>NZ_JACWMY010000009.1 GCF_014773265.1 Mucilaginibacter pankratovii | reverse complement strand
GCGAATTATTCATCTTTCCCATTATAAAACATTTGCTTATTGAACCCAAAAAAGGCAAAAAAGCGGCTTTTCAGATTGTTGATGATATATTTAATCCCTTAAGTTAACGGCTATGGTATATCCACCGTCTGTGGCGCTTAAAAACAGGTAGTTTTTCCCGCCCTGCTCTTTTACGGCATACTTAGATGTGTAGGTATTGCCAAGTATGTCGGTCTCAATTAACTTACCGTCTGCAGTAAAACTTATATTTTCCAGGTAAAGGTCTTCTAAACCTAAAAACTTATTTGAATTATCATAAACGCTGGCCTGGTGGGTTATCATACGCCAGTTACCTACAATACTTGCAGGTGTGTTTGATTCTGGTTCCGGGTTACTTTTTTTACAGGCGAATAAACATAAACAAAGCGCAGCAACAAGTAAAATTTGTTTCATTTGTGATAAAGGTTGGTTTCCGTCCTAAAATACAATTTCCTTTTTAAATAAACAGCGCCTTGTAAAATAAGCGGTTAAATACACGCCAAAAATGGGTGTGCCTATAAATTAGTATCTTTGCACTAATGCAATCAGTATCAGAAATAAAATCGGTGGAGTCCCGGTGGGAGAAGGGCTATAACAATTATGGCCCCTGGCTTAAGGAGAAGTATAAAGGGCACCGTGTGTTTAAGGTTATCGTTGACGGCGGCTTTACCTGCCCCAATCGCGATGGCAGCAAAGGCTACGGCGGCTGCACTTATTGCAATGTAGATTCGTTCACGCCATCGGTTAGCCGCAATGCCCCTACCGTGCGCGAGCAGGTGATGCAGGGTATGGAACGCGCCCGTAATGGAAACAAGGCCGATAAATTCATCATCTATTTTCAGCCCAATACCAATACTTATGCCCCCACCCATTATTTAAAAATGATGTACGACGAGGCGCTCAGCTACGGTACCGAGGATATTGTTGGCCTTAGCGTAGGTACCCGTCCGGATTGCATCGACGCCGAAAAGATAGCCCTGCTGGAAAGCTATACCGACAGGTTTGATGTTGACCTGGAGATGGGTATGGAAAGCATTTATGATGAAACGCTTAACCAGATCAATCGCGGTTGTAGCCATGATGAATTGTTGAAGGCGCTGAAATTGACCGAGAACACCAAGTTGGACGTTTGTGTGCATACCATCTTCGGTTTCCCCTGGGAGAGCCACGAGATGATGCTGAAATATGCCGACGAGATAAACCGCCACCCCCAGATAAAATTTGTAAAATTCCACCACCTGCATATTGTGGAAGGCAGCGTAATGGGCGTAAAATACAAACGCGAACCATTCAAGCTTTTCGGGCTGGACGAGTACGCCGAGTTTTTATGCGAGCTATTGCCCCGCGTTCGCCCGGATATCATTATTCAGCGCCTCTTTGGCCTCAGTGACCGCGAGCTCCTTATAGCGCCAAACTGGGGATTAAAGAAAAGCGAGATCCAATACTACATCGATCAAAAGATCTTGAGTAAAGGCGTGGTGCAGGGGAGCGCATTATAGAGCTTTCGTCCAACCATAAACCAGATTGTCATTTCGAACCGAGGTACGAGGGAGAAATCTTGTTGTCCATGCATAGCTCGCCACTATGCGTATTTGTCCTGCATAGCGGATTTGCATATCTAACAAGATTTCTCGTCGCTGCGCTTCCCTCGAAATGACAAAGTTTGTTTTTTGCGCTGGAAACCACTCTACGTTTTAGGAATAACGTTAACCGTTGGCTCAAATATTGCACATCCTCCAATATATAAATTATCTTTAGGGACGAAAAAACTGATCCGTTTTGGCGCAAAAACCTTTACTTAACTATATTCCTGCCCTTACAGGCGTGCGGGCATTGGCTGCATACCTCGTTTTTATATCTCATTACGCTTATGCGTTTGATGAGAACTTTCCCCATGCTGTGCAACGTTTTCTTAGCGAATTCCACATCGGGGTAACAATCTTCTTCACGCTTTCGGGTTTTTTAATTGCTTTCCGGTATTTCGATAGCTTTGAGTTAAGCAGCGGTTGGTTTAAACAATACCTTAAAAATCGGGTTGCGCGCATCTATCCCATGTATTTTTTGCTTACCATGGCGGCTTTCGTTTCCTTCTATTTTACGCACGATGAAAAGGTGACCAACGGTTTCGCAAGCCCCATTGGTTTATTCCTGATGCATATCACGTTTGTACGCGGCTTTTTCGATCAGTTAAAATTCACCGGTATTGCCCAGGGCTGGAGCCTAACCGTGGAGGAATGCTTTTACTTTTCGGCACCCTTCATTTTCTACTTCGCGCAGCGCTACAAAAAATTCTATATCCAGCCTATCATCATAACAGGTATCGGCGCACTGCTGGTGCTCATTTTCCGCAATGTTAACTGGTACGGTTTCTTCGGCAATTTTACCTTTATGATGCTGTACACCTTTTTGGGGCGCTGCTTTGAGTTTTTTGTAGGCATCCAACTGGCGCTTATTGTTCGTAAGAAAAAAATGGACGGCAGCAGCAAGCAAAAGCTCACCTACCTGGGTTTTGTGCTGATATTTGCCTGTGTATGGTTTATGAGCACATTGCCTATCCCTAAAGGCGAAATTGCAGGGCTTCACCATCCGCTGGGCATTATCACCAACAACTATCTGCTATCTATAAGTATTGCCTTGTTCTTTTATGGCCTGCTTACCGAGACCTCCCTCCTGAAAAAAATATTATCAAATAAATTTGTGGAGCTACTGGGCAAAAGCTCGTATATTTTTTATCTCATTCATTTAGGCTGGATGTACGATGGCCTGCATTTCAGCTTTAACTGGCTAAACGATTGGGTTTTCGAACTTTACGATAAATGGGGCGTCGACTGGAACTCGCCTTTTCAATACGATAATTTAAATGTACTGTACGCTTTTATCATACTCAACGGGGCATCTATTTTGTTGTTTAAACTCATAGAAGAACCGCTGAATCATTACATCAGGCAGTCCGATTTTTTGATCAAGAACAAAAAGCGCGCAGTATCCGTATAAAACAAGGCCTTAAAAAAAGAGAACAAATAAAAATGCAATTACTACGAGGGTTTAAATTTTATGTTGTTACCGTAAGCATCATCCTGGCAGGCTGCTATAGCGCCTTCGCGCAGGACGATAAAGAGGAAGAAGGTGAAGTGTTTATAGAGGTGAAGCCCAGCTCTAAAAACGCCTTATTTAAGGGCGATGATTACATTGAGTTTAAGCTGAAGGTAAAAAGCACCTACAAGGGTAACCAGGACGGCAAGCTTACCTATAATGTACTGAGCGACGATTTCAGGCAGCTATCAACCAATAGCATGCCGGTGCACCTTATCAAAAACTCGTCAGAAACGTACAGTGTTCTCCTGCCAAAGCGCATCCCTGGTTTTTACCGCGTGCACTTTATGTTTAACCTTACCACTTATGATGATACGGTGAAACGCGTGTTCGGCATCGATCCCGAAAAAATAAAGACCACCCTGCACAAACCAGCCGATTTCGACGCATTTTGGAAGGGGACCATCGATACCTTAAAAAGCATTAAGCCCGAGTTTAAGTTTACCGAGGACAAGAAGAGATCCACTAAGGAAAAAGTGGTTTACCTCTGCGAGATGAAATCCTGGGAAGGCATTACCATTCGTGGCTGGCTTACCGTGCCGAAAGGCGGCAAAAACTATCCTGTATTATATCGTGTTCCCGGCTACACCATCGATATGAAGCCCGATTATGACAAGGAGGATTTCGCGGTATTTACCATAAACGTACGTGGCAACGGCAACAGCCGTGATGTAATAGCGCCCGATTACAAGCAATACAATTTAGTGAATATAGAAAGCCGTGATAAATACATTTACCGCGGCGTTTATATGGATTGCCTGCGCGGCGTAGATTTTATTGCCGCCAGTGCATCAAAACTTCGCCTGAACCCCGAAAAGATAGTGGTAGAGGGTGGCAGCCAGGGCGGTTCGCTTGCCGTGTTTGTGGCCGCTATGGATAAGCGGGTAAAGCTTTGCACTTTCCAGGTGCCGCTGTACGCAGATATGCACGATTCGTACGCCATCGGCAGTTCGTACCCGGTTGACACCTGGCCAACGCTTGTTTTTCATGAGTATATTAAAAAACACGCCGGCTTTACTAAAGAAAAACTGCTTGCTGTTTGGGATTACTACGACCCGCAAAACTTTGCCGACAAAGTAAAATGCAAAGTACTGATGGGCATAGGCCTTTTAGATGAATTTTGCCCGCCGCGATGCAGCTTTGGCATGTTTAACAAGTTTGCCAACACCAGCAACGAATATTTTGTAGTTGCAGATAAAGCGCACGAGGTTAACTTTACATACTTTACATTTCAATACTACTGGCTGAAGGAAGATTTCAGGATGCCGTAACACCCTATACCTATGAAAAGAATTTACATAATTTGTTTATTGCTGGTTATCATCGGCTCGGCCCGGCAGCAGGCCTTTGCAGGCTGGCCCATTGGCAAGTACCGCAATATTGTGGTGCCATCCTTTAACTATTACACTTCTAAGGATGTATATAACTCCAGCGGCAAAAAAGTAAAGCCGGCAGGCAACAGCTCGTTCACCAGCTATGCTTACGGCCTGTATGTTGGCTACGGTATCACCCGCCGGTTAGATCTGATCGTGAACGTGCTTGCTCCCGATCAAAACAGCCAGTACACCACCGCTGCAGGTACCACCTACCAGCAAAGCTTTGGTTTTGGCGATATCCAGGCAGGCCTAAGCTACGCGCTTGTTAATTTTGATTACAAAGCTTACTTCTCGGTACAGGTATCGGGTATTGCACCACTTTATAAACACGATGACCAACTGCTCGACCTTGGTTACGGCGTTTTTGGTTCCGAAGTAAAATTTATGTACACGGGCAGCTTTAATAAAAACTTTCTAAAGGGATGCTATTTTAACGTAGAGGCAGGTTACCGCCGCTACTTTGATACCCAGGGGCCAAATGTTATCCTGTACTCGGCTTTGCTGGGCGTGCCTATTAATAAGAAGAACCAGGTAAGCTTTGAAATAGGCGGGCAAAATTCATCCAGTTCCAACAAATCCTTCAGCCAAAACTTGAGCGTAAACCGCGATTTCGCCTTCACCAAAGGGGCTGTAAATGTGGGGCATACCTTTACACGCCGCATATCGCTTTTCGCCAGTGGGTTTTACACCTTTATGGGCCGAAATGCCGGTGTTGGATATGGTGGTGCTTTGCAGGCAGTATTGAAAATATAGCTTGGGATTACACCGATCAAAGATTGATTACACTGATTTATAAATTAGCAAACAGGCCGCAATTTTTTGCGGCCTGTTTTGCTAAAAGCTGTTATCGCTTTAGAACTGGAAGTAGATAAATGATTTGCCCGATTCCTGGCTGAGGATGATCATCACCAGCATGAACGACCAGGCCAGCGCCACACCCCACCATGGCAGTTTACCCGCAGTTTTTAGCACAGTAGTTTTGCGCATCGTCCAGTGGAATACCAGCATCAGGGTTATAACAACCGCTACCTTAATAATGGCAATGCTGGTTAACAGCGGTGTTGCACCCGGCGTACCGGCAAACATCGCATTTAACAGCCCCCATGCACCGCCAAACGTAGCCGAACGGAAAAACACCCAGGTAATACAAACCATAAAAAACGTAAGTAATGCTTTCAGGAAGTTCTCCTTGATCTTAACTCCCGGGATAACCGAGGCGGTGGCCACTACAGTATCCTCCGGGGATAAATTTGTTGCCTTGCGGCGGCTATCCTGCAGGGCTTTTTCTATCCAAAGGAATAACCCGTGCAGGCCGCCCCACACTACAAACGTCCAGTTGGCGCCGTGCCAAAGGCCGCCTATCAGCATCGTGATCATCAAATTGATATAGGTACGGAATTGCCCTTTACGGTTACCGCCCAGCGGAATGTACAGGTAATCGCGCAGCCATGATGAAAGCGTGATGTGCCACCTGCGCCAGAAATCGGAAAAACCGATAGCAGCATAGGGGTATGCAAAATTTTGCGGCAATATAAAGCCCAGGCACATGGCAACGCCAATGGCTGCTGTAGAATAACCCGCGAAATCGAAAAAGATCTGACCGGAGAATGCCAGCACGCCGGCCCAGGCATCCAGTGAACCCAAGGGTGCATGTGCGCCAAATACAGCATCGGCGGTTGCGGCCAGCATATTATCGGCCAGTGTTACCTTCATAAAAATACCGAGGGTTAACAGCAGCAAACCATCCAGCAGTTGTTGCTTAGTGGCTTTGCGCTCACTCTCAAACTGCGGCACTAATTGCGGCGGGCGTACAATGGGCCCGGCCACCAAATGCGGGAAAAACGTAACGAAAAGCGAAAAATCCAACAGCGATTTTACCGGCTTGCTTTCGCGCTTGTACATATCTATGGTGTAGCAAAGCGTGGTAAACGTGTAAAACGAGATCCCGGCAGGTAAAATAATGCTTGGCTGCGCCGGATGATAATCAAAGCCCAGCACATTGCAAAGCGATACAAAATTCTCTAAAAAGAAGTTGCCGTATTTAAAGAAGCACAGCATACCCAGATTGCCCACAAGGCTAACCACCAGCAGCGCGTGCCGTTTTATCTTATTTTGTTGGGTATATAAGGCGCGGCCCACAAAAAAGTCTACCACGGTTGATAGCCAAAGCAGCAATATAAAAGGTGGGTTCCAGGCGGCGTAAAATATGTAGCTGGCAAGCAGCAGGTTAATTTTTTTTACCTTCCAGGGTAAAGGAAGGTTATGTAGCAGCAGCATTAAGCTAAAAAATACTACAAAGGTATAGGAGTTAAAAACCATGATGAGATAGGTGTAGATTTAATATTTTGAATTGTGTGATTATAATTTCCAGTTGGTTTGCTGCTTTAAGGCGGCAATCATACCGTTGGTGTATACAACTGCACCGTCTGGGGTTAGGTGAGAAAATTCCGGGCATACCAGGTTGGCAAGTGTCGGGTAATCCTTAAAATAAATGCCTTTACAGCCTGTTGTTGTTAGCAGCCTGTCCCAATATTTGGCGCGCGGGTAGCCCATGCTTTCGCCCATAAAAAAGGGGCCGCTTGACGGCGTGCGTAAAAACACCACTTCGCCCCCTCTTGCTTTTATTTTATTTACATCTTGCTTAACAGCAGCAAAAAAGCTGTCTAACTCTTTGCCACCCATTGGTGGGGCAGTATTCTCTTTAGCAAGCATGCCCCATATACCGCGCACCTGGTTTACGCGATTAGTGTCCGCCAAAAAAGAAGCAGTCATTTTTGTTTGCCTGTTGTAACTGGTGAAACCAAAACCAACAGGAAAATCTAATCCTGCATATACGCCCATTCGGTTAGGAACGTAAAGATGATTAAGCAAGCCATTTACCGAGTAAAAATCCCGGTCGAGCAACACCAGGTTGGCCTCGAGGTATTTATCAACGGCGAAGCTGGCTGTTTGCGCAGGTGTGCGTTTTTTGTAGTAGTTTATGCCTTCTTCCGGAGATGCCAATACGTAGGGGGCATTGTTAAAAAATAATACTTCGGTAACATCTACCACTAATCTGCCTTTAAAGAGCGGATCGTTGGCTAAATCGGCAAGTATCGACCGCGGCGATGAACCCACCATGGCCAGCTGTACGGCACGGGTGTTGGTTTTGCTCTCCCAGGTGGGGATATCCAGATCATACTTAATACGCGATGAGCCGATAAAAACCGTTGCTTTATCTGCCGGCTCGTAGGCCATAGCACGCGCGTTTGCCCATAATTCGGGGCTGTCATCAAAATCGGGCTCAATGCCCTTGCTGCGAAGGTATAGCTCCCAGCATACGGCTGCACTTACTGTAAGTGCCAGCGCAAGTAGTAGTGATTTTACAGGTAGGTTTAATTTCATTTTATTATAAGTTAATTAATTAAAAATAACTAACACATAAACTATTGTAAGTTAGCTATTTAGTTTTTCAATATAAAATATTAAGCATATTTTAATTATAGTTTAATATTCTCCAATGGCCATTGTAGTGGGAGTAGACTTACAAGAAATAAAATTCGTTACAGGGATTGTAAAAAAAATGTTACTGATTTGCAGGGGCATCAGCCGGGAGCAGGGAGATCGCTTGTTCAGGCTTGTTCGCGTTCGACGTACTGCGCGAACAGCCCGAACAAGCCCGAACACGTGTAATTTTAAACGAATCATTACTAAATAAGCCTGTAAAAAATCTAAAAGCGATTTCCCTGATCAGCGGGCCATAAAACAAAACAGGCCGCAAATAATGCAGCCTGTTCAAATATTATTGCAATAAATAAGAAGGTTATCCGGTGTATTTACCAAATATTTTTTCAACCGCTTCTACCCGGAATTCAAACACCTTTTTTATTTTTTTGCGCACTAACACAGCATTGGTTAGCTGCCCAATTACGCCGAAAGGTATGGCGTAGTGCAGCAGGTCGGTCATCTCTACGCCGCCGGGGATGGCTTTAAAATGGTGCTGATGATGCCACAAAGCATAGGGACCAAAGCGCTGCTCATCTACAAAGTATTTACCTTCCTCCACATGCGTTATCTCCGTCATCCAGTTGAGTTTAATACCCAATAAAGGTGATACCTTATAGGTGATGATCATCCCGGGATACATTTTTGCGTCGCCGTTATAATCGCTGGTTACTATAAAGTTCATTTCGGGCGGTGTAATTTTGGCCAGGTTATGCGGCGAGGAGAAAAAATCCCATGCCTCATCCAACGTTATTGGTAAATTCTGCTTAAGTTTTAATACGTATGTTTTCACACTGCAATTAACGTATTATATTTTAGTATATCCTCGTACCAATGTAAACTTATTTATCCATTCCTGTACCAATAGGCAAATCGTTTCGGCTCCATTCGCTCCATGAGCCTACATACAGCTTAGGCCCGGTTATCCCTGCATGCTCCATGCCCAGCAACGTGTGGCAGGCCGTAACACCCGATCCGCAATGAACTACCACATTCTCGGGCTTTACGTCGCCTATGGTATCCTTATACAGCGTAGTCAGAGCCTGGGAGGTAAGGTACTTCCCCTCCGGCGACATGCTGGTACTGTAAAACAAATTCACCGCCCCGGGTATGTGTCCTGCAACCAGGTCCAGCGGTTCGGTAATACCCTGGTAGCGTACGCCCTCGCGTACATCTATTACTACACGGTTTTCGTCCTTTGCAGCCTTCTTTACTTCTTCTATATCAACTGTATTGGCGTATTCGGCAGCAACCGGATATGGTGCTACGGCAGTGTTTTGATATTCATCTGTAGCCAGTTGGATCCCGGCATCGGTAGCGGCTTTTAAACCGCCGTTTATCACCTGCACATTCGTGTGCCCTATCGAGCGCAGCATCCACCAAAGGCGTGCTCCGCCCATAGCCGCGGCCTTATCATCGTAAACTATTACATGGCTACCGGGCGTAACACCCCAGCGGGCCAGTGTTTCGGCAAAACCTTCTAAAGCAGGTAAAGGGTGGCGACCGCCAATGGCAGCATCGGCTGGGTGGCTGGCCAAATCTGCATCCAGCCCGGCAAAAACAGCATTAGGCAGGTGCCCGGCAAGGTAGCGTGCGTGTGCATCGGCACCGCCGCGTACATCTATTAATATGGCAGAGCCATCCAGTATATGAGGATCGGTAATTTGAATAAGTGGCGACATAGGCTATGTATTTGTAGCCCAAATATAGCTTTTAGAGGTGAGAGGTAAAAGGCGAAAGGTAAAAGGTCGGCGTATCTTACCTTTCAGCTTTAACCTTTAAACCTTTTACCTTCTTTATTGTACCATCTTATTGGCACAGCACGAGCTGGCAAACGCTTCCGGCTTGGCTTTGAATACGAAACCCATGCTGAGGATATAGCCCATTGCCTCGTGAAGGGCCTGGTTGCTTTTAAACATGGGGTTGGTGTTAATGTCGGCGTGTACCTCCAGCTCTACCTCGTACAGGTCCAGCAGGTCGCATAGTTTGTAGGCAATGTCGATAGATTTTTGCACCTCGTTTAGCATCCGCTCCTTGATGCTCATTTTTTGGGAAGTACGCTCCTGGTGGATGAACATAAAGGCTCCGCGCCCTTCGCGGATGAAAACGATAACCGTGGCAAAATCAGTAACCGACCCTTTTACCTGCGAATCTGTACCAATGCAAACTTTTAGTTTATTGCCAAGGTTGGTTTCGCGCTCAATGGCGGCTTCTACTTCTTCTAAAATGGGGGTTTGAATGATCTCTCCGCTAAATTTTTTCCAGGCCATAAAAATATTTTTTAGATGATTTTTAGTACTGACCTTTTTACGGTCTATAAAAATAAGCGATTAACTATTGCTTAAACGTTATAACCGTGTGATTTATTTGTTAACATTTTACTGAATATTAACAAGTTAGGGGAGGTTTATTGGTTCACTTATTCATTAGTTCATTGGTGGGGAGGTGGAATACAGGTAATGATTTGCGGCCCGACTTTACACTGCAATGGTTCAGATATGAGATAAGAACAACTTCCGTAATATGGGCGTTGCCTGCGGCCCGGGCTCTACGTTGCAACTCCTCATTCCGCGCCGCTGATAGAAGCGGCGCTACATTCCGGGGTTTTCACTGCTATCCCTAACGCGGGTGATATAACTACAGCACAATTGTAAATACGAATTGAAATAGGTATTTTGACGAAAGAATTTCAAAACCGGTAATTCAAATATAACCAGTACCTAAACCATGACAAAATTTCGAAATATTGAAATACTTGAAAAAGATAATAATAAAAAAGGAGATTTATTTGGTCGCCTAATGAGTGACGTATTCCATTCGCTTGGCTACGATGAACCACGGCTAAATATTCACCAATCTGGTCGAGAAATTGACATTCAGGCCTTTCATAGAACAGAAAACAAAGTCGCTATAGCTGAATGTAAAGCAACAAAAGAAACTATTGGAGGCAGCGATATAAATAAATTCATAGGAGTTCTCGACGCCGAGAAGAAAAAAATTAAGAAAAGTAAACTTCATAAGTCATTTTCACCCATTGGCTATTTTGCTTCTTTATCTGGCTTTAAAGAAACAGCTATTGAGCAAGAGCTGGGATTTGATAACACCAGACTTATCCTTTTAGGCCCTGAAAAAATTGTTGACGAGCTAATTCACGGTCGCGTTGTAGTACCGATTGAAAAAGCAATTTCAGCTATTCCAATTAGAAAAGAAAATCTAGAACTATTCCCTAATTTGGATTTATTTGCTTATGAAAAAGGATGGGTTTGGGTTATATATTACTCTGAAAACAGAGGACAAACATGCTCTCATTTTGCATTTGTCCATGCCGATGGAAGACCATTGATTGACCAGTTATCTAGTGAATTAATTTCATTGGATAGAAACAACAATGGCTTACTCAACGGGTTACAACGAGTACTTCAGCCGGAAGGAGTGGCCTCCACGAACACCTCCATGGAGGAAACTAAACAAAAATATTATAAATATTTAGAAAACGAATGTGGTGAGATTCAATTTGAAGGCTTACCAACAGATAAAGAAGCTGGTTCTGTCAAAGTTAAATTAGAAAGTATATTTGTCCCAATCCAGTTAGCTCAAATAAAAGATATTACCGGCAATGCTACTGAATCCGAAAATCAACTCTCTATCGGATCTATATTAAGCAATAACCAAAAAGTAGCTATTCTTGCCAAACCTGGAGGCGGAAAATCGACATTAATTAAAAGAATTGCAATAGCCTATGCGTTTCCTGAGCGAAGGCCATATATTGATGACGATCTTCCTAACTATAACTGGTTTCCAATTTTCATTCGCTGCAGAGAATTGGGGGAACAAGTAAACAATGGGATTATCGATATAATACAAAATATTCCCATACGAGCTGAGATCAATGATTGTCGAAATCCATTTTCAATAATTGTTTCACACGCGCTTCAAAATGGAACCGCACTTTTATTGATAGATGGATTAGACGAAATCTCTGAAGATCGAAATCGAATATCCTTCGTAAATCAATTGAGGACCTTTATTGCTACATACCCCCAAATAAATATAATAGTTACATCACGAGAAGCAGGCTTCAGAGCAGTAGCAGGAATTTTAGTTAAATATTGCGAAAAATATAAGGTGTGCAATCTCGCCGAAATAGAAATCAAAGAATTAACACTTAAGTGGCACAAAGCTATCATTGACGACTCGAATAACACAATTCATGAGGCAATTAAAATTGCCAATCTAATTGTTAACGATAGTCGAATAAAGGTATTGGCTGAAAATCCCCTTTTATTAACAACGTTATTATTTGTTAGGCGCTGGGCTGGATATTTACCCACTAAAAGAACAGTGCTATATCAAGAAATGATTAAACTACTGCTGGTAACTTGGAACGTAGAGGGTCATGATCAACTTGACATTGAAGAAGCAGAGCCTCAATTAGCTTTTATAGCATATTGGATGACTAAAAATGGGCAACAAACCATCACCGACGAACAATTGAAAAATTGTTTAATCGAGTGTCGGAAACAAATGCCGGAAATTCTGGGTTACACAAAAATCAGCCCTGCAGATTTTATCAAGAGAGTTGAGTCACGAAGCAGTTTATTAATATTGTCTGGACATCAAAGAGACCAGCAAGGTTGTCTCTTACAAATTTATGAATTCTTGCATCTTAGTTTTCAAGAGTATTTAACAGCAAAGGCAATAGTAAAAAAATATCTTCCAAGTTCCGATTCCTACAAAAACAAAATTGATATTATACGCCCCAATTTAAATAATCAATATTGGAAAGAAGTTATACCTATTACCGCAGTATTACTGGAACGAGACTCAAAGGATTTGATCGAGCTACTAATTGACGAGGCAAAAAAACTTGTTTTCGCTAATGAACAAGAAAAAGTGTTAGGATTTAATTTATTGGGGAACTGTATCGCAAATGAGATTCAAATAGGTCCACAGTTATTAGACGAAGCTATAGAATGGCATGCAAAAAGTGTTGGACATTCAGGCACAGAGATAACCGAAGTGATTTTAAATTCCAAATTCAATGATCCATTTCGTGCCAAAATCATCCAATTGTTTTTCGAAAAATATGATGAACACTATGCGATAAATTTAGCTTCTATAATATCTGAATTCTTTTTGTACGACAATAATCTAAAAGAAGGGGATATTCAATTAGAATTAAAAAAACAGTTACTTAATGAAGATAAACATGTCAATTGCATGGGTATTTTAGGAGTGATGACAATAAGTTGGGAAATAGTTACCCGTGGATTAGATAGAAAAAAATTCAAACCAGATAGAGATATTTTCGAAAAACTAATTTCATTCCTTAAAACCGATGATAAGCATTATGTCCTTTCAACTTGTTGGGCAATTGCATGGATGGGGGAAGCTGGATTTATTCTAGACGAATTCCGCGATGAGTTGTTCAAATTAATTTTTCCAAAATGGATTGACTCGACGCCTCTCAGTATTAACTCAATGGCAACGTGGGCATTAGGATTCATTTTAACGCCTGATATTAATATTGATCTTATGCTTAAATACCCTAAAGTAAAGGATATCATAAATGAGAGGTTTCTTAAATCAGCTGATAATTCCAGCGAAGTCACTAGTTTATATCTGGGGATTCTTGCTAAAGTAGAATGGAGTCAGAAAGATATTTTAACTAAGCTAAAAAAAATAAAAAGTTCACAGGCACTCTCAAAAAAAACATCTAAATCTTTTGAACTATTTGTAAATTACGTAAATACCAATTTAAACGATACTGATCAATCCACAATAAACTTTGATCGATTCTTGGAATAATGAGAAACATCCGACAACGATTTAGATTATCGTCCAATTAAATCAGCCCGCTGCAAAAAAGCCGCTCCTCTTTTGGGGAACGGCTTATATAAAATAAAAAGCTGGTTCGGGTTATTTTGCCTTGTAAGGCTTTGCCTTTTTAACCGGCAGGTGTGGCTTGCCTTCAGGATGGATCTCTGGTGCACCTACCATGGTCATGGCGCAACGGAAACCTACTTCGGCACTTGATTCATCCTCATCCATAAAACGGCGGGTTGCAGGGTTCATCCAGTAGGCCAGGTCGTTCCACGAGCCACCTTTAAAGATCTTAGAATGATCGTTAACCAGTGTAGTTGTACCATAAAGCACGGTGTTTACCGAGTCGCTTGCACCACGGAAATCGGGGTTGTAAGCTTTACCGCTGTATTTAATAGAGTTTGGTGTAGTTGGTGGTACAGTGCCACCGGTAGCCGGCGTGGTGCCTGCAGCGGTGCCATTATTAAGGCCTTGCTGCTGCGCTATCATTTCGCTGTATTTTAATTTTTTGTTAGATCTTGCCGGATCTTTAATAGGGCGGCCGTATTTGTCTTTAGCATATAATCCTTTAGCAGGGTCTGCCAAACGTTTATTGGTAAATTCGTTACCACGGAAAGGGTTAAAATCTTCCACCTCTTCAAACGAAGTTTGGCGGTAAGTATCGGCAACCCACTCGTTTACGTTGCCTGCCATGTTGTACAAACCAAAATCGTTTGGCGCATAGGTACGCACAGGTGCTGTAATATCCGCCTTATCATTCAGGCCACCGCCAACACCCGCGTTATCGCCAGCGCCGCGTTTAAAGTTAGCCAGGATCAAACCCCGTGTTTTGCGGTCTGGTGAACGTACACCCAGGCCATTCCATGGGTATATTTTACCATCGTTAATATTCTCAAATTCGGTATTACCGGCAAGCGCCAATGCAGCGTATTCCCATTCAGCTTCTGATGGTAAACGGTATCCTTGTTTCAAAATACCATCCTCTAAGCGTACCGGCCTGCGCGGGCCACCTTTGGCGGTACCCGGTGCCACGTTAGGGTTATTATCTTTAGGCATGTTCTTGCCATCAACCCCGGCGCCTCTTATCTGTCCGTTTAAGTAAATATCTGTATTAAATGGTTCTTTTAAACCACCTTGTGCGCCTGCGGCTGGTTTTGCTCCTTTTTTACCACCACCTGCTGCATCTTTCCAGGTCATCATGTAATTGTTTTCGCGGAGGATGTTTTCGTTGGTACGGTCGGTACGCCATATACAATAATCCTGTGCCTGGTCCCAGCTAACACCCACAACCGGGTAATCCTGAAACGCCGGGTGGCGCAGATAATTTTCTACGTAAGGTTCGTTGTACGATAGCGGTTTACGCCATACCAGGGTATCCGGTAAAGCGTTGTAATATAACTCGCCATCGTTAGGGAAGGTAATGTTTATCCAGTGCAGGTAATCCAGCCAGTCCTGGTTGCTTACTTCGGTCTCGTCCATATAAAAAGATGGCACGGTAACCCTGCGGCGCACGTTGTTATAATCGTAAGTCACATCCTGATCGGCGCTACCGCCCAATACAAAAGTACCGCCCTCAATTGGCACCAAACCCGGGCCAGGTGTTGGATGGGTTTGCTTAAACCGCAGATAACCACCGTTATTCCTGTTGTTGTAAGTCATCCCTGTCTTTTGTGATTGTGCGGGTTTACTGCAGCTGCTTAGCAATGTGCCAAAACCCAACAACACTAAGGCAGTATTAGTAAAAAGTGCTTTCATACTTTGCAAAATATCTATTTGGAGGTAAATTTAATAAAAATCAATAATAAAATAGCCTATTGGGTACCATTTTAAAAAAACTGTTGTACCCGTACCGATGTTAAACGGATTATTTATTATTGAGTTACAATAATTTGATGTATTATTGGTTTAAACCTCAAAAGTTAACGATGGCCCGGTTTTATTATTTTAAATATTAGAACTAAATTGCACGCAATGAAGTATAATTATACTAAAAAATTTGCTCTATATATTTTGTTGGCTATCCCTGCCGCTGCATCGGCACAAACAAGTACAAACGGCAGCGTCAACGCTATATCTACAGCGGTACCTTTCCTCAACATTACTCCCGATTCGCGCTCAGGCGCAATGGGTGACGCCGGTGTAGCACTTTCGCCGGATGTAAATGCTAACTACTGGAACCCCGCAAAGCTGGCTTTTTTGGAAAACAATAACGATATCTCGTTATCATACAGCCCATGGCTGCGGCATTTGGTGCCCGATGTTAGCCTGGCTTACTTAAGCTACGCACACAAGCTGGACGACCGCAACACCTTTGGTGCATCACTACGATATTTTAATTTGGGCAGTATCCAACTGATAGACGATAACCAGAACGACCAGGGCACCTATAAACCCAGCGAACTCTCTATCGATGGATCTTTTGCGCGCAAGTTTGGCAACAATCTTTCGCTGGGATTAACGATGCGCTACATTTACTCAAATTTTTCCAACGGCGCCTTCGTTTCGGGCGGAAGCACTGCTCAGAACAAGGCGGGAAATGCCATATCTGCAGGGGTATCGGTATATTACAAAAAAGACTACGGCGATAGCTCCGTATTTGCGTTTGGCGGACACATCTCCAACATAGGCTCAAAAATTGCTTACAGCGAGGGTGGTACCAAGTACTTTTTACCAACCAATTTAAAGCTGGGCGTTGCCAACACATGGCATATGAATGGCGCAAGCAAGTTCACCGTTACCTTTGATATTAATAAGCTTTTAGTGCCAACTCCCCCAGTCCGCGATGCCGACGGCAATATAACAGCCGGTAAAAATGATGATGTTTCGGTGCCGGCTGGATTGTTTCAATCTTTTGGCGACGCGCCCGGCGGTTTTAGCGAGGAGCTGAAAGAAATTTCTTTCTCCCCCGGCGTAGAATACTGGTATAACGACCTGATAGCCCTGCGCGCAGGATACTTTTACGAGAACCCAAACAAAGGCAACAGGCACTATGCTACCTTTGGGGTTGGTTTAAAATATCAGATCTTTAATTTCGATTTTTCTTACCTGGCAGCCAGCCAGCAAAACAGCCCCCTGGCCAATACCCTGCGCTTCACCTTATCGGCAAGCTTTGGCGGCACGGGCAATAGCACGCTAAAACAATAATGGCTAAAATAAAAGTTGGTTTTGGATTTGACGTCCATCAATTAAAACAGCAGCACCCCTTTATTTTGGGCGGTGTAGACCTGGAACATACCAGTGGCGCCTTTGGCCACTCGGATGCGGACGTATTACTGCACGCTATTTGCGATGCCCTATTAGGCGCGGCTAACCTGCGCGACATCGGTTTCCATTTTTCTAATAAAGATGACCGCTGGAAAGGCATCAGCAGTTTAATTTTACTACAGCACGTGGTAGCCCTGCTCGCCGAAAAAAACTGGCAGATAGGCAATATAGATGCTATGGTATGCCTGGAAGCACCCAAAATAAACCCTCACATCCCAACCATGCAGGCTAATATTGCCAAAGCAGCCGGAATTGATGTGGATGATATTTCCATCAAAGCTACCACCAACGAAACGCTGGGTTTTATCGGTAGAGAAGAAGGCGTGGTTGCTTACGCGGTTTGTTTGATAGAACGAGTTTAATGTGCAGACACTCTTCACAACGTCATTGCGAGGAACGAAGCAATCTCTACTTAGGACAAGCGGCTATGCAAAGCGACCTGCTTATCGGGAGATTGCTTCGTTCCTCGCAATGACGCTGTGGTAAATTTGCACATCTGAAATTTGCTCATCTGCACGTCTACTCGAGCGGCTCCTCGCCTACCAAATCCTCTTTTTTGAACGTGCTATTACCGGTACGTTTTAGCACGCCCCATCCGCTTAACTCGCCTTTGAGCGCTTTACGGATAGCTTTAAACAGGATATAATACATCAGCTGGCGCCAGATAAAACGCTGCGGGATAATGTAAATAAGCTTTCTATAGCTTTCCTTCTCCATTTTAAAGGCGATAATTGCCACCAGGAAATCTACCAAAACAAAAAGCACGTAGTAGATCAGTATCTTCTCGGGCTTATCTCCCAGTAAGCCGAAGATCATCATCAGATCGGCCAGGGGCGAGAACAATGGCAGCACTATCTGGAAGATGAGGATATTTGGCATCCCTACCATCCCAAAGAATTTATACTTTTTATTGAAGAGCGCGTCGCGGTTCTTCCAGAAACTTTGGATCACCCCGAAGCTCCAGCGGAAGCGTTGCTTAAGCAACATGTTCAGCGTTTCGGGCGCTTCGGTATAGGCCACAGCCTCGGCGCTGTTCCTCACAATATAGCCTAATTTGAGGATACGCATCGTTAGGTCGCAATCTTCGGCCAGGGTATCGTACGTAAAGCCACCGGCCTCGAATATTGCCTTTTTACTAAACGCCCCAATAGCACCCGGGACAACCGTTATGCTGTTAATAAGGTCGAACGCACGCCGATCCATATTTTGGGCGGTGATATATTCTATCGACTGCCAGCGGGTGATGATATTGGTTTCGTTGGCCACCTTAACGGTACCGGCAACCGCCCCGATCTCCTCATCGGTAAAATACACCATCAGCTGGTAAATAGCATCGCTGCGGAGCTGGGTATCGGCATCTATGCAAACCACATAATCGTAATTAGCATGCGATATACCAAAGTTAAGCGCAGATGCCTTACCACCATTCGGCTTGGTTAAAACCCGCACCAAAGGATGGTTCTCATAGGCCGCTTTTACCACCTCAAAGGTGTTATCTTTCGATCCATCGTCTACAAATATCACCTCAAAATTGGGATACTCCAGTTTTAACAGGCTATCAATAGTGGCCGCCGCGGTTACCTCTTCGTTATAAGCGGGGACAATAATGCTTACCGGGGGTAGCTCGGCAGTTGGTGCCACCCTTTCTTTCTTGTCTTCAAAAAATTGCTTTACCGCCAGGATGCCTATCAGGATAATGCGACCGATAGCCAGGAATATCGCCGACAGGAACAGGTAGAAAATGAATTTATTCCCCAGGAAAAACCCTACGATCACTACATCGTAAAACCTGCCCCACACGGTTTTATCATCCGAGGTTGGCATGGGCATCAGGTCGTCCTTAGTTTTATCCAGCACATCGGCAATGGTGGTAAACTGGTAACCGTGGCTTTTAAAATAATGGATAATGGCAGGCAATGCTTTCACGGTTTCCTCGCGGGTATCGCCGCCCGCATCGTGCAGCAATATCATCGAGCCGTTATCTTTTTGCCTGATGGTGCGGGCAATGATGCTATCGGCGGTTACGCCGGGCTGCCAATCCCATGGGTCTATCGATTCGCCGATGGTGATATAGCTTTGCCTCCGGCTTTCGGCCACGGGGATAACTTCTGCCAAAGTTTGCGGCTCGGCATCGGCATTAAATGGCGGGCGGAACAGGATGGTGCTGCGCCCTGTAACCGATTCTATCAGCTTGCGGGTAGCATTCAACTCCAGGTTTACCCGCTCGATACTGATGGTAGAAATATCAGGGTGGAAGAAGGTGTGGTTGCCTATCTCATACCCTTCATCATAAATACGTTTCAGGATAGGGATGTTCTTCTCAGCCATCGAGCCGACAATAAAGAAGGATGCCGGTACTTTCTCACGTTTCAGGATATCCAAAATACGCGGGGTGAAATCCGGGTCGGGGCCGTCATCAAAAGTTAATACCACTTTACCCGGTTTAAGCCCGTACCTGCGGATAACGTATTTGGTAGGCAGCTTAATATAGGTTTGATTGGTGATGGTGAAGTTTTTGGGATCCATCTTCACATCAATTTTACCGGTATCTGGCGTGGTGATCAGATCCAGCACCTCACCGCCTTCGCCGGCATAATCTATCTTATCATTTAAGCCAACGGTGTTGAAATGCCTGATGTCGATCCCCGTTTTATTAAGCGAATCGATAGAAAGATTTTTTTGGAAGAACGACCAAAGGCGCGGGTCTTCGGCACCGAGGCGCCACAGCGCAACGCCACCGGTAGACCAGTCATCGGCCATGCGGATGATATTGAAATTGGTAACTGCATCGGTAAAATACACAATGTGGTTAAACCCATCGTTACCTAAATAATTGTAATGCAGGTTGGCAGATACCGGGTCGAAAACGATCTTACTCTTTTTTTGCACCGCAGTACTGATGGCCTGCTGGTAACCGGCAGATACGCCTATGCTGTTCTCCGGCCAATCGTAGCCGCCGGCGGCGATAGTGAAGATCACCTTTTCGCTGGGGATGATGGAGCACACCTCATCCAGGATCTCTTCGGCCCAGTGCTGGTTACTTATCTCGCCCGAGTTGCTGCCATCGTAATGCTGGTCTATCGCCATCACAAACACAAAATCGTTTACGTGCTGCAGGCGTTTCAGGTCGTACTCCTCATCCTCGGGTACTACGTTTTGGGTAACCAGCAAGCCATTGGCATGCAGGATAGCGTACAGTTCGTTTTGGAAAGCGATGTAGTTTTTGCTGTTGCGGTTTTTCACGTCATCCAGATCCACATTCACCCCCTGGAAATTGTAGCGCTTAAGCTTAGCCACAATACTGCTGATAAATGCGGTACGCAGCTTTTTATTGGCGAAGATGTGCTCCACTTCTTCCACATCATAACCACCTTTGATGTTATCGTAGTTGGAAAGCGTAACCAGTATTTGCTTTTTATATTTTTTATTGAGGTTGATGAGGCCGGTATCTAATACAGCTTTAAGGGTATCTGCTTTTTGGCTGAAGGAAAAACCTTCGGTAACCACCATATCCAGCCGGTTCATATAAAGCAAGAGTGAATTATAGGCCTGTGGTTCCCATGGCCGGTAAAAGGCCGCATTTATTCGGTTGCTATTATTGGGGTGTTTAAGCTGGTGCTGGTGGCGGGCGCGGGCAATTTGCTCAATAACCGCTTTCTCTACCTTAAAATCTTTATACCGTTTTGATTTTTTTAACGCCTCCAGGTCCTCCTTTGAGATCTTTTTAGGGGCCGGGTCGAGGTTGGGTAGTATAGGGTATTCGGTAGAAGTAACCGTTATAGCTGCTGCTACTACACCAAAAATAAACACGATTAATATGATGCGGCTAAGCCATTTAAAGCGGTTCCACCTGCCGGGGTTATCAGCCTGAAAGACCTGTTTGTTGGACATGAAATACGATTAGGTTATGGTTGGGCAAAAATTAATTCGCTTGTTTTTGTGGCTCGATGGCAGAAAAATCCACCCCGCACTTACAGTTGCCACCGCAGCTTTTTTTGGCGAATAAGCTTTTATACATAATACGCCCCACGTAAAAAACAGCAGCAGCAAATAATAGTATGATAATGATTGCCTGTACGTTCATTGTGCAAAATTAATACAATTATATATACGTATGGATATTTAAAAAAGTATAAAGTTTAATTCAGAGATTTACCGTCGCAATGTCGATACATTTGATTTATGGATAATAATTCTCGAGAAATAACAGAACGAAGAATGGAGGCCTTGGTGTTTTCGCATCGAGATATGCAAGACAGATTCGTATATTATTTGCTTGCCATAAATGCTGGCTGCATAGCGTTTGCGGTCAATTTAACAAAAGACTATAAATTATCAACAAACGAAGTCCCCTTAGGTGTGTCCGTTATTTTTTGGAGCATCAGTTTTTATTCTGGAATAGTTCAGATACAAAATATCGAAGTGTCTACTCAGCTTAATATTAAGAAACTCCAATGCTACTTAAGTAACACTGGCGTACCCGATTGGATAGAAACAAAGGTTAAAGAAACTATACATAAAGGCGTCATATATCGATCCTTGCAAAACTGGGCGATTTCGCGGGAAGCTTGGCTTTCATAATATGGCACATTATGAAAATGTCAACCAATTAATTATTTATGCATAAACGCCACCGTACCGCCCACCCAGTCGAAATCTTTATTGTATCGAACGCCTATCATTTTGCCTTTACTTAGCCGGGCCAGGTTTATGGCAAGCGTTGGTTTTTCTTCACCATCGGGCCAAAGGTACAGCAGGCGGATCTCTACCTTCACACCCATATCGGGCGATTGCAGCACCGGTTCGTAATTTACCTTTTCCTGCAGGATCCAATTCTGCGGATCGGAGATCTGTTCGATATCCCCATCCATAATATCGATGATCACGCCCTGCCCGGCAAAGCTGAACAACGGTTTCAGCACGTAGTTCTGCAGGTCTTCGGGTAATTCCTTCACCTCGTGCAGAAACCGCGTTTTGGGGATGTAATCGCCTTCCAAAAAAGGCATGGTAAATTTACTGATGCGGTAAAACCAATTGGGGTGCGCTATCCATTCCACATCAAGCGGCCGGCGGATATCCACCACTTTATTAAAGATCTCCGGATCGCCCTCGATCTCGTCGAATATCAGGCGGTTGTAGATTCGTTTTATGCGCTTCTTTTCCTTCCCATGCATGTAAAAAAGCTGATCGCCTTCCTGTATCAAATCGGCAAGGGAAACTACCGGCGTGCCCAGGTAACCCTCGGTAATATAAAAATCCACCGCGGTTTTTTGGGTTGGGGCGTTTACATCCATCAGCACCACTTCATCCGGCTGGTAAGGGCCGAGGATGGTTTTTTTAAGCAGTGCCAGGTAGCTCGCTTTATCCAGCCCGTTAAAATAAACAGTTTGGTTGCCCGGGATATGGAAAGTATGCCTGTAATTCTCTCCCAGGTGTACCTGGAAACCATACAGCGAGGGGAAGCCCTGCAGCTCTATCAGCTTGGGGACAATGTTACCAGCGGCATCCTTACAAACGCCAAAATCTAAAGCGATAAAGTGCGAATGGTCGTTTTCTTTGGCCACCCGCCATTGTTCGGGGATGGCCCGTTCGGTAAGTTCTTTAAACCCGGGTTTTAGTATGGTGGCCACTATCTCCTCACCTGCCTGCAGCAGCTTATCCCTGAAATCATCCGTCAAAAAAACCGGCGTTTCGGCAATGCGGAACTCAATGGGGTTCTTCAGCCCGTCGTTTAGCGACAGTAAAAACTCCGCGTACTTTTCTTCGGTGAAGTTTTGGTTGTAGGCGCTTCTGATAGTTGGGTTCATGGTGGTTTGTTTTTCAGTAGCAATATGTTTAAAACGTCGAAAAAACGTCATGCCGAATTTATTTCGGCACCCCACATGCAAAGTTAACGTTCATGCAAAACGGATTAGCATAGTGGCTACCGTTAAGATGGGGTGTTGAAACAAGTTCAACATGACGATTATTTAATATTATGCCTCTAATCTCTCCACTCCCAATATCGCCTCATCTAAAAAATTAGGAATGATGGTGCTTTGCGTATGTGCTATTTTATCCGGGTCGTCCAGCCGCTGTAGCATCTCTTTGTATTTTGCTTCGCCGTGCTCGTTTATCACTTCGTCTTTTTTCTCCTCGCGCAGCAGCATGGTTTTGATACCCAGTGGGTCTGCCTCGGGGTGAAACTGCGTAGCGATAAAATAATCGTTGAAACGGATGGCCATCATGGCGCGGGGCAGATCAACATGAGGGCGTTCCTTCTCCCAGGCGAGTATTTTCATTCCCAGTTCGTCAAATCGTTTCATATCGGGGTTGATCACCTGCCAGCTCCGCGAATCTACGGTGTAGAACGGGTCGTACAGGTTCTCGAAAACCTGGTCCTGCTTCCCTTCTTCGGTTAAGTGCACCGGCAATATCCCAAACGATGGTGAGCGGCGCAGGCCGATCTCTCCCAACCCGTATTTGCGGCACATCAACTGGAAGGAATGGCATACAAAAAACACGTGTTTTTTATTGGTGCTTGGGCTTTTGTTGTGCGCGTCTAATTTATCAATCAGCCTGAAGTATTTCTTCTCCCACTCGGTACCTTCGCTATCAATCGGGCTGCCCGGGCCACCACTGGAGATGTAAGCATCAAAATTGGTACCCGGTACCTGCGCTTTGCGGCGCACATCAAAAACTTCGTAACTTAAATTAAGGCCGTGTTTAGCCTTGTAGCGCTCCAGTATCTCCCGGAAACCCCGCATCCCCTCATTTGCAATGCCATCATACAAATCAAGTATGGCAATCTTTATTTCCGGTTTATCTGTGTTCATTTTACTCTTAATCTTTTAGCCTCACCTAAATCCTCTCCAAAGGAGAGGACTTTAAAAGCCTTTTTTAGAACCCTCTCCTTTGGAGAGGGCAGGGTGAGGCTTTTATATCCCCTTCAGCGTTTGCGATGTGATATAATCTACAACGTCTTCAAAGTTATTGTTTTGGTTATAAACGGCCAACTGCCTGTCGGCGCCGGTGCCATGCTCCAGTATTTTATGCACATATTGCAGTTCTTCGCGGCAGCCCAGGTCGTCTACCACATCGTCTATAAAATCAAGCAGTTCCAGTATCAAAGCCCGGGTATTTACTTCCAGCTCTTTACCAAAATCAATCATTTTACCATCAATACCATAACGGGCGGCACGCCATTTATTTTCGTTGATGAGCGCGCGGTTGTACGTGATAAACTTCATATTGCTTAACCGCAGTTTGTACAGCTTGGCGCAAATACATTGGAACAGCGCCACAAAGGTCATGGTCTCGTCTATCAGCATCGGGCAATCGCACACGCGGAACTCGATGGTTTGGAAGAAAGGGTGCACCCGCAGGTCCCACCAGATCTTTTTGGCGTTGTCAATACAATTGGTTTTTACCAGCAGCTTTACGTAGTTGTCGTAATCTTCAATGCTGGCGAAGTAATCGGGGATGCCCGTCCTCGGGAATTTATCGAAAACCTTAGTCCGGAATGATTTGTAACCCGTGTTCCGGCCCTCCCAAAACGGCGAGTTGGTGGATAGCGCGTATACGTGCGGCAGAAAATACCGCGCCTGGTTGGCAATATGGATCGCCATGTCTCTCGACTGGATCCCCACGTGCACATGCAGCCCAAAAATAAGGTTTGAGCGGGCCGCTTCCTGCAGCTCGTCTACGATCTCAAAGTACCTCGGATGGTCGGTGATCAGCTGATGCTGCCAGTGCGAAAAGGGGTGTGTACCTGCCGCGCCAATGCGCAGCCCAATATCGCCGGCCAATTGGGCCACTGTTCCGCGGAGTTTGGTCACCTCTTTGCGTGCTTCATCGGTATTGCGGCAAATGTGGGTGCCCACCTCTACAACCGCCTGGTGCATTTCGGCCTTTACCTGGTCCTCATGGATCTTTTGCGCTGCATCTACAATTTTTTGCTCGTGCGATTTTAATTCCCTGGTAACAGGGTCAATCACCATAAATTCTTCTTCAACACCTAAGGTGAACTCGTTCATAATTGGTTAGGGGTTATGGTTTGGTTAGTACGTTTTCTTAACTATGTCATTTCGACCGAAGGGAGAAATCTTGTTGTTTATGCATGGCGGATATGCAAATTCCGCTTGCAAAATCTAACAAGTTTTTTCACTTCGTTCAAGAGGTAGTTCTCGTCGCTGCGCTCACTCGAAATGACAATAGTTTTAAATTATTTTCTATTTCTTCGCCGCTTTCTTAGGCGCTGCCGCCGCTTTCGCTTTCTTTGGCTTCGGCTCCTCAATAGTCGCTACCGATACATCCTCAGCCTTTGCTGTTTTCGCCGATGCAATAAGTGGTTTGCCGGTAGCGCCGGTTTTTACATATTCGCCCCAGGTAAGGTTATCCCTATCGTCCTTTTGGGCTTTGGCGCGTTCTATCGCATAGCTTGCTGCGGTTTCTACCACCCACTCAAAGTTATCCTGGCCAACGCTGGTAACTTCGGCATCCGGTGCCGGGTTGCAGAAATCTATAGCATAAGGGATCCCATCGCGTATAGCAAACTCTACGGTATTAAAATCATAACCCAAGTATTGGTTCAGTTGTAAAACGTACTTGGTAATAGTATCCAGCAGGGCTTTTGCTGCCGGTGCTTTGCCGTGTTCGTAACGCAAGTGGTGTGGGTTGCGGGGCTCATACTGCATAATGCGCACGTGTTTGCCGCCGATACAATAGCAGCGGAAGTAGTCATCAAAAATAATTTCTTCCTGAAGCAGCATCACCAGTTGCTTGGTTTGCGCAAACTTCTCCCAAAGATCTTCTTTGTCGCTGATCTTGTAAACGTCGCGCCAGCCGCCGCCGTCGAAGGGTTTCATGTACGCCGGGAAGCCCACGTAGTCAAAGATCCCGTCCCAATCCAGCGGGAAGGCGAGATTACGGAAGGAGCGGTCGGTGGTGCTATCCGGGTGGTCTTTGGAGGGCAGCAGTACCGTTTTCGGTACGGGCACGCCGAGTTTTACGGCAAGGGCGTTGTTAAAAAACTTCTCGTCGGCGCTCCACCAGAATGGGTTATTGATAACCGCCGTGCCGGTGATGGCTGCGTTTTTGAGCGATGCGCGATAGAAGGGCACATCCTGCGAGATGCGGTCAACAATTACCGAGTAGCCCAGCGGTTCGCCCTGCAGCATTTTATCAATGCGGACGAATTCCGCCGATATGTTTTTCTCTGCCTTTTCGTTTATCCGGTCTACAAATGCCTGCGGAAATGAATTTTCCTGTCCGAATAAGATGCCTATTTTTTTCATGGTAGTATGGTTGGTAGTAGATTTTATGTCTTGTCTCTAAATTCTTGTTTCTATTTAATTGTTGAAAGGTAATGCGGAAACATCTCTTTCCATATCGGCCAGTCGTGATTTGCATCGGGGCGAATGTCCAGCCAATGGTTAATGTTTTTAGCCTTCAAAATGTTTGACATCGTGATATTATAACCCTTGCACATATCATGCTCGGATGTACCCAGGATGATGTTCATCCGCCAAAGCCACTCGTTATTGCTGCCCGGCACAAAATCCACCGGATTGTTGTAATATACATTATCATCATGGTGCCCATCGGTAAACATCTTAATATCAAATGCGCCGCCCATGGTAAACAGGTGCGCCACCTTCTCGGGGTGTTTAAAAGCAAAGTTTGCCGCATGGTACCCGCCAAAGCTGCATCCGGCAACAGCCACGCGCCCAACACCGGTTTCGTGCTGCGCCCAGGGGATCAGTTCATCGGTGAGCATTTTATCGTACCAGGCATAATTACGGGCACGGTCGGCCGGGTGTATGCCTTTATCGTACCAGCTCCGGCCATCGATGGTATCGGGGCAGTAGATCTTCACCAGGCCTTCATCCACAAACCACTTTACACAGTCAATCAACCCAAAATCTTTATTCTGATGGAAACGCCCTTTGGTGGTTGGGAACAGGATCACGGGGTAACCCCGGTCGCCAAATACCAGCATTTCCAGGTCGAGATTGAGGTTTGGCGAATGCCAGCGGTGATATTGTTCGGTCAAAGCGTTGCGTTTAAGATGGTAAGATAGCAGTATCGCGTGTAAATGTCAACACTATGCCAAATAATTCTGTTTTAGTTAATTAATAAAAGTATTAGCCCTACTTTTGTACCCTTTATTATTAATTTGAACATGTACACATATAGTACAGCTATTGAAATGGCCATTAACGCACAGGAACTTATCATCCAATCAACCGTACTCGAACGCGAAGTTACCTGTACCCTGCTACTGCCCGATAACGCCGGGATAGAGCCCCTGCACCTTTTATTACTAAACGACGGGCAGGAAATTGAGAATTTAAAACTTACCGATACTTTAGAGAATCTATACGAGCGCAATTGCATTAAACCCGTTTTAATTGTTGCCATCCACGCCGGCGACGAGCGCATACAGGAATATGGCATTGCCGGCAGACCCGACTATAAAAAACGCGGCGCCAAGGCGGATCTGTACACCAAATTCATTACCACCGAGCTATTGCCGGAGATCCATAGAGCTACAGATATAGACCATTTTGAAAGCACCGCAATAGCGGGGTTTTCGCTTGGGGGCTTAACGGCGATGGATATCGCTTGGAACAACCCGGAGCTGTTTGACAAAGTTGGCGCGTTCTCCGCATCCTTTTGGTGGAGAAGCAAAGACCTTACCAAAGGCTACACCAACGATGACCGCCTGATGCACAGCCAGCTAA
Organism: Mucilaginibacter pankratovii; assembly: GCF_014773265.1. Taxonomy (GTDB): domain Bacteria; phylum Bacteroidota; class Bacteroidia; order Sphingobacteriales; family Sphingobacteriaceae; genus Mucilaginibacter; species Mucilaginibacter pankratovii. The sequence continues at coordinate 281,510 of NZ_JACWMY010000009.1, read as the reverse complement.
AAAACAGCGAAGCCAAACCAGCGCTAAAATTCTGGCTGCAAACCGGCACCAGGGATGAAACCGCCGACAGGAACAAGAACGGCATTATCGATTCGATAGACGATACCATCGATATCATCATCGAGTTGGAGAAGAAAGGTTACACTCGCCCCGCAGATATCCAATACCTGGAAGTTGTTGGCGGCAGCCACGATACGGAGACCTGGGGCAAAGCTATGCCTAAGTTTTTGCAATGGGCATTTGGGAAATAGGGAATGATTTTTGCAGGCTATATTTTAATAGTGATGCTTGTAAATATAACCTGCAAATTTTCGTTATATTTGTTATAAGGCTATAACACTCATTCAAATGAAAGAGCAAACAAAAGACAAACAGCAGATTATTAAAGAGAAATTTGGTATTAAACTAACACTAAATGAAGAACTTAATAAGTATTCAGGGCCGGAGTATGCACCAGAAAAGCTAAAAAAAATAGAGCAGAGGTTTGCTAAACAACCTACTCATAAATAATCATTTCTTTTCGATAAGAAAGCCTGAATAATAATATTTGCTTTTATCGTAGGGTTCAAATTCATCTTGGCTTGCGTCGTTCAACTTCCCATAAATATTAAAGGTTTCTATAAGGTCCTGGTATCCGTAGTTGATTGCCCGCTGATATAATAACGTTCTTCTATAATCGCTACCCGTTATATACACATCGTATCCGGGGTGCTCCTCCATAAAAACATAAACAATAATAGCTACTGTAGCCAAAAGCTTATTACGGTCGCCGTTATTTGTCGTACTTTCATAATCAAAACTATTGTCCGGCAAAAGTGTACCTAAAGCCAAATTGCAGGTATTGGCTCTCGATTGCAGCTTATCAAACCTTACAATTTTAGTCAAGTCTCCATGTCTACCCTGACTAACGAATGTAAAACTCAAATAATCGGCGGCGGTTTGTATTTCAGTATAACCTTCCTCGTTCATTATGGTAAAACTAATTAAAGAGCATTACAAGAATAGCAGATAAGATTTTATTTGTAGACAAGTGGGCCACAAAAATTATTATGTGTTACCTTTCAAGTTTGCCGGTTATATTGCGAAGTCGATATTTTTCACGTATTCCTTAAAAAAAATCGAATACGCATATTTCGTAAAATCTTTTAACCCTTCATTCGTCTGCATATTTATATGTACAACCTAATTCTTCCGCTGCATTCACTCATCCGCTGGCTGGTTCTGATCAGTTTGCTGGTTGCTATCTTCCGGTCGTACCAGGGCTGGCTGGGACGCAAAGCGTATAGTAAATTCGATGAAAACCTGAGGCAGTCCACCGTTTCCATTATTCATGTGCAATTTGTATTGGGCCTTTGGCTCTACGCCGTTAGCCCCATCACTACCTGGTTTATCCACCATTTTAGCGAAGGTGTGCGCCTGCGCGAGATCCGTTTCTTTGGTATGGAGCATATCACCATGATGTTCATCGCCGTGGCGATCATCACCGTTGGGTCGTCAAAAGCCAAACGGCAGGTTACCGACCGCGATAAATTCCGCACGCAGGCTATTTGGCTTACTATCGGTTTGCTGGTGATATTGAGCTCTATCCCGTGGGCTTTTTCGCCGTTGGTGCACAGGCCTTGGTTGAGGGGGTTTTAGAAGTTGTCTGAACCATGATTTATTGGATTTTGGATTTTCATGAGGCCCGTTTCGTTATAGGAAGTGGCTATTAAAATATCAAAACAAAAACTCGAAACTCAACGCAGTTTAAAAGAAATCCGAAATGACTTGGGGCTAAAGCCCCGCGCTTCTATACCGCGCCGGTTGAATCCCGTATTGCAATTTAAACGCACGACAAAATGCGCTCACATTTTCAAATCCGCACCTCCAGGTAATCTCATGTATTGGCTTATTGGTATTATTCAGCAGTTCCACCGCCCGCTTAAGCCTTACCTGAATCATATACTGATGTGGAGTAGTGTTAAAAACTGACTTAAACTGCCTGATCAATTGAGGAATTGACAAGCAGCACATACTACTTATCGCATCTAAACCGGGTTGTTCCATGTAATACGATTCTATAACATCCTTTGCAACGCATAATCGCTTATATATTTCAAGTCGTGTATGCTGTTTAACCGCGTTTATGTTGTTTGCATGGTTTATCCCCGAAACCTGTGTTCTGATCAAATGATTTAAAATAAACACCAGGTGTTCATCAACCATAGAATTGTTATATCCATAGCTGTTGAGTGAAGAAATCAGATCATTTAATTTTAATTGTAACTCATTATCAATATCGTTCAGTGTTTGAAAGAACTCCGGGTTTATCCGGCTGATCATAAAAGGATCATCAAGCTGAGATTCTTCCTGATAAAGCAAGTCGCGAAACACCGCCGATGCAAACTCCTCTTTAAAAAAAACCGACAAGCTCCTTACCGGTTCACCGCTATCTATCCGTGAGGAATAAGCCTGATTGTTGTTCATGATCAGAAATTTTGCCGGTCTGACGGCAATTTGACGATGGCCTATGCCGTACCATTCTTCGCCGCTTATTACCGTTTTAAAAGAAAGGCAGCCAACATGCAGATCGCACACACTGTGACTGCTCTGCGCATTAAAAATAATGTTATGCTTTTTGAACCGGCTAAAATGCGATTGTTCATCAAAACCGGCGACAGCGTGATCTGGAAAGTTATTGAAATACATATCGTTAGTCCATTAAATGTATCCGTTTATTTTCATTGCCCATCTATAATTGATCATTTGCGCACATTTTTCAACCGATTAAAAATATATCCTTGCAACCCTTATTGGTTCAAGGATAAAACAACACTCAACAACTTAATCATTTCAAATTAATATGGAAACAAGAAATAGAACAAATTTACTTTTAACCGCGGTGTGTTATACAAAAAAAGCATGCCTGCCGCTATTTTTTTGCCTGCTGCCAGTTGCCGCAATTGGCCAAAATATGCGGTACGATACCATACGTTATGCAAAAGTGTATTACCAAAAGCGCGTAGCTGCTTTTAACAGCGAAAAGGTAGTAAAATATAAAATTATATTTCTGGGAAATAGCTTAACGCAATTTGGCGACTGGAGCAAACTTTTAGGTGATTCAACAATTTTGAACCGGGGAATTGCAGGCGACAATACGTATGGTGTTTTAGCGCGTTTGAACGACATTATGATTCGTAAGCCAGGCAAGCTTTTTATCGAAATTGGAATAAATGACATCTCCCAAAATATTCCACAACAAATCATTTCAAAAAACATACTGTCAATTGTGAAACAGGTTCACAAAAATTCACCGGGCACACAGGTTTATATTACAAGTATTTTACCGACCAACGATAATGTGAAAACGGAGTATCCGGCATCATATCATAAAAACAAGCAGATAAATTTTATAAACAGCGAACTAATGCGGCATGCGGATGCGATCAATTACACTTACATTGATTTAAATAAACAGGTTAAAGATAAAAAGGGAGACCTGGATATCAAGTATGCAAAGCCCGACGGAATTCATCTTAATCAACTGGGTTATGGCATTTGGGTAAAACTTATAAATATGGAAATAATACACCATGCAAAGAAATGACCGAAGGGCATCGTCTGGTTTCTGCGCTTCGTACCCAACAGAAAAAGCGGAAGCAGGATTAAGCGATTTACACACTAAGCAGCGTTGATAACGTATAAGTTCCGATTCACCCAACATCTTGTCCCTCCTACGGCTCATCCAAGTGACAAAAAAACAATGTTTTCTGCCAACCACTATGTTACCCAACAATTAACTCTCCATCAAACAATTGTAAAAAGCAGCCAACCCTTTCAAATCCCGAAATTTAAGCGTATCTTTGCGCCAAATTTAGAAGGGCATTTTCATGCAAAAAATAAGAAATATAGCGATCATCGCACACGTTGACCACGGTAAAACCACATTGGTTGACAAAATTTTACACAGCTGCGCCATCTTCCGTGACGGACAAGAAACAGGCGAACTGATCTTAGACAACAACGACCTGGAGCGCGAGCGTGGTATCACCATCGTATCGAAAAACGTTTCGGTAATGTATAAAGATGTTAAGATCAACATCATTGATACCCCTGGTCACGCCGACTTTGGCGGTGAGGTTGAGCGTGTATTGAAAATGGCTGATGGCGTTTTATTATTATGCGATGCGTTTGAAGGCGCTATGCCTCAAACCCGCTTTGTAACCCAAAAGGCTTTGGCTTTAGGCTTAAAACCAATTGTGGTTGTAAACAAAGTGGATAAAGAAAACTGCCGCCCTGAGGAAGTTTACGAACAAATCTTCGAATTGTTCTTTAACCTTGAGGCTACCGAAGATCAATTGGATTTCCCTGTTATCTACGGTTCATCTAAACAAGGCTGGATGAGCACCGACTGGAAACAACCTACCGAGGATATTTTCCCGTTGATGGATGCTATTTTAGCAAACATCCCGCCGGCACCTATCGAAGAAGGTACCCTGCAAATGCAGATCACCTCGTTAGATTACTCCTCTTTCGTAGGCCGTATAGCCATTGGCCGTGTTGCCCGTGGTACTATCAAAGAAAACATGCCGGTATCGTTGGTGAAACGCGATGGTACTATCCAAAAATCACGTATCAAAGAGCTTTACACTTTCGAAGGATTGGGTAAAGTAAAAGCAACTTCGGTTAGCAGCGGCGATATTTGTGCGGTTGTTGGTATTGAAGGTTTTGATATTGGCGATACCATTGCCGATTTTGACAAACCGGAACAACTGGCCGTTATAAAAATTGACGAGCCTACCATGAACATGCTGTTCACCATTAACACTTCACCATTTTTTGGTAAAGAAGGCAAGTTTGTAACATCACGCCACCTGCGCGATCGTTTATACAAAGAGATGGAAAAAAACCTGGCGCTTAAGGTTGTTGAAACCGAGTCGCCGGATTCGTACCTGGTTTATGGCCGTGGTATCCTTCACTTATCTGTATTAATCGAGACCATGCGTCGCGAAGGTTACGAATTGCAGGTTGGCCAGCCGCAGGTTATCATCAAAGAAATTGATGGTGTTAAATGCGAGCCGGTTGAAACCCTGATTGTTGATGTACCGGGCGAAGTTGCAGGTAAAGTAATTGAGCTGGTTACACAGCGCAAAGGCGACCTGTTGATAATGGAGCCAAAAGGCGACTTACAGCACTTAGAGTTTGATATCCCTGCACGTGGTATCATCGGCTTACGTAACAACGTATTAACCGCAACCGGTGGCGAGGCTATTATGGCTCACCGCTTTAAAGCATACGAGCCATGGAAAGGCCAGATCCCTGGTCGTTTAAATGGTGTATTGGTATCTATGGATACCGGTAAAACCACTGCTTTCGCTATTGATAAGTTACAGGATCGTGGTCGTTTCCACATCGACCCCGGAACCGATGTTTACGAAGGACAGGTTTTAGGCGAGCACATCCGCGATAACGATTTGGTTATTAACTTAACCAAAGGCAAGCAGTTAACCAACATGCGTGCATCTGGTAGCGATACCAACGTGCGTATTGCACCTGCTATTAAATTCTCTCTTGAGGAGTCTATGGAGTACATCCAGGCCGACGAATACATCGAGGTAACCCCGCAAAGTATCCGTATGCGTAAGATCTACCTTAACGAGAACGAACGCAGAATTAACGCTAAAAAATTCCAGGCGCAGTAATTCAGAGGTTAATCTATAACCACATATACAGAAGGCATCCGTTTTACGGATGCCTTTTTTGTTTAAGTAAAAACAACTAATCTCCAACCTCTATCCTCTAATCTCTAAAACACTATCTTTGCGCAAACTATGCGTATACCCGCCATTAAAGGATTCGACCAGCAGGCCCTTGAAAAGTATTTTAAAAATACGGGGATGCTTTTTGTGGGGCGTGTAGGTGGCCTGCTTATCAATATGATAGTAGGCATATTGGTTGCCCGCTACCTTGGGCGCGCGCAAAATGGTATATTCAGCGGCGGCACTATTTATATCTATTTCTTTTCGGCAGTGGCCACCCTGGGGCTCGATCAGTTCATTGTAAAAGAGCTGCACCAATACCCCAACAACCGCGATCAGATCCTCGGCACATCCTTCTGGCTTAAAATAATGGCAGGGCTCTGCTGCGTGCCCTTAATATGGCTGGCTTACCACATTTATCCCGCCAAAGGCACCCCCTATTATTTTGTGCTGATACTTTCTTCTATCGGTGTATTACAGGCGCTAAACGTAATCGATTCGTACTTCCAAAGCGAAGTACAATCCAAATACATTATGCAGGTGCAGGTAACGGGCAAACTGGTATCCGCAGGAATTAAACTTTGGCTTATCTGGGCAAAAATGCCGCTGGTGTTTTTTGTTTACGCTTACGCGTTCGATTTCCTGTTGCTATCCATCGGTTATTTTTTTACCTACCAGCGCAAAGGCCGCAATATTTTCGATTGGACGTACAATCAGGCTCTCGCTAAGAAAATGCTGCTGCTCTCGTGGCCGCTCATCATATCCGGCGTTATGGTGGCACTTTACATGAAGATAGATGCCATTATGATCCAAAACATAAAAGGCGTAAAGGAAGCCGGGGCGTATGCAACCGTAGCTACATTAAGCGAGGCCTGGAATTTTGTCCCCGCGGTTATCGTTACTTCGCTTTTCCCGGCCATATTAAACGCCCGGCGCGACGACCCGGAGCGCTACCGTAAACGCTTGCAAAACCTGTACGATCTGATGGTATATCTAAGCGTACCGGCTGCCATTGTTATCACCTTTGCATCACATTTAATATATAAGGTTTATACGCCCGAATATGCTTACGCGGCGCCTACGCTGTCGGTGCATATCTGGTCGGGGGTGTTTGTGTTTTTAGGTGCGGCAAACGGGCAATATTTAGTTGCCGAAAATTATGTAAAACTCACTTTTATCCGCTCGGCCTTTGGTGCAGTGGTTAATATCATCCTCAACCTGATATTGATACCGCGGATGGGGATGATGGGGGCTGCCATTGCCACACTCATCGGTTATGCCTGTTCCACTTTTTTTATACTGCTTATTCCAAAAGTGAGGGCACAGGGGGTTATGATGCTGAAGTCGCTTTTATTTATTTCATTAAAAGATAATTCTTTTAAAAAATAGGTTATATTTGGCTAACTAAACCTTTTACAATGAGGAAAATATTTACTTTTTACACCATAATCATAGCAGCTATCACTGCACTTAGCTCTTGCGTAAAAGATCAGGTTGCTATAGATGATCTTAAAAAATCCTGCCTTTACGATGATAAAATAGATTATTTTAAGAGATGGGCAAATACCTTTACCGAGATTGATACTTACAACGCCGCCGGTGCAATTGAAAGCAAAACCTTCATCCACCCGATAGGCTACTTTCAGTTAAACAGCAACTCAACCTATAACGTTTTAAGCGATAACGTACCTCTGAGCGGTGCCTGGGATATTACCGATAGCTGCCAGTTGGTACTCGATCCTAAAGCTGCCCTCGAACGAAAATTTGATGTATTAAAACTCACCAACGATTCGTTAACCCTGCGCCGCAAAGCGGGCAACAAACTTTATACACAGCATTACGTAGCCTACAAGTGCCCCACCCTTGCGCAATTGCAAAATCGCTGGGATAACACTTCTATCTATGTAGAAAGCTATGACGCGAACGGTGTAACAGGTTATTACACCATATTTCCTATCGGGTTTTTCCAGCTTAATGCCAATGCATCTTACAACAGGGTAAGTGATGGCGTGCCCTTAGATGGCACGTGGAGTCTTACCGATGGATGCCAGTTGATGCTGGATAAAGGCACACCCTTAGAGCGGAGTTTCGAAATTCAGCGAGTTACAACCGATTCACTTACCATATGGAGGAAGGACCAGGCTACTCAAACCAACTATTTGCAAAAGTACGTTAAGCACTAAGCTTTGTATTTAAAAAACAGAGTTCGCAGCGTTTTGGCTACCAGCTGGTACCCTTGTACCTGTAAATAGGCGTATACTTCAGAACTGGTTAGGTTTTCAAAATCTATACGGTCTTCCACCAGGATGTACGATGGTTTGTATTTTGCCCAGTTGTTTGATTTTAACACCTGCAGGTCCAATCCTTCTACATCTATTGTTAAAAAATCTATTTGCTGGCCGGCAGGCAGGTATTTGTCCAGTACTTCTGATAGCGGCCAGGTTTCTATCTCTACTTCCCGGGTGATGTGGTATTTGGCTGATGTCGAGTCGCGTTCCTGTGAGATCTCTTTAGAAAAACCATTAAGAGCGGGTTCGTTAAAGCAATAAAAGGTTAACTTATCCTTTATGGCACTGATGCCGATATTTAAGTTGATATCGTTCTTTCTGAATATGTTAAATGCTTTTATAGCACCGGGGGTAGGTTCGATATTGATGCCGCGCCATCCTTTTTTGTAAAAATACTGGGTGTTAGAAAAACGGTATGGATGATGGGCGCCAACATCCACAAAAAAGCCTTTGTAGTTTTTTTTACCTTCATAAAAAGAGCGGAGCACCATATCTTCCCCTTCCTGCGAGTAAGAGTTTACCGCCTTAAAATAGTGTATAGGTAAGTATTTTAAAATGGCTTTTTTGAAATCAAACATAAGGGCAAATAAACGATAATCTTTACACACTTAAAAATGAAAAAGCCCCGGGATGTTTGCTGGCAGGCGGGCAAGATCGGCGATATTTAAATGTGGCATTCTGTACAAATTAACAGATGACGCTGAACGGGCTAACAGGGTTTACTATTTTAGGTAAATAAAAATATTTTAAACGTTTGTGCAATACGCTAACTTTACACGCTTAGGATATATTTATATTGATGCAACAATCTGCCATTAGCGGCAACGTAAAAACCGCGTACGACGAATTTTATCAAAAGCACGATGAGGCCTGGCGAATGCTCGGCGCTAAATACAAGGCACAGCATATTGTTGATGTTTGTACGGGCAAAAGCTTCGGCAAAGTACTGGAGGTGGGTGCGGGCGACGGCAGTATCTTAAAATACCTGTCGGACCAAAACTTCGCGCCCGAATACCATGCGGTAGAGATCTCGGCCAGCGGTGTGGAGCACATCAAAGCCGCCAATATCAAAGGTTTAAAATCGGTACTGGAGTTTGATGGTTACAAATTGCCGTTCGGCGATGATAGTTTCGATCTTATTATCCTCTCTCACGTATTGGAGCATGTAGAGCATGAGCGCATTTTGCTGCGCGAGATAAAGCGCGTAGCCCGCCAGTTTGTGATAGAGGTACCGCTTGATTATAAAGCCGGGGTAGATAAAAATATTAAACATTTTTTGGCTTACGGCCATATCAATGTTTATACGCCCACCAGCCTGCGTTATTTACTCATCACCGAAGGTTATGAGATAGAAAAGGATCTTACGTCGATGATAGAGCCCGAGGTGACCAGGTTTAATACCTACATCAACCAAAAGAAAGCCAAAAGTTTACTAACCGAGATCAAAATAGCTGCCGAGTATACCATAAAAAATACGCTAAGCAAACTTGGCGGGGGAAAAGCGACTGAAAAGTACGCAAACGCTTACACCGTACTTTGCAAAAAAACCGATAAACAGGCCGATATATTTTAAACAGACACGAATTGATCGAATTGATCCAATTTCACGAATTTTAAAAACTCAATGTCAAATTGATCGGCACTATGTACATTCACTCATTCGCTAACTCACTCAATCACTAATTAAATCCTTGCAATCCCCTGCCCCTATAGCACTATTTGTTTATAACCGGCCCGATCATACCCGCCGTACCATAAGCTATTTGCAAAAAAATTTACTGGCAGAAGAATCGCGCCTGTTTATTTTTTGCGACGGCGCCAAAACAGACGCAGATAAGGCAAGCGTAGATGAGGTGCGGCAGGTGGCCAAAGCAACCGGCGGTTTTAAAGCCGTAGAGGTGATAGAGCGTAAGCAAAACCTTGGCCTGGCCGATTCTATCATTGCCGGGGTAACGCAACTGGTTGCCGAGTATGGCAAAGTGATCGTTTTTGAGGATGATCTGCTCTCCTCTCCTCATACCCTGCAGTATTTTAACGACGGATTGGTACGCTACGCTGCCGAGGAAAAGGTGATGCACCTGAGCGCCTATATGTTCGATCTGAAAGATAAAAACCTGCCCGAAACGTTCTTTTTCCGGGCGGCATTCAGCTGGGGCTGGGCAACCTGGGCACGCGCCTGGAACCACTTTGAGCCGGATGTAGATAAGCTGATGGCACAATTTGATAAGCAGAAGATCGACAGCTTCTCTATCAATCACAGCATGAATTTCTGGAAACAGATGCTGGATTTTAAGGCCGGCCGAAATAATTCCTGGGCCATCCGGTGGTATGCCTCTATTTTTTTAAAGAACGGCTTAACTTTAAACCCGCTGCATTCGCTGGTGCATAACATTGGGCACGATGGCAGCGGAACGCACTCCAACATCGAAAACACCTACCAGGTGCAAATAGCTCAAAAACGGGTTAAATATTTCCCGGAAATTATTAAAGAAGATAAAAAGGCTTATGAAGCTATTAAGTATTTCCTTAAAAATAGAAAAGGTAGCCTTGTAAACCGCGGATTAATGTTTCTTAAACAGCTGAAAAGCAAATATCTGCATAAAAAAGCTTGATATTGGGTAATATGTTGATATATATAACAGTGTTAATAAATATTTATTAAAAAAAATTAGTCTGCTAAATCTATAGACATTATATTTGTGCGTTATTAAACCGATTATAAACCAATCGTTCTTTATGATTTAATAATAAGATCAGTAAAAAGCAAAAAAAAGAGAGGGCCCGAAAGTTCTCTCTTTTTGTTTTTAGAAACATGCTGCGGTTTTTTGTGTTATACCTAAAAACAGCTAAACCATGATTGACGAGAAAGACACTCACCCAGCAGATAAAGACGGCAAATACGAGTTTATGATCCATTACTCGGGCCGCGAGGTTCCATGCACGGTAGTAAAGGAACAAAACAAACTAAGCGTTTGCATAGAGGATAATATCAGTGCAGAGCTTACCCTTAACGATGATGGCACCCTGGTACAAACCGGCGGCACCGACCTGGCCGATTCGGCAGTGGAGTTTATTAAAAAAAGAATTTTAGAATAAAGGCTATCGGTCAACAATTAAAAAGGTGCTAAAGCTCAGCGATATTCTACGCGGCTTTAGCGCCTTGCATTTTTCAAATAGCTGTATTATCACTTCCAATTGCGTTTAGCCCCGCGCAGTGTTTGCCATGCATCCGGTTTATAAACTATTCACTATAAATGACCACTACCACGCAACTTAACCAAACGCTGCGCATACTGCTGCTTTTTGTATTGGTTTTTGGAATACTTTACATTGGCGCCCCGGTTTTTATACCACTCACATTCGGTGCCGTATTAGCAATGCTATTGCTACCGGTATGCCATTGGTTACAGCGCCGTGGTTTAAATAACGGCTTCGCGGCCGGGTTAAGCCTCGTTGCGTTATTAGTGTTGATTGGCGGGCTTATTTTATTGCTGGAAATTCAACTGAGCGATATTTTACAGGACCTATCTAAAATACAGGAACGCATTAACCAACTTATTGCCAACTTGAAAGATTACGTGCAGGATACGTTCGGCATCTCGCGCCGCGAACAGCAGAAGATGATAAAAGAACAGCAAGGCGACGGGATGGGTAAAGCTGCAGGCATGGTTACAACCCTGCTGGGCTCCTTTGCGGGTATTTTAATAGATACCGTTTTGGTGATGGTTTATACTTTTTTGTTCATCTATTTCCGGGCGCATTTTAAAAGCTTTATTTTAAGGGTGCTGAGCCGCCAAAACCGCGAAACGGCTAAAGATGTATTACAAAACGCAAGCACTGTTACCCAGCAATACCTGGGCGGGCTTGGGCTGATGATAGTGATGCTGTGGGTAATGTATGGCATTGGCTTTAGCATTGCAGGAGTGCATAACGCTATTTTCTTCGCGGTACTCTGCGGTATCCTGGAGCTTGTACCCTTTGCAGGGAATATTACCGGTACGTCTATCACCGTACTTATGGCTTTGGCGCAAAGCGGTGATACCAGGGTGGTTGTGGGTGTACTTATCACCTATGCCTGCGTGCAGCTCATCCAAACTTACCTGCTGGAGCCTTTGGTAGTGGGCGACAGGCTCAACATCAACCCGCTGTTCACCATCCTCATCATTGTAGTAGGCGAAGCTGTGTGGGGCATCCCGGGCATGATCCTCGCCGTGCCGCTTCTCGGCATATTTAAAATTGTATGCGATAGCAGCGAGCCATTAAAAGACATCGGTTACCTTATTGGCCCGCCCAAAGAAAAAAAGGGGGAGGATGGCAATTTTATTACCCGCATGTTTAAGGCATCAAAGTAATGCTGTTTGCCGTACAACGCCCGATCTAACGTGCAGCTATCCTATTATTAGCTTTAGATACCCCCTTTACATGCAGCGATATTAAACTGGCGTGCTTCATGCCGAGCGTTTGCCCCGGGTTCTCTTTAAGGTATAACTTTAGATAAGTATTCATGATAGCTTTAGAGATCCGGATATAATTATCCCGGTACTTTCCATCGGGAAAGGGAACAAGCGGCTTATCATAATACATCTTCCCATCTTTGTCTACAAATACCGAAAACGAATAATAGAAATCGCCGTAAGCTTTATTGATGACGATATCGTATTCCGGGTCCATGTAATCAGCAGAAGTATTGTAGTTATTTAACAGCCAATCGGCAACGGTCTTTTCCTTCACCACAGTGAGTATCGGGCTCTTGCTGATCAACTGTACCGGCTCCTGCGCGGCAAAAGCATCTTTCATATCGGCATTAGCTTTTGCCACTAATTCTTTTACAAAAAGGGTATCCCGTTTTTTATACCGCTGTAAAACGGCGGCAGTAGTGTGCAGGCTGTTTTTAATGTAATTATCGGCGTAAAACTTCATATAGATTTTTTCGCCCACTGTGTTCAGTGTGTCGTTGCGTGCCGCAAGCAATTCAAACACCAGGCTATCCTTACTCATGCGCCGCATTTTTAAATACGAGCGGTTGGTATTGATCACCGAATCGAACCCCAGCGCGAGCGGGAAATTAAGGAAAGCTTTTTTCACCGGGCTAAACAAAGCAACAGAATCGTCGGATACGAACCGCAACCGCCAGTCGGGGTTTAAATGATAACCATATTCATTAAATGAGAGTCCGTTTTGCTGGTAACGCCAAACTTCGGTGTAAGTGATGCCTTCTATCGATTTAAAGGAGATCGGCTTTTTGTTTTTTTTTAAACGGGGGTTGTTATAATCACAGCCGGCAAACGCCAATATCGCACATACCGAAAAAAGCAGTACAAAATTTTTAAGCAGTAATATTTTCATAGGCGTACTTTTATTCTGCCTGCAAGATAATAATAGAATTTAATTTTGAAAAACTTTTTTTTAACCTAATACTTCCTCCAGCACTTCGTGCGATCTGATGTGGCCGAAACCTTCGATATGCATGGCGTAATATTCCAGCAGCTTGCTAATGAGGTAGCGGCGCTCGTCGTTACTAAGTTTAATGTCCTCTATTTTACCAAAACCATTTTGCAGCAAATCGTGGAAATTTTTGGTGTGCGGCGGCGACAGATATGATGCACTATCGGGCTTGTAGTTGGTAAAAACGCCATCTTTCATATCGAAATAATTGGCATTGTTCAGCGACGTGCTATGCGGATAAAAACCCAGGTATCGCGTTAGCTGAACCAGGAAAACGAGGTGGAAGTTGGCCAGCCCCCGCGTGGCATTATCCAGCCATTCAACGGCGTTAAATATAAAATCGAAAATGTTCTCATCCGGCGTTTGCTGCTTTACGGCTTTATAAAGCACCTCGTTTAAAAACATGACAATGCAGCTTTTTATAATATCATAGGGGATGCTGAGCAGCACGGGCGAGTTCTTCAGTTCGGCAATGCGCTGGATGTTGCCGGCGGCTTTGTGGTATACCACCATATCAACCAAATGCAGCGGCTGCAGCATATTGCGGCTTATTTTTGCCTTTGGCTTTTTTACCCCATTGATGAGGTACGATTGCAGACCGAATTTTTCGGTGAAGATCTGTACCACTACGCTGCTCTCGCTGTAGTCGGTAGTTTTAAAAACGATGCCGCGGGTTTTATGCAGCATAACCCAAAAGCAGTGAAATTTTTGGCAGGAAGATGATAACACCGGTTAGGAGCGCAAAGAAGGCAACCACCAATACGGCTGCCGCGCTGATATCTTTTACATGCCCAGCCAGCTTATTATAGCCCGGCGATACCAGGTCGGTAAGGGTTTCTATCCCGGTGTTCAATAGTTCGGTGAGCAGTACCATGGCAATACAGAGGAGGATCCAGTTCCATTCGGCAGCGCTGATGTGCAGGTAAAAGCTTAAGCCAATAACCAGCACTGCGGCAAACACATGCACCCTAAAGTTCAGCTGGGTAGCAAAGGCGTATTTTAAACCACTAAAGGCAAAACCAAAACCGCGGATAAACTTCTTCATTACCTGTTAAGATACGCAAATCTGCACAAATTAATTTACAGGCAGGGTAAAGTAAAAGGTTGAGCCCTCACCCTTTTTGCTCTCTACCCAGATGTGGCCATCGTGGCGCTGCACAATTTCGGCGCACAGGTAAAGCCCGATGCCAAAACCGGATACCGTTTGCGTGTGGCTGCTTTCTACACGGTAATAGCGGTCGAATATTTTTTCAATATCCTGCGGCTTCACGCCAATACCCTCATCTTTCACGCTTATTTGCGCCATATTATTTATCAACCGGCATTCAACCTGTATATTTTTGCCCCTGGGCGAGTATTTAACCGCGTTGCTCAACAAATTGGATATCACCGAACCTATCTTGTCTCTATCTGCATTCAACACTATCGGTTCCGAATGGGTAAAGATGATATCGTGGCCGGCTATGGTAAGCCTGGCGTCGTCAATCATCTCGGCAACAAGCTCATCCAGGGCAAAATCATGCTTATTTAAAAATATCTTACCCGATTCCAGTCGCGATACGTTTAAAAACCCATTGATCATGGTGCTCATTTTCTTTACCTGTGTGTTCACTTTCTCCAATGCGCCAAGGGTAAAGCCGTCATCGTTGTTACGGGCTTTGTTATAAAGCATTTGGGCGTATGCGCTAAGCGAGGTAAGCGGGGTTTTTAGCTCGTGGCTCACCATGCCAATGAAATCGTTCTTACGCATCTCATCCTGCTTTTGCTCGGTAATATCAATAATGAGCCCCGAGAAATGCGAGAGTTTCCCGCTATCGTCCGGGTATAGTTTACCATAGGCACGCACCCAGCGTTTCTTCTGATCATGGTGGCCGACTACAGGGTGCTCCATTACGTAATTGCGACCCGTGGTAATGGCTTTTTCAACGGCTTTTGTCACCTTTTCTCTATGGCTATCCGGGATGGCCGCTGCTACCATTTCGTAGGTTACCTCTTCATCGGTATGGTAACCAAATTGCTCCTTTAATCTTGGCGAAACGATAAACTCGCGGGTTTCCACATCTAAAAACCAGGTGCCAACGTTGGCCGCCTCTATAGCAAAACGGGTTTTTTCTTCGGCCTTTTGTAGCTCTTTGCGGGCATTTACCTGTTCGGTAACTTCGGTTGCCACCATCATTATGCTGATTACTACCCCCTGTTCGTTTTTAACCGGCTGGTAAATAAAGTTAAAATAGCCGGCTTTTAATTCGCCGTTATGTTCTAAAATCGACAAGGCCTCGTTGCCATAATATGGCTCGCCGGTAACAAATACATTATCTAATAATTGTAAAAAAGGCTGGCCCTGAAGTTCGGGCAGCGCCTCGGCCAAAGGCAGGCCAATAATGGCGGATGTTTTGCCCCAAAACTGCAGCACCCTTTTGTTTGCGGCTTCCAATATCAGGTTTCGCCCGGTAAAGATCGATATGGCAACGGGTGCACGCTCTACCGCGTTGCGGAACCTGTTCTCGCTTATTTCCAGCTCAACAATAATTTTTTGCAAATCGTGCTGGGCCTCATTCAATTCTTCGTTGGTAGCATACAGCTCCTCGTTGGTAGCGGCAAGCTCTTCGTTAGATGCCGAGATCTCTTCGTTCAAGGCCTGCAGCTCGGCCTCGTTTTGTTCTAATAATTTGCGGGCTTCAACCATGCCGGTAATATCAACCACTGTGGCCATTATCGATTCTACTTCGCCTTCGGGCGTAAAAAGGGGGTCGTAAGAAAAATCAACGTAAAGATGTTTTGTGCCTGCCGGGGTAACTATATCTACCTCTATCTCGGGTATAGCAAGCCGCTGGCCGGTGTTAAAAACATCCTCCAGCATTTTAGGGAAAGGCTGGTTGATCAATTCCGGGAAAACATCCAGCAGTTTTTTGCCCAGTACCTCTTCGCTGGTACGGCTCCATATATCCAGTACCGATTGATTGG
Source organism: Mucilaginibacter pankratovii (assembly GCF_014773265.1). Taxonomy (GTDB): domain Bacteria; phylum Bacteroidota; class Bacteroidia; order Sphingobacteriales; family Sphingobacteriaceae; genus Mucilaginibacter; species Mucilaginibacter pankratovii. The sequence continues at coordinate 265,075 of NZ_JACWMY010000009.1, read as the reverse complement.
CAACGCCTATCACCATATCGCGCCCCTCTAAGATAGCCATGCTGACAGGTGTACCCATCACCATACTTTTTAAACGGTGTTCGCTGTGTTTAACTTTATTGCCTGCACGTACCTGTTCGGTAACTTCGGTGGCTACCACTATAACGCCGGAGATATCGCCTTCCGAATTTCTGAAAGGCTGATTTATAAAATTAAAATACCCTTCTTCCAGTTTACCGTTGCGGTTTAAAAAAACGCTGGCCTCGTTGCCAAAATAGGGTATCCCGGTGGTATATACCTGTTGCATGATATCAACATAAACCTGGCCTTCCATTTCGGGCAGTATTTGGACAACCGGCTTACCTACTACCGATCTGTCCCTGTCCCAAAGTTCCAAAAACTTATCATTGATCATTTCCAGCACCATATCGTAGCCCTTAAACAGCCCGATAGCCACCGGTGCCTGCAATATCATGTTACGGAAGTTGGCTTCGCTTTCCGTGAGGGCTTTTGTGCGCCTCGCTACACGTTCTTCCAGTTCGGTATTTAATTGCTGCAGCTTATCCTGTGTTTCCTGCAGTTGTTCGTTGGTAGCGCCAAGTTCTTCTATCGTAGTGGCAAACTCTTCGTTAAGCGCTTGCTCTCTTGCCAGCGCAGCCTCTGTTTTTTGTGCGCTTAAAAGGGCCTGCTGATTTAAATAGCGTTCCGTAACATCGGCGGCCGTATGCAGCAGGCAATAGGTTTTGCCCTGCTCATCTTTAATGGCACGATAGGAGAAATCGAAATAAAACGTTTGCAGCCTGCCGTTTACAACTAGGTTGGCCGGGGTATTTACATCCTCGTGGCTGATGCCGGTAGTTAAAACTGCCTGCATCATGCCAATGAAGGGCTGCCCCTTTAACTCGGGCAGGGCCTCTTCCAGCGGAAGGCCGATTACGCTTCTGTCTTTACCCCAAATAGCAAGCATAGCATCATTTGCCATTTGCACCGTTAAGTCCATAGAACTATGTATGGCGGTTGCGTTGTGCGATAATGATAAAACTTTCAGCAGCTCATCACTACTAAACCTGGAAGTATTATTCATTTAAACGATGTAAGAGAATATATTAATAAAAGCTATAATAAATTGCACAGTAATAACAGCAGAAACGAAGTATTCGTTTTGGTGCGGTTTGACAAAAAAATAGTTCTTATTTAGGGGATAAGGCTGTAAATATAGTATAGTTTGGTAACAATAAAAACACGTTGTTACGACACGTTTTTTTTACCCGTGAGCTCATCTTTAAGCAGTAAAATAAAACTGATACAGCCTGCAAGGCCGAAGCCGCCCGATGCCCCCCTTAATATATCAAATATAAGCGGGTTTTTAGGGGCGGGCGCCCAAAGAATAATGGCAAACAACAGCACGGAGACAGCAAGAAGTAAGATGGTGCGCGTAACCTGATTTTTCATTGGCGAAAGATATTAATTTTTCGCGACAAGCCTCCTTTTAAGGCTTGTTCGCGTTCGACATGCAGCGCGAACAGCCCGAACAAGCGTGATTTTAATAAATTATTACCGGATGTTATTTAATGTTCGCATCCAGCCAGGCTATGCGTTTGGTGAACCACTCCTTTACATGCGCAACCTCTTTGGGGTAAGTACCCAAAACAACCGGGTTGGGCCACACGTAGATATTCAGGATATTCCACCTGCTAAAATTTTTCCTTTGCGAAAACTCAAAGGCGGCTTCCGTTTTATCCATATTTTGCAGCATGGCAGGAATTGGCCCTGCCTTTAGTTCGGCCCATTTAGCTTTTACCTTCGCCGCAAATACGGGGTCCTGATACAGGCGGCCCATCCACGTCCCGTTTTTTACCCACCAGCCTTCCGGATTTACCGCTGTGCTATAGTCTACATTTCCTGCGCCGAGGTCAAAGTCCCAGGCGGGGCCCATGCCCAGTTTACCGCCCCTGTCCTTATAATAAAACATGCTCGAAAATTCCTGCGCATCCTGGTTCTTAAACACCTCGTTCACCAAAAACCAACTGATAAATGAATCTACATTGATATACTTTGCATACCCCTTATCCGGATCGGCAAAATCCGCAGAAAATATGGCGTTCTCGGTATCCTGCAAATAGGTTTTAATATAATTAAGCTGCTGTGCATTCGGTGCTTCCGGCGAGCGCAAATTCATCGGCATGTTTTTGTCCGTTGGCCAGTGTACAATTTCGCCGTTGCGCTGGTCAAGCTCAATTAAGTAGCCCCCGCTGATGGCTGCAGCGCTCACATCGCCCGCCTTAGGCTCGGGTATATTTACCCGGGCAGCGTTAATTTCTACCTGCTCGGTAAGTGTGTAGTTGCCTACATGGTCGCCGTTTAAAATAACTTCAACCGGGATGCCGTGCGGCGCAAAATCTGATTTGGCTCCCTGTGCCAATGCAAAGGCAAGATAATTGCGCATCAATGTTTTATCGGCATAATTGGCCAGCAGCACCCAGTTTTTCGCGCTTGCCAAACCAAGCACTTTATTCTTTGTATCAAACTTAAGGCGGTACGATTTCTTGGGCATAAGATCCCATGTAGAGTTGCCGCGCCCCTTCATTTGCAGGGGGATACTTTTCACTTCCTGCTCATACAGCCCCATGGTATTAATATTAAGCGTACCGGTTACATAATCCTCTTTTGATACCACAGGGCCCGAGGTGGTAAGGGTGAATACCGGCAGGCCCGTAAAATTAGAGATGGTTACCGTGTACGTTTTAACATCGTTACCGTTTGTTACGGTGTAAACTACCGGTTTAGAAAAATCGTTAACCGTAACGGCGCTGGTTTGTACTACGCTGCCCACTTTTACCACAGCGCCGGTTTTCGCTGTAAAGGTAGCTGCAAAGTTCATATCGGTTTCGGGCTCGGGTGTGGCACCGCTAAGCTTGTCGCCATTAACATATATAAGTACATTCTCACTTATTTTGCCGGTGTTGTTTTTTGCCTCCAAAGAGAATATAAAATCTTGCGTAGTATCTGGCAGGGGAATGCGGGGAGCATCTTTTTTACAGCCAAAGATGAACAGGACAAAGCACAGATAGGTAAGGTTTTTTTTCATAGGTTTTTTGCATTATAATACCATGCATAAAACCGAGCTGGGTTTAGCAGAATATCAAAGCTTAATAATTGGGTTTATATATTGGTATATATTTGGTTGCCAAAATAATGATATTTTATTGATAATTAAAGAGATGAGCCTAATGCGTAAATAGCTATCATTGCATACTTATGGATCTGAAACTGCATAATAAAGTGGCCCTGGTACTTGCGGCAAGCAAGGGCCTGGGCAAAGCTATTGGCACCGCCTTATCTGCTGAGGGCGCGATAGTGGTGATAGGCTCGCGCGATAAAACGGAGTTGGATAACACCGCTGCCGAAATAACAAAGCTTACCGGCAACCCGGTGCTGGCCCTAACCGTTGATGTAGCTGACGCGGGCCAAATTGCAGCTTTTGTAAAACAAGCCGCCGATACCTTTGGCCGGATAGATATCTTGCTGAATAACGCCGGCGGCCCGCCCTTTGATAAATTTGAAAACATTGATGACGAGCAATGGCTGCAGGCATTTAACCTCAACCTGATGAGTGTGGCGCGCACCAGTAAACTGGTACTGCCTTATATGAAACAAAGCGGTAGCGGGCGTATTATCAATATCATCAGCGGATCGGTAAAGGCGGTGCTGGCCGGCTCGGTGCTCTCTACCGCCATGCGGATGGGTGTGGTGGGTATGGCTAAACTGATGGCCGATGAATTTGGCCTCTATAACATCACCGTAAACAATGTTGCACCGGGACTGATCCTCACCGACCGGATAAAGCACACCCTGCCTAAAGATGTTGATACCGAACAGGCCATGAAGGATAAAGCTAAAAGCATCCCCCTCGGCCGCATAGGCGATCCTCAGGAACTTGCAGCACTGGTAGCATTCTTAGCTTCTGAGCAAGCAAGCTATATCAGCGGGCAAACCATACAGGTGGATGGTGGTGCAAGCAGGGCTATATATTAATTAACACAAATTTCACGAATTAGGCGAATTTCACGAATTGCCATTATTTTGCTCTGCAATTGCCGTTTGAGCGTATCACAACGTGACTTTTAAACAGATGCCTGCGCATCTCTCTCCCGTTTCCACTGCACACCCCAACTGAGGGTTGCTATTAGGGCACCTGCGGCTAATCCACCTGAAAAACCCTGCATGAAATCGGCCGTCTTATTGCCCCGAAAGTAGGGTGTAAAATTTGTGATGATGAACACGATAACGGCCAAAATAGTTAACCAAAAGGGCGATATAGAATTTCTTTTTCATGATGGTAAGATCTATAATCCAAGGAATAAGAACAAAGCAGCAAATGCCTTAATTTATTCTCATTCGTGGAATTCGACTAATTCGTGAAATTAGTTTTTCATTGATTTTTCTCTTATCGCCTTAAACTCCGAACCTGCTTTCCAACCGGGGAAAGTGCTTTCGTTACCCAGTTGCTGGCCCAGTTTATACATCAGGTCGGTGGTTTGGGCCATGCCCAGGGTGTTCATGCTGTCGCTGTAATTGTCTGATGGCTGGTGATAGCGATTATCGTTGTACTCTTTCAGTTGTTCGGTACCGTAGGCTTCGCCTTTTGTTATGGAGTTTGCACCGTTGTGCAGATCTAAGGCCGGCACGCCCACCTTTGCAAAATTAAAATGATCCGACCGGTAGTAACTGCCCGAGCCCGGTGTTTTATCGCCTACAACCGTCCAGCCGTAAGGTTTGGTAAGTGCTATTACGTAATCATCCAAATCGTTTTGCCCTTTGCCGGTGATAGAAAAGTCGCAGGTTTCGCCAAAATCAGATAATGCATCGATGTTAAGGTCGGCAACTGTTTTATTAAGCGGGTAAACAGGATGGGTACCGTAATATTCAGATCCTAAAAGCCCCTGCTCCTCGGCTGTAACCGCCAGGAAAACAATAGAGCGATTTGGTACATCCTTACCCTGCGTGAATTTTTTGGCAACAGCTAAAATAGCCGCTACACCGCTGGCGTTATCAACAGCACCGTTGTAAATGCTATCGCCTTTTATAGCCGGCATTTTAACCCCAAAATGATCCCAGTGAGCCGTGTATAAGATATACTCGCCCGGCGCGGTGCTGCCTTTAAGGGTGGCTATCACGTTATGCGAAGTAGAATACTTCAGTTTGTTTTTTAAGCTTACCGATACCGAGCTATTCAACGGTATCCCCTTAAAATCTTTTTTGCGGGCATAAGCGCGCATATCTTCGGTAATCCCGGCACCTGCAAGCAGTTTCTTGGCGCTCTCTTCGCTCAGCCAGCCCTCAACCTTGCAACGGTTCATGTGCTTATCAGCCTGGGTTAAGTATAGTTTTGAACCCGTGAAGCTGTTTTGGATCACCTGCCAGCCGTAGCTCGCTGGTTCGGTTTGATGAACAATGAGCACACCGGCAGCACCCTGGCGGGCGGCTTCCTCGTATTTATAGGTCCAGCGGCCATAGTAGGTCATGGTATCGCCTTTAAATAATTTTTCGGGCGCTTTAAAGCCGGGATCGTTCACCAGCACCACAACGGTTTTGCCTTTTACATCAAGGCCCGCGTAATCGTTCCACTTATATTCGGGCGCTACAATGCCATATCCCGCAAAAACAAGCGGCGAGTTTTTTAACTCCAGCGACGGCAGTTCCTGGCGGGTAGCGGCAACAAAATCGATGGTGTTTTTTACATCCATAGCTGCTTTGCCGGTTATCTGCATGGTCGGCGCAGCGGCAGGACCTATCTCCACCATCGGCACATCCTGGTAGTAGCTGCCGTTGTTGCCCGGCTCCAGGCCAAGCTTTTTGAATTGCGACGATATGTACGCGATAGTTTTATCCTCGCCGGCCGTAAACGGCTTGCGGCCCAGCAGCGAGTCGTTGGCCAAAACGGCTATATGCTGTTTTATATCGGCAGCCAGGGCCGTATCAGTGGCGGTGGCGGCTTCCTTTTTTTGATCAGATGTACAGCTTGCTAAAAAAGCTGCGAAGCCGGCAAGGGCAATAAAAGCAATGGATTTGATCTTCATGGGTTTGAGGCCTGTTTAAAAATCAAATATATAAAAGGCGCGGATTGTTTGCTTGTAATTTATTTGATGGAGAAGACAGCAGTGCTGGTTATTAACACTGTGGGTAAATAACCTTTTTTGCCAACGCCTCCTTAACTCAAAAATTTGCACTTTTGCAGCTCAGCAGATTTGCATCCCATGGACCAATATTTCATTATAGATTTCGATAGCACCTTTACCCAGGTAGAAGCACTTGACGAACTTGCCCGCATTTCCCTTAAAAACCACCCCGACAGAGAGGCTATTTACAAACAAATAGAAGACCTCACCAACGCTTCGATGGAGGGCCGCCTTTCGTTCACCGAAAGTTTGCAGGCACGGGTAAAGCTATTATGCGCTAACCGCGACCATCTGAAACAACTGATCACACACCTGAAGAAGAAGGTATCTACTTCTTTTTCGCGCAATACCATTTTCTTTAAAAACCACCAGGATGAGGTACTCATCGTTTCCGGCGGGTTCAAGGAATTTATTATCCCGGTTGTTACCGAGTATCATATTAAAAAAGAAAACATCTACGCCAATACTTTTGAGTTTGACGAGGAAGGCAATATTGTAGGGTACGACCGTACCAACCCACTCTCACAAGAAGGTGGCAAGGTAAAATTGCTGAAAGAGCTTAACCTGCCGGGAGAGATCTTTGGTATAGGTGATGGTTACTCCGATTTCCAGCTGAAGGAATCGGGCATGATCAAAAAATTCTTTGCCTTTACCGAGAATATCGAACGCAAATCTGTAGCCGAAAAGGCCGACCACATTACCCCAAGCTTTGATGAATTTTTGTACATCAACAAGCTGCCAAGGGCTATCTCCTACCCAAAAAATCGCATTAAGTGTTTAGTAGTTGGTGATATTGACGACGAGGCTTTAGGTCAGATGAAACGCGAAGGCTACAACCTGCGCCATAAAGATATTATTGAAGAAAAGTACCTGGACGAAGCAGGTGTATTATTCTGCGACGAGGCCAACCAGCCAACTCCGGAGCAGATCCAGAATGCGGGCCGCCTTAAAGTAATTGGTTGTTTCGGCAGGATAGGTCGCAAATTATCCGAAGCCGCTTGTGCCGCGGGTATCATCATATTCGACGACCCGAAGGATAACCCCCGCAATTCCGACTTTATCCCCAAGAGGGTTATCGCCTTTATGAATGAGGGCCGTACCCACATGAGCTGTAACTTCCCCGATCTGCAGCCGCCGCGCAACAACAACGCGCACCGTTTGATCCACATCCACAAGAACGTACCGGGTATCCTGGCCAAAATAAACGAAGTTTTCGCTCGTCACAACATCAATATAGTTGGCGAGTTTTTGGTGACCAACAGCCAGATAGGCTACGTTATCACCGATGTAAATACCGGCTACGAAGCAGGGGTACTAAACGAATTGAAAGCTATTGAGCAGACGATAAAGTTTAGGCTGCTTTATTAGGCAGTTCATGGATGATAGTTCATAGTAAAAGAGCTCCGGCCATGAACTATGAACCATCAACTATTAACCAAAGGCACCACCAGTACAGGCACCTGAGAACTGCGCACTACGCTTTCGGCTACGCTGCCCATCAGCAGGCGGTCGATCCCTGTGCGGCTGTGCGTACCTATAACGATCAGATCAGCCTTAAACTCCTTGCTGCAATGCAGTATGCCATCGGCTGTTGAACCATATTCGTTAAAATGCGTAACCTTCAAATTGCCTGCATATTTTTTTATGGTGCGGTTAACAATGTTATCGCTCATGTCTTCCTGTATGTTGAGTAGTTCCACCTCATTCACGCCCGAATCCTGAAAAGGCAGCCCGGTAATGGTATCGTTGGTGGTTACCGGCGTTACCATTGGCTCTACAATATGCACCAGCCCCACGTGGGCGTTGAATGTTTTAGCAAGGTCGAAGCCATAAGAGGCCGCGTACTCGGCAAATTTGCTGTCGTCTATACCGATAAGGATCTTATTAATATGCATGGTTGTAAGGGTTTTTGGTATTGCTTAATAAACAATTTGCAGGCAATATGTTTTGGCAAAGATGCAGCCGTTATAATTTATATTTTGCCAGCATCCTGTGCAGGTATTTAGGTTTGGCCGCCTCGCCTGCGGGCAATTTGGCATGGGCTACCCGCTGTGCCGGATAAATGCCGCCTTCGCCGCTAAAAAAATAGGCTGTAATACAGGCCACCGCAAAAAACAGGGCGTACTCGCCCCCAAAAAGTTCTATCCCCATTAGGGTGCAGGCTAAAGGTGTATTGGTAGCGCCGGCAAATACCGCTATAAAGCCAAGCGCGGCAAAAAGGCCGACAGGTGCGTTCATCAATTCGCCCAGCGTATTGCCGAGGGTAGCACCTATATAAAATAGTGGCGTAACCTCACCACCTTTAAAGCCCGTGCCTAAAGTTATTGCGGTGTAGATCAATTTCCATAACCAGCTAAACGCGAGGCTTCCGCCATGCTGAAAAGCCGATACAATGGTAACGGCGCCGGGGTACTCCGGTTCTACACCCAGGCTCAGATAATCGGGCCTGCCCAATAAATAAGTTAGGCCTATGATGAGTAAACCACCACAAACCAGCACCAGCCAGTTTACTTTGATCCATTTTAAAGCAACATTCTTAACCAAATGCACGGCATTGGCAAAGGCCATGCTTACCAGGCCGAAAACAGCCGCGGCGATTATCACTTTGGCAAGTAATATTAAACTCACCGGTAAATGCTGGCCATAAAGCACCTGGCCTGTGTCAACAATATCTACATGGTATAGCGTATGCTTAACGCCCCAAGCCGATACCGTGATATCGCCGATAAGCCCGGCGATAAGACAAGGCAGCAATGCTGTATAGTTAATACGCCCAATGGCAATCACCTCCAGCGCGAAGATGGTACCCGTTAAGGGCGTACCGAATACCGCGCCAAAACCTGCCGCTACGCCTGCTGTTAGCACGGTTTTTTTATCGGCTTCGTCCAGTTTAAACCAGTCGGCAAACAGGTTAGCGAGGCTGCCGCCAATTTGTACGGCGGTACCTTCGCGCCCGGCAGAGCCGCCAAATAAGTGGGTAATAACGGTGGTAACTAAAATAAGCGGGGCCATGCGTTTTGGCACCCCGGCACCGGGTTGGTGAATCTCGTCGATAATGAGGTTATTGCCCCGCTCGGCAGATTGGCCGTACCATTTGTATAGCAAATGAATAACAATACCCGCCAATGGCAACAAATACAGCAGCCACGTATGCCCAAACCTGTAGTGGATGGCCCAGCCAAGCAGCCATAAAAACAAGGCTACCATACTGCCGATAGCAATAGCCACGGGGATAACGATCACCGACCAGCGGATAAGATACTTTAAGAGATTGAACTGATTAGAAAAGAATTTTTTAAACATAACCTACATGCAAATAAATAAATATTTGGGTAGGCGTCATCAGCTTTGCAGCGGTTCAAATAGGCAGAACACCATTGCCTTTGTGTGTAGCAAATATATCTTTTATTTCGGATTTCGGAAATCTCAAATCCCACATCCGAAATCCTTCTTATCTTTGTCCAATGAGTATCTCTCCCGAAATAGAAAACAAATTAGCCCTGCTGCAGGAAAAATACGAGGCCATGGGGCAGGATATGAGCAGCTACCTGGATGGCTTGCTGCATGCCGATTTTTTAACCTATTGGGACTACATCCACCTGGATACTTTGCTGAGCCTGCAAAGCCCAAAAACACCCTTCCCTGATGAAGAGATCTTCATCATGTATCACCAGATAACGGAGCTATATTTTAAGCTGAGCTTGCACGAGTGCAAGCAAATTGCATCCGCCACCCCATTAACGGCAGAGTTTTTCACCAAACGCTTGCAGCGCATTAACCGCTATTTCGAGGCGCTTACCAATTCCTTCGAAATTATGGTGGATGGGATGGAGAAAGAGCAATTCCTGCAGTTCCGCATGTCGTTACTACCTGCCAGCGGTTTCCAAAGCGGGCAATACCGTATGATAGAGATCTACGCTACCGATTTTATCAACCTGGTGGCTAAGGACCAGCGCGAAGAATTGCGCGGTGCAACTATCGATGAGCAATTTGAGCACATCTACTGGAAATTTGGCGCTACCGAACTTTCTACCGGCAAAAAAACGCTCACCCTAAAACAGTTCGAAAAAAAGTACGCCAAAACGTTTATCGAACTGGGCAAAAGTGTTAGTACCACCAATTTTTACAGTTTGTATAAACAACTTACAGCAAACGGCGAAAATACTACCGCATTGGCCGAACAATTGAGACAGCTGGATATTAATGTAAACGTAAACTGGCCGCTCTCGCATTACAAATCTGCCGTGCGCTATCTGCACCGCGAACCCGAGGAAATAAAAGCCACGGGTGGTACCAACTGGCAAAAGTATCTGCCTCCGCGTTTTCAAAAACGAGTGTTTTATCCTTCGCTTTGGTCGGCAGAGGAGTTGGAGGACTGGGGTAAAGGTTGGGTTGAAAAAGTGGTGAGCGGGTTGTAGCAGCGGGGGCCGCTTTCACCATGGTACAGTAGCAGAGGGGCGCTGCTCCTGTTTATCAATTTTAGCGCACGGTTAACATGCTGTATTCCTTCACACGATCAGCTACCAGCTTTTGGATCTCGTCAAAACATTCAAACTTATTCATCACAAATAATGATTTCTTCGACGGGAATTTATTAATGAGGTAGATACCCTGCTTAGCGGGTTTTACCTGGCTGATATTCTCAAACGCTATGGCAACATCGGGCTGGCCCGATACATGCAGCGTAATTTTATCGTCATCAACGGTAAGCTCGGTGCTATCGGTGTTCAAAAAATATTTCTTGCGGCCGTAAAAGAAAAAACCTGTAAGTGCGGCCAAAATTACTGCAAAAACGGCTACGCTTATGGCATCGCCGGTGCGGTAAAGCAGGCTGTAAGAAAAAACGCCTATGATAGCAGCAAACGAAGCTAAGATGCTAATGGTCCACGCCCGCTTTAATTTAAGCCGGCCCTCCGTGGTCAGTTCATATTTCGACATGGTTGTTTAGGGTTTAAGCCTACTAATATACCTTTAGTAGTTTAAAAAGTGAAAAATCAGGCGAAAATTTTTTAACTTGCCATTTTTAGGATAACACGTACTGCCATGACCGAAACTCTGGACATCAAACTTACCAAAACATCACAATCGCGTTTAGCACAAACCGATTTTGACAATCTGCCCTTTGGGCGCACTTTTTCTGACCACATGCTTGTGGCAGATTACATCGACGGCGAATGGAAAAACTTCGAGATCGTCCCTTACGGCCCAATTGCCATGAGCCCTGCTATTTCTGCCCTGCATTATGGCCAGGCTTTTTTTGAAGGCATTAAAGCTTACAAACATGCCGATGGTACGGTCACTATTTTCCGCCCCGATAAAAATGCTATTCGTTTTAACAAATCGGCCGAGCGCCTTTGTATGCCAACGCTGCCCGAAGATATATTTGTACAGAGTATTGCCGCCGTGGTAGATATCGACCGCGACTGGATCCCAACCAAAGAGAACCACGCCCTTTACATCAGGCCGTTTATGTTCGCTACCGACCCATACCTGGGCGTAACGCCATCGGCTACCTATAAATTTGTAGTATTGCTTGGCCCTGTTGGCCCATATTTTTCTAAGACATTGCGCGTTAAAATAGAAACCTATTATACCCGCGCTGCCGAAGGCGGTATGGGTTATGCAAAAGCTGCAGGTAACTACGGCTCGTCTATGCTGCCAGCCCGCAAAGCTGCCGAAGAAGGTTTCGACCAACTGATCTGGACGGATGCCAAGGACCACGCTTACATTGAGGAAATGGGTGCCGCTAACGCGATGTTCCTGTTAGATGGTAAACTGATCACCGCCGAGGCTGGTAACACTATTTTGGATGGTGTAACCCGCGATACGGTTATTGCTTTAGCCAAAGAGTGGGGCATCACCGTTGAAGAACGTAAGGTTTCTGTTGCCGAAATTATTGAAGGTGCCAAAAACGGCAAATTAACCGATGCTTTTGGTGCCGGTACCGCCGCAACCATCGCGCCTGTAGGCTCTATCAGCTACAACGGTGAAGAATACTTCCTGAGCGATCCGGAAACACGGGAGTTTTCTAAACGTGTATTCAACACGCTGGATGCCATTAAATACGGCACCACGCCCGATACCCACGGCTGGAACTACGTTGTTTAATTTTTAGTTTCAGATATCTGGAGCCCTGCAAGAAATTGCGGGGCTTTTTTTGTTGCTTTTATCTTACCTGTATGTCATTTCGAACCAAGCGATAGCGAGGGAGAAATCTTGTTAGATATGCAAGGCGAACATGCAAAGCTCGCTACCTTGCATATCTAACAAGATCTCTCGTCGCTGCGCTTCCCTCGAGATGACAAGAAGCTTAGGATAGTTTACATCTCCGCCTTCACCACAATATAAGGCGACAGCGCTTTACTCTCCACCGGGATAACCTTGGTAAACACTTTCCCGGCTACCCAAATGGTTTTCATCAGCAATTTGGCAACAGCGGTTTGTTCGGATTTATTCTCCAGCCATACCGAAAATTTGCCGTGGTAATAAGCTTCCACATTTTTCAGCCCTAAAGCTTCGCAGCTGCTTTTCAGCAGGGCGAGGTCCATACTGTTAATGTTGTGCTTATCGTAGTTCTCTTTATCAAAGCTGCGCTGCACCCATCCGTTCACGCTTTTAAAGTTTGGCAGAGTGATGAACAGCGTACCGCCCGGCTTTAAAAATTTAAGGTGCTCGCCAATGATGAATTTAGTATCGTTAAAGTGCTCTATCAAGCCAAAGGAAAGCACCATATCGTACTTTTCGGCAGGTTGGCAGGTAAACAGATCAGCTTCAATGATACCGATATCGCCTTCTTTCAGATCGTTCGCTTCGAGCAGTTGATTTACCAGTTCGGGGTGGATAAAATAATCCAGCAGGGTGGTTTTTAATCCTTTATATTTTTTGAGGTAGATGGCATAGTAACCCGGGAAACCACCCAATTCAATGGCGGTTTTAGCACCCTTTTTGGCAATGATCTTGCCTAAAATATCCCCAAAAACATAATTGGGTTTCAGTTTAAATATCAGCCCTATCCTCGATTCCCAAAACGATTTCCAGAAGGCCCTGTCGGTTAAATTATTGTCCATTAAATATCGTTAGTTTGGGTTGCAACCCCTGTTTTCTTTTCCAATACCCGTGCCGGGTTGCCCACTGCTATGCTGTTTGCCGGGATATTTTTCACTACTACCGCTCCGGCACCTATTACTACATTATCGCCAATAGTTACATCACCAATGATGCAAACGTTTGGGCCGATATCCACATTATTGCCAATTTGCGGGCACTTGCTATGGCTACCATCCGCCAGTTTTTTGTGGCCGATGGTAACGCCGTTGCGCAGTACGCAGTTTTCGCCAAGGATGGTGCCGTAGTTTACAACGAGCCCCTGCCCGTGGTAAAACACCAGGTTTTTACCGGCGGTAAGTTTGCGCGGAAGCTCGATCCCTAAGCTCCATTCTACAAAAAAACGGTAGAACATAAGGTACGGGAAAAAGATAATTTTGAGCAGCATATAGCGGTTGATAGCATTTACCAGCCTGAACATAAACAGCACCAGCTGCGCTTTTATATTGCCCCGGTTGGCCCGCCAATCCTGGAATAAATACGCGAAAAAATTCATGCCTGTCTGCTAATTTTGCTGTGATGCTTCGTGTTGAAAAAGATGAAGCGTTCAAAAGTAAAATTTTTAATTTTAGTATCATTATACTTGCCCCGATAAATGACGTTACCAAATGAAGGTTGCCTTAATAAACACATCTGATTCGGGCGGGGGCGCCGCCGAAGCCTGTATGCGCTTATTAAAAGCCCTGCAATTGCAGCAGGTGGAGGTAACCATGGTAGTGCAGCACAAAAACCGCAACGAACCCGCAGTATATTCGGTAGAAAAAAACAAACTGGATAAACTGCATTCCAATTTCGATTTTTTTTACGAGCGGCTGCCCTTTATCGCCTTTAAGGCAAAGGATCGCAGTGTACGTTTTGCTTTCTCTACAGCCAATGCCGGTACGGATATCAGCAATGATCCCGTGATAAAGGATGCCGATATCCTGCACATCCACTGGACCAACTCCGGCTTTTTATCCATAGCCGATCTGGATACGCTGATCAAATTAAACAAACCCATCGTTTGGACACTGCACGATATGTGGATGTTTACCGGCGGCTGCCACTACGCCGGCGATTGTAATCATTTCGAATACGAATGCGGCAATTGTTATTTCCTGCGCAATCCTAAGCCCGACGATATTTCGCATACCGGCTGGCTCCGCAAAAGCAAACTACTGGGCGATACAAAAAATATCTCCTTTGTAACCTGTAGCAGGTGGCTGGGGGAGGTGGCTAAAACCAGCACACTGCTTAAAAACGCGAGCATCCAGGCTATCCCCAACCCTATTGATACCGAACTTTTTTCGCCGCGAAAGATGGATGAGGCAAGAAAGAAATGGGGGATCGATGCCGGTAAAAAGATCATCCTGTTTGGCGCGGCCAACATTGCCGACAGGCGCAAGGGGCTTGCTTATTTGGTAGAAGCCTTAGCTTATCTTAAAAATTATCCCGGCACGGAAAACGTGGAAATGGTGATCTTTGGTAAAAACAAACGTTTTGATACCGCTACCCTGCCTTTCCGTGTACATCAATTAAATATCATTACTTCGGCAAGCGACCTGGCCGAGATCTATAGCCTGGCCGATGTTTTCCTGCTGCCATCGATAGAAGACAACCTGCCCAACACCATTATGGAGGCCATGGCCTGCGGCACACCGGTAGTTGCTTTTGATACCGGCGGCATACCCGATATGATAGATCATGAGGTTAACGGCTACCTCGCTGCCTTTAAGTCCTCGGCCGATCTGGCTGCAGGCATCAATTACATTTTATCTGCCGCCAATCCCGCAATACTCTCAGATGCGGCACGCGAAAAGGTGCTGCGCGATTTTAATAACGAGAAAGTAGCCGGGCAATACATCAGCCTTTATCAATCAGTTTTGAAAGGAGCGAACGCATGAAGCCTACCCTATCGGTAATTACCGTTGTATACAACAATGTGGCCGATATTGGCCGCACCCTGCTTTCGGTGCTTAACCAAACCCACCCGGCAATAGAATATATTGTGATAGACGGCGGCTCCACCGACGGCACATTGGATATCATCAATACCTACAAAAGCCGCATCGCCAAACTCATCAGCGAACCGGATAAGGGCATTTACGATGCCATGAACAAAGGACTGGCCATTGCTACCGGCGATTATGTGATCTTTATGAACTCGGGCGATGAGTTTTACACCGCCGATACCGTTGATAAAGTTTTTGCCACTGCCGATGGTGCCGATATCTATTACGGCGAAACCGAAATGGTGAATGCCCGCCGCGAAAGCCTTGGTCAGCGCCGCCATAAAGCGCCGCGCAAATTTAGTTGGCGAAGCTTTAAATACGGCATGAGTGTAAGTCACCAGGCTATCTACATCCGCAGGGCGTTAACAACACCCTACAATCCGGCTTATCAATTGAGCGCCGATATCGACTGGATCATCCGCGCGGCTAAAAAAGCAAAAAAGATAGTTAAAGTGGAAGGCTACGTGGCGAAGTACCTGGTTGGCGGCATGTCTAAAGCCAAACACCGCCAAAGTTTAAAAGAGCGTTTTGCTATTATGAAAAAGCACTACGGGCTAATACCTACCATTTTAAACCACCTCGTTATCGCCATAGCCCTGGGTGCTTACTGGCTTAAAAACCGGCGAACGAATGATTAACGCCCTTGCCAAATTAAAGTACACACTGTCCTAAACTTCCGCCTTAAAGGTGCCCCCCCCTTTTTGCGTTAAGCAATTTTCGTGTTTTATTTCGCTAAAGCATGCTAAGCCCATGTTAAACTTGTAATTTTTTTAATTACAAATTAATTATTGGCATGGCGGTTGCATATACCTTATCAAACAAATAAGAAAACACTACTATGGAAACTACCACAGAAAAATCATTAGAAGTATTAAACGACTTAATAGAGATCAATAACGACCGTATAGATGGATTCACACGTGCAGGTAAAGACCTGGGCGAAGGTGATATCGATCTGAAGGCTGTTTTTGAACAATTTGCCAGCGATAGCCGTCAAAACGTGCAGGAGCTAAGCGCAGCAGTAGGCCAAATAGGTGGCGAATTAGAAACCGGCAATACCGTAACCGGCACTTTGCACCGCGCCTGGATAGATGTAAAAGCTACATTTACCGGTCACGACCGTAAAGCGATCTTATCAGAATGCGAACGCGGCGAGGATGCGATTAAAAAAGCATACCGCGATGCATTAACCGAAGATAACGGCTTATTGCCAGAGCACAGCGCTTTAATTGCAACGCAACAGCAAGTTATAAACGAAGGCCACGATACCATCAAGGCCTTAAGAGATGCACAGGTGTAAATCAACACATTATTGACAGGAGCCGCACGGTAAACCGTGCGGCTTTTTTTATTTTTTTAAAACGAATACACATTTATAAATCCAACGAAAGATTTTTATCGTTATATTTGTAATCATTATAAATAATACTTCTACATTAATTTTTTTACGCTGTGATCATACTTATCTTCTTCCTGGCTCACTGGTTTTTATCCCTGTTCTTTCAAACGTTCTTTCTGCATAGGTACGCCTCTCATAAAATGTTTACTACCAATATATTTTTCGAGCGCACCTTCTACATCATGACGTATATTTTCCAGGGTTCATCATTTTTAAACCCCAGAGCTTATGCCATTATGCACCGCGAGCATCATGCATATAGCGATACCGAAAAAGACCCGCACTCACCACACTTTTTTACGGATGTTTTCCAAATGATGTGGCACACCGTGTTAAGCTACCGCGACCATATTAAACGTTTAAAAGAACCGGAAGAACGCTTTAAAGGCAATTACCCCGAGTGGAAATTCCTCGATTATATTGGTTCTTCCATTATCTCCCGCTTGGTATTCGGTGGTTTATATGTAGCCTTTTACGTGCAGTTTGCTACCGCATGGTGGATGTTCTTGCTGATCCCTATTCACTTTATGATGGGCCCTATCCACGGTGCAATTGTAAACTGGTGCGGCCACAAATACGGTTACGCTAACTTTGATAATAACGACAAATCAAAAAACACCACCCCGTTCGACTTTTTTATGCTGGGTGAATTATTCCAGAACAATCACCACAAGCGCCCAAACAATGCAAACTTTGGCGCTAAATGGTTCGAGATAGACCCCGTGTACCCGATAATGAAACTCATGCACTGGGCCAGGATCATCCGGCTCCGAAAGGCGTATCTATAGTTTAGGTGAAAGGATAAAGGTAAAAGGCGAAAGGTAAATTCTTTCGCCTTTTCTGTTATATACTTACCGGCTGAGGATGCAAAGCCATTGAGCAAGAAAGCCAACCTTTTACCCTTAACCTTTCACCTTTTACCTTATATTTGCCCTTCGTAAAAAATCTATAATGAAAGTATCGGTATTAGCGCAGAATTTAAGCGGCTCTGAAATTATAAAAATAGCAGGCGAAATAAACGAATTAAAAAAACAAGGCCAAAACATTGCCAACCTCACCATCGGCGATTTCGACGCTGATATTTACCCTATCCCTACCGAACTGAAGGACGGCATTATTGATGCCTATAACCATAACCAAACCAACTACCCGCCCGCGGATGGGATGCTGAGCCTGCGCGAAAGCGTATCGGGCTTTTTAAAAAGCCGCATGGGTCTGGAATATGGTGCCAACGAAATATTGATCTCGGGTGGTTCACGCCCGCTGATCTATTCTACCTATTTAGCCCTGGTTGATCCGGGCGATTGGGTGGTTTTTCCGGCACCATCATGGAACAACAACCACTATTGCGATCTTACCGGCGCCGAAAAGCTTATCGTGCCCACCCGTGCCGAAAATAATTTTATGCCAACAGCAGATGAACTGCGCCCGCATTTAAAAGGAGCGACTTTGCTGGCCCTTTGCTCGCCATTGAACCCTACCGGCACCATGTTCAGCAAAAAGGACCTGGAAGAAATTTGCGACCTGGTAATAGCCGAAAACAAAAGCCGCCCCGCAGATCAAAAACCATTGTACCTGCTGTACGACCAGATCTACTCTCAACTCACCTTCGGCGAACACAAACATTACGACCCGATCACCCTGCGCCCGGAATTAAGGGATTACACCGTGTTTGTAGATGGCGGTTCTAAATGCTTTGCAGCAACGGGTGTACGCGTAGGCTGGGGCTTTGGCCCGGCCGAGATCATCAACAACATGAAAGCCATTGTTGGCCACATGGGTGCCTGGTCGCCCAAGGCAGAGCAGGTTGCCATGGCAGAATATTTGAAGAATGAGCCTGTTGTGGATACTTTCCTCGACAAGTTAAAGGCAGACATCCAGGCAAGCCTGAATACCCTGCACGAAGGCTTCCAGGCTTTAAAGGGCGAAGGTTTTAGCATAGATTCTATCGAACCGATGGGTGCTATCTACCTTACTGTGAAAGTTGATTATATAGGCAAAACCACAGCAGATGGCAAAATACTGGCCAACTCTGCCGATGTAAATTTTTACCTCATCAAAGAAGCAGGCGTGGCCCTGGTACCGTTCTCGGCATTCGGTACGGGCGATGATAGCGCCTGGTTCCGCGTATCTGTTGGGGCAAGCACCTTGCAGGAGATGAAGGATCTGTTGCCAAGGGTGAAAGCGGCGCTGGCGAAGTTGAAATAAGCCACACCCCAAACCGAATTGCCATTGCGAGGAGCGGCGGGGAGGCCGTGTGGGAGCGCGACGTGGCAATCTCATAGGACGAGCGTCGCTACTTTGCAGGTTTGCTAAATGTCCCATGAGGTTGCCGCGCTTCGCTCGCAATGACAAAATGGGAATTATGCACTAACTGCTTCCTGCTAAAGCCCGCTACAAACTGCCAACCAAGCTACGCTACGCTCGATATATACTTCACCAAACTCCTTTTAGCTACGGGCAATAAAGTTTGCTCCAGCGGAAACGCAATATCGCTTTGCACATAATACACCGCCGGGTTGGGCAGGTGCTTGTGCCGGCGGATCAGATCAAGCTTAATATATTCCGGCGTGGTGGTGATACTTTGCTCGTAGGTATCAATAAACTGTACGTTGATGCCGCGAAACTTGTCGTCTTTGTTCTCGAAAATGGTCACCTGGTATTCGTAGATGTAATTGGTACGTTCCTTGCCATTCCGTAAGCTAAAATAACCGTGATAGGGCATCAGCGGTACCAGCCCTATTGGGTCGATATTGAGGCGGCTTTCCACGAAATCGTAGATCTCCATGCCCGTTTGTATGGCCGGGTTCATTTTGCTGAGGGCGTAGTAAATAATGCTTTCTATCTCCGCCATCGATGTATCATCCTGTACTATTTTTTGATAGGTTAGTTTCACAGCTTCAATATCGGCCTTGGTGAGCCGTTGCGGAAAAGCCTGTTGCAGAGCGCTTTTATTGTTCTTAAAATCGAGCAGGTTGTTGTAATGAAATATCAGGTCGGTAAGGTTGGGGTATAGCCTGCTCTTATCAAAATGGCGGTTTATCTCCTGCAAATAATCCAGCAAAATGTATTTTTTGTGCTCAAAATCTATCGAGCCTTCTATGAACCAGTTGATGCCTAATGATTTCATACTTTAAACAGTTTTACGATTAGCTTAAATTAAATAAAAAACGTCAATTTGCATAATGCAACCAGGAACGCTTTTTTTAATACCCGTACCCCTCGCCGATGCCGCCTCGGCAAAATCATTTACTCCCTACCTCGTAGATACCATCAACGCGGTAAAAGAGTACATTGTAGAGAACGAAAAAACCGCCCGCCGCTTTTTAAAAGAGGCCGGGCTGAAAACCCCGCAAAGCGAACTGGTGATCCACGACTATGGCAAACACAACCGCGACAGTGGCTTAAAAGAGTTCTTTGCAGGTTTGATGGCCGGTAACGACGTTGGTTTAATGAGCGAAGCCGGATGCCCGGGAATTGCCGACCCCGGCGCAGATATTGTAGCCGAAGCGCACCGCAAAGGCATTAAAGTAGTGCCATTGGTGGGGCCAAGTTCGCTATTATTGGCGCTGATGGCTTCCGGGTTTAGCGGACAAAGCTTTACTTTCCACGGCTATATCCCCATTGATAAAGTGGAGCGCGCCAAAAAAATAAAAGAACTGGAAGCCTTGGCCGAGAAGAACCAAACGCAGCTGTTCATCGAAACACCCTTCCGTAACGATAGCATGCTGGATGATGTACTGAAAGCCTGCAAGCCACAAACAAGGCTTTGCATTGCCTGTGATATTACAGCGTCTACCGAATTTATAAAAACCATGAGCATAGGCGACTGGAAGAAACAAGTGCCCGATCTGCGCAAGCGCCCGGCTATTTTCTTACTCTTCCACGCCTGATGAACTGATGATAGCCCTGCCAAAACATACCGAGGTACTGATTGTAGGCGCCGGCCCTTCGGGGCTGATGATGGCCGCCCAATTGCTGCGCTACGGGGTTATCCCTACCATTATTGATACCCGGCAGGGCCCAACCAATCATTCTAAAGCATTAGCCGTGCAGGCCCGTTCGCTGGAGATCTATCGACAAATGGGTGTTATAGCCCAGGTATTAAAAGAGGGGAAGCCCGCGGGCGGCGCTATGCTGCATCGCGGAGAGGAAGTTATTGCCAGCCTGCCATTGCGAAATGCGGGCACCGGGCAAACGCCTTACCCTTATGTTTTAATGTTTCCGCAAAGCAAAAACGAACGCGTTTTACTGGACCACCTTACCTTAAACTGTTGCCCCGTTTATTGGCAAACCTCGCTTGTTGCATTAAAGCAAACAGCTGATGGCGTGGAGGCAGAGTTGGAAACCGGCGGTAACACCCAAACCCTTACCTGCAATTATGTTATAGGTGCCGATGGCGCGCATAGCGTGGTGCGCAAGCAATTGGGGATAGCATTTAACGGTGACACTTACCAGCATAAATTTTACCTGGCCGATGTGAAGATAAACAATGCCTTTACAGACGATTTTGTACACCTGTATCTGTCCGGCAAAGGCTTTGCGGGGTTTTTCCTGATGCCTGAAGCAGGTAACTTCAGGGTAGTTGGCAACCTGCCCGCTATATTGGATAATGATGCGGAAAAAACTTTTGATGATGTATTGCCTCACTTACGCGCGATAACCGCCCTGCCGCTGGATGTGGAACAGGTAAACTGGTTCACCATTTATAAGCTGCACCACCGAATGGCCGATAAATTTAACGATGGCCGCTGCTTTTTGGTGGGCGATGCTGCGCATATCCATTCGCCGGTTGGCGGCCAGGGTATGAATACCGGCCTGCAGGATGCATACAACCTCGCCTGGAAACTGGCGGGCGTAGTAAACAGACAGTTTGCCCCCGGCATATTAAACAGCTACGCGGAAGAGCGGATGCCTGTTGCCCGCGATCTGCTCAACAGCACCGATAAGGTGTTTAACATGGTTACCTCGCAGAGTTTGTTTAGTAATTTTATCAAACGCTTCATCGTTCCGCCGGCGCTTAAGTTCTTTTGGAAGAAGGACAAAATGCGAACGGCATTTTTTAAAGGCGTATCGCAAACGGGTATCAACTATCGCGACAGCAAACTGAACCTGCACCTCAGCCATAATTCCCAAATCAAAGCCGGCGACCGGCTCCCTTACCTTGAGATCTTCGACAAGAAGAAGCAAGAAAAAACAGATATCCACGCCTGGTGCAGCAAGCCCGGTTTCACGCTTGTCACTATTGGAATAATACAAGAAAATTACCTGTTTGCCCTGGCCAAATGGATAACCCAGCGGTATAACCAAACACTCAACTTCTTCCACCTGCCCCCATCTGAAAAGAACCAGCATATCCTCGATGCGTTTGAGATTCGCCCCGGGCAGCGCAAAGCCCTCATCATCCGCCCGGATATGCACATCGGGTATATGAATGATGCTGTAGATATTGAACTGATGGATAATTATTTGAGGGATGTGGTTGGGTTTACAGCGTAAAAACACACAATCCGCCACGCCCTCCTCAATTTTTCTGAACCATGATTTTCCTGATTATAGGATTACTTGAAGCTAAAAATCAAGGCAATCTGTCAATCCCGTAAATCAAGGTTCAGACAACTCTTTGCGTTAGGGATAGAAGTGGAAAGCCCGTAAACGCAGCGCAGCGAAGTGCGGACTTGTAACGGATAGCGCGGGCCGAAGGCAACGCCATTCTGCTGAAACCTTCCACAAAAAAGCCCCAACTCCTTTACAGAGCCGGGGCGGGGGATATAGCTAATATATAAATGTGGGCTAATTAACGGATGGCCTTTGCTGCCACAAATGTGCCCGCGGCATTAAATGCTACTACATATTTGGTGTTGTTCACCGTTATAAACACATCATAGCTTTGTATAACGCCCGCTTTACTTATTGAAAACGCCTTGTTAAATACATAGCCCGCATAGGTGGTAGTCAGGTAAGTAGTCGCCGGGGCAGGCAATGCTGCTTCTGTTACCGAAGCTATTTTACCATGATGGTTATCTATCAGCGCACGTTTTACCAAACTGCCCGCCGGGCTAATTGCGGTTGCATATAGGCCATTATTCTTACTAATGAGCACGTAGGTGCTATCGTGAGTTACAAAGGCGTGCAGCAGCGTATCAGCAGCGTAATTGGCCGTAAAATAAGTACTCACCGCTGCCGGGATGGCCGATAAGGCTATGGTATCGCGCGGGTGGCCGTTACGGTCGCCAAAGGGGCCGCCTTCGTGGAAACGGCGGCCATGTTTCAAGTCGTCGCCAATGCGTTGCTCCAGTACGCTTACAAAAGTGCCGTCGGCAGCAAATTTTAAACCTACCGGGTTGCCGTTAAATTGTATGGCCACAATGTAGTTTACCAAGGTACTCGTGCTGTCTTTTACCGAGAAGGCCTTTTTAAAGGTATAGCCCGCATAGTTTGCTGTTAAATAGGCAGCCACGGTGGCAGGTAGCGCACTAAAGGCAACGGTATCTTTTTTATCTCGCTTGCCCATACAGCCCACCAAATACAGGCTATCGGTACTGCCCGATAAACTAATAGAAGCGATGGCAATAGAGCCGGTAGAAGCAACGGCGGTTGCCAAGGCACTATTGGCAGCAGTGGTTGTAGTATCTGTCGCGGTATTGGCGGCATCTTTTGTACAGGACGAAAATGCACCAATACTGCCCAGCAGCATTAAACTGTAGTAGATAAATTTACTTTTCATGATTCTTGATTTTGGTTAAAAAATTGGTTTGCTATATATTCAATTGTTGTTTTGGCTGATTATGATGCCATCAGGTAATCCATTCGCGAAGCGAACAGGCTAATATCCAGCGGCTTTACAAACAGGGCCTCGCATTTATAAGCTTCGGCAAGTATTTTTTTGCTTTTGTAGGTAGTAACCACAATAATGGGAACGCCGTGCAATTCGGTATCTTCTTTAAAATCCCGGCAAATTTCCTGGCACTCATTGTTCAGCAACAGGTAATCTAAAATCACCAGGTCGGGTTTTAAAGCCTTGGCACTATCGTAAACCGCATTTGGATCGTAAGTAATGTGCACCTCAAAATTGCCCAGGTGCATCAGGTCGTCCACAACAGACAGTATGCGGTTATCTTTATCCAGTACCAGTATATGTTTTTTATCCTCAAAAGCTCTCATGGTATTATTTGCTAAGTTTTATGAAGCTAAAGTGCGGGTTTGCAGGCAGCTGCGGCGGAGAGTATCGTTTAACGGGTATAATGTATCGACTAAGGGGAACTTGATGTGCAGATGAATGATGTTTACTTAAGAACCGGCACGTTGCGTAGCCTCACCCCAACCCCTCTCCAAAGGAGAGGGGCTATAAATCCTCTCCTCTGGAGAGGATCTAGGTGGGGCCACTAACTCTTAAGCAAACGACATTGATGTGCAGATGGGTTTGCCAATTGCCAACTGCTTACCGTCAGCAGAATTATGGCAATGCCGACGGCCCTGCCTACCAGCAGGCAGGCCGCGCTTTACGCTCATACTGCGCAGGCCTTAACCACAAGGCCGGTATCCGCTGCAATCGCTATTGCGGTGTTAACCAGAATTTTTAGGATTAACGGATTATCCAAATTTTTGACGGCATGTCGATAAAAATCCCAAGAATCGTATAAATCCGCTCAATCCCGGTTCAGACCTACCTCAACACCAATACCCACCCGCTCAGCACATTCCCGTTCTTCAGGTCAATTTTATAATAATAGGTGCCGGTGGGTATCTGCTTGCCGTTATAGGTAGCATCCCATGCTTTCGGGTACCCCAAACTACTGAACACTACCGAACCGTAGCGGTTAAAAACCTGCGTGTTAGCTTCGGGGTAGGTATCCAGCGCACCAACCTCCCAGGTATCGTTAATGGCATCGCCGTTGGGGGTGAAGGTATTGGGGACGGTTACCTTTTTATATACGCGTACAAAAACATCGTCCGTAGCTTCTAAACCGCAGCCGGCGTTGGATAAAACGTGCAGCGTATAGGTAACGTCTTCCAGCGGACTTATCGTTGGTTTAAGATCTGTTATGTTATCAGAGCCATCAGAAGAGCTCCAGTAATAACTTACATTGCTGCCACCCGCGCTGCCGTCTAAAACTACAGATTGCCCCTGGGTGATGTGCTTATCGGCCCCTGCATTGGCTACCGGTTTCTTTAAAACATTAATGGTAACCGTTGCTGTACTGGTACAGGCGCTGCTGTTGCTTACGGTAACGGTGTAAGTGGTAGTTTCAGCAGGACTGGCAATTGGGTTGGCTATGTTTGGATCAGATAACCCTGTGACAGGCAACCAGGAATACGTTGCGCCTCCGCTTGCTGTTAGCTGGGTAGAAGCGCCTTCGCAGATCTCGTTACTTGCGGCACTCGCTACTGCAATAGGCTGGGCATTTACGCTGACATCTACATGCGCCACTACCTGGCAGTTTGATGCCGAAGTAACCGTTACGTAATAGGTGCCCGATGCCGCCTCGTTAACAGGGCTTATCACCGGGTTTTGCAGGGTTGATGTAAAACCGTTTGGCCCTGTCCAGGCCCAGGAAACACCGGCAGATGCGCTTAGCGATAAACTTTGCCCGGCGCAAACCGGCGAGTTGGAGGTAGCCGATGATGAGGGCGACGAACCTACAGTAAGCGTCAATTGGTTTGATGCCGACCTGCAAAGTGTAGAGGTAATATTATCCGTTAATGCCGTAACCACACGATATTTATAAGTGCCGGCTGTAGTTGGCGAGGTAAAAGTATAAGAGGCGGAAGTATTATTTGCTCCGGGCACATCTGCCCACGCGCCGCTGCTGTTTTGGTATTGCCACAGGATGGAGTACCCATCCGGCGCAGTGGTGCTTAAGGTATAGCTTGTTGGGTTATCCGAGCAGGCATCGGCTGTTACCGTCTCCGTAGTGCTGCTGAAGCTTGCTTTTATATCGGGCCCGTATGGCCGGAAAACAATATCATCTATTGCAAGGTCATTCGCAGGGGCACCGCCCGCGCTGTTGTTCGACATCTTGATCACCACATCAGAAACCCCGGCAGGCAAGGTGAAGTTAAACGGGTATTGGATCCATTGGTAACTGCTTTTTAGCGCGATATCGCCGGTATTAAAACTCTGAATGGGTGTGCCGTCGGTCTTCTCAATAGAGAAGGTAATATTAGGCGGACTGACATCCCTGCTCCTAAGCAAATTCACCACCCATGCCGAAAACTGGTATTTTGTATTGGAGCATAAAGCATGCACCGTACGCTTATAAAAATAATCGGTTTTTGATACACTGGCGTTCACCACCATCATATAGCCGCCGGCGTTGCCGGTATGGTCTGTTCCGCTCCACCAAACGTTGCCGGAGCCTGCCGTAGTGTTTTCGATGGTGTAGGAGCCGTCGTTAGGAAAATCGTTGCTGCTGTAAGTATAGCTCGCAGTACCCGAATCGGCAGACAGCGCTCCCGAGTGCGTGCTGCTGCCTGCGCCAAAAGTGATGTTCACTACCGGGTCGCCCAAGCTCTGGGCCCGGGTTTGGAGGGTAGCAGCAAGCAGAAACAACATCGCGCAAGCAAAAAAATGCGCAAAAGGTCTCCCTGCCCGCCTTTCACGGGAAATTTTTAAAGCAATAAACTGAAACATGATGTTAAAAAATGGGGCGTTGCGCAGCACACGCAAACGCCCCTATCGAACTATTATGAAAATTGAGAACAGTTATTTTTGTAACGAGAGCCGGGGAGCGGCACGCCTACCTAAACACCTAAATTGTCCGCCCCCTCCTGCTCCGTTTATTATTTTTGTTCCTTTAAATTAAATACCTCCACGGCAATATCGCCGCCGCCTGCGCCGCCTGCTATGTAAATTTTATGTTCGTGCACGGTACCACCTACGCCATTGCGTGCCTCGTTCAGGTCGGCAGTTTTTATCCATTCGCCGCCTTTGGCCGGGTCGTAATAATAGGTGTCCTTTTGCGGGCCGTTCGGCTGGCTATCGATGGCACGCTCGCCACCCATATAATATATTTTGCCATCCAAATTAACCGCCGTGCCGCCACCGGTACCCATGGGCAATTTAGCTTCAAGGGTGCTCCATTTACGCTTTTTAAAATCGTAACAATCCACGTTCAGCTCCACTTTACTAAAAAAGGCCCTAAAATTATCCTTTTCGTGGTAGCTGGTATTGCGGCCACCTATTGCATAAAGCTTATCGCCCACTACCACAGCCGCTGCATGGTCTCGAATGTGCGGCGCATCGGGCAAAGATTTCCATTTTTTGGTGGCCGGGTCGTACTCATCAAACATACCATTGGTGCCGCTGTTATGTCCGTGTGTAATTCCTGCAACCAAATAAAGCTTGCCTTTATATTCCGCGGCGCCCGCACCGGCGCGCCTTCTGTCGGCAGGTATATCGCCGCCTATTTCCCACATATCGTATTGCGTATCGTACACATACACATTAGTAATAGATGCCTGATCGGGATAGGTACCGCTTGTAAACGCGCCGAGCACGTATATTTTATTATTGTAGCCAACCGCCTGCAGATGATGCATGGTCACCGGTGCCATCGCTTTTTTCACCCAGGTTAGCGTAACCAGGTCCAGGTCTTCCACAGTCATGGCCGGGCCTTCGCCGCCAATTAAAAAGATCCCTTCTTCGGTACTAACAAAACTGCATTCGCTTCGGCCACTTAGTTTGTTCTTTGTTTTAAGTACTTCCCAGGTGCCGTCGCCCTTTCCCAAACCGGTGAAGGCAGCAGCCGAAATAAAGGCGATAAGGCAACAAAAAATGGTAACTCTTTTCATGATGATGTAAATTACTGTTGATGGATGGACAATTAATCAATGCCCCCTAATTTACAACAGAAAATCCGCCCCGGCTTACCCTTGTTCTGATTTTCTAAAACCGCCCCTGTTCCACCCTTATTATATCGTTCATTGATATAAAATTATGGCAGCCCGGGCTTAGTGACATGCATGTATCGGTAAATGTGGATTTTGTATCGACGGATGCGATAGCCAGCATCTAAGGAGGGATTAGCGCTAAAAGGTGCTATCAGGCAAATAAGAGTAAACTTTACCCGTGGATGGTTTCGCCCTTGCCGTAGTTTTGGATCACCTGCGCTTCAAACGTTAAGAATTCTGCCCAGCGCTTGTCTACATCAATTTCTACCGCGTGTTTTTTTGCCAGGCGGATAAACATGGCATAGTGGGTAGCCTCGCTTACCATCAGTTCGTAATAAAATTCGGAGAGGGCGGTATCGTTTATGTTTTCTGATAGCACTTTAAAACGCTCACAGCTGCGGGCCTCTATCATGGCCGAGAACAGCAACCTGTCTATCAGTTGCGCTTCGCGACCGCCGCCTACAATGATGAATTTGCGCAGCTCGTTCACATAATTATCCTTACGCTCTTTGCCGAGGGTGAAGCCCCGCTGTAACAGGATATCGTGCACGCGTTTAAAATGGTCCATTTCTTCCTGCGCCAGGGCTATCATTTCCTGTACCACATCGCTAAGGTTTGGGTTTTGAACGATAAGCGTAATGGCATTGGTAGCGGCCTTTTGCTCGCAGTAAGCGTGGTCGGTCAGTAATTCTTCTATATTACTTTCTACAACATTCTTCACCCAAAGCGGGTCGGTAGGCAATTGCAGTTTAAGGATTGTTTTCTCGCTCACAAGGGCAAAGATAGGTGTTGGAGGCGAAAGGTAAAAGGTTAAGGGTGAAAGGCTGGGTTTATGGGATCAATCATCAATAGTAAACGCAGGGTTATTTGATAAAAGTCGTGATTGGTGATGAATGGCAACCACATTTAGAACTTCATCGGAAACTACTTTATAAATAATCCTATAGTTTCTGAAGATTATTTCCCGATAGTTTTCATCGTCGAGTTCAGGTACCTTTTTTCCGATGAGGGGATGTCCTTGTAACTTATCAATAGCAGTTATAATTCTAACTTTTTCGACTTGTGCGTAATGAACGGAATCTTGCTTGATGTAATCAACAATCTCCTTTAGATTTAAGCGAGCGTTTTAGAAATAACAATCTTTACCACAGATCCATTTCTTTTTTCAAATCTTCCCAGTCTATTCCCTCACCATTTTGTATTTCTTTCTCGCCAATTTCTATTTTTTGAAGCAGCAGAATTTTCTCTACCAAATCATCCACCGAAACGTTTCAGGCATATGATCTACCAATTCCTTCACTTTTTCTTTCGTTAGCATACTCAATATCTCCTTTTTATAACTGTACGAAATTTACCTATACAAACCCTTGCTCTCTATAAACTTCAAAACAGGGTCGGGCACAAAATATTGCACGTTCTTTTTTTCGGCGATGGATTTGCGGATAAAGGTTGCCGATAGTTCCATCTGAGGTGTCATCGTGATGGTAACGGAGGAGTGCGAGGCAAATTCGGCGTTTTCGTGGCCCGGACGCGGGTAAACAAAGATGCGGTAATCGCGCAGGATAAGCTTATAATTCTTCCACTTATGCAGCGTGGCCAGGTTATCCGAGCCCATTATCAACGCAAAATCGTGCTCAGGATATTTCTCCTTTAAATGAGTGAGTGTATCAATAGTGTAGGAAGGCTGCGGAAGCTTCAGTTCCACATCGCTTACGGTAATGTTGGTGGCATTATCGGTGGCCAGCTTGGCCATCTCCAGGCGATCGTAAGTATTAATGAGGTCGCCGTATTTTTTAAGCGGGTTTTGCGGCGATACCACCAGCCACACTTTATCCAGCGCGGTATGGTTGGCCATGTAATTGGCAATTATTAAATGCCCTATATGTATGGGATTGAACGAACCGAATAGTAAGCCTATTTTCATTCTTGTTCATGGTTAATAGTTCATGGATCATAGCAAACAGGTTGTCTGCTATAGGTATTTTGTATTTCGGCTGCCCTCTAATGTGCTGGTATAGGGATGGCTATGAACAATGAACCATCAGCTATGAACCAATAAAATCTGCCACCAGCTTCTCCGCCTCTGCGCAAGCCGTTTCAAGATCGTAATTTTTGAGGATAATATCAAATTGCGGGGCGTAGTTTAGCTCTTTTTCGGCTTTTTCGAAGCGTTCCAGCAGTTTTTCGTTGCTATCAGTGCCGCGGCCGGTTAAACGGGCCTTTAAAACCTCTAAAGATGGCGGCTGCACAAATATGGCGAGTGCCTGTCCGTCGTATTTACGTTTCAGGTGGAGGCCGCCCTCTACGTCGATATCAAAAATAACGGTTTTTCCTTTTGCCCAAATGCGCTCAATTTCGGTACGCAGGGTACCGTAGAAGGTGCCGGTGTAAACTTCTTCAAACTCTACAAACTGTTTTTTGGCAATACGGTGGGTAAACTCTGGCAGGCTGATAAAATAATAATCTTTACCATCTTCCTCATCACCGCGGGCCGGGCGTGTAGTAGCCGAAATAGAAAATTCCAGGTTGGGTATTTTACCGAGCAAGTGATGCACAATAGTGGTTTTACCCGCACCCGATGGTGCCGAAAATATGATGAGTTTACCTTCTTTGGTCATTAGTTCATTTGTTCACTTGTTCATTGGGCAATAGTTGATCAGCAAACAGTTCGCCAACAGGCAAACCAATGAACTAATGAACCATTTAACCAATGAACTATAAAACGTTTAGTAATTGTTCTTTAATTTTCTCCAGCTCTTCTTTCATGCCTACTACCAGTTTCTGCATGTTGGCATCGTTGGCTTTAGAGCCGAGGGTATTAATTTCGCGGCCTATCTCCTGGGATATAAAGCCCAGTTTTTTGCCATTGGCATCAGCATTCTTCAGCGTCTCTATAAAATAATCGCAATGCGCTTTCAGCCTTATTTTTTCTTCGGTGATATCCAGTTTATCTATAAAGTAGATCAGTTCCTGCTCAAAGCGGTTCTTATCAATACTATCTGCACCAACGGCTTCGCTTAAAAACTGGTTTAAACGCTCGCGGATAACCGGTACGCGTTTTGGCTCTTCAATCTCCACCAGCTCAAGATTTTTAAGTATGATGCCAATGCGCATCTTAATGTCCTGCTCCAGCACGTTGCCCTCATCGCTGCGAAATTTTTGGAAGGCGGCCATGGCCTGGTTAAAGGTTTTTTCTACCAGTTTCCATTCGTCCTCTGATATCGATTCTTCTTCAAACTTAACCACCTCGGGTAAACCCAAAGCCAGCTGTAACAGGTTGCCGCCCTGCTCGTTCAATTCATCGCTAACGGCTTTTAACTGGTTGTAGTAATGCTTTAGCAAAACTTTATCAATACCGGCGGCTTTTACTTCCGCGGCGTTTGCCTGCTCGGCGTTGATGGATAAATTAACCTTACCGCGCTCTATTTGCTTGCTGCAATCGTTGCGTAGCTGAAACTCCTTCTCCGAGAAAATTTTTGGTAAGCGTAAAGAAAGTTCTAAAAATTTGCTGTTCAGGGATTTAATTTCGACGGTATATTTTGTTCTGCCCGAGTCGAAGCTGGCAATTCCATACCCTGTCATGGATTTTATCATGTGCAAAGATAGGCTTTTAGTCGGAAAGTCCGAAAAGTTGGGGAAGACGGAAGTCCGAAAGTCCGGGAAGTCGGGAAGACAAAAAAAGATGTTGGTTAAAGGTATATACCAATGTGAGCTTCTTTCGGACTTATCGGACTTCCGTCTTCCCAACTTCATCACGTTTAACACTTTTTCACATTTCAAATCGTTTTTTAGCTATAAGTTTGTACTATAAATATTTATGCCTTTGAAGCACCTGCTACCCTTCGTTTTATTTTTGATGCTCTGTTGCCCTTTTTATGCCAGTGCGCAGGAAGCAAAGGGAACCACCTATCGTAAAATATCAAACGACCGCCTATCGGCCGTTAAGGTAACCAACCTAAAAAACAGGATAGCGGCAACAAGCGACGAGCTGGGAAATTATACCATTAGAGCAAACATTGGCGATACGCTTGAATTTACAAAGCTGGATTATACGGTACAAAAACAAGAATACGAGGGATTTAGCATGGTGGTATACATGCAGCCCGAATTTAAACTGGGCGAAGTACGCATTACCGGCCAAACCAAAAAGCAGGAACTGAAAGAAATAATGGGTGCCTACCGCAGCAAGGGTACATTTTATAATGGCAAACCGCCCGCGCTGTCATTCCTTACATCGCCGATAACCGGCTTTTATGAACTGTTTGGCAAAAACCCGGGGCGGGCGCGCCGCTTTGCCACCTTTGCCAAGCACGAAGTGGAGGCCAGCGAGGTAGACCGCCGCTATAATAAACCCCTGGTAATGCGCATAACGGGCTTAAAAGACACCGCACAGGTACAAAAATTTATGGATTACTGGCGCCCATCCTTCGAGGACCTTAAAATATGGGCCGATTACGATCTCATCAAACACATCAAAACCAATTTCGAATATTTCCGGAAAGAAGGGGATAAGGGCGGGTTGCCGAAACTTTATTAGGAGCCCCCCAGCCCCCTGAAGGGGGAGCAGAATTTTAAAAGTCTCTAAAAATTATAAAGCCCATCTGTATTAACAGGTGGGCTTTATAATTTTCAAAAGTTCCCCTTTCAGAGGGCCTGCCTGCCGGTAGGCAGGGTTAGGGGGTTCGCCGCTATATGCCCAGCGCAGTACAAGCCTTTTCTGCCGCTAATTTCTCGGCGTTCTTCTTGCTGAATTCTTTCCCTGATCCCATTATTTCGCCATCGATACTGGCTTGTATGGTAAACAACTTAGGGCTTTCGCCATCCAGGTTGGTTATTACATCAAAACTGATATCCTTGCCATGGCGCTGGCACCATTCTATCAGCTTGCTTTTAAAATTGGTTTCGGTTTGCTCCAGTTTGTGGATATCGATATGCGATTTGATGATGTGGTTCACCAAAAAACTGCGGGTAAAATCGTATCCTTTATCCAGGTAAACAGCACCAATCAGCGCTTCGAAGGCATCGCCCAAAAGCGAACCCTGCCTGCCGGAGTTTAATATTTTGGTATCAAACTCTATCAGTTTATCAAAGCCAAGCTTTTTGCCCAGCGCATTAAGGTTGTTACGGCTTACAATTTTTGAACGGAGCTCGGTTAAAAAGCCCTCGTCTTCGTACGGGTAAAGCTTAAAAAGCACTTCGGCTACAACACTGCCCAGCACAGCATCGCCCAAAAACTCCAGGCGTTCGTTACTGTTCTTTACCCCTTTTTTTATACTTTGAGCTACCGATTTATGGCGAAAAGCCAACCGGTATAAAGATAAATTGCCCGGCACAAAGCCGAGCAAATTCTTTAAAACCTTAACGTATTTTCTATTAGGGGAAATATATAGCTTGTAAAAGCGGCTAAGTGGCATCCAACGAGTTTATTGCTGGTATTTTTTAAAGATCACCGATGCATTATGGCCACCAAAACCAAAGCCATTGCTTTGCACTACATTCACCTCGCGTTTTTGCGCGGTATTAAATGTAAAGTTGATCCGTGGATCAAAAGCAGGGTCATCGGTAAAGTGGTTGATAGTTGGTGGGATGATACCATTCTTCAGCGCCAAAATAGAGGCAATTGCTTCAACAGCGCCGGCAGCACCAAGTAAATGGCCCGTCATTGATTTTGTTGAACTGATGTTGATATCGTATACCCTATCGCCAAAGGCATCCTGTATAGCTTTTACTTCCTGCGGGTCGCCAATTGGGGTTGATGTTCCGTGTACGTTCACGTAATCAACATCCTGCGGGGTTAAACCTGCATCTTCTAAAGCAGCCTTCATCACCAATGATGCACCTAATCCATCCGGATGCGGGGCGGTCATGTGGTAAGCATCGGCACTCATACCGCCGCCAACCATTTCAGCATAAATTTTTGCACCGCGTTTTAAAGCGTGCTCCAATTCTTCTAAAATAATGGTACCCGCACCTTCGCCGGCAACAAAACCATCGCGGTCCAGATCGAACGGGCGCGAAGCGGTTGCAGGGTCATCATTACGTGTACTTAAAGCGTGCATGGCGTTAAAACCACCAATACCGGCTTCGTTTATAATAGCTTCGGACCCGCCGGTGATAAACATATTTGCTTTACCCAGGCGCAGGTAATTGAAAGCATCAATAAGCGAATTATTTGATGAAGCACAAGCAGAAACTGTTGTAAAGTTTGGCCCGCGTAAACCATATTTAATAGATATATGGCCGGGTGCTATGTCTGCTATCATTTTAGGGATAAAGAACGGATTGAACTTTGGTGTACCATCGCCTTTGGCAAAGTTTACAACCTCATCTAAAAACGTTTTTAACCCCCCGATGCCCGATCCCCAGATAACACCAATGCGGCTGGTATCCAGTTTTTCGAAATCTAATCCGGCATCTTTAACAGCTTCCTCGGTAGAGAACAAAGCATATTGCACAAACGGATCGAGCTTACGGGCTTCTTTTCGGCCCAAAAACCCTTCCGCGTCAAAATTCTTTACTTCGCAGGCAAATTTAGTTTTGAACTTTGAGACGTCAAAACTTTTGATAAAGGCAGCGCCGCTTACCCCATTGATCAAACTGTTCCAATATTCGGGAACGGTGTTACCAATTGGAGTAAGCGCTCCAAGCCCGGTTACTACAACTCTTTTAAACTCCATTTAACAGTTTTAAGAGGAGCTTATTTAACGTTTTTCTCAAGGTAAGCAACAGCCTGGCCTACAGTACCGATAGTTTCGGCCTGATCATCAGGAATTGCAACGTTAAATTCTTTTTCAAACTCCATGATTAATTCCACGGTGTCTAAAGAGTCCGCACCAAGATCGTTGGTGAAGCTTGCTTCTGGTGTAACTTCACTTTCGTCAACACCCAGTTTTTCCACGATAATAGCTTTTACTCTTGAAGCGATATCAGACATAGTCTTAATAGTTTAATGATTAATAAATTTTCAGTGCAAAGAAAAATAAATTATGTTAAATATCAAATCTAAAAACTTCGCATAATTTATCAGAACAAAATTTTAATGCAAAGGTTTGGATTAGTAATTTTAACGCCGTAAAAGTAATGATTTTGAACAGGAAAAATTTAAAGTTTGAGATCGATTTTGATTTTATATTAATTGCGCTCACAACATCCCTTAAAGATTACCGCATTTGTTACCTTATTAACAAAAGTTTAAACTTTAATTTTGTGCGCCAGGACGACCTAAAACTGGATATTGGAACCGCCGGAAGCGAAGTTTTGTTCTCGATTTACCATTATAGCTGGGAAACTACCGAAACTGATTTTATTTTTATTGGTAATAAGGGATCAGACGGTTACCTTGTGCCCGAAATGCGCGAGGCCGACTATTTTATTTTAATAAAAAATTATATAGACGAAAACGACCTTGAAAGCATAATTTCGGCCCTTAATAAGATCCCCGAAGTGGTTGCCGCGGTAAAGATTGAACCGAAAAAAATAAAATCACGGGAAAATCTTTTATTTTAGCGGAAATTTAGATGTGTCAATACTACACTATTATAGTATTATAGAATAGCCCGATTTAAACCTGAGAATATGAATTTTTATTATAACCGTACCAAAATTGTTGCTACCATGGGGCCGGCATCAGCCAAAAAGGAAGTTTTACTGGCCATGATACGCGCCGGCTTAAACGTTTGCCGCCTTAATTTTTCGCATGGTAAACCCGAAGACCACAAGAAATTTGTTGACCTTATCCGCGAAATAAACGCAGAATATAAAACCAACGTAGGCATCCTGGCCGATTTGCAGGGCCCAAAGATCCGCATCGGCCTGGTAAAAGATGGCGGTATACACCTTATTAACGGTACACGCATTAACATCACCACAAAAGAATGCATTGGCGATGACAACCAGATCTACATCACTTACGAAACTTTTCCGCAGGATGTACAGGCAAACGAGATCATCCTTTTGGATGATGGTAAATTACAGCTAAAAGTTATCGAGACCAACCGTGTAGACGCTGTTGTTTGCGAAGTGGTACACGGCGGTATCTTAACATCGCGTAAAGGTGTTAACCTGCCAAATACCAAAGTATCTATCCCAAGCTTAACCGCGGATGACCTTGTTAACCTGCAGTACGCCTTAGAATGGGACCTGGATTGGATAGGCCTTTCTTTCGTTCGTACCGGTGAGGATATTGTAGATCTTAAGCGTATCATTCGCGAAAGCGGCAAAAGCGCCCGTGTAATTGCCAAGGTAGAAAAACCTGAAGCGATAGATAATATAGACGCTATTATTGCTGCTACCGATGGCGTAATGATTGCCCGCGGCGACCTTGGTGTTGAAATGCCTTTGGAAGAAGTACCTTTATTACAAAAAATGATAGCCCGCAAATGCCGCGATGCCTCTAAACCGGTAATTGTTGCTACGCAGATGCTGGAAAGTATGATAACCACCCCGCGCCCTACCCGCGCAGAAGTGAACGACGTAGCCAACTCGGTACTTGATGGCGCTGATGCAGTGATGCTAAGCGGCGAAACCTCAGTTGGCGAGTTCCCGGTTATTGTTATTGAAACAATGGCCAAGATAGTACGTAACGTGGAAGACCTGGGTTATCCATTCAACGCATCTAAACAAGAAAACCTGGATACCGCTCATCCAAATTTCCTGAGCGATAACCTTTGCGGCAGCGCGGTTTACCTTGCCGAGCACACTAAAGCGGCGGGCATTGTATCTATGACCACCTCGGGCTACACAGCCTTCGAAATTTCGAGTTATAGGCCAAAGGCAGGCACATACATCTTTACATCAAACAAACAGCTCCTGAACGCGCTGAGCCTTGTTTGGGGCGTACGTGCTTTTTACTACGATCAGTTGGAAAGTACCGACCAAACTATCACCGATGTAAATGATATACTGAAATCGCAAAGCCTGATAAAAACCGGCGATGTGGTTATCAACACCGCGGCAGTGCCTATCACCAAGCATGGCAAAACCAATATGCTTAGGGTGAGTGTGGTAGAATAAGTTTAAAGTCTTTAGTCGGAAAGTCCGGAAGACGGAAAGTCCGATAGACAGAAGGTAAATAAAGAAAAGGGTTATCGTAAATACGGTAACCCTTTTTATTTATGAGCACTATGTTTTATTTTATCTCGAACACGGCAGATACCTGGAAACGCAGTTTGATAGTTTTAAAGTTGATATTTGAATCGGACGCGCCCGAATTGTTAAAACTAATTGAATTAGAATACTGAGCTACATTATCGTACCGGGAGGCAGGCTCATCCACCTCTGAAATATTAAGCACACCGCCCAGTTTCTCTCCTACACTGTTTAATAGGTACTCAGCCTTATCACGGGCGGCTAAAAGGGCTTTTATTTTTAATTCTTTCTTTACTGCTGTTATTTTTGAATAATCGTAATCAGTTATCTGTGTCGATTCTACACCTTTTGCATCAAGCTTACCCAATATTTGATTGTATTTGGTGAGTTCTTTAAACTTAACGATATATTGTTTGCTGGCCAGGAAGTTTAAATGCTTCTTCCGTTCTTCCCAGTTTGATGCCGAGAGGTCATCGATGCTGAGGTCTTCTTTACTTACACCGGCATCAGCAAGGGCCTTTTGCAATTGTGTTTCCAGCTGCGATATCGTTACCTTTTTCTTGTCTTTAGTAAAGTATTCCTTTAGCGATATGGTTACTTTAATAATATCGGGTATTACTTCCTGCTCGGCTATGCCGCTTACTTCAATTTTACGGCGCAGGTCTGTGGTTTGCGCGAATACGTTGAGGGCGAATGTTACCAGCGCTGCTACTATCAGTATTTTTTTCATGGTATTGGATTGATAAGGTTTATAGGCAGCAATATAATTGATTTTGTTTGGAGTTTAAAGCAGGGTTATTGCGTTGCCCAGGGGACGATGGTATGGCGGCTCTACGGCATAGCCGTCAACTTAAGAGGGTAAAGAAGACGCGTAGCGTTGACCGATATTGTAGCAACGGATTTCAATCCGTTGTCGCAAGATAATATCAACGTAAAGAACCGTAGGTTCGGCCAATATAAATGGTAAATATTGATCGTACCTACGGCACTCATCAAAAACCCCGGGGTTGCACCGGCGGGTTAAAACCCGCCGCTACAACATTTATCGAGCCGATGGCTCTTAAAATCAAAAGTTTGCCAATCCTTAAGTTGACGGCCATGTCTGCCTACGACGCTTGCCACGCTTCGCTCGCAACCACGTAATGGAATAAAACTAAAAAAGCGGCCGATGCCGCTTTTTTAGTTTATGATTTTTTTCCTGATCTCTAATCTTCAGTCTCTACTTTGTCTTCTCTACGTAGCTCTTCGGATCCAACGCGGCAGGAGCCCAGTTTTGGAAAAACTCCAGTACTTTTTCTTTACTGTAGCCTTTGCCTTCTTCCAGGTAGGCAGAGTTTTGGGTATGCAGGCGGTTGCCTTTGCTATCCAGTATAATAAACACCGGGAAACCAAAACGCTGCGGGTAGCCCAGTTCGGCCAGCAGCTTTTCATTTGTATTCTCTTTGCTGTAATTTACGTGTACTACTTCGTAATTGCTGTTCAGGTAGGTATTTAGCGAATCTGTAGTGGTAACCAGTCCGTTAAAACGCAGGCACCACGAGCACCAGTTACCGCCAATTTGCAGTA
Organism: Mucilaginibacter pankratovii; assembly: GCF_014773265.1. Taxonomy (GTDB): domain Bacteria; phylum Bacteroidota; class Bacteroidia; order Sphingobacteriales; family Sphingobacteriaceae; genus Mucilaginibacter; species Mucilaginibacter pankratovii. The sequence continues at coordinate 226,877 of NZ_JACWMY010000009.1, read as the reverse complement.
AAACATTCTTATGCCCGGTTGCGGCTTTCTTTACCGCGGCAGCAATTTCCGCTTTGGCATTAGCTTCGGGGTGATACAGGGTTGGTGTGGTTTGTGCCCCTGCAACATTAACAAAGGCAATTATGGCAGCAAAGAGAAGCAATTTTTTCATGGGGTATATTTTATTAAAACCCAATATAGGGATTTGCCCGTACCGATTGGTTGACGTAGCGTAAACTTTACATTTGCGGGCATTTCTCACCACACGTCATTGCGAGGTACGAAGCAATCTCTACGTTGGACAAGCAGATTGCAAAGCGGCTCTGATTACCGGGAGATTGCTTCGTGCCTCGCAATGACGAGATGGATAAAAACAGGAAAAGCGGCTGATGCCGCTTTTCCTGTTTTTATGTTTTCCTACCCTCTGATCTCCAGCCTCCAATCTCTAAACTCAATCCTCCACCATTTCGCTGTTTGGGCTGCTTTCTTCAAGCTGCTCGTGTTTAAAGTAGCGTTTCTGATTGAACAGGATCAGGATAACGCCTACCGATATGGCCGAATCGGCCAGGTTAAAAATAGGACGGAAGAAGATAAACTCCTCGCCTCCCCAGATGGGAAACCACAGCGGGAAATGCCCTTCTATCAACGGGAAGTAGAACATATCAACCACACGGCCGTGGAATAACGGCTGGTTTTGAAACATGATACCGTAAAAAACCGAATCGATAATGTTGCCTACTGCTCCGGCCAGTATCAGGGCTACCATCATCACTAACCCCCGGTGATATTTATGCTTAATTAAGTGAACCAGCCCGTAGCCAATGCCACAAACCGCCACTATGCGGAATAAAGTAAGTGCAAGTTTACCCAACTCGCCGCCCAGTTCCATGCCAAAGGCCATACCATTATTTTCGGTATAGCGCAGCATGCCCCTGTTGCCCAGGAAATGAATTTCCTCGCCCAGGAACATATGTTGCCTCACCCAGATCTTAACGATCTGATCGAGCAGGACGATAAATGCAGCGGTTAAGAAAGGTTTTGTATAAGCTGCCTTCATTTATTGCTTTAATTTGGCTTCCATAGTTAGCGTGGTATGCGGCACTGCACGCAAACGCTCTTTAGGGATAAGCTTGCCGGTTTCGCGGCAAATACCGTATGTTTTGTTTTCTATACGTACCAAAGCGGCCTCTAACTGCTCAATGAATTTCTTCTGACGGGCAGCAAGCTGGTTTATCTGCTCTTTCTCTAAGGTTGCAGAACCATCTTCCAATGTTTTGTAAGTACCTGCGGTATCATCTGTACCGTTTGCATTGGGCGAGCTTAATGATGTTGCCAATGCAGCAAGCTCTTCTTTAGAGCTGCGTAGTTTTTCTAAAAGCAGGTCTTTAAATTCTTTTAATTCTGCGTCAGAATATCTTGTTTTTACGTGTTCTTGGCTCATATTAACTTTTACTAATAACTATTAAAATTTCAATTCCATCAATCTCTACTTTGTCGCCTTCATTCAACTGACTATCAAGCACAAGGCTTTCTGCCAAAATTTCGGCGCAAATATAGGATAAATTATTTTTCACTGCTTCCCCAATGTATGGGTGGTCGCTTACGCGGACGTTTATCTTATCGGTAACTTCAAATTCTTTCGACTTACGCAGATTTTGTATACGATTTACCAACTCTCTCGATATGCCCTCCTGTTTTAATTCATTGGTTAGCGTAACATCTAAAGCCACGGTTAGTTTTCCCAAATTTGCAACTTGCCAGCCAGGGACATCCTCGGCGATAATTTCTACATCAGAAATCAGTACAGCGTATTTAGTATCAAGTATCAGGATACTACCTTCGGCTTCCAATTTAGCTATCTCGGTTTGGCCAAACGCGTTGATGGCGGCGGCAACATCTTTCATATCCTTACCAACTTTAGCGCCCAGGGCTTTAAAGTTTGGCTTGATCTTCTTTTTAACAAAACCTTCGGTATCGGTAATGTACTCGATGTTCTTGATGTTTGTCTCGGATAGTATCAGGTCTTTCACCTTCTCTACCTGCTCTTTAAAGTTCTTATCCAGTATAGGCAGTAAGATCTTGCCAAGCGGGCGGCGAACCGGGATCTCTATCTTTTTACGCAGCGATAATACCAGCGATGAAATATCCTGTGCCAGTTGCATCCGCTCTTCCAGTGCGGTATCAACCAATTCCGGTTGGTACTCCGGGAAGTATGCTAAATGCACCGATTCAAATTCCTCTTTACCAGTAACCGAGTTCAGATCGGTATACAAACGCTCGGCAAAGAATGGCGCTATTGGCGACATGAGTTTGCTGATGGTGATCAAACAAGTATAAAGCGTTTGGTAAGCCGACAGCTTATCATCCGAATTATCCGACCTCCAGAAACGGCGGCGGCTTAAACGGATGTACCAGTTGCTAAAGTGCAGATCCACAAATTCCTGTATGGCGCGGGCGGCTTTGGTTGGCTCAAAGTCGGCATAAAAAGCATCAACCTCTTTGCTCAGGGTATTTAATAGCGAGATGATCCAGCGGTCGATCTCCGGGCGGTCATTAATGTTTATCTCGGCTTCGATGTAATTGAACTTATCGATGTTAGCATAAAGTACAAAGAACGAGTAAGTATTATATAGCGTACCGAAGAACTTGCGGCGAACCTCATCCAGCCCTTCCAGGTTAAACTTGAGGTTATCCCATGGCGCAGCGTTACTGATCATATACCAGCGGGCAGCATCAGCACCATATTGGTTTATGGTTTCGAAAGGGTCGATACCATTACCCAGGCGCTTGCTCATTTTGTTGCCGTTCTTATCAAGCACCAAACCATTGCTGATCACGTTTTTAAACGAGATGCCTTTGTTGCCTACTTCGGCATTTACGGCTTTGATCTCGTCGCTGGCTTCGCTCAGCATTACCGCGATGGCATGCAGGGTAAAGAACCAGCCGCGGGTTTGGTCAACGCCTTCGGCTATAAAATCTGCCGGGTAAGCGGCAGCAAACGCTTCTTTATTCTCGAACGGGAAGTGCCATTGCGCGTAAGGCATGGCACCGCTATCAAACCAAACATCTATCAGGTCCGGCTCGCGCAGCATTTTGTTCCCGGTTGATGAGGTTAAAATTACATCGTCCACATAAGGGCGGTGCATATCTTCCAGTTTAAAACCAGCCGGCATAAAGCCCGCGGCGATAGACTTTTCAATCTCTGCGTTCAGTTCGGCTATCGAACCAATGCATTTTTCTTCGCCGCCGTTCTCCTCGCGCCAGATAGGCAGCGGGGTACCCCAGTAACGGGAGCGGGACAGGTTCCAATCCACCAGATTTTCCAGCCAGTTGCCAAAACGGCCTGTACCTGTACTTTCGGGTTTCCAGTTGATGGTTTTGTTCAGCTCCACCATTTTATCCTTCACGGCGGTGGTTTTAATGAACCAGCTATCCAGCGGATAGTACAATATCGGCTCATCGCTGCGCCAGGAGTGCGGGTAGCTGTGCTCGTATTTTTGTACGTTGAATGCTTTATTTTCTTCTTTCAGCTTGATAGAGATCAGCACGTCGGTCGGTTTAAAACCTTCCGCTGCGCGTTCTGCATCGCTGTAATATTCTTCTTTTACGTAACGGCCGGCGTAGTCGGTAACTTCTTCTACAAAGCGGCCCTGCTTATCAACAAGCGGCACATCCTTGCCATTCTCGTCCTTCACCATTACCGATGGCACGTTGTTTTCCTTACATGCCCTAAAGTCATCCGCACCAAAAACGGAGGCGGTGTGCACAATGCCGGTACCGTCCTCGGTAGTAACAAAATCTGCCGGGATCACGCGGAAAGCGTTTTTCTCCAGGTCTTCGTTTGTTACATAAGGCATCAGCTGGTAGTAGTGCAAACCAAGCAACTGACTGCCTTTTATTTCGGCATCTATGCGGTAAGGGATAATTTTATCGCCGCCTTTGTATTCGTCGAAAGATGCACCTTCGCCTTCAGTTTTGAAATATTTTTTAACCAGGTCTTTAGCCAATACCACGCAAACAGGCGTGTAGGTATAAGGGTTAAAGGTGCTTATTTTTACGTAGGTGATATTCTCGCCAACGGCCAGTGCGCAGTTGGATGGCAGTGTCCATGGAGTAGTCGTCCAGGCCAGGATGAATACATCCGTTCCGGTGGGGACACCGGAATACAAAAACTCCGAATCGCCATCGCGCTTTACTTTAAATTGCGCGGTGATGGTGGTATCCTTCACCATTTTGTAGGTACCCGGCTGGTTCAGTTCGTGCGAGCTAAGCCCTGTGCCCGATTTTGGCGAGTAGGGTTGCACGGTGTAACCTTTGTACAACCAGCCTTTTTTATAAAGCTGCTGCAATATCCACCAAAGGCTTTCAATGTATTCGTTCTCGTAGGTAACATATGGGTTTTCCAGGTCAACCCAGTAACCCATCTTTTCGGTCAGATCGTTCCATACGTCGGTATAGCGCATTACCTCCTTGCGGCAGGCATCGTTATACTCTTTTACGGAGATCTTTTTACCGATATCGTCCTTAGTGATGCCAAGCGACTTTTCTACAGCAAGTTCAATCGGCAGGCCATGGGTATCCCAACCGCCTTTGCGTTTTACCTGGTAGCCCTTCAGCGTTTTGTAACGGCAAAAAATATCTTTAATAGAGCGCCCCATTACGTGGTGAATGCCGGGCATTCCGTTCGCGCTTGGCGGGCCTTCGTAAAAAGTATACGGCTTGGTAGCCGACCTGCTGCTTATGCTCTTTTCAAATATGCCGTTCTGCTGCCAGAACTCCAGTATATCCTTCCCTGTTTGCGACAGGTTTAACTGCTTATATTCCTTGTACATCAATCTGTTCGCCTCGAATTTTAAAGGTTGCAAAAATACGCAATTTTATCTTAAAAAAGGAGAAAAGCAGGGAAATGGAAAGGCAAAATTAAAGCAAGGTGGCGATTTTTAACCGCAGAGGGCGCGGAGAAAACGCAGAGTAGCACAGAGCTTTGCAAATAGATAGTTTAGCGCGGTATCTCTGTGTAACTCTGCGAATATTAAAAAAGCAAATCTCTGCGTTCTTTGCGATTAAAAATATCTACGCATTAATAATTCAATATCGTAAACTCTACCCTCCTGTTTTGCGCGCGACCTTCATCGGTATCGTTGGTGGTTACCGGGCGGGTTTTGCCGTAGCCACTTGCCTTAAGGCGCGCCGCCGCGATGCCTTTTGTAGTAAGGTATTTCACTACCGAGAATGCACGGGCCGCTGATAACTTATTATTGGCATCGTCTGTACCTACGTTATCAGTATGGCCACCGAGTTCAATTTCAAGCTTGGGTTTGCTTTGCAGGAGGGTCACCAGGCGGTTCAGATCGGGAAACGATTCGGGTTTCAGATCGGCTTTGCCGAACTCGAAAAAGATGTTGTTGATACGCACCACCTGCCCTTTTTCAAACGGCACCATGTACAGGTCGCGGGTTATTTCCTGGTACTCGCCAACTTTGGTCAGGTCGAGGTTATCCGATATCGGGATAAAATTTTCCTGGCTGGAGTTAAAGCCAAAATTTTTGCCATACGGCAGCACGATCTGGTAGGCGCCGGTACCCGGGTCGCTGATGGCGATACCTTCGTTATTGCCATTGGCCAGGTCTTCATAAATAATGGCGGCCTCAATCGGCTCCAGAGTTTTCTTGTTCAGCACCCGGCCTTTTACCAGTACCACGGGCTGCGGTTTTATATTGTCGTTCAGTTTGATGCGCACAATATCGCTTTCGCCAAAACCGCCTTCTTTAGAGCTGATCATGTAAGCGTAATCGCCTTTGGCTGCCAGTCTGAAGTATGAATCCCATTTGGCGGAGTTTACCGACGGACCAAGATTAACCGGCTCGCTCCATTTTTGCCAGGTATCATCCAACCGGGTTGTTTTGTAGATGTCGTTATCACCTAAGCCGCCCGGCCTGTCGCTGCTGAAATAGAGTGTTTTATTATCCAATGCCACAAAAGGCGAGGCATCATCATTGGCTGTGTTAAGTACTTTTATAGGTGCCGGCCGGCTAAAGCTACCATCTTCTTTTTTAAAGGAGATGTACAGGTCGTTATTGGCAGCACCTTTTTCTTCGCTAAAGTAAAACATCATGGCTTTGCCATCGGGCGTTAGGGTTGCGCCAACATATTTCCCCTTCACCATATCGGCAAAGCCCTCTATCTCTATGCCTATGGGAGTTTTCCAGCCGCCGGTAGCGTTGCGGGTTACTACCGAGTAACCCGTGCCGGTTACGCGTGTGCCGTTTTTAAAATATCCCTTAATAATGATGGTATTATTATCGGTTGATACATTGGTAATTGCCGAATGCGTTAAGCCGTTATTGAAAGGCGCCGCCATGTACCGCGCCAGGCCCCATTCCCCCTTTTCGTCCTGCTTAGCGTACCACAGGCTTTGGATCTCTTCGTTAGCTGCCTTGCGGAACATCTCGCGCAAAAAGTACAACTCGCGGCCATCTGCAGATATCACAGGGGTAAGCTCGGAATAGCGGCTGTTTACTTTATTGCCTAAATTTACGGGCAGGTAGGCATCCTGCGCCTGGCTGCTAATAGCTGCAAAGGCCATCAGCATCAACAAAAATATTTTTTTAATGTCCATGGTAATTGTGGGGTAAAATAACAGCCGGTTTTTGGCCGGCTGTGTATGGTTTGGGTTGAAAGGGTTAATTTTCACCCTCTTTACCAAAGGTAGAGAGGGTCGAACAGCGCAGCGCATTCGGGGTGAGTTAAATAGCCACGCGGCAATGTCCGCCCGGCGAGTCGACTCACCCCCAGCCCCTCTCTCCTTCGGAAAGAGGGGAGTTTGAAGAGGCGGCACTTTATGTAGCCTCACCTAAATCCTCTCCAAAGGAGAGGACTTTAAAAGAAAAGCATTTGGCAACCCTCTCCTATGGAGAGGGCAGGGTGAGGCTGCCGCTTAACTATTTCGTCAGATCCACCCTTGATACCAGCACCTTATCCCCTTTTTCTGTTTCGCTAAAGAAGAGGCTGTAGTTACCCAGGCGGGTTTCGTTTGTATTGGGAAACAGGTAGAAGCTCTTCTTTTCGCTCTCGCCCAAAAACTTAAACTCTGATAAAGCGCCGTCGGCAATGTTGATAGAACCGTATTGCATATTAAACAAGGGCGACCACGTGGTGGTTTCGGTGTTGGAGCTGAAGCCGAACGTGGTATGCGATTCTTTATGGATAGATTTTGCCATACGCATCATCCAGTACAGGCTTTTGCCGTCGCCGCTTTCCTGGATAAAGCTTTTTGATGGGATCATATCCGAAGTTAACGGCGCTTTATTGAAGAAACCACTGGTTTTGCTTTGGTCTAAAAACACACCGTAGTTGCGTTTCAGGTTACCCGTAGGGTCGAACTGGAACATGTAAACGCCTTTGTAGCTGCGGCCTTTTTTTATCTTTTTAAAGTCCTGACCGTTCACAAACACGTCGCCGCTTTTAGAGAAGGAGATGCCATTGATCACAAAGCTTTTGCCGTCGAACTCGGCGAATTTCTTTTGATCGGCGGGCTTGGCCTGCAGTTTTTCAAAATCTTCGATAGTTGGACAGCTCAGGAAATCGAACTTACCGTTGCTGATTTTGCCTATCTGGAAATTGGTATACTTCATGGCATCCATAGTCTCGTCTATCTTGCTTTGGGTGATACCGAAGTCAGCAGAGCCGGACAGCATAGAGAATCCACTTTTCAGTGCCCCCAATCCTCCGCCGCCCGAGCTTGCCGCTTCTTTTTCGTCATCATCCGCCGATGTTGTAGGTGTCATCACGGTTTTATAGATCTGGTCGATATACTTATTGCCATCCTTGGTGTTGGCCGATCCGTACAGGAAAACCGAGCCATCGTGTTCATAGGCACCCAGCACGCGCCAACCGTTTGATGGCGATTTAAAGTTGAATTTCTCCAGCACATCACCCTGTGTATTTAGCCTAACGTAGGTGTAATTGCCGGTGTTGGGGTCGGCCACTTTGCCCAGGCCTGATCCACCTTGTGGTGCAAACACCATGATCCAGTCGCGCGGGTAATCATCGTTGTCCAGTTCGGAGTTATCGTCCTCTACAGGTTCAGAAAATATCGGCGCGTTAGGGAAATCAAAGTCAAGTTTGCCAACCGTTTTAATGTTCACCTCGTTATCGCAGCTCAGGATATCGTAATGCATCATCGAGCCGGCGAGGTCGCCTTTTGAGCCTGGTTTGCCCGCAATAACCAGCACGGTACTGTCGGGCTTAACCTCGTAAGAGCCACCGCGGAAAACATATTTCTCGCCGTTCTCCTCTACTTTGGGTTTTACTTTCTCCAGCTGTTTAACCGATTTATTGTAGCTTCCGGTGAGCCAGAGGTATTTCCAGGTGATCTCTTTTTTACGGAAAACCAACTTGCCGCTAAGGTTGGCCGAAGCGCTTAAGCTATGCGAAACATAGCTGTCTCCCTTAAAGTTGAACCACTTGTATTTCTTTTTCATCTGTTCGATGGGTTGCTCATCCTTTTCGGTGTTGATGAGGTTGAGCTCTTTATCGTAGGTGTAAATTTCGCGTTTCACCATTTTTTTGGTGCTGCTGCGCAATACAAAAACCATATCGAAGGTTTCTTTTGCGGCGTTCACTTCCACGCCACCCAGGTAGCCGTTTTTGGCCTTGCGGGAGATGTCATAGCTTTTTTCGAGAATAGGTAACTGTGCATAAGCAGTGGTGGCGAGTGTGGTGCCGAACACAATGCAGAGAAGTAAATGTTTAATTTTCATAACAAGGCGGGTTGTTTTTCATCAAAAGTAGCTTTGCGGGCAAAGGCGGGCAATACCGTTAAAACGGTATAATAAGTTGCGGTTTTCCGCAAAATTGCCCAAAGCAGCTTAGCCACCCTTAGTATAATACGTAAGATTCCATCTTAATCTCCTCATACTAAAACCCTTCCCGCTTTTGTTGGTTATATCCGGTACTAAATTGCTGTATTAATGAGATCTATCTGGAAAGGTTCGCTTGGGTTTGGGTTGGTAAGCATCCCTGTTAAACTGTATTCGGCGGTGCAAAAAAGCACGCTGGACCTTGATATGCTGGATGGGCGCGATCATGCCAAGATCCGCTTTCAGCGGGTGAATGAGAACACGCACAAGGAAGTGCCCTACGATAAAATTGTAAAAGGCTATAAGCTGAACGACGATTACGTGATAGTAGACGCCAAGGATTTTGAAGATGCCGCACCCGAAAAAAGCAAGGTAATAGAAATTGAAAGCTTTGTAGAACTGGCCGATGTAAACCCCATGTTTTACGAAACCAGCTACTACACCGAGCCCGATACCAAAAACAACAAGGCCTATGCCCTGCTATTAAAAGCGTTGCAGCAATCAAAAAAAGCAGGACTGGCGCGCTTTGTACTGCGCAGTACCGAAAGCCTGTGTATTGTACACCCGCAAAAAAATGTGCTGGTGGTTACCCGCATCCGCTTTGGGCAGGAGATCCGCGATACAGACGACCTGAACATTGCTGATGATGTAACGGTAAGCAAGAAAGAATTGGACGTAGGCCTCGCCCTGGTTAACCAGTATGCCGAGGATTTTGATGTATCCAAGTACAAAGACGAATACAACGATGAGTTGCTAAAAATCATCCATGCCAAGGCCAAAGGTAAACGCGCTACCGTTAAAAAACTGAAACCTCACAAAACCAGCAGCGACGACCTGTACGATCAGCTGATGAGCAGCCTGAAGGTGAAGAAGGGGGCGTAATAATAGCGATGGTTTTGAAACCTGGATAACAATACATATCACGTCATGTTGAACTTGTTTCAACACCCCATTATAAAAGTCGCCACCACGCCAACCCGCCTTGCACATGCGCTACCTTGCATATGGGGTGCCGAAATAAATTCTGCATGACGGATTTGATTTCAACCACATGCTATGACCTCTACCTTCCGAAATAAGTCGTTATAATTAAATAATTAAATAACAACTAAAACCTATCACTGATTGTTGTGTTAATAGAGTACAAACAAACATTAAAACTCTACCAACATGGCAACTACAAAAAAAGCACCCGAAACCACCAATGTGGTTGAAGATTCGGCACTGAATGAATTATTTTTAGATGAACTGAAGGACATCTACTGGGCAGAAAAACACCTGGTGAAAGCTTTGCCGAAAATGGTAAAAGCCGCAACGTCTGATGAATTGAAAAGCGCGATTGAAACGCACATCGCTGAAACTGAAAATCATATTACCCGCCTCGAGAGCGCCTTTGCATCCATAGATGAAAAAGCTGTAGCGGTTAAATGCGAAGCAATGGCCGGCCTGTTAAAAGAAGCGGACGAAATTGTAAGCGAAACCGAAAAGGGCAGCTTAACCCGCGATGCAGGTATTATATCTGCAGCGCAAAAAGTTGAGCATTACGAAATTGCATCGTACGGCACACTGCGTACCCTGGCACTTACTTTGGGCTATACCGAAGCTGCCGAACTTTTGCAAGCCACCCTTGATGAGGAAAAAAATTGCGACAGCCTGCTTACCCAGATAGCCGAAGGCGGTATTAACGAAACCGCCAAAACCGAAAAAGAATAATTAAACGATTCAAATTAGCACTATGTAAAAAGGGTGGCCTGTAAAAAGGCCGCCCTTTTTTGTTTGTAGAAAATTTTAACTATGGTGTAACGGATACACCTATGTCTTCGTCAATGTAATCAAAATGTTGCAAAGCATAGGTACCATGCAGGCGGCGTTTTATTTAATAAACATCTATTCACAATTTACAAAATGGCCAAAGGCCTTATTATTTTTTACAAACCATGAAAAAGTACATCCTAACCCTGGTAGCAATAACCACCATATTATTCAGTGCCTGCAAAAAAGACAACTCAAACCAACCCGGCGATGACGCCACCGGCACTTACCAGCCCGTAACTACAGGCTCTACCTGGAGTTACCGCAACGAAACCTTCGCTATTGGCGACATCGGCGATGCGGAATTAGATACCACCGTAAACACCATGACAGCCGCCACCAAAGTTTACAACGGTAAAACCTTTCATAAACTTACATCAGTTACCGGTATCGAAACCGAAAGCACCTACTTTGGCTTTACCAACCATATTTATTACAACCATAGCTTTAACGCAGAAGCTGATGCAGAGCTTGAACTGCCTTATCTTAACGAAGAAACATCTGTAAACGGCACCTGGACCACTCCTTTAACGGTATCAGAAGGGCCCGAGTCGCAATTGAAAGGTACTATAGTAGAGAAAAACATCAGCAAAACCATATTGGGTAAAACCTATAATAACGTTATCCATTCTAAGCTGGAACTGCAAAGCAAAATTGGCGGCGTGTTTACCACCGTATTTACTTTTGATTTTTATGTAGCCAAAAATATTGGCGTGGTGGCTATTTACACCAGCTACGATGGCAACCAACTGAGTAAATCGGAGTTGTTCAGTCACAACATTAAATAACAAAACAAGCACTGCAATCTTCGCTATCACCCTGATAGCCAGTAAGGCAGCAATGCTACTTGTCCCAAAAAACATAAAATTAAAATAAATCCGTAGTTTTTTTTGGACTACTTAATGCCCGGCCCGCTTAATAGGGGTTGGGCATTAGTTTTGTATTAATATCTTTGCAACCAAATGCTTCAAATGAAAGGGTTTACACCCGCGTTTGCAGCAGCAAACCAAAAGGCGGTATTTTCCGTATTGTATTAAAACACGTATGAATAGAAAGTTACTTATATTTTTTGGGCTTTTAGCTTTATTTACACAAGCCTGTAAGTTAGATCCGCCTATTTTTGGCCCGCCGCCGAAAGAAGACTGGTCGGCCAGTTTTCAACCGCTGGGTACAGGCAGCTATTGGCAATATGTTAAGCAAGTTGAAGGTAGCCTTACCGATACAGCCGTACTTCTTGTTACCGGCGAACAACCTGTTATCAATGGGTTAACCTATCATACGGTTTACAGCGAATCTAAAAGAAACAGGGGCGATGATTATTTTTATGCTGATAATCATGTAATAATTGTAAGAGAGTTTTTTGCCAAATACAATGATAATGTGGAGATCCAGTACCTGGTAGATACGCTCACTGCGGGCCAAAGCTGGACAGCTAAAATTACCGATAGTGGTTTATTAGAGGGCGTTCCGGCCCGTTTGGTAGGCAAGGTATTAGAGGATAGCATTACCAAAGTTGTTAGTGGGATAACCTTCCCCCGGGTGAGACATACACAAATGCAGTTACAGCAGGATAAAGGCAGCGGCTTTCAAACCTTCGCTACTTACGATTACTACATACAAATGGGGGTTGGTGTAATAGAAAACATAGGTGTACAGGCTGACGGTACCGACCTTGGGCACATTCGTATTTTAAGTTACGATATTAAAAGCAACGAGATCAAAACCACAAACTAACACCTCACGCACCTTACATAGAACTTTCAAAGTTGCACGCCGGTGTAGGCAGATACAAATAAAAAGAGCGATGGATCTTAAACCCACCGCTCTTTTTTATTATAATATTGCCTTTATTACTTCGATTTTTTAGTCTCTGCTTTTGCAGCAACGGGCTTTGGTTCCGGCTTCTTCTTTTTCAGTTCGGCAAATAGCGCGCCGCCCAGGGCAAGCACCAGCAATATCGAACTTGCTAACGAGATACCTTCGCCGGTGTAATACGATGCCGGGTGGAAGATGAACTCGATTTTATGATTCCCGGTAGGGATATTTGCCGCACGCAGTAAATAATCGGCACGGAAGTACGGTTGCTCTGCACCATCTATCAGCATTTTCCAGCCTTTTTTGTAGTAGATCTCCGAGAAAATAGCCACCTGGTTGGTTGCCGAGCTGCTTTGGTAAGTTAAATGATCGGGCGTGTATTTAACCAGCTTAATAGTTGCGCTGGTATCTATAGCTAATGGCCTTGCTTCGGCAATTGATTTGTATTGCTGATCAACCATCGCCTCATCCTTCGGTGCGAAGCTGCTGATGGCCAGCATTTCCTCGTCGGCATTTTTAACGTATTTAACGCTTTTTATAAACCAGGCATGGCCGCAGGCGGTTTGGTTATTTTGCAGGCGGCTGCTATTTGTTTTGGGATCTGTGGTGATGATATACTTTGTGTTCAGCATATCCAGCACATCCTGGTTAATGCTTTTGGTAAACTGGTTATCTATCAGTTCTTCAATTCTTTTTAACCGGGCAGCCGAATAGCCACCTACCGTTTTGTGGAAGAAAGGGTTTGTAACATCGTACCTGATATTTTGGCCGGAATCAAACACCCTAAAATCAGGGTCGGTATCCTTCATAATAAAGGTATCAACCTCCCTTGGCGCAACCGCCTGGGCAGCCTCTATTTTATCCTGGAAACTGCTCTCTTTAAGGTAGCGCTTATCTACCTGCCACATATCTACCAGCACAATCACAAATAGAATGATAGATAGTATCTGCGCTTTTATTTTATTGGTGATAAATGCCCATAAAAGCCCAAAAGTTATCAGCAGAAATATAAAAGTGCGGATGGCATCTGCACGCTCGAGCGACATCCTGTCGCTGATAACGGCTTTACCCACCTCGTTGGCCGTAGTGGTATCGTTTTTAAGCGCCTGGGCCAGGTAGTTAACCATATCTGTATGGTTATCTGTTCTAAAGCTAAGGAATACGGTTGGTACCGCTATCAGGATGAGGGTAAGCCCGCCCACAATGCCACCGGCTATGTATAGTTTTTTGGTGATGGCCTTTTTATCCGGGTTCTCAATAACTTCCTGTACGGCCAGTAAAGCCAGTATAGGGAAGCAAAGGCTGGCAACCGCCAGTATGGATTCTACCGCGCGGAATTTGTTGTACAGCGGGAAGTAGTTGAAGAAAATATCTGAAAGGAACGGCAGGTTGCGGCCAAACGACAGGAAGAGTGTAAGTAGCACCGTGCCCAGCAACCACCATTTTAAGCGGTTACGAACAATGATAAGGCCCAATACAAACAGAAAGCAAATTACCGCGCCAAAATAAAACGGCCCCGATGTACCCGGTTTGGTACCCCAGTACAGCGGTATAATTTGCGAGGTTATTTGCTGAGCGTACTGCGTGGCCTGGTCTTGCGGGATGCCTTTATTGGTAAATACCTTAACGGTTGCAGCGTCTTCGCTTATGGGCTCCGCACTTGGCAGCGCGCCTCCGTAGGCATTAGGCACCAAAAACGTTAACGATTCGCCAACGCCCTGGCTCCACTGGTAAGCATATTCTTTATCTAAACCGGTGCTTGGTTCCTGTGTGGTAGATTTAAGGTTGGATTTACCGCGGATGGTTTCGGTACCGTAATCATAAGTGCTCCAAAGGATGGAAGCATTTACCGCTATGGCCAGTAAAGTAGCACCGGCCAAAAAGCCAAGCGCCTTTAAAAAAGGCTGCATTTTTTTCCCTTTAATGGCATGGAATAATTCGATGCACATTAAAATGATGATAGATAACAGCAGGTAATAGGTCATTTGGATGTGGTTGGAGCGGATCTCCATCGCCAGGAAAAACGCTGCCAAAGCCGAGCCGCTGAGGTAATTCCCCCTAAGCGTCATGATGATACTGGCTATTATAGGCGCGAAGAACGCTATGGCGAAGGCCTGATTGGAGTGCCCCGCTACCAGCAGTATAATATTATAACTGGAGAACGTGAACGCCACAGCGCCGGCAGCTGCCAGCCAGGGGTTCATTTTTAATACGATGAATAAAAAGTAAGTGCCCAATAAAAGCAGCAGCAGCGTATCTACCGGGTTAGGGAAGGTTGATTTGATAACATCAACCACATGCGTGGTAATGTTATTCGGGTATGGTGCCCAAATTTGGAAAGCGGGCATCCCGCCGAATATCTGGTTGGTCCAAAGGATGGTGGTATCCCTGGCGCGGTAATCGTTTACTTCTTTTTGGGTGGATTGCGCGCCGATAACATCGCTTTGCCCTAATGTTTTACCCTGGAATGAAGGGGTAAGGTAGAAAAAGCATATAGCTAAAAAAATTCCAATAACAGCAAGGTGGATGCCATTACGTTTAAACCAGTTATTCATCTAAATTATTTAAAGGATATTTATCTAATATTCTTCAAAAATAGAAATTTGAACGACAATAGGACAATTTGAAGATGAGCTTATTTGAAAATTTGAAAATGAACTATAGAATGTCCAGCCAATAAACATTTTCAAATCTTCAAATTCCCAAATCTTCAAATTAACAGTTATGCGGTTGCTTATTGATGTAGTAGAACACCACGGCCATCCCAACAATGCTGATAATGTAAACTATTGTATTTAAGCGGTTATACACTTCGCGGTTGCGGCGTATGTTGTAAGCGTTGTATAAGGCAAGCAATGCAATTGCCGCCCAAAAGAAGTTATTGATCTTATCGCAGGTAGAAAAAAGCGATATGAGCACGGCCAGTACAATACAGTTGGTTACTATGAGCAGTAATTGCGGCGGGGTGTTATCATGGGCACGCCTCCGTTTGTACAAGTTCTCTGGCAGCATAAGGTTTATTTTATTTCTTCGTAATCTACAAAATCGCCCTCGGTATCGGGCACTTTGCTCTTTTGGCCTTCGGGGATGTAATCAACCTTTATACGTCCCTCCGGCCGTTTTGGCTGCTGATAATTTTGCTGTTGAGCAGCATTTTGCTGCGCATTATTTATTACGCTCCTGAATATGGCGGGCAACAACAGTTTAAACAGGTAGCGCACGATATACAGAATACAAATAATTATGATTAATACTTTAAGTAACATCTTTTAATATTTTGGCTTACAAATATAAGTAGTATAACGTAATAATTGTTTGGATAGTTTGTAGATGGGCGGGCGTAGCAAAGTGGGTTTATTCATAGTGTCCTTTAAATGACATTATGAATATAACATTGTCAACAATTTTATAAACGACCCTGTGCTCGCGATTTATTCGACGGGACCAGTAACCTGAATAATTATGTTTTAATGGTTCTGGTTTACCAAGTCCGATGAACGGCTGCTTTTCAATTTCTATAAGTAAAACCTCTATTTTCTTTAATATCGCTTTTTGACCCGACCTGACAAAAAAACGAATATCGTCTTTAGCTGGCTCAGTTAATCTAAGTTCCATATATCTGCCGGCTTTATCGTAGTGGTTCTGCCTGCTTTAATATCAGCCTCGCCCCTCTCCATCTTAGCCACAAACTCCGGATTGTAGGGACTCTTTTCGTCTGTTTCAAAAGAAATCTCCAACGCTTTTAACACGGCAACAACAGCATCTAGTTGCTTTTTTGTTTTAGGATGTACGCTTAATGTTTCCATACTCAAAGTTAATCATTCAATTTGAAGATTTGGCAATTTGAAGATTTCATTTTCAAATCTTCAAATCGTATAATCTTCAAATTAGCTAAATTTCTCTTCCATCATCTTCTCCAGCGCAAACATTTCATCGCGCAGCTTGGCGGCAAGCAGGAAGTCCATATTCTTGGCGGCGGCAACCATGTCCTTGCGGGTGCTCTCTACCGATTTTTTCATATCGGCTTTGGTCATGTACTGCACTATCGGGTCGGCGGCGAGGGTCATGGCTTCATTCTCTACATAGGCTTGCTGCACACCGCCTTTAAAGTCTACCACCGAGGTTTGCTCCATAATTTCCTCACGCGTTTTGCCAACTGTTCTTGGTACAATACCATGCGCTTCATTATATTTTATCTGCAGCTCGCGGCGGCGGTTGGTTTCGCTCATGGTGATCGCCATCGAATCCGTTATCTTATCGGCATACATAATTACCCGGCCCCTGTCGTTACGGGCGGCGCGACCAATAGTTTGAATCAGCGAACGCTCCGATCTTAAGAAGCCTTCCTTATCAGCATCCAAAATGGCTACTAATGATACCTCCGGCAGATCCAGCCCCTCGCGCAGCAGGTTGATACCTATCAGTACATCAAACTCGCCTAAGCGTAACCCGCGTAATATCTCAACCCGTTGCAGGGTCTTCACTTCCGAGTGGATGTAGCGGCATTTGATGCCCAGCCGGTCCATATATTTGGCCAGTTCTTCGGCCATGCGCTTGGTAAGGGTGGTTACCAGAATGCGGTCGCCCATTTTAATGGTTTTATCAACTTCATCCAAAAGGTCATCCACCTGGTTTATCACCGGGCGGATCTCAATTATCGGGTCCAGCAACCCGGTAGGACGTATCACCTGCTCTACCACCACACCACCCGATTTTTCGAGTTCAAAATCTGCCGGCGTAGCGCTTACATAAATAGTTTGCGGTGCCAAACGTTCAAATTCCTGGAAATTGAGCGGGCGGTTATCCATCGCCGCAGGCAAGCGGAAGCCATAATCTACCAGTGAGATCTTTCTCGACCTGTCCCCACCGTACATGGCGCGGATCTGCGGCACAGTAACGTGGCTCTCATCAATCACCATCAGGTAATCATCCGGGAAATAATCCAGCAGACAGAAGGGGCGCATCCCCGGTTCACGACCGTCGAAAAAACGGGAGTAATTTTCTATCCCACTGCAATAGCCCAGCTCGCGGATCATCTCCAGGTCGTAATTAACCCTTTCTTCAAGGCGTTTTGCTTCTATAAAGCGGCCGTCATCTATAAATTGTTTTTTGCGGGTTTCCAGCTCTTCCTGTATGGCCCAAACCGATTGCTGGAAGCGTTCGCGCGGGGCAACGTACAGGTTGGCGGGATAAACCACCATATGCGTCATCTTCTCGATGGTTTTGCCGGTGGTGATATCAAAAGTGCTCAGTTCTTCTATGTCATCCCCAAAAAAGGAGATGCGGTAAGCGAAATCCATATAAGCCGGGAAGATATCCACCGTATCGCCTTTTACCCTAAAGGTACCGCGTTTAAAATCGGCCGTGGTGCGGGCGTATAAAATTTCTACCAGCCGGTGTAAAAAAGCATTCCGGCTAATGCGTGTACCCACCGCGAATTTGAATACCGAATTGGCAAAATCCTCCGGATTACCCATACCATAAATGCAGGAAATGGATGATACCACAATAACGTCCCTCCTGCCGCTCATCAGTGCCGAAGTGGTACGCAGGCGCAGTTTTTCTATCTCCTCGTTTATCTGGAGGTCTTTTTCTATATAAGTATTTGATGAGGGGATAAAGGCCTCGGGCTGGTAATAATCGTAATAGGATACAAAGTAGTTCACCGCGTTATCCGGGAAAAACTGTTTGAACTCGCCATACAGCTGGGCCGCCAGGGTTTTGTTGTGGCTGAGTATCAGCGTAGGCTTTTGGGTTTGCTCAATTACGTTGGCTATGGTGAACGTTTTGCCCGAGCCGGTTACCCCTAACAGGGTTTGGAACGGGTCGCCACTGTTTACGCCTTCCACCAGTTGTTTTATGGCAGTTGGCTGGTCGCCGGTAGGTACGTACTGGGAAGTTATTTTAAAATCCATTTATACAAAGGTATAGATTTGAGATGTTAGATATGAGATTTGAGATTAGCTTCCATAACAGTTTAAAATGCATGCCATCCTCTGTCAACAATTCAAAGCTACGCCCGGTTAATGACAACCCTATGGCAGCAGCTTTTTAGTAAACGAATTTATTTACAGATTGATTGCTATTGTCTGTCAATTTAGCAACCTTTAACAAGGTTTAAGGCGACAGTGTTCTGTCTCAAATCTCATATCTAACATCTCATATCTAAAACCATGCCCTTCATCCTCAATAAAACCGATAGCATTGCCAACCTGTACCTCGCCGATATGCGCGATGTTAGCAGCCAGCAGGACCGTGCCCGTTTCCGCCGCAGCCAGGAAAAGCTGGGTGCCATACTGGCCTACGAGATCAGTAAAACACTGAAGTACGAAAACCGCGAAGTGCAAACACCCCTTGGGATCTGCAAGGTAAACGTGCCTGCACAGCAGCCGGTACTGGCTACCATATTGCGTGCCGGGCTGCCATTTCACCAGGGTTTTATGGATTTTTTTGAGCAGTCAGAATCAGCCTTTATCACCGCCTGCCGTAAAACTAAAAAGAGCGGCAGCTTTACCATACAGGTGGACCACATCAGCACCCCCAACCTGGATGGTAAAGTTTTAATTATGATTGATACTATGCTGGCCACCGGGCAAAGCGTAGTAAATGTTTGTAAAGAACTACTGGCCCAATACAACATTGCCGAACTGCACGTAGCCGCCGTTATCGCCAGCACGGAAGGCATAGTACATGTACGCGCCAACCTGCCCAAAGCAAAAATTTGGGTTTGCGCCGTGGATGAGGAAATGACAAGCAAAAGTTATATAGTACCGGGATTGGGTGATGCGGGCGATCTGGCGTTTGGGGAGAAAGTGTAGGTTGATTTCGGATTTTGATGTTCGATTTCGGATTTATTAAGTAGGGCGATAATGTGTCCTGCCGTTTTAAAAAAACGAGTCTCGCAATTGATACGGGATAATTATTTATTGATTTACAATAAATAATTGTTTATTTGCAATAAATACCTATTATTGCAGAACCAAATCCTATGCCGCAATGAAAATCAAATTTAATACCAACCGCCTCGTTAATGCCACTGTTATTATTGTGTTTGTTTTATTGGCAACGCAATTCTACCTGCTGTTCACACACACAACTGTACCGGGCTTATACAACCACGATACATATTCTTACTCTGCAACCAATAACTTAAAACCTATCGATCCGTATATTTCTACCGAGCTTCCGCATAATAAATACGAGGCCTTAAAACGGAACAGCGAAGTTGCGCGCAGCTTTAAAAATGGCGAGTGGTTTGGTAGTGGCGGCGCGCAATTAGGGTGGTTTTTAGCTACCGATGGCGGGCAGCTTTGCGACACCTGTA
Organism: Mucilaginibacter pankratovii; assembly: GCF_014773265.1. Taxonomy (GTDB): domain Bacteria; phylum Bacteroidota; class Bacteroidia; order Sphingobacteriales; family Sphingobacteriaceae; genus Mucilaginibacter; species Mucilaginibacter pankratovii. The sequence continues at coordinate 207,086 of NZ_JACWMY010000009.1, read as the reverse complement.
CGGCAGATGGTTTTTTCGCGGGCGCAAAAGGCGTGCAGCAATATTATATAAGGCTCCCCGGCTGGAAATTAAACCCCTGCGCCGCCGAACATCGGGGATTAATCCCCTCCGAGTTTTATGTAGAGCGCGGCCAATCGTACGTGCGTAAATTTGTTACCGATAAGGTTGAAAAAATGGCAAATGGCAACCACTATACCGTTCACCGGGTAGATGTGCCCGTAAAGTTCAGGTATAATAGCAAAGAAAACTGCATGATGATACCCGTTTCTTCATCAACAAAAGATGGGGTGACCTATCTATTAACCGGATTGGGCATTTTGCTTTTTATCTATATCTTTTATTTAATTGCCGCATTTTTAAAGTTCATTATAGATGTATCCAAAGGCTTGTCGTTCACGGCCAATAATGTAAAAAGGTTAAGGCTTATTGCGTTTAGCTTGTTAGGCTTCCCGGTTCTGATGTTGTTGCTCACTTTACTAACCCGTTTGGTGTTTAACAGTTACTTCACCAGCGATATTGTACTAAATGGGGATGTATGGAGCAAATCGTGGCCGGGCTTAGCTGCGGGAATTATATTTTTACTGCTTTTTAAAGCTTTCAGGCAAGGGAAAGCTCTTAAAGAAGAAAACGACTTAACCGTTTAACCATGCCGATAATTGTAAACCTGGATGTGATGATGGCAAAGCGCAAGATGTCGTTAACAGAACTTAGCGAGAGAGTAGGTATTACCATGGCCAATCTATCCATCCTAAAAACCGGCAAAGCAAAAGCAGTAAGGCTGGAAACACTGGAAGCGATATGCCGTATTTTAAACTGCCAGCCGGGAGATATTTTGGAGTTTGTTGATAACAAATAATATGAAGAAAAACGAAATTGACCTAAGGTTTATCATTGCCGACATTGAAGATAATAGTCACGATGCTATTACATTTTTGACTGGCGTGAATCCAATCTATGTGCGTATAAAAGGACTGCCCCGAAATCCCAAAAATCCGGCTTCTCCTTTATGGACAAATAACCTTTGGTCGATGGATAGTGGTTTGGGAAAGCATGCAGACTTTGAAACACAAATGAATGCATTGCTGGATATCATTGAAACAAAAAAAGAGGTATTTAAAACTTTCTGTACTGAATACCACTGTGAATTTGCATGTGCTTTAATGGTTTATCGCGACAATGGTGAAAGCACACCATCGGTACACTTGAATAAGCGATATAATAAACTAATAAAAGAACTCGACATTGAATTTGATATTGACCTGTATGTTTTTTAGAAGAACATCTTCTAACTTTGCCTCATGCCCAAATCCGAAATCGAAAATCCAAAATCCGAAATAAAAAAATACACCCACCTCTTTTTCGACCTCGACCACACCATCTGGGATTTCGACAGAAACGCGGAGGAAACCCTGCACGAGCTCTACGGCACATATAATTTAAAAGATATCGGCCTGCACTCCGCCGACTTGTTCATCGAAACTTACACCCGCCACAACCACCGCCTTTGGGCGCAATACCACCTGGGCGAGATCACCAAAGACGAGCTGCGCGATGCCCGCTTCAAATCAACCTTTACCGAGTTGGGCCTGCACCCCTCCCTGATGCCTGCCGATTTTGAGGATGCCTACGTAAACCTCTGCCCTACCAAAACCAACCTTTTCCCCCACGCGCACGAAACGCTGGCATATCTGCAGTCGAAATATACACTGCACCTGATATCGAATGGGTTTAAAGATTCCACCACATTAAAAGTGAACGGCACCGATCTTGTAAAATACTTTCAAAACATCATCATATCTGAAGTGGTAGGTGTAAACAAACCCGATCCGCTTATCTTCCAGCACGCTATCGATCTGGCCGGCACTACCAAAGAAGAAAGCCTGATGATAGGCGACAGCATAGAAGCCGACATCCGCGGCGCACTGGGTTTTGGTATGGACGCCATTTATTTCAACCCGCTTGGTTTGGAAAAACCGGTGGATGTGCCTGTACAAATAACCCATTTAAAAGAGTTAACTTTAATGCTATGAACATCGCCAAAGAGCGCCGCGCCATCGAGGCAGCATTAGACAGCTACCGCCAGCAATTAGACGGTTTTACCGAAGAGCAATTCGCTACCACCCCACCTATCGGCGGTTGGAGTTATTCTGAAGTGTACGACCATATCCTGAAGGCCAGCCTCGGTTCCTCCATCGCGCTGGAGCGCTGTACTCATAACAATTGCCCGCCCACTAAAAAAGGCATGAACTTTTGGGGACATTATATGATGCTTACCAGTAACTTCCCGCCTTTTAAAGTACAGGTGCCTGAGACGGTAGCCGCTAAAATGGCCCCTAAGAAAATCACGGTAGAAGAAGCCAAAAACCTCATCATCAAAGTACGCAAACGGATAGAAGATACCGCCAGATTACTCCCCGATGCCTCGCTCCGCGCCAAATGGGAACACCCGCGTTTAGGCATGCTAAATGCCGAACAATGGTTCAAGTTTATCCGTATACATCTGCAGCATCATTTAGAGCAGTTGGTGCGGATAAGTAAATCGTTTGAGGCAACTGTATAACTCGATTCCATTTTATAAAAAGAGATATCGTACTCAACTTTTACTAAAGGTTAATAACCCCGCCGATGTGGAGAAAATAAATGCATCCGCCAATGAAACCTTTTACATTTAACATAGTCTTAACAGTATAATCATTTGATAATAGGATATTTGTAAAAACAATACAAGATGAATTTTGAGTTTGCTTACTTGTTTGTAGTTGGATTGCTGGTGCTGCTTGGCGCATTCTATCTGAGCCCTTACGAACTAAAGGTTAATGAAGACGAGGACGACGAATAACCGCCCGCCCCAAAGCAATCTCCTTGTTTTATACCGGTATTTTTTACCGGGCTGCACAATTGTCCCCAAATTGAATGGCTAAAAGAGAAGTTGATATTGTTATTATATCTGATGTGCATTTGGGCACATACGGCTGCCACGCCAAAGAACTCCTGAAATACCTGAAAAGCATTAAACCAAAAATGCTTATCCTCAACGGCGATATTATTGATATCTGGCAGTTCAGTAAATCGTACTGGCCCGAAACACATATGAAGGTGGTACGCCGCATCCTTAAATTTGTTACCGAAGGCATCCCCGTGTATTACCTCACCGGTAACCACGATGAAATGCTGCGCAAGTTCACCGATTTCGACCTCGGCACCTTCCAGCTCCTCAATAAAGTAGTTTTAAATATCGACGGCAAAAAAGCCTGGATCTTCCACGGCGACGTGTTTGATGTTACCATGCAACACTCCAAATGGCTGGCCAAACTTGGTGCCGTTGGTTACGATACGCTCATTATCATCAACAGCATAACCAACTGGTTCCTTACCGCTATAGGCCGCCAAAAAATGAGTTTTTCGCAAAAGGTGAAGGCTAAGTTTAAGGACGCTGTTAAATTCATCAACGCGTTTGAACAAACCGCTGCCGACCTGGCCGTGGAGAAAGAATACAGCTACGTAATTTGCGGGCACATTCACCACGCCGAGATCCGCGAGATCCAATCTACCGAGCAAACCGGCAGCGTGCTATACCTCAACAGCGGCGACTGGGTAGAAAGCCTCACCGCGCTGGAGTACAACGATAAAGAATGGAAAGTGTTCACCTACACCCCCGAAGCCTTCCATACCGATAACGACGACGAAGACACCACCGACGCCGAAGACCTCGACGCCAAACTTGATGTAAATAAGCTACTGGAACGGTTTAGGCAGGAAGCGGAGTAGTGTTTAAAAATCCCTCCTTGGGGAGGGGCGCGATGGGATTGCGGCTGCAGGGAGGGGTTTAGCCGTCATGCTATAAAATTTTGCAAATATTTTCAATCAAATATTTAACCACTATGGCGTTGCCTTCGGCCCGGGCTTTACGCTGCAAATCCTCGCGCCGCCGCACACCTCCACCCTTCGCTGTGGGTTTCCGCTTCAATCCCTAACGCATTTTTCTGAACCGCTGATTTTAATGATTAATTGATTCCGTTGATTGTCTGAACTCGAATTTCAAAGAATTTATAGAAAGTACAGAATGGTAAGGCTGCATTTACTTAAGCTAAATCATTAAATTCAAGTTCAGACATCGGCCAAGAGCGGAACGGATTCCCCAAAAAAACTAAACCTGTCACCCCCATGCAATAACCCATTCTTCCACTTCCCCCTCATCAAAATATTCTTTAACTTCGAATAAGAAACAATTTATTGGTTCTCCGATTTAATTATAAAACAAGAATATGAATACTGAAAAAGCCATATTGGCCGGCGGCTGCTTTTGGGGCGTAGAAGAACTCATCAGGCAACAGCCGGGTGTTATTTCCACCGTGGTAGGTTATACCGGCGGTGATGTGCCCAATGCCACTTACCGCAATCACGGCACACATGCCGAAGGTATCGAAGTTATCTTCGACCCATCTGTAATATCCTATCGCAAACTGCTCGAATATTTTTTCCAGATCCATAACCCAACCACCCGCAACAGGCAGGGCAACGATGTGGGCATGTCGTACCGCTCAGCTATTTTCTACCTGGACGAAACGCAGCATGAAACCGCCACCCAACTGATCGCCGAGATGGATGCCTCCGGCGTATGGCCCGGGAAGATTGTCACCGAAGTGGTGCCTGAAACCGCTTTTTGGAACGCGGAAGCCGAACACCAGGATTACCTGCAGAAAAACCCTTACGGCTACACCTGCCACTTCGAACGGCCGGAATGGACGCTGAGCTAACTGTGTAACGGCTTTTTTTCAATTCCCTCCCCTGGGAGGGGCGCGCCGGACATACGCGCAAAGGCAGGGAGGGGTTTCGCCACTACACCCAACGTCCAACCGCAAACTAATACCATGAACGACTATAAATTAACGGCAGCCAAAGCAGCGTTGGGCCTTATCGGCCCCAACCAGTCCGTTGGCCTGGGCGCAGGCAGCACCATAGCGCATTTGGTAAACTTAATTGCCGGTGAATGCGAATATGCTGCCTCACTTACCTTTACATCCTCATCCTTTAAAACAACGCAGCTGTTAAGCGGGCGGGGCCTGCGCATAACACCCCCTGCCCTGCTCCGTCAACTCGACGTATACTTCGATGGCTGCGACCAGTTCGATGCCGAACTGAACGCATTGAAAAGCGGCGGCGGCATCCATACAACCGAAAAAATATTGGCCTCAATGGCCGATGAGTTTGTGCTGCTGGGTGATGAAAGTAAATTCGCGAAGCAACTGAATGCCACTTACCCGCTGGTGATCGAGATCCTTCCGCAAGCCCTGCAAATTGTGCTTGCTAAACTGGCAGCCCTGTTCCCGCTTGCTACTATTACCCAGCGGATAAGTACCCAAAAAGATGGCGCGCTTATTTCTGATAACGGGAACATGCTGGTAGATGTTTATTTTAACGAATTCCCCGCACCTGAGGAACTTGACATACAGGTTAAAATGATCCCGGGAGTGGTGGAACATTCCTTGTTTTATCACCTGGCTACCAAAGCCATTATAGCGGGGGAGAATGGCGTTAAAACCATTTTGCCACGGCGGCTAAACTGAACACATAAATAAAGCCTTTTAATTAAAAAATGCATCAACCAGATATTTTTGACCGGCTCAGATCAGGCGAACTTGTCCGGCTCACCGATCCGGAATTTTCAAAGGTAGACGAGGTAGTCGCCCGCACCATACGGCTTTCCGCGCAACTGAACACCGCCGGCGATATTCAGCAGATCCGCGAAATTCTAAGCGATATAACTGGAAGCGAAATTGATCAAACCACCGCCGTTTTTGCGCCCTTTTACACCAACTTTGGTAAGTTTATCAGTATCGGGAAAAATGTTTTCATCAACCACGCCTGTTCATTTCTGGATCTGGGGGGTATAACTATTGAGGACCACGTGCTAATAGGTCCGAGGGTGAACCTCGTTACGGAAAATCATCCCGCCGACCCGGTTGACCGGCGTGCATTAATTACCAAACCCATTGTTATCAAGCGAAATGCCTGGATTGGCGCCAATGCTACCATCCTTCCCGGAGTTACCATCGGCGAAAATGCTATTGTAGCTGCCGGCGCGGTGGTGGCCAAAGATGTCCCCGATAATGCCATCTTTGGCGGAGTTCCTGCGAAATTTATTAAATCGGTTATTTAGTTGCCGATAAACCTTGATTACTTACTAACCAGTGGGATCACCTTTTCGCCAATAAGTTCTATCGAACGCATCAGTTGTTCGTGCGTAAGCCCGGCATTATCCATCTGAAAGGTAAAGCGATCAACACCACCAAGGGATTCGCTGTGGCGGATGAGTTTTTCTGCAACCTGCTCGGGGCTACCCACCACTAAAACACCTTGCGGACCAATTAAATGATCAAATTGTGTACGGGTTACCGGTGGCCAGCCGCGTTCGCGGCCCAGCTTGGTCCACAGTTCGGCATAACCAGGGTAATACTCGCTTACTGCTCGTTCATTAGTCTCGGCTACGTAACCCGGGGAATGTAAACCCACTTTTAATTGCTCAGGCGTAAAGCCTGCGCGGGCACCGGCTTCGCGGTACAGGTCAACCAGCGGGCGAAAACGGGAGGTGTTACCGCCAATGATAGCCACCATTAAGGGCAAACCCAGCGTACCTGCCCTTGCAAAGGATTCGGGCGTGCCGCCTACACCCAGCCAAACCGGCATTTTCTCCTGAAGCGGCCGCGGGTAAACCGGCAGATTAGGGATAGCAGCCCTAAACTTGCCCGACCAGCTTACGAATTCGTTATCGCGTATGCGCAACAGCAGGTCCAGTTTCTCGCGAAACAAAGCATCGTAATCGTTAAGATCGAAGCCGAACAATGGGTAGGCTTCTATGGAAGAACCCCGGCCAACTACCATTTCGGCCCGGCCTTTAGAGATCAGATCGAGCGTTGCAAACTGCTGGAAAATCCGTACCGGATCGGAGGCGCTAAGCACCGTAACAGCACTGGTGAGCCTGATGCGGCTGGTACGTGCTGCCGCAGCAGCCAGGATCACCGCTGTAGCCGAATCTAAAAATTCTTTTTTATGATGCTCGCCGATACCAAAAACGTCGAGCCCTGCCTGGTCGGCGTGCACTATGCGTTCCAAAAGCTGTTCCATGGCATCTGCGCTGCTGAGCGTACTTGTGCCATACATCGCCGAAGCAAAACTATCTATCCCGATTTCCATGATGCAATATGCACAGCATTCAGGTTACCGGCGGTAATAGGCGGGTCATTTTTTACCAGCGGTTGCGGGATAGCTTCATGTGCTAAATCGCGCTATCAGTTTAGGTTTAATTTTACCGATAAGATAATAAATCACAAAAGCGGTATAGTTCAGTACAAGGCTATTTCTTTATAAAAAAAACCGCATGCCCCGGGGGGCATGCGGCCAATTACATCAAAAAATTAAACCTGAATTTACTTTGACGTGGCGTTCTGTGCGGCTTCTATGATCACTTTTGCTACGGCTTGCGGTTGCGACATGAATATCACATGGCTTCCTTTCACTTCGGTGATCTTTGTGTTTGACCGTTCGTACATTTTATGCTGGATCACCGGGTTGATGCTTTTATCTTCGGTAGCAATAATGCCATAGGCTGGTTTATTTTTCCAGGCCGGGTTAGTGATGGGGGTAATAAACCCTTTGGCGTAAAAGGCACCCTGAGAGGCGAACATAAAATCAGCTTCCTCTTTGCTGATGTCGGCACAAAAACCAGCGTGGTATTTTGCCTGGTCGTAATAAACAATGCCTTTATCATCAGGAGCCAATACACCATTTTCCGGTGCCGGAGGCGCAGTTTGCAACCACTGTAATGCCGATTCACCTTTGTCTGGTTGAAATGCCGCTACGTAAACAAGTGCTGCAACTTTTGGGTGGTTACCTGCCTCTGTGATTACTGCACCGCCCCATGAGTGGCCTACTAAAATGGTCGGGCCGTCTTGTTTGTCTAATGCCACTTTGGTTGCTGCAACATCATCTTCCAGTGATGTTAGCGGGTTTTGAACTACTGTTACGTGGTAGCCTTTTTTGGAAAGTACGGTGTAAAGCGCTTTCCAGCCCGAGCCGTCTGCGAACGCACCGTGAACAAGCACAACATTTTTTACGGCCTGGGCCTGCGCTAAAGTTGTAAAGCTAAAAATTACGGCCAGGGTGAATACCAAATTTACCAGGGCGCCTTTGATTCTGTTTTTTACTGTTGGAGTTTTCATTTTGCTATTGTTATTTTTTTTATGAATGATTTAACAATACAAAGGTGCCCCAAACAGGCGGGCCGGAGAATGCGGAGACTTCCCGAAGAATTGTAATTATTTCCCGATTGGAGATGATAAAGGTTAAATAAACATCATATGCTCTAAATAAAAGCAAAAAGGCCCATGCAAAGCAGCGGCCCGGTGGTTTCGTGTATGTTACTTATATCAAGCCGCAGGCACCACCTTGTTATTCCTGAATTCATTTGGCGACATAGCGGTATGCCGCTTAAAGAAATTGCAAAAATAGGCAGGGTCGTCAAAGCCCAGTTCGTAGGTTACCTGTTTAACAGATTTTGGCGTATAATGCAACAAACGTTTTGCTTCCAGTAAAATACGCAATTGAATGACCTGTAACGGTGTTTTATCGTTATACAGGGAAAATATATTGGACAAGGTTTTCGGCGACTTGTTCAGCATTCCTGCATAATAATTTACAGAGTGTTCTTCATGGAATTTCATTTCCACAAGCAGGTTGAACTTCCTGAAAATATCAAGCCGCTGATCCTGCAATTTTTCATCAGGGGCGTATTTAGACCTCGCCAGTTGGGTAACGATGATGATGAGGCGTTTAAGCAGCATCACTAACATATCGTTTTGGATATGATCGGGCGTGTTCAGCTCCTGGGTAAAGATCTCCAGCAACAGTTTCAGCTTATTCTGGTACGGGCCGTCGAGGCTGATGAAAAGGATATCACCCATCCCAAACAGGAAACCGGCACAGCTTACTTCAGCATCATGGTCAACAATACAATAAAATTCGCGGTTAAATTGCCAGGCAATAATGTCGTCCGGCCGTTCAAAATTAAAAGATTGATTGAACATCAGGGGCAGAATCGTATCCGGCATAAAATCGTAAGCTATGCCATCTATATTCACCACCTGTAAAGGGCCCTTGTTCCATGCTATAGTGAAATACTTCTTCTCTTTATCGCGGCTGTAAAACAGCCGGTCGAAATCTTTTTCGCCGCTGATCAGCAGCAGGTCGCCCCCGGTCTTTTTGTCTGTAATGGTCAACTTCATGTTATTGTTTTAAGAAAAGGTAGCGGTAAATATAGCGGGTAAATACCTAAACAAAAATACAGGTGAACACATCAATGTTCAAATTGATGCCGCCATGAGACCGGCCAATGTTTATTTAACGGCAAATGCGCATTGACACACAAAGGCGGCTAACTACTTAATCAAAAGGATATTAATTAATCTTTTGTTAAGTATTTTTTAATGGGCAACTCTTTATTTGCTCTCTAACCAAATATTGCCAGGTACCTTCTCCGGGTGCAGGGTATTAATAAACCAATATTACGCTTATGAAAAAACATGCATTGAGGCCGCCTTAGCTTGGGCACGCGCATTTTTATCGATCAATCTTTTACCAACCATTAACCCATTTAATTATGAAAATCAAAAAAATTTACACCATCATTTGTGTGCTTGCCATCAGCGCTATAAGCGCCTGCCAAAAAAAGGAATTAGTAAGCGAAGCTTTAAACATCAACGATTCGAAACCAAAACCAAAGCAGAGTATTATGGCATCTCCGGCCGGCGATGTGGTAGGCAAAGTAACCGTTGGCTACCAGGGCTGGTTCGCCGCTATTGGCGATGGCTCGCCCATAAACATCTGGTGGCATTGGGCCGACCCGAATAACCAGGCGCCAAACTCAACCAGTATCCGCATAAAATCATGGCCGGATGTACGCGAATACACCAGTACCTATCAAACAGCATTTGCAAACCTCAACAACGGGCAGCCGGCAAAACTATTCTCCTCTTTTACAGATCAAACGGTAAATACCCAGTTTTTATGGATGCAGCAAAATGGTATTGATTGCGCCGCCCTGCAGCGTTTTAACCCAACAGGCGGCGAAGGCCCCGTGCGCGATGCCATAACCGCCAAGGTAAAAACCGCCGCAGAAGCAACCGGACGTAAATTTTACATTATGTACGATGTTGGGTACTGGACAAACATGCAATCGGAAATTAAAGCCGACTGGACAAATAAAATGGCGGCCTACACATCTTCACCTGCTTATGCTAAACAGAACGGCAAGCCGGTTGTGTGTATCTGGGGTTTTGGGTTTAACGACGTGGGGCACCCATGGTCGGCAGCGGTTTGTTTGGATGTAATTAACTGGTTTAAAAGCCAGGGTTGTTACGTAATAGGCGGCGTGCCTGCCTATTGGCGGGATACTAACGCCACCGAAGTGAGGCCCGGCTTTTTGGCTACCTACAACGCGCTGAATATGATCTCGCCCTGGATGATTGGCAAAATAAGCAACATTACGGAAGCCAACAACTTCTATACCAACACCCAGGTTGGCGACCAGGCCTATTGCAACGCCAACGGCATTGATTACCAGCCATGCGTATTACCCGGCGACCTGCAATTGCGCCAGCGCGCACACGGCGACCTGATGTGGAGGCAATTTTATAACCTGATAGGTGGCGGTGCACAAGGCCTTTATATCTCGATGTTTGACGAATATAACGAAGGGAACCAGATCGCTAAAACAACAGAAAACTCCTCCTTTATACCGGCCGGCTCCAACTTTTTATCGCTGGACGAGGACGGTACCGTATGCTCTGCAGATTATTACCTGCGCCTTACCGGCGACGGTGGTAAAATGCTGAAGGGCCAAATTGGGCTTACCGCCACAAGGCCAACCCAGCCTGTTGTTGTCGGTGGTGGTACGGTACCTATAGGGCAGTCGGTAACGTTTAAAGGCTCCAGTAACAACCTGTATGTGAGCTGCGAGAATGGTACGCAAGCCATGAATTGTAACCGCGCTACCGCCGGTGGCTGGGAGCATTTTACCGTGGTAAGTGCAGGCAGCGGCAAAATAGCGCTGCAAAGCCAGGGCAAATATGTATCATCAGAAAACGGCACACAAGCCATCACCTGCAACCGTACATCCGTTGGCCCTTGGGAGCAGTTTGACTGGGTGAACAATGCCGATGGTACGGTGTCGCTCCGCGGAAGTAATGGTAAATATATTTCGTCGGAGAATGGGACGATGGCCATGACCTGCAACCGCACCACTATTGGCGGCTGGGAATCATTTAAACTAAACCAGTAAGGTTATCAGAGCTGCCGGGTATAACTGATACTCCGGCAGCTCACTTTTTTTTGAATAAAATTAAAGCGATATGGTTGGGCTTCTCACGCCCAACTATTTGTGCAGAAGGAAGCCATGGGCACGCCACACTGCCCTTATTACTGTGTTTTATTGCCAACAAGCCCGCTGCAAACACCCTTCTTAAGAGAGTAATAGCCCATCAATAGGCATATTCCATAAAACGTTCCGCTGGAACGTAAAAATTGTCGCTTTTTTTCTACCCATAAGACGTTCCTCTGGAACGGCTTTGTTTTTCTTCATCACCTTCGGGATGTTTTATGGGTAGAAAATGCCGAAGAATCGTCTAACGTTCCAGCGGAACGTCTTATGAATTACTCCCACTGTCAAGTTAGGGGCTTTACTCTCAAGGGGGGAATCGCACATCTCTCCTCGCATTTTTTTATCGTCCAAAAACCCTTGGCAATAACATCAATATTGGCGCAAATTTTTTTTTAGATAAGTGTAACAAATCTATTTATGGCGGTGTCTCACACCTATAGTACTATGCATAGCATGGTATTATGCAAATAACACAACTCGTTAAAAGCGCTTCGGATCTGCCCATGAATTTTTCTGTAAACATTTAACTAAACAAACTATGAAACTGAAATTGAAACTCATACTCATCCTCCTCTTTTCCATCTTCATCGTTCCGGCCTTCGCGCAAACTGCGCCGGTGCTATTCGCGGTAAAGGGAACCACAACCGATTCGGTAGTAAAGAAACCGGTTGCCTATGTAACAGTTAATCTGCGCAATGCAGCCAGGCAACTTGTGCGCACAGCAGCAACAAGAACAGACGGAACATTCTCCTTTGAGAAGCTACAGTCAGGAAAATATCTCCTCTCTATAATAAGCGTTGGGTATAATTCAAAAACTGTAGCGGTTGATCTTACGGATAATACAAAACCTGTGTTTGACCTGGGGAGTATCGCCATCAGCGGGCAAACCACCCAGCTTAAAGCGGTGGCTATTACCATGGATAAGCCTACTGTAAAACAGGAGGTCGACAAGCTCACTTACGACCTTAAGGCAGATCCCGACAGCAAAAGCAACAGTGTGCTGGAGATGATGAGAAAAGTTCCGCTGTTATCTGTAGATGGAGAAGACAATCTCCTTTTAAGGGGGCAAAGCGGTTATAAGATCCTGGTTAACGGGAAGCCTTCCAGCATGATGGAGCGGGACGCTAAAAATGTATTGAAAGGCATGCCCGCCTCCACCATCCAGAGCATCGAAGTTATTACCAACCCTTCCTCAAAATACGATGCGGAAGGGATAGGCGGTATTATCAACATCGTAACCAATAAAAAAACAAGTAACGGCTACAATGGCTCCGTAAATGTAAGCCATGTATTCCCGGTGGGCGGCCCCAGGGCAGGAGGATCATTTTCTTCCAAACAAGGCAAGTTAGAATTGTCCGGATTTTTTGGTGCTAATATCGCCAACACGCCTGCAGTAAGAAGTTCCATCGTGAGGTTAACTACCGGCGGCAGCCCCACTAACCTTAACCAGAATAACTCGCTGGAGTTTGATGGCAAAAACGGGTATATAGAAACCGGGTTTAGCTATGAAATAGATAGCCTTAACCTCATCTCGGGTCAGTTTAACCTTAACGGCAATAACCAGGACGGCACAAACCTGCAGAATTCTATCCTGAATGGCACTGGCGGCCTTATGCAGCAGTACGATCTGTTTAACAGCAACCAGGCCGGCGGCAGGGGAATAAATACTTCTTTAAATTATCAGCTGGGTTTTAAAAGCAACAAGCAGCGGCTGCTCACTTTCTCTTACCAGTATTTCACCTTCAACAATAGGCAAAATGCCGACCTGATGGCATCAAACCGTGTTAACTACACTACGCCGGATTATCTTCAGCACAACGAAGGGGAATCTTCGGAACAAACCTTTCAGGTGGATTATGTACACCCTGTAAAGAAATTGAATATAGAAGCAGGTGTTAAGGCCATTTTTAGGGATAATAACAGCGATTTTCAATACCAGTCGTACAATCCGGCTAAGGGCAATTTCGAACTCGACCCGACACGGAGCAATAAATTCGATAATAATCAAAATGTGTTCGGGGCCTATAACAGCTATACGTACACTTTAAATAGCTGGGCCTTTAAAGCGGGAGCACGCATTGAGGAGACCCTCATTGATGCCGATTTTATTTCAACCTCATCGCAGCTGAACAAAAACTTCTTCAATATCATTCCTTCGGTGAGCATTAATAAGAAGTTTAAGAATATGAGCAGCCTTAACTTCGGGTTCTCGCAAAGGATCCAGCGCCCGGGGATCTATCAGCTCAATCCGTTTGTCGACCGGTCGAACCCAAATTTCGAATCATCCGGTAATCCAAACCTCCGGCCCGCAGTATCCAATAACATCCAGTTAGGATATAACAGATCTAAGAAAGCTTCTCTGAACCTGATGCTCGGCTATAATTATTTTAACGACCTGATTATGCCTGTTGTGGTGTTTAACCCGGCCACTAATATTACCCGCAGCAGTTTTGATAATACAGGCAAAGCCCGGCTGTTTACCCTCAATACCAATATCAGTTACCCCATCACTAAAAAATGGAGCTCATCATTTAACGGAAGAATAGCGCACGGGCGGGTGCAGGGATTGGTAAACGGCGTGCTGGTGAAGAACCAGGGATTGATGTACGGCGCATCTTTAAACACTGCCTATAATTTTGAAAAAGGCTGGCGCGTAAGCGTTAATGCATTTGTGAATGGACCCAACCTGTCTATCCAGGGAACTTCAAATCCATATGCCAGCACATCATTCAGCCTTAATAAAGATATCGTAAAGGATAAGCTTTCGTTCTCTGCGACGGTTAATAACCCTTTCACAAAGTATAGGTATAATATCAGGGATTCATTCGGCCCCGATTTTGCGCAGACGAATACCAACATAGCCTACTTCAGGGGATTTACAACCAGCCTCAACTACCGCTTCGGTAAACTAAAAGAGGCCATGAAGAAAAACAAAAGAAGCATTAGTAATGATGATGTGCAGGGTGGAGCAAATTAGCCCTTTTGGAAGTGGTACGGTGATAACACGATTGGTGTTCGGAATAATTGAATTCGTTTCTTATCGCTCGCACATTTGACTCACCCCGACATCGCTATCGCTTGTCGACCCTCTCTGCTTCGCAAAGAGGGTAAAGAAAAAGGAAAAAGGCACCCCCTCTTTGCGCAGCAGAGAGGGGGCAGGGGGTGAGTCTCCTCGCGATGCGGACATGACCGCCATATGTAGAACATTAAAGTTTGCGCTATTTGCCTGCAAGCACTTTAGCTACCTGTTTAGAATTTAAAACGGTAATTTTCATCCATACGGGCATATCGGGGTTACCGTTTTTATCCACTTTCACGGCGGTAATTTTGTCTATCAGTTCTATTCCCTTTACAATTTCGCCAAACACGGTGTAGTGCTGATCGAGGGAGGGCGTACCGCCTATCGTAGTGTAGGCCTGGCGTTGTGCTGCGCTAAAGTGTACATTAGATCGCTTCTCTATGGTATCTAATCTGCCGCTGGTATATTTTCGCCCGTCTACAATGTAAAACTGGGTGGTAAACGATGACTGGGCGGGGTTATCGTCGCGGCCCATGGCCACAGCGCCCCGTTTATGAAATAAAGTGGTGTCCAATTCCGGCGCTATCCACTTTTGGTCGGCATTTAAAGTGCGGCCTTTATCATATAGCGAGTCCTGGTCGCCGCCTTGTATCACAAAGTTTTTAAGGATGCGGTTAAAAGTAGTTTTATTAAGGTATCCGCTTTTAACCAGCCTTATAAAGTTATCGCGATGCACCGGTGTTTGGTTATAGAGCATTACTATACACCAGCCCTGCGGGGTTTCAATTTTAACGTATTGGTTTACTTGCTGGGCAAAGCCATTGATGTTTAGTAAGATAGTAACTACTAATAAGATGAACGCTTTTTTCATTCGACGCGGTATAAGGTAGAACGCAACTTGCGTATCCACATTTGCTAATTTATACAAAAAGCAGTGGATACAAAATAGCTATCGGAAGTGGTGCGATGATAACACCGACCACAGGCTGAATTGCGGAATGCATCGAGCAGAAACACACCCCTCCACCCCTCTCAAGAGCAATAGCCCATCATTAGACAGATTCCATAAATCGTTCCACAGGAACGTAAAAATTGCCGTTGTTTTTCTACCCATGAGACGTTCCTACGGAACGATTTTGTTTTTTCATCCCTTCGGGATGTTTTATGGGTAGAAAATACCAAAGAACCCTCTAACGTTCCAGCGGAACGTCTTATGAATTACCCGCCTGTCTAATGATGGGCTACTATTCTCTCAAGAGGGGAATCGCACATTCCCCCCGCTTTCTTTAATCTTCTGAACACCTATGATGATAACACCTACCACAAGCTGAAAAGAACCACCAGGCGAAACTGCAATCAGATAACAACGGATCTTTTGACATCAGCTTCTGGATGCTGGGTCAGCTTTCTCTTGTGTTCATATCCCCAGTCAGTCAGAGCAGCAATAATATCTCCCAGTGTTTGGGCGTACTCCGTTGCAATATATTCGACAATAACAGGTTTCTGATTGGCCTGAACCACTCTTTCCACTAAACCGTTCAGTTCCAAATCCTTCAATTCATTGGAGAGCACTCTCGCTGAGATCCCCTTGATGGTGCGTTGTATTTCATTGAAACGGCAATATCCGCTAACAAGCGCAATCACAATTCTCAATTTCCATTTACCTCCCAAGACGTATAAAGCGTCTTCAATTGCAGCCAGATTTCTTAAGCACTGCAACTCCGTATACATTACGGTTTGATTGTTTTTTCCTATCATACTCCATGAGGTAGTAACCTAAAAGTTACTACTAACCTTTTGATTATTAATAACTTAATAATTACAAATGTACATATGTTTGCGGTGTTAAAAAACAAAAAAGTAAAAATCATGAAAAAAGTATTGCACATAATCTCCAGTCCACGCACTGAAGGATCGGTAAGTAGAAAATTAGGAAATGCCGTTGTTGATAAGATTAGAGAAACGCACCCAGGCAGCGTTGTGAAAGATTATGACCTGTCAAAAATTCTTTTTCCGCATATGGGAGAAGCGCTTATTAGTTCGTTCTATACGCCCGAGGAGAACCGCACTCCCGAACAGACTATAGCAGTTAAACACTCCGACGATATCATTGCAGAGTTGCAGGAGTCAGACATCCTGGTG
Organism: Mucilaginibacter pankratovii; assembly: GCF_014773265.1. Taxonomy (GTDB): domain Bacteria; phylum Bacteroidota; class Bacteroidia; order Sphingobacteriales; family Sphingobacteriaceae; genus Mucilaginibacter; species Mucilaginibacter pankratovii. The sequence continues at coordinate 190,491 of NZ_JACWMY010000009.1, read as the reverse complement.
ATTGATTCACCTATGTATAATTTCACTATCACCTCTACGCTAAAAACCTTTTTAGACCACATCACCAGGCCTGGCGTAACATTCCGCTACACAGAAAACGGCCCGGAAGGGTTAATCAAAGGAAAAAAGGTTTATATCGCTTTTTCCTCGGGCTGGATTTATGACGAAAACGCTCCGGTAATTCCGGAATTTAATATGCCATACATCAAGAATGACTTCAATGTACCTTTTTTGAAGGTTCTTCTTGGTTTTTTAGGCATGACTGATGTTACTGCTTTCCGTGCAGACGGCGCCGAGCTTCACGGCATCAAGGAAACAGCTTACAGCAATGCTGTCGACAGCATTTTAATCGCCTAAGGTCCTGGCAAACTAAGTGGTATTGAAGAGAATTAACTGTATTCCATTACTAATTAGCCGTTTATGAAGAAGACTAATATGGTGTCTTTTAATACGGCACTAACTCAGGGGTTCAACTTAGGCTTTGCGATGATTGGTATTGCCCCCCACCCGCTCCCACTGGTCGAAGTTTATAAACTTCGACCTAAAATAAAGAAAGCTTTCAGCTTACCCGCCACACAAATCAACCCGATATCGCCAGCAAATAATCCATTTCCAGTTCCGCTTCTTCCAAAAACAGCCCTTTGTGATAAGGGCTGCCGGCGAGGCGCACCTGTAAATGTTGGGTGATGCCCTGTAGCGCCACAGCTTGCTGGCCGGCAGCTAACTGTTGCTGGCCGAGGAACTGGTAGGCGTATTCGGAGATCAGCAGGTCGTTATCCAGCTCTTTGGTTTTGGCCTGCAGGCGGGCGGCTATATTAACGGGGAGGCCCATTACCGCAAGTTGTGGTGAGCCTTCCAAAGCAAATTCATCTATAAAAACCCGGCCCGCGTGTAAGCCGGCACCCATTTCCAGCGGGGCGTTATCATCGTTTGCTGTATACGAATCGTTAAACAAATTAACCGTTTTAAACATAGCCAGTGTTGCCTGGTAGGCATTGTTCACGGCATCGCGCAGGGTATCCTGTAGGCCAAAAACGGCGTACAGGCTATCGCCGCCGGTTTCCACAATTTTGCCGCTAAAGTTTTTGATGATCTGGTTGAACGCGGTAAAAAGGCGGCGAACGATCTGGATAACGTACTGCTCTGGCTGCGATTCCATCAGGCCGGTAAAATTGCGGACGTCTAAAAACAAAATGGCGAGTTCCTGCTCGCGGTGAGGGGCGGCGCTGAGCGCGGGTAATGATATATGGGTGAGGTAATTGTTTTGCATATTAAATGTATTTATACCTATCAGACGACTCACATCGCCAAACATTTCAAAAAAAATTAAATTTTTTATTTCCTGATGCCGGCATGACAGAGGTGGCGGTCCATTTTGGGGTTCTATCGCAATTATTCTGCTTTACCCCGTTTAATTCTCGTAAATTAGTTGTCCTTGTTTTGATGGAACAGGCCTTGAGATAAAGAAAAACTTGAATACATATACCTTCCATATCACCCCCTTTCACCTGGCCTTCCTGGGAGCGATATTTATCGGGTTCTCTTTTGCGTTGCAATTAGGGTTCGCTAAAAGAACAAACCAAGCTGCAAACCGATTTTTAAGTTTAGCCCTAACTACCCTGGTGCTATGGTTACTTTGGGTACTGGGCCGGGACATCGGCCTTGCTACCCACTTCCCCCGCTGGAGCTTGCTGCCACTGCGGTTTTCGCTGGCGTTTGGCCCCCTCATCTTTTTTTATGTGATGAAGATAACACGGCCGGAGTATCAATTCCGCCGGAAGGACCTGTTACATTTTAGTCCGCTGTTGCTGGAATTGGGTATTCATGTTTTAGAAGTTAGGGATAGTATCATAACCGGAACGGCTACTTATAACACGCCCGCCTTTCATCAGCTGAACCCGGCGTTGCAATTGCTGGCCTTCATTTCGGTAAGCGTCTATCTATACGCATCTTACCAACTGGTAGAACGCTTTTACCGGGGCCTTAAATTTAACGGTGGCGACCGGCACCGCTACCAATTGCGGTGGCTGCATCACTCGCTAATAGGTTTCGGCGCGTTATGGCTTTTGTGGATCCCTTTTACAGCCGCCGACTATTTTTATCACCATTCCCGGTTAAGTATCCATGCTTATTATCCTTTATATCTTCTTTTAGCGGTAGCTGCCATCGGGATGGCGGCCGCAGCTTTTTTAAGGCAGGAAACCGGCATGTCGACAGCCCCTATTCCATATTTAAAGCTCCCGCTTCCCGCGGAAATGAAGCAAAGTGGTATTTGGCTAAAGAAAGCCCTAAAAGCCAACCTGTATTACCTGGACCCGGAGCTAAGCTTAAGCTCGCTTGCCGAAAAGCTTGAGCTAACCACTCACGAGTTATCCCGCATCATCAACACCGTGCTCAAAAAAAGCTTTAACGATTTTATCAATGAATACCGCGTTGCGGAAGTAACCCGTAAAATGCAGGACGCCGCATATGACCACATCACCCTGCTGGGCATTGCATTCGAATCGGGCTTCAATTCTAAAACCACCTTTAACCGCACTTTTAAACAGATCACGGGCAAAAGCCCGGTGGAATATAAAAACGATCTTAAAAAAGAGCGCCCATCTTATAATTTGGAGCGTTCGCCAGCGATTGCGACGGTAGTTTCGTCCCAGGAAGCCAGCCCAAAATGGTTTCGGTACAAACTAACCCGCAACTATATGTTTAAAAATTATTTCAAAATAGCCTGGCGCAACCTCACACGCAATAAAAGCTACGCTGCTATTAATGTTACCGGCCTGGCCGTGGGTATTGCCGTTTGTATAGTGATCTTTATCATTATACAATTTCAAACAAGCTTCGATAATTTTCATGCAAAGCAGCGCCGCATCTATCGTGTGCTCACCGAATACCATCACGCAGAAGCAGCAACCGTTTCTTACAGCAAGGACGTGCCCTTTCCCATGCCTGTAGGGTTGAAAACGGCTTTCCCGCAAATAGAGCAGGTAGCGCCAATTTATGCAAGCCAAAACGACCAGTTACTGATACTGGATAACAATGGCAACACCGAAAAGATATTTAAAGAGCAGCGGGGTGTATTTTATACCGATCCTTCCTTTTTTAAAACCTTTGATTTCCCTTTGCTGGCAGGTTCGTACGCATCCTTAAACGATCCCGACAATGTATTGCTTACCAAAGAAACAGCGGAAAAATACTTTGGCGACTGGAGAACAGCAATAGGCAAAACCATAAAGCTGCAGGCAGGCGGGTTTATATTTAGCCATGGCACCGATGTGTTGAAGGTTTCGGGCATTTTGGCAAGCATCCCTTCAAATACCGACTTTCAGCTAAAGCTCGTCGTTTCGTTTGCAACAGGCAGCGGAGTTGATATGCTAAAATCCACGGATTGGGAGGACAGGACGAACTCGGATTTTGGCTGCTATGTTTTACTGCCACCGAATGTATCGGTCGATAATTTTAACCGGCAATTGCGGGCGTATTCCCTCAAAGTACAATCTCCCGTTAATAAGGATACGCATATTTTGCAGCCCCTAAGCGCTGTGCATTATGATACCGAGGCCGGTAATTACAGCAACAAAACAATCAGTCACCAGTTGCTTAATGTATTATGGCTCATCGCGGCGTTCATCCTGCTAATTGCCTGCGTAAACTTCATCAACCTCTCCACCGCGCAGGCTGTTAACCGCGCAAAAGAGGTTGGCGTGCGCAAAGTTTTGGGGAGCAGTAAACATCAGTTGCAGATCCAGTTCATCATCGAAGCATTTTTGATAGTAACCGGCGCCGTAATACTTGCGGCGGCTATTACCATGCTTGCGTTGCCGTATGTAAACCGACTTTTAGAGCTTTCGCTTTCCTTCAACATCTTCAGCGATCCTGTAATTATTTTATTCCTTTTAGCGGTAACCATTGTGGTAACCGCACTCGCAGGTTTTTATCCCGCTATTGTTTTATCGGGTTTCAATCCTGTTAATGCCCTAAAAAGTAAGATCACCGTAAATACCGCAAACGGAATCTCCTTACGGCGGGGCCTGGTAGTAGGGCAGTTTATTATTGCGCAGGCACTCATCATCGGCACGTTTATTATTGCAAGGCAGATGGATTTCTTTATGAATCAGCCCCTCGGTTTTGATAAAGAGGCGATTGTAAACGTTCCGTTCCGTGTGGATAGCGTCCGCATCAGCCGGCTGGATTATTTACGGAACCAGTTATTATCGGTAAACGGCGTAAAGGCGGTAAGCTACAGCTCCAACACCCCGGTAGAAAATGGCAACGACCTTTGGAACGCCATCAGGTTTAACCACGCCATAAAGGAGACAGATTTTAAGGTGATCACCAAATTTGCCGACGAGGGCTATGTGCCGGCCTACAAATTACAGCTGATAGCCGGGCGAAACCTGAAACCTTCCGGCACGACGAGGGAGTTCCTGGTGAATGAATCGCTCCTGAAAAGTTTGGGGATCAAAAACCCGAACGATATACTGAACAAAGAAATAAGCATGTGGGACGACCGGATAAATTGTACGGTTGTTGGCGTGCTGAAGGATTTTAACGACCGCTCCTTCCGCCATAACCTGGCACCCTTACTGGTTACCACAAACGTAACAATGTACAACCAGGCCGGGATAAAACTGGCCACCACAAATATGCCTGCAACCATGCAATCGGTTAAAAAAATATTTGAGCAAACCTTTCCCGATTTTGTTTACGAATACCGGTTTTTGGATGATAAAATTGAAAGCTTTTACAAACAGGAAAACCAGTTGGCCGCCTTGTATAAAATCTTTGCCGCCATCGCCATCTTCCTCAGCTGCCTTGGTTTATACGGCTTAGCCTCGTTTATGGCCGTGCAGCGGGTAAAAGAAGTGGGGATCCGTAAGGTACTTGGTGCAACTGCGGGCAACATTGTTTATTTATTTTCGAAAGAGTTTATCATCCTTATTGCCATAGCCTTTGCCATTGCAGCCCCTATTGCCTGGTACTACATGCACCAATGGCTGCAGGATTATGTTTACCGCATCACCATCAGCTGGTGGCTATTTGTGGCAGGCGGGCTTGTAGCCATCATTATTGCACTGGCAACCATCAGTTTCCAGGCCATAAAGGCAGCATTGGCCAACCCGGTGAAGAGTTTGAGGAGTGAATAACCCCCAAAACACCAAAGCCTCAAATCTTTCAATTTGAGGCTTTGGTCGCATTGCGAAGCTGGTGATCCTTAGCAACCACCTTTGCGTGGGTCCCGTTTAAAAATTACTTTATTGTCCCGCTCAATATAGTCGCCCGCTAATACTACATTGTGGCCTTTACCCAAATAACCTGCGCTATGGCTTCTTATAATTACTTTGTCGTTAACTTTCAGGCTATTCAACTGCCTAAGATCATTGTTATACTTCGTAACATCCTTGTCAGACTTCTCCGGCCAATAATTAACAATATATTCATCGTCATTGATCTTTACCAGCATTCCGAAGCCGCCTACTGATCCCGACGGACGGGAAATAGAGGTTATAACCCCCTCCATATTGGAAAAATCTTTTATGTGCTTTCTTATTTTATCGGCACTGGCATGCGCTTTTATACCGTCGGGGGATGTTTCCCATTTTTTATACCTTAAACCGTCGGGAGAAGCTTCCCATTTCTTTTTATCGTCCCGGTGAGCTGCTTTGCTTTCGGCAGCAGAAAGCGGCTTGCGAGCAGCATCATTTTTAATTGCACTATTCGCAAATACCAGTCCGCTCACCACAACCAGTGGTAAGATCAGCGCATAAATTACTTTTTTCATACTTTTTGTGGGTTTATTAAATAACATAAAATTCTCCTGACAGATCAGATCGGATAAGACGTGCTTTTTATTTTCATATCCTTTCAAAACTGATTCAACAAAATTACTTTGATATATTGCAGTGCGGAGAATTTAGATTGTAAATAAAAATGTAACCTTTGTAAATAAATCGTAAATAGTATGTTAGATAGCCCAAATCTCCTCTCCGGGAAACGCAAATACCTGCTCGGCTTGATATTACTCTCGCTTATCTCTGTGATCTGCGTGGCTTTCAGTACAACCGGCACTGACGATTTTGATATTGCCAGACGCGAAGTTTTGCTCCGCAGCATCGGGCATGAACTACTCCTACAATCGGGCGATAGTACATCAAGGGTACTCCCGGTAAAAAAGATCGCGGAGAATGAATACCAGATAAGGTTTGAGAATAAGCTTAGTTTTTCACCCAATTCCCTGGTGAATACTACTCAGCGTTTGTTAGCCAACGACCCCTTCGCCAGTGATTATGTTGTTAACATTCTCACCTGTGGCACCGACAGTGTAGCCTATGGGTACGCTATATCCAAAAACAAAAAAAATGATATTGTACCATGCAAAGGAAGAAAGCAGCCTAAGGCATGTTACATGATCAACATTAAATTTAAACCAACGGGGATAATTACTGCAAAGAATGGATATCTCCTGGGCAGCCTTTCGTTTTTAGCAATTGTTGGCTTTATTATTTGGAGACCAGCTAAGCCGCGGAAGGCTTTAACTGAAGATCAATATACTGACGTATTAACTTTAGGCGCGGTGTCGTTCGATGCGAAGAATCGTACGCTAATCATAAACGGAAAGACGATAGACCTAACCGCCACAGAAACCCGTGTACTGCTCATTTTCGCGTTGTCGCCAAACGAAACTATAGAGCGAAGCCGGCTTCAAAAAGAGATTTGGGAGGATGAAGGTGTTATTGTGGGGCGCAGCCTGGATATGTTCATATCAAAATTGAGGAAAAAACTGGAGTTCGATCCCAATATCAACATTGTTGTAATACGCGGCAAAGGATATAAATTGGAAGTTAATGGCTAAAAAGCCCTTCCAAAAACTGATCTTATTAGGATTCGACCTATGGCGCGGTGATAACACCTGCCACAGGCCAAAAGGGAAACTTATTCTGCTTTGATATAAACCTGAAATTCGGAACCTTTCCCTAACTCACTTTTCAACACTATTTTGCCGCCTGAGTTTGTTACGATCTCGTTGACCAGGTACAAGCCGATACCCGAACCTTCAACGGTATTTTCGATACGGCTGTACTTTGAAAACACCTCTTTTTGATTACTTTTATCTATACCAATACCATTATCCTTTACGCTTATTACCACGTACCCTTTCTCCTTTTTGGTACTTATCGTTATTTCGGGAGTGCGGTTGGGGGAATGAAACTTAATGGCATTATTTACCAGGTTATAAACTATACTCCTCAGTTTTCGGCGGGAATATAATATTTCAGCCACTTTAACGCTGGAGTTAATTACAGCGCCCGATTCCATAATTGTGCCTGCCAGGGTAAGACGCACATCTTCGAGGATATTTTCAAAATCCAAAAGCTCCTCCTCTGCTTTGTATTTATGCTTCAACCTGCCGGCATCAGTTAACTCTGTTATAAGGGCTTGCATTTTTTTAACGGAGCCCTCTAAAATCCCAAAGAACATTAAAAATGCTTTAGAGCTATCGGTAGAAACCGTTTTAAGCTGATTGATAGTTAAAAGCAAACTGGTTAACGGTCCTTTAATATCATGAGATATAGTATCCAGCAATGTTTCATGCTCGGCAACTAAACCTTCCTGGTTAACCAGGTCCTTTATCCTTGCCGTTATCTCAACAAAGGTGATGATCACCCCATTGGTTTTTTTGGTTTTCGTAATAACGTAGGGTATAATGTTCATTTGATACCATCGTAAATCCGTTGTCTGGATCTCCTTCTCCAATATCTCATTACTATTAATTACCTGTTCAATATTTTCCACTATAGTAGGGAAGCGAAAATTATCTTTAATATCGTCTATGTTCTTACCTACGTCGCCTACTTTCAACGAAAACTGCTTCATAGCCGGAGGCGTGAATTTCCTAAGGATCAGGTCACTATCCACAAACAATTGCGGAATTATCGTGTTCCGGAAATAATTCTCTAACTCATCATTTAGCTTAATGAGTTTTTTTATCTTTTTATCTTTATCAATCATACTTCCAGATAAGTCGCTGACAAATGTATTATTTCTACTGAAGAATCAATCAAGGCAATATATGCCAAAAGCCCCGGCGTGATAACCGAATTCGCATTATTTTTTGTAATGCTCTATCGTATCAACCGATCTCATTTGTGCCCTATCCGGGTTATCTCCCGCATCGCGGAAAGCCCGGCGCTGACGAAGCAAATCCCAGTACTGGTCAAGTTCAGACTTTACTATGTGCATTTCCTTAATATCCTCATCGGTTAGTTCCGTTTTGCCATATAAATGCTCTTCTCTTTCTGTGAGTTGCCTGATATGTTCAATCACCGAGATGTCTTCTTTTTTTTCTTCCATAATGTGTTTGTTAATATTAACTGCCCTTATTTTTAGGGCAGTTAAATAGTTTATTTATCCTGTAGCGGAAAATCTATTTTCTCTTAACTGGACTGTTCAACCAGGAAATCGTGAAGGTGCTGCCCAAGTAAATTTGTTTGGTATTCTGTATCATCGCCATTGTTTGTTAACGCTATTTCATTTTCGGTAACGGTAATGGTAAATACAGTACCTTCTATAATTTCCGGGAAGGAAACATTGATGATATCGTAAACGTGCGCATATTCTATACTCAAACTCGAATTCATTTTGGCATTAATGTCGTTGGCAAAATCTTTCTTTAAAATAAGAAAAAGTGCCTCTGCACTTAGCGGGTGTACATTTTTGATGGATGTCATTGTATAGTGTTAGTTAAAAGTTAAATTAAGTAAAGCAACAAGCCTATTAAAATGAGCCGGATAAGTGGGTGGAGAATCTTAAGCGATCTGTTAAAGATAGGAGTTGTACAAATACAACAATCGTACACGGATTTGTTTGAGTTTGTAACTTATAAATAAGTAATTACGATAAGGGTTGACAACCTGATTCGACCAAGCGAGCCTATGTCAATTACCCGGGGAGTATAAGTATTCGTCGGCAGGGTATTATATTTTGAATACTCCTAACGAAATCATAACGCATTACATGGAACATATATAACCCTTTGGAAGTAATGCCCTGGAAGCGGTGCGGTGATAACACCGAACACAGGCTGAAGAGTCCCTATCCCCAACATCAATTAACGTTCTATAAATTTTTGCATACTTTAGTATATGAAATTACCTGATGATACATCTTCTATTGCCCCCGCAAAATCCTCTGTAATATCAGACACCATTCAAAATGATGCAGTTACTTTCCATATACTGGATCTGAGTATAGCTAATAACCCGATTTTTTCATTTGAATATAACAGGAAGATATTTTACACGGCCACTTTATTGCAAGGGGAATATCGACTTGAATTTGAAGATAGAAACATTGATATTTCGGGTAACTCATTACTTTTCACCACAACCAAAATTCCTTTTGGGATACACGCGACCGGTTTGGGATACTCCGGGATCAGCTGCATGTTTAAAGAAGAGTTTATTACTAAAGCTAACAGTGGTTATCGTTTACTTGAATTCCCGATCTATAAACCAGGCAGGCAGAACATCTATTCGCTCACAGAGGAGCAAACGAAAAATTTTATTGATATCTACCTTAAAATATTCAATGAAAAACAAGTAAATAGCGCCTTTAAAGATAATCTGCAACGTACTTATCTACTTGAAATCATTTTTAATGCACAAAACCTCGCTCCGGTTACCTCTTTCGTAAAAACAAATAATACGACCGAGGTTATCGCCTGTTCCTTCATAAGATTATTAGAATCGCAGTTTCCCATAGAATCCCCGCAGGATGCGATCAAATTTAAAACTTCAAAAGATTTCGCAGACAGCCTGTCACTCCATCCCAATTATTTGAACCGCCAGGTAAAATTATCTAAAGGAAGGACAGTAACAGAGATCATCGCAGCAAGACTTGTTCAAGAGGCTAAGATCTTATTAAAATTAACCAACTGGAACATTGCGGAGATCTCCTTTGCACTCGGTTTCGAGGAGCCTTCCCATTTCAATCTATTTTTTAAAAAGCATGCAAATGGTTCTCCTACTGATTACAGAAAACTACACAAGGAATAGTTTGCTCTTTCAAAGATCTGAGACAAATAAGTTTGATTTTAGTAAGGATCGGTTTTATTTGCGCTAACACTGGCTATGCGTCCGTTCTACCTTTGCATTGAAATTAAACAATTTTCAATATGACAAAGATAGCATTAGTGACCGGTGCCAATAAGGGCATTGGTTTTGAAACAGCGAAACAACTTGCACAACATAATATCAAGGTTTTATTAGGGGCAAGAAATGAAACTGAAGGTAAAAAAGCAGAAGCAGTTTTACGGGGCTTGTCGTTAGATGTTACCTACATAAGACTGGACATCAGTGATTCGACAGATATAGAGAACGTTAAAAGCTACATTGAAAGCGAGTATGGCGCATTGGACATCCTGGTCAATAACGCAGCCGTATTTTTAGACGGCGCATGGTTCGGAAATAACACAGAATCCGTTACATTACAAACTCTTCGTGATACTTTTGACATTAATTATTTTGGAACTGTGGAGCTGACCCAGGCTTTATTGCCGGCGATCAAAAAAAGCGAGGCGGGGCGAATTGTGAACATCAGCAGCGTTTCTGGTTCCTTTGGCGTTCATTTGAATGAAGCTCATTGGCTGTACGCTTTAAAACCATATGCTTACAGTGCATCAAAAACAGCTTTAAACCAGTTTACAGTTTTTCTGGCTCACGCACTTCGCGAAACTAAAATAAAAGTAAATGCAGCAAATCCTGGTTGGGTTAAAACATCCATCGGCTCAGATCAAGCGCCACTTACACCTGAAGACGGTGCGAAAACAGGAGTAGCATTAGCCCTGCTGGATGACAATGGACCAACGGGTACTTTTTCTGAGTCTGGCGAGGTATTACCATGGTAAATAAATCATAAAAACGCATACCTTCAATTGTTAGGCATTTGCTTAAAGATGTTACCTCACTTCATATATGAATGTAGAAGAGTTCAGAGATTTCTGTCTGTCATTCCCGGAAACCCGGGAAGGTATGCCATTCGAGGGTTTCTTTAAAAATTCACGGTCTATCCTCGTATTTTATGTTGGTAAGAAGATGTTCTGCCTGTTCGACCTTAATAAATTTGATCGTTGTACAGTAAAATGTGATCCCAAGCTCATTGATGAGCTTAGGGAACACGAGGGCATCAACAAACCATTTAACTTAAGTTCAAAACACTGGATAAGTATTGATTTAAACGGGGATGTCTCCTGGGAATTAATCCAGGATCTTGTTACTAAATCTTACAAACTTGTCGCAGAGAGTATTTTGAAGAAAAACATATAAAATGAAATGTTTAAAAATTCTGTTACAAAGAATTTATATCATCAGTACATCAGACAACCGAAGTAAAATAGAGCCGCCGACAACCCTTTGAGATTAGATATTAATCAGTTTTTTAAAAATATCTGTAGAATCGCCTTTTAAATTTAACTGATCAAAGTAAGTAAACCAGTCCGAATCTGCCATAAGCTCTTGAACAGCATTGGCAAGCTCATCCGTTGGGATTGTCCAGATAACAAAGAAATTATAGCCAGCACGATGAAGGGTGTCCTGGTCATTTTCGCTCATGCTAACTATCACTACACCCTGGTCCATCAGTCCCTTCGAAGAATCGTTAACGTGAGTCAGGTAAGCGGCTCTCTCTTCTTTGCTTAGATCAAGCCAGGCTTGTGTGGGTGAAAACATTTCGATAAAATACTTCATAATGCTATTGTTTATTTTTTGTTAAATGATACTGATCTAAGTAACTTAACTGTGAATAGTAAATACTTGATCAGCTGCTGACAAAGGTATAGGCAGTCAAAATAGTATGAGATAGACAAATCGTGCCATTAATGTCACTATTGGTGCTTTTGTATTGATCGATCAGGGTGTTTGATATCGATCAAATATCATGGGTGCTGCTCACTGTCATAAATTATGAGTGACAATTGCTAAAAAATCTGTTTATCTTAATCGTCATGAAATCAATAGTTCAGTATCATTTTGTCAATGAAAAATATGGGAAAACTTTATTGATAGATATTGTTCCGATTTCTGAAATTAATAAGTACATAGAAAAAGAGCCCATCCACAGGCTTACTTTTTATGATATGACATTTATAACCAGTGGGAATGAAAACGTATTTATCAATCAAACGGAATTGCATGTCCGGTCAGGGGATGTGATCTGTTCTATTCCTGGCGAGATCTGGAGCTGGCCAAAACAGACCGCAATGCAAGGCTACGTGTTGCTATTTGAAGAAGAATTTCTGTTTTCATTCTTCAACGATAAACAGTTTATAAACAAATTCAGGTATCTGAAACATGGTCGTACTTCTCCGTTGATACGGCTTAACAAAGAGCTCTTTAAAAACGTTATAGGATATCTGGAGCAAATAAACAATGAAATCCAACTGGGCGTTAGCAGCAGTGAACATGTTCTCCGGGCATTGGTATATCTGATCCTGGCACTGCTTGAACGGGCAGAGGTAGTACCGGTTATGACTAACGACACCATCACGAAAGAAGAACAGGCCAACAGGCATATTCAGGCCTTCGTACAACTGGTAGATGAACATTATTTGCGATCACATGATGTTCAGTTCTTTGCTGACAAACTTTTCATAACGGCCAATTATCTAAACAGGATGACTAAAGAGTATTTGGGGTCTACGTCCAAATCATTTATACTTAACAGGGTTATGCAGGAAGCAAAAAATTTACTCAACTACACCAGCCTATCAGTTGCGAGATAAGCAATCAATTAAAATTTGAAACGCCGAACTACTTTGTCCGTCTATTCAGAAAGTATGTGGGGATGACCCCAAAGCAATATCGTGATAAATGACCTTGACATCTGGATTTTTACACTGCAAATGAATACCGAACACTTTTCTTATGTTTTCCATGGAACGATTGAATCAGCATTTAGCCCGTGGTCGGCGTTATCGCCGCACCACTACCGAGCCCCCCAACACCCGCATCCTGTAACAATTCATGGCCGTTTCGCCAAGCTGGGCTATGAGGTGGTAATTGGCAATAGCGCCAACCGCGGCGCCGATAACGGGGATAAGCTGGGCCATTTTGGCCAGGTCGATATAGTCGCGGTATTCCAGCTGAAAGGTGCGCCAATCAAACTCTTCGCTGCCGGCAGGCAACAAGCGGCTGTAACTTTCCCAGTTCTCTAACAAATGATACACCTTGTTGCGGCGTTGCTGGCTACAAAAAGTAAGCTGAAAAATGTAGAGGATGTACAGCCTTTCCTTATAATCCTTCACATCAAAACCATACAGGGCGGCAATGTTAAACAGCAGTTTCATTTTTATACCGATGAGGATAGGGAATTCCGCAAAGCCAAGCAAAATGCCTCCCGTGCCGATAGCAGCACCCTCTACCGCGGCGGTTTTCTGGTAGATGCCAATCTGCCTTTTAACATAACTTTCCCGCAGCAGTAGCGAAGCATCGGGAGCGAGCCGGTCGGTGGCGGTATATTTAGCGCCGAAAAGCACCGCCTTCACCATTTTTTCGATAGTAACGGTAATTACCTGATGCGCCTTTTCGGGGATAATGCTGTTGATCTTGTTTTGCAGGCCTTTGGCTATGCGGTTGGCAAGAGAGGGTTTCTTTTGCATGTTTTGCCGCCATTGGCTAAGCAGTACATAAGCTTGTTCTTCGTAGGCATCCATGCAATTAAAGTTAATTAAATAGTAGATGATAATTAGGCAGCAATGTTACTGCCAAAATAAAAAGGCTCCTGTTGGCCGGTTATTTTAGGTGGAAGCAATTAAAAACTGGGTAAAATGGTGTTTGTTCGGGCTTGTTCGGGCTGTTCGCGCTACATCGCGAACGCGAACAAGCCGTTCATTAAATAAGAGTTAAACGCATATACAATTACTTTCATTTCATTATTTAATAACACAGTATAAACTTTTCTTTGCTAAATTGCCCGCAATTCTACGCCTATGAAAATATTGTTCGGTATACAGGGTACAGGGAACGGCCACATCAGCCGCGCCCGCGAAATTGTGCCCCTGCTGCAGCAATACGGCGAGGTAGACCTGGTAGTAAGCGGCACCGAAGCCGAGGTGAGCCTGAGCCAGCCGCTTGCCCATAAGTTCCACGGTTTTAGCTTTGTATTCGGCAAAAAAGGGGGCGTAGATAACTGGGCCACCTTCAAGATCATGAACCTGCGCCAGCTGTGGAAGGACATGCACAGCCTCCCCTTAAACCAGTACGATCTCATTATCAACGATTTTGAGCCCGTAAGCGCCTGGGCTTGCCGGTTGCAGAAGATACCGTCGGTATCGCTCAGTCACCAATGCTCGTTCGTATCGCCAAAAACGCCCCGCCCCAAAAAGTGGGACTGGGCCGAATGGCTTTTTAAATATTATTCGCCCACTACGTACCATATCGGCTTCCACTTTGAGCGGTACGATGATTTTATCCATACCCCCGTTATCCGCGGCGATATCCGCCGTATGGAAACCTCCAACCTGGGCCACTACAGCGTTTACCTCCCCGCCTACAGCGATAAAACCCTGCTAAAAAATCTTGGCGGCACCGATGCCGAGTGGCACGTATTCTCCAAACGCACCAAAACGCCTTACCGCGAGGGCAATGTACACGTGTTCCCGGTAAACAATGATGGCTTTAACAACAGCCTGGCCAGCAGCGCCGGCCTGCTTACCGGCGGCGGTTTCGAGGGCCCTGCCGAGGCCCTGTTTATGGGTAAAAAAGTGATGATGATACCCATGAAGGGACAGTACGAGCAGCAATGCAACGCCCTCTCGGCATCCAAACTGGGCGTAAAAGTGGTAAGCACCATAAACGAAAGCTTCCCAACCCACATCAACAACTGGCTCGCCGACCCAACCCGCATCAACGTAAACTTCCCCGATGAAACCGCGCAGATTGTGGATGATATGGTGAAGAAATACGCGAAGTAGAGAGGATTTCGAATGTCGGATTTCAAATGTCGGATTTTTCTGTTGCTGGCTTCAGGAGCTTAATTTCGAAATTGAACATTCGACATTCGAAATCATACCCCTTTTCTGCTAATTTTGCCGCAACAAGCAAGCCGCTATGGTCAATATTTTTAAGGTGTACAATCCGCTCAATGTAATATGGCTTGCCATCCTGCTGTTCGTGCTGCGTATTGGTTACATTATACAGGTACCCGATAAACTGGAATTTATTTTTGTTGAACCCTTTGCCCGCCTGCTGGTACCGGTAGCATACGAGTATGTATTTTCTCCCGGGTTAAACATGTTTTTGGCAGGTGTGCTGGTGCTAAGCCAGGCTGTATTGGTAAATTACCTGGTTAACCATTACAACCTGCTCAGCAGGCCCACTTTTCTGCCCGCCTTGATGTATGTTACGCTAACGGCTTTGTTTACACCGTTTATGGTACTGAGCGCCCCCCTTATCTGCAATTTTCTGTTAATATGGATGCTCTTCAAACTCCTCAGCTTTTATAAAAGCGACGACGCCAAATCCATCGCGTACGATCTGGGGATGATCGTGGCCGTTGGCTCGCTTATTTATTTCCCTTTTATATTCCTGTTTTTAGCCATTTGGATAGCCCTCGTAATATTTAAACCCTTTAACTGGCGCGAGTGGGTTTCTGGGATACTGGGTTATGTAACCGTTTTCTTTTTCTTAGCAGTGTTTTACTACCTCAATGGCAGGCTTGGCCGGTTTTACGATATCTGGGCGCCGCTGGGCTCAAAATTCCCCAACAGTATCCATATCGAATACCTGGATTACCTGGTGCTCGTTCCTGTGATCATTATCATTGTGCTTTATTTTGTTAAACTGCAGCAAAACTTTTATAAAAGCTACGTGCAGGTGCGCAAATCGTTCCAGTTATTATTTATCATGTTTTTAATAACCGGGCTATCGTTTTATGTACGCACGGCGTTTAATCTTAACCACTTTATATTGTGCGCAGTGCCCGCGGCGGTGTTTTTTAGCTATTATTTTGTAAACGCCACCACCAAATGGTTTTACGAAAGTTTGTATTTATTGCTGCTTATCAGCATAATATATTCCCAGTTTAACACTTTTTAACTTTTACATTCGTTCAAATTTCGGCGTAAACATTAGTTTTGTAGCATGAAATTTGGCGTAGTAATATTTCCCGGCTCCAATTGCGATGAAGATATCATCCACGTTTTGCAAAATGTAATGGGCCAGCAGGTGGTTAGGTTGTGGCACAAAGACCACGACCTGCAAGGTGCAGAGTTCATTGTTTTGCCCGGCGGTTTCTCTTTTGGCGATTACCTTCGCTCTGGCGCTATCGCCCGCTTCTCGCCTATTATGCAGGAAGTTATACAGTTTGCCGCTAAAGGCGGTAAAGTATTGGGCATCTGCAACGGCTTCCAGATCCTGGCCGAAGCAGGCTTACTCCCCGGTGCATTGTTGCACAACAAAAACCGCAAATTTATTTGCCGCAACATCTACTTGAAACCGCAAACCGCAAATTCGCTGGTTACCCGCCAGCTGGATCCTGAGCGTGCTTTAAAGATTCCTATCGCACATGGCGAGGGCAATTATTTTGCCGATGCTGATGTTTTGAAGGCAATAAATGATAACGACCAGGTGCTTTTCCGCTATTGCGATGAGGCCGGTAACATTACCGACGAAAGCAACCCTAACGGCTCTATTGAGAACATAGCAGGTGTTTGCAATGCAGAACGTAACGTGTTTGGCTTTATGCCCCACCCCGAGCGCGCTTCGGAAGCGTTGGTAGGTAACGAGGACGGAGTGTTGATATTCGAATCGATATTAGCGCTGGCAAAAGCCTAATGACCAGCCTGGTTATTGATATTGGCAACACCCTCACCAAGATCGCTGTTTTTAAAGATAACGACTTGCTACAGGTGCAGCAATACCAGCAACCCGGTAATGATGAGATAAACAGCCTGCTGGATAAGCATCAGATAAACAAGGCGATATTATCATCTGTAAAAAAAGAAAAAGAGCCCTGGCAACTAATGCTCGAAGATAAATTTACGGTAGTACATTTTAACAGCAGTATTGCCAGCGGCATAAATAACCATTATAAAACACCAAAAACGCTCGGCCCCGATAGGCTGGCAGCGGTAATTGGCGCAAACCATTTATATCCGCATACCAGCAACATCATCATAGGCGGGGGCACCACCATCACTTACGATTATGTTGATGCCGGGGCAAATTATTTTGGCGGCAGTATATCACCGGGTTTAAAAATGCGTTATAAAGCCTTAAATTATTATACCGGCGCGCTGCCGTTGATAGAGGCCGATGAGAGTTTCAGTAACGCATATGGCGATGATACCGCTTCGGCCATCACATCGGGGGTGCAAAACGGCATAAAATACGAGCTTACGGGCTTTATAGAAGAGTATATTAAAACACAAAAAGCGTACAATATCATACTACACGGGGGCGATAGTATTTTTTTTGATACGCTGTTAAAAAATAGCATCTTTGCCCCCTATATAAAAAATGAGCCTTACCTGGTTCTAAAAGGATTAAACGCAGCTATACAAAAGCATAATGATTAGATATATAAGGTTCTTAATAATACTTTCTCTTACTGCAACAGCCTTTGGCGCACATGCACAATCTACTGCTACTACAAGCTCTCCATATTCGCGATATGGCCTTGGCGATCTAAGCCCTACCGTTTTGCCTCAGCAAGCGGCAATGGGTGGTATTGGTGCCGCTATCAACAAAATAAACAGTTACAACTACATCAACTTTTTAAATCCGGCCGCTTATTCCTCTATTAACTACACGGTTATAGATGCTGGTATCTCCAGCAATATCAATACCCTTAGCAAAAGCGGTGCAAGTAACCAAACCAACGCAAGCTTCAGGCTTAGCCACGTGGCTTTCGGTATCCCGTTGTCTAAAAGGTCGGCATTGAGCTTTGGTTTATTGCCATATACCGAACTGGGTTATAACTATCGCCAGTCGCAAGCCAATTTTGGCACCGGTATGCCTGCCGATACCAACGCCGTAAACTACTTATACAGTGGCGATGGTGGCTTAACAAAAGCATACATAGGCTACGGTATACGCGTAGGTGGTCTTTCGGTAGGTGCAAACGCATCGTACATATTTGGTAACTTAAAAGAAACCCAATCTACCGAGGTACCTAACCTGTTTGGCACCTTAAACTCCAGGGTGGAAGAGAGCAACAGCATCCACGGCCTTAATTACGATTATGGCGTGCAGTACAGTATCGATTTCTCTGCCCGGAAACACCTTGTATTGGGTTATTCTGCTTCTACAAGCTCAAAACTTACAACGCAAAACAGCTACGTTGTAAGTAGCTACTTTACCGAAAACGGTGATGAAGGTGTTGCTACAGACAGCCTTGTAAACCGTAAGGACGCCAAAGCAAAAATAAACCTGCCGCAGATACACCACTTTGGTGTAAGCTACCAGTACGATGGCAAATATTTAATTGGTGCGGATTACAGCATTGGTAACTGGAGCGACCTAAGCGTTGCAGGCGTAAACAAAGGCTTGCAAAATAGCAAAACATTTAATGTTGGCGGGCAAATAACCCCTAACATGAACTCGCTATCCAACTATTTTGCACGTGTGGATTACCGCTTTGGGGTGATATACGATCAAACTTACCTGTACGTAAACAATACCAATATTAAAAGATACGCGGCCACCTTTGGGTTGGGCCTGCCTTTACCACGTAACAATACCGCGTTTTATAAAATTAACCTTGCTGCCGAATACGGCAAACGCGGCACCTTAACAAACGGACTGGTAAAAGAGAACTACATTAACCTACGCCTCTCCTTCACGCTGAACGACCTTTGGTTTGTGAAGTATAAATATGATTAATAAGCCTTTTATGCTTACCAGGTTGCTATCGGGAAAGATTTGGCTATCTGCGCTTTGCGTAGTGATGCTTTTTAGCGCCTGCGAAAACGATATCAATAAAATTAAGGAGATTGCCGCTGCCGACGCTACCAAGCCTATACAGCGCACTACCGATCTGGATGTGATCTTCAGCGATTCGGCGCTGGTTAAATTCCGCTTAACCTCTCCCCTTTATATCGAATACAAAGTAGAGAAACCTTACGGCATATTACCCAAGGGCGTAAAGATTATTTTTTTGGATAAGGACGCTAAAGAGGAGGGTAACATTGTTGCCGACTCGGCCTCGATGCATGATGATAACAAGTTTATCGAATTTCATAAAAATGTTGTAGCTACAAATTCAGAAGGTACCGTATACAAATCCGACGAGTTGATATGGGATCAGAAGAAAAAGATCTACTACTCCAACAAGCCGGTAGAGATGACAAAAGTTGGCGGCGATGTGATGAGGGGCACAAGCTTTACCAGCGACGACAAACTACAGCACCCCATCTTTCAAAATTCCACAGCAATTATTCACGTTAATGGCGACAGTTTTTCGCAATAGACACTCAAATTCATTACGCAAAAATTTGTGTTATAGAATTTTAGTAAAAGTTGTATCTTGCGCCTCTTTTTGAGAAATATAAAATATATAAGAGTTATATGGGTATCATGAGTTATTTGCGGGAGCGAATGGGAAAAATTCTCGCAATTGTTATTGGATTGGCACTTCTTGCATTTGTTGCGGGTGAAGTTATTAAGTCGGGCAGTTCTATTTTTAAGGATAATGCCAGCGAAATTGGAGAAATTAATGGCTCTGTCGTTAGCTATAAAGAATTTAACGACAGGTTAGATCTTTCCACCGCTCAGTTTAAACAACAATCCGGCCAAAGCATTTCGCCACAGATCACCAACTATTTACAGGAAACTACCTGGAACCAGTTTTTGACCGACAGGCTGCTTGGTAAAGAAATTGAAAAGTTAGGTATCACCGTTGGCGATGCCGAAACGCAAAACATGGTGAGCGGCGCTAACCCCGATCCGCAGATTGCACGCCAGTTTACCGATCCGCAAACCGGCCAGTTCGATAGAGCGAAACTTAACCAGTTTTTGCAATACCTGCAAAGCCCTAAGGCTGATACTGCCCAGTTATCATCATGGAGCACCTTCCTTACCGAACTGATTAAGGATAAAAAAAGGCAAAAATACATGGCTTTGGTTAGCACAGGTTTATACGTAAACACGCTTGACGCGCAGGACGATTACCTGGCAAAAAATAAGCTTGCTAACTTTAAATACACCGTGCTTGATTATGCTTCGATACCAGATAGCAAAATTACCTTAACTGATGATGATTACAGCGCCTACTACAACGGGCATAAATCGGAGTTTAAAAACAAACAGGAACTGCGCAGCTTTGATTACGTAAGCTTTAATGCCGCGCCTTCTAAAGAAGATAGCCTGGCTATAAAAAACCAGGTTGACAAGCTTGCTGCAGATTTTAAAGCATCTACAAATGATTCTTTGTTCGTGCAGATCAACTCAGAAACAAAAGCACCTATTACCTATCTAAAAAAAGGCCAGTTAGAGCCGAAGTTAGATTCGGTAATGTTTAACGCAGCACCGGGTTTTGTTTACGGCCCATACTTATCTGGCAGCAGCTACAAAATAGCAAAACTGATCACGGCTAAAGTTAGTCCGGATTCTGTTAAAGCGCGCCATATCTTATTAAATCCGGCTATCGAAGGCGGTGTCGATAAAGCGCTTGCTAAAGCAGATTCAATTAAAAAATTGCTTATTGGCGGTAAATCATTTGCCGATTTGGCCAACAGCTTCTCTATAGACAAAAACGCTAACCAAAAAGGTGGCGACCTGGGTACATTTGGCCGTGGCTTGATGATCCCTGCTTTTGACGATGTAGTTTTTGATGCTAAAAAAGGCGATATTAAAATTTTCACTACACAATTTGGTGTTCACTTAGTTGAGATACAAAACCTGGTAGGTTCATCTAAAGTAGTTAAGGTTGCTTTGGTTGATAAACCGTTAGAAGCAAGCCAGAAAACACAAAACGACGTTTACAACAAAGCACAGGCGTTCCTGAGCTCGTTAACAAAAGATAATTTTGAGGCCCAGGCCAAAAAAGCAGGTCTTGCTGTTAAAAAAGCAGATGATGTAAACGGCACAGCAGCAACATTGCCGGGCCTCGAAAATGCCCGCGCACTGATCAAATGGGCGTTTAAAGCAGAGAATGGTGATTTCTCTGAAGAGGTATATCCTATCGGCGACCAATATGTAATAGGCAGCCTTACACAAATTAAGCCTATAGGTTACTTAAGCCTTGATGCTGTAAAAAAACAGATAGAGCCTGCCGTTAGAGTAATTGTAAAAGGCAAACAACTATCTGAAAAACTGCAGTCGGCTTTAAATGGCGCGTCATCTATCGATCAGGTAGCTCAAAAAGCGGGTAGCAAAGTGGTACCGGTACAAAACATTGTATTGGCCAATCCAGTAATACCAGGTTCGGGCCCGGAGTATAAAGTTATTGGTGGTATTTTTGGTGCACAGCCAAGCAAATTATCAAAACCAGTTGCAGGTACGCAAGGTGTTTATGTTTATACGCTTGATAGCTTTATTAACCCGGCTGCATTAACAAATGCGATAAGAGAGAAACAAACATTAGGCCAGGTGCTTGCACAGCGTGCCGACGGACAGGTGCTTGAAGCCCTGAAAGATAAGGCGAATGTAAAAGATAACCGTGCTAAGTTCTTATAAGCTAAATTTAAAGTAATTTTGCAACCGGTAACAGCGTTATAACTGTTGCCGGTTTTTTGTTTTATAAAGATTTGGCCCTAAAATGGAAATACAGGAAAATATAATCAATAAAGTTGCGCAAAGCGGGCTGGTTACGCTGGACCCCGCCCAGTTTTACCCAGCCGGAGAACGCGTTGTTTATGATATAAAGGATAATTTATTTCACGGCTTGATGCTGCGCGAAAAGGATTTCCGCGAGTTTGTAAAAGGGCACGATTGGGCGCAGTACCAGGATAAACTGGTTGCCGTAACCTGCAGCGCAGATGCCATTGTGCCGGCCTGGGCTTATATGCTGCTGGCTAACCGCCTTGCTCCTTATGCCAGGGAAGTTGTTTTTGGCGATGCCGAAGTTTTAGAGACCGTTTTGTTTGTAAAGCAGATAGCCACAATGGATGTGGAACAATACCGCGACCAGCGCCTGGTAATAAAGGGCTGCGGCGATACGCCGGTGCCGGTATCGGCTTATGTAGAACTCACAAAAAAACTTACACCTGTTGCAAAGAGCCTGATGTTTGGCGAACCTTGTTCAACAGTACCCATATATAAGCGCCGCGATTAAACCGTTCGGCCTTAATATGGTCTATGAGGTTCGATACCAAATAAATGAAGAAATATTATTTCGCTCTCTTATTAATAATCTGCCTGGCAAAGGCTTACGGCCAGGAAGCCTCTAAAACCGATGAGGTGGTTTTCCAGGCTGGCGAGCAGATCACTTATAAATTAAAATACGGCATTTTCACCGCGGCCGAGGCCATTATCAAAACCGAGAACAGCACGCAAAAATTTGACGGCAAACCTGCTTTGCGCATCCATGCTGTGGCAAATACCGCGGGTACGTTCAACCTGCTGTTTAAGGTGCGTAACCAGTATCAAACCTTTATCAACCCCAATACCCTGTTGCCTTATTATTATTCGGAAGAGCGGAAAGAGGGCGGCTATAAGCACAACGATAAGGTGATATTTGACAGGGATAAGAATATCATTACGGCCAATAGCGGCACTTATCCGTTTACGGGGAACGTATTCGATTTTTTATCGGCTTATTACTTTGCCCGTAACGTGGATATATCCGGGCTTAAGATCAACGATAAGCTGGATCTGAGGTATTTCCTTGAAGATGGCGTACACACGCTTACAATTACCTATTTGGGCAAAGAACAGGTTAAATGCGGGCTGGGCACCTTCAATTGCTTAAAATTTAATCCAACTATTATCCCCGGGCGTATTTTCCGTAAAAATAGTAAGCTATATTTGTGGATCACCGATGATAAAAACCGCATCCCCGTAAAAGCGCATGTGGAATTGGTAGTGGGTAGTTTGGTGATGGACCTTACCCAGGCAAGCGGGCTTAAATATGATTTAAACCCGGTAAAAAAATAATGATGATAGAAGTAGGGAGTGTTTTACTGCACGAGGATGTAGTGAAAGAAAATTTTGTATGTAACCTTAACAAGTGCAAAGGTGCTTGTTGCTTAGAAGGCGATTCGGGTGCGCCATTGAATTACGATGAACTGGATGTGCTTGACGAGATCTATCCAAAAGTAAAGCCTTTTATGACGGCCAAAGGCATTGCTACCGTAGAAGAGGTTGGCACCTACGTAACCGATTTTGAAGGCGATTACACCACGCCCTGCGTTGATACCAATAAAGAGTGCGCGTACGTAACCTGGGACAACGGCATTACAAAATGCGCGATAGAAAAAGCGTATGAGCATGGCGCAATAACCTGGCAAAAACCAATCTCCTGCCATTTATACCCTATCCGTATTACTTCATACCCCGAGTTTGACGTTTTAAATTACGACCGCTGGAGCATTTGCAGCCCTGCATGCAGCTTTGGTAACGAGTTGAAGGTATCGGTACATGAGTTTTTAAAGGGCCCGCTGATCCGTAAATATGGCGAAGACTGGTACCGCGAACTGGAAGATACCGTTGCCGGAATTTAAAATATTAGCAGGTTTGTATATAAGCTTATACCGGCATTTTCGATTATTTTGGTAATATTGCAATTAGATAATTGCTTAGCCTAATATTCGTTAATGAAAAAAGCTTTAATTACAGGTATAACAGGGCAGGATGGTGCCTATTTAGCTGAATTTTTGCTAAAAAAGGGATACGAAGTGCATGGCGTTAAACGCAGGTCCTCCTCTTTCAATACAGATAGGATCGACCATTTATACCACGACCCGCATGAAAAGGGCGTTAAACTGCACCTCCATTACGGCGACCTGACAGATTCTACCAACCTCATCAGATTAATACAAGAAACCCAACCCGACGAAATTTACAACCTGGGCGCACAAAGCCATGTTAAGGTTAGCTTTGATACCCCGGAATACACCGCAAACGCCGATGGCGTGGGAGTTCTACGGATCCTGGAAGCGATAAGGTTATTAGGTCTTACTAAAAAAACACGTATTTACCAGGCATCCACATCCGAGCTGTATGGCTTGGTGCAGGCCGTTCCACAAAGCGAAAGCACGCCATTTTACCCGCGTTCGCCTTATGCAGTTGCCAAATTATACGGCTACTGGATAATTGTTAACTACCGCGAAGCTTATGGCATGTACGCATGCAACGGCATCTTGTTTAACCACGAAAGCCCTATCCGTGGCGAAACCTTTGTTACCCGTAAAATTACACGCGCTGTTGCAAAAATATCATTAGGCTTGCAAACCTGCCTGTATGTTGGCAACCTTTCGGCACAGCGCGATTGGGGCCACGCCAAAGATTATATAGTTGCCATGTGGCTAATGCTTCAGCAGGAAAAGGCCGAGGATTTTGTAATTGCTACCGGCGTAACCACCACGGTAAGGGAATTCATCAAAATGTCGTTCCTGGAGCTGGGTATCGAAATTGAATTTAGCGGAAAAAACGAATACGAAAAGGGCGTTATTATAGATATCGACCAGGCGAGAGTGAACGAATTGGGGCTTAATTTATCGGCCCTCCATTTTGGCCAAACCGTTGTAAAGGTAGATCCCAAATATTTCAGGCCTACGGAGGTTGAGCTTTTAATAGGCGACCCCACCAAGGCCAAAGAACAACTGGGTTGGGAGCCGAAATACGACTTGCAGGCACTGGTTACAGATATGGTACAAGCCGACCTGAACCTGGCCAAACAGGATGAGCATTTAAAAAAAGGTGGTTATAAAACATTGAATTATTTTGAATAGCACGAATTGATACCCCGGCATATATGAAGAAAGTTTTTATCAGCAGTTTTATATTACTGGTTACTATGGGGGTTGCAAAAGCGCAATCTGTATATCAACCCTACAATTACCAGTTTTACCAAAAGCTGAATGTCGATGTATATTCCACCAAAACGCGGGTGCATTCCTCGTTAAAACCATACATGGTTGATGATTCCCTGTTAAGGGCACGTGTAGATTCGTTATTAAATTATGGTGTTGTAAAAAATGGCGCTTATGCCAAAATCTTCAACGAACATTTAATTGACTACAAAAGTAACGCCTCTACCTTTTACGCCGATCTGCTTCCCGATTTCAACATCGGCCGCGATTTTAGCGGCAAAAAAACAACCCATTACAATTCGCTTGGCTTACAAATTGGCGGTTCGGCCGGAAAAAACTTCAGCTACAACGTTGCCGGTTATTTAAGCAACGCAAAGTTTCCGGATTACCTGTCCACTTACATTAACCAGGTGGGTATTGTCCCCGGGCAGGCATACGCGCGCCGGTTAACAAACGACGCCGATGCCTACAACTGGTCGTACATTACCGCCACGGTATCTTACACGCCATTCAAATTCATCAACATCAGCGCAGGGCGCGATAAAACGTTCATTGGCGATGGTTACCGCTCGGTATTGTTGTCTGATAATACATCGCCGGCCCCATTTTTTAGGGTAACTGCCGATGTGGGCAACGTAAAATATATGGCCATGTGGGCCTTGTTCCAGGATCCGGCTTCCACAAGCGACCAGTTTATCGACCGCAAAAAATTCGGCGTATTCCATTACCTCGACTGGAATGTAAGCAACCGCCTATCCTTTGGTTTCTTCGATTCGGTCATTTGGTCCAACACCGATGATTCCGGTCACTCCCGAGGCTTCGATTTTAGCTACATCAATCCCCTTATATTTTTAAGGCCCGTAGAGGCAGCTAACGGCTCACCTGATAATGCCTTGATTGGCCTTACCAGCAAGTTAAAGGTAACCAACGGACTTACCCTTTACGGCCAGTTTGCACTGGATGAGTTTGAATCGAAAAACTTTTTTCATAACCCGGGCAATTACCGTAATAAATTCGGCTGGCAGCTGGGTATCAGGGGCGCAGATTTGTTTGGTGTAAAAGGCCTGAACTACCTGGCCGAAACCAGCACAGCAAGGCCTTACACTTATTCCGAGCGTGCATCGGTAATTAACTATACGGCCAACAGCGAGCCGCTTGCACACCCCTTTGGTGCCAACTTCCGCGAGTATGTGGCGTTGCTGAACTATTCGTACAAACGTTTTGATTTTTCGGGCGAGGCCGATCTGGGGCATTATGGCCTGGATATCAACAATCTCAACTACGGTAAAAACCCTTTCTTAAACTACCAGAACCCGGCCAAGGTTGATGGCAACTATATAGGCCAGGGCTTAACCACTAACATGGTTTACCTGCAAGGCAAGGTAGCATTTCTGCTTAATCCAAAATACAACCTGAGGTTAGAGCTTGGCGGCATTTACCGCACCGAAAAGAACACCGCCTTTAACGATAAAACCAGTATGCTCACCTTCGGCATCCGCAGCTCGTTCCGCGATCTGCATACCGATCTGGCGAGCTTTAAATCGCATTAAGAAATTGCGTTGTTTAGTTTAACCGCGCTTGTTCGCGTTCGACATGGGGCGCGAACAGCCCGAACAAGCCCGAACAAGCATTATTTTAAACGAATCGACACTGAATAAGCCCGTAAAAAATTCTAAAAGCTATTTCCCGTGGTTTAACCACAAAGTACGCAAAGCTAAAACACAAAGAGCTTTGTGATCTTTGTGGTTAAAAACCCCTACCCCTTCGCTTTCATCTCTTCTTTTATCGCCCTTAAAAACTCATTTACGTGCTGCGAGCCGATGATGTACAGCAACCCGTCCCTATCGGTAAGGTGGATGGCATCATTGCCGGCGGTGTAGAAACGGATGGTGCCTTTGGTATGCAGGTTGTAAACCGGGTTGTTGAACAGGTAGCGGCTGTAAGTTCCTTTTTCTACTTTAACAATGCTGTTAAGGTCTATTTTTACCTTACGCGTTGTCCACAACCCGTCAAGCGTAATGCTTTTGTTGGCAACGGTGGTGTTAAAATGAACCACAAAACCCAATATGATAGATATAGTAATAATAGCAAAGCCTACTACAGCAAGCAGGTCGCCATTGCGTTCGCGCTCATCGGTAAAAAAGTAGGCGGCAAAGCAAAACATTGCCAAAACAAGGCGAATAGTGATAGGCATCCACTCGCGGCCCAAGTATTGTTTTTCGGTAAAATCGGCTTTATCGGTCATAATTTAATCAATTCGAATATAGTAACTTTTTTAGTGTTTTTATCCACTTTATACCTTTCGTCGGGCCGGTAACCGCCAAGCCAAACAATATCGCCGTTGGCGTTTACCAGCACAGGTATCGCGCCTTTTTGATGAAGCGGCACTTTCTGGTGAATGAAAAAATCGCTCAGCTTCTGCCGGGTTTTCATCCCCAGGGGATAAAAAAAATCGCCTTGCTGCCAGCCGCGCAAAGTTAAGGGATAACCCAGTTTTTCCGCATCAATGGATACCGCCAGGGGGTTATCCTTAACGATCAGCGGGCTGTCGTCGTGCAAAACCGTCAGTTTATAATGTTGATAGTTTATAAAATGAGCGCCTTCGTTTATCAAAACCTGTTCAGCCGCGCTGCTTTTTTTTAAAGAGATAATCAGCATCCCCCTATCCACCACCAAAATGTGTGTGCCGCTTTCAAATACCCGCCCGGCGTGTTTATCCAGGGCCGTCAGCAGATCGTCTACCACGTTATCTATGAATCCGAAAGGCTGCAAAAGTTTAAAAAGCAACAGGCGTTGCGGCGATAATTTTTTAATGGCATCTATCGCAAAGTGTATCTCATCTCCTTGCTGCACCAAAATTTCGTTTCGTAGGCTCTCTACTTTCTCCTCCAGCAATTGCTCCAGTTCGCGAAAGTTGCGCAGGTTGTTTTCAAAAGTACCCTCCAGCGAAGGGTTCAGTTCTTTAAGCAATGGTACTACCTGGTGCCTTATTTTATTGCGGGCATATTTGGTAGATGCGTTGGAACTATCCTCCACAAAGGCGAGTCCTTCGGCAGTAATAACTTCCTGGATCTCATCGCGCGTTAAAAAAAGCAGTGGCCGTACCAGGTTGCCATTTTTAGGTAAAATACCATGCAGCCCGGCTATGCCCGTACCCCGCGTAAGGTTTAACAATATTGTTTCGATCGTGTCGTTCTGATGGTGTGCAAGCGCAATAGCTTCGTAACCTGTTGTTTGGCAAAGCTGGTTAAACCAATCGTACCTCAGATGCCTCGCCGCCATTTGGATGGATATTTTGTTATCCGCCGCATAGGTTTTGGTATCGAAGCTGGTAGTATGAAAGCTTACGCCAAGTTGCGCAGCCAGCCCGCGGGTAAATTCCTGGTCGGCATTGGCTTCATCGCCGCGCAGCATAAAATTGCAATGTGCTATGCCAAAATTATAACCTGCAGACTTAAATAAATGAGCCATTAGTACCGAATCCATGCCCCCGCTAACCGCCACCAGTACTTTTGTACCGGGCTGGAATAATGTATTTTGCGCAACAAAATCTACAAAGCGTTTAACAGGAAGCATAAGTCAAAATTATTAATTTAATAACCCCAGCAAAAAACTAATTTTGCCATTGTGATAAAATACGCTTTCAGCCTTTTTTTAATACTAACATCTGTTACGGTATTGGCACAGAAAAAATCTGTAGTGAACCTCATCAGCTCTAAAAGCAGCGAGGGCGTTAAGATAAACGGCAAGGATGTAATTAAGGTTTACAAAGGCACGTTTAAGCAAGATTACTCTATCATGCGGTCGGACAGTGCGTACTTTTACGCGCAGGACAACGCCTTTGATGCTTTCGGGAACGTAAATATTACCCAGGGTGATACCTTAAATATTTTCTCGGATAAACTGAATTACAACGGCAATACCAAAATTGCCATCCTTACCGATAATGTAAAGATGGTTGATAAAGACGCTACCCTCACCACCAATTACCTCACCTACAATACCGCTACACGCTACGGAACATATACCAGTGGGGGCAAGCTGGTGAATAAAGACAACACCCTAACCAGCAAAAACGGTTACTATTTTGCCGGCTCCAGAGATGCTTTCTTTAAATACGATGTGGTATTGGTAACGCCCGATGCCCTGATAAAAACCGATACCCTGCGTTACAATACCGGCACGCGCATCTCCTATTTTTACGGGCCAACCAATATTTACGATACCAAGGATAAGAAAGACACGCTGTATACCGAAAACGGCTTGTACAATACGGTGACCGAGCAGGCTTTCTTCGGTAAGAAGAATTTATACAAATCGGGCACCAAACGGTTAAAAGGCGACAGCTTATTTTACGATAAAAAGATAGGTTTTGGCCGCGCGGTAAAGAATGTTGTATTTACGGATAGCGAGCAGAAAACCACCATGCTGGGCGGCCTTGCCAATTATTACAAAAGCGAGGAACGCACCGTAGTAACCAGGGACCCTTACGTAATCATCGTCACCGAAGAAAAAGACACCACAAGAAGTGATACCGTCGCTTTAAAAACCATCCCTGTAGATAAAAATGGCAAGGTAAAAAAAACAGCATCGCCAATAAAAGCGCCAGCGTTGGGTACGCCGGCAAAGGCGTCGCCCGTAAAAGCACCACCTTTAAGTTCGCCCGTAAAAGCGCCGCCACTGGGCACCCCTATAAAAACACCACCGGCAAATTCACCTGTTAAAGCCCCGCCGGTGGGTAATGCAACGAGTGCAAAAAATAAACTGCGGGCCGCTACCGATTCTTTAGCAAGATTAGCTGATACTGCCAAACACGATATGTCCGGTAAAACGGATTCGCTTGCAAAAGCTAAAAAGCCGGAGAAGATAAAACGCGATTCCATTTTTATTTCTGCGGATACGCTGGATACCCAAATGTTCATTAATAAGGATTTGAAGGTTTTCCTTGAAAAACAGCGCCTCGCCAGTATAAGGGATACCTCATTAAAGGTTAAGGGTACCGGCCTGGCAACTTCTTCTTCAAAACCCCTGTCTAAATTCCTTAGCGCGGTATCACTTTGGATACCTAAGGATAGTTTGATATTGCACCCCCTGCAGTTTGGGCTGCCCAAACCGGAACCCGTTGCCGTTATTCCACCGAAGCTGGATAAAAAAGGCAGGCCCATTAAAGAGAAAAACGCGCCGCCTGTAGTAATTGTTCCCGAAAAACTGGATAAGGACGGCATACCCATTCCGGCAAAAAAGCCGCAACAAAAAGAGCCCATTGCCGATCCGGACGATAACGACCCTGCCTTTATTGTAAAAACCAAGCCGGTGAGCGATACAGCCAGGATCAGGATCATAAGAGCTTATCATCACGCCAAGCTTTTTAAATCAGACCTGCAGGCAAAAGCCGATTCGATGTTTTACAGCTACGGCGATTCTACCCTGCGCTGCTTTGTAAACCCTTTGATATGGACGCAGGGCTCGCAGTTATCAGGCGATACCATCACTATGCAAATGCGCAATAAAAAGATGGACAACCTGATGCTGTTTCCATCGGCCTTTGTTGTGAATATTGAGAAAGACGACTCCCTTACTTTTAACCAGATGGCGGGCAAACGGATGCGCGGCTTCTTTAAAAATGATAAGCTGGATAAGATGTTTATATCGGGCAATGCCGAAAGCATTTACTTCTCTCGCGACAGCACCAAAAAGGTAACGGAGATGGCGCGCTCATTAAGCACGCGGATGCGGGTGGAGTTTAAAGACAACAGCGCTACTAATGTTGTATCTATTACCAAGCCCGAGCATCGCTACGGACCATTGGCAAAATTTACGGACGAGGAAAAAATATTGAAGGGCTTTATTTGGAAACCTAAAGAGCGGCCTGTTTCTAAGGAATCCATCATTCCTTCCTACAGCAGAAAACTCGCGGCAGCGCAGCCTGGGACCGTGCCCGGTAAAAAAGGCGCTAAAACGCCGGCTCCCAAATTAATAAACGGCAAACCCGCGCCTACCGATAGCACTGCTACCAAATTACCGGCCGGTGGCCTAATTAAAGCAGGAAAGGATTCGCTGAATATAAAACCGGTTATAAAAGGCAAGGCAGATAGCACGATACTTAAGCCGGCACCGGCGGTTAAACAAAAACGCGACACATCGGTAACTAAACCAGCGGCCAAACCTAAAACAGATTCTGCCGCGGTTAAGAAACCGTAATTAAACCGCCCGGGCGTTTAAGAATGCGATGAGCTTTTCTACCGCGATGGCGCGGTGGCTGATACTGTTCTTCTGCTCCAGGTTCATTTCCGCGAAGGTGATATCATAACCATCTGGCTGAAAGATGGGATCGTAACCAAAACCGTCGGTTCCGCTTATTTCATGGCGAATGGTACCGGCGACTATGCCTTCAAAAAAAATCGCTTCCCCATTCCAAATTAATGAGATCACGGTGCGAAACTGTGCCTTGCGGTTGCTTACGCCGTTTAGGTTACCAAGCACTTTATCATTATTGGCCTTGTGGTTTCCGTATTCGCCGGCGTACCGCGCCGAGTAGATCCCCGGCTCGCCGTTAAGGGCATCTATCTCCAGTCCGCTATCATCACCAAAGCAATTGAGCTGGTATTTATCCCATATATAATGGCTTTTGATGGATGCATTCGCTTTAAAGGTTAGCCCTGTTTCTTCTATCTCATCGGTGCAGCCAATATCATCAAGAGTGAGCAAAGTAATCTGCCCTTTTATTTTGGCAGATACCTCCATCAGCTTATGGCGGTTATTGGTTGCAAAAACTAATTGCTGCATATTAAATTGTTTTCATCTGGTCCCAAAAAGCCTTTTTATTTTCGTTACTGCTCATCATTTCATCAAAACTAAAGCTATACAACACACTGGTTTTTCTCCCCTGTACCGGGGTGTTCAATACTAAATTTCCAATCCCCTGCGGCAACGCGTCCTTACCCATAATCACCATTTTCTCAGGCTTAAGCAGTTCGGCTATTTTTGCAATGGTAATAGGCTGATATTTATTTACGTTCATTATAGCTACATCATCTAAAGCAAGTTCCTTCCGCTTCAAAATATTCTCTAAGGCGGCAAGGTGCGGCGCGGCTATAAACTCCTCGTTTTGGTAATTTACCAGTATTAAAAAGCGCTTATTGTTCTTACCCAGATAATTAAATTCAGGCTCAGTCGTTTTTATAGCCTGGGGAGCTTCGGTAACAGCGGCGGCTTGCGGGGCAATAACGGGCTCAGCGGCTGTGGCAACCGGCTCAACAGCTATGGGGCTTGGTTTGGCAACCTTATCTTCCGGCAGCAGGTAAAGCTCATCCGGCATAATAAAACGGAAAGCACTGGGGTTATCAACCTTCATATTATTTAACATATTTTAACCAAAAGTACCTAAAGCAGTTGAAGCATTATAGGCATATTCGCACAACGGCTTAATTATATATTATTATTAATAAATTTTACCGAAATTTGCATTTTAGCGGTATAAGCACCCGCCATATTAGTTTAACGAAATTCATGAGAAAAATAGGGATATTCATTGTAAATATTTTTTTAGTTGCTACCGTAGCCCAGGCACAAATAGATACTACAAAACAAGTTAAGGCCGATACCACCACTAAAACTTTTACAGGCCCGGTGCGTACGATAGATAAAATTGCCGGTATTGTTGGTTCCAGCATCATTTTACAATCAGATATCGAATTGCAATACGCGCAGTACCTGGTAAGCGGCCAGCAGCCAAACGCCGATTTTAAGGCGGTATTGCTGCAAAACCAGCTAACCCAAAAATTACTTGCCCAGCAGGCCGTTATTGATAGCGTGCAGGTAAAGGACGAAGATGTTGATGCCGACGTAGAACGCCGTATGCGTAGCTTTATACAACGCGCGGGCGGGCAGGAAAAGCTGGAGCAATTCCTTGGCCGTTCGGTTATTCAGTATAAAGATGAGATCCGCCCGGATATCAAAGAATCTATGATAGCCCAAAGAATGAGGCAAAAGATCACCGAAAAGGTGAATACCAGCCCGCAGGACGTTAAGCGCTTTTTTGATTTAATGCCAAAGGATAGCCTTCCAACGTTTAATAAAGAGGTGGAAGTGGGCGAAATTGTATTTGATCCTAAAATGAGCAAGGAAGAGAAACAATTTTATAAAGATAAAGCCGAAGAACTGCGCCAAAGGGTAAAAAAAGGCGAAGATTTTGGTGCCCTGGCCAGGTTATACTCACAGGACCCCGGCTCTGCACCTGATGGTGGCGACCTGGGTTTTAACGACCGTAATGGCTACGTAAAAGAATATTCGGCTGTTGCCTTTAAACTAAAGGCTGGTGAATTATCACCGGTATTTGAAAGCGACTTCGGTTTTCACTTTTTACAGGTGATAGAGCGCCGCGGTGAGCAGGTGCACACCCGCCACCTGCTGATAGTTCCGGCTACTACCCCTGCAAGTTTGGATAGGGCAAAAGTAAGCGCGGATAGTTTATACACAGTTATGAAGGCTAACAAGCTGATCGATTTTTCGAGCGCCGCGTCGTTATTCTCTGATAATAAAGAAACCAAATACAACGGCGGTATGATGCTGAATGCTGATAACGTGCAAACCCGCTCTACTTACATCCCAACCGATAAGCTTGACCCGCAGGTGGCCCTGGTTATTGACACTATGAAGGTAGGCAGCATATCAAAACCTACGTTATTTACTGATGCACAAACCGGTAAAAAAAGCTATAAAATACTTTACCTTAAATCGGTTACCGATGCGCATAAGGCAAACCTTGAACAGGATTTTGCTAAACTGAAAGAAATGGCCATGGACGATAAGCTTAACCGCACCGTAAGCCAATGGTTTGAAAAACGCCGTAAAGAAACATTCATTAAGATAGATCCGGAATACCAGGCGTACCCTATCTTACAAAAATGGATAGCCCCGGTTACCACTGCACAGGTAAAACCTTAATATAAATATGCAACACCGCTCTGATGTAGAGGCCGCCGATGCATTGAAGCATGCTTACCAGCAAATTCGTGCAGAAATTGGAAAAGTTATTATAGGGCAGGACGAGGTTATTAAATTCGTCCTGATCTCTATTTTTAGCAATGGCCATTGCCTGCTGGTTGGTGTGCCGGGCCTGGCCAAAACCCTGCTGGTGCAAACCGTAGCACAGGTGCTTGACCTTGATTTCAAGCGTATCCAGTTCACTCCCGACCTGATGCCATCAGACATCATCGGTTCGGAAATACTGGGTGAGGACCGAAACTTTAAATTCATTCCCGGCCCCGTGTTCTCCAACATTATCCTGGCCGATGAGATAAACCGTACCCCCCCAAAAACGCAGGCAGCGCTGTTAGAAGCTATGCAGGAAAAAGCAGTAACCGCAGCGGGTGTTACCCATAAATTAGCCAAACCGTTCTTCGTATTAGCTACCCAAAACCCTATTGAACAGGAAGGTACTTACCCCCTGCCTGAGGCCCAGCTGGACAGGTTTATGTTCAACGTAGCCTTAAACTACCCTTCGTTTAAGGAAGAGCTACAGGTAGTAAAGAATACCACCAGCACCCACCAGGTAACGGTAAACAAGCAATTGAATGCCGAGCAGATCATTTACTTTCAGCAGTTGGTGCGCAATATACCGGTTACCGATAACGTGCTGGAATACGCTGTAAAACTGGTATCAAAAACCCGCCCCGATAGCGAGTTTGCTACCCCGCAGGTGAAACGCCTGTTAAACTGGGGCGCAGGCCCGCGGGCATCACAATTTTTGATATTAGGCGCCAAATGCCACGCTGTGCTCAACGGAAAGTATTCGCCGGATATTGAGGACGTAAAAGCGGTTGCTAAGCCTATACTAAGCCACCGCATCGTTCGCAGCTACCACGCAGAAGCAGAAGGTTTATCCGCCAGCGATATCATCGAGCAATTATTCTAAAAAGCTTTACGCCTAACGCTCCGGTAGGAGCATCCTGTTTATAGCCTATATTTATAAAAACATAAAGCTCCGTAGGTGCTTCCTGTTGCCTTATATTGGCGAGGGAGCACCTACGGAGCTTTAGCTATTAATTTTGTTTGTCTATAAACAGGATACCCCGCTGGGGTAACGTGGCTGATTTTATAACGTTATTACTCTACTGTAGAAAATATTTCCAGCAGTACGTTCCATTTGTGAGTAGCATCTATCTCCCAAATACGCACGTAGTTGTAGTTGTTTACAATATTACCTTTACGGATGCGGGCTGTACCATAGCTATAGGCCAGATCGTTACTGGTAGAGCGGCCGGCATTCACCGTTTGGGCAGATATGCTGATGCCTTCGTTAGCTATAAATTTGGATATTTTATCCCTGCCTACAATTGGCTCAAACCCCGGGAAATAATACATACCTTCCGGACTTAAAAACTCTTTATAAGCAGCCAACACCGACAAATCCAACGAATGGTTGAGCGTTTTATCAGTGCCGGTAATGAGGTCTTTACCTTTAAAGGGGTCTTTACTTGGCGCTACTTGTTTAGCAGTATCGGGCTCCCTAAAGTCGGTACCTGCTTCAGCCTCAGGCTCGGGGTGTTGTATTCCCAGGTCTATCAGCAGCTTCAATTTATTATCGGCGGCGTCACGTTTCCAAACCGATACGTACTGGCCGTAAACTTTATCGTCATCGGTTTTACCGTTTTGGTAAACGTAAGGGCCGGCGGTAAAGGCAAGGTCGCCATTGGCAGATATCCGGGCTACTTTTGGCTGCCAGGTAAGTTTGCCCGGCATTTTATCAATAGTGCCGTAAAACTCAGATATTTTAACAACGTTTGGTTTAAAAACTATCCCTTCGGGGTCGGCAACCGCCAAAAAACCTGCCTTTATCCCTTTGCGTTCAACCAGCTTATTAAAGTCAATTTCGGCATTTACTACTTTACTAACCTCAACAGGTGTTTTTTGCGCAGATACGTTGGCGCTAACACCGGCCAATAAAAAAGCAGCTAATAATATTTTCTTCATAGGATATATTTTGCGGGCAATTTTTAATTAATTTAAGCTGTATAAATGTACGCATGCCCGGCGTACATTTATACAAAACCGGTTTTAAAATTGGTTAAATTTTTATCCAATCGGTTGTACCTTGTTTATTATCATTTAGTTGAAAGCCAATTTGTTTTAGGCCCTCCCTAATTTTATCAGATGTTGCGTAATCTTTATTGGCCTTTGCCTGGTTGCGCAGGTTTACAATTAAACCCAGCAGCCCGGCTGTATCGCCACTCTCGTTGTCATCCTGCTTTAAACCTAAAACATCGTAAAAGAAATCGTTATACGTTTTCTTCATAAGCTCAAAGGTCTCTGCAGATACAACGCCCGAGTTACGCGTAGCATTTGCAAACGAATTTATCCATTTGGATAAATTATTCAGTGCTTCTAACGTTTTGGGCGAATTAAAATTGTCGTTCATACCGTTATAGCAATCTTCGCAGGCAGCTATGATGGCGCTTTCCGCCTCGTCTTCAACAGCAACCAGTGTATTTTGTTGCAGTGTATTTAACTTTTTAGCAGCTTCGGCCAAAGTTTTATAAAATTTCTCGGCCGCGTCCAGTGCTTCGTTGCTAAAATCTACCGTGCTGCGGTAGCTTGCCTGCATAAAAAAGAACCTTACCGCCATTGGGCTATACCCTTTTTTTAGCAACTCGTGGTTTCCTTCAAATAATTGCGCGGGTAAAAAACTATTGCCAAGCGATTTTGACATTTTTTGCCCGTTCACCGTAAGCATATTGGTATGCAGCCAGTAGTTGGCCGGGCTGTTACCGCAGCTGGCTACGTTTTGCGCTATCTCGTTGGTGTGGTGCGTAGCCATCAGGTCCATCCCACCTCCGTGGATATCAAATTTATGCCCCAGGTACTTATTACTCATGGCCGAGCACTCGAGGTGCCAGCCCGGGAAACCAACGCCCCATGGCGACGGCCATTTCATCAGGTGCTCGGGTTTGGCCTTTATCCAAAGGGCAAAATCAAGCTTGCCGTGCTTTTCGTTCTGGCCGCCCAAAGCGCGAGTATTGTTCAGCATATCCTCCAACTTACGGCCGTTCAGTATGCCGTAGTCCTGGGTTTCATTATACTTTTCTACGTCAAAATATACCGAGCCATCCACTTCGTAGGCATAGCCTTTTTCTAAAATGGCCTTCACCAATTCTATCTGCTCAATAATATGCCCGGTAGCTGTTGGCTCGATGCTTGGCGGCAAGGCGTTAAAGGTTTTCATCACCTCGTGGAAATCAACGGTATATTTCTGTACAATTTCCATCGGCTCCAGTTGCGATAGCCTTGCTTTTTTTGATACTTTATCCTCTCCCTCATCGGCATCGCCCTCTAAGTGGCCGGCATCGGTAATATTACGCACGTAGCGTACCTTATAACCCAAATGCAGCAGGTAACGAAAGATGAGATCGAAACTTATAAAAGTGCGGCAGTTGCCCAAATGAACATCGCTATATACGGTGGGGCCGCAAACGTACATCCCAACATGGGGTGCATCAAGCGGTATAAATTCTTCTTTTTTACGTGTTAAAGTGTTGTAAACAAATAATTTTTGTTCCATGAGCGCAAACTTACAATTTTTAGGATTGAAGTATAATAAATCCGTATCTATCTAATTCAATATTACTTTAAACTTAACTATTCAATAAATATTCAAAAGTGTACTTAGGCCGGTAGTTAAAATAGCACTTAGCTTTATCGCATACGTATACCCTATCGATACTCTGCGGAAACACCCAACCCTTAACTTGGTAAATGGCTTCTGCTCCCGGATAGTACTTGAGTATCGGGCCCAGCGGCGAATGCTTCAGCGCTACCACATCCTCTTGTTTAAATGGCGAGCCGCTACTGATATTAAAGATCTCAAAACCTTTAAAATTCACATCCAATGCCAATCGCAGGGCCTCGGCGCCGTCGCGCTCATCCAACCCGCGGTAAAGGCGGTGGTTTGTTTTGAGGTTATCATCTTCGGGCAAAAACCGGCCCACCCGGTATACCGATGTTTGCAAGCCTTCCTTATAAAAAAAGTCGCGGCAAAGCTGCTCCGTGGTTTGCTTGGTAATGTCGTAAATATCGCGGGGGCGCTCGGCTAAAGTTTCGTCTACCCAAACGGCTTTATCCTTATCTACCAATGCATCGCCATAAATTGATGTGGTACTGGTGTACAGGAATTTTTTAACGCCATTTGTTACACAAGCATTCAACAAATTCAGCGTGCCGATGATATTGGTTTGGATAAAAGCCTCGCGCGGGTAATTCAGCTCATAATGCTTGCCATGCAGGGCCGCGGTATGGATAATGGCATCAAAACCTTTGGTTACAGCTTCAACAGCCTCCTTATCTTTTATATCGAGGATTTGATTTGTAGTGGCCGAAGGCATCACATCTATGCCGGTAACATTGTGCCCATAAGCTTTAAGGTGAGTTACCGTAGCTGAGCCTAACTGACCGGAAGCCCCGGTTACCAAAACTTTCATGATGGGTTATCTGCTGCTGTTATTCAATTATTTTAAGGCCACAACAGCTGTTACGGGGTAGTGGTCGGAAAGTTTCTTTTTAATGATATCATAGCCCAGCACACTAAACTGCGGGCTCACCATAATATAATCTATTTGGTAGTTGGGGAAATCGCCATTGTAGGTACGCCCCAGGCCCGAGCCCTTTTCGCGGAAGGTGTTCTTCATCCCCACCTCCATCTGGTTAACCGCGAAGGATGCCGGCGTATCATTAAAATCGCCGGAGTAAATGTAAGGATACGGGCATTCTTTGGCGTGCGCTTTAACGGTATACACCTGGTCGGCCCGTTTTAAAAAGGCTGTTTTGAGTTTACTGCCCAGGCGCTTGGTGGCGGTCATATCGGTTTTTCCTTTTTTAGATACCTCGCCCAGGTATTTGTAGTCCTCCGGCTCAAACTTAATGGATTGCAGGTGCATACTGTACAGCCGTATTTTTTTATCGTTCTTTTGGATATCTACAAACAAGCATTGGTTACCCGTCATTTTACCGGAAAGCGATACCAGCCCGAAATTAAAAATAGGATACCTGGAGAATATAGCCATGCCCGATGCCTGGTCGTAATTCACATCAAAGGGCTCAAAATAATAAAATTCGCTGTTCATGATCTTTTTGATGGAATCGATCATATCGTACTGCCCCCGCTTACGGGTGTAAAACTCCTGTATGCCGATGATATCCGGAT
The DNA here is from genome assembly GCF_014773265.1 of Mucilaginibacter pankratovii. GTDB lineage: Bacteria > Bacteroidota > Bacteroidia > Sphingobacteriales > Sphingobacteriaceae > Mucilaginibacter > Mucilaginibacter pankratovii. The sequence continues at coordinate 151,330 of NZ_JACWMY010000009.1, read as the reverse complement.
TGTTTTGTTTGATCAGTTCGAGGATCTCATGCTTGGTGGAGATATCATTGTTAGAGCCGTATCGTTTAAAATCGTGCGCGTTATAGGTCATTATCCGCAACACGCCCGGATCGGTAGACGCAGCTACTATAGTAGGTAAGCGGAAGCCGATATTGTTTAGCAGTACTTTATAACCAATGAGGATGGTAATTACCGATAACAGGAAATACAGCCTGCGCCTTAGCAGCCAGTAAACAACGGCAATTATGTTAAACAATAGCAGCGGCGGATAGGCCAGGCCGAAGAACGCGATAAGCCAGGCTTTGCGCGGATCGAGGTATGGGGCGAGGTAACTAAGCAATAAAGCCAGGCACAGCGCATAATTAAGCCATAAAATTATTTTGCCAAAAAAACCAAGACCGCCTTTTTTATCCTTCATTATTGTTGCTTGCTCGGAGTAGTGTTTCCTTTTCCTGTTTGGTCAGGCTGTTTTGTCCCGATACAGAAATTTTATCTAAAATACGGTCAATTTCTTCCTGACTGGGCAAATTAGTGGATTTTTTTTGAGGGGAATTATAACTCATTACTTTCATTTTTGGCTTAGGCGTAAACAGTTTATTGATGCCGCCTATCCAATCATTGCCTTTTTGCAACTGTTTGATATAAACAAAACCGAACAAAGCTCCGCCGAGGTGGGCAATTTCGCCACCGGGATTTTCTTTTGCGATCAGTAAAAAATCTATTATAACCATGAAAATTGCCAGCCACTTCAATCTCACCGGCCCAATAAATATCAATGATATAGTATAATCCGGCACTAATGTGGCGGTACCAACCACAATAGCCATAACGCTTGCCGAGGCACCGGATATAATGCTAATTTGTGCAAAATTGTAATTGGTAAAGGCTGGCAACAAATTGTATGCTGCAATAAAGAATATCCCCCCCGCCAAACCACCAGCGATGTACAAACCAACGGTGCGACCTTTACCCAAAAACTCCTCAAATATTTGCCCCATAAAGTAAAGCCAAATCATGTTAAAGAGGATGTGCATGGGCCCATCGTGCATAAACATGTAGGTTATGGGCGTCCAAAAACGATAAAGGAGCTTAGGGAGATGAGCGGGTAAAAAAAGATAATCCCGAGTATAAAACTCTATTGAACTATTACCAAAGCCCACAAAAAGCTGCTCAATTACCGCCGGGACGTTAATAACAAGATAAACAATCACATTTATCCCGATTAGCACCGTTAATTTGGTGCCCGATTTTGATAACTTATATTGTATGTCTCTCCAGAGGGTACTCATAAAAACAGCTGTATTTACTATGATAACAATAAAATTTAATAATAATTGTTTGTGCTTTTAAGTCCCCAAATTTTTATCAAAATAAACCCAAATAATGCGCCGCCAAGGTGGGCAAAGTGGGCCACCGGGTCGCCCGCAAAACCCTTGAAACCACTGAATAGCTCTAAAGCAATATAACCTATAACTACGTATTTGGCTTTAATGGGAACAGGGATGAACAATATCATCATTTCCATATTGGGGAACAGCATACCAAAGGCTACCAACATACCAAATATAGCACCAGATGCGCCTACCATGCTTCCATTGTAAAGTGCATACAAATGCTCTGCCTGCGCCTGCCCGCCGCCAAATGCAAAATAGGAAGCGTCCAACTCCGGATGCGATATAGTGAATGCACCTACTATATTATATATCTGTATGGCATGTACCAGCATGTTTAGCAGATAACCGCCAATACCCGACAGGAAATAAAGATTAAAGAACTTTTTTGACCCCAGGGTACCCTCTAATATAGGCCCGAACATAAACAGGGCTATCATGTTAAAAAGTATATGCTTAAAATCGATAGGACTATGCATAAACATATACGTAATGATCTGCCATGGTTTAAATAGCGGAGAGCCTATATAGTAAGCAGAAAAAAGAGCGCCTAAATCAACAAATTGCCGTAAGGCAAACATGGCAATGTAGACCAAAACGTTTATGATAATAAGGTTCTTAACAACCGGTGTTAAATTGGCAAATGGTGATTGCATATTCTGTATTAAATATTTTTAAAAGCCTAAAGGCTATTTTTCAAATCTTTCGGCTAATTCGTTCAGCGTAAAGGTAGTAATTACGGGCTTGCCGTTTAATGCCAAATTTGGCATCTGGCAGGCAAAAAGCTGGTCTATTAATTGGTTCATTTCCTCCATGGAAAGTTTTACACCGGTTTTAATGGCAGCATTGCGCGCCAACGACCGTGCCAGGTTATCGCGCTTATCCAACTTTAAAATGGCCAGGTTGTTTTTAAAGCCTTCCAGTAGTTGTTCCAGCAGTTCGTGCTCATTGGCGTTATTAATATCCGCCGGGATGCCTTCTACTACTACGGTGTTTTTACCAAACTCGCGCACATCAAAACCCAGCGCGCGGATATCGGGTAAAAGCTCTCTCAATAACTCAAAATCGCTACTGTTTAGTGTAACCGATTGCGGAAATAAGCTTTGCTGGCTCAGTCCGCTGTGCGTTTGCAGCTGGTGCAAAAAACGCTCGTACAAAATACGCTCGTGCGCCCATTGCTGATGGATGAGCATAAAACCTGATTTTATCTGCGACAGGATAAACCGGTTATGCACCTGGAAGAACTGCTTCTCGCCCGATTTTGTGATTTCCTGCTCGTTGATGGATGTGCTTGGCTCCGCATGCATCTCGTGCTGCAGGCTTTCCTCTTTTTTGGCTATCTCGTAAAGTGTATCCCAGTTTTTTGGTATTGCAGAGCGATGATCGCCGCCGCCGTTGTTTCTTAGGAAAGGCAGTTCGCGCTCCGGCCTTTTCTCCGCCGCGAATGGATTAAAATCGGGGTTGAAAGCAATGGTTGGCTGCACAATTTCCTCGAAAGGTTTTTGTGTGATGAGGTGCCCAATGCTATTCTCCTGGTCGAAATCCAACGTGGGTGTGATATTATATTTACCCAACGAACGTTTTACCGCCGAGCGGATGATAGCGTAGATGGCTTTCTCATCCTGGTATTTTATCTCGGTTTTTGTGGGATGTACGTTGATGTCGATCTTGGACGGGTCGATATCAATGAACAGTACATACAGCGGGTAAGTATCATCCGGCAATAATTCCTCAAAGGCTGTAAGCACCGCGTGGTTTAAGTAAGCATCTTTGATGAAACGGTTGTTCACAAAAAAGAATTGCTCGCCGCGCGTTCTGCGGGCAAACTCGGGCTTGCCTACGTAGCCGTTCAGGCGGATGATGGTGGTATCTTCCTCCACCGGTACCAGGCGTTGGTTATAATTATTACCCAGCAGGTGGATGATCCGTTGCTTTAACGAGGCTGCCGGCAGGTGATAAACTTCCTGCCCATCGTGGTGCATGGTTAAAAACACCTGCGGGTTGGCCAATGCCACCCGTTGAAATTCATCAATAATGTGGCGCATCTCCACCGGGTTGCTTTTTAAAAAGTTGCGGCGGGCAGGTGTATTATAAAAAAGGTTTTTGATGGATATGGAAGTCCCCGTATTGGCAGAGCAGGGTTCCTGGCTCAGCACTTCGCTACCCTCTATAAAAATACAGGTCCCCAACTCGTCCTCGTGGCGGCGGCTTTTCAGCTCCACCTGCGCAATTGCGGCAATGGAAGCCATGGCTTCGCCCCTGAAACCCATGGTACGGATGGCAAAAAGGTCTTCCGCCTTGCGAATTTTTGAAGTAGCATGGCGCTCAAAGCACATACGGGCATCTGTTACGCTCATGCCGCAGCCATTATCAATAACCTGTATCAGCGCTTTACCGGCATCTTTCAGTATCAGTTGTATCTTATCCGCACCTGCATCTATGGCGTTCTCTATCAATTCTTTTACTGCCGATGCGGGGCGCTGCACCACTTCGCCTGCGGCTATCTGGTTGGCTACCGAATCGGGTAAAAGCTGTATTATATCTGGCATTTAAACGTATTTCCCTTCTCCCGGCTTTCCCAGGATCATTTTCGATGCTAAATTAATTATTTGATTGCATAACTTTACCTTTACATACTTGTATATAGTATTTACGTTTATCTAATTTACATCCGCCTGTTTATTTATGAAGAAATTGTGGCCCCTGTTCTTTATCCTCATTGCCGCGTGCAAGCAAAAGGAATATAATGCCGACACCCTTGTTAAAAATGCCCTCGTATATACTGTAGACAGCACCTTCTCCACCGCTAACGCCTTTGTTATCAGCAATGGAAAAATCATAGCGGTAGGCAACGCCGACACCCTCGAACAAAAATATCTTGCCAAAGAAACTATCGATGCCGGCGGTAAACCGGTTTATCCCGGCTTTATTGATGCCCACACACATTTTTACGAATACGGCCTTGGCCTGCAGGAAGTAAAACTGGTTGGCAGTAAAAGCTGGAATGCTATTGTAGACACCGTAAGCGCCTTCGCCCGCAAAAACACCGAGGGCTGGATCATCGGCAATGGCTGGGACCAGAACATCTGGACCGTTAAGCAGTTCCCAAATAAAGCAAAACTCGATTCCTTATTCCCTATCCGCCCTGTAATTTTAAGCCGGATAGACGGGCACGCCGCTATTGCTAACCAGGCAGCTTTAAACATTGCCGGCATTAAACCCGGCCAAACCATTACCGGGGGGCAAATAGAAACCATTAACGGAAAACTTACCGGCATACTGGTAGATAATGCTGTAGGAATAGTAACCCGTAAAATCCCCGAGCCTACCGAACAGATTGTACAATCGGCCCTTTTGGATGCCCAGCGTAACTGCTTTGCAGTTGGGTTAACAACTGTAGACGACTGCGGCCTGCCCTACACCATGGTAAGCACTATAGCCGCCCTGCAGCACAAAGGCGACCTGAAAATGCGCATGTACCTGATGCTTGCCGATAAAGAAGAGAACTACGAGTACCTGTTTAAACGCGGCGCTTATAAAACCCCCGGCCTCAATGTGCGGGCATTTAAAGTTTATGGCGATGGCGCGCTGGGCTCAAGGGGTGCTTGTTTATTAAAGCCCTACGCCGATAAAGCCAACTGGAACGGATTTTTACTAAGCAACAAGGCCCACTTTGAGGAAGTAGCCAAGAAAATAGCCGATAAAGGTTTCCAGATGTGTACGCACGCCATTGGCGATTCGGCAAACCGGATGATCTTAAAAGTATATGCCGATGCCCTTAAGGGTAAAAATGACAAACGCTGGCGCATAGAGCACGCGCAAATTGTATCGCCCGAGGATGTTAAATACTTTGGTGAATACAATATTATCCCTTCGGTACAGCCTACGCACGCTACCTCGGATATGGCATGGGCCATTAACCGCCTGGGTGCGGCCCGCCTTAAAAGTGGCTATGCCTATAAAAACCTGATGAAACAAAACGGCTGGATCCCGCTGGGTACCGATTTCCCTGTGGAAAATATTAACCCGATGTATACGTTTTATGCCGCAGTGGTGCGTAAGGACCTTAAGGGCCTGCCCGCCCGGGGTTTCCAGATGGAGAATGCGCTAAGCCGTATGGAAGCTTTAAAAGGCATGACCACCTGGGCGGCGAAAGCCAATTTTGAGGAGAACGAAAAAGGCAGTATAGCAGTTGGCAAGTATGCCGATTTTGTGATACTGGATAAAGATATTATGAAGGTGGCCGGCAGCGAATTGCCGAATGTGAAAGTAATAAAGACATATATAAATGGTGTTAAGGTTTATGAGAAGAAATAAGCAGCATATCTATCTGCTGCTTTTATCGGGGTTTGTAGTTTTTAATTCGGCATGTGCGCAAAACCCTCCCTTTACCGGCAAAGCTTATGTACAGGAACAAAAAACAGTTGCGCTAAGTACTGTATTGTTAAACAACGAGAAACAGGTTATACCCCTCCAAAACCTCGAGGTTGCTAAAGTTGCCAGCATTCATTTTTCGGGTGTTTACACCGCAGCTTTCGATAGCCTGCTGAACAAGTACACCAAAGTGCAGCCGTTTAACGGCAGCGATTACCTTGGCGTAAAAACGCTGGATGCGCTCTCGCTGGATACTAAGTTTTATACCACGCTGATCATTCAGTTAGTTGATGCCGACCTGAATAACCCCCAGATCATCGATTTTATCAACACCAATCAAAAAATGAAGAACGTGGTGGTATCGCTTTTGGGTAGCGCCGCATCGCTTACTAAACTGAATGACGTTACCGCGCCGGTGCTATGGTCGGCAAGGCTTTCGCCGGTATCTGCTATGTACAGCGCACAGGCCATATTTGGCGGGGTGCCCGTTACGCAAAAACTCAGCAGAACTTATACGCCAAAATATAAAAACGGCTACGGTTTCCTCACTGCAAAAACACGCCTGCAATATACCGTGCCCGAGGATGCCGGCATTAAAGCCGATAATTTATCAGAGATAGATAAAATTGCTAAAGAAGCCATCAGCAGCCAGGCCACGCCGGGCTGTGTGGTAATGGTGATAAAAGACGGCAAGGTGATCTATAATAAGGCCTACGGTTACCACACGTATGAGAACGAAATCCCCGATAGGATAACCGACATCTTCGATGTGGCATCCATGACCAAGATCTCGGCAACCACCATGGAAACCATGCAGCTTTACGACCAGGGCAAACTTGCCCTGGATTCTACCGCAGGCACTTACCTTGCGTTGGCTCGTAAAAGCAATAAAAAAACTTTAACCGTCCGCGAAATTTTGGAGCACCAGGCCGGTTTGATCCCCGATATCCAAACGTTCACAAAAGTAAAACCTACCGATTATAGCGTTGATTCATCTGCCAATTTCCCAACCAAGGTGAATGAGAACTACTACCTGCGAAAGAATTATTTTGAGGAAGTGATGTGGCCCGATATGCTGAACTCCCCGGTAAAAACACGCGGGCAGTATGTGTACAGCGATGTAGGCATGTGTATTATGCAGCAGATTGTAGAGACGCTTACTTCCACACCCATCAACAACTACCTACAGCAGCAATTTTATAACCCGCTGGGCATGCAAACAGCAGGCTATTTGCCGCTGAACCGCTTCCCTGCGGACAGAATTCCGCCGACAGAAAACGATAAAACCGACCGCCATACTCTGATCGATGGTTACGTGCACGACCCAACCGCAGCCCTGATGGGTGGCGTTGCCGGCCATGCCGGATTGTTTGCCAGCGCCAACGATATAGGCATTATGTACCAAATGATGCTGAACCGCGGCACATACGGCGGCGTGCAGTACATCAAGCCAGAAACGGTTGACCTGTTCACCTCCAAACAAAGCACCATAAGCCGCCGCGGCCTGGGCTTCGACCGCTGGGACCCGATAGCCGATCACAAGTACCCATCGCAATTAGCATCAGACCAGGCATACGGCCACACCGGCTTTACCGGCACCTGCGTATGGGTAGATCCTAAATACAACCTGGTTTACGTGTTCCTATCCAACCGTGTGCACCCCAATGTAAGCAGTAAATTAGGCAGCCTCAATATCAGGCCGAGGATACAGGATGCAATTTATGAGGCGATAAATAAGGGGATGTAAAACAGTTTTCCAAACAAACAAAGCGGCAATTGCCGCTTTGTTTGTTTATATCCACTACGTCTTTGCGAGGCACGAAGCAATCCCCGGCAAGCAGGGCGGATATGCAGCGCGGCTCTGCTTGCCGATGATTGCCGCGCTATCGCTCGCAAGGACGAGGTGCTATAATCTTATTAATCTATCCACTCAAACTTCGTATACGGCACCAACACCTCAGGTATTTTAATTCCTTTCTCCGTTTGGTTATTCTCCAACAAAGTAGCCACAATACGCGGCAAAGCCAATGCACTGCCGTTAAGGGTATGCGCCAATTGGGTTTTACCCTCCGCATTGCGGAAACGTAGTTTCAGTCGGTTACTCTGGAAAGTTTCGAAGTTTGATACAGACGATACTTCCAGCCAGCGGCCCTGCGCGGCGCTCCAGGTTTCCATATCGTAGGTAAGGGCCGCAGTAAAACTCATATCGCCGCCGCAAAGGCGCAGTACGCGATATGGTAATCCAAGTTTTTGCAGCAGGCTTTGTACGTGCAGGCTCATCTGCTCCAGCACATCGTAAGAAGTATCGGGGTGTACTACTTGTACTAACTCCACTTTATCAAACTGGTGTAAACGGTTCAGGCCGCGTACGTGGGCGCCATAAGAACCTGCCTCGCGGCGGAAGCATGGGGTATAACCTGTGTTACGGATCGGCAGTTCGTCGCCTTTTAATATCACATCGCGGTACAGATTGGTGATAGGCACTTCAGCAGTTGGTATCAGATACAGGTTGTCCTGTCCTACAAAATACATTTGTCCTTCTTTATCCGGCAACTGCCCGGTACCAAAACCCGATGCTTCGTTCACCATCAGCGGCAGCATCACTTCATCGTAACCGGCTTTTTCGGCTTCATCTAAAAAGAAAGCGATGAGCGCGCGTTGCAATTTAGCGCCCTTACCTTTATATACGGGGAAACCTGCACCCGTTATTTTAACGCCCAGTTCAAAATCTATCAGGTTGTATTTAGTAGCCAATTCCCAGTGAGGCAAAGCATTAGCAGGTAACTCCGGGATACCGCCGTGCTCCAGCACAACTTCGTTCTCCTCGGGTGTAATGCCCTTAGGTACGGATGAATGCGGCAGGTTGGGCAGCAAAACTATTTTGTTCTGTAGTTCCTGCCCTATCGCGCTCAGTTGTTCGCCAAGCTGTTTGCCTTCTTCTTTCCATTTGCCTGTGTTGGCTTTTATGGCTTCAGCTTCTTCTTTTTTTCCGTTGCGCATCAGTTCGCCAATTTGTTTGGCAGCCGCGTTAGATTGGGAGGAAACGTTATCCAGTAGAGTTTGAGTTTGGCGACGTTTGTCGTCCAGGCCAATCACCTCATCTATCAATTCGGGCTGTTTAAAATTTTTTACAGCCAAACGTTCTAAAACCTGTTCCCTGTTATCACGGATATAACTAACTTGCAGCATTATTATAATTTTTAGGCAAAGATATAACAGTTTGCAGTTTGCGGTGGGCAGTTTGCAGTTTTTTTAGAAACTAACGCCTTTTCCCTAACTGCCAACTGAAAACTGCCAACTGACATGACAGGTAAACTATACTTAGTACCCACACCCATCGGCAACCTGGAGGATATGACCTTTAGGGCCATCCGCATTTTAAAGGAAGCCGATTTGATACTGGCCGAGGACACACGCACCTCCGCCCCCTTGCTGAAACATTTCGAGATCCAGAACAAAGTGTTTGCCCACCATCAGCATAACGAGCATCAAAGCAGTAACGAGATCATCAAATTCCTGCTGATGGGGCAAAACGTGGCGCTGATATCTGATGCCGGCACGCCCGCAATATCCGATCCCGGCTTTTTCCTGGTGCGCGAGGCCTTGAAGTTTAACATCGCGGTGGAATGTTTGCCCGGTGCAACGGCATTTGTGCCCGCTTTGGTTAACTCCGGCTTCCCTACCGATAAGTTTTGTTTTGAGGGTTTTCTGCCCTTAAAAAAAGGCCGCCAAACCCGTTACAAACAATTGGCTACAGAAGAGCGAACCCTGATACTTTACGAATCGCCCCACCGTTTATTAAAAACGCTGGAAGAAATGGCCACTTTTTGGGGTGCCGACAGGCAGGTATCCGTATCGCGCGAGCTGACAAAGATGTTTGAAGAAACCGTACGCGGAACTGTTACGGAAGTAAAAACCTATTTTGAAACTCATCCGCTAAAAGGCGAGTTTGTAATGTGCGTTGCCGGGGCAGCGCCGGTTGAGGTGGATAAGAAAAAACGAAAATACCAGGACGACGAGGACGAAGATTAATACCCTGTTGATATGGACAATTACCTGCAAAGCGCACGTAAGCAATTTGAATATTATAGATCGGTGGGCGAACGTGCCATGGCGCAGGTGGCCGACGAAGGCCTGTTTTGGCAATACAATGCGGAGAGCAACAGCATTGCCACCATTGTAAAGCACCTTTGGGGTAACATGCTATCGCGGTGGACGGACTTTTTAACTACCGACGGCGAAAAGCCCTGGCGGGAACGCGAAGCTGAATTTGAAAATGATATTACAACGCGGGACGAGCTCCTCGCGAAGTGGAACGAGGGTTGGGCCTGCCTTTTTTCTGCTTTAGAATTGGTAAACGAAAGTACCATCCACAACCATGTTTTTATCCGTGGCGAAAAACACACCATTACCGATGCGATAAACAGGCAATTGGCACATTACCCCTATCATATTGGCCAAATTGTATTCATAGCCAAAATGATCGCGGATAATAATTGGAGTTCCCCTACTATCCCCAAAGGAAAAACCGGGGAATTTAACGCCAAAAAGTTTGCCGAAGAAACGGCAAAAAAAACTACCTAATGAAAAAAAATATCCTCCTATCTATATTCTCCGGCTTAATGCTCTGGCTGGCCTGGCCGCCCACCCCTTACACAACCATACTTTTGTTTTTAGGATTGGTGCCGATGTTGCTGGCGATGGAAAATATCATCCAATCCACCTCCGCAAAAAAGGGAAAGCAGATCTTCAACACTACCTTTGTAGGTTTTGTAATTTGGAACACGCTGTGTGTTTACTGGGTTTATAACTCGCTAAAAATGATAGGCCCGATTGTGGCCGCGCCCATCTCGATAATACCGTACACATTGGGGCCATTATTGATGAGTACTGCCTGCTGGTTGTATTACCGCCTGCGCCTAAGAACCAACCGAACTATCGGCTTGATCGGCTTGGTTTGTTTTTGGATAGGCTACGAATACCTGCACCAAAGCTGGGACCTCAACTTCCCCTGGATGACTTTGGGCAACGGTTTCGCGGTATCGCACCAATGGGTGCAATGGTACGAGTATACCGGCGTATACGGCGGTACCATTTGGGTATGGGCGGCAAACATCCTATTTTTTTTAATTTACATCGGGCTTCGCGAGGAACAGACCAAACAACTCAGGTTAAAGCTTATCATCAGCCTTACACTGGTTCTGGTGATACCGTTGGGTATCTCACTAACACGTTATTACAGTTATGAGGAACACATAAACCCGGCCAACATTGTGGTTGCGCAGCCCAATATCAACCCGTATGAAAAGGAAGGCACCATCCCGGTTTATAACCAGATAGAAACGCTTACCAAACTGTCCGATTCGCTGGCACAGCGCAACACCGAATTTTTCATCTGGCCCGAAACTGCTATTGTAGAGCCAATTGATGAGGACCGTGTTTTAACAAACAATTATTATTTGCAGGTAAGGCGTTTTCTCTACAAGTACAAAAATGCCAATGTGCTTACCGGGGGCGAAACCTACCGCTTTTACGATAAGCTTGTAAACAAAACCGCTTCACCTATCCCCGATGGTGGTTTTTGGGACCGCTATAGCACGGCAATCAATATCGAGAATTCCGCCAAGGTGCAGTTCTACCATAAATCGCGGTTGGTGCCGGGTGCCGAATCGCTGCCCTTTGCCAACGCGTTGTTTTTCCTGAAACCTGTGTTTGCGCATTTGGGTGGGGCCACGGGTAATTACACCATACAGCCCGAGCCCAGCGTATTTTATTCGCAAAGCGGCATTGGCGTAACGCCGGTTATTTGCTACGACTCCATCTGGGGCGAGTGGGTGGCCAAATCGGTAAGGCAGGGTTCGGAGTTCATCGCCATTATTACCAACGATGGCTGGTGGGAAAACACGTCAGGGAAAGATCAGCACCTGGATTACGCCAAACTGCGCGCCATCGAAACCCGCCGCTGGGTATGCCGCTCGGCCAATACGGGCATCTCCGCATTTATCAACCAGCGCGGCGATGTGGTGCAACATAGCGCCTGGTGGGTAAAAACGGCCCTGAAGCAGGATATCAACCTCAACAGCGACATTACCTTTTACGTGGCATACGGCGATTACCTGCCAAAGACCGGCAGCATTTTGGCCGTGCTGGGGATTGCCTTTTTATTGATAAAAGCATTTTTCAAAAAGAATGTAGCGGCAAAAATTAATGGGTAAATCGCGTTTGGTTGTAAGCCAAAATTTCCTTTAGCTTAACAAAGCTGCATCTGCGATTGGCAAAAAAGTTTACAAAAGTTTACACAATTCAGATGTAAACTTTTTAAATATTTGATAATCAAATATTTATACTTTAACAGGGTTTACATAAATCCTGGCACACGTTTAATTTTGGTAAAGTCGTATCAGCGTTCAATCCACCGTAATGGCCACAAGCAGCGGCTGGTTTGCAAAAAAAGAATAAGGTTACTTTTTACGGGCAAAAGTATTAAGGTTAAACATGATGAAAAACAAGTTATTGATTCTCAGTCTATCTTTAATATTAGTGATCACTTTGATCAGTAGCTGCGACTATTACAATCATAAGTTGAAAGTTCATAACAAATCAAAGGAGATTATTACAGTAGAATATGCAGACAGGGAATTGCCCGAGATGAACAATGTTGGACACACCATTGCTGGCTATAAAGCAATTATGCCGGATTCGACCAAAGATATCGTTAAGTCGGGAAGAGATGACGCCTGGCATGACTACATAGATCGCGGCCCCAGTAAAAAACTATTTGTTTACATTTTCTCGGTGAAGGAAATCAGTCAGCACCAGGACAATGTTGTAGGCGATGTCGTCATAGACGGCAAATATTTAAAACGGTTTGAATATACCGAACAAGAACTTATCAGCCGTAATTGGGTGATTGATTACGAGCAGGAAAAATAATTACCCGTTCCTCTTCACCATAAACTCCAGCAGATCGTTTATGGGTTGCTTGATGATCTTGCCTACATGCACCCCGTTTTCTTCACATACCGCTTTTAACTCGATAGAGAAAACAAAGGCGATAGAGCCCACAAAGTGGCATTTGAATTTGTTGTATTGCGGGTAGCTTTTAACATTGGTATCTACAAACTCCTGGAAAATGTTTCTTAGCAGCGCCTGGGCGTATTCTGTTTCGCGGATGCCGGCAATAAACTTAGAAAACGATGCCAGGTAAGAGTTTGCTGCCGGGCGCTGATACACATTTTTTATCACCACTTCCTTATCCAGGTGATAGGCTTCGTTAAACAGCACATGAATATGATGCGGCATTTTGCCGTATAAAAAATCGGTTACCAGGGTTTTGCCAATAATAGTACCGGCGCCCTCATCCCCTAAAACATAACCCAGGCCGTGATGCCCGTCGTGGAGTTCTTCGCCATCAAAAAAAGATATGTTTGATCCGGTGCCCAATATGCAGCAAAAACCTTTCTCGCGCCCGCAGGTGGCGTATGCAGACGCCAACAGGTCGCTATCTACGCTGATATAAGATTGTGGAAAAAGCACACTCAATGCATTGGAAACGATCTCGTGCCTGTCGGGACTGGAGCATCCTGCACCAAAAAAGTAGATCTCTGCTATTTGCGGGGCGTAGGGCAGCAGATCGGTTATCTGCTCCTGGAGTATCTTTAGAATTTCTTTTTCGGTAAGAAAGTATGGGTTTAGCCCTACCGACCTGAATGCTTTAGGCTCGCCATCCGGGCCCGAAAGCAGCCAATCTGTTTTGGACGACCCGCTATCTGCTACTAATATCATGTGCTAAGTTCTTGGAGCGCCTCGTAAGTTAGTGGTTTGTGTATAAATTGCGCTACATGCCTGCTATTACGCGAATTGCTCATATCGGTTGGGTCCAGCGAAGACGACAGCATGAAGATCTTCACCGGATTTTCTAAATCAAGGTCCAGCTTATCGTATTCTTCTAAAAATTCAAAGCCGGTCATCACAGGCATGCGGATATCTAAAAAAATAACATCCGGTTTAATAATACCCTGTTGTATAGCTATTAAAGCTTCCTGGGGCGATTGCTGAACAATGATCTTCTCCGCAAAGTTGCCGCTCTCTAAAATCTTGCGCGTCACAAAGTTATCGATGTAATTATCATCGATGAGCAAACAAGTTTTATAGCGGACAGGCATGTTCAAAAATAATCTTTTAAAGCAATTAAATATACTTTATTGAATATTAATACTATTGGTAATTTGTTTTAAGGTAACCTCGGCCATTTTGCTTTGATATTGTGCCGAAAAGAAGGTGGATTGTGCATCCAGGTAGTTCCTTTGCGCTTCGCGGATCTCCAGCGGGGTGATGTTGCCCAGCCTGTATTTTTCTAAGGAGATCTCCAGGTTTTTGCGCGCCAGTTCCACGTTAGATTGCCCTATCCTGATCAGGTCGAGCCCCGAAAGGTACGAAACGTAGAAATTGCTGATCTGCGCTTCAACATCCAGCATCGTTTTTTTGTAGTCGATATCCGCGTTATCTATCTGCAATTTGGCGTTACGCTCCCTCCGCCATTGGTTCAACCCATCGAAGATGTTGATAGATGCAGTAACCCCGTATGCAAGGCCGTGCGCGTTTTGCTGCAGGGTGAAGCCAGCAGGCGTATTGCTGCGCGAAAAGGTATAACCCGATGTAAGCCCTACCACCGGGTAACGCGTGCTGCGTACCTGTTTCAGGTTGATCTCGGCCAGGCGCTTGCTTATTTGCGACGAAAGGATGCCCGGGTTTTGCGTTTGCGCTTTGCTGATGATATCGCCCAAAACCAAAGAGCGGTCTACCTCGATGGTATCGCCTACCGAAAAATCGGTTTGCAGATCGCGCACCAGCAGCTGGTTTAGCTGAATTTTGCTGCTTTTAAATTGCTGCAATTGTACAATAAGCGCGGCGGTATCGGTATTCAAATTTACCTGCGCGTTGTATACATCTAAGCGCGAAACACGCCCAACGGTAAACTTATCATTGGAGTACCGCAATTGCGTGCGCGAGATATCTATGGCCCCGCGCAATGCTTTTATCTGCTCGTTTTGGCTGATGAGGTTATAATACGTATTGATAACGCTGGCTACGGTGCTCTGGATGGTATCCTGCAGGCGGATGGCGCCAAGCTTATCCAGCTGTTTCAACTGATCGTAGGTAGCAAACATGGCAAAACCGTCAAATATTGTCCAGTTGAGGTTTACGCCGTAGTTTAAGTTGCTGTTATGCGCATTTTTGATGTCGTTCACCGTTCCGTCGCTGCGGGTTTGCTTGGTGGTTTGTATGCTGCTGTTTTGAGTAAGGTTACCTGTTACCGTTGGCAAAAAGCCGGCATTGCCCAGCGTTACGTTATTACCGGATATGGCCGCGTTGTTTTGCGACAGCTTAATGTTGTAATTGTTCTTTAGAGCGATCTCCACCGCCTCGCGCAGGGTAAGTACCGGCGCGTCCTGTGCTTTCGCGGTAGCAAAACCCACGCAGCAAAAAATTAAGCCGATTATATATTTGATGTTCATGGCTGCTTAATGTTTTTGAATGATGATATGCGATGGATGAATAGCGCTTGCCTCTTCTTCGGTTTCTTCGTCAGGGTCTTTACGGGTTTTAGAGGCGAATACCATATACATGGTTGGGATCACATAAAGTGTAAGCACCAGCGAGAAAAGCATCCCCCCAATAATTACGATACCTAACGATACCCGGCTTTTTGCACCCGCGCCCAAAGCTAAAGCAATTGGTACCGAGCCAAGCACCACGGCCAAACTGGTCATTAATATGGGGCGTAAACGGGAAGTAGCGGCCTCCACTACGGCCTCGTATTTATTTAGGCCCTGCTCCATGCGCTGGTTGGCAAACTCTACAATTAAGATACCGTTTTTGGTTACCAGCCCTACCAGGGTAATTACGCCTATCTGTGCGAAAATGTTCCAGGTTTGATCGAACAGCCAAAGTGAAAGGAACGCGCCGGCTATAGCCAAAGGTACCGTAAGCATCACAATAATAGGGTCAACAAAACTCTCAAACTGAGCAGCCAGCACCAGGTAAATAAGCAAAAGTGCAAATAAAAATGCGAAGGCGATATTTGATGAGCCTTCAGCAAAGTCCCTTGATGGGCCGCTTAGCGCGGTGCTGAAGGTTTCGTCCAGCATTTCTTTAGAGATCCGGTTCATTTCGGCGATGCCGTCTCCCACGGTTTTGCCCGGGGCGAGACCAGCCTGCACGGTTGCCGATTTATAACGGTTAAAGTGGAAGATAGAGGGGGGCGTGGCGCTTTCCTGTATCTTTACTACGTTATCCAGCTGTACCAAATTACCTTTTGAGCTGCGCACGTAAACCGATTTCAGATCCAGCGGCTGGTCGCGGTTGGCGCGGTCTACCTGGGCAATTACCTGGTATTGCTTACCGTTGATGAGGAAATAATCTAAACGGCCACCGCTGTAATACAGCTGCAAAGTTTGGGCAATATCTTCTACCGAAACACCCAGGTCGCGTGCACGGTCGCGGTCGGTTGTTACGCGCAGTTCGGGTTTGGTAAATTTAAGGTTGATGTCTGTCCCCTGGAAAACGGGGCTTTTTGATACCTCTGCAAAAAAATCGGGCAGCACCTTGCGGATCTTTTCAAAATCCTGGTTTTGAATAACAAACTGCACCGGCAGCGAGGTACGCGCACCGCTACCACCACCGCTTATGGTTTGTTCCTGCACCACTATAGCCCTTGCATCGGGCATGGCGCGTAATTTTTTATTCAGGAAATCGGCTATCTGCTGTTGGGTTCGCTTCCGCTGATCCGGCGGTACTAAACCAACGCGGCCAAAGCCCGAGTTTGCCGAACCGCCGCCACCGAATGATGGTGATACGATCTCGAGGTTCACATTTGCTTCGGGCACCGAATCAGCAACGATCTGGGCTACCTTATCCATGTAGCGGGTCATGTACTCGTATGTTGCACCTTCCGAACCTGTTACCGAATAACGCAGCAAGCTGCGGTCGTCAAGCGGGGCGAGCTCCGATGGGGTTATTTTGAATAACACACCTGTAAGTAAGAGCGAGCCCCCCAATATCACAAACGATACCCATTTCTTCTTCATGAAGTTCACCAGCGTTTCGGTGTAACCATTGGTCATGCTTTCGAAGAAAGGCTCGGTTCTCTCGTAGAACTTTGATTTTTTCTGACTCTTGCGGATCAGCTTTACGTTCAGCATCGGCGTTAAGGAAAGCGACACAAATGCCGATATCAGTACCGAGCCTGCCACCACTACCGCAAATTCGCGGAACAGCCTGCCTGTAAAACCCTGTAAAAACATGATGGGTAAAAACACCGCCGCCAGCGTAACCGAAGTAGATACTACCGCGAAGAAGATCTCTGCTGAGCCCTGGAATGCTGCCTGCCTGATGGCCATACCGCCTTCTACTTTTTTGTAGATGTTCTCGGTTACCACAATACCATCATCCACCACCAAACCCGTGGCGAGCACAATGCCCAGCAGGGTTAATATATTGATGGAATACCCAAATACATACATGATAAAGAACGCCCCAATTAAGGACACCGGGATATCAATCAGCGGGCGGAAGGCGATGAGCCAATCGCGGAAGAACAGGTAGATGATGATCACCACCAGTACAAAAGAGATCAGCAGCGTTTCCTTTACCTCCACTATGGAGTTGTTGATGAATTTGGTATTATCCAAAGCCACCTTCACCTTAATATCGGGCGGCAGGTCTTTTTGGATCTGCGCCAGCCTGATATAAAAATCTTTGGCTATCTGCACATAATTGGCACCCGGCTGGGGCACTACGTTGAGGCTCACCATCGGCACAAAAGATTCTTTCAGCGAGGTTTCCTCATTGGCAGAACCCAGCACCGCGTAACCAATATCGCTCAGCCTGATCACCCGGTTACTATCGGCACGGATGATGAGGTTATTAAAATCTTTTTCGTTGGTAAGTTTACCCAGGGCACGAATGGTGATCTCGGTATTGTTACCTTCAATTTTACCTGCGGGCAGCTCCACGTTCTCGCGGTTTAGCGCGGTGCCGATATCTGTCGCCGTCAGGCCCAATGCCGAAAGCTTGTTAGGGTCTATCCATAAACGCATGGCGTACTGGCGCTGCCCCTGTATGTTGATGGTACTTACACCGGGGATAGTTTGCAAACCTTCCTGCAACACATTTTCGGCAAAATCATTCACCTGCATAATGTTGCGCTTATCGCTGCTTACGGTAAGGGTGATGATGTTATCGGCACTGGCATCGGCTTTGGTAACTACCGGCGGAGCGTTAATATCCTGTGGCAGCTGGCGCTGTGCCTGGCTCACTTTATCGCGCACATCGTTTGCGGCGGTCTCCAGGTCGGCATCAAGGTTAAACTCTACGGTAATATTGCTGCTCCCTACCGAACTTGTTGACGAGATATTACGAATCCCTGGTACACCGTTAATGGCTTTCTCCAATGGCTCGGTTATCTGCGATTCTACTACATCGGCGTTGGCGCCCGAGTAGCTGGTGGATACGGAAATGATAGGCGGATCTACCGAGGGGAAATCCCTCACCCCTAAAAAGGTATAGCCAATTACGCCAAATACGACAATAACAACCGACATTACCGTTGCCAGTACCGGCCTTTTTATACTTATGGACGATAAACTCATATGGCTATTGTATAACTTTTAGAACTTTCAATGGCGATTTCGGGCGGATCTGGATCAACCCCGACACTACCAAACTATCGCCCTGTTTCAACCCATCAACAATTTGTATTTTGGTATCGGTACGCAGGTCGGTTTTTACATTTTGCGCTACGGCTATGCCGTTTTTGTATAAATACACCTTGCTGCTTTTCAAATCGGGGATCACGCATTCGGTAGGTACCATAATGGTTTTGGGAATCTGATCGAGCGTTAAATTTATTTTAGCGAACGAACCAGCCGTAAGCTGGTTACCCGGGTTTGGCGCTTTAGCCCGTACGGTAATGGTACGCGATGTAGCATCCAGCGATGGCTCGATAGCATAAACCGTTGCGGCAAATTCTTTTTGTGAGCTCTCGATAGTAAACTTTACCTTGCTGCCTTTGCCAATGATAGGCAGGTAACGCTCAGGTACCGAGAAGGTAACCTTTGCCGGATCTATATTGACGATGGTGGCGATGGGCGTGGAGGGCGAAAGATAACCACCCGGGCTCACATTGCGCAAACCAATAGTGCCCGAAAATGGCGCACGGATCTCGGTACGGCTTATTTGTGCCCTGATCACGTCTGCCTGTGCTTTCATGGCGTTTAGCGACGATAGCGAGGTTTCGTATTCCTCCTTGCTCACCGCCTCTTTCTCTAACAGTATTTTGTTACGGTTGTTGATGTCACGTGCCAGTACCATCTGCGCATTTATCTGTTGGAGGGCTGCCTGCTGGTCCTGGTTGTAAACTTTTACCAGCAATTGCCCTTTGCTCACTTTAGTGCCTTCGGTAAAATATATACCGGTAATATTGCCGGCTGTTTGGCTTATCAGGCTTACTTTTTCGTTGGCATCTATAGTGCCTGTGATATCGATCTGGTTGCTCACGGCAGTATCTTTTACAACCATCAGCACTACCGATACCGGCGGGTTTGCTCTCCCACCCTTTCCACCTTTAGCATCCTTACCCCCTTTGGCACCACCGCCTCCTGCCCCGCCTGTAATGGCATCGCGTTCTTTAGCATGCTTGCTAAAAAACTTGTTATAAATAAGGAAGGCAACCAATAAAGCCAGCAGGGTGTAGATAATGTATTTAGTTTTCATGTTTGGCGTATTGGCAAAGTAATTGGGTTTTAATAGTATTGATTAAAGCGTCGTAGCTGTTCATTCACGCAAATATAAATGTATATCGGTTATAACCTGCAATTGGTAATATCCGCAAAACTAACCGCTTAGGGCATATTTTGATTGCTTGTATCAACCATTTTACAACATTTGCATTTTTTGCTTTGCAATTAAAAAACATAAAAATTTATAACTTGCAGCCATGAAAAATTTTAAACCATTAGCCCTGGCTTATTTATTACTATTAATTATGAAGATTTCCACGGCCGGCGCCGCTGTAGTTTACCCTAAAATAGCATATAAAGTTACCTTCCCCGAAGCACAAGCACATTATGCCGATATAGAAATGACGGTAAGCGGCTTAAAGCAACCCACCCTCGACCTTAAAATGCCCGTTTGGACACCCGGCTCGTACCTGGTAAGGGAATTTGCCAAAAACATCGAGGGCTTTACCGCTACCGCTAATGGCAAAGCAGTTCCTGCGCCAAAAACAAGCAAAAACACCTGGCATATCAACACCACCGGCATATCAACCGTGGTGGTTAAATATAAAGTTTATTCCTTCGAAGTATCTGTTCGTACCAGCTTTGTGGATATTACGCATGGCTTTTTATCAACCACGGGTGTATTTTTATACCCCAAAGGGATGCTGAACCAACCATCAACCATTAAAATAATCCCTTATAAAGATTGGACCACCGTATCTACCAGCCTGGAAAAAGTTGGCGGCGACCAGTTCAGCCTTACTTCGCCAAACTTTGATATCCTGTACGATTCGCCTATTGAGGTAGGTACACAGGATGTTTTTGGCTTTGACGCAGCAGGCGTAAAATACGAAGTAGCTATGTATGGCGGCGGCAATTACGATAAAGAACGCCTGAAGAAAGACATGGCTAAGGTAGTTGAAGCAGAAACCGCTGTTTTTGGCGAGAACCCCAATAAGCACTATACCTTTATTGTACACAACCGCGCACGCGGTGGCGGCGGGCTTGAGCACTTAAGCTCAACCGTGTTGGGTGCCGGTCGCGATCAGTATGGCAGCGAAAGCGGCTATATTAACTTTTTAGGCCTGGTAGCGCATGAGCATTTCCACCTGTGGAATGTAAAACGCCTGCGCCCTATTGTATTGGGCCCGTTTGATTACGAGACCGAAAATTACACTACCAACCTTTGGATAGCCGAAGGCTTTACCGCCTACTACCAGAATTTGATACGCCGCCACGCCGACCTGTATTCGGTAGATAGCTACCTGGCCGATGCCGTAGGCGATATCAACACGGTTGAGAACCAGCCGGGCACTAAAGTACAGCCCCTTGCCGAAGCCAGCTTTGATGCCTGGATAAAAGCATACCGCCCCAACGAGAACTCTTACAACACCGGCATCTCTTATTATGATAAAGGCGCGGTGATAGGTATGCTGCTTGATCTGGAGATCATGAACACAACCGGCGGCAAACAATCACTGGATGATGTGATGAAATACATGTACAACACCTATTACAAAGGCAAGAAACGCGGCTATGCCGATGCCGAGTTTAAACTGGCGTTCGAAAAATTCTCGGGCAAAAATCTGGACGATTTCTACGCCAGGTACATCAACGGCCTGGCCCCTATCGATTATAACAAATACCTCAGCTACGCCGGTTACAAAATTACCGATCAGCTGGCCGATAGCAATAACCCAACCCTTGGCGTATCTGCAAGCAACCAGCCCGGCGGCAAAAAAATTGTAAGCATGGTGCTGCGCGATGGCGCCGGCTGGAAAGATGGCATAAACGTGGGCGACGAAATTGTATCGGTAGATGGCACCCCGGTTACCGATATGACCACCCTGATGAACGGCCGCAAGGTTGGCGATAAAATAACCGTTGCTGTAATACGCGATGGCAAACCCTACAGCCTGCCGGTAACTTTATTACGCAACAATAAAGTACAATTTAAAGCCGAAGAATTACCAAACCCAACTGTACAGCAACTGGCCGTGCGCAAAAAATGGCTGAAATTGTAAAAAACTTCTAATTTATTTTTAAGGCCCCTTTCCGGAAGTTGGAAAGGGGCTTTTTTATATCCTACCGCGTCATTGCGAGGTACGAAGCAATCTCTACGCAGGCAAAGCGGATATGCATAGGGCTCTGCATATTTGGAGATTGCTTCGCTCCTCGCAATGACGATAGGGTTTAATTGGCATTATTACCCCGGCGCAAGTTTTTGGCACGCTATTTATTAGTATATACTTAACACACTATCTATAAAACATTTTAAACCATCAACCATGAATTCATTATTGTATATAATTGCCGTTATCCTCATTATAGGCTGGGCAATTGGCGTATTTTTCACAGCAGTGGGCAGCCTTATACACGTGCTGTTAGTTATTGCCGTTATCGCGTTTTTATTAGGCATTATCCGCAGGCCAACTGCCATATAAATTTCTTTGTAAAAATATTTGGCCCCGGTTTTCCGGGGCCTTTTGCATAATATACCCGTACCATGAAAATACCCTTCACCCCACAATTACTTGGCGACCTGATAGAAAAGGGTTATACCTATTTACTGGCCAGCACAGCTTCGGAGCCCTCCATGGAAACAGCGCTAACCTTAAAGCCCGTACGTAAAAAACCCGTACTTTATAATCTGCCCAACGGGTACGAAACCTTTTACAAAATAACGCGCGAACCCATGGTAATGGCCACCGGTATTAATGATACCAGTATAATGGTTGAATATGAAACTATCAACGACACCATCACTGGTGAAGATATTTTCGACGACAGCTATTTTAGAATGAGTGAAGAATTTTTCCATCAGGTGCTGGAGAGCCTGGAAGATTACGCGGTGATCACTACCGATAAAAACGGCGATATTAACAGCTGGAACTCGGGTGCCGAAAATGTATTGGGTTACAAGGAGGTAGAAGTGATTGGCGTTAGCGCTAAAATATTTTTCACCCCGGAGGATGTTGCCGCCGGGGCAGCTGAAAAAGAACTTACTACTGCTAAAACGGAAGGCCGCGCGATAGACGAACGGTACCACCTGCGCAAGGATGGCTCCCGTTTTTGGGGCAGCGGCCTGGTTTTCCCCTTGTACGATGAGGAGCAAAACCACAGGGGCTTCACCAAAATAATGCGCAACCTGCGCGAGCGGCAGGAAGCCGAAGCCGCTGCTGAAGCGGAAGAAATTTAATTTTTCGTCACCAGTTTTGAAGCGATAAAGGCAAACAACCCCTGTATCAACCCGAACGCGATACCGAAAACGGGCGCCATTAATATCATCATTACCCGTGGGTGCCTGCCCAATTCAAATGAGGCCATATTAGGGTGATGCGGCAGATAATTGTCGTAAAAAATGGTATGCACAATGGTTATCCAAACACTGTTTATTAAACTTAAAACAAAGCCATGCCAAAAATATCTGCCGGGGCACGCCTTGGCTATAACCACCGCGCAAAAGATAAATATCACCACCCAAAAAACGGGTTCGATATTTTCGGGAATTAAGGATATGGTGCCAAATGCCATAATGAGCCCGAAGACGGATAATTGGAATAAGAGTTTAAGGTTCATGCTATTAGGGGTTTATGCCATAAATTTAACTATAAGATCCCAATAAATTATAGCACAAAAAAGCCGGCAAATTATTTATCTGCCGGCGTAGGGTTTATAATTAACTAACTGATCTTATTTTACCTTCTTCTTCATTGTAACTGTTATAACCCCATTCTTCCTTCTGTCCCCGTCCTTATAAATAGCAGATGCATCCTTTGTAACATTAATGCTCTGTATATCGTTAGGGTTAATGGCACTCAAATCCTCAACTTCTTTGCCATCTACAAGGTACAATGGCTTTGCAGATCCCTTCAGCTCGATAAATGTGGTGCCATCGCCTGTTTTTAAAGTAGTTGCATCACCGGCTACTGCGGTGTATGTTTTAGGATAAATGGCGGGGTCTATTTTTCCCTGCAGGTTTAATTGCTTACCATCCAAAGTAAACGCTATGGGCAAAGTATACTTTACATTTACCGGCCGGCCGTTTTGCATACCCGGGTACCATTTAGGCATGTTTTTGATCACCCTAACCGCTTCCTCATCGGCACCGTAACCAATTCCATTTAACACTTTCACATCGCCGATGCTGCCATCCTTCATTACAACAAAGCTGGTTATCACCCTGCCCTGTATTTTGTTTTTACGGGCCTCTGCAGGGTATTTAATGTTTGTACGGAGGTAAGTGGCACAAGCCTGGTTACCGCCCGGGAAGCCCGGCTGCTGCTCTACCTCGGTAAATATAGCTTCGGTTAAACCGGTGCTCAGGTCGGTTTGCCCAACTTTAACTGAAGCGGCTTTGCTCTCCAGCGCGAAATTTACCGGTACCGAAAATTGAGTACGTACCTTTTTTCCGTTCTGTCTGCCGGCTATCCACTTTGGCGATGCCTTTATAGCACGTACGGCTTCTTCGTCGCAACCGCTGCCAATGCCGCGTAGAACCTTTATATCACTAACCGAACCGTCTTTCTCTATTACAAAGGTGAGTATAACGCGGCCTTGCACGTTATTGTCGCGGGCCGCTTTAGGGTACCTGATCGTCTTAGCAAGGTAGCGGTCAAAAGCATCTTCATCACCCGGGAATTGCGGCATTTGCCCCACCTTCATAAAAACCTTTCCCTGTCTTGGCGTGTCAATAACAACTACCGTCTCCTTAAACAAAAGGTTCTTTGCTGCTGGTGCTTCTGCCTGTGTTGTTTCTTCGGGAGTATTTCCCGTAGCGGGTTGCAATAACAATTCTTCAGCGTTATCGTGTAAAGCTTCTATGGCCTTGCTATTGCTGATGGTGGCCGATGACAGTACCAGCATCAGTACAAATAAAGGTGCCGACAGGCCGTATTTTAACAGCTTAACCCGCTGCGATTTATTCTTCTGTAACATCATAATACGTTGTTTTAGTAAACTGTGGTTATAAAATGGGTTAACTAATTGGTGCGCGGGGGCGTTAAAGGTTTGGCTCAGCAGCAATAAAGCATATTCGGCTTTATCGTTACCTGCTTTTATCGCTTGCCTGTCGGCGATGTATTCGTGGATATGTTTGATGGCGAAACGGTACAGGTACACCACCGGGTTAAACCAGTTGATGATCATTACCGCCTCGATGATCAGCACATCTGCCGAATGCCATTGCTGCGCGTGCACTTCTTCGTGCGCCATCACAACATCCTTGCTTTCGGTATCGTCGGCAACGTTTATTTTATTGAAGAAAGAGTATGGCGTGGCCGATGGCACCGCTTGTTGTATCACCCTGCGCAGTTGTATAAACTGCCACATCAGGCGCAAGGCAAGCACAATTACGCCGGCAAGGTATATCATCACCATTATTTCGCCCAGTGTGTAGGGTGTATCTTGTATGGGGGCAAGCGCGGTGATATTAATATCGGTGCCACTACCATAAAATGCATACTGCACCTTTTGCGTAATAAACAGGTTTTTCACCCATTCCGATTGGATCAGCGGGATAAAGAACGACAGCAGCGCTGCCCCCACCAAATAGATGCGGTTGAGCTGGAAAAATGTTTCGCGGCGTAAAAGCAGCGCGTAAAAGCCAAAAAACAGGGTGAGGTAAATATTTACCAGGAATAAATAATGCCACCAAGCCATAACTATTTATCTTTAAGTTTCTCAATCAGTTTCATGATCTCATCGGCCTCTTTCAGGTCAATTTTCTCCTTCTTCACAAAAAAGGAAAGCATCCGGTTTACCGAGTTATCAAAGTAGCCCGTCAGCAGTTTATCGGCAGCAAAATTTTTGTATTGCTCCTTGCTTACTATCGGGTGATACTCGTGGCTTTTGCCATATGCGGTGTGGCCCACAAAGCCCTTGGTCTCCAGAATGCGGATAATGGTTGATACTGTATTGTAAGCCGGTTTTGGCTCGGGCAACACATCCAGCACATCTTTTACAAAGCCTTTTTTTAACTGCCAAAGCACCTGCATTATCTGTTCTTCGGCGCGGGTTAACTCTTTAATTTCCATCATAATAATAAAACTAACTTGTTAGTTAAACGAAGTTAAAGTATAAAAATCAAATTTACAACTAAAAGTTTAGTTTTTTATTTATTAAACTTTTATCCGCATGTTTGGTTCTTCATTCCACAACCAATTTATAGATGGATATAACCTTTCACGGCGCTGCCCGTAACGTTACCGGCAGCAAACACCTGTTACGCTTAGCAGATGGTACAGGCATATTGTTAGATTGCGGCATGTTCCAGGGCATGGGCGATCAAACCGAAGAAATGAACGAGCATTTTGGTTTCAACCCGCAAAAGGTTGACTACCTGATCCTCTCCCACGCGCATATAGATCATTGCGGCTTGATACCCCGCCTGGTGGCCGAAGGTTTTGAAGGGCAGATTTTTTGCACTGCCGCCACCATGGACCTTTGTAAGATCTTGCTGGCGGATTCGGCCAAGATCCAAACACAGGATAACGAGTACAGCAATAAGCACCGCGCACGCAAAGGCCTGCCGCTTTTAGAAGCTTTGTATACTGATGATGATGTGATAAAAGCGCTGAGCCTTTTTAAAATAGTGGATTACCACGAGCCCTACCACATTACACCAACCGTAAAATTTAAATTTACCGATGCCGGGCATGTTTTAGGCAGCGCGGCGGTACACATAGCTGCCGAGGAAAACGGCAAGACGACTTATATTACCTTCAGCGGCGACGTTGGCCGCTACGGCGATCTGCTGCTGAACAACCCGCAAACCTTTCCGCAGGCAGATTATATTTTGCTGGAATCTACCTATGGTGACAGTTTGCATAAAGACATAGGCCCTATTGAGGATGCCTTGCTGGAGATCATCAAACAAACCTGCGAAGTAAAAAAGGGCAAGGTAATTATCCCGGCATTTAGCGTAGGGCGTACGCAGGAACTCCTTTATGCCTTAAATGCATTGGAATTGAAGGGCGAATTACCAGATGTGGCTTATTATGTAGATAGCCCGCTATCAGAGAAAGCTACCCAGGTATTGAAGGACCACCCCGAAGTTTATAATAAGGATGTGAAAGAGGTGATGAAGATTGATGCCGACCCGTTTGGGTTTAAGGGATTGAAATTTATCCAGTCTACCCAGGAATCTATCGCCCTGAATGATGATGTACGCCCTTGTGTTATCATATCCTCATCGGGCATGGCAGAGGCCGGGCGGGTGAAGCACCATATCAAAAACAACATAGGTAACCAAAAGAATACCATACTGATGGTGGGTTATGCCGAGCCGAACTCGCTGGGCGGTCGCCTTGCCCGCGGGGAAAAGGAGGTACATATTTTTGGCGAGCAATACCAGGTAAAAGCCGAAGTGCAGTCAATCAAAAGCATGAGCGCCCATGGCGATTACGAAGATCTGCTCCATTTCCTTAGCTGCCAGGACCCTAAATTGGTAAAACAGGTGTTTTTAGTCCACGGTGAATACGAGGTGCAGCAGCATTTTGCCGAGAAGATAAAAGAAAAGGGATTTGCCAATATCGAGATCCCATATCAGCACCAGAAGGTGGTGTTGGAGTGAGAAGAACAAGGGAAAGGCCGTTTGCATTTAGCAAACGGCCTTTATTTTTACTGGGTTGTCATTTCGAGGGAAGCGCAGCGATGAGAAATCTTGTTAGATGTGCAAAGCGGATACGCAAGGTGGCGAACTTTGCATGGACAACAAGATTTCTCCCTCGTGCCTCGGTCGAAATGACATAATTTATAAATATGATGTATTCTTACTATTTCTTCAACCCTATCTCCCTCAATCGCTCATCCAAATACTCACCCGCGGTGATATCGGTATAAACCTTAGGGTGCTCCGCATCAATGGTTGACGGTAGGCTGGTGAGGTCCATATTTGATTTTGGGTGCAGAAAGAACGGCACCGAAAAACGGGAATTCATCTGCTCGCGCGGCGGATTCACTACGCGGTGCGTGGTTGATTTTAGCTTGTTATTGGTTAAACGCTGCAGCATATCGCCCACGTTCACTACCAGGTCCTCGCCAAAAGCCGTAACAGGGAACCATTTATTTTCGCGGGTTAACAGCTCTAAACCATCAGCGCTTGCGCCAATTAACAGCGTTATCAGGTTAATATCCTCATGTGCCCCGGCACGTACCGCATCATCCGGCAATGCATCCGGGTTCTCTATCGGGAAATAATGCAGGGTACGCAGTATCGAGTTGCCATGCGCTACCTTATCATCAAAATAATTCTCGGGCAGTTCCAGGTAAACGGCTATAGCGCGCAACAGATGCTTGCCTGCCGCTTCCAGTTTTTTGTAAACCTCTTCGGTAGTAGTGTTAAATTCGGGCAGCTCGGCAACCTCCATATTATCCGGGTAATCTTCTTTGCTGGCAGTTGCTTCCGGGTCTATCTGGCCAATCTGCCAAAACTCTTTCAGATCGGGCACCTTGAAGCCTTTAGCGGTTTCCTTGTTCTTGCCGGTATAGCCACGCTGGCCCGCCAGTTCGGGGATCTCGTATTGTTGCTTGGTTGCTTCGGGCAGGGCAAATAAAGCTTTCACCTGCTCGTATAATTTATCCATCAGCTCTTTACTTAAACCATGGTTGGTTACGGTAACAAAGCCGGTTTCGTTAAAAGCCTTGCCAATGCTTTCAGAAAATTGCTTTTTTTCTTCGGCGCTGCCGTTTATGTAAGTGTTCAAGTCGAGGCGAGGGATGTTTACTGTGCTCATAAAATGCTGTGTTAAAAATGCCTGTAAAATTATTAAAAGATAAGGCAGAAATCAGCCAAATGTGCTAAAATTTCTCTGCCCGGGTTTTGTTATACAATATAAGGCTTAAAACTATTTATTGTTTAAACGTTTTATACTTAGCGCAGTCATACCTGTATATAAGCCTATCTTACTCGAAATATTATGAAAATATTAACCAAAATATGGGGGACAGCACTTTTAGCCATCATGCTGATGGCAATTGCCCCCGCAAAAAGCTCCGCACAAGATGAGGGCGGGCAATATATCTCCACACAGGAGTTTTACGATCAGCTGGCGCCTTATGGCACCTGGGTATATGATGCCAAGTATGGCGATGTATGGGTGCCTGATGTAGACCAGGATTTCCGCCCGTATGTAACTAATGGCCACTGGGTGTATACCTCCTATGGTAATACCTGGGTATCTGATTATGAATGGGGATGGGCAACCTTCCACTATGGCCGCTGGACCTACGATGATTACTATGGATGGGAATGGGTACCCGGCAGCGAATGGGCACCCGCCTGGGTAGACTGGAGAGACGGTGACGGTTATTACGGCTGGGCACCGATGACACCTGAAGTGGCTTATAATGCATCGTACAACGATGATTATTACAACTCCTATTCTACACCCGATTTTTATTGGTCGTTTGCGCCGTACGCGTATATCAACTACACAAACGTTTATAACTATTGCGTGCCATATGCACGGGTACATACCATATACGGAAGGAGTAATTTCATCCGCAATACTTACAGGTATAACAACCGGGTTTATGTAAGCGGCCCGCGCCGCGATGAGATACAGCGCTATACCAAGCGCGTTGTAAGAGTTTATAATATCAATAATATAGACCGGCCTTCGCGCAACACTTTCAATCGTAACTCGGTTAATTTTTATCGGCCGGACATCCGCAGGGACAGAAACGCGCGCCCATCAAAAGTAATTGATGGCGCAGCTTACAGGCAACAGAATCCTAACCAGCGAATAGGCGGTACCGATAGGCGCAACGGCGCCGTTACACAGCGCGAGAACGCCGGCAGGCTGGCAAACGAGGCGCGCTCAAACAACAGCCGCTTTGTACGTACTGATAATAACCGACCTAATACACCAAACGGGCAGCGTGGCGACGGCAATGGTCGTTTTAACAGGCGCCCCGCCGATGCAGGCAACGCCGTACAGCCCGGCCAACAGGTTGGTGCTGACAGGCCTGCCCGCCGCCCTATCGACCTGAATAACCCCGGCCAGCAGGCAGCAGAGCAGCAAAGACAAACCCGCGAGCAGCAACGCCAGCAAATGCAGGTACAACGCCAGCTGCAAACGGAACAGCAGCGTCAGCAGCAAACCGAACAACAACGCCAGCAGGCAGATCAAAGTCGCGAACAGCAGCGCCAACAAATGCAGCAGCAACGCCAGCAGCAACAGCAGGCCGGCGAGCAACAAACCGATTTGCAAAGGAAACAAGAACAGCAACAGCGTGGCCAGCAACAAAGGCAACAGCAGGAGCAATTAAGACAGCAGCAAACCGAGCAACAACGTCAGCAGGCCGAACAGGCCCGTGAGCAACAGCGCCAGCAAGTGCAACAGCAACGCCAGCAGCAAACCGAGCAACAGCGCCAGCAGGCTGAACAGGCACGCGAGCAGCAGCGCCAGCAAGTGCAACAGCAACGCCAGCAGCAAACCGAACAACAACGCCAGCAGACCGAACAGGCTCGCGAACAACAGCGCCAGCAAGTGCAACAGCAACGCCAGCAGCAAGCTGAACAACAACGTCAGCAGCAAGAGCAAACCCGCCAGCAACAAGCCGAGCAACAACGCCAACAGGCAGACCAGGTTCGCCAGCAGCAAAAGCAACAGCAGGAGCAGCAACAGCAGCAGGCACGTGAACAACAGCGCCAACAACAGGAACAGGCACGCGAGCAACAAAAGCAACAGCAGGAACAACAGCGCCAGCAGCAGGAACAGGCCCGCCAACAACAGGCCGAACAGCAACGCCAGCAACAACAGCAGGCCCGCGAGCAACAAAGGCAACAACAGGAGCAACAGCGCCAGCAGCCGCAACAACAACCGCAACGCCCCTCAAGGCCCTACTTACGCGGCAAAAATTAATATTATATAACAAAGTGGCCCCGGAGAAATCCCCGGGGCCGCTTTGCATTTGTTGTTTTGGTAAAAGCAGTTAGTTCACAATGAACGAACCAACTAACAGGGCCAGCACCTGATCTTTAGTTAAAGGTTCATCAAAGGCAGCAGTAACCACAGCGGCCGAAGCCAGTGAGCTTAAATTCACACCTCCCTGGGTAACGTTCTCTTCACCTGCATAATTGCCGTTAGCAACAGCTACACCGGTATCGTTACCTAAAGAGGCCGTACTAACAATGTACGGCAATATCGTTGGTTTTGCGGTTGCGCCGTTCGCCCTGTCGTTACGCAATTTACGTATGGCAGCTGCGTGGCGTGCTTCTACAGCATGGATACCCAAAGCAGCAGTTAATACCACCTGGTTACCCAGTAAGATAGGAGCAGCGCCTTTATAAGCACGTACGCCGGTATCTTCAAACACCTGGGCCACCGCCAAAAAGGTATCGTAGTTTGTAAACACGGTAGCGAACGGCCCTCCGCCTTTGTTATTACCACCGGTATAATCTACCGCAGGGGCAGCAACGGCAGTACCGCCTAACGAGCCAATCACATTTTTCAAAAAGGTAACGTGGTGGTTTTCGTCGGCAGTAATTTTGTTGATGTATAGCACATCCGAACCAGGGAACAATCCCGGTTTTGCACTACCTGCATTATAAAAGCCGGCCTCAAGATATTCTAACGTTAAAGCATAATTTAATACACCTATAACATCGGCAGTAGATGCAGCGCCATAAGCTTTTTTAAACATGGTGCCTAAAGCAAAAGGCATGGCAGCAAGGGCTACTTTAGAGCCAAAGCTGGTTATATTTTTGATGGCGGCACGGCGGGGATTTAACCTTTCGTGTATTTCCGGATCAACTTTTTCTATTTCGTTTACTATTTCAAATAAATTCATGGCGGGTTATACTTTATCGTAGTTAAAACTTGATGCTATTACTTTGGTTTTCAGGAAACCATTAACTGCGCCGAGTATTTCGGCAATTGATGCAGACCTGTTGATACCATTCTCGTCTACCTGATCGGGGTTAACAAAGCTACCCGGAGTTATCAGGTTAGCTATTAACGAGGCGTGCCTTGCTTCTACCGAAACAATTTTACCCGCTATGGTTAAATAGTCAGGGTTTTGGATTAGGTAACCCGCGCCGTCGTAAGCCTTTACGCCCGTATCTTCAAAAAGTTTGGCTGCATTTAATACACTTGCACGATCGCTGAAGTTGATGGTAGAAAAATCTGGCGTAAGCCCTTTTATTGCTGCGCCCCCCAATGCTGTTTTAAAGAAGTCGCGGTGCAAAACTTCATGGTCCTTAATATCGGTAAGGTAAGCTGTTTCTGCGGTACTGATGCCGCTATAGGGCGTAGCAACAACCTGCAGGTAAAAGGCCGCTTCCAGCTGCTCCAGCGCGTAAGCATAGTTTAATATGCCAATATCGCCCGAACCGATGTCTGTGTAATCGGTAGGAGGTTCGATATGGCCTGTTCTGCAAGATGATGCGCCAAGCACAGCAACGGCAGCGGCACCCGCTCCGGCATAACGCAAAAACGACCGCCTGGCCATATTTGCTCCGCCTGTAGTTGAGTTAGTTTCTGTTTTCATAATACTTATTAAAGATTACTGTAGATGTTTAATTAATGTGATAAACGCATTCGCCGGATAATCAGATTGAGATTTATGCTAAACTTGTTAGCTGTAAACAGAGTAGCTAAAATGGGAGTAGCTAAAAAAAGAGTGTGATTTTTAAAACAAAAAAAGGCCGAAAAAACTCTCGCAGTTTTGTCGGCCCTACATCTACCTATGAAAAACACCCTTTGAGAAGGGTATTAACTCTAATTCAATACTTGTGCCGAAATTAAAAAGCGCTTAATTATAAAGAAATAAGGGCTTTTTTGGCAGGTGTGGTTTTAAGTTGTAGAAATACATTCACAACTTATGGGGAAATTTCCCCCAATGGCTATAATTTATATTATCAAAAACACAATGCCCGGTAATTAGTTATCATTAAGATATTTATAAACCACTCCCAATACTAAGCAGATGGATTACAATGTATATTTATTGGCTACCGATCCTAAGGATCCATGCAGGGATGTTATTCATTCAAGAGACACCAGTTTAAAAATAAGGGTTTACTGTTTAAACTACGATCGTTTTAGCCCGAGCGAAAGCGAAATTCAACTTTACGGATACGCCCACGAGAAGCTCTACGCTTTCGAAACTATCAATATAGCCGCCGAGGATGCACTGGATGTGGTGAGCGCAATACAGTGGTATGCCGACTATATTGACTACCCTGAGATGGAAATTTTACCCGAAGACCCACGGCCGGGCCACAACATAGCAATGTAATCGCCTTACTTACTGCCTGTTAAAAATATTTTAAAATATTTTTTGTCTAATTAACACTAAACTCTATATTTGCAATCCCAAAACGAAGGGAGTTTAGCTCAGCTGGTTCAGAGCATCTGCCTTACAAGCAGAGGGTCACTGGTTCGAACCCAGTAACTCCCACGAAAAGGCATCCAATTGGATGCCTTTTTCATTTACAAATGTTTTTCACTTACATACTTTACTCAACAAATCTCGACAAGTATTATATCGGCTCTACCTCCGACCTTGTTGACCGTTTGAAAAAACATAATACTAATCATAAAGGATTTACCGGTAGGACTCCTGATTGGACAATTGTTTGGACAGAAGAGCATCCAACTAAAGGAACCGCTGGCAAACGCGAACATCAGATCAAAGCCTGGAAAAGCAGAAAGATGATTGAAAACTTATCGAACAATTTAGCTCAGCGCATCCCGATTTATAATCGGGAGCGGTCACTGGTTCGAACCCGGTAACTCCCCACGAGGATTTATTGGTTTATTTCTAAGCGCTTCATCATTATCCTAAATTCACCAACTTCTTACTCTGTTACAGTACTGTCCCTGGCATCGCTATACAAAACAATGCGGGTAATCGTGCCCAGGCCTGGTCCGTCGCTCTCAATCACAAATGAACCACCATGGCTATCTATAACTGTCCTGCAATTATAAAGCCCCAGGCCGGTACCGCTTTCCTTTGTGGTAAAACCACGCTGAAAGAACCGGCTTCCGGTTGCCGCATCGAAACCTTTGCCATTATCGGCAATATTCAGTTCCAGGCGTTCGCCAACTGCCTTAAGAGATATACTGATCCGCTTGTCAGCTGTCTCCTCGTCCATAGCTTCTATACTATTCTTTATCACATTTAAAAGCACCTGCATCAGTTTGGTGTGGTCTCCTTTTATTGATTGAACGCCGGTAGCAATTTCTACATTCAGTGTTATTTTCTTCTTTTCCAGCGATGCATTCAGCATAGCCCGGCAATCCTCAATTACATTAGCCAGGTTTACGGCTTTACGTTCGTTATTGCCCTCATGGCCCTTAACAAATTGCCGCTGGATGGATAGGATATCCTGAATGTGCGACAGAATGTTCATCAGCTCTGTAACAGATGCCGCGAGATCCGTTTTATTATCTGCCTGCGTTTTTGCGAGCCCGGCTGTAAGTGATGCAAGGGCATTGCTTTTTGCCTCGCCAAGCCCAACTGCCAGTAAAGACTGCTGTGCCTGAATAAATGAAGCCAACTGAATAACCGTTTCGGTATTAAAACGATCCAGCACTCGCTTTATACGGTTAAGGTATGCCGAAAACCCAACCAGCGCGTTGCCAATATCGTGCAGCACTTCTGATGCAATTTCAAATTTCCCGCGCGCTATGGCTTGCTCCAGCTCCTGCTCTTTTCGCAGCGTAAGCTGTTGATTAAGTGCCTGCAGTTCGGTGTTCAGGTTCCGCAGCGCCTCTTCATTCTTTTTACGCTCGGTAATATGATGGCCAATGCCCAATATGCGGGTAACTTTGCCGGACTCATCCCTCACCGGCACTTTAGATGTAAGTAACCAGTGCGGCGTGCCATCGGGGTCGTAAAAAAGTTCCTCTTTGTTCATCATGGCCACGCCACTGGCCAACACCTGCAGGTCATCCTGGTAACCGCGCAAACCTATTTCGTTATTAAAAAGTTCCAGGTCGGTTTTGCCAAGCACTGCCGCTTCTGAGGCAGCACCTATGGCCTTTACATCCGCTTTATTAGCGATGATTTTGCGGGCACCCACATCCTTAATATATATCGTATCAGGAAGGTTATCTATAAGCGTTCGCAACATTAAGCGTTCGCGCTGCGTTTCTTCTTCTGCAGTTTTAACAGCGGTCGCATCGGTATGGGTGCCAATTATCCTGTCGGTATTTCGTCCGTCCTTATCCTTTATGTACCTGCCGCGCGACCAGATCCACACCCAAGACCCATTGGCATGTAACATTCTGAAAAAGTTTTCATACGCCTGATCCTGCGGGTCGAGCACATACCGCTCAAAGCAGTTGGTTGCCGCGGCAACGTCATCCGGGTGGAGCAGGTCTATCCAGATCGGCTGCAAATTGTCGCCCTGTAATTCAAATTCATGAGACGACCGCCCCAACAGTGAAAAATAAACTTCGTTACAATTGAGCCTGCGGCTGGCTATAAAATACTCCCAGGCGCCTGTATTAGAGGCGGCTATCAGCTCGCGATAGGTCTCAATGGTTTTTGCTGCATCTTCCTCTTCAGATATGCCTGCTGTTGTTATCATAATTTGTGGTAAATTAGGCTATAAAGGAAGTGTGATTAAAAAGCAGGCGCCGCCATTATTGTTTATGGCAATTTCGCCGCCATGTGCGCAAACATATTGCTTAACAATAGCCAGGCCCAACCCGGTACCGTTACTTTTATTGCGGGTTACAAATGGGTCGAACAGTGTGCCAATAATCTCCTCAGGTATGCCCGGCCCATTATCAGATACGGATAGCTCAATACCGCTACCTGTTTTAAGTGCTGCTATAACAATTTCGGCACCGGCTGTGTGGCTGCCCGTAAGAGCATCTACCGCGTTGTTTACCAGGTTACTTAAAGTACGCCGTAGTTTACTTTCATCGCCATAGATCATCAAGGCATCCTCCATCTGTACTTTGATGCTAACCTGCCCAATACCATCCCTACTTGCCGCTAAGTTTACGGCATCGTTGATAATGGCTTTCAGGTCGACCGGTAATTTTTTAATTGGTGTTTGATGGATAAAATCAAGAAAATCATCAAAGATGAGCGAAGCTTGTTCTGCCGAACCATCTATCATATCAATGAGATCGCTTTCAACACCCTCATCACGCATCATATCAGTCATCAGCTTAATGTTTTTAATAGGTGCACGAAGATCATGCATTACCATGCCGATCACCTGACCAACGGCCGATAGTTTTTCTTTTTGGATAAGCTTCTCGTTAAGCTCTGCATTACGGATAGCTTGCGCCGCATTCTGAACAAAAAGTTTGAGCATATACATCTTTTCGGTTTTTAGCCGCTCTCCTTTTTTCAACAGCGCAAAAACCGAGTAATTGTCTATCCTTGCCAAAACAAGTTCGTCCAATTGAACAACGGTATCTTCTTCTACCGGCACACTTTTTACCCTGGAAATGAGCTCTGTAAGATTGATCTTTTCCTCCATCGCGCCTATCGAGATAATCTTTTCGTAAGTAAAATCATCGTCGAGCTTACCAATAAGGGCGAGATCTGTATTGAGCGACCCCGCAACCTGATCGAGAATGTTTTTCAACAGAGAGGTAAGCTGCAGGCGGTTCAACCCAATTGAAGAGATAGATTCTATCAGTTGCTCCAGGTTGCGCAGCTTATTATAATCGCTTACTGCTTTGGTTGCCAATTGTATAATTTCTTCGGGCGCGTATGGCTTGCAGTGGTATCCTACATTTTGGCCGGCTTCTTCTACAATCTCGTTAATAGACCGGTCGCTGTAAGCCGTAATAAAAATGATCTCGGCCTTTAAATCATATTTCCTTATTTCTTTCGCGGTTTCCAGCCCGCTCCAGCCGGGCATACGCATATCCAGAAAAATAACTGCATAAGGTTTACCCCGTTCGAGAGCCTTACGCACCATTTTGAGGCCCTCCATCCCGTTTGCCGCTTTTTCAACAGTAAACTCAGGAATCCCCGGAGTGCGAACGGCCAATAGTGGTTTTGGCACATCAAAAAGAACGTTAACGGCCTCATTCATGCTCTCAAACTCGTATTGATCAGTAGGCGGCATTAAAATGTCCTGTATATTGTCCCGCACAAATTCCTCGTCATCTATAACAAGTACGGAGGTGTTGGGTTTAATCATATCTAAACTATTAGGGTTATATTATATCTGTTTACGTTATAATATATTTTTTGTTCCGTTCATTTTATAAGGATTTGTTGATACAAGCAAAACAATTAAGCCTGGTCCATAAATAATTATGGTACAAGAAAGATGTAACCCCGGAAAACCACCTGTTCTTTCATGAAGCAGCCACAATTCGGCCGGTTAAGCGGGGGGGGGGGGTACAGCATCACTTGCCAAACACCCCGGGGACGAGCCGCTAATCAGGATCACCGAACTATCCAAATCGAAACCATAAAGCATGGCCACACCCATGATAGGCGAACTTGTGCGCCTCAG
The DNA here is from genome assembly GCF_014773265.1 of Mucilaginibacter pankratovii. Classification (GTDB taxonomy): domain Bacteria; phylum Bacteroidota; class Bacteroidia; order Sphingobacteriales; family Sphingobacteriaceae; genus Mucilaginibacter; species Mucilaginibacter pankratovii. Next base: position 114,338 of record NZ_JACWMY010000009.1, on the reverse strand, counting down.
CGATACCTCGCAAACTTTTAAACAGTGGTGGAAAGGCGTTGAATAAACAACCTGCAAAGCTAAGAGGCCCTGCGATACGCAGGGCCTCTTAGCTTTATTCGGGTTATCTTACCCCGAGCGAAATTTTTAACACCACCGGCGTAGCACCAAGCCTTGGCCCGCCCCAGTCGGTTTCGTCGCCGTTAAGTATCCGGAGGGATTTAAACTTTCCTTTTTCGTATTGCCCTTCTTCTACTTTCAGGTACTGCCACACCCTACCCTGGTTATTGCCAAGCGGTTTAAAGGTAATATGGCAAAGAGCACCGATCACAACAAATTCATTTTCGGCGAGCTTTATAACCATAGCCCTGCCGGTTGGCTTTTCATTCTTTGTCACGTCATTGCCCCGCCAGCTGCTGCCGAACGATACCATTGCCTGCCATGCGCCCAGGTCTATCGTTTGCGGGGCATTGTCCTCGCGCTCTACAACTGCTTTTATCTTTCCGTCGAAGCCCCATTGCGCCAGCTCGCGCATCATCGGGCTAAACACTTTATAGTCTTGTGCAAACGAGGCAAGGCGCTCTATCGTTTCCGCCTTCTTTCCGTCGGGCCGGTTGCTGTCTATCCCGAAGGGAGAGAAACCGATACCGCCACGGGCTATCACATCATACATATACCTGGCCATATGCGGTGCCAGGCTTGCCTCAGGTACAAAAAGCGCATTATCGGGCCTGTCGTAAAGCTCAATTACCTTCAATATCCGTTCGCTTCCGTCCAGGTAAATATCGGGGCTCAGCACATCAATGGACGGCGCAGCCGCTTTGTATATGGGTATTACGTTATCGGTAGGCCCGCCGCTTTCGTAGCTGTTGGCCATAGGGTTGGTTAGTGGATCGCGCAGGGCGGCGTTTACGTATAGGGGTAATGCATATTCTGCTTTACCTGCAGCAGCCACTTTCCCGATGAACCGCGCAACCGACCATGCGTGGAAGTATTCGTCCGCCCTTTCGCCAAATACCTTTTGCCAGGTGCCTTCTGCATCTGCGGGGCGGTTTAAAGCTTTAAGCACTTCGGGCTTCAGCAGTTCGGCGGGCACGGGGCCATCAAAAAGTTTCTGAGCAAGGGGCGAATAATCGCGAATGGTATCCCAGGCACCGGGCTCATTTTCTACCTGTACCATTATTACGGTATGCTGCGGGTCGGCTTTCTTCAGGTATCGCATTACTGCTGCAAAGGCTTTAGTATCGGCTTCCAGCGTAGCTTCTACATTCGGTGAGGGCGAATCAATTGGTTTACCGCTCTTGCCCGTTATATTAGGATATTTTGCAGCATTGTTTTTCATCCAGCCGGGCATGTAGTGGTTGCTGCCGTTTTTCCAGGTGGCAAACCAGAGCAGTACAAGCCTTGTTTTGTGCGTACGGGCCTGTGCCAGCAAGGTGTCTACCACCGAGAAATCGAACTTCCCCTGTGTTGCTTCTATCTGTTCCCAATAAATGGGCACCTCCAGCGTATTAGCGTGCATTGTTTCCACAGCATGCCAAACCTGCGGCAGCATACCAGGCCACGCGCTGGAATTATGCGCCTGACCGCCCAGCATTAAAAATGGCTTACCATCAACCAAAAGCGCATGGTGGCCATTTTTCTCGATCACCCGGGGCATCAGATAAGTGATTTGCTGGCCCAGGGCATTGTTGGCTGCCAATAGCAGCAGTACAAACCAAAGCGAAATATTCTTCTTCATATTATAGGTTTCGGTATTTATTAAATCAATTTATAAATGTAGGGGGCAAGGTGGCAGGCAAAGCAACGCTAATGTTTAAGTTGATACAATAAATGTTGCAAAACGGCGGGAATAAAAAATGCGTTCTGTATCTCACGCAGAACGCATCGTTACCGAATAAATCAATAACTCAACTAAATCAATCTCAGGTTTACCAGCCCCGGATGATGAAGCAAAAGACAAAAAAATATTTTAGCAATAAAAACAGGATAGACGGACACCCGCTTTGTATAGACGAGCGGCCATTATTAACAGATGGGAAATTACAATTAAACGCGCCCGGTAAATTAGCTTTGGAAAAGCAACAGCGTTTCTTTAGTGTCTTCAGCAACAAAAGGGCCTTTGTTTTTTAGCCCCAGTTTTGCTAAAAGTTTAATGGAACTGGCATTAACAGGCAGTGTTATGGCACAAACGGAGGGCAGTTTCAGCTCCTGTAGCGCATAGTTTAATACGGCGTTTGCCATTTCATAAGCGTAACCCATGCCTGCAAAGGCGGGTAAAAGGGCATAGCCGATATCAGGGTTATCTAAAGTGGCGCGTTTAAGAATGCCGCACATCCCAATGGGGATATCATCTGCTTTGGTTGCTACCAGGTACAAACCGAAACCATTTTCGGCGTAGCTTTTCAGCGGGCCGTTTGTGAGGTAGCTTATTGCTTCTTCGGTAGTACGTACGTTGCGGTCGCCGATGAATTGTAGCCAGCCGGGGGTATTGAGCAGCTCAATAATAAAAGCAGTATCACCGGTGGTTAATTGGCGAATAGTCAGGCGGTTTGTTTGAAGGATGGGGTTCATTTGCGGATGTAAGATTTAATCCACGCTGACTGTCAGCCCTTCCTGCTGCAGTATTTTGCGGTAGATTTCCATCTCGGTGTAGGAGCCCTCGAGCACAGCGCATTTACCCTCGTTGTGCACTTTCCAGGCTATTTTTTCTGATTGCGGTTCGGAGTAATCCAAATATTTCATCATACAATGAATAACGTGGTCGAACGTATTATGGTCATCGTTCCACAAAATAAGGCGGTGCATCTCTTTCAGCCCGGCCAGTATTTCTTCGAGGGTGAGCGTTTCTTCCTGTACTTCAGTTGGCATATCTACCGGCAAATTTACTCAAAAAAGTTCAAAACTACAGGGTTAGCGGCAATTACTCCCGTGAAATCGCTTTTAAAACAACACCGGTAACCGTACGGATCCTGGCAATAATTTCAATTGCTTTCAGGCTTGTTCGCGTTCGGCATGGAGCGCGAACAGCCCGAACAAGCCCGAACATCGTAATTTTAAACGAATCACTACTGAATAAGCCCGTAAAAATTCTAAAAGCGATTCCACTGCCAATTACTCCACTTTGTAGCGGTACACCTGCCGGCCCAGGTTGCCCTCATCATCTATCCCCTCTATTACCACGCGGTAGGTTCCTTTTGTATCGGCATTAAAATAATCAAACGTTGCTTTACCATCCTTCCCGGTAAGCACATCCGGTTTCCAGTAAATACCCGAGCGCAGATCAAGCACGCCGCCATTTTTATTGGCCGTAGTGTATTTTGGTGTATAGTAAGTACGGGCTTTATAAAAGCCTTTAAACGGATAGGTGATCAACCCTGTTGGCGATTCGCTGGTTACAAACTTGCGTTCGCTGCCTTGTTTCATGGTGATAATTAGCAAACCACCGCCAATATCGCTGCCGTAAATAGATTTTGAAAAAGTGCTACGCAAAACTTCTATGCTGTTAATATCATTAGCGTTAATGTTATTTAGTTCACTGCCGGGCATTCGGTTCCCATCAACTTCAATTAACATATCGCCACCACGAGAGTTTACGGGCGTGCCGTCCTGTTTAAAAGTCACACCAAATATTTTATTCCGCAGGCAATCAGAAACATTAACGCAATTGGCTCCTATCTGATCACCCATCAGCACCTGGTCGGCATTGCCGGCACCATGGAGGTTTGATGAGCGGGTTACCACGTTTTTCTTTGCTTTTTTTGCGGTAATCGTTACCTGCTTTAAAACAGTGGTATCGGTACCTGCCCGGCGTTTGGTGGTTATTACGATATAGGCTTTCTGTATTTGAGCCTCCTGCACATCACCAACATCACCGGTTTTAAAGCTCTCTATTTCCGATGGTAGATAAGCGTACAAATTGTCAACGCTTACAAGACTTCCGTCGAGAAATATATCAGTCGGACCACCTGTTTTACCTGCTTTGATAAGGACATCGCCTACCATTTTATAACCAATGAGGGCATTTAGTATAACTTCGCGCATGGATGGGAAGCCAAGGTATTGCTTCATATTGTAAGTACGCCCGGCTACGTTCCGTTTAGCACCATAAGGGTCGCCTTTATCCAGTTTTTTTTCGGTGATATTTACCTGGCTCAACTGCTTGCCATACTTCAAAGAGTCATTGTGCAATTGGTTCTGATAGGCTGCATAACTGTTCCGCAGCGCCTCTGCCGAAAGGTCGTTATTTGCTGCTTCCTGCGCATTACTTTTAATGATGTTGGGATATTCTGGCTCTTTAACATAAATGGCTACCCGTTTGCCATCGTTCTGCTTGCGGGCTTGCAGCACTATCTTGGCTGTATCCGACAATTGCAGGTTGGTGAATTTGAAATTTCCGGTGGCATCGGTAACGGTATCCAGCACGGTGTTTTCGCGCGTGGCGGTGAGCATTAATTTACCATTGGGCACTATGCCGCCCCCGGTTGTTTTAATAGTGCCCTCCAGCGTAAGGCTTTGCTCGGGCTGGTTAACTATACGGGTATCGGGGGCAGTCAGTATTTGCTTCCACTCAAAACGTCGGTACCCCTGGGTTAGCATCAGGATATCCAATTCGGCCCGTTTGGCATCTGTAGTGTTTGTAAAATAATAGTTTGGCTTTTCGATATAGCCCTTCAGATCGGAGGTGAGCAGCAGATGGCTGAATATGGAGCCCTCTACGTTTTCATCAGCCCCAACCCTGCTCTCGTTAATAACCGCGACCGAAAAACTACCGGCAACCGGCTCATTCGCGTCGTTTTTGGCAACAAAATCGAGCTTTACAGGGCTTCTCGCTGCATAAGTTTTCACGGATGACGACAAGGTCATTTTCAGCGTATCGTCGCTTTGCACAAAAACAATACGCCCATTTACGGGCTGCCCGTCGGCAAACAAGGTAAACTGCACAATACCCGAGGGGAAGCGCCTTTTATCGATTCCTGCGCCGAATACCGGTGTTTTTAAAGTACCCGCAGCTGTATAATACACCTCGCCCCCACTTTGGCCAACCAGGTAAAAAGCAGTATTTTGCTTCGCCTGGAATTGCTGGCCGTTGGTTGCCACCTTTATAAAAAGGCTATCCTTGCGCGTGTTGTTTACCGTTAATACATAACCCGCATCCAATGCCTTTGGTAAGGGCGCGGTAAACGCGCGGCCATCGGCAAGGGTTATTTTTGCCGAATAAGCTTTGCCTGCCTGTGGCAACAATGCAAATATACCCATACCGGCATGTGCGCTTTCAAACTCGGCCACCGCGGTGCCTTCGTTATCAATAATGCTGCCTTTTATATTTTCGCCCGAGCCATTTTGACTTACAGCTTTAAACGCGATCTTGGAACGCACACCGTTAACCATCTCGCCACCCTCGGGAAAGAACTGCACATCGGGGTTTAGTTTGGCGGCCGGCGCCGCGAGTTCGCCCGGGCTTATCCCGCCTATATTTACGCGCTGGTTGTAAAAGTAATCGGGGCCGGCGTTGCGCATCCAGGCGGTATATGCCCTGATGTTGTAGTTGCCCGGCGTTAGCTTGCCCGAAAGGGCAAAATCGCCTAAGGCAATCCCCGAGGTTAATCTAAGTACTATACGTTTTACTATCGAATCGCGGGGGCTTATCAGTTCAACATATAATACACCGCTAAGGGCCGATAGCGCATGTGTTTTGCCTACAACGGTATATGACTTAAACCAAAGGGTATCGCCCGGGATGTAATTGGGTTTATCTAAATGGAGGTATACCTTTTCTACCGGTTTTGCGCCATAGGTGGCTTTTAGGTTGCCGACGGTCTTTGTTAAAAAACTACTATCGGTTTGCGCAAGGGCAGCGGTAGAACATAAAATGCATAATAAAAATAACAGGCGGTGGAATATTTTCATGGGGCTTAAAAATGATGCGGTTTAGATGAGCTAATATATCAAACGTTCGATTAACAGAAAATTAAACTGTTACTTATTTGCAGCGAAAAATTACTCTACTTTGTATTTATAAATCTGCCTGCCCAAATTGCCTTCCTCGTCAATACCCTCCACTACAACGCGGTAGGTGCCTCTGGTATCGTTATTTAAATACTCAATTGTAGCTTTGCCGTCCTTATCAGTAATAATATTGGGGTTCCAGTAAACGGTTCCGCGCAGATCGGGCAATGGCGTGGCTGCCGAGTATTTTGGCATATAGAAGGAGCGCGTTGGTGTAAAGCCTTTGGCGGTAAAACCCATCAAACCGGCAGGTGGGTCGTTAGTTATATATTTATTGCTATCAGGCATTGTTACCTCCTTTTGATGGCTCCGTGAGGCTGGGTTCCGCGTGCCGGCATGCATTTTTGTGGTGATGATGATGAGGTCCCCTCCTATCTCGGGTGTATCCTGCACGCTGTACAAAAGTTTATCAAATTTATTAGCGCTCATCTTTACATTGTCTATATCTGCTATATCGTACATTTTTATCTGATCAGGTTCAACCTCTGTACCATCTATAATAATATGATGCTGCGCAAAGGGTGGCCCTATCTGTCTAAACTTACCATCTTTATAACTAACAAATGGCAAATTTAACTGCAGCCCCATGCTAAGGTTTGAGGTCCCTAATTTTTTCCCGTCGATCTTAAAATCTGCTACAGACGCGCCATAATTATTCTCCCTGCCCGGCGGCTCTGCTTTGCGTGTACTTGCTTTTATATCAACCTGCTTTAACAATATTCCGTGTTTTATTTGTTCCTGTTTTTGTTTAGCTACATATAGCCGGCCGGTTTTTAACAGTGACTGTGCTGCGGGTGGCGATACATTAGCCTGCCCATACGCGCTATCCGCCAGGGCTCTTTTTACAATAGGCGCAACCGTTGGCAACTTTAAAAATACGTTTATATTATAACCTTTATTGCCGTTACGCGCCCTCAGCACAACCTTTGATGTATCAGACAGATTTAAACCGGTAAACTTAAACTCCCCGGCTGAATTTGCTACCGTATCAACTGCCAAATTATCGCGGGTGCTTATAAGGCTCACCCTCCCCTTGGCAATAAGCTTATTGCCGCTGGTTTTTAGCAGCCCCTCAACCTCTAACCCACTCTCCGCGTTGTATGCTATTGCAGTTGCATCCGTAGTTAATATTTTTTTCCACTCAATTTTGCGATAGCCCTGGGTTATCATAAGCAGATCCAGGTCTGCCTTTGTTGTAGGGCTGTTGCCGAAGTAATAACCAGGGCACTCAATATTTCCCTGCAGATCTGAAGAAAGCAGGAGGGTGTTGGCAATGGTACTTTCGGTGTCACCATCCACCCCTACCGTATCCTGGTTAATAACCGCTATCGAAAAGGTGCCATTAGCGGGCTGCGCCTTTGCAAAAGCATTTAGGTTAATCTTCACCGGCTGCCTTAACTTATAAACTTTCGCATCAGCATTTATAGTTAAACTTAGGCTATCGTTGTTCCGAATAAAGGCGATCCGTTCTGCCACAGGCAGGTTATCGTAACCGAACAACGTGAATTGCACTATACCCGATGGGAAACGGGCCTTATCTATCCCTGCCATGTAAACGGGCCCACTAAGATTACTCTTTGCTGAATAATATACTTTGCCGGCAGATTGTGCCACCAGGTGAAAAGCGCTTCCGCGTTTGGCTGTTAAAAACTTATCGTTTACGGCCACTTTTATAAAAATGCTGTCGGCTCGGCTGTTGTTTACTGCAAGCGTGTACCCCTCATCTTTTGCCTGCGGCAGATCTATCGTATAAACTGCTTCTCCCGCCCCGTTAATTTTGGCCTTATACGTTTTGCCGCTTTGCGGGATGATGGCAAAAACGCCCATACCTAAATGCTGCGTGGCAAAATCGGCTACGATGTTACCGTCGTTATCTTCTATAACGCCTTTTACATCCGCTCCAAAGCCTTTCCCGTTGATGGCTTTGATAGCAACCCTGCAACGGATGCCGTTTACCATCTCGCCGCCCTCGGGGAAAAATTGGACATCGGGTTTTTGAACTATTGGTTTAGCGCTTGCATTCAAAGCGAGTCCGCCTATTCTAATTTTCTGATCATAAAAATAACCGGCACCTGCATTACGCATCCATTTGGTATAGGCACGCAGGCGGTAAACGCCTTGTTGTAATGTTGCCGCCAGGGGGATATCGCCCCAGGCAACGCCCGATGTAAGTTTTAAAGTTTGGCGGGTTACCAGGGTATCGTTAGGGCTGATCAGCTCCACATACAAAACGCCGCTTAAAGCCGAGAGCTGGTGGTGCTGCCCAACAACTGTGTAAGCTTTGTACCAGATGGTATCGCTAAAATTGTATGATGGTTTATTTAGGTGAAGGTATACTTTTTCGATGGGGGGCTGTTTAGCAGCAACGGCGTTTGCACGGCTTATAAACGAGGTATCGGTTTGCGCGCCGGCAACCGTAACATACAACACAGGCAGAAAGAAAAACAGTAACCGTATCGCTTTCATGGTAAAGGCTTAAGCAAATGCAATATACTAAAGGCCGTTTAATTAATACTTAATTTGGCTTATTTATTGAACATTGTACCGGTAAACCTGCCTTCCAATGTTCCCATCGGCATCCAAACCTTCTATCAAAACCCTATAGGTGCCTTTACTACCGGCATTAAAGTATTCTATTACGGCTTTACCATCGGTGCCGGTTACTACATCCGGCTTCCAAAAAATGGTGCTGCGCAGATCGGCCAGTTGCTTATTTGTTTTCGGAGAATCGTATTGGGGCGAATAGAAAGTACGCGCCTTAAAGTATCCTTTTGGATAATAGGGTTTTATGCCGCGCCCGGCTGTTGGCCCATTGTAAGTGTTATCATTATCATCGCCACGTTTGGTGGTTATCAATATTACCCCGTTACCGCCACGCCCACCGTAAATGCCGGTATTGGCGCCGTTGCGCAACACTTCTATAGCAGCAACGTCGTTATAATTTATCGAGTTTAAAAAACTGCCCTCTACGTAAACCCCATCAACAATTAGCTGCATTGGCCGATACCCCCGGGTGGTATACGGGATGCCATTGTTAAAAATAACGCCCAGTAACCGCCCCTGCAGGCAATCGGATAAATTCGCACAGCCAAAGTTCCTGAAATCGCGCGCCAGCAGTACCTGATCGGCATTGCCGGGGCCATTTAAATTGGCCGAGTGCTTAAGCGCTACCTTCTTCTCGCGGATGACTACCTCCCGCAAGGTGATAACGTGGTTACCTACACCGTACCGCCGCTGCATATCGTAAAGCTGTTTGCTGCTTTTAGCATAAACCGAAAGGCTATCGCTGATACTTACCTGCATGGCCACGGCATTTTTGTTGCCCCCGGAAATAGGCGGCGCAATAGAATCTAACCGGATAATTACATCTCTTTTATTTTTCACAGTGCGGGCCTGTATAATCAGGCGTATGCTGTCCTCAAAGGCAAGCCCTGTAAAGGCAAAGCGGCCCTTTGCATCTGTAAGCGTATCAATTTGGTAAGCGGCATTATCAATATCTATCAACTGCACCTTTGCGTTTGCTACGGGTTTCCCGCCGGGCGTAGTAATGGTGCCCGATACCTGCAAAGCCTTTTCGGGCTGGAAAACTACCGGGGCAAACTTATCCTGCATAATTTCCTTCCACTCAAAACGGCGGTAGCCCTGGGTAAGCATCAATACATCTAAATCGGCACGGGTTTTATCGCTTGCATTATTAAAATAATAAGCCGGTTTTTCGATGTAGCCGCGCAAATCGGACGTGAGCAGCAGGCTGGCAAAAATATTATTTTCGCTGTCCTCGTCTACCGGTACTTTGCTTTCGTTGATCACGGCAACAGAAAAACTGCCGGCTGCGGGCTTATCGCCATTAAGCGCGCTTATATTTATCTTCATTTTTTGCTGCGGCGAAGAACCTGATTTGTCAGCTGTAAGATTTAATTTTAGCTGATCGGGGTGCCGGATAAAAACGATACGCTCATTTAAAGGCTCGCCCGAATCTGAAAAAAGGGTAAACTGTACTATCCCTTCCGGGAATTTGCTTTTTGGGATAACGGCGGTAAACTCTCTGCTGCCGGGCTTGCTTTTGCCCGCGTAATATATCTTGCCCGCGCTCTGCGCCACCAGGCTTACCAGCCGGTCGGGGTTTTGCTGTAGCATAGCGCTGGCGGTGGTTATTCTTACCCGTAAATTATCTTCATCGGCATCCACTATATTTAGCGCGTAGCCCGTATCTGAAGCTTGCGGAAGGTTAACTACACTTTGGTTGCCGTTGGCATAGGTTACTTTAGCAGTATAGGTGTTGCCGGGCATCGGTACAAAGCTGAATACGCCCATGCCTAAATGCATGCTTTTAAATGTTGCTATTTGCTGCCCGCTGTTATTGGTAACTACTCCGCTAACGTTTAGGCCGAGCCCATTTGCACCAATAGCTTTAAAGGCTATTGCAGACTGAACGCCCGCTATTAACGAGCCGCCCTCCGGGAAAAATTGCAAAGAGGCCTTATTGTTTACCGGGCCCGCCGGCGCGGTGTTTACCGGCACGCTATTATTGGTTGTTTTTGAACCGGCAGTACTTATGCTATTAATAATACTGATAGCCGCGTCGAAAAAATATTCGCTGCCGGCATTGCGCATGTAATTGGTATAAGCGCGCAACCTGTAATTGCCCGCTTGCAGGGTATCGGGCAAGGCAAAATCGCCGGCGGCCGTGCCGTTGTCCAATTGTAATTTAATAGCCTGGTTTACGGCCCCGCGGGCATCTATCAGCTCCACGTTCAATATGCCGCTTAGCATTGATAATTCATGGTAACTGCCGCTGGTAACATAGGCTTTAAACCAAATGTCATCCCCGGCGGCATAATAGGGCTTATCTAAGTGCAGGTACACTTTCTCGGCCGGGTTGTTATCCGCCCACTTAGCCAGTTGCTGCTGTATTTTATCGATAGGCTCGTCAAAAGCCACAAAACCAAAAAAGCCTGTAATGCAGGCTGCTGTTAGTAACGCCCGAAAAAAACGTTTAGATGCCATAACTGATATAGGTAAACCGTATAAGTATTACAACGCCAATTAGCTGCAATACTTATAGATATGACCAATATACGTTAAAACTTATTCTTCCACATCATGCTTTCTACCGGGCGGGTGGTAGGCTTGTTGTATTTGGCGTTGCTTTTGGTATTGTAAAAGGTTTCTATCTCACCCTCCACTACAAAATAGATGAGCTGGCCAATAGGCATACCGGCGTAAATTTTCACCGGTTGCGCGCAGGAGATCTCCAGCGTCCAGGTGTTGCAAAAGCCTACATCGCCCTTGCCCGCAGTGGCATGGATATCTATACCCAAACGCCCCGTGCTCGATTTTCCTTCCAAAAAAGGCACATGCTGGTGTGTTTCGGTATACTCTACCGTAACGCCTAAGTACAGGGTATTGGGTTGCAGTATAAAACCATCTTTGGGAATTTCGAAACCAATAATTTCGTTGTGAAGCTTGGCATCCAGTACACGGTCTTTATAGGTAGCAAGGTGCTTCCCCAGGTGTACGTCGTAAGAATTAGTGCCCAGGCAATCGCGGTCGAAAGGTTCTATGATGATAGAGCCTTTTTCAATTTCTTCGAGGATGCGTTTGTCTGATAATATCATGTACAGGTAATGAGGCAACTAAATTATTGTTTATTGCCTTACCCGGCAAGCCTATATTCTGCACATTTAATTAACAATTGGCAAAGCAATAGCCCGAAAGCCGTAAAATAACTACGCTAAACCCAAAGGCGGGCTTTTTAATAAATAAAGGGGGTGGCGGGAGCCTTATTTTTTAAGGTCCCTTTTGATGTATTTATGGTATAAATAGTCGGCATACCCCACACTGATGTAATCCGGGAATTTCCAGTTGGGATAATACTGCCTTTTTATATACTTAAGGATACTGAAGAATATAATTCCAAATATCAGCAAAGCGGCAAGCGATAGCACTATAATGCCAAATATTACAATCGGGGTCATTAATCTATAATTTATATGCAGTTACTAATACGAAACTAATGGCATACAAGTTACAAATTACTGCATAATTAAATAACTGATTATCAATATTTATCAAATTGTTAATACAGGCAAGTAAATAGCCGCCAATTTTAAATATCAAGCGCACAACTCTAACAAATTCTCAAATGGAGAGCATTCCGGTTAATTCCCAACCTTTTCCTGGCCGGTTCTTGCGGCTTCTATTTGCTGCTTGCGGCAGCTTTCTGTTAAAGCAACGGCTATTAAAATGGCGGCGGCTATATATATTTTTTTCATTGCGATGCTTGCTAAAATATTGTTTAGTACTGGTATGACGTAAGTTACCCCGCAGGTGTTACAACCCACGGCCTTAAAAACGAATTATTATTTATCTTATCGCCTCATCCCAACCCTTCTCCAAAGGAGAAGGGCTTAATTTGAATTATAAAAGTAAGTCCTCTCCTTTGGAGAGGATATAGGTGAGGCTAAAACGAATTATTATCTTTGCCTGATATAAGTTTGTTATCCTTTTTGCAATTTTACCTTTATGGCAATAGCGTACCGACACCAGATAGACGATGATACAGAGTTTGCGCTATGGCGAATAGAGGAAGAAGCAGATGAACTGTACAAGCAACTGCAGCTGGATGAGCACGAAAAAGCTTTTACCAAACAGTTGAGCAAAAGCAAGCGCTACCTGCACTGGCTGGGTACCCGGGTATTGCTCCGCAAAATGCTGCGCACCGAAGAATATATCGATTGCAAGGTAGATAGCCACGGCAAGCCTTATTTGGTTACACTCCCTTATCATATTTCGCTGAGCCATTCGTTTGATTATGCCGCCGTAATGATCAGCAAAACCAGCCCGGTGGGGATTGATATTGAACAGATAAAACAAAAGGTGGAGCGCATTGCCAGTAAATTTATGAGCCAGGACGAACTGGCGTTTATCAGCAAAAAAAACACCATCGACCACCTGTATGTTTGCTGGTGCGCCAAGGAGTCTATTTACAAATGCTACGGGCAAAAAGAGGTGTCGTTTTTAGATAATATTTTGCTGCAGCCCTTCGCGTTTGAGGGGCATGGTATAGTAGACGCCAAACTGCAAAAGGGTGCGGTAGATATTGCCTACGAGGTAAACTACGTGAAGTACGAAGATTATATGATAGGCTACGTGAAGGGATAAGACGATGAAGAATAAAAAGGTGATACTACAGGATTGGGGCCTAACCGATTATAAAGTTGCCTGGGAGCGGCAGGAACAACTCTTTGGCGAAACGGTGAAGCTGAAAACCGAGATCCGCAATCGCCAACAGTTAGCCAATGTTGGGGTTCTGGGTTCGGATCCCAGCGGGACCGCAATTAGCAATGATTCTTTCGAAGAAACGCTCACGCCCAATTACCTGGTTTTTTGCGAACACCCGCACGTTTACACCCTCGGCAAAAGCGGCAAGGCCGAACACCTGCTGCTGGACGAAGCCGGCCTGAAAGAAAAGAACGCCGTTTATTACTCCATTAACCGGGGCGGCGACATCACCTACCACGGCCCCGGGCAACTGGTTAGCTACCCTATTTTAGACCTGGATAACTTTTTTACCGATATACACCTGTACCTGCGCACGCTGGAAGAAGCCGTTATACTTACCCTTGCCCATTATGGGCTTACCGCCGGCCGTTACCCCGGCTATACCGGCGTTTGGTTTGATGGCGATAATGATAAAGCCCGTAAGATCTGCGCTATGGGTGTGCGTTGCAGCCGCTGGGTTACCATGCACGGCCTGGCATTGAATGTAAATGCCGACCTAAACTACTTTAAAAACATAGTGCCCTGCGGCATAGACGATAAGGCGGTGACCAGTATGCAGCAGGAACTGGGGCATGAAGTAAATTTAAATGAGGTTCAAAAAATCCTTACCCAACATATTTCCGTATTGTTTGGTATGGAGATAGCATGAAGAAGATCTTAGCAACAATATTAGTAACCACTGGCCTGTTTGGTTGTAGTAAAGAAATACAATCGCCTGTAATGCCCATTAGTAACCCGATAAAACCAGCGCCTGTGTATACCGATAACATTACCTACCTAGCCCTGGGCGATAGTTATACTATTGGCGAAGCGGTAGAACTGTCGAAGTCGTACCCATACCAACTGGCTGCGCAGCTGAAACAGGCGGGCCATAACACCGCTAACCCGGATATTATTGCCCGTACCGGGTGGACCACCGGCGATCTGATCAGCGCCATTAATGCCAGCGGCACCGCAAGCAAAAAATACGACATCGTAACCCTGCTTATTGGCGTAAACAACCAGTACAGGGGCAACGGCAAAGATGTTTACCGCACCGAATTTATCCAGCTTTTAAATACAGCCATCAACTATGCCAATGGCGATAAAAAGCATGTGTTTGTAATTTCCATACCCGATTGGGGCGCAACACCTTTCGCCAACGGGTACGACCGCAATAAAATTGCAATGGATATAGATGCCTTTAACGCCATTAACAAGGCAGAAACCGATAAACAGGGTGTGGCTTATGTAGATATCACCCCCATATCTAAAAAAGCGGCAACCGATGCCAGCCTGAATGCCAGCGATGGGCTGCACCCTTCCGCGGCAATGTATAGTTTATGGGTGAATGCCATTGCGCCGGTAGTACTGAGCCAGCTGTAAAGGAACTAACGTATCAATCCGAAATCGAAAATCCGAAATGGCATAGCCCTCTTGAGCACCTAATAAAAAGAACAATAGCGAAAAATCCGAAATTTACTTCCCCTTACCCGCTATCTCCGTTAGCGCACGCACAAATTTATCCAGATCGGCGGTGGTGGTATATACATGCGGTGTTACACGCACGCAGCTGAGGTTTTGCCAAACGATGCCCACCACGTGTATTTTATAGTTGTTCCAAAGCGCGGCATCAAGCTCGCCGGGGGTCATACCATCTACACTTACGCCGCAAATGGCGCAGGAATATTGGTCTTTTAACGAGGTGTGGATCTTTACCTTAGGGATAGCCTTCGCTTTTTCGGCCCAGTAGTTTTTGAGGTAACGGATGCGCTCTTCCTTCCGTTTTGGCCCAATACCGTTGTGAAAGTTGATGGCTTCGCCAATGGCCTGCTCTATGGCAAAGCTGCGGGTACCCAGCTGTTCAAACTTGCGGATATCGGGGCTTTGCGGTTTATCGGCACAGGTAAGCGGCCAGGTTTTCTCAATATGATCTTTCCTTATCCACATCATCCCGCTGCCAATGGGCGCCGAAAGGAATTTGTGCAGGCTGGTACCAAAATAATCGCAATGCAGATCGGGGATCTTAAAATCCATCAGTCCAAAGGAATGCGCGCCATCTACCACTACCTCGATGCCTTTAGCATGCGCCATGTCGCAGATCTTGCGCACCGGCATCAGCTGCCCTACCCAGTTTACCATGTGGGTAACGTGGATGAGTTTTGTTTTTGGGGTGATGGCATCGGCGTAGGCCTTTACAATTTCCTCGTCGTTCTCTATCGGGAAGTTAAAACTGAGCTGCTTGTAAACAATGCCGTCGCGCAGGGCACGTTGCTCGTAGGCGTGCATCATGTTGGGGTAGTCGAAAATGGACCCAATAACTTCATCGCCACTTTTTAGGGTGATGCCGTAAATAATGGTATTCAGCGCTTCGGTAGCGTTGCGGTTAATGGCAATTTCTTCGGGCAGGCAACCGGCAAGTGCGGCCAGTTTCTCGCGCAGCGGCTCGCGACCCATATCCAATATGCGCCACATAAAATACGATGGGCCCTCGTTGCAAAGCGCGTTGTACCTGTCCAGCGCTTTCTGCACCACCGCAGGCGCGGGCGAAACACCGCCGTTATTCAGGTTAATAATGCTGGGGTTTACGGTGTAGGCCTGTTGTATAGTTGCCCAATAATCCTCGTCGGCGGCCACCTGCTGCGGCGTTAAATGCGCCACGCGTGCCGATGCTTTTGCAAAATTTTCGGCGTGGGCGTGGTTAAACATACTGGCGGCACCAAAGGCACCCGCCAGGGCAGTGGCTTGCTTTAAAAAAACGCGGCGGTTATTGTGGCTCATGATGAGGTGAATTTAGGGAATTAGGGCTTGAATTGCAAACACTCGCCACTATCTCACCTACAACAATATCCCACCCAAATCCGCCGGCGAGTAATTGATGGATTTCAGGGTTTTATTATCGTTGCTACGGTAAACCAAAAACAGCCCATCTTCTTCTTTGTGGTACGATTCGCTGCCGTCTTTTGCCTGGTAATGTGCAATGGTTTGCTCGGCTTCTTCTATGGTTTTGCAGGCCTTGCTCATGTTGGAGCGGTGCACCTCGTCGAACAGTGTTTTGAATTTTTCGCCCAGGCCAAACTCTAATATGGCACCTGCCAATACGTATTGGATATCGCAAAGGGCATCGGCAATTTCTACTAAATTATTATCGGCAATGGCATCCTGCAGCTCCTGTACCTCTTCGGCCAGCAGCGAAACGCGTAAAGCGCAGCGCTCTTTTGATGGGATGGCCGGGCCGCTTACCACGGGGTGTTTAAAGGTTTTATGAAATTCGGCTACCTGGTTTAAGGCGTTGGGTTCTTGCATGGGCTGGTGTTTTATTTAGGTCGGCAAGATAATAAATAAGGCTAAAATACCGAGTATCGCTCCCTTAACTTCGGCGCTCGATATTCGACATTCGTCATCCGATATTATTCTTATAGGCCTATATCGCCCTGATCACCCTGCATGGGTTACCCGCCGCGAACACACCAGCCGGGATATCTTTGGTTACCACGCTGCCCGCACCAATGGTGGTGTTGCTGCCAATGGTTACACCCGGACAAATAATGGCGCCGCCGCCCAGCCAGACATTATCGCCAATGGTGATGGGCGCGGCCAGTTCCGGTCCTTTAATGCGTTCTTCAGCAACTATGGGATGGTAAGCCGTATAAATTTGCACATAGGGGCCGCACATTACATTATCGCCGATGGTTACCATGGCGCAATCCAGTATCACGCAATTAAAATTCATGAAGAAGTTTTCGCCAACCTGTATGTGGGTGCCGTAATCGCAATAAAAGGGTGGCTGGATATCCAGCGTACTGCATTTGCCCAGCAACTGCTTCAGCACGGCAACACGCGGTTCCAGTGGCTCCGCTATCATTTGGTTGTATTGGCTCATCAGTTTGCGGGCATTATCACGCATCTCAACAAGCTGCTGGTCGCCGGCAACGTAGAGTTCGCCGTCGAGCATTTTTTGGAGTTCGGTTTTCATGGGATGGGTTTATAGTTGGAAGGTAGGAAAAAGTTTGGTTACCAAAGAAAGACAACTCACCGCTCTCCACTCACCACCCTACCCCTTCCCCTCTTTCTTCTTCTTCAAGGCTTCCTTAAACTTTTTGTCCTCTGCCTCTTTCTTCTTTTTGGCGTCCTTCAGCAGGTCTTCCTGTTCTTTTTTGGCATCGTCGGCACTTTGCTTTTTGAATTTTTCTTCCTGGGCTTTGCCTACGCCGGCGCAGGGCTTTATACCGCTGAGGATAGTTTGCCATACCGTTTTAAAGAAGGGGAAATTTGCGGGCCGGATGAACGCCACCTTTGCCGAGCGCGGCGCGTTGCTGCCATCGTCCGGGTTATCGTGCTTAATGATAAAGGCGTTTGCCAGCGTAGTGATGACGGATTTTTTGGTATAATCCTTCCGCAGCACATCTACCTGCAGGTTACTGTATAAAAATGATACCGTGCCCGTAGAGGTTTTTTGCGTGCTGTGGACGTTAAAATCCAGGCTTTTTACCCTGCCGGATGTGATCTTCACCAAGGATAGCGGCATGGTTGCCGGGTTCACTTCCGCAATATCCATAGGCCCCAAGTGGCCTTTGTAGCTGTAACCGTAAGCCGGGTCGGTCAAATTAAAATTGAAGGATAGGTTAAGCTTGCCCTTCCCCATAAAATAGCTGGTAAGACCGGCAGTAGCGATGTTGTTTTTTTGCAGCAGTTCTTTCCCATTGGTAAGGTTTAACAGGCGGGCATTAATGTTATCAAAAAATATCATCCCTGTTTTCATCGACTTTTTATTGAGTTGCCTGTAGGTTACGGCAAAGCGTTTCAGATCGAGCGTATCGATATTAAACTTTGCCTTAACTGCATTGCGGATGGCCCAATTGGGGAAGGTAACCAGTCGGTCGGTGGTTTGCAGCTTACCATTGTAATTGCTGTACACTTCAAAAAAGCCTTTGTACATAGCAAGCCTCGCCACATCCAGGTCCTGGCTTTTTTGGTAGTTCATGTAATCAAATCTGTTGAAAACGACTGAATCAACACGGAATGTAAAGCGGTCGTCTTTAACCTTATTAAAAAATGTTACGTGGTCAACAGGCTGCAGGTTAACACCGGTTACAATCAGGCGGCGCGTTTGAGTAGAAAGCTTTACCGATCTTACTTTAAAGTTATATAAACCATCTGCCGATTTACTGCTGTAGTTGTATAGCTCTGTCCTTACGTCCTTACAAAACAAAAAGCGCGAGGTATCCTTTTGCGTAGCCGAATCTATCAGCAGATTAGTGGCTTTCAGGTTTAATTCTTTTAATTGCGACACAGCAACCTTTGGCCCGGTGTAGTTTTTATATTTCAGTTTCACATCATTCAGATAGATCTCGTCTACCTTGATCAGCTCCAGCGAATTAGAGATCTTTTGCCAAAGGGTGCGCTTATCTTTTTTCGAAGTATCGGGCTTTTGGTTCGGGTGATAGCTAACTTCCACGTCCGGCGCGTTCAGGGTAATACGGCCAACATTCAGCTTCTTTTTAAAGTACAGCGTAAGCAACTGCATATGCGATACCACCAGTCGTTTTACCTGCAGTTCGTACAAGTTATTGGGCGCTGTCCCCTGCTTTTTCTTCAGGTTATACACGGCGGTATCAACGCTGAGCTTAATATCGTACAGCGTGGCTTGTCCCTTTAAAATATGCAGTTCGGTATTGCCGATATCTATGCGGTACAGGCTGTCGCTGCTTTTTAAAACCTGGCTTTTAATCTTATCAGATAATTTTGGCGCGAAGTAACTGTTGGCGAACAAGGCAATTATTAATGTAAGCCCCAGTAATGCAAGCACTACGATGAGGGTTATTTTTTGCCAGCGGTGCTGTAGAAATTTAAACGCCATTTATAGGGTAATTTATTTATGCCGAATGATGAGCCCCTGTAAAGGGCTTTGTTTTAACAACAAAATATTCATTTTGTTAGTCGCTGACAAATTGTCACATCATTATATAAAATTTTGTATTTTTGCGGTTCAATTTTTTATAATGACGATGGATTTGCTTATTCCGGATAAGGCGCATGATGAGAGCAGGCAGGGTGAGGCTTTGTTATTAGAACCTGTTGTGGGTAAAAATAACGGGCGTAAACTTTATATAGAAAGTTATGGCTGCGCCATGAATTTTTCCGACAGCGAGATAGTAGCTTCGATACTGGCCGATAGCGGGTTTGAAACCACCAGCGATTTTAACAACGCCGATGTAGTGTTTATCAATACCTGCTCTATCCGCGAAAACGCGGAAGTGCGCGTGCGTAACCGCCTCAAAGAATTTGCGGGTGCCAAATTTAAAAACCCGGGTATGGTGGTTGGTGTGTTGGGCTGCATGGCCGAGCGCTTAAAAGCCAAATTTTTAGAAGAAGAAAAACTGGTAGACGTAGTTGTAGGCCCCGATGCTTACCGCGACCTGCCAAATCTGATAGAACAGGTAGATGGCGGCCAGCGTGCGGTGAACGTATTGCTTAGTCGCGAAGAAACCTATGCCGATATCAGCCCTGTACGTTTAAACAGCAACGGCATCAACGCCTTTGTATCTATTATGCGTGGCTGCGATAATATGTGTTCGTTCTGCGTGGTACCGTTTACCCGCGGCCGCGAGCGCAGCCGCGATGCGGTTTCAATCGTAGCAGAATGTACCGATCTGTTTAACCAGGGTTACCGTGAGGTTACTTTGCTTGGGCAGAATGTTGATTCGTATAAGTGGAGTGGTCAGTTGGCAGATGGCGGTGAGCAGTTGGCAGTTGGCGATGAAGTGAAAATAGTAAACTTCGCCAACCTCTTAGAAATGGTTGCCTTAGTTAGCCCCGAATTGCGGGTTCGCTTCTCCACCTCGCATCCAAAGGATATTACCGACGAGGTGCTATACACCATTGCCAAATACGATAACATTTGCAACTACATCCATCTGCCGGTACAAAGCGGTAACAGCCGCATATTAGAGCTGATGAACCGCACGTACGACCGCGACTGGTATATCAACCGTATTGACGCCATCCGCCGCATTATCCCCGAGTGTGCCATCTCTACCGATATGATCACCGGCTTTTGCACCGAAACAGATGAGGAGCATAACGACAGCGTAAGCATGATGGATTATGTGAAATACGATTTCGCCTACATGTTTAAATACAGCGAGCGCCCGGGCACTTTAGCCGCCAAGCGCTATGCTGACGATATACCCGAGGTTGTTAAACAAGCGCGCCTGGCCGAGATCGTAGCCAAGCAGCAGCAATATTCATTCTACCGCATGCAGGCACGTTTGGGCAGGGTAGAGAAGGTGCTGATTGAAGGCTTCTCCAAAAAATCGAACAATGATTATTGCGGCCGCAGCGACCAGAACGCCATGGTGATATTCCCGGTAACAGAAGGCTACAAACCAGGCCAGTACGCAAATGTATTGGTGGAGAGAACTACATCGGCAACGTTGATAGGAAGAATAATTGATTAATTTGAGGATTTGAAAATTTGAAAATGAGCGCATCTTCAAATTTTCAAATTGCCAAATTTTCAAATGGAACAAATGGAAATACAAGAAATCAAACAACGCTTCGGTATCATTGGCAATTCGCCATTGCTTACCCGGGCAATCAATATAGCTAACCAGGTATCTCCTACGGATATTTCGGTACTCATTACCGGCGAAAGCGGGAGTGGTAAGGAGGTGTTCTCACATATCATCCACCAGATGAGTCCGCGTAAGCATGGGCCGTTCATCGCGGTTAATTGCGGGGCCATACCGGAGGGCACTATAGATTCGGAACTCTTCGGGCACGAAAAAGGCGCTTACACCGGCGCCGTTGGCGAACGTAAAGGTTACTTTGAAACCGTTAACGGAGGCACCATCTTTTTGGATGAGATTGCCGAGATGCCCTTGGGCACCCAGGCGCGTTTGTTGCGTGTTTTGGAATCGGGGCAATACATCCGCGTAGGTTCATCTAAGGTAGAGAAAACCAACGTGCGTGTTATAGCCGCTACCAATGTGGATGTATACGATGCCGTTAAGGCCGGTAAGTTCCGCGAGGATCTTTACTACCGCTTAAACACCGTACCGCTGAGGATACCGCCATTGCGCGACAGGAAGGAAGACATTTTCCTGCTGTTCCGCAAATTCACATCAGATTTTACCGATAAATACCGCACGCCGCCTATCCAGCTGGATGAGGATGCGCAGCAGGTTTTGATCAACTATACCTGGCCGGGTAACGTTCGCCAGCTGAAGAATATGGCCGAGCAACTGGCTGTTTTAGAGCGCGACCGGGTGATCACTGCCGCTACCCTGCTTACTTATATCCCGCACGAAACAAGCCGCAGTAATTTACCTATGCGCCTGGATAACCAGCCCAAAGAAGATTTCTCTGAGCGCGATATCCTGTACAAAGTACTGTTTGATATGAAGCGCGATATGGTGGAGCTGAAAAAGCTTGTTGCCGATATCATTGAGCACGGCGGGGTGAGCACCACGTACCAAAACCATTCGCAAACCCTAAATCAGCTTTACCGCGATATCGAATTGCCGTCAAACAACCATAAAGAGGCGCAATTTACCCTGCAGCAGCCGGTGAATACAAACATCGGCAATAACAATGCTGATGCCTACAACATTACGCAGGAGGCCGAGGAGGTAGAGGAATCACTATCGCTGGTAGATAAAGAATCTGACCTGATCCGCAAGGCGTTAAAAAAACACAAAGGCAAGCGCAAGCTGGCCGCAAACGAGCTGGGCATCTCAGAAAGAACCTTGTACCGTAAAATAAAAGAGCTAGATTTATAGTTATCAAAGGTATATGACCAAAAAGCTATTTTTAAGTACGGTTATGCTGGGTGCCGTAATCTGTTTATTCAATTCATGTTCGGTATCGTTAATCAGTGCCACCATCCCGCCGGAGTTAAAAACCATCAACATTCAGTATTTTGAAAACACTGCTCCGCTGGTGATAAACACGCTCAGTCAGGATTTTACCGAGGCATTGAAGAACCGTATCCGCACACAAACCAACTTGAGCATTGTTAGAGGTGGCGAGGCGGATGCCATGATGTCGGGCGCTATTACAGGTTACAGTTATGCGCCTATATCCGTGCAGGCCACCAACAATAATACCGCCCCCATTGCCGGTGCAAGCCGTTTAACCATTACTGTTAGCGTTAAGTTTACCTATAAAAAGCTTAGTTTTGACGAGTCGTTCACCAAATCGAAAGATTTTACCGGCGATATTTCTTCGCAGGAGCAACAATTGATACAGGATATTAATAAACAGTTAACCGACGATATTTTTAATAAGGCTTTCAATAATTGGTAGGCAATTTGTAGTTTTAACCACGTGGATCAAAACATAGATAACAGGCATAAGGAAATTTTGTGGGATCTGCTGGCTAATCCGGCGGAGAATGGCCAGTTATATAAGCATAATTTAGAGCGGCTGGTACAGGATAATCCGCAGAGCGGGTTACTGCAGGTGATGTATGCGCGCGCGCTGCAAACGCCGGATATCCGCAAAGCCGCGGCCTATTTTAGCCCAAAAGCGCTTCATAAACTCATGCACGATCCGGATGGCTTACTTCCCGTATCGCGCGACAGGGTGAACAAAGCATCCAACGGCGGCCAGGCTTCCGAACCCGAAAACTACTTTAACATTGGCGCTGCTGCCGAGGCTGCCGAAGTGATAAGCGATGCACCGGTTGCCGAAGCCGAAAGCTTGGTAGCGCAAAACATCGCCCCGCCTGTAGATAACTTTGCACCAACCGAGGTATTTGCCCCCGAACAAGACGAGCAGGAATTACAGCCTGTGCAGGAAGAGGAAAAAACTTTTGCCATACCAACCGAAGATTTTACAGCAGAACCCGCTCACCAAACACCGGAGCCCGAAGTACAGGACGAGCCTACTTACGACACGCCCCCGCCGGTACCGGTGCCACAGGCAGAGCAAACATACGATCAGCAAGTTTTGCAACCCGAACCTGTTTATCATTCACCCGCATCTGATGATGACGATGAGGATGCATTCGCTAATCCATGGGACCTATCGAAATTAGATGACGCGGAAGAAATAGCCGTATCAGAGCCCGAAGCTGAAAAAGTAGAGGAGCCCGTTGTTGAAACTTTACCCGAGCCGGAACCCGAGAAGGCTCCTGAACCGGAGGCTGAAAAAGCGCCCGAAGCACAAGCCGAACAGGCAACAGAACCAGTTGTTGCTGTTGCCCCGGAAGAACCCCAGATAGAAACCTACGACCATTCGCTTTCGGCGTTTGAACAGCATGCAGTTAATGAGGCCGAAGCGCCTGGATCAACCGAACCGGCGGAAGTATCTTCATTCGAAAGTTACTATCGCCCGGAAAATGTTTTTCATAGACAGGATGACATTGAGGATGAGGTTTACGACGAGATAGTAAGCATTGATGATATAGGCGTAGAAAGCCTTGGTAACAAGTTTGCCGAGGATACCGAAGCGGCACCTGCAGAAGCCGCCGAACCGGACGAAGAAGCCACTAACGTACAACAAACTTATATAGACGACGAAACCGAGAAACTGATCTACGGCAACATAGCCGCTACCGACTATTTATCCTTCGATAAAAAACTGGATGAGTTACGTGCAGGTGCAACCGGTACCGAACCTGTTGCCGAAACAACTGTACCGCAAGCGCAACCAGCGGCCGAACTTCCGGTTGCGCCCGAACCGCAGTCGCTGCCGCAAATTACCGAGGCTGCCAAAGAACCGGATATCATATCAAAATATAATGATGACACCCTGCCCTACAGCTTTATGTGGTGGCTTGATAAAACCCGGAAGGAACACGCGGGGGTTAATCAACCTTATGCAGAGCCTGTACGCTCGGAACTTCAGCAACCTGCGCTATCCGCTAATGACACTAAAAATAACGCCCCGGATGAGCTGCAGCAGCAGTATTACACCAATATCTTCAATCTTACATCGGTTAGCGGCATAGGCGAAATAGCGCCGCCGCAGATAGAGTTTGACCATAA
Source organism: Mucilaginibacter pankratovii (assembly GCF_014773265.1). Lineage (GTDB taxonomy): Bacteria > Bacteroidota > Bacteroidia > Sphingobacteriales > Sphingobacteriaceae > Mucilaginibacter > Mucilaginibacter pankratovii. The sequence continues at coordinate 90,093 of NZ_JACWMY010000009.1, read as the reverse complement.
CAAAAAAGAGGATATCATTATCGAGCGCTTTATCCATACCGACCCGCAGATTAAACCATTATCGGCAGATAAGCTGGATAACGAGAACAAAGCCAAGAAAAGTTCGGAAGACCAGGATGCTATGGTGACAGAAACACTTGCCCGCATTTATGGCGACCAGATGCTATACCATAAAGCGATAGCTACTTATAAAAATTTGATGTTGAAAATTCCGGAAAAAAAGCTTTACTTTGCAGCCCAGATTGAACAGTTAGAAAAGAAAATCAATTAAATAAACAAGAAATGTACTTAGTTTTAATCATCATCACCATCATTATATGTGTCCTTTTAGGCCTTATTGTATTAATACAAAACCCTAAAGGCGGTGGTTTATCATCAAATTTTGCAGGCTCATCGCAATTAATGGGCGTACAAAAAACCGGCGATTTCCTTGAAAAAGGCACCTGGGTACTGGCTATCAGCATTATGGTGCTGTCGCTTGTTATTAACGTATCTGTTAAAGGCGGCGCGCAAAAATCAGAAGACCCTGCATTGATGGAGCAAATTAAAAAAGCTTCTAAACCAACCAGCACTACACCGCAGCAAACTGCTCCTTTGAGCGTACCTGCAGCACAACCTGCCCCGAACAAAAAATAATATATAGTAAAAAACGACTATTCATAAGGCCTTGAGAGATCAAGGCCTTTTTTGGCTTTATACCCGCCCTGACACGATGACACCAAACGTAAAACTTGCAGGTGTATGTAGTAACACTTTAACTGCAAGGCTGACAATAAAACAGAAAAGCATGCCAATGCAAGTTTATTTAGCGGCTTGGCATAATTGATGTGAAAACCATTAACGAAAACTTAAAATTATAATTTCAAATAGTATTACTATGTCATTAAACATTAAACCAAGTGCAGACAGGGTGGTTGTACAAGCCGCTGCTGCCGAAACTAAAACTGCTTCGGGCATCTACATCCCCGAGACAGCTCAGGAAAAACCACAAAAAGGTACTATAGTGGCTGTTGGCCCGGGTAAATACGCTGATATTTCGGGTACACTTATCCCGATGACCGTTAAAGTTGGTGACGAAATTCTTTATGGCAAATATGCCGGTACCGAAGTTACCGTTGATGGTAAAGAGTACCTGATCATGCGCGAATCTGATATCTACGCAGTATTTAATTAATTAGTGAATCAGCGAATGACTGAATTTTGAATAATTTAATTCAACTGTTCGGCAAACGCAATACAACATTCACTCAATCACTAATTCAATCATTCAAAATTTAAAAAACAATGGCAAAACAAGTTAAATATAATGTTGAGGCACGTGACGCTTTAAAGCGCGGTGTTGATATTTTGGCTAACGCAGTTAAAGTAACATTAGGCCCAAAGGGTCGTCACGTAATTATCGATAAAAAGTTCGGTTCACCTGCTATCACCAAAGATGGTGTAACTGTAGCTAAAGAGATCGAGCTGAAAGACCCTATCGAAAACATGGGTGCGCAAATGGTTAAAGAAGTTGCCTCTAAAACTGCTGATATTGCAGGTGATGGTACAACTACTGCTACCGTTTTGGCCCAGGCTATCGTTACCGCAGGTATTAAAAACGTTGCAGCCGGTGCAAACCCGATGGATCTGAAACGCGGTATCGATAAAGCAGTTGCTGCTGTAGTTGCCGATCTGAAAGCTCAAAAACAAGATGTTGGCGATGATTTCGGTAAGATCAAACAAGTAGCTTCTATCTCTGCTAACAACGACGAAGTTATTGGCGAGATGATTGCTGATGCGATGAAAAAAGTTGGTACTTCTGGTGTTATCACCGTTGAAGAAGCAAAAGGTACAGAGACTGAAGTTAAAACTGTAGAAGGTATGCAGTTTGATCGTGGGTACCTTTCTCCTTACTTCGTTACCAACTCTGATAAAATGGAAGTTGAGTTAGATAACCCATACATCCTTATCTACGATAAAAAGATCTCTTCGATGAAGGAATTGCTTCCTATCCTGGAGAAACAAGTACAAACAGGCAAACCATTGTTAATTATTGCTGAAGACCTTGATGGCGAAGCATTGGCTACTTTGGTTGTTAACAAGATCCGTGGCTCACTAAAAGTTGCTGCTGTAAAAGCACCAGGCTTTGGCGATCGCCGTAAGGCTATGTTAGAGGATATCGCAGTATTAACTGGCGGTACCGTTATCTCTGAAGAAAGAGGCTACAAATTAGAAAGCGCTGACCTATCAATGTTGGGCCAGGCTGAGAAAATTTCTATCGATAAAGACAACACTACCATCGTAAACGGTGATGGTGATGCCGACCTGATCAAAGGCCGTATCGGCGAGATCCGTGCGCAGATAGAAACTACTACTTCTGATTACGATAAAGAAAAATTACAAGAGCGTTTAGCTAAATTAAGCGGCGGTGTTGCAGTTCTTTACATCGGTGCTGCTTCTGAAGTAGAAATGAAAGAGAAAAAAGACCGTGTTGACGATGCTTTACATGCAACCCGTGCGGCTGTAGAAGAAGGTATCGTAGCTGGTGGTGGCGTTGCCTTCATCCGCGCGGTTGGTGCTTTAGCGGAGCTTAAAGGCGCAAACGAAGATGAGAACACTGGTATCCAGATCATCCGTCGCGCTATCGAAGAGCCACTTCGCCAGATCTGCCAAAACGCAGGTGTGGAAGGCTCTATCGTAGTACAAAAGGTTAAAGAAGGTACTGGTGACTTCGGTTACAATGCACGTACTGATGTTTACGAAAACTTAATTGGTGCCGGTGTTATCGACCCAACTAAAGTAAGCCGTGTAGCATTAGAGAACGCAGCTTCTATCGCTTCGATGCTGTTAACCACCGAGTGTGTGTTGGCCGATGATCCGGAAGACGAAAAAGGCGGCGGTATGCCACCAATGGGCGGCGGCGGCATGGGCGGCATGATGTAATCATCCCCCATAGTATCCGTACTATACATATTGAAACCCCTGTCTAATAAAATAGACAGGGGTTTTATTTTGGACACTATTTTATCCGCATAAAACCGGGTATAATAGGCTGATACTATGCTCTCATCGCTTTTTTACGGGTCGTTGTAACGCATTAGGTGAAATTTTCGTCATCATACTGTTAACGGGGTTATTAGGCACAGCGTTTGAATATCCCACAGTATTATGAAAAACCTTAAAAATAAAAAAACACAAATTCACAGCCGCATCGTTGAGTGGGTGCTGTTTAAAGGCCCGGAGCTATTCGTGGCTATCTATAGCTAATAAGCAAAATTTCCTTAATTTTGGCCCCCATCTATGGAGCTAAAAGAATTCTATCATAAATTTCATGTTTGGGCGGTTGATAATGGGCCGAGGGTTGTTATCGGGCTGCTGCTATTTTTTGTTGGCCTTTGGTTTATACGGCTTTTCAGGTCGCGTATTACGCGGCGCATACATACCACTGGTGTCCATTCCTCTTTACAGCCTTTTTTCCTAAGCTTATCAGTTACGGCGTTGTACGCAGCGCTTATTTTCTCGGTATTAAACCTTATCGGGTTTCAACTAACCTTTATGAGCACCATAATTGGTGCGTTTGGTGTTGCCGCCGGTTTGGCACTATCAGGTACGCTTCAAAATTTTGCGGGCGGAGTATTGATACTGATGCTGAAACCTTTTGAGATAGACGACAGCATAGTTGCACAGGGGCAGGATGGGAGAGTAACCTCTATACAAATATTTTACACCGTATTGCTTACTGCCGATAACAAAACCGTAATTATCCCCAACGGCAAGCTGTTTAACGAGGTAATTGTAAACGTAACCCGCGAAGGTAAACGTCGCCTTGATTTTGAAATAAAGCTGGGGTACGCCGCCCCTGTTCCGCAGGTAAAACAGATCATCAATGAGGCTATAAAGGCCATCCCGGCCATATTGCATGAGCCCGCAACCCGCGTTGGCGTAGTTGCGCTGGAAATTGATGGCGTAAAATTCACTATAAACGTTTGGGTAGAACCCGCCAACTTCCTCTCCACCAAAATAGAACTTCAGGAACGCATTGTTATTGGCCTTGCCGCAGCTGGGGTTAAGTTGCCGGGGATGTAGACCCCTCCTAAACTCCATTATGTCATTTCGATGAGCGGAGGGCGGGCAAGAGGGCCGCGCGAAGAGAAATCTTCGGTACATTGCAAGGCGTATATGCATGGCGGTAGTACATAGCCGTCGAAGATTTCTCCTCGCTATCGCTCGTTCGAAATGACAAAGGGGGTGTATATGTGAAACTACTCAATAACCTCGTCGTTTAAAAATCGCCAAGTTGGATTTACCGACTCAATAAGCGCAATTTTCTTTTCCCTTCGCCATTTCTTCACCTCCTTCTCCCGGGCAATCGCATGCTCAACATGCGTGAAATGCTCGTAATAAACAAGACAATAGCGTTAGTATTTACCTGCAAACGAATTATTTGTTCCCTTATTTTCTTTATGCTGAAGGGTCCTAATGCCTACATCGTTGGTCATTCCAACATATAAAGTGGTTTTCCCGGGGTTAGTGGTTATGTACATGTATTGTAATTCCACATAGCTTAATATGGGTTATTATATGGTTGCTTTCTATCCCCTACGATATATATGGTGGTTATTGCATTACCACTCAGCTTGCCGTCGAAGATTTCTCTTCGCCCTCTCGCTCGTCTCCTCCCCGCTGCTCATCGAAATGACATGATGGAGTATTTTGATTGTTATATCCTCTGCTTAGCCTTCAACTCCAAATACCTGTTAATGGTATTAATGGTTAAATTTTGAGGAGTGCTTAATATGGATTGGATACCGTGAGCGGCCAGTTCTTTTACGATAAGTTTTTTATCATAAGCAAATTTTTCGGCGATGGTTTTGATGTAGATCTGCTCCACATCATTGGCGGGCTGCTCGCTTACCTGCTTTAGTTCTGTGTTCTCAAAGAAAACCACCAGCAGCAGGTGAAACCTTGAGATCCGCTTTAAAAATGGCAGTTGCCTTTGTAAAGCGGGCAAACTCTCATAATTGGTAAAGAAAACAATTAGGCTGCGCTGTTTCACCACGTTACGGATGGTGCTGTAAAGCGCCTCCATATTGGTTTCCAGGTACCGGGTTTTCTCTTTGTATAATATCTCCAGGATCTTGTTTATCTGTGTATGCTTTTTATCCGCGGGTATTACCGAACCCACCTTCTCGGCTATAGTGATCAGCCCGGCCTTATCTTCTTTTAACAAGGCCACGTTGCTGAGTACCAGGCTGGCATTAATGGCATAATCCAGCAGGCTCAGACCCTCAAACGGCATCTTCATGGCGCGCGATTTATCTATCACGCAATACACCTGCTGCGATTTTTCGTCTGTGTAGGAGTTGGTCATTAAGCTGCCCTGGCGTGCCGAGGCCTTCCAGTTAATGTTGCGGTAGTCATCGCCGGGTACATAATTTTTTATCTGTTCAAACTCCAGGCTGTGCCCAAGCCGGCGGATTTTTTTGATGCCGATCTCGGTGAGCCGGTTGGATATGGCCATCAGCTCGTACTTGCGCATCTGCAAAAACGATGGGTACACCGGCAGCGTTTCGGCCTGCCCAAAGTTAAATCGCCTGCTTACCAGGCCAAGCGGCGAACGCACAAACACCCTGATGCTCCCAAACACATATTCGCCGCGTTTAAGCGGCCTTAATAGGTAACTGATGAGTTTGTGCTCACCGGCCTTTAAACTCGTTTTAAACCATACATCGCGCTTCTGAAACTGCACAGGGATCTCATCTATAATACCCACCGATACCGAAAACGAATAACGATTTTCGATATAGATCCCCAACTCGTTATCATCGCTGTTGCTCAGTCGCTCGGGCGCATGTCTTTTGGCAAACATGGCATCCTTTACCCGGTAAAGCATCAGCAGATCGATAAAGGTGAGCAGTACCAGGCCCCAAAAGAAAAATTCGGGCAGGTCGCCAAGCCATGGGAAGAAGAACGAAAACAAAAAGAACACAACGCTGCAGGCCAGCGCCAGGAAAAGCCTGCCTGTTAAAAATAAATTGGTGTAAAACAGCTCTGATAGTTTCTTCACCTGCTTTTATCGTGGGATCTCAATTTTTTGGATTATCTGGGCAATTACATCATCGGGCAGCACGCCTTCCATTTCCTTATCGGGCGTTAGCATAATGCGGTGGCGCAATACCGGGGCGGCAACTAAAATAATGTCATCAGGCGTTACAAAATCGCGCCCGTTGATGGCAGCGATAGCTTTGGCTGCATTTACTATAGCCAGCGATGCGCGCGGAGAGCCCCCTAAATATATCGAGCGATTGTTGCGTGTTTCGTGGATGATCTGCGCGGCAAAGGCCAGTATCTTCGGCTCAACATAAAGCGCCCTCACCTGTTGGCGCAAAGCGATGATGTCCGCCCCGGCTAAAACAGGTTTAATATCGTTTAACTGATCGGCGGTTTTTTGCTGGTGCTGCTGGGTAACAATGGTTATCTCCTCTTCCAGCGAGGGATATTTGATCTCTATTTTAAACAGGAACCTGTCCAGCTGCGCTTCGGGCAGGCGGTAGGTCCCTTCCTGCTCAACCGGGTTTTGGGTAGCCAGTACAATAAAGGGCTCTTCCATTTTATAGGTGTGGCTATCCATGGTTACCTGGCGCTCTTCCATCACCTCAAACAGGGCCGACTGTGTTTTGGCCGGTGCCCGGTTGATCTCGTCTATCAAAATAATATTGCCAAAAATAGGCCCGCGCTTAAACTCAAAGCCAGCGGTTTGGGGATTGAATACCGGCGTACCCAACACATCAGAGGGCATCAGATCGGGCGTGAACTGGATGCGGGAGTATTTCACATCAACGGCTTTGGCGATCAGTTTGGCGGTTAGCGTTTTCGCCACACCCGGCACACCCTCTATCAGGATATGTCCATCGGCCAGGATGCCGGCAATAACCAGGTCTATAACCTGTTGCTGCCCAACAATAATTTTGGAGAGCGTGGCCTTTATTTTTTCAACAGCGCTGCTTAGCTTGCTAAGGTCTGTTCGTTGTTCAAAGTTTTCATTTTCCATGTGAGCCGGATTGAATATAAAATTTTTCTATTAACTGGTTTAGTACAATAAGTTCGTGGTCGGTAATGTGCTTTTGCGGTAGAAGGTAATTAATATGCCTCACCAGTTCGCCTGCGAACAACAGATCGATACCGGTTTTATTGGCGAGCAGGGATATGAACTCGTGGTTATAACCCGCGGACTTAAGATTAAACGCGGTGCGCAGGTGGTCCGAAAAATACAGTATCTTCTTTGCCGCGATGTTGGCATTGTCGCGCTGCTCATAGTATACTCTGCCCACCACGGTTACAAACTCCAGTGTGGAGTTCTTCAGCGGTTCCACTATCGGGATGATGCGCTGCCTGCGCTTAATTTCGTAAACTACAAACAGCAACATACTGGCCAGCGCCAGGTAGTACGCCCATTGCAAGGCCGCATGCTGGAAAAACACCCGCATAGGCGATTCGTCCGTTGGGATATCGTGGTTTTGATACTGGTCCCAATAAACGTTTTCAGCATCTTCGGGCAGATAGGATAGCGCCTTTTCGGCATAATCAGCGCTTTGCGGCTTTAACAGACTGTAATTGGTGAACACTTGCGGGTTGGCAAACAGGAACAGTTTCCCCTTGCCGAATGTATAGCTGATAAAGTTGGCATGCCCCAGCGAGTTTTCACCGATGACGGTTGCCCGCGTGGTATCAAATTTTTTGAAGTATTGGTCGGTGAGGTGTTTATCAAACACATAGTTTTCGGCACGCTTCAGTTTGGGATTGCTAAAATTTACACCGACAGACTTTTTGCCAAATTCGTTGTTCAGATTTAGTTTGAGGGTATCGGTCACCATCCCTCCCCAGTCGAACGCACTGATAAATACCGAATTACCGGCGCTGATGTATTTCACCATCGCCGTATAATCTTCCTTATTCAGCTCCAGATTATTGGCAATAATGAGGTAATTACCCGGCATCATGGTAGTATCGCTAAAAACGCTGTAAGCCGATTGATTGGTGCGGATTACCCCAGCATCGGGGAAAAGATCGTTGAGTTGGTTATACAGCACAAAGGTACCAAAGGGTATCTTGTCGTTATAATATAGGGTATTGGTCCAGTTAACCGGGTTGGGCTTATTGTATTGCGCAATAAGGTAAACCAGCAACAATGCCGAGGCGATACCGATATATATTTTAAAATCTTTCATTCGGCGCTGCTTTTAAAGGTGCTGAAAAGCGCGTTTATCCTTTTAAAGATCTCGCCGTTTATTAAAAAATCCCCATACCAAACATATTCAAACTGCAGGGTAATCCGTTTAAAGGCTTCGCGCTGCTCCGCGTTGGTAAGCTCGTACACGTAATTGGTGTTTGTTTTATTGATCTGCCAGTTAATAAGCCCGTTATCGCTCAGCTGTTTCAGGCTGCGTAAATAAAGCAGGCGCACAGCAAACCGGTAGTTATGTACAGCAATGGCCTTTTCTATCTCGGCCTCAAAATCAATCTCGTGGATATTCTCTACCGATTCGGAGTAGGCCAACGTGGAGTATGGCTTTTTACGGAAAAGGTGCATCATGTTAATGCCCGAGAGTTTCAATATTAAAAACACCAGCGCCGAAAGGCCCGCCGCAATAAAAAAGTATTTTAGGAACAGGAAGAATGACGACATCGCGCCTTCATGTTTTGTTGCTCTGCCAAGCAAGTTGCCAAGCCAATTCCAAAACCATCGCCAAAAGCGCGTCCACCAGGATGGGCCGTCGTACTTTTCCTCATATTTAAACTCGGGCGATCTTTTGTATTTGTTGAGGGCCGCGGTATCCAGGCTCCGTTGCGCGATGGTTGTTGTATCTGTAATAATAACAGCCGGTTTTTTATTTACCGCTACCGTATCTTTCTTAACTATGATCTTTTTGAGCACAGCAGGCGTATCCGGGCCTGCAAAACACAGGTTGGCTATCAGCAAAAAAACAAACAGGGGGGCGGTACGCAGCATTTAATATTCCTCAGATGGTAGATCGGGTTGTGTGTTTTGCCCGCCAAATTTATCAATACGATTCAGCAGGCTGGTGCCGTCTTTACTTTCGGTGAGGTTAAAATAGCAAAGGCATATGCCAATGGTGGGTATCACCAATAATACCTGCATCAGCTGCTGTAATACCGTACTGAATATGATCTGCGCCAGCGACAGGTGAGGCACCGTTTGAGGGCGCAGCAACATGCTGGATACATTTACCAACGATAAAGGCAGGCTGATGAAGAACATCATACAATAAGCTATCAGCCATACTATAAAAACAGCGCCCGCGGTTATCCACCAGTTATTGCTGATAAGCTTAAAGGCGCGGCTAAAAGCATCGCCAAAGCTGGCGTTCTCAACGATCATGATCGGAAATATCAGCCCTAATATCGGGAACAGCCAAATGCCGGGTAAAAGGCACACCATGTAACCAACTGCCAGCAGTACCCAAATAACAATAATGGCCACAAATACCCTTAAAAAATAGTATTTGAAATACGCCCAGATCTCTTCCGTTGTGGGTTCAATATTCCCTTTATTCTTGTACAACGTTACGTAGCAAATGATGGTAACCAGGTTTGCGGTAAAGGCCAGCATGGCAAACACTAAAACCGCTATAATACTTACGATGAGCTCGGGGATCATCCCAAATTCGGCAGCACCGCCCGCAATTTGCCGGTTAACAGTGTAGTTGGTTTTGTATTGCATTATGCACATAGCCAGCCCACCGGCCACCATGAAAAATCCGCAGAAAATAAAAAAGCTTTTTAACAGCCCTTTAAAGTTTTGGCGGATAAACAAAAAGGTATCGCTTACGATTTCGCCAAAATCGCGGGGTTTGGCCAGTTCTATATTAGGTTCCATATGCTGTTTTATAAATTTTGCGGGGGTATAGTATCACGTACCAGATCATGAACAAAAGCGATGAGCCTAATATGCCGACGCTCAGCCAAATGGGCATGTGGGTATGGCGGGTTACAAAGCCTTCAAAAAAAGCGGCGGTTAAAAATATGGGCACCAGCCCTATGGCTATTTTCATGCCATCGGCCGCGCCTTTTTTCAGCGACTCCATCCGGGTGTATGTTTTGGGAAATAAAAAGCTGTTGCCCATTACCAGCCCCGCTCCCCCGGCTATTACAATGGCCGAGATCTCCAGCGTGCCGTGGATCCAGATCACCAGTACCGATTGCAGCCCCAACCCTTTACTAAAAAAGTAATACTGAAACGCGCCCAGCATAATGCCGTTGCGAAACAGGTGATAAAGCGAGCCTACCGAGAAGATGATACCGCTTACAAACGTAACCAGCGATACATATATATTATTAGCGGCTATTCCAACAAACATTAAAAACTCCGATTCGCTGTTATAAACGCCAAACGGCTCGCCGCGGGCAATATTGGCGTTAGTTTCGTCTACATACCGGTCGCCCATTATCAGCCGTACAAAGTTTTCATCGTACATGGCCGATAGCCACCCGATGAGGCAAAAAACCATAAAAAAGCTGAAAGCGTATAGTAAAGGCTTACGGTGTTTGTAAAACAACAGCGGCAACTCGTACTTCCAAAAAGTAATAAAGCGGTTGCCTTTTTCGCTTTTGTTTTTGTAGATGGACTGATGGAACCTGCCGGCCAGTCCATTTAAATAGGCCGTGGTTTTTGATTTTGGATAGAAGGTTTTGGCGTAAGCCAGGTCGTCGGTTATCTGGATAAAGCTATCGGCCAACTCATCGGGGCCCCGGCCCTGCGAGTTCTCAAACCGCTCCCATTTTTGGGCATTCTGTTTTACAAAAATCGGTTCGCGCATTGATCCCGGCCCAGGTTAATTATTATGGCGTTAAAATAATTACAAAAGTTTTATAATTCAACAAAAAACCAGCAAATTGAGCATATATATTTGTTAACATGCAAACCGTACGGATAACCACCTCCCAAAACATCGATATAGACTATGAACTGGCCGGGCTGGGCGAACGTATCGTGGCAAGTATTATAGATTTTGGTATTTTCTTCCTATTGTATATACTGTTTATTATCACCGGTCTCAGCCTCGATGGCATGAGGAGTTCTATAATTGTACTCATTGTCATTTACGGTACCGCCTACGTTTTTTACGATCTCGTTTGCGAGTATTTTATGAACGGGCAGTCGGTAGGCAAAAAGGTGATGAAAATAAAGGTGGTGAGCCTTGATGGCGCACAGCCCCGGTTTAGCCAATACCTGCTCAGGTGGCTCTTCCGCATAGTTGATTTTGGGATCAGCATGGGCGCCGTAGCCCTGGTAGTGGCTGCCATAAGCGAAAAGGTGCAGCGCGTGGGCGACCTGGTAGCAGGCACTATCCTCATCCGCACCAGTCCGCGTACCAAAATAAGCCATGTCGCCTTTATGCCCGCAGCCGAAGGTTACGAGCCTACCTTTTCGTCCGCCGCGCAGCTAAGCGAGCAGGATATTGAACTGATAAGCGAAGTGATAAACACTTATATAAAAACGGGCAACAGCGTGGTGGTTTACAATATGGCCACACGTATAAAGCAGCACCTGGGCATAAGCACCCCGCCGGAGATGAACGACCTTAAATTTCTGCAAACCCTGGGTAAAGATTATAGCTTCTACATTACCCAGGCGGAGGTGTTATAAGCCGTAAAGGTGGGCCATTTTAATAGTATAGCTAATGAGCATAATGCCGGCTACCGTAATGTAGCTGGTTTTTTTTATTACTTTTTGGGGCGTATCCAACTTAAAAAAGTTATCAGCAAAGGTATAAACAATAGCCAGCAACAAGGGTATGGTAGCCGGGTAAAGCGCCAGGCTGGTATTTAACTGGCCCTGCATCAACGCTACTACCGAGCGCTGGAAACCGCAACCGGGGCAATCTATCCCCGTAAAATACTTAAAAGGGCATGGAAGTAAATGCCCCTGCAGCCAGTTGGTAAATGCCAGGCTACAGGGTACAAATAGTGATAATTGCATTATGCCTGCGGCGGATTAATCGGGTCTTTATAATTTGCTGAAGGATCATAAGTATTATGCCCCACAAAGCCCGCACCTGCCGGGCCAACATACTGATAATTGCCAAAGCCAAGCAATGGGAAAAATATAAATGGTAGAAATAAAAGCCCTACGGTAAAGCCTTCGCTCTGTCCAAAGCTTTTACTTAATAAGTTTAACAGCCAAATGCTTATAAAAATTGATGTACAGGGAAATATCAAAAGCAATATCCACCAAAGTGGTTTCCCCACAATTTCCAATAGTACAATTATGTTATAAATAGGTACAATGGCGGCCCAACCAGGTTTGCCGGCTTTCTCGAATATTTTCCAATAGGCTATCAATACGATCACCGAAACGATGAGTACTGGTATCATAATGATACTAAGAAACATGGCCATTTGAATAGCAAAGTTCGAATCGTAATTCTGTTCCATTTGTGTTAAGGTTTTTGAGTTTAAAGTGTGGTTTAAATTATTAAATGAAACTTAATTTTAAAAGCGTTTAACCAAAAAAATATTCTGTTACTATCATTAGTTTTGTGATGATGCAAAGAGAGCAAATTTCGGTATTCGATATGTTTAAGATCGGCATTGGCCCATCCAGTTCGCATACGCTTGGGCCATGGCGCGCGGCCCAACAGTTTGTGGCCCTGCTTGCCGAACAAGGTGCACTGCCCCTGGTAGTAGAGCTTAAAGTTTTGCTTTATGGCTCGCTGGCCAAAACCGGCAAGGGCCACGGCACCGATATCGCTATCCTCCTGGGTTTAAGCGGCGACGACCCGGTTACCTTTGAGGTAGATAAGATCAGCAGTAAAATTGCGGAGATAACCACCGGGCACAAGCTAATGCTTGGCGGCATCAAAGAAGTAAGCTTTCATTTTGATGATGACATGCTTTTTCTCTTTACCGAGAGCCTCCCCTTTCACCCTAACGCGGTTACCTTTCAGGCTTTTTTAAGTAATGGTAAAGCGGTATCGGCAACCTTTTATTCCATCGGCGGTGGTTTTGTAGTGAAAGAGGGCGCGAACGCATCGCACAAAGCAGAGGTAGACCTACCCTTCCCGATAGATACCGCCGGCGACCTGCTGCACTGGTGCCTGAAAACCGGGCTCAAAATATCAGAAGTAGTTGCCGAGAATGAGGCAGCCTGGCGCAGCGAGGCAGATACCCGCGCCGGCACCCTGCAAATATTTAAGGTGATGACGGAATGCATGTACCGCGGCTGCCATACTACCGGCAGCCTGCCCGGCGGCCTCAACGTAGCCCGCCGTGCCTTCGCGCTAAACAAACGACTGATGGCCGGGCGCAGTTACAGTAATTATACCGAATGGGTTGCCGCCATCCGCGAAACCGGCAACAGTTTCCAAAATATTTTAGATTGGGTGAGCTGCTTCGCGCTGGCCGTTAACGAAGAGAACGCCAGCTTTGGCCGTGTGGTTACCGCGCCTACCAATGGCGCTGCGGGGGTTATCCCGGCGGTGCTGCAGTATTTTATTTGCTATTGCGATGGTTTTAGCGAAGAGCGCATCATCCAGTTTATGTTTACGGCATCGGAGGTGGGCAGCATCTTTAAAAAGGGCGCAACCATATCTGCCGCAATGGGCGGCTGCCAGGCCGAGATCGGCGTATCATCGGCGATGGCCGCTGCTGCGCTTACCGAAGTATTGGGCGGCAGCCAACGCCAGGTTTTAATGGCCGCCGAAATTGCCATGGAACACCACCTCGGCCTCACTTGCGACCCTATCGGCGGGCTGGTACAGGTGCCGTGTATCGAGCGCAACACCATGGGCGCCATCAAAGCCATCACCGCCACGCAGCTTGCCCTGCAAAGCAACCCAGATAAAGCCAAAGTAAGCCTGGATGCCGTGGTACGCACCATGTGGCAAACCGCGCTGGATATGAACTCCAAATACAAAGAAACATCGGATGGCGGGCTGGCTATTAATATTCCTATTAGTTTGCCGGAGTGTTAATGGGGAGTGGTGAATAGTGAGTGGTTTTGCTCTTCCTTTTCTAAACCCAATTGAAATCGTTTTCTTCACCCTCTTTGCGAAGCAGAGAGGGTCGACCAGCGTAGCGTCGTCGGGGTGAGTCCCTCGTCGTTAAGAATCTCAACTATCCCCTATTGCAGCAACAACTTCAAATTCAACCCAAAATTTGTGAACGAGGTATTGAACGTTTGCGAAGTATAGGGCTTGGTAATATTGCTATCGTAAAAGATATTCAAATTAAAGCGCTGGTTGATCACGTAATCTATCGATGGGCGCATGGTGATATTTTTTGCGCCGGATGATACCTCCGCGGCTTCTACATCTGCGCGGTATATCAGGGTTTTATTATCGCGGATAGCTACATCCAGCTTAAAGTTGATATCGTTATTGGTTTTTCCGCCAAACCAGCCAAAAGGCATCCGGAAATTTTTTGGGCGGTAACCAAAGCCAAACACCACAATATTCTCGGTTTGCTGGGCCAGCTGGCTGTTCAACAGGCTTAGCGCCAGGGTACGCGTTTTACGGAACTCCATATTGGCGGTCATGCTGTTTTTAAAACGCACATCCACACCCAAAAGCGGCACAAACTGCTCAAAAATGCTCACCTGTGTCATCTGGTAAAAGGGCAGGAAATCGGTATTTACATCGCGCGCGCTTACACCACCATTGGCTTCCTGGTACTGCAACAGGGTGGTATAACCGTTTACGTTATACGAGGAGCGGTAGCCATGCCTCAGGTCGAAAGAATCGAACAGCTCGGTGAAGAACGGCATTTTGCCCAGCCCGCTGTAACTGATCTGCCAGTTGGGGATCGGCGTCTCCGGGAACTGGCTTAAAGACGAACTGCCAGCATCCTTACCTGTATAAGCCGCCAGGAAGGCGGGCACCAGTACGTTCTGCGCATTTGCCCCGTAGCCATCTGCAAAGCCGTTTGTGGTGCCGGTAGAGTTAGGGTTGGTCCCTCCCAATCGCTTAGAAATAACCGCCCGGTTATCCAAAAACTGCTGGAACGTAGTCGATGTATTGTTTATCCCTGTTGATTTGGAGAACGCCGTGGCGAAGCTCAAAATAGAAACGCTATACGTACCCGAAGTTGTAGGGCTCAGGTTCTCGATACTGTTTGTACTGGCGAGGTACTTAAAGTTGGTTTGGTAATTACGATCCTGGGTTTTAAAAGCGATCAGCTCGATCCGCAGGTCTTTGATGGGTTCGATGATACCACGAAGGCGCAGATCGGAATTAAAGGTGGTTACGTAGGGCTGATTTTGCAGCGTATCGGTGGTTATCCATCCCCTTTCTATCGCTTTATTACGCAAATCTGCCTGGCTGCCCAGCAGGAAGCCTATGCCCGGCGAGTCGTAAGAAAAATCTTGCCCAAAGAAATTCGACTGCGGTAAATAGCCCGGCAGAAAAGTACCCTCGGTACGGGTATAGGTACCACTTAAGTTTTTTATACTGGTTAATATACCGAGGAAGAAACTGCCCACACCGCCCTTATCATTATTGCCTTTGCGCAGAGCTTTAAATTTATTGTAAAACGTGGTAAAGTTTAGCGTAGGGTTTAGCTGTATGGTGCGCGAGTTTTGGATACTGTTACCAATGTTATAATCGGGGTTATTTATCGCGAACTCGGGCTGGGTTTGCCAGTTAAAGTGGGTGCTGTAACGAGCTATCAGGGCTGTCCAGTCCAGCCCGGGAATTTTGTTTATCGGCGTGGTATAGTTAAAGTTGATGGTGTGGTTGTAGTTGGTGGTGCGGCCCAGCCTTTTCAGGTTTTCCCAAAGGGTATCGCGTTTTAAACCATTGATACGGCCTGCAGGCTCGTCCACTACCGAAAGGTTGGTAGCATCGATATCCATCTGCAGCGATTTGGATAGATTCCAGCCGATACCATAAACGCGGGTAATATTAAAGTTTTTGTTGAAGCTGGTAGGTATAGGGATATAGTTGTTCGGGTCGTTATTCCGCAGCGTGTTCTCCGAATAAAACCGGTCGAAATTAATGCTGAAGTTCAGCCTTGATGGCAGTATGCTGAAGTTGAAATCCCTCGCCAAAGCCAGCAGGTTACTTTTAATGATTTTGCCGAAAGGCGTATAATATTTCGGCTGGTTGCTGTAATTATAGGCCAGGCTTACACGATAGGTGCGGGCCAGGTCGCTCTCCACTATAAAATCGTGGTGGGTGTATTCAGTGTAAGCGTAGGTGGCGTTAAAGTTCTCAATATCCCATACATGCACCGGGGCGCTGGCATCGGTACGCTCTTTATGCACATTGGTAAAGTTGATGCTCTTGCGCATGGTATAATCTATCGATACGTTACGGATAGAATCCCTGGCCTGAGAAGTTGGGGCGGCAGCCAGCGTTTTCTTCAATTCCACATCCGGCGATTGCGGGTCGTACTGTGGGGTGGCCACCTGGTTGCTTACGTTGATATACGCGGGTATTTTAATACCGCTTTTTGCCGGGAAGAATTTGCCCAGTTCCACACTGCCCGATATATCATAGATCTGGTTATCGCTGCGGCTCCTGTCGCTCACACGCGAATCCAGCGAGCCAAAACCCACCGTACTTTTACTTCCCGATAGGGTAATATTAGCAAAGTCGGCCAGGGCGAAATCGGCCCTTGCAGTGGCTGCCCAGCCGCCGCGCTGATCAAAATCCGTCAGGCGCAATTCGTCAAACCATAGCGTACCGGTTTTATCGAGCCCATCATCCGCGCCAGTATTATTGCCTTTATATGGGTTGCGCACACCAACCATAATGGTACGCAGGCGGCTCAGATCGGGCTGGCCCTTTATGGTTACTTTGTTATGCCCGTCGGTATAAATAAACGGTGTGGTGAACGGCCATGGCAGGCCGTTTAGCTTGGCATTGTTACGGGCAAGTTTGGCGCTGGTAAGCAGGCCCAGCTGCAGGTTTAGTTCGTTACTTGCGGGCCATATGGCGCCGGGGTCGCGGGTGCCGGGCTGGGTAATGGCCAGGGGCACTTCGTATTCGTAATAGTTGTCCTGGTAATCAACCCCCAGGCGGATAAAGGCATTCACGTCGTTATCCTTCAACTGCTCGCCCTCGGCATGGATAAACATCTGGATCTTTTTGTACGACCGCAGATCGTTAAAAAATGTTCGGAAGGCCGCTCTCGAGTAACCATCGCGCAGGTTACTAACCTTTAACGATAACGATTGCTCGTTTAGCTTGGTATCGGTTTGCAGGTTATTGTAGTTACGCTGGCGGTTAATACCCGGCGGCACCACGTAAGGTATTGGTGTACGGTTACCGTTCTCCTCAATATTCACGGCTTGTACATCCAGTTCCGAGTTATCAACCGTTGGGTTTTGGATGGCCGGATCGGCGATGACATTCAGCGGGTTATTTTGAGCGTTAAAGCTACGCCATTCGCCGCGTACCAGCTGCAGGGTGGCAAAGCGCAATACCGATGTATCGGCAAAGTTAGTCATGAACATACGCATAAAGCGGATGGCTTTAAAATCCTGAATATTGCCCACTTTGCTCTGGTAATCGGTCACCGGGATCCTGAACTGGTACCAGGTAACGGCTTCGGTTTGGCCATTGGCCAGCTTTACGTTGGAAGTTACTTTATCGCTGATATAGTTTTGGCCAACCAGCATATCCTGCGGGCGGATGGATACCCGGTATTGGAAGTACTCATCCGTTTGGCTCATGTTGTTATCCCGGTTAATGTCTTCACCGTCGGGCAGCGAAGTTGATGCCGATGTTTGCAAACCAAGCTCCGCCTGTGATTGCTCTGCGGTTTTGGAGTTACCCTCGGTACCATTATAGCGGCTGTAACGCTCTAAGATACCGGCACGTGCCTGATCAAGCTCTGGGCCCTGGTAGTAGCGGTAATCATCTGTTGAAGGGTCGGCGGTGAAGGCTGTGGCGGCTTGCGGACTTAACACGGCCTTCGCCTGGTTTACCACGTTGGCAAATTTCGATTGCTCATCCGTATCGTTCAAACCATCTAAACCAATATCCTGCAAGCGGCGCGAGTCGGGGTTATTATCAAAAGCATTTATAACCGGCTGCAGTTTTGATACCCGGCCCCAAACGGTTTCGTCGGTTTTATCGGTAGCGCCATCTACGGGTATGCTGTTCTCTAAGCTTTTGCGACCGTCTTTCAGGATATCCTCAGAGATGCTCCCAAGGTTAAAATACAGGTCGCCACCCTGCGAGGCGGGTTTGTAAATAAATGGATCGAGCACCCAAAATTCGATGTACCCAATATTGTTAGATTCAAAATCGTTGGTTTCCAGTTTGCGGAAGATACCGCCCCAGCGATTTTTTGGGGTTTGCAAAGAACCATCTGTATTGATACCGGATGTGCTGTAGTTGTATTGCCCGCGCGCTGTTGGATAAAAGGCAAGGTTAAGGGTTGATAAGGTTAACGGCTGCCCGGTTACCGATTGCTTGAACGGGAACACTTCCTGCTCTATCACCTGCCTTACGTAGTGGTTAGATAGGTCGGTACGGTTTACCGGGATATTACCGGCACTGGTGTAAAATATCGGGTCGATATTATAAAAGGCCAGGCGGGCGCGGTTGTAGCCATAGCTCAAATCGTTAAATAGCTGCGATTCGGGGAACATTTGCGGCGTACCGGCAATTTGCCAACTCACCGCGCTTTTAATATCAATGATAGAACGGCTGTTCTCAAAATCGTCCAGGTAAGATGTACCGTTCTTAGAGCCCGCAAAGTTCAGCGCGCCCGGGCTGCCCGGCATCAGCCTGGCAAACTCACCACTCAGGTTAATGGTTGATGGCGCCTTGGTATTTATTAAAGGAATCTTATCTACCAACCGCGTTAAAAGCCTTGAAGTAGTGCTGTAATTGGCATCGAAACCGAAGATGCTGTTGGAGATCGACTCCTCTCCTACTACCTCGTTTTGGGTAATGGGCTGCTCGGTAAGGTGCATAAACGTAGCACCCAGGGCCAGTTTATTGCTTGCCCGGTAATCCAGCCGGGTGCCCCAAAGGGATTTTTGCTGAACGCCAAACAGTTCGTTATTTTCTATTTTGATGTTGATGGGCTGGCCCGATGAAAGCAAGGCCTGGTTAAGGATGCGGATCCGGCCCGAGCTGTAATCAACGGTATAATCCGCACCCTCGTTCAATTTTAAATTGCCCGCGGTAACCACTACCGAGCCCTGCGGAATATTCACCGCGTTCAACTGGTATTCCGATCCCTGGGTGGACGTATAAGTACCTTTAATGAGATACCTGTTTAGCTTGGGGAAGAATTGCTGCGCGATGGTTTTGGTAGAATCGTACAGCGGCTGGTACACGTATCGGGTTGCCAGGTCCGTTTCACCTGCCGTAAATTGCTTCGCGAGGTCGGAGCCGAAGGGTTCCAGCACCGGGAACATGATGCGCCCGTTCTGCGAATCGATGGTGATGCCCTCCAAAAAGTCGAAATAACCATCGGGGCGCTTATCGTTTTGCTGATCGAGGTTATCCACGCCGGTTAGCTGCAGCCAGCGCTTGCTTTTGGTGTTGGTGCCCTCGTCCATTATCGTTTTCTCGATGCCCGATTTATCATCCAAACGGCTAACGTTCAGTTTAAAGTTCGACGGACTGATACCATACGCACCCAGCGAATAGATGTTTTTCATCATCAGGTCCCAGGTTGGCAGGTTGGTTTTCAGCAACTCGTTCTTTAATAATTTTACAAAAAGCGCTTTCGGCGTTGCCGGGTCAACCGCTACATCGCTGCTAAATTCGCCCACCTGGTACACTTGCCCGTTGTAAGAATATTGATAAGCAACCGCCAGCACCTGGTCGTTTTCCAGCGGGTAATTTAAGGATATGTAGCCCAGTTGCGGATGGAGCGTGTATTCGGTAGGAGTAAGCTTGCGGGCGTAGGTTAGCTTGGCATAGTTATCCGTAGCGCCGGTAGCGCGGAAATAAGTAGCAACATCGTTGGAGTTGGTGATACGCGCAGTCGCCGGTAAGTTTTGCAACAGCGTGTTGGACTGCTGCGTAAAGCCCGGCCCCTGGAAACCCGCAGGCAGCCCGCTAAAGCCCGGGCCACCCTGCACCAGGGCGGTATTGTAGGGCCTGTTTTCGCCCAAGTCCAGAAAGGCCAGTATATCGCGGCTATCGGTGGTAACGTTGGTACGGTTGGTTGTCCAAACCTCAATTTTAGTGATGTTGATGTTGGAACTGATGATAGGGATATTGGCCAGCGCCCGGTTATAGTTATTCCTGAAATATTGCGACAGGAAGAAGTGCTTGTTAGATTCGTACTCCGCAGCCGTTAGCGCGATATTCCCCTGCTGCGAACCATTGGTAATGGTGATGCTTTTTGATTGAGAGCGCTGCTGCGACAGGATGGTTGTAATATCCAGCTTACCAAACTTCAGCTTTGTTTTTACACCGAAAAGCGCCTGGCTGCCCGTAATAAGCGAGGTGTTAAGCGGCATACTTACGGTACCGGCCTCTATTTTTTGGATGATCTCGTCGGGGTGGCCGGTGTAATCCAGCTTTATCTGGTTCTCAAACTGAAACTGCGCCTCAGTATTGTAGTTGGTGCTTATCTTCAGCTTATCGCCAATATCGCCGGTAACGTTCAGCTGGATTCGCTGATCGAAATTAAAATTGAACTGGCTGCGCTGCCGGGTGTTAAATAGCGGGTTCTCGTTCTTGTTGATCTGCCCGGCTAATATCACCTCTGCCGAACCTTGTGGGCGAATGTTAATATTAGAGCTGCCGAAGATCTGCTCGAATGTTTTACTGCGAACTTTTATTTGCGGTATAAAGCCCGGCTGTTGCGATTCGTAAGCATAATTATCGGCCAATTGTTTGTAGTACTCGCGCTGCACGCCTTTTTGCTGTAGCTTAAGGTATTCTGCCGGGCTTAAGTACAGCGGCACGCCATAATTTAAATTCCCCAGTTTTTTGTAAATGATGTAGGTATTTGTTGCCAGGTCATACTCCACCGTTCGCGTGGTGCCGGGTGGGTCTACATCAAAAAGGCCTTCCAACGCCCATTGGTTGCGGGTTTTGGTGAGTTTTGGCGCATTACTTAAAGGCGCGGTATTACGGGGCCGCGTGGTATCGGCAGGCGCGTTGCTTTGTGTTGATTGTTGTGTTTGTGGTGTGTTTTGCTGCGTACCGGGGCGTGGTATGGTGGTTTGCCCGGGTATTGGCTGCTGCCCCGCTCCCTGCTGCTGGGCTAATAGTTTCCCTGTTCCGCAAAATGCGGATAAAAAAAGCGTACCTATAAAAAGTTTACAAGTAAAATTTTTAACCAAGGGTTATTTTAATTATAGGTAATTATAAGCTTTTTAATGCAAATTTAATAAGCTGTTCCACAGTTAACGGGCCACTATTTTTGGCAATCTCCTGGTCCAATACCTTTTCGGCAACGTTACGCACAAATCCTAACATAACAAGGGCTGAAAGCGCCTCTTCTTTTACCGTTTTTAACCCTGACACAACTGTCAAAGTGTCGGGGCCTTCCTTGCGAAGTTTGTCCTGAAGTTCTAATATGATGCGCTGTGCCGATTTAGGCCCTATCCCCTTTATCCGTTGGATAAGCGGGACATTACCCTGTACTATGGCGTTGCGAATCTCATCGGGGGTGATGGACGACAACATCATGCGCGCAGTGTTGGGGCCTATGCCTGATATTGATACCAGGTGCAAAAAAAGTTTGCGCTCGCCCTCATCGGCAAAACCGTACAGGGTGTGCGCGTCTTCTTTTACATGTAACCAAACGTATAACTTGCACCTTTCCGTATCGCCAACGCGAGAAAAAGTATTTACCGAAATATTGATGTGGTAGCCAACGCCCCCCGCATCAATTACTACATGCGCCGGGCTTTTAAAGGCCAGCTTACCTTCAATATAATCGTACATACTTTATTTTGCTTTACGTGCTTTTGGTGATGCTGCCGCGCGGCTTTTTTCCTGGGCATCTACCACCGCAATGGTAACCATGTTTACAATTTCGCGCACGCTGCTGCCCAATTGCAATACGTGCACCGGTTTTTTCAATCCTAATAAAATAGGGCCAACAGCTTCTGCGCCGCCAATTTCCTGCAATAGCTTGTAAGCAATGTTGCCCGATGCCAAGCCCGGGAAAATAAGCGTATTGGCCGGTTTGCCGTTCAGCGTAGAAAATTCAAAATTGTCTCTCAGCAACTCAGGGTTCAATGCAAAGTTAGCCTGCATCTCCCCATCAACTATCATATTAGGGTATTTCTCATGCAGTATCCGCACGGCTTCGGCAGTTTTCTCCGGGATCTCGCCTTTGTTGGAACCAAAGTTAGAGTACGATAACAGCGCTACCCTTGGCTTAGGAATAAAGTACGATACCGCTTTTTCTATCAGTACGGTAATATCTACCAGTTCTTCTACGCTGGGGTTAATGTTTACGGTGGTATCGCCAAAAAATACAGGGCCTTTTTGGGTTATCATGAGGTACATACCGGCAACCCGGTTAACACCTTCATCTGTACCGATGATCTGCAGCGCGGGTTTAATGGTATCCGCGTAGTTTTTGGTTAGGCCGGAAATCAGCGCATCCGCTTCGCCAAACTGCACCATACAAGCGCCATAGTAGTTACGGTCGATGATGGTTTTACGTGCTTCCTGCTTGGTGAGGCCGCGGCGCTGGCGTTTTTTGAACAGAAACTCGGTAAATTCCTGCAAACGTGCGCAATCGTCGCGGGTATCTATCATCTGCACATCGCCCAAGTCCAGCTCGTTCTCGCGCATAATGGCCTTTATCTTCTCTATATTACCTAAAAGAATTGGCGTGGCGATGCCTTCATCTTTAACGATCTGGGCTGCGCGTAAGATCTTGTAAGTATCCGCTTCGGCAAATACCACCCGTTTTGGCGCTTGTTTGGCCTTGTTGGTAATATCGCGCATCAGCTTGTTATTGGTGCCTAATCGCGATAGCAGCTCCTCGTTATAAGCATCCCAATCGGTAATGGCTTTACGGGCAACACCGCTTTCCATAGCAGCACGTGCCACAGCGGACGACACCTCCGTAATTAACCTCTGGTCCATCGGTTTAGGGATAATATAATCCCTGCCGAATTTGAGGTTGGTAATATTATATGCTAAGTTAACCGCCTCGGGTACCGGCTTTTTAGCCATTTCGGCTATGGCGTGTACCGCGGCAATTTTCATTTCTTCGTTAATGGCGGTTGCCCTTACATCCAGCGCTCCGCGGAAAATGTAGGGGAAACCCAATACGTTGTTCACCTGGTTAGGGAAATCTGAGCGGCCGGTGGCCATAATGATATCCTTACGAGCGGCAACTGCCAAATCGTAACTGATCTCGGGCTCGGGGTTGGCCATAGCAAATACCACGGGGTTTTTGGCCATGCTCACCAGCATTGCCGGGGTAACCACGTTACCTGCCGAAAGACCCACAAATACATCGGCGTTCTTCATGGCATCGGCAAGGGTTTTAACATCCTTGCGTTCGGTGGCAAACTCCATACGGATGTCGTCCAAGTCGGTCCGGCTGGTATCCAGCACACCGTTGATATCAAACATCACCAGGTTCTCTTTCTTCACTCCCAGCGACAGGTACATTTTTGAGCAGGAAACCGCCGCGGCACCCGCGCCGTTCACAACCATTTTTATCTTATCCAGCTTTTTCCCCTGGATCTCGCAGGCGTTCATTAGCGCCGCGCCAGATATAATGGCTGTACCATGTTGATCATCGTGCATTACGGGGATCTTCATTTCGGCCTTCAATCTCCGCTCTATCTCAAAGCAGGTTGGGGCCGATATATCCTCCAGGTTTATGCCGCCGAAGGTTGGCTCCAGCGCCTTTACTATCGTTACAAATTCATCAACCGTTTTGGCATTTATCTCCAGATCGAACACATCGATATCGGCATAAATTTTAAACAGCAGGCCCTTGCCCTCCATTACCGGCTTACTGGCTTCGGGACCAATATTACCCAGCCCAAGTACAGCGGTACCGTTACTGATCACAGCAACCAGGTTACCTTTGGCAGTGTATTTATATACATCATCCACGTTTTCGGCAATTGCGCGGCAAGGCTCGGCAACACCCGGGGAGTAAGCTAAAGTTAAATCTCGTTGAGAATTGGTAGGCTTGGTTGGCACTACCTGTATTTTACCCGGGCGGCCTTTGGAGTGGTAATTTAAGGCGTCCTGTTTACGATTTGGTTTATTCATCTTCTCTAATTCAAGCCCCCAAAATTACGATTACTTTTTTTGAAAGCTGGTAATAAAAAAGGCCGGGTTTCGAAATACATCGAAACCCGGCCACTATTGGATATTTATTACCCCCTGCTTAGGTTAACGGTAAGCCCGGGAACCAGGGGTATATTTTTATTATCGCCCAATTGTTTGTTCCAACCCATCAGGTCCTCTACCTTAAGCCCGTACTTTGCTGCTATAGTAGCCAAAGTATCGCCTTTTACCGTTTTATAATATTGGGGCATATTAGCCATTGGCACTATTGCAGGCGCAGTTGTCCCCGTTTGAACAGCCGCGTTTTGAGCTACCGGCGTTGCTTGCGCCACAGTTTGTACTGCTACTGGTTTAGGTTTTACCTGCGGGGGTGCTACATAAACGGGCCGGTATGCCGGTATCACATAATTAGGATTATCTACTGCCTGTGCTAAAACTGTAAAACGTTCTTTATGCGAATGCGGCGCCAGGATCCTTCGCGGCGCGGCCGAGGAACCGTTTACGATAAGCATCCGATAGCTGGGGTTAAGGGTTACCAGGTCTTTTAGGTCCATCCCTAATGCGGCAGCTATACGGCTCATGGGCACTATCCGGTTCACACTAACCGTATCGTTCTCCATCGGTATATCGGTAGGTTGCGGGCGAATGCCGTGCCGGTTGTAATAATTCATGGCATAGCTAATGGCAATGTATGCCGGCACATAGCCCCGTGTTTCGGCGGGCAATAACTGGCGGATGGACCAGTAATCGGTAGCGCCGGTTTTGGCGAGGGCATTCTCTACGTTGCTTTTACCGCAGTTGTACGATGCGATGGCCAGCAGCCAATCGCCAAATTGCTGGTAAGCATCGCGCAGGTAAGCGGCGGCAGCCTGGCTGGATTGGATGGGGTCGCGGCGCTCATCCACATAATCGGTCATTTTTAGGCCGTAGATCTTGGCCGTTTCCGACATGAATTGCCAGGGACCGGCGGCTCCCACGCGCGATACCGCGTTCGGGTTCAGCGCCGATTCTACTATCGACAGATATTTGATCTCTTCGGGCACTCCCGCATCGCGGAAAGCTTTTTCATAAATGGGGAAGTAATATTTGGAGAGGCCCAGGAAACGGCCGATCTCGTCGCGGCGGCTCATATACACATCTATATAGCCCTGCACGTAGCCGTTATAATCCAGCGGTACATCCTTTTGAATAGAATCCAGCCGGCGCTTAAAAATAACATCCTGGTATTTGGAAACCGCCACTTCCCTTACAGGCAGCAGCGCCGCAGTATCTGCATTGAACGATTGAGCGTACAAACTATCCGCTTTAATTAGCTGCAGTGCCGCCACGCAGATAATAAACGTAAAGAATTTCTTCATAAATTAGGTTATGCCCGGCAGCAGAGGCCCCCGGGGAAATTATTTACTAATGTATAATTTTTCTATAGCTGCAAGAAATATTCAGAGAAATTCAACAGTTCTTCCTCGGCAAAACCCTTACCCAATAGCTGCAAACCTAACGGCAAACCCTTGCTGTTATTGCCGGTTGGCAACGAGATGGCGGGCAAACCAGCCAGCGACGCCTGTACTGTAAAAATATCATACAGGTAGGTTACCACCGGGTCTTTTTCCTTTTTCCCTATCGGGAAGGCAGGTTCGGGAGCGGTTGGGGTGAGCAGGAAATCGTACTCCTGTAGGATCTTGTTGGTTTGTTCTTTGATCAGCCGACGTACTTTTTGGGCCTTTGCGTAATAAGCATCGTAGTAACCGGCACTTAACACAAATGTGCCCAGCATAATGCGGCGTTTTACCTCTTTACCAAACCCTTCCGAGCGGGAAAGCTTGTAAGTGGAGGTAAGATCGGTTGCGTTGGGGCTGCGATAACCGTAATGTACGCCATCGTACCGGGCCAGGTTGCTGGATGCCTCGGCCATGGCCAAAATATAGTAAGCAGGCACCAGGTATTCTAAATATTCAAAAGAGATGGCTTTTACCGCATGCCCCTCGGCCCTTAGTTTTTCTATGGAATTGATCAGCGTGTTCTTTACATCGGCATCCACCCCAGGGCTGGATAACGCTTCCTGTAAATAGGCGATCTTCTTTTTGCCGCTGTCTTTGGTATGCGCATCGGCCTTGGGAACGGGCCTTTGCGAAAGGGTACCGTCAAACTCATCTGCACCGGCCATTATTTCGAATAGCAAGGCCGCATCGTCAACAGATTTTGTCAGTGTGCCCACCTGGTCGAACGAGGAGGCGTATGAGATGATGCCGTGCCTGGAGATGCGGCCGTAGGTTGGCTTAAAGCCCACCACCCCGCAAAACGACGCGGGCTGCCTCACCGAGCCGCCGGTATCGGTACCTATAGCAGCATGGCACATACCGGCCTGCACCGCAACCGCCGAGCCGCCGGATGATCCGCCCGAAACACGGGTTTCATCAGCAAAATTCTTTACCGCGCCAAAAAAAGAGTTTTCGTTAGCCGCACCCATGGCAAATTCATCGCAATTGCAGCGGCCAATGATGATGGCATCTTCGGCTAATAAACGCTCTACAATGGTGGATGAATAGATGGAGGTAAAATCTTCCAGGATACGGGAAGACGCCGTTACCTTATGATCTTTATAGCAGATGTTATCTTTTATAGCGATAACCATACCGGCCAGCCTGCCGGCAGTACCGCTTTTGATACGCGCATCTACAGCTTTGGCAGAAACAAGCGCTTCCTGCTCAAAAACTTCGTTAAAAACATTTAAACGGGCATTTGCCTTTATCTGCTGCAAGTAACCTTTTACCAGGCTTTCGCCTGTAACCGCTCCGTTTTGTAACCCTCTCTTAATCTCTTTGTAAGAGGAAAAATCTTTAGACATGGGGCCTAAAATAAAAAACTTATCCGTTGAAGCATAACTATTTCAACAGATAAGTTTATAAGTTTAAACAGCTGCAAAGCTGCCCAATAAGAAACCGGCAATTATAACTTCGATTTTTCTTCTGAAGCTGTGGTGTTTTCGCCGTTCTGAGCGTCTTTAAATTCTTTTACGCCTTTACCCAAACCTTTCATCAGTTCAGGAATTTTTTTACCGCCAAACAATATTAGTATTGCGATAATGATCAGAATAATTTCTGGTGCGCCTAATCCCATTTTCTTTAATTTTTATGTATGTTAATATTTTTGTGTTATTTATATTCTTCTTCGATAGTCTTGTTCTCGGGCTCTTCGCTCTTGCTCAGGTTGATGGATGAGCCGTTTGCGCTGCCGGTAACGGGGTGCTTTAATTCCGGTTCGCTTTCGTAAGTTTCGGGCGCTTCCGGGTTGCCCAGTTCGGTATGGTCTTCAATAGCATCGGTAGCGGCCTGGCCTTCAAAAGCCGGCAGGGTGCCTTCTATTGGGGTATACTCAGGGGCAACGTATGCCGGGAGTTCCTCTTTAGGCTTTTCTTCCAGCTCCAAAGATTTTTTTAGATCCGATTTTTTATCCTCGTAATTATTTATCTGGTTGTTTATCTCGCGTTTAACATCGTCCGAAGCATCTTTAAAATCGCGGATCCCCTTCCCAAGGCCGCGCGCTATCTCGGGCAATTTCTCGCCGCCAAACAGCATCAGCGCCGCGAAAATGATCAACACCATTTCGCCGGTACCTATATTCAGGAATAAAAAAACTATGCCCAACATCTTATCTCACAATTAAGGTTACAAATATACAATTACAACGCTATAGTTAACACTTTAGTTTGCAGGTGCCAGCCATACGCGCGGGTCCACAAATGTGGTACCCTTATTCAGGATAAAGTTCACTGACGACTCACCACTGATCTGATCTGTTGCTACAGCGCCAATGGTTTGCTTGGTGCTAACCTTTTGCCCTACCGAAACATTTACCGACCGAAGGTTGGAGTACGATGTAAAATACTCGCCATGATTTATAATAACCAGATAAGTACCGCTGATATCCTTCACCATTTTCACCGTACCATCAAACACTGCCCTTACGGGAGCGCCCGCTGCGGCCCTTATCTCGTAGCCATTGTTATCATTACGGATCCCATCTTCTACATACGTACCAAAACCGTGTATCAGCTGCCCGCTGGCAACCGGCCATGGCAAACGCCCGCGGTTACCCAAAAAGTCGTTTGATAACTTGGCGGCTTCGGGTGTGGCGTTCAGCGCTTCGCTATCGGTTGTACGTTTTACAACTATAGGCTTTTTAGTTACAGTAGGCGCCGGCGCATTATTATTAGCGGCATCGGCCTTGGCTTTAGCTGCTGCAATACGCGCTGCTTCCTCTGCCCTTCTCCTTGCTTCTTCCTCGGCCTTGCGCCTCATTTCCTCTATCTCCCTGCGGATAGCGTTATTTATCTCGCGGTTGGTTTTCGCAATTTTTTGCTGAACATCCTTTTGTTGCTTTTTAAGCTCGCCCTGGTGTTTGCTCAGGTCGGTAATTACTTTTACCTGGTTACTTTTTGCCTTACCTAATTCCGCCTTTTCTTTTTCCTGCTCGGTAAGCAAGTTGCTTTTCTCTTTTTTGTCTCTATCCAGCTCGTTTATTTTTACATGCAGTTCTTTTTGTGTGCCCTGTATGTAACCGGCCTGCCGCTCGCGGTAGGTACCAAATTGCTGTAAATATTTTAAACGCCTGTACGCCTGGTTAAAGTCTTTTGACGCAAAAATAAACATCAGCTTATTATAGGCGCTTTGGTTGCGGTAAGCAAACAACACCATGCCGGCGTACTCTTTTTTTAACTGGTCTAACTGGCTCTGCAGGTTATGTACGGTATTATTGCTCTCGGAGATCTGATTATCTAAATTTCTTACCTCGGCGTTGATATTGGCTATCTTTTCCTGGCGCAGGTTTATTTGTATCTTAAGATTATTCAACTGCCTTAACGAAACCTTTTTATTGCTGGCAGTTTCCTCATACTCGCGGTTTAGCTGCTGCAGCTCCTCGGTAAGTTTATTTTTACGGCGTTTTAATTCGTCGCTGGTTTGCGCAAACACGCTGGTAGCTGTACATACAGCAATTATGATCAGGGCTGCTTTAAAAAATTTCATTCATCAAAAATATGATTTTTAATCTGCAGGTTGATAACTTTTTGGAATACTGAACGGGTACTCTAAAACACGGTCGAATTCTACCGTGGTGTAACGTAAATTAGCCAGTACTTTATTGCCCGGCGCGTTAGAGGTAATATCTATTTGCGATGGTACCACGCGGTTATCGGCCTGTATAAAAACCCGGTTGGCCACCTGCAAGGTTTGCCCGGCGCTTTTGTTGGCCAGGTTAGTTTGGGTTACCTTCAAATCGGGGCCAAGTAATAGCTTATACACCATACCTTGTAAATCGCCGGTTACGCCTGTATTGCTGCCCTCGGGTGTAAATTTGGCGTCCTCGTTCAGCAGTTCGCCTATGGCGTTGCCTACTAATAACGACTGCAGTGTTTTAAAATTGATCTGCCTGCCTGCAAACCTGTGCACATAGCTGAACGGTTTTTTTAAGTACAGGTTTTGGAAACGGTTTATTACCAGGATGCTATCGGGCGTTATCAATGCCCTGGCAACCTCCAGGCCGGCTATGGCGGTAATGGAGATCCAGATCTTCTGATCGCGGTTTACACGGATATTGAGGGTACAATCATTATCGTCGTTATTGATAACCAGTTTGGTTTTGGCCTTGCCGCTAAAGGTATTAAAGGTGACTTGTTTGGCGCGTATGGCTGCCAGCCGCTCGGCTACATCGTTTGTTTTTACAACAGCCGTATCCTTTGTTGGGCGCTGTACCACCACCAGTTTTTTTGATTTACAGCTTGCCGCTATAATCAGTAAAAGGATGATGGCTATTTTATTCAGAATATTTTTTCTCATTTATTTTTTTCTCTAATGCCGGCGACGTGCCACCTTGTTTTTTGGCTTTTTCCCAATTTTGTAGGGCACCGCTGGTGTCTCCTGTAAAAAACAGGATATCGCCATAGTGTTCTGTCTTTACCGCGCTGTCTGTTTTATCATGCGCGAGCGACTTCTCTATCCAAACCTTTGCTTCGGCGTAGTTCTTCTGCCTGAATAAGATCCAAGCGTAAGTATCTTCAAACGAAGCGGTGTTGGGCTGCAGCTCGGTACTGTGTTTAGACATTGCCGCCGCCTTATCCAGGTGCTCGTTCCTTAACGACAAATAGTACGCATAATTGTTCAGCGTGAAAGCATTATCAGGGTTGTAGCTCAGCGCTTTCTCGTAAGCCTCATCCGAACTTTTGTTATCGCTGATGGAATGATAGCAATCGCCCATAGCCGAGTAGCATTGCGAAAGCATGTCCTTATCGGTAGCCTCTAAGCCCGCCGCGTTTTTTAAATAACCAAGGGCTTTGTTGTAGTTTTTGTTTTGCTGCCAGGCTATGCCTACCAAATAATTCATCCACGCCTGGTTGGGGAAATAGCTGAGCGCGTTCTCGCCATCTTTTATAGCGCCTTCAAAATCGCTTTCGGCCATTTCTATGCGTACCAATTGCTCGTGTACCTGATATGATTGCGGATTTAGCCCTACCGATTTTTTATACACCGGTTTTGCTTCGCGATACTGTTCTGTTTGTACCAGCATATCGCCGTAAATGGCAAATGCCTTATCGCTGCCGGGGTGGGCAACCGTAAGCAAGCGGCTAAGTTCCAGCACCTGTACCTTCAGTTTAGGGTCGGTAAGTTGGGGAACATAGTCCTGTATCACGCGCACCTTTTGCTCCACATCAATATCCGGGTTAGCAAAGGCTATCTTCCGCTCATTAAAGCTGGCCACCGGGTCTTTTTTATCCTTATAAACATCGGCCAGGGCCATGTGCAGCAGGCCATAACCAAGCCCATTGTTCTTTTCCTTATCAAGCGCGGCAACACCTTTATTCAATACCTCTATCGCCTTATCGTTTAACCCGTTGGAATTATACAGTTCAGCAAGCATCAGGTAATGGCGGGCCTCATTAGGGTTATCGGCAATCATTTTCTCCAGCCCGTCTGATGCTTTATCAACCTTACCCTGTATCAGGTAAATTTTTTGGCGGTTGCTTTGCAATTCTTCCGTTGGGCCGGTTATGGTTTCTACCTTATCGTATAGTTTTATGGCTTCATCGTACTTGCGCTGCACCGAGTAAACACTTGCCTTGCCAAAATAATAGCCGGGCTTATCGGGGTTAATTCGGATCAGTTGATCAAAGGCGCCCTGTAGTTTCACCAGGTCGTTTGCTTTTTCGTAGCTATCGGCAAGGGCCAGCCAGTACCATTCGTTATCGGGGCTTACAGCGGTTGCTTTTTCTAACAGCGGGGCTGCTGCCTGGTAATTGTTCTGCGCTTTTTGCAGGTTGGCCAGTTCATACATCGAGGCATCGTTGTTTGGGTCGATAGCCAGCACCTGGCCAAACAACTCGGTCGCGAGCCTGGTATTATCAATTGTTTTTTGGCGGATGGCCGAAAAGAACAGCTCCTTTACCCGGCTACTATCTGAGGCGCTCAGCTGCTTTAGGGACGCGCCATCGCCATTGCTCCTTTTTTGAGCAAATGCCGTGGTACACAAACCACCCAACAGTATTATAAATGCCGCTTTCTTCATTATTTAGCTTTTACCAGTATGGCCGTAACCGCCTGCACCCCGGGTGGTGTCGCTCAGCGTGTCAACCTCTTCCCATTTCACCTGCTCGTGTTTGGCCACTACCATCTGGGCAATCCGGTCGCCGGTGTTTATCTCAAAATCAATGTTAGAAAGGTTCACCAGCAGTACCTTTATTTCGCCGCGGTAATCGGCATCAATAGTACCCGGTGAGTTTACAATGCCGATACCATGTTTATAGGCCAAACCGCTGCGGGGACGGATCTGTGCTTCGTAGCCTTCGGGCAGCTCAATATAAAGCCCCGTGGCTATCAGCTGGCGCTCCAGTGGTTTTAAAATAACGGGGGCCTCCAGCTCGGCACGCAGATCCATCCCGGCGGCATGGAGCGTTTCGTAAGCCGGTAAAGTATTTTTAGATCTGTTGATTACCCTGATGTTCATTTGCTAAATATAGCTTTTAGTTCTTTTCGTTCGGTATACAATGCCCCCAGTGCAAATAAAATAAACAAGCCGTTGCTGATAAATATATTGCGCTTAAATATGCTGAATGATAAGTAAACGAGTGCGAGCGATATTATGATATAAGTGAGGTTCTTTTTTAAGAGGTAAGGGATAGGATAATGTTTTTGCCCCCACAGGTACGATAGCACCATCATGGTAGTGTAAGTGCTAAGCGAGATCCAGGCCGAGGCAATGTAACCGTAAAAAGGGATGAAGATAACATTGAGCACAATGGTTACCAAAGCGCCAATGCCCGATATGTACAGCCCGTATTTTGTTTGATCGGTAAGCTTATACCAAACCGATAAATTCATATAAATACCCAAACTTACATAGCCAAAAAGCAGCACGGGTATCACCTTAATGCCCGACCAGTACAAGGCCGTTTGCGCGGCATCCTTCCCCTTTATAAAATACTTAAGCAACTCTATATTGGCCACCAGCGCCACAAATATCATACAAACCGCTATCACAAAATAGTGCATAATACGGGCATAGGTTTGTGTAGCGTTCTTGTTTTTTGCATGACTGAAAAAGAATGGTTCGGCACCCAGCCTGAAGGCGTTTACAAATATGCTAAGGAATACCGAGATTTTGGAACATGCCGAATAGATACCTACCTGGGTAGCGCTTTCGTTAAGCGGTAATAATTTACCCAAAAGAATTTTATCCAGGTTTTCGTTTACAAGGTAAGAGAAGTTTGCAATAAGCACCGGCCAGCTGTACATCAGCATCTCCGTGAGTAGCTCTTTACTAAATTTGGGCCGCAGCTTTAAAAACTCGGGCAGCAGCATTATTGCGGTAATGGAGTTGGCAATAAAATTCGAAAGGAATACATAACCTATCCAGCCCTGCTTAAACCAGGGCGCTATCAAGCCGGCACCGGGCCAGTTGTGCTTAACAATAGCCGGCAACAGGTAAATGAACATGAGGTTTAAGCTTACAAACATCATTACGTTTACAAACTTCAGCATCCCGTACCGGCCCGGGCGCCCGTCGGCACGGATCTTGGCAAACGGTATCACCGAAATGGCATCAACCACCAGCGTACCAATAAAAAATTTGATAAACAGGATATACTCGGATACGGGTGTAGATGAATCTATGCGGATCCAGCTTGTGATTAACCCGGCAAAAGGAAAGGTAAGCGCTAAAAACAATAAGGACATCGCCAAAACAGCACCGAACGCGTTGTTATAAACAGTTTGCTTATCATCGGGCCGTTTGTTGAGATACCTGAAAAATGTGGTCTCCATCCCGAAGGCCAGCAGGGCATTCAGTATGGAAGCATAGCTATACAGGTTTCCGAATATGCCATATACTTTTGTGGAGAAGGTGCGTGTGTATATCGGCGTCAGAAAAAAACTGAGTACACGGCCGGCAATGGTGCTTAAACCATATACAAAAGTTTGCCCGGCGAATTTTTTTGCGGTTGACAATCAGAGGGAGCTTAAGGTGTACCGAACTATTTTTTTACAACCTCAAAATTACGATAGTTTTTTAATTCGCCATCATGCGTTTCCACACCGGTAACTACGGCGTGTTCCGCGCCTTCGTGGCACCATTCTAAAAACATATCCATCATAAAATCATCGGCTTCGGCTTCAATAAACACATCGCCATTAGGCTGATTACGCACAAGCCCCCGCACGCCAAGCTGATCGGCAACGGCTTTTGCCGCCACCCGGAAAGAAACGCCCTGCACTTTGCCTTTTACTGTAATATCGAGATGCTTCATTTTGATTTGAAAATTTGAAGATGTGCTAATTTGAAGATTAAAATGGCAACAACTTAAAAACGTAATTGCTTTTCAAATTAAGTGGTTATATCTGAAACCGGCAATTGATTTTCAAATCTTCAAATCATTTCATTTTCAAATTAACCTGCGAACTTTCGTTTCCGGGGTAATTTTGTTTCCGTCGAGGCCGGTGATGAGGTTGAGTCCCGGGGTTTTACCAACTTCAAGGGTCCCCTTTTCGTTATCGATGCCCAAAAATTTGGCTCCGTTACTGGTGCCCCATTGCAGCAGGGTATCAAAACTTAGCGAAGGGATGTTTTGCTGCAGCGTGCGCATTTCGCTTAGGATGCAAAGCTTATCGTTTGAGGCCAGGCTATCGGTACCCAGGGTAATATTAAGCCCCTGGTTTACAAAAAGCTCCACTTTGGGCAGGCGCTTTTCTATATACATATTGGCATTGGGGCAAAAGCACCAGTTTATCTTCCTGTCGAACCGCTTGATAAAATAGATATCCTTTAAATTGGTGCAGGTATTGTGCACCATCAATATTTTTTGCCGGTTGGTAAGCAGCGGTATAATAGATTGCAAGGAGTTACGCGCCTGCGGCCGAAAGTAATCTATGTTGATACCGAAGTGCTTATACATGTCTATAAAACCGCCCATCTTATAGCGGTAAAACTTATTCTCATCCTCGCACTCCTGGTTATGAATGCTCAGCAGGTTCTCACCGCTATCGCTATGCCGTTTGATCAGCTTAAATAATTCTTTAGATACCGAGTAAGGGGCGTGAGCGGTAACAGATACCGATTGCGGTTTAAATTCCCCGGCCAGGGCCAGCGCTTTAGCAAAGAGTTCTTCTGCGCTCTCGGGTAAAAAGCCAAATATCTCCACAAAAGTGTGGTAATACTGCTTGCTTTTTGCCTTCAGATCTATCGTAAAATTGCTGTTACTGGTATCGGCAATGGCTACAATTCCATTGTTGTACATCTCCTCGTCGGCACTTTCGGCGGCTTCTATAATGGCTTGCTTCTCGGTATTCCTAAAATTCTGTACATCTTTTATAAAACTGATGAGCCCGTTGCCGGCGACGATCTTGCCTTTAAGATGGGAGAGTTCGGTATGGCAGTGGGTGTTGATAAACCCCGGGATGATAACGCCACTCAGGCGCTCTGCGGGAACATTTTGTAGATCAGGAGATTGGTTATCGGTAATAGAGATTATTTTTCCGGCATCATCTACTGTTACTATTCCATTTTTAATTGGATCGGCACAAACTGGGTAAACGTAATCGGCTGTAAAACTTTTCATTCAGTGTAAAATGGCATCTTCTAAAAAAAATTTAACTCCACCCAATTTTAGTAAATACAATTAACTTTTAGTTATTGTTTTTAACACTATAAAAGAATGACTTTAAAAAGGCATCGGAATTTTTAAATTTAAGTACTTTTGTACTGTGAACGCAAAAAAAGACAAAATTGATATCCGCAGCCTTGACCTTCAGGCACTTCAGGCGCATTTTATCCAGATGGATGAAAAGGCTTTCAGGGCCAAACAGGTGTACGAATGGCTGTGGAAAAAATCATGCTTGTCTTTTGAGGACATGAGCAATATTTCAAAAGAACTCCGTACTAAACTTGATGAGAAATTTATTATCAATAACGTTAAAATAAATACTTCACAGGTTAGTGCTGATAAAACTATAAAAAATTCTTTTATTTTACACGATACCCACTTAATTGAGGGTGTTTTAATTCCAACCGCCGACAGAATGACGGCCTGTGTATCATCGCAGGTGGGTTGCAGCCTAACCTGTAAATTTTGCGCCACCGGTTATATGGAGCGCAAGCGCAACCTTAACCCCGATGAGATTTACGACCAGGTAGTACTGATTGATAAACAAGCCCGCGAAAATTACGGCATCCCGCTATCAAACATTGTGTACATGGGCATGGGCGAGCCTTTGCTTAACTACGCCAACGTGATGAAATCCATCGAGCGCATCACCTCGCCCGATGGCCTGGGTATGGCGGCCAAGCGTATTACGGTATCTACCGCCGGCATCGCCAAAATGATTCGCAAACTTGGCGACGACGAGGTAAAATTCAACCTTGCTTTATCGCTGCACGCCGCTAACGACGAAAAGCGCAACACCATTATGCCCATTAACGAGCAAAACTCGTTAAAAGCGCTGGCTGATGCCCTAAAATACTTCTACGCCAAAACCAAGAACGCAGTAACCTACGAGTACATTATTTTTGATGGTGTAAACGACAACATACAGGATGCCATGGAGCTGGCTAAGTTTTGCAGGCACATCCCCTGCAAGGTAAATATCATTGAGTATAACCCTATCTCTTTCGCCAGCTACATTAACGCCGGTGAAGATAAGGTAGAGGCCTTTGCCGATTACTTGCGCAGCCAGGGCGTAAATACCAACCTGCGTCGCAGCCGCGGTAAAGATATTGATGCTGCTTGCGGGCAATTAGCTATTAAAGAGAAGGATAAAGCGATAGCGGAGGAAGCGTAAGCGCTTTGGATTTATTTGTGTTTTAGTTATATTTGATTTATCATGCAAACAACATACCGCTTAAAAGCAAAAGAACTAAGCATAGAGTTTCTTGAATCTCTTAAAACCATGTTTACCGGGCAGGAAGTTGAGATCACCGTTAAGTCGATAGATAACAAAACTGCAGAGCCTGTTAGGGATAAAGAAAAACTGCTTAAGATGATAGAGGAGAACAGTAAAAACGCACCTATTATTTCTCCGGATATTGACATTCACGCTCTTATCAAAGAATCACACAGCCGCGGCTTTTAATATCTATGCACTACATTGATACCGATGTATTGGTTCATTCTTTAATCAAGCAAAATCCAGCGTTACATACACAGGTAAAAACTTTATTGAACAAATTTGTATCCGGAGGCAATTTATCAATATCTTGGCTAAGCGTTCAAGAAGCCGCATTCGTTTTAGGCAAACTTAACCAACCTTCCCGTTCAACTACTTCACACATAGACTTTCTTACGCAATTAAACCCCATTGAGTATAATTTGCCTGAATTTAAAAGGGCAACCGAATTGGCAGGAATTATCGGTTATAGAAACTTTAGCGATTGCTTACACGTTGCCATTGCCGAACAACATTGCACAGATCTTTACACCTGTAATATTAAAGATTTTAGGCGCCTCCAACCACATACTGTGTTGAAAATTCATTTTATACAATAAGATTAATTATTGTACTAATGAATCTCCTGCGCCGCTACCTTTCCGATTTTATATCGCTGATATTCCCGGAGCTATGCGCGGCCTGCCATGCCAGTTTGGTTGCCGGGGAAGATCTTATTTGCACCAACTGCCTGTACAACCTCCCCTACACCAACTTTCACCAGCAGCCCGATAACATTGTGGCGCAGCAATTTTGGGGCAAACTGCCAGTGCGGGCGGCCTACGCGCTTTACTTTTTTAACAAAGGCGGCAAAGTGCAACAAATGATGCACCACTTTAAGTACGATGGGCAACAACGCATAGGCAATATATTGGGCGAGGTAGCGGGCAGGCAACTTGCGGAGAACGATATTTTTAAAACAGCCGATTATATTATCCCCGTACCGCTCCACAAAAAGCGGATGAAGGAGCGCGGCTATAATCAAAGCGCTTGCTTTGCCCATGGCCTTGCCGAAAAATTAAATGCAACGGTAGAGGTGGATAACCTCATCCGTGCGGTGGCTACCAAAACGCAAACGCATAAATCGCGGTTTGCCCGGTTTGAGAATATGCAGGAGGTGTTTGCTGTTGCACACCCCGAGCGGCTGGCAAATAAACATATCTTATTAGTAGATGATACCGTAACTACGGGTGCTACCCTGGAGGCCTGTGGGATAGAATTGCTTAAAGTGCCGGGACTGACGCTGAGTATAGCTACTATGGCTTATGCAATTTAGGATTGCACCGATTGTAGAATGATTTCACCGATTGATTTTGCATGTCTTTTAATGCCAATGTTGTATAGAATAATGCCCAAGTGCCATCGGCACATCTCGTGGGTAGAAAATCATCATAAAACAAAAAAGCGCTCCGTAGGAACGCTTCGTATTATTGACAGCGGCTAAACTTCATCATTCGAAATTCAGCATTCGGTGTTCGATATTTTTCTAATCTCTGACCTCCAACTAACTAACCTCTACCTATTGTTTCTGATACTTACTCAACTTCATGTGCAGGGTTGTCGGGTCGAAGGGTTTCAGGATGTAATCATTCATGCCGGCGTGCTCTATCTGGCCCATCTGGTTGCTCAGCATAGATGCGGTAAGTGCTATGATGGGTAATTTTTGAAAGTACGGATCGGTCATGGTGCGGATGATGCCTGCTGCTTCCAGTCCGCCCATTATTGGCATGTGGATATCCATCAGCACCACGTCAAAGTTTTTAAAGGCTTCCAGTTTATCTATCGCTTCCTGGCCGTTCTCGGCAAAATCGGCAGTGGCGCCCCATTTTTTCAGAACCTTGTTTATCAATAACCTGTTTATTTGGTTATCATCTACTACCAGTACGTTGATATTTAATCCTGTTTCCACTTTGTTGCTGTTATTTATGGTTTGGTCGTCCAGCTTTTTAAAGGTTATAGTGAACCAAAAGGTTGACCCCTGCCCCGGTATGCTGTCGACGTTGATCCTCGAATCGTGCAGTTCAATCAGCCTTTTGCTGATGGCTAAGCCCAAGCCCGTTCCGCCATATTCGCGGGTGGTATTCGCCTCGGCCTGCTTAAAAGATTCAAAGATGGTATTTAATTTGTTTTTTGCAATACCAATTCCGCTGTCAGTTACAGCAAAACGTATCCTGACGGTTTTTTTTGTCTCTTCTATTACCTTCAAATCGATATCAACCCCGCCTGTAGCGGTAAATTTAACCGCGTTGCTCACCAAATTTAACAAAATTTGTACCAGCCGCGCCCTATCGCCAATTACAACCGCCGGGGTGGCGTTTTCTATAGCGCTTTTCAGGTAGATGTTTTTCTCTGCCGCCCTGTATTGCATAGAGGCAGTAACCCCCTGGATCATATC
Source organism: Mucilaginibacter pankratovii (assembly GCF_014773265.1). Lineage (GTDB taxonomy): Bacteria > Bacteroidota > Bacteroidia > Sphingobacteriales > Sphingobacteriaceae > Mucilaginibacter > Mucilaginibacter pankratovii. The sequence goes on along the minus strand of NZ_JACWMY010000009.1, from coordinate 51,040 downwards.
GCGGATATTTACATGCGCGTTTTCCAGCTCGATATTGCCGGTTTCTATCTTGGTAAAATCCAGCACATCGTTTATCAGCGTCATTAAGTTTTCTGCCGAGAATTTGAGGATGCTGAGGTTTTCCTTTTGCGATTCTAAAGGGTTGTCATCGAGCAACAGATGACTCATGCCGATCACGGCGTTAAGCGGGGTGCGGATCTCGTGGCTCATTACGCCGATGAACATATCCTTGGCGCGGCTCAGCTGCAGGGCTTCTTCCTTGGCGGCTATCAGTTCCAGCTCGGCCTTCTTTTTGGAGGTGATATCAATAATTACCTCGATGTATTTATCCACCTTGCCGGCATCATCGGTAATAACCGAATTGATGATCGAGATCCAAACCGGTTGCCCGTCTTTACGGTAGATGAGCAGATCTACCTCAAAAGATTGTTTCTTCTCCGATAGTTCGCGCGCCTTGCTAATGATGGATACATCCGTCAATTCCCCTTTCAGTGTATCGCCGAGGTGCTTATCCTTTACATCCACCAGCCCGTAGCCGGTAATATGCTCAAAGGCATCATTCACCCACTCTACCTTACCTTCACTATCATTGATAACCACACCGCTGGTGGTTTTGCTGGCCACAAGCGATAGCATGGTTAACTCTTCCTCGGCTTTTTTGCGGCTGGTAATATCCACCATAACGCCTATTTGGCGTTCAACGCTTCCGGCCTCGTTAAACAGCGGGCTGTTTGATATAAACACCCATACGGGCGTGCCGTCCTTTTTGTATATTTTAATTTCAACCTCGTAAGGCTTGTTCTCTTTTACCTTTTGTACTGCCCCTTTAAAAACCTCCATGTCGGTTTCTGCGCCAACCAGTTTGGTGCCAACAGTTTGCCCTTTTAAGTCCTCCAGGGTGTACCCTATTATCTTCTCCATGGATTCGTTCATCCATACTATCCTGCTTTCGTTATCACGTATCATGATACCGCTTGGCGATTTGCGGGCCGCGAATGACAGGATCTCCACATCCTGCTCGGCACGCTTGCGGGTAGTAATATCAATAATAATGCGGATGAATTTTTCTATCGCGCCATCGCTTGCATAGATAACCGAGTTGGTTACCGAGATCCATTTCGGCTCACCATCCTTAGTAAACATGGAGAGCTCCGCCTCGTACGATCTTTTACTTTTTATCGCGTCTATGAGCTCCATTTCGGCAGCTTCATCTTTGGGCCTGCCTTTTATAACTTCGCTCAGGAATTTCCCGTCAACATCACCCGTGTTGTAGCCTGTGATGTGCTCAAAAGCGGCGTTGGTCCATATTACCCTATCGTCTGCATCGCTTATTACAACGCCGTTCTTTATTTTGCTGGCCACCAGCGAAAGCTGCTCTGTTTCTGAAATGAGCTTTTTGTGCAGGGTAATGTCGCGGCCGCTGCAATACCATTTGCCCACCTTGTATACGGCGGTCCAGCTTATCCATTTTATATCGCCGGCGCGGGTAACGGTTTTGGTCTCTATTTCGAAAGGTTTTTCGGTTGCCACGGCTTTTTCTATCACCGGGACATACTGCTCGCGATTTTGCCCGGCTACAAAACTCCATAACGATCTGCCTGTGGCTTCATCTACCGTATAGCCCAGAATGTCTTCAATACAGTTATTGATAAGCTCGATGTTAGAATCGGCACCGGCAATCAAATGAATCTCTGATGAATTGTTAAAGAGTGTATAAAAATCCTTGTGCACCTGCAGGTTTCGCTCCAGTTCTTTTTTCTGCTTACGCAGCACCAGGTGCGATATCACCTCGCTGGCCAGCACTTTGAGGGCATCCTGCTGCTCATGGGTAATGTGCCTTACATGGGTATCCAGCACACATAAGGTACCAATGCGGTAACCATCCGGATCTATCAGCGGGGCGCTGGCATAAAACCGCAGGCCAAAATCGCCTTTAACCATCTCCTCATCGCAAAAGTGTTCTTTTTTGGTAAGATCGGGGATAACTACCAGGTGATCCTCTTTAATGGTATGCTGGCAAAAGGTATCTTCAACAGGCACCTGCTCAATATCAAGCCCTATGGTTGATTTTATCCATTGCCTGGAATCATCTATAAAAGAGATAAAGGCAATTGGCACATGGCAAATGTAGGAAGCTAAACGGGTAATAGCATCATACTCCTTTTCGGGCATGGTATCTAAGATATCATAAGAATGCAGGGCAGTTACGCGCCTGCTTTCCAGTTCCGAAGGGGTATGATGCGCTACGTCCATTTATTAGCCCAAGTGCTTATCGCGGTAAAGCGGATGCTCTTCCATCAGCTTGTGCACCCTTTTACGTACTTTCCTTAAAACAGTTTCATTTTCAGGGTCGTTTATTACCATATCAATCAGCTCAACAATGGTATCCATGTGCTTCTCTTTTAAGCCGCGGGTAGTGATGGCCGCAGTACCTACACGAATGCCCGAAGTTACAAACGGCGACTTATCATCATAAGGCACCATGTTTTTATTCGCGGTGATATCGGCAGATACCAAAGCCTTCTCGGCGGCTTTACCGCTGATGTTTTTATTACGCAGATCTATCAGCATCAGGTGGTTATCTGTACCGCCCGATATGATATCGTAACCGCGCTCTACAAACGCTTTGGCCATGGCCGCGCCGTTTAGCTTCACCTGTAAAATGTATTTCATGTAGCTATCGCTCAAAGCCTCGCCAAAAGCAATGGCTTTAGCCGCGATGATATGCTCAAGCGGGCCACCTTGTGTGCCCGGGAAAACAGCCATATCCAGTAAGGCCGACATCATTCTCACTTCGCCTTTTGGTGTTTTAAGTCCCCATGGGTTCTCAAAATCTTTACCCAGCAAAATAAGGCCACCGCGCGGGCCGCGCAGGGTTTTATGGGTGGTAGTGGTAACAATATGGCAATGCGGCAGCGGATCGGTAAGCAAACCGCGGGCAATTAAACCTGCCGGGTGCGAAATATCTGCAAGCACCAAAGCGCCAACCTCATCGGCCACGGCGCGGATAAACTCATAATCCCAATCGCGCGAGTAAGCCGAAGCGCCGCAGATGATCAGTTTTGGTTTTTCGCGCAGGGCAACTTCTTTTAGCTGCTCATAATCTACATAACCGGTATCTTTTTTAACCCCATAAAAATGAGGCTCGTATAATTTGCCCGAAAAGTTTACGGCAGAACCATGTGTTAAGTGGCCGCCATGAGAAAGATCGAACCCTAATATTTTATCGCCCGGGTTTAAAACAGCCAGCATAACCGCAGCGTTGGCCTGCGCACCGCTATGCGGCTGCACGTTTGCCCACTCGGCATTAAAAAGTTGCTTGGCACGCTCAATAGCAATGGTCTCAATTTCGTCAACCACCTCGCAGCCGCCATAATAGCGCTTGCCCGGTAAGCCTTCGGCGTATTTATTAGTTGCAACAGAGCCAGCGGCTTCCATCACCTGCTTGCTCACAAAATTTTCTGATGCTATCAGCTCAATGCCTTCTTCCTGGCGCTGCTGCTCTTCATCCAGTAATTTAAATATTAATTTATCTCTTTTCATTGTTGTGTGTAATGCGCGCTAAGTTAGCTATAAAATTAGATTTGAGATATTTGAAATGTGAATTGAATGGAAAAGATGATAATTACATTAAACAGGTAAGAGAAATTGGGCAGAGCAGCAGCGGTTGGAATTAATTTGGCGTTTTATCAATACAGCAAGCGGGCCAAAAGGTCCAGGAAATTATCCTTCCCTCAAAAACAAAACCCCGGCACACAATGTGCGCCGGGGTTCAAAAAACCTTTTCTTAATCTCTATTTAAACCCAAAGATCAGCGGGAAAATAAACGTTACTATAATTGCCCAGGCAAAATAAACGGGCAGATACCCTGCAATAGCCTTCCCTACGCCGGCTATTTCGCCCTTTTTTGATACGGTTTTAAAAAGCTGTGCGGTTACCAGCAGCAGGTTTATTAAAATAAGCACATTGCTGCCCAGCACCGCTGCCCTGTTGGGCGTAAAGCCGCCTTCGGTTATCCGCAGCAAAATGGCCGAAAGTGCAATGCCGTTTACAATGATGGTTACCACCGAGAGCAGGAATAATACCCAGGTTTGCGGAGCGCTTTCTTTGCTTTTGGAGGTCTCGGCAACCGAAAAGAAAATAAGGGCCATAACACCAATAAGCAGTGCATTAAAAATTAGGAGGAACTCGCGGCTGTTATAAGGGTTTTTGCGCGAATAAACCATGGCTATAAGGTACACCATCAGCATCACCAATACCAGCGGACTAAATATTTTGGCTATTACCGGCGAAACTTTCCCCACCAGCTGCGGATTGGTTTGCGTAAGATAGGTGCCCACAAGCGGCGCGGCCGCCAGCCCGAATATGGCTACATTTTTAAAGTAAAACTCCTCGATGTTAAAGCCGATAAGCGAGAAAAGCCCCACCGTTATGGCCGACATGATGCCGCCCGCTATCAGGATAAGGGTGGTCATTACAACCAGGTCGCCGTTGTACTTTAAAAAGCCAAGGCGCGATGCCGCACCGGACCTGGTATCGCCCACAAAGGCAAAACCCAGTATTGCCCATAAAAAAAGCAAGAGATGGATGCAGGATAAAGTGAGTGTATCGCTCTTAACCGCATGCGGAAGCAGATTGATGAAAAGCAGCGCCTCAAGGGGTGCCCCTGCCACAAAGGCGATCTTCCCTATAGATAGTTTATTCTTCCAGCCGAAGTATGCCATTAGTAATGGAAAAACGATAAAACCAACGTTGCGCGAATAAAAAAGCTCCTCATTGATGTTAAAAATAGCCGGCAGCTTGGCAATAAGGCCCGCAAACAGAGATGCCAGCACAACCATCAAAATCTCCTGCGATGTGCCCCAGTTGGTATCCTCGCTTTCGTAGTTCAGCCTTTCCTTCCAGAAACCGGCAAGCGTGTTGCCGCTAAGCTCCGGATAAAGCTGGTGGAACTCGCTTTTAAAAAGCCCCTTATTGCTCCGGTACAGTTTTTCCAGCTGCCGGGCATCGTGCTGGTTGGCAAGTATTTCCTCTTTCATGATTCGTATGGTTTAAAAATTAGCTTTAGGCTAATTTATATGCAATACGAAGTTAAATAAAAGTACTTTGAAATTCAAAGTTTTTACGATATTTTATTTAGGATGTACCTGTTGGGTTTGTAGGGATGTATTCAAGCCGTTCCCGCGCTACCACAGTGTCCCGCTTGAGGTGCCGTAGATAAGTAATGAATGTTGCATGACTTGTTTTGCATGCGGGCCACAAGCCGGGAGGCTTGCGGGAAGAACCGCTAAGCTACAAACTTACTTCATATATGGTTCAAGGGCACGATCGTATGATCTTAGATTATTGATTGGACACAAAATGCTCTTTACTTTTTTTTTGTAATAAATTATAATTAACGTTGGTTATAAATAAGTCAATGAATGTTAAACAAATTGGAGAAAAGTTTTCTCAACAATTTTTTGAGTCCGTTAAGTATTTTTCTGACGATTATTTTCTGGAAGCCGATATTTTAATTATTGACTTGGCAAGCATTGTCGCGGAAATAACTAATATGAAGGTTTTTTCTCAGGTATCTTACGGTATTCGCGAGTCAAAACTGGCTGTAATTAATAACGTGATATCTGAGCGAAATGAACAGATAAGAGATTACTTAAAAAAAGGGGGGAACTTGTATGTTATCATATCGACTAAATTAGAAGAACAGTTGGAGATTATCGGGACAAGAACTTCCAATGAAGTTATAACTTTCGACTATTTATCTACTATAACCTTAAATTGCAAAGACTTCTCAATCAAGAGTCAAAAGGGAAGTTCGATTAATTACATAGCCAAGTTCAAGGATTTCTTTTCCAATTTTGATAATTCATATGACTTTGTTTTTAAAAACCATATAGGGAACGTTATAGGGAGTGTCGCAAAGTCTAATCAACCCACAACACTACAGATTCCAGTAGAAAGTGGGAATATATTTCTTCTTCAAACATTAAAAACTTCGGCCGATGACCTCGACGATTATCTTACCAGACAACAAGCATGCAAAGACGCTTTTGTACAGCTCAATCAATTATTATATGTGCAGATAAAACCCGAAGAAAGTAACTTAGAACCGCCATTATGGCTTGACGACTACACGATTGGAAATGAGCATGATGAAATTGCAAAACTGAAAAATTTACAAAACGAAAAAATTGCTATTGATAATCAAATCAACCAACGAAAGCAAAATTTAATCTATTACACTACCTTGAAAAAGTTATTATACAGTACAGGTAAAGATTTAGAATTTGGCGTGAAAGATATTCTAAAAGAAATAGGGTACATCATAGAACCAACTAATGATGGGCGAGATGATCTAATTTTTTCGTTTAAAGGTCAAGTTGCTGTTGCTGAAATCAAAGGGGTTAAAGGCTCGGCAGCAGAAAAGCACGCAGCTCAACTAATGAAATGGGTGAATAATTATCATATTAATCACGATTTAAATCCCAAGGGTATACTTATCGTTAATGGATTTCGGGAAATACCCTTAAAAGATAGAATCGAAAATACTTTTCCAAATCAAATGCTTTCTTACAGCAGGCAGCAAAAAATTTGCTTGGTAAGTACAACGCAACTACTACAGTTATACCTTGATTTCAAAGTCGAATTAATAACATTTAACAAACTGCATAAACTATTATTTAATACGATAGGAATTCTTAAATATGAGAGCACTACTATAAAAGTTTCATCCGAAGAACAATACTTCCCTGCTACCACAAGCGTCCCCGGCGTGTAGTGCCTTGAGTGTTTTAAATGGCGGATGAGCCGGATACAAATTAGATAGGTATAATGATGGCTTTGCATACGGGCCACAAGCCGGTGACGCTTGCGGCAGCGCAATTTCATCTGCACATTTGAAATCTGAAATCTGCACATCTACCCCCTCGGCGCTATCCAAAAATTATTATACCCCAAACCAATCTGGATATCTATCATCTCCTGCTGCAGCATTTCCAGCACGGCCAAAAAGTTGTATACGAAGTGCACTTTGTTTTCGCTGTTACCGGCGATATGTTTAAAATCGAGCTTTTTGTTTATTTGCAGCAGGTTTTGGATGGCCAGCTTTTGCTTTTCGATGGTGTAGGGGTACTGCACCACGGTGTGGGTAACGGTTTCGGTACGGGTTAAAAACTGTTTCATTACCCGGTTGTACACCACCATCAGTTTATACAGGTTTATTTCGGAGAGTTCCTCGCCGGGTACGGCTACTTTCTCTACCTGCTCCAGGTCGAGTTTGATGTTGCCGCGCTTCTCCTGCTTAAAGCGTTCGTCTTCATAAGGGCGGATCTCCTCGCATAGCTCCTTGAATTTCTTGTATTCTATCAGCTTGCGGATCAGCCCTTCTTTGGTATCCAGCTCGTTCTCTTCCTCGCCGGTATTGTAGCGAGGCAGCAGCATTTTGGCTTTTATGCGCATCAATGTGGCTGCTACAAAGATAAATTCGCTGGCCAGCTCCATGTTCAGCACGTTCATCTGGTGAATGTAGTGCAGGAAATCGTCGGTAATTTTGGCGATGGGGATATCGTGGATATCCAGTTCGTCGCGCTCTATAAAAAAGAGCAGCAGGTCGAACGGGCCCTCAAACTGGGGCAGCTTTATCGCGAAATCGTTTTCCAACATAAGTTCAAAAATACAGATAAAACGGTTAAGCGTTTACATATTGTTATTTTACAAAACAATAATTACCTTTATACTATTCTAAATTTATCACATAATATAGCTTACTTTGTAAGTTAAATACTTCTAAAGAATGTCCATGCAGGTACCCGCCGGTGATTTGTTAAAAAGGATCGTTGATCCGTCTGATTTAAAGCAATTTAAGGAAGAAGAACTAAAACAGGTTTGCAACGAACTGCGCCAGTATATTATTGATGTAGTATCGGTAAACGGTGGCCACTTTGCCGCCAGCCTGGGTACTGTTGAGTTAACGGTTGCCCTGCAATACGTACTAAACACGCCGTACGACCAACTGGTTTGGGATGTTGGCCACCAGGCATACGGGCACAAGATATTAACCGGCCGCCGCGAGCAATTCCACACCAACCGCATCCATAACGGCATCAGCGGTTTCCCAAAACGCAGCGAAAGCGTGTACGATACTTTTGGTGTTGGGCACTCTTCTACCTCCATCTCGGCAGCGTTGGGTATGGCCGTGGCATCGCAATACAAAGGCGAAACCGACAGGCAGCACGTAGCCGTAATTGGCGATGGCGCCATGACAGCCGGGCTTGCTTTTGAAGCGCTTAACCATGCCGGGATAGAAAACAGCAATATTTTGGTGATCCTGAACGACAATAATATGTCGATAGACCCTAACGTGGGTGCGCTAAAGGAATACCTTACCGATATTACCACCTCCAAGCCTTACAACAGGTTTAGGGATGATATAGCAACCGTGCTTACCAAGTTATCGGCCATTGGCCCGGATGCGTTTAAAATTGCCAAGAAGATCGAGAAAAGCATCAAAGGCACCCTGCTTAAACGCAGCAACTTCTTCGAGGCGCTGAAGTTCCGTTATTTTGGCCCTATCGACGGGCACGATGTGGAGCATTTGGTAAAAGTACTTAAAGATCTGCGCGATATCCCCGGCCCTAAACTGCTGCATTGCGTTACGGTAAAAGGCAAAGGCTATGCCCTTGCCGAAAAGGACCAAACTAAATGGCACGCTCCCGGCTTGTTTGACAAGATAACCGGCGAAATAAAGAAGACAAAATACGATAAGCCACAACCGCCTAAATACCAGGATGTGTTTGGCCATACCATTATAGAACTGGCCGAGGCTAACCCTAAAATTATGGGGATAACCCCGGCTATGCCGTCCGGATCGTCACTGAACCTGATGATGAAGGCTATGCCGAACCGCGCCTTTGACGTGGGTATTGCCGAGCAGCACGCCGTTACTTTTTCTGCGGGACTGGCCACACAGGGCCTTGTGCCTTTCTGTAACATCTACAGCAGCTTTATGCAGCGCGCTTACGACCAGGTGATCCACGACGTGGCCATACAAAAACTCAACGTGGTCTTCTGCCTGGATCGCGCCGGTATTGCCGGGGCCGACGGACCAACACACCACGGCGCTTACGACCTGGCCTTTATGCGCTGCATCCCCAACATCACGGTATCTGCACCCATGAACGAGGAAGAACTGCGCAACCTGATGTACACCGCTCAATTGGAAAACATGGGCCCCTTCAGCATCCGTTACCCGCGTGGTAATGGCGTGATGGTGGACTGGCGCAAACCATTCAAAGCTATCCCGGTTGGTAAAGGCCGCAAGATTTGCGACGGTGAAGATGTGGCCATTGTATCGATTGGTGCCATAGGCAATGAAGTGGTAAAAGCCACCGCCCAGTTAAACGACCTTGGCTACTACCCCGCCCATTACGATCTCCGCTTTGTAAAACCTTTGGATGCCGCTATGCTGCACGAAGTGTTCAGCAAATTTGGCTGCGTAATTACGGTGGAGGATGGCTGTATTGAAGGTGGTATGGGTACCGCCCTTTTAGAATTTATGGCTGATAATAAGTATTTAGGCACCAACGTGATCCGCCTGGGTATTCCCGACGCAATCATCGAACATGGCGAGCAACCCGAACTTTGGGCCGAATGCGGTTACGATGCCGCAGCCATTGTTGCCAAAGTGCAGAGTTTGGATATTAAATGCAATAAGCATACGATAGCGTCGTAAACAAGGCTTTTCGGATGTTATATAATAAAAAAGCGATTGGTTATGCCAATCGCTTTTTTATGTCTTGTCGAGATTACTTTAAATAATCGGGAAGTTTGATTTTACTGAGGGCTTCTTTAGCATCCTCTACTTTTTTTACCACGAATGGATCGTTAGCATGGCTTTTGATAGTATTATCAACAATCACCTTGCCGGGACTTTTCTCTCGATCTGCATTCTTTACTGCTGGCATAATAACTCCTTTCGTTTATATCAAATATACCGGTTTATTTTCTTTTAACCAAAAACGCGTCATAATTGACATTGCTTTGAAAATGGTATACATCTTCTCCTATTATTCCAAACACATCAAAATCTATGCTAATTTCTTTAAAAAGCCTTGCTATGCTCATTTGATATAACCTTGTTCTAGATGGGGTGCTTCCTTTAGCATAAATTAGATGATTTCCGTAATTATCGCAGAACGTATTTATAGTGTTAGCTACCGTAGACAAAACAACATCTCTATCATCATTATCAGTTATGGCCCTGTCATCAATTTCTCCATTAGCTGGATTTTCATCTCCAAACGCCAAATTATAAATTGTAGGTGAATCCTGAATTTTTGAATAAACAACCGTCTTCTTTATTCTGCCTTTCGGCCCAACGCTATAAAACGAAAAGTCTTGAAAATTATCTGCGGCGCGATAGTCGTAACTTTCCAAATTCATTATGTAATAATAAGGCTTTGAAAATAAAATTTAATTGCAGGATAAACAAGATCTCTAAAAAAGCGATTAGCTTAGCTACTCACGGTTTACACCTGTCAAGATTTGTAAATTTTCGTGCATACCCCGCAAACGAAGTGTTCCACCTAAGGTGTTCCGCCGCGAATTTTCCCACAAATGCAAATTTCGTTAACCATTTAATTTACAACCATTTGCAGTCACTACTTAAACAACAGGGATGTTCCAAATCGTTCCACCAAAAACATGCAAAACATTGATAATCAACAAGAATTAAAAACAAGTATCCCACATATCAAGTGGAACACCCGCAGACAAAAAAGCGATTGGCATATACCAATCGCTTTTTTTATTTCCTTAAAATTCCCCTTTCAGGGGGTTAGGGGGTTAATTTTTTGCAGGTGCGACCGGCGCAGCTGGTGGCGGCGGTGGGGCCACTGTTGGCAACGGTTTACGTGGAACCATTTCCGTACGCTCGCTGGTGTTGTATACAAACGATGCTACGATGGTAGCAGCTTGTTTCAAATCGTCTTCTATCAGGCGTTCGTAAGTATCCTGGTTGCTGTGGTGGGTGCGGGTGTTGTAATCAATACCATCCTGGATGAACTGGAAGCCCGGCAGGCCAACGGCATCAAAGCTTTGGTGATCGGTACCGCCGGTATTACTAACGGTAACGGTTGTGGCGCCAAGGTCTTTAAAAGGCTCCAGCCATGCTTTAAATAACGGACCAGCAGCCGAATCGCCCTGTAAGTAAATACCGCGAATCTTTCCGGTACCGTTATCCAGGTTGTAGTAAGCATCCAGTTTAGCTTGCTCTGGCTTCAAAGCCAGAGTGCGTGGGTCGCCAAAATGGGCGGCTACGTAACCGCGCGAGCCAAATAGGCCCTGCTCCTCACTGCTCCATAAAGCAATACGGATGGTGCGTTTTGGTTTAAAGCCGATAGCTTTTAATATGCGCATAGCCTCCATCATCACAGCGCTGCCGGCAGCGTTATCTGTTGCGCCGGTACCCGCGTGCCACGAATCCAGGTGACCACCTATCATAATAACCTGGTCTTTCAGTTTTTTATCGGTACCCGGTATTTCGGCAACAACGTTGTAGCCTTGCAGGTCGTTGGTAAAGAAAGCGGTTTTGATATCGGCTTCCAGTTCAACCTTTTTGCCAGCCTTCACCAGGCGCAAAATGCGCTGGAAATCTTCGCTGCTGGTTTCCAACTCAGGTGCAACGGCTTTTGCGGTATCGGCGTAAGAAGCACCATTGGTAGTAAATACAGTACCATCTGTACCACGGCCCTGGCTTAATACCAGTCCAACCTTCTGATCAACAAAAAAGGTAGCCATAGCGCTGCGCATCGCAATCATTTTGCGCCTTGCCGCCATCGCAGGCGAATTTGGGTCGAAGGCGTTATTACGCTGGCCACGTGGTGCCATAGTAGCTTGTGCCATTTTATCCAATTCTTCCTCGGTGTAACGGGCAGCGTCTGCTTTAAAGGTACGCTCGGTAAGCGGTTTAGTATCAAATATTACAATTTTACCGGCAAGGTTGCCTTTGTACTTATCAAGGTCGGCAAGGCTATCGGCTTTTACCAAAACAACATCGCCTTTTATAGCACCGTTGGTACCCGGCGTCCAGGCCTTTGGTATAGCTATGATAGCGTGGTAGTAAGGCACGGTGATGGCAGCGTAGTTCTTCTGCACTTCCCAGCCTTTACCAAATTTACCCCAGGCCTCTAATTTAGAGTTGGCCATTCCCCATTCTTTCAGCTGGCTAACGGCCCAGTCCTGCGCGCGTTTTAAACCCGGCGAACCAGCCAAACGCGGGCCGGAAACATCAGTAAGGTTAAAGGCGATGTCCATCACTTTAGAGTGGTTAAGCCCCTCTTCGCGGATCTTTGCAACAGAGGCCGCATCAACGGTTTCTTGCGCGAAAGCGCTGGCCGTCAAACCCGTAAGTGCAATACAAGTGTAAAGTAGTTTTAATTTCATTGTAAATCAGTTAATTAAGCAATAAGCAAACTTATCTAAATAAAACTGTAATTGTATGTTGCCGATTTAACAAAGTTGTTACAGGGAAATAATTAATTGAGGTATATTTGGGTATGGCTGAATATAAGTTACATTGGACGGCTTACTGTGTGCAAAAAGCAAAGAAATCGGGGGATGAGGGGGCTATTTCCGTGCAATGACATGGCAAAACCGGCTGAGAGTATGCGAGTATCTTAATAGCATATATTACGGCTACCCCGAAGATAACCCTCCTAAAATGGACAGAAATGCATTCAGTATGCGGTCGCGAAATAAATAAACTAATGATAGGAAAGTTTGATATTTGGGATAGTAGAAATCAACGCATAATTGCGGCCTCGGGCATATTCCTTTACTTGATATTTCATAATCCGCGAAAGTTTTATGCAGAAGCTTTTCAAAATCAGCAATGTGTTGAAAAGGTACAAGTGCAACAAATGGAATTTAATGGCATTATTGAAAAAGCTTTTCTTGACTCGTCCAATCATTTGTATCACACCATCACAGTAAAAGAAGACGGGGAATCGAATACATCTTATGTAGACCCAATACCTGATGAATTATGGTATAAGCTAACACCCGGTACACGCTTATTCAAACAGCGAGATAGTCTTAATTTTTATATAAGTACGACAGATTGCAAAGATACTATCCGGCTCAGTTTTAATTGTCGTTAAAGCAACTTATCAGATAAAACAGGTATAAAGCAAATAGTCGCTCCCCATCTATATATACTAATAAATAAATAATGCTAACCAAAGCCATCCCCATATTAGCCTCGCTAAACGAGGAAGAAACCGTAAAATTCTATACCGAAAAGCTGGGCTTTACCTTCCATTCCAGTTGGGATGGGTATCTGATCTTCAGCCGCGATGGCATCTTCATCCACCTGTGGCCCTGCACCGACCCTGAGATCCCTAAAGCTACCGGCTGCTATATCAACGTAACCGAAGTGGATAAGCTATATGAGGAATTAAAGGCACAAGGGGTAGTGCATCCTAACGGAGCGCTAAAAGATATGGAATGGGGTATGCGGCAGTTCAGTATATTGGATAATGTCGGCAACATCATTCATTTTGGGGAGGATATCTCGGGGGAAGACGATGATTAACCGGCTTTTGATATTGGCTCTATGCCTGCTTGTTTTTACCGGCAGGGAGACGAAAGCACAGGAGAAATTTTATGCGCCTGTAACGATCGATGAAAATCCTAAAACTCATTTCGCATTCACCAAAAATTGGGCCTATCCCTGGTATATGGATAAAGATGACAATGGAAAACTCATTAAAAATATTGATGGGAAAATAACCAAAGCCGATAAAGCCCATTTATATTTTACTGCCGATTGCAAAACCGACGTACAAGGAGGCTATCCCATCCGATACTGCCACGCAACCCGGAAAAATGGCACGATAACGCTGGTTTTTGAGGATGGGTTACCTGCTTATGCCAGCGTATTTACAGCAGTTATTAATAAGAAGGGAGTATCCTTCGAACCCAAACTCATATACCCGCAATTTGTGCCGGGGCAAAAAAATACTTATCAAATAAAAAACCTGCAGCTTACACTCAATCAAAAAAAACGAGCTGCATCTAAAGTGATCAGCGGTTTTATTGATGCTGTATTTTTAGAAATTACAACTCTGAAGGATAAGGAAGAAAGCAGTATACATTACCTGCGCGGCTACTTTAAAACACCGCTTAATTGATCAGCAACTTATACCCCCTGCCATGCACATTGATGATCTCTACCGATGAATCATCGCGCAGGTACTTGCGTATCTTGCTTAAAAACACATCCATGCTACGGCCGTTAAAGTAATTATCATCGTGCCAAATGTTCAGCAGCGCTTCTTCGCGGGTAAGCACCTCGTTTTTACGGAGGCAAAGCAGGCGCAGCAGTTCGGCCTCTTTAGTAGATAGCTTTTGGTGCGCATCGCCGCGGGTGATCATCTGCATGGTATAATCAAAGCTATAACTGCCCAGTTTAAATTGTGTAGGGCTATCGTCAGTAACTTTTTTATCGGTTTTATCAGTGCGTTTCAGCAAGGCGTTTATGCGCAGCAACAGTTCTTCTATACGGAAAGGTTTGGTGATATAATCATCCCCTCCTAAGTTAAAGGCCTGGGTTTTATCCTCTATCATCGCCTTGGCCGTAGCAAAGATGATGGGCACACCGGCGTTTATCTTGCGGATTTCCTTCCCCAGGGTAAAACCATCCTTTTTGGGCATCATTACATCCAGTATCAGCAAATCGTACACTTGTTTGGTAAAGGCGCGCAAGCCTTCCTCCCCATCCTTACATAAAACCACATCAAACTTGCCTTTCAGCTGCAGGTAATCCTGTAGCAACAGGCCCAGGTTGGGGTCATCTTCAACAAGTAGTATTTTCTTCATAATTTTTAGTCCGAAAGTCCGATAAGACCGGAAGTCGGCAAGATTTTAGGGTTCACTTATGCAGTCACTTCTTCTTCTTTCGGACTTCCGGACTACGGACTTTCCGACTCCCCAACCGCTACGCGCTGGGAAACTTCAATTCAAACTCCGAGCCTTTTTCCTTCTCGCTTTTTACGCTGATGGTGCCATCAAGCCTTTTTACGATGGTATTTACGTAGCTCAGCCCCAGGCCAAAGCCCTTTACATCGTGCAGGTTGCCGGTTGGTATACGGTAAAACTGTTCAAAAATTTTGCTTTGCTGATCGCGGCTCATGCCAATACCCTTATCGGCCACTTTTATACAAACGTATCCGTTGCGCTTTATTGTGGCGATGGTTATATCGGGCGCATCTTTAGTGTATTTTAGGGCATTATCTATCAAATTATACAGCACATTGCTAAAATGCAGCTCGTCGCCAATAATAATAGTTTTGTCGTCTGTTAAATTCAGCGTAGTTACGGCTTCACATTTTTGCAATTTAAGAGCCATGCTATCCAGCACCACGCTCACCATATCATTCACATCAACCGATTTCTTATCCAGTTTAAAATCGTTCTTCTCTATCCGGGCAATGTTCAGCACCCGCTCTATATGGCTGCCCAGGCGAACATTTTCCTCGTAAATAACATTGGCCAGCCTGGCCACACGTGTTTTATCCTCGGCAATCTCTTCATCTTTTAAGGCCTCGCTGGCTATCATAATGGTTGATACAGGGGTTTTAAACTCATGCGTCATGTTGTTGATGAAATCGATCTTCATCTCCGAGATCTTCTTTTGGCGCAGTATGGAGAATATAGTATATCCGAAGCAAAATATCAGTACGAACAACAGCCCACCAGTAGTACCCATAGTAGCCGTCATGTTGCCCAGTATGAACGAGTTTTTTTGCGGGAAGGATATTTTTATCCGTCCCGGGTCATTAAGCACCTCGGTGCTGAAAATGGTTTTCTGGTAGGTATTGGCCTCTGTAAACTGGGGTTTGTTACCGTCAATATCCAACGCGCTGGAGAAGATAACCGAATCTGTGTTGGCGGTAGTCACCTCATAGTTAATAGGCAAAAATATACCCCGGTTATGCAGTTCGAAGCGCAGCAGCGAATCTATCCAGAAACCATTCAGGCGTTTGGCCAGCGGTTCGTTAGATTTTTGATATTCCTCGGCCAGGTTAGCAATAACATCCGCTTTAGTAGGATTGCGCGCAATATTTTCCAGGGAGTCTGTCTCCAGCATTTTCTTTACCTGGTTAAACTGCCGTTCTTTTTGCAGGCGCTTTTGCTGTTCTACCCATGCCGGGTTTATACTTACCGCAGTAACTACCTGGCGGCCAAATTGCGGGTCGATATAAGTGCCACGGATGGTATCGTATTTATAAATGCGGGTTTTTAACGGGCGGGGCGGGCTTTTCACCATTTCGGGGATAAAGCGTCCCTGTACGTTGCCAAACTCATCGGTATATTCTTCTATCCTGATGCGCAGGTTCACGGTACCTTGCTGGGTAAGGTTGGCAATCTCATCGTCGAGCCTTTTATGCATCACCATCCGCTTCAGGCTATCTCGCAGCATGGCCAGTTTGCGCTGGCGTTTGGTTTGCCTTTTTTTTGCCAGTACAGAATCATTAATGGCCGAAGCATTGCCGTTGATGCTGATCTCTGTAACCTTTTCGGTACCAACGTTTTTCAGGGTAAAGGGGCGTATCTGTGTTTTTGCGTTCAAAAAAGTTATGGCATCCTGTTTGGCTAATTTGGTAACCACGCTGGTAAGCGCCTCGTCTACGCTGCGGTTAAACAAGTCCGACTGCATTTGATACGATTGGCGCAAAAAATAATATTGCATAGCCACCACACCCAAAAGTGCAAAACCCATCAGGCCTATGATCAAACCGATACTCCTCTTCTTCATCTCTACAGCAAAAATATTTTAATTAAGCTGATAAAGGGCGCATTTAACAATTTTTAACAATTGTTCAGCAGGCATTTAACATATTGATTAATACCTGTTTTATACCTTTGATACATCAAAAACTTAAATCCTCGTAAAAATGAAGAAGCTTTTTTTACACCCCCGCATCGAGATCATCTTCTCGCTTAGCTTAATAGCCATATTGGGTTTGCCGCCGCTGGTGCTGGCCCAAACCCAAAAAAGTATAGAAATAAAAATACTGAACGGCGATACCACCATCAACGGTAAAGACATTAAGAAACTCTCTCCCGAAGAACGCAAGGATGCCCTAAGCGAAATGAATAAAATGGGCAATATCGATTTTAAAAGCACCGATAAAGGCGGTAACCGCGATATTGTTATCCGCCGGAACCAGCGCATGAAAGGCGACAAAAACCAGGATGTTGTGATAGAACGCCGCATGGATGGTGGTATAGATATGCCGTTTTCTGCAGAAATGGGCGATAGCATCCGCAAGAAATTCACTTTCCGCCTTAAAAAGGTGCCGGGTGCCGATAGCACCTTTGCCTTTAAGTTCGACAACGGCGGCGGCAATTTCAGGTTTGATGATGAGCGCGCGTTTGATTTTAACGATGGCCCGCCAATGCCTATGGAAAGGCAGTTTCGGTTTGATGGCCCCGGCCGCGGCGGGCGGATGATGGGTTTTAACCGCAAAAACACCCAAACGTTTAATTACTCCAACACCGATAACGATGGCATCAGCACCGATGTAAGTTTCCGTGTAAACGATGCCTCTAAAGAAACAGCAAAACGCATCGCCGGCACCGAAAAAACGGCGCTGGATATCAACGATCTGAATTTATCGCCCGAATTCTCTACAGGCAAAACTACCATTAGCTTTAATCTGGAGGCCAAAACCAGCGCCGATGTTAAACTAACCGACAGCGAAGGCAAAGCCCTTTGGAGCGACAAGGCTGCAGGCGGCAGCTTCAGCAAAAAAATAAACCTGCCACGCAACGGCATTTACATCCTTACCGTAAAGCAAGGTGCAAATGTTGCGGTGAAGAGGATAGTGAAGGAATAGAATATAGGCTTCCTCATTAATTCACATTTTAGGGGCAATCGTGTAAGGGCATCTTAGCCTCTAATGGTTTCTTGTTAGTTTTACCCATATCACTAAAATTTACTGCCAGGATATGGTCAAAAACTTAATAAAGCAATCCACCAAAATAGCTATGCTGGCCGCTATAGGCTGTTTGCAATTCTGTAAAAAGGCCGATAACCCGGCTACGTCAGCAGGGCTAAAATTGAAAGGCATCGCTGTAGCTCCTTTAGCTTCAAATGCCGACGATAATTTCTCGGCGATTACCTGGGGCACTGCCAAAGCACAACCGCTGGCCACGCATGAGATACAAGGTGAGGTTGTGCAAGGTAAACTTTACATTTTTGGCGGTTTTGATGTTAACAAACGCCCTCAATGGACACCTACTAAGCGTGCTTACGTTTACAACCCGGTTACTGATGCCTGGGCATCTATCAAGAGTTTACCGCACGAGCCTACCGGATCTAATTTTGGGGGAGGAACGCATGTAGCCGTTACTACAGACGGTATTGATATTTATATGGCGGGAGGTTACACCTCTAATGCAGCAGGCACAGGCCAGATATTTGGCACTAAACAGGTGTGGAAATATAACGTTACCGCAAACTCTTACAGTAAGATGCCTGATTTGCCACAGGCTTTAGCTGCCGGGCAATTGCGCTATTTAAATGGCAAAATACATTACATAGGCGGAGCCGATATGTCGCGATCTGATACCAATATCCATTTGGTGTTGGATCTAAACAACCTTGCGGCAGGGTGGGCAACGCTTGCCCCGCTTAACAATGCGGTGAATCACCCGGGAGCAGCCATTTTTAACGGTAAAATTTATATAATGGGCGGTTCTCATCATCAAAATGAAGAGTCGATACCCCAGCGCACGCTTCAGGTATACGATGAGCAAACAAACACCTGGACAAATTTGGCTGATATGCCATTTGCGATAGATCATATTTTATCGTCTGTAGTAGTTTACGGAAGCAGGATAATTGTGCTTGGCGGCCAAACAGCTCATAACACACCAGGCAAACAAGTTTTTGCTTATGACCCGGCAACAAATACATGGTCGGTACTTGCGCCGATGCGCGCGGCAAAATCTGCCGGGGTAGCGGCAGTGCTAAACGGCAATATTTACTACACCGGCGGTAATTTTTCTGCCATAAATTATAAAGGGGTGCCGGTTACTAATACCCCGGCTATCGAGCTTTTACCTTCGGCAGATGCTTTTGTTCGTAATGGTAGTTTTGGCTCCGCTAATTTTGGGGGCGATACCGCCTTGGCAATAAAAGGCTCTACCACAAATAATTACTTAAGATCAGTATATCTTAAATTTTCATTGACGGATATCAGTGTGGTAAATTCTGCCACGCTAAGTGTTTATGGCAGAAATATGGATAACACAAACAGCTTAAGCTTATCAAGCTTTGCTATCGACGATGACAACTGGTTAGAAAACAGCCTTACGTTTAGTAACGCCCCGCAACCGGTGCCCGGCGTATTAAGCACCGCTGTTGCTGATAACCAGTTAAAGCGTATTAATTTTGATGTCACCACCTTTGTTAAGGCACAGCTTGCCGGCGACAGAAATGTAAGCTTTGTTATAAAAGATGCATCAAATAAAAATATAACTGTGCAAATCAACAGTAAAGAAAACAACAGTAATAAGCCGGTATTGATAATCAGGTAGCGCTAATTATCGAAATAAATGCTCTATAAGCCATTAGGAGAATAGCGTTCAGGGAATATACTCTGCAAAACGTTTACACGCCAAGTACCCGGATAAATCAACGAAAAGAGGCTGCATCATGATTGATGATACAGCCTCTTTTCGTTTCAAAAAGTTCTTTTACTAATTATTAGTGAGCCTTAAAATTCCATTTGGAGTTATCACTATTCATATCAAATTTGGCCAGGGTAGGTGTGCTATCTCCGGACGACACTAAAGCCAGCTGCTCTTTGGAGTTTGGAACCACCTTTGGCATGACCCTATAAGTTCCGTCTGTCAACTGGTCGATTCGCCATAGTTGCTCGGGCGCGCCGGTAAACGTTGGCACGGCGATAAGTTCAGCTTCAGCCGTTGCTGCCAACGCACGTTCCGTTCCGGCGATCACTATTTTATAGTACGGCCCGCCCAGATACCCTCCCGCACCAGGCACTGGTGAAATTGTCCATTTTTGATGAGGGCGAAACATATAATCTGCCATCCTTACGCTAATATTTGTGGTTGGCCAGCTTTTTATTACATCTGCTAATTCCTGCGACGGTACCGGTTTTACCGGCTCATCATTATTACGGTTAAATCGCATTCCGCCCGGCATTCTTATAAAATCAACGCTCAATTCTAAGGCATATCCCCTCCTTTCAGACTCAATTTCATAAGTCCCTTCTTTAAAGTTATCACCTGCAACAGGCCATCCATTTTCCCATAGCAAGGGGCGTATGCCTAATACGCTGCGGCCACTTTGATCCAGATCCGCCTCGTAATGGCAGGACATCTTTTCAACGCCATTGCTAACTACAATACGCCCAAAATGCCCCGGCCCGATCAGTCTGTCGCCAGCCGCAACAACCATTTTGCCACCACCCTTCAACATATCTCTTCCCATGTTATCAAGGTATGGGCCGGTTACCTTTCTGGATCGGCCAACAACAATATTATAAGTTGAGTTTGGGCCATCGCAGCAGGTGCCGTGTGTGCCAAGCAGATAGTACCATCCATCTCTGTATAGCAAATCTGTGGCCTCACAATCAATGGCAATATTTAATGCTTTATTGCCTTTTACACGTTTACCCGTTTTAGGATCAAGTTCTACAAGGCGGATATATCCAAAATACGTGCCGTAGGATAACCATAACCGCCCATCATTTGGATCAAGAAGAAGCGCCGGGTCTATCGCATCATTATCCTCTATACCATCTGATGAGGCAACTACAACAGCCTCCGAATATTTAAAATCAGGAGATTTCGGATCGAGCGATTTATTCCACATGGTAAGTATTTTTCCATTGTGGCCACCCGCCAGGCCCCCGCCGGTGGCACCATACGTAATAAGGTAGCGATCGCCAATTTTCATCACATCGGGCGCGGCTCCCCTGCCGGGTCTTACTCCGCCCTCATTCCACGTCCAACCGTCTTCGGATATCAATCCGCCGCCAAATGTTCCGAACGTGAAATATTTCCCGTCAGACTCTACTATCGTTGAGGGATCGTGTATAAACGGTTTGCCAATTTGCGCTACCGCCGCAAGGGGTGCCCATAGTGAAAACAGGGCTATAGTGCTTAATACCTTTATTGTTAATTTCATAATAGCTCAATTGCTAACAAATTCGATGTTAAATGGAATGATCGATTGATCTATTGTAAACTGATGGTGAGGTCTTTTATCGGCTTTCCGTCTTCATCCAGCAGACGAACACAAAAATCGCTGAGCCCGGGCCCGTTGATCACTGCGCCCCGTATAATGTTTTTCCCCTTGTTAAGGGTAAACCGGGTGGAGGCACCATCATCCATCACCATGCGCCTGTCGCCGTCGAGCGTCACTGCTTCTTTTCCATTCAGCCACCACGTCGATCCGCCGTTTGAGCCTACCGCCAATCGTACCTTTTTTATTTCCCGCGGGCTGTTTACTATGGTTACCGCCCAAAATAGTACGGCATAGGTCTGTTTCTTTAGTCCGTACGCAAAACGAAATAATTTGACGTTGAAAGTTGGGCTCTCCAACGCATGCCATAATAATTCCTGCTCCCCAACTTTTACTTTATCACCATCTTTGGGGATAACAGTAAACTGGTTTGGAAAATAATCGGTTTCAAATTCTTTTTTAAGATAGTTATTGGTGAAAACAACGTTGCTCCGTATGGATTTATTGATCGGCTCCAAGAGCAACCAGCGCTGAATAAACCCATCGGCATCCGGGGTCTTTTTTGATGCTGATGCAGTGATAAAGAATGGTGCTATACTGCGTATGGTATCGTTTTTGGTTATGGTATCAATCCTGCTGCCCGAACCAGGAGGTTGACCCTGTGACCTCAATGCCGCTAAAATTACAAAGCCGGCTGCCAGCAATAATGCATTGCGTTTAATGTCCATAGTAATGCTTTAACTTAAATCTTCCGTGATTTTGAAAAAATGGCTTGCCACAGCCATTAACTCAAAACTATGCTATCAGAAAAGGACAGCATTACACTATTCACCAATAAAAGCCAACTTTAGTTTATAACACTACAGCAAAAACAGTTTATAGAAGATTATTGGAGGATTGGAGCCGAAAAGCCCGGCAGGTGGATCATGTAAAATATCCTTATAGGTACACCTGATCGTCAAATCGGTAATATTAAAATGAAACTAATCTTTTAAAAACAGCTGCTATTTCCCAATAATCACTTTCCTGTGTTCTATCCCCCAATCAGAAAGATTGTTTATAATGGTTTGTAATGTTTTGCCGTACTCTGTTAGGTTATATTTAACTGTTACGGGTTGGGTATCTAACACGGTTCGCCTTATCAGCTTATTCACTTCCAGCTCTTTTAATTCCTTGCTCAGCATTTTGTTTGATACAGCAAACCATCTTATTTAATCAACAAGTAATTTTGAAAACAAAGTTTTTGATTGTGATGCAACCTGGATAATATAAACTCCCCGTTCCAGCGTTTTCCCTAAAGTAACCTGCACTTTTAGCATTCCCTGTTCATCAATCACTACCTGTTGAGTTTGTACTAATCTCCCCCAGGAGTTAATCACGTTAATTACGGCTTTCTCATTACCCGTAAGGTTTTGGGCGTTTATACTAAAATAAGCTCCTGAATTGGGGTTTGGGTAAACGGTTAAATTTGCAACGGGTTTTATTTCTTCTATCAAAGTTGGTTTAACAACAGCCATGGTTGAAGCAGCTTGTGTAGTATTGATTTTAAATATCTCTAAACCGGCAATAGCAACCCTATTTGCTGTAGGAACGAATTTTACGCTCAGCACCCCATCATTTACAGTTACTTTAAAGTCTTTTACCAAGGCTTGCCGATAACCCACCTCGTTGTAAATATCAAAGTTAGAGAGCGACTGCTTATCTTCCATAAATATGCTAAAAACTCTCGCTCCGGGCGTTGTCCAATAATTCTCCACAAAGTGCATGCGAACCAAATAATTTCCGTTTGATATAGGAATAGCATACTTCGTCTCTGCCAGGTCCGCTGCTGCAGATAGATAGGTTTGATACAACAACTCATCGTCGGTTGCAGCAACATCTGATTTTACCACTTGCATATCCAGTTTAATTGAGCCACTTCTGTAGCTTTTATCCGCCTCGAACAATTTATTATCGATAGTTACATTAGCATCTGCACCTCCTTTTATTCGTTTCACCACGCTCACGGTAGCGGTGCTGCTGTTGGCCCTACCATACAATGGTATACGAAGCGGTGATGACGCGCTGTTGTAATGTACAAGAATAGCCGCATTTTTTATACCTACAGTAGCAGGCTTAAATTTAGCTGTTATTTGCGTTGTAGCTTGAACCGTAAGGGTTGAAGTTTGCAAAGCACCAACGGAAAACTCCGACGCATTAGGGCCAACTATTTCTACTCCGGTCAGCTTAATATCCGAATCACTCGTTCCATCGCTATATTGCTTGCCCATGTTTTTAAGGGTAAGATCAACAGATGTGGTGCTGCCTATTAAGGTATTTGCAAAATTTACGTCGGAGGATGTGGTACAGCCCAGGTCGGAATAGTGCAGCGAGCCCGACTCCGGTTTGATATTATCAACATAATAAACATTATCCTGGTAATCGTAATTAGTGTATTCGGTACCCAAATAATCACAATCCAGAATGTAGGCGTTAGGGACAATATTGCCTTCCGCATCCATTACTTTCAAAAACCTTATTCCAATCAACCCGTTGTAATTCTGCGTTCTATCAGAAGAAGATGAGCCTATCTTAATTCCAAACGATCCGGAAAAGTTAAACGTTCCCTGAGCAGGGGATATGCTGGAGTTGGCAAGCCTTGGTATTACGGATTGTCCATCCAGGTTGTTATGTGTAAACAAAGTAGTTGTTGAAGATGAACCTTTGGCAAAATATTTAACAGATTCTACTGCCGAGCAACAGCTATGATAAGCTGCCAGTTGATATACCGTAACGGGTTTACTTTTATCTGCCTGCACAAAATACGATGCGTTAACTTCACTGGAACCGGCTACCCGGGCTGTTCCATTATTGTCGCCATCATCATGCCCGTATCCGGTATTGGTTGTATAACCAAATGCGCTGATTATTTGCTGTGCAAATGGTTCATTGGTGCTTTCGCCAGCTACCTGCCATATACCATGCAGGTTTACCTTCTTTGTTGGGGCTATGCTATCGTTGCTGATGACGGTAAGCGTATCATTAAGTACTTTAACCCTGGTGCCTACATTTTTAGCTGTATACTGTACTATCACATCACTGTAGGCTTTAGAACTTACCGAAAAAGGCAGCCTTACAATCGTGTCGCCGTTAACTGATGCGATCTTCCATGAAGCAGTATTAGAGAGCTTTAAATTGGTGATGTTTAACTTGCCTGTCCCTTTATTGTATACACGTAGCTTTACTTTATCATGATTGGCGTTATACGGTGTAGTGGTAGGGCTTGTGCGCCGCCAGGGGGTTTGAATTAATGAAAACACCAGCACATCGTTAGCAGGAATAAGGTCCATGTTTTTTAAGGACATATACACACCGGTAACCTTTGCTGTTGTTACCTTAAAACTATACGTGCTGATCTTTTCGTTCTTATTTCCATCTGTTGCTTTTATTTTGAGCGTATAAGCACCGGCTATATTAATGATAAAAGGCGATTTATAATTAATGTATGATCCGCCGTTTACTGCATATTGCAGTGATGCCAGCCCCGCTGCGCCATTATCTTTTGCAGTAACATACACCTTAACCTGGTTGCTATACACACCGCCGGAGCTTTGCGTACCCGATAACCGGGCACTTACAGTGGGGATTTCGGTATCTGTCACGTTTGTAGCCGGCACAAAGCTTAAATAATTCATTTTGGTGTTTACACCCCCAGCAGCGTCAATAGTTAGTTTACCATCGTTTACCTGTACTACAGCCGTGGCTGTGCGGTATTTTGTTGCTGAGGTAGAAGTAAAATCCTGGATGGCAGGTAACCCATCTATGTTTATCTGATTATTGCTGTCGTAGTATCCAGTATCGCCCGAACTTACAGTTACCCGGTACCGGCCATTTGTTACTGCATACTCCCATGTTCCGGGTACCTGCGAATTACCGGTAGCTTGCATTTGTACTAAGGACAATTGCTTAAAATCTCCGGAACCACTGCGCAGGCGCATGTTGTTCTGCAAATCTATCGGCTGTTTAGTCGAGGGGTCTATCCAGCCGTATTTGCGTGTAGCATCATAAGGCAATCCTATATCCGCCTTGTAACCGCTTGGGGTGGATGTACCGCTTGGTTGAAAATTTATATTTATTGTTTGCGCCGATGCTGTATTGGTATACAACAATCCCAGGAAAAACAGCGTCTTAAGTAAACGTTTGATGTAATGCATGCAGTAGTATATCCCGGCAATAATGAACTGCCACTTGGTAATTTGATAGTAAAGACTTGTTTAATCGCAAGTCTCATACCAAACTACCCCAATTGGCTGGCTATACCATCGTAAAACAGCAAATGTCCTTTAAAACGTAAAATTTTTCACCCTTAATGGCATACTTTGAACTGTTTGTGTGGCAAAACAAAAAATAGGCCCCGTCTAAATGCCTAAATTAACACCAAAAGTAGCTCCGAAAGTGCATTCGCAGTCATCAAACAACCGCTTTTAACTAATTTACAAGTGCAAGGCGCCCAAAATTCACCCAGTACACAAATTTCACCACGATCTGAATAGTTTTAAACGAAAAAGAGGCTGATCATGCATTTCATGATACAGCCTCTTTTTTATATTTTAAATAGCTAAGCGGCTATATAACCACTCACCATTTTCTACTCACCACTCACTTAGAAAGGCAAATCGTCGTCATCAGCGCTTGAGCTGATATCGGCAGGGGCTGCATATTCTGGCGTGGCAGCAGCACCGGCACTGCCTAAGGTGTTAATTTTCCAAAGTTGCAGGGTGTTAAAGTATACCACTTTACCCATTTTATCGGTCCATTTACGGCCTTTCAGGTTAAAGAACACTTCTACATCATCGCCAACCTTAACGGCATCCATCAGCGCGGTGCGATCTTGTATAGCTTCAAACTTCAAATATTCGGGATATTGTGGGTTCTCGATATATTCAAGTATCAATTCTCTCTTTTTTAACGACTCCGTAACCTGTGTGGTTGGAGACACTTCATACACTTTACCTTTAATTTCCATAGTTCCGAAATATTTAAAATGTAAAGTTAGCAGTAAGAAATTAAAAGCGGGGGTATTTATTCATAAATTCGCAAAATATATCATGCAAGTTTTCCACACCGAGAGTAAAATCATAATCACCTGCAACAAAAGGCTTTCGCCTTACCTGCAGCAGGAAGTTGAAGCACTGGGCTTTACGCCCACCCGTGTTTTCCAAACAGGCGTTGAGTTGGTTGGTACCGTTACCGATACCATTGCGCTTAACCTTAACCTGCGCTGCGCAAGCCAGGTGCTATATCTTTTAAAAAGCTTTACAGCCGAAAATCCCAACCAGCTTTACGATGAGCTGGTGCAGATAGAATGGGAAAAGCTGATAGATTTTACCGGCTATTTTTCGGTAACATCCAACGTAAATAACGAGCACATTCTTACCCCGCTGTTTGCCAACGTAAAGGTAAAAGATGCCATTGTAGACAGGATAAAGGCACAAAAAGGCATACGCCCAAACAGCGGTGCCGAAGCTAATAAAACCGTTATCAGCCTGTACTGGCAGGATGAAAAGGCCGATATCTATATAGATACATCGGGCGAAACCCTGGCCAAGCACAGCTACCGCAAAATACCGGGCAAAGCCCCAATGCTGGAAGCCCTTGCGGCGTCAACCATCATTGCTACCAAATGGGATATGAAGAGCACCTTTATTAACCCCATGTGCGGTTCGGGCACTTTGGCTATCGAGGCTGCCTTATTGGCTACCGATAAGCATCCCGGCCTGTTCCGTATGAACTATGGCTTTATGCATGTGATGGGTTACGATGAGCAGGTATTTTTTGTGGAGCGCCGTAAATTAAAGGATAAATCGAAAAAGGCCGTAGATTTTAAAATTATAGCTACCGATATTTCTGACGATGCGGTAGATATCGCCCGTAAAAATGCAAATACTGCCGGCGTAGAACATTTAATAGAATTTAGCGTTTGTGATTTTGCGGATACGGAAGTACCTGCCGAGCCGGGCGTGGTAATGTTTAACCCCGAGTATGGCGAGCGCCTTGGTGTGCACACCAAACTGGAAATAACTTACGCCCGCATTGGCGATTATCTTAAAAAACAATGCGGCGGCTACCGCGGTTACGTTTTTACCGGCAACCCGGACCTGGCTAAGAAAATTGGCCTGCGCCCGAGCCGCAAAATTGAGTTTTACAACGGCAAACTTGATTGCCGCCTGTTTGAGTACGAACTGTACGAAGGCAGCAAACGCGAACCTAAAGTAGATTAAATGAAGAAGCTATTAATTATTGCCCTGCTATTATCATCCGTTTATTGCAAAGCCCAGGAGGGCGATCTGGCGTTCCCTTTCCAGGGGGGCAGCCCGGTGATGACCCGTTTTTTTAAAGATAGCCTGCAAATTGGCAACGATATAAAAGTGAAAAAAGCTACCGGCACGGCAGTTTTTAAATTTACGGCTGATATTAGCGGCAACATAACCCGTATTGTAATATACTACGCAGATGATTACCTGCTCACCATGCCGGTGATACAGGCGTTGAAAAAATCAACCAAAAAATGGATCATCCCCAACAAGGAGAAATTCCACGATTTTATCATCCCGTTCTCTATCGGTTACAATAGCCCCTCATCCGGCGAAGCCGAAGTACAAAAAGCGGCTTACGATTTTTACAGCGCTCGCAAACCTATCGTATCTAACGACCAGATCCCGCTAAACTCGGCAACCTTATTGCCAACCGTGGTGATCAAGTACGATCTGTAGACCAATTTGGGGGTTCACCCCAAATTGGTCTACAGCATTTTCTATAAAAACTACCGCGCTCTTCAGCCGGTAGTTTTGTGGTTTTATACCCTCCCGAAAAGGCGTAAAAACATCCCTTTTTTCGCGCAAAAATGCAAAAACGTGTAAATTTTCGACAGTGTTTTTAGCTCAAAACAGATCTGTGCTCCAGCACTTTTCTTTTAATCCGCTCTTCTCTGTCAAAAATTTTCGGCATGATTTTTTTAGCAGCTGTTGTATACCATGTCTTTTTTGAAAAAAAATTAACCAAAACCATATAAATTGAAATCCGTCTGTTAAAAAATCTCGTAATTGTATGTTAATTACTAATCCCCCCTGTAAAAAGTGACGATGAAGAACCTATTAAATTTTAAAGTAAAAGCGGTAGCGGCCAACATCCGCAATAAGCGCGAAGAATTAAATTACACGCAGGAATATTTGGCCGCAAAGCTTAATATCTCGCAAAACGCATACAGTAAAATAGAGCTGGGTTACACCAAGATAACACTCGAGCGCCTGTTCCAGATAGCCGAAGTTTTAGAGACCGAGCTAATGGACCTTATCAAAACCGAAAAAGCGGAAGCCGCATAATTTCTTTTTATAAGCCAATCTTATTCCGGATAAATATATTTGCAGCAAATTGTAAAAGATGAGCGCAGCAGATATAATAGCCCGAACCACCGTTTTTGTACAGGATACCCTGAAAAACGCCGAAGGTGGCCACGACTGGTGGCACATACAGCGCGTACACACAAACGCTAAACGCATCGCTCAAACCGAAAAAGCCGACTTCCTGATAGTTGAACTTGCCGCCCTGCTGCATGATATTGCCGATAGTAAATTCCACAACGGCGATGAAGAGATAGGCCCGAAAACCGCCGGCGATTTTTTGAACAGTATTAATGTAGATTCCGCCGTGGTGGAGCATGTACAGCAGATCATCAGGCACATGTCGTTCAAGTCAAGCTTTGATAAAGCTACCTTTCATTCGCCCGAACTTGCCGTGGTACAGGATGCCGACAGGCTGGATGCAATCGGCGCTATTGGTATTGCACGCGCATTTACCTACGGTGGTTTCAAAGGCCGCGAAATATACAACCCCGAAGTAAAGCCCAATCTTAAAATGAGCAAGGCCGAGTACAAAAATACTACCGCCCCAACCATCAATCACTTTTACGAAAAGCTTTTACTCCTAAAAGATAAAATGAACACAGCAACCGGTAAACAAATGGCCCAACAACGCCACGATTTTATGGAAAGCTATCTGCAGCAGTTTTACACCGAAGTACAGTAATCAACTATTTTTATTATATCGTTATGAATAAAGCCCCCCTTATTCTTTTTGTAGCATCGCTATTTGTTTGCAAAGCCGGCCTCGCGCAGGATACCCTTAAACAACAGCGGTTTAATTTCCATTTCCAACAAACGGTTATCACCCAGTCTAAACTGGGTTTCAACGCGCCTTATACCGGCGATAACAGCCTCTCTACCGTTAAAGAAACGCAAACATCGCTAACCACCACTTTTTTTGGCGGCGCACGGTTATGGAAAGGCGCTTCGGCTTACTTTAACCCCGAGATGTCGGGCGGATCGGGATTGAGTAAAACGCTTGGCGTAGCCGGTTTCCCCAACGGCGAAACATTTAGGGTTGGCGGTGCCGAGCCTAAAATTTATATAGCACGACTGTATTTCTCGCAGAATTTTGAATGGGGCACCGAAAAGGATACCCTTGCCGACGATGTGAACCAATTAGCCGGGCTGAGGAGCAAACGATACCTTAACTTTACCATTGGCAAATTTGGCATGGCCGATTTTTTCGACGGAAACGAATTTAGCCACGATGCGCGCTCGCAGTTTATGAACTGGAGCCTGATGGATAACGGTGCCTGGGATTACCCCGCCAATACCCGCGGATATGTAATGGGCGCCATGGCCGAACTGGGCCAGCCAACCTGGGCGCTACGCTTTGCCTTCACCATGACAACCACATCCGCCAACGGTGCTATCTGGGATGAACGTTTAGCCCACGCCAACACCCAGTCCCTCGAATACGAAAAGCGCTATACACTTAACGGGCGTAAGGGTACATTAAGGCTCCTTGGTTTCCGCAATAACGGCAAAATGGGCGATTACAGGCTGGCGCTGGCTAAAAACCCGGTTAACCCCGAGGTAGATACCAATTTAGTTTACGGCAAACACAAGTTTGGCTTCGGCATTAGTGCCGACCAGTACTTAAGCAATAACTTCGGCGTATTTGCAAAAGCAAGCTATAACGACGGTAAAACCGAGACCTGGGCATTTACGGAGATAGACAGATCGGTAAGCGTAGGCGCCGTACTAAAAGGCGGCGGCTGGAACCGTAAAGACGATGAGCTTGGGTTGGCATTTGTAGGCAACGGTATATCCAAACCACACCGCGATTACCTGGCGGCAGGCGGTTATGGCTTTATTATTGGCGATGGCAAGCTAAACTACGCTACCGAACTGATAGCCGAACTTTACTATAAAATTAACGCTTACCAGGGCAAACTTTGGCTCACCCCCGATTACCAGTTTATTGCAAACCCTGCCTATAACCACGATCGCGGACCGGTAAACGTATTTTCGCTGAGGGCGCATGTGGAGTTTTAGGCAATAGAATTGGCTGTTATAACGTTTATTTTTGCAGATATTAAACTAAGGGCTGATAATCAAGTCCGTATAAAGAAAGAATAGAATCCTCATATGAGAAAAGCATTTTTAGCAATAGCCCTTTTAATAATCAGTGTTACAGCGTTCGGCCAGGTAAAAAATAACGTTAGCAAATCGTCTATTACGTTTAAAATAAAAAACCTGGGCATCAATACAGGTGGTAAAATTGGCGTTATGCAGGCCAATGTAGCGTTCGACCCGGCAAAACTGGCTGCCAGCAAAATTGATGCTGTTGCCGATATGACCACCATCACCACCGATAACGATATGCGCGATAACCACATTAAAAATGAAAATTATTTTGATGTGGTTAAATATCCAAAGATCACCATGTCATCGGTATCGTTCACCCGCAAAAACGCCGACAACTATATCGGTAAGTTCAATATCACTATAAAAGATAAAACCAAAGTGATAGATGTGCCTTTTAGTTACATCACAAATGCAACCATTGCCTATTTAAAAGGCAGCTTTAAAATTAGCCGCGCCGATTTCGGCATCGGCGGCAGCACCATGACATTGGCAGACGAAGCTACCATTAACGTGGAAGTGGAGACCGCTAAGTAACTGTCCATCATTCATAACAATAACTTAACGCTGCACAGCCGGGCAGGCTGCAAAATCATCACATACAAAGCGTAACTTTACACTATGAATTTGCGTGTATTGGTGCTTATTAACTCCGCGGCGGTAGCAATCAGC
The DNA here is from genome assembly GCF_014773265.1 of Mucilaginibacter pankratovii. Lineage (GTDB taxonomy): Bacteria > Bacteroidota > Bacteroidia > Sphingobacteriales > Sphingobacteriaceae > Mucilaginibacter > Mucilaginibacter pankratovii. The sequence continues at coordinate 19,597 of NZ_JACWMY010000009.1, read as the reverse complement.
CTTTCGGCAGTAAACTATTATTTTCAGCATAAGTGGTACGATATGATGATCACCTTTTTGGTGACCCTCATCAGCAGCTACATCGTATTTTACTATTTGATAGAAAAATACATCTACTCAAAAATTAAACTCATTTACAAGCTCATCCACAACCTTAAACTGGGCCGCGACCTGCGCGACGCCCTGGGCGAGCACGTAAGCGCCAACCCCATTAAAGATGTGGAAGAAGAGGTAAAAGAATGGGCACGCCTTAAAAAGATAGAAGTTGACGACCTGAAGAAACAGGAGCGTTTCCGCCGCGATTTTCTCTCCAACATCTCCCACGAATTTAAAACCCCGCTTTTTGCCATACAGGGGTATATCGAGGCGCTGCAGGATGACGATTTTGAGGACAAAGAACTCGCTGCCAACTTTTTGGAAAAAGCCTCGAAAAATGTAGACCGCCTAAGTTACCTCATCAAAGACCTGGATGAGATCTCCAAGCTGGAATCGGGCGAGATCCCTATCAATTATATCAAGTTTAAAATTAACGACCTGATAAAAGATGTGTTTGAATTGTTGGAACTTAAAGCTAAGCACCACAATATCAAGCTTACTTTCAAACAGAAATATGACGACGGCATTTATGTAAACGCCGACCGCGAGAAAATAAAACAGGTGTTGGTGAACCTGATAGATAACTCCTTTAAATATGGTAAAGAAGGTGGCGAAACCTCGGTAAGTATCTTCACCCTGCACGAGCAGGTGCTGGTAGAGGTTACCGATGATGGTATGGGCATCGAAGAAAAATTCCTTCCCCGCCTGTTCGAGCGCTTTTTCCGTACCGATACCAGCCGTTCCAGGCAAATCGGCGGCTCGGGCCTGGGGCTGGCCATTGTTAAGCATATTATAGAAGCACACCAGCAAACCATTAACGTGCGCAGTACCGAAGGCCTGGGCTCAACCTTTGGTTTCACCCTCCAAAAAACCAAGCAAATTTTGCCATTCCCGAATATACCAGTGTTGAAAAGTTAACACTAACTTAACATTGCAACCGTACCTTTACACCAAATATTTAAAAAATGTCACTTAACAGTATTTTCCAGTACTTCGTCCCTAAAGACAAAAAAACCTTCTTCCCTTTATTTGAGCAAGCTGCAAGTAATGTTGTAAACATGGCTACTATTTTAGTAGAGGCCGTTAACAGCAATAACCCGTCTACTCAGGAAGAATTGTTCAGGCAGATAGATAAACTGGAAAATAAAGGCGATGAGCTTACCCACCAGATATACCTGGAACTGGGCAAAAACTTTATCACCCCGTTCGACCGGGAGGACATCCATGCTTTAGCTACCGCTATTGATGATGTTGCCGATTATATACATGGCGCTGCTAACCGCATGAGTCTTTACAAGATCGATGACTTTAACGAGCACATCCGCAAGTTATCAGACCTTATCCTGCAGGCATCAGGCGATCTGGAGAAAGCCGTACGCGAGCTGAAAGATCTGCGCAACGTACGTGCCATTGCCGATTCGTGCATCCGTATAAACAGTGTAGAAAACCAGGCCGATTACGTTTTCGACCGCGCCGTTGCCGACCTGTTCCTGTACGAAACAGATGCCATCCGCTTAATAAAATACAAAGAGATATTAGCCGCATTAGAAACTGCTACCGATATGTGTGAGGATGCCGCCAATGTAATGGAATCGATTTTAGTTAAAAACGCCTAAGCATATACTTATTTTATAATAAATGGTTACCACCTTATTAGTTGCTGTAGTTGCCCTGGCACTCATATTTGATTATACCAACGGCTTCCACGATGCGGCCAACTCTATAGCTACTATAGTTTCTACAAAAGTGTTAACGCCTTTCCAGGCGGTATTGCTTGCTGCGGTATTTAACTTTGCCGCTTACTTTTTTATAAAAGATCATAAAGTTGCCAATACCATTGCCAAAATTGTTGTGGAGCAATACATTACCCTGCACGTAATATTAGCCGGGCTTTTGGCCGCCATCACCTGGAATTTAATTACCTGGTGGTTTGGTATCCCTTCAAGTTCTTCGCACACACTTATCGGCGGTTTTGCAGGTGCGGGTATCACCAATGCCTTATACCTTGGCGCACCGGCATTAAGTGCCGTAAACGCGCATTATATACTAACCATTGTTGCGTACATCGTACTGGCACCTTTCATCGGTTTAATTATTGCCTATTTTATAACTATACTCATATTACATATTTGCAAAAAGGCCAGGCCGGCAGTTGCCGAGCGTTGGTTTAAAAGGCTGCAGTTAGTTTCTGCTGCCGCTTTGAGCTTTGCACACGGCACCAACGACGCGCAGAAAGTAATGGGCATTTTATATGTAGCGCTGATTGCATCAAAGGTGATAAACAGCGGCGCACCAATGCCGGAGTGGATCCCACTGGCCTGTTATTCGGCCATATCATTAGGTACCATGAGCGGTGGTTGGAAAATTGTAAAAACAATGGGATCTAAGATCACCAAAATAACGCCGCTTGAAGGCGTTTCTGCCGAGACGGCCGGCGCTGTTACCTTGTTTATTACCGAACGTTTTGGCATACCCGTATCAACTACACACACTATTACAGGTTCAATTATAGGCGTAGGCTTAACCAAACGGGTATCCGCGGTGCGCTGGGGCGTTACCATTAACCTGGTTTGGGCGTGGATAATTACCATACCTATCTCTGCTTTAATTGCCGGGCTTGTTTTTGTACTGATACATGTGTTAGGATAAGCGTATCTTGGCAGCAGATTTGCTTGATACGTATTATGAAAAAATCCTTATTCTTTATCCCGTTAATTTTTATATTATTTTCCGGCTGCGATACGCTTAGCCAGGTAGCGCAAAGCACCGTACAGCAATACGGCAACCCCACCAGCCTGGAGATAGGCAACGGGCTAAAACAGGCCCTGGAAATTGGCACCGGCAAAAGCTCCGACCAGCTCTCCACCGTTGATGGTTTTTTTGCAAATGCCGCAATAAAAATACTTTTCCCTCCCGAAGCACAGAAAGCTGAGAAAACCCTGCGCAGTATTGGCTTAGGCAAGCTGGCAGATAATGTAATACTATCCCTTAACCGCGCCGCGGAGGATGCCGCCAAAGGTGCCAGACCGATCTTTGTTAATGCTATTAAGCAAATGACGATACAGGATGTTACTAATATCCTTTTAGGCAGGCAGGATGCAGCAACCGAATATTTTAAACGCACTACTACCTTGCAATTGTCCGCAAGTTTTAAACCGGTTATACAAGCCAGCTTAAATAAGGTGGGCGCTACCAAATATTATGGTGATGCAGCAACGGCTTATAACAAAGTACCTTTTGTAACCAAGTTAAACCCGGATATATCCGACTACGTGATGCAAAAAGCAATAGATGGATTGTTTGTAGAGATTGCTAAAGAAGAGCTTAATATCCGCCAAAACCTATCGGCACGTACAACACCGCTGTTGCAGAAAGTATTTGGTTACTACGATAAAAATAAAAGGTAAGGAATTTAGAAACCTGTTACTCCCACGCCATTGCGAGGTACGAAGCAATCTCTAAGCTCAGCATGATCGCTTTGCAAATCGGGAGATTGCTTCATACCTCGCAATGACGCTTTTTTTTAAACCCCTTTTTTATTTAATTATAAATTCCAACTGCAGTGTTTTTTCCTCGGGCTTACCGTTTGTATTACCAACCCATTTAGGGCCGTCGGCTATCAGGCTTACGGCCTTTTTATTTGCCGCGGGGCTTAGCCCCTTAACCACGGTGATGTTGCTGATACTGCCTGTTGGGCTTACTGTAAATTTAAGCTCCACTATACCGGGTTTTTCGCCTGCGGGTAAGTAACTCTTTTGGGCAAGGTATAGCTGGTACATCACCCAGCCTTTTTGCGGGTGAGCTAAATTGCTTGTAGAACCTGCCGAATTTGAATAACCCAGGCCCGAAGCATCATTGGCTGTGTTCATATTCGCATTAAACAATACCGCATTGGTGCGGCCATTAAAACCCGAATAAGATACCTCAACGGTTTCTTTTGCTGCGGCAGCGGGGAGGGTGAATCTGCCATTGGCATCGGTTTGGCCAAAACTAACAGGCTTGCCTCCTATTTTAATAGTCGCGCCGGGCATAAAGGCTCCCTGGTTGTTTATAACAGTACCCGTTGAAAAGTTCGGAGGTAAATTCAGCTTGCTCAACTCGTAGGCGTTATCCGTCCGCTTATCTTTAATAATCTGCACGCCTTCTGCTTTGCTAACGAGCGGCTGCGAGGCGGCCTTCTTTGTAACCGCCACCGTAAGTGGCATCTCTACGCTGTCTTTTTGTTTGGCTATAGTGCCCATTATCATTTCATCCAAAGGGGTGCTTTCGGCATTAGCTGCAGGAGTAGGCGCCATCACAACTTCGGCAAGTGCCGCTGGCTCCTCTTCCATGTTTTTATCAGCAACAACAGGTTTAAATCTGCTATGCAACCCCGATGAAGCTACAGTTTTTCGTGGCGGCTGCGACGCTGCTACACTGTTTGCCTTTGGCTCCGTTATAATAGGGGTGTTGGCCACGGTATCTGCCTTAGCGCTCGGCAACTCGTTTACCTGCGCTGTTTGCATTTGCTTAACGGGAGTATCGTTGCCTTTATATAGTAAGCCAACTACTATCATAAAACCAACAACACCGGCGGCTATAGATATGGTGGTCCACGGGATAATGCGCCGCTCTCTTTTATTCACCCGGTTGCTTAACTGCCCGGTCAATATATCAAGGTTGGCCTGCTGGTTGCCGGCACCTCCCTGGTATCCTTCCAGCGCGTCCATCAAAAAGGGATCGTCTTGCGCTTCGCGCTCCAATTGGTGCATAGCTTTGGCATCAAGCTCCCCGTTAAGGTACTTCTGTATCTGCAATATGTTGGCCCTGCTTTTATCCACCGTGTTTTTCCAGGCAAAGCTTTAAGTTGCGTTTGCCGTTTTGTATATAACTTTTTACTTCGTTTAATGTATAACCGGTTTGCTCTGCAATTTCTTTATAGCACTTCTCATCTAAATAAAACAAACGTACACTTTGTTTTTGCGCGGGTATCAATTTATCTATACAGCGCTCCAAAGCCTGCAATGCTTCCTCTTTATTACCATCATTATCATCAGGATGCAAAACCGGGCTAAATTCCATAAACTCATCCATCCCAACGGTAGGTAATTTTTTACCAGCCCGCAATTGCATTAAACAATGGTTGCGGCTAAGTACGTAAAGCCAGCTCCTGAATTGCTTCACCTCGTGCTGTTTTACCTTTATTACCAGCTCTTCAAATATCCCCATCACGGCATCGCGCGCAAGTTCTTCATCTTTTAAATACTTCAGGCAAACGCCAAAAACCAGCGGCATATGCCTTTCATACAACTTCCCCAGTACGCTTATATCGGCGTTTAAACGATAGCTGTTAACCAGCTCTTCATCTGCGGTATCATCGGGCCTAACTGGTTTTCTGAAGAAGTTCATTAAAGCCCCAAAATAAATTTTTTTTATGGCTTATGGAAATTTGCTTTCGGCGGCATCCTTCCTGTAAAACTTAAACATTATGAAAAATTTTGTATTACTCATTTTGATAATGGCCGCTGGCCTCAGCGGATTCCGCCAGGATGCCGCCCGTACTATCACCGGAACCGTTATCGGCGCAGATGATAAACTCCCGGTAGTCGGCGCCACGGTGCGTTTAAAGGGCACCAACTTTGGCACCCAAACCGACGTTAGAGGCAATTACCATATACAGGCAGAAACCGGCCGGGTGCTAGTTGTAAGTTACCTTGGCTACATTACGCAGGAGGTGCCCGTTGGGAAAAGCAAGGTGATTGATGTCACACTTAAACCAAGCAACAAAACACTCAATGAGGTTGTTATTACGGGCTATGCCCCACAAAAGAAAAAGGAGCTTACCGGCTCAGTGTCTGTCGTAAACATTACTTCCGCAAGCAATGCGGCTCCAGCTAATTATGACAATGTGCTTCAAGGGCGTGTCGCTGGCATAGCGGTAACCCAGCAAGGTGCCCCGGGTGCAGCTCCCAAAATAATGTTTGGCGGCATTGCAAGCAATGATAAATACGGTTATTATGCTCCCACTAAAGCGGACGACGAAAGCTACAAGGGCATCGTAGAAAACACTTTCCTCAAAGCCAAAAGCAACCCGCTCTCCACTTTCTCTGTTGATGTGGATGCCGCGTCGTATAGTAACTTCCGCAGGTTTATCAACAGCGGGCAAATGCCACCACCTGATGCTGTACGCATAGAGGAGATGATCAATTACTTTAAATACAACCTGGCCGGCCCAACCAATAACGAGCCCGTTGCCATCCATACCGAACTTTCTAACGCGCCGTGGAACGTCAACCACCGTCTGCTGCGCATCGCGCTTAAAGCAAAAACCATCCCTACGGATAACCTTCCTCCATCAAACCTGGTGTTTTTGATAGATGTATCGGGTTCGATGAGTGATGAAAACAAGTTGCCGCTGGTGAAATCGTCCCTAAAAATGCTGGCCGACCAGCTGCGCCCGCAGGATAGGGTTGCCATGGTGGTGTATGCCGGCGCGGCAGGCGTGGTGCTGCCATCAACCGCCGGTGATAAAAAGGCAACCATTTATAATGCCATCGATAATTTATCTGCAGGCGGCTCTACAGCTGGCGGCGCGGGTAAAACTGGCCTACAAAATAGCCGCCGAAAACCTGATGAAAAAAGGCAATAACCGCATTATTCTGGCCACCGACGGCGATTTTAACGTAGGTGCATCCAGCGACAGCGACATGGAGAAACTGATAGAAAAAGAGCGCGAAAGCGGTATCTTCCTATCGGTTTTGGGTTATGGTATGGGTAACTATAAAGACAGTAAAATGGAAACCCTTGCTGATAAGGGCAATGGCAACTACGCCTACATAGATAATATTACCGAGGCCCGCAAAACCCTCATCAGTGAATTTGGCGGAACCTTGTTCACCGTTGCCAAAGATGTAAAGCTGCAGGTGGAGTTTAATCCGGCCAAAGTACAGGCATACCGTTTATTAGGTTATGAGAACCGCGTTTTAGCCAGCGAAGATTTTAATAACGACAAAAAAGATGCGGGTGATATGGGCTCGGGGCATAACGTAACCGCTTTTTACGAGATTATCCCGGTAGGCGCAAAAGATGATCTCAGCGGTTCGGTAGATCCGTTAAAATATCAGAAAACCGACGTTATCAAAACCGCCGCACCTACAAATGGCGAACTACTGACCATTAAATTCCGGTACAAAGAACCAACCTCAAACCAAAGCAAGCTAAGCCGGGCAATTGTTAAAGATACGCCCGCCGGTTTCGATAAAACCTCATCAGATTTTAGGTTTGCAGCGGCAGTAGCCGAAACGGGTATGGTGCTGCGCGATTCGCACTTTAAACAGGGTTCAAACTTTGCCCAGGCCATCAGCATTGCCAAAGCCGCCCGCGGCGAAGATGCCGAAGGTTACCGTGCCGAATTTATCCGCCTGGTAGAAAGTGCGAGGTTGCTGGCGAAGACGGCAATGGTGAAGGAGGAAGAATAAACCCAGTTAAACCTGCGTAGATCGTCATGTTGAATTTATTTCAACACCCCATCATATAAGTAGCCGCCATGCGTTAACCGCTTTGCATGCCGCTTACCTGCCGTGTGGGGTGCCGAAATAAATTCGGCATGACGTTTTTATTCTTAACCCTAATCTTTAGCCCTTCATCCTCGCAAACGCCTCCAGATACTTGTCGATATAAAACTGTTTCGATCTGCTTTTATACTGCATAATAAACCGGGGATGCTCCAATGCGATAACCTCTTTAAAGAACCCATATTCGGCATTTAGCTTTTTAATTAATTTCTCATTTTGCCCGGTACCAAAACAAAAGCATAGCTCAGTGTCAACACCCATGGCTATTTGTTTTTTGATGTTCTGGATGATATAAGGAGTTACCGTATCAGCAAGTACTGCGCTATCATAGTAATTGTAATTCTTTTCCCTGCCTTTATTATCCATAACAGTAAAGCCAAGCGGACAAACCGAATTGATATAGATATCCCTGTAGAAAGCCTCCGGCCCACCGTAAGCGTTTATCACCTCGTAAACGTATACAGAGGAAGGCTCGTGCGTTATCTTGCCCTCATAAGAAATATGGCACTCGCTTATTAATCGCTTCGGGTCGGTAAAGGGCACACCTGTAACCCCGCCGCCAAACCTGCCGGGATTAATGCCCAGGATAAGGTGGCGCTTATTTTCATCACTATAGTACTTGCGATAAAATTCTTCGGAGATACGCAAAGCTTGCTCCTCTTCTCTGAATGGGTTCATGATCCGGATGCCTGCTGGCAGCTCAGGCCCCGTGTACTCCAGTTGGCGGTTAAACTTGATGACCCTGTCGGCGAATGTCATAACTATTGTTTTGTCGATGGATCCTGTCCAAATGCCTTGCTCAGCATATCGTATAATTCCGGGTGCCTTGTTTGAAACTGATCGGGTTTAGAAAAGAAGTACTCCGACACTACAGCGAAGAACTCTGCCTCGTTGGTTGCCGCGTAGATATCAATGTCCGACCGGCCTTTGTTTATTTTAAAGATCTCCTGGTGCATCATCTTCACCCAGGGCTCTACGTATTCATGTTCCAGGAAACCTTCGGGGATACCGTCCGTCGCGCCATCGGCTTTATCCAGCAGGTGAACAAACTCGTGGATACCGGTATTTTCTTTTCCTGAGTTTTTAGAGAAGCCTTCGGTTAGCGCCGCACGGGATAATATCATCTGCCCGTTCATGTAACCGCTGCCCACCATGCCCATAATGTTACGGCCCTCACCCTCGTTCCCTTCAAACTCAAAATCTTTATTAAAGGTATCTGGGTATAAAAGTACGTTGGTGATATTGCGGTAGGTCCAATCCTTAAACCCAAAGATGGGGATCACCGCACTTGCGGCAACCATAATACGGTCGGTATCGGTGAGCTCGAGGCCTACTCCTTCGATGCGGACATCATTTAGAAATTGCGCTATTTTATCTTCGAAATGGCCTTTATCTTCATCCGATAATTGGCTATAGTATCTTATATGCTGTACCAACAAATCTTTTTGTGCCGGTGTGAAATCTTTGGAGTTCGTTACTTGATTTTTAACGGACTTTTTTACGCTAAAGAAACCGACGAGAACTAATAAAATGATAATGGTGATAAGCATGCCGGTAAGTTAATAAATATGTAGCATGTGCGAAACCCGGAACTCAGCATATCCAACTGTCCTATGAGATTGCCGCGTCGCCCCTTCTCCACGTTCCCCCGCTGGCTCCTCGCAATGACAATAATGGTAAAAACCGCGCTAAAACAAAAATAGCGATGAGCCTAAACCCATCGCTATTAATCTTGCCGACTTCCGACTTTCCGGACTTCCGACTAAATTATATCAACAGCCTTACCGGCTCCTCTAATAATTGTTTTAATGTTTGCAGGAAACTTGCAGCTAATGCGCCGTCAACCACGCGGTGATCGGAGCTTAAGGTTACCTTCATCACATTACCAGGTACAACCGCGCCATTCTTCACAACCGGAACTGCCTGGATACCGCTTACTGCAAGGATACACGCGTTTGGTGTATTAATGATAGCGGTAAACTCGTCTACACCAAACATACCAAGGTTTGATATGGTGAAGGTAGAGCCTTCCATTTCGGCAGGTTGTAATTTTTTGCTTTTTGCTTTACCGGCAAACTCTTTTACTTCCTGCGAGATATGGCTCAGCGATTTACCATCGGCAAATTTAATAACCGGTACCAGCAGGCCTTCGTCAACCGCTACGGCTACGCCAATATGCACATGCTCATTGGTACGGATCTTATCACCCAGGAATGATGAGTTGATGGCAGGATGTTGCTTCAGCGCAACGGCAACTGCTTTTACAACAAAATCGTTGAATGATATTTTCACCGGCGCTACATCATTGATCTTGGCACGGGCAGCAATAGCCTGGTCCATATCAATCGACATGGTAACGTAGAAGTGCGGCGCGGTGAACAAACTTTCTGCTAACCTGCGGCTGATGGCTTTACGCATTTGCGTAACGTTTCTTTCGCTGAATTTCTCTTCGCCTGTAAAGGTTGGCAATACAACCGGTGCCTTAGCAGGTGCAGCAGCCGGGGCCGACGGAGCGGCAGCTGATGCAGCAGCAGGCTGAGCCTGTGGTGCGGCCGCAGCTGACGGTGTAAAGCTTTCTATATCTTTCTTAATAATGCGGCCGCCATCTGCGCTGCCTTTTACATCGTTAAGGTTTATGCCTTTATCTTTTGCAATTTTACGCGCTAAAGGCGATGCTTTTACACGGCTATCGTCTTCGGTAGAACCGGTTGCGGTAGCAGTTGGCGCAGCTTCGGCGGTTGCAGCAGGGGCAGCTTCTTCTACGGCTGGTGCAGCCTCGGCAGCAGGTGCATCGGCACCACCGTCCAATAACGGGGTGATATCTGTACCGGCCTTACCTACAATGGCAATAATGCCATTAACAGGGGCAGCTTCGCCTTCTTTAACGCCTATATATAATAGTGTACCGGCTTCGTAACCTACAACTTCCATGGTAGCCTTATCGGTAGCCACATCAGCCAATGAATCATCTGCTTTTACGGTATCACCAACTTTAAAGTACCATTTTTCAATGGTGCCTTCAGTCATGGTATCGCTAAGCAATGGCATGCGTATAACGGCAGCCGGGATGCTGGAAAGATCTACTTTGGGTTTTGCCTCAACAGGGGCAGCTGGTTTTTTATCTTCTGCAGGCGCTGGTTTTGCTTCCTCTTTTGCAGCTTCAGGAGCTCTTTCTTCTGCAGCCGGGGCGGCGCCAGCTTCCAGTAATGCTTTATAATCCTCGCCTTCTTTACCCAATACAGCTATAATAGCGTCAACAGGTACGGCGTTACCCTCTTCAACACCAATATATAATATGGTGCCGTCCTGGTACGATTCAAAATCCATAGTGGCTTTATCGGTTTCGATCTCGGCTAAAACATCGCCCGATTTCACCTTGTCGCCAACTTTTTTATGCCATTTTGCCAATACCCCTTCGGTCATGGTATCGCTCATTTTGGGCATTTTAACTACTTCAGCCATATACTGTTTGTTGTTAATATTTTAGGTATAATAATTAGTCGCGAATGTAAGGGTAATCTTGCTGCACATAAACATCGGTATAAAGCTCCGATGCCTCCGGCCATGGCGACTCTTCAGCGAATTTCACCGCTTCGTCTACCTGTGCTTTTATCTTAGCGTCAATTTCTTCAAACCATTGGTCGTTGGCGTAGCCTTCTTTTTGTATAGCAAGTTTTACCACTTCAATTGGGTCTTTTGCTTTGTAGCTTTCCAACTCTTCTTTGGTACGGTATTTTTGCGGATCGCTCATCGAGTGGCCCTTGAAACGGTAGGTACGCATCTCCAGGAAAGTCGGGCCTTCGCCGCGACGGGCACGTGAAACAGCCTCGTCCATTGCGTTGTGCACGGCAACCGGGTCCATACCGTCAACCGGTGATGATGGGATACCGTAAGGCAAGCCTAATTTATAAATATCAGTTTGTATGGTGGTACGCTCTACAGATGTACCCATGGCGTAACCATTGTTTTCGCAAACAAAAATTACAGGGAGTTTCCATAGTGCAGCCATATTAAAGGTTTCGGTTAAAGCACCCTGGCGTACGGCACCATCACCCATATAGGCAATGTTTACGTTATCAGTACCTTTATACTTTTCGGCAAAAGCTACACCTGCACCCATTGGTATTTGGCCACCTACAATACCATGCCCGCCATAAAAATGGTTTTCTTTGTCGAACATGTGCATCGAGCCACCCTTACCTTTTGAGCAGCCGGTTGCTTTACCATACATCTCGGCCATAATAGCGTTTGGATGTGTGCCTTTTGCCAAAGCGTGGGCATGGTCGCGATAGGCAGTTATCATACTGTCTTCGTGGCGTATAACCGACATGGCGCCGGCCAACACTGCTTCCTGCCCAATGTACAGGTGACAAAATCCGCGTATTTTTTGCTGACCGTATAATTGACCGGTTTTTTCTTCAAACTTACGCATCAGTAGCATGGACTCATACCACATCAGGTAGGTGTCTTTAGTTATTTCGATTGAACTCATTTGTTAAAAACAATTCTAAGAGAATGTGCAAATCTAATTATATCTCGCAAATAACCGAAACTGCAACGAATTTGTTGTAAAGATTTATTTAACGTGAATGTAACCTTTTCATCCCCAAAACGCGCATTTCGGCAAAAGCAGAATATCATTTGGATAGTGTGTAAATAATACGCTTTGCCGCAATGCAATATATAGGTTTCCCGCAATTATCTTTTCGACGATCAGCCGAACGAACAGGATCAATTTTACATTAATTATACTGATAAATCTTAAAAAAGATATAATGGCGCTTCTCTGTAGCGAATAGCAGAGAAAAAGCGCAGAGTGATGCAGATATTTAATCATCACAATAGCAAGTTTGCACGTATCTGTGAAAAATCTGCTCATACTGCGGTAAAGCCTTGACCTCTCTTCTCGTGAAAAATTTCCATATTTTCGCTGCTCATCAAACAAACAATTATAAATTATTACCTATTGAAAATTAGTTGTTTAACCATTTATCGCGAATTGCAATATTCACTTTAACGATAACTTTATTAACGTTGGTTAATATTATTTACCACAACGAACATGAAATTAATTTCATTATTTATTTGGTGGTTTAGAATATTTATATAGATTTGTATCTAACAATAGACACACCGTCTGATTTAATATACATTTGTTGTCCTAATTGCAACAAAAAACGGGATTAAATGAAGAAACTCGCACTTGCTATTGCATTATTTATGAGCGTTTTAGCCGCACAGGCTCAAACAAAAAGTGTTCCAACTCCCGCCGTCGAATCTGACGATCAGGAGTCATTAGCTAAAGATTATCTTTCACAAATTATGGGCGTGGCCTTATCGGCAACCTCTAACATGAAACTTTTCAATTTCGTGCACGATTGGATAGGTACTCCTTACCGTTTCGGCGGCAGCTCAAGAAAAGGAATAGATTGCTCAGCATTCACCAAGCAATTGTACAGTGATGTTTTTAACTTAACTATCCGCCGCAGCTCACGCGATATTTTCAGCATGGTTAACCCCGTAGGTAAAGATGATCTGAAAGAAGGTGATTTGGTTTTCTTTAAAATACACAGCCGCAGCATTTCGCATGTTGGCATATATTTAGGCAATAACAGGTTCGCGCACGCTTCATCCCGCGGTGTAGCTATCAGCAGCCTCGATGACGCTTATTACAGCCGTTACTTTTACAAAGGCGGCCGTATGCTGGAGTCGTTTAAAAACGAGCTAACCAGCAGCAGCGCAGATCAGCCAGGACCGGACAATAATTGATTAAACCTAAATTATTATATTTCCCTCATCCTCCCATCTTAAATTTGGGGGGATTTTTTTTGTCATGAAATTAGGTCTGATATTTACATCACTTTTTTGCGCAAGCCTCTTTTTGGGGAGTTGCAATAACCCTCCCGCACAGCTGGCTGCCAAACGGCAACCGGCTGTAGCGCCTGCCGCGGTTGATACCGTTGCGCCACCTCCTCCTGCAGATACCGCTATTAACATAGCGGCCGTTGGCGATATGATGCTGGGCACGGCTTATCCAAACAATAACAATTTACCGCCCGATAGCGGGAAGAATAGCTTTAAATATGCGCTTAAAGATCTGCGCGAAGCCGATATCGCTTTTGGCAACCTGGAAGGTGCGCTAATAGATAGTGGCGCACCCGCTGCCATGAAGTTAAAATTCCGCAGCAAGCCATACCTGTTTAAAATGCCCGAGCATTATGGCGGCATTTTTAAAGATGCAGGCTTTGATATTTTGAGCGTGGCAAACAACCATAGTAATGATTTTGGGCTAAAGGGCCGGGTAACTACGCTAAAAATACTGGATAGCCTGGGCATCCATTCCGCCGGGCTAAAAACGGTGCCTACAAAAACCTTCACCTTAAATGGTGTTAAATATGGGTTCTGCGCGTTCTCGCCCAACAGCCAAACGGTATCGTTGCTGGATATTAAAGGGGCGTCGGCTATTATACAAGAATTAAAACAACAAAGTGATGTGGTGATCGTATCGTTCCATGGTGGTGGCGAAGGTGTTGCTTTTGAGCATGTACCCTGCGTGCCCGAATCATATAACGGCGAGCGACGGGGAAATGTAAATGCATTTGCGCACGCGGCCATTGATGCAGGGGCAGATGTTTTTGGGCAATGGCCCGCACGTAAGCCGCGCGATGGAATTGTATAAAAACAGGCTGATAGCTTACAGCCTGGGTAACTTTTGCACTTACCGCAGCGTAAGCGTGGCGGGTATTTGCGGGCTGGCGCCTATGCTAAAATTGCGCATCAACAAAAAAGGCCAGTTTTTAAGTGGCCAGATAGTATCCTATAAACAATCGCACGATAAAGGGTTACTGCCCGATACGCTAAACCGCGCCTCGCGCCGTATTAAAACCCTTACCGAAACGATTTTGAAGCCTCGGGTTTAACTATTTCCGAAACAGGGGTAATTATGCCGGCTGCTTTAAATTAAGCTTCGTCTTTAGTATTGCGCACCAGGCTAATCCCCGTAGAAAAGAATAGCACAGATATAATGCCGACTACGATTAAAGTTGTGGTTTGGCCTGAATGATTGATAACTCCAACACCGGTCCAAATAAGGCCTACAATGCCCAGCACGGTAAGTACGGCTCCGAAAGTACGTTTTAAATTCATGGTTTTTAACAGGTTAAATTGTTGTGACTAAAAGATGTACAGCTATTAACCAATTTGGCGATGGTTTGTTTTAGATGCGTGTTAAAACCATACCGCTATGAAGAAGGGCGCGTATACCCGCCGGGTAAAAAAACGGCCAATCTCACAGAAGTAAGGCACGGCAAAATTTTGTAATGGAAAGACGCAGCCTATCTAAAGTGGCACTACAGCAAAAAGGCCCATCAATAGCAGCAGTATAGAAAGGAGTATCAATGTGAACGTATATCCTTTGAAAGCATTTTGTTTAATATGCGGGATCATGTGTACCGGTTTTGTATTATCTCATTACGCAGCAAAATGCCAAACGCAACAAAGCAGATAATATTTTTTTCGCCGGATTGTTTTGGCGCAGAACAAAAATCAAAAGCTTTTATCATTTGCAAGTAATTTGAGACGGTTTTACACAACATTTGGGTAATACATTTCGTTTACAAAGGACATAAGTGCATCCGCACTTATAATTGTGATAAGGTTTAGGTTGAAAGTCCCCGGCAGCGAGTGCACGGGGGCTTTTATTTTTTAGGCAGTTTTGATTGCGATTTTATTTAGCATCTTCGTTTTTTTCAGGATAACCAACATGAGCGATATAAAAGAGAAGCTGCACGCCTTATGTGTTGCCTATGTAAAAGGCCGCATGCAAGCCGCCGAAGAGGCCATAGCCGAAGCACAACAAGCCGCCAACAACGATACCAAAAGCAGCGCCGGCGATAAATACGAAACCGGGCGCGAGATGGCGCAGCAGGAAACCAACCGAAACCTGGCCCAATTAAACGAAGCTAACAAACTAATGGTGGCCCTAAACCAGGTAAGTTTTAAAGGCACATCCGCCGTAGCCGATACCGGCAGTGTTGTAACTACCAATAACGGAGACTTTTACATCGCTATAAGCGCCGGCAATCTGCTGTTGGATGGCAAAAACTACTTTGCAGTATCGCCAGCGTCGCCAATTGGCTTTAAATTAAAGGGCAAAGGCGAGGGTGAAGAGTTTATTCTAAATGGCAAAAGCTACCTCATCAGGTCGGTTTTTTGAAAAAACAGCCATAAATTGACCTTTTTATTAAAATAAAGCCTGTAGTTTGATAAATTATTGTACAAGTGATTAATATCTATTCTATATTTGGTGTAAACAATAAAATGACAGGAAGAAAAACTGATCATTACTAAACTAATTTTTGATGAACATATTCGTAGGAAGCCTTCCTTACTCTTTAGAGGAAGCAGATTTAAAAGAGCTTTTTGAAGCTTATGGTGAAGTAAGCACCGTTAAAATTATTATTGACAGAGAATCTGGCCGCAGCAAAGGCTTCGGATTTGTTGAAATGTCTGACGATGAAGCAGCTCAAAAAGCAATTTCTGGCCTAAACGGTTCTGAAGTTAGCGGCCGCTCAATTGCGGTTAGCCAGGCTGAAGACAAAAAACCGGGCGATCGCAGAAGCGGTGGCGGCGGTGGTGGTTACGGCGGCGGCGGTGGAAACCGTGGCGGCGGTGGCGGTGGCTACTCAAGAGACAGCAGAGGTGGCAGCGGCGGTGGCGGCGGTTACTCAAAAGATAGCAGAGGCGGCGGCGGTAGCCGTTGGTAATTCTTTAAAGGTTTTAGCAAAGCACTGTTTCAACCGGTGCTTTGCTATTATTTTTCATTTGCACGCTTTCATGATTTTTTGGTAGCGTGATTTTTTATGCGCCAATGTTTCGTCCGCTTTCTTTTTACAGCTAATTTTTTTCGCTGTAAGTTATCTCTTATCTTAAAATTAAAAGAACCATGGGCTACCCTGTAGAAAAACTCGTGTCGCAAAAACACACCAAGGGTTGATCCGTTGCTCATCACAAAACAATAATTTACCCACATAAAACACATTGTGGGTAAAACCTTAATTAGCAGCGGACCCGCTTTCAGCAGTTTACGGGCTTATTCAGCAATGATTGGTTTAAAATTACACGTGTTCGGGCTTGTTCGGGCTGTTCGCGCCCCATGTCGAACGCGAACAAGCCTGAAAAGCAATTGAAATTATCGCTAAAATCCGTACTGTTAGTAGTTCTGTTTTAAAAGCGATTTCCCTGCTTTAATTAGGGGCTTTGATACTTTTTATTATTTTTGTCAAAAATCTTAAACAATGAGCGAACTCATTAAAAAACAAGTAACTGATGCAAAAGCTTTAATGGACAAAGCCATTGCACACGCAGATAGCGAACTAACCAAAATACGCGCGGGCAAAGCCAACCCTGCCATGCTGGATGATATTACCATCGACTATTATGGTACTGCTACCCCGCTTAGCCAGGTAGGCAGTGTGAACACACCCGATGCACGCACCATTGTAGTGCAGCCCTGGGAGAAGAACCTGCTGCCATTGATAGAGAAAGCCATTAAAGAAGCCAACCTGGGTGTAAACCCGCAAAATGATGGCATCATCATCCGCATTAACGTACCGCCGCTTACCGAAGAGCGCCGCCGCGATCTGGTTAAAAAAGCCAAGGCCGAGGCCGAAACCGGTAAAGTTGCCGTGCGCAACATTCGTAAAGATGCTAACGAGAAAATTAAAAAATTAAAAACCGAAGGCGTATCTGAAGATGAGATAAAAGTTGGCGAAGCCGAAGTGCAGAAACTGACCGATGCCTACATCATTAAAGTAGATCAGCTATCAGAAGCTAAGGAAAAAGATATCATGACAGTTTAAAGTAACTTAAACTGTTTAGGGAAGGGAATAGCCGGTGTGGTTATTCCTTTTTTTATTGACTCTACTTTAACCGCATTGTCAAATTAAAGGGAATGAGCTTCTTAGCCGTTCCCTTTTTTTAGTTTTGCGGTAATGAAAATACTCTTATCTTATTTATCTAAATATAAGTGGATTGTGGTGCTCGCCCTTGCTCTGGCCGCCATTAACATTGGTTTTTCTTTGTTGGACCCACTTATCACCGGGAACATTGTAGACCAGTACATGATCCCCAAAGACGGTAAACATTACACTTATGAATATCGTTTACATGGTGCACTGATGCTTGTACTGCTGGCTGTTGGTGCTGCAATGGTATCGCGCATTGCAAAAAACTTCCAGGATTATTTTACCAGCATCATTGTACAAAAAACCGGCGCCGAAATGTATGCCGACGGGTTAAAACATTCGCTTGAATTGCCTTTCCAGGTATTTGAAGATCAGCGAAGCGGCGAAACGCTGGGTATACTGCAAAAAGTCCGACTCGATTGCGAAAAATTTATCACTTCTTTCATCAGTGTGTTGTTTGTGAGCCTGGTGGGAATGGTGTTCGTAATAATTTACTCTTTAACGGTAAGCTACAAAGTAACTCTTGTATATTTTGCCGCCATCCCTGTTATTGCCATTGTAAGTTCACTGCTCAGCAGGCGCATCAAAACCATACAAAAATCTATTGTTGCACAAACTACCGCTCTTGCCGGTTCTACAACCGAATCGCTCCGCAATATTGAATTGGTGAAAAGCCTCGGCCTGGCCAAGCAAGAAATTGAGCGACTTAACAAAACCACCTACAAGATCCTCGACCTGGAATTGAAGAAAGTAAAGTTTGTACGCAGCATGAGCTTTGTGCAGGGTACAACAGTAAACTTTGTTCGTAGTTGCATGGTGGTGGTGCTGTTAATGCTCATTTTTAAAAGTGAATTAAGCCCCGGTAACTATTTCAAGTTCCTGTTTTATTCGTTTTTCTTATTCAACCCCCTGCAGGAGCTGGGGAATGTAATTCTATCGTGGCGCGAAGCGCAGGTATCCCTCGCCAATTTTAGCCGTATCCTTAGCATCCCGATAGATAAAAAACCTGAAAAACCGGTGCTACTGGAGAAAATTGATACACTTACTTTTAGCGATGTAAGTTTCAAACATTTAACTGCTAACCGCAACGCGTTGAACCACATCAACTTTGAAACCACTGCCGGGCAAACCATTGCCTTCGTAGGGCCTTCCGGTTCGGGTAAAAGCACGCTGGTTAAATTGCTGGTTGGGCTGTACCAGCCATTGGAGGGCGATGTAGCCTACAATGGTATTTCGCGCAGGGAGATAGACCTCGACCAGCTCCGCGAGAAGATAGGTTTTGTAACGCAGGATACGCAGTTATTCTCCGGCACTATCCGCGAGAACCTGTTGTTCGTTCGCCCGGAAGCAACGGATGAGGATTGTATGAATGTATTGCAGCGCGCCGCCTGCCAAACGCTATTGGCCCGCGCCGATAAAGGCCTGGACACCGTGATAGGCGAAGGTGGTGTAAAAGTTTCGGGCGGGGAGAAACAACGCTTGTCAATCGCGCGTGCTTTACTGCGCCGGCCGGATATTTTGGTATTTGATGAAGCCACGTCTTCATTAGATTCCATCACCGAAGAGGAAATTACAGCTACCATTCGTGATGTATCTATGGTGAATGATCATATTACTATCCTTATCGCCCATCGCCTGTCGACCATTATGCATGCCGACAAGATCTTCGTGCTGGAGAAAGGCCACATCATTGAAGCCGGGAAACATCACGACCTGATAGACCAAAAAGGCCTTTACTACGCCATGTGGAGGCAACAAATTGGGGAGAAGTTTGCAGTGGAGGTATAAGTAATTAACACGGACAAATAGCCACATTGTCATTGCTGTAAGGGTTTAGTAATTCGATGACAGATTAGCGGTTTTAACTTTTGTTGTTTAGGGTGCACATTTCAATAGGTTTTTTACCATTAATACCTTGATGAGGCCTTTCCCAGTTGTAATAAGCGAGGTATTGTAAAAGTTCATCTTCAAGTTCTTCGAGGC
>NZ_JACWMY010000008.1 GCF_014773265.1 Mucilaginibacter pankratovii | reverse complement strand
GGCCTTAAATTATCAAACACCACAAACAGTTCATCAACAAAAAATGCTTGCCAGTTTTACCTGACAAGCATTATATTTAGTTCATTAAAATCTGTCAACCTATTTCAGGACGACTCAAACATATTGCAGCTTACCCACTTTACCGCAGGTAGAGAGGGTCGGGCAGCGAAGCGAACCCGGGGTGAGTCAACTCCGGGGGGCGGAAAGAACTGTATCCTGCGATAGGGATGGACGCGGATACCGGCCCCGCGCCTAATGCCTTGTGCGCGTATGAGCAGACAGCCCGGGCTGAAAGCATCGCTATTATTTTAGTTAACAGTTGGCAGTTAAACTCATCCAATCATTCTCCCCCAAATATAAAATAAAACTTGCGAAACCGATTGGTTGCGTGTATATTTGCAACCGAAGGGTTGCTTAATGTAAATGGTAATCTGTCTGAATGTGCCATCAAACCATAAAAAACAATAATGATGATCAACAATGAAATGATCTTTACGAAAGATCTGCCGAACAAAAAAATTAACGTGGTAAGGGATTTTGCAGCGCCATTGGCTGATGTATGGGCCGCATGGACCGAGCCGGAGTTGCTGGACCAATGGTGGGCGCCACGCCCATACCGCGCCGAAACCAAAATTATGGATTTTAGGGAAGGCGGCATGTGGATCTATGCGATGATAGGTCCGCAGGGCGATTCCACCTTATGTAAGGAGCTTTTTAAAACGATCGCCGTGCAGGACAGGATCACCAATGCCGTTAGCTTTTGCGATGAAGAGTATAAAGATAATCCTGATTTCCCGGTGATGTACTGGAACAAGGGTTTTGAAGCCAAAGGCGATGCCACCACCGTTAACATCGAAATAACTTTTGACTCGGAGGCCGACCTGCAAACCATCATCAGCATGGGCTTTGAAGAAGGCTTTAAAATGGGAATGGGTAATTTGGATGAGCTGTTAGCGAAATAGCATCACATATAGATAATAGTATATTTTGAACCGCCGGCCTATTTTACAGGTCGGCGGTTTTATTTTTAAAAAATCCATAAATCGAAGAAATCCCGGTTCAGGCAATAGGGGTAATGCCTTTCATCATTGTACTACGTGTATAAAACAAAAAATACACACCATGATCATAGCATTACTTACATGGCTTTTTAAGAAATACGCCATGCCGGCCATAAGCCGCTACAAAGGAAACAGGACTTTAAAAACCATCAGGAATACCGCAGCATTGGTAATTTTGCTGGCGACTCATACTTCGGTATTTGCACAGGAGCAAACCACAAAGTACAACGTGCTGCATAGCGGCAAGGTTGTTGGTCGCCTGGATCTGTACCAGAAACGCGATGGCGAGAACCTTTATTTGAGAATGATATCTGAAGTGAAGATGCGTTTCATTTTCAGCATCAGGGTGAATTGCAATGAGGAGTCTTCCTTTCAAAATGGCAGACTGATAAGTTCGCACGTGCTGCGGAATGTGAACGGCAAGCAAAAGGCCAACCGCCAAACTACTGCCTTGGGTGATAGCTACCAAACCGTGGCCGAGGGTAAAGGCGGCACGGTGAATCAAAAGGATATCAGCACCAACCTGATGCTGCTTTACACGCACGAGCCGGCAGATAACGCGCAGGTTTATTCTGATAATTTTCAGCAATTTTTAAAGGTGAAGCAAACCGGCAATCACATTTACCGCATCGACCTGCCGGATGGTAACTATAATTACTATTCTTACACTAACGGGGTTTGTAGTAAGGTGGATATACACCATTCGTTGTATACTATACAGATAGAGTTGGCGTAGGGGTTACTTGACTCACCCCGAATGCGCTTCGCTGTTCGACCCTCTCTACCTGCGGTAAAGAGGGTAAAGAAAATGATTAATAAAACTCCCCTCTTTGCGAAGCAGAGAGGGGCAGGGGGTGAGTCAACTTGCCGATAAGCAGATAAATGCCAGCTTTCCGTACCACTTTAGTTTTTCCACGCCAAACCCCCTATATTTAGCGCATATAATAAGCCGCTAAGGGTGGAATACAGCGACAGCACGGTTATAGCTTTACTGAAGGAGGGCAGCGAGAAGGTATTTGAAACGGTATTTAAAGGCCATTTTAAAAGCCTGCACGCCTATGCCTATACTTTTTTAAAGGATGATGAGCTGGCCGAGGAAGTGGTTCAAAATGTTTTTTGCCGTATTTGGGAAAAGCGCGAACAGCTGAAAACGGACGGCTCTTTAAAAGCCTACCTGTACCGTGCGGTGCATAACGAGAGCTTGAACTACTTAAAGCACCAGAAAGTAAAGGCAAACTTTGAGGTTTATTATACGGGGCAAATGGAGCAACAGGAGGGCCAGTCGGCAGATAAGGTGATGACCACCGAGTTGGAAAGGCACATCAGGCAGGCGATTAACGAATTGCCGCAGCAATGCCGTACCATTTTTCAGTTGAGCAGGTTTGAGCAATTGAAGTACCAGCAAATTGCCGACCAGATGGGCCTATCGGTAAAAACCATTGAGAACCAGATGGGAAAAGCCCTGAAGCTGATGCGCCTGAAGCTGGCCGAATTTTTAACGCTGCTATTATTGATATGGATAAACCGCTAACAGATGAGTAAGAGCAACGGACATATGAGCGATGATCTGCTGGTGAAATACCTGGTTGGCGAAGCTACGCCTGCAGAAACTGCGGAGGTGGACGCATGGCTGGCTGCTGATGAGGCAAATGTGTTGCACTTTAATCAGCTAAAGCGGATCTGGGATGAGAGCCTGCAGCTGGCTAATACCAGCATTGTTGATGAAGATGCCGCTTACAACCGGCTGCAAAACCGTATTAAAAGTATGCCGGAAGGGGGAGAGGCAAAGGTTGTAGATCTTCAGCCTAAAAAAACAAACTGGCTGGCTATTGCAGCGGCTATAGTGGTGATTTGTACAACAGGATATTTTGCGCTGAATTATTTTACCGGCCCTGCTGCTACGGTAACTGTGGCAAGTAATGATAAGGTATTGATAGATACCCTGGCCGATGGCTCTGTTGTTACCATGAATAAGCTGTCTCAACTCTCGTACCCCGAAAAATTTAAGGGAGATACACGTGCGGTTACTTTACAGGGCGAGGCGTTCTTTAACGTAACGCCTGATAAAACAAAACCATTTATAATTACGGTGAACGATGTAACCATTAGGGTGGTTGGTACGTCTTTCAATATAAAGAGCAGGAATGGTAAAACCGAAGTGATCGTGGCTACCGGAATTGTGAATGTTTCCAAAGATCGAAATAACATCAACCTAAACCCTGGCGAGAAAACGGAGATTGATAACAGCAAGGGCGAACTCTCCAAGCAAAGTGTAAAAGGGAAGCTGTACAGTTACTATGTAAACAAAGAGCTGGTGTGCGACCAAACCCCGCTGGGCGAATTGGTGCCGGCGCTGAATGTTATTTACGGGGCAAATATTGTAATAGGGAATAAGGCCTTAGAAAAAATGCCCATCACCACGGTGTTTAAAAACCAATCGCTGGAGCAGGTGCTGATGGTTATAGAGGAAACATTTAAGATCTCGGCAGAGCGAAAGAACGGACAGATCATCCTGAAATAGTATATTTCTTAATCCTATCCATGCATCAATTAAAGCGTTCGCTGTTTGTTGTTACTGCCTGTGTTTTGCTATCCGCGATAAGTCAGCGGCTTTGTGGACAATCGCTGCTGAGCCGCAATATTTCTATCCACATCAAAGACAGGCCGCTTGGCGTAATGCTGAAAACGATGGAGGAGCGGGGTAAGTTCTACTTTTCATACAACAGCAACCTGCTGAAAGCCGACAGCCTGGTGAGCCTGGATGCCGATAACTGGACGATAAAGGAAGTGCTGGACCGCTTGCTGATGCGCCGCTTTGAGTACAAGGAAGCGGCGGATTTTATCATCCTGCGCTATGCGCCATTACAACTGAATTTACTGAGCGATAAAACTGCCACCGAGGGCGATGAATTTGTGATAAACGGGTTTATTGTGGACGAGGCCAGCGGCAAAAAACTCCCCAATGCCAGCGTATACGAACGTAACCTGCTGCAAAGCACCCTTACCGATGCCAACGGTTTCTTTGAACTAAAGCTAAAGAATACCGGCATGCAAGTACAGCTCACTATCAGCAAGGAATTTTATAAAGATACCACCATCACCTTTCTGCGCGACGTGAACATTACCCGGGTTACGGGTAAAAGCGTTTTGTATTATGCTTTAAATGATGACCCGGAGGGGATAGAAACCACTTCGCTGGGCAAGCTCTTTCTTTCTACCCGGCAAAAGATCCAGGCGGCAAATCTTAAAGGGTTAATTGCCAATGCGCCTTTCCAGGCTTCGGCCATACCCAATGTAAGCACCCATGGGGAAATGAACGGGCAGATCGTAAACACCGTGTCGCTTAATGCAGTGGGTGGCTATAACGCGGGTGTTAATGGTGCAGAGATAGGCATTATATTTAACCTGGATAAGGGCAATGTACGCAGCTTTCAGTTTGCGGGGGCGTTTAATGTTGTGGGCGGCAATGTAGGCGGGGTGCAGATAGCCGGGCTTTATAACAATGTATTGGGCAGTGTTGGCGGGGTGCAAACATCCATTTTGCATAATAGCGTAAAACATAATTTGCGTGGCGTACAGCTAAGTTTGTATAACCACGTACGCGGCGAAGTATCGGGACTACAATTTGCTCCCGTTGGCAACATTGCCAATAAAAATGTAAGCGGCATACAGTTAGCTGCATTGGGAAATGTGGCCGGCAGCAAGTTTGAGGGGATCCAGTTAGGCGGGCTGTTTAATTATGCAAAGCATTTGCGGGGCCTGCAGGTAGGGTTAATTAATATCGCTGATACCTCCCGTGGTTTTAGCGTAGGGCTCATCAACATCGTGCGGAACGGGTATCATAAAGTCACCCTGGGCGCCAACGAAACGCTGAATGCCAATCTTGCTATCAAATCGGGCAGCGAGAATTTTTATACTATTTACACCGGCGGGGTAAGGTTGAAGGAGAACGCACGGATCTACGGTATGGGAATGGGCTTTGGTACGGTGCTTGGCCTGAACAAATGGCTCAGCTTTAACCCCGAGCTAAGCAGCCGCTACCTGTACCAGGGCACCTGGCATTATACCAATCTGCTTAACCGGCTGGATGCCAATATCAATATGAAACTTACTAAAGGGCTGGCGATTATTGGCGGGCCATCGGTAAATCTTTACTATACCGGCCAGTACAATGCGATAAAAGGCTATGCCTTACTGCAGGATCTGCACCCAAAGTTTGACCCTAATAAGCGGGCAAACTGGTTTTACGGCTGGAATGTGGGGTTGAATTTCTTTTAGTTTTTTACCACTTCCGATTCCGTCAACTCGCCCCTCAGATCCTTTTCCAAACAGCGTTTTACTTCCAGCGGGTCGTCTATTTCGCCGAGGAGGTACATCATTTTGGTAACGGCGGCCTCAAAGGTCATATCAAAACCGCTGGCTACGCCCATATCTTTCAGCTCTTTGCTGGTTTCGTAGCGGCCCAGCTCTACGGTACCTACTTTACATTGAGAGATATCCAGGATAACTTTTCCGGCGTTGATAGCGTTTTTCAGCAAGTCGGTAAACCATTGATCTGTAGTGGTGTTGCCCGCACCAAAAGTTTCCATTACAATACCGCGTACATCGGCACCTAAAATAGTTTCCACCACTTTGGGGCTAATACCGGGGTACAGTTTCAATACCGCTACATCGCTGATGAGGTTGTTGTGCACCTTTAAAGGTCCTTCGCCGGGCTGGCGGATATCGTTCGCACTAAAGCGCAGGTGCACGCCCGATTCGGCCAGGATAGGGTAGTTGGGTGAGCGGAATGCCTCGAACTTGGAGGAATTATATTTAAACGCGCGGTTACCACGAAATAGTTTATAATCAAAGTAGATACAAACTTCGGGCACGCGGCTTTTATCGTTCTTTTTGGCTTTCGCAATTTCGATGGCCGTCATCAGGTTTTCCTTGGCATCCGTACGTACGGCGCTGATGGGTAACTGTGAGCCGGTGAAAATTACCGGTTTATCCAAATTTTGCAGCATAAAGCTCAATGCCGATGCGGTATAGGCCATTGTATCCGAGCCATGCAGGATTACAAAGCCATCTACTTCATCATAATTAGCTTCAATCAAACCGGCCAGTTCGCTCCACACTGCTGGGTTCATGTTTGAGGAATCGATGATCTGCTCGAAGGAATGAACCTTAATTTTACAGTTAAGCTTCTCCAATTCGGGCACATTATCCATTATCTGCTCGAAGTTGATGGGTACAAGTGTTTTAGTAACCGGATCGGTCATCATACCAATGGTGCCGCCGGTATAGATGATCAGTATTTGGCTCATTGCTCAGGTTTGTGCTTTTAATAAATAATTATACCCCAAAGATTCTTTTAGAATTTTCGGTGGTGGTGTTTGCCACTTCTTCTACAGTAATTTGATGCAGTTCCGCAACCTTTTGGGCTATGTATGTTAAATAAGAGCTTTCGTTAGGTTTACCACGGTACGGAACAGGGGTAAGATACGGAGAATCAGTTTCTAAAACGATATGCTTCAGATCAATTTCTGGTAAGATTTTATCCAGGCCCGCGTTTTTGTAGGTTACCACGCCTCCTATCCCCAAATAAAAACCGAGAGCAATCACTTTTTCGGCCTGCTCCAGCGTGCCGCTAAAGCAGTGGAATATACCGCGAAGGTGCTCGTCCTGCTCCTGCAATAATACTTGGTAAACCTCGTCAAAGGCATCGCGACAGTGGATCACGATGGGTAATTTTAACTGTTTTGCCCACTTTATTTGCAGCTTAAAAGCATGCGTTTGTTCTGCCAGTAAAGTTTTGTCCCAATACAGGTCTATCCCTATTTCGCCAATGGCGTATATGGGGTGCTTATGTAATTCGGGCTGCATTAGTGCAAGCTGGTGTTCCCAATCTTCTTTTACCGAGCAAGGGTGCAAGCCAAGCATAGCAAAGCAATTATCAGGGTAGGCTTCCAGTAAACCCGAGATGAGAGGCATCGATGCTACATCAACATTTGGCAAAAACAGCCGGGTAACCTCGTTATCAAAGCAGCGCTGCATAAGGGCCTGCCGTTTTGTATCGATGGTTTCGTAATACAAATGGGTATGCGTATCTGTTAATACCATGCTGCAAAAATAAAAAAGCCTCCGTTGCGGGAGGCTTTTTATGTTTATTAATTTTTCTTTTTTACGATAGGTCGCTTTTTAAGCGGAGTTTTTCCTTTGGTAGCAGCTTTCGGTTTTGCAACAGGATGTTTGCCGGGGATGACATTCACCATCTCCACATCAAACACAAGGGTGCTGTAAGGCTTTATAATGCCGCTTCCCTGCTCGCCATAGCCAATGGCCGATGGTATGATGAAGGTAGCTTTTGCGCCTTTGTTAAGCAGCTGCAGGCCCTCTACCCAGCCGGCAATTAAAGGTTGTACACCAAGCACAAATGTAAGCGGCTGATATGGGCGGCCCTGCTGGTAGGTACCGGCGGCTTTAGCTACCGACTCTATACTGGTATCAAATACCTCTTCGGTGGTTAAACGGCCTGCATAATTCACAGCTAACGAGTCGCCTTTTTGTGCTTTAGGGCCAACACCGGCTTTAGTGATCACATAACGTAAGCCCGATGGCGTAGCTTTTGTAACCAGGCCGTGTTTTTTAATGTAGGCATCGCCCTGGCTGCCTTCGGCTGCCTTTAGTTTAGCAATGCCCGCATTACGCTCGGCAATAGCATCAGCTAACGATTGGATCTGTACCACTTTTATGGTGCACAAAATATTACCGCCTTTTGCTAAAAAGGCCGGGCGCTGCGCATCGTTACCTTTAAAAATGGTATCTACGGGTATTTTTACAAAGGCACTGTCGCCGGCTGCCAGTAAAGGCAAAATATCCATCAGATCGCCGGGGTTGCGCGATGGCTGCGCCTGTACTTTAACAGGCTGCCCCATTTTGTAGCTGCTAAACAGTATCGAATCCTTATCAGTACGCTGGGTAACATGGAAAGTAACCACGTCGCTTGCTTTAACTTTTTCGCCCATGTTTGGGGTAATTATCTGGTACTGCACGCCGCTTGGCAGGGTTTTGAAACCTTGCGCGCCTGCGGTTACTGTTATACCGGTAAGCAGCAATAGTGTATAAATAGCTTTTTTCATAATAAAAAAGCCTTCCGTTTTAAACGGAAGGCCAAATGGGTTTAAAAATTATCGCATTGCAGGCGGCTGTGGCGCTGCAGGTTTTGGAGCGTTTGGATCCGGGTGAATAATATCAACAACTTCTACTGTAAATACGGTAATAGCAAAAGCGGGGATCATTGGCGGTGCGCCTTGTTCGCCCCAGCCAAGGTCAGACGGGATCACAAAAGTTGCTTTTGCCCCTTTGTTTAACAGCAGCAAACCTTCGTCCCATCCTCTAATTACACGGCCTTCACCTACCGGGAGGTGCATTGGCGCGAAAGGGCGGCGAGGGTCTGCAGGTTGCTTGGTATCCTTGGCAATCTGGGCAGCGTTCTCTTTCAGGCTGCTATCAAACATTTTACCGTTTAGTAGTGTGCCGGTATAGTTTACAACAGCGGTATCGCCTTTAGCAATATTTGCGCCGGTGCCCGGTGTGGTTATAGCATAGGTAAGGCCCGATGGTGTAACCGCGGTTTTTAGCTTCTTGTCATCAGCATACTTTTTGATCTTTGCAGGCTCAGCTTTTTTTATCACTTCTGACTGTGCTTTCACAAACTCAGATATACGGCCCTGGAAAACAACTTCGCTAAGGTTACCGCGCGGTATCACTTTCTCTACCTTAACATTGTAAACAATGTATTTGCCTTTGATGCCCGGAGGTTTTGGCTGGCCTTTTTTAAATACCGAATCGACATTCATTTTAAAGGTTGCGCTATCGCCTTCGCTAAGCAGCAGGAAACCGGTAGTGATATCACCTTTTTTCTGCTCTTTTGGCATTGGAGCCAATACAGGGCGGCCTGTTTCGTAAGTGCTGTATACAACCGAATCACCTTCGGTTTTTAATACAAGATTCAGGCTCATAAAATCGCCTGTTTTAATGGTTGGGCCCGATTTATCGGTGTGTATATCATATAACAAACCACCCTCGGCCTGTTTAAATCCACCTTTACAGCTTGCTAACCCTATGGTTGCAAGCGCGATAAGCATTACATTTTTCCTCATTTTAGTTTTTACTGTATTAATAGTTTTTTATAGTCTGGTAATATTGATTTAAATTTTTGTACTACGGCTGCAAAGCTATCATTTGATTGCCCGCCTGCCGCATTGCGGTGCCCGCCGCCATTAAAATATTTTTTACAGATCTCGTTGGCCGGGAACTCGTCCTTACTGCGTAAAGATAGCTTTACCATATCGTTACGCTCTACTATAAACGCACCCAACTTTATGCTGGCTATAGACAAGGCGTAATTTACAATGCCCTCGGTATCGCCGGTATTTACGTCAAACAGGGCAAGATCAGCTTTACTAACGGAAATTATAGCGGTATTGTATTCGGGCAGTATCTCCAGGCAATTGGCCAGGCAATGCCCTAACAAGCGCAGGCGGTTTTCTGATGCGCTGTTGTATATCAATTCGTGTATGCGCCAGTTTACCGCGCCGCAGTCTATCAGTTCGGCAACTATGCGGTGCACATCTGATGTGGTGTTTGGTAAGCGGAAGGAGGCAGAATCGGTAAGAATGCCGGTATAAAGGCAGGTGGCCACATCTTTATCTATCAGATCTTTGCGGCCAAGCTCGTTTGCAATAAATGTGTACACCAGCTGCGCGGTAGCACAAGCCTTGATATCCCAGTAGCGGTAATCATCAAAATCCTGCGGCTCCAGGTGATGATCTATCATTACTTTATAAGCACTGCTCGCGCCTACCAGTTCGCCCATTTGGTTAATACGGCTCAGGCTGTTAAAATCGAGGCAGAAGATAATGTCGGCATCGGCTATCAGTACGGCTGCTTCTTCGGTATGTTCGGTGTAGATCATCACCTCTTCGTTACCAGGCATCCAGGCCAAAAAGTCGGGGTAATCTGTTGGTGCTATTACCTTTGCATGGTGCCCAAGTTGCACCAGATAGTTCCACAAACCTAAGGACGAACCCATGGCATCACCATCGGGTTTGTGATGGGTAGTAATAACTATTTTTTGGGGCTGAGCTAAAAGTTCTGTAAGCGAGGCTAAATCCAACATCAATTTTAAAAAGAAGCTGCAAAGCTAAATAAATTAATTAAATACAAACAGCTTATTTAACAGTAAAAGCTTTATGTTTCAGTTGTAAAACGCTATTTTTGCGCCAATTTTAATAATCTAATTAAAGAGATTAACTCCAAAAAATGAAAACCAACAGAACATTTACAATGATAAAGCCTGATGCGGTTGCTAATGGCCACATTGGCGCTATTTTAGACCATATCACCAAAGCGGGTTTTAAGATAGTTGCTTTAAAATACACAGCATTAAGCGCGCAAAAAGCAGGCGAGTTTTACGCGGTACACAGCGAGCGCGGCTTTTACGCCGACCTGGTGAACTTTATGTCGTCAGGCCCCATTGTAGCGGCTATTTTAGAAAAGGATAACGCTATTGCTGATTTCCGTACTTTAATTGGTGCTACCGACCCTACCAAGGCTGATGCAGGCACCATCCGTAACCTGTTTGCCAAATCTATCGAAGCAAACGCAGTACATGGGTCTGACTCTGACGAAAACGCCGACATTGAAGGCAGTTTCTTCTTCTCGGCTTTCGAAAGGTTCTAACAAATAATTTATTTTAACCGGCTGTAATACTGTTTATTATAGCCGGTTAATTTTTTATTTGGCCTTGCTTTGTACAATATTTGTTGTTAACTTTACGTTGTTACACCAATTACGTACCAATTAGCACACCTTCATGAAATCATTGTTTAAATACGTCGTTTATTCGGTAATAATCGTGACTATTCTTTTGGTGTCTCTGGATATTTTCAGGTACCACCCCGAAGCGCAATTCGCGTTTATTTTTCCGGGGATCTTCCTTTTAGCATTCTCGCATATTATGGATGATGCCCTGCGCGGCATTTCTTCACGTATCCGCTTAGGCAGAAAGTAATTACAAAAAGATAATTTCTTCTACCAATACCGTTTTAGCTTCATCATTTATTTTGGCAATAATTTGGCTGCGCATCATTACCAGCTCGTTTTTTATTACCGAAGATTCAATCCGTAAAAATAGTTTTTTATCCCTGATGAATAACTCCTTGGTGCGGTTAGCTACCGATTTGCCCACCAGGTCGGGCCAGGCGGTTACAACATGGGTTTCGTCGTACTTGCGTTTTATTTTATAAACATTAAGCATCTGCTCAATAGCTTCCTTAAGCGATTTGTCGTTTGTTTTACGCATCGATGTTTCCCTCCGCTACTTTAAATAATTTTACATCCACATTTATTGCCTCAAATATATTTTGCACGCGGCTAATGCTGGTATCGGTGATCAGCACCTGCCCAAAATCGTTGTTGCTCACCATTTGCATCAGTTTGGTTACGCGGCCCTCATCCAGCTTATCAAATATATCATCAAGCAGCAGCAAGGGTTTAAAGCCCTTTTTTTGGGTAAGGAAGGTGTATTGGGCCAGTTTAAGCGCTATCAAAAAAGATTTTTGCTGCCCTTGCGAACCAAACTTTTTCATGGGCATACCGTGGATGTTGAACTGCAGATCGTCTTTATGGATCCCGCTGGTGGTGCGTTCCAATATCCGGTCGCGCTCGATGTTCTTCTTCAGCAGGGTTGCCAGGTTATCGTTCAATAATTGCGATTCGTACACCAGTTCCACCTGTTCGGCACCTGCGCTGATGAAACTGTAATGCTGGTTAAAAACAGGGGTGAAACTTTCCATAAACGCCCGGCGCTTTGCAAATATGCGCGTGCCCGATGCGGTGAGCTGTTCATCCAGCACAGCCAGCAGGTCGGGGTCGTACCGGCCGGTATCGGCTATCAGCTTCAGCATGGCGTTGCGGTTGGCCAAAAACTTATTGTAGGCTATCAGCTCGTCCAGGTATTGGTTATCTGTTTGCGATATTACATTATCAATGAATTTGCGGCGCTCCTCGCTGCCTTCAATAATAATGCTGATATCATATGGCGATATCATTACCAGGGGAAGCAGCCCAATATGATCGGCCAGGCGCTGGTAATCCTTTTTATTGCGTTTGAATTGTTTTTTCTGATTGCGTTTTACGCCGCAGGCCACTACTTCCTTATTGCCATTTTTTTCGAACACGCCATTGATCATAAAAAAATCGGCGCCTTGTTTTATTTGCTGACTATCTATAGGGTTAAAATAGCTTTTACACAGGCTGAGGTAGTGCACCGCATCAAGCAGGTTGGTTTTGCCCGCGCCGTTATTCCCCACAAAAGCATTAACGCCGGTGCTGAGGGTAAGCTCGGCTTCGGTATAATTTTTAAAATTTAAAAAGGAAAGTTGCTGCAGGTACATGGGATGGCAAAATTACGCAATTGGTTCATTAGTTTGGTGGTTCATTTGTTCATTGGTGGATAGTTTGTCAGATTCCGGAGAAAAAATGCGTTAGCGATAAAAGTGGAAAGCCCGTAAACGCAGCGCAGCGAAGTGCGGACTTGTAACGGATAGCGCGGGCCGAAGGCAACGCCATAATATTAATGAAGATTGCTTAAGTTTATAACATGCTAAACTTTATCAAAAGGACGGTCCCGTTTTTGGCTGTTTTTGTTTTGTCTGGTTATATTATCAACTTCGTTATAGCCGCTACAGATTGCTCGTGCTCCGCATTAGATGTTTACTGGGGTATGGGGTTTTTTGAAATCATCTTCTCAATTGTAGTGGGCATGGTTATATTGTTAGTTGGCCTTGGATTTTACTTCCTTATACGAAAACGGATTAAACATAAGCTTCGGTTCAAATATATTTATTGGTCGGTACTCCCTTTTTTAATTTTATCCAAGCCCATTTACGATAAAATCCATAATTGGAAATATCGAAGCGTGGAATTGGCTATCTGCCAAAAAAGCAGCAGTGATGGCGGTAGGAAAGCAAAAAGCGCCAATCTTGATTTAACAGAGTACAGGTATTTTAAAGAGCACATGAAAGTATTTGTACCGGATTTACCCCGGGAAGCAAAAAATATCGACATCAGTTTTTATGGCGATGATTTCCTTGGGGATTTTAGCCTCGAAATAGGCTTTACCTGCTCTATAAAAGAAAAAATAACCGAAGACGAAAAATGGGCCGTTAAGAGCGTTGATAATGCGCGCGCAACCCAGCGCGTGTATTATAGCAACCATATGGAATAACCCACGGCCACGAAGTTATTTAACCCCTCTCATAATCAACCAAATCAACTACTTAACTAACCTAAAATAATTATTTGTTAAAAGTTTTGAAAACCGTAGTTTTGCAAACTTAATTTTTAAATACAAATGTCAGCAACCGAGTTGAAAACAAAAGCTACGCCAGCGAATACCGAAACAGTGAAGAGTGGCAGCTTTGTTCAGGAGAATCAAAAAAGCTTATTATTTATAGCAGGCGCT
Source organism: Mucilaginibacter pankratovii (assembly GCF_014773265.1). Lineage (GTDB taxonomy): Bacteria > Bacteroidota > Bacteroidia > Sphingobacteriales > Sphingobacteriaceae > Mucilaginibacter > Mucilaginibacter pankratovii. The sequence continues at coordinate 301,001 of NZ_JACWMY010000008.1, read as the reverse complement.
ATCGTGTTAATGGTAGGGATATACATAGCTTATACTAAATTTTACCTGGGCGACAGAGAAGTGAAAGCCGCCAACCAAATACATGTAGCACAGGATTACTGGGCTAAAAAGGATTGGGATAAAGCCATTAACGGTGCTGATAGCTACCCTGGTTTAGAAAAAATTGTTGCAGACTACAGTAACACCAAAACCGCAAACCTGGCGTATTTTTACTTAGGTGTTGCTTATTTAAACAAAGGCCAGTACGGTAAAGCTATTGAGAACTTTAACAACTACCGCGGTGATGACATGATGGTTGCAGCCGAAGCTTACGGCAGCACCGGTGATGCTTACGTGGAATTGAAAGATTACGACAAAGCGGAAACCTACTTCAAAAAAGCGATTGATAAAGCTAACAACCAATTCCTTTCTCCGGTTTACCTGAAAAAATTAGGTTTGGTTTACGAGGCAAAAAAAGATAACAAATCTGCAGCTGATACTTACAAAAAGATAAAAACAGATTACCCTACAAGCACCGAAGCCCAAAGCATTGATGCTTATATAGCACGCGCAGAAGCGAAATAGTAATCAGGCTAAAAGAGTTAGAAGGGTTAAAAAGGTTGTAAGGGTTGAAAAACGTTACTTCTTTTTTAACCCTTTCTTTTTTCTAAGCTTTTTCCAACCTTTACAACTCTTGTAACTTTTACAACTAAAACCATGTCTTCAGCATTAAAAAACCTTTCAGATTTTTCTACCGCTACCGAGATCCCATCGGCAGAAGCTTTTACCTTTGGTATTGTAGTTGCCGAGTGGAACGCGGAGATCACTAACGCGCTTTACCAGGGCGCCTATAACAGCCTGATAAAATACGGAGCTAAAGAAGAGAACATCCACAGCTACCCGGTGCCCGGCAGCTTTGAATTAACCAGCGGTGCCGAGCTGCTTTTGCAAACCGGTAAGTTTGATGCCGTAATAACGCTGGGCTGCGTAATACAGGGCGAAACCCGCCATTTTGATTTTATTTGTAATGCAGTTGCAAATGGGGTAAGTAATGTTGCCATAAAATATTCGAAACCTGTTATATTTGGAGTGCTTACTACCGATAACCAGCAGCAGGCTATTGACAGGGCAGGAGGAAAACACGGTAATAAAGGTGACGAAGCTGCCGTAACTGCCATAAAAATGGCTAAATTGGCTGAAACTTTAAGGGGCTAAAAGCGTATAAATTAGAGTTATTATAAATCCATAGAATGAAAAAGATAGTTTACATAGTTGTTGTGGCCCTTGCAGTTGGCGTAACGGTATCGTCGTGCTCAAATAAACTTTGCCCTGCATACGGTTCGTATCCAAACAGGCGCTAATATCAATTGTCATTTTTAGTGCTTTCTGCAAAACCTAAAGCAGTTTTACATTGTATTAACTATTAAAACAGTTTATACAGTTACTTTTGCACTATGGAATGGATATCGTTGGATACGACAGCTCAGATAGATAATATTAAACAGCAACAAGGTTACAGCCTGATTTTTAAGCACAGCACCCGCTGCAGCATCAGCATGATGGCAAAAAGGCGCTTCGAGCTGGATTGGGAAGAATTGCCTGGTGATATGCCCCTCTACTTTTTAGATCTCATTAAACACCGCGATATTTCCGCAAAAATTGCCCAGGATTTCCAGGTACACCACGAATCGCCGCAAATGCTTTTAATAAAGGATGGCGAGTGCATATTAGATCAATCGCATGGCGCCATATCGGTTGATGAAGCCATCTCCGTATTAAATTAAGATAAAGACTTTTTGATAAAGAATAAAGGACACGAGCCTCAGGGAAATCGCTTTTAGATTTTTAACAGGCTTATTTAGTAGTGATTTGTTTAAAATCACGCGTGTTCGGGCTTGTTCGGGCAGTTCGCGCCCCATGTCGAACGCGAACAAGCTTAAAAAGTAATTGAAATTATCCTTTTATCATTGCTCCTTCATCTTTTATCGTCGTTTATCTTTCGTCTTTCCGTCCTTCGTCTGTTATAACATTTTTAACTAATTTTGCCCTATGATTGATTTGCCTGTAGTGCCCGCTAATCAGCCGCAACGCAAGCCCGATTGGCTTAGAGTTAGGCTCCCGGTAGGGAAAGAATACGCTCATGTACGCGGTTTGGTGGATACCCACAAGCTGCACACCATTTGCGAAAGCGGCAATTGCCCAAACATGGGCGAGTGCTGGGGTGCCGGCACGGCAACATTTATGATATTGGGTAACATTTGTACCCGCAGCTGTTCGTTTTGCGCGGTAGCAACCGGCCGCCCGTTGGCTGTTGATACCGACGAGCCAAACCGTGTAGCCAACTCGGTAAAGCTAATGCAGGTAAAACACTGCGTAATTACTTCGGTAGACCGCGATGACCTGAAAGACGGCGGCTCTATCATCTGGGCAGAAACCATCAACGCCATCCGCCGCGAAAGCCCGGAGACCACCCTGGAAACTTTACTGCCCGATTTCCGTGGCAATTGGGATAACCTGGCCCGCGTGCTGGAAACCCGCCCCGAAGTAGTATCGCATAACCTGGAAACCGTTCGCCGCTTAACAAAAGAGGTACGTATCCAGGCCAAATACGATAGGAGTTTGGAAGCACTGCGCCATGTAGCGGCAGCGGGCTTGCGCACCAAATCGGGCATTATGCTTGGCCTTGGCGAAAAGGAAGAAGATGTGCTGGAAGCGATGGACGACCTGCTGGAAGCCGGCGTACATATTTTAACGCTGGGCCAGTACCTGCAGCCAACCCGTAACCACCACCCGGTTATCGATTGGATCCACCCCGATCAATTTGCCAGCTACAAAGAGTGGGGACTGAAAAGAGGATTTAGGTATGTAGAGAGCGGCCCGCTGGTTCGTTCGTCATATCACGCTGAAAAGCATTTGTTTGAAATGTAACTAATCCTGTCTATCTTTCACCCCAGTTGAGCAAAAAAAGAAAAATATCACTATCCGAGGAAGAACTTGTATCAGCCCTCCGTAACCGCGAGAAGATCGCGGTAGAAGCGCTGTACGATATGTATTCCGCATCACTGTTTGGTGTGATATCCCGCATCATTGCCGATATCCCGGTGGCCGAAGATGTTTTGCAAGAAACTTTCGTGAAAATTTGGAATTCTTTTTCGGGGTACAGCGCCGAGAAAGGGCGTTTATTTACATGGATGGTGAATATTGCCCGCAATTTGGCTATTGATAAGATACGGTCTAAAGATTTTAAAAATCAAGCCAAAAACCATGAGCTTGAAAATAACGTAACTTTCATAGACGAACAAAGAAATACGGTTTACAAGCCTGAGTTGCTTGGGATCAGGGATTTAGTATCTACCTTAAAACCCGAACAAAAGTCTATTCTCGACCTCGTGTATTTTAAAGGTTACACCCATGTGGAAGCTGCTGAAGAACTTGGCGTACCCTTGGGCACTATTAAAACACGGTTACGGATGGCTATTCTGCAACTCAGAAAACATTTTAATTGAAAGTGGAAAACATCAACGAGTATATAGAATCAGGGATATTGGAACTTTACGTTCTGGGCCAGTTGAGCCCGGAAGAAAAGTTGCAAGTGGAGGAGATGGCCGCTAAACACACTGCCGTGAAGGCAGAGATCAAAGATATTGAACGATCGATGGAGTTGTTTGCCGAGGAACACGCCGTAGAGCCCTCGGAATATTTGAGGAGCAAGATATTAGGCAGCCTGGTTACCAATTTAGGCGACGACAGGATATTTACCAAAGCACACACCCGTACCGAAGAGATTTTTGAAGACGATGAACGAGAAGCAGATAATATAGTAACAATGCCCCCAAGGCAAATCACCTTTTTTAAATACGCATTTGCGGCCTGCCTTACTTTATTGGTTATAAGCGTATATGGCCTGGTTACCATGTATAACAAATTGCAGGATACCAATACCCAGCTTACTGCCATGCAGCTGGATAAGCAAAAGATTGCCAACGAGGCAAGTTTTAAAGATAAAGAACTGGATATATACCGCGATACGGTTTACCGTGTACTGAGGCTGAAAGGGACCGCGAAAGCGCCTACCGCAGCCATGACGCTGGCCTGGAACACGATTAACAAGAAAATTATACTGGATATGAAGAGCATGAAGCTGCCCGGTCATGATAAGCAGCACCAGTATCAGCTTTGGGCACTGGTAGGCGGCAAACCAGTAGACCTGGGTGTGTTTGATGCTGGTAATAGTATTGATACATCGGGTATGAAAGAGATGAAAGCCATAGCCGTCGCCGATGCGTTTGCGGTAACCATAGAGCCAATGGGCGGAAGCGTTAACCCAACCATTACCGAAATGGTGGTGTCAGGCGCATCAAAATAGCGGATACCTCGTCCTAAAAACCACAAAATCCCGGTTGGTACCACCAGCCGGGATTTTTGCAATTGTTAAATTTTGTTAAAACCTTAAATTAATTGCGCTGTTAAGTAACTAATATGATTTTCGCACGTCATATAGATACAAAAAAGAAGTATTTAGTTCTTTATAAGATCAGTTAATAGTTAATAAGAAAAAAGGGATGTTTGATACTTACATCCCTTTTTTTGTGCCTTTAATTTTTTACGCCTTTAATTTAGCCATGGTAACCGGCAATTGCTGTATGATCTTCCCTGGGAGGGTAACGTACATGCGGTTTGGCAGGGCCAGCTCATCTCCTGCTTTGCCATGAATATAAACTCCTAATATACAAGCATCCTGCGGCGAATATTTTTGTGCCAATAAAGAAGCGATAACGCCCGTAAGTACATCGCCCATACCTCCCGTAGCCATGGCAGCATTGCTTGTACTGTTAAAATAAAGTTTCCCTTCTGGTGTCGCGGTTATGGTATAATCATTTTTGAGGATGATATTGATATTCAGTTCCGCAGCCTTTTCTTTAGCCCTTTGCAGGCGCTGCCACCAGCTGGTATGCGCCCCAAAAAGCCTGTCGAACTCTTTCATGTGCGGGGTAAGCGCGCTGCCAGCCGGAAGTTTCTTAAGCAAAGCTTTGTTTTCTGACAGCAGGTTTAACGCATCCGCATCAACCACAATTGGTTTTTTATGATTTTTGAGGATAGCTTTGAGCAGTTTCAAACCTTCGGCATCTTTGCCTAATCCCGGGCCTATGGCTATAGTATCGAATTTATCCCATTCGATATCGGGTATTTTTCCTTCTTTTCGGATGATGGCCATTAATTCGGGCATGTAGGTGTTCAGGGCGCTTAGGCCGCTTTGCGGGATACAGGCTGTGGTAAGGCCGGCACCTGCATGGGCACATGCCGCGGCAGAAAGCAAAGCGGCGCCCATGGTTTCGTCTTTACCAGCCACAATAAGCGCGTGCCCATAAATACCCTTATTGCTGAAACGGTGGCGTTGTTTGATGAGCTTACGTATATCACTTTCTTCCACATATAAATAAGGCGTATCTGCCGAATTGATGAACTCTTCGCTTAAGCCAATTTTTACTACCTCGCAGCAATCGATATACGGCCCAGATTCTGGCAACAGGAAATTTATTTTTGGTTGCTGAAAGGTAATGGTGAGATCCGATCTCAGGATGGTAGCATCTTTCGGAATTTCGCCATCGGTAAAAAATCCTGTGGGCACATCAACCGCGACAACCGTTTTATCCAGGCTGTTTAAATAGGTTACCAGCTTTTTGTAATCGCCGGCTAAAGGCTTGTTTAAGCCGTTGCCCAGCATAGCATCTATCAGGATATCGCATTTTTCATCTGGGAATGTATCTCCGGATTTTAGCTCTACCCGCTTTATTTTGCCAAGGCGTTTAAGATTGGCATTGAAATCATCGCTTGCGTTATCGCTAAAGCGGGTTATTTTAATGTTGATGAAGTTGTAGCCATGGTCGTCCAGCAAGCGGGCGATTGCCAGTCCGTCGCCTCCATTATTGCCCTTGCCACAGTATACCGAAATGCTTTTTCGTTTATCCGGGAAGTGGTTGATGAACCAGCCTACAAAAGCTTTAGATGCCCGTTCCATCAAATGGATAGAAGAAATAGGCTCATGAGCGATGGTGTAAGCATCCGCTTCGCGAATTTGGGAGGCAATTAATAAAGGCAGCATACAATGCTAAAGGTAGGATTTTGGAGAATTGTTTTGGGGAGGGAGAGATTAATAATGATACCTGCATTGTAATATTACAATGGCATCATAATCTATTTTATACACTATACGGTGTTCTAAATTTATTCGTCGAGACCACCAACCGGCGAGGTTATGTCTTAATGGTTCGGGTTTACCATTTCCTTCAAATGGCGTACGGTCAATTTCTTTTACCAACGAGTTAATCTTTTTTAACATCGCCTTATCTGTATTTTGCCAGTATAAGTAGTCCTCCCATGCCTGGTCAAGGAATACTACTTTCATTCTTCTATAAGGTTTCTTTCTTTAGCCAAACCTTTTTCGTAATCCTCTATCCCCTGTAATAAACGGAGCGCATTTTTTGGATTTTTTAAAAGATAGAAAGTTTCCTCCATGCTCTCATAATCGGATTTTGAAAGCACAACAACATCCTCGCCGTTGGCGCTGGTAACGAAAAGCGGGGTGTGATTATTTCTTACCTTATCAAGGTATGATTTAAGCTGCTGCCTAAATGATGTAAAAGTAGTTACCTGCATGGTTTTTAATTTTAATAAAGATAGAAACTATTTAATATATGTACAAGTTTGTGTACATGTGCTAAATAAAATTCTCTACCAAATACCTATTTCCCCGTCACCCCAACCATCACCCCAAAAAACCCATCCAACTGCACCCAATTCTTCTCCGGCAGGTAAGCCCGGGATACAAAACCATCCAGATACAGCGCGTTTTTGCACCCCAGCTTTTTAAAATAATCGGCGAAATCGTAAAAGTTGATGGCTTGTTTGGATAGCACGAATATCACGCCGCCATCGGATAAAATACCTACGCCGTTGCGGATGTTCTTATTTGCTGAGCCTTCCTTAAAAGCTGAATGGATCTGCCCATTGATAACCAGCATGGGCCCCGACTGAGTGGCATATTTTACTTGGCCGTTGTCCTTAAAAATGGGTGTGGTGCAGATGGCTGCTGTGTTATCCGTACTGAGGTAGAATACACCGTTTGGTTTGAGGTAGAAATTGCCGCTTGCCATGGTAGTATCTAAGGGCGATAGAGTTATTTTATCTTGGATGTATAAGCCCTGCAGTGAGCCACCCGGATTATACATCCCGCCATTCATGGCAAAGAGAAGTTTTTTATTGCCTTTTTCGAGCGCTGTCCTCAGGTTTTGGATGCTGCCGAAGTTTTGATTATGGGCATCCAGGAAGGTGTCATCATCCTTGATGAAAGCAAAAGCGATCACTGCTGTAAATAGTAGTATAATTGTGGATAGAAAAATTCTGCTTCGTTTCATTCTATCCACAATATACTGCTATTCTTTATTTTATCCTCATCTCCTTTTTTAAAAACTGCCCGGTAAAGCTTTCTTTCACCTTACATAAACCTTCGGGCGTACCGCTGAACAGGATCTTACCACCGCCCGAGCCGCCTTCCGGGCCGAGATCTATCACGTGGTCCACTACCTTTATTACATCCAGGTTATGCTCTATCACCAGTACGGTATTGCCTTTATCAACCAGTTGATTGATAACACCCAATAACACGTTGATATCCTCAAAGTGTAAGCCTGTTGTTGGCTCGTCCAGTATGTAGAAGGTGTTGCCTGTATCTTTTTTAGAAAGCTCGGTAGCCAGTTTTACACGTTGCGCTTCACCGCCCGATAGGGTGGTAGACGATTGCCCAAGCGTGATATACCCCAAACCCACATCAAACAGTGTTTTCACCTTGCGGTAGATGGCCGGGATATGCTCGAAGAACGGCGTAGCATCCTCAATACTCATGTCCAGCACATCGCTGATGGATTTACCGCGGTACCGCACTTCCAACGTCTCGCGGTTGTAACGGCGACCGCCGCACTCTTCGCAGGGCACCTGTACATCGGGCAGGAAGTTCATTTCTATCACCTTCTGGCCCGCACCCTGGCAGGTTTCGCAGCGCCCACCCTTTACGTTGAACGAGAAACGCCCCGGTTTATACCCGCGGATCCGCGACTCCGGCAGGGCCACAAACAAATTACGTATGTCCGAGAATACCCCGGTATAAGTTGCCGGGTTGCTCCTTGGCGTGCGGCCTATTGGCGTTTGGTCTATCTCAATTACTTTATCGATATTCTCCAGTCCCTCGATTTTATCGTAAGGGAGTGGTGTTTTCTTGGCCCGGAAGAAGTGGTGATTCAGTATTGGGTACAGTGTTTCTGTTATCAAACTGGATTTACCACTGCCCGATACGCCGGTTACCCCAATGAGTTTACCTAACGGGAAATCAACACTTACTTTCTTCAAATTATGCCCCGTAGCTTTCTTAAGACTCAATGTTTTACCATTGCCTTCGCGGCGGTGTTTGGGGATAGCTATCTCGCGTTCGCCGTTAATGTATGATGTGGTGAGCGTGTGGCAGGCCATCAACTCGGCAGGGGTGCCTTGCGCAACTATCTCCCCGCCGTGTACGCCGGCTGCCGGGCCCATGTCTATTACGTGGTCGGCCTCCAGTATCATATCCTTATCGTGCTCTACCACCAGTACAGTGTTACCCAGATCGCGGAGGTTTTTAAGCGCGTTTATCAAGCGTTCGTTATCGCGCTGGTGCAGGCCGATGCTTGGCTCATCCAAAATGTACATTACGTTCATCAGCTGCGAACCTATCTGCGTCGCCAGCCTGATACGCTGCGCCTCGCCGCCTGATAGCGTTTTGGCTGTACGATCCAGCGTTAAGTAGCTCAACCCCACATCCAGCAAAAAGCCGATGCGGGCGCGGATCTCTTTCAATATCTCTCTGGCTATCACGTTCTGGCGCTCGCTCAGGCGGTCTTCCAGGCCTTCATACCATTGGTTCAGGGTGGTGATATCCATGGTAGCCAGCTCGAAGATGTTCTTCTCGTCCACCTTAAAATGCAGCGACTCCTTCTTTAGCCTTGCACCCTCACAGGTAGGGCAGGTGCGGAGCACGCGGTAGTTCTCCATATCGTCCATGCCTTCGTCGTTGCGGCGCTCCTGCTGCTCTTCCAGCATGCGGATGATGCCATCGAAAGTGATCTGGTAGTTTTGTACGTTCCACTTGTTGTATTCTACGGCAACGCTTATCATATCCGGCGTACCGTTCAGGATGATGTCCAGCTGTTCGCGGGTAAGCTTTTCAATTGGTGTACTCAGGTTGAACTCGTATTTCTTGGCCAGCGATTTCAGTACCTGGAAGATCCATGTTTCCCGGTACTCGCCTATGGGGGCGAGCCCGCCGTTCATAATACTCAGTTTTGGGTTAGGGATCACAGAAGCTTCATCTACCTCGAAGATGTATCCCAGTCCGTTACACTTTTCGCAGGCGCCGTATGGCGAGTTGAACGAGAAGGTATTAGGCTGCGGCTCATCGTAGGAAATGCCCGACACCGGGTCCATCAAAAACTTGCTGAAATACGCCACATTATTATCCTTATCCGCTATGCGGATAATACCCTTGGCAATCTTCAGCGCCTGCTGTACAGATTGGTATAGCCTTTTGCTATCCGCTTCGCTCACCACCAGGCGGTCCACCACAATGTCGATATCGTGGATCTTATACCTGTCTACCTGCATTTTGGGCTCCACATCGGCAATGGCGCCATCTATGTAAACTTTAAGGAAACCCTGCTTGCGGATCTGCTCGAACAGTTCCCGGTAATGGCCTTTACGGGCTTTTACCACCGGGGCCAGGATATTAACCGGCTGACCGTCAAATTTTTCCATAATGGTACGCAGGATCTGGTCCTCGCTCATGCGCTCCATTTTTTCGCCGGTGGTGTAGCTGTAGGCATCGCCGGCGCGGGCGAAGAGCAGGCGCATAAAATCGTAGATCTCGGTGATGGTACCTACCGTACTGCGCGGGTTTTTGCTGGTGGTTTTCTGCTCAATGGCAATCACCGGACTAAGCCCGCTAACCTTATCCACATCAGGCCGTTCCATGCCGCCCATGAACTGGCGCGAGTACGCCGAAAACGTCTCCATGTAGCGGCGCTGACCCTCCGCATAGATGGTATCAAACGCTAGTGACGACTTGCCGCTGCCGCTTAAACCAGTGATTACCACCAGTTTATTCCGCGGGAACGATACATCGATATTTTTGAGGTTATGCACCCGGGCACCGTACACTTCCACTTCGCTTTGCTCGCCCAGGTCGATAGTTTTTTCGCTCATATATGCTTCAGGAAAACGTATAAAGCTGCCACGGGTTTGCGCGGGCGGCATTTATACTAAAAATTTTCGCAAATATACTTAAAACATGCGGAGTTTCATACGGTTAGCAACGATGCGAATGGTGGTTTTATGTAAAATTTAATGCCGGCAACATGGCTTTGTTCGCGTTCGGGTAAGGGCGCGAACAGCCCGAACAAGCCCGAACAGATGGTTTGTAGTTCATGGTTCATAGCTGATAGTTCATAGTTCATGGTTCATAGTTTTAAGCCAGTTCGGTAACTGACAAAACACTGTCACCAGCATCATGCCCGGCATCACCGATATTTGTAGGTATAGTACCGCTCGTACCAATGCTGTTTACTTAAGCTGTTTAGTAGCCTCACCTAAATCCTCTCCAAAGGAGAGGACTTTTAGCCTCTCTCCTGTGGAGAGGGGTTGGGGTGAGGCTGTGCCGTGAGCCAACGCTTAAGTAAACGATAGTACCGCTCGTACTCCAATCTCCGCCCCGCTATTATGACTCCTATCTTTAACATCCAAACCGGTAGCTACTGGCTGCAGCAGGAATTGGGCAAACCGCGCCCGCACCAGCTGTTTGGCCAGTTTTGGCACCAGCACGAACTCTGCATCCTGTTTGCCGATACCAATATTGGCAAAAGCATCCTGGCCGTGCAACTGGGCGACAGCCTGAGCAAGGCCGAACCCATTGGTCCCTTTGCTACAACGCCGCAAGCGCTTACCGTGCTTTACGTAGATCTGGAACTCAGCGCCGGGCAATTTGCCATGCGCTACACCAGCGCGGACGGCGAAACCTACCCCTTTGCCCACAATTTCCATCGTGCCGAATTTGATACCGCGGTACACCTGCCTGATGAAGGCCAACCGCTGGAGCAGCTGGCCGCCGCCGCGCTGGAGCAGGCCGTTACCGCCACCGGGGCACAGGTGCTCATCATCGATAACATCACCAGCCTGGGCAACAATACCGAAAACGCCGCCGGAGCCCTGCCGCTGATGCGCCACCTCAACAGGCTAAAAAACCGCCATGCCCTCAGCATACTGGTGCTGGCCCACACCCCCAAGCGCAACCCCTACAACCCCATAAGCCGTAACGACCTGCAGGGCAGCAAAATGATCATCAACTTTGCCGATAGCGCCTTCGCCATAGGCGAAAGCCACACGCAGCCCGGCCACCGATACCTTAAACAGATAAAACAACGCAGCGGGCAGGAGGCCTACGGCGCACAAAACGTTTGCCTGCTCAAAAAGCAGCGCACAGGTGCCTCCCTGTATTTTGATTTTGAAGGTTATGCCAACGAGGCCGAACACCTGCGCCGGCCCAGCCTGCAGCAGCGCGAGGAAATGGCCCGCCGTGCGGCAGAGCTGAGCAAAGAAGGCAAAACACAGCGCCAGATAGCTACCGAATTGCGCGTTGCCCTAAGTACCGCAAATAAACTGCTGCATATGGGCGGCGCCGACCCCGCCGCCAACGAACCCATACCGCCCGAAAAAGAACTCACCATGCGCGCGCAGGACGCCTTCCCTGGTATAACGCCCGATGCAGCCGCCAAAATGCGCGCGCAGGGCGGTGTAGTGCGCCGTGATGCCACCTGCACCCGGCCCGACGGAAGCCGCTACACCGAGCCGAGGTATTATAGGATAATTTAGGGGGGGAAACGCCCACGTCATGCCGAATTTATTTCGGCATCCCATCTGCAAAGTAGCGATAGGGCGGTTCAGCATATCGGTTACCTGTCCTGTGGGGGCCTGAAACAAGTTCAGGATGACGGTTGGGCAGCGGCGGGAATAAAAACGAAGCGCAAATAAACCCCTATTCCACAACCACTTCAGAAACCTGCACGGGCTTCCGTTTCACAACATAATGCGCATTAAACACCACCACCGCTATAAAAATAATGGAGTAGGCGGTAAGCTGGAGCAGGCTGATATGCTCGTGATACACCACATTGGCCAGCGCGAAGGCGATGATAGGGTTAATGTTCAGCAGCATGCCTACGGTGGAGGAGTTGAGGCCCTTGAGGGCGTAGAGGTTTAAAAACAGCGGGATAATGGTAAAGGCCACCGCTATCACCTCTATATACCCCCAAAAGTGGGTCTCGGCAGGCAGAGGGCCGCTGTATGCCGGGTAAAAGGGCAGCAGCAATATGGCCGACAAAACGATATGGAACGTGAGCAATATAAACTTATCAAACCCGGTGTTTTTACGCTGACTCACCAAATAGCAGGCATACGTAAGCCCGATGACCACGCCGTAAACCATATCCATAATATTGGCGTACGACAGCAACACGCAGCCCAGAATGCTGAGTGCCACCGCCGCCCATTGCGACCTGCTGAGCCGCTCGCGAAGCAGGAAATAGGCCAGCAGCGTGGTTAAAATGGGGCAAACCAAATACGCCAGCGACGTTGCCTTGATGCTTACATGGTTGAGCACATAAATAAACGAGAACCAGTTGATGTTTAAAAACACGCTTCCCCCCACGTTCAGCAGCACTACGCTGCGTTTTTGCGGGGCGGGCAGGGCCTTAAATTTGGCCAGGGTTTCGGCCAGTGCCCGGCGCTTAAAGGTAGCCGTGATCAGCAGCATGAACAAGGCGCAGCTAAAAATGCGGTAAAACAAAATATCAACCGAGGCATAGGCGCTCAGCGGCTTTAGCACCAGGCTAAAAAAGCCCCAGGTAGCGTATGCCACTATAGCGGCCAGGTAATATTTCGCGTTCTTCACAGGCGGTAACGTATTGTTTTGCGCGCAAATATCTGCAAAAACAGGGCGCATAAAAGCCATACTAATGTTAAAATTAGACGGAGCGGCGGTTGAGGGATTTTGAAAAGCAGGGGCGGGGGTGCTTGGGTTAGGTTCTGTCCCGCCCTGCCTGCCGGCAGGCAGGTATACACTACAAGCCGCTGGTAGAAGCGGGCTTTCCGCTGCTATCGGGTTTAGGTGGGAGGGGCTTGGGGGGGTATTATTTAGGTCGAAGTAGCGCTGCGCTAAACTTCGACCAGTGAGGAAATCATTTTAAAATCAGGTGTTTATACGGGTTGCGTATCGATTTTATTAACGATAGCTTTATCGATTAACCCTAAATTTAGATAAATGGAATTAAATAACTATCAAGAATTAGCTAAAGAGCATGATCAAAACTCTAATCGAAGAATACTTAATAGTTATATAATTCCATTATTTGGAATCATTGGTGAAACCGGAGCATTAATATCTGAGTTTAAAAAAAGCTTTAGAGATAAATCAGGGCACACGAAATTCCTAGTTAATGTAGAAGAAATTCTGGGTAATATTCTATGGTATTCCTCAAATATTGCCACCAAGATGAACCTAAATCTCGAAGATATTGCCAATAAAAATATTCAAAAAATAAAGGAGCGATTTCCAAAACCCGGCGAAATTATTTGTGTTACCGAACTTTTTGACTCTGAATATAAGGACGGAGAGAAAATTCCACGCTCAATGATTTTAGAATTCAGGGAAGAAATAAAAAACAAGAAAAAGAAAATAAAAGTATTGGTGGACGAAAAACTAGTGGGGGATGTTCTAACCGATAATTCATACGATGATGATGGATACCGATACCATGATATATTCCATTTTGCTTACGCTGCAATTCTGGGGTGGTCACCCGTTGTTAGAAGTATAATGGGTATAAAGAGGAAAAGTAATCCCCTCATAGATGAGATTGAAGATGGCGCCAGAGCGGCAATCATAGAAGAAGCTATCAGCGCATTTGTTTATCAATTTGCAAAAGACCACAAATTTTATGAAAATATAGAAAAAGTTGATAACCAACTGATTAAAACCATAAGGAATTTATCATCAAATTTGGAGGTGTCAAAATGTAATATTGCCGAATGGGAAGTAGCAATCTTAATGGGTTACGAAGTTTTTAGAAAATTAATAAAAAATGGCGGGGGTAGAGTGAAAGTTGATTTAAATAACAGAGAAATAAAATTTATCGACTAATAAACTAAATAAATAAATGCCTAAACTTATAGAATCTCAAAATTGCTTGACAGCTTGGAAGGCAGCGTGTTTGCATATCTTACATTCCGGTGATGGATTTAATTTGATAGTCCACATTATAAATCCGGGTAACATCAATAACAATCATTTAGATGAAATAATCACTGCTAACATTACGACTCATAGTCAACTACAAGACGTAGCAAATACTATTTTCCCATTCAAACTTTATCAACGTAATAAGGCAAATAATGTCAATGTTTTTTATGATTTGCATGAGAAGCTATATCACCGAGGTAAAACGCTGCACAAAAAAAATAGAAGTAGGTGGGGTAATTATTTTTTAAGATTTACTAAGTTTGGAGTAAATAAGGAAAATCAAATTCAAAAGATAATTAATGACATAAACAGCAGGCCTAACATGCAGTCTGCATGTTATATTATGCATGTCTCTTCTGTTGATTACGATAGTAATACAAGGATTATAGGAAACCCCTGTTTACAATATGTTCAATTTGCTCAAGTTGGTGGTAATTTAAACTTAACAGCTGTTTACCGAAATCACGACTTTCTCACAAAAGCACTCGGGAATTATATCGGGTTAACAAGATTGCTTGCATTTGTCTGCGACAAAACCAATTCGCAATTGGGTAGTATAACTTGTCATTCTATCCATTACTATTTGAACAATAAAAGAAAAGTGAAAGATTGCATTGATAGTTTAACGTGGTAAAGTGGGAATGGATTTATTTAATGGCAACGAATTTAATATCTTAAGCGAGAATGTTCAGAACTGCGTACTATGTCCAAGAATGTGCAATGTTCAGAAAATATTAAATAGGTCGGCCGGGTTTTTAAATGCTGAACTTATGTTTATTGGCGAGGCTCCGGGGAGACTGGGTGCAGATAGTAGCGGCATACCGTTTCATGGTGATAAAGCTGGCCACAACTTTGAAGAATTGTTAGAATTTGCCAATATAAATCGGTCAAATATCTTCGTAACTAATGCTGTTCTATGCAATCCTAGGGATGAAAATGGAAATAATTCAACACCTACAAAGACTGAAATACAAAACTGTTCGAAATTTTTAGAAGAGCAAATAAAATTAGTTAATCCTAAAATTGTTGTAACACTTGGTGGCGTAGCTTTAGAAAGTCTTAATTACATTTCGAAACATGATTTAACTTTAAGAGACTCGGTAAGAACAGCTAACAAATGGTTTGATAGGCTTTTAATACCGCTTTATCATCCAGGTCAAAGGGCCATGATTCATAGAAGCATGGCTAATCAGCGGTCCGACTATCAATTTATTGCTGATACTGCTAAAAACTTCACCAAGAAAAAAAACAAGAGCTATGGCACTATAGTAAATGTTGGTGTAGTTGCAATAATCAACTACTTATTTGAGAAAAAGGACTCTTTTACATATTTCGCTTTGCATAAACTTTTTTATTTGATTGAATATAAAAGTGTTCTTAAGTTCGGCTTTAGGCTGACAAATTCTTATATCGTTAGGCAAAAGGATGGGCCATATTGCACGGAATTACACATATTGAAAATAAAGAAAGCTTTGTCTTACTTGGATTCAAAAGTATTAAGTGCTTCGAATATTCTAATCTATAAAAACGCAAGTGATTTATTCTCTGGAAATTTAAATGGAGAATATCCTGAATTGGATAAAGACGTTAAAGCGTTAATTGATGAGATATTGTTAGAGCATGGAAACAAAAGTAACGCAGCGCTAAAACGAACAGTATATTTTTCGAGACCTATGAGAAATATATTAGCCGCAGAGAGAGATAACAATATTAACTTGTACAATACCCCCATCAGCTTTACATTATAATATGCTTAATGGTACCACTATAGCGTACGCGTGTTGAGTGTGCTATAGTGGGGAAGGTTGTGGTGTTGCTCCCCCGCTGCCGCAAGCGTCCTCGCTTGTGGCCCGCATGCAAGGTAGCCACTATGCAATAGACGTATTTAATAGCAATGCCGCTAAACTACCGTACACACAAGCGAGGACGCTTGCGGTAGCATAAGAGGGTATCCCGCGCCAATCTTCAGCACAAGCGCAACCCAACTAAACCCGATTGTACGGAAAGCCCGCTTCTATCAGCGGCTTGGAGGGAAACCTGCCTGCCGGCAGGCAGGGCGGGGCTGGTGGGGCCTATTTGCTTCTGCCTTTGCTTTTCATAACAGTAAGATTTGCATGGTGGCTACTTTTATGCTGAGGTTGCCGCGCTTCGCTCGCAATGACATGGTGGAAGATGGGGTGGGGATGGGAGTAACCAATCAGGTAATCATCAAATCCTATAAATCAAGGTTCAGACAAATTGTGGTTATTGCATGGCGGCTACTTTTATGCTGAGGTTGCCGCGCTTCGCTCGCAATGACATGGTGGATAATTATAGCTCGCCAGCGCTATGCGTTTTTTGGAATCAACGAAATCCTCAAATCATTAAAACGGCGAAGCCCTCTTGAGCACCTTATTAAACAATTACTCTGCGAAAAATCAGCGGTTCAGACTACACCAGCACCAAACCTTCTTCGAGGGCTTTTTGGTAGGTGGGTTGGTGGAATTTGTAGTAGGTGGGCGAGCGGTGGCCGCCGATGCTGCGCTTTTCGTTTAGCTTGATGAGCAGGCCAAGCGACATCAATTTATTGGGGAAATTGGTGGCGTTGAGTTTTTTGCCGGAGAGCACCTCGTACAGCGTTTTGATCTCCTTTAAGGTAAACTTGGGCTGCAGCAGGTTTTTGCCGATGGGGAAGTGGTAAAGGTCTATCCGCATCCGTAAAAGCGCTTCGGCCACTATCTCGGCATGGTCGAACGCTAAGGAGGGCAGGGCGTAGATGGGGAACCACTGGCACTCCTCCGAAAAGAAATCGGTTTGGGGGCTGGCGTTCACAATATCGGTAATGGCGTAAAAGCCCAGGGTAACGGTTTCGCCAACCAGCCAGCTATCGTTGTTGATGCGGAAACCCATCAACTGCTCAAAAGCCTCATGGTCGAAGAAGTCGCGCGCGGCGTTGCGGCCGAGGTCGCCAAAGGCTTTCACCTGTTTCAAAAAGAGGCCTTCCAGTCCGGTACGCTCGGCGGTAATGCGGGCGGCGGCATGGTCAAGGTTCTCCGTCTTCTTTATAAACCCACCCGGTAAACTCCATTTTTTGATCACCTTATTCTTCACCAGCAGTATGTTCAGCTCGCCGTTGTGGTAGCCAAATATGGCACAATCAATGGTGAGGTTGGGCCGGTATTCCAGGTAACCCTTCTCAAAAAAATCGCGTGCTTCCTGTAAGTTCTCCATCCAAACAAACGTAGAAAAAAATTATTTATTAAATTTTAATAAATGTAATAAAAATAGTGCTACCTTCATTTATTAAGTTCTAATAAATTATAAGCCCCTGTTGCCATAAAACTCATGAAAGCATTAAAAATTGTACTGTGGTCGGTTTTGGCCCTCATTGTTTTGGCGGTAGCGGGGATGATGCTGTTTGCGTATAAAGTAACGCATGGTTTCCCGGTTTCGTACGAAACGGAGGTGCCCGCCATCAGCTTCCCGGCAGGTAAGCCCGCGGTGCTGCTGTTCTCCAAAACAACCGGTTACCGCCACGATGAATCGATAGAAGCCGGCAAAGCGGCCTTTGCAGATCTGGCCAAAAAAAACAACTGGTTTTTATACAGCAGCGAAGAGGGCGGCGTGTTCAACGCGGCGCAATTGGCCAAATTTGATGTGGTTATTTTTAACAGCTGCACCGGCCGCCTGCTGAACGATGAGCAGCAACACGCGCTGGAAAATTATGTAAAGCAGGGCGGCACCTGGCTGGGCATCCACGGCGCGGGCGATAATTCGCACCAGTGGGCCTGGTACGCGCAGAACCTGGCGGGCGCTGGCTTCTCGCATCACCCGATAGAAAAGCACCTCCAGGAAGCCACCGTAACCCTCAACCCGGTACCCGATAGCGCGGTGGTGCCGGGCCTGCCCCAAACCTGGCAGCAAACGGATGAGTGGTACGTGTTTTTTGATAACCCACGCAGCCACGGCGCGCATGTGATCTGGTCCATCGATGGCGAAAAGATCAACCCTAGCGGTAATATCCTGTTTGTAAAAGATAAAAACTTCGGCATGGGGAAGGACCACCCGGTGGCCTGGTACCGCACGGTAGATAAAGGCAGGGCTTTTTACACCTCCATCGGCCACGACGCCAGCGCATGGAAACAGGCCCCCTTTATAAAACTGCTGGAGAACGAGGTGAAGTGGGCCGTAAAAAAGTAAAATCAATAAGTAACCAATTTAATAACCCTGAGATATCAACAACAACATGAGAAAATTAAGTTTAATGCTTGCCGGCTTACTGGCATTTGTATTCATCGCCACTAACGCGAAGGCCCAAAGCGCACCGGCAACCTATTTTGCCGGTAAATGGGACATTTTAGTAAAAGGCACGCCCAACGGCGATGTGCATATGTTTTTCACCATAACCGAGAAGGATGGCGCGTTCACCGGTACCATGGAGAACCCCGAAACCAAGAAGGATGAACCCGTTACCAAGGTAGAGAAGAACGAGAAAGGCATAGCCATCTTTTTTACCACGCAAGGCTATGATGTAAATATCACCATGGAGAAAAAGGACGACGACCACGTTACCGGCAGCCTGCTGGGCATGTTTGAATGTACCGGCGAGCGGGTGAAACAATAGAGGACCGCTTTTTAATTTATACTGATCGTAGGACCGTATCCGGCATTGCCGGGTGCGGTTTTTTGTTGGGCGCGGGCCTTGTATGCTTTTTTTCAGTGCAATAGCTTTTATTTTATGATAATGATTTACAGAACTTAATCTATCTTCGCAGTCAAAATTTTACAATAGGATTTACATGGCAAAGGCATCTGAAATTAAAGTAGGAAATATTTTACGCTACAACGGCGAATTGGTAATTACTACCGAAGTATTACACCGTACCCCGGGTAAAGGCGGTGCGTTTTATCTGGACAAGTTTCGTAACATTAAAACCGGGCGTATTGTAGAGGCCCGCCTTGGTACCGACGAGCAGGTAGAGATCTGCCGCGTAGAAACCAACGATTACCAGTACCTGTACGAGGAAGGCGATTACCTGGTGATAATGGATAACACCACCTACGATCAGCACAGCATCCCAAAAACCTTGTTTGGCCCGGCGGTTAAATTCCTGAAAGAGGGGATGAGCGTTGTGGTTTCTTTCGAGAGCGAGGAGCCTATCATGGCAACCGCACCAAACTTCGTAGAACTGGAAGTTACCTACACCGAACCTGCTGTAAAAGGCGATACCTCATCGGGCGCGCTGAAAAATGCCACTACCGAGAACGGCGTAGAGATAAAAGTGCCCCTGTTTGTAAACCAGGGCGATAAAGTTAAAGTAGATACCCGCACCGGCGAATACGTGGAGCGCGTAAAATAAAGACACCATCAATGAGATATTAAACGGCTATCCGCGCAAACGGGTAGCCGTTTTTTTGTTGCTGTGGAATTGAAAGGCATGAAGATTTGGGGTGCTTATCCCCCTGAAAGACATAGACGCCAACTTAAGAATTAATGAATTTTAAAGAGCCATCGGCTCGACAAATGTTGTAGGGGCGGGTTTTAACCCGCCGATGGAGTCGAGGGTTTTGATGAGTGCCGCAGGTACGACCCATATTTAAGATTTATATCGGCCGAACCGACGGTTCTTTACGTTGGTGTTATCTTGCGACAACGGATTGAAATCCGTTGCTACAATATCGGTCGACGCTAAGCGTCTGCTTTACCTCTTAAGTTGACGACTATGTACCTTCAGGGCGCGGGGGGGGGGCAAAAAAGTAAAGCCCCTGATGGGCAGGGGCCTTTACTAACCAATTATAAACCTAAATTATGAGAAGACTTGTTATGCGTAATTATTATTACTTAGTGTAAAAGTAACACTAAGTAATAATACATCCAAATATTTTTTAATTTTTTTTTTTCGGGCGTGTGCCGCCACATGGCCATAGTTGACCAGCCGAAAAGGATAGCTGGAAATTGTGTATTGTCGGCTTATTTCCCTACGCCGTTTTGTTTGAGCAGTTTGATGATATTTTGGCCGCGCAGGTGGCTACCCTGCGGTATTAAATGATATTCGGTATCATAAAAAAGGCTGTCGGGTAAAACGGAGTCTTCGGGATGATTGAGCATGGTGATCCTCATGTTTTTCCTGAATTCGGCATCAATGGATGTGATAAGCTTCGATTTGCGGTTATAAGCCAGCTCATCCAGGCTGGGGTATATAAAATAAACCCTGATGTGGTGCGCGTCGGCATAGTCTTTAAAATCGTTCAACAGGGGTATGTCGGGGTTCTTCTGATAATCGAGCACAAACTTTTTAAGGAAGTCGTGCGACGGGTGCGGGTCAAAATTGCGCACCACATCGCCGTTTTGGTTAAACGAGCCGCGCGAGTAAACTACATTGGTTGGGAAACGGCGTATCTGGTGCCCCGTTAGGTGCGAAAAGGTGATGAAAAAGTTCTTCTGCAGATCGTCTATAAAAAAATCGTGCAGAAACTGCGCAGGCGTTTGCTTAAAGTATTTACCGGCGGGCGGGTAAATGCGCTGGGCCTCTTTTTTAAACTTGTAGTCGCCGTATACCGATAGGTAATACTCGGGAGAAATTACAACAATATCATTCGGGCGGGCAATATCGCGCAGTTCATTCAGCATAAATTCTAAACCCAGGCTGGCGTTCAGCCCCATATTTACCACAGGCAAGCCGGTTGCATTTTGGATGCTCTTGCTATCGGTACCAAAAGCCACGTTAGAGCCCCCGCAGAAGATGATGCGCGGCGATGCAAGCTTTGCGGCATAGGCATGTTTATCCACCATAGCGCCGAGGTAGCCATCGCTGCCCATGGCTTTGGTAGGGAAGTAGTTGCGGTTCATCACAAAAACCAGCAATACCACCAACGGTACAAAAACAAGGCAATTCAAAACGAACTTTTTCATATCAAAACTGAAAGTAAACAAACTGCTGAGATACGCCCGTAAAATAAAATATACACACTACAACCGATAGGTAAAACACCCACCTCACCGGTTTGGGCCAGCCGAGGCCCGTTTTGGCGATGGCAAACTGCTGTTCGCGCCCTATCCATTCTACCAGCGTAAACAGTACCACTAACACCATAACCGCGCCCACATTTACCGTGCCGCCCATAAAAGATTCGCCGGTAGGCAGCACCAGTATCGACCGTGAAAATATCCCCCTGATATAGCTAAGCGCATGCGGTATATCCTCCGCCCGGAAAAAGATCCAGGCCAAAGTTGTGAGGGCGAACGTGGTGCCCATTTTCAGCACGTCGGTAAGGCCGGGCAGTAATTTGCCCTGGGCCACGGTTTCTATGTTATTGCGGTTGCGTTTCAATAGTAATAAGGGCATAAAATACAGGGCGTTTAAAGCGCCCCAAACAATAAAATTCCAGCTGGCGCCGTGCCAAAGGCCGCTTACAACAAAAATGATAAAGATATTGCGTACCTGGTTTAGCTTGCTGCCTTTGCTGCCGCCCAGGGGAATGTACAGGTAATCTCTGAACCAGGACGATAATGAGATATGCCAGCGCCGCCAAAACTCGGCTATATCGCGCGAAAAATAGGGGAACGCAAAATTGCGGATGAGCTCGATGCCGAAAAGCCGGGCCGTACCCAGTGCGATATCAGAGTAACCCGAGAAGTCGCAATAGATCTGGAAGGCGAAAAACACGGCGCCCATTACCAGCACGCTGCCGGGGTAGTGGGTATAGTTGTTAAACACCATGTTGGCGTATTCGGCGCAGTTATCGGCTATCACTATCTTTTTAAACAGACCCCAAAGGATCTGCCGCAACCCGTCGGCCGCCCGGGTGTAGTTAAACTCGCGCCTGGCCTTTATTTGCGGTAGCAGGTGCGTAGCGCGCTCTATAGGGCCGGCAACCAGCAAGGGAAAAAAGCTGACGAACAGCGAGTAATCGACAAAGTTTTTGGTGGGTTCGATGCGTTTTTTATAGATATCGAAAATATAGGAGAGCCCGTGGAAGGTGTAAAACGAAATGCCTACGGGCAATACCACATCTATTACCCCAAAGTTTGATTGGAGCCCAAAGTTGGAGAGTAGTGCCGAGAAGCTGTCGGTAAAGAAATTGTAGTATTTAAATACGCATAAAAAACCCAGGTTGATGATAACGCTGAGCCAAAGCCAGAATTTTCTAAGGGCCTTACTCTCGGCCTCGTGTACTTTTATGCCCGTGGAGTAATCTAAAAAGGTGGAGAACATGAGCAGGAACAGGAAGCGGTAATCCCAAAAAGCGTAGAAAAAGTAGCTGGCCACCAGTAATAAAATATTCTGGAAGCGGAGGTGCTTACTGCCTATAAGCCAGTAAAGTATGAAAATTATGGGAAGAAAAACAGCAAAACTGAGCGAGTTAAACAGCATATTACGATAATACGCGCCATAGCAAAAAATGCGATGGCGGGGGCTGTTACTAAGATAGGGTTTCTTTTGTAAGTTTCAAAAGGGGGAGGGATGGTTTGTGGTTGGGGAAACGTGGCGGTCGGTTCTGTTTGCACCTTGTTAGGAATGTGCAGTAAGTTATGCTAAGACTGTGGAAGTTCATTTCTTTTTTTCCGCAAAAAAGAAACGAACCAAAGAAAAAACTCTCGGCTGCGCCCTGTTCTATGAAAGTTTGTGCAGAAGCAGGGCCAGTGGTTACAGAACAGGTCAAGGCCGAATTAAGACGGGCTTCGCTGGGTTCATGCTATAAAAAGAACCCTCTCCTTTTGATAGTAATAGCCCATCATTAGACAGGCGGGTAATTCATAAGACGTTCCGCAGGAACGTTAGAGGGTTCTTTGGCATTTTCTACCCATAAAACATCCCGAAGGGATGAAAAAACAAAATCGTTCCGTAGGAACGTCTCATGGGTAGAAAAAACAACGGCAATTTTTACGTTCCAGCGGAACGTTTTATGGAATCTGTCTAATGATGGGCTATTACTCTTTGGAGAGGGCAGGGTGAGGCCCTGTCCACGCAAGTCAAAATCCAATAAATCATAAAAATCCGCTAAATCCCGGTTCAGAGTTTACCCGCCACGCTATCCACCAGCTCGCCTACGTTTTGCCAGCTATGGATCTCTTTTGCGGCGAAGCGGATCTTGAAGTGTTTTTCGATACCTACTACCAGCTGGATGTGGTTGAGGGAGTCCCAGTCTTCCACGTCGCGGGCAGTGGTGGCGTCGGTAAGGGTAATGTCGTCGTTATCCAGCACATCACGAAAGATATCGGTAACCTGTGCTATAATTTGTTGTCTTTCCACGGTAGTTATTTTTTATCGATGAAACTTTTTTTGTCTTGGTATTGGTTGAGGTTGAGCAGCCAGTTATCGCCATCCGGCTCGAAGCCCAGCTTGCTGTAATGATCTGCCACCATGCCGTTCTTGGGCGTGGCAATATACTCGCCTTTTAAATATTTATAGCCTTTTTGCTGCGCGAAACTGGCGATGGTGTTTAAGGTAAAATTCTCCATGCCTCGTTTAAGCACCCGGCAGCTCATCAGCCAGGTATCGATGAACAATACTTCGGGACTTTCCTGCTGCAGTATCACCACACAGATCAACCCGTTATTGCCAAATTTATCCTCCAGCGTAAAGGAGAAGGTAAAATGACGGGGCGATGCGGCGAGGGCTTCCAGGTCGGCCTCGGTATAGCGCACGGTACGCAGGTTAAACTGGTTGCTGCGTTGGGAGAGTTGCGCTACGCGGGGTGTATTAAATTTGGTGAAGGGCTCTACCACACTCACCATATTAAGGTTCTGCAGAAAATCATCCTCGTTAGTGAATTTTTCGAACAGGGTTGCACGCTGCGCCTCTACCTGGTACTGTTTGGTACGGGCGGCATCATCTTCGGTAAACGATATGGTTTCGAACAGGTTGAGCGTGTACAGATATTCGAGGTATTCGGCAGGGTCCTCGGGCAGTTCCGGTACGGTGAGCTGGGGGATGCCCTCGCGCACCATGTTCCGCTCAAAAGGGTTATCATCCAGGAAAACCATCGAATCGAACCCGATGTTGAGGATGCCCTGGATCTTGCGGATGTTATCCACCTTGTTTTCCCAGTTGGCCACAAACACGGCAATATCCTCCATCTTCAGCACCATATCCGGGTGCTTCTCAAAAGGTTCCATGGCGATGCTTTCGGTATTTTTGCTACACACGGCTACAATGATGCCGCGATTCTTGAGCTTTTTTACCCAGTACTGAAATTCGGAGAAGGCCTTGCCGATGCCAAGGGCGCCTATCTGAATATTCTCGATACCATCGTCGCCGATGATGCCACCCCAGGTGGTGTTGTCCAGATCGAGGATGACGCATTTGTTGAATTTACCCTGTAAGGCGCTGATGATACCCAGCGTTTTGTAAGCGATTGCAGGCAGCACCTCGATGCTCAACACCATCTCCGAATTGATATATACCGAGGGTTGAAAGAAGGCTGCTTTACCTACCAAATTCTGTACCGAGGAAATATCGCAAATATGGAAATTCGGCACATCGGCAGCGTACTCCATCAGCAGTACGTTCAGCTTCCGCAACTGGAACAGGTAAGACGACGTAACCTTGTTGGCATAGTTGCCAAACACGTTATCGTCTATCTCGGTATAGTTATAGTAGATCAGCTTTACCTTCGGGTTTACCGAGGCAAGGGTATCATAAATGGCTTTAATGCTATTGAGCTCGTCTGCTGCAAAAGCGGTGTGACTGCCTTTAAACTTATTGTATTTGCCCAGCAGTTTGTGCGATGATTGAAAGATGATGATCAGCTCGGCACCGTACTCGTGCAGTTCCGAGGATGGGTCGGCTACCTGGCGCTCTACCTGGTTAAAATCGGCTTCCCATAACTGCAGGTTGTAGCCATATTCGTAACCCGCGCCCTGTATCGCTTTAGCCAGGAACTGGGTAGCGGTATCGCCCAACAGGGCCACGTTTATAGGCTTTAATGCCGATGCATCTTTCTTCAGGTTGCGTTTCAGGTTGGCAAAATCCTTCATACTGCAATAATAAGCTTTATTTGTGAGTGAGGAATTGCTTTAGCTTACCTCCAACCATACTGCTGTAGATAACCGAACCTTGCTTGTTCAGGTGCAGCGCATCGTAAAAGTATGCCTGGTTATTAAAAGTGGTATCGCGCAGGTAGTTCAGCACCGGCACATTGTTATCCCTGCAAACCTGCATCACAACCTGCACATTGCGGTTTGCAGCCGCATTGATATTTTGGTAGATAGGCGAGTAGGTAACCACCAGCGGAATATTCTTAGCCTTGCACAGCTCTACAAATTTTTTGTAATAACTGGCGGCAGTGGTGTCTACCGCATCGTTTACGGTATAGGGCTGCAGGCCACTCTTAAACTGCCCGTGTTTGGCAATGTAACCATTCTGCGAGTCATCTTTTTTGTAGCGGGCAATTGGTAGCAGCTCCACCAGTTCGCTCAGGATGAGCGAATTGTAGGGGTACATTTTAGAGAGCAGCTTATACCTTTCGTAGGGGCCGCGCAGCAGGCACACTTCGCGGATCTCGGGGTGCGAATCGTAGTAGGGCAGCAGCACGTTGAGGCGGTCGCGGTCCTCGCCGTTCTTAAACCGCTGGAACTCGTTTGCGCGGGTATCCAATACCACCAGTTTTGGACTGTAACGCTTCAGGGCGGCCTCTAACAGGGCGTAATGGTAGTAAATGTAACTCAGGTCGCGCCCGGCGTTATAAACGGATAGATGCAGACTGTCGCCGATAATTTTGGTATCGTAATGGTAAACCGCCTTGGAGGAGCCAAACACCAGCACATCTGCCTTAACGGTGTTGATGACGTGATTGGTGCGGTAATCTGCCCCATTCTTTTTGGTGAAGAAAAAATGTTTCAGCACGGCACCTATTCCCCAATCAAGCACAAAGATGGTTACGGCCAGTATCGCAAAGCGTTTCAGTATTAATTTATAATCCGCCATGTTTAGAATTTGAAATAGATAAACTGCCCGCCATCAAACACACCTATCAGCACAATGGTTACCAGTATAAAGCAATAGGTAGCCATGCGCACAGCCGCCGACTTATGATACAAAAAGTAACTTTTGCCATGGTTGAGGTGTACGCTCAAATCATGGGCAAGCAATATCGCGATAGCCACCAGCGAGTATATGATCACCCCTAAATTATTATCGAACACAAAGAAACTGCCCTTAAAGGCAAACAATCCTTTAAACACAAGCAGCGCATCGCCCCAACTTTGCGCGCGGAAGAAGATCCAGGTAAGGCATACGTAGGTAAACACCAGCAGCATGCTTACATTGTTATAAATAACGGCAGGGATAGCCTTAGAAAGCTTTTTTCGGAACTTCTTGGTGAGAAACTCATAGGTAACCGCCACGCCGTGCAGCAGGCCGTAAACAATGTAGGTCCACCCGGCGCCGTGCCATAAACCGCTGAGGCCGAAGGTGATCATCAGCGCGAATACAACGGCGGCTTTGCCCCAGTCGCGGTTGGCAATCATCAGGGGTGTAAACAAATAATCGCTGAACCAGGTGTTGAGCGAGATGTGCCACCTGCGCCAGTACTCGGTAACGCTGGTGCTAAAGAAGGGCGTATTAAAGTTCGTCATCAGCTTAAAGCCCATAATGCGGGCCGTACCCAGGGCGATATTGGAGTAGCCCGCAAAGTCGGCATAGATCTGAAAGGCAAAGAACAGAATGGCAACCAGCAGCATGGACGAGCTGTAGGCCCCCGGGTTTTGGTACACCGCCGATACAAATATCGAAAGCCTGTCGGCCACTACCAGCTTCTGAAAAAAGCCCCAAAGGATCATTTTAAAGCCGATGGAAAAATTCTCGTAGGTGATGGGGTGCTTCTCGTAAAACTGGTGCAGCAGGTTCTGCGGGCGCTCTATAGGGCCGGCCACCAACTGCGGGTAAAACATTACGTAAAGCGAGTAGATGCCAAAATGCCGCTCGGCAGCCTGGTTGCCGCGGTACACCTCAATGGTATAGCTCATGGCCTGGAAGGTGTGGAACGACAAGCCTACCGGCAGCACAATAGATAAATAAGGGATAGCATTACGCAGGCCTATCCCGCTCATCGCCAGGGTAAGGTTTTCGTTTAAAAAGTTGAAGTATTTAAAAAATGCCAGTACGCCAATATTGGCCACCAGCGATACAATGAGGTAGAGTTTCCGCTCGCGCCCCTCCGATTTTTCTATCAGGATCCCCGCAAAATAATCTACAATAATGGTAAAAATGAGGATGAGGATGTAGATGGGGATAAACGTCATGTAGAAGTAGCAGCTGGCTATCAGCAGCAATATCCAACGGAACTTATGCGGTAAAATAAAGTAAAGCGGCGTAACAACCAGGAAGAATACAATAAAATGCAGCGAGTTGAACAGCATACAACACAATTATGTTAAGGCCGGGGGCAAGGGCAAACGAAGATAAAAAAAATATTTGAAAGGGGATAGTGAGTGGTGAGAAGTGAGTGGTGTTGTGTTGTTTGTGGTCATGCATAATCGTGGCGTGCTTCCATCATGTCCTTGCGAGCGAAGCGCGGCAACCTCAGCATAAAGTTGGCCACTATGCATTAACCACCATAAATTTAAAAAAGCAAAGGCAGTGGTTCTTAGGCAAAGATAGCCCCGCCTGCCTGCCGGCAGGCAGGTGTTCCCTCCAAGCCGCTGATAGAAGCGGGCTTTCCGTACACCCGGGTTTAGGGTTGTTTGGTCTGTGCTGTTTAGGGAGCGGAATATGCAAAGCGGTTACTCGGCGTGGGGGGAGTGGTTTTAATTCCCCATAAGTTATCCTTAGCTTAATACTCTATTCACACGCGTGTCCTTCATTTGCAGATACTTTAAACTATAAATCCCGCTAAATGAAAAGATCTGTACTTGCTTTACTGGCGCTTATCGCCATGGGTTTCACCGCCTGCAAAAAAGCCGATAAAGTTACTGTAGACCAGCCCATAGTATACCCAGATATGGCCGAAGCCAGCGATCCAGCCCTGCTGATGACCACCACCGCCGGCGTAAAGGTTTATAACGGAGGCTTCGGTTCGGCTGTAGCTGCCGACCCTAACGACCCCGCCGTATTTTATTTACTTACCGATAGGGGGCCAAACGTTGCCGGTACTATCGCCAACTCCATCATCATCGGCAAGCCCGATTTTACCCCGGCCATAGGCAAATTCCGCCTGAAGGATGGCAAACTGATACTGGAAGCTACTATTAACCTGAAGAACGCCGCCGGTGCTAACCTTAATGGCCTGCCAAATCCGGCGGGCAGCGGCGCTACCGGCGAAATTCCTTACGACCTAAACGGTGCCCTGCTTACCCCAAGCGCCGACGGACTTGATTCTGAAGGCCTGGTGTTAGCCAGCGACGGCTCTTTTTGGGTGAGCGACGAATACGGCCCGCACATTGTCCATTTTGATGCGAGCGGTAAAACTTTAGAGCGCATCAATCCATTCGGTACAGGTACAGGCGGCCGCACCCTGCCACTGGTATTTGCAAAACGCAGGCCCAACCGCGGTATGGAAGGCCTAACTATTACCCCCGATGGTAAAACACTGGTAGGCATTATGCAATCGCCTATGTATAACCCGGTAAAAGCTTCGGCAACGGGTTCGGTAGTGCTGCGCATCCTCACCTTTGACATAGCTACCGGTGCAACCAAACAATACATTTACCTGATGGAAGATGCGGGCCTAACCGGCTGCAGCGAGATCATGGCATTAAGCGCTACCACGTTCTTAACCATCGAGCGCGATGGCCTTTACGGCGGTGCGCCAACCAATCCGGCTACTTTCAAAAAGATCTTTAAGATAGATATCAGTGGCGCTACCGATGTATCCGACCCGGCCAACAGCGCTACCGGCAAATTATTCGGCGGTAAAACTCCGGAAGAGTTGCAAACTTCCGCCGGCATCACAGGTGCGGGCATTGTGCCGGTTACCAAAACACTGGCGCTTAACCTGCTTACCGATCTGCCAACCGTGTACCCGCACGATAAGGCAGAAGGCATTTCGTTATTGAAAGGCAACATCCTGGTGATATCAAACGACGATGATTTTGGTGTTGTGGATAACGGCGCCAGCGGTTTCATGGCCAAGCTTTTACCAAGCAGCGGCACGGTAGATCACAATCGTTTATACTTTAAAAAGATAAACCCGTAAGCTATACATTAAGATCCTGTCTAAACCTTGTTAAAAAAAGCCGCCTTAATTCAGGGCGGTTTTTTGCTTTTCTTACCCGTCCATTTTTAGCACTGCCCCAACCCACCTAAACCCGATTGGCGGAAAAGCCGATGATGGAAGCGGGCATTCCGTACACCCGGGTTAGGTATGTTTTTGTCCGGCTGTTTTAGGGGGCGGAATATGCAATTGGTTACCTTGCATGCGGGCCACAAGCCGGGGACGCTTGCGGCAGCGGTGGACAAGTGGGGGCTTATTCCAATGCCTTACTCACAGATCTGTCCAAATGATTAGCTTCAATCAAATAAAGCAGGTCATGAAAAAATTGTGGACAATCTTTCGGATAAACAGTTAAACTAAATCCGTCACTGTCAATTACTTTATAAACGTAATTCGGTTTAACGGTTGAAGCCGTATACTTTTTTTCTTTTAAAAATCGGCTTATGGCATTATAAGTTCCCATATCCGTTTTTACACTGCTACCAAAGTGTGCATCAAATGGCTTATCGATGGTTTTTTCAGCTTTCTCCACACTTATTAATATTGTTCCCACTGGTTTAGTTTCCGGGCCATAGTAAATAAACTTTATGTTATGCTTTTTTTGCCCGAAACTGTTGAAGCCCGTTAGCATAGTAACTATTAATAACGATAAGTGGAGTAATTTCATAAGGTTCCTCTAAAAATAATACAAGAGGGATGTTTGAGTATCGCCTTGAATAACAAATTTATTGATTACTATCAAAGTGAACTTGCAACGTATCGTTGATACCCTGGGTGCCTTCTTTAATAGTTACTTGAATCGCCTTATCTTTTAACGTGAAATCAATTTTATAGGCATTAATTTTTGTTAATGTATTAAAGTCTACCACGAAGTCATCTTGCGATTTCCAATAACCTCTAATTGCATAGACATGATTCGAAGAAGTATCTTTAAAATAATTATATTTTGTTCCTTTACCCAGTGGATAATTGACAACCTTTCCTGATAAGTTGGTAATTCTGAATATAGTATCAGCATAACCGGAGGTGATGATCCGGGCCGTCGAAATATTCAGGCTGTTTTTTTCAAAAATCAACGTACGGTTGAATAAAACATCCTGGCGAGCGTTTGCCAAACTTACTACAGGCAGAATGCCACTCATTTTTGCGGCATTGGCAATAGCTGCTTTCAGACTATCGGAGGCGGGTTGATTTTTACTTAAAGCATCCAGGTGAATTGAACCTCCAATAATATCACTTAATCCTCCTTTTTCATCCCAATCATAACCCCCGCCGGTTGCAACGACAATGGCGTTATATAACCTGTCAACGTGAATTCTTTGCCCGCCTCGACCTACCGCATTAAAGGAATGGTCATTATCTACCCAAAATCCATAACCATACCCTTTATGATCATTGAAAGTGACTTGCATGCCGGTCGCTTTCTTGATATAACTCTCTGAAATAAGCTGGGCGCCATTCCATTTTCCATTATTCAATAATAAACGTCCTGTTTTAGCCATATCATATGGATTGAGGGCCAGGTCTCCCCATCCATAATTAACACCCTTATTATTTTTCGTCCAATAGAAATTGTTAATCCCCATTGGTTTAAACAGGTATTTATTCGCAAATTTTTCGGGAGATAATTTTGTGGAACGGTATAGGATTTCCGCAAGCAGGTAGAAATTACAACTGCAATAAGAGAACTGTTTACCAGGAGGATTTGTGCTTGGAATATTAAAAATATATGCCGGCCAATCGGACGCTTTAAAAAGCCCGGAGAATACGGTTTCTTCATTATCAGACCCGCAGTTCAAACCGGAGGTCATGGTAAGTAAGTTTTTTATAGTTAAAGTTTGAAAGTTCTTACTGTATGAATTGATTTCCGGAAAATAATTTTTGACTAATTCATTTTCGTTGCGGATAAAGCCCTTATCTATGGCAATACCTATCAATAAGGAGGTAATTGATTTTGTACAGGATGCGATATCATGTTGCAAGCCATTAGCATAAGGATAAAAATAGGCATCAAAGACGATTTTATCATCCCTTATAATCATAAGGCTTTGGACATTTACCTGTTGATTCCGGACATAAGGGAAAATAGCGCTTAATTTCGAGGAGGAAAAGCCTTCTTCCTCAGGTTCCCCAATTTGAAAGGCAGAAAATTCATCGCTTTTTTTAATATTTTTTGAGTGTGAAAAAACGAGTTCCGCGCAAACGAAAACTAAGATAAGGTGTAGTAAAAGCTTCCTTTTCATTGTTGATCGTATTTTGATAGTTAAATATAATTTAAATTCTGCACCCATATAAATATTAAACAAGTTTCCTCTGCGTTCATGTGGAACAAGCCTGGATCTGAATATGTATTGGCAACTTAGGTTACAGGCTATTTCACTCTAAAACCATATCCTTCCTTTAATATCGTATGAAGCCCGTGGTCGGTGTTATCACCATAGCTGTTCGGAAGAGTCTTTATTCCCTCTCGAAGTAATAGCGCATCATTAGACAGCTTACACCAAACGTTCCGATGGAACGTAACAAACGACTATTAAATTTATTCTACCAACCAGCCGTTCCTATGGAACGATCTTTTTTTCATCCCTTCGGGATGTTTGGTTGGTAGAAAAAGCATCAAACATGCAACGTTCCATCGGAACGTCTGATGAAATTTGCAGCCTGTCAAGTCATGGGCTATTCCCCTCTCGAGAGGGGGCGCGGTGGAGTGGCTGGGGGTGTGTTAGCCACCATGCGATTGTGAAATGCATCGGGCAGAAACACACCCTTCCACCCCTCTCAAGAGGGGAATCGTTGGTATTATCACTGCACCACTACCGCATCTGTCAACTCCATAAAAAAAGCCGCCCCAACTTTGGGACGGCTTTACATGTGCTCCGTAATTTTTTAAGGAATTACTAATTAATTTGATGCTACCAGGTACGGTATCGGCTTTTGCAGGTACCCGTAGTAGTTGCTGTAGCCGTATTTACGCGGCTTGTTGATGATCTCTTTCATGGCGATAAGCTTGTACACGTAGCTGCCGGTTTCGCGGTTAAGGCTCATGCGGAAATAATTATCCTCATTTTGCCTGTTAATAGCGCGTGCCAGTTTAATGCTGCCGTTGTTGTAAGCGGCGGCGGCAAGTGTCCAGCTGTTAAATTCGCCGTACAGTTCTTTAATGTACTTGCAGGCCGCGATGGTTGATTTGCGCACGTTAAGGCGCTCATCTACCCCGTTGCGTACTTTCAATCCGTAACTGCGCGCGGTGCCCGGCATAAACTGCCATATGCCACGTGCGCCCTTTGGCGATGTGCCTTCGCATAAACCGCTCTCTACCAGGGGAACAAACTTAAAGTCTTCGGGGATACCGTAGGCCCTCAGGATAGGTTCGATAATAGGGAAAAGCTTGTCGGCCTTACTGTGCAGGAGATTTGACTGCACATTGCGGAACCTGTTTTTAGTGATGGATTTTTTCAGTTTAAGGTTTACCCGTTTGTCGTTAAGTGGCAATGCCTCGTTAGCGAAACTAAAACCTGCCTCAGCTTCTTCTGCCTTGTAAAATACAAGCGAAGCGGGCATATAAGTTTTAATTTTTGGAGTAGTTTTTGTTAAAAGTACAGGTTCTGTACCGAAGATGTTAAGCGCGGAAATGGTAACCAGCACCAGGATTACGGAGCACGTAATTAAGTGTTTTTTTAGCATTTCGAGTTTACTCATTAATTAAACATTTGGTATGATGTGCTGCAAAGGTATGCTATATAAATCACATTGTCAACCACTTAGTAGGGGGATAGTGTATTGACCGTTTTCCGGAACCGTCTAAAAACGCCGTTTAAACTACTTTAAACAACGTTTTTGCACCCATATAGTTTTTTGAATTTTTTAATAAAAAGCCCGTTAATTTTCGTAATTTTGACCC
Source organism: Mucilaginibacter pankratovii (assembly GCF_014773265.1). Classification (GTDB taxonomy): domain Bacteria; phylum Bacteroidota; class Bacteroidia; order Sphingobacteriales; family Sphingobacteriaceae; genus Mucilaginibacter; species Mucilaginibacter pankratovii. The sequence continues at coordinate 267,612 of NZ_JACWMY010000008.1, read as the reverse complement.
TCACGCTGCGAAAGCGCAAATTAAAATTAACATGGTATTTAAGAAGCCAAGCGGTAGTCGCGACGACAAGCCAAACAGATCATCAGCCCGCCCAAAATCAGGCGATGGACCATCAAAACGTACCTCATCTTCATCAGCAGGCAAGCCTTACGGCAGCCGCGGTGCCGACAGTAAGAACCACTACAGTACTGATAAGAGGTCATCAACGAACTCAAAACCATACGCCGACCGTACCGAAGGTGAAAGTGAGCGCCCAAAACGCGGTACCTCATCAGGCTCATCATTTAGCGGTGGCGAGAAAAAAGCATTTGTACCAAAAGGAAGGCCATACAGCGGCCGCCAAACCGGCGACAGCGACCGCCCTAAACGCAGCTTCGGCGGCGACGAGCGCAAAGCCTTTAGCCCTAAAAGCGCCCCATACAGCGGCCGCCCAACCGGCGATAGCGGAGAGGACCGCCCGAAACGTGGCCTGGGCCCGTCATCGTTCCCCAATAAAAAAACATTTACAAAAGATAAACCGTACGGCAGCCGCGCAACCGGCACCGATAGCGACCGCCCTAAACGCAGCTTCGGCAGCGATGAAAAACCAAAGCGTGCCTTTGGCGATACCAGCGGCGAGCGCAAACCATACAACCGTACGCCTAAAACAGGTGCTACAGGTACAGGTAAAAAAGATTTTGCCAACACTACTTCGGGCTTTAAAAAACGCGATGAGGACCGCCCGGCAACAGACGGACCTACCCGCACCATGCGTGGCCGTAAAAACCCGGCAGCACCAAAACCTAAGGACGACGGGCTGATACGCCTTAACCGTTACATTGCCAATGCAGGTATCTGCAGTCGCCGCAAGGCCGATGAGCTGATAGCCGCGGGTGTGGTATCGGTAAACGGGGAAGTAGTAAGCGAACTTGGCCATAAGGTAGACCCGATGAAGGACCTGGTACGCTACAACGGCGAAGCCCTTAAACGCGAGAAAATGATATACGTGCTGCTGAACAAACCAAAGGATTACATTACCACTACCGACGACCCGCAGGAGCGCCGCACTGTAATGCACCTGGTTGAGAAAGCCAGCAAAGAACGTATTTACCCCGTTGGCCGCCTTGACCGTAACACAACCGGTTTATTATTAATGACCAACGACGGCGATCTTGCCGATAAACTGTCGCATCCGCGTAACAGTATTACAAAACTATACAACGTAGAGCTAAGCAAGGCCCTTAGCCAGGGCGACCTGAACAAGATCGCTTTCGGTTTGGAGCTGGAGGATGGTTTTATAAAGCCCGATACCATATCTTACGTAGCCGGTGGCACCAAGAAAGAAGTAGGCATCCAGATACACAGCGGAAAAAACCGCATTGTACGCCGTATCTTCGAAAGCCTGGGTTACGAGGTGGTGAAACTGGACAGGTCGGTTTACGCTAACCTTACCAAGAAGGACCTGCCCCGCGGCCGCTGGAGATTTTTAGACGAGAAAGAAGTGATACAGCTGAAGCATTTGATACAGCTGACGTAGTATCATCAGTATTTACAGCATATTTAAAGGCTCCGGTTATCGGGGCCTTTTTTGTTGAGTAAACTTCCCCACGCGTCATTGCGAGGCACGAAGCAATCTCCCGACTATGCTTAAACGATTTGCACGTTTGCTTGTCCTACGTAGAGATTATTGATGGTTTAATTTTTCCGCTAAGGAATCAATGAGCTCCCTTTGGTCGGTTGTCTTCGTGCCTCGCAATGACGGGCGGAGATAGCGTTGGATAAATTCTAACAGATTTTATTAACTTGCACACATAAACCAATATTTGCTCAATGAAAAACTTCTCGTTAATTGCTGCCATACTATTGCCGATAGCGGCTTTTGCACAGAAACCTAAACCTTTGCCAAAAACATTCGACGTGCTGGTTGGCACATATACCAGTGGTACCAGCAAGGGCATCTCGGTTTTCCGCTTTTATGCCGAAACCGGCAGGCTGGCTTACCTGAGCCAGATAGACGGCGTGAGCAACCCATCGTACCTTGCCGTATCTGCGGATAATAAATTTGTATACGCGGTTAACGAGAATGACCAGGGCGAGGTAAGTTCCTTCAACTTCGACGCGAAGATGGGTACTTTAAAATTCATCAATAAACAATCTACCCTTGGCGGTTCGCCATGCTATGTATCGGTTGATAAAGCCAATAAAAGCCTGTTTGTAGCCAATTATAGCGGCGGTAATATTGCCGTGCTGCCTTTAAACGAAGATGGCTCTATTGGCCAGGCTGTACAAACCATCGGCGATAGCGGCCCGTTCGGTCCTAATAAAGAGAGGCAGGAGAAAGCCCACGTACATACCGCCGTACTGAGCCCCGACGAAAAATATGTTTTCTACACCGACCTCGGTACCGATAAATTACACATCACCCGCTACAAACCGGGTAAGGATAGTCCACTGAGAGGTGTTAAACCGCCCTTTGTATCGGTTGCGCCCGGTGGTGGCCCGCGCCACTTAGATTTTTCGGCAGATAAGAAACACCTGTACCTGGTACAGGAGATGGGCAGCGCCGTTACCATGTATGATTATGACAACGGTAAGCTTACCGAAAAACAAACCGTTACACTGCTTAAGGATGGCTTTACCGGCGCAACAGGCGCGGCAGATATCCACGTATCGCCAAACGGGCTGTTCCTGTATGCCAGCAACCGTGGCGATGCCAACGATATTTCGGTGTTCTCCATCAATCAGGAAACAGGCGAACTTACCTTTGTAGATCGCAGATCTACCAATGGCAAGGCTCCACGTAACTTCGTTATCGACCCAACCGGCACTTTCCTTATCGTAGCCAACCAAAACACCGATGCCGTTTATGTGTACCGCCTTGATAAAACCACCGGTAAAATGCTGGGCATTGTTTACAAGATAGATATTGGCAACCCCGTGTGTTTGAAGTTTGCGCCGGCGCAGTAAGCGGCGAAAGCTTAAAGCAGAAAGACTAAAGTTGAAAGCTAAAAAAGTATTATAAATGACGAAGCCGAAAGTGATTAACTTTCGGCTTCGCTGTAAAAAAAAGCTTTTGCTTTAGTCTTTCTGCTTATAGCTAAATTACGCTTTCACAAAGGTGTATACAATATAGCCGGTACCGCCGCCTACCGCTACAGGCGACATCAATGTCATGCCGGTGCTGCTTACGGTGCCTATGTTTAGGCGGTAACCTTCCTGCACGTTTTTGGCTTTATCGCCCTCGTATAATTTTTTAAACTGAAACTGCGTGCCTGTAGTGCCACCATTAAAAACCGACCAGAAGATGGTTTGCGATTGCCCGTTGGTTAAGGTATATAAACCGTTACCGCTGTTGGTGAATTTCCAGGTGCTGCCCACAAAGGCGCTTGGTGCTGCCTGGTCGAACACGTTTTGTACGGCGTTTGGTACCAATCCGTCGTAAGTAACGTTGGTAAGCGTCCAGGTGCCAACAAATTTACCGCGCGATACGCTGGTGGCGGATGTTTCTGCAGCCGGCGTGGTACTAGTATTTTTTGTGCTGGAACAGGCTGTAAAAACAAAGCTCAGGGCTAAAATTGCAAGGGATGTTTGGAATATCTTTTTCATGGTTTCTTTATGTATAATTATTACCAACATAACACAAATCTTGCCAAAAGGTTATAATGATATTTTATTATCGTTTGGGTTAATGGTTTGCCCCGTTTGGCTTTAAATTTTTTATCTGTTACCCCTAATCTTAATTAAAACCTTATCTGCTTCTTTTGCCAATTCACGCAATTGATTATTTTTATACAACTAATCCCAAACTCACACACAATGGCAGATCGTAAAAACTTCAACACTGATGCAGTTCCCCGTGGTACCAAAGTATTTCCGCAAGCGGTAATTGCCAATGGCTTTATTTTCCTATCCGGCACGGTGGGCTTTTCCCCTGCAACCGGCAAACTCATCAGCGATAGTTTTGAGGAGCAGGTTGTGCAGGCCTTTGCCAACCTTAAAACCATTTTAGAGGCTGCAGGCAGCAGCCTAAATAAAGTTGTTAAAACCAGCATGTTTATGGTAAGCGGATGCGACCCCGATTTTAGCATCGTCAACAAAATATATGCTGATGTTTTTGGTGAAGAGGCGCCGGCCAGAAGTTCGCCCCAGTTGATGCCGTTCCCGGGAGGGATCTTGTTTTCGGTGGAGTGTATCGCGCTGGCGTAGCTAAGGCTACGCCACTGTCTCATACTCCACCTCGTCCTCATTCAATTCCTTCACTTTAGCAAAATTGAGCCGGGTAAGTAATTGTACCGCCTTAAGGTTTTGTTTTGTGGTGATGGCCGTTACCCGACTTAGGCCGATGATATCCAGGCCAAAATTAACAGCCAGGTTTATCGCTTTGCTCATATAACCTTTACCCTGGTATCGCGGCAGCAGCACAAAGCCCAATTCGCCGGTATTATTGGCAAAGCCCCTATAATAGCCAAGCGTGCCGGTTATTTGGCTGGTAGCCGTATCAACAATGCACCAGTGGATAGAGTTACGGTCTGCGTAATCTTTATCTATGCGCACTTGCATTTCGGTGGCTTCGGCAAAGGTAGTGGCTGGTTTACCGTCGTAAAAGGAAATGGGTATTAACGCCGGGATATCCGCAGGCAAAACTTCGCGCAGCAAGATACCATCGCCGGTAAGTTGAGGGAATTGGGAATAGGGAGGCAGGTTCATTAAAATAATCTTATTGTATGGGTATTAGGAGGCACCTACGGAGCCATAATGCGCGAGCAATTTATTCTATAAACAGGATACCCCTCCGGGGTGCCAATAGCAAATTAGTTGTTGCTTAGGCTTTTCTGTTTATAAGAGTTAACAATCAGAGCACGCTGCAGGCACGTTAATTATTTCTACCAATAATATCTTATCAGGATCGTAATTTTTACCATTCTTTAGGCTCCAGCGGAGCCACCTGTTTATAGCAAAAATAGCAAACAAGATCCCGGCTCCGTAGGTGCCACCTATGGCGAGTTTGATATTTCAGTAGGCTCGACTAACGCGTCGCAACGATAACCAACAATAATACTTGCTTATTGCTCCTGCTTGCTCTTCTCTATTACTTCTTTATAGTAGTTTTCGTACTCGGGCAGGATGTTGCTTAACTCAAATTCTTTGGCGCGGGCGAGGGCGTTCTCTTTAAATTGGGCAAGGCGTTCTTCGTCTTCCAATATATAAATGGCGCGCTCTGCCATGCCGGCTACGTCGCCAACGTCGCGCAGGAAGCCTGTAACGCCTTCTACGTTCAGTTCGGGCAGGCCACCGGCGTTACTGCTGATCACAGGAACTTTGCAGGCCATAGCCTCCAATGCGGCCAAACCAAAGCTTTCTGATACGGATGGCATTAGGAACAAGTCCGACACCGACAAGATCTCCTCAATGGCATCCTGTTTACCCAAAAAGCGCACATGCTCGGCAATGTCCAAATCGCGGGCCAGCCGCTCGCAAACCGAGCGCTCGCCGCCATCGCCAACCATTAGCAGTTTGGCAGGGATGGTTTTCACCACTTCGGCGAAGATCTTGATCACATCTTCGGTACGTTTTACCTTACGGAAGTTGGAAGTATGCACCAAAACCTTTTCGCCGTTTGGCGCTATGGCTTTTTTAAAGTGGTCTTTTGGCTTGAGGCTGAAACGGGTAAGATCGATAAAGTTGGGGATCACCTTAATGTCCTTTTCTATCTTAAAATATTTATAGGTATCCTCCCGCAGGTGGGCCGATACGGCTGTTACACCGTCGGATTTATTGATGGAGAAGGTAACAACGGGCTTGTAGGTGCGATCCTGCCCAACCAGGGTGATATCGGTACCGTGCAGCGTTGTTATAAAAGGGATGTTGATGCCGTAAGTAGCCAGGATCTGCTTCGCCATAAACGCTGCGGAAGCATGGGGGATAGCGTAATGTACGTGCAGCACATCCAGTTTTTCAAAGCGTACCACATCTACCAAACGGCTGGCCAAAGCGAGCTCATAAGGCGGAAAATCAAACAAAGGGTAATTAGAAACGGCAACCTCGTGGTAAAACAGGTTTTCCGAAAAAAGATCAAGCCGTGCAGGCTGATTATAGGTAACGAAATGAACCTGGTGCCCCCTATCGGCGAGGGCCTTACCTAATTCTGTGGCTACAACCCCGCTACCGCCAAATGTAGGGTAACAAACAATGCCTATCTTCATTTTATACTGATACGATTTAAGCTGTTATAACTAATGCCGGGCCAAATATTTATGAATATATGAGGTTTATAGATAGCCGTTATAAAGCGTACAAGTTTAACAGCAATTTATTATAAATGTGTTACCTGCGTGTAAAAGTTTGGGTGGGGAAGAGAAGCAAGAGTTAAGAGGCAAGAATCAAGACGGGAAGTGAAGAATAAAGAAGGCAATAGGTATGAATTCACGTCATGCTGAATTTATTTCAGCACCCCATCATTAAAGTGGCGATTGTGCTAACCGCTTTGCGTGTTGTTACCTGCCGTGTGGGGTGCCGATATGCATCAGCATGACAGCTTTTTAATACATAACAGGCAACCAATGAACTAATGAACCAGTGAACCAGTGAACCAATAAACAATTACGCCACCCCGGCAACCCAGTTTACGATGGTTGCATCGAGCACGCTATTTACGGCGTTGAGCGCGGCTTTGCTTTTTGATACCTTCTCTACATCTTCCTGGTAAAAAAAGTGGTTTACGCCCAAAACTTTAAGCAATCCGTCTATCCGGGTATGCTCTTTGTTTTTGTAGCAGCAAATTTTAATATTACGGTAAAAACTGTTGGATTGCAGGCGGCGCAGCACCTTTTCGAGTTCGGGCCCCATGTACTCGTAGTCGAATAAAATCACGTCGGGTTTCACCTCATGGATAGAGGGAAAGATCGCTGTTTGTACAGAGACCTGGCGCACGGTGTTGTAACCGGCGATCAACGCATCGGGGAAGGCTTTTGGGGCTACCAAAAGCACCTTTTTAGTACGCGAACGAATCATGCTCAAATCAATTGGGGTGCCTAAAGATAAAATGTACTTTTTACATTATCAAGCCTTTGCCCCTATAAAATTCGTATTTATTTGAGTATTGATGATTAAATTAATGTTAATAAAAGAGCAAAAAAAACGCCGGATGTAAAAATTACACCCAGCGCACTAAAATTATCTTAGAAGCTTATTTTATTTCGAAAACAGCCTGGATCTGGAAGCTTAGTTTTATCTTCTTAAAATCAATATCCGATTCGGGGGCTACATCTGCCATCGCGCTTTTAGACATGTACATTACATTACGCGGCGACGGGAAGCTGCTGTTATCGTTTTCTACAATATTAATGGCTCCGCCCAGCTTATCGCCAAGGCCGGCAACTAAGAACGCTGCCTTATCGCGCGCTGCCAAAAGGGCTTTAAGCTTCAGGTCGTTCTTCACCGCGTTTAGCTTGGAGTAGTCGTAGCTATCGATGTTGGTTGCCTGAATACCCTTCGGGTCGATCTTGCTCAGGATCTGGTCGAACTTATTCAAATCGCGGAATTTAATGCCATAGGCTTTGCTTGCTAAAAAATCGGGGTTCTTCTTTTTCTCGGTAGCATAGTTCCAGGATGAAAGGCTGTTCACGGTAAAATCTTCCTTGGCTATGCCGGCTTCGGCAACAGCTTTTTCCAGCTGGCTCTCCAGTTGCGAAATGGTTGTTTTCTTTTTGCCATCCAGGTATTCTTTGAGGGTGATGGTTACGTTGATGATATCGGGAGTAACTTCCAACTCGGCAATGCCTGTAACTTCTATTTTACGGCGCAGATCTACGGTTTGCGCAAATGTTGCTGTAATTGTTGATGCAACTAAAACTGCTGCTAATACTAATTTTTTCATGAGGTCTCTTTTGTTGTTATGTGTATGTAGATAGGTTTACGGGGCTAAGGTTTAATATGTAACACGTAATGTTTTAATAGCCTCACATAAATCCTCTCCAAAGGAGAGGACTTTTAGCCCCTATCCTTTGGAGAGGGGTTGGGGTGAGGCTATATAGCGGAACATCTCTTAAGTAAACGGCATTGATGTAACACGTATAATATATATGTGTTACACATACCAGTAACTCCATTAGCCGGATGGTGTTTTAAATATTTATAAAGCGTGGTGAATAAAAAAGCCTCCCGGTTACAGGAGGCTTCATATAAACTATTGAAGGTTTTTATTTTTTTTAAACGTATTTGCCTTTTTGACCGGTTACCGGCCGGTCGGGGTCTGTTGAGTAGTAAGGGGTAGTGTCAACCTGCTGCGGTTTATCATCGCGAATATCGGCGCGGCGGTTACGCAGTAAACGTTTGCGGCGGCGTTTGAGAACATAGCGCGAACCCCAGTGATCGAACGTGCCGGTTATGGCCAATATACCGCCAATAACAAAGGCGGCGATCATGAAAATGACAAATATGTGGAGCGCGTCGGTGAGTAAATGTCGCATAGTTAAATTCTTTTGGTATTACCGTTAAGGCAATAGCCGTGCCCGTTTTGGCAAAAAAAATTAAAAAAAGTGCATTGTTATAGGGGAATTGGTAAAGAAACGAGCATACTATTATGACTAAGGTAATGCTAAAGTGTTGTGCCGCAGGGGGATAATAGTGTATGGTTAACACTACAGATAATGCAAACTGCACCGCTGGCCTCTAAACCTAAAACCGTTTCAAATACTTTTTATCCATCAGTTCACCGTAAGGGATGTTTGCTGTTTGGCCGAGGGCGAACCAGGGGCTATCGTTTTGCAATACCTGGATGTTTTGCGCGGGCATAAAGCTTTGCGCCAGCAGGAACACTTTTTTATGGGACGCGTTCTCCGCAACATCCAAAATAATAAAGCAATGCCCCGGCGAACCGCCACGGATAAATACATCGCCGGCCTTTAATTCATCGGCGTTAGTAACCGGCTTTAGTTCTTTTTCCAGCGAGAGGGTGCCGGCGTAGCTGAACACTAAAGTCATGTATCGCATAAAGCTGGCGTAGCTATAATCTTTTTTGGCTTTTAGTATCCAGCGATTGTTGCTGTAGCGGTAGCCATTGGCATAGTGCTCAAAATCGCATTTGAAGCCGCTGGTGAAATTAAAACTGATGGCCTTGTAATCCTGCCGCTGAAAAAGATATTCGGCGCGGAGACGCATTACGGCGTCGGCACATTGCTGCAGATCCTGGCTGCCTATGCTTATATCAATAACGGCGGCGGTGTATGGGTCGGTACGGGCAATGTCGCCTGCGTAGGTTTTGGTGCGGGTGCCTGCGGGCAACAGCGGCAGGTTTTGCAGGTAAGCGCCAAAGCTGCCGGGAGCAACGGCCACCTGCTGGTAGCCTGCAGGTGTTTTAAAACGGCTGGATACCTTATCTGCCGGGGTAAAGCTGATGCAGGCTAATAAGATTATGGCGATAAAGTGTTTCATTTGGTGACTGCGGTTTTAAGCTGCTTAAAGCTATTAAAAGGAACCGGGATATTATCCACTAATTTAAAGGTGGAGAAATGTAAATGCGTTGGCGAGCGCTTTTTGTAAGCATTTAAGCCGGTGCGGCCCACTTCGGCTATTTTTTGGCCTTGTTTAACATACTCGCCGGGATGTACAAAAATGATGCGGTTGTGTGCATAGTAGGAAAAATACCCCTGCTGGTTATTGGCGGCGGGGTGATAGATCCAGATGTAGCGGCCGCCGCGCATATCGCCGGCTGCGTCCCACTCGTTGATACAGGCTACAACAATGCCCGGTGCTATGGCCAGTACATTTACAGGCTGGCTGGTGCGGTCGTCCAGGCAGTCCTGGTTTTTATCGTTAATGAAAATATCGTGCGCGGGGTGGGCGCCGTGCTTATTGCCATCGATATAGTTGAAGCCTTTATCAAAATAGCCGTTGCCGTTTGTGCCGCCAGCGGCGCGGTAGTTGTAGCCCTGCAGCGGGAAGGTCCATTGGGTACTCGCCGGGGCTGGGTTATGTGCGGCGTAATCGCTGTTTACCTGTTTTACAAATTCGGCAATGACCTTTTGGGCTTCCAGCTTTCTGATGTGGCCTTTTAGTACCTCATTATTAAAGGTGTTGAAATTTTTATACTTGGCCGTATCGGTTTGGGCAAGGGTTGGGAAAGCTATGAGGAGTATAAGGATTGTTAAGATGCTTTTCATAATGGTGATTAAATTTAGGGGGAATTGTTGAGGGAAGCAAGGGGTATTTCTGGACGCAATTCTTTATACCGTTTTATAAAGTGTTTTGTACTCAAATAAATCATCGGCTCGCTCATTCGCCGCGAGGGGCTCGTTACTTTTTGTAGCACCAAAAAGTAACCAAAAAGTGCTTTCAGCAGAGAGGCTTCTTTGCCGCACGGGCCTTTGCCCTGCAAAACGATCAGAACCACGGGCTGGGAAAATTTGCCCCTTGCTTCGCCGCTCGATCCCCACGCTTCAGCAAAAATTCCCTATGCCCTCCCTCCGCACAGCCCACCACGTTCTGTCCGCTTTCGCCCGAAGCTTAGCTGCTGATGTTATCCTCCTTCGAAAAGCATCAACGGAATCCTAAAATCAATAAAATCAACGGTTCAGAATGCGTTAACGATTGCAGCGGAAAGCCCGTAAACGGAGCGCAGCGAAGTGCGGACTTGTAGCGGAAAGCGTGGGCCGCAGGCAACGCCCAAATCAGGGGGCTGCTTTCAGTTAGCAGGTAAAAATCCAATGAATCGTAAAAATCTGTTGAATCCCGGTTCAGACGTTCCAAACCCGCTCTTCTTCCCGTATCCTCACGGTTAGCATTACTGCATTTAACAGGCTGAATACAATAGCAGTGGCGTAGAGGTGAAACACCAGCGGTATTACGATGATTTCGCAGATGACGATGAAGTAGTTGGGGTGTTTAAATAGTTTGTAGGGCCCTTTTTTGATGAAGATGGAATTGGGGATGCGGAGGATCTTGGTGTTCCAATATTTGCCTAAGGAGCCAATGGTCCAGATCTTTAGGCAAATGAGGAGGAGGAAGATCACCATCATGAAGATGCTGAATTCGCCGCCTAAGTAAAAATATTCGGCTATCATGCTGATGATAAACAGGGTGTGCAGCGCTACGATAAAGGGGTAGTGGGCTTTGCCGTATTCTACCGCGCCCTGGCTGCGTGCCCAGGCTTCGTTGCGTTTGGCTACCACGAGTTCGAGCAGTCGCTGAAATATGACGAAGCTGATAAAGAGGATAAAATACATGCTTAGTTTTTCATATTTAATAAAACCATTTCGCTGCTAAACCCTGGGCCCATGGCCAGCATTAGGCCGTAGCCGTCTTCGTAGCCTTCTTCCATAAATTTTTCGAGCACGTAGAGCACGGTTACGCTGCTCATGTTGCCGTTCTCGTTCATTACCTGGCGGGTGTTATGCAGGAAATCGTCTTCTACCTGCAAGGCATCGGCATAGGCATCCAGTACTTTTTTACCGCCGGGGTGGAACACAAAGTTTTTGATGTCCTTCAGTTCCAGGTTTTGTTTGGCCAGGAAGGCATCAATATCGCCCCGGATGTTCTCGTGGATGAAGGTAGGGATATCTTTGGAGAAGAGCACCTTAAAACCGGTGTCTTTAAAATCCCAGCCCATCACTTCCAGCGAGTCGTAATAGAGCTTGCTGCTTGCGGCCAGTACCCTGATCTTCTCTTCCGTTTTATGGTTATCGCCTTTTACGATAGCGGCTGCTATACCATCGCTAAACAAGCTGCTGCCGATGAAATTACTTTTGCTGTAATCGTTTTTAATGAGCGTGAGCGAGCAAAGCTCTACCGCTACCAGCAGCACCAACGCATCGGGGTTTGCCTTTGCCAGCGTATTTGCTTTTGCCATGCCCGATACACCGCCACCACAGCCCAAACCCCAAACGGGGATACGGTTGATATGCGGGTTGAGGCGCATTTTGTTGATGATGAGCGCATCTATACTTGGCGTGGCCAGGCCGGTGGTAGATACGAATATCAGGTCGGTAATATCATCTTTACTTACATCTGCTTTTGCAAGGGCCGCTTCAATCGCCTGGATGGAGTATTGCAGGGCATTTTCGATATAATCGTTATTGCGCTGCTCGAAGGTGTTGGGCTCGGCGTAGTAGCTGATGGGCTTGCAGAAGTTGCGGGTAACAATTTCGGTATTATCGAAGGCAGGCATCAGGCGGTCTACCTGCGGGAAATGTTCTACAAACAGGGCGCGGGCCTGGGCTTTCACGTCCTGTTGTTTTACTTTATAGGGGAGGCTTACGCCTGATACTGAAGCTATAGATGGCATATACTTGGGGGCGGATTGTATGATGTACTAATAACGTAAAGGCTTAAATTGTTTCGGGAGGATAAATACCCCAACGGGCTTAGAGATTACGGGAGGTTTATCTATATGGTTGCTTTTTTTAACAACGTCAATTGCGAGGCATGAAGCAATCTCCAGGTAAGCACGTGCACCGTGCAGGTGGATTGTCCAACGTAGAAATTGCTTCGTGCCTCGCAATGACTTGGTGGTGAGGTGTTTGTTAGGGGAATTTACCCCTCTATCTTAATATCATATTTCCCCAAAAGCCCGGGCAAGCCGTGCAGCGAGAAATGGGCTTTTTTGATCGCGTTATCGTCCGGGTCGATAGTGAAATTGTAAGAGGAGCGGAAGTCGGCACCTTTTAATATAGTGCGACTGAAGAAAGCGCGGTGCAGGTTGCAATTGATGAATTTGGCTTCGGTAAGGTCCGCCTCGGTGAGGTCGGTCTCTATCATGGAGCAATCGGTAAACTTGGACTTTTTGTTCTTTTTTTGATAGAAGATGGCATTATCCAAAATACTGCCCTCAAAATTCACCTCGAACAAAAAGTCGCGGGCCTTGCTGAAGTTTACGCCGCTTAGCTTACAGCGTTTGAATAGCACGTTCTGAAAACCGGTGCTGCCCACGCCCGCCAGCAGCAAGTTGCAATCCTCGAAGGTGCAATCCATAAAAATAAGTCCATCCAGGTTGGCATTGGCGAAATTGCAGCTGATGAATTTGCAGTGCTCATAGGTTTGGGCGGTTTTTAATTGGTCGGCGGAAATTTTGGTGAAAGTTTGGTCTTCGTGGAGGGATTGCATGGGGCAAAGATAAGGGAGGCGGTGGTTTTTGGCGAGGCACGTTTACCGGATGTTGATATTTTTATTGATGCATATTTATTTGTAAATTTACCTTATGCATAACAATCTAGAAAGAATTACGGTAGATGCTGATGTGTGCCATGGTAAAGCATGTATTCGCCACATGCGTTGGCCGGTAGAAGTTATTATTGACATGATAGCCTCTGGAATGTCGTTTGATGAAATACTAACCGACCACGAGGAATTGGAACGGGATGATATTATTGCCGCCCTGGCTTATGCAAAAGTTACCCTATCGGGCAAATCGTTGGCGGAAGTAAACTGATGGGTAGCTGCATTTATTAAAGATGCTTTTGGGTAAGGGGTGATTTTCGGGTTTTAAATATATCCGTTCTGCTCATTGCCGCAGGGGCTACTTCTTTTGATGCACCAAAAGAAGCAAAACTTAGCGCAGCGGTCTCATGAGCGATAGCGAATAACTGCTTTCAGCAGAGAGGCTTCTTTGCCGCACAGGCCTTTGCCCTGCAAACCGGGCAGAACTCACGGGCTGTGAAAATTTGCCCCTTGCTTTGCCGCTCATGCCCCACGCTTCAGCAAAAATTCACTATGCCCTTTCCCTGCGCACAGCCCACCACGTTCTGCCCGCTTTCGCTCGAAGCTTATCTGCTGATATAAGGAAATTAACTTACCGAACCCAGCGAAGCCCGCTTCTAATCGGCTTTGTCCTGTTCGTTAACCACTGGCTTGCTAAAGCAGAATCTTTCATAGAACAGGGCGCAGCCGAGAGTTTTTTCTTTGGTTACTTTCTTTTTAGCGGAAAAAAAGAAAGTAACATCCACAGGCTTAGCATAACTTACTGCAAGTTCCTAACGAAGAACTGAAGAGCAAAAAGCAATAAATATTAGCTAATAGAGAACCGCTGATTTATCATCTCCCTTTCTTATATTTAGCTACTCAACATAAACATTATCACCATGAATCTCCGCCCTATACTTACGCTCGCGTTTTGCGCATTGGCATTTAATACTGCAACCGCCCAAATGGCCCCGGCAAAGATCGACAGCCTGGCTCAACTCGCGCTTAAGACCTTTGATGTGCCCGGTATTGCCGTGGCTGTTGTAAAAGATGGCAAACTGGTGTATGCTAACGGGTATGGGGTGGCATCGTTGCGTACGCAGAAAAAGGTTGACGGTAATACGCTGTTCGGCATTGCATCAAACAGCAAGGCTTTTACTACTGCCGCTATTGGAATTTTGGTGGATGAGGGTAAACTGAAACTGGATGATAAGGTAACAGACTACATCCCCGAGTTTAAGATGTTCGACCCGTATGTTACCGCCGAGTTCACCATCCGCGACTTGCTTACCCACCGCAGCGGTTTGGGCCTTGGTGCGGGCGATCTGATGATCTTCCCGGATTCGACCGATTTTACGGTAAAAGATATTATCCACAACCTGCGCTACCTGAAACCGGTGAGCAGTTTCCGCAGCAAGTTTGATTATGATAACCAGCTATATATTGTAGCCGGCGAGGTAATTGCCCGGGTAAGCGGAATGAGCTGGGAAGATTTTATTGAGACCCGCATTATGAAGCCGCTGCAAATGACGGGCAGCTTTGCCTCATACAGTCGTATAAAAAACACAAAGAACTATATCGATGCGCATGCGCCGGTTGATGGCAAGGTAGTGGTTATCCCCCGCAATACCAGCGAACCTACCAATGCTGCAGGCGGTATTTACAGTAGCGTAAACGACCTGGCCAAATGGGCCATTATGCAAATGAACGACGGTAAATACGGTGATGCGCTGGCCAAAAATATTTTCAGCAGCACCATTCATCGCCAAATGTGGTCGGTGCAAACGCCGTTGCCTTCCGGGCCGGGTTCATACAATACACACTTTGCAGGTTACGGTTTAGGTTGGTTTCTGAACGATGCAAAAGGCTATTTAAAGGTTAGTCACACTGGCGGCCTGGATGGCATGGTTACGCAGGTAACACTATTCCCCGAGCTGAAACTGGGCATTATCGTGCTCACCAACCAGCAATCGGGCGGAGCATTTAGTTCTGTTACCAACGAGATCATCGACAGCTACATCGGCGATACCGGCCGCGACTGGGTTAAAGTTTTCAGCGACAACGAAAAAGCCGGTATGGCTGGTGCGGGTAAAGTAGTGGCCGATGTTTGGAAACAGGTGGAAGAGCAAAAGAAAGCGGCGGTGGATGGCAGCCTTTACGCGGGCACTTACCACGATAACTGGCTGGGCGATGTTACCATCAGCCAAAAGGATGGGCAACTTTGGTTCGCATCCAAACGTTCGCCGCACTTAACCGGCCAAATGTTCTTTTATAAAGGCAACACTTTTGTGGTAAAATGGAACAAACGCAGTATGGACGCCGACGCCTTCGCCATGTTCACTACTGATGAGAATGGCAAACCATTGGGGTTGAAAATGAAAGCCATAAGCCCCGCGACAGATTTTAGCTACGATTTCCAGGATCTGGATTTTGTGAAAGTGAAGTAAAACTTTAACAATGAAAAGACTTCTTTTTGCAGCGTTAATTTTTCTTTCATTTTCTGTAGCCCGGGCGCAATCTGCCGACGATGACCAAAAATGGAGCAGCCTGATCAGTAGTCTCGAAGCCGAGGACTGGCCAACTGCGAATAAATTATCGCAATCTCTTTTAAACAGTATCCCACAGGCAGATATAAATGGGAACCGGGCAGCGGCGTTGCGCTACATGTATATTCTTTCCGAATCGGGCTTAATGGATCTGGGCACGGTTACCAAACCGGAAGCTTTGAAAAAAGTGATCGGATTTGTGGGTAAACCCATCCTGTTACCAGGACACCCCGTATCGGTAAAGCAAGCCTTTAACAGTATTACCAGTGCATCTAATGGTACCGATACCTTATTTGTTACTGCATCCAACAGAAAGGCCACATCGATATTTGCTTTTGAGTATATTGTGTTAAAAAATAAATGGACGGAGGCCGATCTCAACGCAAACAACGGCAAAGTATGGCGGCTCGGCGGCATACTCAAGTCCATCAGCGTTGAAGGCAACATGTTTAAGCGCTTTAAATTGCTGATAGACGAGGGCACCGCCGAGGAGCAGCAGCAGTAATCGTGTTTTCATTGGCAATCCCTGCGGGCCGGGCTTTGCAGGGCTCCGCTTCGCTGCGGCCCCGCTGCCATTGCGCACTGGCCCGACACACCCGTGGCTAAACCCTTACAATCCCTATTGCACCTGTCCTGCAAATCAAAAGCTCCCCCTTCAGGGAGGGCTCGCCGCTCCTACATATTCCTCCTGTACTGCCCGCCAACCTCGTAAAGCGCATGGCTTATCTGCCCAAGGCTGCAATATTTGCAGGCTTCCATCAGGCTTTCGAAGATGTTATCGCCGGCTATAGCGCGTTGCTGCAATTCCTTTAATAAGCCGGGGGCTTTTTTCTCATTCCGTTTTTGAAACAGGTGCAGGGCTTCTATCTGGTATTGCTTTTCTTCCTCGGTAGCGCGGATCACTTCGGATGGGATCAGCGTGGGCGAGCCTTTTTTGTTAAGGAAGGTATTTACACCTATGATGGGGTATTCGCCGGTGTGTTTAAGGGTTTCGTAATAGAGCGATTCTTCCTGGATCTTGCTGCGCTGGTACATGGTTTCCATGGCACCAAGCACGCCGCCGCGGTCGTTAATGGCCTTGAATTCGGTCAACACGGCTTGTTCCACCAGGTCGGTTAGTTCCTCGATGATGAAGGCGCCCTGTATCGGGTTCTCATTTTTGGCGAGGCCGAGCTCGCGGTTAATGATGAGCTGAATAGCCATTGCCCGGCGTACGGATTCTTCCGTAGGTGTAGTGATTGCTTCATCATATGCATTGGTATGCAGCGAATTACAGTTATCGTAAATAGCGTATAAGGCCTGCAAGGTGGTTCGGATATCATTAAAGTCTATCTCCTGTGCATGCAGCGAGCGGCCGCTGGTTTGGATATGGTATTTCAGCTTTTGCGACCTGTCGTTACCCTTGTATTTATTTTTAATGGCCTTTGCCCAGATGCGCCTCGCTACACGACCAATAACCGAATATTCCGGATCGATACCATTGCTGAAGAAGAACGATAAGTTAGGTGCGAAATCGTCGATATGCATGCCGCGACTTAAATAGTATTCCACATAAGTAAAGCCGTTGCTCAGTGTAAAAGCCAGCTGTGTTATTGGGTTGGCCCCCGCCTCGGCGATGTGATAGCCGGAGATAGATACCGAATAAAAATTCCGCACCTTCTCCTTTATAAAATACTGCTGGATATCGCCCATCATCCGCAGGGCAAATTCTGTGGAGAAGATGCAGGTGTTTTGCGCCTGGTCCTCCTTTAAAATATCTGCCTGCACGGTGCCGCGCACGGTGGCAATGGCATAGGCGCGGATCTTTTCGTAAACCTCCGGTGGGAGAATTTGGTCGCCGGTTAGCCCTAACAATGTTAAACCTAAACCGCTATTTCCTGCTGGTAAATCACCGCCCTGGTACTGCGGCTTCACCACCCCCTTATCATCATACAATTTCTTGTACTTTGCCTCTACCAAATGCTCCAGTTGATGTTCGGCAATATATTTTTCGCATTGCTGATCTATGGCGGCATTCATAAAGAAGCCAAGCAGCATAGGGGCAGGGCCGTTGATGGTCATGCTTACAGACGTGCTGGCATGGCAGAGATCGAAACCAGAGTACAGCTTTTTGGCATCATCCAGCGTGGCGATGCTTACACCGGAGTTGCCTATTTTGCCGTAGATATCCGGGCGGATATGCGGGTCCTCGCCATACAGCGTAACCGAATCGAATGCGGTGGAGAGCCGGTGCGCCGGTTGCCCTAATGATACATAATGGAAACGTTTGTTGGTCCGCTCGGGGCCGCCTTCCCCGGCGAACATGCGGGTGGGGTCTTCGCCCTCGCGCTTTAGAGGGAATACACCCGCCGCGTAGGGGAACTCGCCGGGAACATTCTCGGTAAGCAGCCAGCGCAAAATATCGCCCCAGGCCTCGTATTTGGGCAGGGATATTTTGGGGATACTTAATTGCGATAGCGAGGTATAATATAAAGGTTGTTTTATTTCCTTATCGCGCACTTTATAAATGAAATTTTCGGCCTTGTATTTGGCAACAGTTTCGGGCCATTCTTTTAACAGGCGCTTGCAATCGGGATGCAGGTGGCTTTCGAGGTGGGTGTAGATATCTTGTAGAGAAGCGATACTTCGCATCTCTACTGCCTTTGCATCGGCGCCTTGCATAGCGGGAGACGCAAAGTATTGCGTCTCTACGTTTTTGTTCCCCTCTTGAGAGGGGTTAGGGGTGTGTTTCGCCAATAAATCGATAGTCCCCTTTACCTGAAACAACTGCTGCGCTATCTTACACTGCTCATTCACCCAATCGGTATAAGCCGCGCTGCTTTCGGCTATCTCTGCCAGGTAGCGGATCCTGTCCGGCGGAATGATGTAGATCTTTTCCGATTCGTCGCCTTTTACCTTTAGCTCCTTGCCTTCCAGTAAGTCAACACCTGTTTTGTTTTTAACCGTTTTCATAATGGCGGCAAAAAGGGTGTTCATGCCCGGGTCGTTAAACTGGGAGGCCATGGTGCCGTAAACGGGCAGGTCGTCGTCTTTGGCGCTGAAGAGCATGTGGTTGCGTTTATATTGCTTGCGCACATCGCGGATGGCATCTAAAGCGCCACGCTTGTCGAATTTGTTGAGTGCCACCAGGTCGGCAAAATCCAGCATGTCTATTTTTTCCAGCTGGGTGGCCGCGCCAAATTCGGGTGTCATTACATATAAAGAGAGGTCGCAGTAATCGGTGATCATGGTATCCGATTGGCCGATGCCGCTGGTTTCTACGATCACCATATCATAACCGGCAGCCTTGCAAATATCAATAGCCTCCTGTACGTGTTTGCTTAAAGCCAGATTAGCCTGCCGGGTAGCCAATGAACGCATGTAAATTTTCGGACTGTTTATGGCGTTCATCCGTATCCTGTCGCCCAATAAAGCGCCGCCCGTTTTGCGTTTGGATGGATCTACGGAGATAATGGCCAGCGTTTTATCCGTCTCCATCAAAAACCGCCGTACAAACTCATCTACCAGCGATGATTTCCCCGAACCACCCGTACCGGTAATGCCGAGGACGGGGGTAGTGAGTGGAGAATGGTGAGTGGTGAGTGGTTGTATGTGGGGATTGCCGAGTTCGGCAGCTGTTATTAGCTGGGCTATTATAGTAGCCTCACCTAAATCCTCTCCAAAGGAGAGTACTTTCTTGTTTCCGTCAATAGCCCCCTCTCCTCTGGAGAGGGTTGGGGTGAGGCTATCGCAAGCCTGCATCATGTCGTTTATCATCCCCTGCAGGCCCATGGTGCGGCCATCGTCGGGTGAGTAGATGCGGGTGATACCGTAGGCGTGCAGTTCGGCTATCTCATGCGGCAGGAACACGCCGCCGCCGCCGCCGAAAATTTTAATATGCTGTGCGCCCCGCTCGTTGAGCAGATCGCGCATGTATTTAAAGTACTCTACGTGCCCGCCCTGGTAGCTGGTGAGGGCTATGCCCTGCACGTCTTCCTGTATAGCACAGTTTACCACCTCATCCACACTGCGGTTGTGCCCCAGGTGGATCACCTCTGCACCGGTGCTTTGCAATATGCGGCGCATAATGTTAATGGTGGCATCGTGCCCATCAAAAAGCGATGCGGCGGTAACAAAACGGATTTTGTGCTGAGATCTATAAGGAGCTATGCTTTCCATGCAGGCGTAATTGGTTCGCCGGTAAAATTAGGTAATTTTTACAGATGGAAAAGCTATGCTTGCATAATAAAGCTGATGGCTTTACGCCTCGTCCAGGTCTACATCTTTAATAATATGGTGTTTCACCAGCCCCCTTATTAATGCCTCGGGAGTAAAGTCGCCGGTGAGATCGAAGGAGATGCAGCCGTTGAGCGTAACTACATTACAAACGCCGGTTTCAAATTCAAAAGTAAGCCCGCTGAATTTACCCGAAACCACGGTTAGGGTTTCGCTGTCAGGCACCTCGAAGGTGTTGCGGATGCTGTTGAAAAACCCTTGCAGATTTTTTACGTGGCGGGAGGTGTTTATAGCGCGTATCATTATCTTTTAAGGATCAATTTTAAACGGCTCCTGATAATGCTCTCCTTAACGAACGCGGGCAGCATACTGTTTAGCAAAACCAGCAAGCGGTTAACAGCTCCGGGGATGATCTCTTTTTTTCCTCTTAGCATCCCATCTATCGCTATACGCGCTACGTCTTCAGCCTCCAGTATGGTTGCCCTGGCGATGCCTTTTAGCTTATTGTTCATCACCAGCAGTTCGGGCTTAGTGTTGATGCCGCCCGGACTCAGCAGGCTGATCCGCACGTTGCTGCCCGACAGCTCCAGCTGCAAGCATTTGGTAAAGTAACGGATGAAAGATTTGGTTGCCCCGTAAACCTGTTTCTTAGGCACCACAAATAAGCCGCCCAAACTCCCCACGTTCAGGATGTAGGATGTTGTTTTGCTGCCGGCCTGTTCTAAAAACAGTCGCGTTAGCAAAACCGGGGTGATCACGTTCAGCTCTATTTGCTTTTTATAGAAGATGATATTCTTATCCTCAAACCACGACCAGTTCCCCAGTCCGGCGTTGTTGATGAGCATATGCGCCGTAATGCCAACCAACTGCAGGTAGTTAAATATGTTGTGGTAGTTTTCGGCATCGGTGAGATCCATTTCCAGCTCATCAACCCGGATGTTGAAATTCTTGCGGATGTATGCGGCCAATTGCGGCAACCCCGAGCCGGGCAATGCCACCAGTACCAAATTGATGTTGCGACGCGCCAGTTCAATAGCGAAGGATTTGCCCAAACCCTCGCTCGCACCGGTAATAATTGCGGTTAGTTGTTGCATGGCTCAGGTTTGCTTTAAGTAGTCAACAGTTTTTTGCATGGCATCGCCAAAGGGGGTGATGCGGTAGCCCAGTTGCATGGCAGCTTTTTGGCTGCTGTATTTTTGATCGAATTTCAGGCGATCGGCAAATTCGGGTAAAAAGAAGGGTGGTAATCCCGTTAGGCGGGTCTTAAATTGCTCTACGTGGCTGTAAAGTTTAATAGCTTTTTGCGGAACACGCAGCATGCGATGTTTTATGCCCGATGCAGTGCCTACTGTACTAAAGAATTGGTTAAAGCTGATATCCTCTCCGCCTAAAATATAGCGGTTACCCTTCAACCCTTTTTCCATGGCTGCAATGTGCCCGTTTACCACGTCGGGCAGGTAGGCGTAGTTGGCCACCTGCTCGCCATTGCCGGGGATAATGCGCCATTTACCGCGCAAATAGCCGCTCACCATTTTGCTTACGGTATTACTATCGGTAACCGGCCCTTCGCCAAAAACGCGGGACGGGTTTACGGTAACTACATTTAATCCTTGGTTTACAAATTGCTGTACCTCCAGTTCGGCCAGGTATTTGGTGCGTTCGTAAACAATGGGGAAACCCACTATTCGCGGCTCATCCTCGCTCAGCGGGAAATTGAGCGTTGGCCCCCATACCCCACAGGTGCTGGTATACACCAATTTTGCAACGCCTGCATTTGTTGCAGCGCTAAGCACATTGCGGGTGCCAATAACATTGGTATCGTAAAAAGCATCGGGGTTACGACACCACATTTTGGCGAGGGCGGCGGTATGGTAAACCTGTGTGCAATCCTGCATGGCTTTTTTAAGGCTATCGGGATACAGGATGTCCCCCTGCACGGGTACAATATTTTTATGTTTGATGAGATAAGGGTGATTGGTGTTGCGGCAAAGCGCCCTTACCTGGTAACCTTTACCGGCAAGCGCCAGGCAAAGCTCGCGCCCTATAAAACCCGTGGCACCTGTAACTAATATCTTTATCATACCCTTAATACAAGGGGCAGGGGTTTTACCCCTATTTTACGGATAAATAATTTATCCTATTTTCGTATACACATCAATGGAGAGAAACACCAATACTTTATACGCAGTTAGGTTTATAGCAGCTTTGGTAGTTGTATTGTTTCATTATAGCCCGCCCGGGGTACGAACTGATCTTACGCCGGTTATAAAAAACGGTAACGAAGCGGTTAATATTTTCTTCTTTATATCCGGGTTTGTGTTAACCGTTTCTAACGCCAGGTTTTTGGGTAACGCGCAAAGCGTGTTTCCGAAAAAAGAGTTTTACATTAAGCGGATAGCCCGCATCTACCCGTTATATCTACTCGCCATTTTAATACTATTGTTCTTTCATTACGGCATACAAGCTATCGACGGCCCATCAGTAAAATACAAGATCTTGTTTGAAATGTTGGGCGTGCAACAATGGCTTTACGTAGGCTCATTTAATTATCCGGGCTGGTCCATCTCCTGCGAGATTATGTTTTATTTACTTTTTCCGTTTATTGCACAGCGCATGCGGAGGAACAGTAACGTTTTTACATGGTTTGTTTGGTTTTATTATTTAGTAACTGTGGCGGCCACGTACTTGCTTTATCCCTGGTACAAGGCCGACCTGCCGTTTATTACGAGACGGCTTGTAGATGCAATTTACATGAACCCACTATTGCTGATATCGGTGTTTATGTTCGGGATGTTGGCCGGGGAGTGTTTTAATAAGAAAAGCATTCCGTTCTTTAACAGATCGCGTAACAGCCTGATTGCTGCAATTGTAGCAGGTGTAGTAATCTTGCTGGCGAAATATTATGCCCCTCATAGCTCTGCACTTTTAAAGGGAGGCTTATTGGCACCGGTTTATTTTGTGTTTATAATGGCCATCACCAGTTTTAAAACAAAGCATACAAAATTTATTACCTCGCGGCCAATTATTTTTTTAGGCGACATTAGTTACGCCATGTACATTATGCAGTACCCTTTATATGTATTTTACATCCGTTACATACAGCCGGTTGCAACGCCTACGGCGCTGGTTAACTATATTGTGGCGTTGATATGCTTCGCCAGTCTCACGCACCTTTTTGTAGAAAAACCCCTTCGCAAAGTCATCACTTCTCTTTATCGGCCCCGGCCCGAATTAGCCGAACGTTAAATTTCCTGCGCATCACTTCGTCTTTCGCTGAACATTCGCCAGCGCCGAACGTTTAGTAAAAATGGATCATATTACCCTGATTTTTCCGCATCAGCTATTCAAGCATCATCCGGCAGTTAATCCATCCCGCCCGGTTTACCTGGTGGAAGAATGGCTGTTTTTTAACCAATACAATTTCCATAAAAAGAAATTGGTACTGCATAGGGCATCGATGAAATGCTATGCCGAACACCTCAGTGGCCTGGGTATAGATGTTACTTACATCGAAGCCACCAACCCGCTTTGCGATATCCGGAAACTTATTCCGCACCTTGCGGAGCAAGGCGTAAAAACCGTTCACTATGCTCATGTGGCCGACGATTGGCTGGAAAAACGCCTCGACAGGAAATGTACGGAGCATGGCATACAACTTGCCCAATACCGCAGCCCTAACTGGCTCAATAGCGCTGGTGACGTGGCCGATTATTTTGACGGGCGGAAAACTTATTTCCAGACTGATTTTTATATCGCCCAGCGCAAGCAAAGAAATATACTGTTGGAAGCGGATGGAAAACCCATTGGCGGCAAATGGACCTACGATACCGAAAATCGCCTTAAGTTTCCGAAGAGCGGTGCAGTGCCGCTGTTGAATGTTCCGAAAAAGAACATGCACGTTGTGGAAGCATCCGAATGGGTGGATAAACATTACCCGGATAACCCCGGCAGTACCGCATCGCCCTTTGGTAATCTTAGTGGCTTTTACCCCGTTAATTTTGAAGAGGCAGAACAATGGCTGGATGATTTTTTAAAGCAGCGGTTTGGCAATTTTGGTATTTATGAAGATGCCATGGTATCGGGCGAAAGCTTTCTTTATCACGCTGTACTTACACCCATGCTCAATATCGGTTTATTAAACCCGCAGCAAATAATAGATAAGGCAATGGAGGCGGCAAGCGAGTACGATGTGCCTTTAAATTCGCTTGAAGGCTTCATCAGGCAGGTAATGGGCTGGCGCGAGTTTATCCATATTGTTTACGAGCGCGAACACGTAAAACAACGCACCAAAAATTACTGGGGCTTTACCCGCAAAATACCCTACTCTTTCTGGAAAGGCGAAACCGGTATCGCCCCGGTTGATATTGTGATAAAACGCCTGCTCCGTACCAGTTATTCGCACCACATAGAACGGCTGATGATTATGGGCAATTTTATGCTTCTGTGCGAATTTGACCCGAATGACGTTTACCGCTGGTTTATGGAAATGTACATTGATGCTTACGATTGGGTAATGGTACCCAACACCTACGGTATGACACAGTTTGCCGATGGCGGGCTGATGACCACCAAACCCTATATCAGCGGCAGCAATTACCTGTTAAAAATGGGCGATTGGCCAAAAGGCCCCTGGCAGGATGTGTGGGATGGTTTATTCTGGCGGTTTATGCACGTGCATCGAAATTTCTTTTTGGCTAACCCACGGCTGGGTATGCTCATTAAAACTTTCGATAAAATGCCAGTTGAAAAAAGAGAAAAACATCTCACCAATGCCGAAGCTTTTTTAGCTAAGCTGGATAAGATGAAATAGCGTTATTTAGGGTGTTATTTAATTACGATAAACTAATTAATGTGCTTTAAATCAGTATTATTGCTTTACCAAATAAAAACCAGGCAAAATGAAATTTTACATAGAGGTATGGTCGGCCAAACAGGCCTGGCGCGATCTGAGTATTGAAGAAAGAGGCGCGTACATGGGGCAGGTTGGTCCCGCTGTTCAGCAACTGATGGAGCAGGGCGTAGAAATAGTTACCTGGAGCGATAACGATGTTGATACCGTTGAACGCCTTGGATATGATTTTTTTGCCATATGGAAATTCCCTACGGATGAGTTAGCCAAATCATTTGAAGCATTGGTAACGGGTGCCGGCTGGTACAATTATTTCGACCAGTTGAACCTCAAAGGCAACCCGGCCGGCCCGGCAGATATTATTGAGAAGCTCATTAATATTTAATAGCAGTTAATTTTTACTGGTTTTTTAACATTAAGTTATATTCTTATTAAGAATAATTTTGAAAAGCGATAGAAATTTGCCAACTTTAGGCATCTATTAAATACCTGTGTTCTGTTGAAAAAGCCTATCGCTATATTTTTGCTTGCTATCCTGTTGTTCAACATCGGGGGGCAATTGCTTTTTCATCAATATTTTACTTATAAATGCGATAGATTCTTTAACCAGCAGATAGCCCAGAACCATTACAATTTAAAAGACCTTACCGAAGTAAAGATCGCCGTAAACCTGCCAAACCTTGGCGACGATGCCGATTACGAGGACATTGCCGGGCAAATAAATTTTGAGAGCAGCAGTTACAACTATGTAAAAATGAAGCTCACCAAAACGGCCATGTACCTTATGTGCGTGCCCAATTACGAAACCACCAAACTTTCGGGTCAAAACATCATCGAGGCCAGGGGTATTAAAGATATGCCCGTCCCCAAAAAAAATCATGTGCCCTTTGGCAAGCTTTTGCTTGTGGCTTATAGCCACCAGCATCTGCAATACCGGTTCGCTACCCCCATTGTCACTACGTTCAAAAAAATACATCCACATATACAGCAGGATATCTCCAGCTCCAGCATTGAAGGCCCCGGGCAACCACCGGACGGCCCTGGCATTCTTTCCTGAATTTTATTTAATGTTAGCCGTTTGATATAACGGGAGTTTGCAATGCATAGCGCTGTAAACCCCGGCTATGCTTAACATTCAAAACACGTAATCCAATTTCTTAACCGGCAACCCACTATGGGCTGCCCATATTAACATGATGCCGCTGCGGGCCCATTTACCGGCTTGCAGCATAAGATGTATTACCCAAAATGAAAAACAATATAAAATATATAGGCGCGGGCGTGCTTTTTGTCGCCATGTTTGTGGTCATTATCGCATTCAGCCGCCGCACTACTTCGCACCAGGAAATGGTGACGTTGCTGGCCAACCTGTCTAAAGAGAACCGTAACCCAAGAAACTCATTTTGCCCCGAGGTAAAACTCGATTCGCTCGACTCTATCCTAACTGTTAGCCCTCCGGGCAGTAATTTAGATGTGCTTTACTCCAAAGCAGAATTATCGCTGGAAGTGGGCAAGGAGCAACAGTCTGTTGATGCATACAAATATTTATTGCAGAACGTAGATTATATGTCGCTAAGAGAAATGATGCCCTTTGCCGGCATAGCCTATATGCGCCTGGGCGAACGGAGCAATTGTATGCTTAACCATACAGGATCATCCTGTATATTCCCGATAAAAGATGACGGTGTGCACCGGCTGCAAACGGGCTCTAAAAAAGCCATCGAGATTTACGAGGCTGTTTTAAAAGCCGACCCGCACGATCTGCAATCGCGCTGGCTGCTCAACATCGCTTACATGACGCTGGGACAATACCCTAAAGGTGTACCCGAACAATTTTTGATCAAGGGGCTTGATTCTGATACCACCGAAAAGGTAAAGCCTTTTGTTGATGTTGCAGAAGGGCTGGGGATTAATATTAATGGCCGCGCAGGCGGTGTAATTACCGATGATTTTAATAACGACGGCTACATTGATATCATTACTTCCGGCTGGGACCTGGAAGACCCCATGCATTATTTTCAGAACAACCGTAACGGTACGTTCAGCAACGTTACCGAGAAAGCCGGGCTCACCGGGATAACAGGCGGGCTCAACATCCAGCAAACCGATTATAACAACGACGGCAACATTGATATTTTTGTGCTGCGGGGCGCCTGGCTTAGGGACGGTTTTGGCAATCAGCCATCCTCGCTTTTGCGCAATAACGGCGACGGCACCTTTACCGATGTGACCACCGAAAGCGGGCTGCTGTATTTTCACCCAACCCAGGCAGCCACCTGGGCCGATTTTAATAACGATGGCTGGCTGGATGTATTTATAGGTACCGAAAACCTGCCGGTAATGGATGGCGGCGGCATGCACCAATGTATGTTATACCTCAATAACAAAAATGGCACGTTTACCAATGTGGCCGCATTGGCGCATTGTAACCTGGAGGGCTACGTAAAAGGCGTTACCTCGGCAGATTACAATAAAGACGGCAGGATGGATGTTTTCCTATCGACCATGGATGGTAAAAAACATCTGCTTAAAAACAAAACCAAACCGGGTGGCATGGTTGATTTTGAAGAGACTACCGAAGAAGCCGGGCTTGCTAATAATAAAGAGCGCAGCTTTACTACCTGGTTTTTTGATTTTGATAACGATGGTTGGCAGGACATTGTAGTAAGCGATTATAACTTTACCACCTCCCTGGGCTATTACTCGGCCGCCAAGGCTTTGGGCCAGCCTGTCCCGCTGGCGGGCAACGTGTTTTTATACCGTAACAACCATAACGGGAAGTTTACCGACGTTACCGTTAAGGCGGGGCTGGATAAGGTGGTATACAGCATGGGCGGTAATTTTGGCGATATTGATAACGATGGCTACCCCGATATGTATTTTGGTACGGGTAACCCCGATTTTAAATCGCTGGTGCCAAATAAGCTTTTCCGCAATATAGGCGGCAAGCGTTTTGCTGATGTTACTACTTCGTCGCGCCTGGGTAATTTGCAAAAAGGCCACGGCGTTGCTTTTGCCGATTTCAGGAACACCGGTGTGCAGGATATTTATGCCGAGATGGGCGGCGCCTACAAAGGCGATTCGTACACCAGTTCGCTGTACCTTAACCCCGGGCAAAGCAACAACAACTGGATAAGCCTGAAGCTGGAAGGGGTGAAGGCCAATAAAGCAGCTATAGGCAGCCATATTAAACTATCCTTTACCGAAAATGGGGTAAAGCGCAGCGTTTATAAGGACGTAAACTCGGGCGGCAGTTTCGGCTCTTCGCCTTTACAGCAGGAGATAGGCATTGGCCAGGCTACAGTAATTGATGAACTTGAAATAACCTGGGCCGGCAGCCAAACGGTGCAGCGGTTTAAGAACGTAAAGCCTAACCAGTTTTTGCAAATAACGGAGGGCGACGCGAATTTAAAGGTAAAACAGCTGGCAAAACTCGTTTTTAAAAATAAGAAAGGTATGCCTATATGCGCGCCTTTAACGGCGAGCCTTAAATAATGATAATGTGCTTGTAGTTAATCGGTTGCGTTAATATTTTGGATTATTTAAATAATATTAAAACTAAATACTAATTTTATAAATTATTAGAAAATACGTAAATCCATAAATCATGAAAAAAATAATGTTAATGTGCTGCCTGTTCTTAGGCTTAACAGTAGCGGCTAATGCACAAAGCCGCCCCGGCACTACAGATCCTGTTGAAAAGGCAAAGGAATTGCAACAGCAGTTAAAATTAACCGATGCGCAAACCGCTAAAATTGCGGCTATTTACACCGAATCGGCACAAAAATTTGATAAAATTAAAGTGGCCCATAAAGGTAATAACGATAAAATGCTGGTTGCTATCCGCCCTTTGCGCGCAACTACCGTTAAAAAAATTAAAGCTGTTTTAACTACTGCACAGGTTACCAAATACGAAAAAATGGTAAGCGGCAAAGATAAAGCAAGCACCGGCTGGAGCGATGGCTGGAGCTCTACCGCCTCAAACTAATTTTTGCGAAAGCATTTCTGTAAAGCCGTTTCATAGCAGTATGAAGCGGCTTTTTTGTTTACCGGCATGGGCTTAAACTATCCGTATGTTATTACATTTGTGCATAACCATAAGCCATGCAGCCCATAAAAATTGCTACAGCCCAGTTCGAGAATAAAAGCGGCGACAAAGCCTATAACCTCTCTGTAATAAAACAGTTAACCGCCAAAGCCGCTGCCGAAGGAGCCGACGTAATTGCTTTTCACGAATGCAGTGTTACGGGTTACAGTTTTGCAAGGCACCTTACCCGCGACCAGCTTTTAGACGTGTGCGAAGCTATACCGGACGGCCCGAGCGTAAAGGAATTGACGGCTTATGCTGCTGAATATGATATCGCCATACTGGCAGGCCTGTTTGAGCGCGATGCTGCCGGTGATATTTACAAGGCTTATATATGTGTGGATAAAAACGGCCTGGTTGCCAAACACCGCAAGCTGCATCCGTTCATCAACCCGCATATAAAACCGGGCAATACCTATACCGTATTTCAGCTTTTGGGGTGGACATGCGGCATCCTCATCTGCTACGATAACAATATTATAGAGAACGTAAGGGCAACCGCATTGTTAGGAGCCGATATCCTTTTTATGCCGCACGTAACCATGTGTACACCATCTACCCGGCCCGGAGCCGGTTTTGTGGATGCCGAATTGTGGAAGGACAAGGAAACGAACAAGCACATTTTACGCGAAGAGTTTACCGGCCTAAAAGGGCGCGCCTGGCTGATGAAATGGCTGCCGGCCCGCGCTTATGATAACGCCCTTTATGCCGTGTTTTCAAACCCGATAGGTATGGACGACGACCAGCTGAAGAACGGCTGCTCGATGATCCTCGATCCTTATGGCGATATTATAGCCGAATGTGCCAGCCTGGATAACGAGATAGTCATAGCCGAAATTAATGCCGATGCTTTAACAAAAGCCGGTGGCTACCGTTACCGGAAGGCGCGCCGGCCACAGCTGTATGCCGATATTATTGGCCAGCCGCACCAAAGCGAACAAAAGGTAGTTTGGTTAAATACGGGAGAGCAATAAACAAATAAACTTTCAAATTGTTTTGAAAGTTAAATAACATACATATATTTGTATATGCAATTACCAGAGGCAAAAGGCAAGTTTATAGAGGCATGGGGTAAATTAGGATCGGAGTGGGGGATAAACCGCACTATGGCGCAGGTGCATGCGCTGCTTTTGGTGAGCCCAAATGAGCTGACCACCGAAGAGATCATGGAAGAGCTGAAGATCTCGCGCGGTAATGCTAACATGACCCTGCGCGACCTCATCAGCTGGGGCCTGGTAGAAAAACAACATAAGGCCGGCGAACGTAAAGAGTATTTTTATGCTGATAAAGATACCTGGAATATTGCCCGCCAGGTAGCCAAAGAGCGCCGCAAACGCGAACTGGACCCCATTATTAAGATACTGGACGAGCTAAGCAAGGTAGAAGGTGACAGCAAGGACGAGGCTTTTAAAACTTTTAATAAATCGGTTACCGATATAAACAAGCTGGCCAAAAACGTGGATAAAACGCTGGAGACCATGCTGAAGGCAGAGGAGAACTGGTTTTGGAAATCCATCTTTAAAATGTTTAAGTAAACATTTTTTTTGTCGCTATATTTCAAATATTACTGAAAATTTAATTATAACCTTATCACACATGAATAGAATATTTACACCAAAGGTTAACGGGTATTTGTTTTCCAACGCCATGGGCTTTGCTATTATCTGGCTATCCAAATATCTGTCGGGGCCGAGCGGCAACGGTGTGCTTATTTTTTCGGAATTTACCATCGTCCCGTTTTTGATCGGGTTTATCAGCGCTTGGTTTTGGCGCAACGATAAAATAGATAGCATGACCCTGGTATCCAGGTGCGTTCTTACCTGCTTTATAGCTATCATGTTAACAGTAATTCTTTTTGCCGAAGGCATAATTTGCCTGGTTATTGTATCGCCTTTGGTGTGGTCTTTTATTGTAGCCGGGGCTTTTACGGGCCGCGCCATGTTCCGGCATAATAATGACACCCTGAACGTAAGTGTTGTTTTGGCGCTGCTTGTTGTGTTTGTGATAGATTCTACCTCGGTACACCATTATGAGAACATGGTTGCCGATAAAATAGTGATCAACGCGCCGGTAAGCAAGGTTTGGAAAAACGTGGTGGCCTACAAGCGCAATACCTCGCCCGATAAATACTGGCTGTTTAAGATGGGTATGCCCAGCCCGGTAGAATCTACCACCGAAGGTTATTACGTTGGTGCCAAACGGAAATGTATTTTTAGCAACGGCTATGTTTTTGATGAAAAGATAGTGGTGTACCAGGAGAACAAGAATCTCACTTTCGATATCACCGAACAACCGCGCGACCCGGAGATAATGGGGCATATTGATATCCTGCGCGGGCAATTTTTATTGCAGGATAACGGCAATAATACCACAACCGTAATTGGCAACAGCTGGTACCGGCTTTACGTTTTCCCGGTATGGTATTACGATATTTGGGCAAAAAGCATTACCCGCAATGTGCATTTAAGAGTGATGGAGCATATTAAACAAATAAGCGAGGTGAAGTAGATGCTCAGGTTTGTAACCCAATATTTTGGCTTTTTAAAAGCGGTGCCTGGCGCCGCGTTGGTATTTGATGCCTGGCTGCGCATAGCAACCCTCTTTACTCATCCGGACGTGTCCGGCTATATCGATAGCATAGAACGCGAGGTTTCCGGCTGGGATAATATCTGTACGGGTATCCACAAATACGGCGGCATGCGGTTTAATTGCGCAAAGCACGAACTTGGGCATATCCACAGCAATGGTTTGCTGGATATGCTTTTCACCAGGGAAATGAAAAAGCAGCTAATGGCTGCCGATGATCGCGTGACACATCATCATGTTTTTAAAAACACAGGCTGGATAAGCTTTTATATCAAAACCGAAGCGGATGCCGCATATGCGGTTAACTTACTAAAGATGGCATACGACGGATACAAAGTTAAAGAAAGCGTTAGCGCCTGCAATTAGCTTAAGAGGGTATTAGTCGCTCTTCCTTTTCTGCTCCGTTTCGCCGATAAATACGGTGAGTTCCCTGATATAGCTATCCAGGGATTGCGCAGACCTTTTAAGAAAAATAACCATCTTTTTTAACTGAAACGGCGAATTAAGAAAGCCACCAATGATACTGGTGATGCCTAATATATTGGCTACCGGCTGGCGCACCTTATGCGAAGTGATGAACATCATTTCTTCCATGCTTTTGACATAGTCTTTTAAATATTCTTCGGCTTTTTTTAATTCCTGGTAGGCAGATGCCAGTTCGTTGGCACGTTTTTCTTTTTCTTTGTTTTGGTAGGCAAGTTCTTTGTTTGCGATGATCAGTTCCTCGGCACGTTTTTCTTTTTCTTCATTTTGATAAGTAAGCTCGTGATTGGCAATGATGAGTTCCGCAGCCCGCGCTTCCTTTTCATCATTTTGATAAGCGAGCTCTTTATTGGCCACTATGAGTTCTGCCGCCCGTTTTTCTTTCTCGTTATTCTGAAAAATAAGCTCATGGTTGGCAATGATGAGTTCTTCGGCCCGCTTGCTTTTTTCTTCATGCTGGTAAGCCAGTTCCATGTTGGCGATGACCAGCTCTGCCGCCCGCGCCTCTTTTTCTTCATTCTGGTAAGCAAGCTCTTGGTTGGCGATGATCAGCTCGGCGGCACGTTTTTCTCTCTCGCTATTTTGAAACGCAAGCTCTTTGTTGGCAATGATCAGTTCAGCGGCACGCTTTTCTTTTTCTTCATTTTGAAGGGCCAGTTCTTTATTGGCAATTATAAGTTCGGTGGATGTATTCGTTTTATCCATTTTGTATCGGCGTAGGTTAGTGTGCCATGGGCACAAAAGAAAAATCTATTATTGTGGAAGAATAAAGGCAATCTTTTGCTAAAGCGTAAGTTAAAAATGCCTTTTCCTAACAGGTAAGTAAATATAGGAATTATGAATAAAACTCGCTCCCTAATTCCTGCCCCGCGAAAAATATTAAAATGAATATTTATAACTGTTAGGATAAATTTACCGTAATAGTGAGCGGATATTATAACTATTAGTTTTACAAATGTTATTTATCCAGCGCTTCATCCCTGTTAATACGTAAACTTATACTCATGTCAGCTCCTGTTTTTAATTCCGCCGGTAAAGCGTCCAAAAATTATAACCTCGAGCTTTTCTTTGAGCTTTCGCCCGATCTTTTATGCATAGCCGGCTATGATGGCTTTTTTAAACGGATAAACCCAACGGTAGCTAAAACATTGGGTTACAGCAACGAGGAATTGTTTGCCAGCCCCATTAATTCGTTTGTACACCCGGATGACCAGCAACTGACCGCCAACAGCCGGCAAAATCTTACTAAAAACGTGCCGCTGCTCAACTTCGAGAACAGGTACCTAACCAAAACCGGGGAGGTGGTTTGGTTATCATGGACATCCATGCCCATAGAGAACGAACAAGTGGTTTTTGCCATCGCCAAAAATATCACCCATAAAAAGAAGCAGGAAGAGGCGCGTAATACCGAGATAGCTAACCTTACCCGTAACAATAACGACCTGAAACAGCTTACGTACGCTACCTCGCACGATCTTCGCTCGCCGGTGGGTAATTTGCTATCGGTATTTAGTATGCTGAACGTTAGCAAAATTAAGGACCGGGAGACCCTGGAGTTTATAGGGATGCTTAAAACCGCGACAAATAATTTAAAGGATACCCTGAACGGCTATATGGATGCATTAAAACAGAATAATGTTTTAAACGCAACGGTAGAAACATTGAACCTGGATGAATGCCTTGCTGCAGTATTATTATCACTACGCGCCTTTTTAAAGGATTCGAGGGCGGTTATCGACGTTGATTTTTCTGAGCTGCCCACCGTGAAGTTCAATAAAGTTTACCTGGAGAGTGTTTTTTTGAACCTGATCACCAATTCGGTAAAATACGCGCAACCGGATAGCGTCCCCATGATCATTATTCGCTCGCACCACCGCAACGGTGTCAGCGAATTGGTTTATACCGATCAGGGGCGGGGCTTTGATATGGAAAAAGTACAAGACAGGCTATTCGGTTTTAGTCAAAAATTCCACAACGATGAAAATATAGACAGTAAGGGCATCGGGTTGTATTTAATTTATAACCACATTACCAGTCTTGGTGGCCGTATTACTATTGACAGCGAAGTGAATAAGGGCGCCCGGTTTACCATCTCCTTTAGAAATTAATAGCCATTATAACGGCGCATCTTGGGGGCATAAGCCTTTTTGCCGCCTATTTTAAACCGCTACCCATCGCATAGGTTTTTTCGCGCAGGTAACTTAGCGTAGTGCCGTTATTGTTGTGTTCTACAACCTCGCCCGGAAATATGGGCTGGCCTATTTTAACGTATAATTTATGCCCGCGTTTGTTAAACAGCTGCGAAAAAAGCATAATGGTTTGTAATGAAGGATGTATGAACCTGGCCAGGCTAAACAACAGGCCGTTGTTGCCGTGGAAATATACCGGAAGGATAGGCTGGTTTGCTTTCGCGATGATCTTGCCTACCACCGGGTGCCATTCTTTATCGGTTATTTTCTTGCTCTTAAGGCAATAGGATGAAACCTCCCCGGCCGGAAAAATGGCCACCGGCACACCCTCTTTTAATACTTTAAGGGTGGTTTTCAACCCGCTGATACTGGATGCATCTTTGATGTTTTCGAATGGGTTTACAGCGATGATATGATCGGCAAGGTTTGGGACCTTCTTCAGCAAAAAATTACCCATGAACAGGGTTTCGGGGCGTTTTTTCACCAGTATGCTCAGCAAGGCCAACGATTCGATAGCGCCGTACGGATGATTAGCAACCGTAATAAAAGCGCCATCGGCAGGTATATGGCTAAGCGCCTCATCATCAACTACGATAGTAACCCCTAATATTTTAAGCAGGTGATCGGCAAACGCCACACCTTTTAACGCCCTGGCGTTTTCCATCATGCTGTTAAAAGCATCAATTTTTAGGGCGTTCATTAAAAACGAAGAGAGCAGGGGGAGGCCATTTATGCCGGCTGCCTTAGAAAAATCTGCTTTGGAAATGGCGGGCATAGTTTCGGGAGATTATCCTGCAAAAGTAGCTAACTGATGTTAACTGAAAGTATCAATACTATTAAGTTGGATTACGGCACAGATTTGGTGTTTTTAAGCGTTAGAATAATTTAAGTGTTAATTCTTTGTTATTATTAAGTTAATTATTTGTAAATTTAAACTACCAATTATAAATCTAAATTGTACTGTCTTGTTAAAACATATTTCACCTGCCTGGTGGTTTTTTTCCTGTGCTGCTTAAACGCACGGGCAGATGACCAGCGGATATGTTTTGAATTTTACAACGGTACCTTCAACAGCCAG
Organism: Mucilaginibacter pankratovii; assembly: GCF_014773265.1. Taxonomy (GTDB): domain Bacteria; phylum Bacteroidota; class Bacteroidia; order Sphingobacteriales; family Sphingobacteriaceae; genus Mucilaginibacter; species Mucilaginibacter pankratovii. The sequence continues at coordinate 232,427 of NZ_JACWMY010000008.1, read as the reverse complement.
ATAGACAGGGCGCTGATACTGGATGTGCCCGCGCAATTATCCCAGGCATCAGTAAAAGATTTTTACAGGCAACTTAACGCCGGCAATTACCAGCCGGTTATAGATTCGTTAACTGCTTACAAAAACCGATACCAGTTAAACGACTGGCTGTATTACCAGCTCATCCGCAAAACGGCGCAGCAAATAAGCCCCAAAACAGATAACTACGGGCGGTATACTTTATATAAATGGTTCCTGCTGGCAAAAAGCGGTTACGATGCCCGGCTGGCGCTCACCGGCGATAATAAGGTAATATTTTATGTGCTGAATGATGAGGATATATCAGATATCCCTTCGTTTAAAGTAGATGGTGAAAAATATATGTGCCTCAACTACCACGATTATGTCCGCGCCGATATCAACCAGTATCCGCCTGTGCCGGTAATGTTAAACATCCCCGAGGCAAAAAAAGCATTCTCCTACAAAGTTACCCGGATGCCAAATTTTAAGGCAGCCGATTATCAGGAGAAAGAACTGCAATTTACCTATCGCCACAAGGTTTACTATTTCAACATCAAACTGAACCCTGATGTGGAAACCATTTTTATGAATTACCCGGGCGTAGACTTTGAAACTTACTTTAATATCCCGCTGAGTAAGGAAACGTATAGTTCGCTTATCCCCCTGTTGAAACAAAATTTAAAGGGTATGAACCAAAAAAAGGGGGTTGATTACCTGATGCACTTTACCCGTTATGCTTTTTTATACGAGGATGATGAAGATAACTACGGTAAAGAAAAGCGCCTCTCGCCGGAGGAAACACTGTTTGCCAAGTACAGCGATTGTGATGATCGCGCCGCTTTATTCTTCTATCTCGTAAAGGAAATTTACAACCTGCCGATGATAGCACTGCTATACCCAACCCATATTACCATGGCTGTGCAATTTAGCAAGCCGGTAGGCAGCCCCATTGTTTATAAGGGCAACACCTACTCCGTTTGCGAGCCCACCCCGCAGCGGGGAGACCTGCGCATTGGGCAGATCTCTGCGAAGTTGAAAAACGTTCCGTACGAGGTGGTTTACCAGTACGTGCCGCAAGTGAAATAATTAGAGATGAAATATTACTGTTATTGAGGTTTCAGTCGTCGATCTCCAAAACTTGTTTGAACTGATGTATATCCAATATTGGGATGCGAGGAAATGCAACGGTTTTGAGGATGTTAAAGTGATGATCGTGAGTAATAATGTAATCAGCATTTGCAGCGAATGCGCAATCAACAAATTTGTTATCGTCGTCGTCGGCTGTAATTAAATTTAATTGATAGTGAATGTTGGTGAATAAAACATTTGGGAGCTCTGTGAGCGACCGGCTGACATCTAAGGCCGCTTGCTCATTCCAATGGATGCCAATTTTTTCCTCATATTCTAACAATATATCCTGCGTAACTGCAAGTTGAAATCTGCCTTGTAACAAAGCCTGGTAAACCCAGTTGTATTTTGAACGACGCGATACGGAAACTAATAAAATATTAGTGTCGATGACAACGATTAAATCGTTAATTTCCCTCATTTAGCCATTTATCCATATCATCATCAGTCAGGCCTTTTTTATCCCATATTTTATCAGCCTTATCCATAGCTCTTTCTGCAAAGAAGCGGGCGAGTACAGTTTTCAGTTCTTTAAGGTCATTGTCAGATAAGTTGGTGCCAAGCAATTTCATCAGCTCCATCTGTGCGTTACTTAATGGATATTTTAGAGTATTCATCATTTCAATTATTATGGCTTAAGCAAATTTACATTTATTTATTCATACAAAATAAATGCCTTTATGAAACTATTCTTCCAAAAATTCTTCCACCAGCGCCACGATTAATTCAGGCACTTTGCTGCCTTTTTTGCCGTTTACCAGTTCGCCTAGATACTCACCATGGCCGCCGGGAAAGACGGCGAGTTTGGAACCGGCTATTAGGTGCGTTATTTCTACAGCATGTTCGGGCGGGGCAACATCGGCATCGCCGGTGATAATAAGGGCCGGGACCTTTATAGAACGAATAGCATCATCGGGCCAGCCTTTAAAATGCTGCATGCGGTAAAGTGATTTATCGTGCATGTTTTGCAGCGCCTGTGGAGATGGGTTGATAGAACGGAACTCATCTTTGTACTGTTGCGGCATATCCTTAAATGTAGCCTTGCTCATAAAATCCCAAAACCAGGGGTTGGCACCTTCGCGCTTGGTAAACGCCGAGGCCACTACTATTTTGCGCGTAAGCTGCGGGTAGCTCATGGCTATTTGAAGCGTGGTGTGCCCGCCATTGCTAAAGCCCATAAAATCGGCCTGTTTAATGCCCAGCTGTTTGAGCAGTTCGGCAACATCGGCGGCGTCCTGTTCAAAAGAGTAGGGCGCGTTACGGTCGCTGGTGTGGCCGTTGCCTTGCAATTCTACAGCAATTACCTGCCTGTGCTGTGCAAAAAGCAGCAGCGAGCGCCCAAAGGTGGTGCGGATGGTAGAGCCGCCGCCATGGATCAATACAAGCGGCATCCCTTTGCCATGGATCTCGTAATACATCTTAATGCCGTTTACCTCTTTATATCCGCTGATGCTGTCTGGTTTCATGGCTGTAGTGTTTGGTGTTGAAATTTTATTGTTGGTGGTATCCCCACATGCACAAGCAAAAAGGACAATGCTCAGCAGGCAAAGCACCCGCACTCTAATTGATGTTGTCTTCATACCTCAGGATATTAAGCTATCTAAATTGTTAAACATCTGCAGCCAGCTTTGGTAAGCACCTGTTTGTTTAGCCAGCTCTTCGGGTACGGTTTGGTGCAGTGTGAAACTGCATTTATCGCCAATGGCTTTAAAAGTTACCGTGGTGATGATGGTACCCGGCCATTTCTCATCCTTGCCCGAGTCGGCCAGGCGGTTCCCTTCCGGGTCGGTGATGTAGATGGAGAATACCAACTTTTCCGGGTAAACAACCTCCAGGTATTCTCCTTTGCACCAGCAATCGCCATAAGTTGGGTTATGGATGTAGGTTTGGAAGGTGCCGCCGGGTGTTACATCCATCGATAGGATGTCTATGGTACAATCATCGGGCGCGTACCAGTGTTTCAATTGTTCCGGCTCTGTCCATGCTTTAAATACCACTTCGCGCGGGGCATCGCACAGGTGGCTTATCCAAACTTCTTTTGGTTTAGTTTCGGTGTTTTTACTTTGTTCCATCTGTTGTAGGTTTTGCTTGTATTTCGGTTAAATAATTGTCAAGCGCGGTAAAGCGGCCGGCCCATAGTTTTTTCGATTCGGTTACCCAATCGGTCACTTCTGTGAGCTGATCGAGTTTGGCCTCGCAAAAACGTTCGCGCCCCTGTCGGCGAATGGTAACCAGACCGCATTCGGTTAAAATTTTGATATGGTTTGATACCGCCTGCCGGCTGATGGCAAAGGTTTCGGCCACGGCATTCAAATTCATGGCTTCAGCAGCAATGCGGCTGATAATCTGGCGGCGGGTAGGGTCGGCAATGGCCTGGAAAACATCTCTTCTAACGATCATATGCAAGTATATGGTTGCAAATATAAATGCAATCATTTGATTGCGCAAGGGGTATTTTGACTTTTTTTTGCTGAAGATGCAAATGCAGGTTACCTGGTTATTAGTTTAATTTATTTACAACTTGCTGATTAATAAGTTTATAATGTATATTTATATAATAAACCAAAACCTTTAAACAATGGCAACTACAACAGCACAAAACGGCAATCAGCCCGACAGGGCGAAAGAGGCAGACAATAACCTGGTATTCTCTTACCTCACCTTGCGTAACCTGATAGGTTTCAGCGGCTTGTTGTTACCGGTATTAGTGGCCATTTATCCGTCAAGGCCATCCGCGTACCATAATTTTGAGCCCTCCATCAGCGATTATTTTTATACCGACCGGGGCGATATTTTGGTAGTAACACTTTGTATAATAGGTGTTTTTTTGTTTACCTATAAGGGTTATACCTGGATAGAAAGGGGCTTAACGTTGTTAGCTGGGGTAGCAGGTATTGGCGTGGCCTTTGTGCCCACAAAACAAGTTTGTTTGCCTTGTACCCTAAGTGTACATACAAACAGCGGTGGCGTAATTGGCCCAATGGCGGGCGAAAACACCCATTTTATTTTTGCAGCTACTTTTTTGGGTTGCCTGGCAATTATGTCATTAGTGTATTTTCCAAAAACAAGCGCCACTTCCACAAAAAAGAACGGTAAGCTTACTCAAAAGGCAAAAAGAAACAGGGTATATAAAATATGTGGTTGGATAATGGTAGCAAGCCTGGCGGTTTTGGGCGTTTATTTCATTTTTTATAAGAAAATTGATTTAGGGGCTTTTCCGATCGTGTATGTGTTTGAAACGATAGCGGTTGAGGCTTTTGCGGTATCGTGGCTTACCAAAGGCGAAACACTTTGGCCGGATGGCCAGCATTATATGGTAAAAGCCTACCTGGACACAAGAGACGCTATGCGAAAAAAATAGTAAACTTACCGGGTGTTCCTGAAGGTCGAGATAAAAACAGGGGCGGAAGAAAGCGCATGCAAGTATTCGGCATGGATGTAGTGCAAGTTTCCGGTTTAATTGGAGATAAGCCCGAATGAATTAACTAATGGCTGATTGATTAACCTCCTGCGGTTCTAAAGGCAGGTAAAAATGGAAACTACTGCCTTTGCCCGGTTCGCTTTCTATGGTAAAACTGCCATTGTGCTTTTTAATAATTTCTGATGCGATATAAAGCCCAAGGCCAACACCCTGGTAATGCATGGCAGTTTTACTTACCCGGTAAAAACGTTTAAATAACTGGTTGATATCTTCTTTTGCAATGCCTATTCCAAAATCCTGCACTATCACTATTATGCGGCCGGCTTCCACCTCTGCTTTTACAAGTACCAATGATGAGTTTGGCGAATATTTAATGGCATTATTCAGCAGGTTAACCATCACCTGCTCTATCCGGAACTGGTCGCCCATGTAGCGGATATCAATGTCATTTTCCAGCAGTATCTGGTGTTGATTTGATGTTTGCTGCACATTAAAAATGCTGTTGACCAGCGCATCCGCGAAATTGAACTCGGTGATGTTAAGGTCAATTTGCCCGGCGTTTATCTTGGTAACATCAAGCAGATCTTCTATTAACCTTTCCAGCCGTTTTATGCTGTGGCTGGCGTTTAATATAAAGGCGTAGCTTTTATCGGTTTTGTTGACTGTTTTCTCCAGCAGCTGGTTAATGGCTTTTATACTGGTTAAGGGTGTTTTAAACTCGTGGCTTACTATGTTGAAAAATTCGTCCTTTTTTGCTTCCGCTTCTGCCCGTCTCACTTTTTCCCTTGCCTGTATCAATAGTTCGGTATCGGCAATGATCAGTTCCTGCGCCCGCTTCTCCTTTTCTTCATTCTGAAAGATCAATTCGGTATTGGCAATAGCTAATTCAGCAGCCCTGTTTTCTTTTTCCTGGTTTTGAAAGATCAGCTCGGCATTAGCAATGATCAGTTCGGCCGCCCTCTTTTCCTTCTCCTGGTTTTGAAAAACCAGCTCGGCATTTGCAATGATCAATTCAGCTGCCCGTTTCTCTTTCTCCTGGTTTTGGAATATCAGTTCGGTATTCGCTAAGAGCAACTCGGCGGCCCGTTTTTCTTTCTCACGGTTTTGAAAACTGAGTTGGGCGTAAGCAATGGCCAGTTCGGCAGCGCGTTTCTCTTTCTCTTCATTTTGAAAAACCAGTTCTATATTGGCGATGATGAGCTCCGCTGCCCGCTTTTCTTTTTCCTCGTATAAAAGATCGAGTTTTTTATTTGCGGAGATGAGTTCTTTTGCACGTTTCAGTTTTTCGGAATTTTGAAAATCGAGCTCTTTATTGGCGATGGCCAGTTCATTTGCCCGTTTTATTTTTTCCTCGTTTTGAAGGTCGAGTTCGATGTTGGCGAGGATCAGCTCTGCAGCCAGTTTTGCTTTTTCCTGGTTTTGAATAACCAATTCGCGATTAGCAAAGATCAATTCATCCGATAGGTCTCTTTTATCCATAATTAGGGCCAACTGTTGTCGTTTTAGTGCGTGCTAATCCCCGTCCGAACGGAAAGATGCAATTATGGTAAGTGATTTTGAGCTGCTATACTTAAAAAGACCGGATTTTCACAAGGTACACAAAAGCCATGCTATTTGCGGCTATTTAATTTCAGTAAAAACAAAGCGCCATAAAATGGAAGCATTTTATGGCGCTTACAAGCATGGCTGTTAGCCCGGGCGCTATTGGCGCTTTACTATGGCGATATGTCCCCCTTGTTTTAAATGGGCATTTGGGGCGCATTTATACACCCTTATTATGTCGTATTCACACCTTTGCGATGCGGTTTTATGATGGTAATTTTACTCAACAAAAAATTTAAACCATGACCGAAACTAAATCAATCTCAAAATCAGCCCTATGGGCCGGTTGGATCATCAGCGGACTAATTATAGCATTTTACCTTTTTGATGCAATTGGTAAAATCGTTAAAGAAAAGCATTCGGTAGACGGCAGCGTAGCGCTTGGCTGGCCGATAGAACACATCCCGACTATTGGCTTTATTTTATTGGCGTGTACTATCCTTTACGCCATTCCGCGTACATCAGTATTAGGTGCCGTATTAATTACTGGCTACCTTGGCGGCGCGGTTGCTGTTATGATGCGGACGCCGGGGCAACCTTACTTATTCCCCTTTTTATTTGGTGCATTAACCTGGGCAGGCATCTATTTCCGCAATACAAAATTGCAAGCGCTGGTAAAAGGAGAGGCTTAGCAATTGCCATTCGGGCTTGTTCGCGTTCGGCAGGTAGCGCGAACAGCCCGAACAAGCCCGAACAAAGATGTTGTGCTTATTTTTTTAATGTTGCCGGCATCGATTCATTCTCCTCAAGGTCGACCGATTTAACCGAAAGTTTCCCCTTAGGCCAGGCTTGCCCGGTTAGGGGTTGCCAATGCGTTAGCGGGGTAAAGGCTATGCGTTGGCCGTTTAAATAAATATTATACCCATAAAGTCCAGTATTGTCTTTAGCTGCCTGCCAGCTCAACTGTTTCCGGTTGCCAAAACCTTTAAAAGATATCTTTTGTGGCGCGGTTGGTGCCTGTTTATCGGGCTGCAGGCGGTTGGTGCAATTGATAAAGGCGCGTAAAACGTGGTAAGTGCCTTTCCAGATCTGCCCTTTTAAGGCTGCTTTGTAATTGGGCTGTTTATCAATCCCGCCCTGGTACCAGTCGCCATGTTCGTGATCTATCAGGTAGGTTTGCGTATAGTTCCACAACTTGTAAAACTTTTGGCCGTATTGCAGGCTGTCCGTTGGGTACATATCATCAAACATCAACAGGGTATTCAAGCCTTCGGCCTGTGCCCACCAGTTTTTGGTATCGGCAATAATGGTGATGCCGGGTTTGTCCTTAAAGTAATAGCCTTCATCGTAAAAGCCGCCGGTGGTGTTATCCCAGCCGTTTTTCAGCGCGTGGTCTACCATGCGCTTGGCCACGGTGTGGGTAGTTACATCATTTTTCAGCCCTAACAGGTGCGATGCTTCCAGCATTAAATAGGCGGTTTCTACATCGTGCCCAAAGGAAACATGGTCCAGCCCCCGGTGGCTCAGGATATAAGCTTCCGATGAGTCGCGGTTATTAACCGGTGTCCAGTCGGGCTGAAAGAACAGGGTGAGGTTACCTTTTGGCGTAACAATTTTATCGCGGATGAGAAACAGCATTTCCTGGAGGCGTTCCTTCAATAGTTTATCCGGCCAAACGCGGTACAGTTCGGTAAAAGCTTCCAGCAGGTGGATGGAGGTATTCTGGTCCTTATAGCCTGTTTCGGCACGTGATGGGGTAGCAGCTGTCCGCTTTATCGGCGTACCATCCAGCTCCATGTGCTGGTAATAACCTTTGTACACCGGGTCGTGGGCGTGCTGCTCCAGCCAGTTAAATTGTTTTATAGCGAGGTTGAGCGCGCTGGTATCGCCGCTTTGGTGATAATAGGCGGCTATAGCATAAAGGGCGAAAGAATTTCCATAGGCTTCCTTCGGAGCGAAGCCGCCGTTTTTTGGCTTACCCTGCCTGTCGGTATACGTATAAAAGCCGCCGTATTGCTTATCCCACAAAACGTTCTTTAAAAATTGAAAACCCTGCGCCGCGCCCTTGCTGTAATAGCTAACGGATGGATATAACTCCGCCGCCCGGGCGTTGCTCCAAACATGGCGTGCCTGGGTAACGATCATTTTATCCTGCGCGCCCTGCGGCTTAAAATCAAAAGAGAATGTGCTTAAAAAGCCGCCGTAAGTGGTATCGATAGCGGCGGGGTACCATTGCTTCAGCAATTCATCCACCATCGATCTTTTCATTTCGCCATAAACCTGCTTGCGGGTATTGGTTACCGGGGATTGCGCGTAACTGTAGCTGCCCGTGGTTAGGAATACAGCTGCTGCAATGCCAAACTTTTTTAGGATAGAGGCCATGCTACGGTTTTTTCTTGTTCAACAAATGGTCCGCCGCCAAAACTAAAAACAGGTAATCAGACGTGCCCCCGCCCAATACATATTCGCCTTGCTGCCACAGGTATGGCCAATCCAGCAGTTCCGGGAAATCGGGCCTTATCAAGGCCGTTCCCGATGCGCTGCCGCCGGGGATATACGAGCGGTCGGCACGGTTAAAGCCATAGGCCGTAGTCATCGATCTCGCCCCAACGCCGGATACGAAAGATGAGGTGTTCGAGCCCGGGTGGCAGCCCAAAATAAAGTTGATGGAATTGAGCATATATTCATCGCTGAAGATCTGCGGGAAATTTGTGCAAAGGAAGTATTGTTTGTAACCAAAGTTTTGGATGCCCCAGCCAGCTCCCCAGATGTTGGGTTCGTAAGGCACCCCATATGGGGTTTTTAGGCCCTGCTGCTGTATGTTGGCATACATTTTTTTAACCGCTGCGGTGATAGCCTCGGTATAGGCCGGGTCGTTAACCGCTTTTAGGGTTCGGCCAACCATCCAGCCGGTATTGTCGATACGTTGGGCGATCAGGTCCTTATTTTTCACCAGGAAGTCGGCGTACTTTTTATCGCCGGTGGTAAGCAATAGTTCCACGGCAAGGGGTACAAAGCGGCCAATGTTTTTATCGTTGGTTTTATTCCAAACCTCGGTAGCTATTTGCAGGCATTGCGTGGCGAGGGTATCGTTGTAACCCTTCATTACCCTGCTGGCGGCGGCTAAAGCAACAGCGGTTTGCAGACTGCGGCCGGTGTTCTCTTCGGTGAATACCCAACGATCATCTGCAGGTGCGGGTTTATTTAAAATAGGATCGGTATTTACGCCGTTGGTTTTGTACGGGAGATTATCGGTAAGGTTGGCGGCATCGCCCAGCAAAACGTACTGGCGGATGGTAGGCTCGATGATACCGCGATAGAACCTGCCCATGGCCTGGTAGCCGCCGGTAATGGTAAGCAAGCCATGCTCTATCTGCTGCAGCATATCGGGTTTGCCGTCGGGTTGCTGGATCTCTACGGTGTGGTTGTCTTGATCGATTGTGGTGTTATCATAATCTACATGGAAAGCTTCATAAGCTAAGGTTAAACCGTGAACGGTTTCAGCCTGCGATTCTACACGGATATCAAAATCACCGGCATCGTGCCAGGCACCGCGGTTAAGAAAAGGTACATTATCGCCGGGATTAAACTTGGTTAGGGTAGAGTGGCCCTGGATGTAGCCATCGAAATGGTTGGAGTCGATAGGGGCCATACGGGCATCATCCATGTGGCAGAGGCCGTGCCATACCCGGTATTTATCGTTTACGCGCATGTGGCACATCTGCGCCGGTAAAAAATATTCCAGCGTAGGCTGCCAAACATCATTCGTAAAAACCTTGCTGCCTATCTGGAACGGACTGCTTTGATACTTGCCATATTTAACCACGTACATCCCCGGTTTTTTAACCGTCGAAAAATCGAAACGCAGGTAATGGTAACGCAAAAAGTTACCCCATTCGGCAGGGACTTGTGTAATGGTGGCTTCCAGGCCACCGTTCTCTTTTACGCGGAGTAAAGAAACCTGCTGTTTTTGCTTGTCGTTCTTATCCAGTTCTATCACCGCAATTTTTTGCTGATCGGGGTGGTAACCCACCTGCGATACCTGCACCACCGGCGGCGATAACCAGCCTTTTATGGCATTTGGCGTAACCAGCCATTCAATAGCACCCTTTGTTGCCCCTTTGGCAATTAGCGAGCGTACTACAAACCAGCCATTGTTGTGTTTGCTGCGGCCATCCAGTAGTTGCAGCTTATCGCTCTTCAGGTTTTCTATTACCATGCGCTGCGCATCAGACTCGGGGGCGATTGTTATTTTCTTGCCGCTGGCGATAGCCTCGGTCTCGTAAACGCCCTCTTTATCTTTCAGCATCTGGCTGTTTGATTGCTGCGGAAAAACGCCAAACTGCTCATCGGCGTAAAACGATTTGCCGAATAAAATGCCGGGGTACAATTCTATATTAAAACCCACTTTACCTATCCAGGCATCGGGCAGAGGTTTATCCAGGTCGATAATGATCTTAAAGGCATTGCCAACCGGCAACACGCGGATGTTGTAGGCAAAATTCAGATCGGGATAAATGATGGGGTTAAAACCTTTGCGGTTTATCTCGGGGTTGGGGTACTCCATGCGTACGCTTATCTCGTGCGTAGCTTTGTTCACCACGCGCTTACCCACCTTAGGTATGGGCGACCATTGCCCCGGCGTGGGCTCCAGCCGCAGATCGCCGTTGGTGGCGGTGCGCTGCCCGTTCTGGATAATGCCCACACCCCCCTGGTGCCCTTCGGGGTAAAAATCGTGCGCCAGCATTACGTTTACGCTGCCATATTCCAGGTATTCCAGGCTGTTGAGCACCATGCCCGGTTTTTTGGCGGTGGATTGCGCTTTTACTTGATGGATGCCGGTAAAGCACAGCAAACCCGCGGCAATTAGAGTAAATTTAATTTTCATAGCAATTTAGGAGTGGCCGGATTTGGATGTTTTTCGGCCACGGTAAAATTAGCCGATGGCGAAACGGCCCTGTAATACTATTTGATCAATTTTATGCAAATAATGTTAAGCGGAGAATTGCTTTAGCCTTCATATGCTTACAATCCAGTTTTTTCGCGTGGCTATTTAACTCACCCCGACGGCACTATCGTGCGTCGGCCCTCTCTCCGCAAGCGGAAAGAGGGCTTAGAATACCTTTATTCTCCTCACCCTCTTTGCGAAGCAGAGAGGGTCGAACAGCGAAGCGTATTCGGGGTGAGTCAACTCGGCGGGCGAATTAGCCGGTATGCACAATCTTTTTTAAAACCGGCTTTGTATTTGAAAATGTGCTTCTAATTACCAATTTTTGAATGCAGTCAATTAACCCACGCCCCCGTGAAAATTACCGTTTTAATATCCCGTATACTCCTTGGCTTTTTATACCTCGTGTTCGGACTCGATTACTTCTTTCGTTTTATTCCTGTGCAGCCCATTCACCCTGGGGTAACGGGCGCTTTTATTGCCGGGTTAAAAGGCATCGGGTACTTTTACCCCATGATGAAGGTGATACAGATAGTAGGTGGCTTATCGCTGATGTTTAACCGCTATGCACCATTTTCTGCCGTGGTGCTTTTCCCTATCAGTTTAAATGTGCTGCTGTTTCACACCATTCTGGTGCCTTCGGGATGGCTGATGGGCGTGTTTTTGTTTGTACCGAATGTGTTGCTGGGCATTGGCTGGAAAAAATATTACAGCGGCATGTTTACCGCCAAAGCGGTTGTTGAGTAAGCGGCGGCCGTCCAATCCGTCTAATATTTTAAAGTAGACGCATTGGACACCCCCGGATGCCTGGTTTTGATGTAATTGGAAAAATAAAATACCTAACTTTACCAATACCTCATCAAAATAAACCCTCATGAAAGCGCTGCATAGATTTGAAACCTGGGGTAACAGGTATCACCCTAAATTATTCGACCTGGTTAGAATGCTGCTTGGACTATTCCTGATGATGAAAGGGGCCGTTTTTTTCACCAAATATGCTTTTTTGCGAGACATTATTATGTCGTCAGGCAGCCTCTCCAAATCTGAAGATATGGTTGCCTTTCTTATCAACTACGTTACTTATGTACATATTGTGGGTGGTGTAATGGTATTTATAGGCCTTTATACCAGGGTGGCGGCGTTGTTGCAGCTACCTATCGTATTCGGAGCTATTTTTTTCATCAATATCCTCTCCAGTTTTGTCAATTCAGAATTATGGTTGTCGGCACTGGTAATGGCCCTGTTAATGCTATTCGTGGTGATAGGTTCCGGCCCGCTTTCGTTAGATCATTTTATTAACCGGTTTACGTTTCGCGAGGAATAGGCGTTTAACCTGCTGCTATTTGGCCGAAGCCAGGTAGATCTTATGCAGCGATAGCCACGAGCAGCATAGCCCGGCCAGGATGATGAAATGTAGAAACAGCGGATAGCACTACATGCAATATTATATCCGCAGGCTTTTTGATTTGACTAAATGTATAGATCAGTCACAGTATTTTAATTTTAATAATAAACGTTTTTGTTTTAATAGTTTATTTAACATTAGGCTAACATTGCATCCTTAGTTTTGCCCAAAACGAAATTTGGTATGCAGCTATCCCTTACTGATGAAGAACTGATGGATCTGTTGCGCCAAAACGATCCGCAGGCACTTGAGGCTCTTTTTAACCGCTACTACAGGTCGCTTTGCCAGTTTTGCGCTGTCTACATTAAGGACAGCGCCATTGCCGAGGAGATCATTGCCAACCTGTTTATGAAGGTTTGGGATAACCGCGGCGAAACGCGGGTGCTTAACGTGAAGAACTATTTGTTTACGGCTGCCAAAAACTTATCGCTCAATCATATTCAAAAAAAGAAGGAGCCTGTATGCGCTATTGAGGATGCTGATATCCACCAGCAATTGCTACAGGATACCAATACCCCTTTCAAGATCCTGTCCGCCCGCGAATCATACAATAAAATGCTCTCCCTTATCAACACACTGCCTCCCGCACAGCGCCAGGTGCTGCTTATGAGCAGGGTAGACGGTATGTGCAAGCAGGAAGTTGCCGGCATTTTGGGCATCACCGTGCGTACGGTAGAAACCACACTTTATCAATCCATCAAAAAACTCCGCGAATTGCTTAAGGGTTCTACCAATTTCACTACGGGCGCTTAACTATTTCTTAATGTAATGTTAACCAACTTCGCTACGTAGCGGGTCGCCATAATCTGTCTTTGTTATCAGAAGAAGATCATGGAAGAACGTCACCACCGGTTAATTATAGCATATTTCGAGAAAACCATCAGCGATGAAGGCTTAACTGCCTTGCAGGATTGGATTGAGGAACACCCCGATAACCTCACGCAGTTTAGCGATACCATCCACATACTGGAGGCTGCAAAGGCGAGCCTTAAACGGCCCGATAACGCAGGGGAAACCTGGGCTAAAATAAATACGCATATCACGCAGTCGCAAACACCCGCGGTAGTTCGCCCGATAAAAAGAAAGTGGCTGGCTTATGCTGCCAGCGTTTTAGTGGTATGCGCGGCTGGCTGGTTTGGCTACAAAAATATTTTTTATAAAACTACCGCCGATGCTTTTGCTGTGGTGAGCAACCCTAATGGTAAACGCAGCAAACTTACTTTGCCCGATGGCTCGGTTGCATACTTAGCCGGTGGAAGCACACTTAAATATGCAAGAAACTTTGGCGGCGATAAACGCGAACTAAGCCTGAATGGCGAGGCGTTTTTTGATGTGGTGCACGGGGCGGATAAACCCTTCGTAGTAAAAAGCGGGGAGATCAGCACGGTTGTGCTGGGCACATCCTTTAACGTAAAGGCCTATGGTGCCGACGGTAGAGTTATTATAACAGTAAATACCGGCAAAGTAGGGGTATTGGCCAATGTGAACGGCAAAAGCCAGTTGGTGAAATATTTAACACCTGATGAGCAGATCAACATCAACACCCAAACGGGGCTGTTTGCTTTCAACAAAACAAGGGCCGCCGACGTAAGCGCCTGGATGAGCAACAACCTTATTTTTTATAACACTTCATTAAAGGACATTGCTGCCGCGATGGAACGCCAGTACGGCGTGAAGATTGATTTTACAGAGCCGGAACTAAGCAGCGTACGCCTTACCACCAGGCTAATGAACCTGCCGCTGGAGCAGGCGATGGATAATCTTACAGCCTTATCGGGCCTGGCTTATACGCAAAACGGAAAACACCTATTTATATCAAACACCAACGAAAAGGGAGGGAGGATAATGCAATAAACTTACGCTGCTTATAAAAACAAGCCCGAATTGCTGCAAACAACCCGGGCCACTGTTATGAATTTAAACTCACGATAAACAAGTATAAATTAAGTAAATATATGAAAAAGTTATGGCTAATAACCATACTGGCGCTATTGCTGATGCCTTTTTTAGGCACAACAACGGCCAGCGCACAAACGGCAATAAATAAGAAAGTTAATTTTGGTGCCGATGGCATCGCGCTTAAAGATGCATTTCAGCAGCTTGAGAAATTGAGCGGGCTGTCTATCAGTTACAACAACAGCACGTTAAATGATAAACGTACCGTAAGGCTGAGCAAAGCCGAGCGTACCGTACAGGAAACTTTGGAACTGCTTTTAAAGGGCACAAACTTCACCTTTCGCCAGGCTGGCGATAACAGTATTCTGATTGTTACACGCAGCCAGGGAAAAGGCAAGATAGAAGGCAGGATAGTTGACGAAAAAGGCGAGCCCTTGCCGGGTGCATCCATCAGGGTACCGGCGGCAGGCGTATCGGCCGTGGCGGTTACCGATGGTAGTTTTTCGTTGAGCGTAGATGCGGGTACTTACAGCGTAGAGGTAAGCTTTATCTCGTTTGAAACGGTAAAGAAAGCCGATGTTAGTGTTCGCGCGAATGCTACTACCAACCTAAACATCGCCCTGAAACCATCATCTGCCGCCCTTACCGAGGTAGTGGTAACCGCGCTGGGAATCAAACGCGAGGAAAAGGCATTAGGTTATGCGGCAACGTCGGTAAAAGGCGAGCAGCTCACCAACGCTATCTCAGGCAACTGGACGGACGCGCTTTCGGGCAAGGTGGCGGGCTTAAACCTTATCCGCTCTAACAGCGGCCCCGCAGGTTCCAACAAAATTATTTTACGCGGCGAGAACAACCTCACCGGCGATAACGAAGCCTTAATTGTGGTTGATGGTGTGGTGATAAACCAGGGTAGCGGCAGGCGTACGGCCAATGCAGGCGAAACGGCTTACGGCGTAAGCAGCGACATTATGCCCGCCGATTATGGCAGCAACCTTAACGACTTGAACCCCAATGATATTGAGAATGTAACCGTGCTGAAAGGCCCCGGCGCCGCTGCGCTTTACGGGCAGCGTGGTGCAAACGGAGCTATCATAATCACCACCAAATCGGGTGCAAAACATAGCGGTTTGGGTATTACTTTTAACTCTAATACCTCTATGGAGGAAGTTAACCGCTGGCCCGATCTGCAATATGAGTACGGGCAGGGAACTGCGGGAAGTAACTACTACTCGTTTGGAACAGGGCCCGATGGGGCAAGTACCAGCGCAACAAGTTCGGCATACGGCCCTAAGTTTGACGGGCAGAGCTTTTACCAGTTAGATCCCACAACACAGGCGCAAGGTAAAACCCGCACACCATGGGTGCCCTACAAAAACCAGATCCGCGATTTTTTCCAAACGGGAGTAACCAAAACTAATTCCGTAAGCATTGATGGCGGTACCGATAAAACTTCCGCACGCTTTTCGGCAACCAATGTTACCAATAAATGGATCACCCCCAATACGGGTTACGGGCGCAACAGCTTGTCGTTATCTGTCAATTCAAAAATTAATGATAAGCTTACGATCAGCTCAAACGTCAACTATAATAACAAGCACAGCGATAACCTGCCCGGCGCGGGATATGGTAACCAGTCGCTGATGTATTGGTTCATCTTTTGGCAGCCCAATGCAGATTTAAACTCGCTGAAAAACTATTGGAAAAACGGGCAAACCGATAAGGCGATATTTTATCCTTTCAGTTCCTTCCCCGAGAACCCTTACGCGGTATCGTACGAGTTCATCAACAAATCGAGCCGCAACTCGGTTACGGGCAATGTACAGGCTGCTTATAGCATCACCAAAGCGCTTAGCCTGCAATTACGCGCAACGATGGACATGGGTTACGAGCAGCGCTCACAGCAGCGCCCTTACGATGCCGGTAGCAAGTTCCCAAAAGGAAGTTACCGTACCCAAAATATCTACTCGCAGGAAGCCGGCGGCGATTTCCTGTTGAGGTATAACAAAAAGGTGAGCAAAGATTTTAACGTTACCGCCACGGCAGGTGGTAGCATGCTGCGCAATACCTACAACCGCGATGAGGTACGTGCCGATTCGCTGGTTTACCCGGGCGTGTATTCGCTGGCCAACAATGCTGGTCCGCTGGTTACGTCGCCATTCCGCTCTACTTATGCTATCAATAGTTTTTACGGCCTGGTATCTACCAGCTTTAAAGATTATTTATACCTGGATATGACTGCCCGCCAGGACTGGGTGAGCACGCTGGCTACCGCCAACCGTACCGACCAGGTAGGCTTCTTTTACCCATCGGCAAGTTTAAGCTTCCTTGCATCGGAGGCATTTAAATTACCGCAGGGGATTGATTATATGAAATTCCGTGCATCGCTTGCGGGCGTGGGCAGCGGTACCACAACACCCTATCAAACTACATTTAATTACGTAACAGCAGGCGGCACCTATAACGGTGGCTTGCAAAATCCGCGTACTTTGGCCAACCCCGATCTGAAACCGCTGCGTACCACTACCATTGAGATAGGTACCGAGATGCGTTTCTTCGGCAATCGTTTAGGGTTCGATCTCGCCTTGTACACAGGTAACACCAAAAACCAGATCCTGAATCGTACGGTAGATCAGTCGTCGGGCTTTAGCCAGGCGGTTATCAACGTAGGTAAGGTAAGTAACCGCGGCCTGGAATTGGCCATCAACGGCACACCTATCCGCCAGCGGGGCGGTTTTGAATGGACCATCAACGGTACTTTTACCTCCAACAAAAACACTATTAAGGAACTTGCCGATAGTTCGGTAGTATTGCGCACCGGCCCAACAGGCGGCGGGCAAATTGTAGCACGTGTTGGCGGTAGCATGGGCGATATGTATGGCCGCGGCTACCTGCGCTCGCCAGATGGGCAGATCGTTTACGACGCGGCTACCGGTTTCGCAAAGCTATCAGACAACCTGGTGTACCTGGGCAATACCATGCCAAAGTATAAAGCCAGCATGGGGCACGATTTTAAATTCAGGCGGTTCCACCTCAACGTATTGTTTGATGCGCAGGTGGGCGGCGTGGCTTATTCGCTCTCCAACTACAAACTTGCCGAGCAGGGTAAAACCACGCTTACTTTACCGGGCCGTTACAACGGCATCATTGGTAAGGGTGTTATCCGCAACCCCGATGGCACTTACCGCCCTAACGATGTAATTGCATCTGATATTGATGGGTACTACCGCTCGCACTACGGTATTGATAACGCCGAGGGCAACACCTTCTCTACCAATTTTATCAAATTCCGCGAAGCGAGGTTCGATTACACTTTGAATCCCGCCTTTACTAAAAGACTGGGCCTGCAACGTGCATCGGTAGGCGTTTACGGTCGCGACCTGGTTATCTGGAGCAACTGGCCGGTTTTCGATCCGGAATTTGGAACGCTATCAGGCAGCGATATTGTGCAAGGCTTCGAGATAGCACAATTCCCATCTACCCGCACATTTGGCTTTAACATCATTATTGGCCTTTAATACTATCAATCATGAAAAGGAATATATATCAACTCATACCCTTAATTATACTGCTTGCCATTACCATGGCAGGGTGTAAAAAGGGCTTTGTCGACCTGAATACCGACCCTAACGGCACGCCAAACGCCCTGCCGCAGCAACTGCTTGCACCGGCGCTGGTAAATACCGTAAGCATAAACATGCTGCGTGCCCGCAACTTTAATAACGAACTGATGCAGGTAACGGTAGACCCTGGCGATTCGGAAGGCAAAGTTTTTCGCTACGATGTAAAACGCACCTGGGCAGATTATACCTGGAACGGCTGGTACACGCAGCTTACCAACTTTAAGGATATCTACAATATTGCCAGCCAGCCGCTTACCTACAACAAAACATACATGGGCATCTCGCTCATCTGCCAGTCGTGGATCTACTCCATGCTAACGGATACCTACGGCGATGTGCCATACTTTGATTCGAATAAAGGTAAGGACGGCAACTTTACCCCGGTTTTTGATAAGCAGAAAGATATTTACCTGGATATTTTTAAAAAGCTGGAGCAGGCAGATACTTTGCTGAACGGCGCGGCCAACGTAAACGGCGGCAGCGACCCAATTTACAATGGCAACGCTTCCAAATGGCGCAAATTCGGCAATACTTTGTACCTGCGTTTATTGCTCCGTGTATCGGGCAAGGCAGAAGCAAGTGCAAATGTAATTGCCAAGATAAAAGACATTGTAGATACCAACCCAACCCTATACCCGCTGATGGCGAGCAATGATGATGCTGCCGTACTGCGCTGGAACGGTGTTGGCGCGTTAACCTCGCCCTTTATTGGCGGCGTGCGCGAACAGGACTGGCGACAACCCAGCATTGCAGAGTTTTTCATCAATAACCTTAACCGCTGGGCCGACCCAAGGTTGACTGCCAATCGCTGGTCGATAGCTACTTACCAGGGCGGTTATGTAGGTGCGCCAAGCGGTTACGCACCGGGCGAAGGGGTGGACCATAAATCGTACTTTCTCTCTACCACATCAACCACCACGCTGATGAACGACCCGCTGATGGGCAACATCATGAATTACAGCGAGCTGCAGTTTATTTTGGCAGAGGCGGCTGCAAAAGGCTGGATAGCAGGTTCGGCAGAGGCATATTACAAAGCAGGCGTACAAAGCGGCATTACCTTTTGGATCCCCACATTTGCCACCCCGATAGATACCTACTTAGCCACCGGCGATATAGCCTGGAACGAAGCAGGCAGCCTGGATGATAAGATGGAACAGATTCACCTGCAAAAATACTACTCCATGTTCTGGACCGATTTTGAGCAGTGGTTTGAGTATCGCCGCACCGGGCACCCTGTTTTACCAAAGGGCAACGGGTTGCGCAACAACGGCATTATGCCCGCAAGATTAACCTACCCGGTGTACGTGCAAAGCGCCAACCCCACCAATTATACCGCGGCAGTAGCCGCGCAGGGGGCAGACGAAATAAACACCAATGTGTGGTGGCAAAAACCATAATTGTACCAAACCTTCAGAAAGATACAAACGATGAAAAAGATATATTTATACCTGGCAGCACTCGGCATTATAGCCGTAGCCGGCTGTAAAAAACACGATTATGCCGAAGGCACACTTAGCCCCATTATAGCTGTAGTTGATATGAAGGCGCTATACAAAGGTGCCGACGTAACCCTTACTACCGATAACATGAGCGGTGCAAAAGAGATAGTAGGCGTGGTAATTTCCAACGCAGCAAGCGGCAACAGCCCGGCGGGCATACTGGTGGTGCAAAATAACCGTCGCAATGCTATCCGCGGTATTGCCATTGATGTTGGTGCTGCGGCGTCAAATTACGTTCCCGGCGATTCGGTAATGGTACAGATAACCGGCGCTACGCTCAGCAAAATAAACGGCAGCATGCGCCTAAAAGGGCTTACCGACGCAGCAATCACCAAAGTGGCATCAAACAAAGCTATTACAGTACAAGCGGTACCATCCGGTCGTATTATTGCTTCGCCGGATGTTTACGAAAGTACCCTGGTAACCATTAGCTCGGCTATTACCGAACCCGAGCCACAGGCCGGCGAAACCTATGCCGGCGATAAAACTATTAACGATGGTTTTGGCAGGGTAACGCTCCATACCGAAGCTACAGCAAATTTTTCGACCGCGTCTTTGCCTTTCAGCGCTAATTTTACGGGGATCCCTTTTGCAAACATCACCGCCGCCGATACCACTATACAGGTATGGCCGCGTACCATCGATGATATGTTCGCGTTGGCGGTGATCAAACCATCGCCGGTTATTATTACTGGTTACCTTACCGACCCAACCGGCGGCGATGCCAACCAGGAGTACATTCAGTTAATGGCTACGCGCGATATCGACTTCGCGGTGACCAACTTTGCCATCGTAACCTGTAATAACGCGGGTACTAACCCGGCCCCGGCAACCGGCTGGGCCGTTGGCGGGGCACGCAGCTATAAAATAAACCTCACATCGGGCACTGTAAAAAAAGGGAAGTTCTTTTATGTGGGCGGCAATAAAAACATCTGGGGCCTGGGCTCAACCGATATCAGCGCAGCCAACTGGATCAGCAGCACGCAATACTCTACCGTAAACGGTGCCGGTTTTGGTACCGCCACAGCAAATCTGCTGGCCAACAGCGGTAACGTGGCAGGTATATCTGTATTTGCCGGTACTACGGTAGATGCCACCACGGTGCCATTGGATATCATTATGTACGGCGGTAACGGTACCGTTTATGCTGCCGGCCCTCCGGAGATAGGCTACCGAATTACCAATACCGATTATTACAGCACCATTAACCCCGTAACCCGCCAAAACCAGGCATTTTACGGCGGCGGTACCAACAAATCTAAACTAACATTACCTGCTACCGGCAACTTTAGTGCGCTGGGCGGCGTTTACGATGCCGTTACCGGCAGATGGATATCCGGGCGCACGGTAACAAGTATCCCGCTAACCTTAACATCGCCGTTAAGCACTATTGAAACAGGAACGGGCTTTACATCAGTACAAAATTAAAACATTAGCAAGCCGGCGAAAACCGGCTTGCTTTTCTTTGAAAAACAAATGGACAGAAGAAAATTTATACAAAGCATTGGTGTTATAACCGGCAGCGCCTTCATCGCGCTTAAGGCACATGCTTTTACAACAGGCGGAAACGGCCCGGTAAAAGGGAAAGTGACCGACGGAAAAAAAGGCATAAAAAACGTGGCGGTATCTGATGGTTTCTCGGTAGTATTAACCGATGCCAAAGGGAACTATTCGCTTACGCCAAACGCTAAGGCGACCAGCATATTCATGAGTACACCTTCGGGCTACGAGTTTAAAGCGGATTACAACGTTGCCCGCCATTACGAAAACATCGGCGATAAAAACACCTTCGATTTTAAGCTGCAACCATTGAAGCGAAACGATGATAAGCACCATTTCATCATTTGGGCAGATCCGCAGGTGAAGAACAAAAAGGATGTAAAGCAAATGATGGATACATCGGTGCCCGATACCATCGAAACCATTAAATCACTCGGCAAAGATGCGCTGGTACATGGCATTTGCGTGGGTGATATTGTATGGGATAACCACGATCTGTTCCCCGATTACAACGCAGCTGTGGCGCAGATGGGCATCCCATTCTTCCAGGCGCTGGGCAATCATGATATGGATTACCGCATGGGCGGCGATGAAACATCTGATGCTACCTTTAAAAAAGTTTACGGGCCTACATATTACTCGTTTAACCGCGGCAAGGCACACTATGTGGTACTGGACGATGTACGTTACCTGGGTACAGAACGCGAGTACGATGGCTACATCACCGAAGACCAGCTGGCGTGGCTGGAGAACGACCTGCAATATGTGGATAAAGGTCAGCTGCTCATCATCAACCTGCACATCCCCGTTTATAACCAGGTGAAGAACAATAAGGATTTTTACGCTTTGCTGGCAGGGTTTAAAAATGTGCACATCATGTCGGGCCATACGCATTATAATGCCAACAACCTCAGCAACGGCGTTTTCGAGCATAACCACGGCACCGTTTGCGGCGGCTGGTGGACTGGCCCCATCTGCGGTGACGGTACCCCGCGCGGCTACGCCGTGTATGAAGTTAACGGAGCGAAGCTGAAATGGTATTATAAATCGACAGGCCTGCCTATAGAAAACCAGCTTAGTTTGTACGTGGAGAAGCTAACCAACCAGATGCGCCTGATAGCCAATGTTTGGAACTATGACCCCGAATGGAAGGTAGAATACCTGCTGGATGATAAGCCGATGGGCGTGTTGCCAAAAGAGATTGGTTACGACCCGCTGGCGGTAACCCTCTACAAGGGCGACCAATTACCTGCGGGCAGGCATTTTGTTGAACCCACACAAACCGACCACCTGTTTGTAACTCATTTCGCCCCATCGGTAAATAAGGTAAAAGTGGAAGTAACCGATAGGTTTGGCAATAAATACTCGGGCGAGGTAGATGCGAAATAACGATTAATTGCATTAAAGATAAGCCCGGTGTATCATCGGGCTTATCTTTTTTAAAAGGACTGATATACCTTATCCGGTATTCATTACCGAAGCACACAGCGGCGGCCCTGGTAGCTTACAGCACCATTTTTAAATTTATAGATAAGATAGATTTTTACGCTTTAACCTTTAAAAATTCGGATCGAAATTGAAGCAGATAGGATTTGATAAACCCACCATGTTGCCGTTTACGGTCATCGCTCCCGGAACCTGGGGGTAGGGCGTGCCCGGGCCTTCTACGATTACTCTGTAATAACTTCGGCCGAGCATCTTGGGAGTATCTGTAAAATCTATCATCGGCATTTTTCCTTCGGCTTCAAACGTGCCGAATTTGCTGCCATCCTTAATTACCGTTATGGTAAACTTACCCTCCGGTATGTGCTCCCCGGTAAGCTGAACGCGAAACTTAACCGGCTTGCCGGTGGCCTTAGCGTTATCGCCCATCATCATATCCATAGTGCCATCCTGGTTAAGGTCGGCATAAAATTCAACGCGTGGGGCATACGGGTTAGAGCTGATGGAAACCCTGCCGTTTGTAAGCGCGTCTATCACGGCCTGCGAGCTGCGCTCTTTAGCAAAAACCCAGGTTGTTGGGGTGCCCACGTAATTGGCGTTTCGCTGGCCACTATTGGCCGTTGCTTTGTCGGGCGAATCCGGGGTTCCGTGATGGGCGTCGCTTCCGCCTCTGCCGGTAAGCTTGCGGCCCGAGGATAGCATATCGTCCCAGATCATTATGGCGTTGGCATTTTTACTCCAAACTACGGAGTTCCATACTTCTATAGAGTTAACCAGGTCGTAAGAATACCCAAAATTGTCTTTCCCGCTGGGGTGATTGGCGGATAGGTGAATGCCAAGTTGTCTTTTTATCCTTCCTATTACCGTGTCGCGCTGGTCGCGCACGTTGTAAAGCAGCTGGTGGTTATAAGGTTTTGCGGAAAATACATTGCCGTGCCCGCGGGTGGTGGTCCACTCGGCACCGTATAGTAACAATACAGAATCAGATTTGAATTCCGGGTCCGTCCAGGTGTTGTGGGCCACATCGCCATCTACATGGTTATCATGATCGGTAATACAAATAAAATCCATCCCAACAGATTGTGAGAACGCGAGGATCTTGGCAACGGAATTATTGGAAGATTCTTTACTGTGGCTGGAGTGTATGTGAAGCTCGCCTTTCAGCCAAAAGCCTTTAGTCAAGCTACTGATTGGTGGCAGTGTACCAACATCTTTAATAGCCCATGGGTTTTTACCGGTAGATTGTGCCGACACCGCGCTATTGATAAAGAGAATGGCGACAAGTATTATACTGAAAAGGTTAACAGATGTGTTTTTAAGGACGTTTTTATACATGATATAGATGGGGAGTTATTAGAAATGCTGATATATATTAGCCGGCAATGCTACAAAATTCATGTAAACTGATTCTTATCAAAATGTTACTTTAAAATGCGAAGGGCGTGCGCTGTATACATCTTTAATTTTTATTAACGGAGTGTTAAGCCAGTGTGGATTATTTGAGTTTTAACACATCGCGAATTGCAAATGTTATCAATATGCTAATCAGCAGTTGATATTTTGATAATAAAGCATGTTTTACTTTGCATTTAATTTAAAATAATCTACATCCCCATTAATCAAATTATTTATGAAACAAATTTACCAGCGCTTTATTAATGGTACAAGCTATCATTCGAGGCAATGGATACTGTTGCTTTGCGCTATTATATTTAGCGCATCGCCGGCACTATCGCAAACCGCCCGCATCGTAAAAGGCAACGTTGCCGACGAAAAAAACCAGCCGCTTCCCGGCGTTTCT
Organism: Mucilaginibacter pankratovii; assembly: GCF_014773265.1. Classification (GTDB taxonomy): domain Bacteria; phylum Bacteroidota; class Bacteroidia; order Sphingobacteriales; family Sphingobacteriaceae; genus Mucilaginibacter; species Mucilaginibacter pankratovii. The sequence continues at coordinate 208,224 of NZ_JACWMY010000008.1, read as the reverse complement.
GTAGTAGTAGCAGGTTCCAGCACCGGTGTAATGACTGATGTGAACGGCAACTACGCCCTAACTGTATCGGGCAATATTGTTACTTTAAAATTCAGCTACATTGGTTACCTGCCAAAAGAGGTAAAAGTTGGCGCGGATAACACCCTTAACGTTACCTTATTGCCCGATGCAAGGCAGTTAAAGGATGTTGTTGTGATTGGTTACGGTACATCCAGCAAAAAAGATGTAACAGGCGCCATAACATCAGTAAAAGCGGAAGAATTTAACGCGGGTGTTTTAACCACGCCAGCCGAGTTACTGCAAGGCAAGGTTGCCGGCTTAAACATTACCAAAAGCGGCGACCCCAATAAACAACCCGCTACAATACTGCGTGGCCCATCTACTTTACGTGAAGGCGCTGCGCAGCAGCCGTTTTATGTAATTGATGGTGTGCCCGGTGCTTCGATAGACCTGCTTGCGCCTGCTGATATCGAAAGCATCGACGTTTTAAAAGACGCATCTTCAACCGCTATTTACGGTTCGCGTGCTGCAAACGGGGTAATTATTGTAACCACACGTAAAGCAAGAGCCGGCCAAACCAGGCTTACCTACAGCGCATATGGCGCAACGGAGAAAGTATCAAAAAGTATTGATGTGTTAACCGCCGACGAATTGCGCAAATACCTTGCAGATAATGGTGTGGTACCGTTAGCAAAACCGTTAGACGATGATGGTTCTAACACCAATTGGCAAAAACTTGCGCAAAAAACAAGTTATTCGCAAAATCATAACCTATCCTACAGCGGAGCAGGTAATAGCGGCGAATACGGTGCCAGTGTTAACTACTTTAAAAACGATGGTATACTAAAGAACACCAACCTGGAGCGTACTATTTTTAAAGGTTATATTAATCAGCGTTTTTTTAACGACAGGCTTAAACTGGGTATAACACTCACCAACAGCGCAACAAAAAGCGATGATATTGTTCAAAGTCAGGTATTACCGGGCATATTATTTTACCTGCCAACGGTGAGCCCTTTTAACCCCGATGGCAGTTACAAAGAAAACTATCAGCGTACCGGCAGTGGTACCTTAAACCCGCTATCGTTAATTGATAACAACTTTATCAAAACCGACAATAATAAAACCCTTATAAATGGTTTTGCATCGGTAGATATATTAAAAGGATTAAAATTCACCTTGAACGGTTCTACCCAGAAAGACCAGAACAACGTAAATACTTACTACAACAGCAAATCGGGCCTGGCCGTAGGTTTAGGTGGTGTTGCTAACCGCACTGCTTACAAAAACACAAGTGATGTGGTAGAAGCCTACTTAAATTACGACAGAGAGTTTGGCTTGCATTCAGTTAAATTATTGGGTGGTTACTCCTACCAGCAAGATCGTACTAACGATGGCTTTGGCGTACAAACCCAGGGTTTCTCTAACGATAATTTAACGTTTAACAACCTGTTCCTTTCTAACCCAAGCAACCTGGCGCAGATCAAGTTCGATCCTAACTATATCTCTACACTTAGGCTAATATCTTACTACGGGCGTGTGCAATACCAGTACAACGATAAGTACCTGTTGCAGGCATCGTTAAGAGAAGATGGTTCGTCGGCCTTTGGTATCAACCAGCGCCATGGTTACTTCCCGGCAGTTTCTGTAGGCTGGAGGATCATCAGCGAAAAATTCATGGAGAAACTGCCTGTAATAAGCGATCTGAAGTTGCGCGCAGGTTATGGTGTATCTGGTAACAGTCTAGGTTTTGATGCCTTTACCGCGCAGTTGATCTACGGTATCCCTCCGGGTGGTGGTAAATTCTTAAATAATGGTGTAATTACCAACCCAATTGGCCCCGTACGTAATGATAACCCCGATTTGAAATGGGAAAGCACTGCCACTACCAACATCGGTTTAGATTTTGGTTTATTAAATAACCGTATCACAGGTTCGGTAGACTACTACATCAAAAAAACATCCGATCTGATCTACACTTACCAGGTGTCTACCACGCAATACTTCTTCCCGTTGTTAACAGCTAACGTTGGTAAAATAAAAAACAGCGGTATCGAGGTTGTTATAAACGCTATCCCGGTAAAATCACAAGCTTTTACCTGGCGCACATCGTTCAACGTATCGCATAATAAAAACGTGGTAGAGAGTTTATCAAATACCCAGTTTGCGGTACCAAATATCCTATCAGCTCAATTAGGCGGTAAAGGCCAGTCGGGTAACTACAGCCAGGTAATACAGCCGGGTTATGCCATTGGCACCTATTACCTGTGGCATTACTTAGGTAAAAACGAAAACGGAGTAAGCACTTATCAAAAAGCCGATGGCAGTACAACTGCTGCGCAGCCGCTTACTACTGATCAGCGTATTACCGGCAGCGCACAACCGAAGCTGGTGTACGGATGGAGTAATAGCTTCAATTATAAAAGCTTCGACTTCAACTTCCTGGTGCGCGGCGTTTACGGCAACCAAATATTGAACGCAACCCTCGCAGGTTTAAACAACCCTGCCGATTCTAAATTCCAGAATATCCCGAGGTTTACTTTAGGTGAATCTTTTAAAGATATCAACGGATACCTGATCTCGGATCGTTTCCTGGAGAGTGGCTCTTACCTGCGTTTGGATAACGCTACGCTGGGTTACACCATCCGCCCCAATGTAAAGGCTATCAAAAACATCCGCCTGTACCTATCGGGCAATAACATTTTTGTGATCACCAAATACCGCGGTGTAGATCCTGAGATCAATATCGGTGGCTTAACTCCGGGTATTGATAACAAAGATTTTTATCCTAAAACCCGCACATTTAGTGTTGGTGTAACCGCTTCATTTTAAACATCCATATCAATAAATACAGATGAAAAAGATATTTATATTATGTGCCAGCATTGCAGTACTTGCCGGCGCCTACTCCTGCACAAAGTTAGATGTGCCGGTAGAATCGCAGTACGTTAAATCAAACTTCCCGGTTACCGATGCCGATTATAACGCGTTATTGGGTACCATTTATTCTAACTTATCTTCTAACTACGCGGTGCCTTACTGGCGTATGCAGGAGCTATCTACAGATGAGGCTATTTTACCCGCCCGCGATGGTAACTTTGATGATGGTGGCCAGTACCGCCAGCTGCATTACCACACCTGGACCTTCGATCACCCCAACGTTATTACCATTTGGCAATGGGGTTTTGGTGGTGTTAATACCTGTAACCGTATCATCAGCCTGGTGAATGCTTCGCCATCATCTGAAGCAAAAAAGGCAGCTACTATTGCCGAGGTAAGGGCCATGCGTGCGCTGTACAACTACTTTATGATGGACCTTTACGGTAACATCCCGCTTATTACCGAGTTTCCGGTAGCTACGCAGCCGGCTACACAAAGTCGTGCAAAAGCTTACGAATATATTGAAAGCGAACTGAAGAGCGTGGTGCAATTGCTTCCACAAAAAACAAACAACAGTGCCAATAATACCTTATACTATGGCCGGCCAACAAAGGGGATGGTATTTGCCCTGCTGGAGAAAATGTACCTGAACGCACAGGTGTACACCGGCACAGCCAAATACACCGAGGCTGTTGCCATGGCCGATAGCGTTTTAAAGAACACCAACTATAGCCTTGACGCTAAATACCGCGATATATTTTTACCTACTAACGGCCCGGGTGTAAGCGAAACTATATTTGCTATCCCTTACGATCAGCAAATACCTGGCAACCAGTTTACCCGTTTTGGTTTCTTTTACTACCTGGTTAATGCTTACGGTTTTAACGTAGGTTTAAGTATTGCCATGAGCACCACGCCCGAGTTTTACAACAGGTTTAACCTGCCTAATGATGTGCGTACCAAAACATGGCTGGCCGGCCCGCAGTTTGCACCTGATGGCAACGGCGGTTTTACAACGCAACCGGTTTACTACCCGGGTACCACCACCCAGATCTACATTGAACCAAAGTTAACCCTGGTACCGGGCAAGCCTATGGACCTTGGCAACACCATTACCAGCCAGTCGGAAGGTGTGCGGTCTATGAAATATTATCCCGATCCAACTATCATACAAGCTACCCGTTTAAATGGTAACGATGTGCCTGTTTTTCGTTTAGCCGATGTAATGATGATGAAAGCAGAAGCAATTTTGCGCGGAGCAGCAGCTACCACTGTTAACGGCGAATTGCAAACACCGGATGTTTTGGTTAACAAGATCCGCGCCCGTGCAGGTGCTCCTGCTGTTGCCGGTATCGATCTGCCGGGTTTACTGGACGAGCGCGCCCGCGAGTTTTCATGGGAAGGATGGCGCCGTAACGACCTGATCCGCTTTGGACAGTTTGAAGTGGAGTACCCGCTGCCGAACGACGTACTTACCATGAATAAGGACGTTAACCGCAGGTTGTACCCTATACCTGCACAGGAGATAAAACTTAACCCTAACCTGGTTCAAAACCCGGGTTATTAATAAACACATTACCAACAGCCGGTTCAAAACGAACCGGCTGTTTTAATTTTATCCGCCATGAAATTCACACTCGGTTTATTAGCTATAGGGCTTTTAGCATTATCCGGTTCAAATAACCCCGGCGATAATGTACCTATTAATCATATACAGGTTATCGGTTCGCACAACAGTTATAAAAGGGCCATCGATCCAAAACTGTTCAAAATGCTGCAGCGTGCAGATTCGGCTGCAATGAGCAAGATTGACTACAGCCATATCAGCCTCACAGATCAGCTTAACTTAGGGTTATTAGATCTGGAGATAGATGTTTATGCGGATACAGCGGGAGGGAAGTACGCGCATCCAAAAGGATTGGATTGGGCATCCGGCCAACCGGCATATGATGCCGATGGTGTGATGAAACAACCCGGCTTTAAGGTCTTCCACATCCAGGATATCGATTTCAGGAGCAATTGCCCTACGTTTAAGGGTTGCCTGCAGGAACTAAAAAAATGGTCGGAAGCGCACCCGGACCATAAGCCCATTTTTATTACCATGAACGCGAAGGATGAAGTAATGAAAAGGCCCGGCTTCACCGTGCCGGATAAATTCACCTCATCAATTTACGATAAGCTTGATAAGGAAATTGCCGATAACCTTGGCTTGGAGCGTGTAATTACGCCGGATAAAATAAGAGGCAAATACAATACGCTTGAAGAGGCTGTATTGCATCAAAACTGGCCTTTGCTGAAGCAGGCAAAAGGCAAATTTATTTTCCTGCTGGACGAAACAGCGCCCAAACTGGGCGAATACATTAAGGGCCATCCCTCGCTTAAGGGCCGGGTACTTTTTACCAACTCGGAACCCGGCACGCCGGAGGCTGCTATTTATGTAATGAATAATGCTAAAAAGCAAATGCCACAAATTACTGCGCTGGTTAAAAAAGGCTATATCATCCGTACACGTGCCGATAGTGATACCCAGGAAGCCCGTGCCAACGATAAAAGCAGTTTTGATGCTGCCATGCTATCAGGTGCGCAAATTATCTCTACAGATTATTATAAAAAAAGCGAGCACTTCAGATCTGATTACACCATTGCTTTCGCAGGTGGTGAGTACTTTAGATTAAACCCCTTGTTTAAACCTGCCAAATAATTATTTTAGTCCTTACAATAAAGCCGGGCTTTTATTATAAATAAGTATTACCGTAAGCCATTAAAAATAGCCCCCAATTAATTCGTCATGAAACGCAGAAATTTTATCCGAAACACCGCGCTTACCACCCTGGGCGCATCGTTTATCAACCCCGTTGCCACCTTAGCGGCCGGCGAAAAGGTAACCCACCTGGAAAGTGATGACTTGTCTGCATCCGTAATAAAGGATGAATTTGATGTGCATTTTATAGCCATTGGCGATTGGGGCCGTAACGGCGAATACGATCAGCAGGAGGTTGCCAAACAAATGGGACTATGGGCCGCAAACAATCCTAACAACTTTGTGGTGTCCGTTGGTGATAACTTTTATCCGAGAGGTGTGGTGAGCGAAATGGACCCACTGTGGCATTATTCGTTCGAAAATATTTACACTGCTCATTCTTTGCAATGCGATTGGTACCCTGTTTTGGGTAATCATGATTATGGCTCGGAACCCGAAGCACAGGTGCGTTACAGCAAAGTGAGCCGCAGGTGGAACATGCCCGCGCTATATTATTCCAAAGAATTTGCACTGGGCAAAGCCGGCGATAAGGTTTTAATGCTGATGATAGATACCGACCCTATGCTGCACGATAACAGGAAAGAGCAGGTGGCCGAGCAAATGAAATGGATAAACCAAACGCTTGAAAGCGCCTCCGCCGATGTGAAATGGAAAATTGTAGTAGGTCACCATCCATATTACACGGTTGGCCCGCGTATAAAAAATTATGATACATTAACCGTAAGGGAAAAGCTTGCCCCGGTTTTAGAGGCGCATAAGGTTGATGTTTACCTATCCGGGCACGATCATTCGTTGCAGCACTTAAAACCCGAAGGGTTTACGCATCAATTCATCTCCGGTGCCGGTTCCGAACTAACAGATGTAAGCAGCGGGGTATCTTATAGCCGTTTCCAGGCATCCGACCATGGTTTTATGTACTTTGCTGTAAATAATAAAAAAATAAACGTTAAAGCCATAAACGCCTCCGGTAAGGTTCTATATCAAACAGAACTAAGTAAATAGCAGGAGTGAGATCTTTATTTTTTTTGAACATGGTAACGTGGATAGTTGACCGCCGGGTTTTTACATCGACCGTTGCAAGCCTTATATAGGTTTAAAAGCGCCACGTTTAAAACGTATCGAAAATACCCATTTAGTTTTAGAAGCACGAAACGATAAGCTAACGCTAAAGTGTTTTTTTGCCATAATATAATTTCAGATATTACTTGGACTATAATATTTGATTTCTATATTTAAAAAATAATAACAAACCTAACCACCTTATCCCATATTTTATGAAGCCAGTCAGTACTCCAGGCCCTCCTTTTTATAGATTAGTTTGCGAAACAATGCCATTCTTCCCCGTTAGAGGTAAACTGTTTCCGGGCATGATTCCTACTGGATAATACACGGTAATCCTTCTTGATTTGAAATACCTGAATGCCCTGAAAAGTGTTCCTTGCCTAAATATTTACATGATAACCCCATCCTAATGAAAAGACTCATCCTCTCCCTCGCCGCCCTGCTCTCATTTGCAGGTGCCAATGCCCAAAACACATATCCCTGGCCCCCTACGGGCAACATAGGTATCGGTATTGGCAATACAACCTCCCCTGTACAGCCTTTAACCGTTGCAGGATATGGTGCAACGTCCGTTGCCTTCCTGCGGTCAATTGCGGGCGGAAACGCCTCATTGGGACAGGCTCTCGGGCAGAACAGCCTTGCCGCGCCCATAAAGGGCTGGAAATTTATGGCTGGTGTATTATGACAAGCCATGTGCATATGATCGTAGGCACGTATGGCGATAAGCGGGAAGATATTATGCGCGACATGAAAAAGCATACTTCGATAGCGTTAAAACAGGCTATCAAAGAGCATCCGCAGTAAAGCCGCCGCGAGTGGCTATTATGGATGATGGAGCGGGCCGGCAAAAAGAACAGCCAGAGTATCAGCTTCCGGTTGTGGCAACAGGGTAACCACCCCATCGAACTGTTCGACGATAAAATATTACATCAAAAGCTGGATTATATTCACAACAACCCCGTTGAAGCTGGTATAGTAGAAAAGCCTGAAGACTATTTATATAGCAGTGCCCGCAACTATTATAGTCTGCCCGCTTTATTCGACGTAAATTAGTTGATCCGGTGGTAATGTAATTTGGGCCAGGGAAGAGAGGCACGAGTACGCCACGCTTTTCCCTACGCTGCATACTCGCGCCAGTAGGGGAAAGACTACGTGGAAATCTTCCTGGAAAATCAAACAAAACCTTTACTTACTCTAATGAGTTTGACAAGCCTTGAAGATTACGGCGTAATCTACCATTTTACCGATTTATCACTCCAATTGTTTTTTCAGAAAGTTCATAACCTTGTTTCTCACTTCATCTACATCAAACATATCACCAAAATGCGGCGCACCCTTTACAATTATCAGTTCGTTTTTAACGCCTGCTAAACCCAACCACGCGCTTAATAATTGCGATTGCCGTGGTGATACCAAGTCGTCTTTTTCTCCATGAATGATCAAAAACGGAGGGTCATTTTTATCCACATAAGTAACCGGGCTGGCAGCCTTAGCCAAATCTGGCCGGGCAAGCGGAGCCGCGCCAATTAAAAGCCCCTCCGGCGATTTCGCGTCATTGGCTCCCGGGAATAACAACAATTCGGCAGGACCATAAAAATCAACTACTGCTTTAATATCGAAGGTTTTTGAAGTGCCAGGGATAAAGAAAGCTTCTACGTTATTGTTTTTAGCCAGGCCTAACATAGAAGCCAAATGCCCGCCTGCTGAAAAGCCCATCACCGCAAACCGTTCCCTGTTTAAGCCATACTTGCCGGCGTTTTCATAAAGGAACGAAACCGCCCTGTTGCAATCTTGTATCTGCGCGGGGAAAACGGCCTGCGTGCTAAACCGATAATCGATAGATGCCACAGCATACCCCGCAGCAACCATCTCATATACCGTTTTCTTCATGTAACCTATATCTGCATATTTGTTATTGCCGAGCCAACCACCGCCATGAATAAATATAACCAAAGGAAGTTTTTTACCGGCGTTGGCAGGCAGGTAAATATCCAACAGGTGTTTTGAAAGGCTGTCATGGTTATAGGGGATATTGCCATGCAAAATGGTACCCTTTGGAAAAACATCAATAACCGGGTTTTGAGCGGCGCAATCACTAACCACTGCAAATACCAAAGCCAAAACTCCAATAGCTATCTTTTTCATATTCAAATTAATTTAACAACCGCTTAGCGCAGGTTGCGGAAGTTACTGCTTTTTCAATTAAATCAAGTCTCGCTTTTTGGGTCGGGCTTGCACAGGTCAATATAAATATAAGCGGAACAGTGCATCAAACGGTTACTGGCCCCGGGTGGCGTGGAGCTCCGGGAAAAGATACAGATGTTAAGATCGATGACTGGGGCCCTAAATTCTTGACCACGAAAATTGCGGCTGTAAAAACTATTGTATCACAACGGTTATACCTGTTATTGAGTATTTTAATTTTTAAGCTGAAAATCATAATCCCCCGGAGAGAGTTCAAAAATAAATTTCCCTTTTTGCTGGCCGCGATACTGTGCGCCCACTCCCTTAACAAGTGGCTTATCCGCGTCAGCACTGTCATCACCCTCATTTGTGTGGAGATAAAGCGTGGCAGATGTATTGGCAGGAACATGAAAATGATAATAATAGTTTTTATTATCCAAACGCCAGCTACTTTCGATCTTGCCGTACAGAGATTCGTAAAAGCCCCTGGCATAGGTCATTTTTTTGGTAGGGTCGGGCTCTGGTGCCAGGATAAAATGTTTAAAACCCGGCGTAGTTTGATCCCGCTGAATACCTAAAGACCGGCTGCACATCCAGGCGCCCACCGCGCCAAAAGAATAATGGTTAAAGGAGTTCATGTTGTTATTGCCGCCAAAACCTTCGGTATGGGTATAGGAATTTAACCTTTCCCATATGGTTGTTGCACCCTGCTCAACCGGGTACAGCCAGGAGGGATAGCTGGTTTGCTGAAGCTGGCGGTAAGCCAGTTCGGCGAGGCCGTTGTCTGAAAGCGCTGCTGAGATCCATGCCGTACCGATAAAGCCGGTCATTAGCGAATAAGAAGGAAGCAACTTTCCCTGGTCGTTGATGTTTTTCCGCTTAACCGCCGCCGCAAGGTGGCTTACGCTGCGATCTTTTTCCTGGCCGTCAATTATACCAAACGCCAATGGAACCGCATACGAAGTTTGGGTATCAACAACCTTATCTCTGAAAGCGGTTTCGCCGGTTTGGTGATTGATATAGGTAGCGTTAAAAAAAGCTGTCCGTTCCAGGCTGAGGTTAAGTAACCAGCTTTCGTCCTCTTTTTTACCCAATGCTGCGGCTATTTTTGCCATTTGCTGCAAGTCGTTGATAAAGTAAGCTTCCCATAACAATGTCTTTTCGGTTTTATTATACTCAGGGCTCAACCAATCTCCCAGGCTGGCCCAGTGTTCCCTGTTCTTGTCATCCAGTACATGAGTCTTCGGATCGATCTGGGAAATCAAAAATTTGATGTAGCCCTTCATGGCATCATAATGCTCTGCCAGCAGATCAATATCGCCATATTGCTGGTAGCTTTCCCAGGCAACGGCAATGCCCGCGCTTCCCCATAAGGTGTCGCCAAATCCTCCGCCGAGTGGGGCAACGTCAGAAAACCGTCCATCCGGCCGTTGCACATCTCTCATGGCCAGCATGTGCCTTCGCAAAAATTGAGGTACTTCCGCCAGGTAAGTTGCAGTGCCACTAAAAACGGAGATATCGCCGCTCCAGCCCAATCGTTCGTTCCGCTGCGGGCAATCGGTAGGAATCGACATGAAATTGGCGAGTGTAGACCAGGTGATATTTTGCCACAATTTGTTCACCGCTGTATTGGAGGTTTCATATGATGCGCTGAACCGGTGCACCGAACTTAAAACATCGCCCTTTACCGCAGTTAAAGGCAGCGCTCTGTCTATTCCCGTAATTTCAATATAACGGAAGCCGTGATAGGTAAACCGCGGGCTGATGATCTCCTTTCCGCCCCGGGTAATATAGATCTCCTGTGCCATAGCGGCCCGGATATTTTCTAACATGATCATGCCGATGTTGCTTTTATATTCAGGCAGATCGGGATATTTTACTTCCGCGAAACGAACTGTAATTTTTTTCCCGGCAGGCATACCTGAAAGGGAAATATACGGCGCGCCGGCCATATTTTGCCCCAGATCGTAAACAAACACACCCGGGCGTACTTCTTCCACCGCTTTTGCAGTTAACTCCTTCACCTTCCTCACTGTTTCGCCGAACTGACCGATGAGCTTAAGTTCACTGTAGTCATCAACCGCCGGTATGCCGGATGCTTTGTTTTTGGGGTCGAGGCTAATGTGCCCGGCGAGGCCTACTTCAACGGCACGGTGCCATTTTGAATCGTCAAAAGAAGCCTTCGACCAGCCTTGTATCCCAGCCTCTTTTAAAGCATCGTAAACCTCTCCCTGGAAAAAACTTCCACAAACCACCGGGCCCTGATTAAAATAGGTCCACTTTTGAGGATCGGTTACTACCGTTTCTTCTTTACCGTCGGCATAAGTAATCACGAGTTTGGCAAGCAGGGATTGCCGGTCGCCAAAAAAATTCCAAAAATCGCCGGAATAGGTGCTACCACCGCTCCACCATCCTTCACCCAGCACGGCCCCCATCGCGTTCTTACCCGGAACGACGAGGCTGGTAACGTCAAAGCTTTGGTAAAGATGTGTTTTATTATATTGAGTTAAACCCGGGTTAAAATAATCACTGCCGATCCTCCGGCCATTTAAATAAACATCATAGATACCGCGTGAGGTAACATAAAGACGGGCCTTTGCAATCGTCTTTTTTACGGCAGGAAACACCATGCGCAGCATGGGCATAGCGTTCCGGGCCGGATCAATTAACGTTATCGTTTGCACGGCTGTTCCTTTCACTTTTACCTGCGAGGTATAACCCGAATACAAAACATTAGCCGGGCTTCGGAAATTTCTGATCTGGATGTTAGAGTAATAAGCGGCCTGCCCGTTGGGGACACTGAATCCGATCTGCGCAAGTACCGGGAAAGCTATGTAATCGCCACCCTGCCCCAGGGGATTTAGCCCGACGCTGCCTACCAGGTGCTGTTTGTTTTCGGCATCAAGGTATATTTGGGTGGTCCCCATTACGGATGACAGGAAAACCGTATGTTTTTCATATTTGTTATTGTTGCCGATCAGCGAGGCCGGTATCGTGAAGCTTTTAAAGGGCTTGTCTCTCCGGTCGCCGGGTTTATAACCCACCCGGTAAATATTCAGCTGCGCCGATCCGCCTGAGCCGAGCGGTGCAATGTCCAGTTCCAGGAGGATATAAGTACTATCCTTCTTATTTTGTATCCCGTAATAATTTTTGTTCTTATCCAGCAGGCGGCTGTCATTGGCCCCGTAAATAAACCCGGCATGTGTGCTGCCGGAGGCCTCGTCGAGCTGAATAGAAAAGCTGAGCCTGAAAACAGGCAGGTATTGGGGATACAGCGGCAGGTCATCATCACTACCCCCGATCCATTTAGCGCCGCTCCACGCCGAAAGCTGTCCGTCCGGATCCATCAGCCCGGTTTCAAACCACGACTTGTTGCTGTGTTTGCTTTCCTGCTGATCCCATACATTTACAAGCCAGCTATAACGGGTACGGGCTTTGAGCGGCTTTCCGGCATACCTGATATTCAGCGATCCACTTTCCTGTTTTTTGCCGGAGTCCCATACGGTTTTCCCGCCCTCATCGGTTACAACGATCTGAAAAGCTGTTTGATAACAGCCCGGCAGCGCTGAGGCCATCTGCCAGCTAAACCTGGGTTTGCTAACATCAATCCCCAGTGGCCTTGATGTATATTCGGTCTTCAGATTGATCAGCCGGACAGACGGGGCCTGGCTATAACACAGGAATGGAAAAGCAAACAGGTTCAGTAAGATCAATAACGCTTTTAGTGGCTTCATGAAATAGAGTATAAGGGATTTAGCAAAACAGCAAAAACAGGACTTTAATAATAATAAAAGCCGCCGGCCCTGGCTTTGAAAAATTGGTTGGTATCAAATATCAATAAATATAAAACACAAACTATCCTGTACTGTATGTTTTGTTACGGCTTCGGAAAGTACCTTATCGCTATATGGTCAGCCGTATGCATTGGTAAGTTCCGGAGCAATGATTTCGGGAATTGTATTGCCCCCGTCTATTCGTAAATAGTGAGTTGTATAATAATAAATGTTACTATGGAATGCGCCTTCATACCTATGTCTTCATTGGTATTCGTCTTGTTATAAGACTAATTCCCAAGTAACGCATGCCATGCGAGCGAACTTGCACCGAGAATAGCGGCATCAGATTGAGGAAGCGCGCTGTACATCAATTTGATGGTATTGCGAAAAACCGGCAGCAGGTTTTTTTCCAAAGAATGCCTTGTTGGGTTCATTAGCAATTCCCCCGCCTGGGTTACACCACCAAAGAGAATGATCGCTTCGGGACTTGAAAACATGGCAAAATTCGCCAATGCCTCGCCGAGCAACTGACCGGTCATCTGGTAGGCCTGCTGGCACAAAGTATCACCTGCAATTGCGCATTCATAAATTTTTTTCGCATTTATGTCCGCTTCTGGTATTTGCTGCAAAGAAGAGCTCCTTTTTGATGATTTTGCTAATTCCAACGCGGTTAGTACTATTCCTGTTGCAGAGCAGTATGCTTCCAAAACCCCCTTAGACCCCGTGGTCCAATGCTGTCGCCCGTGGTTGCGAATCACTGTATGCCCAAGTTCCCCGGCAACTCCGGTGCTTCCATAGAGCATTTTACCGTCAATAATTATCCCGCTGCCTACGCCCGTACCGAGGGTTACGACGATGACATGCTTCATGTTTTTTGCTGCGCCAAAGATCAGTTCACCTGACGCTGCAGCATTCGCATCGTTGGTCAACGCTGTCGGCAAACCAAACATCCGGCTGGCGATTTCGCGGATAGGCACAATGTCTGCCCATGGCAGGTTAGGGGCATGTTCTATGCATCCGGTATGATAATTCCCGTTCGGCGCGCCGATGCCAATGCCGATGATCTGGTATTCGTCCAAATATTCGGGGATGACCTGTATATATTTTGTATAAAGGTCTGCTATGAGATCTTCCGGGGTGGCGTAATGCCTGGTTTTAACGCTGCTTTCACTTAAAATCTTTCCATCACGGGTAACTAATCCAAACTTCGAATTCGTTCCGCCGATATCAATCCCAAAGGCAATTTCCTTTTTACCTGCTTCCATCTTTGGTAGAGGTTTGATTTTTGCGCGAGCAGCTAACTTTGCCCACGTTTTAGCGACTATCTGATTTATTGCAGGTAACATAGCGGCGAATTGTATTAGGGTAATTAGATTAGCCGGCGCAACTGCGCTGACGACCATGAATTTTAAACAAAGGTTGCATACCTTAGCACTAACCTTTAAAACGCATTCACTGTTCAAATACGAACTTGTTTCGCCAGAAGCGCGAATTGGGGTTCCATCGGTTATATTTGTTGAATTATAAATACTTGGTTATTAGTGCCGTCCATCCGGTTTGATGGCTTGCGCCAAGTCCCATTCCTGTATCACCATTGAAATACTCGTTAAACCAGTACAGCATACTATCGCTATTTGGATTCCTATCAGCGGCTCCCCGAAACGGGTGATCGCCATCATTCCCGGGAAGAAATATTGCTGCAAGTCGTCGCGAGAGTTCTTCAGCTACCTCTTTTAAATTCATGAGGGTGCCTGAGCCTGTAGGACATTCAACCTTGAACCGGTCGCCGTAAAACCGGTGAAAACGATTAAGACTTTCGATAATCATGTAATTTAATGGTATCCATACCGGGCCGCGCCAGTTGCTATTTCCGCCATACATGGAAGAGTCGCTTTCGGCCGGCAGGTACTGAATGACCATGTCCCTGGCACCTGTATTCACTTTATAGGGTTCATTTGCATATGCTTTAGAAAGTGAGCGTATACCATAGGGACTCAAGAATTCCTTCTCGTCGAGCATATACGCTAACAGACTTTTCATCCTGAACCGCCTTAACAGGCTCATCAGGTGCTCTCCGTGCTCATTTTGATCCCTCCATTCTGAAACCAGCGAAGCAAGGTGCGAGCGGTTTTCACTCAGCCATTTAAGACGCTCGCGGAAATCAGGCGAAAGCGCTTCTTCTTCACTTACGATTTCAACGGCCAACAGCGGCAAAAAACCAATGATACTTCTTATCCTGATTGGCTCGAAACTGCCATCCGGGTACCGAAGCTGGTCGTAAAAAAATTTACTTTCATCATCCCAAAGCCCGCTCTGCCGGTTGCCGAGATAAGACATCGCACCGGCTATGGATAAGAAATGCTCGAAATAATTGGCAGCCATATCCCCGTATACATCATTATGTTTGGACAGGGTAAGGGCAATGCGGAGCATGTTAAGGCTGTACATCGCCATCCAGCTGGTAGCGTCGATTTGTTCAAGACGAATGCCGTTATCGAATTGCATTCCCCGGTCGAAAATACCGACGTTATCCAATCCCATGAACCCTCCTTCAAAAATGTTGCTGCCCTCGGCGTCCTTTCTGTTCAACCACCAGGAATAGTTAAGCATCAGCTTGTGGAATATTTTTGCAAGAAATTTTTCATCCCCCTGTCCGTTATTTAATTTTTTATCTGTTTGATATACAGCTAAAGCGGCAAACGCATGAACTGGTGGGTTTACATCCTCGAAATTCCACTCATAGGCGGGTAACTGTCCGTTGGGATGCATGAAATTCTCCTTTAACAGTAAAAGGAGTTGGTTTTTAGCAAATTGCGGATCTATTTCTGCCAGGGGCAAACAATGAAAAGCAAGGTCCCAGGAAGCAAACCATGGAAATTCCCATTTGTCAGGCATCGAAATAATCTCTTTGCTATCAAAGTGTCTCCACTTATGATTTCTGCCTTCCTTTCGTTCCTGGGGCGGTGGAAATGTATTGTCATCACCATCAAGCCAGGTGTTTACGTTTAGTGCATAAAACTGTTTATTCCAAAGTAGGCTCGCAAAAGCTTGTCGGCGGATTTCTGCTCCATTTTCTGCATTTAACGGAGCCATTAATCCCTCATAAAACTCATCAGCTTCGGTAATCCGGTTGGAAAAGACCTTTTCCAGTCCGTTAAGCCCTTTGCCTTTGCATGAGAGGTTTAAATATAACTGATGGCTTTCGCCTGCAGCCAAATTTACCAGGTAGTTTGCCGCAGCTTTGGTTCCTTTTAGGTCGGGGTTAACCGTTGTACTACCCGACACGATAAAATCATTGATACCATCTTTGTAAAACTGACCGGATTCACCGTATTGATAGAGTTTGCGGGTATTGGTTTCATTCTCGCAAAACAATAATTCAGGCGCGCCGGAGCAAATTAGTTTCCAGTTGCCCAAGCCGGAATGATCGATGGCAATTGAATTCGGGCCTGATTTTTTAATCTCAGGTTTTTCGGTTCCCTCATTCCATGACCATGTATTCCTGAACCACAGTGTAGGTATTACATTTATTTGGGCTGCTTCCCCATGGTTCGTTATGGTTATTCGGATAAGCAGATCGTCATGATCCCGTTTGGCATATTCAATGGTGAGCTCGAAATGGCCATGATCGAAAACACCGGTATCCGGTAGCTCGTATTCGGAATCTGCCTTCGACCGGCGGCTATTTTCAGTAACGAGGTCATTGTAGGGAAATGATGTATGCGGATACTGATAAAGCATCTTCATATAAGAATGTGTGGGTGTATTATCGAGATAATAGTAGCATTCCTTTACGTCCTCGCCATGATTACCTTCCTGGTTAGTTAAGCCAAAGAATCGTTCCTTGAGTATAGGATCATGGCGGTTCCAGAATGCCACTGAAAAGCAGAGCAGCTGCTCTTTATCACAAATCCCGGCTATACCATCCTCACCCCATCGATACGCTTTGCTGCGCGCCATCTCGTGCGTTACAAATGACCAGGCATCGCCATTTTTGCTATAATCTTCCCGTACCGTTCCCCACTGGCGATCACTGATGTATGGTCCCCAGTTTTTCCAGGCTGGTTCAAGCAGTCGTTTCTTTTCAGCATTTTTCATTCCCATACGTTCTTCGATTTAAAAAGGCTAAGGTATAGGGGGGTAATTGCAATGCTCTTTATAAATCAAAGGGTTTGGTCTGAAATTCAAATAACAGGTCGGCCAGCTGATATCCCGATCAAAAAAATGTCCTTCATTTTATGATTAGTTTAACTAAAGCAGGATTTTAGAGAGGGGGCGTGCGTAGAGCTCCGCAGTTTATCCAAGGCCTGGTCTTTTAATCTTCTTGTATGTTCAACGGACAGGCATAACTTCCCGGCAATCTCTTCGAGGCGATGCGGTATAAATGAACTAAGCCCAAAAAAGAGCATGACTATTTCCCTTTCTCTTTTACCAAGAATATTCAGCGCCCGGTTAACCTCGAAAATAACCGACTCTTTGATAAGCACCTCGTCAGGAGGTCTTGAATCATCAGGTAACAACTCCCTCAATACTGTGGTAGAACCACCTGATACAGGGTGGTCAATGGAGGTGGTTAATTCTGCATTGGAAAGTAGTTCTTCCATTTTTTGTACATCTACGCCAAGTTCCAAGGCCACTTCTTCACAGGTAGGTTTTCTGTTCATCTGCTGCTCCATTTTTGCCGCTGTACGGGCATACTGATTCAGCATGGTCAACTGATTTAAAGGTAAATGAATGAAACGTTTTTGTTCCTGTACAGCTGTTGAAATGGCTTGCCGGATCCACCAAACCGCATAGGAAATAAACCGGAAGCCTTTTTTAGGATCAAAACTGCGCGCAGCTCGTATCATTCCAAGGTTTCCCTCATTGATCAGGTCGTTCAGACTTATACTTTGGGTTTGATATTGTTTGGCTACAGATATAACGAAGCGTAGGTTGGAAACAATTAATTGGCGAAGCGCTTGCCTGTCGCCTTGTTCAATTCGCTTAAAAAGTGCTTCCTCTTCGGTTATTTCAATCCGGCGAATCTTTTCAACTTCGTTGAAATAGAGGTCGAGCGACCGGTCATCCCGTTGGGTTAAAGTTGTTTTTACTACAAATTCTCTCATATATTTTCCGATAATTTTTAATTAATCCGGATAGTATTAATTATCGCGAAAAAAATTTCAAGCTAATCGTTTCTTCCGGATCACCGGCCTTTTCCGGTACATTACAAAGCTACCGGCAAGGATGTACCTGCGGATTTGAATTTCAAATGAAAGACTTTGATTTTCAAGTAGGATATTTTTGCGCTGTAGTTACACATTAGCTTTACCGTTGATTACCGGAACCGCCATAGGGACAAGTACCGGCAGCGATGGTCGCTATCACCTCGCCAGTAATTCTATATGTCAAAACGGTCACTCTTTCCTTTATTGGCTACAAGTCGGTCACACTCCTGTTATTCTTGGCAAACAACAAATGATCAATGCATCCCTGTCCGAAGACAGCCACCTGTTGAATGAAGTTGTTGTGAAGCCTGGGAAAAAGGTAAAATACCGTAATAAGGGAAATTTCGCAGTGTTCCAATGAAAGTAATGATCCTGTTGTCGGCGGGGCACTTATTGGAGATCAAATCAACAGAAAGGATGATTGAAGTGCTGTAGTTTTACGATCGATTCATGGAAATGTGAGCCTGCGGTTAAAACAAATCAGCCGGTCCGCCGGCATTCTTTCGGTAGGCCAGCGGCGAAATGCCTGAAAGTTTCTGAAAAAAGCTCGAAAAATTGTTGGCATCTACAAATCCGAGACGGAGAGCTATTTGTTTGACATGCAATTTAGAACTTACTAAAAGAAATTTGGCTTCTACGATGATCCGCTTATTGATATTTTGCTTCGCGGTCATAGTGCTATATTTCTTTAAAAGGAAATTTAGGTGGTTAGGATGTACATTTAACGCGTTGGCATAAAAATGCACCATTCTTTTTTTATTATAGTTATTTTCAACCAATTCGTTGAAATGATCAACTGTTGGATGTGACATGATCTCATCATTTATCAGGTTGGCTTTTGCAAAGATTCTATCGCAATAGATCAGTAATTCGAGAATCTTTATTGCAATCATCAATTTATTCTCGTGTTCATTAGCACCATGTTCTTTTAGGATGTATTCAAATATTTCGGAAAGCTCCGTTTTTTGTTTTTCGTCGACGTGCAGGTACGGCCTGATTGAGTTTTTTAGCACTTTTCTGTCCGCAATGTATTGTACAGGGAAAGGTTTATTTGAAAAGAAATCGATACTGAAATTTAAAATATATCCGGCGGTATCTACAGATGATGTGTACCTGCTGCTATGAATAACCTGTTTGGGAACAATAAACAATAAATTATCCTGAATTGGGAAAGTAAATGTGCCAATCATTTTTTCTCCGGTGCCTTTTTTAACAAAAGTGATCCAATACGGCGTTTGGCGGCCCGGCGGCACAATGCCCCTCACGCTTTGTACAACATCCTCTATGCGATAGATTTGAAAATTGAATTGCTTGCCAAGCCGTTTATCCAGATCTATTACACCATCTTTCAGATATTTATTATAAACGTCGGAGTATTGCTGAAGCATGTACATATCCTCATTAGTTCCGCAAAATTGGCCTGTCATAAGTTTAATTTATACATTGAATGATATTCCTGTCTCTTTCAAATACTTTTTAGTTGCATTCAATTGCAAAGCAATAAGTCTTAGGCATAAAATTTTTCGCGGTACCTGTTCAAACGTTGCCCGCGCCTATGTCATTCGAGTTATAACAAGGCAACTTTAATGTCATTGGCCATTCAAGTTAAGGTAACTTTCTTCTCTGTTTATTACCATAACCATTCTGATTTTGTACACCGTTACAGGTATAAAAAAACATACAGACAAATTTATCCCTTTGATGCATAAAAAGTCTTTAACAATTATAGCAATACCTTTAAAATTCAACTAATTTTAATTATTAGGATAACCGAAATAACTAAGTCGGCTCACTTGCATGTTAGTTTGCAGTATTGAAATATGGCGAATCTGCAATTAAGACCCCTTTAAGCCCAGAATAAGACTCGATGGTGTAGATATATTTATAGCGGCCGGAAAAATCATCAAAGACCAGATCGCAGATATTGATTTGGATATATGAACTGGAAAATTGCATATTGCATTGAATACAGGTATAAATTCCTTCCTCTTCAGTAAAGTCTTCCGAAAACCCATTTTCATGCAGTTTAATAATTGTTCGTGTCAGTAAACAATTTATTATTTTACCATTTTTTGTTTGTTTGTTCATCTCTTTGAGTATTAATGTATCACCGGTACAGCCATATTGATAGCAATACTAATTCCGCAATAACGATATAACCTGGTAACCTTAGAAACATCCGGGTAGGCTAAGTCGTCGCCAATAAATAAACCAAGTGTTATTGTTTGCTTTAAGTAAAAGTCCACCATTTTCGGTTATCAGAACTTTTAAAATCAAACGATGACCTTTGATAATCAATTTGTTGTGCTTTAGTAGTAATACATATTACCGTTGCTGTGTTAAAGGCCAATGATAGTACGGTAGCGCAACTATTATTCATTTCCAGCCTTGCATCGGATGGGCAGGTTATGAAAATGGAATAGTAATAATGGCCCTGATTAACGATGGTTCTAAATAACTGTTATAGAGATTACAAGTATTGACTATTTAACTTTTATAGGTTTCCGGATCAAACACATCAAAAAATAGAATATTATTTGATTATTAAATGGTATTGTTTGAAAATTAAAGGTTGTCCTAAACTAATCACCGGACTTTTGTGATGTTGGAATTGAAACTTCAAAAAGGGATAATTTTTGCCGTATGTATGGCCACCGGGACAAAATATAGTTACCCACTGCGCTTCTCAGCCATTCTGTATTTCTTCAAAGATGAGCTCAATAATAAATAAGAATTAAATCACGTACGAATGAAAAATTTAATGAAGATTGCCACCATTTTCGCTGCATTATGTGACCTGGATTGACGGAAAACCAATAAGGAGAATGCCGGATAGTAGATCTATCGTTTCCGAGGTTGAACCCAGCCTGGTACTAAACTGGATAATGTTAAAAGGGCCGTGTTTTCGGTCCTTTTTTTGTGTCTCAGATAAAAATCCTGCCTTATTTGAAAATGAATTCTTTTCTGAATTTCGGTTTACGCCCCACTGCCCAAGCAAGTATTTAATAAACGAAAATTCAATACTTTTTTTGATATTAATGGTGATTATTTAAAGGTGTATAAGTAAATTAGCTTAATAATTAGCCACGAAATATTTTAGCTAATGTAAAGTTCGAATTTGAATAGTCGTTCCTGCTCTGTGTACGTAAACCAGGCATTTGTGTTGACAGTGCATTATCCAATTGACAATCAATTTGAAATTTTATAACAAAGGTTTTGGTTTAAGTTAGACCATTCAGACGATGAACCGATTCGTGTTAACTATCTCATTCTTACTCCTGCTTTCATCTGTCCGCGGGCAAGATCAAACACGTCATAGCGTGGATTCTTTGATTAAAATACTGAATAAAAGTTTGCCGGATACGGCTCATGTCAGCGCACTTTTAAAACTGGCAGAGTTTCAAATCTCAAAAGCCGGCGAAAATAAAGCAGGTGTGGATAGTGCCGCAGGATATATTGCACAAGCCGAACGATTGAATGCCAGAATTAAATCAGATCTCGTCAATGGGCGTATTTTAATGGCGAAATCGTCATTACTACGAAAAATAGGGCAGCGTGATGCCGGAATAGCCCTTGGAGAAAAGGCGATACAAGTTCTGAACCAAAATAGTGATAAATACCTGTTGGCGCAGGCTTACTCCGAACTATCACATTATTATGATGATAATGATCCAAAACAACTTGTTACCAAGATAAAAATTATCAAGGCGGAAGCCGCTGCCTACCAGTTGGCCGGAAAGGTAATGTTAGCAGCAAAAGCTTACGGTTTTTTGGGTGATTTATACATGCTCAATAATGAATACGAGAAAGCGATAGAAGTACTTCAGCTGTCCATTGCAGCTTATAAGTCTGCGCATTACAGCAAGGTACATAGTGTTTATCTTCAATTTGCAAGTGCCTACTTTAGTTTGGGTAACTATAAGCAGGCGTTAAATTACGGCTTAACCGCATTGCATACTGCCGAAAGCCTTAAAGATACCACGATGCAACTCTGCGGAATATATAATACCATAGGCATAATTCTTATGGATACAGATCAAAATGAAAAAGCAATAGTTTATTTAAAAAATGCATTGCAAATAGCAGAAAGATATAATGACGCTTCAAATAGTAGTACGGTATTGTGGAATATTGTGAAGAGCTACATAAGGTTAAATAAAACCGAAGAAGCGGCGAAATTATTGAGGGATTTCCCAAAGAAATATCTGGAATCGAAGGACTATGGGTCCGCTATTGTGATAAATGGTTCTTTTATATACGTTTATACCGCTCTTCGGCAATATGGTAAGGCGATACCGTACTGCAATAGGGTTGTTGATATAATTAATCATCAGCAAATCAGTGAAGAGGTCCTTGATTTAGCTTATACACTGCTTGTTAGATATTATTTCGCTTCGGGGCAGTATTCATTGGCACGCCAATATTTAATTAAAGCCACAAATTTGGTGCATAAAATAAATGAGCCTGCGATGATCGGACGTAACAGTCTCCAATGGTTTAAACTGGATAGCGCCGAGGGGAACTTCAGATCTGCGAATCAATACCTGTTAAAGTACCACCAGATCAAGGATTCGCTATTTAATGAAGCCAAAAGCAAGCAAATTCAGCAACTACAGATCCAGTTTGAAACTGAAAAGAAAGAACACCAGATCACGTTAAAAGACAAGGATATCCGCTTGCTTACACAAGAGAACAAAACAGCTAACCTTGTCAGAAATTTAACTATAGGCGGCATATTCTTGCTCGTTATCATTGTTGGATTACTTTACAAACAATTCAGGAATAAAGAGCAAGCCAACATGGTTATTATGCACAAGAATAAGCTGCTGGAACAATTGCTGTCCGAAAAAGATTGGTTGTTAAAGGAGGTTCATCATCGGGTTAAAAACAATTTGCACACGGTTATCTGCCTGTTGGAATTGCAGGCAGCAAATTTGGAAAGTGAGGCATTAACTGCGATAGAAAATTGCCAGCACCGTATTTATTGCATGTCTTTGATCCATCAAAAGTTATATCAGTCTGATGAGCTAAAAACTATCGACATGGCCGTTTACCTTCCCGAATTTATCAACTATTTAAGCGAAAGCTTTGGCATTCTGCAGCAAATAAGATTTAACCTGGATATTGAAAATTTGAAACTTGGCGTTTCACAAGCTATACCCCTTGCTTTAATTATTAATGAGGCGGTCACTAATTCAATTAAATACGCATTCCCCGAAAACCCCAATGGCACTATAACGATCCAAATGGTTCAACGCGATGACCAAATTACCTTAATGATAGCCGACAACGGCATCGGTATGCCCCAGGAGATGATTTACACGCCAAGGGGTTCACTTGGGCTCAATTTGATCAGGGGGCTTTGCCAGGACATAAATGCGCAGGCCGGGTTTGAAAATGATCACGGCACTAAGGTCACTATCACCTTTAAAAACGATCAATTTAATGAAACTTCGGACTTTTTAAATCAACCGCAACAGGAAGCTTACTCATGACTAAAAGCAAAATACTTATAGTAGAAGATCAGTTTATTGAAGCTTTTAATTTGCAGGCGATACTCGAACGCGCCGGCTACCAGGTATGTTCAGTTGCCAGGTCTGTTCCTACAGCATTGATCATTGTTGAAAAGGAAAAACCGGATATGGTATTGCTTGATATCTCTCTGCAGGGTAACCTTAATGGTATAGACCTGGCCAGGGCGCTATCAGAAAAAAATATAGGCTTTGTATTCTTGTCGGCCAATTCACAAAAGCAGTTTCTGGAAGCCGCAAAATTAACTAAACCGTATGGGTTCCTGGTAAAGCCGTTCCGCGAAAAGGATGTATTGGTTATGCTGGACATTGCCTGCTACCTTCAGCGGGAAAAACTGGAATCGGCTCAAATACGCGAGGGGCTTTCTAAAAATTCTCCCGCTCTTTTAAACAATGCAGCTCTGAGTAATATCATCGGTACGAGCAGGAGTATACTTGAGGTAATTGAAAATATTAACATCGTAGGCCAGTCCGATACTTCGGTACTTATCTTGGGTGAAAGCGGAACAGGAAAAGAACTGGTGGCCCAGTGCATTCACCAGATCTCTTCGCGCAAAGCAAAACCATTAGTGATCGTTAACTGTGCAGCACTGCCTGCAAACCTGATAGAATCGGAGCTGTTTGGTCACGAAAAAGGTTCGTTCACAGGGGCTATCAACAAACGAACGGGGAAATTTGAACAGGCCGACGGTGGTACAATTTTTCTGGATGAAATTGGGGAGTTGCCGCTGGAGCTGCAGGTAAGATTTTTACGCGTTCTACAGGAAAAAACCATTGAGCCGATCGGCGGATCGACAAAAAAAATTAATGTTCGTGTTATTGCGGCCACTAATCGAAAATTGGAAGATGAAATAGCATCCTGCCGATTTAGAATGGACCTTTATTATCGGCTAAATGTTTTTCCTATTGAAATGCCTGCTCTTCGCGAACGGAAGGAAGATATCATATCATTAGCAAACCATTTTATCAATATTTTCGCTCAGAGAGAAGGCAGAATAATTACGGGGTTTACGGAAAGCGTGATGAAAAAATTACTTGATTATTCGTGGCCCGGAAATGTGAGGGAATTGGAAAACCTAATGGAACGAAGTGTCTTGCTGGCAAAAAGTACGATGATAGAATCGATCAACTTTCCCAAACAGATAAATAGCGATCTTTTGCTTAATAATGGAGGACAAATGAAATCTATTGAGGAAAACGAACGCGACCATATTTTGGCGGTACTTGAAAAATGTAAATGGAAGATCAGCGGCAAAGATGGTGCTGCAGAAATGTTGAAGATCAATGTGTCGACGCTGAATTCGAGGATAAAAAAATTGGGCCTCATAAGATCGAACAAAAAGATTGATCACCTTTGAAAATGTTCTAAAACAGTTTAAAGCATGTTATACCACTTAACCAAAAGTGCCTGTCATTCTTTTATTTAATGAATTCCTGAAAGCTACCGGGCAGATGCCGGCATGTTTTTGAAAAAATGTTGAAAAATTATTGGGGTCCTCAAATCCCAATTTATAAGCGATCTCTTTGATGATGAGTTTTTGATCTGATAGGAGATATTTTGATTCTACTATGATTTTGTTGTTTATACTCTGTTTTGCATTCGTTCCGTTATACTTTTTTAACAGAAAATTAAGATGGTTAGGATGAATACTTAATGCATCAGCATAATATTGAACGCTTTTATATTTATCGAAGTTACGTTCAAGGAGTTCGTTGAATTTTTCGATCACCGGGTGAAAGTTGACCGTTTTAACTGACAGTTCAGCCTTTATTAAAAACCGGTCAAAGTTGATCAGCAATTCAAGAATTTTTATGGCGATCATTTCCCGGTTTGCTTCATCGCCCGAAGTAAATTCTTCAATTATACATTCAAAGATCTTTGCAAGGGCCCGGGCTTTTTGTTCATCAATGTGCAGATAAGGCTGGGGAGGATTTTTTAATACCCTGTTTCTGCCGATCCGATCTTTGATAAAGGAGGAGTTTAAAAAAAAGTCAATATCAAACATTAGTAAATATCCCGAGCAATCGGTTGATGTATATTTGCTGGAGTGTATTACATATCTTGGCACTACAAATAGGCTGTTATCCGTAATTGGAAAAGTAAATTGTCCTATGGATTGTTCCCCCGCCCCTTTTTTTATTAAGGCAATGGAATAGGTAGACTGCCGCATCGGGGGTATTACTCTGCTAACAATTGGAAGAATATCTTCCATGCGATATATCTGAAAATCAAACCGATACTTCACCCTCTTATCCATCTCAATAATGCCATCATTTTGGTATTTATCAAAAGCATCCCGGTATTTTTGAATTAACCCCAGGCCGCTATCAATATCGTTATTAGTAAAGGTCATGCTCATGCGCTAAAGATCAATGATGAAAAGAGTAAGGTGCTTTATCGCCAGCACCTTTTAATTGCATAACCCCATTGAAATATCGTGCCGATTTATTAAGTATATGATAATCAATTAGTTAATTAGAGTATTTGGGGGAAACAGTATTGATATTTCAATATAAGTATTGATATTTCACAGATTTTGTGGGTTACAGTTCACATTGCCTGGCCCATAGCAGTTTTGCCTGTTTGGGGCCCTACCCCCCTTTAAGGTTTGGTTGCAGAACATCGTTAATGCGGGCAGGTCGCTGCTCCGGTTTTTATTATACCATTTGGCTGCTGGAACAAACCGATTCAGACTGCGTCGCTCCCCTGCCATCTCTGTCTTTAAATCAAAGCCATCTTACAAACCCGCCGGAAAAAGTATTCATTTGGCCAGGCGATCGCTCTCAGGGGTTCAACCGGATACTTTGTTTTTCATATCAATTCGTTTGAAAATGAAAGCGCTGGTGCGCTTTTATCCCGGAAATTTGTTCGTGAAGCGGACGATTTAAAAAAGGAGCGAGGCCTAATGGTTACCGAAAAAACAAATAAATACCCTGCATATACCATTTCATATTAAAACGGAAAAAAATGAAATCATTAGTTATATCAAAAAACATTACCATCGGACCCGGTCCTGGTGATCTCATCGACGAGGGGAATTGGGGCCTGATTACTGTGGCCAGGAGGTATAAGCCGATAGGTTACTACTATCGCGACAAAACAGGATCGAATCAAGGTGATTTAAGGCATGTTGCGAGGTTCGAATATTGATTTAGATACTTTTTCATTTTTTAAGATATCTTAAAAGCAGCCTCATTCTTCTTGCCTTCCTTTGCATTATAAATTTTTATTAATGCATAAGGATGTTAAAGGAATGGGTGTTCATTATATATATATAACAGATGATCTTGGGATTGCGTCCGTTTTTCCGACGATAAAATTAAAACTGACTGACGAGGAATATCAGCAGGTCTCTCTACTCTATTTCTCTGTGAACGAGCAATATGTATTCCGAAAAGAATTGCAAATACTTGAGAGGCGTTTTCTTACCCAACTATATGTAAGCTATACCTCAAAAGACATCCAAGCGACAACTTTATCTCCAAACGAGGAAATAGAAGCTGTCTTAAACGCCAACACCATGCAACGCTTGGATTTTATCCTTTCAGGCAATGAAGAATTTATTGAGAAAATAAAAAGCATCCTGTTTTTTTTTGACATAAACGAAGTACAAATACAAGAACAATTTTTCACAGAATAATAAAATAGAGTAACATGAGACAAAATAAAAAACTTATACAAACCCTGATTTTCCCGGCTTTTTTGCCGCTGTTTTTACTTTTTAGTTGTAAAACTAAAGACAAGCATGCCACCCAGAACGCGCCTTTAAGTACAGCAGTAGAAACGGAAGTGGTTCATCCTGATACCATCGCTAAAGAAGTATCTGTAAGCGGGAATATAGAAGGTAACACCACCGTTAGGCTTAGTTTTATGGTGGGTGGCAAAATCAACTACATTTCCAATAAAGAAGGGGAAAATATTACAAAAGGGCAAATGATCGCCAGCCTGGATCCAACCAATTATTCCATTGCCAAGGGAACAGCCGATGTACAGGTTAGCACCGCTACCGACGAGTTTAACCGCTTAAACATATTGCATGACAGAGGCAGTTTAAGTGAAAGTGACTTTTCCAAAGTAGGGTTCAATTTACAGCAGGCAAAACTTCAACAACGGTTACAGCAAAAAAATCTGTCGGATACGAGGTTGTATTCGCCAATTAGCGGTGTATTGCTCAAAAAACAAACAGAGATAGGCGAGATTGTGGGTGTTGGTACCCCGTTGTTTGTTATAGCAGATATCAGAAAGGTAAAAGTGCTGGCCTACGTTCCGGAGTCGGAACTGCATGAAGTAAAGATTGGGCAAATAAGCAAGATTAATATTTCCTCACTTGATAAGGTATTCACAGGTAAAGTAATTGAAGTTGGCTCGGCAGCAGATGCTACATCCAGGGCTTTCACCATTAAAATTGAACTGGATAACCCGGCATCGCTTATCCGGCCAGGAATGATTGCCGAGGCAAAGATTGCTACCACAGAAAAAAAGCAGATGATATTATTACCGGCAGAATGCGTTCAACAGGATCTGGCAAATCAGAGCTACGTTTTTGTGCTGGATAAAACGCAGAACAAGGTATTTAAGCGCAGAATCAGCCTGGGGAATATGTTTAATAACAAAATTGAAATTATTTCGGGGCTTATTAACGGCGAAGTGGTGGTTACCAGCGGCCAGAAAAGACTGTCTGACGGTTCATCAATTTCTATAACCAATAAATAAAACTGAAATGAATATTATAAAAGCATCGCTTAAGTATAAGCAAGTCACATTATCGGTATTGCTATTGCTTTTTGCGGTTGGTGTAAATTCCCTATTGAATATGCCACGCAGGGAGGATCCTAAAATTACCATCCGCCAGGGCTTAGTAATTGCATCTTTCCCGGGAGCTAACTCCGCACAGGTGGAAGACCAGGTTACAAAAAAACTGGAACAATATCTTTTTCAGTATGAAGAGGTAGATAAATCAAAAACATACTCTACTACAAGAGATGGCATTGTGGTAGTAAACGTAGAGCTTACCGAGCGTGTAAAACAACCCGACATATTTTGGAGTAAGCTTCGCCACCAGCTTTTAGTTTCCAAGCAAATTGATTTACCGGACGGTGTTAAAGGGCCTGTTGTAAACTCGGATTTCGGCGATACCGAAGCCCTGGTGATCGGGCTGGAAAGCAAGAGCGCCAGCTACGAAGAATTAAAACATTATGCCCAAAGATTGGAAGATTATTTGCGCACTATACCCGCTGCTTCAAAAATAAAGCGGATAGGCGAGCAGCAAGAGGAAATTGTGGTGTCGTCAAACACAGAGAAAATGTCGCAATATGGTGTTAACGCCCAACAGGTGGTAAAGCTCCTCCAATCTCAAAACAACATTAATCCAACCGGCGAGGTTAAAACAAGCAGCAACAAAACGCCGCTTTATACAAATGGCTACTATAATACCGAAACCGACCTGGCCAATCAAATAGTTGGCACATCCCAATCGGGTTCTGTAGCAAAACTGGGAGATGTAGCCACCTTAACCCGGGATTACGCTGATCCGGAGACCATTATTACAGTTGATGGCAATAAAGCCGTGATCCTCTCGGTTCAGATGCAGGAAGGTAATAACATCGTGAAATTTGGTAAAGAAATAACCGGCAAGATTGAAGAAGCCAGAAAGGTAATCCCATCCGATATCAAAATCACCACTGTTGTTAATCAGCCCCAGGTGGTTGACGAAAACATATCGCATTTCATCCATGAATTCTTTTTGGCCATCGTATCCGTGATCGTGGTGGTTGTATTGCTTTTGCCCCTACGTATAGCTACCGTTGCAGCTATGGCAATCCCGATGACCGTTGCGGTAACCTTTGCCATAATGCATGCATTGGGGATTGAATTGCACCAGGTTTCCCTGGCTGCGCTGATACTCGTTTTAGGGATGGTAGTGGATGATGCTATTGTAATTGCCGATAATTATGTTGAACTGCTGGACGAAGGTGTTGACAGGGCCACCGCCGCATGGAGGAGTGCCAATGATTTAGTAGTACCGGTACTTGCCGCAACTGTTACTATCATCGCTTCATTTATGCCGATGATTTTGTTACGGGGAACTACGGGTGAATTTATTTATGCATTGCCTATAACCGTGGCAGTAGCCCTTGCATCATCATTTATAGTAGCAATGGTATTAACCCCTATGCTTTGTTACACCTTTATCAAAAAAGGGTTACACCAAAAAAGCGATGCTCCCGAAGAAGAAGCAACCAAAAAGAAACAAAGAAAATCATTGCTGGATTTAATGCAGAATGGGTATAACAAGCTTTTAGATTGGTGCGTCAATCATCCAAAGATAACTATCATAAGCAGTTTAGTACCTATTGTATTTGCATTGATACTGTTTGCAAAGGGAATAAGACAACAATTCTTCCCGGCGGCAGAAAGGAGCCAGTTTGTTGTAGAATTATGGATGCCTACCGGTACAAAAATAGAAAAGACCCAGGAGGCGATTTTAAGGGCGGAAGCATTGTTGAAAAATGACAAAAGAGTAGTGTCTTATGCAACATTTTCGGGTACTGCCTCTCCAAGGTTCTATTATAATTTCTCGCCGGAATTCCCCACAAATAATTATGCACAGATACTGATTAATACAACCACAGAACAGACTACTGACGAACTCGCCGAGGAATTAAGCAGCAAAGTAGATAAATTAATACCAGAGGGAACAACCTACGTTAAATTAATGCAACAGGGTTCAACGCTCAAAGCGCCGGTAGAGGTTAGAATTATCGGCGAGGATATCGATCATTTGAAATCTATTGGAATACAGGTAAGTGATATTATAAAAAAAGCGAAAGGCAGTCGTTTTGTAAGAAGCGACTTTGCAGAAGATTATTATGGAATTGGAATAAAATTAAAAGAAGAAGCCAGCCGCCTGGGCTATACTACAACCGGTATCTCTCAATCAGTATACACCGGGTTTAGCGGCGCTGCTATTTCTACCATTTATGAAGGCAATAATCCGGTAAATGTTGTATTTAGATTGGATGCAAAAAACAGGCAGACCACTGACGATCTCCAGAATATTTATTTGAGATCCCCTGTTACCGGCGCTGATGTTCCGCTAAGGCAAATTGCAGATTTAACACCTCGCTGGCAAACCGGCCGTATCATGCACCGAAACGGTGTGAGAACGCTTACCGTGCAAAGCGAAACAACACACGAGGTACTTCCGTCAGAACTATTGGCAGCTATACAGCCTGAAATAGCTAAACTACAATTGCCCAACGGATATCGCATTGATTATGGCGGCGAAGATTTTAACAAAAAAGAAGCACTGGGGCAATTAATTACTGCATTGCTTGTGAGCCTTGTGCTGATATTTTTTATCCTTCTTTTCCAATTCCGCGATCTGAAAGAGGCGGCGATAGTAATGCTTACGATACCATTAAGCTTGTTTGGCGCAATCATGGGCCTCTATCTCACCGGTAACTACTTCAGTTTCACCTCTTTTATTGGTTTGATAGCACTCTCGGGAATTGTGGTACGTAATGCGATCATCCTGGTAGATCATACCCATGAACTGATGAAACACGGGCTTGATTTAAAAGCAGCGGCTATAGAATCAGGGAAAAGGCGCTTAAGGCCCATCTTTCTTACGGCCATGGCGGCTGCAATTGGTGTGTTGCCAATGATCATATCCGGATCTGCGATGTGGGCCCCTCTTGCAAGTGTACTGGCATTTGGCGTGGTATGGAGCATGGTTATGGCGCTAATCTCTGTTCCTGTACTATACATTGCCTGGATAAAGCCAAAACAGAACAATTTAGAAAAAAATTAAAGCCAACCGCAAAATGAAAAAAATTATAAAATGCCTTTTACTGCCAATATTTATGCTCTTATGCCGCAGTATCTCATTGCATGCTCAAAATATAGAATCTTACACATTAAAACAATTACAAGATTCTGCCTTGAAGAACAATCACGTATTAGCTATAAAACAGTGGGAAATTAAAGAAAAGCAGGCGAAGACTCAAGAAGATGAGATCAAGAGGTATCCCACGCCTACCTTAAATGGGAACTATCAGCATATTTTCAATTTGGGAGAGATCACCATCCCTAAAGGCACGCTTGGGGAAACAAATAATGAGTTGTTTCCCAACAGCGACAGAACTTTTAACGTAGGTCAAAAAAATAACTACAGCACAGGGATATCGGTTTACCAGCCCATAACCCAACAGGCCAAAATCGGTACATTATTAAAAGTGGACAAAACGGACGAGGCATTAACCGAAAGGGAAAAATTCAAAACGTCGCTGCAAATAAAGCAGGCAATAGTAAAGCTTTATTACGGAACGCTGATCTTACAAAAGCAACTGGATGAAGCAGAGGCAAAGCTGGCGCTGGCTAAGTCGAAATATACTGATGTTGAAAATGCATTATTAGCCGGTAAAACAATAACGGCAGATAAAGCAGGGTTGCAGGCTAATATTGCCGACGCAGAACAGAACATCCTGAAGATAAACATCCAAATACAGGATTATACTGGTGATCTGACCAACCTTACAGGTATCAATACGGGTTCATTAAAGCTTGCCGGGATAGAGCCAACTGTTCAACAGATAAATGGTTTAGAAGAGTATAAGAACGTAGCATCCGGTTCAAATGCCGACTTGCAAATAGCTACCCTGAATAAATCAAAAGCTTTATTGGGAATAAAAGCAGCCAGGCAAAGTAATATACCTGATATAGGTTTAATTGGCGGGTACTCTTATGTATTCGGAAGTGCTGTATTACCCTCCAACAACCCCTACATAGGTGTGAATTTGAAATGGAACCTGCAGGATATTTTTTCAAACAGAAAGATTGTAAAACAGAGACAATTTCAGCTAAAGCAATCCGAAGAGAACTTTCTTAATACCCAGCAGCAGGTAAATAATGATATCGAAAAGGCTTACAGGAGAATCAATCAGTCACAGGCGCTCATTACAGTTACACGAAAGGTTGTTTTTTACCAGACAGAGGAACTGAAAGTACAAGAAGGCAAACAAGCTGCCGGTCTTAATGTAAAAACCGACCTGCTCAGTACAAAGTCGATGCTGGCAAGATCCGAGGCCGATATGTATGCCGCGCAGTTGTCTTATTTGATCGCGGTTTCAGATCTGAAAATCCTGACAGGCGAATAAAAAGGGAATTATATGAAAATAGTAATCATCGGAGGGGGATTTGCGGGCCTGAACCTGGCAAAGCATCTTGCCGGAAACCCAATATTTAATGTAACACTTGTGGATAAGAATAATTATCACCTTTTTCCACCGCTGCTGTACCAGGTGTCTACTGCTTTTATCGAAGCGTCGAATATAACGTACCCGTTTAGGAGAATGTTTCAATACAAAGAAAACCTTCGTTTTCACCTCGGTGAATTGAAGGAGGTTGTAGCATCAGATAATAAAATTAAGACATCGAATGGCGATCTGAGTTATGATATTTTAGTGCTCGCGATGGGGACGGAGACCAATTATTTTGGATTGGAAAGTATAGAAAAGCACGCTCTGCCCTTAAAAACAATTGACGATGCAATCCATCTCCGTAACCATTTATTGTTGAATGCCGAGAAAGCCGTAAGAACAAATGACCCGGTGGATAAATGCAGACTGCAGAACATTGTGATTTCCGGAGGTGGGCCAACCGGTGTGGAAGTTTCCGGCATGTTGGCAGAGATGATTCAGTCGCTTATTAATAAAGATTACCCGGAGCTTAAAGAGGCTGATGCCAATATTTATCTGATCAGCTCAGGGAACGCTTTACTTGGCCCTATGAGCAAAAAATCGCAGGCGGAGGCCTATAAGGTTTTAGACAAATTGGGTGTGCAGGTAAAATTAAATACTGCCGTTAAGGGTTATATTAACGGAGATGTTCATCTTTCCAATGGAGGATGTATCCCGGCAGCAACGCTGGTTTGGACATCAGGTGTTATTGCACGGCAAGTGCCGGGGCTTCCTAACGATTGTATAGGCCGGGGCAACCGAATTATAGTTGATGAATTTAATAAGGTAAAGGGGGCAGAAAACATTTTTGCAATTGGAGATCAATGCCTTCAAACAACGGATGCAGATTATCCAAACGGGCACCCCCAACTTGCACAAGTGGCAATTCAGCAAGGGTTTTGCCTTGCCTCAAATCTTAAGCGATTACACTCCGGGCAGGTGCTAAAACCTTTCAAATATAAAAACAAGGGGAGTATGGCCATTATCTCGAAATATAAGGCTGTAGTTGATTTACCAAAGGCGTTTTTTAAAGGATTGCCTGCCTGGCTTGTTTGGTTATTTGTTCATATCATCCCTATTGTTGGGTTTGGGAACAAGGTTAAACTCGCCTATAATTGGTTCTTGAGTTTGATGACGAACGACCCGGCATTGCGGTTAATTATCCGCCCTAAAAAGTGATTGAATAGCGACTAATGCAAATGGGAGCCGGTGCACACAAAAACGTGATAAGTAAGAAGGGAGCTTCCGGATTTTCATCTGTTTTTTAAGAAATCTTAAATGATAGCAATTTTTAATCTCTGTGTTTTGTATGTATAGCGAGGACATAAAAAAATAAGTTTATGAACAATTTGAAGCATGGTTATCAAAGAAAGAACAGCGTTGGTTTTGACCGGCTGACGGTTAAAAACTTAATCGTAGTCGCAGCACTGATCGTATGCTATTTATTAGGCAAACACATTCAAAAAACTTATAGATCAGTTAAAATTTCCTCAATAACTATTAATCACAAAAACAACTATAGTTCGCACGAACGCCCATAACCCACGGAAAAGAGCGCTAATTTCAAAGCAAAGCTTAACTAAGAACAATCATGGAATTAATGTATGAAATAACACATGACGTTATGTTGATCTGCATACTCAGCATAATTTACATTTCGATGCCTTGTGAGCTCACAGATAAAATAGAGTTGATTTTTTCGAAATGGAGCAGCGAGGTATCAAAAGTTAAATCAATATCAATCGGCCACCTGTCACTCTTACTCGCCGCCGTGGCCTTACTGTCGATTTTTATCGGATAGTAGATGAATGGCTGGGATAAGGTTGAGAAAGCGTGAGATGGATTGCAATTACACATCTGATAACAGTAGGTGAAGCTTAAACTACATCCTTATTCCCAGGCAAATCCATGTCTAAATAAAGGTTGCAATTACTGGCAGATATGGTTACTGTATTAATCAAATTACCATGAAACAATTAGTTATATCAAAAAGCATTACCAATCGCGAATACGAGTCGTTAAGCAAATATTTTAGCGAGGTAAACAAAATAGATCTGTTATCAACCAAGGAAGAAGTAAGCCTGATGCAACGCATAAAGAATGGCGACCAGGCTGCATTGGAAAGGTTAACCAAAGCGAACCTTCGCTTTGTAATATCGGTGGCAAAACAGTATCAAAGCCAGGGGCTTACGCTTGGTGATCTGATCAATGAAGGGAATATCGGTTTAATAACTGCGGCGAAACGCTATGATGAAACGCGCGGCTTCAAGTTTATTTCTTACGCAGTTTGGTGGATACGTCAGTCGATCAGTTCGGCGATTGCCGACCACGCCCGAACCGTCCGTTTGCCACTTAGCCAGCTTCGGTTGCTAAGTCAGCTTTATAAGGCGTCTGCCAAAATAGAGCAGCAGCAGGGCCGTAAACCAAGTATTGAGGAACTGGCAGAGAGCATCGACATAACAGTGGAAAAGGTAGCGGAATTGATCAATAAATCGGGAGTAAGTGTTTCCATTGACGAACCTTTAAAAGGTGAAGAGGGGTATAATCTGCTTGATGTTTTGCAAAGTAACGACTTAAAGGCCGATGATGATATAGTGCGGGAATCTGCTACCAAAGAGATTTATAGCTCATTAACACTATTGGACGAACGTGAACGCGAGGTTCTTTTTATGTTTTTTGGACTCAGACAATATACGCCATCATCGCTCGAAGAAATTGGAACGAGGTTGAATGTTACCAAAGAGCATGTAGGACGGCTAAAGGCAAAGGCCCTAAGGAAACTTAGAAATAGCACGAATGCCGGGAGCCTATTGTCATAACTTGATTAATTCCCCCGATCTAAATTTCAATTAAAATGAAAGAGCAACCTGTTTTAACATCCGAAGAACGGCAAAATCTTATTAACCTGTCCAAAAAACTACGCTGTTGCCTTGAGTTTAAATTGGATGAACTATTCCAAAAGAACGGGTTCAACTCATACCTTAATAATAGCTATTGCTCTTTTGATACCCCAAACAGTGAAAAAGAATTTATAAAAAGTATAATAGGAGCTAAAAACGATAATAAAGTGTTCGCCAGTTCAGCCTGCACAGCCGTGAAAACCTGGTATGGTATGTACAATGATGACAGAATCGCTGTGCTTAGAAAGTTTTACAGTGGTTGGAAACGGCCGACCGGCGAAAGAGATCTTACGTTAACTATCGATATTCCTTTTTTGTTCAGCCAGGCGTTTTTTATGGAATTGGCTACCATATTAAACGACGCTCGTTGGAGACCGATCTGTCAATATTACCATCAAGATCTTAATCTTAAAACAGAGTAATGCTGTGCCGGCCAGCTTTCAAATGCACAATTTCAGTTTCTTAATTAGAGCCCACAATTCAAACCAATGGACACTTCCAAAAAAATAGCCGACAAGGCGCATAACCTTTTTATCCGTTATGGTATTCGCAGCACCAGTATGGATGATATAGCATCCGACTTAGGGATCAGTAAAAAAACAGTTTATCAATTTTATTCCAATAAAGATTCATTGGTGGAAGGATTGGTAGATAAAGCAACCGAAGAACACATCGGTCGCTGTAATCACCTCATTTCAAAAAGAAGCGACGCAATTATAGAGTTGTATTTTTTGCTGGTATATATACACGAGCTTTATGATATTTTAACTCCGGCCATCATTTACGACCTTGAAAAAAACCACGAATTAGCGTATGAAAAATTTAAAGATCATAAGGCGCTGTTCGTTTATCAAACGCTTAAAACAAATATAGAACGCGGCATTAAAATGGGGTTATACCGCAATGATTTTGATATCGATATTATATCAAAGTTCTTCCTTGAAAGCTTATCCCTCATATCAAATCCCGGAGTATTTGCCCAGACTCATCATAGTGGGATTAAACTAACCGACGAATTATTTGCCTGCCTCATAAGCGGAATAGTGACGGCAACGGGTATGGAGGTTGTTAGCGCATATAAAAACCAGGGGAGCATTATGCTCTTAGGCAATAATAAGGACAGACCTTTTTGGGATCATTAACAGTAATTGACAACCACTGGATAGGTTGTTCGGGACGCGCAGGCATCACCGGCAGCGAAAGGCCATGGGCAATAAAGTGGCCAATCTCAAATGGCAACCTGTTGACTGCGCGAAGGACAGTCAATAGGAAAGCGATACCTAAGTGTCGGCTTAATTTAATTTTTTATCAATCTTTATGAACTACCAACGACTCATTAAAAAATCCGAAAAATTTGTGACGGATTACTTTGAGGACAATTCTCCCCAGGCCTTACTATATCACAACCTCGACCGTACCCGTTATGTTGTAAAAGCGGCTATCAAGATCGCCGGCTTTTCCGGTTTGAATGAGGAGGATTTATTCGCGCTAACCATAGCTGCCTGGTTCCATGATATCGGCTACCTGCAGGGCGAGCGCGACCATGAATTAGCTGGCGCTCAGTTTGCCTCCCACTTTTTAGAACAACACAAAGTAGCGCCGCCGATTATTGAGCATGTAACTGCCATTATTTTGTCGACACAGCGAAATGGAATGCCGGCAAGCCTTACAGAGCAGATCATCTGCGATGCGGACATATATCATACCGGCCGGAATTCCTTTTTTAAGAGAAGTGAGGCATTAAGGAAGGAGACCGAACTTTTAAACAATAAAGAAATTGATGAGATCAGCTGGCTACGGGACATGATCGATTTTTTAGAACCTTTACAATTTTATACAACATATTGCCGGCAATCGTTGCAGGAAAGAAAGAATGATAACCTGCGCAGGATGAAAACCAGATTTTTAAAGTTAACTGAAAAGGATGCGCGTAACAGGCTGGATCTAAAGCCGGACAAAGGCTCGAAAAAGATAAATGATAACGAAAGAGCGATTGATACCATGTTCAGGATCGCTTCCGGTAACAGCCAGCGGTTGAGCAGTATGGCTGATAATAAAGCTCATATTTTGATTACCGTAAATTCCATTATTTTATCCGCGATTATCAGTTTATTACTGAGGAAACTATCGGAGAACACTTACCTGATGATACCGACATTCATCTTATTGGCTGTAAACCTGTTTTCTATGATCTTCTCCATATTATCAACCCGCCCTGCTTTACCGAGGCGCAAATTCAATTTGAAAACCCCGGAGCTTGAAAAAATAAACCTGCTGTTTTTTGGCAATTTTTATCATATGGAACCGGATGAGTACAGCCAGGGAATGCATATGATGATGGAGGATCGGGAAATCCTTCATGAGATGCTCATTAAAGATGTGTATGCGCAAGGACAAGTATTGGGAAAAAAATACCATTTGTTACGCACTGCTTACAGCGTTTTCATGTTTGGGCTTGTGGTGGCTGTGCTGGCATTTATCCTTGCTTCGATATTTCATCGTCTTTAAGCTCTTTGCCTAAATAAATTTGCCTAAGTAAATAAGCGGGTTTCACAATAATTACACCCTGATTATTTCAAGTTCCATTTGATTTTAAAAGAGTTTCGGGTGTTTTTAAAAGCATAGTGGTTTGTTAACCCGGTAAGTTTGTAAATGAAAAAAGAAAGGCAAACAATTTGATACATTCTTAAACCATCACTAACACAGCACAAATGATCCGGGCGCCTTTGCAGCCCACCAACAAAATAAAAGCTCTTTAATAAGCGCATAAGATCCCATTCACCCAGTTAATCTTATTCGACTGAAGGATATAAAAGTTCTGGTCATGCGGATCAGATAATAAAGAAAACTAATCACCATCAAACAATAACCAATCATGAAAAAAATATCACTTACCCTTATTCTTATTTCGTTTTTCTCCATGCTGGCGGCAGCTCAAACAGAAAAGGAAGACATGGCTATTGCCACCTCGATTTTCGGAAAAACAAAAAAAGCCATTATTACTCAATATATGCAAATCGCAGACAAAGACAGCAAGGCATTTTGGGATATGTACGATCAGTATGAATATAAAGACAATGCAATCAACCAGGAAGGGTTAGCCTTAATCAAACAATATACAGACAACTATAACACGCTGAATGATAGCCTTGCCACAAAGATAGCCGGGGAGTATTTAAATAATACAACTAAATATAACGCCCTGTATAAGGTCTACTTTAAAAGGTTTAAAAAACTGGTTGGTGGAGTAAAGGCAGCTACATTATTCCAGATCGAGATCTACATCCAAACGGCCATACAGGCGAACCTGCAAAGCCAGATCCCCGTGATTGGTGAACTGCAAAGATTGCAGCATTAATCAAAACGGTTTTTACTATTGCAGGCTTTAGGCAATTTATAGATGTTTTGCCTCCTGCTTTATACTCGTTTTGCATTTGGTGGATTCGAACCCTCGAATCCCCTAAATTAATTTGATTGGAATTGACTATCAATTAGTTATATAATTCAACTAAGCATAATAAAACCGAACTTTTGGGTTCGGTTTTATTTCGCGGAGAGGGAGGGGACAAATGTTAACAATCTGTACGCTCTAAATCAGTGTTTTATATAGATAAATTTTTGATTGGTCACCGAATAGGTCACCTCAAAAATCATTCAATTATTGCTAATTCTTATAAAGCAATCATAACAATTTGTGCAATAAAAATCAAGACTCGGAATTTACACTAACCTTGATTTTACATGTGTCAACGATAGGCGCCATTTATGTAAATTTTTACAATAACAACTTTTTGGGTTACGCCTTCCCGCGGTTCCTATAGTGCTCCAGGTAGATTCCTCAATGCGTACAACGTTAATCCTGGCTTTCTTCATCATGCGTACCTCTTTCTCCGGCCTTTCCCAAGGCATACCTCATCGTAATAAGCCACTCCAAACATTAGCTGTGTGTTTTTTTTAGGCAATAACAGATCGTAATATTGTTATTAGTGTAAATAAAACACTTATAAATATCAGTAAATTTTTTAGCGATTTTAGGTAGTATTAAATTTATTTGCATAGACATTATAGGCCGTGTTGATGATTGGTTGAGCGAACGTAATAATATTTTACAGGCATTTAGTGACGTGTTTTTTAACTTATTAATCTTTTTATATACCTAATTTTTAGCTTTTATACAGGTTTATTGTTGGCGATTAATTAAATAATATGATTAGATTATTACTATGTTAATAATTTTTTTGCGCCTTTGTTTACATTAATTAATAAAACGAGCGCAAGATTGACGGAACTATTTTTGCTATTTTTTAATAATAATAAGAGAATATCATTTTTTTATTAATTGTTGTTTTAACAATAAATAATTGTACATTTAACTTTCAATAGGCACCTCGCTTATCAATTACAAACCAATTGAATGCCATTTCATGGAAATTTTGAACGATACTCAAATTATTGAGCAATTAAAATTGGGGAACAAAACCGCTTTTGAAGTTTTATTTAAAAGGTATTACAGGCTGCTCAATGTGTCGGCGTTTTATATTTTGCGCGATGAAATTGATGCAGAAGAAACTGTGCAAGAATTTTTTGTTGATTTTTGGGACCGGCAACTGTATTGTAATATTAACTTGTCACTGAAGGCGTATTTAACTACCGCTATTCGTAACAGATGCTTAAAGAAAGTTGAAGCTGAAGCAAGGCTGCAGAAAAAGTTGGTTGAGTATAGTTACGGGCTTACCGAAATTGATGGGGAGGAAGAAGAGCAGGTGCCGCAAATTTGTACCGAGAAAATGCTGGCGGTATTGCCTGTGCAACGAATGCAAGCCTTTACGCTTGTTCATTATGAGAATAAACGTTATAAAGATGCCGCTTTTGAAATGGGCATTAGTATTAATTCGTTGAAAACGCATTTGAAGCTGGCGGTACGTACCTTGAAAGATAGTTTTAAAAATGCGAGATAATTCACCCGTTTCCCTATTTTTAGGTCTACTAAGTAATGACGTATAATAGGGAGTATATTCAGGATTTAATCATTGAGCATTTCGCCGGTACCATTAGCACGGAAGATAGTGAGGTACTCAGGCAGGCGATAGTGCAAGATCCCGGAGTTAAACTCCTTTGGGAGTCTATGCAACAAGGCCTGGCGTCACCGGGTGCCAAAAACTTTTTTGATAGTATTGACGAAAATAAGGCCTGGTATAAAGTAGAGCCGGATATCCAGCCCGTATTACCCAAAAGCATACTTTATAAAAAAAAGATATTGACATGGTTTTCTGTGGCTGCATTGTTATGCGTCGCTGTTGCCGTCTTTCGTTTTTACCCATCCCAGCGGGCTGCAAGTAATATTGCAACCGTAAACCGCGGTGCCGCTAAGCCGGCAATTTTACTGCGGATGGAGAATGGACAGCAGCTTAACCTTTCTGATACATCAAGCCGGGAATTGAATACTGCTTCAGCACATTTAACCAAAAACGCGGAAGGCCTAAGCTATCAGCTTGAAAACAGGAAAGCCGAAGAGTGGAGTACACTGGTGGTTCCGCCTACATTAACCTATCAAATAATCCTCTCCGACGGAACTAAGGTGTGGCTTAACTCCGCATCAAGCCTGCGGTTTTCGTTTTCGTTTTTACGGCAAACGCGCGAGGTATATTTAACCGGCGAAGCCTTTTTTAAAGTTGCTAAAGACCCAGCCAAGCCCTTTATCGTACACACCGGGCAAACCCAGGTGAAAGTTTTGGGGACAGAGTTTAATATCAATACCTATCAGGCAGATAAAACTGTTACATCACTGGTAGAAGGTTCTGTATCAACAACTGCAGAAAATAACCAAAAGCTGCTTTTGCAGCCCGGTTATCAGGCAGTTTATCAAAGCGGCACGGGCTTTTCCAGGCAAACATTCGACCCCGCTGTCGAACTCTCCTGGATGAAGGATGTTTACTACTTTCATAATACCAGGCTTAGTGAAATAAGCGGTGTGCTATCGCGATGGTTTGATGTTAAAGTAGTATTTGACGATGCGGCTAAGGCCGAGGAAACTTTTAGCGGAGCAATTGATAAAAAACAGCCTGTTGAAATATTCATACGAAACATAAAGGCCTCTGCACAAGTGAAAGCCGATTTCAAAGACGGGGTTTTACACATCAAATAGGCAAGTTCGCGTTATAGGGAATTGCAGAGCACAATTACACTCTTATTTGCAAACCGCTGAAATACCAGCTTACGTCCCGGCAAATTTCTTCGTCATCTCCGTTATTTTTTTTACTACTGAAAAACAGTGCATTTATTGTGTGTATATATAAATGTTACAGTTTATTGTTTTTTTATTCACCCGTTTTTGTTGGATCCGGTCTTAGTGTAAACCAATCAGATCTAACACATATATGAAGAAAATTTTATTTAACCGGCGACTCATGCTGCCTGTTCTGTTTCTTTTATTGTTAACCCGGTACAACACTGTGCAGGCGCAAAGCCCAGGGCCGGTTACCATCCAAAAAGCTAACATCACATTAGCAGAGGTATTCGATTCCATTAAAAAACAAACCGGCCTAACGGTGTTTTACAGCAACAAGCTCCTCAATGATAAGGAGGTTGTTTCGGCAAATTTCAGCAATGCTCAGCTGCCCGAAGTTTTTGAAGTTTTGCTAAAAGGCAAAGAACTAAAATACACGTTGCGCGATCAACTCATCGTTATTGAAAAAACAAATGCGGCGCCTCCTGTGCAAGCACCCCAGAAAGATCCCGTGCGCGTTGTGGTGCCAAAGAAAGTGCAAGGTACGGTTACTGATGAAAAAGGGCTTGCTTTACCGGGTGTTACTGTAAAAATTAA
The DNA here is from genome assembly GCF_014773265.1 of Mucilaginibacter pankratovii. Lineage (GTDB taxonomy): Bacteria > Bacteroidota > Bacteroidia > Sphingobacteriales > Sphingobacteriaceae > Mucilaginibacter > Mucilaginibacter pankratovii. The sequence goes on along the minus strand of NZ_JACWMY010000008.1, from coordinate 165,857 downwards.
AGGTACAACCCTTGGCACACAAACAGATGTTAATGGTAGATATGCCATAGTGCTGAAGGGCGCCGCCAAAACTATCGTTTCCTTTTCATTTGTAGGTTCTAAAACACAGGAGTTCGACCTCGCCAACTACCCTGTTGGCGCAGATGGTGCTTGCCAGGTAGATGTGCAAATGGATACGGATAAAAATGCATTGGAGGAGGTAGCTATTGTGGCTTACGGTACGCAAAAGAAAACCAGCCTGGTAAGTTCTATAACCAGCGTAAGCACCAAGCAGCTTAAAGGTGCTACCAGCAACTTAACAACCATGCTTGCCGGTGTTGTGCCCGGAATGATCTCTTACCAGCGAAGCGGTGAGCCGGGTGCAGATAATGCCCAGTTCTTCATTCGCGGTGTGGGTACATTTGGTGCGGGTAAGGTAGACCCTTTGATATTGATAGATGGCATAGAATCTACCACTACCGATCTTGCCCGCTTACAGCCGGATGATATTGCAGGTTTTTCGGTACTTAAGGATGCTACTGCATCGTCATTGTATGGTGCACGCGGTGCAAACGGTGTAATACTGGTTACCACAAAACGTGGCGAAACAGGTGCCGTTAGATTCAACATGCGTGCTGAGAATTCAACATCGTCTAATATTAAAAATATTGCCCTGGCAGATAACATTACGTACATGACACTGGCCAACGAAGCCGTGTTAACCCGTAACCCGTTGGGTATTTTACCTTATTCGCAAAACAAAATAGACCACACGGCTGCCGGCGATGATCCTTTGTTATACCCGAGCAACAACTGGATAAAGCAGTTGATAAAAACCAAAACCAATAACCAGCGGTACAACATGAACGCCAGCGGTGGGGGCGAAAAAGCTAAATACTATTTAGCCATGACCTACAATATTGATAATGGTAACCTGGCCGAGAATAGCCTCAACAATTTCAGTAACAACATTAAGCTTCAATCGTACTCTATTTTATCAAACACAACTTTAAACTTTACCAAAAGCACCGAAGCAGTGGTAAGTTTAAAAGGCCAGTTTGATAGCTATCAGGGGCCAATTGGCGGCGGCGGGTATACTTTTTTAAATGCTTTGTGGAGTAACCCGGTTGCCTTTCCGGCCATTTATCCGGCCAGTTTACTACCGTTTGAGAACCACCCGCTTTTTGGCAACGCAATTATCCCGGGAGGCGCGCTTTATATGAACCCGTACGCACAATCACTATCCGGTTTCCAAAGCTCAAATACCAGTACGCTAACGGCACAATTAAACTTAAGCCAAAAACTCGATTTTATTACTGAGGGGCTATCGGCAAGGACAATGGGTTATACAACCCGCTATTCTTACTTCACCGTATCGCGCCAGTATAGCCCGTATTATTATCAGTCAAACGTATCAAATGGAACTTTCAGCGGTTTAAGTTTGCTTAACAACGGTTCGGTAGGTAGCATAGGCGCCACGCCCACAGAATACTTAACCTACAACCAAAACCCGGCGGCAAATATTTCAAACTCAATCACCTATATAGAAACTGCCATCAACTACAACCGCATATTCGCACAAAAACATGCGGTAAGTGGTTTGTTGATTGGTACTATGCGTAATTACCTTACCGGTAACGCGCCATCGCTTCAGCTGTCGTTACCTTCGCGTAACCAGGGTGTATCGGGCAGGTTTACTTACGGTTATGATAACCGCTACCTGGTTGAGTTTAACTTTGGTTACAACGGTTCCGAGCGTTTCGCTGCCAATCACCGCTTCGGTTTCTTCCCGTCTGTTGGTGCCGGTTGGGTGGTATCAAACGAGAAATTCTTTGAACCGCTACTCTCAACTATTGATAACCTTAAATTTAGGTTCACTTACGGTTTAGTGGGTAACGACCAAATAGGCTCTGCTAACGATCGTTTCTTTTACCTATCTGATGTAAACCTTAACAATGGCAGCATTGGTCAGTTTGGTACCAACTATACCTACAGCAGGCCGGGTGTAGTTACCTACCGTTACGAAAACCGGAACATTACGTGGGAGCAATCGCGCCAAACCAATATTGGTATGGATTTGACTATTGCTAAAAACTTTAACCTTACATTAGATGCTTACCAGCAAAACCGCGATAATATTTTGTTGGTACGCAGCACTATCCCTACATCAATGGGCTTACAGGCCAACATTTCATCAAACGCGGGTAAATCATCCAGCCGCGGGGTAGATGTTGCTATGGATTATAAGAAAAATTTCAGCAATTCATTCTGGATCCAGTCGCGCGGTACGCTTACCTATTCAAAAAGCAAACTGCTAAAAAATGAAGAGCCAATTTATCCTGCCAACCTGCAGTACCTTTCGAGGGTGGGTAATTCATTAAGTCAGCTATACGGGCTTATTGCCGAGCGTTTGTTTATTGACGATAAGGATGTGGCCAACTCACCGGTACAAGGCTTTGGTGATTACAAAGCAGGCGATATAAAATACCGGGATATGAATGGTGATGGTAAAATTACCAGCTCGGATGTGGTGCCTATAGGCCATCCTCAGGTACCCGAGATCATCTATGGTTTTGGTTTCTCCGTAGGCTATAAAAATTTCGATATCAGCGCCTTCTTCCAAGGTTCTGCACGGTCATCCTTTTTCATCAACTCGGCAGATATTTCTCCCTTTTACCAGATTAGCGGTTATCAGTCGTGGAACAGGCTAGATAGAGGCAACCAAAGCGGCTTGTTGAGTGCTATTGCTGATGACCATTGGTCTGAAGATAACCGTAACCCTTACGCGTTTTATCCGCGCCTAAGCACCCAAATACAGGGTAATAACACACAAGCCTCTACCTGGTGGTTGCGCAACGGTTCTTTTGTTCGCTTAAAATCAGCAGAGCTTGGTTACAACTTTACTAAAAACGCACTAAAAAACATCCATTTAAGCAGCGCGCGTATTTATGTAAACGGGCTAAATCTATTATCCCTAAGCAGCTTTAAACTTTGGGATCCTGAGATGGGTACATCGGGCTTGGGGTATCCAATTCAGCGTGTGTTTAACTTAGGCTTAAGGGTAGAATTTTAAAAGCTTAGAAATTAATTATATGAAAACTAATTATATACAAAAAATTAAGCACACTTTATCAGGCAGCGCACCAAGGGGAGGAATCACCTTGCTGATGGGCTTTTTAATAATGGCGCTGCCAATGTCATCGTGCAAGAAACCTTTTTTGGATGTTGTGCCGGATAACGTTTCTACAATAGCCAATGCATTTGTTTCTAAAGCAGAGGCCGAAAAATACTTGTTTACCTGCTACTCGTACCTGCCAACCGGGGCCGACCCCACTTACAACGTTGGCCTTACAGCTGGTGATGAGGTATGGGTGGAAGACCCGGCGAATCACATCCGCTCTACAAACGTTTTGCAATTGCCAAGAGGTTTCCAAAACTCATCAGATCCTATTGCCAATTATATGAACGGAACCAGGGATGCAGCGGGAAACTACCGTGCCATACGCGATTGTAATGTTTTTCTGGAAAACGTAAGCGACCTGAATAAGGTACGCGACCTTGATATTGACACGCGCGAACGTTGGATAGCCGAGGCGCAATTTTTAAAGGCTTTTTATCATTTCCAGCTGTTTCGTGCTTATGGGCCAATACCCATTATTGATAAAAATCTTCCCATAGATGCTTCTATAGATGATGTAAGGGTAAAACGCCGCCCGGTTGATGAGGTGGTTGCCTATATAGCCGGTTTATATGACCTTGCCGCTTCAAAATTACCGTTAACCATCCAAAACGAAGGCAGCGATTTGGGCCGCTTAACCAAGCCAATTGCTTTAAGTATGAAAGCAAGATTGCTGGTTACCGCTGCAAGCCCGCTGTTTAACGGCAACCCCGACTATAATTCATTTAAAAACAAAGACGGGGAGGCACTATTTAACTCGACTTACAGCGCCGAAAAATGGCAGCTGGCTGCTGATGCCTGTAAAGCGGCTATAGATGCATGCGAGTCGCAGAGCATCAAATTGTACCAGTTTCCGGTGCAAACAGTTAAACTGAGCGATACTACCATGACGCAAATGAGCATCAGGAATGCGATGAGCGAAAAATGGAACGATGAGTTGATATGGGGATTAACCGTCAATAACATCGGCTTCAGTTCGTTTTTCCAGTCGATGTGTGCCGGCCAGTACGACTTTAATAACGCCGATGCTGCTAAATCGGCAAACCGCCCCTTGCTTGGGCCAACTATAAAAATGGCGAAAATGTTCTACACCAAAAATGGTGTGCCTATCAACGAGGATAAAACACTCGATTTTAGCAACATCTCTAAGCTACGTGTTGGTAACCATGCCGAGCGTTTTAACATTAAAGAAGGCGAAACTACCGCAAGGCTTAATTTTGATAGGGAGCCGCGTTACTATGCCGACCTTGGTTTCGACCGTGGCATTTGGTATATGGCCAACAGCCCAACAAAAACAGACGTTGATACCTGGTGGCTCAAATCGCGCGGCGCCGAAATTGGCCAGTCGTCGCCAATACCCATCGCCGGATTTTATATGAAAAAGGCTCTTAATTGGCATTACGAATGGGCAACTGTTACTTATTTGAATTACGCGTGGCCGGAGATGCGTTTGGCCGATCTGTATTTACTTTACGCGGAGGCGATGAATGAGGCACAAGGCCCGGGGGCTGCTGCTTATACTTATCTAAATCGCGTAAGGGTAAGGGCAGGTTTGCCTACCGTTCAGGACTCGTGGACAAACTACAGCATCAACCCAACAAAGTATACTACAAAAGATGGCTTGCGCTCTATTATCCAGCGTGAGCGCGCCGTGGAGCTTTGTTTTGAAGGGCAACGCTTTTGGGATCTGTTACGCTGGAAAACCGCAGGTGTCGAGCTCAATAGTAACGTAACAGGTTGGTCGATAAGTGAGAACTCGCCCGAGTTGTACTACCGCGAACGTTCTATCTACTCGAGGCGCTTTGTAATCCCCCGCGATTACTTGTGGCCAATTCAGGAAAGCGATTTACTTATCAATCAGAATTTGGTACAAAACCCTAATTGGTAATTTATTTAATTAAATGTTTAACAATAAAAACATTAGCATGAGATCAATAAAATTACAAATTGCTTTTAGCATGTGGCTATTAGCAATAGTAGCATCGGGTTGCAAGCAGGAAACACTTAACAAACCCCTTACAAATAATACCACCCCTCCGGGTGTTGTGAGCAATGTGCAGGTAGAGAATAAAAACGGGCTATCTGTTTTAACGTATGCCCTGCCGGGTGATGACGACCTTTTTTATGTACGGGCGGTTTACGAAACAACTCCCGGCAAATCGCGCGAGGTAATTGCATCGCGCTACTCCAACACTTTAACCGTTGATGGCTTTGGCGACACGAAGGAACATGAGGTAAAACTATACGCGGTTAACTCCAGCGAAAAGGCTTCGGCACCAGTTAGTGTTACCGTAAAACCCCTTACGCCGCCATATATACTGGCTTTTAATTCGCTTAAGGTTACTGCAACTTTTGGCGGGTTTAACATTGCAGTAGATAACCCTACAAAAGATAACTTAGCCATAGTGCCTTTGGTAGATACCGCCAATAACGGACAGTTTGTGCAACCAAAAGGGATGGATAATATTTACAGTAACAGCGTTGCTATTAAGGCATCGGTAAGAGGACAGCCGGCGATAGCAAGAAAATATGCATTTTTTGTTCGCGACAGGTTCTTAAACCTCTCTGATACCTTGTTTTTGAACCTCACTCCGTTTTATGAGGAGCAGTTCTCCAAACTGGACTGGTCGCCGTACGTTTTGCCCGGCGATGCAACCAACTTGTATTCCTATACGGATCTAACCAAAATATACGACGGCAACTTTACAGGTGGCTGGCCCAATTGTTTATTTACAGTAGAAAGTGCAGGCAGCCCTCAAATGGTAACGCTTGACCTGGGTAAACAAAGAGTATTTAGCCGCTTTATTATGAATCCCTTTTTGGAGATCGGTAACGTATACTATGTACGCGGTAACTTAAGAGATTTTGAAATATATGGATCAAACTCCCCTAATGTGAATGGCGCCCTTGATGCATCGTGGACTAAATTATTAACCTGCAATGTGGTGAAACCTTCGGGTTCGCCATCCGGTACCGAAACTGCCGCCGATTTTAAGTATGGTAATGACGGGTGGGGGTTCGATTTTCCGGCTGGTGTAAGCCCTTACAGGTATTTGAGAATTAGGAGCTTACGTAACTGGACAGGCTCGTACTTTATGAGTATCAGTGAGCTTACATTATTCGGGAAGTAATTTGTGTAGGAGATTTTCAATTTAATGTCAATTATGAAACAATATAAAAACATATCACACTGCCTTTTATTGCTGATGGTATTTGCGCTTGGCGCCTGCACTAAAATGGATGATTACAAAAAGAAGTACGAGCCAAACGGAGCAATTTCATACCCAGGTAAATTAGATTCAGTACAAGTTTTTTCGGGTAGAAACAGGGTTCTGTTGATGGGCCTGTTTACATCCGACCCCAAAATTGTAAAATACAAGGTGTATTGGAACAGTAAGCAAGATTCTATAGAAACACCGGTAACCCGTACAAATGGCGTGGATACCGCTAAACTTTTTATACCAAACCTGCCCGAAGGAGTGATGACCTTTGAGATACGCACTTATGATAACGGGGGAAACATATCTATCCCCGTTACACTGGCCGGGAATGTTTACGGTAGTTTGTATCAGAGTTCGTTGATTAACAGGGGAGTAGCCAAGGCTGAATTACAGGCGGATGGATCGGCGCTGATCAATTGGGCTGATGTTAATGCCGATGATGGCGTGCTTTCTATGCAAATTAAATACACCGACGTTGCCAATAAACTGCACGATACTTTAATTGTATCGCAGGCTACTGGCCAAAGCACATCTTTACCCAGCTATAAGGCGGGTGCTTCCATCAGTTACCGTACAGCTTTCAAGCCTAATAAAACGGCTATTGATATATTTTATACCGATTACCAGGACCAAAGCGTTAAAGCCGAGGTAACCAGCATTTATTTATCAAACACCGGGCCTTTTACAAGAGCAACCCCGGGCGGGAGATGGGGTGTACTTGCCGCGCCATGGATAACCAATGCCGCAGCAAAAAATAAAGATGGCCGCACCAACGGCGGCTTCTCTGCCGACGAAGGCGGCGTTATCAACTGGGAAACATGGGACAATTCCCCGGTGGTTGACGGTATAGTTTACCAGCCAACATCTGCTGCCTTACCGGCAGGTACCTACCAGGTTTCGTTTAGCTATTACTCCGAAGTGCAGGCTAACTCAACGGTATACTGCGTTGCAGCAGCGGGTGGGGCCGGTTTACCGGTACTTGCTAACCTTACTTCTTCGCTGGGCTATGCAAGTATGTACAATGGTGCAGCCATAGGTAAAACATCTCCAAGCGCTAAAGAAACAAAAACTTTTGAATTTGTACTTACCTCGCCGCAGGTTGTCTCCATAGGGTTTTTAGGAAACGTTGTTGGCAGTGGCAACCCCGGCAGCTATTTTCAGGTTACCAAACTGCGATTGTTTAGAAATTAACAATTGGTTTTAGCGTAAAGCGTACAGAGGTATTTTTTGATCGTCAAAAAATACCTCTGCTGCCGCACGGCCAATAGTATGGTTGTGATTTGCTTTCATTTTTTGAACAACTGATATTTGGCACAACATACCTTGGATAACAAAATTAAAATTGCAGTTGCTGGTGAATAAGTAGCATTTTGATTGATATACCAAAAGTCTGTAAATTAGCTATTTGCGGCCTTTTGGCGTTGTTTTAAGTAGCCTGGAGGGGGGCGGAAGAGCGATCCTGCAAACCTTTGCGGGTTGTATTGTTCAACCCAAACAATCTCCCTGGGTTGCTAATGTAGCATATTTGAGATCAGACATACACATAGCCGGAGACGAGGAGTCTATGAACGGCCGTAACCTATATAGCTACAGTTCTTCGGAATTTTCTGACAATGACCGCAAAGCAATTGATCGGTTTCGCAAAAATCTGACGCTTTAGTGGGGGATCGGTCTTTGCAAGCGCATTTAAGAGTTTGCCAAACGTAACTATGCTGTCTTTTGTATGAGTAATGGCAGGCAGGATCAAGGCATGAAACACCTTGACGAGAGTATTTCGCTGTTAAAAGAAAAGCCTGCAAATTTGCTTGACCGTACGGTGGGTTTAACCAAAGCATTATTGCTAAAATTAAATTTTGCCATAACCAAAGACGAACGAATCTCGGGAGCTATTTGCCATAAGCGAAAACGCCTTTGGTAATATGCAGGCCAACATACTGCGCGGCATTACCATAACCTTCCTCCATCATCATCCCCCTCGTTTATAAAAAGCGTACCGGGCACAAGCTTGCGGTTAACCGCGGTAAATTACTTATGAAGCATACTGCAAACCTCTTGCAATAAATACCCACTGATAATACCGTTTATCTACAGTTTTATTTTATTAATTACCTAAGAATTAATAACTTTACATATCACAAAAACCCTCAGACCAGCATCAATAGTTATTATATAACCTAAACCCCCTAAATGAAAAAACCTTTACTTTTTTGCGTATTCCTGCTGCTGTTTGCTGCCAATTTATTTGCGCAGGCACCCCGTGTAAATTCCTTTTTGCCGGCAAGCGGTAAAGTTGGTTCTACAGTAACCATCAACGGCAGTTCGTTTAATACAGTGGCGGCAAACAACCAGGTGTTTTTTGGTGGTGTAAGGGCAACAGTTACCGCTGCAAATAATACATCGCTCACTGTAACCGTACCCGTTGGGGCCACTTATAAACCTATATCAGTTTTAAATACATCAAACGGGCTTACAGGTTACAGTAATGTATCGTTCATGGTAACGGCCGATACTAAAAATACCATAACCCTGTCAGATATCGACCCTAAAGTAGAGTTTGCTGCCGGCTCCCTGCCTCAAACCATTTGCACCGCCGATATCGATGGCGACGGTAAACTTGATATGGCCGTTTTAAACACCTCTTATATCGGCGGCACTACCAGTATATCGGTATTGCGCAACAGCAGTATAAAAGGTGCTATAACCAAAGCTTCTTTTGCGTCAACGGTAGATCTGCCCATCGGCCCCGTACCAACCGGCCTGGTCCTGCAGGATATGGATGGCGATGGCAAACCCGACCTTGTAGTTACCGACAAGAATGAAAATAGCGTATCGATCTACCGCAATATTTCAACGCCGGGTAGTATTACAGCAAATTCATTCGAACCAAAAGTGAGCTTTACTACCGGTGACAATACGCAGTCGCTGGCCATTGGAGATATTGATAGCGACGGCCGGCCCGATATTGTTACATCTAACAACGCAGTAGTTTCGGTATTACTCAACAAAACTACAAAAGGTGTTATAAACGCTTCGTCATTTGCTCATAATTATGATATTACCAGGCCATTGAATGCCGTGATAGTTGCCGATCTGGACGGCGACGGCAAACCCGACCTGGCGGGCGTATACAATGCAAGTACCGTTGTTGTAATGCGCAATACAATAGCCACGCCAGGCATAATAGATTCTACTTCGTTTGCGCCTAATGTTGTTTTTTTTTCGGGCGCAGGGCCTAAACAACTGATAGCCGTAGACCTGAATAAAGACAATAAACCAGAATTAATAAGCCTGAATTATTACGACCGTAACATCAACATTTTGCCAAATGCAACAAATGGCACCGGCATTAACAACGGCTCATTTTTACCTAACGTCACTTTTTCTACGGGCATCTACCCTGCGTCTTTACCTACCGGCCTTGCGTTTGACGACATAGACGGCGACGATATTTTAGATATGGTGGCATCGGTACATGGAAATGGCAGATTATCCATATTCAAGGGCATCAATGCAACAGGCCCGATCAGCAGCGGCACTTTTGCTGCCAAATTGGATATGCAGTTGGGCAGCTCCGCTCCGTCGGTGGCCATGGGTGATATAGATGGTGATGGGCGGCCGGAGATCTTAGGCATTAGCGGCACCAATGTTGTTTCTGTTTTACGCAACAACCCGGTTATAGCCCCTGCCATAACATCTATTATACCCATGAGCGGGCCGGTAGGCACAACCGTAACTATTACCGGCACCAATTTTAATAAATATGCTATATACAAAAATGTAGTTTATTTTGGCGGTGCGAAAGCCACTGTGATATCGGCCACCGAAACGCAGATCGTAACCAAAGTGCCGGCAGGCTCTCCGTTTCAGCCTATATCTGTTTTAAACACCGAAACCATACGCGCTGCTTATTCATCAAAACCGTTCAATGTTACCTATAGCGGCAACACAGGTATTAGGGCGGCCGATTTTGATGTGGCGATAGGATATGCTTATTCCTCAGCACGATATACCGGTATCGACCTGGTGGATATGGACAATGACGGGGCACCCGACATGATAAATACTGCAGGAGCCAAAAACGTGATATATATAAGCAAAAGCAAAGGGCTGGTAACCGGGCATACTACCGACCAATACGATGCACCTGTAGAATTCACGGTTGATAAGGGTATTTATATGCTTAAAATTGCCGATTTTGACGGCGATGGCAAGGCAGATATAGCCGCTCTTTCCAGCGTTGCAAAAGTTATTTATATACTCCGCAATATTTCAACGCCGGGTAACCTGTCATTTGTACCTGCAAATACTATAACTGTAGATCAGTATGGCTCTGTAGATAATATAACGCTGGGAGATATGGATAGCGACGGTAAGCCCGATATTGTGCTGGGGAATGTTTTTAGCACACTTACCATCTATCGTAACATATCATCTACGGCGGGTATTTTCTTTACAGCCGCTTTTCCATCAATTGGCGGAAGCGGCGGTTCAGACGCACAAATTGGAGATATAGATGGCGACGGCAAGCCCGATCTGGTGTATGGTTATAACAGCTACTCGTACGGGACCGGGATATACGTAGCGCGAAACACATCGACACCCGGCCAGCTATCATTTGATCAGAGCGAGTTGGCCGCGGAAGGCGCTTACCATAATTTTAAACTTGCAGATCTTAATGGCGATGATAAACTGGACATAATTTCGGCAGGCCAGATCATTCTTAAGAACACCGCAATTAAAGGTGTTATAAATACATCGTCCTTTGCTCCCATGGTTATCATCGGAGACATTCAGTACATAAATGCATTCAGCGCGTTTAATATTACCGATATGGATGGCGATGGAAGGCCCGACGTAGTAGTTGCCAATGCTTATAATAATAACCATAATACGCTGTCGGTATTCCGCAATACTTTTACCGGAACAGATATTCTTTTTGACTTGCCGGTAAATATTGACCTGCCCGCCGAACCTGATAATTTAACCGTGGCCGACATAGATGGTGATGGTTACCCTGATATATTGGCATCTACCGCTTACAACATAATACAACCTGTGTATTACCACCCGCAAGTGGTCGTTACTCCGCCCCGAATAACTGCTGTAAGTACTTTAAAGGGCGCTGTTGGTTCGCAGCTTACCATTACAGGGAGCGGATTTAGCCCCTCGCCGGCAGGCAACACGGTTGTTATGGGCAACGTAGTAGCTACCGTAACCGCTGCTTCTGCTACCAGTTTAACAGTAACTGTACCCGTAAGCAGTATGTACGAAGGCATTACCGTTACCAATAATGAAAATAAGCGGGTAAGCAACTCCTGGCAACCATTTGTTACCACATTCTCATCCAAAAACAACTTTTCGTTAACTGACTTTAGCGACCCTGTATACATCCGTACATACAGAAGCAATAACGGATTGGTACTGGCAGATATTGATGGTGACGGAAAATTAGACATGGTAAATTTGATAGATTCTAGTTATGCCTACCGTAAGATGACGGTATACCGCAACATATCAGTTAAAGGCACTCCGCTTAGCGCTGCCTCATTTGCGCCAAAGGTTGATATTGCAGCTGATAACATTATTGCAATAAGAGATATTAACGGCGATGGTAAACCAGATATACTAAGCCGCGGCGGTGGGCCGTTCAATTATGGCGGGAGTTTTAGCGTGTTGGCCAACACATCCACACCCGGTAATTTTTCGTTTGCCCCCCCCCGTTTACAATGGCACGGCATACTCTACACTTGCGGTTGCTGCAGTTGATATTGATGGGGATGGTTTAATGGATGTTGTGGCCTCCGGAGGTAGCGACGCAAAATCGGTAACCGTATCACAAAATATATCCAGGAATACGTCGTTTGAATTTGGTACCGAAAAGGCTTTCGCGCTTAGCAGCTTTCCGGCAAGTGTAGTAGTAAATGATATAGATGGGGATGGCAAGCCAGACATTATTACCAGCAATTCTGATGGTGGTATCTCTGTCCTCCGGAATACGGCCATGCCAAACGCTATCAACTCAGCATCTTTTGCTCCCGAGAAAAATTTCACCATTGGCAAATCGTTACCCGGGGTGGCCGCTATCGGCGATATTGACGGCGATGGCAAACCGGATGTTATTGTTACCAACCAGGTCGATTCTACATTTTGTATATTGCGCAACACATCTACTACAGGCAATATCAGTTTTGCCCCAAAAGTTGAATTTAGTTCGATACAATTGTACAGGATTATGCTGGCCGATATAGACGGCGACGGCAGGCTGGATATCATAACTAACCAGCAAAATAACCCCACTAAACCAACCGGCTTAGGCATATACTTAAATAAAAGTAACCCGGGTAGTTTCGATAAAAACTCGCTTGCGCCAAGAATAGATTTGGAAATTGGCAGTATTGTGCAAATGGCGGCCGGCGACCTTGATGGCGATGGCCGGCCCGACCTGGTTACAAGCCTATATGGCCTAAATGCGATATTTGCTAACAGCCCGCATGTGCCGGCTGCCCCAACACTAATTGCTTTCGGCCCTGCTATCTCATCGCAGGGCACGGTGGTTACCATAAAGGGAACCGACTTTAACCGCGCAACCGCAGTTAGTTTTGGTGGCACACCTGCAGCTTCTTTCACTGTACGGTCGCCAGGTGTTATAACCGCAATAGTGGCCAGCGGCAATAGCGGTGCGATATCAGTGTCTACCCCATTGGGCACGGCCTCTTTGCCTGGCTTCTCTTACGGCACACCCGCCGCAAATGCAACCATCATAACACCGTTGGCCGATGTGGTATCGTTAAAATTGGGTAATACCGGTACCAGGGCCATTACGCTGGCTGATGTGGCTACGGTAGCCGCTGCAACATCTTCGCCCAAAATTACCTTAACACCCGCAAGCTTCAATTGTGCTACGCTCGGCAACCAAACGGTAACGGTGAAAGTTGAAGATGCCGGCTCGTCTTTCAACCCCGCGGCCGTAAAATTTAACTATCCTAACGCCGTGGCGTTTGATGCCGCCGGAAACTTATATGTTACCGAATACAATAATTTCAGGGTACGTAAAATAAGCGCCGGTGGTGTGGTTACAACTTTGGCAGGTAATGGTACCGATACATATAAAGATGGCAAAGGGGCCGAAGCAGGCCTGCCCTACCCAGGCAATATAGCCGTAGATGCATTTAACAATGTTTACATAGGCGCTAACGGATTGCGTAAAATAGATGCGCAAGCCAATGTAACAACCCTGGCAGGTGGCTTTCGCACTGCCGATGGCTACTCTATACCAGGGTTGGATATATCCGCAGCAATGGGAATCACAGGCTTGGCCGTTGCACCCGATGGTGGCTTATACGTAACCGATAATAGTATAGGGTTGATAGCAAAGGTGGCTCAAACAGGAGTTGTTACCGTCTTTTCTGGCAAATACATTCCCGGTGGCCCGGGTGGCAACCCCCGCGATGCCTATTACAACGGCCCTATGGGTGTTACGGTAGATAAAAGCGGCACACTGTTTATTGCCGAATCTAACGCTAATGCCATTCGCAAGGTCACTCCGGCAGGCGTGGCATCTACGTTAAGTTTACAAGGCCCCGAAAGCTTTATTTACCCAACCGGTATAGCCGTAAACAATAATGGCACATTGTTTATCATTAACGGCCATTCTGTAGCAAGTATATCTGCCGATGGTTATGTTAAAACGATAGCAGGGAACAAAGATGTTGCCGGGAACGCCGACGGGCAGGGTATCGAAGCAAGATTTAGGCTTCCCAAAGGCATAGCACTTGATAGTAAAGGCAACATTTATGTTGCCGATGCCCTCAATAACACCATCCGTAAGATTGACACGACGGGCTTGGTAAGCACGTTTGCTGGGGGCGAGGCTGGTTACCAGGATGGCAGTATTGGCTCACCGTCATCAATTACAACGGCGCAGGTAAAAGTGAATATAACAGGCGACCTGGCCATTACCTCAACTTTTGAAAATAAGCTTTTACCGTTGCAGGCCGATGGTATGGCCACCCTGCCCGATCATACAACAGGCGTAGCAGTAACCAGCAGTTGCGGTACAGCCGGCGTTCGCATTTCACAACAGCCGGCAGCAGGCACCCGCTTAAACGCCGCTACTAATATCACAGTGAATATTACGGCTACTGATGCAGCAGGCACCAGCATATCTAAATCTTTTATTGCCACGGCCGATGCCAATAAAGTGGTGGTATTAAATCCCATACCTGAAACGGTTTACGGCAGTGCCGATGTGGCGTTGAATGCGGTACCCCCAACCATTAGCACCGTAAGTTACACCAGCAGTAACCCTGCGGTAGCAACCATTGTTAACAACAGCATTCACATTACCGGGGCAGGCACCACTACTATTACTGCTACATCTGCAGGGCTTTATGTTAGCCAGGCCACACAGGTACTGGTTATAAAACCGGCACAGCTTACCGTTAAGGCCGATGATAAAACACGCTTGCCGGGTGCTGCAAACCCCGTGTTTACATTTACCTACAGCGGGTTTGTTAATTCAGATAAGCAGGCAAATATAGCCGTGCTGCCCACCGCCACCACTACTGCAACAACAACCTCGGTACCGGGTAGCTACCCTATTACACCCGGCGGCGCGGTGTCTGCAAATTATACTTTTACGTATGTACCTGGTATCTTAACTATTAGTAGCCTCCCTAACGATAACTTTATTATTGCAGCAACCGGGGCAACCTGTAAAGGCAACAGCAATGGTAGTATTGCAATAGCTGCAAAACAATCTTTAAGCTACACTGCAAGCATAACCGGTGCAGCAAGCCTTTCGCAGCCTTTTACTGCTACAACATCATTCAATAATTTGGCGGCCGGTACCTATAATGTATGTATTACCATAGCCGGGCAAACCAGCTATAGCCAATGCTTTACGGTAGTGATATCAGAACCTAAAGACCTCTCGCTTTATGCAACCGTTAGTAACGACAAAAAGAACGTGCTTTTAAACCTAGGCGGTGGCGGTTTATATAATATCCAACTGAATGGCGTTTTGTATACCACTACCGATAGCTCCATTAACCTGCCGTTGATAGCTGGTAAAAACGAACTGCTGGTTACCAGTGATAAACTTTGCCAGGGAATTATCAGAAAGCTGATCAATATTAATGATCAGATAATACCTTACCCCAACCCTTTTACCGATTTGATGAATATAAACCTGGGAAGGCGAAACCCCGCCAGTGTACAGGCCGAGGTATACTCGGCAATGGGCAACCTGGTTTATGTGCAAAAATTCGTCAACCCGGCAAACCCGTTGCAGCTTAACCTATCGGGTATAACTATGGTAGGTACCTATACGCTCAAACTAATTACCGATGATGAGCAAAATATTTTTAAGATAATAAAGAAATGAAGATAAATGCTCTGCTATTACTCATGGCGGTTGTTTTGTACAGTTGCGGCGATAAGGGCAACGACGCAACACCCGAAGACCAGGTGCCGCAAAAACCGGTATTGCTTTTTCCGGCCCAAAACTCGGCCTGCACACCGGCTCTGGTATTATCCTCAACCCAAAGTACGGTATTGTTAACCTGGGATACCGTAAAATATGCCGATAGCTACGATGTTACCGTTAAAAATTTAATTTCGGGCCAACTGTCTACAGAAAACACAGTGGCGCCAAAGCTGCTAAAAACGCTGGAACGCAGCATGCCTTATTCGTGGTTTGTAGTAGCAAAGTCTACCAAAACAACAGCGGTAACAATAAGCGATACCTGGAAATTTTACAACCCGGGCCCGGGTGCGGTTTACTATGCCCCGTTTCCTGCAGATGCTATAGCCCCGGCAATAGGCGCAACCGTTACAGCGGCAGACGGTAAGATCAACCTAAGCTGGCAAGGCTCCGATCCGGATAACGATATAAGCGGCTACGACATTTACCTGGGCGCAAGCGCCGCAACTATGGTGTTGGCAAAAGCAAATGTTACTGACAAGTTTCTGAACGGCAATGCCGCAACATCGGGCGCAAGTTATTACTGGAGAGTTGTTACAAAAGATGCAAAAGGCAACGCATCTAATTCTGCTATATTTAATTTTAAGGTAAATTAACTCTTTTGCCGGGGCCCGGCGCGAACCCTGCACCCGGCCCCGGTTTACACGCTGCAAGGGGAAACGGCTACATTATTACTATTACCATTGTGTTTGTGGCGTTCGTCTAAGTGCTCCTAAATGCAATGACCTGTTTATGAAAAAGCTGGACGAATATGGTGTCCGTCCTGAAGCGGTAGACCTTGTTATTGCCGTTACAACCCATAGAGGAATCGAACCCCTCTATTATTTAGGAGTGTCAACCATTTAAACATCTGATCATTTCTAGCGTTGTCAAATAAACTGCAATAGGCCGCCTTATATATTTGCAAAATGGCGGAAAATTAGGTCGACCTAAAGGCACAAATGAAAGCGAAAAGGAATTTTTAAATAAAGATGTTTCCAGGCAAATATCCAAATGTCTCGAAAAGGGATTTACAATAAGAGAAACCGCAAAAGTAGCTGGTGTTTCCACAAGAACGGTTATGAAGGTAAAGCATACCTTTCCTTTTTGATCTGATGCCGATAAATAAGAATATTATTACTTGGATTGGTGGAGAGGGGGGAATCGAACCCCCCAGCCCGAGAATTGGGAAATCGGTAAAGCTTTGATCTTTACTTTATTATGCTATCATGGGGTGGTAATTCAACCATATCTCCGCAAGGGCCCCACACCAGATTTTTTTGACCATAGTTTTTGTTTCTATTTTCATAATTCCTTGTTTTAAATGTTTAAAAATTATTTCCATTAACGAATGGAGAATAACGCCAAACACCACCCCAAAGGCACAATCCAGTACAAGAGCTAAACCAATCTTAACTCCCAACATCTTTGATAAACAAATATACGAGTTGGGATGAGTTTTTAAGCCTATCGTTATATATTTGGGAAACTCCTACTAAATCACAATGCCGAACAAATTAAGCGCTATAACGTCAAATTTATTAATCCGAGCTTTTTCAGAGATTGACAAATCGGGCATACCAAAAGATAATGAATATAATAACTACTGGCTAAGTTACCGAGGTAGACTTTATCCTTTTAAATATTCCGTTGAATTGGCAAGCTCATATTTATCAGCTTCCGAACGGTTACTTACTACTGACTTCCAAAGTAATGAGGGATACCGAAAAACGATTGCCAAACTTGGATTTCCTATACAATATCGTGACTGGAATTATCGAGAGAGCGAGCCAAACTTTTTTGTTGTTGGTAGTTTCTATGGCAGAGAACCTCATCTGATACCAATGTTTGACCAGTTTATGGAGGGAGGGTACTGGAAAACTGACCATGATTTAACGATAGGTGAGGGTTTTCGGGTGTTTAAAACGCTAAAAAGGATCAAAATAAATGACAGGATTGCAATCCGATCTTATAGTCGCAAAACCGGTACGGTAGAAATTGCAGCCATAGGAACGGTGACTGATATTTCGGAAATCACGAACGGAAAGCTGTCGGTAAGGTGGGATTATAATCCGCGCAAATACAAGGGCGCAGTTCCATCAGGCTCAGGTAGTGGTAATTGGTGGTTAACTATCACCGAGATTAAGCGGGCAGAGGATTTAGAACTCGTTTTCGATTATTTGAAAACCTTCAAGCGGGTTGCAAGATTGATTTGGAATGATAATGGATATATATATCCGTCGGGAATAGTTGGTAAAAGTAACGACCAAGGGACACATGAAGGTAAGTTTGGTTTCGGACATGAAGAATGGCTTTTTGACACCAGTAAGTTGATAGATGGTTATCACTATGGTTTCATCGAACCAATTGCAAAGCAGCAATTGACCCATCAAGGTAAGATTTACGATGTGTGGTTTTACACTTTAGATGGGGCGGCTAAGGTAAGGTTTTGGGTGGGTGGTATTGATGAGCTTGAAGTGATTGATAGTGTTGAAGCCGAAGGTATTAAGGCGGAATACACGACAAGGGGGTGGTTGAATGAGATGGATGAGCAGGTGAAAATTGCGGAAGCCAACAGTAAGGGGTTTATTAAGCAGGATGCTATCAATATTTTTAATGTTAAATTTAAGCCTGAGAAGTTATTTATCCATGACCCCTATTTTGAGATTCCTGAAGGCCATGCGTTAAATAATGTTGATCGATATACATTTCTTTCTATGCAGGATAAATACAAAAGTTCTGTATCAGATACCAGTAACGCATTTGGTTTCGAACAACCGGTAATCGGTGAGGGTGAAGTTCCAAAACAACCTAAAAAGAAGCGGACGGTTAGACCACCCCGTGCTGTTGAAATCACGTATATTCATAGAGCTATTAGTGATAATATGGTTGTAAAACTAAGGGAAATTTACGGCAATTATAACGTTAAGCCTGAACATTCAGCCGGATATGGTCAGAACCGTGTCGACATAATTGTAAAGGACACAGATGGTTTAATTTTTTACGAAATCAAAAGCTACAATTCAATACAAACTTGTATTCGCGAAGCAGTTGGACAACTACTGGAATATTGCCTTTGGCCAAAGGAAAGAAAGGCAAAGAAAATGGTGATTGTAAGTCAAATTTCAGCAAATCGAAATGTGAGGGAGTACTTTACGCATCTACGCGAGGTTACTGGTTTGCCCCTATATTATCAATCTTTCAGCTTAAAAGATAATAGCCTATCAGTTGAATGTTGAAATTGAAAGTAATCACTGCTAATCAAACAGTAGTATCTTATGAATAATTTGCACCCCATTTTACACCCCTTTAATTTTTTAAGCATAAAAAATGCCCTTATTGATATAATAAGAGCATTTTTTACAATTTTATTGCGGAGAGGGAGGGAACAACCGCTGAACTTTTGCGCGCTCTATACCAGCTATTTATATTATTGGTAGTATCGTAGGACACCTAATAGGTCACCAAACAAGTCATTCAATAATCCCTAATGCTTATGATATAAATTTCGTAAAAAAATCTTGAAAAATCAAACTTGCTCCCTTTAATGTTAATTTATATACATCGACGAAACCCATCGAGCCATTTAAATGCGTCGTCTGGGTATTCCCATTGCATGAGTTTAACGGCTTAGTTAATAAGAGAAAACGTTTAGTCATCCTTCATCGATAGTAGAAATGTATAGTTTGATAGTTCAAGGATGTTCAATCATTTTTTTAATAATCGAATCAGTTGGTCTATTAATACTTGGCAGCAGCGGCCGAAGGCTTCATTAAGTATTGGATAACCTGGAAGTCATTTTGTCAATCGAAGTGCTGGATGTCTTTTATGTGAGTTTCGAAATTCAGCTAGTCAAATGCTCGAAAATACATTCCCTTACCTTGTTTACGGAGCTAAAATTTTGCTCAAAGACCGCCATTAACCATGGGATGTAATCGTGGTTAACGCAGCATACATATTTCTGGGCCTGTAGTACCAACAGCATATCGACGTAAAATTTGATGTTCGGCGCAAATATTTCGCGCATTCCTTTGATGCGAAAGAAAACCTTGTTAGGCGCCAACGGAAAAATCAGGTCATCCAAGAAGGCGTAGGCTTTTTCAGGATGCCGCAGGATAACAGGATTATCGCTGGACATTCCGGAACCATTGACCAATGGATTCCAGAAGCAAGTTCAAAGCGTTCCGTTACACTTTGAACTTGCTGCCTTGTTGAACTAGATAGCTAAATTTAAAATTCATAAACACAACGCATTGCTCTGATTAGCTCGAAACAGCATGGTCAAGCATTCCGGAATATCCAGTCACATCGGCAGATCGCTGAACAACTCGATATCTCGGAAGAGACCGTGAAGAAGCATGTGCATAACGCATTGAAGGTTTTGCGTCCGCGGGTCGAATTGGTTTTGCTGGCTTGCCTTCTGATGAAATAACCTCCGGTTTACCATTCTTTTGATTTTGCCCCATTGCGAGAATTTAGCATCTTTAGCTTCTCCAAATCTGAACCGACATGTCCATCTTCAATAAGGTCTTTATTAGCTACGCAAAAGAAGATCAGCGATACGCTCTGGCGTTTTACGACCACTTCGAAAATTTAGGTTACGAACCGTGGTTAGATAAAAGGAAATTGTTACCAGGCAGCAACTGGGATCTGGAGATCAAACGCGCTTTAAAGAATAGCGACTTTATTATCCTCCTTTTATCCTCGACCTCAGTTTCCAAACGGGGTTATGTCCAGCGTGAGTTCAAGCTGGCATTACAGTATTGGGAAACGAAACTGGACGACGATATCTATATCATACCCGTATTGCTTGATGATTGTGTAGTTCCTGAAAGTTTGGGACGCTTCCAATGGGTAAGATATGACGAAGCGTTCCCGGCAGTTATCCAGGCGATAGAAAGGCAACAGCAGACCCAACAGGTTCATTATGACCTTAGCCCGGAACCCGTAAATGCGAATGATGATATAAAGGGGCATGATTTTACAACTTATGACCTTACCCTGATCAGCCTTCTTTCACAGGGATTTATGCAAAAAGGTATCACTGCCGTTCTCAAAGAAAAAGAACTTGGTCCTGCTGGTTTAAGCAGCGTGGAAAAGCGTTTAGCCCTGATCAGAGAAGCGCTTGCATTCAGCAAAAATGAGCAATTGGTCGCTTACTGTAAAGACAAAGGTTTGATCTAAGAAGTTGCTGCCGATGTTCAACAAAGTTTTTATCGCTCATGCGAAAGAGGACGCCGCGGTCGCACGCGAACTGTACAATCACTTCAATATTTCCACTCCGTTCAAGCCGTGGCTAGATAAAGTAGACCTCTTGCCGGGGAACAACTGGCGGGATGAGATCGGACAGGCTTTAAGGCATGCGGATTTTATCATCGTTTTGTTCTCAAAGATCGCGGTCGCCAAGACAGGGTATGTACAAAAAGAGTTCAAACTGGCCTTGGACTATTGTGATGAGCGGCCGGAGGATAGTATCTACATCATACCGGTGCTGGTCGATAATTGTGTCATACCTGAAAAATTTGCTAAATACCAGTGGGTAAGCCTGGGTGACTGGGATGCTTATAATCAGATCCATTCGGCGCTACGAAAACAACGGGATATTTATGTGCAAAGAGAAATGTCCAAAGTTGCGCAGGATCTTTCCTACGAGTATGGTATCGAAACCATCGACGAAACCATCGGAACTAAAGTGTTCCACAAAATAAATATCACATATCCGCAATTTATAAAAACCTCCATTAAAGCCTTAGTTCATTTGAATGCATATATCCTGGCAGACGTTTACCGGATGTATAACGACTTTCTTAAGATCAGTTGTCCGGATGAACCTAACGGCAACCCACATCACCCTGGCAATGAGTTAGGGACCATATATAATTTTGAATTGATCACAACAGAATTTATCAGTTTAACTGTTTACAGTTCCAGTTATACAGGTGGAGCCCATGGTCAATATGGCACGCTGGGCATGAATTTCCAACTTCAACCCTTAATGAAGATCGAGCTGGAAGAGCTATTGGACTACTTCACGGAAAACCTTAAGGCCGTTGCCTTTCTTTGCAAAGAAAAGCTCCTTCAGCGGGCACTTCAGGTATTCGAAATAGACAACGAAGAAGAATTCTTTCTTCATCGTATCGAAGACAATTTGAATTGGGATCTTTTCCGGAACTTTTACGTGGGTGATCAGACGTTGACCTTTATTTTCGTCCCTTACCAACTTACCGCCCGCGCCTATGGGCAACACGAGATCATCATCACTTTTGACGAGCTCAGAAGTGCTTGCGGCTCTTTATCCGGTCTGGACCGCTTATCGTCGCTTTTAAATTAAGGTGCGATCAAAAGTTCAACGTCCTTTAAAGGGATCTCAATGTTAGCGGCGCCCTGAAAAGCGTGCGGAAGCATATTGTTAGACATCAGGGTCAGTAAATCGGCATTGAATACAAAATCCATATCAGTAGCCCCCCATTGCTCGAATTCTTCTTTTATTCTATTAACCAGATGTCCTTCATCTTCATTATGAAGATATTCGTTCGTGTACCGCGTAAAACTGTCAGCGATAAAATCTTTAATGTCATCGAATTTAACAACATCTTTCAGGCTTAATTTTTTGACAGGTCTGAACGAAAAATTTTTCGTAACGATGCGATGGTTGGGATGAGGGCCTCCCCAGTATGCACTAACGAATAAGATCAAACTAAGATATTTACTAGAGATATAATGGATCTCATAGTTGCTTGAAAAATATAAGTGTTCCCTTAAGTGTTCTGGTAATTCTCTATAATAGTCCTCATCACTCATGAATGATGCATAATAACTCATTTGTTCCATGATATCATGCTGGATGAAAGCATTTACATATTCGGCATTGAACAATGGATTCTGCGGGAACTGCGGAAACTCGACACTGCTTTCAATATTCAACGGGATATACAGATCCAAAGGCAGCGACTTGGTATAATGAGCGTCGGTCAGATCGGTATGATATGCATCCTTCAAATAGATGTTGCGCTGAACGTCTAATGCTTTTAAGATCGCTTCATAGGTATTGCTGTTATCATATTTGATCCACTGGAAACGGGTCAGGCTTTCGGGAACTTTGCAATCATCTATCAAAACAGGTATGATATAAATGTCCGATTCTAACTTGGCCTCCCAGTGCTGTAACGCCAGTTTATATTCCCTTTGTACATAGCCTCGTTTGGATACCGACCTCGATGAAAGTAATAGAATAATGAAATCAGCCTCCCGGAGCGCATTCTTAATGGCTACGTCCCAATTGTCACCCGGCAGCAGCTTATTCTTATCCAACCAGGGGTCATATTTTTTAGTGTTAAGATGGTCGTAAAGTTCGTTGGCAAAACGGATATCTTCCTTTGCGTAGCTGATGAATACCTTCCTGTACATTGATCTATCTAAAATTGTTATACAACATGGAGCAGCAATTGATGCCTGTTCTTAACACTCGCATTCAAGTCCGTTCGGGTGATCAAGATAGCCCTTTGCTATCATTTTTAAGATCGTTTTTTTATGCGGTTACCGCCAGTGTATCTATCAAAGGATGATCAAAACGACCGGGAACTTGACTGAAGTGCCGGCGCGCCAGGAGATCGAATATTTCTTCATCCATTGCTTGAAAGTAGGCCCGCTGATACGAGGTGACCGATAACGCCTTCTGACCCATCTGTCTTTCTTTGAGCAGGGATAAATAGAACGTTTCAACCTCATCTTTCGGTAGCAAGCTGATCTCTGATAAGATCGATCGGACATGGTTTCCGACGCCTGCATAATGCATGCGAATTGTTCCCGGCTCATGTTTATCGGCAGCAGGAATGCGTAATGTCCATATTTCCCCCTCCAGAACAGGCCATTCCATTTGACCATCACATTGCTCGATATTGATGCAGATGGTCTTTTCAGGCAACGCTATATCCTTGCCGGAACGTCCTATTTCGCAAAGAATGACCTGTAAAACAGCTGCAAATTCTTCGGCGATGGCGGTCATCACATGATCATTCTGAAACCGGATCTCCCATGTCGGACCGAGCATTTTAAACCGGATGAACCGTTCCGCTCCTGCATCGTTGAAAGGTGCGTCCATGACCCTTTCAACTACGAAACTGCGATGGTCTTCAGTAGCCTTGAGATGTGCTTGCAGCGGTTCGACGAGATAAGCCATTTCTTTGGTATATAAGTCCCCCAAGCGTGTTTTGTAATCGTTGATCAAGTGGACAAGATCTGGATGAACCTTTTCAGCGGACTCCAGTATAAGAACAAGGTCAAGAAAGTTCTTGATCACCCTGTCGTCCGTCAAATGACCACCGTTCTTTAGCTCTTTCTGATAATTCATGTAGGGTAAATACTCCCCCAAGGCGCTGAACCAGGCCCCTTGCAGGTAATCTGCATGGAAGACCATCCCATAACAATCACCAAGCTTTGCCATCACTTTTTCGTCGCCGGTATGCCACGCTGACCATATCGCACAGAGGGCATAATACTTACCGGCAAAATTGGCACCCAATGCATGGTAAACCTGGCCGATTCCAAGAAGCGCTAATACGTGTGCGTCCATTGTCTCCTGCATCCGCCACACTTCAACTACCTTATGGAAAATAGTCAATGCTCGTAAAAAGTTACGTGTCCCGCCCGCAGCTAAAAGGGTAGCACCGCTTTGAACAAGGTCTTTAGCCGCTTTCAGCCTGCGGTCTGTTTCAGGGGCGGCCATGGCGATCTCCAGCCGGAAACGCTCGATCTCATCCACCATATTTTCGAATTTCTCGCCAAGTAACCGGTAGACATCGGCCATTTGTTTAAGCAATTCACTGAGGAGGGAAATGGTATAGTGGTTCGCTGAAGGAAGTAATGGCACGATCTGCCGGAAAATATCCATCGCCGCTTTAACTTTTTCAATATCGTGCATGCCATGCCGCAAACTCATCAACGCTGTCCCTTTCATTTCCAGCATCAGGCAATGTTCATTGACATCACGCGCGTTATTCAAATGAGTATTTATCGACGATCTTAATTTTTCCGTCCAGGCCTCAATGGCCGCATCGTCAGCGAACCCTTCCGTGATCTTTGATTCCGCGGTCACGATCTGTAAAAAAGAGATATCCTCCTCAATATCGGCCAGTTCGTGCCGCTCCTCTAAATGCTCAAAATACTCGACCACTAGTGGTGCGTCAGCGGCCATCGAAGCATCAGCCTCACCTTTGGCCCTGGCGGCCTGCATTTTCAGGAACAGGTATTCGTAGATCGCTTTACGCTTGAACGGTATCGGGATGTCTGGAAGCCGGATGAATTGTTGCATGACCTCCAGCCATAAAGGAGCATGACCGGTTTCGATCAGGTTCCAGCGGCAATGCCGTGTAGCGGAAACCACCTCAAGGAAACTACCAACGTGAAACCGGCCAACTTTGGGGTCAGCCGACCATTTGTCGAACAAGGCAGCATACCAATGACTTTCTTTGTCACCATGATGAAGGATAAGGTAGTCCAGCAAACCATTGCTTAACACCCGGCGTTCCGGGTCTTTGTCGATCGTGCGCTGGACGATCTCCCAGTGCAGGTCAGCGATATAGCTGGAAACCTGTTTGGTGTTGACGGGTAGCGGAAGTTGCCCGATGAGTTGCGCTATCTCAGCGGTTAGTTGCGGTATGGCCGTGTCTCGTGGTATAACATCGAACTCCCATCGAACTGACTTTACAAATGAGCGCCAGAAGTCATCCGGTAAACGCTCGTAAAGGTTTTTAGCTTTGAGGAACAAGCCTTCGTGATCTTTGGCTTTTTCTTTGGCATAGCCATCCGCGATATAAGGATCTAAGATCTGCTTGACGCGGGTTACACACCTTTCCAGCAGCTCGTCGCTGAGGTCACCCTGGTGCTCGGCCCACTCGCGCAACAGGTCGGCATCGTTACCGCGTGTTTCTTTTGCGATACCGGCATTGGTCTCAAAAGCGAAAACGACCTCCTCGAATAGATACTCGCCCTGGGTGTAAAGCATGAAAAAATTGGCCAGGCTTTTAGTGACCTCATCTGTTGAGAACGAAAAGTTAGTAGAATAAAGTTTTACCTGTCTGAACTTAGTTGCGCCTGCGGCGGTATCCCGCTGCACGATATCATCGTCCGTGTCGCAGAAGATCAGCTCATCTTTTCCCGCGATTCGGTTCTCCAACCAAGTCTTCAGGGTCTTCAGTTTTTGGTAATGGAAGCCCTGTTCCGTGGCGGTGGCGTCGGTAGCTTTGCTAAAAAGGTTCAATAGGTTCGTACTCATCGGCTTGGTGTACCTCAAAGTTAGCTTTTTATCTGCATAGCGTGATGGGCTGTAACCCATCACGACCTATTCGAGGAATACCCGGCACCAGCCATTGCCCTGGTCATAAACCCGGTCAACGGTTTTAAAACAATACCAGCCGGTGAGTGCCTGAAGCACAAGTTCACGGCCTGCATAATAGTCCGGGCTTACCGGCGCATAAAAGGAAACCACCGAACCAGGCGCTTCCTTGACGTAAATGATCTTTTTGCTCATCTTGATGAGTTTAAAATGTTAACGATCTTGATGGAAACGATTCGGCGCGGATGCGCACTTTGCGATGCTGAAACCAAATATAACAAAATAACTCGATCGCTCAAAATCCACTCAATACGTACTGCGGCTAAGGCTGAAGCCGACTGCGATCTCATTGTTGTATGGCCACTGCGTAGGCAAGGTTTACGGCAAACAAAGCCAATAGGCTTGCCTGTGATCGAAAAAATAGAAAGGGGATAGAACGTGTTGAAGTTAGAATTTATCGACCTTTAGTTTTTAAATGATTTTTTAATCTTATCTCTACCAAATGCCGAATAAACGTGTGCATGGGTAGCGGATCGAATATGAATGTAAAACGCTCGCCTCCGGCTGCTCGCAGATCGTGGATCTTTTTACCGATCCGAATTGTCCAACCTACTTTACTTGCCAAAGCCTCCCGCTTAAAAGGCCGCGTTTCATCCGTGACGAAATGGACCTGATCCTCTGCTTTTCCTCGTGAACGCATCTCATAAGATTCCAGTTGCGGGCCGGCATGCCTGCCATGCTCAAAAGAAAGGCAGTAGTAGATGATATTTCCACGTTGGAACGGATCCAGATCATTCGTTAAATTTGAAAAGTGCCGCTCAAGTAACATTTCGTAGACCCTTTCTGATCAAGTGATTTCCGAAATACTCTACGGTAATCTTAATTTTCCCTGCACAAAGCCGGTCAATGCATCAGGGTCCCAGCCGCAAAAACGTATCTCGACCGACCAGGCCTGCGTTTCGTCTAATGTAGTGCCAAAGACCTTCTTTTCATCTTTCACTTGCGATGGCCCACCAAGTTCTACTTCATAACGCATAAAAGCATCAAAGAACGCGGCCGCACTGCGGGAGGTCA
Organism: Mucilaginibacter pankratovii; assembly: GCF_014773265.1. Lineage (GTDB taxonomy): Bacteria > Bacteroidota > Bacteroidia > Sphingobacteriales > Sphingobacteriaceae > Mucilaginibacter > Mucilaginibacter pankratovii. Next base: position 138,609 of record NZ_JACWMY010000008.1, on the reverse strand, counting down.
AAAACGCGATCCGTCTTTTAAGTACTTCTGCTGAGAAGGGGTCTTTCGTTTTTTTCAGATCGGCTTTTAATGATGCGGCCCTGGCGGCAAAGTGCTTGACCGGGTCAGGTATGTTCGTAGCTTTACGGATACCTGCGGGGTCGCCATTGATTTCCTTCGCTTGCAGTGCCATGAATGGAAATTCGAGGTATTCAGGGGTTTGTGTACAGGCCCTGTTCAAATAAAAGCCGTCTTTTTCCACTTCTAAAATAAAAGGGACAATGGGTTCGTAACCATCTTCCGCCACGATACCGTTGTCGCCTTTGAAAACAGGGTCATTGGCCAAATTCACTTTCGCTCCGATCAAGGGATGTTCAGACACAGGTTTACCTTCCGTGATGACCTTCCTCACGAATACACCTACAGCGGGACAGTAACTTCTTTGCAAAGCCGGAGGTTGCAACCTGATGATCCTGTCCAGGTCAGGTTCCCCCGGAAAAACGTGGATCATGCCGCTGATGCCCCTGGTCTCGTCCGAGGGGTCCGGGTCGGTAGCCAGTCTGACTTGGAACCAACCATCAAAATGCAATTCGGTCATTTCGTTAAAAGAAGTTTTTTAAATTGATAAGGGTGCCTTCATAGTTCTCACGTAGTTTAGCGATACGTTGAAGCACAGGAAATTCATTTTGGAACTCAAGGATCTCTTCGATATCGGCGATATGTTGCCGGAAACGTTCCTGCAAAATGATCCAGCGCGACTTGAGCTGGCCCGAGTAGTTCATCGGTCCGTATAATTCAAATCCGGCACCGGCCACGCCATCAGTGAGGTCGTCGGTAACGGGCATCTCTGTGAGTACCTCTGCCATCGGTCGGATAAACGCGCTCATCATTCTCCTGGAGGAATCACGAAGGATCTCCCGCTGTTCCTGGGTCTCGCCGCCATAACTATAATACTGGATCAACATGCTTAGCATCGTTGTGTAGGTCGTATTGAAAAGCTCTGCGAGCTTCAACGTAGCCTGGTGGGTGATGATCGTCCCTTCGCCACCGGCATCACGATGTTCGCGCGTTCTCGGGTTCGTGGCGACGTTCCGCGCCGGCTCGAAACTGGCATCTTTCGCTTTTTCTGCCAGGTAAGCCTGCCTTATACGGAGGAATTTATCATAATGGGACCCGGCCCTGTCGGCCTTCGTGCCTTCGCCTTCCTCAACGATCTCTTTGATCGCCTCCAGTGCTGACGCACGGTCATGAACTTTATGCATTTTTAAACGCAAGGTCCATTCGTCGATATCCTGCTGATCTTCGGGGCCTATGAAAAGCACATTCTCCGGGATGTTCTTAAAACCCTCGGCGATACGTTCGTAAAGTTCCCCGATATGGTTGTACACCAAGGGGTCCGGAGCGATCTTTTCGAAAGCGAAGGTTTTGACGTTACCCGGTACATGCGGCAATGGCGGAGGTTCCACACCTTCAGGTAACTCAAAAACAATGAAACGGTATAAGGCCTCATCACCGAACCTGGTCAGTTCGAAATCGAATGGGTAATATTTTTTAAGGGGTTGCGGAAAGTTTGGCCGGTCAAAGCGGGGCGCGCCACCAATGGCTGCCAGCAAATTGCAAACGTTGGCAAGATGGTACATCTCCTGATGGGCGACGCTAAGGATCGTACGTTCCCAATCCTCCATCATCAATTGCTGGAGCGGTGTGATGCCTTCATCAAGCCTTCTTTTAAAAGAAAATGCAGTGAAAAGGTATTGGACAAGGAGGCCATGCTCCAGTTCGGCAGCTTCTGCGAGCGCGTTCAGTAGTTCTTCGCGAGTGTCTATCACGGTGAAAGGTTTCTCCGAATTTAGTACTAATTTCTGAACGAAACAAATGGACCTCTCAGTGTTTATTCAGGTACTTATCTGAACTGCGACCGCTTGTGCTGCTTCGGCCCTGACCTCGGTCTCTACCTGGTTGGCTACTTCGATAAGCTTATATATTTCGATCTCCTTTGAAAGTATCTCAAAACTGATCGCCAGTGTGAACGGCATTTCCTTAGTTGTATCTTTATCCCAACCTTTATGCCCGACAACAGCAAATGTCAGCTCGTCGCCGAGTGTGTTCGATTTAAGGATGGCCCAATCTTTTTGTGTGGCGCTATCTTGTCTTTTTGCGCCGCTTACCTTGCCGTAGTTCGGCGAGGTGGATAGGGTCCATTTAATACTATCGACATCCGCAGCAGCTTCATCCCCTTCGCCTGTGTCAGGTTCTTCCATGTCTTTTAAGATACGATTGGAAAATACCTCGAAAGGCTCACCTAACTTAGACGATTCCCATGTCAGCCAGGTCCCGAAATAAGACCTTAACCGCCTTCTCGTACGTCTGGGCTCAGCAGTATAGACCATGGTGACCTCAAGAAGGATATCGTGGTCCGTACCTGCACGGTTGATCTCTTTCGGGATCTTGACCGTGTAAAGGTTGGCCTGATGGGCAGCGACATTGCCTTCAGCAAAAAAAGTAATGCGGAACGGTGAGTTATTTAGTGCGCGGTCCAGATCGGGTATGCCATAGCCGAACGCTCTTAGAACATTGATATTAGGATCGTGAAAAACACGTTCGGGCAGCCGGGCCGATTGAACGACCAAAGCCTTGTAAAAAAGCGGATTGAAGTCCGGGAATCGTTTGGCGAGGTGTGCAATGATATGGGATACTTTTGGCGCTGCAAAGGAGGTGCCAACAGCGAAGCCGGTCCGCGTCCCGCCACTTTTCACCACCTTGACCGATACACTGTCATGCTGTGTTACCATTGGGCTATTGATCTCACGGAGGAAATCGCCGCCATATTCCACCACGTCGGGCTTCACGCTTCCCCACATACCAAGGCCACATCTGGAGAACGACGAGATACGGTCACGCTCCCCGAACGAGGTCCTATCCGCATCTTTGAAATCAGCGCTACATACGGATCCCACCGTCAGACTAAGCAAACTTTGTGAGGGATTCGAAATTCGTGAAGATGGCTGAAGTAAATAACCCGGGTATGTTCTTCCGGCTTCCAAATGTTCCCGGACACCAGGCCTGTCCTGTGCCCGGCTACTTCTTAGAAGATTGCCTGCCGCTAACACGAATAGCAGCTGGCGGCCATGGATCAAGCTATCAAGTTTTGCCGCCCAGGAGGAAATATGAAGTGTTCTGCATGGCCCCTGGGAAGCGACGGACATATTGAACAATTTGATCCCGTCAAGATCATCCACGATCGTTTCCATCAACTCAGCAGGATAGAGAGAACCCAGCAGGCTGTTTTGGCCGTCAAGAACCCTCGCGTTGATGATGAAACAAGGCGGTTGGTGTTGCCCTTCTTCAGGGATCGTATTACCGAATAATATCGCTCCCGCGACCTGGGTACCATGGCCTCCATTGGGTACTGCATCAGCAGTACTCGCGTCCCCGGGAACATAACTTTTTGAATATTGCCGCAGTATGGCCGGGGCAAGCAGGATATGTTGTTCCTGAATGCCGCTATCTATCACACAAAAGACCGGCGCGTCCTGTTCCGGGGGTAATATCTCTACGCCGTCATTATCAGCCATTTCGGTCGTGGGATCTTCGACGAAAATCTCATCACTCTCAACGATTTCAAAAATATAGGCATATCCCCTGACAAGGTCCTTGAATGCCTGGCCGCTCATTTTTGCACGGAAGCCAAAACTGTCTTCCATTTCTACAAAAGTACTCAGTATTTCGCCACCATATTTATTGACGATAAAGTCAGCAAGATGATCTTGGCGTTCCATCGCTATCTCATCTCGCTGGATATCAAGATCTGTGGTGGTCTCCCGCCACCGATCGATCTTCCGCTGATATTGCTTGTCCGTATCGGGTACCCTGCGTTTTCTGTAGGTCCCTTTCTCCGGGTTGTTTTTGTTATGCTCTCCCCACCGGGCTTTTGCCCCTTCGTAATCCTCTTCGGATTCGAATAAGACCCTCATAGGCAGGTCCGGCATCTTCAGATAGCAGGCAACGGAAATATCCAGCGTAAGTACTTCGTCATCCGCGATGTTCGCCGGGTAACGTTCTCTCAACTTAGGGGAAAGAATGTAGTCCGGACGCCATTGATTGCCGATCACGATCTCCCATAACTTTGCCGCCTGGTCCTTGGATCGTCCTTTGATATCGATAAATTCCTGTATCTTTTTGGCAAGGGAGCTGAATCGATCTGCATTGGCCCCTATGATATAACCGTTCTCTTCTTCCGCCACGATCTCTATACCGAATCCTTTTAAGGCTTCGATATCAAAGTCATTGGGGTCCACCTTTAAAAATATTGGTAATACTTCTTCCGGTAATGCATCCGGCAGACCCTGCTCTTTCCTTTCTTCTAAAAATGCCGTGTAGTCAGAGAGGAGCGTATCAGCGGCTGTTCTTAATTTTGCCCCGTGCGCTGGCCGGTCTTCGAGATTCGCCTGGGTGGTCGGATCGATCTTCTTTTTGATCGGAACACCTGTAAAGTGATAGGCTCCCCGTAATTTTCGTTTTAGGTTTAGGTGTGGAAAATCTGGCATTAATTCTTCTGATACATTTGATTTTCTTTCAATGATTGCGCGAAACTTGCCTGATCAACGATCCCATTACCCTGGATGACCGCAAATTTTGCTGCGTCCGTCGCTACTTTGACCACCATCGCAGAGGAGAACTGATCCAGTTTTGTGACGATCTTGTCCCAATCGATCTTTTGATATTTGATAGATGACAGCGTTGTCATTAATAAACGTTTGATCTCGTCTTTACCGGGCCTGGGTATCTCAATGATGTCATCGAACCTACGGAAAAGCGCTTTATCCAATGTGCCCTCAAGATTGGTCGTCGCAATGATCAGGCCCGGGCCATTGAATTCTTCCAGGACATTGAGTAATATGTTCACGACCCGGTGCATTTCACCGACATCCTGTTTGTCGCCACGCGATTTAGCGATAAAGTCGAACTCATCCAGCAACAGCACACATGGGAAGGTTTTGATGGACTCGAACAGTTTGGTCAAGTTGCTGGCCGACTCTCCGAGATAAGAAGAAACGACTGCTTCGAATTTGACCTTCAGGAATGGTAGCCCTATATTCCATGCGATGCGCTCTGCGCTCATACTTTTCCCGCAGCCGGGATGGCCGTGGAACAATATCCTTCTTCTCGGCTTCAGGCCATAATGTGCCAGGCGTTCCCTCGCCAGGTATTCTTTTTCTATGCGGACTATTTTTTCATCGACCTCGTCCGAGAGGATCATTTCACGCCGCAGGTGTGCTGCAGGCACTTCGACAGCCAAAGGTATGTTGCTTCGGTTATCGGTCGGGATCATGATCGAACTGCCGAAGATCTGCCTTAACTCACCTTTAAAAGACTGGTTATTTTTGATATTTTTTTGCAAAATACCGGCCAGCCGGTCAGCGAGGCGGTTATGCCCCTTCTTCCGTTCATCTGCGATGATCGACTCGGCGACCATGACGATATCATCCGTCTGTTCGCCATCTATCGATCGGAAAAGTCTGAATAGCAGGTCTTGATTCATTTGATCTTTATAAAGATAGAAATTCCGCGAATATATCAACTACAAAATTGTTTACTCAATCTTCAAGCCAATTCGTTGATATGGCATGTTACTATCTGACCGGTGTTTCCCCGTTTAAGCCCCAGGTTTTCCAAAATTGCCCAAACGGGCATAATTCAGCCTCCATACCGCGTTTCCATGGCGCTGTTAAACAATGTTCATTCGTGATATCTTTGTCGGGGCGTTTTTTGCAAAAATCATACAGGCCGCACTTCGTTCCACCCATATAAACCTGAATGACCTCTTTAAACACAAGCAACTGATATGGCTGAATGCCGGCATAGTCGATACTGTCAGGCGGAACGAATCCTCCGCTGTGGGTTTTATTCGTAAAAAATGGAGTTCCGATCGAACGAAAGATAAAATAAAAAAGGTCTGATAGCTTGCCTTCTTCCTTGACCAACCCGGTCATGAACAGCGAATGCTGGTGCCGCAGGCTCTTCGCGGCAGTGAAGATATGTTTAAGCCAGGTGTTATTTGGTTTAAAGATCTCTGAGGCGGTCGCATCATCATAACTTTTCAAAACCAGGCCCATTAAATGATCAAATAATTCCAAAGGCGTATATTCTCCATCCTTATTCTTAAAAGTAAGCTTCTCAAGCGCGAACGCGTGAACGTCAGCCGACGATACAGGTATGAACCCTTCTTTCTTCATTCTTTCGATGGTGTTGAAAAAAGTTTGCGCAGGGTGGAAACTCATCATGCAGGCATCGCATAATGCAGCGATCATCATTGGGTCGTCGCCAAATTCCGGGTACTCTTTTCGAAGAATAATCTCCGGTGCCAGATAGGGTACATCAGGATGATCTCTTTTTGAAAATAGATTTTGTAAGGAGTGCGCAACGTATTCTGTAAGGCAGGTCGATCCAAAATAGAAAGAGCCTTGCTGGCGGGCGTTATCAATGTAAAGAACCCGATATCGTTCAACCGTAACGACACGTCCATCTTTATCCTCCACATTGACTGCCTCCACAACATAGCAATCATACAAAATATAAGGTATCGTTCTACCGTCTCCTGCATATATCTTTCTTAGTTCGATATTGGCTTTGACGTTATTTTTATTCGTGATAACATAAGGTACTTTAAATTCAGGATCGCCGTCATGAATAACTTCCCAATTCATATCCTTGATGAGATCTATCATAAAAAGCGATGTCATTAAACCTGATACTGTCGTCAGGTTTTGCAGAAAATGAATGTATTCGTGAAAGAAGGTCGAGAAATAGGGGGCGGTAAGGGGATCCTTCGCAAATTGATTCAGGTCTGAGATCTCCTCATCAGTATTTATTTTAAGATGCAAAAATCCGGGTTCATAATAACCAAGCGTTTCGAGTTCGGTAATGAGCATGTGATAGAATAGGTAATTTTAAGTTTGTATCTGAGGTGAATTGGGCAATAGACCGTTCTGGTTTCCCTGACAATAGTTCCCGATGAACGAATTTAACGCTTTTTTCCTTCATCAGATTACTTGTGATCGATTATCTGCTCAGTTCTTAGATCTTTTTTCTCTACTGTTGTACTTCGATAGTATCACGGCCAGAGCACTGACGAAACAGATGCCGGATCTTTTTTGGGTGGAGTATCATACCGAGCATAGTACTTATAAGAAGAAGGTATTAACGCAGATATGGTAAGTAAAACGGTTGCTACGTTCATTCATAATAACCAGCTGGGGTTTTGCACTCCTAGAATGCGTTTTAAGAAGGCATGGAAGGCAAAACATAAAGCCGCCCGTTGCTGACGGGCGGCTTTAAAATTAAAGCGAAAAAGTATAGAACGGAATAACTCCGGTATAAGCCCAATCGTTACCTTGTGGTTTTTGGTTACTGGTCGAGTACAGGTGAGAATAGTACCATTGCTTGTGGATCTTTGCGTTATAGCTGTATTCATACACCGGGATAGTTCCCGGCACACTGGAATTAGGATAGGCGTAAAAGCAAACCCCAAAATTAGTTGCGCCGGCTACGCTGGTCGCACGACTGTAAGTAAAGTCGCCTCTTGAAGGATTATACCAGCCATACACAGGTTCTGTACCATCTACCTGTTTTGCATATGCCCGGAAAGCCGGCCCTTGCAAGGTGAACCTGCCATATATGGAAGGTTCATTTTGGGAGCTGTAAGCGATAGCACTTGTGCTAAAGTCCTGGTATTGGTAAATTTGTGTCGGGCCATCTACCATTTTTACCTGCCGGTCGGCAAGATATTGAGCGATGTAAGCACGTAAGGCGTCGCTCTTCGTTCTGTCGTCAACAAGGTCCGCTAAGTTGATCAGCGATTCATCTGTTCCCCAGTCAATCATTTCGATATTCGTGGTCGAAACGCTCCGCTGCCAAGATTCGGTAGAGATCTGCGGCGGCAAAGTTGGGCCAAGATTAATGGTACCCGTCAAGCTTACCGATGGGTCACCGCCAATTGCCTTATATGCCAGCTGTTGCTCCTGGTTATATTGGTAAGCAGTAGAGTTATAACTTCCGGATGCCTTGAAGTCGAACAACTTCTCTACAGCGAACGATAACCCGGCGCTGGCGGCCGTTTTTCGGTCACTGCTTGTTGTGCGGGCACGATACAGCGCTTCAAAGCGGGCTCCAAGCAAAACATCTACAATCACTGAAGTACCATAGGCCTTAACGATCTGCGCTGGTGTGAGGGTAGCCAGATCTTCTTTAAATTCACTGTTGATGTATTTTTTAAGCAGTTCTGCTGTTGCATTGTACTTAAGGTGCTTACGCTTGATGTAAAAGTTATAACCGGCGTATACGAAGTCGGACCGGAAAGATACCGAGTCGAAGTATGATACCGACGACTTAAATAAGCCCAGTGAGCCGGAAACTTTAAGCTTACCGGATATGTTTCGTGTATAGCTTGAAATATTCTCACCGGCGATCATCGTGTTCCCTTGTTCTAACATGGCTTCGTCGATAACGCGGTTTATGTAATCTTTATAGAATCTGTTGTTATCGATCACGGCTGCTCTGACAGATGCTTTATCCGCGTAATAGCCCGTAATATCATAGCCCTTGCCAAGCATATACAAATTCGGCACCGTAACGGTCGAGCCGGTGTTAGTTGAAGGTGTGTTCCCGGGAGTGTTCGGGTTCTCAATTACTTTTTTGCAGCCGGTGAAACCTGCTGGCAGTAAGATCAATAAAAATAGTTGTAAGAAGATGGCATATACGCCTTTTAAGGATATGCTGGGTATAGAATTTTTCATAATGATTCTTATTTATTAATGATCGCAATTTCTTTCTAAGTGACAGGCTATCGGTCGATACAGGGGAGTCAGGTCATGTGGAATCTTCTAAGACCGTATAGTCTTGGAAGGTTGGATACTTTCCTGTAGCTTTGATAGCACCAACCCGCACCTGCGCCAGGTTCACATCGGTGCTTATTTTATAATTTCCATTTCTTTCTTTCATCTTGCCCGTGATCGGGAGAGGGAGCCCGTTCGAAGGCAAATATTCCGAAGCAGAGAGCGAAAAACCTTAAGAGCGGGAACCACGGTGGCACTTTATTTTTTTTTACCGCGGATACTTGTGACTTACGGGATAACACTGTAGTTTGCGAAAATTCTACTGTGAATTACAGTCAACAACCGCTTATTACAGTTTATGTCAATTTTTAAAATAAATACTTTTATTTACAGAGAGTTCATTGCTGCTCTCAGAGAAGCCATTATCAAGCAGGAATTCAAAAACAAAAAGGTTACTAAGGCGACGGACGTCTTTAAAAGAACGACGAGATTTTTTAAAGAAGTTCTCTCTCTTGCAGGACTGAATGATGAAAAGTATTTATCCCGCAAGGTCAATGAATTTCCGTTCCCTGATGTTCTTTTCATCAGTATAAACACGATGGCTTTTTTGAGAGCGTTGGATTACATTGATAAAAAATATGACGCAGCAGATAAAAAGAAGAACATCAGCCATGAGGAGCATGCCCAACGTAAATTAGAGGAGTTTGCAAAGGATAGAGAGTGTTTCGATGAATATTTGGCTATTGAGAAAGCAAGCAGGTTGTTTCAGTCGGAACTTCTTAAAATGGATACAAAGGCCGAGCCGGCCCTGATCACATTAGAGAACCCCGCTAAACAAAAAGAACAATTTCAAAAGGTGACCGAGGTAGTAGAATCATTTTTCAAACATCTGAATACCCGGGAAAATTACGAAGCGGCTTGGGGACTACTGTCATCGCGGTTCAAAAATAGATGGTATGAGAAAAAAGATGATAAGGAACCCACGGAAGCACAAACCTTGATAGCGATCAAAAAATTCGCAGAAGGCTATAAAAATACTTTAGGCCTACACAAGATCCATGTTTTTGGGCATAGGTATCCTCATGATAATAGTGATAACGTGATAGAGTGCCTCGTGTATTACAAAGACCAAATGAGGGTTAGGAGTACCAATGAATTTGCCAGCGGGAATCGCGGTTATAAAGCGCGAAATGCAAAGGATTTTGCCAATGACGTCGATAAATTTATAAAGCAATTTCAACCTGATAAACAGCCGATGTTAAAGACGTTCCATCTGAACATGTTTTTCAAACCAACGCTTTCAGAGCACATTCGGGTAGTTTGCAAGTTAAGTGATGATGATATGGAGGTAATGTTCACTGAACCTTATAAAACAAATGTTGATCGGTTAATGGCTTATCAACTTCGTAAAGAAGGCGATGACTGGTTAATTGATTCGAGCGAAGATCAACAAGTAGTACGACTTAGATAGAAAATGACCGGTTACAGTAAGAAAGATAAAATAGCCATTAGGCGCAAGCCGGACAAACAACCTCCCTTGGATGTACGGGGATCTTTGAATTTTAAAAAAGGTGATACACAACGATTTCAGCTGATCGCACTTTTACCGGTCTTTAATGGAGCAACATGGTTGCCTGTGACCCTGAAAAACCTGGCGTCTAATGTCGACGCGATCATTGCCCTGGACGACGGCAGTACTGACAAAACTTTGGATCTGCTTCGTAGTTGTCCCAAGGTTATTGAGATCATCGTAAAAACGGGTAAAAAACTCGTTGAGTGGAACGATGCCCAAAATCGACTCGAACTCTACCTGGCTGCAGCAAAGTATGAACCCAGTTGGGTGATCGCGATGGATGCTGATGAATACTTTGATGATCATTTTCAATGGATCAAAAACGATATCGATAATATACCGAACACCATACGTGCTTTGGCTTTCCATTTTGATGATGTTGACAATGGCGTCGTCATTCGTGAAAAATTCAGACATAAAATGTTCCGGTATCGTACCGGTTACACATTTGATAATAAACGGCTGCATTGCCGGATACTTCCACTAGAAATAGCGATCGATGAGGTCAAGTTGGCCAATGTCCGGATCTTTCACATCGCCGATCATGAAACCCGGCAGGCCCGTTTTGGGAAATACTTGGAGGCAGATCCTAATTTGAAATACCAGTCGTCCTACCGCCATTTGTTAAAGCCCGCATTTAATAAGGATATTAAACCGCTTGGAGAGACACTGTCCTATGCACCTGTGGTGGAAGATGGCTTGCAACGAAAGTTGAAGGTACGTCGCATTAAGCAATTCGAAAAACTATTTAACACGAGCCAATTGGACGAGGTACTTCCGATGGTCGTTAGTGCCGACCTGCATGTAGGTCTTGCGTTCGAATTATTTAACAAGATCATATTGGATGCGTTTCTGGTACGCTTTGAAAAAAAAGAAGGCCTGGTCGCACAATATTCTTACGATTCTACAAAAGATACACGCATCTCTAAATTAGAAGGTTGGCTGATCGAAGAATTGCATCATCACCGCGATTTTGATCTGATTGTCGCCAAACTTCATCTGATCAAGAAAAGCACATTGATAACCGATACTGCTGATATCCTGACCCAGCTTATTTGTAACCTGGCTAAAAAAGGGGTACTACGAATAAGGTAGCATTTCCTCCCTCAACAAACTCACTATTTAATTATTTTAGCTTCACTGTTATAGAAGTGCCGACTTTTGTTCAGAACTACCTTACCTGAACTCGGTGAGTTCATAGGTCAACGTCACCTCAATTTTTTTTCAAATTCTTTTACCCCCTGGCTTCCTTTCAATAGTATCACTACTAGAACATGGAAGAAAGAGACGCCAAAGAACTGCTCGCGAAGTACAACGCCGGACTTTGCAACGATGAGGAAAAAGCTTTACTGGAAAGCTGGTACCTGCAACATCAGCACCGTGACCCGGCCGATCTGCCGGAAGAGGAACGCATGGCCGATATGGATACGGTACGTGCATCTCTACTGCATGAGATCGGTGAGGAACGGGGTCGCATACGCCCGTTCTGGCGCTGGACCAGTGCGGCAGCTATCCTGATGCTGACCAGTTCGGTCTGTTATTATTTACTTACCAAAGAAAAGGACACCGGGCCGCAGACCGCGCAGAACAATGCCCATGATATCGCACCTGCCACGAATAAAGCTGTTCTGAAGACCGGCCATGGCAAAAATTATATCCTTTCGGCACAACAGAACGTGCAATTGGTAGCCGGTATCAATAAGGTGAGCGATGAAGCGTTGACCTACAGTTCCGCTACCAAAAATGGACTGGTGGTTTATGATACGCTCATCAATCCAAGAGGCGGCAGGCCGATCATGGTGCGCTTGTCGGACGGCAGTAAGGTCTGGCTGAACGCAGCTACAACTTTTATCTACCCGGAACTGTTCGTGGGGCAGCAAAGACAGGTGGAACTTGCCGATGGGGAAATGATCTTCGAGGTGGTTCATAATGAGAAACAGCCATTCTCTGTGAAAGCAGGTAAACAGCTAGTGGAAGACCTGGGTACGACCTTCAATATCAGTGCCTATAAAGACGATGACGAGGCACAGACCACGCTGATCGAAGGCAGTATCAGGCTGACCGCGAATGCGAAGACGCTGACCTTAAAGCCCGGTCAAGCGGCTTCCGTAACCGATAGTGATACAGAATTATTGAAGGACGTGAATGTCGACGGCGTGATCGCCTAGCAGAAAGGCTATTTCTTTTTCGAACGTGCTGACCTGAAACAGGTCATGGCACATTTCTTCCGCTGGTATGATATGGAAGTGGTCTATGAAGGCCCGATGCCGAAGAAATACTTCCGGGGTAAACTCTACCGGAACGTGAACGCCAGTCAGGCGCTGAAAATATTGAGTTTCTTCAATGTGAAATACCGCATCGAAGGCAAAAAAGTGATCATCAAGAGCTGATACCTACATCTTGAAAAACCTGGTTAATGAACAGAATTGATAACCTCCAACACTAAAACTATGACAGCAGCTTTACCATAACTATACCCGGGACACCAAAAAAAAGCCGCAGCTGTGTTACGAGCACAACTACGGTCGAAGTTTGGGTCCCTTGCTTTTCCATGGATGGAAAGGCTTAAACAATATTGAGATAGCATTAATTGAAAACCCAAACAGTACAAATGTAATGAAATTTCGTGCTCAGTGCATGGGTGTGCCTATCGCGCACCATCATCTAAAAAAAGTTCTATTGGTTATGAAGCTTACCACATTCTTATTGCTCATAGCCCTCATCCCGGCAACGGCCAAAACGGCTTTCAGCCAGATCACGCTGAATGAGAAAAGCGCCAGCCTGGATCAGGTGGTCAGGGCGATCGAGAAACAGAGTGCCTATGTTTTCTTGTATGACGCGGACCTGAAGCTGCCTTCTATTTCGGTGAAGGTGAAGGACGCGTCCATAGAGGAGACGCTGGCCCTTCATTTTGATGACCCGTCGCAAAACCGTTATGCTTATCGCTTAGAAGGATATGATAAAGGCTGGATAAATGCCGGCCTTTTGCGCAGTGTTACCTACACTAACCTGTCGCCAGGTACCTATGTGTTTAAAGTAAAAGCCTGCAACAGCGATGGTATTTGGAACAGTAAAGGCGACAGCGTAACCATCATCATCGCCACACCATGGTGGCTGCGCTGGTGGGCCTGGCTGCTTTATACTGTAGCCTTTGCCTGGGCATTGTACGCATTTATTGCCTACCGCTCGCGCGCGCTGAAAAGGGAGAATACTTTGCTGGAAGAGAAAGTGAACATCCGCACCAAACAACTGCACGAACAGCAGGAGGAGATAACCGCCCAGCGCGACCAGCTTTCGGAAAGTTTGACCCAATTAAAAGCGGCCCAGCACCAACTGATACAGTCGGAAAAACTGGCCTCGCTTGGCGAGCTTACTGCGGGTATTGCGCATGAGATACAGAACCCGCTCAACTTCGTAAATAACTTTTCGGACTTAAGTATAGAACTGGTAGCGGAATTGAAAGATGGCATAAACAGCGGAGACGTTGCCGAGATAATAGATATTGCCGATAGTCTGGCCGAAAACCTGGAGAAGATAAACCATCACGGCCGACGGGCCGACAGCATCGTAAAAGGCATGCTGGAGCACTCGCGCACCACAACCCGCGAAATAGAACCGACAGACATTAATAAACTTGCCGACGAATACCTGCGCCTGGCCTACCATGGCATCCGCGCCAAAGACAAAACCTTCAACGCCGAACTGATAACGCATTTTCAACCCGGTATGCCAAAAATCAATGTAGTAGCTCAGGATTTAGGGCGTGTATTTCTTAATCTTTATAACAACGCCTTCTATGCAGTTAACAAACGAATGAAAGCAGAGGAGAACGATTTTAAGCCGTTAGTAACCCTGGCAACAGTATACAAAACAACCCACGTTGAAATAACGGTAACAGACAACGGTAGCGGTATCCCCAAAGAGATTAGGGATAAAATTATGTAGCCATTTTTTACCACGAAACCCACCGGCGAAGGAACGGGGCTTGGCTTATCAATAAGCCATGATATTGTAGTAAAAGGGCACGGAGGCAGTATGGAAGTTGTTAGTAAACCGGGGGAATACACCGAATTTAAGGTTTTGCTCCCAATCAATTAAATTGCTACAGAGGATTCAACCGATTCGTTGGTTAAGCCTTTAGATACTGACAACACCGGCACGTTAAAAGATGCAATCATTGCCCATTATATGGATTATATTACCGCAGTTGGATTGTGATTCGTTCACAATAATATAAAGATTTGAACTTCAGCGGTCAATTTCCGCTGTTGAATAAATTTACAGCGTATAACGCTCATGAGGATAAGCTGAATATAAGCAAGGCATCGAAATTAAAACTACGGGAATTAGAAATAAGCCCTGCGTGTGGCTCCATTTCTAATTGAGCGACCAACCCTGATTTGACGCAAAACAAGGGTAGTTTAACATGCTGGTTTTTGGCATGGAAGTCATTCTCTGCGAGGTTAAAGAAGCCGAGATGTATGCCTTCCAGTTCTCAAAATTATTCGAAATATAATGAACATTCTAGTTGCCAGGTAAAATGGCTGTCTTTAAGGGCAGACGATTTACTTATAAAACACCTTTTACATTTTTCGATAAACCTTAGTGCTCATCCCTGCGTTTGTATTGTTTAATTAGCGATACATGCCAACACATAACACCTTTTTCAAATTCCGCACCCCTTTTGATCTTTCCCCTCACCGGTACGATATAGGCAGGGTGTTTTTAAGCAATAGAAAGTTGGAGGATAATTTCTTTTTGTTAAAGGTTTACGAAATAGATGGAAGCGAGTACGAACCATTTTATAGTTATCAATTAGAACATAACCTTAAAGCTAACCCCGGAAAAGAAGAAGCTTTTTTCAACCACGTCCACGATATCGTAACCAATCGCATCCGCCACTTTAAAAGGCAGGACCCGTTCTCGGCGAAGTTTGCCGCGGGGCTGGAGCAAACGCGGAAGCTGGAAGCCTTTTTAGCTGTCCTTAAAACAAAAGACCGATGGCATAAGTCCGAACCACTGGAGTCGGTCATTGGAGAAAAAGATAGGTTGATAGAGGAGCAACAACAGCGCATATCAGAATTGGAAGCGCAGTTAAAACAAGCCAGGGAACTCGATGCCAATGAAAAGATAGTTATCGCGAATGGGTACTTCGGAACTTTTATGGACCTGCTAAGCCAACTGCAAAACCTGACCGTAGGCGATAAAAGGCTTGCCACCTCACAGGGACAAAGCCCCTGGTATAAAATGGTGGCCAAGTATTTTGCGCATGGCGGTGAAGCTATCTCTAAAGAGACCGCCCGTAACTACTTTCCGGCAACAAAAGGGGATAAGCCGTCCAAATACATCAACATCGCCGAAAAGGATAAGCTATTTCAAATAACCTCCAGAGAAAAGAAGTAACCTACGCCCTCCATCCATGACCAAACGCATCCATTGGTCATCCATTTCGCTAATTTCAGCTTCACCTTTGCCTCAATACGGTTCAGGCAGCACGTTTTCGTGCCGCTACTGAACAGGTTTATTATTTAACCAAACAAGGAGGGAAAGATGACTGTGGAACTGGTAACTAAAGAAGATCTGCTGGAACTGGAAAGCAGGCTGCTCGCGGCAATTAAAAAGCTTGTGCCGATGGACGGGGAAGACACGGCAAAGAAATGGCTTAAAAGCAACGAGGTAAGGAAACTGCTTAAAATATCACCAGGCACGCTCCAGAACCTGCGCATTAACGGTACGCTAAGCTTTACCCGTATCGGCAGCCTTATTTATTACAAACAGGATGATATCAATAAGCTGCTGGAAGGAGGGATGCAATGAAAGTAAAGCACACCAACATAACCACCATAGCGGCACCTACAGAACTTGCTGGCTACGGCAAGCTGCTGCGCAGGATGAGCAAAGACGAACGACTGAATGCTACGCACCTCAGCCTGTTCACGGGCTTGTTCATCCACTGGCAGCGGAATAATTACATCAGCCCTTTCGCGGTAACGCGAAAAGGGCTGATGGGTTACAGCAAAATAGCTTCCATTGCTACCTACCACAAGTGTATCAAAGAACTGGATGAATATGGCTATATCAGCTATCAGCCATCGTACCACCCGAAGCTCGGCAGCCAGGTGCACTGGCCTGCCGGATGGGAGGTAGGGGAATGAGTGGTACACATGTAGCAGTGTATCGGTGCAGCGCTACAGCGCTGCACCTGCATAGCCGTATAACCAATCAGCAAGGCAGCGAGGGAAGAAAAGAGCATTGCGAAGGGGCGCAGCTATGCTGCGCTGTCCCACGGAAAGCGGGGGAGCGAGCGGAAGTCGGGCACACCCGACTTTTTCCGCTCGCCCTGCGGGGCAACGCAGATTCCCGTATACCTGCGGTATACTTTACCCCCGCTATGAGTTACAAAAGATGAAAACAGTATACCTGTAGGTATACCTCAACAAGTTATTTGAATGAAATCAGCAATTGACGAAAATGTAAAAACCATAAGGTTTCCAGTAAAGACGGATGAGAAACTAACGGCTATCGCCAACAAGAGCGGGCTGACAAAACTGGCTTTTTTCAGTCATATGGTAGATTATTTCTATAAGAGCAAGAAGGACCCACGGGACCTCAATGATGAATTGCTGAAGAATGCCATTAACAGGAAGACAGATAATATCATCGCCTTTATCAAAACCCAGGAACAGGAGTTATTGATACCGGTAAAGAAAGATACCGAGCGGATGGTCGCCAGCCAGATGCTGGTTATCGCTGCTTTTAACCAGCATATCATTAAGCATAATGAAGAACAGAAAGCAACCTTACAAGAGCAGGCAAGCCACATTGGGAAGATAGGGGATTTCCTGAAAAGGCTTGATAGCAGCCAATACGAAAAGAAGCTGCTCAAAACGAAGCTCGCTGCCATATTGGAGTTTTATATCAACGCCCGTGAACAAATGGGTATGATGAGCCGGCAAGTAGATAAGGAAGCGCTAATTCAAAACGTGAGGCAACAGCTAAATAACTTGTGAGAATGATAGAAAGCTATATATCTAACTAGAGAGATAGTAACCTATCAATAGCATTGTATATAACTAACCATATAGCAACCTATCACTCTACCAATATATCATTCTATCAAAATAGAAAAGTAACGATTCAACAAAAGAGCCATGCACATCAATATCAGCAAAAGTGAAACAGGCAATAACAAAGGCAGCAGCAGCCAACTGGTAGCTTACCTTGAAAAGGAGAATAGGGAGAAGATGGAGCAAGGGAGAACCCCGGCGCTGCCGGAATACTGGTTCAACCCAAACGGTAACAAAATACAGCCTTATGAAGTGAGGCAAACCATCGATAATAATGTTGCCAAGCTTTCGAAAGATGAAGCTAAATTCTTCCTGGTGAATATCAGCCCGAGTAGCAAGGAACTGCTTTTCCTGAAAGCGAAATACGGTGAGGAAAAGACGAAAGAATACCTGAAAGATTACTCCAATAAAGTCATGGATGCCTACGCTAAAAACTTTAAGCGTAATGGCATCAACAGTAACCATGATTTGGTTTACTTCGGCAAGCTGGAGAATAGCCGTTATTACACGTACAAAGATTTGGAAGTGCGGAAGGGTATAGCGAAAAGAGGAGATAGGAAGCCCGGCGAACAAATGCATGTACAGGTCATCGTCAGCAGGAAGGATGCAAGCAATAGTATCAAGTTAAGCCCGCTGAATAATTCCAAAGGTACTAACGCTGCTCACAGCCAAAAGGTAGGGCAGTTCGACAGGGTAGCTTTCAAGCAGTCGGCGGAAACTTTGTTCGATAGCATGTTCGGTTACGATAGGAATATTAAAGAGACATTCAGTTACGCGAACGCGATGAAGAACGGTAGCTATGAAGAGAAAGCAGAAGCAAGGCAGCAAGCTCAAGCTATGGATTATTCAAATATAACTAACTTTAAACATCAAGAGCTCGGCAAAGGATTGCTGGATGTACTTTTGGGAGACAGCAATGTTTACATTGCACCGGTACCTGAAGATTTGAAGCGCAGGAGAAAGAAGAAAGGGAAAGATTATAATAGGGGGCTTTGAGTAGTTTAATTCCTCCTTAAAGCTATAGCGATAACTTTATGCCCGAGAGATAGGGTTCTACAAGGTTTGTTGATCTAAATGCCCGTATCTTATTGATAGTATTGGTGCTTGGGTCATAGAAAACTTCCGCATAAAAACCACCGAGACTATATAGTTGGGCTTTGTTATCGCCGTCTTTTCTATCGCCAATGAATTCACCCTGCCATATAGCGGTGCATTTTTCATCGAGCGTCATTTGATGAAAATCGTAGAGGGTTAACATATTATAATCTTGTACGGCAGGGCACCGGGCCGCATGCTAATGATACCTGCCCGGGCCAAGCCTAAAAGGGCAATCAAATATTACTTATTGCCTTTCAGTAATTCGATTTTTTCACGTTCGCTGGCAAGTAGCCTCTCGTAAAGTTCTATGACTTTTTCTATCGGGTTGAATGTACAGTTGAAATTATTAAAGGCGCCGGTGCTATTGTCATTAAATGTATTAAAGTAATTCAATGCAGCTTCATCGCTGAAGTTTTTTATTGCTTCTATAGAAACACCCAATACGCCGGCAATTTTTTCCAAAGCGGAATCCTCTACTTCAGCGCTCTGCTCGATTTTAGAAACGGCCTGCTGGCTGATGCCCAGTTCTGTTGCAAGTGTTTCCTGCTTCATGCCACGCAGTTCGCGTATTTTGCTAATTTTTCTTCCGATGTGTATTGCTTCAGCCATGGTTCAAATGTAGATGTTAAACGTAAAAGTACAAAACAACCCTCGTAATGTAAAGTACAATGCGCTGTGGTTCGGTACGGTGCTGTACTGCTATTCTTTTGTGTTGCCGGCCAATGAAGGGCGGCGGTAATTCTGATACGATGTATAGCGGTAAATATGCACCATGGGACCATTATCCCAAAACCTTGCGCCATGATGAGGTACAAAACCCTTTTGGTGTACTTATAGATTTCTTTAGTGCCGATTTTCCTAAGGGGCACCGGAAACAATTGAAAAGATGGCGTAAGTATGCTATAGGCAAAGAGCATTACGACGATAAAAAGTTCGGCCCTGGAAACTTGGTCTTTACTTACAAGATAAACCTCAATTTATTGGAGGCGATGTACCTGCTTTTGCTGGAATATGAATTTGCCTGGAAACGTGAAAAGTTACCGGAAGAACAATTAGTGAATGAAAAGGCGGCTTGGCGGTCATTCCCTAAAAACTTGTCAAAAGAAGAATTGCTCGATCCGTTCGTTGCCGTCAAAAAAATATTCAAAGCCTTTTCGCTGCCGGAATACCGCGACCATTTAGATGAATGGTTCCAGGAGGCATTGTTCATCCGCCATACCAATGAGCGTATGGACCCTGCCGAGGTAATAAAAGTATACGATAACCTGCGCCGCCTTTATGCCGCAGCCTGGGTCATCTATCAAAGGAACCGCAAAGAGCCGGTACCGAGAGAAAAGAAAGCCATTCAACCAACGACGGCTATTTTGCCCATTGCTACGGCGCGGCCAAGTAATGAAAACATGACTTGGGCAGAGGGACTGGGGCTGGAAAAGGTAGTTGAGGTAATTGTAAAAGAAATGCCTACGGTGCAGCTTATCGTACACATACATTCTCATCGGGAGCCATTTGCTTATCACCTGTTGCTGTTGGTTAAGTCCGGTGAAGTGCTGCAGGAGCATGAGATAGCCAATAAAATAGAAGATAAATTAAAGCCCATGGCGAAGGTGTTTATTTTCGCTCATAAGCTATCCGGCTTGAAGAAAGCCTTGCAGGCTAAACGGCGCTTCTTTATAGATGCTTTAACGACCAAAACGGTGGTTTATCAGGCAGAAGATTTTGTCATGCCGGAATTGCCAATTTTAACTACGGAGCAGGTAAAAGCGAAAGCACAGCTTGATTTTACCAAATGGAATGTGCAGGCGCAGGATTTCCTGAGAGGAGCGAGGTATTATAAAGAAGTAAAGAATTATAACCTCGCAGCATTCAGTTTACACCAGGCGGTAGAAAGTGTTTTTATAGGTGTCATCAAAGCGGTTTTAGGCTACAAGATAAATGTACATAACCTGCCGAGGATGCTGCGCATCTCATTAATGTTCACCGAAGAATTTAATGAAGTTTTACAGCTTGATACAGAAAAAGGGAGACACCTATTTGAAGTCTTGCGTTCAGCTTATACCAATGCCCGTTATGTGAGCAATTACGAGGTCGATGAAGACACTATCAATGCTTTGGACGGGTTAGCTGTAAAGTTGTTGAAGGCAGGGCAGAGCGTTTATGATAAATTCTAACAACAGCTTGAAGTTTGAAAGCGGGCACCTGCGGCATGCAGCTTCATTCCACCACGCGCTGCCGCGCCGGGTTCCATTGCGCTGCAAGCCTCGGCGCGGAGCGCTGATGTTCGCTGCGCTCACAACAGCTTATTTGAATATGGAAACTTACGAATTTGTAACGGTTGCAAATTAGATTTGTCAGAAAAGGCTAAACATGTTACCAACTTATTAATAAAAATGTATAAAATATTTACCACAAGGCATATAGATATTTTGATTCAAAAGTAGCTACTGCCATAAGCACATGTAAAGAAACAATACTTGATATTGTGTTTAAAGAAACAGATCACATTGTGCGCCATATATTTCGTTTACTAGGAGAAAAAGATCGTCCTCATCCTTCGAAAGCTTAAAAGAAATCCACACTATAACTGACTTTGGATCGCGATTCACAAAGCTGAACATGAGCCTAAAACAGAAATTCCGGCTATTAAAGAATTTTCGTTTGAAGAAGGCGAGATCACCGTATCTCAATGGCTATAATTAGCAGAACAGCATGAAGATTTTGAAGAATCGGCGATCCAGGTCTGCGCGCTAATCAGTGAACTCGATAAAAGAATCGGCAGGGTTACTAAAAAAAATATGTTGATGCAATCCGCTTAAACAATTACAAGCTTTCAATGACCAAAAAGTCGCCGAAGTCGATTTCATTCTGACCGAACTTTTTAATTTTATTTTCCGTTACCGTTTTCCCGTCTATGGCCCAACGTAAATTCCAGTCCCGTTTAGCCGGGATGATAATGGGGAATGTGAGCC
Source organism: Mucilaginibacter pankratovii (assembly GCF_014773265.1). GTDB lineage: Bacteria > Bacteroidota > Bacteroidia > Sphingobacteriales > Sphingobacteriaceae > Mucilaginibacter > Mucilaginibacter pankratovii. Next base: position 117,092 of record NZ_JACWMY010000008.1, on the reverse strand, counting down.
GTGAACTATTTGGATGAAAAGTAACATCCCAGACCCATCGGGGTTGTTCGCGGTCGGCTTGATAGGGTTCGACGGACCATAAAATCAGGAGATTTTTCGACGTTGGGGCTTTTGCTGGTTTCAAATGTGCTACGATGATCCTGTACAAGTGGGGGTCTTTCAGAGAATTTTCTTTATCAAATCCGGGGACGTCAGGGAACTTTTTAAACCCCAGCTTCTTCCAAACTTTTTCGGAACTTGCCGGCTGGCAATGCAGATCAAGAACAGCAATTCCTTTAGGCTTTAGGGCTTCAACCAAGGATTTCAACATAAATCCTCCGTAGCTTTTTTTTCTGTGCCCGGGATGTACTTCTGCTATTTCAATTCTTGCCATCTTTGTTGACTCTGACCAGGTTATAAAGCCAATAGCCCAATCATTTAATAACAAAACGCCTATCCTATTTTTTTCGAAGTAATCAACAATAATTATCCAGGTGCAATAAAAACCATTCTTATTGTTCATATCCTCCTCAATAAGCCATGATTCGATCTGGGCCAAGTGCTCTTTTGTCGGGTCAAATATGAGTTTGAGTTCATCCATCTTCAAATATAATCACGGGGTTTGTTAACTTTATGGTTGAAATGAACCCTAAATGATCACATGACCCCAAAATCAAACACGGACGATAAATTTTACTCTTCTTGCTTTAGATTGTCCGAAGCTGATATCCTAAAATTCGACGAACAGGATAATGGCCCGATCAATAATGTACTTGCGGGAATAGCCTACAGTTGTTACGGTGTTCGCCTTTATGATGATCAGCATGGTGTGTCTGCCGATATGTTTTTTATTAATGGAAGAGGCAAGTTAAAGGGAGATATCATTACGCTTAATATACAGGACCCTGATTATTACGAACTGTTATTACGTTTTTGCATTTTGCTTTCTGAAGATTACCAGGATGTCGACGCAATAGGTGCGTTTAATACTTTTCAGCAAAAACTGCGTGGCTTCCTGGAAAAGAAAAGGTTTACTACGGTAACCAGCCCGGAGCTAAGAAAGTTCAGAGGCCAAGATGCTGTTTTGATGAGCGCTGCACCAAGGGGAATCATCAAAATTGACCTCATTGACCCTGTTGAATTTTACCGGGATTTCTTTAATAACATTGTAAACGCACCGATAGATAAATCGAAAGACTATGTTTACCTGATGGTCAACACACAAACCTCCCTGATCAAGATCGGAACAAGCAATAACCCGGTTTACCGCGAAAGGACCCTGCATTCGCAGGAACCGACAGTTCATTTGATCGCCTATTGGTGTTGTGGTAAAGACGTGGAGAAGAATTTACATGCAAAATATGCCGGGCGCCGGGTCAGAGGCGAATGGTTCCGGCTGGGCATACGCGAACTAACAGAAATAGAAAAATTTATGATGGCTTAAACTTCCATATGGCACCAAGACGAAATCAACGAAATGCACCAAATGCGTCCGAGCGGGCTAAACGGGTTCGGAGCAACCTGGAAATAATTTCTATCATCTGCGGCATATTAGGCTTCATCATCGTGCTCTGGCAGGTATTTGGCCCCATGTTCAGCTCAACTTCTAAAACCAAGGCGGAAAACATGAAGCCCATATTAGACGCGACCATCCATTGCCAATATGACGAAAGCCTTGTAGATGACAACAACAACATCGGTACAAGCGCCAGTTTTACCAGCATCGGCGCTGAAGGAAAACTTTTATTCGCGACCGATACATTACACAATGTTCGCTACCCAATAAAAATGAAGATCGGAGAAACAGATGCATTTACTCATCCGGGCACGCCATCCACATTTTTTAAACCCGCAGACAAAGTAAAGATCTATGTCATGCGGCCAGAATCTGCCGACTTCGAGAAATTCTCTTACGATATCGTATTCTCTGATATGGATGGCAACAAATATTACCAGCGCGTCAAACCTGGCGCAGATAGACATCAAGATGGTTGCCCATTTGCTATAGCCTTTTCAGAAGTTTTTGCTTATGAAGAATAACTCAGAACTGTTCTTATATCGTAAAAAATAACTGCCCGTTGTACGGCGATGTGTAACGGTATTTGATATAGTCAGGGTAATGTATAATATGGCCACTATACCCAGCATGTTTTAACATCAGCACCATCAGCATGAAGAGCAGTTTGTTGACGATGGCCTGTAGTTCCTCCGGGTTTTCGTTGTTTTCTAATGGTGATGTACCGTGCAGGAACTTGTTCCTTGTGTTTAGCACTGCGACGTCTTCCTCCGGTAAAGTAATGCCGAACAACTCGAACGGCCTGGAGAGCTTTTTAGCATTTGTGGGGCTATTTAAGGCTTTGATCTTGGCATCGAGTATATCCTTGCCATAATCCGAGATAAAGGCATCATATTCACTGATCGACTCACGGACCTTAGTGATTATTTTCTTAGCCAATTTCTTGTCGTCTATCGGATTGATACGTTCTGCGTTTTCCTCATAAAGAATGCCGGCTATAGTCTCAATCCCAATGGAATATATTCCACCCTTGAGCAGACCTTGTTTGGATTGGTGTCCTTCTATGATGAACCTGCAGCAACGCGCATAAACCTCGTTGTCATGGGCTCTTTGGCAAAGAGAGGAGAAAACCGCCGTTGTCATAGGAATACAATGATGGTGTAGCGCTTTGGAACTGGTGGTGTTTTCTAGATGATGTTTAAAATCGTTATGATTAAGCAGCGTGACATCCGTAATCGCGGCAGGCTCATTTTTCTCATAGATGATACGTTGTTTAGCATTGAAATCCGCTTCGATCACATGATAGTAGTATTCACCTAAATGCAGGTTTCCGGAAACCAATGCGTAGCCCGTGATGATACTGTCTGACAGCTTTTTAAAGCTCTCAAGGGAAACAGGGTGTAACGATTCGATGACCAGATGATTTGCTTCGTCGTTAACGGACCGAAACAGCTGAAAGGGGAGATTGTCGACATTGATTTCTACCAATCCGGATGGGAGATAATGATTGCCTATTTTGAGCCGTTTGTCGGAAAGCGCAGTAAAACTGGGTTTGTTGCTAACGGGAATGATCAGGCGCAGCAACTTATTGTCAAAGTCCTCTCCCCGGCCTTTTTGAAAATGGGTCAGTTTGAATTGCAGGAGCGAAGGGACGTTGAGCGATCTACTGATTTCCAAAACAGATTTCGCCCTTATGAAGTAAATTTCCTCGCCGGACTCCAGGTAAAAATCCTCAAATGCACCATAGCCTGCGCTTTTTCTACTCGCAAGGGGTTCGATGAGATCCTCACAATATACTTTGCATAAAAAATCACTGTCGCCGACTTTTTCTATCGTCGCCAGTTTATTATCCAAAGGTGTGTCGGGGCTTTTGATCTTATAAACCTTCTCATTTTGTAGACTTTTGATTACGCTAAGTGAACCAAAAATTTCTTTCTCTACATCGTATGGTATCTCGTTATCCATTTTATCGGCACAGCAATTATATATGTTTCCTTAACTTGCGTTATTTAGTGAAGATATCAAATATATAAAACCTGATCCTAGATAATTTTCGATGCAAAACTTTGACGATGCCCGTAAGCTTGGCGAAAAACTTTTCTTTTATAAACCATACCCAAGAAAATCAGCATACAATGATTCTGCTAACCGCCAAAATTTATGGGGTGCTGCCTATTTTTTTGCTGCGGTGCTCGAAAGAACCTTTCCGGCCGAAGGTCGGATCGTTACACGGGAAAAAATAAATGATTTAAGGGACAGCTTCCAGCAAGAAACCGGGCAACAGGTCGACCTGGAAGACCTTTTTAAAAAAGGTTGGTTGCGGTCGGTATTTGGCCAGGTCAGCACGCCGAAAGCCATTTGGTTCGGGCCTGATAAACTAGACGAGCTTAAGCTTTTTAAAAATGAGATCGTATTCCTTGACGGCATGAGCAATGCAGACCGAGTTAAGCATAAAACGTTTGATCAGCTGCATGAACTGGCCATTGAATATGGCAAGTTAAACGGCACGGTGCCGGATCTGGCAAAAGTGAAGAACAAATATTTTAAGGTAAATGAGAACGGAACGCTGGAATATTACAATACCCGCCAGGCCATCTACACTTTGGAAAATCTTTCGGCGTTCGAGTTTATTTCTGCTTTTCATGAGTTCACTAAAAATGACGACTTGCTAATTGCAGCGGCTGATTTGAGCATAATTTATGGACAGCATTGTGTTATGTTTACCGGAACACCCCCACTCGAACAATTGATCGCCAATAAAGTGTTCCAGGAGTATGAAGCGGATAGCACGTATAGTGTGCACTTCGACTACAACGAAGAAGATATAAATGTCAATGTTATACGCGAGGCAGCGGTGATTTTTTGGGAACGATTGCTTGAAAATAATGCTTTCGTTGATGACTTCGATCGGTTAAACTACTGGTATTACCGGATGGTATTTCGCAGCGATAATTCAAGCTTGTGCGCCAAAATGCCCGACAATGCTAAAAGGCGGTTTTTAGCGGCTGCATTGCTTGCCGTAACTACGGAGTCCGACCTGGATAATCATAAGGCAGAGTATGACAAATTAAGGCTTGACAGCCATCATGCTTACCGTGAACAAATTATTCCCGAATATTATGATCACCAGGAACTATCGGCCATCCCGGAGGACTTTTATGAAGTTTATGAATTACTAACCGGCCTGGCCAATGATCACGGAGATGAGTTGCTTATCGAACAAGGCTGCCGTCACGCCATAACCTATTTACTGACTGAGCTTATCGCAAATGACCAGGCTTTTAAGTTCGAGCACACTTTCCAATTACTTCGTTCGGCGGGTGACAAAATTTACGCATTTTGGTACAGCTGCTTTTTATTATATTACTGGCATCCTGAAATTCTTCCTTTTTTGATCATCAATGAGAAAACTGCCGCACTTGGCTTTCGCTTATTGTTTAAAATGAATGTAGCAAACGCGGTGGGAACTGATATTGGCCATATCAAATCAAAGATCATCGAAGAGGGTTTTGAATTACTCTTGAAAGTGCTCTCTGGCGACAACAAGATCAGCAATGACCGTAAAGCTAAAATTCTGTTTCAGTGTTTTGCATTGAGTACCCGCAAAAAGTTTATTGCCATCAGCAATAAACGTGGTTATCAAAATCATGAACAGGCAGATCAGCCAACTCTTTCCGAGACATTAAGGAAACGATTTACAAGCGAAGAGCTACCGGGGATCGTTTACTCCAGAAGCTTAAAGTTTAAAAAACTATTCTATCCCGAGGTTTTGGATAAACTTTTTAAGCAGATTGTTGCTATGCAGCCTGAAAGTTACGGGAACGGCCTTATTGGCCTTTTTCATGAGCAGCTGGACCTAATGGCCTGGTTGATAGAGCTCAGCCGGAAGCGCGATTCTGAAGGTGAGAAAGTCGTTGATGAAGAAGAGGTTCTTTCCTATCTGCAGGGCTTTATCAATTCCTATCTAGAAGCCATTAACTGTAAGGAAGTTCAAAAGATCTATTTTGAGGAAGGCCGAAAGTTGAAGCCCGCTTTGCCAAGTTGGATGGGCAATGGAGACAAAGATGAGTTTATCTATTGGGGAAAGCTATTTCTCCTGATGGAGCAGAATTTTCTTTTTGATGAATTTTTGTCGCCGGAAGAATTGAAGTTCAGTAAGGCGGCAAGCGAATATGATGACGGGAATATGCTTGCCGGTAAGAAATTGAGAAATCATATTTTTATCCTGATCAAAGGATTTGTAGAAATTTATAGCCACCAAGGAACCAACGTGATTGTCGGTTTACCGGTTGCTTCGGTACTTAGTAAGCTTGAAAATAAGCTGACTACGCTTACCACCTCGTATTGCATTGCCGACCCAACCCGGTCCAGGTATAATATCTTTAACGAAATACTGGAGCGCTGGACATTTGGCGCCAGGAGCGAAGAGCTATTACCGCTGATCGGCGGTACGATCAATAAATTCAGCAAAGAAAACCGCCGGGGTATCATCCGTGAACTCACCAAATCGGATCATCTGATCCGTTCGCTTAAAATGATCGAGTTTATCATAAGTGAAGATGAGAAAAAAGAACTGCTTAACATTGTACTCAATGAGCAAAATATCCAGCAGGTCATGGACGAACTTTCTTATGCCGATAAACAATTTGTTATACAAAGCTTAACCTACAGCCCGGAGTTCATCAAACAGGCGGAGGCTGCCCTGAAAAAATCCGAAGATCCAAATGAAAGAAGGCGTATTTCTCATCAAAAGTTTGAGAATGAGGTCTTTCATTTTCGAGCAAATTTATTGATCGCTTACCATTACAAGGATCTGCAGCGAATAAGGGACCTAGAGTGGCTCGATAAAGAAATGAGTTATGGACGGGAATTTTCATCCACCCAAGAAAAGGAGTTCTATGAAGGGCTTATCTATCTTGACAGCAAAGAGCCCCCAAAGGCTTACCATATCTTTAATAAACTTTTATCACATGCGCACACCGACAAACCGGTTTTCGCCCTCAATCGTTTTGCTTCCCATCTGGCCTGGGCGGGTATCACCGAGAATAAACAACAGCAATTGCAGATATATGCCAGTGCTTTGGATGAATGGAACAGCTATCAGCAACAAGTCAGTAACGGCGATAATCTTGCCTACATAAGCGAAAAAATATCCATTAACAAACTGGAAGCCTTCGAGGCCTTAACAATGGACGAAGATTTTGATAACCTTTACCATGAACTTGACAACGGTATTCATTTAAAACAGAATTTCTTGGAAATAAGGATCAAGAATTTGATGCGGCGGAAGATGCAGGCACAGGCCGAAATGTTGCTACAGGAAGCCAAAAACACGCATGCTTTAAGCAGCGGCGGATTTCCGGCATTCATCACTGAGCTGGAACAGTTGACCATAACCCCGGAAACGATCAGCTACCTTACTGAACAACACAACCGGATCATTACCCTTCCGCCCGAAAAACTTGTACAGGTCATTACCGGGAACGGTCTTGTCGTTCAAACAGTTGCCGAGTTTATTCTTAATGAGCTGCTGGAAGCCTGTAGTGAAATGCTCTTTAAGGTCAACGCACTTTCCAACGTGCATTATGAAGATAAATACTCTGATCTCTTAATGCTGATCCTCAACAGTAGGCTACAGCATTTTCACTGGAGTATCGAAACGCTACGGGGCGGCTACTCCGATAAAAAGGAAGACGAGCCTGGCTCAACTATCGATGGCACAAAACCTGAAGCTAACGTAGGAGAGATCGATTTTGGTTTCTACTCTGCCAAACACGAACTTTTAGCTATTTGCGAAGCTTTGATTCTGGAAGGAAAAAACACTACAGAAGTCCAAAAGCATAACCTCAAGGTGTTTAATTATGACCCGAGTCGCAAACTTTATTTTATAGTCAATTATTTCCTCGGCGAAGCGGAAAGCTTCGACACCACCTGGGCAAGCTATATCGACATTGTACAAGATTTTATCGAATTTCAATCAGGCTACGAGCTGATAGGGAAAGCAATTCAACCCGAACATAACAAAACAAATGCATCAGTAAAAATGGCCATAACAGAGCACGCCTCCAGCACCCGCTTATATCACATCTTCATTAATATTAATTATAAATTGAATCTTAAAAAGAAGTTGGTACGTAATAAAAAGGGTCTTGATGTTTAGAATATACTTTTTTGCAACAGCGATTTAACCTTTTAAGTGCTTGATTTTGAATAAGGCGTTAAAGAATTTTTATGGCTTAATTCGATTATACCTAAGATCCTAAAATCCGTTTCGATATTTTTCGCAGTAACTCATAAAATTCGTCAGCGCTAAAACCACCTAAAAATGCGGCGGCTAAAGCCAGGGCACTCATACCGCCTGCTGAATCGCCAGCAAGTAACTGCTTACTGTCAATTAATAAAAACACCACCGCTCCGGTTATAAAACCAACTAATGGTCGTACCAGATACCATGGCCACCAGACGTGAAAATCGAAATTTCTATAGCAGGCACGGCCAATAAAATTGTTGATTGTCCGCAATTGAACGCCAAGCAAACCCGCAACCGCATAGAGTAATGTCAACCAAACATACAAAGTAGATGGTTTGGGTAGATTTGACTGAAAGGCCAATTTGTCTATAGCTTGGCTATAACTTGCATAAATTTTCTCGTCATCATTGATCAAACCAGACAACTGCGTTTTTTCAGTTTCGTTGATCACATGCAGCGTGTTCAAAACGCCGTTTTTATTATCATAGTAAAACCATACAGGTCCGGGTTTTAATTTAAGTGTATCAGATTTAATCCAGGTAATAGTTACCGGTTTAACCAACTTGTCAACAATCTGATGGGTTGAATTGAATGCAGCTAATGATAGCAATGAAGTAAATACAATAAATGCAGCCGTCCAAATAGTAGTAGTCCGTGTATTTATATTTTGTATTGTGCTCGTATTTCCGGCCGTTTGGGCTGCCCTGATCCTGGCCTGAATCTGATTTCCTAACCGATCAAGGATACGCATCCGCCGCCTAAAGGATAGTGCAAGAATTGGAGGGACAAGTAAAATGACAATGCTGATGAGCAGCAAACTTGTGAAGATAATATTTTTATCCATGTTGTGAGTTGATACGGTTTAAGGATTTTTGAATGCCTGGAAAATAGCTAAGTACAGGAAGCCTTTTCTTTCCAGTAGGTAAAACGGTGTTCAGGTATTTGCTTATACGCATCAACCTAAGCAATGCATAAAAATAAATGTCGTCAGCGGTAAAAGGAATCAGTTTATTGAATTTTGCGGACAGCTCCTTGTAAAGGGAGCTGTCACCTTCCCTTGCAAATAAATAACCCAGTGAAAGTAATGGATCCCCTGAAAAACAAGATTCAAAATCCAGCAAAGCAGAGAGTTGATTGTTAGTCATTAAAATATTCTCGGATTTAGGATCACCCCAAACCAAAGCCGGCTTACAAGGCATAGATAACAATCGATGGGTTGTCATGTATTTAACCATTGTATGTAATTGGCTACTAGCCAAATGGCCCGTGGATGCTAAAGCCTGCTCGCCACTTTCTATACAATCAGTGAGAAAGCCACCCCAAGTAGAAAACTTGTTTTCATCATCCGTTACACTACCAAAATAAGTAAAGGTTACATTTGTCAAAGACCAGATATTCTCAATTATGCTTTGAGATACTTGAAATTGTTCCGTTTCACCTAACATGTCGAAGTTGAGGTTTGAACCCTCAACACTTGCATAGATCAAATATCCGAATTCATCTTCTGTGCCACACATCATCGCTTGCGGAACAATTACTCCCGCTGATCTTGCAGCAATCAAAATGTTGTATTCAGAGATCGCGGCGTGGATCCTTGCGGGCGGGTATGCTTTCAGCATTAAAGACCGTTGCTTTAATATAAGCTCAAATACGAAATTCATGCCCCCAGCATAAATTTTTCTCACGGCAATAACATCTTCTTGAATTGCAGAGGCGGCTACGTCTCGTATTTGGGCTTCGTTAAACATGATCGACCTCTGGTTCAAAGAAATATTGCGTAAAGGTTGGTATTTCTACCTTTCGATAATCATTTTGTATCATCCATTGACGTGTTATTTCGTCAAGGCTAAGTCCTAGAGTCTTTGAATAATGATGATAACGACACCACAATACCGTGTTGCGTGAAAGCGGGATGCTTTCTGAAACTACTATTTCAGGGTAATCAAACCTTACCGCCCGCAGGATTTTTGCATTAATATCTAGCAATCCATTCTCCGGATCATAGAAAGTTCCATTTGACAGATCGAAGGCTACAGCATTAACAGTAATGTCGAATTGGTTAAGAACGTCTGTTATATTCCTACAGTTCCATAGTCCGTTGTAGAAATTTTCAATGATAATAATATCGTAGTAAACATCCCCGTCGTCACGGCCAAACCAGCGGTATGTCCCAAATTGATTTCTTTGCAGTGTACCTTCACTCATCAAATAGGCCTCCAATTGTTCAAATGCAACATCTGTCAGAAAAACATCTAAATCTTTGATCTTTCGCTCTGGTTGCAAAAAAGCATCACGAACAGTACCACCAGCGATGAATACTGATTCAGGCGGTATATTGGAAACTATTTCGATAATATTGCTAAACGACCTCACCTCTTGGCTTATAACACCGCAAAGTTTTTCAAATGTTACTGAAGGGAGTTGTTGGTCGTTCACGTAGATTGTAAAGTTAGGTATATAATTTTTATCGCGAAAACAGGATATATTTTAAATTGCCCCACAGCTTTACAAGCCTTATTCGGTACAATACCGAGCTTGAAGATTGCGCCCACCTCTATCTAGTCAATAGAGTATTTTCCACACTCGAAGACGAAGGCAAGCTCGGGCTTGCGCATTTTTTTAACACATTAACTCAACGGTACCCGACATTACCCTAAAAGTTCACTTGTCGACTACCTCCAAAAGGCTGAGGTCCGCTTCGGCGCGAATCTGAACGCCTACACAAGCTTTGACGAAACCGTTTGCCAACTGCTATGCCCGCCGAAAAGCCCGATATCCTAGCCAACGGATTCCACATCATGCGGGGATGATCGTAATTGCCCGCCATATATGCTAGAAAGATCGAGAAATAAGGGCGCAATCCCGAAGAAAAAAAGCCTCGGTAAAGGTGGATGCGCAGGAACGCATGCTGGGATGCGTAGCATTAAAACGAAGTTAAATAGGCTATTAGAGGGTAAATAATTAGATAGTAATAAAAGATATTTCTCAGTTCATTGTGTGATATTTAACCGTAGCCTGCCAAAATTCTTAAAAAAAGTACCTGCGATCGTAAAATTATCCACACTGAGGGGTAACAGGATGGTACCCAAAACGACCTGATTTCAGCTTAAATAAATTGTTTCTAATTCGGTGTTGGGATATTATAACTTGCTAATAATAGACTATATAGTGCTTTATGTTTCGACTTTTTGATATTGCTTCATCTAATTCCGCGATAGCAATTTCAATCTAAAAAATCTATTTCCACGGTATTTCTTACGATGGAAGAATTATGCGGGAAGGTAAAGTGTGTTATTCGGCAGTGCTTTATCTCATAAAAAGTTCAACACCATCCACTGCACTGCGCCCACAAAATTAGCACCGCAGCAAGAGCGTCAAGGCTATACAAGCGGGCCTGCGCTTATCAGCGGAGTCCCGGCCTTGACATTCTTGCTGCTTGCTGCTGCCGGTTGTTTACGCATTGCAATGGATAGCTGTGTGCAATAAACCCAAACCTGATTTATATTTGCATGGTATGGCCAAGCTGTTTATTGTCGGCATCCCGAGGGATATGGATGAGATCGAACTCGTAGAGCTGGCCAGTGCATATGGTATAGTGAATACCCTAACGGTCGTTACGGACCGGGCTACCGGCGAAAGGGCTATGGCTTTATTACCATGGCGGATAATGCGGGAGCTGAAAGGGCGATCGCTGCGCTTGACCAGGCCGAGATCGACGGGCGTACCATTACTGTTAGGTTCGCAGAAGACATGGCAGGAGGAGCTGGCACGCCAAACCATACTGCATCAAAGCCGCCTAAACACGTGGCAATAGATGCGACACGGTCAATGCCAAAACGCAAAAGGCCGCGACTGCCAAAACGTTAATTTTTACTTTCATTTTTCTTATTCCTTGACACTTTTTGATTCGCGCTGTCACGTTTGGCTATTGCGCGCAGACTTTCGAAAATAGAATTCCCCAGGCGGAAAATCTTTCCCCTCCGGGAACGCCCGGGGTATCGCTCCCGCTAAACATTTCCACCTTCGCTCCATAAAAGAAAGATTATGGCAGCAATAGACTTACTCACACAGGAAGACCTTAACCGCTTTAATGCTGAACTCCTTAACGAACTCAAAGAATTGCTGAAGCCTGCAGTAAATGCAGACCAAAAACAATGGCTGAAAAGCGCTGAAGTGCGGCACTTACTTTATATCTCGGCCGGCACATTACAAAAACTCCGCATTAACGGTACACTGCGTTTCACCAAGGTGGGTTCGACTCTGTACTATAAGCGGGATGACATCAATGCTTTACTGGAAGGAGGATTTACGTCATGAAAACACTTCAACTGCTGACTACCCGCCTGAGCAGAGACTCAACATTATTGGTATCGCATGTAGCCCTGTTTTTTGCGCTGTTCAAAAGCTGGCAACGAAACGGGCATGCCGCATAATTTCGGGTCAACCGCCGGGAACTGATGCGCATCTCCAAGATAAGCTCGATCGCCACATATCACCGGTGTATCAGGGACCTGAGCGAAAAGCAATACATCATTTACCGCCCCAGCTATCATCCGAAATTAGGCAGCCAGGTAGACTGGCCTAAGTAGTAAAAGCATTATTAAAATCATTTTTCGATGGTCATAACCAGCTTTTGGCAAGGCTCTCTTTGGTCCCGCAGGCGACCAGCAAAGATGTATTTTCGTCCACGAAAACCACTTTGCTTGTTGCCACAAGGAAACCAAGGGCGGCGGAACTTGCCCCTTTGTCGGATGTAAACAGCAGCCATAAATTCCCCGAAATTATCTGAATCGGGGACAGTAGCACCAAGATTTCGGCAGCATTACCCAAATCAGAATTTAACTGCTGTTTACTATAAGTTATTAAATATCGTCAGGCTTATACCCGAGCCGTTTCCTGGTATTGCTCGTGGCTTTTGGCAGCCACGCGGATAGTTCATCAAGGTACTTGAAGATCACTTACATGTTTTGCCCTGATTGCTGAGTTCCTTTTTGATCTTTTCTATTTCGAGTTTAATTTCGGTATTGCTATTTATGAATTCCCGCAGGTGTGCAAATACACGGACGATTTGTATGTTCAATTGTATAGCACGTTGGCTGTTCAAAATACTGGAAAGCATGAGCACGCCATGTTCGGTGAAGGCTTTAGGAGCCTTTCGCCTGCCTCCCCAACTTGAAGTCACAATTTGTGACTTCAAGTTTTGCCATTCTTCTTCCGTTAACTCGAACATGAAATCAGGCGGGAACCTATCCGGGTGCCTGTTAACCGATTGGTTAAGTACCCTCGTTTCTACCTCGTAGAGTTCTGCAAGGTCACTGTCCAGCATTACGTTATAACCCCTCAGTAAGTATATTTTATCTGAAATGGCTTTATCGCCACTTAATAGCGTAGTCATAATATCAATTTTACTTTAATTTTCGATATAGTTATAATGCATTGAATTTTTGCTTCAGCTGAGCCATATCCTCGCTCACTTTTAGGTCGAGTATCTTGGCGTAGTGCTGTGTCGTTTTGATATTGGTATGCCCAAGCATTTTGGAAACGCTTTCAATGGAGACTCCATTGGCAAGCGTTACCGTTGTCGCAAAGGTGTGCCGTGCGATATGGAACGTTAGCTCCTTATTTATCCCGCAGGCATCGGCTATCTCTTTGAGGTAACTATTCATTTTTTGGTTGCTTAATACGGGAAGCAGCAAGCCCTCATTCACGCATTGCGGATGGTCCCTGTAAATATCCATCAATTCGATAGCCTGTGGCAAGAGCGGGATATTAGAAGCCGTATTTGTTTTTTTGCGGCTTGTTGCTATCCATTTACCGCCATCAACCCCCGGCACGATCTCCGAGCGTTTCAGCTTCTTTACATCCGCATAAGCCAATCCTGTGTAGCAACAGAACAGGAAGATATCCCTGACCTGTTCCGTGCGGCTACTTGCCAATTTTTTTGTTGCCATGGCTGCTAACTCTTCCGTATTCAGGAAATCGCGTTTGACCTGTTTTACTTTCGGCTTATACTTAACAAAAGGGTCCTTATCCAACCAGCCATTGGCGATGCATATCAGGATTATCTTTTTGAAATTCTTGAGATACTTGACCGTAGAATTATTATTGCAATTCCTTTCGGTGCGCAAGTAGAAATCGTAAGCCATGATGAATTCATGGTCGATACCATCAATGCCGATATCAGCCACCTTATATTTCCATAGTAGGAAATCTTTGGTGTGCTTCAGGCTTGTTTCATAGCGGTCAAAGGTGCCTTTGGCGAACTCTTTACCAATGAGTGCTCTTACCTCGCTATTGTGCTGTTTAAATATGGGGATAAGAGTTTTCCCTACCGGTTTTTCTTCCTTGCCGAGCAAAACATTTTTGAGGTTGGCGGCCGTTAGTGGCAGTTTCTTCTCGATCATCTGCCGGTACACCTCATAAATCTGGTGTTCCAGTGTTTTGAGGTATTCGTTTACCGAACGGACTTGTTCTCCTGTACCGGCCAGTTTCTGTGCGGAAGCGTTCCATTTGGATGGATTGGCATTGCGTTTAGAGGAGACTTCGATGCGTTGCCCATCGATGGTAATGCGTAAATAAATAGGTGCGGTGCCGTCGGCACTCATTTTAGAGCTCTTTACGTAAAAGAGCAGGGAAAAAGACTTGTTCATTGCAGTCTGCTTTAAGTGGATAAAATTAGTTACTTCCTTAGCTATCGGTCAAGATGTTCAATTGCTGAACAGGTTGGTTAATAGCGACTTATAAGCTTTCTGGTGACCTGTAGTGCCTAGGTACAATAGGTCACCAATAGGTCACCAGAAGAATGCGATTTATTGAATGATTTGGTGCTACCCTGAAACAAAAAACGCCTTAAATGATGCATTTAAGGCGTTTTTGAATCGTTTGATATATAAATTGCGGAGAGGGAGGGATTCGAACCCTCGATACACTTTTGGCGTATACACACTTTCCAGGCGTGCTCTTTCGACCACTCAGACACCTCTCCGTATCTTTTTAAAGGATTGCAAAAGTAGTAAACTTCTGTATAATTGGGCAAAGAAATTTGAGCTCCCTTCAAGCCTGCTTGAATAGCGTAGATTTTAAGCATAAAAAAAGCAGGCCCCGTATTACCGAAGCCTGCTCAAACGAAAACTCTAACTCACAAAATCAAAACTTATATACTGTATCTAAATACACTTAATAGAGCGTTTTGGCGGGCAAAGGTTTAATGTTGCATAAAAAATATACGTTTACGCACATATTTTTTTTAGCTATGTTTGCTTCAAATTGAACGGTTGGCAAACCAGGGCATAAAAAAAAGCCATTTATTGCAGATGCTGAACATCAACGAGATCAAAAAACCTATTGCTGCAGAAATTGATGTTTTTGAAGAGAAGTTTAAAACTTCGATGCAAAGCTCGGTACCCTTGCTGGATCGTATTACCCACTACATTGTAAAACGTAAGGGCAAGCAGATCCGCCCCATGTTCGTTTTTTTCTCTGCCAGCATTTGCGGCGGTATCAATGAATCTACCCACCGCGGGGCGGCTTTGGTAGAACTGCTGCACACCGCCACCCTGGTGCACGATGATGTGGTGGATAACTCTTACCAGCGCCGTGGCTTTTTCTCTATCAACGCATTATGGAAAAATAAGATAGCCGTTTTGGTGGGCGATTACCTGCTCTCCAAAGGCCTGTTACTTTCTATTAATAACGGCGATTTCAATCTGCTAAAAATTGTATCAGAAGCAGTTAAGCAAATGAGCGAGGGCGAATTGCTGCAGATAGAAAAGGTGCGCCGCATGGATATCAGCGAGGCGGTTTATTACGAGGTTATCCGCCAAAAAACGGCATCGCTTATTGCGTCCTGCTGTGCCTGCGGGGCAGCGTCTGCCGGGGCGAGCGACGAGGTGGTAGAAAAAATGCGACTCTTCGGCGAAAATATCGGCATAGCATTCCAGATAAAGGATGATATGTTTGACTTTGGTACCGATGATGTGGGCAAGCCCTTGGGTATCGATATCAAAGAAAAAAAGGTTACCCTGCCGCTGATCTACGCGCTGAACAACAGTACTACCGGCGATAAAAAGCGCATGATAGGCCTGGTGAAAAACCATAACGACGACCCCAAAAAGATAGCCGAGATCATCGCCTTTGTAAAGCAAAAAGGCGGACTGGAATACTCCGAGATCCAGATGAAAAAGTACCAGGAAACCGCCTTCGCCATATTGGATACTTTCCCGGCGGGAGATGCCCGCACGGGGCTGGAGCAACTGGTGCGCTTTACTACCGAGCGGAATAAATAGCAGGGATAACTACCTGTTCGCGTTCGACATGGGGCGCGAACAGCCCGAACAAGCCCGAACATCGTGATTTTAAACAATTATTACTGAATAAGCCTGTAAAAATTCAAAGGGATTTCGCCGGGATAATTACCACCCCGGCATGATGTTAGCCAAAACTTATTAACTTCGTATCATGCATTCCTTAGACCTCAGCTTCCTTAAACCTACCATCCCCAATATACTGGATGTGCTGCTGGTGGCATTTATTTTATACCAGCTGTATAATTTAATAAGGGGAACCATTGCGGCCAATATTTTTATCGGCTTTATAGCTATTTGTTTATTATACAAGGTGGTAGATCTGTTGCATATGCAGCTGCTTTCGGCCATCCTGGGTAAGTTTGCAAACGTGGGCATTATTGCCATCGTAATTGTTTTTCAGCAGGAGGTGAGGCGGTTTTTGTTGCTGGTGGGTAAGAATGCCTCGCTGCAGCGCAATAAGGCCTGGTGGAAGTATTTCTTCGGTAAAGCCGAGGCGGAGAAGAACAACTATGCCCGTATAAAACCTATTATAGATGCCTGCAAAACCATGAAGCAAACCCGTACCGGCGCGCTTATTGTTTTTGCGAAATATTACGACGAGCAATTTTACCAGAACAGCTGCGAACTGGTGGATGCCAAGATCTCTAAACGTTTATTAGAAAGTATCTTCCAAAAGAATAGCCCGTTGCATGATGGTGCCGTGGTAATAGCCGAAAACAAGATCAAATCTGCCAGCTGTATATTGCCGGTTACCGAGAAGGCCGACCTGCCCGCGCAATTTGGCCTGCGCCACCGAGCCGGTATCGGTGTTACCGAAGCTAATGACGCTACGGCCATCATCGTATCGGAAGAAACCGGTGAGATCTCTTACGCCAAACAGGGCCGCATTAAAATGAATATCAGCTTCGCTGAGTTAGAAAAGCTTCTGAATAAGGATTTTTAAAAAAAATCTTTGCTACCTTAAGGATGGATAAGCGTTACGCCGTTTTTCTTGTTGAAATCCTGGCCAACAACCGGCATGGTATAAAACCCGTCGATCTTTTTTACCGGCATTTTCGATTTTCCGCCCAGCACGGCTACCGGCATCAGATAACCTTCCATATGGCCTATCAATTTGGTTTGCGTTAGCGGCGTTTGATTGAAATTTTCAAGCGTGGATAATTTCTTTAGAATATTTGCATCCGGTAGTTTGGTAAGGTCTTTCAGCGATGGCGAATTGATGGTGGTATCAACCCTTATCTGGAACACCGGCGACGGAACCTGCTCCGGGAGCTTCAGATCGTTCTGAGCCATCAGCCGGCCGGTGCCGGTAAGTAACGCAACAATTAGCAATGCCTTTTTCATATCGGTTTGGTTAATGTTACTAAGTTAGCGATTTTGCTTTTTAACTTAATTGTTAAATAAGGTTAAAAAATGTTAAAAAGAGAAATTAGTGCTCATAAAAAAGCCGCCCCAGATACGCGGGGCGGCTCTCTCAAAAATTTATTGTTGAATATTAATTCAGCGCGGCAATTGCTTTATCGGCAGCGGCTGCAGATGCGGTATCGCCCAATTTGGTGCGGGCATCTTTTATGCTGGTGAGTAATTGTATCACCGTTGGTGCTACGCCGAATTGTTTGTATTTAACGCCAAGCTCGCCAATGGTAGTAATGGCTTGCTGTGCGTATTCCGGGCTTTTTACACGACCGGCGTACTCGGCAGCTTTCCTGATCATCTGGAACTGCGCGTTCGGGTCGCCGTTTTTAAAGGCATCGTAGTAGTAAGGCCATTCGGCATCGGTACCGTTAGTGGCATAAACACCCAGAACCGCTTGTTTAAGCGCGCCTTCGCTATCATTCTGATAGGTTTTCGCTAAAGCCACGGCCTCGGTTGGGTTGATCATCCCGATAGCATTCATAGCAGCGCCCTGTATGGCGTAGCTTTGGCTGGTTAGGGACTGTTTAAACAGACTCATGTTGCCCGATGCTTTTAGTTTGCCTAAAGCAGTAATAGCCGCAGCGCGAACCAAATTGTTCTCGTCGGTTTGTGCCAGTTTAACCAAAATGGGTACGGCAGCGTTGCGTACATCATCGTAACTGGTAAGGTTTGCAGCGGCGATAGCTTTTACGCGCAGCCCGTAATATTTATCCTGTAGGGCAGCGATGATGATCTTCTGCGCGCCTTTTTCGTTTTGGCGGGTTTTGGCAAAATCAATAGCCTCGTAACGGTCCAGGAAAAGCGGGGCGTTAAAGTATTGGAACGCGTACTCATCCAGCGTTTTGCTGTCGGTTTTCTTGGTCAGCAAAATCTTATCACCATCAACATTCACCAGGTCGGGTTTTGATGGAACCAGGAAAGTAAGCGTATCGGCCTTGGTGCGCATCCAAACGCTGTGGCGTGTTTTTTTGCCGCCTGCGTAAATGTCAATGGCCATTGGCAGGGTAAAGCCATTACCATCCTGCGTTTGCTGCAGGTAAACAGTTTGTGTTTTGGTAGCGTCGTCCCATTTGTAGCTGATGTTTAGCACCGGGTGGCCGGCACCGTAATACCATTGGTTAAAAAACCAGTTCAGGTCGCGACCGCTGGCTTCTTCCATCGCTAAACGCAGTTGCTGCGCTTCGCCATTTTTAAAGGCATTGGTTTTCAGGTAAATGTTTAAGCCTTTATAAAAAGCCGCGTTACCCAGGTAGTTGCGCAGCATGTACAGGATGCGACCGCCTTTCTGGTAGGTAACCACATCAAATACGTCTTCTTTGTCATTGTAATGAAAACGCACCAGATCTTTTTTCTTCGCGTCTGGCTGGCCCAGGTAGTTTTGCATCGCTTCCAGGCTGTGCGCGTCGCCGGCATCTTTGCCGTATTTGTATTCGGCCCAAATGCTCTCGCTAAAATCAGCGAAGGATTCGTTAACCGTTAGGTTGCTCCAGCTTTCGGCAGTTACGTAATCGCCAAACCATTGGTGAAACAGTTCGTGCACGATTGTGCTGCGGCCGCCATCATAATAACGGTCGGCAAGTTCGCGTTTGGTGCCTTGTACGTACACGCCGTGCAGGGTAGCACTGGTGTTCTCCATCGCGCCGCTCACGTAATCGCGAACAACTATTTGCGAGTATTTATACCATGGGTAATCAACGCCCAAGGTTTTAGAGTAAAACTCCATTACCTCCGGCGTAAAGCCGAAAATATCTTTGGCGTAAGGCGCATATTTTGGCTCCAGGTAATAGCTTACCTCTTTGTTGCGCCATTTATCCTTGTAAATTTTAAAATCGCCCACGGCCATCATAAATAAGTATGGCGAGTGCGGCAATTCCTGTTTCCAGGTATCGGTGCGGGTACCATCCTTATTTATTTTTTGCAAAGCCAAACGGCCGTTTGATAGCGTTACGTACTGCTTAGGTACGGTCATGCTTATCTCTTCGGTAGTTTTTTGGTTTGGTTTATCAATTGTTGGGAACCATGCCGAAGAAGCTTCGGTTTCGCCCTGCGTCCATATCTGGGTTGGCTTATCTTTTTCGGTACCATCCGGGTTCACAAAATATAAACCTTTGGCATCGTTAATAGCCGCGCTCCCTTTAACCTTCAGTTCGTTTGGTTTGGCGGTGTAATCAATATAAACGGTATAGCTTTCGGCATTGGTGTAGGTACGGTCCAGCTTAATAGCTACGGTTAGGCTATCGTAAGTAAAGGTAAGCGGTGTAGTTTTACCGTTTTTTACAATGGCAATGGTTTTAAGATCCATACCCTTTGCATCAAGGCGCAGGCTATCGGTAGGGTACATGTGGGGTTTTAAAGTAACCCACTCTTTGCCATACATATAGCGTTTTTTGTAATCGAACCTTACATCCAGCTTGGTGTGTACCAGGTCGTTAATTTTTGTGGTAGTTGCCCGGTAAAGTTTGTAGGCCGGGGTTTCGGCTGCGGGAGCTTGCGCTTGGGCTGTGCTGAGGGCGCAGGCGCTGATGCCGCCGGCTAATACGGCAGCGTAGAGTGTTTTCATATATAGTTAACAGTTTAATTGATATGCGTGCATAATAAAAGCTAAATTATTAGTTTTTATTCGATTTAAGACGCTTTAGGTGCAGGAAAGTTACAGCGGGGAGCGGGACAAATGCGGGACGGGGGGCTGAATCAGAATTTACTGGATTAAAGAATTTTCAGAATAATTGCTGGGCGTCAATAGATATCCTGACAGTTACATTTTTTATTCTGTAATTCTAAAATTCTGTAAATTCAGATTCAGATAATTGTTACATACATCTTATCACCTAATCTCCTAAATTAGCCTTTACCAATTATTGCAAAATACATTTACCAAAACCGTTTTATGCAACGCAGAAAATTTATTCAGAACGTGGCCGTTACCGGCACCAGTTTCCTTGTCGGTTCTCAAATGGCTATGGGTGGGGTTTTTAAAGGCTCACCAAATAAAAAAGTAGTTTTAGGAGTGATGGGGGTTAACAGCCGCGGCGCATTCCTGGCGGCAAAACTGGCCGCCATTCCCGATGCCGAGATAGGTTACATTTGCGACGTGGACAGCAAAGCAATGGATAAATGCATTGCCGAAATTGAAAAGATAACCGGCAAAAGGCCTAAAGGTATTACCGATATCCGCCAGCTGCTGGAGAAAAAAGACCTGGACGCGCTGGTGATTGCCGCGCCTGACCACTGGCACGCGCCCGCAACCATTATTGCCTGCCAGGCCGGTAAACACGTTTATGTAGAAAAACCCTGCAGCCACAACCCGCACGAGGGTGAAATGGCCATAGCAGCCGCAGCCAAATACAATAAGCTGGTGCAAATGGGCAGCCAGCGCCGCTCATTCTGCAACGTGCAAAAAATGGTGCAGGAACTGCACGATGGTATCATCGGGAGGGCTTATTTTGCAAGGGGTTGGTACGTAAACAACCGCAAATCCATAGGCTTTGGTAAACCGGCACCGGTGCCATCCAACTTAAATTACGATCTGTGGCAGGGCTATGCACCACGCAGGCCTTATAAAGATAACCTGATCCACTACAACTGGCACTGGTTTTGGAACTGGGGCACCGGCGAAGCCCTCAACAATGGCACACACGAAATTGATGTAATGCGCTGGGGCTTGGGTGTCGATTTTCCGGATAGGGTAACCTCATCGGGCGGTCGTTTTGCTTTTAAGGATGATTGGGAAACACCTGATACGCAAACTATTTTGGTGAATTTCCCCAATAATACCGCTATATCCTGGGAGGGAAGAAGCTGCAACAGCCACAATTCCGAAGGTGTTGGCCGCGGCGTAGTATTTTATGGCGATAAAGGCACCATTTACTACGGCGGCGGCAATGGCTACCAGGTTTATGATTATGATAACAAACTGGTGAAAGAAATAAAGGACGAAACCCCGGTGGATGCCGGCAACAAAGTAAGCCCAACCGAACTGCTGGACAGGGTGCATCTGCAAAACTTTATCACCTCTATACAAGGCGATACGCAGTTGAACCAAACCATCATTAACGGGCATAAATCTACCGTGATACCGCAGCTTGGCAACATCGCGCAGCGTATGGGCCGGGTATTGAATTGCGACCCAAGCAACGGCCACATCCTGCACGATCCCGAAGCGATGAAGCTTTGGAGCAGGGATTATGAACCGGGCTGGAATTTGAAAGTGTAAGGAAAAGCGATTTTAAAAGTTCCCCTCTTGAGAGGGGGCGCGAAAGGCAGTGCGGCTGCAGGGGTGTGTTAGCCACAACGCAAACTTAACATACCCCTCCACCCCTCTCAAGAGGGGAATCGCACGATGCCCCCGCTCATAAAAAGAAATAGTAGATAAACACATCCTCCTAAATAACATGAAGAACAACATTAAAATTTGGATACTCGCTGCGGCTACTCTCTGCGGAGTACAAACGGCCTCGGCACAAACAAAACTCGGCTATACCAGCCTGTTTGATGGTAAAACCTTAAAAGGCTGGAAAAAACTGGCCGGCAATGCCGAATACAGCGCTGCCAACGGTGTAATTACCGGTACGGCGGTACTTAACAGCGGGAACACTTTTTTGGTGACCGAAAAAGAATACGGCGATTTTGTGCTGGAATTGGACGTAATGACCGAGAGCAACCTCACCAACTCGGGCGTGCAGTTGCGCAGCCATTATAACCCTACCGGGCACGATGGCAAGGGACTTGTTTACGGCAAACAATGTGAGGTTGACCCCAGCGAGCGCAGCTGGACAGGCGGCATTTACGACGAAGGCCGTCGCGATTGGCTGTACCCCATGGAGCTAAACGCCAAAGCAAAAATAAATTGGAAGCCCGGCGTATATAACCATATTAAAGTAGAGTGCATTGGCAACGCCACCAAAACCTGGATCAATGGCACCGCTACGGCTTATGTAATAGATACGGTAGATTCTAAGGGCTTTATAGGTTTGCAGGTGCATGCCATCAGCGATGCGGGGCAGGCGGGCAAAAAGATCTTTTTTAAGAACATCAAAATAAAAACCACCAACCTTAAACCGCAGCCATTTGCCAAAGATGTATACGTGGTGAATTTAGAATCGAACAAGCTTTCCGCTTACGAAAAGCAGGAAGATTGGAAACTGCTGTTTGATGGCAAAAGCAGTGCCGGATGGCGCAGCGCAAGCAGCATGCAATTCCCGGCGAAAGGCTGGAAGGTGGCCGACGGCATGCTCTCGGTAATAGGGGCGACAGGCGGCGAAGCTACCAATGGCGGCGATATTATCAGCACAGATCAGTACAAGGCTTTTGATATGTCGTTTGAGTTCCGGATGTCGACAGGTGCTAACAGCGGTGTAAAATATTTTGTTACGCTGAGCGAAAAAACAACCGGCTCGGCCATTGGGCTGGAGTACCAGGTGCTGGATGACGCCGTACACCCCGATGCCAAACTGGGTCGCGATGGTAACCGCACCCTCGCCTCGCTATATGATCTCATCCCCGCCAAAAAACAAACCCGCTTTGTACACCCGATAGGCGCATGGAATACCGGCCGCATTATCGTGTACCCCAATAATCATGTAGAACACTATCTCAACGGCATTAAAGTGTTGGAGTACGACCGTGGCTCGCAAGCCTACCGCGATCTGGTAGCCATCAGCAAATACAAGATCTGGAAAGATTTTGGCGAAGCTGCACAGGGCCACCTGCTGCTGCAGGATCATGGTTTTGACGTGAATTACAGGAGTATAAAGATAAAGGAGTTGAAGAAGTAAGAGATAAGAATCAAGAGACAAGAAACAAGACAAAGCAACGGCCGCCGGGATAAAATTCTCCGTGGCCGTTCTGCTTAATTAATGAACCCACCCGCCATATAACCGAACACCCCACCGTTCGATATCGAACAACCGTACAGGTTTAATTCGAGTTAAATATTTGATTGTTAGTTTTTTATAAAATTGGCATGCATCTTATACAATTCCTTGTAGCAAGCTTGCTTGCTACAGATAGATAATGAGTTGGAATCAGAATCAACGAAATCTTTAATCAGTAAAATCAGCGGTCTATGATAAGAAATTATTTAAAAGTTGCCTGGCGCAACCTCATCAAAAACAAAACGCATACATTCATCAATGTTTCGGGACTATCTGTGGGAATGGCGGTAGCCATGCTCATCGGGCTGTGGATCTGGGACGAACTCTCGTACGATAAATACCATGATAACTACGAAAGGGTGGTGCGCGTCATGCAGCATCAAACCCTGAATGGTAAAACCGGCAGCCAGGTAGCAATACCTATACCGCTGGGCACCATGCTCCGCAGCGATTATACCGGCCCTAACCGCGATTTTAAATACATGGTAATGTCCAGCTGGAATTTTGAGCACATCCTTACCGTTGGCGAAAAAAAACTGAGCATGACCGGCAGCTATATGGAGCCCGAAGCGCCCGACATGCTTACGCTTAAAATGCTGAAAGGTACCCGTAAAGGGTTAAAGGACCCATCATCCATTGTTATATCGCAAAAAGTTGCCAAGGCTATGTTTGGCGATGCCGACCCGATGGGTAAAACCATTAAAATAGACAACAAAAAAGTAGTGAACGTTACCGGCGTTTATGAGGACCTGCCGCGTAATACCGAGTTTAACGAACTTACTTATATACTGCCATGGCAGATGTACCTTAATACCGAAGAATGGTTAAAACGGGCATCAACACAATGGGGTAATAACTCTTTCCAATTGTTTGCCCAGCTTAACCCCGGTGCGGATATTGCCAAAGTTAACGCACGCATTCGCGACCTGAAAAAGAAGAATATTGCCGCACAGGGCGATAAGGTGGGTGCTTCCTTTAACCCGCAAGTGTTTTTACACCCAATGGCCAGGTGGCATCTGTACGGCGAATTTAAAGACGGAAAGAACACCGGCGGCGCTATTCAGTTTGTATGGCTGTTTGGTATCATCGGCGTGTTTGTACTGCTGCTGGCCTGCATTAATTTTATGAATTTAAGCACCGCACGGTCGGAGAAGCGCGCCAAAGAGGTAGGTATCCGTAAGGCGGTAGGTTCGGTGCGTTCGCAACTCATCACCCAGTTCTTCAGCGAATCGTTGATGGTTGTGGTATTTGCTTTTATACTTTGTATTGTTTTAGTATGGGTAACGCTGCCATGGTTTAACCAGGTTGCAGATAAAAATATGAAAGTGCTGTGGGGTAATCCGGTGTTCTGGATAATGGGCCTTGGCTTTAGCCTGCTCACCGGGATCATCGCGGGCAGTTACCCGGCGTTCTACCTCTCGTCGTTTCAGCCGGTAAAGGTTTTAAAAGGGACCTTTAAAGCAGGGCGGTATGCTGCTCTTCCGCGTAAGATATTGGTGGTGCTGCAATTTTTTGTATCGGCAACGCTTATTATCGGCACTATTGTGGTTTTCAGGCAAGTGCAATTCACCAAGAACCGGCCCGTTGGATACGAGCGCACCGGCGTATTGCAAATGAGCATGAAAACCACCGATATTCACAACAACTTTACAGCCGTACGCAACGATCTGCTTGCCAGCGGGGCAATTGTGGAGATAGCAGAATCGGGCAGCCCGCTCACAGATGTATATTCAAACAGCAGCGGTTTTGATTGGGAAGGAAAAGCCCCCGACCTGCAGGACGATTTTGCCTTTATACGCATAACGCCCGAGTTTGGTAAAGTTGCCCAATGGCAGCTGATAGACGGACGCGATTTTTCCAGAGATATAAAAGCCGATTCATCTGCACTTATTCTTAATGAGGCATCGGTGAAATTTATGAATTTGAAACACCCGGTAGGTGCTACTGTAAAAAGTGGCGACTATAAATATCACGTTATTGGTGTGATAAAAGATATGGTAATGTCGTCGCCGTACGAACCGGTAAAAACTACGCTATTCTCCATGCAGGGCGGTGGCGGAGATCTGGTGGATATACGCCTCAACCCCAAAATGAGCACGCATAATGCGTTAGCCAAAATAGAGGCGACATTTAAACAATACGATCCTGCAAGCCCCTTCGACTATAAATTTACCGACGAGGAGTACGCCCGCAAATTCTCCAGCGAGGAGCGCGTAGGCAAACTGGCAGGGTTCTTTACACTATTGGCTATTTTCA
Source organism: Mucilaginibacter pankratovii (assembly GCF_014773265.1). GTDB lineage: Bacteria > Bacteroidota > Bacteroidia > Sphingobacteriales > Sphingobacteriaceae > Mucilaginibacter > Mucilaginibacter pankratovii. The sequence continues at coordinate 91,496 of NZ_JACWMY010000008.1, read as the reverse complement.
TTAGCTGTATGGGTTTGTTTGGTATGGCATCGTTTATGGCCGAGCAGCGCACTAAAGAAATTGGTGTACGCAAAGTATTAGGTGCATCAGTATTTAGCCTGTGGCAGCTCATGTCGAAAGATTTTATTGCTCTGGTTTGTATCTCGCTGATGTTTGCCATACCGGTAGCTTATTATTTTATGGGCGGCTGGCTCGAAAATTACAAATACCGTGCCGACCTATCCTGGTGGATCTTTGCTGCTACTGCGGTAGGCGCGGTAGGCATAACCATGTTAACGGTGAGCTATCAAAGCATCAAAGCTGCGTTGAGTAACCCGGTGAAGAGTTTGAGGAGCGAATAGATTATAGGCTGGAGATAAGAGATTAGATTCAGGAAGCTGGAGGGGCGTCTTTCAGCTTCTTGCTATTCTGCTGGTTGGCTATTGAACTTTAAGTTCTACCGGTTTGATCTTACGAACGTCAAAAAATACATTGTTAAGATGGTCGAAATCGTTATCGGTGGTAACCAGCGTTAATCCAAGCAATGCCGCAGTTGAAGCAATCCAAAGATCATTTTTGCCCATATTTCTCGGTGTTTTATGTGGGAAAGTGGTAAATGATGTATTCCTGCATTGCGATCTCGTGTCTTCTCGGCCCCCAACTATTTTGTAGGGCCAGCGATCTTAATTCGGCAACCGTGGCAATAGATACAAATAACTTAGCGTCGTGAGGATTGAATTGCTGAAGTAATTTTAGCGAAGGATCCTTCGCGAGATGAACCAGAATGTTCGTATCGAATAACAATTTCATTTGTTATTCCTTAGCATTTCTAATGCTATTTCGGCTTCCTCTTCGGTTAAAAAGGCTTCTTTTGGCAGTTCTTTTAAACGGGCGATAAGTTGCTGAGATGTCTTTCCCATTTTCGTAGCAAAAGCCTCGGCACCTCCGGCGGCCATGATTTCCGAAATAGAATATGATTTTATTTTGGAAAAGGAGTTTTGCGTTTCTCCTCCTGTTTTCGTTCCTGTTTTTCCCATAAGTTAATCCTCCTTTAAACAAATTTACATATTTTTTTTATAAATAGTGAGAGTAGGGTATGACATTGAAGCATGTTGTAAATGGATTTTTGGTCCAATAAAAAAGGTCCGGCGTTTTGCACCGAACCTTTTTATTGTCTTGTAACTTGCTTCTTGTCTCTTGAATCTAAACTTAGCAATACTCTTCAAACGCACCGATCAGGTTATCTGCTATCATTTGTGCAGGGCGGCCTTCTATCTGGTGGCGCTCGATGATGTGCACCAGTTTACCATCTTTAAACAAAGCCATTGATGGCGATGAGGGAGGGTAAGGCAGCATCAGGTTACGGGCAGCGTCAACAGCTTCACGCTCCATGCCGGCAAAAACGGTAACCAAACGGTCAGGGTGTTTTTCGTTGGCTGAAGCCATGCGTGCAGCAGGGCGTGCATTAGCTGCCGCGCAACCGCAAACCGAGTTAACCATTACAAATACAGTACCTTCGCTTTTGATAGCTTTGTTAACCGCATCTGCATCTTTCAATTCTTCAAACCCAACCCGGGTTAATTCTTCCCGCATTGGGGTAACTAAATATTCTGGGTACATATGTATGTTAGCTTAATTCTAAATTATTATACAAAAATACCAAATCATTTAACAAAAAATATACGTAAAAGAATAAACGCGATTAATTGACGTTCGGGTTATAATCAGTTTACATTGCTCTGCGATTAAACTTAATGATTATATTGCATCGTCAGTTAACGCTGATCCCTGATTAATTAACTAAAGAAAAAACTTAAAAACAGAACGTTTAGGTAATGGGCATATTTACGCAAAAAAATCAAATCCAACCCAGGGTAGTACAGGTAAGGGCAAGGCATTTTAACAGCCTTAAACTGGCCATGGCGGCAGGCCTCATTATTGTAATGGTCCTCATGACGGCCATTATGCGCTTAAACAGCCAGGTAGTTGCGCAAACTAATGAGAACACGCGCCTGCACTCGCAAATAGCAACTTTACAAAACGAGGTAGACAAAACCACCGAAGATGCTTTACTGGCCAACTCGGAGAAAGAGGGCAACCGAAGCAAAGCCGTTGGGTACATAGAGAGCATCCAATCCAAATTAAAAAGTATAAACAATTATTTAAGTAAACGCGGCTTAAGAAGCATCAGCTTTAAAACCGTTAACCTGAGCACCAATAAAGCAAAAAGCGATACCAAAATGTACAGCGAGTTTAACAGCTACCTGGACAGGCTGGTGAACAACATTGCCTACATGCCAATGGGTTACCCGCGCATCAGCTCGTTCACCTCTTTTTTTGGTTACCGCAGCAATCCGTTTGATTTTGGTGGCGGAGAGTTTCACCCCGGGCTGGATTTTAAAGGCAAAAAAGGCGAACCTGTTAAATGCACCGCAAGCGGCAACGTTATTTACGCGGCACGCGCGGGCGGCTATGGCAACTGCGTACGCATCAAACACCCCAACGGCCTGGAAACATGGTATGGCCATCTCTCAAAAATTAACGTACACGAAGGCCAGCGCGTTACCGTAGGCGATGTGATTGGCAAGGTAGGGTCTACAGGCCGCTCCACCGGGCCGCACCTGCATTACGAGATCCGCAAGAACGGTCGACCGGTTAATCCCAAACAGTATTTGAGCTTGAATATGTAAGTGAGTGGTGAGTAGTGAATAGCGAGTGGTTGATTGATTAACTGCCGATGATATTGAAGAGCGATGGGTTTACTCATCGCTCTTTTATTTGGTGGCGAGTGCATAGCAAACTACCTAAAGAAAACGGCTTATTGTGGCCACTTCACTACTCACCACTGACCATTCACTATAATTAATTGTAAATGTAACAGTTAACGTAATGTTAATTTGATTAATTGGATTACGTTGATTACTTTGCAATCCCAATTAATTAAATCGATGAACCCGAAGACATCTGATGTAAGTACTATTGTGATCTTAAACCGCAACCAGCAAACCCAATCGTTGCAGGTAAAAACAAAGCATTTAAAAAGAATAAAGCATTACGCAGCCGGTATAGCGGGCATTTTTGCCATATTAACCGGCTTTATTTTTTATTTGCATGCCCAAAACGCCCGGCAGGAGCAGGAGAAAATGCAGTTGCTATCGCAAATTGTAAAGCTCAAAGGCGAGATTCCCGCCAGTCTGCAAAAGGCAGGGGAAGAGCATTCCGCCCAGGGCTACATCCAGCAAATAGAGGGCAAACTTAAAACCATAAACGATTACCTGCGCCGCCGCGGCCTTAAGGGCTTCAGTACCAAAGGCACCGGAGGCGATAACAATGCCGAAGGCAAAAAGCTATCTGATAAGGAAGTTTACAGCCTGTATAACGATTACCTGGGCCGGGTGATGGGGAATATCGCTTTCACCCCGATGGGCTACCCCAGGCTAAGCGGCTTCTCCTCCTTTTTTGGCTACCGCAGCGATCCCTTCAACTCTGCCAGTGCCGAATTTCACCCCGGGATAGATTTTAAAGGCAGCCGGGGCGATGAAGCCAAAAGCACCGCTAACGGCAAAGTTATTTTTGCAGGCTGGTTTGGTGGCTACGGCAAATGCGTGCGCATACAGCATGGTAATAATTTTCAAACCTTGTACGGGCATTTGTCGCGCATTACTGTGAAGGTCGGGCAGGAGGTAAGCGTGGGCGAAAAAGTGGGCGAGGTAGGCTCCACCGGCCATTCTACAGGCACACATTTACACTACGAGGTGCGCAAGAACGGTCGCCCGGTAAACCCTGTTAATTTTTTAACGCTTAATAAATAACAGTGAGTGGTGAGTAGTTAAGTGGTGAGTGGTTGCAAAACGACTCGCAGCCCGCTACTAAGTTTTCGCCACAATACAACTATTCACCATTCACCCAACCAACCACTCACCAAACTCCCCCTCCCCATGGCAATATTCTCAAAAAAAGAAAAAGTGGCTTTAGACCTGCAGGCTATATCCACCCTCATCAGCGAAGGCTCGGTACTCGATGGTAACCTTAACGCCCCTGCCTTTGCCCGTATTGACGGAACCGTAAACGGCAACATCACGGTAGACGAAGGCCTTATCCTGGGCGAAAAGGGCCTGGTGAAAGGCAATATCGTTACCAAGGAGATCATTGTTTACGGTAATGTTACGGGTAACATCAACGCGTCGTCTTTAGAGATCCGCAGTACAGGCAACATCAGCGGCGATATTAAAACTGCAACCCTGCAGGTAGAAATGGGCGGTGTGCATAATGGCAGCTTGAGCATGGCGCCTGTTGTGGCCGGGAAAACCATTGGGGAAAAAGCCGCATAGTTTGTCTGAACCATGATGCGAAGGATTTAAAGATTGCCCTGATTGCAGGTAAGCATCAAGTAATCCTTTAATCCTAAAAATCAAGGTTCAGACAATCAGCGTTATCATTCAATCAGTAAAACGGCGAAGCCCTGTTGAGCACCATGAAAAAATAATAACTCGCGAAAAATCAGCGGTTCAGAAAATGCGTTAGGGATTGCAGCGGAAAACCCACAGCCGCGGGAGAGCCTTAGCGCGTAGGCAAGGGCGAGGATTTGCAGCGTAAAGCCCGGGCCGAAGGCAACGCCCCAATTATTTGAACCATGATGCGAAGGATTTAAAGATTGCCCTGATTGCATTTTTTTAAATCCTTTCATCCTCTAATCAAGTCAATCAAGGTTCAGACAATCAGCCCTATCATTTAATCATTAAAACGGCGAAGCCTTCCTGAGCACCTTAAATAAACAATAACCTGCGAAAAATCAGCGGTTCAGCTTGCCCTATGGCAACTAAACCCGTACACCTTTCATTAAAAAAATTATATTCTTTACTTTTGAAGAAAAAATTAGAAAAGCTATGTCGACAGTAGAAACCACCTACGTTAAAAATAAAGTGAAGGATATTTCACTTGCCGCCTGGGGCCGCAAAGAAATTGAATTGGCCGAGGCCGAAATGCCGGGCTTAATGGCCCTGCGTGCCGAATACGGACCAGCACAAATATTAAAAGGCGCGCGTATAGCGGGCTGTCTGCACATGACTATCCAAACTGCGGTATTGATAGAGACCTTACAGGCCCTTGGTGCCGAAGTTACCTGGTCGAGCTGTAACATCTTCTCTACCCAGGATCACGCTGCTGCTGCTATTGCTGCCGCAGGTACTTCTGTTTACGCCTGGAAAGGTATGAACGAAACAGAATTCGACTGGTGTATCGAGCAAACTCTTTTCTTCGGTGAAGACCGCCAGCCATTGAACATGATCCTGGATGATGGTGGTGACTTAACCAACATGGTTTTCGACCGTTACCCGGAACTTGCTAAAGGCATCCAGGGTTTATCTGAAGAAACCACTACTGGTGTTCACCGTTTATACGAGCGTATGAAAGCCGGTACTTTATTGGTGCCAGCTATCAACATTAACGATTCGGTTACCAAATCAAAATTCGATAACAAATACGGCTGCCGCGAATCGTTGGTTGATGCTATCCGCCGCGCTACCGACGTAATGATGGCCGGTAAAGTAGGCGTTGTTTGCGGTTATGGCGACGTAGGTAAAGGTTCTGCAGATTCTCTGCGTAACGCTGGTGTACGCGTTATCGTTACCGAAATTGACCCTATCTGCGCTTTACAGGCAGCTATGGAAGGCTTTGAAGTGAAAAAACTTTCTACCGCTATTGCCGAAGCTGACATTGTGGTTACTGCAACAGGTAACAAAAACATCGTTCGTGAAAGCCACTTCCGCGCCTTGAAAGATAAAGCTATCGTTTGTAACATCGGTCACTTTGATAATGAGATTGACATGGCCTGGTTAAACAGCGCTTATGGCAATACCAAAATTGAAATTAAACCACAGGTTGATAAATATACCATTGAAGGCAGCGACGTTATTGTTTTAGCGGAAGGCCGTTTGGTAAACCTTGGTTGCGCCACAGGCCATCCAAGTTTTGTAATGAGCAACTCGTTCACCAACCAAACTTTAGCCCAGATAGAACTTTGGACCAACGCTGATGCTTACGGAAAAGAAGTTTACACCCTGCCTAAACACCTGGATGAAAAAGTTGCCCGTTTACACCTTGCCAAAATTGGTGTCGAACTGGAAGTTTTAGACCAGGATCAGGCCGAGTATATCGGTGTAACTGTAGAAGGTCCGTTTAAACCGGAGTACTATCGTTACTAAGAAGGTAAAAGCTTAAAGCTAAAAGGCGAAAGCTTTAAAAGGGATGTGGTGAAAACTACATCCCTTTTTTGTTGTGGCCATTAGTGTTGCCGGGCATTTACCCAATCCAGTGTGCGTACGTAATTATACTGTTTAAAAAAGGGTGTTTTCACCGTGTTGATTATAAGGCTGTTACTATAACTTTAAGTATAAATACTTAATTTATGGAAAAGAAAAGTCCGGCGGTGATTACGCTGATATTATCCGGTGTTTTTGCGGTACTTGGCACAATAGTGGGCGGTATAGTACAAGGTTACTGGAACGTGCGGCTTGCCGAGCAGAAGTACCAGTCGGACCTGGTGATGAAAGCGCTGGAGTCTGCATCTGCGCAGGAACGGTTGCTCACCTTAAAAATGCTTGTGCACACCAATTTGTTAACCCAATCAGGAGTTAGGGATAGCGTAAGTAATTACATCATCGAAAAGGAAAAGGACCCGGAAAGTATCCCGCAGGTAAAACCTACGGCGGGGCAAACATTAGAGGCACCCATAGTGGATAATGCCCGGGTATATTTGCTTACCGGCAACAAAACAAAAACAACAGGTTTTGTTGACCTGAGCGCACAGCTTAAAGCCGCTGGTTATACGGTAATGAACGCCCGATATATTGTGGACGCCGGCCGAGCTGATAAGCCCGAAATACGATACTTTAACGAAAGCGACAAAGAGCAGGCAGAGAAGCTGGCGGAATTTATGCGCTTTAATTATGATAAAGCTTACGCCGCCAACCTCTATCAGGATGCTAAAGCTAAGCCTGGGTATATAGAAATTTGGCTGGGGAGGTGATGCGCGTTTAATTACTGCTTATAAAGCAACCCGTATTTTTTATTTCTCAGCGCCATCAGCGTTCCGGTAAGCCTAAAGTATCTTCCCAAGCCTTCATCGGATAAGCCAGGCATCGATTCCTGCCGTTCTTTGCGAATGGCTTCTTCATTGGTGGCGGTTAATTCGGTTTTGCCCTGGCTGATAAACTCTTTCCTGTCTTTTAAAACAAAGGCCTTGGTCGAGTCGGCAAGTTTGTTTTCGTCTATCAGTTTGTTTAATAAGCTGTCGCCGCGCGCGGTGCTTAAGATGTTTAAAACAACAGCGGCGTTGTGCCTGCCGGTTGGGTTCCCATTGGTGATGATATTAATTAAACAGCGTTCGGCACTTTCGGTTGTCATGGTATTATACAAAAACAAGCTGGCATCAATTGCGCTTAAGTCTATCACATGGATGGTTAAGTAAACGTGTGCCCCCGGGGTGCTTATCAACTTTTCGGTAGCCGCGGTAATATCTTTGCCGTTTTTGGCCAGGGAAAAGCATACCTGTAAATAAGTTTCCAGTTGCAGTTGTTTTAAGTCGGTTTTGTTTACGCCGGCCAATACTACATCCAAATATTGTTGTTTTCTATCGAGACTTAGTATTAGGGTAGATGCATCAAAACAAAAATAAGGGTCGTTATTTTCGTTCAGGATCATCTCTTTTAAACAGGGCAGAGCCTTGTTCGGGTCGGTTTTGGCGAGGTTCCAAAATTTGTCCAGCTCGGCAGATTTTGCTTCCTGTTGTTTTGTAGTTAGCGAGGTAGGAATAAACCCGTAGCACTGTGTTTTTAGATTAGCCAATTTCTCGCAAAGCGATTGTGCGCGGCTGTTAAAAGAAATAATAATAAATAATGCAATAACGGATAAACGCCTCATAGGTGCAGGTTTAAGTTCGGTTTAAATTTAGGCTTTTGATTGATAAATTAAAAGTATGGTGGTTTAAGGTCTACAATAATTCATACGATCCCCTTATCCAGCTAAAAAGCTGTGGGCGTAATTCATTGGTATTACTCAGCCGGATATTATTTTGAAACCTGCCTGCCGTCGCTATGCTTTTAAATATCGGCGGGCCTTCCATTTTTTCGGCAGAGTAGAATTTAAGATCAAGCACCTTTTGCATTGGGCGGATAACAAAGAAAGTTTGCCGGTGCACAAAGGTGATACAGTTTGGGGTGGTGCCTACCAAAACATCGGGCCAGTCGGCAACTTCGGCAAGGAGTTTATCAAAGAGTAAGATCAATTCCGGCGATTTGCCCTTAAACAGGCTGTCCAGACTTACTTTGGCGCAGTAATGCCTTTGGCTTTCGCTGGTTAGTTCGCGTTCGCATTTGGGGCAGGTGTAGGGCATAAGGTAAAGTTAGCGTTTGCCCGTGGTATGTCCAAGATCTTCTAAAACACAATCGTAAACGTAGTCCCCTCATTAGGCTCGCTTTCTACTGTAATTTTCCCGCCAAAGGTTTCTATCTGCGTTTTGGTCATAAAAAGGCCTACGCCCTTGCTGTCGTACCCCTGGTGGAACACGTTGTTGAGCTTAAACATGTTTTGGCCGTGGCGGCTCAGGTCTATCCCCAGTCCATTATCGCTAAATTCAAGCACTACGCGGCCGTCGATAATTTTGGAGGAAATATTTATTTGGGGGGCAATATCCGGTTTGCTGTATTTAAGCGAATTACTCACCATGTTGTAAAATATACTTTCGAGGTACATTTTAGGAAATTTCATGCTGGCCACTTGCAGGTCGGTTGTAATTACCGCTTTTTTGGCGGCTATCTGGCCCTTCAGCATAGCGTCGGTAACGTTCACCATCTCGGGCAGGTAGCACAGGTCGTACATCATGTTTTTATTATTACGTACTTCCAGCACCTTCATCAGTTCGTTCAGCGTTTCGTTGAGGGTGAGGCTGCTGGTTTTCAGCATCCCTAAAAGGTTCTCTTTTTCGGCAGGCTCTTCTTCTTCAGCTATCATATCCAGCAGCATGCCAATACTGCCTGCCGGGCCGCGCAGGTTATGGGCAATAATGCGGTTAAAATCTTCAAACTGGCTTATCTTGCTCTCGAGGTTAAGCGCGCGCTTATATTCGTCTATATCGGTGCAGGAGCCAAACCATTTAATGGTTTCGCCCTTGTCGTTCTTCATGGGCAGGGCACGGGAGAGGTGCCAGCGATAAACACCATCAGATTTACGCTTAAACCTCACCTCCGATTCATATGGGGTACCGGTAGCCAGGCAGTAGTGCCAATCGTTACCATCTTTCTCAATATCATCGGGGTGCAGCACCATCGGCCATCCAAAATCTTTGGTTTCTTCCAGCGTAAGGCCGGTATAATCAAACCAGTAGCGGTTGTAATAATCTACGCTGCCGTCCGGGTTAGATGTCCAGATGATCTCGGGGATAGAATCGGCCAGGAACTTAAACTCCTGTATATCCTGTATGGTTTTATCCTGCTTTTGCACCAGGCTTACCTGTACCTTCAGTTCTTCGTTCAGCTTTTTCTGGGTGGTAACGGCGCGCATCAGGGCAAGTTCGGTGCGCTTATAATCGTCAATATCCTGAAACGTGCCATAAAGCCTTTTGCAAACGCCGTTTGCAAACTCAGCGTTACCCAGGGCGCGTACCCAAAGATCTTTGCCTTTAGCGTTGGCTATTTGCACTTCGAGGCTCCACGGAACGCCATGGGTAACGGCTTTGTTTATCGCTTCGGCCATTTTATCGCGGCTTTCGCCTATTTTATAAAAATCGATGGCGGTCACCAGGTTAGGTGTATAATCTGCCGGTACGCCATGTATCTCTTTGGTAACGGGTGTCCAGTATAAGGTTTGATGCTGAAGGTCGAACTCCCAGCCGCCTACACGGGCAACAGTATTAGTGCGTTCCAGCATCTCTGATGTTTGTGCGAGCACTTTTTCGAGCTTTATCTTTTCGGTAACGTCGCGGCCTATGCCAAAAATATTACCGGTAGATGCCTCGGGGGTAGACGTCCACTGGATGGTTTTGTACTCGCCGGTAATACTTTTAAAACGCTGTAAAAAGTTAACGGTTGGTTCTCCCCGCGTTAATTTTTCGAGTTGTTTAACCGTAGGCTCAACATCATCGGGGTGGATAAACTCAAACGTGGACGTACTTAACAGGTATTCTTCCTCCCAGCCCAAAACACGCTTAAATGCGGGGTTTATCTTTTTAAAAAAACCATCTTCGCCACCTACAAAAACCAGGTCGTTGGATAAGTTGAAGATCTTTTCGAAGTTTTGCAGCTGCTGTTTTTGGCGTCGTTCTACAATTAAAACGATAACTTCCTCGGCAAGCACCTGCATGGCCCGTTTTTGCTTGTCGGTAAGTTGCTTTGGCTCGCGGTCTATCACACACAGCGTACCCAGCGCGTGGCCATGTGGATCTATCAGCGGGTACCCTGCATAAAAGCGGATATCCGGCGCGCCGGTAACCAGTATGTTGGATTGAAAGCGGGGGTCTTTTGTCGCATCGTTTATCTCCATCAGGTTGGTATCCATAATGGCGTGGCGACAGAAAGAAATATCGCGCGAGGTTTCGCGCACATCAAGCCCAAACATAGATTTAAACCACTGGCGTTTTTCGTCAACCAATGAAACTAAAGAAATAGGCACCTCGCAGATGATAGAAGCCAGTTCGGTAATGCGATCGAACTCGTGCTCGCTTAGGGTGTCTAAGATCTCGTACTCATCAAGCGCTTTAAGGCGCGCTTTTTCATTAACTGGTACAGGGGTATCGGTCACTGTGGTTTTTAATAATTTGGTATTACGAATATATTAAATTATTACTTTCTTAAAAGCATGAATTTCAGTTAGTAATGAAAAATATTTTAATATTGGTAACAAAAGCGCGGTTAGTTTAAAATGCAATCGGTTGTGGAAACTGTGGGCGCGTGCACAGCTCAGCCTTGTTATAACTTTTATACAGCGGCTTTATTTAATGCCATATGTATTAACTTTGCATCATGGCCCGTTTATCTGTAAACATCAATAAAATAGCTACACTGCGCAATTCGCGCGGTGGCAATAACCCCGATCTGGTACAAGTTGCTAAGGATTGTGAACGTTTTGGCGCGCAGGGCATCACGGTACATCCCCGGCCCGATGAGCGGCACATCCGTTATAACGATGTGTTCGATCTGAAGAAGATAGTGACCACTGAATTTAATATTGAAGGCAATTGCGAAGAGCAGAAGTTTGTAGAACTGGTGCTGGCCAATAAGCCCGAGCAGGTTACCCTGGTGCCCGATATTTTGGGGCAGATAACCAGTAACCATGGCTGGGATACCATAAGCAACCAGGCTTACCTGCAGGATATTATTAAGGTGTTTAAAGACGCGGGCATCCGTGTATCGATATTTGTAGACCCGGTAATAGAAATGGTGGAAGCCGCCGCTACAACCGGCACCGACCGGATAGAGCTTTATACCGAGGCCTACGCCACCCAATACACGCAAAATAAGAAACAGGCTGTTGCACCCTATGTTGCAGCTGCTGAGGTAGCGCACAAACTGGGGCTTGGCATTAACGCCGGGCATGATCTGGACCTGCACAACCTTAAATACTTTGCAGAAAATATCCCGGCGCTGGATGAGGTGAGCATTGGCCACGCGCTGATCAGCGATGCTTTATATTACGGACTGGAAAACACCATCCAAATGTACCTGCGCCAGCTGGCCTAACGGATAATGGTGACGTTGCCCGATATAAGGCTGCAACTTTTTAGATTGATAATATAATAGTAAACACCCGCCGGCAACGGTTTGCCATTGTACGTGCCGTCAAAAGGTTTGGGGTATCCTTTTGATTGGAATACCAGTTGCCCGCCGCGGTTGAATACGCTGATTATACCATTGGTGTAATTCTCAATTCCTTTAATGTTCCAGTAATCGTTTATGCCGTCGCCATTGGGCGTGAAGGTGTTGGCAATGCCATTGGTAATAGTGCCCAGGGCCACTTTTACCTCCGCCCGGGTGCTTTCGCAATAACCATAGGTAAGGGTTACGTAGTAGCTTCTGCTCCCCGTAATGTTGATATTGAACTTGCCGCCGATCTCTTCATCAATAGGCGTTAGACTGGTTTCGGTATCGTAAAGGCGGTAAATAGCCGTAGCGAAAGCGTCATCTACAGTAATAATGGCCGGACCCGCGCTGCACAACGCAATATTTGTTGCCGACGGCGGAGGAGGTGTAGCTGATACATCTACAATATTATAAGGCGGCTCAGCCTTGTTGCACCCTCCATCGGTAATGCGTAATTTATAATGCCCCGGTAAAAGGCCCGTTATCGATGCCTCTTTTTTGCCGGGTATCGGGTTGTCGTTGTCGTCGGCATTTAACCATTGATAGGTATAAGCACCTGTACCGCCGGTAACCCTTGTTTCGGATACACCGCCAGTGCCTACGCCGCATTGGGTATTGGTAACCGTGCCAAAACTCAATACTTTAAATTCGGGGTAAGTCTCTACGGTAAATGTGCCGGGGAGCTGGTTTTCGCAAAAGTTTTTATCAGTTAAATATACCGTATAGTTACCTGCCGGCAGAAACTGTACGGTTTTATCGAATCCAACATTCTCGCCTGCACTATTTACCCAACGGTATTTAGTAGGTTGTTCGTTAGCGTTTTCGGTATTAAGTGTGATGGTACCGGTAGGAAAAGCGTCGCAAGTTTTTGTTTTGGTATAAGTGATGCCCGTAAATACCGTTGGCGGGAAACCTGCTACCTCAAAATCGTAGGATCTGCTACAGGTTGTGTTGCTTATGGTAAGCGTGTAAAGCCCTGCTTCAACGTCCTTTAGATCAGGCTTGTCGCTTATTGTCGTGCTGGTACCGGTTACCACCCATTTATATGTTGTTGCGCCGGAAGCCTGCAGGCCCGTAATAGAGCCATTTGCCTGGTTACAGGTGGCGGAGAGGCCGCCCTGGCCAGTACGGTCCAGCGATACACCGTTGCTTTCGAGTATCTCAATTTCGGTACTGTAAACCGGCGGGCAACTTGTGCCATCATTTACCCTTAAACGGTATTTGCCGGCAAATGCGCTGGTGAGCTCCGGTAAGGTACCAACTTCATGGTCCTGTGCATTGCGCCAGCTATATTGCAGGGTGCCTGTGCCACCGGTTGCATATACGCCTTTAATAGAACCCGTAGGGCTGTTACAATTGCTTGGATTTGTAGTGTACGACGACTCGACGATGACGGGCGCATCTTTGTTTTTTACCATAAAAGGCCCAAACTTTTGCTTGCAAGTGCCGTCGTTGTTGCCAACCTCAAATGTGTAACTCCCGGCCGTTGCAGCATCAAGATCTGTGCAATCGCAAACCACTGCACCTGTTGCATCAAGCCATCGGTGATAAAACTGGGCCGACTGTGTATGTATCACAACGCCCTTAATAGAACCAGCGGCGGTGCAAGTTGCATCTGTATATTGAAGGTTGTTGAGATCAACAGTTATTGACATATCTTTAATCTCATAAGTTTTGGTGATATCGCACTCGCCACCCGAGCCTACTTTAAGCGTGTATATACCAGCGTCTTTATCTATCAGGTCTCGTTGAGAACTTACCAGTTGATTTTTATCGTTATACCATCGGTAGCCAAAAGTGTAAGGAGTATTAATGCCTGTTACCGATCCTTTCTTACCGCAGGTTTCGTTTACTATTACAAGTTTGTCTTCATTAATATTTAATCCGGTAAACAAACCGGTTAAATTATTTATTGTGGCTGATGCCATTACATAGCCGGAAACCGCGCCGCTGTAAACCCAGTTGCCATTTGCGTCTGCCTTAACAGTAGCAAAATAGTCTTTGGGCGTTGGAATGCTGCTACATCCACAACCGGCATAAAATAACTCCACATCGGCATTTGGGGTTGAGGTGCCGCTTATGCCTGTATTGGAAACGGAAGCTATTTTAACAAAGGGCAATTTATCCACCTCCGTTGAGTTTACAGCACTTATAAATCCGACACAGAAAATGCTGTTGCGGCTTATTACAAACTTTTTCGCCGGATTTTTATTATCCGGCGGACTAAGGACTATTCCATCCAGGCAATACGCAATTAGGTTTTTATCCGAGGGGGTAGGTCCACCTATCAAAACGTCAGCATCAACCGATAGCGAAATTGCATTAAATGCAATACTCTGGCTGAATTCGTTAAAATTGGCCAACCCCGCAAAGTCTGTATTAAAAGCATTCCCTTGGATAACGATGCTGCCTTTAACTGAATTCATATACAACAAATCGGCACCGTACACATCTGCTATTATGTTGTTTTTTATTACAGCATTTAATGGGGTATATTGCCGTGTGCCAGATACAACGTAAGTGCCCTCTACACGTACTCTTGTTTGATTTATTAAGTTAAAGCCATATGGTGCTTTGGTTCCTGTATAGTTAGTCCCCATTAGGTTATAGCTCAAATCAAGACTATTGACAGCAGGGCCATCAAAAAAGATTTCCGTTAATCCGGCAATAACGTTTTTTGCATCGGCGCTTCCACCGATGATAACATTAGCGCAACTAAATAAGTATAACCCCCCTCCACGGGCAATTTCGCCGGATTTATCCACCCAGCATATGTTGCTTTTAAAAGAACAAAGCTTTCCATTATTTACGATAACATTCCCGCTCTCGAAAAAGTTACCTTTGCCGGGTGCACCTATAGTTACTGTATTAAAACTTTTTAGTTCGATTGCAGACCCACCTACGCTGTTATTATCGCAATCAAACCAAACTCCATATATTTCAATAAAATCTGCTCCATTACTGTAGAAAACCTTTAGATTGTCTGGAATTGTAAATTTAAGGGTTAATTTAACTTTGGCATCCGTAACGCCAAATTTTACTCCGGGTTGCGTACTGGCGTCAATACTGATGTTGGATGTGATGTTAGGCAATTGTGTCAGCAGCGCAATCGTTCTTCCCGCCTCGCTCACATCCGGCAAATTAAAATAGATAAAGTCCTTCTCTGCACTCCCATTCGCCGCCGCCAGCGTTAATGCTTCCCGTAAAGTGCCCGGGCCGCTATCGGCATTGCTGGTTACGGTAAATACTTCGGCACGCACCTTAGCAGATAAGAAAACTACCAATAAGAAAAGTAAAACCCGCCTGCCGAACATAAATCAATTAAGAACCTGCAAAATACAAATTCCGCTTGTAAAACCATTGTCACTAATACATTACCCAATTGTTATTCAATACCTAAAATTGTACCTTTGCGCTAAATTTAAGGGACACCCATTTGATGAAGCTGAACATAGATTACCAGGAAAAATTCCAGCACAGGCACATAGCGCCAAACCAGGCAGATACCGATAAAATGTTAAAAACTATTGGTGTGGAAACGCTTGACCAACTGATAGATGAAACCGTGCCAGCCAAAATAAGGCTTAAAGCGCCACTAAATTTACCTGCCGCCAAAAGCGAGTTTGATTACCTGAATACGCTGAAAGTAACCGCATCAAAAAACAAGGTTTTTAAATCGTACATCGGCCAGGGGTATTATGATGTGATCGTTCCGGGTGTGATACAGCGTAACATCCTCGAAAATCCCGGATGGTATACGCAGTATACACCCTACCAGGCCGAGATAGCCCAGGGCCGCTTACAGGCGCTGCTAAACTTCCAAACCATGGTTATTGATCTTACCGGGATGGAGATTGCCAACGCATCGTTATTAGATGAAGGTACCGCAGCTGCCGAAGCTATGTTTATGCAATACAGCCTGCGCAAAAACCAAAAGGCCAATGTGTTTTTTGTGAGCGAAGAGGTGTTCCCGCAAACCATTGATATTTTAAAAACCCGCAGCGAGCCTTATGGTATTAAACTGCAAATTGGCAGCCACGCCAATGTGGAACTTACCGATGATATGTTTGGCGCCATTGTGCAATACCCTGCCGGCAATGGCGAGGTGTACAACTACAAAGGCTTTGCCGACCAACTGCACGAAAAAGGTATAAAACTAACCGTTGTTGCCGATATCATGAGCCTCACCCTGCTCACCCCTCCGGGCGAATGGGGAGCGGATATCGTAGTGGGCAGCACCCAGCGCTTTGGCGTACCCATGGGTTTTGGCGGCCCGCACGCGGCGTACTTTGCCACAAAAGAAGAATACAAACGCTCTATTCCTGGCCGCATCATCGGCGTAACCATTGATGCAGCCGGCAACTATGCGCTGCGCATGGCTCTGCAAACCCGCGAGCAGCACATCCGCCGCGACAAGGCAACCTCCAATATTTGTACCGCACAGGCGCTATTGGCTATTATGGCCGGTATGTATGCCGTTTACCATGGCCCCAAAGGCGTAAAGCTGATAGCCGAGCGCATCCACGGTTTAACCGTATTGCTGGCCTCGTCGCTGAACGAATTAGGCTACGAGCAGCTAAATAAAGTTTATTTTGATACCCTGAAGTTTGACCTGGGCGTATTGGCCGGGCCTATCCATTCAGAAGCTTTAAATAACGAATCGAATTTCCATTATAACGGCAGCGAGGTTACTATCTCCCTTGATGAAACTACCTCGCCGGAGGATGTGAAGAACATTGTACGTTTCTTTGCCAAAGTAAAAGGCAAAACGTTAACCGATGCTAATTTTGATGAGCTGAGGGGAAGTGTGGAGACCGTAATACCTGCCGAATTGCAGCGTACCTCGGCTTACTTAACGCACGCCTTGTTTAACTCGCACCACAGCGAGCACGAGATGCTGCGTTACATCAAATCGTTAGAGACCAAAGACCTTTCGCTTTGCCACTCGATGATAGCACTGGGCAGTTGCACCATGAAACTGAACGCCACTACCGAAATGGTACCTGTTACCTGGGCGGAGTTCAGCAAAATGCACCCCTTTGCACCAACCGACCAGGTAGGTGGCTACATGCAATTGTTTGATGAACTGAACAAATGGCTGAGCGAAATTACCGGCTTTGCCGCCATGAGCCTGCAGCCAAACGCAGGCGCGCAAGGCGAGTATGCCGGATTAATGGTTATCCGTGCTTATCACCACGATAGGGGCGAAGGTCACCGTAACATTGCTTTAATTCCATCATCGGCACACGGTACCAATCCTGCATCAGCAGCTATGGCCGGCATGAAGATCGTAGTAGTAAAATGCGACGAGAATGGCAACATCGACGTAGAGGACATGCGTGCCCGCGCCGAGCAATATAAAAACGAACTAAGCTGCCTGATGGTGACTTACCCATCAACCCACGGCGTGTTCGAGGAATCGATCATCGAGATCTGCGAGATCATACATGCTAACGGCGGCCAGGTTTATATGGACGGCGCCAACATGAACGCACAGGTGGGGCTTACCAGTCCCGCCAATATTGGTGCCGATGTTTGCCACCTGAATTTACACAAAACCTTCTGTATCCCACACGGCGGTGGCGGCCCGGGTATGGGCCCTATTGGTGTTGCAAAACACCTGGTACCTTACCTGCCGGGCCATGCGGTGGTTGATATTGATAATGGTAAAGCTATCCACGCGGTTTCGGCTGCGCCATGGGGATCTGCTTCTATCCTCATCATCTCCCACGCTTACATCGCTATGATGGGTGGCGACGGATTAACTAACGCTACCCGTTACGCTATCCTGAATGCCAACTATATTAAAACCCGCCTCAAAGCGCATTATAACGTATTATACACCGGCAGCAAAGGCCGTTGCGCACATGAGATGATCCTGGATTGCCGCTCGTTTAAAGCTTACGGCATCGAGGTAGTGGATATAGCCAAACGTTTGATGGATTACGGTTTCCACGCACCAACAGTATCTTTCCCGGTTGCGGGTACGGTGATGATAGAACCAACAGAATCGGAGCCAAAACACGAACTCGACCGTTTCTGCGATGCCATGATCTCTATCCGTCACGAAATTGCCGATGTGGAAAGCGGGCTTTCAGATAAAACAGATAACCCGTTAAAGAACGCACCGCATACGTCCGCCGTAATTACCGGCAATGAGTGGGAGCACTCGTACACCCGCCAAAAAGCAGGTTTCCCGCTGCCATATGTAGCTGCTTACAAATTCTGGCCATCAGTAGGCCGTGTAAACGATACCTACGGCGACAGGACTTTGATATGCTCTTGCCCGCCGCTAAGCGATTACGAGTTTGAAGAAAGCGAAGTAACCACGCCTGAATACGGAACGTGATTTTAAATGTGCAGATTTCGGATTTTAAATGTGCACATGAATGATTAAATTGAGGCTCCCTTTTTGGGAGCCTTTTTTATGGAGAAAATATATAGGAATGAAGAAGTCCTTGAGTTAACTCAAGGGACATATTTTATTCATGATGCCAGCGTTACGCGGTTTGATATAGCTTATCAAGAACATCGGTTGTGCATAGATGTATGTTTTACTTCGATTCAATCAAAAAAATGGGCTGAAACACAAATCAAACTTCGCTTTGTAAATGTGCTGGAATATTCCTTTTATTGGAATGCTGAACATCACTTTTACTATGTGGAACGATATAAATTCTTTAAAACAGAAAAGGGCTTTTACATAAGCCTCGACCCGGTTGATGAAAACGATAGCCCTTCCGATGATGATGGCGATGTAATCATCAGCAAAAGTGTTGAAGGGTATTTGTTATAGTATGAACAAGTAGGAAGCTATTATAAAGTAACCATAGGTTAAATTGATAGATAAATTTAAAAGGATTATGAAACTAAGTAATTCATTTAGCGGTGCCCTTAGAACATTTGCCTATTTTATGGCGAGCGGTAGCCAGAATACGCTGGAAGGGGTTGATTATTTGTCGTTATACGGAGAAGAACCAAGTGCGATAGAGCAGGTATTTGCCATTTATGCCAATGTAATTGAAATGGACGAAACAGGAAAAGTTTTGAATGCTAAATACGCCGAAAAAAGAGCGACTGACTACCTCCGTAGTTACTGTGACCGCAATTTTAAAGTAACGCCACCCTACGAAGATTGGGAGCTTACATTGTATTGACAGAGTGATTATTAATTAATTCATCACCTTGCCAGCGTCCTCACCGGCATGCACTCACATTCTAAACAGGCATTCGTATATCGCCTTAAATGTTGGTAGTGTGGATACGCCAACCAAAAATGGATGAGTTAAACCTTACAAGTATTTTCGCCAACCATAAGGCGCCGGATGTGTAAGGTCGAAGATGATCTTCTCTCTTTCGCTAAGCCCATTGTGATAGTTGCCAAAAGCGACTATTGTGTCTTCGCCTTTTCCCATCCGCCAAAAAATGTCCATAGGGTCTATTGCCGGATATATTTTCCACGGAGGTTGTACCGGCTCAGGTGATACTGAAAAATGTCCGTGCTTAATCAAAAAATCCCGTGCTTCCATCAAAGCGAACCCTAATAGATTCAGTCCATTCCAAAAGTAAGGATTGTCGATGCCATCTTCGCTTTGTGCCATTCCTATCCCCCAAATTTTATCTGTTGGACTTGCTTCAACCAAAATTCGCTCATGGGTACTCAAGAGAAATTCAGCAAATTTTGGACTTTGATTGAATTTATGGATGTTTCCATTCACAACTATCTCATATCTGTAGGCTAACCAAACCTGTTCGTCAAAATTTAGTACCTCTCTGCCTAATTTTTTTGCTTCGGCGGGACTTTTAGCTGCAATGATCTTATCATAAGTTTTTATATCCTCAAACATCAGCGCCTTGTGCGCCATCATCCAATGTTCGGTGGAGCGGTAAGTAATATCATCTACTGTGAAAGGCAATTCGAACCACTGACTGAAACAGAATTTCCCTACTTCTTCGTTTGTTTTATTGGTATGCCCCCAAAAGAAAATATACTTTAGGTGCTCACCAGTGTCGAACTTGTTGGTAAGCCAATTCAGATCATAGATTGGTTTCATGGTCACGTAAATATATACATCATTCTGTGTTTTTAGGTACCAATGGATTAACTACCCCCCTATCACCCCCATCAAAAACTCTATAGCTCCATCAGAATGCAGCGCACCGGTAGAATACATCGTCATCTCTGCCGTTTCAGATGCCCTTGCCCGCATTTGCTTTTCGTAAGCAGCAATGGCAGAAAGTGAGTCGGGGTAATCTTCATTCAATAAACATTGTGAAAGTTCCAGCGCATCCAGCATGGCCATGTTTACGCCTTCGCCGGCGTAGGGCGGCATCAGGTGGGCGGCATCGCCCAGCATAGTAAGGTTGGGTTTGGCTTCCCAGGTTTGGTCTAAAGGCATACAATATTGCGGGCGGGCAACGAATGGACCGCTGGCGTTCTCAAATAGTTCCAGCCAGATCTCGTCCCAACCGGCGTATTCGGTTTTAAACCAGTTAAGTACCTGTGTTTTATCTGTAAAATCTATCCCGCAGGTGCGCACCCAATGCTCATCGCATTTAAAACCGGGGTAAAACACCAGGCTACCATCGCCTTTAGAACTTACGATCAAAGTTTTTTCGTCGCCGAAGGCAAAGATCTTACCCCCGTTTAATAGTTCGTGCATTTTGGGACTTGCGGTTTCAGAATTATAAACCGCACCTTCAATAGCGGTAACGCCGGCATAAAATGGTTTAATAGGAGTAAGGTAGGGGCGTAGTTTTGAGTTGGCACCATCGGCAGCAATTACCAGGTCGGCATACACAACTTCCCCATTTTTAAATCCTACATTCCAGCCATTGTCATTTGGCGTAAGGACGGCAAACTGACTGTCCCAAACCACGGTGCCGGGCAGCAGAGAATCTAACAAGATATTTTGCAGTGGCCCACGGTCTATCTCCGGGCGCATAGTTTCTTCGCGCGGGGCGTCTTTGTCGTCGTGTATCAGGTTAGCGTGTTTATCTGCTATGCGCAGGGCGTCGGCATCCGGGCGATAGTTTGCCCAAAAGGCTTCCATCAGGTCCGCTGCATCTAATGCTGCCAGGCCCGATTCCTCGTGCAGATCGAGCGTGGCACCCTTGGCGCGTGCATCTTTATGCGCATCGCGTTCGTAAACTTTTACGTTAGCGCCGTTCATTTGTAAAAGGCGTGCCAGCGTTAAGCCACCCGGGCCGCCACCTATTATCGCTATCTTTTTATTTCTTATCGTGCTCATTTGTTTAATACAGGTTATTTCTCCTTAAGGGAGTAGACGAGTAACCAGGGGAAACATTTTAAATAATCTGCAGAAAATAAATGTGCAGATGTGCAAATTTCAGATGTGCAAATTAATGTCGTTTACTTAAGAGTTGGCCAGCTACATAGCCTCACCCCCAACCCCTCTCCTTTGGAGAGGATTTAGGTGAGGCTACTAAGCTGCTTAAGTAAACGGCATTCATGTGCAAATGCTTGTGATCATCGCCTTGTATTTTTTCATCTGAAATCTGCACATTTGCATATCTGCAAATCAATATTATGATCGCACAAACCCCGCAACCACCTTATTATGCTGTTATTTTTACATCGGTACGTACCCCCGGCGATGATGGCTACGGCGATATGGCGGCTGAGATGGGTAAGCTTGCTGCCGAACAGGAAGGTTACCTCGGCGTAGAATCGGCTCGTAACGAAACAGGTATCACGGTGTCTTATTGGGCAAGCCTGGAAGCCATTAAAAACTGGAAAGCCGTAAGCCGGCATCAGATGGCACAAAAATACGGGCGCGAGAAATGGTACGAGAACTATAAAGTAAGGATCTGCCTGGTAGAGCGCGATTACGAATTTTAATGAAACGGGATATTATAGGCGGTAACGCCAACACAAACAGGGCGAATGGCGTTAATTTCTAAAAATTTATCGTTTAAACTTTTTACTGTAATCAGCTTCAACTTTTGTATAAGTTATTCCCAAAGGTGTAATATTAATGGAATTTGTAACATGCGGGTTCGTACACACGTAACATTAGTGCTATGGTATTTAATAATGCTGTACAACTGTAAGTTTTAACTACTTTGCGGTACTTCATAAAAGGCGATAAATTTTTAATTTACAACCTTTAGGAGTAAAACCTTTTTAATTTTATTTCCGTATAAGGAACAGATATGAGCCCGAATAATACCAAAGCCGTAAGCGTTTTATTGGTTGATGACGATGAAATAAACAACTTCATCTCTATTAAGCTGATAAAGAAAGCGTTAATTAACACAGACATCATGGCATGCCTGAATGGGAAATTTGCGATCGATCAGCTCGCAGAAATTCAACGGAAGGACCCAAGCAAACTACCTGATTATATTTTGCTGGATATTAATATGCCGATAATGAATGGCTGGGAGTTTTTAGACGAATACAAGCGTATCAACCTCGATCCGCTGGGCAAAAGCAAAATTTATATTATTTCTTCATCCGTTTTCAGCAACGATATCAACAAAGCACGCTCCTACCCGCTGGTAAAAGATTTTGTTTCTAAACCGCTTAACGTGGACAAGATAAAAGAACTTTTTGGGGTTAAAGAAGAGGCGTAACCGTAAACTGCTCGTCCTGGTAACTTACATTACCAACCGCGTTAGCCCTCGCATGGTAAAACAGGCATGTATACCCTTCAGTTGCCGCTTTTTTTCCGTATTGTATCCTTAATTCTGCCGATCGGTGCCCGTCGTAATCATATTTAGCTACAAATTTTCTGATCAGCTGCTCCGGCTCCGGTAATTCATCACCACCAAAAAATACTTTGCTACCTTCCGTATCAAACCAAAATACCTGGTGAAATTTGCTGTGCCCGCCGCTCCATTCATAACTGATGCCTGGCTTAAACTCGCCTTCGCCTTCCACCAGCGTCATTTTCACTTTATCGCGCAGCCCCTCAAAAATTTCTTTGTGGTAAGATGATGATGCACCTGTTAAAGCAAACTCCCATTCCTGTTTATTGATCACGTGCTCGGCATCCGGGAAACTTGGCTCCAGTTTACCGCTGCGCTCTACTACCAGCCCGCCGGAATGATCATAATGCAGATGGCTCATCAGTACCAGGGTAACCTCTTCCGGGTCGAAGCCCGCGTTGCGGATGTGTTGGTGCAGCAAAAGCTCGTCGCGCGTATCTTTATAGCCAAGGCCTGCATCTAAAAGAATAAGATTTGTATTGGTTTTGATGAGAAAAGGGTTTACGTGGATGAACAGCGAACCGGGGCGGTCGCGTTTGTTATCCGTTTCCGGGTTAAAAGGGATAAACTTTTTTGTTGCATCAACTGAATACGAACCCTCTCCTAAAGCAAAAATTTCCATAGTAAGGCAAATATAAAGGGTAGGAGGGGTTTTGTAATATTATGGGCGAATAAATGACAGACAGTTTGCTTTTATCATTTTTGCAGGGCCATGAAATAGCGACTCGATTAAAATCACGCGTGTTCGGGCTTGTTCGGGCTGTTCGCGCTCCATGCCGAACGCGAACAAGGCTAAAAATCAGTTGATTTATCACGATGGCGTTGGAATAGGTGTCACGTTTTGCCTCTCCGCTCGTCTTATCCATGCCAAACCGTTAAAATTTGTTAAAAAATCAAATAATAATTTGCATATACGAAAACTATCGTACATATTTGTACGAAGGAATTCGTAATAAGGAAAACATGGAACTGAAACCAACAGAAAGCGAGCTGGAAATTTTACAGGTAATTTGGAAAAAGGGTGAATGCACAGTACGCGACGTGCACGAAGAACTTGCCAAAAACAAAGAATCGGGCTATACCACTACCCTGAAACTGATGCAAATAATGCACGAAAAAGGCCTGGTTGAACGTAACACCGATGCCAAAACACACCTGTACAAAGCGGTTATCACCCGCGGCGAGGCGCAGCAGGGCGCGCTGGATAAGATCATATCCACCGTGTTCAAAGGCTCCACCAGCGACCTGGTGATCCAGGCACTGGGGCAGCACCGCGCATCGCAAGATGAAATTGACGCTATCAAGGATTATTTAAAACAATTCGATCAGCCTACTAAATAATAAAAGCTATGGAAAGCCTTTTTTATAACATAAGCCAGGTTTTAGGTATCGCTATTCTGCACTCGTTATGGCAGGGGCTGTTGATCTGGTTTTTATTACGTGTAGTGTTCAGCACGGTGCCATCACTATCGGCCGTAAAAAAATACAACATGGCCGCAGCGGCTATGCTGGGTATTGCGGCCTGGTTTATGGTGACCCTGTTTAACGAGGCCGGAAATTTTAACTGGTCGCCGGTCGCGCATGCGCCATCTGCAGGCTTTGTGCCTCAGGCAGGGTTGGTAAACCAACTCTCGCCTTTTAAAGCCCAGGCCGATAGGTATTATTATGTTATAGCTGGTTATTTGCCCTACATATCCATCCTCTACATAACAGGTTTAGTGGTAAACCTGCTTAAGCTGAGTTATTGCAGGGTTAAATTGTTCCGTATTAAAAAAGCACTGTTCCCGGCGGGGGACATGCAATGGCTGGTTGACGATTTTTCGGAAAGATTAGATATCCGCCGCTATGTTAGGGTAAATTTCAGCTCGCTGGTTGATGTACCCTGTATGATCGGTTACCTTAAACCCATCATCCTTTTACCAATTTCTTTATCCGCAAACCTCTCTGTAGCCGAAACAGAGGCTATTTTACTGCACGAACTCGCCCACATTAAACGGAACGATTATTTGGTGAACCTGCTGCAGCAGGTAATAAATTCCTTATTGTTCTTTAATCCTTTTGCCCAAATGATCAATCGTTTAATAAGCGCCGAGCGCGAAAACTGCTGCGACGACCTGGTGGTGCAAACTACCAATAGC
This sequence comes from Mucilaginibacter pankratovii, assembly GCF_014773265.1. GTDB lineage: Bacteria > Bacteroidota > Bacteroidia > Sphingobacteriales > Sphingobacteriaceae > Mucilaginibacter > Mucilaginibacter pankratovii. Next base: position 66,793 of record NZ_JACWMY010000008.1, on the reverse strand, counting down.
CCGCTGGTATATGCCCGTGCATTGCTAAAACTGGAAGAAAGCAGGCAAACCAACCTGCAGCTGGCGCTGGCCGCCAGCACAAAAAAAACCTATTTATTAACCCGAATTGAACGCATCATGAAAACAAAACAAAACATAGGCAACATACGCCACCTGGTGCTTGCCATATTACTTTTAGCCGGCAGCTTAAGCAGCATTGCCTGGTTAAACCCCGAAATTAAGAACGGTAAAGTAGCCGTTAACGCAGTAAAACCTGCAGAAGTTATTAATAAACTGAATAGCCTTTTTGCAGATAGTACCCGTAAAAAGGCTGCTAAGGCTAAGCCCGCAAAAAACAAGTACATCGTACAAAAAGACAATAAGGACAAGTATCATACAGACCGGGATGTTTATTACGATAACGGCTTTAACGACCCGCAACTGAAGAAACTAAGTGCCGAAGTGAACAGGTATGCCGAGGTTGTAGGTAAATATTACGACAGCAACAAGTTCAAAGCCTTCAGTACCCAGATGGATCAGTATGGTAAAGAGGTAGATGCTTTTTACAACAGTGATCGTATTAAACGCATAACCGCTGAGCAATCTAAACTGGGTGCCGACTTTGGCGCAATAAGCAGCAATCCGAATGCGGAGCAGTATGGTAAGCAAATGGAAGTATTGGGTAAAAAGATAGAAAAATACTTTAGCTCGCCCGACTTTAAAGGCCTGAACGCCAAGTTAAAAGCCAAATACGGCATCAAAAGCGATTATAACGACGACCGCGACGAGAATTACCGCAAATACCAGGACGAATTGCAAAGCAAGCTTTCGCCCGAAATAAAAGCGCAAACTACCGAAATGCGTGAATTGGGCGAGAAGATGAGAAGTTTTTACCAGTCTGATGAGTTTGTTACCAAGCGCGACAAGCTACGTGCCATGAGCGATAGCATGAGAGAGGCCTACAACAATCCGGCTATAAAACAGCAGCAGGATGAAATGCGCAAACTGGGCGACCAGATGCGGGCTTATGCTGATAACCCCGAAATTAAAAAACAAAAAGAATTGTTAAGGAAGGCGTCTGATAAGCTAAGGGCTTACACCAACACCCCCGAATTTAGAGCAAAAGTAAAAGAGTATAGGGCCAGCGCAAAATACTTCAACTGGAATAACGATAATGATAATAACAACAACAACAACGATAACATTGACAAGGCCGAGCGTATAAGGTCGGAGATCAAAGAAGCAAGAGAACGTGCAGAATCTGAGGTTAAAGAGGCACCACAAGCCCCTGCCGAACCGGTTAAACCGTAAGTATAATTCGATAATATATTGATAGCGATGGGCACTGAACCCATCGCTTTTTTTTTTGAACCATGATTTTTAGGATTATGGGATTCCATGATGCCTACAGTTTGTCAAGCGATCCTTTAATCAAGTGAATCAAGGTTCAGAAATAGCCCGAGTGCAAACTGCTCACCGCAAACCTCCAACCGAGAAACGGCTTTCGCTATTTTTTTTAGCATTTTTCGTGTTAAAGCTCACAGGTAAGTATCTTTTTGTAATTTAGTGCTTTCAAAAAAAGAGGGTACTTTTTTTATGCTTCAAAAGCTAACCATACAAAATTACGCGCTGATTGATAACCTGGAGATCAGGTTTGATAAGGGCCTGAATATATTAACCGGCGAAACCGGGGCGGGTAAATCCATTATTTTGGGGGCACTATCGCTCATATTGGGACAACGCGCCGAGAGCCGTTACTTTTTTAATCAGCAAAAAAAATGTGTGATAGAAGGCTCCTTTAAAATTGCCGGCTTTCACCTCAATTCATTTTTTGAAGATAACGACCTCGACCATGAGGACGAAACCGTGCTGCGGCGCGAGATCTCCAGCGATGGTAAATCCCGCGCGTTTATTAATGATACCCCGGTTAACCTTACCCTGCTTAAACAGTTTGGCGAGAAACTGATCGATATTCACTCGCAGCACGCCACGCAAGAAATAAACGACCCGGAGTTTCAGCTTTTAGTGGTTGATGGCGTGGCGGGACATCATGATTTACTTGCCGATTATCAAACCAAATACAAAGCCTACCGCAAATCGCTCACAGCATTACAACAGCTTATAGAGCAGAATGATAAAGCCAAAGCCGACCTGGATTACTACCAGTTTCAGTTTGATGAACTGGAGAAGGCAGGCATCGCGGCTGATGAACAGGAATTATTGGAGAAAGAGTTATATGCCCTTAACAATGCCGAAGAAATAAAACGCAACCTGCTGGGCGCACACTTTTTAATGCACGAGGGCGAAACCTCGGCCATCATTCAACTTCGGGAAGCAGGGCAGCAGCTATCGGTAGTAGAAAAGTATAACAGCGAGGTAGAAGAACTGCACGAACGCCTGAAAAGCACGCTCATCGAACTGAAAGATATCGCCGCGGAGATAGAGATCATCGAGCAACATACCATCACCAACGATGCCCGTGCCGAAGAGGTAAATACCCGCCTTAGCCTGTTGTACAATCTGCAAAAAAAACACCGTGTAAACAGCAACGAAGAATTGCTGGCCATACAGACAGATCTGTCTGAAAAAATTGCCCAGGCTGTTTTTGGCGACGAAGCCGTGGAAAAACTTCAAAAACAAATAGCGGCTGCACAACAGGAGCTTGAAAAACTGGCCGCTGAACTATCGGCTAACCGCAAAAAGGCCATCCCGGTGATCATCCAAAAAGTACTGGCCAACCTTACCGAAATGGGTATGGGGAACTCGGCGCTGGAAATAGAGCAGGCGCCGTTGGCAGAACTTGGCAAAACTGGTGTGGATGGTATAAGGTTTATGTTCTCGGCCAATAAGGGCCATGCTTTGGCGGATATGAGCAAAGTAGCATCGGGCGGTGAGTTAAGTCGGTTAATGCTGAGTATCAAATCCATTATTGCAGAATACACCGCCTTACCAACCATTATTTTTGATGAGATAGATACAGGCGTAAGCGGCGAAGTAGCCAACAAGGTAGGGCAGGTGATGGAGCGCCTTGCGCAAAACCTGCAGGTAATTACCATAACCCACCTGCCGCAAATTGCAGGCAAGGGCAAGAGCCACTACTTCGTTTATAAGGATGACACCGATGTAGCAACCAAAACCCGCATCAAAAAGCTAAGCGACGACGAGCGCGTTTTAGAAATTGCCAAAATGCTGAGCGGAGATAAGCCGGGCGAGAGTGCTTTGCAGAATGCGAGGGAGCTATTGAACTCAGTTGGCAGATAGCAGTTTTCAGTAGCCAGTTTGAACGCGGTTTACCCAAGTATCAACGGAATCTTAAAATCATTTAAATCAACGGTTCAGAAAAAATTGCGATAGGGATAGCAGCGGAAACCCCGGAATGAAGTGCTGCTTCTATCAGCAGCGCGGAATGAGGAGTTGGAGCGCATAGCCCGCGCCGAAGGCATCGCCTAAAAAATTTTTCGAACCGAATTAAACGGATGGGGAGAATTAATAGTGCTTTCGCCGCCCTCACTTCTCAAATTGTGCGGCAACTAATTTATTTTTTAATGTTCTTAAGTGCCGTACGGTACAACGTTTCACGTCGTTCATCCGTACTATAAATGCTCATCCACTCTAATCCATTAGAAGCGCTAAAGCAAAATGAAACGTTACCGGCCTCTATTTCTTTCAGGCATAGTTTTAGGGCAGCGGGCGAATTGCCGGAGTTTGGTGTATTATTTAGCCCTATATCATAGCATCCCTTAAATAACGAATCGAAATCGATGTTTTCGGGCTTGCAGATAATTACAATAGAACCCCTTGCCCATGCCGTTTTGTTCCACAGCAATTCGTGCCCTTTGATACATTCTTTTGATATGTCTAACCGATATTTGCCTTTATCGGGCAGCAGAATATCAGCGTTGTCCTTATAAAGGTCGGCATCTTTGCTCAACCTGTAAACATAAGCCGCAATGCTATTTAGTAGCAAAGGGCGTATCACTGTTTCGTGGGCCGGTAAGGGCGCTTCAGGTTCATAATGGTGCCTAACATCCTTTGGTGTAAGAAAAACTATAAGTGGTTTGAAGTATTCTGCGCCGGCCATGAGAGCTTAAAGTAAGGGTTTTATTCTCACATATAAATATATAACTTTGCCCCATTATAAAAACCAAAAACAATGGCTTACAATTTATTAAAAGGTAAAAAAGGAATTATTTTCGGGGCGCTTAACGAGCAATCTATAGCCTGGAAAGTGGCTCAGCGCTGCGTTGCAGAGGGTGCCGAAATAGTTTTAACCAACTCGCCGCTTGCATTGCGTATGGGCGAACTGAATAAACTTGCAGAGGAATGTAATGCCCCTGTTATCCCGGCTGATGTTACCAGCAATGAGGATGTTACCAACCTCATCACCAAAAGCATGGAGCATTTTGGCGGCGGTGTGGATTTTATCCTGCACTCGATAGGCATGAGCGTAAACGTGCGCAAAAACATCCACTATACCGAAAACAACTACGAATTTACCCACAAGGGTTTTGATATATCGGCACTAAGCTTTCACCGCGTAATGCAGATAGCCATGAAATTGGATGCTGTTAACGAGTGGGGGTCGATACTGGCTTTAACTTATATTGCCGCGCAGCGCGTATTTCCTGACTATAACGATATGGCCGATAACAAGGCTTACCTGGAAAGCATTGCCCGCAACTTTGGCTACCAGTACGGTGTTAAAAAACATGTACGTGTAAATACCATTTCGCAATCGCCAACCCGCACTACCGCAGGTAACGGTGTTAAAGGCTTTGATGGTTTTGTAAACTACGCAGAAAAAATGAGTCCGCTTGGTAACGCCGATGCCGACCAATGCGCCGACTATGTAGTAACCCTGTTTAGCGACCTTACCCGTATGGTTACCATGCAGAACCTGTTCCACGATGGCGGTTTCTCTTACACCGGCGTAACACAGGCGGTGATAGAGCAGATGGAGAAATAGAAAACCACACGCAAACGCACAACACCCCGCGCGTCATTGCGAGGCACGAAGCAATCCCCCGATAAGCAGGTCGGATTTGCAAAGTAGCTCTTCATGCCGATGATTATTGATGTTTTAAATTTATTCTTTAAGGTATCAATGAGCTCCCTTCGGTCGGTTGTCCACGCTTCGCTCGCAAAAACGAAACGAATAAAAAAAGAAAAGGCGCCCAACCGGCGCCTTTTCTTTTTTTGAAAATTTATTGAACATATATGTGGAAACCTCCCGCTAATCAGCGGAGAGATTGAAGGGCGCTTATTGATTAGAATCAACAAGCACGATCTTTACATTACCACTGCCCGGATTGGGGGTGGTTAAGTTGCCGCTGTAAGCCTGTGCATAAACGGTAAGCAAACCACGTTCGTGGATGTAGCTGTAACTAACACCATTAAAAACTTCGGGAATTTGTTCGTAAACACCGTTGGTGAATGACAGGTACACCAGTACACCGGCATTTTCATTTGCATAGCTATCCAGTTCGGGCACGCTGATGGATTGTTTCCAGGTTTTGCCATTATCCAATGTGCTCCATCCGTTGGTGCTTACGCTGGTAAGAATAGTAAGGTTGTTATTTGGTGCTACGGAGTTTTCCTTTACGCAGGATGATGCTGTCAATACTACGATCGCCAGGCATAAAATAGATAGAATTCGTTTCATATTGTTGTGTGTATATATCAGTAGGAATATTTTTAGACGCAAAGGTTTAACAGGCCCGCATTTATTATATTTGGTTAAAAGCAGCGGAGGTATTGAGCGTGTTCGCGTTCGCGTATGGGCGCGAACAGCCCGAACAAGCCCGAACACGCGCGATTTGTGTGTTGCCGTGCCCAAATAAGGTGGACCATCAGCTTTTAAAAGCTGGCGTTATTAAACCTTATAGTGATCTGTTAGTCTGAACTAAAAATGAAATACTACCTCCTATTCCTTTTCCTTTTACCGCTTGCCGGTTTTGCACAAATAAAAATTACCGGTAATGTGGTAAACGGTGCCGATGGCAAACCCGTGTCCAACGCCAGTGTGTTTTTAAGTAACGCCACGGTGGGCAGTAAAACCACAGATGATGGCGCGTTTGTGCTGAATTATGTGCGACCCGGCCAGTACGAATTTGTGGTTTCTGTGGTAGGCTTTGAAACTTACCGCCAAATTGTAATGGCAGGCAACGAAAATATTCGCTTGCCCGGCATCAAGCTATTGCCAAAAACTACCTCGTTAAACGAGGTTAAAATTGTTGCCAGCGATTGGGAAGGCAATTACGAAAAGTTTAAGCGGGAATTTATAGGAACATCTACAGCGGCCGAAGATTGCAAAATTACCAATAACGACGCGCTTACGCTTGAGTATGATAAAGCAACCCGAAAGTTAACCGGCTCATCGAACGATTTTTTGGAGATCGAAAATAAATACCTCGGCTATAAAATAAAATACCTGCTCAAATCATTCAGCAAAGATGAAGCTACCGGGATGCTTTATTTTGATGGATCGGCCTTGTTTGAGCCAATGCAGGGTTCGCTTTCGCAAAGGCGGCGCTGGGAAAAAAGGCGTAAGGAAACGTACATAGGGTCGAGTATGCATTTTCTACGATCGGTAATTGCAGATACCATGAAGTATGAAGGATTTACAGTTCAGCGGTTGATACGCCGGCTAAACCCAAAATGGGCAGGGGAAGGGGACCTGACGAATAAGTATATTCAAACCCTGGTAAAGGAACCGCTTAAGGAGATCGACTTTTTGCGGCAAACAGATCAGGAGGGCTTATACGCCATTGCATTCAGCGATCTTTTATACATCAGGCACCGCAGCAATAATGAATCGACTGTTGTAACCATCAACGGTACTTACGCTTTTTTTGATAAGAATGGAATCGTTATAAACCCTGCCATTGTACTTTACGAAGGCTACTGGGGCCGCTACCGCATAGCGGAATTGCTGCCGGTTGATTATGAGCCGTTAGAAATTAAGTGGAAGTGATTGGCTTTTGTAGTTATATTAGCTTGAAATAAATTGCAGTGATACACCTACTTAGGCAGCATATACAAACCAGGCTTGGCAATGATGTAAGCGGGCTGGAGGATGTATTGACAACTTTTAAAGAACGGCATATTAAACGCGGTGAGCTGGTTGTGAGGCAGGGTGAAAACTGCGACCATGTATATTACATCGCCAGCGGATGTTTACAGGTTTTTGTGTACGATGCAGATGTTAATGAAACTACGCGCGATATTGTTATTGAAGATAATTGGTGCGCCGATTTGATAAGTTTTGGCGGCAGCCAGCCTGCCACCGAAAACATAAAGGCAGTAGAACCCTGCATTTTGCTGGCAATTAACCGAGCCGATTTTTATCACTTAATGCAAACCGTGCCGCAGTTTGATAAGGTTTACAGGCAAATATTGGAAGCATCGTACGCCAATTCTGTTTACCGTATCAATACTTTTGTATCCCTTTCCGCACTCGACCGGATAAAATGGCTGATGGATTATCGCCCAAAACTGATGAGCCGCTTGTCGAGCAAACTTATTGCTTCCTACCTCGGCATCTCGCAGGAGACCTTTAGCCGGCTCAAAGCAAAAATTTAAAACGTTGACATTTGTCAACACCCCTTCGGCCTCCTTTTGATGAATTTTAGGGCATTAAATAAACTAAAATTTATTATCATGAAAGAGTATCTTTTATTATTCAGGAACAGCGCGGGCGATGAAGGTTACCTAAGCACCACGCAAGACATGGCTACCGATATGCCCTTATGGCAAGCATGGATCGGCGGTATCGCAATGCAAGGCAAGCTTGTATCTACCGCGCCCGTAGAATTTGCCGGTAGCCTCGTGTTTAAGTATGGCGGTGAAAACACCGCGCATAAAGAAGCGGACAATGTAATGGTTAGCGGTTACCTTATTTGCAAGGCCGATAGCCTGGCGGAGGTACAAGAATGGAGCAAAAGCTGTCCCATCCTTAAATACCCTAACAGCAGCGTAGAGATAAGGCCTTTAGTTCCATTCCCGATAAACTAAAAGCCATGACAGATAAACTTACAAAAATAGGAACCTGGCTTTTTCCGCTTTCGTTTCTGCTATACGTAGGGCTTCATTTTGGTAACGCTGCCATGGGCGCAGCTTTTGTACCGGGCTGGATACCCTTCCCTTTATTTTGGAATTACTTTACCGGGGTTTGTATACTTGCATACATTGTTAGCTGCCTTATAGGCAAGTACGATAAACTGGCCACGTTATTAATGGCGCTCTACGTTTTCCTGATGATATTTTTGGTGCACATTCCCCGTGCTGCCGAGTCAAAGAATGATATGCTGAATATCTTTAGGAATATGATGGTGGTAGGCGCGTTGCTGGTATATGCCCGCTTTGCCGCTAAAGACAAAAGAGTAGTGAACTAAAACCAAATGTTTTAACAGGCAAAGGGGCGGGGACATACCCGCCCTTTTGCTTTGCAATTGGTAGTTATTGTTTTGAAGAAGGGGTTGTTGATTGTTGTATTAAAAGGTTAACAGCTATAAATATAATTGCCGCAATAAAAAGAATAGGTAGTATCACATCCAGCTTATTATCAAGCCCCCATAACAAACCCGTGTTAAATGTAAAGCCCGCCAAAATACCTGTTTGTACCATAAGCGTTTTGATTGGTTTTCAGATTATTCAGATGCATCGGCCGAAATACTTGCCATGTGTTCGTCGAGCTGTATGATAACCTTCCCAAACGTTTTTTTAAACATCCATTTACCTGCCAGGTAGCCAAGCGGCGTTAGTACGATAATACAGGCTATTAATGCCCAGCCGGCTATTGGTTTGCTCATAAAAACCGAAACATCTTGGCCCGAGCCCAGTACGCCACCCCATAAATAGCCGCCGGCAGCACTAAAAGGATAAATAAATATGGCCACCCGCATTTGTACACGCATCCAGGACTGGAGTGCGTCCCGGTTACGTTTAAGTTCGGCGAGTAAATTATTGGCCAGTACTTTCTCATCAACCCTGCGATAAAGTTGCCAGGCATTTGCCAAAGCCCAAAGGGTAAAAGCAAGGGTGATCCCTACCAAAACACGTATTTGCCAAAAACTAAAAAAACAGATAACGGCAACGTATAATACCACACAAAAGGCTACGCCAACCATGTTTTGTACCAAAAGCTTCTTCATTTTTTTTAAGGGACTGTTTTGGTTGGATGGTTTTAGCTGCCCCACGTTTTGCACTTCGGGCAAGCCCCCGGTTTCGGCTACGTGCCCTTTCCACACTTGTTCAATATCCATGGCTTAATCTTGTTTTAAAATGATTTGTAATTGGTTTTTTACCCGATGCAGCTTAACGCCGATGTAATTGGCGCTTATACCCAGCACATCGGCAATTTCCGGGTTATCATAGCCCTCCAGGTGCATGGTTATTACCACGCGGTCTATCTCTGCCAGCTGCCTTATAGCAGCATAAAGGCGCTGTACATCCTCTTTTTGCTCGGTTTGCGGAACCACCGGGATGACGAAATCTTCCATAGCATCCGAATAGCTTACAGCCTTGGTTTTGCGATTGGCCGTAAATATGGTATTAATAGCCACCTGGTACAGCCAGGTACTGAACTTAGCCTCCTTACGAAAGCCGGCACGCCCTTTCCAGGCGTTCAACAGGATTTCCTGGTACAGGTCGTTACGGTCGCTTAGCGAATAGGCATACAAGCCTATCAGTTTTAAGATAAGCCCATGGCATTGCTTTACCTGTGTTAAAAATTCTTGCTCTTCCAATTAAAGTTTAGATATCGTAAGGTATAGCATTGCCGCGAATAAAATGGCAAGGTGTACTATCAACCAGCTGCGCTGCCATAGCGGGCGTTTGGCCCAGGTAACCCGGTGGTCAAAGGGGTCGGCCACAAGGCTAATACCCAGCATGCAAAAGCCGTTTTGCCAGTCCTTTAAAATTAACAAAACAATTGCGGCAAACAGCAGGCCTGCATAAGCTATGCGGTTATACTTTACCGAACATAACTGCGCTGATGGAGATAATAAGGTTTTCATGTCATCATTTTTTACAATGAGTATCACGAAGGAGGTGGATATTACAGCAAAAAGAAAATATTTTGATAAGTATGAATTATTGAGGGGCGGGTCGAGGTGAATTGTATAAAAAAAGCCCCCGAATTTCTCCGGGGGCTTACAATATTTAAAAGCGTTAGCGCTTATTGCTGCTGCTCTTCTTCGGGCGTTTTGTCTTCGCCGGCGGCTTTGTGTTTCGCTACAATTTTCACCTGGTCGGCTTCTTTATCGTAGTCAACTTCCATGGTATCACCTTCGGCCAGTTCACCTTTCAAGATCTCTTCCGCAATCGGGTCTTCCAAATATTTCTGGATGGCACGTTTTAACGGACGGGCACCAAATTGTGAGTCGTAACCTTTTTCGGCGATGAACTCTTTGGCAGCTAAGGTCAGCTCAATTTTGTAACCGAGGCTGTTCACCCTGCCAAACAGGAAGCCCAATTCGATATCAATTATTTTGAAGATCTCGTCTTTACCCAAGGAGTTAAACACGATCACATCGTCAATACGATTCAAAAATTCCGGAGCGAAAGCGCGTTTTAAAGCATTCTCAATCACACCACGTGAATGTGCATCTGCCTGTGTAGTTTTAGCAGCGGTAGTGAAACCAACACCCTGGCCAAAATCTTTCAGCTGGCGTGCGCCAATGTTCGAGGTCATGATGATGATGGTGTTCCTAAAATCAACCTTACGGCCTAAGGAATCAGTCAGCTGGCCTTCATCCAACACCTGTAACAGGATGTTGAACACATCAGGGTGAGCTTTCTCAATTTCATCCAGTAATACAACGGCGTATGGTTTACGGCGTACTTTTTCGGTTAATTGTCCGCCTTCTTCGTAACCCACGTAGCCCGGAGGCGCGCCCACTAAGCGTGATACCGCGAATTTCTCCATGTACTCGCTCATGTCAATCTGTATCAGGGCGTCTTCGGTATCAAACATAAATCGGGCAAGCTCTTTGGCAAGCTCTGTTTTACCAACACCGGTAGGGCCTAAGAAGATGAACGAACCAATTGGTTTTTTAGGATCTTTCAATCCCGCGCGGGTACGCTGGATAGCGCGGGTAAGCTTTTTAATGGCTTCATCCTGGCCAATAATTTTGTTGGCAATGGTATCGCCCATGTTCAGCAGTTTCAGGCTGTCTGCCTGGCCCACGCGTTGTACGGGGATGCCGGTCATCATTGCAACTACTTCGGCAACGTTATCTTCAGATACGGTGTAGCGTTTAGATTTTGTTTCGGCCTCCCAAACTGCTTTTGCCTGGTCAAGCTCCTCTAACAGGTGCTTCTCGGTATCGCGAAGTTTGGCTGCTTCTTCGTATTTCTGGCTGCGTACAACCTTGTTCTTTTCAATCTTGATTTGCTCAATCTTTTGCTCAATATCCAGGATCTGTTGTGGTACGTGGATATTGGTTAAGTGAACACGCGAGCCCGATTCGTCAAGCGCGTCGATAGCCTTGTCCGGTAAAAACCTGTCGGTAATATAGCGGGTGGTTAAGGTAACGCAGGCGTTAATGGCCTCATCGGTATAGGTTACACCGTGATGCTCTTCGTATTTCTCTTTAATGCGGTTCAATATCTCTACAGTTTCGTCAGGTGTGGCAGGTTCTACCATTACCTTTTGGAAACGGCGATCTAAAGCCCCATCTTTTTCGATGTACTGGCGATACTCATCTAAAGTGGTTGCGCCAATGCATTGAATTTCTCCGCGGGCCAAAGCCGGTTTAAACATGTTAGATGCATCAAGCGAGCCAGATGCGCCGCCTGCGCCAACAATGGTGTGGATCTCATCGATGAACAGGATCACATCCGGAGATTTTTCCAGCTCGTTCATCACCGCTTTCATACGCTCTTCAAACTGTCCGCGGTATTTGGTACCGGCAACCAAAGAGGCAAGATCTAAAGTAACTACGCGCTTGTTAAACAACACACGCGATACTTTACGCTGTACAATACGCAATGCCAAACCTTCGGCAATGGCACTTTTACCAACGCCCGGCTCGCCTATCAGGATAGGGTTGTTCTTTTTACGACGTGATAAGATCTGTGATACACGCTCAATTTCTTTTTCACGACCAACGATCGGGTCAAGCTTGCCATCTTCAGCAGCTTTTGTCAAATCGCGGCCAAAGTTATCCAGCACCGGGGTTTTAGATTTAATATCTGAAACCTTTTTAGGCTGTGTAAAGTTGTCGTCTTCTTTAAAATCGTCGTCGCCACCGGTTGATGAACCCGGCATTTCGTCGGTAACATCGTTTTTGTGTGATTCTACTTCGCTTTTAAATACTTCGTAGTTCACGTTAAATTGCATTAAAATCTGCGACGCGATGTTGTCTTCATCGCGAAGGATAGAGAGCAAAAGATGCTCGGTACCAATCACATCGCTTTTGAAAATTTTTGCTTCCAGGTAAGTGATCTTTAATACTTTTTCGGCTTGTTTGGTTAACGGGATACTGCCTATATGTACGTTGGTGCCAATGGTGCCTTTCACAGCATCTTCCACAGCGCGGCGTAATTTGGCGGTATCAACAGTTAGCCCTTTTAATAATTTAATTGCCACGCCATCGCCATCGCGAATAAGGCCAAGCAAAAGGTGCTCTGTACCAATATAATCGTGGCCAAGGCGTAAGGCCTCCTCCCTGCTGTACTGTATCACATCTTTAACCCGCGGCGAAAATTTAGCTTCCATATATACCTTTCTGATTATGATCGTCCTAATCTATAAAATTGTTTTTATTAGTCAAGGCGATAGTTTTTACATTTATCAACAATGTTGCCAGCTTTTTACCTTTATTGTAAACAGACAATTTGATGATATGCCGCCTGTTTAAAAGGAATAGAATAAACCTGCCTTTTGTTTTTTAAACCTGAGAACCGCCTGATTATTACTATAAATACGACAAAAACTTAATAGTAAGATGAGTTTTTGACGGATTAGTTTAGCGCGTTACCGATAAAACCGGCTTTTAATATAAGCAGGGCAAATAGTCATTCCCCATATGACAATACGGCATGTGGACTTTCTGCCCCACGTATTGCACTTCTACAAAAGCAAACCAAACGATTTGCATTGTAATATACAAGTTATCGGATGAATTTTACATGAAAAATTATGTCGTTATTGTGTAAAGGTTTCACATAAAGGCGCAAAGCAGCGGTTTTTGTATCTAATATTTTGCGGCTTCGCGGTTTTGCGTGAATAAATAAGGCTTCGGTCAGCTAAAGAAAAACTTATTTTCCTTCCACATTAATTTTGCTGCAAACCTTATTTACGAGATATTTGAAGCCTCATACATCATAAACCAATTTTTGTATAAAATGGCTGACGAGAAGATCATATTTTCTATGGCTGGGGTAAGCAAAGTTTATCCCCCGCAAAAAACAGTGCTCAAAAATATTTACCTGTCGTTTTTTTACGGTGCCAAAATTGGCGTTATCGGTTTAAACGGTTCGGGTAAATCAAGCCTGCTCAAGATCATTGCAGGTATCGATAAAACAAACATCGGTGAAGTTGTATTTTCACCGGGCTATACCGTGGGCTACCTGAGCCAGGAGCCCGAGCTTGACCCCAACAAAACCGTTAAGGAAATTGTAGAGGAAGGCGTTGCCGCAACCACCGCGCTGCTTAAAGAATACGAAGATATCAACGAAAAATTCGGCCTGGAAGAATATTACGGCGATGCCGACAAAATGGATAAGCTGATGAGCCGCCAGGGCGAACTGCAGGACCAGATAGATGCCGTAAACGCCTGGGAACTGGATGTAAAACTGGAACGTGCTATGGATGCCCTGCGTTGCCCCGACCCGGATGCCAAGATCTCTGTACTATCCGGTGGTGAGCGCCGCCGCGTAGCTTTATGTCGCCTGTTATTACAGGAGCCGGATGTTTTGCTATTGGATGAGCCTACCAACCACTTAGACGCAGAGTCTATCGATTGGCTGGAGCAACACCTGAAACAATATAAAGGAACCGTTATAGCGGTAACGCACGATAGGTACTTCCTGGATAATGTTGCCGGCTGGATCCTGGAGCTCGACCGTGGCGAAGGTTTGCCATGGAAGGGAAATTATTCCTCATGGCTCGACCAGAAATCAAAACGCCTTGCGCAGGAAGAAAAAGGCGAGAGCAAACGCCAGAAGATTTTGGAGCGCGAGCTGGAATGGGTACGTATGGGGGCAAAAGGCCGCCACGCCAAATCGAAAGCGCGTTTATCCAACTATGATAAATTAGCATCTGAAGAAACAAAGGACAGGGAAGAAAAGCTGGAGCTCTTTATCCCGCCGGGCCCGCGCTTGGGTAATATAGTGATAGAGGCCAACAACGTCACCAAAGCCTATGGCGATAAGGTATTGTTTGAGAATTTGACCTTCTCATTGCCGCCTGCGGGTATCGTTGGTATCATTGGCCCCAATGGTGCGGGTAAAACCACTTTGTTCCGTTTAATAACCGGGCAGGATCAGCCGGATGCAGGTACTTTCCGCGTGGGCGAAACCGTTGCCCTTGGTTATGTTGACCAGATGCATGACGATTTGGACCCCAACAAATCTGTTTGGGAAAACGTAACCGGCGGACTGGAAACCATTATGGTTGGCAATCGTCCGTTGAATTCGAGAGCTTACGTATCGCGCTTTAACTTTAACGGTGCCGACCAGCAGAAGAAAGTGGGCGTACTATCAGGTGGTGAACGTAACCGGGTGCATTTATCCATCACGCTGAAAAAAGGTTCCAACGTATTATTGCTGGATGAGCCTACCAACGATATCGACGTAAATACTTTACGTTCCCTGGAAGAAGCGCTGGAAAACTTTGGCGGCTGTGCGGTAGTGATTAGTCACGACAGGTGGTTCCTGGATAGGATCTGTACACACATCCTGGCGTTTGAAGGAAACTCGCAGGTTTACTTCTTCGAAGGCAACTATAGCGATTACGAAGAGAACCGTAAAAAGCGCCTTGGCGATGTAGCGCCGAAGAGGATCAGGTATAAGAAGTTGGTGGAGTAGGTTTAGAGGCAGGACTTTATAGGAAAAGGGAAGCCTGGCCAAAGCCGGGTTTCCCTTTTTTAATTCCATCGTCATTGCGAGGAACGAAGCAATCTCTACGTTGGACAAGCCGCTGTGCAAGTCCGCCCTGCTTATCGGGAGATTGCTTCGTTCCTCGCAATGACGCGGGGGTTAGAAACAGGCTGCCTTATAGCCCGCTCTGCCTGCAGATGATTGCCACGCTATCGCTCGCAAAGACGATGATGTGGGCTAAATCGTCGCATTAGTTGTTTGCGCCACCACCACAAATCTCTTCCTGTAAACCCTATATACCATCCATAAACCAATACCTGCCAATATAAATACCCATAAATTAGCCAATCCAAGTATCAGTTCGGTAAACATCAGCCAACCGTTTACGATGGCCATACCCAGGCGTTTAAAGAATGGCAGTTGGTAGCTTGAAGGATCGTCATTAGCAACCATTTCTTTAACAATAGTATTGCTCTGGTAAAAATTCAGGCTGATGTTGCTGTATTTTACGGCGGCATCAATGCGCTGATTATTTATTTGACCGTCAACCAGGTCGTCTTTTAGCCAAAGAACAGCTTCCGGGTTTTTTATTTTGATCTTACCGCTTTTTTGCTGGGCAATCAACTCCCTGCGGTTATTTAATTTCATTTTTTCTGAAAGGTAATCGAGCGATTTATCCGCAATATCCATCTGGCGCGATGTAATGTACATGCCCATATGGCTTACCTTTACCATAAAATCCTCCAATTTGTCTGACGGGATCTTCACCGTCATATCGGCATTGGTATTAAAGGCAGAAACATGCATCACCGAGTCGTCGCTCACCCGGATGTCCTGGCTGTTTACAATGTTCGAGCTCATTTGGTGGTGCATCACCATGCCGCCATACCGGTTAGTAAGTGCCGATACCGAATCCCCGGTTTTTTGCACGTTTTTTACCTTAAAGGTCATGTCGGCAGTTTTTACCAGTTTAGCCGGGCCTTCTAATGTGGTATCGGTAGCTATGCCAACGGTGTCAGCCGCCGACGCACGTTTATCGGTGTTGGCATATTCATAACTTCCGTTTTTTCCTTTACAGGCAGCCAGCAAAGCCACGGCTGCAAGCACAAATAAAATTTTTGTTTTCATGATGATAATCGGTTTAGTATTGATACCCCGAACCATGAAATAGTAACCCATTATCTCCTGTTTTTATTTATATAATAAATTGATTATCAAATAGTTAAATAATACCGAAAGCCCCCGGCTAAATGTGCCGGCGGCTATTGATGGTGCCTGTGAACAGGGTAGTAAGGCTTCTTAAAATTAAAATCGATAAAGCAGGAGTTTGGGTTTCGTGATGATTTAGTATTGATACCTGTCATCAGCAAATAGTAACCCTATTGCGGGCTGATATTTAAAATGTTACAGAAGGAGAGGATGGAGAGTAGTGCCCAGGGGTTAGTAGATAGAGGATTTAGAGCGCTTAATATTATTACAGACAGCCGGGCCTGTTATGTATTGTATAGCAGGCCCGGCGAGCAAGGATGGGTTCTTATTTAACTTTGGGGTGTTTTTCTGCAAGGAACTTTAATATCTGCGGGAAAAACTCTGTGAAGTTTTTGTACCTGGTGCTGTTGATGTACTTGTCGTAAATAAACGGGGCGAGTTCATCTACATAAATAAAATCGCTAAGGGTTTCTTTGGCCAACTGGCGTTTGTAAAGCCGTTCAGTGCGGTATTTTTTGTACAATGCGGCAGTAATGGAACGTACCAGCGTTTCGTCGAAGCAATAACGCCATGTGGTAATGTTGTTCCGCTTCTGGCCGTCGTCATCTTTATTGAAAAGGTAATCCAAGGCCTCAATCTCTTTCGCATGATCGTTTAACAAGCCATTGACGTACACATGGCTGCCTTCGTGCCAAACCAGGTTTTCAAAATCTTTGAATTCAAAAACGGGGTCGGCATCGGCTTTTCCGCCACGGGTAAAGTAACCGGTATTGTAAACCAGCAGATCGGCAAATTGCGGGTTGATGGCTTTGGTCATGATGGCGTGCGATCCCCAGCTGTTTAGCGGGTCTACACAGATGTACCATTTTACATCCGCATTGTATCTGTAAAAATCCTGCAGGTTTTTAATGTATTGTACCGAATCAAGCTTGTGCTTCATCTGTTCGCCCCATGCAGTATAACGGGGTAAATGCTGCTGGTAAAACTCCCAGAATTTGCTGTCGTTAAAAAAATCGCGACAAAGTTTCAGGTATTCCAGCACGTTTTCTTTGCCGTACATTTTATACCAGTTTATCTCCCCTGTTGGTTCATAAATTTTAATGTTTGGGAAATCGCTCATGCACCAGCCGAGTTCTACCAGATCTGTATAAGTATTGCCGAACGATTTAACTTTCTGTACCGCCGGATGGTTCTTATACTGATCGAAATAGGCCAGCGCTTCCTTGCTATAAGCTGATGGGTTTGGCTGGGGATATTTTTCGGCCAGTATTTGTATAATGGTAAACAGTTCCACGCCGGGGTGAACTTTTACAGTAAGTTTTTCCTGACAAACGGCAAGCATCGGCAGCAGTAATAACAGGCAAATAGTTATTGATCTTTTCATGTTTTTGTGATTGATTGAGGCAAGTATCCGCAGCAACAGGCGCTGCCACAACTACAGTTGACCAACCCCCATAATTTATTGATGAATCTGCAAAAACGGGCCTAAATGGATTCATCAAGCAAAAGCACATATTCGTCATTAATAATGGTGCCTTGGTATATTGCTGTTTAAAACTCCGGCCCATCCATCTATATTTACCCAATGAAGAAAAAGTATATTATACTTTTACATGTTGCATTTTGGGCGGTGTTTATCATCAGCAACTCAGTCCCAAAGTTTCTTGCCAATAACTTTTTCTCGTATAAACACACTGCACCGGATGCTGTATTATACTTTAAATATTTACTGATAGAATTTGGGTACACGCTTATTCTCATTAGTTGCTTTTATGGCAGTTACTTATTTATAGCCCCTCAGTTTTTTGTACATAAAAGGTATGTACAGGGGATTGTCTTCATGATACTCTGCATGGCTTTGGTCATTTTACTACGGTATGCGCTGGAGTACGGCTTCTTTTTACCGGTACTGGGTTTTGATAATTATATGGGGCACCCCTGGCCCGCAAAGCGGTACATCAGCAATATTGTGCTGTATTATTTCCCGGGTAACTTTATGTACGGGATGGCGTACTTTTTTGCCGAAAACTGGTATAAGAACAATCGCCGCCACCAGGAACTGCAAAAAGAAAAGCTGTCTACCGAACTGGCGTTTCTGCGCTCGCAGGTGAATCCCCATTTTTTGTTTAACACCATTAACGACATTTATGCGCTTACGTATCAAAAATCGGATCAGGCGCCGGAAGCACTCTTGAAATTATCGGTAATGCTGCGGTATATGCTGCGCGACGGGAATGAAGATTTTATGCCACTTAACCGGGAAGTGGAGTACCTGGAAAACGCCATAGCATTGCAGCGGATAGGTGCAAAAGGTGTGGCTTATATCAATTTTACGCAAGAGGGGTATATTGGCGATCAGCCGGTAGCGTCTCTGCTGTTTATCGCATTTGTAGAAAACGCCTTTAAACATGGTGTGCTGAATGAACCAGCGAGCCCGGTTGAAATATACCTGCATGCCGATAACCTGGGTATTATTTTTAATGTGCGTAACAAAAAGAATAAAGGCCTTAAGGATATCAGGGGCGGTATAGGCCTTAGTAATGTGCAGCGCCGTTTGCAACTGATCTATCCCGACAGGCATCAGTTAACCGTAAGCGATAGTGCCGACTTTTACGAAGTGAATTTAATTTTGAAACAGAACGAATGGAGCTGAACTGTTTGGTAATTGATGATAAGCCGCTTGCCATAGATATCCTTGCGGATTATATAGGAAAAGTCCCCTTCCTCAAATTGGTTGCTACTACCACCAACCCGGTAGAGGGATTGAGCATCGTTCGCGAACAAAATATTGACCTGGTGTTTCTGGATATTCAAATGCCCCAGTTAAACGGATTACAGTTTATTAAAATAGCAGGCAGGCAATGCAAAGTTGTTTTGACCACCGCCTACAGCGAATATGCGCTGGATGGTTATGAACACGATGTGGTAGATTACTTGCTGAAGCCTATTGCATTTGACAGATTTTACCGCGCGGCGGAAAAAGCAGCGCAGGTGCTAATGATTTCCGAAAACGGAAAAGCAGCACATCTGTTCAGCCCGGGCAATTTGCAGCAAGCCAATACCGCCAATTATCTTTTTGTAAAAACCGAACATCGTATACAGCGGGTAAACCTGGATGATATTTTGTACATAGAAGGCCTGCAGAATTATATCAGCATGCAAACTTCCACCGAGCGCATTATGAGCCTGCAAACACTAAAACGGATAGCCGAGCAACTGCCCGTGCAGGATTTTGTGCGGGTGCATAAATCATTCATTGTAGCCCTAAAGCATATCACGTACATCGAGCGCAGCCGTATTTTTATAGGTGAAACAATAATCCCCGTAGGGGATAGCTACAGGGATGCATTTTATAAGCTGATAGAGAAGTCTTGAGTCTTAAGCCGAAAGTCTCAGGTCGATAGTTTTTAAGTGGTGAAGATTTTAACCTAAGACTTTCTGCTTCAGCCTTAAATTACTCCGGGCAATTGTCTTTCCTTCGGGTATCTATGATGTACACGATCTTCCAGCCCGTGGTGGTTTTCATCAGCTGGAAAAAGTTTACCCCGCAATGGCTGAACACCGGGCCACGATAAAATTTATAGGGCGTCCACACACTGGCAAGGGGGCCGTCCACTTTTATATCACCATAGGTAATACGCTCATCCCATACTTCTTTATGCGGAGTGCCTACTGCTTTTATAAAACCGTCGGGTTTTTCGTTCTCCAGTATATTGGTACCGTCCGCTTTGGTATGTACACCCTGGAATGCCAGCCCGTCTGCAAAAACAGATTTTAGCATGGTGCTATCACCTTTGCGCATAGCATCGAACATGGTGTTGATGGCTTTTTTGATATCGTCCTTGTCGGTGTTTTGGCAAAAGGCAGTAGTAGAAAAGCAGGTGATGGCAAGGAGGAGTATGGCTTTTTTCATGATGGCTGGATTGTGAAGGCAATTTAAGAAAAGTTTTTTTCTTTAAATAATCCACCAAACAGCGCAGTCGCTCGGCTCCGGCCGAGTGACTATTATTAATAGGCCTCCGGCCGCCTCAATTTAAGGGCAAATATTTATCTTAGTTTTAATGTCCGAATTAAGAAAAGCAAACACCGACCGCCCGTTTTTTATAACTATGCCTGTTGTTGGCTGGGTAGATGTTTTTACCCGGAACGAATATTGCGAGTTATTTATCCGTAACATGGAGTATTGCAGAAAACACAAGGGATTAAAAGTGTATGCTTACTGTATCATGAGCAGTCATATACATTTGATTGCTGCGCATGATGAGGGTAGATTGCCTGATATTCTGCGGGACCTTAAAAGCTATACGGCTAAACAGTTAATTGCAAATATCGAAAATAATCCACGGGAGAGCCGAAAGGAATGGCTGCTCTATTTATTTAAATTCTTTGCGAATAAAACGAGCCAGAATAGCGAATATCAATTCTGGCAGAAAACGAGTTATCCTATTGAACTAATAACCGGGGCGGTTTTTGATCAGAAAATGGATTATATCCATCAAAATCCGGTGAAGGCGATGCTGGTAAACGATGAGACCTGTTATGTTTACAGTAGTGCAAATCCTGACTCTCCGTTTTTGGTTGACGAGAGTTGAGGCAAGGGGGGGGCGGCCAGAGGCCTTATAATAGTGTGTCACTCGGCCGGAGCCGAGCGACTGCACTTTTTTTAACCAAAAAAGCCCCGCATTCGCGAGGCTTCCCATATATCTTTAACGCCAATTACGACATTTTCAGTTTCTTCTGTATATCGGCTACATAGCCTTTGAATTTTTTATCGGTATCAATTAAATCTTCAACTGTTTGGCAGGCGTAGATAACGGTAGAGTGGTCGCGGCCGCCGAAGAAGTTACCAATTGATTTTAATGAGCTTTTGGTATGTGCCTTGGCCAGGTACATGGAGATCTGGCGGGCCTGAACGATCTCGCGTTTGCGGGTTTGCGATTTTACCATCTCGATAGGTACTTCAAAGTACTCGCAAACAAGGCTCTGGATGTATTCCATCGAAATTTCTTTGGCCGAATTTTTTACAAAATTCTTCAGCATCTGCTTGGCCAGGTTCAGGTCTATCTCCTTGCGGTTGAGGGTTGATTGTGCCAGTAAGGATACCATCGCGCCTTCCAGCTCACGTACGTTGTTATCAATGTTGTGGGCAACGTATTCAATCACATCGTTTGATAGTTCGATACCGTCCTGGTAAATTTTATTTTTCAGGATAGCCATACGGGTTTCCAGATCAGGGATCTGCAGATCGGCAGAAAGGCCCCATTTGAAACGCGATAGCAACCGCTCCTCTAAACCGGCCAGATCCTTGGGCGCTTTATCTGATGTAATGATTAGCTGTTTGCCGCTTTGGTGCAGGTGGTTGAAGATATGGAAAAAGAAATCCTGTGTTTTTTCTTTGCCGGCAAAGTTGTGCACATCATCCATAATGAGTACATCTATCGCCTGGTAAAAATTCACAAAATCGTTTATGTTATTATGCTTTAAAGCATCAACAAATTGTTGGGTAAATTTTTCGCAGCTAACGTACAGCACCAGCTTATCGGGCAGGGCGCGTTTTATTTCGTTACCAATAGCTTGTGCCAGGTGGGTTTTACCCAAACCCACACCGCCATATATCATTAAAGGGTTAAATGAAGTACCTCCCGGTTTGGCAGCAACAGCGTAACCGGCAGAGCGTGCCAAACGGTTACAATCGCCCTCTACAAAGTTTTCGAAGGTGTAGTTACGGTTAAGCTGAGGGTCTACATTCAGTTTCTTCAATCCCGGTATAACAAAAGGGTTTTTAATGTCCTTGTTAATAGAAATGGGTATTGGCATCGACTGGTTTTTCGATTCGGCGCCGTTTCCGTTGGATGGCATATTAGTGGTATACGGCTTGCTGGTAGATTGCTCCACAACAATGTTATACTCCAGCCTTCCTTCGTCACCCAGTTGCTTCTTTATCGTTTTACGCAGCAGGCCAACATAGTGTTCCTCCAGCCATTCGTAAAAAAATAAACTTGGTACCTGTATGGTTAACACGCTTCCTTCCATCCTTAAGGCCTTTATCGGCTCAAACCAGGTCTTAAAACTCTGGGCCGGTATGTTGTCCTTGATGATCTGCAAGCAGCTATTCCAAACGGTAGTACAAGTTTTTTCCATAGTAGATAGTAGTAATTCTTTGATTTTCAGCGTCCCAGCAAGCAACTTTTTAGCCCGTTTCGGAACATCGAATATTCATAAAAAAAGCGGATTAAAAAAGATATTTTGAGAATATTTCCGAAATATATTTATCTAAAGCTTAACTTTTTTTAATGTGTAATTCATATTAAATGTTATCTTTCGCAAGTGAAAATGCATTATGCCCCTATACGCTTCGTATGGGCGTTTTTGCAAGTTTAAACAGCAATCCGAATCCTCTTTTTTGTAAAATATCGGAGCTCGCCTACTTCAATTTGCTCTAAGCTTATAATAAATTTTAACCGCTAATGTTTTATTAATATTCCCCGAAAATATCGCGGAGCGTATCGGCTATTTCGCCTAAGGTGGCGTAGCTTTCTACAGCGGTTAAAATGTAAGGCATAAGGTTTTCGGTGCCTTTTGCGGCTGCTGCTAAATTTTGCAGCGCCCGGCTTACCTCAGCTTTATTTCTTTCGTCCTTTAAACGTATCAGTTGCTCCGTTTGTTTGCGCCTGATAGAATCATTTACGCGGAAAACACTATCTGCCACTGCCTCAGCCTGAATAAATTTATTTACGCCAACCAGCACCCGTTCGCCACTCTCAATATCGTTTTGATACTGGTAGGCAGCGGCTGCAATTTCCTGCTGCATGTAGTCGTTCTCAATGGCTTTTACCGAGCCACCCATCGCATCTATCTTATCAATATATACCTGCGCGGCGGTCTCTATCTCGTTTGTAAGAGCTTCTATAAAGTACGAGCCGGCCAGCGGGTCAACTGTATCGGTAACGCCGCTTTCAAAAGCAATGATCTGCTGGGTACGCAGGGCTATTTTGGCGGCTGCTTCGGTAGGCAATGAAAGTGCTTCATCATACCCGTTGGTGTGTAAGCTTTGTGTGCCGCCCAGCACTGCTGCCATGGCCTGCATCCCTACGCGCACAATATTGTTCATGGGCTGCTGGGCCGTAAGTGTGGAGCCTCCTGTTTGGGTATGGAAACGTAGTTTTTGCGCACCCGCATCAGTGGCTCCCAATTCCTTAGTAATATGCGCCCACATACGCCTGGCGGCCCTAAACTTGGCTATCTCTTCGAAGAAATTGTTGTGGCAATTGAAAAAGAAGGACAGCCGTTTGGCGAAGACATTAATATCTAAACCTTTATCAAGCGCGGCTTTTAAATAGGTTTTGCCATTGGCGAGGGTAAACGCCAGCTCCTGCACGGCAGTTGAGCCCGCCTCGCGGATGTGGTAGCCGGATATGGATATGGTGTTCCACTTAGGCACTTCTTTACTGCAGTATTCAAAAATATCGGTAATGAGCCGCATGGATGGTGAGGGCGGGTAAATATAGGTGCCCCGTGCCGCGTACTCCTTTAATATATCGTTTTGGATGGTGCCCGAGATCTGCTTCAGATCGGCTCCCTGTTTTTTTGCTAACGCGATGTACATGGCCAGCAGGATGGAGGCCGTGGCGTTGATAGTCATGCTGGTGGTGATATCCTTTAGTTGGATGCCATCAAACAAGGCTTCCATATCTTTTAAGGAATCTATTGCCACGCCCACTTTGCCCACTTCGCCTTCGGCGAGTTCATGGTCGCTGTCGTAGCCTATTTGGGTAGGCAGATCGAACGCTACCGAAAGGCCCATGGTGCCTTGGCTGAGCAGGTAATGGTAACGCTTATTGCTTTCTTCGGCGGTGGAGAAGCCGGCGTACTGGCGCATGGTCCAGGGTTTGCCGCGGTACATATCTTTTTGGATGCCGCGGGTATACGGGAACTCTCCCGGCAATTCGTTCATGCCCGAAGGTTCGGTGTATACCTCCTTTACCTCGATGCCCGAGCTATTGGTGATCTTTTTACCAGCCATAAGTGTTAAAACAAGTCCTCCAGGTCTTTCCTTAACAGGGTAATGGCAATATCGTAAGGGTTATCTTCCAGCTTGCCGAGGTGGTTTAGAATAATACGGCCCAAATCGAGCCCGTTGGCACCTTCGGGCAGTGCTTTTACAGCGCTGTTCACTACGGCAAGAGTATCTTCTTTTACGCGTTTGATCACGGCCCAGGCGCGGTCGCTTACATAAATTTGCTGGGTTACGTTATGCTGGTACTCGTTGCGTACCTCGTTCACAATAATAATATTCAGTTCGGCTGCCGAAAGGCTGTTGCCGTTTAAGCGGATGAGTAAATTGGCAGGGTTTACCCGCTCTACA
Organism: Mucilaginibacter pankratovii; assembly: GCF_014773265.1. Taxonomy (GTDB): domain Bacteria; phylum Bacteroidota; class Bacteroidia; order Sphingobacteriales; family Sphingobacteriaceae; genus Mucilaginibacter; species Mucilaginibacter pankratovii. The sequence continues at coordinate 42,195 of NZ_JACWMY010000008.1, read as the reverse complement.
AAAAGCACCAGCCGCTCATAAGCTTGCAGGCGCAATGGAAGCGTTTGCGCGCTTAATCCCTTTTTCAACTCCAGTGCCTGCAGGGTTTGGGTTTTATCTAAGTAAGGTTTAAACAGATAGAAGGCAACATACACCACGCCAATACCGGCCATTGTATATTTTGCAATATCCATTAATATGCTATAAAGTACCATGTTTTTTAAATGTTAGGCAGAGGTCATAAATAATATGGCCGCGACAAAAATCCGCATTTTACCTTATATTTGTATAGTTAATTAAAAATAAGATGAGCGCGTTTGTGGAAACCCTAACTGCACCTGTAACCTTTACCCAGGGTGCCGTAAAAGAACTTTTTAAACTGAGAGATCAGCAGGAATTAACTGACGATTTTGGCTTACGCATTGGCGTTGAGGGTGGTGGCTGCTCGGGCATGAGCTACGTTTTAGGTTTCGACCAGAAAAAAGAAGGCGATCAGGAGTTTTTAATTGAGGGTTTGGTAGTTTATATGCACAAAGCACATGGCTTATACCTGGCTGGTATGCAGATAGATTTTCAGGACGGATTGAACGCCCGCGGCTTTACTTTTAATAACCCTAACGCTGCAAGCACCTGCGGTTGCGGTACTTCGTTTTCGGTATAATGTCTGAACCCGAATTTTAAAGAATTCTGAGAATTTATAGAATGATATTGTAAACCCCGTCCCTTGGATGGGGTTTTTTAGTTAGCGGTTTTCCCCTACAACTTTTCCCAATTAATTTTCTGCTTTTACCTCTTCAATTGTTTTTTTGAGATAAGTTAAAGCACCTTCACCAAAACCCGATGAACTGTACCGGGTAACTCCCTTTTTATCGATCACTACGTTGGTAGGGTAGCTGTTAATGCCATAGCGGGTGCAATCTTCACGGGCATCATAAATTTGGCGGTAATTAAATGGAGTGGCTTTCAGGAAATCTTTTATCTCGTATTTCAAGTCGAGCCCTATACCAATAAACACTACATCAGGGTTATCGGCCACCAATTTATTAAGTTCGGGGATCTCTTCTTTGCATGGCGGGCAGTTGATAAACCAAAAATTGAGTACGATAACTTTACCGGCCAGCGCTTTAAAATCAACCTTTTTACCGTCCACATCTTTGGCATTAAAAAGCTCTTTTTTTTCACCTATCGGGAAGGCCGGACTTGGCGGCAGCATTATTGCGGGCATGGCACTTCGCCTGCTATTGCGGGCGGCGATATCAGCGGCACTCATTTTAACAATCGTCATACTATCGGTGTTATAACCCTTGCTCCTGAGCATGTAGCCACCCCCTGCCATCATTTGATGCCATTGGGCATACGGCAATATTGCGCCCGTGCTGTCTTTTACTATTTTTTGTTCCATAGTGGTTTGTGATACAGCTACCACTTTAGTTGAAACGGTTTCCTGCTGCGCGGCAGCGTCTGTTATTGCAGCAAAGGTTAAGGTTATCAGTAATACTATCTTTCTCACAGGTATAGGTGCTTATTTAAATGAAAGTACTACAAGTTTTTTGCCTGCGCAAATACTTTTAATTTGCCTGTATTAAATCGTTAGGCAGCTTGTAACAAATTGTGCTGTGCCATAGTCAAATGCAAACGAGTTTCTTAATTTTAAGCCATGCCGGTAAAAACTACCTACAAAGAAAATATAGCTATAGCCTTACAATCCATCGCTGGTAACAGGCTGCGTACATCGCTTACGGCCCTCATTATTGCCATAGGCATTATGGCGCTGGTGGGGATACTAACGGCAATTGAAGGGATTAAACAGTTCACTAACGATGCCTTCGCCGGGCTTGGCGCAAACTCCTTCACTATACAAAACCGTGGCTCGGGCATTAGCTTTGGTAATGGCGGCCACCGTAAAATTTACCCGGCCATCAGTTACCAGGAGGCCGAACGTTTCCAGAAAACTTTTAAGCTGCCGGTGCGCATCAGTATCGATTTTACCGTATCGGGTACGGCTATCGCAAAATACGAGAGTATAAAAACGAACCCCAACATCAGGGTTATAGGCAGTAACGAGAATTACATATTTATTAAGGGGCACAAGATCGCTTTCGGGCGTAATTTTTCTACATCGGAGGTTGATCACGGCGCTAACGTGGTGATCATAGGCGATGAGCTTAGATCGAAACTTTTTAAAAATACCGACCCGATAAACAAATCTATATTGCTCGGTTCCAGTAAATTCAGGGTGATTGGCGTTATCGCAGCAAAAGGGAGCAACAGCTTTGGCGGCGATAAATTTTGTATCATCCCGGTTGTAAAGGCAAGGCAACTGGCGGCAACGTCAAAACCATCATTTGCCATTGTGGTTAACGTAGGCCAGCCCGAAGCATTGGATGCTACCATTGGCGAAGCAACGTCATTGTTCAGGAACGTGCGCAGCCTGCATTTAGGGCAGGATGATAATTTTGAGATCTTCCGTGCCGATTCGATACAGGCCGAACTTGCCAGTAACCTAAATGGTGTTACCGCTGCCGGTTTTGCGGTAGGCATTATTACCCTGATAGGCGCCGCCATTGGCCTGATGAACATTATGCTGGTATCCGTTACCGAGCGTACCCGCGAAATAGGCCTGCGCAAAGCCATTGGTGCCACACCATCGGTTATACGTAAACAGTTTTTAATAGAAGCTATCGTGATATGCCTTATCGGAGGTGTCGGGGGTATTATATTGGGTATGGCTGCAGGTAATCTTATAGCCGTACAAATTAGCGGCACCTTTGTAGTGCCGTGGTTCTGGCTGTTTTGCGCCATTGGGCTTTGTACGTTTATTGGCCTGTCGTCGGGCTTTTACCCGGCAAAAAAAGCGGCTAAGCTTGATCCGGTGGAAGCGTTGAGGTATGAATAGAGGTTAGAGTTAAGAGACAAGAATCAAGAGACAAGACTGGAAGATAAGAGGCTCGGGGCTACTCCTGATCTGTATATAATAAATAAGAAGGGGAATAAGCACATTGCTTATTCCCCTTCTTATTATCTCTTATTTTCTTGTCTCTTGATTCTTGACTTTTTGCCCCTAACTCTAAAGCAGCATCTTGTTCTTTAGTGGATAATCTACCAGCAGCTTTTCTATATAATCGGTAGTAAGGGCATCTTCAAATGCTTGTGCATGGCGCGGATGGTGCATATCGCTCGATATAAAATCAACTATCTGGTGATCTACCATGCTCTCGGCCATTTTTTGGGTTGGCTTACCATAATACCCTGTTAATGATATGGTGTTTATCTGTAGGCTGCAACCCCAGCTGCGTATAGCCATCATGCGGTCGATATCCATATAAGCGTAACGTTCGGGGTGGGCCAAAATGGGCTTGTAACCGGCATCTCGCATTTTTTGGATCATTTGTATCACGTTAGGCGGCTCGTTAATAAACGATAGCTCAAACAATACATAATTATCGGCACCCATGGTCATCAGGCTGCGTTCGTCTATACGTTTCTCAAAGGTCTCATCGAAGTAGTGCTCGGCAGCCGCCTCAACAGGGATATCTATGTTCTGGTTTTTGAGTTCTTCTTTAAGAACAGCAAGCGCGTTCATGATAGATTCGCGATCGTTACGATAATAATCAACCATCACATGGGGGGTGGCAATTATTTTTTTAATGCCCAGTTCCATCATTTTTTTGATGAGGAAAACAGATTCTTCGGGCGTTTGCGCGCCATCATCTATCCCCGGTAGCACGTGTGAATGCATATCTACCACAACCGGCCCATAATCGAGCGTTCTTTCTTTTTTTACTTGCTTTCTCTTAAATAATCCAAACATTCTTTAACGGTTATTATATTGCTCACTGTAATATTCCTGGTAATGGCCCGATGTTACATCGCTAAGCCAGCCTTCGTTTGCCAGGTACCAATCTACAGTTTTTTCCAGCCCTTCTTCAAAAGTTATCGATGGCTCCCATCCCAGCTCGTTCTTTAGCTTGGTTGCATCGATGGCGTAACGAAGGTCGTGCCCGGCCCGGTCGGTAACGTAGGTGATCAGTTTTGCCGATTCCCCCGCCTCGCGACCCAGTTTTTTGTCTAATATACTACAAAGCAGTTGTATCAGGTCAATATTTTTCCACTCGTTGTGCCCGCCTATGTTGTAGGTGGTGCCTGTGGCCGCCTGGTGAAATATCACATCAATAGCACGGGCATGGTCTTCTACCCAAAGCCAATCGCGGATGTTTTCGCCTTTGCCATATACGGGTACAGGTTTTTGCTGCTTTATATTATGGATGGCAAGCGGTATCAGTTTCTCGGGGAAATGGAACGAACCGTAGTTGTTGCTGCAGTTGGATATAACCGTTGGCAACCCGTAAGTGTCATAGTAAGCCCTCACAAAGTGATCGGAACTTGCTTTAGAAGCCGAATACGGCGAGTGCGGATCGTAGGCGGTAGTTTCCACAAACATGTCGGTATCGCCAAGGGTGCCGTACACCTCATCGGTAGATACATGGTAAAAGCGTTTATCGGCGTAGTTATCCTTCCAGATGGTTTTAGCCGCGTTCAGCAAATTTACGGTGCCAACCACGTTGGTCATCACAAATTCCAGCGGGTTAGATATAGAGCGGTCCACATGCGACTCGGCTGCAAGGTGTATCACCGCATCCGGCTGCTCCACTTCAAATAAGTTATTGATGTAGGCCAGGTCAACAATATCGCCTTTTACAAAGCGATAGTTAGGCTCATTTTCAATATCTTTTAAATTGGCCAGGTTGCCGGCGTAGGTTAATTTATCGAGGTTGATGATCTGGTACTGCGGGTAGGTTTTTACAAACCGGCGCACCACGTGCGAACCGATAAACCCAGCCCCGCCGGTAATAATAATTTTTTTCATTTCAGAAAGCTGTTTCAACTAAAGCCGTAGCCATAACGTGGCAATTACCGGCATTAGCTTAATTGTATGTGCTATAATGGATTTTTGGCCAAATAGTTTTCCCAATTCCATGCAGATGACATCATTTCGTTGATGCCCAGCCCGGTTTTCCAATTGAGCTCGTTGGTAGATTTTGTAACATCGCCCCAAACCTGCTCCACATCGCCTGCGCGTGCGGGGCCTATCTGGTAGTTGAGTTTAACGCCGGTTGTTTCTTCAAAGGCTTTGATTACCTCTAATACCGAGGTGCCGGTGCCCGTGCCGATGTTAAACACATCAAATCCTTTAAAGCTTGCCTTTTCGGCCAGTTTAAGGGCTGCTACGTGTGCCTTGCCAAGGTCTACAACGTGTATATAATCGCGAACGTTGCTGCCATCGCGTGTGTTGTACTGATCGCCGAATACGGTAAGTTTTTCGCGCTTGCCAATGGCTGTTTGCGTAATAAAAGGCACCAGGTTTTGCGGTACGCCAATAGGCAACTCGCCAATTAAGGCCGATTCGTGTGCGCCAACCGGGTTAAAATATCTCAGCGAGATAATTTTATAGGTACTGCCCGCGGCGATAACATCTTTCAATATTTCCTCTGCAATTTGCTTGGTATTACCATAAGGCGATTGCGCTGCTTTTACCGGAGCGTCCTCGGTTACGGGGAGATTATCGGGCTGGCCGTAAACGGTACAGCTGGATGAGAACACAAAGTTTAGTGCTTTGCCTTCGTAAGCGTTAAGGATGTTTATTAACGAGAAAAAATTGTTGCGGTAATATTTAAGCGGAAGCTTTACCGATTCGCCAACGGCCTTAAAGGCGGCAAAATGGATAATGCCACCAATTTCGGGCTCCTGGCGGGCAAAGTTGTTTACAGCTTCTTCATCGCAAAGGTCCAGCTTGTAAAATTTTGGTTTGTAGCCTATTATTTTTGCAAGCTGATCTAATATTTTGATGCTGGAGTTAGAGAGATCATCGATAATTACCGGCTCGTAGCCTGCGTTTACTAATTCAACTACGGTATGCGAGCCAATAAAACCTAAACCTCCTGTAACTAATATTTTCATTTATAACACTTTTGGATAAAGTTAAGCCTTGCAAAGATATTCGCAAGGCTTAACAAAATTATTTATTGTAGGTTGTAAAATCCTTATGTTCTACTTTTTCAATCACATCCTGCGGTAGCGATTTAAAATAATCGTAAGTTATTTTAAGGCCTTCCTCGCGCGATACCTTTGGCTCCCAGCCTAAAATGGCCCTTGCTTTGGTGATATCCGGGCGGCGTTGTTTAGGGTCGTCTGTAGGCAGGTCTTTATAAACCATTTTTTGCGAAGTACCGGTAAGCTTGATGATCTCTTCGCCAAATTCTTTAATGGTGATCTCGCTTGGGTTACCAATATTCATAGGCAGTGCGTAATCGCTAAACAGTAAACGGTAAATACCTTCAATCAGATCATCTACATAGCAAAACGAACGTGTTTGCGAGCCATCACCAAAAACGGTAAGGTCTTCGCCGCGGATAGCCTGGCCTATGAAAGCAGGTAGTACGCGTCCGTCGTTTAGGCGCATACGCGGCCCGTAGGTATTAAAGATGCGCACGATGCGGGTTTCTAAACCATGGAAAGTGTGGTAAGCCATGGTGATAGATTCCTGGAAGCGTTTGGCTTCGTCGTAAACACCACGCGGGCCAACCGTGTTTACATTACCCCAATATTCTTCGGGTTGCGGGTTAACGCTTGGGTCGCCATAAATTTCTGAAGTGGAGGCGATAAGCATCCTGGCGTTTTTGTGTTTAGCAAGGCCCAGCAGATTATGCGTACCCAACGAACCAACTTTTAAGGTTTGGATAGGTATTTTTAAATAATCGATAGGGCTTGCCGGCGAAGCAAAATGCAGGATGTAATCCAATTCGCCGGATACATACACAAATGTAGAAACATCGTGATTGTAGAATTCGAAATTCTCTAATTTAAAGAGGTGTTCGATGTTGCGCAGGTCGCCTGTTATCAGGTTGTCCATTGCAATAACATGAAAATCTTCTTTTATAAACCTGTCGCAAAGATGCGAGCCTAAAAATCCGGCAGCACCGGTTATTAAAATACGTTTACGCGTTGCCATTAATTTATTTTATTTAATTATTGAATATTTAAAAACCGAAGCCAATTATAGAGGATACCAGCCTTGCGCAGGTAATATAGCACGATACTTGTGATATAAGTTATTACTTTTACTGCCGACGAAGATAATAATTACAAATTTAAAAATGGTTCAACTATACAACATTGCCATCATTATATATTACTGCCTGGCGCATATTGTAGCTGTTTTTAATAAAAAAGCCGGGTTATGGCTTGCCGGGCAAAAAAACAATACGGTTGAACCCTTAGCTTCCAGCATCTGGTTTCACTTCGCTTCGCTGGGCGAATTTGAGCAGGGCAGGCCGGTTTTAGAGCAAATGAAGCTGCTTTACCCGGATAAACCTATCGTTATCACCTTTTTTTCGCCCTCGGGTTACGAGGTGCGTAAAAATACGCCGCTTGCTAACGCCGTTTACTATTTGCCGCTGGATACGGCTCAAAACGCGGCCAAATTTATCAGCACCATAAAACCGGCGATGGTCATTTTTACCAAGTACGAGTACTGGTATCATTATTTTAACGAGCTGCATAAGCAGCATGTGCCTCTTTATATTATCTCGGGCATCTTCAGGCCCGGGCAGGTTTTTTTTAAATGGTACGGGGGCTTGCATCGCAACATGCTGAAACTGGTTACCTGGTTTTTTGTGCAGGATGCGGATAGTAAACATTTGTTGCAGGGTTTGGGTAAATCAAACATCACCATCAGCGGCGATACCCGGTTTGACAGGGTATGGGCCAACGCGCAGCAGCCACGGGAATTGCCTGAGATTGCCGCTTTTAAAGGCGACCACAAGCTCTTTATAGCAGGCAGCACCTGGTCCGCTGATGAAAAATTGTTAGCTACGCTGATCGACAAACACCCCGATTGGAAATTCATCTTCGCCCCGCACGAGATTGGCGGGGAGAAGATAAGCAACCTGGTAAACATATTGCCAAAGGACTCTACTGTAAAGTATTCTCAACTCAGTACTCACCACTCACCACTCACTACCCTCATCGTGGATAACATCGGGATGCTTTCGTCCCTGTATCAATACGCCGATATCGCTTACATTGGCGGTGGGTTTGGCGCGGGCATCCACAATACGCTGGAGGCCGCGGCCTTTGGTATGCCGGTGATATTTGGGCCTAAGTATGATAAATTTAAGGAAGCGAAGGACCTGATTGAATTGAATGCCGCCTTCAGCATTAGTACCGAAGCGGAATTATTAACTACTGCCGGGAGTTTGATGGATGATGAGATATTCCGTTACCGCACGGCAAGGACATCAAAAAAATATGTGGAGGAACATGTGGGGGCTACAGAGGCGATTGTGAAGTATATAAAGGCAAAGCATTAATTGCGTCTTCTTTATCGCGAAGCTTTTCCAACGCTTCCATGTAATCGTACATGATGTTGTAATTGTCGAAAGCATCACCTTTTATTTTGCGCATGCTGAAGGTTAAGGATTCTCTCTTTTCGTCTTTGAAAATTACTTTAATCTTCCCTTTTTCCAAAACCAGATTGTAAACTTCACTCCAAAGGATATTTCGGTTACCGCCAACGTCAACGATCTCATTTTCGGTTAGTTCGAGCGCTACTTTCTTTGCTCTATTTTTTACGTAAGTATTAATAAACGTGTAGCTTATGAAAAATAAAAAAAAAGCGAGAAAGGCAATATCGAAATATATAGCTACCGTGTGTATTCCTGGTTTTTTCATGTCGCGGATAAGCATATTGGGGATCGATATTGAACACAATAGCACCGAGGCGTAGTTTGATAAAGTAAAATCTCGCCCGTAATAAAATTTAAGGTTTTTCATGTTGGTTTAGGTAAAGTTAAACCATTTAAGTAATTATTCAATACGTATTTATCGCTCTCCAAATAAACCCTGCAAATTTCTTAATATTGCCGCCATGGGTTTTTTGGACATCGCCGGACTGGGCAAGGCACATTATCACGAATATGGCAGCGGCAGTAAACCCCTGCTTGCCTTCCACGGGTACGGGATGACGGGCAGGCAATTTCATGTGCTGCAAAACTCCATCCTGAAGGAATACCACGTTTACGGCTTCGATCATTTTTTTCATGGTGAAAGCAAAGTTGAAGGCTGGAGCGAGGCCCAAATTGTAGCCGGTATGCCCAAAGCCATGGTAAAAGCTTATGTGGAAGAATGGTTTAAGGCGCATGGCAGGCAGCGATTTTCCGTAATGGGGTACTCCATCGGTGCCAATATCGCGCTGATATTGTTAGAAGAATATGCCGACCTGATAGACGAAGTTATCCTGATGGCGCCCGATGGGCTTTCGGTTTACAAAGGCTTCCATTTTTTAACGCATCAACCTGTTGGCCGCCGGTTTTTTAAAACCGTTACTAAAAGTAAATGGCTGGCACCGGGACTAATGAAGAGCCTAAAAAAAGTCGGTTTTATTGATGAGAGCCTCTTCAATATCGCCTATAATGAAATCGATACCGAACAAAAACGGCTGGATGTGTATTATACCCTAAACCTCATCCGTTTGCTAAAACCCGATACTGTAAAAATTGCGCAGCTCATTAACCAACATCATATCAAATGCCGGCTGATATTTGGTAAAAGCGATAACCTGTTCCCCAAATCGGCCGCGATGCCTTTTGTAAATAGTTTGGATAACCCGGATGTACACGAAGTGGCCTTAGGCCACTGGCTGGTAGTAAAAGAATTGGACGAGTATTTAGTAAATTTACCCCGATGATAGCAGCCCGCCGCAAAAAGTTCCTGGCCGATGTATTTGCCAAATACATGTATCACCGTATGCGCAAGGCTTTTAATAAGCTGGAGGTGGTGAATAAAATTACGCCCAAACCAGGGCACTCGGTACTGCTGCTTTGTAATCACTTTGGCTGGTGGGACGGGCTTTGGGCCAATTACCTGGCCTACTGGCACCTCGGGCGCAAATCGTACATCATGATGCAGGAAGACCACCTGCAGGCGCGCATGTGGCTAAACCATTGCGGGGCATTTTCCATCAGCCGCAGCTCGCGCGAGATGATCAAATCCTTACAGCACGCGGCGGATATTTTAAACGATCCGGAGAATATGGTGATCGTTTTCCCGCAGGGCGAACTGATATCCAACCATACCACCGAAATTAAAGTAGAGAAAGGTATCGAGCGCCTTATCAAAAACATAAAAGGCCCCTGCCATATCATTTATAACTGCGCCCTGGTAGAATATTTTGAGAGCCTTAAGCCGTCGGTATATTTTCACCTGCTGGACCTGGGCGTGGCAGGCGAGCTGAGTTTTGATGAACTGACGGAAAAGATAAACACTTTTCACAGGCAGGCTTTAAAAAACCAGGTAAACGTAGCGCATTAAATATGATCTATCCCAAAAACAACCGCTTGATGAAATGGATGTTCGACACCTACGTAAAGTGGCTGGTGGGCAAAACTTTTCATCAATTTTTGTATAACGAGGTGGGGTTGGATAGTGATAAGTCTGTATTGTTGGTAGCTAACCACTTCAGTTTTTGGGATGGGCTAATTCTGTATGTTTTAAACGATAAGCTGCTGCATAAAAAATTCCATGTAATGATATTGGAGGATACCGCAAAGCGCGAAGGGATGCTGCGTTACGCCGGGGCGTTCTCGGTAAGTAAAAACTCCCGTGATATGCTGGAATCTTTAAACTACGCTGCGGAATTATTGAACCAGCCCGGCAACCTGCTGCTGATGTTTCCGCAGGGGAAGCTTTATTCCAACTTTGTAAACCGCGTGCATTTTGAACAGGGGTTGTTAAAGATCATGAAAAAGGCCGAAGGGAAATTCCAGATCTTGTTCGCCGCAACTTTTATTCAGTATCTTAAGCACAAAAAGCCATCGGTAACCGTTTATTTAAAAACCGAAAGGGAGACCTACTCTGATAAAACCATTGATGAATTACAAAGCACCTATCAGCAACACTACGATGCCAGCAAATTGCAACAAACCGAAATTGAGATAAAGTGATCATAGCCCTGCTCATCGTTTTTATTTTTTTGATCCTGCGCTTTACGGTAACCCTGTTCAATTTTTTGTCGAACCCCAAATTGCCGCGCATAGGTAAGCACTATGCCGATAGGGTATCCATCCTTATCCCGGCCCGTAACGAAGCGGAGAATATTTTGCCCCTGCTTACGTCCCTCCATCTGCAGGATTACGATAACTACGAAGTGCTGATACTGGACGACAACTCCACCGATGAAACCTATAAAGTGTGCCTTGATTTTGCCGCCAGGCATCCCCGCTTTAAAGTGATAAAAGGCGAAGCCCTGCCGACAGACTGGCTCGGAAAAAACTACGCCTGCCACCAACTGGCGCAACAGGCCACCGGCGATTACTATTTGTTTTTAGATGCCGATGAGCAAGTGCAGAAAGGGCTTATCAACAGCGCTGTTCACCGGATGAAATTGCGCCGTCTATCGTTGCTTAGCCTGTTCACCAACCAAACCATGCTGAGTGTTGGCGAGGAGATGGTGGTGCCGCTAATGCATTACATTCTGTTAAACCTTTTGCCCTTACGATTAGTCTACCTGGTAAAAAGCGCGGCTTTGTCGGCAGCCAGCGGGCAATTTATGTTGTTTGATGCCGCCGATTACAAAAAATACCAATGGCACCAGCTGGCAAAAAACAGGGTGGTAGAAGATGTGGAGATTATGAAGCTGGTAAAGGCCGCCAAGCTGAATGGCGAGGCCTTGTTAGCTAATGGGATGATCAGCTGCCGCATGTATAAAGGATATAACGAGGCGATAAACGGTTTCGGTAAGAATTTTTTGGCTGCGTTTAATTACAACATCATCGGCTTTTTAGTTTACCTGTTGCTTATTATTGGAGGGCCTGCCATCATTGTGATGACCATGAACCTTAACCTCATTTTTATTATGGTTGGCTTAATTGTGCTTGGCCGTATTATGATATCACTTGCTGCCGGGCAAAACGCCTGGATAAATGTATTTTTACATCCGGTACAAATGCTTAGCCTGTTAATTATCGGCATTACATCAATACAAAAACACCTCACCAAAACCACCGTATGGAAAGGCCGAAAGATCTCAGTATAACCCCGCGCACGGCCAACATAGTCATTATTCTGTTCCATTTTGTTGGGCTGGTGGGGTTGATGATACCCGCTACGCGACAGCTGTTTTTACAAATTGTCCCCTGGCACCTGTTACTGATGCTGCTGGTGATTGTACTGGCACATAAAAACTTTGATAACAAATTCGCGGCTTTTATAGCGCTCCTTTTTATCTCCGGGATTGTTTTGGAATGGATTGGGGTACACAAAAATTGGCTGTTTGGCAACTACGCTTACGGCAAAACCCTTGGACTTAAAATATTCGACATCCCCCTAACCATCGGTATCAACTGGTTCCTGCTGATATACGCGGCCGGCGTTACCATGCAACGGAGCCGGCTCAAGAGCATCTTCCCGAGGGTAATAGTTGGCGCGCTGCTTTTAGTACTGCTCGACCTGCTCATAGAACCCGTTGCCATCCGGTTTGATTACTGGCACTGGGCGGATAACATCATCCCTTTTAAAAATTACTATTGCTGGTTTTTGGTAAGCGCAACTATGCTTTTCGTGTTCGAGAAGTTTGGGTTTAAGAAACAAAGTATAGCCGCGCCGGTATTGCTGGCAACCGAGTTTGTGTTTTTTGGGCTTCTGAATATCGTGGGGTTGTTGAGTTAGCTTGCGAATTGTCTGAACCTTGATGAGGAGGATTCGAGGATTACCCTGATTAAAATTCAAGAAATCCTAAAATCCTACTAAATTATGGTTCAGAAAAATGCGCCAGGGATTGTAAGGGTTTAGCCCGAAGGGCCGGAGCGAAGCGCAGCCCTGCAAAGCCCGGTCCGCTGAATAGCGGAGGCGCTATAATCAATTGTCTGAACTCGAATTAAACGAATTTTAATAATTAACAGAATTTTAAAACAAGGGGCCTTATTCTGCATTAACCTCTAACCTCTAACCTCTAACCTCTAACCTCTAACCTCTAACCTCTAACCTCTAACCTCTAACCTCTAACCTCTAACCTCTAACTTTTCCCAACCTTTCTAACTTAAAATAAATACCGTAAATTTGCAGGCAAATGGGTGATTATCAACTTCAGGTTACTATCGATCAGGACTCCGGCTTTTGCTTCGGGGTGGTGTATGCCATTGATATGGCCGAGGAAATACTGGCCGAGGATGGCTATTTGTATTGCCTGGGCGATATTGTACACAACGACGAAGAGGTTGACCGCCTGAAAGCCCTGGGCCTGCGCATTATAGAACATGCCGACCTTGTGGGCCTGCACGACGAAAAAGTGCTGATCCGTGCCCATGGCGAGGCGCCGGAGACCTATAAAATTGCCTTAGAAAATAATATCACGCTGATAGATGCCAGCTGCCCGGTGGTGCTAAAACTGCAGAACCGCATTAAAACATCGTACGATAATAACGAGAAGATACTGATATTTGGTAAGCACGGCCATGCCGAAGTAGTGGGCCTTGAAGGGCAAACCAATGGCAACGCGTTGGTTTTTCAGGACATCAGCGAGTTGGATAATGCCGACCTCCCTGCCAACTTTACCCTATACAGCCAAACCACCAAAAGCATGGAGAAATTTTACCATGTGAAGGATGAACTGCTGAGCCGCGGTTACGAAGTAAAGGCGAACGATACCATTTGTCGCCAGGTAAGTAACCGCGATAAGGATCTGCCCGCTTTTGTGGCCAATTTTGATAAAATTGTGTTTGTATCAGGCAAAAAATCGAGCAATGGCAAGGTGCTTTACGAGGTTTGCCGCAAGCATAACCCAAATACTTACTTTATATCCAGCGTGAGCGAACTGGATAAAAACATGTTTGCCGCCGGCGATAAGGTTGGCATTGCCGGGGCCACATCCAGCCCTATGTGGCTGATGCAAATGGTAAAAGCCGAACTGGAAAGATATTAACAGCACGCTATTTGCTGTATAAACAAACGTGCAAAAAAATCCATCTTATACCGGTTTATTTGTTGCCCTGTTAGTCATTGGCAGCTGGGTTACATCTACATTGCTGTTGATGCAATGGCAGGTGAACTTTGCTAATCCGTTCCTGTACCTGTTTATCTTGGTGCAGATGCACCTGTATACCGGGTTGTTCATTACCGCGCACGATGCCATGCACGGCACGGTTGCGCCAAACCCAAAACTGAATAATTTGGTGGGTTATATCTGCACCTTTTTATACGCTTCGTTTTGGTACCCGCAGCTCTATACTAAGCACCACAAGCACCACAGCCACGTGCATACCCATGAGGACCCCGATTATCATAACGGTAATTTTTTTGCCTGGTATGTGCAGTTCATTCGTAATTACTTGTCCATCTGGCAAATTGTAGTGATGGCCATCCTGTTCAACGTATTTAAAATGTGGGTGCCGCAGCCAAATCTCATTTTGTTTTGGGTGGTGCCATCGTTGTTGAGCACTTTACAGCTGTTTTACTTTGGAACCTACCTGCCGCATAAGGGTGAGCATGATAATAAGCACCAGTCGCGCAGCTTGCAGCGTAACCATTTCCTGGCTTTTTTTAGCTGTTACTTTTTTGGATACCATTACGAGCATCATGATGCGCCATGGCTGCCTTGGTGGAAGTTGTGGCAGGCCCCCCGGCCTCCTGAAGGGGGAGCTTTTGATTAGCGTAATGAAGAAAAAAAGAACCCCCTCCTTTGTAGAGGGCAGGGTGAGGCTTTGGTTAACACCTCTTCAGGGGGCGGAGGGGGCTAAATATGATACTCATCATATATTTGTAATTTGTACCTTCTGCACTGCCACGGGGGTTTAAATTATCTTAATTTTGCGCAACTATAAATTATGGCGAAAAAGGGAATCTTACTTGTAAATCTTGGTACACCAGATAGTCCGTCAACAGCGGATGTACGCAAATACCTCGATGAATTTTTGATGGACCCACGGGTGATAGATGTGAACGCTGCATTGCGTACATTTTTGGTGAAAGCCATTATCGTACCCTTCAGGGCACCAAAATCCGCGAAGCTTTACCAGGCCATCTGGAACAACGAGACTGGTTCGCCCCTAAAACACTATAGCATTTTACAGCAAAAAGCCCTGCAGCAGCGCCTTGGCGATGGTTATATGGTGGAGCTGGCTATGCGTTATCAGAGCCCTTCTATCGAATCTGCCCTGCAGAAATTGAAGGAGGCCCTGGTGAGCGAGATCCAGGTGATCGCGCTCTTCCCGCAATATGCGTCGGCAAGTACGGGTTCGGTGCACGAGAAGGTGATGAGTATTGTAAAAGAATGGCAAACCGTGCCTGATATTACCTTCATCAATTCGTTTCATGATAACGAACTCATGATCGAGACCTTTGCTGATAATGCAGCCAAACATCAGCCCGAAACTTATGACCATGTTTTGTTCAGCTTTCATGGCCTGCCGCAGCGCCAGCTAAAAAAATGCGATCATACCAACAGCTATTGCCTGAAGGTGGATGGCTGCTGCAACACATTAAACGATACCAATAAATTTTGCTACTCGGCACAATCTTATGATACCGCGCGACTCATAGCCGCCAAAATGGATCTGCCAAAAGATAAGTATACCGTGTGTTTTCAAAGCCGCCTCGGCAGCGACCCATGGGTACAGCCCTACACCAGCGAGGTGATCAAACAAATGGCCGAGCAAGGCAAAAAACGTCTGCTGGTATTTTGCCCCGCCTTTGTATCCGACTGCCTGGAAACTGTTTACGAAGTCACCACCGAATACGGCGATGAGTTTAAAGCCCTCGGCGGCGAACATGTGCAGCTGGTAGAAAGCTTAAACGCCGAGCCAAAATGGATAGATGCGCTGGAAAAGATGGTGCTGGAAGGGTAGAGACAATAGTAACTTAAAAGTATGTCATTGCGAGCGAAGCGCGGCAACCTCATAGGACGTTTAGCCACCTTGCAAAGTACCGATGCTTGTCCTATGAGGTTGCCACGTCGCCCCATTACGCAGCCCCACGCCGCTCCTCGCAATGACACGGCGGTTATTATGGGTTTTATATTATCTCCGCAGTTATCTTCGCCGATAACAAACAAAGCGGAATCCCGCCGCTAGGGTGCACGCTTCCTCCGCAAAAATGCAACCCTTTTACTTTCGAGGATTGATTTGCATGTCTTAGAAATGCAGCAAACTGGCTGTTAGAACTGGTGCCGTAAATAGAACCTTTGTAGGATGATGTTTTTGTTTCGATACTGCGCGGGTCTAAAATGCTTTCGCATGCAATCAGCAAGCTAATGTCTTCCCCTAAAACTTTGCTCAGCTTTCGTAGGATATTTTGCCGGGCACCGGCAATCAATCTTTCCCAATCCTGCCCGTTATTGGCTGGTACGTTTATCATCACAAACCAATTCTCGCTGCCATCCGGTGCATCATCAGGTTTTAATTTGGAGCTGATATTGACGTAAACAGTTGGGTCGTGGTAGATCTGCTGTTGCTGCCAGATATGGCTGAATTCGGCTTTATAATCGGCACTGAAGAAGATGTTGTGGAGGTCAAGTTCCGGGAACGTCTTTTTTATCCCCCAATAAAATATCAGCGCAGAGCTGCTGCGTTGCTGGTTAAGCGTTTTTTGCGGGTGCAATTGCTGATGTTTTTGCAGCAGGTTTTTATAGGTAAACCAGATATCCATGTTGGATACCACAATATCGCCCACGATATTTTCGCCTTGTACCCTGATGCCTTTTGCTATTTTATTAATGACGACGATCTCATCCACTTTAGCATTGTAGCGGAATTTCACGCCCAATTCTTCCGCCAGTTTTACCAGTGATTGGGTAATGCTGTACATCCCGCCATCAGGAAAATACGCGCCGAAATGATGTTCGAGATGGGGGATCACATTCAGCGTGGCGGGCGCTTCATATGGGTTGGAGCCATTGTACGTAGCATATCTGTCGAAAAACTGCACCACGCGCTTATCTTTAAAATAAGTTTCGTTGGCTTTGTGCATGGTGCGGAAAGCATCTATCTGCGGCAGTTTAAATATCGAACGGACGGTGTCCCACCTTAAAAAGGTTTGCAGGCGGTGCAATGAACGCTCTAAAAAAACATGGTTGGTGATGTTATAGATATCGGCACTGCTTGCCAGGTATTTGATCACATTGGCGGCAGGCTCGCCCGTGGCGCGGTTAATTTCCTGCGCAAATTGTTGGGTGTCGGCATAAGCCTTTATTCGGGTGCCATCCTCGTAAAAATAATTGCAAACCGTGTTCAGCTTTTGATATTGGAAGTAGTCGGCAGGGTTTTTACCGGCAAGGGTAAACAACTCATCAATATATTGCGGCATGGTGAGCAGGCTTGGACCCGCATCGAAACGATAACCATTTTGCTCAATTTCCGACAGTTTGCCACCGGGGTAGCTGTTGGCTTCAAATACTTCTACCACATAACCCTTTACTGCCAAACGGATAGCTGTTGCAATACCGGCAATACCTGCACCTATAATGATGGCTTTTTTTGAAGACATGGTATTAACCGGCTATATGCTTTACCGCATAATTGATAAAATTGCCCGTTAACCCGTTATCCTCTGTGCCTTTGCGGCGGATAAAATAAAAGTCACGCGTTATTTTTAAGCCTTCGATGGGTACTTCTACCAGGTCACCTTCCGCCAATTGGCGTATTATAGATGGCCGGGGCATAAAGCCGAGGCATTGATCGGCCAGCAGGAAATTCTTTAGCGCTTCGGTACCGCCAAGGCGGATCTTAACGGATAGGTCGGCAGGTTTGATATTGAGTACAGCGATAGCTTTAAGCAAAGCCGTAAGCGTACCCGAGCCACGTTCGCGCAGGGCGAGCGGCGTTTTTACAAATTGTTTTAAGCTAAGCGATTTCCCCGCCAACGGGCTTTTAGCCGAGCAAACCGGGATCACCTCGTCGCTCATAAAATGGGTGTAGGTAACTGTGGTGAGCTTGCTGTCTGCCTCGATGATACCCAGATCAACCTCGTGATTAAGCAGGGCGTTTAGAATATATTCCGAGTTGCGGTTAACCAGCTGCACACCCACATTAGCATATTCGCGCTGAAAACCAGAGAGGATATAAGGTAAAATATATAGCGCTATAGTGGTACTCGCCCCCAGCCTTAAATGCCCGGCTGCATTGGCCGCGTTGCTGAGGATAGAAAGGTCGTATTCTACCTTGCGCTCAATTTCCGAAGCTTGTTTAAGGTAATCGTTTAGTTTGATACCGGCTTCGGTGAGTAAAATGGTGTTGCCTTTACGTTCGAACAGCGGTAATTTATACTGATCTTCCAAAGCCTTTACGTGCTTGCTGATGGCCGGCTGTGTAATAAACAGCACCTGCGCCGCCTTGCTGAAACTAAGGTTGGCAGCAACTTCCATAAAAACACGGTGGGCGAAGGAGATCATAGATTAAGCAAATATCAACTTAAATTTGGGAAAAATAGGCCCATCAAAATGACATGTTATAGCCTCGGCAATATTAAGTTCTAATTCTTCAAGGGTATTGGCTTGGGTAAAAATTGAATAATCAATAGCCCTTGCTGTATATCCATTATTTACAATAAAATCAATAGGTGGTATCGGCATAATCGTTAGCGTTTATCTTTGAAGAAAATAAATCCTGTCTCCGGTATACAGGCCTTTACAAATAATTTTCCAAAAGTTGTAAGCTCAATCTCACCATGTTCGATTATTCCTGTTTGGATATTTAACTCATTTCTTGGGAATTCTGTATGAAGAATAGGCCATTTAATTAAATTTAAGCTTTCAAGGTGCGCAAAGTACATCTGAAAATTTTCAGGGAAAGTCAATTCACTAAGTGAAAATTCTGATGAAATGATTCGATAGTTTATAAACTTATTTTCTTGGTGATCTAAATCGCTGTGAGTAGCAACTTTAACCTTCCCCCCCTTTAACTTAAAAAGCGAATATGCTTCGTCTGGGGATAGTTGATCAATAATGTGGAAGAATGCGGGATGTGCTTCGTTCACCCTTTCTTTATCGATAGAGCGCGATAGAAGATTAATATACAAACTTGTTAGATAATTGCTTTCCTCTAAATACTTAAATCTTTCAATTATTGGTCCGCTTAAAGAAGCAGGAGCCTGAATTTGATTTTTTTCGGGAACGGCAAGGCGAGCTTTATCAAGATATTTTGTTATTCTGTCTTGATAACTGGCTGATAATTGCAAAGGCAAAGTAAAAAGTCTTAGCGACTTCATTAAATCGGTCAGCATCTTGCCTGCTTCTTGCACAGAACCTGAAAAGCCATCCTCATATATTCTCTTGATAGTTTCTGCTCCTAAAACATTTGCCAACTTTTCTAAATCTGCCATATTACACTTCGCTTAACTCACGCTTTTTTAATAAAAATAGGGATAATCTCCCGACTATCCCTATTCAAATATTTATTTAAAATTCGGAAACTAACCTTTAATCTCCGGCCTCTAATGTCTAAACTACGCCTCCACAGCCTGCCCTATCAAATGCTTAGCCACCAAATACTCGGCAATTTGCACGGCATTGGTTGCAGCGCCCTTGCGCAGGTTATCAGATACTATCCAGCAGTTTAACGTGTTCGGCTGGGTTTCATCGCGGCGGATGCGGCCAACAAAAACTTCGTCCTTATCGTGTGCATCTAATGGCATCGGGTATTTAAGGTTAGCAATATCATCCGTTACCACAATGCCCGGCGATTTTGCAAGAAGTTCTTTTACTTCTTCTACATCAAAATCATTCAGAAATTCGATGTTAACCGACTCCGAGTGGCCGCCCATTACCGGGATACGCACAGTGGTAGCGGTAACTTTAATGCTATCGTCGCCCATTATCTTCACCGTTTCCTTCACCATTTTCATTTCTTCTTTGGTGTAGCCGTTCTCGGTGAAAACGTCAATCTGCGGGATAACGTTCAAATCGATGGTGTATGGGTATGCTTTTGGTCCGTCGATACCTTTACGCTCGTTAAATAATTGGTCAACCGCTTTTACGCCGGTACCCGTTACCGATTGGTAGGTAGAAACCACCACGCGTTTAATTTTATATTTATCGTGCAGGGGCTTTAAAGCCATTACCATTTGTATGGTTGAGCAATTTGGGTTAGCGATGATCTTGTCATCGGCGGTTAGCACATCAGCATTTACTTCGGGCACAATTAACTTTTTGCTTGGGTCCATGCGCCAGGCCGATGAGTTATCGATAACAGTGGTACCAACCTCGGCAAACATCGGGGCCTGCTCTAAGGAAGCACTGCCACCTGCACTAAACAGGGCAACATCGGGCCTTTGCTTTATCGCATCCTCAACAGAAACCACCTTATACTGCTTACCCTTAAAAGTAATTTCTTTACCAATACTTTTTGCGGAAGCTACGGGGAATAATTCTGTAACGGGGAAGTTGCGCTCCTCAAGGATCTGCAACATTTTAGTGCCTACCAGCCCGGTGGCACCTACTACTGCGACTTTCATTTTGTTTGTTATATATGTGTAATTAAACTAAACCCCAAATATGCATTTTTTTTGCCTTAGCTGCAATTAAGTCTACCAGTTTAGTATATAAATAGCTATTTGGAGGTTTTCATATAAAAACCGTAGCGCTTAACGGGTGCTTTACCGTCGGGTATTTGATTATAGGCCCAAAACAACACCATCGTATTGTTCTTATCAATTTTGGGTAAAACTTTAGTAATCTGTTTTTGAATACTGTCGTTTTCCGCCTTTAATTTTACCATATCATCCAGCGGAATAGTTGTGTGGTATTTTACCAGCGGAAAAATGCCCTCTGCTATTATTACAGATGCTACGCCGATAATTTGTGGCGAGCTGCTTACATCAGGTATGGTAATGGGAAACTTTGCTGCAGTCTCTTTATCAATTTTTTGACCAAATGCCTTCATCTCCGAAAACTTAAAATACTCGAACATGTTGCTGGCAGGCGTGGCTATTTGCGCTGTTACCTCCATTGCTATAAAAGCATCCGTAAAGTCGCCTTCGTCCATATACTTTTGGGCCGTCCGGTAGTATTCTACAGCGGTATGTCCCTTTATCTTATATTGGCCGGCGTACAAATTGTCCAATTTCCAATCGTTACCATACTTGCCGTAACCACAGGTGAGCAATACCTCTATATCACCGTGGGTGTACAACATCAGCGAAAAATAGGTTTCCTTAGCATAAACATTGTAGTTCAGTTTATAGTCATTATCGGCAGATACCCCTTTAAAAATGCTGGAGGTACCGCCCACAGCGGAATTTGTACATAAATATTCATCCAGCAGGCGGTAGTTTGTAGTGGTGATAACGGGTTTCAGGAACTTCACAATAGCACCTGTTTTCCCTTTGGCCCGCTGTTTTAAACCATCAGAGTATAAAGAAATTAGTTTAACCGAGTCACCCGATATGAAACAATCAATTACTTTATCATCAAGTACTTTTATTTCGTCCCGTGATTGTTGATCGATATGGTCATTCCAGTTTGCGGATTGAACAGATACCTGGGCGGCACAATCTATAAGGCCGGTAAACAGCAGGGCAAGCAATAGTATATACTTCATAAACTAAATATATAATTTAAAAAACACAGTTACATAATGTTGTCAAACCTTTGTTTTTGCAAAGTTTAACTCATTTCGCTCAAATTTTTACCTTTGTAGCCAAACCCGCATCTGCATGAGCGAAAAGATTTTAGTGATAGGCGCCAACGGGCAAATTGGTACCGAACTGGTTACTGCTTTGAGAAATATTCATGGCCCTGAGAATGTAATAGCATCAGACATTAACAGCCCTAATTATGCCATCCGCAACAGCGGCCCTTTCGAGTTTGCCAATGTGCTGGATAAGGATAACCTGCACCATTTGTTTGATAAGCACCGCCCTACCCAGGTTTACCTGCTGGCGGCCATTTTATCGGCCGTAGGCGAACAAAAACCCAAAATAGCCTGGGACCTGAACATGACCGGCCTTTTGCACATCCTCGATTTTGCCGTTGAATTTAAAACCGCCAAGGTTTTCTGGCCGAGTTCGATAGCCGTTTTTGGTCCGCATTCGCCGCAATATAATACGCCGCAATACTGCGTAATGGACCCGAACACCGTTTATGGTTTCAGCAAACTGGCCGGCGAACGCTGGTGCGAGTATTACTATACTAAATATGGTGTTGATGTGCGCAGCATTCGTTACCCCGGGCTGATAGGTTGGCGTGCTTCACCTGGTGGTGGCACTACCGATTACGCGGTCCACATTTTCCACGAAGCGCTAAAGAAGGGCAAATATCAGAGCTTCCTTTCGGCAGAAACGGCTTTGCCGATGATGTATATGGAAGATGCCATCCGGGCGACCATTAGTTTGATGGATGCACCGGCAGAACAGATCAGTATCCGCAGTAGTTATAATTTGGCGGGCATTAGCTTTACGCCAACACAACTGGCCGAAGAAATAAAAAAGCATTTGCCTGATTTCGAGATGAGTTATGCAGACAGCGACCCGCGCCAGGCCATTGCCGATAGCTGGCCGAAATCGATAGATGATAGCCAGGCGGGCAAAGACTGGGGCTGGCAAATAGAGTACGACCTTGGTAAAATGACCAGCGACATGCTGGAGAATTTAAAGAAAGTAATATAAGAAACTTAGATAAGAATAAAATCACGTTATTAATGATGCCGAATCGGTGTAATCAATTCATCGAAATCGGTGGAATCACTTTAATATCGGTGTAATCCAAAAAGTATGGGAAGAGCATTTGAATTCCGCAAGGAAAGGAAATTTAAGCGCTGGGCCAAAATGGCGGTTCAGTTTACGCGTTTAGGTAAGGAAATTGTAATGGCGGTTAAAGCCGGCGGCGGCGACCCCAACTCTAACTCGCGCCTGCGCACGGCCATCCAAAACTCCAAGGCGGTTAATATGCCTAAGGATAGGGTAGAGGCTGCGATTAAACGCGCTACCAGCCGCGACGAAAAAGATTACGAAGAGCTGGTGTACGAAGGTTACGCGCAGCATGGCGTAGCTATTTTGGTAGAAACCGCTACCGATAATATTAACCGCACCGTGGCAAACGTACGCAGCTACTTTACCAAATATGGCGGTACGCTGGGTAAAACCGGCTCGCTTGATTTTATCTTCAGCCGTAAATCGGTATTTACTTTCGATCCGGGCGACCGCGACCTGGAAGAACTGGAGTTTGAACTGATAGACGCCGGCCTGGAAGACCTGTTTGTGGATGCCGATGAAGAAGGAAATGAAATTGCCGTATTGCACGCCGCTTACGAAGATTTTGGCAAGATGCAAAAAGCATTGGAAGGATTAGGTATCGAAACCAAATCGGCTAAGCTGGAGCGTGTTGCACAATCAAACATCGCCGTAACCGAGGAGCAATCCGTTGATGTATTTAAGATCATCGACCATTTAGAGGAAGACGACGACGTACAGGCGGTGTACCACAATATGGCGGAGTAGTCCACTATACCCCACGCGTCATTGCGAGCGATAGCGTGGCAATCCCCGGCAAGCAGAGCCGCCTTGCAAGTCCGAACTGCTTGCCGGGGATTGCTTCGTTCCTCGCAATGACGCAGTAATAAAAATTGACGAACCATGCCACTAACATCAACCCGTAAACAGGAACAAAAAGTTAAGGTAACCTTTGCCAATGGTTTGCTTTTTGTGGAGAAGGCAGATGGTAAACAGCAAGCCTTCCCGCTGGAATGGTTCCCCAAGTTACTAAACGCTACCGACGAGGAGCGCGAAGACTGGGAGCAAACGGATAGAGGGATACGGTTTAATAAGTTGGATGTTGACGTTTCAATTTAAGGATTTGAAAATGAGGCAATTTGAAAATGCTTCTTACTGCCAATCTTCAAATCTTCAAATTCTCAAATCTTCAAATTAAAATATGACTTTCGAAGAGTTTTTTCAGAAAAAGAGGATAGACCTTACCCGCCTGCAAGCCGGTGAGCCGGCCTTATTTTTTGAATTTAAAACCCACTTCGAGCAAATGGGCGAAAAGAGTTTCGACCATACCAAAAAGTACTGGTTCAATAAATTGCGCCTGCAGTATCACCTGGCAGCAGAACAAAAGCCAGAGAAGATGCATCTGGAAAACAGGCTGGCCGAGCAAACCATTGTTGAAACGCTAACCGAAAGCATCCCTTCGGCAACGCCAAAAAAAGCAGAAAGCGAACAGCCGAAAGCGGAAAGTTCTGCGGAAACCGCTTCACCAAAACCGGCCTTTAAGCCGCGCTTCAACCCTAAAATGGTGGCGCCAAAGCCTGCGGAGGATACTGAAAGCGAAAAGTCGAAAGCTGAAAGCGAAGCACCCCAAGCAGAAAACCAGGTGGAACCTCTTACGCCAAAACCGGCCTTTAAGCCACGCTTCAACATGAAGACGATGCCGCCTAAACCTGCGGAGGAAGCTGAGAACGAAAAGCCTAAAGCAGAAAGCCCTGATGAAACTCCTGCATCTCCCGTTGAAAGCACCGCACCAAAGCCTGCTTTTAAGCCGCGCTTTAATATGAAAATGGCAGCACCAAAACCGGCGGAAGAAGCTGAAAGTATAGAGCCAAAAGCTGAAAGCGCTGATGACCCCCCCGCACCTCCCGTAGAAACTACCACACCAAAGCCCGGTTTTAAACCGCGCTTTAATATGAAAATGGTGGCACCCAAACCTGCAGAGGAAGAAACAGCTAAACCGGAGAAGGTTGAACCGGTGGCAGAAACACCTGTAGAGCAGGCTACTGAAAACCCGGCGGCGCAGGAAGCTCCTGCGGAAGAAACCATTCCAAAACCTGTTGGCTTTAAGCCCCGCTTTAATGCGGCCAAAATGAAGCCCAAACCACCGCAGGAATAATCAACCCATTTACGAACCCATAGCAACAATTATATATGGATCCCGAAGAACTGCTGAGCCAACCCGGCGGAGAGCAAGATAAAGCCAAAAAGGAAAGCCCCCTGGTAAGCCTGGAACGCGACCTGAAACTTTTTAACGAATCTATCCGCGAGGTAGCCGTTGAAATTATGCTCGAAGGCTTGTCACTGCACCCCATATTTATCGCCCACCAGCACGAGTTAAAACTTGGTGAGGTAATCCTCGACCGCAACGAACTCAATACCGAGTGGAGCATCCATGCCTCAACTATCGAGGAATTTACAGAGCGCGGTATCATCAAAGCGGAACTGAAAGAACGCTTCCTCAGCACCTACAAAAACCCGCACGATTTTATGTGCCTGTTTGTGGTGGTACCGGAAGGGGCGAATTTTGTGTATTATCCGTATGTGAAAAGTTGAAATGTTGTAAAGTTGTTTTATCTTGTGAGTGCGAAAGCACTCCGTTTTGCAAACTATCATGTGCGACAACTGCTTTACAACAGAAATATATCAATTTAACACTTACTTAGATTTTGAAGAATTTGAGCATCTTCTTCATCCAAAAATTTCACATAATCACATTATAGCTTCTCCTATTCTGCCTCTTCGGCATAGTCATGAAGCCTATAAATGTAGCATTTGCCACGAACAATGGGTTTTATCTGTTCCCGAAAATGCCTGGCGAGGATATTTCTTACCGTTGGAGAAGGCGGCAATGTTTGAGGCCGATATCGAAAAGCAAGACAAAGAAAGCTCACGAAGTTGCATCATTATATTAGTAATTATTATCCTCTTCATTGTTGCCGCTATTATTAATTAGCCTGCATCAGAAAGTTTTCATTTTAATAATTTAGGATATATTTGAAAGATAATACTCACCTGCCATGCCCGATAAAAAACTCCTGATATTAAACAGTACGCAGATACAGCAAAAGATAGACCGTATTGCTTACCAGATACTGGAAGATAATTTCGACGAAACGGAGATCCTTATCGCCGGCATCCTGCCGCGTGGTAACCATGTTGCCAAAAGACTGAAGGCTGTATTGGATAAAATTGCCCCCTTCAGCAGCCGCCTGCTTACAATAGAATTAGAAAAGGATAGCACCAGCCTCAGCGCCCATATCAACTTCGAGATAGAAGAATGCAGCAATAAGGTGATCGTACTGGTTGATGATGTGCTTAACAGTGGTAAAACCTTGGCCTATGGCTTCGGCGTTTTTCTGGATGTACCCCTAAAAAAGCTCCGCACCGTTGTCCTGGTAGACCGTAACCACAAAAGTTTCCCTCTTGCAACTGATTACGCCGGCATGGCCCTCTCTACCGTTATCAAAGAACACGTAAGCGTTGTTTTAGATGTAGAAGGTGAGGAGGATGCGGTTTATTTGGTGTAGAGGAGAATTAGCTCACCTCCATGTCATTGCGAGCGATAGCGCGGCAATCTTATAGGACAAATAGCGCCTATGCTAAGTAACCATCACGAAAGTCCACCAATACTATGTCTACATTGTAACGAACGCTTCTAATAATGTTCTGTATATTGGCGTAACCAATAATTTGGAGAGCAGAATTTTGCAACATCGCGAAAAGATAAATCAAGGCTTTACCGCGAAATACCAATGCAGTAAATTAGTTTATTACGAGGAGTTTCAATGGGTACAAGATGCAATTGCCCGGGAAAAGCAGCTTAAGGCAGGTTCGAGGAAGAAGAAAATAGACTTGATTGTTGCCGATAACCCTGAATGGTTAGATTTGAGCGCCGGGTGGTAAGATTAGCTTCGTGGCAAGCATGTAGCACCTGCTAATCCGAATGTCCTATGAGATTGCCACGCTATCGCTCCCAATGACAGGGCGGAAATGTGTGTTACGCTATCTTTTCCAACCCCACTATCTCCACTAACTTCTCCACACTCATATCAATCCCATCCACATAATGTGTGGCTTGCAGGTAAAAGCCTTCGCGTTCGGCTAATTTGTGCTCTATAAAAGCCACCAGTTCGTCGCCTTTTTTGCCTTGCAGCACAGGGCGTGGTGTTTTGGCATTTTCTAAACGGGAAGCAAGGCCCTTTGGAGATAGCTGGATATATAGGGTTTGGCCATGGCTGTTCATCCAGTCCATATTATCAAAAAAGCAGGGCAGGCCGCCGCCGGTAGATACGATGACGTTCTCCGGGTATTCGGTTTGTTTTAGCACTTCCGATTCCAGCTTGCGGAAAGCCTCTTCGCCGTGGCTGGCAAAATATTCGGCAATGGTACTACCTACCTGTGCTTCCAGCACATGGTCCAGGTCTATGAAATTATAGCCTAAACCTGCGGCCAATTTTTTGCCCCAGCTGGTTTTGCCGCAGCCCATAAATCCTATTAAATATACCCGGCTCATTGCTTGCTAAAATATTCCTTTACTAAATCCTCGTACTTTGGCAAACCATGGTAATGCCATTTATTAATAACAACGCCATTCTTCATTAATATAACACCGGGGTTAGCGCGTACCATACTTTTTAACGGAACGCCATCGGCGTAAAATAATTCGCTTACCAGGTTGTTCTTTTTTGCAAATGCCTCGGCACTTTGCGGCGGATTTGAAGTGAGCAACACTACACGGGTATTAAAATTATCTTTAAGATTTGCCGCCAAGGCGTTGATGCGCCCAATTGCTTCTACATTTGTTTCTTCGAGGTTGTAAGCCACAATTACCAAACTATAAAACGGAATTGATAATAACTCCTGGTTGTAGTTATTGCCCTGGGCATCTTGTATATTCAGATCGCGTATTTTGGGTTCGAAGCCTTTTTTAAGCAAAACGCTTTCGGGGTTGCCCACAATTTCCCAGTTGGTATCTTTCCAGATGGCGGTTTTCAGGTATTCCTTATCCGTCATCACTTTGGTTTCGGCGGTCTTTTTGTTTTTAAGATGATAGGTGATCTCGTAAACATCGGCAGGCGCACCCGGCGGTGTTTTCATCTCTTCTAAAATATTGGCACCAATTTTATAAGGCAGGAAATCCACTATTGGCGAAAAGTTATAGGTGTATAAGCCAAAGCCAAGCGATAATACCGTAGCACCGATCAATAATTTGTCCCCGGTTTTTTGTTTTACCAGCGGTTGGATGGCCTTGCGGTTGAGAAAAAGCACCAGCACTAAAATCAGCAGCACCATATCTTTACTAAACGACTGCCAAGGCGTAAGCGGAATGGCATCGCCAAAACAACCGCAGGTTTGCACCACTTTAAAATAGGCCGAGTAAAAGGTAAGGAAGCCGAAAAAGGTGATAAGCAAGAGCAATCCCCAAATCACGGTTACCGCGCGCGTGCCTACCAGCAGGGCAAAGCCCAGCAGCATTTCCAGCGCGCAAAGAATAATGGCAGCACTTAGCGCAAAGCCATTTAAAAAAGTGAGGTGAAAAACCTCGAAGTACTCTTCCAGTTTATAAGAAAAACCAAGTGGGTCGTTGGCTTTGATCAGCCCCGAGAAGATGAACAGTAGCCCAACGGCTATTCTGCAAAACCAAATTAGGCTGTTCTTCATGCTACTCCTAATTTTATCAGCGCAAAAACAGCGTAGTTCAGCATATCCTGGTAGTTGGCTTTTACGCCTTCGGATGCGAGGGTTTTACCTTCATTATCTTCAATTTGCTTTACGCGAAGGATCTTCATCAGTATAAGGTCGGTTAGGCTGCTGATGCGCATATCGCGCCAGGCCTCGCCGTAATCATGGTTTTTGGCAAACATCAGGTCACGGGTTTCGGTAACCTTGCCGTCGAACATTGTTTCCACCGTTTCCGGGTTCAGTTCGTAGGACGTTTCATCAGTGCTATCCAGTTGCATCATGGCTATAACGCAATAATTTACAATACCGATATATTCGCCGGTGATATCGTCGCCTACTTTAGATACCTGTTTTTCTTCGAGCGTGCGGATGCGCTGCGCTTTGATAAAGATCTGGTCGGTAATAGAGGAGGGGCGAAGGATGCGCCATGCGGTACCGTAATCGCGGGTCTTTTTCATGAAAAGGCCTTTGCAATTATTAATGACGGCGTCGTATTCTGCTGCGGTGTTGCTCAAAGTAGTTGTAAATGTTATAGTTGTTGTAAAGGTTGTAGATGTTGTAAAAGATGGTGAATTTTAACCTTTATAACACTTACAACGTTTTTAACCAAATGGTGGCTAAAGATACATTTTTTCAGAAAAAAGTTACCCTAAATGCCGGCGGCAAATTGATAGACCTATCGTCGCCGAAAGTGATGGGTATTATTAATATTACGCCCGATTCCTTTTATGCCGCAAGCCGCAAAACAGACAAGTCATCAGTAATAAGCCAAGCGGAAAAAATGTTAACCGATGGCGCTACTTTTCTTGATGTTGGCGCTTATTCTTCGCGCCCCGGCGCTGTGGATATTTCTGTTGAGGAGGAAACCGAAAGGTTGTTACCTGCTGTGGAGGCCATTGTACAAAGCTTCCCGGAGGCTATTATCTCTGTCGATACCTTCCGTGCAAGCGTAGCCGAAGCAGCGGTAAAAGCAGGTGCGCATATCATCAACGATGTATCCGGAGGCAGCCTGGATGCCGAAATGTTTGCCACCGTTGCCCGCCTGCAGGTGCCTTATATTTTAATGCATATGAAGGGTACGCCGCAAAATATGGTGCAGCAGGCCCAATACGAAGATGTTTTTGCAGAGGTATTCGATTACTTTGTGACGAAGATCTATCAACTAAAACAATTGGGTGTACACGATATCATCATCGACCCCGGTTTCGGTTTTGCCAAAACCGCAGAGCAGGGTTACCAATTGATGAGCCGCATGCAGGAATTTGATGTATTGCAATTGCCGGTACTGGCGGGCGTCTCGCGCAAGCGGATGATCTACGGTTTATTGGGCAGCAATGCCGAAGAAGCATTAAATGGCACCACCGCATTAAACACCATTGCACTTACCAAAGGAGCAGGTATTTTAAGAGTGCACGATGTGAAGGAAGCGGTGGAGGCGGTGAAGATATGGGAAGCCTGCAATGTAGGCTAAGTCTATTTTATCCGTTTATAATCTGCGGCAATGTTATCGGTAATATCGGTACCCAGGGTCAGGGTATCGCCGTGTAGCCTTATTTCGGTGCCATAGGTGGTATCGGTGTCGTAATATATGCGGTCGTAAATAACGTTGTACAGCGTATCGGCGTTTTTCTTTATCCGGAAAGTGCCTTGCCTGTTCAGTTCGCCATCAATAAAAATCTTATAGGTGCTGTCTGCATCCAATTGAAAAATGTTTTTGTTACCCGCTGTGTATTTCTCATTAATGCCCGCAATGCCTCCGTAACGCGCACGCAACTCAAATGTACCATTGTAACCGGTAGAGGTAACAGGCAGATCGGCTTTTTTGCAGGATGCAAAAGCGACAATCGCTAAAAGGATAAATAAGCTATTTTTCATTTTTAAAGATGATTATGATCAGTTATTTCACTTTAACATATTCGTACGATGGCCCGTCGGCAATAGACGAACCGATTGTGATAGAATGCGGTGTTTCTGTCCAGGCTTCGGTATTGGTTGGATTGGTGAATTTAATGATGCCGAATTTCAGCGTGTCGCGCGTTTCGTAGATGTTAATGCTGAATTTCCCGCTTGCTGTTGCTTTATTGTCAATATACCTTACATAACTGCTATCGCTGTTAAACTGGTACATGTCGCCGGTGTTGTTTACTTTTACAGATGGTGATAGCCCGCCATGCCTGTACGCCAGTTCCCATTTGCCAAACAGGCCGGGCGTAACTTGCAATTTTTCGTCTTTTTTGCAGGCCGCAAAACAAGCAACCACGGCAATCATCATTAAAACTTTTTTCATGTTTTTTTAGATCGTTATTTCAGTTTAGCGTAATCAGAGGCAATGCCATCTGCGGCTGTTGTGCCAATGGTTATGGTGTCGGCTTTTATCCGGAAATTATCCAGGTAAACCGGCTCGTTAAAAGTGATGGTGCCATAGCGGGCGCCATTATCGGTACCGGTTATTTTGATATGGTAGTTACCGCTTTCGGCTATGGTGCCATTGGCGTATCTAACGTAAGTGCTGTCGCTTTTAAACTGAAAGATATTGCCGTTACCTGCCGGGAAAGTTTGATGGAAATAAGAGAGGCCGCCGTAGCTTGCCCGTAATTCGTACCTGCCAAATATGCTGGCATTACCCGCACCATTTTTTGTGCAGGCAGAAAAAACACAAACAACTGCCAACACTAATAAAGCCCTCTTCATAATTTTGTTGCTTTATTACTATTACGACGAGGGATTCGGGAACGCTACAGGGACGGTTTAATTTTTTATGGGAGCGGCTACCCCATCCAGCATTTTCAGGATAGAATCTACATACTCGCGGTTGTTGGCCAGGCGGGGAACTTTGTGCTGACCGCCAATTTTACCTTTTAGCTTCATCCAGTTAAAGAAGGTACCCTCGGCTACCTTGCGCACAATGGGGCGGCGCAGAGCCATATCTTTAAAACGCTTGGCATCGTAATCGGAGTTTACGCGGCGCAGCGTAAGATCAAGCAGATCTACAAAGCGTTCAAACTCGGCGGGCTTCTTTTCAAATTCTATCAGCCACTCGTGTGCGCCGCATTGGTCGCCGTTGAAATAAACGGGTGCGGCGGTATAATCGCGGATGATGGCGCCGGTTTGGGCGCAGGCTTCGGCCAGGGCGCGCTCGGCATTATCGATGATGATCTCTTCGCCAAAAGCGTTGATAAAATGTTTGGTGCGGCCGGTTATGCTGATACGGTAAGGCACCAGCGAAGTGAATTTAATGGTGTCGCCTATCAGATACCGCCAAAGGCCGGCATTGGTACTAATGATGAGCGCGTAGTTTTTATCCAGTTCTACCTCATCAAGTGTGAGGGTTTGCGGGTCTTCGTCGTGTAATTGCTCTAACGGCAGAAATTCGTAGAAGATGCCATAATCCAGCATCAGCAGCATATCGCCGGGTTCCTCCAGATCCTGGATGCCAAAAAAGCCTTCGGATGCGTTATAGGTTTCGAGGTAGTACATATCCCCGTTCGGAATCAGTTTTTTAAACTGCTCGCGGTAAGGCGTAAAGTTTACTGCACCGTGGAAGTACAGTTCTAAATTAGGCCAAACTTCCAGCAGGTTTTTTTTGCCGGTGATCTCGAGGATGCGCTTAAACAGCAGGATGTTCCAGGTGGGTACGCCGCTGATGCTGGTTACGTTTACGTCCTTGGTGGCATAGGCCATTTTCTCTATTTTTTCCTCAAAGTTTTCCAGCAGGGCGATGTCCAGGTGTGGCGTGCGGTAAAATTCGGCCCAAAGCGGCAGGTTTTTCATGATCACCGCCGATAGGTCGCCAAAGGAAGTATCGGCATTAAGCTGACCTATTTGATGACTGCCACCAAGTGTTAAACTTTTGCCGGTGAAAATGCGGGCGTTGGGCCGGTTATTAAAATATATGGTAAGCATGTCCTTACCGCCCTTAAAATGGCATTCTTCTAAGGACTCTTCGCTTACGGGGATAAACTTGCTGCGATCGCTGGTGGTGCCCGATGATTTGGCAAACCAGCGGATCTCCGACGGCCAAAGTACGTTTTGCTCGCCCTTCAGCATCCGCTCGATGTATGGCTTTAGGGTATCGTAGTTTTGGATGGGCACCTGGCGCTTAAAATCGGCCAGGCTTTCAATGCTTTTGTAATGGTGTATTTTGCCCCATTCGGTATTTTCGGCACCGGTAATCAGTTGCTCAAACCATTCTTCCTGCACTTCGTTGGGGTATTTCATAAAAAGCTCTATCTGGTGGATACGCTTTTTCATGAACCAGGTAAATACAGAGTTTATAATGGCCATGGGGAGTTGATGGTTTATAGTTCATGGTTCATAGATAATAATTCACGGCTAATTACTTTAAGCAGCTTCCATGAACTATGAACCATCAACCATCAACTCAAATATATAATTTACTGAGCAAAGGTTTTTCTTTTCAATACAAAATTTGCGCCAAGATATACTTTACGTACCATCTCGTTGGCAGCCAGTACCTCAGGTACGCCCGATTCTAACAACTTACCTTCAAAAAGGAGGTATGCTCTATCCGTAATGGAAAGGGTTTCCTGTACGTTGTGGTCGGTTATTAATATGCCTATGTTGCGGTGCTTCAGTTTAGCAACCATCGCCTGGATCTCTTCCACAGCAATCGGGTCAACCCCGGCAAAGGGTTCATCCAATAAAATAAAATTGGGTTCGGCTGCCAGGGCCCGGGCAATTTCGGTACGGCGGCGTTCACCACCGCTTAACAGATCACCGCGGTTTCTGCGTACTTTATGCAGGCTAAACTCATCTATCAGTTCCTCCAGTTTATCGCGCTGCTGATCTTTTGGCATTTTGCCCATTTCCAGTACCGCTTTAATGTTATCTTCTACCGACAGTTTACGAAAAACCGATGCCTCCTGCGCCAGGTAGCCAATACCTTTTTGGGCACGGCGGTACATGGGCTCACCGGTTATTTCTTCATCGTCCAAAAATATTTTGCCTTCGTTGGGTTTTATCAGCCCAACTATCATGTAAAACGAGGTGGTTT
This sequence comes from Mucilaginibacter pankratovii, assembly GCF_014773265.1. Lineage (GTDB taxonomy): Bacteria > Bacteroidota > Bacteroidia > Sphingobacteriales > Sphingobacteriaceae > Mucilaginibacter > Mucilaginibacter pankratovii. The sequence goes on along the minus strand of NZ_JACWMY010000008.1, from coordinate 8,771 downwards.
TACCGGCACCATTCGGGCCAAGCAAACCTACAATTTCGCCCTGCGCCACGTTGAACGTAACATCGTTAACAACGCTGCGTTGCTTATATTTTTTTACTAAATTTTCTGCCCGAAGGATCATATCTCTTAATTATTACCGCTATAACGGAAAACTATCCTAGTCATTGCGAGGAACAAAGCAATCTCTAAACTATACACGGCAGCTTGTCCTGCGTAGAGATTGCTTCGTGCCTCGCAATGACGCGCGGATTTGTTTGTGATAAAGACTTACCATTCACCGCTCACTATTCACCACTCACCATCGTTATCCCTTTTATATTCAACTGTATTGTTCGCTGCTCGCGCCAAACATTTTCTTCTATGGCGTAGCAAATATCAAAGGGTACGCCGGGCTTCAGTTGCGGCAGGTATTCGGCATGGTTAAATGCAATGCAACTGAAAGCTGCCGAACCCGGCTGCATCACGCTCATTTTTACGTGATTGCCACCCACCAAACCGGCATTGCCGCTAACATACACATTTTTGCTCAGGAATACCGGGGCCATATTCTCGGGGCCAAACGGTGCAAATTGGTTCAGGATCCTGAAGAATTTTGATTCGATATCCGCCAACCCGATCTCCGCATCTATCAAAACCTGCTGTATCAGTTGTTCATCGGTAATGGTATTGCTTACCACTTCTTCAAACCGCTCGATAAAAGCGGGCACCTGCTCGGGCTGCATGGTGAGGCCGGCCGCATATTTGTGCCCGCCGAATTGCAGCAGCAGATCGCTGCAGCCGCAAAGCGCCTCGTAAAGATCATATCCCAAAACGGAGCGCGCGGAACCTGCCACATGCCCATTACTGCGGGTAAGCACCACGGTTGGGCGGTAATATTTTTCGGTTAACCGCGATGCCACGATGCCGATAACGCCCTTGTGCCACCGCTCGTTGAAAACCACGGTAGATTTTTTTCCGATGAGGATGGCATCATTATCAATCAGGCTCAGGGCCTCGTCGGTAATTTGCTGGTCGTGCCCTTTGCGTTCCTGGTTGCGCTCGTTTATCAGCAGGCCTTTTTCTTTGGCATCATCCTCGTGGCAGGCTATCAATAGCTGTACGGCATCTTTGGCATCATCTATCCGGCCGGCGGCGTTAATACGCGGGCCCAATAAAAACACCACATCGCTGATGGTATACGGCCCTTTACGACCGGCAACTTCCATCAGCATTTTTACACCGATGCAGGGGTTCTCGTTTATTTTTTGCAAGCCGAAGTAAGCCAGCACACGGTTCTCGCCGGTGATGTGTACAATATCGCAGGCAATGCTGATACATGCCAGGTCGAAATAGCTGCTTACTTCTTCAAAAGGCAGATCGTGTTTTTCTGCATAGGCCTGCGCCAGTTTTAGGCCAATGCCACAGCCGGAGAGTTCTTTATAAGGATACTGGCAATCGGAGCGTTTGGGATCGAGGATGGCTACCGCAGCGGGTAGTTCGTCGCCCGGCAAGTGGTGATCGCAAATAATAAAATCAACGCCCAATGTATTGGCATAAGCAATTTTATCTACAGATTTTATGCCGCAATCCAGCGCGATGATGAGCGTAAAGCCATTAGCGGCTGCATAATCTATACCCGCAGTAGAGATGCCGTAGCCCTCTTTGTACCTGTCGGGAATATAATACTCGATATTGGCGTGGTGCTTTTTAAAGAAGCTGTACACCAGGGCAACGGCTGTTGTGCCGTCTACATCGTAATCGCCATAAATTAAAACCTTTTCGTTGGCGGCAATGGCGGTATCTATGCGGTCGATAGCTTTTTCCATATCCTGCATCAGGAAAGGATCGTGCAGGTGCAACGGACTCGGGCGGAAAAAGTATTTGGCTTCTTCAAAATCGCGGATGCCGCGCTGGGCCAGCATATTGCTCAAAACCTTGCTGATGTTAAGCTGCTCTGCCAGTTGCTGTACGATATCCTCGTCTGCCGCATCTTTTAACACCCACCTTTTCGCCATAAATATTTGTTAGATTTTTAGGGTGTAAAGATAGGAAAAAGAGAGGCAAGAAGACAAGGTGGGGAAAAGAGGAAGAATCAAGAAGTAAGAAACAAGAATCAAGATGTGAGAAATAAAAAAGGGTGAGTTTAGTTGTACTCACTGCAAAAAAGTTTACAAAAGTTAACACAATTCACGATGTTAACTTTTTAAGTTATTGATAATCAATAATTTATCATTTTTCAGGGTTAGCATCAAAAAGATGTCTTTGGCTGCTTTCATTACCTCTTCCTCGCAGTTGCTTTTTTAGGTTTGTTGGTTATATTAGCTTTACTTTCAGCTTAACCAATTGTTAACATTATGCTTTACTACACCCAACTCATCTTCATCAAACCCGGATGCGAGGCAGAATTTCACGCTTTCGAGGATAAAGTACTGCCGCTTTTAAAGGATCATAACGGCACACTCCTTTACCGCATCAGGCCCAATGCCAGCGCGTTTGTAGAAAGCTGCCAAGAATTACCATACGAAATTCACCTGGTGACCTTTAGCAGCAAAGCCGATTTTGAAGGCTACAAAACCGACCCAAAACGGCTGGCGTTTATGGAAATGAAGGATAGATCGGTAGAGAAAATTGTTTTGATTGAGGGAGTGGTGCTGTGATTCATTGGTAAATAGGGGAGGCAAAAACCACTTTCATTGCCGTCGGTTTTAACCGACGGATGAATAGATAAACAAAAAGGCTTTAGCCAAACTCATTGCGAATTCGGCTAAAGCCAACAATTATTGCTTCTTCCGTCGGTTTGAAACCGACGGCAATGAATATATTAGCCTGATAAGCTAATTGCCTATTCAAACTTATTGATCTCTTCCTTCTCTTCCGGCTCATCGCCTTTGCGCTCAACAGTGATGGTACACTCCGTTAACAGTGCCGCTGCTGCGCCAACTGCCGCGAATATTGGTGCCATCAATAGCCCAACCAGCCCGTAGGTAACCGGGAAACTCATGATCTCTTTACCGTCGTGGTTGGTGATAGTTATTTTGGTTACGTTGCCTTCGTTTATTAGTTCTTTTACTTTTTTAACGATGCTTTCTCCGTTAATAGAGAATGATTCTTTTGATGCCATGATATGTAGGTGTTTAGTTTTGTAAATGATTAATTAGCTTTTATGCCGTTTTAGTATTGGACAGTGGGATGGGGGAATTGTTACAGCGGAAGATAGAAGCAAGAATCAAGAGCCAGGAATCAAGACAAAAAGAATGGGCTTCAAAACATGCTATTTCTTGTCTCTTGATTCTCACCTCTTGCCTCTAAATTACTTCAGCGTCTCATACTTATTCCCGTTTGATGGATCTGCCTTTAGCAGGGTATTCATGGCCTGTGCCTTTTCGGGGCCGATGGCTTTGCTGAAAATAGATACAAATTCATCATCCTTGGCCGTAAAAAATGCAAGCGGCAAGTATGATCCTATACGTTTACGATCTACCTGGGTAAGCTGGGGCAATAGGGCGCTGATCGCTTTGCGTGCTTTGGTGGGGTTATCGGCCATCAGATCCAGGCCATTGCGGTGATAATCGTATATAAAACTGCGGAGGTTATTGTACAGCTTATTATTCAGATTTTCTGATAGCCAGTAACGGTTTAGGTTGCTGTCGAAAGCCTTCCAGCCTTTATAGGATGCCGTTTGGGCGTTTTGTACAACCGTTTGCGCCTGCGCAAAATACGGACTGCCGCCATAGCGCGAGAACGAATCGTAATCCATCCCTACAATAATATAAGCGTAAAAAGCCATTACCGAGCTGAGGTTGCTCTGAAAATTCTGGTCGCTGTAATCGATGGTTTGGCCTTCGGTATAAGTAAAATCTACATCCCTATCGTTAATGTTAAGCAGGGTAGTGCTATAGCTGGAGTTAAAAACCGGGCGGGAGGATTGTACCTGCATTTCGCAGCTAAAATTGCTGCCGCCATCCCAGTTGGTAATATTCAATACAAAGTTGCAGTTGATGCGTTCGTTTGGGGCGATGGCATCTGCGGCCCATTTACGGCTGTTCAGAAAATCCTTCATCGCGGTTTCCAGCGTGGTGAAGATGCGCTTATTGCTCACCTGTATTTTGGGTGTTAATATTTTTACCCGTGCGTTTAAATCCTGCGCTTGCGCAAAGCAACAGGTAAAAAGCAAAGTGGCGATGAGCAGGCAGCGTTTCATGATTTTAGCAGTTGGATAAATTTAGCACAAATATCCTTTGCCACCTCATTTTTATTTTTCAGCGCGAAGGTGGTTTTGTTCAGCGCCTTATCAATCATCGTTATTTTATTGGTATCGCCTTTAAAACCGGCACCGGTATCGTTTAGCGAATTCAGCACGATCATGTCCAGGTTCTTATTTTTCAGCTTCGCGATAGCATACTCTTCCTCGTTATTGGTTTCCAGCGCAAAGCCAACCAACACTTGCCCTTCGCGTTTTTGCTGGCCAAGGGTTTTTAGTATATCGGTAGTTTTTTTGAGTTCGATGGTTAAGCCGCCGTCCTGCTTCTTTATCTTTTGTTCGGCAACAACAGCAGGCGTGTAATCTGCTACGGCAGCGCACATAATGCAGCCATCGGCATTGGCAAAATTCGCTAAACACTCGCGCAGCATATCGGCAGCGCTGGTAACATCAATACGTTTAATGCTCCGTTGTTTACTTTGTTGCGCTGTGGGGCCGGCTATTAAGGTTACATCGGCACCCAAAGCCGCCAGCTCATCCGCAATAGCAAAACCCATTTTGCCCGATGAATGGTTACCAATAAACCTTACCGGGTCTATCGCCTCGTAAGTTGGGCCGGCGGTTACCAATACTTTGTGATTTACTAAGGGTAGCTTTTGTTTGATATCTGCCTCAACAAAAGCTATAATCTCCTCAGGTTCGGCCATGCGGCCTTCACCGTGCAGTCCGCTGGCCAGTTCACCGCTGCCGGGAGGGATCAGTATGTTTTGGAAGGATTGTATTTTGCTGATGTTCTCCTGCGTGGCTTCGTGTTTCCACATATCAAGGTCCATGGCCGGGGCAAAATAAACCGGGCACTTTGCCGAAAGATATACCGCGGTAAGCAGGTTATCTACCAGCCCGCCCGCCATTTTGGCCATGGTGTTGGCGCTGGCAGGTGCTATGATCATCAGGTCGCCCCAAAGGCCAAGTTCCACATGGTTGTTCCACTCGCCGGTTTCGGATTTAAAGTATTCGCTGTAAACCGGGCGTTTAGATAGGGTTGATAAGGTGAGCGGTGTAATAAAATTGGTAGCATCGGGTGTCATCACCACCTGCACCTGCGCACCGGCTTTTACCAGCAAGCGTACCAGCGTAGCAGATTTGTAGGCCGCTATGCTACCGCAAACACCGAGAATGACTTTTTTAGATTCAAGCATAAGCCCCTAATGTGGGAATTAATATCGAACACCGAATACTGAATATCGAATGATAAAAGGTTTTAACTTCATGAGGGTTCGAAACCTTAAAATCTCTCGTGTCGCGCGTATATTTAACTCACCCCGACGGCACTCCGTGCGTCGACCCTCTCTGCTGCGCAAAGAGGGTGAAGAAAGAAAAAATAGCCCCAATTTTCCCCCTTCTTTGCGAAGCAGAGAGGGGGCGGGGGGTGAGTCGACTCACCATGCGGACATCACCCTAAGGTTTCGAACACTTCATGCCTTAAATCGGCGTTCATTATTCGAAATTCATTATTCGATATTAAAACTCAAAGTAACAAAAAAACTCCCATAGGGAGTTTTAATAATATCATGCAAATCAAAAGCTCCTCCGCTAACCAGCGGGGGCTGGGGGGCTTTTACTATTGCTGTTCTTTGCTTGGGTTACGGTAGTAAACCTTATCCTCTAAAAACTCCTGAACAGCTACCAAAGTAGGTTTAGGCAATTTTTCGTAATATTTAGAGATCTCAATCTGCTCGCGGTTTTCAAAAACTTCTTCCAGGTTATCATTTGCCGATGCAAATTCAGAAAGTTTTTGGTGTAACTCTTCCTTTATGTTGTTTGATATCTGGTTTGCCCTTTTTGACATAATTACAAGCGACTCATAAATGTTGTCGGTTTTCACATCCAGTTCACGCAGGTCACGTGTTACGGTGCTGCTGGCTACTGTTGATTTATTTGTGTTAGTGGTGCTCATGTCTGTTATTTAAAATGCTTTATGTATTAATATGGTATTTTCTGATTATCTCTATCCTTAATGGACGGTGGCTGCGCGCCTTTGGTAGTATCCTTTTTGGCAACCTTCTCGGCCAGTTTAGGGTTGTAAGCCAATTCGGCTAAAACACGTTTTGCCTGTACTATGCCACGCTCGCTATCTTTTTTATAGTCGGCGGTTTCTTTTAAGTACTTGCTGCCTGTGTATTTCTCTGCAAACTGGTCGGTGCCTGCTATTACCAGCCCAAAGCGCTCTTCCTGGCGTTGTTCGCTGCTCACCTGTGCGTATTGGTATTGCGCTTTTATAGCCAAATACTCAAGCTCTTCTGCGTATTTAGTGTCAGGGTAATCGCGCAGGGTGTTATTAAACGCAATAACCGCTGCCTGGAAATCGCCAATGGTTAAATACAATTTCGCGTTTTCGTAAGCTTTACGCTCCAGCTTATCGCGCAGGTTTTGTATCAGCTTACTTGCTTCGGTAACACGGTCGCTTTTTGGGTAAAGGTTAATAAACAACTGCAGGCTCTCAATGGCTTTAGTAGTGTTCTCCTGATCAAGCGAGTATATCGGCGAATCGAGGTAGAAACAGTAAGCGGCAATAAAACGGCACTCCTCAGCACGCGGGCTGGTAGGGTACGTATCCGCAAATGTTTTAAAGTGGTAACGGGCCGATGTATAATCCTTCAGCTTATAGTTGGTATAAGCGTAGTAGTAATATAGGTCTTCCGCACCGGCGCGGCCACGGTAAATGGTAACCAGGTCTTCAAACAAACCAAGCGCTTTACTGTACTCCTTTTTATTATAAAACTTTACCGCTTCCGAGTATTTCTTGGCGTTATCGTTACTGGCCTTTAGCTTTTCGTACTTGCTTTTACAACTGCCGAGCGCAATAATTAATAGTAGCAATACGCCCGAAATAATGTGTAGTTGTTTTTTAAACATTTTGCAAAGATAGTTGAATATTATAAATCAGTCAATTATTTATTTAGTGGACGAATATATAACGACGTTTTTGCACCTTATATATATAAGGCATGTATTTAACATCTTTTAACGTTAGGAATTAAGTTGATGGTTCATGGTTGGAGAGGGGTTGTATATAGTATGTATAGGGGTGGGTTGTATATGGTATATATGTGGTCTTTTTTCGTAGCTAATAGGAGGGCTTGTCTTAAATATAGAGAAGTGCACAATTATAAGGTATATATAGAAACGAGAATGGCAGGTGGGGGTAAGGGGTAGTGAGAGCTGGTTTGTGGTAAAGAACTGTGATTAGTATATTATAAGGAGTACGCTATTATATGTATGATGTTTTCCTTTCTCCTTTATCCTTCCGTCTTTTATCTCATTTTGGGCGATGCCTGGGGCCCGGGCTCATACGCCTGTAGGCCTTACGCACATGGCCGGTATCCGCGCCCATCCCTAACGCGGTTTATCTGAACAGCTGATTTCAATGATTAAATGATTCCGTTGATTGTCTGAACCTTGATTTATGGGATTAAAAGATTGAAGGATTTTTTTTCGGAGACCAATCCTCTCACTCAGCAGAACAGCTTCGGGCGAAAGCGGGCAGAACGTGGTGGGTGGTGCGGAGGGAGGGCATTTGAATTTTTGCTGAAGCGCAGGGATTGGGCGGCGAAGCAAGGGGCAAATTTTCACAGCCCGTGGTTCTGGCCGGTTTGCAGGGTAAAGGCCTGTGCGGTAAAGAAGCCTCTCTGGTGAAAGCACTTTTGCTTCTTTTGGTGCATCAAACGAAGTAGCCCCTGCGGCAATGAGCAGCCGATGTTGTTATTTAAGCACTATTAATATTTAATACGACTATTAGCAAAGCCATTCAGCAAAACCAAAGCAATAGCTTAAATTTTCTGGCGCTAACAAATACAATAAATGCAGTTATAGTATGTTTTTAGCAGCTATCGGTGCAATCATCCCTCAATCGGTATAATCCCCGCAATTTTTTCTCCCTCTTTTTCAACGTGTTAAAACTACACTAAGCAAATAGCTTGCAAAGTATTTGCAAAAACAAAAAAGCTGCGTACCTTTGCAGCCCGCAAACGAAATAGCGGGTTGTTCTCTGAAAAAATAAGCAGCTAAAAATTAAAAAATAAAGTTTGCAAATTCAACAAAGGTTACTACCTTTGCAGCCCGCCAAATCAGTAATGAAGCGGGTGTTGAAAAGGGGAAAAAGCGAACGGAAAATTAAAAAAATAAAGTTTGCGAAATAGAAAAGGTTTTCTACCTTTGCAGTCCCAAAACGAGGGAGCGAAAATCGGAAACGAGGTTAGCAAAACGTTAAAAAGTCGAGAGCAATTCGAGACTAAAAAAAAATTGAAAAGTTAAGCATTGCGAGATGCGAAAACATATAGGATGTCTGCGACAGACATTCCGAACAAGTTCTTAAAAGAGATAGAAAATTAAATTATGCAGTGTAACGCTGAAGAGCAGTTATACTAAATGAAAAAGAAGCTTGAGATTAATAGAGGGATAATGTAAGAGAATATTTTTTTTTACAAGTTTCTATTGATTGAGTTTAATAGGGCTTGGATATAAACAACACATTATACAATGGAGAGTTTGATCCTGGCTCAGGATGAACGCTAGCGGCAGGCCTAATACA
>NZ_JACWMY010000007.1 GCF_014773265.1 Mucilaginibacter pankratovii | reverse complement strand
GGCCTTAAATTATCAAACACCACAAACAGTTCATCAACAAAAAATGCTTGCCAGTTTTACCTGACAAGCATTATATTTAGTTCATTAAAATCTGTCAACCTATTTCAGGACGACTCACTTAAATGTTGCTATATTTATAATTCAAACCCTAAACTTATACTGATGTTTAAACCATCCACCCTCAAAACCGTTTCCTACATCGCTTTAGTATGCTGTTCGCTTGGTGTGCTATTCGCTATTTTAATTGCTGTTATAGAACCGGCCTTTCGCTCTTACATAAGTATTCTTTCCTGGTCATTGTTGGTATATTCCAGTTGGTTAGCCACAAAACTTTCCGGTTACGAATTATACGAAGAAGATCTAAAAAGCCTCGGCTACTACGTTTACGGTATACTTATTTTATTTGTGCTATATCTTGTTGTTAACTTATCACTGGGTATTTTACCCGCTATTTTCCTGGCTGTGAAACTACATAACCAAAAAACAGGATTTGACAGTTGGATGAAAGAAAAAGAAGAGGTTCCGTCCCCGATTTCCAGTGAAGACACCGGAAATATTTAATAAATTTTAAAGGCTCCTATAAACGGGCCTTTTTCTTTTTCCGTTATTTATCTTTGTGCTGTGATATTTGAGCTAACCGATGTACAGCTATTCAAACAAAAAGCACTCGCATGGGCTGCTACATTTGATACGGTGTGCTACCTCGACAGCAACAACTACACCGACCCTTACGGTAAATTTGATACGCTGATCTCGGTTGGAACGAAGGAGGAAATTAACCCAAAAAGTGGTACTAATTTCGAAAAACTCGCAAATTTTCGCAGGCAAAATCCGGGTTTTATCGCCGGTTTCCTGGGATACGATCTAAAGAACGAGGTGGAAAATTTATCGTCGGATAATGCGGACGGGCTCCATTTTCCCGACCTCTATTTCTTCGCTCCACAAATTGTTATCACCATCAATAAGAACACGGTGGAGATAATTGCTGAAGACGAAACCGGAATTTTTAAACAGCTGGAGAGTTTCGAACCCTCGCTGCAAGATAACATCCCATCAATAAATATTCAATCCCGTTTCAGCAAAGCAGAATACATAGCGGTCGTTGAGAAGATCAAAGCGCACATCGTTCGCGGTGATATTTATGTAACCAATTTTTGCCAGGAGTTTTACGCGGAGAATGCAGATATCGAACCACTTTACATCTTCAATAAACTAAACAACCTATCGCCTACGCCCTTCTCCAGCTTTTTTAAATGGAAAGGAAATTACATCATCTGTGCCTCACCCGAAAGGTTCTTGGCCAAGCGTGGCAGCAAACTCATCTCTCAACCCATAAAAGGTACCGCAAGGCGGGATGAGGACGTGGCTATAGATCAAAACATTAAGCAGGAGCTTCGCAGCACCCCAAAAGAGCTGCAGGAAAATGTAATGATAGTAGACCTGGTGCGCAACGATCTTACCCATTCTGCCAAACCCGGTACGGTAAAAACGGAGGAGCTGTTTGGCATACAAAGCTTTACGCAGGTACATCAAATGGTATCGACAGTAGTGTGTGAGCTGCGCGACGATGTAAGCGCTGTAGAGGCCGTTAAAAACACCTTCCCCATGGGCAGCATGACAGGTGCCCCAAAAATAAGCGCCATGCAGTTGATGGAGCAGTACGAACGCAGTAAACGCGGCGTATATTCGGGCGCCATCGGTTATTTCAGTCCCGATGATGATTTTGATTTTAACGTGGTGATCCGCACGCTGCTATACAATTCCGAAGAAAAATACTTATCCTTCCACGCAGGCGGCGCCATCACCTATCACGCCGACCCGGAACGGGAATACGAAGAATGCCTGCTGAAAGCAAAAGCTATTTTGGAAGTACTGGATCAACCACCAGCTTATCCCCCATCCTAACCGCTATATCCGAACCATTTGCCCAAAAGGCCGAAAATGGTTTTACCGAAAGATAGGGCACAAAAGCCTCGCCATACAAAGCGGCTATATCGGCATCAAACACAGAGTCTTTCACTTCGGCAATTTGCCAGGAGATGTGCTCTACCTGGTACTGCATGGTTTTGGTATCTGTTAGGCGGTTATAGCCCCAGTAATGCTCAAAAATAAACTCTTCGGCGCTGCCGGGCTCTATTTTAACAAGGGCGTTGCGAACTGTCGCGCCAAGCTTGTTCCAACGGCCTTTTACTTTCCATTCGTACAGAAATTGGGTATGGCTGGCCCCCTCCTTAGTAATGGAATGCCGCATGGGGAAACAGCTGTAATGCTCTTTGTAAAGCGTATTGGCAATTACTGTAATTAGCAGTTTCGGCACTATTTCGCTCACAAACACGGCTCCCCGTTTCCATTCCTTACCATCATAATGCCGCACGTAAAAACGCAGGTTCACTTCCTCAAAATTCACATGAAAGGGCCATTTAACGCCCAGCACACTTGTTTCTTTAAACAAAAAGCCAACCATGCTTACCAATGCTTTACCTTCCCAAAGGTCAATTTCGGTAGCGGCCGGCAGGTATGGTTTTAAGATCTCCGGGTCTACCTCGTAGTTCAGCATTACCAGGTTTTTCCATTGAGCGGTAAGAAAGCGGGATTTTGATGTAGCCATTAAAGCAGCAAATAAAGGATTTCAACGATGAATTAAACAGGTACCGGTTAAAAGCACAAAGGTCACAAAGAAGTTGTGCTCCTTTATGACCTTTACGTAATTTTTTAATGAAAAGGATTATTTCCCTTTGTAATATTTCAATGCCTCAGGTACTAAACTCTGCAGGTTGGCAATACGGGTAGCATCCGAAGGGTGAGTACTTAAAAACTCGGGCGGGCTGCCGCCTTTGTTTTGTGCCGCCATGCGCTGCCAAAAAGCAACTGCCTGGCGTGGATCGTAACCAGCCATAGCCATAAAGGTTAAACCTAAACGGTCTGCTTCAGTTTCCTGTGCACGGGAATATTTTAATAGTGCCAATTGCCCGCCTACACCGTAAAGCTGGCCTACAATTGCCTGGGTAGCGGCAGATTTACTGCCTGTTGCGGCACCAACGGCTGTACCACCAGCTTGCAATGCCAGTTGCTGAGACATCCGCTCTGCAGAGTGGCGCGCAATGGCGTGGCCAATTTCGTGGCCCATAACAACGGCTAAACCCGCATCTGATTGTGCTACCGGTAATAAGCCGCTATAAACAGCAACTTTACCGCCAGGCATACACCACGCATTAATTTCGGGGCTTTGTATCAGGTTAAACTCCCACGCAAAGCTGTACTGGTTGGCATAGCCATTGGCATTTAAATATTTCTCAATAGCGACAGCTAACTGGCCGCCAATGCGTTTAACACGCTGGGCATCGGTGCCGCTGGTAACAACTTTTGTAGATGGGCTTGATAATAATTCTTTGTAGCTGGCTGCTGCCGCAGGGTTTATCTGGTCATCGCTAACCAATGATAATTGAGAGCGGCCGGTAAGCGGCACTGTGGAACATGCATACAAAGTAACTGCAGCAATAGCGGCAAATAGTAAAGGTCTTAGTGTCTTCATGGTAACTTAGGCGGTTGATTTTTTCTTGAATAAATTAACTTTCGACTCTTTACCTCTTAGTAAGCGTTCGATATTTTTTTGATGGGTTACCAAAATCAGCAAAAATATACACATCCCATAAATAACGACCGATTTAATAGTCACCGGGAATATGAATGTTACACCGATGGGATATATAAAACCTGCCGAAATTGATGCTAATGATACATATTGCGTTAGCAGCAACACAACTAAAAATACCAGCACGCAAAGTAAAGATGCCTGTAGGTTAATAGCCAATATCATTCCAAAAAGTGTGGCAACACCTTTACCACCCCTAAAGCCCGCAAAAATGGGGAACAGGTGGCCCATAACGGCGGCTATACCCAATGCAAGCGAATAGTTGGTAAAAGCTACAGAATGATAAGCGCCTGTGGTAGATACGCCTATGATATAGGCAAGGTTGGTAGCCGTCCATCCCTTAAGGATATCCAGCAACATCACCGGGATGCCCGCTTTTTTGCCTAAAACCCTGAACGTGTTGGTTGCGCCTGCGTTTCCGCTGCCATATTCCCTAACATCAATGTTGTAAAAGGCCTGCCCTATCCACACGGCTGTAGGGATAGATCCGAAACAATAAGCAAGAATAAGCGCTAAAATGGAGTAGATTGATAGCATCTGCCTGCAATAATATTAAATTGATGTTATATACCGCAATATATTCATTTATAATTTAACAGCTTTTAAACTCAGGTCTAAACTTTTCACCGAGTGTGTAAGGGCCCCAACAGATACGTAATCTACGCCGCAATCGGCATAATCGCGTATGTTATCGATAGTTATCCCGCCCGAAGCTTCGGTAATATACCTGCCCTCTATCATGCTAACAGCCTGTCGCAAACTGTCAAAATCAAAATTATCCAGCAAAATACGATTTACCTTGCCCGTTTGCAATACCTGCTCCAATTCATCCAGGTTTCGCACCTCAATTTCTATAGCCAGTTTTTTGCCGGTTTGCTCTAAATAATGGTTAGCATTCTCTATCGCCTGCCTTATACCGCCCGAATAGTCTACATGGTTATCCTTGATCAGGATCATATCATACAACCCTATGCGGTGGTTTACGCCGCCGCCAATGCGCACGGCCCATTTCTCCAGGTAGCGCAGCCCTGGGGTGGTTTTGCGGGTATCTAATACTTTGGTATTGGTGCCTTGCAGCAAATCTACAATTTCGTTGGTTTTGGTGGCTATGCCGCTCATGCGCTGCATGCAGTTAAGCACCAGGCGTTCGGCTTTCAGGATATTTTGGGCATCGCCGGATACGATGAAGGCGATATCTTTGGGTTTTACCTCGGCACCATCGTTTAAAAATACTTCCAGCTGCAGGTTTGGGTCAACCACTTCAAATATCTCTTTGGCAAGTTCTACGCCCGCCAGTATCCCGGTATCTTTTACTAAAAGTTTTGCTTTTCCCTGTGTGCCGGCTTCAATAGTAGCTAAGGATGTATGGTCTCCATCGCCAACATCCTCACTTAAAGCATTTACTATAAATTGGTGTATAAGTTGTTTGTCCAAACCTTTAAATTTTGAGTTTCAAAAGTAAGAACAATTGATGAGTAATTAGGTTTTTTCAGTTTCGATGCGAAGTTCTATCACCACCATTTCCTTTTCAACCTCTTTCATGGTATAGCTAACGCGATACTTCCCTTTATCGGTAGCAAGCAAAAGCACACTGTAATTATAAGTGGCGCTGGAGTTTACGCGGTGCAGTACCGTAATGGTTTGGGGTTTGTTTTCTTTAAAGAATTTTTCGAGGATCAGCTCCGCCTGCGTTTTGGAGTAAACGTTGGTGTTATCTAAAACGGTGATATCAATACTGGCTGCAAAATATTTGGCTAATTCGTGCGCGTTCCCCTGCTTTATCAGCTCGGCTATTTTTTCGATGGGGCCGGCTAAACAAACAGTGGGTACCAGGTAAAGGAGTACCAAAATGGGCAAATATTTTAGTTTCATCATAATATATGACCAATAAACTAAAAAAAGGTTGCACAAAAAAATAAACCAGTTTTTAAATTATAATGTTTAAACGTTGCTTTTATATTTGCATTGTGGAAAACAGAAAAAAAGTTGCATTAATAATACTCGACGGCTGGGGTTACGGCCGTCAGGACGAATCGAACGCTATACTGGCCGCCAACACGCCATTTTTCGATTCGATGATAGCCAGTTATCCAAATTCCAAACTGGAAGCCTCCGGGCTTGCGGTGGGCCTTCCCGAAGGACAAATGGGCAACTCGGAAGTGGGGCACATGAACCTGGGCGCCGGCCGGGTGGTTTACCAGGAACTGGGCCGCATTAACAAAGCCGTTATTGATAACGAATTTGTACAGAATGAAACTATGCTGGAGGCGTTTAACTACGCCCGCGACAACGATAAAGACCTGCACCTGATTGGTCTGGTGAGCGATGGCGGCGTACATGCCCACATTAACCACCTTAAGGGCCTTTGCGATGCTACCAAAGCAGTTGGGCTGGAGAAAGTATTTATACATGCCTTTTTAGACGGCCGCGATACCGACCCAAATTCGGGGTTAAAATTTATAACCGACCTGGAGCACCATATTGCCGATAGCCCTGTTAGGCTGGCATCTGCCATTGGCCGCTATTACGCCATGGACCGCGATAATCGCTGGGAACGCGTAAAACTGGCTTACGATGTGATGGTGAAAGGTGAAGGCGAAAAGACCGACGATATTTTGGCCTGCATTAAGCAATCGTACGAGCAGGGCGTTACCGACGAATTTATTAAGCCGATAGTAAAAACAGATGAAGACGGGCAACCTGTTGCCGTTATTAAAGACGGCGATGTGGTGATCTGCTTTAATTTTCGTACAGACAGGGGCCGCGAAATTTCGCAGGCACTTACTCAGCGCGAATTCCCGGAGTATGACATGAAACCGCTGGATATCCAGTACGTCACCATGACCTCTTACGATGAGACCTTTAAAAACGTAAAAGTTGTTTTTCGCAAGGATGACCTCAGCAAAACGCTTGGCGAGGTTTTAGAAAGCGCTAACAAAAACCAGATCCGTATTGCAGAGACGGAGAAATACCCGCACGTAACCTTCTTTTTCTCGGGCGGCCGCGAAAAAGAATTCATCAATGAGAAACGCCTTTTAGTGCCATCGCCAAAGGTTGCCACGTACGATCTTCAGCCTGAAATGAGTGCCGAAGGTATCCGCGATGCCATCATTCCCGAGCTGATAGCCGAATGGCCCGATTTTGTTTGCCTTAACTTTGCCAATACCGATATGGTGGGCCATACCGGCGTTTTTAGCGCGGTGGTTAAAGCTGCCGAAACGGCCGATGCCTGTACCAAAGCTGTGGTAGAAACCGGCTTAGCACACGGCTACTCGTTCATCA
The DNA here is from genome assembly GCF_014773265.1 of Mucilaginibacter pankratovii. Lineage (GTDB taxonomy): Bacteria > Bacteroidota > Bacteroidia > Sphingobacteriales > Sphingobacteriaceae > Mucilaginibacter > Mucilaginibacter pankratovii. The sequence continues at coordinate 325,021 of NZ_JACWMY010000007.1, read as the reverse complement.
TCATTGCCGACCATGGCAACGCCGATTACATGATCAACGACGATGGTTCGCCAAATACTGCGCACACTACCAATCTGGTGCCTTGTATCGTTATCGACAGCGATGTAAAAGCCGTGAAAGATGGCAAGCTGGGCGATATTGCGCCAACCATTTTAAGCATGATAGGCGTGCCCATCCCCGCAGAAATGACCGGTAATGTATTGGTATAAACCATTGCAAAGATATATCCTTTTTACATGCGGCCTGCTGCTTTTAGGCAGCGGGTACGCCTGTAAACCGGAAATAAAGGAAACCGGTGCCACGCTGAAATACTTCGACCTGAAGGAGTTTTTTAAAACAGATTCTGCACGGCTGGTTAAACTAAACCCTTTCGTCAAAAAAACCGTTACCCACAACGGCCAAAGCGAAACCAAAACGCTTAAGACATTGAATTGGGGACAGGAGTTTGGCTTGTTCACCTCATCAGATATCAACAAACCCGCCTGGAAGGATAGTTACGCCGTACAGGAGAATGCCGACAGCTTGTTGTATAAAGCCAAATTCCCCGAGTTGAAAACCCGCGAAATTATTATCCATAAAAGCAACGGCAAGGTTACATCGGTATATATCCTCAACAACGTACACAACCTGCTTTATAACAGCACCGAAAAGCTTTTTTACCAGCCCGGCAAATATTATTTAATAGAGAAGAACCAGAAGGTGAAAGTGATGGGCGGCAATAATTACCTGGTGAAAGGTGAATTTTAATTAGTGCTTGCCCGTAGCGCTAGCCAGCTTTTCTTTAGACACATCCAGCAGCGTAGAAATATCAGAGCGGCCCGGGTTTTCAGCCAGTACCTTTTCCAGATCGGCAACCGAGGCGCGTAAGGAATTGATGCCGCGCACCTTATCGTAATTTTTCTGGTTGGCCTGAAGCTTAAACATCCCGTATTCGCGGTAAGCTATGCCACGGGTTTGGTAACTCTTGGTTTGCTCAGACGGATCAATGGCGATGGCCTTGGTGAGATCGAAAATAGCGCCCAGCAGATATTTCTCCCGTTCGTCGGGCGAGAGGAATGTATCCTTACCCAAATAGCCTTTGGCACGCGCACGGTAATAATAAGCCGTTGCATCCACCGGGTTTATAAAAATTGCTTTAGTATATGCTACGATAGATTTGCGGTAGTTTGTGCTGTGATAGTAGGAATAGCCCAGCATCCAATAGGCATTGGCGTTGGTAGAATCTATCATGCAGGCTTTCTCTAACTGGGCAACAGCGGTTTTAAAGTTGCCATCCATAAAGGCTTGCTGGCCCAATTTTACATAGGCATTTTGTGCCGACGATTCCAGCGAAGTGAGAACCAGTAAAGAAATTATTGCTGAGAGCCTCATTAAATCCTAAACGTGTGTAACAAATTTGTAGTATAGTAACTTGCAATAGTATAAAATATTATACTAAACGCATATTTTTTGTTGGAAATAATGGGGAGTGAAGTTCGTATCCTCCAATTCTAATTTAGCGGAAGGACTTCGCTATTTAATTGAGTTAACGTAGAATATTGCGATTTATTATATTAAATAAAAAATATTTTTACGCAATCAAAAATACAACAAACGCGCCTTTGGCTAAATATCATCTGATTTATAACCTATGCGTTTCCGAATTTTAGGTTCCTCTTTTTTCTGAACCAATTCATCCAGGTATTGAAAAACGATTTCCATATTCTTGTCGTGATTATCTAACTTGGTTTTTATCTTTTCTATTTCGAGGCGCAAATCTGTATTGTCGATAAACATCTGGCGTAGTTTAGTAAATATCCGGATGATTTGAATATTCACGCTTATTGCACGGCGACTATTTAAAACACTCGACAGCATAGCCACACCCTGTTCAGTAAAAGCCATAGGAAGGTATTTAGAATGTTCCCCTCGCTTTAAGGTGCCAATTTGGCTCCTTAAAGAACCGTATTCGATATCTGTCAACTCAAACATAAAGTCTTCAGGAAATCGCTCTATATTTCTTCTTACCTGTCTTTTAAGTTGTTTAGTTTCCACCTCGTAAAGTTCAGCTAAGTCCGTATCAAGCATGATTTTGTGCCCGCGCAAATAGTAAATTTGATTTAGTATTATTTCATCAGGGATAGTGTACTGATGTATTTCGTTAGCCATTGATTTATTCTTTTTTAAGGGTCGCAAATTGCGATCTAAAGTTGTTAAGTATTTCGTTAACCTGCAAAGGCGCTTAAATTTAATCTACATCCCCAAGCATGACTTTTTTTCCACTATTCTCATCCCACCACAAATCCCATCTGAAACATTTTACCCGCCGCAACGTCTAATAAATCAAACACTTAACCGCATTGCCAAAATACCTGCCCAAATAAACTTATATTGGCATAGCGCTTGAAACAGTATATTTGTATATATTAAATTGATAGCTTACCCCTATTTAATGCCCTGGCCTACGCTTGTGGCTGACAATTTGGCGTTGCGTTATCATTAAACTAAGGTGATTAATGACTTTCGATCCGTTTGATTTTAAAAATACCGCCGCTATAAACGAAGATTCCGAATTTTTTCCGCTGATGTCGTCAGAGGATGAGGAGGAGATGAATAACGAGCAGGTTCCCGATATTTTACCCATACTTCCGTTGCGCAATACCGTGCTTTTCCCCGGCGTGGTGATCCCCATTACCGTGGGCCGCGATAAATCTATCAAGCTGATCCGCGATGCCAACAAAGGCAAACGCCTTATCGGCGTGGTTGCCCAGCAGGATGTAAGTATAGAGGATCCAAACTTTAGTCAGTTAAACCGCGTGGGTACTATTGCCCTCATCATAAAAATGCTGCAAATGCCCGATGGTAACACCACCGTGATACTGCAGGGGAAAAAGCGTTTTAATTTAAAGGACGAGGTACAAAGCGAACCGTACATCAAAGCTACCATTGAGCCTTTTAAAGAGATAAAACCCAAAGAAGATAAAGAGTTTAAAGCCATGGTATCGTCTGTGAAGGACATGGCCATGAATATCATCCAGCTTTCGCCAAACATCCCGAGCGAGGCCGGCATTGCTATCCGCAATATCGAGAGCACCAACTTCCTTATCAATTTCATATCATCCAATATGAATGCCGATATGGCGGCCAAGCAAAGCCTGCTGGAAACCGCCAGCCTGCGCGATAGGGTGAACATGGTGCTGGAACACCTAACCCTGGACTTGCAGATGCTGGAGCTGAAGAACCAGATCCAAACCAAAGTACGGGTTGACCTGGACAAGCAACAGCGCGACTATTTCCTGAACCAGCAGCTAAAAACCATCCAGGAAGAACTGGGCGGCACCTCGCCCGACCTGGAGATTGAGAACCTGCGCCAGCGTGCTTTAAAGAAAAAATGGAGCAAGGAAGTGAAGACCCAATTCGCTAAAGAACTGGAAAAACTTACCCGCACCAACCCTGCCGCGGCAGATTATTCAGTGCAGATAAACTACCTGGAACTGCTGCTCGATCTGCCATGGAACGAATTTACTAAAGACAATTTCGACCTTAAACGCGCTCAAAAGGTACTGGATAAGGACCACTTTGGCCTGGATAAGGTAAAACAACGCATCATTGAATACCTTGCCGTGCTCAAGTTAAAGCACGACATGAAGGCGCCTATCCTTTGTTTGGTGGGCCCTCCGGGTGTTGGTAAAACATCGCTGGGTAAATCAATAGCCAAGGCCTTGGGGCGCAAATATGTGCGTATGGCTCTTGGCGGCGTACGTGATGAAGCGGAGATCCGGGGTCACCGCAAAACCTATATCGGTGCAATGCCGGGCAGGATCATCCAGTCGGTAAAAAAGGCCGGCGCGGCCAACCCGGTGTTTATTTTGGATGAGATAGATAAGGTGAGCAACGATTTCCGTGGCGACCCGTCTTCTGCCCTGCTGGAGGTTTTAGACCCGGAGCAGAACAGCACCTTTTACGATAACTACGTGGAGATGGATTTCGACTTGTCGAACATCATGTTCATTGCTACCGCCAACTCTTTAAGTTCTATCCAACCGGCCTTGCTGGATCGTATGGAGATCATCGAGGTGAACGGTTACACTATCGAAGAAAAGATAGAGATAGCCAAACGCCACCTGGTTCCTAAGCAGCGCGAAGCGCATGGCTTAAACGTAAAGCAGGTGGTAATAAAAAACGAGATAGTTGAAAGGCTGATAGAAGACTACACCCGCGAATCTGGCGTGCGTGCGCTGGAAAAACGCATTGGCTCGGTAGTACGCGGCGTGGCCAAAAACATCGCCATGGAAGAGGAGTACAACCCGGCGGTGACCAAAAAGGACGTGGTGAAAATATTAGGCGCCCCTTTTTACGATAAAGACCTTTACGAAAATAACGATATAGCTGGTGTTGTAACGGGCTTGGCCTGGACATCCGTTGGCGGCGATATCCTGTTCATCGAATCGAGCCTGAGCCCGGGCAACGGCAAGCTTACCTTAACCGGCAGCCTCGGCGATGTAATGAAGGAATCGGTAACCATAGCACTTGCTTATTTAAGGGCACACGCGGGTGCTTTCGATATCAACCCAAAACTGTTTGAACAATGGGACGTGCATGTACACGTACCGGCCGGCGCTACCCCTAAGGATGGCCCATCGGCAGGTGTTACCATGCTTACTGCTTTGGTTTCGGCATTTACCCAACGTAGACTAAAACCACATTTAGCCATGACGGGGGAGATCACCCTGCGTGGGCGTGTATTGCCTGTTGGTGGTATTAAGGAGAAGATTCTGGCTGCAAAACGCGCCAATATCAAGGAGATCATCCTTTGCAAATCTAACCAGAAGGATATCCTCGAAATTAAGGAAGATTACATCAAGGACCTGAAATTCCACTATGTAACCGATATGAAGGAGGTAGTTGAGCTGGCTTTACTAAATGAAAAAGTAAGCAACGCGCTCGATCTGACAGTGAAGGAAAAAGACCCTACTAAGCCGGTGTTGAACTAATCTCCCGGAAAATAAATTGAAAGCAGCGCATTTGTGCTGCTTTTTTTATGGCTGATAATTTATTTGCAATGCTTAAATTGCCGCTACATGCATATCCTATCTGCAAAACACCTTCCAATACTGCTTTCGGTTATTTTTATTTGCCTGGTTTTTACTGTCCGGGGGCAAAATAGCATTAGCGGCACCGTAAGAGATGATAAAGGCGAAACTCTGCCGGGTGTAACGGTTTTCTTATCGGGCACAAAAGCCATTACCGCGGCCGATAATAACGGGAAATTCAGCTTAAAAAATGTTGCTCCGGGATCTTATACGCTTACGGCAAGGTTCGTGGGCTTCCAAACCTTTACTTTGGCAATTACTATTGCAAAGGATGTAACGGTTAATATAAAGCTGCAGCCCTCCGTTAGCTCACTGTCTGAGGTGAAGATCACCGCTTATTCCGAAGAGTATTATCAAAAATTCAGGCAATATTTTTTGGGCACTACACTCAATGCCGAAAAATGCACCATCCTGAATAAGGAAGCCCTTCATTTTCATTTTGACAAAGCAAGCAATACGCTCACCGTTACTGCCGACGATTTTTTAGAAATAGAGAATAAAGCACTCGGTTACAAAATAAAATACCTGCTGCAATCCTTCCGGCTTAACGAAGAGGAGAAACTACTGGCCTACCAGGGGCAGTCGGTATTTGAGGACCTGAAGGCCGAAACACCAAAAGAAGCAAAAACCTGGAAGCAAAACCGCGAAATTGCCTACCAGGGTTCGATCTATCATTTCCTCAGATCGGTTTACAAGGGCACGCTGCAAAAGGATGGCTACGCAGTTTACACTATCCTAAACAAAACAGTCCCGGGCAGTACAGACGATGGCGCACAAATGCGACCCGACCGAAAGCCGCTTAAAGCCGATTCGTTAATGAAAGTGATAGACGCCGACGTTAAATATTTTAACCATAAGCAAAGCTTATTTGTAGTATACACTATATACGAGCCTGAAGCATACTCCAATACCGGCGGCGGGTATGATGTAAAAATGACCACCAAATGGAACACCTTCCCAAAGGGGCAATATTCTGTGCTGAGCTTTTTAGTACCCGAAATAGTGGTGGATAAGCACGGCTATTACAGCCCGCCCGGCTCCCTGGCGGTAGAAGGCCGCATGGCCTGGGAACAAATTGCCGACCTTAATCCGATGGAATACGGAAATTAAAGTAACGCCTATTTTTTTTCATAAGCCCCTAACTATCAAGTAGAAATATCAAACCTATATTTCTACTTTTGTTTTATGCCAGGTTTTGATCAGATCATTTACGCCATTGAGGTACATTCTATTGAAGGGATAGCGGCTTATTTTGCGCAGGGCGGCAGCCCGAATGAAATACACAACGGCGTGCCGCTTTTTACCAGCATGGTGGAAATGTATTCGCGCGGCGAAAAGTTTAAGCACTGCATCAAGGCTTTTATAAATGCCGGGCTGGTATTTGAGGACAAGCCCCTGCTTGCCGTTTTAGCGCACGATGCCGAAACGCTCGAACTCGAATTAAAACATCAGCCCGATATCGCATTCAAAACTTATTCGCTTTTTAACAACACCTACACGCCGCTCACCGGCGGTACCCTAATGCATTTTTGTGCCGAATACAACAGCCTGCCTTGCGCGGAAGTACTTTTAAAATATGGGGCGGATGTAAATGCCAAAGCGGCCCTTGATGAGCATGGTTTTGGCGGGCATACCCCTATTTTTCATACGGTAAACCAAAACGGAAATTCTTCAAAAGAAATGCTTCAGTTTTTGCTTCAAAATAAAGCTGATACACTTGTTGCGGTTAAAGGATTGATATGGGGCAAAGGCTACGAATGGGAAACCTTTATACCGGCGGTAAACCCTATCAGCTACGCCATGATGGGTTCGCTCCCGCAAATGCACCGTAGGGAGAAAACCGTGGCAGAAACAGTTTCCTTACTAATAAAGCACGCATTTGGTATTGATTATAAGCCTAACAACGTGCCGAATGCCTACTTGCAACACTAAAGCAGAAGCTACCGCCACTTGTCTTCTTACATACTAACATGGCGGTTTTCAATAGCCTGTATTGTCTCCACAGATGTTCGGAAGATTCGGAAAAGCGGGGGAATGAGCGATTCCCCTCTTGAGAGTAATAGCCCATCATTAGACAGCTTACACCAAACGTTCCGATGGAACGTAAAAAACGACTATTAAATTTTTCTACCAAACAACCGTTCCTAAGGAACGGGATTTTTTCTCATTCCATAGGGATGTTTGGTTGGTAGAAAAAGCATCCAATATGCAACGTTCCATCGGAACATCTGGTGAAATTTGCAGCCCATCACTAGGCATATCCATAAAACGTTCCTACGGAACGTAAAAATTGTCGCCTTTTTTCTACCCATAAGACGTTCCTCTGGAACGATTTTGCTTTTCTTCATCCCTTCGGGATGTTTTATGGGTAGAAAATGCCGAAAAGACCTTTTACGTTCCAGCGGAACGTCTTATGAATTACCCGTCTGTCAAGTTATAGGCAGTTACCCTCAAGAGGGGAACAAATTGATTCTTCCGAACACCGATGGTGGTGGTCTCAGGCCCTTCAATAAATTAAAATATTCGTTGCATTTTAATCTACCCATAAGACGTTCCTCTGGAACGATTTTGCTTTTCTTCATCCCTTCGGGATGTTTTATGGGTAGAAAATGCCGAAAAGGCCTTTTACGTTCCAGCGGAACGTCTTATGAATTACCCGTCTGTCAAGTTATAGGCAGTTATCCTCAAGAGGGGAACAAATTGATTCTTCCGAACACCGATGGTGGTGGTCTCAGGCCCTTCAATAAATTAAAATATTCGTCGCATTTTAAATTTATCCCTTATCTTCATGGCAGCTTAAACCATATATGATAAAATTTCTACGCCCGGCGGTTATCGCCTTAATTACCATCGCTTCCCTGTCTGCCAATGCGCAAAAGCTTTCAAAAGCCGATTCGTTAAACAATGTTTACGCCAATAAAAAGGCTCAAAATGTATACTTCGAGGTGCTGGGTCCCGGCGCTGTATATTCATTTAATTACGATACCCGCTTTAAAAACCGGCAAGACGGTTTAGGCGGGCGTGCAGGTATCAGTTATTACGCCGAAAGCGGCGACCGCATCCTCACCATCCCTATAGTTTTTAATTACCTGCTTGGCAAAAACGGTAAATACTTTGAAGTAGGCGCGGGTGCCACATTTTACCATTACAATTCGGACAGCCATTCGGATTTTTTTGGCGACCGCTATTATGATTATACCGAATATCCAACGGATTATTATCCGCAAAGCCAGCGCCATACCGAAAATGGCGTGTATGGTTCGCTTAACTTTGGTTACCGTTACCAGCCGATCGATGGTGGTTTTACCTTTCGTGGTGGCTTCAGCCCCATATTTTCCTCGCACCAGCTTATTCCTTATTGGCCTTACCTAAGCTTTGGGTATTCGTTTTAACATGAAAAAGCTATTATTAGTAACGTCTTTATTAATAATTGGGGGCTGCTTTCAGGGTTTACACGCTCAGCAAGCAAGCCCGGTAAAAATAACTGCTCAGGACTCCCTTAAAAAAGATTCCCTAAACAAGCTGTTAAACCAACGTGCCAAAAGCATTTATTTTGAGGCATTCGGCCCCGGCTCTCTGTATTCGGTTAATTATGATACCCGGTTTAGAAAAAGCCGGAAAGGCATTGGCGCACGCATTGGCTTAACTTATGTGTTTATAGATAATGAAAAAGCACTGGCCGTGCCCCTTTTGCTTAACTCCCTCTTTGGCAAAAAGAGTAGCTTTTTTGAAGTCGGTGTCGGGGTAACCTTTTACTACGACTTTAAAACCGACTACACCCCATTCCTTAACGATCCATCACTCCCTGGTTCAACAAAGTTTAAGCAGTACGGGTCTGGCGTAATATGGTCAGTAACATATGGCTACCGCTACCAGCCCTTAAAAGGTGGCTTAAACTTTCGCGTAGGTAACAGCGTTATTGTAAAAAACGAGGGGCTCCCCTTTTGGCCGTACATAGGTGTTGGCTATACATTCAAAAATAAAGTAAAGCCTATTAAAGTTAAATCATCCTGATTTTCTATTTTAGCGAAGCTTTTTTATAAACCCTTGATGAAAATTAAACTTTTTGCTTTAGCCGCCTGCCTGTTTGCCGGCGTAAACACCTTTGCGCAAACCCGCGGGCACGAATTTGGCTTACAATCTGATAACGATTCTTTCCTGGCGCAGGGAAGCGACAGGTATTACACCAACGGCGTTTTCCTTTATTACCGCAAAGCGCTGGATGCCGGCAAAAACGAAAAATTGGCCAATAAGGTACTGGGCTTTGAATTGGGGCAAAAATTATATAACCCACAATCGGCAGCTATACCATCGGTAGACTATCTCGACAGGCCCTTCGCAGGCTATTTATACGCCGGTGCATCGTTAAACCTGCTTTATAAAAGCGAAAGTAACTTAAAGCTTACCGCCAGGGTTGGCGTGGTCGGCCCGGCTTCGGGCGGGCGGGGCGCACAGGAGTTTATTCATAAAACATTCGGTTTTTACCCGCCCGAGGGCTGGGAATACCAGATCAGGAACGACGTGGAGTTAAACCTCTCGGCAGAATATAACAAACTGCTTGCACGAGGTTCATGGATAGATGTATCTGCGGCTACCTACGCCAATTTGGGTACCGGCTTTGTTAGCGCAGGCGCTGGTCCGCTTATCCGCTTAGGCAATTTCAACCAGCTGTTTCAATCGTCGAGCACGCAAAGTACCGCCTCAAAAAGCAAAAACACATTACTGCACCAGCATGAGCTTTTCTTTTATTACAAACCACAGGCAAACCTTATCGGTTACGATGCCACTATACAAGGCAGCATGTTTAAAGATCACCCGGAGGCTGGCACTATGGAGGTTACCAAAGATATCCGCCATTTTGTTTTCAGTAACGAGGTAGGTGTAAACTACGTAAGCGGCAGGTTTGTATACGGCTTAGCTGCCATCTTCAACACTAAGGACGTTAAATACCAGGCAAAAGCGCATCAATGGGGTTCGGCAACGCTGTTGTATCGCTTTAATTAATATCGAAATTCTTTTTGCGGTTCTCCTTCTTATCGGATTGTGCTTTTTTGTTGCCGAGGCGGGCCAGTTTGGCTGCCTTACTCACCTTTAGTTTCTTGCGGATCTTTGGCTTAATAAGCGCGTTACCCAGCAAAACAATAAGGCGCTCCACCGCGATTTCTTTGTTGAGATACTGGCTGCGTTCTTCATCGCATATTACCTGTACGTAGCCGTCTTTATTAAAACGGCTCTGCAGCTTTTCGTTCAGCAATAGTTTTTCCTCATCGGTAAACAGTGCCGAATCGTTTATATTAAACAGCAGTTCTACCTTGCTGGATACCTTATTTACGTTTTGCCCGCCTTTACCCCCGCTGCGTGATGTTTTGTAACTGATCTCTTTCTGCAGGCTGGCCTTATCAAAATTCATGGCGCGAATTTAATAAATTAGTTGAATGCTGTCCCACGTAAGTATTTCACCTCCGTCGGCCCGATTTTTTAAATTTTGTTTAACCATCTGGCAGAAAATAAGTTAGGCGGATCACTTAACTAACAGGGATGTCCCAAAGTGTTTCACTGATTTTGCATAAAACACTGACAATCAACCGCTATCAAAAAACAAGTGTCCCACACGCAAAGTGGGACACTTCCGGGGCAAACAGGCCCGCAGGTTATTGGAAATGACGGGCAAAAACCCTAACTTCGTATCCCGATGAGCAATAACATTATCGTAGCTATCGACGGCTACTCCTCATGCGGTAAAAGCACCCTGGCCAAAGCACTGGCCAAAAAACTCCATTTTATTTATGTAGACAGCGGCGCAATGTATCGTGCGGTTGCCTTATATTTTTTACGGAACGATGTGGATATGGCCAACCATGCCCAGGTGGAGGAAGCGCTTAAAAATATCCACCTCAATTTCCATTCGCGCGATTACGAATCGCACATCACCCTGAACGACGAGGAGGTATCCGAAGAGATCCGCCAGATGCCCGTATCCGAAAAGGTGAGTGCGGTAGCCGCCCTCAAGGAGGTTAGGCGAGAGATGGTGAAGCAGCAGCAACGCATGGGCAAATCAAAAAACATAGTAATGGATGGCCGCGATATCGGCACCGCCGTGTTCCCTACCGCGCCTGTAAAGTTATTTATGACCGCCGACCCAAAAGTACGCGCCGAACGACGCTACAAGGAGATCCACACCAAAGAGCCGGATGTTACATTAGAAGAAGTATTTGAGAACCTGGCTCACCGCGACTACGCAGACACCACCCGCGTGGAAAGTCCGCTGGTACGCGCCGATGATGCCATCATATTAGACAATACCGAACTCACCCCCGAGCAGCAACTCCAATTCGCGCTGGATAAGGTGGAACCTCTTTTATAGGTTAAAGGTTAAAGGTTAAAGGTTAAAGGTTAAAGGGAATGCAACCTTAATTGTTTTGTTTGCCGCAATTGCAAAATAAAAGCGAATAGCGAAAGCAAAACCTTTTACCCTTCGCCTTTTACCTTTCACCCCCTATTCAGCCTTCACCGCACTCACTCCAAATTTATTCAAAAAATCAACGCCTTCGTCGCTGGCAAGGCCTTTGTACTGTGCGTACGATTTATCAAAGTAAACTTGCTTAATACCGGCAGAGAAGATGAGCCTGGCGCATGGCAGGCATGGCGATAGCGTGGTGTATAGTGTTGCGCCTTCTAAATTGGCACCGTTCTTCACCGCGTACAAAATGGCGTTCTCCTCAGCGTGCAGGGCAAGCGAGCAGCTGCCCTTAGAGTCGCGCGGACAACCGTGCTCCGGGAACTCTTCATCGCAGTTATGCGTGCCTGCGGGGGGGCCGTTATAGCCAATGGAGATGATCCTGGTATCCTTAGCTAAAACTGCACCCACCTGCGCTTTAACGCAGTGAGAGCGCTTAGCCAGGTCGGTTGCCAGGTTCATGAAGATATGATCGAAAGTGGGTTTCATGTTAGAGATTAGAGGTTGGAGTTTAGAGATTAGGAAAATACTAAGTTAACGAAAAGAGGTTAGTTAGCATTTTGCTAACTAACCTCTGTATAATTTATTGATTGGTGGTAGAAGTAAGGAGTTAGGATAATCCAAACTAATCTCCATTTCTCTAACCTCCAATCTCTAAAACTAGTGCCCTCCGCCTGCTTCCAGGTTATCTACGTCGATACCTTGTTTCTTCAACTCGGCACCTGCTTTAAAGGCGAAAAACGCCAGGTAAGCAAAGCCGATAACCGGTACGATGTATGATAAGTGGATACCGCTGGTATCGGCCAATATACCTTGTACAGGTGGAATGATAGAACCACCGAGGATCATCATAATTAAGAATGCCGAACCCTGACTGGTGTATTTCCCTAAACCGGTAACCGATAAAGAGAAGATAGACGGCCACATAATAGAGCAGCATAAGCCACCGCTGATGAACGAGAAGATAGCGATCATCCCGGTGGTCATCAAACCTATCACCATAAATAAAGCGCCCAAAATACCAAATATGGCCAGTGTACGTACCGGTTTCTGGTTGCCTATCATAAAGCCGATAACCAGGATAGCCACACATGCCGCATAAGGGTAAAGGTTGGTAACATCGGTACCGCCAATGCGATTAACAATAAGCACTACGGCAAAAGCAACAAAAGGAATAATAACCGTTAAAGCAAACTTTGCGGTTTTGCTAAGGCTGAAAGCAGCGATAGCACCCGTCCATCGGCCTACCATTAAGCTACCCCAGTATAATGAGATAAACGGAGCAATATCCGATGCGGCATAACCACCAAATGCAGGTAATTCCAGCAAGGCGCCCATGTTACTTTGGATGGTTACCTCTACACCTACATAGGTGAAGATGGCTAACATACCGTAAACCAGTTGCGGGTATTGCATAGCGCCCCAGCCAGCTTTATTTGTAGTTTTTGCCGATGCCGACACGGAACCAATAAGTGAGATCAGGATAATAGCCAACGATGCATATACAAAATACGACTTAGGAATGCTTGTAGCTGCTGCAAGCGGGCTGGCAGCTAATATTAAAAGGAACGCGATAAAGATGATACCCAATGGCAGGTTTGCCTTGTTGCTTGGTTCAATTTTTTCGTCGCTGGTTACTTTTGGCAATTTTGATACATAAAAGAATATCGCAACAGCTATAAATAAGCCCGCCAGGATATAGTAGAGGTTATTAACCGATGAGATCTTTACTTCGGAAGCCGGTATTTTTGCCGATGCCGAGCCGAATAAAACGATACTTACGATAACAGGGCCCATAATACTGCCAAAGTTGTTTACACCACCTGCAAAATTTAAGCGGTGGGTACCGGTTTCGGCGCTACCCAGGGCAACCACAAAGGGGTTGGCCGCGGTTTGTTGTAACGAGAAACCTAAGGCTATTACAAAGAACGTAAACAATATGAACGCGAACGAACCTGAGTTGATGGCCGGGATCATGATAAGGGCACCAACTGCAGATATCAGCAGCCCGTAAATAATACCGTTTTTGTAACCAATTTTATTCAGGATATCAACCTTTGTTGCGGCAGAAGCAAAATACAGGATAAGCGAGCCTATAAAATAGCCTCCATAAAAGGTAAAGTCGATCAATTGCGACTCGAATTGCGTTAAACTAAAATGTGCTTTACAAAAAGGTATGAAAATCCCGTTAGAGGCCGCCAGGAAGCCCCAGAAAAAGAATACAGTTACCAGCGTATACAACGCCGAGCCATTACTCTTTGAGTTGTTTTGTTCCATTGTTAAAAGAGGTTGTTAAATATTGGTGTATTTGAAGCACTAAACATAATTCATTTTTTTTATAAATGGCCGTTAATTTTTTCAAAATATAAATCACAACTTTAAGTTTTGTGTTTAACAGATAAAAGTTCGCATATTAGTGTCCTGATTTTTTTAACTGGATAGAAAGCAATATATACGCCTAACTTAATGATAGAAGCCATTATTTCGGGAATTGGGTTTGGATTAGTGCTCACATTTATAACCGGCCCGGTTTTTTTCGCTTTAATTAAAACCAGTATCGAAAAAGGCTTCCACGCAGGCGTAGCTTTGGCCCTTGGCGTAGTATGTAGCGATGTAGTGTTCGTAGGGGCTATCCTTTTTGGCTCTCAGCTTTTCACAGTAAGCCCGCATACAAAAACTATGGTAGGTGTACTGGGCAGCCTCATCCTCTTTGTGGTGGGCGTTTATTACCTGTTTAAGAAGAGCGACGTTAACTATAACAACACTATCCCTTCCAATATAGACCGCGCGGGCTACTTCTTCAAAGGCTTTTTGATGTGCATTTTCAACCCAACCATCCTTTTCCATTGGACGGTCGTCATAGGTGCCGCCAGTACCGTTTACCACGAAGGCGTACATGGCCGCACGCTTAAGATCGCTATTATGTTCCTAACCATCCTTATCGTACAATTCGGGCTCGACACCACCAAAGCATTCTACGCCGATAAACTCCGCGACAAAATATCTGTAAAACTTGTTCACCGCCTCAACCAGGTAGCCGGCATCGCTCTCATCATCGCATCATTGGTATTGGTAGACAGGTTGGTAACCCATTATGTGTTTTCACCGCCCGGTGCAGAAAAACATAGCAGCTAACATTTCAACTTTTCAAATCTTCCATACCTTATAATCAAAGCGGGATATACCCACCAGCAAGCCGGTTCACCGTCATGCTTTTATCTATCAAACAGCTCGCGACATTTCTTTTTGATAAAAAATATTCCATTTTTATTTCCCTATCAGAAATCTTTATAAAATATTTTAAAAACTATTGGTAAATTTTTAAAATCATCTGCACTTGTGTTAAAACGCAAGGAAAGGAGGTTTAACGGCATCTATATAATAAAACACCAGGGATAAGCTGTATGCACGGACCCAATAAACCCGGCATTCAACAGCAGATTAACTTCTGAATATTTATTAATTATAACCACGTAAACCATGAAAAGAATTTCCTTAGTGTTGCTGGCTGCATTATTATTTGCTGCCTGCCAAAAAGAAAAAGCTACCGTTGCACCTGCAACATCCGCAGTACCTGAAGGTGAAACCGCTACTACAGCAAAACCAAATTTAAAAACCAACGCCATTATTAGTTGGAGCGGCTATACCTGGAATGTTAAAGCCCCCGCGGGCACAGCCGGGCCCGGACCAAATTACTGGACCGGAAATAATGTTTGGGTTGACGCCAATGGCTGGCTGCATTTAAAAATATCTAAAAACCCTTCAAATAACCATTGGGAATGCGCTGAAATATCAAGCCAGCAAAGCTTTGGATACGGCACTTACCAATGGCAAATTGACGGGCCGATAGCTACTTTAGATAAAAACATTGTATTGGGTTTATTTGATTACTCGGGTATTGATGGCCGGGATGAGATCGATATTGAGTTTGCAAGATGGGGCAACTCGGCATGGCCAAACTTAAATTACACCATTTTCCCAAAAGTAGGCGATGCGCCGGCCCCGGCAAGCTACTCGCAGGAGTTTTCTACCCCAGGCGGTACTTACACCACCCACCGCTTTAAACGGACATCGACCAGTGTGGTATTTAAAAGCCTTTATGGCTTCCAAAGCGGCGATACCAACCTGTTCCTTACCAAAACATTTACCAGCCCCGGAACCTCTATCAGCACTAAAAGCATGCCTGTACTGCTTAACCTTTGGTGCTACAATGGCCTCGCACCGTCAAACGGCCAAAGCGTAGAGGTTGTGATACATAATTTCAAATTTACAGCGTTATAGTCCCCTAAACAAAAACGGGCGAAGATCATCTCTTCGCCCGTTTTATTATATTATTTGTAACTAAACTCTAATCACAAATCTCTAACCTTAAAATTACATATACGCTCTTTGGTTTTTACCTTCCATCCAGTTAACAAAGGCGCGGTTCACTACCTTGTTACCGCCCGGGGTTGGGTAATCTCCGCTGAAGTACCAGTCGCCGGTGTGGCCGGGGCAGGCAATATGCAGGTTATCTAATGTTTGATACAATACCTGTACTTCGCATTTTACACCTTTAGGGGTGATGATCTGCGCAATACGGTCGGAAATCTCCTGATCGGTAAATTGCTCGTAAATAGCTTTTACGTAGTTGGTCACCTCTTCTTTAGGCAGTTTAGAACTGTCTTTACATTTTTGGTAAACACCGAGTATCACATCATCCTTGCCGGCATCTTTCAACAGGCTGATAGCAGCTTCGAAAGCCACAAACTCGCCCATGCGCGACATATCTATACCATAACAATCCGGGTAACGGATCTGCGGAGCAGATGAAACCACAACCACCTTTTTAGGGCCAAGGCGGTCTAATATCTTCAGGATGCTTTGCTTTAAGGTTGTACCACGCACTATCGAATCATCCAAAACAACCAGGGTGTCCAGGTCGTTTTTAATGAGGCCGTAAGTAGTGTCATACACGTGTGCTACCATCTCACTGCGGTCGGCATCCTGTGTAATGAAGGTACGCAGCTTCACATCTTTAATCGCTATCTTTTCTACGCGCGGCGCCATGCTCAGCACCTCGGTTAGTTCTTCTTCGCTTATTTTATCATCGCGGTTAAGCAATTTATCGCGCTGGTATTGTTTAATGTATTTGTGCACCCCTTCTACCATCCCGTAAAAGGCAACTTCGGCAGTGTTGGGGATGTAGGAGAACACAGTGTTCTTCATATCATTATCCACCGCGCCCAATATTTGCGGGCAAAGCAGCCTGCCTAATTGTTTACGCTCGCGGTAAATAGAAGCGTCGCTGCCGCGCGAGAAATAAATGCGCTCGAAAGAACACGATTTTTGTTCCTTCGGCTCGCTAAACATCTCCTCGGTTATCTTACCGTTCTTTTTAACAATAAGTGCATGGCCGGGGCGGATCTCTCTAACTTCGTCAATAGGAATATTAAAGGCAGTTTGTATAGCAGGGCGCTCGGAAGCGGCCACCACTATCTCATCGTTATAATAATAATAAGCAGGGCGTATGCCTACCGGGTCGCGCATTACAAAGGCGTCGCCGTGGCCCAAAATACCGGCAATGGTATAACCACCATCCCAGTTCTTGGCAGATTTCCGTAAGATCTTCGCCACATCCATATCATTGGCTATCAGCTTGCTTATCTCGCGGTTATCATCAAGTCCTTCACGTTTGTACTGGTCAAAAAGGCCCTGGTTCTCGGTATCGATGAAGTGGCCCATTTTTTCCAGCACGGTGATGGTGTCGGCTTGTTCTTTGGGGTGTTGGCCCAGGTCGTACAGTTGCTGCAGCAGTTCGTCAACATTAGTCATGTTGAAGTTACCGGCAATAACCAGGTTACGTGTCATCCAGTTGTTTTGGCGCAGAAAAGGGTGGCAGCTTTCGATGCTGTTTTTGCCGTGCGTACCATAACGCAAATGGCCCAAGAGAACTTCGCCTGTAAAGCTTACATGTTCTTTGAGCCACTCGGCATCCTGCATTTTTTCAGGCTGCTCTTTCTCTATTTCGGCAAACTTCTTCTGAATATACTCGAAGATGTCTGCCACGGCGTTGGAGGCCATAGACCGGTGCCTGCTAATGTATCGCTTACCCGGCTCAATATCCAGTTTAATGGTGGCAACGCCCGCGCCGTCTTGCCCGCGGTTATGCTGTTTTTCCATTAAAAGGTAAAGTTTGTTTATGCCGTACAGCGCCGTGCCGTACTTTTTCTGGTAAAAGGATAACGGCTTTAAAAGGCGGATAAATGCTACTCCGCACTCGTGCTTTATCGAATCGCTCATGCTTGGTATTGAGGACGCAAAGGTAAGATTTTATCTTTATTGTGTTTAAACATTATTGTCATTATAATGCATTAATATTTAATTAACATTTGCGCGGCTAAAACGCCATTTAAGTCGTTAAGTTAAAGCACACAAACTGGTAAACGCCCGGGCTATTAAAACAAAAACCCTTAATTTTGATTATCAAATACATCATGAAAAGAACATCATTCCTGTATATTATAACGGCAATAGCTATCGCGGGCTGCTCAGTACCCAAAACAGCAAAGGTTGCCCCAAAAGGCCAAAACCTGTTCACCGCCCCTATCGGCATACAGGCTTATACTTACCGCGCCAGCTTCTCTGCACGGCCGGAAGCGGTGCTGGATAGTGTAAAGGCCCTTGGTATTACTCAGATGGAGGGCCCCAACCCAAAGGGTGTAGACATTTATAAATTTAAACAGATGCTGAGTACACGGGGCATCAGCATGCCTTCCATCGGTGTGGATTATAACGAACTGGTAAAGGAACCCCTGGAGGCAGTACGTATGGCCGGGATACTGGGTTCGCAATTTGTGATGGTGGCCTGGTTGCCCCATGGTAAAACCTTTACTATAGACGATGCAAAAAAAGCCGTTGCCGATCTGAACAAGGCCGGACGCACGCTTAAAGCCAACAGCCTTACGCTTTGCTATCACATCCATGGTTACGAATTTGTACCTTATGGAGACGGCACCCTGTTTGACTATATAGCAAAGAACACCGACCCACGGTACGTGAAGTTTGAAATGGATGTGCTATGGGCATTCCACGGCGGCGCGGACCCAGCTAAGCTGTTGTACAAGTACCCCACCCGCTGGAGATTGATGCACCTTAAAGACATCCGTAAAGGCGTTGCTAACGACCTTACCGGCGGCACCGATATTAAAAACGACGTAGCGCTGGGCACCGGGCAAATAGATATCCCTGAGGTGCTAAAAGCAGCCAAAGCAGTGGGCATCCGCCATTATTTTATTGAAGACGAAAGCCCGGACCATGCCAAGCAGATCCCGGAAACGATAAAGTACCTGAAGAGCTTGTAGAAATAATATCGAATAATGAATTTCGAATATCGAACGCCGAAGTGCTTTTTTACTTCATCATTCAATATTCGAGATTCGGTGTTCGACATTTAAACCTGTTGCGCTATCTTAGTATCATCATGAAAATAGCAGTAGCCTCTCCCCCATACCCAAAATCAATAAATGATGGTTTGTACTGGATAGATAAACTGGCTAAGGATGCTGCCGCGCAGCAAGCTTCCATAGTTTGCTTCCCCGAAACTTATCTGCCCGGTTATCCAGGCTTTGGCGCGGAAAAGTCTACGCCCGAAAACATGCAGGCGGCTTTGGATAAAGTTTGCGAAATAGCTGCCGAAAACGCTATCTGTATCATCGTCCCCATGGATTGGTTTAAAGACGGCGAGTTACTGAACGTTTCTTACGTAGTATCAAATACCGGCGAGCCATTAGGCTATCAAACCAAAAATCAGCTCGACCCGTCAGAAGATAACATTTGGACCGCAGGTACAGAACGCCAACTTTTTGAAGTGGAGGGCTTAAAATTCGGCATTACCATTTGCCACGAGGGTTTCCGCTACCCCGAATCGGTACGCTGGGCGGCGCGTAATGGAGCACAAGTTGTATTCCACCCGCATTATACCGGCAGCGATACCGAGGGCGTACAACTCACCGAATGGGGCGACAAGCACAGCCCCTATTACGAAAAAGCCATGATGATGCGCGCCATGGAAAACACCATTTACTTTGCCAGTGTAGGTTATGCCACTAAGTACCAGGAAGCAGCATCGTGCATTATTAGTCCGCAAGGCGAGTGCGTTGCCTGCCAGCCCTACGGCGAAGCCGGTGTAGCTATAGCGGAAATTGATTTAGATAGAGCGACGGGATTATTGGCAAAACGGTTTAAGCCGGGGTTGGTGTGATGCAACGGGTGAATATAAACGACCCGGACATGAAAATTGTGGGTTTTGATGTTGGCGGAGGTGAAATTTATCATTACAAGGAAATGCCTTTTACCGGCGTAGTTGAGGAAAGATTCCCCGGCGGAAATATGCTATTGGAAACTCAATGCCTGAACGGCTACCCTGATGGGTTTGTAAGGGAATATTTCGATAACGGGCAATTGATGCAAGAGTCTTTTATTAAGTACAACCACTCATATGGGCTGATGCGTGAATGGGATAAAGACGGTAATCTGATTGATGAATATGACTGGGGACCGGAACCACCTACTGTTGCAGGTGCCTAAACTTAAAACTCTACACCATGGAATTGAGAATATTATATGATGATTTGCAGCTTAATGGTTTCGATATTGGCGGAGGCCCGTATTTCTTTTACGAAGGAATTCCGTTTACAGGAACTATAGTAGAATATTATAATGGTGGCGGAATACGTTGCGAAGAAGAAGTTAAAGATGGGCACAAAGATGGTGCGCAACGTGAGTACTATGAGGACGGAAAAAAGAAAACAGAAGGTTTTGAGCAGTATAATAGCCCTTATGGCTTTTTTAGGGAATGGAATGAAAGTGGCGATTTGACATCTCAGTACTATTTTGGACCGAAGCCTAACTTCAACGGCACCCTTAGGAAGAAGATATTAGCAATAGATATTTATTACCTGGAAGATGCCGCTAAAGCCGTTGGCGCATTGTTTTATTGGGACGACGTTATTGCAGCGCAAACCATCAGCTTGGGTGTAGATAATATTGAGCCTTACGTACCCGGAGAATTTTATAAAAGAGAACTGCCCTGCATCTTAAAAGTTATAGAACAAGCAGATCTCGAGCAAATAGACCTAATTATTGTTGATGGGAATGTCTACATTGACAACGAAGGCTCCTATGGTTTGGGCGGCAAACTGTGGGAAGCGCTTGGTGGAAAAATCCCGGTAATTGGTGTTGCCAAAACATTCTTTAAAAACACGGAAGAGAAAGTTATCCCTGTAGAACGCGGGCAAAGCAAAAATCCTTTGTATGTATCTGCCATAGGTATGGATACACTTGAAGCAAGCGAACTAATCAAAAGCATGAAGGGCGAACACAGGATGCCGGATATCTTGAAATATGTGGACACGCTTACTAAAGAGGCATAAGCAGTTAGGCAAAGCCTTCCGTATCGTTCCGCAGAAAGCCTAACGACCTAAACCCGTTGTCATTTCGAACGAGCGATAGCGAGGAGAAATCTTAGACGTTAAAGCATAACCGCTATGTTGTTCGATTTGCGTACGTCCATGCATATCGCAGAAGTTTTCTCTTCGCCCCATCTCTCACTCCAGCCCGCGTGCTCATCGAAATGACATGGTGGTTATGTGCGCTAATCAGGCCTAACGCCAAATCTATGTAATCCAAACTACTTACTAAACCCAACCATCTTATGCAGCACCGTAGGACTATAAACCTTACCCGCTTTTATCACCACTTTAACATTCCGCACCGCGCTGATGTTGCTGAGCGGGTTGCCGTCAATAATAATGATATCAGCGTTTTTGCCGGTGGCGATGCTGCCGGTTTGTTTATCCATACCCATTACCTGCGCCGGAGTGATGGTGGCTGTTTTAAGTGCCTGTGCCGGGGTTAAGCCTGCGCCAACGTATATTTCCAGTTCTCGGTCCACACTAAAGCCGGGGAAGCCCATATCGGTACCGGCTACAATGGGTACGCCTGCGTCGTACAGGCGTTTTACGATCTGCCTTAAACTTTCCAGCATGGGTTTCAACCGGGCAACAGTGGCAGAATCTTCGCCGGTATTTTTAAACTGGGTTTGCAGCGGCAATGGAAGGGTGTAAAACGCAGGCTCCACTTTGGTGATATCGTCCTTTACGTTGCGATAGGCCATTTCATAAACGCCGACAGTGGGGTCTATCACCACTTTACGATCTGCCAAAAACTTGATAGCCGCTTTGCTGATGGAGTCGTCGAAGTTAACCGAGCGGTCTTTATTCCGTTTCATCATGCTGTACACGTATTGCACGTGGTTCACCATGTTCATACCCGAATCCACGCCTGCTTTCAGCGACATGCCATTAGGGATGTGCCCGGTAACGGTTAATCCCAGTTTATGCGCTTCATCGCAAACCGCCTTTACAATGGCGGGTTTCATCGAGCTATATATCTTTATCTGCCCAAAACCCCTTGCCTTATAAGTATCAACAGCCTTTATCGCCTGTTCTTTGGTATCCGCCTGGATAATACCAAGCGCCATGGGGCCTTTTCCATCAATAATACCTGCCATAATTATTTTAGGGCCGATACCTTTACCGCTATCGATAGCTTTTTGGATGGCATCTATAAAGCCAAGTTCGTTGCCGCAATCGCGCACGGTGGTTACGCCGGCTGCAAGGTAGGCCGGGCCCCACTCGGTTTGCTCAAAGTGAGCGTGCATATCCCAAAGGCCGGGTAATATGCTTTTGCCTTTAGCATCGATAATTTGAGCGCCTTTTGGTATAGCAGTTCCGGCTTTAGTTATTTTAGTGATGAGTCCGTTTTGTAATAGTATCACACCATTTGGGATAGTGATGCCTTTCTCCACATCAATAATACTACCACCGGTAATGGCTACAATTTTATTGGCTGATGATGGCAAAGCTGTTGATTTGCCAAACGCCTCCATGCCGTACCCTGCCGCGCGTTTGATCAGTTCGGGCAGTAATGCCTCGTATGGCTCGCTCATCATTTCTGTTTTATCGCCTTCGGCGTCAATGGTGAGGATACACATCAGTTTGCCGGCCTTATCGGTCCAAAGTAATTCGTTACCCCAAATCAGGCCGCTTACGGTGTAGCGGATCAGCGGGAGCGGCTTACCGTTGAAGGTAAGCACATCCGTACCCGTCTTTTTTATCTGTAACGCACCAAAAGGCAGGGTGTTAATGGTGGCAGGTTGCTTTTTATTGTTCCAGTACTGCAGCAATAGCATTTGCACGGTTGCAGGCGAGTAGCCCGTAACCGGGAAGGTAAAAGGCAATACCTTTTGCGTATAAGTAGAATCGTTTACGCGGATGGTGGCCGTATTACCTTTTATTTTGATGGAATCATCAACATTGGAAAAGCGTGAGGTGCTGCCCTTGATCACCAACTCCAGCGGATCGGCAACGGGGTTTACTTTGATAATTGCCTTCAGCGGTACCGGGCTGCCCCTGTCCACAAACTTAAAATCAACCACATATTTCTTAGAATCTTTATACGCGTATCTTTTAGAGTCTTTATAATTGTAAACCTTATAAGTTTCCTTCCCAATGTGCTGCTCAAACTTATGCAGCAGGAAGGTACCACTATCGGCAGGCAGGTCCTGGGACCTGGCGGATAAAAAGACAAAGGACAACAGGAATAAGGATAGTAGGTTTTTCATAATAGATTGGGCTGATGATACTCCAAATATAAGTCTCCTCCGGTATAGAACGATGACAGCCAAATAATTTATCTTAATTAAGCGGACTAAGCCTTATCCGCTGGCCCGGCAATGTTTGGATAACGATCTCACCGCTTGCTACCTTTTTCTTACCCCCGGTTATCGTAATAACTGCCCCTTTCGTCCATGGCGAAATAAGTCGCAGCGTTTGCCCCTTTTCGCTTAATATATCTATAGTATTTACTTTTCCTTTAATCTGCACCGCACTTATCAAAAACGCGCCTGCCGCACGCAGGTTTTTAAACCGGGCATCCTTGTTTTTTGGCCAGTTGGGAAACAGGCGAATAGTACCGTTGTAGCTTTGCATCAGGCATTCGTTGATTACAGCGGGCAGTGCAAAATTCTCAAACCAGATGCCCATCCCGGCCATGTAAGCATAATCGGTTTGGTCGTTGTAGCGGCCCTTAGTTTGCATCACCATATCGGTAGCGGTGCCATTGGGCAGCAGGCAGTAATTTATCTGCCGTTTAAAATCATCTAAATTTAGCATACCTATCCGCGCTGCCTGCAGGTTAATAAATACCAGGTCGTTTCCGCCTTCGTTCTGCTGGTTTTGGTAGGTGTTTTTTAACAGCCGCTGCGTTGCTTCATCGGAATGTAAACCATAATCTTCGCCCGGAAAAGCTGCAAAAAGCGGGATTGGTACGTTATATACGGTATTGGCATTCTCGCCCGGCACGGCTACCAGCACCCTATCGCCGGATGCCGTTAACGCGGTAGGGTAATCAGGAAAGTATTTTAATATATCGGTAATGTCTGCTAAAAGCTGCTGCTCCTCTGTCCTGGTGCCTAATACTTCGGTTGACTGCTCAAATGCTTTGAAGATGAATTTGGTGAGTGTTAAGTCTACATTACAATCACTATTAAACTTAAAGCCCGGCCTTAAGCCATATAACTCCGGTGGCACCGTGGGGAAGATATGGTACTTATCGTCTTGCCAGCGTTCGCCGCCATGGTCATCGGGTCGCTTCATGTAAGCTGTAAGAAATTGCACAGCAGCCTTCATGGGTTCATAGGCCTGCTTCCGCAAAAACTCCTTATCGCCGCTGTACAGGTAATGCCACCAAAGCCCCTGCACAGCCCAGGGTGTTTCGCTTATTTCCCAGCCCCAGTCGGGCAATGGGTATGGGTTCATGCTCATCTCTACCGGGTATGCCGAATGCGGAAAGTAAGCACCCGGCAGGTTATAATATTCCTGCGCCCATTTACGGCTTACCGGCATCAGCTTTTGAATGAGGCTCACATAGGGCAGGTTCTTCTCCAGGTGGTTGCTGCTAAAGGTTACCCAAAACGGCTGCTGGGTGTTGTAGTTCATGTGGTAATCGCCGTGCCAGGCGGTGCCAATGTTATTGTAGCTCCAGTTAGCAAACAAGCCCGGGCAGGTAACGCCCTCTTTTGCCGCGCAATTAAAAAAATACAGGTTACGGTACCAGGTTTGCTCCAAAAAAGTATCATCCAGGCTCACGGCTGATTTTGCCCAATAAGCTTTCCAAATGGCATGGTTATTAGCAAGCACACTGCTAAAGGTTGCCGCCCCCGGCTTGCTGATAGCTGGGAGATCTTTACTTACCGCAGTGGCCAATCCCTCCTGAAGGCTTATCGACGCGTAAAAGGGCGCGGCGGGTAAGGCAGCCTCCAGCGTAGCCATATTTTCGGTGACGCCATTCCAGTTGATACGGCTGGTTTTGCTCAAGGCACCGTTTACTTTTACCGTTAGTCTGAACGCTTTATCCTTTAGGTGATCTGCATCCGCTTTGCGGATAGCAGGCTCCTCAAAAGGCAATATTTGCCTGAAGGAAAGCATCCCGGCGGTCAGATCTTCCTGCGTTTGCGGCTGCGGGATGTTAGACGGTGTAGAAGGATCGGGCATTACTTTTATCCTGTCGAAAACACCGATTGCAGGTTTGCCTTTATCATCAACCAATTGCATCAACAGGCGGTCGGCAGCCATATCGGTAAATATCAAAAGCGATAAATGCTGCTTGTTTGCAGTGAGTAGTTTTACGGTACATAGCCCGTTGGAGATATCCAGTACATGGCCCAGCACCTGTACTTTTCGCCTGTCGAGCCCCAGCAGCACCGAGCCGCAGGGAAAGGGCCGCGGATACGGTTGGCGGTAGTTTTCGCCGGCCATATTGCTATACTGGTTGTACCAGGCATCGTCGCTTAAGTTATTGTAGGTCGCGGGGATATTTTTAACCTTATCAAACACCTGGGCAAAAGTACCGATCTCTTCTTTATGATTTTCGGCAAGCCGGATATCCCACACATTATTATGCCCGAAGTACAACACAATGGCATCGGGCCGGGTGGTAACATTTACGCCCATGCCCCCGTTGCCCAATAATGCCCCTTCAAAAAAACCGGGGGCAGGTTTATTGGAGATGATGGCGTGCTTCTTCGCGATAGCCATACCGGATATTGGCTGCCCATAGCCTGGGATCACATTTGATAGACCCAGGCAAAGCGCAAGGATACAGGAGAAATATTTAGGCATGTTACAATGGTGTATAACTTCAAATTTAACCCGGCGACAAGAGTGGTGCAATAAATTAAACGGGGATTTTGATGGATAATACAGGGAGCTTCACCCCGGAGCTCTACAAAGGAGCTCTTTCAGAAATTGCCTCACCAGCCCCACGTAACCTAAACCCGATAGCAGCGCAAAGCCCGGACGAAGGAGGACTTGCAGCGGATAGCGGGGCTGGCGGAGCATACATGCTACTGCCTTTACTTTTCAAAAATACCCCCTAAACATTAAACGCCAAAGGTTTCCCTTCGGCGTTTAATAGTTGAAAATTTATTAGTCAGTATTAAAATCTTACAGCTTTTCCCCGTGCTGGCTCATATCCAGGCCCAAAACTTCATCTTCTTTAGATACACGCAGTGGTGAGATCATATCAGTGATCTTGAGTAAAAGCATCGACCCGAAAAATGAAAATATAGAGGTTGCCACCAGCGCCAATAACTGTATCAGGAACAAATGCGTATGTCCGAAGAAGAGTCCGTCACCGGTTGTATTTGCGGGGTTTACATTTTGGTTGGCAAATACGCCGGTAAGCAGCATACCTACCATACCGCCCACGCCATGGCAGGGGAATACATCCAGCGTATCATCAATAGTGGTACGCGTGCGCCATTCTACCACCAAATTACTCACCACTGCCGAGATGATACCAATAGCCAGCGAGTGCGGCACGCTCACAAAGCCCGCCGCCGGGGTTATAGCCACCAAACCTACCACCGCACCTATACAGGTACCCATGGCAGATGGCTTGCGGCCGCGCAGCATATCAAAAAAGATCCAGGTAACGCCTGCTGCTGCAGATGCCGTAGTACTGGTTGCAAGGGCGGTTACCGCCAAATGATTGGCCCCGAATGCTGAACCCGCGTTAAAACCGAACCAGCCAAACCATAATAAGCCCGTACCTATCATTACATAGGTGATCCGTGCAGGGGAATGGTTGGCCTCATTACGGCGTTTTAAATACAAGGCCGATGCCAGCGCCGCCCAACCCGCGCTCATGTGTACTACCGTGCCACCCGCAAAATCGAGCACGCCAAGTTTAAATAAGATTCCCTGTGGATGCCAGGTGGCATGTGCCAATGGCGAAAAAATAAATATGGAGAACAGCACTAAAAAGATAATGTACGAATTAAAACGGATCCGCTCGGCAAAGGCGCCTGTAATAAGCGCGGGAGTGATAATGGCGAACTTGAGCTGATACATGGCAAAAAGCAGCAATGGGATGGTTGGTGCAAGCGGCCAGCTGGTATTGCCCAGCATCCCCTTCATCATAAAAAAGGTAGATGGGTTACCAATAACCCCGCCGATGCTATCGCCAAAGGCTAAGCTAAAACCAAAAATGCCCCACATTACCGTGATGATAACCATACAAACAATACTTTGTAACATGGTGGATATCACGTTCTTTTTGTTCACCATACCGCCGTAAAAAAAGGCGAGGCCGGGTGTCATGATCAAAACAAGAGCGGTAGACATCAGCATCCAGGCGATATCGCCGGTATTGAAATTTGACTTTATCGTTTTATCATATTCGATAGAAGGAAAAGCAAATGTAAGGCCTAAAATTACCAGGATGATGAAGAAGGGGAAGTAACGTTTCATATATTATCAGCACTTTTTACAATAAACGGCTGAATTTATATAATTTCTACAATATTTTTACGAAAAATAAAAAATTACTACAAATTACATGTATTTAATCAGTAAATCCGGGAAAATCCCGAATAAGATCAATGCCATTGCGATAATCACCGAAAGTATCACCAGCTTTATCGACCATTTATTTTCGCTAATGATGAGTTCGGTACGTTTCAGGAATAAATTAAGTGGAATTTTGATGTAGTAGAACAGGGCCACCACCGTAGTGAGCGCGCCTGTTGCCAGCATGGCCAGCAGCCAAATATCCTTGGTATGCTGGTAAACACTGTACGTTGCCGAAAACACAAATACCTTCCCCATAAAGCCCGCGCTTACCGGGATGCCTGTTAAGGAAACCAGCACCACCACAAAACATACCGATGCCAGGGGATATTTAAAACCAAGGCCCTTGTATTCGCGCATGTCGGTGATGCCTTCGGCGTTTTCAAAGTAATTGGCCAAAGCAAGGGCGGCTATAATACCCAATCCGTAAGCGAACAGGTAAAATAACAGGGCAGATAATCCCTCCGGCGTAAAGGTAACCAGCGCCATCAAGGCGAAGCCTGTATGCCCGATACCCGAGTAAGCCAGCATCCGCTTTACGTTATTCTGCAGCACTGCGGTAAAGTTACCGGCTATCATGGTGACGATGCCGATGATAGACAGCACCAGCCTAAAATCAAACCCGTGCCAATCCTGATAAAAAGCAAAGGGCGTTACAAAGTTCACCAGCAAGGCAAAAGCTGCAATTTTTGGCAGGGTAGATAAGTAAGCGGTAACCGGCGTAGCCGCACCTTCGTACACATCGGGCACCCAAAAATGGATGGGTACAAAGGAGAGTTTAAACCCAATGCCCACCAGCACCAACACCACCGCGAAGGATACGCTTAACGGGTTCAACTGTGCAAGTTGCACTATCATTGGGCTGCCCACAGTTAAATTCAGCGAGCCTGTGAATGCATAAATAAGCGAAATACCATACAACATAACCGCCGATGATGCCGCGCCAAACAGCACATATTTTAAGCCCGCCTCCGTACTGAACACCCGCTCGGATTTGTAGGCTACCAGCAGATACGATGCAAGGGAGACCATCTCGATAGCCAGGTAAATGGATAGCAGGCTCACCGCCATGATCATGAGGTGCAGCCCCAATACCGAGCCTATCACAATGGTATACAGATCTGACAGGCCCTTTTTATGCGCCTTTAACTTGTTATCCCAGGTAAAATACAGCAGCAGGATAAAGGTCAATCCGTCAATTATTATCTTAAACTTTATGGCCGGGCCATGCAGCCACAGCATATTACCAAACAGGTATTGCGAGCCCGTGCCCTTCAGCAGCAGGAATTTTTGGTCGTAATCCATCACCAGTACCAGCGCCATACCTATCAGTGCGATGGTTTGGCAGAGCCAGGTAGAGGTTTTTCCGAAGAACAGATCGGTAAGCAGCACCACAATAAACAACGCAGTTAAGTAAATTTCGGGCGTAAAATATTGCAGACTGCCTAAAACGTTACTTAACTGGTTGGGTATATCTTGTGTTAGCTGCTGCATTTTTACTATTGTACTATTACGCTTTGGTTTTTAGGGTATTTCACCTGGTATTTTACACGCAGTTGTTTCACGGCCTGTGGCTCCAGGGTAAAGTTCCATGATAATTTACCGGTTACCTTATTCATTTCGGCACCGCTTATTTCCTGGGTATCAACTTCTATCGCGGTATTTTGCGATACAGGCACCTGGTCTTCCACCAGCAGGTTAATGGCCTGCGTTTTACGGTTTTTTATGGAGATGTTCCAGTCGCGGGTTTCCTTTTTGTTCGAACCCAAAATGCCTTGTTTCTCGTTCAGTTCGGTTTGCATCATGCGTTTTACCACGATGTTCTTATCAACTCCCAAAGATAGGCTTAAGGTATCATTTGCGGCACGGGTATCTAATTTAGATTTGCCGATAAACGTTCCTTCGAAGAAGAGGTTTGCCTCGCCGGATAGGAAATTGTATTTGGTCCAGTCGGTAATGCGAGCGGTGAGGAACACATCGGTGCTTAGTTTTGGTGCGGCGTAGTATTGGTATTTTGCTTCGGCGGTAACCTGGTCTATCTCTACCAAATATTGCTTGCCATCTGCCGGTACCGAGAATGGGTTTTGGATATTAAACTCCATGCTGGTTTGGTTTTCGGTAGTGTTAACTGCAACACCCGAAGCTCTCCCCTGCAGTGATTTTGTCACAACCACTTCTGATAAACTTGAATTATTTAAACTATAATTCATAAAGCCAGAACTTGCCGCTGGTACAGGCGCGTAAATATTCAGGTAATTTGGCCTCAGCTCTGGTTTGATGCCACTTATAGATGGGTCACCTGTTGATAACGTTAGTTTAATGTTCTTCCAGTCCTCGCCGCATTGCTGCGATACATTGGCTTTGTAGGCGATCACCACCGGGCTGTTTACGTTTTTGGCGCGGATATCATAAGTTGGGTACCAGCGGGCATCGTTCACCACGTAGGTAATGGTAAAGGTAGATTGCAGTGCAGCTGCCGACGATACATTTACCAGTACGTTGCTGGTGGCAGCGCTTTGGCTCTGCATCAGCTCGTTCACCTGGCTATCGTACTTGCGGATCTGCTCGTTCAGGCTTTCCAGTTCGTTGTTAATGGCGAGTTCTTTTTTCTTGATCTCGGTTAAGCGGGCGGTTTGAAAATCGAGCGCAGCTTTCAATTTTACAATATCCAGTCCGGCGGTTTGCCCGTTGCTTACCTGGTTTTTGGTCAGCATGTTGGCTTCTTCCTTGTTTATGCTCAGCAGCGTAGTTTGCAGGGAGATTTTATCGCGCAGCGATTTTTGGATCAGCTGCAACTCTTCTACCTTTTTGGTTTTCAGCTGATCGCTTAAGTAGTTGAGTTCGTGCTTTACAGACAGGATGGTAAAATCGCCGGTGGCGCGTACCTGCATGCTGGCGGGATCGAGATTAGGCGAGAGGTTATCAAACACCAGTGTTGTTGTGCCGGGCACTACGCTGGCTGTGGCGGTGCGGGTAACCTGCGCACCATTTAAAAACACAGTTACTTTTTCCACTTTCGATGCCACTTTCTGGCCATCATCGGCACGAAGGGTTTTGGTGGCTATAAACAGGCAGGCAATAAATAATAAATGCTTCATATTTTGTTTTATTTACCTGTAGGATGCACGCAATTGCCCGTTTCCATAACCCTGCATCAAATTATTTTATACCGATGAATTGCACCAGCGCCAGTACCGAATCGTTCACCTTATCAAACACCAGCGATGGCATCAAACCTAAACCTAAAGCGATGAGTGCCAGCGGCAGCAAAGTAAGTGTTTCGCGGAGATTAATATCGTGCAGGGCGATCTTCCAGATCTCCCCTCCTTTTAACGATAGTTTGCCAAAGAACATCCGTTGCAGCGTCCACAGGAAATAAGCAGCGCTTAACAGGATCCCTACCGAACCGCAAACCGCCATCCAGTAAGGCAGCAAGCCGTTAACGGAATGTGATTTAAAAGCGCCCGCCAGCGAGAATGCCTCCGCAACAAAGGCAGAGAAACCGGGTAAACCCAAAGAGGCAAAAAATGCTACCATTACATAAACCGTGTAGCGGGGCATCAGCGAACCAAGCCCGCGGAAATGGTAGATGTCGCGGTCGTGCACGCGGTTGTAAATAACGCCTACCAAAAAGAATAGCATGGTGGAGAGGAAACCGTGGCTCACCATCTGCATCATAGCACCGCTGATACCTTCGGCAGTGTTGGAGGCAATGCCCAGCAGCACAAAACCCATGTGAGATACGGATGAATAAGCGATCAACCGTTTCAGATCGCGCTGTGCAAGAGCGTTGAAAGCGCCGTATAATATGGAGATAACCCCTAACAGGCCGATCCAGAAAGCACCGCTAAGCGCTATATCCGGGAAGATGCTCATGCAAATGCGGATAATGCCATAACCACCAATTTTCAGCAGGATCCCCGCAAGGATAATAGATACCGGCGTTGGCGCTTCTACGTGTGCATCGGGTAGCCAGGTATGCAGGGGCACCACCGGCACTTTAATAGCAAAGGCGATAAACAGCACCACAAACCCAACGCTTCGCGCAGGCATGCCTAAAATGGTATTGTGCGTAATGGTAGAGAACACCGAACCGTTGATGTAATTGGCTGGGTTCATCATTTGGATAATATTGAAGGTATGGTTGCCGGTTGCAGGATCCTTAACCGAAAGGTACAAACCCACCATCACCAACAGCATAAATACCGAGCCGAACAGCGTGTACAGGAAGAATTTGATAGCTGCATACTCGCGCCTTGCGCCGCCCCACATACCTATCAGGAAGTATAACGGCAGCAGCATCAGTTCGTAAAAGGTGTAGAACAGGAAGAAATCCAATGCGCAGAACACGCCTACTACGGCCATATCCAGCAGTAAAAACAAAGCAAAAAAACCTTTTAGGTTGCTTTTGATCTCCCAGGAAGCAACGGCGGCAACCACCATTACCAGGCAGGTCATCACCATTAGGGTGATAGAAACACCATCTATCCCCACAAAATATTCTATCTGCATTTTGCCTGCGGAGCCAAGGTCGAGGTGGATCCAGGGGACCTTCTGCACAAACTGGAACTGCTCCTCGTGACTGATACCGGCGAACGTTGCCCCTGTTTTAAAGTTGAGGTACATCCAGATACTCAGCCCCAGCTGCAGCAGCGTGGCAAAAAGGGTGATGTACTTAAAGCTGGCCCGCATAGACGACGGCAGCAGCAGGATGATGAATCCGAACAGTACGGGAGTGAATATAAGCAGGGTTAATATGTTCATCAGGCCCAGATCAATTTTAAAATAAAAACAGCAATTACGGCAAGCAGCATGCTGTACAAATAGTATTGCACTTTACCCCCCTGAAAGCGGCGGGCAAAATTGCCTATGTACTGCACCAGTTCGGCAGCCAGCCAAAGCACGCCATCCACAATATATTTATCGCACCAGGCAGTAGCTTTTGCTATTGCGAGGCCAATTTTTTCCAGCAGGTGTATAAAGCCGTCAATAACTTTGCGGTCTACCCAATAGAGCACGCCGCTCAGCCAAATTACAAATTTTACGATGATACGTTTATAAAAGCGGTCGATATACCATTCGTTGTAGGAGATACGGAAAAGCAAGCCATTTTTCACAACCATGCCGTCGCCGCGCTTAATGTAAAGCACATAGGCACAAAAGATAATCACAAGGCTCACCACGCTTACCAAAGCGGGGATAACCAAATGATAAATGCTTTGCCCCTCTGCTGCATGCTTAGGTGCAAAAGCTTCGTACAACCACGACGTTTCGTACGAAAATGGATTCAACGAGAACAGCGGGAACAAACAGCAAAGCGCTAATAAAATCAAAGGCAATTTGTAGGCCCAGTGCCCATCGCCAATATGGATTTGCAGTGAAGGGAAAGCTTTAAGCAACCTCAGTTCGCCAAAGAATACTTTAAAAATGAGCCTTGCCACATAAAAAGCAGTGAGCCAACTGGTAAGCAAGGCCATTATGGGGATGATGCTCAACATAAAGCTCCTGCCATCGGCCCAATCGAAAGCCTGGATGAGGATGCCATCTTTGGAGAGAAAACCGGATGTTAAAGGCAAGCCAACCAAAGCCAAACCGGCTATCAGCACGGCAATAAAGGTAAGAGGCAGTTTTTTGCGTAAGCCGCCCATGTGCCTTATGTCCTGTGGATCTATGTCCAGGCTATTATCTTCTTTGATGTGTTTGATTTGATGGATCACAACACCCGCTACCAAAAACAGCAGGCATTTAAAAAAGGCATGCGTTACCAAATGGAATAGTGAGGATGAATACGCGCCGACGCCCATGGCCATCACCATATAGCCGAGTTGCGATATGGTGGAGTAAGCCAGAATACGTTTCAGATCGTTTTGTGTGAGCGCGATGGTTGCCGCCATAAATGCCGTAAAGCAGCCTACGATGGCCAGAGTGGTTAGCTCGGCTTCGTTGAACATTGGATACACCCTTCCCAATAAGAACACACCTGCCGCCACCATGGTAGCCGCGTGGATGAGTGCCGATACCGAGGTTGGGCCTTCCATCGCATCGGGCAGCCAGGTATGTAAGGGGAACTGTGCAGATTTAGCAGCGACCGCTAAGAAAATGCCGCCGAAGGCGATGTAATGCCAAACCGAAGGGATGTAATTAAGCCCTGCAGCCCATTCTCCGTTGATGAAAAATGAGTGGGCGACCAAGCCGCCATCCTTAAATAACTCGTATAAATCAAAAGTACCGAATTGCGTAAACAGGATAATAATTGCCGTCAGCAAACCGATATCCCCTATCCTGTTCATGATAAAGGCTTTTTTATTGGCCTGCACGGCGCTGTCCCTGTCGTACCAGAAACCGATAAGCAGGTAGCTGGAGAAACCCACTAATTCCCAAAAAGCATAGAAGGTAATAAGGCTATCCACCACCACCAGCGCCAGCATACTAAAACAGAAGAAACTGAGGTAGCGGAAATAACGGCTGTACCCCGCATCATCCTTCATGTACGCCGTAGAATAAATATGCACCGGCAAGGCTATAAGCGATACCAGCACCAGCATCAGCACGGAAAGGTTGTTGAGCAATACCCCCACCTGCACCTTAGTTGCGCCAATGGTGAACCACAACTGTTGCATGTGGATGGTATGGTTATCCCAAACCCTGAAGAATACATTGAGCGATAACACCGCGCTGCCCAAAATAGCCAGCGTAGATACCCAACCCGAAGCCTTGCTTTTACCCAGCAACAAAAAGTTTACCACAAAGGCAGCAAAAGGCAGCGCCACGGCTATAATAGCCAGGGTTACGGTTTGCGCGTCGGTATGGAGGGTGATGGGGTTCAATGTTTCTTAGTTGTGATCTTAAAAATTGTACTACTCATCCCCTTCATCTTATAATCTTCGATGAACACAGTGTTTTTTATATCGCCTACAGGCAGCTCGTACAGATACTTTATTAAAGTATCGTCACGTTTTCTGTATTCACCATTTACATCATAGAGCACCTTCGAGTCAGAAAAATTATTATCATTTAAATACTTACGATAACCTTGCGTTACGCTGCAAAGCTTGTTAAGATAAATCTTAATTGCATAATCTCTTGTAAAAAGCAGTAATACCGGCGAGCCATTAGCTGCATAGGCAGTTGACCCTTTTTTGAGAAACTTATAATCAATAATTTCATCCGTATTCAGCGTGTCTAACCCCTCCTTACCTGTTTCCAAATTCATGAGGATAATCTTGCCATACCTCAACGTATCCGGCAAGATAACCAGCGGATGCGCCCCCATTTTTACGGGCTTGTTATGCTTTGTTGTCACCAAAATTGCGCCATTAGCGGCTTGTCTTCCATATATGGCGGCAGCGGCAGCGCTTTTTAAAATTTCAACCTTCTTTATATCATTTGGCTTAACCCGGTTCAGATCATCGGCGTAGTAGCGGTTATCAATTACAATAAGTGGTTTAACCGGCATTGGAGGATTAGGTGGTTCTTGCCAACGTTTTTGCGTGAAACCACTCACACAAACACACATCAATCCGAATATAAAAACCAGCTTCCTCATCCCTTAATCTTTTAACTGGTTAATTTTATCCGCATCAATCGTTTTATACCGGCGATAAACATTCAGTATGATGGCCAACGCTACAGCTGTTGTGGCCGCGGCAAGCACAATGGCAAACAGGGCAAACATTTGTCCGCCGTTGTTGATGCGGTCATACCTGCCAAAGGCTACCAGGTTGAGGATGGCAGCATTCAGCATCAGTTCGATGCCGATCAATATTTGGATCGCGTTCTTTTTTGATACGATGATGAACAGCCCGATGCAAAACAGCAATGCGCTCACCAGCATAAAATGCTGCAGGGTGATCATGGGTTATTACCCTCCTTCCGCGACAGGTGCGCCGCACCTACCAGGGCTATCATCAGCAAAACACTAATGGCCTCGAAGGGCAGCAAATACCTCGTCATTAAATTGATGCCGATATTATTGATGCCCGATTCGTTCACCGGGATAATATTGCCGGCATCTTTTGCAGCTTTTATCCAGGGCAAGCCGGCGATGTCGGCTTTAAATATAACGTTCACCATTACTACCAAAAACAGCGCGGCGAGGATAAAGGCAGGTAAATTATGCAGACTGATAAAACGGTTCTTTTGTTGCTCCACAGCTGCCAGCGCCTCCTTGCCCGACAGCATAAAGGCAAACAGTATCAGCACCAAAATACCGCCCACGTAAATCACAATCTGGGTAACGGCCACAAAATCGGCAAGGGCCAATACGTACAGCCCTGCAAGGCCAAACAGTGTGATGAAGAACATAAAGATGCTGCGCACCAAATTTTTGCTGATGGCTACCATCAATGCCGAACCCAGCACCACAAAGCTCATCACATAAAACATCACCTGCACTAAACTCATGCGCCGCCCTCCTTCGCTTTCATGGCGGCTAATTTGGCCGCCTGTTTTTCGGCCTGCTGTTTCTCCAGCAGCATTCGTTTTTCGGCGGCCAGTTCGGGCGACATATCCGAGAATTCGTAGTTCAGGTCCTTCAGTTTAAATACGGTACGGTCGTACTGGTTTGTCATTACAATACACTCGGTTGGGCACACAATGGTGCACAGCCCGCAGTACATGCATTTGGCCATATCAATATCAAATTTGGCGGCGTACAGCAGTTTTTTTGACCCATCGGATGTTTCGCCGATGGAGCCTTCGGTAGATTTTATCGATTCGATATCGATGCAGTTAACCGGGCAAATCTTGGCGCAAAGGTCGCACACAATACAGTCGTCTATCTCCACATCCAACTGGTAGCGGCCCACCTCGGGCGATGGTAATTGCTGCTTAGGGTACTGTATGGTATTGGTATCGTTTTGCTGCTTAAAGTAATTATTATCGGTAATGGGTATCACCTGCCGCTTAAAATTACCCACAAACAGATGCCTCACGGTGAGGGTAAGCCCCCGCCATGCCGTTACAAATCCATTTAGTACTTTATTTACCATTTATATTTCTTGGGATTTCACCGATTTTATGATGATTCCACCGATTCCTTCCGTCTTTATTCTTTTATCTTTTCGTCCCAAATCTAATCGTCTTGTCTCTTGATTCTAACTTCTTGCCTCTTCCTCTTACATTACCCATAGCCGCCACACGCCGGATATCAGCATGCAGGCAAAGGCCAGCGGGGTTAGTATCTTCCAGCAGAGGTTCATCAGTTGGTCTACCCGTAAGCGGGGCAGTGTCCAGCGAATCCACATTTGCACGCCTACCAGGGCTACTGTTTTTACCAGGATCCAGATGATGCCCCAAGCGGTGCTGGTTGTCCAGTCGGCCAGTCTTACCGCGCCCATATTGGGCAGCGGCGTATTCCAGGCACCGAGGAACAATATCACCCCTACCATAGATACGAGGTACATCATGCTGTACTCCGCCAAAAACACCAGTGCAAACTGCAGGCCGGTAAACTCGGTATGAAAACCCGATACCAGTTCCGAATCTGCCTCGGGGATATCAAAGGGCGCACGGTTGCTCTCGGCCAGCGACGCGATGAAATAAATGACAAATGCCACTAACAAATGCGGCGCGCGGAACACATTCCACGATAAAATGCCGCCTACGTTGGTTACATCCAAAATGCCTAAAAACTTTATTTTTTCGGCCGCCAGTACACCTTGCTGCATCGAAATTTCCTGCAGATTGAGGGTTTGTGCTATCATTACTACGGCTATCAATGCGAAGCCTGCCGGGATCTCGTAAGAGATAATTTGCGCGGCGGAGCGCATAGCACCCAGTATAGAATATTTATTGTTGGAGCCCCAGCCCGCCATCAGGATGCCAAGGGTTTCGATAGAAATAATAGCGAACACATAATACAACCCTATGTTGATATTGGCCGGTACAATGCCGGCCGCCCATGGCAACGCTGCAAAACCAAGATAAACACCTATAAAAATAACTGCCGGCGCCATCAGGAACAATATTTTATCGGCAGCGGCGGGGATGATAAATTCCTTTTGCACCATCTTCAGCATATCGGCGGGTACCTGCAGCCAGCCAAATTTGCCCGTTTCGGTAGGGCCCAAACGGTTTTGGATGAAGGCGCTCACCTTACGCTCGGCGTACACGCCGATCATGGTAAACAGCCCCACAAAAGCAAATAAACCAAAGGCAACAATAAAATATGTAAGATAAAAATTCAAGGGCGCTTGCTTTGGCTGCAAACTTAATAAATGCGGAGGATAGTTGACTGTTTTGGTAGTTGTTTTTTAAGTGGGATTTCACCGATGGAGGATGATTACACCGATTATTTTTTGAACCTTGATTTATAGGATTTAAGGATAGTCTTGATTTCAAAAATCAGGTCATCCTATAATCAGGTGAATCAAGGTTCAGACAATCTGCACATCTGAAATCTGCACGTCTGCACATCTCTACTCACACCCTTCCCTTATATCAACAAACTCACTCTTTACCTCATCGTTGAAGAATTGGGACGCATGGTGGTCGAAGTCGGCGGTGTCGTCTATGGTGGTGTAAAACTGGCGCTTGCCGGTTTTGCTAAGATTTTGCTCCATTTCCGGGTGGCGCTGCAAATAATCCACCAAGCTGGCGGCCACAATATCGCCCTGGGCTACTACATTTACATTGCCCGGTAAGTGCGCCTTTATTTTATCGGCCAGCAAGGGGTAATGCGTGCAGGCCAGTAATACGGTATCAATATTTGGCGATTGTGCCATTAATTGATCCAGGTACATTTTTACATAATAATCGGCGCCGGGTTTATCATATTCGCCGTTCTCTATCAGCGGTACCCAAAGCGGCGCCGCCTGCTGGTGTACTTTTAATTCGGGAGCAAAATGCTCTATCTCTAACAGGTACGATCCGCTTTGAACGGTACCCTTGGTACCCAGTACGCCAATCTCCTTTGTTTTGGTGTAATCGGCAATAACCTCTGCCGTAGGGCGGATAACCCCCAGCACACGTTTATCAGCATACCCATTGGGCAAATCCTGCTGCTGTATGGTGCGCAACGCCTTTGCAGATGCCGTGTTGCAGGCCAGGATAACCAGCGGGCAACCCTGCTTAAACATCCACTGCACACACTCCCAGGTATATTGGTGAATGGTTTTAAACGAGCGGTTACCGTAGGGTGCGCGGCCGTTATCGCCCAGGTAAATATAATCGTAACCGGGCAAAGCCTCCACAATGGAGCGAAAAACGGTTAAGCCGCCTATGCCCGAATCAAATACGCCTATTGGGTTGCCTTTTGCCATATATGCCTCAAAACTAAAAAAAGCGCCCCGTAGTGAGGGCGCTTTTTTGTAATAATTTAATTGTTTAAAAAGCTTATTTCAAAGCTAATTTAATTTTCACAGCAGCCATCAGGTCATCAGCATCAGGTGATACGATCAGGTCTGTTTGTGATGAGTTTAAAACGTAGGTGTAACCTTTTTCTTTTGCTACGGCGGCAATTGCAGCGCGGGCTTTATCAACCAATGGTTTGGTTAATTCGTTACCTTTTGCTTCAACTTGTTGTTGAGCGGTAGCCTGGTAATCCTGGAAACGTTTGCTCAGATCCTGCAATTCATTCTGTTTAGCAACCTTAACAGCATCAGTCATGGTTGCACCTTTGTCCTGAAAATCTTTACCTTTCGCCTGCAACTCAGTGTTCATAGCCGTAAGCTGGGTAACAAATGTTTGCTTGTAAGCATCTATCTGTGCAGAAAGTGTTTTAGTTTCTGGCATCAGGCCTACTAACTGCTCAAAATTAATATGGCCTATTTTCGTTTGGGCCTGGGCAAAGTTGCCTGCAAATAACATTCCTGCTGCAACTAAAGCAACTTTAAATAGTTTTTTCATTGTTTTTTGTTCTGTTCTGGTGTTTAAATTAAATAGTTCGCGAATTTATGTATTTTTTTTATTTGG
This sequence comes from Mucilaginibacter pankratovii, assembly GCF_014773265.1. Lineage (GTDB taxonomy): Bacteria > Bacteroidota > Bacteroidia > Sphingobacteriales > Sphingobacteriaceae > Mucilaginibacter > Mucilaginibacter pankratovii. The sequence continues at coordinate 285,626 of NZ_JACWMY010000007.1, read as the reverse complement.
CGAAAACTCCGGGTTTAAGGCCTAACTTAGTTATTACGTCGGCACTTTTATCGTAACGGGGGCTTGCATAAAGCATGATCACCTCGCTGTTTTTGTCAAATATCATATCAAGGTTGTCGCTCTCGGCAACGGCTTGTACTGCTTTTGACACTTTATCCTGTATAGGTTTAATCAGTGTTGTGCTTTTCTTTGCCAGTTCGCCATCGGGGCCAAATTTTTCCCGTTGAAAGTCCTTGGCTATCTTCTCTTTATCCACAATTTCCGCTTCGCGGCGCTTGCGCATATCGGGCGTCATCAGCACCTGATCGGCCTGGTAGGCTTTGTAAAGGCGGTCGATCTCCTGAAAACGGCCATCAACTTCCTTTTGCCATTGGTCAGACAGTGCTGCCAGTTGCTTTTGCGATGAAGCATACTCGGGTATATGTTTCAAAATATAGTCCGAATCTACATAGGCAAAGCGTTGTGCTATTGCTGCTGTAAATGCTGTGAACGTAAAAAAAAGTACTAAAATTATCTTCTTCATGAAATTCCTGTTCAAATTTAGTTAAATCCGCCGCTTAAACTTTGTGAAATTGTAAAGTGGATATGCCCCTTGTTAGCGTCGGGCTGGCCTGGTAATTTATCAAAACCGTAACCGTAATCAAGCCCAAGCAAACCAAATATCGGTAAAAATATCCTTGCGCCCAAACCTACCGAACGACGTACGTTAAACGGATTTACCTGGCTTATATTATCCCAAACGTTACCACCTTCTGCAAATGCAAGCATATAAATAGTTGCCGATTGGCTGGCTATTACCGGGTGCCTTAGCTCAAAAGTGTACTTATTGTAGATAGCGTTACCCTGGTTGGTATTGGCGTTGAAGCTTGAACCTACCGGCACTACCGAGTAGTTTTCATAACCCCTCATACCAATAATATCTGTACCCTGTAAAAACTGGTAGCTCTGCATACCATCGCCACCCAATTTAAAGCGCTCGAACGGCGAAGGGCCCACCTTACTGTTGTACTGGCCAAGGTAGCCAAACCTTGCCTGGCTCATTAATACCAGCTTGCCGGTAATTTTTGTGAACCATTGTGCATCAAACTTAATTTTGTAGTACTCTACAAAATGGTAACGCTCTTCTGGCGTGGCAATATTGTAGTTGGTATGGTTAAACAACGAGTATGGCGGCGTACCCTGTAAGGTTAACTTGATGTTTGAACCTGAAGTAGGATATAAAGGAACGTCTACCGAGTTACGGCTAAACTCTTGTGTTAATTTGATGTTGTACGAAGTACCATTGTTGAACAGGTAGCCTCCGTAATTATCCAGGTTATAATGGTCGAAGTTTAACGAGTAGTTTAACTGGAAGTAGTTATCGGGCCAGTTTAAACGTTTACCCAAGGTAATACCTACACCGTTTATACGCAAGTTGTTATAGTTGGGGCTTGTTTTTGGGTAGTATTGCCCGGTTGAGCTACCTTGTGTATAAGCCGATAGCGCAAAGTAAATAGGTTTTTTACCACCTAACCATGGTTCGCTAAAGGTGAACGAAAAGTTTTGGTAAGTACGGCCGCTCGACTGGCCCCTTAAGCTCAATTTCTGCCCGTCGCCCTTTGGCAACGGACGGTATGCCTTACCGTTGAACAGGTTACGTAACGAGAAGTTGTTGAACGTTAAACCCAGTGTACCCACCAGCTGCCCGCCACCGAAACCGCCCGAAAGCTCTATCTGATCTGATGGCTTTTCAACCACGTTGTAAACCAGGTCAACCGTACCTTCGGAAGGGTTGATGTTGGTTGGGCGTGGTTCTGTTTTTTGCTCATCAAAGTTACCCAGTTGGCCAATTTCGCGGGCGCTGCGTATCAACAGTGCTTTATTGAATTTTTGCCCTGGCTTGGTACGGATCTCGCGCATTACTACTTTATCGTTGGTAACATCGTTACCTTTTAATATTACGCGGTTAATGGTATACTGCGGCCCTTCGTAGATCCTTACATCCAGATCAACGGTATCGTTATGAATGCGGGTTTGCACCGGGTCGGCATTAAAAGTTAAATAACCATCGTTAAGGTAAAGCGATGAAACATCATCATCGTTCGGCGTAGGGCCACTTAAGCGTTTGCTCAATTCATCTTCGCTGAATACAGAGCCTTTTTCGATAGATAGTACACGGGTAAGAATTTCGGCGGGGTAACGCGCGTTGCCCGAAAACTTGATATCACCGAAGTAATACTTATGCCCTTCGTAAACCTTAATTTTTACATTAACTGTTTTATCATCGTGGCGGGTTACACTGTCGCTTATTATTTCTGCATCGCGGTAACCGGCAGCCTGCATTTTATCAACCAGGTTTTGCTTATCCTCGTCGTATTTATCCTGCTTGAATTTTTTTGAACCGAACAGGTTATACCAACGGCGCTTGCGGGTTTTGCTAAGGTATTTACGCAGTTTTGCCTGCGAAAAATCTTTATTGCCCTCAAAGGTTACGTCGTTGATCATCACCTTCGATTTTTTGTCGACCGCCACATTCAGTATCACACTGTTCGGGTCGCCCGGATCCTTAACCTGGGTAATGGTAACGGTTGTATTCAGGTAGCCTTTTTCGTTAAAGTGCTTTTTAATAATAGCGGTAGTGGTGCTCAGCAAATTTTCGTTTACAATTTTGCCGGTTTTATCGCTTAGCTTTTTAGTAACATCCTCTACTTCGCCTTTGCGGATGCCGGTTATTTTTAGCCTGGAGAGGCGCGGGCGTTCCACAACAGCAATTTCCAGGTAAATGGTATCCATGTTAATACCGGTTACGTTTAAGTGGATATCATCAAAAAGGCCCTGTTTGTACAAGTCTTTTATCACGTTGGCGTTGGCCTCGCCGGGCAGGTTTATCCTATCGCCCTTGTTTAGTTTTGATATTTGCAGCAATACATCTTTATCGAGGTATTTGGCGCCACTAATGGTTATGCCGCCAATGATATAATCTTTGGGATTAAGGTAGCTCAAACTATCGGCAGGGATGGTTTTCGTAAGCGTAGACCGCCTTTGGCCGGGTATCTGGGCAATGGCAGCTGTGCTTATAAGAGAGAAAAGAATAGCAAAAAAGACTTTATTCATCCGAATATTTTAGTGGGCTAAAAATAATTTATACAGTTGTTAAATTTTGTTAAAAGAAAAAATTTAGTTTACCTGCTCGCTTGTCATCCCAAAACGGCGCTCGCGTTTCTGGTAATCCAGTATAGCTTCATACAAGTCTTCGCGCCTGAAATCGGGCCATAGTTTTGTGGTGAAGTACAGTTCGGCATAAGCAATTTGCCAAAGCAGGTAGTTACTTATACGGTACTCCCCGCTCGTTCTTATCAAAAGCTCGGGATTGGGGATGCCGCCGGTATATAAATTATCTTCAAACATAGTTTCATCAATATCCTCGGGCTTTAGTTCGCCGTTCTGCACCTTAACTGCCAATGATTTGGCAGCGTGTACAATTTCGCGGCGGCTGCTGTAGCTTAAAGCAAGTGTAAGCACCAACCCGGTATTTACCGATGTTTTATTTATTGCGTTGTTAAGTTCTTTGTGGCATTTGGCGGGGAGCTGGCCCAGGTCGCCAATGGCGTTAAGGCGTACGTTGTTTTGCATCAGCTTATTAATTTCTTTATTAATAGTGCTGATGAGGAGCTCCATAATGGCGTTCACTTCAAACGTTGGGCGGTTCCAGTTTTCGGCGCTGAAGGTGTAAAGGGTAAGGTATTGGATGCCCAGGATGCCTGCGCCTTCCACTACATCGCGTACAGATAGCACACCGTTATGATGGCCAAACACCCTTAATTTGCCTTTGCCTTTTGCCCAACGGCCGTTACCATCCATTATAACAGCTACGTGGCGGGGCAATCTTTGCAAATCTATCTGATCCTTTAAACTCATTTTTCGGGGCAATTTACCAGCCAAAACAGGGCTGTTAAATACATAGCTTTACTAAAACAAACCCTGTTTTAAGCAAAGTTTTATATAAATACGCTTCTTTTTTAAGGTGACAAAGGTAAAACTTACTTTGTATTATTTTAGTATGGAGTGAAAAAGAAATAAAAAGGATTTTTTGGGTAACTATTGAAAGTGAGTGCGTTGGTTTTTATTTGAATCCCCAAATTAAAAAACCCTCCCTGCCGAAGCAGAAGAGGGTAAACATTACTAATTTATTGATGAGGTTTAGGTGCGTGTTAATAGGCTTGTTTATCCTTTAGCATACTGATGTCTTTGGTATCGATATCGGCGATGGCATACTGCTGCACATCGGTTATCTTCATTTCATCAAGCGCGCTTACCAGGTTTTCATAAACAGATGTGTCACCGGGTTTAATGATCACCATCATACTTTTGCTGGTTGCAGCCAATACTTTTTGGCGCACATCCATTATGGCATGGCGCAGCCCGCTTTTACTATAGTTGGTTAGCGTTGCCGACATAATAGGATTTTTAGCTTCTCCAAGGTAATACATCACATGGTTGTCCTTGCCGAGGCAGATAGTCATCGTGCGGGACGCTGCCTGTGGCTCGGGGTCGTTTGTACTGTCGGGCATGGCCACATTCATAACTTTTGGCAGGCTGAGCGTTGTGGTCAGCATAAAAAAGGTAATGAGCAAAAAGGCAAGATCTACCATTGCGGTAAGATCTACCCGCAGGGCTTGTTTTTTGGTGCGTACTTTTTTGCCTTGTTTTTCGGGAGCGGTGTTTAATTCGGCCATGGCTTTATACGTTTAGAGTTAAATAATTGGTTTCGAATAATTCAACGTATAAAAGTAATGCATTATTTCAATTTAACAAATTATATTTTGTTTTATTTTATAAATACAGAATATAATATCATTAATCCACACTTAACATCGTTATTTACCATTAGCGGCCAGGTTAGTTATGTGATACGAAGATTGTCTCAACTATAATGAATAGGATTTAAGAATACCCCCGATTTAAAAATCAAGCAATCCGTTAATCAAGAAAATCATGGTTCAGAAATTTACTCCTCGTAATAGCACTTCGCAGTTACGAAGGTGTAGGATAGTGTAAAGCCGAAGAAGCCGTAAATGTCGGTAGTCCGCAAGTCGCCACGCTGGGAGCCGGGGCTGCCGGTGTAAACGCCTGTACGTTCGCCGCTTCGGTCGGCAAGTGCAACAGATAAGGGGCTGGGTAGCTGGCTATGCGGCGCATAAAGGCCGCTTACATCGTCTAAAAAATCGGATCGGGTGTAGCGATAGCCTAACTCGGCGGCTACCGTCCACTTACCGCCGATGTTGTATTTAATGCCCGCCCCATAAGGGATAACAATAGTGCTGGTTTTATATTCGGATGCTTGCCCTTCGGTACGGAGCGCCCGCAGAGATATTTCGGTACCGTTGTATATGGTACGCGGCGCGAACGCCGTTGTGCCGATGCCTAAATAAATGTAGGGTGTGTATTTGTTCTTACCGGCATCGGGTATGTATTTCATAAAGTTAAACTCGGCCATCAGGCTCAGCTCCTTCAAACCATCGGTGAAGCTTAAGTTGCGGTTGCGCAACTGCTGGCTGGATGATGTACTATCCGCGCCCGCTATTTTGCCAACCTGGTAATTTAGCCTTGCCGAGAGATAGCCATTAAAGTTTCGCTTCACAAACAGACCTGCAGAGCCACCGCTTGGTTTAAACGGACTTGGGTTAAGGTCGCCAATGTAACCTGCACCGCCTAAAGCGCCGCCAATTTCCCAGGTTTGGGCTTGTACCGTATAACTAAGTATAAAGAAGAATAAGGCAGCGGAAAATTTTAGCATCCGTTAAATTTAATAATTACGGGCATCTAAGCCCCATAACAATTTAGTCCTTAACGTTTGCAAGTAGCTTTCATTATTCATCCGGATCAAATTGAGTTTAAAATCCGCCTTATATACCCTGAATTGCATGGTTTTATCAATCACCGCGGTGCGGCTATCGCACGATACGATGTAATTCGTTCCCCGGCATTCTACCTCGAAGGAGAGCTTGCTGGTATCGGGCAAAATAATTGGCCTTACGTTTAAGTTATGCGGCGATACGGGTGTGAGGGCAATACTGTTCGACTGCGGGAAGATAATGGGACCACCGCAACTCAACGAATAAGCTGTAGACCCTGTAGAGGTGGAGATAATGATACCATCGCCCCAATAGGAGTTTAAAAACTCATCATTCAGCGAAACATGGGTGGTGATCATGGCCGAATCATCGCGCTTATGGATGGTGACATCGTTCAGCGCGAAGTTATCGTCGCCAAAGATCTTCTTGTCCGAATCTATGACCAACAACTCGCGGCAATCAAGCGTATATTCTTTGTTCACTACCGCATGCATGGCAGCTGCTATATCGTTTTTGTTGATACTGGCCAAAAAGCCCAGCCTGCCAAAGTTGATGCCTATAACCGGCACACCGCTATCGCGGATAACCGTTACCATATCCAGCAAAGTGCCATCGCCACCAATGGTGATAAAGATATCAATGAAATCTTTAATGATGTCGCCCGGTTTGAGCACGTTGTAGGCGGTAGTATCTACATTGCCCTGCAGATATTCATTAAACTGGTGATGCACATAAACATCCACCTGATGCAGCACCAGGCTATCAAACACCTGCCGTATGTAAGGAAATACCTGCGGATCGTTAAACTGCCTCCCGTAAACTGCTATCTTCATTCAAATAAAAAAACGAATATCGAACTTTGAATGTGAAAAGCCGCAGTAAATCTCAAAATCCTGAGATCGCGACCTTCGGCGTCGGCGAAGCAGCATTATACTTAGTTTTTGGCGAATGTGGAACTGCGGAAAGAATTAAGCATCCCTTCGCCCTTTAGCCTATCCACAAACATCACCACAACAGAAAAATCGCGGTTGCCAAAGAGCCTGCTAAACATGTAACAGGTAAGCACGTTATCGTTGGGTAAAAAAATATCCAGTTTAAAAACTCTGAAGCTAAGCTTATCTACCACCTCCGTTGAGTATGTGGTATCCATTTTAACACCGGGTATTTGTTTGGCAAAAGTGGCGTAAAGCACATCCCCCACATTTTTACAACTGGCCGCATAGCTTCCGTCTGTTTTTATATTAAATGGCTGGTAGTTAGATTCAAAGTAATGCATCTGGTCGCTTTTGAATACAAAATTGGTTTCGATTGATTGACCACCTTACTATCGTATGTTTTTTCGATGGCGTCCGCCCCTTTTTTCTGCATCCCGGCATACTCCTGCGGGCTCATGTTTTCAAAACCTTCGGGGATGGTTATCCGCCATTTAAACATGGGGTTATATAGTTTCTTTCCGGCAGGCTGTTGCTGCCCGTAAGAAAATCCAGCCGATAGTACTACCGCCGCTATTAATAAGAAAATGTATTTCATGGGAATGATTCTGCAGCAATATACTAAAATACGTGGGAAAAGTAATTGACGCAGGGGGGTGCCTTGCTTGTGCTTAATATCATCAACAAGTGTTCGGAAGAAACAAAAGCGGAGGCAACAATACGGCTAATGCCTTTAACGGCATGGTTTAGGTTTATGATGCTAACTGCCCCCGAAGTTTGCTCATAAATCTGTTCCTTTAACCGCGTTAGCTGCCCCGTTTCTGAAATCTTCCAAACACCTGTTTAGATGTTTTACTACCACAATTATTTATTTTATTGAGGCGATATGTTTAAAGTTTAAAAACATCGGGACGAATATTTTTTTTACTTTAATTAATTAACGTTTAAATACTTACATCGGCCATGCGAATATCTACCTATTAAAGACTGAAAAAAATACCTAACATTAGGTATTTTAACAACCATAATTAATACCCCCATCAATTAATTAACCTGTTTAGTATCGCTATGGATCAAAATTTCGCCCAAAGGCTCAATAATATCCGCCTATTCGCAGACGAGTTACCCTCTGCACTGATCATTCACCGCGCTGATACACTGGAAATTGTATATATGAACAGCACCGGCCTTAACATATTGGGCACCACGCTGGAGGATTTGCAGGCGCTCGGCCCTGACCTGTACTATGTGAAATACTTTAATACCGAAGACAGTAATGATTATGTGCCTAAAATAATGCACATTATGCGTAGCCAATCGAATGAGCAGGTATCTTATTTTCAGCAGGTAAGGGTACCGCAGAATACCGATTGGCAGCTATTTGTAAGCAATACAAAGGTTTTTGCGCGTAACGAGGCTGGTGAAACCACCCACCTCATTACTACGGCAGGCTTGATAGACCCGGTTCATCATATTACCTCGAAAGTAAACCGGGTAATGGAGGAGATAAATTTTCTGCGAAACAACAACCCTTTGTTTTTAACACTTACAAAGCGCGAAAAGGAGGTGCTTAAATGTATGGCAGTGGGCAATAATTCTGGCGAGATAGCTGAGGCGCTTTTTATATCACCCGCTACGGCAGATACCCACCGCCGCAATATCCGCAGCAAACTAAACCTTAAAAACAATTACGACGCGGTTAAATTTGCGCAGGCTTATAACCTGGTATAAGGCGACCTCTTTAGGAATGCCTATTTGGCCAGCTCGTCCATCGTAACCTCGTTACTCAAAAGGGTACCAAACAACTCCCAGCGTTTGGCAGGGTCTTTAGCGGTTCCGCCATTTTTTTCGATGTGATGCTTCACCAGGTCGAGCCCATAATTATAGTTGATCACGTACGCCCGGTATTTTTTTATAAAGCTTACCGATTTTTCTGCGGTTTCATCGTTCATCAGGCAATACTTTTTAAGGTAGGTGCGGGCTTTGCTCTGGCTCCAGTTATCGTCTATCAACCCGCGCGCGGCCTCGTTACGTGCATAGTTAAGGTTACCTTTAATAGTGAGAGCTCTAAAATAAGCATCAGCCCCTGCAGTATCTAAACCGGCAAGCGGCAGCAATACGTTCTTAGCAAACTTTATCTTTTCATTGCCAGGAAAAGCCATTTCTATACCATAATTACCGCTGCCCTCGGCAATAAGCGATTGCGGACTAAACAAGGGGTACATCGAAAGCTCTACATATCCCCTATCATGATAAAGATTTTTCTCCAGCAGCGTATTGTATACATGGTGGCCGGGGTAACTTTCGTGGCTGCCCACATCAATCGCGCGATCAATAAATATCTTAATATCGGTATTTATTTGTACTACGCTTTGGTAATTGCCCTTATACCAATTATAGCCGTTCCAAGGCTTATCGGTAACAAATTCCAGCGTAAAAGATTCTCCTGCAGGCAATTTATAGTGTGCCAGTGTACGCTTGCGCGATTCGGCTATGGCGGCTTTGATCACCGGGTCAAGCTTATCTTTAGGGATGATGAATTTATTGGCCAGTTTCTGAAAGCGGTCGTTTACGTTGCCTTTACCCGGCAGCAAACTATCTAATAACACTAATTGGGCTTTAAAATAGTCCTCGGTGTTTACAGGCGCGGTTACTCCGAACAGTTGCTTCGATTCCTGGTCGAACGTACTGTACTCGCCCGAGAAGATCTTGATACGCCCGCTGAAAGAAGCTAACTGATCGTAAAGCCAGTTGGCGCGCATTTTATTGGAATCCACTTCGGCAGAGGTAGCCAACAGCTTAACATCATTCATCAGGCTGTTTACCGATGCCAGCAGACTGTCGCGCGGGAACTCCTCGCCTTCAACCGCTTTTGGTTTTAACGAGTCGGGGCCATAATAAGCATCTACAAAATCTTTATCGTACTCGCCAATAGTTAGCCCAAGCCGCACGTATTCGGCAGCGTATTTATTGAGGAGTTTGGTTTCGGGCTTATCAGCATTTTTGGTACACGATATGGCCAAAACAGAGATCAGAAACAGGAAAAAAAGATTTTTCATGGGCGTGGTTAGCGTAGTAGGGGCTGCAAAGCTATAAAAATAGGTTGGGTAGCGGAGAAAAGTTTGAGTTTTTTAGACAAGGGGTTTTCAACAGACACTTATTGGTAAAGTACGAATAGATCCCTGAGATGCATAATGATGCATTTTGTAAAAAGCAGCAGGTTTATCTTAAAAAAGCGTGAAAAGCGCAAAAAAAAGCTTTTTTTTTAGTGCAAAATCAAACTTGGCGCAAATGCCCCTTCGCGGGGTGTTCAAGTGTGTGTCCAATGGTGTCCAGGTGCGTTCAGGGTGTCTATCTTTTAAAAACTAGACACCTGCATAACCTTATGAGTCAATTAGTTGCCTTTACCAGCGTGGCTACTACAAATTCAAATAATTCATAAACGAATCGAACCTGTCTTTAGCATTGTCGTTATGATCGGTGAAGTTGAAGGTAGCTTTTACATCGTATTCGTACCGCAGAAAGGTGGCTATAATGTTGGAAATATCCTGCTTATTCACCTTCAGCGTTACCTCCATACGGGTGCTTTCGGGGAAGGTACGGGTGTAAGAACTTAAAATCTGCGCATTGTCCGACTCTACAATCTGCGACATATGGGCCAGCGAATTATTCTTATTGCTGATCTCCAATACGATGATGCCTCCCGGTTCGCTTACCGAAGTAAGCTTGGCAAAGTACTCGTTCATGGTATTAATAGAGATAAGCCCCTGGTAATCCTTTTTGATATCGAGCACGGGCACCACACTTAGATTTTGCTCGTAAAACAGGCGGATCACATCATAAATATGCTGCTCCTCCAACACATAAGGGTTCACAAGCGACAGCGCGAGCGCCCCTATCTGGGTGTTATAGTCGGGTTCTTCTATTAGGTCATCTTCGCACAGCAGGCCCAAAAATTGTTCTTCGTTCACTATAGGCAGGTGGCGTACCCGGAACTCCGCCATACGATCGAACACTTTCTGTATCGAATCAGAAGTGTGCACCGGGGGGACGGCATCCGAGATCAGCTCAACTGCAAGCATATTTTTATTGTTTTAATTTATCTAAAAACACATTTAGGTACTTGTTAAACTCCTCCGGGTGCTCCATCATTGGGGCGTGCCCGCATTTATCTATCCAGTACAGGTACGAATTTGGCAACAACTGATTAAATTCAACAGCTACCTCCGGCGGGGTAATTTTATCGTCCCTGCCCCATATTAACGCAACGGGCATCGTTATCTTGCGCAGGTCGCCCTTCATATTGTGACGAATAGCTGATTTTGCCATGGCCAATATGCGTATCACCTTGGCGCGGTCGTTAATATTGGCGTACACCTCGTCAACCATTTCCTTTGATGCCACGGCAGGGTCGTAAAAGGTATATTCTACTTTTCCTTTCACAAACTCGTAATTCTCGCGGCGCGGGAACGAACCACCAAAAGCATTCTCGTACAAGCCAGAGCTACCGGTTAATACCAACGCTTTTACATACCCCGGATGTGACAATACATATATTAACCCAACATGCCCACCAAGCGAATTACCCAGCATGGTAATCTTCGTCAGTTTTTTAAACTTGATGAATTTATGTACAAATTTAGAAAGCGCGCGTACGCCGGTGGTTAATATGGGCATATCGTAAATAGGCAAAATAGGGATGATAACCCGGTAATGCGGACTAAATTCCTCTATCACTTTCTCCCAGTTGCTCAGCGCGCCCATCAGGCCGTGCAAAAGCAGTAGTGGTTCGCCCTGGCCTTCTTCTACGTATGTAAAACCCTTCTCTTCTTTCAGTACAAAATTCATAGTTCCTTGTTCAAATGCAGCTTTAAACTGGTGCAGACCGTTTTACGTTTTAGTCTGAAAAGTTGTAGTTACTACGGTAAATTTAGTTTATTAGGGTATACCTACAACAATTTTAACAATTAAATTATCCTAACAGTTGTTTAACCACTTCTGATACTGTTTTGCCATCGGCCTGGCCGGCAAGTTCTTTATTGGCAACGCCCATTACCCTGCCCATGTCTTTTACCGATGTTACGCCCAGGCGGCCAATTACCTCCTGTATGTAACCTTCAATTTCAAAACGGGTCATTTGCTGTGGCAAATAGGGTTCAATAACATACATCTCGGCCATTTCCACCTCGTATAGATCTTCCCGGTTTTGCGCTTTATAGATGTCTGCCGATTCTTTACGCTGCTTAATAAGCTTTTGAAGCACTTTAATCTCTGCTTCCTTAGTTAATTCCTCGGCGGCGCCTTTTTCTGTTTTAGCCAGCAGCAAAGCCGATTTTATGGCACGCAGCCCGCGCAAACGGTCGGGTTGTTTGGATAGCATCGCTTGTTTGATATCCTGGTCTATTTGTGTAATGAGTGACATATGTTAATTGTGAATGAGTGATTTTGTGAATGAGTGGATTTTTATTTCGGATTTCGGATGTTCGATTTCGGAATTATTTTTTTTCATCTGCACATTTGAAATCTGAAATCTGCACATCTACCCTACTTTCTGAATATATTTGTTGCTGCTGCCTGTGCGGTTGGCATAATTACTATGTCGTTGATGTTTACATGTGCCGGGCGCGATGCTACAAACCAAATGGTTTCGGCAACATCCTGGGCTACCAGCGGCTCAAAGCCATCGTACACTTTTTTAGCTCGTTCTTTATCGCCTTTAAAGCGCACCTCGCTAAATTCAGTTTCTACCGCGCCGGGATGTACAGCGGTAACTTTTATGCCGTGGCTGAGCAGATCAAGCCGCATACCTTTATTTAATGCATCCACAGCGTGTTTGGTAGCACAATATACGTTCCCGTTAGGGTAAACCTCTTTCCCGGCTATCGACCCCAGGTTGATAATATGCCCGAAACCGTTATCGATCATCCAGTTGCTTACCACGCGGCTTACGTAAAGCAGGCCTTTAATATTGGTATCAATCATGGTTTCCCAATCATCGTAGCTGCCTTTATCAATAGGATCCAACCCTTGGCTTAGCCCGGCGTTATTTACTAATACATCCACGTGTTTCCACTCTTCGGGCAGGCCCTGCAAGTTTTCAATTACCTGCGCCTTACTGCGTACATCGAAACAGGAGATGGCAACCTCTATGTTGTATTTATCATTCAGCACCTCAGCGAGTCGTTCTAAACGCTGCATCCGGCGGCCGGTAAGTATCAAATTGTAACCCTCGCGGGCAAATGTGTGGGCACAGGCCTCGCCTATCCCCGCGGTAGCACCTGTTATTAATGCGATCTTAGCCATAGGTAGTGTAACTATCGGCAGCGAAATTATGTTTTTATGTTGGGATAATATTGAGGTTGAAAGGTTTTAATGTTGAAAGGTTGTAATGTTTTGGGTTTGCCAGCAGGATAATTAACTAATAATCAAGCCGCAAATCAAAATTCAAAACATCGCATAAATCTGCTTACCCGGCGAAGCCCTCTTGAACACATTTAAAAAACAAATCATCAAATTAAAAATACCGGTTCAGACGATTCTATTCGAAATACAGACTAAACATAATGGTATGCAGCGATAACTTACTGATGGGTGCAGAGAAGGGGTGATTCTCTTGGATGAGCAGGTTGCCGAAAGTGTTGGTCACCTTTATTTCGGGCGAGAGCTTGAAATACTCGAAGTAGATATCGAAACCGAAACCGGCTTCATAGGAGGAATAGCTTTTGCTATTCTTAAGTAGTCGCTCTAAAGGGGCGGTGTTGTCTCCATCTTTTTTTCCGCCTATGGCAGTAGAAAATTTAACGCCGCCAAGCAAGTAGGCACGCAAATTACCGACCCTGTCGCTTTTTAACTTAAGCGACAAAGGGAAATCTACCGTCGTTGTTTGCACCTGTTTATCAATAGGTTCGGCAGTGTTGGCGTAGGTATAGCGCAGTTTTTTATCAGAAAACACCAACGAGGGCGTAGTGCGTACCTCAAGGTGGTCGGTTAAGCGGTAGCGGGTTATGAAACCCACAGCAAAACCAGGCGTATTTTTTGAACCGATACTGTTAAGTGAATCGGTTACGTAAGTGCGGGAGTCAGCATCAAAATAAGGCGCGCGCCAGTTGGGTTGTTTTACTATTTTAAAATCGCTGGATACGTACGAAAAACTAAAACCGAAGCTGAGGTCGGTTTGGTCAGCACCCCCACCCCATGCTGGCGAAAACTGCTGTGCGCGCAGTAAAGTGCTGCAGCACAATAGTACCAGTAAGATGGCCAGGTAACGTTTTATCATTTAATGCCGGTATAAATTGAACAGATACCAAACGCCAAAGGCCGGCTTTTGGTATTTTTAAAACCAGCCTTTGCCATCATACCGGTAAATGCTTCGCCATCCGGGAAGGCGGCAACCGACTCGGGCAGGTAGGTATAAGCGCGGGCATCTTTACTGAACAGCTTACCAATACCAGGCGTAACGTAGTTAAAGTAAAACGCGTATAGTTGTTTTATGGGGAATGCTTTGGGTTTAGAAAACTCTAATACCACCGCTTTGCCACCCGGTTTTAATACCCGGAATATATCGGCCAATCCATCGGCAAGGTTTTCAAAATTACGTACGCCGTAAGCCACGGTAACAGCATCAAACTCATTTGCCCCGAACGGTAGTTTTTCCGAGTCGCCCAGCTTTACCTCGAATTTATCAGAAAGGCCCCGTTTAGCTATTTTTTGCTTCGCGATATCCAGCATCCCCTGCGAAATATCAACCCCGATAATTTTTTTCGGTTTTAAAATAGATAGCGCCTCGAAAGCGAAATCGCCGGTGCCGGTGGCCACATCCAATATCAGCTGGGGCTTATCGACCTGGAGTTCGTTGATGGCTTTTTTGCGCCAGATGATATCTATCCCCAGCGACATAAAGTGATTTAAAAAATCGTAGGTTTTGGAGATATTGTTGAACATATCGGCCACCTGTTCTTTTTTGGTGCCCTGTTGATCCTGGTACGGTGTTACAATTTTGCTCATATACGTTGTGCGGGCAAAGATAGGTGTTTGGGTTCATGGTTCATAGATGATAGTTCATGGGAGGAGCTCCTGGTTGATGGTATAAGTGATCGCCGCATATCAATCGTACCATAAACTTACATTACCATGAACTAAGAGCTACTTCAAAACGAGCTTTAATGCAAAACCTGCTGCAAATGCTATAAAAATACTTAAGAGGGTACCTATCAGCAGGTATTCGGTTTTGGCTTCTTCGTTAGCGCTGTTATACCTTAAAATGCTTTTCCCGGTAATTAGTAAGCCTATTGCCTCGTACTGTCCCTGGTACACCAATACGCAGATGATGAGCCGCTCAATTATCCCGATATATTTCCCGGCATTTTTCAATCCGGGCTGCACAGCCCAATGTTTGGTGGCGTAAGCTATGATGATAGATGTAGGAAGAGTTAAGAAAAATGCAACGGTAGCAACTACCCAAAACTTGCTGTTTTCGTAAAAGCCGGTTAAGGTTTGCATATCAAGTTTATGCTGGTCAAAAACCATCATCCAGCTTATTAGGATCACCAATAAATGCAGTAATTGGTCTATTATAAAATAGGTGAAATTCGCCCTGGTGTACGATTTAGCAAGATCTATTACGCCGTGCAGGACGGTGATAAACAAAACTACCTTCCAATAATTAAACCCAACAAATAAAATAGCCGTTGCGCCGGTAACCAGGATATGCAGATAAAGGTACTTAGATCTTATTTTCCGTTGTTGCCTGTCCTCCACCCATTTTGATGGTTGCCACCAAAAATCGCTTACCAAATGCGCCAGCAACAACTTAACGAGCCATATGATACTAATTTCCATTTTGCAGTTGGTTTGTTAATGTTTCGAATTTATTAAGCACGCTCCTGATCTCTTCGTAACGGCCCGCCTTTACCTGCTTACTTACCGTGGCGGTTGATAAGCCTAAAAAAGCTGCGGTTTCTACCTGCGATTTACCCGAAAGCAATTGATAGATAACTTTTGCCTGTTTTGCGGTTATCTGCGCCACCAGGCTATCTGTATATTCGGCTATTATTTCGTAAGTAAAGTCTTTTTCTGCATTGCCGCTATTGATATATAGTCGCCGTGGTGTACCCTGCAATTTGGCAAAGCTTCGCCCCGAAGCCACCAAAAGCTCATCCATGCTCGATCGCAGATCGATATCGTCAGATCTCAAATGCCCTATATTTATGCTTACCCGTATATCTATGGTATGCTTTTCTGCATATGTTATAGCCAGAAGCCTGCTTTTTATACATTTCAATAATGCTGTTTCCGGCTTGATAATAAGCACCCGGAAGCTATCTCCATTGTAAAAGTCGGTTTTTTCGTCATCGAAAAACTGTTTCAAATCATCTATTAGCTTATCGAATGCCGTTGTTAAAAATGATGAATTAACAATATCGGCTGTAAGTATTGCTCTCATAATAACGTCATAAGCACTTGGCAAAGCAAATATTAGCATAAATAGGCTAACATCAAACAAATTAGCCAAAAAAGGCTAATTATTAACTTATTAGCCCCAAAAGGCTAATTTTGCTAATATTAGCCAAAAAAGGCTAAATTAACAATCATTAAAATAACTCCCCTAGCAACGGCTATGAACTAATTAAATAAATTTTATACCTTTCACATTCCGTATCTCAAACCACAAAACCATACTTATCGTTTCAAAAAATGAAGGAAAATAACGAAGCATCGCGCAGAGGATTTCTTAAAAAACTGGCCACTACCGCAGCTGCGGCTACCGTTGGCAGTAATTTAATGGCAGCCGATAATATTGGCAGCTTTCATTACCTTAAACAGCAATACAACAGCATTGGCGCTAACGACCAGGTGAACATTGCCCTGATAGGCGCCGGTGGCATGGGTACCTCTGATACCCAAACCGCCCTGCAAATACCGGGTGTAAAACTGGTTGCCGTGTGTGACCTGTACGATGGCCGCCTGAAAGAGGCCAAAACCCGCTGGGGTGCCGACATTTTCACCACTAAAGTTTACAAAGAGATATTGAACCGCAAGGATGTTGACGCGGTTATCATTGCCACGCCCGATCATTGGCACCAGCAGATCTCTGTGGACGCCATGCATGCCGGTAAGCATGTTTATTGCGAAAAGCCGATGGTACACTCCGTGATGGAAGGCCCGGCGGTGATCAAAGCGCAGCAGGAAACCGGCAAGGTGTTCCAGGTGGGCAGCCAGGGCGTTTCTTCGCTTGGTAACGAGAAAGCAAAGGAACTTTTAAAAAGCGGCGCTATTGGCGAACTGAATTATGCCGAAGGTTTTTGGGCACGCCGCGGCGCAGTGGAGGTTTGGCAATACCCCATCCCCGAGGATGCTTCAACTCAAACAGTAGATTGGGAAACTTATATCAGCAACGCGCCAAAACGCCCGTTCGATTCCAAAAGATTTTTCCGCTGGAGAAACTATACGGATTACGGCACCGGCATGGCGGGCGACTTGTTTGTTCACCTGTTTAGCAGCCTGCATTTTATCACCAGCTCGATGGGGCCGAATAAAATATATGCATCGGGTGGTTTGCGCTACTGGAACGATGGCCGCGAAGTGCCCGATGTTTTATTAGGCACCTTTGATTATGCCAAGGCAGCTACACACCCGGCGTTCAACCTGTCGCTACGCTGCAACTTTGTGGATGGCACCAGTGGTACAACCTATCTTAAACTGGTAGGCAGCGAAGGCTCTATGGATATTACCTGGGATAGCGTCACCCTAAAACGCAACAAAACCATTGATAATAACGACCCCTTCTACATCGAAAAAATGAAGGCTATGGGCCAAACAAACAGCGGCCGTAAAATGATGCTACCGCCCGAACAGATCACTTACGACGCCGAAAAGGGATATTTAGGTGGCCCGTACGATCACATGAACAACTTTATCATCGCTATTCGCAATGGCGGCAAGGTTACCGAGGATGCCATTTTTGGTTATCGTGCGGCCGCCCCTGCCCTGCTGTGTAACGATAGCTATTTTAAAAACGCCCCCATGTTTTGGGACCCTGAAAAAATGAAAATGCTGAAGGCTTAATCCTTGCTATCACACAAACAAAATGGCCGCCCAATTGAGCGGCCATTTTTGCTTAATAAAACTTCGGCAATGGAATTAACTTCGTATCCTGCCTTTGGTGCCAGTACGGATAAATTGGCGCTACCTCGCTGGCGGCATCAAGCTTTTTCACTTGTTCGGTGGTTAGGTTCCAGCCTACGGCGGCGAGGTTCTGCTTTAGCTGCTCCTCGTTGCGGGCACCTATAATAATATTGGCTACGGTTGGGCGTTGCAACAGCCAGTTAATAGCTACCTGTGCTACCGATTTGCCTACTTCCTCAGCAACCTCATCCAATGCATCTACTATAGTATACAGGCGTTCAAAATCAGTTTCGGGGCCGTGGCTGCCACCCTGGCTGCGGCGGTTATCCGCAGGGATAGGCTGCCCGCGCCTGAATTTACCACCCAACTGGCCGGATGCCAAAGGGCTCCATACAATAGTGCCTACTTTTTGGTCGATACCAAGCGGCATCAATTCCCATTCAAATTCCCTGTCTAACAGTGAATAATAAGCCTGGTGGGCAATATATTTGGCCCAGCCATAACGTTCTGACACCGAAAGTGATTTCATCAGGTGCCAGCCTGAAAAATTGGAGCAGGCGATGTATCTTATTTTACCGCTGCTTACCAGATCATCAAGCGCGTGCAGGGTTTCTTCAACAGGCGTATTGCCATCAAAACCGTGCATGTGGTAAATGTCGATATGATCTGTTTGTAAACGGCGAAGGCTATTTTCTACCGAACGGATGAGGTGAAAACGCGAGGAGCCATAATTTGGGTCGTCGCCCATTTTAAAGGTTGCCTTGGTAGATACCAGCACCTCGTTACGGATCCCCAGCAGTGCTTTACCTAAAATTTCTTCGGCCACACCGCCCGAGTATACATCAGCGGTATCAAAAAAGTTTACGCCGGCGTCCATACACAGGTGCACCAGTTTTTTCGCGTCGTCTAATTGGGTTTGGCCCCAGGCCTTAAAAAATTCGCCGGCGCCCCCAAAGGTCGCGGTACCAAAGCTCAATACGGGCACTTGTAATCCCGAGCCTCCTAATTGTCTGTATTCCATAGTAAATGTGAATTTTTATTGTATCTGCAGGATCGCCCCCGCCATACTTCAAATCTCGGTGATAGGATCTTAATTTTATATCATGCCAATAACATAAATGTTTTTAGCCGATGTTAAGTACAGGTTAGTGCCTACTTATAAATAGCTGCTTCACTTTAAAACAAAGCGCGCGGTATCCGGGTTGCATCATATGGGCCAGCCATGAGGCACGAGTAATAATAAACCTGCGCATACCGGTTTCCGTATCAACATTTAGTTGTACCAGGACAATCATCAGCATAAAAACAATAAGCGAATAAACAGCAAAATTTTGCAAAGCGCTGCCTACACTTAAGTGTTGAAACTCAAACACCAACAACTTTGGTAACATTACAGGTGATGTATAATTGGTACTCCAAAATTAACACTCAATTTATAATTGAGAAATTGTAGAACAAAAATAATTAAGCAAAAGTTAATTCACAACTTATAAGAATATTTTTTCTTACTGTTTTAAGTAATGATTAAGCCAATATTCATTTTGCATTAAGCAATTACAATAACGTTTACAGGTTTATTGGAGTATAACTTCAGACTGTTTAGCTTAACTTTTTTTCGAGGCAAACAAATCGCATCCCGGGTCTGAACGCGAGACCAATTTCGCCGGCGAACACATACCCAAGCTTCATGAAAAGTTTTTGGGCTGCAGCGTTTTCTTTATTAGTATCGATACGTAGCAGGGAGATATTTTGGCGGATTGCTTCGTATTCAGCTTCCAATAGCAGTGCTTCTGCAATGCCATGCCCGCGATGTTTAGGGCTAACCACCAGGCGATGGGTTACAATAGCGGGCTCATTAATGTCAAGCCCGGCCTGCGCATATTCGGGATATTGTTCGGTAGTAATAGCGGATGCACCAACTACCACATTGTTCATTTCTGCAACCCACAACTGGTTTAATGCTATATCCTGCGAAAAAGCTTCGGGGTTTGGGTAGGTATCGTTCCATTGAAAATTGCCCGTTGCCTGCATAACGGCACCGCTTCCTTTACAATTAACATAATGGCAGGTATATCGGCAAGGGTGGCACGGCGGATGTTCATAGAAAGTTAATAGTTGGAAGTAATAAATCTAAAAGTCTATTAATTTGGAGTTTTCATCTGCACATCTGAAATCCTCTCATCTGCATATCTACTTAATGATTATGTTTTTTATGAATATCCTTTACCAGGCATAGCTTTTTTATTTCATCTATCCGGATGGGGAACGGCGCGTACTTAAGCCGATTGTTGATCAGTTCGGTAACGTTATCCGAGTGTGCTATCACTTCTTCGGGGTTATCGCTTACCAGCAGGCGTTTGTACATGCGGTAGTCGCCCCATTCAATGTAGTACACCTCGCCGGGTAATATTTTTTTATCGCTGATGATTTTTAATGCCACCCAGCAGCCGTTCTCCAGGTATGGATACATCGAATGCCCCCAAACAGGTAAGGCAAAATCACATTCTTCTATCCCCGGAAAATTCATGCGGCCTACCGGATGCGCATCATTTATATCATTGTAAACTTCAACGCCGGATGCCGTAGCCGTAATTTCATACATAGGGATTCCTTCACCTGTGCGTGCGTATACAGTTTTATCCGTAGTTTTTTTTCCTCCTAATAATTCTCTGTACTTTTCTTTAAATATCTTTAATTTTTCAGGATCTATATTTTGACGGCTCTTGATGATCTCGGTAATGCTGCTCGCATTGTTAAAACCAAGCGCTTCGGCCAGTTCGCTATTATTATTAAAGGCTTTACCCCGCAATTGGTTATAGAGGATAATAAACTCCAGCGTTTCTGGGCGAATGGTTTTTATCTTATTGGGTTTTGACTGGTCTTCCATGGCAGAAAAATATTTTTATTTATTTCTTTATTTAATAAAGATTATTCTTTATATTTGTCGGGTCGTTATTCTATAAAGGTACGTATAAATTTTAAAATATCAATATCATGCATCAAGAAACTACAGAAACAACTTTACAACGATGCCGGGCTGGTTAACGGGTATAAACTATCAAAGTATGTAAAAATCAATCACTTTTTTTGCCCTGCAATATGTATTTAGCCCATAGCGCTTTGCGCACCACCGCCAAAAACGGTAAAACCCAACTTAAGGATAACGAATTACAACAGCGCATTGAAGCTTACCGCAACACGTGCCAAAAGTACCACCAGGAAATAGCTGCTATACAAAAATATTTGCCCGGGTGGTTGCCTTTATTTGAGGCAAAAGGGTAACCCTGCTCTTGCGACATTATTTAAACAACAATTACTATTCACAACTCACCATTAAAACAATGAAACTAACCCAAAAACTAAAAGACGAACTTTGGTGGATGATCATATCGGTAGATTATGATTACAGCCGCATCAGCATTGCCGACCATGATCTGGGCGATGAAACCCTTACCCTTTGGCTGGAAGATAAGCACGATTTTAAGAACAGCCTGGATGAGTGCCTGCAACTGGATGTACCTGTAAAGCAATTCGCCAAGTTAATAAAAACCGAAAACCTGAACAGCTACGAGGGCAACAAGCTGCACCCTAATAAGCAATACGTTTACAAAACCCGTATCGAGATCAGCACGCCGATAAAATGGTATCGCGAAGATGCCGCCCCTATTGAGCAAACCTGGGCACGCGAGGCCATGCTAAAAAGCATTCTAACGCAACTGGTTGAAACCGAAACAGCTGGCGATAATTTACAATGAAGTATGCCAAAAAGCATATAATTCATATAATTAAGTATGCCTTTTTCGTGATGCACTATGGCATCACGTTAGCGTAATTCTTCCGGAAAAAAGCGGGGGATTTCATTCCTGCATAAAATATGCGGGCAAAAAAGGTGCAGGCCTTAAAAACAATGCCGGATCTGCGTGTTAAGATAACAACGCGTTTGCAAATAAACACAGGCCCAAAAACAGCAGGAATAGCAAGATAAATGATTTCATAAGCATGGTATAGATTGATGATACAAAGCTTGTGAAACACTTGCTGCCGGGCAACCGTGTTTTAACGGTATTTGAACGGGAAATTAACTGGACAGGGCTATTTTTCTTTAACCTTAACCAATTCGCCAGCGTCTACTTCCACCAACTCATCGGTTTCGCTTAAAGCCTCGGCAGGTTTGGTATTGTAATTAAGTTTACGGAAACGCCATATGGCGAACGCGGGTTCCTGAAAACGGTTGATCAGTTTAAAAAACTTGGGGAAGTTGTGCACCTCATCAAGCAGGATGCCGGGCACTATGCCATTATTGTCCAGTATCTCGCGTACGGTGTACTCTTTGTCTTTGGTTATCCAGATCTCAAAATCGCGCCGTATTTCCTCGTTCTTATCCGGATCTATTTTATCGTTAATGCATATTACCTTATCACCTGGCTTCATAACAGGCAAATTTAAGAAATTCTAAAGTAATTGTTTCGCAATAAATGGGTTGGCTAATTCTGCTTTTCTAACCGCATGATTATTTTCTTTTTGCACGCATCCCGGCAAGAGCTTCTTTAAAGTCGTTGTAATAGTCATCTATAGTTTTGGCTTTTATAGCTGCCCATTCATTTGCTGGTAAACTTAAAGGCTTCCCCTCCTTACCAACAGAAACTTGGTCAAATGCGCCCATGCCAGTTAAATTAAGCCAGCGCTGGTCGTACTCTTCTTTATTGCTTCGCACAAAGTCTACTACCTTGCCAACGGTTTTTTCTAATGTGTCAAGATTTTTAAAGGCGTAGTTATTTATATCGGGGCCAAAGGTTGCGTTTACTTGAGCAACCGGCCCTGCCGTTGTTTTGTCAGTACAACGGTTAAAATCGTATCGGGTACGCAATTGTGCAACATAAAACCAAAAGGAGGCTTCATCCTTTCTATCGGCTTTAAAAAGCACTGCTGACAAAGCATACAAAACAACCGGATTATGCTTATTGGGCTCGGCAATTATCTGTTGGATCAGTTTTGCCTGCTTATCTTTTTTCGCATTCGCTAAATCCTGCACTAAGTTATTGTCAGCAGCTACATTGATATCCTTATATACCCCGGTCGGTTCAACAATGTGATTAGTGACCTGTGCAACTGATGCTGTGGTAAAACAAATAAGCAATGCGAATATCGTGATTTTAAGCTTAAGCATACTGTATTATTCTTTTCCTTTAAACGCCTTGCTATTAATTGCTAATTGCCCGCCGGCATCGAAACATAAAAGGCCGTACCCTCGCCCGGATTGCTTTCCAGCCAGATACGACCGCCTTGCAGCTCGGTAAACTCTTTGCAAAGCAGCAGTCCAAGGCCTACCCCTTTTTCGTTATTGGTGCCAAAGGTTGCGCCGGCACGCAATGAGAAAAGTTCGCTTTGCTTTTCCTCCGTGATCCCAATGCCGTTATCGCGAACAATGAGCCAGCACTCACCGCCAATTTGTTTGGCTTTAAAGGTAATTTCGCCGCCTATATTGGTGAATTTTATGGCGTTGTTGATGAGATTGCGTATCACCAACTGCAGCATATCATTATCAGCAACTATTTTAATGTCCCAATCCAGGTCGGTAGTTAATGTAATGCCCTTTTTTAGCGCAATAGAGCGTTCCAGTTCTAATGTATTAAAAAGGGCGCTGCGCAGGGTTACATAGCCCAGTTTTACGTTTACGCCGTCCATTTGGCCTTTGCTCCATACCAGCAGTTTACCAAGCATGTCAATGGTGCGGCGGGTAACCTTTAGCAGGTCTCCCTCTACCATGCGGCGCTCTTCGGTATCCAGTTCGTATTCGGTAACCAATTCAAGGTAATTCTGGATATTGCTCAGGGGCGAGCGCAGATCATGTGCTATGATAGACATGAGTTTATTACGCTCCTGGTTAATGCGCTCCAGTTCCTGGTTCTGCTGCATGATCTGCTGATTCTTTCGCTCGATAGAATTTGCTTTTTCGCCGGCCGAGCGCTTTTCATGGTCGTAATTACGGCGCAGATAGCCAATGGTGTAATACACTATGATCACAGCAACTATATAAGCCGATGTGATATCAAAAAAACGACTCTCGCGGCTTAAATAAGTATAAGGAATTTGCTTCGGGCTATAATACTCAAGTGCATGCAAGCCAATAACGATAATCACATTTGCAGCTACCCAAAGGCGGTGCTGCCTTTTTGGGGCGATACATAGCATCAGCAGCACGCAAAGCCCCATAAAAAGGTCCGTTGGCCCATATGTGCCCGAATTATAAATAAAGTTGACGGCGAATAACAAATACCCAAAAAGGCAAAATATTGTTATAGCAAGCCCGGTATGGCCCCGGTAGCGCGACCAGTAGTACAAAAACGAAAATACAAATAGTGTAACCGCACTAAGCAGCGCGATAACCGGCAGACCGATTAAAAAGTTAAACGGAATGTTATAGGCAAGCGCGGCAAGGGTAAGAATGCAAACCGAGTGGAATATCCTCACCTCCAGCGGAAATTCTGCCGTTGAACCCGTTATCCTGATCCAAAGCTTATTTATATTTCCTAAAAGGCTCAAATTATGTTATTATTTGGAGTACGCAAGATTAACAATAATATTTTAACGGGCGAACGCCGCAACCATTAAACTTTAGGATATAAATATAAGGAAGGTTCGTTATTTTAAAGTATCGGTTAATGGCTTTATTATCTGGCGGGTAGCTATCACTTCTCCGCAGATACAATTATATCCGCAAAGGTGCGGATATTGGCAGCGGTATTCTCCGCACAACTCCACAAAAAAAGCCGGGCAATGCCGGCTTTTAAAAAGAAAAATATTTTAGGGGTGCTTAATTACGGCTAAACCCGCCGCGGCCACCGCCACCGTTAAAACCCGGACCTTTGTCCTCGGCTATGTTAACTGTAATGCGTTTGCCGTAATAGCTTTGCCCGTTCATGCATCTTATAGCTTCTTTAGCTTCATCCTCGTTCACCATCTCAACAAACCCAAAACCCCTGCTCTCTTTTGTTTCACGATCTTTAACTATCCTGAGGGACTTAACCGGCCCAAAATCGCCAAAAACCGCATTTAGTTCGGCCTCATTTACTTCTAATGGAAGGCCTCCAATAAATACTTTCATTAATCTCCTTTGTTTTTACAAATGTACGCAAAAAAGGGCGCTTTTTAAAGCCTTGAGTGGTGTTAAATAGCGGTGTAGCTTGTTTTTTACAATAAGGTGTCAATATGACGCAACAGTGCTTTCACATTGCTCGTCCGAAAAATTTTTGGAAGTTTATTATTGTTTAAGCTTCAGATTAAAGCTGCCTTCAACACGATAAAAAGGCGAATCGGCTTTATCATCGTGCGCCAAAAAGGTAAAAAAGGTGCCTTTGGCGAGCACGCTATCCTGGCGGTAGCGTTGCAGGTCTAAAACCCCGGCATCACCGGATTCGGTAAATTGGGTAAGGCTATATTGCTTTATGTGCAAGGCATCCGGGCGCAACAGCAACTGGCTGCCTTCTACTCCCTTGGTAACATCGGCAGCTGCAGTGCCTTTACTGCTGATAGCAAAGCTCATGGTGTGTGCCTTATTTATTGCAGTAATGCCAAAGTACCTGTTTTCGCCAACGCTGATATTTACAAATGCTACAGAGTCTTCGGCGGCATTAAAAGTGTAGGTAGAATCCTGAACGTTTAAAGTTAAAGTACCGCTTGATGCTAAAAAATTGGTAGCGGGGGTGGCGGCAAGGGCGCTATCGGCAGCAGCTACGGCTTTTTTTTGCTCCACGCTTTTATCGCCCTGGTCTTTCTGGCATGAAGTTGCCATAAACGCAAGGAACAAAACGCACGAAACACACCAGTTGGTAAACCGTTTTGAGTACATAGGTAAATTGATGCCCTAAAAGTAAAAAAATATTTTTGAAAAAAGCCCTCAGCGAATCGCCCGCACAAAAAAGTTTAACACTTTTTAACTATTTATGTAAACGTATATGGCAAACAAAAGGTTTGCTTTATTGGTGTGTTTTTTACACCTATTTTTATTGATTACCAAATGGTTAAAAAAAACCCGAGCCGTTATTTTATTTATATTCCTAATTGGGTGTATCGGCCACGCACACAAAGTGTAACGTAACCGAACATATTTAACATAGTTAATTACACAACTACTTACAAAACAAACACTTACAACATGGCATAAAGTTGGCTCTATCTTTTATAACGCTTAACAACAAACACAAAACCATGATTGCCAACCACTTAAAATTCGCCTTTTGTAACCTGGTGCGTACCAAAACATTTTCGGCAATAAACATTGGCGGACTGGCGGTAAGCTTAACGGCTTTTGTACTAATGGCGCTGTACATTCAAAATGAGTTAAGCTACGATAAGTTTAACACCAAGGCCGGCAACATTTACCGCGTGGTGGATGATAAGCAAACTAATGCTTTAATGCAGCATGGCGCCGGCTCCGCCGGCCCTATAGCCCCCGCCCTGCTTAACGATTTTCCGCAGGTAAAGCAAGCCGTAAGGTTTATTAATGCCGAAAGCCTGGTTAAATATGAGAACAAGCTTTTTGAAGAACGGAATGTGTTTTTTGCGGATGCCGGCATATTTAATGTATTTGATCTGGGTATGATAAATGGTGATAGCCAAACTGCTTTGAGCACGCCTATGAGTGTGGTGATCACTCAAAAAACTGCAACCAAATATTTCGGACAGGCCGATGCCATCGGTAAAACCCTATTGTTTGATGGGAAGGGCTTTCGCGTTACAGGCGTTATGCGGGATGTGCCTGCAAACTCGCATTTTAATTTTGATATCCTGATATCCATGGCAACCGCCCAGAAAAAAGATTCGGGGTACGATTGGCTTTTCAGCAACTGGTATTCCAACAACTTCTGGACATATATCCTGCTGCCAGATAACTACAATGCAGATCAGCTGGCCAGCCAGTTTGATGCTTTTGCCAATCGCCACAAGGCCAACACCGCAACTACCAAACATCATTACAGTTTAGAAAAGCTAACAGATATTTATCTGCACAGCGACCGCGATGGCCAGGTAGGTAAAACCGGCAGCATCAGCAGCCTTTATGTATTTAGCGCCATTGCGGTATTCATCCTGCTGATAGCGTGTATCAACTTTATCAACCTGTCAACTGCCCGTGCAGCCGAACGGGCCAAAGAGGTGGCAGTAAAAAAGGTGAACGGTGTAACCCGCAGCCAGTTAGTAACTCAATTTTTTATTGAATCGTTTTTGATGACCGGCATTGCGCTGGGCATCGCCGTTTTTATATCGTTCATGTTACTGCCAACATTCAACCAGTTTGCGGGCAAGCTTATCGCATTTGAATTCTTCACCCCGGCGCATATACTGGCGTTATGTGCTATCTTTTTAGTGGTAGGCTTATTATCCGGCAGTTACCCGGCCTTTATCCTTTCGGGCTTTAATCCCATTACGGCGTTAAAGGGCAATTTAAAATCATCGGCCTGGAGTGTATTTATCCGTAAAGGCTTGGTTGTTTTCCAATTCTCTATATCCATCATCCTCATCATCAGCAGCATAGTGGTGTACACCCAATTGCAGTACATGCAAAAGCACGACCTTGGTTTTAAGCCATCCCAAACCATGGTGATTAATTTTGAAGGCGATAACACGGTACAGAAACAATACCGCTTGCTGAAGAACGAACTGATGCGGGTAAACTGCGTAAGATCGGTCTCAGCATCATCAAACGTACCGGGAGTAACCAATCCGGGGGGATGGTCGATGGATTTTGCCAAAAGAACAGGTGATACCATCCATGCCGAATTGCCCATATTTTTAACCGACTTCAGCTTCATGAAACAGTATAACATCCCGATGATAGCCGGTCGCGGTTTATCAGAACAGTTTGCTGCCGATACTTCGGAGTCGATGATCATTAATGAAACTGCGCTGCGCAAGCTTGGTTTTAACAATGCCAGCGAGGCTATAGGCGTAAAAGTTGGCATGTACCCTACCGACGGACGTATTATTGGTGTCTATAAAGATTTCCATTTCCAATCGTTACAAAAGCCCATCGAGCCCCTGGCCATACGCGTATTACCGGGCAATTTCAGGTTGTTTTCTGTTGAAATGAACACCGCCAACGTGCAACAAACCGTTGCCGATATTGAAAAGCTATGGAAGAATATGGTACCGCAGCGGCCGCTGGAATATTCCTTTTTAAACGAGCGCTTTAACCAGCAGTATGATGCCGAGATCAAATTCGGGCAGTTGTTCGCGGTTTTCACTACTCTGGCCATCACTATTGCCTGTTTCGGTTTATTCGGCCTGGCGCTATTCAGTGTAAAACAACGTACTAAGGAGATCGGCATCCGTAAAGTTGTGGGAGCATCGGTTACGCAGATAGCCGCCTTGTTATCCAGGGATTTTGTGAACCTGGTGTTTATCGCCATCCTTATCGCCTCACCCGTTGCATTCTTTGTGATGAGTAAATGGATCCAGTCTTTTGCCTACCGGATAGAATTGAGCTGGTGGATATTTGTATCCGGAGGAGCCATCGCCGTTGTTATCGCGATAAGTACCATCAGCTACCAGGCCATTAAAGCAGCCATAGCCAACCCGGTAAAAAGTTTAAGGAGCGAGTAAGTGACAAGGGGTATATTTAAGTTGTGCGAATTTGCAGATGATAAAAAAATTGCAACCCTAAACCCTCATAACTGAAAATTCGCTCATGCCGGATAACTTAAAATATTTTTATTTCTAAAATTATTAGCAATTGTAAAATCAATTCGCTATATTTGTATATGATTTATGCCAATCGGCATTTCATTCATAAAATTAAAACTCATGCTATTTTTATTCAATGTTAGCGATCTAACTGATCGCATTGAGGGCTATTTCCGCCATATACAGGGCGAGTACCACCTTGAAGCTGCAACACCAGCAAAAATCAAAAAAACCGAGACAAGCATAACCTCTCAGGTGGTGTGGGACAGGCAGCCCGAACCTGCCCTGCTAACCGGGATGGCGCTTTTTATAGGCTTTACCAGTATGGATGATTTTGTTGCTTACGAACAAAAGGGAAAGCACAGAAAAATTCTGCGTAAAGCGCGCCTTAGGATCGAGGCCGAGTACGAGAAAAAACTGCACCATGCCGCCCCCACGGGGGCCATGTTTGCCCTGCGCTGCATGGGCTGGGCCGATACTGCCAACGCACAGCAAGCTGCTCCCCCGCCAAAAAAATTACGGATAGAAGTGCTTAATGCCGGCCCGCAAGTATCGGGTAACGAAAAGGACGTAATCATATAACCTCAAACTGTTAAACTATGCCAGCAAGTAAATACCCTAAAATGAGAACAACCGCTATATTTAAAAATAATTATACGGCTACTTCACACGTAATTGTAAACCAGGGTGGCACAAGTTCTGGTAAAACCTATTCAATTTTGCAGGTGCTGTTTGCGCTTGCTGCCGCCGAAACATTGGTGATAACCGTGGTAGGGCAGGATATCCCTAACCTGAAAGCCGGTGCCCTGCGCGATGCCTTAAAGATTCATAAAACCTCTGCGGTGTTTATGCGCAGTGTGAAGAACTATAATAAAACCGACCGCGTGTTTGAGTTTACTAATGAAAGTATTATTGAATTTAAAAGCTACGGGGACGCCCAGGACGCTAAATCGGGCAAGCGGGATTACCTGTTTGTAAATGAAGCTAATGGCATAGATTGGGAAGTATACAACGAACTTGCCCTGCGCACCAGCAAACGGATTTTTATCGATTATAACCCCAATGCGGAATTTTGGGTTGCACTTTTGCAGCGCGAAGTTGAAAACATTAAATCAGGCAAACAATGAGCATCATCTCCTTTTTAGCCAGACTTTGGAATAGCATCCGTTCTTTATTTAATAAACTGCCGCCTACAATTAAAATAGCCGTACACCTGGGTGTAATTATCACCGAAAACATCAAGAACTTTGTTGATTCGCCCTTGGCGGATGTATTAACAGAGATTATCCCTGGTGATACCGACGACAAAATAAAACAAGCATTGCGCACGGCGCTCCCAATACTGTTAACCAATTTAAAACTGACTGAGAATTGCAATTCTTCAACCAACCAGCAGGAAATCACCAAATGCGCCATTAAAGCGCTGCAGAATCTGGATGGTGAAATCAAAAATGCTTATTTGCATAATCTCTCTGTATTGATCTCGCAATTAGCCGCCGACGGTAAATTAAGCTGGAGTGATGGTGTTTGCATTGTTGAATGGTATTATCAGCTGCGATATAAACACTTTAGGTCCAACTCTTAAATACGTAAAAGCCCCAACGAAAGGCAAAACCCATTTTTAGTCACTCAGTATAAATATTCGGCAACCCCGAATTTCCTGCCAGCCATCCCACCCGCACGCGCCGTGGAAGTGCTCGAACTTATCGTCTGAGGCAACACCAACTGGAAGATCACCGAGACCCTCTTTGTGGATGTTACCACTATTGATTTCACCGCAAAAACATGCTCTCCAAATACAAAGTAAAAAACACGGCTGCGCTGGTGAAAATAGCGGTGAGTAATAAGCTGATCTAAGGACATCGCCTAGTTCATTCTGTTGTGAAAGAGGCACCTGATATTTACCTTTGCATCCCTGAAAACCGAACTATGCACCACGCAGACTTAAGCAACAGCCAATTTCTCCATCAAATAGAAACCGTCACCATCAACCCGGAATTGTTTACCCACGAGGCACATATCCGCATGGCGTGGTTGTATTTGAATGGGTTTAACCAGGAGATGGCCCTGCAACACATTAGCACAGCTATCAAAGGCATCGATGCCAAATACGCCGGCGGGATGAAGTTCCACCACACTATCACCGTGGTATTTGCCAATAAAATAGCAGCACTAATGCAGCATAAAGCCCACAAAAGCTGGCAGGAATTTGTAGCCGCTAATGCCGGACTGGGTATCTCCAAAAAGTTCTTGTCGAATTATTATTCGGATGAATTACTTTACTCCGACAAAGCCAAAACTCAATTTGTATCACCGGATAAAAAACCTCTGCCTGCGTTGTAATTAATCGCGAGCCGGGTTTTAAACTTCATTATTCGATATTGGACATTCGGTGTTCGATATTAATTCCCCTTACCCTCCTCTCAATAATTAATCGACACATATCTCCCGTTAGCCGATTATCTCCCTACCCGCCTTTTACAGATGCGCATATTTGCAAATCATTAACATTATTACTTATTTTCGGCAATTAGCAATGCCAAAACAAGGGGTTATCTAAATTCAATGCTGCGTTTCAAATTAAACAACATCCTTATACACGTTACCGGCTGGCTGCTGTTCCTGGTGTTGCCGGTGTTGTTTTTAAGCACCGGCAGCAAGCAAAGCGGTGCCTGGATCTTGCTTTCCTCTCCCTATTACTGGCTATTCTGCCTCACTTACCTTACCCTATTCTATTTTAATCTCTGGTACCTTATTCCCTCCTTCTTCCTTAAGAAAAGGCGTTGGGTGTACGGCCTATTTATCATCATACTTTTCGGGTTCGTTTACTTTCTGCAGCCTTTTGATAAACTACTGGTGCACAATCCGCGTTTCCAGGAACAAATGGACGCTATTGCCCGCCAACAGGCTGCCGATTCACTTAAGGCTATCCCTTCGCATAATGCAGATAGTATTGTGCACGGCCCGGGCGATAAATCTCTCCCTTTCGGTCCGCTGCCTCACCAGGATCTGCGCATGCAGCTGCCCGAGGCTAAGCCCGCCCCTGCTGCCGGTATTTGGCAGCACTCCAGCAATATCGATATTGTGAGTTTGTTTCTCTTTGGCATTATCATCGCGCTGGGGCTCTCTATCCGCACGGTAGAGCAATGGCAAACTACCGAGCAAAAGGTAATTAAAGCCGAAGCCGAAAAGGTGAACGCCGAACTCTCCTTCCTCAAAGCGCAGATCAACCCGCATTTCCTGTTCAATACGCTCAACAATATCTACACGCTCTCTGTGATGAACAGCCCGCATACCTCAGAAAGCATCATGAAGCTCTCTAACATTATGCGCTACGTAACCGATGATGTTACGCAGGATTTCGTGCCCCTGCAACAAGACCTCGACTGCATCAAAAACTACGTAGACCTGCAAATACTACGGTTGGGGCGCAAAACCACCGTCAATTTTAATATAGCAGGCCAAGTAACCAACCAAAAAATAGCACCGCTTATTTTAATGAGCTTTGTAGAAAACACTTTTAAATACGGCGTAAGTAAACAAACCGACAGCGCCATCAGCATTAAAATAATCGTAGCCGGTGATGCCATTACATTTGAGTGCGAAAATGCAGTGTTCGAGCGCACCTCCACACTAACAGACCGCACTGGTGGCATCGGCATTGCCAATACAAAACAAAGGTTATCGCACCTGTATCCCGAAAAACATATTTTAAACATACAAGAAGCAGATGGCGTTTTTAAGGTAAAACTGATACTAACGAGCTAAACAAACTCCATGACGAAATTAAAATGTATTGCCATTGATGATGAGCCGCTGGCGCTCAGTTTGGTAGAAGAATATATCTCCCGTTTCCCATACCTGCAACTGGTACGTTCCTTCGAGGATGCCATCAGCGGTGCCGAATACCTCAAAAACAACCCGGTAGATCTGCTTTTTGTAGACATTAATATGCCCGATATTACCGGTATCGATTTGGTGCGTTCGCTCGCCAGTAAACCCATCATTATTTTCACCACCGCCTATAAAAATTTCGCATTTGAAGGTTTTGAGTTGGAAGCATTGGATTATCTGCTAAAACCAATCGATATTAGTCGTTTTACCAAGGCGGCAGAAAAGGCGGTGGAGTTTTACAACTATAAGAACAACACTAACCCAGCCGCGGTGGAGGAAAGCTTCTACGTGTACTCGGAATACCGGATGGTGAAGGTAAATACGGCGGAGATAGAATACCTGGAGAGCATGGAGGATTACATAAAGATCCATCTAACGGGGCAGCCAAAGCCGGTGCTTACGCTCATGTCGCTAAAAAAAGCACAGGAAAAACTGCCCGTGGATAAATTTAAGCGCATTCACCGCAGCTACGTTATAGCCGTTAACAAAGTAAAATCCATACATAACCGCAAACTAAAGCTGGCGGATATTGAACTCCCGATCGGCGAAAGTTATACGGAATCTGTCCGCACGTGGGCAAAAAACTTCTGACCCATTCATCTATACATTAAAGCCATTCGCCGACACATTCATGGGGTAGGTGGCATTTTGCATCACCTTTATGTATTAAACTTATAAAGATGTACGGTTTAGGGATACCCGAATTAATTTTAACGCTTGCAGCCATCTTATTACTGATATTTAGTAATAAATTACCGGCGCTTATCCGCAATATGGAGAGGCAGGGAGATTGATTCGGATTTGGGATTGCGGATATAGGATTTGATTTGCAATTCAAATATACCTTGCAGGTACTACTCGTAGGCCTGTAAAAGCTAAAAATCCGAAATCGAACATCCGAAATTAAAACACTGTATATTTGATATATTTTTTACGTGAAACTTAAAGCCAACATAGCTACCAGTGATAACGGGTTTATATTTAACCCTGCCACCGGCGATTCGTACACCAGTAACCCCATTGCTGCCTTTATTTTGGCATTGATGAAAACCGGTAAAACCGACGCTGAGATAAAACTGGAGATCCTGAATACCTATGACGTGGAAGCTACCGCTTTAGAGCGCGACTGGGAAGACTGGATGCTGCAATTGAAGGACGCCAACCTTTTGGAGGCTAAGTAATATGGCTGCGCTAATTGATGCACCATTGGTAATTGGCGTTACCGGCTTAAACGCAACCGAAAACCCCGGTCCGGGCATTGCGGTCATCCGGGCATTAAAGGATGCTTTCCCGCATGTACGCATTGTTGGGCTTGCTTACGAATCTTTAGAGCCGGGCATTTACCTGCACAATTTGGTAGATAAAACTTACCACATCCCTTATCCTTCTGCCGGTTCTGAAGCATTGTCACAACGGTTACAAGCCATTCAAGCGAAGGAAAATATGCATCTTATTATTCCCAATTTCGACGCGGAATTACATAATTTCATCAAAATAAAGGCCGAATTAAAAACAATTGGGATAAATACCGTACTGCCTACACACAATCAACTGGAAGCATGCAG
Source organism: Mucilaginibacter pankratovii (assembly GCF_014773265.1). Taxonomy (GTDB): domain Bacteria; phylum Bacteroidota; class Bacteroidia; order Sphingobacteriales; family Sphingobacteriaceae; genus Mucilaginibacter; species Mucilaginibacter pankratovii. The sequence continues at coordinate 251,597 of NZ_JACWMY010000007.1, read as the reverse complement.
CAAACCCAGCCTCGCAGTATTTGGCAAGCAGCATGGATTAAATGTGCCCAAAAGCCTCAGCATTTTTAATGCGGACGAATTATACAACGCGGGAGACGAGTTGAACTTTCCGCTGGTAATAAAGGGCAAATTTTACGAGGCGGAAATAGCCCATACCGCCGGCCAGGCGCAAAACGCTTTTTATCGCCTCAGCGCCAAGTGGGGCACACCCATTATTGTGCAACAATTTATAAAAGGCACAGAAATAAACGTTGCCGGGCTTGCCGATGGCAAAGGCAATGCTTTAAGCGTAATACCGATGCGCAAACTATATATTACCGATAAAGGCAAAGCCTGGGCGGGTATAACCATTGTCGAAGACAAGCTAATAGCCATTGCACAGCAATTTGCCGCCGCAAGCAAATGGAATGGCGGTTTTGAGCTTGAACTGATGCAGGATAAAGCCGGAGACCTGTTTATTATGGAGATAAACCCCCGGTTCCCGGCATGGATTTATTTAACAGCCGCTGCGGGGCAAAACCAACCCGAGGCTTTGGTAAAGATGGCATTGGGCGAAGCTGTTGAACCGCTTACTGAATACAAAGTAGGCAAAATGTTTATCCGCTACGCGCTGGATCATGTGGCCGACGTGAGCGAGTTTCAGCAATTTTCTGCCTTTGGCGAACTATAATATTTAACCGGAATGACGCAAAAGCTAAAATACGAACGCCCTTTCATCAAAAAGATGAATACCGGGCTGATGAACAAGTTCGGTACACAGAACGAGGCGGAAACAGTGCGCGATATTAATGGCGTTACTGTAAAAAGCCTGGTGAAAGAATTTGGCTCGCCGCTCTTCGTACTTTCCGAACAACAGATCCGACGCAATTATCGCTCGGCAGTGCGTGCATTTAAAACGCGTTACCCCAAAGTACAATTTGCGTGGAGCTATAAAACCAATTACTTAAATGCCGTTTGCAGTATTTTTCATCAGGAGGGTAGCTGGGCGGAGGTGGTATCTGGCTTTGAATACCGCAAGGCGCTAAACAATGGTGTTACGGGCGAGCATATTATTTTTAATGGCCCGCAAAAAAGCACCGATGACCTGTTGCTGGCTATTAATAATAATTCCTTAATTCACATCGATCACTTCGACGAGTTGTACACCCTTATATCGCTTTGCGAAGAACAAAATAAAAAGCCCCGTGTGGCTATCCGCGTAAATATGGATACCGGCGTTTACCCCGTTTGGGACAGGTTTGGGTTTAATTACGAGAACGGGCAGGCCTGGAGTGCTATCACAAAAGTTATTAATTCGGGCAAAATGCAGTTGGTGGGTTTACATTGCCATATCGGCACGTTCATGCTCTCCACTGCGGCTTATGGCATTGCCGCCGCGAAAATGAGCGAACTGGCCATCCAATGCAAAACCGTGCTGAATAACCCCATCGAATACCTCGACCTTGGTGGCGGTTTTCCGTCAACTAATACGTTAAAAGGCGCTTATTTGCCCGGTGTTGATACCGTACCTTCTGTGGATGATTTTGCAGAAGTAATCACCACCACCCTACTCAATGCCGGTTTTAAACACGAAGAACTCCCGCTACTTATACTGGAAAGCGGCCGGGTACTGATAGACGATGCCGGTTACCTGCTGGGCAGCGTGGTTGCCAACAAACGCCTAAGCGATGGCCGCCGTTCCCTTATTATGGATTTTGGCATCAACACGTTGTTCACGTCCCTTTGGTATGATCATAAGATCAGTCCCGCGCAGGATGCTTCGCAGCATATCGACAATGTGGTGCTTTACGGCCCGCTTTGCATGAATATCGACGTGATCCGCGAAAGCGTAAACCTGCCTGCGATGGAACCCGGCGACAACGTGGTGGTACATAAAGTAGGTGCTTACAACATGACGCAATGGATGCAGTTCATTAGCATGCGCCCTGCTGTGGTTTTGATTGATGAAAACCGCCAGCCGCACCTCATCCGCAAAGCGGAAACGCTGGAGTATCTGGAAATGCCCGAGGTGTCCCCTGTGCATTTGCAGCAAGTTAAAACTGTATAGTATTGAATATCGCTGTGAAAAAACAAACACTCTTATTTGTACAGGCATTGCTCAACAGCTATTCCATTGTGTTTTTTTCGCAGCATAATGTGTTGGCGGTACTACTGCTGGTTACTTCCTTTTTCAATCCGGTTGCCGGGGCAGCGGGGCTGGCTGCAGTTTGCGGCTCGCTGGCTTTGCTTAAGCTCTCGGGTTACCGGCACGATACCACACAATCCGGTTTGTACACCTTTAATGCCATCCTCACCGGGCTGGGCTTTGGCAGCTTCTTCCATTTCAATATGGCATTTTGCGTTTGGCTGATGGTGGCTACCGGGCTTACGGTAATGCTGACGGTTATTCTTACTGCAACGCTGGCAAAACGCGGGCTACCTGCATTATCCCTTCCTTTTGTTGTTGTTTTTTGGTTGATATTGTTAGCCGCCAATGGTTACGGGCAAATGGGCCTTGTACCTAAAGAAAGCTATCTGCTAAATGAGCTATCAGTAAAAGAAAGCGCCCATCCCTACCAGCTTTTCGGCACGTTAAACGCGGTACCCCTGCCCTATTACGTTAGGCTGTTTTTTAGGGCTGTAAGTGCTATTTTATTTCAGGATAATGCATTTGCGGGGCTGGTGATCAGCATTGGGCTGCTTATTCATTCGCGTATCAGTTTTAGCTTATTGGTTCTGAGTTTTGTATCGGCATGTCTGTTCAATTCGTTCACCCATATTTACCCGGATGGCTTGGGACATTACCATTTGGGCGTTAACTTCATGATGACGGGCATGGCGCTGAGCGGATTTTTTATTGTGCCATCTACAAGGTCGTACCTTTTAGCTATCGTGATAATCCCCTTGCCTTATCTGCTCACAGGTGCTTTTACCAGCTTGCTCGACGATTGGAACCTGCCTATCCTTTCGCTGCCGTTTTGCCTTATTGTTATAGGCATCCTGTATTTTTTAAAACTGAGGCAGCACCCGCGTGCATTGCAGCTTACCGTTTACCAAAATTACTCGCCCGAGGCAAACCTCTATCAATACCTTAATGGGCAGGAACGCCTGAATGATTTGCGCTACTTTAACCTTTCTCTGCCGTTTATGGGGGGCTGGTCGGTTTCGCAGGGCTACGAGGGCGGTATTACCCACAATGCAGAATGGGGCCAGGCGCTCGATTTTGTGATCAAAGACGAAGACAACCGCACCTACAAACTCCCCGGCGAAAAACCCTATGACTTTTATTGCTACAACAAACCCGTTTTAGCCTGTGCCGATGGCGTGGTAGAAACCGTGGTAAGCCATGTGGAGGACAATTCCATCGGCGAAATAAACACCCGCGAAAACTGGGGCAACACTGTCGTGATAAAACATGCCGATGGTTTGTACAGCAAAGTATCGCACCTAAAACCAAATAGCGCCAAAGTAAAACCGGGCGATTTTGTAAAACGTGGTGATATCCTGGCGTTATGCGGAAATAGTGGCCGATCCCCCGAGCCGCATCTGCATTTCCAGATGCAGGCAACACCTTATGTGGGTTCCAAAACCCTTGCTTATCCATTCGCTTACTTTAAAGAAAGCAATGCAGGCAACACGCAATTCACCAGCTTTAAAGTGCCGGCTGCAGAAAGCACAGTGAGTAATATAGATGCATCAAATGCCTTAAAACAAGCCTTTGCCTTCCAGCCTGGGTATGTGGCCCGGGTTAGCGCCGGCAGCCATACCGAAACCTGGGAAGTATTTACAGATCCATTGAATCAAACCTATCTTTTCGATCATGAGAGCGGTGATATTGCCTACTTTGTAAGTAACGACACGGCGTTTTATTTTACCACCTTTTATGGCGGGCGGGCCTCGGTACTGTACAAGTTTCAGTTAGCGGCATATAAGGTTATCTTCTCGGCAGAAAGCCACGTGAAAGCTCAGGACCTGTACCCAGTAAATATAGCGGCGGGTAACCCGGGGATTTGGCTTTACGATCTTGTATCGCCTTTTTATAATTTCATTAAACGTGTTTATCAAAGTTATACCCGTACGCTTGGTAATGGCTTACTGGTTACCGCTTTTGGCTATAAAACCGGCTTTGGCAAAAGCAAACAATTTATGCGGGCCGATGTGCTGATAACCAACAACAAGCTTTCGGAATTCACTATTGATATAAACGGCAGGCAAACGGAGGCAAAATGGGAGGCATAAAGTTCATACTGATAACTACCCTATTATTGTGCACTGCTATAGCCCGTGCACAGGATAGCTACCCAAAAACCGATAGCATCAGCTACTCGTTCTACCTGGCGGGAAACTGGCAGCAACTGATCAGCTATGGCAACCAGTCGCTAAAAAACGGCGTGGATTTCCCTTTGCTACACTTGCGCATGGCTTACGCCCATTTCATAACCGGCAATTACACCACTGCGTTAAGCCAGTACCGCGAGGTATTGAAGCAAGATCAGCGCAACCAAACCGCCAACTATTACGCGTACCTCTGCAACCTGTACCTCAACCGTACCGATGCCGCAGGCTACCACCTTGCCCTGTTGGATGACAGCACCTACACTGCAAAACCATCGCCGGTTAAATTTATCAGCGCATCTGCCGAGGGCGGTAGCAAGTTTTCCAAAAATCCCCGGCGCGGTAATGGCACCTATATGCGGCTGGGTTTCACCAATACTTTAGGCTACCGTTTTGTTCTGGACGAATCCTTCGCCTATTTTGGGCAGGATATTTACCACCGTTTTTTTGGCAGCCTGGTAAACAGCCCCATACAACAGCTGGAGTACTACGGTAAACTCAACTATTCGGCAAGCAGTGCTTTATCCGTTTTCGGGGGCTATCATTACCTCAACACCAAATACAGCGTAGGCACCTATAACAACCACATTGGTATTGGCGGATTAAAATATGCCACAGGCGACGCAGTACTGCAGGCCGACGCTAACTTTGGCCGCATTAGCGACACCACGTTCCAGCAATACAACGCCCAGTTGAGCCTTTATCCTAAGGGTAACATCCATTTATATTTTATTTCGAGGGCAAGTTTGCTGCGCCAGGGTGGCTCCAAATTTGTATTCAGCCAAACCGTCGGCACAAAAGTGTTCCGTAATTTTTGGGCAGATGCCAATGTAACGATAGGTACGTTAAACAACTATTTGGATGCAGATGCATTGTACGTGTATAATGCCATAGATATTGCTACATTTAAAACAGGTGCAACGGCTTATTACCAGCTAAGCGGCCATGTACTTTTGCACCTGAATTATGCGTTTGAGCAAAAGAAAGATTTTTACAAAATTCAAGAGTATAAACAACATTCGGTAACCGGGGGACTTACATGGAAGTTTTAAAAAAATTATTTACGGTTTTAATCTGCCTGTTTGCAATGTTGCAGGCCAGGGCACAGTCGGAAGCCGCCATGCAGCGCGCCTACAAAAGCAGCTACGCTGATGAAGCGAAAAAAAACTACGCCGAAGCCATCAACGATATAAAACCCTTTTACAGCGATGGCGATTACGAAAGCAACCTGCGCCTGGGCTGGCTGTACTTCCTTAGTAAAAACTACACCGCGGCCGAAAGCTATTACGCTAAAGCAGTGCGCATTAAACCCAACGCGCTCGAAGCAAAATTCGGCTATGTAAAACCTCTGTCACTATTAGCGAGTTGGGACAAAGTGCTTGCCCAATACGCTGCCATCCTAAAGATCGACCCGCAAAATACGCAGGCCAATTACTGGGCGGGAGTTATCTTCTACAACCGTAAACAGTATGATGCAGCAGCACGCTACTTTACCAAAGTGGTTACGCTATATCCCTTTGATTACGATGGCAACCAAATGCTTGGCTGGGCTTACCTCATGAGCGGCAACAAGGCCCAGGCCCGCGTTTATTTTGAACAGGCCCTCATTATTAAACCCGAAGATGCATCCAGTACCGACGGGTTGAATAAGGCTAAGAATTAAGTTCCTGCACACGCACCAAACCCATCTGCCGCCTTGCATGCTATTAACCCACTATTAGCTATATGCATGCGGTTTCTCCCACCAACTACTTATCCGGCTAGGTATCACAGTGGTAATCTGAAGGCACAAGGTATATTATGAAGTATTATTATAATAAACTTGCTTTTTAATATATAACTACTATTTTTACCTTAACCCAATCATAACCTCTTGCATTGAAAAAGTTCTTCGCGATAACGATGCTTACAGTACTTATATTTAATATAGGCGGGTATATGCTGTTGTTTCAATATTTCATCAAGCATAGCGATGATTACGCGAACGAACAAATTAGCAAGGGCCTGTACAAGCCCGACGAGCTGGTGGAGATAAAGGTACCTGTAAACCTACCTCACATACAGGAACAAAGCGATTTTCAGGCCATTGCCGGTCAGGTTAAATTAAGTGATAACGATTACAACTATGTTGCTATAAAAATGACAAGGGATACCATGTTTTTGATGTGTATCCCCAACTACGAAAAAACAAGGCTCATCGGCGAAAATATCATCACAGCCAAAAACGTAAGCGATAGCCCGCTTGCCAAAAAGAACCACTTACCTGTTGCTAAAAAATCGGGCGTAGATAATACCTACAATTACCCTGTGGCGCTTTTTAACCTTGTATTAAATACTTCGACCTTACAAAACCCGTATACTGATCTTAAACAACTCATCCCAACAACTCACCTGTCCACCCCCGGGCAGCCACCCGAACTACAAGGCATATTAGCTTAAATTGAATTTTACGGGGAATACCGGCAGAGCCTATAGCTGCTGTCGATAACTAACGCGCAGGCACCTGATGCGTTGCATACGTACTTCATTCCCCTTTCCATTTACTTTTAATATCCTTTTTATGCCTTATATAGCACTTGAAGACCATTTGCCGGGGATAACCGGCTTATTGGAATATAGCAAGGGTACCGCTCAGCCAATACGCGAGCTTACCCAATTTTTACTGCGCGGCCCATCAACCCTAACCGAGGCCGAACGCGAACTGATTGCCACCGTGGTATCCTACGGTAACCAATGCACTTTTTGCACCACAGCCCATACCGCCGCTGCCGACTTGCTGGCCGGCGAAACCGAAACCGCCGCAAGCGTAAAGCAAAACATCGAGACCGCCCCCGTGAGCGATAAGATGAAAGCGCTTTTAACCATTGCTTCGCAAACACGCGAAAGCGGCAAAAGCGTAACGGCTGAAGCTGTAGCGCGTGCGAAGGAAGCCGGTGCAACCGACGTGGAGATCCATGATACTGTGCTGATAGCTGCCTTGTTTTGCCTTTACAACCGCTATGTGGACGGGCTGGCAACATCATTACCGGCCGAACCCGGTTATTACGATGTATTGGCAGGCAGGCTGGTAAACCATGGCTACACACGGCTTCCGCAAGGTTACGACCATTTAAAAAAGGCAGTTTAAATTATTCGCTAAACCCAAATCACGTGGAAAGTTGTGGGCTATGTAGCTCCCCAAAGAGTGTGCTACATCCATGGCTCGTCCATAAAAATCCTAATCCCTTAAACTATTAACCAACAATGAAAAAGTTTTTACTCATTATACTTTTGCTTTCGTCTGCGCGCATATTTGCGCAGGATGTAAAAATATCGGGCACCGTAACGGGCGCCGGTACCAACGAGCCATTAAGCGGCGCAACCATCAACGTAAAAGAAAAAATAGCCGGTACAACTACCAATTCTAAAGGGCAGTTCACCCTATCGGCAGGCAAAATAAAATTGCCGTTCACCATTATAATTACCGCCGTTGGGTACGATCAGCAGGAAGTGACCATTAACTCTGCAAGCCAAACCGTAAGCGCGGCTTTACCTGTACGTACCACTATGCTTAACGAGGTAGTTACCTCCGCAACCCGTGTAAACCAAAGCATATTGCAGTCGCCGGTGAGTATTGAAAAAATGACCACCAAAGCTATTAAGGAGAACCCATCGTTTACTTTTTACGATGGGTTGATCAACCTTAAAGGCATTGAAGCGGTTACCAGCAGTATCACATACAAACAAATAAACACCCGTGGTTTTAACACCACCGGTAACTCGCGCTTTTTACAGCTGGTGGATGGTGTGGATAATCAAACCCCGGGCCTAAACTTCTCGGTAGGTAACCAATTTGGCGCGTCAGATCTGGATGTAGAATCGGCAGAGATCATCCCAGGTGCGGCATCAGCATTATATGGGCCGGTTGCCTTCAATGGCTTGTTATCTATTAAAACTAAGGACGCTTTTAAATACCAGGGCTTATCAGTAGCCGTAAAAACAGGCATTAACCATGTTGGTGAAAGCTTTGCCGATACAAAAGGTTTATACGATTTCGCGCTGCGTTTTGCAAAATCTTTTAACGATAAGTTCGCCTTTAAGGTAAACGCATCATACCTAACCGGCACTGATTGGTATGCCAACGATTACACCGATATAAACCCCTTGGTGCCTGTAGCCAACCGCGGCCCTAACGATCCGGCCCGCGATGCCCTAAACATCTACGGCGACGAGGTGTCAAAACCTTTAGTAGGTGCTGGCTTGGTAACGCGCACCGGTTATGAGGAAAAAGACCTGATGAACTACGGCGTTTATAGCTTAAAACTGAACGGCGCTTTACAATACCGCATCAGTAATAATCTGGAGGCTATATACCAATACAACTACGGCCGTGGTACCGCAAGCTATACGGGCAGCAGCCGTTTCGACCTTAATAACTTTGTGCTGCAAACTCACCGTTTGGAATTGAAGGGCAGTAACTTTTTTTTCCGCGGCTACTCGGTAGAAGAAAACTCGCACGACTCATACAACACCCGCTCGCTGGGGCAGTTTATCAACCGCACCTGGGTGCAAGACCTGAACGGACAAACCGTTAGTCCGGCCAGTGCAGATGCCACTTGGTTTACCCGTTACGAATCGGCATTCAACGGCAATGTTAACGGCGTTAGCGGCAATAACCATACTGCCGCCCGCACCTTTGCAGACCAGGGCCGCCTTTTACCGGGCACTTCGGCGTATGATGCTGCTAAGGATGCCTCTATCCATAACTATGGCTTAAGCGGTGCCGGTGTATTTAGCAACAGCAAATTCTACCATTCCGACGGGCAGTACGATTTTAGCAAACAGATTAAAGTATTTGAATTGCTGGCCGGTGGAAGCCTTCGCCAGTACAAAATGTTTACCAATGGCAGTTTGTTTGATGATAAAACCAACCGTATAAACATTACCGAATGGGGCAGTTTCCTGCAGGCCGGCAAAAAACTGTTCGAAGAAAAACTGAAGCTTACCGCCTCTATCCGTTACGACAAGAACCAGAACTTTAAGGGCAGCTTTACGCCGCGCTTCTCGGGCGTTTATTCGGTAACGCCAATGCACAACTTCAGGGCATCGTACCAAACCGGTTTCCGTAACCCAACCCCGGTAGATCAGTTCATCCACCTCAATGTAGGGCCTATCACCATCCTGGGTGGTGCGCCAAATAACAGCAAAGGCTTAAACGTTTACGAGAATTCCTACACATCGGCTTCTGCAAACGCATTTGGTGCTGCTGTAGGTGCAGCTATAGGTGGTGGAGCAACACCTCAGCAAGCGGCGGTACAAAATAAAGACCTGCTTGTAAAATCAAACGTTGCCTACATCAAGCCAGAGCAGCAAAAAGCATTTGAAATTGGATACAAAGGCGTAGTGAACGAAAAATTGCTGGTTGATGTAAACTATTACCATAGCTCGTACACCGATTTTATCCTGAATACCGTAGTTGTACAGCCAACAGCCGCGGTATTGGGTGCCGATGGTAAAGTTAACCCTGCTGCTGCGGGCCAGGTGGCTCTCCGTTCGGTTAATGCTTATCAATTATACACCAACGCATCTGACAAAGTATCGGCACATGGTGTAAGCCTTGGCCTAACCTACCTGTTGGAAAGGGGTTATGTATTAGGTGGCAACATCACCAAATCGAACTTTAACCTGGGCAGCGCAAACGCCAACAACATTGCACAGTACAATACGCCCGAGTATAGTACCAACATGAATTTTGGCAACCCTAATGTAAGCAACGGCTTCGGTTTCAACATCAACTGGCACTGGCAAAGCCAGTTCGACTGGTACGGTACCTTTAACGGTAACCGCCCGGGCCGCATAGCGGCTTATTCGCTGTTTGATGCACAGGTGAACAAAAAATTACCTGCACAGCATACTACCATTAAGCTTGGCGCAAGTAACATATTCAACAAGCATATTTCGCAGTCGTACGGCTCACCTGCTATTGGCGGTATCTATTACGTAGCGCTTGTTTTTGACAGCCCGTTAAAATAATAACATCATGAATGCGATAACGATAGAAATAGAAAACACACGCACACAAAAAAGCACCGCCTACCTGGCGGCTGTTTTTATCATTTGCTTTGTGAGCAGCGTACTGGGCGGCTCGGTATCTACCCTCATGTCGGTTTATCTCCCTGTAGTTGTAAAGGATTTACAGGGAGATGTTGCCGCCAGCCAGCTCAATAGCGTTAGTGGCTATATAAACGCTACTTTCATTTTTGGCTGGGCCATAGGTGGTTTTAGCTGGGGGGTGGTGAGCGATAAAATTGGCCGCAAAAAGGCGCTGGTTTATTCGATTGCCTGCTATGGCAGCTTCACCATTTTAACCGGGCTGATGCCCCAATGGGAGGGTATTGTGCTTTGCCGCTTTTTAAGCGGGTTTGGCGTTGGCGGGGAAATGGTTATCGCGATGACATTCATTAGCGAGATATGGCCACAAAAAAATAAACCGGTGATTATTGGCATCCTATCCATAGCTTTTCCTATCGGGATATTTGCTTCCGGATTCATTACTGATAATGTACCTGACTGGCGTCATGGTTTCTTTATAGGCGCCGTGCCACTGGCTATGGGCATTATCGCACTTTTTGTAATAAAAGAGTCGGAGCAATGGCTTAGCCACAAGCAAAAACCGGCAAGTTCATCAAACGCACTTTTCTCGCCGTTAAACCGCCGCGAAGTTATAGTGGGTTCATTGCTGTTCGGCACTATGTTAATAGGGCTTTGGGCTATTTTCTCCTGGCTGCCCACCTGGGTACAAAGCCTCATTGCTACCGATGCGCCAAAAGCACGCGGCATGAGTATAAAATTCTTAGGAATGGGAGGCTTAATAGGAGGCTTCCTCTCCGGTTGGCTGGTAAACCTGCTTGGCTTGCGCAAATCCATGCTGCTTTGTTTTGCGGTTTGCACCGGGTTATCGTTCGTATTATTCAAAACCAATAGCAGCATATCGGGTGCGGTTTATTCGGAAATAGCTATAATGGGGCTTTTCTTTGGCGCAAGCCAAGGCGTGCTGTCAGCCTATATACCGCAGCTATTTCACACGGGCATCAGGGCAACCGCAACGGGCTTTTGCTTTAATGTAGGCCGGTTGTTTACCGCTACTGCGGTATTGTTTATAGGTGTACTGGTATCTGCACTGGGTGGTTATGGCAATGCCATCTTCATCTTTTCGCTGGTGTTTGTTTTAGGGTTGATAGTGACACTATTTGTAGTGAAAGATAAAAAGGAAAGCCCCGCCTCCGTCATAAATGAAACTAGTCAATAACAATAAATACAGTGTGAACCCATCGGTAATAGAAACCTGAACGTTAAATAGTCTATCAAATTATACTTAACAAATACATCTTAAAACATGAAAAAGTCAAAAAACCTAAGAAACCTTATCACGCTTTCCTTACTGACGGGTATCGCCCTGACGTATGGTTGTAAAAAAGAAGTTCCAGTTACTACTGTTAAAGTGGGGAGCGGAATAAACGCCCCTATTCCCAGTTATAATTTCAACTGGGAAACCGCAACCTATCTGCCGTCAAGTCCGGCCAACCAAATTCCAATGCCGTGGAATTCGGGCACAACACAAATTAATTCCGATATAGTAAATGATTTTAAATCAGCCGATGGTTGGAAACTTGTATATAATACTTTTAAACCTACAACACCGCTTACGGGAAATGGAATGGGGTATTATTTTGCACTTTATAACCAATATAGGGGTGTTTTAAGACTTTACTTATGGCAGCCCTCTGCTGTGGTGTATACTTCTCTTATTCAACATGGTTTAAACCTTTATGGTAGCGCAAATAGTTCGATGTTGAATTTTGGAGGCGACGACATAATTGACCAAAATGTCCCCGCATTCACCAATGTTTTAAACCAACAGATAAACGCCAATGGCGGAACATGGTTTGCATTTCAGTACGAGATGGCATATGATCCAACTATAGCGACCACCGCTTCTACCAGCTTGCAATTGGGATGGATCGGCAAGTATATAAACATAACACAGTTAAAGCTCAATGGAACAATTGACGGCACCGCGACAGGCACCATTGGTACTGAAGCAAATTCTTTCGACCTTGACGGAACCGTAAAAACTGCGGTGAAGGGTGGCGTACTTGCGATCGGAGTTACCGAGTTAAAAAAAATTCCGGAAGCGAATAGGTCTGATTTGATCAAAAAACTGCTATCGGCAGCAAGCGATCTTTTAGGCGGTACTGTTAAAAATTTTCTGAGCGGGTTATTGGGTGGAAGTAGTGGCCCGGGGCCCCAACAGGTAAATATAAAGCTGAACGCTAACGTAGAGATGGCAGGGACTGCAGTGAACAATGGGGGATTGATGAATTACAAACTTACAATGCCAGGACAGCCGGATAGCCAAACTGCTGATGGGTTAACGCCTATTTATAATAGCACAATGGGCGTTGTAAACCTTTCAGCAAAACCAGTACTGAATTTTCACGTAACCGGATATTCATATGATAATAGCTGGGGATTTCCATTGTATAATTTTTTCGCTACCGCAACTGTAGCAACTGTTACGCCGGTGGTAAATCCTGCAGTATCCGCTTTAGCTACTGTGACTTTGGTAAACAAAGAAGTGATTTTATATGACATGGGAAATACCACATTTACCACTGGTACGGTAGAACAAGCAAGCAATCATTCAATTCGTTCGGGAGCAAGCGTATCTTACAGCCAGTATCAATATTGGGGGCCGGCATACTCGCCTCCTTATTTTAATGCTGCTGTTAGATGTACTTTTAAAGTACAGCCCAACAACGGTACGCCTGCCACAACAATAGTAAAAACCTTTGCGGCAAATTGCACAGTTAATTAATTTATTAATTTTATTAATTTGATAGATGAGATGGCAAACGCTTTAAAAGGGTTTTTAATACTTCTAATTTGTTTGTTTATCAATAGCAGTACCTCTAACGCCCAGGTTAGCCTGGGCGTCGAGGGCGGCTTTAGTTTGAACCATTTATTTACTAAAATGATAGGTTACAATTCCACAAAAAATGTCACAAAATTGGGGGCGACGACGGGCTTGATAATACAATATAAACTGACGGATAATACATTTATAGAGACAACACCTGGTTTTGTAAGCAAAAAGTATTCGTTTGCAAGAACGGGTTTATTGAAAGGGGCGTTTCTGTCATTCGAGAACAACTACCTTCAGTTGCCGGTGACACTGAATTTTGTTTTTGGAAATAAACTAAAGTTTTTTTTGGGGCCTGGGATCTATACTGCTTATTGGCTGTCGGGCTCTGAATATGGGAATATACCAGATATCTTCTCAGCGTCTCAACAGGCAGACGATACTTCCGATACTTTAACACTAGTGTATTTTAAAAAGTCTCATCGATTTGACCCAACGCTCGATAACCGATGGGAATTTGGAGTTTCGGCCTCGTGTGGTTTACGTTATCCTTTGAATGAGAAGTATAAAATAGGGTTGTCGGTAAAATATTATCAGGCGCTCACAAGTCGCTACAAGGTGAATACGGCCAATACATATACTAATTATAATGGCACAGGCACGGCATGCTTATCATTGATTTATTCACTAAATTAAAGTAGAAATGGTAAAAAAAGGTATGATTTTTTCGGTCCTAGTCGTCTTTTTACTAACCCTGTGTTGTTCTTGCAAAAAAACTACAGAGCGATTTAGCATACATAAAGATCCACAAAATTTCACCGAACTATTTGATAGTTTTTGGGCTGAAATGAACATTAATTATGTGTATTGGGATATCGATAAAACAAATTGGGACGCGATTCATGATCAATACAAACCGAAATTTGATGAGTTAGATATTCACAACAGTGTTGACCTGAAAAAATCGGTATCCTATTTCAAAGAAATCTCAAAAGAGTTAATTGACGGACATTACACCATTTTATTTTCTCCGGAAGCCATCAGTGATTTTTCGGTGACTCCGGCAATTGATAGAAAAAGAGCTGAAAGCAGCTTTCACGAACCGTATCTTTTTTCCATGGTAGACCCTCACTATTTGGATGAAGGATATACGACCGGTAATTATTTAACCAACTCAAAAATTGAGATCACAGCTACAACGGGTACAATAAATAAAAATATTCTCTTTTTTTCTTGTTCGGGCTTCGAATTAAAAGAGGCAGTTTTAAAAGATAATTCAAACACTTTAAAAACGGTAATTAGCCGTTTTTTTGATGAAGTAGAAAACAACATCTCCAAATACAGAGGCATTATAATCGATCTTAGAAATAATCAAGGAGGAGGTCTTTCGGATCTTAACTATTTCTTATCGCATTTAACACATGATCCAATAAATTTTGGCGATACAAGATATAAAGCCGGAAATGGTAGGTTACAGTTTACTCCCTGGATATCGGCACAGACCATTCCTGGCTTACTTAAAAGTAATTTAAGCACTCCCTTGATTGTGCTGGTGGACAATTACACCATTTCGTTAGCAGAAGTTATTGCAATGGCTTTGCGTACGCAGAAAAACGTAAAATTAGTAGGAGAAACTACTTTCGGTGCGACTGGCCCGCTCACGGATAATATTGTTTACAACGCCGGGCAATTTGATGTGGGCGGATTTTGTAAAGTCTACACCTCATCAGCTACTTACAGATATATTGATAAAGTTATTTACGAAAGCAAAGGGTTTCCTCCTGATATAAAGCTAACCATTACCCCGTTCGATTTTAATAACGGCAAAGATGCACAGCTGGAGAAAGCTATAAACATAATAAACTAAACTATAACAATTAAAAAACAAAAAATTATGGCACACATACAAGTTCCCGAAGGCGTACCGGGTATCAGATCGCTGGTAATGTTCAGGCCCGAAACGGGTAAGCATTTGTACGATCTGGCGGAGGTTTTGCTGCGCGGAGAATCGCCCATATCGCAGGCCGACCGTGAGCTGATAGCCGCATATGTATCTAAACGCAACGAGTGCGTGTTTTGTAGCAGCAGCCACGCCGCCGCCGCAAGGTGTTTGTATGGCGAGGACGATACCACGGTAGATGATGTCTTAAAAGATATGAACGCCGCAGAAATTAGTCCTAAACTAAAAGCGTTACTCAATATCGCCGGCAAAGTGCAGATCCTGGGTACACAGGTAAAACAGGAAGATATTGATGCCGCGAAAGCGCAGGATGCTACTGATAAGGAGATCCATGATGCGGTGCTGATAGCCGCCGCCTTCAGCATGTTTAACCGCTACGTAGATGGGCTGGCAAGCCTCACTCCCACCGATCCCGAAGCTTATAAAGAAATGGGTAAACGCATGATACAGGGTTATGCGCTACCACAAAAACCGGCAACCACTTAAACATTAAGCCAATGGCACACATTAATTTAGAGAACGAATTACCCGGCATCCGCGGCCTGATGGCTTACAGCCCTAAAACCGAAGCTCCGCTGAATGCCCTTGCAGAAGTGTTGCTTCGCGATGATGATAACACGCTTAGTCGCGGCGAACGCGAACTGATAGGCGCGTATGTATCTTACTTAAATGATTGCTTTTTTTGCCAGAATGTACACGGCGCGTTGGCCGGGCATTACCTGGGATGCAATATAGATGAGATAGACGCCATTAAAAATGACTTCACCTCAGCGGATCTGTCGCCCAAAATCAAAACCCTGCTGGCAATTGCAGCCAGCGTGCAGAAAGGCGGTAAAGCCGTAACCGAAGAACAGGTTGCTGCCGCCAGGGCAGAAGGCGCTACAGATAAAGAGATCCACGATACGGTATTGATAGCCGCGTCCTTCTGTATGTTTAACCGCTATGTGGATGGCTTAGCTACATGGGCCCCACAGGACAGGCAGTTTTATGTAAACCGCGCCCCGCAACGCGCAGAGGACGGTTACCAAAGCAGTGTTTACAAATAGGCCTGAAACCCTAAACTGTTATTTATTCGGGGCGGTAACGATCTTTATTTGCCGATACCTTAAAAATAGCCGATACCGCCCACCTGCCAACAGGTGGGCTTTTTTATGCAAGATATTATGAGGCGTGGGAGCGGATTCGAACCGCTGTAAGAAGTTTTGCAGACCTCCGCCTAACCACTCGGCCACCCCGCCTTTATTATATGTACGCCTATTTATTATCAGCCACGCATCTAAATCCCAAATGCTCCATACCGCTGTCTTCCGTACTCTTCATCCTCCTTGCCACGCGGTAGCCCGAGCAATAGCTATCGTTACACAAAAAAGAACCGCCGCGTATCACGCGTTTTTTGGTATAAGGTTCGGCAGGGTCGTAGCTGTCTGCAGGCCCTTTTGGGTCGGCAATGCCTCCTACCCTTGTGGTGGTTTTATAATAATCGTTGCGGTAATAATCGGCGCACCATTCCCACACATTGCCGGCCATATCATACAATCCATAGCCGTTGGCGGCAAAAGACCGCGTTGGTGCGGTGTAGAAGAATTTATCCTTCACCGTGTTGATATTAGGGAAATCCCCTTGCCAGGTATTGGCTTTGGCCTTTCCTTCGTCAACTGGTTCATTACCCCAGGGGTACACATTACCGTCCCGCCCGCCGCGGGCGGCCCACTCCCACTCTGCCTCGGTAGGTAAGCGCTTGCCTGCCCATTTGCAATAGGCAACTGCATCAAACCAGGAGATATGCACCACCGGGAAATTCTCTTTGCCTTTTATATCGCTGCCCGGGCCATGCGGATGTTTCCAATCGGCACCTTTTTTCCAATCCCACCATTGGCTGTAATCGTTTAACGGAACCGCACCCTTTGGTTGTTTAAAAACCAGCGACGCCGCTACCAGCACATCATCGGCTGGTTTTGGCGTTCCGGGGGGTAATTGCTTTTTCAGTTCGTTCCAGTCGGGTTTGCGCTGCGCTATAGTTACATAACCTGTGGCTTTCACAAAATTTTCAAATTGCGCGTTGGTCACCTCGCTAACATCCATCCAAAAGCCCTTTACGCTTACGCGATGCTTTGGATATTCGTCATCTGCGGCCTGCTTATTATCTGCGCCCATAGCGTACGAGCCGCCGCTTATCCACACCATACCGCTATGTGATTTCACCGTAGGCAGTGCGGAGGTCACGCTCACCGTAAGCGATGGAAACCGCTTCGGGATATTCGATTCGCAGCATATCGCAACTTTCTTTACTATGGGCCTGGCAGGGGTTATTGGTTTAGCTGGTTTTTCTACAAAAGCAAGGCTTGTTGCCGCTATCGCGGCAACAATACCTAAACTTAATACTTTGATCCTTTTCATTTTTTACCAAATAGATTGAGTGATTATTGCAAGCCCGGGCCGCCTGGGGCAACTACGTCCTGCAACTTGCTTTTGCGGTAATCCTTCATCGTTTGCGGTTCGCGGTCTTCAATCGTGCTAAAATCAACCGAACCAACTTTTTTGGCCCATTGAAAATAAGCAATCGATAAGCGGCTTACGACATCGTGATTTTGGCGTGCCACATCACGGGTTTCGCCGCGGTCGTTCTCCACATCGTAAAGTTCCCAGGTGTAGGATGGGTAATGCGATTCCAGTTTCCATTTACCGTCTCTCACAGCACGGTTACCCGCGCGCTCCCAAAACAGGGGTTCGCCGCGTTTCACTTCATTATCCTGCCCGTACAGTACCGGCAGCAGGCTTTTGCCCGGCAGGGCGTTAGGCACAATATCTTTATACTTTTTAGGGTAAGCGGCACCGGCTAACTCATAAAAGGTGGGTGCCAGGTCTATCAGGTGGCCGGTACCTTTGCTGATGGTTCCCGGTTTAATTTTGGATGGATACCAGGCAATGAATGGCGAGCTGATACCGCCCTCGTACACATAATCCTTAAAGGCTAAGAATGGCGTATTGGAGGCATACGACCAGTTTTTCCCTTGCGATTCGTACGAACCAATGGTACCAACCGGGCCGGTGTTACGTGTTGCGCCGTTATGCCATTTTATCAGATCTTCGGCAGGGGCGCCGTTATCCGAGATAAAGATCACCAGGGTGTTCTTATCCTGCCCGGTTTGTTTAAGCTTATCCAGCACCTGGCCTATGCCCTGGTCCATCCGGTCAACCATCGCCGCGAAGACTTCCATTTTTGCGGTCCATTGCGATCTCTGGTCGTATGACAGGCGGCTCCAATCGTAGATATCGGCATCCTTATTTGATAACACGGCGTCTTTACCCACTATGCCCAATTCCTTCTGTTTGGCAAAGCGTTCTTTACGCAAATCGTCCCAGCCTTTATCATACCTGCCTTTGTATTTGGCTATGTCTTCGGGCAGTGCCTGCAGCGGCCAGTGTGGCGCGGTGTAGGCCAGGTATAAAAAGAATGGCTTTTTATCCTTGCCCTGTTCATCCAGGTATTTTACCGCATGCTCGGTGATCACATCCGTTTGATAATATTTGCCGGCTTCCAGCGGGTAAGGCTTACCATCCTCAAAGTAAGGGCGTTTGGGGCCGCCGTTGTAATCGCCCTGGTCAAAGTAGCTGCCGTTTTCTGAAAGCAATGAATGGTCGAACCCGCGCTGCCAGGGAAAGCTTAGCCCCTTGCCGCTTACGTGCCACTTGCCAGCCATCAAGGTGGTGTAGCCCGCGCCTTTCAGCACCTCGGCAAGTGTTAGCGATTCCTGGTTGATATAGCCCTGGTAAGCCGGCGAACCCAAATCGTTGGCAAAATAACCCACCCCAGCTTTATGCTGGTATTGCCCGGTAAGTAGCGAGGCACGGGTTGGCGCGCAAATGGAGTTGTTATAAAATTCCTTTAAGCGAAGCCCTTCGGTTGCCAGCCTGTCCAGGTTGGGGGTTTTAATTTCGGAGCCATAAGCGCCGATGTCTGAATAGCCCAGGTCATCCGCCAAAATAAGGATGATATTGGGTTTGCTGCTGGTGTTGTTATTTTGCGCATAACCGTTTATGGCGGCGGTTATCAGCAATAGCGTTAATACTTTTTTCATGATATGTTAAGCTGAGATCATTAATCGTTGTTACGTCTGCCAGATGGGGCGGCGGCCGACCGGCCCGCTGGTGCCGGTCTTAGTTTATTATAGTCTACCACGTCGTTTTTGGCCGCCCATTCTTTGTAGGCTGCTTTCAAACGGGTTACTACTTCGGGGTTGGCGGCTGCCAGGTTGTTGTTTTCCGCGCGGTCGGCCTCCAGGTCGTACAATTCGTACTGTGGGTTGGCGCCTGCCGGTAATATTAATTTCCACTTGCCATCCCTTACGGCTTGCTTGCCGCTGCGCTCCCAAAACAGGGGTTCGCCACGGTTTACATGGTCGGCTTTACCGGTAAGCAAGGGCACCAGGCTTTTGCCTGCGAGGGTATTAGCTTTTACACCTTTATATGCCTCGGGATATTTTACGCCTGCCAGTTCATAAAAAGTGGGGGCAAGATCTATCAGGTGCGCGGTTCCCTGGCGAATAGTATTGGGTTGGATCAATTTTGGATACCAGGCAATGAATGGCGCACTGATACCACCCTCGTAAGGCGAATCTTTATAGTTACGCAGCGGAGAATTGCCGGTTTGCGACCAGTTACTGTTCTGCGTTTCGTAAGAACCCGCTGTACCTACCGGCCCGGTGGTGCGCTGTGTATAAGGCCTTAACCCATTACCACCCTGCGCGCCGTTATCCGAAATGAAGATGATCAGCGTATTCTGATCTTTTTTCAGTTCTTTCAGTTTGGCTAACAGCCGGCCTATCCCCTGGTCCACATGGTCTATCATCGCCGCGAACACTTCCTGGCGGGTTTGCCAGTATTGTTGCTCATCATAAGTAAGTGTTTTCCATGGTTTCAACTGCGGATCGTGCGCGCTTATTTTTTGGTTTGGATCAATCAATCCTTTTTTGATGGCATTTTGATACCGCAACTGCCTCAGCGAATCCCAGCCTACCTGGTATTTGCCTTTATACTTGGCTATATCTTCGGGCAGGGCTTGCAGCGGCCAGTGCGGCGCGTTGTAGGCCAGGTATAAAAAGAAGGGTTTCTTCTCTTTATCCTGTTCATCTAAAAAGCCGAGCGCGTTATTGGTGATCTCCTCGGTGAGGTATTTACCTGGCTGCAGGTAGTACGGCTGATTGTTTTTTACGAGGGGTGCGGTAGCTTTTTCTTCGCTGCCTATCTCGTAATAGTTGCTGGCGCCGCCAATAAAGCCAAAGAATTTATCAAACCCGCGCTGGTTTGGCCACTGGTCCTTATCATCGCCAACGTGCCATTTACCGGCCATTAAGGTAGAGTATCCTCCCGTTTTCAGCACTTCCGCAAGCGTAAGCGATTCGTGGTTTAAAAAACCCTGGTAAGCCGGTAAGCCCAAGTTTACGTTAAAGTAACCTACGCCCGCCTTATGCTGGTACTGCCCGGTGAGCAGCGAGGCGCGGGTTGGCGCGCAAATAGAGTTGTTATAAAACTCCTTTAAGCGCAAACCTTGCGCGGCAAGTTTATCCAGGTTGGGGGTTTCCAGTTCGGTGGCGCCGTAAGGGCCTATATCCGAGAAACCAAGGTCATCTACCAATACCAGCACGATATTGGGGCGGCTTGCTTTTTGTGCAAGCGCTGGCGCGGTCGCTAAAAGCAGTGTTGCTGCCGCTGCGCTAAAGCCAATGTTTAAATATTTTTTCATCTGATCTTTTATTTAGTTGTGTGAAAGCCTATCAGAAACCTACCCAATCCGGGTGTTGTTTCAGGTTGGGATTCAGGTTAATTTCGCGCAGTGGCGTTGGAAAATGTACGTGGCGGGGTGCGGCCAGCGTTTTGCCTGCTGCTTTCAACACTTTGATATAATAATCGGGCCCACGGCGTGCCAGATCGAACCAGCGTTGGTATTCGTACACAAACTCCTTGCGCCTTTCCTGGAAAACCGCGTCCCTAAAATCGGACTGGTTAAGCCCCGGCGTTGTGTCCTGCAGTTTAGCGATGCCTGCCCGTGTGCGCACCTCATCAATAGCAGCATAGGCTTCTGCGGTTGGGGCGCCTTTCCACTCGTTCAAGGCTTCTGCGTAGATCAATAGTACCTCCGCATAGCGGATGATAGGCAGGTTTTTTGACGACTGCCCCTGGTTGCCCACCACCGCGGGGTCGTAATATTTATTGAATTGCGGCGTAGCCAGCGTATAAAGGTTACCGTTGACGGGGCTCACTATCTGGGTAACAAAAGTTACGGCGCGGCGCTTATCATCGGCACTGTATGAGGCATACAAACCACCCGCAACGTGCAGTGCATCTGCATAATCGCCATTGATGCCGGGCACATCTGCCGGTGCCGAGCGGCTGGCTAAACTATTCCCCTGATAACCAGAGTTACCTTTAAACTGGGCGGAAAAGATATGCTCTTTGCCGTTTTTAGTGGCCACGTTAAACACATCGGCAAAATCGGTGAAAAGCTGGTACACCTTACTGTCTATCACCTCTTTACTTTTTTCGGCTGCCAATTGCCATTGTTTATGCGTGAGGTAAACTTTGGAGAGCAGGCTTTTTACCGCGCCCGAAGTGGCCCTGCCCACATCTACAGCAGCATATTGCGCCGGCAAGGCCTCGGCGGCTTTCAGATCAGTGATGATCTGGGCGTAAACCTCATCTTCGGTAGCTTTGCTTACATACAGGTTATCCGGCGAAAGATCGGCTGGCTGATGCAGTACCAAGGGCACCCCACCAAACCATCGTACCAAATTAAAATAGTGCAGCGCCCGCAGAAACTTCGCTTCGTTGATGAGGCGGACTCTTACGGCTTCATCAATCTTGGCGGCGTCTATCAGCGCTATCTTGTCAACGGCAATATTTGCCACGTTAATCCCGTCGTAACTTTGTTTCCAAAGCTGCTCCATCCGGTCGTTAGACGAATCGTGCGTAAGGCCCGAGATCGCTCTAACCGCAGCGTTACGTGCCCTCGGTCCGGCCTCGTAATCGTCGGTTGCCATCTCTACGCCTATTTGAAATAAGCTGTTGTATAATGATTGCCCGCTATCATAAAGTTTGCGGTAAGCAGCTGTAACCGCTGCGGTGGCTTGTGCCTGGTCCTGGTAAAATTCGCCCGATACCAATAGCGCCTCGGGCTTTTCATCCAGTTTTTTGCAGGAAACGGCCATTAGCGCCGTGCCAAGCAATGTGATATATATTAATTTTTTCATGTTTGTTTTCCTTTCGTTTGATCATTAAAAGCCAACCCGTACGCCTAAGTTGTACACACGCGCAACCGGGTAAATGCCCGAATCGGTACCGGGCGACACATTGCTGCCGGAAGTAACTTCCGGGTCGAAACCGGTGTATTTTGTCCAGGTAAGCAGGTTTTGGCCCGATACGTAGATGCTTGCATTTGCCAAACCAGCCTTGCTAATGAGGTTTTTAGGCAGGTTGTACGACAGGCTTACGTTCTTCACCCGCAGATAAGAGCCGTTCTCGATAAAGCGGCTGGAAAATACGGGTGCAGGGTCGAGCTTTGCCCTTGGGATGGTTTGGCTGGGGTTTGTGGGCGTCCAGCGATCCAACGCAGATGCCGCGGCATTTTGCTGGCCGGTGAACAGCTCCAGGTTTTGGCGGTTGGTGTTCAGGATCTGGTTACCATACGAGCCTTGCAGGAATACCAGCAGGTCGAAACCTTTATAAGAGAAAGTGTTGGTTACACCGAAAAGAAAATCGGGCTGCGCATTACCCACAATATCCTTATCCGCGGCGGTTGTAAACGTACCATCGCCATTAATATCCTTGTAAAGCCTGTCGCCGGCTTTTGGCACCGCGTTACCGGTGTATTTACCCTTCGCGGCTTCCTCCCCGGTTTGCAGGATACCATCGGTTACGCTGCCATAAAAGCTGCCTAAAGGCTGGCCTACACGGATGATGTAATTACCCGAAATATAGCTGCTGGCACCGTTACCAATACTCAAAACTTTATTGCGGTTGAACGAGATGTTTAACTGTGTGTTCCATTTAAACACGCCAATGAGGTTGCGGGTGGCTACCGCCAATTCAATACCCTTGTTCTCTACCGAGCCAAAGTTTTGCAGCGATGCATCGTAGCCCGATGTCCATGGGATCTGTACATTCAGCAGCAGGTTGCTGGTTTTTTTATAGTAGGCGTCCAGGTTAAATAATAAGCGGTTATCCCAAAAACCAATATCGATACCGGCGTTATACTGGTCGGTTGTTTCCCAGCTCAACTTATCATTGCTTATACGGTTTGGCGCAAAACCAGTGATGATGTTGTTGCCAATAACATAGGTATAAGTGCCCAGCGTAGCCAGCGACTGGTATTCCCCTATCTCCAGATTACCCGTTCTACCGTAGCTGGCCCTCAACTTAAAGTCGCTGATAGTTTTGTTAAGATTTTCGAAAAAGTGCTCATTGCTGATGTTCCATGAAGCGGCAGCCGATGGGAAATATCCCCATTTATTACCTGCTCCAAAACGGGATGACCCATCTGCACGCAGACTGGCGGTAAGGTAATACCGGCGGTCGTAGTTATAATTTACCCGGCCCAGGTACGAGTTCAGGTTCCAGTTGGTAGCATCAGATGTAGGCGCAATCAGTGTAGAACCACCACCAAGCCCGTTGTACGTAAGCGCATCGGTAACAAAATTTTGCGACGCCGCCGTAAAGTTTTCCCTGTTGAAGCTTTGCTGCGTAAAGCCGGCTAAAACATTGATGGCGTGTTTGCCAAAAGCTTTATCGTAGCTCAACGTATTTTCATTTAACCAGGAATAGCTGTTGAGCGAGCCGCGACCTGCCGAGCCATGGGTAAGGCTGCCCTCGTAAATGGTGCTCGGGATATAGCTCTTCTCGGCAATGTTGTTTACATCGGTACCAAACAGCACTTTCAGGTTCAGTCCTTCAATAATTTTGTATTCGCCAAAGGCGGTACCCAGCACCCGGTTAGTGGTTGATTTGTTGATCTGCTCGGTAATGGTTGCAATGGGGTTAGCAAAAATATTTTCAAAAGGGTTGCGCAGTGTATACCCACCGTTAGGGTCATAAATTGTAGCTGTAGGCGGCATTATCAGAAGGGAACCTACAATACCTCCCGGTGCTACATTAGCGTCCGCTTTACTGAGGCTCAGGCTGGCGCTCAGTTTAAGGCGGCTAAAAGGCTGTGCATCTATATTGGTACGCAAACCATACCTTCTAAAGTCGGTGTTTTTGATGATCCCGTCCTGGTTAAGGTAATTTCCCGAGATCAGGTAGCGTACCTTTACGTTACCACCGCTGATGGTTAAATTATGGTTTTGCGTAGGCGCGTTGCGGAAAGCTGCTCCCTGCCAGTCGATACCGGCACCTAACTGGTCTATCTGTGCCTGTGTTTGGTACTGAAACTCGCCTTTTGCAGGGGTAGCATCGTAAAGGGCCGCATTCCTTAAAATGGCAAAATCATGAGCGTTCAATACATCCACCTTTTTACGAAGCGATTGCACACCGAAAGTACCTTCGTAAATGATGCTGCTCCTGTCGGCCTTGCCTTTTTTGGTGGTAACGATAACCACGCCATTTGCACCGCGCGAACCGTAAATAGCGGTGGACGAAGCATCTTTCAAGATGTCGATGCTCTCGATATCTCCGGGGTTGATGCTGCTGAGCGGGTTGGTTGGCGTACCGCTTAAGGTACCTGCGGTGGTATTTGAGTTATAAATAGGGAAGCCGTCTATCACATAAAGCGGTTCGTTACCACCCTGGATAGAGCTGCCACCGCGGATACGGATACTCACCCCGCCACCCGGTTCGCCGGATGTTTGGGTGGCCTGCACACCGGGTGCGGCCCCTTTAAGCGCCTGGTCGAAAGAAGTAACCGGCTGCTGTAAATTGGTTTTTGATACTGATGATACCGCGCCCGTTACGTCGGCACGTTTTTGGGTGCCATAGCCTACTACAACCACATCATTCAGCTGGCGGGCATCATATTCCAGCCCAACGGTAACGGGGCTTCCGTTTACATATACCTCCTGCGTTTTATAACTTACGTAACTCACCACAATGGTGTATGGGAATTTTTGGCCGGTGATGAGCTCAAAATCGCCGTTGACGTTGGTGGTTGTGGTATTGGTAACGCCTTTAATACTTACTGTTGCGCCCGGCAGTGTTTCTTTGGTGCGGGCATCTATCACCTTACCATACAGCTTAGAGTTGATGGTTGGCTGAGTAGGGGTTTGTGCAAATAGTGTTAAAGGCAGCAATAAAAGGGCGAGGGTGCCCGTTCGTATATATGTGCCCGATCTATATAAATAGTACTTGGCATGGAGATATATTTCCATATCTTTAAAATTTTTTATGTCAATATTTATGTTGGTAAAACCGGGGATGAGGGGCGGTGTATGATTGGCGTTACTGCTGCCCTGTCATCCGACTAACCGTTAAAGCTTCCTTAGCGGTTGATACAGATCTTCTTATCAGGTCATCTTTTCTATTATTTTTTTGGGGTAATTAAATGTTTTTGCGTGCGAAATTCGCTTACGGTATTTGCACACCGTATCCCTTATTTGCTTGCGGGAATATTATTGGGAATGATTAACAACAGCAACACATACACACTGCAGAATGCATGGGTATGTGGTTGAATGTAGAAACGGGGGAACGTAAAATTGCTTTCATTGCGATTGTTTACGGCGCAAATATATAAAAGATTTTAAATAAACTATAAAAACTATAGAATTAATAGACTTTTTATTAAAAAAGCTATTTACAGCAAATTACAGGCCTTTTTCGGCGATAATTTGTGTAGAAAATCACGATACCAATTATATTTTTGTTAAGTTGAGCCAAATTGATTAGCCCTGATCGCTATCGATAAGCGTCGGGGCTAAGTTCTTAGTTAATGCCGTGGCGATATCGGTGTTTGCGCCGTTTTACTTTTATTTTCTTCGGCAAGGCGTATGGCTGTTACAATGCCGCCAATTACCTTGTCCGGTTTTTCCCACCATTCGGTAGAGAATATTTTGTGAATGTTCCAGCCCAGCAGTTTCAGCACATCTACTTGTACTATCTCCCTGTCGCGCGATGTTTTGGCGCTTTGGTAGCTTTTGCCATCAGTAAGTACCCCTAAAATATACCCCGTCGGGTTTTCCTTATCAACAATACCCAGGTCTATTTTGTAGGCCGAGCAGCCTATTTGTGTATGCACTTCGTACCCCTGCTTCCGCAACTCGGCAGCTATCAAGTTTTCGAAAGATGGCCCCTGCCCGCTTTTTTCAGCAACCCGTACAGGCAATGCCGTTTTCCCCTTTTCGGCATAAGCCAGGAATGCTTTAAGCCCTGCCACACCTTCGGAGCCGGAACGATTGAGGTCTATCTGGTCGGAGTTTAAGGTAGAGAATACCTTCATTTCGTAACGCGCGCGCGATACAGCCACATTCAGCCTCCGCCAGCCCCCTTCGCGGTTTATCGGGCCAAAGTTTAAGCTTACTTTTCCGTTTTCATCGGGGCCGTAACCGATGGAGAACAGGATAACATCGCGTTCATCTCCCTGTACGTTCTCCAGGTTTTTGATAAAGATAGGTTCCTCGCATTCCAGGGCTATACGTTCCAAGTCGGGCCGCAGTTTAAATACATCGGTCAGCAGGTCCTCTACCAATATTTGTTGTACCGAACTAAAGGTTACGATACCCATGCTCCGTAACGCCAGCACTGGGTCTGAGAGCCTGCGGATCACTTCATCAACAATGGCCTTTGCTTCAAATTTATTCTGTCGCGACCTGCCTTTATCATAATAGCCCTCCACCTTTACAAAAGTTACCTTACTCACAATATCGTCGGTAGAGGGGAATGTGAGCAGCTTATTATCATAGTACTTAGCGTTGCTGAAAGCGATGAGACTTTCGTGCTTACTGCGGTAATGCCACAACAGGTGGTGCGATGGCATGGATAGGGCCAGGCAATCATCCAAAATGCTTTCCAGGTCTTCCTTATCAATATTCTCCTCGTCGATATTATTAGTGGAGAAGAAGTTGGTCGGCGGCATTTGTTTAGGGTCGCCTACTACAATTACGGTGGTGCCGCGGGCAATGGCGCCAATGGCTTCGCAGGTAGGCATTTGCGACGCCTCGTCGAACACAACCAGGTCGAACTTCACACTATCTGCATCAAAATATTGGGCCACCGAGATCGGACTCATCAGCATACAGGGCGTAAGGCGGTGCAGCAGGTTTGGAATGGCATCGAAAATCTTGCGGATAGACATGGCCCTGCCATTGTTGCGGATAGTACGCTGCAGCATCCCTATCTCCGAACTTTGCGATGCCTCCTGCGTAAATGATGGGATCCGCGCGGCCAGGCGGGCGTAAAGCTCCTGCTTGGTCAACTTTTCAAAATTGCTGCTGATCTCCCTGAACCGTTTTATTTTTTCCTGGAACAGACTGGAATTGAAGGTTGCCAGCTGCGGTGTACGCTCGATAATGTATTCGGCCGCAGAGCGATAAAACCCTTTCTCAAACTGCATTACGAGGTCCGCGCTTTGCACCGCGCCATTTTCATAAGCAGCTATCAGCGGCTGCAGGTCTGTTTCGAGGGCGCGCTCTTTTACGGCCAGCCAGTTGTACCAATCTTTTAGTCCATCCAAATGCTGCAGCCAGCCTGCTGCAGTTTGAGAAAGTTCGCTTTTCCAATCAGCAACATTGTTTTGCATCGAACTGAAATTAATGCCTAACAAGTTGTGCAGCACTGTTTCTACTTCGGCTATATTACTGGTGGTTTGCAGGTAATCGTCCAGAAGTCTTTTATGCTCCGTGGCGTATGCTTTGCTTCCTTCCGAAAACTCAGCGGCCAATGCCGAGCGCCATGCTTTTAAACCGGCGCTGCCCACTATACCGGCAGCCGCGCGGTTCATTTGGATGACCTGCTGGCAACTGCTTTCAATTTTATCCCAATCGCACTCGCCGTTTTGCCACATAAAGCCCAGCATTAGAGGCAGCCAGGTGGCTTTTTCAATAATGTCCTGCTCTTCGCGGTAAGCCATAATTTGCTGCAAAACAGTGGGCACTTCGTCATTGGCAATACCCCCACCCAAGGTTAGTTTCGACAGATTTTTTAACAACGATCGTTGTGTTAACCAGCGCGGCAAAAACCATTTACCGGCGGCTATATTCCATTCGCTTAGCGTTTGGGCAGCCGGGAAGTTTAAGATCTCTTTTTGGAAACGGGCAAGCAATCCGCGCCGCAATGCATCCCGTTGTTTGCCGTGTATCGCTATGCCTATCACCTGGGCAAGGTTTTGCTCTGGCGCGTCAACCTGCATTAACGAAGCGGGGAAGTCTGCGGTGTTGCTAAGCAGTTGGGCAAGGCCACCAAGCTCCTGTTCTTTGCTTTTAACCAAGCCGCCAACCTTTATAATATCGCTTACAATATCGGTTTGGTCGGTTAAAGTTTTAAGAAAGCCTAACAGTTCCTCTATGAATTTGCCGGCCTCTTGTTTTAACTGTAGGGTATACTGTTTTACATTAATGGCCTTAAGCGGGTGGCCTTTCGGGCTGCCTATTAACGCACCTGCCGCCTGCAGATCGTTGGCAACATCGCGCCAAACAATAACATGATCCGGAGTGAGGGTTTGGATAGACTCAGACGGAAAGATCACACGGTCCTCAGCCTCCGGCAACTGGCTATATTGTGTAAACAGGTCGAACAAAGAATACCCGAAAGGGTACTTTTCGTGCAGGGCGGCAACATATACATTTAGTTCGTTCCGCAGGCTGTACAAGCGCTCCGCTTCCGAAACAAAATTATCCGGCGCATCCTTCTGTACTTTTTCCGTAGCTGCCTTGAGCTGCTCCAGCACAGCAGATTTTTTTGATTTGTTGGAATGCAGCTCCAAACAAAACGCGCCGATCCCTATGGCCTCCAGCCGGCTTTCCACTACATCCAGCGCGGCCTTCTTAGCCGCTACAAACAGTACCTTTTTGCCGGCGTAAAGCGCGTTTGCTATAATATTGGTAATGGTTTGCGATTTACCCGTACCCGGCGGCCCGTGCAATACAAAACTTTTGCCCTCGCCCGAAGTTAGGATGGCCTGAAGCTGCGATGAATCCGAACTGATGGGCAGCGCTACATTCTTGGGGTGCAGCTGCCCATCTTCAATAGCCATGCCTGAGGTATCTTCCTCCGGCTGCCACTCCAGTTTGCCTGATATTAAACTTGCTACTACTTTATTGCGGGCAAGTTTATCGGCGTTATTATGTATATCGTTCCATAAAATAAACTTGCTGAACGAGAATGTGCCCAGCAGCGCCTGCTCCTCAATATCCCATCGCGATTTGGTCATGATAGCCTGCCGGATGATGTTGAAGATGAGTTTTACATCCACACCGCTTTCATCCTTAGGCAGGGTCTCCAGGCCGCCAATGGTGATGCCAAAATCTTGCCTGATCATTTCCAGCAAGGTAATATTCATGATGGTTTCTTCTTCGCGGGTGCGAATAACGTACCCTTTTTGCGCCGATTTGCGAATGATCTCTACCGGTAAAAGCAATATAGGTGCGTATCGCGGGCGCTCGCTCAAGTCGGTCTCAAACCACCTCAGCAAGCCTAAACCTACATAAAGTGTGTTGGCACCGTTCTCTTCTATCGAAAGGCGCGACGAGCGGTATAAATTGGTAAGGCTGTTGCCCAATTCCATTTCGGACAGGTAAGTCCGCAGCCGCCGCTGCCCCAGTTCATTCTTTACCAGGTCGGCAATGGGGTCGGTTTGATGCAGGGCTTCGTAAACACCTGTATCGCGCGGGTTGTTATCCCAGTCGGACGGTTTTGCCAGCACCTGGAACTCCGTCCCGGCAGATAAAGCATCTTCCAGTTTACCGGCATTTATGGTGATGAACTGGATCACGCTTTTTGTGATGCGGATGTTTAGCAGGCTGTTGCGCAGGGTAAGATCGAGCAGCTTACGCTCCCAAAGGCGTTGTTTGGAAATGTCTATCTTTTCGCTGTGTACCAGTTTTTGTCCAACAAATATATCACCGGGCAAAGCGTTCTCTCGCGTTTGCCTGGCTTCTTCCACAATCTCCCAGCCGTTTGGCGTAGGCACCCTTAGCGGCAACGGCCTGATGCCGCTGAACCGCGCACGCTTAATATCTATAAACAACAAAAAATCGCTGATGCGCAGAAGCTTTTGATCGGCAGAGCTCACCGCATCATCAAAAGATGTATTGTTGCCCGCGTTCATACAGGTGGCTTCTACCATTACAATATCGTTAATGCCATCTGCTGCCCGCTTGGTTATCAGCGATGGGTCGTCGTTCACCGCATCAGCAAAGGATTCATCTATAAGCCAGCCGCCAGCGAAAGCGTGATCCTTAACCATCGTAATAATTGGATGTATGCCAACAGCTTCCAGGCAGGCCGCATACAGTAGCGACAGATCCAGGCAATTGGCCAGTTTGTTGGTGAAGATGGTATCTGCCAGCCGGATCCGCTGGCCCCCTTCTTCAAAACTTGCCGGCACGGTGCAATAGATAAACTGCATAGCGGCAATAGCCTCATAAATGGCGGCCATTTGTTTACGTACCCGGTTAGGATTACGGCTTTGGTATTCGTCGAAAGATGGGTTGCCTGTCCATTTTTCTAATATGGCTGATGCCGCCAGGATGATCTTTACAATTTGAGGATGATTTGGCGTAATAAAAGCAGCCAGCATTTCGGGCAGCAAGCCAAGGCCGTTCCATTGGTCGTAAGCCAACAGATCAACCCCGTAATGCTCCTGGTATACAATTTCTTCGTCTGCCGTAATCGTTAATATAAATTTGCCCGAAACCCGCTCCGTAAGCTCGGCCAGGTATTTTGAGGAGATAAGCGGTGATATGCTTTTAAAAGGGTGGCTTTCCTGGTCTCTTAAAGTCCCAATAGATTGCTTCCATAACGCCGCAAAATCCGGCTCTGACGAAAGCTCAACCGTTACATTCTGCCAATCGTAACCCGATACGTTTTTTATGGCCAGTTCTCTGATAACAGGAACGTGGTTTTGCTGCAGCGCGAAATTTATTACAGGCGAATAATCAAAATTCACCTCTGTTTTTGGCAGGGTTTGGCTACTCATAGTTGGAGGTTAAGATAGCAAATAATCGGAAGGAAAATAGCCCGAAAAATTCCGGTCCGCAATAATGGAGATCGTCCGCGGTCTGCTGGTACAGCTAAAATATTAATTAAACGCCCTTAAAGTTCACCGTTAATTGATCCGTTTGATAGCCTAATCCCTTTTGTAGGCATTCATTTTGGGATATTTTTCACTCTCATACCAGGGCGTTTTCGGCCGGTCGGCAGGGAAGCCATGCTGTTCGCGGTAAGCTTTACGTTCGGCTGTAAAATGCCACCAGCGTTTAGTATCGTCCCTGTTTTCGATATAATGGACGAGCAGCCTGTAGGAATCTTCTACACAAGGATCGGCCCAGGCACCGCATTGCCTTTCAAAAGCATCAAAGAGCTCAACTGCTGTTTTCCCTTCCAGTTGTGCCAGCGAATAGTAGCCCTGGCTGATAAGTTCCTCTGCAAAGTTGATGCCCAACGAGGGAATACTTTGAAACGCCGCAAGGGCTTGCAATTCTTTTGCACGCTTCGGCGAAGCGTGCAAAAGTACTGCAACCTCGTCGGCAGCGTGATCCTGTAGCATCTTTTGGCTAATCTTTTGGGCTTTCAGCGTTTGCTTTTCTTCCCCGGTCAGCCGGTAATTAATGTTCTTTTTCATAGTATCTCCACATAGTTGATAATGAATTTGGCTACCTGTTCCTGCTCAATGATATTCAGGTCTTCTCCATCGTAGATCCAATAACCATTCGCATCAAATAAGATCCTCCCTAAATTTTCGCCGCTTTGGTCATACGCGGTATATAGTTCGTAACATTGGTGCCCTACAGGCGCGTAAGATGGTACCACCCTGATCACTTCACTGGCGCCGTTGTGCCGGTTCAGCCAGGCTTTCGCCTCGTCTCGCAGGAATATTTTTGATTTGAGCTGCTGCATTGTTCAAAGCTTTTTTCAAAGATAAATAAAAAGCTAATAATTTTAGTATTTTTACAGGGCTTAATATTAGAAAAGCGGCATCGATGGAAACAAAGCACGAAGGGATATAGCAGCCTTTGCTAATGCATAAATGGTAGTTATGATTTGAAGCTTCGTTTTTAGCCTTAAAAAGCCTTAAACGCAAAAAGCCTCTTTTTCAAGAGGCTTTTTGATAAACTTTCGGCGCTGTTGATACGTCTTTGTGATCCAGCCGGGATCGATTTTATATATCTTACTTTCTTGAAAATAAACAAGTTAAAGCGGTTTTATATGAATTGAGCACCCAAAATAGAACAACCCGCTTCTAATAACACCTGATTATGTCAAGCCTGTTCGGTCACCAGGTCACCAATGCTGATGTGGAATAAAGCGCATATCTCCGTCAGCGTTTCCAATGTCAGGTCGCGGGTACCTGATAACCAGCCCCGCAGTTCATTCATTTCCACCCGGATATGATTACCGAACTGCATACGGTTCAATCCGGTTTCCGCAAGCAAATGCTCAATACGTGCACCTAAAGCCAATCGATGTTCACTGTGCAGCAAATCAGCAGCGCATACTTTGTCTAAAAGACGACCTAAAAAGGTTAAACCGTTTCCTGTTTTCATAGCGTAGTGTTAAAGATGAATTACAAGATAGGAAAAGTAAAACAAACGCGTACGTACTGTTGAAAACTTAGCAATGTGTTAATGGCTTGTTTACACAAGAAGCCATCAGGTGCAGAGTTTGGCCAGTTTCTCATCTACCGTGTTTCCTGCGTCAGTATCCTTGCCCTGCGGCGCATTTAAAGATCGGCGATCACAGGCAGGGATAATGGCCGTTAACTTTGCTCGATCTCTTTTAAGCTATTCATTTTTTTGTAGGCTAAAAACCCTTTGATATCTTCAAAGTGCTCGCGTACCCGCCGATGACCAAACTCGAATACTTTTTGCACCAGGCCATCCAGGAAATCCCTGTCGTGAGATACCAGGATCAAAGTGCCGTCAAAAGCCCTAAGCGCGTCTTTGATAATATCTTTGGTCTTCATGTCCAAATGGTTGGTCGGCTCATCCAGTATCAACAAATTCACGGGTTCTAACAACAACTTGATCATCGCTAAACGGGTTTTCTCTCCTCCGGATAGCACCTTGACTTTTTTGGTAGTATCATCACCGCTGAACATAAACGCACCCAAAAGGTCTTTGATCTTCAACGTGCTATCGCTTAAGGGTATCTGATCAATAGTTTCAAATACCGTTAAATTTCCATCCAGCAATGCGGCCTGGTTCTGGGCGAAGTAGCCAATCCTGGAATTGTGACCAACTTTCAAACTTCCTTCAAAATCGATCTCGTTCATGATGGCTTTGATCATGGTCGATTTACCTTCACCGTTCTTCCCTACGAAAGCTACCTTTTCGCCCCGCTCGATCACCATAGACGCGTTCTTGAATACGACGTGATCACCGTAGGTTTTGGTCAGATCTTCTACGATTACCGGATATTGGCCGGAACGTGGTGAAGGGGGGAATTTCAATCGCAATGCCGAAGTATCTACTTCATCGATCTCAATCACGTCGAGCTTTTCCAGCATCTTTACCCGCGATTGCACCTGTAAGGTTTTAGAGTAAGTTCCCCTAAACCTGTCTATAAATTCCTGATTATCGGCAATGAAGCGCTGCTGCTCTTCATAAGCCTTCAGTTGGTGCACGCGGCGGTCGGCACGCAACTGAAGATAATGGCTGTATTTAGCTTTATAATCATATATCCGGCCCATCGTAACCTCAATGGTGCGATTGGTGATGTTATCTACAAAGGCCCGGTCGTGCGAGATTACCATCACCGCCCTGGCCGAATTGATCAGGAAATCTTCCAGCCACTGTATACTTTCAATATCCATGTGATTGGTGGGCTCATCAAGCAAAATCAGATCGGGT
The DNA here is from genome assembly GCF_014773265.1 of Mucilaginibacter pankratovii. Classification (GTDB taxonomy): domain Bacteria; phylum Bacteroidota; class Bacteroidia; order Sphingobacteriales; family Sphingobacteriaceae; genus Mucilaginibacter; species Mucilaginibacter pankratovii. The sequence goes on along the minus strand of NZ_JACWMY010000007.1, from coordinate 217,432 downwards.
TTTTTCAACAAAATTTTCGCCAACTCAATACGCATCCGCCAGCCGCCCGAAAATTCTGAGGTCTGTCGGGTAAAATCTTTCCGTTCGAATCCCAGACCTTTGAGCACTTTTTCAACCTCTGCATCATAATTAGTGCCCTCTACTGTATAAACTTTCTCACTAAGTTCCGATACCCTTTCGATCAGCTTCATGTAGTCATCGCTCTCGTAATCGGTGCGGATATTCAGCTGCTCATTTAATTCCTCCAGTTCCTTTTCCATTTGGTTCGCCTCGGCAAAGGCCTTCATGGCCTCTTCAAAAACGGTCACCTTATCCTGAGTTAGTAAATGCTGCGGCAAATAAGCGATGACCGCGTCTTTAGGACCGGTTACACTACCGGTAGTAGGTTTGGCTACATCGGCAATAATTTTGAGGATGGTAGATTTGCCTGCACCATTTTTACCCATCAGGGCTATCTTGTCATTCTCGTTGATTGAGAAAGTTACATCGCTAAACAGGGTGGTTCCGCCAAATGAAACGGAAATATTATTTACATTAATCACAGTATGGAAATATTGAAATTGCCGGTAAAGATAAAATATATTACCGCCAGCCCAAAGCCGGGTGCTTAAAAACAAAAAAAGAGCCACTTTTTCAAGAGGCTCTTTTTTCAAAACTTGCGACCTGTTGGGTGGTCTTTGTGATCCCGCTGGGATAATTTGTGATCCTTCAACGAGTTGTTTTATATGCCATTAGGCGCTTTAAACGCACTTTTTATCATTTTTTCATCAAAACAGGGCACCACTTTGGGCACAGTTATATTGACACGATTTGATGCAATTTAAGAACGTTCGGTTGTCCCAATTCAAAGATAAATCTATAATTGGACAATCACAAATGTTGTGTTATCAAAATGAGACACTATTAAAAGGTGTTGTTAATGTGCTTAATCTTAATGATATTTCACTATAACGGAAGACTCACTGCATAACTGAAGACTAACTGCCGACGTGGACAGAGGTATCCGGATTTTAAATAAATTTCATGGCTTGTTAACGCTATGGTTGTGTTATTGAATTATTAAAGAGATTCGCTACATTTAAAAATTATTATTCTGATAATGAGTCAGGTGCTTCATTGATTACTTGGCCGTCAGAAAACCTAAGCATAACCTATCAATCCATGAGCGGATACGCCATCGTCGATCATCAAAAGATCGATAGCCATATTACTTTCATTAGGATCAATCCTACAGATATTGCGCTGACTTTAAAAGAGGTCTTTGCCTCATTGGCTGACTTGGCATGGATCAGCGCCTTTGATGAGTTATATCTCCGGGACGGCTTTCAAGTTAGAGCGGAAGCATCTGTGAAATATATTGCAGAAAATATTATCAAAACAACGGACGACAGTATTACCAGTAGTTCCGGTGAATATGTCATATCCGAACTTGCCAGGAAAGCTGTTGTCGACAAACTGGCTTACCTTGATATACCGTTGGCAGAACTCATAAAGATCAAAGATGTCGGTAATCACGGTTTTGATTTTTATACTAAAAACCAGGACGAAATCCTTCTTTTCGGCGAAGCCAAATATAATGCACGCCAAAATGCTTACGGTCTCGCTTTTGAACAGATCATCAGGTTTGAAAAGAAAAAGCAGGATAGTTCCGATATTATTGATATTGACCGGTTCTGTTGTGTGAATTCCAAGAATAATTTTGCTAAAGGGCATAAAGGATTCATTGCCGCTTTTGCCAGCAAAAATACCTCAACGGAAAAACTAATCGAAGGCATTACTGCGAACACGGATTACCAAGAAGCCATTAAATTTAAAGAACTTATCTGTGTTGCCGTTAATATATGAAGGACCTGATCAAAAATATCAAAAGTAATACCGGCATTGAAAGGACCTTTTCTTATGTAATGGACAACATATACAAGTATGGCCCAGTTTCCGTTACTGATATGGAAATCCTTTCATATTTAGCGCTTTACAGCCCCGAGGCATTTGAAAATCATAAAAATGCCATCTTGAATTATATGGCGGTTTATTACAAAGAAACCAGCCGCAACACACTCCGAGATGCTGTATTCGGACAATACCGACGCTATATCAAGGATACTTATCATCAGGACTATACTCCCGTGCAAGCCGATATTATCAAAGGAATAGCTAACAGCAACTGTTTCAGTTTTTCAGCGCCGACTAGTACGGGCAAATCCTTTGTCTTTATGAATTTGATACAGGAAAGCCAACACGACATTGTAGTGGTAGTGCCCTCGCGTGCGCTGATTAACGAATATTATTTGAAGTTAAGCACGCTTATTACAGATAGAAGCGTCAATATTCTGACCTTTATTGACAAAATCAATACAAATCATGCGAGAAAAAACGTTTTTGTGGTTACGCCTGAGCGCTGCCGGGAATTATTTAAGCAGAAAGATTCTTTTACAGTAGACATGTTCTTGTTCGACGAAGCGCAGCTCAGCAATGAAGATTCTAAACGCGGTTTATATTTTGACAGTATTGTCAGGAGATGCTTAAAAGCTTTTCCCCATGCTAAATTTGTTTTTGCTCACCCATTTGTGAAAAATCCGGGTTCGCAGATCGCAAAGAATCATTTTAATCAGGACACTTCCGCCGCGATACAGTACACTCAAAAAAATGTAGGGCAGTTGTTTTTTTGTAAAGACAAAGATTTCAATTTTTATCATTTTGGAATTGATCCCCAAGTAATGGGAAAAACCAAGCAGCGCGCCGATTTTGATCCCATAGAAAAAACAATATTGGACGGCGGCACAGCATTATTTTATGTTTCGAAAGCGCAAATATATAATGGCGGCATTTTAAAAAAATTCAGTAAGTATGTCGACTTATGCAAGGAAGTACAGAGTGAAAAAATTGAAGATTACATAGAGCGCCTTAAACAATATACGGGCGGCGATACAGGGGTGAATCAGAGTCACTACTCACTTTTGCTCGCCTTGCTTAAACGAGGCATCGTCATCCATCATGGTTCACTACCACTGCAGACCCGCCTGATCATTGAGCAATTTACTAAAGATGGACTTTGCAAAATATGCTTTGCTACATCCACACTGGAACAAGGCATCAATATGCCTTTTGATGTAGTATTTCTTGACCGCATGGAAAATAGCAAGCCCCTGTCAGTGAAAAACCTCATTGGAAGGGCCGGCAGGTCATCAACTGATCTGAAATTTGATTTTGGCTATGTGATCATTAATGCTTCGAACATTAGCAATTTCCGGAAGATCATGAACCAAGATGAAGAACTGGATGACGTATCCTCCTTAGAGAAAACTGACCTGCAGGATGAAGACTTTAATGAGTTTAAGGAAGCTATATTAAATGATACCTATTCCGATGAGTATAATCTTTCCGAAAAAGACTTGGAAAAACTTACGGCAAACAACATTGATCTGGTTATTCAAAATATTTTAAATTCGACTTTTGAAGAAAATACGCTGATTTCTCTTTCAACCATCAGCGCCGATCTGCGTTACCGATTAGCGTTATATGCCAATTTCAGGGAAATATATGCCATGTATTTAGGGCGAACATTGGAAGCCGGCGAAATTAACGTATTAGATACTGCAATCAAGATCATATTATGGAAAATACACGGCAAAACCTTTAAAAACATCTGTTGGTACAGGTACTCCTATGCCAGCCGATCGCATGAACGCGAAAGTGGCGGACAGAACGCGGAGGAGCTGCCCGCGGCCTTTTTTACTCAGTGTAAAGATATTCCAGACAAATCTCTGAGCGTTTTCAGTATGTTCCCATTGGGGACCAAAGCAAAAGACGTGTCTTACGATTTAGTAATGTATGATACTTATGATTATATAGATAAGCTGATCGGTTTTAAGCTAAGTGACATTTTTTATGCCACATTTATCAAATATTTCGAAAGAACGGCCGACCCGCGCGCAGATAGACTGGCCAAATACGTTAAATACGGAACTGATAGCCCCCGGTTTATTTGGATGCTCCGCTATGGTCTGTCATTTGAAGATATCGAAATTTTAGACAAGCATATCGATGAAATCAGCCCGGCTGAGATAGTTTTCAAAAATTCCATTTCGGAAGTGCCGGATATCGACAAATCATCTATTTCCAGGTTCCTAAATTAGATAGCTTTCATGTGCATTTCGATTTCCGTTAAGTCAGAGATTTGAAGTCGGAACCATTCGCCGCGTACCCGTTTCGCTGCAAATTTGGTGTGCAGCTCTTTTTCGATTTTAGAGTCACAGCACCAAACCGCGATAAGATGCACCACGGGTTCCTGGGAGTGCAGGGTCCGCTCACGGTAGCGCGGGTTGTTGCTTTTACCGATTTTGATCAAAGCGGTATCGATATTGACCATCAGGTATACATACTGCTTGGTCTTATCGATTTCGCAGGTGTGATTGTTACCGAAAAAATCCATGTAAAAGTCCTTTTTGTCAATGACGGTCAATTTAAAAAGCCCGCGCTTAGCGGCACTGAACATGACCGCGTTTTGTCCTTTGAATTGTTCAAGTTCCTGACAGGTCACGGTCTGGAAACCTAGCTTTTCCAGAAAGCCCCGCAATTTGGTTTGAAAAGTATTAAACGCATCGATCGCATCTAACTCCTTGTAGTCGTCAGCCAGCATCATACAAAAACGCATGAGCAGTTCAAAGTAATCCGGATCGCGCGGATCAAGTTCGATAATATCTCCCTTTAGTTCCCGTACTCCGTTGATATAATAGATCTTGGCCAGCAAGCCAAGCTGATCATCCGCGAGATTCACCCCGTAGCAATGTTTTGCCAGGCCCGCCATCACATTATTGATAGGGCCGTTATCTGCTTTATCCAGTTCACGGATATCCGCTTCTTCCAGTCGGAAACAGCAGGTGAAGAATTTATCGGACATTTCTTGTTATTTTTACCATTATGATTCCAAAACCTTTTAAACAATCCCTAAAATACAATTCCTTGCTGATGCCCAAAGAACACCGGGAAGTAGTAGACCGTGCTAATATGGATTTATGGAATGATCTCATGGCAATTAATACTAATAACCCCAAAGAGGAGATCAAGATCGATCACGTCATCAAAGACTTAGGACACAGTTATGCTGTGGATATGAAAATCAGCTGTAAAAATTCTGCCGTCCAACAGCAACTAGACGCGGTCTATGAACGAAACATGCGCCTGCCAAGATTTACGAAACATGAACACTTTGATGCGATGATTAGTTAATGAAGACGGGAAAACAATTTGATCTGCCAAAGAAAAGGATGCGTTCTTTTCTGGAAGTGCTGATTCAGTCTTACTATTAGCCCTATTCATTCAATACAATACGCTGACCTTCAGTTTTTGCAATGCCTTTGGCCAATGCTGTACGTATACCGAGTTGCATGGCAATGTCCACGTTCGTTCCGAGGCGAGCGTAACCAAATAATTTGGCGGTTTCTCGGACCAGATCTTCCTTGGTAAGACTGATCTGGTTTTGCAAAACTGCTTTAATGCCGTTCGCAATCTCATGTGAGGGTAGGTCATCGGCGTCTCGCTTCAGCACTTCGTTGGGGGGCAGGCGGTAAAGCTGATAAGTTTCCGGCTGTTGATCGGCCTGCCAGAAGATGATATTACCATTATTGCTGGTTTGCTGTAGGCCAAGTTCCTTGAAGATGATTTCGAAATGCACCGAGATTCGGGAACCCATTCTGGCAATGCCCCAGCCTAAAAGGACGCGTTTGCACAGAAGATTTTTACTGACCGGCGCTTCTACGGCTAATACATCATGGATCTGTGACTTAATGGTATTTCGGTATCCATATTGAAAAAAATCTTCAGAATTGATACTGCGGATCACCTCAACATTGGCAGCTTCGTAATAAGATGTCTGTATTGCCGTGGCTTTCGTCGCCCGAAAATTGTAGGGGATGGTTTCCTCTGCGGCCGGCTCGGGTATAGCTTCCGGTTCTATCCTGATGCCTTGCTGAGCATGGTGAATTGCGGATAATATTTCCTGTAATACTTTGTCCGGTTTTTCCCACCATTCTGCCGACCAAACCTTTATCATATTCCAGCCCAGGCTTTTCAGTACACCCGGCTGAACGATCTCGCGATCACCTGGTGTCTTAGCCGCCTGATACGTGCGCCCGTCGCAAAGGATGGCCAAGATATATTGATTAGCATGATCAGGATGCACTATGCCAATATCTATCTTATAGGCAGAGCAACCGATCCCGGTATTGACCTGATAGCCATGCTTTCGGATTTCTGTGGCTATAATTTCTTCCAGCCCCGGATCATGCTTGTTAGCACTCATCAGATTAGTCGGCAGGCCTTGCTTGCCCTTTTCGGCATAAGCTAAGAAAGCTTTTAAACCCGCCACCCCTTCAGAATTAGTACGATTCAAGTCTATATGATCGGATCTTAAGGTAGAAAAAACTTGCATTTCATAACGTGCCCGCGAAACAGCCACATTTAAGCGCCGCCAACCACCTTCGCGGTTGATCGGCCCAAAATTCAGGCCTACCTTACCGGTCTCATCAGGCCCGTAACCTATTGAAAATAAAATTATGTCGCGCTCATCACCCTGGACATTCTCGAGATTTTTGACAAACAAGGGCTCTTCTGCTTCGTAGGCCAGGCGTTCCAGGTCCGGTCGCAACAAAAAGGTTTCGGTTAGTAAATCTTCGATCAGCGACTGCTGGACTGAACTGAAAGTCACTACTCCCATAGACCGCTTGATGATCGCCGGCGTTGATAAGCGGTAAATAATATAGTCAACAATAGCTTTAGCTTCCGCCCGGTTCTGCTTAGTTTTCCCGCGATCATAAAATCCTTTAACTTTTATCAGTTTAACTTTTGTTGCCAGATCATCGGTCGAAGGGAAGGTCAGTAAGTTGTTATCATAGTACATCGCATTACTGAAAGCGATCAAGCTTTCATGCTTGCTGCGATAATGCCATAAAAGATGATAAGATGGCATGGATAGTGCCAGACAATCGTCAAGAATGCTTTCCAGATCTTCTTGTTCGACATTATCCTCATCAAAAGTATTCGTCGAAAAGAAACTGGTTGGCGGCATCTGTTTAGGGTCACCTACCACAATTACGTTGTTACCGCGAGCGATAGCGCCTACTGCTTCGCAGGTTGGCATCTGGGAAGCCTCGTCGAAAACAACCAGGTCGAATTTGGCGCTGCTGGCATCAAAATACTGGGCGACCGAGATCGGGCTCATGAGCATGCAAGGCGTAAGCCGTGGCAATACATTTGGAATCAAATCGAATAGTTTTCTTAGTGGCATAGCACGCCCATTATTGCGCAATGTTCGTTGCAGAAGCCCAATTTCTGAGCTTTGAGCAGCTTCCTGAGTAAATGAAGGCGTTCTGGCCGCCAACCGTGCGTAGAGTTCTTCACGGGTAAGTTTTTCGAATTGGTCGCTCAGTTCGCGGAACTTGCGGATCTTCCCTTCGAACAACTGTCCGTGAAAACCAGAAAGTGCCGGGTTGTTTTCGATTAATTGGTCGGCAATGCTTCTATAAAGCCCTTTTTTATAGCTATTTAATAGTTGATGAGACGGTATAGCTTGATCTTCGAATGCATCCACCAAGGCAATTAAGCCGCCGGCGGTTAGCCGGCTTTTGATGGTCGTGTAAGTAAACCAGTCTTTTAAGTCATCGAGATTGCGAAGCCACTGTTCTGCTTGAACCTGAAGATTAGTAATCGGGCAACCTGTTAACAGTTGGATTTTTTCACGAGAGGTCTTTAAACGTCCGCCCAACGCTATAAAATTCCGAAATTCCGCTTCATGTATACGCAGGTAAGCGCCACTTCCTTCGTTGAGTTTGGCTGCAAAACGCTCGCGCCAGCTTTTCAAACCATCCAGGCCGATGCCTTTAGAGGCCGCCCGGTTTAGCGCGATATAGGCCTGACTCACCTGGATGATTACCGCCCAATCGGGGTTGCCATTGTTCCACAAAAAACCTGTTAAGCCCGGTAAATAAACAGCACCGGAAACTAGGGACTGTTCAGCTTGATAGGCGATGATCTTATTTAGAAGTCCAGGGATCTCCTCATTGACAAAATTGCCGGAAGGCGATTTAGATTTAAGCGATTTAATAATGGCTCTCTGCTTCAGCCACTTGGGTAAGAACCACTTTTGAGCGGCGATTTCCCAATTTGCCAATACTTGTTCGGCAGGAAATTCCAAAATGCTTTTGTTGAAAATTTGAAGCAAGTCGGTGCGTAAGGCATCGCGTTGCTGACCATGACCAGCGATACCAATGACTTGGGCCAGCGTCTGCTCCAGCGATTCATTTGTTAAAAATGATGCAGGTGAATCCGGCAATTTCAGTAAAATCCCAATCATTTCGCCTAGCACTTCGGTCTGATCAGCCGAATGGCCGCCAAAGCCCAAAGCTTCGGTAACACTTGCGCGAGTCAGATCCAGTTGGGCAGCAAACTCCAATATTTCTTCCAGTGTCTGCTGGATATCTGTTTTTAATTGCTGACTATAGTTTGATAGCTGCAACTCTCTTAAGGGATGTTGAGCAGGTGCGGAAACAATGGCAGCCACGGTTTCCAACTCAGCAGCCAGATCATCCCAAGTTGTTAAGTCCGCCGCTGATAACCGGGTAACCTCGCTGCCCTGAAAAAATACTGTAAAAGGAGTTTGGGCCAACTCTGCATACTTACAGAAGAGTTCAAAAAGTGTATAACCGCCCGGGCGTTTGCGGTGCAAGGCATGCACGTAAACATTGAGTTCATTCCGCACGCTTAAAAGCCGTTCAGCGGTGTTTAGGAAATTTTCTGGACTGTCTTTTTTGATAACCTCAGTCGCCTTTTTCAATTGCGCCAACACATCGGACTTTTTGGATTTATTGGAATGTAGTTCCAGACAGAAATCGCCAATGCCGATCGTCTCGAGCCTTTTCTGAACAACTTCCAGCGCCGCTTTTTTTGCCGAAACGAACAACACCTTTTTGCCGTTGTAGAGCGCGTTAGCTATGATGTTCGTGATCGTTTGGGACTTACCCGTACCAGGGGGGCCATGCAAAACAAAGCTTTCGCCCTTACCCGAACTGATAATAGCCTGTAATTGCGAAGAATCGGTGCTGATCGGTAAAGCAAGTTCACCAGGATGAATATCCAGATCAGTAACAACTGGTAAACTATTTAACTGTAACTTACCCGAGATCAGGCTCGCTACCACTTTGTTTTTTGCTAACTGCGCTGAATTATTATGGATGTCATTCCACAGAATGAATTTGTTAAACGAAAAAATGCCTAGTAAAGCCTGATCTTCCACATCCCAGCGAGACTGGGACATGATGGCCTGCCGTACTGTATTCAGAATGCCGCGAACATCCACACCGCTTTCATCCTTGGGTAAAGTTTCGAGGCCACCGATGCCGATACCGAAATCCTGGCGCATCATTTCCAGCAAAGTAATATTCAGGATCGTTTCTTCTTCCCGAGAGCGGATCACAAAACCCTTTTGAGCGGATTTGCGGATGATCTCCACAGGGATCAATAAAATAGGTGCGAACCGGGGGCGTTCACTTGCCGGCGTTTCGTACCATTTGAGCAGGCCAATGCCAACGAACAAAGTATTCGCACCATTCTCCTCCAACGATAACCGCGACGAACGGAATAGATGAGTTAAATTCAGGTTCAACTCGGTTTCAGTTAGGTACGTCCGCAATCGCTGATGGGAAAGTTCGTGATTTACCAGATCCGAGATTGGATCAGAAGTATTTATGGCTTGATAAATGCCTGCATCCCGTGGGGAATTGCTCCAGTCGGAAGGCTTAGCTAGTATTTGGAATTCTTTACCCGCCGCCAGCGCATCTTCCAGTTTGCCGGAGTTAATGCTAATGAATTGGATTATGCTCTTGGTCATCCGGGTATTCAATAAAGTATTTCGCAGTGTAAGATCCAGTAGTTTGCGCTCCCAGATCTGTTGCTTGGAAATACCGATCTTATCAACCTGCAAAGGTTTGTGATCCACTAACACCTCTTCCGGCGTATAACCCGAGGTGAGGGATTTTTCGTCATACTTGATCTCCCAGCCCTGATTACCAGGTATTCGGAGTGGCAGTGGGCGAATGCCACCAAAACGCGCACGTTTGATATCCACGAATAACTGGAAGTTATGCGTCTCAAGCATCCTGGCATCCGCTGAACGTACCGCCTCATCAAAAGGCGGATGATTACCTGCGTTCATGCACGTTGATTCGACCACTACGATATCATTGATGCCAGCCGCGGTTCGCTTGGTGATCAGTGAAGGGTCGTCATTGACCGCGTCGGGGAAAGATTCGTCCACCAACCAGGCGCCCGCAAAAGCATGTCCCTTGATCATCACAATCAACGCGTTGATGCTCACTGCCTCCAAAGAGGCAGCATATAAAAGTGAAAGATCTAAACAATTCGCCAGTCGTTGAGAAAGAATGGCATCGCTCAGCCTTACGCGCTGCCCGGTCTCTTCAAAGCTGGCTGGAACAGCACAATAGATTAAATTCAAATCGGCGATGGCCTCATAGATCGCCGCCATCTGTTTTTTTACCCGATCCGGATTTCGGGTCTGATAAGCATTAAAAGACGGATCCCCCGTCCATTGCTGCAATAGAACCGAGGCATTACGAATAATCGTTGGGATCTCAGGATGATTTGGTGTTACAAAAGCAGCGAGTAGCTCCGGCACTGAACCAGCGCCGTTCCACTGGTCATAGGCCAGTAAGTCTATATCATAAATGGCTGAACTGATCACCTGTTCAGCAGCCATGATCTTTAAATTCAAGCGACCGCTGAGCCGCTCGGTTAAACCGGCCAAATAAGCCGCAGAGATACGTAGCGGTACCGCCCCAAAAGTATAACTTTCACCCATTTTCAAACGATCAAGGCTCGCTTTCCAAACAATCGAAAATTCAGGCTCTGAACTGATTTCCACTGTCAGGTCTTCATAATCTAATTCACCAGCATTGGTCAAAATCAGCTGTTTTACCACCGGAACATGATTTTGCTGCATAGCAAAATTGATCACGGGTGCCAATGTTAAGTCTATTTGGATTGTGGGTAAGGTTTCAGTAGTCATAATTAAAGTGAAATTAACGATATTTTACCGCAAATCCGCCATCCTTAATTATGCAGTGCTTCCACACAGTGCGGGCAGCATTTAGCAGCAGCTTCTTTCCTTGAATTTCACGGAAAACCCGAGGCAAGAATACACACGGTTAGGACAAACACGCTAATACCCATATTGAGAGCCGTTTTGTGTTGAAGGAGATAAAGTGATGCGGGGGGCTGGGGTTGTGATTAAATAATATTAGATGCCCCTGAAAGATTTAACTATTGAAGTGATTAAACTGTACTTTAGAGGAACTAAATCTTTGGCTTATGTCTATCAAAATACTCGCGACTGCGGATTTGCATTTGGGTAAATCCTCTGCGGATGTTTCCGGATCACATGCTTCCACCAAGTATACCTGGCAAAAGATCATCAATTACTGTATTCAAAACAATGTGGATGTTTTAGCACTCTGCGGCGACATCGTGGATTGGGATAACCGTTACTTTGAAGCAGTCGGCGCGCTGCAAAGAGGCTTTGAAGAACTGTACCGCAATGGTATAGTCGTATATATGGTTTCCGGCAATCATGATTTTGACGTGCTGGCCGGTATCGCCGGAAATATAAAGTTGCCGAATGTCCATTTGATCGGAGCTAAAGGCCGGTGGGAAGTACAAAAATTTGAAAAAGATGGGCAGATTGTCCAATTTGTCGGTTGGTCGTTTCCCACAAGATCGGTAAGGGAGAGTGCGTTTTTAGATTGGGGACTGCCTGGTTATGATTCGAAATATCCCTGCATCGGATTGCTGCACGGGGACATTGACAAGCCGGGGAGCGAATATCATCCTTTTAAACTGGATGAGCTGGTCAAAAGTGAGCTGAATCTCTGGCTATTGGGTCATATCCACAAACCGGAGCGATTGAGGCAAAACCCGGAAGTTTGGTACGTAGGCTCCCCGCAGGCCATGAGCGCAAAAGAACCCGATGGCCATGGGGCACTCCTGGCGGAGGTGAGTCGGTCCGGTATGATCGGCATCAGTCAGGTGTTGTTGTCAACTGTTTTATACCGTACCGTGGAAATACCAGTTTCCGCCATTGACGAGGAAACAGAACTGAGAGACCGGATCATCAATGCCCTAGTGAAAGACGGCATGGACGCGGAAAATGAAATGCCGGAATTGCAGTCCATTGTTTACCAGGTCAAACTGACCGGAGAACATATCACAATCAACGAGGTGGAACGCTGGACCCGCGACATTATCCAGTATAGCCAGGTACTCAACAGGACTACTATCAGCGTCCGGAAGATCTATAGCCGCCTCCGGCCAGCATTACAAAAACTCGAGGAACTTGCATTGTCCAATTCGCCCGCCGGTGTCCTTGCACATACAATCCTCGAACATAGGAAAGGTGTCGTCACGCCCTTCCTGGGTCGGTTGATCGCGGACTGGAAAGTTAAAGCCGGCCATGCCTATCAGTCCGGAACGTACACCCCCTTATTGATCGGACGGCGGATCGGCCCGCCCGGGGACCAGGAAGGCATGAATTTCATCCTTAACGAGTGTAACCGCCTATTGGCAGAACTTAACGGACAACTTAATTCTTAAAAGTGATGGAAAAGCAATCTTTACATTTTACCTCGCTGCATGTCCGCAAAATGCCGGGTTTCCCCGATGGTTTGAAACCAATTACTGGCTTGTCCAGACATGTTAATATTATTGCGGGCCCTAATGCTTCCGGGAAGACCAGTACGGCAACCGCTATTCACCAGCTTTTATGGCCACCAACATCCGGCAGGATGAATTTGGAGGGTGCGATTGAAACGGGGAATAACAATTGGGATGTCAGGCTGGATTACGGACAGTTCCGCGCCCAGCGGAATGGTATAACAGGTGAATTACCCGGCATTCCGGCAAGCGATGAATCGGTACGGTATAATTTTTCCTTACAGGAACTGGTGCATATCAATGATAAGGATCTTGCCGGGAAGATCTACCAGGAAGCAATGGGCGGTTACAATTTAGGCAACGCGGCTGCCGCCTTAAAATACAGCAGTGATATCAAGAAGAAAAACAGCGGCGCCTACACAGGTGTTACAGCCGCCGATGCCCAGGTAGCAGAGATCAATGGGAAGCAGCAAGACTTAAAAGACAAAGAAAATTCCCTGTCTGTCTGGATAGCGGCACGCGACAAAGCTGCGGAGGCCAGTAAATTAAAAGAATTTTACCAGGCGATGGTCAATTGTTTGGAAGCCAGGGAACTCAAAGAGAGCCATGAACTTAAATTGTCGGCTTATCCACAGCAACTTAGGGTCATGTTCGGTAACGAATATGAGGAAATCATTGCACTAGAGGACCGGATGGAAGCCCTGCGGATAGGACTGGAAACGAACCGGGAAGCTATTCAAAAACATAAAGATGCGATCAGTGAATTGGGCCTGTCGGAAAAGGGGATAAGTCCCCCGGTGCTGAAGGAACTGGAGGACCGCGTTGAGGCGCTTATCGAAGCGGAACGCACGATTTCAGAGCTGGGTATAGCGATTGCAGACCTGACTGGGACCATGGAGGCCTTGAAATTACAGATACATCCGGACTACGAGCCGGGTGAGGAAATTAAGATGGACCTAAGTAAGATAGCGAAGTTGGATGAATTTATAGACGGCGCGCATCGTTTGTTGAGTCAAATGAAATTTATACAGATCCAGATTGACAGTTTAAGCAAAAAATCGGCTCCCGTAAATCAAAACGCGGGTCAAATAAAAGAGGGGATAAAATCACTGACCAACTGGCTTGGCGAACAAAAGGGAACCGACGGGACAAAAATATACTGGTTGTGGTTGCTTGTGGCGGGCGCTTGTGCTGTCGCCCTGGCTGTTGCTTTATGGGGTTGGTGGGGAATGGCCGGGGTTATTATCCTGATTGCCTTCGCGTTATTGGGGCAAGGTAAAAAGGCGGATGGGAAAGCTGATGTCCGCCGTGAAGACTTCAGAAAAACGGGGCTAAAGGAGCCGACTGACTGGCAACCGGAGAATGTCCGTACCGTATTTGAAGAATTATGCCTTCAACTACAGGCGGCAGAACTTTATGCTCTGGAAAAACAGGAAGTGAACCGGCTGACAGTGGAATTAGAATCCCTGCAGCCCGAGTTGCAAAAGACCGAAGCTCAGCGCGACGACTGGATCAGGTTCTTGGGGCATGCGCCCGCGCTGCCTTCCGATGACCTTAAAAATTACAGCGCTTTTTTTTGGTATATCAGTCAGTTGAGTAAGTATGCAGAATTTGCCGTAGAACTGAAAGGGAAACGCGGCAGGGAAAAAGCTGCAGCGAATCAACGGGATGCTGAATTGAAAAAGATCAACGGCTTACTGAACCACTTCGGCCTTGCGGTAGAAGATGGTATAGTGGCAAAGGCTACTGTTAAACATTTATTAGAAAAAGAAAACGCCCGGAAAAATACCGTAACGACCATAGATGGCCTTATTGAATTAGGTGATGAAAAGGGAAAACAGCTTAAAGAGGCTGGTCTGAAACTTGAGGGGATCTATAAACGGTTAGGCCTGGAAACACCGGATAAGCACGAGGTCTACCGACTGGTAGACCAACTGGATGATTACAAAAAAGCCGAAGCCGGTTGCCAGGAAAAGAAGATTTTGTACGTGGAAATGGAGCGCTTGCAGCAAAATCATGAGACATATGCGTCCTATAAGGATAAACTGCCGGATATGGATCTGGCGACCGCACAACGCTCTGTTAGCGATTTTGCTTCCGTGGCCGCTGAATTCGATGGACTCAACGATAAAATCATCAGTACGAATGCGCTGATACAACGGGAAAAAAGCGGGCACGACCTGGAAGATGCCTTGGCTAAAAAGGAAGCCGCACTTGATAACCTGCAGCAAGTCTACGATGATAATTTATCCGCCCTGACTGGCAGCCTGTTGATCAGCCACCTGGAGAAGGAAGGCGGGGAGCGTAATTCATCCAATGTGCTGAAACGCGGGAACCAGTTGTTTAACAAGATCACGAGTGGGCGGTATGAACTTAGGATCAACAATATGGCACAGCTGGATTTTCTGGCTTACGATCATATTCTTCATGAGGGGCAAAGTCTGAACCAGTTATCCACCGGGACACGTATCCAATTATTACTCTCTATCCGTTTGGCTTATATCGAAAGTCAGGAGAAGGAATTTCAGATCCCCATTATTGCCGATGAGCTGTTAGCGAACAGTGATGATCAGCGCGCCAGTCAGATCATTGAAGCGCTGGCGGAGATAGCCATGGAAGGCCGGCAGGTCTTTTATTTTACAGCGCAAAAGGAAGAAATCGCCAAATGGAAGTCATACGCTGATGAGCATGTCGGTTTTGAAATTAAGATATATGTGCTGGAGAGTGATGCAAGCGAAAAAAGTGATTATCTGGGGGCTAACGACGAGCCTTTTTCACTGAACCTGTTTGAAAAGATTCCCGCGATTGCCGGGCAGACCCATGACAGCTACCGGAAATTGATTGCTATCCCCGGATTTCAATTGATGGCTCAGGATCCGGCTCAGCTCCACTTGTGGTATTTACTGGATGATTTGTCGGATCTGGCGACCTGCCTAGAAAACCGGATAACTACTTATGGGCAGTTGACCAGTTACATCAAAAATGGGGGGATTATACCTGGTTTCGATCAGGACAGGCTTCAACAGTTAGAAAAGAAAATCAGGCTGCTTGAAGCATTCCAGGAACTTTATCAAAAGGGAAGGCCAAAGGTCATCGATTTGAATGTTTTGAAAGGTTCTAATGCGGTGACGGAACGCTATCTCCAGGAAGTTTATGAGGTGTTAAAAGCGGTTGTTTATAACCCGGAAGAACTTATCCGTGAACTTGGCCAAAACGCCGTCTCAGGCTTCAGATCGAACAGTAAGGAAAAGTTGGAGACATATCTAGTGGATGAGGGCTATATTAGCGAAGAGCCATTGCTAGCCGGAGACGAACTTGCTCAACTTGTGCAAATTAAAGTTAGGAAATTAGGTTTGGATCCGGCTGAGGGAGAAAGATTTTTGGAATTGGTCACTAATAATTGAAAAAACAAGAACGCCTGATCAAACCATGGAAGAATTACTGTACGCGATGTAGTCGAACCGAATTAAGTACATCAATCGATCATAGCGACTCCGCCTGCCCATGTCATGACGGTTAATTATGAGTTTCTGGTGGAGGGCGAAACGCCTGAACGACATTCCGGCCTGATTAATGAAATGCTGTACAGTATTTTCAGGGAATACTTGATGGACGGGATCACCTACTGGCATTTGCACGTTGATTGTAAGAATGCCATGAGCGTCAATCTTGGTTACGAGCATAATGGCTATTATCGATCCCCGACATTGTATTTTAATCTTTATGACGCTATATTCACAATTATATAATTGTACATAGTCCGGCTTGAAAAACTACATTATAAATCAGGCGTATTCCAATTCACTGGAACTATCGTCAGTAACAAAATAATCCTCGTTGCAAATCGTCTCAATCTCATAGCCAAATAGCATAAAGCCTGTAATATTTACAGGAGATATACATTCGGGTTTATGATCATTAACAACATATTTTTGCCTGATTTCCATTAAAAGCCTTCCTAACGCATTCGTGCCTATTAACTGACCATCCGCATCCTTTTGCGCTCCCCAAAATTGGTCTTTAGCCGAATATTCTATAATAGCCTTGTTGTCAGTGTCTTTTAAAAGTGTTGAAAATTTTGTCCAGTTTTGCGAAAGCTTCACTTCCAAAACCCAGCGCATGATCTTCACCCTAATATCATCCCAATCCTGGCGGGTTTTCTCACGGTATTTCTTACTTATCATTTTTGCAGTCATCGGACTGTTCTGGGTAATGATTTCATGTTGAATGTCCGGGAATAAAGGGTACCGCATTGCTTGGTATAATGCTTCGGTTGTCGGAATAATGTTGTCATTAATAAATAATGGGTAGCCAGGAGCCATATTTGAAAGGCCGCCAAACGGCGCGTCTGTCTTTCCAAAAACTATGCTGTCTTTGGGATTGTAGATCCTGGTTTTTGAATTTTCCTTTTGCATTAATGATCCCCTCTGTTTTTTAATACGAATAAAGGTCGCCAATTATTGTTTCCCCACCAAAATACAATGGGACAATTATTCGGAATATTACGGTAAGTAAAAAATAAAGTGCCCAGTCCGAGTGTTTTATGTGACTTTACCGTGTATCCTAATGGTCTTATCGATTTTACAGTCAAATTCTGTACTCTTCCTAAAATTTCTATCCCTTTTTTCAAAAAAATATTTTCAATCCTTGTCCTGTTTTCTGGCGAAGAAAATAATTTCTCTTCAACTGGCTGGTTTGCTTTCCTAAAAGCCCGGTCGGCATTGGCAGTGGCCTCTTCCAGAGTGGCCAAATAATTTCCTACCTCTGCGAGTTGACTATCAACAGGTAACATTAAATTCAAGGCGGGTTTAAGAGCCTTTAAATTATTTTCTATTTCATAAAATCGAAAATACGTGATATATTTCTTGGTTTCCGCATCTACATTCATCATCAAGCGATACTCCACATTACTATATCCCCATTGATGAAGGCACAACAGACAAACGCTCAACTTGATATTATGGGCTTTAAGATAAGCGAAATTGGTCTTCGACGCATCTATCTCATTATCTTCATTTAACCAATTTGAGATCTGACCGTAGATCGTGTTTCCAGTAGATAAAACATCATCGAGATATAGATAATGATTTGCTATCTTCCCACAATCGGCCAGGGGCATTTGATATTCCTCCTGGATAATTTCCTCTAAAAGACTCAAAAGTTCACTTTGACTTTTATCAGCGAGCTGCAAATCAAGAAATACTGTTTCCCTTAAAAATGTCGGGACATCGGCATATTTATAATGACCTTTTAAAAACTTTAAGTAACCGCTCAGCATCTCCTTGCATTTGGCTTTTGAAAAATAAGTTTTTTCAAAAATAACAGCCAGTTCATCAAGTATAAACTCCTGATCTTCTCGTTCAAATTGGGAAACCCAATCAATAACATGCTCCGGCGTCATCGCGTTATTTTCGTAGTCATTTATAATATCAACAATGCGCTGAGCTTTTTCTTCCATGTGTATTAACGAACCAATTTAACTTCAAAGCTAATGGTTTTAAACAACATAATCAGGTGAATAGCATTGTTCTTCTTTCTGTTTTCTACTTCAAGGGAAGGAAAAAATGGGTTTTCAGCTTACACTGTCTTTGACCTTTAAATAAATTATTGCCAAATTAAACAATAAATTAATTATAAATATCCATCGTTTTGGTGACGAAAAATCTTTTACAAACAATGATCCACAAGTCATTGACAAAGTACATGGACAATGTTGGTCTGGCTTTAGTACCGGCCAGATATCGCGCAAATATAAACCAATATATATTAGATATCCGTTGCCAACACACTGCAGGCTGAATAGTTGTTATCCAGTAAATTTTAACGCATGTGACCCATTTGTCTCAGTTTTCAATCTTTTGTATGTAAATTAAATTTTCTGTAGGTTGAGTGGTAGGTTAAAAATAAGCTCACTTTAATTGACTCAAATATATATTAACCAGCAGTTTGTTCAGTTCGTTCAAACCAGACAGTTATCTGATCCGCTCTGCTATCCTTTCTTTCGTCAATCTATGCTGCGTTTTCTGCATACTTTCCTCGTCATCTGGGTCTGGCATTTTTCGGTGATTCTGCTGACAATGATTTCCCGGTCATGGTCGTTCGGCATGATTACAGCGTTTTCAAATATATAGTCACTTAACTGATTTAATATTACTAATATTAAAATCGTACATTTAATATTATTAAAGTTGCCTAACCTTGGATAAACCTGATAATAATAATTTTGATTTCCTGTCAGAAATTTCAAAAGGGTATACTTATCATTTACTCTTTCCCGACCCAAAAGCCGGGCTTGCGATCGTATGGCTATATCAGCGGATAGAAAGCGGGGTGTTTTTAGATAAGACATTTACGGAAGGGGATATTCATGATGCCTTGCAGGCGGTCAATCAAACCACTACGGCTGTTAATGCGCGTTATTCCTGGGAGGTGTACAATCGCGTTATTGCCGATCTCCAGGAATACTTTTTATATTATGATGAATCAAGGCAGGTTTACAAGTTAAAAGAATATGCCAATGAATTCTGCAGGCACGCCTATAATACGCTGAAGGCAAGCTTTGATCCTACCATTATTGAGAAAATATGTTTCAGCCTGCGGGAGCGGCTGGAGAGCTACAAAGAAAAGGGCGACCTTACGGATTGGTTTGATATTCATTTTAAAACGTTCCAGCCGGTACTGCGGCAGCAAATCGATCACCTTGACCGGCAGATCGATCATTCGGTCATAGAGATGCGGCAAAACCTAAATTTAAAAAACAGGAATATCACCGAAATCCTTAAAAAAATCGATGCGCGGTTCGATCTGATCCGGAAGCAAAACAACGAGCTGAGAGCCGGGTTTAGTGAAATGGACCTGATCCGGCGGGTACTGGAAGCTTTCGCGGTGCAGAATGAGCAGGAGCGGATCGGCGACCTGATATTTGATGCCATTTTGTTTTTCCAGGAGATGAAGCAAACACTTTCGCTGGTTGACAGCCGCCTGGACCGGATCCAGCCCAAGGTCCGGCAATTATTTACCAATTTAAATAAGCCTTTGTTCAACAGCAGGATCGAGGGTTTTCTCGGTAACCTGATTTTACACAGCCAGATCACGGTCGCCAAAGGCAGTAAAAAAATACTTGAATTGCCTGCGGGCATACCCAGGACAGAATTGCACGGCCCACCGATGAACTTCATCATATTCGAGCGGAAGAAGGACCTGTTTCCGTTAAAAGCGAAAAAACGGTTTATCGCGGAAGAAGATGAAGCGGCTAAGGCAATTGCTTTCAGCGGATTTAAAGAAAAGCTTGTGCAGCAGGATGTGATCTCCGGTTGGATCGACCAAATCAGCAAGGATTTAAGAGAGGCCGGCAGTGTCCGCTTTTCTGATTATTTCTTTGCGATTGTCCGGCAGGGCAGCGAAGCCGAACTGACGCTTGCCGTCGGCCTGACCTTCCGCGTTATGCGTTTTTTTGAACAGCATAACTTATACCAGTTAACCATTCAGTCACACCTGGCGACAAAGCCTGATAACCAAATATCCTTATGGGAAATGACAATTCAAAAGCGATAAGCGTGGTAGCCGATTTCCTGCTCCACCCGGATGCCGGGCGGTTATTTGCAAAAGTTGACTATGCCTTAAAGAACGGCATTCATATTCAGAATTATAAACACCAGACGGACCTGTTTCGGTTCATCAATGAAAACCAGGCCAGCCTGCAGCAATATTACAGGGATTATTTTAACATCGTGCTGGACTTCGGCGGAGAGTCGGTCGATAAGTATTTCTATATCAATTTTCTGGCGCAATCGCGTGGTAATGTCCCCGAGGATAACCGCCATTTCATGCCCAATGAATATGTGATCATTGGCTTTCTGCTCTATAAGATCATTTTTATAGACGGTTATATTGAACTGAATACTGTGGGGCGGCTGCAAAAAATGATCCGCCTGGATTATGAGGAACTGAAGCCGGGGATCTACCGGACCCTGGCTAAAGCCAGGAGGGATAAGAACACCAAGATGGACGGTGAAAAAGTGGATAAAATTATTGAAGATGCCATGCAGGAATTCAGTAAGGTCGGCTGGATCATGTTCGAGGGGGAGACATTTGACACAATGCCTTCGTTCCACCGGTTACCCAACATCTACAGCGACTATATTCATAACCTGGATGAGTGGTTTAAAGAGCATAACGCATGAAAAAATATCCCAGAATATACAGCCTCTCCACGCTCGGTTTGATCCATCACCAGGAATATAACTATCAATTCCACCCGTTCCGCACCGATTTTGTGGGTGAAAGCGGGGCCGGTAAGAGTATGATCGCCGATTTGCTGCAATTGATCTTTGTCGGTTCCGACGCCTTTGAGTCCGCAACCAAGGCTACGGGGGAACGAAAGCCGGCCGGGATGGTACTGGAAGAAAGCGGTAAAGGCAAATCCAATAGTATTGGCTATGCCTTTCTCAACATCGAAACCGGGCCGCAGCAATATCTCGTGATCGGCGTTTGTATCGAATCGGGCAACCGGAATACGCACAGCTTTATTATACAGGCAGGATTTGACTATGAACCGATCACTTATCTTACAGCACCCTTAACTTACGAGGATCTGTTAAAAGCGGAGGAGATTCTGCCTATTGACCTGCTAAAAGACCATATGAGTGAAAAAGGACTGTTCTGCGAGTCCTGGCAGAAGCCTAAAAAGTATCATGAAATTCTGTTTAAGGAAAATATTTTACCCCTGGACCTGGCTGCAAACGACCGCTTGCTAAAAGACTATGCCAGCATCCTCCAATCTTTTTCCAGGGGAAAAACGCTTGATACGCAAAAAGGCAGCAGTATCAAGGACTTTTTATTCGGCCGTGATAAGGCGGTGGATATTTATGATAAATTTAAGCAGGCCGTGGTGGAAATGGAAGCGACCATCGGAGAATACGGGAATAACCTAAAAGAAATTGAACGGGTTACGCAAAAGCAAAAGGCGCTGATCGACCTGAAACAGAAAAAGGAGGACCTGGATAAATCTGAGCGGGAGTATCTATATAAAAGTATGGCCTTTTATCACCAGGAGACGGAGAATTATTTGCAGGAACTAGAAACCACTTTCCGTGATTTTAAGATCGCTGAACATCAGTCCGGTTTGATCGGATCGGCCATCGAAATTGCGGTAGCGGCTGCCCAGGAAGAATTACCTGCACTGCAGCAAACCGTGAAACAGCTGGACAGCCGGATGATCAGGCTCGCCCCGGAAAACCAAAAAGTGGAAGCCATGGAATCCTTGCTGCTTACCTTAGATTGCAGCCTGGTTGAATTGGAAGGATTCTACCGCGAGAACCAGGAAAACACGGCCAGGCAGCGCCTGTTACAGACCGTTATCAATAAGCTGAAATCGGAGGGGATACTTGATGTTTTTAAAAATATAGCCGGCTCCTATACGAATTCCAAGGAATTGCTGGATCATCTCGATGAGGAAATTAATACCAAGTCTGATAGCCTTGCCGAGAAAAACCTGCTAAAAAAATATATCGATATCGATGACCCGGATTCGCTGACGAACTGGGCCTTTTCGCAGGAAAGGGGATTCTCTAAAGATGAGGAAAGTGTCATCCTGAAATTGCAGGAACTGCCCCGGAATAAACCGCCGCTGAACAAAGATTATTTACCCGATCCGGAAGAATTGTTTGGCCGCCTTCAAATTACTGACCGTGACGATAACGGGTTCTGGCTGAATTTAAATGGCTTAAGAAAATATATACCCTACGTAAAAGAACAAATATTGACCGCCTATGACCCGGAGAAGATCCGGTCATACTTTGCCGGGGTGAGCCAGACTACGGCCCAATATATTTCCACATTGACAGCAGATGTCGATCTGCTAAAAAAATTAAAAGAAACCTGGCTTTCTTTTGAAAATACCAACGCCATACTGGACGCGTACCAACGCCGGCAAAGCCTTGCAGATTTCAAACCCGTAACTGAATTAGCGATGTCCCGCCAGGATTTTGAGGACAGTGTTGCGTGTTACCGGAGGAAGGACCAGATCAAGGAAGATTTCAAGTCCCTGGATGAGCAGAAAAACACGGCGTCCGATCAACTTATTGCGCATAAAACCCTGCAATCCGAATTGCAGGATGCTTCAGGTCAGTTAACAATTCTAAAGTCCAGGATCAGCCAGCTAACGGTTTCAGCGCCTGTTGCCGCCTATGTTCCCAAAAACGAAGTTGTCCTGCCATCGATCGGTACTGATTTCGATAAGGCGTTGATTAAAGAGCAGTTGCGGCAAATGGAGAACAGCGTCCGGCAGACGGATAAATGGGCGGATCAGTTGGCTTCCCTTCGTGCCGCCGAAACCGAGTTGGAGAAAATCAGTACGCAATTTACAAAAGCGTACCCGGACAAATTATGGGAGCCCGATCCGGAGTTTATGGCAGGGGACCCCAAATCGGTTACAGAAGCCTATCACAAAGCAGAACAAACCTATATCCTGACTTATAATAATATCATTAGCCTTTATATTCCAACAGAGGCCTTTAAACTTCAGGATGATGACAATTTCTTTGCGTTGAGTAAAAGCCTGTTACCCGAAGCCTTCGCTGAGCTGGTGACCACTGACGCGGAGGCGACGGTGATTGAAACCGTACAGCGCTATCTCATCCGTATCAACGAAAAAAACAGGCAGCTGAATAACCGCAAAATTCAGAAGATCAAGGACCTGCTTGATGAAGTCGACAACACCATCACTGCCCAGATGGAGATCGTCCGCCGGATCGATAACTTTCTGAAAACCGGGCATAATATTACCGGGGGCTACCATGCAAGGCTTAAAAGGAACTTTGCCGGGGGATATCCCAAGGAATGGATGGATAATTTCAAACAAAAGGTGGAGCAGGAAATCGGCCTTTTTGCCCCGACAGACGGCCTGACGGCTAATTTAGCCCATAAAGTCAGTCTGTCCGAAATGATGATCGCCGCCTTTTATTTCTGCGGGGGCGTCAAAGGCCAGGAAATGACCATCAATAAGTTACTGGACCCGGCAATGTATTATGATCTTAACTTTACCATGGAATCGGCGTCCGGCAGGATCAATAAGGGGAGTACCGGGCAAACTTACGCGGCCATCGCTTTGCTTTGTATAGCGCGGTTATCTGTGATGAGCCGGGAGGAGGGTAAAAACTTCGGCAAGGCAGTAAGGGTGATGCCTATTGACGAAGCCGAAGGTTTGGGTTCCAATTACGATATGCTTTATGAAATTGCCCGTGAATACGATTATCAGATCATTTCAATGTCGATCAATCCGGTAGGGAAGTTCCGTGAAGGGGATCAATATATCTATATGTTACACAAAAATATGGAGGTCGAGGCGCCGGTAAACTACCGCCCGATGGCTGTCTTTTTTGACCGGGATATTAAATGAAAGCGAATCAAAATCTTGTCTGGCGGCATTACAAAGCGCTGAACGAACTTTATACTAAGGGGCGGACACTGGCGAAAATTACCAAGAACGCCTATATTAATGCTGTTCTGATCAAACAGAAAAAACTGATCAAGCCTAAAGCCGGCAATATCAAAATTTTGGAAGCCCAGCCGGCCTTTAAGGCTTTTTATGAAAAGGAGTTTAAAACAACGTATGAACGTTTTGAAAAGTTCCTTAATGATCACAACCTGAATGATGATGCCCGCCAAAAATATTCTGCGCAGGACCTGTTGACCCTGATGTTTATTGCAGAAAACAGGTCAACTCTGAAAGCCGGCCTCACTACGATCAGGAAGTTCTCCAATCTTATTTTTAAAGGCCATGGCTCCAAATACTTAGGTCAGCACCCGGGTTTACAGCTGGCGGTATGTAAATTGCTCGACATTACTGAATTCCCGGAAAAAGATCCTAAAACTTTACAATGGCGGCTGGTAGTGGACTGTACGGCCCCTCGTGCTGTGGTGTTATGCGAAAACCTTGATTTTCTCAAAGTGCCCTGGACCGCAAGGGAAAACCAGGTAGAGCTCTGGTATGTCGGGGGTAACAACACGGCTATCATCGATTTTATCAGCGAAGATAACCTAAAGCTGCCCATCTATTATTCCTGTGATTGGGACCACCATGGTATCCGCATCTATTTAATGATCAAAGAGAAACTGAAAAGCAAAGGCTGTGATCTTACGCTTTTATTTCCGGAGAACAGCGATTTGCGGCTCCCGGTTGTAATGCCAAATCATAAAAGCAAATGGCTTCACGATAAGCCTTTTTCCGGCTTCAAGCCGGAGTTGTTTACGATAGAAGAAAGGAAACTGATCGAAGAATTAATTCAGGATGATCAATGGATCGAAGAAGAATCATATGAATTGTTAGGTTTATTGACTTATAATAAGGTATTACCCTGGCCGGGTGAATAGAATGATGAATTTTTAAGTAAAATTTGAACTAGTTAACTGATAACCATGGCAAACAAAAAAGAAATAACTGAAGAATTGCTGACCTCTTTTCACCAACAGTTCTCGGAGAACCAAAATCATCTCCAAACGGTTTTTATACAGTTCCTTTCGGCTGTATTGGTGATATTGGCCGGGTATGGTTACGTTTATGCAAATACCGCAAGTAATGCAGATTTTTTTAATGTAACCGTATTTCCAAAGACAACCACTTTGCAGAGTTACGCGATTTTGCATTTGCTCGGGTCCTTCCTCATCGCTGAAATCATTTTGGGGCTGCTTATCACGCTGATCCTGAATATCGGATATGGTTTCCGGCGTGACCAGATGGTGATCTTTAATATCCGGCAGGAGTACCTGGGCGATGTATTCCACCTCCGTATTTTCGGTAATAAGTCCTTCGACCCGAGAAACAAGTCCATTTACGTATTTCTACCGGAATTTAACCGAATGTTCGTTTATGCCATGGCGCTGATCCAGCTTCTTTTACTTGGCTCTCTGATCTTTGCATTGCATAAGGCGAGTCTTTATTATTTTGGCGAATACTGGTACATCAGCCTATTTATTTGCTTGCCGTTGGTTTGGACGTTTTGGGTTTACGGTACTTATTGGCGGAAATATAAAAAGGTTTGCTGTACAGCAGCCTCAACTATTATATAATAGCATGACGACGGGAAGATATCAAAATAGCCTTCGAACACACTGCAGACTGCTTAGTTATTAACCAATTAATTTTATCGCTTCAATGAACCTATTTGTCTCAGTTGCCCATCTTTTGTAAATAAAATTTTTCTCCGGTTAGCATAAGTTCTACTAATCAATTGTTTCCCAACACGTGCGTAGCGTTGGGTTGTCCGGATTGTTTTATGACCGAGCATTCTGCTCACTTCTGCCAGCGAAAATTCCAATATATTTAACATGATATCAGCGAAAGTGTGTCTTGCAAGGTGTGTGTTGAGATCCCTGTTTATGCCACAAATCGTTGCAAGTTCTTTTAAATAGCAGTTGTAACGATAATTACTATTTATCGGTATTAGCCGTCCGTGCTCGGTTCTGCAGAGATGATTTTCATAACGCGAAAGTATTTCTTCGATAATCGGCATGATTGGCACCATCTCGATAACTCCGGTTTTCCCTCTGTCTTTAATCAACCAACGTTCTCTGGCTACACCTACCACGGTTATATTTCCAGGTGTTAGTGCATATACGTCCTGAAAAGCAAATCCTGTGAAACACTGAAAGATAAAAGCATCCCTCACTTCAGCCAGGCGACGTATAGGAATCTTTTTCCTCCATATCTTTTCTACCTCTACAATCTCCAATGGTTCAATTTCGTTTTCCTCGGTTCTGCACTTAAACTGTAGGAGTGGGTTTTTATTAATCCAGTTACTTCGTTCCGCAAAGTTCAATACGCTTTTTGTTTTTTTGATGTGATTTTTGGCCGATGCATCCCTAATTACTTTTTTCTGTTCGGTGGTTAAATACAGGTAAAAATCGAAGGCGAAAGCATGTCTGATTTTGTCGAGGTTCATGTCAAAGGCGCCATATCTAAATTGCAAAAACTCTTGCAATTTCGTTCTCGTTGAGTTCCATTGTTTTAGCGTTTCCTTAGACCGCAGTCCCTTTTCAACCATCTTTTCAAAATTTGTAATATGTATATTGACCGTTTGCAAAAGGGTGGGGATTGATGATTTCTTTTCTATAAGTTTTTCGCTTTTGTTAACTACTTTCTGCTGTTTCGCTGGTTTACCCAAGTAAACATTCTTAAGCATTAATGCTGTGATTTTCTCGTACCGACCTTGTAGAAATATAAAATACCGATTTAAATCAACCGTCAATTCGCTGATTTTAAGATTTATTTCCTTGGTTTCCTTGTCTTTGCCTTTAGCTTTCTTGTTGTCTAGATCCCATTCATCAAAATGTGCTTTTTTACCGATCGCAATCTCCGCTTTAGGTCCGCCTTTAATACTGATTCGACATATAATTGGAGCGTAGCCATTCTTATCTTGTTTTGATTTTCTATGCCAAAAAAGCAAAGATATATTTTGATTGTTTTTCATGTTCAGCCGAAACATAACCAACAAATTCGGTTAATCGGGATAGAAATAGGGGAGGTAATATTGTAATAACTATCATTTCATAACCACTTTTTTACTTAACTGGTGCCCAAAAGTGATGGCGATTTATACTCAACCAAATGGATAAAAATTGATTTGACATGATTTAGTCAGATTTGATTTTTTGTAAATCATATTTTGGACAGAAAAGGTCCGTTTTGGACAGGTCTTTTTTCGAAAGGACGTGATCCCACCGGGATCACACGGGATCATAAATAAATAATCAGATTTTTAGAAATAAGTATTTGATTTTTAGATATTTAAGTAGTTTTTGAAATGTGATTTTAAAGAGGTTAAAAATGGATGGGATCACGCTTTTTTTTATTAAAAAAGCGGCTATTTGAAGGTGAAAATGGACTTATTGAGCAATAATAAGGGCATTTATTAGTGGTTGATTTTAAACGAAAACACCCTGTAAATGCTTGATTTACAGGGTGTTACATTCGTGATCCCGCTGGGATTCGAACCCAGGACCCCAACATTAAAAGTGTTATGCTCTACCAGCTGAGCTACGGAATCATCTTTTCAACTTGTTTCGCTACTGTAAGCGTTTCCGTTTTAAGTGGTGCAAATATACGCCGATAATACATTGCCTGCAAGTCTATTTTAAAATTATTTTCAAGTAAAAAATAAGGCTTTCATTATCAGTATTTAAGGGGTGTAAATTCCTATTTTGCCCCTATCGCCGGCAAATAAAACAAGGTTACCCTTCTTTGCTTTGCGGCAAACGTTGTAGCTTTTATCGTCAATTTTAACCCATGTTTTGCCGCCATCGGTACTTATACAGCTTCCCGGTGTGCCGGTAGACAGAAAAGTATCACCCTTTATATACTCCACCGACGACTGAAAGCCCACGGGGTTTGTAGCAGAGAGTTTCCATTGAGTCCCAGGATAGCCATTGTTTGTCCCATAATATTCCGCTATCGAATCGGTACGGGCGGGCTTTGCATAATCGCCGCCCACGATAACCCGGCCCGTTCCATTAGCAACAGAAAAAGCGCCCTGGCTTTGTTGGCCGTGCAATACTTTAAGGTCGCGGGCTACCCACATGTTGGGTGTTTTGTAATTAAAAGTCAACTCACGACTGGCAGCACCGCCGGTAACAATAGAGATACCTTTTTTATCCACCCGCAAACAGGTGCCGCTCGCAGCAAAGGCAGCTTCACCCTTCAAAGCGGCTGGAGCGTTTGGCATTTCGGCCCAGGTTTCGCCGCCATCTTTGGTTTCCAGCAGCAGGAATTTGTCTGTTATTGGGTCGCCCATAATAAAGCCGTGTTTTTTATCTGCAAAATCCATGGCATCTAAAAAGTATACGCTATCGGTTTTGCGGTATTTCTCCTGCCAGGTGGCACCGCCATCAACGGTTTTTAAGATAACCGCCGGCGTACCCGAGCTCATGATCACTGCTTCTTTGGCGTTAAAGGCCTCGATATCCCTAAAATCGAATTTCTCGTAACCTTTCAGCTGCTGAAATGCCCATGTTTTACCACCGTCGTTACTAATGCCCACGTTGCCGCTGCTGCCGCTTACCCAGGCGGTACTATCGTCTACCACGGATAGGCCGCGCATACTAATGCGGGTACCCTCGTGTACCAGCTTAATGGTTTGCGCTTTTAAATTTGTGCCGATGAACAGCAATGCCGGCAGTGCGGCGCAAAGGATAGTTTTCAGTTTCATTTTACACGTGCCCAGTTTTCGCTTCGCCCAAATAGCGAAATGCCAATATAGCCACGAATTTTGAGAATATCGCCCTTTATTGTCATTTTACAGCTATAGGTTTTGCCCGATTTGGGATCGTAGATGGTGCCGCCCTCATAAACGTCGTCGCCATCGAAGGTAAAGTTCTTCAATAGTTCTATCCCCAGTTTTGGGCGCGATTGCAGGGCCTTATCCGGGTTCAGGCCATCCAGCTTGGGGTTGCCGCTGGCATCGTTTGGCTCTTTCATCCAGGCAAGTTTGCCATAATATTTATCCCCTTTTTTAAAGATAAGCACCTGGCCTTCGCCACTTGGGTTTATCCATTTGCCTAAAATAGCGTCGGCTTTTTGTGCCGAAGCGGTAAGCGCGCATACCATGGTAAACAGCAGCGCCATGCAAGTTCTTTTGATCATGTAGTGTAATAATTGGTTAGTCCGAAGGTAGGTTTTACCATTGTATTTGCAAAACGCAGCTTATTTTGCAGAGAATCGCTTTAAAACAGAACCACCAACAGAATGGGTTTTGGCAATAATTTCAGGCTTGTTCGCGTTCGACATGGAGCCCGAACAGCCCGAACAAGCCCGAACAAGCGTAATTTAAAATGGATCACCTCTAAATAAGCCTCTAAAAGTTCCAAAAACGATTTCCCTGTTATTTTGCATTTATTTTTATTTGGATGGTGTATTCTTTTATATTTGCAGCCCGCAATGTGTTAAGGGCCGCAAGCCTGCACACATTTAACGGGAAAATCGTTCTATTGCCCGGATGGCGAAATTGGTAAACGTTGCGGTCTCAGAAGCCGTTGAGAATTGTCTCTTGAGAGTTCGAGTCTCTCTTCGGGCACATCCATTTTTTTAGATGTGAGATATGAGATGTAAGATATGAGTTTTGCTCATCACTTACATCTCATATTGATCGTTTGGTCTTATAAGATATAGTGCTTAATTACAAGCTTATCTCATATCTAAAATCTCACATCTCAAATCTTTTTTAAAATGCCCAGGTGGCGAAATTGGTAGACGCACCATCTTGAGGGGGTGGCATTCGCAAGGATGTACGAGTTCGAATCTCGTTCTGGGCACACTTCACAAATCTTTTCAGGGACTACTCCCTGTACAGCCCTACAAATACTACATCTGTACTATTGCCATATTGTCCTTATCAGGGTATCTTTAGCTTAACAACCCTCACCCCTAAGCACATGAAAATATCCCTGCTCCCCATCCTGCTTTGTTTTGCAAGCCTCGCTTTTGGCCAGGCGCCAAACCAGCCATTTTTGCACCAGCGCTTTGATGCCGAATTCACCGCCGCATCCACCCAAACTGGCGATGGTAAATACTTTCAATCGTTGGCCGCGCCGTTCGAGGCCGGGGACGCGGCTTTCATCGTTTATCGCTCCAATGATTTTGTTGTGCTGCTTGGCGTGCAGGATTCTTTGGGCAGAATTTCTCTTAAACAAGATGAGCGGGTTTTTAGCAAAACCAAAGGCAGCATGCTTAAACTACCTTTTCGCCCACCATTTAAAGGAAAGTACAACTTCATATTTTCTACCAAAGAAAAAGGCGCTACCGGCAAATTCTCGCTCGACCTGTACCTATACCGAAAAGGTGCCGACAGGGTGCGCAACACAGCCACTACCAACTTTAGCGATAAATTGAAGTACCTTCTTGGGCAAAAATTCCTGGGGTATGAATTTGTAAAACTGAGCCAGACAAACAGCTTTATGGGCGCCAGCTTTGTGCCAACGGTTAAATTGTTTAACGAGGCCGAATGCAAAATAAGTGTAATGAGCGGCTCTTCTACCTATGCCTGCAATTTCCCTGCCTATACCGACCTTACCGCGGCAAACAAAAAATTTGATGAGCTGGAAGCCGCTACCCGCAGCACTTTACCGGCAGAATATGCGCGAGGGGTGAACAGGGCGGACAATTTCTCGGGCAAAACGAAGGAGCATTTTGTCCGCGGCGTAGTTTTTACCGAATCCGGCGAACTCCCCTTTGATGTCGACCCCATGCAGGCCATCACCCAAATAAAACACATGATCACCATCAGCATCCGCACAAGCTCTACACCTGGCGAGTATTACCTCTCCTACGATCTCGACTGATCGTCGGGCTCAGCAGCCGGCGATCTGTGTTCGATGGTGTATCGATCCAGCGCCTTGCTTAACTGCGACTTTATCTGCCTAACCAACGTACGCGGACCTAATACACGCAGCTTAGCGCCGAAACCCAGCAGCTCGCGCTCCAGCTCAAAGTTCATAATAACACGGATGCTGAAGATCTTGCCGCCGTCCTGCTCCTTCAGCAGCTTTTGGGTGTGATGCAGTGGCTTGGTGACTACATATGGCGCGTTGGCATCGTCTACCCAAAATACCACCTCGTTATCGCGCTGGCCGGGGCTTTTGGTAACGCCCAGCACATCGTTATAATAGGTGGCGAGGTCTATACGGGTGTTTTCGCGGTAGCCCTCTTCGTGTTCTTCAACGGTTTTTATCCTGTCTAAAGCCAGCGTAAGCATGGGCGAGTTACGTGCGTGCGACTGCCCCAGCACAAACCAGCGGTTGCGGTACTCTTTCAGTAAATACGCACTGAAGCAAAAGGTACTGGCATCCCGCGCCTTAAACGACTGGTAGGTAATGCACAGCGTTTGCTTAGCCACAATAGCCTTGCGGATCACCTCTATCCATTCCAAACCCTTCAGGTTATCGTTCTTTTCGAAATCGATCACCGGTGGGCTCTGGGTTTTCTGGGTGTAGATCTTGTCCTCCAGCTTGCTCACCATCTCGTTGATATCCGCAAAATGCCCGAAGCCCTTAAACTGCTTCAGCAAATCCGACACCTCGGTAAGTACCTGCATGTCCTGTTGGTTTAAAGGGCTGTTGGTAATGCTGTAGTTCTTATCTTCATAGGTATAATACTTCTTATCCACCACCACGATGGGTGCTTCGTAACCCAGCTTATTGCTGCGCATCATCTCAATATCAGCCTGTATGGTGCGGCGGCTCACCCCGGTATTGATGCCCTGGTACTCGTACAAAGCGTCGGCACAGGCGTCGATAAGGTCCTCCAGCGTCCATTTGCGGCGGCGGTTCTGCAGGCAATGGTCGATGGTGCGGTAGCGGATAAGGGCGTTGCGGTTTACAGGCATCTTTTGATTTCGGATTTCGGATGTTCGATTTCGGATTTATATCATCCGGGTTCGGCAAACATTTTTTTATAATATTATCAATTTATTTTCTACTGCGCAAATAGATTGCGCAGTGCGTATATTTCTTTGTACTGTCAACTCACCCCCACCCCCTCTCTACTTCGTAAAGAGAGGAGCAAAAAGCAGCTAACACCCTCTTTGCGGAGCAGAGAGGGTCGGCCAGCGGAGCGTTGCCGGGGTGAGTAGATTAACGAATTTGATACAATGGAAAAAGAAAAAGTAAGCAACAACGAATTAAAGGCCTTAGGCATTAATGATGTTAAAATATTAGAAAATTTTAGCCGCGTAGCTAACGGCTTGCTTAAACACGGCGTGATGGATAAAACCCAGATCCTGGCTAACCTGGAAGCGCTGATAGACGACCCTATGCCCTACGCGCTTAAAAAAGGCGGCAAGTTTAAAAACCTGGCCGAAACCGTGGTACAGCTGCGCAAGGAAGGCAAGTTTTTAAAACAAAGCCGTACCGTTTTTAAGCTGAAAGAAGAGATCGCAACGTTCCCGGTTTTTGGGATAGAACATATTGAGGTAGGCGCGCTGGCACAGATGAAAACAGCTATCCAATTGCCCATAGCTGTCGCCGGCGCGCTGATGCCCGATGCACACCAGGGCTACGGCCTGCCTATTGGCGGCGTGCTGGCCACCACGGCCAATACCATTATCCCCTTTGCAGTGGGTGTGGATATTGCCTGCCGGATGTGCCTTAGCATTTTTGATCTGCCCGCCAGCATGATAGATTTTGAAACCGACCTGCTGAAAAGCCTGTTGCTGAAAAACACTTACTTCGGGATTGGCTGCACCACCAAAACGCACCATGACAGTTCGCTGTTCGACAGCAAAACATGGGGCGAAACCAAGGTGATCCGCAACCTGAAGGATAAAGCTTACGCGCAGCTGGGTACCAGCGGCACCGGCAACCACTTTGTGGAATGGGGCGAACTGACCATTGCCGACGGCGTTTTAAACGGCATCCCGGCGGGTACGTACCTGGCGCTGCTCTCCCACTCCGGCTCGCGCGGGTTTGGCGGCAGCGTGGCCGACTACTACAGCAAAATAGCCATGACCAAAACCAAGTTGCCGCCCGAGGCTAAACACCTGGCCTGGCTGGACCTGGATAAGGACGAAGGGCAGGAATACTGGATTGCCATGAACCTGGCCGGCGAATACGCCAGTGCCAATCACCACGAGATCCACAATAAAATTGCCTGCGCGCTTAACCGTGCGCCGGTAATGATGATAGAGAACCACCACAACTTTGCCTGGCAGGAACAACTGGCCGACGGCACCGAAGTGATGGTACACCGCAAGGGTGCAACCCCCGCGGGCGAAGGTGTGCTGGGCATTATCCCCGGCAGCATGAGCACCCCCGGCTTTGTGGTGCGCGGTAAAGGCGATGCCACCAGCATCAACTCGGCAAGCCATGGCGCGGGCCGTTTAATGAGCCGGAGCGCCGCCATTAAAACGCTGGACAGGGAAGCCATTGCTGCCAACCTCATCGACAAGCGCATTACCCTGATGGGCAGCGACGTGGACGAGGCCCCAATGGCCTACAAAGATATCCACGCGGTAATGGCCGCGCAGCAGGACCTGGTGGAAGTGCTGGCCAGCTTCCAGCCACGTATTGTAAGGATGGCGGACCCAAGGGAGAAGCCGGAGGATTGATGAGCAGTTTGCAGTGGGCGGTTGGCAGTTTGCACACGGGATTAGCCTGGTAGTCGCCGTCGCAGCTAAAATCCCTCCCCGGGGAGGGCACGGGTTGTCATCCTGAGCCTGTCGAAGGGAGCGCAAAGGCAGGGAGAGGTTATCCACTATACAAGGCTGTATGTGTGTTTATTGTTTAGAAAAGCAGGGGCAGCAATACTTAGGTTAGGTTCTGCCCCGCTATTCGCTGCAAGCCGCTGATAGAAGCGGGCTTTACGCTGCTATCGGGTTTAGGGAGGTTAAGCTGGAAGCCTATGTTTTTATTCGAAGTTACAACCTTCGACCAGTGAGTGGGGATTAAATGCTAATAAAATCGTGCCCCAGTTCTTTAAACCGATCGAAGTGTTCATTATAACTTCGGCATTGCAGTATTTCGTCTAAAAGTCCTGAATAAAAATGATGATGCCCTTTTCTGCATATTAGTCGCCATTCAGCATCGGTCATACATTTAAAAAACGGGTTACCCAAAGCATTTCTTTTATAGAAAGGTTCGTAATCCATTTGACCGGAATAAATTCGGGCCTGATCAAAATAATGTACGCGCCATTGAGCAATATCTGTCAGTCGATCAAAAGACAAAATTTCAATACCGTTCTCTTCCGCTATCTGTCG
Organism: Mucilaginibacter pankratovii; assembly: GCF_014773265.1. Lineage (GTDB taxonomy): Bacteria > Bacteroidota > Bacteroidia > Sphingobacteriales > Sphingobacteriaceae > Mucilaginibacter > Mucilaginibacter pankratovii. Next base: position 182,972 of record NZ_JACWMY010000007.1, on the reverse strand, counting down.
TCTTTTTTCCAGCTCTTCCAGGTCATTTGTTCTGCGCCCAATGATTATTTTGAAACTAAGTTTACTATCTCGAATAATTTTGGCGTTGTCTGTCGGAAAGGTTCTGTAAAAAAGCGGCTTGTCATTTATCAAAAGCCTTTTCCAATCTCGTATTTGTTGAAGTGCTGCATTAAATTTTGCGGAAGGTTTACCGGCTTTGTCAAATAACTTTGTATGAGGGCTTTCAATTTCAACAAGTTCATATTCTGTACCATTGCTGTAACCTTCTTTAACAACTACAAAGTCAGTTTCGTAATTAGAGCTAAGTTTTAATCTTGATATCACAAGATAGGATTCGGCTACTGTCAAAAAAACTGCGGGATGGTTTTGTAGATAGTATTGATAATCCTGTTCTTTTAACTTAGTGTTGTTAAGCATCTTTTCCCAAGTATTAAGTATATCTTGATAAATGGTAGAATTCCTAAATTTTGTCCAGTCGTAACAAATCATGAATAGCCTTTTGTGAATTATTTTAGTTATGGTTTTCTAATATCGAAAGAAAAAGCGATAGTTGAATTTAATTTTATAAATATGGAAAAACTTGTATCTGAGGATTTGAAAGTTATTTCAAGGCAGAATTTACAATCTGCATTGAATCAAAAATTATTATATAAGTATGCCAGTTTCTCAACTGCCGCAAAATATATTATAGAGGAAAAGACATTAAAGTTCACTAACCCATTGGATTTCAATGACCCATTCGATTGCAATGAAGAAATATTAAACATCAATATAGATCCGGCTCGTTTGGATGAATATGCCAAAAATACAGGGAGAGAATTTAATCGCCGACAACGCAGAGAGCTAGTAAGAACCGCGAAAAAGAAATATTCGTACGCCGAGGTCTTAAAGTTAGAAAAGAAGAAATTCAAAATATGTTGTTTTTCCACTAAGAATGCCGACACGCTTATGTGGTCACATTATGGAGATATGCATCGTGGTATCTGTTGCGGTTTTGAGTTACCGTTAATGTCTGATCAATATAATATATATCCTGTCAATTATATTTCAAAAATCGAAAAGCTTGATGGGCTAATCCCCACCGATCAAATGTTTCATTATTGGCTGACGAGGAAATCAATTTGCTGGGAATATGAATCTGAAATAAGAGCAATTGGTCGGGATTTGCCAGACAAGGTTAGTTTTGAATCAGAACAGCTGAAAGAAATTGTCTTCGGTTGTAAGGTAAAAGATAAGGATATAGAAAAGCAAATAAAGGCGGTAAAAAAAGCACGACATAAATGGATAAGATTCAAAAAAATGCAGATTGATAAGTCAACTTTCGCTTTGAAAAGTGTTGACTTGTAAATTCATCAGGTAGTTTATCCCACTGGGCTAAGTTTAGCGCAGCATAACTTTGACGCAAGTACCCACACCTGGCTTAAAAGCGACGTACAAACCTATAGATCTCGCTATTTATTAAATGTTTCCAAAAGCCTATATTTGAATATTGTTTAAATGAAAACCATCAAGGATGAATTACAGGATATCATTCTCAGAGATGAACAAACTAGCACAAACAGCTAACTCAAAAAAACCCAAACTTTCCTTAGACGATATGCGGAAACAGGCAGCTCAATTGAAAAACAGCAGCATTTCGAAAATGAAGAAACAGTAGCTCCTACTGGTCGAAGTTTAGCGCAGCGCAACTTCGACCTAAAATATTTAAGCTTTCAGCTTAATCGCATAAAAAACAAACCGCCGGGCAGCTCATCACTGCCCGGCGGTTATGCTTATTTACTAAAGCAAACAGTTTTTAGCTTTTGGGTGTAATCGGGGTGCAGGGGTTCGTTGGTTTGCGCGAGGCGCTGCGAACCTACATTTGCGGGGCATGCAATGCCGTTGGGGGCATCGTACACCAGGTCTGGTTTGCTGGCCACAAGCTCTTTGGGCACATAAATTTGTGTTTTGGTAACCGAGTAGCCGCTGGGGATAAAGCGGATATAATACCCATCCGGGTGCAGGCTCCATATACCCGATGGAACCTCCGGGTCGGGCTGCGGGGCCAGGCCGGCAATGATGGCGTATTTTTCCATTTCCTCGTACGATGACGAACCCGATGCCGCAAGCCTGCGGATGTTATTCTCCGCTTCAAATACAGCTTGCACCGCCGGTGGCAGTTGGTCCTTGGCTTTATCCATCAGGCTTGCCGGCAATACGCCAAGTGCACCGCCTTCCAGCATCAGCAGTTGCTGAGGGGTAAGCAGGGCGCTTGCGGTGAGTTTTATATCGTTACCCATATCAACAAAGCGCGTGCGGGCAATAATGGCCCAAAGCAATACCTGGATGCTGTGTTGGGTAACCTCGGGGTGCTTCTCTGCATTTTTCAGGATCAGGATAACCACATCCTTTTTGGGGCCCAATACAGGTGCCAGCATATAACCATCGCCGCTGCTGGGGCCGCGGGTACCGGCGTGCAGGCAATAGCTTTTGTTGGTCATTTCGTAAAAGCCTTCGCAAAGTTTAAAGCCGCCGGTTGGGGCTTTAGGTAACAGGTACAAAGGCTGTGGTTGTTGCCCTTCGGTGAATGAAGGCGGCTTGGAGCCTTTCTTATCAACGTCCTGAAAATTGGTGGTGATGGCTTGCGGCTGTTTCAATATTTTGTTCAGTCCGCCGCCGGAGACTACCTCGGTGCCTTTATCCAGCAGTTTTTTTCCAAGGCCACCAAATTGGGCACGGGCGTTAACAGAGAACACCAGGCATAATGCTAAAACTAAGTAGTTGCTAATAAGTTGTTTTTTCATGTAAGATGGTTTTGTGTCGCAAATTAACCAAAAAGACATTAATTTAATATTAATATTAACCATTGGTTTATTTGTCGTTACAAATGAATAAAGAACGCGCGCCCTCCCCTCCTGTTAAATATCTATCCCCCCTTTTATTTCCGGCAAACATGTTTAAATTAGGGCAACCCATTTACCCCCTAATTCCCGATCATGAAAAGAGCAAACTTCTTAGCCGCTTTGGGACTAACGTTTTTAGGCGCAGTGTTCTCGTCATCAAAAAAGGCGGCTATTTTAACCGATTGCGGCGACCCTATCACTCCAACAGTACCCGAAGGGCCTTACTATAAAGACGAAAAACTAAACCGCCCCAACATTGCCGAGCATAAAGAAGGACTGCCCGTTACCTACCTGTTTAAGGTGGAAGATAGCAACTGCAAGCCCATAGCCGGCGCCATAGTAGATATTTGGCAGTGCGACAATAACGGCCATTACTCAGATTATCAGCAGGAAAAAACACTTGGCGAAACCTGGCTACGAGGTTACCAGGTAACAGATAAGAAGGGCAAAGTTCGGTTTGATGCCATATTTCCCGGCTGGTACAATGGTCGCCTTACCCACCTGCACGCCAAGGTACGTGTTGAGGGCAAGGCTCCGCTTACCACCAACTTTTTCTTCCCTAAAGAGGTAGAAGATAAAGTTTACCAGCACCCGCTTTACCCCAGGGGCCCAAACCCGGTTACCCTGGCGCAGGATTTTGAACTAAGAGGCGATAAAGACAGCCACCGGCGCGATACGCTGCTGATGCAGATATCGCACGATGAAAAAGGAAACATGATAGCTAAATATACGATAGCGATAGCTTAGTGAGGCTAACTGCTTAATGCCCAACCTCCTTAGCAAACTTCTTCTCCCCTGCGGCTATCGCAATTTTTAGTTGATTTTCATCAGGTGGTTTGGGGCAGGAGTAGCCGCCTGCAAAGGCGCAATACGGGTTGTATGCCTTGTTAAAATCGATAATTACGCTACCGTTTTTAAAATCCCCTTCGCGAAGGTCGATATAGCGGCCGCCGCCGTAGGTTTCCTGTCCGTTGGTTTCATCGGTAAAAGGCAGAAAAAGGTAGTCGGCGTAAGCGGGGATCTTCGCGAGCTGGGTGTTGCGATAAACTGATAGTGTTACCGGCTTGCCGTTTACCTGCATGCTTAGCGTCGCGTATTTTACATACTCGCTGCCGGTACCTGCAAAAACGGGCATTACAAAAGTGGGCGCGCTGGCCACTACCAGTGCTTTGGCTTCCACGCGGTAGGTGCTGTCGGCATCGTAAAAGCGCAGGTATTGCAGGTCCTCATTTTTCAGCGGCGAGTTTTTATCCTCCAAAAAATCAGCCTTATACTTTTCGCGGAAAGCCGCTATTTGTATTTTATGATCCTGCGCCAAAGAGGCGGTTGAAGAAAGGACGAAGAAAATTAATAAGTATCTCATTATTTTTATATCTAAATACGGATGGTAGAGAAACTACTCCCCCTTCACCACTCACCAACCTACTTCCCAATCCTGTACAGCTTCCCGCTATCAGTTACGGCGTACAAGGCACCATCCGTGCCGTTGGTAATGGCGCGCCAGCGTTCTTTCTTATCGCGGAAGAGGCGTTCTTCGCCGGTTACTTTATTATCGACTATTAGCAGGCGGGCAATGTGCGAACCACCTAAACCGCCTACAAAAAGGTTATTCTTCCACTCTGGGATGGCGGTGCCGGTATAAAAGGCGATACCTGCCGGCGAGATGCTTGGATCCCAGTAGTAAATGGGCTGGGTCATGCCTTCTTTTTGCTGGATGCCGTCGCCAACTTTATCGCCGCTGTATTCTATACCATAAGTAATCACAGGCCAGCCATAATTCTTTCCTGCACGGATGATATTGATCTCATCTCCGCCGCGCGGGCCAAACTCGGCTTCCCACAATTCGCCGGTAACAGGGTTCCACGTCATGCCTTCGGGGTTACGGAAACCGTAGGCGAAGATCTCGGGCAGGGCATCGGGTTTGCTGGCAAAAGGGCCACCGGCAACAGCCAAGCCGTTTTTAGTAATGTGGATCACCTTGCCAATGGCGGCATCCAGGTCCTGCGCTTTCATGCGGATATCGGCACCCGAGCGTTCGCCGGTGCTTACAAACAGGTTACCCTGCTTATCAAACAAAATGCGCGAGCCATATTGCAGCGTGCCCCGGTAGGCCGGGCGCGCGCGGTATATCACCTGGATATCTTCTATCGAACTTTCGTCGGCAGCTAATTTGCCTTTGGCTATGGCCAATACATTGCCGTCGGTACCGGCTTCGGCGTAGTCCCAAAATATCATGCGGTTTTTGGCAAAATCCGGATCGATGTTCACATCCAGTAAACCGCCTTGCCCCTGCGCCACTACGGCAGGCAGGTTTGTTATTTTTTTATCGGGTTTGCCATCGGCCTTCAGGATGCGCATGGTGCCTACCTTTTCGGAAATGAGGAAACGCCCGTCGGGCAGCACGCAGATGCCCCATGGACTTTTCAGGTCGCTGGCCAAAACGGTTGCGGTTATGGCAGTTTGGGTTTTTACGCCCGGTGCGCGGGTTTGCCCGGCAACAGCCGATTTATAGTCACTATTGGGCGATTTGGTCTCTACAGGTGCGCCCGCTTGCTGGGCAACAGCAGGTGTAACTGCCATAGCCGATAACACGCCAAAGCTTAATAAAAGTTTTTTACAGGATACCGGTAGCATAGTATAGGTGTTTAATGATATACGAATTAGATACCCTAAAATTAGGATTTAGTTTTGAGTTACCACATGCCCAATCTCCCGGGTTTGCTTAACCCTCAATATTTTTACAAAAAAGCCCGGGCTTTTCTGCAAAACCCGGGCATGTTATTTAAAACAGATATGATTATACTACCGGTTTATCTTCTTCCTTTTTCTCTTCCGCGTCGTCGCCAAGCGATTCAAACGCGGCTACGGGTTCTTTTTCTTCCTCGTCCGGAGTAAGGGGCGCTGCATTTTTCTTGCCGGTGAAGAATTTTTTGATGGCACCGCCCACCGCCACAAAAGCCAGAGCTATCAGCTTCCAAAATTTAACAGCAAGGGCAAAAAAGCCAACCTTGGCCAGTATTTTACCGGCAACCAGGCCACCAATGGTCCAGGCGGCTACCTTATCAATACCCGAATCGAAGTTGGTGTATTTGTTGCCATCGGTAAATGCAACCATGGTAAGCACGTGCGGCACATCGGCTTTTACGGGTGCTATTTCGTTCATGGTGGCTATGGCGTTTAATACCAGCACGCCCTTGCGGCCCAATACCCGCACGTTATAGTTGAGGGTATTTAAGCTATCGGTACCAAATTTAACTTCTTTGGCCCAATGCAGGATGTGCTTATCGGCATCATAAAACGGCTTGGCGGCCCAGCCAACAATGGTGATAGGCTCGTACCCGGCTTTCTGGCGCTCGGCGTTTTCTTCAACGGTCTCCGTTTTCAGGTTGGTAAGCATCTCATCATAATCAACGTCTTTGGCATCGTCGTCTTTTACGTAGCCGATGGCATCATATTGAATGTTGAATACATAGCCGCCGGCCACAACACCCTGCGCCTCGGGCAGGATGAAGCCTAAGGTCATGTTGGGCGATTTGGGGTTGCCCCAAATTTCGGTAAGTACCCTTAGCGACTGTACCGAATCGAGGTATTTAAACCCTTTTGGAACGGTTACCGTGGCAATGCCATCGCCAATTTTGATGGTGCCATGCTGATAGGTGAATGATTTTTCGAGGGCAGCGATCTTCAGGGCCGTGCTATCCTGCGCCAGGGAAGCATTTATACAAAGGCCTAAGAAAACAATGAGGGCGTAAAGTTTTTTCATGCAATAAGGTTAGTTTAACGTTTTAAATATAATGGATTTACGGGGTCTGTTAAAATGTTTTGGGGCTTTTTTTATGCGATACTCCGAACTTTTGACTTAATACTCCAGACTTAATACTCCCTTTACCTTCCCGTAACAAAATTGTACCTTTACCAAGGTTACATAACAAACGCGCATAGCGTATATTATGTAGCCTGCCTTTAGTTCCTAAACGCCCCCGTATTACCTATGACTTATAAACGGCTATTTGTAAGCGCCCTGTTTTTGTTATTAACGCATCTTGCCTTTTCGCAGCAGGTAGCCCTGCCGGATAGTATCACCATCGCCATTAACCCCAAATTTGATAAAGCCGGCAAAGTAACGCGGTTCTTCCTGGGTACCAATTACCGCAAGGTTTGGGCGCAGCAGGTAAAGATGCCGGTGTTCCACCTCGATAAAGAAAAAGGCGGCTTAAAAATCACCGGTACTGGCGGCGGCAACCAAACTACTTCGTTACAACTGGAGGATTCATCGGGCCGCAAATGGGTGCTGCGGTCGGCCAACAAAACCACCTCGCGCGATCAGCCAAAGATCTACAAGAACACCCTGGTAGAGGATATTATGCTGGATGCCGGCTCCATCGGCCACCCATGGTCGGCACTGGCGGTACCGCCTATGGCGCAGGCGCTGGGCATTAACCATAGCAACCCGCGCATGGTTTACCTGGGCGATGACCCGCAATTAGGCAAATACCGCAACGAGTTTGCCAACCATATTTACATGTTTGAAGAACATGGCCCTGCAGATGGCAGCAAAGATTATAAAACCGAAAAAGTACAGGAGAAACTGGAAGAGGATAACGATAAAAAAGCCGACCAGAAACTCATCCTCCGCGCACGGATCCTGGATATGATCATGGGCGATTGGGACCGCCACGGCGGCCAGTGGAAATGGACCAGGGGCAACGACTCTGCCAAAAACATTTACGAGCCCACCCCCGGCGACCGCGACAAGGTTTTTTACACCACCGGTGGCGCCATCTTTACTGTAATGGCCCTGGCCAAACCCAACCTGCAACCCTATACCGATCATATCCGCCGGGTGGACCTGTGGAACTATAACACCGTTAGCTTCGACCTGTATTTTTTGAACCAGCTGAATCAGAAGGACTGGGAGGACGAGATAGCCTACGTGCAAAAAACGCTTACCGATAGCCTGGTTACCCGCGCCGTAAAGCTGATGCCGGCCAATGTGTATGCAGTATCGGGCCCGCGCATCCTTAAAACATTTTTTAAACGGCGCGACGGTATTAAAAAATACGCCATGAAGTACTACCGTTTTTTGGCGCAGATAGTGGATGTACCCGCATCGGACAAGGACGAGCATTTTACCATTAACACCCAAAAGGATGGCGATGTAGAAGTCACCATTAACAAGATAAAAAAGGATGGCAGCACTGGCAAGGTTATTTACCAGCGCACATTTAAAGATAAGGTTACCAGGGATGTGCGCCTGTATGGGTTAGGCGGTAAAAACAGTTTTGACGTTACCGGCAGTAACCCAACGCCCATTAAGGTGCGCATGATAGGCGGCACCGATACCGACACTTACCATATAGATACCGCGCTGAACAACCGCAGAAACCTTTACGTTTACGATCTGCGCGGCCCGGGCAACAGCCTGCCAACATCCAGCGAAGCGCACCTTAAATTATCTAACGATACCGCCATAAACGCTTACAAACGCCCCGAAAACAAGTACACCACCTACACGCCCATTGTGGGCATTGGTTACAGTACCGAGGATGGCCTGCAACTGGTAGGCGGCCTTGGGCTTACGCAATACAGTTTCCGTAAGGATCCTTACCGCAACACACAGCAACTGAAGGTGAACTATACGCTCAGTAAGAAATCGTTCATTGTGGCCTATAGCGGCATTTTTAAAAGCGTTTGGGGCAAAACAGATCTGCTGGTAAACGTTACCGAACGCGGCCCGCGCAACACCAACAACTTCTTCGGCCTGGGCAACGTGGGCGAATATGACGACCACCAGGAATTTTACTACTACCGCAACCGCTACGATTATGCGGTTGCCGACGTTCGCCTGGCGCATAAATTTGATAAATGGCAGCTAAGCGGCGGTCTTATCACCGAGTTCTATACCGCATCGCGCGCGCATAACTCCGATCACTTTTTTAAACAGTACGACCAGGAACACCCCGAAGAACGCCTCTTCAACGCCAAACTGTACGAGGGCGTTATTGGCGGGGCTGTTTACGATACGCGTAACAACCAAACCTTCCCCAGCAAAGGCGTAACATGGCGCACCACGGTAAACGGCCTTACCGGGCTCAACGTGGGCGGGCATAGCAGCGCTTCCATCCTATCTACCTTTAGCTTTTTTGTTCCGATAAAAGACTCTACCATTGTGCTGGCCAACCGCACCGGCGCCGGGCATATTGTGGGCAATGGCGAGTTCTTCCAGATGATGAACCTGGGCGGGCTAACCTTGCAGGGCTTTCACACCAGCCGTTTTATAGGGCACACGGTGGCCTATAATAACCTGGAGCTGCGCGCCAAACTATTCAATTTCAATGCCTATGTATTAGCCTCATCGTTCGGCCTGGTAGCCTTTAACGATGCCGGGCGCGTGTGGCTCAAAGGCGAAAACTCCAATACCATACATGATACCTACGGCGGCGGCATCTTCCTCACCCCTTACAACGCCTTCCTGCTGCAGGCCGTTCTGGGTAAAAGCTCTGATGGGTATTTAAGCTACATCACCGTAGGATTTAGGTTTTAAGGCCAAGCCAGTTTCTCATCTTAATTAAGGTTGTTTACATCAAATAAAACTCGTTAGCCGGATGCGGGTTTGGTACATCTGTCTCCTTCAGCAATTGTTTAATATTGATCTCTATAGTGGTGGCGATAGCCGTCATGGCCGTATCGGTTGGTTTGTTGCTAAACGGATCTTGCAGATGCGTAGCAGTGCGCTCCAGCAGGAAGAAGAATGATGCGATAATAAGCAACAACGGGATCTCGAAATAACCGGCCACGTTACGCAATGATATAGAAAGCGCTATAATAAACACATAGATGATCGTGTGCAGAAACAGCCTGTAAGTAACCGGGAACACCGTGCTTTTAATACGTTCGGCCATACCCATCCAATTGGTAAAGTTTACCATGGTGTTGTTTAATTGCACATGGCTGAAAACATCCAGTTGGCCTTCTTCACGCAGTTGGCGCAGGTCGGCAGTGTTTTGTTGCAAAATGCCTAACGGTTTATTGGTATGCCCTTCAAGCGACCTCAGGTCTGCGTGGCTTAAATATTTACCGATGCTGTCAACGGGCTCCAGCCCTCTCAGGCTGCGACCCAGGCAATAGCACCAGGCAATTTGCCGTAAAGCCATTTGTTTGATGGTTTGTTCATTCCCTGCCCCCAAAAACGATTGCAGCTGCAAAACAAAGTTACGCGAGTCGTTTACAATGCCGCCCCAGATCTTACGGGCTTCCCACCAGCGATCGTACGATTGCGAGAGTTTAAACGACAGGATAACTGAAATAGCCGTACCAATAAATGTGGGTATGGTAAGCGGCATTTCGGGAAGCAGGTGCTCAAACCTGGTTGTTAAAAAGTATACAATGAGGGTAATGGTTGCTACGTAGATGAGTTCGAGCTTGATCTTATTGAATAGATAGGAAAGAGGTGGTCGTTTATTTAAAAGCATAACATTTCATTTTTATTCGTCACTGCCTTATCAAGCCAAATGCCAAAATCTGCCAAATGCCAAAATTTCGGTGAAGCGGTGAAGAATTTTCAGATTTGCTACAAACAGGTAGTTATTTACCACGACACATTAACCTAAGAGAGGCTCTAAAAACGTTGTCTCACTACATTATCCCCACCAATAAACTAATGAACAAGTGAAACTAATGAACCAATAAACTAAACTATTTTCAAAAAAATTAAAATAAATTTCTACTGCGCAAATACACTGCGCAGTGGGTATCAACCTTTGTATCACAAAAACAAAAGAAGGGAGGTTCCCACAATGAAATTTAACTTAATAAACAGGCTAACAAAACAGGTAACAAACCATGCAGGCGCAGCGGCGTACGTGCTAAGCCCCGAAATGGAGCTTTACGCGGCCGTGGTTACCTGGAGCCTGAACGATTCGTTCTACGAAAAGAACGATGAGCGTTTAACCCGACTGCGCCAGCTGATGAACCAATGCAAGCCCGAGTTTGTGGGTAAGCTGGCGGTTTATGCAAGGCAGAAGATGTACATGCGATCGGTACCGTTGGTGCTGGTTACCGAACTGGCTAACCTGCACAGTGGTGATGACCTGGTAGCACGTGTTACCGCCGGCGTGGTAAACCGTGCCGACGAAATAACCGAGCTATTGGCTTGCTACGAAATGATGAACCAGCGTACCGGCACTAAAAAGCTGAACCGCCTGAGCAAGCAATTGCAAAAAGGTTTGTCGGCAGCGTTCAACAGCTTCGACGAGTACCAGTTTGCCAAGTACAACCGCGATGGCGCTATTAAGTTAAAGGATGCTTTGTTTTTGGTTCACCCTAAGGCAAAGGATACCGCGCAGCAGGAACTGTTCAACAAAATAGTTGCCGGTACCCTGCAAACGCCCTACACCTGGGAAACGGAGTTATCTGCCCTCGGTCAGCTGAATTACGATAGCCAGGAAGCAAAGGCAGCGGCTTTCCGCAACAAGTGGGAAGAACTGATCTTTAGCGGCAAGCTGGGTTACATGGCGCTGCTGCGTAACCTGCGCAATATAATGGAAGCGGGCGTAAGCTACGCATCGTTTGAGCAGGTTTGCGCTACATTGGCAGATGCCGATAAAGTGGCAAAGGCAAAGCAGTTTCCGTTCCGTTACCTGGCGGCATACCGTGAGTTGCTGGCAACAGATAATGCATCGCCGGTGAAGGCACTGGGCAATAAAATAAGCTACCTGCTAAGCGGCAACAAGGGTTACACCGGCGAACTGCTGGATGCCCTGGAAAAAGCCGTAGCGGCGAGCGCAGTAAACATAAAAGGCTTTGGTGCCGATACCAGCGTGCTGCTGGCCTGCGATGTATCGGGTTCGATGCAGAAACCGGTTTCGGCACGCTCTAAGGTGTTGTTGTTCGATATAGGTTTGATGTTGGCCATGCTGCTGCAATCGCGTTGTAAAAACGTGCAGGTGGGTATGTTTGGCGATACCTGGAAAACCATCACCGTACCGCGCAGCAATGTGCTGGCCAACGTGCAGGCATTTTACCAGCGCGAAGGTGAGGTGGGTTATAGCACCAACGGCTACCTGGTAATAAACGACCTGCTGCGTAACCGCGTACAGAAAGACAAGGTGATGCTATTTACCGACTGCCAGCTGTGGAACAGCAATGCAAACAGCCTGGCCAACATACAAACCCTGTGGGGCCAGTATAAGGCACAAGTGGCACCGGGTGCAAAGCTGTACCTGTTCGATTTGGCGGGTTACGGTCAATCGCCGCTGCGTGTACCGCAAAAGGATGTTTATTTGATAGCCGGCTGGAGCGATAAGGTTTTTGATGTGTTAGCAGCATTAGAAAACGGCGAAACCGCGCTGGATGTAATAAACCAAACAGAAATATAAAAACAAAGTATGGGGTTGCTAACGCCCCATACTTTTAAAAAGAAATTTAAAACATAAGGATGCCGTAGAAACGGGTTACTTCGTCGCCATTTAGGGGAGGGCATTGTGGCGCAAGCTGTGATGGAGGTTCGAGTCCTCGCTTGACAGTCCCCATTCCCGCGTTCGCCTGTTGCTCCTTATAAAAAAATAAAGAAGGTGTCGTAAACGAGTGTTACTTCGCGATTCCAAACTGGAACGCCGGTTCGAGTCCGGCCCCGTAAGGGTAGTTTAGATGGTTAGAACACAGAGCAAAAAAGGCACTTATTGCTTGTAACCCTTCTTGCCCCCCAGCCCCCTGAAGGGGGAGCTTTTGAAAAGCCTGGTATTGCATACCCTTAAATATATTCCCCCTTCAGGGGGTTAGGGGGCTTAAAATAATAAAGAAGGTGCCGTAAATGAGCGTTACTTCGCTTGGGACGCTGCGGTTGCCGGTTCGAATCCGGCCCCTTGCAAAAGGGTAGCTCAACTGGATAGAGCACAGAATTGTGCGCTCATTGATTTTTGCCCTTCTTTTAAAAAGAAATTAAAGACATAAAAAGGTGTCGTAAATAAGTGATACTTCGATTTAACCCCGGGGTGGCCGGTTCGAATCCGGTCTGCGGTGAGCACATCCCGCAGTAGCTCAGATTTGGTAGAGCATGGGACGCCGCAAGGCCGTAACAACACTTATTGTTTTTTACCCTTTTTATAAATTATTAAAAATAGAGGCATAGCCCTAAAAAATATAAAGAGATGCCGTAGCGCCGCGTTACTTCGCCAGTCACGCAAACACAAAAAACGCAGATCGAATGTTGCTCTCTTTTGCTATTTGATTTCGGAGGCTTTTTGGCTGCGCCGGGAGCGATATGGTGCCGTAAATAAGTAATACTTCGTTAGGCGCCCGCGGGGATGAGATCTCCCCCGGGCATACAAGTACTTATTGTTTTTTGCCCTGTAGCTCCCGGCATTGTTGCCGGGACGGAATTAGAAGAATTAAAGGTGCCGTAAACCAGTGATACATCGGTTAGAACATCCCGGAAGGGAAGGACGCTGGTTCAAATTCAGCCAGTGATTAATTTCACGTAGTAGTTCAGAAAAAAAACCTCACCGGTTGCTTTTAGCCCTTTAACAAAAGATGCCGTAAGTGTGTGATACTTCGCCGGTTGAACCCGTGTAAAACGGGAAGGTTCGAATCCTTACATGCATACACTGCTTGTCGCTCTTTTGCTTTTTATTGAGAATATAATTTAAATGTGTATCCTTCCTTGAATAGTTAACCATTGAGTTATTTTGGCTAACTTTAAGATTTATAGCCTCATAATGACCTTAGCAACCGACCTTATTAACGCATGAATAGTTAGCCCCGAAGATCAGGTTTACTTAACCACAAAACTTCAGGAAAATGATAATCTGTTACGAGCGCTTCACTATTTTTTTGAAAGCAAGGTTTTTACACGCCCTACCGAAGGCGGCTTTGTTTATAGTATGAACCTATCCATTGATTATGATAGTCTAAAAACAAAAGAAGATCCCAGCACGTACGAGACCCTCCTTGATATCATACTTAAACATGGGGTGATAACAAAACAGGTTTATAAAAAATTAAACCCTTTTAAATTACCGGGAAACAAACATACATACCTGGGTGCAATGTATATGGCCTTGCAGATAGACGCTTTCTACCGCGACTTTACCCTCGATAATCAGTTGGACTTTATGAAGCAATTAAAGGGTAAAAATCCCCTTGGGCACGATGACATGATCGGGTACGTGAAACATGACCAATTGCAACAAGACATCCAAGCCGGCAAAGTTGAAACATACTTCGATTTTTTTGACTACGTTCATCGTAGTGACGCTATTGATATGGCTCTATATCAAAAACAACCAAAAAAGCTTCTTACAAAACTCAAAAACATAATTAATAAGCGCTGCTATGGGGCTTTCAAGATACTGGGCGTTACAATACTTGAAAAAAACTATCCTGGGGAAGCCGACAATTACGAAAGAAAAACAACGATAACCGTCGATACGGGCGCTCGAAAACACCAGCATAGCTACACGTTCCCCGTAAATGAAATTAGCGTTAAACATGTCGCATCCTTTATTTTGGAAAACATATTAGTTCTTGTAAATAAACTGTTGGCCGATTATAATTGCGACTACCGTTTTGCAAGCTTTACCAGTACACTAAATCATGAATTATTTCCTGCTCACCGAAACAAGCACGTTATATGCCCGCTAAGCAGGGAACAATACCAAATTTTTGACTTCACAAACGCGCAACAGAAATATCTGCATAGCAAGCCGGCGCATTTACTTTTATCTTATAACCTGCCTTTATCGTATACACATATCGAGTACGCTATTTATCATTTCAACCAATGTGGGCTATTGGCTCATCTGGATACAGAACAATTAGAAACAACAACTAACTCGTTATTTAATAGCACATATCAGCACACGGGAAACCTGATGGTCGCGTTTCCAGGACTTGTTGCCGCAGTCAACCAATACGTTACGCCGGGCCAAAACCCACATCTTGCCTTTTTAGAAGCGCTAAATGATATTTCGCATGGTATTTTAACCTTTACTGATATAGTTGATGGCTTGCCTGAAAATTTTGACTACGAAACCGATATGGAGTTTACTGTGTCATTTATGCTAAATGGACAGCAACACAATGTGGTCTGCCATCTGGCAAATAGTTATTTCGCTCACAGGCTGCTTCAATACGTAGCCAGTGAAATCATTCCGGAGCAATACCCGGATTATGCTTTGCTAAACGTTGTAGGCCCGGATTACGGACTACATTATATTATGTTGGCGACCAAGAAGCAAGCTACCTACTTAACAAAAATGAATCTGCTATTAACACGCCCCATATTTTAATACAGATTTTTCTTTACAAAACCCCATACCCCTCCCCTCCCGCTAAAAGCAGTTTTTTATAAAAAGCAAGCCCGAGAGCCCGCCCGAAAAATGGGTACACCTCACGTTTTCCCGCATGGATTTGAACCACAACCACCCGGCTCAAAACCGGGTGTGCTACCCTTGCACCACAGGAAAATAAAACCGGCCAGTGCGGGACTCGAACCCGCGACTGTTATACATCAATATTGAACCCCTGTTACCAAACTCAGGCAACCGGCCAGTTGTGGAAATAACAGGACTTGAACCTGTAACCGTCACCGTATAAGGGTGTTGCTCTAACCAATTGAGCTACATTTCCATCATAAAAAGTAGGGTAACCCGGACTTGAACCGGGAGCCTCTCGGTTCCAAACCGAGTAATCTGCCAATTGATATACTACCCTGAAATTTCGCCACAAAACAAAAGATCCCCTTAGGTAAGCCTAAGAGGATCTGCAGTATCTTGTAATATTTTTTACAATACGTACACCATCACCTCCGACTCATCGGGCGCTCTATGGGGAATTGTATTGCACTTGTTTTCATGGCACAATGATACACATTAATTTTAATAAATCAAGAAATTCTTTAATTATTTTTTTGAGGCGCCGGTTACAGCTCCACCGCCGGGCCGGCGCTGTCTTTAAAGGCTTTTTCCAGATGCACCAACAACTCGGCAAAGCCTAAGGGTTTTGAGATAAAGTAATTCATCCCCGCCTGCAGGCAGTTCAACTTATCCTCGGGCATGGCGCTGGCGGTCATGGCGATGATAACCGGCTGATGGCTATTTTGTTTGCGGATGAGCGCAGTGGCTTCCAGGCCGTCCATTTCGGGCATTTGCACGTCCATCAGCACCATATGGAATTTTTCTGCCTGCGTAAGCTCCAGCGCCTCGCGGCCATTATTTACGATAACCGGCTTGTAGCCAAACTTTTTTAATAACTGCCCTATCACTTTCTGGTTAATAAGGTTATCCTCGGCAACCAGGATGTTCATCGGGAATTTTTCGGCGAAATCCGCCGAAACCTTAACAGCCTCGGGTGCTGCTGTAGCCGGTGTTGCGGGTCCTTCCTGCCCTGCCTCGCATAATATGCTAAACAAAACATCGGTACCTTTATCCGGCACGCTTTCGATATTCATCGAACCGCCCAGCAGTTCAACAAGCCGCTCGCAAATTACCAGCCCAAGCCCCGTGCCGCCGTATTTGCGGGTGGTGGAAGAATCTCCCTGCGAAAAGGGCTTAAACAGGCGGGATAATTTATCGGGCGAGATACCCACGCCGGTATCCTTCACATCAAAAGCAAGCTTCAGGATGCCATCCTCCAGGTTTAGCAGCTTTACATTTACGGCCACATTGCCTTTTTTGGTGAATTTAATGGCGTTGCCCACCAGGTTTATCAATATCTGTTTCAGCCGGAGCCTGTCGCTTATTATTTTTTGCGGGATAGCGCTATCTATTGTGTGTTGTAAGCGGATATTGCTCTTGGCCGCCTGCCCGCTAAAAAGTTTCATCACCTCGGCAATACACTGCTTCAAGTCAAACTCGTGCTTGTCCAGCACCATCTCGCCCGATTCGATCTTCGAGAAATCGAGGATATCATTAATTACATTAATAAGGCTTTCGCCGCTGATGCGGATGGTTTCGGCGTATTCGCGCTGTTCGGGGTCCAGTTTTGTTTCGCAAAGCAGCGATGCCATACCCATAACGCCATTCATAGGCGTACGGATCTCGTGGCTCATGGTAGCCAGGAAAATACCTTTGGCTTTGTTGGCGCGCTCGGCATCCATCCGGGCATTAAGTTCCTGCTCGCGCTGCTCCAGCAATTCTTCCGATTGCGCTTTCAGCTCCTCGTTAATGGCGCTCAGTTCTTCAGATTGGTCCTGCAGTTCGTTCGCCTGTTTTTTTATTTCGGCGGTGCGCCGTTGTACCAGTCGCTCCAGTATGATCTTCTTTTTGCTTACCTCCATTAACCTAAAGCGGTAATACCCATAAAACGAAGCGATAAATAAAACGCCGAGCAGTACTTTAAACCAGGTTTGCATCCAAAAAGGCGCTACTATCACAATTTTTATAGTTGCGGGTGTATTGTTCCAAAATCCGTCGTTATTGGCGGCCTTTACTTTAAAGGTGTAGGTGCCGGGGTCTAAATTGGTGTAGGTAGCTTCGCGCTGCCCGTTAACGTAGTTCCATTCGTTTTCGAAGCCATCCAGCCGGTAGGCGTATTGGTTAAAATCAGAGAGGGTGTAATTTAGCGCAGTATACTCAATAGTAAATACCGATTGCTTATAATCCAACCGGATCTCCTTCGCCTGCGATATGGCCTGTTTAAGCGGCGATTTTGGGCCGATAGCAACGTTTTTGTTAAAAAGCTGAAAACCGCTGATGACTACCTGAGGCGCATGTGTATTAAGCGGTAAACGATGCGGGTTGATGATATTAAAGCCGTTTAACCCGCCAAAAAACAACCTGCCGGTACCTGTTTTTAAGCCCGCGCCGGTGTTGAATGCGGCAGCCTGCAATCCGTTGAGCGTAGTAAAATGCCTGAATTGGGCAGTACCGGGCTTAAAGCGGATAAGCCCGTTGGTTGTGCTCACCCAAATATAGCCAAGGTTGTCTTCCTGAATTGAGCCGATCATCGAATAAATGCCATCATTGGGGAAATGGTAAGCCACAAATTTGTTGCTCTTTTTATCAAAGCGGTTTAAACCGCCGCCCAGCGTGCCAATCCATAGGGTGCCTTTACTATCCTCAAAAATACTGGATATGGTATTATTCGTTAGGCCGGTATTAAATGATTTATAATGCTTAAAGGTGTTTGTTGCAGGGTTAAAAAGGTTGAGCCCGTTAAAAGTGCCTACCCATATCCTTCCCTCCTTGTCTTGATAAAGCGACCTCACATCATCATTACTAAGGCTATTGGCCGTATCGCGGATGTTGTACCGGTAACGTTTTACCACAGCACCGTTATGTATAACATTTACGCCGCCTTCATCCACCCCTACCCAAATATCACCCAGCCTATCCATCATCAGCGCAAAAATGTTCACATTGCTCACCTGGTTGGGCTTATCCCCCTTATCGTAGTGGGCCAGCCGCTTTGTTTTGCTATCCAGCACATCGAGCCCGCTGCCATAAGTGCCCACCCATATTTTTTGGTTCTTATCTTTTACCATGGCCAGCACCTTATCGCCGGTTATGCCCAAATTGTCGTGCGTAAAATCTTTGGTGACTTTATCAAAGTAGTTTATCCCGCCGCCATCGGTGCCTACCCATATCTCATTGCCCATATCGGCAAAGCAGAGGATGTGGTTGTTAGATAGCTGCCCCGGCCCCGGTTTTTCACTATAGAAATGCGGGAACGAGGAGATGTTGTTATTGTACCTGATAACGCCCGATCCGAAGGTGCCAACCCAAAGGATATTATCGCTCTCGAGCACATAGTTTACCGAATTTACCTTATCTAAAAACTTATTATAAGTATGATCGAACACCCCGGTGTTTTGATCCAGGCTTTCCAACCCCTCCTCGGTAGATACCCACAATTTGTTATTGCCTGCCCCTGCCAGCGCGAATACATTATTGTTTACGATGGCATTTTTATTGCCCGACTGCTTGGTGTAATGGCTGAACGTTTTGGTTTGCACATTAAAAAAATCGAGCCCCTTATCCTGGGTGCCCAGCCATAAATTGCCTTGTTTGTCTTTATAAATAGCACGCATATAGTTGCTGCCGGGGCTCTTGCTGTTAGCATCATGGTGCGCATACTGCGTAAACTTACCGGTTACCGTGTTTAAATTAAGCAGCCCGCCATCGGTAGCCAGCCACAATGTACCGGCGGGGCCATCTGTAAGAGCGTAGATATGATGCTCGGGGGTGTAATCGATATACGACTGGTACAAAAAATGCTTAAAGCGGTGCGTTTTTGCATCCATCAGGTTTAAACCCGAGGTGGTAGCCACCCAAAAATTACCCTTGCTATCGGTATACATGGCGCTAACGTCGTTACTGGATATGGCGCCGTCGTTTTTGCTATCCATCCCAAAATTACTGAACGATTCGGTATCGCGGTTATAAAGGCTCACGCCGCCGCCGGTGCCTATCCACAGGTTACCGGCGCTATCCTCGCCAATGGTAGTAATGTTGTTGCTTTTGAGAGAAGTTTTATCGGTGGTGTTACGGCGGTATACTTTTACGGTATAGCCATCGTACCTGTCAAGCCCGTCGTCGGTAGCAAACCACATGTAACCCTGCTTATCTTTAAAAATAAACTTCACATTACTGTGCGATAAGCCATCATTAATGGTGAGGCTGGTTTTATAGGCGTTTTGGTATTGCCCGTATGCCGCCGTTGTTTTAAAAAATAAGGCAAGGGCAAATAAACAGGCATAAGCAACAGCTTGCTTAAAAGCTACTACGGCCGACAGATCAACCCGAGAAAAAGGAATATTTTTTACCCCCATTTATTTTTAAAGTAGCAGTTTTAGGTTTAATAATTGGTCGGCAAAGTCTAACATCCGGAAAGGACCTTCTAAAACATTGTACGAAACGCGACAGATAAAGTTATGAAAATGAGCGCATAATTTAGGCTATATATTGTTTATTTGGGAAACTGAGCAAGCAATGCGTCGATATTATTGAGCTTATTTTTTTGCAATATGGTTTTGCCATATTGGGTAAAATAAGTATGCCGGGTAAGCAGGCTGATGTTGGATTGCCACCAGTCGCGGTCGGTATAGTTCTTTTTTAACCTGGCGGCCCACTCCATGCGCAGCAGGGCGGCGCGCTCGGGGTAGTCGGTAAGTGAGAAGTGCGACAGGTCGGCATCGCAAAGCACCTCTTCCATTAAATTTTGGGGGCTTTGCGGTATTTGCGTAGCAAGGATGCAACCGGAGACCTTGGCGATGAATTTTTCGTCGGCACCCTGCTGTTTTAAAAAGGTGGCTGCTATGGCAATACTGTTGTCCTCGTGCCCGGCATAGGCGTAGCAGTACCCGGTATCGTGAAACCAGGCAGCTATCTCTACAATATTAGTTTCTTTTTTACCGAGGCCGGAGTTTTGGGCTATTTCTTTGGCAGCGTTTACCACACGTTCGGTATGCCGCAGATTGTGGAAATACATATCAGGCGACAGTTGGGCGCTTAGCAGTTCTCGTACGTAATTCTCGGCATCCGTTACTAATACTGCCCTGGCCATAAAAGCGTGTAGTTTTACGGCTAATTAGCCAAACATTCTGTAGAAAATTTGGATTTTCAATCAGGCCCGACCTTATGCAACGTTTATTGGATGCCCGGGCCTCTCCATAATTTTTTGTTAATTTGGGCTGTCAACGCTATTCAACATCAAGCTTATGCATCGTTTAATAAAGGCCCTCGCCCTGTTTTGTTTATTATGGTTTTTTGGCGGCAATGCCATCGCCCAAAATGTAAAATATGTAAACGGCAACAACAGCTGGGACCCCGATTCGCTGGGTAACCACCGCGCGGCGATAAGCGTGGCGGCAACAAGTCAGGCAAGCAAAGTGGTCATACCCTGGCGCAGACGCGACGACCCGACGAGCAAGCAAATTATAGTAGTGGATGCCAAAACCAGTAAGCGCATCCTAAATGTAAAGACTGAAAATATCTCCCGCGAGAGCGGTACCATTTACTTCGAGCCCACATCCGGCGCGGGGAAATACTATGTTTACTACATGCCCTATAAGGTAACGGCACGCAGCAATTACCCCAAGGCGGCCTACCTTCCGCTGAAAAACACAGCCTCGGAAGCATGGCTGGCCAAAACAAGCAAAGCCAAACCTGCCACCCTGCTCTATTTAGAAGCCGTAAACGCCATGAACAGCTTTTACCCCATGGAGGTGATAGCCACCAAAGCCGAGGTTACCGCGCTCGGCAAATCCAAAAAGCCCTACCTGGTTTTTGCCGAAGATAGGGAGCATCCCATTAAAATGACGCACGACCTGCCCCAGCGCTGGATCCAAAAAGGCGCTGCGCGGAAGTTTAGCGGTTCGGCGGCTAAAGGCGAGAATTATAGCTATCAGTTGGGCGTTTATGCGGTGGCTAAAGATTTGAAGAATGTACAGGTATTCTTTTACGACCTAAAGGATGCTAAGGGGCATACAATCGACAGCAGAAATATGAGCTGCCTCAATACGAGGGGAACAGCTTATGATGGTAGTTTTTTAGAAAAAAAGGTGGATATAGCCAAAAGCGATATACAGGCAATGTGGTGTTTGGTGGATGTACCGGAAAAAACTACAGCAGGCACGTATACAGGCAAGGTTGATGTTTATAGCAAGGGTGCCCCCACAACCACTATACCTATAAGCATAACCGTTAAAAACCAAACTGCCCTCAACGGCGGCGTAAACCATCCCGAACTGCAAACCCGCCTTACCTGGCTCAACTCTACCCTCGCGCAGCAAAATGAGGTAATAAAGCCTTACATACCGCTAAAAGTGGATGACAATACCATCAGCCTGCTTGGCCGCAAAGTAAGGCTGGATAAATTCGGTTTCCCCAAACAGATACAAACCTTTTTTACGCCCGAGATGACTAACCTGTCCTCCACTCCAAAAAACATCCTGGGCGAGGGCATCCATTTCCACATCACCGATGCCGCAACGCACAAAGATATAGCATTTGAACCCGGTTACTTGGTTGAATCGTTCGACTCAAAAACCGGCGAAAAATTAGGGGCGAAAATAATCGGTGGCGGGTATGCTGCCCCTTACGTTACGCCGGGCAAAATAAGCTGGAATAGCTATAATTACTCCGAAGCTATGACCATGGAGGTCGATGCCAGCATCGAATTCGACGGCTACATGAATTACTCTGTAAAGTTTACCGCCAACCAAGATATCTCCCTCGACGATATTAAACTCCACATCCCCTTTGATACCGCCGCCGCCAAATACCTGATGGGGCTGAACCAAAAAGGCGGCCTGCGCCCCGATACCCTCAATTGGAAATGGGACGTGGCTAAAAAGAACCAGGACGGCGCCTGGATTGGCGAAGTGAACGCCGGCCTGCAATACTCCCTGCGCGACGAGAACTACGTGCGCCCCCTCAACACCAACTTTTACCTGCAAAAACCGCTGCTGCTGCCAAACAGCTGGGGTAACGGCGGCAAGGGCGGTATCCTCATCGCTAAAAAGGGGAACAACATCCTGTCGGAAAATTACAGTGGGCCGCGTAGTATGAAAAAGGGCGATGTGCTGTGCTACAACTTCACGCTGCTGATCACGCCCTTTCACCCTATCAATTCCGATTTTCAGTGGAGCACGCGCTTTTACCACAAGTACAACAACCTGGATAGCATCAAAGCCACCGGCGCTACCGTAGTGAACATCCACCATGCTACGCCCATCAACCCTACCATCAATTACCCCTTCATCGCCCACAACGCCATGAAGCATTATATCGATTCGGCGCATCAACTGGGGCTGAAAGTTAAGATCTACAACACCGTGCGAGAGCTAAGCAACAGTGCCTACGAAACCTTCCCCATGCGCAGTTTGGGTCACGAGATCTACTCGCCCGGCAAGGGCGGCGGCTACTCCTGGCTGCAGGAACACCTGGGCGACGATTACATTGCCGCATGGTACGTGCCCGAAATTAAGGATGCCGCCATCGTAAACAGCGGCATGAGCCGCTGGCATAATTACTACGTGGAAGGCATGAACTGGCTGGTACAGAACGTAGGCATCGACGGCATTTACCTCGACGATGTGGCTTTCGACCGGATTACCATGAAGCGCATTAAACGCGTGCTTACACAGGATGGCCACCCCGGCATTATCGACCTCCACAGCGCCAACCAATACAACAAAAGCGACGGCTTTAACAACAGCGCCAACCTGTATATGGAGCACTTCCCCTACCTCAACCGCCTGTGGTTTGGCGAATACTTCGATTACGAAAAGAACTCCCCCGATTTCTTCCTCACCGAGGTATCGGGCATCCCCTTCGGCCTGATGGGCGAAATGCTGCAGGACGGCGGCAACCCATGGCGCGGCATGGTATACGGCATGACCAACCGGATGCCCTGGAGCGACAACGCCGACCCGCGCCCCATCTGGCAAGCCTGGGACCAATTTGGCATGCAAGGCAGCAAAATGATAGGCTACTGGGTGCCCAACAGCCCTGTAAAAACCAACAACCCCAAAGTACTGGCAACCGTGTATAAAAAGGCCAACAAGGCCCTCGTAGCCATTGCCAGCTGGGCCGACTCCGATACCAGCATCAAACTCAGCATCGACTGGAAGGCCCTCGGCATCGATCCCACAAAAGCCAAAATAACCGCCCAGCCTATCAAAAACTTCCAGCAGGCCAATATTTTTACCGAAGGCGGCGAGATCCCCGTAGCTAAGGGTAAGGGTTGGTTGCTGGTGGTGGAGTAGGTTGGGGAGTGGTGAGTAGGGAGTTGTGAATGGGGGGGGGGTAGTGTAGCGTTGCTTTTTTCACTTCCCTCCTTGGGGAGGGGTGCGGCTGCCACAGCGCGCAAAGGCAGGGAGGGGTTTAGCCACCATGTAATAACTTGAAAAGCAAAGGCTTGCTACTTAGGTACCGATAGCCCCGTGTTCCCTCCAAGCCGCCGGTAGAAGCGGGCTTTCCGTACACCCGGGTTTAGGGTTGCTTTGTCCGTCCGTTTTAGGGAGCGGAATTTTAGTGACACTATCAGGACGATGGAAGCTAACAAATCATCCCTCTCCACCGCGTCATTGCGAGGAACGAAGCAATCCCCGATAAGCAGGTTAGCGAATATGCAAAGCGGCTACCTTGCAAGTGGGCCACAAGCGAGGACGCTTGCGGCAGCGGGGGATCACCTCCCGGCAGCCTCATCTCCCACTGGTCGAAGTTTACTGAGTCCTAACTTCTAAGTGCTTAAATATTTTGGCGTATAACTCGTTTTTATCAAATGGCTTCGAAACAAAATCGTTCATTCCTGTTTCTAAACAATGGTCTAATTCTCCTTTAATGATGTGTGCGGTCATAGCTATAATTGGTATATTCTTTTTATATGAGCTTAGTTCGCGGATTTTTCGGGTAGCCTCATAACCATCCATCTCAGGCATCTGTATATCCATCAGGATAATATCGAAATCCTGATGCTCATATTTATTTAAAGCTATTAATCCATTTTCAGCCACCTCAGTTTCAAACCCCTGATTTTTGAGCACTTTTATCACCAGCTTTTGATTTATCAAATTGTCTTCTACCACTAAAATTTTTATACCACGTCCACTTTGGTTTATCGTTGAGGTTTTAACGGGCACAGAGGTTTGTATTTCGGCCTTAAATTTTAAAAATTGTAACCTGAAATGGAATTCAGAACCGATTCCGGGTTCGCTATTTACAAAAATCAACCCATTCTGTAATTCAATTAGTTGCTTTACAATACTGAGCCCTAATCCAGCCCCTCCGTATTTACGCGCAGTGTCATTAGTAGCCTGCTCAAAGCTTTCGAAAATTTTAGCCTGTTTTTCTTTAGGGATACCGATGCCAGTGTCCTTAACGCTAAAATCCAATAAAACGCTATCGGCGTCGCCTTCGGCACAAATCACCGATATATATATACCTCCTTTTTCGGTGAATTTTATAGCGTTCGAGATCAGGTTTATCATTATCTGGTTCAGCCTTACAGAGTCTCCAAGTACTATTTCCGGAATTGCCTCATCTATGCTATAGGTAATTTCGATATCTTTTTTCCTGGTCTGCATCATTTTCACATTCAGGTAAATGATGTCCCTGATCCGGATAGGGATACTTTCAAAAACAATTTTACCTGCCTCCAATCTGGAAAAATCCAAAATGTCATTTAAAATAACCAATAGGTCATCACCCGATTTAATAATTATATGAATGTATTCCTGCTCCTCGTCGCCTTTTATCGTTTCTTCAAGCAGCTTCGCGAAACCAAGGATCGCGTTCATCGGGGTACGGATCTCATGGCTCATCTTAGCCAGAAACAACTGTTTGGTTTTTTCGGATGTTTCGGCTTTCTCCTTTTCTATTTTAAGTCTATCCTCTTTGTCTTTTAGTTCGTTTATATCATGCAAGCTGTGTTCAAGAGTATCGGTCATCTGGTTAAAAGAGGTGGCAAGCATGCCAATCTCATCTCCCGAATAAACTTCCACCCTGGTATGCAATAATCCCCGCCCAATCAATTTCGCTGCGTTTATTATCGCATTAACGCCCTTTTCAATGCCCCGGCTCACCGAAATTGTTATCAATATACTTGTTGTGCCTATCGTGAGCGACAAGGTTAACAAAACGCGCAACACGATGTTTTCGAGCCATCGAGCGCCCTCATCCAGGGTGTACGAAAATTCATCTTCAGATATCGTTACTTTTTTATTCAACTCTTCGGCCTGTACCATCAGCTTATCAATTTCCTGCTGAGAAACCTTTCCCGATCTTATCATGTTGTGCAGTTTATCGCCAAGCGCAATTAGCTGCTCCATTTTCATCTCCGCGTCGCCCCATGCAACAATAGCCTTTTGAAGATAGGAAATGTCATGAAAACGTACAATGAGGGATATCATACCGTCAACATTATCGGGGTGATTACGTCCTTCGATAAAGCCCTTACGCGCCACGTCAAAGTCGGGATGCGTTTTTTGCAGTTCCAGGCGGGTTTTGTTATCACCAAGCGGCACCTTTAAAAATTCACGGAATGCATGGAAGTGTTTTTCGTCGTGCGAATGCGAATAAGCAAATAAATTATAAACGGCATCTTTTTGTGCCTTTGACCATAAAGCCTCGCCATTTACAAAAGATCTGACTGAAGAAAGCGTACCCACTGCAAACCAAAGGGTACACAACTCAATTGTTACCAGCAAAGCCATTATGCCAACGTGAAATACAGCTTATTGGCTATCGTAATATCTCGTAGCTTCTTCTTCAGAAATGGAATCATCATCGGGAATGTGTTTTGCGTACTTTTTATCAAAAGACACCAACAAATTAACAGACGGCGAAATTCCTGTTATTTATCGATTCAGGTTTAGTGGTATAATTAGCAATCATTTCTACGCAATTGCTATTAGAAGGTTGTACATTCCTTTATGCGAATGCGATGTGGATCGGCCAGGGAAATTGGTTATTTTATGTGACTGATTTCTAAAGCTTTACACACTATCATGTGGCTTATTCAACTAAAGGTTCAAGTATTTATTCCGATTTGAATGGGATGGCTGTGGTTTACCACCCACTGATTGAAGTTTTTAAATCGAGCTAAAATGAAGCAAGCATTCTTCGTACGAAATGTTATTTTCAACAAAAAATGAGGCCACCTCCCGGCAGCCTCATCTCTCTTAAAACAATAGTCCAATTTTATTTCTTTACCGGCTTTGCGTTGGTATTTACCCTGGCGTTAGATGGGGAAAATAAAGCTGTTATTTTGTTAAGCTGAAAGCTTAACCTATTTCAGGTCTAAGCTATTTAACTTAGGCCCGTATGAAAGCAAAAGTATTGGCGCCTATGTACCTGCCTATTTCTCACAACGCAAACTTATTAACAGTATTTTTTGCTGTAGTAAAATAAATATACTTCTCGCTGTTGGATAAGGCTATGCCTACCACCTGTTGCCCGGTTAATATGGTTGTTATTACTTTTGGGAACTGCGAATTATTGCTGATCATCCTGATGTTCCCGCCATCTGCTACGTAAACTTTAAACCCATCGCGGCTGCTGGTAATACTGGTAATGTTAGTGAACGAAAAATCGGGGAATATAAGTGCCGACACACCCGACTTGGTATACTTAAACATCTTATTTACAGTGGCAAAGTATTTTACACCGTTATTACTGGTGCTTATGGCTATAAAGTTTTTTGCATCTCCTACGGTTAGGGCTTTAGGGCTCTCCCCGCCTAAGGTACTGGTTTCAAATATGGACGATTTGCCGGTATACCAAAAAGTTTTACCGGAGGGGTCCCTGTCAATACCGCCGTAGTTCTCGCTTGGGTTTTCGGCATAATAAGACGTTGGTGGGTTATCAAGCCATATTTCATGCCCGTCTACCGCGGCTATGGTACCATCCGCTGCTGCCGCAACATCAGTTGCTCCGTTAAAAGGATTGCCGCCGCCATCAGCAGGAAAAGGTACTGTAGTTACAACACTATCGTGCACGATTTTTCTGATGTAACCATGAAAATCTGCCACCAATAATGATGCGTCGGTATTTACAAAAATACCCGATGGCGATAAAAACCTCGCCTGCGAACCATTGCCATCAACCGCTGCGCTATTGCCCGCTTTGCCTGCAATAACCCGGTACATACCGCGCGCAAGCGGTTGTGAAAATGCAACGTCAACTAAATCCAGCTTCAAGGTATCTGACATTTTAGTTTCTTCCGAGCCTGACGATATAGCCTGAACCTGATCTTTTTTACAGGAGTATAAGCATGTTAATGCTACAACGCAACAAAGGACAATCTTTTTCATGCTTAGTTAATTTATCTTAAAACGGAATAATAGGCTATACAAGGCACACAATACAGGTACAGTGGCCGTATATCTGCAACCGCCTCGCCTGTACAACTGTCGGGTTGGATAGCAGCCGCTGACACGAACGTCTTACTTCAATATCAGTTCCCTTACCGTATGGCGGACATCGGTAAAATAAATGATATTTTCGCCTTTTGATAAAGCCAGGTTAAAGGCCCTCACGTTAGCCCCACCCCCAATACCATCGTGCCCATCATCAGGAGCGTTTGGCCCTACCAAACGCATTAACTTATTGTTCGAGATACTGTAAATGCTTCCGCCCGCTGCAACGTAAAGCGTGCGGCTATCTTTATTGGCGATAATATCTGAAATAGGTTCAAAATTAAAATTGGTGAATAACCGCGTAAGTTCGCCTGATGGCGTTAACTTATATATATGATTGCCGTTGATAACCAGGTATTTTACTTTATTGTACCCAATGTACATGCTTGATACGGTGCCCTGGCTATATTGAGGCTCGCCCGGCAGTGCCGAAGCTGGTATAAGATAAGGTTCCACCAGTTGGCCCGTTGGTAAAAGTTTCTCTATAAACCCGGTTAGCGCATTATTGCCGCCTATATTGAGGCCGAAAGTATAAAAGAAATCGTTATACGGGTCTTTAGCCAACGAACCATAGAAACCATTCCTGGTTACGGTAGTTACCGCTGCTTGCCCGTTGGGTTGCACTATCCAAAACTTTGCGGCGTTTTCCAGCGCTTTTATGGCCAATGTGCCATTCCTCCCCTGTTTTACAAAGTATGGCGCCTTAAGCGTCGACCCATCTGCCGCGTTCTGAAAATCCAAAGAAGTAACAACCCCATCAGTCGTAACTTTCCGTATTTTGTTATTTAACGGGTCGGGAACCAGCAAATCCCCCTCTTGCGTCATCTCGATACCCCAGGGATTTTCAAATAAAGCCTGTGTGCCTTTGCCGTCCTGGTAACCATATTCGCCAGTTTTGCCAGCAATGGTTAGCACCTGCCTGGGTTGATAACCATTGTTTATAACAGCAAGCTTAGGCTGGAAGTCGATGCTGGAATCTTGTACATTTAATCGACTTGCCTTATCATTAAGGTCTCCGTTGTTTTTTTTACAAGCTGTGTTAAGGGATACTAAAACACAAAAAAGCATCGCGTATTTCAATCGGTTCATTTGGTTTTCGTTTTGGTTAATTAAAGAGACGGTTTAAAAACCAAACCAGCACCAGGTTTTCGCCAAATGAAAAAAAGATGTGAAAAATGCTCAGATTGGGAACACAGGATGAACCACGTATCTTCCTTATTAACAACGTCTTCAAATTGGTCAAAGTTTGCAATCTCGGAAGTGGCCGTTTTTTTAGCATCGCTAAAGGCTTAAGCCCGGGAAAATTTTGGCTGGTAGCAATTTTTGTCAGAAAGTAAACCCAAGAATTGATTATGCCAGGTGGCCAATCAAACTTATTACCGGTTGCACAAAAAAGAAAGTTGCCTCCTATGCTTCACGGCTTCTACCCAAATGCGGCAGCGTTGGTCGGCAATGATTGTGGAAGAGATATAAAGCCCTCCACTGGTCGGAGTTTCCAACATCAATCTACAATGAATCAAGTATTCTTGAGAAACATACAAGCATTCGCTGTAAGCCTCACTATATGCGGACTTCCGCTCCTATCAGGTTTAGAGGGGAATGCCTGTATCTCAAAGTGCTACGGTAAAAACACCGGCCACAGGCTGACTAATGTGACGAGCATCAATTAATAACTTTTTGATTTCCAAAAAATTAACGTTATATTCGATATCCTTGCCTGTCACATTTCCTGCTCTTTAAACCGTTACTAATTTCTTATTGTATGCTTTTAGCAGAACCCCACCACATTATTGCCATAGGCGCATCTGCGGGTGGTATGGATGAAATTAATTCCTTTTTCGATCATACTCCGCTTGATGGTGTTTCTTATATTATCATCCAACATTTATCGCCGGATTTTAAAAGCCGGATGGTGGAGCTACTGGCCCGGCATAGTAAGCTTGTTGTAAAAGAGGCCGAAAACGGAATGCGTGTTATGTGCAATGAAGTGTACCTCATTCCGCACGATAAGTTCATGACCATCAGCGATGGCAGTTTATATTTAAGCGATAAAGAAAATATTAAAGGCCCGCACTTAACCATCAATTACTTTTTCGAATCGCTGGCTGCCGATTTTGGTAAAAAAGCTATCGGCATTATCTTATCCGGCTTAGGCAGCGACGGTACCGATGGTATCAGGGCTATTAAAAAAGCCGGTGGCATGGCCATGGCACGTACCCCGGCAACAACCGATTTTGGCAGTATGCCATCATGCGCTATTGCTACAGGCCTGGTAGATTTTGTTTTAGAGCCTGCGCTAATGCCTGCCGCCATAGAAGATTATGTAAAAAATGCCGGGGAACTACTGGCAGATGAAAAAGACGATGAAGATAACCTGAAGGCCATTATTGCCCTGATCAAGGAAAATTCGCCGCTCGATTTTTCTGATTATAAACAAACTACCATACTGCGCAGAACAAAGCGCCGGGCATCGTACGCCAATTTTACGTCGCTGCGCAGTTACCTCAATCATTTAAAAAGCACACCCGAAGAAGTGGAGGCCCTTGCCAAAGATTTCCTCATCAGCGTTACCGCCTTCTTTAGGGATAAGGAAGCTTTTGAGTTTATCCAAAAGGAGGTATTACCTGCCATACTGCAAAAACTTTCGCCCGGCGAAGAATTAAAGCTATGGGTTGCCGGCTGCGCTACCGGCGAAGAGGTTTACTCCCTTGCCATACTAATAGCCGAACTGCTGAAGGATGAGTTTGAAGGCCTGGCAGTAAAAATATTTGCTACGGATATTGACAGCGCTGCTTTGCTGCATGCCGGCAAAGGGCTGTACAATTCAAGCATTGCCAAAGATGTTTCGCAGGAGCGGCTGGAGAAATATTTTATTACCGAGGGGGAAAGCTTTCGCGTAAACCCCAACATTCGTAAGATGGTGATATTTGCCCAGCACGACCTGGTTAAAAACCCGCCGTACTGCAATATGCACTTCATCAGCTGCCGTAACCTGCTCATCTATATGACATCGGTACTGCAAAAAAAGATCTTCACCATGCTGCTTTTTGGGCTAAAAATGGATGGATACCTGTTTTTAGGCTCCAGCGAAAACCCCATGCCTATTCTTAAAAATCTGGAGGTGATTCACAAAAAATGGAAGATCTATAAAAACCTGGAGAAAAAGCGCGGTGTAAATTTCGATGCCTTTGCGTTGCCCGATCTGCTGGAGATCAAACGCACACCATCCCGCTCGGCCAGCGAAGATCTGGTAAGGCACAGCGGCCCGGCATTGGCCGAGGCAATGCATACCAGCCTCGCCAACGATTTTGATTACCTGGCCATATGCGTTAACGAAAGCAACCATGTGGTAACCTCCTACGGCGATACCACCAAATACCTGCTGCAAAAGCACTTCACATCCAACCTGATGGAGTTATTACCCAAACCGCTTACAGTGGCATACAACACCCTGGTAACCAATGTGCTAAAATACAACGAGCGGCATGAGGTACGGGGTATTAAAATTAAACATGGCGGGCATGTAATTAAAGTAAACCTGGCTGTTAGCCCCTTAGAGGCCAGCGGCGGGCACGCTTTACTGATGGTAACCTTTACCAAAGATAAAACCGTGGCCCCAATAATTGATGAAGTATTTGATGAAACGGTATACCTTAACCAGTACACCAAAAACCTCGAAATTGAATTACGGGACCTGAAGGATAAGCTGCGTTTATCTTACGAAAGGCTGGATGCCTCCAACGAAAACATGCAATCGTTTAACGAGGAGCTTATATCGGCCAACGAGGAAATGCAGAGCACTAACGAAGAGATGCAATCTGTAAACGAAGAACTGCATACCATTAATGCCGACTATCAACTAAAAAACAAAGAACTGGTTGAAATTAACGAAGACCTGAATAATTATTTCAGGAGCAATGTTAACGGGCAGCTGTTCATCAATAACGACCTGCAGCTGATGCGGTTTTCGCCCGGCACAACCAAGCAGATAAACCTGCTGGAAACCGATATCGGCAGGCCGCTGAGCAATATATCTACCAACATCAAGTTCGAAACGATTATAGATGATATCAGGCAGGTGCTGCAGGATGGCTCTATCATCACCAAAGAAATTGAAACCAACAACGGCAAATGGTACCAGATCATGACCATGCCCTACCTGCTGGCTGATAATACCAACAGCGGCGCTATCATCACCTTTAATGATATTACCGAGTTAAAGCGCAACGAATTGGAAATTGATAAAAAGAACAAAACACTGCTCCGCATTAATACCGACCTGGACCACTTTATCCACGCAGCCTCGCACGATCTGCTGGCCCCGCTAAGCAATATCGAAACCAGCATCAACATCATGAACAGGATAACTTTAACAGATGCCAAGCTGATGGATTTTTTAAATATCATCAATGCCTCGGTTAAAAAATTCCGCGAGCTGATAACGGATATAGCTACCATTGCCAAGGTGGAGAATGACATGATAGCGACGGAAATGGTAAGCCTCGACGAGATCCTTAACAATATTGAGTGGAGCCTGGAAAATAAGATAGCCGCCTCGGGTGCGGTAATTACCCGCAGCCTGGCCGTAAAGCAGATCCTTTTTTCGAAAAAGAACCTGAGGAGCATTGTTTATAATCTCATCTCCAACGCCATTAAATTCAGGGGCGAAGAACCCCCGGTGATCTCTATACTCACCTGGCAAGAAGGTGATATGGTTATTTTATCGGTAAAGGATAACGGGAAAGGCATCGCCAAGGGTGGTATTGATAAGATCTTTAACATGTACGGCAGGCTGAACCAGGATGTAGAGGGGCACGGCATAGGGCTGTACCTGGCCAAAAAAATAGTGAACGCCGCAGGTGGTAAAATTGTAGTGGAAAGCGAACCGGGCATAGGTTCTGATTTTATGATCTATCTAAAAATAGAGGCAGAAGCCATTGCGATAACCCCGTTTTTAAACTAATTGAATAAATACCTGGTAAATAAATGTTTAAACGGTAAAAAAGGAAATACTGGCATTATAATTGGCTATATAGCAATGATACTATTCCACCCTGATTATGCGCAAAAAAATATTGGTTTTAGATGATGACGATGATATTTTAGAAGTTGTTTCCTATCTGTTAACCGAAAGTGGGTATGAGGTGAAAACCTTAAACTGCGGCGACGCCATATTTAACCACATAAAAGATTTTACCCCCGACCTTATTTTAATGGATGTAATGCTTGCCGATATGGACGGACGCGCCATTTGTAAAGAAATAAAAGAAAATCATCTTACCCAGCTTTTGCCCGTTATCCTCATCTCGGGCACACACCACCTTGCCACAGCACTTAATTTGCCCGGTGCCCCAAATGATTTTATTGCAAAACCATTCGATGTGGACCAGCTTCTTGATGCCATAAAAAGGCAGTTAGGAGCGTAGATTATATATAGTTATACCGGAAATTATTTAAGTAACCGCCCGAAACGTATACAGCATCAAAGCAGATGCTTCTACGCCGCCGGTTGCGAAAAGTAAAAGGTTGAGCCTATGCCTTCCTTGCTTTCTACCCAGATGCGGCCGCCATGGTCGGCGATGATCTTAGAGGAGATGTAGAGGCCCATACCCAGCCCCGAATGCGTACGGATAACGTCTTTGTCGCGGTAGAATTTATTAAAGATGGATTCGATACTTTTGGCAGACATGCCTATGCCCTCGTCACCAATAGCTATCAGGGCCTGCCCGTCGGGGGCGACAGAACACGTAACAGTAATCGCTGTATTTTTTTTTGAATACTTAGCTGCATTGCCAATAAGGTTAGAAAAAACCTGCTCCATCCGCAGGCGGTCTATCATTACCGTTACATCCTGACAAAGGTTGGCCATAACAACATGGTGCGGCAATATATGCTGTAAAATCGACACCATTTCGGTTACAAAGCCATTAAACTCCACCGGTTCTTTATTGTAAAGCAAACTGCCGTTCTCTATTTTTGATACATCAAGCAATTGCTGCACCAGCGATAGCAGCTTGGTAGTTTGTGTATCTACCTTATTCAGGATATCTTTTACCTTATCGCTGCACTCGCCTTCCAGCTTTTTCGCGATCTGGGTGTAAGCCTTTATTACAGTTATAGGTGTTTTAATTTCGTGACTGGCGATGGAGATGAACTCGGTTTTTTTCTCATCAATAATCTTCGAGCGGCGCAGCTCTTCCTCCTGCTCTTCGGCCAGGCGGTTAAGGCTAAGGTTACGTTGTTTTATCTCGTCGTAAGCATTTAGGGGTGCTTCGTCTTCAAAGGATTTTTTTAGCGCAGTTATTTTAGATGGGTCGAGCTTTAACGAGCGCGGCAAGCCTATCTTCATTTCGATGGTGTTGGTGCCGGTATCTTCTATAAGTGAAAATTCGGGCACCAATTTCTGCGCATAATAAAAACCCGAATCGGCATTGGTGAAACGGATGGCATTATCAAAGGTAACCAACGATACCAGGGAATAACGTTGTTTATTTTGTAAAAGCCCAATCTCCAGCATTCCACCGTCTGTATGCTCAATAACGGTACGGGCTATTTCTGATACTGCTGTGGCAAATGTTGTTTGCGTAGCAACGGTAAGCCCGAGCTTTTCCGCAACCTTCATCGACCGTTTGTGTGCCAGCACAAGGTCCATTTCGTTTTCCAGCGTAATAGTTACAACTTTTATCATCTTAGTTCACTTTGGCTATCACTACCGACATATCATCGCTTCGGCGGGCATGATCTTTATAGATTGCGGCTGCCAGCACCGTCAGATCATATTTATTTATCTGGGGATATTTGGCCAGGTCTATCCTTGTTTTTATCCCGTCAGAACAAAGCATTACCTGGTTATAGATATCGGCAGGGTATTGCTGATCGTTCATGGTGTTGGGGATATTGTGCCCTACAATACCATTGTACGACATATGGTTACGAAAACTCACCGGCCCAAACATCCGTGCTGCAATATTGCCTATGCCGGCGCTGCACCAGGTTTTGGTTTCCACATCATACCCTACAACATTGATAACCGCCCCTCTTGTCTTTTTTATCTGCGTATGCATAAACCGTAATGTTTCGGTAGGGCTGTAATCCGGAAAAACTTTAAACGCTGCTGCCGCTTCGTTTATGGCTTTGTTAGCTTCGGGCCCGTGCCCTAAACCATCTGCCAGCATCATCTTTATATATTTGTCTGTCTTTTTAAAAACAAAGCCGTCGCCGCTCTTGGTTTCGCCTGGTTTGGCCACTACAACGGCACGCATGGTAACCGGCGGCTCGGGCTTATAAGGCTGTGGTTCATGGTAAACACGGCTCATGACAATGGTTCCCCAGCCTGGCTGAGAGTAGAGATCGAAATTATCCGACAGCCTTTTCATACTGCCCAGCCCGTGCCCTAAAGTATTTGTGGTAGATACGCCGTCAATCATCATTTTAGCCGGGTTTATCATCCCCGGGCCGTTATCTATGCTTATTAATTCAATGTACGGTGCTCCGTTATTGGCAAATGTGCCCATCAGTATCTCGCCATCGTCGCTGTACTTAAACAGGTTCGAGGTCATCTCAGCTACTATCAGGTCCAGTTCATTTATCCTTGCGGCACCCATGCCCGCCTCGGTGGCTGCGCGGTGTATCTCTTTTTTTATCAGGGAAAAATAGCTCCTGTCGTTCGCTGTAAAACTTATATGCGTTGCATCAACCATTTGCCCACTTTAATATCGTCACCGTAGTGCCCTCCCCAACTTTACTTTTTATATCAAACTCATTTACCAGCCTTTTTGTTCCGGGCAGGCCCAGCCCCAGGCTTTTGCCCGTGCTAAAGCCATCGCGCATGGCGGCAGCAATATCGGGTATACCCGGGCCTCTATCTATAAAGGTAAGCCGCACTCCATTAACACGCCCGCTGGATACCACCTCTATATGGCATTTACCGCCGTTAGCGTAGCGCATCATATTACGTACCAGTTCGCTGGCGGCGGTTAACAGGCGTGTTTGATTAACAAGGCCCATCTTTATTTTTACGGCAACCTCCTTAACGCGGTTTTTTAGAAAAACCACGTCCTGCTCCTTTTCTACCAGGACGGTATCTTTACTCAAGGATAAGGTCATCGGCACCCTCATAATCATCATCGTCGTCGTAATTGGTTTCGTCGATCATGGATTTTAGCAGGGCCATCCCTTTTTCTACATCAAGAGCAGTGTGCACGCCTTTTAAAGGTAAGCCAAGTTCTATCAAGGTGATAGCTACTGCAGGCTGCATGCCCACAACCACCGTTTCCGAATCTAATATTTTACACATGCCGGCAATATTGCCGATAATGCGGCCCATAAACGAGTCCACTATCGATACGGCCGAGATATCAATCAATACGCCTTTGGCGCTTGTTTTTTGCACCATCTGCACAAGGTCGGCCTCCAGGTTTAGGGCAAGGCGGTCATACAAATCTACCTGTATGGTTACCAACAGGTAGGATCCCATCCTGAGAATAGGAATTTTATCCATCGTATATTATTTTTGAACTGTACCTACTTTTCTTACTTCTAAACGCATCACTTTAAAGGCATGGGCCAAAGCACTGGCCAGGCTTGCCTTGGTAATGATGTTGGATAGGTCGATGCCCAGATGCACAACCGTTTGCGCTATTTCG
The DNA here is from genome assembly GCF_014773265.1 of Mucilaginibacter pankratovii. Classification (GTDB taxonomy): domain Bacteria; phylum Bacteroidota; class Bacteroidia; order Sphingobacteriales; family Sphingobacteriaceae; genus Mucilaginibacter; species Mucilaginibacter pankratovii. The sequence continues at coordinate 146,586 of NZ_JACWMY010000007.1, read as the reverse complement.
GGGCGTATACCGCTAATGATGCATTCGGCACCCATCAGCCTTGTAGCGCTAACCGTTTTTATAAGGTGCTGCGCCACAAGCGAGTCTACCGCAGGCACGCCCGAGATATCCAGTATAGCAATGCTCGAGCCAGTTTCTACAATTTCCTGTAACAGGTTCTCCATCACAATTTGGGTGCGGGCGCTATCAAGAGTGCCTATAATAGGCAAGGCCAATATGCCGTTCCAAACACGGATAACCGGGGTAGATATCTCTGCAATCTCGTCCGTTTGGCGTAAAATAACTTCTTCGCGGCCCTTAATAAAAGTTTCGAAAGTAACCACGCTCAAGGCATCCATAATGCGATTTATCTTCAGGCTTTCGGTAAACAAGGTTTGCAGGTCGCCTGCAAATTCTTGCTGCAGCACTTCCAGCAAGGCCTCTTTAAGCGAGAAGATGAAGTTACCGGTTTCGCGCGGGCTAAAGCCCTGCCTTGCACGGGTAATGGCAATGCCGCCCAAAATTTCAACAACCGGGCTCCATGCGTCGGAGTCGACATCTATGGAGCTCTCGAGCGACAAGTTGCCAACCAGGGAATCTACTAACTCTTCCGACTGGCTTCTCAGTTCGTCATTACTGATCAGGTCTTCGCGTAAGCCTTCGTCAGCCAGTTGATTTTTCATCCAGAGTTCGAGGATGGTTTTTTTCTTTTTTTGCAGCAATTGATATGTTATTTGTGACATGGTTAAAATATACAGAGTGGTTTAATAAGCTATACACTCAAACTTCTGGCGAGTTGAATTTATTGATGAAAGGTAGACATCAGAATTGATATTAAGAAATAAAATTATTTTGTTCTTTATAATTAAATAATACAACTCGTAACGCAATGCCGGAATATAAACGTATTGCATTGTTATCCTGCTTTTCAAAAAAAAATGAGGCCACCTCCCGGCGGCCTCATCTCTCTTAAATCAATCAATAGTTATTTCTTTGCCGGCCTGGCGTTGGTATTTACCCTGGCGTAGATGGGGAAAATAAAGCTGAAGTCGGTTTTTATGGTGTCTTTTTTGTTATTGTACAGGATGCTGGCATCGCGGTGGCAACTGATGCACGATGCATCGGCCTGGAGGAAGGTTTCCAGCGTGGTGTTGCCCAAAAAGTTTGGCGCGGTTGGCCCGGGGTGGATCTCCGATTGCTCCCACTGCGTGCCTATGAGCTTGTAATTGGCCCAAACGGTACCTTTAAGCTTGGCTTGCCATTGCTGGTTCACCAGTTCGGTATAGCGGTAAACGGGGTAAACGCGCATGGCCTGCGTACCAAACGAATCGCGCTTGCTTTGCTGACCGGGCGAACCTGTAGCATAATCGCGGGCGTAAGGCATGTTGGGCTCCCACAGGTATTGCTGGTTATCGCCTTTAATGGTATCTGCCGGGGCGTTTGGCGTACAGTTAAGGCAATCCGGGTTGTAAAACGACCATTGCCTGCCATTCATCTGTGCCTCCTGGGCATTATCGGGCGTGTTATCGATGTGCTCGAAGGTGGTCCAAATCTGGTTAACGTGCACCTTCGCGGTTTTGCGCACAATGTGCATCCCCACCATACCCACGGTTACGTTAGTGATGAGGAGCGGTTTGTGGTTGCGGGTGTGCAGGCTATCGATAAAAATGGTGGCCTTGCGGCAATAGTAGCGGCTGGTATCGTCGCCTGCGGCAGGCAGCAGAATGCGCCAGGAGGCTTTTATCTCTATCATCCCCACATTTTTTGTGGCTTGGTTGCTCTGCGGCAGATCGATGGAGTTGTTGGTTTTGATGCCCGCGTTGTAGATGCCCTGCGTGGTGGTGAGCTGGTTATCAAGCGTGAACTTGGTTTCCACCGGGTTCATTTTTATTTCGTAGAGGGCGAAGTTGAGGTTCCGGTCGATCAGCGGGTGGCCATCAGCTTCCTGGAAACCGCCCATGTCGTTAGAGTTGATGGAAGCTACGTGTGCTAAATTATGTGGTGCCTTCGAATCGAGGTAAAGAAACTTCTGCCCGCTCTTTTTAGTTTCGCCAAGGCGGAGGTTGAGCAAGGGCATACTGGTGCCAAAAACCTCGGCAGGGTCCTGGTAATGTTCCCACACGCGGGGTGCGTTCACAGAATCGGTAATAGAAGTACCGATGGGGTTACCCGCGGCATTGGCGGGCCAGTTGAGGGCGATAAAAGTTTGCCAGGAGAAGATATCGAAAGGCGTTTGGTGCAGCGAATCGAGGAAGCTATCGTAGCCGAGGCCAAAGCTTTCGTTAACATCGTAAGGGATGATGGAGCATGGGTTATCCGCCGCGGTAGAGTCGCAAAAAGCGTTTGGAAGGCCGCTTGCATTATGGCTCTGGAAATATTTGCAGGCCAGCAGCATCCCGAAAATAACAACAACAACGAGAAATTTTTTCATAATAGGAAGGTTAGGTGTAGATAAATTAAATTGGCTAACAGCTTTATTATCAGTAAAATTAGTTAATTAAAAACCACAATAACAAGCGCGCAACCCTTAACCTGGCGCAATAGTTTAAATAAGGGTTAAAAGAGTTTTTATGTAGGGTAATTCTACGGCACAACTTACAGGAATAGCCGTTGATGACAGGGTAATTCTACCCTTTTTTGCTTCTACGGGTTCAGCAAAAAAAGTTTCAAGCAAAAAAAATGGGACCACCTCGCGGCAGCCCCATCCTATTTAGTTCAGATCAGTTTAGTTAGAATACAGAGCGGTCCGTATTGGTACCCGCATTGTCATCCTTAGCCTCAATTTTGGCAATGATGCGGCGCACCTTTTCCTGGCGGGCCTCTTCATCTACTGGGGTTTCGGGGATGGTAAGGTCGGTTTCCTCGGTAGCGATGGTTCCGCTGCCGTAAAAACGGTCTTCGTTAAAATGATCGTGCTCGTAAAAACCAGTTGCTTCATAAGGCACAGCGCTGCCACCGTCGAAAATATTGCGGATGGCCACCTCGTTCTCCGGGGTAAGCACGCCAGGTTCGTAAACGGGCAGGGTGTAAAGCTGCTGCGCGCTTACGTTGGGCACTATCACGTCATCATCGTCGGTATGCAGTTCTGCTACACCAATTGGGATAAGCACGTTGCGGTCGTCCACAATATCATCGCCGTTAGCCTTCAGTTCTACCACCAGGTAACGCACCGCGCGCGATTCCGGGTCGAACAGCAGGTCGTCAACCTCGCCAAATTTATTGCCGCTTAGGTCCAGTACGTCCCAGCCGGTGATATCTGGTTCGCCGTCTACAATTTGGTAATCACTGTCGCTTAAAGCCTTAAGCCCGCCATTGTATGTTCTATTTTCGTCTTCAAAAGCCATGATCGTTGATTTTATATTTAATAATTAATTAGTTAGAAGCCGGGAAAGCAACTATCGCCACGTTCCTATTTTGCTGCCTGCCGCCTGCAGTACTGTTGCTGGCAACCGGTTCGGTTTCGCCAAGGCTTTGTACCGAAACTTTGTCGGCATCCAGCCCGTTTTTGGTCAGCCAGTCCTTCACGGCGTTGGCGCGGTCGGCACCTAATTGCGCGTTATGGTCGGCATCGCCTTTGCTATCTGTACTGCCATACACGCCAACTGTACCGCCTTTAAAGCGTTTGTTAAGCGATTCTACAATCGTCTTTAGCTTGGCATCCGCGCTGCCTGTAAGCGTGTTCTTATCCGTTTCGAACAGGATATTACTTCCCAGGCTGTAAATGGTGTACTTATCGTTACCGCTTACGTAAATGCTGGTATCGGCAATATCGCTGTCGGTACTGCGGGGCGAGTTAAAGTCTACGCCGTTCCAGTCGGGCGCGGTTGCTGCTGCTGCTTTCGCGGCGGTATCTGCTATCGCGTTGCCGGTACTTGTGCTATCGGTTGTTGCTACTTCTTTTGAGCCTCCGCAACCTTTAAACAGGAAAAACAATACTGCCAGTGCCACAAGGGCCAGCAATATCCAGATCCATGGAGACGACTTTTTGGGTTCTACTTCTAAATGTGCCATTTGTTGTTTTAGTTGAGTGATTAATTCGTTTTATGTATTAACCACAACTAACAATAATTAACTATGTTTTAAATATAAATCATATTTAGAAAAAACAATTGATGTGTTTAGGTGTGAGGGGAAGGATTTGAAAAGCAGGGGCAGTGGGGTTTGGGTTGCGGTAGCCCCGCCCTGCCTGCCGGCAGGCAGGTATACGCTGCAAGCCGCTGGTAGAAGCGGGCTTTACGCTGCTATCGGGTTTAGGGTTGTAACGCCTGTGCCTTCAAGTAGTTCGCAAATACCACCAACCACAGGCCGTAGAGCACAAGGAGAGCGTCCCCCCTATAACTCAAATATCACCCCAAGGGTAGGCAGCACGTTACCGCCTTTATTATCCAGCAGTTTAGAGCGGAAACGTGATGGATCGCCGGGGGCATCTTGCAGGTTACCGGCGGCATCGCGGTCGGGTACCAGGTAGGGTTGCAGCTGGTATTGGTTGTAGGTAAGGTTTTGAATATCCAGGTATATGTTCAGCGTGAATTTTTTAAAGGGATACTTTTTATCTACCCGCATATCAACCTGGTAAAAAGTGTTCAGCTGGCGGCTGTTCAACTGCTGCCAATCGGGTATGCCCTGCGGAAATATGGCATAATTGCTTTTTAGGGTAGATGCGCCTATATTGTATGGCGTATACGGCCCGCCGCCGGTTAAGCGCAGCTTGGCGCCAACTTCCCAGTTGCGTTTAAATACTTTACCGCCCGTCATACTCAGGATGTAGCGGTTATTCCACGACGATTGCACATACTGTCCCTTCTTATCCTGAAACTCGCTGCGGAAAAGCGTAAGCGCGAAGATGCCGTAAAAGCCTTTATGGAGCCTTTGCTGTGCAAAAAACTCTACGCCATAACTGCGGCCTTTGGTGTAGCCCACCACCTGCTGGTTGCCCACGACGCCAAAATCGGCACCAAGGTTAGCCAGGGGGATGCTATCTCCCAGCACGCGCTCAACAGGATAATCTTTGTAGTGCTTATAAAAACCTTCGATGGTGAAACGGGTGTTTTTGAGGGTATTGTATTCCAGCCCTAAAACTACCTGCTTGTTAGATATGTATTTCACATCGCGGTTGGCCAGCGCGCCCGTGCTATCGCGGTAGCCTAAAACGGTGTAGGCAGGCAGCTGGTAGTAAATGCCGGTGTTGAAGTTTATACTCAGTTTTTCGCTGATATTATAAGAGGCCGAAAAGCGTGGCGAAAGCGTTTTGGCAAGATTGTTCATTTGCGCAGAATAGGTGTTGGCATCGGCGCGAATACCAACGGAAAGGTTTAGCTTATCTTGCAAATAAGCCCGGCTCAGCTGCCCGAAAAGGCTGTACTTAAAAAAGTTGATCTCGGAAGTATAAATATTGCTGTTGAAAGGCAGCAGGTTAAAGGTGTTGGTGGTGTATTGGGCGGTTTCGGCACCGGCACCAAAGCTGATGCGGTAATTATTGGCGCGGCTCACATTCTCGAACCTGAATTTGTTCTCTATCTCTTTAGAATTATAATCGAGTGTTTTGGTACCGGCCTCGTTATTATCCCGGAACTTTTTGGCCCGGTTATCCAGGTAATCCCTGCTTAAAACAAACAGGCTGTATCCATTAGACCGGAAGTTTTTGTAGGTAGCACCGATGGTATAGTTATTTTGCGAATTAACCGGAATATTGGCCAGCGTATACTGGTTCAGCTCGGTGTTTTTGGCGTCAAGGTTCAATTTAAAACGATCAAGCGCGCCGAGGCCCAATATGGTTAACTCGTTTTTGGTGTTGAACTTGGTTTTTATCTTGAACTGAAAATCCTGGTACGAAGGCAAAAAAGGCAAGCCAATGAGCTTGAACAAACCCTGCAGGTATGAGTAACGGTATGAGGATATGAACGTTGTTTTTTTGCTGAGCGGGCCTGCAAGTGTAGCGGCGAAATCGCTGGAGCCAAGGGTGAGCGTGGCATTGGTACGATCTGTCGGTCCATCCTTTTGCTTAAATTCAAATACCGAACTGAGGGCATTGCCCCTGTTTGCCGGGAAAGCGCCCGAATAAAAATCAACCTCGTTGATGAAATCGACATTTATAAGCCCCACCGGGCCGCCCGAAGAGCCCTGCGTGGCAAAGTGATTGATATTGGGGATCTCGATACCGTCGATATAAAAGCGGTTCTCGTTGGGTGCGCCGCCGCGAATGATAATATCATTACGGAAACTTACCGGCGAGGATACACCCGGCAACGATTGGATCACCTTACTGATATCGCGGTTACCACCGGGGTTACGCTTTATTTCGGTAGAGCCAATAGTACGCAGCGATACCGGGCTTTCCAGCGTTTTAAAAAAGCGCGGTGCGGCCACCTTTACCTCGTTAAGGGTTTTTGCGTCGTCCTCCATACCTAAGTCGGCAACGGCTATTTTGGCATTAGTAACCTGTATATCAAAAAGGGTTTTAGGGCGGTAACCCACTAACGAAAATTGCAGCGTATAATAACCGGGGCGCAATCCCGCAAGGGTATAATTACCTAACGAATCGGTAAGGGTACCCTTATCGGTCCCGGTGATAGCAATGCTTACGCCTGCGAGCGGATCGTTATTCAATACGGCGGTCACCTTCCCTCGGATGATACCGGTTTGGGCAAAAGCAATGGCAGGCAACAGTACTAAAAGCAGGAGTAAAAGTTTTTTCATAGATGCTGCAAATATGGCTATTTGAGGGTAAAACGGGAAGGTTTTATAGCATTTGAAGGCGATCGCGCACCTGCTGCATCAGCCACATGGGGGTAGATGTTGCCCCGCAGATGCCTACCTTTTGGCCGGGACTAAACCAGCCTGCCTGTATATCATTAGTGCCCGATACAAAGTAGCAGTGCGGGTTAGCTTCCCTGCATACCTGATAAAGCATTTTACCGTTAGACGATTTGGAACCGGATACAAACAGGATAATATCCTGCTGCCGGGCAAAGGCGGTTAGTTCGTCGCCCCGGTTAGATACCTGCCGGCAAATGGTATCCTTAAGGTTTACGTTTACGCCCCGTTGCTGTAGTTTTTCCCGTATTCCGTAAAGCTCGGTAGTACTTTTGGTGGTTTGGCTGTAAAGGGTAATATCCTGCGGCAGCATCACGGTATCCAGCTCATTGTAGCTGCCAAAAACAACTGCCTCACCGTTAGTCTGGCCTTTTAGCCCCACAACTTCGGCATGTCCCTCTTTACCGAAAATGTAGAGGTTATCGCCGTTATCGTACGAGCGTTTAATGCGGTTCTGCAATTTCAGCACCACCGGGCAAGAGGCATCAATCAGGCGGATGTTTTGCTTTAGCGCGGTTTGGTAAGTAGACGGCGGTTCGCCGTGGGCACGTATCAGCACGGTTTCGTTTTGCAGGCTCAGAAATTCTTGGTAATTGATAATACGGAGCCCTTTGGCCTGCAGGCGCAGCACCTCTTCATCATTGTGTACAATATCGCCAAGGCAGTACAAGTAGCCTTGTTCGGCCAGCAGGTCTTCTGCCATTTCTATGGCATACACTACCCCGAAACAAAAACCCGAGTTCCCGTCGATAACAATTTTCAGATCCAACATATCGTGCCTTTGTTATAAAGGTACAAAATTGTTCTAAAAATATAAAATAAAAATAATTTCGGACTATTTTTTTGACTGTTCTTCAACAACTGCGGCAATATCAGCCTTGGTTTGTACCAACTTCCCGGCATACACATGGTGATGAAAGTTCTCCAGCCGTTGCAGCAGGTAGTTTAGGGTGAGCTTTTCCTCTTCAGATAGATCGCCGGTAACAATGCGGCCCACGTAACTCATATCTACAAAAACGCGGTATAAAAGCTCCCTTCCTTCATTGGTGATAGAGATGCGTTTGCCCCGCTTGTCGTTCTCGTCGTCGGCCTGATTCACCAGCCCGGCGCTGATGAGGCGGCGGATCACTTCGGTGCCCGATGTTTTCTCCTGCAGGTTATAACTTATAAGTTCTTTTTTAGAAAGATTGGGATGGGTAAGCAATATGGCCAGGCAGGTAAAATCTTCGGCGGTTTGCAGGGGGGTGCCTTCCAGTGCTTTTTTGATGTAGAATTTAGCGTACCTGCTCATGTACACCACCAGCCGCCCAATGTTATTATCCAGCTGGAATGCTATATCCTGCGCCACAGGCTCTTCGCTGCCAAAGCGCATATCCGAATTGGCAGGTGCGCCGGTTTGGACTGCATGTTCACTAACCAAAAAGCCCGCGAAATCCTGCAAGGTAAGTTCCCTGTCGGGTGTTTCGCTTTCCAGTTTTTCAACCAGGTGCAACAATTGGTGTATCAGCCTATAGGATTTCATTTTTTTAAAAGTTTCAAATATACCCTATTATCGCTAACATTTATTTAATAAAGTACCGGGCAAATAGCTGTTGGGGTTTTAAGCTATACGTTATTTCCATCGTTTTAAAGGCTTAAACTCTACCCCTTCCCTTCCTCTTTGGGCCATTTCCAGGCGTATCCCATAATTAAGCAGGTGATGATGATCTCCACGATTCCTAAATAGGTATAAAACAGCATCCACCTGCTGATGGAGGTGGCTACTACCAGCATCATCACCCCGGTAAATAATGCGCCTGTAATGAGGTTGGCGAGCTTGCCCGCTTTGGGGCGAAGAATGAGAGAAAGAAATATCATGAGCGGCGGCAAGGTCATCAGGATGGCGTATACCAGTAGCATAGCCGGCGTGGTGTGGCCGGTGCCGCTGTTACCGTTCATGAGTTTTTGAATGCGGCCGGGTACAAACAGCGAAAAAAAATCGCCATATACATAGCAAAACATTACGCTTACCCATAAAGCGGAGAGTTTAAGCTTAATATTGATATTAAAATTTTGGAGTTGAGTAGTATTTGCCATCCCTTTTTTATTTGGTTACGGTAGCGGTTGCTGTATTAACTTTTACACCCATAACCAGCAGCCACAGGCAGGTGCCAATTTCGCCCAGCCCGCCGGGGATGCTGATCCAGCTGTCGATGCCGCTTTGCTTATATCCGGTGGGAAACACCAGCTCGCCTACAAAATTCATGACATAGCCCGTACAACCCGCCATCAATAGCACGCCAAGCGCTTTCGGCAAAAACCCCGACCGGTACACCAGCCACCCAAATGGCAGCAACCATAATCCCCAAAACAGCGAAGCTATCAGGTTGCCGTTGCTGTAGTATTGCAATTGCTGCATTACCTGCGCGGCAAGGTCCGGCGGCGCAGCTGCGTACTCCGGTTTACTGATGAGGGTAAGCACGGCAAATTTGTTGAGGAGGTTTACAAAGGATATGGGCACGCTCAGCAGCGCAAGGGCGGCCATTGCTACGGCGTGGGTCTTGTTAACCGGCAATAGCAATTTATATAATACAAGAGGCAAAAACAGGAATGCGGTGTAGCAAATGCAGCCGGCCAGTAAACTCAGCCTGAACATGGTTTCGTTAGCGATGATGTTTTGCAGGGTAATAGCCGGGTTTTGCCAGTTGATGAGTTTGCCCGGCACGTACAATAAATGAAATAGGCCGCTAAGCACCACAATGAGGTAAAAGAGGCCGGCGATCCTTGCCGTTTTTTTATTGGTATCCATGTTGCTGTTTTTCAGCAATATGACCATCGTTGGGATGGTTTGTTACAAGATGATTTACAAAACAACTCTACCGGTAAAACCCTGCCCCGGCTAAACCCGATAGCAGCGGAAAGCCCGCTTCTATCAGCGGCTTGCAGCGAACACCTGCCTGCCGGCAGGCAGGGCGGGGCAGAACCCAACCGAAGCACCAGTGCCCCTCCTTTTCAAAACCCATTAGCGCATAAAAGGCAACCTTACCGGCCGGGGTTCAGGCTCTATCATACATCTTCTCAGTTTACACATTATGGTAACAACCTCACTTTGGGCCTGGTAACCACTTAGCAATACCCTACTTTTAACTAACCAGTTATTAAATAATGTAATTATGAATACAAAACCAACCATTACTGGGCAGGTGGCACCGGCAGGCTTAAAAGCCATTGCGGTCATTACCTTTAGTTTGATTACGTTGCAGGCCTGCCAAAAGGCCGAAAGGGTTACCCCCAACAAAATCGACAAAAGTGCAATTTCATTAAGTGCTTTAAGCGAACCCTCTGCCAGCAGCCTGTACGAGGTAAGCACGTTTTTTCAGGGCTACCCTGCGCTTGATAACCTTTTCAGGCTATGCAAGTCGGCAGATAATACCCTCTACGCCACGTCGGCCGCCACCAACAAGGTTTATAAAATCTCTACTACCGCCGTGGTGTCGGATCTGACAACGTTCCCGGCCGGGAGTAACCTGATTGGTGTAAAGGCCGGAGCAGAGGGATCGGTTTATGTAGCGGTATATAATGCCAACCAAATAGTTAAGGTAGACAGGCTTGGCCATAAAACACCGGTGCCTGTAAGCATTGGGCTAAACAAGCCCTCTGATGTAGCCATTGGGCCCGATAGCACACTGTACATTGCCGACGAAGGCAACAATCGTATCGTAAAAGTAACAAAAAGCGGTGTGGCTACTATTTTAGCAGGCAAAACCGGCATTAAAGGAACTGCCGACGGCAAAGGCGGCAACGCTCGTTTTGTAAGGATTACTAACATCCGTTTCGCTGCAGATAACAATGTGTATGTGTTAGATGCCGACCCTTTATCGAATATTTCAGGCAAGTCGCTCCGGAAGATTACGTCGGATGGCACCGTATCTACGTTTTTTAAGGTCACTAAAATTGGGAATCAAACCAGTATAATTGATTTTGCCCCGGCTAAAAAAGACAAAAATTTCGACCCGGTGATGAAGGAAAACTTCTTCCTGATCACGACTAATTTCAGAAATGATGGCGTGATAGAATATAAAATAAGCCACCTGAGTTCGGGCAAGATAGAAACAACCATTGTGCCCTATAACCATGGTGAATACAAGGATGGCCCAGCAGATGAGGCTGTATTAGCTGCGCCAAGCGGTATTGCCATTGTGTATAACGGAATTTACCTAACCGATGCCAATTCGGCCATCCGTAAGGTCTCCAGGAAACTCTGATCTGCGCCTCTACGCACCAGCGCTCTTAGTGGTCGAAACAGAAACTTCGACCACTGACAGTTTTTATTTAATAATATGCTTCCGTACTGGCCACTAAACTCAATATCTCCAGCTTAGGCTCAACCTCCAGCCCGCTGGCCCAAAGCTCGTCGGCAAATTTTTTGAAGGACGCGAGTTGCTGCAACTCCTGGTGCGCCTCCTCGCTTTCCAGCTGGTCGAAATGCATAAAGGTTTTGCCATCGGGCAGCAGCCAGGCACCGTACTTAATGCCGGGGTGGTTCAGGGTTTTCAGTTCGGCCACAACAGCGGCGATATTCTGCTGGTTTATGGGCGCGTATTCGGGCCGGGTGGTGTATTGCACGCGTACAACTTTCATGGTGGTATAGGATAAAAGGTTATTACAATAATACCAAAATACACCCTCCCAGGCAAGGGGCAAAAGTGCCACAAACAACCGCTTTTTGCGACAGAAAATGGAAATAAATGCAATTTTTCCAGGCGATTTTGCTGTGCTCCGCATCTTCCGGCAAAGCCTTATCTTTACCCTGCAAACCAATTATGCAACCTTATGGCAACAACCGGCGATTACATCATTAGCGGCGGGCAGGCGGGAAAATCCCGGCTGAACGTACTGGCCAGTGTGCTGGAAAACAGCACCCGCAATTTATTGCTGGCCAATGGATTAAAAGAGGGCTCTGCATTTTTGGATGTAGGCTGTGGCGGAGGCAACGTAGCCACCATGGCCGCCGAAATAGTTGGTAAGCAGGGCTATATTACCGCCCTCGATTTTGATGAATCGCTTATCGCCCTCAACCGGCAGGACGCCGCCGCTCAGGGCATCGGTAACCTTAAGTATCATGCCATCAGCGCCTATGATGTTGCTAACCAAAACGAGTTTGATGTGGTGTACGCGCGTTTCCTCCTCTCGCACCTGCAGCGGCCGGCGGAGGTGCTGTTAAACATGGTAAGGGCTGCCAAACCCGGCGGGCGCATAGTGGTAGAGGATGTACAGTTCAGCGGGCATTTTTGCTACCCTGCCAACGCGGCTTTTGAAAGGTATCTGCAGCTGTACTCGGCACTTGCCACCACACGCGGGCAAAACCCGGAGATCGGGCCAGCCCTATTCGGGATGCTTAAGCAGACGGGGATAACAGCCGTAGGCTTCGATGTGATACAGCCCGCCTTCAGCAGCGGAGCAGGCAAGCAAATGGCCTATATAACTATGGATAGGATAAAGAAGGCTGTCATCAGCCAAGGGCTGGCCACTGAAGATGAAGTAGCGCAGATCTTATCCCAACTGGCAGCTTTTACTGCCGATGAACAAAGCATTATCAGCCTGCCGCGCATCTTTAGGGTGTGGGGTGTTAAGGCTTGAGTGTTCGAAATGTAGTGCAAATGCCCGCAACACGAGTTGACTCACCCCCAACCCCTCTCTGCTACGCAAAGAGGGGAGTTTTTTTCTATTTCTTCACCCTCTTTGCGTAGCAGAGAGGGTCGAACAGCGGAGTGCATTCGGGGTGAGTTAAATATGCGGGCGACAGGACACTATAGGGATTTCGAATACTCAAGGTGTTAAGGCCTAAAGTTTAGCGCTTTACAATATAATCGTACCAAACGTACAATTGATCGAAAAGCGGGCCGGCGCTAAACTCCTTGCCTTTGGAGGTAACCATGCGCACATAGCCTTGCTCGTTATCGGCTATCACCTCATCTATTTCCGTAGCAACATTACCTTCCTGAAACTGGAAACGCACCTTTATTTTGTCTTTGTTGCGCTCTACCTGGCTTTGGGCAGGTACCAGTAAGGTTTCGCCGCCCTTGTAAAAAGAGATGTGCCGGTTATCTGATAAACTCATATAGTATAAAGCGAATTGCATGGTGTAAAGTAACGCAAACGCCCTAGCCTAAAACAGGGTAGAAGCACCCTATCGGCGGTGCTTTTTCACCCTATTTATTTAGCCAAAAGCCCTATATTGCGGGTGAATTATAAAAACCATCACCTTTATGAAAAGACGTTCTTTTGTGAAATCGGCCCTGGCAAGCGGTGCCGCTGCTGCTATAATACCTGCCGCAGCCATGGCTGCCGATACCGATAATCCGCCTGCCCATAGCACCGATTACTATGAACTGCGTACCTATACTTTGAAGAATGAAACCCAGCAAAAGCTGGTAGAGGATTATTTTCAGTATGCCGCAATCCCTGCCCTCAACCGCATTGGCATAAGGCATGTAGGTGTATTTACCGAGTTAAAACCCGAAGGGCAAACCAAAATATTTGTGCTCACCACTTACAACGGACTGGCCCATTTAAGCCATATTGCAGATAACATCGGCAAGGATGCCGAATGGAAAAAACAAGGCGCCGCCTACCTTAACGCACCTGCTTCGGCACCGGCTTATGAGCGGATAGAAAGCTCGCTGATGAAAGCTTTTAAGCACAGCCCGCTACTGGTGGCTCCGCCTAAAACCGCAAGGATATTTGAACTGCGCCAGTACCAAAGCGCCAGCGAAGCCGCCGGCAAAAAGAAGATAGAAATGTTTAACGACCAGGGCGAGATAGACATATTTAAACGCCTCGGCTTCAAGCCCGTGTTTTGGGGCGAAACCATCATCGGTCCGCTGCGGCCCAACCTTACTTATATGGTAACTTTTGACGACCTGGCCGCTAAAGACGCGCACTGGAAAGCCTTTGTTGATGATGCCCAATGGAAAAAAATAAGCGCCGTACCCGAATATGCCGACGCCCTGCTGGTGAACAAGATAACATCAACCCTACTGGTGCCAACGGCTTACTCGCAGATATAATCCGGGGATTCGGTTTACAGGCAAATGGTTATTTTGATAGCTTTGCCGCTACAACAACATAAATACCCATGCAAGACCCATTTGACATATTAGTGAATGGAATAGTTTATTCCGTGTTCCCCGAGGAGGATAACGTTTACACCATTTTTAAAGCCGGGGTGGAATTTGGCAAGATAGAAAAAGACACCGAAAACCATTGGCTAAAGCTAAACCCCGAAACCGAGATGCCCATGTTTGATAATGACCCCGAAACTAACCAAATTGGGCAAGCCATTGCCAACTACGTGCCCGAAGAAGAAGATGAGGACGAAGAGTTTGAATAACAAAAATGCATAGCAAGTAAAAACGGCCACCGATAAAACCGGCGGCCGTTTTTGCTATTTACCGATCTTCTTCACCCCTTCGCTGGTCATCACCACGCGTTTGATGGTACCATCCGTATCGTAATACAGCCTATCTATACAAACCGAGCGGTGAAAACTCCCCGCATCCGCAGCTAATGCGCCTGTATGATATATAAAGTACGATTTTCCTCTAAAATCAATAATGGCCTGGTGGTTGGTGTTGGAATTGCCCGCCAGTTCGTTAATAATACCTTTGTACACCCAGGGGCCGGTAACGCTCCTGCTCATGGCGTAAGCTATTTTCTCGGGGAACTCATAAGCGTATGACAGGTAATACCAGCCATTGCGGTAATGGATCCATGGCGCCTCGGTAAAATGCGGTAAGGTGATGGTTTGGATAGGGCCGTCCAGTTCGGTCATGTTGGGTTTTAGTTTGGCGTAATAGCAAATGCCGTTACCCCAAAACAGGTAGGCCTGCCCGTCCTTATCAATAATTACCGAGGGGTCGATATCATCCCAGGAATGCTTTACGGCTTTGGTCATATCGTTGGTTACGATCGCACTGCCGCGTGCATCCTTAAACGGACCTAAAGGATTATCAGCAACCGCCACCCCTATCGCCTTGCCGGGTATGGTGGCATGCTCAACAGCAACATACCAGTAAAATTTACCATTGCGTTCTATCACCTGCGATGCCCACGCATCGGCCTTCGCCCAGCTAAAATCTTTCACATTCAGGGGCGATGGGTGCTCCGTCCAGGTGTTCATATCGGTAGTGGTAAAGCTGGCCCAGTGGTGCATAACATAATTGTTTTTGCCGGCCGGCGCTTCGTCTATCCCGGTGTACAGGTACACTTTGCCGTTATAAACCATTGCAGCCGGGTCGGCGGTGAATTTATGGCGGATGATGGGGTTACCGTTAGCGTGGAAAACGGTATCCTGCGCCTTAACAAGCCCAAACAGGCAGCAGGCGACTAAAGCAAATAAGTACTTTTTGGTAATCATATTATTTTTTATTGATTGTTAGATCGTCTTTATTAATTTCCGGCCAGCCATCAATCCAGTTCAATTTGGCGAGGCGAAGCTTGGGGATCCCTTTGTCGGCAGCAGCGTACCCGTGGAACACAATGTAATCGGCACCATCAAAGGTACCAACGCCATTATGGCCCACACCGTACCAGTCCTTATCCCCTTCCAGTAAAATACTGCCGCCGCTGCGGTTCATGGCGATGCCGTCTTTATTTAAATATGGTCCTTTGATACTTTTGGCGCGGCCGATGATCATTTTATAAGTACTCTTTGGCCCTTTGCAGCAATAATCTATGGATGCGAACAGGTAGTAATATTTATCGTGCTTAAAGATAAATGGCGCCTCTATCGCGTTGCCCCCTGCATCCGCCGGGTTACCATCTACCGACGGGGGATTTTCTGCCGAGGGTTCTTTTTTCCGGCTGGCGATGGTGGGGATAGTTGCAAGATCTTCCGCAACACTCATCCTGTCGTTATTCAGCTTAACCAGTTTCAGCCCGTCCCAAAAAGAGCCGAACGCGAGATAGGGCGTGCCTTTATCATCAGTTATTAAGTTGGGGTCGATGGCGTTCCAGTTGGTTTGATTTGGGATAGAACGGATGATCTGCCCGTGGTCTACCCATTTATAATTGGGGGCGTTGGGATGCAGTGTAGTATTAGTTGCCAATCCGATAGCCGAAGTGTTTTTGCCGAAGGCCGATACCGAATAGAACAGATAATAAGTGCCCTTGTAGTACGAAATATCAGGTGCCCAGATGTGGTTGTTAAACGCCGGCAAAAAATCAAGCACCCATTGCGGCGCCTTTGCAAATATTTGCTTTTCGCGTTTCCAATGCACCTTGTCGGTACCCGACCAATTACCGATCCCCATCCCCGTGCAAAAAATATAATAAACGCTATCCTGCTTTATAATCACCGGGTCGTGTACGGAAATATCCGTCTTCAGTTCCTGGGCTTTTATATGGAAGCCCAGCAACAGGATAAAGGCGGTTAATAATAGTTTTTTGAACATTAGATATTTGAAATATGCTGTACTTAAAAGCGATGGCCTTGTGCAATTCCCCTCTTGAGAGGGGTGCAGCAGTGTGTTTTCAGCATGTCGGCGAACCCACCCCTGCTACTGCAATCCCGGCGCGCCCCTCCCAAGAGGCATAGCCGTCGACTTAAGGAGTAAAGCAGACGCGTGGCGTCGACCGATTTTGTAGCAACGGATTTCAATCCGTTGTCACAAAATAGCACCGGCGTAAAGAACCGTCGGTTCGGCCGATATAATCGCAAATATGGGTCGTACCTACGGCACTCATCAAAACTTTCGGCTGCATCGGCGGGTTAAAACCCGCCGCTACAATATTTATCGAGCCGATGGCTCTTTTTAAATTCAAAACCTTAAGTTGACGGCTATGCTCCAAACAGGGGAACTGATCTTCTGCTAAATCATTTTCAACCTGATAACTTTAAACGTAGCCGGCTCAACGGTTACCGTAACCGACTTGCCGCTCAAACCTATCGTGCTCTTTACCGGGGATACCGCTGTTGGTGTATCCAATGAATTTACCGCATCCTTTTTATAATTACCAAGCGTAATTACCGTGCCCGTTTTTTGGTAGGTTGATGTGCTGTTGATACTGAAAGTAACCGGCTTCGCCTTGTCGGTGGTATTCACAAATTTGATGATCAGTTCTTTGGTGTTTTTATCGATACTCGCGGTAGCATAAGCACCTTCCTCACCGCTTACCATTGCGCCATCGTTCAACAATGGCACCACATCGGTACCTTTATTAAGCGCATATAGCTGCTGCACATAGTAATTGGGTGTGCCGTACGAGCGCAGGTTATCAAACCAGATCAGATCCGGCGTCCATTGCCAGCCATCCACATGGGCAAAAAGCGGGGCGTAGGATGCCATATTTACCACATCGGCGTTACGTTCCAGGCCGGTCATAAAGGCAGCCTCGGCCAATGCGCATTCCCAGTTATTTTTATTCTCCGGGCTGCCGGTGGCTACACTTTGTGCCGCATATTCACCCGCGAAGATCTTAGGGCCTTTGCGGTCGTAATTATCGTACCGTTTGGCGTTATCTAAAAACCATTTCGGGGCCTTGTAATAGTGCTCATCCAAAATATCAGCGCCTAAACCCCTGAAGGTTTTATCAAGCAATTCAAACTCTTTGCCCTCGGCAAAAGGGCCAAGGCTGGATATAATTTTGATGGAGGGGTATTTATCTTTTATCGCTTTAGTGAACACCTTCCAGCGTTCGATGTATTGTTCGCCCCACTGCTCGTTACCTACACCCAGCATTTTCAGGTTAAATGGTTTGGGGTGGCCGAGGCTTGCACGCAGCTTACCCCATTTGGTATTAGGGCCGCCGTTGGCAAACTCAATCAGATCCAAAGCATCCTGCAGATAGGGGTCAAGCTGATCCATCGGCACCAGTTGCCCGGTGTTGAACTGGCAGGCCATGCCGCAGTTAAGAATAGGCAATGGCGATGCACCGATATCCTCGGCCGTCATAAAGTACTCCATAAAGCCCAGGCCAAAAGTTTGGTAATAATCGGGCGTAAGGCGATGAGCGAACTCCGTGTTCCAGCGGTTGATAATGTTTTCGCGTTTATCAATATCGCCGATGCTCTTTTTCCACTGGTAACGGTTCACCAGGTCACGGCCTTCCACAATACATCCGCCGGGGAAGCGCAGAAAACCGGGCTTCATATCGGCCAGTTTTTGCACCAGGTCGGCACGCAGGCCCGCCGGGCGGTTTTTCCAGGTATGCTGCGGAAACAGCGATACCATATCCAGATCTACCACGCCTTTACCCTTTAACCATACATAAAGCGATGCCTTATCCTCGGTAGCCGTAGCCGTGAACTTTACGTTGTATTTCTTCCAATTGGCCGATGTTGGCGTTAAAGTCCCTGTGCCGATAACATTGCCGCTTGCATTATGCAGTTCGGCAATTAACTTAATCAGGCTGCCTGCCGGTTTGCGGGCGGTAACGGTAAAGCTGTACGTCTCCCCTTTTTTGATCCCCATTCCGCGGAAACCCTCGTTGGACAAACCGAAAGAACCGGTATTGCTTTCTATATTTACTTTGATGGTATGCGCGTTCTCGGGGCGTTGGGCGGTACGGTCAACTACCTCCACGCTGCCTTTGCCGCCATTTTTTTGCCGTTCCTGCCAGCCCGCTAAATGACTGTTGAACTCGAACGAACGGTTCTTCACCAGTTCGGCATACACGCCGCCATCCGCAGCGAGGTTAATATCCTCAAAAAAGATACCGTACATGGTTGGCTCGATGTGCGCCTTTACCTTATCAGCCTCGATAGTGTAAACCTTGGGTGTTTGCGCCTGGGCCGTTGCTAAGGCCGCCATAGCACAGGCCGTAAAAATTGCTCTTTTAATTATCATGGATCTATTTGGTTTCTCTTCATTCTAAAACGTTCGGCATCTACTTCACTCTGCCTGCCGCAAACGCTTATTTCTTTTTGCCCCACACGGCCGTACCGTGATTATCCAGCCCTGTAAATATAAGGGTTGTTGCTATCTTATTCTCCCAATCGCGCTCGCGCTCTACTTTTATTTTGGCAGTGCTGCCATCGCTTAATGCAATATCTACCCAGGGCGCGGTGTACGCCCAGGTACCTGTAACAGCGCCGGTAATAGTACCACCTGTATTTAGTTTAATGGCGACCGAACTCTGCAGATCTGCCGATACCTGCTCGGCGGAATAGCCCGGCACAATGTGGTAATTTAAGTTGATCATTTCCCAATCACCCGCAAGGTCTGTTGCCGCTACAGCGGTTTGCGTTACGTTGGCATAGCGCTCCGGCGATACCACAGGCCAGCCATCCGGCGTGAACGATATTTTACGCACATGCAGATCCATAAAAAATGAATTTACAGCCGGCCTGCCCTGGTGGGCCATATAATACTGGCCGTTGCCATCATCAAACACGGCACAATGGGCCGTTCCCTGCCAGCCACCGTGGCCGGCAAACTGGTATGGCGCCAGTATCATGGGGCCATGGTCCTCGTTGGTGTTCAGGTCGTTCCCGTTGTAATCGTAAAACGGCCCTTCGGGATTATCGCCCCTGCCCACCCTCACATTGTACTTGGTTTGCAGCCAATCGTACGCTATAAAAATGAAATACTTGTTGAGCGTTGGGTTATAGATCACTTCAGCGCCCTCGATATTGCCGTTGTATTTACCGCCGGTAAAGCCCCGGTTGGCTATCCTTTTACCCTTATCGCCCGATGCTGCGGCAAGCCCGGTTGAAGCGTTTAGTTTCAGCATATAGATGCCATCCCAAGCCGAGCCGTAGTACATGTACTGCTCGCCCGCGGGCGTAACCACTACTGTAGGGTCGATAGCGTTGGTTTGTACGGCGGCGTCATTGGCGGATGTTACAACCAGATCTTTCTCCACCCATGGCCCTTCGGGCGACGAAGCGGTTGCCATACCAATAACACTTAAACGCGCTACTGCAGAGGATAACGAATAATATAACCTATATTCCGACCCAACCTTTAACACGTAAGGTGCCCAAAGCGCATTAAAGGGCGTACCGCCCAAATTCTGGATGAACTGTGCCCCTTTCGCCGGCAGCGAGTTAAATACCCAGCCCACAAACTCCCATTTCACCAGGTCTTTAGAGCGGCGGATCTGCAGCCCCAGCCGCACGTCTACCCCATAACCTACATCCGTGCTGTAGCTGTAATAGTAATCGCCAAACTTTTTTAC
This sequence comes from Mucilaginibacter pankratovii, assembly GCF_014773265.1. Lineage (GTDB taxonomy): Bacteria > Bacteroidota > Bacteroidia > Sphingobacteriales > Sphingobacteriaceae > Mucilaginibacter > Mucilaginibacter pankratovii. Next base: position 126,633 of record NZ_JACWMY010000007.1, on the reverse strand, counting down.
CGATGGATCATGCACGTTATAAACCGTCCATTTTGTAAAGAACGTGAACGGCGCAACATCGGCATAAGTATCATTTATGGTGTTGATATCAAAAGCGGGGGTAACCGGCTTTGTGGTATCAACAGGCTTGATATCGCCCGGCGTAACGTCCTTTTTACTGCAGGCCGATGCCAGCAGCGCAAAAGCCGCAATAATGATCAAATATTCCCCTTCCCTCCAATTCATGGTTTATGTTTTTGCAGATGAATGCCATTGGTGGCGCCTCACCCATATTATCAATGTTTTAAAATAAGCTGCACCACAACCTGGTGCAGCTTAAACCAACTGATCTCGCCCGTTAATTGGCCGGGTTTGGCTTTAAGTTCTTGTTCACATCCAGCTCTGTTTGCGGGATGGGCAAGTATTCGTTACCGGGTGCCCAGGTGTTAAAATCGCTGTCGTGCGTTTTTAATTCGGCCAGTTTGCCGGCATTGTATAACCAGCCCCAACGGATAATATCGTTAATACGCTGCGCCTCTATGGCAAACTCCAGCGCACGCTCGTGGGCCAGCTGCTCGCGCATATCAGCCTGGCTCATACCGGGTTTGGTGGTTGCCAGGTCGGGCAGCTTAGCGCGGTTACGTACCCTTTGGATATACGGGTAAGCGCTTGCGGTTTGGCCCAGCTCGTTTAGCGCCTCGGCGTACATCAGCAGCACATCAGAGAAACGCAGCACACGGTAGTTGATACCCGAGTTCTCTATCCCGTTATTCTCGTTCACAAAACCGGGGATGCCATCGTGGGTGTATTTACGCGGGTAGATATTGGTTTTAGGGTTGTTCCATGGACCAAAGTAGGCCAACTCAGATACGCCCGGCTCGTAAGAGGCAATAGTAGCCAGCAAACGCGGATCGAGGTTACCGTCGACAGTTTTTTCCTTTTTAAATTCATCGTAGATCCAGCGGGTTGGCAGGAAATCCGAATAGCCGAAACCTTCCATGGCGTAGGTATGCCCAATAGAGTTTACCTGTTTCCAGTTGGCATTTGGCTCGCCGCCGTAGTTGCCAACCGTGCCGCCAACAGTAGAAGGATCTGCAAACTGGATCTCGAACAACGATTCTGTATTATTCTCATTGGTTGGCTTAAAGTTATCCCTGAAGTCAGGCACAAGGCTGTAAACATTCAATTCCGGACCATCAATGATCAGCTTGAACTGGTTAGCCGCTTCCTGCCATTTTTGGCGGTATAAATAAGCTTTGCCAAGCAAACCTACGGCAGCGCCTTTAGTGGCACGCCCTACCTGGCCCTGGTCGGCCCCGCTTACGCTGTTGTAGTTTACGGGCAACATCTCGGCCGCTTTCTGGAAATCGGCAAAGATCTGGTTCCATAATTCGTCTTCGGTAGCGGTTGGCGGGTAATACTCCGCCTGGTCTTTTGGTAAGGATATGATCAGCGGCACTTGCTTGTAAGTACGGGCAAGGTTGAAATAAGCCAGCGCTCTTAAAAAGTATGCCTGGCCAAGCAGGCGTTTTTTCAAAGCCTCATCCATGGTAATATCGGGCACGTAGGTTAACACCTGGTTGGTGCGGTAAACCCATTGGTAATGCTGCGCCCAAACCCATTGTACAGGGCCGGATGTTGTTGGGATGGTAAAGTTGGCCACCTGCACCAGGTCGCCCCAGGGGCTATCGCCTTTAAAATCGTCGCCGCGGCCATCGGTAAGGGCCGGGAACATGCGCTGGTAGCTGCCATCCTGTATCATGCTGTTGTAAATAGCTACCACACCTGCCGATGCATCGGCGGCGGTTTTCCAATACTGTACCGAAGTTTGAAGGTTGGGGTTTTGCTGCTCCAACCGTTTATCGCATCCAAAAAATGATAACGATATTGAGAGTACTATAATTAAATATTTAATTTTTTTCATGTCGATTCATTTAATAGTATAAAACACCTCGTTAAAAACCTACCTGTACGCCCGCTAACAATGTGCGCGGTTTAGGGAACGACCCCACGTCAAAACCCGGGTTAAACACACCCGAAGTAAAATCGGGGTTGAAACCTTTGTAGCCCTGGAACGAGTAAACGTTTTGCGCGGTGGTGTACACCCTTAAATTGGAGATGCCTTTGATGAGGTTCTTTTTAAAGGTGTAGCCCAACGATATGGTGTTGATTCTTAAATACCTGCCGTTTTGCAGCCATCCCTTACGGTCAGAATCGCGCTGATTTTGGTTAGGATCGTTGGCAACCACACGCGGGATATCGGTATTAGTGTTGGTTGGTGTCCAGCGGTTTAATATCTCGGTGCTGCGGTTGATGTAATCGGTAGTTACCATCAGGTCGCGGTACATGCGGCTGTTGATGAAAAAGCCGGAGCTGCCCGAAGCGAAGATGGACAGATCGACACCTTTGTAAGCCGCGGTAATGTTTAAACCGTAATTTAATTTGGGAATAGCGCTGCCCAGGTAGGTACGGTCGTTTGCATCGATGATGCCATTGCCGTCCAGATCTTTAAACTTGATATCGCCCGGCGCAGTACCCGGGAACTGTACCGCATGTGCTGCTATTTCTGCCTGGGTTTGAAAAATGCCTTCGGATACGTAACCAAAATGCTCGCCTACTTCGCCGCCTACGGCTGTTTTGGCACCAACGCCGTAAATAGGCTCATTGTTACCGCCAAGGGCAAGTACTTTGTTGTTTACGGTGGCTACGTTTGCAGCTACATCGAAGGTAAAATCCTTGCTGCGTTTGTGGTACCCTACCGAGATCTCTATCCCGCTGTTGCGCAATGTTGCGGCATTAATAGTTGGTGCTTGGTTTACCGAGCCGGTTGAGGACGGGATAGGCACCCCCACCAGTACATCTGCCGATTTGCTGTTATAATACTCAGCGGTAAGATCGAACATGCCATTAAACAAAACCGCATCGAAACCAACGTTGGTGGTGGTACGGGTTTCCCACTTAATATTTTCCGACACTAAGTTGGTAACCAGCCCGCCTGTAACTTTGGTATTGTTAAAATTATAAACAATGTTTGGGTTGATATAAGAAGTATACAGGTAATTACCGATGTTTTGATTACCCAGCTGGCCGTAGCTGGCACGGATCTTCAGATCGGTAAGGATATCTTTTGATACCGGGAAAAACTTCTCGTTGGTAACACGCCAGGCCACTGCGGCAGACGGAAAGTAACCGAACCTGTTATCGGGCGCAAAGCGGGATGAACCATCGCGGCGCAGGGTTGCGGTTAATAAGTATTTAGAATCGAAATTATAATTCAACCTGCCGAAATATGATGCCAGCGTTGATTTGCTGCGCGAACCGGAAACGGTTTTGTTGTTACCGTTATCCAGTACCAGGTAAGGCTCCACCACGTTTTCGGAATGGCCGCCCAGTACCTGGAAGTTGTCCTGCTGAAAGGATTGGCCCAGCAACAGATCAACAGCGTGTTTACCAAACTCCTTGTTATAGGTTAAGGTATTCTCGTTGATACTGGTGGTATACAAGCGCTCGGTATTATCTAAACGGGAGATGCTTTGTTTAAAAAAGTACCCCAGGTCGAACGGTGGCTGGTACGAGAAATCATTGGCCACCACCTTATCGTAGCTTACGCTGGTTTTAAACTTTAAGCTGTGCCCGTTGGTTTTCAACAGTTGTATTTCGCCAAAAGCATTGGCCAGGATGCGGTCCACATCGGTGTAATTGGTGATGAGCGAATTTACGCCCACTGCGTTCAACGAAATTACATTTTGGATGTTTGATTCGGTACCGCCGTAACCGCCAACTTTGTTAGGGTCGTATAAGGATTGGGTAGGCACAGCCTCTATCAAGTCGATGATCAGCGGCGGCCTGTTACCGGTAAGGATATCGCCCCGGTAGGTTAAAGCGTTCTCGTGCGAATGGGCGTAAAATACCGATTCGCCAAACCTGAAGATGCCTTTTTCGCCCGTGGTGTTGATACGGGTGGAGTAGCGGTCGTAAGTTGGACCCTTGCCCACAAACGTACCTTTGTTACCAAAGTAATCTAAGGATACGTTGTACGCAAAATGCTCGGCACCACCGCTAAAATTTAGGTTGTGGTTTTGGCGGCTACCATCTTTTTCGCCTACCTGCTGCCAGTTGGTGTTTACGTTGCTCACAAACACCGGCGAAGTTGGGTCGTTACCCGGTATCAGCGGTAAACCTGCATTGGTGTTTACCTCGTTGGCAATCATTTGATATTGCTCACGGTCTAATACCGGGATCTTCTGCCATATTTTGTCTATGCCGTAATAAGCGCTGTATTCTATCTTGAAAGGCGCACCTTTTTTGCCCTGCTTGGTAGTGATGATCACTACGCCGTTTGCCGCCCGCGAACCGTAGATAGCACCAGCCGATGCATCCTTCAGCACCTGCATCGATTCTACGTCGTTCGGGTTAAAGTCGCGCGGCGAATTGCTCATCGGCACACCATCTATAACATATAATGGCGCATTATCGCCAAACGTACTGATACCGCGGATGCGCACATTAGGGAACGCGCCGGGCTGCCCGTCGCTGTTTACCGTTACACCAGCCACCCTGCCCTGCAGTAATTGAGAAAGATCGTTAGTAGATAACTTTTTGGCTTCCTTTGCGTCAACAATACCCACCGAGCCGGTGATATCCTTACGCTTTACCGAGCCATAGCCCACCACAACCACCTCATTTAAGTTGTTGGATGTTGCCTTTAGCTGCACATTTACATCGGCATTGCCGTTTAGCATTACCTCCTGCGTGGCATAACCTAAAAACGAAAACACCAATACCACATTGTTGGCGTTCGCATCCGGTATCCCCAGGCTAAACTTACCATCGAAACCGGTTTGGGTACCAATATCGGTACCTTTTACCTTTACAGTAACGCCAGGCATGGGCGAGTTGGTTTCGTCCACCACTTTACCCGATACATTCAGCAAGGAAACCGTTCCGCCTTTTTCTGCCAGGATAACGAGGTTATTATCGCTCAGCCTAAAGCTTAAGTTGGTATTGGCCAGCAAAGCGGCCATGGCCTCATCAAGCGAGGCATTGCTTACGTTAAGGCTGGCGGCAACATCATACTTAGCCAATACATCATCGTTATACAGAAAATGATAATCCGACTTTTTCTCTATCTCCCGTAATGCCTTTTTAAGCGGCACATTTTGAAAACTGACGTTTATTTTAGCCTGCGCATACCCCTTTGAGAACGCCTGTAAAGACGTGGCTGCTAAGAGGATAACGATAAATTTTAACATAAGGAATACTTTCAAAAATTGGTTCAACCGCACCTTGGTAATGCGGTTTGCATTTTTTTTCATAATTTAGCATTAAGGTTATTTAACTAATTGGTTTTTAAAGGGCTGGTAGTTAAGTAGTACTATTACACGGGGGGATGCGTCAACATTTCCCCGTTTCTTTTTTTACTACAGGTTGCATAGTTATTTTTTCATAGGCTGCTGATTGGTTTTTTGGGTTAATAGATCAGGATGTGTTGATTGTTGGTTTTATAATGGAAATAGGTTGTTCCCTGTAAGGCTTTCAGCGCCTCAATAATGGTTTCTTTTTGGAATTTGCCGGTAAAGCGCAGTTTTTTCAATGCCTCAGTTTTAAACTCGATACGCACGTTGTACCTGCGCTCCATTTTTGTGGCAATGCGTTCGAAGTCTTCGGCGTCAAAAGCAAGTTTGTTCTCTATCCACAGTGCCTCTGATGGAAGAGTATCCAGCCGGGCCTGGTGTATGCGGCTTAAGGCAATCAGCGGTTCTTCCTGGGTAATACTACCCGATTGGCTGCTTATGGCTCCTTTCCCTGCCGGCTGCTCATTATTAATAACGGTTAGCTTTTCGGATGCCTTAAGAATGATCTTCTTTTCCGGGTTTTTTAACACGGTAAGTTCGATGCGCCCGCGCACCAATGATGCTTCGGAGGTTTTATCGTTGTTATAGGCCCTTACGTTGAACGCGGTACCCAATACTTTTATACTGATGGTTGGTGTGGTTACAATGAAGGGGCGTTTGGCATCCTTCACCACATCAAAAAAGGCCTCGCCGCTTAAGGATACCTTCCTAAACTCGCCGCCATAATCGGCCCCGTAGGCCAGCTTGCTGCTGCCGTTTAGCCAAACTTTGGTACCATCGGGCAGCTGTACTTTGCTGATGCCGTATTTCGGCGCGTTTATCTCGTTGGCTTTACCGGTGCCGATGGCCCTGTCGCCCCTTATCCAAAAAAAGCCGATAACCAAACAAGCAGCTATCCCGATTGAAATGAAGCGAATGATCCTTACTCTTTTTTGTTTGGAGGCCACCTGCTGTACAGCGGCAGTTTCCTCCGCTTCGTTTTGTTCTGCAATATCCAGCTGGTTTTCAAATGCAAGCCATTTGGCTTCCAGCTTATCGTTGGTTTTGGTTTGATGCTCGTTTTTCCATACCTGCTCCAGCATATCCAGCGGATACTGGTCTGCCCCGCCCTGTTGCAGCAATTCTTCAAGCTCCTGCAGTTCTTCTGCAGATGCTTCGCCATTTAGCTTTTTCCCAATAAGTATCCAGATGTTATTGATCATTATTCACGCCTCTACACCTAAAGACCATGAAAAAAGGAAACACCCCAGTGGGGATTGAAAATATTTTTTTTTGGGGGGGGGGGGGATAATTTCTGCTGGGCTATTTTACTCACCCCGAATGCGCTCCGCTGTTCGACCCTCTCTGCTCCGCAAAGAGGGTGAAGAGAAAAAAAGAAAATTTTGGAACCGCCTGTTCAGGCGTCTACGCCTGAACATATAAATCTGTAAGCGTCCACGCTTACGAGGTCGCTTTGCAAGATCGCTGATGTATGTAAGCGTGGACGCTTACAATTTTCGCATCCGGGCGTGGACGCCCGGACGAGCGCTGTTGAAAAAAAGATCTGCCCACTTTGCGAAGTAAACAGGGGCTGGGGCGAGTAAACTTACCGCGAGGACATTATCCCACTAAAAAACCGATCCTGCCGGCACGCTATCTGCTTCCGCAAAAGCACTTTGATACTTTATTTTATAGGCAGCAGCCTCGCGGGTCTTGTTTAATGCTACCATGCAATTATACATCCCCCGTAACGACCAACCGTTGCCTGGGTTCGCCAGCAGATCTGCCTTGTAAACTTTTGCCGCGTCGGCGGGCTTGTTTGTTTTTAACAGGTAGTGGCCCAAATACTGGCGCGCAGGGATGAACCAATCCTGCGGCTCGCGGTAGATCAGCCTGTCTTCTTCGGCAACGGCGTTGTTAAACATCGCTACAGCTGCGGCGTGTTTACCTTCGGCATACAATATTTCTCCGTTTAATATTGCCGCGGCAATAAGGCCCGGCTGTACGGGTTTGTTAAAAGGCAGCCGCCGGATAGCAAGCAACTTGTCTGCAAGATTACGCTGCAGGCCGTTAAGGCATTGCTTTGCATTACTTATGTCGTTACTGCGTACATAAGCCATGCCCTTTGCAAAATCATCCAATACCATGGCAAACTTCCAATTGGTATCGGGTCGCGGCTGGCTCAATACCTCCTGCCATTTACCCAGCCGCACCATAGCTACCTGTGGCAACATGTAAACAAACTGCGCATAAGGGTCGGTTTTAAAGGCCGGCCTTTGCGCTACCAGTCGTTCCCGTGCACGGTTATAAACCGGCAGCCCTTTTTGGTACATACCTGCGTTCATGGCACAGTATGATTGAACCGCAAAAACATGGATAAGGTTGTCCCTGCCTAAATTAAGGTTTGGGGCAGCAGCATCCACCCTATTGTTCACCTCGTTGGCTTCCTGGTTAACCGTTACGCCTTTGGCAAATAACCCGTTACGCTGGTATGCATGTGTGGCCATATGTACCATGTGCGAAACGCCCGGCATAATTTCTTTTAAGGTGTCGGCATACTTTAACATAGAGGCCGGATTGCGCGATGCCTCTGTTAAATGGATATAATAATGAAGCGCTGCCGGATGCTGCGGGTTTGTCTTTAAAATGCCTTGCGCCAAATTCACCAGCTCCATTGTCCATGGTTTTGGCGTACCGTCATTATTCCAAAAATCCCATTTATGGCAAAGCATCACGGCATCAATATATAAAGCTTTCGCGTCGTTATCGGCTGGATAAGCTGTAACGAGCTTCTTCATCGCAGCTGCGTAATTCAGGTCGAGCTGGTTGCGGTCGGCATTAGTGGTATCTGCCGAATAGCGCTGCATCATGGCGTTAATAAGGGCACTCTCTTTGGGTACCGCCCCGGTATTTGTTCTTTGCAGGGATGCCAGAACGCCCGGCACCTGTTTGTTCATTTTATAGCTGTAAACATTGTAATAAGGCCCTAAAGCAAGCGCCTGGCCCCAATATGCCATAGTGCAACTGGCATCAAAACGGGCTGCCTCTTTAAAAGACGCCTGCGCCTCGGGGAAATGATAGCTGTAGTAAAAAGCCAACCCCTGGTTAAAATATAGCTGAGCACTATCAGATGTGGTGTGTATCGGGTAACTGTACTTCGCCTGGCCCGAAATTATTGGAATAAATTTGCCGTTTAGGGCAGTGCTGGCCGTAGAAGAACTTGAGCCACATAGGCCGACGTTGCTTTTTAAATCGTGCGCGGGCAACTGCCATGCAGCATTTTTAGGCGTCGCCGCAAGCATAAAAAATACCGGTATCGCTACAAAAGCAAAAAGGGCTTTTTTCATATCAGTAATGTTGTATAAAGCTAACAACTAAACTTAAAAAAAGCCCAATTAAATTCACCGGCTCCGCAGCAATGAATATTTATTACACTTCCGCCCGCTGCACTATAGCCATAGCCGGTTTCTGCGCCCTTGCTATCGCCTGCGCCACCTGTTTCAGGGCGTTACCCATGTGGTACTCTACCGTTTTTACCGAGATATCCAGCAGGTCGGCTACTTCGCGGTATTTCAAGCCATCTTCCTTCACCAGTTTAAAAACCACTTTACATTGGTCGGAAAGTTTATTCACTGCGTTACTGATCACCCGGCTCAGGTCGGCACAGTTTAGCCTGTCGTCGGTGGTCGCCGTGTCGGCAATTTCCGTCTTCATATCATCCAGGCAAACTTTCCCGGGCTGCTTTTTGCTGAGCGAAGTAAGCGACTTATTCTTAATAGCGGTGTAGCAGTAGTACGAAAAATTATTGATCTCCGGCAGCCTTGCTCGCTGGGTCCAAAGGTTCATAAAAACATCGTTGGTAACCTCCTCTGCAAGCTCATCAGCCTTTACATACGATTTTGCCAGCCAAAAAAGCTTATCGTAATAATACAGGTACACCCTTTTAAAAGATGCCCGGCTATTACTTGCGGCAATATCGTTAAGCAGATATTTCAGTTCGGTTTCCAACATCGCTGTAGGGCTGTGCCGTTTATTATTTGTTTAAAAACTTGTAGGTGGTGCTGGTATGGTAAGTTTGGCCCGGTTTCAACACGGTTGAGGGGAACGCAGGCTGGTTCGGCGAATCGGGGAAATGCTGTGTTTCCAGGCAAAATGCCGAGCGCAGCGGGTAAGCCTTGCCGCCTTTACCATCGTGCGTGGCACCGGTTAAAAAGTTACCACTGTAAAACTGCAAACCAGGTTCAACGGTATAAACCTCCATCGTAATGCCTGTTGCCGGGCTGCTTGCAATAGCAACCGGTTTAGTGCCATCGTTTTTGTTCAGTACAAAATTATGATCGTAGCCTTTACCGTTCGTTAACTGCTCGTCGGTAACGCCGATGTCTTTCCCAATAGCTTTTGCCGTAGTAAAATCGAACGGTGTACCCTTAACCGGCTGAATTTTACCGGTCGGTATCAGCGTGGTATTTACCGGGGTGAAGCCATCAGCAGCTATCATCAGCGTATTATTCAGGATGGTGCTGTCGCCCTCGCCGTTCAGGTTAAAGTAAGCGTGGTTAGTTAAGTTTACGATGGTTTCCTTATCCGTATTGGCGGTATAGTCTATTTTCAAAGCGTTATCATCTGTAAGGGTATAGGTAACCTTAACGGTTAGTTTACCGGGGTAACCGCCTTCGCCATCGGGCGAGGTATAGGTAAGGTTTAGTGTTTGGCCGCTTTGCTCGGCATCAAACACCTGCCCAAAAAAGCCTTTAAGCCCCCCGTGCAGGGTATTAACGCCGTCGTTCACATCGGCCTGGTAAGCCTTGCCTCCCACCGTAAACTTGCCTTTGGCAATGCGGTTACCGTAGCGGCCAATGATAGCACCAAAATAAGGCTCCCCTTTTTTCTGATAGGTTTGCACGCTATCGTAGCCTAATACTACATCAACCAGTTTACCTGCCTTATCGGGCACCAGCAGGCTAACCACCCTGCCACCATAATTGGTGATACTAACACTGGCACCGCTTTTATTGGTAAGTGTATACAATTTGGTGTTTTTGCCGTTGATAACCGCTTCAAAATTCTTTGGGTTAAGGGTACCTGCAACCGCGGTAACGGCAGCGCTATCCTTACTATCGGCGGTACCTGTGGCCGGGCCTTTGCATGCGGCGAATAAAAATATCGCGCAGCCGCTTAAAAAAACAAGGGTGTTATTTTTTGCTCTCATAACTAATAATTCCTGAAATTGCGGCTAAAAACGTAGCGCTTTTTAACCCTTTTTTATGTTATAATTGGTGTTTTTTTGTAAATACATGCCGATTTCTGCAAGTAACTTCGGGCTGTTGCCGGCGGTTTTCACCGTTTTTCTCTTATTTTCTGCGTGTATTTAAAATCGAAGGTAAAATTAAATTTTATTAATTGTGAAATAAACACTTAAAATATTTTCAAAATATTAGTGTGATTTATACACTATTGTTATATGCCTTTATAGCCAAAAAAGGGGGATTTCTTAACATTAAATAAATAAATTATTTTTTATCAACTCCCGTAAACTATATTTGCCCGCAACAACTATACAACCACCCAGCACCATCATGACTAAATATTCTAAACAAAGCAGGTTTTTAGTAGCGGTAGATTGTATTGTTTTTGGTTTTGATGGAGAAACCTTAAAACTATTGCTGATCAAGCGCAGCTTTAACCCCGAGAAGGATAAGTGGAGCCTGATGGGCGGCTTTGTGCAGGCCAGCGAAAGCCTGGACCAAGCGGCTAACCGCATATTAAAACAACTAACTGGTTTAGAGGGTGTTTACCTGGAGCAAATGTACTCTTTCGGCGAAACAAACCGCGATCCGATAGAGCGAACCATATCGGTAAGTTACTTCGCGCTGGTAGATATACATAAGTACGAAAAACAAATAAGCACCGATTTCCACGCGGAATGGGTACCCTTAAAACGTATCCCCAAGCTCATTTTCGATCACCAGGACATGGTAGAACTGGCTAAAAAGAGCATCCGCTATAAGGCAGCGTTACACCCTATTTTGTTCGAACTGCTCCCCTCCCGCTTCACTTTACCCCAGCTGCAAACCCTTTACGAGAGCGTTTTTAACACCAGTATTGACAAACGCAACTTCAGTAAACGCGTTTTAGCCACCGGTTTGCTTATTAAACTAAATGATAAGGATAAAGCCGGTTCTAAACGCGGCGCATACTATTACCAGCTAAATATGCAGAAGTATTATGCTAATTTTCAGGCGTTTATAAACATCATCCCTAACCCGGATTCCCTTCAGAACTAAGTGGCTAACTGCCTTCTACAAAAAAATTAAATGTTTTTTTGTAAAAATTTCTTTTTGTAAAAAAATAAGTGTTATTTCGACACTCAATTATAACACTAAATATGAGTAAGGATCAATACGTGATCGGGGTCGACTATGGGTCGGATTCGGTACGCTCAGTAATTGTTAATGCAGCAAACGGCCAGGAAATTGCTTCCTCGGTGTTTAATTACCCCCGCTGGCGCGATGGTTTGTATTGCGTGCCGGCAGAAAACCAGTTCAGGCAACACCCCTTAGATTATATAGAAGGACTGGAAACCACCATTAAAGATTGTATAAAACTTGCCGGCGGCGAAGCTATCGCGCAGGCTATCAAAGGCATATCGGTAGACACCACCGGCTCTACCCCTGTAGCGGTTGATGCAACGGGTACCCCACTTGCGCTATCGCCGCAGTTTGAAACCAACCCCAACGCCATGTTTGTGTTGTGGAAGGACCATACGGGAATTAAAGAAGCTGAAGAAATAAACGCCCATGCCGAAAACTTTGAACCCAACTACCTCAAATATGTAGGCGGAATTTATTCTTCGGAATGGTTTTGGGCCAAATTGCTACATGTAGTACGGGTGGATAGCGAAGTTGCTAACGCCCTGCACTCCTGGGTAGAGCATTGCGACTGGGTGCCATTCCTGCTAACCGGCGGCACAAATGTAGCCGATATTAAACGCGGCCGTTGCTCAGCGGGGCACAAGGCGCTTTGGGCAGAAGAATTTGGCGGCTTGCCGCCCGATGAGTTCTTTAGCTCGCTCGATCCGCTTTTAACGGGTATCACCTCAAAATTATATAAAGAAACTTATACCGCCGATGTTGCAGCAGGCAACTTAAGCGCGGAATGGGCCGAACGCTTAGGCCTCTCTACCGATGTGGTAGTAGGTACAGGTGCTTTCGATGCGCACATGGGTGCCGTTGGCGGGCAGATCGAACCTTACTTCCTCAGCAAAGTAATGGGCACTTCTACCTGCGATATTTTAGTGGCGCCATCTGCAGAGATAGATGGTAAGCTGGTTAAGGGCATTTGCGGGCAGGTAAACGGCTCGGTTATCCCTGGCATGGCCGGTTTAGAGGCCGGGCAATCCGCCTTTGGCGATACCTATGCCTGGTTTAAAAACCTGGTGAGCTGGCCGGTTAATAACCTGTTAGCCCAATCTACCCTGATAGATGCCGCTACAGCGGAGGCTTTAAAAGAAGAACTTTCCGAATTGATCATACCTGAATTAGCCAGGCAGGCGGCTTTGTTGCCGATAGAAGAAAGTAACGAACTGGCAATAGACTGGTTCAATGGCCGCCGTACGCCGGATGCCAACCAGGCATTAAAGGGCGTTATCAGCGGGCTGAATTTAGGCAGCGATGCCCCACGCGTTTTCCGCGCGCTGGCAGAGGCAACCTGTTTTGGTGCCAAAAGTATTGTGGAGCGCTTTATCAGCGAAGGCATCCCGGTTAAGGGGATCATCGGCATTGGCGGGGTGGCCAAAAAATCGCCTTTTGTGATGCAGATGATGGCCGATATTTTGGGAATGCCCATCCGTATCCACCAGTTTAAACATACCTGCGCATTAGGCGCTGCCATGTTTGCAGCGGTTGTTGCCGGCATTTACCCGGATGTGGAAGCCGCCATGCAAGCCATGGGTCGCGGGTTCGACGTGAGCTACGAGCCAAACGCTGCCTTGAATGAAGTGTACGAAAAACGCTACCAGCAATACAAAACCCTGGGCGGCTATATCGCGCAGCAAACCGCGCTTAAAGCAAATACGCAACTTCAAAACGCTTAAGCATGAGCCAGTATCAACATATTAAACAAACGGCTTACGACGCCAATATGCAGCTGCCCAAACTTGGGCTGGTGCTGTTCACCTTTGGCAATGTAAGCGCTGCCGACCGGGAACTTGGCGTATTTGCCATTAAGCCCAGCGGTGTGCCTTATGACGAATTATCGCCCGAGAAGATGGTGATCGTTGATTTTGACGGCAACACCGTTGAAGGCAGCCACCGCCCATCGTCTGATACAAAAACCCATGCGGTTTTGTACAAAAACTGGCCAAAGATTGGCGGTATTGTACATACGCATTCCACTTTTGCTACGGCTTGGGCGCAATCGCAGCGTTGCATCCCAATCTTCGGCACCACCCATGCTGACCATCTCACTACTGATATCCCCTGTGCTCCGCCCATGAGTGATGAAATGATACAAGGCGATTACGAATACCAAACCGGTTTCCAGATCATCGATCATTTTAAAGAGCTGGGCTTAAGTTACGAAGAGGTAGAGATGGTATTGGTAGGCAATCACGCCCCGTTTACCTGGGGTAAAACAGCCGATAAAGCCGTTTACAATAGCGCCGTTTTGGAGAGTGTTGCCCATATGGCCTACCTCACCGAGCAGATAAACGCCAATGCGCCGCGCCTGAAAGACGCGCTGGTGAAGAAACATTTCGAACGCAAACACGGACCGGACTCTTATTATGGACAGGCTTAAGAGGTTGGAGATTTAAGATTAGAGGTTAGTTAAAAGAAGAACACGCAGCCATAAAAATGAAATTACGTTACCTGATTGTTATTGTAAGCGCCTTTATCGGCATCAGCGCATCGGCACAAAATAAAGTGGCCGCTACCCCGCCAATGGGCTGGAATAGCTACAACTGTTTTGGCTCGGCCGTGCACGAGGACGAAGTAAAGGCCAATACCGATTATATGGCCGAAAAGTTGAAACCTTACGGTTGGGAATACATCGTGGTTGATTTTTTATGGAGCTATGATAACCCGCCGGGTAGCAACATAGGCAACCCCTTCCAGATGCGTTTGGGAGATGGCTCGTATGTGCCATGGCTCACCATGGATAAATGGGGCCGCTTGATGCCTCAGCCTAATAAATTTCCTTCGGCACTCGATGGTAAGGGTTTTAAATCATTGTCGGATTATGTGCACAGTAAGGGTCTGAAATTTGGTATCCACGTAATGCGCGGCATCCCGCGGCAGGCGGTTTGGAGTAAATCGCCCATAAAAGGCACCAATGGCATTACTGCGGATATGGTTGCCGATACCAACTCCAAATGCCCCTGGATGAACCATATGTATGGCCTCAACATGAGCAAACCCGGCGCACAGGAGTACCTGAATTCGATATTAGAATTATACGCCAGCTGGGACGTAGATTTTATTAAGGTTGATGATCTATCGCGCCCATACAGTAACGCCGAAGTAGAAGGTTACAAAAAGGCCATTGAAAACTGTGGCAGGCCGATGGTACTGAGCCTCTCGCCGGGCGAAACGCCGGTTGCCCAGGCTGCCCACGCCACCCAATACGCCAATATGTGGCGCATGGCCGATGATTTTTGGGATAACTGGAAAGAGATATTGCACATGTTTGATTACGCCAAAAACTGGGAAGGCGTAGGCGGCCCCGGCCACTGGCCCGATGCGGACATGATCCAGATAGGTAAGCTTTCTAAACGCGGTCCGGTTGGTCAAGAGCGTTACAGCCGCTTTACCGAAGACGAGCAATACACCCACATGACCTTCTGGAGCATTTACCGCTCGCCCCTTATGATAGGTGGTAACATGCCCGAGAACCGCGACCTGGAACTGAAATTATTTACCAACGCCGAGGTGCTGGCTGCTAATCAACATGGCGAAAACCCTAAACAGCTTTACAAAAAAGATGGGGCGATGGTTTGGTACTCACAGGTACAGGGCAGTAAAGATCTGTACGTGGCGCTGTTCAATATTGGCGATGCCAATAAAAGCGTGGCGGTAGATCTGGCGGCCATCGGTATTAAAGGCAAAGTAAAAGTGCGCGACCTTTGGAAGAAGCAGGACCTGAGCCAGTTTAAGAAAGCCTATCAGCAAAACATCAACCTGCACGGTGCAGCGTTGCTCAGGATATCACCCATAAAATAAACAATACAAAAATCACTCATTCGCTAATTCACTCAATCACTAATTATATACAATGATCGATCTAAAAACATTTGAAGTTTGGTTTATTACCGGCAGCCAGAATTTATATGGAGAAGAAACCTTGAGGCAGGTAGCCGAGCACTCCAAGCATATAGCTGAGGGCTTAAACAGCGCGGGGCAAATGCCTGTACGCGTGGTTTACAAACCCGTGGTAAAAAGCACCGAGGAGATCTACCAAACCTTGCAGGAGGCCAATGTTGCGCCAAACTGTATCGGTATCATCACCTGGATGCACACCTTCTCCCCTGCCAAAATGTGGATCCGCGGGTTGAACATCCTGCAAAAACCAATGCTGCACCTGCATACGCAATACAACCGCGATATCCCATGGAGCAGTATTGATATGGATTTTATGAACCTGAACCAAAGCGCCCACGGCGACCGTGAGTTTGGCTTTATGGTATCGCGCCTGCGCAAAAACCGCAAAGTAGTGGTTGGCCACTGGCAGGATACCGAAGTTTTAGGTCAGATAGATGCCTGGGCACGTGCCGCCGCAGGCTGGTACGACTGGCAGGGCGCAAAATTTGCCCGCTTTGGCGATAACATGCGTTTTGTGGCCGTAACCGATGGCGATAAAGTAGAAGCCGAAACCAAGTTTGGTTTCTCGGTAAATACCTATGGCATAGGCGACCTGGTTGCCGTGATAGATAGTATCACTGAGGCCGAGGTTACTGCACTTACCGATCTGTACGAAGCAACTTATACCATGGATGCCTCGCTTGCAAAAGGCGGCGAAGGATATTCATCTGTTTACGAGGCAGCTAAAATTGAGCTTGGATTAAAAAAATTCCTGGAAGATGGCGGCTTTAAAGGCTTCAGCGATACGTTTGAAGACCTGCATGGCATGGTACAATTACCGGGCATTGCATCGCAGCGTTTAATGGAAGCAGGTTATGGCTTTGCAGGCGAAGGCGATTGGAAAACCGCCGCTTTAGTGCGTGCATTTAAAGTAATGGGCAGCGGCCTTGCAGGTGGCAACGCCTTTATGGAAGATTATACCTACCACTTCGATCCAAGCAACGAACTGGTTTTGGGCTCGCACATGCTGGAGATAGACTCGTCGTTAGCTAATGGCAAGCCATCGTTAGAAGTGCATCCACTTGGCATCGGCGGCAAAGCGGATCCAGCTCGTTTAGTATTCAATGTAGCTGGCGGCAATGCACTAAATGCTTCGCTGATTGACATGGGTAACCGTTTCCGTTTGCTGATAAACGAGGTGGAAGCCGTGGAGCCGCAAAATGATCTGCCAAACCTGCCTGTAGCACGCGTGCTATGGAAACCACTGCCTGATATGAAAACAGGCTGCGCAGCATGGATCTACGCAGGTGGCGCACACCATACCGCCTACAGCCAGAATTTAACCGCCGAGCACCTGCAGGATTTTGCAGACATGGCCGGCATCGAGTTTTTGCGCATCGGTAAGGACACCAACATTGCGCAGTTCCGTAACGAATTACGCTGGAACGAGGTAGCATACCGTTAACATTAAAATGCAGGCAGCCCGGATGGGAATGGCTGCCTGCTTACATTAAAACCAATTAAATTAAACCATATTAAATGAATAAGTTCACTACTATAGATTACGTCATCTTCGTTGTCTATTTTATTATAGTATCCAGCTATGGCTACTGGGTTTACAGCCGCAAAAAAGTAAAAGGCGTATCAGACAGTAAAGATTTCTTCCTTGCCGAAGGCTCGCTTACCTGGTGGGCCATTGGTGCCTCGCTTATCGCATCCAACATTTCTGCCGAGCAGTTCATCGGGGCCAGCGGTACGGGGTTCGCGGTAGGTTTGGCTGTGGCCGCCTACGAATGGGTAGCCGCCATAGCGCTCATTATTGTTGCCGTGTGGTTTGTGCCGGTGTATCTTAAAAATAAGATCTTCACCATGCCGCAGTTCCTCCATAAGCGGTATAACGAATCCATGAGTTTTATCATGGCCATCATCTGGCTGTTTATGTATGTATTCGTTAACTTAACGTCCATCCTTTACCTTGGCGCGCTGGCACTAAATAACCTTATCGGCGGAGATACAAGCAGTATGCACATTATCATCATCGCGCTGGCTGTGTTTGCTTTGTTTATCACACTGGGTGGTATGAAGGTGATCGGCTTTACAGATGTGATACAGGTTTTGGTATTGGTAATTGGCGGCCTTGCTACTACCTATATCGCCCTTACCTTAGTAAGCGAAAAGTTTGGTTACGGCAAAGACGCTATAGCAGGTTTCAACGCCATGCTGAAGGATGCGCCGGAACACTTTAAAATGATATTAGCCAAACCAAAACCGGGTGCACCGCAGGCCGATATCGACAAATACCTCACACTGCCGGGCATTGCCATGTATTTTGCAGGGCAATGGATAGTTAACCTTAATTATTGGGGCTGTAACCAATACATTACCCAGCGTGCTCTTGGTGCCGACCTTAAAACCGCGCGTACAGGCATCCTGTTTGCCGGTTTAATGAAACTGGCGATGCCAATCATTGTGGTACTGCCTGGTATAGCTGCGTATGTGCTTCACAAAAATGGTGCTTTGCAGCAGGAGATGATGTCGGGCGGTAAATTCAATTCCGATAATGCTTATTCTGCCGTGCTTGGCTTTTTGCCAACCGGTTTAAAAGGGCTTTCGGTAGCGGCACTTACAGCTGCTATTGTGGCATCACTGGCGGGTAAAGCAAACAGTATCTCTACCATATTTACGCTGGATATCTACAAAAAACACATGGACAAAAATGCCAGCGAACACAAAATGGTGAACGTTGGCCGCTGGGTTATTTTGGGTGCCATGGTACTTTCCATCGCCCTTACCTGGAAAGATCTTTTGGGTATCAGCGGCGAGGGAGGCTTCACGTTTATCCAAAAATATACCGGCTTTATTAGTCCGGGTATCTTCGCCGTATTCATTTTAGGTTTCTTCTGGAAACGTACTACGGGTGCTGCTGCGATAGCCGGTATATTAACAAGTTTCGCAATGTCGGTACTGTTTAACAACTATGCACCGGAATTATTCGGGCACGAAACATTCCTGTACACCGCGTTCCCGAGGGCAAACGGCACCTGGGAAATTCCGTTCCTCATTTGTATGGGGCTGTCGTTTTTGTTCACCATCATCGTGATGGTGGCTATAAGCTTTGCAGGGCCGAAAATTAACCCTAAAGCTTTTGATATTGATAGGAGCATGTTTAAAGTGGACAAGACCACACTTGCGCTTATCATTGTAACCCTACTGTTGTTAACCGCGCTTTATGTGAGGTTCTGGTAAGGTTTTAATAACGTCCTTCCTTGTTTATATTGGCAATACCAAAGGCTGACCGGGCTCCCGCCCGGCAGCCTTTATTATTTTAGGCCGGTCTTTCCGCATCACGTTCCGAAGGCTCTCTCTGAAGACACCTCCCAAAAAATGCTATAGCTTATTGCTGTTCAACACAGGGTTTTGGCTGGCATTTACCTGGTAGGTATATATTTTATAGTCGTCATCTATCTCCACAATACGATAACCTTTGTAGGCGGTACCCCAGTCGCCGCCGATGTGCGAATCGAAAAAATGCGGGAACCTGTTACCAGTATATCTCACCCCGTCGAGCGCATGATCGTGGCCGTGGAACGCGGCTTTTACATTCGGGTAGCTATGCAGCATATCCAGCGTTTCGGGGCAATCCAGGAAGCCCTCGCCCTTGATCCATTTTATCGGCGGGATATGCAAAATCACAAAAACCACCTTTTTACCGGTAAATTTATCCAGCGATGCTTTTATAAAGCTATTGTTGGGGCAAACATAGCCACCCTTTATATCCGCAGTGTTTGCTAAAACAAAGGCTATGTCACCATGCTCCACGGTGTAGTTATCCTCGTAGCTAAACACTTTCTTCCATACGGCGGCATCCGCAAAATCGTGATTGCCGGGGATGGTATGGTAGGGCACATTCAGCTTATCCAGGTATTTAGTTTTTATCTCGGGAAGCAGATCGGGCCGGTTATGCACCAGATCGCCGTTTACGATCACCATATCCAGGTGGTTTTTGGCGTGGTCGTCGTTAAGCCATTTAATCAGGTTGGCGGTGTTCTCTTCAAAGGGGGTGCCCGGCTGCGCGTAATGGATATCAGATGCAATAGCAAACCGCAATTTTGGCTTGGCAACGCTGCCACTTTTATATTGGCTGCCCGGGTTTGCAAAACTATTTATTGCCGGTAAAAGCGTTAGCCCGGCTATAGCGGTTAAACTTGTGCCGATAAATTCCCTGCGGTTGCTCATTTGTTTTTTTAGTAAAAATAAGCGCTATATATTAAATCAGTATCAACAGCAATTTATTTTATCGGGTTTAGTTAACGTTAAATAAAAAAGGCCCCGGGGGGATGATCCGGAGCCTTTGCCAATGCTATGATGTAAATTTTACCTGATTATTGTTACTGAGCCCGAGCGTACGCCCTGGCCGTGTTTCAGATCGATGATATAGTAATAGGTATCCGGAGCTAAAAGCTTGCCGTTGAAGGTACCATCCCATGCAATACCGTAGCCTACAGAATTAAACACCTGCTGCCCGCCGCGGTTGAATATTTTAACCGTACAGTTGGGGTACAGGTTGATATTGGCAAGCACCCAGGTATCATTATAACCATCGCCGTTAGGTGTAAATACATTTGGCAGTACCGCGCTAAACGACGCCCTTGTAACCACAATGGTATAGCGTTTTACATTTGTGCCATCTTCAGCAGTTACCACAACAAATATTTGGTTAGCGCCATCGGACAGTAAAATATCACCGGATGATGCGCCGCTGGCAACCGGCACACCGTTTATAGTGATCTTGGCGTTAGCCTCGCTTGATATAGCTATTACGTTGGTTTTGGTAACGCTGCTTTGTACTGTTGCAGCGTACGAGTAGGTGGTACGGTTAAACGCAGGGTTTAGCTCGCCTTGTGTTAACGCCAACGAGGACAGGCTGGCATCTGCCGATGGAGGCTGCACCTCGCGGGTTACCACTACGGTATAGGTTTGGGATGATGTACCATCTGCCGCAGTTACCACTACGGTGATAGTGTTTTGCCCTACCGCAAGGTCTACAAAGCCGGATGATGAGCCGTTGGTCACCGTTGTGCCATTTACCGTAACCGTTGCGGTGCCGTCGCTAAGCGATGGGGTAATTTTTACACGATTGATTTCAAACGGAACCGTTGAGGTGTAATCTACTGTGCCGGATGCAAACGCGGGCGATAAAGTTCCCGCGCTTAACTGCAGATCGCCCAGGTTGGCATTGTTGGAGAATGCACGGTGGATAGTAATGGTATAGGTTTTAATTGTACCATCCTGTGCGGTTACCTCTACAGCTACAGGGTTATTGCCCGGCGCTAATTGTATCGTTGCCGATTCTGTACCGCTGGCAAGTGGCTGCCCCGCCACTTTGATAGTTGCATTGGCATCGCTTACGGTTGGTGTTACCGTTGCGGTTAGCGTTGTATTACTTACATTAACCAAATATCCCGGCGTAGTCGGCGAAAAGCCCGGGCTTAAGGCACCCGCGTTAGATATGAGGTTAGAGAGGTCGGCATTGGAAGAGCGCTGACGGGTAACCGTTACTACATATTGCTTTTGGGTATTATCCTGCGCAGTGACCGTGGTAGTAATGGTATTTGGGCCCAGGACTAAAGGTATAACGGCAGATGCTGTTCCGCTGGCAACGGCTGTGCCATTTATTTTAACGGTAGCCGTTGCATCGCTTACCGTTGGTGTAAACTTAATACCCGTTACCGTATTAACAACCGATATCGTGTAAGCCTGTGTTCCTGGTGCAAACACCGGCGATAGAGTACCTGCATCCGGCGCGAGGTTGGTCAGGTCGGCATTGGATGATGCTTCGCGGGTGGCAACTATGGTGTAGGTTTTAACAGTTCCATCCTGGGCCTTTACCACTACGGTTATGGTATTGGAGCCTACCGTTAGTGGTAAGGTGCCCGATGCTGTACCAGGTGTAACAGTAGCGCCGTTAACCGTAACCGTAGATGTAACATCACTTGTATTTGGCGTTACGGTAATGCCGGTATTTGCATTGCCAATGGTGGTGGTGTAGTTAATAGTACCCGGTACAAAAGCTGGGCTAAGCGAACCACCACTTACGGTGATACCGGCAAGATCCGCATTAGACGAAGGCGCCCTGGAAATAGTAACCGTGTACGTTTTTGTATTACCTGCCTGCGCTTTTACTGTAACAGGGATAGCGTTTGGCCCCACATTCAACGGGATATCCGGCGAAGCTGTACCACTTGTCACCGTAATGCCGTTCACAGTTATGGTAGCGGTTGCATCACTTGTGGTTGGTGTTAATTTTATAGTGCTGATGGTATTATTTACCGTAGCGCCGGTATAAGAAACCGTGTTGCTTGCAAACGCAGGACTTAGTGCGCCCGTGTTTGCAGTAAGGTTAGACAGATCGGCGTTAGCAGATGCTGCACGTGTAACCACAATGGTATAAGTGTTGGTTACACCATTTTGCGCCGTAACTATAGCGCTGATAGTATTTGTACCAACCACCAGGCTTATCGGCGCCGATGACGTCCCGCTGGCTACCGCTACGTTATTTACCTTAACCGTTGCGGTTGCATCAGCCACCGTTGGTTTAACGGTAAGGCTTGTGGTAGCATTGCTAACCGATGCCGTATAATCATTAATACCAGATTGAAATGCCGGCGTTAAAGTGCCGGCGCTGATGGCAAGATCGCTCAGGTCGTTTTCTGAGGATAGCGCCCGGTTCACAATAACCGTATAAGTTTTAACGGTTACACCATCCTGCGCGGTTACTACTGTTTTGATAAAATTATTACCAACTGCTAAGACCACCGGTGCAGATGCCGCGCCACTTGCCGAAGCTACACCATTAACCGTTATGGTGGCGGTATTATCTGCCAGTACCGGCGTTAAACTCAGGCTGGTAACGTTATTGGTAACAAGCATGGTATAATCAAATATGTTTGTGCCGAAGCCCGGGCTATAGTTGCCTGTGCTAACTCCAAGCGCTGTTAAAAACGCGTTGGAAGACGGTGCGCGGGTTATTGTAGTGGTATAAACCTGTGTTGATACCCCATCCTGCGCGGTAACGGTAGTGGTAATAACATTCGGGCCAACAACCAGTGCAATAGGCCCCGATGCCGCACCACTCGCCACGGTTACACCATTCACCTTCACGGTTGCATTGGGTTCGTTTACCGTTGGTGTTAGCGTTACCGAAGTTATCGCGTTAGCAACCGAAGCTGTATAACTTGTAGTAGCAGCTGCAAAGCCGGGCGATAATGTACCGTCGCTCAATACGATGTTACTCAGCGTAGCATCAGGCGATGGCGCGCGCGTAACTGTTATAGTATAGGTTTTTGTTGTACCGTCCTGCGCGGTAACCAGGGTAGTAATTACATTCGGCCCAACCAACAGCGGGATACTGGCCGAAGGGCTTCCGCTTGCAACGGCGGCGCCATTTATTTGCAGGGTAGCATTTGGTTCGCTAACGGTAGCGGTTACGGCGATACCCGCGGTAGCATTACTAACCGACGCGGTATAACCAACAGTACCGGCAGCAAATACAGGGTTAAGTGTTCCTGCGCTCAGGCTCAGGTTGGCAAGGTTGGCATTTGGCGATTTCGCCCTGTCTACCGTTACGATATAGGTTTTGGTTGTACCGTCCTCTGCGGTTACCAAGGTTGTGATCACGTTTGAGCCGACGGCTAAATTTATATCCGTTGATGCCGTGCCGCTGGCAACAGTGAGGCCATCTACCTGCACAGTAGCCATTGCATCGGCCACAGTAGGCGTTACTTTAATAGTTGTAATGGCATTGCTCACCGCAGCGGTATAGCTGATGGTTCCTGCCGCGAATACCGGGTTAAGCGTTGCGGTGCTTAGCGTAAGGTTTGCCAGGTTAGCATTAGGCGATTGTGCCCTGGTTACAGTAACCGTATACGTTTTTGGTGTACCGTCCTGCGCGGTTACCACAGTGGTTATTACATTAGGCCCAACAACCAACGGCAATGCTGCCGAAGCGCTGCCGCTTGCCACAGTTACCCCGTTTACTTTAACGGTAGCATTAACTTCTGCCACGGTTGGGGTAAGCCTGATGGTGTTAACGGCATTACCCGCGGCGGCAGTATAAGTTGTTGTGCCGGCAGCAAATACCGGGTTAAGCGTACCTGTGTTCAGAGTTAAGTTAGCGAGGTCGGCATTTGGCGATGCAGCACGCGTTACCGTAACTGTG
Source organism: Mucilaginibacter pankratovii (assembly GCF_014773265.1). Lineage (GTDB taxonomy): Bacteria > Bacteroidota > Bacteroidia > Sphingobacteriales > Sphingobacteriaceae > Mucilaginibacter > Mucilaginibacter pankratovii. The sequence goes on along the minus strand of NZ_JACWMY010000007.1, from coordinate 102,808 downwards.
TAGGTTTTTGTAACACCGGTTTCGGCGGTAACAATTGTGGTGATGGCATTCGGACCAATATTCAACGGAATGGCAGCCGAAGCAGCGCCGCTGGCAACAGTTACCCCATTCACTTTTATTGTTGCCGAAGCAACTTCAGTGGTGGGTGTTAACTGGATGGTATTTATCGCATTACTAACAGCTGCGGTATAGTTTATTGTACCGGCCACAAAAACCGGGTTCAATGTACCCGCACTTAGCGTAATATTGGCCAGGTTGGCATTTGTAGATAGCGCCCTGTTTACTGTTATGGTATACGTTTTTATAGTTGTACCATCCTCCGCAGTAATAATAGTGGTGATGATATTTGCACCGCCGTTCAGGTTTATTGCACCAGATGCTGTTCCACTGGCAACCGTGGTACCGTTTACCGTTATGGTAGCATGAGATTCGGTACTTGTTGGGGTTACACTAATGCCGGTAGTGGTATTAGGTACAGATACGGTGTAAGCAGGCGTAGCTTGCGCAAAAGCCGGTGTTAACGTACCTGTGCTAACTGCCAGTGAGGCCAGGTTTGCATCTGTAGAAGCAGCCGGCATGGCCCTGTTTACGGTAACGGTATAGGTTTTAACTGTAGCATCCGCCGCTGTTACCTGTACGGTAATAGCATTATCGCCGACAACCAGTGGTACGGTGCCCGATGCCGAGCCACTGCTTACGATGGTTCCATTCACCCGTATTACAGCTCCCGCATCACTCCTGGTTGGTGTAACACTGATGCCGGTTGTAGTATTACCAACATGCACGGTATAATCTACAACAGCGGACGCAAAGGTGGGCGATAAAGTACCCGAACTGGCGGTTAGGTTAGCCAGATCCGCATTGGACGACAGCGCCCTGTTCACGGTTACGGTATACGTTTTTGTTGTGCTGCCATCCTGCGCGGTTATAACGGTTGTAATAGTATTTGCACCCACAACCAGCGGTATAGTACCCGATGCAGAACCACTTGCTACAGCAGAACCATTAACGGTAACCGTAGCATTAGGTTCGTTAACAACAGGCGTCAGTGTTACGCTGGTTATCGTATTGCTTACCGAAGCGGTATAAGTGATAGTACCCGATGCGAATACAGGCGCGATAGTTGCCCCGTTTACGGTTAAATTACTTAAGGTAGCATCTGCCGAACCTGCCCGCACAACGCTTACTGTATAATTTTTGGGAGTGCCATTTTCGGCCGTAACCGTAACGGTCACTGCGTTGGCACCTACCGCCAACGGGATATTCTGCGATGCAGTACTGTTAACAACGGCTATGCCGTTTACTTGTACCGTCGCGTTGGCGTCACTTAATGTTGGTGTAAAATTTATAGTTGTAACCGCGTTGCCCACCGGAACGGTGTAAGCAACGGTACCACTTGCAAATACAGGGCTTAAGGTACCTGTGCCCGGAACAAGGTTGGTCAGGAAAGCATCGCCTGATGCCGCCCTGTTAACGGTAACCAGGTAATTTTTTGTAGTACCATCTGCAGCGGTAACCAATATGTTTATGGGGTTACCACCAACTGTTAAAGGTATCGGCTGCGATGCTGTACCACTTGTAACTGCTGTACCGTTAACTGTAATGGATGCATTAACATCATTTTGTACAGGTGTTACGGTTATACTGTTTAAACTGGTTACCGTAACGGTGTAGTTAGCGTTTGCAGCAGTAAAAGCAGGCGATAATGTACCCGCGCTCAGGGTTAGGCCAGACAGATCAGCATCTGATGAAGCCGCCCGGGTAATATCAACGGTATAAGTTTTGGTGGTTACACCATCCTGCGCGGTCACTACCGTAGTGATGGTATTTAAGCCCACACTCAAATTTATGGGTACTGAAGCGCTTCCGCTTGTAACTGCCACGCCATTTACGGTTATGCTGGCCGTAGCATCGCTTACTGTTGGGGTTAATGTTGTAGATGTTGTGGCGTTACTTACAGCCGCGGTATAAGAGAGTGTTCCCGATGCAAATGCGGGGTTGATGATCGCAGAGCTTAAAGTAAGGCTTGCCAGATCCGCATTGGCTGATGGTGCCCTGGTAATATTGGCAGTATAGCTGGTCACCGTAATCCCATCCTCGGCAGTAACCGTGGTAACAACAGCGTTTAACCCAATATTTAACGGTATGGATGTTGACGCGCTGCCGCTGGCAACCGTTACACCATTCACTTTCACGGTAGCATTGGCATCAGTGGTGGTGGGCGTTATGGTGGCGCTGGCTACACCGTTGGCAACAGATACCGCGTAGGTTAACGTAGCCGGATCAAATACCGGGCTTATCGGGCCCGCACTGGTTGCCAGCGCTGCCAGGCTTGAAACCGCAGATGGGGCACGGGTAACCGTAATGGTATAGGTGTTAATAGTTACACCGTCTTCGGCTGTTAGCTGTACAGTGATATTATTATTGCCCACAACCAATGGCACCAATAACGATGATGTGCCCGTTGCAACAACGGTATTATTTACTTTTATTACCGAATTAGCATCCGCGCTTGTTGGCGTTAAAGTGATCCCTGTAGTTGTATTGTTTACCGCCGCGGTATAAACGGTAGTGCCCGAAGCGAATGCCGGAGATAAGGTGCCGGCGCTTATACTTAGTGCAGACAGGTCCGCATTGGTTGATGAAGCCCTTGTTACCGTAGTGGTGTAGGTTTTTGTTGTACCATCTTCGGCTGTTACAACCGTTGTGATAACATTTGCCCCCATGTTTAACGGGATGTTTGCAGATGGTGTACCACTAACAACCGTAACACCATTTACCTTTATAGATGCCCCCGCGTCGGCCTGGGTTGGCGTAATGGTAATGCTTGTAGTGGCAACACCTACCAAACTTGTGTAAGATATGGTTGCAGGATCGAACGCAGGCGATAATGTGCCCGCGCTTAAGCTGAGGCCGGCCAGGTTTGAGTTGTTTGATGCAACCCTGGTGATATTTGTGGTATAGGTTTTAGTTGTTGCGCCATCGCCGGCAGTAACAACTGTTGTAACAACGTTTAAACCGGCATTAAGCAGTATTGCAGCCGATGCCGAACCACTGCTAACCGCTACGCCATTTACTTGTATTGTAGCGCTAACATCAGATGTGGTTGGCGTTACTGTAATACTTGTAACGCTATTGGTTACCGAAGCGCTGTAAACTAAAATACCGGCCCCAAAAGCGGGCGATAAGGTCCCCTGGCTTAACGCCAGTGCCGAAAGATCCGCGTTTGTGGATGCTGCCCTGTTAACGTTAAGGGTGTAAGTTTTAAGCGTAACGCCATCCTGCGCTGTTACAACGGTTGTAATAACGTTTGCACCAACATTTAGCGGGATGGTAGCCGATGTTACCCCATTAGCAACAGTAACACCGTTTACTTTTATAGTAGCCGTGGCATCGGCAGTGGCTGGCGTTATAGCAATACCGGTTACCGTATTGGCTACGGCAGCTGTGTAAGTTAAGGTAGCAGCATTAAACACGGGCGTTAAGGTACCATCGCTCAAACCCAGCGAAGCCAGATCGGCATTTACCGATGCTGCCCTTGTTACCTGTATGGTGTAGGTTTTGTTATTGCCATTCTCATCGGTTACTATGGTGGTAATGGTATTAAGCCCAACCGTTAAAGGAATAGCGGTTGATGCTGCTCCGCTGGCAACTGCAGCGCCGTTTACCTGTATGGTGGCCAGGCTATTGGGGCTGGTTGGCGTAATTATAAAGCTGGCTGTAGCGTTGCTTACCGCTGTTGTATAATTAACTGTACCCGAGGTGAATGCCGGGCTTAACGTACCTGCACTTACGGTTAAACCAGATAGATCGGCATTTGGTGGTGCCGGCGCCCGGGTTACATTAAGGGTATATGTTTTTTGGGTAACACCATCAGTGGCCGTAACCACAATTGAAATGGCATTTGCACCAAGCACGAGCGGCACCGGGGCGGAAGCTGCACCGCTTACTACAGCTACGCCGTTTATTTTGATGTTGGCCGCCGGTTCCATGGCTGTTGGCGTAATAATGATGCTTGTTTTTGTAACACTGGCACTATAAGTTGTAGTTGCCGAGGCGAATGCCGGCGATAAAGTGCCAGGATTAAGCGTAATGTTACTTAAACGCGCTTCGTTGGTTATGTTGATTATTCGTATAGTTATGTTAGAAACACTGCTGCCGCCAAGGTTGTAAGCAGTAATTTTATAACTGCGGCTTGGCGTTACAGTTGTTGGCTTCCCGCTGATAATACCTGTTTTATTATCAAATACAAGCCCGGCTGGTAAAAAATCGTGGGGGTAAATGCCATAGCCAAGCGTTTCAATTTTACGCACAGCATTGTTTCCATAATCTGCCACAAACAAGTGCCCGTTTTGGTCTGCAGCCACACCCAGGGGGTAAGAGAAGCTTGACAACATGCCGTTACCGTTCAACAACCTGTACTGTCCATCCCCGGCAAAAATGGTTACTTCGCCGGAAGGTGTGATTCTCCGAATTTTGCTGTTAGCCGCATCGGCCACGTATATGGTACCAATGGGGTCAACAGCAACTGCCGCAGGCGAATCAAATGCCGCGGCGGTTCCGGTACCGTCAATTTCCCCGGCGGTTCCCCTGCCGGCAAATGTACTTACCTGCCCTGCCGGTGTTATTTTTCGTATCACCTGGCCCAAAAGATCGGCCACAAACACATTCCCGTCGAAATCGCTGGCAATGCCTATCGGCACTGTAAAAGTTGCCGACGAACCCGGACCATTTACTGACCCGGTTGCACCTGTTCCGGCAAGTGTGGTCACCTGCCCGTCGAGCGTTCTTTTGCGGATAAGTTTATTATCCTGATCGGCTATGTATAAATTCGATAAACCGTCTACCGCTACGCCCGCAGGAGTAGCAAACTCCGCGTCGGCATCGGCACCGTTCAAATTTCCATAATTGCCCGCATAACCCGCAACTGTGCCAAGCGTTCCTGTTGGCGATATTATCCTGATCTTGTTATTCCCCGATTCAGCGGCATAAATATTGCCTTGTGCATCGGAGCCCAGCCCGGTTACATTTTTTAAATTGGCAGCCGCCGTTACAAAAACTGATACAGCTCCCGCCGGCGTTATTTTGCGTATTTGCTTGGTTCCATCAGCCACATAAACATTACCGGCAACATCTGTAGTTATACCCCATGGCGCAGAAAATCCCGTTGCAAACGTAGTTACTTGCCCATAACTTATGGCAGGTACCGCGCCACCTGTATTGGTAGGCGCCAAATTTGGTATAGTTACATTTACAGGAAAGTTATTAGTAGTATTATAAGATATAACGGGGCCGGCAATAGCCACCTTTGCCCTAACTACCGATACCAAATAATTACCCACTGTTAACCCGTCTTCGGCAGTTACCTTTATAGTGATATCGTTATTTCCTAAGTTTAAAGGGATGGTATTAGATGCTGCTCCGCTTGCCAGCGATACGCCATTCACCGTTAACGATGCCTGCGGATTAATTAAAACGGGAGTAACCGTAGTACCTGATTCACTATTGGCAACATTAATAACATACCTTTTGCCGGTTGCCACAAAGGCAGGGTTTATACCGCCAACACTTGCTGTTAAACCACTAAGCGTAGCATCTGTAGATGGCAGCCTTACCGCAATGCTTATCGTTTTGCTGCTGCTTCCTGCATCATTATAAGCAGAAATGGTGTAATTAGCTGCCGCAGTAACTGCGGTAGGCGTGCCGCTGATAATGCCGGTGGTAGGATCGAAAACCAGGCCCGCAGGCAAAATTTTATCAATGTAATAGCCTTTGGTTATCGCTTTGCGTATAGCGTGTGTACCATTATCCGAGGTGTATAAATTACCAGCCGGGTCTATGGTAATGCCTAACGGGAAACCAAACACCGCATTTGTACCTATCCCATCTACCCTGTCAAAATTGCCATTATTGCCTGCAAAGGTAGTAACATTGCCGGCGGGGGTAATTTTACGTACAAGGCTATTATACGAATCGGTTACGTATACATTTCCGTTTGCATCCACCGCAATATCGCCGGGGTTGCTAAACCTCGCGGCGGTTCCATTGGCATTGGCAAAACCCGCGGTACCGTTACCTGCAAGGGTACTTACCACGCCACCCGGGGTTACTTTCCGTATCGCACTGTTATTAAAATCAGCTACGTAAACATTGCCTGCAGCGTCAACAGCCACCCCAAATGGGTTTTTGAACCTTGCCGTAGCAGGCGCACCGTTAGCAAGACCGCTTGAGCCACTGCCAGCCAAAACACTTACAACACCTGCACTAATTTTGCGTATCTGGTTGTTGTTGAAATCGGCAACGTATATATTACCCAACAGGTCAACCGCTACATCCTGCGGATTGCTGAACGATGCTGTTAACGCAGGCCCATTTACAGCACCGGGGCTGCCGTTGCCAGCTATAATGGTTACAACCCCTGCCGGCGTAACCATTTTTATTAACTGGTTCCCGGTATCAGCTATGTAAATATTGCCGGCCGCGTCAACGGCTATCCCCGCGGGAGACGATAGGCCCGATGTTGGCACCGTAGTTACTACCCCTGCAGGTGTTATTTTGCGGATGGCGTTGTTGCCGTAATCCGCCACATAAATATTACCGGAAGCATCGCTTGCTATAGCATATGGACTATCGAAACGTGCGGCTAAGCCTGTGTTATCTACAAAACCCGCGGTTCCGTTCCCGGCCAGAGTTGTAACCTCGCTATATGCGGTATTGGGCACCGCGCCACCCGAATTGGTGGGCGCAAGATTTGTAATGGCTTTACCAAGCACAAAAACCTGCGGGCTTGGGTAAGAAATGTCAGGAGCCTGCGCAAAACCTGCCGCAGCAATTATTAATAAAAAACCAAAAAGTAAAAGTTTCTTCATATTATCAAATCCATCGGCGCGCCGCCAAATTATTACCGCCATTTAAATAAGGCGCATACATTTTAAAATGTGTAAATGCCTTTTTGCCTGTACCATCTAGAAAATAGCCCAACAAATACCATATTAAAATTTTGTGCAGATCGCCCGTAGCAGATAGGCTGCCTGATGATAATTATACTGGCGTAGAAAGAGAGGGGCTCCACGTACATCAGCAAAGAAATTTTAATAGTTATTAATTAGAGCTGTTAACTTAAAAATAATAATTTTCTTTTACTTGCTTAGCCCTTGCAATACAAGGCGGGGGTAATAAACTAATAATGAGAAATTTATAGGGGAAAAATACAATTATTATTTCTATTATCAAAACTATAAGATATATGTGCCTTGTAAATGCTTCATTGTCAATATCATACTTTTAGTTGCCAGTATTTATCATTTTATCAATAAAACCTGGGGCTATAAACTTCGGGTATCATCCGTTTGCTCAGGTATTTTCTCCCGATATTATTGTTCCCGGGTACGATAATAGCTACAATGCAGTCGAACCTAAAAATTACCATTTTAATAATAATTGGCATCTAATTTTTTATTAATAACAATAAATTAACACCCGCAGTAAATCATATACAATAATTGTTACCTTACGTTTAAATTAACGCAAACTTTAACCCCTACTACAGTTTTATGAAGAAAACGCTACTCTTTATTGCCTTGTTATTTTTTATTACGGGTACGGCCCTCGCCCAAAAAATAACAGTTACCGGTACCGTTACCGGGTCGATAGATAATTTAACAATGCCCGGCGTAAGCGTGCGGGTGAGCGGCAGCACCATAGGTACCAGTACCAATAAAGATGGTTATTTTTCTATTTCGGCACCATCTGCCGCCGAACTGGTTTTTAGCTACACCGGCTACAAAACGCAAACAGTACCTGTAAGCGGCAAAACCGTTATCAATGTTGTTTTGGTAAGCGATGTTTCGCAGCTAAACGAGGTTGTGGCTATTGGTACCCGCTCTGCCGGTCGCGTAAAGCTGGAAACCGCGGTGCCGGTTGATGTAGTTAATGTAAGTAAAGCTGCTGCTTCTACAGGCCGACTGGATCTTACCGACATATTAAACTATGCTGCACCATCCTTCAATTATAACAAACAATCCGGCTCGGACGGTGCCGACCACGTGCAACTGGGTACGTTAAGAGGCCTTGGCCCCGATCAAACCCTTGTGCTGGTAAACGGCAAACGCCGCCATTCCACCGCATTTGTTGCCGTATTTGGCACGCGCGGTCGCGGTAACTCGGGCGTAGACTTAAGTTCTATCCCAACCGCCGCTATCGACAGGGTGGAGATCCTGCGCGATGGAGCATCCGCCCAGTACGGTTCTGATGCTATTGCGGGTGTTATCAACCTGGTTTTAAAGAAAAACACCAACGTATTTACCGTGAACGCCGGATACTCGGGTTATTACGACCCTGCTTTTAACACTGGTAAAAGCGTAGTTGCAGGTTACTACCCACATGCAGGCACCATAGATGGCAAAGGCCTTACTATTGATGCCAACTACGGGTTTGATATTGGCAACAACGGTGGTTTCTTCAATATTACCGGCGAGTATGCCCAAAACGATAAAACCTTCCGCCAAACGCACGATACCACTACCTCTAACCCTGCCGCCCTGCCCATAAACCCATACCGCCGTGCAAATGGCGATGGCTCTGGCAAAAGCGGAACAGTATTCTTCAACAGCGAAATTCCGCTGGCAGGTACACAAACAACCTTTTACAGCTTTGGCGGTTACAGCTATAAACCTTCAGACGCTTATGCCTTTACCCGTAACCTATCGGGCAGGCCCGAGCGTTTCCCTGTGGATTACGCTAAATCTACCGATATCATCTTCACCACGCCAGATGGAGATTCTTACTACAACCCTATCATTCAAACCCATAATACCGATGTATCTTTTGCTGCCGGGTTTAAAGGCACCGTTGGCGATGGCTGGGACTGGGACCTCAGCAATAACACCGGTAATAACAAATTCCATTTTTTTGGGGATAAAACCTTTAACGCTTCGCTGGGGGCTTACAAAACCCATTTTGACGATGGAGGTTCGGAATTTTTACAGAACACAACCAACTTAAACGTTAACAAACATTTTAGCAAAGTAGCATCGGGCCTGAACTTTGGTTTTGGCGGCGAGTTCCGCTACGAGCGTTATAAGATCTTCGCCGGTGAGGACGCTTCTTACCGCAACTACGACCCAACGGGCACACAGGCTGCAGGTTCGCAGGGTTTCCCGGGGTTCCAACCGGCAGATGAAGCAAACGCCAACCGTAAAGTTGCCGGTGTTTATGTAGATTTTGAGCTTGATGTTACCAAAAAATGGCTGGTTGACTTCGCCAACCGTTACGAGCATTACAGCGATTTTGGCTCTACCTTTAACACCAAATTTGCAACCCGTTATAAGGTAACCGATAACTTTAATATCCGCGGCTCGGCAGGTACAGGTTTCCGTGCGCCATCATTACAGCAGATAAATTACAGCAACACCTTTACCAACGTACAGGGTGCTATTGTATCTGAAGTTAAGATTGCACCAAACTACAGCCCTATTACCAAGGCAGCAGGCATCCCTAACTTAAAACAGGAAAAATCTAAAAACGCCGGCTTAGGTTTCACTTACAAGCCTATCCCCGAGTTAAGCTTTACAGTAGATGGTTACATCATTAAGGTAACCGACCGTGTGGTGCTATCGGGCCAGTTCAGCGCATCAGATCCTACGCTCGATCCATCTTTTACCAATGCTTTAAACAGCCTTAGCGTAAGCGCCGCGCAGTTTTTTGCAAACGCCGTAAATACTACAAACCGCGGTTTGGATGTGGTGATAGATTATAGCAAAACAGTTGGCGCCAATCGCTTTAAAGTATTGTTTGCGGGTAACTTCCAAAGCATGGATATTGATAAAGTAAACTACCCTGCCATATTAGGTACTACGCCTGCGCTGCAAGCTACCTTCCTGAGCGATCGCGAAAAGAAGTTTATCCTGGCATCGGCTCCGCCGCAAAAATTCACCTTAAACCCCGAGTATGGGCATAAAAGCTTTACCGTAGGTACTCGCTTTACCTACTTTGGTAAAATAGACCTGCTGGGTTACGGCGATGGCAGTACCCTTAGCCCTACGGTACCTACCGATGATGGCTCGGCACAATTGGCCGATCAGTACATCTACAGCGGCAAGGTAACCAGCGACCTGTATTTTTCTTACAAAGTGAGCAAAACCACCCGTTTTTCGCTTGGTGCGGATAATGTTTTTAATGTACACCCCGATCTTGCTTACGTAAAAGGAGCAAAGGGATGGGCTTACAACAACGAACCATCGGGCCCGTTTGATGCGGTGCAGATGGGTGGCAACGGTCGCCGCTTTTTTGCGCGTGTGGGCTTCACCTTTTAATTAATACCTGGCCCATATATTACAAAGCCGCCCTGTTTTACGGGGCGGCTTTTTTTCTTCGATTTACTTAATTATTAGCTAATGGTGCTGGTGAAATTGTATTCGTTCCAGCTTGCCGTTTTCGTTAATGGCGTACTCTGCGTCGTGTGTATCGGTGTCTACTTTTAATGCAGATACAGGTTTGGGTTTAGCTTTACGGGGCATCAAGGGAATTATTATTAATGCTAATAATAAAACCACCCCTAAAAATTCAATTAACATGTTGGTTTTTATTTAATATTCAAATCATTTGTACTTGCGCATCCAAAAGAGTGCCGAAAATTTGCGCCGAAAACAAAAACCATCTTTAAACAATTTAAACGCCGTTTTTTATTTTCTCACCAAATTTTTCACCACCAATACCCTTCCCAAAACGGGACGGTACTTTCAAATTGAACTGTTTTAACAAGCTATCAGGTTTATTTTCTCAGGAATTGGTTAGCCTTGTTTTGCTGTTCAAAATACTATGCATACATACGATTTATTTATCAATAAGTTTTATTTTTTTATTTATGCCAACCAGTTGATCGCCTGGTAATCAAACTCCTCCAGTTAAAGCGTTTTAAAACTTAACGGTAATAAGCCCCTTAATATTAAAAGGCGTTCCGGGTGTAAAATGGATCTCGGTAACCGGGGCGGCTTCGTTTTGCAGGCGCGAGGTGGTGGCAAACTGCGTTTCGTTCCAGGCGGTGTTGAAGATATTTTCGGTAACGATACCAAAAGTGAATCGTTTCCAGGTATAATTAACGTTGGCATCTGTAATAAAATAACTTTTGGCAGTAATGGAATTATCCTCATTAGCCGGCCTGCTTGCCAGGTACCGCGAGCGGATACTGCCCGAAAATTTGCCCAATTGCTTAACACTCAATCCACCGGTAAAAGTAAACCTCGGCGCCAGCGGGATGTAGTCCTCCCCTTTTGCTTCATCCAAAGCGCGGGCATGGGTGTAGGTAGCATCGCCGTTTAAAAACAGCCAGTTGGTAAGTTGGTAACGCAGCCCAAGGTCTATCCCCTTACGGGCGGTGCGGCCACTGGGTTCTACCACGCCTTCGTCGCCAACATAAACAAACTCCTGCTGCAGGTACAGGTACCACAGGGCAGCGTTCAGTATCAGGCGCGGGGCGGGTTTCCAGGTGGTGCCCAGGTCGGCACCGTAGGCCGCCGGTAATATTTTGTAGCCTTGCTGCGCTACAACTACGCGGGTGTCGTTGCTATGAAAGCCTTTGCCAAGTTTCAGAAAAAATTGCAGGTCCTTACTTTGGTTGTATAAGAAGTTAAGTTTCGGGCTCAGAATAGCTTTCCCGTCTGAAGCTGCCGGGCTCCCCGCCAACAAGTGGTCGGCATATTTAAAGTTCAGGTGATCAAACCGCAGGGCGGGGTTTATCATCAGCTTACCCATCTCAATTTCGGTATTTAAAAAACCATAGGTGTTGGTTTCGTTCACATCGCCCAGCATCATGTTTTGTAGCGTTGTGCTGCGGTTGGCGGTGTGTGATAACTCAATATTATTCACATCATCATACCTTAGGCCCGTGCCGGCTTGTATGGTAATATCGGTATTGGCAAGCCTATAAACTTTATTTAAAACCGATTCGAAACCGGCAATATTGCGATTTTCCTTCTGCCTTATCTGATCGCCGTTCACCGGATCGTTTAAAAAGAAGGTGAAGTTGGAGTACAGCTCAAAATTATACCGGCTGTAAAAAGCAGAGCTTTTTAGCCAGGTGGATGAGTTGAAGTATTTATTGTAATGCAGATTTACGTTACTGCGGCTTGTTTCGCCCCCCTCCTTGCTATCAATAGCACCAAAGCGGGTGATGAGCCCTTCGTCGACCGCGCGCTGCGGGATCTGGCCGGACGCATCCCATTTACTGTTAAAATACGAGGCAGATACGGTCAGTTTATCTGCATTGGCAAAGTTGAGGGTGTATTTGCCAAACAGGTTTAAGCGGGTAAAATCCTGCGGGGCTTCAAAATAGTTATCGGTACGCAGGTAATCTACCGCCACATAGGCTGCCTGTTTTTTGGTGTTGAGCAGGTTGAACAAACCCAGTGTTTTATAGGTATTGAATTTACCCGTCTCAAAAGTTACCGAGCTGTTATCCAGCCTGTCTTTAGTGCTGAAAGCCACATAACCCGCGGTTGCGAGGTTGCCTTTTGCTGCATGGTAAGGGCCTTTATCAAAATCTACCTGGCCAACGGTTTCGGGTATCACAAAGTGCAGATCGGCATAGCCCTGGCCGTGCCCGTGGCTCACCATATTCACCGGCATATCGTCAACGGTAATATTAATATCAGTGCCATGGTCGAGGTCGAACCCACGGAGGAACAACTGCTCGGCCTTGCCGCCGCCAGCGTGCTGCCCAATGAACAAGCCAGGCACCCTGCGCAACAGTTCCTGCGAGGAATTTACCGGGTTTGTTTGCACATCAACCGCCGAAACCGATGATAAATGGTTAATGCCTTCGGATACGATAACCTCGTTAAGCTGGAATAAAGAAGTGGCCAACTGCATATTGAGCGTTGATTGCTTATAGGCGATAATAATGGCTTGATACCCCACATGCGATACCTTGATAGAATCGCCCGGCTTATTATTCTTCAGCAGATACAAGCCCGATTCATCGGTATGTGCATGGTTGCCGGTGCGCAGGTTAAACAGGTAAACACCTTGTAAAGGCAATGCGCGTTCGCCGGTAATTTTACCGCTTAGGTTTTGTGCCGAGGCTTTTTGCAATATCAATAAACCCAGGAATACGAGGTAAAGGTATTTCATCTGATCAGCCCAGCGCGTTTTGCCTGCGAGGCGCAAAGAAACTAAATACCGCCGCAATTGCCAAAATAAGTACCAGCCATTGCGCATACCCCGCCGCGGCCATTACTGCTGAGCCAACAATGTTTGGTTTATCTGTTATCCGCTCAACCATCCAGCCTACCGAAGCTGTGCCTGCGGTTATTGCGCCACCAACTCTTAACCCTTTATAAAGATTGTTATAGCTGAGGATGATCAACCAGGGGATTATGATAGCGATGATAAAAAGCTGCATCAGCTCGATACCTAAATTGAAGCCCAATATGCTCAGCGCCATACGGCCGGCATCGAGGTTTAAATTTACCAGCGTTTCGGCAAAGGCCATGCCGTGGACGAGCCCGAAGCCTGCGGCTATATACATCTCCTTGCCCGGGAAAATGGGTTTGTACGCGTGTATGGCCGATATTAAAATACTCAGCGCTATTAAAATTTCTATTGGCCTGCCGGGGAAACTAAAAAGGCCGGTAGCACCTATTAGTAACGTAACAGAATGCCCCGCAGTGAAAGCAGTGACTATTTTAAATATGCGCACCAGGCTGTACCCTACCCCACCAAATTGGCCCCATTGTTTGCGGGTTACCAGCAACGTGGCAGGCAATAAAAGGGTGAGCAGGAAAAGCAGGTGATCGGTACCCTCTTTAATGTGCTGCATACCCAAACCCAGCATTGCGGTAAAACCCGTCCACAGGCTGCCCTGCTGTATATTTACCTGCAGGGGCAGTATTTTATTGGTGGGCACATCCATCCTAACCACACCAACCTGGTAAGGATGGTTTTGACTAAGCCCGTTATCCCAATCCTGCCTAACTGATACCAGTGCGAAATGCGACACCACCTGGTGAATGATCACATCGTAATTCAACGTAAAATTGCGGGTACTGTTCCCATCGGTTGGGATGAGTACCAGGTGTACGGTAAGTTCTTTGTAGGGCCCGCTTTCGCTTTGCTGAACGGGCTGCACCAGCATATCCTGCAGGCTAACGGCCCAGTTCCTTCCGTCGGAACCAACAGGATGCACATGCTGCAAAATATAGGCTTTCAGCTGCGTACCTAAGCGCTCAACTAATTTATCAGAGTTGCGATTTACATCATGCCCGAATGCCAGTTCCAGTTCATTTAAGGGGAGCTGGAGTTCTGCGGTTACCATTTGGGGCTTAATATCAAGCAGCACTACCGAATTGGGCATAGGGTGCGCAACCGCTTTTAGTAAACCAATAACCATAAGGGAAAGGGTTAGTATAAACAGCCGACCGTGGTACACGGTGCGGCTGTTTTTGCTGGTCTGGATATGCATTTGATCGTTAGAAAGTAAAGTTATTCCCGTAATCGCGTACATGGTCTCTGTAAATGCTATGATAATGAATTTGGCTGGTATATACAACACCGCTTTGGCAAACAAACTCTATCCAAATGCTTGGCCCGTCTATCCTTACGTAGTCGGCATTGGATATCAGGAAGGTACCCGCGCTGCCACTTGTACCACCCGAACTGCCCGAGTAGGCGATGTATGTATTATCCATTTCGCTGCTGTAAGTGGCTAATAAGCTGGTAGCGGTTGCATCATCAACATTGCTTCCCCATTGTTTTATGGCGGCCAATACCAATGCTTTTTGTGCCGATGTAAAAGTACTTGCGGCTACACCCACTTTAGTGGCAGGGAACTTCCCATCCGAGCCCGGCCCTAAAACCACATCGCTAAAGGTGCTTGATAATTTAGCACTGGCCAACTGGCTGCTTGTTAATGATGCCAGCATAGCCGCCATGGTTGATTGGTTGGCGGCTAAAGGCGCGTAAGTAGTTGTGCCGCTGGTCCATGTTTTTGGTTCAACGCCTATAAAAAATGGCGATGCACCGGTGATAACGCCGGCACTTACCGTAATGTTTACCGCCAGGTGATGGCCGCCAAATTGCAGCTGCCAGGTACCGGTTGTAGTTGGCGTACCTAAAAATGAGATAAAATAAGTGCCCGATGAATAACCGCTGCGCTGCGTGCCTAACACGTCGTCGGCTAATAAGATCTGCATCGCCTGGTCGTACCCGGTGCCGCTAACGGTACCCATGGCGGCTTTTACAACAGCTTTGGCATTTGCTAATTGCGTTGTACTTAGCGTACTCAACTGGATCCCCACCCTGCAGGACGATCCGCATGGCAGGTTAGACCACTTTACGGCGTCGGTTTTGTTATAAGTAAGTACAGTTGTTGCCTGCTGGGTGGTGCTTAAGCTGCTGATAAAGCTGGTAGCCGCGCAAACAATCTGTTCTACTGTAGTACCGGTGCAGGTTGTTGTTGCTGCGTCTGTACCTGTAGTGGAGCCGGATGTAGTAGTTGTTGTGGTGGTGGTAGTAGTTGTACCATCGGTAGTGGTGCCGGTTGTAGCGCTATCCTTTGAGCAGGATGATGCCGCCGACAATATCACAGCGAGTAAAATGATGCGTTTTTTCATGTGTTTAATATTTAAGTCAATAGTTTATTTCAGAACAATGGGTCGAATATCCATAAGTGTAACAGGTTTGTGACACTTGTATCGACCAATAGCAGTATTGTGTCGGTAAAGAAATTGGGGGTCTTGTCTATTTTAATTCGAGCAGCAGCAATATGGCGTTATTGCTCAGCGCTTCGGCTTCAATGGTGCCGGCATCCCAAAGGGCCAGTCCATCGTGCTGGTGTAAAAGGCGGTTTTGTAGTTCAAAAGCGCCCGCTATTACAAATGAGAAGATTTTACCCGATGCTTCGGCAAGTTGGTATACCGCTTCCTCCCTCCCGGCGAACCTGCCAATATGCGCCTTAAAGGGCAAAGCCGGGCTATCTATTACCGGGACGAGCTGGTTGGGCCGTTCCTCCAAATCGAAAGTAAAACGTGCGGCTGTACCGGCAAACAATCCATCACACCTGATCTCTATACGCAGATAATTTATCCAGTTGGCAGGGTACGGATTGGAGATCTTAAACTCGCTGCCTGCTATCAGCGGTACCATCACTGCCTCGCCCGGTTCCAGCTCCAGCCAGCGGGAGTTATCGGTATAGGTGACGGAGCCGGTTATAGGCATCAGCAGCAGGTAATTATTATGCAGCGCCTGTTGTTTACTTACCGAACCTGCCGATAACACCTCATCATTCAACGTGTATAAGTTGCCAAAAGGCTCTTTATCACCGTTATTAAAATCACCGAAATTAAAGGTGGAATAGCATTGCTGCGTGGCATCTTCGGCGAGCCCACGCTGATCTGCCAGAAATATCTTGCCGGGCGATAATGCTATGCTCATGCCATTTCGGTAATGCTGTAAATACTCAAATATGGCTGCAATTGCATCATATGGGTTAAAACTTCGCCTGTTTCCTGCCCAAACGGCGCCAGCAGCAGGTAATTATCAATGGTGCCATACCATATCATCGGTTCCGAAAAAAAGCTGACAGCAACCTGGTGTTTCTCCCGTTGATCAAAATGCGAGTTGATGATCTCGAAGTGGTAGGTTTTGAATTTGATAAACCTTCTGCCAAGGTTATTCAATATATCGGGTACTACTTCGTTCAGCTGTTGTATGTAGCCGGTTATGGCGGGGCCAACCATCTGGTTTATCTTTTTAGCTTCGGGCACCTCGTGTACCAGTTCGGCGAAGGATGGGTATTGCTTTACCTGCGCAAAGTTTTGCACCTGCAGCCTAAACTCGGCATAGCTATCCTCCAGCACAAACTTATCCCAGGGTTTGGTTGCGCTGCTGTCTATTATTTTGCGATAACAAAGTTTGATGGTTGATTTTCCCATGGCAGATAACGGATGATTATGCCGGTACGGCCATTACAATGCTTAAGGCAAAGCCATCAGTTGTGTTGCCCGTTACGGAGGCCATTTCTAAACTGGTGCCATCGCTAAACACATTATCGCTTGCGTTATAAGTGTAGCCCGAAAAGCCCTTGCTGTATCCCCCAACGGCTGCCAATGCGGTGCCGCTGCCTTCCGGGAAAGCTATTTGGGTAACTTTTAACGATGTGCCCGATGCATTGTAGATATGCACATGAATGTGCGTTGCGCGGCCGGTATACCAGCCCGGGAAAATACTGGTAAAGGTTACCACACCCGCAGAATTGGTTGTTTGCCTGCCGCGTAAAAAATGTACCGACTGATAATTTGTTGACTGCGAGCCCGAACCGCCGTACTCGGAGTAATTCCCTTCGGCATCGCAATGCCATATATCTACCAGGGCGTTTGCAACCGCGTTGCAGTTATCGTTGTAATTGGTAATGGCTATGCTCACCGTCATTTTATAGCCGCTGCGGCCATCGGTAATATCACTGCGCACGTATGAGGCCGGCGCTTTGGTTGGATAAGGCCCATCTGTTTCGGTTTGGATAACGCTGCAAGTACCGCTGCCTGATGTGCCTGTTGTAGTACCGGTAGTTGTGCCAGAGGTACTTGTAGATGTGGTAGTTACGTCTGCATCCTTTTTGCAGGCCTGCAGCAATATCGAAGACGATACACTGCCCACCAATAAACTCTTTAAGAAATTCTTTCTTTCCATGATATTACCTCCAGATTAATTGTGATATAATTTATTGATCCGAAAGTATGGTGGCGGGCAGAAGATCTGTTTGGTGTGTCGATTAATAGCAGGTATGTGCCGATGAATAATGAGATAACAAGCTACCACACATCCATTTCGCGGATCTGGCTCTTGTAAGCGGGCGGCAGGATGGCCTCTTTAAGCAAACCATGTAAACCCACCAAGCGGCTTAGTTTGTAAAAGCCGATAACGGGGCGCAGGTAGGATATGCTGTAGATAGGCAGCAAGCGCTTCGCTTCATCGGGTACAATCAGTAATTGCACCTGCTTAAGCAACTGGTAACGCGCTGGCCCCAGGTGTTTTTTGTATTGTTTAAACAGATCGGTGGTAAAATCGCATTTGATCAAATCAGCTTCGAGATGCTCTGTACGAACGGTGAGCCAGTGCTGATAGTTGTAAGGCATATCCTTTAACCCCATACGCAGGCCCATGCGGTAAAAAACCTCAAATACCTCCTCTTTTTCCTCATCAGATAAGGGCCGCTCCAGCAACTCGAATGAGCGTACCGAATAATCAATCAGCATAAAAAGCACATCCCGGTAGGCCCAATCGGGGATCGGTGCGCCACGTGCCTGCTCTACGCCATGGTGGATGGCGTTTATTTTATCGATGGCTGCCAGCGCGCCATCATATTCTGAAAAGATGATCATGCGCCCGTAAGCCACGGTGGAGAACAGCCTGCCCAGTGGGTCGGCGGGGAGGCGACCGGTAAAGTACAGCCAGTCAACCGCCTTATTCAGCGCAAATTCCGCCGCCGAGCCGGCAAATATAAACAGGATATTATCGGCCTTGCTCCATATCTCGCGCACTATCGAACCTTCCGCCACAAAGTATTTCATCCCGGTATTATCCATTTTTTTTAGCTACTTGTTTTAAACCGGCCAGCCAGGTCTCCACCATTACCACCAATACCATGCCCAGCGTGTAGGCAAGCAGATCTTCCCACTTAAAGGTGGTTCCCAGTAAATTGCGTGCTATTGCCGAATTCTCCCAGCCCAGTTTGTAGATGAGATGATAATATTGGGCAATTTCCACAACGTACGAAAGAATAAGCACGCCGACTGCCGTTGCCCATAAGTTGCTCTTGATGAATGCCTTAATGGCGCAATAGACCAATATCACCACCAAAAAATCGCCGCCGTAGGGGCGTATAATGCTATCGTGTACAAAATTGGCTATCAGCACCTCCACATTGAAAAGCACGGCCGCCAGTGCGAAATAATACTTATTAAACCTAAATTTCATAGTCCGTTGCGGTTAAACTGTTGCAATTTTTTAATGTTTATATAGCTGATATACAGCGGAATAATACCGATCACCCCGAAAGAACAATCCACCAGCGTCCAGAAGAAGGGGATGTGGCGGATAGGCCCCATAACGATGGCAAGCGGCAATATAGCCGCGCAGGCGATCATCCCGAACTCTATCACCCAAATGTTTTTAACAGGATCGCGCAGTGGGCCAACAAACAGCACGGCCAGCATGATATGGGCAAAGGCCAGCCAATCGGTGCCATAGCTGAGGAAGGGATAAGCGCGGTTACTTGCCTTAACACCCTGGTATACAGTTTCTATCCAGGTGTGCATAAATTCCGGCGCGGCACCGCTGAGATTGGACAGCAGGTGCAACTCTGTTTGCAAGGGGAAGGCGGTTATCCCGCTGAGGAACAGCCCGGCTATCATTATTTTAATGCAGGCTTTTATCCGCCTCATGGTGCGGTTGTAGTTGACCGTGCGGGCCAGCTTCAGCGGGTTACGGGTGCTTTCGATATGCCTGCTAAAGTGGGTGCCGGTATCAGCAAATTGGGTGGTTTGGAGTGTTTTCATGATTTTTTATTGCTAAAATTTGCGTGTTTTTACCTAAATATTCAAAAAAAAGGGTTGCTTTTATGCCCTTTAGGGCACGTTTTTAGCGTTATTTTTTGCTTCCATTTTTTTTATAGGATTTTTTTTTGAAAATATCCAGGACGGTTAATTCTTCAATTTTCTGTTTTAGTTTTTGGGGCGAGGAGGCGTTCACATTTACCAAATAAAACTGTCCATCATTTTTGGCGGCGGCCCAGCGCCAGGTAAACTGGTTTACGGTTTTTAGCTGGCCGTTATCAAACCACCAGGCGGCGTAGATGCGGTCGGTGTTTTTAACGAGGGTGGCAGTATAAAGCCCGTGCCCGCCAATGGTTTCCCGGCGGATACTTTTGAAAGCGTAGCCGCTGCCCACCCAGCAGATCATCGGGTCGTGCTCGGGGGCGTAAAAGGCGGTTGGTTTGAGGTAGATGAGCGCGTCCTTATTTTCAAACTTCATGATGCCGCCGTCTAGCTGTTTTTTTTGGTAACCAGCCAGTTGGATCTTATTGGTTGAGGCTACCAGCGTATCAGCCTTTACTAAATGGCTTGCTACAAATAGCATAGCGGCCAGCAGGGCAATATGTAAAAATGGGTAGCGGATCCCCTGTTTTTGTTCAGTTACCGGCTTTGCAATGCCAGCTTTGCCAAACCATACCAGCAAGGGTTTGATCCCCAGCAACAGGGGTGCCAATACATAAATAAGCAAACACCCTATACCCACAGCATCGTGCAAAAAAGTGCCCGGCATAATTTTAAATGCCACCAATAGCAGGATCCTGAAAAAGTTGCAAACCACGTTAAGCGCCACGGTTAGGGTGCAAAGCAAGGCGAGCCACTTAAAGCTGAGCATTCTACCGCTTTGCTTTTGATACCAGTTGAGCACAAACAAACCTATCAGTACCGACGTCACCAGCATATTCAATCCCGCGCAGGCCGGGTCTACCGAGAACTCGTAATTACCCAGTACTATCTGGTTCCCGGCAGCGCTGGCGGGTATACCCCCGGCGCTAAGCACATCCGCCACCCTTTCGCTCAGCCAAAGCCGCACCGGGAACTCGCCCAGCCGGGTAAAATGCCCAAACACCGGCGATATCAGTATGATTAAAAGCAACAGGCTATCGCCCATCCGGCCTATGCTGTTCTCTATCAGCAATAAAACTACAAACAGCATCGCCACAAAAAACAAAGTATTTACGGGCAGCACTACCGCCAGCCCGGTAGCCAGTACTGCCGGCAGCAGGTAACGCAGACTGTAGCGTGTTTTATCCGCTTTGCATATATAAGGTATCAGTAATAGCCCCATCACCAGGTTGGCATTCCATATCAAATACCCGGGCACAAACCATAGCGCCAACACAAGGTATGCCAGCCCGAAGATGGCTACCGGTTGTACTTTATATGGTGTTTTGAGTTGGATGGTTAGCATGGTGTTTTGTTTATTACAATTTTCAAATGTCATTGCGAGCGATAGCGCAGCAACCTCAGTATATCCGCTTGTCCTCTGAGGTTGCCACGTCGCTCCACCGCTCATTGCTTTCCCGCCGCTCCTCGCAATGACATGGAGGTAGATTGGTTTGCTACTTTACCACTGCGGCACCGCTTTTTTCCTCTTATAAATAAAGGTGCCCACTATTATAGCTGCCAGTATTATCAGCATCCACTCCTGCGGCTCGGGTACGGCACCGGATGATTTCATGGAAGCGTTTTTGAGGCTGTTCTTATTTTCATCGATCCCAAAACGCTCATAATCCTTCGCCGTTTCCAGCACGATCATGCTGGATACCGGCGATACAATGTAACCCTGCTCCGCTTCGGCGATTGTTTGGGGCTGCACGTAATCATGACGGAAGTAATCGGCACCGACTTTTTTCATGATATCGTTATAAGCGAATAGGCGCAGCAGGTGGTCGGGTGCTTCCGTAGTTTTCTGCCCCGGCGCTTTTTGGATTATCAGCCCGGCATTATCAATTACCACGGTGCTATCGTTCTCCTGGTTGCGTACAAATTGGTGTTTATTCAGCAGGGCAGATAATTCCTCAGTTGTGCCATCGGCGTAGCCAAATACCCGCAGCTCTTTCAGCGCTTTTAAATACGGGGTAAGCTCGCTGCCGATATTATACAAGCGGATATGTTTCGGCGTTTTTAAATAGTTAGTGAGGTCCGCGGCAAGGCCGCTGCCTTCCAGATCGCCCAGGTTGGGCGATGCATCGCCGCCTTTGGTTATCAGCAGGGCGCTCTCGGGCATCCTGATCTCATTCAGCGGGAACAGGCTAAAGTTTTGGCTGCCCAGCGTTTCGTATAAACCGCCTAGGTTACCATCAGTTACCTTTATCAGCTTATCGTAATACACGTATACCGGCAGGCCGTGCAGGCTTGTGTAAACCGCTTTAAATTCCGCCGCCGTCCAGGCGCGGTTCACATCCAGGTAAACCGCCGAGGGGGCAAAATTTTCGTACTGCTGCTGATAGTCGCTTACCCTATAGGCAGTATCGGCAAAAGCAAAAGCGGTGTTTGCCAGCGGCGGCGCATCGCAGCTAATTTTCCAGCCGGGTTCGTATGGCCTGTCGGCGGTGTAGGTGTCGCCTTTTTGTTTAAAAATAGCGGGGAGATCTAAATTTATCGGCTTGCCGCTAAAGCTCAGCTGCAGGGTTTCCAATGCCGATGTAGCGAAAGGTCCGTCGAACCAGGCATTCTCATAAACCAGTCGTTTACCTTCCAACCTTAGCGGACTGGTGATCCCTATCCTGAATTTGCGATTCTCTTCGGTGCCGCAGGGGAACACACGTACCGAAATAGTGTTGCCCTCCTGCCAGTGCACTACAGAAGGATCGTGCCGCTCTACACCTACAATGGTTTTATATGCCGAATCTGCCTTGGCTTTGGTGGTAAGCCTTGACTTTTCTTCCTTGCCGTTGATCCATAGCGATAGGGAGCTTATTACCGAACCCTCCGGCAGATGAAAGGTATAAATAGCCTCCTGGTTGCTCCATTTGGATTGCGAGTTATTACGGATGCTGAGCGTTTTTTCGGTATAGGCGAGGCGATATTCGGGGTAGAGTTTTACGTTGCTGATCACGCTGATGGTTTGGAGCATATCTCCGCTCCAAAGCCTGTCCTGTGCCTGGTGGCGGCTGTTGTACATAGCCTTCAGTATATTGATGCGCTCGGTCTCGTCCAGGTTTGGCTTTTCAAAAAACAGGGTAGCCAGCACCACCAGCGGATCGTGCTGCTTGCGCTCGTCGAACGACTGGCTCGGCATCCCCCCGAAAAAGAAATTACCCGTTGATGAAACCTCGTGGTACACCAGGCCTGCTTTGAGGATTCGCTCGGCTACCGGCGATCTGTCTATCGCCCTGCTTACGGCTACCCAGGCAGGCAGTTTACCCTCGTTTAGCGTGTTTTGGTTGATGATGAGGTTGATCTGTTTGTTTTGCTGGTTCCAGCAAAACAGGAACACCCCTGCAGCGATAAGCGGCAGTACGAAGCCCGCAATAGCGGTATACAGCACCGCCTTATCGGCACGGCTGGCCCTGATGATGATAACTACTGTGAGGATACCCATGTACAGCGGCACAAAAGTATGCAACGAAATGCCGATTGCCAGGATGCCGATAACACTGAGCAAATACAGCGGCAGCAGATAAAAAGCGTAATAAGTAAACAGCAACAGGGCGCCCCCTAATAAAAAGAAAATGAAGTATTTGGGGATGCCGCTGAGCCGGTTATAGCGCATGGCCAGCAGCAGCGTTATGGACGAGGCGACTATCCAAATGCTGAGCCAATCGGTACTATCATCAAACACGTTCATCTCGCGGTTGAGGGCAAAGGCGCTGATAAACCAAAGCACCAGCATCACCACCGTATGCTCGGCTTTACCCAGCGAATACCGCCAGCCATGCTTTTGAATGGTGACTACCCACAAGGCCAATAAAAAACCTATTGATATTAAATAGTTGCCTGCGAAAGCGCCTAATTCGGAATTGGAATGCCCGTACATCCCTGTTAATACGAATAAAATGGCCGAAAAAGCGATAAGCCCCAGCCCTGCTGTAGTAAGCTTATCCTCGTGTAAGTAAGTGCTGATGTTTTTCATTTTTGTTTTATAAAAGTACTTTGAAATTCAAAGTTTAATGGTAAAAAAAATTATACTTTCTGCTGCCTTATTAAATTTTCAAGTTCCTGCAGGTGTTTTTTAAAGGCCTGTACGCCCAGTGCCGATGCTACATAGCGGGTGTTTGGCTTGCGGCCTAAAAAAGATTTGTTCACGGTAATGTACTCCTCCTTTTCCAGCGCCTTCAGGTGCGATGCCAGGTTGCCGTCGGTAACATCCAGCAGTTCCTTCAGCGAATTAAAATCGTAGCTTTCATTAGCTACCAGCACGCTCATTATTTGCAGGCGTATACGGTTCTCAAAAGCTTTATCAAAATTGGTTAAAGTAACTTTCACCTGTCGTATTTAAAGTGCATAATAGTACCGTACAAAATGTGCAGTACGCCAAAGCCAAAGGCCCAAAAAAACAGTCCGTAGCCCGGGAAAGCCGCTGCCAGTAAACCCAGCGCAATATCAAAAATTCCCAGCCATTTTACATCGCCAAAAGTGTATTTACTTGCCGCTACTAAAGCCAACCCGTAAAAAATTAATGTACACGGGGCAATCACTACGTAAAAACCACGCTCCAGCATAATAAGGCAGAAGATACCGCCGGTAGCCAGGGGCAGTGCGCCATTCAACAACAACGATTGACTGCTTTGGTTCCACACGCTTTGTCCTTTTTTGTGCGCCTTACGCACGGTAAGCAGCAAACCGGTAGCTACCGAAAACACCAGCACCGCGGCTGCAAGCAAAAATAACTGGTTTACGATAGCTTCATCGTACACTATATTGGTAGATGTACTGTACCCGGTATATAAAAGCTTGTAGCCCATCCATGCGCCAATAAGGGCGTAGATACCGGCCATTACACCAGACAGCCCGCTGAGGGAAATAAACCTGGTGCTCCGCTCCATAATGTTGCGGATGGAACTGATCTCGTCAATTAAATCTTTATCTTCCATGTAAAGTACTTTGTTATTCAAAGTAATGAAATGAAAATGATATGTGCAAGGAGATTTGAAAATATTTTTTGGAGGGAGTAAGGTAAACCCGGGTAAAGGGATTTCAAAGAGGGTTCGGGTCGGGTAGACAAGCAGTTCTTCTGCCGCGTGCGTTGTTAAGCCACCTGCAAAACTGGTTTCAACATATCGTATACATCCATCTCCAGCGCGTCGCAGAGCTCTACAAGGCGCTCAATAGTAACGGCTGTATAACCGAGCTCGAGCTTGCTGTAGGCGTTTTGCGACATGTTTAATTTATACGCGATATACTCTTGCGTATAGTTCAGCTGCAATCTGCGGCTACGAATAGTCATAGCCAGTAATTTTCCGTTAAACATGTGTATTTGTCGTTATAATTAATAATACTAACCGTATATTAAACAATTAGTTTTCAATGATCTACGAAATTTATAACACCACGGTTTTAGCTGCTGATATTATGTTAGCGGCGCAACCTCTTCTTTGCGGTCCTGGTTTAAACTTTGGCGATACAGGGCCAGCATATCAGCCATATCCATCTCCAGTGCTTCGCATAAAACAATAAACTTCCCCAGCGTAATGCCGGTTTGCCCCAGTTCCATTTTACTGTAAGCGTTTTGCGACAACTCTAATCTACCGGCAACATAATCCTGTGAATAATTCAGTTGCATCCGGCGCTCGCGGATAACCGTCGCCAACACTTTTCCATTGTATTTCATAAAAGTAACCAAGCACGGGCGGCTTATTATTAATAATAAAGGCTTAGGTATTTGCGCCCGCAATTGCATTTACGAAATTAACTAATAGGTAGTTTTTGTTCTTAAAACAAATAGAAGTTATACGGAAGAAGCTCCCCTGCCCCACACAGCCTTGCCGCTCGTTGGGGTACATGGCGAGATAGCAGGATAGTGGTCGCAATGGCAAATGCAATTATTCGGTCGCGTTTCTCTTAGATTAAAAAAAACGACCTACAGGGAGCGAAAAAAGTTTACACAATTTCAATGTCAACTTTTGTAAATGCCTAACAACAAATTAATTATATTTTTTAGGGTTAACATCAAGTGCCTGCGTAATTTACCTGCTGGTTAATGTTGATGGCGGACCGTGCAGGACATACCTGTTTGTAGAAAGCAATGGCAGTGGTGCTTGGGTTCACACTGCTCCCCGCGCCGAAATGCAAGTTTCCCTTTCGGCGCAATTTCCCTCTTTGCTCACATCCCCCTTATTGATACATTTGCAATATGGCCGTTTCGCAAAATATAAAAGTTGCTGTAGATGCTGTAGTATTTGGTTACACGTCCAAAGAGGGGCTTTCTGTGCTGCTCATTAAACGCAATATCCCGCCTTTTAAGGATGCCTGGGCACTCCCCGGGGGCCTCGTGGGCGACCTCGAATCGTTGGAGGACGCCATCCACCGCGAACTGAAGGAAGAAACCGGCATTAGCATCAACTACCTCGAACAGCTTTATAGTTTTGGCCAGCCCAACCGCGACCCGCGTAACCGGGTGATCTCCATCACCTACTATGGCCTGGTAAAACCCGATGCCTTTGAGTTACATGCCGATACCGATGCCGCCGATGTAGCCTGGTTCAATATCAAAAACATCCCGCAACTGGCTTTCGACCATGCAGAGATCATCCAAACCGCCCACGACCGTTTAAAAAACAAGATCCAATACCAACCGCTTGGCTTCGAACTGCTGGAAGAAAAATTCCCCTTTTCCGAACTGGAGAAGCTATACACCACCGTACTCGATCGCCCTATCGACCGCCGCAACTTTAAAAAGAAGATCACCGGCTTCGGCTTTTTAGAAGAAACCAAAGAGAAGCAACAACTAACCGGCGCAGGCCGCCCCGGCAACCTCTTCCGCTTTAACGAAGAAAAATACTTCCGGCTGAAAAAAGACGGCATCACCTTCGAGGTCTGATTTCCCTTACATTCAAAGCACATCTCATGGTCGTGGTGTACCTGCCAAACCACCACTTTGTCCCTCCATAAAAATAATTGAAAAAATAATTTGCGTAATTAAAACACATATTTATATTTGCGTATAATTAACGCAAATTAGAAAATGAAAACCGCAGTTATTATCGCCCGCTTTCAAACCCCATACCTGCACCAGGGGCATCAGCAGCTTATCAGCCAGGTGATGGAAAAGCATGATAAATTGATTATTATGCTGGGTGTTGGTCCGCTAACCGGCAGCCGCAAAAACCCTTACGATTATTACACCCGCGAAAAAATGATCAAAACCAGCTACCCTACCGTGGTAGTGTTACCGGTAAGCGATCACCCGAGCGATACGGTATGGTCGGATAACTTGGATACCCTGCTCAAAGGCGTTTTCCCAAACGAGCAATTTTGCCTTTATGGCAGCCGCGATAGCTTTATACCCTATTACGGCGGCCGGTTTGAAACTGTAGAACTGCCCGAACATGGCGATTATAACGCCACCGAGCTGCGCAAACAGTACGCCGATAAGGTTTTCGATTCTAACGACTTCCGTGCCGGCATTCTTTACGCGTTGTACAACCAATACACCAAAGTTTACCCAACGGTAGATATCGCCATGTTTCGCAATAATAAAACCGAGATATTGCTGGGGAAAAAATCCATCAACAACAAATGGCGCTTTATAGGTGGTTTTGCCGACCCGGAGGACGCTGACTACGAAAGCGCCGCCAAACGCGAACTGACCGAAGAGGCCGGCGAGATGGAGAGCACCGCCATGCAGTACGAAACCTCCGCCAAAATAAACGACTGGCGCTACCGCAGCGAAGCCGATAAGATCATCACCCTGCTGTTCAGCTGCGAGCATATCAGCGGCGAGCCAAAGGCACAGGACGATATCATCGACCTTGGTTGGTTTAAACTGGCCGACCTGCCTCAAATGATCGCTGATGAGCTCATCAGTAACGAGCACGTTGCAATGTTTACTTTCATCATTAATAAATACCTAAACAACAAATAGCCATGAAACGCGAAAATTTGATCCTGTTGGCTGATGCCTACAAATATGCCCACCATAAATTATACATGCCCGGCACCACCAGCATCTACAGCTACCTGGAAAGCCGTGGGGGCATGTTCAACCAAACGGTTTTTTTTGGGCTGCAATATTTTTTAAAGGAATACCTGCAAGGGCCCGCCTTCACCCAGCAGGACCTGGACGAAGCCGCCGACTTTTTGCCACAGGTTTTTGGCCGCGATGATGTGTTTGATAAAAGTAAGTTCCAATATATTTTAGATAAGTACAACGGCCACCTGCCCGTTAAGATAAAAGCTGTTGCCGAGGGTACCACCGTATCCACCGGTAACGCCCTCATGACGATAGAAAATACCGACCCGGAGTGCTACTGGCTCACCAACTTTTTAGAAACCCTGCTGATGCAGGTATGGTACCCCTGCACCGTAGCTACTTTAAGCAGCGAGGTACGCAAAGTAGTAAGGCAATTTTACGCCGAAACCGCCACCGAAGGCAGCGAGGCGGGGATAGATTTTGTGCTGAACGATTTTGGTTTCCGTGGTGTAAGCAGCGTAGAAAGCGCAAAACTTGGGGGCGCGGCGCATTTGCTTAGCTTTAGCGGCAGCGATAATTTGGCAGCATCTGTAATGGCAAAAAACTATTACGCTGCCCGAAAAGTTTACGGCCTCAGCATCCCGGCAACGGAGCATAGTATTTGTACGCTGCTTGGCCAGCAGGGCGAATTGGAGGTATTTAAACACATCCTCGACACCTTCCCTACAGGCACCATTGCCTGCGTAAGCGATAGCTACAACATCTTCCGCGCCTGTGAAGAATACTGGGGAGAGGAATTGAAACAACAGATCCTGAACCGCGAAGGTACCCTCGTCATCCGCCCCGATAGCGGCGACCCGGTGATGACCGTGCTGCGTATTTTCGAGATCCTGTTCAGCAAGTTCGGCTATACCGTAAACGCTAAGGGCTACAAAGTACTGCCCCCGCAGATCCGCGTGATACAGGGCGACGGCGTAAACTACGAGGCTATTAAAGTAATGTACCAAAGCTTAAAAGACAACAACATCAGCGCCGAAAACCTGGTACTGGGCATGGGTGGCGCATTGCTGCAAAAGGTAGACCGGGACACCCAAAAATTTGCATTAAAATGCAGCAGCGCGGTGGTTGGCGGCAAGCAGATAGGCGTAGAAAAACACCCCACCGAACTGGATGCCGAAGGCAACCTTACCCAAAGTTTTAAAAAGAGTAAGGCCGGCAGGCTTAAACTGGTAAAAATTAATGGCATCTTTAAAACCGTAAACCAGCAGGATAACCCCGGCCTGGCCGACGAGCTGCACACCGTGTTTGAGAACGGCGCATTAATTAACGAGCTGAGTTTTGAGCAGGTAAAAGCCAATTTAAAACAATAAACATGAAAAAGATCCTTTTCCACATCAAAGCATATGAGTATTTGGCCGAAAAAATGCTGGCCTGCAGCTATCTGGAACGCGGCGAAGTAGAGGTAAACACTTTTACAGATGGTGAACGCTACCAGCGCATCCTGAGCGAAGTGGAAAATCGCGACATTATTTTGCTGGGCGGCACCGTTAACGACGAAGCCACACTGGAACTGTTCGACCTGGCATCATCGCTGGTAAGTTACGGCGCCAATTCCTTAACGCTTATTGTGCCTTACTTTGGTTATTCTACTATGGAAAGGGCGGTATTATCCCAGGAAATAGTTACCGCCAAAACCCGGGCCAGGTTGTTTAGCGCCATCCCGCGCAGCAACAAGGGCAACCGTATTTACCTGTTCGATCTCCACTCCGAAGGCATACAATATTACTTTGAGCATGGGCTGTACCCGGTGCACGTTTACTGCAAGGATATTGTGATAGATGCGGCCCGGCAATATGGCGGCGATAACTTTGTAATGGCCAGCACCGATGCAGGCAGGGCCAAATGGGTAGAATCGCTGGCGAATGATATGGGTGTGAACGCCGCTTTCATCCTCAAACGCCGCCTCAAAGACGACCATACCGAAGTAAGCGCCATTAATGCCGATGTATCGGGCAAAACCGTCATCATTTATGATGATATGATCCGGTCGGGAGGCAGCATAATCAACGCGGCAAAAACCTATAAAGACGCCGGCGCTGCCGATATATATGTGATATGCACCCACGGGTTGTTTGTGAACGATGGGCTGCAAAAATTAAAAAACTGCGGCTATATTAAAAAACTCATCTGTACCGATTCGCACATCAATACCCAAAACCTAAACGATGATTTTATAGAAATAAGAAGCATTGCCGGGCTTATTTGTAAGGCTATTAAGGCATAGCGGCGGAGGCATTAGATTTGGTTCAGCCTTGGCGGCCGGTTTCCCTTCAAGCGGTTGGTAGAAGCGGGCTTTCCGTACAATCGGGTTTAGGTGGGGCGGGGCTTGTGGTTTGGCCTGCCCAAATTACGCACCTCTCCGCCTCGTCTTTGCGAGGCACGAAGCAATCATCGGCAGGATGAGTTTGCGGTTTGTGAAGCGGTGTGGAGGATTTGCTCAGCGGCTCTGCATACGGACGACAGGTGAGGGCGCTAGCGGCAGCGGGAACAATTAAATCAAAAAAGCACCTTTCTTTGCTTGTTCTAAACTAGTCCCGATTTGTTCGACAAATGCCTCAAACTCCTCGTCTTGAGTAACATTTTTTAGAGTACAGCCAGCGTGTTCGTCCAACGGTCCCGAGATGATATCTCCAGAATTTAGTTCATTAGAATTCAAAAACCGTGAAACTTCCGTCGGAAAGCTTAACTGCATACATTCCGCGGTTATGGTTTAAGATAACAATTTGTCCCTGTGGCATTGGTTAACAATTTAAGCGTGTAGTCTCCAAAAATAAAGATTTAATGTTAAGGACTCAAATTTGACTTGCAACACGAGTTAGCACGGCTTGGGGCGAAATAAAAAAAAACGCCCAGTCAGGCGTCCACGCCTGACTGTATAAATTGGTCAGCGTCCACGCTGATGTGTTTGGCTTTTCCCTAATCCACCGCTACCCGCAAGCGAGGACGCTTACCAATGTTTCCAACCAAGCGTTGACGCCTGGTTGGGCGTTTAATATTCAAAAGTGTATATATACACTTTTGAATATATACACCATAGCTCAAACCTCCCCCACCTAAACCCGATTGGCGGAAAAGCCCGCTTCTATCAGCGGCTTGTACAGAAACCTGCCTGCCGGCAGGCAGGGCGGGGCCGAACCTAACCCAAACGCCACTGCACCTGCTTTTCAAAACCCTCATCTTCCCAGTCATTCCACCCTCATTTAGTGAAATTAACTAAATAAAATTGTTACATGTATTTATACTAAAAATCGCTACTTTGGCTAAATCAATTTACTCAGCTAATCATCTCACATTACCATACATGTTTAATCCTAAAAATCTTTTAAAAGCGCTGCCTGCGTTTTTGATATTATCCCTTTGCGCCGCGTTTGCCGGGGCACAAACCGCTAAGAAACCCGAGGACAACCGCTTCACTAAAGTGGTGCTGGCGCAGGGCGTGGAAGAGCCGATGCAGTTCCAGATAATGAAGGACGGCCGCGTGATCTACGCCGAACGCAAGGGCAAAATAAAACTGTACACCCCTGCCACCAACAAAATTACCGTAATAGCCGACTTTGCCGTGAGCACCAAATACGTAGACAAAAAAGGCGAGGTAAGCGAGGGCGAAGACGGTATGCAGGGCATTATCCTGGACCCGGATTACGATACCAACCACTGGATCTACGTGTACTACGCGCCCGCCGGCGATGTGGCCAAAAACACGCTGGAGCGCTACACCTGGCTGGGCAAGGACATACTGCGCGATACCAAAAAAACGGTGCTTGATGTACCCACCCAGCGCGAGGAATGCTGCCACGTTGGCGGCGGTATGCTGTTTGATAAGGATAAGAACCTGTACCTGAGCACGGGCGATAATACCTTCTCGCGGGCGAGTGACGGCTTTAGTCCGCTGGATGAGCGGCCTGGCATGTCGCCGGAGGATTCGCAGAAATCATCGGGTAACACCAACGATCTGCGGGGTAAGATCCTGCGCATCCACCCGGAAGCGAATGGCCCTTACACCATCCCGGCGGGTAACCTGTTTGCCCCCGGCACGCCAAAAACCAAACCCGAAATTTATACCATGGGTAACCGTAACCCATGGCGCTTAACTATTGATAGCAAAACCGGCTGGCTGTACTGGGGCGAGGTTGGCCCCGATGGCTCTAAAGACGATTTTGAAAAACGCGGTCCGCAATCTTATGATGAGTTTAACCAGGCCAAAAAGCCGGGCAATTACGGCTGGCCTTATTTTGTGGGCGATAACAAAGCGTACCGCAAGTACGATTTCGCTACCAAGCAATCGGGCGAGCTGTTTAATGCCGAGCACCCCGAGAACCACTCGCCAAACAATACCGGCCTCACCGAACTGCCACCTACCACCGCTGCCTTTATCTGGTATGCCAAGGGGGTAAGTGCGCAGTTCCCGCTGATGGAAACCGGCGGTAATAGCGCGGTTGGCGGCCCAATTTTCCGCAAGGCCGATTTTAAGAATGCCAAACGCCCCTTCCCTGATTATTATGAGGGCAAATGGCTGATTACCGACTGGGTACGCGGCTGGGTGAACGTAGTAGAGATTGGCGAGAACGGCGAATACAAATCCATGGAACGCTTTCTGCCCGAGCTGCGCCTGCGCGGCCCTATTGACATGAAATTCGGCCCCGAGGGCGACCTTTACGTGCTGGAATACGGCAACGGCTACTTTAAAAACAACCCCGAAGCGGAGCTGATCCGCATAGAATATAATGGCGGCAACCGCAAGCCACAGGTGCAGGCAACCGCCAACAAAGCAGCCGGTGCGCTGCCGCTGACCGTGGCTTTGTCATCAGCGGGAACCAAAGATTTCGATGACGACGACGTGCTTACCTACGACTGGAAAATTACCAAAGGCGGCAAGCCCTTTAAAACTTTCAAGTCGCAAAATCCATCGGTAACGTTTACTATGCCGGGCGTTTACAAAGCAACCCTTACGGTTACGGATCTGAAGGGATCGAGCAATAGCAAATCGCTTACGGTAAAGGCCGGTAACGAGCCGCCTGTTGTTGCGGTAACGGTTACCAAAGGCAACAGCAGCTTCTTCTTCCCCAACAAAACCATCGCCTACAAAATAAACGTAAGCGATAAGGAAGACGGCAGCCTGGCCAACAAGCGGATCCCGGCTTCGCTGGTATCGGTGAGTGCGAATTATTTGTCGGAGGGGTACAACATGACGGCTATCGCCCAAAAACAACAGGGCGTTGATGCTACCGCGAGGTACGCGGCGGGCATGGCGCTCATTGCCAAAAGCGATTGTAAATCCTGTCACTCGGTAAAGGATAAGGTGCTTGGCCCATCCTTTATCGCGGTAGCCAAAAAGTACAAAAACAACCCATCGGCTGTTGCTACGCTGAGTAATAAGATTAAAAATGGTGGTTCGGGCACATGGGGCCATGCGGAGATGCCCGCCCACCCTGCTATGTCGAACAATGAATTGGGCAGTATCGTACGTTATATCATGAGCCTCGGCACGCCGCAAAAAGTACAGAAATCGATGCCGGTAACGGGCTCGTACACTACCTCGGTACCAAAAGGCGAGAATGATAACGGCAGCTATATATTCCGCGCGGCTTATACCGATAAAGGCACGGCCTCGGCAGCGGCCTTAACTACCGAGAATTTGCTGGTGTTGCGTGGTTCACTGTTAACCCCATCACAAGCAAACGATGCCAAAGAAATGGCCTACAATCGCGACAGTACCATTGTGGTAGTAAAAACGCCGGGCGCTTACCTTAAATTCAACAAGATAGACCTGACCGATATCAAAAACATCGAACTAAAACTCCTCCCCCGCGGCCGCGCAACAGATCCGCCGGGAACGGTGGAGATCCGCCAGGGCGCGGCAGATGGTAAAGTGGTTGGCAGCTTCACCGGCAGCTACATAGGCTTGAACACCCTAAAGATCCCGGTAACCGGTGGCGAGGGTAAGGAAGACCTTTATATTGTCTTTACCGGCAACCCTGCGAGGCTGAACGGGGTGAAGTTTAATAATGAATAGCTGCTAGAAGCAAGACTTTAAGACATAAGAGCCAAGACAAAAAAACCAGGACGTGGAAGCGCTCCTGGTTTTTTTGTTGCGGCTTTCTTCCTTTGGCTCTTAATTCTAATCCGTTATATTTGGCTATTCCTTGTCAATTTGCAAAATGAGCTTCCTGAAAAAATTATTTAGTAAAAAAGAACAGCCTATAAAATCGTACGACAACTTTTGGGACTGGTTTGTGGCAAACGAAAAGGATTTTTTTACTGCAGTAAAACATGGCAAATATATCGAGTCGGAATTTTTTGATAAGCTATCGCCCAAATTGGCTGAACTAAAAGATGGTTTCTTTTTTTTAACCGGTATGCTCGATGATAATACCGCCGAATTGGTATTAACCGCCGACGGCAACATTAAAAATATCGCTTTTGTGGAGGAATTGGTAAGCGAGGCACCAAAAATTGAGGGCTGGAAATTTACCGCGCTAAAACCCGCGCTTGACATTAAGGATGTGACTATTTCTATGGCCGGCTATAAATTCGCGTCGGACAATTTGTTTTTTTATGCGGATGAGGTAATTGGCTACCCCGATGAGATTCACATCAGAGTTATCCACTCCGACTTTAATGAAAGCAACAAAGCGGAGATAACCAACGGCACCTATATATTTTTGGATAACATGCTGGGCGAACTCAACTTTGCTACCACGATAGATGACCTGAAAATAATGGGTAAAAACGACGCCGAAAAAGAACTGATTCCTATAGAGAAACTAAAGTCGTACCTGATATGGCGCGAAAAGGAATTTATCGAAAAATATGAAGGTATCAGGCGCGATACCGAAAACGATAATTATTCGAGTTTTAAGGCAGAACTTCCAAATGGCAACCCGATGATAGCAATAATCAACGCGGATCTGCTAAATTGGGACAGTAAGGCTTCGCATCCCTGGATACTTAATATCGAAATAAAGTACGACGGGAAAAACAACAATGGGATGCCTGATGAAGCCACGTATCAACTCCTCGATCAAATTGAAGATGAAATTACAAGTGAGTTAAAAGACCTTGATGGTTACCTCAACATTGGCCGCGAAACGGCAGACAGTGTTCGCGAAATATACTTTGCCTGCAAAGACTTCCGCAAGCCTTCAAAAGTGATGCATGCTATCCAACAAAAATATGCACACCGCCTGGCAATAGACTTCGATACTTATAAAGACAAATACTGGCAATCGTTAAATAGATTTTTGGCGTAACTTTAAAACGACACCCCAACCTGCAAACCCGTGCCTATCGAGGCAGGCAAAGCATTGCCAAAGCGAACCGGGATGGGTACCGACAGGAACATGCTGGCCTCTTTCCCTTTTACAATGCGCTGGTTAAACACGGGCGTAAAGCCAAAGCGGCCGTTGGTTTCAAATGCCATACGACCAATAAAGGTAAAGCCATGCTGAAAGCGGAACATCGCCCCCGGGTGAAACAACACACTGTTTACTTTTGATACATTTTTTTCGGTACGGATGCTGGGCGCTACCTCAAAGCTGATCCCGAACTTATCGCTTTTTAGGATATTGACCCCGAATGGAAAGCCAATGGTATATGCGCCAGAGAAATTACTGGTAAAGCCATCCTTATTCCAGCTGCCAATGGGGTTAATAACGCTGAAATAACCTGCCACACGCGGATAAGCAGGCGTTTGCTGGGCCGTGCTTTTTAAGGCGCAGGTGGTAAGCACGAGGAACAAAAGGATAAATTGGGGGCAAGTAAAAGGTTTATTCATATTCTATTTATAAGGATTTGATGATAAGTCCGATAATAGCTGCAGCGGCTATCAGGTAAGGCTCCTGAATTTTTTTGATATAGATAAGCGCCAGTACCGCCGCGATCGCTATCAACGCCGTCGGCACATCAATAACCGACCGCAGCCCGATAATGATAACCGACCCCACCAACGCACCTATAACAGCGGCGGTAATACCATCTACAAAAGCCTTAATGCTGGTATTTTTGGCTATTTTTTTAAAGGAAGGCGCTAAGGCCACGGTAAATAAATAACAAGGCAAAAAAGTGGCCAAAGCGGCTACGCAAGCACCCGGGAAGCCACCCACCAAATACCCAATAAAACCAACGGTAATAACCACCGGGCCGGGGGTAATCATAGCTACAGCAACAGCATCAATAAACTGGTGTTCGTTCAGCCAGCCAAATTCGGTTACCACGCCGCCATGCAAAAAGGGCACAATAG
Source organism: Mucilaginibacter pankratovii (assembly GCF_014773265.1). Lineage (GTDB taxonomy): Bacteria > Bacteroidota > Bacteroidia > Sphingobacteriales > Sphingobacteriaceae > Mucilaginibacter > Mucilaginibacter pankratovii. The sequence continues at coordinate 66,849 of NZ_JACWMY010000007.1, read as the reverse complement.
CCAGGCCGCTTCCAAACACAAATGCGCCCGCCTTGGCAAAAAACCAGCCCATTTGCTGTAAGGTGCCGGCGTCGTACTTCCAAAAGCCTGTGCTTATCAATATCCCCGCTGGTAACACCGCAGGTTTTTTTACCCATTTAGGCGGTGCTTTTATCAGCATATAAAATAAGCCGCAGGCGATAAACAGGCTAATTTCTTCGCGTTGGGTAATTACGGTAACCACAATACCTGCAATATAAAATAACCAAAGCAGCCACCGGCTTTTCATGGCGACCGGCTCAAATTTACTGATGGATTTTATGGTAAGCTTATAAGCGCTCATAGCAATAATGCCTATCACGGCGGCGCCAACGCCGTAAAATACGGCCTGCATCCAGGCCAGTCCGCCATAGAGCTGGTAAGCCATGCCCAGTAATACCACCATGACGAATGAGGGAATAACAAAAGCCAGCCCGGTAAGCGTTGCCCCTATCAAGCCGTAGTGCACAAAGCCTATGTATATCCCCAACTGCGCGGCCAAGGGACCGGGTGCAAGCTGTGCCAGCGCGAGGCCCTCTTTGTACTCTTCCTCGCTAAGCCAGCCTTTGGTTTCTACCAGGTCGCGGTGCATGTAGCCCACCAACGCCACGGGGCCGCCAAAGCCCCAGGTACCCAGCTTTAAAAAGTACTTGGTAATATCCGCTAAGGAGTAACCGGGTTTGGCTTTATGCGTATGATTCTCCATCGTTTTTAACCTCGAAAAACAATATTAGCCATAGCTACAACCGCAAAATTGTACGCAATTAACTATTTGGATGTTTTTTACTTTTAAGGGTACTTTTTTTGTAGGCAGAAGGGGTTTCGCCGGTTTGCTTTTTAAAGATGCGGTTAAAGTGGCTCTGGTCCGAAAAGCCGGTGAGGTAGGCAATTTCGGTAAGCGAGTAGGCGGTAGTATCCATCAGCTGCATGGCTTTCTCTATCCGCAGTTTGCGCACATAATCGCCAAAGGACATATTCTCAAAATACTTGGAAAACTCGCGCGACAGGTACGAGGGGTTGATCTCCAATTCATCCGATGCCTGCTGTAAGCTAAACGACATCTTGGTATCCAACTGGTCCTGTATCAGTTCCTTCAATTCGGTGGCCCATTCGGGGGCTTTTTTGGTTTTGTTCTCTTTAAGATATTTCCGGTAAACCTCCAGTAGCAGGTGTTCTGCCGGGGTTTGGATATGCTTTTGCTGATGCAGGTCCCGGGCCCAGGTGTACAGCCCGTCGTAAATTTTCATACCCAGGGCCAGTAGTTCATGATCGTTGGTAATGTTTTGCGACAGGCCCAGAAACAGTGCAGACAGCCCGGCGGCCTGCGGCGCGAAATCGAACCTATCTGTATCCGCCCCACGAACGATGGCGGCTATACGGTGCAGCGCAACATCTTTAAGGTTATGTTTTTTCAGGAAGTAATCAAACGTGCAGCGGTCCTCGTAATGGCTGTATTCCACACCGGGCAGATCGAAGGGGATGGCGTTCAACTCTTCAGCCCGGGTTAGTACCTCCTCATACGGAACATAAATAATTTCTGCGTCGGCATCAATAAACCGTTTAATGAGCCAGGGGCAGGCTATCCGGTCAATCTTGGGGCGGCTTCGGGTTATCCATTTGCTTGTGTACACATAGTAAAGGTAAGGGGTAGCGGGGGATGGTGCAAGTAAATGAAAAGCAATTGCTGTGCTAATAACTTAGGTTCTGCCCCGTGTTCTGTCCAAGCCGCCGGTAGAAGCGCCTTTTCCGCCACCCGGGTTTAGTTTACGCGGGTTTGGCTTGTTTATCATCCGCTTAAACCCTGTTTTTTCCGCAACAATTTTAACCACCGGCTTGGCAGCACCCTTTTTATCAGCACCCAACTCTCTATAGGCTTCGGGCACCCATTCGGGCCGTATTTTTGGTTGGTTATCCATTGTCGTGCAGCTATAACCAAAGTTAAGCAATGCCCTTGAAAATAGTATATCAGCGTAACAAACGGCGGTCGCAAAAAAGCGGCGTTTTATGGTATTTACAGCTAAAGGTTGTATTATGTTTAATATTATTATATATTAGACATAATTAATATTAGCTGTTACCTTAAACTTCACAACCATGCCAAATCATCTTTCAGTTTTAGGGATCATTCACACTGCTATCAGCATAGTGGCGTTGTTTTTTGGGTTTTACGCTTCATTTCGCTTTAATAAGATAAACCCGCTTAAAGGCGCGGGCAAATGGTATACCATCCTTACGGTAATTACCTGCCTTACAGGCTTCCCCATCATGCGGACAGGGCACCCTACCGGCGGGCATGCTTTAGGGGTACTGATATTAATAATGATCCCGCTGGCTATCTACGCCCGTTCGTTCCGTTTCCTGGGTAACAGGGCCAAATATGTAGAAACGATACTTATGTCGGGCACCTTATTTTTTTCGATGATACCCGCCATTGTAGAAACCCTTACCAGGCTGCCTATCTCTGCTCCCATAGCCGCCGGCCCGGATGCTACCGAAATAAAATCGTGCTTAGCGCTGCTGCTCGTATTCTTTATCACAGGCGTTACCTTCCAGGTGCGTAAGCTAAAAGAAGAAAAGGGCGTTGTAGCCAACGGATAAGAATCCAACAGACGCGAAGTATCGCGTTTCTGCGGTGATCATATTATTTATTCCAGATACCGGTTGCTTTATTGGCCATAATAAGCCTGCATTGCCAAGTGATGAAGATATTGGTGATCAGCATTACAATAATATTGGCCAGTACCGTACCGGGCAACCCTACTTGTTTTATCAGGAATACAGAGAGTGGTATATTGATTATACCGGTGGTTATCACCAGTATCAGCTGTACCCTTAACTTGCCAACGCCGTTAAGCAGGTAAGCGTGTATCACCATCCAGGTTTGTAGCATGGTATAAACAGCTATGGATAGCGAAAGTATCCCGGGTACCACAATATCCTTACCTATCCACAACCTGTACACCAGGCCCGAGCACAGGTACATTAAAAAGGCCAGGCCCACGGCCGCCAGCCAAAATTTGCGCAGCCTACGGATAGAGGTTTTTATCCAGTCGAGATCCTGCCGGGCATAGGCATCTGTAAAAGCGCTCCAATAGGGCGTAATAATGATATAAAAAACAATACTTATTACCGAAAAATATTTAAACGGGATATTAAAAGTAGTAACATCCTGCGGCCCCAGTACGCGGGTTATAACCACGTTATCGGTTTCGTAAAGCACCAGCGCGCCTATTTGTATAAAAAAGAACGCGCCGCTTACATTCATCAGGCTTTTTGCGTTTTTAAAAAACACATCCTTAAACCGGGGCATAAAACTTTTAAGGCTGGTTGCAAACAAATAAATATTGGCCAGCAGCAGCACCAACACCGGCGCCCCGGATGCCGCCAACACCAGCAAGTACAAATTACCTTTGCCAAACAACGCAAGCACACATATTAATATATAGGTAAGCGCCTGCCCAAAAAGCAATATCAAAGATGCTTTAAAGGGTTGATGCATGGCTATAAGGATGCTGTTTACGGGCTGTAATATAAACTGGATACAAAATGATGCCAGCGTGATAACCAGCACCGGCCACAGATCGAAGTTTACCGATGGCGGTACGCGCAGCAGCCAGTTCCAGTTAAAAAAGAGCCCTACACTATAAAACACTATAAAAACGCTGGTTGCTATACCGCATAGCAGCGCATAAGTGGTGCTGATATCGCGATGAACGGCCTCCTGCTGGTTTAAGGCAAGCGAATGAGCGAGTTTGTTGCGCAGGCCGTTACTCAACCCAATATCAAAAGTATTTATCCAGGCCACCAGCGATGCTATGGTTACCCATATACCGTACTGCGTTGGGTTAAGGTAATTAATGGTAAGCGGCAGCAGCATAAAGCCTATTAATACGCTAAGCCCGCGTATTAAAAAGGTATAAATGATATTCTTTTTTACCTGCAGGCTGCGCTCGTTGCCTTCCTTCCAAAACGCCTGTACTTTGTTTTTTATAATGGAAAGCATTGGGCGTGGTTTAAGCGATGGTATTGTAAGGTATAACTATGCATTAATATTTACTGCTTACCGCAAATTTATATAAAGCGGCAACAATATCACTTTTAAGGCTCATATTATTGTTCCACTGTCAAAATTTGTTTGGGAAGGATAGCCCCGTCAATCTTCGCGCCGAACTGGTTGGCTTCCCAGCCCGCAACCTGCCCGCAATTGCCCTGGTTCCAGCCGGCGTTAGGCTCGCCCTTGGCATTGGTAAAGTTTACTTTATTGCCTGCAACGGTGTTTAGCTCGCAACCGCTTGTGTGCTGGTTCCAAATGTACAGCCCTACGTTGGTGAATGGTTGCCTGCGGCCGTATATGGTATTGTTAATAATGCTGATATGATTGCCGCCTGCAATGGCCATGCCGTACTGCCCGGGGTCTACCAAAATATTATCTTTTGCAATGATATAGGCGCCGCCGTTATCGCCCAGCATAATACCACCGCCGGCATTGCTTGGGCCGCCGCCGCGAATGCGGTTACCAATTACCTGCACAGGGTTTGCCGCAGTGCCATGGGTTTTATAAATATTGATGGCATCCTGCGCGTCGCTTTGGCCGGCAATGTTTTCGCCGTTGTTGTAATTTATTTTGTTGCCCCCGCCGTAAACAGCATCAAACTGGGCAAATTGCCCGCGTGGGAACGGCCCCTGCATGTTTTTGAAGTTGTTGTTGCTGATATCTATACGCTCACTTTCGGTGGCCGTAATGCCGCTTGCCAGGTTTTCGAAATAGCAATTAAGTACCTTTATATTATGCCCGGCTAAAATGGTAACGCCATTTTTTTTGGAATGCCTAAAGCGTGAGTTTTTTATGGTGATGTTATAGCATTTAATGAGCAGGATACAGTCGGCCGTGTCGCCTGTAATATCCAGGTAGCTTATCACTTTATCGTGCTGGCCGCGCAACACAAGCGGCCCGGATTTTTGATACTCCTCAGCCCTGTTACCCGGCTCGCAGGAACCGATGCCCGCTATTGCAAGCAGCATAAAAACAAAATAATAGTGCAGTCCCGGTTTCAGCATGATCAAACGTTTTATTAAGGTTGATGTATACACAACAGGCAACCGCCAAAAAAGTTACCGGGAAAATTTATTGGATTTTAATTTGAAGATGGCCCGGGGGTGGCCTTTTCTCTTTAAAAACAGGGTGGCAGCAATTTTTTAGTTATCTGCCAATTGGGTTTGCCCTTTAAGCATCAGGGAAAGCTTTTCTTTAAACACCAGATAAATAAAAACCGGCCCGTAAAGCAAATAGCGCCGCCACAGATGGTTGGGCTCGTGCAAAAGGCGGATAAACCACTCCAGGCCTAAGTTTATCCAAAACTTACTCGGGCGCTTAACCGTTTCCGAATAAAAATCAAACACAGCGCCTATCGAGCATATTACGTTTACATCCAAAACATTTTTGTGTGCATAAGCCCATTTTTCCTGCTTAGGGGCCGTCATGCCAACAAAAAGCACATCGGGTTTAAATTTATTAATGTGCATTACCATGTGGGCATTGTCGGCATCGCTAAACGTTGTTTTAAAGGGGGGCGAGTATACCCCTACTTCTATATTGGGGTATTCGATAGAAAGCCGTTTACGAATACCATCCAGCGTTTCTTCCGACGAGCCGAGGTAAAAGAACCTGCCACCGGTTTTGTTAAACTTTTTGAGCAGGTAATTGTGCAGATCGGCACCCGCAATTTTTTTGATGCGTACGTTCTTCAGAATTTTTGCCGCGCCAACGATTCCGATTCCGTCCGGAAGCAATAAGTTAGATTCAACTAAGGCTTTTTTATAAACAGGGTCTTTCTCCGCAATGATGTAAGAGTATTGGTTTAGCGTATTAATAACGCACTTAGACTTTTGGTTAATATCAAATTGATCTAAGCTTGAGGTAAAAATAGAATAGTCGAATAATTTTAAAGTTTGGTATTTATCCATTTTTCTTTAAAAAGTAAGTAAATCTGACATGCTCCGGAATAACAATACCATTCATATAAACACATTCGTTAAACATATAAAAAATGCTTTATATATCATCAATTAAATTCATTTATCGGTCTGCCCGTGCCGGTTAGCAACAAACTTTCAAAAATAATCTTCCACTGCCAATTTATTGATTAAAATTAACAGCTAACAAGGGTTTAAAATTATAAAATTTACAACTAAAATGAATTTTCGTTCTAAATTTAGCATTAAATAATAGTAAATAACTAAAAATCAAATACTTACAACACATGAATATCTGGTATGCATCGTATTGTAACAATTTTGCATAACTAAAATAAGCAACCTAAACGGTAAAAAAGGGCGCATAAATGTAATAATTGCAATAATATCACTACCAGTTATGTTTATATACGTTTTTAATTGTTGGGCAGTTGCTTTAAATAATTTAACCAGTTTACCATCGTTTCCGCCTCGAAATGATCGGTAAGGTTGCCGGCCGTGTCAAAATCGGGATGCAGCATCACCTCGGTACTTTCTACCCCTACATTAAACCTCCCCTGCAATAAAAAATGGCCTACCGATTCAAACCTATCGGTATAGTTAAGTTTGCGTGCGGTAACCCGGCTATTAATATACCGCCGGTACCAAAATTTAAGGTAGCTCCCCTCCCTGTAGGTTTGCGCAAGCCTCATTTTTAGGTTAAACTGCCCAGCTGTATGCAAAAACAAATTAAAAAGCCCCGGCAAGGTGTGCAAATGATAATGCGAATCGATATGGTTAATGGCTATACCCTGGCTTAAGCCCTTATTTATTTGCGCGCTTATTTCTGTTGCAAGGGCCTGTTTTTCGGCTTTTGTAAAAAAGCTGGAAGCTTTACCGGTTTTTTGCAGGTTAAAGCAACCATCCGCATTTAAAAAGGCGTCGCCCAAATTTGTCAGCGGCCTTCCCTCGGCCAAATTAACGTGTATCCCTATATTTTTAACGCATTGGTTATCGCGTACCATTTGTACAGCTTCATCAAAACCGGGCGTATTGGTTAGAAGCGTAGCGCTGTTAATATATCCGTTTTCGAAGCAAAATAATACGGCTTTGTTTACAGATGCGCTGTATCCAAAATCATCGGCATTGGCCAAAACATTAACCGGAAAACCCATAAACACTGCTTAAAAATTAAAAGATGAGGAAATCGGAAGTACGCACAAAATTAAAAATTCGTAAACATAACGGCGAATAAACTATAATTTACGCAAAAAAAAACTTTTAAAATTCATCATTTCATATTTTTTGTTATTTTCGCATCAGTAAATTAATAAGAAAGCAAACGAGAATGGCAGGCAATTTATTGGCCCCCTACCATTAAACCAGCCGTCGTAAATCTCGCTTTGCTTAAATCTATGCTTATTACTACATTTCGTTTTTAATATTTTTTAAATAAAAAACTATTACTCATATTGCCTACTATGCTAAACCATTGCAACAATTTAAATCTATCGTTAAATTACCAAATATGAAATTGAAACACTTATTAACTTTTATTACAGCTGTACTCCTTCTATCAAATTTTTCGTGTACATCTTATAAAAACATCCCTTATTTACAAGATCTGAATAGGGATTCTATTTCGAGAGAGAAAATTTCAAACTACACTCAACTAACCATTCAAAACGGCGACCTGCTGGGGATACATTTTGTTAGTTTAAGCCTGGAAGCATCAGCAATGTTTAATTACAATTTGGAACGCCCATACGGCCCAACGGGCAATTTAACAGGTTCTGAAGAAAATGCTGTAGTAGGATATTTCGTAGATAACGATGGTAATATTTCGCTGCCACTTTACGGTAAGATAAAAGTAACCGGGATGACTACAACAGAGGCCGGCCATTACCTGGAAGAAAAATTAGCCACGGTTTTAACAAAACCAAGCATCAATGTTCGTATCCAAAACTTTAGGGTAGCAGTTTTAGGCGATGTGAAATCGCCAAACTCCTATACAATGGTGAACGAGCGTGCTACGGTTTTAGATGCCTTAAGCATGGCAGGAGACCTGAATATAACCGGTATCAGAAAAATAACCCTGATACGCGAGATCGATGGCGAACGCGTGTATGTTCCGTTGAACCTGCAGTCGAAAGACATCTTTAAGTCGCCATATTTTTACCTTAAAAAGAACGATGTTATTTATGTAACGCCAAATGAGCAACGTGCAGCCAACGATGGGTCAACCTTCCAAAGAGCTGGTATCATAGTCTCTGTTTTGTCAATAGTTGCCATCCTTTTAACCAGATAATACATAATATATATATAATATATGAGCAAGCAAAAAACTCAAGTACAAGCCTTTACGTTACCCACGGGCGATACCGACACCTCGGCATCGAGCGACCTTGTAAAAAAATATCTATTTCACTGGCCCTTGTTTGTATTGGGAATAATAATATTTATTGTAGGCGCCTACTTTTATTTACAGGTAACAAAACCTACTTACCCAATAGTAGCCACGCTTGAATTTAAGGGCCCAACAAGTTCTGAAGGTACCGTAATTAATAAAAGCGGCCAGGATGCACAGCTGGACCCAATTAGCACACCTGTTATAGTTGAGAACGAAATAGAGGTGATGCAATCTAAAAAGCTGATGTACAAGGTTGTTAACGACCTGCAGCTTTGGGTAAACTATCAAGCTAAAATTGATGGCAAAAAAACCGACCTGTATAAGCAAACGCCTTTAATGTTCGCATTTATAAAAGCTACCGGCACAATTGACGGTAAGGGCGAAAAAATTAAAGTAACTATAAAAGATGCCAACTCATTTACATTGGTAGATGCTGATAACGGGGATAAAGATTACGCTTACGGCAGCCCTATAAAAAGTGATTTTGGTACCTGGAAATTAACGCCAACCGCCAACTTTAATGCTTTTAAAGGTGCAACGCTTGATATTACCGTGAACGACCCGGACCAGGTTGCCGATGATTACCAGGGAAAAGTTAAGGTAGAACTGGAGAATAAAGATGCTCCGTTTGTAAACCTTTCTACATCAGACCAGGTACCAAGCCGTGGTAAGGATATCCTTAACGAGCTGATGGCACAGTATAAAGAGGATGCCATGGCATCTAAAAATAAGGATGCGCAAAAAGCTATCGACTTTATTACCGTAAGGCTTGATTCGCTTGACCGCGACCTTGATATAGACGAAAAGCAAATAGAGCAGTTTAAAAGCAGCTCGAGCATGACGGATATCGCATCGCAGAGCCAGGGTTTCAGGGATATCAGCCAGGCCAACATCAAAGCCAGTAACGAAGCAAACTTACAGCTTAGCATTTTAGAGGGTATAGAAAAATGGGTAGATAACCCCAGAAACGCCGGTGCCTTGCCACCAACAAGCGCGCACCTGGAAGACCCAAGCTTAATGGCTTTATATGAAAAACTTACCGTAGCGCAGCTAAAAAAAGCAGATATGCTGGCTACCATACCCGAAACCAACCCGATGTTTGATGCTGTAAACCAACAGATAGTTGCATTGCGCAAAGCGTTTAAGGATAAAATTTCGGCCATGAAGGCATCACAGGTTGCCATCAAAAACCAGATTGGTACTTTCCAGGGAACCATCCAGGCGGGGCTTAAAAAGATCCCTGAGCAAGATAGAGAGTACACTTCTATGAAGCGTAAACAAGCGAGTAAAGAGAAAATTTACACTTTCTTACTTGAAAAACGCGAAGCTATATCGTTAAGGTACGCTTCTACCGTTTCAGATTCTGAAATTGTGGATGATGCCCACGCAGGTAAAGCCAAATGGCCAAAACCATCGATAGTTTACGCGCTGGCGCTACTTTTCGGCCTGGCCGCACCGGTAGGCTTATTATATGCCCGCGAAAGCCTTAACGAACGCATTAGCAACCGTAAACAAATTGAAGATGCGGTTAACGTACCTATCCTTGGCGAGCTTTCGTACCAGGAAGATACAACACCAATTGTGGTAACACAGGGCCGTGGAAAATTCGCAATCGGCGAGCAGTTCCGTGTGCTGCGTACCAACCTGTCGCACTTGCATGGCAATAGCGATAAAGGCCGCGTAACGCTGTTTACATCAAGTATTGGTAGCGAGGGTAAGAGCTTTGTGAGCTCCAACCTTGCTGTTACACTGGCTTATGCATCCAGAAAAACCATCATATTAGAGATGGACCTTCGTAAACCGAAGATCTCGGGTGTATTTAACTTATCGCCTGAGCACCCGGGAATAAGCGATTACCTTGCCGAAACCGCTCACGATATTAAAAAGCTTATCCAGCCTTCTGGTATCCCGGGGCTTGATGTATTAGGTTGCGGCCCTATCCAGCCAAACCCATCAGAGCTTTTGGAGAAAGACAAGCTCGACGAATTAATTGCAACGCTTAAGGAAACTTATGATGACATACTGATAGATTCGCCGCCAATACACCTGGTTACCGATTCGTACATCATAGCACGTACAGCAGGCGCCGTAGTTTACATGATAAGGCAAGGGCATACGCTTAAAGATGAGCTTGAATTTATCAACGATGTTGACAACGCTAAACGCTTCCCTAAATTCACACTTGTGTTTAACGGTATCAAACGCGATCAGTTCAACTACGGCTACGGGTATACCAACAGCTATTACAGCTCGTACAACACCTATACAGATAAAGAAAAAGAAACTATAGGTTCAAAGGTCAGGACATTTGTAAGGAGATTCTAATTATTAATAACCGGCTTATAAAATTTAATTGTAAATATTAAGCTTTATAAGCCGGAATGTTCATAGCAAACCATTTAACTAATTACTAAAAAGCCCTTTATAGTAAACTGCATATGACTAAAAAGATTACCAAAATTTGTTGCATCGGCGCCGGCTACGTTGGCGGCCCTACCATGTCGGTAATAGCACAAAAATGCCCGGATATTAAAGTTACCGTAGTTGACCTTAACCAGGCGCGCATAAATGCCTGGAACGACCCGGATACCAATAACATACCTGTTTACGAACCTGGCTTGCCAGAGGTAGTAGCCGAGGCCAGGGGAAGGAACCTGTTTTTTTCTACCAAAGTTGATGAAGCTATTGCCGAAGCCGAAATGATCTTCATATCGGTAAACACGCCTACAAAAACGTATGGTACGGGTAAAGGCATGGCGGCCGACCTAAAATACATTGAACTATGCGCCCGCCAAATTGCAAGGGTATCAACTACTGATAAAATTATTGTTGAGAAATCAACCCTACCTGTTAGAACGGCCGAGGCGGTTAAAAGCATTTTGCAAAACACTGGTAACGGCGTTCAGTTTCAGATCCTGTCGAACCCGGAGTTTTTAGCAGAAGGTACCGCTATTGAGGACCTGCACGCACCAGATCGTATATTAATTGGCGGCGACCCTACCGAAGAAGGCCAGGAAGCCCTGAACGCTTTGGTTGATGTTTACGCTAACTGGGTACCAAGAGAAAGGATATTAACTACCAACCTTTGGTCGTCTGAGCTATCGAAGCTTACAGCTAACGCATTTTTAGCGCAAAGGGTATCTTCTATCAACGCCTTATCAGAACTTTGCGAGCATACCGGCGCGGATATATCAGAAGTGGCCCGCTCTATTGGTACCGATAGCCGCATTGGCCCTAAGTTTTTAAATGCATCGGTAGGTTTTGGTGGCTCATGCTTCCAAAAAGATATCCTCAACCTGGTTTACATAGCACGCTCATACGGCTTGCAACAGGTTGCTGATTACTGGGAGCAGGTGATCATCATGAACGATCATCAGAAAAGACGTTTTGGAAACAAAATTGTAAAAACGCTTTACAATACCGTATCGGGCAAAAAAATTGCCTTTTTGGGTTGGGCGTTTAAAAAAGACACCAACGATACCCGCGAATCGCCGGCAATTTTTGTTGCAGACGATCTGCTTAACGAGGAAGCCAACGTATCGGTATACGATCCAAAAGTTTCTGAAAGCCAGGTGCTGGGCGATCTGAACTACCTGCATACCAGGCCAGAATCAAAGAACTCGGAACTGATTACGATATTTGATAATGCCTATGATTGCTGTAAAGGCGCGCATGCAATAGCTATCATGACAGAGTGGGATGAATTTAAAACCTACGACTGGGAGAAAATTTATAACAACATGACCAAGCCTGCTTTTGTATTTGACGGCAGAAATGTGGTTGACAGGAAAAAACTATTACAAATTGGCTTTAAAGTGTACACCATAGGTAAATAAACCCTAAGCGCACTTGAAGAGTTCAATTAATTTGATAACAATTAAACGGTTTTGCCATGTATTATACTTGTAGCTTAATTGTTCGGTCGTTTAATGAAGAAAAGCATATTGGCCGGCTGCTGGAAGGTATAAAAAAACAAACTTTATACTCCGAAACTGAAGTTATTTTAGTTGATTCCGGCTCTACGGACAATACTGTAAAAATAGCTTTAGAACACGGCGCAAAGGTGATCTCGATAAAGCCGGAGGAATTTTCCTTTGGCAGGGCACTTAATAAAGGTTGTGAAATGGCAACCGGTAAATACCTGTTATTTGCCAGCGCGCACGTTTACCCGGTTTATACCGACTGGATAAAAAAAATGATCCAGCCGTTTGATAACAAGAATATAGCCCTGGTTTACGGTAAACAAATTGGTAACGAAATTACCAAGTACTCGGAAAGCCAGATCTTTAAAAAATGGTTCCCGGATGATTCTAACTATAACCAGGACCACCCTTTTTGCAACAACGCCAACGCTGTTGTAAGGAAGGAGCTTTGGCTAAATCAACCGTACGACGAAACCCTCACCGGCCTTGAGGATTTAGACTGGGCCCGTAAAATTGAACAAAAAGGGCATGTTATTGCTTACGAAGCCGATGCACCTATAGTGCATGTGCATGAAGAATCGATATCAAAAATAAAAAACCGCTACATGCGCGAGGCGATAGCCTTAAAAAAAATATTCCCTAAGCAACACATGAGCCTGCTGGATTTTGTGCGCTTATATGTTGCAAATACTTTTAGCGATTTTGTACATGCCCGCCACGATGGTGTATTGTTTAAAAACGTATCAGAAATTATACGGTTTAGATACATGCAGTTTTGGGGCACGTATAAGGGCTTTAAGCATGGCGAAGTGAACACCCGTTTGAGGCAGCGGTTTTATTATCCCAACGGTTTGCGCAAGAGCTCTACCGAGGAAAGAGAAAACGCCGAAAAAATTGTTTACTTAAAAGGCAACCACGCGGGTTGATCTTAATATCCTATCGATATTATCATAATTTATTACCTAATACTTTTCATCAACAAAAAAAATGACAGATAAATATAAGCTTGTTGCTATTGTACCCATGCGCCACTCCAGCGAAAGGGTGCCCGGTAAAAACTATCGCGATTTTGCGGGCAAACCGTTGTTTCATCATGTAGTTGGTACTTTGCTGGAATGCGAACTTATTGATAAGGTTATTATAGATACCGATAGCCCCACAGTTATTGAGCAGGCCAAAGAAGCTTTCCCGGAGGTAATTATATTGGAGCGCCCCGAGCATTTGCGCGATGGCAGCATCCCGATGAACGATGTGCTGATGAACTCTATTAACCAGGTACCATCGGAGTTTTACCTGCAAACGCATAGCACCAACCCTATCCTATCGGCAAAAACGGTAGCAGCGGGTATTAAAAAGTTTTTTGAAGTATACCCCATGTACGATTCGCTTTTCTCGGTAACCCGCAAAAACGTACGTTACTGGGATAGCCTTGCAAGGCCTATAAACCATAACCCAAACATATTGCTGCGTACGCAGGACCTCCCCCCTATTTTTGAAGAAAACTCGTGTATGTACCTTTTCACCAAAGAAATATTGGCGAAAAAACATAACCGTATAGGCGATAGGCCCTACTTATTTGAGATGATGGAAGAAGAAGCGCAGGATATTGATGTGGAACTGAATTTTATAATGGCAGAACTGCTGTACAAACAATTAAACAACATCAAGTAATGAAAGTTTTAGTAACATGCCCGCCAATGCTTAGGGCAATTGAGCAATTGAGGCATTATTTTGAAGATAAAGGTTTAGAGCTGGTAACACCAAATGTGGTACAGGTTTTAACCGAAGACGAACTTATTGAACTGGTACCTACTGTAGATGCATGGATAATTGGCGACGACCCTGCCACCGAAAAGGTATTTACCGCCGGCAAAAACGGCAAGCTTATAGCCGCAGTAAAATGGGGCGTTGGCGTTGATAACGTTGATTTTAAAGCCTGCGAAAAACTGGGCATCCCTATTGCAAATACCCCGCGCATGTTTGGCAACGAGGTAGCCGATATGGCCCTTGCATACTTTACCGGCCTTGCACGCGAAAGCTACAAGGTTGACCGTGAAGTACGTGCCGGTAATTGGATAAAACCTGCGGGCATGTCTATCAGCGGTAAAACAGTTGCATTGGTTGGCCTTGGCGATATAGGCCTGGCTACTGCCAAAAGGTTAAAAGCTTTTGATGTTACCATAAACGCATACGATCCGTTTACAAAGCTTACTGCAGCGGAAGCCGGGGTTGATACCATCCTGCCGTTCCCCGAGAATTTAGCAGCTGCGGATTTTGTAGTGATCACCTGCGCGTTAACACCATCCAGCTATCACCTCATTAACGAGAAGAGCATCCAGCTAATGAAGGATGGCGTAATTATTATCAACGTTTCGCGCGGAGGTTTAATTGACGAAACCGCGCTGATAGCTGCTTTAGAAAGTGGCAAGGTAAAGTCGGCCGGGTTAGATGTATTTGAAGTTGAACCACTGCCTGCCGATAGCCCGCTGCGCCAGTTTGAACAATGTATTTTTGGCACGCACAACGGCTCTAACACAAAAGAAGCTGTAATAAGGGCCAGCTTAAGGGCCATTGAGATTTTGTTTGGATACCTAAATATTAAATAATTGGAAACAAAAAAAACGGTTGTTATAACAGGGGTACTGGGCGGCATAGGCACCCAGCTTGCACAAACCTTTAAAGAAAACAACTACACGGTAATAGGTTTTGATGTAAAAGATCAGAAATCGCCGTACTGCGATAAGTTTTTCAAGTTCGATCTGCACAAGTATTGTTCAGACCCAGCATACAAGCGCGAAGCCGAGGCAACTTTTGATACAGAGATCCCCGAGATCTTTGTACTCATCAACAACGCGGCGGTTCAGATATTATCCAGCCTTAGCGAATTACAACTGCAGGACTGGAACCAAACGTTGAATGTAAATTTAACGGGCCCATTAATGCTGAGCCAATATTTTTTGGCGAAGTTGGAAAAAGCAAAAGGCTCTATCATCAACATAGCCAGCATACACCATCAGCTTACAAAAAAGCGCTTCGTATCCTACGCAAGCTCTAAAAGTGCGCTGGTGGGCCTTACAAAGGCCCTCTCGGTTGATCTGCAGGGCCGTGTGCGCGTTAATGCCATAAGCCCGGCCGCAATTGATACGCAGATGCTGCGGGATGGCTTTGATAACAACGAAGCAAAAGTGCAGATGCTAAATGAAATTCACCCGAGCCAGCGCATTGGTAAACCACAGGAAGTTTCGCAACTGGCCCTGCTGCTTGCCGAAGATAAACTGGGCTTTATTAACGGTGCAAACCTTAATATAGATGGCGGCATAAGCAATGTGCTGAAAGATTTGGATTAAATTTCGCAAAAACAACAACGTAAATGCACTCGCTTTTAAAAATTCCAGGAAGGCTTTTATTTAAACTATTAAATAAAAGTTTAAATGTAGTTTTTACTATATATAGCCGGCTCCTTGTTTTAATAAATAAAAATGATGTTAAAATATTGGTTTATACAGATTCGCGCGGATTTAACGTAGCGGGAAAACTGGGGAAAATGCCATTTAAAACATACATCAGCTATTTAGCGCGCCATTATCAAGTGGAATACCGTATCTGTCCTGAAAAATTTACTACCATAGTTGATTTTTTAAATTTCTACAATACGGTACCAAACAAGAGTGAGTTTTCGGCCGTGGTTTTACATTGCGGGGTTGTGGATTTTTCGCCGAGGCCATTAAGCAATATTGAAGTAGTAAAAAAAAGCAAAGAAGGCGTAGCTGGATTTGAAGATTTGTTTATTGCCAACGCTACGTATCATAAGCATCCGTTTAACGTGTATTATAGAAACGAGCTGACCACCACTATTTATTCGAAAGAATATTTTAAAACGGAAATAATTCCGAAGCTTACTGCAATAGAGAACCTGATATGGATAGACTCCAATCACTTTGTGAAAGGATGGGACGGAAACTATTTAAACGGCAGGCCAACAAATATTGATCAGATGGTTAGTGAATACGATGAACTACTTGGAGAGAAAATGCCTAATCGAACAACTTTAAAAAACTGGACCGACACGGAGATAAAAAAGTTCACTATTGATAATATTCATTTTACAGGTGAAGGTTTTAAAAAGCTTTTTATTGACATTCATTCAAAGATCAAAGAAATAATCAATGATTAGCAAATTAATAAAAAAAGCATGGAGTTCGCCAACCATTTTAACATGGGGCAATATGCTAAGCAGCTCTATTAAACTTTTAGTACTTACGCCGTTAATTTTGGTTAGGTATAATATCAACGAAATTGCATTTTGGTATTTACTATTAACCATAAATTCTTTTGCAATAGTTATTGATTTTGGGTTTTATCCCAGCTTTTCCAGGATAACATCATTTGCTTTTTATGGGTTAGAAAGCCCAACAGATGTAAGTGATGGCAATCACAAGCATCTGAACGGAAAGCCCAATTGGCCGCTATTGGAAAAAATATATGGCACCATCAACTCTACCTACTTATTTATCAGCTTTTTGGTGGTTGTATTGATAATTGCCTTTACGTACCAGCCAATAAGTACTGTGATACTGAAAACGCATGAGCAAGGACAACTATGGAATTCTTATTACTTATATGTTGCCAGCGTTTTTATAAGCTTTTTCAGCAGAAAATTCGATTCGGTGATTATTGGAACAAATAACATTGTAGTAATAAATCGTTGGGATATCATCAATAATTTCCTAAACGTTATAGTGTCGGTTTTAATCGTTTATTTTAATTATAGCTTATTAGTTCTATCGGCCGCACAGGTAATTTTCAGCGTAATTTTAATCACAAGAGACTATTTTCTGGAAAGGGAAATATGTGATGGGAAGTTTAAAGAATTTAAGTTTTTCTCTTTTCATAAGGATGTTTTCCTTTGGTGCTGGGCTCCAACCTGGCGTTCTGGTATATTGATTTTATGTTCGACGGGGATAAACCAGGCCACCGGGTTAATTTACTCAAACGTGTCCGATTCAGCTAAATTGGCAGCCTATCTGCTTACGTTAAAATTAATTACCACTGTTTCCCAATTCTCACAAGCGCCGTTCTATTCAAAACTTCCCGCTTTCTCGGGGTTGCGGGTAAAAAACGACCTTAGTGGCTTAATAAACATTACCGCAATAAGCATTAAACGAGCCCTGCTGGTGTATGTTATCGGCATATCTGTCTTAATATTTTTTGGTCAATGGGGATTAACCTTAATAGGGTCTAAAGCGAAACTGATTGACTATAATATCCTGATTGTATTAGGATTAATTTGGTTTTTAGAGCGGCATCATGCCATGCATGCACAAATTGTTGTTACAACTAACAAAATTCCGTTCTATAAATCGGCTATCATAAGTGGAGCAGTGAATATTGGGTTAATTTATATCTTTTTACCAAAGATAGATGTGTGGGCATTTCCCTTAGCGCAGGGAATATCTAACCTGATCATCAATAACTGGTGGAACGTTTACTTGTCGATTAAATCGCTTAGGACCAACTTCTTATGGTATTTTAAACGTAGTGCATTATTACCTGCGGCTATATTAATTATGGTGTGTATCATACGGGTTCTGATAAACAGAATATATTAACAACTGCTTAATATCTAAAACATTAAAAAAAATTGCCCATACATACAGAGAATACCTTTTTCAGCAAACAAAATTTATGCAGCTTTCTTAGTAAAAGCTGCCATGTAATTAACATTTAACTTATTTAAATATGAAGACTATTTTAAAAAAGATTTTTGGGCCTCTATACTACTTGCTTGTAGATCAGTACGCGTTTGACAAACACACTAATATCTTCATGCGGATTATATATACCACACGGTTTAAACTCGCCGGAAAGAATATATTTTTCACCAAGAGAGATCGCGAGTTTAGAAACTTAAAAGATAAATTTAAGGGAGAACGCTGTTTTATCATCGGCAATGGCCCATCGTTAAACGCGTTGGATTTAACAAAGTTAAAAAACGAGTATACTTTTGGGGTTAATGCCATATATCTCAACTATGAGAAAATGCAGTTTTATCCAACCTTCTATGTTATTGAAGATTATTTGGTAGCAGTAGATAGAAAGGATGAAATAAATGCTTATCACGAATCGCAGTATAAATTCTTCGGGACATATTTAGCTTACTTGTTAGAACCGGATAATAAAACTTTTTTGATGAATGTTTTGAGGAATTACGGTGATAAGAAAAACTTCCCCTCTTTTTCAACCGACCCTGTTCGTCGCCTGTGGGTAGGTGGTTCTGTTACTTATCTGTGCCTGGAGCTGGCTTATTACATGGGCTTTAAAACGGTTTACATGATAGGCTTTGATCATAATTACATTATTCCAAAATCGGCACTAATAAGTAATGTTAGAGAAAGTGGTTTTGATATTTTATCAACGGAAGACGACCCTAACCATTTTAACCCGCAATATTTTGGCAAAGGATATAAGTGGCACGATCCTAACGTAGATAGAATGGAGCAAGGTTTTGCAAAAGCAAAAGAGTACTTTGAAGCTGACGGAAGAGAGGTGATAAACGCTACTTTTGGTGGTAAATTAGAGGTGTTTAAACGTCAGCCGTTCGAAGAGATCTTTAACGATACAAACAAAGCGCAATAAAGTAAAGCGTTGATGGCGAATGCCAATATTGAAAATGTAGCATTTTCGACGTAAGTTTACCTGTCAACGCTCAACTTAGAGAGTTGACGTTTTACCTGACCGTGGGTATACTATTAAAATTTTTTCAATGAAAATAAACGCACTTATAATTTTCTTAGTAATATTAAAATTAAACTATTTTGCCGACAACATTGTAATAAGCCTGGCGCCGGTACTTGTTTTGGCTTTAGCCATTGCAATCCTTTGGAAAAAAAGCCCGCTGTTAAATTTTAAAAATCTATTCCGGATAAATAGCCATCTTATTTTTTACGTATTAATTATAGTAATCAGTCTTATAAGAACCAGTGGCACGCATGACTCTTTAAATTTCGTCCTGTTTAACGTCGGGAATACACTATTATTCGCAATATATTGCATTTGTTTTTTCTTGTATTACTGGTCAAAAACGAGGTTTAGAAGTCAGGAAGACGTTTTAATTGATTTTTGTATAGTTCCGTTTTGTTTGTTGGCTATAAGCAATTTTATATTGTTTTGGTTACACGTAACACTTA
The DNA here is from genome assembly GCF_014773265.1 of Mucilaginibacter pankratovii. GTDB lineage: Bacteria > Bacteroidota > Bacteroidia > Sphingobacteriales > Sphingobacteriaceae > Mucilaginibacter > Mucilaginibacter pankratovii. The sequence continues at coordinate 47,359 of NZ_JACWMY010000007.1, read as the reverse complement.
CACAGAGCGTACTTGCCAATGATCACGAATCGATGAACGCGGTGTTGCTTTCTCACCTGGGGCTTAATATTAACCGGGTACAATTCCCGTTAGAAGCTGGTTTTAATAATTATGCCGTTTACATTGGCGGAGCCTTCTGTTTAAGCGTTTCTATGTTTATTTTCCATAACAAAAGAAGGTTTGTTACCGGGCTCTCCTCCGCTGTTTTTTTGGCAACGCTTTTATTTGTCGATTCCAGGTCTTCGCTTTACTTCCCCTTTTTAATTACTGTCATGATTTACTTAGGTAAAATATGGCAATCGCGTTTCAACAGGACTAAATTACCACGGATCTTCGGTTTAGCCCCAATAATAGTGATAATTGGCCCGCTAATGTTTCTTTACATCACGCCGATAATCTCACAAATCCCCGAACTTGAGTTTATTTCCAGGGGTGGAAATGAGTTGAAAACAGGAAACTCGCGCTATGTTATTTGGAATATGGCAGTAGAGTGGCTGGCTAATTTTCAACCCGAACAATTAATCGGTTACGGCTTGCACGGGCATTATGGTTCTGGCATGTCAAAAAAATGGGCCTATCTTTTTGTTGGCTGGAGAGACCCGGAAGCTAAAAGCCCGCACAACACAGCACTCTCCGCAATTTTTGATTATGGTTATATCGGCCTTATCATATACATGGGCTTGCTCTTTAACCTTTTTAAAAAAATCAGGTTAATGTGGAATAATGGGTCAAAATTGGCATATCCCCTATTAAGTTTCATGTTATATATCCTATTCGCGGGTATCTCCGAATCTATGGGTAACTTATATTTCCTCAATTTCACACTTTTATTTGTATTGGTTGCTGCCATAATTAATAGTCAATCCATAGCTAAGGATACATTGGTTTTAGTAACTACTGTTGAAGACGACACTGCAACAGTTAGCAATAAAACAAATAATAAAACTGATGATATAGACAGGGGCTATAACAGGGCCGATTTAATACGCTATCCTGAAGAAACAGACGAAATAGAAGGTGATCATAAACCGGAAAAGGAATAAGAGCTGGTTAAATTATCAGTTCGGCTAAGTCGATACTTATTTGCTTGGAGTAACCAGCTTAATGGTTAAACACAATACCTTAATACAAACATGGCAAAGGTTAATATTATTATGGCCGTTTATAACCAGGCAGACTTTCTGCTCGATTCTATAAACAGTGTGCTCAACCAAAGTTTTGCAAATTTTGATCTGATCATAATTAATGATGGCTCCAAAGACAAATCTGAAGAAGTGATCCTGTCTATAAAAGACGAAAGAATTTGTTACTATTCTAACGGGCAAAATAAAGGTTTGATCTACTCGCTTAACCGGGGATTAGAAATAGCTATAAAAAAAGGCGGCAAATATATTGCAAGGATGGATAGCGATGATATAGCTTTTCCCGAAAGATTGTTACAGCAGGTAAATTACCTGGATGAGCACCCATCAGTTGGGCTCCTTGGTACCGCGGTGCAGTATTTTGGATCAACCAATAAGATCCGCTACAGCCCGGTAACCCAGCGCAAAATTATAGCTACGCTTTATTGCTATAACCCTTTTGTTCACCCCACTGTAGTGTTCCGTTCTGATATTATTAAAGATATCACATTTGATCCCACCTGCCCTAAGTACGAAGACTACAAACTGTGGATAGACCTGATAGGTACCTGCGAGTTTCATAACCTTCCAACCGTGCTGTTGCATTACCGTAAACATCCGGGTAGCGTAACCAGCAGCTATGAAGGCGAACGCGGTATAGATCATGCTATGTTCAAACAGATCCTGATGCATTTAAATTTAAAGTTAGGCGGGCGCTTAACTGATCAGGAATTAGAAACATTGAGCATTATTACCGGCCCGGGCAGGGCCAAAATAAATCCAAATATCCCTCTGAAAGAATTGCAGGCCACGGTTGATGCCATAATTCTTAAAACAGACGATTCGATTTTAGACCAGGCTTACTTAACACAATTGTTGATTGAAAGGATAATGTATTACCTGCTTTGGAATGGCCGGCGGGCCGATGTGCTGCGCCTTTTTAATATACGAAGGATAAAATACTTTTTTGGAATTGCCAGATCACTTGCGAGTGGCAAAAAATGGGTAGTCAATTAAATCAAAGTATCCCTTTAATAAAAAATTTCATGAAAAATAAGAAAGTTTTAGTTTTTGAATCTTATCCGGTTTTCTCCGGTGCACAACGCGTATCGTTAAATTTTTGTAAAGCGTTAAAAGCAGAAAATTTTTATATCACCCTTCTGCTGGCAGACGACCCCACCAACATACACCACGAAATGTTTGGGCCGTATGTAGATGAAATTATAATGGTTAACACCAGCGATACGCTTAAGCAATACGGCAACTCCGATAGGTGGTTTAAGCCTTCTAATTTTTTCAATTCAATTTTTAAAGGCCTTGTACCTTTTTACTCGCAGTGTTTTAAAATATTAAAAAAGGGTAAGTTTGATAGCATGTACTTCTGCGATCCCCGCGGAGCGGTGATGATGCTATACCTTTGCATGTTTTTTAAGGGCAAAAAGATCTGCTACCTGCAGGGCAAGAATAAATTGAGGCCGTCATTTGCCCGGCTTATATATTTAACCTTTACCAACCATTTAATGTGCCCCAGCACCGATGTGTTGGAGAGCTTACCTCCATCGCCCAAAAAGATGGTGCTTAACTACGGGATAGATTTCTCACAATATGGCGCAATTAATGCCGATGCCGTAAAAACCGAAATAAGCGGCCTGTTGAAGCCGGAATTAACCGGCCGTACAAAACTACTTTTCGCGGGCCTTATAAGGCCGCAAAAAGGTGTGCATCACTTAATATACGCCATGAAAGCCGTTAAAGATGCATTTACACCAGAGCAAATGCCCGTACTGTTTTTGTTAGGCAATCCTAAAACCAAACCCGAAGAAAACTTCAAGAATCACCTGGTAGAGTACTGCCATGCCAACGGACTGGATGAGTATGTTTACTGGATAGGCTGGAGAGACAACGTGCTGGAGTGGATGAAGAATTGTGATTATTTCATTTTCCCAACCATTGATAAAGAAGCCTGCGATTTTGAAGGGTTTGATAAGGTAATAGAGTCATCAGAGGGATCTCCGGTTGTTTTAATAGAAAGCTCGCTTTGCGGCCTGTATACCATAGCTGCGAAAGTAACAGGGGTAAACGAAACAATTACAAACGGCCATAACGGCATTATGTACAACCCTAATGATAACCAGGCGCTGGCCAATGTATTGATAAACACGTTAAAAACTAAACCTAAGTTTGTAGATTTCCCTAATGCAGAACGTTTTTCACCAAAAACCTTTAGCGATAAGATCCTGAACATTATTTAACGCTGAGCCTGCTGCCTCTAATTGATATTAACCACGCAGGCACCGCTTAAGTAAAGCTGGGGTACCGAGAAACTAATTTGCCCATTGCTCACTGTTGCAGTTGTTTGATAGATAGGATTGGGGCCATCCATTACCTTTTCGCCGGTATTGGGGATAGATAATACCGAGATATTTACGGTGCTTTTTGTGGCAAAGGACGCCAGGGATTGTACATTGCGTAAGTTCACATTAACGCTTGTTACAGCTGCGTTTGCCGTCTTATTACCATAATAGCCCAGTAAAACCTGGATGTTATTGGTTTGATAATTTGCAAAGCCTACCACATGGCTGTTGTTAGAGGTATATTTTAACCTGTTGGCCAAACTTAAATTATAATAGTTATAAGCCCACCAGGCTGCCCGGGGCTGCATCGATTCCGCATCGATAAGCCCGTCTAACGAATTGTTGAAACAGTTGCTTTTCCCGTTAGATTCGGTCCAGCAGGCCTTACAGGCCCCATCGGCACCACCTTTTTCCAGGTACGTAAAATAGGCCAGTATACTGCCGGGCGAAAACTGGTCGCTCTGCGGAATTATTTCGTTTATCTGAACAGATTTAATGTGCAGCGCCGCATACTTAGGGTTATTTACAAACATCGATTTTGCAAGCAAAATATCGTCGGCCACTTTTGGTATGTCATCTTCACTTTTAAATTCGTGCCAGCTTAGCACGTCAAGCGTCATCTTGTTTGCCAGGCAATAATCTAAAAATTTACCCAGGAATTCTACATCGAATTTAGAGATCGACGGGCCCGATATCATAGCTGTGCTACCACCCACCATGCTACGGATCTGGTCGTAACCATTTTTGTAAGTATCAAAAAACTCCTCGTTACTTCCGCTCCAAAATTGCTTGCCGTTTGGTTCATTCCAAATATCATATATCGGTTTAATCCTCTCGGCCCTATGCTGAAACATAACGCTCTTCACCGTATCTTTCCATTGGCGCATCAAGCGTACCGGCGTTTTTTTAAAATCATCATCGGCGCTTGCATACTTAAAAACATCACTCACCGTAAAAATAGGCTGGGCACCAAAAATTTTCATCCTGGCCATTATACGCTTGTTTCTGGAACTTACTCGCCAGTATTTTGGATGTAGCGGTAATATTAAGTCTGATCCGGGCTTCTGTGCGTTTACCGAAAGCAGAAACCCTATCATTGATTTGGTTTGTGTTTTAGGGCTACTGCAATCAATAGCAATGCTTATATCTGTGGGTTGTGAATTTGTGTTGCGATAATATGATAAGGTTAAAACCCCGATAAAACACAGGCTAACAAAAACAAGCGCCGATAATTTTAAATTTCTCATTATCATACTTTAACTGCATGTTCGTCATAAAATTGTTCGAGGATTTTAATATTATTCTTTACATTAAATAATTTACTTACCCTCTCCCTGCCTTTTTTAACCATGTCGTCTGTTTTATGGTCATCATCAATTGCAGCCAGTATCTTTTCGGCCATTGCTGCATCATCGTTTACGTCAACCAGGTAACCTGTGATGTTGTTCTCAATAATTTCGTTAAGGCCGTCAACATCGGTGGCCACAACGGGCACGTTCAGCATTTGTGCTTCTGCAACCACATACCCAAAAGATTCAAACAACGATGTCATTACAAATACGTCTGTTTCTCTCAGGGTTTGCAGCAGCTCCGCACGCGATTTCCACGATAATATGGCCATTTTATCTTCAAGCCTGTTATCCGCTATATAATTCTCCAGGTCTGTTTTCCACTTATCATCAAAACCTGCACCCACTATCTGAAAAAACACATTATCCCTTGCCTGCGTTACTATTTTACAAACACGCAAAAACATCATCGGGTTTTTTTGGTCAACAAGCCTCGCCACCATCGTTATCATTATTCTATCGGCTTTTTCCTTCCTTTTTCTTTCCGGTAAAATTTCAATGCTATTAGGGCAGGTAATTACCTTCTTTTCCGAAAAGCCCACATCATTTGTAGCTCTGGCCGCCTCGGAGTAGGATGTTGCCAAAATCAGATCGGTAACGGGTTTGGCTATTTTCTCTACAAGTAAAAAAAACGTTCGTTTAAGGCCCTGCTTACCTAAATAAGCAAAAGCATGGGGCGTATATAATACCTTAGTTTTAAAAAAAATGCTTGCAAGGCGGGTGATCATCCCCGCTTTTGAACTATGGGCGTGGATAACATCGGGTTTAAGGGTACGTACCAACTTAATGGTAGCTAAAATGCTTTTAAGATCATTTATGGGCGAGATCTCAATTGTGTTCTCTAAATTGATGTAAGGCACATTGTATTTCCCCGCCATTTTAATTAAGGATTGGCGCATTTCGGGGCAGGCAACAATCAACTCGTACCTGTCTCTGTCTATATTATTAATAATCTGCTCTATATAAGTTTCTACTCCGCCTTGTACTTGTGAAATATGCAATACTCTTATTTTGCTGGATCCTGTCATGTTGTTAAAATCTATTTATGATTGTAATTTTAATTATAAATTATCAGAATCATTTATAATTTTGTTAAAAAATAAGACTTTAGGGATAAAACTCATACCAATTGCTTTTAATTATGGATGCCGATATAATTTATAAAACAAACGCAATTTTAGGAGAAGGAGCCATTTGGGATTTTTTTAATAAAAAACTTTACTGGGTAGATATTGAGGCCGGAGTATTTAATATTTACGACCCTGCCACCCACACCAATATAAGCTACCCAACCAATAAGCGTGTGGGTACGGTTGTGCCTGTGGCACATAACAAAGTGTTGCTGGCGCTGGAAGACGGCATGGCATTTTTGAATTTGCCCGATGGCGAAATTGAATACAAGCTTAAAACCGGTATACACCATAGTAACAAACGTTTTAACGACGGCAAATGCGATGCTGATGGCCGGTTTTGGGTAGGATCGTTAACCATGGGAAACGCTACCGGCGATAATAAACTTTATTGCTTAACGCCCGACTTTAACCTTACCGAGAAACTGGACGGGCTAACTATCTCGAACGGTATAGCGTGGTCTGCCGATAAGAGTACCATGTATCATATCGATACCCCAATAGGAGAAGTATCCAGGTACGATTTTGACCCCATCAGCGGGCAAATTGCTAATAAGAAGGTTATCATCAAAATCCCATCAGAACAAGGTTACCCGGATGGGATGACCATTGATAGCGAAGGCATGCTGTGGATAGCCCTTTGGGATGGTTTCGGCGTAGCCCGGTACGATCCGCATACCGGCAAACAGCTGCAAAAAATTAATGTTGCCGCCCCCAAGGTTACATCGTGCGCATTTGGCGGCGAAAATCTGGATCAACTTTTTATTACTACGGCAAGCTGCGAAATGACGGAGGACGAATTAATACAATACCCTTTAAGTGGTTCTTTATTTGTTGCCCAACCCGGCGTTTCGGGTCGTGGCAGCTTCAAATTTGGTTCTTAGGAAATACGTGATACAGTTGCAGCAATTGCAATATTTTTAGGGCTGGCCTGAACCTTAAAAATCAATTTAACACCATGCATATTTGCGCTTGTTACCCCCAAACAGTGTAAATATTATTTAGCATATGGAAATTTGGCAATAATTTTTTTTAAAATTTCATATCAAAACGGTTTAAAAATTAATACATTTGAATTATTTAATTAAATACGCTACAATATACATATGAGTAAAAAGATCGCCTTAGTAACTGGCATTACCGGACAGGACGGGGCCTATTTAGCCGATCTGCTATTATCTAAAGGGTACGAAGTGCATGGCATTAAACGCCGTAGTTCGTTATTTAATACCGAACGCATTGATCATATTTATCATGACCCGCATGATGAAGATCAAAGATTTGTTCTTCATTACGGGGATCTTTCCGATTCGACAAACCTGATACGGATCATACAGCAAGTGCAGCCAGACGAGATCTACAACCTTGGGGCCATGTCTCATGTAAAGGTTAGCTTTGATACCCCGGAGTACACCGCCAATGCCGATGGTATTGGAACCCTGAGGCTACTGGAGGCTGTAAGGCTCTTAAATCTGGTTAAAAAAACAAAAATATATCAAGCCTCCACATCAGAGCTTTACGGTTTGGTGCAGGCTGTTCCGCAATCAGAAACTACGCCATTTTATCCGCGTTCGCCTTATGCAGTTGCAAAATTGTATGCCTACTGGATAACCGTGAACTATCGCGAAGCATACAATATGTTTGCCTGTAATGGTATATTGTTTAATCACGAGAGCCCGCTGCGCGGCGAAACTTTCGTTACCCGTAAAATAACCAGGGCTGTTGCTAAAATATCCATGAATCTGCAATCCAAATTATACTTAGGCAACCTCGATGCGCAGCGCGATTGGGGCCACGCCAAGGATTATGTAGAGGCGATGTATCTTATTTTACAGCAAGAAACACCCGAGGATTTTGTTATTGCAACAGGCGTAACAACCACCGTACGCGAATTTGTTAGATTGGCATTTGCCGAAGTTGGGATAGAAATAACATTTAAAGGAAAAGGCGAAAACGAAAAAGGCTACGTATCGGGCAGCACCAACCCCGATTTTCTGTTGCCAGTGGGATCTGAAGTTGTATCTGTAGATTCTAAATACTTCCGCCCTACCGAGGTTGACCTATTGATTGGCGACCCAACAAAATCAAACGAGAAACTGGGTTGGAAACCTAAGTATGATTTAAAAGCATTGGTTAAAGAAATGGTTGCAGCGGATGTTGAATTGTTCCAGCGCGAAAAATTGCTGAAAGATTCGGGCTACCAGATCAAAAATCAATTCGAATAATATTAAAATAAAAAAAAAGAGAAATTATATATAACTGATAACCTGCAGATACAAAAAATACTACGCATTCGTGCTATTTAAACGGCGCGAAAGAAACTCATGCAATGGGTTTGGGATACACATGTTTTTTTGAGTTAAGCAGCTGCTAATCAGTTAGTATAACAGATCGTTATTCGGGTTTGGAATATGCTATATTTTGTTTACCTTTAAGGTAAAATTAGATATACTAATTAAATTTTTAATAAATTGCCTAAGGTAAACATCACATTGATTTATATTTTTTTATGGAATTAAGATATAAATACCGCTTCAATTTTTTCCGTTTTGTTAACGAGGTACTTCTTCTAACCGTTTGCTTCATCCTTGCGTTTTATATTCTTACAAAAGTATATGGCCGCAATTTTTTCCTCATAAACGTTTGGATGTTGCCTTTACTTATAATAGGCTGGTATTTCTCTTCGCGGTCTACTAAATCATCAGACGATTTTAACTCCAAATCTATTACTGCGAACCTGTATAAAACTGCCAACAGCATATTTATACAGGCATGTTTGGTTATACTTTTCTTTTTCACGTCGCATCAAACATACAACAGTAAGCGTTTTTTACTTTTTTATATCGTTCTGTTAAGCATATTAATACCACTGGAAAAAGTTTTTTATAAAAGATTAATGCTTTTTCTGCAAAAAAAAGGGATGAACAAAAAGCGCATCCTGGTTATTGGAGGCGGTAAAACCGGTATGGAGTTTTCTAACATCATTGATGGCAACGTGCACCTGGGTTACGAAATTGTTGGCTTTTTGGATGACGAACAAAAACCCTACCTTAACGGTAAGTACTTAGGTACCGTTGATAAAATTGACGAAATGATGGAAAACCACTCGGTAGAGTTTGACGAGGTGGTAGTAGCATTGCCAAACAGGGCCCACAATAAAATTAAACACATTGCCAGCGTAGTTGGCCGCAACACGGTAAAACTGCGTATTATACCGGCCTACCACGAGCTGATAAACTCGCAGTATAACGTAAGTATATTTAACGGCTTCCCGATGATCACCCTTAGGCACGAGCCTTTGGATGAGATCCATCTGCGATCGATAAAACGGCTTTTTGATATCGTGTTCAGTTCGCTTGTATTGGTGCTGGTGTGCTCATGGCTGTTCCCTATCATCGCGATAGCTATTAAACTAAGCTCGAAGGGCCCGGTATTTTTCATACAGGAGCGCTGGGGTAAAAAGAATGCAAAGATAAAATGCTATAAATTTCGCTCGATGAAGGCGGTTTCTAAAGACGTTGACGAAAGCAGCGGAAAATACCAGCAGGCTAAAAAGAACGACCCGAGGATAACCAAAATTGGCGCCTTCTTAAGAAAATCAAATTTGGATGAGTTTCCGCAATTCATCAACGTGTTACTGGGTAGTATGTCTGTGGTGGGCCCCCGCCCTCACCCTACGCCGTTAAACCTCGAATCGAAAGGGGTTATAGATAACTACCTGGTAAGGCACCTGGTTAAACCCGGCATAACCGGCTGGGCACAGGTAAATGGTTTTAGAGGAGAAACCAGCGACCCCTCGCTGATGATGGCCCGCGTTAACTACGATATCTGGTATATCGAAAACTGGAGCCTGCTGCTCGATCTGAAGATCATTTTCCTTACTTTTTGGAAAACCCTGGTTGGCGATAAACACGCTTTTTAAAAAGCATGTATATATTAAGCCCGCTAACAATTACCGCTCCCTCCCCCCTGTATATAAAGCGTTTTAAGCGCAAGAATTTTATTAGCCGGTGCTTAAATGCCGGGCATTAAATAGTAATATTTGGCCTGCTTATATGCGTTAAAATTAACGCAGAACTTATAAAGTATAGTTTCGCAAAAAAAGTATAATTTAGTGCTCAAAATAATAAAGCAATTGGGCTTTGTTTATGCGTAAAATAAACAGCCGGTATAAAAAACAGGTTTTATTGAACGCTTACAAGTTTTAGCAAATTTATATGCCCTCTGCCGGGTACAAACATTTGATGGAGGGTTGTTTATTAGATTGCCCGTCATCAGTTAAATAATTGTTATAAATGGTTCATCGCTACGCTACATTCTTTAAAACTATCAATCTGGTTACTGATTACATAGTTTTAAACATGGGTATGGTGATAGCTTACTACTTAGTAGCTACCGAAAAAGATATCTTATGGCCTCCCAGCCAGCACTATTTGCCCATTGTATTAGTTTTTAACCTTACCTGGCTGTTATCAGCAAACTTAACGCGCCTGTATGATGAGGTTTTAAATAAAGACTCGGTAAACACGTTCCGTAACGTTATAAAAACCTACCTTATTTTTATAACCCTTATTGCTATAATAGTAGCTGTTGTTGGTATTAAAGCATATTACATAACACACACCTACCTCATATACGCATCTGCATTAATCGGCCTCTTGCTATGGCTTTGGAAGATCATATTTTTGGCCATCCGCAAAAGCGACAGAGCATCACTATTCGACTCGCGCAAGGTGATCATAGTTGGCAGCGGCCGCATAAGTAACGATTTGCAGCGGTTTTTTGCCGGCAACCCCGACAGGGGCTATAAGCTTATTGGCTTTTTTGATGATAACCCAGTACAAACCGGGAAAACGGGTAAATACCTCGGCTCTACAGATGAGTGCATCAGCTATGTGCTCAACAACAAAATAGATGAAATATTTTGTACGCTGCCGGTTGCCGAATCCCAAAAAATAGAAAAACTATTATCAGACGCCGAAAAGAACCTGATACGTTTTAAAATAGTACCCGAATATTACGATTACGGTATTAAACCCGTTTTAATCCAAAGCTTTGGCCATATACCGGTAATATCGGTACGAGCCGAGCCGTTGGAAAACATGCTTAACCGCTCTATGAAGCGCTTGTTTGATATTTGCTTTTCGCTGATAGTGATCATCTTCTTCTTTAGCTGGCTGTTCCCTATACTGGCCATACTCATAAAATTAGAATCTAAAGGCCCCGTATTGTTTAAGCAGCTGCGCTCGGGCCGGGATAATAATCCGTTTTGGTGCTATAAATTCAGGAGTATGCGCATCAATAATCACAGCGACAGTAAACAGGCCGTTAGGAACGACTCGCGCATAACCCGGCTGGGCGCCATTTTGCGCCGTACCAGTATAGACGAGCTGCCACAGTTTTTTAATGTACTGATAGGCAACATGTCTACCGTAGGCCCGCGCCCACACATGCTGAGCCATACCATACAGTATTCGCAATTGATAGACAGGTTTATGGTGAGGCATTTTTTAAAACCGGGTATTACCGGCTGGGCACAGGTAAATGGCCTACGCGGTGAAACCGCAACTACCGAACAGATGCTTAAACGTGTGGAAGCTGACGTGTGGTATCTGGAGAACTGGTCGTTCCTGTTTGATATGAAGATCATCTTCCTTACCATCTGGAACAGCCTGAAAGGCGATGAGAACGCGTTTTAAACTCTTCCCCGGCTTATAATTTATCCCAACCCGACGTATTGTACCGGCCGTGCCAGTTATTAATGATGGCCACGGCAATTAAACCCGGGCGTTTATATGGCTTAGCATTAATAACCGCCAGCGCTGTCATTAACTGTTCGGCCATTTTCTCATAACTCATACCGGCTATAATAGCCTGCGAGCTTGCACCCATCTTTGCCTTTGCGCTATCATCTAATTGGGTATATTTTAATATGGCGGCGGCTATATCGCCAACATTAAATGCATCAAACCCAAACCCGTTTTGGCCATCCTTCAAAAGGTCGGTAGCGGCATTTACGGTACGGCTAAGCAACACGGGCAAACCCGCCGCCATGGCCTCGTTAACCACCAGGCCCCACGTTTCAGAAAAACTGGGCAAAATAAAGGCTTCTCCCTGCGCAAAATAGGTCGGCAGGGTATTGTTATCCACAGCATCAACAAACTCCACAGCGCTTAATTTAAGGGCATCCTTTTGCTGCTTTAGTTTTTCACCCTCGGGGCCGTCTCCTACTATCAGTAAGCGGTAACCAGTATTCTGCTGTTCTACAATTTGCCATGCCGCCAATAAGCCCTCAATATTTTTTATGGATACCAGGCGTGCTACGCAAATAATGGTTTTACCGGCCGGTGGCAGGCCTGGATTGCGCCTAAACAAATCGTTATCAATACAAGCAAACCCATAAAAATAATGAAGACCCTGTTGCTTAAAATTCGCGTATGCGCTATCGTAGCTTTTGGAAGGGAGCCAAAACGCATCGGCCTGGCTGGTGATAAGGTTTTTAACCCACTGCACCACAAAGTTGCGTTTAACCTGTGCGGGGCGGGCATCATCAAACATTACAAACTTGCGGTCGCGTTTTTTTGCCCAGGCAATGCCCAGCGCGCCTGCATAAAACACAATAGAAGGCGCTATGATAACATCGGCGTTTATTTTATCAAGCGCCGAGAAAATGCTTTTTTTGATCTCCTCTTTCGGCAGTTCATCTGCGCTTTTATCCGGGAATAAACAACTCCACCAGTCGTTGCCCGCATTTACGGTATCAAACGCGTACGGCGATCCTTTACCAAACAACTCCACCGCAAAAATGCTTACGCCCTGCGCCGCCATACTTTGATGCAGGTATATAAGCCTGCCTTTCCAGTATGCCCTAAAGTCGTTATTTAATATTACTACTTTCAATCGGCTGTTTTTTTAAACTTATCCCATATAATAGGGAACAGTGTTTTCATCCACAATTTAACAAAGGCGCCAAAATAATCGGCCGGGAAGTGCTTTTTAATATAAAACAGGTATTCTTTATAAGCCAGCCCTTTTACGCTGTAGAGGTAGTTTATACGCTTTTTAAGAGGTTGCTTGCCCGAAAGCCAGTTAGCACCATGGTCGTGCTCGCAGTAGCCGTAAAAGCCCGGTGCAAGCAATACCTGCAGGCCAGCCTTAAAGGCGGTTAATGTGTAATCGTAATCGGCCAGGTAGTGGGTGTAAGCATCGCAAAATATGCCTATCTTTTCTACCACCGCAGCATCAACCAAAAATACATTGGCATTACCCAGGTGGCAGGGAATGGGTGTTACATCAGGCGGCGTAAGCGGGTAATAGGCGGCATGTTTTATATTGTACAGGGCTCGCCCCCCGTAAGACATTTGCTTGCTTACCGGGCTTAAGGTAGAACCTACCAGCACTACCCCACTTGCAGCTAATTGGGTATAAGTGCCAATAAACCGCTTAAGCGACCCATCCATTAATACCACGTCATCATTATAAAGCAAAAAAAAGTTGTAGTGCTTTTGCGCAATTGCATGGCTCCAAACGGTGCGCATGCCGCCCGCCCAAAATAAGTTACCGCTACCCTTTACAATTTTCACCTCCGGAAAGGCCGTGGCTACCGCATCCGCGGTACCATCGGTAGAGCCATCATCCAGCAGGTATATATCGGGGTTGACGCTTGCAAAACCTTCCTGCCTGCTTAGGCTATCCAGGAAGCCAACAGTTTTCTCCCTGCGATTGTAACAGGCAATAAGTACAGCGCAGTTGCCGTTATTAAGCTCATTTTGCATACGCGTGGGGATTTTCTTCCACCTCCTCGTCTTCTTCGTTGTTTCTATACCTGCTAAAGCCTTTTTGCTTAAACCTTATAAATAAAAACATCATGATGATAGGCAAAAATAAAATCGGCTCGCCAAAGCTCAGCACCAGCAAAATAACAACGCAATAAACTATATTTTCCCAGTTGCGCAGGTATGGCTTGCAAAACCTCACATACTTAAACAGCAGATATAGTAAACCAACCACGCCAAATTTTGCAATAAAATCAAACACTCCGTTTGATATATTCACTGTGTAGGATTTGTTTAGCACCTCGTTGTACTTGTTGCTAACGCCTAAAATAAGTTTATTACCAAACGTATCCAGAATATGCCACATGCTGGAGAATCGGTTTAAAGGTATCTCCATACGGTTGTGGTGATAGTATTTCTCCAGCACCTTTAAGTGCTTAAGGTCGCGCATATCTTCCTGGTAGGTATCAGCTATCTTATCTGCCAAAAAGGGGATGAAAATGAATGCTAAAATTATGGATGGCACTAGTATCAATACATACAAGTTGATCTTGGGCACCCTAAACCTGTACGATAAAAATATAAGCACCAATAAGCCCAGGTAATTGGTTGTAGAAAACGTGGTGATATTGGCTATGATAAGTAAGATGGTTATTTTATCGTATTTAAAACTGTTTAAAAAGAAGTGGAACATTAACGTTAACACCAAAAAACAACCAAATGCGCCGGGTTCCCAAACAAAGCCCGAGTTGCTAAAATCGTGAAAGCCCTGCGTATAGGTAAACACCAGTGCGTTTGTATACCCGGGGATAGTATTGCCCGTTGGGAAGTTTAACGTGGCAAACAATTTATACATAGTAACCGGCGAAAGCAACTGCAGCCCGAAAAACACTAAGGATACGATAGTGAGATGTACCATTACCTTTACAAAGTAGGCCAGCAGCTTATCGCGCAGTATGGTGCATACAATAAAGCTTAACAAAATATATTTAAACAGAAATAAGTAATCGCTGTATAAATAATCCGTCTCCAGGTCGTTAACTAAAAAGAAGCGGAGGCTTACAAACAGCAGATACACGCCCGAAAATATAGCAATGATGTTGACATCTTTGCGGGTAATTAACCTTTTTGTGATAGCATATCCCAGTAACGATGCAATAGCTATACCCCAGGCCACCATGGTAGATGAAAGTATATTAGCGTTTGCCGATAACAGCAAAAACGCCAGCATTATAAAATAATTTACATCTATTTTTCTTTTGCGCTTCATTCAGTTAAGGTATTTGTTGTTTGATATAAAAAGGCCTGTGGTAATTTGGATAACCCTGTTTCATCAGGTCGGCCGATCTGCCTCCGCGATAAATTGGTTTATATTTTTAAAAAGGTGGCTGCTGGCTTTTATTTTTTCGGGGCTCCAGTCCCACCATTTAATGCGTAACAGGCCGACAATCTCTTCAGGCGTAAACCTGTATCTTATAAATTTTGCCGGTATACCGGCAACAATTGCATAGGGTTCTACATCCTTGGTAACAATTGCGCCGGCTGCAATAATTGCCCCATCGCCAATTTTAACGCCATCCACAATAATAGCGTTGTTACCTATCCACACATCGTTGCCTATGGTTACAATGCGTTTGTTCTGTTCATCGGCGTATAAAAACTCTTCAAATATCGTTTCGCTTACAAACGTAAACCCAGCCTGTTTTTGGGTTGAAAAAAAGGCAGGATGTGTAGATACAAAATCTTTTGAAGGATGGCGGCCCAGCCCTGTTTGTATATTACTGCCAATAGAGCAAAACCGGCCTATGCTGGTATCTTTTATTACCGATCCGTTTGATATGTAGGTGCCATAGCCTATATAGGTGGTGCCGATAATGGCATCGGCCCCTACAACATTATGCCCTTCAAAAACATTGTGGATGTTAAATTCTACGCCGCTGCCAATTTTAACACTGTTGTTATAGTTGATAAGCCTGTAGTAATTTCGTTTAAGCCACTTCCTCATTTTATAAGGTAAACATAGATAAAAAAGATTTCGTCGCCAATAGTGGTGATAAATATAAATAACAAACACAAATTTTGTGATTTTTTTAATAAAAACCGCTTTTCTTTACCGCATTTTAATGCATTTGTTTATTACGTTATTTCTTTTAAATACCCAGAAACTGTACTTTTAGGAAATTTTATAAAGACCCTTTCTGATGAAACCTTCAAAAAACAATAAAAGATTTACCCTTTTTGATAAGATTGTTTTAGGCCTTAATATTTTTGTGGTAGTAGCGCTTTTATTGTCGTACCTGGCGCCCGTGACCGATCCGCGCGATTACGATTTCATAGCGATATTAGGTTTTGGTTATTTATATATAGCGTTTGGCAGCCTCCTATTTATATTTTACTGGGTTTTCAGAAAACCTATCTTCATGCTGATCTCTTTGTTGCCATTTTTATTGGGATATAGCACCATGACGCATTACTTTGGCTTCCGGGGTAAAAGTGTACAACCGCAAACCGTTTCTGCGGGCACTTTAAGGGTGATGCAATATAACGTACATAAGTTTACGGGCTTAGACAGGTTTTTAGACCAGCCCATCCAGGATGAAGTGTTTGACCTGATAACGAACCAGGAACCGGATATTTTAACGATGGTAGAATTTGCAAAAGCCCCAAAAAAGACCGATACGCTTATAAACCAACTACAAACCACGCTTAAGATGGGTTACTATTATAAGTATTTTGCAGACAAACGGGATTCATTGGGTAACGCGATATTTTCTAAATACCCTATTTTAAAAAGCGGCGTGGTTGATACTACTGCCTCGTTGTTAAATACCGAAGCTATTTTTGCAGATATACTTTACAACAAAAAAACAATAAGGATTTATAGCCTGCACCTGGCAGCGGTAACCATGAATGACAAGCAAAAGAAAAGGTTTCTGAAAGGGGGGTTATTCAGCTTCGAGAAGCTATTTTTTATAAAAGGCAGGATCTCTGCAGCAAACGTTTACAGGAGTTTCCAGGTAGACAAAATAAAAAACCATATACGTACCTGCCCCTACCCATATATCATCACAGGCGATTTTAACGACAACCCAAACTCATTCTCGGTAAATGAGGTAAGCCAGGGCATGAAAAACGCCTTTTTAGAAAAAGGAAGCGGCTTTCAAACCACTTATTACAGCCTGTTCCCCCTGCAGATCGACTACATTTTGGTAAGCCCGCAGTTTGATGTTCTTACCTACAAAACCATCGAGAAAAAAATGTCGGATCATAAACCGGTTATCAGCGATCTAAAACTCAACTAATAATAAAGAGAAAGCGCGCTATATCTTAAAGAAGTACCGGGGAGAGGATATCAGTCTAAAAAGTCGTCTACAAACTTGTTCATCACCTTATCTACATTAAGGTATTGCACCGCATATTTGCGGGCATTCTCCCTTTTGTATTCCAGGTCGTCATCAAGCTTTATCTGGAGGATCTGGTTCGTCAACAGATCCTGGTTGTCTTTGTCCTGCGGCTCTACAACATAGCCAAAATCATAATCGTGCACCATATCGTACAACGACGTACCTTTTGATGCTGTAATGATGCTGGCACCGCCTACAGCCAGGATGGTGGTTAGTTTTGATGGCATCACCAGGTCGCCGGCATCAGCTATCTGTAATACCAGGTGTATATCGGCCATGTTTAAAAACTCGTTAAACACTTCCTTTTCCTGCACCTGCAAAAACGAAATATTATTGAGGCCTTTACGCTTGGCCTGCTCGTGCAGCTGATCTTTATATGGGCCCGATGAGCAAATGATAAATTTAATGTGCTGGTGGTTCAGCAACTGCTCGGCAGTAACCAGTATCCGTTCTAACCGTTGCTTTACGCCAACCGCCCCCGAGTACAGGTAAACAATATCATCGGGCTTGTAGCCCCATTTTGTTTTCAGCTTTTCGCGGTTAGGCAGCGGGAAGTAATAATCGGTATCTACCCAATTAGGGAAAAATGAGATCTCCCTATCCACCTTGGCCTTAATTTTTCTGATCATACCGTTGGATATGCTGCTCACAAAATCCGCGTCTTTCAAAATTTTGTGCTCAACCTTAAACAGGCCGGCCAATACTGTTTTCTTGGAGAAGAGCTTAAGGTCGCGCGCGGCTTCTATCTGCATATCCTGGATATGGTACAGCAATTTACCACCGTTAAATTTCTTCAGCATCAGCCCCAAATAGGCTAAATGGAATGGCGGGGCAATAGTGATAATAAGATCAAATTTTTGTTTAAAAAAGACGAGCTTAAAAACCATAAAAAACTTAGTTACCCAATAAGAAAAATCCTGCAGGGCACGCTGCTTTCCGGTTGGGTCGCTTGGGATGTAAGATGGGCAACGGTATATGGTTAGGGTAGCATCGCTTTTGGCGTTATAAACCACTTCCTTTTTATACCAGCGGTTTGTGTAGGGCTCCTGCACTTTCCAAAACGGGTAATACGGAAAAGTGGTAATTACTGTACAGTCATAGCCACGGTTAACCAGCCAGCTAAGCATTTCGCCGTTATATTTTCCAATACCAATTGGTTCAGGAGAGAAATTATGACTTATTAACAGTATTTTTTTCTTGTCCATTTATAAACTGAGCCTAAGGCCGGTAACGCATTTTTTTGGTAAAAACCACCGAATATATATTTTAAAGATAAAATAATTTATGAAGCAAACTTGTTAAACATTCATAGACACCGGCACTTATAAAACACATAAGTTTTAACTACTTATAATTACACACTTACGCTTACAGCATGGCATAAATATATTATTTTTTTGCCACCTGCATTATTTAGGCAGCATCTCTTTTGTTTTAAGCACTATAAAATATTCGTATATCGATTGCATTGTAGCATACGTTACACCTGCCGGGCCATCTAAAAACGCCCGCCGCACCACCACCATATACAGCCATTTAATAAGCGGCCTGCCGGGCAGCTTGTAAAACAAGCCTTTTTGGTGATACCTGCGCTGGGTAAAATCGGCGCTAAATAAGGCCTTTTTTACCGAAAATTTTTCGCCCGCGTTCATTTGCTGCAGGCGCATTGCCGCTTCCATATCTGCGTAACCTAAATGCCTGGCAAACCAAAACTTTATCCCTTTGCTAAAAGGGTAATGGTCCAGATAGCCTTCCAGCCTTGCTACGCTACCTTCTGGTATCGATAGCGGGTTAACCAATCGTTCGTACCGCATTTTTTCGGGCCGAAACAATCGCAGGTAAAACGGCGAAACCTGCGCGTGCTTTAACCAGGTTCCGTTCCAGGCAAAATCGCGCCTGCGTATCTCATATGCCGCGTTTGCATTATTTACATCAAACAGCTGCAAAGATTTATGCAAGCCCTCTGATACGCGTTCATCAGCATCTATATACAATACCCAGGGGTATTTAAACGCTATATTTTTAAGTCCCCAGTTTTGATGGGCGGCCCAGTTATCAAACACCCGCTGCGTAACCGAGGCACCGGCAGCTTTAGCTATCTCAACCGTTCTATCATCACTATACGAATCGTAAACATGGATATCATCACACCAAGCTACCGATGCAAGGCAGGCGGGCAGGTCTTGTTCTTCGTTTTTAGTGAGTATTAGTACCGATACCATCAATTAAAACCCATAATTCTTGTTAATTAACTATTACCCTTGCCTTAAGCGGCTTACAGGGATGCCCGGAACAAACCATCCACTCGGGCATATCATTTACAACTACCGCGCGGGCCCCAATTACACAGCCATTTGCAATGGTTACACCGGGGTGCACAAACGCCTCGGCAGCTATCCAAACATTATCGCCCACGTAAATTGGGCGCGCCACTAATGGCGACCCTGCTTTAGTATAATCGTGCGTACCGGTACAAAGATTTACCCCCTGCGAAATTACCGCCCTGCGGCCTATCGTAATTTTCGCCTGCGAATACAAGGTGGCACCGCTGGCTACCCCACATTCGTCGTGCAATACCAAATTCCAGGGGGCCCATATTTTAACGCCCGGGTAAACATGCACACCACGGCCTACTTTTGCCCCGAAACACCGTAACACAAAGGATCGCCATCCGTGTAAGGGCTTTGGTGAGAGCCTGAAGAATATGATGGCTACTAACTGCCATAAAACCCTGGCCGCACGATTGGTAACAGAAAAAGATGGCCCCGTGTGTGTGTCCTGATTAACCATGTAACTAATAAGTAAAATAACGTAGCGCGAACCTTTGTTTAAGTAGCGCATCCGCGATGCTTACTTTTAAAAACTGCCATCTACTGAATTTTACAGATACCAATAATTGTTTTTACGCTTTATTAGTATTTTAAGCAATAATACTAAACTTATACAATTTTTAACAATATTATTTATTTATAGCAACGGAAAGCTTCAATTTTTAAATTTTTAACACCAGCTATGCTTTTATATAAATATCTGGCTCCTCAGCAGTAACTATGTATCCTTTTCTTAAAAGCAAAAACAAAAAATATTTATTTAAATTATTATGAAACCCGGGCAGCCATAACCCACCTATAAAAAACAGGCATCGCGCCAAAATAACGGTAGGTTTATAGTTGTTATCGTTCGGTAAAGATCGCTTTTATAAAATGCTTGGCAACCAGTTCGATATTAAAATGATCTTTAAAAACCTGCGCTGCATTTTTACCCATCGTATCTTTTTCAGCCTTGGATAAATTTACCCAGGTATTTAATAGCTGCTGCGTGCCATCGATAGAATCGGAAGCGATGACGCCACCCCCACCGCTTTGGATCTCCTTCCAGATATTTACCTGGTGAGATACCAGTACCGGTTTTGCACAAGCAAGGGCCTCCACTACAGCTATGCCAAAATTCTCCTGGTGGCTTGGCAATACAAAAGCATCGCAATTATACAATGCCCCCCATTTCACATCGCCCGATAGCATCCCCGTAAAAATTATATTACTCTTCAGATCGGGGTAATGGGCTATCAGCCGCTCCAGCATTTTGCCGTAAGAGCTTTCTAAACCCGGCCCGGCAACAACCAATTTATAACGCTCGCCAGTTTCGGGGATAGTTTTATTCACTATCTCTGCGTATGCCTTTATAAGCAGGTCTACTCCTTTTTTTTTATGGATGCGGCTAAAAAAAAGCAGGAAGGGTTTGCCCTTCATCTCGGGGCATTTTTTATAAAAAGCCTCATCCATAGCGGGTGTATGCTCCGGCGGGGTAATGATACCGTACCCAACGTTCACTTCCTTTTTGGGGTGATATGGCGAAAATGCCTGCCGGGCCAGTTCCAATTCGAGCTCGCAGGTAAAAAACAAGCCATCGGCATCATTAACCACCCGGCGTTCTATCAGTTTCCAATAAAACCAATTGCGTATGGCCTTAAGCCGCCGATCGCGTGCGCGTTGAAAATAAGGATCGAGCATGCCGTGCGGCATCACATACAGTTTAGGCACATTTGCGGGCACCTCCATTTTTTTTGCCTTACGTTCCAGTGCGCGCTTTACGCTCCATCCGGCAAAGCTCGAATACAGCCACAAGCCGTTGATCACTACCACATCAAAACGGTCCATATTGGCAATAAGCCAGGGTCTCAGTTTCCGCGAATATTGCCATGGCCCTTTAGCGGGGCCCAACGCGTGAATGGTAAAGTTATCCATGCCCAAAAACGCACTGTTAGGGTCGTCCAGGCTCACTACTTCCCTGCTGATGCCATTGTGCATCAGTTCGGGGTTGGTGTTTCTTATGCCCTGGCACGGGCCGCCGCTGGCGGGGTCCATACTTGCAATAATGTGCAGCAGCTTCATTTTTGGATATTAGTATTGTTTGATTTTTCGCGACCCAGGATCTCCATAACCGCCCCAATAACTTCATCCGCGGTAACAGATAAAATGCATTTTTTTTGCTGAACCACACAAACATCAAGCCCGCAGCCCGCGCAATCTGTTTTGTGGTAAATTATCTTATTAAAGTTACCCCTCGGGTACCATTGCCTCGGAAAATGCCTTGCCGAAAAAACCGCCGCGCATGGTGTGCCGCCGGCAGCCGCCAAATGCATTGGCCCGCTATCGTGGCCTATAAAAACTTTTGCCCGCTTTAAAATTATGCCCGATACGCGCGGAGAGGTTTGTCCGCACAAATTTAGCCCCTTGCCGCCCCAGGCTTCCATACACCTGCCTGCCAGGTCAAACTCATCCGGGCCGCCTACCATTACCAGTTGCCAGCCCGGTAACAAAGGCGATAACTGGTGTAACAAATTCAGCCAGTTATGTTCCTCCCAATCGTTCACATGGCTTTTGGTGCCGGTACTTGCTGCTATAAAAGGCAGGCCTGCAGCAAGCGGCGCCAGCTGTTCGCCGGCTGTTTTTATTTCCTCCGGGCTAAACTTAAGGTCCCAGTAAGAATCATCATCAAGCGCTATATCGCCCAATAGTTTTACGCGGCGGGCAAGCCTTTTAGCCTCCCACTCCAGGTCGCCGGTGGCCTCATCTACTGATAGCTCAAAATCGGGCAGCACCGAGGGGAAGCCGATAGTGTTTTTTACGCCCGCGGCCTTAAAAAACAGCCAGTCTCTAAATACGGTTAATTTTGTTTTTGCAAGCGTTTTTAAAGTACGTACGCCAGCAAGGTATACAACGGTATCTATCTTTAGTTCTCTTATTTGTTTAACCAGCCCAAGCAAAACAGCCGGGCTGCGGGTACCAACGGGGTAAGCAAGCACCCTGTTAAAAAAGTAGCCCTGCCCCAGTACGCTTGCAAGCGGGGCGGCTTTATTTGCCACCGGGCTATTGGTAAGCAGCGTGATATCTGCATCCGGGTAGGCCTGCCGTATTTTATGGAACGCCGGCAACGCCATTACCGTATCGCCAAGGCTCCCGAGCCGGTATATCAATATTTTGGGTGGGGATACGGCCATGCGAAATAATTATACCCCGGCCGTGGGTTGGGCCTGTTGTTTTTGTTGTTGCAACTGCTCTTGTTGTTCTTGCTGCAACAGCGCTTGTTGTTCCTGATACCGCTGATACTGCTGTTCCTGTTCGGGCAGTCTCATGGCCGCGATGGTTAAACCACCCATAATTACACCGAAACCTAAGGCCGTAGGCTGTGCCCATTGCCCTTGGGCAACCGCCTGGAAGCTAACGCTCACCATCAGCCAGGGCAACATATTGTTTATTTTCAGGCGTTTATAGGCCTGGATCAACATTTTTAAAACCAGCTGCATCCTTATTAAAATGGCGCCGATACCAAAAATGGCACCCATCTCTCCAATCATCCTACCCCACTCGCCTTCGGCAATCAAAAACACATCAGACCGGCCAATGAGTAATCTTGCACCGGCGTTGGTGCCCATGCCAATTCCAAAGCCAAAAAACGGCAGCTCCGAGTTTACAAAGGGCTCAAGTATACTCGCGCCAATACGATTTACAATAGTGTTATCAAGAGTGCCCTCGCTTTCCTTAGCCGTATCGAAACGGGATGTAAGCACCTCGATAGCGTTCTTAAAAAACGGTAAGTTACTCAGCAAGGCAACTATGATGATCAAACCTATCCCCGCACCCAGCATCCTGCCCAACAGCTTCGGTGTGCGTGAAATTGATGCGAGCGCAAAGGCCCCCGTTAGTACGGTTTGGATAAGCAAGCCACGGCTTATTGAAATAGGGATGGCGGCAATAAACGCTATGGTAGCGCCTATCAATAATATCCGGTTCACCTGCTCTATATTGAGCCAAAAATAAACTACAAAAACCCCTACCAGCGAAAAAAACTGGGTGTTACCCGTTGTAAACGAAAAAGTACCGGGCGGCCTGAAATACCCTAAGGCCCCGCTAAAGCCTCCGCCCTGCGATTCGGCACCTATCCCTTTGTTTACAAATGCCGATTGCGGACTGTAAAATTGCATGGCAATAAGCAAAAACATGGGTATAGACATCCAAAGCACAATTGTTCCCAGCCTTAAAACATCATTTTTATCGAAGACCTTCCCGATCAAAAATATAAGCGGGAAGTGAAAAAGCAGGATGCGCGCGCCATACGCTGCCACAGGCAAGCTGTGGTGCCCCACCAGTATAGCTGTAAATAATGCACAACTGCCGATGAACACCATTGCGTAAAAGTGATTATTGGAAGGCAGGTAGCCATTGCGCCAGGCAGTTACCAGCAACCATATAGCTACAGGGTCGCGTACGATCAATAAAGGTGTTGCAAGCGAAGGGAATATCCATTTGCGCAGCCCCCCTTCTATAATAAGCAATATGAAATATATCCAAATACCCTTTTTTAGCGAAGCAACCACAGCCGCATGGTTTATGCGACTTTCCACATTAAGCGCGGTATTTCTTGCTACTACGGCCGTATTTCTATCGAGAGTTGTACTCATTAATGCAGATAATTAAACCTTAAACATAATTAATTATTATGAATTATAGCGTTCACTAATTCGTGCCCGTAAACTTCCCAGGGCCTTTTTTGGGCGGTTGCCATTGCAGCACGCCCGGCAATTTCAACCATTGCCGGCTTTACCAATATATTTTCTATAGCCTCCTGCAACTTTTCGGTGGAGCCTGCCTGTATCAGCCAGCCATCTCCGCCATCGGTAATAATATCTGGGCCGGCGGTCCTGTCTGTAGTGATCACCGGCGTACCCTGGGCCATCGCTTCGGTTATTACCAGCCCAAACCCTTCAAACAGCGAAGGGAAAAGTAATACATCGTGCTGATGCATGAGCTTTAAAACCTCATTGTGCGGCAGGCTGGGGATCCAGCGGTGCTTTGTTAAAGCTTCGTTCAGCACTGCGCAGTTATCAACCAGTTTACTACCAACAACGGTAAGCTCTACTTTGTTCCCGAAAGTTTTCACCGCGGCAAACATATCGGCAATGCCTTTACGCTGTGATAAGCCGCCCACAAAAAGTAATTTTAAGGGCCTCAGGCCCGTTACCTTTTCGTAATACCGTTCCTTAACCACCGGCGGGAAAGCATAGGGCACTACACTTACCGGTGGCAGTGCTCCCTCAAAATATTGCAGCGTTTTGGCGGTGAAGCTGCTTGCTACAAAAATACTATCGGCCAGTTTTATCTCCTCATCCTTTCGGGCCAGCTTAGCTTCCGAATCGCGCAGGCCGGTTAAGGTAGGTGCCCAATCGGGCCAGCGCTCTCGCTCGGCACCAAGCATTACTCTTGCGGCCCGCCAGTAGCCTATCGGCAGGTCGTATATACACCTTATCCCCTGTTGCCTGGCCGCCCTGAAGGATTGCAAGGCGCCATCCTCATAGGCATACACGGCATCGGGCTTATTTTCTTTTGCAAGCCTTAAAACCCGCCTGGCCACTTCGCTATCCAAACCACGGTATACAGCATCTACGCTGGCCCAGCCGGTTTCGTGTTTTACGGCGTTTTTAAAACCTGCACGCGGCAGTATCATCCGCCCCAGTTCCCTCAGCGGGAAAGAGTTGATCTCCGCCTGCGGAACAGGATAGGTACGCCGCAGCCACTCCTGCCTTAAACTGCCAGGCAGTAACTTTAGCCATGCCGAAGCGGGATCTGCCGCCACCGTAGTATCAAACTCCGCCAACATGCCTTGCTTTGATAGCGCTTTAATAAGCGCCCTTACAAATTCATTCCCTGTTGGGTGCGACAGAACTACCTTCATAAATACCTAAACCAAACCCGTCGGGATAAAATTTCTTTATAAATAATCATACAAATTAACAAAATTGTAAGAATATACAATTATAATCATTGAAATTGTAATTATCAGCCAAAACCAAGCTTATTGTTTGTTTACCCTGATTGTGCAGGTGCTTTAGCTTTTGGCGACGGGTTTGTAGGTTCCAAACAGTTGTTTAAAAAACCTCGTCCATAAGGGGCGCTGCATTTCCAGCAAAATACCCAGTAAAGAAGCCACCACCAATACCGAGATAAGCGCCTGCCAAAGCTGCACCATATCATACGCTTTATAGCCAAACAATGCCCGCCACAAAACCAGCAGCGGGAAATGCAGCACATACAGCGGGAAGGTTAGGTCTGCCGCTTTGCGGAATACGTTTGCAAACTTATGCTCGGTGCTGAGGTGGTCTCCGGTTGGCAGTATCCACAAAGTGGCCGCAACAAACAGGCCCACTATCCAATCGGTAACAAACTGGTTGGCATAGTACAGCGGCTTATAGCCAATACGATATGGGATAAAAGGGATATAAGTTACCGCGAGCCAGGCCGCGAAAAGCCCCATCAGTACAAAAAACCACGCGGTGGCCGCTTTTACAGATGGCCTCGGGAGGATATAAGCCAGGTAACCCGCCAGCCAAACCGGCATCATCACCACAATTTTGGGGCCTGCTATCAGTACGGCGGCAACGGGTAATAAGAACGATTTCCAGCCACCCTTCCTGAAAAACCAAAGGCCAAATATGGCGTAGTACCAAAATTCAAAACTAAGCGACCACAGCGAGCCGTTAAGCGGCGGCGCTGCCGAAAACAGCCAAAGCTCGTTCACAAATAAGCCGGATGCGATGTAGCGTACCCAATCGTGCCCGCGGGAGTGAGCTGCAAGCAATTGCGGATCGGCCTGTTTAACAATAAAGGCTATCACAGCAGTAATAGCAAGCGCGGGTATCACAATGGAACACAGCCTGCTTAAACGTGCCTGAGCGTACATAACAGCCCCACGGTTGCGGCTGATGGTGGTATGCGCTATTACATAACCTGATAGCACGAAGAAGATGATTACCGCCGCGTGAGAGGGCTCGCCGGGCTCGTACTGCGGGTGGGCCAGCGTAGGGAACCAGCGGTCGAAAGCGTGGATGTATAAAACCGTTAAGGCAGCGCCTATACGCAGGGCATCCAAAAAAATACTCGAATTACCTATTATAACGCGTGGTTTTATATTCAACATAATGTTTATTGCCCGAAAGATATTAAATATGCCCCAAATAACGATGCAGCAAACTAATCCTTGCCGCTAATTTCCCTGCTGTTTAAAGCCTTGTTCATCACCTGCAGGTTTTTTTCGCCAAAGTAAAGCCTGCGCGCCTCCTGCCATTGTTCGGGGCCGGGATTTAGCGCAGTAATCATTTCCAGCGCCTTAAAGCCCGTCTGTTTATCGCGCACGCTCCACATACCGCCCAGTTTTGTGGTGCCTAAAAACTCGGCCAGCGTACTATCGGCCGGGCCGTGCCCGAAAATGGGGCGTGCAGCCTGCAAGTAACTACTCAGCTTGGTAGGCAGGCTGGTTTTTGAAAAAGTACGCAAGGCCTTGCCGAGCGGGTACATACAATAAACAAAATCACACTTGGCCAGCTCCGGCACCACCTTATCTTCGGGCAGGGTATCATAAAACTTTATATTATCCTGCAAAGGTTGCGGCACATCGCCCGGCTTTAAATGGCAACCCCACATCTGCAGGGTTACTTTTTTATTTTCCTGCTGATAAAATTCCTTCAGCAGCGTAATAAAATTAAACAGGTCTTTTTTATCGTAGATGGAGCCGATATGGCCAACCAGCACTTCGTTTTTATTATCCGGCTTATCGCCGGCTAATATGGCGCTCTCCGGTAAATAACGATGGCACACCTCGCCACGGCGGGCGCTTAGCTTGCGGTAATGATCGCGCATCCCGCCGCTGATGAGATCGAACGATGGAACGGTTTTAAGCGCCGTAATGGTTAATTTTTGTGCCGCACCGGCCATAAACCGGTACCGTAACGATCGTGCGCAGAGTGCGCCAGCCCAGTCATCGTGTACGGTCATGTGTACAGGGCGTTCCGTTTGGCGGGTGGATAGTTCAATGGCTATGCGCAATCCCTCGTTGTGCGATACGATCCAGTAGCCATCGCAATCTATCGCCAGCAGTTTTTTGATGATATTATCGATAAACGGAAGTTTACTGTTACTAAGCATCTGCCTGGTTTGCAGGATATCTTTTAACAGTGGCCCGCCCATCAGCGCCGGGCCGAGATAACCATCTTCATAACCGTCTACGGGGCTGTTTCCAATATAGGTCCATAAGATGTCGAGATCGGGCAGGTTGGCCACCAGGCTCCTTAATATTGCTCCGCCGCCACCCAATTTTGGCGAGTGCGCGGTAAAAAGGCATATTTTTCTTTTGATCATCCGGTTTCTACTCCGCTTTTAAATTAATAAGGGCCCGGGCAAATTTAGCAGAAACCTGCTCAACGCTGCTGCCATACGGAATAAATTTGCTGTCGGCGATGCATTCCTCCAGGTTGCCGATGGTGTACTCGGTAACTCCTTCGGGTATTGCCGGTTTGGCTACGCCGGTGGGTGTCCATGCTTTGGATACCGATATTACATGCAAGCCGTGTTCGCGCATAGCGGCGTACGAACCACTTTTTTCTATCACGGCCAATGCCGTTGCCGAAAGGCCTATTGTTGCTCCTGATAATACTTCAGAGATCTGCCGTGCCGGCAATTCGCCTAAGCGGTTAACCGGTAAGCCTGCTTCGGCCCATGCGCCGGCCCATCGTTGCTGCTCGTTGTTGCCCCGGCCTATAATGGTTAAGGTTAGGGGCCGCTTAAATTTATCGGCATATTGAGCGGCCTCTTTGGCAAATTGCTGTATGGGTGCCTTATCGTGTATCGCCCCAAAAACCACAAAGGATATTTCTCCCTCCGCAGCGCGCTCACCGCTTTGGCTGCCAACCACCGGGATATTGCTATATAAAGGCAGATACCCTGCTTTAAAGCTCATTTTTGCCAAAAGGGTTTGGTACAAACGCGTTTGCGTATGAATAACAGCCGGCTTCAAATTTTTAATAAGCGATTTAATGAGAATGCGCTGAGCCTGTCCCCACAAATGCAGCTTTTTCGATTCCTCGTTGGCCATGCCTACCCAAAGCTCGTGAAACATCATATGCCATCTGCGGCCTTTACTTAAGGTGAGTAGCATCTTACTTAAACCCAGCTTTAAACCTTTGGGGTGATAGCCAAATGGTACAAACTGCAAACTAAGCCACTGCGGGTCAATTTTATCCACCCATTCTTTTGCTATCTCGAAGCGTTTTTTTATTTCGATATCGGATGACAGGCGAAGCACTGGTACATCCACACCATCGGCCTGCTGGGTGCTTTCCAATATATTTTCGGTATGCCTGTCGCTTACGGATAGTATCGCACAGCTATGGCCCGCCTTTATTAAAGCGGCGCTCAGCCGCCGAGTATAATCGCCCACGCCATCGTGCCCCTGCTCCAACGAACTGCATATAAAAACGATATTTATATTATCGGGCATACTATTTTAAAATAGATTGGTTTTGAGGTGGTTAAATAGTGTTTTTTTAACAAAATCAAAAACAATCCATAATTTTAACTGTTTGTTGTTTTGTAATGTAATTATTACCTATTCGTTAATAAAAATACCGAGGTAATAAATATATTTGTTTCCATTAAGCCCCTCTTAATTTTTGCTGTTGTTTAAGTTCTTAGCCGATACTTTAACAAACCAATTGTATTATATATAGTAATACACTACCTACCATGCAAAAACCTTTTTTATACTGCGATTGCTGCAACCAACCTTTTCATTACAAAAAGCCATTGCCTCTGTTAATGAAGCCATTGACGCTTTTTTTTCCGATCCAACGTTTCTTCTGTGCCAAATGCCTAACATCGCGTTATAAGATCATCAGCAGCGAAGAAGTGAGCAAATACCAGGTATAAGCAACATGGCAGTTATTCTGCTTTGTGCCAAAACTGCTGTTGTATCCGCTCCAGCCCAAACTGCTTTTTTGCCAGCACTTTCGCGTTGGCAGATATTTTGTGATTATCTGCCAGCAAATTAAGAATTTCTGCCGAAAGCTTTTCGGCATCTAAATTCCCGCAGCAAACAGCCGCCTGTGTTTTCTTAAGCAGGTGGCAAGCTGCGCTGTCCTGCGGGCCATGGTACAGTATTGCCCCGGCACCTCCCAAATACCCAACCATTTTTGTAGACAGACTGTACAGGTAAAAATCGGGCCGGGTGAATTTTATGGGCAGGTAAAGTATAGCGCTACTATCCAGCTCGCGCTTTAGCTCGGCATCATCCAGCGTCATGGGGCGATAATCGGTATTAAAGGCCCGGTTCTCTAAAAAAGGCATGTATTGCGTGGCACGCAATATCAGCTTAAACTGATGGCCCTGCTTGCTCAGCAGGTCCAAAGCATCGGCCAGTACTTTAAATAATGGAATATACTCCAGGTGCAAAAGCCCTGCAAAATAAACCGCCACCGGCGAGCCGGGCGTGCTTAAGGGCTCGCTTACTTCCGCTGCGGTTACGCCATCGGTTATCAGTTCGTATTCGGCTTTGCCAAACAGCCTGCCGTATTCGTTACCAAGCTCCTCGGATATTACCAGCCTGCGGTTAGCTCGTTTCCATAAAGCGGCGCTGTTTTCGAGCAGCCCGTACGTGGTAGAAAAATGATCGTGAAAGGATACCCAAAGCGGCTTGTCCCGGCAAAATTCATCGGTACATAAAGCTGCCGAAAAAGGGCCGTGATCTATCACATGCAATACATCGTATTCAATTTTACGGGCTGCTGCCTGTACTTTTTTTATGGTTGAGGGTTTATACAACCCGTGCCTTAACCAGGTACGAAAGTTACGCAGTTTCCAGCGCGCCCATTTGCGCACAATGGGTGCAGCGTATACAATAGTTTCGGCAATGGTGCCCTGGCGGGGGTGCAGGGGGTTTTCTTCCACCACCAGGGATATTACATCCGCCTCCCGGCCTTTAAACAAGCGGCGGAGTATACGGTTACCTCCCCCGTTGGAGTACAATGAAAATGGCTGATAGGTTAAAAGCTTCAAAAGAATTTTTTATTTATGGGTGCCCTGCGCCGCTACAATTTGCCTGATGGTTTCTTCCAGCGATATGGTGATATCCCAGTTTGGATAATGCGCGCGCATTTTATCCAGGTTGGAAATATAGCACATATGATCGCCAATGCGGTTTTCATCTACATAAGTGTACACCTGCTTTTTGCCGGTAAAGCTCTCTGCAATGCTAAATGCTTCCCAAATAGAGCAGGAGTTTGCGCGGCCACCGCCAATGTTATAAACCTCGGCAACGCGCGGCGCGCTGATAAACGCATCAATAAAGCTGGCTACATCATACGAGTGGATGTTATCCCTCACCTGTTTGCCTTTGTAACCAAACACTTTGTATTCGCGGCCCTCTACGTTACATTTTACCAGGTAGCTTAAAAAGCCATGCAGCTCAACCCCCGAGTGGTTTGGCCCGGTTAAGCAACCGCCCCGCAGGCAGCAGGTAGGTATGCCAAAATAGCGGCCATACTCCTGCACCATAATATCGGCAGCAACTTTAGATGCGCCGAACAAAGAGTGCTTGCTTTGATCGATAGAGAACTCTTCGGTGATGCCATCGGTATAAAACGGGTCGGCGTAATCCCAGCGGGTTTCTTTTTCTACCAGGTCGATAGTATTTGGCCTGTCGCCGTACACTTTATTGGTGCTCATGTGCGCAAAAGGCGATTCGGGGCACACCTGCCTAACGGCTTCCAGCAGGTTAAGGGTACCTACCGCGTTGGTATCAAAATCATCAAAGGGGATAGCGGCGGCGCGGTCATGCGAGGGCTGTGCGGCGGTATGCACAATGGCATCGGGCTTTACCTCTTTTATTAAGGCGAGCACGTCGGCGCGGTCGCGGATATCCACTTCGTGATGGATAAATTTTGCGCCCAGATCTGTTTGGATACGGTTTTGGTTCCAGCGGGTATCGCCCTGGGCGCCAAAAAATATAGCACGCTGGTTGTTATCTACGCCGTGTATTTCCCAGCCCAGGCCGGCAAAATGGTAGCAAACTTCTGATCCTATTAAGCCGGACGAGCCGGTTACCAGTAATTTTTTAGCGGAACTTGCCATAGTACGTTAAGCAAAGGTTATGTATATTGTAAATTAAATATGTTTTTGGCGCAGGCATTAACCGTTTACCACGGAAGCCCACACCCTGCGCATTGGCCCGGAGCCAACTTCATCTGCAACTAATTTTTGGGCGTTTTTTAACAGCTCGGCAACATACTGCGCATTGCGCAACAGTTTAAAGCCATCCCTGATGTCGTTTTCTTTATCGGATGCTACCGTAATGGCGGCTTGATGACCATTAAGATAATGGATCATTGTCGAGTATGGGGGGCCTACTGCCAGCACCGGTACACCGCACGCTAAATATTCGCTCATTTTAGTGGCGATGTTAAACTGCGACATATTACGAATTTTTTGCTGAAAACTAATGGGTAACAGCACCGCATCGTAATTTTTCATCTCGGCAAGCACTTTATCGGGAGCTACGCTTCCTTTAAAATGTACGCCATCTAAAAGTATATCATCGGGCAGCCGCTCCACGCCCGAGTAAATGAACAATTGTGTATCGGTACCGTTAAGTGCCAAAGCAACAGCTTTTAAGGCATCCCGCTGCCAGGCAGCTACCGCACCAAAGTACCCTATCTTTAAGGGGCCGCTCATCTTTTTCGACGAAGCCCCCTGCTCAACCGTTCCGGAAGAACCAAATAACACAGT
Source organism: Mucilaginibacter pankratovii (assembly GCF_014773265.1). Taxonomy (GTDB): domain Bacteria; phylum Bacteroidota; class Bacteroidia; order Sphingobacteriales; family Sphingobacteriaceae; genus Mucilaginibacter; species Mucilaginibacter pankratovii. Next base: position 15,116 of record NZ_JACWMY010000007.1, on the reverse strand, counting down.
GGATTCCACGCCGAAACGTTCTTTATAAAAAGCCTGCATGGCGGGGCTTATTACAAAAACATGCTCAGCCTCGCGCAGATGTTTGGCAAACACCGTCTCTGTGCCGCCGGGGTAATGCCAGGCGTCATTCTCATACCTTACCAGGTGATCATCCATCACCCAGGTGATGTATTTTACCTGTTTTATTTTCTTGAGTGCCTCCAGTGTAAAAATAGCGTTGGCTCCCTGTGGGCATACCAACCCGGTAAGTTCCTGTTTATCCTTAAATATGGCCGCCATCTTTTTAGCAGCACTATTGGCGTGCAATTTGATCATCCCGAGCCTTTTGCTCATACGGGAAGCCCGCGAACGCCCGATGAGCCTGCGTACCCAATCGCTTTCCCATATCGAAAGCAAATCGTGACTTTGGCCGGAAAGGCCATCTTTTACATGCAGATCCATCGCAAAACGGTTCACATGCACAAAATGATCGATATCATTCAAATCCGCGCCTAAGATGCGCTGCAGGGTTAAACCGCCGCCATGTTTATCTGATACCGACATCTCCGAAAGGTAAAAATCAAACTTCATTGGTTTGCCCTTTCTTTGTAATAGTTGTTGTATCGATGTACTTGTTCCAAAAGCTCAGGTGCTTAGCCCAGGCATGGCAGCCCAGCGGCAGGCTGCCTTCGGTAAGCCTTAACGAATCTTCTAAATTATATTCGAAACTAAAACGCAGCGCGCTCATGGGGTCGGCGATGGTGAAGGCCGGCACCAGCTGCGGGATCACTTCAGACCATACCACATCCTCATTTAAATGAAAATCGGCAAAGGCAAAAGCGAAGCGGCCGGTTATAAAAACCTCGTACTTATCATTTGTCCATTTATTCAGCTTGTTTCTTACCCTGGAGGAGTACGAAAGCAGCGCCTTATAAAGCAACCAGTGCGGGTGGTATTTTTTTAAGGAAAGCAGGGCGTTTATACACGCCTGAATATTACGAACCGAAAAGCCCGAATTGCCACCCTGCATAAACGCGGCACCGGGTTTTGCCGCCCAATAGCCCTCAAAAAATGGCGCGCCTATGTAATCGAACGCAAATGCGCCCGCTTTATCAAAATCGTTATAGAAAATATAAGCGTCGAGTTCGTAGGTAAGCATGTATTGATACTTAGCAAACAGCTGATAGAAGCTTATACTTACCTTCATTTTATTATACTTTTCTATAGACGAAAGCCAGTCCGGGTTTACCGGGTGTAATAATAAACCTGGGTGCGCCGCGGTATAGGCGCTGGTATCCATCCCTTCGGGGTAAATTAAAAAGCAATCGTACGCACTTAAATGTGTTTTGCAGGCCAGCAAAGATATCGCCTCATCTGCCGAAATTATCGGTTGATGCACCGGGATAATTACACACATTTTTGTTGAGGCCATTTTGTTTAACTGCTAAAATATTTCTCCACCATTTTGGAGAGCCTGTTGCGTACTTTTTCTTTAAGTGGCCTCGCGGCAAACATCTTCAGTTCGTATACATCGTGTTGTGCCTGGTAATAAGCCGGGCTTTTCCGCACCGCATCCGCACCGGCTGCTTTCAGGTCGGCGTAATATTCGTCAACCACTTCGGCAATATCGGGGCGGTTAAACCTGTTATAGCGCGTATTGTAATTGCAAAGCACCAGTGGCGCGGTATACCTGTAACTGCTAAAATGAAAGAATGTTAGCGGGTATTTTTCATTTACCATCCATTCGCCGCCGCTTTTGGTTAATGTGCGCTCGTGCCAGTTCCAGTTGGCAACGTTATAGCCATAGTGTTTTAATATCAGGTAGTTATTAAACATCACCGGGATATAGTTGGCCCATATCTGGTCGTAAAACATCCCTTTATCCCAATTGGTGTGCCCGTATACCAGCAGGCGTTCGCCCCACCAGTTTAAAAACCGCTCCAGCTCTTCGCCTTTGGCTAATCCTAAAAATCCCAGGTTAAAGATCCCGGTACGCAGCGTGTAAAAATCGCTTGGTATTTTGCCGTCATCAACGGGGTTCATCAGGTGCGGGGTTAGTACAAAGGTGTACTTTTTAAGCGCTTCCCAGCAATCGGTAAAAGGGGCGTATACTTTTATATCCGGGTCGATATAAACAACCGCATCGTACTTATTAAAAAAGTATTTAAACACAAATGGTTTTACGGTTGTACAAAGCTCGGCAATGCTGAATTTATGGCTCAGCGCGTCAATATCCAGCTCAACTATATCATCTATAAAAAGGATACTGTCGCTGTAAAAATTGTTGTAGTTTATTGCCGGGTCTTTTTTATCTACCAAAATAATAAACAAGGGTATCTCCGGGTGATGTTTGGTAAAACTCTCCTTTAACACCTTTGCCGAAGCGAGGTAATTATTAGCACAAATGGTATACGCTACCTTCATGGATGTATGTTGGCTGCTCATTAAACAGCGAGTTTACGTTTTTTAATTTTTAATAACATAGGTACTACTTTTAACCAAAACGAGGGGTATTTCCAAAAAACCGGCAGTAAAATAAAAAACCTGTTCTCCCTGGAAAAACTTTTGCCTCCCTTATCAATATGCATCGGAAAAAAAGTATGCAGCATGTAAATATTTATTATCCGTTTAGCGCTGCTATCCACCATTTTCTTGCTTTCGAGTTTATCTAAAACCTCGTTAAGATTTTTACCAAACACCTGCATCAGTTTATAGCCACCGGTATTTTCTTCTTTACAAGCAAGCACCTTATCGTTTACAACCAGGTTGGGTTTGCCCTTAAACATGGCCGGCAATATCCAGCTTAGCTGTACCAGGTTGCTGTCGTAAAATTCGCTGATGTAGCTACAATCGGCAAAAAGGGATTTATTAACAATGTTGCCGGTGATAAAAGTAGCCCAAAAATTAACCCGTTGCAGGTATAAAAGCGGGCTGCTAAATTCCTCGTAGTTAAGATGGTTTACGGCGTTTGGCACTGCATTATAATCGCCGGTGTACCAAATACCATTTAAGTAAACAGCACCATAATCCCTGCTATCCAGTAAATCAAATATATGTTTTAAATAGCCCGGCAATAGAAAATCATCATCAGAGAATACCCAAACATATTTACCCTTAGCGTTTAAAAAACAAGTAGCGATATTGCGGTCGGCACCTATATTTTCCTGATTTCGGTAGTACTTAATATCATGCCCCCGGTTAACAAAACTACTTACAATATCGGTTGTATTGTCTGCCGAACAATTATCAAATACCATCAGCTCGATCCGCGGCAGCAAGTCTGCGCTAACCTGCGATAACAGCGCGCGCAAACATTGGCCCAATAGTTGAGCCCGGTTAAACGTGGGTATAGCAATTGTTAGTAAGGGTTGCACCATATTGGGCTCAATTTCCGGATAAACAAATCAAAAGTTGAACAACAAAGCACCTAAGCTATAATAGCTTCGGTGTTCCATGATAATTTAGGGCGTACTACCCCCCACCAATCACCGGTAAATTCCTTGCGCATATCGCCCGTTTCTATCACCGTAAACGCTAATACGCTTTCGGCAACAGCCATATCGGCCATATTCTCGGGCACCAAAAATGCATTGATCTTGTAATTTTTATCATTTAAGTAATTCCCCGGAATTACACAGGTAGATCTGTACCTACCCTTTTGCAACGGTTTTTTGTAAAAAGGATCGACAGTAGAGGATGCCGATGGTGCACTAAACGTGGCAAAAATACAGGTATCCAAGTTATCAAGCAAGTGGATACTTGGCTGTATGGTGGTACCATCTTCGTACACATCGTACTCTATCTCTATAATAACATCCTCGTTTATAGCAAAATCGGCTGTGATACCCTTCGACCGGGATAACAACCTCAGCGCGTAAAAGCCGGCTTTGGTTGATTTTTGTTTGACGATCAGATCTTCGAGGTTTACCTGCCCATCGTTATTTTCGCCGGTGCGGATGTACTTATCAATTACGGTGTGGGTGTAATCCATAGTTTGCAACTGCCCGTGCTTCAGTAATATGGATTTTGAACACAGGTTGCTAATGGCCGCCATATTATGGCTTACAAACAGCACCGTACGCCCTTCGCCCTTGCTTACTTCGCCCATTTTACCAAGGCATTTCTTTTGAAACTCGGCATCGCCAACGGCGAGTACCTCATCTACTATCAATATCTCGCTTTCGAGGTGGGCCGCTACCGCGAAGGCAAGCCTTACATACATACCGCTGCTGTAGCGTTTTACTGGGGTATCGATATATCGTTCTACCCCTGCAAAATCAACAATGGCATCAAAATGTTTTTTTATTTCGTGCTTGCGCATGCCCAGAATGGCACCATTTAAAAATATATTTTCACGACCGGTAAGCTCGGGGTGGAAGCCTGTGCCTACTTCCAGCAAGCTGGCTACCCGGCCCATAATTTTTACAGATCCGGCTGTTGGTACCGTTACACGGCTAAGTACTTTTAACAAGGTACTTTTACCGGCACCGTTACGGCCGATAACGCCTACCGCATCGCCTTTATTTATTTCGAAGTTGATATCTTTCAGGCTCCATACAATATCGCTGGTGCCGGCTGTAGCGCGGTCGTTGGCTTCGCCTATTTTTAAAAAAGGATCTTCTTTCCCCCTTAGCAGGGCCCATTTGCGTTCGATATCGCGGCTGAGGGTGCCGGTACCAAAATCGCCCAGCTGATACGCTTTAGATAGATTTTCAACTTTTATAGCAATATCACCCATGGCCTAAATTAAACAGTGTCCACAAAATCTTTTTCAACCTTATTAAATATGATCAGTCCGATCATAAAGAGCACCAGGCTGGCCACAATGCTGTAAATAAAAGGCCACAGATAAAATTGGCCACCTCCAGTAAAGCCATATCTGAAAGTTTCTATAAGTCCCGTCATAGGATTTAACGTTACAACCAGATGATAACTTTTTTTCAAAGCCTCTGCATAAGGGTAAATAACCGGGGTGGCATACATTAACAACTGCATCCCAAAAGTTACCACAAAAGCCAAATCGCGATATTTGGTTGTGAGTGCTGTAATAATAAGACCCAACCCAAGCCCCAGAATTGCCATAAATATAATTAACACTGGAAATAACAAGAGCAATAAATTAGGCTCAACCTTTTCCCCGGGTTCTAAGTTTTCAGGAAAGTAATGGTATTGAATAAGGTAATACACAAATACAATTAAAAACAACGCAAACTGCACCCCGAATTTAACCAGGTTGGAAAACACAATACTCAACGGCATGATCAATCGTGGGAAATATACCTTGCCAAATATGTTGGCATTATCTTTAAATACAGTTGATGTTTTGGTAAGGCAATCTGCGAAGTAATTCCAAGCGATGGTGCCTGCCATATAAAATAATGGCTTAGGAATATTATCAGTAGAGATACCGGCCAAATTGCCAAAAATAAAGGTGAAAACAATGGTGGTGAATATAGGCTGAATAAAAAACCACAGCGGGCCTAAAACGGTTTGCTTATAAAACGATACAAAATCGCGCCGTACCAGTAACCAAAGCAGGTCGCGATAGTTCCAAACATCTTTTAAGTGAAGATTAAAAACGGTATCGTGAGGCTTAATTTCTAAATCCCATTCCTGATGTGGCGTATTCAACTCCATAATAATTTACTATTATTTTCTCCGGTACTCATTTAGCCTGCGGCACGCGGTTTAGTGTTGGGATTTTTTACTGCTCTTACGTTTTGCGGGCTTTTTAAATATCGCGTTAAACAAGCCTCTTAAGCCTTTTTTGTTTTTATCTTCTTCCTGGGTGTAACCGTAACCGTAGCCATATCCGTAACCGTAGCCATATCCGTAGCCGTAGCCATATCCGTAGCCGTAACCCGCGCCATAACCCTGGCCATAGCGGCCCAGTATACCACGCAGTTTTAAACCGTTGAAGATGATATTTACATTGCTCAGCTCGTTATTGGTGTAAATGTGGTCTATCAGATTTAAGTAGTACTTAGGTGTGTATTTATGCCTTACCATGTACAAGCAGGCATCAACATACTTATTCAGGATCTTGGCATCGGTAACCAAACCAATTGGCGGCGAATCGATAAGGATATAATCAAACTCCTCTTTAAGCCTTGCCATCAGCACATCCAGCCTTCCGTTCAGCATCAGCTCGGTAGGGTTTGGCGGAATGGTACCGGCAGGTAAAATTACCAGCCCGGGGATATCTCGCTCTGCCATGGAGAGACTTATTTCTTCGTAAGTTGCCAGCCCGGCCATATAATTACTTATACCCGGTTCCTGAGTTATCTCCATCATCTTACTGATCTTCGGTTTGCGCAGATCGAACTCGAGGATGGCCACCTTTTTACCCGTTAGGGCCAAACTTACCGCGAGATTGATCGCTGTAAAACTCTTACCCTCACCGGATATGGATGATGTTACCAGTATTGTTTTTTTGTCGCCCTGGATGCCTATAAAGTTAAGCGATGTACGCAGCGCCCTGAACTGCTCTGCAATTACCGTTCGGCTGCCATCTTTGATTACCAGGGTTTCTCCGCTGTCATCGTGTAATATTTCGGCCAGTACGGTTGCATCGGTCTTGCGCTCAATTTCTGTACGGAAAAGCACCTCCTGGTTGTATTGCTCTCTTATCAAAACAAATACGATACCTATAATAACCCCAATAGATAAGCCTACCAGGTAAATATTAAGCGGTATAGGCTTTACAGGCGTACCCTTTGCTTCGGCATAGTTTACAATACGGCTATCGGCAACGGCTGCAGCACGCGATAGCGCAACTTCCTCGCGCTTGGTAAGCAATAGGGTGTAAATATTGTTTTTAATGGCTTGCTGGCGGCTTATTTCTAAAAACTTACGCTCCTTTTGCGGCACCCCCCTTAATTGCGATGAGTTAATACCCCCCTCGGCTTTTAACCTGTTTTGCGTGGTAACTAAGTTTTGCCTCAGGGCGTTTAAGTTTTCTAATAAACCTGGTTTTATTTGGTTTATACGTTCCTGCACTGCGGCAACGGGCGGCGAGTTTTCGCCGGCGGTTTGCCTTAAGTTGGTTAATTCAAGCTCGGCAGAGTAAAGTTTATCAAGCAATTGCAGCAAAATAGGATCGGTGATACCAAGCGTGGATGGTACCGTACCGGAGCTGTTCCCTTTACGTACAATGTATTTTTCTATCTGGCTAAGTACATCCAGCTGAATTTGGATCTGCGCCAGTTGGGTAACGTTCTGGCGGGCGTTCTCTATATAGTTCCTTCCCTCGGTAGAGAGATCTACAATGCCCTGGGTTTGGCGGTAATCCTGCATTTCGTTCTCAACGCCCGAAAGCTCTTTGGTTACCAGCACCAAACGATCGTTTATAAAGTTAAGCGTATTTAGCGCTGTTTGGGTTTTCTCGGTTACACCGGCTTCATTGTAAACTTTTACCAGATCGTTCAAAATATCCTCGGCACGTACAGGCACCTGGTCTATCAGCTTAAGGGCAATTAATGATGATTGCCTTGCGGCCGACGCTACGGTAAGTGCGCTTTGGGTATACTTAGCGGCAGTTTTGATACTGCGTACCTGTAAATAATATTCGCCTTTAAAAACCTGGTTGGATACTGCCTTATTTGTTTTAAGCGGGTTGATTATAAAATCTCCGTAAGGCGTACGTACCGGAGAGCCTAACGCATACTTTTTACCCGAGATAGTGATATAGTTGTTAGTTGGCAAATACTCGAATGAAATAGGCAGGTTGGGAGAATTTTGAAGATCCTCGGGGTTAAGCGCTATAAATTTAACCGGATTGGGGTATATCAGGATATCTCTTAAGGCGCCTTTGCTGTAAACCTGCGCATACAAGCCAAGGTCTTTAACAACCTGTTCCATCAACACGCGCGATTTTAAAACCTCTATCTCGTTCTCTACCGTTTTAGAACCATTATTAAGCCCCAGCGCCTCCAGTACGTTGGCACCATCGGTACCTCTCGAATCTTTTAGCAATATGGTAGAACCGGCCTCGTAAATAGGGGTTTGGTAGTGAATATAGAAATAACTTACCGACAGGGACACCATAATTGTGAACACAAATATGGGCCAGAACGGCAAATACCTGAATGCAATTGCACTTACTGCGTTTTTTGAGGTGGTACCCTCAAATGGATTGGTAACATTGGTAGACTGAGCAGTATTTTTCATCAACAGAAAGAGATGTTAGTTTTTAATGAACTGTAAGTATATCACTATTAAAAGCGAAGCAGCACTGAAGAAATATGGGATCAGCTGGGTAGTACGGTCGGCGGCGGCGGCTTTCGCGCTGTTTGGCTCCACGTAAATTATGTCCTGATTTTGAAGATTGTAGATATCTTTATCAAACAACTGGCTTTGGTTAAGGCTAAAACGCCTGGTGATGCGCTTGCCATCAACTTCTCTTATCAACAGCACGTTGTCGCGCTTTCCGAATGCGGTAAGGTCACCGGCAGAAGCCAGCGCTTCGGGCAGGGTCATACGCTCGTTAGGTACCTGTATAACACCCGGCCTGGACACCTCACCTAATACGGTTATTTTATAGTTTACGATACGCACGTTAACTATAGGAGATTTGGCAATTTGCTTGGTAAGCAAAGTTTCGGTAATAGAGCTTGCCAGCTGAATTTTTGTTAAACCTTCTGCTTTTACCGAACCAACAAGCGGCAATTTAATAGAGCCGGTTTCATCTACCAGGTAACCGCTTACGCCGCCCTGCCCTGTATTGATAGCGGTTGACGAATTTAATATAGCGGTGGTGATAGGATCGGGTGTAGAAATGTTGATCTGCAGGATATCGCTTACATTTATTTTAGTTTGCAGCCTTTGCTCATCTATCGTGGCTGTACTATCTCTTTGCAGGTTAGTAAAGTAAGCAAGCTTCTTGGAACTCACGCATGAATTTAAACAAGATAATGCCAAAAAGGCCAGCAAAATGGCAATAAAGGAGTAGGAGTTGTTTTTCATAAGTATCACAGCAGCGTAGCTATTATATCAGGTAAAATAATTGTAGCCTTTGCAAACTTAAAAATTATTATGCAATATTATTTTACTTTTTTAATATAATCGACTGATTTTCTAAAAATAATAAAAATTTTCTAAATATATCCTAAAAAATATTAAATCAACAAATTGCGTCATGGCAACCAAAACGGGCACCTGTTTGGGGCTAATTTACTTTATTTTTTTATTAAATTTTTCACCCGGTCTCTAACTTTATTCTTATACAATTTTGCCCTGCGTACCAGGTTATGAGATTTTGCCGATAAGTAATCAGACAGCCCCTCGGCAGCGCTTTGCGCATCGGTGTGCAGCGGGATAAGTGTTTTGGTTAAATACCCCTGAAAGTGCATGGTATAAAACCTGGAATAAAGCGGCTCGCCCTGCACTTTGCCGTAAAGGCCGTCTTTCCGCCTCGTCATTTTTTTGATGCGGGTGCCCGGGGTACATTCAAAATAATACCTGCAGCCGTTGAAGGGCACGTTGGCATTAAAATCAAAACTGATGCCTTCCGTCTCCAGCGATAGCAGGTTTAGCGTATTGGGTTTTGCCTCGGTACGGAAAACATCCAGCAGTATCATGTCTGATACGTTTTTGTTATCCAGGAATTTGCCCGCCAGCGTATCTTTCAGCATTTTATCAAAAGCAGGCGCATCGGCATACTTTGCCAGTACAAATTCGCAAAAATCATTAATAAGTTTCGCGCTCCAAAACGAGGTATGGCCGGATGTTACGCTGTTTTCGCCCAGTTCGAAAAACATCATGGTGCCATCGTACTGTTCCTTTATAAATTTCCGAAACACGGGGATAAGGTCCTGCAATATCAGCACATCGCAATCGGCATGTACAAAATAGCTGATGCCCAGCTCCTTTACAATATCATTGATAATGAACCACCTGTCGAAACAGGCCTTCTCGAAAAAGTAGGGATTGTTTGAGTGATGCTGGTAAACCTTGTCAAATTCTTTTACGCCATTGGTATATCCGGATACATCGATACAGTTATACTTGCTGTAAGCTTCAAAATTGGTATCGGTAAGCACATAAACATTGTTGTGCCCATGAGATAACGCGGCCTGTTTAAGTATATGCCCGAAAAACAAACTGGTATTTTCGCCCAATTGCAAAAAGAAAACGGGTAGTTCCGACTGCGATAAATGAGTAGCGTACCCCGTAGCCTTTTTTTCCATTCAGTATAGATTGTGAAACAAAAATAATATTTTGAGGCATTAAAGCAATAGCCCTTTAACGTTACCGGCCGCAAACAACAATTTAGTAACATAAATTAAAGGCAGGGTTGCAACAAACCACACAAAGATTTTTTAGGTTTGGAAGCAATTGGGTATTGCTGCGGCAGTATACCCTGATTAATAAACGAAGAGGATGTATTGGTACGAGGACGAGGTAAAACGCCTTGAAAAAGACAGTTTGAAATTGGCACAAAACGCCGAAACGATTTTCTATGGAAGCTCTTCAATCCGCTTATGGACAAGACTTTACGACGACCTTAAGGAGCTAAAACCCGTTAACCTGGGGTTCGGCGGATCTACCCTGGCGGCATGTGTATGGTTTTTTGATAGGGTAATGGTGAACTACAAGCCAAAAAGACTGGTGGTGTATGCTGGCGATAACGACTTGGGTGATGGCCGGAACCCGGAGGAAGTATTTATTTTTTTTCAGCAACTGGTTACCAAAGCAAGTCAGCGGTTTGGCAATATCCCCTGTTATTTTATTTCGCTTAAGCCAAGTGTCGCTCGTTGGGGCATGGCCGATCAGTTTAAATATACCAACAACCTTATTGAAAGCCAGATCATTAAAGACGATAATAACTGGCGCTTTATAGATGTTTTTAAGAAAATGCTGGATGCCGACGGCTACCCGCAAAAAGTGTTTTTTACCGGCGATGCCCTGCATTTGAGCGAGGCCGGTTACCAGCTTTGGGCCCAGGTGGTTAAGAACAAAATTATTGTTAATAGTTAACCGCGTGTTTATTTTAAAGTAACATCCGTTGGAGATATTTCGGACGCAATACATGGTGGAATGAACAGGGAATATCATAAATGGTACAGCCCCAGGTTGCAGCGCGACATGGAGCTTTTAATTTTTGGGCATGGTGGCCGTGCGGTGCTGTTTTTCCCAACCCGGATGGCCCGCTTTTACGATTACGAGAACTGGGGTATTGTAGACGCCCTGCAGCAAAAGATAAATAACGGCGAGCTGCAGCTTTTTTGCGTAGATAGTATTGATGCCGAAAGTTTTTACAACCACTGGGCGCACCCTGCGGTGCGTATTGCCCGGCATTTGCAGTACGAGGAGTATATCCTGAACGAAGTGGTGCCCTTAATGAAGGAAAAAAACAACGCCGGTTATTTTGAAGTTGCCGGCTGCAGCATGGGTGCCTACCATGCTTTAAACCTCGCCTTAAAACATTCGCATATTTTTAAGAAAGTGGTGAGCATGAGCGGCCGGTACGATCTTACCCAGAACATAGACGATTTTAAAGATCTTTTGGATGGCTACCGTAACGACGAGGTGTACTTTAATATGCCGAGGCAATACATTGCCAATATGCACGAATACGGCATTTTGAATGATATGCGCAAGCTGAACATTATTTTAGCCGTAGGCCAAACCGACCCCTTTTTATATATCAACCAGGAAGTAAGCCGCCTGCTGTGGGATAAAGGCATCAACAACGAATTTTACATTTGGGATAACTACGCCCACCGCCCGCGTTATTGGAAAAAGATGGTGCAGTTGTATTTATGACCGGATTAAATATCGAACACCGAATATCCAATATCGAATGATGAAGTAACATTCAGAGTTCGGCATTCATTATTCGATATTATTTCGCTTTCTTTTCCTCCGATAATTACTGCATAATCACCTTCTTAAAATACCACCCTTTCGGATCTACCACTGGCTGTGTTTTGCTTACAATTCGCAGCGGTGTACTTTTATTGGCTGCTATGGTGGTATGCACAATACCTTTATCCGTTAAAATATCCAGCGGCAAGTCCATCGGGCTGTTTTTTATGCTGAGGATGTAGGTATCGGGCCTGAGCCTGCGCAATTCAAAATCCATGGTATTGGTCGTCCTCAAATAAAAATCAAACAAGGCATCCAGGTTTCGGCCCGATTGTTTGTTGAAGAAATCCTGTACATCCTGCGTGGTAAAAAATTTGTCGTAAGGGTATTGCACATCGGTAACAAACTTCTTCAGCGCAGGGAAAAACACACTGTCGCCCAGTACATGCCGCATGGTGTGCATAAAAAAGGAGCCTTTGCTGTAAATATCTCCGTTGTAAACTTCGGCCATGCCCATTTCCTCGGCCTTTACCACCGGCTGCTGATTGCGGATGCCCGCCCGTTGCGAGATGATCACCGAATCGTATGCAGTCTCGCCCAGCGTTTCCTTAAAAAACAAGGCCTCGGCATAGGTGTTTATCCCCTCCTGTATCCACATATGCGCCCAATCTTTATTGGTAACCTTGTTGGCCCACCACTCGTGCCCAAACTCGTGGAACAGGTTGGCAGAGTAATCCAGTCCGCCCGGGTATTTATCGTACTTAAATTTATCGCCATAGGTTACCATGGTTTGGTGTTCCATGCCCGGGTTTGGCACCTCGGCAATGCCTATCTTTTCTTTATACCAGGGGTATTCGCCGAAGTATTTTTCCAATATGCGGGTATCACGCGCGCGCAGGTCCATCAAATGATTGGCATGGGCGGTATCTTCTTCCAGCACATAAAACTGGATGGGTACGGTATGGCCACCAACAGTGGTATAAGGCCTGCTGTATACCTTATACTTGGCAATATTAAATACCACGCAATAATTACTGATGGTGTAGTTGGTTTTCCAGTGCCAGGTAGCCTTATCCTTTCCCGTATTTTTTACGCCCTGCAACAGGCCCGGGCCCGCCACCGACAGTCCTTTGGGGATGGTAATGAAAAGGTCTACCCCTTCGTTTGGCTCATCGCTGGGGTGGTCTTTACAGGGAAAGTACACCTTAGCCCCCTCCAGCTGGCAATTGATCACCACCCAGGGGTTGCCGGTTTTGTCGGTTGTCCAGGTGAAACCACCCTTCCATGGCGGCCTAACGGCAATGGGTGGTTCGCCGCCATAATTGACGCGGATAGTATGCTTGCCTTCCTTATAGCTATTGTTATTAACGATGAAAATAGAATCGCCCTTTTGCCCGAAACCTGCATCTTTCTTATCAACCGTTATTTTGCTAACGCGAAGCAAGTGCACCAGGTCGAACAGCAGGGTATCGGTGGCTTTGGTCAGCAGCAGATCGATCTCGGCATAACCGTTGATGCTTTTTTTGGGGATATCTACATCCAGCGCCAGGGTGTAGTGGCGGATATCCATGATGGCCTGCAGCGGCCGCAATTTGCCCCCGGAACTCATGTAGCTGATGTCGCGGTTTTGGGCGAAGGAGGCGGTTGATACCAATAACACAAACAGGAACAAAACTGGCCGGATGGTTTTCATATGCATTTACCTTGAGCCAACAAAATAGGCATTTAGGGTGGGATTATAAATCAGAAAAAACACCCGCCGTTTTCGCAATTTCTTTTTACATTGATGAAAATTCAATTCTATGATGGCCAACAATTCGCGCCGCTCTTTCCTTAAACAAACCACGCTTTTAGGCGCTGCCGTCACCGCTATTCCGGAGATGCTTAAAGCCGATGTTCTTACTGCCGAAAAGATAGGAACCGACGCCGTAATCCTGTTTCAGGGCGATTCAATCACCGATGGCAACCGCACCCGCGACAATGACTGGAACCATGTAATGGGCCATGGCTATGCGTGCTTGCTGGCTAGCCGCTTATGGTATGATCATCCCGAAAAGAAATTCCATTTTTATAATCGCGGCATCAGCGGCAACAAAATAACCGACCTGGCCGCCCGCTGGAAAACCGATACCCTGGCACTGAAACCCGATGTACTGAGTATTTTGATAGGCGTGAACGATGTGCAGGCCTGCGTAAACGGCGATGCCAACTATAGCGCCGAAAACTACGAAACAGGTTACCGCGCCCTGTTGAAACAAACTAAGGACGCCCTCCCCAATATTAAGCTCATCATTTGCGAACCATTCATTTTACCCGGCGCAAGGGTAAATGGCAATTTTGATAAATGGACCGAAGAAGTGGCCAAAAGGCAGGTCATCGCCAAAAAACTGGCGCTGGAATTTGGTGCCGTTTTTGTGCCCCTGCAGCAGCCATTTAACGATGCATTGGCCAAAGCCCCCGTCGACTACTGGATCTGGGACGGCATCCACCCTATGCCCGCCGGGCACGAACTAATGGCCAGGCAATGGTTAATGGTGGTGGGTAAAAAGATCGGGTTGGTGTAATTTAACCACCATGTTATTTATGCGGTTTGGTGCCCCTCACTAAATAATGCATTACTGATATCGAAAACCAGGTGGTTAATTTTTAAGTGCGCTATCCCAATGTTCGGCTATTTTTCCGTTTTCGACACGCAGCATATCAAACCAGGTGGTAACATATTTTTTGCCTTTCACCTTCGGATCCGGATGTTCATCTTTAAAGCTCAGTACAACCAGGTTACCTTCAGCAACTATCGAGATCAGCGGCGCTTTAACGGTTGCTTTTATAGCCAAAGGTTTGGCAAATTTGGAAAAAAAATCAATAAAGCCCTGTCGCCCGGTTGGCACATTGGGGTTATGCTGAATATATGTTGGTAACAGGTATTTGTCAGCAAGCTCAAGATGCCCGCCCTCAAGAACCTCCCGCCAAAAATCGTAAATCAACTTCTTGTTTTTAGCAAGTTGAGGATCTTTACTGGATAGCATAGCCTTTTGGTCCTGCCCAAACGAAGTAAAGGTCAGCAAAAGCGCGAAAACGAATAACAAGCCTGCTTTTTTCATGATTTAATATTTGATGGTTAAATATATCAAAAAATACTTTGTCATTTGCCTCGTGAAGGTTTTTTGAAAAAACCAAAAAAAGGCCGGTACAATGCCCGGCCTTATTCATTTCATTGTCCCGTCCTGAAATAAGTTGACACCCAAGTTGACTTATATGAAAGAAAGAAAAAAACAAAGCGATCGGCGCAGTCAGCGCGATTATAGCCTTGCCTTTAAGTTGCAGGTTGT
>NZ_JACWMY010000006.1 GCF_014773265.1 Mucilaginibacter pankratovii | reverse complement strand
ATTACAACTGGGAAAGGCCTCATCAAGGTATTAATGGTAAAAAACCTATTGAAATGTGCACCCTAAACAACAAAAATTAAAACCGCTAATCTGTCATCGAATTACTAAACCCTTACAGCAATGACGTGATGGTTTCTACAAAGTAAACGTAACCTTCGCCAGCATAAACCTGCCCGGGATGCTGTAAGTACTTGAGGTAAATGAGTTTGCCGACAGGTACAGCGCGCTGTAGGTTTTGGTATTGAATAAATTTTGAGCGCTCAACTCTACATCCGCTTTTACTTTTTTGAATTTATAACGGATGCTGGCATCGGCAAACATATACTTCAAATCGTTGGCTTGCTGCTGGTGGGTGTAGTAATGGTCGCCCGAGATGGCGAAAAACACATTATCCGTTGGGTTATAATTAACCGATGCCTGCTGTATCAGCCGCTCGAATTTGCTTTTTGATGCCACCACTGTGGATTTGCTGGTGGTTTGGTCGTATCCTGCCTTATAGCTAAAGTTCACCTTGCTGCTCACTTTGGTATCGGCACCAAAATTTACGCTTTTAGACAGGGTGTTGTAGGGCAGTATAATATTATTCAGGATCTGGTTTAGCTTGGTGGTTTGTATGGCCAGCCCCGCGCTGAAAGTGGTGCGTAAACTAAAGGCATACTTACTGATATTACCCGATAGCCCCCACGAATCGATATTGTTATCATAAGGCAGTACGATGCGTTGCTGAATATTATTGGTTAACACGCTGGATGCAATATTATTGGCATTTTGATGGGTATACGAGGCATTGATGCTGAAAAAAAACAGCTGAATTGCCCTGCGGAAGTTGAACCCAAGGTTGGCCGATTGTGTTTTACGCTCCGTCAGATCCGCGTTATTGGCGTACAGGCTGCGGTAGTTTTTGAGGATATAGCCGTTATACACATCCTGTATGCTACCGATATCGTTACGGAAGCTGTACCCCATGGAAAAGTAATTCTCTATCCCGCTTTGGTATTTTACATACAACCTTGGGTTAAAGTAAAGGCGACTGAGGCTTTTATCGAGGCTGTAGTAACCATCTTTATAGGCAATATTAAGATAGTTTACCGGCAGGTTTATATTCACCTTTAGGATGCTGCCGGGGATATCGTAACCTGCTTCCGCATAAATTTTCCGCCGCTGCCAGGCTAAATTGTTTACCGCGCTATCTGCCACCAGGTTTGTGCTGTTATTCAATTGTGTAACATTTAAATCCGACTTCAGCGTTTGCGATTGCAGGCTGAACCCCGCCTTATAACTTTGCGTAACGTTGTTACCCGGTATTTTGTAACCCACATAGTTGTTGGTGAACCAAGTGGGGATGTCGGCATTTTGGGTAAGTTGCTTATATGCAACGCCGTTATTGAAAATATCAGGGTTCAAACCCGGGTCTATCACACGTTTCTCGGGCTCGGTACTGCGGTTGAGGTAGCTGTACAGCTCGATGATCTTATTGGTTTTAAAGGTTTTCATATAGTTGAACTCGTTGGAGATATCCATCAAATTATCCTTAAAAACCTGGTTAACGGGTATGCCATTGGTTACCAGTGCCGAGTACCCTGTGCTTTTGCTATAATCGGCTATAAAATTATCAGATAAGTAAAACTTGTTCTGATTAATGTTGAGCCCTAACTGCGCATGCATATAATCGGGACGGCGTTTGTTGTTTTGCACCTCGGCGTAGCGGATGGTATCCGCAGGCAAATAAAACTCGCTGAACTTAGTATAGCTCTGCTTCTGGGTATCGTGCAGGTACGACAGGTTGGCACGCAGCTGCACATCGTTTTTCAGGTTAACCAAATTATTGAGGTTGATGATACCTGCCTGATTAAACAGGTAGCGGTTGCGCGGCAGGTCGGGGTCGCCGGCGGTACCTAAAGAGAGCACCGTAGCAGGCTTATCGTTATCCAATCGCGATAAATAGCTCGAATTGTTGTGTGCTACCAAATCGCCGGCCACATCAAAATTGGTATTGTTTACCTTGAGGTAGTTTATTGCTTTGTACTTATCCTTAAACATCATGGCGTTTATATCGGCATAATATTTATCGGGTAAGCCAGCGCCTAAGGTTTCCTGGCCTACTACCTGCATTTTGGCATCCTTTTTCATGCTGAGGTTAAGGGCAACATCCTCGCTCACTACCTTATCCTTCAGCATTTTTATGGGCTGGTGGTTTTCCATCACTTGCACCTTATCTACCACCCCATTGGGGATAGAGCTGGTGGCAATGTTATACTTATCATCCAGCAGGTTATCGCCGCCGATGTAAAGGTTGGATATGGCCTTGCCGTTGTAACTGATCTTGCCATCCTTATCCACCGTTACGCCGGGCAACTTTTTAATTACATCGCCAATTACCCTATCCTGCGGACTGGCAAAATCAGAAACCTTATAATCCAGCGTATCGCCATGCGCCCTAAGCCGTGGATTTTTGTCCTTTATGGTAACGGTTTGCAACTGGTTGGAGGCTCCGGAGAGCTTAAAGTTATAGGGCGCCTCAAACCCATCAACCTTTCTTACCTCTTTTTTAAAGCCAACACAGCTTACCGCCAGTTGCAAACTGGCCTTATCCGCATCGGCGGGCACAGTCAGTGTATAAACACCTTTGGCATTGGTAGTGGTATACGCC
Source organism: Mucilaginibacter pankratovii (assembly GCF_014773265.1). Classification (GTDB taxonomy): domain Bacteria; phylum Bacteroidota; class Bacteroidia; order Sphingobacteriales; family Sphingobacteriaceae; genus Mucilaginibacter; species Mucilaginibacter pankratovii. Next base: position 381,464 of record NZ_JACWMY010000006.1, on the reverse strand, counting down.
AGGATAAGATTACCGCTTTTAAGGTTAACGCTGGCAAAGGAAACTCCCTTCCCCAGGCTATCCGTTACCGTACCCTTTATGCTTTGAGCAAGGCACGCGGCAGAGCATAGCGTACATAAAATGAACACTACACCTATTTGGTATAGCCTTATCATTTCTTTTCGGGTAACTCTAAGGGGTTATTGATCACAGCAGGTGAGCCGTTGTTTACTACAACCGAGCGTACCATTCGGTCGCCACCACCGGGGCCACCGCCTGTAGCCGGCCTTATTGCGCCACCGCCGCCGCCCATAGCGGCCATAAAGGCCTGCGGATCTTTACGCATGGCCTCCTGTAGTTTATTGAACTCTTTTTCTGAGGTTTTTACCGCATTGGCGGGCAGGGCAATCAGATTGGGGTCTGCATTATCATCGGGCCCGCCAAACCTTACCACGCTGGTGCCGGGGGCCGGGGTTGGTTCGGCCGCCTCTACAGGTTTATCAGATGGCACAACCTGCTCCATGCCATCAAATTTAAATTCTACCTCTCTGTTGGTATCATAGGCCTCTACAATAAGGCCGGGCAAGCCGTTCAGCTTCCATGGACCTGCGCGGAAAGGCAGGTCGGGGCAAAACCAGGCGGTATAATCGCGGCCCTTAAAATGCCCGGTTGCTTTTTGGCAAAGCAGGGTGCCAAAACTGGCCGTATCGGCACTTACTTTCCAGGCGATGGCAGGCATTGGCTCTTCTATCAGGTAGGGGGTTATCAGGTTTTCCTTGCGCACTAACTTGTTTGTTGCTGCAAACTGGTAGTATTCTACCCGGGTGGTTGGCTTGCCGCCGGTTACTTTAATATTTACGTTGCCGCTGCCCTTTTGCTCGGCCATTTGCGCCTCTATTTGCTTTTTCATCAGGGCATCCTGCAGTTTGCGGTCGTAGCTTTTGTAGGCGCTTGACGATTGACCCAAAAACAGGATCATGTTTTCGGTATATGGTTTATCCCTTGCCGTAGTATCGCGGATGTGCGAAAACTTGTAGCGAACGGTTGCCTTTGCCATTTCGGGACTTTGGGCTTTAGCGTTAAAAACGATAATACCGAAGGTGAATAGTAGAAATAAGCTTTTCATTTTAATGTGATATGAGTATTAATAATTAAGGTTGAATTCGATTTACAAAACAAACATAACTATTATATTAGTTATTCTACGATAGTTTCGTAGAATTTAACACATTTTAACAGTAGGCATTTCAGTTTGCAGTTAACAGTGGGCAGTTTGCTTTAGGATAATACCGATCGGAGGGTTAAGAAATTGAAGAGATAGTGGTTAAGCGGCTATAGCGCGAAGGGTGGCTGATAATCAGTTACTGGTGCTGCTAACTGCCCACCGCCAACTGAAGTTACCCATCCAGCCTGTCTTTAATAACCAGGGTATCGGCCAGCATATCGTGCAGGCCTTGTTGTTTTTTGGTGAAGAAGATGATGAGATAGCCTACAAAAAACGTGGCTACCGAGAGGATCTTTGCTGCGTTGCGGGCAAATGCCCTTGAAGCGTCTATACGTTCGCCATAGATATCGCACACGCGTATTTTTAGCAATTGCTTGCCGTAGGTTCCCTGTTTGGGGCCGCTTTCCATTATTATGCTGTAAATAAGCCTGGCGGGGATAGTAAGTGCCACGATGCCCCCGGTTATACCTATGCGGATAATTTTATTATCATCGCCGGGGAGTATCAGCAGCAGGAGCAGCATTACCACAAAAGAAGCCACGACAAATACGCCCAAAACAATAAACCAATCTACTACCGAAGCGGTTGCGCGTTGATCGAAACTGCCAAAGTATTGCAGGGGCACCGGCTGCCTGCTAAAGCCAAAAAGTTGCCGTAGTTCGGCAACTTCATGGGCTTCTTTATAATCGTCCATTGCCGGGGTTTTTACAAAATCGCCCGGCTTTACTTTTTTTGCTTTTAATTCGGCTATGCTAAATGGCCCTTCGGGTTTACCGGATACTACCAGCACATATTTATTGGCGGCAGCATTTGGTGAAGTAACAGGGCCGGGAGTTTGCATCATCAAATTTAAACATTAATCATTATACACTCCCGGCCTTGTAAAAATTAGTACCGTTTTACTTCAAAGCCCGATAGGCCCCCTTTTAATTTAATATACATTTTGTTTTTGGCAGCAGCAAAACCAGGGGTTTCGTAGTGGTTGTTACCGTTATCTGTAAAGCCTTCAAAATCGTTTGATGACAAGCCCGAGCTGGTTACAATGCTGCAAGCTGCATCTTTAGGGATTTGGATGGTAACACCTGATACGCCGGTGTTTACTTCTATGTTGGTTGTTGCAAGCGGCTGGCCCATTTTAACTTCGAATGAAGCAGCACCTCCGTTGATGGTCAAATTCTTTATTTTGAATTTGGTCAGATCAAAGTCAAGCGCGCTGGCGCCGGTTTTGATATTGATATCCCACTCAGGCGCAGTATTTAACTTAATTACTGCCGAGTTCATTTTATCGCTGTCCCAATGGAAATCTTTCCCTTTCTGATCGCGCATTTTCAGGTTAGCTACAAAAGTGCCGCTATCCAGGCTGTGGGTGTACTCATATTTATTGTAAAACTCCTTTGTTACGGCGTTAAACAACTCGCCGGTGGTATCTTTTATGGTATACTCTGATGCACCGCCGCTGATGTTTAAACGGGCTGTTTTAATAGCTGCCGCGTATGGCTCGCTGTAGGTGCTGGCACCTTCTACTTTGATAACGCCTCTTGAAGAGGTGGTATCATCATCGTCGTCATCATTATCGAAATCGTGATCGCTAAAATTCCAGTTGCCATTGTGGTGGTTCCAAAAATAGTTGCGGTGGTTTGGCACAAATACCAGCAGGCAAAAACATCCTACTACTACGGCTACTTTTACCGCAGTGGCCCAGGCTTCGCGGTTGTTGGCCAATACCAGGTTTACACCACCCATGATAAGGAACACCGGCCAAAGGGTGAAAACGTTGCCCCAGTGGAAGTTGATAACATTGTAGTTATGTAGTAAAAATAAAGCTCCAAGGAGCACCAGGATAACACCCGGCATTATTTTATTGCTTTTCATGATTATATAGTTGTAGGGTTGTCGGTTGATTGATCGTCGCTTTTCTTAGTCAGGTCGAAGCCTGGTGTTTTCTCGGCAGAATTGCTTTCTGTTGCTGGCTCTGCAGCGGTTGTGTTTGTGGTAGCGCTCCAGTCTTTTTGTTCCCATGGCTGTTTCTTTTGCCCGGCAACCAACAGGGCTGCACCTGCTGCCACGATGATCAGCGGCCAAAGCCTGTCGAAATCCCAATCGGGGATGATATCAAACTCATCTATCAAAAATATGGTACCCATTACTATCAGTATCGCGCCGAAGATCACACCTACATTTGATGCCTTTTTTGGCGGGATGGGCGGGTATGCAAAGGGCTCGCCGAAAGGCTGCATTGGCGGCACGCGGTAATCAACACCCGGTTTAAAATTAGGGTCGTTAAACATGGCGTTGCGTTTTGGCAATACCACCAGTAAGATGATGTATATCAAAAAGCCTGCTCCGTGGCCAAAAAATAATACCAGGAATATAAGGCGTACAATTGTTGGGTCGATGGCAAGGTAATCTGCTATGCCTGCACAAACACCGCCTATCATTTTGCCGTGTTCGTTTCTATAAAGTTTCTTTTCCATTGTGTTTAGTTTTTTAATTGCGTTTAAATAATTAGATCTGTCCAAATTTTGGTGTAACGATCATCTCATCTACATTGGCGCCGGCGCTCATGTTATAAATTGTGATGATAGCTGCTGCGATATCTTCAGGCAATACCATCTTGTTTTTATCCACTTGCATCCCCGCCCATGAGTCTGTCAATGTCGAGCCGGGGATTATTGCTGTTACCTTTACTCCGTGTGGCTGCATTTCGAGTTTCATTACCTTATTAAGACCTAACAACGCATACTTTGTTACGCTATACACCCCCGCCTCGGCTATAGGGTTTATAGCTGCAATGGAGCATATATTGAATATATGCCCTTTACCGACAGAAACCATACTTTTACCGAAGAAACGGTACAGTTCATAGGCCGGCATCAGGTTGGTATCTATCTGTTTTTGGAAGGAATCTTCGCTGTCATCAAGTATAAACGAGTGCTTGTACATACCCACGTTATTCACCAAAATGTCGACGAAACCCATGTTTTTCTCGGTGAATACGGCAAATTTTTTTACATCGTCGCGTTTACTGCAGTCGGCAACCAGGGTAAACACCTGTATACCGGGGGCTATCTGTAATATTTCTTCTTTAAAATCTAATAATTCTTGCTCCTTGCGAGAACAAATAGACAGGTTTATTCCTTGTTTAGCGAAAGCTATGGCCACTGCACGGCCCATGCCTTTTGTTGCCCCGGTTATTAATGCATTTTTCATGATAAGGATGTTTTTTACAGCCATCGCCGCGTAATATTCTTATTAAAAGTAATTCAATTATAACAAGCAATAAAGCTTAAAATTAAAAAATGTATTTTTAACCAGTTTTAATGGCCACTATGTTTTATAGTTTAGGAAAATATATACTCTTACTGCGTTTAAGTTTTAAACGGCCCGAGAAGTTCAGTGTTTACTGGGCCGAGGTAATGCGCGAGATGGTTTCCGTAGGGATTGGCTCGTTGGGCATCATCAGCATTATATCAGTGTTTATTGGCGCGGCAACTACCATACAGGTGGCATTCCAGCTTTCCAGCCCGCTGGTACCGCTTAGTACTGCCGGCAAGATCGCGCGCGACTCTACCATTCTGGAGTTTAGCCCAACCATATCGGCCCTGGTGCTGGCAGGCAGGGTAGGCTCCAGCATCGCATCCCAAATTGGCACTATGCGTGTTACCGAGCAGATAGATGCCCTGGAAATCATGGGTGTAAATGCGCCCGGGTATCTTATTGCACCAAAGATCATCGCCTGTATCACCATGATCCCGATGCTGGTGATCATCTCTATAGCCCTGGGTATTACCGGTGGGTACATTGCTTGCTTATTTGGGGGCGAAGTTACACCGGCAGATTACATCATGGGTTTACGCGATGGCTTTATACCGCTTACCATCCGTGTGGCGTTGGTTAAGGCTTTCTTTTTTGGATTCATAATAGCTTCTATTTGCGCATATCAGGGGTTCTACACTTCAGGCGGTGCGCTGGAGGTGGGGCAATCGGCCACGCGGGGAGTTGTGTTTAGTTGCGTAATGATATTATTTGCCGATTTGGTTATCACCCGTTTAATGCTATGATCGAGATAAAAGACATTTACAAAACATTCGGCGATAATGATGTGCTTAAAGGGATCAGCGCTACCTTTCAAACGGGGAAGAACAACCTCATTATCGGTGGCTCCGGCTCGGGTAAAACTACTTTGCTAAAATGCATTGTGGGCCTGCACGAACCCACCAAGGGTAAAGTGTTTTTTGAAGACGAGAACTTTACCGACATGGATTTTACCGAGCGCGTACCTATCCGTACGCAAATTGGGATGCTTTTCCAGAACTCGGCCCTGTTCGATTCTATGACCGTGGAACAAAACATCATGTTCCCCCTCAACCTGTTTACAAAGCAATCGCTTGCAGAAAAACGCGAGCGCGCCAATTTTTGCCTGGAACGTGTAAACCTGCAAGATAAGAACAAGCTATACCCTGCAGAGCTTTCGGGCGGGATGAAAAAGCGCGTGGGTATTGCCCGGGCTCTATCCATGCAGCCAAAATATTTGTTTGTAGATGAGCCAAACTCAGGCCTCGACCCAAAAACGTCTATCGTAATTGACGACCTGATAAACGACCTCACCAGCGAATACAACATGACTACCATCATCGTAACGCATGATATGAACTCGGTAATGGGAATAGGCGAAAACATCATATTTTTGCACCAGGGCCAAAAATGGTGGGAAGGCAGCAACAAAGAAATTGCCCATACCGATAATAAGGAACTAAACGAATTTGTATTCGCCAGTAAATTTATGCAGGCGGCGAAGGGGAAGCTCTAAAAAGTCGGAAAGTCTGATGTCCGAAAGTTCGAAGGAAGCTACTATCTTTGCGGTAAATACAATCTTCCGGACTTTACTAACTTTCGGTCTTCCGGACTTTGCTGACTTTCGGACTAAATTAAAAAAATGATCCAACTTCTCACACCAACCCACTGGAAAGATTACGAGCTGATTGACTGCGGCGACTTTGAAAAACTGGAACGGTTTGGCAATATTGTACTGATACGCCCCGAGCCGCAAGCCGTTTGGGGCAAAACGCTGAGCGCCGACCAATGGCAAAAGATCCATCACATAAAATTTAAAGGCCGCTCGGCAACGGCGGGCGACTGGGTGAAAAAAGACCCTAAAACACCCGACCGCTGGCACATCGAATACAAGAACAATGATGTGGCTATCAAATTCCGCCTGGGTTTAACCTCGTTTAAACACCTGGGCATTTTCCCCGAGCAGGCCGTTAACTGGGATTTTATATCTGATAATATTAAAAAGTTTAAAACACCTGCCCCCAAGGTGCTTAACCTTTTCGCGTACACAGGCGGGGCTTCTTTAATAGCTAAGGCAGCCGGTGCCGATACCACGCACGTAGATTCGATAAAACAGGTGGTTACCTGGGCAAACGAAAACCAGGAATTATCGGGCCTTAAAGATATCCGCTGGATGGTAGAGGACGCCCTTAAGTTTGTAAAGCGCGAAGTAAAGCGCGGCAAAACTTACAACGGTATCATCCTCGATCCGCCTGCTTATGGCAACGGCCCTAACGGCGAGAAATGGAAACTGGAAGACAGCATCAACGAGATGATGACCGACGTGATCCAACTGCTGGATCCCGAGGAGCATTTCCTGATATTAAACACTTATTCTCTTGGTTTCTCGTCGGTAATTATCGAGAACCTCATCAAAAAAGCTTTCCCCAAAGTAGAGAACCTGGAGATAGGTGAACTGTACCTGCAAGCCACCGCCGGCACCAAGTTGCCGCTGGGGGTATTTGGCAAGTTTTATAAAAATAAATCCTGATAGGGTAAGTATTTCTATCTTTACAAGCATTATATTTAGCTAATTATTAAATAATACGCGGCAATAAGCTGCATAACGTTCCAAACATCGCCACATCTATGAAATTTAAAAGTGTATTGTTCTCTGCCATGTTCGTGCTGTGCACGGCCGTATTTTTCACCAGTTGCACATCCGATGGCGGAAAAGCTGCTGATAAAAAAGCTGATACCGCAGCCAAAAAAGCAGCCGGCGATGAACCGGATACTTTAAGCGTAGTAAAGTCAACCTACCCTCCTACGGATAAGGCGCTGTACGATTCCCTTTTAAAATTCAACGCCCATGGCGATACCAGCGGCAGGTGGCCTGTAAAAAACCAGCCTACCCCACTTGGCGGCGCTATTTTGCCATTTAAACGCGTAGTAGCGTTTTACGGTAACCTATATTCGAAAAAAATGGGAATTTTAGGCGAATTGCCGCCGAAGGAAATGCTTGCCAAGTTAAAAGGCGAAGTAAAAGCCTGGGAAAAAGCAGACCCAAAAACACCGGTACAACCAGCGTTGCATTACATAGCTGTAGTTGCCCAGGGAGCAGCCGGAAAAGACGGCAAGTACCGTTACCGCATGCCGTTTAAACAAATAGACAGCGTTTTAGCCATGGCAAAAACCGCACATGCGCTGGTTTTTTTGGATGTACAGGTATCGTTAAGCACCATACAACAAGAATTACCTTTATTTGAGCCGTATCTAAAAATGCCACAGGTGCATTTTGGTATGGATCCTGAATTTTCTATGAAGGATGGCAGCAAGCCCGGGAAAAAAATCGGCACATATGATGCTTCCGATATCAACTATGTATCGAACTACTTAGCTGGTATTGTTAAAAAGAACGGCTTGCCTCCAAAGATCCTGATCGTACACCGCTTTACCAAAAAGATGGTAACCAACTACCAAAACATCAAACTCCGCCCCGAAGTGCAGGTAGTAATGGATATGGACGGCTGGGGCGAACCCGACCTGAAGACTGGTACCTACCGCTACTTTATTGACCGGGAGCCGGTACAATTCACAGGCTTTAAGTTGTTCTACAAAAACGACATCAAGAAAGCGCCTCACCACCTGCTTACACCAGAGGAAGTATTATCGAGGTATAAACCACAACCTATTTACATACAGTACCAATAATATTTTAGCATTTATATAAATGAAAGCCTTAGGTTGTATAGCAGCCTAAGGCTTTTTTAATTTTGAATTTTTAATTTTGACTTATGATCAAATGGGGCATTATTGGCTGCGGGCGCATTGCGCATCGTTTTATGCTGGGATTAAATTCACTGCCGGGTAATGTGCTGGCGGCGTCATGGTCGCGCAGGGCAGAAACGGTGGATGCCTTTGTGGCCCAATATGGCGGCAATGCCTGCACCAGTGTTGACGAATTGCTTGCAAGCGATATTGATGCCGTTTATATTGCTACGCTTCCCAATAGCCACGCCGAATACTGCATTAAAGCTTTTAATGCCGGCAAAGCGGTGCTTTGCGAAAAGCCGGCAACCCTAAACCTAACTGAACTTGACCAGGTGCTTGCCGTAGCACGTGAGAAAAAGATCCTATTTATGGAGGGGATGAAGCCGCCTTTCTTTCCGCTTTACCGCAAATTGCAGGATTACCTTGAGAAAGACCCCATCGGTCGGGTGGGCTATGTGCGTGCAGGGTCTTCCGTGGCCGATATCGACCGTGACCACCCCAACTTTAGTTACGAACTGGCAGGCGGCAGCCTGATGGGTATTGGCATTTACGAGGCCTATCTCGCCATCAGCTGGCTTGGCGCAACGCAGGAAGTACAGGCCATGGGTTATATCGACGATACGCGGATAGACATGTTCAGCATCTTCCAAACCAAACACCAGCATGGCTATGCGCAGGTTTACTGCGGATTCGACCTGCATGGCAAGGGCGATGCGCTCATCTGCGGCACCCTGGGCCATATCACCATCCACAAAAACTGGTGGAACCCGGCTAAAGCCACTATTGATTACCTCGACGGCAGAAGCGTAGAACTCAGCGAGCCTTTTACCGATGGCGGACTAAATTATGAAACGGCCCACTTTGTGGAGCTCCTCCGCAACGGTGACCTGGAAAGCTCGATACTACCCCACGAAATGTCTCGCGGGATGATAGCGATGATAGATGAAGCAAGGAAGCAGGTGGGGTTGAAGTTTATTGGGGAGTAATAATGACCGTCCCATCACCTAACGTCCTTGCGAGCGATAGCGCGGCAATCATCGGCAAGCAGGTCGGCGAATTTGTTTAAAGGCTAATTAAACTATTCGTTTAGTAAGCCCTCGTATAGGTCGTCCCAGTTGGGATTCATTGCATTAATTAATGCTATCTTCTTTTGGCGATTGCCGGCCTTTATGGATTTCTCTGCGGCTATTGCTTCCTCAATAGTGGAATAGAAACAATAATAAACAAGTTTATCGCAATTATATTTAGCCGAAAAACTATCAGGATAGTGTTTGTTTTTATGCTTCCACGCACGTTCCAGCATCTCAGAGGTAACTCCAGCGTACAAAACAGAATGTTGTTTGTTAGTTGTTATGTAAACGCAGCCGCCCCGTTGAAATACCATAATGCAAAATAAGTATTCGAGATGAATATTTGGCGACCTTATGAAGCTACTCAGCTAACCGATGATTGCCGCGCTATCGCTCGCAAGGACGAGGTGGTGAGCGCGCACAGGTATCGGCATTGAACAATATTCGTCGATCTTCCTACCGATGATTGCCACGCTATCGCTCGCAAGGACGACGTGGATATAAAGAAGGGCTGCTCGTGTGAGCAGCCCTTCTTTATAAATTCTTATTCTATCCCTCTGAACAACCTGCTCCAGCGGATCTTGCTGAAGAAGGACGCATTCTCGTCCCAACTCATCCAGATGAACAGGGCCTTGCCTACAATGTGGTCTTCGGGTACAAAACCCCAGTAGCGCGAATCAGCCGAATCGTGGCGGTTATCGCCCATCATCCAGTAATAATTCATTTTAAAAGTATAGCTGGTAGTTTTCTGGCCATTTATCATGATCTCGCCATTAACAATCTCCAGTTTATTGCCTTCGTACACTTCAATAGCGCGGCCGTAAACGGGTAGTGTAAGGCTGTCTAATTTAACTGTCCAGCCTTTTTTAGGGATAATGATAGGGCCGAAGTTATCTACGTTCCAATTAAAATCCCTGTTCTTAGGGTCGAGCTTATACTTTGGCGTAGCAGCCGGGAACACCGGATTAAACGGATCGGCAGCACCGGGTTGTTTAATATTAGCGGTGATAGATTTGATGTTTGAATAGGTTTTTATTTTGGCAGCCGCTTCCTTCGTCATAGTATGGTTAGGGTTGCCCTCATAATCAGAAACCTTCAGCTCATCCAAAATATCCGGATTTAGGGGCGTCCCGTTGTCTGCAATAATATAATCCAATTGTGAGCCCGGCGGGTTTGGCATGGCTTTGCCATTAACATATACCTGGGCGTGCAGCAATGCAATGGTATCGCCGGGAGCACCCTGGCAGCGTTTAATATAATTCTCGCGCTTATCCACAGGTCGGTTAAGCGGTGCGTCGGCTTCCATCGGGTAGTTAAAAACCACAACATCGCCTTTTTTAACTTCGCTTAAACCCGGCAGGCGGTAATAAGGCAATTCCAGTCCATCCCAGTATGCCTTAGTGCCCAATAATGGCATGGTGTGATGCGCAAACGGGAAGGCTACGGGCGTCATCGGCGTGCGTGCACCGTAGTTCACCTTGCTTACAAACAGGAAGTCGCCTACTAATAACGAACGCTCCATGGATGGCGTGGGGATGGTATAAGCCTCTATAAACAGCGTGCGGATAAGCGTAGCTGCTACAACGGCAAAAATTATAGCTTCGGTCCACTCGCGGCCCGATGATTTTGCCAGTTTCTTTTTATGCTTTTCTTTAAACTCGGCGCTTGCAGATGGGCCCCAATAGGTGGTCTCTTTATCAAAACCCCATTTGGGGAAGAAAACAAACGACAAAACTACGCCGCCAAGTATCTGCCCAAGGCTTAATTTGCCGTACGACTTAACAAAATCGATAGTGATACCAATAGCAACTAAAAAGTTTAATCCCGGTATCAACAATAGCAGCATCCACCAAGTTGGCCGGCCGCTCAATTTCAGCATTATAGATATATCGTATATTGGTATTATCGCCTTCCACCCGGGAACGCCTGCTTTCTCAAATAATTTCCAAAGGCCTATATAGGGCAGTATAATGAGTAAAAAAAACGCAATAAAAAATCCTGCTAAATTCACAATATGTATTGTTAAACGTTAAAATTAAACATGTCTTCTACCGAGTAGAAACCTTTTTTATCCTGCACCCATTCGGCAGCCAATACCGCGCCTAAGGCAAAGCCGTTACGGTTATGGGCGGTGTGCTTAAACTCTATGCTATCCACTTCCGAATCGTATATCACGGTGTGGGTCCCCGGCACGTTTTCAATGCGGTGGCTTTCTATCAGCAGCTGGTCGGCAGTTACCGTGTTGTCTTCTGCGGTTGGTGCGTTGGTTAATAAGTTCACCCATTCTTTTTTGCTTTCCAGGTTATCCAATATCCCTTCGGCAATGGTAATGGCTGTTCCGCTCGGCGAATCGAGTTTTTGCGTGTGATGGATCTCTTCTACCTGCACCTCGTAGTACGGATAGTTGTTCATCAGCTTTGCTAAAATTTTATTTACATGGAAGAAGATGTTCACCCCTACGCTAAAGTTGGTGGCATATAAAAGCGTACTACCGCTTTCTTCGCAATTGGCCTTTACCGAAGCCATCATATTATGCCAGCCCGTGGTACCAACAACAACAGGTACGCCGGCACTAAAGCAGGTGCTTATGTTATCTAAAACGGTACCGGGGGTACTAAATTCTATGGCAACATCGGCTTTTTGCAGGTTTTCTACTGTTAGGTCGTGTTGATTGTCCTTATCTATTTTTAAAACGATTTCGTGTTGGCGGCTAAGGGCTATACCTTCTATAATTTTGCCCATTTTACCATAGCCTAATAATGCGATCTTCATCCGTATAAATTATTGCAGCTTACTATTTAAGCGTAAAGGTAATTTTTATACCCGGAATATACGAACTGTTAAAATTTGATGCATACACCGGCTGGCCGATAAGCCCCGGGGTAACTTTTATGGAAAGATCGTTATCAACCGTGTAAGAGCTGATGAACTTGGCATCGATGTAGGCATCTACAGCCTGTATACCCCAAACCGCTAAAACACCCAAAATGCTCAGGTCGCGGTTACGCAGGTACCCGTCAGATGCATCTGCCAGTGTTTGATAGCCAAAGCCTTTATAAAGCTCGTACTCGGCCTTGTATTTTACATAATCCGGGTAATACTTATCCCCGACTACCGGGACTTGTCCTGTCTTGCTAATATGTGCGAGCGCCAAAAACTGTTTAAAATAGCCCTGGTTGTAGATAACCGCGGCACCCAGCAAGCCTAAACCGCCATAAATAAGCGGCACTTTCCAGTACTTTTTGTTGTACACCTGCCCCCAGCCCGGTACAAATAACGATCGTTTTACGGCAAGGCTGGGTATATGTGTACTATCGGGATGGTACGTTTTTTCTTTTTTTATTTTTGGGGCGAAAGAACTGCGTACTACGGTATCGCGCTTAACAACTGCCGTGGTATCTTTAGTTTTTGCAAGGGTATCGGGCTTTTGTGCTACACATACCGATGCAAAACTCAAAAAAAGTAGAATAACAAACAGTTGCTTTAGCATAATTTACCAATCCAGCATTTCCAGTATACGGCCCAGATCATCTTCTGATAGGAACGGTATTTCTATAGATCCATTGCCCTGGGTATTAACTTTTAGCTTAACCCTTGTGCTGAATTTGGAAGCAAGGTCGTCCTGGATCTTTTGCATCTGGAAAGTGAGCGTTTCGGGCTGCTTGCCTTCGCGTTTGTTGGGGGCGTGCTGCATATCCCTTACCAATTCCTCTACCTTACGTACCGATAGGCCCTGCCTTATAATTTGCTGGTGGATGTATAGCTGCGTAGCCGGGTCTTCTATCGCCAGTAATGCTTTGGCATGCCCCATGCTTATTTCAGCATCGCGCAAGGAGATCTGTATAGATGGCGGCAGCTTTAGTAGCCTTAAGTAATTGGTAACGGTACTGCGGTTTTTGCTTACACGATCGCCCAGCTCTTCCTGCTTCAGTTTCAACTCGTCTATCATCCGCTGAAAGCTGAGGGCAACCTCAATAGCGTTAAGGTCTTCGCGCTGGATGTTCTCTATCAGTGCCATCTCCAGCATTTGCTGGTCGTTTGCACTGCGGATGTATGCCGGTATTTGCGTAAGGCCCGCCAGTTTACTGGCACGCAGCCTGCGCTCGCCCGATATCAGCTGGTAGCTGTGCGAATTGATGCGCCTAACGGTAATAGGCTGTATAAGGCCTTGTAGCTTGATAGATGCACTCAGGTCGGCCAGCGCCTGGTCGTCAAATTCGGTACGGGGCTGAAAAGGGTTTACCTCAACCTCGCTTATCTTTACTTCGCTGATAGACCCAAGGCTGTTAGTTTCGGATACCGAACTGCCCTGCTGGATGGTTGTTTTATTTTGATTTACGCTGGGCGAATCGTTCAATAGCGCGCTTAAACCCTTACCAAGGGCATTTCTTTTCTCTGCACTCATATAGCTTAAGCAGTTTCGATAGTTGCCAGTTGTTCATCCTTCACCAGCCCGTTCTTACGAAGGATCTCGCGGGCAAGGTTAAGGTAATTAACCGCACCCTTACAGTTTGCATCGTGCATAATTACCGATATACCAAAGCTTGGCGCCTCGCTTAAGCGGGTGTTACGCTGTATAATGGTATCAAAAACCATGTCTTCAAAATGCGTTTTCACCTCATCAACCACCTGGTTAGAAAGGCGCAGGCGTACATCATACATGGTTAGCAATATCCCCTCTATTTCCAGGTTGGTATTTAGGCGGGTTTGTACAATTTTAATAGTGTTAAGCAATTTACCCAAACCTTCCAGCGCGAAGTACTCGCATTGTACCGGGATGATCACCGAATCGGCAGCGGTAAGCGCGTTGATGGTTATTAAACCTAATGACGGCGAGCAATCGATAATAATAAAATCGTATTCGTTACGGATGCTTTCCAACACCGCTTTCATTTTATACTCGCGGTTGGTAAGGTTTATCATTTCTATTTCGGCACCTACCAGGTCGATATGTGCAGGCAGCAGGTCGAGGTTTGGTGTTTCGGTTTTTTGGATAGCCTCATGCGGGTCGATATCATTGATGATACATTCGTAGATGCTATTTTTGATATTACGCGGATCGAAGCCGATGCCCGATGTGGAATTTGCCTGCGGGTCGGCATCAAGCAGCAGGGTTTTAAAATCCAATACTGCCAAACTTGCGGCCAGGTTGATAGATGATGTAGTTTTCCCGACGCCACCTTTTTGATTGGCTAAAGCTATAATTTTACCCATTATATATATTCAAAAATTAAATTAAGCGGTTTATTTGAAACGAAAAACAAGTGCAGAAATTTTTATGTTTGCAATGTTTTTTATCCGCGATAAAGATACGCATTAAAATAATTCAGAAATCCACAGCATTTGCCAACTTACAAACAAATTTAAGGTCGAATGAGTGAATGTTGAGGAGGAAATTAGTGAATGAGCGAAGGAGTGAATGAGTGATTTCGCTATCACGCGATAACACTCTCTTTTCTTCATTCATTAACTCACTAACACATTCATTCAAAATTCACTCCTTCGCTCATTCAAAATTAACTGCATGCTCACTATCATATCAGGTACCAACCGCCCAAATAGCTCCACATTTAAATTAGCCAAATACTATCAAAAACGATTAGCCGAAAAAGGGCAGCAATCGAATTTATTTTCGCTTACGGATCTGCCTCCAAATTTAATAGAGACCGACCTGTACGGTAAGCGCAGCCCCGAATTTGAAAAGATACAGCAGATGGTTACCGCTACCGATAAATTCTTATTTGTAATACCCGAGTATAACGGCAGTTTCCCCGGCGTACTAAAAGTTTTTATAGATTGCTGCGATTTCCCGGATAGCTTTTACGAAAAAAAGGCGGCGCTGGTGGGCCTGTCGTCAGGCAAGTATGGCAACATCCGCGGCATCGATCATTTTACCGGCATCTGCAATTACGTGCACCTGCATGTATTGCCGCTAAAGATCCATATCGCGGCCATTAAACAGGAGCTTGATGCCGATGGTAATTTGTTTCTTGCAGATACCCTCAAATTTACCGACGAACAAATAGATAAGTTTATCAAATTCTGACAGCAGCACGCCCTTCTTAGCGCTGATAATAAGTTTTTTTGGTTTATACAATTTGTGTATATTGTTGCCACCAATTATAAACCTAAACTCAAGAATGAGATATCTCTACGCACTCTCCCTGCTTTTCCTTTTTATTTCTTCAACATCATTTGCCCAAAGCTATAAAGATGCTTACGCCATTACACAAAAAGGCGATACGCTGAGAGGCTATATAGACCATAGCGGGCTGGACCGCAACCCCAGTGTAGTTAAATTTAAACAAACCGGAGTTGGCGAGGTGCAAAAACTTCCCATCAGCCAGGTACGCTCATTTGCGTTTACCGGGCTGGAACAATACGAGCGCCATGTGGTAAGCATCAGCCTTGATGAGACCAATGAGCACCGGCTAAACAGCGGGCGCGATACCACTTTTAAAATTGATACCGTATTTTTAGAAGTCCTGCAAACCGGAAAAAATGCAACTCTTTACGTCTACACCGATGATATTAAAAGCAGGTTTTATACCAGTGATGCCATAGATAAAACCCCTGCAGAGCTGATTTTTAAGCTGTATTACCCTGCCGTATCAGGCAGCTATAATCGCGAAACCAAAAGCGAAACTTCCTATAAAAAACAACTCTCGGCGCTGGCGTTAAAAAACAATATGCTTAGCGATGATATGAAAAAAATGATAAATAAGGCCGAATACACGCAAACCGCCATGCAGGAGATAGTGGGTAAAATAAACGGCACCCCAAAAAGTGAAATAACAAAGAAAACAAACAAGCCCATCGGTACTATCGGCCTTGTGGTGATAGGAGTGTTTGTGGTGCTGGCTATTTTAAATGCCGCTTTTTAATGGGGGCCTGGCAACAAAAACTTATCACAATTATCAATACCTGATTATGAAGCTACTTTACCTAACGGTCGCAACTTTATTATTACTCTCATCATTAGCGGTAGCACAAACCCATTTTGAGCCGGGTTATGCAGTTACCTTAAAAGGCGATACTTTATATGGCACAATTGATTCCCGCGATCTGCATGGCAACCCCCGGCAAGTAAAATTTAACACAGCCGCAGGGAATAACGCAATGGTTTTAACGCCGAATAATACGCAGTATTTAGAAGTTAAAGGACGCCAGGCATACCAGCGCTACGCTGGATTTATTACACTTGACCACATTAGTGAACAACAGGTATTAAACGAACGGGATACATCAATGAGGCTTGATACGGTATTTTTAAAAGTGCTGCAAAAG
The DNA here is from genome assembly GCF_014773265.1 of Mucilaginibacter pankratovii. Lineage (GTDB taxonomy): Bacteria > Bacteroidota > Bacteroidia > Sphingobacteriales > Sphingobacteriaceae > Mucilaginibacter > Mucilaginibacter pankratovii. The sequence continues at coordinate 364,859 of NZ_JACWMY010000006.1, read as the reverse complement.
GGAGAAAAGCTCTCCCTCTATTCGTTTAGTGATCATATAAAAAACCGTTTTTATATCACCGAAAAGGATGGTGAAATGCCGGTAGAATTGGGATACCGCCTTTACTATGATTCGGGGAAGGTAAACGTATATACAGGCAAAGGCCGCACGGTAAGCGAAGATACATACATGACGCAATTGTACAACATTGCCCTTAAACACGATTTGATGACACCCGACATTCAACACAAAATAGAATGGTTACGCTATACGAAAAGCTATATCCTTGAAGTGGTAAATAAAATAAACGGTGTAAAAAAGTAAAAAAACAACTACTATCTAATAACCCTAAGCCCCCTTAACTATGACGAAAATTTACTTATCACTATTACCTGTATTTTTATTTACCACGTTCTCTTTTGCACAAAGTAATTTTAAAACCGGCTATGCGGTAACCTTAGCCGGCGACACTGTAAAAGGCGAAATAGACTACCAGGAATGGGGCAGCAACCCTGCAAGCATCCGTTTCAGAACACCGGATAACAAAATCCGCAACTTCACTACAGCCGAAATTAAATATTTCAGCATTGATAAGCTGGATATATACCAGCGCTACAGCGGGCCAATTAGCCATGACGAAACAAATAACAACCGCATACTTGGGGGCCGCGATACCAGCTTTACCGTGGAGAACGTTTTTTTAAAAGTATTGCAAACCGGTAAAGTGATAAACCTTTATTCGTATTTAGACGCTATAAAACCCCGTTATTTCTACAGCGACCCGGGTACCGATAACGCCGTGCACGAGTTGATCTACAGGGTTTATTATAACGGTAATACCAGCGAAATACAAAAAGGCAACACAACCACAGAAGCCACTTATCTGCAGCAGCTTACCGCTGTAGCTTTAAAAGCAAACATACTTGATGACGGCCTGCAGCAAACAATGGATGGTACCGAATATACAAAACCCGATCTGCTGAAAATTGTGACCAAAATGAACGGCTATACAAAAGCACAGGTTGCTTTAACCCAGCCAGGCGGCAGCGACGATAGTTTTGACCTGTATGCCGGGCTTGGACTAAATGCAACTAAAACTACCTCGCGCGACCAGAACGGCAATGCGGCGGGCACGCCATACAATTCCGTTTTACCGAGAGCTGTGTTCGGTTTTAATGCTTACGTTAACCCCAACACACGCAGGCTGGTATTTTCGGTAGAATTGTCGGCGACGGATATTAAGTATAAAAATACCTTTTCCAATACATCATACAGTTTCGATCAGGTGGTAACTTCTTTAACGCCCTCCGTTTCTTACCATATTTATAACGGCGACAACTTTAAATTCTATTTATCATTGGGATACGGCATAAGCAAGTATACTTTCTTCAATAAGAAATTTGTGAAGTATGATGGAACACCATTACCAAACGAGTACCTGCCATTTTTATTCAGTAGTTACAATAATGCCATAACCTATAAAGTTGGGTTTTTGATTCACAAGAAATTTCAGATATATGCCGAACATTTATCCGGCAACCCAATTGCCCGCGATAGTTATTATGGCTTTAAACAAACCAGCAACAACTTTGGCGTAAACTACATCTTAGGGAAACAGAAATAGTTAGCGTACCAACAGCACCCAGCCCGATAGCATTGGGGCGCCGTTCTTCAGGTCAATCACATAATAATAAGTGCCGGCAGGTAGTTGCTTACCTTTAAAGTTACCGGTCCAGGGTTTGGCGTAGCCTATATCGTAATACACCTGCTGGCCGCTTTTATTATAAATGGTGATGGTACTTTGGGCATAGGTTTCCAGGGCCTCAATGTTCCAGATATCATTAGTACCATCATTATTAGGCGTAAATGTATTAGGGATAACTATCTTTTTATAAACCCGTACAAAAACCTGGTCCTGGGCGGTAAAGCAGCTATTTAGCGAGGTAACGGTTAGCGTATAGGTAATATCATCTATTGGATTTGCAGTTGGCGTTGCCGAATGCGGATCGGACAGGTGATCGGCCGGTGTCCACTCATAACTCAATATTTCGCCGTTCCCCTTGCCATCAAGGGTTACCGATTGCCCTTCAAAAATCTTTTTATCTTTCCCGGCGTCGGCAACCGGGCGGTCTACAACCTTTACTTCAACCTGCGCGGTATTGCTGCAATCGTTGGCCCCCACTACCGTTACCGTATATACCGTGGTTTGCTGCGGACTCGCAACCGGGTTCTGCGAATTAGGGTCCGACAAGCCCGTTGCAGGCGACCAGCTATACGAAACCGCACCCGGCGCGTACGCGGATAAGCTTGTACTGGCGCTTTGGCATATCGCAACCGGCGGGCTTATGGTAATAACAGGTTTTGGTTTAACCGTTACCTCTACTGTACCTGGCTGTGGGCAACCTGCCGCAGATGTTACTATCACTTTGTATTGGCCGGCCATAGCCGCTGTTACATTCGGGATAACCAATGGGTTTTGGGTGGTAGCGGGGAGGTTTGGCCCCGTCCAGCTATAGCTTGCGCCGCCACTTGCCGTAAGGGTAAGTACATCACCCTCGCAAACAGAGGCCGGGGGAATGACCGGCACATCCGGGTACTTTGTAACCTCGAGGGTAACCGGGTTAGAATACACCCTGCAATTTAAAGATGCAATGTTATCGCCCTCTGCAACGCCCTGGCGGTATTGGTAATTGCCCAATTGACTGCTCGGGAACGATACATGATACGATGTGCCCGTTGCCCCCGGAATATCTATCCAGCCGTTGCTGCCGTTAAAATTACGCTGCCATTGGTACTGGGGTGCTGTATAGCCTTCGCCCTGGATCGTCGTAATATCGTACTCTGCCGGCTGGCCCTCGCATACATTTTGGCTGGTGACGGATGCCTGCCCGGCAAAGTTTGCCTGTACCACAGGGCCGCAGGCCCTAAAGCTGATATCGTCCAGTAAAAGATCGTTACCGCAACCGCCCGGCGCATTGTTTACCATTCTTACCACTACCTCAGTCACGCCCGCTGGTGTGGTAAAAAAAGTTCCCTTTTTTACCCAGGTAGGCGAGCTGGTTGGGAATATATCCCCGGTGTTAGCATCCGGACCGGGATTTAAAACCCTTCCGTCAACTGTCTCAATTGAGAATGTAATGTTTGGCCTGCTACTTTGTCCACCGCATGTTGGTGGCAAAATAAGGTTGAGTATGTAGGCCGAAAACTCATAGGTTGTGTTTGGGCATAGCGCGCCTATTTGAGTTTGCTGCCTGAAAAACTGCCCCGGGTTGTTTGATGCGTTGATGATCATCATATAACCATTCGGGTTACCCGTATGGTCTTGCAGTACGGTATGCCAGCTATTGCCAAAGCACCCGCTTGTGCCGGTGGCTATGGTGTAACTTCCATCGGGCGGGCAGGTATTGCTGGTATAACTGTAATTGGTAACCGTACCGGGCAAAGCCGGGCCATAACCCGTGCCCGATCCAAAATCCTGGCTAATAACCGCGTCACCCAAACCACCCTTACATTCCTGGGCGTTGCTTTGCGTGGCAGCGAAAATTAAAAACAAGAATAAAAGTACCTTTAGTCTGATTGGTTGCATCTTTACACTGCTGTACAACAGTTATTTGCCAAAAATAATCTTTTTAAGATACCGTGCATGTTTATTATTGCTTAATCTCGCTATAATCTAAAAGCATCTTCATTCCGAAACAAAAACGCGGCACCAAAAGTTAATTTATTTATCCAATAAGATAAAATGAGGTTCAAATTCATATACATCGTATTCACCGCAACAGTTCTATCAGCCTGTTCTCAAAATAAACCCGACCCCACAAAAAAAGACGCTTTGCAAACGCCGGAGAAGCAGGACGTGGCTTTACCTGCCCCCTTCGAAACAAAATCGGTACGGAGCTACTGCAGGGTGATAGGTTGGCCAAAAGGCAAAACACCCGTGGCCCCCGCCGGCTTTAACGTAAGCCTTTTTGCAGATAGCCTTAAAAATCCGCGCAATATTTACATAGCACCCAACGGTGATATATTAGTATCGGAAGCCAACACCGAAATGAAGGGCATAAAAAAACTGGGCGCGAAGATCATCGGCGCAGCCGGTTCACAAAACCTGGGTAAAAGCGCTAACCAAATCACTTTGCTGCGCGATGCGAACGGCGACGGCGCGCCGGAGGTAAAAACAACCTTCCTGGATAAGTTGAACCAGCCTTACGGCATGCTCATCATCGGCAATTGGTTTTACGTAGCCAATACCGACGGGCTTTGGCAATATAATTACAAAGCCGGCCAAACCAAAATTGAAGGCCCCGGCAAAATGATACTGGCGCTCCCCGCCGGTGGATATAATAACCACTGGACCCGTAACCTGCTTGCTAATGCCAACGGCACCAAGATTTACGTATCGGTAGGCTCGGGCAGCAACGTTGCCGAACATGGCATGGAAAACGAGTTGCGCCGCGCCAATATCTTAGAAATAAACCCCGATGGGAGTGGCGAGCGTGTTTACGCTTCGGGTTTGCGCAATCCGGTGGGCATAGATCTGCAACCGGGTACAGGCGTATTGTACACCGTAGTGAACGAGCGCGATGAACTGGGCGACGACCTGGTGCCCGATTACCTCACCAGCGTTAAGGAAGGTGGTTTTTACGGATGGCCCTGGGCATACTTTGGGCAGCACGAGGACCCGCGCTTAGAAGTGAAGCGCCCGGATATGGTGCAGAAGACCATCACGCCCGATTTTGCTTTGGGCGCTCATACGGCATCCTTAGGCATAGCCTTTTACGATGGCAAAAAGTTCCCGGCACGATATAACGGGGGCACCTTTATTGGCCAGCACGGCTCCTGGAACCGCTCGGTATTATCGGGGTATAAGGTTACTTTTCTGCCCTTTATTAATAACAAGCCCGTTGCCAAAATGGAAGATTTTTTAACCGGCTTTATTGCCGATAATGCCAAAAAAGAGGTGTACTGAAGGCCGGTTGGGGTTACCGTTGCCAAAGATGGCTCGCTATTGGTGGCCGATGATGCCAGCAATAAAATATGGCGCGTGGCCGCTAAGTAATATTGTTGTAAATCTTTACCACAGATAGCCCTTTTAGTTTTAAAGGGCTATTTTTGTTTCATACCCGCTATGAATAAATTCTACCTCAGCCTGCTTTCCCTTTTTGTATTAACCGGCAGCGCTATCGCCCAAAATAAAACCCAGCCTAAAGCCGATACTCTAAAGCAACTGCAAACGGTTACCGTAAAAGGTTACCTTACCGGGCAGCCTTTGCTCGGCGTGCCCGCCTCGGTAAGCGTGTTGGGTGCGGCGCAATTAAAACTGCAGCCCGATAATTCCTTTGTAACCGCCTTAAATACCGTACCCGGCATCCGGGCAGAAGAACGCTCGCCGGGTAGCTACCGGCTGTCTATCAGGGGGAGTTTACTGCGATCTCCGTTTGGGGTGAGGGATGTAAAGATTTATTTTGATGAGATCCCATTAACAGACGCCGGTGGCAATACCTACCTGAACGCTATCGATATCGGCAACATCCGCCATATCGAGATCTTAAAAGGGCCCGATGGCAGTTTATTTGGAGCCAATAGCGGCGGCGTGGTTTTGTTGAGCCCGGTAAACCGTTTGGATAGCAGCTACCTATCGGCAGGTGTAAACGGCGGCTCGTATGGCTTATTTCATCAAAAGGTCTCCCTGCAAAAAAGCAGCGGCAATAACCGGTTCAATTTTAATCAATCCTACCAAAACTACGACGGTTATCGCCAAAACAGCCGCATGCACCGCACTTATCTGCAAGCCGGCGATGCCTGGCAGTATGCCAAAAACAGCGAATTACGCGCTACCATACTTTACTCCGATTTGGACTATCAAACACCGGGCGGATTGAACCTTGCCCAGGTAACCGCCAATCCACGTTCGGCCAGGCTGCCAACTGCAACACTACCGGGGGCTATCGATCAAAAGATCCGTATCAATACCAAATTACTTTTGGGCGGCTTAACCAACGATGCTAAAATAGCTGATGGCGTACGTAATGTGCTCACAGTATTTGGTAACCATGTAGATTTTGCCAACCCCTTTATCACCAATTACGAGCAGCGGGACGAAAACACCTACGGCCTGCGTACTTATTTCCAATTCTCGGGCAAGCAAACGGGCAATTTTGATGGCAAGCTGAATGTGGGGTTGGAATGGCAGCAAACCAATTCGCTCATTAGCAATTATGATAACAACAAGGGTGTTAAGGGCAACGTGCAAAAGATAGATAAGATCAACACCAATCAGCACTTCTTTTTTGCGCGGTACGCGGCTGATATTTACAAACGCTTGCACGCCGAAGCTGCCCTCAGCCTAAATTACTACCATTATAAATTCAGGAACACGGCGCCGTTAAACGAGGCTGATTTTACTAACCGCGATTTTGCACCTCAACTGATGCCGAGGTTTGCGCTATCGTACCAGGTCACTAATGATTTTATATGGCGCGCATCGGTTAGTCGCGGTTACTCCACCCCCACCACTGCGGAAGTGAGGCCAACAAATAATATTGTAAATACTGGCCTGCAGGCACAGTTTGGCTGGAACTATGAAACGGGTTTCCGCCTGCGGAATAAAGACGAAAGCATGTTACTGGACGCCTCCGTATTTTACTACCGCATCAACAATGCCATTGTGCGCCAGCTAAACCCAAACGAAACTGAGTATTACGTAAATGCAGGCGGCACCAAACAGCCCGGCTTCGAACTGGCCTTTACCGATTGGCTCATCAGGCAGAATAGCACACATTTTATCCGCGGCCTGCAATTTAATACCTCGGTTAGCATCAGCCGTTTCAACTTTAGGGATTATGATGTGGCCGGGAATAATTACTCGGGCAATAAGTTAACAGGGGTGCCTCGTGAGGTTGTGCTATCATCTTTACAGGCTATATTCCCACAGGGATTTTCGGCTTTTGTACAGCACAATTACACCTCCAGTATCCCATTGAATGACGCGAACACCGTGTATGCAAGCAAATACCTTTTGCTGCAGGCCAAAGCATCGTGGCAGCACAAGCTCGGTAAAACAAGACTGGAAATTTATGCCGGTGCTGATAATTTGCTGAACGAAAAATACAGCCTGGGTAATGATCTGAATGCCATTGGCAACCGGTATTATAATCCATCACCTCCAAGGAACTATTATGCGGGGATGGGTGTCTCGCTTTAATTTAAGATACTAATTTTCTGAAGCACAGGTGTCCCACTTCTGTTTCTTTATGAATTTTTATACCGATTAGCCAGTACTTTATAACCGACTAATTTACAATTATTTGCGGTAGTTAATTAAACAACAGGGGTATCCCAAAGTGTTTCACTAAAATACTGTAATTAATTGATAAACAATATATTGCAAAAAACAGGTGTCCCACTTTTAAAAGTGGGACACCCCTGAAACACTTTGCCTGATTTGAGAAGGGCCTTATACGCTGTGACCCCCTATCTATAAATCAAAAATTTATTAGATTTATAGCAAAATCTCTTGCCATCATGAAATTAAAAACCTTTATCCTTTCTGCGGTTATTGCTGCCGCGGCCTGCGTATCTGCCTGTGTAAGTCCTGCTGCCAAACAATACGAAGAGCCTGCATTGGCCGACTATTTTAAAGACACCACCTCGGGCGTAAAGAACGGCGGCGTGCAAATGGTTACCATCAATACGCCCAAAGGCAAGTTTAAAGTGTGGACGAAAAAGCTGGGCAACAGCCCGACCATGAAACTGTTGCTGCTGAACGGCGGCCCCGGTGCTACGCACGAATATTTTGAATGCATGGAGAGCTTTTTACCCGGCAAAGGCATCGAGCTGATCTATTATGACCAGCTGGGCTGCGGCAATTCTGATAACCCAAAGGACACGTCGATGTGGGACTTGCCGCGTTATGTGGAAGAAGTAGAACAGGTAAGGCAGGCGCTGCATTTAGATAAGGATAATTTTTACCTGCTGGGTCATTCCTGGGGTGGCATTTTGGCTACCGAATACGCTTTGAAATACCAGCAGCACCTTAAAGGGCTTATCATCTCCAACATGATGGTAAGCTGCCCAGATTATGGCAAATACGCCAACGAGGTTTTAGCCAAACAATTCGACCCGAAAGTATTGGCCCGCATCCGTGAGATAGAAGCCAAAGGTGATTTCGCTAACCCGGAATATATGGGTTTACTGATCCCAAACTTTTATGAAAAACACATTTTGCGGATGCCCGCAGCTGAGTGGCCCGAGCCGGTTAACCGTGCAATGGGTAAGATAAACCAGTCGCTATACGTAACCATGCAGGGCCCAAGCGAATTTGGCATATCAGGTAAACTTCTAACGTGGGATCGCAAAAAAGAAATAAAAGGCCTGTCGGTACCAACTTTAAGCATCGGCGGCGAATATGATACCATGGACCCAAAACACATGGAATGGATAGCCACCCAGGTGCAAAACGGCAGCTACCTGTATTGCAAAAACGGCAGCCACATGAGCATGTACGACGACCAGCACACCTACATGCGCGGCCTCACCCGGTTTATCAAAGCGGTTGACGCCGGCGAGAAAAAGGTGGAATTGTAGTTAGTTCGGTTCATAGATCATAGTTGATAGTTCATGGCAGAATAATTCCGCTACTATGAACTATCACCCATGAACTATCAACTACTTAAATTGTCGGCTTCGGATTACTGGCCGGGCCTTCGGCAATGTTGCCGCCCCGCCCTTTTTCATCAAACGCGCGGAATTTTACAACGCCTTTTGCATTTACCGGGGCGGTGTAAACTTTGCTGTTTGCTGTAGGTTCGGTACCATCTGTGGTGTACCTGATGGTTAGCCCGGGGTATTGAATATTGCTGAGGTATTTACCATCCTCTAAAACAACACCCGGTTTTGGTATGCGGAAACTGTAGCCGCCGTTATAATAAGCCAGCCGTGGCAGCTCGCGCTTACCCAGGATATTGAGGAATTTACTCCAGTCTTCATTGTATAAAACACGGGCCTTGGCGGTATCTCTTTCCGTCGTCCAGGATGGGTCCTTCGCCCAGGCACGCTCGGCAAGGCCTATCAGTTTAGGGAAGATCATATAATCCATCCGTTCGGCGCTTTTTACGGTTTCGCCCCATAAGGCACCTTGCAGGCCAATGATATTTTCTTTGCCATAATCGGTGAGCCGTTGCTTGCCCACAAACAGGTTGCGGTTAATGGGGATGCCGTTCTTATCCACGTCGGCATTTTTAAAGTAATCGTAAGGGATAAACGAGAAGAATTTATCGATACCCAAATAAGCGCCCCAATAATAGCCCGGCTCATCAAAAGATTTGTAGTTGGCCATATCAAAATACAAATTGGTAGCGCAGGTAAGCACTACCTTGTAACCACCATTTGCCAGCTTGTAGGCCAGGTCTTCCTGTCCGTCGCCCAGTACGTTGTTCCAAACATCCACCTGCATACCTTCGTTTACAAACTGCGGGTTTGGTACGTAGGTGGCATGCCCGTCTACATTGGTTTTGCGCAGGGCCATTTCTTCCCAGCCCGATAATTTGATATTGCGTTTTTTCAGGATCTCGTTCACTCTGCCGTAAAAGTAGTACCAAAGGTCGCCGGTGTTTTGTATCTCGGGATGGGTAGCTTTCAACGCCAGGTAAGCAGGTGATTTTTCCCAAACGTGCGCCGGCACCTCGTCGCCACCAAAATGGATGGCAGGCAGCGGGGCATTAGCTTCTTTGTAGATGTTCACCAGGTCGCCCACAACGGTTTCGATATAATTGTAGGTTGATGGCAGCGATACATCTATCACGTTATCATTCCAATATTGCACCGAGCGGTAATCAGATTTGTCGTTCAGGTCGCGCAGCAAATTACGCTCCGCACCGGCTTTATCACCGGCGGCTAATAAACGTTCGTAGCGTGCATCCATCGCTTTAATGGAGGCACGCGCATGGCCCGGGGTCTCGATCTCTGGAATAACGGTTACGTGGCGTTCGTTGGCGTATTTCAAGATCTCGATATAGTCGGCTTTGGTATAAAAACCGGTACCGGCTGTATTGCTAAAATCAGGACCTGAGCCATGCGATGCAGGCAGGTTTGTTTTGCTATCCAGCGAGTGACCGCGTTTAGAGCCGATGGCGGTTAACTCGGGTAGCGACGGGATCTCTATTCGCCAGGCTTCATCGTCGGTAAGGTGCATGTGCAGGGTATTCAGTTTATAAACGGCCATCAGGTTTATCAGCTTTAATACCTGTTGTTTACTTTGAAAGTTGCGGGCCACATCCAACATTACGGCGCGGTAAGGAAAACGGGGCGCATCGGTAACCTCAACACAAGGAACGGTTATGGCTGCCTGTGCTTTTGCCCAGGGCGCGGCGCTAAGCGATGTTTTAAACGATTGGATGCCGTAGAACAAACCGGCGGGAGTAGCGGCACTTATGGTCATGCCATCGGGGGTTACATTAAGGTTGTAAGCTTCGGCACCAAGGGAGGCATCTTTTTTAAAGACGATCTTTTTTGTGTTCGATGTACCTTTTAATTTGCTGCCCAGCAATTTTTCCAGCCCATTAATAAAATAGCGCTTCTCGTTCTCAAACAATGGGTCGCTTATTATCGCAACAGTATTGTTGATGATAAAATTGCCGGCATTTTCCTGGTAATTTACGGGCGTTGGGATGATTTTTTGTAACGATGCAGCCGGAATATCCAAAATAGTTTTGTTCTGGTTGTAGATGATCTCGGGGGTTATCAAGCCCTGGTAGGTGGGGTTGTAAGGCTTAATTGTAAAATCGCCCAGGGCGTAGCCTTTTGCAGGTTCGTTATCCCAAACCAGGTACGGGCCTTCAATGGCATCGGTAAAATTTACCACCGGCGATTCACAAACGTATTCAATACGCCCGCTTTCACCGGGTTTTATTTCTTTGAAATTGGAGGTTGGGGTAATGCTGTACAGATCACCGTTTACCTGGGCGATGGTGGCATTACCCGTAGTTGCATTGGGTAAAAAGTTGCGCGAAGAGTTAAAGTAGAACTTCCATCCCGAAGCAGGTAAAGCCGTTTTGCCTTTGTTGGTGATCACAATTGCAGTAAGGGCCTCGCCTTTATTCTGATAGTTATTATCAACAACCTCCCAGCTAATGTGCAGGTTTTGCGGATCCACCTTTGGCTCATCGCCGGTAAGGGCAAATGCTTTTATGCCGACAACAGTAACAAGAAACAGAATGATAAAACGACGCATGGCAATTATATTAGGTTGAGAACCGTAAATATAATTAAAATATCGATTTACAATGTTTGGTAAACTTTTTAAAATAATTTTTAAAGTGCGAATTTTATCCAGCCTTCGCCCTCGTAGCCAAATATAAATTGTTTGGGGTGGATGATCTCCGCCAAGATCTCTACCGAATCAACAATCCTTGGACCGGGGCGGTTAAAGTATTGGTTACCATCGGCAATGTAAACGCGGTTATTTTTCACCGCCTTCATTTCGCTGAAGCCGGGTAGCTGCAGCAAGAGGTCTATTTCGCGCATGGTGCGTTCGATGGAAAAACCGCAAGGCATCAGTAATAGCACCTCAGGGTCCTGCGCCTGTATCTCGGTCCAGTTTACATAGGGCGAGTGCTTGCCCGGCTGCGTAAGGATAGGAACGCCGCCTGCAATAGCAACCAGTTCGGGCACCCAGTTACCCGATAACATCATCGGCTCCAGCCATTCTATACAGGCTACAGTGGGTTTATTGTCCATAAACTTTAGCTTATGGCGAATGATATCTACCCGCTCCTGCAGGTCCTCTAATAACTGATCGCCTGTTTGGGTAACTTCAAGGGCTGACGCAACGGTGGCGATATCTTTGTAAATATCGTCAAGGCTATTGGGCTGCAAGGATACAATTGCCGCGGGTTTATCCAAATAGTTTTCCAAAGCCTGTTCCACTTCCGGCAACGACACCGCGCATACTTCGCATTGTGCCTGGGTTATCACAACATCGGGTTGCAGCTCTTTTATCACTTCGCGTTTTACCGTATAAACCGACAGGGCATCTGCCAGGACCTCCTTCACTTTCACATCAATATCGGCGCTGCTTAAGCCATCGGGAAAGTTCGCTTCTGAACATACCGGCAGGGCTTTTACCGTTTCAGGGTAATCACATTCGTGCGAGCGGCCAACCAGGTTACTTTCGAGGCCGAGCGCGCAAACAATTTCGGTAGCGGCAGGCAATAAGGATACTATTTTACGAGCAGGCATATTTCAGTTTGCTTGGACAGTTGGCTTTTGCAAACCCTCCGTTAAAAATGCAAATATGCGAAATTATGAGTTTGCATTATTCATGATCAGCATCATCGTTATCTCCTGTTTTATTGATAGCTAAAGTATTATCTTTGCCCCCGATGATATTCCTAACCTTACTTGCCGGGGTGATAGCCAATTTTATAGGCTATGTACCGCCAGGAAATGTGAACCTTACACTTGTACAAATAACGATAAACCGCGGTATGAAACAAGCCCTGCAGTTTATCGTGGCATTTTCATGCGTAGAATTTTTCTTCACTTATGTGGTGATGCTGGGCGCCAAATGGCTATCAGAAGAAGTGCGGCTGGATACCATTATAGATTGGGTGATGGTAGTGTTGTTTGGCACAATGGCTGCCATAACCTGGCGCAACCGCAACAACCCGCCAAAAACTACTTACAGCCAGCACGCCAGCATCAAATACGGCATCCTTTTAGGCTTTTTAAACCCCATGCAGATCCCCTTTTGGATGGTGACCGGCACCTACCTCATTACCCACGAATGGATAGACGATAAACCGCTCGACCTGGTATTCTTCAGCATCGGCTCTGCTATGGGCGCTTTTATCGCCCTATTTTTATATGCCAAATTTGCCAGTTACCTGCAAAAGAAATTTGCGTTAAGCACAAAGATCATTGATACCTGTATTGCCATCCTGTTTTTTGGGTTTGCGCTGTACCATGTTTTTAAACAGATCTATTTAGTGTGGTTTAAGCACTAAGCCGAGCCCCCTGAAGGGGGAGCTTTTGAAAAATCGCTTTGCCAAAAAATTCCACTCCCCCTTCAGGGGGTTGGGGGGCTGTTAATATTCCAAATCTTCTCCGCCTTGCGCCCTATCAGCCAAAAAGACAATGCCAGGATAGAAAAGAACAGCGTTTTGTTGGTGCCATCCCAAAAGTATTCGAAGTATTTGGTGTAGAGGAAAATGATGAGGAAGGTAATGCCAAACTCCCGGGCTATTACATCCTTGTTTTTTAAGCCATATAGCAGAAAAGCACCTGCCACTACAGCCGAAATAATACCCCAGTAAAAAAGGCTGATCTGTTTGATGGTCCACCAAACATCCAAACTGCCGTAGTTGCCAAAGATGCTGAGTAGCCAAAGCGACATAAACAGGTATAACATCCCAACCACGTAGGTGAGTTCCCAAAAAAAGCTGAACCATTTTTTGTTTTTAAGGATGTGACAGGCGACAACCGACAGCAGGCCGAACAGCACGAAACGCAGCGGGTAGTTCATCCCCAAAAAGTAAAGCGCCCACTTGGTTTGATAGCCCGTTTCGGTACCGAACCAGCTACCCAGCGATACCAGCGCGAAAAGCCATATCAATCGTGAGCCCATTCGCCAGGCTAAAAAACCGTACACAAATACCGATACTAAAAATAAAAGGGAGTAATGGCCCGAACCATTATCGAATGTTTTGCCCAGGTAAGCTATGCTGCAGGCTGTGGATAACACGCCTGTAAAAATAACAGCCTCGTTGCTGAAGATCTTCTCGGGATATAGTTTTTCGCGCCGGCGGCCAAGGTAGAACAAGCCCACTGCCGCAGCGGCCGAAAGTATAGCAATCACAATATCCGGCGTATCGTACAGACTTTTTAGCCAGTTGATAACCGCGTCATCGACAATAAGCGAGCCTACCGCTACCACCCCGCATATGAGCGCTACCCAAAACGAATATTTGGCCAGCCGCATCCAGTCGAAACCTTTTACTTCATAAGAAGCCCGGAGTTTTTCCGCTTGTTCGCCGTCAACTAAATGATGTTTTTCCCAATGGGAGATGGTGTTGTTTAAAAATTCGCTTTCCTGCCTGTCGAGGTTAAGTTTAGCCATACCGCACGTTACGCCCACTTTAGATTAGAGCAGTACGAATTAAATTAATTAACGCGATATTAACAAGCGGGTATTTAACCTTATCTTAAACATGTTTTGTTGGCAAGCTTGGGGCCTTTAGGTATTAAACTGCGGGTTATCCAAAACCAGCAGCGCCAGCACGTCTTCTTTATCCTTGCCCAATTGTACCACTAATTCGTCCAGAGACGCAAAGCGGATATCCTCGCGCACAAAGTGTAAAAATTCCATGCGGAGTTGTTTGTTGTAGATGTCGGCATTAAAATCGAAGATGTTCACCTCGATGTTCCTGGTCATGCCGTTAACGGTTGGGCGGTGGCCGATGTAGGCCATACCTTTGTATTCCTTGCCTTCTACCTTTACCCTAACCGCGTAAATACCATCAGACGGGATCAGCTTATAGCGCTCTTCCAGCATCAGGTTGGCGGTGGGATAACCCAGCTGACGGCCCAACTGATCGCCGCGGATAACTTTACCGGTAATAAAAAAGGGATAACCCAGGCATTCGTTAGCGATATCTATCTGCCCGTCCAGCAATGCCGTACGGATACGGGTAGAGCTGATGGCCACATCATTGATATCCTGTTCGGGGATCTCCAGTACTTCAAAATCATACTCGGATGCTAATCTTAGCAGGTCGTCCAACCCGCCTTTGCGGTCTTTGCCAAAACGGTGATCGTACCCTATTACAATAGTTTTGATGCCAATCTTTTTCACCAGGATATCGCGGATATATTCCTCGGCAGACTGGTTACTGAAATCGCGGGAGAACGGGGTGATGATCAAATGGTCTACACCCAATTGCTCCATCAGTTCCGCTTTTTCGGCAATGGTGGTAATGAGTTTGATGTTCTCATCTTCGGGATGCAAGATCATCCGCGGATGCGGAAAAAAGGTTAAGATAACCGTTTCACCACCAGCTACTTCGGCCAGTTCTTTTAAACGGGCAATAATTTTACGGTGCCCTATATGTACGCCATCAAAAGTACCGATGGTAACCACGGCATTTTTTAAGGGCGTAAATTCATCTATGTGATGGTAGATCTTCATTTTTAGAATTTCACAAAGGTAAACGTAGAAAGTTCAATGAAAAATCTTTTTGTTACCGCCCCCAATTAATGACCCGTAGTTGATGAATCACCTGCTACGTCTCCGTTTTTAAGATCGCGTATGGTATTCACAAGTTCAAGCACTTCATGCGCATCTTCTATCCGGTAATTGCCGCTACGTGTTCGGCGCAGGCGCGAGAGGTAGGCCCCGTTGTTTAAAGCCGCACCGAAATCATTAACCAGCGAGCGTATGTAAGTACCCTTGCTGCACACTACTCTAAAGTCTACTTCCGGCAATTCTATCCGGGTTATTTCAAACTCGGTGATGGTAACGTTACGCAGGCGCAGCTCCACTTCTTCGCCGCGGCGGGCCTTTTCGTAAAGGCGCTCGCCATCAATTTTTATGGCGGAATGGGCCGGAGGGTATTGCTGTATATCGCCTGTAAACTGTGCGCATGCTGCTTTTATCTGTTCTTCGGTAAGATGGCTGGTTTCAAATTTTGCTTCGGGTTCACTCTCCAGGTCGTAAGTGGGCGTGGTTGCGCCGAGCACCATAGTACCAGTGTACTCCTTCTCCTCGGCCTGGAAGGTATCTATCTGCTTGGTCATTTTACCGGTGCAGATGATGAGCAGCCCGGTAGCCAATGGATCCAACGTGCCGGCATGGCCTACTTTAAGTTTTAAGGGCTTAAAGGCGTTGCGGAGTTTGCCAACCACATCAAAGCTCGTCCACTTGTAGGGTTTGTTTACCAGCAAAAGCTGCCCTTCGGCAAATTGCTGTATATTATTGAAAGATAGTTTGCTCAAAACAAAAATTTAAGGGGCAAAGGTAAGGTTTTTATCAGCGAGTAGTAAGCCCACTAAAAACCCGCCTCTTGCAAACAGAAATAGCGATGGCTTTCGGCGCATCGCTATTTTGTATCGTGTGAAGAATATTGTTTAAATCACC
The DNA here is from genome assembly GCF_014773265.1 of Mucilaginibacter pankratovii. Taxonomy (GTDB): domain Bacteria; phylum Bacteroidota; class Bacteroidia; order Sphingobacteriales; family Sphingobacteriaceae; genus Mucilaginibacter; species Mucilaginibacter pankratovii. The sequence continues at coordinate 348,751 of NZ_JACWMY010000006.1, read as the reverse complement.
TCCAAATTATGGCCCGTCAGGAATAGGATAATAATAACCCCTCCTACCAAAATTCGGTACCAGCCAAATAACTGGAAGCCCCGTTTCTCTAAAAAGGTAATAAAGGTTTTAATTGCCAATAACGCAACAATAAAAGCAATAACGTTACCTATCGCCAGTAGCTTTATTTCCTCGCCGGTAAAAACGTGACCATCTTTAACAAAATCATACAACTTTTTTGCGGTTGCGGCAAACATGGTTGGTACCGCCAAAAAGAACGAAAATTCCGCCGCAGCCTTGCGGCTTAGCTTTTGCGACATACCGCCCACAATAGTTGCGGCAGAGCGCGAAGTACCGGGTATCATAGATAAGCACTGGAAGAAACCGATCTTAAGCGCCGTAAGGTAGCTGATCTCCTTCTCTTCTTTAGTGTCGGAGTTGTTAAACCATTTATCAACAAATAATAAAATAACACCGCCAATAAATAAGGTGATGCCTACGGTTAGCGCGCTTTCCATCAACTCATCTATCTTTTTGCTGAATAGCAGGCCAAATACCGCAGCCGGTAAAAAGGCAACAAATAGTTTGTAATAAAAATCGAGGGTTTGAAAAAAGCGCTTCCAGTACAACACTACTACCGACAGGATTGCACCCAATTGGATGGCCACGGTAAACAGCTTTACAAAATCGTTGCTTTGGATGCCCATCACCGACGAAGCGATGATCATGTGCCCGGTGGAAGAAATAGGCAAAAACTCGGTGATGCCTTCTATTATCGCCAGGACAATTACTTGTATTAAATTCATACTTTATCGGCCGGCTTTTTCAGGATCGCGTAAAAACCTAAACCAAAGCCTGCCAATACAACTATTGGCGCAATAACAATTTTTGTAGTGCTGTAAATATCAGTAGTGCCGCTCATCAGCACAAAACCAAAAGCTACTACAGCTATGCTGATAATTAACCAACGGTAGTTTTCTTTTCCGAACACAAACTGGGCCGGGGTGGTGGTTTGCAGCGCCGCTGGTTTGGGTGCTGTTTTAACCGGGCCGGCCGGTTTAGATTGCAATGCCATATATTTTACTTATTGAGTTTTTTAATTATTATTTAGTAGATATTACCAATGAACTATTGAACAAATGAACCAGTGAACTACCTATATAAATCGTATATTTTTAAACGTAAGAATTTGTTTACTGCCAGGTAAGTACTCACTGCCGACATGATAACCCCAATACCGATAACACCTAAAAATACGATGCCAAACTCGGTGTAGTTACGCAGGATCACCAAGTCGGGAATTTGCTGGTAGGCCAGGTAAAGGGTACCTATCAGTATCAACACAGCAATTAAGCCGCCTAATAAGCCATGCCAGATGCCGTAAAGCAAAAACGGCTTGCGGATAAAACCCTTGGTAGCCCCAACCAATTGCATCGATTTGATGAGAAACCTTTGCGAGTAGATAGCCAATCTGATGGTATTGTTGATCAACGCTACCGACAGCACCACAAATATGGCGGCGAAGGCGAGGATCACCAATATGATGGATTTAAGGTTCTGGTTCATTTGGTCAACCAGCGATTGCTGGTATTTTACCTCTTTTACCAGTGGGTTTTTCATCAGTTCGGCCTTAAATTTATCGATACCTGAATTATTGGCATAGTCGGCTTTCAGGTATACATCCAGCGATTGTGATAGCGGGTTATACCCCAGGAATTTTACAAAATCCTCGCCCAGGTCTTTTTGCAGATTGCGGGCCGCCAACTCTTTACTCACATACTGGGTTTGCTTAACCATTGGGTTGCCATCCAGCTGTTTTTGAAATTGCAGCACGTCGGTTTCGTGGGCGGCATCGTCCATAAAAATATTAAGCACGATGTTTTCTTTTACATAGCGCGACAGGTTGTTTGCCTTTACTAATATTAGCCCCAGCAGCCCTATCATCAATAAAACCATAGCAATACCAAAAACGGTAGATATGTATATCGTTTTGGTTTTCTTTGCCGATTCGCTTGCTTCAAATTCTTCCATGTGCCCTTCTTAGATATGAGATTTGAGACGTGAGATATGAGATAGCCTCCATCTACATCAATTCTTATAGTTTGCGAAAATAACAAACCTGCCCTAAAGGTAAAAGTTTATGCGGGATAATTAACAATTATTAACTACACGAAGGGAAACGATTGAGCGATTGACAAGAATGAACAGGATTTGGATTGAAGGATTGAACAGTTTTTTTTTTCTGAACCCTGATTTATAGGATTAGAGGATTTCTTGATGCTTTACGAATCACAGAATCCTTCAATCAAGCGAATCATGGTTCAGAATATTATGGCGTTCCCTTCGGGCCAGGCTTTCCGCTCATACTGCACAGGCATTAGCCACAAGGCCGGTATCCGCTGCAATCCTTAACGCTGGAGCCACACCAAATAAATCATTTATCATCTGTCAACAAATTAAAAGTAGCGATGTTAATCATGTATGACAACTCCAGCTAACGACCACGATAAACCCTCCCCATCGGATACGCCTACCAACAGGCCAAACGACGAAGGGCATAAAAGCGTTGTAAAAGACAGCGATAAACAATATCATGCCGACGAGCCGCAGCAGGAAAATGTGGCTAAAAATTATGAAAACCGGGAACAACCTGTGCAGTCTGTTAAAGACGCGCCTAAAGAAGACCAGCCGGATACAGCTGCCAATGATGCCCGCAGGCTGGAATCAAAATAGCTCAAATTGGCTTTGCTATCCCTGCCGAGTTGAATTGAAGATCGTACAGTTTGCGGTAATAGCCATTCTCTATGCGCAGCAACTCCTGGTGGGTGCCGCTTTCCATAATTTCGCCATGATCTAAAACGATGATCTTATCAGCATTTTGTATGGTAGATAAACGATGGGCTATTACAATTGCTGTGCGCCCCTGCATCAGTTTGTTAATGGCGGTTTGTATCAGCAGTTCCGTTTCGGTATCAACCGATGACGTGGCCTCATCCAAAACCAATATCGCCGGGTTATAAACCAGCGCTCTGATAAACGAAATGAGCTGCGCCTGCCCCGCCGACAGCGTAGCACCGCGTTCCATTACATTATAATCATAACCGCCGGGTAAGCGCTCTATAAATTCATGCGCGCCTACATCTTTTGCTGCCGCGATAATTTCCTCACGGGTTATTTCGGTATTGTTGAGGCTGATGTTGTTGCCAATGGTATCGGTAAACAAAAACACATCCTGTATCACCGTTGCAATTTTCGAGCGCAGGTAATCCACCTTGTATTCGCGGATGTCGTGCCCATCCACCGTTACCGTACCTTTACCGATATCGTAAAAACGGTTGAGGATGTTGATAGTCGATGATTTCCCGGCACCCGTTGCCCCTACCAATGCCAGCGTTTCGCCGGGCTTAATGTGGAAGTTGATGTTTTTCAATACCCAGTTCTCGTCGTTATAAGCAAACCAAACGTTCTTAAATTCGATATCGCCTTGTAATGCCGGCGGAGCGAGTTTACCATCGTCTATCGCCACTTCGTCGGTATCCAGCACTTTAAAGATCCTGTCGGCCCCTACCATGCCCATTTGCAGGGTATTGAATTTATCTGCCAGTTGCCGAATGGGGCGGAACAGCATGTTAAGCAGTACGATAAAGCTTGTAATTAGCCCTGGGGTAATGCCACCCTCGGCGGCAGATATGGCATGCATTTGCTGGTCGTTCAGGATCCGTTTACAGCCGTACCAAACCAGTAAAGCCATACAAACGGCAAACAAAATCTCCACCACCGGGAAAAAGATAGAGTAGTACCAGTTAGAGCGAATATTGGCATCGCGGTATTTAAGGTTAACCGCTTTAAACTTGCGCATTTCCTGTTCCTCACGCGAGAAGTACTGGATAATACTTATCCCGCTGATGTGCTCTGCAAGGAAAGTATTTAACTGTGCCACCTGTGTGCGCACCTCCTGGAAGGAAGATTTAATAGCTTCCTTAAACACATAGGTAGAAGCAAACAGGAAGGGCATCGGGATGAGCGTGATGAGTGCCAGTTTCCAGTCCTGCCAAAGCATGTAGCCGATAACGGCGAATACCAGTAACATGTCGCCCATAATGGAGATGAGCCCTTCCGAGAAGATATCGGCAATGGTTTCCAGGTCAGACACCGTACGGGTGATGAGCATCCCGATAGGTGTACGGTCGAAATATTTCAGGCGCAGGCTGGTAATGTGGTTAAAAACATCCTTCCGCAAGTCGCGAATAACCGACTGGCCCAGCGAGTTGGTTAAATAGGTTTGGTAGTACTGCGCAATGGTTTGGATGATGAGCTGCCCGATCATCAGCTCTACCATAAACACCAAGCCATGATAGTTGTTGGCGAGGATGTACTTATCCAGTGTGAGCTGGATCAATATGGGCTGGATCAAAGCAATAACGGCCAAAAAAATAGTGAGGAACGCCGCTATCACGAAAACCGACCTATACGGTTTTACATAATGCATGATCCGCTTAAGCAAATGCCAATCGAAAGCCTTACCGGTAACGGCCGAGCCCCCCCCGCCTCCGTTGGCTAACGGAGGAGCTTTTGAATTGCTATCTTTTGATTCCTTTGCCATTTAGCTAATAATCTATTTAAATTCTGTTCCCCCTTCAGGGGGCTGGGGGGGCTAAGTAACTATACTTCACCTCCGTTAAATATAAGCCGCATGCGGGTACACTTGTGCCGGCCTTACTGCGGTTTTTGCTTTGGATGATGTCGCGGATACCCTCCGGCGGCATTTCGCCTTTGCCTACCGATAAAAGCGTACCTACAATCGCCCTTACCATATTACGTAAAAAGCGGTCGGCAGATATTTTAAATACAATGCCTTTTTCGGTTTGTTCCCAAACCGCTTTTACAATTTTACAATTATTGGTTTTAACCTGCGTATTCGATTTGCTGAAACAGCTAAAATCTGAATATTCCATGATAATAGTTGCAGCCTCGTTCATCAGCTCCAGGTTTGGCCTGTCGCGCAGCAGCCACGAATAACCGTTTAAAAAAGGGTTCTTCTCAAAATGGATATGATATTCGTAAGAGCGCAGTGTGGCATCAAAACGGGCATGAGCCTCCGGGTGCACAGGGATGATGTTTTTGATGGCGACATCGTGCGGAAGCAGGGCGTTTAACCCCCTAACCCCCTGAAGGGCGAACTTTTGATTTGCATTCTCCGCATCATCATCGGGCAATTCCACATCTAAATGCGCAAAATATTCTTTTGCATGTACACCTGTATCGGTTCTGCCGCATCCGGTGGTTTCTATCGGCTGGCGCAATAAAGTGGATAGCGCTTTGTTCAGTAATTCCTGCACACTCACGGCATTTTGCTGCACCTGCCAGCCGTGGTATTTAGTACCATCGTAAGCGAGTTCGAGAAAATAGCGTTGAGTAGTTGCCACGGGGACAAAGGTATAAAACTACTGTTATGTAGGCAGTGCCCGGAGTGATTAACTGCTATGGTTGGTTTTGTTAAATATCAATTTGTTCCGGTAGGCGATGTAAATAGCAACAGCAATTGTAAAAACAATACTGAACAAGGTTACAGTCGTCCAATAAACTAAGTTTGTGCCAGGTGAATTTGCGACTAATAAAAAGGGGCTACCTACTAAAGGGAGAGAAATTAGTACTCCCAGTCCAATAAATCCCCAGGCTACCGGGTTACGCTTAAGCCTATACCCTAAATGCGAGTAAACTAAAAAAGCCACCAATGCTATAAAGCCCATGCCAATGTTTTTATAAATGTAAATATTGTAAAATAAAAAGATGCTGCACAATAAACTATATCAGCATTTATTAAAAGATATATCTTTGCTTCTCTTAATTAAAAAAAATGCTACAAAGAATACAAAGTATATACCTCCTTGCCGCGTCTGTTGTCATGTTCGGGCTGTTCCTGTTCCCGCTTGCCCATAATATTTATGCAGAAGGCAAACTGGTTAATGTAACCGTTACCGGCGTTTATGAAATTGTAAACGGACAAGAAAAACATATCGAAAATTTTACCGCCTTAACTGCCGTAACTGCCATTATAGCCTTAGCTCCGCTGGCTGTTATTTTTATGTATAAGAACCGTAAAAAGCAAATAAATTTCTGCTATATAGCTATACTGGCCTTAATAGGCTACAGCTTCTGGATGGCGCAAACCGTTAAAGCAGTTGTAGGTGCCATTACTCTTGAGTATCAGAATATGGGCGTTGGCCTATTTCTAACTTCACTCAGCATCATCCTCATTATTTTTGCGTTTAAAGCGATACAAAGAGATGAGAAATTGGTGAGGTCGGCTGATAGGCTTCGTTAATTTCGGATTTCGATTTGAGATTTCGGATATCAGTACAAACCGTATTTGGTTCGTATGTCTTCCATAACTTTATAAAGAGGCTTCCCTAATCCGGCTTCTGCCTGTCTGAGGCCTTCGTTAATACGATCCTTCAAAAACTGCGGCATTGTGTCCCATTCTTCCGCATTATTTTTGTTTAAATTAAAATAATCGGTAATGAGCACATTCAAATCTCTTAGTTGGTCGTCATTTGCCTGCCTTATTATATGAAATAGCTCAATCCTTAATCTATCTGCATCCATTATAAAATCCGACTAAATATATATGGGAAACAGAGCGAGCCTTCCAATTGGAAAGCTCGTTCTTCTTATAACATCGCTGGCATTAGCTTATTGCATGGTGGCTAAACCCCTCCCTGCCTTTGCGCTCGTCCCATCTGCACCCCTCCCAAGGGAGGGAATTTTAAAAATCTAAACTTCCGCCAGGCTATCGCCGGTTACGGTTGCTTTAATCTTAACTTCCAGTTCTTCCATCAGTTCCGGGTTATCCAATATCAATTGCTTAACCGCGTCGCGGCCCTGGCCAAGGCGGGTATCGCCATAGCTAAACCATGAGCCTGCCTTTTTGATAATGTTATATTCTACGCCTAAATCGATAATTTCGCCGGCTTTGGAAATACCTTCGCCAAACATAATATCAAACTCGGCTATACGGAATGGCGGAGCTACTTTGTTCTTCACTATCTTCACCTTAACGCGGTTACCAGATACCTCGTCGGTATCTTTAATTTGCGAGATGCGGCGTACATCCAAACGTACCGAAGCGTAGAATTTTAAAGCGTTACCACCTGTAGTTGTTTCGGGGTTACCAAACATAACTCCAATTTTATCGCGCAGCTGGTTGATAAAGATACAGCAACACCCGGTTTTGCTGATGGTACCTGTTAACTTACGCAATGCCTGAGACATTAACCTGGCGTGCAAACCCATTTTAGAGTCGCCCATTTCGCCTTCTATCTCGGCTTTTGGAACCAATGCAGCAACAGAGTCGATCACTAATATATCAATAGCGCCCGAGCGAATCAGGTTATCAGCAATTTCCAGCGCCTGCTCACCATTGTCTGGTTGAGAGATCAGCAGGTTCTCTACATCAACACCCAATTTTTTGGCGTAAAACCTGTCGAAAGCGTGCTCCGCATCAATAAATGCAGCAATGCCGCCTTTCTTTTGCGATTCGGCAATAGCGTGAATGGCCAGGGTTGTTTTACCCGAAGATTCCGGACCGTAAATTTCTATCACCCTGCCTTTTGGCAAGCCGCCTACACCCAAAGCGATATCAAGACCCAATGAGCCTGTTGATATTACTTCTGTTGGCTCGATAGCTTGTTCGCCCAACTTCATAATGGTGCCTTTACCGTAAGATTTTTCCAGCTTATCAAGGGTAAGCTGCAGTGCCTTCATTTTATCTGTATTGCTCATCTCTATTTTTTTCGTGAAACAAATATAAATAACATCTTTATTATTTGCTAATTTTTTTAGTAATTATTTTAATTTATTTTAGGCTTGGTTATTCCCTGTCCGGATTGCTTGAAATTACTTAACTAAGCGTGCCCTATCAAATATCTTTATCAACACTGCGCTTTACCAATTCCTTCACTATCGCCTTCTGTATCTTCTTCTTTTTAGCGTCTTTTGATTTTCGGAATTTTAAGGCTTCGGCTTTTAACAGCGCTGTTTCGGTATTTTGCTGCGCATAGTATTTACAAAACCAGGTAAGCGGGCAGATCTCGCATTTGGGCGTGCGGGCCACGCAGATGTAGCGCCCGTGCAATATTAGCCAGTGGTGCGCTATGGCCAGCGTGTTTTCCGGCAGGTTTTTCACTAATTGTTTTTCAACCGCCAATGGCGTGCTGGCACGAACAAGCCCCAGCCGGTTGGCCACCCTAAAAACGTGGGTATCTACCGCAATCGCTGGCGCATCAAAAACTACCGAGGCAATTACGTTAGCCGTTTTGCGGCCAACTCCCGGCATTTTCTGCAGGTCGTCTAAATCCGAAGGCACCTCGCCGCAGAAGACTTCCGTCAGCATTTTCCCCATGCCTGCCAGGTGTTTTGCCTTATTGTTGGGATAGCTTACACTACGAATGTAAGTGAAAATCTCATCCGCATCAGAAGCAGCTAAAGCCGCAGCATCCGGGAAGCGCTCGAATAACTTAGGCGTAACCTGGTTGATGCGCTTATCGGTGCATTGGGCGGATAATATAACCGCTACCAGCAATTGATACGGGTTGTCGTAATGCAGCTCGGTTACTGCATCGGGCTGGTTCTTAGAAAAATATTCAACGAAATGGCGGTAGCGTTCGGCTTTTAGCATTAGTTCATGGTTGATGGTTCATAGATAATAGTAAGAACCATTTTGGCAAAAATCCATAAATATTCGCAATAGCTAAAATGAATTTCACCATGAACTATCAACTATGACCCATGAACTTCTTTAAAAATAGAAAGGTTCATAAATCAAACTATCGGCCTTGCCAATATGTATGATCTATGAACCAGTTTCGGGGGTGCGTAGTACCTAACGTAAACTCTTGGAGTAATCAAGTATCTGGTGGATGGTTTGTAGTTTTGGCTTCTTTTTCAGAAGATCCAATTCGGCATGGATAGAGTGATAGAATATCACTGAGTCCGCATCCAGATTTTCAAGTGTTCCTGACTCTTTCATCTGAGTTTTGTTAGTGACCGCGTAGAAATTTGTTGTAAAGGTTTCACCCATAAGCTATTTTTTTGTTTAGATAAATAACGACAGTTAAACCCGAATATTTTACGAAGATGAAAATTAAATGAAATTTTTTTCACTTACTTAACCGCCTGATAATGTTTACCTAAGCACACAGTCATTGTGTTTAACCGACACAAATAAAACGCAGTAATTTGCAGGATATTTCACCGTATAAAAAAGAAAAAGCCACCCCTAAACGGAGCGGCTTAAATGCATTTTTCCCTGATCTCTAACCTCTATTCAACCAACCTCTGCCCTAATTCTTCAAACTCAGCTCTTTAGTCTGCATCATTTTGCGCAGATTATTAAGCGCGTAGCGCATACGGCCAAGGGCGGTGTTGATGCTTACATCGGTTACATCGGCAATTTCTTTAAAGCTCATATCGCCAAAGTGGCGCATGATCAATACTTCCTTTTGCTCGGATGGCAGCAGTTGTATTAGGGATTTTAAATCCTTGTGCGTTTGCTCGCGCACCAGGCGGTCTTCCGCGCTTTCGTCGTAGTTACCCAATACTTCAAAAATATCAAAGTCGTCTCCGTTGCTTACCATAGGCGCGCGTTTTTCGCGGCGGAAATGGTCTATCACCAGGTTGTGCCCAATACGGGTTACCCATGGTAAAAACTTGCCCTCCTCATTATACTTGCCGGCTTTTAGCGTATTAATAACCTTAATAAACGTGTCCTGGAAAATATCTTCGGCCAATGCTTCGTCTTTAACGAGCAGGTAAATAGAAGTATAAATTTTTGATTGGTACCTCCGGATGAGCTCAACAAGCCCTGCTTCGTCACCGGCGATATAAAGATGGATTAGATCCTGATCACTTTTCAATTGAAAATCCATAGAAAGCTACTAATAAACTAAATTAAATGTTTTGTCGTTATTACAAGTAGAGTTCTATCTATAGCGTTTCTTTTAGGGGTTAAAAAATGTTACCCTCAAATATAATAATCTTCAAAATAAAAACAAATATTTTTTAGAGGTGGCATTGTCATGCCTGCATCATAAAGTTTACGTGTCAGTATATTGCAAGTATTCATTTATTCTGCCTACTATTCTTAAACCCGCTTGCAAAAAGCTAAATATTTTAGGATTTTTGCGGTTGGGACAGAATCATGGTTCATCCATCATGATTCATAGTCCCGAAAAACTCAGTTAGTGGCTCTTTAGTATTATTGTTTAGACGCTGATTTTCATGATGGTTTAATAGCCCGTCAACTAAATTTCAGCTCTTTTCTATCATCCATGAACCATCAACTATGAACAAATAACAATGATCAAAGAAGCCGAAAAAGATCCGCAGAAACATATCATCATAAAAGGGGCACGGGTACACAACCTAAAAAATATGGATGTGGCCATCCCTAAAAACAAGCTGGTGGTTATCACGGGCATGTCGGGCTCGGGTAAATCCTCGCTGGCTTTTGATACCCTGTATGCTGAAGGGCAGCGCAGGTATGTAGAAAGCCTGAGCAGTTACGCGCGCCAGTTTTTGGGCCGGATGAATAAGCCGGATGTTGACTATATTAAAGGTATAGCCCCGGCGATAGCTATAGAGCAAAAGGTAATTACCAGCAACCCGCGCTCAACCGTGGGTACCAGTACCGAGATCTACGATTACCTTAAACTGCTGTTCTCGCGCATTGGCAAAACCATTTCGCCCATATCGGGCGGTATTGTAAAAAAGGACAGCGTTACCGACGTGATCAATTTCATCATGACTTTGCCGCTGGATACGCAGGTAACCATCCTGTGTCCGCTGCACCCGCATAATAACCGCAGCCTTAAGGAAGAGCTTGCGGTGCTGATGCAAAAAGGTTTTATCCGTGTGGAATATAAAGGCCAGCTATCGCGAATCGAAGCTTTATTGGAGGACGAAACCGTAGATAATAATTTGCTGATAGTAACCGAAGAGGAAGACGTAAAGCCAAAAGCTAAAACCACCAAAAAAGCCAAGGCTGAGGCGGATGCTAAGGCAGAGGCCGACCGGGTACAGGCCGAGAGCGTGGAAACCGCGCGCAATATGTCGCTCACCACGCATAATTTGCCGGTACGCATTGTAATAGACCGGATCACCAAAAACGACGAGGACGAAACCGTGAGCCGCCTGGGCGATAGTATCCAAACCGCGTTTTTTGAAGGTAAAGGCGATTGCTATGTACGGTATAAGCTCCCGGAAGAAGCCTCACCTAAATCCTCTCCAGAGGAGAGGATTTCTGAAAATGTAGAGAACGAACGTTTCTTTTGCGACCGCTTTGAGCTGGACGATATGCGCTTTGAAGAGCCATCACCAAACTTCTTTAGCTTTAATAACCCTTATGGGGCGTGTAAACGTTGCGAGGGTTATGGTAAGGTTATTGGCATTGATGAGGACCTTGTTATCCCGGATAAGAGTAAAACCGTTTACGAGGGCGCTATTGCCCCCTGGCGCGGCGAAAAAATGCGCGAATGGAACGATAAGCTGGTAAAAAGCTCGCTGAAGTTTGATTTCCCTATCCATCGCCAATACAATCAACTCACCGAAGAGCAACAACGCTTGCTTTGGACGGGTAACCAATACTTCCAGGGGTTAGATGCCTTTTTTAAAGAAATGGAGGAGCAAACCTATAAGATCCAGTACCGGGTTCTGCTATCGCGATACAGGGGCAAAACTACCTGTCCGGAGTGTAAGGGCAGCCGTTTGCGTAAAGACGCATCATACGTTAAGGTGGATAGTAAATCCATCACCGATGTGGTGCTGATGCCTTTGGATACCGCGCTGGCATTTTTCAGTAGCCTTAACCTCAACCCTACCGATGTTAAAATAGGTAAACGCCTGCTGTTAGAGATCGTAAACCGCCTGCAATTTTTAAATGATGTGGGCTTAAGTTATTTAACGCTTAACCGTTTATCAAACACCCTTTCGGGCGGTGAATCGCAGCGTATTAACCTGGCTACTTCGTTGGGGAGCAGTTTGGTAGGATCGGTATATGTATTGGATGAGCCCAGCATTGGCTTGCACCCCCGCGATACCCAGCGTTTGGTTGGTGTATTAAAATCGCTTCGTGATGTAGGCAACACCGTTTTGGTGGTAGAGCATGAAGAAGAGATCATGAAAGCTGCCGACCATATCATCGATATCGGCCCCGAAGCCGGTACACATGGCGGTAATTTAATATTCACCGGTACTTATGAGCAAATCATAGTAGACGATAATAGCCTTACCGGGAAATACCTGAGTGGCCGCGAAGCTATCGCCATCCCCGCTCAGCGCCGTAAATGGAACGATTATATTGAAATAAAAGGCGCACGCGAGAATAATCTAAACCATGTGGACGCCAAATTCCCCCTGGGTGTGCTTACCGTAGTAACGGGGGTCTCAGGCTCGGGTAAAACCAGTTTGGTTAAACGGGTGCTTGCTCCTGCTCTGCAGAAAATATTAGGGAACTATAACGGTGAGCAAACCGGCAGCTTTGATAGCATAGAGGGCGATTACGCAAAAATTGAGCAGGTGGAACTGGTGGACCAGAATCCTATCGGCCGCTCGTCGCGCTCTAACCCGGTTACTTATGTAAAAGCCTGGGACGAGATCCGTAACCTGTACGCTGCCTTACCTGTTGCCAAAGCAGCAGGATTAAAACCATCCGCATTCTCCTTTAACGTGGAGGGTGGCCGCTGCGATGTTTGCCAGGGCGAAGGCGAGGTGAAGATAGAGATGCAGTTTATGGCTGATATTTTTCTCACCTGCGAGGCCTGCAACGGCAAACGCTTTAAACAACATATTCTGGACGTTACCTATAATGAAAAGAACGTATCCGAGGTATTAGAGCTCACTATCGATGAGGCTTTGGAGTTCTTCGCCAAAGAGCCTAAGATCCTGGCCAAGATAAAACCATTGGTTGATGTTGGCTTGGGTTATGTGCAGTTGGGGCAATCCAGCAATACCCTATCCGGCGGCGAGGCGCAGCGTATCAAGCTGGCTTCCTTCCTGGTGAAAGGCAACAATACGCATAAAACCCTGTTCATTTTTGATGAACCGACAACCGGCCTGCACTTTGCCGACATTAAAAAGCTCCTGAAATCTTTCGACGCGCTTTTAGACCACGGCAATACCATTATTGTGATTGAACACAATATGGATGTGATAAAATGTGCCGATTGGGTGGTAGATATCGGTCCCGAAGGTGGGAACCGTGGCGGTAACGTGGTATTTGAAGGAATACCGGAAGATTTAATCAAAAAAGCGGATAGCTTTACCGGGGAGTTTTTGAAGGAGCGGTTTGTTTAATATAGACGAATATTATCGTCAGTCGTCATGCTGAAATCTTTTCGGCACCTCATCGTAAAAGTCGCCACATAAACAACAGCTTTGCAAGCTATCCGTCCCATGAATGGGACGGCAATGAAGGTGTTTTAAATGCCAAACTACCTTCATTGCCGTCGGTTTTAACCGACGGTAGGCGGCATGATCTGAAAGGCGAAATATCGGTATGGCGTTATTGTTGAAAAAGACCGGACAAAAAAATTGCCCTTAGCGGGCATCTAAATACTCTGCCAAGCACAGGCAGAAAAAAATAAAAGAATAATCAAGGGTTAATCGCCACCTCCGCCGCAGCCACTGCAACCAGAGGAAGAGCATCCCGAGCAGCCGCTGTGCCCGCTATCTCCCCCATGCCCGCCGTCGTGGCCTCCATGGTGCCCTCCGTGATGAGAGGAGCCAAAGTCGCCGCCGCACCCTGCAGTGCTGCAACCACTGCCGCTTCCATCCTTATTGTCTTTTCCTTTATTAGGGTTCGATTCCCATTTGTAAACACCAAAAACCACAACTGCTACAATACCAAGCATCAGCAACGGTGCACCAAAAGATGCCTGTATAAAAGTAGTGCAGGCCACCAATAGCATCAAAAACGTTAGTCTTGCGGTTGAGATCTTCGGCTTTCTAATCAACCAGTACCGACCAACATTCACCCGCTGAAAATCGATATCCGAGAAACGCTGCTGGTTATTATGCCAGATATCCTCCGGCGGCGCCATACCGAATTTATCAATATAAAGCGTTTGCGATGAGGTGTAAAACCTATCGAACTTCTTCGCTTCCTGAGCGCCGCCTTTGGTAGGGTTGTGATGGATCTCCTTCCCAATGGTGTCCCTGCAAAGATCAACCCAGTAGGAACGGGTAAAGGTTAAGTGCAGGTGCCATACCTGGTCCACCGGGTCGGACGGGGTTACGCCGGTTTCGGTGATGCAGCACATAAAAATAAATTTCTTGTATTCTTCAATCACCCGGAGTGTGTAACCGTGGCTCCAGCCATTCTCCCTGGCGAGCCTGGCAGAAAACTGGAAGCCCGCATCCGGGTCATCCAGCCGGAACGCTTCAATTTTTTGCCATAATGTAATTTCTTCTTTCGTCATTATTGTATGTATAAATTAGCTAAAGCTAATGAGAAAGAAGATAGCTTGGGTGAATTAAATGTTAAGTAATTGTTATTTTTCTACTGGTTAATATTAAGGGAATCTTTGGTAAGAATTTAATTATTCTATCGTGCAATGAGAGCATTGGCATTTGAAAAACTCAATCGTTTTTTCAGACCAAACGTTAGTTTAATCAAGTGAATCGAAGTAATTTTTAATTGCTTTCAAACTCTCGTTATATTGTTGAATGTACCGCTCGATTTCATTTATTTCATCGCTCAATTCGCAGTAATCTTTGCTGTTTTTTTTATACTTGATTTCAAATCCATTATACTCGGGATAGCGCTCGGCAAAAGTATTATCCAAAATTTCAGAAGAAAATATTTTTTGTTGAAATAGCTCCTTTTGCATTAGCTGCCGTTTATTGTAATACGCTGTGTTCTCCTCATGTAATTCATAGTGGAGTATTTTAAATCCTTTCATTCGCCGCGTTTTCAATTCTAAAAGCGATTCCAATCGTTCCCTGGCTCTTTCAATGACAGGCTTTATCTGATGATTCAATTTCTCTATTTCTTGAACAATTGCATTTATATCTCGAATGTATCGAAGACTATTAATATGTTCAATAAACGCTAAACTACCTGAAATTCTATCAGCACGATAAGCAATTAGTTCATCCCCCGAGAGAGTTTTCGTTTCTTTTGCAACGACAAAGTGATAACCGGATGTGATAAATTCGAACGTAGATTTAGTTGCAATACTTTTAAGCCCCTCTACCAACCGACTACACTCTCCAAGTAAATAGTAATTTACAAATCGCGATTCACTTTGCCTAAACATGTTACACGCTGCCTTAACGTAATCTATTGCCTTATACCAATTTTCATTCTGCGGATTATATGTTTGAGTACACCTAATAATTTCCTCTTTGTTAACTATTCTGTATCGAATCCAATGTGTTAAGG
The DNA here is from genome assembly GCF_014773265.1 of Mucilaginibacter pankratovii. Lineage (GTDB taxonomy): Bacteria > Bacteroidota > Bacteroidia > Sphingobacteriales > Sphingobacteriaceae > Mucilaginibacter > Mucilaginibacter pankratovii. The sequence continues at coordinate 333,333 of NZ_JACWMY010000006.1, read as the reverse complement.
GCAATATATCGACTCCTTTATAGCTAAGTTTTATACAAAAGAAAGTAGAATTGCCGAACCCGAAATTGCTAACAAATTCCACGTTGAAATTCGCATCAATTTGATGTGGGAATGTTTTCCAGCCAATCAATCTATGTGAATAAGCAAGTACTCCTTCATCTTGTCTACATTTATGATAGGTATGATGCAATTTATGAGCTAAAATTGCCATTTTCAGATGCTGTACCTTGTCTACATATTTACTGTCAAATATCTGCTCCAGTCGTAATTTTGAATTGTCTTCCTGCCAAGGTTCCCAAAGATTATCGCAGAAACTGCTTCTTGGACCAAAAATTATTTTTAAAACATCGTCATTTAGTATAGTTTCAAAAACAGCTTTTGCCTGGTCCTGTCTTGTATGTCGTAAGATATTTTCAAGTTGCGTTATAGCTTCAGGTATTGGACTTACCAGAGGTTCATAAGTTATGATCAATTCACCGTTATCCTTCTTTCGGAGAACACATAAAGCACTACTATTAATTTGGTTTGGTTGATAAAAGCTCATAAGTAAATGTAGGCTTCACTTTTCAACTAAACAATGAAACCATTACACCATTATCAAAAAAGAAGCAAAAGTATGGATGCCCATCTACTGTACAATTTTCAATAAAAATCAAACTTCTCAACTTAATAAAAAAGCCTCCCCAATTGGGAAGGCTTAATCTAAAATCGTAATTCTAATATCTAAAATTAAGAAGCCATTTGCCTGCGGATGATGTTTAGGGCACCGCCTGCTTTAAACCACTCAATTTGTTGTGCGTTGTAGGTATGGTTCACCTGGAAGCTTTCGCTGGTACCATCCGCGTGGTGCAATACCACGGTTAACTGGTGGCCCGGCGCGAAGGTGGTTAAACCTGTTACGTCGATAACGTCGTCTTCCTGAATTTTATCGTAGTCGTTGCTATCGGCAAAGGTGATGCCCAGCATACCTTGTTTCTTCAGGTTGGTTTCGTGAATACGGGCGAATGATTTCACCAATATAACACGTACACCTAAGTGGCGCGGCTCCATTGCGGCGTGCTCGCGTGATGAACCTTCACCGTAGTTCTCGTCGCCCACTACTATACTGCCTATACCGTTTGCCTTGTAATCGCGCTGGGTAGCAGGTACCGGGCCGTATTCGCCTGTCAGCTGGTTTTTAACGCTATCAGCATTCAGGTTAAAGTAGTTGATGGCACCTATAAGCATATTGTTTGATATATTATCCAGGTGGCCGCGGAATTTCAACCATGGGCCGGCCATCGAAATATGATCGGTAGTACATTTGCCTTTTGCTTTGATCAACAGCTTTAAGCCGGTGATGTCGGTACCTTCCCATGCAGAGAATGGATCTAACAATTGCAAACGTGCAGAAGTTGGACTAACCTTAACTTCTACCTGGCTGCCGTCTTCGGCTGGTGCCTGGTAACCTGCATCTTCTACCGCGTAACCACGTACAGGCATTTCTATACCCAGTGGCTCGTCCAGCATCACCTGCTCGCCATCCTTATTAGTTAAGGTATCGGTAAGCGGGTTAAAGGTAAGGTCACCGGCAATAACCATTGCGGTTACAATTTCCGGCGATGCAACAAACGCGTGTGTGTTAGGGTTACCGTCCTGGCGTTTTGCAAAGTTACGGTTGAACGATGTAATGATTGAGTTTTTGCGGGTTGGATCATCAGTATGACGAGCCCACTGGCCGATACACGGACCGCAGGCATTTGCCAATACCACACCGCCCATGCTCTCGAAGGTACCTAAGTAACCATCGCGCTCTACGGTATAACGCACCAGTTCCGAACCCGGAGTAATGGTGAATTCTGCCTTAGTTTGCAGGTTTTTATCGATAGCCTGTTTGGCGATAGAAGCCGAACGGGTAATATCCTCATAAGATGAGTTGGTACAAGAACCTATCAAGCCAACTTCCAGTTCAACCGGCCAGTTGTTCTCGCGAACAGCGGTAGCGAATTTAGAGATAGGCCATGCCAGATCCGGTGTGAAGGGACCGTTGATATGTGGTTCCAATTCCGATAAGTTGATCTCGATAACCTGGTCGAAATAAGCAGCCGGGTTAGCGTAAACTTCGTCATCACCTGTTAAGTGTTCTTTAACGGCGTTTGCCAGTTCAGCAACTTCTGCACGCGAAGTACCGCTTAAGTAGGTAGCGATCTTTTCGTCGTAACCGAAGATAGATGTGGTTGCACCAATTTCGGCACCCATATTACAGATGGTACCTTTACCGGTAGCAGAAAGTGAACGTGCACCTTCGCCAAAATATTCAACAATAGCGCCGGTACCACCTTTTACAGTAAGGATACCTGCAACTTTCAAAATAACGTCTTTAGCTGAAGCCCAGCCCGATAACTTACCGGTTAATTTAACACCGATGAGTTTAGGGAATTTTAGCTCCCATGGTAAACCTGCCATTACATCGCAGGCATCGGCACCGCCAACACCAATAGCAACCATACCCAAACCACCCGCGTTAGGGGTGTGTGAATCGGTACCTATCATCATACCACCCGGGAAAGCGTAGTTTTCTAACACTACCTGGTGGATGATACCCGCACCGGCTTTCCAGAAACCGATACCATATTTATCAGATACCGAAGAAAGGAAATCGTAAACTTCTTTATTGATATCAACAGCAGTGCTCAGATCTTCAATAGCGCCAACCTTTGCCTGTATCAGGTGATCGCAATGTACGGTTGATGGCACAGCAACCTGCGGGCGACCGGCTTGCATAAACTGCAAAAGGGCCATCTGCGCCGTAGCATCCTGCATGGCTACGCGGTCTGGTGCAAAATCAACGTAGTCGGTACCGCGTTCAAAAGCTTTTTTAGCATCGCCTTCGGAAAGGTGAGCGTATAATATTTTTTCTGTAAGAGTAAGATGTTTACCGGTCGCTGTACGTGCAGCCGCAATACGGGTGCTGTAGCGATCATAAACTTTTTTGATCATGTCTAAATCAAAAGCCATAATGTTTGATTTTTTAGTGGGTAAAACGGGATAACCATTCGTTTCCGCTGGTTAGCGGCGAATTTACAAATTATAAACTTTATTCACAGTCAAGCCATTGTCCAAATGCTATTTAGATGCGATATAAATAAGAGCCCTTATCCTTCAATAATATTGAGCTAAATATCAGCGAACAAAATTGCAGACCTTTGCTAAAAAGTGTAAACCCTCTTATTTAATTAAAATACTGATTATCAAATACTTAAATAAAGTTTACATTGAAAAGTGTAAACTTTTGTAAACTTTTTGCAAACAGCTTGTAACGAAAAAGCGTGATGCAAGGGATTATACTTCGTATCGCTTACTCCTTACTCACTTTGATGATCTTATCTGCTCCCCCGCCATTACTCGTAATAATATAAACCACACCCTGCGGCGATATAGCCACATCGCGCATGCGGCCATAGGTACCTTTATAAAAGGTGTTCACTACCTCAACTTTATCGCCGGCGGCGTTTAATTTGAGTTGCAGCAATTCCGAGTCTTTCAGCACAGCAAGCAGCAGTGAGTTCTTCCATTGTGGGATGGCATCATTATTATAATAGTCTATGCCGGATGGGGCGATGGTAGGCGACCAGGCAAAGATGGGCTCAGCAACATTATTAGCGGCGCAGAAGGTTTGCTCTGAGGAGGTGTTGCAAAAACCCTCGATATTTGGCCAGCCAAAGTTGCGGTTTTTTTGGATGATGTTTATTTCGTCGTCGGTACTCTGGCCGTGTTCGGAGCTATAGAGCCTGTCGCCCACAAACACCAAGCCTTGTGGGTTGCGGTGCCCAAACGTCCAAAGCGAGCTACCTGCTACCGGGTTATCGGCAGGGATGCTGCCATCCAAATTGATGCGCTGGATTTTACCGGCGGGGTTTGTTTTGTCCTGCGCACGTGATGATACCGATGCATCGCCACTGGTGATAAAAAGCTTTTTATCCGGCGATATGGCCAGGCGGGTACCATTATGGATATTTGATGCAGGGATATTATCCAGCAGAACCACGGGGTTAATAAGCGTAGTGCCATTATAGGTAAACTTCACTATCTTTTTGGTGTAGACGCCCGCCTTGTTATAATTATAGGCTACAAATACTTCGGGCGTAGTTGCAAAATCGGGGTGCAGCACCATGCCTAATAAGCCACCTTCGCCATTGGATACTACTTCGCTGATGGTAATTACAGGTGTTACAGAACCGTCTGCCGGGTTAACCCTGCTTATTTTACCACCGCGTTCGGTTATCCAAAGCATGTTATCGGGCCCCCAAAGTATTTCCCATGGGAAGTTGAGGTTCTGGGTAAGCACGACATCGGTAAGTGTAGCGTCGCCCGGCTCAATGGGTGGCGTGGTGGTTGAATTCTTTTTACAGTTAATGAAGCAAAATATGCCCAGGGCAAATATTGCAGCTGCAATCCATTTTCTCATATCCTTGAAAGTTTATACCGGGGCTGGTAACTGAATAACAAGGATTTAGTTGATTTGTTGCAGTAAGCTGAACCCTTTAATTAACAAGCCAGGCGTAAAAGGATTTAAAAGAGGCTTTCCACTGTGCTTCGTTATGTTTACCGCCTTTAATGATCAAAGGTGCCGGCACGTTTTTCCGACTAAAGCCCTTGCTTACCAAAATCGAATCCATTTTAATAACATCACCTGCTTCGTTGTCATCTTTGTCACCTTCCTTATCACCGCAGGATAGGAAATAGCGTTGTTTGGTATTCATTTTTGTGTTCGCCACCAGCGTATATAACTTTGGCGCTATCCAAAACGATGGGGAAAAAACACTGGCCGTACCAAATACATCCGGGTATTTTACAGCAGCATACATGGATATCAGCCCGCCCATCGAGCTGCCTGCTATGGCGGTGTGTTTAGCTTCTCTTTTTGTGCGATAAAGGCTGTCGATATACGGCTTAAGTGTTTTTACAATAAAATCCGCATACGCATCGCCCTCCGGTTTGGCGTACTTGCTTTCGTAAGCGTTGTATTCGGCCATACGGTATTTGCCGCTGTTATCTATGCCTACAATAATTACCTGCTTATTTAAAGGGAAAGTTTTCGCGGTAGAATCTACCAGCCAGCTGCCGGCAAAACTGGTATTACCGGTAAAGATGTTTTGCCCGTCGTGCATGTATAAAACGGGGTATTTTTTATTAGATGAGTTGTAACCGGCAGGCAAGTAAACCCTTATGGTACGCTCCCTGCCCAATTGCGGCATTTTTATGCTGCTTACGATAATGCGGGAAGTGTCTGCATTATCCACCTGCTGCGCCCGTAGGTTTTGGGTGGAAAGCAAGACTAATAAACTCAGTATTATTTTAGATAATTTGTACTGCATGGCGAAAGGTATAAAATAATTGGTGATTTCCTGTCCTCTTGTTCGCGTTCGGCATGTAGCGCGAACAGCCCGAACAAAGTTTAAACACATAAATTCTTTGTGACGAGTTTAATATCGAACACCGAATATCCAATATCGAATAATGAAGTAAAAACTTCGGTGTTGGGCATTCGAAATTCATTATTCGATATTGAAAATATCTGTTTATTACCTTAATGATATTGGGCTTAGGGCACTAAATGTGTACCCCAGCTTACTCCAATGCTCCATTGCCCGCGGTAGTACATACTGCAGCCTGTCGAAAGCTTTTAAACTATCATGAAACACCACTACCGACCCGGCTTCGGTATACTTTAGCACATTTTTAAGGCAGGCTTCGGGTTTAAGGTTTACGTCGAAATCGCCGCTCAGTACATCCCACATCACAATTTCCAGCGCGGGTTGTGTTTGCTTCAGCAATGCTATTTGCGCCCTTTTTATTCTTCCGTATGGAGGACGGAAAAGGTTAGACTGCACCAATTTATCAGCCCGCAGAAAATTATTAAGGTATACTTCATTATCCGTATCCCAGCCTTTTAAATGATTGTAAGTATGGTTCCCGATGGCGTGCCCGGCGTTTTTTACTTCATCAAACACATCGGGGTGTTTGCTGATATTATCGCCAATGCAAAAAAAAGTTGCCCTGGCATTATACTGTTTTAAAATATTTAACACAAATGGTGTAACAATGGGTATAGGGCCGTCGTCAAAAGTCAAATAAATACAGCGGGCACCGGGCGCGGCATCCCATACCAGGTTAGGATATAACCATTTAAGGAGCCGGGGAGTTTTTACCAGGTACATGCGCAAAACAGGTTAGATCGTTCCATATTTTAACAAACAAAAAAGGCTTGCAAAGTAATAGCATTACTTATACATTGTATACCAATATTATGAAACTAAAATTTACAAAAACAAAAGTAACCATTGCTTGCCTCATATTACTTTCTGCCATAAACATAACTGCCAACGCACAGGAAGTTATCACCCTGCAAAAAGCTGTTGACCGCGCGCTGGAACGTAACCTAACCATAAAACAGGCACAATACAGCGAAGCTTTAAGCACCGAAGATTACAACCAAAGCAAAAACAACCGGTTACCGGCCATAAGCGCAAACCCACAAGCCGGTTTCAACTTTGGCCGTAATATCGACCCAACTACCAACCAGTTTATCAACCAACGTACTTTTACCGTAAATGCCGGGATAAATGCACAGGTAACGATCTTCCAGGGCGGGCAATTACGTAACCAGATCATTCAGAACCGTATTTTGGTTGATGTAGATAAAAGCAGCACTGCTAAAATAAAAAATGACCTGGTACTAAGCGTGGTTACCCAATACCTTACCGTATTAACCAACCAGGATTTGGTGACAGCGGCTCAACAGCAAATAGATATTTCGAAAATTGCTTTAGACAGGGCGCAGAAAAACTTCGACGTAGGTAACCAAACCCTTGCCGATCTTTCGCAGGCCAAAGCACAACAATCAACTGCTGATCTTAATTTAACGACCGCGCAAAACCAGTTAGATCTATCGTTACTGGTATTGAAGCAATACATGGAGATGAACCCGCTGGAAAAGATAACAGTGGAGAAGCCCGACATCAGCAAATTTAGCAATGTACGCACCGATTTTGATGGCGCATCCGTGATAACAACCGCCCTTGAAATAAACCCCGATATAAAACTTGCCGAAACCAGGCAGCTTGCAGCGCAACAAGGCATAAAAGTGGCCATGGGCGCCTATTATCCAAGCCTGGTGTTATTTGGTTCGGGAAACTCACGGTACTCAGATGCAAGCGTAAGGTTTAGCAACCCTACCGCCCCCTATACGTTTTTCGATCAGTTTAAAGATAACTTTAACCAGTCAGTCGGCTTGTCGCTCCAGATACCTATCTTCAATCGATTTACAACCCGCACTTCGGTACGTAAAGCCCGGATACAGTTTGAGAATGCCCAGGTAAGCACACAAATTTCAAAAAACAACCTAAGCAAGGTTATCATACAGGCGGTATTGGATGTACAGGCGGCTAATAAAAAACTGGCGAGTAACGAACAAACCTACCAGGCAAACAAAGAAGCCTTTAATGTGATACAACAAAGGTATAACGTAGGGCTGGTGAACGCGCTGGATTACAACACCTCGTTAACAAATCTGAATAAATCTCAGTTCGACCTGATACAGGCCCGTTACGAGTTGATATTTAGAAGTAAGGTAATTGATTATTACCTTGGTAACCCTATAACACTCTAAACTTTAAATAAATAAAATCCTGAAAAAATATCATGGGAAAGACTACTAAATATATCCTTATCAGCTTAGGCGCACTGGCCGTATTGCTTTTTATATTGAAAGCTACGGGCGTAATTGGCAAACCTAAACTAACGCAAGTTGCAGTTGAAAAAGCCGATACGCGCGATATAAACGAAAACGTATCTGCCAGCGGCAAAATAAAACCACACATCGAGGTAAAAATAAGCCCCGAAGTGAGCGGCGAGGTAGTTGAACTACCTATTAAAGAAGGCGACGTGGTGAAAAAAGGCCAGCTGCTTTGTAAGATCCGCCCGGATATCTTAAAATCTGGTTACGACCGTGCGGTTGCTTCTTATAACTCACAAAGGGCAAGTGTTGGTAATTCATCGCAAATGCTTAAACAATCTGAAGCCACTTTTGCCAACCAGGCATCTATATACAAACGCAGCCAGGAACTTTATAAAAATAAAGTACTTACCGCCGCCGAGTTTGAACAGGCAAAAGCAAATTACGAAGGCGCGAAAGCTTCTTTAGAGGCAGCCAAACAAAACGTTATCGGCTCTACCTACGGCCTGGCCCAGTCGTCTGCATCTGTTAAAGAAGCGCAGGATAACCTTGCCAAAACAACTATTTATGCACCGGTTGATGGCGTGGTATCAAAACTTTCCATAGAAATTGGCGAGCGTGTTTTAGGAACCCAGCAGTTTGCCGGTACCGAGATCATGACCATATCCGATCTTAACAAAATGGATGTGAACGTAGATGTAAATGAGAATGATATCAACCGCATAGCTGTTGGTAACCCATCGCAAATAGAAATTGACGCTTTCCTCGGCAAAAAGTTTGAAGGCCAGGTGATAGAGATAGGCAGTTCGGCAAACGTGGTTGGTACCAATGCCGACCAGGTAACAAACTTTACCGTAAAAGTGAGGATCACCGCTCAATCGTACATGGATCTGTTGAAGAAGAATGCTGCAAACCATTCGCCTTTCCGCCCGGGATTAACCGCTACGGTTGATATCCAAACAAACCATGTAAAAGCTTTATCGGTGCCTATACAATCGGTTACTACCCGCGAAGAAAAGAAACCTGCAGCCAATGGCAACGGAACCGACGATGCCAAGAAAACAGCAAGCACACCAATAGCTAAAGAATATGTTTTTGTGCTTGATAAAGCCAACAAAGTAAAACAAGTGCAGGTAACTACCGGCATACAGGATGATAGCTACATACAGATCCTTACCGGCCTTAAAGGCGGCGAAGAAGTAGTATCTGCACCGTTTGCGGCTATCTCTAAAGAACTTAAAGACGCCCAGGTAGTAGAGAAGGTTGACAAAGCCAAACTATTTACAGGCGACGCTAAGAAGAACTAACCTAAGGTAAAAGCTGAAAGGGTAAAGGTGAAAGGTTAAAATCTTTCACCTTTTTTTGTTTTAAACCAATTTCCTAACGGGAGTTACCTTTTACCAGAGAAATCACTTTTAAACAAATTGATGAACAGGAGGCACCTACGGAGCCTTCAGTGCTTTTCTTTTGATGCTATAAACACGGGGCTCCGCTGGAGCCGATTTGCGTTGTCAATAAAAAACCGGACTAAACTATTATTCACAAATTTTGACACTCCGTTAGGAGTATCGTGTTTATAGAAAATAAAGCAATGGGGAAAGCTCCGTAGGTGCCTCCTTTTTAAAAGCGATTCCCCTGCTCCTTTTACTCCTAACCTTTTACCTGTCGCCTTTTTTTCATTTATTTGTACCGCCGGGGAAAACCAATTACCCTGGTAGTACATTATATCTGTAATGCTTAAGCAAATACATAAAATTACCGTTGTTGGCGGCGGAAGCTGGGCCACAGCCAATATTAAGATGCTGACGGATAATGCTGTTGAAAAAGAAATTTTTTGGTGGATGCGGAACGAGCAGGCGGTGGAGCACATCAGCAAATTTCACCATAACCCCAATTATTTAAGTTCTGTAGAAATTAAAGTGCCGGGGGCAAATATATCTGCCGAACTGAAGCCATTGATACAGGTTGCAGATTGTATCCTGCTAAACGTACCGGCTGCCTTTTTAAAGGAAGCATTAGCAGGAATAACGCCGGAAGACCTTGCAGGGAAGAAAATAGTATCGGCCATTAAAGGGATAGTGCCCGATGAGAACCAGATCATCGGCGAGTTTTTGAACGAAAAATACAATGTATCCTTCAGCAATTTTATGGTGATAAGTGGCCCATGCCATGCCGAAGAGGTTGCGCTGGAGAAATTATCCTACCTTACCATAGCATCGCAGGATGTTGACCTGGCCACCGAATTTGCCGCCATGCTGAACACCCGCTACATTAAAACCATCGTATCCGACGATATTTACGGCACCGAATACGGCGCTGTGCTCAAAAACGTTTACGCCATTGCCAGCGGTATTTGCCACGGGGTGGGGTATGGCGATAATTTCCAGTCGGTATTAATATCAAACGCCATACGCGAGCTGGAACGCTTTGTAGACGAGGTGCACCCTATAGACAGGGATATTAAAGAATCGGCCTACCTGGGCGACTTGCTGGTTACCGCCTATTCGCAATTTAGCCGTAACCGTACTTTTGGCAATATGATAGGCAAAGGCTATACCGTAACATCGGCACAACTGGAGATGAATATGATAGCCGAGGGCTACTATGCAGTAAATTGCCTACACCAGGTAAACCGCCAATACAAGGTAGATATGCCTATATGCGAGGCCGTTTATGCAATTTTATACAAAAAAGCTTCCCCTGCAGCAGAAATGCGCAAACTGGCAGAGAAATTGAGTTAGCTGGTATAGTTAATTCAATTAAACACTACCATGAAAAAATTATTCAGCACAGCAATGTTTGCGGCGGCAATGTTTGCAGCCTCTACTACTTTTGCGCAAGATACTACTACCGTAGCCCAGAAAGTTGGCACCACAGTTAAAAAAGGCTGGAAAGCAACCAAAAAAACAGCCAGCAAGGTTGGCAATAAAACCGCCGAGGTTGCATCAAAAGGTGCAGCGGCAGTTGTAGATAAAAAATACGATGGCAAGGTTGGGCCACAGGGGCAAACCATTTACATCGATAAAAACTCTTACTACTATTACGTAAACAAAAAAGGCCGCCACGTTTATGTGAAAGAATCGGCTTTGGTAGCCAAACCATAACTCAAAATACCGTTAAAGTACCTGTTGCAAAGCAGGTACTTTTTTGTTACCTTATCATCATCATGAAAACCTACGCTTTAACATTTATATACCTGGGCTGCGCATGTGTGCTGCTTATAGCCGCCTGCCATAATAATGGCCAGCCCAATAAAAAACTACAGGGCAGCTGGAAATCCAAAGACGGTATCACCAACTTAAAGATCACCGATAAACAGTTTACGCTTGATAACGAGGCCGAAGACTACTTTTTAAAAGGCGATACCATTTTTACATCCTTCGAAGGCAACCTACCCTACACCAAATTTGTGATCCAAAAACTGGATGAGAAGCAGTTGAGCCTGCTGTTCCCGGATTCGGTAGCGGTTGAATTTAGCCGTTAAACAAAAACCTCCCGGATGCTGGTGCAAACGAGAGGCTTTGTAAACAAAACTAAACTAAAACTATGCTTTTGGGTAAACTACCCCCCAAAAGCTCTTATGAAAACTAACTAAATTAGAATCTTCTGCGGCGCTCGGGACGTTCCTCGCGGGGTTTGCCAGAGAAATCACGGAAACCACCGCCACCGGCGCTTTTGTTCCTGTCCCTGTTAAAACCACCTTCGCGTCTTTCGCCACCACCACTTCTTTCACGGTTGAAACCGCCGCCGCCTTCGCGTCTTTGGTAACCACCTTCGCGTCTTTCGCCACCACCTGTACGGGTTGTGCTGGTACCTTCGCCAGATATTTCTATCCTAACTTCGCGGCCTTTAAATTCAACGCCTTTAAAGTTGTTCACTACCTGGTCAACATCGCCGTTGCTTACTTCAAAGAAAGAGTAAACACCTTTAACATCAATTTTACCAACAGTACGGCCGCTTATTTTAGAGTTGTTGCAAATGTAACCCAGCAGATCGCCGCGGTTAAATTCATCAACACTACCTAAATTAATAAACAGGCGTGTATATTCACTTTTGCCACCAGCATCGCGAGCTCCGCGCTCACCCCTTTCGCCGTCTCTGCGGGAATCATCTGCAGGTGCGTTAAGGTCTGGTGCATTTTTATAATAATCTAAAAAGCGGTTAAACTCTAAAGATGCAAAGCGTTTGATCACTTCTTCCTTGGTCAGTTCGGCAAACTCCAGCATTATACGCGGGATGTATTGCTCTATCTGGCTTTCGTTAACCTCTACTTTATGTACTTTATGTACCAATGCAAAAAGTTGTTTTTCGCAAACATCAAAGCCTGTAGGAATTTCGCCCTTAACAAACTTTTTACCAATGGTGCGTTCTATCTGGCGAATTTTGCCAAGCTCTTTGCTGTTGATGATAGCGATAGATACACCTGTTTTACCTGCACGGGCTGTACGGCCGCTACGGTGGGTGTAATTCTCAATCTCATCAGGTAAGCTGTAGTTAATAACGTGTGTAACATCATTAACATCAATACCACGTGCTGCAACATCAGTAGCAATTAACAATTGCAAGCTGCGTTCGCGGTAACGTTTCATTACCTTATCGCGTTGTTGTTGTGATAAGTCGCCGTGTAAAGAATCGGCGTTGTAGCCATCTTTAATAAGCGCTTCGGCAATTTCCTGGGTCTCAATTTTGGTACGGCAAAATACAATACCAAAGATTTCCGGGTTGTTATCAACAATACGTTTAAACGCTGCGTATTTATCACGGGCACGTACAACGTAGTACTCATGGTCGATATTCACATTACCTGTATTTTTCTCGCCCATAGTAAGCTCGAAAGGGTCGGTCATGTATTTTTTAGCGATCCTTCTTACTTCAGAAGGCATGGTGGCCGAGAACAGCCAGGTTTTTTTCTCGTCGGGAGTGGTTGATAAAATACTGTCAATGTCTTCCTGGAAGCCCATGTTGAGCATCTCATCAGCCTCATCCAATACTACAAACCTTACCTGCGAAAAGTCTATCGCCTTACGGTTGATAATGTCGAGCATACGGCCTGGTGTGGCCACAACGATCTGCACGCCGCGTTTGATAACGCGAAGTTGATCCTGAATGCTTGCACCGCCATAAACGGCAACAACATTAACGTTGTTCATTTTTTTGGCGTAGTTCTTAATGTCGTTCGTGATCTGTAAACAAAGTTCACGTGTTGGGCATAAAACAAGCGCCTGCGGATGATTTACTTCGAAATCGAGCAGTTCTAATAGCGGCAGTCCAAAAGCAGCTGTTTTACCGGTCCCTGTTTGGGCTAATCCGACAAAATCGTTGCTGCCTGTTAACAATACCGGAATTGACTGTTCCTGGATTGGTGTAGGATTTTCAAATCCTAACTCAGAGATGGCATTAACAATATCATGACGGATTCCCAGATTGATAAATGGGTTCATGAATTAAAATAACGTATTTGACTACATCGTCAAATCGAGCGCAAAAGTACGTTTTATATTCTATTAATCCAATACCTTTTTGCTTATTTCAAATAATGGCAATTTTAAACATCTGCGAAGCTGTAAAATGCTTAAAATCAATACGTTTTTTATTCTAATTATTAAAATTTGGCAATGGCCACAAAAATCTATACTAAGGGTCGGCTATAAAATTACGCTGAAGCAATAAAACAACGATTAAAAAAATAACGGAATTTTATATCTTTAATGCACAATACCTTAAACCATGAAACACCTGAAAAACCTGCTCGCCATTTTCTTGATAATCTCAACCGGCATAGTTTATGCCCAGCAAAAAGAAACCATTAAGATGGATACGGTTACCTACGGAAAGAATGCCGCAGTAGGTAAATACGCTGATATTCGCGGCTTTAAAATGTATTACGAGGTTTATGGCAAGGGCGAGCCATTGCTGATCATCCATGGCAACGGCGGGTCGATAAAAGATTTCAGGTACCAGATCCCCTACTTCGCCAAAAAATACCAGGTAATATTGGCTGATAGCCGCGCACAAGGCAAATCCAACAACGACAAAGATACCCTCAGTTACGAAATGATGAGCGACGACCTGAACGCGTTGATGGATGTGCTTAAAGTTAAAAACGCCAATGTAATTGGCTGGAGCGATGGCGGGATAGAGGGCTTGCTATTAGCCATGCGCAACCCCGATAAAGTAAAAATGCTTGCCGTAACAGGTGCTAACCTTTGGCCGGATAGTACTGCCGTTTATCCTTACCTACAGGATTTTATACTGAAGCAAAACGTCTTTACCGCCGACTCGTTAAAAAAAATAAAAAATCCTACAAGGCAAATAAAAGACCAGGTATTACTATTGCACCTGCTTAGCTACGAACCGCATATAAAAGCAGAAGCGCTGCACAAGATCAGCTGCCCCACCCTTGTTATAGGTGGCGACCATGATGTTATCCAAACCGAGCACACACTGCTGATAGCGAAAAATATCCCGAGATCGTATTTATGGATATTGCCAAACTCCGGGCATTCCACGCCCATCTATTACCGGGATATGTTTAACCAGGTAATCGGCGATTTTTTTAGCAAGCCTTACCGGAAGATAGAGAATTGGGACGTGTTAAAGTAAGAGGCCGTTAAACTTTAAAAGGCTATTTCCGTAAACGTACGCAAGCATAACAAATTCCAATCAGAGCTCCAAAAAAAGGCTGAGGCCTTTATATTGGCGCATGCTCAACAGATTGTTATTGTGGTAAAGGCGTAGTCGCTCCATTCTGGAACATATGGTTCCAGTACATATAAATAATAACGCCAACCACAATTACGGTTAGCACAATCAGGCCCAATTTGCCTTTGCGCTTATCCTGGCGCATTATCCAAACTAAAAATGCAATAAGCGGCAATACAAAGATCGCCCAAAAAATAAGTGATGCTGGAGTCATAGTGTTACGTTCATGGTTAATAGATCATGGTTCATAGTTCCTGATCTAATTCGTTAAATCTTTGCCCATAGGTTATGGCTCATTCCTATTATTTGGTTATGAACTATGATCCATCAACCATGAACCATTAGCTATCAGCCAAACGGCATCCTCGCCAGTGGCGCTACGTCCTGCCCTACAAATTCGCCTTTTAAATATTTGTAGTACCCGGCAATGGCAATCATAGCGGCATTATCGGTGCAATATTCAAATTTCGGGATAAAACAGTTCCAGCCTTTTTCGGCGCACAGATGGGTAAGCCCTTCGCGCAGGCCGGTGTTGGCAGATACGCCGCCGGCTAAAGCTATATCTTTTATGCCGTACTCTTCGGCGGCACGTTTTAATTTATTAAGTAAAATAGTAGCTATACGTTTTTCTACCGATGCGCAAATATCCGACAGGTTTTCCTGGATAAAGTTGGGATTTTTGGCAACGTTATCCCTAATGAAATACAGGATGGCGGTTTTTACTCCGCTAAAGCTAAAATTATAGCCGGGAATCTGCGGCTCGGGAAATTTATAAGCATCGGGGTTACCGCTGCGGGCATGTTTATCTATCAGCGGCCCGCCGGGATAGGGTAAACCTAAAATTTTGCTGGTTTTATCCATCGCCTCCCCGGCAGCATCATCCAGTGTTTGGCCGATGATCTCCATATCGAAATGATCTTTCACCAGCACTATCTGCGTATGCCCGCCTGATACCGTAAGGCACAGGAAAGGGAACGTTGGTTTATGATCGCCAATAAAATGCGCTAAAATATGCGCCTGCATGTGGTTAATATCAATAAGCGGCAGGTTTTTAGCCAGCGCGAACGCTTTGGCAAACGATACACCAACCAATAAAGAACCTAAAAGGCCTGGCCCGCGCGTAAAAGCTACCGCATCAATATCATTTTTGTTTACTTTTGCGTTCAATAAGGCTTGTTGTACAGCAGGGACAATATTTTGCTGATGAACCCTCGAGGCAAGCTCGGGCACAACACCTCCGTAAGCTTCGTGTATGGTTTGGTTGGCAATAACATTGCTCAATATCTCACCATCTACACAAACCGATGCAGAGGTTTCATCACATGAAGATTCGATTCCTAATATTACTGGCAAAGCTTTTTTTAATTAGTGAGTTAGCGAATGAGTGAATGAGTGAATTTAAGTTCGATAGTCGCAAACCATTCCGTTGTTGAAGCGTATAGGTTGTGGTTTAATCGCTCATTCACTAATTCATTCATTCACTAATTGAAATAAACCGCAAAGTTATTAAAAAACTACTCAAAATAGCGTTAGGCATTGTATTGGTACTGTTGTTGTTTGTCAGCATAGTGTTAATACTGTTCCAGTATAAGCCGGTGCAAACCTGGGCGGCCAAAAAAGCTACCGCTTATTTATCAAAGGAGCTTAAAACTACGGTTGATATAAAAAGCCTTTACATCGTGCCGTTTAAATCGGTGGTGCTGGAGGATTTCTATGTTTTAGATAAGCAGCAGGATACCTTATTAAGCACGCCAAAGCTGGCCGTAGAGCTCAGCGGCTTCTCTATTTTCAGCAGTATTAAAAAACGGGTTATCGATTTTAAGTCCATCCAGCTGGATAACGGCACCTTCTACCTCAAAAAGCAAAAAGACAGCACCACCAATCTTAAGTTTATTATAGATTATTTCAACTCCGGCGGTAGCGACACTACCAAAAAACCTTCGGCAAAACCATGGACGCTCAATTTTGATAAGATCGCGGTAAACAATTTCCATTTTAAATATAAGAATAAGTTGCGTACAGCCGTAATAAGCGGCGTTAACTTCGATGATCTCGACGTAAAGCATTTCAGCATCGTAGTACGCAATATGGACCTGAAAAACCACCTGTTTAAAGCCAATGTAACCGGGCTCACCCTGCAGGAACAAAGCGGCTTTATTGTAAAGAATTTTAATTCCAACGCCACTATTGATACTACCCAGATACTGTTACAAAATCTGGACATCATCACGCCAAATTCTAAAGTGCGCAATTTCTTCCGGATGAAGTTTAAATCTTTTGACGATTTTAACGATTTTGAGAACAAGGTAACCATGGATGCCGATATTAAAACCTCACATCTTTCGTCAAAGGATGTGGCTTATTTCACAACTTCATTAGGTAAAATAAATTTTGAACTTGGCGTAGATGGCCGCATCCGCGGGATGGTAAATAATCTGAAGGCTAAAAACCTTACCGTAACCGCGGCCCAGGCCACTTTTATAAAAGGCGATTTTAATATAAACGGCCTGCCCGATTGGGAGAACACCTTTCTGCAGCTAAAATTTGAGCAGGTAGCCACCAATAAAAAAGACCTGGATTACCTGTATAAAAATTTCACCGGCAAGCCAACAGCCAAACTGCCGGCCATTGTGG
Organism: Mucilaginibacter pankratovii; assembly: GCF_014773265.1. Lineage (GTDB taxonomy): Bacteria > Bacteroidota > Bacteroidia > Sphingobacteriales > Sphingobacteriaceae > Mucilaginibacter > Mucilaginibacter pankratovii. The sequence continues at coordinate 316,280 of NZ_JACWMY010000006.1, read as the reverse complement.
GCAAATTCGGTAACGTTAATTTCAGCGGCCGGTTTACCGGTTTGCAGAATGATTTTGTGGCATTCGGCACGTTTAAAACCAAACTGGGCCGCTTTGATCCGGATATCAACCTTAAAATAAACAAAAAGGGCGTGCCAAGTTATAGCGGCAAGCTTACAGCTACAAATTTCGAGTTAGGCACCTTACTGGATAACAAGGATCTTGGCCGTACTACCCTATCGGGCAACCTAAGCGGCAGCGGCGACGACCTGAAGACCCTTGCTATTAAAGGCAGTGCAAAGGTTAAGTATATTGGCTTTAAAGGCTACAATTATAGCAACCTGGTAACCAGCGGCACCTTTATAAAAAAGGTGGCGGCCGGCAAATTATCCATCAACGATAAGAATGTAAAGCTGAACATTGCAGGCAGCGTGAACCTTAACCCAACGTTACCGATTTATGATTTTACCGGCAACGTGGATAATGCCCGCCTGCGCGAATTAAAACTGATAAAAGATACTGTTACCGTTACAACCCAAATGAACACCAATTTTTCGGGCAATAACCTGGAGAATTTGGATGGGCATATCCTGCTTACCTCCATCAGGGTAACAGATCCGCACCACAGCTACGTGGTAGATACCGTGGCTATAAATGCAGACGGCAAAGGCGACGCGCGTACCATATCACTGCACTCTGATATAGCCGATGGCAGCATAAAAGGCAGTTTTAACCTGGCCACCCTGCCATCTTATTTTAAAACGATTGCCAAAAAATATATCCCTTCGTTAAAAACAGAAATTTCTGCACCCAAGCCACAGAATTTCGATTTCAATTTAACCTTAAAAAACCTCGACCCGGTTTTAGCTATCTTCCGGCCCGACCTGAAAATACCAGACCAGGGCACGTTTGTGGGTAAGTTCAATTCCAACGATAAAACCGCGACGCTAAGCGGGTTTATAAAAACCATTAAGCTTGGCAAAATTGTTTTTCATGATTTCATTATAGATGAAAGCACCAGCGACGATATGCTGAGCTTAAACGTATCCTTAAACCGGGTGGATCTTACCGATAGCTTATATATCAAGAATATTAACATTGCCAACTTCCTGAAAAACGACAGCCTTAACTTCAACGTTAAGCTATCTGATAAAAACGCCACCAACCAGCTGGATCTTTACGGCTTGGTTGAGTTTGGGCGCGATACAACCGCCAAGCTTAAGCTGCTGCCATCGGATGTGGTACTGGAAAATCAGAAATGGAAGATCCAGGACCAGGTACGCATCCGGTTGCTTGATGGCAAAACGCAGGTATCGGGCTTCGAGCTTTCCAGTGGCGTGCAAAAGGTAAGAATAAACGGATTTATATCTGATAACCCGGCTGATGAGCTGAAGTTGACTTTCCAAAAATTCAGCATGGCCACGCTTAACCAGCTTACCAAGTCATCCGGTGTGTTTTTGAAAGGGGCGCTTAACGGCGATGTGGTGTTTACATCGGTTATTAAAAAGCCGGGCGTTGATGCCAATTTAACCATCGACTCGTTAACGATGAATAAAACGCTGATAGGCGACGTAAAGATCAAATCGAAACTGGATAACCAGCGCGAGCAGGCCGATGTAAAAATAAACATAACCCACCAGGGCTTAGAAACCATGAACCTGGCGGGCGTTTACACCTTAGGGCACGACGCGGGCGACAACCTGGACTTTGATGTAAAGATGGACCATACCGAAGCTATCATCTTCGAGCCCTTTGTAAAAGGCCTGGTATCCGATCTTAAGGGGACGGTATCTGCCAACCTTAAACTCTCCGGCTCGCCATCCAACCCTCAATTGAACGGCGACCTTACTTTAAATAATACCGGCGTTACCGTTGATTACCTTAAAACCGCTTATACGGTAACGCATAAATTAAGTGTAAACAACAGCGTTATTGGCATAGACAACATGGTGTTGAAGGATTTTAGAGGCGGAACCGGAACCGCTAATGGCAAGGTAGACCTGACCAATATCAGCAACCCTACTATCGATATTACCCTGGAAGCGAAAAACCTGCTGGCGCTAAACTCTACCTTTAAAGATAACCATCTTTATTATGGTACAGCTTACGGCACGGGTACTTTTAAGTTTAACGGCCCTGTGGATAATATGAAGATAGATATTACAGCAAGCACCGAGGCAGGTACCATATTCAACATCCCGCTTAATACCTCATCAACCGCTGCCGACTATGATTTTATAAAATTTGTTGACCATAACGACACCACAAGAAAAGTTGACACCAAGGTAAATGCCTTTAACGGCGTTACCCTAAACTTCGACCTGACTATCGATGAAAAAACCATCGTACGCATCAGTACAGATTACGGCGTATTAGAAGGCACCGGCCAGGCCCGTAACCTAAAGCTGAATATAAACAGCCTGGGCGATTTTGAGATGTTTGGCGATTTCCTCATTACATCGGGTAAGTTTGAGTTTACCGCGAAGGACTTTATCAGTAAAAACTTTGTGGTGAGCCAGGGTGGTACTATCCGCTGGACGGGGAACCCATCCAACGCAGAGATCAATTTGAAGGCCCTGTACGAAGTGCGGACAGATATTGCACCGCTGTATAACGCGGCCGGTTTAACATCGCCCTACGGCGCTAAACAGGTACTGGTGCAGGCCGAATTACTGATAACCAAATCGCTGATACAGCCTACCATCGATTTTAATTTTAATTTCCCGGTAGATCCTTCCATTAAAGACGACCTGAACACCTACCTGGCCGACAATAATAACCGTAGCCAGCAGGCGCTAAGCATCATTGTGCGCCGTGCCTTTGCATCGGGCACGGGCAGCAACATTACCAACCAGGTATTCGGCACTGCTACCGCGGCTGTAAGCGAGTTTGCTTTTAACAAACTGAACAGCTTTATCTCTCAATCCAACATCAAAAACTTCGACCTGAACATCCGCTCGCTTAATGATGCCAGCCTTGGGTTCAGGTTTTTGAATGACCGCCTGTTGCTAAACGGCAGTTTTTACTCCAATACCGGCACCAGTGATATTTTTAATACCAGCAGCAGTTTATTCAATGCCGACTTCAGATCACTTAATAAGGATTTTGAAATTCAGTACCTGATACGTAAAGACGGTAATTTGAGGGGCAGGTACTCCTACCGTGCACTGAACAGCACCACGCTAAACTCGATAAACGACCAATTGGGAGTGCAATATGTTAACGGTATAGGTTTGGTTTACCAACGCGATTTTGACAGTTTTGGCGAATTTATCCGCAACATATTCAGGCAAAGCAGGCGCAATAAAGTGCCAACAACGCCCCTACCAGTTCCGGCTGCCACTATAGCGCCAACGGTAACCAACAGCGCCCCGGATGATCAAAATGGAGAAGATAATTTAGACGATTAGTGTTCGCGCATAATAGCGTGATCCATTTTATCGCGTTTGGTTTTCAGGTAAACCTCGTTGTGCGGGTTTGATGCAATCTCGATAGGAATATTCTCCACAACCTCTAAGCCGTAACCAATAAGGCCTGCACGCTTTTTAGGATTATTGGTCAACAAGCGCATTTTTGAGATACCCAGGCTGCGTAAGATCTGCGCGCCAATACCATAGTCGCGCTGGTCCATACCAAAGCCAAGCTTAATGTTAGCTTCAACAGTATCAAGCCCGTTTTCCTGTAGGTGGTAAGCCTTCAGTTTGTTTACCAGCCCAATACCGCGTCCTTCCTGGTTCATGTAAACAATAACACCTTTACCTTCTTTGCTGATGATCTCCATCGCTTTATGCAATTGCGGGCCGCAATCGCAGCGGCAGGAGCCGAATATATCACCGGTAACGCATGAGCTGTGCACACGCACTAAAACAGGTTCGTTTACACTCCACTCGCCTTTTACAAGTGCCAGGTGGTTTTCGCCGGTATCCAGTTGGGTATAGGCTATCATATCAAAATCGCCCCATTGGGTAGGCATCTTTACAGATACCTCTTTACGCACCAGCGATTCGGTATTTAAGCGGTAAGCTATCAAATCTTTTATGGATACAATAACCATATCAAATTCTTTCGCCATCACCAGTAATTCTGGCAGGCGGGCCATATCGCCATCCTCCTTCATTATCTCGCAGATAACGCCTGCAGGTTCAAAGCCTGCTAAAACAGACAGATCGATAGCCGCTTCGGTATGGCCCGAACGGCGCAATACCCCACCATCCTTAGCTATCAGCGGGAAAATATGCCCCGGGCGGCCTAAGTCCGACGGTTTTATAGCAGGATCTATTAAAGCAATTGTTGTTTTAGAACGATCTGTAGCGGAGATGCCGGTTGTGCAACCGTGCCCCAACAGATCTACCGATACTGTAAAATTTGTTTCGTGCGAGGTTGTGTTATGGCTCACCATGGGCTCCAGCTCCAGTTCGCGGGCGCGTTGTACGGTGATGGGCGCGCAAACCAGTCCACGCCCGTAACGTACCATAAAATTGATAGTTTCGGGTGTTGCGTTGCGGGCGGCGGTTAAAAAATCGCCTTCGTTTTCACGGTCTTCATCATCAACCACAATAATGGTTTTCCCAGCTTTTATGGCTTCTATCGCTTCCGGTATGGTGTTCAGCATTGTATGTGTATTTCGGGGGCCTTTATTTTGTTAAAAACAGGGGATCAAAAGGCACAGCAAATTTAAATGATAATTAAATGAATATGGTCGACATTGTGTAAAACTATACAGGTGGGTTAGCTTTACGTAAGCGGAAACGTTTAAAGTAGCGCTTGTAAATATCCATATCAAATAAGGCCGAATCGGTAGCGGCTTTGTACGTAAGGAAAATCCCTATGGGTAAAAGTACCAAAATAGCTATCCAGGAGCCAACAAGTGGCGACAGATCGCCCTCTTTGGCAGATTTTTCGCCAATGGTGCCAATAATATGATAGATGAGGAAGAAGACAACCGATACCACAACCGGCAGGCCCAGGCCACCTTTACGGATAATTGCACCCAGCGGGGCACCAATTAAAAATAAAACGATACAGGCGGCACCAAGCGTAAATTTCTTTTGGTACTCCATAATATACCTCCGTATACTTTTGGTTGCATCCTTATAGTTATCAGTACGGTTGCGAAGCATATCCTGCACCTGGCGTACCTCGCTTGCCGCATTATTATAGGCGTTCAGCTGGTCGTTAACGCCATGCAGCAGCGCACTATCGGCCCGTATAACCTTTTTAACGGAGGCCGATTTGACCGGTACCGAAAAATATTTGATATAGGGTTTTATCAGGGTGTAATTGGTATTTACAGTACTATCAACATTACGGTTAGCCGAATCTACGTAGTGCTGTATCTGCTTCAGGTTCATCATCATAGATGCGCTCCTGAACTCGTTCTCATCGGTACGATGCACCGAAAGTTCAGAAAGAGGGAACCGCTGTTCGGTTTCCTTAAACCTAAACCGCGTAAGTTTTTGCCGCTGAAAGTAATTATTTTCGCTGGGGTCCTCCTGGTAACGTACCCCATCCTTGAGCTTTAAAATAAGATACAGGTCATCCTTACTCCGGTACATCAGCCCCGATTTGGCAAAGGTGACACTTTGATTTACTTCCAGTGTCTCCCTTTTGTATATCATGATATCATTAAGGGTTTGGCCGTCTTCGCCTTTACTTTTTACACGGATAGAATATCCCGGAAAACGGTTACTGAAAATATTCTCGGGCAAAAAGTCGGCAGATTTTTGCTTACGTACATCATAAAGCAACGAGTAATATTTCAGGTTGGCCCGGGGCAGCATCCAGTCGGAAAAAGCGAATGCAGCGATACTCAAAACAACTACCACAACCATCATAGGGTACATGGCGCGGCGCAGGGAAATACCGGCAGATTTAATGGCCACCAGTTCGTAGTTTTCGCCAAGGCTACCGTACGTCATGATAGAAGAAAGCAGAACCGAAAGCGGCAGCGCCATAGCCACGTTGGTTGCCGAGTTGTACATCATTAACTCTAAAATAACATACCACTGGAAGCCTTTACCAATGAGGTCATCAATGTATTTAAACAAAAACAACATCAGCAGCACAAACATCACTATAAACAAGGTAACGATAAACGGCCTTATAAATGATTTGAGCAGTAAGAGATGTATTTTTTTCATCGGGGCGAATTCGGCAGCGCAACAACTGCATAATGCATAACTGTAATTACCAATGCATATTGTAATTAAGCGCGCAAAAATACAGAAATTAAAATTCGTTTACGCGCCAAGCACGCCAATAAGGTAGTCGATCTGGTTATCCCAAATTTGCTTTCGCTCGGTAATGGTTTCCTCCGTAGCAAAATCGGTAATGCTCAAAGCCACGTCGTTGGTAAGCTCATCCTGGATGATCTCCATCTCAAAATAGGCCTGCGGTTCGTCGTCCAGCCATTTAAAACGCACCAATTTGTTCTCTTTTATGGCTACCAGCTTGGCATTTTGTTTCTCACCATCCCAGGTAAAAGTGTAGATCTGGTCGCGCACGCTCACATCATCGGCAAACCATTGGGTTAAGCCATTGGCCTCATTTAGAAAAGTATACAGTATCCTTGGGGAGGATTTTATCTCGTATTCTATGTTGAATTTCTTCTTCTCGGACATGTGCGGTTTAATCGTTAGCAACCCTTAAGGATGTAAATGTTAACATTTTTTCTAAAGAAAACGAATTTCTGCTATATTTGCAAACCTTTTTCAGGAACCATCAAAATATATCCCGAAAGAGCCGCTCATTTATTTGAGCATTTAAAAACAACAAACCCGGCGGGGTAGCTCAGATGGTTAGAGCGTAGGATTCATAACCCTAAGGTCGGCAGTTCGATCCTGCTCCCCGCTACTTTTCAAATAAAAAGCTTCAAGTCGAAAGATTTGAGGCTTTTTTTTGGGGAATTGCAGATTAATGGTGCAGTGAAAACACCCCCCATAAACAGATAATACCGTTTAAAAGACCATTCTACTTATTGATTTATTTTTTTGATAAACTTTACTTTTGTTACCGGTTTACATTTGCTTTTAAAGCGGGTACTGGTATTAGCAAAGTGAAATATATCTTTGCATTGGGTTCAATTTAATAATCATTAAAATCAATGCACCAAAACCTATTAGCATACATCAACCAACACGCTGCCTCGCCACTTACAAATGATGAAGAAGCGTTAATTGTAGCTGCTTTTCGCCCCAAAAAGCTCAGAAAAAAGCAATACTTTTTGGAAGAAGGCTATGTGTGTAAATACGTTGGTTTTATTGTAAAAGGTGCCATGCGACAATACAGCGTAGATGACAAGGGTGTGGAGCATATTGTACATTTATACATTGAAAATTACTGGGCAAGCGACCGTGAAAGCGCGGTTATGCTCACTCCAACAAGATATAATATTGATGCCTGGGAAGATACCGAACTACTTGTTGCTACAGTAGCAGACATGCTGGATCTGATAGAAAAGGTACCTTCATTTGGACAAATGACAAGATTAATGGACCAAAGAAGTTTTATCGTTTCTCAACGAAGATTGAATTCTACCATTAGTAATTCAGCAGAAAAACGCTATGAAGAATTTGCCGATAACCACCCTCAATTTATTCAACGATTTCCACAACACCTCATTGCTTCTTTTTTGGGCATAACCAAAGAAACTTTAAGCAGAATTAGAAAACAAGCAAGTAAATAACTTCTATCTTAATTTTTGATTTTATAAAAGCGTTGATAAATATCAACGCTTTTTTTTATCATATCTCATCGTTCTAAGGTATGCTATTGCTGCAATTTTACATTATAAAATAAACAAATGGAAAAGCAAACAATAGTAGTAATTGGAGCAACAGGCTCACAAGGTAAGGGTATTGTAAATGCCCTTGTAAACGAAGGCTCTTTTAATGTAAGAGCAATAACCCGTAATCCTGAAAAATATACAGGCAAGGCAGATGAAGCAGTTTATGCAGATCTTTCAGATCTGCGATCATTAAAAGATGCTTTTACAAATGCTTATGGTGTATTTGCGGTAACCAACTTTTGGGAAGGTGCAGACGAAATTGCTCAAGGTAAAAATGCCATTGAAGCGGCAAAAGCAACGGGAGTACAACATTTTATCTGGTCAACACTTCCGGATGTAGAGATCATTAGTAAAGCAGCATTTGAAGTCCCTCATTTTACCGGCAAAGCAAAGGTGGATGACCTGGTGAAAAGTGCGGGGTTTAAATACTCAACATTGGTTCAGCCCCCATTTTATTATCAAAATTTTGTTGGAATGCTGGGTCCACAGCCAAAACAAGATGGCACAACCGGTTGGACATTACCGATTGATCCCACAAAAAAAGCGATCCATATGTCAGACATCAACGACCTGGGAAAAGTAGTTGCCGGTGCATTTTTGCAGCCTGAAAAAGTTGGAAATGGCAGTTACCTTTCAGTTGCCACAGAGTTGAATAGTTTCAATGATATTATTAAGGCATATAAAGCCAATGGCAAAGAGTACACCTTCTCACAGGTACAGGTTGAATTGTTCTCGACTTTTTTTGATGGAGCAAAGGAACTCGCTGAGATGTTTGGGTATTTTGAAAAACACACTTACATGGGGCCAGGTTCAGAATTACGGATTGAATTGGCAAAAGAAATTGCCACAGGCGAATTTGTGTCTCTCCAGGAATGGTTGAGTAAAAACAATTAAGAAAATGAAAAAGAAAACGAGTTTCTCAACAAAAGGCAATAATGCTGCGGTGGGCCCCTTGTCTATCCAGCGGATGTTACCCAATCGGTATGCTAACAAAGTTGGCCCGTTTGTATTTCTGGATTATGTAGTGCCCGTCGTTAAAGAAACCATTACCAGGAACGGTATGGGAGCTCATCCACACAGGGGCATTGCAACTTTAACCTATATTCTTCAGGGCGAAGTAGAGCATTTTGATAGTGCAGGAAATGAGGCGATCATTCGTTCGGGAGGTGCACAATGGATGAAAGCAGGTACTGGCATAATCCACGATGAAAATTTAAATTATGACTCTCAGACAGAGAGCAAATTTATTCAGGGTTTTCAATTTTGGATAAATTTACCTGCCAAAAATAAAGCAGAAAAACCTGCACATATCGCTGTACAAGCTGGCGAAGTCCCCAAAAAAGAATTGCCGGATGAAAGTGGCTGGTTAAAGGTTATTGTTGGGAACTATGAAGAATTGAGTTCGAAGATCCCGAATTATTCCAGGCAGTTTTTGTATCATATTCAATTGAAAGCAGGCAAAAACCTATCGATAGAAATTGAAAACGAAATCGAAGCTGCAGCTTTTCTGCCCACGCAAAATGCGATGCTAAACAACACCGAATTTGAAAAAGGAGAGTTTGTAGAATTTGATAGAAGTGCAGGAGAAATTGAAATAAAAAACACGGCTCAAACAACAATTGATATCCTATTATTTGGTGGCGAAGAATATAAAGAACCTGTGGTAGCCGAAGGCCCTTTTGTGATGAACACACAAGCCGAAATAGCAAACGCTTATCGCGATTTTTATGCAGGGAAATATGGGGAAATAAAATTAGCCGAACCCAAATAAATTAGTTCGGGATGAATATCATCATAAAGCAATAAATGAATTCTATTATGAATAACAACACAAACATCGCCAAAGGCTTTGCCACAACCGCAGGCGAAGGCGAGCGCATTTGGTTTGTCGCCGATACTTTGACGCTTAAGGCGACCGCTGCGAGCACCGGTAAAAGCTATACCGTGGTTGAGTGCCTGACCTCCCCCGGCGGCGGGCCTCCGCCACACATCCACACTAACGAAGATGAATTCTGGTATGTGCTCGACGGGACCTTTGAAATCCATATCGGCGATGAGGTGCATGCCATCGGGCCGGGTGGGTTCGCCTTCGGGCCACGCGGCACGCCGCACCACTTTCGCAACACCGCAACGACCCCGAGCCGGATCCTCCTGGCCTTCACGCCCGGCGGGATCGAGGATTTCTTCCGCGAGTCCGGTCAGCCAGCAATCAACGACGGCCCTGCGCCGTCGGTCGACGAGGCCGAAATTGCCCGCATGACAGCGGCAGCACCGAAGTACGGCATCCAGCGCGCCGCCGCCGAGAACTAAGCATGGGCTCCACTGGCAGAAAGCCCCTTTTTCAAGGGGCTTTTCTTGTGTTGTCTCTTTATTGCAGAGGTTTGCATGCTCATCCACTTTCACGCGGTCTTTTCAAAAGGAGGCATTTGGAAAGTCCCCGCTAAGTGATAGGCATTATAATTAAACATTCACCGGTTTAGCATATGTAACCGGGTACAGCTTGCGGAACATGATGTAAGTTACGCTTATGATGGTGAACGCTATCATCGCATCAATAGTGGCAGGGAAACCGAGCACCGCGATCTTGGAGAAAAAGGCAAAAATAATATCGAAGAAAATCCCCGCGAATACCCATTCTTTTAAACGCAATAGCCTGTTCGGGGTCAGCAGCACAGCCACCCCAGAAAGTTTTGCGACGCCCAGGATATAAATAAAATGCGCCGGATACCCCAGTTTAACGGTGATATCCCAAACTATTGGGTTTTTGGTTAGTTCGCAAAAACCGCTTAAGCCAAACCATAGAGAGATTAATGATGCGCCTGTCCAATAAATTGTTTTTGTTGTTTTCGAGTTCATGATCGTTTTGTTTTTATATGATTATGAATCAAAAATGCGCTGCACAGGCAATTGATAACAGGGATATAAAGCCGAAGCGGGCAAATCGACAAATAAGTTAGACAATAGCCGTGGCGAATATGCAGGGGGCAGTAAACTATTACCCGATGATCTTGACAAAAAAAACCGGCAACTCCTTTAGAAGTTGCCGGCGCCTCTTAATATTGATTATTAGTTCAAAAAGAAATCCAACAAGGCTTTTTGCACCTGGGCGGTTTGTTCCTGTACCACCCAATGGCCCGAATCTTTGATGATGGATTCGTGTACATCTGTTGCAACAAGTTTGGAGTGCCCGGCCAAAAACGAACCGGCAAAATGATCGGAACCCATGGCCAGTAAAGGCATTGTCAATTTTGTCTTAGCAAATTCTATGTTGTCTTTACCATCATTGGCAAATTCGCCGAACCAATGGAAAGCACCAGTGGTTGCACCCGGCACCGAATAGGCCCTGATAAATTCATTTTTTTCTGCCTGGGTGAAAGAGTTATTCTTATATCCTACTGTCGGCCAAAAATCGGTGAAGAACATGCCTACTTTACCAGATACCAACTCACCCGAATGTGGTTGGGCAAAAAAACCAAACCACCAGGCCTGTGCTTTAACCTGGCTCCAAACCGGCTCAATGCCCGGCAGTAGTGCATCCATTAAGGCTATTTTCTTTACATCGGCAGGAAATTGTGCAGCATAAGCATAGGCTACCATCAGGCCAATATCATGCCCGGCAAGGTTGATGTGCTGATAACCCAACTTTTTCATCAGTTCGTGCATATCAACGGCCATGTTTTTCTTGCCATAGCCGCCCGCAGGTTTGCCGGATTCGCCAACGCCGCGCAGATCGGGTGCGATAACGGTAAAGTGTTTAGATAGCTCGGGCAGTAAACGGTTCCACATGTACCAGTTTTGGCCAAAGCCATGTACCAGCAGTAAAGGCTCGCCCTTGCCGCCTATTACGTAGTGGATCTTCACGCCATTAACTGTGGCGTACTGGTTTTTAAAGCCCGCCGGCGGCGCCGCTGGTTTAACAATGGCGGCAAAGCTTACAGTAGTTAGCAATGCGAAAAGGAACATTAATGCGATGTGTTTGATGTTGTTTAGCGTTTTCATGATCGTGATTATTTGTGTGTTGTGATTATTATGTGTTGATTGTGATTATTTTTTCTTGTTATCGCTGATGTCTTTATAGGCATTAGGCAGGTTAAAATTGAAGTGCAGCCAGTTGAACAATACATAGCCCTTATTAAATTCATCCATCTTAACCGCCGCTTTGGTTTGCTCCAGCGTAAGGCCTTTGGCTACTGCGGCTTCTACCTGCTGCTTTAGTGCGCTTACGTAATCAATAGTGTATTTAATACCTGCTTTATTGGTTACCCTGCCATGGCCGGGGATGATGACGGCATCGGCGGGTAAAAAATCATATACCTTTTTTAGGTTATTGGCGGGTTCTAAAAAATACCCGTCGAACAGCCATGGGATAGCCGGGCTTTCGGCAATGAAGGGGTTACCTGCCCAAAAGATCTTCTGGTTTGGCATCCATACAAACAGGTCGGCCGGAGATTGCGCGGTACCTACATTCAAAAACTCTACAACTTTGCCATCACCCATGTCCAGTTTAAGGTTGTTGTTCTTAGGGATAATAATATCCGCAGGGCGGTAAACCGAGCTTTCGATACCCCTGCCAGCTCCGAATAATCCCACCATAAATTGCTTAATGCCTTCGTAGTTTTTTGCCAGGTTTTCCTTTGCAAACTCATTTTGGATGATAAGTGTAGACGCGGGCAACAGGTAATTGCTGAAACAATGGTCGCCATGGTCGCTGGTATTTACGGCATAGATGATCGGTTTATCAGTAACCGAACGGATCAGCGCTACTTCCTGGTCGTACAGGCGCTTGCTCAGCATAACTTCTATCAGCAGCACGCCTTTGCTGCCAACAATAAAGCCACCGGTAGTAGCCTGCGGGATGCCTTGCGTGGTTTCCTTTTCGGCAGTGGTGGGCAGGATGGCGTAGATGCCGTCGCCCAATTTTTGCGATTTTAATTCAACCTTATTGGCATCCCAGATAGGGATCTGCGGTGGTGTTTGCGCGGATGCACCAAGGGAACAGAGCAGCAGTAAAAAAGCAGCTACTATGCTTATTCTTTGAGTTTTCATGATCTGTTGTTTTATGAGTTATTAGTGCTTGAGTTTTATTCTTGATAGCCGCCATAGTATTTTACCGGCGACCAGTTTGGGATAACCTCCTGGATAGCCGGATTTTGCGCAGCGTATTTCCCCGATGCGTAAACGATCTTTCCGTTTACTACGGTAAGTAAGGAATTGATCTGCTTAACTTTTTCCGGGGTGGCGCTGAAGTAATCGGCGGAAAGGATCACCATATCGGCGTACATACCTTTTACCATTTTGCCTTTCACCTTTTGCTCGCCCGAGAACCAGGCGCTGCCGGATGTGTAGAGTTTTAGTGCGGTGTATTTATCCAGCACCTGTTCCTTTGGCCAAAACTGCGCACCACCGATGGTTTTGCCGGTAAGCAGCCAGTGCAGCGCCATCCAGGGATTGTAGGTAGATATCCGTGGCGCATCGGTACCCATCCCCACAGGGATGCCCATGCTCAGCATTTTTTTGATAGGCGGCAATTGCGTTTTTGGCTGGCCGTACATTTTTGTATAAAGTTCGCCCTGGAAATACATGCGGAATTGTACTGCCACGCCACCGCCCAATGCCTTCACTCTTGCCAGTTCAGCATCGGTAATGGTTTCGGCATGGTCAAAGAACCAGCGCAGGCCATTGAAGGGGGTATCTTTATTCACCTTTTCAAAAACATTCAGCATCCTGTCGATAGATTCGCCGTAGGTGGCGTGCAGGCGAAACGGCCACCTGTTTTTCACCAGCAGGCGTATTACGGGCTCCAGGTCGGTTTCCATACTGTCGGATAGTACTATCCTTGGCTCCAGGAAATTCTCGAAATCCGCGCCCGAGGCGATCAGGTTTTCTCCGGCACCTTCCATGGCGTACCCGTTAGCCATCAGGATATGGTCGTTTTTATTGGGATAAGTTTGGGTTATCCATTTTTCATAATCCTGAAACTCACGCCCCTTTTTCTGCGCAAACAAATAATATGCGGTACGTACGGTAAGCTTGCCTGCTTTAGCCAATGCCAGCGATGCCTGGTAATCGGCATCATAATTTTGCGATCCGCCGGCAGCGTCTATCACGCTGGTGATACCGAAGCTATTTATTTCCCTGTAGAAATGTTCGGAGCTGTTTATCCGCTCTTCGGGTGTGAGCGTGCCGGTAAGCGCCAATGTTTTGTAAATGGCCATTGGGGTTTCTTTGGCGTAGAGCAGCCCGGTTGGGTTGCCGTCCTTATCAAGTTCTATTACGCTGCCGGGGTAGCTGGTATGCTTATCGTACCCCAATACTTCAATCCCTTTTTTATTGAGGAAGGCTTTGCCATACAGATAAGTAATAAAAACAGGTTTATCGGGCACCGCGGCATTTATCTCATCAATAGTTGGCTGCCTTTTTTCTTCAAACTGAAACTCGTTCCAGCCGCCTACTACTTTTACCCATGCACCAGGCGGCGTTCTGGCGGCTTGCTCTTTAAGCATTTCCATAGCGCGTTTCAGGGTTTTTACACCATCCCAGCGCAGCTCCATATTGTAGTTGAGTCCTTCGCGCACGGCATGCATATGGCTATCGTTTATGCCGGGGATAACCGTTTTGCCATCGGCGTTAATAAGTTGAGTATTTGTAGCCTTATAAGCCGCCATTACAGCAGCCGATGAGCCCGTGCCCAGGATAATACCATCCTTCATGGCTACCGCTTGTTTAAATTCGCCCGGTTTGGCCATGGTTGCTATTTTGCCGTTATAAATGATCAGATCGGCCTTTTGCTGTGCACGGGAAGTAGCCGCCATAAATACCATTGCCATGATGGTAAATAGCAAGAGCAGATATCTTGCTGCGTTTGTGTTAGTTTTCATGATCTTATTGTGTTTTTGGTTATAGTGTTTTTATCCAGTTTAAAATGTAGGCAGCCTTTTCCTCCCATTCGGGTTGGCCCAGCACAAAGTGATTGGCGTTATCGAATTCCTTATAATCGGTAATGGAATTGCCGTCGCTATATTTTTTGAAGTTGGAATAGTTGAGCGATGCGGGTATAAAATTATCTTTACCCCCGGCCAGGAATAAAAGTGGCGCGTGTGGTTTAGCGAAATCAACTTTGGCGGCGCTGGTGATGGCATCGCGCACTACCAGTTTCGATTCGGGAACCGCCAGGTTGTAATACGCTTCCTTTTGGGCCTCGTATTCCATACCGTTGGTAAAGGCATACTGCCATTCGGTGAACGACATGAGGTAGGATTTTTTAGCAGAGGTAAAAAAGCCCAGCGGCCCCCACCCTGCTTTATAAAAGGAAAACTTAAAGGTCATAACACCCTGCGGCTGCAGCGAATGAACGGCGATACCTGCTTCTGCAAGCCCGCGCTGCAGCAGTATTTGTGTAATAAGGCCGCCCATGGAGTGGCCAACGAGGATAGGTTTTTCGGGCAATTGCCTAACAATAGTGTCGTAATATTCGATAAGATCGGCAAGGCGCTGGCTGGCAATGGCCGCATCCGGATGCCTTTTGCGCAGGGTACATGCCGATGCATTTTTATGTGGCCATGATGGTGCGATGGTGGTGTATCCGGCCGCTTCGAAATAAAGTTTCCATTTATCCCAGCTGGTGTTGCTTACAAAAGCGCCTGTTATAAATAATATGGTTTTGGCGCTTAAACCGTTTGCCTGATTATTTGATGTGTTCATCTGTTGTTAAATTGATATGACCCATTAAAACAATGGCAATACCAATTAATCAAGTAATTGATATACAGCTACTTGAAATTAAAGAGGCAAAACTGGTTACTTTATGTCGTTATCTTACGACGAAAAGCGGCGAGATAAGGTAATGTGGGATTAGCAGTTAAAAGGAGAGCCCTTTTCGTCAAATGGCGATATATCGTCATCAGCTGCGATATACGGTAAACACAGGATGCTCCTATTATATAAAACACTAATAAACAATTGTTTATATTTAAGGCTTGCGTTTTGAACCTTATCGCGCATGGTAGTAACGAGATAATGAATAAGATAACTTACAAGCGGCTTTTAGCATTTTTTGTTCTGTCGTTCGTCTGCCTGCAAGCCTGGTCACAAGCGGCCCAGCCCGCTGCAAAAAGTGAAGGCGACCGCTACATGGCATCTGCCAAAGCCTGGACGTTGAAAAACGACAGCGTTAAGTGCAATGCTGATATACGCACAGCCATATCCATCTATTTAAAAAAAGGGCAGGTAAGAGAAGCCGCCGAAGCCTGGCTTAAAATGGAGGAATACTATCAGTTCTTTCACGGCACCGGCTACGATAAAAGGATCGCTTATTACGAACAGGCCCTTGCTTTATTTACCAGTGCTGGCGCTAACGACAGAGCTGCCGCCACGCTTAACATTCTGGGCGATTTTTACCAGGTTGAAAGCAATTTTCCAAAATCGTTGTCTGCACTAAAAAAGTCGCTGTTATTGTATCAATCTACCAATAAAAAGGACCTGCAAGGGTTATATGATCTAATAGGTAGTGTGAACTCCCGCCTTGGGAACTACGACGAAGCATTGAAATATGGGTTACTTGCTGTGCGTACAGCAGAAGCCGTAGGCGATACTTCCTTAATGCTGTGCACTATTTTTAACCGCCTCGGGGTTACCTATTATACCATCAAGCAATACGATCAATCGCTTATCTATTTTCAAAAATCATTATTAATAGCGCAAAAAAATCACGATGTTAATTCTGTCATCCTACTGGCTTATAATGTTGCCAACACCTTAAAGCTTTTACACAAGCCCCGGGAAGGTTATTTACTGATGAAAGAGATGGAAAGGCAGTACCATCCGAAGGACCTGGAAAACAAGATCTTTGTTAACATATGTTATCTTAATATGCTTGTGGCATTAAAACAGCCTGGCCCGGCAAAAAGGTTTTGTGATACTTTGCTTCGTTTCGCATCGGCGATGAATGAGAACGATAGGAGCCAGGAACTTATTCAACAAACCGCCGCTTTATATTTTATGGCTGCAGCAGATTATAAAAATGCAAAGATACATGCCACCAAATACCAGGAAATAGGCAGAAGAACATCTAATAATGCCGTACTGAGCAACGCTTATAAAACGCTGTACCAAATAGACTCTTTAGCAGGTGACGAAGTAAGCGAGCTAAGGAATTTTAGAAAATATACCGAACTAAGGAACTTGCTCTTTAATGAAAAAACAACCAAGCAGATAGCCCAGTTAGAAATTCAATATAAAACAGAAAAAAAAGACCAAGAGCTTAAATCTAAAGAAAGCAATATCGCCATACTAAAAAAACAGGCTCAGCTACAGGCAACTGCACAAAAACTTTACATTGCCGCCACCATATTGTTGGCCCTGTTGCTCGGCCTCAGCTATAACCGCTATTTGCTTAAGCAGCGGGTTAACCGCAAGTTGCAGGTACAGCAAACCGAGATCAACCTGCAAAACCGATCGCTTACCAACCTGATTGCCGAGAAAGATAACCTGCTCGAGGAAAAGGAGTGGCTGATGAAAGAGATCCATCACCGGGTGAAAAACAACCTCCAGATCGTGATCAGCCTGCTTAATACGCAATCGTCATACCTTAGTGATGATCTTGCCTACAAAGCCATCAGGGAGAGCCGGCACCGGATGCAGTCTATTTCGCTTATCCACCAAAAACTCTATCAATCTGAAAACCTGGCGCTGGTAAATATGCCGGCCTACATTGGCGATCTTGTTCAGTATTTAAGCGATAGCTTTGATACAGCATCAAGAATTAAGTTTGATGTTGATATAGCACCTATAGAATTGGATGTAACTAAATCTGTACCGCTGGGCCTTATCTTGAATGAGGCCATCACCAATTCCATCAAATACGCTTTCCCGCAGGATGCCGACGGTAAGATAAAGATCACTTTAGCGGATCTGGGAGAAGGTAACTACGAATTACAGATAAGCGACAACGGTATTGGCACCACGGCAGCGGCCAGCCTCTCTAAAAGCAAAACCTTAGGTATGAGTTTAATGAGGGGCCTGAGCAAACAGCTCAGCGGCACCTTTACAGTTGAGAATCGCGACGGCCTAACCATCATCATCAAATTTATCAACGAGAAGCTTTCAAAACCTATTAAAAACCACCAATCCTTATCATCATGAGCAAAAAGATACTAATAGTAGAAGACGAGTTTATTGTAGCCAACGATCTATCTATGATGCTGGAAAAAGCCGGTTACGATATTTGCGATATAGCCGATTCGGTTGAAGAGGCCAGGGAGATCATTGCCCGCCAAAAGCCGCAGCTGGTACTGTTGGATATTCACTTAAAAGGTAAACTTACGGGTATAGACCTGGCCAAACAACTGGCCGAAGAGCAGATAGCTTTTGTTTACCTATCGGCCAATTCTAACCAGAAGATATTAGAAGAGGCGAAAGCCACCCAGCCCTATGGCTTTATGGTAAAACCCTTCCGCGAGAAGGATGTACTGGTAAGCCTGGAAATTGCCCAGTATTTGCACGAGCAAAACATGCTGCTAAAGCGAAATAACGAGCAGATGCTGCAAAGCGCCCTGATAGATATCCTTGGCGAAGAAACAGAATGGAGCCAGAAATTCTTAAAGATAGCTAAAACCATACAGCCTTATGTACCTTTTGATTACCTGGCAGTTGGCATGAAAAACCTGGATAGTTTACCCTATGACGGCGTCAGCTTTTTGCGTACCAGCTTTAACGATTACCAAGTAATTGGTTTTGATGAGCTGATGAATATATCCGGCTTAAAAAAGGCCGATCTGCTTAAACTCCAGGAACCATCTACCGATGATACCTTTTCTGCGGTGTACAACGAAGATGATTTTACAGACCGTTGTAAATATAACGTGGCCAAACGATTTGTAGCGAGGACGTTCCAAATGAAATCGAACCTCGTGATGTACGTACCCGTTACCGGCAGGCCCGGCTTTACGTTTTCGTTCTATAGCCGTAAGGATGATATTTACACCAGCAGGCACCTCGCCCTGATCAACAAGCTCCAAAAACCACTGTCGATGGCTATTGATGGCCTTTTTGTAAGCCATAAAAACGCGAAACCAACCTCCCCGGCCATAAAGCCAAATGCGGCGCCCCAACAAAAGCTTCACAAGGGTTTTGATGGTATGATAGGCAGCAGCCACCTTTTGCTTACCGCGCTGGACCACCTTACACTGGTTGCCCCTATGGAAACCTCTGTTTTGATACTTGGCGAAAGCGGTACCGGGAAAGAGCGGTTTGCCAAATCCATCCATTCACGTTCGGCGCGCAGTAAAAAACAGATTATCGTAGTGAATTGCGCGGCCCTGCCCACGCATCTTATCGAATCGGAATTGTTCGGCCACGAAAAAGGGGCCTTTACCGGGGCTGTTGAAAAGCGTGTAGGCAAATTTGAGCAGGCGGCAGGCGGCACTATATTTTTGGATGAGATAGGCGAGCTGCCCTTAGAAGCGCAATCTAAACTGCTGCGGGTATTACAGGAAAAAGAAATAGAACGCCTTGGTGGGAAAGAAACCATCCGCGTAGATGTGCGGATAATAGCCGCAACCAATTGCAACCTGGAGAAAGAAGTGGCCGCAGGCAAATTCCGGCTCGACCTGTATTACCGTTTAAACATCTTCCCGATAGTGCTGCCTGCCCTGCGCGAGCGGAAGGAGGACATACCTGAGCTGGCTGAACATTTTGTTGCAAAATATGCCGAGCGGGCAGGCAAAGCCGGGATGAGTATATCGCCCCAGGCCTTAAATGATCTGGCTCATTACCACTGGCCCGGTAACATACGGGAGCTGGAACACCTAATAGAGCGCAATGTGCTGCTAAACCGGGGCAATGTGATAGAGCGGATAAGCCTGCCTTCGGCAAAACCGGAAACAGATGTTGCCGTTAGCGACGCAAAAGTGAAAACCATTGACGATAATGAACGGGAGTACATATTAACGGTACTTAAAAAATGTAACGGCCGTATTTCGGGACCGGGCGGCGCGGCGGAGCTGCTGGATGTGCCGTCAACCACCTTAAATTCAAAAATGAAACGGCTGGGCATCACCCGTAAACACGTAGGTGGCTGATTGGTAGCCACTTTATATCGTATTTAATGAAGGGTCGAATTACGATATAGCGTAGTTCGACCCTTTTCATTACAAACAAAATACTGTAAATCAATAACTTAAATAAACGGCCTTTGCTTTGGCTATTGTTTTACATGAAAACATTTAGCATAACCCTGGCCATCATCCTGGCATCGCTTACCTGCTTTGCACAAACAGGCGCTTTTAAATCATCACGGTTCGACGAGAACTATGCCTACCTCGCAAAGGATACCACCACCAATTGGTATCATCAGCTTAAATTTAACCCGGTATCGCGCAACAAACAAACATATTTTAGTTTGGGCGGCGAGGTGCGTTATCAATACTTTTATTACAAAAACCCCGACTGGGGCTCCTCGCCTGCCGATAATGATGGCTTTGTGCTTTCCCGTTACCTGGGGCACGTTGATTTTCATGCGGGCAGGCATTTCCGCACATTTGTTCAACTACAAAGCAGTTTAGCCAACGGGCAGGCAGAAGACCCGTCGGCTGTAGATAACAACCCGCTGGACCTTCACCAGGCATTTGCCGACCTCTCCTTTCCTTTCAATAAAAGCAATAGCCTCACCCTAAGGTTTGGCCGCCAGGAATTATCCTACGGCTCGCAAAGGCTGGTTGCCGTACGCGAAGCGCCAAACAACAGGCAATCGTTTGATGGCGCGAAAGTGATGTTTGGCAGCAAGAAAGTAAAACTGGATGTTTTTTACAGCCACTATGTGCAGGCAAAACCCAATATATTTGATGACGCGTTTAACAGCAACGTAAAATTCTGGGGTAGTTACGCGGTGATCAATAAAGTACCAGTGTTGCAAAATGTAGATGTGTATTATCTTGGCATCAATAAAAAAACAGCCTCGTTTGATGATGGCAAAGGCCGCGAGATGAGGCATTCCATTGGTACCCGTATCTGGAAAAATTCGCCAACCTGGCAGTACGATTTAGAGGGTTTATATCAATTTGGAAAGCTTGGCAACAGCACGATAGCTGCCTGGACAGCATCCGCCAATATATCTTACACGTTTGATAAGGCCGCTTTAACACCATTGATAGGCTTAAAAGCCGAAGCCATAAGCGGCGACAAAAACTACAACGATGGCAAACTGAACACCTTTAACCCGCTTTTTCCAAAAGGCTCATACTTCGGGCTCGCCGCCCTGATCGGCCCCTCAAATTTACTGGATGCGCACCCGTATGTGCAGGTATCGCTATCAAAGACGCTAACCCTTTCCGAAGATTACGACCTGTTTTGGCGTATGAGCAAGAACGACGGACTATACGCGGTGAACAGCAAATTACTCTACTCGGGCAAAAACACCCGTTCAAGGAAAATTGGCGGCCAGCTGGGTACGGCCCTTGAATATACGCCAAACAGATATCTGTATTTCAGGCAGGAGATCACCTGGTTTAGCGCCGGCGATTATTTAAAAGAAAGCGGGCCGGGTAAGGATATTATTATGGTTGGCAGTACCATTACGTTTAAATTTTAAATTATGTGCAATAGAATGGGATGTATGCCGATTATACAGAAAGGGCCGTCACTATAAAATAGCGACAGCCCTTTTATTATGCTTTGATTTTTACTTACGATTTAATAAAAGCCAAAAGATCCTTGTTAATAGTTGCAGCCTCGGTGGTAGGCATACCATGCGGGAAACCCGGGTAAGAAATCAGGGTGCCGTTTTTCAAAAGCTTTACTGCCTTTGCTCCCGTAAGCGGGAACGGAACGATCTGATCGTCATCGCCGTGCATTACCAGTACAGGCACATCTACACTTTTAAGATCTTCGGTAAAATCTGTTTCCGAAAAAGCTTTGATACAGTCATAATGTGCCTTTATACCGCCCATCATTCCCTGGCGCCACCAATTGTCTCTAACCCCTTGTGATATTTTAGCTCCTTCGCGGTTATACCCGTAAAAGGGCAAGGTAAAATCCTGGAAATATTGGGGCCTTTGCGATGCCGTACCTTCGCGGATCCCGTCGAATATTTCCAATGGGATACCATCAGGGTTATCCTCGGTTTTCACCATGATAGGCGTAACCGCGCTGATGAGCACAGCTTTGGCTACACGGCCTTTTCCGTACTTAGCTACATAACGTATTACTTCGCCACCACCTGTAGAGTGGCCAATATGCACGGCGTCTTTTAAGTCGAGCGCTTCGGTAAGCTCAGCCACATCGGCCGCGTAGGTGTCCATTTCGTTCCCGGTATCAGTTTGGCTCGATCGCCCGTGCCCGCGGCGGTCATGGGCAATAACCCTAAACCCCTGTGCAAGGAAAAACATCATTTGCGCATCCCAGTCATCGCCGGATAAAGGCCAGCCATGATGAAAAACCAGCGGTTGCCCTGTTCCCCAGTCCTTGTAATAAATTTCGGTTCCGTCTTTTACTGTGATTTTACTCATTGCTTGTGATTTTGATTATTGTGATTCATAAATTAGGGGCAACGTTGTTTGAACAGTGTAACAGTAGATATAATCTCTTTCACGCCATCAGAAAACAACCTTGTAAGCAATCTATCTGCAGGTAGTGCAGAGATCAGCTTTAGAACCAAGGCCGTTTGAAGGACTAAAAATAAGAAATAAAGTGGAGTTGTAAATCTGCCAAATCAAAAAATAGCCGAAATTTAATATTGACGAAACACGCTGATCTGAGGAGATGAGACCGAAAACCTTGATGTCCAGTTATTACCCGCGGAAATAGCAGGCCGAAAAAAAAGCAAGTTTATTTAACATCAATCCATGCAGCATTGCTGATATCTGCATTGCTTACATCCGTAAACCGGTATAGTTTATTACCAGCAACCTGCGGTACCTTAAACCTGTCTATTTCCAGGCCATCAACATCGTTTAAAATTAACGCAGGCCTGTCGTCGCGGGTTTTAGTGGTGAAGGATAAATTAAACAGGCGAAGTCCTTTTACATGCCGGGCAAACAAACCGTAAGCCGGGTTTGGCCCTAACAGGAATGGTTCGGGATAGCCACGTTCCAGTTCGGGGAAGGGCTTTTCGCCTTGCTCTTTTGTACCGCCGCCTTTGTATTCTACCGAGATATTTTGCAATGTGATATTCTCCAGTGGATAACCCGGCGAACCGGTTATTTGGATGCCGCTCATGGCATCGGCACCGGTAACTGAAATGTTGCTGATCAAAATATTTTTGGCTACGCCCATTTTGGTTGTAGCCTTTGGCCCGCGGTTGCGCCGGCCAAGTGTTACGTAGATGGGATAGTGCGAAATATCCATCATGGTGATGTTGGATACGATGATGTTATCCATAATACCGCCGTCAACCTCTTCCAGCGCGAGCCCGTTGCAGGCGCGAAAGGTGCAATTGGTTACCACACAATTACGAAACCCTCCGTTAGATTCGGTACCAAACTTGATGCGCCCGTTAGACCAGCCCGCCTTTTGCGGTATCATGGTGCCATCAAGCAACGTACCTTCCTTAAAACCCGATACCTGGCAGCTAACTATCGTGAGGTTTTCGGTAATAAAAGGCCGGTTTAGGGCATAAGAGCTTTTAGGGCAAATGGCATCGTCATTGGGCGAATTTACCCGGCAGTTGGATACCGTGGTATGGGTGCAGCAATCTATATCAATACCATCGCGGTTAGTATCAATGGTAAGGTTATCCAGCGTTACCATGTTGCAGCCTGTAAGTAAAATGGCAAAATGCCCGCCATGAAAAATGGTAACATCCCTGATGAGGATATTGCTGGATAATTTAATAGCGATAGCTTTATCGCCGGTACCTATTGCACCGCCTGTTGGGTTGCCCATATGCTCGTGGTCTTTACTGGTAAGGCCGCCGCCATTGATCATCCCCCGCCCGGTGATAGAAACATTGGTGAGGTTTTCGCCCCAAATTAAGCTGTTATGAAAATAAGTATGCCCGCCATCCTGGTAAGCGGTATCGGTAAACGGTTCGGCATCGTCATAAGCTTTTAATTCGGGCGGAGCGCCCAAAATGGTAGCACCTGCATCTATAAATAAATTGATGTTACTTTTTAAATGGATACTCCCGCTTAAATAGGTACCGGCCGGCAAATAAACTGTACCGCCGCCCGCCGCCGCACAGACACTAATAGCTTTATCAATTGCTTTGCTATCTAATTGCCTGCCATCTCCTTTGGCACCGTACGCCCTCACATTAAAAAAAGTTTTGAATGACACAGGCATTTGCTGCGCGTTCGCTACCCCACTGAAAGCCAGCAGGCAACATACCAGGTATCTAAAAAAATTCTTCATGGCAATATATTGGTTCCGGTTAACAATGGGTGGGGTATCTAAAATACGATATTAATGATTTTACCGCGCTTACCTGTAATACTTAACGCGCAAAATCTACGCAATCGTTGCCAGCGTTTTGCCATTCCTTAATACTAACCCGGAGAAGTCAATTTTACAATAAACCACTAACGGTACCGGGTTTTGGCAATAATTTCAATTGCTTGTTCGGGCTGTTCGCGTTCGGTATGCGGCGCGAACAGCCCGAACAAGCCCGAACATGGTGATTTTATCAACCTACAACGGCTAAATGAACAAATTTAAAATTCCATCCTTATTTAGACTAATTCTTATTAACTTTGCGTTCCGCTTTATAAGAGCTGCAAATTGTATGAAAAAACTCGTTACATCCGTTTTTCTATGTCTATTTATCATCTCTGCGCAGGCACAGCAGAATAAATTACTGGACCAGGCATTTTGGAAGACCTCGCCTGACGTAAATGCGATAAAAGCCGAAATTGATAAGGGCGCAAGTCCCTCACAGTTTAACGCAAATAGTTTCGACCCGGTGGTGCTGGCCATCAATTCGGGAGCACCAAACGCTGCTATTGAATTTTTGTTAGCCCAGCCCGGCAACGATGTAGCTAAGTTAACACACGATGGCCGCATATATCTGCATTGGGCCGCCTATCGCGGCAATGCCGAAGTAGTAGAATACCTGCTTAATAAAGGGTCGAAAATTGGCATCGAAGATAGTCATGGATATACGCCGGTACTTTTTGCGGCAGGCAGCGCACAGCAAAATACAAAGGTTTACGATCTGTTTATTGCACGCGGCACCGATCTTAAAAAAGAAGTTACCCAGGAAGGCGCAAATGCTTTGCTTTTGGCAATTGCCGGCGATAAAGATTTTGCCCTAACCAACTATTTTGTATCTAAGGGGCTGGATCTGAATAGCACCGATGCTGCCGGTAACAATGCGTTTAGCTATGCAGCCAAGGCCGGGAACATTGAAACATTAAAATTGCTTGTTCAAAAAGGGGTAAAACCTACCGCTAATGCCATGCTCATGACTGCACAGGGTGGCGGTGGCCGCCGTGGCGGGCCAGCCATTGGGTTGCCTGTTTATCAATACCTGGAAAGCCTGGACATTAAGCCAACCGTAACTGATAAAAGCGGCAAAAACGCTTTACATTATATTGTGCGGACACCCAACCAGGGAGAAGTTATACAGTACTTTCTTTCGAAGGGGGTCGATGTAAACCAGGCCGACGAAGATGGCAATACCGTATTGATGAACGCAGCCGCTTCCAACCGCGATACTGCCGTAATTTTAACGCTGTTGCCGAAGGTTAAAAACATTAATCAACCAAATTTAAAAGGGTTAACCGCCTTAGCAATGGCTGTTCGTGGCAACTCGCCCGATGTGGTGCGTTTGCTTATCGCCAAAGGAGCCAACGTAAACGTATTGGATAAAGCGGGTAACAACCTGGCTTATTACGCAGTTGAATCATACCGCCCTCAAACAGGGCCGGGTGGGAATGGCCCGAGGCCGGAAGATTTTGATACCAAGCTTCAGATCCTTAAAGACAAAGGCCTGGATATTACAGCCGCGCAAAAAAACGGCAATACACTTTACCACCTGGCGCTGGCCAAAAATGATATTTCGCTCCTGAAACGTTTAGAGCCTTTGGGCATCGATGTGAACGCTAAAAACAAAGAAGGTATGACGGTATTACACAAGGCTGCTTTAGTAGCCAAAGATGATGCGGTGCTAAAATATCTTTTATCCATAGGTGCCAAAAAGGATGCGGTAACAAATTTTAAAGAAACCGCTTTCGACCTGGCGACCGAGAACGAATCGCTATCAAAAAACAACGTATCTGTTAACTTCCTGAAATAAATATATGTCTAAAATATCTTCAATAGTCTTTTTTGTACTGGCGCTTACCTTTGCCGGTGCATCCGCCTCATTTGCGCAAACCACCAAATATAAATGTATGATCCAGATGACCAATTACATGGGAGAAGGCGCGTACATCTCCATTTCGCTGGTGGATAGCAAAGGCGCTTACGAAAAAACGCTTTACGTACTGGGCTCTGATAAAAAATGGTATAAAACGCTGAAAGAATGGAACAAGTTCTACCTGAAAAATCAGGCTGGTGTTAGTGCCATTACCGGCGCTTCGGTAACCGGCGGCGACCGCAGCGTTAACGTTATCGAGATAGAAAATTCAAAGATAAACACGGGCTATAAACTACGTTTTGAGAGCGCTGTGGAAGACAAAGCCTATAATGTAAAGGACCTGGAGATACCATTAACTACAGAAACCCTTTCGGCCAAGAGCGAGGGTACCGGGTATATCCGCTATGTAAGGTTCAGCGCTAATTAACGTTATTTCTAATTATGACCATTTCGGTATGGAGATACAGCCACTTAGCCCTGGCTGTATCTTCTTTTCTTTTACTTACGCTTGCCTCCGTTACCGGTATCATCCTCGCTTTTCAGCCGGTTGCCGAAAAAATAAAACCTTACCGTGCCGATAGTTTTAATAAAGTAAGCCTCGCCTATACATTACCCGTTCTGCGGCAAACTTACCCGGGTATTACCGAACTTTCGGTAGATGCCAATCATTTTGTGCAGGTTAAAGGCACAGATGCCGAAGGGAAAAAGCTGCTGGCTTACGTTGATCCGCAAACCGGCAAGATCATCGGTACCCCCGGCAAACAAAGTGAATTCTTCCAATGGGTAACCGCGTTACACCGATCCCTTTTCCTGCACGAAGCAGGGCGTTTCTTTATCGGGCTTACGGCATTTTTACTGATGCTGATCACCGTATCGGGCACCATACTCATCATACAGCGGCAACGCGGACTTAAACGTTTTTTCACACGGATCGCGCGGGATAATTTTGCGCAATACTATCATGTAGTATTAGGCCGGCTATCGCTGATACCAATATTTATCGTCGCGCTTAGCGGCACCTACCTTTCTTTAGCCCGGTTCGGGCTGATAGAAACGCCCAAACAATCGCCGAAAATTGATTTTGACGCGATCAGATCCAAACCAGAAAAAAAAGCGGCCGACTTTGCCATCTTTAAGGAAACAAAGCTCTCTGATGTTGAGTCGGTTGAGTTCCCGTTCTCTGAGGATGTAGAAGATTACTACACCCTGAAACTTAAAGCCCGCGAGGTAGCGGTTAACCAGGTTACCGGCGAAATATTGGCAGAAGTAAAATACCCCGTTTCGGTAATGCTTACCAACCTGAGCCTCGACCTGCATACCGGCCGGGCCAGCGGGATTTGGGCAGTTGTGTTAGCTGTAGCTTCGGCAAATATCCTGTTCTTCATCTATTCGGGCTTTGCCATCACTTTAAAACGCAGGGCAAACCGAACCAAAAATAAGTACAAAGCCGGCGAGAGCAACATTATTATACTAGTTGGCTCCGAAAACGGTAACACATTTGGTTTTGCCCAAGCCATCCACCAGTCGTTACTTAAGGCCGGCGAAAAATCGCACATAACGGAGTTGAATAATTATACCGTTTTCCCGGAGGCAAAACATCTCATCGTTGCAACGGCAACCTACGGGCTCGGTGATCCGCCTACAAATGCTACTAAATTTGCCGCGCTTGTTAAAAAGCATCCACAACAAAACCCGGTTCATTATTCGGTATTAGGGTTTGGCTCGCACGCCTACCCCGATTTTTGCAAATTTGCTTACGAGGTGAACAGTCTGCTCTCCCACCAGGAATGGGCAAGCCCGCTTACCGATATTCATACTGTTAACGACAGGTCGCCCCAGGAATTTAGCTTATGGGCCGAAGCGTGGTCGCAACAAGCAGGCATCCCGCTAAACGTATTGCCCCAATTGCAAAATACGCAACCTAAGGATCTGGATACTTTTACCGTAACTGCCACCACATCTGCCACCCGTACCGACGGCACCTTTACCATACAACTGCAGGGGAAACGCAGGCTGCGTGTAAATTCGGGCGATCTGCTGGCTATATACCCAATGAATGATCACCGCGAGCGGCTTTATTCTATCGGTTTGATTGCAGGCCAGGTGAATTTAAGCGTAAGGCTGCAGCCTGATGGGCTGGGTTCCGGTTTTCTACACCGCTTGAAGGTCGGCGAAAAAATTAGCGCGCGCATTGTGGAGAATAAGCACTTCTATTTTCCGCAAGAGGCTAAAGAAGTCATCCTGATATCCAACGGGACGGGAATAGCACCATTTTTGGGTATGATAAGCCAAAACACCAATAAAACACCTTGCCGGTTATATTGCGGGTTTAGGCAACGTTCTTCTTTTGAGATGTATGAAAGTTTGTTGTTGGAAAACCACGCGTCCGGGCAACTCTCTAGCATCCATACCGCGTTTTCGCGCGAGGGGGAAAAACAATACGTTAGCGATCTGATAGAAAGAGACGCCGGGCTTATCTCCGCGGCGCTTGAAGCCGGCAGCGTACTGATGATCTGCGGTTCGCTGGCTATGCAAAAAGATGTAATGGAACTATTGGAGACCATCTGCAGCAAAAAAGCCGGCAAAAGTATCAGCTACTACCAATCGCACAACCAGGTACTGTCTGACTGCTACTAAACGCGTTACTTGTTCAGCCGGAGCTTTTTAAGATGAAGCCCGGGCGATGAAAAGATCCGGCCGGTATCTGTAATAATAATATACCGGTATGCCGGGAATTTTTTAATGAATTTTAAGGCCGCTTCCCTGCCCAGAACCATCATAGATGTGCTGAAACCGTTGGCCTTTTCGGCGCTGGGGCCAAATATCGTCACACTGCACAACCCGGTGGCCGGGTAACCGGTGGCGGGGTTAATAATGTGCGCGTAACGCTTGCCGTTAAACACCACAAATTTTTCATAACTGCCGGATGTTACTACTGATCCCTGCCTCAACGGCACCACGGCGATAATGGTATCTTCTTTAAAGGGGTTGGTTACGCCTATTGTCCAGTCGCGGCCATTGGGTTGTTTGCCCCAGGTGCTCATATCACCCGATCCATTTACAATTCCGGCCTTAATCCCGCTCGAAAGCATCATTTCACGGCACTTGTCGGCAGCATAACCTTCTCCAAGGGCACCAAAGCCTATCTTCATTCCTTTCAACCTTAAATATATAGTGGAGTTTACGCTATCCAGTATAATGTTTTTATAGCCTACCTTCTCTACCGATCTTTCAATAGCCTCAGGTGTGGGCATAGCCGTCATGGAGCCATCAAACTTCCATATCCTATCCATCGCCGCAAAGCTGATATCAAAGGCGCCACCGGTGATGCGCGATAACTGAAGCGCCCGTTTGGTTAGCTCAAACACCTCTTTATCTACTTTAACCGGGCGGATGCCTGCGTTGGCATTCACCTGCGATACCTGTGTTTGGGGTTTCCAGTCGGATATCAGGTATTCGATGCGACTAACCTCGGCTATTACGGTGTCGATGTTCTGCTCAGCGGTAATGGAATCTTTAGCTAAGATGCTTATTTGCCAGCGGCTGCCCATCAACTTGGTTACCCGGTTACGCAATACCTGTGCATTGGCAGTAAATGCCGATAACATAAAAACAACGAGGAGGACTCTCTTCATAAAATTTAAAATTCGCAAAAAAACCGGGCAATAAAGTACCCGGTTTAATTAAATATAGGTTAGTTGTGTTTTTAGAATTTGTATCCTAACGTTGCTGCGAACATGCGCGGCGGGATAGGGTTAAGGCTGTAACGATCATGTACGATATAATTCATGGTATCGAAGATATTGGAAACTTTAGCCAGTACTGATACGTGCTTAAAGCTGTAACCCGCAGAAAGATCGACGGTTGCAAAGCCTTTTAGTGGTAGTAAAGCGTTGTATGATGATGATTTAACATCCACACCCGTTGTTGGGTTTCTTGTAACAGTACTGTTAAGTTCACCAGGATCGTAACCAACCGTATTGTTGTTGCCGCCCATTCTCTTACCGGTATAGAAAGCAGAAGCGCCTAATTTAAAGCCTTTTATGCTACCCTTGTCAAATGTATAAAATATAGAACCATTGGCAGTATGTGCAGGGTTGTTGATCAGGCGCTCGCCTTCAACCTGTGAACCCCGGGCACCCGTGGTGTTGGTATAGCGCATAAAGTTATAACCATAACCCGCAATAAAGTAAAAGTTTTTAGACAATGCTCCGTTAACGTCTACCTCAAAGCCATCGCTGGTGGTTTCGCCGTTTAGCTGCCTAACGTTGGTGTTGGTGTTCGGGTTACCATTCTGATCAACCAATGCGGTTTGGGCCAGGTTACTGTTTTGAATGCGGTAAAGGCTTACATTGGCTGATAAACGGCCGTTCAGGAACT
The DNA here is from genome assembly GCF_014773265.1 of Mucilaginibacter pankratovii. GTDB lineage: Bacteria > Bacteroidota > Bacteroidia > Sphingobacteriales > Sphingobacteriaceae > Mucilaginibacter > Mucilaginibacter pankratovii. The sequence continues at coordinate 285,846 of NZ_JACWMY010000006.1, read as the reverse complement.
CGTTCTTCATACCCAACTCATATTGGTTGATGTATGATGGTTTAAGGTTATTGCCAAAAATATCCGTGCCTGTATTGATGGTGAAATTGTTGGTATAGCTGGCGTAAACCGAAGTAGTTTGTTGCGGCTGGTAAATTAAAGCCACTTTAGGAGAGAAAGCCTTGTCGGTTTTATCCGCGGCAGTGCCTCTTCTTTCTAACTGCTTATCGTAGTTAAATATGGTAGACTGGATAGCCTTTTGGTACGACCAGCGTACACCGGCCAATACTTTAAATTTACTGGTTAAGCTGATCAGATCCTGGATATAAATGCCGGCACGGTTCTGCGGTGTAATAGTGCGCGCTGTATCAGTAATAGAAGGAATATCGTTACGCACGTTAAACGTCGCCGGATCGTAGATATTGATCTTATCGTAAGCGGTACCTATAACACCGGCAGCCGAGGTATATTTAAAGGTGTTACCCTCGGTTACAATGCGGGTAAAATCTGTTCCGAACAGCAACTGGTGCTGAAAACGGCCCGTTTTGAAGCTTCCGTTTAAATTTAATTGGGCAGAGTAATCTTTTTCACCGGATTTTACCGCGCTAAGTGCCCGGTTCCAATCGCCGTTTGCGGCAATGGTAGTAGGTACGCCCACCCCAAAGCCGTTTACACGGGTATTTTGTATAGCGCCAATAGCGTTCAGTTTCCAGTTATCGTTGAATTTATGGTTCACCGTTAAATAACCGGCGGTTTGTTTTGTGTTGTTATAGGCCCAGTTAGGGTAAATAAAACGGTTACGCGGCTCGTTCGGTACTTCGGTTACGGTGATACGATTGTTGGGTATGCCAACGCCGGCATCGGGCACCAAATCTGATTTCAAGTAATCAAACTGAAAAAGCACATCGGTTTTTTGGCCTATTTTGTAAAGTAATGATGGGTTGATATAAGTACGGTGCGTATTCACTACATCGCGGTAGCTGTTGGCATCTTCATGGGTACCCACCACACGGAAGGCCAGGTTTTTGGTGATAGGGCCATAGATATCCAAAGTTGGCTTGTATTGGTTGTAACTACCAAGCAGCATGGAAACCGATCCGCCCCAGTCGAACCTTGGTTTTTTGGTAACCATATTGATCACCACCCCGCCAGATACGTTACCGTACAGCAACGCAGAACTGCCTTTAAGCACTTCTATCGACTCGAGGGTACTGGCATCAGGGAAACCCTGTGTATTGGATATAATGCCGTTTTTAAAGATGCTGCCACCAGAACCGGCCACACCAATACTGTAGCCACGGGCCGAAAAAGTTTCGGCTACGCCGTTACGTGTTTGTGTAAGCGAAACACCGCTTACGTTCTTAAGCACATCGCCCAGGCGAACCGCTTGCTGATCGGCAATAACCGTGCTGCTGATAACGCCGGTACTTTGCGGCAGATCAAGCGGGCGGATATTAGCTTTACCTAAGGACACCGGTTTGTTGAGTGTTTGCGAGCCGGTAATAACAACTTCGGTAAGCTGAGACGCACTCTCGGTTAAGTTAAAATTCAAGCGGCTGGTGTTACCCGCGGTTACGGTTACGGGGCTTTCCTGTGTTTTTAAGCCGACAAACGAAACTTTGAGGGTGTAGCTGCCGGGTTTAATATTTTTAAGTTCGTATTTACCGTCTTCATCTGCTGTGGTGCCTTTATTAGTACCCGCAAGGCCTACACTTACGTAAGCAGCGGGTTTGCCATCACTGGTTTTTACTGTACCCGCAACATTTCCGGTTTTAGATTGTGCGAGAAGTAGCGGCGCATATAGGTTGATCGAGAGTATAAGCAGTAGAATCGGATAAAGTTTTTTCATGCTGTTTTTATTTAGATTAATTCTAATCAGCCGCAAAAATAAAAACTTCACTTAAATTTCACAATCTTATTTAGAATAATTTTAAATAGCTTTCAAGGCGGGAAATGCCTGGAATTTTAAACAATTGGTTTCAGGAAATAAAGGTACGGGCCCGGGATTATTTTAGTCCGTCGGGGAGAATACTTACAGCCGTCCATCCACCATCTACCAGCAGATTTTGGCCAGTAATTTGCCTGGCTTCGTCGGATACTAAAAACAAAACCGTGTTAGCAATGTCCGAAACAGAGTTGGGGCGACCCATGGGTGTGATGCTTGCCCAGATGCGTTCGTAATCGGGTTCCTGCATGGTACGTTCTGTTACGGTGGCACCCGGCGCAACTGTGTTTACGTTTATTTTGTATTGCGACAACTCAATAACCAGGTTTTTAGCCAGCATTTCTAATGCGGCCTTGGTCATGGCGTAGGCGGCCAAACTTTTAAGAGCCTGGTGCCCCACTGCAGATGACATGAATAAAATTGACCCTCCCGTACCCTGCAGTTTCATTTGTTTTGCAGCAGCCTGCGTCAGGAAGAAAGTACCTGCCAAATTCACGTTCATTACTTTTGAAAAGGCTTCTTCCGAATAGGTGAGGAAATCGCCATACAGCGTTATCCCCGCGTTTGCTATCACAATATCCAAACTGCCATACATGGTAACCGCCGTGTTAACCATTTCATTAATAAAGCCTACATCGCTGCAATCGCCCGGCATTGGGTGGCAATTATTGCCCTTGCTTTGACCGATCAGTGCTGCGGCTTTAACGGCAAGCGCCGGATCAATATCGTTCAGGATAACCTTAGCACCTTTTTCTACCAGCATGCTGCAAATTTCAAACCCAATGCCCTGGCCCGCCCCCGTTACAATGGCTACTTTATTTTTAAAACTCATGATGTATAATTAAGCTTCTTAGGTTTTGCTCCGCCAGTTCATTGCTGTGTGCTGGCTAAGGCTACAGGTTATCCGGCTTCATTGCAGATTAACCTTTTATCAAATGTATCAAACGGGTTGTAAAAAAGCGTAAGGCGGGCCATTTTTTTAAACTGAGGGGCGCAAAAAAACCGGGCACAGGTTTCCCCTGCCCGGTAATATTGCCTGGACTATTTAACCTAACAAAAGATACGCGCTTAATTCGTCAGGCTCATTCTGATGGTATCTGCCTGCATCGCGGCAAATATGCCATAGCCGTTTGTAATATTCCCGGGTGGATTATTCAGTTGCTGCGAATTGGTGTTGGTATTGGTGGTGAGGATATCGCTGTACTCCTTATTTACAGTATACAATATGGCGCTGTACCCCCCGGCGTACCTGAACGGCCTGTACGGCACATCATAATAATCAGCCATTTTGGCATTGACGGTAAAATTCGAGGGAAAGTTACCGCTTCCATTGGCGTAGGTGTTGGCTTCGTCATACTTAAACACCAGTACATGATACAACGAATCGGGGTTATTCCAGCTAAACCTAACCGCGGTTGAATCCGATTCGGCAGGTGTTACGCCCACCCTTATGGCAAATTTGGTACGGGATGCCGCGTAGCCCGAAGTAAAGGCCGGCATTAAACTACTGGCCGTTATCACCGTGTTTTTATAGGTGAATTGCAAGGTGTACGTTTTGCCGGTTTGCAAAAAAGTGGAATCGACATAAGTGTAATTGCCGGTTGTGGTTTCGGTGAGTTGTACGGTTTGCGTCCCGTCAGATAGTGCTAACGCTAAACCGCCTATACGCGGGCCATAAGCCGCGGTATCGCTAAAGGCTTTTTGCTCATACACATTCACTTTAACCGGGTGCCCTATCAGCAGGTAGCTGATCACTACGGGCCGCTCGGCTACGGTGGTGGTGCCATCCTTTTTACAGGATGAAAGTATAGTGCTTATAAAAAACAGGCTATATAGAATTCTTTTTACCATTATTTTAGTTTTAGGCTAAGGGTGATGTTGGGGGTTAGGCCCAGGTACTTCACTGTTGTGGTAACCACCTGGTTGCCGCGGATATAATACTCGTTGTACCAGGTGTTGCGGTGGTTATACACGTTGAACAGCGAAAAGCTAATACTGCCTATTTTGGTGGCATCGGTTTTAAGCAGATCGTAGGTGGCAGAAAGATCCAGCCTGTGGTAGGCCGGTAAACGCTCACCATTTTTTTCGCTTACCGATAGGTAGCTTATTTTATTACCATCCAGCGTGTTGATGTTATAAACCCCGGCAGGCGCGGTATACGGGTGCCCTGTGCTGAATATAAACGTGGCCGCAAAGCTCCAGCGCTGCAGGTGGTACATGTTTACCGATTTAAACTCGTGCCTGATATCCTGCGCGGCCGAAAAATAGCTGCTGCCGTAAGCATCAAACTTATTCTTAGCCTCGGCAAGCGTATAGCTTAGCCAGCCGGTGTAAATGCCTGTTTTCTTTTGCAACAGAAATTCTATCCCTTTTGCATAGCCGCTGCCATTATAAAAATTTTCGGTAATGGTTGTGGTTGCAGCTGCCCCGCCACCGCCCATTGGGGCACCACCACCCATTGGACCACCACCCGTTGCGCCGCCGCCAAGCTGACGGATAGAATACTCAGTAAGCCCATTCAGCCTTTTGTAATAACCTTCTACATCAAATAATAGCTTATCAGTTTCGTAGCTGGTGCCGAAAATAAAGTGGTCTGATACCCCTACCGGGATGTTGCTGTTATTAGCCAGCACCCAAAAATTACGGTCGCCCCCGGCTACGTCTTCGCGTATTACACGGTCGGTAAACTGGTAAAACCTGCCTGTGGCACCTTTCAGGTTAATATGATCGGTAAGGTGATAAATGGCGGATAACCTTGGCTCGTAATAAAGCTTGTTGGTTGGCGAAAAGTAAGTGGTACGGAAACCCGGCTGAATATGCCACCTGCCATTCGGCTCATACTCCAGCTCGGTATAAGCACCCGTGGTTGAGCCAGAGTTATGCTGATTGATGAGCGTTGTAGTGTCGTTTTGGGTGTAGGTGTAATCTATTTTAACATTGGAGTTAAAGCCACCAAACAGCAATTTTAGTTTTGATGCCGCGTTCCACTCCCAGTCAGATTTTATGCCCGCATCTTTTAAACGGTTGTTCTCCAATATCCCGTTATTGATGGTTGTGGTAGTCGCACTATCGGTTATGGTACCGGTGGTACCACGGTCGCGGTCACTAAAGAAGCTGGAATAGCTCAGCACCGTACTACCGAACAGCTTTTGGCTTGGCGTAGTGTTCCATTTCACACTGGTACCTAAGTTGCCATAATGCGTATCATCGGCAATATTTAGCGTACCGCCCGATGAAGTGAGGAATGATGGCAGGGTCATCTCGCGGCTATTATCCAACCTGTCAGCACCTGTGTAAAGGCTCCAGCTAAAAGTATTTTTAGTAGATGGTGCGTAGGTGAACTTGGTATTCAGATCGTAAAAGTACGATGATGGTGTGGTTTGATTATTAAAACCACCACCGCCAAAACCACCGCCACCACCACCAGGGCCGCCCCGGATAGCACCACCACCAGTATTGGCGGCGCTGGAGTTAAATTGCCCAAACAGCTTATTATACAACGGTCCCTGGTACGAACGCCTGATAGCTATTAACGCAGAGGCATTTGAGCCAACAGGTGTTTCGGCATAAACATTGGTACTTAGCAGGCTGATATCGCCTCCAATATTGGCTTCCTTTTTATTGCCATCCTTGCCACGCACCTCGGTAACGCTGGAGAGCCGGCCACCGTATTTGGATGAAAAGCCGCCTTTGTACAGTTCCACATCGCGCACGGCATTACTGTTAAAGGCACTGAAAAAACCGTACAAGTGATCTACCTGGTAAATGGTGAAGCCATCAAACGTAACCAGGTTCTGGTCCGGCGTGCCGCCGCGTACATAGATGCCCGATGATGATTCGTTGGTAGCCGCAACACCCGGCATCAGCTGAAAGGAGCGCATGATATCCTTTTCGCCAATGTTGGGCAATTTATCAAGTAACGCGGGAGTAAGCTGTATTACGCTCACTTTTTTGCTATCGGTATTCAGCACGCCTTTTTTGCGGCCGGTAATTACCACCTGGCTCAGCGAATTTAACGATGGGTAGAGCGAAAAGCTGATGTTGCCCTTCACGCTGTTACTATCCAAACGAAATATATCCGGCTGGTACCCAATGAATGACACATCCACTACCGAGGTATCCGAAGGGATATTAAGGATGGTAAAATTACCGCTGGTGTTGGTGAGGGCACTCAGGTCGGTTCCACGGATGCGCACACTGGCACCTGGCAGCGATTCGCCCGTTTTTTGATCGGTAACGTGCCCGGTTAAAGCAAACATAAAATGTTTGGGTGGGTCGGCAGGTGGAGGCAATATTACCGGCTTAAAGCTCCGGGCGGTTTGGTTAAGCTCGTAGCGTTTTTTGAGGCGGGGCAGGTCATCCGGATTTTGCAGAATGTAGAGGGTACCATCGTTCTCTATCCAGTATTGCAGCCCGTTGGCCTTACAGGCAAATTTTAAAACTTTCCCCAATGGTTCATCAAAAAAGTGCTCGGTAATATCCATCTGCATCAGCGAATCGCGCTCAAAAACAATGGGGATATCGTACGCCGCAGCGAGGGTATCCATCAACTGATCGAGCGTACAGGTAAAAAAGTGATCTACCCGTATTTTTTTAAGTTTCTCACGTGTGCTTTGCTGCCCGTAAGCAACCCCGCTCAGCAAAATAAACAGGAATGTGTAACGTAGTTTTCTATCCATCAAATTAGCATGATGCCGCTAATTTGGATGATGAGAAACGGGCTATCAAATAAAAGAGATGAAGGCTACTTATGTATAGACCAACGCACTATATGTGCAGTAGTTCTTATCGCCGGACGAGGGACTCACCCCGACTTCGCTACGCTGGTCGCCCCTCTCTGCTCCGCAAAGAGGGTGAAGAAAAAGAAAAAAACGAAAACTCCCCTCTTTCCGAAGGAGAGAGGGATTGGGGGTGAGTCAACTCGCGACGCGGACATTTGCGCCACGCCTCGAATATTTTTATTTTAAATAGTCTTCCCCGTCATCCGGCTGATAACTTCGCGGTAATTATCGGTGTAAGGCACTTCGGCATCCTCCAGCTTAATACGGCCCTTGCGTACCGATTGTACGTAACCCAGGTTAACGATGTATGATTTATGCGTACGGAAGAACTGGTGCGCAGGCAGCTGTTCCTCCAATGCCTTTATGGTTATCCGCGATAATACCGGTTTGGCAATTCCGTTGCGGTGCAGTTTTACGTAATCTTTCAGCCCTTCTATATAAGTTATCTCGCCATGATTTATCCTGATGAGGTTGTAATCGGCATAAACGAAAAGGTGGTCGCGGCTGGGCTCCGGCGCAATTGCAGCAGGTTTATTTTCGATATCGTGCAAATGGAGTGCCTTATTACAGGCTTTTAGAAATCGCTCCAGGGGCACGGGTTTTAGCAGGTAATCTACCACGTCCAGCTCAAAGCCGTCCACGGCAAATTCATGGTAGGCGGTTATAAATATCACCATGGGCTTTTGGGCAAGGCTTTTTACAAATTGCAACCCGCTAATGCCCGGCATTTGTATATCGCAGAATACCAGGTCGACCGGCTCGGCATGTAAAACCTGCATAGCCTGTGCTGCCGAGCGGCAACTGGCTACCAATTGCAGGCGTGGCACCTGTTTTATATTATCTGCTAAAAGTTCAAGCGCAAGTGGCTCATCATCAATAATTATACACCGCATATCTACCCGGGCAAGCATTAGGGGCTTCCACTATTCAAAGAAACATCATGTGGCACACATTATTATTTTTTTAACATTATTTAACGCGTTTGGTCTCGTCATTAAGGCCATTGGTCGAGTATTTTTGCACATTATTGCATTTTAAACCTCTTTTGCCACATGAACAAGCCAAGCTATAAACCCTGGGTGTACAATTTGCTACCGGCATTGGTGTGGTTCCTGTTATTGGTGCTGCCGTTTGTAAGCTCGCCGCCCAACATCCCCGAGTGGATGCATCATCGCTTTATAACCAATATTGTTACCTCCAATATCATACTACTGGCGCTGTTTTACATTCATACTTACCTGCTTTACCCCCTATTGCAAAAACGCGGATGGTTAATTTATCTAACATCGCTAACTGCTTTACTGGCTTGCTACTGGCTATACTGGTGGTTTTTTAGAGGAAATCCTCCACGCCCCCCGGCAGGTAGCTTTCCGCGCGACTGGCACGATTCCGTCCCCTACCGGCCTGGCGAAACAAACCACGGTCAGCGGTCATTTGGGTCGCCAATGGGCAGAGGGCCGGGCATATTCATGCCTATCCTTTCACCATTTATCGCACTGCTATGCAGCTTTTGTTACCGCATAATACTGGATAACAATGCCCGGCAGCAACTGCTAAAGGAAAGGGAAACCGTGCACCTGCGCACCGAACTCAACTTTTTACGTTCGCAGATAAACCCGCATTTTTTGTTCAATGTGCTCAATAACCTCACCTCGCTCGCCCGCAAAAAATCCGACCAGGTGGAACCCGCCATCATGAACCTATCGCATCTGATGCGTTACATGCTGTACGAAAGCGACGACAACCGGGTACCGCTGGATAAGGAAATAGCTTACCTGAATAGCTATATCGAACTGCAATTGCTGCGATTTGGCAGCGAATTAAAGGTTGAAGCCGATATGGCAGGCGACTACTCTTCCTACCATATCGGCCCTATGCTGCTTATCGCGCTGGTAGAAAATGCTTTTAAACACGGCACGGATACACTGGGTCAAACCACTATTCACATCGCTTTGAAAATACCAGCATGCGGGCGTAGATTATACTTCAGCATTGTTAACGATATCCAGCAACACGACAATGCATCCCGCCCCGGCGAGGGCATCGGACTAAAAAATGTAAAGCGCAGGCTGGATATACTTTACCCCAACAAACACCAGTTAATTACCACCAACACAGGCACCCTATTCTCTGCGGAATTGAATATAGAACTGGATTAAGCGCTTATTTTAGCTAAAAGCACTGCCAAAACGAACCTTTCTTGTTTTATATTGTGATATCTTTACCGTTAAATATAACACCATGAAACACGATGAAGTTGTTGCCGCACTAAAAGTAATTTCCGAGAAGGGCATGGCGATAAATATAAGCAAGGATGACCTGCAAGACCTAAGATTATACAACCTGATAGAGGTTGCCAAAGGCGCGGAAAAAGAAAGATCGCCGGCCTGTACTTTAACCAAAAAAGGCCGGGTAATGCTTAAGGCCAATTTAAAGCCAAAAGCTTAAACATCTAATCCTTTATAAAACCTACCCCCTGGGCATACTCCGGTTTTTTCAGCTGCTTTTTTAATCCCTGGAAACTCCTGGTGGGGCCCTCTGCGGCAAGCATGTTGATGAGCCAGGCGGGGATGTTCCCTCCGGGATCTACCTGCAGGGTGTACACTACTTTTATCTTATCTTTCTGGAGCGGTGTGATGATCCATTCGCCTTTGGAGGCAGTTATTCTCACGATATCGTCCTTCACCGGTACAAAACCCGGTACGGCAGGGCCATCTACTGTTACCACTTTTGTTTCGGGGTTTTGGTGAACAATGAGGTGGGCAACAAAATCGCGGTTGGTGGCGGGCCAGGGTACATCTATCTCCGAATAATAATACAATTCTGATGGCGATACCTGTTTTAGCAGGGTACAAAGCTTGGTATGAGAAACCCACTCGGTACAGCCTTTTACATCCAGCAGCACTTTTACCAATTGTGCAGCGGTGGCATCCAGATCGGCCTCCACTTTTATGGCTTTAAATTTTGAGCCGGGCACCAAACTGGTAAAAACCTTTATCCCATCCTTATCTGTTTTGGGTGACCATTTATATTGGGCGGAAGTGGTAGATATTTTAAAAATGAATAAAAATAAAAGTAACTTTTTGTACATGGATAAACTTTAATACTGCTAAACGCCGCAAAATAGAAATTATTAAGCTGATGTATTATTCCTGATACAATTATGACAATTTACAGGTAAATCGCCCGTAATGGAGCCGGAACCATACTGCATCAAGTGTCCATACCATTAAATTTCATAGCGTTTACTTATGGATGCGCGCTAATAAAACAGCCTACCCAAACAAGGGGTAGGCTGCCCTCACCACATCACAATTAACATTCTTAATTTATGCCCGCACGTTTAAATTGGTGCCGGAGATCACCACATTGTATTTTTTGAGGGAGTTTACTGCCGGCCCCTGCAACACAGAACCTTCTTTACTGAAACGGCTGCCATGCAGCGGACAAATGTAGATCCCCCCGGCCTGGTTATAATTGATAAAGGTGCCTTCGTGCGTGCAGGCCACCTGTACGGCAGAAAATGCATCCGCGGTGTTACCTGCCGCGGTACGGGCTAAAATTACACCGTTAGATACCTTGGCATCGCCAATGTTAAGCAGCTCGGTATTCAGGTTGGTGGTAAATATATTGCCATCGCTGCCCGGCGTGGGGTCTTCGTTTTTGGGGTTACTGCCGCAAGATACCAAACTGCATCCCGTGCAAACTGCCGCCAGGCCAATGCCCAGCTTCGCTAAAAATTCATGTCTTTCCATGTTGTTGTATTTTTGTAGGGTTAATAAAAATCAGTGTCTTAAACAATGCGTAAATGTCCTCCTGCCGAGTTGACTCACCCCCTGCCCCTCTCTGCTGTGGGGAGGGGTGATTCAAATATGCAAGCGACAAAACGCGACTATTTTAAAAGCTTTGTTAATAAGCTTTTTTTGCTTTTTTATTGAAGCTGAACATTCTCGAAATAGTAAAACCTAAGCGGAACTGCCCCTTGCCCCAATCGCTTTGGCTGGCGCTGAGGTAGCTGGTTTCGGTTATCGCTTTGGCATTGCTGAACACGATGGTGAACACGTGCCCACCGGTTTCAATCTCAATACCTATACCCAGCGGGTCGTAAAAGGCGTTATCCCCGGTTGCGTTGCTGCGGAACGAAGAGAAGGGGTGTGCGTAATCCACCACTATGCCCATCCGCTTGGTAACCTTTAAGCGGCCCGCTATGCCCATGGCAAAAAAGCTGCGCTCGTTCCCCGCCAAAAACGGAAAGGGTGAATTATTGCGCACATAGGTTGGCGTTAACTGCAGGGAAAAGTTGGATGAGAATTTACGGGCGATGATGGCCTGCGCCACGTAGGCAAACCTATCCGCAAAAGTTGGGAACTCGCCCTGGTCGGCATGATAGGCTTTTATGCCTGCCTTGCCTAAAAGCGTTACGGCAAATGGCGTGGCGTTATCTGATGTTTGGTGTACTATGGCGTATTTAAGCCCCAGATCTACCTGCTGCGCGAATTTGCTGCGGCCAAAATCAATATCCAGGTTATCGCTAACACCATATTCAAAACCGATATAGATATCACTGGAGTTATCAAGCCCAAGTAGCGTTTTACCCCCACCTTCCGAACCGCCGATATCGCCGAAGCGGTGGATCACCAAAAAGTTGAGGTTATTCTTTTTAACGGTTTCGGTAGTAGCACCTAAAATTAACCGGGTGGATTTAAAGGTGGCGATAACCGGCTCGGCCTTGGGGGTGCTGTCCATGCTGTTGAGCAGGGAATCGGCCGCGGTCTTACTTTCCGCGGGCTTGGTTTGCGCCCATACGGCGGTACTAATTACAGCGCAGGCTGCAAGGGATATTAGCTTCTTCATGATATAAATTGTTATAGGGTTTTAGCTGCTTTTTACCGCCGTATAAGTTGCCGATACGTTCATTTTGATACTCTCGGCAATCTTCTTGAATACCAGTGTGGGGATGTCGATCTTATGATCGGCACATTTCACCATAAACTCTGATGTCATGCTTACCGTGCCGTTGTTCACCACCACCGTGCCGGTGATAGTGCGGGTTTGCGTAACGCCATGAACGTTCAGTTCGCCGGTTACGTTTACCGGGTAGCTGCCGTTTTTGGTGATGTCCACAGGTTCCTTTATCTTTCCTTTAAAGGTGGCTTTGGGATACTTATCGCTCTCCATATAATTCTCGTTAAAATGCTCCTGCATCAACGATTTTGGGAACTGGAACGAGCGGATACCCACGCTAAAGGCAAGGTCGCCGGTGGCAGGGTTGTAAACCGATGTGCCACTGCCGCTCGAGGCCTGGATATCTTCCAAGGGGGCGCTCGAGAATAAACTGATCTTCGCGTTTTTACAGGCATAGAAATCCTGCCCTGCCTGGTTTTTGATGCTTAACCAGGCAAGTAAAATAATACAGATGTACTTCATGTTACTTTGGTTTGGTGATTGAATTTATGTTCCAGTTGAAGCCAACGGCTACCCCCGCGGTATGCAGGTTTACCTGGCTATACCCCACCGGTTTCAGCGGCAGTTTCATGTACGGCTGTACACTTAAACTGAATTTTGAATTTACCCGGTGCTCGAACGTTGCGTTTAAATTAAGGTTGCTGAATAAATAGTTTTGCGGGTTGGCAACAACATAGTTTGCCGGCCCGTTAGGATATGCCGAACTGTAAGTATATTTATAATTCTCGTGCAGCATAAAGTACGATGACAGCCCCGTACCCAGCGAAAACTTGTTTTTACCTTTCTGATAAACCTGGTAACCAATGTTGAGCGGGATATCCAGCATGCGGCAATCGGCGACAACGTTTGTTGGGTCCTGCTTGAACTGGTAGCCGGTAGTGTAATTGGCAAACGTAGTTGCATACGGTTTAACAGAATAAGTTGCCCCCGTAGTGATCGTCCATTTCTTAATGCTTACCGAAAACATCGCCCCAAAATTGCTGCCCACCTTGCTCTGCTGAAAGGAGTTAACCCCGTTGATATCCGAAGAGGCAATTACGCTTAAGGCATATTGCGGGCGGTTGGCACCAAAAGAACCTGCCTTTACTTTTACCTTCGCGGGTGCTTTGGCGGGTTGTACCTGTGCCACTGCGGTTTGCCCCGCATCTGCAGCAGCGCCGATTTTAGCAGGCGATGTGGTATCCTTCTGTATGGCAACCATATCCGCTTTCGCCGGTGGTACGGTATCCTTCTGCACGGGTGCTACAACCGTATTATTCTTCTGCGGTGTGTTTATCCCGCTTGCGGCCAGTATGGTAGCCCCTGCATTTTCGGTTGAGGTAGTTCCTCTTTCGGCCTCTGCCTTTCTCTTTGGCAGATAATTACCTCCCTGCTTTTTATCTGATGTTGCCGGGGTGACCGCTATATTATTTGCAGGAGCCACTACAGGTGCCTGTGGCTTATTATTGCCGCTGGTATCGCTGTTTACATTATGTGGCACCTGTTTAACTACAACTTGCTGGGTTGGTTTAACCGCTGCCTGGTCGGCTTTAAATAACCACCAGCCTATAAATAATAACAACAGGGCGGCTATGCCGCTTATTATTGGCAGCCAGTAGGCAATAATGGGGCGTTTTTTGCCTTTATCCAGCATTTGTTCAAGGGCATCCCAATCATCCTCGTTGTAAGCGAGGTTGTTCGCCGGGTCGTCCAGGCGCTTTTTAAATATGTTATCTATTTTCTCCTCCCCCTCTTTCATTTCCGGATACCGTTATTAAAAAAAGCGTTTTTGATATCGCTGCCGCATATCGCTACAATGGGGTTGTAATCCATTCCCCGGTTATAGTTTTGGTTGTTGCCAGCATCGTCTGCTTTTAATATCATTGTTTTTAATTTTTGTCGTGCTTTGTGCAAATTCGATTTTGATGTACCCGGGCTGATGTTCAGCATATCGCCTATCTCCTCGTGCGAGTACCCATCTATCGCAAAAAGGTTAAACACGGTACGATAGGCCTGCGGCAATTGCTGCACCATACGCAGCAGGTCTTCATAGTTTAAGTTACGGTCTACCAGTTCGCCATCTGTTAAATGCTCGGCCTTGTCCAGATCGTCGGTATACGCCATTTTAAGGTTGGCGCGATAGTAATCGATAGAAACATTCATCATAATACGGCCCAGCCATGCTTTAAAAGGCCGCGTTGTATCAAACCTGTCTATATGCGTATAAACCTTGTAAAAACCCTGGTTCATTACCTCGGCAGCCTCATCCCGGTTGTTGGCATAGCGCAGGCAAATGCCCATAGAAAAGCCATAAAATGCCTTATACAGCATTTTCTGACATTTCCTGTCCTGCTTTACACAGCCTCGTATCAGTTGATGTAACTCTTCGTCGCCCATGCGGGTTATTAAACTATATGCCTATAAATTTAACCTTATCTTTCTACATCACGTAATTGCAGGTTTAAAGGTTGCCTGTTTATTTAAAAAATATTTTAGCGTTGTTTAAACATTTGATTTTAAAGCATTTAAATTCTTGAAGCAAAATCGTTCAATATTTATTTCTCCTGTGCCTTTACCAGTAGGCAACCCCTGCCCCATTGTAAACGATATAGTATATAACCAGCCACAATTAAAAGGCGGGTTACACCCTATTATTCATCATACAATATCCATAAATGATACCGGTTTCCATCGTAATTATTACCAAAAACGAAGCGGCTATATTGGGCAGATGCCTTAAAATGGCAAGCTTTATCAGCGATGATATCGTAGTGGTAGATAATGGCAGCACCGATGGTACCCTAAAAATTGCCGAAGCTTACGGCTGCCGCGTTTACCATAAAAGCTGGGATGGCTACGGTGCCAATAAAAATAAAGGCGTTGCGCTTGCCCGGTACGAATGGATATTGAGCATAGATGCCGATGAGATAGCCGATGTACAACTCATTAACACCCTGCACGGCTTAACATTTGATAACCCTGATGTGGTGTACGATATCCAATTCCGATCGTACTTTGGGGATAAGCTAATTAAATACGGCACCTGGGGCCGCGACCACCACCGCCGCCTTTTTAACCGCACCCGGGTAAGATGGTCGGAAACGGAGGTGCACGAAACTTTACTGCTGCCGCCCGGCACAACAGTAAAAAAGGTAGGCGGCTATCTGCACCATTACTCGGTACAAAATATAAAAGAGTGCGATAAAAAAGCGATGCATTACGCTCGATTAAGTGCGATTAAATATTTAAACGCGGGCAAAAAGTCTACCTTTTTTAAACTCTACTTTTCCCCTGTGTTTGGCTTTCTTGTTAGCTACCTTTTCCGCCTGGGTTTTTTAGACGGGCTGGAAGGAATGGATATCGCCCTGATGCTTTATAAGAACACCCGGCTTAAATATCATTACTTAAAGCTTTTTGAAGAAGGCAAATACCTACCTTCGGGTAAGTTACCGGCACCCAAAAAACTGGTGGTTGAATATTGATCGTTTTGAAAAGCAAATTATTTCAAAATCTTTCGGCAAATACCCTGCAGCTGGTTATTAATCAACTGGCCGGACTGGTTATTTTTTACCTGCTCTCTACCGGGCTCGATAAAAACAGCTTCGGCCAACTGAACCTCGCGCTGGCTATCCTGATGATGGCCTTTAACCTGCTCTCATTAGGTATCGACCAGGTCTCTATCCGCAAGATCGCTTCAGGCGAAGATACCCGGGAGGTGCTCTCGCTTTACCTTTTCCATGTATTGCTAACCGGTTTGCTGTTTTACGGCGCTTTGCTGCTGGGCAGCTTATTCATCAGCCAAACTAACGGCGTTTACCCGCTGCTTTTACTGGTCGGCGCGGGAAAGCTGATGATCTACTTTTCCACCCCATTTAAACAAGCCGCCAGCGGGCTGGAACGTTTTAAAATGCTGGGTAGCATGCTCGTGGTATCTAACCTAATACGAAGCGTGGCTTTATTAGTGCTGGCTATTATACACGTTATTTCATTGCAAAACGCCGTTATTATTTTTGTAGCCGGAGATGTGCTGGAGCTACTGATCACCGGGGTGATTTTCAGTCGCGGCACTAAGATCTCTTTTAATGTTTTGTGGCACAGGGCTAAATATGCTGCCTTGCTTCGCGAGGCGTTGCCGCAAACCGGGGTTAATATCCTCACTTCTGCCATGGCGAGGTTCGATTGGGTGTTTATCGGTTTTATGGCATCGGCGATAAAACTGGCCGAATACAGCTTTGCTTATAAGGTTTTTGAGATGAGCACACTCCCGTTGCTGGCCATAGCGCCGCTACTGATACCCAAATTCACCAAAATGTTTAAGCAGGATGCGGTGGATATCGCGCCCCTTCAAAACCTGGTACGTGCCGAAATGGGCATCGCCGCTTTTACCGGGCTGGCGCTTAACATCCTCTGGTCGCCAGTTGTGGATGCGATCACCGGCGGCAAATACGGCGCTGTTAATGCCGGCACCGTATTCATCCTTTCGCTTTGCATCCCCTTCCTGTACCTCAATAATTTTTTGTGGACCATCTTTTTTGCCAAAGGCGAAATGAAGTTGATATTGAAAGGGTTCATCATTACGTTTTTGGTAAACGCCGGGCTGGATGTTGTACTGATACCCATTTTTGGCAACGAGGGTGCAGCCGCCGGATTCCTGGCATCGTACCTGGTACAGGCAGTATTTTATTTAAGCCATAATCGCATTAAACCGCTAAATACCATTTGGCAAAACCTGGCGCTGTGTACGGCTTGTGCTTTGGCAAGTGGTGCGGCCATGAAATTTTGCGCAGTTAATTGCTGGCTGGCATTAGCGCTGGGCGCAGCAATTTATGTTATCCTCCTTTACTTAACCCGCCAGCTAAAACTTAGCGACAAGGAAACCGTGGCGGCAGCTTTTTCGGCATAAATTTTTGGTGTTCGAGACTTTAAAATTCGTTTCTGATCGCTCGCAGATTTTACTCACCCCGACATCGCTTCGCTTGTCGACCCTCTCTACCTGCGGTAAAGAGGGTGAGGAAGTGAAGTCCCCCTTCTTTGCCCAATAGAAAAGTTTTCTTTTTTCTTCACCTTCTTTGCGAAGCAGAGAGGGTCGAACAGCGGAGCGCATTCAGGGTGAGTAAAATCGCGACCTAGAAATATCCACGATATTCCAATATAAATATCCTCAACCATCTCTCCCCACAGGCAACCATTCCAAATTCCAAAGCGTAATGTTTTTAGAGAATTAACCCGGACGAATTATAATTCTTTCTGGATAAACGGCCGCTGCCGTTTGCTCCCCAACTCAGCTAAACTATAATACGCAATGGCCATAAGCCCCATCAACATCAAAAAATGGAAGAGTTATGCAGACTGGAAACTGCTTGCCTTGCTCCTGCTGTTTTTAAATGTAAAGCTGGCAATAAAGATCCCTGCCATAGCGCTTATCTACCTCTTACAGTTCGATTTTAAGTTTGGCTTCAGCTTAAAAAATTCGCGGCTGCCATTATTCTACCTGCTTATTATTCCTTTATCGTTTGTTGGCCTGTTCATCGGCAAAGGGTATCAAAACATCAATTACCTTATCGTTTTTGCAACGGGGCTGTTTTTTTGGCTGCTGTGCATCCTGGCTATCCACCAGATAAAGCTCTCGGTAGAAAAGCAAAGCGCCGAAGTACTGCACAACACGCTCCTCCTTTTTTTTGCTATCAATGCAGGCGTATCGGCTATTAATTTGCTCCGCATCATCATCGAAACGCATGCCCTTAACCCCTATACCTATCAGGGCAACTATCAAAAATATTTCATCGGAACGGGCGACTATATCAAGGGCGTAACCTTTGATACCAGCACTACCAATGCCGCCATTAATGCTATGGGCGTTATCTATTTTTTGGTGCGCCAAAAACCACTGATGCTGATAGCCTGCATGGCTACCCTGCTTTTAACAGGCAGCAACTTTATCAATATTGTTTTATTACTGGTCCTCGCCTTGCTGTTCATTTTCAGGAGCACCCGCATGCAGAAAAGCCTGGTGGTTATCTGCCTTATGTTGCTGGTTACTTTTATGGTGAAGGTATCGCCGCAAAACAATACCTATGTTGCCGAAACCATCAAGAACACCCTTGAAAAACCGGCGCGCCGTACTGTTTCGCAAACGGTAGCAATACCCTTAACCCTACGCCCCGATTCGGAACTTAACCCGGAAGAACGGAAGGAGAAATTCGCCAAACTGTACCTGGATAGCCTGAGCAGTGCCGAGTATTTAAAAGACACCAAAGGCAAGTTGCCCGTTGTAAAAAAAGAGGTCATCCGTAATGATGACGGGCGTATATTGTTGCCGCAGGCCAATATCCACTCGGCCAAATACCAAAGCATTAAAGTACCGCAAGCGGCCCAGCAGCCCCTTATCCGGTTTATCAACACGCATGATACGGCGTTGCCCATTTCTGCCAAAACCATCCGGGTACCCACGTTGCCGGGCAAAGCCATCAGCGTTTTACAAACGGCCAAATTCCTGGTACAGCACCCGGCCAAAATACTTACCGGCGATGGCATGGGGAATTTCTCGTCCAAGCTGGCCTTCCGGGCAACCGGGCTGGGTATAGCGGGCGGCTACCCGCATCAATACGCCTACATCAATCACGATTTTTTAGAGAACCACCTGGATGTGTACCTCGATTTTTTTAGCAAGCAAACCGGGCTGCATTCGCTAACCAACAGCCCTTTCTCGGTTTACGACCAGCTATTAGCCGAATACGGCCTCATTGGCTTAGTTCTATTCTTTATCTATTACCTGTGGTTTTTCGCCAGGCATTACCGCAAGCTTACTTACGGGCTGCCCATTTTATTGCTGTTGATGGCGGTGCTGTTTGTCGATTACTGGTTTGAGCAATTATCCATCATGGTGTTTTTTGAGCTGTTGCTGTTCCTCAATATAAAGGAAACTGCCGAACAGAAAGGAGAGCTTACCCATGCCTGAGCCAAAGATCACCGTTTTAATGCCGGCCTATAATGCCGGTAAATATATTCATGAGGCCATCAGTTCGGTATTGGGGCAAACGTTTGGCGATTTTGAGCTGATGATCGTAAATGATGGCTCTACTGATGATACGCTGGATATCATCAGTTCGTTCAACGATGCCCGCATCGTGGTGATCCACCAGGCTAACAAAGGCGTGGCTGCGGCCCTTAACACCGGGTTAAAATATGCACGTGCGCCTTACATCGCCCGTTTTGATGCCGATGATATTTGCTACCCCACCCGGCTGCAGGTGCAGTACGATTTTATCAGCAGCCATCCCGAATACAGCATCATTGGCTCCGAGGCGGATTATATTAATACCGAAGGTGAATTTCTGTTCAAACATCAATTGGCCGGTTACAGCTATGATGAAATTAAACAGTTAGATGTAAGCGTTTGCCCCATGATCCATTCCTGTGTGCTTTACAAAAAGGATGTTATTGTTAACGCCGGCGGGTATAACGAGCACGCCTATACTTTTGAAGATCATTTTTTATGGGCCAACCTGCTTAAAACAGAAATGGCCTGCAATCTGCAGCAGTCGCTGATAAAAGTACGCCTCAACCCCGAATCGGTTACTATTGATGAGAAATGGCATACGCGCAAATTCCGGTTGATAAAGTATACTTCGCTCAAAACCCAGCGCATTACGGCATCCGAAGGGAAAGAATTACATGCGATAGGCAGCACCCAATACTCGCCAAAAAACAAGCAGGGGGCCTACTATGCCCTGTGCGGTAAAAAATTTTTGCTGAACAATTACCAGCCGCAGCGTGCACGGCGCAATATGGTTAAAGCTATTGCGCTGCAACCTTTACGACTGGATAATTACCTGCTTTACACCATAAGCTACCTGCCCGAGCGATTGATAAACTGGCTGCACCTAAACCTGGCAAAATAATGAGAGTAGCGTTTATCACACGGTCGACCTTATATACCGCCCCCGGTGGCGACACGGTACAGGTGTTGCAAACTGCCCGCCATTTGGCGGAGATAGGCGTGGCAGTAGAAATAAAATTATCCTGCGAGACCATCCGCTACGAGGATTTCGACCTGCTGCACTTTTTTAACCTTACCCGCCCGGCGGATATCCTGTACCACAGTCAAAGAGCTAACAAACCTTTCGTGGTATCAACCATCCTGTGCAATTACAGCGAGTACGATAAGTACGAGGCCAAAGGCTTAAGGGCGCTGATGGGTTTCCTGCCGGCAAACAGTATCGATTACATTAAAACCGTTGGCCGCTGGCTGCTCGGTAAGGACCATCTCTCGGGGAAGAGCTACCTATGGATGGGGCAGCGTAAAAGCATCGAAAAAGTATTGCGAAAGGCGGCGCTGATACTGCCCAACTCCCTGTCGGAGTATCATCGCATTATTGCCCAATATACCTGCAGCGCAAAATTCCAGGTGGTTACCAATGGTATCGATCCAAAGCTTTTTACCTGCGATAAGGAACTGAGCAAAAATAAAAACCTGGTGCTTTGCGTGGCACGAATAGAGGGTATTAAAAACCAGCTGAACCTTATTAAAGCACTAAATAATACCGGCTTTACGCTGATGCTGATCGGTTCGCACGCGCCAAACCAATTGGCGTATTACAACCGGTGCAAGGCTATAGCGGCAGATAATATCCGCTTTATAAACCACCTGCCGCAGCACGAACTGGTGGATTATTACGGCCGGGCAAAAGTACATATCCTACCCAGTTGGTTCGAAACCACCGGGCTAAGCTCCATAGAGGCGGCCGCCATGGGTTGCAACATTGTAATAACCGATAAAGGCGATACCCGCGAATATTTTGCAGATGATGCCTTTTACTGCGACCCCGGCCAGCCGCAAAGCATCCTGGCCGCGGTGCAAAAAGCAAGCGAGGCGAATTTCGACGAAGGTTTTCGCCGCAAAATATTAAAACAATTCACCTGGCAACAGGCAGCCATACAAACATACAAAGCATATCAATTAGCATACTCAGCATGAAACTACGAATTGGCATTTTAGGCACGCGCGGCATCCCCAATCATTACGGCGGCTTTGAGCATATCTCCGAATATGTATCAGAAGGGCTGGTGAGAAAGGGGCATTCGGTTACGGTTTATAACTCGCACAACCACCCCTACACCGCCAATAACTGGAACGGCGTAGATATTGTACACTGTTACGACCCCGAATATTTAATAGGCACCGCCGGCCAGTTCGCCTATGATTTTAATTGCCTGGCCGATGCCCGCAAACGAAAGTTCGATGTGGTTTTACTGATGGGTTATACCAGCAGTTCGGTTTGGGGGAAGTTGTACCCAAAGGATAGCGCCATCATTACCAATATGGATGGGCTGGAGTGGAAACGATCCAAATACGCTAAACCCGTGCAGCGCTTTTTAAAATATGCAGAAAAACTGGCGGTAAAACACAGCCAGTATTACATTGCCGATTCGCGGGTAATTAAAGGCTACCTAAAAGATAAATACCATATCGATAGCCGCTACATCCCCTACGGTGCCGACTTATTCTCTGAGCAGGAGCGCGAGCAGTTTGATAAAAGCGAGGCACAAAAAGAAGATTACTTTTTGTTGATGGCCCGCATGGAGCCCGAGAATAATATCGAAAGCATTTTAGAGGGCTTTAATAACAGTACATCGCGTAAAAACTTTAAGGTGCTGGGCGATACCGGCAACCGCTTTGGCAAATTCATCACCCATAAGTTTAAGAACGATGAGCGCATCCAGTTTAAAGGATCAATATTTGATAATACGGCGGTGCGGTCGTTGCAAAATAACTCTTATTTGTATTTCCACGGGCACAGCGTTGGCGGCACTAATCCTTCGCTTTTAGAGGCGATGGCCAGCGAGGCACTCATCGCGGCGCACGATAACCCTTTCAATAAATCGGTACTGAGTTCTGATGCTTTTTATTTTAACAATGCCGCCGAGGTGCGCAACCTGGTGGAGAATGTGCAGCGCCACGATACCGAAAAAACGATGGTAAAAAACAACCTCCACAAAATACAATACCAGTTTAACTGGGAAAAGATAATAGACGAGTACGAAGAATTTATAATGGAATGCCACTATGCCCGCCAAATTGAAAAAATTGTTCCCGGCAGCAGATAGCCTGGCCAACCAGATCAGCTATTACCATTTAATGCTGCTGCTCATCAGCCTGCCGTACGACAGGTTTTACAGCCATTTGATCCTGATCAGCTACATTCTTCACACGCTAATAAACCTGCGGAAGGCAGAGATAAAACCAATGCTTACCATAACCAACATCGTGCTGGCATCGGTGTTTTTTGTTACGGTTGCGGGTACACTATACAGCATAAACAAACCCGAGGCCTTTAACGAATGGGCCAAGCAGATCACTATTTTGCTGTTCCCGCTGGTGTTTTGCCTCAACCCTATCGACATTAAAAAGTACCGCAACAACCTGCTTTTGGTGTTTGCAATAAGCAGTACGGTAGCTATTCTTTTACTTTATCTGCAAGCATTAAGGACCATCCGGTTTTACCATTTCCCATTGTCCGCCCTGTTTTCTGCGGATTTTACCAACCATAATTTTTCGGGGCCGCTGGAGATCCACGCCACTTTCTTTTCCATGCAGATGGCCATAGCCCTGGTGTTTTTAATAACAGAACTGTTAAAAGCCGAAACCGCCCGCTATAAAGCGTTATGCTGGTTTTGCTGCGCGATATTGGCGGCCGGTATTATTCAGCTGGGCTCTAAATCGGTATTTGTTTCGCTGCTGGTTATCATTAATATCGCCATTCCGATTTTTTTATTGAAGGGCGCCGGACGGATAAAATATACCGCCGTAACGCTTTCGCTTTCGGTCCTTATCATCACCGGCATCTACCGGATGGATAATTTGAAGGAACGCTATATTACCGACCTGAAAACCGACCTCGGCAAAGCCAAAGCTGAAGAACTTTTCGACCCTCGACTGGCGCGCTGGCAGGTTGCCTGGAAACTGGCGGTACAGTCGCCCGTTATCGGCCATGGCTCCGGCTCGGAAATTGGGCTGCTGAAGGAGCGTTTTTTCGAGGCCAGGTTCTACCGCTCGTACCTGGCAGGCTTGAACGCCCATAACCAATTCATCAGTTTTTTCATCAAAACAGGTACCATCGGCCTGCTGGTTTACCTGGGCACACTTTACTTCGGTTTTCGGAAAGCGGTATTCAGGAGGGACGTTCTGTTGTTTGCTTTTATGGTGATCATTGCAACCGTTTCCTGCTCCGAGAATTTTTTAGATGTAGATAAAGGCATATTCTTTTACAGCGTTTTCTTTTCGCTGTTCATCTTCTCCGGCAGGGATAAAACAGCAGTTGTTACCGCATAAATAGTTTAAAAACAGGCAACCAAACAGGCTTTTACGCCGTCATCATTATATACAATAGCAGATACGATACCGGCTAAAGCCGGGATAAACAATATCAAAAAGCAACCCGTGTTAACCATCAACAGAAATATCTTAGCCGCCCTCGCATACTTTGATATGTTTGATTATCCCCTTACCTACGGCGAGATCTACCTGTTTTTGGGCGAAAAACATTGCCAGGTTGCGTTTAACGAGGCTATCAATTACCTGGTTGCCGGCAAAATGATCTATCAGTTTGATAAGTTCTACTCCTTAAAAAACGACTACCTCATCATTATCCGCCGTAACAGGGGCAACCAAAAAGCTGCCGAAATGATAGCGAAGGCTAAAGAAGTGGGGCGGTTACTCATCAAATTTCCGTACGTGCGCGGCATTGGCATCTCGGGTTCGTTATCAAAAAATTTCGCGGATGAAAGATCGGATATCGACCTGTTTATCATTACCGCCAAAAACCGCCTTTGGGTGGCGCGTACGCTGATGCACTGTTTTAAAAAGCTCACGTTTTTGGTAAACAAGCAACACAATTACTGCATGAATTATTATATAGATGAGCAGCAACTGCAAATTGCCGAAAAGAACATCTATACCGCCATCGAAACCGATACGCTGATCCCCTTGGAGGGCGATGTGGTGTTTGAGAAATTCTACGCCGCCAACAGCTGGACACGCAACTTTCTGCCTAATAAAACCCTGCGCCTCGCTTCGGCGAAGCCATTAAAAACCCATGCGCTTAAAAAACTGGTAGAATTCCTGCTGAATAACAGGCTGGGCGATATGCTGGATGATGTTTTCCTGAAGATCACTTCTAAACGGTGGAGTAAGAAAACCATGCAGAAAAAGCTGAACCTGCGGGGGATCGTGATGGGCATGTCGGCAGGCAAGCACTTTGCCAAGCCCGACCCGGTTAATTTTCAGCACCGTTTGATAGAGCGCTATAAAAACAAACTCACCTATGTGCTGCGGCATACCGAAGAACGGGTAGCGCAATAATTACAGTTTCTTTTTTAGTGAAATGATGTAGTAGTCGCCCATGTATTTCCAGGGCCATGTGCTTTTCCATTTGTCCTCCAGCCTGCACAGGAATTTATAGGCGGAAGGACGCTTTTCCGCGAAACCTTCTATATACGATGGCGGCACAAGGGTGCATAAACCCTCGACGCTTAAAACATCAAATTCATTTTTCAGCTGTTTAACAACATATGACGGGTTATAATACCAGCACTTAAAATGCACACCCTCCACATGCGCCTTGCGCCCTTTACCGCTAAAAAACCTGCGAAACGCGGTTTTGAACTTTCCTTTAAAAACCAATAAGGTTTCCCATAAACAAAATTTGGGGAGGATAACGAGCGTAGCCACACCGCCCGGTTTTAATAACGCCGAAAACGAGGCCAGTACTTTATCCAGCTCGCCGGTGCAATTTAAGCCCGCAAAATTGGAGAAGATGAGGTCGTATGGGCCTGTGTTTTTTAATTCGCTTAATTGGGTGTATGAGCAAATTTCATTACTGACCTTTTCTGCCATCCCATACAGCTCCGCCTTGCGTTTCAGTTCGGCCTGCATCCCGGCAGAGATGTCGGTAGCATGAACTTTAAAGCCATTCTGCGCGAAGAACAAGGCATCCTCGCCGGTACCACTGTTTAATTCTAAAATGCTGCTGCCGGGTTTGAGGTATTGCAGCACATGATCGCGCACACGCTTTCGCTTGTAATTGATAATGGTATTGCCGGAGTACAGCCCATCAAACACAACCGATTGATTGCTGAAGGCCGCTTCCGCCAATTGCTCATTTGGATAGATCGCTTCCGTCATAACGCGTTCTCCAATCGGTTCAGCTTTAGTTTTTCAATAAAGGTGCGCGGGGTATGATAAAACACCGAGAGCGCTTTCCTCAGCGTATTTCTTGTTATAGCCGAAGGCTCTTTCAGTAGCTTCAAAAGGCTGTTTTTGGCCAGGTGTTTATGATAGTTTTGGTGCACATAACTATGCAGCTGCTTGTAATATGGTGCCGGGAAGGTGTTGGTAAACATCAGCGCCATCTCGTCAGAATCGGCCCAGTTGGTTTTCTTTTTCAGCTCGGCCTTTACCTTTTCGTAAAAACCAGTGCCAGGTAAAGGGTATGATACCGAGATGCCTATCTCAAATGGCAACAGGCGGTTGATCATATCGATGGTAAGCCCGATATCGCTCTTTGTTTCGCCGGGGTAACCAAACTGGATAAAGAACGATGGTTTGATGCCATGCTTTTTCATCAGCCCGGTGGCTGTTGCTATCTGCGCCGTGGTGATACCTTTATCCATGGCATCCAGGATCTTTTGCGAGCCGCTTTCTGCTCCTATCCAAACATTTTCGCAACCCGAGCGGGCGAGGGCGGCAACTAATTCCTCCTCTACCAGCAGGTCGGCGCGGGATTGGATTTTAAATTTTATGCTGATACCCTCTTCCTCCAGTAGGCGCGCAAACTCCAACACCCAACCGGGTTTCAAGCCAAAAATGTCATCGCAAAACCAAATGTGGTCCATCCGGTAATTTTGTTTCAGCAGCTTAATTTCTGCCACCACATTTTGCGGACTGCGAGAATTATAGCGATTGCCGTAAATAGGCTTGGCGCACCAGTTACATTTAAACGGACAACCGCGCGTAGTGCCGATGTTGATAGAGAAATACCCCGCGTGCTGCATCCACATGTCACGGTATCTTTCCATATCTACCAGGTCCCAGGCGGGCAGGGGAAGGCTATCGAGTTCTTTTAATACCGGTCGGACAAGCGTTTTAGTAATTTTATCGCCGTCATAAAAGGCAAGCCCCATGATGCCTGTATAGTTGGTCGACCCGCTTTTGATGTGGTTACATAATTCAAGCAAGGTTTGCTCCGCTTCGCCGATGATTACAAAATCGGCGCCTTCGGCCAGGTATTCGGCATAGTGGTCGGTAGAATCGGAACTGGATACGATAACGGTACAGCCGCGTTCTTTAGCCAGCTTGCACATTCTAAATGCTGCCTCGCGCATGTTGGTGAGGCACATTTTAGTGAGGTAGTTAAAACCATCGTCGTAGATCACAAAAAATTGGGGCACATGCGCTTCAATAGCCGAGATCACCTCATCCGCACTGTGTGCAAACATGGTATCGTATAAACTTGTAGCATATCCATGCTGCCGCATTAGCGCGGCGGCATACAAAGTGCCCAGGGGCGCATAAGGCTGCCCCATCGCCCATTGCTTTGGGTCGAACCGTAAAAAGTAGGAATGAGTGAATAATATGCTGCTCATACAATTATCATTTTCTTATCGCTCTTCCGCTTTCGGAGAGGGTACTCTTCTCTTTATTCTCACCCTCTTTACCGCAGGTAGAGAGGGTCGGGCAGCGGAGCGCACCCGGGGTGAGTCAACTCGCCGGTTTGCATAGTTCGCTATTTAACTCACCCCGACATCGCTATCGCTTGTCGACCCTCTCTGCTCCGCAAAGAGGGGGATTTGATCCTATTTGCGACTTGCAACCCATTTTAATTAAGCCTGGCCAACGGCGATAAATTCAACGAACACACACATTTTACACAGGTTGGGTTGCTGCCCAGGTCCAGTGTTCTGCGGAAGTTTACTGCGGCCTCGCTGTTCAATATTTCCGCCAGCGACGAATCCCTGATATTCCCGGTAGCTTCATGGAAAAAGCAGGGGCGCACGCTGCCGTCCGCTTCGATTACTGCCGACACCCAGGGCGCATTACATTTTTTAAACGGGAAGGCATTCAAGCCATAAAAAGCGGCGTAATATCTATAGATGTCGCGCAGCTTTTCGGGCGATTCCGCAATAAAGTTGTTAGCGAAGTTGTCTTTATCAGCAATTACAGCCTCAACTATTTTCTCCAATTCATTTAACTCGTTTTCGGAAGGCAGTATCTCATGCTGTTTGGGTTCGCTCCAGGCGGTTTGGCGGTTAAAAGCGTGACTGCTTACATCGGCAGGTAAAAAACTTACCTGGTTAATCCCCATGTCTTTTGCCGCGTTTATAATGGCCTGCCAGTTGCGAAAGTTTAAACGATGGATGACCGTGCGAGCGGTAATGGGGTAGACAGGCTCTACCGAGCGAATTTGTTCCACCCCTTCCCTTAATTTTTTAAATGCCCCGGGAATATCGCGGATAGCATCATGCAGGGCCTCATCGCCATCCAGCGACAGGATAAGATCATCCACCCATTGTATAATTTCCAAAGCATGCCTTTTGATGGATAGCCCGGTAGATAACAGCGTGATCTTTATACCCTGTCTTTTCAGGATGCGGCAAAGGCCGAAGAAGTTGGCATTCAGCAAAGCCTCCCCGCCCGACATCAGCACCTGCTGCGTGCCCAATTGTTTTAAATTAGCCAGCAATCCCTCAACATCCCGCTCGGTTAGCTGCTTGAGGTTTTTGTTATCCTTCCATATATCGCACATTACGCAACGGCAATTGCAGGCGCTATGAGGCATTAATATCACCACCGGCAAGGCTGTTATCCTGTGCGTTTGCAGCGTTCGGTAACGCTTAAAAGTATGGTATAAACCCTGCCCTATCATGCCGCGTCTTTATTGATCCGTACCCAATAAAACGGACTGCCTTTAAGCAGTCGGTTTTTGATGCCATTCGGGTTACTTAATATCCGGTGATTAAAGCCCGCCAATTCATCCAGCCGATGGTGGAAATAATGGGCAGCCAATTGGGGGTAGCTAATCTTTTTGTAGTAATCAAAAGTACGCTGCCTGGCCCCCTCTGTCGTTTGCTCTGTATAAAAATTACTGTCGATGATATGGATCTCACCCCCATCTGCCAAGTACCCCTGCATCTTTGTCAGTATATCTTTCAATGGCGAAAAATATTGGATGGATGCCGCAAATACGATAACATCAAACTTTAGCCCCACAAAATATTGATTGCTAAAATCCCCCTCAAAAAATTGCAGGTTGCTTTTTTTGAAAACGCGTTTGGCCTGTTCCAATTCCACGGCGTTTACGTCCAACGCAAATACGCGGGCATCTTTTAGCCCGGCCAGCTTTGCCGCAAGCCAGCCATTGCCGCAGCCTATCTCCAAAATGGCCAGGGATTTTTTCTTTTTGGCGAGATAACTCACCAGCCGCTCTGCTGACCGCTTCCTGATCTGCCATTCTTTATAATGAACATGCGATGGCGCTATCTCCGGCAGTTGCCGCAGTTGCTCATCAGTATAGATGCGTTGCTCCAGCCCGCGTACGGCAAGGTATAGCGACTCGAAATCAGGCACTGTTTCCGCTGTTGGCAATATGTAGGTTTCCTGCTGGATCATGCTCAAAAAAATTAAAACCCTTGTATCTCGGGCTGGCGATAGCGCCAAACTTTTTGCAATAGCTTTATTTCGTACGGGTAATGGTACAGGTCGGTTTTATAGCGTAAACCGGCTATCAGTTTTATCGCCTTGCGCTTTAACCAGTTGAGGCGGATATCGGTTACCGTTGGGTACACACCGTTCAACACAGTTTCAAAATTCCTTATCTTATCAATCATCTCCGGCGTAAGCCATGGCGTAAGCGGATTTTTGCGCAGGTCGAAACTTTCCCAGGCCGGGCTTATCCAGTCTTCCAGTGTTTCGGGGAAGCGGAAACCGCTTGATAAAACCTGTTTATACAGCTCCGAACCTTCGGTAGGTACGGGACTGTAGGTGTATATCACTATCTCGGTTTTGGGGTTTACGGCTTTTACTTTTTTGATGAAATCTATCTCAAAATCTATCTGTGCCTGCACCTGCTGCTGGGTGGGCGCGGGGGTGCCTAACACAAAAGAATACTCAGGGATAATATCGAATTTCTTCAAGCGCTCGGCAAACTCAATGATCTGGTCGCCGGTTTGGGTGCCGCCTTTATCCATTTGTTCCAGTATGGCGTTGTTACCGCTTTCTGCCCCAAAAAAGATGATCTTACAGCCCGATTCGCGAATGGCCTGCAAGGATGAATCTTTAAACTTATGCATGGTATCGATGCGTGCCATGCCCCACCACGTCATGTTCTCCGGTTTGATAAGCCGGGCAAATTCCACGGCGCGCTTTTCTGATACGAAGAAGTTGTTATCATGAAATTCGATGGCATCCGCCCCCCATTTGTCCTTAATGTATTTAACATCATTATAAACTGTTTGGGCCGATTTTGCCTTCCACCTGGCCTCGTAAATAGGCACTACCGCGCAAAATGAACAGGTAAATGGGCAGCCGATGCTGGAGTGGTAGGCCAGTGTTTTCTCGCCCAAATAGGTTTTCCCTAAAAACTTTGGGATAGGGTAAAAATCAGCCAGTTTATCGTAAGGTAATGCGGGCAACGAGTCCTGGTCTATCAGGTCTTCCTTGGCTGTTTTAAAGATGCGGCCATCGGTGGCTTTATAGATCAGGTTTTTAATGAATTCGAAAGGCTGGCCGTTCTCCAGCGCATCTATCAATTGCGGAAAGGCGTGGTCGCCGGGGCCATTGATTATAAAATCTACATAGCCGGAATACAGCACCGCATTGGGCTGATTGGAGGGGAAGTAACCACCCCAGATCATTTTTGTATGCGGGTATTTGGCCTTAACCGATTTGGCAATGGTAATGGCCTGCTTTAACTGCGGCCCGGGCATCACTGTAAAACCAAGGTATTTTATGGTACCGCCGCGCATGTAGCTGTCTATTTTCGCCAGGGGATCGGCCTCGCAATTACCATCTACTATCACCCAGCCATATTTCCCTTCAACCGAGGCTGCAATGTTTAAAATGGAGTTGGGGATCCGGTATTTGTTTATCGAGCTTTTGGGGTTAAATAATAATATCCTGTCCATTAGGGGTTGCCCGGCTTTTACTTACTGCTATCAAAAATCTCCCGGTGATGAGGTTTTACCCTCACCACGTTTAAACCGGGAGATGCCCATATCACAAAAAACTTTTAATCTGTCGGCACTTATCATCCCGCACATTATAAATACGCCGTGCCCGGCCTGCCCGTTGCCTCGGCACATAAATAAAACAGCGCTGGCAACCATTGCAGGCAAATAACCGTAATTATTATTAACCAGGTTTTAACACTCATCAACCGTGATAGCAACGCTTAAAAATTATGTTAAACAGCACCTTTTCCCTTCGGCCATAAAGGAAAAAGATTCGGTTGAGGCGTATGATATCTGGTCGAAAAATTACGATGAGCAGCCGGATAACCTGATGCTTGACCTGGATGAGGCCGTGTTTACCAAGCTATTGGCCAACCTCCCCATCCAAAATAAAAAAGTAGCTGATATTGGCTGCGGAACCGGCAGGCACTGGCAAAAAATACTGAACCTTCGCCCGGCAAAGCTTACGGGTTTTGATGTATCATCGGGCATGCTGCGCCGGCTGGAGCAAAAGTTTCCTGAGGCCCAAACTTACCAGATCACCGATAACCTGTTTAAGGATATCCCCCCGAAAAGTTACGATACCATTGTTTCTACACTTACCGTGGCGCATATCAAAAACATTGAGGAAGCGCTGAAGGCCTGGTGCCGCATCATCAAAAATACCGGCGATATTGTAATAACCGATTTTCACCCCAGTACGCTGGCCTACGGCGGCAAGCGCACTTTTAAGCACGATAATGCTTACATAGCCGTGCAAAATTTTGTGCACCTCACCAGCACCATCAAAGAGATCCTGCTTCAGCACAACTTCCGGCTGATAGCGCAGGAGGAAATGAAGATAGATGAATCGGTAAAGCATTACTACGAAAAGCAGAAGGCCCTGCACGTGTACGAAAGCTATAAAGATTTCCCCATCATTTACGGGATGCATTTTGGGAGGAGAAATGATACTAAATAATGTGCAACTTATTAATGGTGCAACCGTAAGCATCCGCATCAGCGAAGGCAAAATTGCCGCGCTATCTCCCCTGCCTTTGGTAGAAAAAGGGCATCCGGAAGTAATGTTTTCGCAAGCCCGCGCCTTCCCCGGGTTGATCAACTCGCACGATCATCTCGATTTTAACCTCTTTCCCCAATTAGGCAACCTTACCTATAAAAGCTATACCGAATGGGGGGAGCATATCCATAAAACCTATACGGATGAAATTGCCGCGGGGCTTAAGATCCCACTTGCGCTGCGCGAGCAATGGGGGATTTATAAGAACCTGCTTTGCGGCGTTACTACGGTGGTAAACCATGGCGAGCAGCGCGGGCCGGATAACGCCTTGATCAGCATTGTAGAAAACAAGCAGGACCTGCATTCGGTAGCCTTTGAAAAGCAATGGAAAAAGCGGCTGAATAACCCCTTAAAAATAAGGCAGCCGGTTGTGATGCACATAGGCGAGGGCACCAACGCCGCCGCGCACACCGAAATTGATGAACTTATCCGCTGGAATTTCTTGCGTCGCAAACTTATTGGCATCCACGGGGTAGCGCTTAGCCCCGCGCAGGCGAGGTATTTTAAAGCGCTGGTATGGTGCCCGCAGTCGAACTATTTTTTACTGAATGCAACCGCGCCGGTTAACCGCTTAAAAAAGTTCACCCGTATTTTATTCGGTACGGATTCAACCCTTACCAGCGACTGGAACATTTGGGAGCATATTACCATGGCCCGCGAAACGCAGATGCTGAGCGATGAGGAGTTATTCCGTTCTCTTACCAGCGATGCGGCTAATGTTTGGAAACTAAACTGCGGCAGCATCAGTGAAGGCCTGGATGCCGACCTGCTGCTTGTTAAAGATACCGGCAGCAAAGGCCTGGATGCCTTTTTTAATACCAGGCCCGAGGATATTTTGATGGTGATAAGCAAAGGAAACATCCGGCTTTTCGATGAAAGCCTATACCACCAGTTGGGCGATATTCCATTACACCCATTCGGTAAAGTGTATAGCGGGAGGAGTGTTAAATATGTGCAGGGGGATATACATGGGCTGATGAGCCAAATACGGCAGTACAAAGCCGACATTCAATTTCCTGTTTACATACCCTCCAAACCCGCCGCCTGACCATGAGCGTATTAGAAAAAATAATAACCAAAACCAGCCGAAAGGCACGCTACATCCAGGGCGATATCTCACATTTTATCGGAGCGGATAAAAGTTATTACGAAGGTGCCCGCGGCAGTCGCATATTGGCCTATCATGGTATTTGCCAAAATGAGCCCACCAAATTCAACACTCTTTTTGTTACCCGGCAAACT
The DNA here is from genome assembly GCF_014773265.1 of Mucilaginibacter pankratovii. Lineage (GTDB taxonomy): Bacteria > Bacteroidota > Bacteroidia > Sphingobacteriales > Sphingobacteriaceae > Mucilaginibacter > Mucilaginibacter pankratovii. Next base: position 253,670 of record NZ_JACWMY010000006.1, on the reverse strand, counting down.
TTTGAGGATCATCTTAGTTATTACAAGAGATACTTCAATTTAGTTTCTATGGACGACTATTACATGCAGCGTTTTTCTGAAACAAAATTTAATATCTGCCTCACTTTCGACGACGGATTTGCAAATAATTACGCCTACGCGCTGCCTCTGCTGCATAAATACCAAATACCCGCAACATTTTTTGTAACCGCCGCCAATGCCGCCGGCTACGATATTTTATGGAACGATATGCTGAGCATTGCCGGCAAATACGGCCCTGCGGCTTTAACGTTTAAAGATCAAACTTATCATAAAAATAACAATCGCCATTACGTAGACGCGGAAGGCATAAGCCTGAATATAAAATTACGGCAATGCGGCTTTTGCGAAAAAGCGGAGCTGATGCGCCTGCTTGATAAACTTTGCCCCTTCCGCAAGAATGGACAACACCAAGACTACTGGCTGCAGATGACGGCAGAACAGATCAAGCAAATGGCGGCATCTCCCTATGTAACCATTGGCTCGCATGGCTATTACCATAACGATTTGGCGGGAATAACCGCTGCCGAAGCCGCGAAAGAGTTGGCACAAAGCAAACAATACCTGGAAAGTGTAACAGGTAAGGCGGTTAACAGTATCGCCTTCCCCTATGGCAGTTATAACCAGGCTGTTGTTAACGCGGCTAAAGCCTGCGGGTATACACAATTGTTGGCCACCGATTATAACAGCCCCGGCGACGGCGCAGAGCCTGCGATGCGGGAACGCCTCACCATCAACCCTTTTATATCAACCCCAAACCAAATGCATGCAAACGTTAGAGGCACATACTGAGGGTAAAACCATAGCAGGCGGGTACCGGGTAGAACGGTTTAACGTAGATAAACTAAATGACCTGGTTTATCTGCACATGGCTGTTTACGACAAGCTGCTGGCCCGCGATTTCTTGTTGAAAAAATACAATACCGCATTTACCGTAGTAACCTACGTGGGCTATCTGGCTTACGACCAAACCGATCTGCCGGTTGCTTTTTATGGAGTACTGCCCTGCTTTGTTGAACATGGCGGGCGTTTAACGCTGGCCGCGCAGTCTGCCGATACGATGACACACCCCGCGCATCGCAATAAGGGGCTGTTTGTCGCACTGGCTGAGCTAACTTACAACTTGTGCCGTGCGGAGGGCATCCGGCTGGTGTTCGGTTTTCCGAATCAAAACTCGCTGCCAGGTTTTATTAATAAGCTTGGCTGGGAGACTGTGGGGTGCCTGGAGCGCTTTACCATCCCCGTAAAAGCCATTCCTTTAGAAAAAATCGCTAAGAAGTTTACCGCGGCAAAACCGGTTTACGACGCGTATTTGAACCTGGTCATACAAACCGAAAAACAGCCGTCGGGCATCTGCAATTCGGTACTGGGCGAGGGTTATGGCGGAGTGTACCGCGACGACGAATTTTTAACCTATAAAGGTTATACATACACCCACACGGTGCAAATTGGGCAGGCCAGGGTATGGTTCAAAATAAAAAACGGACTGATAGTTGGCGATATAACCGGGCTTACCGATAATATGGATGAGGTAATGGCCAAGCTGCGAAAACTTACTCATCGGTTGGGCCTGCAGCAACTGCAATTCCAGGTATGTGCAAAAAGCCGGCTATACACGCTATTGAAAAAATATGCTGAGCCGGCGCCTTCCTTTACCATTGCTATCAAGGATCTGGGCTCGGGCATCCCTGCGGATAAACTGGCTTTTACTTTTGCCGATATTGATATTTTTTAACATGCCCTCTTGATGAGATTTGTTTTTGCAAGCTACGTTTATAGCCCTAACTTTCATGAGCCCGAGGCGTGGCTAAAACGCATAAACGCTTACGCCGGCATACAGGAAGCCCTTAGCCGCACCAACGAGGTAATAAGCATAGAGCAAATAAATTATAGGGGCCGGCATCTTAGCGGCGGGGTTGATTACCGTTTTAAACAATATTGGGCGGTCGCCTTACGGTTTTACCCCCGAAAGTTAAACCGGTTTATTAAAAGCCTGCAGCCCGATGTAGTTGTTATCCAAAGCCTTAATTTCCCTTTACAGGTAATGTTGCTACGCCTTATATTGGGCAGGCGGGTAAAAATTATAGTACAGAACCATGCCGAGCGGCCCGCAACCGGGCTAAAAAAACAACTCCAGCGCTTAGCCGATAACTATATAGATGCTTATGTATTTGCCTCCTACGCCATGGGGGTAGAATGGGTAGCCGCAGGCAACCTGGCATCAGCAGCCAAGATCCACGAGGCGATGGAGGTATCCTCGGTATTTTACCTGGTAAACGCGGAGGTGGCTAAACAGCATACGGGCGTTACAGGCAACCCTGTGTTTTTGTGGATAGGTCGCTTGAATGAAAATAAAGATCCGTTGAATGTGGTGAAGGCGTTTTTGCGGTTTACCCAACAGGAGCCAAACGCCAGGCTTTACATGATCTATCATACCGATGAGTTATTGCCGGCCATCCGGGCGATGCTCGATGCCAATTCCCACCTTGGGCATAACATAGTATTGGTTGGCAAAGTGCCGCATCACGATCTTTTATACTGGTTCAACAGTGCCGACTTTATTATTTCGGGTTCGCATTATGAGGGGAGCGGTGCCGCCATTTGCGAGGCCATGTCCTGCGCATGCGTGCCGGTTGTCACCGATATCCTTTCTTTCCGGATGATCACCAATAATGGTGTTTGTGGCATCCTTTATCCGCCCGGCGATGAGAACGCCTTACTGGAAGCTCTTTATAAAACCAGGCAAATAGATCTTTGGGATAAAAGGAAACGCTCACTGGAATATTTTAAAACGAACCTCTCCTTTGAGGCCATTGCCCGGCAAATAGAGCGGATAGCTCAGTCCCTGTAATTAAATAAGGCCATCATCGCTTTCGCGGAGTTATTGACAGAATAGGGTAACAACGACTGGTACTCCCGCGCGGAATTGTTTAATAATTCCCGTACAATCCCATGCATTTCTTCGGATGTTTTAGCGATATGCCAGTTTGGTATATCGGCATCCATTGCTTTGATGAAGCTAACCACCCCGGCGCCTGCATCAAGCGCTTCCAGGCAAACGGTACTAAAACCTTCGTATTCGGATGGATGCACAAATACCTTTGCATGCTGCATCAGATCCAATACCTGCTGATGCGGCAGCTCCCCTTTTAGTATTAAATTATCGTTCAGTTCATGCTCTGCTGCCAAAGCACGAAGGCGTTCCATTTCGGGGCCGGCCCCGCAGAGGACAGCGCGGATATTTGGATGCTCTTTTTTTAATTCGTTTACCAATTCTACAAACAAATGGTAGCGCTTTAAAGGAATGAGCGAGCCTGCCGCCAGCAGATCTATATCCCTCGTGTCGCCAGTCCCCTTAAAAGGCTGCGGGGAAACACCCACCGGGATCACATGTCCCGGCGTTATCCCATAATTTTGATGATACCGGTCTGCAATAAAATCCGAGATCGCAATGAGTTCGGTGTTTCGTGGTTTTATCCAGCGGGGATATTTGTTTCCTGCTTTTGCATCCTGGCCAAGCAGCCAGCTGTAGTGTTTCAGCTTGTTTAGTTTCGCAAAAAGGCTACCCACAAAAGCTACTTCGCCCAGCCAAAAACTGAGGATGCCAAGGCAATTATGCCGCTCCCTTATCGCCCGCAAACATTGCCACGCTTTAAACCAGATCAGCATCCTGCGCGCGCCACCCTTCCCCTGCCCGCCAAAGGCAATCACCTTTATACCATGCCACACATATTCCTTTTCTTCGAAGGGGTATTGAAAACTCAGGACGATAATTTGAAGCTTTGGATAATTCTCTTTTAGTGCCCTTACAAAAACCTGCTGCGGGGGAATGCAGGTGGTATCCGTTTCATCCGCAGGGAACCCAGGCGTGAGGATGATCAGTGTATCAGGCATAGGCCCCCTCTAAAGAAATTACTTTATTACAAAAGCCGAGGCTTGCCTTATTATGTGTTATCAGGATGATCATTTTACCCTCTTTGGCCAGCTGGTTTAGCTTCGCGAGGATCTCCTGCTCCCCCTTACTGTCCATTTCGCTAAAAGGTTCATCCAATATCAGCAGGTCAAAATCATGGTATAGTGCTCTTGCCAGCATCAGCCGCTGCCTTTGCCCCCCGCTGATGTTCTTGCCGTTCTCGGTTATCATATGATCTATCCCTTCCGGGTATTTTGCCAATAACTCATCCAAGCCACAAAATTCCACAGCATAATCAAGCTTGGCCTGGTCGGCAGTGCTATCGTTTAGTGTAATGTTTCTCTGGATAGAATCGTGAATAAAAAAGGGTTGCTGTTTTACCAGGGAAATATTTTTGCGGTAGGCCTGCAGGCTTTCGCTATCAGCAATACTGTTATTTATACTGATGGAGCCCTTATCGTACTTTAAAAACCCGAGCAGTAAATTGATGATAGTGGTTTTGCCTTTACCCGAGTTTGCAGAGATACCCATCATATCGCCCGATGCTATTTCAAAGCTCAGGTCGTCCAGCACCAATCGGTCCTGGTAAGTAAAACTGATCCTTTCAAATTTAACTTGCCGGATAGTCTTAGCCTTTTCGCATGGTTCAGCGCGTTTTATTTCGTTACCGGCAACCAGGTCCTCCAGGATAAAGGCATAGGTTTTCATTTGCCCGGTACTGTTCATTATTTTAACAATGCCCGGTATTACTTTATAAGCCGCGGCCATAAAAATGCCAATAGTTAAAATACCGATGCCCGGCGCGTTGGTAATATACTTATTAATGGCCACCAGTATTAAAAAGCCCAGTACCGCAAAAACCTCCATTAAACGCCCGGGCAGGCTTTGCCAGGTTTGCTGGGCGGCAATGGTATTATTCAGTTGCTGCTGGTAGCTTAAATACCGGCTGCTGAAGAAATCATCCTTATCATACATATTGCTTTCTACATAGCCGGATAACGATTCGTTCAGATGCTGGATAGTTTTAGCACTGGCAGTTTTGGTTTGATACCGCAGTATTGCCTGCCGTTTGCGGGTATAACGGCCCAATAACCCAACCGGTGGCAGTAGCAGCAACAACATGATCAAAAATAGCGAAGGATGATAAAACAGGATGGCAGCAACGGTAAAAGTGATCAGCAACGTTTGCGATACCAGCTGCTGAAAATTAGTTAGCAGGTAATGACTAAACTCGATAGGCTGATTGCTGATACGGCGTGTTTGTACCGATGAATTGGTATGTACAAATTGCAGGTACCCCCCGCGCAAATAATTACGGATATTCCGTGCGGACAAGCGCGACGCTACCCGGTAAAAAAAATGATGCTGCGCCCTTTGCCCAAAAAAACCCAAAGCATTTTTGCAGGCAAAAAGCAATAAAAACAAGCCGATCAATTTAAGGGAGTTATTATCGCCCAGCCAAACGGGTAAAAAAGCAAGCCTGTTTGCACCGGATACCTGCGTATAAAAATTGATGATCACCAGCAGCAGCGCCAGGAAAGCGATATCCAGCAGGGCTATCAGCACATCAAAAACGATAAGCTTAAACAGCTTACTTTTCTCCTGCTGGATGAGGATGAGGAAAATGCTTTTTAAAATTTGTTTCAATGGCGCGGGGTATCTAAACCAATTACGCTTGGTTACCAATGATGGTTGCCTGCCCGGTACTAAACAAAAAATCCCCCTTTGCAGGAGGATCTTAATTTTAATACCAATGGCGCTTATTTTGTAATGAGGTTATACAGCTCATCCAGTTTCGGCGTTAGCACAATTTCTATACGGCGGTTTTTGGAGAGCGATTCCGGAGTATTTCCGGCATCTATCGGCTGAAACTCGCCTTTGCCTGTCGCGGTAAGCCTTTTAGGGTCTATCATTTCTACCTCGGTTAAATAACTGGTTACCGATGTTGAACGCAGTACGCTCAAATCCCAGTTATCTTTTATCTGGCCAAGGTTCTTTACCTTCTTATTATCGGTGTGGCCTTCTACCGCTATGTTAATATCGGCTTCTTTATTTAAAACGGCCGCAAGCGATTTCAGGGCTTGTTTACCCTTATCGTCAATAACGATACTGCCCGACGGGAACAGCAGCTTATCCGTCAGCGATACATACACCTTGCCATTGCGGATATCTACGCTCAGGCCGCTTTGCTGGAAGCCCAGCAGGGCCTTCTGCAGTTTATCCTTCAGCGCGTTGGTGGCTTCATCGCGTTTGCGTAAAATTTCTTCCACCTCTTTCAGGCGGGCCTCGCGTTTTTGCAGGTCGGACGATAGCTCGCTTACTTTTGTGGAAGTAGCACTGTAGTTCTTATCTAAACTATTGTATTTTTTATCAAGTTCGCTGTAGCTGCCGTTCAGTTTGGCTATCTGGCTATGCAGGCGGGCGGTATCGGTCATCAGCCGTGTTCTTTCATCTTCGAGGCTTACGGCACGGGTAGAGAGCGAATCGCGTTCGGCTAACAGCGCTTTATACTTTTTGGGTGATAATACCACGCAGGAATGCAGTGCCATCATCAGTGTTGCGGCTAATAAGAGGTGTTTAATTTTCATGATATTATTTAATTTAGGTTAACCGATGGCATTCTTCAGAAAAACATTCAGCGGGTAGATCTTACTGCATAGCCCTGCTATATCCTCTGCCGCTGTAGCGCTTTGCACTTCCTTATCGGTAAGCGGGTGAAACACTACAAAGCTTTTCAGCTTTAGCAATTCGATATTCTCGTTATCGGCATTGTAATCGCGCGGAACGGTTTTCAGCTGCTCCTGCTTCCTGAACTCGCCAAACAGCTTTACAAAACCGGGCTCGTCTATTATTTTCTTCAAATCGGCAGCGTTATAATCAATTTCCTGGCGAATAGCTTTTAGGTGCTCAGCTTCGGGCATCCAGTAACCACCGGCGATAAAACATTTGCCGGGCTGGATTTGTAAATAGTACTCTACGCCGCCCAGTTTTAAGCCATGCGATGGGATACTAACGCCAAAATTGTTTTTATAGGGTGTTTTGTTTTTGCTGAAGCGGATGTCGCGGTAAATGCGCATCACACTCTTTTTGGGGTCGAGATCCGCACTAACACCCGGGTCTATCTGGTGTACTTTGCTGATGAGACTGGTAGTAAGTTCGATGAGATTTTCGCGCGCCTTGTCGTACCGTTCTTTATTTGCCTGGAACCACTCGCGGTTATTATTATCTACAAGCTCCTTTAGAAAATCGAGCGTTTGTGCCTGGATCATGCCTTAAAATTAATAATTACTAAACAACGGTGCAGCTGTAGTAAAGTTTAATTTAAGTTGAGCTTCTCGCTGCGCATATCAAGGGCAACATTTTTACGGCGGTATTTTTTATACCAGATGAAACCGCAGGCGGCTACCGCTAAATACGGGGCGGCCAATAAATATAAAATACCGCTGTTTAGCCCCTTGGTTGCGTGGTTACCACTTTTTGAGTTAGACTCTACCGTAGCAGTACACATGGCGCATTGCGCTTTGGCGGGCACTACACTCAAAACCATTAAACCGAATGCTATAGCGAAGAATAAATAAGTAACCCTTTTCATGCTTTTCAAAAAATTAAAAGTGGTAGTAAGGTTTGATCATCAAATATACAACAACTCCGGATACTGTAACGAATAACCATATAGGAAACGCCCATCTTACCAGTTTCTTATGTTTCTCTACCTGCATTTGCAAGCCATAGTTAAAACTGAGCAGTATGAGAGGCAGCACACCCGCTGCTAAAACAATATGCGGAACAAGTATAGACAGGTACAATTTACGCAACCCGCCTACAGCTGTACTTTCATCTAAAGATAATACACCATCTCCGTTGGCATCGCCATAGAACGTATCGGTACGCATCAGGTAATGAAACAAGATGTAAGACACCAGGAAGAGCGACGACAGGCAAAAGGTTAAAATATTAAGCCTTTTATGCATCGTAATATTCCCCTGCTTAATAAAATACAAGGACACCAACAGCAGGATGCTGCAGGTACCGTTAAGCACGGCATTCAGCATAGGTAAATACGGTGTAAACGATGGGGCAACCGCCGGGCCGGGTATAAGGTGGCGATTAAGGATAATTACAACGGCTATTACAAAAACGGTAACGCCTGCAACAAAACGGAATATGAATTTATCTGTCATTTTTAATAAGAGTCAGGAATCAAGACTTCAAGAGCCAAGACTCCAATTATACTATTCGCAAGTCATCTTGATTTCTTGCTTCTATTTCTAATAGAGCGCTTTATCAACCTTACGCAGCTCTTCAGATATCAGTACTTTTATTTCATCCTTCAGCTTCATCACATCAGCGCGCGATGTACCGGAGTAATATCCACGAATGCGTTTCTCCGCATCTACCAGTATCAGCTTATCATCTAAAACAAAACTGCCGTCGCCGGTTTTAAGGGCGTTTACCAACAGGCCATCGTGGGCCAGGTTGTATATGGTTGTGGTATCCCCTGTTAAAAACAGCCACTTATCGCTCGGTTTAAATTTGGCGGCGTATTGCTTCAAAACGGGCTGCGTATCATGCTCGGGGTCCACCGTGATGGAGACAAAATGCACCATCTTGTTTTTGCGGTAGTTGATGTCGAGGCTATCTACAAAACTGTTAACCGTATTGCAAACCTCCGGGCAGCGGGTATAAAAAAAAGCCGCTACAAATACCTTTTTGTCAAAGTTTTTAAACGATACCGGTTTGCCGTTCTGGTCGGTTAGTTTAAAATCATCCAGCTTATGGTAAATGGTATCGGGGATATCCTTACCATGCACACGATGGCTGGTTTTGGCTACCGTTTTACTGCCGTAAAATGGCAGTAGCGTATACCTGTTTTTACCCTTTACGGTTAGCAAATAATATAAAAATCCCGGTAATGCTAATATCATTACCAGGATCACGATTTTTTTTAGAATGCTTGCCTTGCGCATTACAACTTAGGCCGCAGGTCTACCCAATAGTGGCTTTCGTTTGTAAGTACCAATATCAACCCTATAATAAACAGGATAGGCACAATAATAGCCAGGGCTAAGCCTATTTTCTCAAACTTAAGGTGCATAAAGTATGCAACAATATAAAAGGCTTTAAGCAATGTTAAAACGATGTATATCGGGTTAGCCCAATGCAAAGGGATATGGCCTTTAGGCACTAACCAAAGTGCTATAATAAATTCTATTACAGTAATACCCAATAATACTCCAAAGATCTGGATGATCTTTTTCTTGGTCATTCCTTCGTGCTCGCCGTGCTCTGCGTGAGCACCTGTTGGTTCTGATGACATATATTTGATCAGTTAAATTTTTATACTAAATAGAAGAAGGTAAATACAAATACCCATACCAGATCCACAAAGTGCCAGTAAAGGCCTACTTTTTCAACCATTAAATAGCTGCCGCGTTTTGCGTAGGTACCAACCAGCACGTTTATAGTGATGATGATATTGATAACAACACCGCTAAATACGTGGAAACCGTGGAAGCCTGTTATAGTGAAAAACAAGTTTGCGAATTGCTGTGCATAGGTGCCGTAAGTAGCTTCGGTACCGCCTTTAAACAGGTGCTTAAGCTCTTCTGCATTGGGGATGCTTCCCCACCAAAAACCTTCATGGTGTAAATGCGACCACTCTAACGCCTGGCAACCTAAAAAGGTAAAACCACCTATGATAGTTGCTACCATCCACCAAAGCACTTCTTTTTTGGCCATCCGGTGACCGGCCTCAACAGCCAATACCATGGTTACCGAACTAAGGATAAGGATAAAGGTCATTAAGCCCACAAAAACCAAAGGCATGCCGCTGTCATACAACCCCGGTACCGATTGAAATACCAGATCGGGAGCTGGCCAGCTGGCAGAGCTAAAACGCAATGCGCCGTAAGAAATTAATAACGAAGAAAAGGTAAACGCATCCGACAGGAGGAAAAACCACATCATCATTTTACCGTACTCCACGTCAAACGGTGATTTTCCGCCCGACCATGGTGTGGTTTTTACTTCATCAATAGGTGATACTTGTGCACTCATGTGTTTGTTAATATTGGTTCAAAAGTAAAAAAACATACAGATAAATCCATATAATATCGACAAAATGCCAAAAAATAGAGGACATCTGCATTCCAAATAAATTTTTAACCTGCGGCTTGTTCCTGTAAGTACCCCAAAGCGTATTAGCTAAGAGCAAAACACCGGCTAAAATGTGTAATAAATGCATCCATATAAATACATACACAAAAGATTGTGATGCATTTGGGTTGCTGAAATAAATGCCCATGCCGGGCAGCAATACTAACCACGCGTAGGATTGTATAGCGAAAAATGCTACACCCAACAATATGGTTATGGTTAAAAAAAGACGTTGTTTTCCAAATTGAAGCTCGCGCGCGGCCTTGGATGCCAGGTACATGGTAATACTGCTTGCTACTATAACTATAGTGCTGTATGTAAAAATAGCGGGTAATTTAATGTCGATACCTGTACCGTGGCCGCCGCTGTATACGATAAAACCGCTGGTAAGCGCAGCAAAGAACATAAACGATGTGAATACAAATACCCACATATTGAATTTCTTCGGCGCAAACTGGTGTTTATCTTCCTGTTCTATATTAGCCATCATTTTACTTTTCCTATAAAATCAAACAAAAACATTAATTGCACTACCGGCAAATAATAAAAAGAGCCAAACATTAACTTACGGGCGGCTGTAATTTCCAGCGTGCGTAAAAGGTTAAAGGCCTGGTATAAAAACAGCAGGCTCATCGCTAATGATACACCGCCTACGTAATAACCGCCGTAACCATAAATAGTTGGCAGCAAACTCACCGGCACCATTATAATGGCAAATATAAAGGTTATCACCGCACTGGCTTTATCTCTTTTACCCGTAGGCAATAAACGAAAGCCCCCAAGTTTATAATCATCATCCAATACCCAGGCAATGGCCCAGAAGTGAACAAACTGCCAAATGAACTGAATGCTGAATAATATCAGCGCGATTTCGTCGATACGACCGTGTGGCTGCCCTGCTACGTAGCCAATTAAAGCAGGCAACGCGCCAGGAATAGCACCGACAACTACTGCCGTTACACCCGATCTGCGTTTCAACGGCGTATAAACAAACGCGTATAACAGGATAGAGAATACCGACAACAAGCCGGTAAGGATGTTTAAGCTACCCAAAAGATAAGTGCCCAACATGCCCATCCCTAAACCTAAAACCAGGCCTTGGCCGGTAGTCATGCGCCCGGCAGGCATAGGCCTGTCCATGGTGCGTTTCATTAACTTATCCGTTTTAACTTCTATAACCTCGTTAAAGCTGTTTGCTGCCGAGGTTACCAGGAAACCGCCGACAACCAGTTTTACCCAATTGATCCACATGGTGCTGCTGTAAAGCGAGCCCCACGTATCGCCACCATTGGCCTTAACAGCTATAATAAATGATATGGATGCCGAAAACGTTACCAAAAAGGTAAGCCTCAGTTTGATCAGTTTACTAAAATCGCTCCACTTCATCTGCCCGCCCCCTGTAAATTAGCCGAACTGTATAAATTCAGCAGTAAATAAAATTGAGCGCCAAAAACCAAACTTGCCAGTACAATATGTGCCGCCTGCGCGTAAGGCGGTAATGCCCAGTATGATAATACAATCCCTGTAACGATCTGCAGCATCAGCATTAAAAAGGTAAAGCTCATCAGCTGCTGCTGTAGAGAATGCCTGTTAAACGTACGGCGGATCAAGGCGTACAAAACAACGTTCAGTATCAATACCACCATAGCCATATCCCTGTGCTGCGAAAATATTTCGCCTGCGCGGCTTGTCCAGCTGTCGCGGTAACTGCCTTCCAGGTGACTGGCTACAGCGTCTATCTTTTCGCGCACCTCGGTGCCAAAGGTTATCTGCAATATGCTTAAAGCCAGTACCAGTAACGTAAGTATAGCAATGAACGGCTTGGTACTTAATTTATACCGCCCGTTAACCTTTGCCATATGATATGTAGCTATGCTAATAGCCAGTATAGCTAAAGCCAATAACATATGCACCGTAACTATCCAGGCCACCAGGTTGGTTGATACTACGATAGAACCTAACCATCCCTGGAAACCTACCAGCACCAGGTTTAATACACTCAGGATAACTATCAGTTTACTGCTCTTCCAATATTTGAAAGAGTAAATAGCTGTAAGGAATAAAAATATGCCGGTGATAGCGCCTATCAAACGGTTGATATATTCCGTCCAGGTGCGGGCGCTGTTAAATTCCTCGGGCACAAGTATCGATCGGTCGTTACGAATGCGCATAGCCAGCTGGCTGTAACCAAATATGTCCAGCATTTTTGCAAACTTCTGGTTTTTGGCCAGGCGTTTATCAGCATAAACTTGTTTATAATTTGCAGGCAATTCTGATATGCTGGTTGGCGGCACATACTGCCCAAAACATTTCGGCCAATCCGGGCAACCCATACCAGAGCCTGTGCTGCGCACAACCCCACCTGCCAATATCAATACAAACAGCAGGATAATAGTAAGTAAGTTTATTTTTAAAAATCTGTTCCCGGGTGCGTTACTGCTCATTCAAAATATTTCTAACAAATTAGGGTACCTGTTGTGGATTTATAATCCGGCACAGATACCCTAAAAGATCAGATCAGTATAAATTATTTTACTTCTTCGTTGCTTTTTTGAGTGCTGGTCCATTTAGCATGCGCTTCTAACCCGGCTGGATTATCTTCAAAATCATGCGGCAGGTTAGAACTCATGGTTTGCGAAAGCGGAACGGTTTGTGGTATAAAGTCCTCTTCGGCACCAGGCTTGCTGTAATCATATGGCCAACGGTAAACGGTTGGGATCTCCCCATGCCAGTTGCCGTGGAAATGCTCGATAGGTGCTGTCCACTCCAAAGTATTAGCTTCCCATGGGTTTTGTACAGTTTTCTTACCCCAGAACATGGAGTATATAAAGTTAACCAGGAACGCAACCTGTGCACAAGCCGCCATAATAGCCGCCCAGGTGATAAATGTATTTACTGATAACCAGCGTTTCATCGATTCAAACTCGGTGAAAGCATAGTAACGGCGGGGTACGCCATCAAGCCCCATAAAGTGCATCGGGAAAAACACCAGGTACGCACCTATAAAAGTTAACCAGAAGTGCAGGTAACCTAACTTCTCGTTCATCATGCGGCCATACATTTTAGGGAACCAGTGGTATACACCGGCCAACATACCAAATATAGCAGCCGAACCCATTACCAGGTGGAAGTGGGCAACCACAAAGTAAGTATCGTGCAGGTTGATATCCAGTGCGGCGTTACCTAAGAAGATACCGGTTAAACCACCAGAGATGAAGAAAGAAACCATCCCGATAGCAAACAGCATAGCTGATGTAAAGCGGATGTTGCCTCGCCACAAAGTAGCCAGCCAGTTAAATGTTTTTACTGCCGATGGTACCGCGATGATCAACGTGGTGATCATGAACACACCACCCAGGAACGGATTCATACCCGTTACAAACATGTGGTGGCCCCATACTATGAACGACAACACGGTGATACCTATTAAAGAGTAAACCATGGCGTGGTAACCAAAGATTGGTTTACGCGAGTTTACCGACATAACTTCCGATGATATACCCATTGCAGGCATAATTACGATGTACACCTCGGGGTGACCCAGGAACCAGAACAAGTGCTGGAACAATATCGGGCTACCGCCTTCGAATGGCTGTGCGCTACCGCCCAGTACGATCTCTGAAAGGTAGAAACTTGTACCAAAGCTACGGTCGAATATTAATAATACCACACCGGCAACCAGTACCGGGAATGCAAGGATACCAAGGATAGCGGTTAAGAAGAACGCCCAGATAGTTAAAGGCATTTTCCAAAGGTCCATACCTTTTGTACGCATGTTTAATACGGTACTTACGTAGTTGATGGCGCCCATTAATGATGATGCGATAAAGAGCACCATACTGATGAGCCACAAAGTCATACCCATACCAGAACCCGGCATTGCCTTTGGCAGGGCAGATAACGGAGGATAGATTGTCCAGCCACCGCTTGCAGGGCCTTTTTGTACCAGGAATGAAGAGAGCATAACAACACTGGCGGTAAAGAAGAACCAGTATGATAGCATGTTCATAAATGGCGACGCCATATCACGTGCCCCTAATTGGAGTGGTATAAGCAGGTTACTAAAAGTACCGCTTAACCCTGCTGTAAGTACAAAGAATACCATGATGGTACCGTGTATTGTAACCAGCGCCAGGTAAAAATCGGCATTTAAACGGCCACCCGGCGCAAAACGGCCTAATAAGGTTTCCATTAAAGGGAAAGCTTTATCCGGGTAAGCTAACTGGATACGAAATAATATGGATAATATCATCGCGATAACCGCCATAGTAATACCTGTTACCAGGAATTGCTTCGCGATCATCTTATGATCCATGCTAAAAATGTATTTACTCAGGAACGTTTCTTTATGATGATGGTGTCCGTGATCCTCTTCGTGATGTGCTCCTTCGTGACCGTGAACTGATAATGTAGACATACTCGCTAATCTTTTTGAATTAATTGTTTAACGCTAACCTGTTTTGTTTAGCAACTGGCTTTACTTCGGCAAATTTCAGATCTTTTTTGATCTGATCTGTCAGGTAAGGTTTTTGCTGTGCTAACCATGCCTGGTATTCTGATTCTTCAACCACACGTACCACTCGTTGCATGTTGTAATGTGCTGCACCGCATATTTTATTACAGTACACAATGTACTCGAATTTAGGATCGCCCACTTTGCGGCGCATCTCTGCAGTAGTGATGGTTGGCGTAAATTTAAAGTAGGTTGGCAAGCCCGGAACCGCGTTCAACTGAACACGAAAATGTGGCATGTAAACACTATGGATAACGTCTTGCGCGTGGATATTTAATTTGATCGATTTATGAACCGGCAGGTACATGGTATCGGCCTGCAAATCATCGTAGCTAAATTTATCTTTAAAATCAACCCCTACCTTGTTTGAACCACTCACCAATTTGTAGTTGGTTTCGCCTAAACGGCCATCGGTACCAGGGTAACGCAATTCCCAGGCAAACTGGTGGCCGGTTATATCTACGTTAATAGAAGCCTGCTCGCCTTTAGCATCAATAGTGTTGGTAATCTGCTGCCAGGTAAAGAAACCGAAGATAACCAGGATGGTTAAAACGATAGCCGGTGCAATGGTCCAAACTTTCTCGATGGTATTGTTATGCGGCAAAAAGTGCCCGCGGCGTTTCTCTGAATAACGGTAACGGAACAGAAAGCCAAACAGCAAGATCTGGGTAATTACAAATACGATAACGGTAAGTACGGTGGTAGTCCAAAACATCTCGTCTATCTTCACACCATGTGCAGAAGCCGATTCAGGCAAAATCATTGCGCCTTGTACCGCAAAGGACCAGTATGCGCCGTACATACCCACAATAAGGAATATGATACAGCAAATGCCCATTACATTGTGCCAGTTGATAGGCTTTTTGTTTTGGATCTGCTGCGTAAGATCATACACACGCAGTATTTTGCCAACGATGCCTACAACAAAGCATACAATTACAAATAGCAATATATAATAACCCGGGGCAAGCCACACGCTTGGTGTAGCATCGCCACTTGAGGCCGTTGCTGCCGTATCTTTGGTTGCATCCTGGGCCATAAGCATGTTGGTGCCTAAAAGCAGGAATGCAGCTAGAACCGAGAGCATTTTTTTAGAACTAATTAAACTTTTAAATCCCATTTTATTGGTGGTTTTGAATGCTGTATTCTGTTGCAAATTTAATAATTATTATATGTGATGATGCAGGCTCTCTTGCAGGAACGGGTGCTTTTTAGGCACAAGCGATTTGAACTTGCTTAACTGAGTCAGCATCATGAAAGTAAATAAACCTGCAAATCCTAAAAATATACCTATCTCCTCAACACCAAAGCCGCTATGTTCTGAAGGGATAGTGCCCGGCATTGTCATCAAATAATAATCAAGCCAGTGGCCGGTTATAAGTATTATACAGGTCCACATCATGCGATTAGTTAAACGTTTCGCATCACGAGACATCAGTAATAATAGCGGTGCCAAAAAGTTAACTACAATGTTTAACCAGAATAACCATTTAAATTCCGGCTCCCAGCGCCTGAAAAAGTAAACCGATTCCTCGGGGATGTTGGCATACCAGGTAAGGAAGAACTGTGCAAACCATACGTAGGTCCAGAAGATTGAGAACCCGAACATCAATTTACCTAAACTGTGTAAATGGTTTTCTGATAGCCATAAAAAATTGCCTTTCTTTCTTAATAAGATGATCACAAGGGCAATAATGGCCAGCCCGCTTACGTGCATAGCTGCTAAATTGTACCAACCAAACATGGTAGAGAACCAATGTGCTTCTAACGACATGATGGTACCGAAAGCAAATATTGGGAAAGTGAAACCAAAGATCACCAGGAATATGCAGGATAACTTGAAGCTTTTATCGTAGTTGCTCATGCCGCCTACGGTATCTTCATTTTCTGAGGCTTTGGCCAGCGCTAAACCTAAGTAGCTATAAGCGCCAAGCAATACGATAAGCATACCGTAAAAGAAACCTACGTTCAAAAACGCCGACTTCCCTGCGATAACCGCGTTATAATTTTCTTCGCCTACTATGGTTAAACCATGTGTTGCCCATGAAGCATATAAATAAGGTACAACTTGTTTGTGGCCTTCAAACTCAATTTCGTGAGTAGTGAACAAACCTGCGGTTACCACTAAAATTAAAATTAAGCTTGCAAATGGCAATACTTTAGCAAAGGCTTGTGGTATGCGGATCAACGAAGCCGACCAGCCCGCCTGTGCTGCATATTGGTATGCACAAAAGAACACACCCGCTGTACAAACACATACAAAGTAGTACGACATCAGCAGCAAATTGGTAAATGTACGCTGTACATGTACGCCGCCCATCATCAATCCAACTACAATTGCTACCACACCAAGTACAATAGCAATTAAACTAACTGTTTTGGCAGTGCCTGTAAATTCAAATTTTTCTTCTAAACTATTATGAGTCTCCATTAACCTAAGCTTATAATTTTTGTAATTGGTGAACATACATAACTATTTTCCAACGATCTTCAGGTGCTACCTGGGATGCGTATGAACCCATCGAGTTTACTCCATAAGTTATAGTATGATAAATTTTACCGTCTGTAAGATCCTTCATTGCACCACCGCGTGACGACTGCCCTTTAGAATATGACGGCGGCGCAGGATAACCATGCGCTACAATAATACCATCACCCTGGCCGGTTAAACCGTGGCAAGGGGCGCAAAAGGTTGTAAACAACACTTTACCTTCGGCCAAATGCTTTGGGGTTTGTGCAATCAGGCTGGCAACTTCCAGGCTTGCTTTATCATAACCTTCGCGTGTGTTTGGGTAATCAAAGCGTTTAAAACCTACAGGGATTGTACCTGCCGGCGGAAGTTGTGCGGTTTTGCCATCCTTAAACTGACTGTTAGGTTGGTCGGGGTCGTATGCGGTATGTTCGTACATATTGGGAGCATATTCCCAGCCGGTACTGCGTCTATCCTTGCATGATGTGATAACGATCGATGCAGCGATAACGATAGCCGTTGTGCCCAATATTCTAAATTTATTCATAGCTAACATATTTTCTGTTGTTATGCTTTACTTCTACAGCGCCTGCTTCTTTTAACAAATTAGTGATATCCTCGTGTGGAATGTTGCCTTTTGCATTGATGGCGATAACAAAACGGTCATCAGTTGCACGCAGGTCCATTACCCTTGGCGCGCGGCCCGGGAAAAGGTGGGTAGCGGCAAAAAAGGTAAGCGTCATACCAAACGCGGTGAATAATATGGTCCACTCAAAAGTGAACGGTACAAAGTTTGGAATAGCGAAGTTTGGTTTACCACCAACGTTCATTGGCCAATCGTGCACCAGTGTATAATATAATATGCTGAATATAACGCTTGCACCAAGGCAGCCAAAACAAAATGCCGCGTAGCCAAGCCTTGATTCTTTTACGCCCAGTTTATCCTCTATCCCGTGGATAGGCATAGGAGTGTAAACATCGTAGATGGGGATACTGTTCTTTTGCAGCTTTTCTATCCCGTGCATCATGTCATCGGGATCATCAAATAAGCCTAATATAAATTTTGTACTACTCATTTTTATATTTTTTCGTAATCAGACATGTCAACACTATCGTATTTAACTAACGACTCTTTGTAATACTGCACTTCTACAGGATCGAGGTGTCCTTCCTCTATTTCCTTCTTCTTAGATTGCTCACTGGATGTTTTCAGCAATAATTTCACTTCCGCTATAGCTACCGATGGTAACACCCTGATGAATAACAGGAACATGGTGAAGAAGATACCGATAGAACCGATAAACACACTTACGTCAACCCAGGTTGGGTAAAACATCACCCAGCTTGATGGGATATAATCGCGGTGCAGGGAAGTAACGATGATCACGAAACGCTCGAACCACATACCTATGTTCACGATGATAGACAGGAACCAAGAGAATTTGATGCTCCTGCGCAATTTGCTCGACCAGAATAACTGCGGAGAAATTACGTTACAGCTCATCATGCTCCAGTATGCCCACCAGTACGGCCCGGTTGCACGGTTGATAAAGGCGTATTGCTCGTATTCTACACCAGAGTACCAAGCGATAAAGAACTCGGTGATGTAAGCCACACCTACAATAGAACCTGTAAGCATGATGATCTTATTCATCGATTCGATGTGGAACATCGTGATGTAGTTTTCTAAACCTAATACCTTACGGGTAACCAGCAATAGTGTTTGCACCATGGCGAAACCCGAGAAGATAGCACCCGCAACAAAGTATGGCGGGAATATGGTTGTGTGCCATCCCGGTTCGAGGGATGTAGCAAAGTCGAAGGATACGATAGTGTGTACCGAAAGTACCAGCGGTGTAGAGATACCGGCTAATATCAGTGATACAGTCTCAAAACGCTGCCAGGTTTTTACCGAGCCTGTCCATCCAAAAGAAAGGATAGAGTAGATGCGGCGGCGTAAACCGGTAGCACGATCGCGAATAGAAGCGATATCGGGCAGTAAACCTGTGTACCAGAATAACAGTGATACAGAGAAGTAAGTTGATATCGCGAACACGTCCATCATCAGAGCCGAGTTCCAGTTTACCCAAAGTACGTACTGGTTTGGCAGTGGTAGGGTAAAGTATGCTAACCACGGGCGGCCCATGTGCGCCACAATATAGGTGGCCGCGCAAATTACCGCGAAGATGGTCATCGCCTCGGCCGAGCGGTTGATGGAGTTACGCCAGTTTTGGCGGAATATTAAGAGTACCGCAGAGATAAGCGTACCGGCGTGGCCAATACCTACCCACCATACGAAACCGGTGATATCCCAGGCCCAGCCTACTGTTTTGTTTAAGCCCCATGCTCCTAAGCCGAACCAAAAGGTGTAGCTGATAGATACAACCCAAAGTAACGAGCCTAAAGACGCAACGGTAAAGCCTATCCACCAGGCTTTGTTAGGTTTATTTTCAACAGGGTTTAAAACGTCGTTAGTGATCTGAGCATAGGTAATACCTTTGCCCGTAATTAACGGTTCCCTGATTATCGATTCATTGTGAGATGCCATATATTATAAATCTCTTGTAATAATTAAGCCTGTAATTCTGATAATGTGTTCCTTACTTTTACCTGGTAACCAATGCCCGGTTTTACGTTAAGTTCTTCCAACACGTAGTAGGTCCTTTCGCTGTTTAAAGCTTTTGAAACTTCAGAGTTAGGATCGTTACGGTTACCGAATACTATAGCGTTTGCAGAACATGTTTGCTGGCAGGCAACTTTAACCTCACCATCAGCCAACGGGCGTTTCTCTATCTTAGCCTTTAACTTACCGGCCTGGATACGCTGAACGCACATCGAGCATTTTTCCATTACCCCACGGAAACGGGTGGTAACATCAGGGTTCAATACCAATTGTGTGTGTTCGTTGCTTAGGTAGTTGTCAAAGCGGCTATCGTTCCAGTAGTTAAACCAGTTAAAGCGGCGCACTTTGTATGGGCAGTTGTTTGCGCAGTAACGTGTACCAACGCAACGGTTGTAAGCCATTTGGTTTAAGCCTTCGCTTGAGTGTACAGTAGCTAATACCGGGCATACAGTTTCGCAAGGTGCGTGGTCGCAGTGCTGGCAAAGCATAGGCTGGTGAACTACCGATACATTCTCAAAGTCTTTCAACTCATCAATTTCTTTCTCTTTGGTAACGTTAAGTTCGCCTTTACCGTTATCGTAGCTATAATAGCGGTCAATACGGATCCAGTGCATTTCGCGGCGGCGGCCAACTTCGTCTTTACCAACAACAGGAATGTTATTCTCAGCGCTACAAGCTACAACGCAGGCACCGCAACCGGTACAGGCGTTAAGGTCGATAGCCATAACCCAATCGTAAACAGGGCGCGAGTGACTTGCGTCATCTACGCTCTTTTCCCAAAGGTCATATTTTTCGTGCTCTTCGTCTTTACCACTGCCCGCTGCTGCGTTCTTTTTGTATTCGGTAAAGGTTGCTTCGCGGATCACATTACGGCCCTCAAAAGAGTGGTGCGTTTGTGTTTGCGAAAGCGGGAAGATATCGCTTGTTACGTCTACAGATACTGCAGAGGTAGTTTGGAAAGTACCATTAAGCAGATTGTAGAAAGGATAGGCGTTTTTACCAACGTTGTTACCAACAAGGCCAGCTGCAGTACGGCCGTAACCTACGGCTACTGATACGGTGCCCCTTGCCTGGCCCGGCTGTGATAACACCGGTAAGCTTACCGAGTATCCGTTGCCGCTTTTTATCGTTACTACCTGGAACTCATCAAGCCCAAGCTCTTTGATATCAGATGGCGACATGGCCGCAAAGTTATCCCAGGTAACTTTAGTTACCGGATCCGGCAACTCTTGTAACCACGGGTTGTTTGCTTTTTTACCATCGCGCATGGCTGGTGTTTGGTACACCTGTAATTCGTATTTACCACCAGCGGCAATTTTGCTGCTTTGGCTCAATATGGTTTGTGCAACCGCGTTAAGGTCTAAAGCGAAGCTGTAAGTGCCTGCTGCAACTGGCGCAGCGTTTATAAAGCCTTTTTGTAAAAGAGCTTCCCAACCAGCCTGGCCGGCTAAACCGCCTTTGGCTAATAAATTGGTTTCCCAGTTGGCTCTTAAATAAGTGTAGTAAGTTTTAACCGCGTTATCGCTCCATACCAACAGGCTTTCTTCGGCCTGGCGGGTATTGTTAACCGGGTTAATAGTTGGCTGTACTACGGTGTAGTAACCTTCTATCGCGCTATCATCACCCCACGATTCGAGGTAGTGGTGGTTAGGCGCAACCGCGTTACATAAAGCAGCGGTTTCGTCGTCCTTATCTGAGAACGTTACTTTAAGGCGAATCTTTTTAAGGGCAGCCTCAATATCTTTAACGTTATAATAATCGTAAGCAGGGTTTGCATCCAGGAACAAAACCGCATCTACCAAACCAGCTTTAGCATCAGCTACAAACTTGGTCCAGTCGGTATCGTTACCGGCGTACTGGCGGGATGGGTTATCCAGATCGATAGTAGTACCGTAGCTACCCAACAGCGAGTTGATGGCATTCACTAGTGTTTGTACCGATACATCGTTAGAGCCGGCGACAACCAGCGATTTGCCTTTGGCGGCTAAAAGCTCTTTTGCTACCAGTACGATCGCTTTATCAGCATTCGCGTTAGTAAGCTTTTTAGAACCCGGTAAAGTAGTACCTGATAATGCATTGTATAAGTTCATCAGCGCGATACCATCCTCAGAAGGTTTTATCGGCATACGAACATCGGCATTGGTACCTGTCAGGCTCATCCCACTTTCGAACTGGATGTGGCGCGACATTTTCTTTGCTTCCAGGGATTTGTTATTCCTATTTTTAACGTATTGCGATGTAAATTCTTCGCCAGAGATCCATGTTCCAAGGAAATCGGCACCAAAACTTACAATTACGTCTGCTTTATCAAAATAGTAGTGGGGCAATACGGCTTTACCAAAGCTGTTTTTATTTGCCTGGATAATACCTGTGTAAGATACTGCATCATAAGTAACATGGCTTGCAGTAGGGAACGCAGTAATAAAATCAGCAATAACAGCTAAAGTAGATGGGCTGTGTACGGTTGATGATACGATGCTTATTTTTTTACCACCAGCTTTAATAGCTGTAAGCTCATCTTTAACAAATTTATCAAGCTGTGGCCAACCGGTTGGGTTGCCATTTAATTTAGGATCTTTTACGCGGCTGGTATCGTACAGTTCAAGTACCGAAGCCTGCGCCTGTGCACTTAAACCACCTTTTGATAAAAGGTCACCGGGGTTACCTTCAACCTTAATCGGCCTGCCTTCGCGGGTTTTTACAAGTATCGCACTGCCTTCGTATGTTGATGAATAGTAGTTAGCGATACCCGGGGTAATTTCCTCGGGTTTTACAAGGTATGGTATAGATTTGTGTACCGGTACTTTTTGGCAAGCTGCCAAAGTAACCGCACCCACACCAAAGCCAAGCGCCTTTAAAAAGTCGCGGCGTGGTGTTTTTGCAGACAACCCTCCCCCGCTTAAAACCTCTTCAATAGGGATCGGCTCCGCAAACTCGTGTTTATTTTTCTCAACAAATTCTGGCGTTCTGTTTAGTTCCTCTAAACCTTTCCAGTATTTTTTATTGCTATCCATTTAAGTTATATAAACTGTAATGCTAAGTTCTGTTCTGTTTATTAATAATGGCACTTGGCGCACTCAATACCACCCAATACATCAACCGTAGGTTTTTTGCCTTTTTTGATAGCATCGTGCAGGGCAAGTATCTTATCGTAGTAACCGTTTCCTTTGTAGTTAACGTTGGTACGTTTGTGGCACTGTATACACCATTTCATGGTAAGCGGCGAGTATTGGTATACTTCCTGCATTTCCTGTACCTCGCCATGGCATTTCTGGCATTTGATGGCACCTACAACGGTGTGCTGCGAGTGGTTAAAGTATGCCAGGTCTGGCAGGTTGTGGATACGCACCCACTGTATAGGATGTGCTTTTGTAGTATCGTATTTCGCCGTTGCAGGATCGTAACCCAAAGCATCGTAAATTTTGTGGATCTCCGGAGATTCGGTTTTAACGGCCTTGTGGCAATTCATACAAACGTTTAACGATGGAATAGAAGCGTTTTTAGATTTGAACGCGCCGGTGTGGCAGTACTGGCACTCCAACTTCATGGTGCCGGCGTGCAGCTTGTGCGAATATTTAATTGGCTGTACCGGCTGGTATCCCTGATGAACGTTGGTGTTCCACATGGTAACCCAGCTCCAGCTGCCCATTGCTACCGTGCCGCACACGATGATAAAGAATACCAATTTTTTATTCTTCAGCGCTTTTTTAACAACAGCAAATTTATCGCCTTTTACTGCTTCTTCGGTTTCTTCTTCTTCAACCAGTAAACCTTTGTTGCTTAACAACAAACGCTCCAGCGTTGCTATAACCTTGTTTAAAACAAGTATTACAATAAAGGCGATAAGGATAACGCCTATTAAACCAAAGATAACCAGGTTGCTTGGGCCTGCATCGGCAGTAGCGGCTTCACCACCGGCAGGTGCTTTTGCTTTATCAGCCTGAACTTTTTTCCAGTCATCGCGCACATAAGCAATAACGTTGGCAACGTCAGCGTCGGTCAATTCGGTAAAAACCGTCATGCCTGCCTGGTTGTACTCGTTATAAATTTTGAGTGCTTTTTGGTTTTTTGCAGCAATTAATGCCTGGTTGTTCTGGATCCACTTGGTTAGGTAAGCATCATCTGTTTCCTGTGTAAGCTGCGGACCCAAAGCAGGGCCGGTCATGCGCACGTCTATTTTATGACATGCTGTACATTTGGCTTTAAAGATGGCTTCCCCCTTAGCTGGATCGGCTTGTGCATTTGCAGTAAGCCCGCATAGCGCCATGCCTGCTACCAGCAAAACCGACTTAGAGAACTGTTTAAGAATCAATGAGATATTTCTCATAAAGTGTATTTATGCTAAATAATTATGTAGTTAATGTGATAAACTGACGTAAAGAAGTATGTTTTACCCGCTTTTTCAGCCACAAAAGTAAAATTTATTACAGTATGACTGACAAATTAATGACAGTAATATCTAATTTATAATCGTTCTAAACAAATTAAAAAAGGCCTTTAAATAGCTGAAAAGGGCCTTTTTTGAGATTTGGAACGATATTTAAAAAACAAACTTTTTTTGAAATATTTCAAAAATTCGTTATTGTTTTAATATCCAGGCAAAAATAAGTGGTGCAACAATGGTTGCATCAGATTCTACAATGAATTTTGGAGTATTGATATCCAGCTTGCCCCATGTTATTTTTTCGTTTGGTACAGCGCCTGAGTATGAGCCATATGAGGTTGTAGAATCAGAGATCTGGCAGAAATAACTCCAAAACGGAATTTCGGGCATTTCCATATCCTGGTAAAGCATCGGCACTACACATATCGGGAAATCGCCCGCGATACCGCCACCTATCTGGAAAAAGCCAATACCTTTTCCGGTCGAGTTTTCGGGGTACCAGCCGGCAAGCCAGGCCATGTATTCGATACCGCTTTTCATGGTAGTGGCCTTTACTTCGCCTTTTATAACGTAAGATGCAAAGATATTACCCATGGTAGAATCTTCCCATCCCGGTACTACGATATGCAGGTTTGCTTCGGCAGCGGCCAGCATCCAGGAGTTTTTAGGGTCTATCTCGTAGTATTGCTCCAACTCGCCGCTCAGCAAGATCTTGTACATAAACTCATGCGGAAAATAACGCTCGCCTGCGGTATCTGCATCCTTCCATATCTTGTAGATATGCTTCTGTAACCGGCGGAACGCTTCTTCTTCGGGGATACAGGTATCGGTTACGCGGTTGTAATGGTTCTCTAACAGATCCCACTCATCCTGCGGGCTCAGGTCGCGGTAGTTGGGTACGCGCTTGTAGTGCGAGTGCGCTACCAGGTTCATGATATCCTCTTCCAGGTTGGCGCCTGTACAGCTGATAATGTCTATTTTGCCCTGGCGGATCATCTCGGCCAGCGAAATACCAAGCTCGGCAGTACTCATGGCACCACCAAGGGTAACCATCATTTTGCCGCCTTCGGTAAGGTGGGTTTCGTAGCCTTTAGCTGCATCCATTAACGCTGCTGCATTAAAGTGCAGGTAATTTCTTTCGATAAATTGTGATATAGGGCCTCTTTCTGTGCTCATATTTATTTATGCTGATTATTTCGCAAAAGTAGGTATTTTGAGGTTAACAGAATTTTAAATTGAAAATTGGGTAAAACAAATGCTTAAACTTTACCTTTAGCACAGGGAAAAGGCGTTTTAAATAGCAGCGCCGGCAAGATGTATTTTAGCAAATTGATCTGTGTTTCGGGGTATGTTCGCGTTCGGTGCATTGCGCGAACAGCCCGAATAAGCCCGAACAATGTTTAAACATTTATATCCGTTGCTATGAAAAGGCATTTGTAAAATCCTAAAAGCCATTTGCCCGACCTTTAGCATCAAATTACCTTATGAAAAAACTTATCCCTATACTGCTCCTGACAGCGTTTTTACAGCCCGTGTTCGCGCAAAACAGCTTCCTGCCAAAATTTATCCGCAAGATGTATTTTGATAAAGATACCACCAAAAAAAGCAGTTTTGTGATTCTGCCTGTATTAAGCACGGCACCCGAAACCGGCCTGGAGCTCGGCGGAGCCGGCCTGCTTTCTTTTTATACCGATACCACCAGCCGAGGCAATACCCGGGTATCAAACATATTTGCTTACGCTACCATTACCACAAAAGGGCAAAGCCGCTTTAGCCTGAGCACCAATTACTGGACACCGCAAAACAAATACCACTACATCGCGGCCGTCTCTTACATCAATTTCCCCTTCGATTTTTATGGCACAGGTAACAATACGCTAAAAAGCAATGCCGACCGCCTGGGCCTGAAACGATTTAAACTGGCCATGACCGGCGAGAAAAAGATCTCCCAAAACCTGTACATCGGCCTGGTAGCAGGCGGCTTTGATTATCGCTTTACCGATGCAGACAAAACAGGCGTATTTGAAACCGACCCAACTATTGAAGACCGCCACGGCGGAACAACCATTTACGCAGGGCCAACCCTGATATTCGACAGCCGCAACAACAATACCTATACCACCAAAGGCGCGGTGATCACCAGCTACCTCGACCTGATGAAGGGCATTGGCAGCAACAGCGGTTACAGTGGCGGGCTGTTAAATATCGAGTACGCGCAGTTTTTCTCGCTAAGCAAGCGTTTTGTTTTGGGTTTTAACGCGCAGGAACAAAGCCTTACGGGTAGCCAGTCGCCATTTTATTTGATGCCGGCTTTAGGGAGCGACGAGATGATGCGCGGCTACTACAATGGCCGTTTCCGCGACCGCAACCTTATTGCCGCCCAAACCGAACTGCGCTACCGCCTTAGTGACCGCATTGGCATCGTAGGTTTTGTTGGAACCGGCCAGGTTTGGAACAGCACCTTCAGCTTTGATGAACTAAAACCCAACTACGGCGGCGGGCTCCGTTATTTCTTCGATACGGAGAAGGGCCTGAGTATCCGTGTGGATTATGGTGTTGGGGAAAAACGGGCTAATGAGAAAAGGTTGAGTGGGGTATATATTGGGTTGGGAGAGGCGTTTTAGTTAGTTGATGGATGATAGTTCATGGTTCATAGTAGCTTCCTCTTCGGCTATGAACCATCATCCATGAACTATGATCTACCTAAAATCTTATCTTAAAATCTTCCTTCACCCTACCAGTCTTAAAAAACACAAGCCCTATCCAAAACAAATCTACCGTTACGGTTACCTGCGGGTTGGCTTTTATTTGTGCCCAGGCTTGTTTCATGCCTTCGCTCCAGTAGATATCATCAAATATCAGCATGGTGCCTTCGTGCACTTTGGGCAGGCATTGTTCAAAGTAATTTAGGGTTGCCACGCGCTGATGGTTCCCGTCTATGTACACAAAATCCAGCTTTTCGTGTTTGCCTAACACGCCCGCAAGGGTATCGTCGAAATTGCCGGTTACCAGGTTCACATCCTGCAGGCCGGCGCTGTTAAATACTTCTGTGGCTACCTTAGCCGTTTCGGGGCAACCCTCCAATGTATACACTTTTGCATCAGGGGCGGCCTCGTGCAGGTATAGGGTGGTAATGCCCAGGCAGGTGCCTAATTCAACAATATTCCTGGGTTTGGCAAAGGCCGCGAGGCGATAAAGCAACTGCGCCAGCTTTGGCGGTTTTAGCGCATTGATGGTGATATCGCTTATCTTTTTCTGGTTGCTCTTGTTCACCCGGGAGCCGGCACCAAGGTCGGTAACGGTGATCACTCGGTCATCAATCAGGAGGTTATCGCGCTCCTTCTCTATTTTATCGTAGGCGGGTTTGTGCTTGCGGTCGTAAATAACTTCGTCAACCAGTTTGTAAACAAACGGCGAGTGCAAACCATGACGGTTTTTTGACGTAAGCCTGTGAAACAAGAAATCTTTAGTGAACGTTAGATTAGACATTGGTTTAAATTGGTGTAAAAGTATACAAACTTTAGTATTTTAGCGGATAGTGATATGATAAATCCTACAGAAGTAAATTCCCTCATCAGACTGCTGGACGACCCGGACATGGAGATCTACGAGCATGTGCATGAAAAATTACGCTCTTACGGTACCGAAGTTATTGAATATTTGGAAAGCGCCTTCGAGCAGGCTTTTGACGCCATCCAACAGGAGCGGATAGCTAACCTGGTGCACGAGATCCAGTTCGGCACCGTAAAAAACGACCTGCAATTATGGTTCCATGGCGGCGCGTTCGATCTTTTGCAGGGCATCCTCATCATCAACCGCTACCAATACCCCGACCTGGACGAGCAGAAAGTGATTAACCAGGTAGAGGCTATTAAACGCGATATGTGGCTGCAGATGATGAACGAGGCCAGCCCGGTGGAACAGATAAAGCTGATGAACCATGTGTTTTACGCCATCCATGGCTTTAGCGGCAATACCACCAACCACCGCGACCCACAGAACAGCTACATCAGCCAGGTGTTGGAAAGCAAGAAAGGCAACCAGATCTCGCTGGCGATCATCTATTCTATCATTGCCCAAAAACTGGATATCCCGGTTTACGGCGTAAACCTGCCGCAGCACTTTATTTTGGCCTATATGGACGAGAGCCAGGAAACCGAATTTGAAGGCGGCATCCTGTTTTACATCAACGCTTTTAACAAAGGCTTTATATTCGGCAGGCGCGATGTGGATATGTTTTTAAAGCAGCTGAACCTTAAATTCGATAAGCAGTTTTACGAGCCCTGTTCCAATGCCGATATCATTAAACGCGTATTGCGCAACCTCATCAGCGCCTACGAACACGCCGGTGCATCCGAGAAAGTGGATGAGTTGAATGAGCTGCTGGGAATACTGGAAGCGCCAGCCGCCTCCGCTGGTTAGCGAAGGTGCTTTTGATTTGCATATTCGCTGCAATACCCGTGACATGTCCGCTTGGCGAGTCGACTCACCCGGAATGCGCTGCGCTGTTCCACCCTCTCTGCTTCGCAAGGAGGGTGAAGAAAAAAGAAAAAAACTCCCCTCTTTCCGAAGGAGAGAGGGGCAGGGGGTTAGTCAACTCGCGACGCGACATTCAACCCGCAAAGCTCATTCGTCCCACCACATTCCTATTTCGTCCCATTTGTTTTAGCGGTATAATTACCGGGGTTATCTTGCGGCATAATTTAAATCACCATGATCACCCTTATCCAAAAACCTGTCGACCTTAAAAAAATAGAAATCTGGGGAGCCAGCCTTATTTACGGCTTTGTTTTATTGCTGCTGTTGGCACGTGTTGCCGAAAGTAATGTAAACGTAATATGGACGCCGTACCGGTATATGTTTGATGAGTATCACCTGCATTACTCCTACTCCAAATATTTCTTCTTCCCGATGGTGGCGCGGTACACCCTTTACTTCTTTTCATTCTTACTCTGGAATTTTGTCATCATCCCTTCGCTCATAGAAAAACGCAAAACCACCCTGATGATCGTATTGGCGGTTGCCTTATTTGGTGCCATATGGCTGTTTTGCGGCATAACCGATACCTGGTTAAAGGGCTACCTTTTTTACAAACACACACCGGAATATGTAAATAACATCATTTTTAAAACAAACCTTATTTATGCCATATGGGTGACCATGATGCTTACGCTTTACAGCCTGATAAAGCATGCTGCCAATTATTTGCTCAACAATACCGACCGGATCCAATCGGAATATAAGGTACTCACCCGTGATAGCATTATTGCATTAGTGGTTTGGATGTTATTGATCTTTGGATTACTGTTGATAGATGCCAATATTGATGTGATCGCCCTGTTTTTTGTGACGATACCTGTGGCAATAGGCGTATATGGCCTTTCTACCTGTAGCCTTATACCCACCACTCTTGCCAATAAAAAACGTTTTTTAACTTATTGGCTAAAGGTGGTTTGGGTAACCACAGCTGTTTCCATCCCTGTGCTGTTTATTTCGGCAGCGGCTTTACACAGGCACGAGGCTGTAGCAATTATAGCAGGCTTTAGCGCATGTTTCCAGCTTTTGGTGGTGGCGCCATTCTCCTGGATCACCTACAAACGCCGCATGGCAGGCACCGCCGAGATCCTGAACCTGAAAACCGCGCTGGGCACCTCTGCCGCCAATCTCGACTTTCTGCGTTCGCAGATAAACCCACACTTTTTGTTCAATGCGTTAAACACCCTTTACGGCACCGCCCTGCAGGAAAACGCCGATCGCACCGGCGAAGGCATCCAGCGCCTGGGCGATATGATGCGCTTTATGCTGCAGGAAAACATGCACGAAAAGATACTGCTTACCCGGGAAATAGATTACCTGAACAACTACATTGCCCTGCAAAAGCTGCGTACGCAAACCTCGCCGGATATTAATATCGATGTGCAGATAGAAGATCATATCCTGGGGCTGCAAATTGCGCCCATGCTGCTCATCCCTTTTATAGAGAATGCCTTTAAACACGGCATCAGCCTGCGCGAGCCATCGCACATAAAAATAACCCTGCAAACCAAAGAGAATACGCTGTACTTTGATGTACATAACAGCATCCACATCCGGCCCGATAACGACCCCGAAAAAGGCAAGAGCGGCATTGGGCTGGTAAATGTAAAGCAGCGGCTAAAATTGCTTTACAACAACAAGCACGAACTCATCGTCCGCGAAAACGCAAGCGAATTTTTTATACATTTAACCATTAATCTGGCCTGATATTTTGATAACCGCTGTAGCCATAGACGACGAACCTTTAGCCCTTGGAGTGGTGCGCTCCCATGCGGCTAAGGTTCCGTTCGTTGATCTGAAAGCCGAGTTTACCGATGCCTTTAAAGCCATGGAATACCTGCAGCATAGTCCCGTAGACCTGCTGTTCCTCGATATTAAAATGCCCGATATCTCGGGTATCGACCTCCTCGCCTGCCTCAGCAAAAAACCGCTGGTAATTTTCACCACAGCCTACACCGAGCACGCCGTTACCAGCTTTGAGCTGGATGCGGTGGATTATCTATTGAAGCCCTTCTCATTGGCCCGGTTCACTAAAGCGTGTAATAAAGCTTACGAGCTGTACAATTTCCGCAATACCAGAGAAGATAAAAAGGATTACCTGTTCCTGAAAACCGGGTATGAGCAGGTGAAGGTAATGTTTGATGACATCTGCTACCTGGAAGCCACCGGCAACTACGTGAATTTTGAACTAAAAGATAAGCAATTGCTTTCCCGCATGACGATCTCCGAAGTGGAGAACCTGCTCCCTGCCGACCAGTTTATCCGCATCCACCGATCCTTTATCGCTGCAGTAAATAAGGTAGAGAAAATAGAGCGGCACCAGTTGGTGGTAAACGGCGCGGTGCTACCTGTGGGGAGTTCTTATTACCAGAATTTGGCGGCGGTGAAGTAGCACCATTTATTTTAAGCACGCCTGCAATCAGGGTTTACAAAAGTTTACACCTTTCAAAAGTAAAATTCATAAACAATTGATTATAAATTATTTACACACAAACAAGGGTTTACACTTTTTGCCGATATTTAAGTAACTGAAAGCCAAATTGGGTGCCGCTTAATTAAATAATATCAGGAGTTCCGGGCTAAAAAATCCCCATCCACTATCAAAAGCTTCACCCCATTTTTTGAGATAGACCGGTGCGAACTTGCACCATCAGAAACTACATAACTCATCCCTACGGTTAGGGTAAATATCTCGCCCGTTTCCAGCTCGCTTTCAAATTCACCTTCGAGGCAATGTACGATGTGGCCTTTCTGGCACCAATGGTCGGCAAGGTAACCGGCGGAGTATTCTACCAGCCTTATCCTCAAGCCAGGCAATTGCAGCACCTGCCAAAAGGAGGTACCGGAAATACCAGGGTGCTCCTCTTTGGGGATGTTATCCCATTGGATGGTTTGGAATGGAATGCTCACTGCGATTTGATATTAAAAAGTTTTTCGCTGAGTGTATTGATAGTGGATAAAAACCCGTCAATTTCTACTTTATAATTCCAATTAGAAAAATCATTAAAGCAAGATATCGTTGTTTCTCCATTTATCGGTCCGATAAAAACATCATCAATATCAGTACCACGCATGGCAAATCTTAAACCATGTCTTACGCGATAATTATAGACTAAATCCAATAACTCATCTTCTTCGATGCTGTCGCCGTCTAAATCCAAACCTTCATAAAAATTGTGTAAACCTTCAGCAACTGATGATTCTTGCAACGAGAATGGGTACTCTTCAGCAAGCAAATAGACCTGGTTTTCTATAACCCAAGCAACAAGTACCTTAACGTCCCATTGAGTATCAAATATTATCTTTTCAGATTCGCCATCGTCGTTACATATTTCCAATCGCATCCGTGCCCATTGTTCAAACACCGAAGATGGTTCATCAGCATAGGGATGATCAAGTATTTCAATGTTGAAATTTAAAAACATATTTTACTTCTTCAACCACCCATTAGCATCCATCCACGCGGCTGCCCAGTCAAACCATTTCTCTTTGGTGGTTGGGTTTGGCATGCCGAAACCGTGCCCGCCGTTTTGAAACAGGTGCATCTCTACCTTAACCTTTGCATTGGTTAGGGCTTCATACATCATCAGGCTGTTCTCAACAGGTACCGCGCCGTCATCCTGCGCGTGGATCAGAAAAGTTGGTGGAGTATTGGTCGTTACCTGCTTTTCGTTGGAGTATAGGTCGATCATCGCCTGGGACGGATTTTTACCGATCAGGTTATCGCGAGAGCCGGTGTGCGCCTTTGGCCCGAACGTGATCACCGGGTATATCAGCATCATAAAATCCGGGCGAACGCTGATGTTATCTTTATTGTCGATTACTACTTTATCAAAATGTGTACCTGCTGTTGAAGCCAGATGCCCGCCCGCAGAGAAACCGATAATACCTATGCGGTTGGGGTCCACGCCCCATATGGCTGCCCCCTGCCTTACTATTTGTATAGCGCGCTGCGCATCCTGTAAGGGACCGATAGTTTTATCTATCATGATCTCGTCTGTAGGCAATCGGTATTTTACCAAAAAGGCGGTAACCCCGATACTATTGAATGCTTTTGCAATGGCCATCCCCTCGTGGTTGTTGGCCAAACCGCCATAGCCACCACCCGGGAATATTACTATCGCCGCGCCGTTTGCCGTGCCTTTTTCGGGCAGATAAGGCGTTATGGTGGGGATGCTTACTTTGCTTATCCAGTTATTTTTATCGGTTACTTCAACATAAGTAGCCGGTGTTGGTTTGGAGTTGGGTATGCCTTTAGGATACAAAGGCATAGGGCTTTGCTGGCTGTAAGCGGTAAATGTAGCAGTTATCAAAACGAGGGCGATTAAGATGCTTTTCATAAATAGATCAACGCAATTGGTTGCCGCAAGTTACACATCCTGAAATAAAAAACGATGCTGTGTTTGCAGCATCGTTTTTTATAATCAAACCCCGTGACAAGACGGCTGAGTATGTTAGTTCTTCGGCCCGCCAAATTCCATCAGGTACGATTTTAGAAACTCATTCAGGTCGCCATCCAATACGGCGGCGGCGTTGGAGGTTTCATGATCGGTACGCAGATCTTTCACCAGCTTGTACGGGTGCAGCACGTAATTGCGGATCTGCGATCCCCATTCTATTTTCTTCTTGTTGCCCTCTACCGCGCTCGATGCTTCGGCGCGTTTGCGCATCTCGGCCTCGTATAACTGCGATTTTAGCAAGCGGATAGCGTTCTCTTTATTCTGTAATTGCGAACGCGATTCCTGGTTTTTGATGATAATGCCCGATGGCTTGTGGTATAAACGCACCGCGGTTTCTACTTTGTTTACGTTTTGCCCGCCAGCACCACCAGCGCGAAAGGTTTCAAATTCGATATCCGCATCTTTCACTTCTATCTCTATGGTATCATCTACCAACGGATAAACGTATACCGATGCGAACGAGGTATGGCGCTTAGCGTTGGCATCAAACGGCGATACGCGCACCAAACGGTGTACACCATTCTCGCCTTTTAAGTAGCCATAAGCAAAATCGCCCTCCAGCTGCAGGGTAACGGTTTTTACACCGGCTACGTCACCCGGCTGGTAATCCTGCTCGGTAACTTTGTAGCCATTTTTTTCGCCCCACATAATGTACATGCGCATCAGCATACCGGCCCAGTCGCAGCTTTCGGTGCCGCCGGCGCCTGCGGTAATTTGCAGTACGGCGTTAAACTGGTCTTCCTCGGCGCTAAGCATGTTTTTAAATTCCAGCTCTTCCACGGCGGTTGTCGCGGCCTGGTACTGCTCGTTCATCTCTGCCTCGGTGGCATCGCCAGCCTGGAAAAACTCAAACAATACGCCCGTATCTTCCACTACCGATACTACTTTCTGGAAAGCGTCGGTCCATATTTTTTTTGTTTTGATGGAAGCGAGTACCTTTTCGGCCTCTTTAGGATGATCCCAAAAATTGGGGCCTACGGTTATCTCCTGTTCCTTTTGCATCGCATCGAGTTTGGTATCGATGTCAAAGATGCCTCCTCAGGGAAGTTGTTCTATCCCTTAAATCCTGTATATTCTCTTTGGTCATGCGGCAAAGGTAGTTGAAAGGTTGGAATGTTAAAAGGTTGAAACGTTACAGATTAGTAATGAGTGAAAACTTTCAACTTTAAAACTTTTCAACCTTTCAACTTTCGCACAAAAAAAAAGCCTGCATTGATTGAACAATACAGGCCTTATATGTAAGAGTTTAGTTTGTTAAGCTATTTTAAGCTGGGTTAAAAGCATACCCATATCGGCAACATTGCCGCTTATTTTTGATAAAAGGGTATTTAAGGCAAATTCTTTGTTTTGTTCGGTTTTGCTTTGGCGAATTAGCTCCAGCATTACCGGGCGGATAAGTTCGTTGGAAATACGTTTTGCATCGACCGAACTGATATCGTAATATTTATCCAGCTTAATAGCGAATTTATTCACGGCACTATTGATAAGCGGATTATCATATACACCTGCTATTTCAAAATACTTCACCAGGTCTTTTAATTTACCACTCTCCATATGCGCCTTTATTACCTCGATGATAGAACTCGAAGCATCATTCATTACCGCTTCGTGATATTTTGAAGCAATTAAAGGGTTGTTGATAACGGCCGTCCCGGCGTTATTTTTTACGAGCAAAAAGAGTTTTTCGAACATAAAAGTAGTGTTTTAAAAGTAGATTGATGATTTGATGACAAACAACCGATTTATTTACCATCCCAACAAATATATCAAATATTTATTTCGATTTTAAAAAATATTTGATAATTATGTTAAAATAATGACAATTAAAATAGTGTAAATCAAACACTATGCTCAATGTGTTGAAAAGACACAAAATCACATAGTTAAGACATAATTTCAATTTTTATTTATCGCCCTAAATTAACTTGTTACTTTTACCAAAAATTATTCCGTTATGCTGCCATCTACCGACTTTACCGCCACCCAATCGTTTAACTATTTAACAGATCATTACATCGATATCGTATCCAAAAACCTGAAGGATCTTTTTGATGCTGATGCCCAGCGTTTTGAAAAATTCTCGCTGCAGTTTGAGGATATCCTGGTTGATTATTCTAAAAACCGCATCGACGAGGAAACCCTTGCCCTGCTGATACAACTGGCCCGCGAGTGTGGTGTAAATGATGCAATTGCTGCCATGTTTTCTGGCCAGACCATCAACGTTACCGAAGGCCGGCCTGTTTTACACGTTGCCTTACGTAACCGCAGCAATACGCCGATTTTAGTTGATGGTAAAGATGTTATGCCCGACGTGAACCGCGTACTGGATCAGATGAAAGCTTTCAGCGAAGCCATCATCAGCGGTAGCTGGACTGGTTACACAGGCAAAGCAATTACCGATGTGGTGAACATCGGCATCGGCGGGTCGGACCTGGGGCCGGTAATGGTTACCGAGGCATTAAAAGCTTATAAAAACCACCTTAACCTGCACTTTGTATCCAACGTGGATGCAACCCATATTGCGGAGACCTTAAAAACGGTAAACCCGGAAACCACGCTGTTCCTCATCGCCTCTAAAACATTCACTACGCAGGAAACCATGAGCAATGCCCACAGCGCGCGCGATTGGTTTATTAAAAGCGGCGGCAAGGATGAGGATGTGGCCAAACACTTTGCGGCGCTATCTACCAATAGCGAAGGCGTTGCCAAATTCGGTATCGATACCAAAAACATGTTTGAGTTTTGGGATTGGGTTGGCGGCCGCTACTCGCTTTGGAGCGCCATTGGCCTATCCATAAGCCTGAGCATTGGTTTTGATAATTTTATAGAACTGCTGGATGGCGCACACGCGATGGATAACCATTTCCAATCTACCGAACTGGAAGAAAACATCCCGGCCATACTAGCATTATTGGGAATTTGGTATAACAACTTCTTCGAAGCCGAAACGCAGGCTATTTTACCTTACGACCAATATATGCACCGCTTCGCCGCCTACTTCCAGCAAGGCGATATGGAAAGTAACGGCAAACATGTAGGCCGCAACGGCAAACATGTAGATTACAGCACCGGCCCCATCATTTGGGGTGAGCCGGGCACCAATGGGCAGCACGCGTTTTACCAGCTGATACACCAGGGCACCAAACTCATCCCTTGCGATTTTATAGCCCCTGCGCAATCACACAACCCGCTTGGCGAGCATCACAACATGCTACTATCCAACTTCTTTGCACAAACCGAAGCGTTGATGAATGGCAAAACCGAAGAAGTGGTGATTGATGAATTGAAGAAAGCCGGAAAATCTGAAGAAGAAATAACCAAAATAGCGCCCTTTAAAGTATTTGAGGGCAACCGCCCAACAAACTCTATACTGGTTAAAAAAATAACCCCGCGTGCCTTAGGTTCGCTGATTGCCATGTACGAGCATAAGATATTTGTGCAGGGCATTATCTGGAACATCTACAGTTTCGACCAATGGGGTGTTGAGTTAGGCAAGCAACTGGCCGGCAAAATATTACCGGAGTTGAAAGGCGACGAGGAAATCAACTCACACGATTCATCAACCAACGGGCTGATAAACCAGTATAAGGCCTGGAGGTAACGGCAGTGGGAATCTAAAAGGCGGCGGCCCGTGCGATTCCCCTCTTGAGAGGGGTGGAGGGGTGTGTTAGCCATTATCCATTGCGTTAATGCGTAGTGGCTAACACACCCCTGCAGCCGCACTTGCTTTCGCGCCCCCTCTCAAGAAGCATAGCCGCCAACTTAAGGAGTAAAGCAGACGCGTAGCGTCGACCGATTTTGTAGCAACGGATTTTAATCCGTTGTCGCAAAAGAACACCAACGTAAAAAACCGTCGGTTCGGTCGATATAAATCGCAAATAGGGGTCGTACCTACGGCACTCATCAAAACCCTCGGCTGCATCGGCGAGTTAAAACCCGCTGCTACAACATTTATCGAGCCGATGGCTCTTTTAAAATTCAAAACCTTAAGTTGACGGCTATGCCTCTCAAGAGTAATAGCCCATCATAAGACAGATTCCATAAAACGTTCCGCTGGAACGTAAAAATTGCTGTTATTTTTTTCTACCCATAAGACGTTCCTCTGGAACGACTTTGTTTTTCTTCATCCCTTCGGGATGTTTTATGGGTAGAAAATGCCAAAGACCCCTTTTACGTTCCAGCGGAACGTCTTATGAATTACCCGCCTGTCAAGTTATGGGCAGTTACTCTCTCAAGGGGGAAAAGTTATTGCAAACTTCAATACTGCGGGTCTTCGGGGCGGCGGTAGTTGTAGGGTTTGTCGTAAGCTTCGTCTACCTCTTCGTATGGTGCTACTTTGGGGTCCTGGCCATATTGGTTCACACCAACATTCCCTTTTTTAAATATCAGCCAAAAAATGTAGAATGGTATTAGTTGCCACCAGCCGCTTTTATCAATATCATGGCAGCGTTTGGTTCCTTGTGCCAGGGCAAACCATAGCATGGGCACCACCAGCATAACTGCAACGGCACCGCCTCCGCGCCCCTCGTCCATACCCCAGATAAAATAGTAGCACAGTAGATATGCTACGCAGCTAACAGCGTATTCTGCACG
Source organism: Mucilaginibacter pankratovii (assembly GCF_014773265.1). Lineage (GTDB taxonomy): Bacteria > Bacteroidota > Bacteroidia > Sphingobacteriales > Sphingobacteriaceae > Mucilaginibacter > Mucilaginibacter pankratovii. The sequence continues at coordinate 216,004 of NZ_JACWMY010000006.1, read as the reverse complement.
CCGGATACGGCCGCCGAACGAGAAGAGATTCCAGAGCATGGCAATTGAATAAGGCACCCTAAATTACAATTTATCTTATTTAAAATCAATATTTTGGATCACCGGCTCCCGGTGGCCCCATTGGCTCTTTATAATTAGGGTAATTGGGATAGTTGTCCCCCTTGGGGTTCTCGCCGTATTGGTTTACGCCTGTTTGGCCATCTGCCAGCAGCATCCAAAAAGTATAAAAGGGTATTAACTGGTACCAGCCGGTGTTGCCCAGGTCGTGGCTCCGTTTAGCGCCCTGTGCAAACCTGAACCAGGCTAAAGGGAAAAGTGCCAGCAGATAAATCTCTTTATGTCTATCGGCCGCCTGCACAATAATAAAAAAGAACACAACCATGTATATCAATAAGCTAAGCCCAAATTCCATCCGCCTGATGCGGCCATAAAATACAAACGGGTTGCTAAACATACTTCTTGATTAAGGTTGCTCTAAAATACAAAATAGTTACTTACATCTACAAATTTGCTTTATAACTCATCAGTACCACACCTGTATCAAATGTGATCTTCCCGGTAAATTGCAAGGCTGTATTGGTTTTAAACAACGCCCTGCCCCTATGTATCACCACCGGGTGTACCCAAAGCCGGTATTCGTCTACCAAATTAAGCTGGGTTAAGGCGGCAACAAGTTTACCGCTGCCATAAACAAGGATATCTTTACCATGCTGCCGCTTTAGTGCCCTTACTTCTTTGGCAACGCTCCGGGCCACGCGGCTGTTTTGCCAGTAAGCGGTTTTCCGGCTACGGGAAAACACCACCTTGGCGCAATGGTTTATCATCGCTGTAAAATCAGAATCTTCCCTCGGGCCTAAGGCGTTGCTGCCTTTGGCCATCCAATAGCCAGCCATGGCCTCATAGGTTATCCGCCCCAATAAAAGGGTATCGGCTTCGCCCAGGTGCAGCGATGTTACCCGCGCCATAGCTTCGTCCCAGCGGCTGTAATGCCAGTCGAGTTCGCCATTTGGCCCGGCCATGCACCCGTTTAGGGTTACATTCATCGATACAATAAGCTTTCGCATGGGCACCTCTTATTTTTCTACAGGATTATAAACCAGCACATTTATCCCGCAGGGGAACGAACGGGTTTCTACCAGTTTCAGGTTCAGCCTGTCTTGCAGATCGTTGTATATCGTCATCCCGCTGCCTATTACCACGGGGTTCACAAAAATATGGTACTCATCAATCAGGTTGTTTTTGATCATGGCCGATGCCAGGCGTGCGCCGCCGTAAACCATAATATCGCCGCCGGGCTGGCTTTTAAGCTTGCTTATTTCTTCTGCAATGTCACCTGTTGCCAACGTAGTGTTTGCCCAGGGATTTTCTGTAAGTGTTTTAGTAAAGACAACCTTATGAGTATTCACCATTTTGTCTGCCCCTTCCTCACCTTCACCGAGAGCCCCGGTCCAATACGGGATAAAGCCTTCAGCCAATACACGTCCCAAAATAATCAGATCCACCGGTTCTGTTATAGCGCCAACATATTCCTTCAGCTCCTCGTCCCAGTTCCAGGTCATCCAATCCATTTCGCCTTCGGGGCCGGCAACGTATCCGTCCAGCGTTACCTGCATCTGAAATTTTATCTTTCTCATCTTTGCTTTATTTACCCATCAAAGGTATACTAACTATTAGCGCCCGCTAAGGTGCGAAAATGACTTTTTAGGGGCGCTTTGCGACTTTACCTTCATTATTTAATATGGCTTGCCTATATTGCGGTACCAAATAAGCCAGCTATTATGAAGCACGTATCAATCCTCATTACCAACGATGCCGTTTTAGCAAGCATTGTAGACCCGCGCATTATATTTACCGGTGTAAACGATTTTTTGGCAGCTGCCGGTAAACCACCTGTGTTTAAGGTGCAGCTGATAGGGCTTGCACCCGAGGTGCGCCTTCATAACGGCCTGTTTTCGGTGCATACCGATGCCTTGCTGAAAGATGTGCCAAAAAGTGATATTGTTATTATACCCGCAATGGGTGGCGATATGCCCGCTGCTATTAAACGCAACGAGGAATTTTTACCCTGGATAGCTAAGCAATACAGCCAGGGCGCCGAGGTAGCCAGTTTATGCGTTGGCGCTTTTTTACTGGCCGCCACGGGTTTGCTTAACGGTAAGGAATGCAGCAGCCACTGGCGTTTTGCCAACCAGTTTAGGGAGATGTTCCCGGAGGTTACTTTGGTAGACGACAGGATTGTTACCGAGCAGCAGGGGCTTTACAGCAGCGGTGGCGCAACCTCTTACTGGAACCTGCTTTTGTACCTGGTAGAGAAACACGCCGGCCGCGAAATGAGCATCCTTGCTGCAAAAATGTTCGCGCTGGAGATCGACAGGAAGAGCCAGTCGCCTTTTATTATGTTCAACGGGCAAAAAACGCATGAGGACGAACCGATAAAAAAAGCGCAGGAGTTTATAGAAGCAAATATTACCGAGCGCATTTCGGTGGAGGACCTTGCCGATAAATATGCTATTGGTAAACGCCATTTTGAGCGCAGGTTTAAAAAGGCTACCAACAATACACCCGTAGAGTATATTCAGCGGGTGAAGATAGAGGCCGCCAAAAAACATTTGGAAAGCAGCCGGAAAAACGTAAACGAGGTAATGTACGATGTAGGTTATTCGGATACCAAATCATTCCGAAGCGTTTTTAAAAAAATAACGGGTCTATCACCGGTAGAGTATCGCAATAAGTACAACGCTATTACGCTTTAAACTAATAGCATAACTATCGTGACCCTCAAAATAATACCAAAAATTTAATTAATTACCCCTGTAACCCTTTTAGGCATGATAATTCATTTGCTTAAAAGAACTTATAAACAGATATTTACCGGCAGCAATATAAAACCCCTAAGGCGACCCATTTGCCCTGATTAAAACATAAACATAAATTGAAAGCGTTTGTAACCAAGTATCCAGTTTCCTGTTTTATCGGGCTTGCGTTTGCTATTTCGCTATTGATAGGCTTCCCATTAAAAAATTTAATACTAAATGATGTTTTTGCCGGTTCGGAGATCGGCATGGGCTATTTGTCTAAGATCCCGGTGGTTTTTGGCCCGGCTATCGCAGCTATTATTGTTACCTATGCAACGTTGGGCGCTGCTGGCCTTAAGGCGCTCTTCAGCAGGCTAACGCCTTATATCGAACACATCATCTGGTGGTTTGGCTTGCCTTTTGCCGGTTTGGCCATTACAGCTATAGCATTTGTTGTGGGTGGCTTTACGTTTGGCGAATTAGTTGCCATGGCCACATCTGTAAGTCCAATGGTGTTAACCATGCACCTGGCCGGCTCCATAGTTATCATAGGCCTGGGCGAGGAACTTGGCTGGCGCGGATGGCTGTTGCCAAAACTGGCACAAACACGCACTTTAAAAAACGCTACAATATTGGTGTTCATCACATGGGCACTATGGCATTTACCCCTCTTTTTTGCAGGCTACCGGGTAGCTATACCGTTTACCGTGATAGTGCTGGCATTATCCATCATATTTACCTGGCTATGGAACCGCGTTGGCGGCAATGTTGTTGTTTTAATAATTGCGCACGCTTCAGTAGATTTTTCGGAAGCGTTTTTTGAGGAGCGCATAGGCCCAAACCACAGCAACCAGGTACTTAATGCCTGGGCCGCATTGAGCGTAATTTACCTTGTAATAGCAGCCGTATTGTTTTTTGCCGACAAGAAAACCTGGAATACCACCCTACAGCCCGACGACGAGCGCCTGGTAGGCACAATATCCCCCCAAGCCGCGAAAGCGCCGGCAGAATAAACCCGGCTTTACTTCTTCACAAACTTTACCTGGAACAACTTATCCCACTTTTTACCGGTTACAAAGATGCGGCCGGTTGCCTTATCATAAGCTATGCCGTTTAACACATCCGCGTTGGCATTGCGGTTTGCTTCGGGGTAAAGGGCTTTCATATCTATCTTTTGTAGCACCGCGCCGGTTTTGGGGTCTATCACTAAAATATCGTCGGTTTGGTAAACGTTGGCGTATAGCTTGCCGTCTATCATTTCCAGTTCGTTCACCTGGTTTATGGCACCTTTATCGTCGTATACATCAATATAGCCAACCTGCTGGTAGGTGTCTTTATTTAAAAAGAAAATGCGGTTGGTTTTATCATCCATGTACAGCTTATTGCCGTCGAAGGTCATCCCCCATCCCTCTATACCCACGTTGTTATCAAATGTGCTGAGCAGCTTAAAAGTATCTTTATCGTATACAAAGCCTTTACGCTCCATGTAGGTAAGCTGTATCAGTTTGTTGCCCACAATGGAGATCCCCTCGGCAAATACCTTCGGGTCTATCATGATCATCCGCTCGGCTTTGCCGGTTTGCAGGTTTACTTTTTTCAGGCGCGATTGGGTTTCCTTCGACTGGCCCGGTGGGGGATCGAGGTAACCGCCGCCGCTTTCGTACAAGGCGCCGTCCTGGTAAAGCAATCCTTCGGTATAGGTTGCCGTATCATGCGGAAACACCTTCTCTACCTTAAAAGTTAATTCTTCGGGAGCTTTGGCAGCCAACAGCACAATGTTGGTGGTAAATTCCTGCGGCTGACCCGCCTGGTAAACCTTGGCGGTTATTACACGCGCACCTAACACCAGCGTATCTGTTTTAAGCGTTACAGCGGTGGAATCTTTAGCCGAGCCTATCCGCATGCCATCCATCAGGTACACTACCGAATCGGGCTTAAGATCCGCCGGGTATTTTACGCTGAAATTTACCGGCTCGCCGGATTTGTAGGTAGTGCCTGCATCGGGACTAACGGTAATGTAATCATCTTTTTTGGTGTCTTTACAGCCATTGCACCCGCAGGCTAATAATGCTACTATGGCAAAGTAGAGTAATCTTTTATTCATTTTAGGTGGCAGAAGGCCAAAAGGCATCTTCAATATGTTTTAAAGTATAATTGTTAGTACGGTTGAACAGGATAGATATTATATCAAAGCGAACTTCGCCCTGGTGGTTCATCAAATAAATGTACTCGTCGGCAGCATCTGCCAGCAAACGCTGCTTGCGGGCGTCCACAAAATCCTCGGGCAAGCCAAAGCCGGTGCCGGTTCGGGTTTTCACTTCGGCGAATATAATAGTTTTGTCTTTATAGGCGATAAGGTCTATCTCGGCTTTGCCGAAAACCCAGTTCTCGTCCATTATCTCGTAGCCGTTGGCTTCGAGGTGGGCTTTGGCTATTGCTTCGCCCTGCCGGCCGAGATCGTTGTGGGTTGCCATTAATTATTTACGGGTGAGTTGAACGGCATAGAATTAATATTTGCATGTACAACCCTTAAAATTATTAAAATAAATAACCCGCCTGCTTACAGATGGATAAACTTTTAAATAAACCACGCAAACTGTATCGCCAATTTTATTGGCATCCGTCACAAGCGAGTTGCCTGTAAATGCCCGCCCTGCAACTGAAAATTGATATTTATAGTCTGCCATTTGATATCTAACGCGCGTGGATTCATTAGTAATGGATGCGTTAGCGCATATACCAAACGACTTAAGAAAAAAATCTTCGGCAAATGGTTTTAATAAAAAGTACAACAAAGTTCCAAAAAACAATATAGCTAAAACACGCTGCTTCATCTTTTTAGTTATATTCAATTATTTTAATATCACAGAACCTAAATAATCTGATATACTTTTCTCCACCTTTTTCATGTGCATATACTGGTTCAGCAAAATATCCTGGTCGGCATCAGAGGTGGCATTCTGGAGCTCGTTGCGCAGGTTTTCCAAGATCTTGCCAACCATGTGCATTTTAAGGTGAAAAATAGCGCCTAAAATAGTGGCTTTCATGTTGGCCTGCTCATCGGTCACTAAAATCTTATGCATCTCGTACCAGTTCTCGCTCAGTGTATATTTAGTGGCCAGCAGGGTAACCACCAGGTCCACAATTCCCTTATCGGGGTGGTGGATAAAATGTTGTTCATCGGGCAATACACCGTTCTCCACCTCTTTTTGATACATCTCTACAAATTGCTTGCAGGCGGGTATCTCAAATTCTACATCGCTCAGTTCGGCTATCATAAAAGGCCCGATGTAGGTATTGGCAATGCCGTCCCAATCGATCATTTTATTGCCATACAACAGCAGCAGGCGAACGATCTCCTTCTCCTGGGTATCAATTACCTTATCTTTCGTCCCGGCTTGCTCTTCGTAATACTGCAGCTCATCCGGTGGTGCCACATCATCGTACTGTTGCTGCTGCCGGTTGCTTTGCTGCTGGCTATCCTTTTTGGCCTTGGCCAGGCGCATCTTATTCAATTCGGAAAGCAACGCGCGCTCATCAATTTGCATGATGTGGCTGCACTCCTTAATGAATACGGAGGCTTTTATCGAATCGGGGATCTTGGCGATGCTTTCTACCACTTCGCGGATCACATCGGCCTTTTTTATCGGGTCGCCGCCTGCATCCTTAAGCAGCAGGGTGGTTTTGTACAGGATAAAATCCTTCTTATTTTCTTCGATGTGCTTTTTAAAAGCATTGGTGCCCAGTTTGCGCACATAGGAATCCGGGTCGTGCCCATCGGGGAAGGAAACCACCTTTACGTTGAGCCCCTGCTCCAATATCATATCCAGCCCGCGTAAGGATGCCTTGATACCCGCCGCATCGCCATCATACAAAATAGTAATGTTTTTGGTGAACCGGCTGATAAGTTTGATCTGCTCCACGGTAAGTGATGTACCGGATGAGGCCACCACATTCTCTATCCCTGCCTGCGAAACCGACAGCACATCGGCATACCCTTCTACCAGGTAACAGTTATCTTCCTCGCGGATGGATTTTTTGGCGAAGTACAGTCCGTAAAGGATATTTGATTTATGGTAGATCTCCGACTCAGGCGAGTTGACGTATTTGGGGACGTTCTTATCCGTCTTCAGCGTACGCCCGCCAAAGGCTATTACTCTGCCGGTGAAGCTATGGATGGGAAACATCACACGCCCGCGATAGCGGTCGTACAGGGTACCGTTCTCCCGCTTTACGGACAGGCCGCTCTCCACCAGAAATTCTTCCTGGTAGCCATTGCGGATAGCGCTGGCAGAGAATGCTTCCCATTGATCGGGCGAGTAGCCCAGCTCGAACTTTTTAATGGTATCATTGGTAAAACCGCGCTCTTTAAAATAGCTCAGGCCGATGCTTTGGCCTTCGTCGGTATCCAATAAACTTTCGTGGAAAAATTTTGCGGCGTAACCCGATACGATCATGAGGCTTTCGCGGCGGTTGTCTTCGGCTTTATCTTCCGCCGACATTTCCGTTTCCTCAACCTCTATTCCGTATTTTTTTGCCAGCCATTTCAGTGCCTCGGGATAGGTGAATTTCTCCAGCTCCATTAAAAAAGTAATGGCGCTGCCGCCTTTGCCGGTAGAGAAATCTTTAAAAATCCCCTTGGCCGGCGATACCGTGAACGATGGCGTGCGCTCATTAGCGAAAGGGGAAAGGCCTACGTAATTGGCGCCCCGCTTTTTTAATTGTACAAATTCGCCAATCACCTCCACAATATCTGTGGCTTCCATTATACGGTCGATGGTGGGTTTGGTGATCATATTTAAAAAAGCGTGAGCCTGCAAAAGTAAGGGTTATGGGCCTTAGTTCTTCTTTAAAGGTAGAAAATTATCATTCAATAATTAGTCGTTGGTTTAAAACTGCGGCGATGACATACTGGCTACCCATAAAATGTTCCTAACGGAACATCGGGAATATGGACGCTCTTTTTCTACCCATAAAATGTTCCTAACGGAACATCGGGAATATGGACGCTCTTTTCTACCCATAAAATGTTCCTAACGGAACATCGGGAATATGGACGCTCTTTTCTACCCATAAAATGTTCCTAACGGAACATCGGGAATATGGACGCTTTTTTTCTACCTATAAAATGTTCCTAACGGAACATCGGGAGGCACCTTTTTGCCCTGCGTTCCAGAGGAACGCCTTATGGGTAGAAAAAGGTTAGAAATATACATATTCCATCGGAACATCTTATGGCCGTCACCATGCTATTCCAGTTCCTTAAAGATATATTGCTCCTCCCATTCGATCTCAAATTTGGTTAGGAACTCGCGGTATTCTTCCAGAAAGGTTCGTTTCTTATGATGTTTTTCCTGATTTTGAATATACCTGATCACATCCGGCACCTGGCTCTTTGCATACGAAAATCCACCGTACCCCTCCTGCCAAGCAAAAGGTACCGAACAAACATTTTGCGCCTTAACCCATTTGCTGCTTTCTGTCTTCACATTTTGAATTAACGCGGATATCGATTGATGAGGCCGCATACCAATAAAAATGTGGATGTGGTCTGGCATCGTATTTATTTGGAGCATCTTGTGGTTGTTCTCCTGGAAAATACCGGTAATAAATCTCATCAACTCATCTTTCCAATCGTTAGCAATTAAGGCAGCACGATATTTCACGGCGAAAACAAATTGGATATGGACTTGGGTATAGGTATTCGGCATAATCTATTGCTTGCTGCAATTTAATTATTTTTTTCATATGAGGGATGAGCGTCAATTATTAAGCCGCTACCTTCGGCTTCAAAAACGTTACCGCAATACCTGCCAGCACAATTACACTCCCGATGATTTCCGTTACAGATAAATGCTCATCCAATAAAAATGCCGCCAAAATACCCGCGAAAACGGTTTGGCTAAGTAAGGCAATGGCTACCCTGGTAGACGGCAGATACCGCAACGAGTAGTTGATAGTGAGCCAGCCGGTAAGCTGGCAAATAATGCCCATACCGATAAAGCAGAGCCACACATTCAAGGAAAAATCCACCATGTTATCGCCGGTAAACACACTTACGGCAAACAGGAAAATAGCCGCGCTCAGCATACTGTAAAACATAAAGGTGAACACATCTATGCCCGCCATCACGTTTTTGGTGATAAGGATATAGCTGGCGTATAAAAAGCTTGCCAACAGCGCCAGAAGGATACCTGCGTTAAACTCAAGATGTATGATATGCTCGTACCCTACCAGCACTATCATACCAATAATGGCAATGAAAGTACCAATCCAAAACAACTTACCCGATTTTGCCTTAAACAGCAAATAGCCTATCAGTCCCACCCAAACAGGCGCCAGGTTGGCAACAAGGGTAGATACCGTAGCGCTGATCTTTAAAAGCGATACATTCCAAACCGCAACATCCGATGCGAAAACGATGCCCGCAGCTATGGAAATAAGAAGCTGCTTCCGTTCTACCTTCAGCTTGTTTTTGATGATGCAATAAGGCAGCAGGCAGGCCCAGGCTATAGCCACCCGGTAAAAAGCAGCGCCAAGCGGCGATACCCCCGCCAGCTTTACAAAAATGGGCGAGAACGAGATACACAATATACCGATAACAAGACTTACCCTTGGATTCATGCCACAAACTTACGGAAGTCCGAATCAGAATTTACAGAATTAAAAGATTCACAGAATTACTTGGCATATGGCAATTCAAACGGCCGAAGGACACGGGAAAGCTGAGGATTAACCCAATCGCGTTGCTTGGCTTTAAATTAACATAATGATAACACACGTTTTAGTTACTTTACTGTAGCACCCCAGGCAATTGCCCGTAATAGATATAAAACGTCACCTATGAAAAAACTTACACTACCCGCCTTAATTATTCTTTGTTTGTTCACCGCCGCATGCTCTAAGCGCAATTGCTGCGTACCGCCTGTTATTGCGCCTTACATTGGAGCCGACAAAAATTCGGTAAAATGGACCGCCGAGGCCACCGCCGAAAAACAGGGAACGGATACATTATTGATAGTTGGCTCGCAAACCGAAGAGCGGCTGATCATGCGCTTAAAGTTCACCGGCAAAGGCACCTATACGCTTCAAAACACGCAGGCTTTTTATTTTACAACTATTGGCGGTGATGTTTTTACAAGCAGATATAACGTTGACAATACCGCCGCGAGTACACTAACCGTTACCAACTACGACGAAGCAACCAAACTGGTTAGCGGCACCTACAGCCTTACGCTTAAAAAAGAGTATCCAAATCCTTCCTCAGCTTACCCTGAAACCGTAAAATTTGCTAACGGCATGTTTCATGTTTACCTGCCCAAATAAATTGGTTGTTGCGCGTAGCCTATAAGCTACGCGTTTAAATTATGCAATTTCGGGTTCATCCAACCGATGATAAATTGTATTTTTGCCGCTCAAATATATATTATATGGGTCAGCGGATTAAAATTAAAGCACTACTGCAAAGCGGTGAAACCGGTACAGAGGTAACAGTAAAAGGATGGGTAAGGGCTTTCCGCCAAAATCGTTTTATTGCTTTAAATGATGGCTCTACCAATAGCAACCTGCAAATTGTGGTTGATTTTGAAAACACCGACCCTGCATTACTTAAACGCATCACTTTTGGCGCGGCGGTAGCTATCACCGGCACCCTTGCACCATCTTTAGGCCAGGGGCAGTCGGTAGAAGTTATAGCAGGCGAGATTGAAATTTTAGGCGATTGCAACCCGGAAGAATTTCCGTTGCAACCCAAAAAGCAAACTTTGGAGTTTTTGCGCGAGAACGCCCACCTGCGTTTTCGTACCAATACATTCGGCGCGATATTCCGTGTGCGGAACACCTTATCGTTTGCGGTGCACCAGTTTTTCCAGGAGAAGGGCTTTGTGTACCTGCATACCCCGGTGATCACCCAATCAGATGCTGAAGGTGCCGGCGAGGCATTCCATGTAACCAATTTCGACCTGAACAATGTACCGCGTACCGATACCGGCGAGGTGGATTATAAGCAGGATTTCTTCGGAAAATCTACCAACCTTACCGTTTCCGGTCAGCTGGAAGGTGAGCTGGGTGCTATGGCCCTGAGCGATATTTATACTTTCGGCCCAACTTTCCGTGCGGAAAACTCCAATACCACCCGTCACCTTGCGGAGTTTTGGATGATTGAGCCGGAGATGGCTTTTTATGATATCCACGATAACGCCAACCTGGCTGAGGAACTGCTGAAATATGTGATCAGCTATGCTTTGGATAAAAACAAAGAAGACCTGGAGTTTTTAACCCAGCGTTTATTAGAGGAAGAAAAGCAAAAGCCACAGAACGAGCGTTCGGAACTTTCTTTGCTGGACAAGCTGCAATTTTGCCTCAACAACGATTTTGAGCGCTTAACTTATACCGAAGCAATCCAAATCCTGCGCGAATCTACCCCGAACAAGAAAAAGAAATTCGTTTATCCTGTTGAGGGTTGGGGTACCGATCTGCAATCGGAGCATGAGCGTTACCTGGTAGAAAAACACTTTAAAAAACCAGTGATCCTGACCGATTACCCTAAAGAGATAAAATCCTTTTACATGCGCCAAAACGATGACGGCAAAACCGTTGCCGCTATGGATATCCTGTTCCCGGGCATCGGCGAAATTATCGGCGGCTCGCAACGCGAAGAACGTTTGGATAAACTGGAAACCCGTATGGACGAACTCGGCATCCCGAAAGATGAGCTTTGGTGGTATTTAGATACCCGGAGGTTCGGTTCTTGTCCGCATGCCGGCTTTGGCCTTGGCTTCGAGCGTTTGGTGCTGTTTGTTACCGGTATGGGTAATATAAGGGATGTGATCCCTTTCCCAAGGTTCCCGAAGAATGCGGAATTTTAATTGACGGGATTACACCGATTTTTAGGATGATTTCACCGATTTGATTTGCCAATCGGTGGAATCATTGTCACTGCTTTATTTTTCCGAATTCGTAGGTATGGCGCTTATCTCTACCCGAATAGCTATTAATTATCTCAAAAGTATTGGGGTCTGCACCCTTTAGAATTGTATTTTCTTGTATTACTTTACTTTTGGTTCTTCCCCAGTCTTTGTCAATGGGCTCAAAATCGCTGATATCTGATAGTTTAATGGTATCATATCCGTGTATTAAAATATCGCCCGCCTTCGACCATGGATATTTAATCAATTGTAACCTCTTTAAATCTATCCCTTTTATCGCACAGTTATTTATGTCGTTATAGAACCCAAAAAAATAAGCTGAATCTTTATCGGCGAATACGTAATTCCCAAGAAACTTAAAACTATGAGGGTCGATGTTTTTCACAGGCACACCATCTATAAATAGATGGTTTTTGTCTTTCCCAAAGTTAAAGTTGCAATCGCATTTAAAACCAATACTTTCGAAAGTCTTGGCATTTGCACTTGGCATAAGCAATTTACCATGCCCAACCGCCTCGTTCCAATATTCATAATATACCTTGTCATTTTCAATTTTATAGCCTTGCCTACAACTGAAAAGAAGACAAAAGGCAGCAAAAACCAATAGAATTTTAACTATTTTCATCATTAAAACGCCGCGTGTGGGAATTTTGCTTTCCCCTTTTATACAAACCAATGCAAGTTAGCATATTAAACTTAAGCCTACTCCTTCTTATAATCCTTATGCACAATCAAAAAACTGGCTCGTTCTTCTTTGTGGAGAGGGATGTCCCAGTTGCCCTGGTAGGTGATTTTGGTGGGGAGCAGTTCGCCGTCGAATTTATTGAGTTCAATGTTCATCTGCACATCAAAATCGAAGAACATGTTACTGTATTTCATATCAATGTAGCGCCCTAAGATCTGGAACGTACGTTCATCAAAAATGGTGGTCATCTCCTGTATCATCACATCATCTACGCTGCTGCTTGGCTTGCGGATCACTTTAAAGCGGTACACCGGGATGGTATCGAGGTACTTACCCCTTGCAAATTCATAACGGTAAAACTGCCGCAGGTCGGGGCCAAATATTTCTGTCTTGCTGCTGATGAACGGGATGCCGCTCACCTTTCGGCCGGGTGTGAATATCAATGTTTTCAGCTTAGCCTTGTAACCTTCATTTTTGGTTTTAGCTTCGCCGGATGCTGGCGGGCCGGCTACAAAATCGGAATTGTAGGCATTCATAAAAATGTAATCGAACATCTCTACGGTATACAGCTGGTACTTGCCGTTCTTCTTTAACACGTTGCCGCTATCCGCTTTAGCAAGGTATTGCAGCTTATGGTCACCGGCTACATTGCTGTGCAGTATCTTCCGGTAGATCTTTCCCTCTATCTTGTTCTTTTTATTATAGGTAAAAACGCGGTTCTCGGCGGTAAAGGCATAGGCTTTCATATTACGGAAAGCGAGGTAAAAACTGGTATCCTGCATCACCGCATCAATAAAATCCTGCGCACGCAAACGGTGCGACCGGATATTCACCGGGGAATCGATAACGATAGTACGGAGCGTATCGGGATTAAACCTGTCGATCTGCTGGGCTTTTAAGCCGAAAGCGGAAAGAATAAAGCAGAAAGCGAGGAGAAATTTTTTCATTAGATATTCTTACACCATGTCATTGCGAGCGCAGCGCGGCAACCGCACGCTATACAGAGCGGCCTGCAAAGTTCGCGATTGCCGCGCTGCGCTCGCAATGACAAGTTTTTTTAATTCCCCAATTGTTTAACAGCCAAATAGGCCATCAAACCGGTGCTTATTTTAAAGGCGTCCTCTTCCACATCAAAGGTTGGAGTATGTACGGATGAGGTGATGCCGCGGGCCTCGTTACGGGTACCTAAACGGTAAAAGCAGCTGTCTGCTGCCTGCGAGTAATAGGCGAAATCTTCTGCAGCCATCCAGATATCCAGGTCGAGCACGTTCTCTTTCCCTAAATAATCTTCGGCATGGCCGCGGGTTGCGGCGGTAAGCACTTCCTCATTGATGAGGAAAGGGTAACCGCGCATAATATTGAATTCGCAGCTGCCGCCCATCGCTTCAGCAATGCCTTCGGCCATTTTCTTGATCTTGATATGTGCTTCGCTGCGCCATTTTTCATCCATGGTGCGGAAGGTACCTTCCAGGTAAACCTCGTTGGGGATAACGTTGGTAGCGCCATTAGCGATCACCTTGCCAAAAGATAGTACCGACGGACTCTTAGGATCGGCAGAACGGCTTACAATAGTTTGCAGGGCCGTTAATATATGAGCGGTAATAATCACCGGGTCAACATTTTGCTGCGGCTGGGCACCATGGCCGCCTTTGCCCCTAACCGTAACGTACAGTTCATCCGTAGAGGCCATATATTTACCTGCGCGGAAACCTACCTTACCAGCATCTATCAGCGGCATTACGTGCTGGCCCAATACGGCCTGCGGTTTTGGATTTTCCAGCACACCTTCTTTGATCATCAGGCTGGCACCGCCCGGCAGCTTTTCTTCTGCAGGTTGAAAGATCAGCTTTATCGTTCCGCCGAACTCGCTTTTTAATTGCGTTAATATTTTGGCGGTACCCAATAACGATGACGTATGCGCATCGTGTCCGCAGGCGTGCATTACGCCCGGGTTTTGCGATTTGTAGGGCACATCGTTAGCTTCCAGTATCGGCAGGGCATCCATATCGGCACGCAGGGCAACCACTCTATCAGATGGCTTATCGCCTTTTATCAGCGCCACCAAACCGGTATCGGCCATTTTATGGTATTCCAGTCCCAGTTCTTCCAGTTTATTGGCAACAAACACAGAGGTTTCCACCTCGTGAAAAGACAGTTCGGGGTGCGAGTGCAGGTGGCGACGGTTGGCCACCACATCGTTAAAAATATCTGCTGATAGCTGCTGGATCTTTTCCTTAATCATTATTGGTAACGGTTTTAGGGGGATTGATTCTTTCTGAAACGATAAACATTGCCGAGAACGTGGATTGCAGCTGCGCTTTCATTTTCTCCGCCTCCAGGCGCGACCGGAAGTCGCCCGCCTTTACTTTAAAGTTGGGTTCGTGGTAACTGATATAAGTACGCATTTCGGGGAATTCGCGGTTGAACCTGGCCTGTGCCGTATAGGCAGCGTTGCGGTTGGAGCCGCTATAGATCTGCAGCCGGTAACCATAGTTAGACACGTACCCGCTACCACCGCCTGACGACGAACCGCCACCCCTGTTAAGCAAAGCGCGCTTGGCCAGCAGGGTATCAAACAATGGGTCGCGCACTACTACAACTTTGCCTTTGCTTTGTGCCGAGGCGGCTGCCGACAAAAGTATCAGCATAAAAAAAGAGCAAAATTTGATGAGGCTTAACTTAGCTTTACTATCAAATATTGCTCTTTTCATTTATCGATGTTTTTAAACCGTCATTGCGAGGCACAAAGCAATCTCCCTATAACATAGCGTTTATGCACAGTTCAGAGATTGCTTCGTTCCTCGCAATGACGCGTTAGGTTTTGCTTCTTAAGCCCTCTCTTTGGAGAGGGTTTGGGTGAGGCCTAATTCTGCCCTACGCCGTGGCAGTTTTTAAACTTTTTGCCACTTCCGCATGGGCATGGGTCGTTCCTGCCTATTTTTTGCTCCACCTTTACAGGGGTAGCTTTTTGTATCTCGCGGGTATCTTCAAACGGCATCCCGTTGTTTTCGCCAACAAGTTCCGGTTTGGAAGTACGCATTTTCTTCAGGTCGAGCTTGGGCTCAGGTTTTGCTTCGCGAACCTGCTCCGGCTCCTGCTGCACGGCAATACCACCACGGAACAGGAAGCTCACCAGCTCTTTGTTCACGTTTGATAACATCTGGCGGAACAGGTTAAAAGCCTCAAACTTATAAACCAACAATGGGTCTTTTTGTTCGTAAACGGCGTTTTGCACCGATTGTTTTAGCTCGTCCATTTCGCGCAGGTGCTCTTTCCAGGCATCATCTATCAGGTAAAGGGTTACGTTTTTCTCGAAAGATTTAAACACCTCGGCACCTTTATTCTCAACCGCCTTTTTCAATGGTACAGCAACCTGTAAGCCATGTACGCCATCGGTAAATGGCACTACAATATTCTCTACATACTGGCCGCGGGTATCAAACACATCTTTTAGTACCGGGTAAGCCTGCTGGGCCACCTGTTCAGATTTGCGTTTGTAAAACTCTATCACCTCGTTAAAGGTTTTATCAACCAATGCATTCAGCGACGTGCCGGTGAATTGCTCTTTGTCGGTGTCCGGATCAACAGAGAACAAGCGGATGATCTCCAGCTGGAAACCATCAAAGTTGTTGGCCTCTTTGTATTCGGTAACCACATCTTCAATTACATCAAAAATGGTGTTGTTCAAATCAACCTCAAGGCGCTCGCCAAACAAAGCGTTCTTACGTTTTGCGTAGATAACGGTACGCTGCGAGTTCATCACATCATCATACTCCAGCAAACGCTTACGGATGCCAAAGTTGTTCTCTTCAACTTTCTTCTGCGCACGCTCGATAGATTTGGAGATCATCGAGTGCTGGATCACTTCGCCCTCTTCGATACCCATGCGTACCATCAGGTTGGAGATTCGCTCGGAACCGAATAAACGCATCAGGTTATCTTCCAGCGACACAAAGAATTGAGAAGAACCCGGGTCGCCCTGACGACCTGCACGACCACGCAACTGCCTGTCAACACGGCGTGATTCGTGGCGCTCGGTACCTACAATGGCCAAACCGCCAGATGCCTGTACACCTGCACCCAATTTTATATCCGTACCACGGCCTGCCATGTTGGTAGCGATGGTAACGGTACCAGCCTGACCAGCTTCAGCCACAATATCGGCCTCTTTCTGGTGCATTTTGGCGTTCAGTACGTTATGTTTAATGCCGCGCAGTTTCAGCATACGGCTCAATAATTCCGAGATCTCTACCGATGTGGTACCCACCAGTACCGGGCGACCGGCCTTTGTAAGTTTTTCAATCTCTTCGGCAACAGCATTATATTTTTCGCGGATAGTACGGTAAACCAAATCCTGCATATCCGAACGTGATGTCGGGGTATTGGTTGGGATCTCTACCACATCCAGCTTATAGATCTGCCAAAACTCGCCTGCTTCGGTAACGGCAGTACCCGTCATACCGCAAAGCTTGTGGTACATCCTGAAGTAGTTTTGCAGCGTAATGGTAGCAAACGTTTGGGTAGCATCTTCTACCTTCACATTTTCTTTTGCCTCTATTGCCTGGTGCAAACCATCGCTGTAACGGCGGCCATCTAAAACACGGCCGGTTTGCTCATCTACAATTTTAACCTTGCCTTCGTCCAGGATGTATTCGGTATCTTTTTCAAATAAGGTGTATGCTTTTAATAATTGGTTAACCGAGTGGATCCGCTCCGATTTAATAGAGAAATCGCGCATCAGCTCATCCTTCTTCGCAATTTTTTCCTCTGCAGCAAGGTCAGATTTCTCAATACGTGCTATCTCGGTACCTACATCAGGCATCACAAAGAAACTTGCATCCTCGCCCGAAGCGGTGATGAGTTCGATACCTTTTTCTGACAATTCTACCGAATTGTTTTTTTCGTCTATAATAAAGAACAGTTCAGAATCTACTTTCGGCATATCCTTGCCCTGATCCTGCATGTAATGATTCTCTGTTTTCAGCAATACAGATTTGTTACCACCTTCGCTCAGGAATTTTATTAAGGCTTTGCTTTTTGGCAAGGCACGGTGCGCACGGAATAAGGCTAAACCACCTTCGTCAACACCTGTCTTGCCATCGTTTATCGCTTTCTTGGCTTCGTTCAATACCGTATTCACATAAGCTTTCTGCGCGTTAACCAAACGTTCGATGCGTGGTTTCAGCTCATAAAACTCGTGCTCGTCGCCGCGTGGGATCGGGCCGGAGATAATCAGCGGTGTACGCGCATCATCAATTAATACCGAATCCACCTCATCCACCATGGCGTAATGCAGCTTACGTTGCACCAACTCTTCGGGACTACGTGTCATGTTGTCACGCAGGTAATCAAAACCGAACTCGTTATTTGTGCCAAAAGTGATATCGGCCAGGTAAGCCTTGCGGCGTTCTTCCGAATTTGGCTCGTGTTTATCAATACAATCTACCGACAGGCCGTGGAACTCGTACAAAGGACCCATCCACTCGCTATCGCGGCGTGCCAGGTAATCATTCACGGTTACAATGTGTACACCCTGCCCGGCAAGCGCGTTTAAGTAAGCAGGCAGCGTGGCTACCAGCGTTTTACCTTCACCTGTTGCCATCTCCGAGATCTTCCCCTGGTGCAAAACGATACCGCCTATCAGCTGCACATCGTAGTGTACCATGTTCCAGGTAACCGGGTTGCCGGCGGCAAGCCAGGTGCTGCTGTGGGTAGCTTTATCGCCCTTGATCACCACATTATTCTTTTTGGCCGCCAGTTCGCGGTCGAAATCGGTTGCGGTAACCTCTATGCTTGGGTTCTCAGCCAAACGTTTCGCAGTTTCTTTAACTACGGCAAACGCGGTGGGGAGAATATTGATCAGGATATCTTCCAGTTCTTTATTGCGGTCTTTCTCCAGCTTATCCAGCTGAGTATAAAGCTCTACCTTTTCACTTACTTCCATATCCAGCTCGTTTTCGGTACGGTCCTTAATGGCCTGTATTTCGCTATCGATGCCGGAAAGGCCTGTGGCGATGGTTTCTTTAAATTCTATGGTTTTAGCCCTAAGCTCGTCGTTGCTCAACCCGCCCAATTTGGCAAATTCAGCCTTTATTTTTTCAACTATAGGCTGTATGCTTTTTACATCCCGTTCTGATTTGCTTCCGAAAAGCTTACTAAAAAAGTCTAACATGTTGTTTGTATATAGTACACTGAACTCAACAATTGCGCCAGTGCAATTTCAAAGTCATTTTGACAGGCAAAGGTACGGATTTGGGCTGAAAGGAGAAAGGTAAAAGGCGAAAGGTGATAGTAGGGCTTTATGATTTAGGGTCATCACTGCCACTTTCGCCACCGCCTGGCGAAAAGCCGATGGATCCATCGTCGGATTCTTGGTGATGCAATTTGCCGTTTCTCTATTCATTCTGTAATCTCCGAACAGGCCTACCGGCTTCAATTTTTCTGTACGTGATTAAACGGACATATTCCGTTATTTCATCCCAATTAATTTGTGAAAGTTTGTTTGTTCGCGGTAAATACACAGTAAGACTTTCCTGATTTTGATTCGGTTCAGGTACATCTTTCAATAAGATATAATATGCCTCCTTTTCACTCTCGATATACTTGACCAACAACACAACTCGTAAGTTATCCCATAGATAGTTGTAGGTCGAAACATTTAAGGATTGTCTTTCGTTACCATTAAGTTCGTTGGAAGCCTGTGAGGCTTTAAGTTGTACAATAAATTCTAAACCCCGATAGCTGCCGTGCTCAGCAATTTCGATATTCATATCTTGACCGTAATCCCTGTCAATAGAATTGACGTTCCAATCCGCGGGTAAATACTGACGAAAAAATACAACTGAGGTTTCTTCGAGTGAATGGTTACCGTGCCTGATTGGATATTTCATTATTTATAATATGACAATGTAAACTTACCAAATCCCATCCAAAAATCATCTGCACATTTGAAATCCGCACACCTGCACATTTATCTCCACATTAAGTATATTCGCCCCATGAATATCCTGATCCTTGGTTCGGGCGGAAGGGAAAGCGCCTTCGCCTGGAAAATTGCCCAAAGCCCCAAATGCGAAAACCTTTTTATTGCTCCCGGCAATGCCGGTACCGGGCAATACGGCACAAATATTAACCTAAAGGTTACCGATTTTGCCGGCATCAAAGCATTTGCATTAAGCAATGCGATCGACATGGTTTTGGTTGGCCCCGAGGAACCGCTGGTAAAAGGCATCCACGATTTCTTTTTGGCGGATGATGAGCTTAAAGGCATCCCGGTTATTGGCCCCCAGGCCGAAGCGGCGCAACTGGAAGGCAGTAAGGATTTTAGCAAGGAGTTTATGCAGCGCAACAACATCCCCACCGCTGCATCAAAAACTTTCACCAAGGATACCCTGCAGGAAGGCTTTGATTACCTGGCAACCGCAGGCCTGCCGGTAGTTTTAAAGGCCGACGGATTGGCCGCAGGCAAGGGCGTTTTAATATGCCTTACCCTGGAAGAAGCCAAACTGGAACTTGCCGAAATGCTTACCGAAGCCAAATTTGGCGATGCCAGCTCCAAAGTGGTGATAGAACAATTTTTAACAGGTATCGAGCTTTCGGTTTTTGTGATGACCGACGGCACCAACTACAAAATACTGCCCGAAGCCAAAGATTACAAACGTATTGGCGAAGGCGATACCGGCTTAAACACTGGTGGTATGGGTTCGGTTTCCCCGGTTCCGTTTGCTGATGCTGAATTTATGGCGAAGGTGGAGCAAAGGGTGATTATCCCAACTGTGGAAGGACTGAAAAAAGAGGGCATTCCCTACAAAGGCTTTATTTTTATCGGCCTGATGAACACTGAGGGCGAACCCTGGGTAATTGAATACAACTGCCGCATGGGCGACCCGGAAACAGAAAGCGTTATGCCACGCATCCAGTCGGACTTTGTGGACCTGCTGGAAGGCGTAGCTCAGGGCAACCTGAACGAGAAAGAGATCATCATCTCTGATAAAGTAGCGGCCACCGTAGTTTGCGTTGCAGGCGGTTACCCGGGCGAGTACTTAAAGAATAAAGCCATCAGCGGGATAGAGAACGTTCGTGGTTCGCATGTATTCCATGCGGGCACTACCTTAAGCGGCGAAGAAGTTTTAGCCACCGGTGGCCGCGTTTTAGCGGTGACAACTTTACAGGATAACATGTTTAATGCGCTACAGCAAGCCACCGCCGATGCCGCCCGTATTTACTACGACGGCGTGTATTTTAGGAAAGATATCGGGTTTGATCTCCTATAGTTCATTAGTTCATTGGTCGCATAGTTTGATATTAATAAAGAAGCCGTATTGCAGATTTGCAATACGGCTTCTTTTATGCGATTAGACTATTGAACTAATGAACCATTGAACAGTTGTGCAAGCTTATCGTTCAAATCGTCGCCCCTGAGGTTTTTGGCGATGATCTTGCCGTTGGGGTCTATCAAAAAGTTTTGGGGGATGCCTTTTACCGCGTACATCGCAGCGGCTTTGCTGTCCCAGAATTTAAGGTCGGAGAGTTGCGTCCAGGTAAGGCCGTCTTTGTGGATGGCTTCCAGCCAGGCTTTTTTGGCGGTTGGCTTATCTAATGATACCCCTACGATGGTGAAGTTTTTGTCTTTATATTGGTTGTATGCTTTTACCACATTTGGGTTTTCGGCACGGCAGGGGCCACACCACGATGCCCAAAAATCTATCAGCACATATTTCCCGCGGAAGGATGACAGGCTCATCATTTTACCGGCAGTATCGGCTTCGGCAAACTCAGGGGCCGTTGCGCCCAGGGCAACAGCTTTTAATTTCGGCATAAGGTCGCCAAATTTTTTACCAGCCACCGACTCTTTGATTACCGGGGTAAGCGATTCGTAAAGCGGTGCAATATCTGCATAATCGGCACTGTAAGCGTACGACTGCAGCGCAGTAAGGCTGATATACGAATCGGGATGATCTTTTATAAATTGCTTATTAATTCCGTTCCACTGATTGGTAAGGGCTTTTTCTTCCTTGCGTATCCCCTTTTTAAACTCCTCGGATTTAGCAGCCTCACCTGCAGCTTTTTCTTTGGCATCCAATGCATCGTAACCATCATCAACCGGTTTTAAAGCTGCGCGGTATAGTTCGTTTTCCTGGTTGGTTTTGGGGCCATCCACTTTGGCGTGGGCCAGCAAATCGGTAGTAGTTACAGTGATTACACCCGGTTCCAGGTAAATTGAATGAGAATCTTCGGCTGCGCCCATACCCGATGCTTTAGGATTAAACCAAAGCCTGGCACTGGTTGGGGTAGCACCCGCATCGCCTTTAAACGCAAACTTACCGTCCTTTAGCGTAACCGAATCGCTTACGGTTTTGCCATCCTTACGGTATTGCAGGTAAACTTTGGCAGGCTTATTCAAGGTGCCAATGTTGCCCTGAATGGTATATTTAGTATCCTGTGCAAAAAGTATGGCAGGTATAAATGCCGCAGCACTTAAAAATAATTTCTTCATAAATTATGAGGTAGCTTTAAAACCCTAAGATGTAATTATCTAGCTTAAAATCAAAGCAGGAGCTTAAACTGTAACACAATACTGACAAAGAAGAC
This sequence comes from Mucilaginibacter pankratovii, assembly GCF_014773265.1. Classification (GTDB taxonomy): domain Bacteria; phylum Bacteroidota; class Bacteroidia; order Sphingobacteriales; family Sphingobacteriaceae; genus Mucilaginibacter; species Mucilaginibacter pankratovii. Next base: position 194,006 of record NZ_JACWMY010000006.1, on the reverse strand, counting down.
CGAAAGTCCGAAAGACAGAAAGTCCGTAAGAAGGGTGCATAGTGCATAATTCTTGCGGACTTCTTTTTTTTGTTGCTTAGTATTTCATCTTTTGGATATCCGTCTTCGGACTTTTCCTCCGTCTTCCGGACTTTCGGCCTTCCCTGACTTCCAGACTTAAATTATATCTTCCCTAACAACTCTTGCAATTTATCATCCAGCGCGTCACCTCGCAGGTTTTTGGCTACGATCTTTCCTTGCGGGTCTATCAGGAAGTTTTGGGGGATGGAGTGCACGCCATAAAGTGTAGCGGCCATGTTGTTCCAGAATTTAAGGTCGGATACCTGGGTCCATTCCAGTCCATCGCTTTTAATAGCTGCCAGCCAGGCATCCTTAGCGGTTTCTTTATCAAGCGATACGCCTAATATGGTGAAGTTTTTGCCTTTGTATTTATGATAAGTACGTACCACGTTAGGGTTTTCCTGGCGGCAGGGGCCGCACCACGATGCCCAAAAATCTATCAATACGTACTTACCCCTAAGCGATGATAGCTGCACCGGCTTGCCGTTCACATCGTTCTGTATAAAATCGGGCGCAATGGAACCTATGGCCGTGATCTTTAAATTATCAAGCGAATATTTTAACTGCCTGCCCTGGTCGGAGTTTTTCAATTCATCCGTCAGCGAATTAAACAGCGGCTCTACCTCGGCCACATCCGGCGAGGGGCCGCTAACGCTGGTTAAAGCCAGCAGGCTAAGGTAACTATCGGGGTTGGCGGAGATAAAGGTTTTCAGCATGTTGCGCTGCTCATCCTGCAGGGCTTTGTATTTAGCCGTCATGCTGTTTTGAAATGCGGCCGATTGCTGCTGCACGGGTGTCGCTGCCTGCGCTTCTTTTGATATGGCCTGCGCTTTTGTAAAAATGGGTTTTAGCTGCGCCTTTAATTTGGCATCATCATCATTTACTTTTGAACCTGTAATTTTTGCCTGCTTAAGCGAATCGGCAGATGTTATGGTCACTACCCCCTTATCAACATAAAATCCCAGGTAATCGGTTGCTTTTGATGGCCCTGTACTTTCGTTAAAGTTTTGCGATACAAATTTATTAAACCCGATGCCTTTCGAATCGATAAACAACGTTGCGTTAAGCGGGTTGGTGATGGTACCGGTAAAAGTAAATTCGCCGTTTACAATAGCGGCCGAATCTGTAACAGTATTGGCGCCTAAACGGTAGGCCAAAAACGCCTGCGCAGGTTTATTGTACTTGCCCACCTTTGCTTTTATGGTAAAAGACTGTGCAGTTTGTGCAAATGCAAGCGCCGGCAAAAGAGCCAGCAGGCATAAAAAAAATCTTTTCATTTATAACAATAGTAAGTTTACATAACGGCAAAAAGGCTAATGAATTGCCAATCAGTTCAATTTTTGGTAGGTGCGCCACCACAGGTCGGGCATATCGCCGGAGCGGGCGGTCTTATAATCCTCGTACCGGCAGGGCACTAAATGGTAGCGCTCGTTCTTCGATCCGCCCGTTGGGTAGGGTACCTGCATCCACCAGCGGTCGCTTTTTTTGCTTTTTACAAATACCAGTTCGTGCTCTTCGTGCTTCAGGCTGGTTTTGTAAATAAGGTATTGCGATTTGGGGTTAAGCGGAAAATCTTTCTTACGGTTATAAAAGCCATCAATAAAATACCAGATCATTTGCGAGAGCAGCATAGCGGTTTGCCCGTTATTATCGTAGGCAGGGTTAAACTCATAAAACCCTATGGAGGTGAGCTTATCGCTGAAACCTGCGTAGCGGCATACCTGGCAGGCATCTTCGCCATAAAAACCGTTTGGCTTGGCATTGGCATTACCCACCGCATCTGATGAGCGGATAGCCCCCATATCAAAGCTCACCATGTTGGCGTTGCGGATAACCGGCTCGGTAACGCTGATGTTGCCCGCCAGTTCGCCCAGGCGGTGTACATCAAAGTACAGCTTATCCATCACCCGTAAACTTTCCTGACTGGCAAAATAGGTTTGATACCCCAGGTTGCTAAAATTGAACAGGTAATTGGGTTCGTGCAGGAAGATCTTATTGAGGTAGGCTATGGAATTGGTTTCGATGCTGGCGCCAAAGCCGTCATCATCCAGGTCGAAATGCGAATCAACCACCAGCACATCCACCTTTTGTTCCAGGTTTTCGTAACCCATATACTGGGCGTAAGTAAGGTCCTGCCCGCCGCCGATAATTACCGGAACGATATCCTTTTTTATCAATTCCTCTACCACGGTTTTTAGCGCGAAGTAGGTATCGGTAACTTTATCGCCGCGTTTAATATTACCAAGGTCAACTATTTTGGTGGTGTAGCCACCCTCGTTTAACTGGTATAGTTTTTCGCGCACATAATCCGGACCCAGAGCGCAGCCCGGGTTGTTTATAGCGTTACGATCTTCCAGCACACCGATGATGGCGATATCGATTTTTTGTTCCAGGTCGGGGAAGGCAACCGAATGATGATCTATCCTGTCGCCCAGCTGGCTAGTATAAAACCCATCTTTAGGCGTTATTTTCTTAAGATCGATAGGGGTGAAAAAATCGGCTAAAGACATGGGGTAATTTGAAAATGGGGTAATTTGAAGATTTGAAAATTCCGATATATGTTAGAAGTGACAAACATATTAATTTTAGTAATTTGAAAATGGTTTGATTTGAAGATTTGAAAATTAAAAATACAGCTTAGCCAAATACAGTTGCAGAAAATCGCGATTTACTCCGTCTAAAATTTACTTTTGCATACATTTTCAAATTAGCACATTTTCAAATCTTCAAATTAAATGATTCTCGTAACCGGTGCAACAGGTTTTTTAGGGGCCGAACTGGCGAAGGAGCTTATCCTGCGCGGTAACAGTATCCGTTGCACTAAACGCGCTACTTCTACTATTCCCGAGATCCTGGTTCCCTACCCTGCCAAAATAGAATGGGTAGAGGCTGATCTAATGGATGCCTTTGCTTTAGAGGCTGCGCTGGATGGTGTAACCCAGGTTTACAATTGCGCCGCATGGGTATCGTTAAAAGCGGCAGATAAAGCGCCGATGATCCGTACCAACGTTACCGGCACCGGCTACCTGGTTGATCTCTGTACCGAAAAAGGCGTCCGCGTGGTGCATACCAGTTCGGTAGCCGCCGTGGGCGAAGCAAAACCCGGCGAGCTTATTACCGAGAACCATCACCTCGACCCAACCCTTGAACAGGACGGCTACGCCATATCAAAACTGGAAAGCGAGATGGAAGTGTGGCGCGGCATTGCCGAAGGGCTTGATGCGGTTATTGTAAACCCGTCTATCATCATTGGCCCAAGTGCGGGTATTGAAGGCAGCGGGCAGATCTTCGAGACCATACTCAAAGGCTTAAAGTTTTATACCAAAGGCACCATGGGTTTTGTAGATGTGCAGGACGTAGCCAAATGCATGATAGCCCTGATGGAAAGCGACATCAGCGGCGAGCGTTACATCATCAATGCCGAAAACCGGCCTTATCAGCAAATATTTACCGAGATAGCCGGCAAGCTTGGCGTACCTGCCCCGGCAAAACTGGCCCAACCCTGGATGATGGAACTCGCCTGGCGCGGCGCATCCCTTTGGGGCGGCCTAACCGGGAAGAGCCCCGCCATTGATAAAACCAGCGCCCGAGCCGCATCGGTAACCCGCGAGTTTGATAACAGCAAAATTAAAAAGGCGATAGGCTTTGAGTTTAAGCCGCTGAGCGAAACGATTGGGGAAGTTTGTAAGGCGTTAAAACAGTAAACAGCCAACTACGGTAGCTATGAGTATTTTCAGAATCTTCGACTTTTTTAGGCTCAATACTGATGCAGCAAAACAGGAAGCGGATACGGCTACCCTATGGGAGGACGATTATTTACAGGTGGAGATAATCCCTTCGGATAACCTTGCCTTCCTGCAACAACAACTCAAAATTTACAGCGCGTTTGGAGAAGCGCACAGGACAGAGGAAGGCTTTTATACTGATATAATGGCAAGGCAGAGCAACCCGGTGCCCACTACTGATAAAGAATTTCGTGCAGATACACTGGAAAACATTTTATCGGGCCATGGGATGCCAAAATACAGGCGCGTAGAATATGGTAACGATTATTTCTTTGAGCAAAAAGAGGTGAAAACAAAAGCTTATGGATTTAAAAGTTTCACCTTATTTTTTGATGTAAAAGGCGAGTTTATTGAAAACATTTGGATAAACATCAAACAGATCACCTCCCCTGCTCAATTAAAGATTATCACATCCACGTTGTACGATTTGGGAGAAAGTTACAATTTGTTACTGGTTGATTGGAATACCGATGAACTGATAGATTTAAAAGACAAACGCCAAATTAGCGCTTATCTCCGGTAACTACAACGGTCACGTCGACTAAATCGACGGCGATGCAGATACCGAACTCACTACCGCAACTTCAGCAATACCACATTCTCCACGTGCTGGGTATGCGGGAACATATCTACCGGTTGAATTTTTACGGTGTCGTATTTCTCCTTTAGCACCAGCAGGTCGCGGGCCTGGGTGGCGGCATTGCAGCTTACGTAAACAATTTTTGGCGCTTCAATTTCCATCAGGCGGGCAACTACATCGGCGTGCATGCCGGCGCGTGGCGGGTCGGTGATGATCACATCGGGTTTGCCATGCTCTGCCACAAAATCGGCTACCAGCACATCCTTCATATCGCCGGCAAAGAATTTGGTATTGGTGATACTGTTGATCTGCGAGTTCACTTTGGCATCCTCAATAGCGGTTGGTACATACTCCACGCCTACAACTTCGCGTACCTGGTCGGCAATAAAATTGGCAATGGTGCCTGCGCCGGTGTAAAGGTCATAAACCAGTTCATTGCCTTTAAACTGGGCAAAATCGCGGGTTATTTCGTAAAGTTTTAAAGCCTGTATGGAGTTGGTTTGATAGAACGATTTCGGACCCACTCTAAAACGGATCACTTTGCCATGCCCGTTTGCCATTTCCTCGTGGATGTATTCCGGGCCTTTCCAGCTCAGCACTTCCTGGTCGAAAATGGTATCGTTCATTTTGGTGTTGAGGATATACAGCAGCGAGGTTATCTGCGGGAAGTTTGCATCCACAAAACCCATCAGCTTGCTCACCTGCTCCTCATCCGCGTGGGCGAAAACCACGATCACCATAATTTCGCCGGTAGATGAGGTACGGATGATCAAGTTACGCAAAGCGCCGGTGTGCTGGCGCACATCGTAGTAACTGATGCCCAGCTCTTTGGCGTATTGGTTGATGCTGTTGCGCAGATCGTTTGATGGTTCGGCCTGCAGGTAGCAATGGTTAATATTTAATATCTTATCAAACCTGCCCGGGATATGGAAACCGAGGGCGTTCATATCCAGCGCTTCATCCTCGCGGTTCTCGCCATCGTACAGCCAGCGTTTGTTGGAGAAGGTGTATTCGAGTTTGTTGCGGTAGTAACGGTCGGCGGGGGATGGCACAATGGCGTCCATGTGCTCCACCTCTATCTTGGCAATACGGGTAAGGGCATCGTGTACGGCCTTTTGTTTGAATTTTAGCTGGGCATCATAAGTCATGTGCTGCCATTTGCAGCCACCGCAGGTACCAAAATGCTCGCAGAAAGCTTCTGTGCGGTATTCTGATGGCTGGATGAGGCGGGTGATCTTGCCTTCGCCAAAATTCTTTTTGCTGCGGTAAACCTCAATATCGGCAATATCGCCCGGGACGGCTTTTTCTATGAACAAAACAAAATCGTCGGCTTTGCCAACACCTTTGCCTTCTTCGGCTATATCAATTACCGTAACGTTCTCAAAAACTTTATTTACCCTTGGTTTACCAGATCTGCCCATAAGGATGCAAAGGTAAGGCTATTTCTGAAATCATAAATTCTTTTACTTGTTTACAATCAATTAAAAGAATATAGATTCCTTTAACTTTTTAAGGCTGTACGCCCTTTGCTCTGTGATCTTTTTTAAGTTCGGATCAGGAGTTTCACTTGCAGGAACTTTTTTTGAAATATATACTCTGTCGCCTTTGCACTTGGTGGTGATAAATTCGCCTTCGGTGTCATAAGTCCCCAGGAATTTTCTGAAGTTGGTAGAATCTGTAAGGTAAACCGAATTGAGGTCAGTGGCCATAAAACTTTGCAATACGAGATAATACTCCCGGTATAACTTCACCGGGCACCCCTTATCGCCATTGTAACGATTAACGCTGACTGTTAAAATATGATGCGTTCTGCTCCAGGGGCTGCAACTGCGGTAACCGCAGAATAATAGCAGCAAAACAACGACGGATACCAAGCAAAAATTTTTCATAACTATTTTCTAGCATTTGCTGAGCATATAAGCTGCTACCCCAAAACAAGAGTACGGAGTAACCTTGTTAAAAGCGTTCCCTACAAAAATATGCTCAACAACTTATCGATATAAACTTCGATGGTGATGTCTTCCATCTCGAATTGCTCATCAATAAGTTCCGAAAACTCCATTAATTCTTCACTCATGGCGGTAAATTTTACTATGCAAACATAGTATTATTATACCAAAAACCAAAACGGTATTTTGATTTTATTTCGGCTTCATTTCCACGATACGCTATTTTGCTGCTCTTCGGTTATCATTTTTATGGTTTTACGGTACTTATATATCATCTTCCGGGTGAAAGAATTAAAGGTATTGCCGCCTGCTTTAAATAAAGTGCGGTGTGCAAACCATACCAGGCAGGATGTTAAAAAGAAGAACGCCTTATAAACAAAGTTTCGCCAGGCTTTCGCGGTATCCGACTTACCCTCATAAATCATCGCCAGCCGCTCGGTTTGGAAGGTAATATGATAAGCCTCATCTATCAATATATCGGTGCAGATGGACTGTAAAAGTTCGCAATCTGTAGCATCTTTTAGTGCCTGGTAAAATATCTGCGCCGTGCTTTCTACCACAATAACAGCCACCGTCCATATTTCCATATTGGTATTGTAGTACCGCACTTTCCTAAACAGCGTATCGCCCCAATCTTTGCTAATACGCGTTTGCCCGATGCCGTCGATATACCGGCCAAGGTTATTGCCGTGTTTTTGCTCCTCCTTTATAAAAAGCTTAACAGCTTCCACATAGTCGGTGTCGCCTATTTTGTTGGCATACTTGGTGGAAGCGGCAATTAAATGTGCCCCTTCCGAGGTTTCGCCCAGTTGCCAGGCCTGCAGCGACGGCAGTATAATTTTCACCTCTTCAGCGGTTAACGATGGAAATAGGTTCCAGTCGATGCGTTTTTCGCGGGCATTTGCCTTGAAATGCCCTATCCAATAATTGCTTGTGTGCATGCTGATTTGGTTTAAAATCCGCCGCATGCATAATTACATGCGACGGATATATGTGGTGAACAGGTTTAGGTGAAAATTTTAATGGCTATCCCAATTGATCTTTCTGGAGAAATACATCAGCGCTGCTACAATAATAAACAGGGCGATACCACCAACTAACAATGAATATTCTTCCAATTGTATAATGATAAAAATGAAACCGTAAAACACCGTGAGGATAAAGGCAAATAATGCAGCGGCTGCCTTATTATTCAACAGCGACGCGGTAAAGAAGGATATGAGCCCAATAGTTGCCGTGGAGGATAGCAGGTAGGCGTAATTAAACCCTATTTGCTCGGCGAAGGACAGTAACAGGATGTAATATACGATCATGGCTGCGCCTATCAGCGTATAGTTGAACAGGTGAATGCGCTGCTTGCGAATCAGCTCGGTTAAAAACAGGGATACAAAAGTGAGCAGAATGATAAGCGTAGAATACTTATTGGTACGCATTACCTTGCGGTATTCATCAATGGGCAATTGCAGCTTTACGCCAAAAGTAGCTTCGGCAAGGGCTTTGGGGCTATTCAAAACACTATCGTCATTGAGCCATTGCTGCGGGAACGGCCTGTTATAATACAGCATATGCCATTTGGCGCTGGAACCACTGGCAGTGGTGTCGCGGGTATCGGGCAGGTAACGGCCATTGTACTTTGGCGTTTTCCAATCGCTGGTGTATTCAACTTCGGTAGTTTTGCCGATATGCAGAAAGTTGATATCATTGCTCCCCTTCAGATCAAGATCGTAACTAAAAGCAATGCTGCCTGTAGCGGGCAAAGTAAAGCCTACCTGCAACGATTTTTCGAAAGGATTTACCTCGCCTGATGTTGGTTCGGGAACGTAGCTTTGCCCCTGCACTTTTACAGATGGATTATTCTTAAGCCCTTTAAGATCGGAGATACTGAAGAGCAACCGCGCTTTATCATACATCACCAACGCCGGGTCGATGCCGAGCTTAACCAGGTTCGGCTGCGAAAAGCTCCCCTGCACCCCAACTTTAGAATTGTATACTGTAACATCAAAAACACCTTGCTTAAACAACTCCGTTTTAAGGTTTGCCTTTATCCTTACATCCTCGGGCAGTACATAAATGTAGCCTAAACTTTCCTTGCCTGCTGCCAGCTGTTTTTTATAGGGTAATATTAATACCGGCCCTTGTACCAGTTGGCTACCCGACCAGCGATCGGAAACCTGGTTGCCCATTTTTATCTGGCTTTCCTGCCGCTCATCTATTAGTCCCTGGATCCAGGACGATGGGATGAGTAATAAAAGGATCAAAAGCGTAATAACGCTTAGTTTCACCAGGATGGAATCCTGATACCATTTTTTGGGTTGTTGTGGGATTTGGTCTATCATGTTTTTAATTAAAAGTTCTTTGTATTTCAAAGTAAATATTTAAAAAATAACGCTGGATCTTTTGCCAGCGGTCATCTCGTCTCTATGTTTAATTATAAAGTACTTTGAATAACAAAGTAAATAAATTGAATTTATCATTCCAAATAATTCTGTTTAATTATTTTGTGAATGAAATGCTTACTACATTTACCTATCGAAACCTTATCAAAAGATGATTAAAAACTTCCTCAAAAAAATATTCAATCCCCAACCCAGAAAAGAAAACTATATAGTTGCGCAATTGAATGATAAAGTAATGCCCATTGACCGCGGCGAAGTGTACGAAGACCCGTTGGATAGCTTTTTAAAAATGAAATACTACGGAGAAGTAACCGGTGGCGGGACATTATTGAGCGAGACCAATGAAATTGAATATTGCGATGTAGAGATTAAAGTAGTCGACAGTAATTTCAATGATCAGAGTGTTAAAGAAATCATTGAAAAGTTGGAGGAATTGGGGGCGCCTAAAGGTTCGAAACTAATCATCGAGCAAACCGGCGAAAAGATAGAATTTGGAAAATTAGAAGGGTTGGCAATTTACCTTGATGGTATTAACCTTTCTGATGAAGTTTATAAAAATTCAGACTCCGAAGCGTTAGCCACCCAAATCAGGGAATTGACCGGCATAAAAAGCGACGTTGTCAGATACCACCAGGGTAATACAGAAACTGCCTTGTACTTTTATGGCACATCGTTTATTGCCATGAAAAACGCTATTGCTGATCTTGTAAATAACCATCCGGAATGCGAGAACGCGAGGATCGTTCAGATTGCCTAAACCAGTATTGCCGCCTTCACCAAATAAGGCAAGATCTCTTTTTGGAAGGATACAAAATTTTTGCGCACGTCGCTATCGCTTACCGAGGTAAAGGCGAAGCTGAATACGATGCTTTTGCTGCATTTAATTAAAAAACGCAGGCGCTGCTGGTAGGTTTCGTGCTTGCGGATGCCCTGCAATTGGGTAAACGACTGCACCAGCAATTCTTCCAGCTCGTTGCTCAAGTTCTTTAAAAAATCCTGGGAGTTGGTGCTTTCGCGGATAAAATCCCAGCCTATAAATTCGTTGCAAACGGTGTAAGAGAGGCGGCAGGTTTTCATGATGAGGTTATTGAGGTGTGCCTCTTCATCCAGTTCGGGTACGTTGGTGTTTATCAGTTCGTCTACACTCAACTTAATATAGTCCATCAGCAGCACGTGCAAAATGGCCTCTTTACTCTCAAAATACTTATAAATAGTGGCCTTGGCTATCTTGGCGCGCTTGGCTATTTCGTTTACACTTGTTTTATGGTAACCGAATTTGCGGAACAGATCCTGCGCTGCCCGCTTAATACTATCTTTAATTTTATCGGCTTCCATGTATCAGTTTGACACAAATATCTCAAAATTACTCACATTTACGGTATAAGCCCGCAGGGATTTTACCGCAGGTGCCTTTACGGGGCTACCGTCTGATAGCGAGAACTTTGCACCGCTGCATGGGTCGGTAGCGGTAAAGCCGGTTGCATCCGGGCTTACAGCGCATAGTTTTTCGGGCTGGTAGCTACTGCACCTGTCGTAACACGAGTATGTGCCATCTGCCTGGCGATAAAGCAACAGCCCGGCCACGCCGTAACCGGATATAACTACCGAACCGCCGGCACTATTAAGCGCCGCCAAACGCGGATCGGTTTTGGATGCCCTGAAATTTACCGGCACACTTGGCACTACACCTTCAATTTTGCCGCAGCCCATAAAAGTTAATGCGGCAAAAATGATGATAAGTGTATTCCTCATATGATCTCTGATTGAAACTGCTTTAAGAAACGGACGTCGTTCTCAGAGAATAAACGCAGATCGCGGATCACATATTTTAGGTTGGCAATTCTTTCCATACCCATGCCAAAGGCAAAGCCGGTGTATTTTTTGCTATCGATACCGCAATTTTCCAAAACGTTAGGGTCAACCATACCGCAGCCCAATATCTCTACCCAACCGCTGTATTTACACATGTTACAGCCCGAACCACCACAAATGGTACAAGAGATATCCATCTCTGCCGATGGCTCCGTAAATGGAAAATACGACGGGCGGAACCTCACTTTGGTGCCTTCGCCGTAAAGCTCCTGCACAAAGTGATAAAGCGTTTGTTTCAGATCGGAGAAGGAAACGTTCTCATCCACATACAAGCCCTCCACCTGGTGGAAAAAGCAATGCGCACGGGCAGAGATAGCCTCGTTGCGGTAAACACGGCCGGGCATAATAGCGCGGAAAGGCGGTTTGCCGTTCTCCATCATACGCACCTGTACCGATGAGGTATGGGTACGCAAAGCAATATCTCCCTGCTCTTTATCGCCCTTGCGGATAAAGAAAGTGTCCTGCATATCGCGCGCGGGATGTTCCTCCGGGAAGTTTAGTGCCGAGAAGTTATGCCAGTCGTCTTCGATCTCCGGCCCCTCGGCTACTACGAACCCAAGACGTTTGAATATATCGATGATCTCGTTACGCACCAGCGAAAGCGGATGGCGCGAGCCTATCTCTAAGCCATCACCCGGCAGCGTCAGGTCGATATCAGATTTGGTATCTACCGTAGCAGAGCCAAGCGATTCTTTGATCTCTTCGTAACGTGCTTCGGTTAGCTGTTTAAACTGGTTCAAAACTTTACCGAAAGTGCGTTTCTCATCGGCACTAACGGTTTTAAATTGTTCAAACAGGTCTTTAATAATCCCTTTTGTACCTAAAAATTTTATACGGAATGCTTCCAGTTCTTCGGCCTTAGCGGCAGTAAACGCTTTTATCTCGTCGGTATATTGATCTATTTTTGATTGCATTATAGTATTGTTCTTAAAAATTGTTCGGCAGTTAATACCGGGATGGTGGATTGCTTGTAATCTTTTATGTTACGGGTGATGATAATGTCGCAGTTGTGTTTAATCGCGATATGATTTTGAATGGCATCTTCAAAATCCGCAAACGGGCTCGATAATGCCCAATCAACCGAATCGCCTTCAAAGGGTAAAATATTTATCAAACTCCTCAGCGTACGTAAGCTTTCCTTTGCTGCCTGGGCTCCATTTTTCTTTGATAAAATGTAGTTCATATTGGCAAAAACTAATGCAGATGTCCGTAATTCCAGTTTACGCTTTTCACTCTCGTGCAATAGCAATTGAGTATAACCAAAAAAGGGAGTTCTTAATAACACCAGATCAAGTAGCACATCACTATCTACGTATAAATATCTATAAGCCATACCTATCTTTTAGGTATTCATATTTCATGTCCTTGTAGTCCATGTCGTCAGGATATTTGCCTTTTAAAACACCCGTTAGGGCTTTAATATCATCAGATAGTTCGATATTCTTTAACCTTTCAAGCAAAGGATCTTCTTTCTTATCTTTTTCCACAATCTCATCAAAAAAATCCTGAACCAATTTAGAAACGCTTGTATGCTTTTCCTTTGCATATTTTTTTATAGCTGGCAAAGAGGCTGACTTAACGCTCAAAGTTAATTTTATGCTTTCCATAATAAATTGATTATACGTACAAATATAAAAAACTTATACGTAACATTTATTTTATCACCGCTAATTCCTTACCTACCTTGGTAAAGGCAGCAATGGCTTTATCCAGATGTTCCCTATCATGTGCGGCAGAGATCTGTACGCGGATCCTTGCTTTGCCTTGCGGCACTACCGGGTAGTAAAAGCCTATCACATAAATACCTTCTTCCAGCATTTTGGCGGCAAATTCCTGTGCAAGCTTGGCATCATAAAGCATCACAGGTACTATCGGGTGTACGCCGGGTTTAATATCGAACCCTGCCGCAGTCATTTTCTCGCGGAAGTATTGGGTGTTGGTTTCCAGTTTATCGCGCAGGTCGGTGGTTTCGCTCAGCATATCCAGTACCGCTATAGATGCCCCTGTAATGGCCGGCGCAAGTGTATTGCTGAATAAATACGGGCGCGAACGCTGGCGCAACATATCGATGATCTCTTTACGGCCGGATGTAAAACCACCCGATGCACCGCCAAGCGCTTTACCTAAGGTACCGGTGATGATATCTATCTTGCCCATTACATTGTGATGCTCGTGCGTACCGCGGCCGGTTTTGCCCATAAAGCCGCTGCAATGGCTCTCGTCTATCATTACCAATGCATTGTACTGCTCTGCCAACGCGCAAATTTTATCTAATTGGGCTATGGTGCCATCCATAGAGAATGCGCCATCAGTAACAATAATGCGGTGGCGGAGGCTTTGTGTTGCTTTGAGTTTTTCTTCCAGGTCGGCCATATCATCGTGTTTGTAGCGCTGGCGCTGTGCCTTACACAAACGCACGCCATCGATGATGGAGGCGTGGTTCAACTCGTCGGATATAATGGCATCCTGCTCGTTAAACAGCGGCTCGAATACGCCACCATTGGCATCAAAAGCTGCCGCGTAAAGAATGGTGTCTTCGGTGCCTAAAAAATCGGCTATCTTCTGCTCAAGCTCTTTATGTATATCCTGCGTACCGCAAATAAATCTAACGGACGACAAGCCATAACCGTGCGTATCCATTGCAGCCTTGGCCGCATCTATCACTTTTTGGTTGCCCGATAAGCCCAGATAATTATTGGCACAAAAGTTTATCACCTCTTTACCGCCCTGCACAGTAATATCTGCCCCCTGTGGCGAAGTAATTATTCTCTCCCGTTTATATAGCCCCGCTTCTTCAATACCGGCAAGTTCCTGCTGTAAAACCGGCTGCAATGTTTTATACATAATATAGCTGTTAAGGCTGCAAAATTAAACATTACCGCCAAATGAACACTTACCTGCAACATTTTTAATATATTACAGCAGTAAACAAACATTTTGGCCTGAAAATTATTATTTGTAAAACCTATGAAAAGATATTTACCCCTTCTTGTTTTTTTACTTACAGCCGTTAGTGCTTCGGCACAGCAATATATTTTATCAGGTAAAATTACCGGGCAACAAAATGAGCCGGTGCCCTTTGCTTCCGTGTATATCCGCAGTTCTACATACGGCACTACGGCCAACGAAGAGGGCATTTACCACTTTAAGCTAAGCCCGGGCACTTACAATGTTGTTTACCGTTTGGCGGGCTACACCGTTCAGTCAGAAACCGTTACCGTTACCGATCATGATGAAGTGCACAACATTCAATTAGCACCCGAAGAATTCAAATTTAGCCAGGTATCCGACAAATGGAGGCGCAACCTGGACCCCGGTGATACTATTATGCGCATGGTGCTTCAAAAGCGCGAAGCACATTTAAACGAATTGAAAGGCTATTCTTGTGCGATATATATCAAAGGTGTACAAAAGCTTTTAAGCACCCCAAAATCGTTACGCAGCAAAGCAGTTACCCGCGCGCTCGACCTCGATTCGCTGGGCCGCGGTATCCTTTATCAATCCGAATCGTTATCAAGCTTTAACTATCAATCGCCGGATAAAATAAAAGAAATAACCATAGCTTCCAGGAATGCGGGTATTAACACCGCATTTGGATACAATAAAGCATCCGATCTGCAGGTTAATTTTTATAATAATGTTTTCACTGTACCCGGGCTAAGTACCCGCGGTTATGTATCGCCGGTAGCATCAAACGCATTTACCTTCTATCGCTATCAGCTTGTAGGCAGCACCATACAAAACGGGCAAACGATATATAAGATACAGGTAATCCCTAAACGCGAGTACGGCCAATATTTTACCGGCAGCATTTATATTGTGGAAGGCGACTGGCGTATCTACAGTGTCGACCTGATGCTTAAAGGGAGATCCAATTCGCTAAACCTGGTTGATACCCTGCAGGTGCGGCAACAATATATCCCTATTACTGATAGTGTATGGATGCCGGTTTCGGTATTGTTCAATTTCAAAGGCTCTGTATTGGGTTTTAAATTTGGCGGATACTACCAGGGTATTTATAACAATTATAAGTTAAACCCCAATTTCCCCGACAAGTATTTTACCGGTGAGATCCTCAAAATTGATACAGCTGCCAATATTAAAACTCCAAATTACTGGGCAGCAAATCGTCCTGTCCCCCTAACGCCGCTGGAAATACGCGATTACGAGAAAAAAGACAGCGTTGCCGCCTACCATAAAACGGAGGCATACCTGGATACCCTTCAGCATACCAAAAATGGCATCAATTATCCCGGTTACTTGATATTTGGCTATAGCGCCAGCGACCGCACCGAACGCGACTCGCTTTATATTTTCCCTTTCCTCCAAACGTTTTACTACAATACGGTAGAAGGTTTTGGTATAAACGCCAAGGTACGCTACACCCGCACTATAGATGATTTCCATTCGCTGGCTATAACACCCGCCCTGCGGTATGGCTTTTCCAATAAATTATTCAGCGCGAATATACTTACCGAATACAAAAACGATCCTTTCCACAACGCAAAATTCTGGGTGAATTTTGGCAGCGACGTGCTGGATCTGAACAACGTAGGTACCCGCTCGCTTTACTTTAATACCCTGAGTACCATCTTGAGCGAAAATAACTACGTAAAATATTACCGCTCCCAATTTGGTGCTTTTGGTTATCAACGCGAGGTTGCCAATGGCGTATTATGGAGCGCAAACCTGAGCTACTCGGGCCGCCGCCAGCTTTATAATACCAATTTAGGGCATTTGGTTGATGTGAAAGACAAGGAGTTCACCTCCAATAACCCATTGGCCCCGGCAGGCACACCGCCGGACGACCGGTCCTTTTTGTTCCCAACACACCAGGCGTTATCTTTTACTACAGCTGCTACCTTTACGTTCGATCAGCAATACATTACACGCCCAACAGGTAAGTTCAACCTGCCATCTAAATACCCAACGCTTACCGTTACCTACCGCAGGGGCTTTGAGGGTGTGCTGGGCTCTGATGTAAATTATGATTTTGCATCCGCAGATATTTCGCAATACAATATGCGTATAGGCCTGTCTGGTTATTCGTCATTTAAATTGACTGCCGGCGGTTACATTAACAACAAGAAACTATACTATATGGATTACTACCACTATTTAGGTAACCAGGGTACCACTTTCGATCCTACCTACATCGGTAGCTTCCACTTCCTGCCTTTTTATACGTATAGCACCAACGGCGGCTTTTTAGAAGCCCATTACCAGCATAATTTCGCAGGTTCTTTACTAAATAAAGTGCCTTACCTGCGCCGCCTGAAACTGGAAGAAGTAATAGGCGCCAACTTTTTAACCACCAAGGGCAACCCTAACTACCGGGAATTTTACGTAGGTGTGCAGCGCCTCATCTTCCGGGTTGATTATGGTATCTCCTACGCCGGCAACAAAAAGTACCTGCAAGGCTTCAGGATCTTTTACGGGATACGATAAGTGTAAATTTTTTTCAGGACGATACAGGGTGTCCCACTTGCAAATGTGGGACACCCTGTTTTTACATATAGTTAACTATCAGTATTTTACATAGAATTAGTGAAACACTTTGGGATACCCCCGTTGTTTAAATAACTACCACAAACTATTGTAAACTAAATGGTTAAATAAATATCAGCTCATTACATAAAATTCAGTGAAACACCTAAGTGGGACACCAAAGCCTCCTTAAAGAAATCGGCGGGTCGCTCCCCTCTCTTTGTATTCGTTATACACGTCAATGCGGCCTTTTACCTTTCCGCTCAAATTCTTATCTTTGCACCTCATTTAACACTGTTTGCAACAGTATCAATGGTTTATGGCAAAATATAATACACTACTGTACTATTGTTATTCAACAATAGCCGATGCGGAGCAATTTGCTGCCGATCATTTAAAATTCTGTAAAAATTTAGGATTAACCGGCCGCATTATTGTTGCCGAAGAAGGTTTGAACGGTACCGTTTCGGGCTCTGTGGAATCCTGCAAAACCTATATGGACACCCTGCACGCCGACGAACGCTTCGCTGGTATCGATTTTAAAATTGATGAGGTGGATGAGCCATCGTTCGTTAAAATGCACTGCCGTTATAAATCGGAGATCGTGCATTCGGGCCTGCGCGATCCAAACATGATCAACCCGCAAAAACAAACCGGCAAACATTTGGAACCCGCGGAGTTTTTGGCCATGAAAGACCGCGACGATGTGGTGGTGCTTGATGTACGGTCTAATTACGAGCACAACCTGGGCAAATTTAAAAACGCGGTTACACTGGATATCGAGAACTTCCGCGATTTCCCGGCCATGATAAACGAGCTGGCCCAGTATAAAGATAAAAAGATATTGACCTATTGCACCGGCGGCATCAAATGCGAAAAAGCATCTGCCCTGCTGTTGCACGAAGGATTTACCGATGTTTACCAGCTACACGGCGGTATCATTAAATACGGCAAAGAAACCGGCGGCGAGGACTTTGAAGGTAAATGCTATGTTTTCGATAACCGCCTTTCGGTTGACGTGAACAGTGTGAACCCGGTAGTAATATCAACCTGCCTTAACTGTGGTAAAACCACGCCGAAGATGATCAACTGCGCCAACCCCGAGTGCAACGAACACTTTACCCAATGCGATGAATGCGGTACCGCCATGGACGGCTGCTGCAGCGACGCCTGTAAAGAACATCCGCGCAAGCGCGTTTACGATGGTACAGGGTATTATGTAAAAGTACCGCAGCCGGTTAATACCGCTAAAAAAGGGAATTTGCAATTAGCTTCTTTAGAACAGGAATAATTTTTGGCTAAGCCAGAATTATTCCTGGTTATCCGCCCCATAAATGGGACGGCAATGAAGGTGGGGTTCTGTGTACTGTGTAGTTCAGCCGGTTTCAGCTGACCAAATATTAGCCACAACATCAGCTTCATTGCATCGCTTTCAACCATTATCCATCCCATAAATGGGACGGCAATGAAGGTGGGGTTCTGAAGAAATAGGTCCGCCTACCCACCTTCATTGCCGTCGGTTTCCAACCGACGGAAGGCGATACAACCCCACCCATAAGCTTATTTCTTTTTATTCAATCCCAAAAATGTATTTTCGTACAAATATTTGGCGGCTACCTATCGCTATCCATCATCCTATGCGTAAATACGTTCTGCTGGCTTCCCTACTGGTTTTTATAAATATTGGCGCTTTCGCGGCCGATATTAAAAGCATAGGGGTGCCTTATGTTCAAAATTATACCAAGGCGCAATACCAGTCGGGCAACCAAAACTGGTCGATAACGCGGGATGAGCATGGCGTAATGTATTTTGGTAACGATGAGGGCCTTCTTTCCTTCGATGGGAAATACTGGCAGCTCAACCGTATGCCTAACGGACTCATTGTACGCTCGGTAGCGGCGGATGGTAAAGGCAAAATATACTCTGGCGGTTTTGGTGAGTTTGGTTACTGGGAAAACCGGAACGGCTTTTTAAAATACCGCTCGCTCATTCACCTGGTGCCCAAAGAATTCCAGCCTATAAACGAGGAAACCTGGAAGATCTACATCGAGAAAGACCGCGTTATATTTCAATCCTTCGGCTCTATATATATTTATGCCAAAGGGCGGGTTGCTGTCATCAAAGCGCCAAAGCCTTTCCTGTTCCTTTTTCGCCCGGGCGGGCGTTATTTTGTAGAGGAGGTTGATGCCGGCCTGTTCGAACTAAAAGGCGATAAGTTAAATTTTATAGAAGGCAGTAATATCCTGGGCAGCCGTGTGCTCTCTGTGCTGCCCTTTCAGCGTGGCAAATATTTAATAGGTACGGCAAAAAACGGCCTGTTTATTTACGATGGCAAGCAAATTACGCCCTGGCAAAACCAGGCGAACGATTTCCTTAAAAATTACCAGCTGAACAACGGCGCGGTTATATCGGGCAAGTACTTTGCCTATGGCACTATTTTAAGCGGAATAGTGGTTGTAGATACCGCAGGCAACGTGGTGCAGCATATCAATAAATCAAGCGGGCTGCAAAACAACACGGTGCTGAGCCTTTATACCGATGCGCAGCAAAACCTTTGGGCGGGGCTCGATAATGGTATCGATCGTATAGAAGTAAATTCCCCATTGTATTTTTATTTCGATAAAACGGGGCGCTTCGGTACGGTATATTCCAGCATCATTTTCAACAATAAAATTTACCTGGGCACCAACCAGGGGCTGTTTTACGCAGATTGGGTAATACCCGGCTCCAAGCATTTATTCCAATCCTTTGATTTCCGGCTGATCCCCGGCTCGCAGGGGCAGGTGTGGGAACTTTCCCTGCAGGATGGGCGCCTGCTTTGCGGCCATAACGATGGCACTTTCCAGGTAAATGGCAGTAGTATCACCAAAATAACCTCGCTCAGCGGTGGATGGACGTTAAAAAAATTCAATACCAACCGGCTAATACAGGGCACATACACCGGGCTTATTATTTACCATAAGGATGCCGCAGGCAATTGGGTGTTCGAAAACAAGGTGGAAGGCTTTGGCGAACCATCGCGGTATGTAGAGCAGGACAGCAAGGGGCAGATCTGGGTGAGCCATGCTTATAAAGGTATTTATAAAGTTACCCTCACGCCCGATTTGAAGCGGGTAGCATCCAAAAAATACTATGATAAAAACTCGGGCCTGCCGGATAGCTACAACATCGGCGTTTTCAATTTAGATAACCGGGTGGTTTTCTCGTCCGAGTCGGGCTTTTACGTGTACGATGATATCACCGACCGATTTTATAAATACACCCAGTTAAACAACAGCCTGCACACCTTCTCCACATCCAATAAGGTGATAGCGGCGGTGGGCAAAAAGTATTGGTTCATCAATCATGGCAAGGTTGCCCTTGCCGATCTGTCGGTACCCGGCAAACTCACTATCGACTCTAACAGGTTCAGTATGCTTGATGGGCAGATGTTGCGCAATTACGAAAACATCAACCTCATTAACAACCAAATTTACCTCATCAGCGTTGATGATGGCTTTGTTATCCTTAATGATGAGGATGCCCGCCAGCAGCAAAGGCAAAAGCTGCCTCTGGTGCTGATAAGGCAGGTAGAAAACATTACGGATAAGGTGTCGGTCATCAGCGATATCAGTACAGATAATAACGATCTCGAGCTCCCCTTCAACCAAAATAATCTTCGTATTTCGTACAGTTTGCCCTATTACCGGCAGGGAAAAATAAAATTTCAGTACTTCTTAGACGGGTACTCCCGCCAATGGTCGGATTGGAGCCTGCAGAGCCAAAAGGAGTTCACCAACTTAAACCAGGGCACTTACATTTTTAAAGTACGCGCCAAAATAAACGACGAGAACGTATCAGAAATAACCGCCTTTACTTTTAAGGTGCTGCCACCATGGTACCTCAGCAACCTGGCCTTTTTATTTTATGTGCTGCTGGTGATACTTGCTTACTATGTCATCAGGCATTATTACCGCCTTAAGCTGAGCCGCCACCAGGCCGAGATACAGGAAAAACTGCAGCGCGAGAAAGAAGAGTTCCTTCGCCGCGAAGCTGTTGCCAACGAACAGCACATCGTCACCATAAAAAACGAACAATTGCAGGCCGACCTGGCCAGCAAGAACCGCGAGCTGGCAAACAGCGCCATGAACATTGTTTACAAAAACGAACTGCTGCAAAAGCTAAGCGATGAGCTGAACAACTTTAAGGATAGCGCCGGCAAAAAAATCTCGGAAGAGCAGCTGAAGAAGATCCATAACGTGATAAACGATGGCATGAGCGATGAACGCGACTGGAATATTTTTGAGCGCAGCTTTAACGAGGCGCACGAGAACTTCTTTAAAAAACTAAAAACCGGCCACCCGGACCTGGTGCCAAACGACCTGAAACTTTGCGCGTACCTGCGCATGAACATGAGCAGTAAAGAAATGGCATCGTTGTTAAATATTTCTTTGCGCGGGGTGGAGATCCGCCGCTACAGGCTCCGCAAGAAGCTCAACCTCGAGCATGATAAGAACCTCGTAGAGTTTCTCATCGAGCTATAACACTACATCATTACCTCTCATAAGCCTTAGTGTATCCCGTACCCCTTTTAAGAAGTTTGTAGTATGTAAAAAATACACTATCTATAATTCAACCATCTAAAATACAGTCGTTTATATTTTTGATGAAATTTTTATGAGAAAGTGTTTTTGGATTGATGTAATAATGTAGAGTTATATTATTTGTTAAAATTGTATTAACTCCGCAATTTCGAGGCTTCAAAAAACCAATTAATCCAAGTACTAACAAATCACTACCCACTATGAAGAGAATTTATACAATCTCAGGGTTACTTCTATTGTTTACTTTTTTCTCAACTTTCGCGTTAGCGCAAAACATTATCGTAAAAGGTAAAGTTAGCGATGCTAAAACAGGCGAGCCGCTTATCGGCGTAACAGTTGGGGTACAGGGTACAACAGCAGGGTCCCAGACAGATGTTAACGGCGCATTCTCAGTAAATGCCGCATCAAACGCAATATTGCAGGTTTCTTACATAGGCTACACTACACAGTCTATCCCCGTAAACGGGCAAACCGCTATCGATATCAAATTACAACCCAGCACAAACGAACTGGCGCAGGTTGTAGTAGTTGGTTACGGTACACAACGCAAGCTGGATGTAACCGGTTCGGTAGCATCAGTAAAAGGTGAGGAGATCTCCAAACAAGCATCGGTAAACCCGGTTTCTGCCCTACAAGGTAAAGTAGCGGGCGTTCAGATCACCAACTCCGGTGCACCGGGTGCTTCTCCCGAAATTAAAATACGTGGTACAGGTACCATCTATGGTAATACCAATGTGTTATACGTTGTTGATGGTGTTTGGTATGATGATATCAGCTTTTTAGCGCCAACCGATATCGAAAATATGAGTATCCTGAAGGATGCATCAAGCACTGCCATCTACGGTATCCGTGCTGCCAACGGCGTTGTATTGGTATCAACCAAACGCGGTAAAGTTGGTACGGCTACAGTTAACTATAATGGTTACGCCGGCTGGCAAACGGTTACCAATCAAATTAAAATGGCAAATGCTACCGAGTATGCTACAGCTATCAACGAGTTAACTGTATCCGCAGGTGCAGCTCCGTTATTTGCAGATCCAAATAGCTTTGGAACCGGTACCAACTGGTACCAGCAAATTTTACGGGATGCATTTGTAACTAACCACAACGTATCTGTTAATGGTGGTACCGATAAATCGAAGTACAACTTCTCTATAGGCATGCTTAACCAGGATGGTAACGTTAAAGGGAACAATTACAAACGTTACACAGCCCGGTTAACCAACGACTACACGCCATTCGCTGCAATTAAACTGGGTTATAACGTAAGCGGCTTGTACAGTAAGTCAATCGATATACCTAACAGTGTCTTTCGCCAAATGTATGCAGCAGGCCCTGTATTGCCCGTATATTATGCTGACGGCACTTACGGCGACCCAAATGACTACAACTTAGGTGGTGGTAATAACTTTAACCCGCAAGCCACACTTGATTTTTACAATCAGCGTTCACAAAACTACCGTTTCACCGGTAACGCGTACGCGGAGGTTAATTTCTTAAAACACTTTAAGATCCGTACAAGCTTTGGTGGCGATATAGGCCAGGCCGAAGCGCGCAATTACAACCCGGTTTACACCGCTACCCTTGCACAGCGTAACGCTTTAAGCGTACTATCGGTAAACCGTACCGAAACCCGCAACTGGATCTGGGAAAACACCCTGACCTATGAAAATACCTTTGCTAAGGATCATAGGGTAACGGTTTTATTGGGCCATACCGCACAGCGTTATAAATCTTATAACTTCAACGCTACCGCACAAAACGTACCTTACAGCAATGGCGATGCCGACCTTTACCTGAAATTGGGTAGTACCACAGGCCGTAATGTAACCGACGGTGGCTCATTAAACACTGCTTTATCATATTTTGCACGTGTAAACTACGCTTTTAAAGATAGGTATTTGTTAAATGCCTCTATCAGGCAGGATGGTGCTTCGCAGTTCTACGGTAACAACGTTTGGGGTTACTTCCCATCAGTTGGTGCTGGCTGGGTTATCAGCAATGAACCTTTCATGAAGGATCAGCACATCTTCGATAACTTAAAACTACGCGGAAGCTGGGGTAAAGTAGGTAACTCAGGCGTGCCGTTCAACCCAACGCAGCTCAACGTTACCCAGGCAGCTTACCTTACCGCTATTTTTGGTGGCCAGCCATACACTGGCGCAAGTGTTAATTCAGTTGTGCCCCCAACAATTGTTTGGGAACGTGGTGTTGGTACCGACATTGGTTTAGAGGCCAGCGTACTAAACAATCGCTTAAGCTTTGAGTTAGACTATTACAGTCGCAAAACACAACAAGCTATATTTGCTATTCCCATCCTAACATCGGTAGGTACGGGTTCGGCGTCCATCGTTGGAAACCAGGCCGACTTCCAAAACAGCGGCTTTGAGTTTTCTGCTACCTGGAGAGGCAAAGCAGGTGCCGACTTTAGTTATACAGTAGGCGGTAATGTTGGCTACAATAAAAACAAAGTATTATCGGTTGTCACAGGTGCCAACCCTATTTACTCAGGTGGTGGTGGTTTAGCTAACGGTGCTTTATCAACCCGTACCGTATTGGGCAGCCCAATAGGCGAGTTTTACGGCTACAAAGTTGATGGCGTTTTCCAAACGGCTGCTGAGGTTGCTGCATCGGCGCAGGCCGCAAGCGCTAAACCGGGCGACTTTAAATATGTGGATCAAAACGGCGACAACCAAATTGATGGTAAGGACCGCATATCGCTTGGCGACCCTAACCCAAGGTATACTTTCGGTTTAAACACTTCCTTCAACTACAAAGGCTTCGATTTGGCGATTGATGCACAGGGCGTAGCAGGTGTAAGCATTTATAATGCAAACATCGCTTACCGCTTCGGTAACGAAAACTTTAGCAAAGATTTTTATGATAACCGCTGGACCGGTGCAAACAGCACCAATACCTACCCTTCGGTAAACGTTGGTTCAACAACCAACTCGGCACCAAACTCTTTTTATGTAGAAAGCGGTGCATACGTAAGGATCAGGAATATTCAATTAGGTTACACCCTGCCATCTCCATTGGCTACAAAGCTTAGGATGCAGCGTGTAAGATTCTTTGCCAATGCCCAAAACCCTATCAACTTCTTTAAATATCGTGGTTTTAGCCCCGAAATTGGTGGAGCACCTTTAAATGCAGGTATCGACAATAACGTATATCCGTTATACGCAACTTATAATTTTGGTGTAACCGTTACTTTTTAAATTGATAAAAGATGAATTTCAAAAAATATTATGTGCAAAAAGTAACAGGGATTGGCCTTTTTGCAGCACTGCTTATTACCGCCCAATCGTGTAAAAAAACGTTCCTCGACGAACCGCAGCAGGCAATACAACCGGCAGTTAACTTTTGGCAAACGCAGGATGATGCTACCAAAGCCGTAAACGCCATGTACGCTAACCTGCGCGAGTGGAAAAATGTATCCTTTGCCCCTTTGGCTATCGAAAGCATCCCATCTGACGATGCCGAAAAAGGAAGCAGCGTAAACGATGCATCGTTCTTTAACAATTTCGACAATTTCACGGCCTCTTCAACTGAAGGCCAACTTAGCGATTTTTGGGCAGGACAATACCAAACTATCAACTTTGCTAACCAGGTTTTGGATAATGTACCAAACATTAACATGGATGGCAACTTAAAAAACAGGTACCTGGCCGAGGCTAAATTTGTGCGCGCTTATGCTTATTTCAGGCTGGTACGCGCTTTTGGCGATGTACCATTGCGCCTTAACGTACCTAAAGATGCCACTGAATACAATATCCCGCGTACGCCGAAAGCCCAGGTGTGGGCTGCTGCAGAGCAGGACCTTACAGATGCTGCCGCCGTTTTGCCTCAAAGCTATGGTGCTGCCGATGTTGGCCGTATAACTAAAGGTGCTGCACTGGCATTACACGCTAAAGTGGCCATGTATCAGCAGAAATGGAGCGATGTATTAACCTATACTAACCAGGTAATGACCTTAGGCTATTCTCTGTTCCCTAATTACGAGCAATTGTTCCGCACCAATAACGAGAACAATTCAGAGTCGGTATTTGAAATACAAAGCGACCTTATTGCCGGTAACCCGGATGCCTCAAACTCCCAGTACTCACAAATACAAGGCGTAAGAGGTTCTAACGGCGGTGGCTGGGGCTTCAATGTACCAACACAGGATCTGGCCAATGCTTTCGAAACAGGCGACCCGCGCCGTGATGCTACCATCATTTTCCGCGGTGAAACTACCCCCGAAGGCGATGCCATCCCTGCTACAGGTGATAACCCAATGTATAATCAAAAATCGTACGTGCCATTTAACATGTGGGTATCTGGCTACAACGAAGGTGTTCAGCAGAATATCCGTGTTATACGTTATGCCGATGTATTGCTGATGAACGCCGAAGCTGCCAACGAAACAGGTAACAGCGCACAGGCAATCGCTTCGCTTGAATTGGTTAGGGCACGTGCCCGCCAGGGTAATGCAGCTATCTTGCCAAAGGTAACTACTACTGATAAAGCTGCTTTACAAGCCGCCATCTGGAAAGAAAGGCGCGTAGAACTCGCCATGGAATACGACCGTTACTTCGATGTTATTCGCCAGGGGCGCGGTACTGCCGTGTTTGGCCCTAAAGGATGGAAAGCTGGTAAAAACGAAGTTTGGCCTATCCCACAGTCAGAAATTGACCTGAGCGCAGGCGTATTAACTCAAAACCCAGGTTACTAATCAAATCACAGAACGTCATGAAAAAAATCACATATAAATTGGTAGCGGTGTCGGCATTAGTGCTTGGGCTATCAGCATGTCAAAAAAAATTCGATCCATCATCTTACGCTCCGCCCTTATCTATAGGCGGGTTCACCAGCACCAAGGAAATAGCACCATCTAATTTGGTGGCTTACTACGCATTCAACGGTAGTGCCATAGATAGCGTATCAAACACAGCGGGTACCGCAACAGGCATTGGCTATAGTGCAGGTATTAAAGGCCAGGCTATGCAAGGTGCTTTAAACGGGTACATTGTGGGCACGCCACCCACTTCGGTAGCCGGCCTTACCAGTTTCACGGTGACAGAGTGGTTTAAAACTCCTGCGCCATCTACAGGTATCATTGGCTTGTTTTCACTTGCAAATACTACCAACTTTTGGGGTAATATTGAATTTTTTATTGAAAACGGCAGTACCAATGATGCCGGCAAGCTCCGTATCCACGTATTCAACGGAACAGATGACAGAACCCTTGAGATAAATAACGCGGTAAATCTGTTTGATAAATGGAACAGTATGGCCGTTACTTACAATCAGGAAAATTCAACCGTTAGCGTATACTTAAACGGATCGCTTTTAAAGGCAGGCACGCTTGGTGGGCTGGCCGGCCCGCTGGCCTTAAAAAACGTTGGCAAGTTTGTATTTGGCACCGTTCAGTTCATGACAAGCCCGAGCCAAACGTCATCTCATAATTCTGAGCCATGGGCAAGTTTCTTAACCGGCCAGCTTGATGAAGTAAGAGTATACAATAAAGCTTTAACTATTGACGAAATAAGCGCCCTCGTTAAACTCGAAGGCAGAGGAAAGTAATATTTGATTGGGGTTGAGGTTGCCTGGCGTAAAGCCGGGCGGCCTTTTTTTATGATTATACAGGCTGTTAGCCAAAAATAAGTTAGATGAGAGATTTGAGAATTTATACTGGGATGTGCTTGTTTTTTTTGCTATTCGCCTGTGGTAAGAGCAAAACGCCGGATCCTGTTCCGCCGGCGCCGCCACCTGCGGCATCCTTCAGTTTTAATGCTTTGAAGGTTGACGGCGTATCCAGCGGGTTTACGTATGTAAATGTAAGCAGTGCTCCTTCAATTAAGCTGTCATTCCTGGCGGCCGTTAACCGCAATTCCGTAACAAATGCGCTTACTATCAGGGACCGCTCGGGTTCGCTCGCCCCTGCTGCTATAACCTACGAGAATAACGACAGCACCATTGTGGTTTCTCCCGGGCTAAACGCCATCCAAAAGTACACCCTGAGCGTTACTACGGCGCTTAAATCTACCAAAGGTGGTAATTTACAGTCGGGGGTAGATGTTACTTTAACCACGGCTATCGATCCTAATGATAAATTCCCGGCCATTTCCGATGATGCCTTGCTTGATCTTATCCAAAAACAAACATTTAAGTACTTTTACGATTTTGGGCACCCAACAAGCGGCCTCGCCCGCGAGCGTAACAGCAGTGCCGATATCGTAACCACCGGCGGATCCGGCTTTGGCATTATGGCCATGGTGGTAGGCGTAAATCGTGGTTTTATTTCACGTGCCGATGGTTTGGCGCGGATGCAGAAGATAGTGGGCTTCCTCAAAACAAAGGCGGCTACCTTCCATGGCGCGTTCCCGCACTGGCTTAATGGTGCAACGGGGGCCGTACAACCCTTCAGCGCACAGGACAACGGTGCCGACCTGGTAGAAACGGCGTACCTCGTACAAGGCCTCCTTACTGCGCGCCAGTACTTCAGCGGCGCAGGTGCCGACGAAACTACACTGAGAGCCGATATCAACACCATTTACAATAACGTGGAATGGGACTGGTTCAGGCAAGGCAATCAAAACGTTTTATACTGGCACTGGAGCCCGAGCAACGCCTGGGCCATCAACATGAAGATCACCGGCTGGAACGAGGCCCTCATCGTGTACGCGCTGGCAGCTTCGTCGCCTACGCACAGCATCCCCAAAGAGGTTTATGATAATGGCTGGGCCATTAATGGCGGCATGAAAAACGGCAACACTTATTACGGTGTTAAATTGCCTTTGGGTATTGCGCAGGGCGGCCCACTGTTTTTTGAGCATTACTCCTTCCTTGGTATAAACCCCACGGGGCTTACCGATGCTTATGCCAATTACGAAGAACAAACCAAAGCGCATACGCTTATCAACTATAACTACTGCGTAGCTAATCCAAATAACAATAACGGCTACAGCGCCAATTGCTGGGGATTAACGGCAAGCGACATTGAGAACGGATACACCGCAAGTTCGCCTACAAACGATGTTGGGGTGATATCGCCAACTGCGGCTATATCATCTTTGCCTTATACGCCCACACAATCTATGGCGGCTATACGCTTCTTTTATTATAAACTGGGCGATAAACTTTGGGGCACTTATGGCTTTTACGATGCCTTTAATTTAACCAACCCATGGTTTGCCAATTCGTACTTAGCGATAGACCAGGGGCCCGAAATTGTGATGATAGAAAATTACCGTACCGGGCTGCTGTGGAACCTGTTTATGAGCTGCCCCGAAATAAAAACCGGCATGAAAGGC
Source organism: Mucilaginibacter pankratovii (assembly GCF_014773265.1). Classification (GTDB taxonomy): domain Bacteria; phylum Bacteroidota; class Bacteroidia; order Sphingobacteriales; family Sphingobacteriaceae; genus Mucilaginibacter; species Mucilaginibacter pankratovii. Next base: position 165,999 of record NZ_JACWMY010000006.1, on the reverse strand, counting down.
CTCGGCTTTACCAGCCCCAACCTATAACAATTTAAACTGATCGAATGAAAAAGATATACTCCCTCTTGCTGTTAGCCCTGATAACAGTAAGCGGTTTTGCACAAAAAACCAGTAAGGCCACCGAAGGTATCAAGCCGGTTGGCATTATCAAAAACCTAAGCGATAGCGCCCTTTTAGATGTGGTGCAGCGCCAAACCTTCCGTTACTTTTGGGATTTTGGGCACCCTACCAGCGGCCTCGCGCGCGAGCGCAGCAACGTGGCCTTTGATTATGGCAACGAGGTGGTTACCGTAGGCGGCTCGGGCTTTGGCATTATGGCGCTGATAGCAGCCGACAGCCGCAAATTTATCCCGCACGACCAGGCGGTAAACCGAATGGTGAAAATAGTAGACTTTTTGTACAAAGCGGATGCTTACCATGGCGTTTTCCCCCATTGGCTAAATGGCGAAACCGGTAAAACTATCCGTTTTGGGCGCAAAGACGATGGCGGCGATCTGGTAGAGACCTCTTATCTGTTCCAGGGATTATTGTGCGCCAAGCAATACTTTACCGCCAATACACCACAAGAGCGCCGCATACGCGATGTAATTAGCTGGCTGTGGGGCGAAGTGGAGTGGAGCTGGTACACACAAGGCGGTCGGGATAACCTTTACTGGCACTGGAGCCCAAACAACGGTTGGGTGATGAATTTCCCTATCCGTGGGTTTAACGAGTGTTTGATAACCTATATCCTTGCCGAATCTGCCGAGCGGTACCCGGTTAGCGCGGATGTTTACCACCGTGGCTGGGCGCAAAGCGATTTCTTTAAAAATGGACAAACCTTTTACGGGTACAAACTGCCGCTCGGTTTTGATTACGGTGGCCCGCTGTTCTTTTCGCAGTACTCGTTCCTCGGCCTTAACCCAACCGGGCTAAAAGACCGCTATGCCGATTACTGGGAGCAGAATTTGAATCATACCCTTATCAACCGCGCTTACTGTATTGATAACCCTAAAAAGTTTAAAGGTTACGGTGAAAACTCGTGGGGACTAACCGCCAGCGACAATTTTGAGGGTTATAACGCCCATTCACCCACTAACGATCTGGGGGTGATCACACCAACCGCGGCTATATCGGCTTTTCCGTATACGCCAAAATATTCGATGCAGGCGCTGCGCCATTTTTATTATGACCTGGGCGACAAGATCTGGGGCGAATATGGTTTTACAGATGCCTTCAGCGAATCGAAGAACTGGTACGGTAAATCGTACCTGGCGATAGACCAGGGACCCGAAGTTGTGATGATCGAAAACTACCGCAGCGGTTTGCTTTGGAACCTGTTTATGAGCTGCCCCGAAGTACAAAAAGGCCTTAAAAAACTGGATTTCCAGAGCCCGTACATCGGCAAAAACTAACTCGGGATAAGGTATCGCGAAGCAAAATATTTTGGGCGGCGTAAATAGAATTTAATTTATTTACGTTTACATAACAACCCAATAGATAACGCTTACCTTAAACTGAAAAAATGACGTTAAAAAAAATACTGATAACAGGAATGCTGGGTACTATGTACCTGGCATTTCCTTTTTTAAGCTTTGCGCAAGTAAATTCCGCTTTCGACAGGGGATCGTTCATCAACAAAACCGATACCCTGCCTTACCGAATCCTGTTCCCCAAAAAGTTTAACCCTACCCAAAAGTACGCGCTGATATTTGTACTGCATGGCGCCGGCGAACGCGGCAACGATAACGATATACAGCTGGCCTACGGCCCCAAATTATTCCTTAACGATACCATTCGCCAAAAATACCCGGCCATTGTTGTATACCCGCAGTGCCCAAAAAACAGCTATTGGAGCAACGTAAAGATAGACACCAATGAAACCGGCAAACGGCAATTCCATTTCCAGGAAGGCGGAGAACCTACCAACGCCATGAGCGCGTTAGTTGCACTGGTAGACCAAATGCTGGATAAACCCTATATCAACAAAAAACAGGTTTACATTGGCGGGCTGTCTATGGGTGGTATGGGTACGTTTGAAATATTAAGGCGCAAGCCAAAGATCTTTGCAGCGGCCTTTAGCATTTGCGGTGGCGATAATACTAATAACGCAAGCACTTATGCCAAAAAAGTGCCGATGTGGATCTTCCACGGCGGCAAGGATAATGTGGTACCGGTAGATCACTCGGATGTGATGGTAGCCGCCCTTAAAGAGGCCGGAGCCGAACCCAAATACACCATTTACCCCAACGATGGGCACAACAGCTGGGACGACGCCTTTGCCGAGCCGGAGCTGATCCCATGGCTATTCTCGCACAGCAAAAAGTAAAAAAGCAAACGGCCCCAAATTGGGGCCTTTTTTTACATATTACTATTCAAAATTAAATCGGTGTTCCTATCGTTTTACCAGCGTTCCTTTAAAAGTGCCGTTCTCTACAAAAGCATCCTTACCTGCCGAATTATGGGCGACAATATAAAATGTACCCTCGGCAGATGTGCTGGTTAAGGCAGTGATCTTAACCTCTCCACCGCCCTTCATACCACCTGTAGCAGGCAGGTCTGTACTATAATTGAGTGCGCCGTCGGCCGGTTTGGTGTAATCTTTAGCCATGATAGCGCCATTGCCACTTGCATTATCTTGCAGCAAATCGAAAGTACCCGTACCGGTAACATTTGGAAGCACAATGGTAATGGATTCGTTACTGCCATCTTTAACAGCTGTGAGCGTCCACAAAGTGCCTACCTGTACAATACCTGCGGCGGTGCTTTTAAAGGTTGTGCCGCTCGTCCCGTCAAAGCCATATAAGCTGGCCTCTACTGTGGCTTTTCCGGAAGCACCTGTATTGTTGGAATCTTTTTTGCAGGAAGATATACCTGTAACTGCCAAAATCATTGCCAGTAAAATTGCCCCTTTGATCTTTTTCATCGCGTTTTGTTTTGGTATTCGTATGAAACAAAATTGGCGAAGAAACAAGCGCGGCACAATCCCGCTATCAAGGCATATATTAGTACGTATTAATACGCAGGCGGCAATGAGTTTTAGATGATCTTACGCTCGTAGGCATATTTAAGCAGCCCTACAACAGATTGGGTGTTTGTTTTGCGGAGGATGTTTTTGCGATGGGTTTCAACCGTGCGCTCGCTGATGAAAAGCATATCGGCTATTTTCTTATTGCCGAAATCCTGCTCTATCATTCTGATGATCTCAATCTCCCTATCCGTAAGGCGCGACTCTTCCTGGCTGCGCTTAAAAGATTTCATCAGCTGCAGGGTAATATCGGGCCCAAAATAATTTTCGCCTATCGATACTTTATACAGGGCCTCTATCAGCTCCTGTTTGCCAGTATTTTTAAGAATATAGCCTGAAATGCCGGCATCTATCATCTCGGCAACTACCTGGCTTTCGCTAAACATGGATAGGGCAAGCACCTTTATCTGCGGGTATTTCTTTTTTACAAGGCGGGTAAATTCTATGCCGCTCATTTCGGGCATGCTCACATCGGTAAGTAATATATCGGGACTTGCGGCGGCCAGCATATCCAGGGCACGTACCGCGCTAGTACTTTCTCCAATAATCTCGAACCCGGGGATGGTGCTTATGATCAGCTTTAGTCCGTCTATCACCATCTGGTGGTCGTCTACAATAAAAATAGTTTTAGTGCTGCCCATAGTTTAAGTTAAAGGTATTAAAATAGCTACCAGTGCCCCCGTCCCCGGCGACGATGAAATATCCACCGTCCCTTTTAAGCACTCCACCCTCCATACAATATTCTTCAGCCCTGTCCCCTCAAACTTCGTCCTGTCGCTGCTGTCGAAACCAACCCCGTTATCCTCAACGGTTACCGATATCTCGTTGCCCTCCATCATCAGCTGTATATCCAGCACCGATGCCCGGGAATGTTTTACCGCATTATTTACCGTTTCCTGTATCACCCGGTAAAGCACCGCCTCAACATTGCTGTCCAGTCGTTTATCCAGTCCGGCGGTTTCCAATACAATTTTCAAGCGCTGCGAATCTATCTTGTTCACAAAATCGCGCAGCGCGGGTACCAGCCCCATTTTCAGCAATACATCCGGCATCATCTGGTGGGCAATGGTGCGTACCTCCCTGCAGCCTTCATCAACCATGGCCATGGTTTTGCAGGTCAGTGCCAGGTTATCCGCATCTGTTTGCTTCAACCGCCCTAATAAAATATCCAGGTTCATCCTCGCGGCTGATAACAATTGCCCAACGCCATCATGCAAACCGGCGGCTGTGCGTTTACGCTCGTTCTCCTCCGCAGCGATGATTGCCTTTGTGACTATATTCTGCTGTTTTATTATCCCGGCTTGTAATGCGGCGACTCGTTTTAATTGGCTATGGTTGTAAGAAAGGCAACCATAGGCGGCCAAGACAATAAATATAATGCAAATTAAAGTAATTGCGAACAGGTTATCCTCTATTTGTAAAGGACGCAGCAATAAAGGGGGGATTATTCTATACATGTTTTAAGCAACACTTTTACGGGCCATGCGACGTGCCTCACCGCATTATGAAACCATTATAAAAGTAAGCCCCGGCATTTTTTTACATATACCGTATTACACGTATTTATTTATACGTAATGTTCGCTATCTAACGCGAGCCGCAAATTAATTTACAACCGGTTCGTCGCCATTGGCATCATCGCTGTTGGTTATACCCCGGTCGGCATTGAGGGCGGTGGATGGTTCAGATTCGCTTAAGGTAGTTTCAATTCCGTCCATATCAGCAACAGCATCATCGGTGTTTACAATTTTGTTTGATTCGTCCGTATTGGTGATCACATCCTGTTCGGCGGCATCTACTTTTGGTTCGCCGGTTGGCTGCTGTGCGGGAGATTTATCTTTTGGATCGCTCATGGGTTCTGTTATTTTTTAGGATAACAGATGGCGGGAGGGGTTGTTTGGACGAAAGCGATGTGGTCAATGTTTCGTTATTAACAGGGAGTGAATCAGGTAATGATATTGCCATACTTATCAAGTTTCGTTTGACATTTTGGGCAGTTTGTTCCACCCCACATGCCCTGTTCGATACTTTTGGGCATTCTAATGATTGGTTGTTTGGTATGGCACACCGGACAAACGACGCGCGTTAAATTAACGCCCCATTGCGATTTATCTTTACTGGCCTTTCTGAACCAAATGATGAGTCCTATTGCTATAATGGCGTAAATAATAACATTTAACATGGCGCGTATATATAAGGTTTGCCCATTAAAGATACGGAATTTACTTCAAAAAGTGCTCAAACGTATCGCTCCTGATCCCCAGCCGAAGAGTTTCCAGCGGGATGATATCCGCGGGTGCGATGTTTCCTAAACTTACGTTTGCGCCGATGAGTTTGATGAACCAAACCTGTTGCGCCTTTTGGGGGGCTTCCCAGATGATGGTTTCTTCGGGGATCTGGGTGAGGATCTCATCTACCAGGCCCTGCCTTACTTCGCCAGAGTCGCGGTAAATGCCCACGTTGCCGCTTTCGCGTGCTTCGGCAATTACCTTCCAGCTTCCTGCTTCAATTTCGGCATTCATCAGCTTGATCCACTTATAAGGGGCAAAGATCTTTTGGATATCTTTTGAACCCACCTCAGATATTACGGTGATCTGTTTGCTCAGCTTGCGGATGTACTCGCATTTTTCGTCGTGCTCCAAGTTGATGGAACCGTCGGATACTTCGCAGTACTCCATCTGGTATTTATCCAGCAGGCGGCAATAATCATCAAACTGTCCGCGCACGATCATCGCCTCGAACAGCGTGCCACCAAAATACACCGGCAAACCGGCATCTTTATACAGCTTCAGCTTGGCATCAAGGTTTGGGGTAACGTAGGAGGTTGCCCAGCCCAGTTTTATAAGATCTGAATACGCCGCACCCATTTCAATAAAATCTTCCACCTGGCGCAGGCTGAGCCCCTTATCCATCACCATGGTAAGGCCTTTATTGCGGGGTTTTGCGGTACGTTCGGGGAGATCGTTTATATGATAGTTCATGTGTAGATGCGCGTTTCGTTATAGCTTATAACTAAAAGTATTAACGCCGCAAAGGTAAGCGAAGATGTGCAGATTTCAAATGTGCAAATTTCAGATGCCGGAACGATGTGCAGATATGCAGCTGGGAGAAATGTTAATGCAAAAAAAATGTGCAGATGATTTTTCATCTGCACATCTGAAATCTGCACACCTAAAATCTATTTAGTGTACCTATTGATAATATCCACGATCACCTTGTTCTCCTGCAGCTGTGGCAGGTAATCAAACAGGATGTAATGTTTCTCCGGATCGGAAGTGAGCGCCATTTCTAAAAAGCTCAACGCCTCGTTGTACTCGCCTTTTGCAAACAAGTAGGCTACCATGCGGTAATAAAGTTCCGCTGCTTCGGGGTTGTTTTTTATGGCCGAGGAGATGATCTCGATAGCGGTAACCAAACGTTGCTGCTCGTAAAGTATCGATGAATAATCCAGCCAGGCATCTACATCAAGCGGGTTCAGCTCCACTACCTTCTCGTAAGCAGATTCCGCTTCGGGCAGGTGGCCCAGCTTATATTCAGCATCGGCAATAGCAAACCAATAATCGGCATTGGCAATATCCAGATCAAGCGCTTTTTTATAAAAGTGCAGGGCCTCAAAATAGCGTTCTTCAAAATCAAGGGTAACGCCGATCCCAAACCAGGCATCTGCCAGTTTAGGATCCATCTTAACCGATTTTTTGTAGAACGACCGTGCCTCGTCCATCTGCTCCAGCTTTTCGTAGCACTCGCCAATAGCGCAATAGGTATCGGCATTAGGTTGCTCGTACTCAAAGGTTTCGCGGTAAACGTCTATCGCTTCGGCATACTTCTCTAAATTAACCAACGCATTACCCTTATTGAAATAGGCGGATGCAAAGCTGTCTTTTATCAATATAGCGTAATCGTAAGCATCAATAGCTTTCTCAAAAAGGCTCAACTTAGTGTAAGCGTTGCCGAGGTTATACCAGGCCGCGTAGCTGTAAGGCTCGTTATCAATATACTGCTGGTAAAACTGTACGCTTTCCTGCTGGTTATCCAAAACATCATAACAAAACGCCAGTTCGTACAGGGCGTCCTGGTTTTCCATATTTTGTTTAAGGCACAGCTTAAGGTAAGTTATAGCCGTATCGTAATCGCCCATATTTTGGTAAACGTAGGCTATATGCAGTAAAATTTCGTCGGTCTCTTCGGCCAGGTCAAGCGCCTTTTCGTAGTTCTCCAAAGCCTCGGCATTGCGTTCCATACTCTCGTACAGGTTACCGCGGATGATGTAGATATCCGCATCGCTGGCTTCCAGCATGGCGGCTTTATCAAGGGCGGCAAATGCCTCGGTCGATCGGTTGGTTACCACCAGCAGCTGCGCCTGTTTTATTAAAAATACAGCCGCGAAGGGGTGTTGGTTACGTGCATATTCTGATACCTGCAAGGCTTTCGCCGGATCGTTCTTTTCGATGTAGTAGTCGATGATGTTTTCAAAAGCCTGCGCATCAAAGAAGTACTGATCATGGTTGCGGATCATCTCTTCGTACCGTTCTACCGAAAACTTTGGATCTTCGGTAAAACCAAATTCAAATTCTTCTTCCATTCAAGTTTATTTGCAGAACACAATCCCCTGGGAGGTTTTAAATCCCGCAAGGCTTAAAACATGTGTTCAAATTACAACAATAAGCAGCTTTAAAACAAATAAGTTTTCAACATACACACATTCTCAACACCCTTTTATACAAGTGCCTGATAATAAATAGGAAGCATTTGAGTGGGTGGGCTGCGGGTTGATTTAATTTGCCCTAAAGATTTTTACCTTTGACAAAAGTAACAATTATGAGCTTAGTAATTTCTGATATCTTAAATCATTTACATATAAACGACATAAACGAGGCCTTTAGTACCGGCAGCAATTGGGGCAGCAGCCCTGATACTGAGGTAAAAGACATCTTTTCACCAACCGACGGAAAAAAGATAGCCTCAGTAAAATTTGCTACCGCTGATGACTATAACAGTGTTGTAGAAACCGCAGCAAAGGCCTTTAAAACCTGGCGCACCATCCCCGCGCCAAAGCGTGGAGAAATTGTAAGGCAGATTGGCGAGCAGCTGCGTGCCAACAAAAAAGAGCTGGGCACCTTAGTATCCTACGAGATGGGCAAAAGCCTGCAGGAAGGCTATGGTGAGGTGCAGGAGATGATAGATATCTGCGATTTCGCCGTGGGTTTAAGCCGCCAGCTATACGGCCTTACCATGCACAGCGAGCGCCCCGAGCACCGCATGTATGAGCAGTATCATCCGCTGGGCATCATAGGCGTTATATCAGCCTTTAACTTCCCGGTGGCGGTTTGGGCCTGGAACGCCATGCTGGCCTGGGTTTGCGGTGATGTGTGCATCTGGAAACCATCCGAAAAAACACCCCTTACGGCCATTGCCTGCCAGCACATAGCACAGGAAGTTTTCAAAGCGAACAATATCGAAGAAGGTGTAAGTTGCCTGATCATCGGCGACCGCGAGGTTGGCGAGTTAATGGCAAATGATAGCCGCGTACCATTAGTATCTGCAACCGGTTCTACCCGTATGGGCAAGGCAGTGAGCGCGGCAGTTGGAGCCCGTTTAGGCAAGAGCCTGCTGGAGCTTGGCGGCAATAACGCTATTATCATTACCGAGAATGCCGACCTGGATATGTCGCTCATTGGGGCAGTCTTTGGCGCGGTGGGCACCGCCGGGCAGCGTTGCACCAGCACCCGCAGGTTAATTATCCATGAGAATGTTTACGAGGCATTTAAACAGAAATTAGTTAGCGCCTACTCGCAAATAAAAATTGGCGATCCGCTAAATGAGAACAACCACATGGGGCCGCTGATTGACCAAGACGCAGTTAATTTATATCTTGATTCGATAGAAAAATGCAAGGCCGAGGGCGGTAAATTTGTAGTTGAAGGCGGCAAGCTGGAAGGCGATGCATATCGCTCCGGCTGTTATGTAAAACCTTGTATTGCCGAGGTGGAGAACCATTACCAGATCGTTCAGCACGAAACCTTTGCGCCGATACTGTACCTCATTAAATACAAAACCATCGAGGAAGCTATCGAACTGCAGAATGGCGTTCCGCAGGGCCTGTCATCGGCCATCATGACTAACAACCTGCGCGAAGCGGAAACATTTTTATCCTACGCCGGTTCCGATTGCGGCATTGCCAACGTAAACATCGGTACATCCGGGGCAGAAATTGGCGGGGCTTTCGGCGGGGAAAAAGAAACCGGCGGCGGCCGCGAATCGGGCTCGGACGCCTGGAAAGTGTACATGAGGCGCCAAACCAATACTATTAACTACTCAAAAACGTTGCCATTAGCACAAGGTATCAAATTCGACCTTTAACATTTTTAACCCAGTATTTTATATATGCACAAATTTGGTAAAATTTTTTCGGGCGCGGTTCTGTGCAGCGCTGTATTAGTCGGCTATAGTGGTTTTGCGCAGGTAGCACCTGTTAGCACCCCCGAACCGCCAAAGGCCTGGCACCTGATGGATCTTAAAACCGATGGTTATTTCGGTATCAGCGCCAAGCAAGCTTACCTGTTTGTTGCCGGCAAAAAAAGCAAACAAGTGGTAGTTGCCACTATTGATAGCGGTATTGATACCGCCCAAAACGATCTGAAACCTGTACTTTGGACTAACACAAAAGAGATCCCGGGCAACGGCATCGACGATGATAAAAACGGTTATGTGGACGATATTCACGGTTGGGATTTCCTGGGCGGCCCGGGCGGTAAATGCGATTTTACCGAAACCACCGAGGAAGTACGCGAGTATAATAAGCTAAAACATAAATACGCGAATTTAGTGAGCCCCCCCGCCGGCAGCGAAAAGGAGTTTGCTTACTGGGAAAAGGTAAAGCTTACTTATGAAACTACCGTAAAAAAATCTAAAGAAGAAATTGAGCAGCTGCAACCTGCCATGAACGCTTTAATGGCCACCAGCGGCTACATCAAACGCGCGCTGAATTTAAAAACGGATGCCTCTTTTACCGCTAAAGACCTTATCCGTATTAAAGCCAGCAACGATACACTAAACCAAAGCAAGTATGTTTGGCAGTCGGTTTTTGACCAGGAAGGCGGTGGCGCTACCAACGCCAAGATCATAGCCGACCTGAGCGAGTACCTCGCCAAGTTAAACAACGATGTTAACCCCGACCTGGATGCCCGTAAACGCATTGTAGGTGATAACCCGGATGTACAGGATGGCAAACCATATGGCAGCAATGTTCTTAAATTTGCCGATGCATCGCATGGTACCGGCGTTGCCAGCTTAATTGGCGCGGTACGTAACAACGGTTACGGTATTAATGGCGTGGCCGATAATGTGCGGATAATGGCTATTAAAGCCGTACCCAATGGCGATGAGTACGACAAGGATATTGCTAACGCGATAAGGTACGCGGTTGATAATGGTGCGCAGGTGATCAACATGAGTTTTGGTAAAAAGCTGTCGCCCCATAAGGATTGGGTAGACGCTGCTTTTAAATACGCGGCATCGAAAGATGTGCTGCTGATACAGGCTTCCGGCAACGACAATCTGGATATGGATGCGAAGCCGGAATACCCCAACGATATTTTTGCAGATGGATCGGGTACAGATGCCGATAACGTGATCAGCGTAGGTGCATCTGCTGCCAAATTTGATGAGAACCTTGCCGGTACCTTCAGCAACTATGGCAAAAAGAATGTGGATGTATTTGCACCCGGCGTAAAAGTTACCATGGTAGATACCGATGCCGAGTTTAATACCGCCGACGGCACCAGCTTTGCCTCGCCAATTACAGCCGGCATTGCAGCGCTTGTTTTGGAATATTACCCCACCCTGAGCGCTAAACAGGTTAAACAGGTTATACTGGAATCGGCAACGCCACTGCCGGGCACTATGGTGCTTAAACCAGGCGAAAAGGTGAAAGTTGATTTCACGTCGCTGTCAAAAACTGGCGGTGTTGTAAATGCTTACAAAGCGTTGGTTATCGCCTCAAAATTAAAAGGCGAAAGAGGGGGGATTTAAACATTATCCATAAATGTTGGGGCGCCGCGTTCGGATCCCAGCGAGATTGCAAAAGCCCACCAAAATCGATGATTTTGGTGGGCTTTTATTTTTATTACCATTTACAAAGGAACAATATTATTTCCCCACAATTTTCTTTCGGTGTACAATTCCCCAATCTGTAAGGTTGGTGATTATGGTTTGTCCCGGTTCATTGTCATGCTTCAATTTTACGCTAACTGGCATAATTACTATATTTTTGATCCGTCTATTTGGGTATCGGGACTATCTCATATTTTAAATTCCATTCTTTAATGTGTTCTAAAATCGGCAAAAAAGCTAAGCCTTTTTCAGACAACTTATATTCTACCCTTGGTGGTAGTTCCTTATAGGCCAATCTTTCCAATAGTCCATCTTCTTCCAACTCTTTTAACTGCTCGGTGAGTACTTTCCTGGAAATGTGAGGTACTATGGCATCCAACTGACCAAAACGAATGGTACGGGTAGCAATTACATTGATAATTATCGGCTTCCATTTATTACCAATAGTGCCAATGGCTCGTGTAAACGGGCAATTCGAATTGCAAAATCTTTCGTCTTTCATATTTAAAAATTTGCAGTTACCTAATGGTAACCAGAATATACTATGATAGTTACAAATATAAACTATTGATAGTACCTTTGCGAAACAAATTTAAATATAAATTAAAAATGAGCAGATTAAAAAATAAAGTAGCCGTGATTACAGGCGGCAACAGTGGTATCGGGTTTGGTATTGCTGAAGCATTTAAAAATGAAGGTACTAAAGGAGTGATTGTCGGTAGGAACCAGGTCACGTTAGATCGTGCTGTGGCTCAACTTGGAGATAACTTTATAGGTATCAATGCAGATGTAACCAATGTTGCCGACCTGGAAAGGTTATTTAAGCAAACAACTGAAAAATTTGGTAAAATAGACGTGATCGTAGCCAATGCGGGTGGCGGAGCCGTAGGAACGGTGGCAACTACCAGCGAAGCCGAATTTGACCAGGCCATTGATCTGAACCTCAAAAGTGTCTACTTCACTGTTCAAAAAGCACTGCCCTATATGAATGATGGCGGTTCTATCATTTTGATCGGGTCAAATGCAGCACACCGGGCTTATGCGAATTTTACGCTATATGGGGCTGCAAAAGCGGCCGTGATCTATTTAGCCAAAGCATTTTCAAGCGACCTTTTAGATCGGAAGATCAGGGCAAATGTGATCACACCAGGGACAACAGATACCCCGGCGTTTGACAAGTTTGTTCCCATAGAACAAATGGAAGCGGTAAAAAAACACTTTGCAGATCAAATGCCGATCGGCAGGATCGGGCAACCTTCCGATATTGGTAAAACAGCGGTTTTCCTGGCTTCCGATGATTCTTCTTTTATGCTTGGCGCCGAACTCCTTGTTGATGGTGGTATGACCTATTTGTCAAAATAATTTAAAAAAAAACAATATGAATAATTCACAAAACCACGTAGCGAGCTACGCCATTATCGGCTTCGGCAAGATCGGGAAGGCCCTGGCCAAAGCATTCGCCCGTAAGGGTATCGAAGTAGCCGTTGCCACCACACGCGACCCGGAAAGTTTTGCATCCGACGCGACCGCGATAGGCCCGGAGATCATTCCCACAACACTGGCAGAAGCCGTTAAGGCGGACGTTATCTTTTTGGCTGTGCGTTTTGAAGCGCACCCGGATGTAGCAAAGGCGCTGGCCAGCTGGCAGGGGAAGATCATCGTAGATGTGACCAATGCCTACGGCGTTCCCCCTGAGAAAATGGAAGGATTGCCTTCTGCAAAGTTCGTAGCGCAGGCATTCACCGGTAGTAAACTGGTTAAGGGCTTCAACCATTTGGGCGCTGCCATTCTTGAACAGGATCCGGCCGTACATGGTGGCAGGAGAGTGGTGTTCCTCGCGAGCGACGACGAGGGCGCAGCAGCGGAGATCGGCGCGCTTGCGGAAAATCTCGGTTTCGCGCCAATCAAACTTGGCGGGCTTTCGGAAGGCGGTCTGCTTGTGCAGGCGCACGGAAATACCTGGGGTAAACTCATCTTTCAGGATTTGTTCAAGTTCGATTGATGAATCGTCATAGCCAATAAGTATATTTTCTTTCAAATCCCTGTTTCCTCCGGAAGCGGGGATTTTTGTGAGTGTCTGAACCTGTGGCAAATCCAACACCTCGTCAATTTTTTTGCCTTTTGTCGTACAGCTTGAGTAAATTGCGAATATTATATACTTGAACGATGTCCAATTTTGAAGTGTTTTTCGATTACATTCAAGAAATATCAGGCAAACTGCTTTCAGAGGATGATAAGCGTTTGTTGATGGCGCATTTCAAACCCAGGAAACTTCGAAAACGACAATACTTTTTACAGGAAGGAGACGTATGCAAGTATATTGGGTTTATTGTAAAAGGATCTGCCAGGACCTTCACGGTAGATGAAAAAGGACATGAACACATACTGAAATTGTCTTTGGAAAACTGGTGGCTGGCCGATTTTGAAAGCTTTTACCTGTTAAAGCCAAGTCGCTTTAATATCGAAGCGCTGGAGGACTTGGAGGTTCTGCAATCAACCAATGCTCAAATTGAGGAGTTTCTTAAGCAGATCCCTGCCTTCTCCGCGATGGCGAACGTAATCAGTCAAAATTATACCATTGCAAACCAGAAAAGAATGCAGGCCGCTATGAGCTATACGGCTGAAGAACGTTACGAGGATTTGATCAGCAATTATCCGCAATTTCTACAACGGTTCCCGCAAAACATGATCGCTTCCTACCTGGGTCTATCTCCGGAAACTTTGAGCAGGATAAGGAAAAACTCTTTTAAATAGATCTTTGTAAAGATCGCCGTTTCGCCCCCCCCCAATCAATATATCTTCCTGAAGCAAAAAAGTCCTCGGCAACTCAAAATATGCCGGTGTGATCTTTCCTGCTTTTTGCTACCCGGATTTTTTTTATTGTCATAAGTTATTGTTTTATAGCTTATTATCTGGATAATTTGATTTAAATCATCATCGTGAATTGACCTATATCAAGTGCATTTAATGATTCATGTCAATACCCAGTCCGTTACGAAACAGCATCTTTGGATACGCTTCAGAACGAAAAAAGCCTGAAGAAATTAAATATCGATAAGTAGGAATCATGAGTAAATTAAAAAACAAGGTAGCGGTAGTTACCGGTGCTTCAAAAGGAATAGGTGCATCTATCGCAAAACGCTTTGCTGCGGAAGGCGCAAAGGTAGTTGTGAACTATGCTTCAAGTAAAGAAGGCGCAGATAGAGTGGTAAAGGAGATAACTGATAATGGAGGCACAGCCATTGCGGTACAGGCGGATGTATCGAATGAAGCCGATGTAACCAGGCTGTTTGAAGAGACGAGGAAGGCCTTCGGCACGTTGGATATTTTAGTAAACAATGCGGTCTTTCAGCAATTTTTGCCTATTGAACAGGCATCGGCAGAAGCTTTTCATCAGCATTTCAACGTCAATGTTTTGGGCCCTGTACTTACTATCCAGGCATCTTTGAAACTGTTTGGTGATAAGGGCGGCAATATCATCAACATCAGTTCGGGTGCAAGCAAATCGCCAATGGCGGGAGTTTCGTTATATTCTGCAACTAAAGCGGCATTAGATGCTATTACGGTCTCCTTGTCGAAAGAACTGGGTGCAAAAAACGTTCGTATCAATTCTATTTTGCCTGGCGCTACGGAAACCGAAGGTGCAACCAGTGCGGGCGTCACAGCCGGCAGTGAATACGAAAAAATGTTTGTCGAAAAAACACCGCTTGGCCGCAGGGGCCAGCCCGAAGATATTGCGAAAGCTGCCGTATTTCTTGCTTCGGATGACGCAGCCTGGATCACGGGAGAGCAAATTTCCGTTTCGGGTGGTATGTATGGTTTTTAAGCTAATTTAGCTGTTACGGAAAGCAAACGGGCCTTCAAAACTAATGATTTGAAGGCCGTTTTTGTTGCCTAAAATATTGCTTCGGCAATCCTTTTTGTTGGGCCAGGATTCCCCATGGTATAAAAGTGCAGTACCGGGGCGCCGAATTTCACCAGCTCTTTGCACTGGTTTATCATCCATTCGATACCGATATCTTTTACGTCTTTTTCCACCTTGCAATCGTGAATAGCATCGCTCAAATCCTCAGGAATGTCGATATGGAAGGTTTTGGAAAGGTTAACCAATTGCTTTGATGTGGTGATGGGTTTTAAGCCCGGTATAATAGGCACATTGATACCGTTTGCACGACAGCTGTTTACAAAATCGAAGTACTTCTGATTGTCAAAAAACATCTGAGTAACAATAAAGCCTGCGCCCATATCTACCTTTTGCTTCAGGTATTTAAAATCGGTCTTCATGTTCGGGGCCTCGAAATGCTTCTCGGGATAACCTGCAACACCAATGCAGAAATTCGTTTTCAGGATACCTTCGTGGTTCTCATGCAGATAAATGCCATTGTTCATGTTCACCACCTGCTGCAGCAGGTCGGTAGCGTAGCAGTGGCCATTGGGCGTTGGTACAAATGAAGCATCGCCACGGCGCGCATCACCGCGCAATACCAATACGTTCTCAATACCGAGGAACTGCAGGTCGATCAAACCGTTCTCAGTCTCATCCTTAGTAAAACCACCGCAAAGCAAATGCGGAACGGTATCTACCTTGTACTTATTCATGATAGCCGCGCAAATGGCTATTGTACCCGGGCGTTTACGGTAGGCTAATTTCTCCAGCAGGCCGGTTTCGTGCTGCTTATAAATATAATCCTCGCGCAGCGAAGTAACATCTATAAACGGCGGCTTAAACTCCATCAGCGGGTCGATAGCGTTATAGATACCCTGGATACTTTCGCCCTTTAAAGGTGGTATCAGTTCAAAAGAGAATAGTGTTTTGCCGTTGGCGTTTGCGATGTGTTCGGTTATTTTCATTACAAATTATGTCTTTCCGTTACGTCATTGCGAGGAACGAAGCAATCTCTAAGCTATGCATTCCGCCCTGCTTATCGGGAGATTGCTTCGTTCCTCGCAATGACGCGTGGTTATTTATTGTCTCTTTCTGTTCTCCCTTCAGGGGGTTAGGGGGCTTCGCCTAATAATTTATGTTCGGCCCCAGCCATCTTTCTACATCTTCCAGCGGCATATTCTTCCTTACCGCATAATCCTCCACCTGGTCCTTACTGATCTTACCAAGCCCGAAATACCTTGCCTGCGGGTGCGCGAAGTAGAACCCGCTTACTGATGCTGCCGGCATCATGGCCAGGCTTTCGGTAAGGTGCATATGGGCGTTATCTTCGGCTTTTAGTATCTCAAACAACGTAGTTTTCTCGGTGTGGTCCGGGCAGGCGGGATAACCCGGTGCCGGGCGGATACCCTGGTATTCTTCTTTAATCAGTTCGTCGGTATCCAATTGCTCGCCTTTGCTGTAGCCCCAGTATTCTTTACGCACAAGTTCGTGCATTTTCTCGGCGAAGGCTTCTGCAAGGCGGTCGGCAAGGGCCTTGGCCATAATGCTGTTGTAATCATCGTGGTCGGCCTCAAATTCGGCAACCAGCTCATCGCAGCCTATACCGGTTGTTACGGCAAAGCCTCCCCAATAGTCAGGCACGCCGCTTTCCTTTGGCGCAATGAAATCTGACAGCGCATAGTAAGGCTCATTCTTAGCCTTCTCCGCCTGCTGGCGAAGCGTATGAATGCGTGTTAGCAAGGTTGTGCGGGTGTCATCGGTATAAATTTCGATATCATCCCCAACGCTGTTTGCCGGCCAAAAACCGATAACGCCATTGGCGTGCAGCAGTTTATTATCTACAATGCGTTTCAACAGCACCCGTGCATCATCGTAAAGCTTTTTGGCTTCGGTACCAACGTACTTGTCGTTGAAGATCTTTGGGTAGCTGCCACGCAGTTCCCAGGTGTGGAAGAAAGGCGTCCAATCGATATAGGGAACCAGTTCTTCCAGCGGGTAATCTTCAAAAACCTTGGTGCCGGTGATTGCTGGTTTTGGCGCCACATCACCATCCAGACTGATCTGGAACTTACCGGCGCGTGCTTCTTCTATGCTGATAAAGCGTTTATCGTTCTTTTTATTGGCGTGCGCTTCGCGGGCCTTTTCATATTCGTCTTTAATGCCCTGGATATAAGCATCGCGGTTGTCGCGGTTCATCAGGCTGCTGCAAACGGTTACGCTGCGCGATGCATCCAAAACGTGGATAGCAGGGCCCGAATAATTTGGCGCTACCTTAACGGCGGCATGGATCCGCGATGTGGTTGCACCACCGATAATGAGCGGAATAGTGAATCCCTGGCGTTCCATCTCTTTGGCAAAATGCACCATCTCATCCAGCGATGGAGTAATCAAACCACTTAGCCCAATAATATCTACATCCTGTTTTTTTGCTTCCTCTATAATGCGTTGGGCGGGCACCATTACCCCAAGGTCTATCACCTCGAAGTTGTTACAGGCCAGCACCACGCCAACAATATTTTTGCCAATATCGTGTACATCGCCTTTTACGGTGGCCATCAACACCTTACCTGCATT
Source organism: Mucilaginibacter pankratovii (assembly GCF_014773265.1). GTDB lineage: Bacteria > Bacteroidota > Bacteroidia > Sphingobacteriales > Sphingobacteriaceae > Mucilaginibacter > Mucilaginibacter pankratovii. The sequence goes on along the minus strand of NZ_JACWMY010000006.1, from coordinate 148,420 downwards.
GGCGCGACTGCCGCTGCTATCTTCGCCGGCATCAATTACGCGCTGTTTTTCCAGTTCGATGAAGGGTAACAGGTAAGCCACGGCCTTCTTCATCACACGGGCCGATTTAACCACCTGTGGCAGGAACATTTTACCGGCGCCGAATAAGTCGCCCACTACGTTCATGCCGTCCATCAGGGGGCCTTCAATTACTTCCAGCGGCTTGGCGAATTTTTGGCGGGCTTCTTCCACGTCCTCATCCAGGTATTCGATGATCCCTTTTACCAGGGCGTGCGATAAGCGTTCCTCCACCGGGTTCTTGCGCCATTCCTCATCGCGGACGATCTCTTTACCTTTACTTTTGATGGTATCGGCAAATTCAACCAAACGCTCGGTGGCATCGTCGCGACGGTTAAGCAGTACATCCTCTACCAGCTCCAGCAGGTTTTTGGGGATCTGCTCGTAAACTTCCAGCATCCCGGCGTTTACAATACCCATATCCAACCCGGCCTTAATGGCGTGGTAAAGGAATGCCGAGTGCATGGCCTCGCGAACGGTGTTGTTCCCTCTAAAGGAGAAGGAAATATTACTTACCCCGCCGCTAACTTTGGCATAGGGCAGGTTTTGTTTTATCCAGCGGGTAGCCTCAATAAAGTCTACCGCATAGTTATTATGTTCTTCCAAACCGGTTGCTACGGTAAGGATGTTCGGATCGAAAATGATATCCTGTGGCGGGAACCCAACTTCATCTACAAGGATCCGGTAACTGCGTCCGCAGATCTCCTTACGGCGTTCTAAGGAATCGGCCTGGCCTGTTTCGTCAAAGGCCATTACCACGGCAGCGGCACCATAGCTTAAGATCTTGCGGGCGTACTCTTTAAATTTCTCTTCACCTTCTTTCAGCGAGATGGAGTTTACGATACCTTTCCCCTGCAAGCACTTTAAACCAGCTTCAATAACCGTCCATTTACTGGAATCGATCATGATGGGTAGCTTGGCAATATCAGGTTCAGATGCAACGAGGTTCAGGAATTTCACCATCACGGCTTCCGAGTCTATCATCCCCTCATCCATGTTAATGTCGATCACCTGCGCGCCGCCTTCTACCTGCTGCAGGGCAACGGTTAGGGCAGCCTCGTAATCTTCTGCCAGGATAAGTTTGGAGAATTTTGGAGAACCCGTGATATTGGTCCGCTCGCCTATATTTACAAAATTTGTTTCGGGTGTAAGGGTTACAGATTCCAAACCACTAAGGCGCAGAAACGGCGCTATCTCCGGTTTTTTTCGGGGTTTATGTTTGGCAGCCTTATCAGCGATGCACCGGATATGATCCGGCGTGGTGCCGCAACAGCCACCCACGATGTTCACCAACCCGGCTTTAATAAAGTCATCCACCTGGTGGGCGGTTTCGTGCGGGGTTTCGTCGTACGCGCCAAACTCATTTGGCAAACCGGCATTAGGGTAGGCAGAAATATAAACACCAGCCTTTTCGGATAGTTCCTCCAAATGCGGGCGCATTTCGCGGGCACCCAAAGCACAGTTCAAACCAACGGAAAGTAAGTTGGCGTGACTGATAGAATTCCAGAAAGCCTCCACCGTTTGGCCCGAAAGGGTACGGCCTGATGCATCGGTAATAGTACCGGAGATCATCACACCGCCGGTATCTCTGAATGCAGGATAATCCTTACCGGCAGCTTTACATTCGTCTTTATATCGTTGTATGGCAAACAGGGCTGCCTTAGCGTTTAGGGTATCAAATATGGTTTCAACCAGCAGCACGTCCGAACCACCATCAACCAGGCCCCGCACCTGCTCGTAATAAGCTTCGGCCAAATCATCAAACGTAACGGCGCGGTAACCCGGGTCGTTCACATCGGGCGATAAAGATGCGGTACGGTTTGTAGGACCAACAGCACCGGCCACAAAGCGCGGTTTTGCCGGGTTTTTGGCGGTGTATTCGTCCGCTACTTCGCGGGCTATGCGGGCACCTTCGTAGCTCAGTTCGTAATCAAGCTCCTCGAGGTGGTAATCGGCCAGGGAGATCTTTTGTGTACTGAAGGTATTGGTTTCAATAATATCCGCCCCGGCATCCAAATATTCGGCATGGATAGCCTTGATCACATCGGGTCGGGTGATATTCAGCAGGTCGTTATTGCCTTTCAGGTCGCTGGCATGATCGCGGAAACGCTCGCCGCGGAAATCCTCCTCGGTAAGTTCGTACCGCTGTATCATGGTGCCCATTGCCCCATCAATAACCAGGATGCGTTTTTCTAATTCTTTTCTAATATCCATACTATGATTTCACCGATTATTTGATGATTTCACCGATTTCCTTCTTGGATTTCACCGATTATTTTTTGATGATTACACCGATTATTTTCTGCAAAAATCGGTGTAATCTAAAGCTAATCGGTGTAATCAACCAAAATCGGTGTAATCCCAAAAACGTAGCTTATCTCGAAAAGTCAGGGTATAACTAAATGACCTTCGCTTATCTTTCCTAACCGATTTCTCCCGGCTAAGTAGAATGTAGCACCTTGTAAGCACAGGTTGCCAAGACATCGCAGGGTCTAATCCCTCCGCCTTTCTCCATAAGCATTACAAATATGAATATTAATGTTGTAATGTGCAAGGGAATGCGGGTTGGAGGAAAATGAAGTTGTCTTAGGGCAAGATTTAGCCCACTATCGTCGGTTGAAACCGACGGCAATGAAGGTGGGATTCTGGGGCATTGGGTGTATTTTACCGGTTTACTTATCTGCTACCCCACCTTCATTGCCGTCCCATTTATGGGACGAGAGGCAAGCTTAAATAAAAAAAGCCGCACAAGGCGGCTTTTAAAGATCAGTATCAGCTAGTCTCATTATCTCCTGTTGCCGCCAAACACGCGCAGTAACATCAGGAAAAGGTTCACAAAATCAAGATATAAGGTCAGCGCGCCTAAAATGGCCATTTTCTTGGTAGATGCAGCGCCATACTCTAAACCTGCGCCGATGCGTTTCAATTTTTGCACATCATAAGCGGTTAAACCAACAAAAACGGCTACACCTACATAGCTGATGATCAGGTCGAGGCCGCTGCTGCCGATGAAAAAGTTAAGGAAGCTGGCTACGATGATACCTACCAACAGCATGATCATGATAGAACCGAATTTGGTAAGATCCTGGTGGGTGATGTAACCGCCTACTGCCATTACGCCAAATACAATAGAAGACGTTACAAAAACGCCTGATATGGTACCGATAGAGTAGATCAAAAATATGTAGCTGAGGCTTATTCCCATTACCGCCGAAAAAGCGAAGAATAAAAGCACCGCTGTAAAATAGCTCAGTTTATTAAATCCAAAAGAGATCACCATTACAAAGGCAAGTGGCGCAAACATTACCACTGTACCCAAAAGGTTATTTTTACCGGTGATATTATTGCGAAGCATCCCGCTCAACTCGGGCACAAAAGCGAAGGCGTAAGTACACAAGGCAGAAATGCCCAATGCCACAAACATCCACATAAATACGTTTGCTATAAATTTACGAGATGCGTCTGCGTTTTCAATATGGCTGACGTTATCGTAAACGAAGTCTGAAGTTTTAGTTTCCATTTTTTTATAAAAAATTATTTAATACGAATATAGTGATTGTTGAAACGTTTTAAGGTTTAAAAGTTGTAATGTTTAAACGCCGTTTTTATACTGATGTTACGATTGCAACATCATCTCAATTCAATCTTTTCATTAGCTGCTCTTCTACTTTTTTAAACAGCTGCACGGGCTTTAAGGTGCGCCAGTTTAGTTCATCCAACTGCCCGCCAAAGTTGATGTAGTAATCGATGTTGCTGTTCTTGAATTCTTTGATCACGTGTTCCTGAAAATTGACACCGGCTATCCAGCCATCTTCCACATCCTGAAACCATTCTTCGTAATAGCTGTCATCAGAGTGATGGAAGTTTAAAACATTCTCGCCTATCAACACAAATTTGTTGATGCCCTGGTCTATCATCAGCTCCAGGATCTCGCGCTTCAGCAGCATGATATCGTTATTGATGGCATCGTTCCATTCGCCTATCAGTTCGATGATGCTGTAGCCCCTGTCGTAATCAACAAACAAAACTTTTAGATACAGCGTGTTGGAGCCAAAGGAATCCCACTGCGGGTGCAGCAGGTAATTGTATATCTGTTTATCAAATTCAAACTCGTTGTACGTAGTGGCATAAAAAGGCGAGTACTCGTCTTCCGCCGCTATGTAATCATCTCGCCATTTGTAATATGGTTCTATCTCGTGCATTCCCCCTCCAACCTCCCCCTGAAGGGGTGAGGCTTTTTGATTTTTTTGTTCTTATTTCTTTGTTGCTTCTACGGCCTTTCTAACACTACCGTGCTGTTTCAATAACGCTGCTGCGGCTGCATGGCTCAGGCCGGTTTCGCTCATTACCATGCGCGCGCCGCGGTCTACCAGTTTGTTATTGCTTAACTGCATATCCACCATTTTATTACCCTTTACACGGCCCAGCTGTATCATCACGCTTGTGCTCAGCATATTTAAAACCAGCTTTTGGGCGGTGCCTGCCTTCATACGGGTGCTGCCGGTTACAAACTCGGGTCCCACTATTACTTCCACAGGGTACTGCGCTTCTGCAGCAACCGGGCTTTTGGCATTGCATACAATACAGCCGGTGGCAATATTATGGTCGTTGGCTTTTTGCAAACCGCCGATAACATAAGGCGTAGTGCCCGATGCCGCTATGCCTACCACCACGTCCTTTTCGTTAATGTCAAACTCCATCAGGTCTTCCCAGGCCTGTTCGCGGTCGTCTTCGGCAAATTCTACTGCGCGGCGGATAGCATTATCGCCGCCGGCAATGATACCAACCACCAGATCGAAGGGTACTCCAAACGTGGGTGGGCATTCCGATGCATCTACCACGCCCAGCCTGCCGCTGGTGCCGGCGCCAATGTAAAACAACCTGCCGCCAATACGCATTTTTTCGGTAACGATGGTGGCCAGGTCTTCTATCTGCTCCAGCGCTTTCTCAACTGCCAGTGGCACGGTTTTGTCTTCGTTATTGATATTTTGGAGGATCTCTAACAGCGGCATTTTCTCCAGGCTGTTGTATTTCGAATCCTTTTCGGTAGTAATTTCCATTTAGCGCAAAATAATTTTAACAAAATTGAATAAAAAACATCAAAGCAAAGAAGATGCGGCATTATGGTTTAAAATAATCTTCCGCGGGAAGTGCTTATGGAGTCCAAAAAGCGTATAAATACGTAGGTATAATTAGGCATTCGCACTTAGCCTCACCTAAACGGCGAAGCCCTCATGGAATAATCCTCTCCAAAGGAGAGGATTTTAATTTAACGGTTGTTTAAGCCCTTCTCCTTTGGAGAAGGGTTGGGATGAGGCTTCGGCGGAGCTTATTTGAACCAAAGCGTTAACAAAGAAGATGATATAAATTATAGGCTATAAAGCTTATTGATTAAATTTGCAAGGCAATTACTACATGAAACAAACTGCGGGCGTTATTTTCCGGACCATCATCCTCTTGCTTATCGGGGTAACCATCGGCATCATCATTACTGATAATAATTTTGCCGGCCGCCATTTTGGCCTCAGTTTTTCGCGCAGCGATGATAAGATCTCCAAAGTGCTGGCGCTGGTCAATCAAAACTATGTAGATTCGGTGGATGTGGACAGCATAGCGGGTGTTACGGTAAACGATATGCTGCAAAACCTCGATCCGCATTCGGTATATCTGCCGGCGCAACAGGCGCAAACCATTAACGAACGGCTGCAGGGCGGCTTTAACGGCATCGGCCTGGAGTACCAGATACTCCGCGATACCCTTTTTGTTACGCAGGTTTATCCCGGCGGCCCGGCGGCAAAAGCCGGACTGAGCACGGGCGATAAAGTGCTTTTGGTAGATGGCGCACCGTTCTCGGGCACTAAACTTACCCAGCCACGCATCAGCAAGACATTCAGGGGCGAGAAGGATTCGCAGGTAACGCTCACTGTAGAAAAAAACAACGGACTAAAGAAAAACTACCTCATTAAACGCGGGCGGGTAACGCTCAGCAGCTTGGATGCCTACTTCATATCGGGCACTACGGGCTACATCAAAATAAGCAAGTTTGCTTCTACTACCGATAAGGATTTTAGGGAAGCGCTTACCAATTTAAAGCTGGACGGGATGCAAAAACTGGTGTTGGATCTGCGCGGCAACGGCGGCGGCTACCTCAATACCGCAACCGCCATGGCCGATGAATTTTTGCCAAAAGACAAACTGATCGTTTACACCAAAGGCGCCCACGAACCCCGTACAGATTATTTCGCTACCGATTCGGGCAGTTACGAACAGGGTAAGCTCAGCATCCTTATCGATGAATACTCGGCCAGTGCGAGCGAAATATTGGCGGGCGCGTTGCAAGATCTCGACCGCGCTACCATTGTAGGCAGGCGTTCCTTTGGCAAAGGCCTGGTTCAGCAGCAATTCCCGTTTGGGGATGGCACGGCCGTTAACCTTACCGTTGCCAGGTATTACACCCCATCCGGCAGGTCGATACAAAAATCTTATAAAAACGGCATCCGGAGCTATCATGCAGAACTGGCCAACCGGATACGCAAAGGAGAGCTATTATCCGCAGGCAACAGTCTTGCCGATAGCGCCTTTGTTGGCGCATCTACTTATCATACATCCAACGGGCGCAAGGTGTTTAGCTCGGGCGGCATTATGCCCGATGTTTTTGTACCTGCCGATACCACCCGCGATACGCAGTTATTATCGGACCTTGCCGATAAGCAGTTATTTACCGCTTATGTAATAGATAAGATGCAGCCGACGCTAAAAAACTTTAGTACCGAAAAAGACTTTGTAAAACAATTCAACATAACTGATACTGAGTTTAACGCCTTTATCCAGTACTCGGCAAAAAGTTTGGAACAGGTAGACCCGAGGGAACTGCAGCTATCTGCCAACATCATTAAAACCTTGCTTAAGGCCAACACCGCGCGTTTTAAATGGGGCAATAACGCGTACTATCGCGTACTGAACGAGGGCGATAACACCTTTAAAAAAGCTGTGGAACTATAACTGGTTCTGCCCCGTGCCGGTTGGGAAGAATGTATTTACGCTTACGGGTAGTTTGCCGGTTGGCTTAATTTGCCCGGTTATGGCTTTTACCGCCGCACGCTGCATCGCATCATCCTTTTGATATGCCACTAAAATAGCCCCGCTTTTTTCTATCCCCGGCAGGCCGGCAATGGTATAGGCATTGGCAAAAACACTTATTACCGAATTATTTTTAGCGGCCAGCTCGGCAATCAGCAGCTTTACGTCGCTACTGTAGTCCAGCTTGCTTGCGGGGCGCAGGCGGGTATCGTGGATGCCTACAAACACCTGGTCGTACTGCTTTATCGACTCGAGCATTTTGTTTAAGGCTGATACTGGTGTATCCTTGCCAACCAAAAACAACATGCTATTAGGATATTTTTTGGAAAGTTCCTGCTGAAAAACCGTTTGCCCGGTTACGCCGATGCTTACAATGGCTGTTTTCTTAGACGTATCCTGTTTCAGCAGGCGGCTATCGCCTTTTATCAGCGTAATGGCAGCATCGCTTAGTTGCTGTACCAGTTCGGTAGCGGCTGGGCGGTTAAGGTCCTGCAATAAATTTTCGGTAACAACGGGCGTGTAGTTGCTTAATCCGGCCCAGTATTTGGCAGCTAAGATCTTTTTAACCTTCGCCTCAAATTCTTCGGGGGCGATGTGTTTTTTACGCACTTCCTTGCGGATGAGCTTGGCGGCGTTTTTGGAGTTCTCCGATAGTTCTATCAGGTCCATACCAGCCATAAAGGTTTTCAGGTCGGCCTCGCCGTTGGGGAAGTATTTGGTTACGCCTTTCATCTCCATCGCATCAGATGCCACCAGGCCTTTAAACATCAGCGAATCTTTTAATATATCGGTAATAATGGGGCGCGATAAAGTGGACGGGAGGTTCTTAGTGGTATCCAGCGCGGGAATGGCCATATGGGCTATCATTACGCCGCCAATGCCCGCGTTGATGGCTTCGTGAAAGGGGTACATTTCCAGCGAATCCAGCCTTTCGCGTGTAAAGGGCAGCAAAGGCAGATCGAAGTGCGAATCTACATTGGTATCGCCATGCCCCGGGAAATGTTTTGCTATCGCGATGAGGCCGGCATCCTGCATCCCTTTGGCATAAGCTATCCCCTTTCGGGCCACATTGTATTTGTTATCGCCAAACGAACGGTAATTGATCACCGGGTTATTGGGGTTGTTGTTCACATCAAAATCGGGCGCGAAGTTGATCTGCACCCCAAGTCGTTTAAAATCATAGGCTACCGCCTGCCCCATTTTGTAAATAAGGTTATTATCCTGTATGGCACCAAGCGCCATCTGGTATGGGTATGATATGGTAGAATCCAGCCGCATGCCCAGGCCCCATTCGCCATCCATAGCAATAAGCAGGGGGATGCGCGAGATCTGTTGGTATTGGTTAACCAAATTGGCCTGCCTGCCCGGCCCGCCCTGGAAAAACACCAGCCCCCCAACATGTTCTTTTTTGATCACCTTCCCCACCGAATCGGAATAGGCCTGCCCGCGGTTGGTATGGGCGCGCACAAAAAATAGCTGGCCAATGCGCTGCCTGCGGTTCAGTTTATCGTAAACAGAATCTACCCATTGGTTTTGCTGCGCGAGCGAACTGATGAGGCTGGCCTTTTGCGCAAAACTGCTATCGGCTATTAAAACAAGGGCGAAGACGAGGGTATGGCTAAAGTATTTTTTCAACTGCATTGTAATGGTAAATGTAGCTTAAATCTTAAAAACGGGTAATTGTTTTTTTAAGAGGGTAATATTACGGTAACGTGATGCCTCCGGGTTGAAACCTGCGATGTCCGAAACATGGCGCATATGCCGCCTGGCGATTTGACTCACCTGGTCATTGCTACGCTCAACCACCCTCTCTGCTGCGCAAAGAGGGTTCAAAAAAGGTATTTCTTCCTACCCTCGTTACCGAAGGTAGAGAGGGTCGACCAGCGAAGCGTAGTCGGGGTGAGTAAATTCACCGGGCGATTTAGCCGCACTTGTAAAAAAGCCGATACAAACACCGGCCCGCTCATATTTATCGCAACACAAAATAAACCTTAACGAAAAAAATCACTCTATGGAGTATAAAAAATCAACATAACCAGTAAGCGGCGCGGGCAGCTTATGCCTTAACAGCTTCAATAAACATCAAAAAAACATGAAAAAATTACTCTTTTTAGCGATAGGCCTGCTTACCATTGCGGCCTCGGTGAATGCGCAGGATGGCCCCCGCCGTTACCCGCGCCGTGTCGTAAGGCACCTGCCACGCCAGGGACAACCGCAACGCTACCGCCAGGTGGATGATTGGTACAAACCCAAGGTGGGTATTGCCGGTGGTTTAAACATCAGCAATACGGTTGATGCCTACAACGCCGATTTTAGCACCAGCAGCGTAGCAGGCGCGCATATCGGTTTAACATTTGAAGTACCCATTGCTTACCCGCTGTCATTCGCGCCGGAATTTTTATTCTCGCAAAAAGGCTACAAGGCCGAAACACCGGATGGTACCTTCCGCCAGCGCACCAATTTTATCGATATTCCCCTGCTTGCCAAGTTACGTATAACCCGGGGTTTTAACATTGTAGTTGGCCCGCAGCTTACCTTCCAAACATCAACCCGCAATACTTACGATGATGGCTTTAGCACCATTTACCGTGATAATTACGACGGCCTGCGCGACAAAAGTTACCTATCGGGCTTAATTGGTGTTGGTTTCGATCTTAACCGCAACGCCGAGCTCCGTTTCCGCTACGCGCTTGATTTTAACCAGAACCGCGGCGACGCAAACTCCGGCATACCCGATTACCGTAACCAGGTTTTTCAGATTGGTTTAGGGTTTAAGTTCCAATAAAAATAGCAGATCGATAATAGATCAAAGCCATCTGGTTAAAAGGGTGGCTTTTTTTATTTGAATAGCGTTTTAAACCAGCGCTTAATTCTCCGGTTAGGCCTTTTGTTGCGCCTCACACGTTTGGCGATACTCAGGTCCTGGTCCATTGTAAAAAAATCGGCTTGCTTTTCGGGCAGGAAATATTGCGGGTGCGTAAGGCTACCGATTTCTTCAGTCGGGATATTTGCGTTGGGGTTATTCGCGTCGCTGGTATGGGTAGAGTTTGCACCGAAGCCTATATTGCTAATGAGGTTTTGGTTGGGGATGATGCAAAGGCTATTGTTAAAATAATTAAGGAAACCGTATTGGTAATCCCAGGTATCAATTTCGCCGGCCTTTACGCGCTTAAAGGTATTTGTCCAGTCTTCTACCACCATGGGGTGGCTAAATATATTTGCCAGTTGGTGTTCGGCCTCGCTTTCGCTGTACTGGCTTAGCTCCTTATCGTATCCATCCCATACCCTGCGCCAGCCTGCCCAGCCCCACACATGGGTAATGTTAGAGAAATAGTAGCTGGCGGCGCCCCATTTTTTTCCCCGCTGCAAATTGCAGCCGGTGATGTGGCGGATGCGGGTATCATGGCGATAAAGTTCCAGCAATTCGTCGCAAAATTTAAAAAAGCCGTTCACGGGCAGGCAGTCGTCCTCCAGTACTATCCCTTCTTCTTCCTGCTGAAAAAACCAGGTCACGGCAGATGATACTGCCTCTTTGCAACCCAGGTTATTTTCCCGGTAACACGTTTTAACCTCACAGGGCCAATCTATCTTGCTGACTACTTCGCGGGTTTGGCGGCATAGTTCATCCTCTCCTTCGCGGCTATTGCGCGCACCATCTGCTGCAATATATAACTTCGCCGGCTGCGCCTCTTTTATCTTCTCAAAAACCCGCGCAGTAAGCCCCGGGCGGTTAAATACAATAAATAGCACCGGGGATTGGGTATAATATGGCGGATGAATCTCACTCATAAATGCAAAGGTATTTATTTAAGCCGGGAGGCTAATTCAATTAACAGCGGAATATTTTTTCGGAATTGGTACCCTGTCGTGCCAACAACCCTAATCTGTCAATTTCTATATGCCTGTCTTTAACCATTAAAAAACTTTTCATATCCCATTCTATAGGCCGGTTGTTTTCTACCGAGAAATCAATATTGCCAATAGCATCAAGAAACAGCTTTTTTTTCATGTAATAAAAAAAAGTATGATAGCCATTACCTACATAAACATCATTGTCGTTTTTAAACATGCTATCATACTCGTGGTGCAACTGGTGCAGCGTCTCAAAAAAGTACGGTTCTTCAATAACATACTTTCCTGATAACTTTATTATGGAGTCATCGTCAGCCAAAGGAGATTGCTCCAGAAATGCACGCAGATGGTTCATTTCATTTAGCCCTTTGTCACGATAAGGGTTACCCTCCCGGCTGTAAAAGGTATTGTATTTATCCAGGTACGCTTCTTTTTCCGAAAAACACTCCAAAATGGTATAAGTATCAAAAAAGGCAGCATACTTTAAGGCAGCCTCTATCGATTCAACGTACTGTTGTTTCCGCACCCCAAAAGCTTCGGTAATGTTTGCGGTTGTAATGATCAGATGAACCATACTTGAATGGCAATTAGTGTTTAATCGGCGTTAAACGTTTGCATATCTATCAGCTTGCGGTACAGGCCGTTTTGCGCCAATAACTGTTGATGCGTGCCTTCTTCTATCACCTTGCCTGCCTCCAGTACGATGATCTTATCGGCGTTTTGGATGGTGCTTAAACGGTGCGCGATGATAAGCGATGTACGGTTCTTCATCAGGTTATTCAACGCATCCTGCACCAGTTTTTCCGATTCGGTATCCAGGGCCGAAGTGGCCTCGTCCAGCAGCATAATAGGCGGATTGTTGAGCACCGCGCGGGCGATACAAATGCGCTGCCTCTGTCCGCCGGAGAGTTTGGCTCCCCGGTCGCCCACGTTGGTTTGGTAGCCGTTATCCGTTTCCAAAATAAAATGATGGGCATTGGCAATACGGGCTGCAGCCTCCACTTCTTCGGGCGTAACATCTTTTTTGCCAAAGGCGATGTTGTTGTAAACAGTATCGTTAAACAGCAGCGATTCCTGGTTCACCACGCCCATTAAGCCGCGCAGCGAGTTTGCCGTTACCTGTTTAATATCCTGGCCATCCACAGTTATCGTACCCTCCTGCGGATCCATAAAACGGGGGATGAGATCCATCATGGTAGATTTACCACCACCTGAGGGGCCAACCAGGGCTACCGATTTACCTTTGGGGATAGTGATATTTACGTTGGATAAAACCTGTTTTTCCTGGTACGCGAAAGTGACGTTCTCGAATTGGATGGCATCGTTGAAACTGCTTAAGACTACAGCGTTTTTGGCATCGGTAACCGCGGGTTTTTCATCTATCAGTGCCAGCACGCGCTCACCGGCAGCAATGCCCGAGTGGATGTTGCTAAAAGAATCGGTAAGCGCTTTTGCAGGGCGCATCAGCTGCGAAAACAGGGCGATATAGGCCACAAAATGCCCGGGATCAAGCTCGGACGTATTGTTGTAGATCATATAACCGCCATAAAGCATGATAAATGCCACCATGGTGATAGATAAACTCTCAGATACCGGCGACGCCAGTTGCTGGCGCTTAGCTATCGATTTGGATATTTTTGAATACTTTTTATTCTCGTTATCAAACCGGTCCTTAATAAAATCGGTAGCGTTAAAAGCCTTGATGATTTTTATGCCGGATAGTGCTTCATCCAAATAACTGATCATGTTGGCGTAAGATTCCTGCCCTGCCACCGCCTGCGATTTTAGGCGTTTCACAATACGGGAGATAATAAAGCCCGATATAGGGATAACCAGTAGCGAAATGAGCGTTAGTTTTACCGATATTAAAAACAGTGCTACGAGAAAGGCGACCAGTTGCAAAGGCTCTTTAAAAGCAACCTGCAAAGTGCTGGTTACAGAAAATTGCACCACCTGCACGTCTGATGATACCTTGGTAATGATATCGCCTTTACGCTCGTTATTAAAATAAGCCATGTGCAGGTTCATCACGTTATTAAATACGGCGCGGCGCAAATTAAGCAGGGTGTACACACGTAAATTCTCCATAATACGCTGCGAAATATAACGAAAAAGGTTCCCCAGGAACACAGATACCACAATTACGGCGCACACAAATTTGAGGGCCGCCCACCTATCGTAATTGGTTAAAAAATATTGGAGGTAATATTTAAACCAGCCGGAAAGATCAAGCATCGATGGCTTCTTCAAAACTTCTGCAACTGCGTGGACGCTATCTTTACTCACATCAAACAGCGTGTTCATTAACGGCCCCAGCAAAACCAATACGCTGGTACTGAAAATTACGTAAAGTACGGTGGATATGATATAAGGAACAGCAAACCGGGCAATGGGGTTAGCAAAAGAAAGCAGACGAAAATAGGTCTTCATTAAAAATAATATAGAGGTGCAAAGTTAGCAGTAATTAGCCAATTACCCGTATGGTGCATTTACGGGCGCAACAAAGGCTGCATAACCTGCCATGCCATATCAACCGTAACAATACTGATGCAAGGGAAACGCTCCTGCGGTTGGGTTTGGTATATGCAGATCCAGTTGCAGTAGTAGCAGTCCATTTTTTGGTAAACGCAGGCAGGGCCGCCCGCAATACCGGCTGGGTACGGCACAAACCTGTTGAAATGCCCACCGCCGGTAATACAAACCGAAGGCGTATCCACCGAAACAGCCATGTGGATGGCGCTGCTATCATTAGCGATAACTAACGAAGAAACCGCAACCTGTTCTATTAATTGCGGCAGCGTGGTTTTACCGGTGATATCAATTACGTTATCCGACGCAGCCATGTGGCAGATGAGCTGGTTCACGGAGGTTTCATCCGGCCCTCCGGCAATATAAATAGCTGCTGTGGTTTGCTGCCGGATGAGTTTGATCAGGTTGGCAAATTTTTCGGGTTCCCAGCCCCTTTTTTTTAAGCCCGCACCGGGGAAGATCATAATGCCTGTACGGGCCTTGCTTTCAAATGGTATGACGGGCTTTGGAAGCGCTATTGTTTGATGCAGCACGGTTGAAAAATAAAAATTATTGCGATGGAACTCGTGGTAAACACCCGCAGGCAGCAGTAATTTGGTGGTATAGAATTTATCCGTTTTTACTTTGTACTTTTTCGGCATCCCCTCAAAATCGCTTTCGAAACCGATAATTTGCCGGGCGGAAGTTAATCCGGCAAAGCCATCGGCAATAAATGTGCGGGTGCTGGATGGGTTGAGTACGACGGCATAGTTCCGTTTGAACAATGCCCAACCCAGTTTAATAATAGCCAGGGGTTCATACGCTATTTTATTGGGGCTGATGAAGTAGCTGTTAGCTAAATCCTTGCTATCGTAAACCATCGCGAGGCTTTCCCAGGCTGTGTTGCCCAGCAATTCAATCTCGTGATCTTTGTATTTGGCTGTTTTTTTTACCTGCTCAATAAAATTGCGGAACAGGATATAATCGCCAATGGCATCTGCCTTGATAATGAGCAGGCGTTTACCGGGCGTTTTTCTGACCAGCGCCAAAAACCTGAACAGGTAGGGCAGCTTTAATAAAATAAAGCGGGTAAGCCTGAATAAGTTCCGGTTTTGGGCCATTAATAATTATAAAATTAGCTTAGTGAACTAACGATTTTTTCTCTCGCAAAACCGCTAAGGCGCAAAGTCAAAGTTCGAAATCTTCGCGGTTCCGCGTCTTTGCGTGAAATCATTTTTCTTTCTTTAATAGCTTAAATATTTACTTTGCACAAAGAAGGGCAAATATAACAGGATTAACAAAGCCCCGTAAAGCGCATTGGAGAATAAACTGAGCATAATTATTGTTACTTATAATGCCGCTGCAACCCTGCAGGCCTGCCTGGATAGTGTATTTGCGCAAACGTACCCTAACCTGGAACTGGTGGTTATAGATGGCAACAGCAGCGATGGCACACAGGATATATTAAAGGCAAATAGCTTAAGGATTACCTTTTGGAAAAGCGAGCCCGACGATGGCATTTACTACGCCATGAATAAAGCGTTGCAGCATACAACAGGAGATTTTATTTATTTTTTAGGAGCGGATGATGAATTATTACCCGGTTTCTCTGCCATGGCCGAGGAGTTGAAATCTCCTGATACTGTTTACTATGGCTCGGTACTTACACGTGGTTTGCCTCCGCTGGGGCCGGTAAGCCGGTATTATCTGGCCAAGGTGGGTATTATCCAGCAGTCGATATTTTATCCAAAGGTGGTATTCGAGAAATATAGCTACAATTTAAAATACCCTACCTCCGCCGATTTCGCGCTGAACATGCAATGCCTCGGCGATAAGGAGCTTAAATTTGTGTACCGCCATCATACCATCGCCAATTTTGCCTATACCGGAGCATCCGGTCAATCGCTTGATAAAGTTTTCGAGGCGGATAAATCGGCGCTGATATTCAAAAACTTCGGGCTAAAGATTTGGCTGCGGTACCGGTTCCGGCTGTTTAAAGATAGTTTGAGGACCAAAAAAAGGTTAAATTAAGCTACAAGGCCAGGCATTCGCTGTAAAGGGCGAGGTATTGCCGGGCCGTATCATCCCAGTTATATTTTGCCGCGTTGGCCATGGCTTTTTCGGCACCCTGGTTTTCAGCAAAGTGCTTTAAGCCATTTTGCATTACCTGACGCATATCTTCAGCATCGAAACTCTTAAAATAAAACGCCGCATCACCGCCAACTTCAGGCAACGACGTATGGTTAGATAAAAATACGGGCTTGCCAAAATGCATGGCTTCTACCACCGGCAAGCCAAAGCCTTCAGCCAGCGATGGAAAAACGAAAGCTTCGCAATGCTGATAATACCAAGCTTTATCAGCCTCGCTTACCGGGCCTGTTAGCTTCACCCGATCAAGGCAGTTATATTTTTTTGCCTGCGCAAGGATGTCCGCTTCGTATGGGCTTTTAATACCGGATATTATTAGCTCGTAATCATTACCTGCGAGCAAAGCAGGCAATACATGAAAATTCTTTTTTGCCGATAATATGCCCAGCGCAAATAGAAATGGCTTGGCCGGAACGTAGGCCGGCTGGTGGCCGGGTGCAGGGATAAGCTTATCCGCGCCATTATATATAACGCTTAGTTTACTTTCAATATGCGGGAAGTACTGAAGCACATCCTTAGCCGCGAATTTGGAAATAGCTACAATTTTATCGCAGGCAGCTATCCGGCGGCCAAGCTTTTGAAGATAGGCCGCCTTTGCTTTACCGCCGATATCTTCATGCATTTGGTTAAGGTCGTGAATGGTGAGAATTTTTTTACCGTTTACTTTATCAGGACTAAGCCGTGGTATCTGATCTGTAAAGTGGAACAGGTTGATGTTGCTGCTGTTGATGTAAAATAGCTTGTGGTACTTTTTAAGGTATTGCTTCTGCACATTAACGTTGTCAAACTCCGTGGTTGAGGGGTGTAGGAAAAATGTCAGGTCGAACCGATCCTCATTATTCTTCAAAAGCGCACTCCCTAAGCTCTTACCGAAATAGAATAGCCCGGTATTGGGATATCTCATCGAGTCGAATGCAACTAATATGCGTGGTAGGCTCATATCCAACTATTTATTTTATCAGCAACCATCGCTACCGAAATACCGTCCAAATTATCGGTGCCGCTCTCCATATACTCCGCCTTTACACCAACAGGTGCCCATCTCCCGGGATGTATAGGCCGTTCAGACGGGAACAACCCCAGTGCATGCACACTCAATGCCGCCGCCAAATGCAAAGGCCCGGTACCCGATGCCAATAAACCATCAGCCCTGCCGATGAAAGCGATCAGTTCATCAAGCGTCATCTGCCCGGTTAGGTCCATCACGTTCACAGGGAGGGTTTTTACCCAGGGTTTCAATAAAGCTTGTTCTTTATCAGAGCCGGTAATAAATATCTTATAGTTGTTAGCGGGCAGCGTTTCTGCCAGTTCTTTAAATTTATCCAGCCCCCACTCTACCCCGCTGCCGTGCGATTTTGGGTGGAGGATAAGGTTGAATTTTCCCTCATCCAACAGTCCCGCAAATTTTGAAGGCAATTCAACAACAGGCGCAAAATTATTATGCCGTATAACTTCGGCAATCGGCTGCACCTCCTTTAACCCCAGCGGGTTCAAAAGAATTAAATTAAGCTGCGCTTCGTGCAGGGCCGATTTCTTTCGGCTCAGCTTCACCAGTTTATTACAAGTGTACCAATGGAACAGGCGGTTAGTAGTGCCTATACGCGTTTTTATGCCCGCTTTTTTTGCCAGTGCCGCCACATGCTTATTGGGGAACACGTGGATAATGGTATCAATATCCTTCGCGCATAAGTAGCTGGCCTGCTCCTTATCGCTTAGTGATAAAAGTTGGGTGTAATCAATAAATTCATCAACAAATTCGCTGCATTTAATAACCGGCCCCGTATAAGCTTTCCCCAAAAACGACACCTTTGCAGCTGGAAAGAGTTCTTTTAAATATCCTGCCATTGGCAAGGTTAGCACCACATCGCCAATTGCATCTGTACGGTTAATGAGGATATGCTTATTCATATTTGCGATGTGTACTTAAAATATTTCTGCAATACCAGTAAGGCTATTAGTCCTTCCTGTTGCTTGTTTAGAAACTGCTTTACGTATTCGTTTGCATTAACGATTATGGCCTGTGCAGCATCGGCATTAGCAATATAATAGTTTAGTTGTTGTTCCAGGTCGGAGTAATCGTCTTTTATTTCGATGTAATGATAGCCAGGGATAAGGCGCCCTTCCATAAACCAGGTTTCATATTTTGGCTTGGGCATAACTGCAATGGAATTCGTCGACATTATCCACTTCAGGTTGGTTGCTACGTCGTTCCCTTCCAGGCTCAGGATAAATTTGTACTGCAAATGTTCCTGTATGCTGAGCTTGGGTTTACTCCAGGCGGTATTGTACGGCCTTTTATTTACATCTCCCAAATCGCACATTGGGTTACCAAAATACATTTCCATAAACCTTTTGCGGTGTGGTTGGCTTATAACGCCTCGCCCTACAAGAATATCTTTTTTACTGGTGAACGGGATGCTGTCTTCTAAAAAAACAAAATGACGCTTTTTATCCAGTTTTAATAAAACAGCATTTCGGTTATCGCCAAAAATCGGACGGCTTTTTTGTATGGAAGGCTCTTTTGCCACATGGGTTATATCTCCAACCAAAAAGTTGGCCTTGAAATTTTTATCAAAGTAGCGGGTATATTCAAAGGTATCAAAGTTATAAGCTTTGGGGCTTTTGAAAATAGGCATGTTGCCCAGGGTAATTGCCGCTGGCCCTAATTCTGACGCTTTGTCGAGCTTGTTATAATAGTTAACTCTATCTGCAATGGCGCCGGGGTTGTAATTTTTTATAGATCGCAATTTACGGCTTAAGGCCTGCTGGTAAAACAATATGGGAATACCCTGCCTGATGATATTTCTTACATAATACCATAGCTTAGCATTTTTTACCTTATTTAAAATAGTTGCCATTAGGGTTGAAGGTAGCGCCTTAATATAAGCGGCAAATATACTTATCTCTAATTTATCTGCTTGTTTATTAGTCTAACTTCATTTAGATGGTTGCAATAAAAACAAAAAAACCGGGTAAGTCGCAACTTTGCGATTTACCCGGTTTTAGCAAATAATACTAAATCAGTTTTTTGTTAGTATTGAAACGGATAAACTCCGGGTCCGGGATTTGCGGTATACAACTTGAAAAAGCTACCATAATTAGGGCTTTGAACGCCACCTTCTGTCCGGGTGTCGCCTAAAACAACCGTGCTGTTTTGGAACCCATCGGCAATAATTTGTAATGATCCCTGGTTAGTAAGAATCAGCCTTGTGTTTCGAGGGTTTTGACTGCCACATTTAAAATAATAAGTCTGCGATTCAAAAATTGCCGTATTCCCTTGATAAACCACCAAGTTAAGGTCTGATTGTAATTGTAAATGTGTAGCAGCGGTGGTGTATTTGTTACTTGCCCACAACACTTTGCCGGTACTGGTTTTGTACACAACCAGGTTCCCATCGGTTTGATTGTTAAAGTTATAATCACCTGAATACCATATGCCTTTTGGAATTTGGGTAGATGGTATTGCATCTGACGAAGGAAACGTGCCGATTACAGTATAATAACTTGGTGCGTAAGCATTCACGTTCCCTATTTTCGATAGCTGGCAAGAGATACTGTTTAAGGTTTTGCGGCGCTCTGCCTGAATTTGAGTGGCCGCGCTATCGGCGGTGATTGTGTCATTTGCCGTGTTAATTGTTTGAGCGGGATTAACTTTTTGTTCCGCTGTGTTATCAACACGGGTAGGACCTTGATTTTTTGAACAGCCTAAAATTAAAAAAAGTCCGATAAAAAATAGTGTGTGTTTCATAATGATGATGTAAATTACCTTGTGGTTAAGATTTAGATTATTTGCACCCGAATATCGGCAATTAAATTAAACCTATACCTAATTTTTTATTAAATAATAGTTAATTATTTCGTTGCCTCACTATTTTAGTTCCCTTTTATCTTTTAACGATTTGCAATAGTGATTCGTTAAAATCACCCTTGTTCGGGCTTGTTCGGGCTGTTCGCGCCCCATCCCGAACGCGAACAAGCCAAAAAAAGCAATTGAAATTATTGCCAAAATCCGTACTGGTAATGGTTCGGTTTTAAAAGCGACTGCCCCTGCTCATTTTATATAAGCTTGTTTAATTAAATCTATTTTTTGTTACTTTATAGGCAGAGGCAAATGGCAAAACCCAAGCTACATAACAGTATCGATTTCCGAAAGGTAGCGCGCGATCTCACCATTGTGGAGAACAACCTGCCGGGCGCCGTGGAACTATTAAAGCAGTTGCCCTATAATACCACACCCGTAACCGGTATCACCGGGCCGCCGGGTGCAGGCAAAAGCACGCTGGTAAACGCCATCATCAGCGCCTTATTAGCCGAAGGTAAAAAAGTAGCCATTTTAGCTATCGACCCCACATCGCCTTTTAATTTTGGCTCGCTGCTGGGCGACAGGATCCGTATGGCTACGCATTTTAACCACCCGGATGTGTTTATCCGTTCGCTGGCCACACGTGGCTCGCTGGGAGGCTTGTCTGCCAAAACTATCGAGATGGCTGATGTGCTGCGTGCCGCGGGGTTTGATCATATCATTATTGAAACGGTGGGGGTTGGCCAATCGGAGGTAGAAATTGCCGGCCTGGCCGATCAAACCTTTGTGGTGCTGGTACCCGAGGCGGGCGACGAGATCCAAAACATCAAATCGGGCCTGATGGAAATTGCGGATGCCTTCATCATCAACAAGGCCGACAGGGATGGTGCCGACGGGTTCATCAACAACCTTAAAAAGATCATCCACCAAAAAGAAGGCGCGCAGATCCCGGTGCTCCGTGCGGTTGCCACCAACAACGAGGGGATAGCAGAAATAGCCCGAATGATTTTATCCCCGCCCAAAATAACCAACAGCCGCCGCGAACTGCTGCTCACCCAAAAAGCCTACAACCTCATCCAGCAAAACCGTATGGCCGGTGTCGACAAAAAAAAGCTTCAGCAATTACTTGCCGAAGCTTTGAAAGAGGAAGGGTTTAACCTTTATGTATTTATTTCGGATTTCGAACGTTCGATTTCGGATTCAAAGGACCAATAGCAACAAATCCCAAATCGAAATTCCGCGATCCGAAATCTTAACTATTCATTATCTCTTCAATATGCTCTGCCTCCACCGGTATATCTGCCATCAGGTCGATGTTGCCACCCTTGGTAATGAGGACATTATTCTCTAAGCGGATGCCCAAGCCTTCTGCGGGGATGTAGATGCCCGGTTCGCAGGTGAGGATGTTGCCAACCTCGAATGGTTTATAGCGGCTGGCATAATCGTGCACATCCAACCCCAAGTGGTGCGAGGTGCCGTGCATAAAATATTGTTTGTACAAAGGTGCTTTAGGGTCCTGCTTGGCAACGTCCTGCTTATCCAGTAAGCCAAGGCCTATCAGTTCGCTCTCCATTATTTTGCCCACCTCATCGTGGTACTCGTTCCAAATGGTGCCCGCTACTATCATGCTGGTGGCGGCTTTCATTACGCGCAATACCGCATTATAAACATCACGCTGGCGCTGGGTAAAGCGGCCGTTCACCGGGATAGAACGTGTCATATCCGCATTATAGTTGGCGTACTCGGCTCCAAAATCCAGTAATATCACATCGCCATCTTTACAAACCTGGTTATTATCTATGTAATGCAGCACATTAGCGTTGTTACCCGATGCGATGATTGGGTTGTAAGCATGGCCTGTTCCGCGTTGTTTGATAAATTCGTGGATGATCTCGGCCTCAATTTCGTACTCTGCCACACCCGGCTGTACAAATTTTAGTACACGCACAAAAGCATCGCGCGTGAGCCCGCACGCGGTTTTGGTGAGTGCTATCTCGGTATCAGATTTTACTACACGTAAGTCGCGCAGTATCAGTGCCGACCTTTCGTAATGGTGCAGGGGGTACTTCAGCCGCAGGGCTTCGTACATTCGCATATCGCGGTACGGAACGGTATGTGCGTAGCGGTCGTTCTCGTTGGTATTAATGTAAACATTATCAGCATAGTTAATAATACCATGCAAAATAGTGTCATAATCCTGCAGCCAAAAAATGGTTTGAATGCCCGATGCGGCCCTTGCTTCGTCCTTGGTGTACTTATGACCCTCCCAAATAGCTATATGTTCGCTGGTTTGTCTTAAAAACAGTACTTCTTTGTATAACGGATTAGGACAATCGGGAAACAAAACCAGGATACTTTGCTCCTGATCGATACCCGAGAGGTAAAAAAAATCAGGATTTTGCTTAAATATAAAGTTTTGGTCGCCGCTACGCAGAAACTCATCATTTGAGTGGAAAATAGCTATAGAACGAGGCTTAAGTCGCGAAACGAAATTTTTTCTATTAATTGTAAATAGTCGCTCATTTACAGGTAGATATTTCATAAAACAGGAATATATGTTTTAATAAAAACAATTTATTTTTATTATTTGTAGTAGTTATTATCAATTTTGGAACAAAGTTTGGTAATCGTTTCAAACATAATTACTAATTTTGAAAAAAAATCACAATTAAATCGTTTAATCTTAAAACTATGAATTATTCTACATTAAAGAAAACAGCTGCCTTGTCGTTTGCTGCTTTGTTGACTGCTGGGATGGTTAGTGCGCAAGACACCACTAAAACCGTTACCACTACAACAACAGTTTCAGACACTACAATGTCATCTGGCACAACCACCGCCAAGGTATTTGGTGGTAGGGGACAGTACAAAACTTTTAGCATCGGTATCAACGGTGGTGTTACATCACCATTTGTTGCAATCGGCGGTGTTAACGACTGGGAAAAAGCACAATTAGGTATCGGCTACGGTATTTCTTTGCGTTCTCAGTTAGCTCACTCATTCGGCTTACAATTAGATTTACACGGCGGACAAGTTAAAGGCAGAAATGACGATAACGGTAACCCACAACAAATCGGCAGCAGAACTGCTTTCGCAACTAAATTTTACTCTGCTACTTTAAGTGGTGTTGTTAACGTTGCTACTATCGATTACATCCGTCGTAAAAACGCAATTAACTTCTTCATCACCGGTGGTGCTGGTTTAGCTTTCTACAAACCAAGCTACGCAGAAACTGTTGCTCAGTACAATGCAGGTACAGGCGCTTACAATTTCTACTTAAACGATGCTAACGGTAACCCAACTACTCCTGGCCAACCAGGTAGCGGCACCTCTAAAAGGACTGTTAAGGAATTAATTATCCCTATCGGTGCTGGTGTTAAATTTAAATTAACCGATGCGGTTGCCCTTAACTTAGGTTACACCATGAACTTTATTGATGGTTACAACTTTGATGGTACTGCTACTCAGCGCGATACAAGAGATAAATTCTCTTACGGTTACGCTGGTTTAGAGTTCACTTTAGGTGGCAAAGGCAAACCAAACTTAGACTGGGTTAACCCTGTAGCTATGATGTACGACGAATTGTACGACGAACAACTGCGCAGAGAAGTTGAAGCTCTTAAAACTCGTGTAACTAACGTTGAAAACGCTGTTACTGATTTGAAGAAAGATTCTGACGGTGACGGTGTTGCTGATCAATTCGACAAATGCCCTAACACTCCTGCCGGTAGCGTAGTTGATGGTTCTGGTTGCGTTATCGTGTTCCCAGCTGCTGCTGCTCCGATAGATTCAGCTAAAGGTACTGCTTACTCAAACATCCAGTTTGAATTTGACAGCTCAGTATTACGTACTTCATCTTACCCTGCATTAGATGCAACTTCAGCTGACTTACGTGCTTCTGGTGCAACTGTACAGGTAAACGGTTACGCTTCATCTGAAGGTACTGCTGCTCACAACATGTCGTTATCACGTGACCGTGCTAACTCTGTAAAAACTTACTTAGTTAACTCTGGTGTTACTGCATCTAAAGTAAAAGTTAAAGCTTACGGCGAAACCAGCCCAATTGCTGATAACTCAACTGAAGAAGGCCGCGTACTTAACCGTCGTGTGTCATTCACCAAAAAATAATATTCCTTTAGAATAATATTATTAAGCGAAAGCCCCGGATAACCCGGGGCTTTCTTTTTTTTGTTAAATTTGCACTATGTACTTCTTCCGAAAAAAGGACCCTAACCGGCCTACCAGTTTTAACCTTAAGGTGATGCATATTATCAATGCTATTGCTATCAGCATGTTTTTGCTGGGCATCATCTATAAGCTTATCTATTGGTTTATTCTGAAGAAATAATCTTTTACCTAACCCGCGCTTTTAATAATTATCCTAATGAAAACGATCATCAATACTAAAAATGCCCCGGCCCCTATTGGCCCATACAGCCAGGCAGTAGCCGCAGGCGGTTTGCTTTTTGTATCCGGGCAGATCCCCATGAACCCAGCCACCGGCGAAATTGTAACCACCGGCATAACCGATGAAGCAAAACTGGTTATGGAGAATTTGAAAGGCATATTAGATGAAGCCGGCGTTGGTTTCGACAACATTATTAAAACAACCATTTTTTTAACCGATATGCAAACCTTTGCGCAGGTGAATGAGGTGTACGGCTCGTACTTTACCGCAAACTTCCCCGCCCGCGAAACCGTGCAGGTAGCTGGCTTGCCAAAAGGTGTTAATGTAGAGATCTCGGTAATTGCGTTAAAGCCCTGAATTAGTAAAAATTGAACAGTCAAGCTTTTCAAACACCCATCGAGTATTTAAAAGGTGTAGGCCTTGCCCGAGCGGAGGTGCTTAAAAAAGAGCTGCAAATTTTTACGTTTGAGGATCTGCTCAAACACTTTCCGTATAAGTATATAGACCGTACACGGTTTTATAAGATAAAGGATATCCAGCCGGATATGCCTTATGTGCAGGTGCTGGCACGGCTGGCCTCGAAAGAGATCATAGGCGAAAAGCACACTAAACGCCTGGTGGCACAAGCCAAGGACGATACCGGCATTATAGAGCTGGTGTGGTTCCAAAGCATTAAATGGGTAGAGAAAAACCTCATCCCCGGTAAGGTATATGTACTGTTTGGCAAGCCCGGCTTTTTTAACGGCAAGGCTCAGATGGCTCATCCCGAAATGGAGCTTTACAACTCTGGTGCAACCCAGCAGCGCGGTGCACTTACCCTGCAACCCGCTTACAACTCTACCAAAAACCTTGAGCAATTTACTTTAGACAGTAAAGGGCTGCAAAAACTCATTGCGGGCTTGCTGGATCAGTGCGCGAAAGACATTCAGGAGAACCTCCCTGCCTACCTGTTAAACCGCTTTAAGCTGGCGCCCCGTGCCGATAGCTATCGTAATATTCACTTCCCGGATAATGCCGCTCAGCTGAATGAAGCTATCCATCGCTTAAAATTCGAGGAGCTATTTTTCCTGCAATTAAAACTGCTGAAAAACAAACTTACGAGGGCATCAAAGTTCAAGGGCAATATTTTTGGAACGGTAGGCAATTACTTTAACGAGTTTTATCACCATAAACTACCTTTTGAGCTTACCAATTCGCAAAAACGTGTTTTAAAAGAGATCCGTATAGATACGCAGCGCGGCGTGCAAATGAACCGCCTGCTGCAGGGCGATGTAGGCAGTGGCAAAACGGTGGTAGCGCTGATGAGCATGCTCATCGCCATAGATAATGGCTTTCAAACCTGCATTATGGCGCCTACGGAGATACTGGCCAACCAGCATTATCAAACCATTAAAAGCCTGGTGGGCGATGACTTTGTGGAAGTGGCGCTGCTTACCGGCTCGGTACCGCAAAAAAAACGCAGGGTTATTCACGAAAAGCTGGAAGATGGCAGCCTTAAAATACTGATAGGCACCCACGCCCTTATAGAAGATAAAGTACAATACCAAAACCTGGGCTTGGTGGTGATAGACGAGCAGCACCGTTTTGGTGTGGAACAGCGCGCAAAGCTTTGGCGCAAGAACATCATCCCCCCACATGTGCTGGTGATGACCGCTACCCCCATCCCCCGTACCCTGGCCATGACATTGTACGGCGACCTGGATGTATCCGTAATTGATGAATTACCTGCCGGGCGTAAGCCGATAGAGACTAAACACTTTTACGAGGCACAGCGCCTGCGCATGTTTGGTTTTATGAAACAGGAGATAGCCAAAGGCCGCCAGGTGTACGTAGTATACCCCCTGATACAGGAAAGCGAAAAACTGGATCTGAAAAACCTGATGGATGGCACGGAAACTATGAGTCGCGAGTTTCCTTTACCGCAATTCCGCATCAGCGTTGTGCATGGAAAAATGGCCGCAGCAGATAAAGATTTTGAAATGCAGCGTTTCATTAAAGGCGAAACGCAGATAATGGTGGCCACCACTGTGATAGAAGTTGGCGTAAATGTGCCCAATGCATCGGTAATGATCATAGAAAATGCAGAGCGCTTCGGGCTGTCGCAATTACACCAGCTCCGGGGGCGTGTAGGGCGAGGCGCCGAGCAATCGTACTGTATCCTGATGACCAGCCCAAAACTCAGTAACGATGGCCGCGTACGCATCAACACCATGGTAAAAACCAATAATGGTTTTGAGATAGCGGAGATAGATATGCAGCTGCGCGGCCCCGGCAACATCGAAGGCACCCAGCAAAGCGGCGTGCTCGACCTGAAAGTTGCCAACCTCGCTACCGACCAGGAACTGTTGATAAAAGCCCGCAAATGCGTAGAAGGTATCCTGGAGAAAGACCCTCAGCTTGCCCTCCCCGAAAACCTGCTGCTCAACCAGCCCTTCCAAACAAAAAATGAAGGATTAAGCTGGGATAAGATCTCGTAACTGAGGTTTTTCCAATACAAATACTATTTTTGTTCAAACACTCTTTTCCATGAAGAAATCCATACTGCTCCTCTCTTTATTTTTTGCCGCTACCACTGTAAAAGCACAGGACTCGTTAATGATACGCAAACTGTATGACGAGGCCCTTGTAAACGGCCAATGCTACGAAAACCTGCGTTACCTGTGTAAAAGCATCGGGCAGCGCTTAAGCGGCTCCGCTGGTGCAGAAAAATCTGTAACGTGGAGTAAAAAGCTGATGGATAGCTATGGCTTTGATAAGGTTTACCTGCAGGAAGTAATGGTGCCGCACTGGGTTCGTGGCGCAAAGGAGGAAGGCTTTATTATTGATGGCAAAACACGCATTAAGGTGCCCATAGCGGCGCTGGGCATGTCGGTTGGTACGCCTTCGGCTGGTATCACCGCCAACATTGTTGAGGTGAAAAGTCTAAAAGAGCTTGATGCTCTTGGCGAAAGCGTGGTAAAAGGCAAGATCGTTTTTTTTAACGGCCCCTTTGATCCGCGTTTTATAGAAACAGGTGCAGGTTACGGCGCAGCGGGGATTCAACGCTTTGCGGGCCCATCGGCAGCTGCTAAATACGGCGCTGTTGGCGCCATCGTACGCTCCATAACCCCCGCGCTTGACGATTACCCGCACACAGGCGGCACCGTGTATGCCGAAGGCGGCCGTAAGATCCCAGCAGCGGCTATCTCTACCCTGGCGGCAAACAAACTTAGCGCTATGTTAAAATTACGCAAGTTGCCTTTGATAAAATTCTATTTTAAACAAAGCTGCCAAACCTTGCCCGATGTAAAATCATACAACGTTATCGGCGAAATTACCGGCAGCGAAAACCCCAATAAATTTATCACCGTTGGCGGCCACCTCGATTCGTGGGACCTGGCCGAGGGCGCGCATGATGATGGTACCGGCGTAATGCAATCTGTAGAGGTACTGCGCATATTTAAAGCCGTTGGTTACAAACCCAAAAACTCGGTACGTGCGGTGTTTTTTATGAACGAGGAGAATGGCCACAAAGGCGGCCTTAAATACGCCGAAGTTGCCGCCCAAAACAAAGAAGAGCACATTGCCGCTATAGAGACCGACGAAGGTGGTTTCACCCCGCGCGGTTTCAGCTTCCAGGCAATCCCGGCGGCACAGTTAAAGGCTATTAATGATAAATACAAAGCGCTTTTTGAACCCTACGAAGCCGACAGGCTGGTAGCCGGCGGCGGCGGCACCGATATAGGCCCGCTGAAGGAAACCATACCATCCATCGTCCTGATCGGTTTCCGGCCCGATTCGCAACGGTATTTCGATATCCACCATACGCCAAACGATGTGTTTGAGAACGTAAACAAACGCGAACTTGAACTGGGTGCAGGCGCCATAGCAGCCCTGGTTTATTTGATAGACCAGCACGGCTTATAAACAAAGCATACGAGGCGCGGCATACACCGCGCCTTTTTTGTTAAATTAAAGCCACAATACCATTACAATTACCATAATAAAACACAGGTTTGTAAATTGCAGGCCTCAACACAAATACCTCATAAATGCCCGAAGAAGATAGTACAAGCCCCCGGATAGAAACTTTTGCAGCACTACGATACAAGGATTTCAGATCTTATATCGGCATGCGTTTTTGCTTCACTTTTGCTTACCAGATGCAGGCCGTTATCATCGGCTTTTATATTTACCATCTCACTAAAGACCCCTTCGCCCTTGGCCTTGTTGGGCTTTGCGAAGCTATCCCCGCGGTTGGTATAGCGCTTTACGGCGGCTACATAGCCGATAAATCCGAAAAGCGTAAAATGCTGTTGCTGATATTCATCGGTGTGTTTATCTCTTCGCTGGTGATGTTTTTAATTACATTAAAGGGCGCAGGCAATTACATCCACACAAGCTGGGTGGTGCCAACCATTTATGTAATGATATTTTTTAACGGTGTTGCGCGTGCATTTTACGGCCCGGCCACCTTTGTTATTTACACGCAAAGCGTGCCTAAAGAAATTTACACCAACTCCGCTACCTGGAGCAGCAGTACCTGGCAGATTGCATCAATTTTGGGGCCGGCCGCGGGCGGGCTTATTTACGGCTACCTGGGTATCTCGGTCACGTTTGCGGTTATCCTTGTTTTCCTGGCTATATCGCTGGTGCTTATTTACCTGCTTAGATCTTACCCGCCTATTTTTGTGCCCAAGGAAAATATTTGGAAAAGCCTGTCGGAAGGGATAAAGTTTGTATTCAACAGCAAAATGATGATAGGCGCCATGAGCCTGGATCTGTTCTCGGTATTTTTTGGTGGCGCTGTCGCGCTTCTGCCCGTTTTTGCCAACGAGATATTAAAGGTTGGTGCCGAGGGCCTGGGCATTATGCGCGCCACCACATCGCTGGGCGCGGTATTAACCATGCTGGCTATGGCCAGGTTTTCGCCTATGGGCAGGCCATGGCGCAATTTGCTTATTGCGGTAACCGGCTTTGGCCTTTCCATCATTTGCTTTGGTTTATCACGCAGTTTTTACTTGTCGCTTATCTTTTTATTTACCGAGGGCGCTTTTGATAGCGTAAGCGTAATTATCCGTGGCACCATTATGCAGCTGTTAACGCCCGATCATATGCGTGGCCGGGTATCGGCAGTAAACGCAATGTTCATCGGTTCGTCTAACGAAATAGGTGCTTTTGAATCGGGCACGGCGGCGCGATTGCTGGGCACTATTCCGGCGGTAATATTTGGCGGCAGTATGACTTTGGCCATCGTAACTATCACCTACCTCAAAACCAAAAGCCTCATACCGCTATCGTTAAATCAAATACAAACACCCGCTGCGGCTAAGGAAGCGTAATATTAAACCATTCTTAATTATAGGTTTAAACAATTGCTAAAATGCCTAATAATTAGAAATCGATTGAATTTCCAGTTTCGGGAGGGCCGTAAAATGCTTATATTTAGTTGCTCAACTGAACTACACATTGACCCCTAAATGTTTAAATAGATCAAAAGGCGCTCTGCTGGTATTGGCATTGTTTTTTGCCGCGCTTTCTCTATCCGGTTTCAAAGCTGCCGTTCAAAATAAACCATCAGCCTACATACCTGGCCTGTTTGCCCCCATCAAAAACCTGCCCGAAAATAAACGGGTTGACGAGGCGCGCCTGCGCTACAAGATCAATTGCCGTAATATGGCCGAACAGGACGCCATGAAAAGCCTGGACAACCTTACCGGCATAGCCAAAGAACTGGCCGATCTGCCGCTGGAGTGTGCCATATTTGATATGCGTGCCGATTACTATTCGGTAAACCGCAGATATAATCCATTAAGTAATTCATATTACGAGAAAGCCATATTATTTGCCGAGGAACATGCACTGCCTCTTGAAACCGCCATATATATGCACCGCAAAGCGGTTTACTTGTTCATCTACAAACAAAACATCTCCGCCTGCCGGTACTTTTTATTCTCGCAGGAAAAATTCCGCGAAATTGGTTTTGACAAGGTGCCGGATATGGGCGCCTACTTTTCTGAAGTAGCCGATTTTTACTACGCCATTGGCGATTATGATAACGCCCGCGAAAACCTGAAACAGACCTTAAAGTATCAGCAGCCGTCGTCCCGATCGCGCATAAACACTTTAAACACCATGGGCCTTACCTACCGGAGTACGCAGCAGTTTAAAACCGCAATGCAGTACTTTGATGAGGCTTTAAGTATGGCGAAGGCCGCGCACGATACGGTATGGGTAGGCATCACTACAGGCAACATAGGGTCGATATATTTTATGCAGAGCCAGTACAAAAAGGCTCTGCCACTTATCCAAACAGATTACAAAGTATCGTTACAATACAACCAAATTATTAATGCAGCTACGGCAATGCTACGCCTGGTAAAAATAAGCCTGGAGGCCGACAGCCTTGGCCGGGCATCGCAACAGCTTGCCCTGGCCTACGATCTGCTGAACCAATCGCGCGAGGATGTGTTGCGATACCGCGTTACCTATTACGGGTTGAAGGCATCGTTGTATGAAAAACTTGGCCAAATGGCCCAATCTAACCTGTTCAATAAAAAATATAGCGCGGCCAAGGATAGCCTGGAAAACCGCGATAACCTTGCCGAGGTTGAGCGCGTGCGTTTGCAATGGGAGCTGGATAAAAGCAAGGCCCAACTAAACAAATTAAAGATAAACGGTGAAATTGGCGCGTACAAACGGAACACTGTTATTATTGTGCTATTGCTTTTGATGGTGATCAGTATCCTCATTTACAACAGGCAGCGGCTAAAAGCCAAAAAGGATCAGGAGCTACTGACATCAGAAAAGTTACGGCTTGATGAGGAGCTGAACAACGCCGCGCTTGCCCTGCATGGCTACACCGAAAACCTGATGCAGAAGAATCTATTGATAGAGGAGTTTAAAACCGAGGTGGAGAAACTGCAACTAAAATTCAGCAGCGAAGGCGACGCACGAGAGCTGGATAATATGATGAAGGCCCATATCATGACGGATGAAAACTGGGGCGAATTTAAAAAGCTTTTTACCAAAGTGCACCCTGCGTTTTTTTATCGCCTGCGCAACAAATACCCGCACCTTACCGGGACCGACACCCGGCTGATGGCCCTTATAAAACTTAACCTTAATAACCGCGAAATGGCCGGCATGCTGGGCATTACCACCGATGGGATAAAGAAAGCCAAACAGCGCTTGCGCAAAAAAATGGAGCTGGAGGCCGGTAACGAAATTGAAGATACCATAGCAAAATTATAAAGTCGCTTTACTTGGGGCGTCTCTATTTGTCCTGATTTTGTCCACCCCTCAAATTTTCGTTTTAGTTACATTAAACCCATATTTGGTTTCTAACCGGTAGTAAAATTCGCTTTTTGCACTGCTATAAATTAATTAAAATACCGGTTAACTAATACGCAATAAAACTGTATCTTTATCGTATAAATAACAACTCCCGGCTGCACTCACCGCACAAGGAGTTGGGTATCACTAATACGGTTTTGCAAGTTACTGCGATTACGCACGGGCTGCAAAATATTAAACGAGTGCTGGTTTCCATTGGGAAAAGCATCGTTTTAACGGCGAAGAGCAGGGCTATGGCCTTGCCCGATATATCTATCGCCATCTGCACTCCATTTATTTTTCTGTTGTATGCAAACGTGCTGCAACGTATCGAAGCAGGCTACTACCTGTAAAACAATTTCTTTTTAATTGCTACGAGGCAATGCGGTACTACTAAGCCCATTGCAAGACGTTGGCAACTGGTGATAATAATTAAAGTTTAACGTTTACAAAGACCCCTTATGGAAACAAAGAACAACAAGATCAAATGCCCCAAATGCACCGTGGGCATCCTAAACCGAAGGGCAAAGAGGCCGTTTTGGATGAAAACATTGCTTTTTTTTCTACCTGTAAAGCGGTACGAATGCGGCAGCTGTTACAAGCGCTCGTACGTGTTAGGCTCATACGGCACGCGCAACGTATTGGGAGTGTAGGTTTTTACATGGCTCTTAGCCTTACCGGCGAAGCATTGGCATAGGCTTTATACAGCACGTAACGCGCGGCCCCGCCCTGCTGCGCAACCGGCACAACCATACTTGTTTTAGTGCCCTGGCTTACCTTTACTTTTTTCCAGCCTGCGGGTACATACGTTTTAAGGGTAAGCGGCAGGTTGTACATAGCTTTATTTAACGGGTGGCTAAGGCTTACCGTTATGCTGCCATTATTGCCAAAGGATTTAACGCTTGCACTCTGCCGTTCGCGGATATAACGCGTTGCATCGCCAAATGTGGCTACCCATAGTTTATCTTTGGCCTTAATGTAGCTAAAGTACTCGTCAAGCTGTTGGTGGGTTAACGCTTCCCAGCCAATGCCGTCAACGCCGTGGAAGGTAAGCACCAGCCAGGTATTATCTTTATTTGCGGTGGTATCTACCCAGGCCTTCATCATGGGCATGGGTGTTTTGGTAGTTGCCCCGCGCTGAAACTGGATATATTTTTTATCGGTACTACCCGGGTTACTGCGGTTGCCCCGGCTGATCTCCTTTAACCAGGGCTCGGGCATCCGGTTACGTAAGGCGGGGTAAACCTTGTACAGGTATTGCATCACCCGCTCGTTCTCGGTACCAAAAGGGCCTTCGGCAGAAAAGGTGTACCGCGCGCCCAATTCCCTCAAAATGTCCAGGCGGCTGCTTTGCATTTCGTAAAGCATATTAGCTTCATCAAGCGCGGCCAGGCGGGGATGAGTTACCATGTGGCTGGCAAACTCGTGCCCCTGCTTAGCGTACCGGCGTATATCTGCCCAGGTTGTGCCATGGGCATCAATATACTCGGTATTATGCTGAACGCCGGGCTTAAATTCGTTGTTACGTACTTTTTGGTACAGCTCATCCATCACCGTATAAGCTTCGGTTAGCTTACCGGCATCTACCAGCGAGCCGGCCTTGTAATGGTAATCGAGCGGGCCTATCAAACCCAGGTAGCCCGCCGCCGAGGCACGTTCATAAAAATTATCCTTATCGGTTGGCACTGTGGCAGTTTCGGCAATAATGGTTTTTACGGGGCGGCCAATAAACTTACCGGCGTACCTGGATCCGGGTATCTGCCCCGTAATAATAAAAAAGGTGGCCTTCAGGTTTAACCTGTTCAGCACGGGTAAAGCCTGCTTAAACTGGTTTACAGAACCATCATCAAAGGTGATAGACACAGCGCCTTTCTTATCATCCGGCCAGCGGGTGATGATAGTTTCGCCGGGCGACTGCGCTTTTGCAAGGCCTGCAAATAATACAAGCACGATGGCTGGTAATAATAGGTGTTTCATTTAAGGTTGATGGTTAGCGGTTTATAAAGCTAATATAAGGCGAAAGTTTAAAGCAAAGTACAAACCCGGGTAATTGTTACAAAACTACTTCTACATTTTATTTGATATTTCATACCGTGTTTTCACCCTAAAAAAAGGGTGAAAATCGGGTACTTCTACGTATTTTTTATTAGCCAAACGTAGCTTATCTTTATTGCGCCCCTAAACCTTATCACAATCAATAGATAGCCCGCGTTGGTTATCCGTGATACTTAATTTAAAATGATCATCCGTATTTTAATCGCTCTCATTTTACTTTTATCAGTTTTAAATATTGTTGGCCAACCAGCCCATACCCGCCACCCCGGCAAGGCAGCACAACAAGCCACGATACAACAAACACCTCCCAGCCTCAGCCCTATTATTGAAATACTATCTGCGCTAACCGTTTTATTGCTCTGCCAAAATTACCTTAACCGGCAGCTAAATAAAATTAAAGCCTCGGCGCTTAAAGCCAAATTAAGCAGGCGGCTTTTCAATCACCGCATAAATCCCGGCGTCTCGCTTTACGGCAATTCTTTACAGCAGGTGTAATTCATCTTTTCTTATCCTTATTTATCAAAAAGGTTAAAATATATTTTATAAATAAATGAATATTCATTTATATTTGTAGCGTATTAAACACCGTATGCGTACAAGAGATAATAGTAAAGAACAACTTGTTAGAGAAACCGCGATAGAGATGATCGTAAAAAGCGGCATGGAGGGCTTCAGCATGAATAAACTGGCCAAAGCCTGCGGCATATCGGTAGCTACCCTTTACATTTATTATAAGGATAGGGATGACCTGATCATCAACATAGCATCAGATGGCGGCAAGCTTTTTAGCGACGCCCTTATTAAAGGTTTCGACCCGGACGCATCATTTGAAGAGGGCCTTCGCGTGCAATGGAAAAACCGTTACCGGTTTATGAAAGAGCAACCCAACCTGAGTATGTTTTTTGATCAGCTGCGCAGCTCCAGCTACCAGGAAAGGTTCCTTGCCGGTTTTTTGAAGGAATTTAAACAAATGATGGGCAAGTTTATGCATAACGTAATAGAACGCGGTGAGATAGAAAAGGTGCCTTTTGAAACCTATTGGTCGGTAGCGTTTTCGCCGCTTTACGCGCTGGCCCGGTTTGATTATGAAGGCCAAAGCCTGGGCGGGATGCCATTTAAACTAACCGATGAGGTGTTGTGGAAAACCTTCGACCTGGTGGTGAAGGCTTTAAAAAAATAAAATTGCCCGGTTGTCCAATGTTTTGCGGTCTCAATCGTCAACACAAACAGCGGGCCTGCAAAAAAGATAAAATGGAAGATTTTAATCACATATTGCTTTTTAAAACCAACATCAGCCAGGATGCAGATAAGGCCCTGGTATGTGCCATGCTAAGCAATACGCCGGGAGTAGAAAAATGGAGCGTTGATACCGAGGATGAAGATTGCGTGCTGCGGGTGATATCGCGCAACCTTTGCCACACTCAAATTATAGAACTGATAAATTATCACGGCTACGAATGCTGTGAACTAACATAACCAAACATGCAAGCACGACAACCTGCGGTACCGTTTAGCGGCTACCAAAAATTCGTTATATTTATTTTAGCCATTACCCAGTTTACGGTGATACTTGATTTTATGGTGATGTCGCCGCTGGGCGATATGCTGATGAAATCGCTCAGTCTTAAACCACAGGCTTTTGGCTTCGCGGTATCGGCCTACGCATTCAGCGCCGGGATCTCGGGCCTGCTTACTGCCGGTTTCGCCGACAGGTTCGACCGTAAAAAACTGCTGCTGTTCTTCTACTGCGGCTTTATCCTCGGTACCATCTTTTGTGGCATGGCACAATCGTACGCCGTATTGGTAGCGGCACGTATCATCACCGGTTTATTCGGCGGGGTTATCGGCTCTATCTCTATGGCTATTATTACCGATATGTTTGCACTGCAGCAACGCGGCCGGGTAATGGGTTTTATACAGATGGGTTTCGGCGGGAGCCAAGTTTTGGGGGTACCTATCGGCCTGTACCTTGCCAACCTTTGGAGCTGGGAAGCACCGTTTTGGATGGTGGCGGGCCTGAGTGTTGCCATTGCCATCGCGATAGCCTTATACTTGAAACCTATCACCGCTCACCTGGCGGTACAGCGCGACAAATCGGCCTTTGAACACCTGCTTCACACCGTTGCTAAGGCCGATTACCGGGTTGGTTTTACCGCCACGGCCCTGCTATCCATAGGTGGTTTTATGATGATGCCCTTCGGGAGCGCGTTTGCTATTAATAACCTGGGGATAACCAATCACCAGTTGCCTATGCTGTTTATGGTATCGGGCGTAAGTTCGCTGTTTATTATGCCGTTAATTGGCAAGCTGAGCGATAAGATAGATAAGTTTAAGATCTTCGCCGTAGCATCGGTTTGGATGATGGTAATGTGCGTAGTATATACCAACCTTACCGTTACCCCGCTTTGGCTGGTGATGGCGCTCAACATCCTGATGATGATGGGCATCATGAGCCGCATGATCCCATCCAGCGCCCTTACCAGCGCCATCCCCGAGATGGCCGACCGTGGCGCTTTCATGAGTATTAACGCATCGCTGCAGCAAATAGCCGGTGGTATAGCCGCGGCCGTTGCCGGGACCATCGTATCGCAGCCATCAAAAGGCGCGCCGCTGGTAAATTACAACGTAGTAGGTTACGTAATTGTAGGCATCTCAATGCTCAGCATCTTCACCCTCTGGCG
Organism: Mucilaginibacter pankratovii; assembly: GCF_014773265.1. Lineage (GTDB taxonomy): Bacteria > Bacteroidota > Bacteroidia > Sphingobacteriales > Sphingobacteriaceae > Mucilaginibacter > Mucilaginibacter pankratovii. The sequence continues at coordinate 112,515 of NZ_JACWMY010000006.1, read as the reverse complement.
GGTAGATCAGCTCACTAAAAAACGAATGGAAAATAAAAAGGTAGTGATACCGGAGGGCGAAGCGGTCTTGAGTGAGGGGTTTTAAGAAACCGCAAAGTATATTAGTCTGTTAAACCCCTTTCGGCGCATGCCAGAGAGGGGTTTAATAATTTACCCGATACCAATTCGTATCTAATTTTGCAAAGCCTTTGTGTTTGCCGGAAGTTATCCTTTCTTGTACTGACTTCATTTTTTCAGGATCGTTGGTGTATAGAAATGCAGAGTAATGATCAAGAAGTCCGGGGTTAATGAAAAACGTAACTGATACTGTTTTATCGATTAGCTTTTCTACAACTATGTTGTTGCCACCGTTAGAAATTGGCGGAAAATAACCGTCGTTTAAATGCCCTCCGCTACGTTTTTCATCTTTCACCTGCTTAACTATTTGATCCCTCGTCCCTCTTCTTAAAGTCCAGTCGAGGTATTCAATCACATCTTCACTAAGCAACGTGGCAATACCCAATATAATCCCAGTGATGCAACCTATCTTAATGAACAGCGTATTTGATTCCTTATGATTTAGTTTTACGAAAAGGTAAACTGACAACAAAAACCCGGCTAACATGTACGGATACAAAGTCAAAAATCCACCAAAGCCATTGGCATAGTAATATATCAACGGCCCCTGTAGCAGGGCCATAACAAGAATCAGGCTGGTGATAATGGTTTTAGTTAGTCTCATTTGGTTTCTGAAGATAGGGTTTATCCCAACAACACTACCTCCCCATCATCGCCCTCACATCCTCCGCTGTCCCTTTAAACGGCCCGGCGTTCTCTATCTTTAATCCTGCCATGGCAGAGGCGAATTTGCCGGCCTCGTACACATCGTCGCCTTTAATGCGGCGGTACAGGTAGCCGGCCATGTAGGTGTCGCCGCAGCCGGTGGCATCAACCACTTCAGTAGGTTTATAGGCGGGGATCTCGTAAAAGGTACGGTCGTAAAAAATTACCGAGCCCATGCTGCCGAGGGTGATCACCACTTCTTTTACACCCCATTCGTTCAGGATCTGCGCACCTTCAACAATATCTGCGGTGCCGGTAAGCACCTCCAATTCGTGCTCGTTTACTTTTAATACGTCAATATATTGCAGGGCTTCTTTTTTATCCGCCCAGTCGATAGCGTGTACGCCTTTTTCAATAACCTCGCGTAAATAACCCTGTGCATCACAGGAAACATTGCCCCGGCCAAACAGGTTTTTAATAAGCTCGGTAGGGATATCATCTGCCAGTAAAGGGCCAAGGTGGAAGATAATGGCTTCGGTATCGGCCAGGTCGGCAACGCTAAAAGCATCCGCTTTTTGCAGCACGCGCTGGGTACGGTTGTCCTGGTTCTCGCCGTAAATATTTTCGAAATAAACGGTGTGTTTGCTTGGCAGGGCCTTTACTTCAATGCCCAATTCCTGTAAGTCGGTAACGCTTTGCATTTCGGTTTTGGCAAGGGCGGTAACCAGGCTATACTTCACATCCATATTACGCATAGCATGCGAAAAGTAAAAAGCGGTACCGCCGGCCATGTGCATCACCGCGCGTGGGGTTACAACTTTATCGAGCGTAATGTGGCCTATACAACAGATATCGAGCATAAAATATTATTGAGGGGGTAAAGATAAGGTTGTCAAGCATTTGTTACTATACCCAAAAGTAAATCCTGCGCCATAATTCTTAAATTAGCCAGCAGTATCTCACATCTGCCTTATAATGAACATCAATATCTCTCAAAAAATCAGGATTTTATCCGCATTTATTGCCCTCTTTGTTTTTTTACAGGTTAATACGGCATTTGCCCAGGCCGTTGCCGATGACCCGTATATGGGCATCATTCCCGCTCCGGCTTCGCTAAAAAAAGCAGCGGGCATGTTCCGCTTCAATGCATCAACGCAAATAAAAGCAGATAAACCTACCGATAAAACCATTTTGTTCCTGAAGGATTTCCTGAAAAACAACCGGCACTTTACTAACAAGATCTCCAAATACAACCGTAAAGCAAAAACGGCTACAGGGCTTATACTAACTTCAGTTGGTGCCGATAAACTGCCTGCCGAGGGTTATAAACTCAGCATCACCCCAAAAAAGATAACGATTATTGGCAAGGGTGCGGGCTTGTTCTACGGCGTACAAACGCTGATACAGTTACTCCCCGCAGAAACCTCGCCTACCGAATCGCTGCCTTGCGTAACCATTGAGGATGCCCCAAGGTTTGGCTACCGTGGCATGATGCTGGATGTATCACGACATTTTTTTAACGTAGCGCAGGTGAAGGAGGTGATAGAATTGCTGGCCGCTTATAAGCTCAACACCTTCCACTGGCATTTGGTAGACGGGCAGGGCTGGCGCATCCAGATCAAAAAGTATCCCAAACTAACCGAGGTTGGCGGCTACCGCCAGCAAACCATGTATGGCAACAACCGCGACTGGCCCGACAGCCTGAGCTACGGCGGTTTTTACACACAAGACGAGATTCGCGATGTGGTTAAATTTGCCGCCGACCGCTACATCAACGTGATCCCCGAAATTGAAATGCCTGCCCACTCAGATGCGGCATTGCGCGCTTACCCCGAGCTACGCTGCGAACCGGCTGACCTTAAGAATCCGGCGCGCAGCATCAACGGAATCTACTGCCCTACCGAAGAAACTTTTACCTTTTTAGAGAATGTGCTTACCGAGGTGATGGCGCTGTTCCCGAGTAAATATATCCACGTGGGTGGCGATGAGGCCAATAAACAGCCCTGGAAAGAATCGGCATTTGTGCAGAATTTGATGAAGGAGAAAAGCCTGAAGGATGAGAAGGAGGTGCAAAGCTACTTTATCCAGCGGATGGAGAAATTCATTAACGGCAAAGGCCGCACCATGATAGGCTGGGACGAGATCCTGGAGGGCGGACTTGCCCCAAATGCCGTAGTAATGAGCTGGCAGGGCGAAGAAGGTGGCATTGGGGCAGCACGCCAGCATCACAACGTGATCATGACGCCGCAAACCACCGGCAATTATTTCGACCATTACCAAAGCGGCTCGCCGCAGGAGCCGGTGTCGTTCGGCAGGTACGCCGTGCTGAAAGAAACCTACGAGTACGACCCGGTTTCTAAACAGCTCACGCCCGATGAGCAGAAATATGTAATGGGCACCCAGGGCAACCTGTGGACGGAGTATGTACCCACCATGGCCAAGCTGCAGTACCAAATCCTGCCGAGGCTGTTTGCCTTATCCGAGGTAGCATGGACCAAACCGGAGAATAAGAATTACGACAACTTTGCCGATGTACGCCTGGCCAATCATTTTGCCCGGTTGGATGCTAAGGGTTATAATTACCGCGTGCCCACACCTTTTGCCGTGATAGATACCATCCTCTTCGGCCCTAAATTTACTTATACGCCAACATCAGTTGTGCCGGGCGCTAAAATATATTACACCCTCAACGGCCGCGACCCGCTGGATACCGACCTGGAGTACGTTTCCCCGGTAACCATCATTATCCCTGCCAACGAGAAGCGGGAGTTTAAGGCGCGTGTTATAACGCCGACCGGCAGGCGCAGCATTGCTACCCGTGTGCTGATGTACAATCGCCCGTTGATACCTGCTACCACCTATGCCAACGGCAAACCGGGCCTCAAGTACAAACTGGTAAAAGGCCGTTTTACCTCGCCGGACCAGCTGGATTATGTTATGTTAACAGATTCGGCAACGGTGGATAAACTAAACGCAGAGACCTTTAAGAAGGATAACCCATACTTCGGTATTGTGTATGATGGCTATATCGATATCCCCGAAGATGGCAGCTACAATTTTTCGCAGGCATCCTACACCGATACGCAGCTATTTATCGACGGCGAAAAACTTACCGAAACCGAATACATGCTGCCGCTGGCCGAAGGCCTCCACAAAATAAAGGTGAAATATATTTACCAGGCACCAGTACAAACGCCGGGCAGCAGGGTAAAGCAAACACCATTACGGATATATATGACCGAGCCGGGCGATGCCGCCAAAGGTGAAATTGAAGCTACAAGTTTGTTTTATTGAGACAGACATCCCGCGTTTTTCGCGGCAAACGCGTTTAAAATTAGGGTGAAAAAGTTTACAAAAGTTTACACAATTCACATGTTAACTTTATAAATATCTATAAATCAATTAGTTGCTTTTTTACAGGGTTTACATAAAAAACGCCTTTTTAAGCAGTTGATGTGCCGGGAAACACAAACCAGGATAAGACGCCCTGAGCGTTCGGGACGGCTTTTTACCGGGCCTTTTTATTCAGGGCCAGCAAGGCTTCATAAACGGCATTGTGCAAAATGGTGAGATGATCCTCTTTAGGGAGATAGCTATAGGTGGACTTTAAATCCCTGTCGGCCTTTAATATTTGAGAGAGCTTCTTAGCGTCCCCTATCATTTGCGGGCCTTCGCTACCTACGGCCAGGTACGCTTTGATGCCTTTGTAGGAATGCGAGCGGCGCATGGCAACAGCGCCGTTCAGCAGGGTTTCGGTATCCCACCAAAGGCTTGGCCTTACAATGATGTATTGGTTGAACAGCGATGGTTTCTTTAGTAGCACCTCTGTTGCCAGTAAGCCGCCGAGGGATTGCCCGATGAGGGTTTTACTGCTGCTTACCTTATAAAACTTTTGGATATGCGGCTGCAGTTCGGTCTCTAAAAAAATCATGAACTTTGCCGAACCGCCAGATGTGGGCACCAATTTCACGTCGGCCTTGCTGGTAGATGGGTAGGTAAAATCGCGCTTGCGGTCTACATTGGCTATGCCCACTACAATGCTATTGGGCATGGCTTGTATCATGGTTAAAAACTGTACAACGCCAACCACATGGATAAAATCCTCGTCCTTAGAGCCGTCCAGCAAATAAATTACCGGGTATTTAGTGGTGGTGTCTTTATCGTAACCATCGGGCAGGTAAATATTAAGCGTACGGCCTTCATTAAGCACCGCCGATTGCACATGATCAATAATACCAATATTAAGCGGGTAACGCTCGCCCTTGGCAATGGAAGCAACCTGGGCATTTAATAAGTTGCAGGTAAACAATACGGCAAACAACAGCAGCAATTTTCTCATATTCAAAAATAAAACAATCAGCTTAAAACCACGCCATTTTTAAGTGCCTCATCATAGCGTTCCTTATCAAAGCTGTACAAATGCGGCGAACGGTGCGGACCAATGCTGCGCTTTTCGTCGAGCTTGATCAGCAGCCCAAGCGCTATTAATTTCTTGGGAAAATTGCTGATATCGAGTTTTTTACCCAGCAGGGTTTCGTACAGCGCGTGGATCTCGGTCAGCGTGAATTTCTCTGGGAGCATATTGTAACCGATGGGGTAATGGTACAGGTGTATGCGCATGGTGTGCAGGGCTTCGCGTACCATCTCGTCGTGGTCGAATTCCAGCGCAGGCAGGTTATCTATGTCAAACCATTCGCAATCTATGCTCATCATATCGGGCTGTAAAACCGTCCGCGAAAAATCGGTTATCGAATAAAAACCAACGGAGATGGTTTGGTCTATCAGCCAGTTGTTGCGGCTCACTTTTACGCCTAAAATTTGCCCCCACTTTTCCTCGTCAAATTCATCAAATTTAGCGCGGTTTGGGTCGCCAAAGGTTTTAAACTGCTGCAAAAAAAGGTTATCCACGCCGGTGCGTTCCTTCACGTTTCGGGCGGCGGCCTCTACCAGTTTCTCGGTGCGTTTAATATAGCCGCCGGGCAGGCACCAGCCGAATACAGCTTTGTGTTTTATCAGCAACAGTTTTAGCTGCTGTTCGTGGTAACCAAAAATCGCGCAATCTAACGATACATGCGGAACGTACTCCTTATGCCCGTTCAGTATAAAATCTTCTATCTGCTCCTGCGTAACCATGCGCTAAATTAACATTCCTCCGGTTTAAATTTGGCTTAAAATTTATTTAGTAAATTTCACTAAATAATAAAATATTGTATCTACCTTCATTTTTATAAACCTACTAACCAGTAAGCCAACATCATGAAAACCAACCGCAGAGACTTTATCAGGCAAACCGCTATGGGCGCGGCCGGCCTTGGCCTGGCAGCCACCCTGCCCGAATATTTGTATGCCAATACCAGCAAAGAACTGTTCTTTAAGATTGCCGTTTCGCAATTCTCCTTCGCCAGCCAGTTTTGGACAGGGAAATTAAAACCGTTGGATTTTGCGGCAAAGGCAAAAGAGCTGGGTATACCCGGTTTAGATTACTGCTCGATGTTCTTCGCCAATAAAGCAACGGACGCGCAATACCTGGCCGACCTGAAACAACGCGCCGCGGATAATGGCAGCTATAACCTGCGCATTATGATAGATGGCGAAGGCGTACTGGGCGATCTGAACGAAACAGTCCGTTTAAAGGCCGTTGAGAACCACTATAAATGGATAGATGCAGCCGCCACCTTAGGCTGCCCCATGATCCGTGTAAATGTGGAAGGCGATGGCAACCCTGCCGATGTTGCTAAAGCAGCAGTAGACAGTTTAGGCAAGCTAATAGAGTACGGCAAAAAAAGCAAGATAGATGTTATTGTAGAGAACCACGTGGGCATCTCCTGCAATGGCGCCTGGCTGGCAGATGTAATGAAACAGGTGAACAGCAAGCACTGTGGCGTGTTAGCTGATTTTGGCAATTTCTGCATCAACCGCACCAAACCAAAAACCAACGACATTGCCGGATACATGGAAACCAAGTGCCTGGAAGAATACGATAAATACAAAGGCATAACCGAACTGATGCCCTACGCAAAAGGCGTACATGCCAAATCGCACTTTTTTGAGGCGGATGGTAACGACCCCGAAACCGATTTTTACAAGATGTTTAAGATCATCAAGCAATCGGGCTTTAAGGGCTGGGTGAGCATTGAGTACGAAGGTGGCCTGCTGAAAATGTACAGCAAAGACGCTAAGTATCCAGACGATTACGCAGGTACAACCGCAACCAAAAACCTGGTTGAAAAAGCAGGGCGCATGGCATAAGTATTATTTGGGGAATACGGTTTTACAAGCATTTTCAAAAAAAACGCCCGGCATAAGCCAGGCGCTTTTGTATAAAATGTTATTGCTTTATTTAGAACGCGTAGCGCAAGCCAAACTGCATCTGCCAGCGCGAAGCAAACAGGTCTACAGAATATGGCACACCCGGATCGCTGAAGGTGTACTTAGGATATGTTGACGCTACCGAACCAAAGGCCGGTGTTGTTTTAGGCGTTAAGCCCACACTCGCAGTTGAGTTGAACGTATTGGCCGAGAAGTAATATTGTCCCCAGTTTTTGTTCAGCAGGTTGGTTAAGTTCACAATATCGTAAGTAAAGGTGATCACCTGCTTACGTTTACCTTTCCCGAATTTAAAGTCCTGTGAGAAACGGAAATCAAGGTTATTGTTCCACGGCGTAAACGCAGCGTTACGCTGGGTGAACTGCCCACGGCGGGTAGACAGGTATTTATCCTTATCTATAAAGGCATCAAACGCAGCTGCCTGTTGCACCGCGGTTTGGCCACCGGCAACGTCGCTAAAGAAGTTGACCGTTTCGCCTGTTTTAGGGATGTAGGCTAAGCTAACCTGCTGGCCAGTACCGTCTATAGCACTTGGCAGGAAGCCGTACGAATACGGGTTACCCGATTGCGCACTCAGGAAGAAGGTAAAGTTGGCGGTTAAGTTTTGATTGCCACCCCAGTTAACCATATAGTTAAGGGTTGATACGATGCGGTTACGGATATCGAAATTAGAGTTGGCTAACACAGGGCTGTTTGGATTAAGCGCCTGATTCAGCTGCCAGTTGCTTTCCATGGAGTTACGGATACCGTTGGTGATATCTTTAGAGTGTCCGTAAGTATAAGCTACCGATGCATTCAAGCCAAAAGGGAATGTTTTGGCTACCTGCGCAGTTAAGCTGTAACGGTAACCCTGGTTGGTGTTTGATAACAGGTAGGCATTGGTGTACGATGGGTTAACGCCTTTGTTCACAAATATCGGCTGCTGTTTATCTACGTCATACGGGTAGTAAGTTACCTGGTCGGTAATGTTTACCTGCTGGAATTTCAAATCGCGGATAACTTTGGTGTAGATCCCTTCCACCGTAAATTTCCATTTATCGGCAGTGGTATAATCGTAAGCTAAGTTAGTACGCCATACCTGCGGCATTTTAAAGTTATTGTCAATTAAGTCAACCTGGGTTGGGCCGGTGGCGCTTACGTTTGGTGCCGGGTTGGTTTGTTGTGTTACATAACCTAAGCCGCCATTAACCGGTGCCTGTACAGGGTTGGTACCCGGGGTAATGGGTGCTGCTGCGGTTGGCTTTTTATCGTAAGCGCCGTAAGTATCGCCATTGTTATAAAACGCGTAACCAAACCAAGCGAATGGTACACGGCCGGTAAAGAAGCCTGTGCCACCACGCAATATAGCTGTTTGGTCGCCATTGATATCATAGTTAAAAGATACCCTTGGGTTTATTTGCACGTTGCCCAAGTAGTTGTTTTTAATATCAGCAGGTTTTGTATAGGTAAAAGTGTTGCCGTAATTTACATCAACTGGTGCATTGGTTGTTTTGGTGCTTAGCGGCTGTGTGTTTGGCACATCGGCATAGTCAAAACGGATACCCGCGGTAAGCTTAAAGTTATCGGTAAGGTGTATCTCGTCCTGGCCGTAAAGGCTAAGCAGGTTTACTTTAAACCTTGCCGATGGGTTGGCCATAATATAATCGCGGGTGTTGTTTATGTAATTATAATTGGCACGTGTACGTGAAGGGTTATTGGCCAGGAAGTTAGCGATGCTGCTGTAAGCGATACGGCCGTTCCAGGCGTTTACAAAATTGTAGGTGATATCGTAAAACTCGTTGTGTGTACCAAAGGTAAAGGTGTGCTTTCCCTTTATTAAGGTAAGGTTATCGGTAAACTCGGTAGTTTTTTGGCGCATATCAAATATGGCAGCCTCACGGTCGGTACCCAAAAAGATGGTGGTACCCGGTGTGTTACCGGTAATTTCTATCTGCGGCAAAGCGGGGTTAGAGTTCGGGTCGCGGTAGTCATGCACGTTTGAGTAACCCAATACTAAACTGTTGCTTACATTGTTGCTAAAACGAGATTTCAATTCGGCAACAGTTGAGCTGGAGTTGTTATGCGATGTATAGTCGATGCCGCCGAAACGGAAGTTCTGCTGATCGCGCTCTAAGTTAGTAGCGGTTGACGAGATAGTGTTGTTACGTAGGGTTAACTGGTTTTTATCGTTGATGTTCCAGTCGATACGGTTAAAGTATTTGTTGCTGCGCGAGAAGATAGATGTGTTGTTATACGTTCCCGGGTCAATGCCATTTGGATGGGCAGCATCGGTAGTAAATGCTTTAAATGCAGTAACAATTTTATCACCATCAGCCTGGCTTAATATATTAGCTGAACCGTTGTGATCAAGGCCCCTGATAACGGGATCCTGCCGGCGGGCAATTTCTTCGTTGGTGAAGAAGAATAATTTATTTTTGATCAGCGGGAAACCTAAGCGGATCCCGGTTTGATAATCGTGGAAAGACGATGGCAGGCTTGAGCCATCGCCACCCAATGCAACTTTAGAATTGTTTGGGCCTACCAGGAAGGCACCGCGGCCATAGCCGTAAATAGAACCGGTGACATCGTTTGTACCGCTGCGGGTTACCGCGTTGATACTGCCGCCCAAAACGTTACCAATTTTTATGTCATATGGGGCTACCAGCACCTGTATATCCTGTATCGCATCTAACGATACCGGACTGGTACGGGTACTGCTGCCCACCTGGCCCGAAGCGTTAGACTGGCCGCCTAATGACGGGCTAAAGCCTATCGCATCGTTGTTAATGGCTCCATCAAGCGTTACGTTATTGTAACGGTAGTTGGCACCCTGGAACGAGTTGTTATTGCTTTGCGGTGTAGTACGGGTAAGATCCTGCAGGCTGCGGTTGATGGTAGGCAGGTTGCGGATCTGATTTGCGCTGATGCGTGTGCTTGCGCCTGTTTTGCTTGCACCGTTTGTGGCAACAACCTTTACTTCTTTAAGCGAAGTGGTTTCATCTACCAGTAAAAAGTTGAAAGTAGCACTGCCCAATTGTAAGTTGATATCGGTGCGTTCATCCTTTTTGTAACCGATAAAGGTAGCACTAATGGTGTAGGGGCCACCCGCGTTTAAGTTGGGGATGGTGTAGCGCCCTTCGGCATTTGTTTGTGAGCCGTAGCGTGTGCCCGTGCTGGTGTTTATAACCGAGATAGATACACCCGGTAAAGAAATTCCTTTTTGATCTACCACCTTACCGCTGATAACGGCAGTAGTTATTTGTGCGTTTGCGGCTGTGGCAAAAAGTAAAGTGATCAGTATAAAGTATAGCTTTTTCATTTGTGTTATTTTAACACCACAAAGGTTCGGCTACAATGTTAACCCAATGTTATGGGAGGATTATATTTAACTACGCTGTGTACATGCGTGATCCGTTCTTTTATTAATTCAATGTTAACAAAAGATGGGTCTAAAGTGAATTACTGTTCTTTTCAAGCAGTTCCCTTACTCAATTTATGTTCTGCATCCCTTAATTCATCAACATCGAGGTAAAGTGCTTTGGCAAGCAATGGTAACCTATCTGTATTCAGCTCTTTTTTCCCTGTCTCTATCCGGCTGAGCAGGGCGCGGTCTATGTTTATTTTTGCTGCGAGGGTTGCCTGCGAGAGGTTCAGCTCCAGTCGATGATCTTTGATATAAGCACCAAAATTGGTAAAATTCATTAAATCCGACGGACGGGCTACCGCCTGGGATGGGTTTGCGTTTGCCGGATCCTCACCCGGCAAGGCGTTTTGCTCAAAGAACGTACTAAAGTTGGCCGACATTTGCCCGAACAGCTTTTCGTCGATACAATAAGTTACCTCGGCTTTTACGGTTTTGGCTTTGATGATGCCCAGCCCGCGCAATTCCTGTATGTGCTTGTTTATGGTTTTTGTATTAAAGGCGGTGGTATAAAAAGCCTGCTTGCTTAGGCTGTTGCCGTTCTCGGCTATCATCCGCAGGATAAAAACGCGTATAGGCAAAGCAATGGCCCTCGCAAACTGCGATATCTGGGTATCTATCTCACTAAAATGTACATGTAAAAAACTCATCTATTCAACTGCGCTATCTTTTATTTAAGTAAAAAAGCTGCCTCATATGATGAGGCAGTCTTTTTGTGATATTTTATTGCGATTATTTTACAGCACCCGGAGGTGGTGTAGGGCATAACCTGTGGGTTAAAGTTAGTCTAAACGATATTACAAATCAATTTGGTTAACTAATGAAACAGCAGCCATCCACCAACGGCCAATATTGTGTGTAAACATCTATAAGTCTTCAATATAAGTGAGCGCTAATCTACTTGCATATCATAAGTATCAGAAAAATCAGAAATGGCCGTGTTGCTATCTGAAATAATTTTTAACGACACATTTTCAAATGTATGAGCATTAGGAGCATGTAAAGTTAAGTATGGCGTAAAATCTAAAAATGCGTGCCCTGTGTTTGGAACCCCTGTGGCTACAACGCCTTTAAATACCCCACTTTGGTAAACTTGTATAGTAACAGTAGTCGTAGCGACTAAGTCTTTATTCCAATACATGTCGGTTGACCAATCACTTCCATTGTATCTCATAGAATGATCCCAACTCGTAAACCAATGACTATAATCTATAAAACAAGAACCGTTTGCATTAGCCTGCGCTTGTCCATTAGCATTAATCTCATTTTGAGCCTTCTGATCGGCATCCGCTTGAGTGGTTGAGTTGTATTTATTTGCAGGTACGCTATATGCAACACTGGTTCCCGTGTACCCTGTACCGCAATTATTTTTCGTAAAAAACTGTGTTTTAGCAACGTTATAGAAAATTGCCGCCTTAGGCTTTACATTAACGGTAAACGTCAACTTTTTTGAAGGTATGCCTGGGCCACTTACATTAAAAGAAAATGTAACCTGCATATTTATAGTGTTTACGTTAGTTACTTTAAATGTAAATTGGGTTTTGCTCGCAGGAACTTGGTATTGCATAAACAGATTGGTTTGACCAATGCCATCAGCAGTTAAATAATTAGTACCATTGAATGTTGGCGAAGTGTTGTCTGTTCTGGGGTATGAAATATTATTTAAATACGCAGAGTTAGTTTCGCCATTCACTGTGATAGTGTAATAGGTGTCCGACTCAAACGTTGAAGCTGACGGAGATAAAGTCTGCGCAAAGCTACCTGCGTAACAGATTAGTAAAGCAAAGAGTGATAAGATTTTTTTCATGGTTATATTTAAATATTTAGTCAAACTTAATGTTTAAACAATTCGCTTTTCATTAAAATTAATAACATAACAATTAATTAATATTATTAACCTTTAAAATTAATCCCACGATAATATATCGATTTAATCCGGCGAATTTTGCGGTTTGCACGTAATTAGCGCCAACATAATTACTGTAATATTTAAATGAATTGAAGATGTCGTACCCTCTTAACCAAATGGTGCCGCGCTTTTTAAGTATGTTCATATTAACATCACTATTTAATGCCCACGTAAAAGATTTATTAATCCCAGCGTTATAATTGAAATTTGATACGGGGTATAAATTAAGCTGCAAGCTTTTAAAAGAAAAAGAGAATTTATCGCTATAGATAATCGTCAATATTTTGGAGCCGCCGTTTTGATATGTATAGTTATTAAAAGTAATATTCAGATTTGGCGCAATATAAACGTACTTTTTAATTATTGTAAAGGATGTAGTAATGCTTTGACCTATATATTTATTTTTATTGCTATAGCGCTGCTGATTTACGATAACCGGCAATTCCTCATAGCCTACTTTGGTTGTGTAGCTGTAAGCACCAATCGTTTTAAAGGTCTTATTCCATGTAACCGATAGCTGACTGGATATTGAATTCCCAATATTGTCAACAAATCCAATCTGATAAGTATTGGGTTTAATTATCACATTATCGCCGAACTTAGCGCTATAATGCTCAACAAAACCGCTAATACTCAGGTTCAGCGAATCCGATTTCCTCGCATTGTATGCGATATTAAAGCTGCTCTTCAACTCAGGCTTAATGCCGGCGTTCCCTTGCCGCTGGCTGATCAGATCAAAACTATTTCCAATACCTGTTAGTTGATTAACCTCTGGGTAAACAGGGGCTACTCCAACGTTAACAACAAAATCGTTCTTCTTATTTATTTTGTAGTTAGCCTTAACGTCGATAACCGGGTGTGCAAAATGATATTCCCGGGTTGCAATGAATTCCTTAACAACCCGGCTGTTAAAGCTCCCACTTATCAACGCATCAATTGTAATAACATTAAATATTTTATAAAATTTAATCCCCGATTTGTAAATATTATTAAGAATATTTGTAGGAAACTCGTTACTTATTTTTATTGTATCCGAATCTAAATTAGTAGTAAAATTTAACCGTTCGGTTTTAAATGCCGCAGAGAATTGCAGCGAGCCATCTTCTAAAACAGGATGATGGTAATCAATATTACCGGCAAACCCCAGTGTGCTTAATTGCCTTTTTCCTTGCACGTAGTATGTATCCATTCCCTGGCCAAGTAAAGCAAATACCCGGCTATTTTCGTTAACGGTATTACGCTCACTGTTGTAACCTATACCTAAACCTATAAAGCGTCCTTTTGCACTTATAAACTGCTTTTGATATTTTAGGTCACCCGTTAATGCATACCCGTAAGTTGCTCTGTTTTTATTTAATATTGATAAGCTTTGTGTGTTGTTAGCGTCAATTAAATACTGCGATGAATCTATTTGTCGATTGTCGTTATACGTAAAATTTTGGCTATAGCTTAAATTACTGCTTTCATTTATCTTATAATTAATTATTGCCCCAGCCCGCTGTATATCAAATTGTTTAAAGTTTGAAACAACGCTTGTGGAAGACACCTGATCGATCAGTTCATCTCGTCGTTCAGTTTTAAGGTCAGAAGTTCTATTCTGCATTACCCCTTTTGCAGAAAACCTGAATTCAATTTTCTTCCGGATAAAATTTCTGTAGCTAAGGTCTAAAAAGTTTGTTTTAGAATCGCTACCATTAGCCGTAAAACTTACATTCCGGTCTAAAAGCGTGTTATCAACCAGGTTAATATTATTAGCATTCGCTGCTAAAGATATTTGCTCATTCCCATTATATTTAAATAATTCCGCATAACCGAGGTATCTATCTGATGTTCCGACCCCAGCGCTTAGATCGCCAAAAACCGCGCTTCTATATTTTTCTTTCAACTTTAAATCCACTTTAATTATGGGATTTAAAACCGTTGCGTTAGTTAAACTATCAATGTTTGTTTCTGTGATCTCGATATTACCAATTACCAACGCAGGTAACGTTTTATATACATCCAAATTCTTTTTCCCAAAAAACTCACCTCCGTTTACGCTTATATCGCTTACTATCTTACCGTTATAATACAATGTGCCGTTACTGCTACTAAATCCACTCTTACCGGCAAATATCTCATTTACCATAGTAAATCTCTCGAACTTTTCCTTTGAAAAATCGATTCTAACCGTATCTCGATACCTCTTTGTTGCCTTAATAACAACCTCTTTCAGCGCAGTTACTTTAGGCGATAGGTTAATAAATTTAAAATCCAATGTGTCACTTTTTAACCTACTGGGTTTTATCCTTTTGTACTGGTAACCGTTTACCCTAAATTCGAATTGAGTAAAATGGTCGGAACTTACGTTTGAAACAAATTTGCCTTGGCCGTCAGTTCTTAAACTTATCAATTTGCCATTTATATCAACATTAAAATATTCCTTAGCAATAACTTTATCATTAGTAGAATCTCTAAGCGTACCTTGTATTAGTAATTTCTTATCATTTTGTGCAAAAACAGTACTTACGTTAATCAACCATAATAAAACAAAAAGCCACTTGTGCATAAGTATTTATAATATAAATATTAATAAATAAAAATGGCCTCCCGGATTGGAAAGCCATTTTTATCAATTTTAAATTTCTACTATTATTTTACAGCACCAGGGGTGGTGTAAGGCATAACCTGTGGGTTAAAGTTAGTCCAGCCGGCAGTCCAGTCGGTATCACCAACAGCACCACGGAAAGTAACTTTATCAAAGAATGCGATATTAACTTTTGCATTAGTAAATAATGCACCTGAAGCCGATGGCGAACCCGCTACATCCTTAAAATCCGGAGTGCCTGCGTTAGCAAAGTCAGATGAGAATTTAAACGGCGATGTGATCAATGCATCAGCAAATGAAGTTGCAAGGAAAGTGTTGTTAGCTCTCAAAGTTGCTTCGAAGATGGCTTTTTGAACAGCGTTGTCGCCTTTTACTTCATTGCTCTTCCTGTTACTACCGTAGATCAGGTTGTTTTCGAACACTAAACGACCAGCAGTATAGTTGGTTGAAGTTGAACCAGCAGTTGTTACTTTGGAATCGTCAATGTAGATACCTTCCATAAAACCTGCGAATACAGAGTTTAAGATGCTCTCTGCAGTGTTACGGCGAAGCTGTGCACCATGCTGAAAGTTAGCACTGATGTTTGAAGGAGTTGCAGCACCTGATGCTGGGCCTAATAAGGTCATGTTTGAGAAAACAGCCGAAGTTTGTGGTACTTTATCAGAACCAGAACCATCATTATCCGACTCGAACGCGTTTGAACCAGAGTTATCAGCGATAGAAGGGTAACGCTGAGCGATACCAAACTGCACCTTACCCGAGTAACCAAAATCGGTATCAAAATCATCATCTAAAGCACCGATAGATAATAAGTGTTTAGCGTTTACCGAGCCACCAAACCACTCAAATGAATCATCGCCCGAGCGGTAGATCTGGATATAATCAAGTGTTGTACCTGAGCCAACACCACCCATTGTAAGGCCGTTGATCTCATTATCTGGTGAAAAAGGGATACCTGCGTACTCAATACGCACATATTTTAAAGTACCTGAGTTGTCAGCAGCATCAGTACCGCCGTACTGGATGTATTTGGCAGCGTCGCCTTTTGCATCCAAACCACCTTCGATAGGCGTGTTATCGCTCTGGTTAACCGGCGCTTTACCCAACAGGATGATACCACCCCAATCACCAGATGAACGAGTGCCCACAGCAAATGATGAAGTAAATACAATTGGTTTATCAACAGTACCAATAGCGCTGATCTTTGCGCCGCGGGTAATGATCAAAGTACCTTTGCTTGCTTTATCGCCTTTAACAATTGTACCGGCTTCTATAGTAAGTGTTGCGCCGTTTGTAACGTACACAAAACCTTTAAGTGTATAAATTTTGTCAGCGGTCCAGGTAGTGCTGGTAGCAATGTCGCCAGTTACTTCAACAGCGGTTGTTGGAACAACTACAATGGGAGGATCCGGATCGATAACTGCTTCTTTTTTACTGCACGATGCCATCAATATGGTGGTGCCAAGTACTAAAAATAATAATGATTTTTTCATAACTGAACTCTTTCGATTTTTAACAAAGTAATAGATATGGTGTTAACACTGTGTTAACTAAATAATAACAAATGGCTTATTATTAAAACGTGTAATTAAATGATAATGAGTAACTTGTGCCTGGCGTGTACCTTTTGAAAGTGGAGCCCGTTCCAGAGAAATTATATGGCTTTCCATCCAGTTGGTATTGGAAATTATACTTCGCATTCAGCAGGTCGCTACCGCCTAATTTAATCTCTCCTTTGCTTTTCAGAACCTTGTAACCCACCTGGAAATCGAGCACGCTTCTTGGTAACTCGTACACGCTGCTAAACCTGGTTCCGCCTGCATAAAATATCCTTTTGCCTAACCTGTTGAACAGGAGATTGAATGATAATTTGTTATCCAATTCGGTATGGGTTAAACCAGCATTAATCACGTAAGGCGATTGGCCAACCAGGGCACGCTTTGTTTCTAAACGCGGCACGCCATCATTTGGGTTTGTTACTCTTGACTTGGTGAACGACGCATTTACATACGCTGTACTGTTTTTAAAGAAATTGCTGCCATCAATAAAATCAAGCGCTTTACGTGCCTCTAATTCAACACCATATACATAGGCCGATTTGGAGTTGAAGTAGCTAATGGTAGTTGATGAATTCTCATCCGAAATTAAGGGCTCTATTGCGTTTTGGAATTTTTTATAGAACGCCGATACCGAGAATATTTGGCCGGCAGAAGGATAAAACTCATACCTCAAGTCGGCATTGTCAATTACAGTACGTTTTAAGTTTGGATTACCCTGTACCGAAGCCAGCATCTCGTAATCGTAATAAGAGAATAAAGAAAGCTCCCTAAACTCCGGCCTTGCAACTGAACGGTAATATGATGCTCGGAAGTTTGCCTTTTTAGTAAGCGCGTAAGTAAAGTTTACCGATGGCAGGAAATCGGTGTTATCCAATTTCACTTTCGGCTGGTTAGGGTCTTCTGTCTCTACATTCAGGTTAAACTTCTCTACCCTTAAACCGTAAACTACGCGTACATTCTCTCCAATTTTGCTATCCAACATGGCATAACCAGCATTGGTTAGGCTGTTTGCAGTGTACCTATCGGTAAGATTGGGGATCTCATCCAAATTATAAAGGCCCGCTTTGATCAAATTAGGGCCAAACAGCGTTTGGATAGGCCTTTGCAAAATAGCGTTGATATCGTAATTGTCGTTATTCTCGTCTATTACTAAACCTATAAACCTGGCATCGAATTTCCTGTCGCGGTATTGGGAGCTGACACCTATTTTCAAGTTACTTTGTTTAAACAAGCTCACCGGCAGGTTGTAATCTACCTTGCCCGAATAAATATTTTCTGTTAAGTGAGAGAACAAACGGGCGTTCTCTTTAGCCAGGCTGCTCACTGTAGCATAATACGGTTCGCCCGGGTTGCCTTGCTTGTAGTTTATTTTTTTCTGATCGGGCTGATCATTCAGTATGTTACTGAAGCCCAGGTTCCATTTAATTTTAGAGGTTTTTGCGCCCAGGCCGTGCTCGCCTTCCAGGGTTGTTTTAAACAAGCCTTTCTCCAAAAGATCGAAAGCGTAGAATTTATTATCAGACGATGTGGTTCCCGAGTTCGAACCTGTACGGTAAGTGAACTGGTCGTCTAATATACGATTGTACAAGTTTTTAAAGGTGATCTTGTTTTTACCGAAGCTGTAAGCGAAGTTGGCTAATGCCCCAATATTGGTTGAAAACTTGTTTTGTTCGCTATGATAATCGTAGTTATCAAATTGTTGCTGCAAATCCGGAATAATGGTTTGGCTGTTGCGGTATGTTAAAGCAACGGTAGTACCAAAACGGTTTTTGTTTTTGCCTATCTCGGCAACGTTACCCCAGGTTATCTGGTAGTTTTGGCCCGGTAAAGCTTTGCTTTTATAAATACTGAAATCGTTATTAAGGCTTTGGATAGCTTGTATGTTGCGGGGCTTACTTACCTGATTGTTTAATATTTCGGTGCTGGTGGGGAAATTGCTTACCAGCTTACGGGTACCATCATCAAAAGCGAAATAATCGCTTGTGCTACGGAAACCGGCCTGAAAATCTTTAAAAGTGCTTTGGGTATTGTATGAATAGCCAATGCCTACGGTTAAAAAGTTATTATCGGGGATGTCTTTGGTCAGGATCTGTACGTTACCGCCAGCAAAATCGCCTGGAAGATCCGGGCTGGCTGTTTTGCTGATGATGATATTATCTATCAGGCTGGATGGCACGATATCAAACGAAAACGCTTTACGGTTTGGCTCGGTGCTTGGCAGCGGCGCGCCATCTAACGATGCACTGTTGTAACGATCGCTTAAGCCGCGCACTACCACAAATTTATTATCCTGTATGGTGGTGCCGCTTACGCGTTTTAATACATCGCTGGTGTTTCTGTCCGGCGATCTGCGGATCAGTTCCGAAGAAATACCATCAGATATGGATACACTGTTTTTTTGAATAGCGTACAGCGCGTTCACCGATTCCTGGCGGTAGGTAGCTTTAATAACGACCTCGCTTAGGGCCGTTGTTGCCGATGGGGCAAGAGTAACATCAAGCGGGGTGGCAACGTTTGCCTTCACTTCGATATCAGAAATAGATTTTGTGGAGTACCCCATGTAACGTACTAATATGGTGTAGCGGCCTGGAGCTATGCCACCCAAAGAGTAATGGCCGTCCACATCAGTAGCAGCACCTTTGGTGGTGCCTTCTATACTTACGGTAGCGCCTATTAAGGTTTCGCTTGTTTTTTGGTCAATTACCTTACCCACAATTTTGCCGGTGTTTTGAGCCAGCAAAGTGGTTGCAGAAAATGTGGCAAGGACGAATAGAACTGTTGCGTATATAATTTTTTTCACGTGACTTAATTTATCGTAACAAAAGTATTACGTCCGTGTTAGCCCAGTGTTACCAGTGTATTACCATAACAAAGCGTTTATGTTACCCCTGTGTTAAGTACCCCGATTTATCCTAACACAACAACCAACTATACAGCGGTTAATACATTTTTGCCGGCTAACGCATCAACGTCATCAAAATAGGTTGCCGCCAGTTCATCCCAACTAAATTTACTGCTATACTGTAGCCCCTCCTCAATAAACTGGGCCCGCATGGCATCGCTGGCCAATAACAGGCGTATTTTGCCGGCGTATTCCTTGGCATTATAGGGCTGGCATTTAAAGCCATTTACGCCCTGGTCAATAAAATCTTTAGAGCCCCCTCCATCGGCTATTACGCAGGGCAGGCCCGAAGCCATGGCCTCCAGCACTACGTTTCCGTAAGTTTCGGATACAGAGGGGAACAGAAAAACATCCGCAGAGGCGTACAATACCGCCAGCTGGTTATGATTAACCTTGCCGGTAAAAATGGCCTTGGGCATCCGGGCTTTACAGGCCTTTAAAGCTGCGCCGTCGCCCGCAATTATAAAATTTACAGGTGGGCCCTGGGCTTGCAGTTCGTCGTATATTTCAAACAGGGTTTCCAAATTCTTTTCCCAAACCAGCCTGCTGGCAAACAAAATACCGGGGTTGCCGTTCCCGGTAAGTTTATGCAAGGTGTTCTTGTTTTTTTTATAGGGCGAAAATAATTTTGTATCGATGCCGCGTTTCCACAACTGCATCCGCTGCGGTGCTATACCTATGGCGCTTAGTTCTGCTTCGATACTTTCAGAGGGAACGTAAACCTTGTGGCATTGGTTATAAAACGCCTTATGGTTGGCCGCCAGCAGCTGCTTCATGCTGTTTATTAAAAACGGGGCACGTTTAAAGTAATAATCTATATAGGAGATAAAGTGGGTGTGATAGATGGAAATTACCGGCAGTTTGTGTTGCACCGCGTAATTCAAACCAAAAGTACCCAACAGCGATGGCGTTGCAATATGCACTACATCGGGCGCGAATTGCTGCAATGCATCCCTCAACCTGCTTTGCGCGAAAACAGGCAGCGCCATAGAATACCCCGCATTTATGGGCAGGTTTAGGGTGGGTACCTTAATGCTCTCAAATCCGCGGATGTTTGCTGGCCCATCGCCATAAACAAACAAAAACTCAAACCTTCCCCGGTCAATACGGTCGACAAGCTGATACATGGTACGTATGGCACCATCCAGTCCCTCCGTTAATATCTCCGCAAAAAAAACCACCCTAACCTTGCGTTCGATAACGGCCGGCTCAAAATCCGCGTATTGGCTCATCATCGCTTACTCAATAAGGAACCGGGTGACCGCGACGGCTTTTGCGTTTTATTTTATACTGAAGTTTCTCTTCTTTTGATATGCTTTCCCTTTTTGGCGTGCGCATGGCTACCCAAATCACAAATGCTGCTATAGCCAGCATCACCAGGTCAATTGTGCTGTATCCCGCTTCCATAGTTTTCTTTTTTGATACTATAAAGCTACGGCCTTAGTTTAACCGGTATGTTAAGTTGTTATTATGATACGGCTTTATCAAAAAGCGCCATTAATACGGGCGGGCGCTGCTGCCGGGCAATACTTTTTGGCGATGCACCGGCCTTGTTCTCCTGGTTAGGATCTGCGCCGTATTTCAGTAGCAGTTCAATAATTTTTGGCGGATATTTCCTTTTTACCGCCTGATGCAGGCAGGTATTACCGTCCTTATCTGCGGTATTGGCATTCGCTCCGTTTTTTAAGAACCATTCGGCTACCGCAAATTTTTTCCAGTTAATAGCGGCCATTACCGGCGTTTCGCCGATAGAGGCATCATCAATATCAGCCCCATGATATTTAAACAGCTCCGCAGCCTCCGCATCATCATACCAGGCTATGGCAAACATACAGTTACCCGGGTTGGCGCCATTATTTAAAAGCCAGGTGTAGAGCGTTTTGTTGCGCCCGCGTGTATAGGCATACCAAAGCGGCGTAGCGGGGAAATAGCCGCAGCCATCCTTTATCCGGTGAATGGCATTAATATCCATGCCGTTCTCTACAAATAGCCGAAGTATTTGTAAGCTCGCTTCCTCCTTACCCGGGCGGCTGGCAATAACAACGCCGCCTAAATAATGCAAGGCATTTTTACCATCCTCTTCTGCCCAGGTAAGCCATTGTGGCTCCTTCGTCAGCAACCTTTCAATAGCTTCAATGTCGATATTTTTTATGGCGGTGATGAATTTGTTCATGATCAAACATTTGTAGCTTTAACAAACAGCGGTCAGTTTATGGAGGTCGGTAACCCGTTAGGGCATTAAAACAGGTTTTGTTTCATCATCCGCTTATTTAAGGTACATCATACCAATAGCTACCCGGTGGTAAACCCTTCGGCAACTCTTATATAATATCCGTTGATATCTACAAATGCAAACTCTTTTAAGCCGTAAGGGTGCTGTTTCAATTCATCGGCTAATACAATACCTCTTTGTTTAAACTCCGCATAAATATCTTCAATATCCTCCACAAACCACATCAGCGGCAGCCGGTGCGTCGCGTTGTTTATGTCTGCTGTAAAGTTAGGGTCCTCGGCAAAAAGCAGCCGCATCTCATCGCGCCGGACGCCGCCATCCTTATCGCCAAAGCTCCATTCATCGTAAAAGCCCAGCACATCGCGATACCAGGCGATGGTTTCGCCCAGGTTTTTTACCGGCAGGTGCGGCCCGTTGCGAATAAACTTTTTTACCTTCATATAACCAGTGCATATAAAATGGCTGTATAAAAGTAAATACAAAGTAGCTATTAATAAAATAGCACCTGAACAATAAGCTATTAGCAGCCTTTTGCAATAGAAATAAATTTGGGGGAGAAATTTTATTTTACCAGGGCCAGGGGGAATTTGCCGCTGATGTTGATTTATTGATCATTCCGGCAGCCGTGCCAGGTAATCAATAAATCGGTTGTAAAAGTTAATCTTCGGGGGATGAGATCAACCTGCCAGGCAATGGCGCTCTCTTGTTGCTAAGCTGTTCAACTTGTCTTTTAAAATGGCACGGGCACGGTGCAGTGTGGTGCGCGATAATAATTCAGACATACCCAAACTGCTGCCTATTTCCTGGTGCGAGTAACCTTCAATTGCGTACATATTAAATACAGAGCGGTAGGTTTTTGGCAGCTCCTGTACCATTTGCATCAATTCCTGCGCTTCTAAACCATTTGCGTTGTAGCTGTTACTCACCGGGATGTTCTGCTCGGCAAAGTCATCAACCAATACCATAGTTTTTGCTTTGCGGTAGCGTGATATAGCGCTGTGTACCATAATACGGCGGATCCACCCTTCCAGGCTGCCTTCGCCGCGGTAGTTTTTCATGTTTTTAAACATTTTTATAAATCCTTCCTGCAGGATATCCTGGGCCTCATCTTTATCTTTTGCATAGCGCATACATACGGCCAGCATTTTAGGAGCAAGCATTTTATACAACTGTTCCTGTTGCTTTCTGTCGTTCTGTAAGCATCCTTCCCAAAGGGTGCTTAATTTTGTGTCGGTGTTCGGTGTCATAGTGATATTGTCGTGATTCGGTATATGCCAAAACTCAACCATTTTTGCAAGTTGTTGAATTTCAGCTAATTAATTTTATAAGCGATTTTAAACTGTTCGCTTCCGTACAGTTAGCGTTCTTTAGCGTACGTTATTTTTTTGTGTACCCTTCACACTAAGTAAACAGCCTTACGGAAGCGAAAATAATTGTGATACAATGGCGCGTTAAAAAATTGTAAAGTGGGTGTTTTCACGGTGTAATGTCCCGCCAAAACACCTTAAATACGCTTGAAATACGCTTGGAAAATGCATGACTAAAGCAAACTGCCCGCTGCAAACTGCCAACCGAAAAAACTATCTTTGCAGCATCCGGGATAAAAACCCGGCGAAAACCATGATAAAAGAAGCAGAAATTGTTTGCCCGCCCGGGCAGCAGGAAGACGAGGCGGTTTTAACAGCCCTTGCATCGGCAGCCATTAATATCCCGCAGAAAAGAATAAAGGGCATTAAGGTGCTCAAGCGCTCAATAGATGCGCGCGGTCGCAAGGTATTATACCGGATGCAGCTGAGTATTTATATCGACGAGCCGTACTTGCCCGAGATCTACAATCATCAATATAAAAATGTAAAGGATGCCAAACCGGTTATTATAGTAGGCGCAGGCCCGGCTGGTTTGTTTGCTGCGCTGCAGTGTATAGAACAAGGTTTAAAACCCATCATATTAGAACGCGGTAAGGATGTTAAACAGCGCCGCCGCGACCTGGCCAATATCAACAAGCAAGGCCTGGTAAATCCCGAATCGAACTATTGCTTTGGTGAGGGCGGCGCGGGCACTTATTCCGACGGAAAGCTTTATACCCGCAGTACCAAGCGCGGCGATGTTACAGGCGTGCTAAAAACCTTTGTGGCTCATGGCGCTACCGAAGATATTTTGGTGGATGCCCGCCCGCACATCGGCACCAACAAACTTCCGCAGATCATCACCGCCATGCGCGAAAGCATTTTGAATGCAGGCGGCGAGGTATTGTTTGATACTAAAGTAACTTCTTTATTGGTATCGTTCGGAAAGATACAAGGCGTGCAACTGGCCAATGGCGAAAAGTTAATGGCTGATGCGGTGATACTGGCTACCGGCCACTCCGCGCACGATGTTTTCCGGATGTTACATGCGCAGAATATTTTGATAGAGGCCAAACCCTTCGCCCTTGGTGTGCGGATAGAACACCCACAAGAAATTATCGACCGCGCCCAATACCATTGCGAATACCGCGGACCAGACCTGCCGCCTTCTTATTATAATTTAGTAGAGCAGGTAGACGACCGTGGCGTATTCTCCTTTTGCATGTGCCCGGGAGGTATCATAGCCCCATGCGCTACCGCTGCCGACGAGATAGTAGTAAATGGCTGGAGCCCAAGCAAACGAAACAATCCTTTTGCCAACTCGGGCACCGTGGTACAGATCAATATGGAAGATGTAAAAGGCGATATGGCCGACCCGTTCCGCATGCTGGACTTTCAGCAGCGGGCGGAGCACCTGGCCTTTAAAGCAGGCGGCGGCAACCTGGTGGCACCGGCTCAGCGTATGGTTGATTTTGTGGAACGACGTGTATCTGCCGATCTGCCCATAAACTCTTACTTGCCTGGCTGTAAAAGTGTAGATTTAATTGAGGTACTGCCAGATTGGATCCACGCGCGCCTACGCAAAGCCCTCCCCGCCTTTGGCCGCAAAATGAAGGGCTACTATACCAATGAGGCTATTTTGGTGGGTGTAGAATCGCGCACCTCATCGCCCATAAAAGTACCGAGGGACAGGGAAACCTACCAGCATCCGCAAGTTGCCGGCTTATTCCCATGCGGAGAAGGCGCGGGTTATGCCGGGGGGATTATTTCTGCCGCGATAGATGGGGTGAACTGCGCTAATGGGGTGCGGAAGTATCTTGATGTTTAGAGAGCGTTACGTGATACAGTTAATCAAGCCTCCGGCAAACTTAACCTGATATACATACGTTTAACCAACCATGAGCACTTCCCAAAAACTAAACGCATCGCTGCAAAGCATCCTCAGCGGCGACCCATGGTACGGGCCAAACACGTATGACATTATTGATAACATCTCCTTTGAGGCCACCTATGAAACGCCGCCGGGCTCTGTGCATAATATAGCAGGCATAATCCTGCACATGCTGGGCTGGACTTTAGAAACCACCGCCCGAATGCAGGGGCAGCTTGCCGGCGAACCCGCAGGCGGCGACTGGCCAAACCCGGGCACGCCCGACGAACGAAAATGGCAGCAGCTTATCAACAGCTTTAAACTGGCCAACGTTACTTTAGGCGGCGTGATAGAAGATTTTCCGGAAGATAAATGGGATGCGCCTACCAATGATAAACGCAACCGCGAACTGGGTACAGGCGTCAGTTATCGCGCGCTTATAGAAGGATTGATACAACACCACGTTTACCACAGCGGGCAACTGGCTCTGCTGAACAGGATAGCGGGCTGAGGAAGTTGGCAGTTTGCAGATAGCAACAGGCAGTAAAAGAGAAGACTGCAAGTTTTAAGCCGATATTGGTAGCCTCACCCTGCCCTCTCCAAAGGAGAGGGCTCAAATCTACAGATGCATCTCAAAGTCCTCTCCAAAGGAGAGGATATTTCATGACGGCTTCGCCGTTTAGGTGAGGCTCTTACCGCAGTTTCAAACCAGCTCCTCGCAGCTAAAGCCCGCCATCCTCAGTATGTGTTTAATGGTTTGTGGTTCGATTCGGCTACTTACGATGCGAGCACGCGGTCGCAGTCTTCCAGATCGAACGTGTATCTTTTAATATCCGACAGTGCGCTTAACAGCGGCTGTAGGCGGCTTGCCTGCCCCGGCGTAGCAACACTCGTTTTAAATATCAGCACATCCATAGGTTTGTTGTTTTACTTTAAATTATGCCGAACTTGTTTTAGTACCCCAACTGGTAAGCACTACGCATGCCTGTAGCCGGCATACAATGGGGTGCCAAACAAGTTCGGCATAACGGATTGTTTATTTAGCCTCTTCTTTAAAATCAGCCTCCGGTTTATCGCCCTTGATATCATTTTTACCCATCCAGCCTTCGCCTTTTCTTCCCCAGCCACAGCGGTCTTTCCATTGAGCTTTAAAATGGTCTCGTTCTTCGGGGGTCATACCTTTAAAGCGTTCTTCCATCATTTGCTTGCGGCGCATCCATGGGGGCCCACCGCCGGGGCCGCCTTTTCCGCCAAAACCAAAGAGTATTTTACTCAGTATAAATATACCCATGGCCTGCCAAAAGGTAATAGTGCCTACGTGCAGTATCCCTGGCAGCAAGTGGTTCCACAGCTGCATTACTACATAACTTACAAGGGCTAATATCGCCGCTATTCCCAATGGAATTAAGAATAGTTTATTTCTATATTTTATATTCATTTCAATAGTTTTTATCAATAATCATTAATTTCATCATACAATTGCTTTAAACGCCCGCGTAAATGCAGCACCGCATATCGCTTGCGCGACACCAGCGTGTTGATGTTTTCGCCTGTACGCTTAGCAATTTCTTCGAAGGGAACACTATCCAGTTCGTGCCAGATGAATACCTGCCGCTGCAGCTCGGGCAATTCATCAAGCGCTAAAAAGAGTTGTTCCCAAAACAGGTTGCGTATGTACTCCGTCTCGGGCGTGCGGGCCTCGGTGAGCAGGATGTCGCTAAAGTCCGGCGCGTCATCGTCATCCCCGGCATCGTTGCCCAGCATATCGTCCAAAAGGGTTTCGGTATGCTTTTTATGCTTATCCGTTATTTTGTTGCGTGCAACACGGTACAGCCATGCGCTTGTTTGCTCTATCGGCTCCGAGTTTACCACATTGCTAAACTGGTACCAAACATCCTGCAGAATGTCTTCGGCATCGGCATCGCTTTTCACCCGCTTACGAATAAACCCCAACAGACTTTTACCATACGCTTTAATAGTGTGTATGATGTGGCTGTTTTTATCCTGGGGCATTACTACGCTTTGCAATTGTATGAGTGTTTAAATATAAAGACGACTGTGCCCGAAAAACATTTTAAACTATTTTTTATTTTTTTTGATGGCAAGAAAGTGCAATCCATATTAAATGCATTTTTCGCCCTCGTCAGCGGCTACACTGGCTGCACATTACGTGGTATTTTATTACTTTTATATCATTAATATGGAAAATATGGCTTTATTTCATGGTGTTATAGTTTATGATATTATCGTCGATAATATGCGAGTGCTAATATTGAGCGGAATATATGCAAGTTCAGATGATTTTAAAATCAGTAATGAAATTGCAAAAAGAGGACCTCTCAAGGAAGGAGAAAAGGATATTGAAGGACACTATAAATCCAGGTATATTGAGACAATTGGAGAACCCGAGAAGGCGATAGAATGTGATTTAATAATTACTGAAAATAAAAATCATGAAGCATACGAATTTGAATGGAAAAACACTGATGGCTTACATCAGACTGGCATCGGAATAAAAATAAATAGTAAACAAATTGCGGTATCTTATATTAACGTGTAGCAAATATATTGCTTAACGTTCAAACTGAGACACTACCGAAAATATCCAAGTAATAAAAAACAAAAGGGATAAGCTATCTAAAGCCTATCCCTTTAAAGCCATGTTTCGCAACAAGGCCTGAATGTTTTATTTAATATTTATCGTAAGGCGCGGTAATAGGTACAGCTATCTCTACCTTAGGCTCGGCTGCCTTTTTTGTGAATTTACTAAATAGTGCTTTGGCTTTACCCCAAATCCCGGTAACGGAATCTTCGCTAATATAGTGTGATGCTTTTTGCGATAAAATCCCCACCAGCGTTTTCACCAAAAAGTTCGAATGCTTAAATATGGTTTTGTTTAACGTTAATGGCAATGCTATCCTGGAGATGAGCCCTAAAAAATCCTGGCTAAAAAAGCTTTCGCTTTTAACCCCGTCAACCGTCGGAGATTTTGGAAACAGCGACATGGCTGTGGAAAAAATAGCTGCCGGGCTGCTGAAGCGTGCCTTTAAAGCAACAGCCTGGTCAACCTCCAGATTTTTCAATCTTGCTATCTCCACCTTCAGGTCGTTTACATTTTGTATCAGGATGTCCATATCTTATTTAAATAGCTTTCTTACCAATATGTTAACAATAGGGCGCTCAATTGGTTTTTTAGCCACCATTAAAATCACTGCAATAAGCAGATATAACAGCGCCACCAAACCAAACCCTTTCCAGTTGGAATGGAACACGTCGCCAAGGAACAGCGCCAGCGTAAAACTTGCGAACAAAAATGTAAGCACAAGAGTAACAACAACGATAAGCTCTACAACAACGTTAGCTATTATTGATGTGCTGCGTTCAATCACTTCTAACTTTAAAAGCTTTAAGCGCGTGTCAACGTATTCTGTCGCCTGTTCAATAATCGGGCGAGCCTGTTCTTTCTTTGTTTCCATAGATCGGGATAATGTTTAGGGCCTAAATTTTAACCCGCAAAGGTAATTATGCGTGCTCCAGGTCGTCCTGGTACTCTTCTTCGGTAGATTTTACTTTGCTTTTAATGTTCTCTACCACGGTATCTTTCAGGTTCAGCAACCTGTCAAGCTCGTTAGAGGCGGTTTCTTTTATGGTATCGCCCAGGTTCTTTAATGAGTCTGAAAGTTTGTCACGGGTCTCTGTACCTCTTTCGGGTGCAAATAAAATTCCAAGTGCCGCTCCTGCTGCTAATCCTGCCAGCAGCGCGACAACTACTTTTGTGTTATCGTTCATATTGTATTAATTTTTAAGTTGAATATTTGTTTTATTAATTATCAAATTTATTTGCTGCGATAGTTTAAAACGCATTTTTTGCAATATACTAATAACGTTCAACAGCTATATATTGTTACGTGTCCACCCCGGTTCTTATTCGCTCCAGCCTGTCGGCAGCAAGTCTGTTGGTTTCGTATATCTCCAGCAATAATAAGAAATAAGACAGCAACACAGGCCCAAAAACCAGGCCAAGTATTCCAAAAAGTGGCAATCCGATAAATACTCCTATCACCGAGATAATAGGGTGCGTATTACCCACCCTCTTGTTGATGATAACGCGCAGTACATTATCTACGTTGCCTATAAACAACAGGCCATAAGCCAGCAGCAGTACTCCTTTTAAGTTATGCCCGTCTGCAAAAAATATGATACTGGCGGGTATACACATAGTGGGTGCGCCAACAACCGGTAAAAACGAGAGGAATACACCTATTACACCCCAAAAAATAGCATCGGGGATCTCAAAGGCGTAAAAACCCATAGCCAGCAATACGCCCTGTGTTATAGCGATGATACCCTGCCCCAATACGTTGGAGAAGGTAGAATCGCGCAGGGCCTGGGCAAATTTAAGCGCGTGTTGTTCGCGAAAGGGAGCATATTTAAGCAGCCCGGTTTCAAATGCGCGCATTTGAGTAAACATAAAGTACATTAAAAAGTACATTACCAATAAGGTAAGTATAATGCTCACGGCGCTGCCCAATATCGATGGGAACAGATCGGCACCGTAAGCGCCCAGTTTTTGCAGGGTCTCCTCGGCAAAATGCGGCTGGTTTAAATTGGCGCCGGTAAAGGCATCTATCTTAGCGGTCCATTGGTCGATATGGATAGCATCTTTATTGATGCTGCCTATCTTCCCTATCACCATAATACTTAACGAGAGGAAAGGGATTACAATAACAATAAGCGAGATGAAGATAATGATAAGCGCCGCGAATGTGGCATTGAGGTTCTTCTTCTCCACCATCCACAAAAAAAACGGGCGGAAGATGGTGAACAGCACAATGGCTCCCAGGATAGAACTGAACAATTCGCTTAAAGCGTAAAGCAAAAAGCAGCCAAGCACAATGATGCTTACCAATACGATGTTATTGCGCTGCTTATAGTTAAAGATGGACATGCCCGTGAAAAGCCTTAAGTGTGCTATATAAACAAACAAAGCCTAAAAAGTTTTAGTAGTGAGGGCCTATTTGAAATTAAATATCTGTTTGTATAATATCCAGCAGCTTATCAATCTTTTGGGCCGATGATAACATGCTTTGGATATACAGGCCGGTATCGCCATCCAGGTCCTCAACCTCATAACGTAAACCCTCTATTGCCAGGTGGATGTTAGATAGTTGATTTTTGATATCGTGCTTCAGCATCAAAAGCGTATCAGCATCGGGCGTGTTACCGGTAGAGGCTGCCATAAATATTATTTAAGGTTGATGGCCTTCATTTTATTGTAGAGCGTTTTACGGTCGATGTTTAAGATCTCGGCAGCCTTTGTTTTATTAAAGTTCACTTCGCGCAGCACTTTTAATATGGTATCGTGCTCGGCACCAAGCGCCGCGTTTTTAAGGTCGTGCTTAGGCGCCTCCTTTACATCGGGCTGTGGCTGTGCCGACGCCCCATTGCCATAGCCGTTATTCCCCTGAGATTCGTAAGCGGTAACTTTAAAGTTAGAGATCTCCAGCGGGAGGGTTTTCATCCCCACTTCAGTTCCCTCTGTTAATAAAGTTGCACGGCGCACTACGTTCTTCAGTTCGCGTATGTTGCCCTGCCAGCGGTAGTTCATAAAGCACTCTATCACCTCGGGCGAAAAAGTGGTTACGTTCCTGTCCAGTTCGCGGTTAGCTATTTTCAGGAAGTACTCGGCCAGCATCATAATGTCGTTACCACGATCGCGCAGCGGCGGCATCTGAATACTAAATTCGTTAAAACGATGGTACAGGTCCTCGCGGAACCTGCCCTTGGCAATGCCATCCTGTAAATTCTCGTTGGTGGCTATTATAATGCGCACATCCAAATCTATCTCTTTTGTGCTGCCTATGCGTTTTACCTTGCGCTCCTGTACGGTACGTAATAAAGCAGCCTGTATCTCGTAAGAAAGATTACCCACTTCATCTAAAAAAAGCGTGCCGCCATTGGCCATTTCAAAGTGGCCTATCTTAGTTGCAAAAGCGCCGGTGAACGAGCCCTTTTCGTGCCCGAAGAACTCACTCGCGGCAAGCTCTTTGGTGAGCGAGCCGCAATCCATCGCTATAAATGGTTGGTTGGCGCGCAGGCTGTTTAAGTGGATACTCTTGGCAACAGACTCTTTCCCTGTACCGCTTTCACCCAATATAATAACGCTGTAATTGGTTGGCGCAACCAGTTCTATCTGTTTTAATAATTCTTTAGAAGCACGACTGGTACCCACAACAAACTCGCCGGATAATATTTGTTTCTTGCTTTCCTTTTGAGGCTTATCGCTGCTGTAATCGTTACCTGCCATTTCCTGCAACGCATATTGCGTTTCGATGGCTTTGTTAATCGTGTTTAAGATCTCGTCGGGGTAGAGGGGCTTGGTGATATAATCGTAGGCCCCCATTTTAATAAGCTCTACCGCCATTTTAATATCCGAGTAGCCGGTGATGATAACTACGCCTGTTTTTGGATACAGCGCTTTGATGTTTTTGAGCATTTCGCGCCCATCGGTATCCTCCAGCCTAAAATCGCAAAGCACCAGATTGTATTCTTTGTTCTTCAGGCACTCCATTCCGCTACCGCCGTTGGTGGCAGTATCTACATCGAAACCGTTGCGTTTTAAGAACTTAGAAAGCAACAGCCCTACATTAACCTCGTCATCAATGATGAGAATCGTCTTCATATCGGAAAAAACAGTTGTTAGGTAGCGTAATAGGTAGGTAAGGTACAAATAATTGTTAATTTTTTCGAAATAATTAAATGTTGCCGAAAAAAAATTGGAATAAGTTTAATAGCGAAAGCCCCCTAAAGGCCGTTCACAATCATCCCTGTAAAAGCTTCCTTATTGCCTTTCAGTTAAAACCCATAGGCTACACACCGCCCCAGGAAGCCATACTTGCTTGCGGGGTCCTCCGCATCGTATTTACCGGTTGCCCGGTACCGGATGCCCGGGCCTATAAAGTTTTTTGCTCCTGCCGCAAATAATACCCCCATTTGCGGCGAATAAGTAAACCTGCTGGAGTAGGTGTAACTAAGATCGGCCCTGTTCAAGATGATGGCAACACCGGCATCTCCCTGGATATAAAAATTGGGCTCTAAAAAATACCGGAGATCGGCCTTTATTGGAAGCACCTGCAGATCGGCAGATGTAGCATACGATGGCGCATCCTTTAAACCAGTAAAAACAAAAAACGGGGAAGCTGTTGAGCCTCCCCGTTTTTATTGTTTTTCGGTGATAGTAAATGTAGGGCGATATTAGAAACCGTAAGCTAAGCGTACACCTACAAAGTTTACTTTGCTGGCATCAAATGCACTGCTGTATTTGGTGGTACCTTCGTAACGGATACCGGCATCAATAAAATTGCCATTTGCACTTACCGGGAACTGTACACCAATTTGCGGAGCGTAAACAAATGCTACAGATTTATCGTTGTAGAAATCTGATTTGTTAAGCAAAAATGCCGCGCCGGCTTCGCCCTGGATGTAGAAATTAGCTACCGGGAAGAATTTTAAACCGGCTTTAACAGGCAGTAATTGCAGGTTTGGAACCTCTACAGTGCTCGACGGGCCTCCAACTAAACCTGTGATGGTTTCGCCGAATACGTTGTTGTAGCCCGCATTAATGGTTACAAATAACTGGTTTGCCACAGGGATATCCGCCTGTACCGAACCGCCTAAGTTCCATTTAAAAGCGTCGTTGAATTTGCCCGTTGGGACACCGGCATCAACGCCAATGCTGTAGCGTATGCCGCCCGAAGTTGTTGTTGAAGTTGTGGTAGATGTTTGTGCTTTTGCAGCAAATGATAATCCGGCGAAAGCTAATGCAAGTGTTGTGATTTTTAATGCGTTTTTCATGATCTTATAAATTTAAACCTGTGCTTTTTTGTTTGGCACAGGGCAAAGTAAGGAATGAAAACATATACGATTTTTCATCCTATTGTAAGGTTAACCCAATCGTTTGATTAACAATAATTTATTTTTTGACCCAATGGAGCAAATGGTCAGGATAGTGTAAAGAAGAGATGGAACGGTTGTTTTTGGGTAATATTTATGAGGGGTACAATTAAACTGTTGGGACGCGCTTTGGGGTGAAAAATGCGTAAAAAAGGCTACTGGCTATTTATTTTGGTTTGAATAACTATGAATCTGCCTTCTGTAAGCAGCTTACTTAAAAGCAAAAGCCCGCATGCAGCCCCAGGAAACTTACTTTAACTGCATTATTTGCTTTGGGGAGAGTGGATTGGTAGCGTAGTGATGCTATAATGCGATGGCTGCCTGCAGGCAACTCCACTCCAATTTGAGGCGAATACACAAAAGCCGTTCCCGCTTCGTACGATGTGCGCGGGGTGCCGGAAAAGAAAGCTGCCCCTGCTTCGCCCTGTACAAACCATATCGAACTGAGATAATACTTTAACCCTAGCTTTGCCGGCACCGACTTTACACCGATATAATTTACCTCCGGAATGTTTGGCGGTTGTGCCTCGGATTGCCTTTTGCCCAAAAAGTAATTATAACCACCATCAATAGTAAAATAAAGCCTTCTGTTGAGCGGCAACCCTACCTGCACCGAACCGCCAAACATTGCAGTATGGGTATTGGCAAGCGTGCCTGTTACTACACCAACATCGGGCCCGATGCTGAATTGTACTTTGCTGGTGAATTGCGCACATGCTGCACCTGGCTCCATACACAAAAAGGACATTATCGCAAGCACCGCAGCGATTGAGCGAAACATCTTATAGTTTAAAATTAGCCGGTAATCTTGCATCAGGTTCTTACTTTCCTTTAAATTCGGGTTTGCGTTTGCCTATAAATGCTGCAACCCCTTCGGTAAAATCTTCGGTGCCGAAGCAATTGGCAAACTCGGCTATCTCTACTTCAAAACCGTTAACACCATCTATCGATGCCGCGTTTACGGCCTTTATAGCCGACGCCAACGCCAGGGGTGCGCGGGCAAGTATTTTATTAAGAATTTCTTCTGCTTTGGGCAGCAGATCGTCCTGAAAAACGACGTGGTTCACTAAGCCTGATTGTAATGCTTCGGCAGCGGTTATCATATCCGCCGTCATGATCATCTCCAGTGCTTTGCCGCGGCCAACCAGTTGGGTTAAACGCTGTGTACCGCCGTAACCGGGGATCAAACCCAGAGTAACTTCGGGCAGGCCCATTTTGGCGTTATCGCTTGCTATACGGATGTGGCATGCCATGGCCAGTTCCAAACCTCCGCCCAAGGCGAAACCATTTACAGCGGCAATTACCGGCTTGTTCCCATTGGCAATTACATCAAACACACTGGTTTGCCCATCTTGCGCTATTGCACGGCCGCCCTCAATATTTACACCGGCAAATTCGGCGATATCTGCACCAGCAACAAAGGCCTTTGGGCCGGCACCGGTGATGATAATGCCACCTACTTCAGCATCATTAAAAGCAGCCGTAAACGCAGCGTGCAGTTCCTGAAGGGTTTGTTTATTGAGGGCGTTGAGTTTGCTTTCGCGGTTGATGGTGATGTATTGGATGCGCCCTTTGGTTGTTATCAGTAGATTTTGGTAGTCCATGTTGGTGGTATTAAAAGTTACGGTTGGCGTGTACCCAGTTTGTAATGTATTTTACAATATCTGCCGTGCTGGTGCCTGGCGGGAAGAGTTCGCCTACGCCCAATTTCTTTAGTTCGGCCATATCATCGGCAGGGATAATGCCGCCGCCTGTGAGCAGTACATCGTCCATCCCTTTTTGTTTAATGAGCGCCAGCACTTTGGGAAAAACTGTCATGTGTGCACCGGAGAGGATGCTGATGCCGATGGCGTCCACATCTTCCTGCAGGGCGGTGTTCACCACCATTTCCGGTGTCTGGCGCAGACCGGTGTAGATCACTTCCATGCCGGCATCGCGCAGGGTGGTAGCGATAATGCGGGCACCGCGGTCGTGCCCATCCAGCCCTACTTTGGCTACTAAAACACGAATGGGGCGGTTAAATTGGGTATCGCTCATGGTAAACGGCGGTTGGTTGGTGTAAAAGTAAGAAATTGTTTCTGTTTACATCATTGGCTATAAACGCGTTTTTTAACCACAGAGGGCACAGAGAAGGCGCAGAGAGGCACAGAGCTTTGCAGGTTCTTTTGTCTGAAACGTGATTTACAGGATGAAGGGATTTTCGTGATTTTAAAAACTAAAGAATCATGAAATCCTTTCATCCTGTAAATCATGGTTCAGACAATCAACGAAATCATTTAATCAGTAAAATCAACGGTTCAGAAAAAATGCGATAGGGATAGGAGCGGAAACCCCGGAATGGAGAGTTGCTTCTATCAGCAACGCGAAATGAGGAGTTGCAGCGCATAGCCCGGGCCGCAGGCATCGCCATCATAGTCAGAACCGGGATTAAGCGGATTTTCGGATGTATCAGATTTTGAATATCTCCAATACCAAAAATCCAACTAATCGCACAAATCGGTTAAATCCCGGTTCAGACATATCCGCAGCTTTATCTGCACATCTGAAATCTGCACATCTGCACATCGCTTTCCGAAATTCTCCGTACTTTTGCAGCCTGTTTGATACACCATGAGCGAAGAAAGATCACTGAATTTTATAGAGGAAATTGTTGAGGGCGATATTGCCGAAGGTAAGAACGGCGGCAGGGTTTTAACCCGTTTCCCGCCCGAGCCTAATGGCTATTTGCATATCGGGCACGCCAAATCGATATGCCTTAACTTTGGGCTTGCCCAGCGTTACGGCGGCAAAACCAACCTGCGTTTCGACGATACCAACCCTGTAAAAGAGGATGTGGAATATGTTGACAGTATTAAGGAAGATGTAAAATGGCTGGGCTTCGACTGGGCCGAAGAACTTTATGCATCTGACTATTTTGATAAACTATACGACTTGGCCGTCGAGCTAATTAAACAAGGCCTTGCCTACGTGGACGATAGCACCGCCGAGGAAATTGCCGTACAAAAAGGCACCCCTACCGAACCAGGCGTAGGTAACGAATACCGCAACCGCAGCGTGGAAGAGAACCTGCAGCTGTTTGCCGATATGAAGGCCGGTAAATACCCCGATGGCGCGAAAGTGTTGCGTGCCAAGGTTGACCTTGCCGCACCAAACATGCAACTGCGCGACCCATTGATGTACCGCATTAAGCATGCCCACCATCACCGCACGGGCGATGCCTGGTGCATTTACCCGATGTACGATTTTGCACACGGGCAAAGCGATGCCATTGAAGAAATTACGCACTCTATTTGCACGGTGGAGTTTATCCCCCACCGCCCGCTGTACGAGTGGTTTATAGAGAAACTGAACCTGTTCCCGAGCAAGCAATACGAGTTTGCCCGTTTGAACCTGAACTATACGGTAATGAGCAAGCGCAAGCTGCTGCAACTGGTAGAGGATGGCCATGTAGACGGTTGGGACGACCCGCGTATGCCTACCATAAGCGGTTTGCGGCGCCGTGGTTACACGCCTGCCAGCATCCGCGAGTTTTGCGAGCGTATTGGCGTTGCTAAGCGCGAGAACATGATTGACGTGGGCCTGCTGGAGTTCTGCATCCGCGAGGATTTGAACAAAACCGCCTGGCGCCGTATGGCCGTTTTAGACCCGGTGAAGCTGGTAATTACCAACTATCCCGAAGGGCAAACCGAAACCTTCCACGGCGAGAATAATCCCGAGGCAGAAGGTGGCGACGGCAGCCGTGAGTTTCCGTTCGGCGGAGAGATCTGGATTGAGCGCGAGGACTTTATGGAAGTGCCTGCCAAGAAATATTTCCGCCTGAGTATTGGCGGGATGGTGCGCCTCAAAAACGCTTACATCATAAAAGGCGAAAGTGTGGTGAAGGATGCGGATGGCAATATTACCGAGATCCATTGCTCGTACATCCCCGAATCGCAAAGTGGTAACGATACCAGCGGTATCAACGTTAAAGGTACCATCCATTGGGTGAGCGTAGAACACGGCAAAACTGCCGAAGTGCGCCTGTACGACCGCCTTTTCCAGGTAGAAGACCCGAGCAGCGAGGACGGCGATTTTAAAGATTATATTAACCCCAACAGCCTGCAGGTATTAACCACGGCCTATATAGAACCCGACCTGGCCAACGCCAAAATTGGCACCCCGGTGCAGTTTATGCGTAAAGGTTATTTCACGCTGGATAAAAATTCAACCGCCGATAAACTGGTATTTAACCGTACGGTTACGCTGAAGGATGGGTGGGTGAAGAAATAAGGTGAAAGCTTAAAGGTAAAAGGCGAAAGGTTTGAGGACTTTTCGCCTTTTTTGTTTTACAAGACCCGAAGCTACCTTTAACCTTTCGGCTTTTACCTTCCGTCTCAGTACTTCCTATACACATTATACAACACATCCATATCGCAGCAACTTAGCACAGGCAGATCATCCGTTTGTACAAAATGGCGTTTAAAGGCGCTGATGGCGGCGGGGAGGTTGCTGGTATCGTACCCGATGAGGCGCAGGGCGGTAACGTAATCAAACCCTTCGGGAGCGGGTTGCTGCTCCACATCTGCCCATTGGCCGAAACCTTTTTTGGCCAGCAAAGCCCATGGGAACAGGATGCCTGGGTCGGGTTTGCGGGGAGGGGCAATGTCGGCGTGACCGATGAAGTTAGCTGCGGGAATATTGTAGGTTTTCTTCAGCTGCGCCAATAGCACCAGCAGGCTGTTCATTTGCGCCTTCGCGAAGGGTTCTTTACCCGTATTGTCAAGTTCTATCCCTATCGAGCAGCTGTTCATATCGGTAACGCTGCCCCATTTGCTGATGCCGGCATGCCAGGCGCGCAGGTAATCGTTCAGC
Source organism: Mucilaginibacter pankratovii (assembly GCF_014773265.1). Lineage (GTDB taxonomy): Bacteria > Bacteroidota > Bacteroidia > Sphingobacteriales > Sphingobacteriaceae > Mucilaginibacter > Mucilaginibacter pankratovii. Next base: position 74,816 of record NZ_JACWMY010000006.1, on the reverse strand, counting down.
ATGTGTACAATTTTGCCGTCTTTACTGATCACATAATGGGCGCTCACCTGCGGCTTTACCAGCGTGAAGGTTTTTAGCGTTTGTGCCAGCGAATCCTGCGCGGTATAGTGGATGATGACGTAGTTGGGTTTGCGCAGGTTAAAATTCACGGTGGCCACCCACTCGCTGGCGATGGGTTTGCCCAGGCTATCCAGCAGGGCAACCGTGTCTTGCTTTTGCACTACGGCTATCAGGCTGTCGGTAGTGGTAGCGTAAACTTTGTTGGTAGCCTCGAAGGGTTTGATAACCTTGGGCGAACAGGACGACAGGATAATAGCGGCGAGAAGGAGGAAGTAAGTGTTTTTCATGCACGGTAAAAATAGGGAAATATGGTTAGTAACATACAATGCCGGTTTCTGTTCGCGGAGCGCTAAAAACAGGGTTGGGTGGCGCGCCGGGCCCGGACAAAAAGTTTACAAAAGTTTACACATTTTCATGTTAACTTTTATTAACTATTTAAAAATCAATTATTTATAAAAAATGAGGGTTTACACAAAACCGGCTTGTTTAGTTGCCGGCTTTAACGTCGCCGCAGGGTCTCTCGCAGAGGACCCTGCGCTTCAGGACGGCCGCTTATTGGGCAAGAACGAGATCACGCTCCGCAGGGTCCTTTTCAAGAGACCCTGCGGGGACGGCAAAAAAAGCGGAGTGGATGTGCCCTCCCACGTCATGCCGAATTTATTTCGGCACCCCACAGGACAGGTTGTCGGCATGCAAAGCGGATAAGCATTTGGCTACTTTTATGATGGGGTGTTGAAACAAGTCCAACATGACGGTTACATAATTTGATCATTTTCGTGGCACCACGAAAATGATTTGGCCGTTCCCCTACTTATTCTTTTTTACAAAATCCTCCAGTTCGCGTTTGCTGGCTTCGTCGCCAAAGAGGTCTTGTATTTTGTCGTACTTTTTATAGTTTACGGTGTAGGCAAAGGCAAACTTGGCACAGGTTAATTTGCCTTCGTCTGCCGAGAACTGGTTGAGCAACAGCATGAGTTGCTCTACCGTGATGCCCTTATCCTTTACCCCCGCCTTTAGCGCCTCTACCTTTTCGGCGTCGCTGCCTTTTTGCTGCATGTCGGCAAGGATGGCCTTTGCCTGCGCATCCGTCATGGCTTGTTTGGGATGCTGTATCTTTTGCGAAAAGGCAAGGGTGGATACGCTTAGCAGCAGAGCGACGATGCAAAATAGTTTTTTCATGGCAAACCGGGATTGGTTAATGCTAAAGTAAGGAATTTACCATGTAAATGGTTTTACCTTTTTTATGATGGCCATAAATCCGGTTAAATTGAATTTTGCATTCGGTGCTTCGTTGGTGTATTCGATAGATTCGAACTCGTGCCAGGTGTGGTCTAATTGGTTATTCCATGTGGAGAAGTGGAGATCGGGCAGTTGCCATTGGTCTACGTAGAAATAGGTACTATCGATGATTTTGGATTGGATAAGCTCCTCTAAAGCTGATAACTCTACATTATCGGGATCGGCGAAAATAACCCAGCTATGATTTTTATAGTTTCCGGCATCACGGTACCGGTAGGAGAATTTAACATTTGGCATAAGGCTAAATTAGCCGGATGTGGGGAGGTGGGCAATCGGAGATAAGTGAAGTTTTAACCAATAGCCAATTTCCCGCTTTCTTTCCAAATGTATGCTGGCATCGGTTCTTTTAATTCCCATTCGATATTCATTGGCTTTGATCCACTCGATTTTATATAGTCCGCCGCACCTAAAAACACATAGGGCATTGTAAAGCCGTATTCATCATCATTCTGCTCGCGAACAAATAGCAATATAACTTTATGCTGAGAGCAATGATTAATATATGAAAGCCCTTTAGGCGACTCAGGTGCGGTTGCATTTTGCGATTGCCAATGAAATAGCTTTTCGTTAATGGCATAATCATCGTACAAGGTAGATGGCGAATATTCTTTTTCAGATTTTTTAAGCGTGATAAATAAAGACTCTATGTTCAACGCTTTATTTGCTGCAACTCCTTCTCTGTTAGATGATGCTTTATCAAATGTATGCAAGCCCGTTGCCACTAATATTTCACTTCTATTATATCTGCTATGGATTTTTAATGGCAACTTGAAAGTCAAGTTAACCGACTTTTCTATGAAGTCAATTTTTGAGATTAAATAGTTTATCACTTCCAAAAGCTCTGATAAGACTACTGGATTTTGGGCAATTTGATCCATGCTTTCATTTATAGACTCTAAGTCCAATTGAGATCCAGCTTTTTGCCAAACATCATAATGAAACATCAATAACATTAAATCCTCTTCTTCATTTAATGCGTTTATTCTGAAATTATTTTCAATCAAATTCTTTAAAAATCTCAGATAGCTAATTGAATTGCATCTCAACAACCTTTTGATACATCCAGTAATTTCAGTTTCATTTGGTTCGATGAAATTATTAATCATCCCAGCTTCTACACATAGCCTGTTCCAATTATCCTTTTTATAGATTAATTGAACGTCAATATTTTGAAATTCAATAAAGTTTTTGAGCGATAACGACAGCGTTGATTGATGTTTAAAGTTTTGAATTTTATTGACTAATTGCCTTCTATTAAATCCAATTGCCGCCCTTATGTTTTTTAGGATTACTTCTTTTGCCTTCTTTTCTAAAACAATTGAGCACCCCAGCGGCAAGTGCGGGAATTCGTCTTCAATTTCTTTAATTATAGATGTTTGAGTCTTTCCAACTAAAGCTCTAAACTTATGCTCAAAGTCATATTCTGGTCGTGCGTTGCCTACAAAGTCAAGCACCGTTAAACAATCTTTATTGGGAGCGAGGCGAAGACCTCTACCTAATTGTTGTAAAAAAATAGTTAAACTTTCTGTAGGGCGGAGGAATAACACCGTATCAATTTCGGGGATATCAACACCTTCATTAAAGATATCCCTAACAAATAAATAATTGATTTCTTTAGTACGTAGTCTCTCCCGTATCTCGGCACGATTAATAGAGTTTTCACTTGTTAAATAATCGGCTTTTAATCCTGCAACAGTAAATTGTTCAGCCATATATCGTGCGTGATCTATACTGACACAAAACCCTAAAGCTCTAACGTCATGAACATCTGTTAAGTACTTATCACAATTAGCTAAGATGTCGCCTATTCGCCTGTCATCTTCTGTATAAAGCCGCGATAGTTCATTGATTTCATACCGTCCATTTTTCCAAGATAATTTTGATAAATCGACACTATCCGACAACGCAAAGTATTGAAAAGGAGAAAGCAATTTTCTATTCAGTGCTTCGGGTAGCCGAATCTCCGCTGCTATTACGCCGCAAAAGTCTTTCAAAATATCTTCGCCGTCACCACGCTCTGGAGTTGCTGTTAAGCCCAGCAAAATTTGAGGTTCAAATTGGGCAAGAATAGGGCGATAACTTGATGCTGCAATGTGATGAACCTCATCGATAATTATAAAATCATAAAATGCGGGTGATAATTTAAGCTTACTGATTTGATTAGTTAATGTTTGAACAGACGCAAAAACAAAGTCGTAGTTTGTAGGCTCTTGGCCGTCAACCCATAATTCTCCAAAATTTGCATTCTTTAATACATGCTGAAAAGTGTTCTGAGCCTGTTCGAGTATCTCTTTACGATGTGCAACAAACAGCAGCCTTGCCCTTGAATGATTGTTCTTAAAATTCCGGTAGTCAAATGCGGATATAACAGTTTTACCCGTTCCTGTAGCTGCTACCAGCAAATTTTTAAACCTATCGTGCACTATCCTTTCAGATTGTAGTTTTTCTAAAATTTCCTCTTGATAAGGAAATGGCTTTAAGTCGAAAAAAGTGGTTATGCTTTGCTTATCAGAAGAACGCTGCTGTTTTAGCGCCGCGGTTAACCGTGGCTTATCTTCTCCAAATACATAATTTTCAAAATCTTTATCTACCCAATAGGTTTCAAATGTCTTTTTGAATTTATCAATGATGTGATTTATCTCTCGAGATGTTACTTTTAAATTCCATTCCAAGCCATTGGTTAATGCCGATCTTGAAATATTAGAAGAGCCTATGTAACCAGTCGTAAATCCAGTATTTCTTATGAATAAATATGCTTTTGCATGCAGCCGCTCGTGGTCAGAGTTATAAGATACTTTTATCTGAGTATTTTTCAGGTTTGAAAGAAATTCAATCGCTTTTACATCAGTAGCCCCCATATAAGAAGTGGTTATAATTCTCAATTTTCTACCACTATTAGTAAATTCCTCCAGTTCTTCCTTAAAAATACGAATGCCAGAATACTTAATAAATGAAACCAGCCAACAGATCTCATCGGACGAAAGAATTTCTTTTTTAATTTCACTTTCCAACGAAATCCCTACATTATTCCCTGTAAAAAGCTCACTTTGGCTTAGCCGGGTATATGGGGTGATTTCTTTGATTCTATTGTTAAAGTCGGCAAAGGGAGAGTCTAATTTTGAAAAAACAGCGTCTAATATTTTGCCCTCATTATCAATTAAATTATCAGAAAGATTAACGCCCGGGAGTTCGTTAATCAATAGCTGAATAATTTTATTAGATAATTCGATTTGCTTAAGCGTTTTATCATCGTCCTTTATTTCATTCAATGCGAACTTTATCGTTTCGGACAAATACAGACTTAAATATCTTGCGGCCTCCTCTTTATCAAGCATAGTGCTTTTTATAAAAAAGGATTCGGTGCTTAACAGGCTTAATTTATTTGCAATAAGTTTGTTAATTAATTGCTCGTAAAGCCCTAACTCAACTTTTGGCATTTATAAGGTTTAAGTAGTGGTGTAAAATTGGAATATCGGCTTCCGCCCAATCCAAATCTAACAATTCATTTTTATGAAGCCATTTAAATTGAGCATGCTCTTTTAAAATTAATTCGCCGCTAACATAATTACAAACAAAAGGAATAAGCGCTATCGCAAAGGTGGGATAATTGTGGATATTGGTAGGTAAGTCTTTCACAATCTTTATTGTGATGTTAAGTTCTTCAAAAATCTCTCTAATCAAACATTCTTGTGTTGTTTCGTCGGGTTCAATCTTACCTCCGGGAAACTCCCACTTTAAAGGCAAGTTCATACTTTCACTACGCTGAGCAGCAAATAAACGATTTTGATCGTCTACAATTAATGCACAAGTTACTTGTATCACATTCCTAATGTACAAATATTCTTATAGCGTTTCTAATTCAGAAACAGTGTATGCCGGGTCTATGCCTAAGGTTCGCTCACATAACGCCTTTACCCCTCTCAATACTGCCCAATACTCAGCAGCACCAGCGTACAGGCATAGTCGGTAGCAATGCCGTGCTCGTGTGCCATGCGGCGGAGGTCGGCGTTTTCGGTACCGGGGTTAAATATGATGCGTTTGGGTTTGGTGTTGAGGATATAATCGTACAGGGGCGGCTGATTTTGCGGGCCGACGTACAGGGTTATGGTATCAATATCGGTGTGGATGGTTTCGGGCTTCTCGATGGGGACGCCGGCTACTTCGCCGGTTTTGATGCCTACGTTTACAATGCTGTGGCCGCGGCTTACCAGTCGGTTAGCGGCCAGGTAAGCGTATCGGCTTGCGTCGGGCGTGGCGCCCAGTATCAATGTTTTTTTATCGGCCATGGTGGTATAACGTGCAAGGTAGGGATTTGGTTTTTCAGTAGCGATGGGTGGTTGGCTTTTTACAGGGGGTTGACTGAGGGGCTTGAATGGGTTTATGCTTAAATGAAAGGATCGGCCCGCTCATTCGCCGCGGGAGGGCTGTTACTTTTTTCTTGATAAAAAAGTAACCAAAAAATCAAGACAGCAGAGAGGCTTCTTTGCCGCACGGGCCTTTGCCCTGCAAATCGGGCAGAACTCACGGGCTGCAAAATCTTGCCCTGCTGTCGCGCCCCGCTTGCCCCACCCTTCTGCGAGTATTGCTATGCCCTTCCCGCCCACTGTCCACCACGTTCTGCCCGCTTTCGCCCGAAGCTTTTCTGCTGCCATTGTCTGAACCGGGATTTATGAGATTTATACGATTAATCGGATTTGATTTGCACGAGTAATATAAACAGGCCCAACAAAGCCCGCAAAAAAACCGGCCTCGGGAACGCACGGGTGGCACAGGCACTGCAAAATCACTAACTTTCATAGGGCGGAACCAAGCCGGGAGTTTATTCACGGTTGTTTATTTTTAAGGTGTTCATGAGGTCGCTGCGCTAAGTTTCTTTTGGTTACTTTTCTTTTGCGGAAAAAAAGAACGGCGAAGCCCTCTTGAGCGCTTTAAAAAATAAACAACCGCGAAAAACGTAACATCCACAGGCTTGGCATAAACCACACTCCGCTCCTAACAGCGCACTACAGAACCTTAACCCATTATTTTTTTTATTTTTGCCTCTTTATGGGAAAAGACAAAATTAGGCGCTTTGCCGAAATAGATACGTTTAGCAATGTACTACAGTTAGACGCCGGCAAACCTTACCAGGGTAAATGGGCTGCCGACTTCTTTAAAAACCAAAACCCCGTGGTGCTGGAGCTGGCCTGCGGTAAAGGCGAATACACGGTAAACCTGGCGCAACTGTTCCCGGATAAGAACTTCATCGGGGTGGATTATAAGGGCAACCGCATTTGGCGTGGTGCCAAAACCGCGCTGGAGGATGGCGTACCCAACGTGGCTTTCCTGCGCATACAGATAGAGAACCTGAGCGATTACTTCGCTCCCGGCGAAGTGGACGAGATCTGGATCACCTTCCCCGATCCGCAACCACAGCTAAGTCGCGAAAAGAAAAGGCTGACTTCCCCACGCTTTTTGGATAAATACCGCGTGCTGCTAAAACCCGGCGGCTGCGTAAACCTTAAAACCGATAACGACGGCCTGCACGCTTACACTGCCGATAAGATTGTGGAACTAAACCTTCCCCTCCATGCCAGAACCGAGGACCTGTACCATTCGGAATTTGCGGATGAGGTGCTCTCCATTAAAACCTATTACGAGAAAAAATATTTAAAGCATAACAAAAACATTAACTACCTTAAGTTCTCGTTTTAAACCCAACAGATGCCCGATTATACCTTTTACGATAACGTGTACGATGTAGTACGGCTGATACCCAAAGGCAGGGTAACCTCCTACGGTGCTATAGCGGCGTATTTGGGCAGCAAGCAATCATCAAGAATTGTGGGCTACGCCATGATGGCCTGCGGAACTGCAAACCCGCCGGTACCCGCGCACAGGGTGGTAAACAGGCAGGGGTTGTTAACAGGCAAGTTCCACTTTGGTGGCGATACCATGGAGCAGATGCTGGCAAACGAAGGCATAACGGTAATAGATAACCAGGTGCAAAACTTTAAAGCGCTGTATTGGGACCCGGCAATCGAGCTGAGCCTTTAAGCCTCCTGGCTACTTTGCTTTCCGATCCGGTGTAATCCGTCACCAAAAAAAGCACCAGCAGCAATACGGCGTAGGTAAGGAAGAAAGCGCGTGCGCGGTCGTCGTACTTAAAAATGGTGTAGCTGATGGTCACCAAAATTATGCTTACAGAAAATTTTATCAGCCCGTGCAACGGCATGGAAAAAAACCTGAATATGCCTGAGGTGGTATTGGTACAAACTGTTAAAGCCAAATGTGCTATCCCCAACAAGTAGGCAAAACGCCCCAGGTCATCGGGCAATACAAAAAATGTTGGGGCCGACCACAGGAACAGCACCATGAGGTAATCTGCAGTTCCATGCATTGCCGGGGTAAGTATTTTCATAACCTTTAAAGGAAAAGCAAGGTACTAAAGTTTTAGCGCTTGGTGTAATTCCTACAACTATAAGTGGTTATATTATTTGCAGCAGCTCCATGCGGTTGCCAAACGGGTCGATAAAGGCAAAGCGGGTTCTGCCGGGGATGATGGGCTCCTCCACTATCTCCACGCCATTGCTTTCCAGCTGCACCCTTGCTGCCGCGATATCTGTAACCTCCATAGCCACATGGCGAATGGTGCGCGGCAAAGCCGGTTCCACCCCAATATGCAGCTGCACACTGCCAATATTAAACCAATACCCTGCGGAAGAAAACAGGTCATCGGGCCGGTAGATCATCTCCAGCCCGATAACTTCGGTGTAAAATAAGCGTGCTTCCTCCAGCCTTTCGGGCGGTACACAAACGTGAAAATGGTCGAGCCGTTTAAAGGTTATCATTCCGCTTCGTCTTCGGCAAAGGTTAATACGTAGCTATTATTATCGAGGATGGAGAACTCGGTAGCGCCGTAAAAGGTTTTCTCCAGGCCTTTCAGTACGGTAACCTTTTCTTTAATATCCTCAAAAAAGGCACGGATACCGCTCAGTTTGATGTACAACAGCAGCGAGCCGCCGTCGGTACGCTTTATTTGGGGCAGTTCCTCGCCCAGGCTTTCCATGCTTTGGAACATCATGGTAACATTGCCTTTCACCATCATAGCCCACACCAGGCCGGGCCCGGTTTCGGGTACGCTCATGGCCACTCCAAAGCCTAAAAGGGTGTAAAACTCAATGGTTTTGTTAATGTCGGTTACAAAAATGTTTGGGGATAAGCTTTCCATAAAATAATTGATATTAAAATAAATAATTAAACCCTGCCTGGTATGCACTCATGGAGAAAGCAACATTCGTACTTGCAGACAATTCCGATTTAGTTACATAACCTAAGTTAAGTTCGAAATGCTTATTTATCACAACACCGGTTTTCAAAAGAATATGCACGGATGATTTTTCAAAGGTAAGATAAGGGCGTTTTTCTTTTACCGGCGGGTTGTTAGAATAGGTATAAATGTCGTAGTTATTATAATTATAATAGTTATACAAAAAGCCGGCATCTATAAACACCTTCAATTTATCCTTCGAGTACACATTGTATATAATTTGTGGCTGTAACGATATTGCTTTTTGATTGATATAATAGGCCAGCGACGAAAACGAATTTTCTGCAATGGTAAAGTTATACTTATTCTCGCTGTAGCCGGCTTCTATCCTAAAAAACACTTTCTGGGTGTTTTTATTGAAGATCAGGTCGATACCTGCGCCAATTTTAGGCGCCGAATGTTTGAGTGTATTTTCATTAAACGGGTTTGCAAAACTGTAACCTAATGCGCTGTTTACAAAACTTAAGCCCACGAAAAACCGGGTGGTAAACAATTTCTCTGCAGTAAAAGTGGCTCCTTTTTCCTGGTTGATAGTACGCACAATGCCTACCAGATCGTTTTGTTCGTACTGTGCATTTTGAATTTTGTTCGTAAGCGAAGCATTGTCCATTTTAGCATTTTGGGCTAAATATTGCAATTGCGTTTTGTACCGGGTTACTTTTTTCAGAAAGCTTACGTTCTGGTCGGTGTAAACATGGTAAACCAATTCCTCTGCATGTTTAGCAGCATTATCCTGTAGAAAGTACCGGGTTTTAATAAGGTCGGTATAGCTGTACAAGTTAGCAACATTACCAGTTGTTAATACTTTCAGAAACACGGTACGAACAACGCTGGTATCTTTTAAAAGCGCTGATGCTTTTGTCACATCAACATAATCTAAACTTACCGGCACTTCAACTTTTTCGAAATAAGCATTGCCTGCTACGCCAAATGCTTTGATATCAGCAACCGCATAGGTTTTTTCCTGGTTATCATTAGCCGACCTGAAAATAACAGTGGCCGGGTTAATATCCCACTCGCGGGAATCAACAGAGCCCCTAATAGTATCCCCTTTCAAATCGACTATATACCCGGGTTTAAAGTTGCTTTGTGCGTAAGTAGCCGCAGATGATGTAAAGATTAATAGTAAAAGCAGGTAAAAATATTTCATGTTTATGATTTAGGTTTGTATAACGGTAAAGGTAAAAATTTCCGCTAAAACACACTTTTGTTTTTATACTTTATAACCATCTATGGGACAATTAATAAACGATTTTGAAGCCTATCGCACCAAAATGAACGATAGGATAATGGAAACAGCCAATACCAATATCAAGCGGTTCTTCGCGCTTGATACCACCACTTATGCCGATGGCGCGCTGGACGTAAAAACCAAGGAAATGCTGGGCCTGGTAGCCAGTATGGTGCTACGTTGCGACGATTGCATTAAATACCACCTGGGCAAATGCCACGAAGCCGGCGTAAAGCACGATGAAATGAACGAGGTATTTATGATAGCCAACCTGGTTGGCGGCTCGATAGTGATACCTCATTATCGCAGGGCTGTGGAGTATTGGGATGAGTTGAAGTCAGTTGGCGGTTTGAAACAATAACAATTAATGTATCTTAGTATATGCTCATTAAACTCTTGTTCGGCATTCTCATAGCTTTTGTACTGCTTGTAGTTGGTTACGTTGCTTTTTTTAATGCGTTTGCAGATGGCTTTGCCGGGCATAATTCAGATTTGAGAGACCCAAGCTGCGGTATCCACGAAAAAGGGCGTATTTTTTTTAATCGGGAAAAAGGCCTCGATTTGCAGAGAATGATTGACTCATTTAAGGTTTTGCATCCAAAATATGTTATTGCAAAAGAGTCCTCTTCATTTACCGACCTTGGTAATGTAGATAAATGTTCTTGCTGTTGCATAGATGAGGGCGAGGACATTTTATTTACTCAGAGCCCAGTAGAGATTTACAGGATAAATATCCAGAGGTATCGGTACCATGCGGGCTTTGAAGGTCAATATAACGGGGATATCGGCTACATTGATATTGTTTCGACTTTAAATAATGGCAAATGGCGATGCGCTGTTACGTCTAAATTGGATAGCCTTGAAAAGAGAAGAGTTATAAAGAGATTTAATACAGAGGTTCTATTACGATTACCCATAGTCCGAGACACATCCTCCCATAATGATGAACTAAAACTTTAATACGCTACATGACAATCGACTTACACCGCTGCAGCTGGTGCGGAACCGACCCTCTTTACATGGAATACCACGATAAAGAATGGGGAAAAACCACACACGATGACAAGATACTCTTCGAATTCCTCACCCTCGAAGCGGCCCAGGCCGGTTTAAGCTGGATAACTATTTTGCGCAGGCGCGAGAATTACCGCAAGGCCTTCGCAGATTTTGATGTGCACAAAGTAGCGGCTTTTACCGTTGCTGATAAAGAACGCCTGATGAACGATGCAGGTATCATCCGCAACAAGCTAAAAATAACCGCTGCTATCCGCAACGCGCAGCTTTTTATAGATGTGCAAAAGGAGTTCGGCTCGTTTAATAATTACCTGTACAGTTTTATGCCGGATGGAAAGCCTATCGACAACCATCTTAAAAACGGCCCGCAAGCCACCTCGCCCGAATCTGACGCAATAAGCAAGGACATGAAAAAACGCGGCTTTAACTTTTTTGGCAGCACAATTTGCTACGCGCACATGCAAGCCACCGGCATGGTGAACGATCATACGATGGAATGTAGTTTTAGATGATTACACCGATTATTATGGGATTACATCGATTGGAGGAGGATTACACCGATTAAAAAATGATTGTTTAGATTTTGGCTGGAGGGAAACATTAATTGTATTTTTGAAAACACACATCGGCAACCAATCTGTGAAATCATTTTTAATCAGTGTAATCACAATCAATAATCGGTGTAATCAAATATTATGAAGAAGCTTTTTCTATTGGATGGCATGGCCCTTATTTACCGGGCGCATTTTGCATTAAGTAAATCGCCGCGCTTTACGTCGGGCGGCTTAAATACCTCTGCCGTAATGGGCTTTACCAATACCCTGCTGGATGTATTGAAGAAGGAAAAACCCACCCATATGGCCGTGGTTTTTGATACCGATGCCCCAACCGAACGCCACGTAGAATATGAAAAATACAAGGCCCACCGCGAAAGCATGCCCGAGGACCTGAGCAAGGCCCTTCCCTATATATTTAAGGTAGTACTTGGATTCAACATCCCGCTCATCACATCTGATGGTTACGAAGCAGATGATATCATAGGTACTCTCGCCAAAAAAGCCGAGCAGAAGGGCTTCCAGGTTTACTGTATGACACCCGATAAAGATTTCGCGCAGCTGGTATCAGAAAATATCCGCATCTACAAACCGGCCCGTATGGGTAACGACATGGAGATATTGGGCGTAAAGGAAGTGCTCGCCAAATGGGAAATAGAGCGCCCCGAACAAGTGATAGATATACTTGGCCTCTGGGGCGATGCGGTAGACGGCATTCCCGGCATCCCGGGCGTTGGCGAAAAAACCGCAAAGACACTTATCAAACAATACGGCTCAGTTGAAGAGATCATAGCCCACAGTCACGAACTGAAAGGCAAGCTGCGCGAGAATGTGGAAGCGTTTGCAGAGCAGGGACTGATGTCGAAACGTTTGGCTACCATCAACCTGAACTCTCCTGTTGAACTGGACGAGGCCGGACTGGAAATGTGCGCCCCAAGCAAAGACTTATTAGAACCGCTTTTTGCCGAACTGGAGTTCCGTACCCTTGGTCGTCGCGTTTTTGGCGATGACTTCAGCATTACCGAAACCCGCGCCGTATCGGTACAAACCGACCTGTTTGGCGAGCCGGTCGCCGGTGCCCGCACCACGCTAACCGTAGAGACGCAAGATATTTACGAAGCGCCTAACCAGCCAGAGGTAAAAAACATTAACACCGTACCCCACGAGTATATCCTGGCCGACACCCTCGAAAAACGTGCCGAACTGATCAGGATCCTGAGCGAACAAAAAACTTTTTGTTTTGATACCGAAACCACCGGCACCGATGCTAACCAGTGCGAACTGGTGGGACTGTCCTTCGCGATAAAACACAACCATGGCTGGTATGTGCCGGTACCTGCAGATGAGCAGGAAATCATGAAAATAGTAGCTGAATTTAAGCCGGTTTTTGAGGATGAGAAAATTGGCAAAACAGGGCAGAACCTGAAGTTTGATATCCTGATGCTGAAGTGGTACAACGTGGAGATGAAGGGCGACCTTTTTGATACCATGATGGCCCATTACGTGATAGACCCGGATACCCGCCACGGGATGGATATCCTGTCGGAAAATTACCTGAATTACAAACCGGTATCCATTACCGAGCTCATCGGCCCCAAGGGTAAAAACCAGGGCAATATGCGCGATGTGGAGATAGAAAAAATAAAAGATTACGCCGCCGAAGATGCCGATGTTACGCTACAGCTGAAAACCATCTTCGAGCCGAAGATAAAAGAAGTAGGTGCCGAAAACCTGCTGCACCAGATAGAGAATCCGCTGATATATGTACTGGCTGATGTGGAGCATGAAGGCGTACGAATAGACCATGAAACCCTGAAGGAATTCAGTAAAGAACTGGAAGTTGATATTGCCAAGCTGGAGAAAGTAGTTTTTGAAAAAGCCGGCGTAAGGTTTAACATCGCATCGCCAAAACAACTGGGCGAGGTGCTTTTTGAAAAACTCCTGCTTGACCCTAAAGCCAAAAAAACAAAAACCGGCCAATACCAAACCGGCGAGGATGTGCTGTTATCCCTTGCTGCCAAAAGCGATATTGTTAGGGATATCCTGGATTTCCGCCAGCTGCAAAAGTTGAAGTCTACCTATGTAGATGCTTTACCAACCATGGTGAATGCCAAAACCGGGCGTATCCATACCAGCTATAACCAGGCGGTGGCAGCAACCGGGCGTTTAAGCTCCAACAACCCCAACCTGCAAAATATCCCTATCCGCACCGAGCGGGGCAGGGAGGTAAGGAAAGCCTTTATCCCGCGCGATGAGAATCACGTAATTGTATCTGCGGATTATTCGCAGATAGAACTGCGCATTATCGCCGAGATCAGCAAAGACCCTAACATGCGCCAGGCCTTTGTTGATAATATTGATATCCACACGGCCACGGCAGCCAAAGTGTATGGTATCGGTTTGGATGAGGTAGACAGCACCCAGCGCCGCAATGCCAAGGCGGTGAATTTTGGTATTATTTACGGCCAATCGGCATTTGGGCTTTCGCAGAATTTAGGCATCCCGAGGAAGGAAGCTGCCGAGATCATCGAAAACTACTTTGCCCAATACCCGGGCATCAAGCAATACATGGCCGATACCATGAACTTCGCCCGCGAAAATGGCTACGTAACCACCCTGATGGGCCGCCGCCGTTACCTGCGCGATATCAACTCTGCCAACCAAACCGTACGCGGCTTTGCCGAACGAAATGCCATTAACGCCCCTATCCAGGGTTCGGCTGCGGATATGATCAAAATAGCCATGATCAACATTCACCGAGAGTTTAAGGCCCTAAAGCTGGATGCCCGCATGACCATGCAGGTGCATGATGAGTTGGTTTTTGATGTACCGCATTACGAAGTGGAAATTGTGAAGCCCATCATTTTAGAGAACATGAAGAACGCCATTAAAACCGAAGTACCTATTATGGTAGAAATTGGCACGGGGGTGAATTGGCTGGAAGCGCATTGATAGGATAATTTGCTTTAGGATAGTAGTGGAAACCCCGGAATGAAGCGCCGCTTCTATCAGCGGCGCGAAATAAGGAGTTGTAACAGATATAGCCCGGCCCGCTGGTAAGCGGGAACGCCCAAAGTAAACCCATGGAAGAAATAGCAAGCAATAATTCAGATTGGTTTGACGAATTAAGCGAATTGCAACAACAAGATATTTTGGAGGGAATTGCCGAAGCGGACAGAGGCGAGGTATTTCTGCACGCTGAGGTTGTGAAAATTTTCGAAAAGTGGGGATTAAAATAATTCCCCCATAATGGTTTAATTATTGCAATCGTTATATTTGTGTAAAGCGCTTTGTTAAAAGGTTATGGATGAAAAGCATAAATATCAACAGGTAATACCAGAGATACCGCGTACAGCGGTAGATATTTACCGCATGTTGCCGGAAGGTACGCGCTGTGAAGTGATTTTTAACGAATTGATTATGTCGCCAGCACCATCCCGGGAACATCAGCTTCTTGTAATTAAACTTACTTCTTTGCTATTTCAGTTTTTGCAGGATAACCCGGTTGGAACGTTATTAAGTGCGCCTTTTGATGTTTATATCGGAGAGCAGCAATCTGTGGTTCAGCCTGATCTGTTCGTGGTTTTAAATGATGAAAAGGAAATCATGCAAACAAATGGTGTTCATGGTGCGCCCGCGCTGATCATCGCAATCCTTTCTTCGAATCGCGCATACGACACCAAACGCAAGCGTGCCTTATACGAGAAAGCAGGGGTTAAGGAATACTTCATGATAGACCCTGAAAACAAAAACACAACCCTGCTTACGCTTGATGCATCCGGCGTTTACCAGCAAACTTACGAGCAAACCGGCGTACTAAAATCGGCGCTGCTTGCCTGCGATATTTCTTTTTAAGCAGGCATTTTTAAAAACGCCATCCCCCCAATATAGCTTCATTATCAAAATCGCAACAAAGGCGTTCGTCTATTTCAGATAAATACCGAAATGGTAATCAACAGCGTGTTTTAATTAAATAATAACACCATTTCAAACACATTTTTCAAATTATATGTTTGTTCTTTTGAGGAAATGTTTAGTACCTTAACCAAACATAATCCCGAATGAGAATCTTCCACCTGAGTGCCGAATGCTATCCTGTTGCCAAAGTTGGCGGGCTTGCAGATGTTGTTGGTGCATTGCCTAAGTATCAAAACCAGGCAGGGCAAAACGCAGCTGTAGTAATGCCCTTTTACAACCGAAAGTTTGTTCACGAAAACACTTTTGACATGGTTTTCCAGGGCACCACGCTATTGGGCACCCGCCGGATCTATTTTGAGGTACTAAAAGAAACCACCGATAAGCTGGGCTTCGAGCTTTTTTTAATAAAGATACCGGGCTTGCTGGATAGGGAAAACATTTACAGTTACCCCGATGAGCAGGACCAGTTCATGGCCTTCCAGATCTGCTTTTTGGATTGGATAAACTGGAGCGGCCAAACACCCGACCTGGTACATTGCCACGATCATCACTCGGGCTTGGTGCCATTTATGATGTACCACTCGGCTTTATATACCCGGCTGGCACACATCCCCACCATATTTACTATCCACAACGGGCAATACCACGGTGCTTTTGGCTGGGAACGGTTAAACCTGTTACCCGAAATTGACTTTTATAAAACCGGCCTGCTGGACTGGAACGGCGGCATCAACCCGCTTGCATCGGCTGTAAAATGCTGCTGGCGGTTTACCACGGTATCGCCCAATTACTTAAGAGAGTTATCCATCAACTCCAACGGGCTGGAGTACCTTTTCTATGTAGAGAGACATAAAGGCTACGGCATCATCAATGGCATAGATACCGAGGTTTGGGATGCCAATGCCGATCCGATGGTGCCTAACAAATTCACCGCTGCCACGGTAAATAAGGGCAAGCAAAAGAATAAAGAATTACTGTGTACACGATTCCATCTTTCGGCTGATAAACCGCTTATTGTGTTCATTGGCCGTTTAGTTGTAGAAAAAGGTGCCGATGTACTGCCCGCAGCCATCGAGCGCAGCATACAGCGGCATGGCGATAATGTTAACTTTTTGATACTGGGCACCGGCGATACCGTAACCGAAATGGCCCTGCAAAAGCTGAAAGATCTTTACCCGCAAAACTGTAACGTATTTATCGGGTACGATGAATCGCTGGCGCATTTGATATACGCCGGGGCAGATTTCCTGCTGATGCCATCGCGCGTGGAGCCTTGCGGCTTAAACCAATTGTATGCCATCCGTTACGGTACTATCCCGGTGGTACGTACCACGGGTGGCCTGGCCGATACTGTAATTGATTTTGGCGATGAAGATGGCTACGGCATCCGATTTAATAATGTTAGTGTGGATGATATCAGCAATTCGATAACCCGCGCTGTTGAATTATACAGCGACGCTAAAAAAATGCTTTTACTGCGTAAGCGCATGATGGGCCTCGATTTTTCGTGGTACCGGTCGGCAAAAGAATATATTGACCTTTACGAAAGTTTAACTCCTACGATATGACATCAAAAGTAATCAGCATTGTACTTGGCGGCGGCCAGGGTAGCCGTTTAGCACCGCTAACCCAAACACGTTCGAAACCGGCAGTGCCTATTGCTGGCAAATACCGATTGGTTGACATCCCCATCTCCAACTGTTTACACTCGGGTATCGACAGGATATTCGTGTTAACACAGTTTAACTCGGCATCGTTAAACAAGCACATCAAAAACACCTACCACTTCAGTACGTTCAGTACCGCTTTTGTGGATATTTTGGCTGCCGAGCAAACCCCTACCAGCGCCGGTTGGTTCCAGGGGACAGCAGATGCGGTTAGGCAAAGCCTGCATCATTTGGGCGTACACGATTTTGAGTACGTGCTTATCCTCTCGGGCGATCAGCTGTATCAGATGGATTTTGATGAAATGATAAAACAGCACATCGAGAAAAAGGCGGATATCTCTATCGCTACCATCCCGGTGCATGTGAATGATGTTCCCGGTTTCGGCATCCTGAAAACGGATGACGAGAACCTGATCACCTCGTTCATAGAAAAACCAAAAACAGGTTTCGAGAACTGGGTATCGGAAGTTAGCCCCGAGATGAAAGCCCAGGGCAGGATTTACCTCGCTTCAATGGGCATTTACATCTTCAACCGTAAACTTTTATACGACCTTTTAGAAGGTAACGACCATACCGATTTTGGTAAAGAAATTATCCCGCAATCGATAGAGGGCCATAAGGTAGTAAGCTATCAGTACGAAGGGTACTGGACAGATATTGGTACCATCCCATCTTTCTTCGACGCCAACTTGGGCCTTACAGATGATATCCCGCAGTTTAACCTGTTCGATAAAAACCACATCTACACCCGTGCGCGCATGTTGCCGCCTACCAAAATATCGGGCACCCATTTGGATAGATCGATCATTGCTGATGGCTGTATCATCAACGCGAGCTTAATAACTCGTTCTATCGTTGGTATCCGTACCCGTATCGGGCTTTACACCACCATAGATAGCTGCTACATTATGGGTAGCGATAATTACCAAACACTGGATGAAATAGCCGCCGCCAAAGCAAACGGCGAACCAATTATGGGTATAGGCGACAGGTGTACCCTGCGAAACGCGATCATAGATAAGAATACCTACATCGGCGATGATGTGAAGATCAACTGCGGGGGCAATTTACCTGATGGAGATTTCCCAACCTATACCGTTGTTGATGGTATTGTTATCGTGAAGAAACGCGCGATTATCCCGGCCGGAACAGTGATCTAAGCAAACAGTATGATAAAAGAACGGCCCCGAAAATTTCGGGGCCGTTTTGGTTTTACAGATCTAAGCTTTCGCCTATGGCAGGCAACTTAAGGTTAAGCCCTGCTTTAATAAATTTCTCTTTAACTTCTTCCTTATCTATCTTAATAACCGGGAACGAATCGTAATGGATGCCGATAATGTTTTTACAGTTGATGAATGCTGCTGCTTTTATGGCATCATCCGCACCCATGGTGTAGTTATCGCCAATAGGTAAAAACGCCCAGTCGAGGTTTTCATCCTCCAGCAGTTTCATATCGTAGGTAAGCGCGGTATCGCCGGCGAAGTAGATCTTCTTTCCTTCCGAGGATATCAGAAACCCTGCGGGGTTTCCGCCGTTGCTGCCATCAGGCAAAGCGCTGGAGTGTACCGCGTTCACCATCTTCACCCGGCCAAACTCGAAGTTGAAGCCGCCGCCGATGTTCA
Source organism: Mucilaginibacter pankratovii (assembly GCF_014773265.1). GTDB lineage: Bacteria > Bacteroidota > Bacteroidia > Sphingobacteriales > Sphingobacteriaceae > Mucilaginibacter > Mucilaginibacter pankratovii. The sequence goes on along the minus strand of NZ_JACWMY010000006.1, from coordinate 56,142 downwards.
TGCCGTGTACATTATCAATATCCTGCTTACCAAGCCAGCCAGCAATTTCGGCAATGCAAATAACTTTTGCACCGCTTTGTTTTTGCACCTGTACCAGGTCGGCAACATGGTCGCCGTGCCCGTGCGATACCAGGATGTAATCGGGTTTAAGGCTTGCAACATCAACAATGCCTTTGGCCAGATCGTTATAGGTGATAAACGGATCGAATAATAATTTTTTTCCGGCAGCCTCCAGCTCAATGGTCGACTGGCCTAAATAGGTAACTTTCATAAGCGATCAAATTAAGTGCTCAAATTACAAAATAACCGGGTAGATGTTTAAACGTGCAACCTATTTAACGGTAATATTACATACCCGCAATACTATTTGCCAAATAAGCCTCCCATGCCGCCAAACATAGCGCTGGTCATGGCAGCCATTTCACTTTGGCTTACGTTGTCGGCCTGCTCCATGGCTTTGTTGATGGCAATAACCAACAGCTCCTCCAGTTCCTCTTTATCAGCTTCCTTCAAAAAAGCCTCATCAATAGTCACCGATTGAACCACCTTATTACCATTAGCCTGCACGGTTATTTTACCACCTTCGGCAGTGCCGGTTACACTGATCGCGTCCAGCCTTTGCTTTACTTCACCAGCCTTTTGCTGGGCTTCCATTAGTTTATCGAACATATGTTTTTGATGTGCGGATTTCAGATTTCAGATGTGCAGATGAATTGCAAATCTGAAATCGGCATCCAATTAAACTTATCTGTTATTATTTTTGTATTTCCTATTTGAAATTCCTCATTTGCATATCTGCACACCTGAAATCTGCACATCCATTAGTCCTCCTCCGTATCACCGGCACCATTGTAGGCACCTTTGCGCACTACGGGCATACCGGTCATTTTATACAGATCGTCCAGGTGCAGCAGGCTGCCATTTACCATATTCCCTAACAAAACAATGGTTACATCGTTTTTCAAATCGCGCAAATAAATATGGCGGAAACCGTGCCACCATCCGGTATGGTAAACCACATCCTGCCCCGGCGCTTCAAATATACGCCAGCCGTAGCCATAACTAAAATGGCCACGCACCATTGGGTTGCGCGGTGTGTAGGCCGAATCCTGAGTGGCGGGTTTTATCAAACGCCCGGCCCTAAGCGCCTGGTCGAAAATGTACAGATCGCCAACGGTGCTGTAAATACCTTTATCGCCAACCGGACCATCTAAAAAATTCTGCGCTACTGAGTACCGCCAGCTGTTACGATCGTGCCCTACTACATCAACGGGTATTTTATCATAAACCGCTTTAGAATATACTGCGGTATGCGTCATCCCGGCAGGCTTGAAAATATTCTCCATCATATAATCGGCATAACTTTTACCGGTAATTTTTTCTATGATGGCACCAAGCACCATAAAGTTGGAGTTGTTGTAGTGGAATTTTTTATCGGGAGCTATATAGCGCGCGGGTTTATACTGGGCTATCATGGCCATAGCGCCGGCGTTGGTTAACCCTTTCTTTTGGTCGCGGTGCTCGGCGCGGTAAATGCCATCTACAAAATACACGTAGTTCATCATGCCCGAACGGTGCGTAAGCAGCAGGCGGATGGTAATTCCTTCGTAGGGAAAATCAGGAAAAAATTCTTTAACGTTCTGGTCGAGCTTGAGTTTGCCGCGTTCCCAAAGCTGCATAATGGCGGTACCGGTCATGGTTTTGGTTACCGATGCCAGTTCAAATTGCGAACCAATTTTCAGGCTGTCGCGGGTAAGGTGATTAGCCCAGCCCAGCGCGTTCTCGTAAATTATTTTACCTTTTTTGGCAACCAGTATATTGCCGTTAAAACCGCTAACCTTATGCAGGTGCTGCATAAATTCATCAATTTTTTTATCGGCGTCTTTGGGGTTATATTTTAGTAATCCGGTAGGATCAAAGGGCTTCATGGGGTCGGCAGCGGCGTTTTTTTTATCGGTCGGGCCAGACGAACAGGCGGAAAATAAGAACAAGGAAGCCGCACAGGCAGCTTTGAGCACAAAATTCATAGGTAAAAAATTCTTCTTTAAACGAAAGCGAAAATGAGAAATTATATAGAAGGTATAAGATAAAAGTTGAAATAATGTTTCAACATAATTAAAAACGGGTTAAATTATCCGCACGGACATCCATTTTCCCTTGTGCTTTATTTAAAAAAAAGTTTGTGGAATTGCCTCCCTTCTGGCATCTTATTGTTAATATTAACAATATAAACCTTACACAATGAAACCTCTTTACAAAACCTTACTACTGCTTGCTTTTATTACCACTTCGGGGACGGCTTATAGCCAGGGTACCGACAAGTTAAAAGAATTGGTAAAGCAAGGTGTTACCTTAAATGATGAGGGTAAATATGACGATGCCCTTGCCAAATACCGGGAAGCTTTAAAAATAGACCCCAACTTTTACAACGCCGTTTACGAAACGGCGTACACCCTGCAAGCGCAGGGTAAACCGCTTGATGCCATCCCTTACCTGGAGAGCGCCATTAAACTTAAGCCCGAAAGCGGCGACGCCTATAACATGATAGGCAATATTTACGATGACAATAAACAACCCGATAAGGCACTGGAATACTATAAAAGTGGAATAGCCGCCGCGCCCGACTACCAGCGCCTGTACTTTAATATCGCTATTACTTATTATGGCCAAAAGCAATATGCCGATGCCGAAGCTAATGCCATAACAGCTATTAAGCTTGACCCTAAACATGCAAGCAGCCAACGCGTATTTGCCATGGCTGCTAACCGCCAAAATAAATTGGGCCAATCGTTATTAGGCTGGTGCAATTTCTTATTGATAGAGCCGCAAACAAAACGTTCGCCAGAAGCCATCGCCTATGTTAAAGCCATCATTAATAATGGGGTGAAGAAAACCGGAGAAAAAAGTGTAACCATAACCATCAATGAAAAAGACCTTAGTTCATCCAACTTGCTGATGCCATTGACGGTTACCAATGCCACATCCGACAAAAAAAATCTCAGTGCAACCGACTCACTAACTTTACAACTCACCGCGCTTTTTGAAATTGCACATGTTATTACCGGCGATAAAGACAACCCCTTCGTTGCCTCCTATTACTCGGATTTTTTTGAGAAGCTTGCAAAATCAGGCAATATGGCCGCATTTACACGTTATATAACCTTAAGCGCCTACAAGGACGAAAACCTTGCCTGGTTTAAAGAACACGACAAGGAATTAAACGAATTTGATGCCTGGTTGAAGGCAACCAAACGGGAATTTTAAAACATGCGGTTTTACTTTAAGATCATCCTTTTTATTTGTGCTTTGGGCCCCGGCTTTGATGCGCTGGCCCAAAGCGATAATAGCGTGGCCGGCCTCATCAAACAAGGCGTAGAGTTAAACAATCAAAAGAAATACACGGAAGCAGCTGACAGCTACAAAGCGGCTTTGACCCTTGAGCCAGAAAACGTACAGGCTAACTACCAGATGGCGTTCACGCTTTTTTCTGCCGGTAAAAACACGGAAGCCCTGCCATTTATAGAGAAAGCAACCACGGGCACCAACGCCAAATTTACGGCGGCGGCTTACAGCCTGATGGGTAGCATTTACCAGGGGACGGGGCAATTGCCGAACGCGGTTGCCGCTTATCAAAACGCTATTAAGGCCGACCCAGGCAACCAGCGCATCTATTACAATTTGGGGATTGCCTATTTTAAAGCGAAGCAATATGGCGAGGCCGAATATACATTTGCCAATGCCATGGCGCTGGATAGCAGCGATGCCGGCAGTACCCGAATGTACGCGCTATCCGCCTTCCATCAAAATAAGCGGGCCGAAGCAACCTTTGGCTTTTGCCGCTTCTTAATGCTGGAGCCCGCTACTACCCGTAGCGCCGAAGCTTATGGCAACTTACAGAATATTTTGGAGGGCGGTGTTTTAAAACCCGAGCCGGGTTATCGTGCATCACGTTTAGTCAGTTCCGCAGACCCCGGTAATAAAATATTAACAAAGGCACTTGCAGGTTTGGCGAACCGAAAATATGCTACGCCGGCTGATCTGATGGCAGCTCAACTTAAAGCGATCTTCAATTCAATTGGTGATATCCCTGTTGAAAAATATGCGTTTTGGCAATCATCGGCTACTTATTTTAAAGCGCTGGCATCAACGGATAACATGCCCGCCTTTGCCCGTTACATTAGCCAACGCGCTAAGCCGGAAAGTGTGAAATGGTTGAAAAACAACCCCGATAAACTAAGCGCGCTGCAAAGTTGGATGGCTACGCATAAACCTAAATTTTTATAATGAGGATACGCATAAGCGAAAGGGCGATTTCAATTTCATTGGTAGCACTTGCTATCCTGACGCTGTTGTTTGCATATGGCTATGTTAATAGCATGGTAAGTTACAAGTATGAAGTGCAGGATTTTCAGCAAGCAGGTAAAGAAGCATCGTTTGGATTAGATGCGCATCAGCTTTATATTCTGCACGGTATAACTTTTTGTAAATACGCGGCCATCAGTTGTTTCGCGCTATTGATACTGGGTTTAATAATAAACGAACGCGAACCGACCTTTAACGGGCGGATTTCTTATACAAGCAAAATCAGAGATTAACTCACCCCTCCCCTGTACCAAAAAGATTACTTCATCTCTTCGGCATACTCCATTTAAAACCCTAAATTTGCCCCGCAAAACATATATATCGATATGAGTTTCAGAACCGAATATGATACCATGGGCGCGGTACAGGTACCGGCCGATAAATACTGGGGCGCGCAAACCGAACGCAGCCGTAACAATTTTAAAATTGGCCCCGAGGCATCCATGCCGAAGGAAATAATAGAGGCCTTTGCTTATTTAAAGAAAGCTGCCGCCTACACCAATACCGATTGCGGTGTACTCCCTGCCGAAAAACGCGACATGATAGCCGCCGTTTGCGATGAGATCTTAGCTGGCAAACTGGATGGCGAGTTCCCGCTGGTGATCTGGCAAACAGGTTCGGGCACGCAATCCAACATGAACGTGAACGAGGTGGTAGCTAACCGCAGCCACGTGTTACAGGGCAATGTTTTAGGCGAAGGCAAAACCTTTATCCACCCAAATGATGATGTAAACAAGTCGCAATCATCAAACGATACCTACCCTACGGCAATGCATATTGCTGCTTACAAGATATTGATAGACGTTACTATCCCCGGGATAGAAAAACTGCGCGATACCCTGCAGGCAAAAAGCGAAGCTTTTAAAGCCGTTGTAAAGATAGGCCGCACCCACCTGATGGATGCCACCCCGCTTACTTTGGGCCAGGAGTTTTCGGGCTATGTATCGCAGTTGAACCATGGCCTGAAGGCTTTGAGAAACACCTTTGAGCACCTGAGCGAACTGGCCCTTGGCGGTACCGCGGTAGGCACGGGCATCAACACCCCAAAGGGTTATGATGTAAAAGTTGCCGAATACATTGCCCAGTTCACCAACCTGCCATTCATCACTGCCGAAAATAAGTTTGAAGCGCTGGCCGCACACGATGCTATTGTAGAAAGCCACGGTGCCTTAAAACAGATCGCGGTATCGTTAATGAAAATAGCAAACGATATCCGCATGCTGGCATCGGGCCCACGCTCGGGTATCGGCGAGATCCATATCCCGGATAACGAACCGGGTTCGTCTATTATGCCGGGCAAGGTTAACCCAACCCAAAACGAGGCAGTTACCATGGTAGCGGCACAGGTAATGGGTAATGATGTTGCCATCTCTATAGGCGGCAGCAACGGGCATTATGAATTGAATGTATTTAAACCGGTTATGGCGGCTAACTTTTTACAGTCGGCCCGCTTAATTGGCGATGCCTGCGTATCGTTTAACGACCACTGCGCCGTTGGCATCGAGCCAAATTACGAAGGCATAAAAAAACACCTCGAAAATTCGCTGATGCTGGTAACCGCGCTTAACCCGCACATCGGTTACGATGCAGCGGCAAAAATTGCCAAAACCGCGCTGAAGGAAAACAAATCACTTCGCGAAACCGCCGTTGGTCTGGGTTACCTTACCAACGAGCAATTCGACCAATGGGTACGCCCCGAAGATATGATAGGCGGATTAAAATAGTAAGCCTCACCCCAACCCCTCTCCAATGGAGAGGGGCTTTTTAATGTTTTATGCGGAAAAGCCACATCCTTTATCTTTTGTCCTTCGTCTTTATACTGGCGTCAAGCTGCCGCTTTAATCCCGATATGCAAGGATCCGGCGAAGCTGCTTTGCAGGGCGAATGGCAGCAGGATACCGCGGCTTTGCAAAAAAAGCTGGTTAACTATTCGCTTTACCATTTTAAGTTCAGTTGCGATTCGTTCTTCGTGAGCGTAAAGTCCTTCAGCAAAGCCAACGGCGGCTACCCGGATAGCTGCGTGCAAAACGGGCAATGGAGCGAATATGCCAAAGGCGTTTACGACCAAAAACACGATACCCTGCGTTTAAAAGGCCTGTTTACTAATGCCGATCTTACCTACAAGGTAGAGGGCGGCTGTTTTCGATCAGGCAAGTACGAGGAGACCTTTAAACTCGTAAAAAAAGCCGATTCTGTTATTCAATTTTTTCCAACATCAAGCGTTATCCCGTTCGATGCGCGCTTAATTAAACGAAGTACCTGCATCCCCAAACCATTATAATATGAAAAACTTATTCAAAAAGCTGCTAATAGCAGCAGCCTTATTTTACTTCCCAACGCAATCTATGGCATGGGGCACCAACGGGCACCGCATTGTTGGCCAGATAGCCGATAGCTACCTCAATGCCAAAGCACGGGCAGCTATCAAAGCTATCCTTGGCGATGAATCGATAGCCATGGCCAGTAACTGGGCCGATTTTATTAAATCCGACCCGGCCTACGGCTATCTGTACAACTGGCATTTTATCAATTTTGATAAAACACTTACGTACCCCGAAATGCAGGCTTATTTAAAGGCAGATACAGCTACCGATGCTTACACCAAAATAAATTTTTTAATTGGCCAGCTAAAAAACAAAAAACTGCCAAAGGCGAGCAAACTGCTTTACCTGCGCGTACTGATACATGTGGTAGAGGATGTGCACCAGCCGATGCATACCGGCCACCTAACAGATAAAGGCGGTAACGACGTTAAGATCACCTGGAACAATAACCCGGTGCCTACCAACCTGCACTCTATCTGGGATTCGCAACTGATAGATATGCAGCAATTAAGCTATACCGAATATGCTGCCGCCATTAATCATACTACGGCAGCCCAGCGTACAGCCTTGCAAAAGGCACCAATAAGCCAGTGGCTGTTCGAATCGAACCAGTTGGCAGACAAAATTTATGCTGACGCTGCAGGCAAGGATAAAGTAAGCGGCTACAACTACAATTTTAAATTTATTGATACCTTGAACAGCCAAATGCTAAAAGGTGGTGTAAGGCTGGCCGGGGTTTTGAATGAGATATTTGGATAATGAGGTGAAAGGCAAAAGGACCAAGGTAAAAGCCGAACAACTCCTAACCTTTATCCTTTTACCTTTTAGCTTTTACCTTTTAGCTTTTACCTTTTAGCTTTAACCTCTAAAAATGAAGATACTAATGGTATGCCTGGGCAATATTTGCCGTTCGCCGCTGGCGGAGGGGATAATGCAGCACCTGGCTGATAAGGAAGGCTTGGATTGGGAAATAGATTCGGCAGGTACGGGCAACTGGCATGTCGGCTCCCCGCCCGACAGGCGCTCCATCCGTGCCGCTGCGGATGAAGGCGTAGATATCAGCAGGCAGGTATGCCGTTTATTCCGCGTGAGCGATTTTGACGAGTTCGACCTGATATTGGTGATGGATAAAAGTAACCTGAACGACATTTTAGCCAAGGCACGCAATAACCAGGATAGAAATAAAGTTAAGATGCTACTGGGCGATAAAATAGTGCCCGACCCTTACTATGACGACATGCAATTCGCCCCGGCATTTAAACTGATCGAAGCGGGTTGTAAAGAAATCATCAGGGAATATAAAAGCAAGTAACTAATCAATATATGAAAACACTTTTTTTAACCATCATCCTCGCGCTGAGCATCGTAAGCACTAATGCACAGCAGATAAACAGCGTTGATAAACTAACGGCATCATACATTGGTGTAAAAGATGCTTTAGTAAGCAGCAATGCCGAATTAACAAAAAGCCGCTCGAAGGAATTGCTTGGGGCCTTAACCGCTTTCCCGGTAAAAACATTGCAGCCAAAGCAACAAAAAACATATGCTGCTTACCTAAATAAGTTAAAATACGATAGCCGCCATATCAGCGAGACCACTGTTATTGATCACCAGCGCGAGCATTTCCAAAGCCTGTCTAAAAATATGTTCGCCCTGTTATCCGGCTTAAATGCAAACAATTCGCCGCTTTACCAACAATATTGCCCCATGAAAAAGGCCTATTGGTTAAGCGAATCTACCGAGATCCGCAACCCGTACTACGGTGAGGATATGCTGGAATGCGGTAAGGTAACAGCTACACTGAAGGTGGCTGCCAAATAGCAACCCTCGACAGGAGATTCTGTCTTGCTTATCGGACTGTCCTATAGAGGATTGCCGCGCTTCGCTTGCAAAGATGAACTCATATTAAAGCAGAAAAGCCTCCATTTTGGAGGCTTTTCTGCTTTAAATACTTTTGGAAATTATGCGCCAATATATACCGCGATAATTTTATTAGCTTCTTCCTTGTTTTTGGCAGAGCTCCATTTTTCTTTTACAGATTGATCGCCAAGGTCGAATAACCGTTGGTACAGTCGTTTACCGTCTTTTTTGTCTGCCAGTTTAATGGAGCTGTTCTTAGCGAAAACGTTATCCCATACCGCGCGAACATCCGTCCAGTAAGCTTGCTGGCTGGCCCACCAGGTTTTGGCGTAAGCAAATTTGCTTTCATCTGCTTTGGTGAACTCCTCATAGCCTTTTTCCTGGGCAACCAGTTTATCGCCTTCGGCCGAGCGCACTATTTTCTTATTGTCCTGCTCAAACATCCAGCCCTCAGGTGTTAAGTAGATACGGTTACCGCGGCGCAGTACATTATAGTCGTTACGTTTGGTATACTCTCTGCGTGGCAGCGGCGAATCGGTTTCACCATACCACTGGTGGCGCCCATCCACATGCACCCAGGTGCCGATGCTTTCGTAACGAGGACTATCATCAACCTGCAATACTTTCTGCACCCATCTGCCTTTTGTTTCGGCTGGCGAAAGGGCAACCTTTTTCCAGGCGTTATCTTTATCGTAAGCCAAAATAGAGGGCTGCTCGTAAACCCAGTCTTCGCGCCAGTGTTTAATAACTGTGGTATCGTCAACAGCCAGCAAGTGCTGAATTACAATTTTCTTTGGAGAATCTTCTACCACAACAGCCCATTCGTAACCCCACGAATGGTAACGGGGATGGAATTTATAAGCGGTATCTGTTGCGAAGGTTTCGGCATAATTGAAGGTTACTTTGTAATAGCCTGCCAACGATTTAATGGCTTGCCTGTCTTGCTCGAGTTTGGTTTGCGAAAACGCAGCTAAAGTAATTAAGCAAATAGTTAGGGATAGGATCAGTTTTTTCATCGTCTATTTAGATTTAATCTAAATACAAAGAACGGATATAGATTTGAAAATTTCAATACTTATTTGCAAAAATTTGTATTTGTAATCAGTTAGTTAAACACTACTTTTGTAATATGATAAAAAAGCAGGGAGCATTGCTATTAGCGTTACTGTACACCGTTACAGTAGCCGGCTTTGCGCTGAACCTGCATTACTGCGGCAGCCATGTTGCAGATGTACAGATAAATGCCCCGGCAAAATCCTGCACAACTCCCATGGCAAAAAGCAAAATGAATTGCTGCAAGGATAGCAAGCTGGATGTAAAGGTGAAAGATGATCATCAGAAAGAGTCCACCTCGTTTTTCTCCCGATTATTTGCCTTTGAGTTGCCGAAATTCCCGCTGGCTGATTTCCTGTTATCAGCGCAACAATCTGTATTAGAAAAACTTTTCGACCGCGGCCCGCCGGATGTTCCATCTGAGGGGATCGCCGTTTTCCTTAAAAATTGTATTTTCAGAATTTGATAACCTCTATTTAATCACCGTATTATTAAAGTTATCCATTCAAAATTCAATTTTTAAAACACATGAAAACGTTAAAAATATATATCATCCTTTTTATAGCAACCGTAACCGTTGCAAAAGCCCAATTTACCAAAGCCGAACTGCAGGTTAGCGGCCTCACTTGCTCCCTTTGTGCAAAATCTACCGAGAAAGCGATCAAAGCATTACCCTTTGTAAGCGAAATTAAACCCGACCTGATCCGCAACATCTACAATATCACCTTTAAAGAAGGCGTACCGGTAGATTTTGAGCAGATCAGCAAGAAAATAAAAAGCGCTGGTTTTTTTGTGAACTACTTTAAAACCACCTACAATTTCGCCAATACCACCGTTGCTGAAAATGCCTTTACTTACGGCGGCGATACCTACAAACTGTTAAATGCCGATAAACCGCTAAGCGGCGAGGTATCTTTAACCATTGTAGATAAGGGCTTCGCGCCAAATTCGGTATCTAAAAAGTACCTGGGCAAAACCCCGGAGGCGCCTGCGGCATCAGGCAAAACTTATCACGTAGCAATTTAAGGGGCTTTCTAAAAATTCATTATTTATGAAAGCTATTTTATTGGCGTTTTGCCTTATGGCATTTGCGTGCACCGCATTTGGCCAGGAATTATACGTAAATACCGAACCGGCCAGCAATATGGCGGCCCACTCCTTAGGCATCCGTTTAGAGAACCAGGGCTTCACTTCGCCGGAGTTTAAAAACCGCAGCACGCTGGAAATGATGTATGGTGCCACCGGCAAACTGATGGTGCACGGCTCGGCCTACGTATCCGATTTTTACCGGCAAAGCCAGCACCTTGAAGGCGGCAGCGTTTACGCCAAGTACCGGTTTTTATCCGTTGATACCGTTCAAGCGCACTTTCGTGGGGCGGTGTTTGGCAAGGCATCTATCAGCAGCAACCCATTCAATACGCAGGAAATTGCTTTGGAGGGCGATAACAGTGGCTTGCAGGGCGGCGTTATCTTCACCAAGCTTATCCATAAGCTGGCCTTATCGGGTTCGGCAAGTTATCTGCGGGCATTTGATAACAGCGGAACCGCCCCGCCCATCATGGGTGCGAAAAATGCAGTGGCTTACAGCCTGTCTGCCGGTTACCTGCTGCTGCCAAAGCGTTACAGCAATTACAACCAGGTTAACGTAAACGTATACGCCGAACTGCTTGGCAAAAGCAACCCCGGTTATGCACAAAGCTACCTGGATGTGGCCCCTGCTGTGCAATTCATTTTCAACAGCGTTTGCCGGCTGGACTTTTCCTACCGTGCTCCTCTTTTTAATTCGATGGAGCGTTTCAGCAAGAACATGTACCTGGTTCGCTTCGAGTATAACTTCTTCAATTTATAATAATTAAGGCGCGAAGTATCGCGCCTTATAAAAGAGTTTCTACCATGAAAAAATATATTTTAATAATAGCAATGCTTTTTGCGGCGCTGGCAACACATGCCCAGGATATAGGCCATATGCAGCATATGCAAAAAGATACCGCCGCCAAAAAACCCATGAAACATGATCATGCCGCCATGATGAAAAACATGCAACATGATACCACGCACAAAATGGGTGTGATGACCAGCCAGTTCTCACTCGACCTGCCCATGAACCGCGACGGCTCGGGTACCTCCTGGGTGCCGGATGAAACACCGATGTATATGTATATGATCCATGGTAAAAAATGGATGCACATGGTACACGGCAGCGTGTTTTTACGCTACAACAAGCAGGACGTGTTTAACCAAGGCAGTCGTGGCGACAAACAGTTTGATGCGCCAAACTGGCTGATGTATATGGCGCAACGTAAGGTTGGCAAAAACGGGCTGTTTGCCATCAACACCATGTTTTCGCTCGATCCCTTTACCGTTGGTGCCGGCGGTTACCCGCTGCTTTACCAAACGGGCGAATCGTACAAGGGCAATAAACTGGTAGACCGCCAGCACCCGCATGATCTTTTTGCGGAACTGAGCATTACCTACACGCAACGGGTTGCAAAAAACACCGACGTATCGCTCTCCGTTGGCTATCCCGGCGAACCTGCATTGGGCCCGCCTGTGTTTATGCACCGCCTGTCAGCTATGAACAACCCGGATGCTCCGTTGAGTCACCACTATGCCGATGCCACACATATCACCTTTGGTACGGCTACCCTGGGTGTTCGTTATAAAAATGTAAAGCTGGAGGGATCAGTATTTACGGGGCGCGAGCCGGACGAGCACCGTTATGATTTTGATAAAGCGAAATTCGATTCGTACTCCGTTCGGCTATCTGTTAATCCATCAAAAGAATGGGCACTGCAGGTTTCTAACGGCTGGCTGAAAAGCCCCGAGGAAGCCGAACCCCTGGAAAATATCCGGCGCTTCACAGCCTCGGCCATTCATACCAAAATGCTGGGCGACGACAGTTATGTGGCAACTACGCTGGTATTCGGGCAGAATCACCATAACAGCAGCGGCGCAAACGAACCCGCTATTCTGCTGGAACACGCCTACCAGTTCAGCAAAAATGCTTTGTATGGCAGGTACGAATATGTACAAAAAGATGCCCACGAACTGGATCTGGAAGCCCAATACCCTACCGACCCGCGCTTCAACATCAACGCATTCACACTGGGGTATAACCGCATATTCGCCAATTTTAAGCAAACCAACTTAACCGCCGGCCTGCAGGCTACGGCAAATTTCTCTCCAGCGGCGCTCAAGTCTTTGTACGGCAGCACACCAATTGGCTTCCAGGTTTATTTAAGGGTAACACCGGCGTTGATGAAGATGGGCGGGAAACATAAGATGGATAAGAGGATGGATATGTAGGTTCTCTATCATAGCGATGGGTTGGAAAATTGAGTGGTCGAAACATGGCGACCGTGTCCGCATCGCGAGTTAACTCACCCCCCGCCCCCTCTCTGCTGCGCAAAGAAGGGGAGAAATTGGGGCTATTTATTTTTCCTCACCCTCTTTTTCACAGAAAGAGAGGGTCGGGCAGCGACAGCGTACCCGGGGTGAGTCAAATATGCGAGCGATAAGAAGCGAATTATAAGGGTTTCGAGCAGTTTAAAACCCATTGCTATGTTTTTAAAATTTTGCTGCGTTAAGGATTGGCGCGGATACCGGCCCTGAGCCTAACGCCTTGTGCGCGTATGAGCAGAAAGCCTGGCCCGCTGATAAGCGGGAACGCCCTAAAACTTCTTTATCGTTTCTGTTAAATGCGCCAAATGGTGCCTGCCATGCCAGGCGTACAAGGCCAGCGCTTTTTTCAAGGTAACCGTATCGCCCGACCCGGGGTGGTAAAAAGTTTTATCCCATTGGTCTTCGGTGAAGCTTTCTAAGAGGGCAACTATGTGGATGTGAATCCCCTCCAGCATCCTAAGAGATGGTTCTACGGGTAAGCGGTAGTCCGGCAGCAGTGCCCAGTCGGCTTCTTCGTATGGTTTTATGGTGGGGTTATCTTCGGTAAGTGCCAGCTTAAAACGCAGCAGCAAATTCATGTGGCTATCGGCCAGGTGGTGCACCACCTGCCTTAAGGTCCAGCCGCCGGTGCGGTATTGGGTGTCGAGCTGCTGATCGGTTAGCGGCATAATAGCGTTCCTAACTTTGCCGGGCAGGTTACGCAGTTCGCTTATCCATTTACGTTTATCTTCAATGATGTAGGATACCGGGGCAACAAAATTCCCGATAGGGTAACGCATCTGCTCGTCTGTCATGGCTCTTAGTTTATCTGGCGAATATATTTTGATGTATCCATAAGGATTTGCCCTAAATTAGCGTTTTGTACTTGTTTTGTAAACTGATGATAAAAAAATTATTAACGCTACTGTTCGTACTCCTTTCCGCGGCAGCTTATGCCGATACCATTAAAACCGATGTACTGGTAGTTGGCGGCGGCGCAAGCGGAGTTGCAGCAGCCATACAAAGCGCCCGCAGTAACGTAAAAACGATGCTGATAGAGCAGGGACCCTGGCTCGGTGGCGCCATGACGGCGGGCGGCGTTTGTATTTTAGAAGCTAACCGCAATCTGCCCAACGGTTTTTACGGCGAGTTTAGAGAGCGCATTAAAAACTTTTACAAAGTAAGGCTGGGCTACGATACTACCTTTAACGCCGTACTTAACTTCGAGCCTTCGGTTGGTGCATCCATCCTTAAAAAACTAACAGACACGGTAAAAAACCTCACTGTAAAACTGAATACCCCTTTTACAACTATCAAAAAAGACGGCACCGGCTGGGAGGTGAGCATCACCGTGAACGGCAAAACGGATGTGATAAAAGCCAAGGCTGTGGTTGATGCAACCGAATATGCCGACGTGGCCACTAAGGCCGGCGCTATATTTAATACCGGTTTCGATAGCAAAAAAGAAACCGGGGAGGCCCAGGCACCCAATGACCCCACCAACCAGATCCAGGATATTAGCTGGGTGGCGATACTGAAAGATTATGGCCGAACGGCGGACAAAACCATTGCCCGGCCTGACAATTACGAGCCCGGCCAATATGCCTGCCTTAAGCGGATCGATATAAAAAAAATGCTGAAGGCCGGCGCACTCATCAATGATAAATACATGATGAACTGGAACGATTGCGCCAACCAGTATTCTGTAACGTCAGACGATCTCTCGCCCGAAAACCGCGCCGAAACCTTTCGCAAAGCGCGGCTGCATACCCTGGGGCTTATCTACTACCTGCAAACCGAATTGGGTTACAAAAACATAGGCCTTGCCGATGAATTCCCCACCAAAGATAAACTGCCGCTGATACCTTACGTACGCGAGAACAAGCGCGCTTATGGCGAAGTGCGGATGGTACTGGATGATATTTATACACCCTATACCCGCGGGTCGAGGTTGTACCGTACAGCCATCGGTATTGGCGATGCCATACCCGGCCAGCATTACATTATCCCCGGCGCGCCAAAAATAAAGTACCCGCCGTTTCCGCCCTATTCTGTCCCACTGGGTAGCATTGTTGTTAAAGATGCCGTTAATTTGTTTGTAACAGAGAAGGCCATGTCGGTAACGCATTTGGTTAATGGCAGCATTACCAACCCGGCTGTGCAAATGGCGCTTGGGCAGGGCGTTGGCGCTTCGGCAGCATGGTGCGCGTTCTATGGCAAAACCACCCGTGAACTGGATGTCCGCCATATACAGGATGAGATACTGATCTACGGTGGTGCCATCATGCCTTTTAACGATATCCCAAAATCCGACCCCGCCTATCGCGCGGTACAGCAAGTTGGTGCAACCGGTATGCTCAACGGTTTCCGCTCGGTTAACGGAACAACTGCCCAAATGCTTTTTAAGCCCGATACAACGGTGTATACCGACGAGGTGAAACCCTATCTCAACGAGACCTTTGCACGCTCGTTCTTGTGGTTTAACAAAACCCAGCCGGGTGATAATTTTACGGTGGGTAACCTGTTATCCTACATCAGCGAAATGTCGCTTACCGACCCGGAAACACTCGAGCGCATCATGCGTGCCAACTGGAAAACCAAGTACAACTTTACCGTGGCCTTTGATACCCGCCGCCCGGTTACACGCCGCGAGTTTGTGGTGCTGGCCAACAAGTACCTGAACCCGTTTTCAAGGAAGGTAGATCTGGCTGGGAAGATCATTAATTAGAGGTTAGAGGTTGGAGATTAGAGGTTAGTTGCTTGGCGACTACCTTGCATGCGAGCCACACGTATTCGTGAAATTCGCCTAATTCGTGAAATTCGTACCCATTAATTCGCCTTAATTCGTGAAATTCGTGTCACTTATGGAGACCATCAACTGGAACGATTTTGAAAAGGTAGAATTGCGTGCAGGTACTATCCTCGAGGTATTTGATTTCCCGGAAGCACGCAAACCGGCGTATAAGCTTAAGGTTGATTTTGGGCCGCTGGGCATCAAACAATCAAGCGCACAGATCACCAAACATTACACCAAAGAGGAATTGCCGGGCAGGCAGATCATGGGGGTAGTGAATTTTCCAAAGAAGCAGATCGGCAAATTCATGTCGGAATTTTTGGTTACCGGCTTTGCCGATGATAACGGTGATATTGTTTTGGCCGCTATAGATAAACCCGTGCCTAACGGCAGTAAACTGGTATAAATGAAATATTTTACTTTTGGCGACGAGCCAGCCATATCGCCCGACGAGTTTTTTATGAACGAAGCCCTGAAAGAGGCGCGTTTAGCCCTAAAGGAGGATGAGATCCCCATTGGCGCGGTGGTGGTGTGCAAAGGGCAGATCATTGGTCGCGGCCATAACCTTACCGAGCGGCTGAACGATGTATCGGCCCATGCCGAAATGCAGGCGTTAACCGCAGCAACAAACTATATGGGCGGCAAATACCTGCCCGAATGTACGCTGTACGTTACGTTAGAGCCTTGTGTAATGTGCGCCGGTGCATCTTATTGGTTCCAGGTGGGGAGAGTTGTTTTTGGGGCATACGATGCTAAACGCGGTTTCGGCAGGCTCAACCAAACCATCACCCACCCTAAAACGGTGATCACCGGAGGCATCTTCGAAAATGAATGCGCGCAGCTGGTGAAGGATTTTTTTAAAAGGAAGAGATAGTTTTTTGGTTCATGGGTAATAGTTAATGGATTATTGCAGAAAATATTGATGTTGATGGTTGATAGACTTAACGGCTGCTACCATGTACCATTGGCCATGAACTATGAACCATCACCTATGAACTACCAATAAATGACATTCATTTAGAACAAAAAGCCAATTCCAAGCTTATATTTGCTCATCACAACTTGTAAAACTTAAAAACTGAATATTATGGCATTTACACTACCGGCGTTATCTTACGCTACCGATGCACTGGAACCGCATATTGATAAAGCTACTATGGAAATTCACCATGGCAAGCACCACCAGGCTTATGTTACCAACTTAAACAAAGCTTTGGAAGGTAAACCAGAGGCTGATGCTAAAATTGAAGACATCATTAAAAATATCTCCAAGTTCGCGCCTGCTGTACGTAACAACGGTGGCGGCCACTACAACCACAGCCTGTTCTGGACACTATTATCGCCAAGCGGCGGCGGCGAGCCAACAGGTGCATTAGCAGCAGCTATCACCAGTACTTTCGGTTCATTTGCCGATTTTAAAACAAAAGTACAGGAAGCCGGTGCAACCCGTTTTGGTTCGGGCTGGGCATGGTTAATTGTTACTGCCGATAAAAAACTGGCGGTAACCTCAACCCCTAACCAGGATAACCCATTAATGGACATTGCCGAAGTAAAAGGCACACCAGTTTTGGGTATCGATGTTTGGGAGCACGCTTATTACTTAAAATACCAAAACCGCCGCCCTGATTATTTGGCGGCAATTTGGAATGTAATTAACTGGGCGCATGTGTCTGAGTTATACACCAAAGCGATAGCTTAAACCCCACCCAACCCTCCCCTGAAGGGGAGGGCTTGATAATATTGAGCGGCAGCATTAGAAACAATTGTGCCGCTCTTTTATTTAATATGAAACCGCCGCGTCGTTGATGAACGCGGCATTAACCACCACGTCATTGCGAGCGAAGCGCGGCAACCATCGGTAAGCAAAGCGGCTCTGCAAATCCGCTTTGCTTACCGAGGATTGCTTCGTCGTACCTCCTCGCAATGACGATTGTTTAACACCCTATGAAAGCCATCGTCCTCGAATCCGCAGAAAACCCCATCGCATACAAAGATTTGGAAAAGCCAACCGCCGGGCCGGGCGAAGTGCTGGTGCAGATAAAAGCAGCAGCGCTAAACCGCCGCGACTACTGGATCACCATTGGCAAATACGCCGGGTTAAAATATCCAACCATTTTGGGTGCCGATGGTGCAGGTATTGTAGCTGAAGCCGGTGACGGCGCAGAGGAATGGCTGAATAAGCCGGTGATCATCAATCCATCACACAACTGGGGCGAACACCCGGAATTTCAATCTAAAGAATTTAAAATACTGGGGCTGCCAGAGGATGGTACTTTAGCCGAATACGTAAAGGTAAAAGCCGAATACCTCTACCCCAAACCAGCCCACTTAACATTTGAGCAGGCGGCAGCGATACCTTTAGCGGGTTTGACAGCTTACCGGGCGCTATTCACCAAAGCCCATCTTAAAAAAGGCGATAAGGTGTTGATAGTAGGCGTTGGCGCGGGTACAGGCACATTCCTGCTGCAATGGGCGGTTGCCGCCGGTGCGCAGGTGTTTGTAACATCGGGCAGTGGCGAGAAAATCCAGCGGGCCAAACAGTTAGGTGCCGCAGCCGGCGTAAACTACAAAGCGCAGGACTGGGCCGAAGAATTGAAGCATTTTTCGGGTGGTGGCTTTGATATTGTGGTGGACAGCGCCCTTGGTCCTGATTTTAATAAGATCCCCGACCTGTGTAACCCGGGAGGGCGTATTGTATTCTTTGGAGGTACCGCCGGTAATATCCCCGAAATGAATGCCCGCCCCATCTTCTGGAAGCAATTGCAGGTACTGGGTACTACCATGGGCACGCAGGAAGAGTTTAAAGCTATGCTTGCCTTTGTAGACGAGCATAAGATAGTGCCGGTGATAGATGAGGTTTTCCCGCTGGTAGATGCAAAGAAAGCATTTGCTAAAATGGGCGCATCGGCGCAGTTTGGCAAGCTGGTTGTAACCACGGGGAGATCTCCCGCTTTTTGCTCAGCAAAATAAAAGTGGGCGATGTCCTTACGGCAGTTAATCCGGCGGGTGTATTCACAGTTGGCAATTACGGAGCAGAAAAAGATCTTGTCTATTTCGCCGCCGGGAGTGGTATTACACCTGTACTGTCGCATCTCAAATACATTCTCAACAGGCAGGGCAAGAGCAAATTACACCTACTCTACAGCAATCGCGATCAGCACTCCATTTTGTTTTATAACGAACTGAATGAGCTTGTTACGAAATACCCCGATAGGTTAAATATCACCAACCTGCTCAGCAGCGAGGCCAACCGGCTGAATAATTATAAGGTTGAGCAGTTGGTAAAGCAGCAACTGCAGTTCAGCGCCGCAAGGGCCGAATTCTACCTTTGCGGTCCGTTTGCTTACATGCGGATGATCAGCCTAACCCTTTTGTATATGGGGATAGAAGCCAGGCAGATCCATAAGGAAAACTTTGTGCTGGAGACCGTACCGGTTACGGGCACGCTTAAAACATACCCGCCGCAAAATATCCGCATCAACTTTGGCGGCGAATGGCACGATATTCAGGTTGGAGAGAATCAATCCATCCTGCAAGCGGCTTTGCAAAACAATATCCCGCTGCCGTACAGTTGCCGCCATGGCATTTGCTCGGCCTGCATTGCCAATTGCAAATATGGCAAAGTGGAGATGACAAAAAACGAGGTGCTCACCGATGCCGACCTTACCGATGGCCGTATCCTCACCTGCACCGGCCACGCCATCACCGATGGGGTGGAGATCACTTTTCCCTGAATTAAGATTTTTGTTCCGTGTTTTCCAAAAGCCAAAAACCGAGCAGAAATTAACGCAAAAAGGGCAGTAAAACTGCCCTAAAAAACCGAAAAATTAGCAGATCCACGGAGATTTTAGCAAATAATTTTGGCTAAATCTGATGCAGTTGGTGTTTTTGCGCCCTCCGGTGGGTCACCAATCGTTCCTTTTTCGGCTTGTTTTTTTTGCGTTTTCCCAACCAAATAATGAATCCGGTAACCGGCAAACTGGCGCAAATTAAACTGGCCAAAAACGCGATGATTTTTGTCGTAAACCCGAAGATCTGCCCTACGTGGATATCATAGTTCATCTCTATCAGTTTTAAGCCGGGGCTCTTTTTATCGTAAATATAGCTCTTCAGCAATTTGCCATTGTATTTATCAAACTCGAAACCTGTAGCATGCGAATAATGCATCGATTTGGCATAAGCGCCAACGCCAATAGCACCCGAAACTGCGGGGTCGTTGTGGATGAGGAACATTTCGGCTTGCGGGGCCTGTTTCCGTGCATAGGCAAAGGCCTGGTCTATTACCGGCTGTTTGGCCAGGCCCGAGCGTTTTAGCGAATCGGACTTAGGCTCGGTTACTTCCTGCTGATAGGTTATATCTTTACCCAGGTTGGCGGTGTTGTAGATGGCCTTGCTCACCGGTTCGAAGGCTATGGCCAGGCCAGTGATGGATAAGATGATGGCGATAGAAGTAGCATAAAAGCCCAGCACGTTATGCAGATCGTAATTAACCCTGCGCCAGCGGCCGCCCCATTTAATGGTAAAGCTACGTTTGCGGTCGCTTTTACGTTTTGGCCACCAGAGGATGAGTCCCGTGACCATGATCACCATAAAAATGATAACCGATACGCCCACCACCCACTTGCCAATAGCCGGCGGCAGCAGCAGGTACAGGTGAATATATTCTACAATAATAAAGAAGTTGGTCTGCGGTTTTTCGTGATAAGTAATCTTACCGGTGTACGGGTTCAGGAAAACGTACTCAAAGCCGTCTTTACCCGTATTAGCCAATACCCCGGCAGGCCTTTCGGTACCGAAATAATAAATGTAATCGGGGCTTGCCATGGGGAATGCCTTTTTTACTGTTGCCACCAGCTGCGATGGCTGTACATAAGGCTTCCCTGTGTTTTGCACGGTGCGGTAGCTGTGCATGGCATCTTGAATCTCATCCTGAAAGCAAAAGACACAGCCGGTGATACTCACTATAAACACCACAAGCCCGGAGATGAATCCGAGCCAGCGGTGGCAAAAAAGTATGACCTTTTTGAATTTTGTCATGCTTTAAAATTTGTAATTGGCGCTTAAAACCACCTGGCGTAAACGCTGTGGGTTAATAGTGGTATAACCTGTATAGTAACGTTTGTTGGCCAGGTTATTTACGGCTAAGCCAAAGCGGTATTTTGCTTTATCGTAAAACAGGTTGCTGTTGAGGATAGTGTAGGCAGGCAACGAGAAAGTACCTTCTGCAGCGCTGTTGATGATCTTGTTTTTGCTTACATAATTGCCACCGAAACCGATACCCAAACCTTTAATGGCGCTCTCGGGCAGGCGGTAGCTCACGTAAAAGTTAGCCATGTAAGGCGAACCTGCCGTATTTGGACGGTAGCCGATGATAGAAGCGTCGCCGCCTGTGTACTTAGAATCGTTGTAAGCAAAACCGGCTACGATGTTCACAGAGAGGATAGGATTAGCAATTACTTCAGCCTCGAAGCCTTTGCTCACCTGGGTACCATCCTGCACCTGGGCAAAGTACGGTAAGCCCGCTATAGAACGTAGGGTGTTGGTAACCTTTATGCGGTAGTAGCTCAGCGTACTGTTCAATTTACCGTCAAACAAAGAAAGTTTAACACCACCTTCTGCCTGGTTGGCGTTTTGCAGCTTTGCTATTACGGATTCGTTGCTAGCGTTGGTGAATAAACCCGGGTTAGAGAAACCGTTTTGGTAGTTGGCAAACAACGATACCTGGTCTTTAACCGGCTGAAATATCAGGCCGAATTTTGGCGAAAATGCTGTTTGATTAAACGGCTTTGATGATTGCGTACCATCCAGCAGGTAAGAACCTTTATTTTGGTAGTTATCTACACGGGCACCTATCGAAGCGATCAAGGTTTCGGTTAGATTGATAACATCTGATGCGTAGGCACTGTAAGTATTAGTACGGTAGATGTAGGGATAGGTATTTGCATTGGTAAGCGGGTTAGCCGCTACAGTAGCATCAACCAATTGTTTGTTAAACGCGCCGTAATCAAACGACGGGTCGTTAATCGGCGCTATACCGTATTGGTTGCCGTAATAGATCTGGCGTGAGTTTTGGCGCTGGAAATCTAAACCAACCACAAAACGGTGGCGCATACCGCCAATGTTAAAGTCGCCGTTGATATTTTCCTGGATCTCGGTAGCCGCGAATTTACTGTCGGCGGTAGACTGGTCGTTACGGAAAATGTAGTTATTGTTACCCGGCAAATTTGGTTTAGACGGATCAAGCGCAACAGCTGTTTCATCTGTAATTAGGTAATAATAAGGGCTTGGGCCGTTAGAAAAACTGTGGGTATTTGAAAAAACAGTTTGTGACGTAAGCTTATCAGAGAACTTGTACTTAGCTTCCGCATAGTAGTTTGAGCTGCGGGAGTAAGATGTGATGTTATCGTTTGAGTATGCGTTCTTGTAATCGATATTGAGCTGACTAACATCGGTTATGCCCATATCCTTCGGGGTATTATAAAAGAAGAAGAAAGGTTTGGCAGAGTTACGGCCGGCATACACTTCTGCCTCTAATAAGAAAGATAATTTATCGTTTGCTTTAATGGCCAGGCTTGGCATAGCAGCAAAAGAGCGGCTTTTACCATAGTTTTGAAAGCTGCCTTCGTAATTATAAGCGGTATTTAAACGGAAAGAAACGTTTGAGCCGAGCGGCGTGTTCAAATCAATAGAGGTACGGCTAAGATCATAGTTACCTACCGTGTGGCCAATTTCTAAGCCAAAGCTTTCGTAAGGTTTTTTAGTTACCCTGTTTATTAAACCGCCGTATGAAGATACTACACTGCCAAATAAAGTAGCAGAAGGGCCCTTTATTACTTCCAGTTTTTCGATGTTAATGGCATCTATACCGCTGGTTACCAAACCGGCAATACCGTTGCGCAAACGGGTTTGGGTAACAAAGCCACGTAAGGTAAAGTAGCCGCCGCCATCGCCTGCGCGGTTGGTAGCATCCCACATTTTTTGTATGCCCGATACATTACGCAAAGCATCCTCTACGTTGTAAACCTGCTGCTCTTTAAGCAATTCGCTGGTGATGGTGCTGTAGCTTTGTGCATTCTCTAAGTTGGCCAGCGGGATCTTTGCAGCATCCACGCTTATTTTACGGGTAAAACGGTTAGCGCGGTTTGCAATAACGTTCACCTCGCTCAATTGCGAAAGGCTGGCATTGATAGTTATTTGCGGAACGGTAGTTGTTTGGCCTGCCACAACGGTAACCGGCACCTCTATGCGCTGAACGCCCACGTAAGAAATAATTAAGGTATAGGTACCTGCCGCGGCTTTAAAAGAAAACTCGCCTGCATTGTTGGTGGTGCCACCAAAGCCCGTGCCTATTAAACCTACAGATACGTTTTCGGCCAAATCGCCTTTTGAGGTTAACACTTTGCCTGTAACGCTGCCGCGGCGTGCTTGCTGAGCCGATGTATTTAGAGGATTTATTAAAGCTGCTATGAGAGCTATGGCTATGAAAAGTTTAAAATAGATAGGTCGGGATTGCATCATTTTATTAAGACTAATTATAAATAATGCGTCAAAAGTACACCATGCTGACTGTAGTTCCAAATTATTTAGAATAATTATAAATAATAATGGGGTTATTTGGACGAACTTTTTACCCGTGAGGCATTATCCTTCACAAAGGTATCCCAGCCCGAATAAGATTTTTTGCTTTTACCGCCCGATATGGGTACGCGCTGAAAGGAGTGGCACACGGCTACGGCCAAACCATCCGTTGCATCTAAAAAATCGGGAGTTTCTTTAAACTTCAGCAGGGTTTGCAGCATGGCGGCAACCTGCTCTTTGGTAGCGTTACCGTTGCCGGTGATTGATTGTTTTATTTTACGGGGTGCGTATTCGGTAATTACGATGTTACGGGAGAGCGCCGCAGCTATGGCCATTCCCTGGGCGCGGCCCAGCTTAAGCATCACCTGGATGTTTTTCCCGTAAAAGGGCGCTTCGATGGCCAGGCAGTCGGGTTTGTAATTATCTATAAGCGCCACTGTTTTCTCGAAGATGCGCTGCAGCTTCAGCATGTGGTCGTCTATCTTTTCCATCTTCACCACGCCAAGGCTTATCAGTTCTATTTTGGGGCCTTTCTCCAGCACCAGCCCGTAACCCATTACGGCGGTGCCCGGGTCTATCCCTAAAATTATACGTTCCTTGTTGTTAGGTTCATCCATCTGCGCTACAAAACTAAGCTTTAGGCAATGGATTTATGCAGCATGCTGATATATTCTTCGCGGCTTATCATGGCGGCGCCCATGCTTTCGAGGTGTTCTGTATAAACCTGGCAGTCTATCAGCTTGTATTTTCCTGTTTGGCACAACCAGATGAGCGCTGTTTTTGAGGCATTGCTTACCCGGCTAAACATGCTTTCGCCGCAGAACACATTACCTGCTTTGATGCCATAGAGGCCGCCAACCAGTTCTCCGCCCTGCCAAACTTCTACCGAGTGGGCATACCCCTGCCGGTGCAGTTTTATGTAAGCGGCTTTCATATCGGCGGTTATCCAGGTACCGTCCTGCCCCTCGCGGCTGGCTGACGAACATGCGGCTATCACATCAGCAAAGCATTTATTAGTGGTAACGGTAAACGTTCCGGCATTCAGCACCTTGCGCATAGATTTGGAGATCTTTAACCTATCGGGGAAAAGCACAAAGCGCTGGTGCGGCGAAAACCACAGAATGGGTTCATCCTCACTATACCAGGGAAATATACCATTGGCATAAGCTTGCAATAATCGTTCGGTAGAAAGGTCGCCACCTACAGCCAGCAGGCCATCCTCTTCGGCAAGTGCAGGGTCGGGAAATAGTATGCGCTCATCAAGCCTGAAAATCATTGCGGCAAATTTATGCCTTCTTGCGTATTACCAGCTTTTTATTTTGCGCCTTGGCTACGGCATCCATATAAACCTGCATTTCGTTGTACTTGGCCGCGGGCACTACCTGGCTGGTTAAATTAAACTTCGCGGTGCTTACCACCTGGTTCTTTGCAGCATCGTAAACATAATTCACCTCGTAATTGCCGTAGCTGAATTTTAATGATTGATTAGTTGGCAGGGTTTCTACCTCAAAACCAGCGGGCAGGTCTATCGTGGTAACGCAGGATTTTTGCAAAGGATGATCAAAATAGAAATCAGTTTTGCGTTTCTCTAAAACGGGCACGGTAAGGCGCCAAAGATCGAACACCCGCGGGCGGTAGAAATTTTTGTTCCCCGCGGCTATGTCGCAAAACTTCTCGTAGACAAGCTCTATATCAACTTCCTTTACGCCGTCCTTATCATCGGCAGGTACCAATTCCAAAGCAGACGGCTGCTTCATATTGAGCAAACGGATCAGGTATTCCTTCTGGTCATCAAGTTTCATGGCGGCAATGCCTATGTACTGCGAGCGGTATTCACCGGTGTTAAAAAGCTTTAGTTTTGCTTTGGCACCGCCATCGGCATTTAGCACAATATGCACCTCGCTTTTAAACTGGTGATCGGCGCCTGTACTTTTAGGTGTATTTACAAGTTTACCGCCCTCTTCGGTAACGAGCAGGGCGTTGCGGTTTTCGGTAAAAGGGCCCAGCTTGCCAAAAGGGGCGGTGCTGCTTGTGCACTCCAGCCAGGTGGTATCGCCCTTAAATGGTATGCAGAGGATCTCGTGGTTAAACTGGTTTACGGGGAAAGATACATCTGCAGGTTGCTCATTTTCGCCTCCTTTGATAATGGCATGATAGGACTGTATGTTAACCGCCTTTAGCAGCGTGTACATATAGTTGGAGAGCGCCTTGCAATCGCCATACTTTTTTTCATCTACAAAAGCAGCCGGGAATGGCTTTAAACCTCCAATACCCAGTTGGATGCTTACATAACGCATATTGCGCTGCATATACTCGTACAAAAACTTTGCTTTTTCCTTATCTGTTTTCAGGCCTTCGGTCATTTTTTGTATTTCGGCAACCCGCGCCGGGCTCAGCGTGCTTACGTCGGCATAAAGGGCCTGGATCCATTTGCCGAAGTTTTGCCAGGTGCTGATATTTCCCGGCATGCCGTAATACTCAAAATCACTTGTAGCGAAGGAGATGGCGGGTAATACCTGCCAGCTCTCGGCCCCATCTTCTAATTTGATCGCCTTTAGGTTGGATGCCTGCCACAAGTAGCTATCGGTAACGCCTGCCGAGGTTTTAACGGGTTTAATGGTGGTATTTTTAGTTAGATACCTAAAACCGGCGTTATTGGCAATGGATACCCGGTAGTATGAATTTTGTACGGATTGCTCGTCGTGCTGAATGGTCCACTGGCCAAGGTCCATCAGGCTTTTATAATCCTCATCATAAATAAACTCTACCGTTGTGGGGTAGGATGCCACCGTGTGCGACATAACGAGCAAGCGGTCATCGCTTACAATTGTTTCGCCGGAAACCGCGGAATGATCGTACATCTCGCTTTTTTTGTACTTCTTTATCATCACGCCAGCCGCGTTGTAAACCTTCATTTCGAACGACCCAACCGAGCTGAACTTTTTATTGTACGATAGTACTTCCTCTGCTTCGTTATTAGCCTTTTCGTTCAATATAGTGATGATGGAGTGCACCTGCATGGTAGCCTTGCCGGGGCCTTTCACAATCATTTCTTCCATATAATACCGCACTACCGAATTGGCGTCTTCCTTTAACGAATCGGGAATGGTGGAAGCAACATACAGTTCTGCCGGGATCTTTTTATCCTGCGCTATGGCAAAACCATTAAAGCCAAACCCCAATACCAGCAGGGCCAACAAATGTTTAAAGATCTTCATGTTTAAGATTTTTTTAAAACGATCTGTTCATTCATCATTTCGTACATGCGCTTATAAAACTCATGAAAATCGGGATAGTCTTCCTTAAAAAAAATCGATTTTTTGCTATCTATCACGTAACGTACCGCTATCGTGCCATCTTGTTCTGCAATTATCCGCCTAAAAGTTATGCTGGCATCGGGCATAGCCATGCTGGCACTTTTTGGCAGCGATTCTACCTTGTATCCGGCAGGTATTTTATATCTGCCAACCAGCGTAAAACCATTGCGATAACCAAAGTCGATATCGGTAAAGCGGTTTGTACTTAAAAAGGGACTGGTTTTGGCGGCACCCAACACATTGGGGTTTAAGTAAATGTAGTTATCGTCAGACCCGGTAAGATCCAGGTTAAAATCCATGGATTGTTTCAACGGCAGCGTATCAATATCCATATCTTCCATCTTGATATTTGATATTTTCAGGCTGTTGTTATCATCCCTTAAATAGTCTATATATTTTTTTTCTCCGGCGGTTTTATACTTTTCTACAGCATTTACTTTTTTATAGCCATAGTTAACAAGGCTGGCAGTACCGGTTACCTTACTATCGGGTTTTATCTCCGCATTAACCAAAACAAACTGCTTTATTGGGTTTTCATTTTGCAGAAAGATCATCTCGTAACTGTTGGCATCCTTATTCATTGCCAGCCCGAAAGTATTGAGCAGGTTAGCGGGCACCTGGTTATATAAATTGTATTTATTGCTGGCATCCAGCACATATTGTTTTGTGCTATCAACCGGGATGTATGCTACAACATTATTGAATTGGTAACTGTTTGGATAGCCCGGGTTTACCTTCCCGTTGCTTCGTGTACTGGTTAACATGGGGTACACCTTAACGCCCGCTTTTTTCAGCAAATGGCAAACCATCATATTCATCTCGCCCGATGAACCGGTTTTCTTTTCCCATGCTTTACTTACACCATCTTCGGCGTACTTTTCATAGCGCTCGTTCCACTTCATGGTGTTTTTTACTTCAGCAAATATGTAGGCTATCTTTTCGTCATCGGTTTTCATGGCCTTAGCCTTGGCTATAATAACTTCTTCGCCGGTTAATTTTTTACCCAGTTGGCCCCCGAGCTCCTCATCATCCATCATATCGGCGCCTACTTTAGCCCAGGTATCCGAAAAGTTTTGCGAAAATCCTCCTTTTATACTAAGCAGTTGAAAAAGTAACCGTTGCGCGTTATCAGCCTTTGTAGTCATAAAAGGTTCATCAGGGATAGACGGTATATTGGCAATGGCCCGGGTCCTGGTGTTGCTGCCATCGGTTTTATCTACCGCGTAGGGCTGCACTCTGTTTTCGAGGTTTTTAAAATAGAGCAACTCGTGTATGTTAGTTTTTAGCTCACTGTAGCGGTTAGGCAGATCGCCTTGAAAATACCAATCCGGAAAGTTCCAGAATCTTTGATCGGTAACGGTATATTTATACTCCAGTACCGAGCCGGGCTGTACGTTAGGGAAGGAAAAAACAAGCGCCGAATGGTTTTTGTCGACCACTTCGGTAAATATTTGCTTTTTATCAACTTTTATAATCTCTATATTTCCGTTATTCAGGTTGATGGTTTGGGCCTGCAAACCGGTAATGTATTGCATGCGGTTTGCGCTATAGTATTCTATGCGGACGTTGCCTTCATCTTTTGCGTTGGTATTAAATATTTTTGTGCGCCTGTGCCGGTTAGATACAATGTTGGCTTGCTGGTCATAATAAACCTCGGCTTTATTGAAAAGGATCATCGCGTTTGCGTCCTTCTCAAAATCACATGATTTTAGTTCGAGGTCGGCTTTATCAATTTTGCCGAAAGGTTGGGTTGCCGGGGTGGTTTGCGCTTTAACAGTAAAGGTAATTGCACAAGCCAGAATGAGGGTAAAGGTTTTGATCATATAGCTAATTAGGATTAGGCCACACGAATATAACACGCGCTTTTGATACTTTTACAGCTCGAACGTTTTTTAATTAAAATAAATTAAACCCTATCGGCCCCCACTTGTCATAAGTACATGGTAAGCAATATAAAGCATATCCGGCATTTATACGCCCGGGCGAGTTTCGGCATTCGTTTTGAGGAGTTGAAGCAGGCAGAAAACTTATCTGTTAAGGAGGCCGTAGCCGGTTTGTTTAAGGCATCCGAAGATATCAGCCCCGCCAATATTATAGCAGGAAACATTAGCTATAAGAATTTCCTGCTGGCAAACGAAGGCACCAAAAAGATGTTTTTACAGGAGCAGCGGCAGCAGGAAAAAGCCCTCAATATCGATTGGGTAAACAAGATGAGTACCAGCGATGCCCAGCTCAGGGAGAAGATGACGTTATTTTGGCATAACCATTTTGCTTGCCGTACTCCAAATGCCTGGTATGCACAGCAGCTGAATAATATTCAGCGCAGTAATGCTATTGGCAATTTTAAAACGCTGCTGATGGGGGTATCCAAAGCCCCGGCTATGCTACAGTTTTTAAATAACCAGCAAAACCAGAAAAACCACCCTAACGAAAATTTCGCGCGCGAGCTGATGGAGCTTTTTACTATTGGCCGCGGCAATTATACCGAACAAGATGTAAAAGAATCGGCAAGGGCCTTTACGGGCTGGGGCTTTAATAAGGAAGGCAGCTTTGTTGCCCGGCCTGCTTTGCACGATACCGGGCAAAAAACCTTTTTAGGCAATACCGGCAATTTCGGCGGCGAGGATATCATCAACATATTGCTAACTAAGAAAGAGACGGCCCGTTTCATTTGCACTAAATTGTACAAATACTTTGTAAACGAAGTGCCGGATGCTTTGCATATAAACGCAATGGCCGATGTGTTTTACAGCAACAATTATGAGATAAAGCCACTGTTGGAGTTTGTTTTTACCGCCGATTGGTTTTATGCCGATAAAAATACCGGCAACCTGATAAAAGCCCCCGTTGAATTCATTGTGGGGCTTAACAGGCAGTTTTATATCACCTATCAAAATCCCGATGTGGTTTTACAATTTGAGCGGGCATTAGGCCAGGTACTATTTTATCCGCCAAACGTAGCTGGCTGGCCTGGCGGCAAAAATTGGATAGACAGCTCATCGCTGATGTATCGCATCAAGATCCCGTCAACCGTGTTAAACGGCGGCGTAATTGAGTTTAGTGGCAAGGTTGACCCCGAAGACGAGGCGTTTATAGCCACCACGCGCAATCAAAAACAAGCGGTAACCACAAAAGTACAAGCAGAAGTGGATTGGGACAGATTTTTTAAAAGCATCCCTAAAAGCGCAAGCAAAACAACCATTGCGCAAACGATACTGGCGCCTGCGCTAACAAGCAGCGTTACGGAGATCATAAATAAAACCAATGATACAAAAGCATTGGTAATAGAACTGGTATCAACGCCTGAGTATCAACTGTGCTGAGCAATGAGTGAGGGAACGAATGAGTGAAGGAGCGAATGATTGAAGCAATGAATGTTACATCCGACATTCGCTCATTCACTCATTCAAAATTAAAACATTACTATGAAACGCAGAGATTTTTTAAGGAGTTCGGCACTGGCATCGGGGGCATTTTTGATCCCCTCGTTTTTGAAACCATTGGAAGCAATGGCCATGGGCGATATGTCTGGCTATAAAAACATGGTTATTATACAGCTGTCCGGCGGAAACGACGGTCTCAATACAATTGTGCCTTATGGTAATGATATCTACTATCAAAAACGCAAAACCATCGCCATGCAACAGCCCGACATTATAAAGCTTACAGATATGCAGGGGCTTAATCCCAACCTATCGGCGCTAAAAGAAATTTACGACCAGGGCTGGATGGGCGTTATCAATTCGGTAGGGTACCCAAACCCGGATAGGTCGCATTTTCGTTCGATGGATATATGGCAAACAGGCAGCGATGCCAACCAGTTTTTAACCACCGGCTGGATAGGCCGTTATCTCGATTCGACCTGCAGCACTTGTAAAGACCCCTACACGGCTATTGAGGTGGACGACACCCTCTCATTAGCTATGAAAGGCACTAAAATGAAAGGCATTGCTGTGGAAAATCCGGCCAAATTATACCAGGCCACGCGCGACCCCTTCTTTAAACAATTGGTACATCAGCATGATAGCGCTAACCTTAATGAGGACAACTTAGGCTATCTGTATAAAACCATGATAGAAACCTATTCATCAGCAGATTATATTCAGCAAACATCAAAAACATATAACACCACTGCCCCCTATCCGCAAACTGCATTCGCCAACCAGCTTAAAAGTGTTGCCAAGTTTATCAACTCCGGTTTAAAAACACGGGTGTATTATGTATCGTTAAGTGGGTTTGATACCCACACCGGCCAACAAAACCAGCAGGGCCGGCAGTTGAAAATTTATGGTGATGCAGTTGCTGCCTTTGTAAAAGACCTGAAGCAAGCCAATAAACTGGATGACACGCTGGTGATGACGTTCTCGGAATTTGGCCGCCGTGTAGAGCAAAACGCCAGCAACGGTACCGATCATGGCACCGCTAACAACGTAATGATCTTTGGCGGCAATCTAAAAAAGCAGGGCATTTATAATAATGCGCCAAACCTTGCCAAATTGGATAATGGCGACCTGAAATACGAGATAGATTTTAGGGACGTTTACGCCACCCTGCTTGATAAATGGCTTAACGTAAACAACAGCCAGGTACTCAACAAGAATTTCGCCGGCTTGAATTTTATATAAGCCACACAGGCGAACATTTAAGTCCACTTGTCGTTTACTCCCCTTAAAGGGACTTCTTTGCACAAAAACACCATTCCTGTAAGTACTTTTCATTAATTAACGGTATTGTTGTATTTTACATAGAATTAAATTGCCGCTACGAGCCCTTGCGAACTGATGGAGAATATCTACAAAATTATTCTTGAAGAAACCCTTGCCGGATATTGGGATTACCAGGTTAAAGAAAATACGGTAGTGCTAAGCCCGGCGTTTAAGGCCATATTTGGCTACCAGGACCATGAGCTGGCCAATTCAACAGATACCTGGGCTAAACTCATTGTAGAAGAGGACCGCCCGCGTATGGATAAATGTGTAACCGAACATTATTTAAGCCATGGCTTAAAGCCATACAATATTGATGTTAGGTACAAGCACAAAAATGGATCGATAGTTTGGGTAAATACCACCGGCCGGGTAATAGAATGGGATGGCGACGAACCCGTGCGCATGGTGGGCTGCCATTTAGACATCAGCAAAAAAAAGAAGACCGAACTGAGCCTTGAAATTAGCGAAGAAACTTTCAGGAACGCCTTTGAGCATTCATCTATCGGCATGGTGCTGGTATCTACCGAAGGGAAATTCCTTAAAGTAAATAAAAGCATCTGCGCTATGCTGGGTTATACGGCGGAAGAACTGATAACCAAAACATTCCAGGAAATAACCCACCCCGACGACCTGGAAGCCGACCTCAGCCTGCTGCAAAAAACGCTGAACAAAGAGATAAAAAATTACCAGATGGAAAAACGCTATTTTACCAAAAGCGGGAAAGTTATCTGGATAGTTTTGAATGTATCACTGGTACGGGACGAGGAGGAGGAGCCGCTGTATTTTGTATCGCAGATAAAGGATATTACCGAACGTAAAAAAGCAGAGGAAGCGTTGCGCGAAAGTGAGCGCCGCTGGGCATTCGCATCCGAAGGCTCGGGCGGGGGCCTTTGGGATTGGGATATAAAAAACAGGACCATATTCCATTCGGAGCAATGCCTGCGCATGATAGGTATGGAGAACGATAATTTTGGCGCGGTACTGGGCGATTGGACCAGCAGGGTACATCCCGCTGATAAGGGAAAATACCTTGCCGACCTTAAAAAACACCTAAGGGGCGAAACCGAGATCTATACAAACCAGCACCGGGTTTTATGTAAGGACAACACCTACAAGTGGATACTCGACCGCGGTAAGATAATGGAGTATGACGAAAACGACAAGCCTTTACGCGTTATAGGCACCCACACCGATATCACCGAGCAAAAAAACAAAGAAGAACAGCTGCGCGAGTCCCTGGATATGGTTAGCGGCCAAAATAACCGGCTGCTTAATTTCGCTTACATCGTATCACACAACCTGCGCACACACGCCAGCAATTTTAAAATGATAATGGATGTGTTGAGCGACCCGCAAACAAACGATGAAGAAAAGGCAGAGCTGTCTGGCCATTTGATAAATGTATCACAACAGCTAAACGATACTATCACCAATTTAAACGAGGTAGTTTCTATCCAAACCAATATAGATATTCACACGATAGAGCTGAACTTACATAGTTATGTGGAGAAGGCAATAGAATTGCTAAGCAATGATATTGCTATATGGAACGTAGAAATAAATAATCGTATTCCCAAAGATCGCACGCTTATTTATAGCCCGGCTTATCTGGAAAGCATTATGCTTAACTTACTCAGCAATGGCATTAAATACCGGTCGTTAACCAGTGCCCCAAGAATAACCATTGAGTATTTTGAGGAGCAAAATGGAGGACATGGTTTTATTGTTGCTGATAATGGTATCGGCATCGACCTTAAGAAACATGGCGAAGAATTGTTTGGCATGTACAAAACCTTCCATGGCAACCGCGACGCCAAAGGTATGGGGCTGTTCATCACCAAAAACCAGGTAGAATCCTTCGGCGGAAAAATAGAGGTAAGCAGCGAATTGGGTAAAGGAACAACCTTTAAAGTATACCTGGCTTAACTTAACTAATCAGCCTGCTTACTATATCCCCGGCAGATAATTTTTCCTGCACACCGCTTTCCATATTTTTAAAAGCAAGTAAGCCGCTTTGCATTTCGTCGCTGCCTATTAGTACGGTATAGGGGATCTGCTTACTATTGGCGTAATCCATTTGCTTTTTGATTTTGGCACCTGCCGGATACAACTCGGCATTCACACTGCTATTGCGCAGCTTTTGCAGCAATGGCAACGCGTAAATTTCGGCCTGGGTATCAAAGGCTATAATAAGCACCTGGGTACTTTGCTCGGCAGATGCCGGGAAAAGGTTAAGTTCTTCCAGTACATCGTAGATCCGGTCGGCCCCGAAAGAGATGCCTGCGCCGGTTAAACCCTTTAAACCGAACATACCGGTAAGGTCATCGTACCGGCCGCCGCCGCCGATGCTGCCCATCGCAACCTCGTTGGTCTTCACCTCGAAAATGGCGCCGGTATAATAATTAAGCCCACGGGCAAGGGTGATATCTAATTCCAATACTGCCTTTTTAAGCGGGGTGTATTTTAAATAGTTAAATACCGTTTCCAATTCTTCGCAACCCTGCAGGCCGATCTCAGAAGTTTTTAAAGCTTCGCGGAGTTTTTGTAATTTCTCTTCGTTGCTGCCTTCCAGCAAGATAACGGGCTTTAGTTTATCAATATCCGCATCGGTAAAACCGCGTTCCAAAAGCTCTTTTATAACACCATCCAGCCCTATTTTGTCAAGCTTATCAATAGCTACAGTGAGGTCAATAATACTATCGTATTTATCTATAACTTGCGCTATTCCTGATAGGATTTTTCTATTATTAATTTTTATAGTGAAATCCTTTAATCCTAAAAGGCTTAAGGCTTCGTCATATATCATCACAAATTCGGCCTCGTTCAATAAAGAAGCAGAGCCTACCACATCCGCATCGCACTGGTAAAACTCGCGATAGCGGCCCTTCTGCGGCCTGTCGGCACGCCAAACCGGCTGCACCTGGAAGCGTTTGAACGGAAAGGTGATTTCGTTTTGGTGCTGCACTACGTACCGGGCGAATGGCACGGTGAGATCGTAGCGGAGGGCTTTTTCGGAGATGGAGCTGGTTAGCAGATTGGAGTTGCGTTCATCAATTTGCTTATTATCGGCCTTGGCCAAATAATCGCCACTATTCAGCACCTTAAATATTAGTTTATCCCCTTCATCGCCATATTTCCCGGTAAGGGTGCTTAGGTTCTCCATCGTAGGCGTTTCTATTTGCTGATAGCCATATTTGCGGAATACGCCTTTAATGGTATCGAAAATAAAATTACGTTTTGCCATTTCGGCCGGAGAAAAATCGCGGGTGCCCTTGGGTACAGATGGTTTGATGGATGCCATGCCGCAAAGGTACAAAAAACAAACTTCACGTAAACCCGCCTGCTATTGGTTATTCCCCTAAGTTAGCATCCTTGCCCCGTTAGGGGCTACCTGTTTGTAGATCCCAATAGTTCCCATTTTGTGCGCCGTAGGTGCTACCCATAACTATTCAAGTCGGGGGTAGCACCTACGGCGCAAAATTTCCTGTTTTCCATTCTTCTACAAGCAGGTAGCGCCTACGGCGCATTGAGGAATCTGCAAAGTTATTTAGCTACGCGGCCAAACAATGAGTTTCAAAATAAGTCTCAATTTCAAAATGGGAATCGCTTAAAACAACAAAGCCCTCCCGAATAATCGGGAGGGCTTTGGAAACTATTAACTGATCTCTGTTATTTTATACTTATTGTGCGCTGCGGGCCTGGTTTTTCATCTGCTCGTTCGCAACAATTACAATTTCTACACGGCGGTTTTGTGAGCGACCGTCAACTGTAGTATTATCGGCAATTGGTTCGGTTTCGCCTTTACCAGATGTGGATAACCTTGAGTTGGCAACATTTCCAGCTGCTATGAATGATTTCACAGCTTCTGCCCTGCGGATAGAAAGATCCATATTGTGTGCGTCAGAACCGGTGTTATCGGTATGGCCTACAATTAAAATATTTGTTTGCGGGTTGTTTACCAATGATGCAGCAAGGTTTTGCAAGTTGGTACGCGCAGCAGTCTTAAGCGCCGATTTATCAGTATCAAATAAAATACCCGAATCGAATTTCACCAAAATACCTTCGCCTTCGCGGATAACGGTAGCACCCGGTACGGTTTGCTTAATTTCGGCAGCTTGCCTATCCATATTACGGCCAATAAAAGCACCTGCAGTACCACCAACGGCACCACCTATAATAGCGCCCAATGCGGTATTACCTGCTGCTTTACCAATTATAGCCCCTATAGTACCACCGGCACCTGCGCCAATAGCCGCGCCTTTTTGTGTTTTAGTAAGTGAATTACAGCCTGCGCCTAAAACGCCTAATGTAGCTAATGCAATACCGAACGTAGCTATCTTTAATTTTAAAGTCTTCATGTTATTTAGTTGATATGTTTTATACGGAAGTAATTGCAAAGTGGGTGCCAAATAAGACAGATGTTATGTAATAACGGATAATCGGCGGCAGTCTTAAAAAATAATAGTGTAACAACATTTTTTTAATATTTAGGAAAACAAATGTGAAAGATTGGCAGACACAGAGACTGACGTATTTTTTGGCTGACTGCATTTTAGTACAATTATTGGCGCAATAATTATTGCTTCACCAACTTTGCAGGGACAATAAGGGTGAAAGTGCTGCCCACATTCTGCTCGGAGCGTACCTGTAGTTCGATATCGTGAAAAGCGGCTATCGATTTTACAATAGGTAACCCTAAACCAAAGCTATCCTGCTTAAGCGATTGCTTTATTTTTTTAAACCGGTTAAAAATATACGGCAGCTCGTCGGCAGCGATGCCAATGCCGGTATCATTTATATTGATGACATAATAATTTTTCATCTGCTCGCCAGTAACGATGATAGAGCCATCGGGTTTATTGTATTTAATGGCATTGTTCACCAGGTTAAATAGCAGGTTGAACAGCAAAAACTTGTTTACATTGATGAGTGTTACATCCTGCGAGAGCGCCAGCGCATAACCGATGTTCTTTTCCTGCAGGCGGATGGAGATCTCTTCGTACAGGTCCTGCAGCATATCAGTCAGCGAGATCTCATCTTCCTTTAAAAACTGCTCATTCTCTATCTGCGATATAAGCAGTAATGTTTTGGTAATACTTTTTAGCCGGTTGAGGATCTTCTGCATCTCCAGCATTCGCACCTTCATTTCATCGGCAATATCTTCCTGCTCAAACATGTTCTCTATCTTCGATTGCAGGATAGATATCGGCGTCATCAGCTCGTGCGACGCGTTGGAGATAAACTCCCGCTCCTTTTGAAAAGCGTGTTCGATGGTCTCTATCATCCTGTGGATGCTCAAATCGAGATGCTGAAAATCTGATGTGCTGGTTTTAACCTGCGCATAAGACGTAAAACTCGGGAACTTGGTGCCCACCAGTTTTGTACGGATGATGCGACTTAGGGGTGCAAGGATATAGTTGGAATACACCTGGTCGGCAATAATGGTTAGCAATATCATCCCCAACAATATCAGGAAGGCGATATTCTGCAAAGGGCCGGTGGTATCATCAATGGTTTCGGTGCTTTTACCTATCTCCAGCAGATAGTTCTTCTTCCCTACCTTAAAGGTGTGGCTCAGGATGCGGTAATCTATGGTGTCGCGCTCAACAGACCGCTTTTCGTTTTGGATGGTATCGGCGTAGTAGTCGGGTTCTACCTCATCCAAACCAATATACTCTTCCTTAAGCGGAAGGTAGCTACCATAACTTTGCCCGTCTTCTATATAGGTTTGTATCCCTTTCTCTTTTACAATCTGTAGCAGCTTATCCTTCTGTTTGATGAGGCGCTCGTCGGTATAGTTACGGTTTATACTTTCAATGATGGATGGCAGCAACAACACAAAAAGGGTTACAATAACCAATTTTGAGATGGCATTAAACAGCGTAAGTTTGGTTTTAAGTTTCAAATACTTAAACGTTTGTTTTTATCCGGTAGCCCAGCCCCCTCACGGTTTCCAGCCAGTCGGTGCCGGCAAAAACACTTAACTTTTTGCGTATGTTTTTGATGTGGGCATCAATAAAGTTCGAGTCGTAATCATCATTCACCACACTCCCCCAAATATGCTCGCTTAATTGCGCCCGGGTTAAGGTTCGGTTTTTATGCAAAATGAGGTATGCTATCAGGTCGAACTCTTTTTTTGTTATGGTACTCACCGTGTTGCTTAGATAGGTTATGGTACGGTCGGTAAGGTTTACCAGGAAGCCATCCAGGTCTACCGTTTGGTTTACCAGCCCAAATTTGCGGCGGGTGATGGCTTGCATCCGGCTTTGCAGCTCCAGTAAGGAGAATGGTTTTGCCAGGTAATCGTCGGCACCAAGGTCCAGCCCTTTTATGCGGTCGGTAACCTCCGCGCGGGCGGTGAGGATGATACAGGCAGCCTCGGGGCGGCTTTTTTTGGCCTCGCTCAACAGGTCGAGCCCTTCATAATCGGGCAAGCCAAGATCTATCAGGATAAAATCGTAAAGGTTTACCGCTATCTTTTCGGATGCGGAAGTGCCGTTGAAGCATACCTCGCAGATGTAGTTGTTTTTTGATAAAAACAGTTCCAGTTCGTAGGCAAGCGCCTTTTCATCTTCAATAATTAAAACATTCATCAGGCATCAATAAAAAACGTAATAAAATGTTAAGTTATAAAAAGATTCGCGCCGGTTAAGCAGTGCGCCCTCCACATTCACTGGGATTGAATAACGGTAAGAGAACTCCAAAGTATAATGCGGCCTGTTGTAGGATATCGGCATCTTAAAACTATAGTTCAACATGTTAAACTTTGCGTTGGCCCTGGCACCCAGCCCGTTCTCGTTCCTGATATAAATATTATTGGCCTCCAGCCGGTATTTGTGGTCGATGGAATAACGCTGTACAAAATTCTGCGTACCCACAATAAAGTTGATAGAGGGGTTTATAGAGAGGTAATCCTGATCGTCAAAAATACTCCAGCTGCTTTCCCAATATTTAGAATTGCTTACCGTTGCGAATATATCATACGATTTCCCAAACAAGTAATCGCCTATAATACTGGTTTTAAACGGTCCCCAATCGTAGGAGTTTTTAAAGTTGATATCGTTGGATGATGCCGATTTGATGATCTCCGATTCCTTATTAAAAATAAACCGGGTGTAACTTATTGTACCCGTAAACTTTTTGGATAGCCGGTAATAATATCCGCCGCCCACATCAATCTCGTCTACTGCATGGTTATAGCCAAGCACCTTTAATGCAGAGCCATACACAAAAAACCCGGATTGATAATTGATCACCACATCCGCAGCCATAAAGGGGTATTTGGTTGGGCCGGTACGACCAAAAAAAAGCGCATCGCTGCCGTAGTTGATGCCTGCCGAAAGCGAGTTCTTCTTTACCGGTTTAGTGGTATCGGCTGGTGCCTTTAAAACCGTATCTGTGTCGGCAGCCAAACGCGGTTGCAGGGCTGTAAAAAGCAAAGGTTTTGCCACTGCAGCGCTCAATGCGTTACAACTCACTAAAAAAACCAATATGCCGAAGTATCTCATTAATAATATGCCGTAAACTTAACACTAATTATTATTTCTTCTTGGTATCTCAGGCGGCCGCTCCATACCATCTGGCCGGCGCTGCCGTTTAGGTTTAGCTTTGGGCTTACCCGTTGCCGGGTCTATCTCCTCCACCTTTTCGGGCTTGGGTTGTTTTTTTGCCTTAGCTACTTCTTTAATTTTCTTTTTATCCTCCTCCTGCTGGCGCTGCCTGGCCTTGGCGGTTGTATCCTTTTGTAACGCAGGGGCAATACCCATACGTATAGTGTAGCCGGTAAAAGTTTTATGATTAACAGTGTTGGTGCTTGCAGATAAAAGGCGTGGTGCGCATATCATTAAGAGTACAATATACAAAAACCACTTTATCATTTCAGGAGGCAAACAAAAGCTTTATTACTATACACAACAAAAGCTATAAGGCAATGCATGCATAGTAACCGTTTGGGGTAAAAATTTTCTTATAAAGGCTTGGTTGTAATATTGGTAAATATATAAATAGCCATATAAGCAGCAAAGTGCTTATACGGTTAATTTGATATCTTTTGATGTGTAAACGCGGGCATGGTCGTCAATAATAATGCAGGCCATTTGGTTTAGCTTGTTTATCAGATACAAACCTGCGTTTATGCCCATTGCTATAATTGGCGTTGCCATAGCATCGGCCAGTTCTGCGCCGGGGGTTATGATGCTTACGCTCTTAATTTTGCTAACCGGGAAACCGCTCTCCGGGTCGATAATCCCGGCAGGTTTAGCACTGGTTATAGCAGGCATTTTTTCTGAATTAAAAGAAGTAGCAATAGCCATATTACTGATGTTTACATCTGCAAAAGGCTGGGTTGCCTGTGACGGGTCGGCAGTGCCGATGGTCCATGGAGTATTATCGGGCTGCAGGCCCCAGCTTAGCAGATCGCCGCCGGCATTGATAACACCGCTGCTTACGCCCTGCATTTGTAAAATATATTTTGCCCTGTCGGCAGCGTAGCCACGGCTAATGGCACCCAGGCCAATGCGCATCCCTTTGTTCTTTAAAAACACGGTTTGCTTTGCAGCATCCAGTAAAACATTTTTATAGTTGGTAAGGCTTATTTTGCGTTTAGCGGCTTTGGTATCGGCATCAACAATTTGGGTTGCGGGGTAGGTGATATCAAAGGTACCGTGGGTAAGGTCTGATATCTGCAGCGCCCTGTCAACCAATTTAAAAATTTCGGCATCAACGTGTACGGGCCTAATGCCTGCATTGCGGTTTATCTCGTTCAGTTTGCTTTCGTCAGTAAAAGTACTCAACAGTTTTTCAACGCGATTGATCTCGTTTACCGCGTCGCTTATGCGCTCGTCGGCCCAGGCGGCATCATTAGCCACTAAACTTATCCCAAACCTGTTGCCCATTAAGCGCACTTCGCGTGCAAAAACCGAATTTGTACCTGTTAAATTTTTTACTGCCAGCATATGCATCAAGATTACGTACAGTTAAAATAAGTTACAGCAACCGCAAATTATTGCAAGCGCAGAACTTAACACTGCTAAATTAACCGGGCATTATGAAATTGAGATGAAAAGGCCATTATTTGATATTAAATTATTATTTTGCGGGTTGCATATATATAAATATTTCAATATATGTAATATATCCTAATCAACTTAAACATTAACGCAGCTCGCTACCGCGCACCATCATTTCATGAAAAAACTAGCACTGATAGTTACGTTACTATTTTCTTTTACTGGCTTGATGGCCCAAAGCAATAATAAATTAGAGCTTAGTGGCTTGTATGGGTTAAGCACTTTCACGGCGGAATTTTATAAAACCCCGGGGCACCTCGCCGGCGCCGAAGCAGCCTATCATTTTGATATGGGAAATAATAAGGCCCCCTACATCCGCTTATTAAATGTACAGGCTATTGACGTGGTTGCCGGCTTCCGCAGTTTTAATAATGTAAGCGTAATAGATAGCAATAATGTGGTAACCCAGCCTATAGGCCGTGTTTACTCTTTATTAGGGCGATTAGAATTCCCTATCATCAAGGCTGGTGGCACCCGCGTGGTATTTGCGCCCGCGCTTGGTTTTGCGTACGCCACGGGTACCTATTTCACCAATGGTAATCCCCTTATTGGCAGCCACATCAACTTAGCTACACAGGCGGGCTTGTTTATTACTACGCCTTTAAGCCAAACAATAACACTAAAAGGAGGGATAGATATTTTTCATTACTCCAACGGTGCTGTACGGGTACCCAATAATGGGATAAACACGGTGGAAACATCATTAGGGCTTATTAAAACTCTAAATGCACCGGGGCCGCAAACCAGCAGCAAAGCCTTCAGCACATTCTATAAGCACTCGTTTGAGATAGGCTTTGATGTGGGCCGCAGGGGCGTGCAAAAAGCCGAAGGGGGGTTGTATAAAACAGGATTTTCGGCAGCTTACAATTACCGGCTAAGCCCCGTATTAAGCTTAAAAGCCGGCGGCGATGCTGTGTATTATTATACGATTTACCATCCCGATAACGACCCCAAAACAAACCTGGAGCCTTCTTATCAATACCATGGCACTTCGTTCGACAGGTGGCGCTATGGCCTTAGCGTTGGTGCCGACCTATGGCTGGGCCGCCTGGCTATCATGGCCAATTATGGCTATTACCTGCACTACAAAAGCACAACCGAAATTAATAAATACTGGACACCGGGCGTAAAATATTACATGCTGCCGTGGATGGCCCTGCAAGTAAAGGCTTACATCCACAACAGCGATTGCGATTACCTGGGTGGCGGCTTAATTTTCCGTGCGCATTAAGCGGCGGTGCCTTCTTTTAATCTTTCGGCGTTCTCTGCAA
The DNA here is from genome assembly GCF_014773265.1 of Mucilaginibacter pankratovii. Classification (GTDB taxonomy): domain Bacteria; phylum Bacteroidota; class Bacteroidia; order Sphingobacteriales; family Sphingobacteriaceae; genus Mucilaginibacter; species Mucilaginibacter pankratovii. The sequence continues at coordinate 14,425 of NZ_JACWMY010000006.1, read as the reverse complement.
ATTGCAAAGCTTCCATTATTTCCTGCAGGTCGCCGTTCATTACGCCGGTAAGGTTATAGATGGTTAAGCCTATACGGTGTTCGGTTAAGCGCCCTTGCGGGTAGTTATAGGTACGTACTTTGGCGCTTCTGTCGCCGGTAGCAACCATCGTTTTACGCCTTTTAGAGGTTTCCTCGAGGTGTTTTTGCAGCTCCATTTCGTATACACGCGAGCGAAGTACACCCAGCGCCTTATCGTAATTCTTTAACTGAGATTTCTGATCCTGGCACTGCGCCACAATACCGGTTGGGATGTGGGTTAAACGCACCGCAGAGTAGGTAGTATTTACCGACTGGCCACCCGGACCAGAGGCGCAGAACAGATCCTTACGGATATCGCTCACCTGCAAATCGATATCAAACTCATCCACCTCGGGCAATACCACTACCGAAGCAGCTGAAGTATGCACGCGGCCTTGTGTTTCGGTATCGGGCACACGTTGTACACGGTGCACGCCGCTTTCGTATTTAAAGTTGCCGTAAGCATCCTCGGCGTTTACGTTGAAAACGATCTCTTTATAACCACCAGCAGTACCTTCGGTATAGTCAACCAGTTCGGTTTTCCAGCCGCGGCGCTCACAATAACGCATATACATACGGTACATATCGCCTGCAAACAATGCGGCCTCGTCACCGCCCGTACCGCCACGGATCTCAATAATAGCATTCTTAGAATCCTCAGGATCTTTTGGTATCAGCATCAAACGGATAACTTCTTCCATTTCATCCTGTTTGGTCAACAGTTCGTCCAGCTCCATCTTAGCCATCTCGCGGAACTCTTCGTCCTTCTCGGTAGCCAAAATTTCTTTATTGGTATCTATGTTGCTCATAATGTTTTTGTAAACATTGTACTGATCAACAATTTTTGCAAGGTCTTTATATTCTTTGTTCAGCTGGGCAAAACGCTTCATATCGCTCATTGCATCCGGGCTGCTTAGCTCTGCTTCTACCGCTTTCCAGCGTTGAAATATTAATTCTAATTTCTCTAACATCTTATTTCGAAAATCAAGTGCAGCGCTAATTGGTTATACCAGCCCCGCTTTTTATTACAAGCCTTTTTGCCCTTTCCCGCACCCACCCAAAGGCTTTCCATGCCAATCGGGTTTAGTTTACGCAGTGTAGTGCAAAAAACATGCAAAAATACAGAAATTAAGGGATATAATTTATTCAGCCGATTGTAAATAGATTTGGAGCCCTCAATACTATATAAAAGCCGTCGTTTTATGAACAAGAAAGGTAATTGTATCCCACCGGGAAAGATCACTATTCACCCGTTTTCGATGCATGCGCACCCGCATTCAGCGCTAAAAAAGTTTACACATTTTCACATGTTAACTTTTTAAATGACTAATAATCAACTATTTATATTTTAGCAAGGTTAACGCCATATGCGCTCTTTTACCGGTACCTTTTTGCCTATAACCTGATCTTAAAACGTGTAGCCATTTAATAAAGAACCTTGGTGACAAAACCCATTGATGAAGAATTACTGTTTGGGTGGAACTTCTGCATCCGGCTCCTTATAATACTTCAGTTGCAGGGCATCCTCGTCAAAAACGGCATAGGTAAAATAACTTACCCAATCGCCCAGGTTTACGTATCTGCTTTTGCCGGTTAGCTGTATATCCATTGGCTTATGCCGGTGCCCATACACCATATAATCAAAGTATTGGGTTTGTAAAACTTCGTTAGAATAGATCTCTATCCACTCCTTTGGGTGTAGTTTTTCTTCACCTATTTTGGCGTTAACCAACTTACTGTTATGCGACCAGGCATTGGCAATGCCAATCCCTAAATTGGGATGCAGCCTGGCAAAAAGCCATTGGCACAGCTTGCTGCGGAAGATCTTTTTGAGGAATTTGTATTTGTTATCGCCGGGGCCCAGGCCATCCCCGTGGTGCAGGTAAAACTTTTTACCATTGCGCTCTATCACCAGTTCGTTGGAGATAATAGTGGCGTTAAATTCGGTTACAAAGTATTCAAACATCCACATATCGTGGTTGCCTTTAAACAGGTACAGCTTTACGCCGGCATCGGTTAACTGGGCCAGCTTGCCCAAAAAACGCACATACCCTTTTGGCACAACCGTTTTGTATTCGAACCAAAAATCGAAAACATCCCCCATCAGGAACAGCTCGGCAACATCATCTTTGATCATATCCAGCCAGCGGATGAAGCGATCCTCGCGTTGGCGTGAGGAGGCGTGCCCGCCCGCGCCTAAATGGATATCTGATGCGAAATAAAGATTTTTACCGGTTGGCATACAACACCAAAAATACGGCAATAATCTAAAGCAACAAATACGATTTTAGTAGGCCCCCGCATTCACCGGCGGCATGTTCTCTATTCGCTTGGCAAAGTAAACGTCCCAGCTGTGCTGCTGTTGCTTATTGGTACTATGTTCGGTGTCGTCATCGTAATCAATATTCAGCTGTTTGTATTTGGCATCTATCCGGTTAAAAATAGCCATGGCCTCGTTTTGATAATTAGCCGAAAAGCGCGTACGATTCACCTCTCTCAGCACTTCCTGCTGCTCCATATAGGCTATGTTATAATGCCCCTGCTCGTGCTTTAAGATCTCTGCAAAAACCAATTGCGACTTTATTTTGGAGCGATCTATCCACGACCGGCTGCTGTTCAGATCCAGCCGTACGGTAAAATGGAGAATGTATTCGCCATCGCGGTTTGATGCCTGGAAACGGAAATTGATGGTGCAATTAGTGTAAGCCACCACACCTCGGTTATTGAAGCGCGGGGTTCCCTGGAAATCGCCCGCCGTTAGTTGCCTGAAGGGCTGGGCAAACAGGGAAGTAGAAGCAAGCAGCAACAACACAGATACAGTGCCTGCACGTAATAGTTTAAATATCATTAAGAAGCCATTAAAAGTAATTTTTACTTTTTGACTTTATCGGGCTGCAAAAGGTTTAATGCCATCATTTCTTTCATGGTATGCTCCATTCCGGCGGTAGAGCCATCAAGGAAGATAACGTTGCCCTTAGAGTTTTCGGCGAAGTGTTTGATAGATTCCGTCCACATGGTAAACAGGATCACCGAAGTATCCATATTAGCGCCCTGCATTTCTTTGGCGGCCATGGTCATACCCTTGGCCACCTCCTCGCGGAACAATGCGATACCCTGCCCGCGTAGCTGGGCCGCCTGGCGCTCGGCCTCGGCAGAAATTTTGATGGCATTACCGTCAGCTTCGGCAGCTTTTGTTTTAGTGATCAATAGCGCCTGGCCCTCGTTTTCGGCAGCGGCTTTCAAGTTATTTGAGGCCACTACCTGGCTCATCGATTTCATGATGACATCATCAAAGGTGATATCGTTCAGCTGCAGATCCTGCAGGTGGTAACCCCAGCCCTCCAATACGGTATCCAGTTGCTCTTTTACGTGCTCCACAATATCGCGGCGTAATATCAACACCTCGCTTTGGCGTTTGGTAGCTACAAAGGCGCGGATAGAGCCCTCTACGGTGCGGATAAGCGCCTGCATCAGGTTGCGCTCGTCCACAAATTTAAAAGCTACGTTTTTTATCGCCTCTTCCGATTGATCCAGCACCGAATACAGCAGCATTGCTTTAAAATAAACATTCGCCTGATCGAAGGTTACGGCCTGGAACTCCAGCTCTACCGAGCGGTTTTGGATCGAGATCTTGGAATAGATGCTCTCTATCAACGGGATCTTAAAATTTAGCCCCGGCGTTAATATGCGGCGGTACTTGCCGAAGATGGTAATTACGGCAATTGTACCTTGCTTAACCGTTACAAACGACGAAAAAACAACGATGACTGCAAAAAATACAAGCAGGTAAGCTATAATTGAAGAGGTTGGCATAAGGGTTATAATTTGAAATAAATATAGGCTTATTTATTTGAGGCGCAAGCGGTCGGTAGAATCTTATGGATAATAGATGTTACCCGTCATATAAATAGTGACTTATAAATGTAACTTAGTAATAAGTTATTAGGCGTTATGGAAACACGAATTGAATTATATAATAAAAGGGAAAGGGTTAGCTCTATTATAACAGTGAAACAACTTGCCGAAAACACATTTCAGATGATCGAAAACGATCTTGCTAACTGTACACTTACAAAAGGAACGGAATTCGAGACCAAAATCAATAAAGGTAGTCAACATGAAGTAAGGCGGATTTTGACACGGTCTTCGTTTATCACCCGTAGATTTATCCTGCCGCCTAACTATCGAATTGCAGATTATTTAATGTTAGGAGATGAACTTGACGCCCGCGGAGGATTTTGGCAAGTTGATTTTGGCTGCTTTTTAACGGTCAATATCCCCAAAGATTTCCCATTCAATGTAGACTCCGTTATAAAAGAATTCGATCTCAATTTAGAGGAAGTTGATTAAACAACCTCTGAACATAGATGCTTTTCTGATTTTAGATTAACCCCAAGTATCTATTCCGCCAGCCAAATCGCATCCACAAACCAACCCTTGCTATCAAAAAACTGGTGCAATGGCTTAAATCCCGTTGATTTTGCCATGCTGTTTACCTGCTCTACTGTAAACTTCTGCGAGATCTCCATATAGATGTATTCATTCTTAGCAAAACTTACCAGCTGGCCGTTAATATTCACCTGTTGCTCCTGCAAGCTAACCAAATAGCTGCGGCAGGCACCGCTCTCCGGGTCATAGGTGGCATAGTGGTCGAATTGGGGAATGCTAAAGCTGCCGTTCAGTTCGCGGTTGATGCGTTCCAGCAGATTGAGATTAAAGCGCTTGGTGATGCCCCTTTTATCGTTATAAGCGGCTAAAACGGTGTGCGGATTCTTCTTCAGGTCGATCCCTATCAGCACCATATCGCCGGGCGAAAGGTGATCGCGCAGCACTTTGCAAAACGCTTCGGCGTCCTTCACCTGCATGTTGCCGATATTGGAGCCCAGGAACATCACCACCTTACGTTTATCAGATATGGCCGCGGCTTTTTTCAGCATATTAAAATATTCGCCTTGCAGGCCGGTAATCTTAATCCCCGGCAAAGTAACCGGAAGCGTGATGTTGAGGTAGGATATTACATTTTCGGAGATATCTATCGGCAGATAAGTAAAATCGGCTTTCTCATCAATGAGGTATTTTAACAGATGCGACGATTTAGTGGCATCCCCCGCACCCAGTTCTATCAGGTCGAAGGCGTCACCATCTGCAATGATGGATCTTGCCAATTCAGCGGTTTTTTGTGTAAAGATCTCCAACTCGCAATTGGTGGGATAATATTCTTCACAATTCATCAGCTCCTGGAAGATCTTATCGCCCTGAGCATCATAAAAATATTTGGAGTCGAGGCGCTTAGGTGTGCCGCTTAAGCCCTTTACAACGTCTTTATAGAATTGCGTGTCGCTTATTACAGATGGCTGCGGCATTGCTATAGTATTGGTATTTTCCATTGGTGTTTGTACAGGTACGTATTATTTTGCCAGGCGGATGCCTGTAAATTGCCAGCGTAATTCCGGCTGAAAAAAGTTGCGGTAAGTAATGCGGCTATGGCCGGGAGAAGTAACCTCCGAAGCTCCCCTCAAAACCTTTTGCCCCACCATAAATTTGCCATTGTACTCGCCAATGGCACCCGGCGCTTTGGCAAAGCCGGGGTATGGCAGGTACGAGCTTTCGGTCCACTCCCAGCGGCTGCCCCATTTAAATTGCGTGGCTGCAGCCTCCCATTCAAATTCAGTTGGCAGGCGCATGCCTTTCCAGGAGGCATAGGCGTAAGCTTCGTAATAGCTGATATGGCACAGCGTTTCGTGCAGGTTTAGCGGCTCCAAACCGTGATAGGTATAGTAATGCCATTCGCCATCTATCTGGTGCCAGTACATGGGCGCTTCTACCTTGTTGGTGTTTACCCAATCCCAGCCCGCAGCATGCCAGTGGCGAAAATCGTGGTAGCCGCCGGCATCTATAAATTCCAAATATTCGGCATTGGTAACCAGCACAGGACTTATCTCAAAAGTATTCAAATAAACTTTGTGGCGGTTCAATTCATTATCAAAAGCAAAGCCTTCGCCTGCAAAACCAACTTCGTAAACGCCTTCATTAAGTTTAATGAATTCTGTACCTACAGCTCCTTCTAACTTTGGCTTTACATATTCATGCGAGTAAGCCGGGAACAGCGGGTTATTGCCTAAGATAAATTTGATATCCGTCAGCAAAAGTTCCTGGTGCTGCTCCTCGTGGTTAAAACCCAATATCAGCAGTTCTTTTACTTCCGCGCTTAATTCGTCCGCGGCAATAAAGTTTTGCATGGCATCATCCACATATTTGCGGTACAGCTGGATATCGATAACGGTGGGCCGGCTCAAATTACCCCTATCCGTACGGATAACGCGGTTGCCAACGGTTTCGTAATAGCTATTGAAAACGTAATTGTAATTGGGGTCGTACTCCTGGTAGCCCATAAAATAAGGCTTCAGGATAAAAGTTTCGAAGAACCAGGTGGTGTGCCCAATGTGCCATTTAGGTGGACTAACATCCACCACGGGCTGCACCACGTAATCTTCGGTTTGCAGCGGGGCACATATAGCTTCGGTCCGTGCGCGTACTTTTTTATATACTTCTGCTAAATCCATTGGTATTATTTGCTATCCAAATATCGTTTGAGGTTAGAAATTGTTTTGATATGTAACTCATTTGCCTGTTTTTCGCGCATCATTAAAGCATAGGCATTATTAAACCCGATGGGCTTAAGCCACTTCAGCTGATAACGCTTTTCAAACTCGCGTGCAACATAATTGTAGGTACTATCCTTGCTGGTTTGCAGTTGCGTTACGGTTTTTGGCGCCGCCTGCAGTATGGCCAGCAAGCCCGTGCCGGTGTATTCGGGGTAAAAGTCTATCTGGTCGTTTGTTAGCGCGTCGAAGACTATTTTGGTGCCGCCGAGCCCGGTTTTGGTAGCCACATTGTAGTTGGTGTAACCCTTTATCAACATGGTGTACATGCTGGCTAAAATGTATTGCTCGCCAAATATTTTGGAGCCGATGCGCACCACGCCTTCCTTGCCGCCTTTATCGGCCCGGTATAATTTCTTCGCCACCAAAAAGTCTTTGGCAACCCGCTCGGGTGATTGGTGCAGGTAGTCGGTTTTGTAGTTCAGCTCTGTCATGATGGAATCGGTGATGAAACCGGCTAACAAATTCAGCGTTTTCTCCAGTTCGGGGAATTTCCTTAACGCATCTTCGCGTACCACAGGTGCTGCATAGTAGGGCGGGAAGATCTTTTTATCGTCATCCAAAACAATGAGGTTGTAGGCTTTCAGGCGCCCGTCGGTAGAGTAACCGCTGATCACATCCAGTTCCTTCTCCTGCGCGGCCTTGTACATCACCGCATCGCTGATAACGATGGTATGGATCTTCAATCCGTATTTGCTTTGCAGCCCCAGGTTGCCATCCTGCCGGCCCATAAACTCGGGCGTAAAACCGGCGGTTAATTTGCCGCCATAGGCTGATGGAATAAAGTACAAACAGGAAAGCACCAGCAACAGAACCGGTGCAATTTTAACCGCGCCTTTTATCTTTTTAAAGTTGAGCTTTTGCACCAGCGAGAGCAGGAAATCGAAGATAATGGCCAGCAAGGCTGCGGGTATCGCGCCCGCCAATATCATATTGGTATTGTTGAGCGAGATGCCGCCGAAGATAAACTCGCCTAAGCCACCCGCAGCAATGTAAGACGCCAGCGTGGCCACCCCAACATTGATGACCGTGGCTGTACGGATGCCCGCCAGTATTACCGGCATCGCCAGCGGAAGCTCTACCTTAAACAGTACCTGCCATTTGCTCATGCCCATGGCTACAGCAGCTTCTTTCACCGTGGCATCTACCCCGGTTATGCCGGTATAGGTATTGCGGATGATAGGCAACAGGGCATAAAGCAGCAGGGCGACGATGGCGGGTTTTGCACCGATGCCCAGCAAAGGGATCATAAAACCGAGTAAGGCGATACTGGGGATGGTTTGCAGAATGCCGGCAATGCCCAGCACCAAACCCGAAAGGCTTTTTTTTCGGGTGATGTAAATGCCCAATGGCAAACCTATGAGCACTGCGATGAACAGCGAAATAAATGTAAGCCCAATGTGCTGCAGCGTTTGCACACCCAACTTATCGGCCTGCTGGCCCATAAAATCCCAAAGGGTTTGCTGTGGCTCAATCATGCGGCTGCAGGTGTTTATATTGTGAATAAGCAGCCATCAACGCTTCAAAACTGATGTTTTTTATTTCTTTACTCTGCTGATTAAGGATGTTGAGGTTCTCACCCTTAATAAACTTAAACTGCTCCAACGCCGACCAAAAATCCGCATCGGCAGATAGGGATGATGTGTTTGTTTTACGGCCACCTTCGGGCAGGTGCTCCCACAGATCGGTTATTTTAATAGCTTTAAATTCCAGTTGCAGGCGCTGCTCGTTTAAAAAGCCGCTTACAAATTCATTTGCAGGTTTGAACAGCAATTCGGCCGGCCTACCTATCTGTACTATTTTGCCTTTGTCCATCAGGGCGATGCGATCGGCCAGTTCAAAGGCTTCCTGTACATCGTGCGTTACCAGGATAATGGTTTTACGTTTCAGCTCGTCCAGCGCCTTAAACTCGCTGTGGATCTTAGAGCGGGTAACGTTGTCCAGCGCGCCGAAAGGCTCATCCATCAGCAATACGGGCGGATCTGCAACCAGGGCCCTTGCCAAACCTATGCGTTGTTGCTGGCCTCCGCTTAGCTCGTTTGGGTAAGCTTTAAGGTGTTCTTTACCGAGGTGCAGCTTGTCCAGTAATTCGCTTACGCGTTTATCGGTTTTTACTTTATCCCATTTCAACAGTTGGGGCACAATGGCAATATTCTCGGCAACGGTGTAGTGGGGAAACAGTCCGTTGTTTTGCAGCACGTAGCCAATGCCGCGGCGCAAGGTTTCGGGGGGGGCTTCTAAAATATTTTTATTGTTAATGGAGATGGTGCCGCTATCGGGTTCTATTAAGCGGTTCAGCATTTTTAGCGTAGTGGTTTTGCCGCAGCCACTGGTGCCCAGCAAAGCCAACGTCTCGCCTTCGGCCACTTCAAAAGAAATACCGTCAACAGCTTTTGTTGTACAGAATGTTTTTACGAGGCGCTCAACTTTTATCATAGGGGTTGGTTAGTCCTCCAGAGTCATAAAAAGGTTGTTCAGCGATTCGGAGTACGTTGGGTGGGCAAATACGCAATAGCGGATCCTGTCGTAAGTAATGCCGCCCTCCATGGCCATTTGCAGTACCGACATAATTTCGCCGCCTTCTGTGCCGACAACGGCTACGCCCAATATTTTTTTGGTATCGGCGTCCACAACGGCTTTCATCAGCCCGCGGGTATCGCCGGTTTCTAAAGCTCTCGCTACGTGCGACATCGGCAATTTGGCCACTTTTATATTCAGTCCCTGCTTTTTTGCCTCCGTTTCGGTAATCCCCACGCGGCCAAGTTCCGGGTCGGTAAACATACAGTATGGAATGGGCCTGTCGTTAATGTTGAGGTCCTGCTTTTCGATAAGGTTACGGTAAACGATGGTGTAATCGTTATAAGAAACATGCGTAAACGCCGGCCCGCCCTTTATATCGCCCAGCGCATAAATACCCTTTTCGCTGGTTTCCAGTTTTTCATTTACCTTGATGTAGCCTTTGTCGTCAAGTTTTACACCCGTCTTATCCAGCGCGAGCCTGGCCGTTTGTGGTGAGCGCCCAACGGCAACCAGCACATGGCTGCATTTTATTTTGCTTTCTTTATCGCCGGTTTTTACTGTTGCGGTGATTTTGTTTTTCCCTTTATTCTTAAATTTGATAGCCTTAGTATTGGCAAGCACTTTTATACCCTCCTCTTCCAGTATGCGGGTTATTTCTATCGAAATATCTTCATCCTCCCTGGAGATCAACCTATCGGATCTTTCCAAAATAGTAACCTTACTGCCAAACCGCCTAAACATCTGCCCAAACTCCAGGCCGATGTAATTGCCGCCGATGATCAATAAATGCTCCGGAACTTTCTCCAATTCGAGAATGGTAGTTGAAGTGAGATAATCGATATCATCCAAGCCCTCAATATCTTTTGGAATGATGGTTTTGCAGCCGGCGTTAATAAAGATCTGGTCGGCAGTAAATTGCCTTGCCTTGCCTGTTTTCGGGTTTACAGAAATGGATTTGTTTCCTGTAAAGGTAGCTTCGCCAAAAAGCAAGTCGAGGTTTTTGGTTTTCTCCATCGCCGCCTGGCTCCCCGTCCGCGATTTCATGACGATACCCTGTGCGCGTTTTTTCACCTGTTTCAGATCTACCGTATAGCCTTTTATGGCGATGCCCATATCGTTGCATTTGCCTGCCAAATAAGCAAGCTTTGCACTGGCCACCATGGTTTTAGTGGGTGTGCAGCCATCGTTTACGCAGGTGCCGCCAATAAAGCGCTTCTCTATAAGCAGCGTTTTTTTACCGGCGTTCGCTAATTTTTTGGAAAGCGGCGAGCCTGCCTGCCCCGATCCTATAATAATTGCGTCGTAGTGTTTCATATCAGTTGGTTACTTTCACTCCTTTCCAAAAAGCCACGTGGTTGGCAATATTGGCAGCGGCCGGTTTGGGTTCGGGGTAATACCAGGCGGCGGCGGGGTTTTGTTTTCCGTCTACCTCGAGCGTATAGTACGATGCCAGCCCCTTCCAGGGGCAAGTGGTTTGCGTATCGCAAGCTTTAAAATATTCCTGCTTAATGCTCTCTTTAGGGAAATAGTGGTTGTTTTCAACAACAATAGTGTTATCGCTCTCTGCAATTACCTGGTTGTTCCAGATGGCTTTCATATCAGGTTGATTTATTTATAAAGATACCGCAACAGCATTGGAATTATAAAGTACCAAAGGTAATTTTTGTTTGCCCGGCACTAAAATGATATCCATTCCATAATGGAGTCGCGATAGCGCCGAAAACCTTACAGCAATTTTTTTTAAATTTTATTTTTATTTTGTTTTGGAAAGCATATCTTTGCAATCCCAAAATAAGGGAAACGAAATTTAAAAACTTAGGTTTCGCAACCGAAAAATGGCCCGTTCGTCTAGGGGTTAGGACGTTAGATTTTCATTCTAGAAACAGGGGTTCGATTCCCCTACGGGCTACTTGAGGGGAAAGGTTATTAAAAGATAACTTTTCCCCTTTTTTTATGCCATTTAAGTTGCTGTTTACCAGCAAGATAAGCGAAAGTGCATTATTCAAATAAGGGGTTCGATGTCCTGTACCGTCAAAACATAGATTTTGAGGGTACATCGAACCGATTAGTTTCCGTTTATCGGAAATGTTAGCGTTTTTATAATGCTTCTGTATGTTGGAATACTTTTCAATAACGATGTCCAGCAACCCTTCCACTGATTTTAGACTGTCAAGCTTATTCGGCATATCAGTAAGTTTTGCTTCTAAGATTCTCAACGCCTCATTGCATTCCAGCTTAATAGCTTTGAAATCATCCGCATCTATTTCATCTGTCATATATCGCTTCCTGGCATTGGATAATATCTTTTCCTGTTCATCTATCTTACCGGCCAGATGCTTGCGTTCATCTAATCCAGTGCGATTCTGCGATTGGAAAATATCCATCACAACAGTTTTATAAAGCTTCCCGACGGCAGGTGTAAGCTCAAAATTCAGCAGTTCTTTCTCAAAGTATTCATTCACTGTATTGGCCTTAAAACGACATTTGCATTTATCGGAGCAGTGATAATAATGGTAGTAGTTACCATGCCTTCCTTTTGATGCACTGCCAGTTAGCATACGGTGGCAATCAGGGCACTCTAAAAAGCCCCTTAAAGGCAATGCATCCATAGAAACAACCTTTGTTGCAACTTTTTTCCTATTGCCGTTTAAAACGTCCTGAACTTCGTAAAATAGGCTCTCGGAAATAATTGGCTCATGCAATGCTTTTACAAACTGTATCTCTTCATTCTCATAAGGTGGAACAACTACAACGCCGCAATAAATAGGATTTCTAATGATCTTCCAAAAGTTATTTCTTTCACACTTCAACCCGCGTGAATATGCCATTTTGCGCACCTGTTCCGCGTTGTAAAACCCTTTAGCCAACTCTTGGAATACCCATTGCATTAAACTGGCTTCGGGTTGACGGGGAGCGATATATTTCCGCCCGTCAGGATAAGATAGGTTTTGATAGCCTTTAGGTGCAGTTGAAATCCATCGGCCCGCTTTCTTTGCCCTACGCATACCTGCCATTGTATTCAGTGCCCGCCTACCGTTCTCTGCTTCAGGTATAGACAGGTAGACTGCAAGCATTACCGTACTTTCAGGTATAGTAAAATCAATTGGCTGATCAATGGCCATTGCCTGAACGCCGATGCCTCTCAATATACCAATCATTTGATAAGCATACTCAATATTTCGGCTAAAGCGATCCCATTTGATAAAGAGGACATTTTCGGCATCTTTCTTTTTTCGTGTTTTAAGCGTACTGAGCAGTTTGCCCCATTCGGGCCGATTAAAATTCTTGGCGGAATAGTCCTCGCGAAATATGCCTTTAACTTCGATGTTATTTTGCTCGCAGTGGCGCAATAGGCGCTCTTCCTGCTCAGGAAGTGAATATCCCTTTCTCTTTTGTTCATCTGTGCTGACACGCACGTACAAATAAGCAGAATTCATAATAAACAGTTGTTAGTGGATGTTGATTTACTGTCTTTAACCACGTCCTTAAAATAGTGATCTACAGACAATTTACCTAAAAAATACAAGAAATCCAAAATTATTTCAGCTTCTTTTTGATTTACTACATAGCCATTTTGGTTTAGGATCTTCATGGCTTGTTCGGGAGTGACACTCCTTTTGTTGGAAAGTGCGGCCTTCATTATGAGGAAATGAGAGGGTGCAACTGATCGGGAACACTGGTCACCTGTAAACACTCCAGGAGGGCGGACCGACGAATAAGATGGCTATCAATTATACTGTTAATACCGCATAATCAAGCCCTGTTATTCTTAAACGCATTTAAATACAGTTTGTTACAGTAAAGGTAAAAATCAGGCCATACCAAGTCACTGCACCGCTTAAACAACTGGTAGCGGAAAGCCGGAAAAATGTCAAGGGTGGCGCATCCGTAGGAAAACAATTAACAATGCGCCATTAATGTACCCTTTACTTTTTTCCGGCGTTGCTAATTTTGTGGTGACGGTGTGATGGATAAATAATGCCATGCAAACCAAACGGATAAATAATAACAGTTATACAGTCTTATAAGTGAATTAAGGGCAATAGGAAAGGCAGTGGTGTTGTGAGGTACGAATAACATTACTGCCGTGGGTGCAAAGGCTAATTGCGAAATGAAGCCCGGAGCGGATGCGTGTGGCGCAATGTAGCAATTTGCCTTTGCTATGGCATTTACACCTAATCCATAATAGTTACATGGGTGATGTTAGAAATCCTTTCAGATATAGGGATGATTATTGCTGACCTGATGGTGTTGGCAGTGATATATGTTTACCAAGGGCACTTAAAAGTTCACACGGATCAACGTTTATTGACAAAGCAATTTTGTACAATTCATCAACGGTTAATTTTGTCGATTTATTATTTGATAATTGTGTTAACCTGGCTTTACTTATTCCGGTTCGCCTTGAAATTTCGGCCTTGTTAACTGACTTTTTTGTTAGATATAGCCCTAATTCCGTCATTGATTTAGAAAGTCAATACATTTATTTAGAGTTAAGCTACATCTGTTTAATTTATTAGCCCAATAATTGGAATTTTGGATATTTATTCTATATACTTGTATATAATATCTAAACACGCTGAACTAATTGGATAGATAGATATTTAGAAATTGAAATAATGCGGGTCATATCTTTTACACACTCGCATTGAAGTCTCACTTTAGAAGAGTAGAAATTTTTTAATGAAAATTGGATAATTGTTGCTTCGTGCAGAAACATGAGTTCCCACACATCTACAAGCCCTAAAGTGATACGTTGGTTTCACACCTTCGGCAATTGGGGAATTCACTTGTAAATACTCTGATTGCCATTGGTCAAAAGAGTATGAAATGGCTTCGGAAAATGAACATCAGCTTTTAATCAACCAACTACGGCAAGATAACCAACTGGCTTTTACGCAGCTTTATGACCTTTACAGCCACAGGCTCTACAGGAATATCCTGCGTATGGTCAAAGATGATCATATCGCCCAGGAGCTGTTACAAGACCTCTTTCTGAAAATATGGGAGAAACGGCATAGTATAAACGCCGAAAGTTCATTCAAATCCTATCTATACAAGATCGCTGAAAATTTAGTGTACGGCCATTTTCGCGGAATGGCAAAGGACAAGCGTTTAATAGAACGCCTGATTCTATCGTCCACTGCTTTTGATACATATGCAGAAGAAGCTATTATTACCAAA
>NZ_JACWMY010000005.1 GCF_014773265.1 Mucilaginibacter pankratovii | reverse complement strand
ACGTCTGCAAATAATTACGTTTCAGTGTTAGGTCATTCGTGTTGATGCGCATAACTTTTTAGCTTTGTTACGTAAAGCTAATCTGTTACCGAATTATCTAACCTTTACAATTGCGAGCGATAGCGTGGCAACCTCAGCCTAAAGTCGGCAGCATGCAAAGCAAATTTGCATAGCACAACCGCTTGTCCAATGAGGTTGCCACGTCGCGCCATTTCGCTCCGCCTCCCGCTGCTCCTCGCAATGACATGGTTTTATATTTCATCTGCACATCTGAAATCTAAAATCTGCACATCCGCAGCTACCATTTCTCCAACCCTAACAACTTCTTACCCAAATCGCTCAATACCGCTACGGGGTTTTGCTTTTCGCGTTCCATGGGGTCGCCGGGGAAGGCGTAGCCCTGCATGGCTTCGCGGCTTTGCCAGCTGTTGATGCGCCAGTCTACCAGTTCCTGGTTGTCTTCCTGGGCGGGCATCATGGCAATATATTGGGCTATGCGTACTTTGTTTCCGCTATTGTTGGCACGAATGCCATGCGGTTGCAGGCTGTTGAAGATCAGCAGGTCGCCAGCCTCCAGCTTTACCTTTACCAGTTCAAAACCGGTGGTATCGGGTTTGTAATGGTCGCGGTCTTCGGGCTGGGTCAGTTTCCAGGTGTCGTAAGTTCTGTACAGTTCAGGGATGCACTGGAAACCACCCATTGTTTCGTCGGTTTGGTCGGCAAGGGCCAGCACACCTTGTACATTTTGCGGTTTGGTTTCCGGGTCGTAATCCCAGTGGATAAAGCCTTTGTATTCAAAGTCCGGGCGCAGCGGAAAGTTGAGGTTCGCCCTGTCTATAGTTGCCCAAAGTTTTTCCGTCCCCCAAATATCAGCAAAGGCCTGGTGCACGCGCGGCGTTTGGCGGTTATCCCACATCAGCTGATGGTTATATATCTCCACCATACCTGTATTGTTCAGTTCTTTCATTTGCATCTGGGCGTTTGGCTTTTTGTACCAACTGTCTATATCGTTAGCGTCTTTGCCCTCGTATTCCCAAAGATAGGCGGCCAGTTTTTCGGCCTGCTCGCGCGGTACTGCGTTTTTGATCACCACGTAGCCGTTCTCTACCCAAAACTTCCAGTCGTCCTCGCTCAGTACCTGTAGGGGTTTGCCATTGCTCCGGTCGTTCAGTTTCACCTGGCTGGATTTTGCGGTGGAGGGATTGCCCGGAATTTCTTTATGGGCATTTTTAGGGCCCGGAGCCATCATGGTGTTGGCCATAGTTTGTTGTTCTGCTATCATGGTTTTATCGGTTTTAATAGTTTTTGTTTTGGTTTGATAATTCAAAGGTAGGCTGAAGCTATTGCGGAAATATTCTGCACAGTGACCAATATTTGCTCTGTATTGACATAATTGGTATATTTAGGCGACTGATAAAGGTAATTCGGGATGGGTAGGAATTGGATTTCGAAATGGATGTCGAATGTCCGCGTCATGAGTCGACTCACCCCCAGACCCTCTCTGCTTCGCAAAGAGGGGAGATTTTCTTTTTTTACCCTCTTTGCGAAGCAGAGAGGGTCGACAAGCGATAGCGATGTCGGGGTGAGTCAACTCGCCGGGCGATTAAAGAATGCCAAGTAAAACATAAACCATGAACGAGATCCAATTAGAACGCGTAGATTTTGAGCCGGGAAAATCCTTCAAGCTTTTCTCGCCACGCCTGCGCAATACTTTTTTGTGGCATTACCATCCCGAATTTGAACTGGTTTATGTAGAAGCCGATGCGGGCATCAGGCACGTGGGTTCGCATATCTCCGGCTATACCCAAAGCGACCTGGTTTTCATCGGCAGTAACCTCCCCCACCTCAACTTTGATTACCGCCTGCGCAGCGATTACCACCAGATCGTGATCCAGCTGCGCGAAGATTTCCTCGGCTCGGCTATCGGTACTTCGCCGGAGTTTGCCATCATCAATCAACTCTTTAAAAAAGCGGCTTACGGCGTTGCCTTCCATGGCGAAACAAAAGCGATAGTTACCGAAAGGCTGAAAGCCCTGGGTGGTTTAAGTTCCTTTGAGCAGTTAATGGAGTTGATAAAAGTGTTCAACATCCTCTCGCAATCTGATGAGTATACCATCCTGAATGCTGACGACATCAGCCTGCAGTTTTTCCTGAAAGATAAGATACGGATGGGTGCCATTTACGAATACATCGATGCCAACTACAACCGCAAGCCCGATGTAAACGTGGTGGCCGCCAAGGTAAACCTCACAACAGCCGCTTTTTGCCGCTACTTTAAGCGCCAAACCAACATCACCTTTACCGATTTTGTAAACCAGTACCGTATAGATATGGCCAAAAACCTGCTGATGCAGGATAAGAATGTAACCGAAACCTGCTATGCGGTAGGTTTTGAGAGCCTCTCCTATTTTAATAAATTGTTTAATAAAGTGGTGGGCGAAAATCCGTCGGAGTTTAAGAGGAATAGGTTGATGTGAAATATTAATCACTGCGTCATGGGTAGGAACGAAGCAATCTCTACGTAGGACAAACCGTTTTGCAATACGCCATTTGCATATCGGGGGATTGCTTCGTACCTCGCAATGACGATGTGGAGAGAAGGACTTATTACCCTAATTCAACGCCGTCAGCTTCACCCGCAACTTATACTGGCTCGGCGTCATCCCTTCTATCTTTCTAAACGCGCGGCTAAAATAATTCAGGTTGTTAAAGCCGGCTTTAAAACATGCTTCGGAGATGCTGTTATACGGGTTATTCATCAGTTGCTTGGCAAACTGCAGGCGCTCTTTAATGATATAATCTACAGGCGATATGCCAAGCTCGTGCTTAAAGGCTCGGAAGAAACTCGCCTTGCTCATAAAAGCCATACGGCAAAGCGCATCTATACTTAGTTTACTGGTGAGGTTGTTTTTGATATATTCCAACACGTAGGCAAAGCGGTTGCCACCAGCCAGATCGTGCGCGCTCTCTTTCACTTCATGAAAATTCTGCATCTGCATTATACGGATGAGCAATTCCTTCAGCGTGAGGTTGGCCAGTACATCTTTGGTGAGCGCGTCGCCGGTGCTGATGCGGATGAGCTTATTGATAAGCTGCGCGAGTTCGTAATTATTAAAAAAGTGGAACTGGTTATAATTCAGCTGCCAGGCGCGGCTGTCCTCCCGGGGGTAGTTCTCGTTCAAAAAATCAAGGGTGTTCAATATCTCCTGCTGATTGATGGCCAGTGCCGTACACTGCGAGGGCTGGCTTGCCGTTGCCTCGGGGAAATCGATTTTCATGGTGATGTTGGGTGGCACAATAACGGTTTCGCCGGGCAGGTAGTCAAACCCCGGCTTATCAAACAAATGCATCACCTTTTTGCCCCGCAGCATGCTGGTGATCACCAGGTCGCTGAAGGTTAAAGGCACCAGTTCGCTGCGCTGATAGGTTTCAAAAACGTTCAGCTCGCAATGATTTAAGGTATAGGCCTTTCGGTTCTCTACCAGCGTATTCAGTTCTTTTCCGTTAGACAGGCTTAGCGGAGATAGCAAATTCCTGTTGGGCATGGCTCATAAATTGGTAGTACAAATTAGGGCTATTTAAACTCATCTGCAACCTTTTAAATAATTTGACACCATTGTGCTATCAATTGATAGCATAGTGCAAATGAACAACACCGCGCCCGCCTAACTTAGCCTTACCAATTCAAAACAAAAACAAAATTATATGAGCACCAATGCTAAACCTTCTTTTAAGGAGAAGTACGACAATTTTATTGGCGGTAAATTTGTTCCGCCCGTAAAAGGAGAATATTTTGATAACGTATCGCCCATAGATGGCAAAGTTTTTACACAAGCTGCCCGCTCTACCAAAGAGGATGTGGAACTTGCCTTAGATGCCGCGCACGAGGCCTTTAAAACCTGGGGCAAAACATCTGCCGCCTACCGCTCATCGGTACTAAACAAAATAGCCGATGTGATAGAAGCCAATCTGGATTACCTGGCGACGGTAGAGGCTATAGATAACGGTAAGGCTATCCGCGAAACCAAAAATGCCGATCTGCCATTGGTGATCGACCATTTCCGTTACTTCGCGGGCGTTATCCGCGCCGAAGAAGGTGCCATTTCCGAGCACGACGAGTTTACCGTTTCTATTGTACTGAGCGAGCCCCTGGGTGTTGTGGGTCAGATCATCCCCTGGAACTTCCCGCTATTGATGGCCACCTGGAAAATTGCCCCTGCCCTTGCCGCTGGCAATTGCTGCGTGGTAAAACCGGCCGAGCAAACGCCAACTTCGATTATGATATTGATGGATCTAATCAAAGATATCCTGCCTGCAGGCGTACTGAATATCGTTACCGGTTTTGGCCCCGAGGCAGGTAAGCCCCTGGCACAATCGCCGCGCATTGCCAAGGTATCTTTCACCGGCGAAACCACCACCGGGCGTTTAATTATGCAGTATGCGTCAGAAAACCTCATCCCGGTTACGATGGAGCTGGGGGGTAAATCGCCAAATATTTTCTTCGAGTCGGTTGCCGACAAGGATGATGAGTTTTTTGATAAAGCCATAGAAGGCGCGGTGCTTTTCGCCCTTAACCAGGGCGAGGTTTGTACCTGCCCATCGAGGATCTTGGTACACGAGAATATCTATGATAAATTCATGTCCAGAGTGATCGAACGTACCAACGCTATCAAAATGGGCGATCCGCTGGATGACAGCACCATGATGGGTGCACAAGCCTCTAACGACCAATACGAGAAGATCCAATCATACCTCAAAATAGGCAAAGAAGAAGGTGCCGAGGTACTTTGCGGCGGCGAAATAAAAAACCTGGACGGCGATTTGAGCGGTGGCTACTACATACAGCCTACCTTGTTTAAGGGCCATAACAAAATGCGCATTTTCCAGGAGGAGATCTTCGGACCGGTTGCCTGCGTTACCACCTTTAAAACTACCGAGGAGGCCATTGCCATAGCAAACGACACTATGTACGGCCTTGGTGCCGGCGTGTGGACCCGCGACGCACACGAAATTTACCAGGTACCACGCGCCATACAGGCCGGGCGGGTGTGGGTGAACAACTACCACGCCTACCCTGCCCATGCGCCATTTGGCGGTTACAAAAAATCAGGCTTTGGCCGCGAGAACCACAAGATGATGCTGGATCATTATCGCCAAACCAAAAACATGCTTATTTCTTACAACAAAAATAAATTAGGCTTTTTTTAGGCGTAAAAAGGGCGGCTTTTTCGCCCAAAAAAGGTAAGAAACAGCAAATTCACGGAAATAAAAGCAAGTAATTTTGCCCAAAAACACAGTAAATGGTAAAGAGAGTATTGGTATCGCCGGAAGCATCGGCCCTTATTTCAGATCTGAAGGACCGTTTCGGCGAGCTGATGTTTCACCAAAGCGGTGGCTGCTGCGACGGTTCGTCGCCCATGTGTTTTGAGAAAGGCGAGTTTAAGCTGGGCGGCAGCGATGTGAAGCTGGGCGAGATAGATGGCTGCGAATTTTGGATGAGTAAAGATCAGTTTGCTTACTGGCAGCACACCCAGTTAACTGTTACCATCACCAAAGGGCGCGGTTCCAGTTTTTCCATTGAGATACCAACAGGCTTCAGATTTTTGATCCAATCGCGGTTGTTTGCAGATGCTGAACTAACAGATTTAGAACCGGTTACATTTATAGAAGATTAGCTTTTTACTGGTGTTTATATTTTAATTGGAGAGCCCGGTTGCGCAAGCGCCGGGCTTTTTCTGTGGTTCAGCATGTCGCAAAACACCCTGAAATTGCCGCATTTTCGGTTGCCGCTATTAATCCATACTCCTATCTTTATACTACACCAACAAGCCAAATTATGGAAACCATTAAAGAGATAGTCCAAAAAATAAACCAGGCGTTTCGCGATAATGATATGGAAGCCTTTGTAAGCTACTGCGCCGACGATGTTACGTGGACGATGGTAGGCAACGAAACCGTAACGGGCAAGCAAGGTATCCTCGATTTCATGAAAGGCATGCCTATCAACTGCGAACCTGTTCTGACTGAGAAACTTATCGTAGCCGGGGAAAACAGCGCCGCCTGCACTGGCACTATGGAAATGCCCAACGCCGATGGCAGCACCTACCGCGGCGCATTTTGCGATGTTTACCAGTTTAAAAATGGTAAAGTAAAAACCATTGATACTTATATAATTGAACTAAAATAGCTTAGCTTATTTATCAGCCTTTACAAACAGGTAGTCTATCGCCTTGCCGTCGCCGGATATAGTAGCCTTTAGTTTGTTGCCATCCAGTGTATAAGTGATCATTTTTGGGAAATCATGCTCAGGGTTTTCGCATACAAAGCCATTATCTGTAAGCTGGGTAAGCTTAAAATAAACCGGTTTTTCGTTCTCCTTTACATCGGCAACGTAGTAAATGGCGTTGTCCTTTAATAACAAGGTGGTACGCTCGGTGATTATTGTATCGCTACCCTTTATCCTCGCGACAAAACCTTTCAACTCGGTTAAGCTTTTTCGCTCCCATTGCTCATAGCCCGAGGTACCGGGTTTTGCGTTAGTACGCGTCCATTTACCCACAAGCCCGTCCAGTTTGCTCATATCAGGTTCGGCAGGGTTGCGTTGTGCAAAGCCGGCAATACCATTAAACAGCAAGAGTGAAATAATAAGTATTTTACGCATAGCTACTACATTAAAAAATTGATTATCAAATATATAAATTAACAACAGCTTTTATTTATTCCTGTTATTAATCGCTATATCTGTCGTTACGCCAGGGGTAAGCAGTATTTGAGTAACCCCTGTCTTCCCAAAAGCCCAGTTTGTTTTCTGTAAGAAATTCTATCCTTTTTATCCATTTGGATCCTTTCCAGGCGTATAGCTGTGGGGTTATCATTCGTACAGGCCCGCCATGTTCTATTTGTAGCGGCTGGCCATCAAAGGTATGTACCAATAGCACATCGGGCTTAAGAGCTTCCTCTAAAGACAAATTGGTGGTATAAGTATCGTAACCATAACATAATACATGGGTAGCGGTTTCTTTTGGGTGTACCAGGGCAGCCAGATCTAAAAGGCTTACGCCTTTCCAGTGCATATCCAATTTACTCCAGGTGGTAACGCAATGAAAATCGGAGGTGTCTTTGGTTTGAGGCAATGCCATAAAATCGTTCCAGCTTAAGCGTACAGGGTTATCTACTGCTCCATCAATGGTAAGGCGCCATTTATCAAGCGGGATGCTGGGCTGATACCCCAGATCGAGCACTGGCCATTTAACAGTAGCTGTTTGCCCTATGGGGATACTGGGCATACCGTGCCTGTTTAGCTTTCCCGATCCTTTTGGCGAGTCGTCGGCAACGGATGGCGTTAGTTTTATTTTTTCTTCAAACCGCGCTTTCAGTTTCATCCGCGATTCGATAATGCGGTTAAGTTTATCTGCTTCGTCCATAGCTAAAATGTTAGATGACTTAAAAATAGCTAAAACTTAGTAAACACTAAAATCGCCTGTTTAGCGAGGAACAGATTTCCCTGCAAACGGCCATTCTTTATTTATCTTCGCCTTTATAAAATAAACCACGGTGCCCGTTGCTATAGCTGTTAAACCGCCCAGAACCATATGCAACCCTGTGGAAACCAATATACCGAACCATATTAAAATAGCCAGGTATACCGGCAGCGGAAACAGCGGCATTTTATAAGGAAAAAGCGTTGTTTTGCGCGCCTTTCGCAGCAAAAGCAAGCCTACTGCCTGGGCAATAAACTGGATAAGTATCCGCATAGCCAAGATGGCGCTTATCACATCCTTTAACTTAAATAACAAGCTAAAAACGAAAGCTATACCGCCCAACACCAATAGCGATACATAGGGAAAATTTTTGGTTGGATGCAGTTTGGCGAACACCTTAAAAAAGGCACCGTCGGCAGCAGCGGCGTAAGGTATACGGCTGTAGCCCAGCGTAGCCGAAAAAACCGAGGAAAATGCTACCAGTAATATCAGGCAGGTTACCACTTTGGCGGCAGTATTGCCCATCAGCAGCTGCATAAATTCGCTGATGACAAATTTGCTGCCCATAGCATGATGCCAGGGTATAACACTTACCACGCTTACGTTCATTAGCATATATAATACGGCTATGCCGGCTATAGAGAGGAACATACTGCGCGGAATATTGCGCGAAGGGTTTACAATTTCGCCGCCCAAATGGCAAACGTTATAATAGCCCAGGTAACTGTAAACGCTTTTTACGCTGGCAAAGCCTATGGCAGCTACAAAGCCGTAGTTAAGGTTTATGCCATCGTTTATATGACGGATGGGGTGTAAAAAATTACCATGAGCTATCCCCCCGCCTATTATCCAAAGCATGGTAACTAAAACCCCTGCCCAAAGTACCACGCTTATTTTGCCAATAGCTTCAATTTTACGATACAGTAGTATTATGATGCATATAACTACCGAGCCGCTCATAATCTTGGCTTCAATAATAGAAAGTGGTAACAGGTAAGAAAAGTAATCGGCAAAGCCTATGGCTGCTGATGCAATTACCAGGGGCGCCTGTATCATGGTTTGCCAAACAAATAAAAAGCTCATTAATCTGCCCAGCTTTGTTTTGCCGTAGGTTTCTTTCAGGAAGTTGTATGATCCGCCGGCCATGGGGAAAGCTGCACCTAATTCGCTCCATACCATAGCATCAACCATAGATAACAGCGCGCCGGCAAGCCACGCGTACAAAAACCAGGGGCCATTCATGGTGGCGATAACCATAGGCAGGGTAACAAAGGGCCCTATGCCTACCATATCTGTCATGTTTATGGCTGTTGCCTGTGCCAATCCCAGGCGGCGTACGAGTGATTCTTCAGCCATATCTATCACAAAAATAGATTTATTAGCTGTGAGGTGAAATTTATTGGGTCAGCGGTTTGTAATTAGTATAAAGGCAAGCCGGTATAACATTCCTGTCGAAATAGATAATAACCTTTTAAGAGTAACCTATTCGCAGGCAATGCTTTCCAGCATAAACTTTTTAAATTTAACAGGAACCACGGGTGTACCGGGCACCCTGCCTTTTAGGGCGAAAATACCGATGTAACGCGGAGTTATCATCACATCTTTTGTCGCCAGTTCCTTAAATGCCGAATTTGCGCCTGCACCTCCCGCATAAAGCAGGCGGTAACTGTTTCCTTTTTTTTCTATGCGGAGCGCTGTTTTCTTTAGATTACCGGATACCATCGCGCTGCTGACGGTGCTATCGAGCGTTAACACCGTGCTGTGTACAAATTCCTCGGGCTTGCCGCCACCGCCAGGTGTTGCTATCGCTTGCACCAATATCTCGTGAGGTTTATTAAAGCCGCCAAAAAAATCGTTATAAGCTAAAGAAAGGCGGATGCTGGGGCTGTTCATGCTGGTATCTTCCATTAATAATAAGCCAGCCTGCTGCCATTCGGCCGCGGGTATAAAATCCTCCATATGCAGCTCGGTTACAAAGCACCCGCCGGGCAAACTGCGTATCACCAGGTTTTTTATCTGCGGCAGGGAAGCGCTGTCGGGCCAGTTATCGCCGGCCAGTGTAAACAGTGTTAAGGCGTTAGAAATATCGCCGTGTTTGGGCCAGTATACATTGTCCTTATTTAAAACCTGCCATTCCTTATCAACCAGGGTCCTATCACCCACATCTTTAAAATTATCAGCAAAAGATACTGTGCTTTTCCGCTGATACCAGGTATAGGCAGCTAATAACAGTAAAACAGCTGCCAGTGCCGGCTTAACCCATGCAAAACTAACAGGCTTAACCTCCGGCGATATGGCTTTGGCCAAATGCCGTTCGCGGTATACAAACCAATACGGGTGGTGGCTTTCGTCTTTCTTCCGTTGCAACTCGTTAGTATACGGCGACTTCAACACGTAGCGGGCCAGCGTATCCATGGAGGCTACAGAAGGATTTTCATCTCCTTTTTCGCCCAACAAAAAAATCGAATAATTTTTTAAAGATCGCCATCCAACCATAAGACCAGTTTGATCTAATAATTGCTGTTGAAAAAGTTTCCCCTCGGTTTCGGTTAAAGGCTGGGTAAGGGATACACCAAAACAACGGGAATATGCTTCCCGGAATAATATCGAAAAAACTTTCAATTCAGGATCTTCCATGGTAGAACGTAGCGGCTAAATATCAAACGAGCCAAATATACAATTCCGTAAGGTTTCCGCTCCATTACCGCATAAAATCGTTACAATAAGGGAATTTTGCCACATGCAATATCGCATTCTTAAAAGCTTTATTACTATGAAAGATCTATTTTTTTTGGCAGCCATACTATTTGTAAACCAGCGCGTTTGCGCGCAGCAACTGCAGTTGCATTACGACATGCGGCACACCCTAAACCCCGGGGCGAAATGCCAAGAACTACCCCACCCTGTACTTTGAATACTTTAAGACCATCGATAGCGGCAAAACATTTATTAAACCCGGTAATTTTCTACTGAAGCTGCAGGCCGACCTGCTTGGCCAAAAGGCGAATATTGGCAAGTATTATATGCAGATTTCGCAGGAGCTGCGCTTTTGGCGGCCAAAAGTGTTTATTAACCTGCAATACAGTGGTGGGTTGGGCATCACAACGCCGCGCCAGTACAGTTACTACATTGTGAACACTTATGCTATCGGCTTAAGCTATCCCTTCAAAATTGGTGATGCCTTTTTCAGCAGCGTGCTCAATTACAGATATGTACCCTATACCCGGCCGAGCCACGATTTCCTCTTCACCACCTATTTCTATAAAGGCCTGTTTAATTATAAAGCCGAATTTGCCGGTAGTTTTTCCTGCTGGACAGAAAACAAAAACCATGGCGACGAACCGGATACCGGCCTAACCGGCAAACGCTTTTACTTTTTTGCCGAGCCGCAATTTTGGTATAAATTAAAGGGCGGCCTGTATATAGGGACAAAGATTAACACCTTTTACCATGTAAATACGACGGATAATATTGTAGAGGTATACCCTACTGCGGCTGTTAAAATAAAGTTGTAGATATTTTTGGAGAGTGGTGTTACACTCTGTATAAAACATCCGTCATGGTAGGTAAACAGCCGGTTTTTTCTATTTGTTAAGTGGTAGCAAAAACGCGCCTTTGCTAAGGAGGTGTATCAACGTTGGGTTAAGTGAGTAAATTACTTGTTGGTCGGCTGTTTTTTTATGTAAAAGCCCGCGCTTGCGCAACGGGCTTGGCTGTTATAAGATCAGTATAATAGCTCAAAAGGTCTTATGGATTTTGTATCTTCTAAATTCAATGTATAAAGTCTATAAATACTATAGATTAAGTATACATTTCAAATGTAGAAGATTTCATGCCTTAAACAAAATATTTAGAAATATTTTTTCTTGAGCCAAAACGCTACGTTCACCAGGGCAATTAAAGCAGGGACTTCAACCAAAGGCCCTATTACGCCGGCAAATGCTTCACCGGAATTTATGCCGAACACCCCTATGGCTACAGCGATGGCCAGCTCGAAATTATTACCGGTAGCTGTAAAGGCAATTGAAGTACTGCGCGAGTAATCGGCTCCGAAGTATCTGCCTGCAAAAAAACTCAGCAAAAACATAATGGTAAAATAAATAACCAGCGGGATAGCTATACGCACCACATCCATCGGTATTTTAATGATCAGATCGCCCTTAAGGCTAAACATTACTACGATGGTAAACAACAAAGCAATAAGCGTTAACGGCGAAATAAATGGAACATACTTTTTTTCGAACCACTCTGCTCCCATCAACTTAATAAGCGTGTAACGACTTATTATGCCTAAAGCAAAGGGCAGCCCTAAATAAATACCAACGCTTTTGGCTATCTCGGCAATGGTGATGTTAACTGCCAGGCCCTTTAGCCCGAAAAACGGTGGCAGCAGGGTAATAAATACATAGGCATAAACGCTGTAGAGCAATACCTGGAAAATACTGTTTAAAGCGATAAGCCCGGCGGCGTACTCGCGGTTGCCTTCGGCCAATTCGTTCCATACAACCACCATGGCTATACAGCGGGCAAGGCCAATGAGTATCAAACCAATCATGTAGTCCGGGTGATCCCGCAAGAGGGTTATAGCCAATATAAACATTAACACCGGGCCTATTATCCAGTTGAGGATGAGCGATACGCTAAGTACCTTGGTATCTTTAAATACTTCGCCCATGTTCTCGTATTTTACTTTGGCCAATGGCGGGTACATCATCAGTATTAAACCTATGGCTAAGGGGATATTGGTGGTGCCACTGGAAAAGGAGTTGATGAAGCCAGAGGATGACGGAACAAAGTAGCCTATTGCTACGCCTATCGCCATGGCCAGGAAGATCCATAGGGTAAGAAAACGATCGAGAAAACTTAGTTTTTTACGGTCGGCTGCGGGGGCGCAGTTTATTGCAGACATTAGTTTAAGTGTTGCTTAACAAAATCTAACGAATAAGCCTTTACCATATCCCGTACCCGGCGAAATTCGCCCATAATTTCCTCCTCTGTTCCCTTGGCTTTAGCCGGATCGGGAAAATTATAATGAAAGCGCTCTACCATACCCGGGAAATAAGGGCAGGCTTCGTTGGCATTATCGCAAACGGTTATCACATAATCGAAAGGGATAGTAAGGTATTCTTCCACATTGTTTGAGGTATGGGCCGATATATCCAATTGGTCTTCTGCCATTACTTTGATGGCACGTGGGTTTACGCCATGCGTTTCTATCCCCGCGCTATAAATGTTTGCTTTATCGCCGGCAAAATGGCGCAGGTAACCTTCGGCAAGCTGGCTGCGGCAGCTATTGCCGGTGCACAGTACTAATACATTCTTCATTTTTTTAGTTTATTGATTTTCTCATGGCGATGGCCGATTGCGGGCACACATGGCTAAACTCCGACGATGCTTTAACTTCCTCGGGGATATCCATCCGGGCAATGTGTTCATAACCTTTTCTGTTAAAATAATCCGCAGCGGTTTCGGTAAGCAGATAGATGCCTTCTAAATTTAATCCAGTAGCGATCTCTTCTATACGGGTCAGTAAGCCTGCTGCAATACCTTTACTTCGCTGTTGTTGGTCAACCGCAACCGAGCGCAGCAACGCATAATTACCATACAATTCCAGCCCGGCAACGCCGATAACCCTGTCATCTTCCGTGGCAACTATAAAGTTATCCAGCCCGGCGGGCAGGTCATCTACCGGGAGTTTTTCCGTCGATAACAGCCTGATAACTTCCTCTTTATGATCTTTTGCTTCCGAAATATTCATAAGAATTAATAATTAACAGCATCCGCCACCCGGTGTGCAACAAGCAGCTTCCGCAGCAAGGTTTACTAATTTAATTTTTGGTTGGGCCGGCTCGCAGCATTCCTCACCTTTATCATTGGTACCACAGCTGCCTCCCCTGTTAATAGCTTTACATTGGGTTTTATCGGCGTTGAGGTAAACTACCAGGTCTTCGCCCTCCACGTTTATTTCTGAAGGATACATTTGCCGTGCATCAAAACCGGCGTTTCCAAATTCAATTTTCACAATAGCTTCTTTATCCAATGGAAGCAATTTCTCTACCAAATCTATAATAGATAAGGCTTTACCAACCACCATGGCGCGCTCCTCTTGTTTCTCCGATGGCTCCCATAACTGAACGATCACCTCTGTCCATTTGTTCATCACCCCGCCACAATCTACCGATGTAATAGGTGCCTGTTTTATTTCGGTGATGTGATACGATGCGTCAACAAATTTATCTTCTGCATACTTAAATTGCAGATGCGAGGCGGGGCTTAGCTGTAATTGTGTTTTAAAATCGCCCCAATTAAGTGTTTCTGTTATATTCATATTAAATCGTTTTATTGCGATATTACGTTACATTTAATCAAAAAATATATTAGCAGCAGCTTTTAGCGTCAATTTCGTTGGAAGCGAAAAAACTGCTCAGCTGCTTGCTTAGTGTATTCCAAACTTCATCATTGATACAATAGCAAACACTTACGCCTTCAATAGTCCCTTTGATGATGCCTGCTGTTTTCAGCTCTTTCAGATGTTGCGAAATGGTTGCCTGCGCCAGGCCCAGTTCCAGTGCCAGATCGCCGCAGATACAGGCCTTTGCGGCTATTATCTGCTGTAAAATAGCAATACGGGCCGGGTGCGCTATCGCTTTTAGAGCGGTGGCCAGCTGGTTTTGCTTGTCGCTGAATATTTCGGTTTTTGTTAAGCCCATTACTATATCGCAATATTACGATTAATATTCAACTTCCAAATATTTTTTTTTTTTGCTGATATTAGCCCCAAAACTTCCCTTACGCCCTGTTTGTTAACATAACATGAAAATATTCCAGCAAAGTCTCGATCTCAAACCCCGCCGCCGTGGCTTCCATATCATCACTTACGACGTGATAGATGCCATGCCGCAGCTTAGCGAGTTGAAAACCGGGATCTGCCAGGTGTTTATCCAGCATACATCCGCCTCGCTTAGCATCAATGAAAACGCCGACCCTACCGTGCGGCAGGACTTTGAAATGTATTTTAACAAGGCCGTGCCAGAGAACGACCCCGATTACCGCCACGACGATGAAGGCAGCGACGATATGCCGGCCCACTTAAAAGCCGCAATGCTGGGCTGCTCGGTTACTATCCCAGTCCGCAATGGGCGATTAGCTTTAGGTACCTGGCAGGGTATTTATCTTTGCGAACACCGTAACCATGGCGGTCAGCGCAGGTTGGTTATAACTGCTTGGGGAGAATAAGAGAAAAGTCGCGAAACACCTCTTCTCTGTCGTAATTGTACCTTAATAGTCCCCGAATTTTGCAGATATTTGATCATCAATCCACAAACCATGCAAACCTTAGATATCATTAACGACCAGAAACAACTGAATGTGCAGGAAGCCAACCTTACGGGTTCGAAAATAACCTTGGCGTGTATCAACGAATTGGTGATGAACGACGTATCGGCAACCAACGTTAAGATCACCAACGCTAACCTGAGCGACCTGGAGATAGAGGGAGCACAATTAGGTGGCGCCTATATCCACAACATTGGTATGCCACCCAAAGGGCACCCCTATTACGATGAGAACGCCAAACAGCGCCCCCTGAAATTTGAAGATTGCGACCTGAATGGCAGTACCATAACCAATTGCGACCTAAGCAATGTAGAAATCGCTGATTGCGACACTACCGGCATGAAGATCAACGGTATTTTGATGGATGATCTGCTGAGGGCTTACAAATCGGCCTGGTAAAAAACCAGTTTGGCAATCGTCCGGCTTTCATGAATATTGCAACGTGGGTATTTTACGTTATAAACAAGATTGTTGCATATTTGCATCCTATGATGATGAACATCAAAATACTCGCGTTCGGCATAGCCAAAGATATTTTTGGAGGGAGTACAACGAATATCCAACTGGATGAAAACGCCACAACGAAGCAGCTAAAAACGCATTTAGAAGCTGCATATCCACGCCTGAAACAATTGGCGAGCTATATGGTAGCGGTTAATAATGAATATGCCGATGATGCAGGTGCGATAACAGAGCGTGACGAGATAGCCATTATACCACCGGTAAGCGGGGGATAACTGTTAATGGCGGTGGTGACACCGCCATTTGGGAAGAAAAAAACAATATTCCGGTGTCCTCACCGGAATATATCTATCAAAATGAACACACAAATAGAGATCCATACCGAACCGTTAAATATTCAATCCTGCATAGATTGGATCATGTCGCCACATTCGGGCGGGATAGACGTTTTTATTGGCACGGTACGGGATATGACCAAGGGCAAGACTGTAGTCCGACTTGAGTTTGAAGCGTATAATCAAATGGCTATCAAAGAGATGGAAAAGATATCTCAACAAGCGTTTGATAACTGGCCGGTTCAAAAAGTTCTTATCCATCACCGTACAGGAGTATTAGCCGTAGGCGAAATACCTGTTATCATCGCGGTATCAGCAGCGCACCGGGCGGCGGCATTTGAGGCCTGTCGATACATCATAGATACCCTGAAAGAAACCGTACCTATCTGGAAAAAGGAAGTATTTGAGGATGGTGAAGTGTGGGTGGCCGCGCATCCGTAGGTCAGAACCGGGATTTCACCGATTATTACGATTAACACGATTTTTCCATAGAGGTGGATGTTTGGGTTAGGCACCTATTCCGTTTTCAAGGGATAGGGCCTTAATTTGCGGCGCCAGTTTATTTACCAGCTTTACTGCTTCCCCGCTTCTTTTGCCTGTGGCGCAATAAAAAACTACCGTTTTCTCCAGCTGTAACAGGTCGAGATTTTCTTCCAGTTCATCCAGTGGGATATGTTCTCCGCCGATGTCGTGCAGGTCATGCTCCTGCAGGGTGCGGACATCTATCAGTTGGATGCTATTATCATCCAGGCCTTTTTGCAGATCAGTTTGAGTAATAACCGACACTTCTGCGGTTGGTTGCAGAACGGTAATATTAGTTTTTGTGGTACTACCTATCCTGATGATACGGCTTTGCATGCTCTGTGCATCAAATATCAACACTTTGCCCGCGAGTAACTCTCCTGTTTGGGTAATGTATTTGATTACCTCATTAGCCTGCATGCTTCCAATGATGCCAGCCAACGTAGGTATAACGCCTCCTACTGAACAATTGGGGATCTGGGTAGCATCCACCTCCGGGTAAAGGTCGCGGTAGTTTGGCGTTCGGGTTCCGTCTTCATTTGGCATATTCCAAACAGCAACCTGGCCCTCATATTGATAAATAGCACCGTAAACAAGCGGTTTTCCCAGTAGAACACAGGCATCGTTGATGAGGTAGCGGGTTTCAAAGTTATCCGTGCCATCTACTATAATATCATAATCATCAATTACTTGCAGTACGTTTACTGAAGTGATTTTATCGACATAGGGAATAATTTCTATTTCCGGATTTTGCCTTAGCAACCGCTCGCAGGCGATGAGCGCTTTATGTTTACCCACATCATCCGGGTCGTACAAGATCTGGCGATGGAGGTTACTAAGTGATACGGTATCATAATCGGCAATGCCAAGTGTACCCACGCCGCTGGATGCCAGGTATTGCGCGGCGGGGCAGCCCAAGCCTCCGGCACCAACAATAAGTACCTTTGCATCGCTTAAACGCTGTTGAATAGCCTCGCTAAAACCGGGCAACGCTATCTGGCAACTATATCGATGCAGGTCAGGGTGCATCGGTTTGGGCGAGTTTGTTATGAATAATGCGCTTCACGCGGTCCATTTCTTCAGGCGTGTTTACGTTCGATAATGCTTCCGCATCCGGTACCTGTAACAGTTTGATATCGGAGTTGATGAGCACCTTGCGCGGGCAGGAATACCCCTGCGCTAAAAATTGAAGTAAAGCAGGGTAAGATTTTGGTTCCCAAATGGTTATTAATGGTTCGGGGAAGTTTGTTACCTCGCTGTGGTAAGCGGTGGCAATGTGTTTTACGCTTCGGTTTTCGGTAAGATGCTGCAATATCTCCTCATCAACCAGCGGCATATCACAGGCCACTACCAACCACGCCGCCGCCGGGTTTTGGCGAAATGCGGAAAGGATCGCCCCATAAGGACCCAGGCCGGTAAAGGTATCTGTAAGGGTTGCATACTGCGCATCTATCTCCAGTTTCTGCTCTTCATCCCGGCAGGAGATAAAGACTTCATTGCAAAAGTTCGCCAATACATCGGCCATATGGTAACGCTGTTCTTTGCCGTACCAGTGAAGTGTTCCTTTATCTACACCCATACGTGCGCTTTTGCCTCCTGCCAATACCAGGCCGTTTAATACAGGTTTGGCCTTCAGCAGTTTCGACTGGAAAAAGCCAATGACCTGCGCGGTATCATCGTTTATTTTGTAGGTAGGCAGTTCCTGCCAGTTGGGCAAGGCTTCTTTTATAAAATCGAAGGGCTCGTCAGCATTATCGGCAAGCAATATCATGGCCACGTTGCTGAGCTGCCCTACCCTTTTTTGTAGCGAGGCTCGTTTATTGATGTCGATAATTACTACTTGTTCCTTAGCCTGCTGATGGTTACCGTTTACCAGCACCAGGTCCATCTCTGCAAATAGCTGGCGCTGCTTAAAGGCTGTTAAGGGTGCCTGATAATTTAGCTGGCAAAAATTTAGCTGATCGGTATATTCCAGGGCCGCGCCGCTGGTTAACCTGCCGGGGAGCTGGATGACATCATCGTTATGCGAGGTATCGGCATAAGCGCACTGGTATTGTGGCGATAATGCCGCGATGATACGATCTGCAAGCAGTTTAACAACCGTACATGGCCCGCCTAAAATAGCCCACTCGTTGCGGCCGAAATTGCCGTTTGCCGGGCGGGCAATGGCGGTATGCTTTTTATGATCTTTTAAAGTCACGCTTACCTCCTGTTTTTGAGATGAGTTTGGTTTCCTTTATCACAATATCGTGGCTCATGGCCTTGCACATATCGTACACCGTTAAAGCTGCAACAGACGCGCCAACAAGTGCTTCCATTTCGATACCGGTTTTAGCTGTAATGCTGGCTGTACATTCAATCACTACTTCACTATTCTCATTCAACTTAATGTAAACCTGGCAGTTATCCATACCTAATGGATGGCATAGTGGAATAAGGTCGCCGGTTTTTTTTGCCGCCATAATACCCGCTATAATAGCCGTTTGGAATACCGAACCTTTTTTTGTTTGCAGTTCGCCATCTGTTAAATGCTGCAAAACTTCGCCGGGCAGCACCACAATACTTTGCGCTGTTGCTGTACGGTGTGTAAGCTGCTTTGCAGACACATCTACCATGGTAGGGTTATCCTGCTTATCTAAATGACTTAGTTTTGATTCCACAGATTATATTTTTGATTACACCGATTTTTTTGATTTCAACGTTCACCGCTAAAATATCCAAACCTGATAAGCGTCGCCCTTTTTAAATTCGTTCCTTTCTAACGGTAGTTCCATAAAAGCATCGGTGTCTGCTAAGTTAGCAAAATCGCCCGAGCCGTTTCCTTCTATCGGGGTTGCCATCAATTGCCCGCGGTTATTAAAATTTAGCTTAACCTGTAAAAAGTACTGTAGCTGCGGTTGAAAGCTGAAATCGCTATCTAAAACAGCATACACAGGCGCTTTAGCTGGCAAGCCAAGTGTTGCATCCAGCCACAACAAAAAATACCTGTGCAGGCACATAAATGTAGCTACAGGGTTACCCGGAAACGCGAACACCAGCACGCCGTTATCATGCCTGCCAAACCAAAACGGCTTGCCGGGTCGTTGTGCTACCTTATGGAACAATTTATTTACCTGCAATTCTTCTAAAGCCTTTGGGATATAATCAAACTTACCCATGCTGATGCCACCGCTCAGCAGTATCACATCGTAATTTTGCAGGCAATTGGCTATTTGCTCCTTCGTTACCTCCGGATTATCGGGAATATGCAGCATATCGGCATGTAAGCCGTGGTTGGTTAGCGCCGCTTTTATGGTGTAGTTGTTTGAGCGCCTGATCTGGTATGTTGTTGGCGTATCGTTTACATCAACCAGTTCATCCCCGGAAGAAATAATAACTACCCGCGGCAGTTTTTTAACCAACAGTCCGCCTTTGCCCACCGATGCCGCAAGGCTTATAATAGCCGGTGTTACTTTTTGGTTCGCGGCAGCCACTACATCTCCTGCGTGTTTATCCTTCCCTTTAAAATGGACGTTCTGGCCTTTTTTAATGTTATGGATAGTTAAAGCTGCCAGACGATTACGGATCTCGAGGTCTTCGTAACGGATAACCGTATCAAGTGAAGGGTGCAGAGCCGCCCCGGTCATAATTTCGATGCAGAGGTCATCATCCTCAATACCCATGGGCTCGTCGCCCGCGGCTTGTGTGGCCTTGATATGAAATGTGCTGATGCCTGCTTCTATCGCTTTATAGGATATGGCAATGCCGTCCATGGTTACCCGGTTAAAGGGCGGCAGGTCGCGATCGGCCAGCAGATACTCCGCCAAAACGCGGCCGAGAGCCTGTTCAAAAGGCACAGTTTCGGTACCATGATCTTTCAACTGGGCAAGTACTATCTTTTCGGCTTGTGCTACCGTTGTCATATCATCAGGTATTTAGCCACCAATGGTAGCCATCGATTCATGAAAGTTGGGGTTTTCCATCCGTTTACGTTCGGCTGCCCAGCCGTCTTTTTCGCGGCTGTTGAATGCAACGCGCAAGGCATCTACTATGGCGGTGTTACTTTTCCCCTCGCGCATCAGGTCTTTTATATTCAGCACGCCGTCATCGTACAAGCAATTCTTCAAAGTTCCCTGCGGGGTAATACGGATACGGTTACAGGTACCGCAAAAAGTACGCGAATAAGCGGCAATGACACCTATGCTGCCCAGATGTCCGGGGATTTGATAATTATAAGCGGTAGAGTATTGTGGGTCGGGAACTTTTTGGATGTCGGGATAAACGCTCCTGATTTCATCGAAGATGTGTACGTAATCCCAAAGCACACCGCTGTAGCTGTGGCCGTCACCGTTAAAGGGCATTTCTTCTATAAAGCGTACACTTACCGGTAAGTCTTTGGTTAATTCTACCAGGGGGATAATATCCTGCGTGTTTTTGCCTGCCATAACCACGGCATTTATTTTCACCTCCATATCGTGCTTCAGCAATTCGTGCATGGTATCCATCACGTTGGCAAACTCATCGCGGCGGGTTATAGCAAAAAAACGACCGGCATCCAAAGTATCCAGGCTCAGATTTACAGAGCGTACGCCTATAGCCTTCAATTCGGCAACATGCGGCGCGGTTAAAACACCATTTGTAGTAAGGCTTAATTCTTTTAAACCCTCCAATTTGGAGAGCGCGGTGAGCAGCTGCATGATATCCTTGCGCACAAAAGGCTCACCCCCTGTAATGCGGATCTTATCGATGCCCATTTTTACCAGCAATTCGCAAACGCGCAGCATTTCCTCGTAGCTCATCAGCTCGGTGCGGCTTAGCCAGTTGAGGCCATCCTCGGGCATACAGTAAAAGCAACGCAGATTACACCTGTCGGTTACCGCCAGGCGCAGGTAAGTAATTCTTCTGCCGTGATTATCTAATAACAAACGCGTATGGTATTAAAACAATGAATACGAATTTCACGAAAAAAAGCGAATTACACGAATTTTGAGAATTTAATGACGCTAATTTCACGAAGTCTGAAGAACACGAATTTCACGAATTACTAAAAAGTGAATGCCACGAATTTTGATCTGCAATGATGCTTTTCAAAATTCGTGGCATTCGCCTCAATTAGTGTAATTCGCTTTTATTTATTTCGAAAACTTGTATATCGTAACCGTTTTATAAACCGCACCTGGCTTTAAAACCGTAGACGGGAAAGCAGGTTGATTCGGCGAATCGGGGTAATGCTGCGTTTCCATAGCAAAAGCCGTGCGATGCTCATCTTTTGCACCACCCTTTAAGGTGTTAGTACCGTTCATAAAGTTGCCGGTGTAAAATTGCATACCCGGCTCCTCGGTAAATACTTCCATTTTTATACCGCTTTTATCGCCTACAACAGTGGCGACCGGGGTGCTGATATCGTGTTTGTTCAGCACGTAGTTATGATCGTATCCTTTGCCATCTTTTAGCTGGATGTTATCCTGCTCTATTCTCGAGCCTATGGTAGCAGCCGCTGTAAAATCAAACGGTGTGCCTTTAACCGGCTCTATTTTGCCGGTTGGGATCAATGTACTATCAACCGGTGTGTAAGCATCAGCGTCTATTTTCACAGAGTGTTCTAAAACAGAACCCGTGCCCTGCCCGTTCAGGTTGAAATAAGCATGGTTGGTTAAATTAACCACGGTGGTTTTATCTGTAGTAGCCTCGTAGCTTACTTTAAGGGCGTTATCATCGGTAAGGGTGTAAATTACTTTCACCTTTAAGTTGCCGGGGAAACCTTCTTCCATGTCTTTAGACAGGTAGCTGAGTTCTACAGTGGCGCTGTCGGTTTGTTTGGCATCCCATACCATGCTGTCGAAGCCTTTTTTACCACCATGCAACGTGTTTGGGCCGTTATTGGTAAACAAAGTATACTCCTTGCCATCCAGCGTGAATTTTCCTTTTGCCAGGCGGTTGCCGTAGCGCCCAATAGTAGCTCCGTAATATGCCCCTGCCGCTTTTTGGAAACCCTCAATATCATCAAATCCCAAAACAACGTCTGTAATCTCACCAGCCTTATTGGGTACAAGCAGGCTTATTAAATGCGCGCCGTAATTGGTAATTGCTGCTTCTGCACCGTTTTTGTTCTTCAAAATAAACAATTCGGTTTTCTTGCCGTCGATAGTTCTCTCGAACCTGGCTGCCGCAGGCAATTTTACTGTGGCGGTTGTTGTGCTGTCTGTCATGGTGTTGCTTTTTGGTGCAGATTGATTGCAGGCAGCCATAAACATGCTGCCGGCGATTGCCAGTGCCAAAGTTGGTTTTTTTAAGGTGTTTTGCATAATTTTTTATAAGTATTGGTTGTATTATTTGTGTTGCGATGGTATTGCCAAAGGTGTATTCTCTTTCACGGGGATTCCAAATTTTGGCGTACCATCTTTGTTCCAGGTAAATTTTTGCATCCGGGGCGAACGGAAACCGCCACAGCCCTGCCCGGGTTTAGCATTGGCGTGATAAATTATCCAGTCCTCTGTTCCATCGGGCGATTTAAAAAAAGAATTATGCCCTGGCGCATAAACGCCATTCGCCTCTGATTTTTTGAATACCGGTTCCGCTGATTTTTTCCACGATTTTGGGTCGAGCAGGTTGCTGTTGGCCGATGCGGTGAGTATACCCAGCGCGTAAAAATCTGTCCAGCAGCCACTGGCCGAATAAATAAGAAATAATTTATTGCCGTGCTTTAAGATCTCGGGGCCTTCGTTCACATTAACATGTGGAGGATTATTGGCATCGTGCAGGTCGCCGTTCTTTTCCCAATCGTAAAACGGACTGAAGATCTTTACCCGCGGCCCCTCAATGGTGTAAGGGTTTTTCATTTTAGCGATGTAGATGTCCTGCTGGCCGTTCTCGTCGCCTTCCCAGCCTGCCCATATCATGTAAAGCTGGCCTTTATGCGTAAATACCGACCCGTCTATGGCCCATTTATCGGTAGCATCGCCTACTTTGCCTTTAAATTCCCAGGCGCCCGTTAAAGGGTCGGCGGCAGCATTTTCCAGCACATAAAGGCGGTGATTATTATTGCTGCCGTCATCTGCAGCAAAATAGATATACCATTTGTTGTTAAGATAATGCAGTTCGGGCGCCCAAAGCTCTTTAGAGTATTGCGTATTGGCGGGCGGTGTCCAAACCGTTTTCTTTTTAGCTGAGGCGAGCTCGGCAAGGTTTTTCGTCTTCCAGATATTCAGCTTGTTTTGAAGCGAATTGGTGTAGTAGTAATAGCCATTATGGTAGATCACCCATGGATCGGCGCCCGAAGGCAGCAAGGGATTTGTGAAGGTTTTAGCAGGTTGAGATTGGGCATAGATGATATCGTTTGATCCAATCATTATTATCAATGCTAAAACAAACCCTGTTAACTTCATCGTCGTTCTATCTTATTACTGCCGAATCGCAAATATATGTTGGTACAATGCCGGTTGAGGTCATCCTGTTTTGGGCATCCGCCGCTAACGTATTGCCGGATAATACCAAAACGGTATCCAACCCAAATTTGTTGCCACCTAAAATATCTGTTTGCAGGGTATCCCCTACCATTACTATCTCTTTTTTGCTGATGGGGCGGTATTCGCGGATCAGGTCGTAAGCAAACATAAACATCTGCGAATCGGGTTTACCAAAACGAATAAACTTTTTCCCAACGATAGTTTCTACCATGGCGGCTATCCCGCCTATAGCTACAGCTATGTCGTTTATATTAACCGGGTAAGCAAAATCTGTATTTGCCACAATAGCCGGAATGGTACGGCGGCGCAACAGGTTTACGGTTTTGTTCAGGTCGTTACACCAATCAAAACCTTCATCATCTAAAAACACCAGGGCGTTTACTTTATCAAAGTTATCCGGCGTAATGCCGCTAACCGGCAAGGTATGCAAGCCCTCGCTTTCAATGTAATGGGCAGAGTCTTCGGTACCTAAGTAGGCCACTATCCCATCATCAACTTTAAGGTCGAGGAATTCTTTGGTGAGCATACCCGAAGATATAACCCTGTCTGCAGTGATTGCGGTAAGTCCTTTTTTATGGTACGATTCTGCAAGCTGCGTTGGGCTGCGCGATGCATCATTGGTTACGATGTAGTACTCTTTACCCGATTCTTCCAGGTAATCAAATGTCCGCTCAATACCCGGCACTAACCCGCCGTAATTTTTCAAAACACCGAACGCGTCAAAAAAAACCACCTCGTAATTATCAATTATCTCACGGAAATCATCAATGCGTTTCATTGGTTGTTAGTTGTAGTAGTTAAAATGGTTGTAAAAGTTAAAAAGGTTGTAAGGGTTTGGAGAGGTTGCAAAGCAAAGGTACACCGCTATAACTTTTACAACCCTTACAGCTCTTCTAACCTAATTCAACTTTAAAGCCTCTATTATTTTCTCGGCATCAAAATCGCGGTCTACCGATGGCAGGTAAACATCAAATGCTTCTGCCTGCAGTTTTTTCGCGTATTGATCGTTAAAAAAGTGCTTGCCATCTTTTATCACATAGTTGAGGATAAAAAAGCGGTACGCCTCTTTCATAAATCTTATCTCGTCAGCTGTAAGCGGGTATACTTTGTGATACTCTTTCAGGAAGGTAATAAACCTATCCTCCATCATAGGGCCTATTACGTAACTGAATACTGTACGGTCGCCCACATCTGATACCACCCTGCTAAAAAAGTAAAAGTCGAGCACGCGGTAGCTCATCCTAAACCAATCGTAATCCCAGCGTGAATATAGTTCGTAATTCGGGGTAACCGAAAAATTCCCAATGTTCCAATCAATAAACACAGGAATAATATCAAACGATGACATGTTGTATTTAGAGCGGTTCCGCAAAAACAGGTCGCAATGGTATTTTAGAAAATCCACTTGCATGGCCGAACCAAAATTCCTTTCGTTCTTCTCTAATTGCTGCTGCAGCGAATAGATATCCGTACGCAGCGTTTTACTTGATTTCGGCAATACATTTTTTACCCTGCTACAGGCCTTATGGAATTTACCCAATTGCTGCCCAAGTTTTTTGATGAGGTTGTCATCCAGGCGTTTTGGTAACCTATCGAGGATGCGGGTTGGGTTATAAAACACCACCCAGGCATCTGTTTTGCCGTATTTATAGTGGTAAATATAAACGCGGTTGTTTTTTAACAGCGACTTGGCCAGCAAGTTCTCAAAGGGGTAAAGCAGGTTATTGCTCAGCGAGTGGATGATGCGGTGATCTTCCTTAAAATGCTCGAATTTACCAAAGAGCGATAGCTTGGCAATGATGATATCCTCATCATCAAATGTAATGCGGTATACGTGGTTGGTAGATACCATCGCGCTGATATCCTCAACACTTTTGATGGTTTTGGAAGCATCATAGCCTTCCCACGCTTTTTTTATAATGATAGAAAAGTCCATAGTTGTCTGAACCGGGATTAAGCGGATTTATGCGATTTATAGGATTTTGACAATCCTGTCGCAGAAATTCTTAAAACAGTTTAAATTGGTTTGGCGGCAAATATACTATTGTTTAAACTTTTTATTGAGGAGCCGTTTAAAAGTTAAAGATTTACTTCCAAAATTTATTAACAGACCAATTTTTATATTATACGCTTCGAGATAATTTATGGCTTGGGCAAGATGAACATCTTCCAGTTGAATAATAGCCTTAAGTTCAACCGATATTATGTTTTGAACTAAAAAGTCAACTCTACGCTTACCTACCTCCACCTCACGATAAAAAATTGGCATTTCCTTTTCCCGCTCAAATATCAATCCCTGGTATCCCATTTCAACTTCCAACGCTCGCTGATAAACTACTTCTTGAAAACCATTGCCCAACGCCGTATGAACCTTCATAGCGCATCCAATTATTTTCCCGGTAAGGTCATCGTGTATTAATTGTTCAGGCATAAAAAAAACACTGATAAACAAGCAAATCAAAATCTATTCATCGCATAAATCCGCTTAATCCCGGTTCAGACAATTTCAAAGTATCTCTTCAACTCCCAATCACTCACACTTTTAGCGTATTGCCTGTGCTCCCACAAACGGGTTTGGGTAAAGTGCTGCACGAAATCGACACCGAAGAGTTCTTTGGCTACAGATGAGTTTTGCATAGCCGTTGCGGCATCGAACAGGTTGGCGTGTAAGCTGCCGTTGCTTTTATCCTGGTAGCCGTTGCCTGCTGTTGGGGCAATATTGAGTTTGAGTTTGTTTTTGATACCATAAAGGCCTGAAGCAAGCGCAGCAGCGATAGCCAAATATGGATTGGTATCTGAGCCGGGGATGCGGGTTTCCAGGCGGGTGTAGCCGATAGAGGTATTAATAACCCGGAGCGCGGTAGTACGGTTATCTACCCCCCACGTGATAGTGGTTGGTGCCCATGCCCCTTCTACGAGGCGCTTATAGCTATTAATAGTTGGGGCATACATTGGCAATAAATGCGGCATACAATAAAGCTGACCGGCAAGGTATTGCTTATGCAGCTCGCTCATTTTGTTTTCGTCGGTACCATCGTAAAAAAGGTTTTCGCTTTGGTCTTCGCTCCACAGGCTCTGGTGGATGTGGCCGCTGCAGCCGGGCAGGTTTTGGTTCCACTTGGCCATAAAGGTGGCGGCGATGCCGTGTTTGCTCGCAATTTCCTTCACAGCTGTTTTAAACAATACTGCTTTATCAGCTGCTGCCAGGGTTTCGCAATGTTCAATGGCGGCTTCGTAAACGCCGGGGCCTGTTTCGGTATGCAGGCCTTCTATCGGGATATTAAATTGGGTAAGCAGGTTAAACAGGTCGTAATAAAAATCGCTGTTTTGCGAGGTACGCAGGATAGAATAGCCAAACATGCCGGGCGTTAAAGGCTCCATGTTGGCAAAGTTTTTATCCTGCAAGCTTTGTGGTGTTTCTTTAAAATTGAACCACTCAAACTCCTGCGCAAATTCGGCATGGTAACCCATTGATTTGCACTCGCTTATTATCTTTTTCAATAAGCTTCGCGGATCGGCGGGCACAGTGTTACCATGCGGCCCGCTGTAATCGGCCAAAAAGAACGGGATATTATCCTGCCATGGTACGGTGCGGAAGGTTGAAAGATCGATATAGCAAAGTTTATCCGGGTAGCCGGTATGCCAGCCGGTTAATTCCATGTTATCATAGCAAACATCATTACTGTCCCAGCCAAAAACCACGTCGCAAAAGCCATAACCGGTTTTTAGCCCGTCGAGGAATTTCTTTGTGCTGATCACCTTACCGCGTAAAACGCCGTCTACGTCGGCAAAAGCAAATTTAACTTTGGGGATGTTATTTTCTTTGATGTAGGCTATTACCTGTTCCTGATCCATGTGGTTTAGTATAAAATGCCAATTTAAGCAAGTTTAATATATTAT
This sequence comes from Mucilaginibacter pankratovii, assembly GCF_014773265.1. Classification (GTDB taxonomy): domain Bacteria; phylum Bacteroidota; class Bacteroidia; order Sphingobacteriales; family Sphingobacteriaceae; genus Mucilaginibacter; species Mucilaginibacter pankratovii. The sequence continues at coordinate 390,956 of NZ_JACWMY010000005.1, read as the reverse complement.
AGCGGATATAAATTTTACAAGTATATTTAACTATGCCCGATATGTATTTGTTTGTATACGGAACACTGCTGCAAAACGATAACCAATTCGGCAGGTATTTAACCCAGCATTGCAATTTTATAATAACCGGGAAGATAGCAGGTATATTGTACGACATTGGTGAATACCCCGGATTGGTTATTGATAAAAACGCAGGTTACGTTTTCGGCAGCGTTTATCAGATCCACAATACACATGTTTTAAGTGAGATAGATAGCTATGAAGGTGTTGGTGCCATCGAAGAGCAACCCAACTTATACTTAAGGATAAATCATCCAATTGAAACGGCGGAAGGAATAATAGAAGCCTGGCTCTACGTTTACAATTTACCTGTTGATGGGCGGCCACAAATAGTTTCGGGAGATTACATGGAATATTTAAGGCAAAAAAAATCCCCCGGTAATTAAACCGGAGGATCTGTAGCATTGATATAGGGGTATTACAATTTTGCAGATTTAACTGTTTTGATAATAACCGCAGCAACCTTGTATGGATCGGCAGCCGAGTTAGGGCGACGATCTTCCAGGTAACCGCTCCAGTCGTGATCAACTGTGTAAAGCGGGATACGGATAGAAGCACCACGATCTGATACGCCGTAGCTGAAATCAGTTATAGAAGCAGTTTCGTGTTTACCGGTTAAACGTAATTCGTTGTGTGCACCGTATACAGCAACACACTCAGCAACTGCAGGGCGGAAAGCCTCGCAAATAGCTGTGAAAGTTTCTTTGCTGTTTGCAGTACGTAAAGTTGTGTTAGAGAAGTTAGCGTGCATACCAGAACCGTTCCAGTCTAAAGTACCTAACGGTTTGCAATGCCAGTTGATAGAAACGCCATGAGCTTCGCCGATACGCTCTAATAAATAACGTGCAACCCAAATTTGGTCACCGGCTTCTTTAGCGCCTTTAGCAAAGATTTGGAATTCCCATTGGCCTGCAGCAACCTCAGCGTTGATACCTTCTACGTTTAAGCCTGCATCTAAACAAGCATCTAAGTGCTCTTCAACAATATCGCGGCCATAGGCGTTGTTTGCACCAACCGAGCAGTAGTAAGGGCCTTGCGGACCCGGGTAACCACCTGCCGGGAAACCAAGCGGTTTGTTAGTTGCAGGATCCCAAAGGAAGTACTCCTGCTCAAAACCAAACCAAAAATCGTTATCGTCATCCTGGATAAGCGCACGGCCGTTAGACTCATGTGCTTCGCCTTTTGAATCTAATACTTCGCACATAACCAGGTAAGCATCTTTACGTTGTGGGTCAGGGCATGCAAATACCGGTTTTAAAACGCAGTCAGATGAACCACCTGGTGCCTGCTCGGTAGACGAACCATCAAAGCTCCAGTTATCCAGATCTTCAACATTGCCGCTGAACGATTTAACAATTTTTGTTTTACTACGTAAGCTTTGCGTTGGTTTGTACCCATCAAGCCAGATGTACTCAAGTTTAGTTGCCATTTTTAATGAATTTTGTAATTTTAAGTTTAAATTATAGTTCGTGTTGAGCCTTTACTATGTTCTACATTGCGAATTTAATGCAATTTTATAAATATCATAGCAATTTTTATAAAATTTATAAATATTTACAATAAATGGCTTTATAAATTCCTAAATCAATTAAATATCTATCAATTCTATAGTTATAGATAAGTAATTTTTGTTAAATGCAACAGCAATGCCTAAATCGCTATGCATGCATAGCGATTTATTTCAACAAGAGCCCTATTATACGGCAGGTGAAAATTATTTTCCGGATGCAACTCCCCAATAGCAACTGTTTCTCACTCTTTTTAGCAACGAAGCGTCTGTTTTTAGCTCGGTTTTAGTATTACCGATTAAGAAATACACTTTGGCCAAATTATTATCATACAAAAACGAGGAGATCTTATGTGGCGCAGGCATTTTGTTTATAACATCCACCCTTAGCGCGTTGGTTGCCTTTACTTCACTCACGGTATCCTGGGGTTGTACCGTTTTTACGTAGTTTATAATAAATTTAACATCGTTTTCGGGTACCGCCGCCTTCTTATAATTATCATCGGCCTTCACAATTTCAATCAGGCATTTAACGCAGAGCTCGGCTATCGTAGCATTACCATAATTATTTTGCGGGTTGTTTATCACGCTGTCTTTTTTACCGTTTACCGTAACGGCAGTTTTAGCAAGGGTATCTGATACCGGTTTTGGTTTATTACTATTGCAGGCACCTAAAGTAATGAGGGCAATGGCTAAGATGAATAATGCTGGTCGGTTCATGATTGGATGATTTATATGATTAGGGAACACTGATCCTGTTACTTTGTGTGATTACGCGTGTAACTGACCCGCTTTGCCTGCTATCCAAACATTAAAACATAGGTTTAAACGTTTTAATGACATATTTTTCTGTAAAATTTCTTAAAATTGCCTGATTTATACTTTACACGCTTTTGCGGCAGTTGCTTCGTCATTTTGCTTTAGGTGTAAAAGTTATCAGTATTAGTTTATAACAAGAGTTTCAACAGGCAAACAATTTATTTGAATGTATCTTTACATTCAATACTATCATGAATAACGGCAATAGGGTTTCGAATACAACGGTTGATGTGGTTTTGGTTGGCGCAGGTATCATGAGCGCTACACTTGGGGTAATGCTAAAAGAGCTGCAGCCCGATCTGTCTATAGAGATATTTGAACGACTGGATTCCATAGCCGCCGAAAGTTCTGATGCTATGAACAACGCCGGCACAGGGCACTCCGCCTTCTGCGAGTTGAACTATACTCCTCAGAAAAAAGACGGTACTGTTTCTGCCGACAAGGCCATACAAATTGCCGAGCAGTTTGAAATTACCAAAGAGTTTTGGGCGCACCTTGTCGAAAATAAATTTGTTGGCAAGCCGCAAACGTTCATCAGCAAGATACCCCACATCAGCTTTGTTTGGGGTGCCGATAATGTAACTTATCTAAAAAAACGCTGCGAGGCCATGACCAAACATCATTTTTTTAAGGCTATGGAATATTCTGAAAACCATGAGCAGCTTAAAAAATGGATGCCCCTGGTAATGGAAGGCCGCGACGAAAGCCATACCGTAGCCGGCAGCTATATGGATATTGGTACCGATGTGAATTTTGGTGCCCTTACCCGTACCCTGTTCAATTGGCTGGAGAAACAACCTGATGTAAGCCTGAGCTTAAACCACGATGTTGCCGATATTAAACGCAATAAAGATAATGCCTGGTGTATAAAAGTCACCGACAAAGCAAGCGGCCAAAAACGTAAGCTGAACGCAAAATTTGTTTTTGTGGGAGCCGGCGGCGGTGCCTTACCCCTACTACAAAAATCGGGAATTGCAGAAAGCAAGGGCTTCGGGGGTTTCCCGGTAAGCGGGCAGTGGCTGGTTTGTAATAACCCGGCCGTTGTTGCTAAGCATAATGCCAAAGTTTACGGTAAAGCATCCGTTGGTGCGCCACCTATGTCGGTACCGCATTTGGATACCAGGATGATAGATGGCAAAAGAGCTTTGCTGTTTGGCCCCTATGCGGGTTTCTCTACCCGTTTCCTAAAAAAAGGATCATTATTGGATCTCTTCGGTTCTATAAAAGCAAATAACTTATTGCCACTGCTTGCAGTTGGCCGCGATAACTGGGACCTGACCAAGTATTTAATTGGGCAGGTATTACAATCACCCGCCGATAGGTTGAAAGCCCTGCAGGAGTACTTCCCGGAAGCACAAGCTACCGACTGGGAACTGGAGGTTGCCGGCCAGCGCGTGCAGGTAATCAAAAAAGATGCGAAAAGTACAGGTGTTTTACAGTTTGGCACCGAGGTAGTAACCGCTGCCGATGGCAGTATCTCTGCCTTGCTTGGCGCTTCGCCGGGTGCATCTACATCTGTACCTATTATGGTGGAGCTGATAGAACGCTGCTTTAAAGATAAAGTAAAAACACCGCAATGGCAGGCTAAACTAAAACAAATGATACCCTCTTACGGGCAATCGCTTGTTAAGGATGAAGCATTAGCAGATGCTACACGGGCAAGGACGAGTAAGGTGTTGGGATTGGTTTAGTTTATCAATTTATTACAAGATTAAACTTATTCACTTGTAGCCAAAGCAAAAGCAACCGGTACAGAAAATTGCACGCGCACAGGTCGCCCGCGCTGAATACCTGGATGCCAGCGTGGAGATAATTTCATCACACGCAAAGCCTCCTCGCTCAAACTTTCGTGCGGCGACTGCAATACTTTTAAATCAGATAAACTGCCGTCTTTTTCTACAATGAACGTTACGATAACCCGCCCTGTTATATTGTTTTCCCGTGCGTATTTAGGGTATCTTACGGTGCGCGCCAAGTACATATTAAAATCGCTATCGTTTTTGCCGAAACCCGGCTGTACATCAACCGGCGAAAATACCTGGGTAACGGGCTTGTAATTCTGCCCGGGCAACATCAAACCGTTTTTGTATTCAATTTTGGGATTTACCGTATTACCGGCATATTTCTGGCTCCAAACACCGTCCCCCTTGCCGTTTACAACCGGCCCTGTTAATAATTCCTGCTCATCGTATTCATTGCGACTTATCCAGGTGCCGTTTCCATTTTCGGCCAATACTTTGCCTAACGAATCGAAACAGGCCTTTAAATAAATGCCATCCTTATTGTTGTCAATTAAATTTAACAGTGCTCCGTTAACATAAAAGGTACTATCGCTATTAACCAATTGGCCATTATTGTATTGTCTTGCAAGTTTCTTCTTTCCATTCCGAAAAAACTCGGTGTAAAACCCATGGGCGTTTTGTTCGAAATTCACTGCATCAGTTTTAGATTTTGCTAAGAGGCGCAATGCCCCGTCAGGATAATAATCCTGTATCACAAACATGCCCGAATCCGCTTTCACAATTAATCGTAAAAATTGCGCGTCTGCCTGCCCGTGCGCCATATTAAACGGGTCGCGCATATAATATGCTGCAGAATCGGGTTTTGCGGTTTTAGTTGGTTGCGCAAACGTAGTAGCATATATAAGAATGCTAAGTATTGCTGTTAGTATAGCTTTAATCATGTAACAAGGGCTGGTTAAATCAGCATTAAATATATAAAAATCATTTTACATACAAAAGCCGGGAACTGCTAGGCCCCGGCTTCCATCACTGCTGATATTTTGTTATCTATTTAAAATCATCGCTGCTTAAATTGCTGTTCACAACTGCATCGGTCACCTTAAAATCGGCTACCACACCTCCTACCGAAGTTTTTTCGGAATAGGGTATTTTTATGCCGGTTGCAATGCCGCGATAATCGCCATATGTTGACGGAGTGGCGCCGGGCACATCGGTCACACGTCTTATTTTGAAGCCGGTTTTAGGGTCGTAATAGTGTTTTACGCGAACGCCTTCCGGGTTGGTGATGCTAACCAGGTAAACCAGCTGATTATCGATCACCTGCATTTCGGGGGCCAATTCCAATTTATACCCTGCTTTACCATAATCCAGTTCGGGGAATAGTTTGTAACGGTTGCGTACCCTTGGGTTTTCTTCCTTGCTAACGGGCGCATCGTTGTTAAACTGTTTCATTCTGATGCTGTCGCCATTAATTACCACATTACTTAGCACAAAGTTATTATAGGATGGCGCAATAATGTTGAGGTAAGATTTATCCGGTGTTTTATACTTAGCCGTCATTTTAATGGAAACGCCCTGGAATGTTCCGTCGGAATTAACGGTCATGTCCTTAACATCTTTAAGTTTGCCTTCGCCGCCTACAGCACTGATATAAGTATTGATAACATCTGCAGCTGTAGTGCTTTTTGCTACCAATTGCCCGCTTAAGGAATTATTATCCGGGTTTACATCTGGCAGTAAATGGTCAGGATCTAAAGTTACGTAAGCAATTTTCGATGTCGATTTATACGGGAACGTCCAGGTGTTGCCACGCTGCCATATTTCGGCAGGCAGTTTAATGGTGCTGCTTTTACCGTTTTCCTCCATCACAAAGGCGGTTACCGGCAGGGCCATTTCTTCCAGGTTTTCGATGGTTATTAATCCGCCTTTTGCAGGGTCGTTATCGGTATAATTTATTTCCTTAACGCCCTGGTCAAGCTTCCAGGTTTGCAGGAACCACTCGTTCCAAAACCAGCTCAGGTCTTCGCCTGCCGCGTTATCCATGCTGTGGAAGAAATCCCAGGGTGTTGGATGTTTAAATGCCCAGCGCTTGATGTAGGTTTTAAATGCAAAATCAAAGCGCTCTTCGCCTAAGATCTGTTCGCGCAGTATCATCAGGCCCTGGGCCGGTTTTTCGTATGCGGCATTACCCAGGTAGTCGGTTTGGATCACATCCGGGGTGTTCATTATGGCGTCGGCTGTGTTGCTGAAGATGTATGGCGCACCGCTTTGTACATCGTCCTTTGTGTAATATTCCCCTTTGTTGAATACTTTGGTATCTACCTTATTAATAAAGGTGTTAAAACCTTCATCCATCCAGGCATATTTACGCTCATTAGAGCCTACGATCATCGGGAACCAGTTGTGGCCAAACTCGTGGTTGGTAACTTCCCACAGTCCGCCGCCCTGGCTTTGATGGCTGCAAAATACAATACCCGGGTATTCCATACCACTTACAGGGCCGCCAACGTTGGTAGCTACCGGGTAAGTATATTCAAACCATTTACCCGAGTAAAGTTCTATCGAAGCTTTAACATATTCGGTAGAGCGGCCCCATGCGGCTTTGCCACCGCTGGCAATTGGGTAAACGGATTGCGCCAATGCTTTTTTTCCGTTAGAGAGGTTGATACGCGCCGCATCCCAAACAAATGCTTTTGATGCCGCCCAGGCAATATCGCGTGCGTTCTTACAGAAGAAGTGCCAGGTAAGCATTGGTTTTTTAACGTAAGCGTTGCCGCCAACCACCTCTGCCGAATCTTTTATCATCACGGTTTTATCGCTGGCTTTGGCTAATGCAAGGCGTTTTAACGCGGTTGGTGTAAGTACTTCTGTTGGGTTAAGCAACTCGCCCGAGCCTACCAGCACCAGGCTTGCCGGCGCGGTAATGGTATAATCAAAATTACCATACTCCAGGTAAAACTCGGCCGCGCCTAAGTAAGGGATGGTATTCCAGCCGCTTACATCATCGTAAACCTCCATGCGCGGGTACCACTGGGCAATATCGTATACCCAGCCCTGAGGGGTTTTTAAACGGCCGGTACGGTCTGTGCCATACTCGGATACATCGTAGGCATAATCTATTTTAACCTGTATTTTGGTGCCGTTGGCACGCAGGGTATCTTTCAGTTTTATCTGCATGCGGGTATCATTCACCAGGTAGTTGGCCTTCTCGGCCTTGCCTTTATTTAAAATGGTGACGCCTTTTAGCTCGTAACCTTTAGTAAAACCGTTATTGGCAAAGCGCCCGCCGCCTATCACGGTAGTGGCTTGCGCGCGCGAGTCTTCGCGGAGGATGTTCTGATCTAACTGCAGCCATAAAAAATCCAGTCCATCGGGGCTGTTGTTGGTGTAGGTGATAATAACACTGCCGCTTAGGCGGTGTTTAAGGGTATCAAGCGTTACATCTATTTTATAATCGGCACGGTTTTGCCAGTATTTGGCGCCCGGCGTACCAGATGCGGAACGATATACATTACCTTTCTCGGGGTAAAACAGCGGGCTAAACACCTTATGCTGATCGTATTTGGGTGCAGGTTTATCAGTATTTTGCGCGTTTGCGGTATAGGTACAAACGATTAGTAAGAACAAAAGGGCTTTGTTGTAAATTTTCATTTTTTTTAGACAGATGATTTAAAGGCTAATATATCGTTTTTTCGGAAACGGGTATGCGATTATCTAAACATCGGCGTTAAACCCTTGCCTATTTTTTATATTTTTGCACTAATGCCGTTTTTGCTGATTTGAGCGCTACGAGCATTTTCTTTTCCTGATAAATGGATATATCTGTTGTAGTACCGTTGTATGATGAAGTAGAATCCTTACCTGAGCTTACCTCCTGGATAAGCAAGGTAATGGCCGAGAACCGTTATAGTTACGAGATAATTTTAGTTGATGATGGCAGCCGCGATGGCTCATGGGATATGATCGTGAAGCTTAAAGATGGTAACCCGCATATCAGGGGCATCAAATTCCGGCGTAATTACGGCAAGTCTGCCGCGCTGAATATCGGCTTTGAGGCCACCAAGGGTGATGTTGTGATCACCATGGATGCCGACCTGCAGGACAGCCCCGATGAGATCCCCGGCCTTTACCGCCGTATTACCGAGGATAACTACGATCTGGTATCCGGCTGGAAAGCAAAGCGCTACGACCCGCTTAGTAAAACCATCCCAACCAAATTATTTAATGCCGCTACCCGCAAAATGAGCGGCATCCCTAATCTGCACGATTTTAATTGTGGCTTAAAGGCTTACCGAAAGGCAGTAGTAAAAAACATAGAGGTTTACGGCGAAATGCACCGGTATATACCTGTATTGGCCAAGTGGGCGGGTTTCACCAAAATTGGCGAACAGGTAGTTGAACATCGTGCCCGTAAATATGGTAAAACCAAATTCGGCTGGAGCAGGTTCATCAATGGCTTTTTAGACCTCCTTTCGATATTTTTTGTAGGCAAATTTGGCAAACGGCCCATGCACTTTTTTGGCATGATGGGTACGCTGAGTTTTTTAACGGGGATAGTATTAGCCGTATGGCTTATATCCGATAAGCTGCGCGATCTTGCCAATCATATTGTACCAAGGCAACCAACAGATAACCCATTGTTTTATTTTGCCCTGGTAGCCATTATATTGGGTTCGCAGTTGTTTCTAACCGGCTTTGTTGCCGAACTGGTATCGCGCAATTCGCCGGAACGGAATCATTATCAAATTGAGGATTCAATTTGATGTGCAGATGTGCAGATTTCAAATGTGCAGATGCAAAGCCATTCAATAATTTTTTAATTAATTTTTCATCTGCACACTTGCACATCTGAAATCTGCACATCTAAAAGAATGTTTTTCTCCATCATCATACCTTTATATAACCGCCCGCAAGAAATAGCTGAATTGCTGGGCACGCTTACCCTGCAAACTTATAAACAGTTTGAGGTATTGGTTATTGAGGATGGTTCCACCAAGCGGGCGGAAGATATTGTAAAAAGCTACGCCGATAGGCTCGATGTAAAATACTTTGAGAAGGCCAACGAGGGCCAGGGCTTTACCCGCAACTTCGGTTTTGAGCGGGCAAAAGGCGATTACTTTGTCATATTCGATTCGGACTGCCTCGTTCCGCACGATTACCTGCAAATAGTAAACGATTCACTAAATAAAGACTGGTTGGATGCGTACGGAGGTCCTGATGGGGCGCACGAATCCTTCACCCCCATCCAAAAAGCCATCAGCTACAGCATGACCTCCCCTTTTACTACCGGCGGTATCCGCGGGAATAAAAAAGGGATCGGCCAGTTTCATCCGCGCAGCTTTAACATGGGTATATCGCGCAAGGTGTGGGAAAACGCGGGCGGCTTCATCATCACCCGCCTGGGCGAGGATATCGAGTACAGCATCCGCATTCACTCCTTAGGCTATAAAATAGGCCTGATATGTGATGCCATTGTTTACCATAAGCGCCGTACCGATTTTGTAAAGTTCTTTAAACAACTTCACTTCTTCGGCCGGGCAAGGATCAACGTTTATAAATTTTTCCCGGATCAGTTAAAAGCGGTACATTTTTTTCCGGCGGTGTTTACACTCGGGTTAATATTCACACTTATCGCTAATTTATTTGGATGGCTTATATCCATATTGTGTAATATTATGGTAGCGCTTATTATTTTGTTGATATTTTTTCACTCTTGGTGGAAAAACAAATCGGCAAAAATTGCATTTTTGAGCATAATAGCTGCCTTTACCCAACTTACTGCTTATGGGTTTGGATTTATGCAGGATTATTGGAAGCGGGTAGTTTTAAAAAGATCATAATAGCGTAGCATGTACCACCCATTTTCTGTTTCCGAGACGTTAAAAACATCCTGGGATATTTTCAAAAGGAATTTCGCAACCATCATTGTTTTTATGGTTTTGTCGCTGTTAGCCATTATTTTTTGTGCTTTTTGGGTATACTACTTTTGGGATGAATCGTTCATAGGCGTTGTCTGCGCTTTTTTACTACTGGTTGCTATCACTTATACGTTCCTGGCGTTTATTAAACTACTTTTTCAATTGATGGATAACGCCTATTACGAAATACGCTTTAAAGATGTGATTCCGAACCTGAAAATGGTTGGGAGTTACCTTATCCTTTTATTATTGGTAAGCACGGTAATGGTATTCCTGTCAAATAGCATAAAAAATCTGCCGGATGGTGTTACAAAAAATATACTGGGGATAGCGGTGGGTTATTTGTTTCAGTTTTTTACATTATTTTATTTCCCGCTTTGCAACTGTTTCATTGTCGACGATCAATCCGGGCCTTTTGAATCAGTTGCGCAAAGTTTCGGGCTGATAAAAGGGAACATCATAAAATATTTCACCCTGTTTATTATCATCGAGGTGCTGATATTTATTGGCTCTTTAACATTTGTGGGCATAATATTCGTCATTCCGTTTGTCAATATTATCCTGGCAGTAACTTATCGTAAACTTATTTACAGCCACCTGGATGTAGATGACGATGTTGCCGAAACCAATTAATTATGGGTTTAAAAGCATTATTGAGCAAGGCTTTCGCCTTTTTTGTAAACCGGCAGCTAAACCATATCCGCCAAAATGCAGTAGCGCTGCAGCAAAAAACCTTCAGCAATTTAATACACGATGCCAAAGCTACGGCCTTTGGTACCGACCATAACTTCGCTTCCATCAACAGCTACGAGGATTTTAAAAAACAAGTACCTGTTAGGGATTACGAGGAACTCCGCCCTTACATCGAGCGTGTAACCAAAGGCGAAGCCAATGTGCTTTGGCCGGGCAAACCCGCTTATCTCGCAAAAACATCGGGTACTACTTCGGGGGTAAAATATATCCCCATTTCAAAAGAGAGCATGCCCGAGCATATCAAAGCCGCGCGCAATGCATTGCTTAGCTATATCCACGAAACAGGGAAAGCCGATTTTGTGGATGGTAAAATGATCTTCCTGCAGGGTAGTCCGGTACTCAGCGAAAAGGAAGGTATTTCTGTTGGGCGCCTATCCGGCATTGTGGCGCACCATGTGCCGGAATACCTGCAAAAGAACCGCATGCCATCTTACGAAACCAATTGCATCGAGGATTGGGAGCAAAAGGTGGATGCCATTGTGCAGGAAACCGTAAAAGAGGATATGCGCCTCATTTCCGGTATCCCCCCCTGGTGCCAGATGTATTTCGACAGGCTTTCGGCGGTATCGGGTGGTAAAAAGGTAAAGGACATCTTCCCAAACTTTAAGCTGTTTGTACACGGCGGCGTAAACTACGAACCCTACCGTGCACGCATGGAGGAAGTTATCGGCACAAAGGTCGATTCGATAGAAACCTACCCGGCTTCTGAAGGTTTCATAGCCTTCCAGGATTCGCAAAAGGAAAAAGGCTTGCTGCTGATGGTGGATGCCGGCATATTTTATGAATTTATCCCCAGCGACGAATACTTTAATGATAACCCTACCCGCATCAACCTGAAGGATGTGGAGCTGGAGCGCAACTACGCGCTTATATTAAACACCAGTGCCGGTTTATGGGGCTATAGCTTAGGCGATACCATTAAGTTCGTATCAAAAAAACCGTATAAAATTGCGGTTACCGGGCGTATCAAGCATTATATCTCCGCTTTTGGCGAACACGTAATTGGCGAAGAAGTGGAGCAGGCTTTAATGGGCGTAGCTGCGGAAGAAGGTGTGGATGTAATTGAGTTCACCGTTGCCCCGCAGGTAACCCCCAAGGCGGGAGAACTCCCCTACCACGAATGGTTCATCGAATTTGGCAACGAGCCGAAAGATCCCGGCGCTTTTTCGCTGAAGGTGGATAAGGCGCTCCAGAAAAAGAATATTTACTATTTCGACCTGATAGAGGGCAACATTTTGCAGCCTTTGGTTATCCGCAGTTTAAAAAAAGATACCTTTATCAATTATATGCGCAGCCAGGGCAAATTGGGCGGCCAAAATAAAGTGCCAAGACTATCAAACGACCGGAAAATTGCGGACGAATTAAATCGGTATATCAGTAACATTTAAGCAAACACAGCGTCTTTAAGCAGTATAAAAGCTTTGGCGTATACAGGATACTATAATTGAGCAACAATATAAAAAATATAGCCATTTTAGGCTCTACCGGCAGCATCGGCACACAAACATTGGAAGTTATTAAAGATAACCCCTCCCTGTTTCGTGCTTTTATGATCACAGGGCACTCTAATGCCTACCTGCTGATACAGCAGGCAATGGAATTTTTGCCCGAGTACGTCATCATTTGCGACGAAGCTAAGTACGCCGAAGTAAAAGAGGCACTGTCCCACTTGCCCATTAATGTACTTGCAGGTTACCAGGCCATAAAGGATATGGTTACCCATCCGGAGATCCATATTGTGCTTACCGCCATGGTTGGCTTCGCGGGTTTAGAGCCTACCATCAACGCCATTAAAGCAGGTAAGGATATCGCGTTGGCAAACAAAGAAACTTTAGTGGTTGCCGGCGAGTTGGTTACCGGCCTGGCTAAACAGCATAACGTTAAGATATTACCCGTTGATAGCGAGCACTCAGCGATATTCCAGTGCCTGGCAGGAGAAGAGCACAATAAGATAGAGAAGATCATCCTCACGGCCTCCGGCGGACCATTCAGGGGCAAAACGACAGACTTTTTATCAACTGTTACCCGCGAGCATGCCCTAAAACACCCCAACTGGGTAATGGGTGCCAAAATAACTATCGACTCGGCATCGTTAATGAATAAAGGCCTGGAGGTTATCGAGGCCAAGTGGTTGTTCGGCCTCGAGGCGGATCAGATAGATGTTATTGTTCATCCGCAATCCATTATCCACTCGATGGTGCAATTTGAGGATGGTTCGATAAAAGCGCAAATGGGTTTGCCGGATATGAAACTGCCGATACAGTATGCCCTATCCTATCCTAACCGCGTCAAAAACAACTTTAAACGGTTTGATTTTGTGAATTATCCTAACCTCAGTTTCGAGAAACCGGATCTGGATACTTTCCGCAACCTTAAACTGGCTTTTGAAGCGTTGAACCGCAAGGGGAATATGCCTTGTATCGTTAACGCGGCCAATGAGATAGCCGTGGCCGCTTTCCTGAACAACGATACCGGCTTTTTGGATATGAGCGATATTATTGAAACCTGTATGACAAAAATAGGTTATATAGAGCAGCCTAAGCTTGGCGACTATTTGAATACTGATAAAGAAACACGCATATTTGCGCAAAATTTAATAAAGCAAATGCCGTTAAAAGCATACGATCTTAAAGAGAAATAACAACGAATGGATATATTGATCATGGCCGGCCAATTAATACTTAGCCTTTCAATTTTAGTAATACTGCATGAGTTTGGGCATTTTATAGCCGCCCGGGCTTTCGGAATAAAAGTGGAGAAATTTTACCTGTTTTTTGATGCCTGGAATTTCAGCCTCTTCAAATTTAACTACAAAGGTGTTGAATACGGTATAGGCTGGCTGCCCTTGGGCGGCTACGTGAAAATTGCCGGTATGATAGATGAATCGATGGATACCGACCAGCTGGCCGGCCCGCCGCAACCCTGGGAATTTCGCTCCAAACCAGCCTGGCAGCGCCTTATTGTAATGCTTGGCGGTATTATTGTAAACATTATAGTAGGTATATTTATATTTTGGGTGCTTACCATTAAATACGGTGAAACCTATATACCTAATGCCAATGTAAAGTACGGTATTGTACCGGGCATTGTCGGTAAAAAGATGGGCCTGCAGGCCGGCGACAAGATAACCGCTGTAAACGGCAAACCTGTTGAGCGTTTTGAAGACCTGAGCAGCTCGAAGGTATTGCTTGATAAAACCGTTTTAAGCGTTCAGCGCGGTAGCCAGCACCTTGAAATAAAAGTGCCGCCTACCATTTTAAACGACATATCCGACTATACGATAGAGGAATTCATAAGCCGCGTACCCCGCAGTAAGTTTAGCGTTGATTCGGTAGCGGGAGAGGCTAAAAGAGTGGGCCTAACAAAAGGCGATAGCATTATAGCTGTTAATGATAAACCCGTGCCCTTCTTCGATCAGTTCCAGGAGGTTTTACAGGCCAATAAAAACAAGGAGGTGCAGCTTTCGGTAAGGCGTAAAGACACCGTGCTTGTAATGCCTGCTAAAATTGATGCTGCCGGTAAATTAGGTTTCTACAGGCCCAAGAAAGAAGTGATCCCTGAAATGACAACCATTAATTATGGCTTTTTTGCCGCTTTGCCCGTTGGTGCAAATAAGGCCTGGGATATGTTCAGCAGCAATGCCAAGGGTATTAAAAAGATCTTTACCGGCCAGGTTAAAGCTAATAAAGCAATATCAAGCCCTATTGGGATAGCGGTAATGTTTGGCGGCACTATAGACTGGATCCGTTTCTGGAGCCTGGTAGGTTTCCTATCGATGGTATTGGCATTAACCAACCTACTGCCCATCCCTGGTTTAGATGGCGGGCATACCGTATTCCTGCTTATTGAGATGATAAAAGGCAAGCCGCTTAGCGATAAGTTTTTAGAACGCGCGCAGATAGTGGGTTTTGTATTACTAATCTCCCTGATGGTGTTTGCTTTTGGCAACGATATTGTAAAGCAGATAGTAAAGCATAAATAACGGTTACGGGGTTTTTAACCACAAAGGCCACAGAGATTTTTCTTTGTGGCCTTTGTGGTTAAATCTTTGTGCTCCTTGTGGTAAATAATTATCGCGCTAATCCCCCCCAGATCAAGTTACCAAGCGCTATGAAGTATAAAAACGTGATGCTTTATCCCGATGTCTAATTATGCGGTTGCAAAATCCCCCGCTTTGTTTTTCTTTTGAAGTATCAATGCCGTAATAAATGGCACCAAGATGGCCACGGGCGATATTTCAAGATAAGTAAAGAGTATAACCCCTGCCGGGGTGCTATAAATTTCTTTCGCTTTTGCTATTTCGGCGGTCTTTTTAGCAAGCGCGGCAGGGCTCAACCCACTATGCTGCGCTTTTTCTAACGAAGCAGCGGATAATTTCTCCATAAAATCGGGGATGAATACGTAATAATCTATCAGCCATGCAACTACATAGCAGGTAGAAGCGACAAGCGATATTAAAAAAGCCATTTTTAACGCCTGGCCAAATGTGATAAAACCGCCATTGAATTTATCCCGGTAATTTTTCACGCCTACAAACACTAAGGAGAACGATATGAGCATGCCGGCATAGCCAACAAACATGTTGCCCTCGTACTTGCCGGTACTGTAGCACCAGGCAATACTGCAAATCATAAACAAGGACACCAGCAGTCCGCTGATCAATCCAAATACCCATACATTTCTTTTCATGTTTTTATGCTTTAAAGTTTATGGCTCAAAAGTGATTTTTACTGATATATTTTCCGTCATACTTTAGGGTGATTTTGATTTGAACGCTTATTTTCACACAAAAGAATGATCGGTTTTACGGGATGAGGCTAAGGCGCTTCCCCTTTTCTATAGCCTGGGTGCGGCGCTGCACTTCCAGCTTCTCAAACACTTTGGAGGAATGTGTTTTAATGGTATTGAGCGATACAAACAGTTTTTCGGCAATTTGCTGGTTGCTTAGGCCCTGTGCCATCAGTTGTAATACCTCCAGTTCGCGGTTGCTCATCCCAAGTTTATTAAGCTGGCTTTTATCAAGTAAAAATTCGCCTGCATTTATAAAAACTTGTTTTTCAACGGTGATGGTTTTGGGCTTACTCAGTTTCAGCGCCAGCCAAATGCCAAGCCCGGTAAAAATTACCGCTACAAAACCGGCGTAGATCTCAAAAGCATAGTCGACAATTATAAACCGCCATTCCAGCCATTTCAGTAAAAACAATAAAGCAGCCAGCGACACACCGTATATGATTACAGAGCGGTATTTAGCCAGGTAGTTCGTCGTCATGATTTATTGTTAAGATGGAGCTTTAAAAGTAGGAAAAACGCGGGCTTAAATGAAACAATTTGGCCGGCCGGGAAGGGTAAATCTATATCCGGATTAAGCATTAAAAGTATAAATTATTTTCAGGACTAAATAGGGATGAGGTGTCCCAAACTGTTTCACAATAACTGTTTTACCCGATTTTTCTTGTTGTCAATAATTTTATTTATATATCTAATTATCAATATTTTACATTGTTTATTTAATGTATAGGGATGTCCCAAAGTGTTTCACTAAAAATACACAACCAGCTGATAATCAATATTATTCGATTTCAGGGTGTCCCACTTTTCAATTGGGACACCCCGTGGGGAAAATACCGGTCGCATTACAAAAATTCAAGCGGCGTTGGTTGCGGCAAGCTTATTTGAAGTGATCTTTTGAAACCTGCTTTTCATCCGCAGAAAATAACGCTCGAAACCGAAATAAGATACCGATGCCAGGAGCACAACCAACACGATAGTCCCCAGGTAAAGTATAATAGTTTGCCAGAAAGTACTGGCCGGAGGAATGTAGTTGCGTACAATATACAGCATCAGCATTAAAGGATATTTGTGCAGGAGGTAGATACCGTAGGAGATTTTGCCGCAGTACGCTACCGCTTTGTTGCCAAAAAAAGCATTGGTGGTACCGGGTTCGCAAAGGTACACCATCATCAATGCCGAAAATGCCGAGATGATGAGATCGCCCTGCCCTATTTCCTTATGCACAAACAAACAGATAAAGGCTATAAATGCCGCTGCTAATGCCATTTGAAAATATTTATTCAACAGCAGGTTAAAAGCGCTTTGGAACCCGAATGTAAAGCAGTTGTTTTTGGTATTGAAGTATAGTAAGGCAACTATGGCACCTATCATCATATCATCAAACCGGGTGAAGTATAAAAACAGGTCGAGGTTGAGCAAAAATTGGCTTTGGTATTGGTAATACCTTACGGTTAGATTTAGCGCTACCAGCACTATTAAGATACCCGTTAGGGTGTACAATATGTTCTGCACCTTCTTCTGCCGGAAAATGTGCGGGTGAAAAATATAGAATTGCTCCTCCACACCTATCGACCATATGGGGTCGAAAATATTGGGTAGCAGTTTCATACAAAATGCCACATTAGGCATCAAAAACAAACTAAGCCAAAGCGCGTGCATGGAACCCTCAGCAGGGTAAACAAAAAAGCCTACCAGTATTAGCAGGAAATATAATGGCCAGATCCGTAAAATGCGGCGGATATAGAAAGCTTTAAAGGAGACTTTTTTGAAGCGTTTTTTTTCTTCGAGCAAAAGGTAAGTGATGAGGAAGCCACTGAGCGTAAAAAATATGGTTACCCCTATTTTACCGAAATTTTTAAAGTCGATCAAATCCTGGTGTTGGATCCCCTGAAGCTTTTTATGGAGCTGAATATGCGACAGCACCACCATTAAAGCGGCTATCGCCCTTATCCCATCTAAATTGGCAAAATATAAATACGCTTTTTTTGGAACTGATTCAGCTTCCCCGCTCATTTAATCAAATTAAATTGTTAACCATGCTGCCCCTTTAAAGGGATAACCGCAGTAAACGTATTTGTACAGGTATCAATATTAAATTCGTAAGCAAAACTACTGCAGGCCCGGGCGATGATCATTAACCCAAAATGCTCCGGTAAACGCAGCAGATCGGTTTCTTCCGGCCCCGTTTCTTCAACAAGGAATTGTACAAGGCAATTGTTTTTAACCGCTGCATTTAAATTGCTGCCGTTACCGCTGTAAGCACATATAATGCGCCCAGCCTGGTGGTTTCCGGGAAGCGGCCATTCGTGTTTTATACCGCCGCAATATATCACTAAAGGATTTCCGGTATCGTTTTTTTTAATGATAATATCGCTTTGGTCTACATGAAGCCATACCTCCGTTTGCCCGCCTCCGCTGTGTTTTAAGGCATTGGTGAGCAACTCCATCAATACCAATTTCACTTTGGTGAGTGTATCGTCGTCGGTATCTGATTCCCGTTGCAGAAACTCAACACCTTCTACCACCAGCGGGTATAGCTCTTCAGCCGTATGGCCGAATATTAATTGTTTTGGGACTCCGGCAGCCATCCTACTTTGCTTTATCAGCTAACGCCCCTTCTGTGGTATCAAATATCTTAAAGGCCTTATCCAGGCGTATCAACCTAAACAGCCCCAGAATATCTTTGTTTAACCCCGCCACCACTATTTCGGCTTTATTAGTAATGGCATGTTTAAGTGCCGATACCAGCGCCCCTAAAAAAGAGCTATCCACATAAGTTACCTCTTCAAAATTCACAACGATGTATTTGCTTCCGCCATCTATTTGCGTAAACAGCTCCGCTTTAAATTTTTCGGATACCGTTAAATTGGCTTCCTTAACCTGTATGGTAGCCACCAAAGCATCCTGGTGATCATTGATTTGTAATATCATGAGGTTGTTCTTTTTAAATATATTAAGCTGCAATCATCAATATGCTCTTTCGCTTTCCATTTCAGGAAATCGCCTGCCTTAAAATCGGCAAACGGCTTCCCCAGAAATGGGGTTACCGCTGCAATAAAGGAATTGTAGTCTGTTTTCTTCCCTGTATCGGTATCTGCGTCTATTATCCCATCTGTCAGGATAAAGATCTGATCACCGGCGCTTAGTTTTATTTCGATCTCGTCAAAATCACCATCAGGCATCAGGCCCAGTAACATACCCGATGAGCGCACTTCCTTTGTCGCATCATCCTTACTGTTATAATAAAATAAAGGCAGATCTCCCGCGCCGGAATATTTAATCGTCGATTCCTTTGCGTCTATTAAAACCAGCGACAGGCTGGATAGTACGTCATTCACCACCGGATCGTGGTACACTACCGAATTTATTTTCTGCAGGATATTCTTGGTGGAAAAATTCCCTTCAGAAATACAGATGCGCACCGCTGCGCGTATGTAACTCAAAAACCCGAAAGAGAAATACCATGCACCCCACTTTTTGCCCATCACATCTCCCAACACAATAAAGGTATGCCGCTCATCTACGGTAATAAAATCTATAAAATCGCCACCGGGGTAATTCTGGAAAGGCTTATGCCAAAAATCGATCTCAAACCCGCCAATAACCGGCAGCTTTTGCGGTACAGAATGCAGGTTAAGCGCCATTGCCGCTTTGCTCAACTCTTTTAGGGTGCGTTCGTGCTGCTCGCGCACAGTGGTTAAAAAGTTGTCTATTTTGCTTACTATTACCTGTACCGGCGTATCTTTCAGTATATAATCTACCGCCTCCAGGTTAATGCCCTCCAGCATTACATCCCTATCCACCTCGCTGGTGAGAAACATAAAAGGGATATCTTTAAAGTCTGTACCTATCAGGTTTTGCCTAAATTCAAAGCCATTAACCTCGGGCATGTGATAGTCGGATAGAATGATATCGGGGCGTTCTTCTTTCAATAGTTCCATCGCCTGGCCGGCAGATGCCGCCTTCATACACTCAAACCCTTCTTTGCCCAGGGCCCTGCCCATCATCTCCAGCACAAGTGTGTTGTCATCAACCAATAAGATCTTTTTTGATACGGGCATGGGTGGTGGCTTAGGTACTTTGTTTTTTTAATACACTGCTCAAAAATAAGTAAACACCCGTAAAAACAATCAACAGCGATATGATATCCATAATGGTAACACCGTCGTTATCGTTAAAATAAAATACGGTGAACATTTCAAAATACGGCGGCGCCGGCATAATGATCATGGCCATACCGAGCGTGATCATGATAATGCCTATAATAACAACGATGCTTTTTTTTACCCGCTCCTTGGTAATATATTTCTTGCTCACATTACTATCCAGCTGATGATGCGACAACAGGTACTCGAAACCGTTGAGTAGTTCGAGCCGGTCCTGTTCTGTATCCAGTTCCTTAAAAGCTTCTATTTTTTGCGGCAGCGTGGCTTCGTCGAGCGCGTGTAGCAATTTTTGCTGAACAACTTTTATCCGCCCGGCGTCAACTACCCCTTTACGGAGTAATACCACCAGTTCATCCGCTTTTAATTCAAGCAAAGCGCCTTCATCCAAAACTTTCTTGTCGTTCAACCTTTTAATTCCTTATAAAATGACTAACTTTTGCTAACATTATAGCGTAAAACACATACATCAATATTTTTTGCATGAAAAGGGTTTCCGTAGTCACCATCAACTTCAACCAGGACAAAATAACAGAAGAACTGTTAGATTCTATTGCCGAAACAAACACCTACGAAAACCTGGAGGTAATTGTTGTTGATAATGGCAGCACTGTAAATCCTGTACCCAAATGGGCACCAAAATATCCTAATGTTAAGTTTATACGGTCTGAAGCAAATTTGGGTTTCTCTGGTGGCAACAATATTGGTATAAAACCCGCAACCGGCGATTATTATTTCCTGGTGAACAACGATACCGAGTTTACACCCGGGCTGGTGCAAAAACTGGTTGATGTACTGGATACCCGTCCCGAGGTTGGCATTATCTCGCCCAAGTTGAATTACCATTTCGATAAAACACTGATACAGTACATGGGCTTTACCCTGGTTGATTATTACACGTGCCGTAACCAGGCCGTTGGCAAAAACCAGCGCGATGTGGGGCAGTACGATAATTTTTTAGGGCAAACCGGCTATTGCCACGGCGGCGCCATGATGGTAAAGCGCGAAACTTGCGAAAAAGCAGGGCTGATGGCCGATAACTTTTTTATTTATTACGAGGAGGTAGACTGGGGCGAACGCATTAATAAATCGGGATACCAGGCCTGGGTACACGGCGGCGCGGTTATTTACCACAAAGAATCGATGACGGTTGGGAAAAACAGCCCGTTTAAAGAATACTTCATGAACCGTAACCGTATCCTGTTTATCCGCCATAATGCACCTGCATTTAAGGCATTTGTATTTTACATCTATTTTGTAGTGATGGTGGTGCCGCGTAATATTATCAATTACATAAAAGAGAAGCGCTATAATTTTATTGGTTTACTTTTCCGCGCTGTATGGTGGAATATTACGCATAAAAAAACCAGCACCGAATTAGGCTACACTATAAACAAGGTTTCATGATAATCACATTTTGGCTAAGCCTGTTTATAGCCTTTTATACCTTTGTTGGCTACGGGATACTGTTATTTATTATCATCAAAATAAAACGGGCTTTAAAGGGCCGTAAGGTAGTAACTGATGTTGCCGACGAGCAGCTACCCGAGTGTACCCTGGTTGTTGCGGCATATAACGAAGAACATTTTATTGGGGAGAAGATAGCCAACAGCCTGGCGCTTAACTATCCCGCAGGTAAGCTGAAATTTGTTTTTGTAACCGACGGTTCATCCGACAGGACAACCGATATTATTGCCCGATACCCGCAAATACAATTACTGCACCGCCCCGGGCGTGCCGGTAAAATAGCTGCCGTACACCGCGCCATGGAGTATGTTACTACCGAAGCGGTTGTATTTACCGATGCCAATACTTTTTTAAATGCCGATGCCATTAAACGGATCTGCCGCCATTATGCGGATGCTACAGTTGGCTGCGTTGCCGGCGAAAAACGCGTGCAAATAGATACAAATGCCGATGCCAGTGCCGCAGGTGAAGGCTTTTATTGGAAGTATGAATCGGCTCTGAAGAAATGGGATTCGGAACTATACTCGGTAGTTGGTGCTGCCGGAGAACTCTTCAGCGTACGCCGCAATCTGTACCAGGACGTACCACCCGACACCGTACTGGATGATTTTATGATATCGATGCTGATAGCCGCCAAGGGATACCGCATTGTTTACGAGCCCGAAGCTTACGCGCTGGAAACCGCATCAGAAAACGTTACCGAAGAGCTTAAACGCAAAATACGTATAGCAGCCGGCGGTATACAATCTATCCTGCGGTTAGTACCGTTGTTATTCTCGTTCAAATACCCCTTGCTGTCGTTTCAGTACGTTAGCCACCGTGTGCTGAGGTGGACGGTGACGCCCTTCTGTTTGATATTGGCCTTACTTACCAATCTTGCCCTGGCATTTGCGGGCAAAGGATTGATTTACGATGTTTTATTTGCCGGGCAAGTGTTCTTTTACCTGCTGGCCTTCCTTGGTTTTATTATGGAGAAAAGGCACATCCGTGTAAAGGCATTGTTTGTACCCTACTATTTTTGCGTAATGAACTACGCGGTATTAGCAGGCATCATCCGTTACTTTACCAAAAAGCAAAGCGCCATGTGGGAAAAGGTGCAGAGGAAGCAATAGTTCATAGTTGATGTTCATAGATGATAGCAGCTACAGCACAGCTACGAACGAGCATCCGACCATGAACCATCAACTATAAGCCATGAACCGCTCTACTCCACCCCTTTCACCCTCATTTGCATAGTGTAAATAGCTTTGGAGGCGGTTAAAAACAATACATCCCTGTTCTTCCCACCAAAGCAAAGGTTTGCCGTCCATGGTTCGGGGACATCTATATGGGCGATCTGTACGCCTTGCGGATCGAACACTGTCACCCCGTTGCCCGCAAGGTATAGATTGCCCCGCTCGTCCAGCGTGATGCCGTCCGCGCCCTTATCGGCAAATACCCTCCTGCCGCTTAATGTACCATCTTCTTTTATATCGTATTTATAAATTTTATTGCCACCAATATCCGCTACATATAAAAACTTCCCATCCGGCGAGCCTACGATGCCGTTTGGCTTTTTAAGGCTATCCTCCAGCATAATGGCTTCAGTTTTCCCCTTGGGGAGATAATAAATCTTTTGGCCGTCCTGGTCGGGTTTGGTGCGTGTCCACCATGGCCGTTGGTAATAGGGGTCGGTAAAATAGATATCTCCATTCGGATGGATCCACAGGTCGTTTGGCCCGTTTAGTAATTTGCCCTTATAATCGCCCAACAGTACTTTCTTTTTCTTGCCGTTTTTTATCAGCCAAAGTTCGTCGTGCTCATCAGCACAAGCAATCAGGTTTCCCTTTTTATCTACGTAAGTACCATTTGCACGGCCGGCATTTTCCATATAGAGCACAAGTTGGCCGTCGGTTTTGTACTCCCAAATTTTATTATTGGGCTGATCGGTAAAAAAGATATTGCCTTTTTTATCAACGGCGGGGCCCTCTGTAAAAGCAAATACCTTTGATATAAGCTTTGGCTTCTCAAGCGTATCAAACAATGCGTGTGGCTGAGCTGATACTTTTGTTGCAGAGATAGCTAACAAAGCCAGTAGGGCTGTTTTTTTAAACGACATTTTTTTCATCTGGTTAATTAAGGCTTTACTCAACTCCTTTTACATTCATTTTTAGGGTATATATCGATTGCCTTGCTGTAATAAACAGGATGTTTTTATCCTTACCGCTAAAGCAAACGTTTGAGGGGATCTTGGGGACAGGAATTGTAATTACCTTTTCTCCTTTAGTGTTATAAACATGTACCCCGTCGTTTCCGTTGGTAAGATACAGGTTACCAAAATTATCAAGGGCCATACCGTCCGAACCATCGCGGCAAAATAATTTGGCGTTGCTTAGTTTACCATCGGCATTAATAGTGTATTTGTAGGTTAAATTAGCGCTTATGTCGGCTACGTAGAGAAATTTACCATCGGGCGTGCCCAGTATGCCATTGGGTTTTTTCAAAGTATCAACCAGTTCTACCGGCGTGGCGGCACCTGCCGGTAAGTAATAAACCCCTTCAGATGTCAGTTGTGTTTTTTTTACCCGTGTCCACCATGCGCGGGCATAAAACGGATCGGTAAAATATATCGTGCCGTTAGGATGCACCCAAACATCGTTGGGTCCATTAAGTAATTTCCCCATATAATTGGTTACTAATACCTTTACAGCGTGTGTAGCTATATCTATTTCCCATAATTCATTATGCTCGTCGGCACAGGCAATTAATTTACCATCTTTATCAATAAACATACCGTTGGAATAGCCGGAATGATCCATAAACAAGGATAAGGTTCCGTTTGTTGCGTATTTCCAGATCTGGCTATTGGGCTGATCCACAAAAAACACGTTTCCATCTTTATCTACCGAAGCCCCTTCTGTAAAAGTAAACCGGTTGGAGATCTCGCGCGGCAAGCTATCAAGGTTAAAAAGCGTTTTCGGTGTATCGATAACCACTGGCGGATCTACTGTTACGCGGGGAGCCTTACTGCACGAAGCTAAGGCCACCACAACCAGCAACAGACAGGGTGACAACCGGGTTAAACTATTCAGCATTTTTTAAAGGTTAAAGGCATTAACGATATTACATAATATTCTTTATTTCCAGGTCACGGCATTAGTTTGGTTTTACAACCGGCGGCGGTTAGTTAACATACTTGTAAAGCCCAAAATCACTCAGCGCAATGCAAACCGGCGATTTGGTTATACGCAGCCTTACTTTTTGCGCGGTAATGTTTTTGGGTAGTTTAATTAACCTGTTGCCGCCTATACTGGTTGCTGTGGCTATCTGCTGCCAGGCCCCGTCCTGCCAGGCATCTATGGCAAGCTCTTCAATACGCTGGCCCAATTTTATATTCTCTCTTAACCTAATGATATTAAACTCTTTGGGCCTGTGCATATCAAGTTCCAGTTGCGGAGTAGTTACCTTATCCTGGGTTGCCCAATAACTGTACCTGTCGTTATCTAATAAATTTGCTGCGGTAAATTTCACCTTATCGCCACTGCGCGTATTACTGGCCTTTAAAGTGGCGCCTTTGGCCAGGTTCTCTTTAAAGGTCAACTCCAGCAAGCGTCCAAATTCTCTTAGCGATGTTACGTCGTGTTCGTTCAAACGCCCGGTTTTATCAGGTGATAAACCCAGATCCAAACTTGCGCCTCTACCCACGCTTTTTAAGTAAATATCAAACAAATCGTGCTGGCTTTTAACCGAATCGTCCTGCGTTTTATGGTAGAACCAACCCGGGCGCAGAGAAACATCGCATTCTGCTGGCATCCAGTATTTGCCATCGCGGTGGCCCTCGGTACCTTCATAGTCTTTCACATAACCATTACCGGGCTTTTTGCCTTCTTCGGGCGCGTGGGGCGTATAGGTTGCCCAACTGGTTTCCCCGGCCTGTCCCCTCTCATTGCCTACCCAGCGTACATCCGGTCCAACATCGCCAAATATCGCCGCGTTTGGCTGCAATTTGCGGGTAATGCCCCAGGTAGTTTCCCATCCGTAATACGTAGATCGGTCGATAGTACGAACTTCCTTAGCGCCTCCGTAATAACCGTCGCCACCGTTAGCGCCATCATGCCACGACATAAACAGCGGGCCGTATTTAGTATACAACTCTTTTAGTTGGGCGCGGTAAACCTTAGTTACATACTCAGGTTTGCCATAAAGCGCGTTGTTCCTGTCCCAGGGCGAGCAGTACACGCCCATTTTCATACCCAGCTTTTCGCATGCGGCTTTGTATTCTCCAACGATATCGCCCTTGCCATTTTTGTAAGGGCTTTTAGAAATATTATAATCTGTTGTTTTAGTTGGCCACAGGCAAAAACCATCGTGGTGTTTGGCTACCACTACTATGCCCTTAAAACCGCCTGCCTTTGCCGCGCCAACTATCTGCATGGCGCTAAATTCCGTTGGGTTTACCACGGCGGCTCCCTCATCACCGTAACCCCATTCCTTGTTCATGTAGGTAGTTGGGCCAAAGTGTATGATGCAATACATCCCGGTTTCCTGCCATTGAAGCTGGCCTTTGGTTGGTAACGGTCCGTATGGTTTTGGGGCCTTTTGTGCGAGGGCCATTACTGGGAGCAGCAGGAATAGTAAAAGGTGTTTCATAGCAGGTATTTGGTATGGTTTTGCTAATGTAAATAAATTGAGATGATTTATTTAATTCAATGGGCGTATCAATTTAATTACATATTAACTTAGCAACCATGATATTTTTTGCGTTGCTAAGTTTGGGTATGCTTGCTATGATGGTTATTCTCGTAATTGCGGCGTACTTTATCCGGGAATTTATTTATACGCATGCTATTCGAAAAAAATTCAGGGCATTGAATTATTCCATCATATCCATTACAAAAGCGGGTAAGCCAGAAAATTATAACGAAGACCCCACATTCGACGCCGTGATGATGAAAGGCGGCGGGCGCTTTGTTAATTACCTTTATAAAAAGGTAACTTATTTGGATGGAAGCCAGCAAAAACAAGAGTGTATGGTTGCAATTAAGAAATTCCCTTTGCTTATTACATCTGTAGATTACATCTTTGCCGATCAATAATCTTACATGTACTCGA
Source organism: Mucilaginibacter pankratovii (assembly GCF_014773265.1). Classification (GTDB taxonomy): domain Bacteria; phylum Bacteroidota; class Bacteroidia; order Sphingobacteriales; family Sphingobacteriaceae; genus Mucilaginibacter; species Mucilaginibacter pankratovii. Next base: position 364,645 of record NZ_JACWMY010000005.1, on the reverse strand, counting down.
AGGACCAGGCATCTCAATTAAAACAAGCATTCTGGACGGCCTTTGGCCAATACATGGGGCCGGTGATGTCTGCTGATGGCCTGCGTACCAACTGGATCAACTACAAAACCGGGGTTAAGCATATCTACTTTAAAATGCAGGCAGATAACAAAATGGCCAGCATCGCTATAGAGATCAGCCACCCGGATATTGAGCTGCAGGAACTCTTCTTCGAACAATTTGCTACCTATAAGGCCATGTTACACAGCACACTGGAGGAAGAATGGGAATGGCAGCTCCACACTACCGATGAGTACGGCAAAACCATCAGCCGTATCTATACCGAACTGAAACCCGTGAGCATTTTCCAAAAAGAGGATTGGCCTAAACTGATCTCCTTTTTTAAACCCCGAATGATAGCCCTGGATGAATTTTGGAGCAATGCCAAATATGCCTTCGAGGCCTGATAAAGGTATTATTGTATCAAAATCACAATGTTCGGGCTTGTTCGGGCTGTTCGCGCCCCATGTCGAACGCGAACAAGCCACCTGTGAAACAACAACTGAGTTTATTTTAACCCCAAACAAATATCGTTGGCTTTTTTCAGGTGCTCTTTTAGCTTAGGCAGCGTTTTGTCGGCAAAATCGGTTATTTTTTTATTGGGATTGCCGGTTACCGTTTTAAACAAGGCGATGGTTTGTTCATGGTCTTCAACCATAGCTTGGATGTAGTCTTTATCAAAAGCATTACCTGTTTTTTTAGCGAGCGCTTCCATCGCCTGATTATGCGCTTTTGTAAGCGTATCTGGCACGCTGGCAGATTGGTCTACTGCGATATCCTTCAGCTCCTTTCCTGAGTCGGTATGTTCCGCTATCATCATCTTAGCATAATCGACGATCGCATCGTTTTTTGATTGCTTTAGCGCCAACTCAGATAGTTTTATCTCCGCGTTGCCCCCTTCTATCCCTTTAGTAATAAAATTCTGTGCTTCGGCATCAATTGTTTTGTTAAAATTCCGGCCTTTTCTATCCCCGTTACACGCGGATACCGTAATAAATACGATCAATATAAAAGCAATGCTGGCCAGTTGTTTCATTATAGAATGCTAAGTATGTAATTGGTGCAACAAACATAAGCGATTCCTGTTTATAATAATCTAATTTTATTTTACAATAGGCTGATAAATTTACTTTTTAAGAAAGTAGTGAGCGGAGGTTAGAGGTTAGAGGTTAGAGGTTAGAGGTTAGAGGTTAGAGGTTAGAGGTTAGAGGTTAGAGGTTAGAGGTTAGAGGTTAGAGGTTAGAGGTTAGAGGTTAGAGGGCAATGCTCAATCATCCGGATTGTTTTGAATTCTGAAAATTCTTTAATTCCTTAAAATTCGAGTTCAGGCAAATATTATGGCGATGCCTTCGGCCCGGGCTATAAGCTTCAACTCCTCATTCCGTACTGCTGATAGAAGCAGCACTTCATTCCGGGGTTTCCGCTCCTATCCCTATCGCAAAAGCAGCGATAAATCTTAATACCGCCTATGATATTAGCAAACAAGCTGCCTATAGTAATAGAGGCGTAATAAAAAAGGCGCTGAATCTCACAATACAGCGCCTTTGCTATAAAAGTCGTTTATTCTTTTACGCCAAATTCCTGCCCGCATTTACTATGCCGTAAACCGTGCGGATCACCAGTTTATTGTAAATGCCGATAAGCTCTTCATCCTGCGTATTGTTGAGGCATTGCAGGGCATAATGCTGTACAATAACCAATGGCAGTACGATCTTCTCACGGATAGCTATCGAACGGCGTTCCACCGGCGATTCTTCCATCAGTACGGCATTTCCTGTTAGTTCGAGCAATAAGGCTTTAGTAAGCTCAAACTCATCCTTCAGGCTCGTCCAGAATTTACCGAACTTTTTATCCTTCTCTAAATAAGCCGTAACCCGGAAATCGGATTTAGACATCGACATCATGCAGTTATCCAGCATGGTTTTAAAGAAACCCGAGTTTTGGTAAAGCACTTTTACTTCTTCCCAACTGCCGCCGTCTTTCATTTTCTTTAACGCAGTTCCTACGCCATAAAAACCAGGGATACTTTGCTTCAGCTGGCTCCAGGAGGTTACAAAACTGATGGCGCGCAGATCTTCCAGTTTTAGCTTGGCCGATGCGTTACGTTTGGTTGGGCGGCTGCTGATGTTGATCTGTGATAATAACTTAAGCGGACTGAATTTTTCCAGGTACTCTACAAACAAGGGGTGCTCGCGCAGGGCAAGGAATAAACCGTGACTTGCTTCGGCCATTTCGGCTATCAGGGCCTTGTGCTTATCGCCCAGCAGATCTTTATGATTAGGGTGCAATGCCGATATGATACCTGCGTTGATCAGTTGCTCGGTATTAAACCTCGCCGTTTCTACGGACCCATATTGAGAACTTACGGTTTGGCCCTGTATAGTTAGTTCAATATGGTCATTCGCAATTTCTTTACCCATCGATGCATAGAAACGGTGGGTTTTCCCACCGCCACGTGCCGGCGGGCCTCCCCTGCCATCAAAAAATGCCAGGTCGATATCATACTTACGGGCCATAGCGGTAAGCTCTACTTTAGCTTTATAAATGCTCCAGTTGGCCATCAGATAGCCGCCATCCTTGGTACTATCGCTAAAGCCAAGCATTATGGTTTGCCTGTTGCCACGGCTTTGTAAATGTTTTTTATAGAATGGATGCGTGTAAAGCGTCTCCATTACATCGCCGGCGTGTTTAAGATCGTTAACAGTCTCAAAAAGCGGCATAAAATCAACGGTAAGCTTATCTTTTTTCCAGCCGCTCCATAGGAATAAGTCTATCAGCTGCAAAATATCAGATGCCTGCTGGCAGTTGCTGATAATAAAGCGCTGGCAGCCTTTTACGCCGTTGCTTTGCTGTATCTGCTGCATCAGGCGAATGGTGTCAAGCGTATCGCGGGTCATATCTTCTGCATCGGCAGGGCAAACAAAATCCGCCTCGGTAAAAGGCAGGGTTTTCAGTTTTGCAGCCTCGTCCATTTCGGCATAGCCTTTTGGTACGCCGGTGTATATTTTTTTGGTGCCATAATCAAAAACACTGCGCAGCACGCGGCTATCCTGACGGATATCCAGCGTTGCAAAATAGGAGCCGAATAGCTGCACTTTCTGCGTAAGGTTATCTACAATGCCTACAAAAAGGCTATCATGACTGGTTACAAGCGTTTCGCGCATCGATCTGAGGATGCTCAGCATTTCGGGCTGCAGATCTTTAGGGTTTTCCTGTACGTTGAAAGCGTTATCGTAAAGCAGCTTTTCCAGTTTCACCAAATTATCGGCAAAACCACGGAATGTGATGCGGCGTTTTAATAACCTGAAATCGCGATAATAACTGCGGAAGATATGTTTACGCAGCATCGCCGCAACCTCGCGGGTAGATTGTGTGGTTACATTAGGGTTGCCGTCGCGGTCGCCGCCGGGCCAAAAGCCCAATTCCAAAACGGGCTGATTGCCTTCCATATCAAACTCTTCCTCGAGTTTGGATTGGATACCCGATAAGGCATGGTAAAATACATTTTCCAAAAACCAAACTAAACTAACGGCCTCATCTACAGGCGTTGGTGAGGTTTTATTAAAGAAAGGCGTTTTGCCTAATTGTTGTAGTAAAGCGTTGATGCTTGGGATATCGTTCGTTTTTAGCGCGTCAATAAGATCGGTCATGATGCCCAGCACGGTACCCGGGTAAAACTGGGTTGGATGCGCGGTAAGTACCAAACGCAGCGAGAAATCTTTTAATTGCTTGCTGATCTGTTTACGGGCGTGCTCGTTAGAGGTTGCCTGCTGCACCATGCTTTGCAGTGGCCCGGTATCGTCCGTGCGGCCCAATGTGCCGAAAGATGAATCCTCGATGGCATCGAACAAAACTACCTGCCGCTCGATGTATTGAATAAAACGGAACATGCGGTTGATCTGCTCGCGATGATCTATCCCGGGTACATACTTTTTAAAGAACGATTCGATGATCTCGGTAGGCGACAATTCGGCCGCCGCTCCCTTTTCGCAATGCGAACTGAAGAAGGGCAGTAAAATACCGGTATCCTTTACCTGGTAAAAAGGCAGGGTTTGAAACAAACTGTTGTATAACTCAAAACGGGTTACAACTTCCTGGTTAAACGTTGTTTCTCTCTGACTGAGCCTTAGGGTTGTTGGCATAATAATACAGGTTTATCAAAATTTACTTAATACCGCTTGCCCGGTATTTTGGCGTGAATTTAACTATCTAAAATTAAATTAAGCTAAAATCCGAATAATTAATAACAGATAATCCTTTTTAATGCAATTATGGTTATTGCAACCTATGGCAAATTTATTTGTTTAAATTTGCAAACGCGAAAATATCCCGCCCAAAACCACCTCATGAATAGCCACAAAAGAGAAATAAAAAGCTTTTTTTACAGCCAGTATTTTTCTGATGGCTTGCGCATTTCTGCCGGTATTTTAATCCCCTCGCTTGTGGCCATGGAGTTTGGCGATTTCGAGCTGGGACTCACCATGTCGCTGGGAGCACTGTGTATCTGCGCGATAGATAGCCCGGGGCCGGTTCAGCATAAACGCAATGCCATGGCTATTGGCAACGGCCTGTTATTTATAGTATCGTTAATAACGGGTTACGCCCGGCTTAATGTGTATACGCTGGGCCTGGAGATCACCGTGTTTTCCTTCCTGTTTAGTATGCTTACCGTTTATGGTAACCGGGCTGCGTCGGTAGGTACCTCTGCCCTGCTGGTAATGATTTTTATGATGGATAAGGCCATCCCACCGCCCGAGTTGCCTATATTTTGCGCTACCATTTTAGCCGGTGGGCTTTGGTATATGATCTTCAGCCTGATATTTTTTGGTATCCGCCCATACCGCGCCGCGCAGCAAACCCTCGGCGAGAATGTTGCCGATGTGGCCCGTTTTTTACGCTTAAAGGCCGATTTTTATCGACCCGAAACGGATATAGATGATAATTACCGCAGGCTGGTACTGCAGCAGATCTCGGTGAGCAATCACCAGGATGCCGTGCGCGAGATGCTTTTTAAGAGCCGGCTAATGGTGAAGGAATCTACCGGGGCCAGCAGGATACTGGTGCTTACCTTTATCGATTTGGTGGATATGTTTGAGCAAATTATGGCTACCCATTACGATTACCGCCACATCCGCGAGAAATACGCACACACGGGCGTATTGAATGAGATAGCCGACTTTTTGCATACCGTAGCTGATGACCTGGATAATATTGGTTTTGCCGTATTGGCCAATACCCGCCCCGAAAAGTTAAGCCATTTGAACGAACGACTGGAGCGGCTTAAACAAAAGATAGATGAAGTTGGTGCCGAAGACAAGGAAAGCAGCAACCTGGTGCTGAAAAAGATATTGATCAACCTGCGCGATGTGGCCAAGGGAATAAGCAATATTTATAAATACTACCATTCCAAAGCATCGGATATGCTGCTGAATGATACCCGCGAAGTGGAGTATTCCAAATTTGTTACCCACCAGGATTTTGCCCCGCACATTTTTTGGGACAACTTCAGCCTCGATTCAGCAACGTTTAAACACGCTCTGCGGGTATCGCTGGTTTGTTTAATTGGTTTTATCACGGCTAAAAATATATCCCTTGGCGGGCATAGTTATTGGGTGCTGCTTACTATTATAGTGATACTGAAACCGGGTTTCAGCCTTTCCAAACAGCGCAATTACCAAAGACTGATCGGTACAATAGCAGGCGGGGTGATTGGGATACTGATCCTGAATTTCATCCCGAATACGACCGTGCAATTCATATTTTTTATCGTATTTATGATTGGCACTTACAGCTTTTTAAGGCTCAATTATGTGGTGAGTGTGATATTCATGACCCCATATGTGCTCATCCTTTTCAAATTCCTGGGCGTGGGTTTGATAAACGTGGCACAGGAGCGCATCATCGATACGGTGATCGGTTCTACCATCGCGTTTATAGCCAGCTATGTGATTTTCCCAACCTGGGAGTTTCAACAGATCCAACACGATCTGAAAGCGGTGATCACCGCCAATATTAATTACCTGCAAAAGGTATCAGAAAGTATTGCAGGCAAACCCGTATTAATTACCGATTATAAGCTGGCCCGTAAGGATGTGTTTGTAAACTCGGCCAACTTATCGGCCACCTTCGAACGCATGACGTCTGAGCCCAAAAGCAAGCAGCGTAACATCAAGGATATTCACAAATTTGTGGTGCTAAACCATATCCTGGCATCATACACGGCCAATATTGCATCCACCATTATACGCACCGGTCCGCAGCAACCACATGCCGATGCCTTAAAACTGGTGAAGCGAAGCATAGCTGTATTAAAGGAGACTGGTAAAAAACTGAGCGGCGAGATCATAGAGGCACCTGCAAAACCTCCAGAGGTGGTAAAAACTGCCGAGGTGCAGCCTGCCCCCATGTCGGCAGAAGATTTGTTGATGAAAGAGCAGCTTGGCTTTATTAATAAGATAACGGTGGATATAGGTAAGGTGACGGAGACTATTTTGAGGTAAGGAAAGCCAAGAGTCTCACACTGCCCTCTCCAAAGGAGAGGGTTCTAAATTCTCCTAAAGCGTACTTAAAGTCCTCTCCTTTGGAGAGGATTTAGGTGAGGCTGAACCCTACAACAACTCCGTTGCCAAATTGGCCAGTTCGCTCCTCTCCCCTTTTTGCAGGGTGATGTGCGCATAAAGCGGGTGCCCTTTTGCTTTATCAATAAGGTACGACAGGCCGTTACTTTCTGCATCCAGGTAAGGCGTATCAATCTGGTAAATATCGCCAGTAAACACAAATTTGCTATTTTCTCCTGCACGGGAGATGATGGTTTTCACCTCGTGTGGGGTTAAATTCTGGGCCTCATCTACAATAAAAAATATTTTTGCAAGCGTGCGCCCGCGGATAAAGGCCAACGGGGTGATGGAGATCTTATCATTGGATACCAGCTCGTCTATCTTGTTTTGCATCTTCTCGTCGTCGGCAAACTGGTCTTTAATAAACTTTAGGTTATCCCAGATTGGTGCCATGTAGGGGTCTATTTTGGATTTTACATCGCCGGGTAAAAAGCCGATGTCCTTATTACTAAGCGGAACTATAGGGCGGGTAACAAAGATCTGGCGGTAGTGCTTACGTTGCTCCAATGCGCTGGCTAAGGCAAGCAGCGTTTTGCCTGTACCGGCATTGCCTTGTATGGTAACCAGTTTAATATCCGGGTGAAGCAGGGCATGTATGGCAAAGGCCTGCTCCAGGTTGCGCGGATGGATATTTAAAACCGGCTGCTCGGTAACCTTCTCTACCTGGCCGGTTTGTTTGTTATAAAAGGCAGATGCTGTGCCGTTCTTGCTGTTCAGCACAAAAAACTGGTTGCTTTGGGGCTGAATATCAAAATCATCTGCCGGGACGCTGTCGCTTTTATTGAGCTTGCCCATCAGCTTCTCGGTAACTTTATTCAGCACGGTTTTGCCGCTGTATAGCTCATCTATATTTTTCACCTTGCCGGTTTCGTAATCCTCGGCATAAAGATTAAGTGCTTTGGCTTTTAATCGCAGGCAGATATCTTTAGATACCAAAATCACTTTTTTATCGGGGTTTTCAAACTGCAGGCCAAGGGCAGCATTTAAGATGCGGTGGTCTATCTTTTCAGACCCAAAAACCTCTTCAGCATCGGCGCTGCTGTTCTTCATATCCATGATCACCTTAAAGCTGCCTTTGCTTTTGCCGTTTAGTGGCATCCATTGATTGATGAGTTGATTCCTGGAGATATCATCCATCAGGCGGATAAAGCTGCGAGCTTCAAAATTGCGGGTATCGTTGCCACTTTTCATGTTATCCAGCTCTTCCAGCACCTGTATGGGGATGGCAACATCATGCTCATGAAAGTTCTCGAAGGCGTTGTGATCGTAAAGGATAACCGAGGTATCCAGCACAAATATTTTCTTTTTACGGTCGGCTCTGTCTATAGTATCCTTATTCATCAAGGCTAAATTAAGGATTTTGGTTGAGATGTGGATGACGGGTAAGCCTACAAATACTCGTTAACCATTAAATTGTGGCCAACCAACAACGCGATGATAACTTGAGTTATCATTTTTCTCCGCCGACCGACGTAAATAATACCACTGGCAGCGATGTACATATAAATACTACTTTCCCTTAATTATAACACCACGCAATGCGCCCCAGGCTTCCAGATATTGTGCCTTTAACAATTTTCTTGCCTCTTTCGCATTCTCTGTGTCGCCGTCCATTTTCACATGCTCTAAGAAGGCAACATAAAGCGCATTCTCCAAATCGGGTTCAACACGGTTTACCATTCGTTCAAAAAAGATAAAAACGCGTCTTACCTCTTTGAGCGCCCCCTTCTTGATGCATTCATTTATATAATTGCTTAACAAGCCAATTTGCACATAAATCAAATCCCGGCAACCCGCGTCATATATTTCCGATTCGAGGTTGGGAAATTCTTCACTATAAAGTATCAGGAATTGATCTGTTGTTAAACGGTCATTTACAATTATGAAACTGGTATTGTTTTTATTGGCTTTTGGTTTAGGCATCAACTAAAAATTAAAAAAATCCCTTTAAACAGGAAAACGGAAGCCCACTCTTGCGAATTGACTCCCGTTTCCTAGCTCTTCGGCTGACCATAGCCACCCTTGAGCACCAAGTTTTGTGTAAAATTAACCGGCCCGATCTCCTCTTTGTTAATTGCTAACGCTGATGTACCATTATTCCTGCGAATGCTGATGACCTCAAATGTTGGCACCTGATGCAGACCTTGTCAGTCTCCTTGCGGAGGCCTCTCCTTCAATGCCGCCCGTAGCGCTGATCTATCCATTTCTCCTTGCGGAAAGCCGGTTAGGGCATACTTGCGGACCTTTGAATTCGCCATCCTCCCGAGGGGAAGTCGACTCTGTCATTATCCGTGCAACGCTGATGTATCTTTATTCTCAGAGAACCAGATCTACCATTGTTTGCTAACGCTGATTGCTTCGAGGCCATTATCTCGTTTGCCGTTCTCCGTAAAGTTTAGCAAAACCCATAATACCCCTTTAATCACTTCCGAAGCAGTTTTGCTTTCGCTTCTTTCTTCTTCATGTGATTCAGGCACTTCCCTAATCTTTAGCTCCCCCGAAGGTTCGCCCGATTTAGTTTCTGTAATCCTGTAAGGCTGTCAAAGTACGTCGTTCTTGATAATTACAATATCGGAACTTTAACCTATATCTGTCAAGTGTTTTTTAAAGTTTTTTACAAATTCTTATTAACACTTTATTAACATCAAATCAATAGTTATCCACATTCGTCAAATGTTGACTATTAGCGCATTAAATACTTGCTTCACATCAAACCCTTAAAAATCTTATTAACAAACAATTAGGCAAATCCAAAAAAGCAGTGAACTGTTTTCATTTCCAAAACGCGCGAAATCCCTAAAACTTAAATTTTTTCGGTTAAATGCTTCCAATATCTTTTAGGAATATGGCGCACATGAAGCTTCGTATTTTTACGCGAAGCGATGTTCACGCTGTTAAAATAGTTCTTCCACAGGTGCTGGTACACGCTTTCGTCCTCGGCAAACGCAGCGACTACACTATTGGGTTTATTTAGATCAGCGAAATCCATTTCAACAAATTGCGTGTCGTGCAGGTCGTAATAGACCCCATACTTACGCTTTATATCATAGATCATCCACTTCTGGTCGGCATAGCGGCTTTTAAAGTGGCGGATGAGTAAGGGCAGTACGTTAAAATCTGGCTCTACGCCGGCATAAAAAGTGCCATCTGTTAACTGCTGAAAACGTACAAAGGCTTCCATCCTATGCTTTTCGCGCCTTACCATCCGCACCAGCTCTGATACGCGCGTTACATATTTGTTGCCATAATCCTCCTCAATATTCACCGGCGAATCAAATGCGTACCGCATATACCCCAGCAGGTTTATGTCCTCCCCCGCTATTCCTGCCAAATGGGCGGCATACAAACGTTGTATGCCTATGTGCGATACGCGCTCTTTCAAACCTTTTAATACCCGCGCCGCACGCGTTTCGTCTGTCGTTACTGTTATCACATTTTCAAACAATGCGCTGTTATGCCACTCGCCGGTATGCAGTTTTACCAATTGCAAGTGATGAGCGTACACTTCATATACCGCGCTAAGCAAACCTTCAAATGTGCCATCGTATATTAAGGTAGTAAGGGCCATGCTCAAAACAGGTTTAATTGGGTTTGCGTGTTTTTTAGATATTTACTTTGCGATGTAGCCAGGATAAACTGTTTGATGTTATTCCCGGTCAGATCGCGCCGTTCAAACTCATTGCTGTTACAGGTAACAAAGTATTTGGCGCGGTTAAGGCTCACCCCCATTTTCTTTAAATGATCCCAATTCAATTTGCCGAATTTGCGTGCGCTTACAATTTTTTGTGCCGATAGCAACCCGATACCCGGCACACGCAGAATCAGCTGCAGATCCGACTTATTAATATCAACCGGGAAGGCCTGCATATTGCGGATGGCCCAGCCCAATTTAGGATCGATATCCAGGTCAAGATGGGGTTGGGCGTTGTTTACTATCTCGTTCACCTTAAAACCATAAAAGCGCATTAGCCAGTCGGCCTGGTACAGGCGGTTCTCACGCACCATAGGCACAGCAGTATTTAGGGCCGGCAAACGGTTATCTGCCAGCACGGGCACATAGCCCGAATAATAAACTCGTTTCAGTTTAAAATTCTTATAAAAATAATTGGCGGAATGCAATACCACATTGTCATTCTCCGGCGTGGCGCCAATGATCATCTGCGTGCTCTGCCCCGCGGGCGCAAACTGTGGCGCTTTCTTAAACAGTTTTTTTTCTTCGGAATGTTTAATAATGGCGTTTCTGAGGTAGCCCATCGGCTTGATCATATCCTGCTGATTTTTATCGGGAGCCAGTAATTTCAGACCAGCCTCGGTAGGCATCTCCAGGTTTACGCTCAGGCGGTCGGCATATAAGCCTGCCTCGTTCATCAGTTCGTCGCTGGCGCCGGGGATAGATTTAAGGTGGATGTAACCGTTAAAGTTATGTTCGGTGCGGAGTTTTTTGGCAACGCGCACCAGCCGCTCCATGGTGTAATCGGCATTCTTAAAAATGCCGGAGCTGAGAAACAGGCCTTCGATATAATTGCGGCGGTAAAAGTTAATAGTAAGGTCCACCACTTCCTGTACGGTAAAGGCGGCGCGTTTGATGTCGTTATTTTTTCTCGATACGCAATAGGCGCAATCGAAAATACAATGATTGGTAAGCAAAATTTTGAGTAGCGACACGCATCGCCCGTCCTCAGTATACGAGTGACAAATACCATTACTGGCATTCCCCAAACCTTTATTTTCGTTTTTCCGCTTGCTGCCGCTGCTTGCGCAAGATACATCGTATTTGGCAGCATCCGCTAATATGTTCAACTTCTCCGTTATCCGCTCCTCATTCATATCAATCAAAAATACTAATATAATTAGTATTTAGTTGACAACTGAAGAGAAATAGTTAAGCCGTTTTAAGAATAAAATTAGAATGCTAAACATATGGGCGCCCCCTTCGGGCGGGCTATACACTGCAAATCCTCGCCTTTGCTTGCGCGCTGAGGCCATCCCGCGGCTGTGGGTTTTCCGCTATTATCCCTGGCGCGGAGCTGCAATTTACCGGTACAATTATTACCTTTATAGGTATCAAAGAAAATCACCCATGAACGACCCGAACCTTTGCCAGCACCTGCAAGCCATTACCGAAGTAAAACTAAGCGATGAACAGGTTTGCGAAGAATGTATCAAACACAATCAAACCTGGTTTCACCTGCGAACCTGCCAAAGTTGTGGCGTAACCCTTTGCTGCGATCAATCGGTAAACCAACACATGACCAAGCATTACCATGCTAACAAACACCCGGTAATAGCATCGGCCCAACCCGGTGAGCGCTGGCTTTGGTGCTACCCCGATGAAGAATTTGTAGAATATTGATGAGCTGATTTTACGTTTGCCGGCTTGTATAACGGCTCCGGCCTGAAATCGAGCAGCATACGTTCAAACACCGATTCATCAATGGTTTCGTTGGTACCCACTAATTCTTTTATCTTCCTCACATGCTTACCCAAAAGGGAAAACGGGAATTTATTAGAGTTATAAAGCATATCAGCATCATTGGGCTTTATTTTTTCGTCAAGATATCTTTTTTCAAAAGCAAGGCCGGCGTCCGCGGCTTTATCTATCATCCACTTAAGTGCAACATCGCTTAATCCCACCTTTGGGTATCCACCGCCTATATTAGAGTGAACGCCCGGGAACCAGCGCTGTTCCATTTTTTGGTTAGGGTTTTTCTCGGCTACATTTTCGCTCTCCCGCCACAAAGTGGGCATAAAGTTTTTTCGCTGCTCATCTACAGCAAGGGCATGATAAGCAAAATCAACGTGGCTGCTCAGTGTGGTATCATGAAACTGGTACTTCCTTTTGTTCTGCATCACCATAAACGGTATACCTAACGAACCTACGGTATCCCACACGCCTATAAATTTCACATTGGCGTAAGGCTGGCTATAGGTGTTCCTAAACTCCACCGCAGCAGCATCGCCGGGCCTGATGTTGCTATCGCGGTACAAGGCATAAGCTTCTTTTATTCGTTTAAGGTCGTTATTTTTCAATAGCCCCACTTTCCGTATCATCCCGGCAAGGCTGCGGGCAGTATAAGCACCTCTGCTGAAACCAAACAGGTAGATCTCGTCGCCCTGCTCATAATTCCAGATAATGAATTTATAAGCGTCCAGAATGTTCTCGTCCAGCCCATAACCGGTGGCACCATCAATAATACGCCTCAGTTTGCTGCCGGTAGAGCCTACCCCCTGGTCGTAATATTTTATTTGTTTAATACCCGCGTCATCCTCGTTGCAAATACCCTCAAATATTTTCTGCACATTGGTAGAGATCTCTACACCACCATCCACATCACCAGGTTTGTTCCAGGTGCCGTCGCTGCAGGTGATGATGCGTTTTCTTATCTTGTCCATATTTAAATGATGTTTATTGAATCTTTTTGATAACTAATTAGGAATATTACAGAGAAAATTTAAACTAATCCCCTTAAACCGGGTTTACATGGCAACCCTAATACGAAAACGAAAATGGCATCAGGTTTTTTTGCAATTTTAGATGATATAGCTGCCTTAATGGACGATGTTGCCATTACAACCAAAGTGGCCGCACGTAAAACAGCCGGCATACTTGGCGACGACCTGGCCGTAAATGCCGAAAAAGCCACCGGGTTTTTATCATCACGGGAATTACCCGTGTTATGGGCAATCACCAAGGGCTCGTTAATTAATAAGGTGATCATTGTTCCTATTGCGTTATTATTGAATATATTTTTCCCGGTTGCCATCAAATACATTTTAATCCTGGGCGGATTTTACCTCGCTTATGAAGGCGTTGAAAAAATTATCGAATACTTCTTCCATCATCCAAAACCAGCTCAGCAGGTAATAGCCGAGAGCCGGGAAAACGATAGCGATGCCGAAAAAACAAAAGTAAAATCGGCTATTACAACCGATTTTATCCTATCTGTAGAGATCGTTATTATCGCCCTTGGTTCCGTTGCAGACAAAAGCATGTCTATCCAGATCATCACCGTAGCGGCCGTTGCCTTAATAGCAACCATTGGCGTTTACGGCATCGTGGCGCTCATTGTGCGCATGGACGATGCCGGGCACCAATTAATAAAACGCTCGGGCAATAAAGGCTTTCTCGCATCCCTCGGCACTTTGCTGGTTAAATCGTTACCTGTTGTTATAAAAATGCTTGCCGTTATCGGCACCATTGCGCTGATATTGGTTGCGGGTGGTATTTTCGCGCATAACATTGCGTACTTGCACCATTTGTTCCCCAACTTGCTCGTTGTTATTAAAGAATTTGCCCTGGGGCTAATTGGCGGTTTAATTATGGTAGCGCTTTTAACCGTGGGCAAAAAACTTATTTCAGTTTTTAAATAGCGCCGAAGATTATGCAAACGATAAAAAATCTTTACTAACCCATTTGCTGTCCATACTTATTTTGCACCATTTATTCTCTTCTTTTTCTATAAAAAGTTCCTGCCCTTTTATATAGGTACCTATTTTAGGGAAGCCGGTGCCGGGCCCGCTTCGGGCATTTAAGGAATTGGCTGTAACCGTTGCCCTGGTTACCACCACAGTAAATTGTGCCGCAACCCATTGATTTTGGCTTGCCGATATTTTGTACCAGCCATTACTTTCCTGGTACACCCGTAAAATGGAACCCAGTATAGCCGGCGCGGCTGCTTTGGGGCTGGTTGCGTTTGGCCCGGTACGGATATTTAAAGTATTTGCCGTAACGCACACATATTTAAGCACCGCATTACTCGGCGGCGCAGGCGGCTGTCCAACCGCTGCCACTAATGGCAAAAAATTAGCGACGGCATTTGCTACTTTGTTACCTCCAAAAAAATTAGTACCCGGGCAGGTTTTATTGTTTTTTGTACCGTTATTGCGCTCGCCGGTACTCAGGTTAAACCAATGGTGATAAACCACGCCGGTATCGTTTATTGGGATATTAAATCGGCGGCAAAGCATAGCCGTCATTTTAACAATGGTGTCGTGTTGGGCTGCGGTCATGGCATCGCCGCCGGTATCAAAATTACCCAGGTTCTCTATACATACGGCATGGGCATTCTGGCCAAGGATGCAGGCAGGTGTAGCTTCCATGGGCCGGCCCGTCATGATGGTACCATCCGGGAAGGTGGTGAACTGTTGGGCTATATCGCTCCAGCCGTTATGGGTTACGTGGTAGTTTTTCATACCCTGTTGCAGCTCGAAATGGTTGTTGCCATTAAATTGACTGTACGATGGGCTGTAAGTGTGGTGTTCCTGCACGGTTAAAATGGTGCGGGCCAAATGCAGGCCGGTAAGCCATGCATCAAATTCCGCAATGGTCATCAGGGTGAAGCCAAATTTTGTTTTCATGAAGGTAAGGTTTATGCTCGCCGGCATCAGAAAACGCTGGCGCGCAGGTTTTTAATTAGGTTGGATGTAATGAAGTTTAAATTTCAACAACTTAAAGGAATATTGCAAGCAGCAAAACACCGAAGTTTTATGGGTGAAAACACGGTAAAAAAAAGCCGCCTCTAAATTTCTTTAAAGGCGGCTTCGGTATTTTGGCTTATGGTCGATGGTTCATAGATCATGGTCTAATTCCAAATTGACTTTTGACCATGAACTATAAACCATCATCTATGAACTATCCATCTATTGCTTCAGCTTACCATCGGCATCAAGTTCCACAATTGGATAGCCTAATTTTTGCAGGCCCGGTAATATCTTTACCTTATCGCCCACTACCAAAATAATCATGTTATCGGTATTGAGGTATTTGGCAGCAAGTTGGTTTACTTCTGCCGGGGTAATGGTAGAAAGGATCTTGTTTTGATCGTCAACATAGGTTGGTTTGAGGTTGTACTCCAATATCCGCGACAGGAACGCCGCTTTTTGCCCATTTGTTTCGTACCTGCGCGCATCGCTTTGACCAATAGATGTTTGCGTGAATTTCAATTCATCCGGTGTAATGCCATTTGCCTGGTAGTTGCGGATCTCTTTCATAAATTCCACTACCGAGCTGTCTGTCGCGGTAGCCAATACACCTGCCGAAGCGGTAAAGTCGCCGCCGTATTTGCTTGAGCTAAAACCCGATCGTGCGCCATAGGTCCAGCCTTTTTTCTCACGCAGGTTAAGGTTAATATGGCTGTTGAAAGCGCCACCCAAAATATAGTTGGCTATGCCCAATTTGTAGTAATCACCGGTTGCGTCATAGTTCAGCTTATCCAAATAACCAATGCGGATCTCGGACTGTGCCGCGTTAGGGATATCAACCAAATAAAGTGTTGTTTTATCAAAGGTTTTACCTTCTGCCGGGGTTGGAATGGTAACTTTTTTATCTGCCCAACTATTCAGGAAGGCCAGGTTACCCCTCGCGGTACCTTGGTTAACATCACCTACAATTACAATTTTCGTTTGCGATGGTGTGAAGTATTTATCGTAATAATCCTGCACATCCTGCAGGGTGATCGCTGCAACAGTTTCTTCGTTACCGCCGGTTGCATAAGTACGCACATTATCGGTACCGTACAATATTTTATTGTACACTGTTGATGCTACACCTGCTGGTTGCGTTTTAGCCTGTTTAAACCCTTCTAAGGTTTGTTTTTTAATACGGTCTAAAGCGTCCTGCGTAAACTTAGGGTTGTAAAGGCGTTCCTGCAGCAATACCATGGTTTTAGGCAAATTTTTGGTAAGTGATGACACACTTACCGCTATCTCGTCGCTGCCGGCAAAAACCGAAACATTGCTGCCTAATTTATCAAGCTCGGAGTTAAATTGTTCTGCAGTGTAATTTTTGGTATCCTCATTCATCATACGGGCAACAATACCCGCCACACCTGCTTTGGCCGGATTAGCAACAGCATACATGCCGCCACCTTTTATCGATAGTTGGATAGATACAGAAGGGATCTCGCTGTTTTGAGTACCGATGATCTGGACGCCGTTTGGTGTAGTAGCGCTCCAGATAGCCGGAACTTTAATAGATGGATTTGGACCGATGCCTGGTTTAGCGGCGCGGTTAAAGTTATCCTTTGCTTTTTTGTACACCAGGCCGTTATAACCATAATCGGGTGCTTTGTAGCCCGCGGTGTTTACGGTGTAGTTATCGGCTGCTGCCGCTACAATGGTACCGCCTTTTGGCAATACGCTTAAGATCACAGCTGGTTTACCCTTGATATATTGATTGTAAACACGTATCACATCTTCTTTGGTTACCGCACGGATATCGGCAAGTTCGCGGCCTATCTGGTTAGGGTTGCCGGTTAGGTATTGCGCCTGCGCTAACTCAGATACCTTGCCGCTTACGCTCGACAAGCCGTTAATGTAATTCGCTTCGGCACTTGCCTTAAAGCGGGTAAGTGCATCGTCGGTTACCCCGGTTTTTTCAAACTCAGCAAGCGATTCTGCAACCAGTTTTTGCGCCTCGGCCAGGGTTTGCCCCGGAAACGGTATTACGCGCATCGCAATTTCACCGGCCAATTCTGTATTTGTTGAACTCATCGAAGCCTGCGCAGCCTTACGTGTTTTCACAAAGTTTTTGTAGAAGATAGAATTACGGCCCTGGCCGATAATCTCCGACAATGCATCCAGTGCAGACATATCCTTGCTGTAAATTTTTACGCCGGGATAAGTTATAGATAATAAAGGCAGTTTAGCATAGTTATCCACATATGATACATACCTGTTCGCCGTTAAAACCGGTGCGGGGAATGACGCGTTCTTAACAACCGGGCCGCGTGGAATGCCACCGAAATACTTTTGAACCCAGGCTAAAGTTTGTTTTGCATTGATATCGCCGCCGATAGTAATGGTTGCGTTATTTGGGCCATACCATCTCAAGAAGAAATTCTTCAGATCGTTTACACCTACTTTGTTCAATTCTTCAATATAACCGATGGTTAACCATGAGTACGGGTGTCCGTAAGGATACAGGTTTTTTGAGGTTACTTCGCCCGCCAGGCCATAAGGGCGGTTGTCATAGTTTTGGCCGCGCTCGTTTTTCACCGTGGCGCGCTGCACTTCAAATTTACGCTGCGTTACCGAATCTAACAGAAAACCCATACGGTCAGATTCCAGCCAAAGCATTTTTTCCAGTTGGTTGGCAGGCACGGTTTCGTAATAGTTGGTGCGATCGCGGTTGGTCGATCCGTTTAGCGTTCCTCCAGCTTCTGTAATGATCTTAAAATGGTCGCCATTGCCAACATGCTCGCTTCCCTGGAACATCATGTGCTCAAAAAAGTGCGCGAACCCCGATTTGCCGATCTCCTCGCGCGCTGAACCCACGTGGTAGGTTACATCTACGTGTACCAATGGGTCCGAATGGTCTTCTGTTAATATGATGGTTAAGCCATTTGGTAATACATATTTTTCGTAGGGGATCACCAGTTCGGTGCCCTTGCGGGTTACTTTCTCCACCAGCTTTGGCCCTACTGCCGTTTGCGCAGTTGCGGCAAGCGCCATAAATGCCAGCGAGGGCACCATCAACGCACTCTTTAAAGATCTAATCATTTGTATCTGTGTTAATTATGCAACGTTGGGGATCTCTTAACCGAAAGAGCTTTGCATGGTGTTAATATTAATAAATTTTACTTGCTGATTAATACTATTAACAAGCGATTTGATTCATGTAACGCATTTGTGACCGAATTACTCATCGGCGTAAACCCGCCTATTTATTTATCCAGAATCGAGACCCAGTTTTTAATAAACTCTTGCAAAGCAGGTTTCTTCGCTTCCACATCTGCCAGGCTAAAAAAATGAGCTATCCTACGCCCGTCGGCGTAATCGCCTTCCAGCATTCCCGATGCATCATTCACCTTTGCCCCGCTCGGAAAAACCAGCCGGATACAATCCTGCTTAAAAAAATTTGATACAATGATGTAGCGCTTGTATTCTTTGGGATTGAAAGGAGCCATTTCGCCGACATATAAAAAACTGGGCGCGTTCCATTTGATGTGCTCCCCTACTTCGCTGTCGGCAGCCAGAATCACCTCCCTGAGCGCCTGCAGTACATCTTTCATAGGATGATCAAGCTTTTGCATAAACGCGTTTACTTCGGCAGTATTAGCAAGCGGTTGTGGAGTTTTGGCAGCTTTCATAAAAGCTAATATATCTATTGCTATCTTTTAATCAAAAACAACGTTGCTACAGAGCCAATGGCAGGTAATTAAATACCGCAGTAGAAGCAACAGGCGTGCCGTCCTTAATGGTGATATAGCTGATGATAAGCTGATCGTTTTTTACTACATAAGTGGCTTTATTATATATCTTTTCATTAACATCTGTAACCGTTACCGCACCATTGTTTACACTGGTTTTCCGCTGGGTAACAGTAAGGCTAAGGCTATCACCTTTCACCCTGAATTTTCCGGTAGCCCAGTTTGTAGAAGCGCTGCCGGCATTGTAATTTGATATGGAAATGATAAAGGTGCTGTCGGTATTAAAACCTATGAGATTATCCACACCATCAACATGCGGTTGAGCCGACCATAAAGCCATCAATGTAGTTGGATGATAAATGTATGGCTTATAGGGGCCTTCCGAACTGCCTTTTTTACAAGCGCTAAAAAACGCCGCCGAACAAATAAGGACAATCGCTAAAGCTTTATAAGCAAGAGTGTTTTTTGTTTTCATATAGATGTGTAAGGTTTAGTTCTTTTCTTAGTCGAGCATCGCGTGGCCAAACACGGCTTGCGTACGCACCGGCGCATCTGCCGGATAGGTGTCGTAGTTGATAGTAAGCGTCTCGGTAGTTACACTAAAAGTTGCATGTTCGTACAACTTCTGGGTGGTTGGGCTTACTACAGGTGTGCCCCCGTTTTCCTGTACCGAAACGGTGCTGATGTTTGTTAAAAGGCTATCTCCTTTTACGGTATAAGTTCCTGAGTAAATAGTATAGGTGCTTAAACCCGGTGTAGTGTTATTATAAGTTCCGAATGTTGCCTGGAATTCCCCGCCCTGTCGGAAAGATACGCTCCTCACGGCGGTTCCGTCTACGCTTTGCTGAAACCAGCCTCCAATTATGGAAGGTTTGGCTTCTTCTGATTTTTTACAGGAACTGATGCCTACAGATACAAAGGCAAACAGCAGAGTGTAGGCAATAAGTTTGATTTGTTTCATGGTGGTGTTTGATTACTTAATCAGGCAAAAACCTTACATATGTAGCTTGCGTTGGAACCGGCGCATCCGCTGGATAAGTGGTGTAGTTAATGGTAAGCTTGCCATTATTCACTTTAAACGTAGCATATTCAAACACTTTTTGAATAGATGGCGTAACAACAGAGCCAATATTATTTTGGTTAACTGTCATAGTAGTAATGTTAGTGAGTAAACTATCTCCTTTAACCCGGTAGGTGCCTGCGAAAGTTGTGGTTGTGAGTTCAGACGTACCGCCGCCAGGTAAAGGGGCTGGAAAAGCCGTAAACCTGGCGCTAAACGAGCCATCGCTACCAAAATTTAAGCCCCGGCTAAAGCCGGCGGGGTTTGCTTGTTCATACCAGTCGCCCAGTAACGACTTTGTCGCATTAACAGACTTTTTACAGGAACTGATGCCTATAAATATAACTGAAAGTAATAAGCAATAACGGATAAGTAGAGTAGACCTCATAATAGGCGTGTTTAATCAATATTACGGCGTTAAATCCACTTTCGCGACAGGCATTTAGGATTTAATTATTATTTAATATCGCACACATTATCTTAACATCAACCTTTCAAATAAAAATCTATAATTTTAAGCGGAAGGTTTTGCAACCTCGCCCCCATTATAAACGATGTACTATGCGAAAATTAATAATAACCATCTGCGCCCTGCGTATCGCGCTTTTTATTTTTTGTGCCGATGCTTTTGCACAAGCAAATAAATTGCAACCGGTAGCCGATGCTATTTCGCCCGCTGCATCTGCACAACTTAATGGATACCTCGGCACCCGCCTGCAGGAATCTATCGATAACCGCATCCTGGCACAGGACGTTGACCGGCTGATAGCGCCATTTAAAACCGAAAACCGGACTGAGACCCGCCAATGGCAAAGCGAGTTTTGGGGTAAATGGTTTACTTCAGCAGCGCTGGCCTATCAATATCATCCCAACGAAAAACTAAAGGGCGTAATGGACCATGCTGTGGCGGGGCTGTTGGCCACCCAAACGCCGGATGGCTACATCGGCAACTACGCCGAAGCGCACCGCTTAGAAGAATGGGATATTTGGGGCCGAAAATATTGCATGCTGGGACTACTGGCTTATTATGATATCACCAAAAATAAAAAGAGTTTGAACGGCGCGATAAAGGTTGCCGATAACCTTATTACTGAACTGAAAAAAAAGGACGGCATTATTGTAAACAAGGGCAATTATCGCGGCATGGCAGCATCATCGGTACTGGAGCCGATTTGTTTGCTGTATAATCGTACCCACAATAAAAAGTACCTCGATTTTGCGCTGGAGATCGTTCGCCAATGGGAAACGCCGGCAGGCCCGCAACTGATAAGTAAGGCAAACGTAAATGTAAGCCAGCGTTTTCCCCGCCCCAAAAACTGGTACAGCCCCGAGCAGGGGCAAAAGGCGTACGAAATGATGTCATGCTATGAAGGATTACTGGAATTGTATCGCATCACCGGCAACCCCGCCTACAAAAAAGCGGTGGAAGATGTTTGGGAAAATATCCGCAGCACCGAGATAAACATAGCAGGGTCGGGCGCTTCTACAGAGATGTGGTTTGGTGGTAAAGCCTTGCAAAGTACGCCTGTAAATCACTACCAGGAGACCTGTGTTACCGTAACCTGGCTGAAACTCACCGGGCAGTTGCTGCGCTTAACCGGGGAAGCCAAATATGCCGACGAAGCCGAACGCATCTATTATAACGCCCTCCTTAGCGCTACGAGCGGGCACGGCGCCAACTGGGCCAAGTACACCCCGCTAAACGGGCAACGCCTGGCCGGCAGCGAGCAATGCGGCATGGGGCTTAACTGCTGCGAGGCCAGCGGCCCCAGGGGTTTATTCAATATTCCCCTGCAAATGGTCACCAATACGGGAGAGGGCATCCAGGTTAACTATTTTGCAGACGGCTCTTTTAAGCTTAAAGCCAGGGGAAGCGACGTAACGTTCACCCAACATACTACCTATCCAAAATCCGGGAGCATTGAATTGGAACTTTCGTTATTAAAGCCCGCAGAGATGGAAGTTGCCGTCCGCATACCGGCATGGAGTAAAAATACCAGGTTAAGTGTAAACGGCGAAGCAATTGAAAACCTGCAGCCTGGTACTTACGCCAAAATAAAACGCAACTGGCAAAACGGTGATAAAATCTCATTGGAACTGGATATGCGCGGTCAACTGATAGAAACATTTTCCCCAAGCCATAGCATTGCTGTTATGCGCGGCCCAATTGTTCTGGCCCGCGATGCCCGCTTTAGCCGCCCCGGCATTGAAGCCGTGTTAAAACCCGTAAAGGATACCGATGGTTTCATTACCCTTACCGAGGTCACCAACACTACCGGCGACGATATATGGATGCTGTACAAAGTCAGCTTTATCCCCGAGTCATATACTGAGAACAGCGCCCCATCCGTGAGCGTAACCCTTTGCGATTACGCCTCGGCAGGCAACGGAAGCGTCAATTCTTTTTATAAAGTATGGTTGGCGCAATTGGTTTACCCAAGTGCAGAGTAAGTACTACTTGCCTATCATGGCTTGCAAAGCTTTCCAGTCGGTTTTGCTGATTACCTCGCGCACGCGTTGTTCATCGCCTTTTATCCAAATCACGATATTTTTTATCGGCCCCATGGTGGGTTCCGGCACCTTTATGGGTATCACCTCATCTTCAATATAATTGCGTTTACCGGTAAGCGGGGTTGATACCACTTTTACAGGCGCGGGCGTAATAATAATCAGCGCTTCATCCATGTGCATATCGTATTGGCCAACAGAGCCTCCGTCTTCAGCCATCAACTCCGGGCCAACGGGTACGGTGTACGGGTAGGCGTAACCGGTAATGGGTATATCCAGCTTTATCTTTTTGGTATTTGCGCGGTATCCGGCAGTAGAACTTATCAGGTAGTTGGCAAAGGCATGTATACGTAGTTGCCTGCAATCGCGCATTTTATCCTGCTTAGCCAGCAGGGCTTTGTATTTGGCCTGGTCGGATATATTGTTTACTGCATCGTATTCCAATTGCTGCAGCTGTTTTTCGGTTTCCCCGGTTTCGTCTATAAATTTTATCTCATAATACGGGTGGTTCCCTACTGGTTGATTTTTGTTATCAACTACCGTTAAAGGCTGCCTGGCTTTATTGAATTCGGCCCATAAAGAAAAATCACGGCAGTTGCACGAGTCGATGCGCCAGTCTTTATAATTTTTAGGGAAGGCCGCGCCGAGCCCATCAGAAATTTTCTGCCAGCGTTCTTTTTCAGCCGCGGTGAAAGGCCTAACACCGTTTTGCTGAGCGTATAAGGCGGTAGTTGCGGCAAACATCAATAGGGTAAAATAATATCGTTTCATAACAGGTTTGGTTTATAATTTTTCGATGACCCAATGGGCGTTGTAGTTGGTATTATTGCCGCTCACAACCGCAAGCTTTCCGTTCTGGATAAGCAGCTTAGCGTTATCCTCAGCATTTTTTAGATAATAAGTGTTATTGCGCCCGGTTTCTTCCAATACCCACATCGCTTTTTGCGAACGCCCATCTTCAGAGATCAAATTGATGTTATCGGTACTGATGAAACTATTTTTCCAGCGGTTACGCAACTGCACGTAGTTAGTGCCGGGCACATATAATATATCCCATTGCGCGCTCCACCAGTTAAAATCTATACCCGTGCAGGCCACCGGCCCGTATTGTATGTGCAGGTAATTACTGGTCGAGTAGTTTTTTACCCGCGCCAGCCCCATGCCGGTTTGTTCCGGTTGTCGCTCCTCATCAAGCGGCGTAATAAATGCTCCCTGGTTGCTGCCTGTTTCCGGGTAAAACGTAACCGACATCATGGGCTTTTGATTAAGCGGAACGATCATGATACTATTACCCGAAAGCGTTTCTCCCGGTTTTATCCAATAACCAAGGTCCACAAAACGATTATTACGCACAGTTTTGCCAGTGGCGCAATCCTTGTCTTCTACATCAGCCAGTACCTGGCATGGCGGCATGTTTATCGAATGCTGTTTATTGGTAAACCGCGCACCTGTAGCATTAGCGCATTTAAACAACGCCACTACCGAGTTAACCGAGCCGAGGTTACTGAATAAGCCCGCCTTACGGTATAGTATCCGCGCCTCAGGCGTGGTATTGGTAACAAAGAACTTGATCTTGTACCGGCTAAAATCGCCTTTGTTGCTCACTTCCTTTACCGATGCCTCGGTAATGATGTAACCGGCGCGCAGCCCGTTCATGGTTACCGGCACCGAATCGGTAATGGCAACGGCGGGTGCCTGGGCTAACGCGGCAATACGGGAAAACAAGGCGATGAACAATAGTATTTTTTTCATGTGTGATAAGGGGTAATTATTTTATTCTTCGGTATAGGTAGCGGCGGATATGGTGGCGTTGGTAAAAGCGCCGCCATTGAGCGCATCGCCGGTAAAATTATAGGTGTTATAAAAAAGTTGCTGTGCTTCCTCCTTTAACACCATTTTGCTTGTGCTGCCGGTAAGGGTAGCCGTTGTACCGCCCGGATTCTTCACATGGTAATAATTGATGTGCTTGGCGGTAAGGTCAACCTCAACAATGCTTAAAATGATTTGAGTAGACTTTAGGCTGGCAACGCCTAACGAGTCGCTCGCCAATATATAACTACCATCGGCCGGGCGTGCAGTTCCGCCGTAAAACACCGATTCCACAATGGCCGCCTTCTGCTTATCTGCCGACATGGCCGAATCGCGCAGCTCCACAAACATGGGGTTCAACACTTTAAATTTTGCACTAACCGAAGTATAAGTGGTACCGTTTAGTACAAATTGGTTGCTTGGTTTCTCTTCTTCCTTGGGTTTTTCGGTCGTTTTTTGGCAGGATGCAAATAGTGCAGCAAACGCCATCAGCATAAATAATCTGTTTTTCATGGTGTATTAATTATTGTAATTTATTGATAATATGTATGTTATATTTTTACAAACTCCACCCGGCGATTATTGGCCCTACCCGCGAGCGATAGATTATCGCCGATGGGTTTTGTTTCGCCATAGCCTTTGGCGCTAAGTCTGGCGGCAGCTATACCTAATTGTATCAGTTGGGTACGCACGGCTTCGGCGCGTTGTTGCGACAGGTTGAGGTTGTAAGCATTATCGCCGTCGCTGTCAGTGTGGCCGCCTACCTCAAATTTCAGCTCAGGGTTTTCTTTCATCAAACGGGCTATCATATTCAGCGTGCCCATACCTTCAGGTTTTATCGTGGCTTTGTTATAATCGAAGTTGATGCCGTGGGTGATAATCTTTGTATCGGTAAATTTTTTGCCCAGCATATTCATGCCCCCACCTTCGGCTATCCTGAAGTTTTTGATAAGCATTGCCGTACCTTCGCTGGCGTTGCCGCCAAGCGCTATACTTGTTGCTTTAAAACCATTGTTCGGTACAACCAGCACGCGGTACTGATCGCAATAAACCTTCATTTGGTTTCCGTTTACCGCAATGGCAACGTGATGCCATTTGTTATGGTAACCATCACCTCCAATAGCTGCGGGTAGGTCGCCGTTGAGGCGGTTGTCGCCAAAATCCATCCTGTAAGCACTGTGGTTGGTATAAAGCGTGCCTATTCTTTCTTTCCCTTTGCGGAATTCGAGATAAGCGCCTTCGTTGCTGTCATAAGCAGCATCAAGCCAGGTATCAAACTCAATGGTATACTGTACAGGCAGATAAATAGCTTTTTTGATATTAGGTGTATAAACGCTGTAATATTTAGTTATGGCGAACACTTCGTCTTCGCCCATTTTGTTGACTACGCCCTGCCCGCCCTCCAGGTTCCAATGCGCGGGGAACTCGCCGTCCTGATCGGTACGGAAATCATCTTCAAAAATGATGGTTGGCCCGGGTACAAAATCGTAGTTATTGTAGGCTTTAAAGGGCTGCTCCTGCGCAATGGATTTTTGCGTAGTAATAGTAGCGGTTAAAAGTAGTGCGCCCAGCAAGTAAAAATGCTTCTTCATGGTTTAGTGGTTTGTGATATCCAAATGTAGAGCCACTGATATACAATACATTTCCACCAAAAGGGGGAATTTTTTGGCGCTACAGACAGGTACTTTTGAACAGATGAATGCGTAACTTTAAATATTGATGCAAAAGACCCTGTCACTACTTTTCTTTTTACTTCTGTT
This sequence comes from Mucilaginibacter pankratovii, assembly GCF_014773265.1. Classification (GTDB taxonomy): domain Bacteria; phylum Bacteroidota; class Bacteroidia; order Sphingobacteriales; family Sphingobacteriaceae; genus Mucilaginibacter; species Mucilaginibacter pankratovii. Next base: position 338,703 of record NZ_JACWMY010000005.1, on the reverse strand, counting down.
CGCGGCAGCAAAAAATACTCGCGCGCAAAATGGCCATTTGCTAAAAAGCGACAGCCTGATCATGCAATTGCAGGGCGCACCAAACGACACTAATAAAGTAAAGCTGCTAAACCACATCGGCGACGAGTTTGCCTATAACGACTTGAAAAAGGCACGTGTTTATTATAACCAGGGCTACGAACTAAGCAAAAAGCTTGATTTTACAAGGGGGATTATCCGCTACTACAGCAGCGAGGGTGAGCTATTAAATTTGGAGGGAAAATATGAAGTGTGCATGAGTCTGCTGCGCAAAGGGGTAAAACTAACTACGGAACGAAAGGACCTGATGCGGCTGGGTATCATGTACGAAAACATGGGTAATACCTTTGGGCTGATGCAACAGTTGGATTCGGCCATGCATTATTACCTTAATTCAATGGTGATCTTCGAAAAATTTGCCGACAGCGTGAAGATGGCTAACGTATATACCAACCTCGCTACTATTTTCACCCAAACCGACCGGCAGGAAAAAGCCCTTTTTTATGCCGATAAAGCACTTGCTATCTCCAAATTGAACAAGGATGGTTTTTACATGAGCCACCTGGTAAACAAGGCCGCTATTTTATGGAAGTTGAAACGCTACAATGAATCGGACAGGCTGAACGACGAGATAATTGGCCTTGCCATTAAACTGAACGATGATGCTGCATTGGCAGATGCCTTACAAAGTTATTGCAGCCATTGTATAGAACGGCGAAATTATACTAAACTGAGCGATTTTACGGCCAAGCTGGCCGGTGTTGCAAACCGCTTACAAAGTAACGACCGGCTTGCCGTATCCAACTATTGGCTTGCAGCCGACAGCTATTACCGCCGACAATTAAACTTGGCCGCGCAGTACATACTCAAATCTATCACATTAGCATCGGCAGATAATAACCGCTACCGCCTCAAAGAATGTTACCAACTTTACGCCAAAATATTATTGGCCGGCGGTGGCGTCGAACAATCGGAATTTTATGCTTCGAAGGCTGATTCGTTGGAGCGGATCATGTTTAATGCCGATATCCTGAAAACAACCCACGAGCTGGAGGCTAAATACGAAACCAATAAGAAAGAGGCGCTGATACAGGTACAGTCGGCAGAGATCGCCCAAAAACAAAGAATGACCTATATCCTTACTGTATCGTTGTTGTTGACCGCCACCGCGTTAATATTATTCTTTTTATGGATGCGCAATCGCCAGCGCGTAATGCAGCAGCAAAAGCTAATACAGCAGCAAAAAATAACCCAGTTAGAGAACGAAAAGCAGATAGAGGCTACCTTATCGGTAATTAAAGGGCAGGAAGAAGAACGCAGCCGCCTGGCCAAGGACCTGCACGACGGGCTGGGTGGGATCTTATCCGGCGCAAAATATTCTTTTAAACGCATGAAGCAAAACTTTGTAATAACCGAGGATAATGCCCTGGCATTTGAAAAAAGCATGGCCATGCTGGATGAATCCATTGCCGAATTGCGGCGGGTTGCCCATAACATGATGCCCGAAACACTGATGAAGCTTAGCCTGGACGAGGCCCTGCAGGATTATTGCCATCAGGCTGACGAAAGTGGCCCGATACCTGTAAGCTATCACAGCCTGGGCATGGATGGGCTGGAACTGGATAATACCATCAAAATATCGGTGTACCGGGTGGTGCAGGAACTAATAACAAACACACTTAAACACGCCGATGCCACCAACATCATTGTGCAACTGATAGCTAAAGATGGCACACTACAGGTAACCGTGGAGGATGACGGGAAGGGCTTTAATACACAACTTGCCGGGTTTGCAAAAGGCATCGGTTATAAAAACATCCGCAGCCGAATTGATGCCTTAAAAGGCAAGCTGGACATAGAATCGGGCGAAGGGCAAGGGACATCGGTTTACATAGAAATACCTTTATAACATGATACAGGTTTTGATGGTTGAGGACCACCCGCTGGTAAAAGAAGGCATCATGGCCATATTGGCTGATGAAGCCGATATTAATTGCGCCGGCCATTTTTACAATGGTACCGATCTGCTTTACCGCCTAAAGAGCTTTCAACCTGATGTAATATTAATGGATTTAGATCTGCCTGATATGACCGGCCTGGACCTTTGCAGAAAGGTTAAGAATCTATATCCTGCTGTTTGTGTTGTGGCTTTAAGCATCAACAACCAGGCGGGTATCATCAAAAAGATGATGGAGAACGGCGCGAGTGGCTATGTATTGAAAGACGCAGCCCAGCACGAAATTACCGAAGCCATACGTACCGTGGTAAAAGGCAAGCAGTATTTTAGCCGATCGGCAAGCTTATATCTGCGCAAAGCCGATACAAGTCAACTTCCGCCCCTCACCCGCCGCGAAAAGCAGGTACTGGAAAAAATTGCCGATGGGCTCACCAACCCACAAATAGCCGAACTGCTTTTTGTAGATGTAAGCACGGTAAACTCGCACCGCAAAAACATGCTGGCCAAATTTGGCGTGCAAAATACAGCCGCGCTTATCAAGCTGGCGATAAAAGAAAACTTGATCTGAATTGAATTATGCTCCGCTGGCAACGGTATCGCTACTGGCGGGTGCTTCGGTTTCGTTTGCAGGCGGCAGCTCGCAATGATAACCAAACAGGCAGCGATCTTTAATCATAGCAGCAACTTCGTTTGGCACAAATTCTTCCCAGCCAGAGGCCCCTTCTTTGATCATTTCCAGTACCCGGTCTGTTTGTACATGCAGGTTGCTTTCTTTATAATGCCTGATGTCTTCTATCTTATTATTGGCTATCAGGTAGCGGTACAGGTCGATAAGGTGTGGCGGCGGATAAAAACGCAGGCAGTTCCAAATCACACCGTCGCGCAGGGTTGGGTATATAAAAAGTTTTACTTTGCGGCTGAACAGCGTTGCAAAGGATTCCAGGATTCCGCCTGCCAGGTCTTTGTAATGTTCTTCCGAAAAAATGTACTCGAGGTTGGGATAACCCAGCACTACCCCCATCTTCAGTTTAGTTATCTTGGATAGATAGGCAACCAATTTATAATATTCGTGGAAATTGGAGATCAATACCGTTTGCCCAAGCGAGCAAAGGATATCCACCCTATCCAAAAAGTCCTTTTCGTCTATTTCAGCCGAATCATCCGCATTGCGCTCTTTAAGCGCCTGTAGGGTAAGCTCAGTAACTACAATTACGTTCTCCTTATCCACATCGGGTTCCTGCATAAACTGCTTCACGCCGGTGTTCAGCATATCCAGGTGCACGTTGATAATAGGCCTGAAACGCCCGCGGATCACCACAATATGTTTTTTATACAAAACCTCCGATGGCTGCAGGTTTTTACCATCCGGCCCAAATACAGCAGCATCAGAAAAGCCGTATTTCACCAGGTGCAAACTCATTAGGCGGTTATCTACCTTAGTAAAATTTGGCCCCTCAAAGCGGATCATATCTATCTGGATCCGCTCCTTGGATAGCTCATCCATCAGCGAAAGCAAAAATACCGAAGGGTTATCGTTATAGTAAAAACAGGCGTAGATCAGGTTTACGCCCAGTATGCCTACCGCCTGTTGTTGCAGGTTATTATCATTATCTAATAATTTTACGTGCAGCACCACATCATTAAACTGCCCGTTAGGCTCCATCTGGAAACGCACGCCCATCCAGCCGTGGCCGTCGTTGGTTTTATGGTAATTAAGAGCCGAGGCGGTATCTGCAAATGCAAAAAAGGTGGTGTTATTGCCGCGTTGCTCTTCCAGTCGCTCTATCAGCAAGCCGTATTCGCGCTCCAGCATGGATATCAGTCGGTTCTCGGTAACATAACGTTTACCTTGCTGTGCCCCATAAATAGCGTCGGAGAAGATCATATCATAAGCCGACATGGTTTTGGCTATGGTACCTGATGACGCGCCGGCTTTAAAGAAATTCGCGGCAACGTCCTGCCCTGCGCCAATTTCGGCAAAGGAGCCGTAAATTGTTGGGTCGAGGTTAATTGCAAGCGCTTTTTGTTTTGTGCCGATATCTTTATTATGGATGCTGCTCATACGCTTTTAATTAATTGTTTGCCCCTGCTACTATTGTGCTACGATAAGATGGTATAAAAATACGACTTTTTGCTGAAACAGCCGTGCAGGTTGGCAAAATCAAAAAAAATATTGCAGGTTGATGAAAAATAGGCAATGAAAATTATTGGACTATCATTACAATAATCTTAATAAACAGCCGGTATATGGTAGCTATAGATTTATTAAATTTAGGCAAGCACAATTAGTTAATTTATATGAGGGGCTTATAACCTTGTTTTACTAGTTAATACTTAGTCCTTTAATCAAACACTGGTCCTCATTAACTATAATATAAAAATTCCATAAATGATTTTCATTGTCTTGAGCTTCAACATGATGTTTACCAGCCAAGACGCTTCTTGAAATTGTACCTTCCTGCCCGCATACAGGATCGCCCACACTAAATATTTGACTTATTGTTCCAGCGTATTCTCCATCAATTTTAAACCTTAATTTATAACAATTACATCGTTTGAAGATTGTTAGCTTACCATAGCCTTTACCGTAGGGATGATACGGCTCGGGGCGGTCTTTATAAAAAACGCGGTCTCTATACTGGACAATTATTTCAGGTGGTTTATTTGTCAACTTGACGATTGAATCATTTAATTGTGTTATTATACTATCTCGCTGTAGTGCTACAATGCTTGAATTTTTAAGATCCGCTTGCTGTTCAGAAATCTTTCCTTCTTTTGTTTTGTTTTCTAAACTACAGTTTTGCAGATTTAATTTGCAATTATCTAAACTGTCTCTCAATATGAGCAGTGCTTTTTTTGTTTGCGCAATCTCGGTTTTGTCTTTAATTAATTTCTGCCCGTATAAGAAAAATCCGACTATCACGACGAGAGTAAAACAAATCCAAAACCATTTGGACAGAAGATGACTCGGTCTCCGTATTTCATTCGACCGATGATTCATATATCAACTTCGATAAGTAAATTGGGGAATAGCAAGTAAAAAGCATAAGCCCAATTGCAATAATTATTTTAGGATTATCATTTGCAGTCCCCTGTAATAAATTAAAATTCCCGAGAAATGACGTATATAGGTCGTATAGGAGAGCCAAAAACCATGCTATCTTAGCACTAAATGTGAAGAAATCATCATTGGGTTTTGACAATATTAACATTGATCTTAGCATTACTATAGATAATCCTATTCCAAGACCTACAGAAATACCGTATTGGATTAGCGAGTCGCCTACAATGGTACGCGTCCCATAAATAGTAGTGGCCGCATCCCACACTGTGACAATACCTAAACCAAAACTAACAAACATCTTATTTGACTTGTTCATTTCTGTAAATTAAAAATGTTGCAATAAGCACTCCCAATATTGTAGCGATTACGAGAAATATTTTTAAATATTTATATGTCAAATCACTTTGCTCTTTTAAGGAATGGCCTTTTACCATCACATCGTATTTTGCAATTTTTATTTTTTGCTCTATTTCTTTTAGGCGAATATTTAAATCAGATATTTTAGAATTTAATACGTTTAATTCGTTCTCCTTAAGTTGATATGAGTCTATTTTAGTTTTCAGCATTACACTTGACTCCTCAATTCGTTTCGAAATACTTTCTAATAAAAAGTTATTTTTACTAATTTCTGATTGGATTTCGGTTTCTGATTTTATATGTGTTTTAACTTCAATTTCAAGTTGTACAAGTTTCGTACGATCTATATTGATTTTATTATTAAAAATTCTTTCTAAGTCAGAATTAACAAAATACATCGTCACAGATTTATCAATATTCAAATCTTTTGAAATCTTAGTGATAAGATCAAAAAAAAGTTTATATGATTTCGTTGTATTACCGATAAACATAATATTATTATAAATCATAAATATATAAATAATATGTAATATAACTACACTTTGAATTTCTTATGGGTTTTTAATACGGCTATAGACAGATAAGAAAACACATAATCCTTTTTTATTGCCATTTCGTTTAATTTAAAACAAACTGCCCTGTTCGGTATCTATGCCCAACAACTCTTGCTGGTAAACCCTGATCATAGTAATCAGTTCGGGGCCATATTGGTTCGCTTTTTGCGGACCTATACCTTTAATACCACTAAGTACTTTTAAAGTCGCCGGTAACTTTTCGGCGATGATGGCGGCAGCTTGTTCAGAAAATAACATGCTTGGCATTACCCGGTCGCTTGCGGCGCGGGCCTCACGCCAGGCAAGTAACTGCACATAAAAATCCTCGTTGGGTTTGGCATTAAGCGCCTTTAAATAAGATCCGGATTTATCTGCCAGGGCATCTGCTTTAGCTGCTTTCTTTTGCTCCAGGTAAGTATGGCTTGTAAAAACTGTTTTGGAAAAATACTGCATTAACGCTATCCTGGCCATTATCCATTGCATCAGCTTATCGGCTTTAGCAGCCTTTTCTACCGACTGGCCGATAAGGCCGGGCATTTGCCGGTGCAAACCTTCGGTAGCCAGGGTTAATTTATCAAGAAAATAAGCAGCGGCTTTTTGTATCCTGTAGGCATCAACAGCATCCGGCCGCCGCATAAATTTTTCGGCTACATCCAGTGTTTCTTGTTGCAGGCCGGGCACCAAAAATTCAAAGCTTTTTATAGCGGTTTTTAAACCATTAAAATTAAATAACTCGGCCAGCAAAAATTGCCGGTAACGTTCCTTGTCACGTTCCAGGCTGTGTTCGTCAGGAGTGATCGCCTTTGCGCTTTGGTTGAAACGCGCAACGGCTGGGTCGCCTATAATGTTCTGTGCCGCAATAGGGTTCCGCAGCACCATCCCCGATAGCGTTCGGCACCGGCTCAGGGCAACATAGGCCTGCCCATGGGCAAAAGCCTCCGAAACATCTATGATGGCCTTATCAAAACTCAATCCCTGGCTTTTATGTATGGTGATAGACCATGCCAGCTTTAAAGGGATCTGCGTAAAACTGCCCGCATTGGTTTCGTTGATCTGCTCCTCCTCCACCTGGTATTTTACATTATTCCACTCAACCGCTTCTACTGCTATTTCCCGGCTTTCGTGCCCGCATTGTACAAAAACTGTATTGCCTTCTATACGGGTAACCATTCCTATTTTACCATTATAAAAAAGCTTTTCGGCCGAGCCGTCGTTCTTTACAAACATTACCTGCGCGCCAAGTTTCAGCTTCAGGTTGGTTTCTGTAGGATAAGCATCCCTCGGAAAATCGCCCCGTATGGTGGCTGTAAATTCATATTCATCACCAGACAGCGCCTCCACAAATTCATTATTCAGTTGCTGAGCAATGCTGTTGTGGGTTGTTAAAGTGATATAAGGCTCTTCGGCTGTAGGGCGAAACCCTGGCTGATGGCGGGCATTCAACAGCGCCAAATTTTGCGGACTGATGATTTGATTACGTACCTCGTTAAGGATATCCACAAAAGCCTGTTCCTTTTGCCGGTACACATGATCCAGCTCTATGCGCACGTAGCTGGCCTTTTGCATCACCAGGCTGCTGAAAAAATAGGGTGTTGTGTAGTAGCGGTTCAGGATCCGCCATTCTTCATCGCGAATGATGGGGCTTAGTTGGGAAAGATCGCCTATCAGTAGCAGCTGCACGCCGCCGAAGGGGTAAATCGAGCCCTTAATATTTCTCAGGATTAGGTCTATCTGGTCGAGCACATCGGGCCGCACCATACTTACCTCATCAATTATAAGCAACTCCAGGCTGCCTAAAAGTTCTTTTTTTTCGTCGTTATAATACAACTCCGGGTTCTCGTTACCCGATGGAATGAGCGGCCCAAACGGAATCTGGAACAAGGAATGAATGGTCATCCCGCCGGCGTTTATCGCAGCCACCCCGGTGGGCGCCGCTATCGCCAGCTTTTTTTTAGACGTTTGCCTAAGCTGCTGTAAAAAGGTGGTTTTACCGGTACCGGCCTTTCCGGTTAAAAATACAATGGTGTTTGTACTTTCCAGGTAGTCGTTTGCCAGCTGCATTGCCGGGTTCATCGTGCTCATGATAACAGCAAAGCTAATACTAATTTATTTAGTATATTGCCGGTGTTTAAAAATATATGAGCTTCATCTGTAAATATTATTAACAATGCTGCAAAACCGTGTTAATCCGCATGGCGATATTATTAAAACAAGTGCCCGCGGCACTTGGCTGGGCAATCGTGGCCAGTTGCATAACAGTGGCAAAACTATCCTGCGGCCTTTTAAACACAAAGCCTGGATCATTTGCCTGCTGCAGTTCAAAGGCCGCCACCGCCAGGTAATGGCGCCAAACCTGTGGACCGAGCTGTTCTTCCTTGATGAGGCCACCGCATTTGCCGCCGGCCACAGGCCCTGCTTTGAATGCCGCAGGGAGGATGCCAAACGCTTCAAGGCCGCCTGGCTATCAGGAAATCCGGAATATGATTTTCCGGCGAATGTACTGATTGGAAAAATAGATGAAATAATACACCGCGAGCGGATAAGCCTGCATAACAGTAAAATAACTTTTGAAGCCGATATTAACAATTTGCCCGATGGTACTTTTATTGAATTAGCTGGTGAAGCTTATATCATAGCCAACAATTATATTTTTAAATGGTCGCCTGCCGGTTATGATGAAGGACTCCCCTATCCCGAAAATGAACAAGTACGTGTGCTTACACCGCGGTCGGTTGTTAATGCATTTCGGTGTGGGTATTGGCCGCAAATAGCGATAGCAACATCGGTTTAATTACCTTTGCCCCGATGGACTATTTTAAAAACCTGCTACAATTAATGAAAACCGAACGCGAAGAAGACCGGGATGCTTATTTAAAACTTACACAAAGTACATCCATTGCTGACCGACGGGCAGCCGGCATCACCTGGTACCCCATCGCCATCCGCGGCAATGAGCCAAGTCGTGGCGATTACATCACAGTTGAATTGGAACGTACCACGCATAAAGACCTTTCGCACCAATTCAGGTTTGGGGCACCCGCTGTATTGTTCTCCAACCATAATGCGGGTACCGATCGTGTGGAAGGCACCATCGCCTACCAGGGCGGCGACCGGCTAAAGATTACCTTATTTACCGATGAACTGCCGGATTGGTCGCGCGATGGAAAGTTGGGTGTGGAATTGCTTTTTGATAACAACAGTTATGACGAAATGCAGAACGCCCTGAAGCAGGCGTCGGCGTTGAGTGACAAGCCGGAGGGCAAGCTTATCAGGGTTTTAACGGGTAAAGATGAACCAACGTTTTCAGCAGACATCAAACAGATAATACCGGGAGATCTAAATTCGTCACAGGCAGCTTCCGTGCAGCAAATACTTTCGGCTAACGAATTTGCTGTTGTGCACGGCCCGCCCGGTACCGGCAAAACCACAACTATTGTACAGGCAATAAAAAACCTTATCCAACAAAACGAAAAGCAAATATTGGTTGTAGCGCCCAGCAATACGGCGGTAGATCTGCTGAGCGAGAAACTCGCCATAGAAGGGTTAAATGTGCTGCGGATAGGTAACCCGGCGCGCGTTTCTGAAAAGCTGAGCGCCCTAACGCTTGATAACAAAATGGCCGTGCATAGCTACATGAAAGATGTAAAGCAGTTAAAAAAGCAGGCCGCGGGTTATAAAAATATGGCGCATCAATATAAACGCAGTTTTGGCAAACGCGAACGCGACCAACGCAAAGCATTATTTGATGAAGCCCACCGCATTATAAAGGACGTGGGCAAAATTGAACAATTCATCATCGACGACCTGGTGGAAAAAGCGCAGGTAATAACGGCTACCCTTGTTGGCTGCAATCACCATACCGTACGCAATAAAAGGTATCATACAGTGGTAATTGATGAGGCTGGCCAGGCACTGGAACCCGCCTGCTGGATCCCGATATTAAAAGCAGAGAAAGTTGTAGTGGCCGGCGACCACTTCCAGCTCCCTCCCACCATCAAATCCGATACAGCCGCAAAAAAAGGGCTAAGCACTACGCTGTTAGAAAAATCCGCCATTCTCCACCCCGGCGCCGTTACCTTGCTGGAAGAGCAATACCGCATGAACGACGCCATTATGGGTTTCTCCTCAGCTGAGTTTTATGGCAACCGCTTAAAAGCAAACGTGGCGGTAGCCGAGCGCCTTTTATTCGCGGGCGATATACCTATGAGTTTTGTAGATACCGCCGGCTGTGGTTTTGATGAAAAAGCAGATGGCACCAGCACCATTAACCCCGATGAGGCCGCTTTTGTATTTAAGCATTTATATACCCTTGCCGAAAAACTGAAAGAAAACAACACCGCTTTCCCTTCGGTTGCCGTTATATCCCCTTATAAAAGCCAGGTAAGGTTATTAAAAGAACTGTTTGAGGCTTCCCCTTTATTTCTCTACAGCGAAAAAATAAGTATCAATACCATTGATAGTTTCCAGGGACAAGAACGAGATGTAGTATACATCAGCATGGCCAGGAGCAATACCGGGGGTACGATTGGTTTCCTTTCGGATATCCGCCGGATGAATGTAGCCATGACCCGTGCCCGTAAAAAACTGGTGATCATTGGCGATAGCGCCACCATAACCCGCCTGGCCTTTTACGCCGATATGGTAAAGTATGCCGAGCAATGTGGGGGTTATCAAAGCGCCTGGGAGTATATAAGTTAAAGAAGCGCTCCCCTATCGGTCTTTTATCGGCCACAAAAGCCGCTCGGGGATTGAATCCTGCGGGATATTATGTTGGCGGATACCAATAGAATGACAAAGACATAATCAGCACCAAATGCTTGGGTTAGGGTCTCCTTATGCTTTTATTGGGAAAACCCTAAAAGCACAAAACCCTGTAAATCATATGACTTACAGGGTTTTGAATTGATTTGGTATCGCTTTTGTCGGGATGGCAGGATGATTATCCGGCCACTTAAATCTATAATATTCAGTACGTTATATCGAAAACGAACAGGAACGGGCACCGAATAGGGCACATATTATATGCTTTTAATTGGTGGGTTTTGAAGCCTGTTTATCCGTATAAGTGATAGTCAATGAACTTGTTATTCAAATATAATGAATGTTTTTAGATTAAAAAAAACATTATCGACCGTCATCTTGTATCTTTTCTAACTTTTCAAGATGTAGGTAATTTCGGTTATTGCCCGTTGATGGCCTGAAGTTTTTGCTTGTACCTTAGTAAATCAATTAATTGGTCATTCTCTTTTACTTTCCAGAATACCCAACCGCTAACACTTATATTTCTAACCGCACGGGCGGCTCCGCTTGGGTATGGGAATACCTTTTTTCTTCCGTCAATAGTTAACTCAATCGAGCCATCAGCATTTAACGTTCCTGTTATATTGCTGTCGGATGCTGCGTATACAATTATTCCCGGTTCAAGTAAACCGGCCTTGATAACCATTTCAAGAGTTATATCCTGTTGCTCCAAATAATCCACTTCAAATAAATTTTGGTAAAGTTATAACAAATTTATTTCAATCAATTTTGCTAATATATTTAGCATTGTTTATGTTTGCGAATACTCGGAGCTAAAAGTTAAATAATTGATAGCTTCTGTGTATTAAGGAACAAAGTTTTGTACAAGTAATTGCTTTTCCACAATGTCTTTGAAAGCCGGTAAAAAGCGTTAATTTGTGGAATATTTTAATATGGGAAAGTCCGTGTAAACGGCTTTTTGATTTTTAAACTTTTATAAACAGTGATAAATAGTTAGGATGAGGTACCGTGGTGGTGATATATTTCAGGGGGATTGCCTTGAGGTCATGAAACAAATCGACGATGCTTCTGTCGATATGATCTTATGCGATTTGCCCTATGGTACAACGCAGAATAAGTGGGATAGTGTTATACCTCTAACGGAACTTTGGAGAGAGTACAAGCGTATTATAAAGCCAAAAGGAGTAATTGCACTCTCTTCGCAAGGGATATTTACAGCTAAATTAATTTTAAGTAACGAGGGATGGTTTAAATATAAATTTGTGTGGGTAAAAAGTAAACCCACTAATTTTTTAAATGCGCGCCGCCAACCTCTAAGGCAGCATGAAGATATTTGTATTTTCTACGGAAGTCAGCCCAATTATTATCCGGTAATGTCTCCGGGTGAACCCTACAATAAAGGCGTAAGAAAAGCTCAATTCACCGGTAGTTATGGAGACTTTAAACCCGTTCAGGTTAAGAGTGACGGAGAACGTTTTCCTACTGATACGCTGTATTGTAAAACCGCTGAAAGCGAAACAGGCGGACGTGTCTGGCATCCTACCCAAAAACCTGTTGCGCTTGGTAGATACCTTATCCGCATGTTTACCAAAGAAGGCGACTTAGTGCTTGACAATGCTTTTGGCAGCGGTAGTTTTTTAGTGGCGGCAGCGCTTGAGCAGCGTCGGTTTATCGGGATTGAAAAAAACGAGGAAGTACATTTATTCAAGGAGAGTAATATTGATTATATAAATATTGCTAAAGAGCGCTTAGCAGAGGTCGAACTGGCTTTTAAGAACAAACAGCAACCACCTGCACTATTTTCCGAATTGCAACCCTCATCCGGTTCAGCGCAACCCAATAAAAAAGGCATGGTTGACGTGAATTTGGTGATCAACGATGAACCTACTATCGCAATATGAGAAATACTACAGCGTCCTATAACGAAAGATCGTGGGCAATCGATCTGATAGGGCATATTAAATCCTTAGCCACAGCTAACAACCGTTCAATCAAAGATGCAGGTGGTGAGCAAACCATTAGAGTTGATGGCGGAAGCCTATTTCCTGACGTTTTATTATTTGGTGACCGAGAGACCGCCCGCATTCTGCAAGGATGGGAATTAAAAATGCCTGATACCAGTATCAGCGATAGAGAATTTCGCGAAAACGCAGAGATTAAGGCGAATGCGCTTGGTTTAGATAGTTTTATCTTGTGGAATGTAACTCAAGCTCACCTATATGTCCGTAGCAGAACAACTGGCATTTTTGAGCGCTCACATACATGGAATACACTGGCTGATATAACCACAAGATCTACTGTACTACAAAACAGGGCGAGATGGGAGTCTTTAGCAACTGAGATTTTCAACTTCCTAAATGACCTTTTTGATAGAGGCGAGTTAGAAGGCAGACCGTTTGTGGAAGCATATCGAAGCGGTGGTGTTACTTCCCTTATTCTTGAGAACTCGGCAGAGGTTAAAGATGCTATTGTGGACACCATGAGGCGTAATAGTACGTTCAGGTCAAATGTTATTGTATGGTGGAATAATTATCGTGCAGAATATGGCGGCGAGGATAAAGAACAGGTTCTTGCTAAAGCAGTAATATCTAACTGGATTGGTAAGCTGATCTTCGCACATATCCTGCGTGAAACCGATATTCGGGCACAAAGTGTTTCAACTATTGACGATGAAACAACTCCGGTGCAAGCTCTGGACATATTTCGTCGGTTATCCGAAGATTGCAATTTCTGGACTATTTTCTCTGATAGCTTAGGTTTGTCGGAAATAACGCCCCATGCATGGGATCAGCTCAAGCAATTTAATCGCCTACTTTCTGATCTGAGATTAGGAGCGGTTGATCAGGCTCAATTATCCGGTATATTAGAAGCAACCGTTGAAGTCGCTACACGAAAGCTTCGAGGACAATATCCCACACCTATCGAACTGGCGCGATTGCTCGTACAAATATGTATGCGAAACGTCGTCGATGACCGAGTGCTTGACCCTTGTTGTGGCAGCGGAACGATTGTGCGGGCTGCTTTAGAATTAAAATTAGCTAGCGCCGTCTCTCCTGAAAATGGTGCGCGTTCTGTTTTCGCAGGTGATCAAGACCCGCAAGCGGTTCAAATAGCAACGTTTGCCCTGGCTAAACCGGGATTAATGCACGTGCCTTTGAGAATATTCCAAAAAGACGCGTTTACACTAAGGAGTGATACCGTAATTGAATTTAGAAACCCATCAACTGGTCAGCTTTTCTCAGAAACACTTGGTCAGTTCGAGGCAATTACCAGCAATTTACCTTTTGTTGCGCAGGCAGGTAGGGATCAATATGGTAATGCTTTGCGGGATATCGTTCAAAGAATGGGCATGGCTAATTTCTCAAAAAGAGCGGATGTTGCTGCTTATCTGCCTTTTTCCCTACATTCATTGCTCACCGATAATGGGCGTTTAGGTATAATCATCACTAATGCATGGTTGGGAACTGATTGGGGTGATGATTTTTATAATTTACTGGGTCGTTATTATGATCTCAAATGTGTCATTACTTCGGGAGCCGGAAGATGGTTTAACAACAGCGAAGTGGTAACAAATATGCTTATCATGGATAAGAAGATCAATCCCGAGCAAGAAAGCGGAGATATTAAGTACATTGTTCTCACCAGACCACTCGAAGCAATAAGCGACGAAGCCGCTGTGCAATTACTTGCTGCACAAATTGAGCTTGGGCAAACTCAGATTGATTCCCTCATCGTAAGAAGCGTCAGTCCTGAACAAATAGCCCGGTTCAGAGTATTAGGTTTAGGTGGTAATGCACAATTTGTAAATTGTAACTGGATATTGGATATTCCCTTAGTTCCATTGAGGACAATATTCAATGTAAAGCGAGGTGAACGCAGAGGTAAAAATGAGCTTTTCTATCCAAGAGCAGGACATGGCATCGAGCCTGATTATATTAGGCCATTAGCGAAAAGCCCATCTGATTTCGTTCGGTTAAGTATGCCGGCTGCTAAAGAGGCTTTTTGCTGCTCAAGGACAGAAGCTGAACTAACTGAGTTGGGTCATACTGGCGCACTAAACTGGATTAGCAGATTCAATACATTGGAAAATATAACCAAGTTATCTAAAGCTGGCAGATTGTGGTATGAAATGGATACCGATGAATTATCTGATTTGGTTATGTTTATTAATTTTGGAGACCGACTTTTTGTTGGACGCGTTGATCCTCCAGCTTTCTGTGATCAACGACTTGTACCCCTAACACCTATCGATGCGGTTGACACTGAAATATATCATGCAATCATGAATAGTGCCGTCTCGATGTTTATCTTAGAGGGTATGGGCTTTGGACGTGGCCTCGGAGCACTTGATCTTAGTAGTGATCGTATTAAACAATACATGCACGTTTTAGATATCAGTGTATTGAGCAGTGATGCAATACAGGCTATTAAAGATTCATTTCAGCCCCTGACTAACCGTGCAATTATGTCTTCTGTTGCGGATGAGTTAGAACAGGCCGACCGTATTGCTTTTGATGATGCTGTTTTAAGTGCATTTAACCTTACCGTGAGCAGACAGGTCATCTATGACTCACTACTAACGCTTGTCGAAATCCGCTCAACCGCAAGACCATAATACCGACTAAACGCCCGCCACTTAACCACCATGTAAGCAACCGAAAGCGCTTAGCCGGATGAAATGTCAAGGCCGGGCAATCCGCTAAAAAACAAAACACAATTGCCCGCTTGTATAGCCTTGACGTTTTATTCCGGCGTGGGCTACCTTTGCGGCTATGGTGATTGAGGGGAACCTATTCCTGTTTCTGCAAACGGCAACTGCGGTTTGCTCTTGCAGCGAGGCTGGCGGCGGAAGTATGGAGCCGCTTGCCGCAGCTGCTTTTCTTTTTTCACCAGCCTAACCCTGATTTTAGAAGATTATAATCATAGGCCGTTCTACTTCCTCGTTTATCTGTAAAAAATATCGGATAGCATTCAGCAAGACCTATTAAGAAATTCTCATTAAACTCCTCAAAATCCTCCTTTAGAGCAGTGATCTTGTTTTTGCTATCAAGCATCCAGTTCAGCAAACCATCATCCTGAACGCTATTCATCAGGTAACAATTGCCCGTCTGCTCATCAAGAATAAAAAAATGCGGTTTTTGCTTTACTGCTATTATCCTACTACCAATAATAACCTCTACCGAAAGATTGAAGCGGTCTTTGTGAAATGTTAACATAAATGACAGCGTGGGGCATTCCAAATTGTATCTGCAAGCTTGCATGAACGATTTGGTTGGCTTTTCCCTTAAATATTTAAACCAGTATAAGAGATACGTGTGATTGTAAGGATGATCAGCAAGGAAGGGCAAAGCTTTTTTCCATAACGTAAAGATCGTCGCTTTTGCCTCGCACCAAACTTGTTCATCCCGCAACTCACTTTTGTAGGTTAGCGGCCTCATGATCTCGTACATCGTTTTACTGATCTCATTTAATTGCTGTTGGTTAAGGTAATCTTCAGATGGCTTCTGTTCCTTATCAGGTAAGCTGAATCTTGTAAAGGCACTTACTTTTAACCCGCTCTTATCAGTCTTGCCATGAAATGGCATGAGTATCGGGTAGTGACGGTTACGGTAAGCATCAGGTGCAAAGCACAAAGCGTAAGCGTACACTGAAGTATCTCCTGCCTTTATCAAAAGCGTCCGGTCGCCCGATTCGATTAATAGCGGTGGACTATGTAAACCGAACCCGATCTGACTGCGGTAAATCAATCCATATTCCGGCTTAACCTCAACAATAATGTCACGGCGAGAGACTTTAATGTTAAGATACTTTCGGCTATTTCCTTCGTTGTAAAAGTTTGGCCAGTATAATTTCTGGCAATTAAAGGTTTCCCTCAACCACGTTAGATTAAACAGACAGATAAAAGCATGAAAGCAAAGCTTTTCTTGGGGCATCCTACATGTACAGCCAGTATGTAATTCGTCTTTTTCAACGTGGAGATACAGGTAGTATATTGAACCGTCGTTTAGTTGAAGTTTTACAGTAGCTATTCCGTTCTCAAAGCTTACAAACTCATCTTGGTTACCCATATACACTTTGCGCCCTCGGGGTGGTTCGTAATGCCTGTATAATTCGTCTTGCGTCAAAAGCTGGTCGGGCTGTGTTAAAGAGATCGGGTAGAAAAATAGGTCGGCTGGAATGATAACGGCCTCCTGTTTTATTTTTTTGGCAGTCATCGTCAGTCCCTTTCTTCCTTTACGGAATAAACATTTTGTGCTGCATCTTCGCCAATCTTTGTACGTAGGGCATTAATCCAATCAAGACAAAGGCTTTCTGCTAAACTCACAAAGGCATCAACCCTTTCCAGTATTTTGATGGCAATATCTTTGTCAACTCTAAAATCATCTGCATAACGGGTATCTCCGTAACTTTGGCGAAGTACTTTGAATAAGCTAACGGATTCTTCATCTTCCGCTAAAAACAGTTCTGCTGGTTTATCAGAGAAACATTTACAGAGGTTTAAAAGGCGCGTTAGGTTATGCAGATCAGTCCGGTAACCCATGTGAACTTTAATTAATGCAATACAGGCTTGTTCCATAGCCTGATGAAGCATAAAGACACCGTTTTCAGGATATTCCTCTAGACGTATACAATTAGCTGCACTATATAAAAAGCCGGTTGACATTTTTATGTGGTCGTGGAAATGCTTTTCCGCTTTCTGAAGTGTATTACTCGGGTTCAATGTTGGAAATTCTACATCCAAGTGATTTACCTTGTCATGATACATTTCCAGACCGCCTAAACAGGCTTCAATAAAAAACCTGTTGCCTTGCGCTACTGCACTACAAACACTATCAAGGCCGTGGGATATAGCAGTTACCTTAAAGCTTTTATAGTGGGTGTTGATATATTCTTGTATCTCATGCTCTACCCGTTCGTTGGCTTTGGTAATAAATAGAAAGAAGAAGTGCAGATCAATAGAAGAAGGAAACTCGCCAAACTTGCTAAAGTTATCGGTAATCGTTCCTTTACGGGCAAAACAATAAATATGTGTCAAATCATACTTATGAGCAAGGAACTCTATTAGTTCAGACATCTCTTTGGACTGTTCTTCCGTCATATAGTAGTCGGAAACAATTTCCTCTAATGGGTATTTTTGATCGATCGCATCTTTAAGCGTTTGCACCTTCTCGCGTTCCGCTTGCAGCAATCGTTTATATAAGGTTTCAGTTAGGTTATCCGAACCCAAACTGACTCTGGAGACGGCGGGACCGTCAGTATCCATACCTGAAATGTTCAATACCAGTCTTCCACCTGAAAAATTAATGACGTTCATAATTTTGGAAATTTGATTAATGATTTAATCAAATTTCAGTGCTCGAAGCTGTGTACCGAACCCAATCAGCGCGTGTTTTACTCACAAGGGTGTTATCTTTACCGTTATAAATTCTTTGTATATTTGGTTATGGAAACATCTGCTAAACCCTCAAACAATAATATAGGTAGGAAAATCGGTCGTATTCGCGAAATGCGCGGCATCAAACAGGAAGCGCTTGCCGCTGAATTAGGCGTGAGCCAACAGACCGTTTCACGCATGGAGCAAAGTGAAACTATCGAAGATGAGGTTTTAGATAAGGTGGCTAAAGTGCTTGGCGTTCCGGCGGATGCGATCAAAAATTTTAGCGAAGATGCTGTAATTAATATTATTGCTAGTACAGTTAATAATCACGATCAGGCCGCATCTGTTTTCTTTTATCCAACATTCAACCCTATTGATAAGTTAATGGAGTTGGTAGAAGAAAATAAAAAGCTATATGAGCGACTACTAATGGCCGAAAAGGAAAAAAACGAGCTGTTAAAAAGAAAATGATGTGATGGGTAAGAAATCATAAGTTGCAAGGTTGACCCTTAACTTTGAATTTTAAAAAAGGTCTGAATATTTGTTTTGTAAGAACAAACGCCTAACTTTAAGGCAGATACCTTTTCAGCCCTTTCACATGAAGAACCGATCTCTTGCTTGCAAAGTACTCTTACTGTTTTGTATTTCTAATTTCGTGGTCAAAAACGCGTTTAGTCAATTAGAACTTAGCTCGGCGAATACAACTGGCAATCATACCGCACCAATCAGTATAGTTCTTAAACCGGGGTTTAGCACTGCTTCAGGTCAAAGCTTTCATGCTTATATCACAGCTGGTTGTACTCCATTAGCAGCTGCACCGAGTAACAATCAAAATTATATCGTTACTTACACACCCAGGGTTGCAGGCGTAATTAATCCAGCAGATCCTGCTAATTCCTCCTGCGATGTAATGGCTAGTGTACAGTATTTTGATGGTTTAGGTCGTCCATTACAGAACGTCCAAGTAAAAGGTAGCCCCTCCTTAAAAGATATAATTGAGCCAATTGCGTATGACGCCTTTGGCAGAGAGAATATAAAGTATTTACCCTACACTACCTCACAAGGCACTTCTGGAACTTATAGACCCGATGCGCTTAACCCGATGCCTGGTAATCCAGTAAGTGCACAGCAAGCGTTTTATAACAGAAACGGAGAGAATTACACACCTATTAAGATGCCATTTTCTGAATTGCTATTCGAAGCCTCACCATTAAACAGGCTTCTTGAAAAAGGTTCCCCGGGGGATGCTTGGCAATTAACCGGTAAATCAGGTGCAGTTGACCCGGGTCATACAGTAAAAACAGAATATAGCACTAATGATGCTGATGCAAGCTCCGGTAATGGAAGATTTGTCAAGCTTTATGATGTTGTTTATGATTCTAACGGGAAACCTTCTTTATCAGACAGAGGATTGTATCAACCCAATCAACTTTATGTAACTATAGCGAAGGACGAAAATTGGAAGGCGAGTGATGGGAAGATTGGAACGGTAGAGCAGTATACAGACAAGCAAGGGCAGATCATTTTAAAAAGAACATTTAATACTGGAGGTGAAGTTTTATCGACTTACTATGTGTATGATGATTTTGGAAATCTAACTTTTATATTATCACCAAAAGCACAACCTGATAACGGTGGAATAACACCGACTCAGCTTGATTTACTGTGCTTTCAATATCGTTTTGATGGAAGAAATCGGGTTGTAGAGAAAAAATTACCTGGTGTCGGCAGACAATATTTAGTGTATAACAAACTAGATAATATAGTTGCTACACAAGATTCAATGCAACGGGTTAATAATTTATGGTCTGTGTTTAAGTACGATGCTTTTGAACGGCCTGTTATTTCAGGTAATTGGAACAACAATAATTCACCAGTAAGTAGAATGAGCTTACAGAGTCAAGTTGATGGATCGTCTGTTCTGTGGGAGCAGAGAGATAACAACAATTCAGGAAATTATTATTACACTTCCCAATCCTTTCCGATTTCAGGTATAACAAGATATTTATCAGTGAATTACTATGACGCTTATAATATCCCTAACTTACCGACGGCTTACAATGCCACATCTCTGTACACTTCAAATACAACAACTTTAGTAACCGCTTCGCTCACAAATGTTGTGAATACGAATGATATGCTTTGGTCGGTACAATATTACGACGATAACGCTAGAATAGTTAAGACCTACTTGCAGCATTATTTAAACGGAGCTATCAATGAAGCAAATTATGATGAAATAACAAATACTTATAGTTTCACTAATGAAGTACTAACGACTAATCGTATTCATCACGCTTTAGCAAACCCAACGCTTAATGTCGCTAATACCTTTGAGTATGATCATGTAGGGCGTAAAATAAATAGTTGGGAAGCAATAAACGGGGGAACGCCAGTTCTGTTGTCAAAAATAGAATTTAATGAAGTTGGACAACTATACAAAAAACACCTTTACAGTAAGAATAACGGTAGTAGTTTTTTGCAGGATGTACTATTTAAATACAATGAAAGAGGTTGGCTAAACAAAGATAGTTCTGGATTATTCGTTATGCAGTTGAAATACAATGACAGCACAAATCCTCAATTTAATGGTAATATCGCTAATCAATTCTGGGGAACCGGCAGTTCGCTGAACAAATCTTATACCTATTCCTACGATAAATTAAGTAGACTAACTGATGGTGTTTCAAACGAAGGGTTTAACGAATATGGCATAACTTATGACCTAGCAGGTAATATTTTAACGTTAAAACGCGATAATCCGGCTTCAACGGTCATTAATTTGGGATATAATTATAATGGCAACCAATTAAGCACAATAACCGGTATTAGTGCCAACAATTACCTTTATGATGGGAATGGCAATGTAAAGTATGATCCACATACAAATATTAATATTAGCTACAACCAATTAAATTTGCCACAAAACATTACTGGAAGTAAGTCAATTAATTATTTCTATGATGCAAGCGGAAATAAATTAAGGACAGTGAGCGCAAATTCTACATTTGGCTCAACAGATTATATAAATGGCCTACAATATAAGGATGGTATCATTCAAACTATTTCTACACAAGATGGACTTGCACGGAGAAAATCGGATGGAACTTTTAGTTATGAATTTTATTTACAAGACCATCTAGGCAATACAAGATTGAGCTTCGATGATAGCAGCGGCGTTGCTCGCGTAGTCCAGCGTGATGATTATTATCCATTTGGAATGGAGATTAATAGAAAATTGTTTGGTTCGAAAAATCAGAATTTATTTAATGGCAAAGAATTAATGGATGAAATTGGGTTAGTCGATTTTGGGGCTCGATTATACGATCCCTATATAGGAAGGTGGAATATGATAGACCAGATGGCAGAAAAATACGCTTCACTGTCTCCTTACAACTTTGCAGCCAATAATCCCATTAAGAGAATGGATCCCGATGGAAGAGATGTTATATTCACTATCACTAGAGATAAGGATGGCAATATCACAGATGTCAAAATTTCATCTACAGTTTACATATCTGGCGATGGGGCTAGTGATAAGAGAGCCAATGAATTAACAAAGTATTCAGCAAGCCAACTAAAGGCAAAAACAGTTAACGGTGTGAACGTCTCTTTTGATGTCCAATATAAGTATGACAATTCTAAAAAAGAATCAGATCTAGGAGCCGGAGAAAACATGATGGTATTTCATTCAGGAAAAGACTTTAAGGACGGAAACCGGTCTCATGTGGACCCTAATAAAACCGATGAGTTAAGAACTGGAAGAGTTGGTCATGTTTACTCATCAGGAGCTAATAATCGAACCGTCTTTCATGAAACACTGCATGAAATGGGGTTAAGTGACCGGTATGATGAAACAAGGGTGACAACATTCGACGAAAAAAAGGGGTATGGAACCGCAGTTGTTGGTGTAAATCATCCAGGATTTCCAAATGATATTATGTCTTCAGGAATGAACTTTGATAAGCACTATTATAATTATTTCTTCAATGCAGCCAAATCAGCTTACGAAGGATATGTTTTAAGTCCTTTTGTGACACAAACTAATACTAATTATATAAGCGGTGCTCAGGTTTCAAACATACCTTACAGTCAATATGTTGACAAAATAAGAAGCGGAATTCTGACCCCATATGAAGGAAAGCCAACTCATACGCTTGGTCCCGACAATTACAAACCAGGAGCACTTAAATAATTTAGTTTAATTGATATGAGTTTACGTTTGTTTCTTTTTTTTACTTTAATTAATATCTTGTTTTCATCTTGTCAACAAAATGAACGTAATGGTAAACTCAGTAAAAAAAATAATAATCCTTCAAAAAGTATAAGTAGCGAAAGTGATAATCACTACATTATCGACATATTGGATATGTCTGATAGTTCAATTGTTATATTAAAGGATAAAGGCTTTATCATTAGTAATAATCTCGGTAGAACTTGGATAAAGTCAAACCTAAAAGTCTCCTGGCAGCAAATTACAGTAGATCAAACTCATACCTTATGGGGAATCACTTCGATAACTAAGCAAGGTAATAGACAATTAATGATAGGCTCATCAATTGATTCAGGAATAAGCTGGAAGATTACTTTCCTAAATAGCATATTCTCAGGCGGTGAAAGGATAATATCAAAAACGAAGCAGCCGCTTGAACTGCTTACGGAGGATTACAAAGTTTATAGGTTAGTTGGCGAAGATCTTAATACTGATTGGAAGTATATCAAAAAAATTCCAGAATCATTAGATCAGCTCAAATATGATATTAATCCCTTTCAAATCAATGATTCTGATGACAGTAACCTCATGTTGATCAAAAAAAATATTACAGGTGCTGACACTTTATTACACTTGGAAGGACTTCATAATATAGAAAACGCAATTTTAAGTAGAGATACAATATATTTTGCTGGTAGTGGAACAATGGTAGATAATGTTTATACAGACGCCTATTTTTCATTCGTTGACGTCAAAAACAAGCATTATAAAAAAATTTCGTTGCCAGGAAGATATGCCTCTATAAAATTAGGGATAGACAATAGGGTTTGGGTTTACACAGGGGAGCACGTTTTTCTTAAAAAACCAGATGGCTTACAAAAAATCTATTGATAATTACATTTATGAATGTATGAATGGCTATTGCAGCTAAGTTTAGTGAATCAAATAAATATTCCTTAATGTTTTTTTAGAAGAATGCCCAGTTGCTCTCTGACACTTAGCGGCAGTCGCTCAAATACTGTTTTCCGGTATTCATCCACTACAGAACCATCCCCATTCTTTATCACGCGGTGATAGAACCTGTAATTGCTATCAAAGTAATAACCGGCAACATTTGTTAATCTCCTGTCTGAAAGAAGTATTCCTTTTACTTCAATTTCGCTTAAGTTCTTGTATTCTGTCGCAATATAGAATACGGTGTCTTTTACGATAAAATAATTTACACAGAGATTTATCCCCTTATTAACACTGGCATTCAAAACGTTCTCTTTGCACAAAATAATTGTTACCGGCTTGCCTTTGTAATCAATTGTATGCGCACTCATCTTTACAAGATAGCCTCCGGCGTTATAATGTCCTTGAACTTCTAATGCTACTATCCGCTGAACGCTATCCACATGTTGACCGATAAAGACATGATCACCATCTTGTGCCATTACAACTGTTTTAAGCATTAGAAATGCTCCGAGAAGTAGGATAGGTCTAAGAAAGTCCATATTTAAAACCAAGTTATAAATATGGACTTTATATTCCTAAACATTCAAAGCTTATTTACTGCGGCTTTTAAGTTATTGCACCGATCCTTGCTGCCTTGTCCCTTCTTCGAATTCATGATAATACATTCCGGAATAACCAGTTTTCAAAATAATAATTTCTATTAGTCGGGTAGCAGATAAACTATTTAGTACGTTTTTACTTCCGTTAATCTTTAAAATTATCATTATAGGGCTTGCCCTTAATCTTCCTCAAACTGTCTGCCTCCATTTCCAATTGTCTAATTTGTAATTCCGTTGTCTGAGATTTCAAATAACGTACAATGCTATCCGTCCGGTATTGATTAATAGCCTGTACATTTAGGCTGTCCAATTGGCTTTGTAATTGCTGCCTTTTAGTGCTGTCTGCGATCAGATAATTCCAGTACCAAGCTTTACGAAAGCGGCTGTTTTGGCTGTCTTTATACCAATTATGGAAACCGAACCAACTAATAAAGCCGACCGCGATGGCTATGGCAGTTAAATACATACTACGCTTCGCCATAGTCTTCATAACGCCTATCCCACCATCTTCCGGCAATACTAAAATCCTGTTCTTCGAAAAGGCCGCATTCATTATCTGTATAACAGACGTTTTAATGTTTTCCATACCATCACTGGCGATCCTGGAAATGGGTAAAGTACTTGGTGCGGATACGGTAACCTCGAGCTTTTCGTATTTCTGTTCAAAGCCGCTTATCAACTTTTGCGTCTGATTATCCTTTTCCGCAATTAGCGCATTTTTTTGATCTATCTGCTGCTGTTGTTCTTTTATAAAATTTTTGATCTCCTTTAAGTCTGTGGCGTGCTCGTTTAACACGGATGTTAAGGTGATTTCATCAATAGGGGTTCCTTCATTTGATTTCATGATGCTATCATTAAATTTTAATAAATCTGTTCATTGTTAAATAAGTGTAGGTTACCGACCTATGCGCGGCGTATGCTGTTTTACCTGTTGCTGTTTTTCCTTTTCGTGCTGCTGCTTCAATTCCTCCTGTTGTTGCTTCAGTAATTGCGCCTGCCTGTTTTGCTCCTGTTGCTGCCGTAATTGATGTTCCTGTTTCAGCTTCTTCTCAATATCCATCAGGGCGTAGCCGACCTGGCTGCCTTTAAAGCGGACGTGCTGCGCATCGGTAAAAGCGATACCCCGGCCTAACTCCACTTCATAGCCGCGCTGCTCCATGTACTTTTTGACCTGCTGCACATCTTTACTTTGTTTGATCGCGGTTTGCAGGTGCTTTTTTAAAGCCTCCTTACGGTTGTCTGAACGCTGGCTTTGTGCAACTCTTTGTTCCGGCCTCAAAAACTTATTCGGGCTTAACACCTGCTCTAATTTGTATTCCAATTCCATCTTTCGGGCGAACTCGGCCACATGCTTATAGCTATTGCTGTCACTGGCTGTTTTGCCGTCAAAGCCGATGCGGTTGGCAACAATATGCAAATGTTCATGATCAGTATCTTTGTGTGCTACTACTACATACTGGTGGTCTTTGAAATCAAACTTTTCGGCCAGCTTTTCTACCATGTCTATCTTGTCCTGTAAGTCTAATTTCCCAGCATCGCTATAAGCGAAGCTTAATGAAAAATGAAAAACCGGCTTTGATTGATCAGGGTTTAGCTTAGCTACTTCGATCATCTCACGTACCAGTTCCAAACGGCTGCCGAAGCACTGATTGTAAGCAATAACCTCGACCTGCTTCTTTTCCAGTTCCTGCATTTGCAGCTCTTTGCTTTCCTGCCGCCTGCCCTCAAACAGATAGTGTAGAACACCACGAAAACTTTTGCCTGTACCTACTTTCCCGATCATGATACATGAGCGTTAATGTTCTTTACCAATGCCCGCAAGCTTCTTACATCCTGGTCAAGCAAGGCTCTTTCCATTGCGTTTAGATCATCGCCCCGGTTACGCTTCCTTGCGATCTGGTTAAGGTTGGCGGCGATATTATTTAGCGTACCACGCATTTCCAAAACCGGCCTGGGCAGGGTCTTGAGCCTGACATCTATTCGCGTACTTAATCCCAGGTTCCGCAGGAAAACCGACGGGTTCATGCCTACGCGTTTCGCGTTGGCTTCTATGATCTTTTTCTCAATGAGCGTACACATTACGCTCACGGCACTGCGCCGCTTGTGCGGCACTTGAGGGCGACCGCCCCGGCCTGCCGGGGCCGTGTGTTTTTTATTCATTGTCTTTTCAACAGCACTTTCCATAAGCTTCTTTTCGTTAAAAAATCCTCAAAAAATCCCCCCGAATGCGATAGCATGAGCGGGGGCCAGCAAGTTTCGGCATGGCCGAAACATAGCTGGCTCCGCTTACAGGCCAAAGGCCTGTTCCGCTGCCCGGCTGTATCGCTGTAGCGATACAGCCGGGGGCTGTTCATGCAGCACCTTCGGTGCTGCCACCGCCAAAAGCGGCCTGCCGCTTTCGCGGTTCTTCGGTAATCGCTATAGCGATTACCGGGCTATTTAAACGGTGGCACCAAAGGTGCTGCCCGTTTGCTCCGGCGGCTTGCCGCCGGGTCTGTTATACACCCGCTTGCGGGTGCGCGGGCATCAGCATACCGCTCGCGGTATCGCTGATCTGCCCGGTACTTTTTTTCAAAGCGAAGCTTCGGAGCCACCAGCCGGTTTACCGGCTGCCCTCCTCTAATAGCTTTTCGATGTCCTCTAACTTATAATACAGCATCCCGCCGATCTTGGTGTAGCGAAGCGTTCCGTTAACCCTTAAGTTCTGTAAGGTGCCGGGAGAAATATTTAACAGCTTCCTGACCTCATAGCTTTTCAGCCATTGTTTACTTTGCCCTTGACCTGGCTTTAAGAGATGCTTTATCTCGGTTAGCATCTCGTTTTTAAATTGCTTTAGGTCTTCCCTGGTGATTAATTCAACGTTCATCTTTTCCTCCTTGCTCTTTAGTGTTTTTGTTGCATGATGGCGAGTACCTCGCTCTTTTTGAAATACACCCGTTTGTGCAGGCGCAAAAAGGGCAATCCCTTTTTCATCCAGTCCGTGAGCGTTACTAACGACACACCTAATTCCTCGGACAGTTCTTGTTTGGATAATAGCCGTTCATCCTGCGGCGGCTGATTGCCGCCTGCTTTAAAATGTTCCTGTAATTCTGCCCTGACTGCATCCCTGATACACCGGCTTAGGGCTTCTTGGTTTATGATCTCCATGCCGCAAATGAAATTAAAAAAGCAGCGCGGGCGTGACCACGCAGATTTGCGTGGTTAAAATGAGGGTGTTTATAGCAAGCTAAGGCAGGCTTGTATATGATTGTAATTTAAGCTGTTATAGCTTGGGAAAGGGTGGGATAAGTAGCTTAAATTGTACGAGTTTCAACTCCGCTTTTTGGCGGGTGTAAGTTTAAACAACTTTAATTCCGGTGGAACTTTGGCGTATTTAACGCCTGGGTCTTTCTTGTTGCCCGGAAAATAGCGGCGTAAGGTTTCGATATTGATCTCGTTGTTGCCCTCTTTGAAATACTTGGCGATCATTTTACACCATACGATTTGCGTTTGTGAAAAAAGGAGTTCTTTACCAGTGTCCGGCAATGGGGCTTCCTGTGCTTGCAGGCATATATCCAAAAAGCTTAACAGGTATCCATCTGCTATATTGATAAACTCTTGGGTTTCGAGTTTCTTTGCCACCTTTAAAGCGTCCTTCAATCTGGCAATTTCTGTCTGTTGTTTTCTGACTTCTTCTTGCTGGTCGGCAATTATTTCAGGTAGAGTTTTTTGGGTATTCCACCGGTCCATCGAACGTAGATATTTTTGAAACTGTAGAAGCTTTTCAAGTATTTCCATGTCGAGTGCATGGCTTGAATTAAACGGATTTTTATTTTCAATGAACCGTATGCGTCTTAATACAATTTGCCATACGAAAGTGAAGAACTCCTGTTCGCCTTGTGGCTCCTTTTCCAAGTAAAAGGAAAGATGGTATTGGTAATAGTCTGAATATTCTTTTTCCGGTAAGGTAAATAATATTTTAATAAACAGATTGTCTTCATAACCATTTTTCAGTCCAGTAAAAACGCCCACATCATATTTATGTGGATTGAGGTCGAATGATTCGTGTGGTTTAAAATATTTATTGGGCATGGTTCCGGCTTTAAATGGCTATTCATGCTTCAACGAATAAGTCAGAAGTTTAGTTTGAGATTATACTTTTCTGGAAACATGAATGATAATCATGTATTATTAAAAATGCGTTTACGCCTACCTTTTCTGGCTTGACAATTTTGTTGAACATTCTTAAAATCAAACTCGTCAAAAAAAGCTTTGAAGGTGCGCGCAAATTCACCGAATGCTTCCCAGTTGATACAATAGTCAGCATGATGAACGCTGGTCATACCTTTTATCAATCCTGCGTACTCTAATGCCAGCAAATGCTTTT
The DNA here is from genome assembly GCF_014773265.1 of Mucilaginibacter pankratovii. Taxonomy (GTDB): domain Bacteria; phylum Bacteroidota; class Bacteroidia; order Sphingobacteriales; family Sphingobacteriaceae; genus Mucilaginibacter; species Mucilaginibacter pankratovii. The sequence goes on along the minus strand of NZ_JACWMY010000005.1, from coordinate 310,479 downwards.
TGAGCGAGCTATTTTGTACCGGGATATTAGGAACCACATCTTTTTTAAGACAGGTGTTGAACTTAGCTAAACGGATCATGATGGCAATTCTTGCGGGATGAGCCATTGCTCTCATAAAATCGGCTATCTGCACTTCCTGTTTCGAGAACTCTGTTGCAAATTCTTCTTCTCCCATAGATTAACCGTTAATTAGCATTTCTTAGGCGTTCAGCAAATTCTTTCGGTAACAAACTATTTTCTATAGCTCTTGCTGCCGTCTCTACATCATAAGGTACCCGGATAAACTCTACATTTATACTATCCTTGTCATCCGCAGTGCTGTTGTCGGTCAAAGTTAACATAACGTAACACCCGTCCGGGTTACCGTCTTTTGGTTTCCCAACGGACCCAAGATTGATCACATGTTTGAACTTGCCTTTTGTATTGATGATCCGATGGTAAGGTTTATGTGAGTGGCCTACACATAGAATGTCGGCATCAGCTTCCTTCATCATTTCGGTCAAATAGGCTTCGTCCATATCTTCTAATACATATTCATCCACGCTTCGTGTACTACCATGTGCCAGCACCACATTCAATCGCTGATCGTCATTTAATTTATATTCAAGACGGATATGCGCAGGTAAGGTTCCTAAATAGTCCCTGTTTGGCCATTTAACTAAATGATAAGCGTGACCTTTGCCACTCTCTTTAAGGTGGTGCTCCAACGTTACCATATATTTGACCCTGAGGTCATGGTTGCCAGCTATTGCCGGGATTTTCCTTTTTCGTATCTCATCAATGACCTCGTTCGGCCAAACATTGTAACCGATGAGGTCACCCAGGCAGTAGACTGCATCAGGGTCGCGGCTGTCTACATCACTAAGGAATGCTTCAAATGCCGGTAGATTGGCATGTACATCAGAAAATAATGCTACCCTCATATTATGCGTTTCTTAACATATCTGCATAATCGTTAGGCAGAGGACTACATTCAACTGCTTTAGCTGCTTTTTCAATGTCGTAGTCGAAGCGGATGAACTCTACCTGTACACTATCTTTGTCTTTTACTGAGCTATTTTCGTTGATGTGCAGCATTACATAACCACCACGTGGATCTTTATCCTTCGGTTTACCAACGCTGCCAATATTGATTGCATGATGGAAATGGGTGTCTTCGTTTGTTTCCGTCGGTAAAATGCGATGATAAGGCTGATGGGTATGTCCAAAACACATGACATCCGCGTCGGCACCCTCCATGATTCTCAACATACTTTTCTCATCCCTGTCCTCAAAAAGGTATTCGTTCACCTTGCGCGGACTGCCATGCACCAAAAGAACGTTTAGCTTATCATTGTTTAACTGGTATTCTAACCGGATATGTGATGGTAGGGTACGTAGGTAAGCCCTTTGGTCGTCTTTTACAGTTTCATTGGTATAGCTGATGGATACCTTGCCCATCGCTTTTTCTTCATCCGTTTTGTAGGCGCAGCCACAGTCATCGCTGCCGCGGCCGATACCAAAATCGTAGTTACCGGTAATAGTAGGTATACCACGTTTGCGGATCTCATCGATTACCTCATTAGGCCAGATATTATATCCTACCAAGTCTCCAAGGCAGTAAATGGCATCAGGTTTACGGGTTTCTACATCTGCAAAGAAAGCTTCCAATGCAGGCAGGTTGGCATGTATATCAGAAAAAAGGGCAATCTTCATTATTCAGCAGCGGTTAAGGTTTTAGGGGAATAGTATTTTTTACGGAAGTAAAATGCGAGGTTTACGAGTGCGATCAGTGCAGGTACTTCTACCAGCGGTCCAATCACACCGGCAAAGGCTTCGCCTGAATTGATACCGAATACACCAATGGCTACCGCAATAGCCAATTCAAAGTTATTTCCAGTAGCGGTAAAGGCTATAGAAGTACTCTTGCTGTAATCTGCACCAAATGATTTGCCAATAAAAAAACTCAGCACAAACATGATGGTAAAATAGATCACTAATGGTATGGCGATTCGTACCACATCAAAAGGGATCTGTACGATCAGGTTACCTTTTAAACTGAACATAACCACAATGGTAAAGAGTAACGCGATCAAGGTAATGGGAGAAATAAAAGGGATGTATTTGGTTTGGAACCATTCTTCACCTTTAATGCTGATCAGTGCATAACGGCTAATGATACCGGCTGCGAAAGGAAGCCCTAAGTAAATACCGACAGATTTAGCAATCTCACCAATGGTGATGTTAACGGCTAACCCTTCCATACCAAATAGCGGCGGTAATACCGTTATGAACAAGTAAGCATAAACACTGTACAAAAGTACTTGAAAGATACTATTTAAAGCGATTAGTCCAGCAGCATACTCCCGGTTTCCTTCAGCCAATTCATTCCAAACCACTACCATAGCAATACAACGGGCAAGACCAATGAGAATTAAGCCCACCATGTAGGCCGGATGGTCGCGCAGTAAGGTAATGGCCAAGAAGAACATCAGAACCGGCCCAATAATCCAGTTCAGGATCAATGAGGCACTTAGCACCTTGGTATCTTTGAATACCTCGCCCATCTTTTCATATTTTACCTTAGCCAGCGGCGGATACATCATTAGTATCAGCCCAAGAGCTAAGGGTACATTGGTCGTTCCGCTGGAAAAAGAATTAATAAAATCTGAAGAGGAAGGAATGAAATAGCCGATACCAACGCCGATTGCCATTGCAAGGAATATCCAAAGGGTTAGGTATCGGTCTAAAAAGCCTAATCGTTTACGTTCTGCCACAGGGGCACAATTGTTTGCTGACATATAACTTAGCTTAAATGTTGGTTGACGAATGTGGCTGAATAGACCTTGATAAGGTCGCGTACACGTCTGAACTCATCCATAATTTCACGCTCCGTTCCTTTGGCTTTTGCCGGGTCAGGAAAGTTCTCATGAAAACGCTCAACCTTGCCCGGAAAGAAAGGACAAGCTTCATTTGCATTATCACAAACGGTGATCACCTGATCAAAGGGGATGGCGATATACTCATCCACATGGTTAGAAGTATGGTCTGAAATATCAATATGATCCTCAGCCATCACAGCTATCGCTTTGGGGTTGACACCATGCGTTTCAATTCCGGCACTGTATACATTGGCCTTGTCACCCGCAAAGTGGCGCAGGTAACCTTCTGCCAACTGGCTGCGGCAACTGTTGCCGGTACATAACACTAAGATATTCTTCATTAAATTAGAATTTGATTGAAGGTTTTATTAGCAGCATCCACCGCCAGGCGTACAGGTATTTGCCGCACTTGCCAAATTAACCATTCCGGCTTTTGAGGCAGGTTCAGGAACTCCACATTTGTCCATGGCCAGGCAAGCGGTTTTTTTAGACACCAGAACAAAATTATGTCCGTCAAATGCAAGATCATATTTGCCGATGGTTTCCGCCTGGTATTCTACCTCGATTTCCGAATCTTCCATGCCCAATATTTTCTCCGACAAACCTATGATGTCGAGCAGTTTGCCCGGTTTAAGTCTGTGTTCAAAGTCGTCAGCATCCCATAACTGGAAATTGGCCACTTTCTCGTGACGTACCGTTCCTCCACAATCGATGAAGTCTTTGGTTACCACGCCAACTTCAGTCACATGAAAATGCTCTGGTACTGATTCTCCATTTTCTAACTGAAAATTTACGCCTTCAACTTTGGTAAGAATTTCTTTGATTTCTGATAGTTTCATAATATGTTTTATTAAAAGTAATATTGCAATTTTACGATGTATTTTGACAAAAAATTTTAGCAGCAGTCCGCTTTTACGGAAAACGAGTTAAATAAACCACTTAGTTGATCTTGTAACTCATTCCAAACTGGAGGGTTGATGCAATAGCAAACGCTAACACCCTCAATGGTGCCTTGTATTAAACCTGCGTTTTTCAACTCCTTCAAATGCTGTGAAATAGTCGGTTGCGCTAATCCCAAATCATTCACCAGATCGCCACAAATACAGGTGTTTGATTTAATAATCTCCTGTAAAATAGCGATACGGGCAGGATGCGCAATTGCTTTTAGCATAACAGCTAACCTGTTTTGCTCTTCGGTGAATATTTCTGTCTTTGTAAGTCCCATAACTTTATATTGCAATATTACGATTAACTATTCAATGATGCAAATTTTATTTGTTTCAGGCGGCTTGCGCTGTTGCGGATCAGAACAATTTTTAGTTGTAAGGAGATAGGCTGCCGTTATACAGCAGCCTATTAAATATTCAATTTGATAATTTCTTCTTTAGCAAAGCCATATCATCGTTTATTTTACTCTCAACCACCTTGGCATAAATTTGTGTTGTGCTCAGTTTGCTATGCCCCAACAACTTACTAACGGTCTCTATTGGTACACCATTGGTTAACGTAACCGTAGTAGCAAATGTGTGCCGCGCAATATGAAAGGTAAGGGGTTTGGTAATATCGCAGGTATCAGCGATTTCCTTTAAATAGCTGTTCAGCTTCTGATTACTTAACGTTGGCAATACCTTACCATCGGCTATTGCTTGTGGATGCCCTTTGTATTTTTCAATGATCGCCAAAGCTTTAGGTAGTAAAGGCACTCTTACAGGTTCGTTTGTCTTTTGCCTGTTGGTAGCAATCCAAATGTTACTCTCGGATTTCGCTACCAAGTTAGCAGGTGTTAGATTAAACACATCAATATAAGCCAGTCCTGTATAGCAACTAAACACAAAAAGGTCTTGGACTACCTGTAAACGTGCGATGTTAAATTTCTTAGCTTCAATCCTTGCCAATTCGTCTTTGGTTAAGTATTCCCGTTCTACCTTATCAAACTTCAATTGGTAAGCGTGAAAGGGGTTACGGTCTATCCATTCTAACCTTACAGCAAGATTGATCATCTTGCAAAACCTTTCAATATGTTTCATTAGGCCATTGTTATTTAGGGCTTTTTGGCCTTTCTCCGGCGTTCTGTTGCGCAGATAGTACTCGAAGTCCGTGATAAATTTGTAACTCAACTCGGACAGGTATTTATCACTGGTCTTAAACCGTTCTTTAATGAACTCTTTAATATACTTTTGGGTAGTATAATAGTTCTTCATCGTGCCTGGCTCCAATAGCTGCACTTGATCTGAATTATGATACTCCATTAATTTACATAATGTAAACTCGGCCTGATCTTCTCCTGTAAATTTATCCTTTACCAACTCCGCTGTAATCAGCTTTTTTTGCAATAAAATTTCCTGATAGCTTTCTACGATGCCTGAGCGGTATTGCTCCAAATACTTGTTTAGCTTTACAATTTCTTCCCTGCTGCCTCTTGCCATACCTTTGTTGGCATTCCAGTTATCTTGCTCGATGGAACGTTTAACCGACAGGTCAATCCTGCTACCGTTTACAGTAATTCTTGCATAGATAGGGGCTTTTCCGTCATTAGTGGCTTTATACTTTCTAAGATAAAAGATTACGCCAAAGGTGTTGTTTACTGTTTTCATATTCGTCAATTATTAAGTCACAAATAGCATCAGATTGACGGTCTTTAGCGGCCTTTGCATTGGGTCGCGTTTACCCTTGTTCAAAAGGGGCTCACAAAGCGCACCAAAAAACGTCAAAATAAACTAAGTAATCAATTGACTATCAAATACTTAATGTGCTAATTGTGCCCAAATATAAAATATAAATTTTGGGCACCGAATAGGGCACATTTTCCTTAATATAACTTGAATGAATTGGGCTTGAATAAAACAAAAAAGCCTCTAAATCATAGATTTAAAGGCTTTTTGATACTTGATTGGTATCGCTTAAGTCGGGATGGCAGGACGATTAATCCTTTCCGCAAATAACTATATATCAATAAGTTGATGGAGACTTTTTAGAACTACTCACTGTTTTACTCACATACTCTTTAACAGCGATTGATACAAATTTAACGAACTATTTTAAGTTATGCAACAACAATTTAGATTAGTTTTGGTACTCTTAATAATCGTTTTCAGTTGAATAAATTAAGGTAAGTTTTAGTATGATAATGTAATACGGTCAGTCTCCTGTTTACCTGCCAGCGATAGGCCAATAAACACATCACCAATTTCACAGGCTGAGCAAAAAAGCGTGAGCAGCTAAAATATCGAGATAAGCCATGAAAAAATGCCAACCTTTTTATGCCAATTGCTTTAATCGCCTGAAGGTAGTTATCAACTATGCTTTGAAATATATGTTTTGATCTTGTTCTTTAAAGCCAAATAGTGTCTAACATATTTAGTATCTGCCAAGCGGGTACCATGGTACACCATTCTTTATCCAGTAGAAGCACTAGTTAATTTAACGGAAGTTTAAACTTGAATATTGAACCTTTACCGAGCTCACTTTCCACCCAGATTTCCCCCTGGTGACGTTTGATGATCTCAGAACATAGATAGAGGCCGATGCCAAACCCAGAAATTCTTTCGGTTTCCTTGGTTTCTGCACGATAATGCGGAGTAAATAGCTTTTTCATGTCATTCTTTGAAATACCCATGCCCCGATCGCGGACGCTGACCGTGAGCGTGATTTCATCCTTTGAACAGTTAACCTCAATGGGTTCCTCCTTACCGGAATATTTAGCGGCATTGCTCAGCAGGTTCACCAGCACCTGCTCAATCTTATCCCGGTCAGCGTTTACCATAACACGGTCGCATGGAGCCACGGTGATATTGTGGGAAGAAGTAATAAACAAGGTTTCTTCAATAACCTCACCAATCAGTTCGTCCATGGCAAACTCCTGCTTATTTAAATGGATCTTTCCCGCCTCCGCGCCCGATAAGTTAAGCAGGCTATTGATCATATTCAGCATTTTCTTCACCTGTTTTTCAACTTTGGAAAGCGCACCGATGCTAAAACTGTCTTTTTGCTTTTTAGCCCAGTTGTTAAGCATTTGAACGTAAGCTTTCAAAGCGGTTAGGGGCGTTTTCAATTCATGACTGACCATCCCGATGAACTTGCTCCGCCGCAGGTCATTTTGCTTTTGTTCAGTTATATCGACTATGATCCCGGAAAAATAATTATTAGTTTCATCGGAAGTATTAAACCCACCGGTAATGCTTAACCAGCGATGTCTCTTTTGGGGCGGAATCATCACTGGGCATTCAATATACAGATTGCCACGGTGCTTGATCGCGTTCTCAACAGCGGCCCAAACCGACCTCCGGTGTTTGCCGGCTACTTTTAACAGAGCATCCTCAAAGGACATTTCTTCCTCCGGCAAAAAACCGAACAAGGCTTTTGTACGGGTAGAAGGATGGAAATTTCGCGATGCCGCATCCATTATCCAAATGCCCACATTGGCAGCATCAAGCGCCATTTGCGCTATGTCAATGCAAGGAATTGTACTTTAGTGTCAAATGCAGGTAGATTCCCTGTAGGTTTATCCTTCATACCGTTCGATCCTTTTCAGGTGCAAAAATATGTATTTTTCTGAAACGTTGTATGGAGTGAAATTACGTATTACCAGCCACTGGCGTTTACCACGTAATCGCTGAATATACATAATACAAAGTCAAAAGCAATAAGTTTGCCTGATGAATTACTTAGGAGTGGTAGTTGGCTACAAAGCCAGTACACCTGTTACTTCGTGATGTATTTTGCAACGATCAGTAGCAACAATGTGCGGTCCGCTTTCGCCTCCTCATAGCATTCCTGAAGCAATTGTTGCACCTGTTTGTTTTTGAGTTTGACCGCCGCTATTTGCAGCACCTGGAAAGAGGCCATTTCCAAACATTCAATATTTTGGAGGTAAAAAATGATCGACATATCGCGTAGTTCGGCCTCGCCTGCTTGTTCCCGGATAGCCTCAAATGCATCATCTACTAATCCTGTCAGGCCATGAATGCTGCCCTTGCCGATGGACTCATCCAATAATTCGTAGATCAGTTCCATCCTTGCCATTTGCTTTTCCACGTCCGCTACAGTTTCGCGGATCGCCAGCCGCAGGTCAGTGAAATTCACCTCATCCATGATCTGTGGCAATTTGTTCACCAAATGTGCTTTAGCAAAATAGACCCGGTTCAAGTGATTAACAAAGAACGTTTTCAGCTTTTCAGCGCCTAATTTTATCTTCTTCGGGGAAGGTGATTTATCTGATCGCTCTGTCATCGGACTGTGCATTTACCAGGTTAAGGTATTAATTCTTCTACTTTTGAAAGTAAACGGAAAATATCAAATGGTTTGGTCACATAAGAATCAGCGCCGCATTCCTGTACTATCACAGCTAGGCCCGGTTCTCCTGAAACCAGCACGACCGGGACGTGGCTGGTCTCCAGTTGCGATTTGATCTCCTTGCAAATATCGGGGCCGCTTTTGTCCGAACCCACAATACTGACATCAAGCAGGACAATATCAGGCTGGATCACCCGGATATGCTCAGCAACTTCGCCGGTGTTTGATAATACAACCTCGTATCCACTTTCCTGAAAAATAATATTTAAGATCTCCAGAATATCCTCATCGTCATCGATCGCCAAAACCCTTTTTGCTATGTAGTTATTTAAAAACAGCCCTTGCAAATACCCGTCCAAATTTTTTATTTTCACCTGTTAATGAAAATAAAAAGCTATTTGAGTTAAATAAATGTTAACCAGTCATTTTGTTTTAAAGTTCGGAGACCTAAACGCCATACAATTCGTACTGACCAGCGGAATATTTCCATGATTGCTGGTCGGAAAAAATTAATGTCCTAGGACCTGAGCACAGCATCATCGAAAAAATAGCAGTCGTATCGTATGGGTATCGAAAACGGTAATCATTGAACTTAAAAAAAGACGTTGTGATTTCCCCTGGACATGTAATAAGCATCTGATTAAGACACGATCTGCAAACTTTCAAGTTTCATATGATGGCATTAAAAGCTAAGTAAGCACAGGAAGGATTAATTAACCGAAGTGTAGATAGTTGCTTTGGAGAAGCCGAAACCGGAGTCACCAAACAAATTAAACTCCAGTACACTTATTATCTTTTAGGACATTATATTGGGTGTTGCAGGTATGTAACCTTAATTTATTTTATTCGTAACATTATATAAAATCAGCAATTCATAGCAATGGATAACAAAGGACGCGTGAAACTCATGAATAAGGACGAAATCGATATTAATAAAAAAGATGAGGTCGAATACTGGACGGCGAAATTTAATATTAGCAAGGTACAGCTAAAGGCAGCAGTTAATGCGGCAGGTACCAGGACAGACAACGTGGAAGCGTATTTAAAAAAGAAATACCTCGCAACCAAAGTTTAACCAACATCTGAGAACTGCGCAAGCATGATTGGGATTTAATCACATTCTAAACGAACTGCAAATGAAAGACTGGGTGTTAAAATACCAAACGCTCATAAAAGGAGAATTTACATCAAAAGTACCACATACAGAAGAGGACTTGAGCTTTTGGCAGGATCAATTATTCTACTGTTTCCTTTTCTATTGTTTCCCTGTGAGTATGATCGCAGTTATACCAGGCGTATTTATGGCCATTAAAGATGGTTATTCTATTATCGCAATAGTCGATCTGTCCTGTTTATTTGGGTTGATATTGGTGACTTTCATTAGCCGTGTTACGTTAAGAAAACGAAAATTAGCCATCATCTGCATTTTTTATGTTTTAGCCATTTTCCTGATCAATAGTTTAGGCTATATCGGGCCAGGCATATTTTACTTATTCGGGATCACCATTTTGATCGCGCTGATATTGCCCGTGAACTATGCCTGTTGGTCGATTTTAGCAAATTTCCTGATCCTCGCAATTTTTGCCTGTATCATTGAACTTAAACTATTTAATTCGGCACTGAATCAAGAGTATACCATCGGGGCATGGATCGCTTTCGGCTCTAACCTCATTTTTTTAAGCATTGTCTTTGTTGCATTAATTCATCAAATATTTAAGAGACTTCAGCTAACCATCAACAACAAAACCTTATTACATGAACGATACAAAAATATCTTCGACAGCAACCCGCTGCCTATGTGGCTTTTTGATGCTGAAACGCTAAAGTTTCTTGATGTAAATGCAGCCGCTGTACGGCATTATGGTTACACCAGAAACGAGTTTCTTTTAATGACCATAGCGGACATACGGTCAATTTCCGATGTTTCGGAAGTCAAAGACATCGTAAAGGCCAACTGCATTTCCGGTCAATATTATACTGGAAATTTTCAGCATATCAAGAAGAACGGAGATCGTATTGATGTGAAAATCGAGAGTAACTTGATGGAGTTTGACAACCGGCCCGCGCGGCTTGTCGTTGCCACGGACATCACCGATCAACTGAAAAGCGTGCGGGACATTTTGAGTGCACAACTCAAAGTAATTGACTCGGAATCCAACCTTAGGGCAATATTTGAAAATGCTGTTGAAGGTTTTGTTTTGCTTGATCGTAAAGGTGATATCAAAACGTTTAATTCAAAGGCTAAAGCCTATATTAAGTTTAACAAAATTCTTGCTGAATTCGAGAATGGGAAAAGTATTTTCGAGTTTGTGGAACAGTCAAGGTACGAATATTTTAGAGAGCTTCTTGATAAGGCGTATGTTGGAGAAGTTATAGAATATGATCGGAAATACCGCGCGTCGGATAGATCGGCTTTTTGGATTCATTATACCATTACGCCAGTTTATGAGCAGGGCGTAGTTAATGGATGCTGCATCACCGGCCGGGATATTACTTCCGGAAGAATTTATCTTCAAAAGATAGAAGAGCAAAATAGAACATTACGCGAGATATCCTGGATGCAGTCACACGTAGTGAGAGCCCCGGTGGCCCGGATCATCGGTTTATCGGCTATACTTCATAATGACCCTGACGATAAGGATATTAAAGTCATTGCAAATTACCTTAATCAATCTGCTGAAGAGTTAGATGAGGTCATCAAAAATATTACTGAAAAAATTAGCCCTGAACCTCATGGATGAAGTTGGTTTATTAACATTGCTTCCGCGAAGACCTACTATATGGTTAACTAAACCTTTATTTAAGTATTGATGCAGCTGCATTGATAGGTTGTTCGCGGTAGCGCTCATTTAATAAAATCAAACATTTTCATTGACTTGAGAGTTAATCATAAAAATAATCCATTGTATGAAAAAAATAAATTTTACTTCGTTTCTTTTGTTTATCTGTTTCGCATTCAAAATGGCTAACGCACAGGTTCACGTTAGCCTTGGCGTTAATATTGGCAGTCAGCCTTCCTGGGGGCCGGTTGGTTATGACCACGCAGACTATTACTATCTTCCCGATATTGGCGCTTATTACTCCGTTCCAACCCACCAGTATATCTATTATAGGAATAACAACTGGATACATACGGTTTATTTACCAGATAGGTATCTTAATTATGACCTTTACCATGGTTACAAAGTAGTGATAAATGACCGCGACCCCTGGTTAAGGGATAATGTTTATAGAACGAGGTATGCCAGTTATAAGGGAAGACATGATCAACTAATCATCCGGGATAGCCCGGATGAAAAATATCGTAACCACTGGGACAACGGCAAACATAAAGGCTGGTATAAACAGAAAGATAAAAGTTTCAAGCAAGACGAGAAAGAAATGAAGCATGAAATGAAGGACGAGATGAAAGAAATGAAACACGGCGATAAGGGCCATGGGCACGGAAAAGATTAAATATCCCTATGCAGTCTAACATAAAAGCAGGTTTCCTAACGGGGCCTGCTTTTTCGTTTCAGGGCTACCAGTGATGGAATATTAATTTAAAGTGAAACTTTTTTCTTATCTATACGTAATAGTAACTGTATGTAATAAATATGTTACATTATTAAAAACCCTATTAATTATGAAAAAGTTGATTTTATTTTCGGTCGCGATCCTGGCTTTGGGATTTGCTTCCTGTAAAAAAAGCAATAACTCCAATACGACTTCTGTTTCTGTGCGGCTGACTGACGGCCCCGGGCCCTATGATGCGGTCATTTTAAGCATCAAACAAGTCGTTGTTATTACCGATGGTGGTGAGCAAACACTGGCTGTGAACGGCGGCCCGATTGACATCCTGCATTTCAGGTTGGGAAAAGACACTTTACTGGCTGCTGCGGATATTCCGGCAGGGCAATTAAAGGAGGTACGCTTGGTGCTGAATACCACCGGTAATAGGGTAATCGTTAATGGTGTCTCTTATGATCTAACTACACCAAGTGGGCAGACATCCGGAGTAAAATTGAAGGTCATGGATAACCTGACAGCGGGTATCGCTTATACCTTATTGCTTGATTTTGATGCCGGGCAGTCCATCGTAACCACCGGAAACGGAAAGTATATATTAAAGCCGGTCATCCGTGCCATTTCACAGGCAGTTTCGGGTGCCATAACTGGTATGGTAAACCCTATAGCGGCCTATCCTAAAGTGTACGCTATTAGCGGAACGGATACAGTAGGTACAATTGCGGATGCTACCGGAAAGTTTTACTTCCCCGGTTTGCCTGCCGCTACCTACAGCATTAATTTTATACCTGTAAGCCCCTATGCGGTTAAAACTGTTAGCAATGTTGTTGTTGTGAATGGCGGTGTTAAGGATATGGGAACCGTTACTTTTCCTTAGTTAATTGCATAAAAGTACACTTCCAACAAAAGGAGGTGTGCTTTTATTAATACTACCCGTTGCGGCGAAATAATGACCTCGTCATGTTTTTTTGCCAGAGCAGGTTTAACTATTTTAACAGCTGATAATTAGACCGGTACTTGTGATTGCTCATTGTTAAAAAAAGCCGACGGGCTAATTAATAAACTCAAACATTTTCAACACGCACGTGTAAATAAATTATAATTTTCAAATTGGATTTCGATAATATTCTAGAACCCTTTTTAAACTGTGATGTAATATGCCCAAATGTCCGTATAAAGGTCTTGTTCAAATGGCTTTCATCCGGCAATTTAAAATAATATTAAACTATTTATGGCACGGTGTTTGGTATGAAGTATTAAATAATTGATTTATAACAAAACCTTATGAAAAACATTTTTAAAATTTTATCGGTATCTTTTATAGTACTTACTGTATCAGTATTCTATTCTTGTAAAAAAGATAATGCATCAGGAACACACAAAGTAAAATTTAAAGCAGAAACATCTTCAGATGCTAAACTCTCAGCAGTAGCTTATACCAATGAATCAGGTAATGTAACAAATACTTCATCATTGAACAGCAGCTCATTTGCTAGTTCAGAGCTAACTATTCCATCATCCGTATCTATAATTACTTTTAGTGCAAATGGTAATGGTGCAAGTGCTGGATCCACTTTAAAGGTTCAAATTTACGTTGACGGCAATTTAGTCAAAGAAAATACAGGGACAGGAACAGTATTGACTGCTTCAACTACTTATTCTTTTTAACAAAACCTTTAACCAATAAAGAGGCCCGATTTAAACAAATCGGGCTTCTTTATTTATAATCAAAAAATATATTGATATATGGCAACTTTTTAGAGCCTATTTAAATTTTATTCAATAATAATTATATAGCGGCGAGTTTGACCATATTTTCAGAAGATTCAAGTAGGAGCTCATAGTTTCTGCATAGCTTTCTGTCATTGTCAAACCATGTAAATGTTCTTTCAACCACCCATCTTTTATGGGTTGGTTTAAACCCGACTTTCTTATCCTCAGAACGCATAATCACTTCTATTATATAACCGAAACTCTTCTTTACCTGTTCTGCGATCTCGCCACGATACCCACCATCAGCAATAATTACTTTACTTCCGAATAACATTCTTTCAACATCCGCATCAGCAGCATTACCGCTTTACTGTCATGGATATGAGCTACTGTTACCATCACTGCAACTAAAAACCCGTTTTTATCCACTATGATATTCCGTTTAATGCCTTTTACTTTCTTGTTGCCATCAAAGCTGTTCAGAGCCCTGTTGTTCCCCCATCTTACACTTTGGCTGTCCAATACCCCCAAACTGGCTTCGGCGTTTTGTCCTTTTTTTATCTTGATACGTAATCATCGCCTGGCACTAAAATTAACGGTGATCAGTACTGACGGCAGTCAGGTCTGCGGTAAGATTTTTATTGATGGCAAGCAATCGGCTCAGCAAAACGGAGCAGTGGGCAGTATTTCAATATCTTCTGTGCTGCCTTGAAATTAATTATTAATACCACCTGATTAATTCAAAATTAGAGACGTTAAATTCCGTCAGCCTTTCCATGTCGGCCTCCCCTGGGTCGACATTTTTTTGCCCTTAATTTAAGGAATCGTTCAATGCGAATGTTTTAACCTCCAAACGGATAAAATCTACCTCTAAATTAAATCGTCCTTAAACCTGTTTACTATCCCTAAGAGAGAAAATTGCGATCCTCGAAGGTTTCCATGCTAACGGAAGTGATACGATGGTCTTCGTTAGGATCAATGACGTTCTATACGGCTATATTGCCCTGTCAGACACTTTGCGCCTGGATCCACGGAAGCCATACAAACCCTTTATGTTAATGGGATTAAATCAATGCTGGTAACCGGCGACAATAAGTAAGTGGCTGAAAGTGTAAGTAACCAGTGAAAGATAAGCGGATGTCACAAACTTAAGCCCTCTTTGTAGAAAGTCTATTACATAGCTTGTTAATAAGTTATATAATTCATCCATTTACAATGGTGCATGACTTTGAAAAGCAAGGTCTTTAAATTGCGATGGTGTTAAACCAGTCACCTTTTTAAATTGGGTAGATAGGTGCGCTACGCTGCTGTAATGCAGTTTCCATGAAATTTCGGTAAGGCTTAGTTCATCCTGCCGTATCAATTGTTTTACCAGTTGAATTTTATTAAGGATCAAAAACTGCTCGATTGTAATACCCTGTACGTCCGAAAATGTGTTGGCCAGGTAAGTATAGTCAAGGTTAAGTTTGTTGCTGAGATAGTCGGAAAAGTTGGTTTTTAAGCGCATTTCTGAATGAAAGACCAAATCGACAATAACCTGCTTGATCTTTTCAATTAGTATGCTTTTTTTGTTATCCATTAACACCAGTCCGAATTTAAATAACGACACACCAACCTGTTGAATTTGAGCCGGCAGTACATCTCCTGCAACAGTTACCTTACCCTGATCAATCGAGGTACATTTTAACCCAGCTTTTCTTAATTCAAATTCGACAATAATTTTGCAGCGACTGCTTACCATGTTTTTTATAAAGAGGTCCATTGTAGGTGTATATTACAAAACAAGTGCCCCCTATAATTTTTTATCCGTTGTAGCCTGTTTTAATAAAACGCTGCCGGTATATCCAAAAATATAGTGCCCGCTAATGCTACAAAGGCTTTTAATGGTGGTTTTGAACTATGGTAGTTAAATTTGATACCGGATATGATTGGTAAATCCGAAGGTTGTAATTTGCGTAATATGATTAGTATAATGGATTTTTTTCGTCGATTAACGAAAAATTAATATTAATTGCTCCGGCGGTAACTTGTAGGGATTAACCCGTGTTGCCAAATCTCAATACTTTCTTAATTTAAATAGAATATTGCCGGAGCGCAGGATCGATGCATAAGATATTTTGTTATAACTCGCCGAATATACTCGCAAAATAAAGTATTGTTTTAACTATTCTTTTAAAACAGTTCTGTCAAGATATTGACAATAATTATGTACGTAGCCCATAAATTCAAGGAGTGCTTCATAAAATAATAACATATTCGTTATTTGTTCACTCGTTACGTAGTCCGCCGAATTGTAGACCCAACCGCTGTACAGATCCCATAGCACACCCTTTAAATTCTCATGTGGGTGATTTATAAAAAAATACCGCATCCCTAATTGCAAGTCTCTAATTTCCTTTGGCGATAGCTCTCTAAATTCATTGTCATTTCTGTTTTCCATGCCAATTTAATTTAAGTGATTTCATTGGAAATCATTTCAAAATTATATGGAACCGCCTTTTGAGATTTAAGATCGATGAATGCTACCGGATAAGATGAACTAACCTTAGCAAGGAACGTGTCGTGAAACTCGTTGAGATGCTCTCTAAGCACCGTTAACCTTTTGTTGTTGGATAACACCCACATCAAGAAATCATCGTCCTGAACCGATGGCATGAGGTAACATAGTTCTGTAGCATCGTCAAATACAAACAAATGCGGCTTGAATTTAAATTTTAAAGGTTTGCCATTAACAGTAACCACCGCAACAAATGAAAAATGATCCTGGTGGAATTTTAATATAAAGCTTAAAGCGGGTTTTTCTAAACTGTATCTGCAATTTCGTATATCGGCCTTACGCGGTTTATCCTTTAAGTATTTTAACCAATAGGTATAATAGCGATAGTTGTATTTTTCATTTAAAAGTAAGGGAATTGCCCGCTCCCATAAGTTAAGCATTTCGTGCTTTGCCTTTGCCGCTTCTTGCTTTTTTCCCTCACCAGTTAATCCGTAATGCCGCTTTGCTATATCAAATTGTTGAATGGATATTTCGTTAAGTTGCTGCTGGTTTATGCTATAAATAACCCCCACAACAGGTTTATCCCTGCGATTGAACTGCTTAAAGCTAACAACTTCATCGTTATGCTTATTGGTCACTCCCAAACAAGGCATTAAAACAGGTAGATGCAAATTGGAATGACTGCCTACGTTGTAAGTTAAACAATAAGATATTGCCTGCTGACCACCTGTTGGTATAGTTGTAACCATTGCTGGTTTTACCAATGGGAATTTTTCAATGTCCTCAAATCCGATGGTAGACTTAAAAATGTTACCGTATTTTGCTTTCGATTTTACGGAAATCCAATTTTTTGTTACTTCGGTGGTTAAAAACTTATCCTTTACTTTCTCATCTGCTGTAAATCCCGGCCAGTAATACCTGTCAAAATCCAAATAATGGTGCCAGGTGAGGCTATACAATCCCATGTAAGCATGATAACAAAGTTTTCTGTCCGGCATACCGCAAGTACAGGCAATGTCTAATTCAGTTAAACCGACATGCAGAAACAATATATTTTCAGAATTATCAGGCAACTTTACACTGACTGACACCAACCCATTTTTAAAGCTTTTATACTCCGCATCAATGCCCATGTGTGCCCGCCTCCCCTTTGGCATCGGAAAATGTTTTCCAAGTATTTCCCTCGTTAAACGCTGGTTAGGCAGTTCTAATGGGATGGTATAAAAGAAAGTATCAGGGTCTAAGATCGTACCCACCTTTGTTTGTTTAGCTGGCATGATTTAAGATTTAAGTTTAAAATTCAATCCTGTTTAGGAACATCGGTAACCGCCGTCCGTAAGTCATTTATCCTGTCAATGCAAAGTTCCTCGGTAAGCTCTATAAATGCCCTTACCTGTGTGCAAAGCATATCTGCATCCTGACTGGTCACTTTATATTCATCCCGGTATCGGGCATCTGAATAGCTTTTAAGCAATAGTTGGAACAAACGCTGGTCTTCCGTGGTCTTGCGTGGAAATATAGCGGCTGGTTCGCCTGAAAAACAACCGCATAGATTCAACAGACGGGAAAGATTATGCATGTCTGAACGGTAAGCCATAAATACCCGGATCATGGCTATACAAGCCTGTTCTACGGCCTGATGAAGCATAAAAATGGTATTGTTGTAATATTCCTTTTCCAAACATTCACTTGCCGCTTCCATAAAACCCAAAGCCATACAATACCGGTGATAATAATGCTTTTCTGCTTTTGTCTGTGTAGTGGCAGGGTTCAAATTGGGGTAGTCCATATTTAAGCGCAAGCCATTGGCGGTGTATAACTGCAATCCATCACGGCAAACTGCGGTAAAAAAACGGCTGCCCTGGCTTATCGCATTGGTTACCGTTTCAAGGCCATGCACGATGATGGTGATACCTGCCTTATCAAAGTGGTTGTTTACATAGTCTTGTACTTCATGCTCTATACGGGTGATCTCTGTCGTAATCATCAGCAAAAAGTAATTGGTATTGTTCTGCCTCACATCCTCAATAAAACAACTGCTTGTTGCCTTAACATCATTTAGGCAACCAAAGCAAATAATGTATTCCGTTTTATACTGGCCTGTTAGCAGTGTAATGATTTCTTCTAATTCCTTGTACTGCAAGGAAGAGAGATTGATATTCTTTCTTTCCATAGCATTTAATGGGTTTTTGCGTTATACTTTTCCAGAAATTCTTTTACTTCTTGTTCGCTTTGGGTAAGGCGTTCCTTTAAGCGCTCAAGAAATGCACTATCATCGGTTACAACGCCATCGTTTACGACAATATGAGAACAGAAGTCGTTTACATCCGGTATAGTTGTTCTTTCGGTACCTATGTTAATAGTGCTTTTATACCCTGTGTTAAAATAGATATTGATGTTATTAATAATGACTTTCATGGTGAATACTTTACTTGATATTCAAATTTCGGCGCGGATAAAGCCGTACCGAACCCATAACACGTGTATTTTACTTAGATGTTCGTGTGTTTTACCGCTGGTGCTCTGCTGCGTTCAGGTGAGCCGAAAGAGGTGATGAACATGCAGGCCATACTCAACTGTTAAGCAACCAAGAGCGCGTAGCCGGGTAAAAGTCAAGGCCAGGCAAGCCGCTAAAAAACAAAACACTGTTGCCTGCTCCGTATAGCCTTTACTTTTTATCCCGGCGTGGGCTATCTTCGCTGTACAGGTGAATATGGAATGTGTCCCGTCAAGGAGCGGTGGCCGGAAGCAAATCTGTTATGAGGAACGAATTTCAGTTTTGCGGTGCGGCGGAGAGGCGGACTGCGGAATGGAACCCTGCACGCAGTGCGTGGTGCAATGAAGCCGTCTGCCGAAACGCATCGGATTAATCGTATGTTACCCATATTATTATCAGAAAGAAAACTTTGTATATTTGGAGATATGGAAACATCTGCTAATACCAATATCGGTCGAAAGATTGGCCGCATCCGTGAACTACGGGGCATTAAACAAGAAACTCTTGCATCTGAATTGGGTGTGAGCCAACAAACTGTTTCCCGTATGGAGCAAAGCGATATTTTGGAAGATGATGTTTTAGATAAAGTAGCTAAGGTATTAGGCGTAACACCGGATGCTATCAAAAATTTTAGCGAAGAAGCTGTGGTTAATTATTTTAATACGTTTAATGACAGCAGTGTTAATCACGGGCCATTTGGCAATTATCACTGTACTTTCAATCCATTAGATAAGTTAATGGAGTTGGTTGAAGAAAATAAAAAGCTTTATGAACGTTTGTTACAGAGTGAGCGGGAGAAAAACGATCTATTAAAAAAATAATTTCTCTGCATGTATAAACAAACTGAACAATTAAAAAAGCAATTAATTGAATTTACCGACGTTATAAACGCTTTCAACTCTGAAACAGTGCAGGTCATTGTTATAGAGCGTGTTTTAGATCATTTGAATACCCATGTAAGTGATTTAAAAGATGGAGATATTTTCATGCCGACGGTTGTTATGTCTGCAAATCCGCAAGACAAAGAAGTGTCTCAAACAAAAGAAAAAAAGATCGGATTAACCATAATTTTAAGACTACTGTTGGGCAGTGCCTTTTTTGATACCCCTCAATCTATTTCAGCGATTACAGATTTTTGCGCTGAAAAGTATGATGTTACCGTTTATACCTACCAGGTGTCCGGTCTTTTACTCGGCCTGGTGAAAGAAAAAAAACTGGCACGTATCAAAAACGACGAAAATAATCGCTATGTCTATCTGAAACCGACAGGTTAACAACCAATTTTGAGAATAAGCTATTTGTTATTTTTTAATGCTTTAGGTCTTGCTCCTGGGTAAAATCTAACAATTCTTTTGGTTCTATTTCCAGTGCCTTTGCAAGTTCGCCTAATGAAAGCAAGGTAATATTTACTTTGCCGGTTTCATAACGCTGAATATCAGCAAATTCCACATTGCACAATAAAGCCATTTTGCGCAAAGTCAGCTTTTTAGATAGTCTTAATGACCGAAGACGTTTTCCGAATTGTATTAATAAGCCCTTATCTAAATCGCTAACCATTATCTATAAAATGATTAGGGAAATTGTAAAATTATACCATCAAATTTGTTGTGTTATAACACGACAAATCGTAACTTTGATAAAGGCCATCGCATTAACAATGTTAATTGGCTGATTTTAAATCGTAATCGTTTAATAAATATGGGTGAGGGCCTGTCACTTTTGAAGAAAAAAATCGAAGACTTATTTGGGGAAGAACCCTTAAATGAAGTTGATGAAGAACTTTTTAAATGGTTAATGTTCGCCTATCTTGACAAGGGTAGCGGTATGAAAGATTTGGATGGTTTGAATTTCGAACTATTTAAAGAAAAGCTTACACTGTTAGTTGATGCAATCTATAAGTTGCACCAAGAACGGACGGGGCTTGAAAAACTATAAAATATTTTAATATTATTTCCATTTTGAAAAAATAATCCCACAGTGTCTCACTTAACCTTATTCCAAATGGTCAGTTCGTTCTTTTGATCTCGCGGTAAATATATCGGCAATCTATTCTGGTAAGCATGCCCCAATGAGTAAAAATCAAGCCGTTACAGGCATCGGTCCGGGACTTAATGGGCAATCTTTACGATAAAGAGAAAGTATTGGTTGCTTGGAATACGAAGCCGATCTGAGTCCATAACCTATAGTGTTTTTTTTTAATAAATAAAATATTATAGGTTAATTAGCGGATAAATTTTTCGATGATAAAACTCGATAAACTTTTAAAGCTTTCTGCTGATTTCATCTGCACTATAGATGGGCAGGGTCGCTTTGTCGATGTTAGCGAAGCTTCGCTGGATCTACTCGGTTATACGCCGGAGGAACTATGCGGCAGATCGTATACAGACTTTATTGATTCGGCAGACTTGGGTATCGCCGCCGAAGCGCTGGTCGAAGTAATAAGTGGGGCGAAACTACAGATCCAAAACCGTTATGTTCATAAGGACGGTCATATCGTACCACTGCGCTGGTCGGCCCAGTGGGATGTAGAGGATCAATTGCTGTATGCTATCGCGAGGAGCGGACTGATCACCGAACGGGAAGAGGCAATGAGAATTTCGCTGGAGGAAAGTAACCAGCGCTATCAGTATGTCTCCCGTGCGACTTCTGATGCCATCTGGGACTGGGATATTGTAAAGGGGACTTTATATTGGGGAGAGAACTTTGAAACAATCTTCGGTTATAAACAGGCCGAAATCAGCCCAGGAATTGAGTCCTGGACATCGCACATTTGCCCGGATGATATCAAACGGGTAACAGAAAGTATTCAGGTGATTCTTCAAGGTAAGGAAACAAACTGGAAGGAAGAATATCGTTACAGAAGAGCGGACAGAACTTTTGCCGATGTAGTGGACCGTGGTTTTGTGATTCGTGATAAAGAAGGTACCGCCGTGCGGATGGTTGGAGCCATGCACGACATCAGCGAACGGAAACTGGCGCTTAAAGAAATGAAGCGAATTACCGATGATTTGTATAAACATAACCGAGAGTTACAGGAGTTCGGTTATATTGTTTCACACAATCTGCGTTCCCCGGTTGCGAATATCATGGGGATCGCCACGTTGCTGGAAATCGAGAAAGATGACCCGGAAACGGTCGCCTATTGCACCAACAATTTAAAAAACTCCATATCTCGGCTGGATGAAGTGATTATAGATCTCAGCAAAATTCTGAACGCGACAGATAGTTCGGTGGAATTGACAATGGAGCGGATCGATCTTTACGAAATGATCCGCAACATAAAAACAGATCTGGCTGATAATATCTTGCGGAATCAAGTGCGGATCGAAGTGACGCAAGGAACGTTTCTCCTCTATTCTCATAAAGCCTATATCTATAGTGTCTTTTTTAACCTCATCACCAATGCAATCAAATACCGGTCGGAAAGTGATCCGATCATTACCTTGGGTATTTCATATGAGGAAACGATGATCCATATCGTTTTATCCGACAATGGCCGCGGCATCGATCTGGAACGCCATAGCGCGGAATTATTTAAACCCTATAAAAGGTTTCATACCGATGTGGAAGGAAAGGGGCTCGGGATGTTTCTGGTCAAAAGCCATATTGATGTGTTGGGTGGGGAAATTAGCGTCACCAGCGAACCTGGTTCAGGCACGACATTTACTATCCTATTGCCCAGGAGAAGCGATATTTAATTGACAGGAACACCTGAATGTGCTGCCTTGACCAAGTATACTTTCCACGCTCATAATCGGTGAGCAAAATGATATGGCTTTTAACCCCTAAGACAGAGGCCGTAGAAAAGTTGCGGTCAATAAGCTTACCTATTTTCATCCTGCACAATTAATTGGAAACCATGAAGTTAATAAAATTGCTGAACGCACCGTATTTACAGTTAAGTTTATGAATACGATTTTATTTTCGGCAATACCACTTCCCCATTACTGATATTGAATTTTCGACCTACAAATTCCAGATCTTCAATTGCCTCAACTAATTGACGGACTTCAAAAAGATGTCGGGGCCATTCCTGGCCTTTTTTACTGAGTTTATAATATTTGTCTTTCGCTTCATACCATGCTTCTGCACGTTCTAATTCCAGCCGCATTTTATGAGCTTCTTTTTTAACATTCACAATGGCCTTGTGAAACTGGTTTAGGGCTTTAACTCGTACCATTATTATAATAAGGTTTGTACGGGCAATATAATAATTATGTTGTGGAATAATACAACTAAATTGTTACATTAAAAAAGCCTTCCTAATATAGAAAAAGTGCCAAAATAAGAAAAGCCGGGCATCGCGCCGAGCTTTTCTAACCTAAACCTTATCACAAAAGCACGTAGATGTGCTTAGATTTCTAAATATACTTTAATTTATCAAATTACAAATACATACTTTTAAGTCAGTGCTATTTTTTCTTAGAAAACATTTCAAAGAATTAGCCGGGGGGATTTTAATTGTTTCTATCAGTTAGGGTTTGGTCGTGTTGTTTTTTTCGTGGTCTTTTTCACAGGTTGATTTTTACGCTTTAGAGCCATTAACTTTTCATCTGCCATCTTGCTTTCTTCAGCAGCCTGTTTCGCTTCAAATGCCGCTTCTGACATGGTTTGCTGTTCATCAATATTAGCCTTTGCCTTTTTAATCAGGAAGTCGGCGTTGCTGATATAAGCAGTATCAATATATTTTGCCACATTGGGATAAAAGCCCCGTAGGATAAGGAATTTGTTTGTTTCATCAGCCCTACGGCTGTTTTCAATCCATAAGCATATAGAGACGGCAAGCATAATGGCACCCGCAAGCCCTAACCCTAAAATTGTCCTAATGATAAACTTTGATTTTGTATCAAACTGAACATTATATTTAATGGGTATTTCTTTAGGTATGGCATTTATCTTTTCATCAAACCCGTTAAGTTGTTTATCAAAACGCTCTAACTGCTTGGTGTTCTCCAGCGTTTGCGTATTGGCTGTTTCTGTTACCTTACTTTCCAATTCCTTAACTTTTGATGGCAGGGCGCTTAAACCAAGTTCCTCAATTTTGGACTGTCTTTTTTCAAGGTCTGTAACCTTTTTAGCCATACTATCTATAATCTCTTGCTGCATATTATTTTCTTCGTGCGTTCCCATGTCTTAATAATTTTTTGTTGTCCATTAATCTTGTTATTTATTATCTGCTAATGCCCTGGCTTTGGTCTTGATCGTTACCCTGGCCCTTTCTTTTTTTCCTGCGGTACGGATCAGGTTCCGGTTCAGGTGTAATGATTGGAATACGGCCAAACAAGTCAATTACCGAATGGTGACCGGATTGCTCTTTAACTGGCCCCCTGTTTATGACTTCCCTTAGCTGCTGCGCTAAGGTCGGGCGTTGCTCTTCGGCTTGCTTCTGCTGTGCTTGTTGCTCAATCTGTTTGCTCAACCTGCCATAGCTTAAACTACGGTCAATCTCTGACCCTTTAAACTTATAGTCGCCTTTACTGAAACTAATGCCCTGTTTTTCCAACGTGCCGCTTTTGTATTTGAACCGCATCCCAATGCCCTGCTTTAGCAGTTCCTGTTTAAGTTCTGCCATACTGGTAACCTTTTGGCTTACCGCTTTAGTGGTGTCGTATAATTCATATTTCAGCTTATCAATACCTTTTAATTGCGGTCGGTTAACCTTTTCCTTATCCTGCCCGATATGCATGCCATACTTTAAGGTTAGCTCTTTACTGATCTTAATGTTTTTCAGGTGCTGGAAACTATCAGGGATTGTTTTACCCTCGTTATTAACCCGGTTATAAACAATATGAATATGCGGGTGCGCCCGGTCTTTGTGCTTAACGATCAGTAACTGCGTGTCCTGTATTTTCATTCGTTGGAGGTACTCTTTGGCAATGCTGACCATTTTTTCATCATTTAGCCTTTCCTTATCCTCCGGGCTCCAGCTTAACGAAATATGGCCTACTGCCTGACCTAAGCCGGGGTTCATTTTGCGCTGCATATTAAAGTCGTCAATAATGTGCGCTGTCTTGTCGATGCGCACGCCATCCGCATAAAGTATGGCCGCCTCTTTTTTCAAGACGTTATACTCAATACAGCCGCCAAAGCTTTTACCGGGTTTAGGTATCTTGCCGATCATCGCTGTTAAAATATTTTAATGCCTGGTCTATTTCAATCAGAAGATTACCGCATTTAATCGCAATCGTTAAAATGCCGTCCCGGTGAGCCAACTTCGTTAACTGGTTCAGGTTGTTGGCTAACCCTGCAAGCATCCGCATGATCTGTAGATCCTCCGGCTTTAAACGTGCCACTACTTTTGCGGTCTTTGCCGCCGCCCTTATCCAATCACTAATGCGCATACCTGCATCTTTAGCTCTCGCGGCAATCATAAAACGCTCTGTAGCGGTTAACCGGACTTTGACATGTGTTTCACGCTTGACCTTAACTTTTGGCCTGCCACCTTTATGTTTTGGTTTTTCGGTTTTAACCGATAATTTTTCGTTCGTTTCCATACGCCTCACGCTGTCTTAATCCCATCACTTTTTTTATTTTTCCTTTTTGCGACCATCGGGAGCAAAAAGCAAGTTTGCCGTTCAGCCGTAGGCTGCAACGGAGTTTTTGGGTACCAAAAACACAAACTTGCTTCTTATCGGCAAATGCCTTTTGTTAACGGCCTCCGGCCGGTATAGACAACTATACAGCTATACCGCAAGCGGTATACTGTGCGGCTCTTTTTATCAAAGCTTCGCTTTGGTCTTCGCCCGTTGTTTTTTCCGATGCTTCGCATCGGAGTTGCTTTTTTTCCTCACCTGGCGTTGCCCTCCAATAGCTTTTCAATGTCTTCTAACTTGTAATAAAGCAGCCCGCCGATCTTGGTATAACGGAGTGTTCCGTTAACTCTTAAATTCTGTAAGGTACCGGGCGAAATGTTTAATAGCTTCCTTACCTCGTAGCTTTTCAGCCACTGTTTACTTTGTCCCTGACCGGGTTTTATAAGACCCTTGATCTCGCCTAATAAATTCTCGATCTTACGTAAATCATCCTTGGTGATAAATTCGATGTTCATCTTTCCCTCCTTAATCTTTAATTTTTTGTTGCATGATTTTGAGCACTTCGCTCATTTTGAAATACACCCTTTTGTGCAGGCGCAAAAAAGGTAATCCCTTTTTCATCCAGTCTGTGACAGTCACCAATGACACCCCTAACTCGTCCGATAGTTCTTTTTTGGACAATAGCCGTTCATTGATCTGTTGGGGCGGGCTACTGCCTTTCTTAAAATGTTCCTGTAATTCTGCCCTGACTGCATCCCTGATGCAGCGGCTTAGGGCTTCGTAATTGATTATTTCCATGCCGCAAATGAAAGCAGAAAAGCAGCGCATGGCTGACCTCCAAAAATTAGAAGGTCATATTTGAGGGGTTATTGAAAAGATAGAGCAACAACTAATGAACTCTAATACAGATAGTTGTTAAAAAGCGTGGATTAAGGCAGGTATGATTAAGCTGATATTTTTACAAGCTTCTTTTCCTCGCAGGAATGATGGTAAAAAGCTGATCTTTCTTAGGTATGTCTTTATATTTGGTAAGGTCTGCACTGTTCTCCGGTGGAAAATAAGGCTTTACGCTCTCAAAGCTGATTTCTTTTCCGCCCACTCTGAAGTACTTGGCAATCATCTTACACCAAATATTGAGCGTAGTGGCATTGGTGAGCTCCTTATTGTCTTCCAGTTTAAGCTCTCTGATCTGTAACATAAGGTGATATAGCGTTTTGTGCCTCCCTTCGCGAATGTCGATATAATCTTTGGTCTCTAATTCGCGCAATTTTTTATTTTCTTCCTTGAGTTTTTTGTTTTCATTGATAAGTTTGGCTATCTCTTCTAATTGGCGTTTAATCGTCTCCTGGTCGGTTGACTGGATAAACCATTGATCAAGCGTATTCAGATACTCTAAAAACTCCTGCAATTGCATGCGGTTTTGTCGCTCCCTTGCATGTTTTGAGGTATAGCGGTTTTTATTAATAAGTTCGCTGATGGCATCGGTTACGATTTGCTTAACATGGACAAAGAACTCCTGCTCGGTTGCGTCAGTGTACAGCGTTAAAAAAAAGTCAAGATGATGCTGATATAAAGATTCGTAATGATCTTTATTCTTTCTGTACAGGCGATAAAGGAAATGATTGTCTTCATTACCCTTATTCCATGGCAAAGGAAAGCCGACATCATTGGTGTCCTTACTAAAATCGAACACCGCCCTATGTTTGAAGTATTGCGGTCTCATAGTTATTGTAGATAGATTACAAATCTAAGGAAATCCATGGGGGAAGCCAAGTAAGGCTATATAACCGCTTATAACTGATTAGTTAAATTTTGTTAAATAGCTATGCATCGGTCAATGGCTTAACTATTCGTCGTAGTTTGGCTGAAAATAGTTATTAAATGATCACTAACTAACCTAATCAACCTCAATGATCTACTCTGTCCGAAAACTTATTAGACCATTTCTCTGCCTGATAGCATTCCTATACAGCAGCACCGTGTACGCACAAATTTCTCAGATTCAAAACTTAATTACTACTAGGTCATAGATAAAGAGTTGGTTCTAAAACCGAGTTCATATGTCAGATGGAGTTGATGGTTTATTATGTGATTCATTAATAATCAATTAAGTTCATCAATAATAGGTTATGCCAACAAAAACCTATCTTTAAAAGGTATGGATTGAGGACCTGATCCCGGTCAACTTGCGAAGATGGGCTTTTGCATCGTTCTTCCGCGTGACTTCATCGCTTTCAGCTTTTTGAGCTAATCGCCATACTGAAAGCCTTCCGATGAAGAAAATCTTGTTGCTGGACGACAACCTGGATATTGTCCAGATCGTCGAAGAAGTATTGGCTTACGATAACTACGATGTTAAAAGCGTCGTGACAAGCGCTGGATTCCTTCCACTCGCTGAACAGTTTCAACCAGATCTTATCATTTTAGATTACCGTTTATCCGATGGTAACGGCGGTGAAATTTGCCAAACTATCAAGGCACATCCGCAATTCTTGCATATTCCCGTCGTTATTTTCAGCGCATATACACAGCCGGGACTCGATTTAAAGGTTTATGGTTGCGATGCTGTCATCAGCAAGCCATTCGATTTGGAGGATTTGCTTGAAGTTGTAAAACGCTTGCTTTCGATGGAAACAAGCCGGATAACATTGCAATCTGTATCTAATTAAACAATTTCGACATCAACCATTACTTCTCTATTCGGCAAATGATCATGAGTTGAGACGCCCCCCATGTGTTAAAGGCGGCGTAAATGTATATTATCTTATCAATTGTAAGACCATTGCTTTTGCGAAGTAGTGAATTATCAGGAGTGATTAGTACTTGATCAATTATCTATCGTTTATCAGATTGCTTGAATTAAGGAAGCATTCTGAATATAAATAATCCAAAAATTATTTGGATTGATTCTAAATAGGTGTTATTATTGCACAATTTATAATTAGTCTAAATAAAATGGTCTTAACTGTACGTTCTTATAAACGTTTTTTTCTTCAAATTTCATGTGTTTGCATGTCTTTTTTTTCAATATCTCAAAGCATTGCCCAGGTTACTACGCAGGAAATAAAAGGCCAGGTAACCGATGAACACGGAATTACTATTGCAGGTGCAACCGTTCAATTAAGTTACCATTTACAAAAAACCATAACGGATGATAAAGGGCTCTATGCCTTCCATCAAGTTCCACCTGGAAGCTATATAGTTAAAGTAATCATGCAGGGATTTGAAGTACAGGAAAAGGCGGTAAATATCACAACTGGAAAAAAAGCGCAGATCAGTTTTATTATGAATACTTCATCCAACCGATTAAATGAGGTGGTGATCAAAGGGTACAAAGCCGTAAAAGGCATGGGCTATTTGAATGATGTACATGATGGTGTTATTTATTCCGGTAAGAAAACAGAGGTGATTTTATTAGACAGCCTGAATGCTAATACTGCACAAAATAATCCAAGGCAGGTATTGGGCCGTATCCCGGGGGCTAATTATTCTGAAACCGAAGGCAGCGGCTTTCCATCCAACGGGATCGGTTTCAGAGGTTTAAACCCCACGCAATCGGTAGAAACAAATATCCGTCAGAACGGTTATAACGTTGCCGCCGATATTTTCGGTTACCCGGAAACCTATTACCTGCCGCCCTTGGAGGCCGTGGAAAGGATAGAAGTTACAAGAGGAGCTGCATCCCTGCAATTTGGCCCCCAATTTGGAGGTGTCATTAATTACATTATCAAAAAAGGATCAACGGATAAGGCGCTGGAAATCAATATTCAACAAACAGGCGGAAGTTTTAGCCTTTTTAATTCATTTATATCGGCGGGCGGACAAGTTGGAAAATGGAACTATTACAGTTTTATGCAATATAAAAGCATATTAGGCTGGAGGCCAAATTCAGATGTTCAGCAACTATCAGGTTTTGCAGGTGTAAATTACCAGGCCAATGCACATCTTAAATTCGGTTTGGAATATTCTATTTTACGAAATCGTATCCATATGCCGGGTGGCTTTGATGATGAGCGATTTAATTTAAACAGCCAGGCCTCTTATCGCGCCAGGAATTGGCTCAATAGTCCATGGAATATTCTGACCGGAAAGATAGATTACCAATTTTCACCAACTGCCAAGCTTTCTGTAAAATCGGCCTATCAGTTCAGTTCAAGAAACCTGGTATGGAAAAATGAAGATGGTGGCCCAGGAACACCGGACAGCATTAGCACGGTTACCCTGCAACCCGTTAACCGGGAGGTGCAACGGGAAATATTTCACGCCAATACCACTGAAGCACGTCTTACAGCTGATTACGGAAATGGCGAAATAAAAAATACGCTGGCTGCTGGTGTCCGGTTATTTTATGGCAAAATGAAAAGAGAAGGCGGAGGATTAGGAACAACAGGTTCTGATTTTGACCTGACCATATTGGACCCACATTATGGCTATAACCTGGATTTTACCACAACGAACATCGCGCCATTTGTGGAGAATATTTTTCATATCGGCAAGCGTTTATCCGTTACGCCCGGCTTTCGCTATGAATACCTAAGATCTACAGTCAACGGTTATATTGACAATGACATAACGCAAACCAGTCACAGTTCAAAAGATCGTTCTTTTGCTTTATTTGGCGTGGGTACACAATTTATTACGACCTCCAAAACCAATATTTATGCAAATATTTCCCAGGCTTACCGCCCGGTAACGTATGACCAGCTCACACCGTTCGGATCGGCAACTAAAATTGCCCCGAACCTTAAAGATGCCGATGGCTATAACGTAGATTTGGGCTGGAGGGGATCAGTTAAGAATTATTTAAACTTTGATGTCAGCGCTTTTTACTTACGCTACAATAACCGGATCGGGGTAACGGAACAATTTGACGGCAGCGGTACACCATATCTATACCGTACCAATATAGCGAACAGCATACATAAAGGTGTCGAAACGTACATTGAGTTCAATATTACCAAAGCCTTATTTCCAGGCAGCACTATTGGGGAATTTAGTTTTTACAATTCCTTCTCCTTTATTGATGCAAAATATGTTTCAGGTGATTTCAAAGGCAAATCAGTAGAGTACGCTCCGCAAACCATTAACCGCTTTGGGGCTACTTACACCTATAAGGTATTTTCAACGACTTTCTTGATCAGCAATACCGCAAAATCTTATGGGGATGCCACAAATACGGTACGCAGTGATGACCCGGCTTTGGGGCTGATCCCAGCTTATCAGGTATTGGATTGGTCGTCGTCGCTTCGTTTAGGGACATATAACTTTAAATTTGGTATAAATAACCTTGCAGATGCACGCTATTTTACTGTTCGCACCAATGAATATCCGGGACCGGGTATTATACCAGCCATAGGCCGGAGTTTTTATGTTGGTTTTGGAGCCAAATTTTAATGATTATTTACAATACAGGGTTTCATCATAAGCGTAACTAATAACGTAACATTTAAAATATAAATGGAGAGAACAAGAACCGCCGTAAAAAGTAATTAGCCAAATAGTGAATGACACTTCATATTAAAAGTATGATCTACGACCGCTGCATGATGATTGTGTGACAAGAATTCACCTAACCTCTGGCTTTCGGTGCCATTTCTTCAATGGTGACTTCATGAACGCTTTTCCCAGCCAGATCATGCGTTTCTACTTTATAAGCAAGGCCGCATTTTTTTAGTATCAAAACAAGGTTTTCAAGCCAGTCATTATCTGTATAAATTTTATCGCCTATATTGACTTTTTGGGTTATAGCCACCGGGGACTGGATATATAGTGTGCGGAGTTCATCGACTGTGTGCGTTTTGCTTTCCATATTGATCATATAAAGATAACGCAATTAGCCGAATGTTGGGTGTATCTTTTCAGATAATTAGCCATGCCGCAACAATGCATAAAATCACTTTCGGAAAAGAAGCGACAGTGCGGATTTATCATTAAAAAGCAGTTTACCGTCGATCTCGAAGTTGCGCCATTCTTTAATACTGTCCGCAGTAACCGATTCGGTCGAACTAAATAAATTGTCAAGAAAATAAATACATTCCGAGCTTAAGCGAAAGAGGGGTCGAGATAAACCACTCCATCTAAAAAATGTATACGAAATACATCTTGATAACAAACATATTCTATACCTTTAAAAAAAAACACAGCATTCTGTACAAAGCAACAGCGATAGTCAACCGCTACCAAGTACTTTGCTACGCCTTTTTTAAAGTATAATTCGTTTTCTTAAAAAGAATCCCTGACACTGATTATACACGTCTTGGTAATAATGAGGGCATTACAGTTTAATCGAAAGCTTAAGCTGTCCGCCTAACCCAACTTCAATAATCTTCCTTAAAGTGGCTACCCTTACGTCCTGTACATCATTTTCTACTTTGGATATATAAGCTTTGGTTGTCCCGCATTTATCAGCCAGTTCGGTTTGTGTCAATCCTTTGGCCTTACGGGCTTCGTGAATTAATGCACCTAATTTAAACTCTTCAAAACCTTGTTCAAATTTCTCCCTCTTAGGTATTCCTTTATGGCCGTACTCTTTATCTATAAAGTCATCCAGCGTAATCAGATTATCGTTTTTCTTCATGGTATAACTCTATTATTTTCAATGCCTTTTCTATTTCCTGTTTGGGTGTCTTTTGTGTCTTTTTTTTAAATCCGTTAGCCAGTACAATTAATTTCCCCTCGTCAAAAAAGCAAAATATCCTAAAAATATCGTTGCCAGATTGCACCCTTATTTCAAACAATCCTGCTGTACCTTCCAAATGCTTTAAATAGCTTTCAGGCACATGCTGTACTTCTTCGATCAGTTTAAATGTCCAGATGATCTTATCTTTAACTTTCTGCCGTTGTTTAGCTAAGAACTCCGGGAAATACTGCTTATAGATCGTTATGGTTCTAAATTTAATGCTTGCGCTCATAACTTATACAAATATAAATAAAGTTGCCATTTAAGGCAACTTTTGATTGATAATTTAATTCATCCTGATTACTTACTGGTTAGCCATTCGCCTTTTCAGGTTCTGCATATCCTCGCTCAATTTTTGTTCTACAACCTTAGCATATACCTGTGTGGAACGAATAGTCGTATGCCCAAGCATCTTACTTACCGATTCAATCGGCACACCATTGCTTAAAGTTACCGTAGTAGCGAACGTATGCCGGGCGATATGAAAGGTAATCGCTTTGTTAATATTACATAGGTCGGCTATCTCTTTGAGATAAGCGTTCATCTTTTGATTGGAGATTACCGGGAATAAAGTACCGTAATTAACGGCTTTCGGATGGTCTTGATACTTCTTTATCAGTTCTTCTGCTTGTGGCAACAACGGGATACGCACATCGGTATCGGTCTTTTGCCTACTGGTGATTAACCAGTCGTTGCCATCTATACCTTTAACAAGGTTTCCTGCGGTCAGGTTCATCGTATCAATGTAAGCCAAGCCAGTGTAACAGCTAAAAAGAAAAAGGTCTTTAACCACTTGTAAACGCTCAATACTGAACTTTTTCTTTTCAATGGTTGATAATTCCTCTTTGGTCAAATAAAAACGCTCCACCTTATCAAAATGCTGTTTGTATTTGGCAAACGGGTCTTTTGCAAGCCAATCCATTGTCACAGCCATATTCACCATTTTGCAAAGCCGTTCGATGTGCTTCATAATACCATTGTTATGTAGTGGTTTTTGGTGGTCTTTCGGTTGATGCTTGCTTAGGAATGTTTCAAAGTCTAGGATAAATTTGTAATTCAGCTCTGCAAGGCTAATGTCGTTTCTGTGATATTTTTCCTTTAAAAACTTCGCGATATACTTTTGAGTGGTATAATAGTTTTTCATTGTACCATCAGCCAGTTTGTCTTTCATTTCCGTATTGTGGTATTCGCCAAGCTTAATCAAAGTGATCTCATTATCATCTGCACCGACGAATAAGGACTTAACGGCATCAACGGTAACAACTTTTTTCTGTTGTACTAATTCATGATAACCATCGGCAATTAAGGTACGCACCCGTTCTATATGCTCGTTAAGCTTACGGATTTCTTCTTTAGTACCTCGTGCTTTTCCTTTTGCCTCATCCCAATTTTGCGGGTTGACTTTCTTTTTTAGGGAAATTTCACACCGTCTGCCGTTTACGGAAATACGGGCGAATACGGTGGCCTGATCGTTTTTTTGTTGTTTGGGTAGCCTGATTACAAACTGAATACCAAATGTGTTGCTGCTTCTCATATCAATCTATTTTATGTTAATTTGATAATCATTGATGCAGATGATGAATTTCGCTCACATAAACAGCGATTAAAACGCACCAAAAAGCATCAAAATAGACGATATAAATATTTGATAATCAATTACTTATATCGAATTGTGTGAGCGAATTTAAATAACTAAAATCACTCACGCAATTGCTCACATCTTCTTTGATATTGATTGGGGTTTCTTGGTATGATAAAAAACAAAAAACCCGCAAATCAGTGTGATTTGCGGGTTTTTACTCCATTTTGACTTGGTATCAGTCGGGATGGCAGGATTCGAACCTGCGGCCTCCACATCCCAAATGTGGCGCGATACCGGGCTACGCTACATCCCGTCTTTGTTGGGTGTGCAAAAGTAGGATTTTAAATTAAGTTACAAAACTTTTTTTGAAACATTTTATAGCTGGCGACTTAACAAATTCATTAGCAAAAGTTTAGAGGCAATAATATTTTTTGGGGCCAGTACGGTTTCGTGAGGTTAGGCTTTAATTCCGCTTAAAATACTACATATGTACTATTGATGGGTATCATAATTTGTCGTTATTTTATGCTAACAGATTAATACAGCAATACTCAAAAAAGCAAAGAAGATCTTATACCGGGGGGTGTTAGTGAAAGCTCGGTGTCCAGCGATGGCCCGGGCTTTTTATTTAAAAACAGCGGCATAGTGTGGTTGCCAGCCTTAGCTGTAGCAACATCAAACGCTGTTAATTTTGAACCATTTAATAAAAGCCGGCCTCCGTATACCGGGCATGATTTGGTTTATTGCCCCTGCAAAGCGGTTGGTTATTGCTTTAGCTTATATAAAAAGCTTTGTTTAATCTCTTTTAAAATACCCATATTTAAACCTTTAAACAAAGGTTTGCGTATAAAACGTACTGACCCCGGCTATCTGAATGCACATTAAACGCCTTTCTTTTTTAATACTGATTATTCTTCTTACTCAGAAAGCATACGTTTCTGCACAGGGTATTGCACAAAAAATCACCAATATTTACAGCGCCAATGCCATTTCGCAAAATTCTATACAATGTATTTACCAGGATAAGTATGGTTTTATGTGGTTTGGCACACAGGATGGGCTAAATAAATACGACGGCTATAACTATACCACTTACAAGCACACACGTAACAACAGCAAAAGTTTACCGGCAAATAATGTGCTCTCCATTTGCGAAGATGCCGAAGGGAATATATGGGCGGCAACCCGTATTGGCGGGCTAAGCAAGTATAACCGCACGTACGACTGGTTTATTAACTACAAACACGACGAAAAAAACAACGCATCGATAAGTAATAACAATGTCAGCTACGTTTATACCGACCATAAAAATAATTTATGGGTAGGTACCGATAATGGGCTGAACTTATATGATAAAAAAACAAACAGCTTTAAACGATACTACCACAACAAGCTGCCTAACAGTTTAAGCAGCTCGGCCATCTATACTATTTTTGAAGACAGCAAAGGCAGGCTTTGGGTAGGCACCGATAAGGGGCTGAACCTGTTGAATAAAAATACCGGTAGCTTTACCCGCTTTATACACAACAAAGCTGATAAAAAAGGCATTAGCGACAATATAATTACGGCGATAGCCGAAGACGAGTGCCATAATTTGTGGTTTGCCACGTACAACGGGTTAAACTTATGGAATGCTGATTCAACTTTTACGGCGTACGCCAACGAGCGCGATAAATACACCTTAAATGGCGACAACCCAATTTACACCTTAATGCCAAATGGTGCGGGCAAGCTATGGGTTGGTACTAACACTACATTGCAGCTGTTTGATATCAATAAAAAAGTTTTTTTAGATATAAACAACCAACCCGCAGAGCACGATAATATGCCAGATGATGGCATTTACGCCTTATGCATTGACAAACAAAAAGCTTTGTGGATAGGCACATCCAGCGAGGGCGTTTTAAAACACGACCACAACCTAAACCTGTTCCCTGCCTACAAATCGTCGACTAATGCCAATCCGTCCATCGCTAATATCATAAGGGGAATATCGGCAGATAACACCAACAATCTATACCTGGCTACCGATGCTGGTATGGCCTACTATGACCGCTCGGCTGCAAAATATACCCCTTACAGTCACAGCACAGGTAAAAAAAACACTATCACAACAAATTACACGTCGTGTATACTCGTAAATAGAGCCAATACCGCCGTTTGGGTAGGGTTTTACAGCACGGGAGTAGACCGCTATGATATTAAAACCGGGCGATTTAAAAATTACACTATCGGCCCGGGTGCCGGCAATTTAAATAACGCCTCTGTTTACGCCCTGGCTGAAGACAATTTAGGCCAGATATGGATAGGCACCAATGACGGCGGGGTAAACGTTTTTGACCCCAAAACCGAGACCTTTAAAAAATTCATCCACGATGATAAGAACCCTAATTCGATAGCCGATAACGCCATCGAAGCCCTGTATTGTGCCAAAAATGGCGATATCTGGATGGGAGGATACTCCAATGGTATTTCGGTTTATAATGCGCAATCGCACAAATTCACCCATATCAACAGTAAAAACAGCGGCCTTGCCAGTGATGTGATCAGTTGCTTTTATGAGGATGGCAAAGGCCATATGTGGATAGGCACTATGGAAGGGGGACTTAACTGCTATGATTACAAAACAAAAAAAACAACAAGTTATACCGAAGAGAATGGGTTGATTAATAATACAATTAATTACATCACAGGTGATGAACAGGGATATTTATGGCTCAGCTCGTTAAAAGGCATCATGCGTTTTGATCCTGTTTCAAAAACTCCGAATAAAAACTTTGATATGCACAATGGCTTAAAAAGCCAGGAGTTTAATTTAGGCAGCGGGGCGAAACTTCCAAATGGCCAAATTGCTATGGGTAGTATAAATGGATTCAATATCATAAGTCCCGATAAAATAACCTTCAATTTAAATAAACCCAAAGTAGTGCTCAGCGGCTTTGAATTATTTAACAAACCCGTACAAACGTATTCAAAAAACTCTCCGCTGAAACAAAGCATACTCACGGCAAAGGAGGTTACTTTACAGCATGATCAATCGGTATTTACCATCGCATTTTCGGCATTAGATTATACAGTCCCTCAAAAAAACACTTATGCGTATAAACTGGAGGGCTTCGATCCTGAGTGGCGATATGTGGGCAACCAACGCAGCGCAACCTATACCAACCTCGACCCCGGCACCTATACCTTTTTAGTTAAAGCGGCCAATAACGACGGCGTATGGAACAATACGCCAACCTGGCTTAAGGTAATTATCCTGCCTCCATTTTGGATGACCTGGTGGTTCAGAACGCTCTCCGTAATACTGTTTACTGCCATCGCTTACATTTTATATATTCTGCGGTTTAACTTTTTCAGGAAGCAAAAATTGAGCCTGCAAAAGCAGGTGGAAGACCGTACAGACCAAATAAGCCGGCAGGCCCTTGATCTTAAAACCCTCAACCTCGAGCTACAGGTGCAGGCAAGCGAATTACAGGCAAAATCAGAAGAATTGCTAAAACAAAAAGAGCAGGAAGAAAAAGCGCGAAAGGAGGCCGATAAAGCAAATATGGCCAAAAGCACCTTCCTGGCCACCATGAGTCATGAGATCCGCACGCCAATGAACGGTGTTTTGGGGATGGCCTCCCTCCTTTCGGAAACCGAATTAAACGCCGAACAACGCGAATATAACGATGCGATATTGAACAGTGGCGAGTCGCTGCTTACCGTTATCAATGATATCCTGGATTTTTCTAAGATAGAATCGGGCAATATGGGGCTTGATGAGCGCGATTTTGAGTTGAGAAAGTGTATTGAAGATGTGTTTGAGCTTTTTGCCAAAAAGATGTCGCAGGCGGGCATCGAGCTGGTTTATCACATAGCAGATAATATCCCAAGCCAAATTCATTGCGATGGCTCGCGTTTGCGCCAGATACTGATAAACCTTGTAGGTAATGCCACTAAATTCACCCACAAAGGAGAAGTATACGTGGGCGTTACGGGTACAAAAATAGATGAAGAACGCATACGTTTATCCTTTGCCGTACGCGACACCGGAATAGGCATCGCCGATAAAGATTTTGAGCACTTGTTTAGGGCCTTTAACCAGATAGATTCGTCTGTAACGCGTAAATACGGGGGTAGCGGACTGGGCCTGGTTATCAGCGAACGACTGGTAAAGCTCATGGGTGGCCATATTAAAGCAACAAGTAAACAGGGAGCAGGCAGCACATTTTCGTTTGATATTATTTGTAAAGAAGGAGCAGCGCTGCCTGTTGCACCAGGAAACGATGGCAATCAAATTTGCATTGGCAAACGGGTGCTAATTATTGACGATAACGGCACCAACCTGCGCATTTTAAAGGTGCAGCTGGAGAAGATAAAGATGATTGTGATAGCTGTTTCATCGGCCTACGATGCATTGCAAATACTTAAGGCCGATAATGCTATTGATCTTATTATCACCGATATGCAAATGCCCGATATGGACGGCATTACCCTGAGCACCCAAATAAGGGCCATACCTAACCTGCAACCTATTATACTGCTGAGTTCTATCGGTAATGAAAATAAAAAAATGCATCCGCATCTTTTTAATAACGTGCTTACCAAACCCGTAAAACAACAAGCTTTATATGATGTGGTAGAAGCCGAATTGAGGAAAGACACTACAGAGAAAGTGGAAAGCAAAAAGTCGTTGCTATCAGAACAATTCGCCGTGGATTACCCTTTCAGGATGTTAATAGCCGAAGACAATTTAATGAACCAGAAACTGATCATCAGGATATTAAATAAATTGGGGTACCAGCCCGACCTCGCCAACGACGGGCAGGAGGTAATGGATATGATGAGCAAAAAATACTACGACATTGTATTAATGGACATTCAGATGCCGAACATAGACGGGCTGGAAGCTACGCGCCTTATCCGAAAAACATACGGCCTTAAAACCATGATACTGGCTATGACAGCTAATGCTCTCACGGAAGACGAGAATAATTGCTACAAGGCAGGTATGAATGGGTACCTATCCAAACCCATTAACCTCGAGTTGCTTATACAATCTTTAAAAGATCTCTACAATAAGATCCATCATATTAAGGCGTAGCCTGTAAGCAATGCTCAGGGCGTTAATTTTATAGTGGTATATCTTCCTTGCGCTGTAAAGCCTGGATCTCGCTTAATCGGAAGGCCTCGACTATATAGGTTTGGCATAATCTGTTATTGAGGTTCATATTGTAACGGAAAGTGCTTTCGCCCGCAACAGGAAACCTTATGCGGGTGCCATGCAAAGGTGTGAGATCGAAAATAGCCAGCGCATTTCTCTTTAGCGACAACCAAAAGCCCGGGTAATTGCCGGTATCGTCAATTACTTTTAGTCCGAGCAGGCGTTTACCTAAAGTATCACCTCTTTTGTGTTCGGATATAGTGCCATATATATCTACCAAAGCAATAGCGATGGCCATGCTGAGCCAAAAATTATGAATAAACTGAAGCGTGGGGAGAAAGAAGATCAGTAGGTCGATGCATTTTGCCCAGGCCCTCGGAAAATGGCTTTCTATCCTTGGGTTGTACTTCATTTGAAAAGTCAACTCCTCGTAATAGCGGTTGCCGTACTCATCCATAGCAGGGCGGCGTACCGTTTTCTCTATCCGTATTTCGGATATCTTTTTTACCATTACTTTAAACTAAAACTACAAGGAAAACGCCACATAACTATCGCCCGATCTGCTCCCTATTTTACCGCCACCGCAAGCTATCACAATAAACTGTTTGCCATCTATCTCGTAAGCAGCGGGTGTAGCGTATCCGGCAGCCGGCAGTTTTGCTTCCCAAACTACTTTGCCGGTTTTCTTATCAAAGGCGCGGATCTTCTCGTCCTTAGTGGCGGCGATAAATACCAGCCCCCCTTTGGTAACCAGCGGGCCACCATAGGTTTCGGTACCGGTAACCGGGATGCCGCGTTTAGTTAGCTCGGCATATTCGCCTAATGGCACTTTCCATAGCAATTTACCACTGGTAAGGTCTACAGCGTTAAGTGTACCCCATGGTGGTTTAATGCCGGGGTACCCATCCTTGTCAACAAACCTATTGTAGCCCGCCATAGTATACGGCACAGGAGGCAACGTGCTTTTGGTATCGGCTACTAAAGGTTGCGCCCCGCCCCTGCCTGTTGGGCCGGTAGCTTCTTTCTCCGGCAGTTTTAGCAGAAAGGCCAATATAGCCTTCTTCTCCCCTTCTGGGATGGCTTTAAAGGAGGGCATCATGTTACGCCCGTTATCAATAATATTTTTGGCCTGGAGCTCATTATACTTCTTCTCCAGATTAAGCAGCGAGGGGATGGTACTGCCGTTGCCTTTTAAATCGGCTCCATGGCAGGCAATGCAGCGCTGGTTGTAAAGTGCATGTCCTGCTCCCGCAAGTGTATGATCGTTGTTATCTGATTTCGGCACATCTATCATCACTTGTGCCCACGGAAGCTCGGTGCTGTTGATGTACATTATTTTGGTTTGCTGGTCTACTGCTGCACCACCCCATTCTCCGCCGCCATCAAAACCCGGGAATATCCAGCCACCATCTTTACTTGGCGGACTAAACATCACCCTATTCTTCACTTTAAGGTATTTCTCCATCATATCTTTATGCGTCTCCGGCGAAATGTCGGTTACATCCTCCGGGCCGAATTTTTGGCGGGCAAAGGGTTCGGGCAGGCTTGGTAAGGGCTGTGTGGGCCATGGTTTTTCGCCAGGCAGGCCATTGGTAGGCACCGGCGTTTCCTTTATCGGGAAAATGGGCTCGCCGTTTGTACGGTCGAACATGAAAATATAGCCATTTTTGGTTATCTGCGCTACGGCATCAATATTCTTACCATCGTGTTTTATGGTTACTAAATTGGGGTTGGCTGGCAGGTCGCGGTCCCAAAGATCGTGGTGTACAAACTGGTAATGCCAAATATACCTGCCAGTTGCCGCGTCCAGCGCTATCAGCGAATTCGCATACAGGTTTTGCCCTTTGCGGTTACCTCCGTAAAAATCTCCCCCTATGGAGCCTGTTGGGATATAAACTATGCCCCGTTTTTCATCCAGCGACATACCCGACCAGTTGTTTGCGCCACCAAGGCTTTTCCAGGCGTTTTTA
This sequence comes from Mucilaginibacter pankratovii, assembly GCF_014773265.1. Classification (GTDB taxonomy): domain Bacteria; phylum Bacteroidota; class Bacteroidia; order Sphingobacteriales; family Sphingobacteriaceae; genus Mucilaginibacter; species Mucilaginibacter pankratovii. Next base: position 270,199 of record NZ_JACWMY010000005.1, on the reverse strand, counting down.
TTCTCCCAAGTCTCATATCCTCTCTCGCCGGGGTGCGGTATGGTATTGAAACTCCAGCGTAGTTTGCCGGTAAGCACGTCATAAGCCCTTATTGGCGCCGGCGCGGCGTCCTCACTTTCGGCAACGCGGACACCCATTATCAACACATCTTTATAAATGATACCGGGGGTGGTTGACGCTACAAAAGAATGGATCTCGCGGCCAACGTTTTCGGTCATATCTAAATAGCCGCCATTCCCAAAATTGGCAACAGGGGCACCCTTTTCCGCGTCAATGCAATACACTTTGTTGCCTACGTTATAAAAAAGCCGTTTGTTATTGCCATCGGCATCCTGCCAGTAAACCACGCCGCGGTTTACCTTGTAATAAAACATAGGGTTGAATTTGGTAGCGGTATCAACCGACGCAGGATCGAACAGCCAGTTTTGCTGCCCGGTTATGGCATTTAACGAGAACAGTTTAAGCTTTGGCGTAGAGCCATAAAGTATTCCATCAACCATGATGGGATTACACTGGTTTTGGGTACGATTCCCGGTATCCCGGTCATTAGAAGTATAAACCCAGGCCTGTTTAAGGTTTGCCACATTTTGAAGCGTTATAACCTCGCTTGCAGAATATCTTGCCCCGTCTTTACTGCCCGCGTAAGCGCTCCAGCCCTTGTAATCGTCTGCAGACCCGGCGGCCGGATGCTTACACGATTGAAAGGCGACAGATAAAAAAATAAAGGATAGAAATAAATAAGCTGATCTCATGCTGTGATAATTGGTTAGGCAAGCTATGAAATAAATAAGGAAAACGGAGAAATAAACGCAGGCTGAACGTGGGCTCCGCCGAATGTAATACACATTTTACAAGGATTTTAGATCAGGGCATGGTGAGTCGAGGTCCGCTCAGCAGTTTGGAGACAGCCCTATGCCGGGCCATCTCCTTTCTACTTTTCAACCAAAAATCAACTAACCAAATTAAAAACTCTTTAAATCTTTGATGCAGGTATATCTGAACTACGCTGAAACTGTTTTATGGCCGGAAACGGCATAGTAAAATATATAAACATAGCAGGGTACCATGCTGTATAAAAAGGCGGATTGCGCTCCGATGCTCTTTGCCAACAAGGCATACACCTGGGGCAGTATGGCACCACCCGCAATACCCATTACCAGCAAGGCCGAACCAATTTTGGTGTATTTGCCTAAACCTTTAATGGCCAGCGGGAATATGGTTGGCCACATTAACGAGTTGGCCAGGCCCAATAAGGCAATAAACATAATGCTTAAATAACCGCTGGTAAGGTATGCTGCAACCGAAAACAGGATGCCGGTTAAGGCTGAAAGCAACAAAGCCTTTTCCTGCTTAATGTATTTAGGGATGGTTGCTATGCCGATGATATAACCTATTACCATCGACGCCAGGGTGTACGAGGTGAATATTTTTGTCTGGTCGAGGCTCATGCCCATTGATTTGCCGTAGCTGCCAATTACATCGCCCGCCATTACTTCTACCCCTACGTACACAAACAGGCAGATTATACCCAGGCTAAGATTTCGGTATTGAAACACGCTTGATTTTGAAGCTACTATGCTGCCATCGGCTGCCACAGCATCTTCTTCGGTATTAATTTCGGGCAGGGATGAGTACCTGATCAGCAAGGCCAGTACAACCAGCACAATTGCAATAACAACATAAGGAGCAATTACGCGTGCTGCAAGCTCGTTTAGCAGTGTTTCTTTTTGAAGGGCATCTGTGGTGCTTTTCAACTGGGTTTCGATGCCCTGCGCGCCCTTAAGCACCAGTGCGCTTAATATAAGCGGACTAAGCACCCCGGCAATCTTGTTACAGATCCCCATAATGCTGATACGCTGGGCTGCGCTTTCTATAGGGCCAACAATGGCTATATAGGGGTTTGATGCCGTTTGCAATAAAGACAAGCCCATCCCCTGCACAAACAACCCGATCAAAAACAACGGGAAGGCACGCGCGTTAGCGGCGGGCACAAATATCAGCGCCCCAATACCCATCACAAAAAGGCCAAGTGACATGCCATTTTTAAAGCCTGTTTTTTTAAGGATGTATGATGAGGGTATGGACAAAAAGAAATAAGCCATATAAAATGCGAACGTTACCAGCAAGGCTTCGGACGTGCTTAACTGGCAAGCCAACTGCAGGAACGGGATAAGCGTACCGTTTAACCACGTAACAAACCCAAAAACAAAAAAAAGGGCCCCAATGATGATAATTGGGTTTAAGGCGGTTTTTTTCGCTTTCAGCTCAATTGATGATACGGTTGACATATGCAATGTTTTGATAATAAGATCCCGCCTTGCCGGAAAAAGCAAGCTTGAATTAATAGCAGGAAATGAAACGATGTAATAACCCGCACCTCAGGAAATATTGAAGTGCGGGAATCTTAGATTTGTTTACAAAGCGATCTTGCCGAAAGCCGCTGTAGGCGAGCTCTCCGGCATGGCTCCTACCTGAGCCCAGCCTGATGTACTTTCCATTAAGCAGTAATTTACAAAGCCTTTGGTTGTGCCCAGCTTATCCTTCCGGATAGAGAATTCGATGATGTTTTTACCGCCTGCTGTTTTTATAACAGAGTAGTGCATTACATCCGCAATATCAAAAAGAGGGTTAAACGAGAACGCATTTTGAGCGCCTGTATGAGCATACAAGCTCCCCCAGCCGCCAACTAAACTGCCCTCTATCAGGAAATCGGCACCCGAGCTAACCGGGTATGCCCCTACTGTGTAGCCAGTGGCGTTATTGTTATCGGCATCAAGGTACATATCAATAATTTCCATTTTCATGTCGGCAGTTCCTTCCAGGTAGAAAAATATTTCGGTTGAAGACGCAAATGTTTTTACCGCAGTAAGCGAGCCGCCGGATGGCAGCGTATTGGTGTAAGAATAATCAACATATTGCCAGTCGGTAAAGTCGCCGTCAATTTTTATGTTGGGGCCAATGATGCTCACGGTATCAATAAATGTACTTGTAGCCGAACCACTTTTTGCGGTTAATGACACCAGGAAATCGCCTTTCTTCTTAAAAATATGCTGCGGCGCTTTTTTGGTAGATGTTTCGCCGCTGCCATCGCCAAAATCCCAGCTATACTCGGTAGCATTGGTAGAGAAGTTGGTAAAGTTAACGTTGTAACCATCGGCCACGTAACTAAATACCGCTTTGGTGCCACTGCCTGCGTTCTCGCCCTTTTTGCAGGAATTTATGGCCAGTACGGCTATGATGAGGCCGCACAAGTAGGTAATATTTTTTTTCATCGTTTTAATTTTTAAACAGATTATTGAATTTTTAAACTCGATTTAAGATCATTCATCCCACCATTATCCGTAACCCAGGTACCGGTATTAGCCAACCTTACAGCATACTCTACCCTGTTTTTCAGCGTAGGTGCCTGGTCGGCAATGCGGATGTAAAGTGCATAGTCGCCCGCAGGGATACCATTTAAACTTACCGATTCGCCGATGTTAGCATTTGGTGCAACGGTTGTAGCAGGTTTACAGCTGCGGATATCATAGGTAAGCGGCGCTTCGTAATAAGTACCTGTAGTTTTGTTTTTTAAGATGATACTGCTGTTCTTCTTGTTGTAAAGCGGCGCATAGCCTGTGTTGGTGATGTTGATATCTACTTTCAGGCTTCCATTTACAGTAGCGGTTGCAGGCAATACAGCGTTAACCAAGGCTATCCGATAACCCAGGTTCCTTACAAATTCATCAAAGCATCCCGAGGTTCTCCAGCCGCTTAATGTTGGCTGATAATAGTCGAGGTTAAGATAGGTCCACCTTAACAACTTCATTTGGGTACGGCCCTGGGCGCAATCGGTAGAGTAACCACCCAGCGGCGGGCAGGTTTCGCCGCCAACCGGCACGTAAAGGGCTTCGTTGGTAACGTATTGCTTCTCTGTAGCAATGTTGCTGGAGTAAGTGCCATAATCATCGTCGCTCGATAAAAAACAATCGTTATGATGGCCCACGCGGGCAATATCAGTACCGGAAAAACCCTGCGCCTGGGTGATAGCTGCATTGGTGCCAAACACGCCCTGTTTTTGTAACGGCGTTCTTACCTGCACCATAATATCGGCAGGAACGGCGCTCAAAAGCTTAAGCAGTACTGTTTTTTCATTTGCTGCTGTAGCCAGGCCGTTAGATGAGTCGTGCCATTCGCCCCAGGCACCTACAAAACCGGCCTGTACAAAAGCTATTACATCCTTGTTAGCCACAAATAACGGCTTTAGCTGGTCGATATGTTGCAACACTATGGCAAGCGGTGCATCGGTACCTGTCATCTCATCGGTATAGGCAAAACGAATCACCCCTTTCAGCCCCGCATTACGGATCTTGTCCAGGTCGGCCTGGATAAAATCAAGTTTGGCCTGGTCGAGCGCTTTATCTTTATAGCTGTCCAGGTAAAAAACACGCACTATTAATGTAGTGTTTTGGTTTACCCGGTAGGTGTTTAAAGCAGTTGCATCTAAAGCAGTACGCACAGATATCGTTTTGGTGAACCCCCGTTCGGGGTTTGGAAATATCTCTGCAGATGATTCAAACTTTACACCTGCCTCAACCGGAGGGGTCGGATCGGGTTTGGTGCCTCCCTTTTTGCAGGCCACTAAAATTCCGCAGCACACAATCAGCATTAAGGTGGTACCTGTAGCTATTATTGCCTTCTTATTCATCTTCATCATTATCATCTTTAATTTTAAAAATAGCTGTTAACAGCGCTGATCAATTATAGCCCGGGTTTTGTATAAACTTGCCCTTACCTTCGGCTACACGTGCCTGCGAGAAAGGATAAACCACTTTGTTAGGGCCGGTATATATAGAGTGTTTAACCTCCTGGCAGCGCGATATAAATTTACCCATGCGGATAAGGTCTGCGCGGTACTGGCCGTTCTCGCACCAAAATTCGTGACTGCGTTCGGTTAGTATCAAATCGTTAAACTGCGCTAAGGAGCTGTAGCTTCCAATTGGCTTTGCGGCTAAACCTGCACGATTACGTACCTTGGTAACCAGGTCCATCGCTTCCTGGTTAGGGCCGGATATGTTTGCTATTGCTTCCGCTTTAGATAATAACACATCGGCATAGCGGTACATCATAATATCAACCGTAGTTAAACCGGTGGTACGGGCAGCATCCTGGTCTATTTTTAGCGGGATGGGGCCATAATTGATCAGCACACCCGGGTTTGCGCGGTTATACGTAATACCATCGGTACCGGTAAATTCGGCTAACAGCATGGTTTTGCGTTTGTCGGCGCTTTCAAAGCTATCATAAAAATACCAGGTGCTTTGTATAGTACCGAAACCGCCCTTTGGCGCAAACACTGCCGGTAATACCATCAATTGCCATTGGTTTTCGCTGGTACCTGCATAATCGCATGGTATAGCCCAAATGGTTTCCCTGCTGTTTTTTGCGCCTTCCAGGCCAAACATACCTACGTAATTTGGGTCGAGCGAATAATAGCCGTAAGCAATTATCTCGTTAGAAAGGGTTAATACTTCCGCCCAGTTCTTTTCGTGAAGATCCAAACGAATCTGGATCATTTTGGCCAAAGCTTTGTTAAACCTGCCGTATTCGGCTTCTGCTGGTGCAGGCAGGTCTGCTGCTGCTGCCACCAGATCGGCTTTGATAAAAGCTACAGTCTCGTCGTTTGTTAAGCGCGCAAGCGGCTCCTCTTTCAGCGGACTTTGCAATATTTCCAGCGGTGCAATTACAATTGGCCCGTAAAGGTCAAACAGCGTGTAGGCTAAAAGGCCCCTCGCGCAGCGTACCTGCGCGATCGCCTTTTTTTTCAGCTCATCGCTTACGGTAGATTTTTGGATCAGATCGATGGTATTGGTCATCATACTGATCTTATTGTAGTAATCGTCGTAATAGTGTGTAAACGCAAGATCCGATGGGCGGTAGTTTTGCAGCGTCGCGATGTTCTGATCCCCATATACACCGTAAAGTATCTCTGTGGTGGCATCGCTGATATACATCACCCCTTTTTCAGAAGTGGAGAAGATCCCGTTACCATACGATCCGCGCAGCGGGTAGTAAGCTGCATTCACCATTGCTTCCAGGTCTTCTGCAGATTTTGGGAAAATATTGGGGTTAATCTCCGAGTAATCAAGAGACACAAGGTCTTTGGTACAGCTACCGAGCAGTACCGCGAGAGACATGATCAATAATTTATATTTTTTCATTGTTATATCTTTTATCTTCTAATTAAAATGTCAGGTTGATACCGGCAACAAACGATCTGATGTACGGGTAAGCGGCTGTGTAAGAGTCTGTCTCCGGATCTACACCCTTATAAGGCGTTATCACAAACAGGTTTGAACCATCCACATGCACCTTTACTGACGAGAACACGCCTTTTATCCATTTATTAGGCAGTGTATAACCTAACGATACGTTTTGCAGCCTGATGAACCATGCTTTTTGCAGGAAGAAATCGCCTACGCTGTAAGGAGAGAACCCATAGAACGAGCTTGGCTGTGTATTGGTTGGGTTGGTTGGCGTCCACCTGTTTTTTACGGTACGCAAGGCATTATAGCCATTTGAGTAAACACCGTAAGCGCTCACGCCGTAAGTAGTATAGTTAGGATCGGCCATTTCGCGGCCAAACAAACCATTGAAATCGAAGTTCAGGCTGAAGCTTTTGTAAGTAAAGATATTGGTGATACCAGCCATAAAGCCCGGATCTGAAGTGCCCAGCAGTTTGGTATCGGCATCATCAATGATACCATCGGGGCTGCCGGTGCGTAAAAACCTGCCGTTAGCATCTACTACCGGGTTGTTATTAGCATCGCGCTGGTAACCGTTGATGTCTTTAATTTTGATCATACCCGGTTTTAATTCGGGCTGAGATACCGGCGGCGCTTCGCCTACCTGTAAGATACCATCAGATACCCTGCTGTAAACAGATCTGATCGGGTCGGTTTCGTTTTGATAAACGTTTGGTTTCCAATCCGGTGCGCGTTCTTTCCAGTTGTCTTTATATTTAGAGAAGTTTAACTGGGTTCTCCATGAGAAGTTGGCATTAGTAATATTACGTGTGCGGATGCTCACCTCTATACCCCTGCTGAGCGTTTTACCAACGTTAGCAATAATGGTGTTCACTTCCTGGTAAGAGTTGAGCGGTTTAAAGTCCAGCAGGTCGGAAATTACGTTCCTGAACACCTCTACCGAGCCTTCAACCCTGCCATTAAACAAGGAGTAATCTAAACCTAAGTTGGCACCGGTTGTGGTTTCCCATTTCAGGTCGGGGTTTTCCAGCCTGGTTAGGGATACACCGATCAGCCTGGCATCATTAGCAGATAACCATGCCGGGTATGCACCGTAAGCAGCAAACGCGTTGCTGTTGATACTGGCGTTACCGGTTTGGCCATAGCTAAACCTCAATTTAAATTGCGATACCACATTTTTTATACCGGCGAAGAAAGGCTCTTCTGCTACGTTCCAGCCAATGGCTGCTGACGGGAAAGTACCCCATTTATTGTTCTTGGCGAATACGCTGGCACCATCTGTACGTACAGTAACTGTTAACAGGTATTTGCTTTTGAAATTGTAGTTAAAGCGGCCGAAGTAAGATGCAATAACGTTTTGCGGGCCCGATGATGTAGATGGCTGCTGGTTAGTACCTGCACCCAGGTTGTTCCAAAGGAAGGCATCGGTAATAAAACCGGTTGCGCCCGCTGTTTGATATTTATCCACAAATTTCTGCTCGGACACACCCACTAACACTTCAAAATTATGCGCATCGGCAATAGTTTTCTTGTAGTTGATGGTTCCCTCTAACAGGTAATTGCTGTTATCAGAGCTGCCGATAAATGCGCGGCCGCCTTCTAAAAAGCCCGATAAAACTGTTTTAGGAACGTAGCTTTCTCTTTTGGTGTAGCCCCTGTCTAACCCTGCCTTTAAGCGAATTAAAAGCCCTTCTACAGGTGTGATATCCAGGAAAGTATTCGCCAACAGCCTTTCAATGCGGCCCTGATCTGTTATGGTTAACAACGAGTATGGGTTTGGCTGTAAAGCCAGTTGAGGGTTAAGCGGGTAATTACCGTTTTCGTCGATAGCCTGGATGTGCGGACCCTGTTGAATGGCCGCGCGGATAACACCCGAGTTTTCGTACTGATCGCCGCCCAACTGGCTGTTTAAGTTATTGATACGGCTGGCGGTTAAGTTTAAGCTTAGTTTAAAGATCTTGCTCAGCTCTTGGTCGATATTGGTGCGGATAGTATATCTCTTCAGTCCGGAGTTTTTGATAACACCATCCTGATCGTAAAAGTTACCGGATATCAAATACTTGGTAGCTTTTGTACCGCCGGCTACCGATATGTTGTGCTGCATGGTCATCCCATCGCGGGTAACCAGGGCCAACCAGTCGGTTCCGCGGCCTACGTTGTTAATGGCATTTTGGGTATATAATTTACGGTAGGGGCCGCTGTTAGCGATAGCTTCGGCAACCGTTGTTGTACCATAAGGCGCAACGTGGTTGTCAAAATCCCATTGCTCCTGGCCTGCTTCGTTACGTATCTGCATCCATTCGTTCAAAGGCAATACATCAAAAGAGTTGTTGTATTTTTGATAGGTATAATTGTAAGAATAGTCAACTTTAGCTTTACCTTCTTTGCCACGTTTGGTGGTGATTAAAATAACACCATTGGCAGCACGCGAACCGTAAATGGAAGTTGCACTCGCATCTTTTAACACATCTACCGATTCGATATCGTTGGGGTTAAACGAGTTTAATATACTTTGGGTACCTGCCTGGTAGCGGCCGCCCAAGGTTGCAGGTTGCTGCAGATCAGTTATCGGGAAACCATCTACCACGATCAGCGGCGCGTTACTGGCGTTTACAGAGCCTGCACCACGGATCAATATATCTAAACCACCACCCGGCTGGGCACTGTTTTGGCGAATAGTTAAACCGGCAACTTTACCTTTTAACATGCTCCCGATCTCGGGGCCCGAACTGGTTACCAGGTCGGCCGTTTTCACCGAAGACACAGCACCGGTAAGGTCGCGCTTGGTTGCTGTACCGTAACCAATTACCACCACCTCGTTAAGGCCGGTGTTTGATTCTTCCAGTGTAACATTAACAACCGTTTGCCCGCTAACCACAACTTCTTTAGTTGTAAAGCCCACCATTTTAAATACCAAAACGTCGCCCGCGTTGGCATTGATAGAATAACTACCCTTTATATTAGTGGGTGTAGCATTGGTGCTGCCTTTTACAGACACAACAACCCCAGGTACGGGTGCGCCTTTTACGTCTGTAACCGTGCCGGTAATGGTGCCGAACCGGCGGGTATCAGCTATGCCCTTTGCAACGCTGTTGGCATCCGCGCTTAGATACTGCAGGTTCAGCAGCAGTACCAGGGCGCAAAAGAGCTTCATGTTAAGTAAATAATTTTTGTTCATATTTAAAGTATTAGGTACGTTTATAAATTTTGATGTTGCTTGACTAATGGTTGGGGGTAAATTTTATCCTAAATTTTTTCCTCCTTATATTTTCTTTTATGATCGGCCACTGTATCGGCAATGATCTGCCTGAGCAGCTGATCCTGTTCCTCTAATTTTATGAGTAACTGAAACTGCGCCTTTGCCCTCACCAGGTTGTGGCCGGGATAGGCAGTTTTAAAATAAGTATCGCCCTGCAGGTAATCTGTTAAAAACCTTACGCCCTGCATGTAGGGCAGCAGCATCGTCCCTAAAAACAAGGATTCTACTTCCGTATCTGTAAGGAAGGCGTGGGCTTCGTTGATGTAACCTTTCGCATAAGCTTTAAAAAGCGGGATATTGATCTGGATCTTCTTAAGATCCGGCTCATCCTCTGCTGTGGTATTAATGATAGTGCGGATAGCGTCGCCAAAGTCGTAAGCCACGTGGCCCGACATTACCGTATCCAGGTCTATTACACATTCGGCCTTATCATCGGCATCAAATAATATATTGTTAAACTTGGTATCGTTGTGTGTGATCCGTTTTGGCAAAAGCCCCGAACGCCCCCAATTATAAATCACAGACATGCCTTGTTCGCGTTCGCGGATAAAATCGATCTCTGCTCCCACCCCTGCAACACGGTCCATCACATCTTCATTAATGGCAATATGCAGGTCCTTAAGTCGTTTTTGGATGTTATGAAAATCGACAATGGTTTCTGAGAGCTGCAGCGGATCCATATCCGAGAGCAGGGTTTGGAAATAACCGAAGGCTTTGCCTCCTTCGTAGGCCTGCTGCTCGGTTGATACCACATCGTAACTACGCGAGCCGGCGAGAAACAAATATACCCGCCAGTAGTTGCCCTGTTCATCCTTATAAAAAAGCTTTTCATCGGTAGTGCTTATCAGCTTTAATACCTTTTGATTTTTGCCGGGTTCAAGGCCGGGCAGCATTTTATTTTTGAGGTATGAGGTTACCAGGTGGATATTATCTATCAGCTTGGGCACATCTTTAAAAACATGGTGATTGATGCGTTGCAGCAAATAATCGGGACTATCCAGATCTTTATTTTTCAGTAAAAAAGTATCATTAATATGCCCGTTACCGAAAGCCTCAGCTTCGGCAATTTCGCCGGTTATATTAAAGTTTTTCACTATCGAAGAAATGTTAAAAGTGATCGGATCTGTTAAACTCATTTTATATCAGGTGTACTTGGTTTATCCCGGCAACATCAACACTGTGTGTTCGCACACTATAGCTTGTATAAGCCTTGTTGTTATTAATATCTAAATATAGCGTGTTCGCACACACAAATGCAAATAAATTTTACAAAAACTTAACAGAAAATGTCATAATTAAATTTTTGGCAAAAAAAAGCCTACTTTATTATAAATAAAGTAGGCTTTAAATATGTATTCGAGCACATTTGTAAAACTTACACCTGCTTACCTCATGCTTAAGGGAATTAAATTTAGCATTAAACCTAAATATGCAACATTTAATAAACCTGATTTTGAAAAATAACGGCAGGCATTAAACAGCGAGCAACCCGGTAATATCTTCTATGATCTGGTGTGCTAATTTATCAGCGTTTTCCATCGAATTTGCCTCGGAATAGATCCTGATCACCGGTTCGGTATTGGACCGGCGCAAGTGCACCCACTGCTTGCCGAACTCAATTTTTAAACCATCAATGGTGCTATATGGCTGATGGCTGTATTTGCTTTCAACTTCCTTTAATAAGGCATCGATATCCATATCATCGGTAAGGGTAATTTTGTTTTTAGAGATATAATACGCCGGGTAAGTCTTCCTCAATTCCAAAATACTTTTACCCGATTTTGCCAGCATTGTCAGGAACAAAGCAATACCCACTAAGGCGTCGCGGCCATAATGCAATTCGGGGTAAATAATACCGCCGTTACCCTCGCCACCAATAACCGCGTTAACGGCTTTCATTTTTGTAACCACGTTCACCTCCCCTACTGCCGATGCTTCGTAAACGCCACCCAGGTTTTCGGTAACATCGCGCAGGGCGCGGGTTGATGATAAATTGGAAACCGTGTTGCCGGGTGTATTCCTTAATATATGATCGGCAACAGCAACCAGCGTATATTCTTCGCCAAACATGCTGCCATCCTGGTTTACAAAGCACAGGCGGTCCACATCCGGATCGACCACGATACCCAGATCGGCACCAATTTCTACCACCCTGCCAGCAATGGCGGTAAGGTTTTCCGGCAGCGGCTCGGGGTTGTGAGGAAATTGGCCCGTTGGCTCACAGTACAATTCGTCTACCTGGTTAACACCCAATGCTTTCAATAAAGGTGGTAAAAACAACCCGCCGGTAGAATTCACGCAGTCTATCACCACGCTAAAATTGGCAGCTTTTATGGCAGCAACATCAACCAGCGGCAAGGCCAGGATCTTATCAATATGTTTTTGCAGATAGGTATCGTCATAAGTCACTTTGCCCAATTCATCCACTTCGGCAAAGGCCCATGAGGTGTCTTCGGCAAGCTCCAGTACTTTTTTACCTTCGTTATCATTAATAAACTCACCCTTAAAGTTTAATAATTTCAGGGCGTTCCATTGTTTTGGGTTGTGGCTGGCCGTAATAATAATGCCGCCACCGGCCTGTTCATCGGGCACGGCAATTTCTACGGTTGGGGTGGTAGAAAGACCAAGGTCTACCACATCTATCCCCAGCCCCATCAGCGTGCCGGTTACCAAATGGTTCACCATCCGGCCGGAGATACGCGCATCGCGGCCAATCACCACTTTGCGTTTGCCCGTAGTTTCGATAACCCAACGACCGTAAGCTGCAGTGAATTTCACCACATCTGCGGGTGTAAGTCCGTCACCCGGCGTGCCGCCAATAGTACCCCGTATGCCTGATATTGATTTTATAAGTGTCATGTTTTTTTATTTTGTGATTGCGCCGATTGAAGATGATTCCATTGATTTAAATAATAGTATTTGAGTCTTTTGGTCACGCTCCGCTGCTTTTCAAAAGTTCCCGCCTCGGGAGCGATGTTGTCAAGTTTAGAGTTGATGAGATATTAATCAAAAGAAAATAAACGCCTCAAAAAGTGTAAACCCATCAAAAGTATATCTATCTTATTATTAAATAGTTATATTTTTATTTTTTGAATTGTGTAAACTTTTGTAAACTTTTTTGCTAACCCAACAAGTGCATTTTATAACGTTAAAGGAAATAAAACTTAACTAATGACATTGCTTTTAAAAAGCTCCCCCTTCAGGGGGCCGGGGGGCTTGAGCTAAAACTTAAACCTCACAAACGCTTCCATCGCTTCGTACTCCGCCAGGCCAAGCTGGTTATAAGTGCGAGCGGTTTCACTTGTGCGGTCCTCTGCTCTTACCCAAAATTCGCGGGCATCATCGCCCGGGAAAACAGGGCGGTCTTTTTGCGATTGGTGTTTGAATATGGCCAGGCGCTTGCGCTCCACTTCTTCGGGCGACAAAGGCACACACATTTCTATTTCATGCGTTTCAAACTCGAACCAGGCACCACGGTAAAGCCACAGCCAGCAATCTTTCATCCATTCTTCGGTTTTAGTAAGGCGAATAATGGCTTCGTGGATAATATCAAAACAGGTCTTATGTGTACCATGTGGGTCGGCAAAATCACCGGCGGCGTAGATCTGGTGCGGTTTTACTTGCTGAAGCAAAGCCATGGTTTGCCGGATATCCTCCTCGTACGATACCTCTTTGCTCACCTTGCGCTTATCGTAAAATGGCAGGTCCTGGAAATGGATATGGTCATCATCCAAACCAACAAAACGGGCACCTGCTATGGCTTCGCCTTTGCGGATAAGCCCTTTGATGGTCTCCATCTCCTGTGGGTCGCGTTCATTCGGCTTTTTGGTTTTGATGAACCCGCGCATATCATTATAGGTAGCGCGAAGTTTCTCATCATTGACACCCTGCGATTTGGAAAGATCGAGACTGAATTCCACAAAGCGCAGCGCATCATCATCCCAAACCGCCGTATTGCCCGATGTTTGGTAAGCTACGTGCACATCATGCCACTGGTCGGCCAGGCGAATGAAGGTACCGCCCATCGAGATCACGTCGTCATCCGGATGCGGAGAAAATACGATAGCACGTTTGACAGCAGGTATTGCGCGTTCGGGGCGCTGACTGTCATCGGCATTTGGTTTACCACCCGGCCAGCCGGTAATGGTATGCTGCAGTTTATTAAAGATATGAATGTTGATATTGTAAACCGGCCCGTTTTGCGTGGCCAGTTGCGCCATACCATTGGTATTGTAATCGTCTTCGGTAAGTTTAAGGATTGGTTTATTCAGCGTTTTGGCAAGCCAGATCACCGCTTTTTTAATCAGCTGCTCGTCCCAGGTACAATCCTTCACCAACCATGGCGTATTAAAGCGGGTTAATGATGATGCGGCATCTTCATCTAAAATAAACTCCACGTTATCCGAGTGTTGCAGGTAGGTAGCCGGGATCTCCGCAGAAACATCGCCTTCCACCGCTTTTTTAATAATGTCAGCCTTCTTGGCGTTCCAGGCCATCAGGATAATTTCGCGGGCCTTAAAAATGGTTCCGATACCCATGGTGATGGCTTTGGCGGGCACATTAGCCTTTCCGCCAAAATCGTGCGCGGCATCGCTGCGGGTAAGTTCGTCTAAAGATACCAGGCGCGTACCCGAGTTTGGCGCCGAACCCGGCTCGTTAAACCCGATGTGCCCTGTACGGCCAATACCCAGGATCTGCAGGTCGAGCCCGCCGTAAGCGCTGATCTTCTTTTCATATTCGAGGCAAAACGAGGCCACATCTTCTTGTGCCAGCTCGCCATCGGGGATGTTGATATTCTCGGGGGCAATATCCACATGATCAAACAAATGCTTGTTCATGAACACCTTATAGCTTTGTACAGCAGTCGCATTCATAGGAAAATACTCATCGAGATTAAAGGTGGTAACATTTTTAAAACTGAGCCCTTCTTCTCGATGCAGGCGCACCAGTTCTTTATAAACAGCTACAGGCGTTGCGCCGGTGGCCAGGCCAAGTACGGCCTGCTCCCCTTTTTGGGCTTTTTGCTTAATGATACCGGCAATACGCCCAGCCACCACTTTTGATGCGGTGAGCATATCGGCATAAACCGTTACAGGTAGTTTTTCAAACCTTGTTTCTTCTAAAAGATTTAAACGTGGCATTATATTATGGTTAGGTGTGATAATTAAAGGCGTTGGGTTTGTACACCGTGAAAGGCAACTGGTTGTTTTGATGCGGCGCGACTGTTATATGAGCCAAACCATTCGCGCTCGATGATTGTGGTCAATTTTTCCTTATTCAGCTCCAGCATTTTCAACAATTGCATTTGGGCAAGGGTGCGCTGCAGGTTATGCCCGGCAAACTGGGTTTTATAGTAGGTATCACCATTCAGGTAATCGGTTAAAAACCTAACGGCCTGCATGTAGGGCAACAGCAACACGCCTTTGATGAGCGATTTGAGTTCCTGCTCGCTTAAAAAGGAAATGGTTTGGCTGAGGTAACCTTTGGTGAACTCCTCAAACAAGTGGATGTTCAGTTGTATGGCCTCCAAATTTACCTCATCCTCGGCGGCGGTGCTGATGATGCTGCGGATAGCGTCGCCAAAGTCATAAGCTACATATCCGGGCATTACGGTATCCAGGTCGATAACGCATTGGATGTTATCCTGTTCATCAAGCAGGATGTTATTGAATTTGGTATCGTTATGGGTGATGCGTAAGGGCAAAATACCTGCGCGGCCCCATTGTAGTATGTCCTTCATGCTATCGGCACGGCTCAGTAAAAAATCAAGCTCGGCAGATACTGTGCTTAACCGGTCGGCAGCGTTGTTCTCTATGGCCTGACTCAATTCCCACAGCCTGAATTCGATATTTAAAAAATTGGGGATAGTATCTACCAGCATTTCGGCCCCCATATCGCATAGTAGATATTGAAACCTACCGAATGCCACCCCGCCCTGATAGGCCTGGTTGCCCGCGGTAACCAGGTCGTAGCTTTTGGTGTTATGCAAAAAGGTGGTCATGCGCCAGTAGCCGCCATGCTCATCCCGGCAATAATACAACCCGTTATTGCAGGGAATAAGGGTTAAAACTTCCTTATCCGGGTCGCCGCCTGCTTTATAAATTTTTTGTTTCAGATGGTTGGTAACGTACAGCATATTGTTCATCAGCCCGTTCACATCCTTAAATACATAATCGTTTATCTTTTGCAACAGGTAGTCGCGGCCATTTACGGGGCTTTTTACCCGGTAGGTATCGTTGATATGCCCCGAACCAAAGGGTTTTATCTCGAACGAACCTTCCCCGATGCTGAACTGTGTTATGATACCCGAAAAATTATATTTCATTTCATTCGTATGCATTTATACTGCAATTTATCTAAACCTTTTTGTTATATACTATTAATTGCCAGGTATTTAAAATGGTTTGGCATCCATTACCTTCACTTCGTAAGGTGCAAGTGTTATTTTGATGGCGCGACCGGCATAAACCTGCGGGTGTTTAGCATCCCGGGCATCAAAAAACCGGTAATTATCTGTTGAGGTGGACGGCAAATCTAACACATCTCTCACTTTAACCGTAAAGGTTTGCGTTTGTGCGGTTGGATTGCGGATGGTAAGCACGCCCTTGCCTGCAGCCCAGCCCGCGTAGCCGTATACCTGGCTCTTTAGCGGGTCGCCGCCAAACCAGTGGGTATCTGCCAGCGCTTTTTTATTTGCCCTTGCCCAGTTGGCCGCGGTTTTAATACAATCCCAATTGTTGGTACTAAGTTTATGCGGATCTGCGTACAACTCCTGCAACCCTGTGCCGGTGCCGAAGAATGCCCAGATCTCATCGGCAATGTTTTTATCGTCCATCTCCAGTTTGCCCGGCAAGCCGTTTGCCGCTATACAAACACCATGATACATGAGCGAGTTAAGCGGGAACAGCGGCGCACGCTTTACGATATTTTGATAGGCCTGCCCGTCTTTATAGGTGATCCATTGCTGGCGTTTGGGGCCGTCGCCGGCAAGGCCGGTATCGTCGCCTGCACGCCAGATGGCATCGCCGTATTTAAGCCAGTAAGCCGATGGCCAGGTACCCACCGTTAGGCTGAGGTACAGATTGGGCTTCTCTTCCCGCAAGCCGTTTATCAAGCTTAAAAATGCTTCAATATCTTTTTGGTAGGTAATGCTGGCGCCATTTGCACCGTTGCCCGCACCCACGCCATCAAACTTAAACATGGCCACATTGTAATCCTTAATGAACCGGGTGGTAACAGCGCGGAAGCGCTTATTGTAAACCGGACCGGTTAACGAGAAACCGTTATCGTTAGTTTCGAACGGAGGGGATTGTTTTATGCCAAACGCCAGTCGCTGTAATTTTGGCTCATCGTACCCGCCCCATGGCGACACCCAAACGCCTAAAGCTGCACCGCTTGCTTTGGTAGCTGCGGATAGTTTGCTAAAGCCATTGGGGAAACCGCTGTTAAATTGCCAAAGCGATTGATTATCGTCCCAGCCATCATCAAACAAAAAGGCATCCATTTTTACATGCCGTTTTTTTACGAGGCTATCGGTAAATACGGTTATCCTGTCGAGGCAGTCAGTTTCGCTGAGCTTCCTGTCTACCCATGAAAGATCGAACCAGGAGTTATAGTGCAATACCTGCTTGTAGGATTGCGCGCGTGCCAGTTCGGTATAGTAAAGAAACCCTCTGCGTAATTGCCCTTTAGGCGTAACGCCAAATACCGCGGATATGGTTAGCGGCTGCCCTACTTTAAGCGCTTCCTGCCTTGGCAAATACACGGTGGTGAAAGCCTTTATGGCGCTCGCCTGACTCATCGGATGCTCCAAAGCGAAAAACATAGTGCCCTTAACCAATGGCGAACCGTCAACCGTGCCTACCTGCTTTAAGCCTGCCGATGAGGGCAGTTTAACCAGGGTTATCTTGCTGATCTTAACCGAAGCGGCGCTTTGGAAAGTAAAAATTTGGGTTACAAAATTGGCACCATCGGTTAGGATAGCCTGCCAATTTACGGTTATGCCCGCTTTTGCGTTTCTCAGTATTGCTTGTACTTCTTTGCCGGGCTTTTTATAGTCGGTAATGATGATCTTCGGGTTACCGGTTAACAGGAAATCATTGGAGCTGATGATTGCACCGTCGCCTTGTGTTATTTCAAAAAGCGGGGCGTTGGACAAACGGAGATGCGATTGCGTTTGCTTATCATCAAAAGAGGCGATACCTATTTTTCCATCGTTAACCAATAGTGATAGGCGCAACACTTTGTTTTGCAGCGTTATGCCCCCCTTTGCCAGCGTCACAGCCGCTTTACCGGGCTGCACGCCGCTGTAGGTTATTTGCGCAAAGCTTTGCCCGCAGCAGCAAGCTAAAGCAATCGCCAATACAAATACAGTTCTGTTGAACCTTGCCATTATTAATAAGGATTACTGTTGATATATTTTTCCCATGCCCAGGCTGAGCTAAGCATATCATCAAGCGTTAGCTCAGCTTTCCAGTTGAGCACGGTGGCGGCTTTGTCCACATCTCCCCAGATCTTCATGATGTCGCCTTCGCGCGGGGCGCCGATGCGGAAATTAAGCGCCACACTGTTTACCCGCTGAAAGGCGTGAATCACCTCCAATACCGAATTGCCGTTGCCTGTACCGATGTTGAAGGTTTCGTAAACCGAGTCCATCTTTTCGGCTTCCATACGAGCAATGGCTGCCACGTGCGCCCTGGCGAGGTCTACGACATGGATATAGTCGCGAATACAGCTGCCATCGGGGGTATCGTAATCATCGCCGTAAACGGTTAAAAAATCGCGTTTACCAATGGCGGTTTGCGTTACAAAGGGTACCAGGTTTTGCGGAACGCCGTTTGGCAGTTCGCCTATTAATGCCGAGGCGTGTGCACCCACCGGGTTAAAATAACGCAGGGCGATAACTTTAAGATCGCTGCCGGCATCGGCAGTTTCGCGAAGGATCTCCTCGCCTATCTGCTTGGTATTGCCATACGGCGATTCGGCAGTTTTTACGGGTGCGGTTTCGGCAACAGGCAATACATCCGGCTGACCGTAAACCGTACATGATGATGAAAACACAAAATTGATCTTACGCCCGACAAATGCACCAAGCAAATTCACCAGCGTGCAGATGTTATTCTCGTAATAAAGTAATGGTTCTTTAACCGATTCGCCAACCGATTTTGATGCGGCAAAATGGATAAGCCCGGTAATATCCCCCTGCCCGCTGATAAATTCAGTAAGCGCCACTTTATCGCGCAAGTCGAGCTGGATAAATTGAGGCCTTTTACCGGTTATGGCAGTTATTTGCACCAGCACCTTAATGTTTGAATTGGACAGATTATCTAATATAATAACCTCGTAACCGCTGTTTTGCAATTCAACAACTGTGTGCGAACCAATGTAACCCGTTCCGCCGGTAACTAAGATCTTCCCTTTTTTTAAAGCGCTCATAATGTTATGTGTTGTTGATAGGTTATATTTTGATGAATATTTTACGCCAATTAGGCAATTACATATTCCCCAACATCAGTTCACAAATATGTGATTTAATTTGCGTGTGCGCGCACATTTTTAAAAATATTTTTTATTTAATTGATTAATAGAGAATTAATGAAAGAGGAATAATTGAGAATCGCTTATACAAACACCACAGAACCAAACATCCCAGGTAGATGAAACTCGGGATATGGATGGTTTATAGGTGTCCAACTCAAGAAATGAGGCTCGGGTAACTCGTCGCCGCATTTATAAAAATTTACACGGCAAGCCTCCCCTGTAACATTATTTATATGATGATGCGTAAACACCTCAAAAGGAAAAAACAGCGTAAGCTCCCAATTATACAAACCGGTTTCGGTGTCTTGGTGCTCTACGGTACTTAAGGTATTTATAGTTGCAATGATATCAACAGGTAAGTCTTCCCTATCGTTTTTACCGTCGCCAAAGCCGCAGAGGGCGGTTCCTATGCTATTAAATTCAAAATTATAGTAAGCGCGATCGCCAGCAAAGGCAATAAAAAACTCTACACAGCTATCTTTGTAAACGGGGTCGTTAATATTTTTATAATGGGCAAGCATGTGCTTCTCCTTTACGCTGTATTTTAAATAGATCCCTTGTTGATTGTGCGCGAGCGAAAAAGAAACCAGCGGCAGATCGCCCGTGTCGTCCCAGGGAGCATTATCAATTTGCTGCCGCTCCTCCCCGTCTAAAAAAGCAGAAATACTTTTCATGCCTTTATCGGCAGTATGTTTGGGTAGGTGACGGCTTTTAAACTGCTTCATTTTTATCGAGCGATATAATATGCGTGCTCGAACACAAATATATATAAAACAGCGCCGCTAAAATTTATTTGTTGAAATTAAATTTCTACAAAGGTATCGCTTTTCTCGTCGCGGAAGTAGTTGAGGTTTTCGTTGGTTACCACATCCAGCGGGAGATATTTAAGGATAGGGACTTCCTTTTTAAATACAAGGTGCTCTGCCAATTGGTATATCCCCCAATACCCCTGCCCTTTCGGGTTTTGGTTGATGAGGAAGCTGATGTCGCCATTTTCGAGGTAGTAAAGATTTGGAGCTATTAAATCGTACCCTATCAGCTTAATGTTTTTAACATGCCTTTGGTTCAGGTACTTAGCAATATCGTAAGCCTGCGATGTAGTAACAAAGATCTGTTTCAAGTCTAAGGTGCTCTCTAAGATCTCATCCAGCTTTTTTATAAAACCTGATTGGCTGGATCGGTTTAGTTCTGTACTTATAATATTATAGTGATGCGCCAGGTTTTGCTGAATAAAATAATTGCGGAAACCCTGCTCTTTTTTTACCAGGTGCTGCGCATTGCTCATTTCCTCATCAATATGCGCTATCAGTATTGAGCATGGGTTTGGCTGGCCGTAATGCACCAGTTTGGCAGCCAATAAGCCGCTCTGGTACGAATCCTGGCCTATATAGCTCAAGGGGTCGTACTCGGCTATCTGCGTGTTAAACAACACGAAAGGTATTTTTGCCTCGTTCCATTTCTCAAAAAACGGGAGCGTTTCGTTATAATATATAGGCGATAGCAGAATACCATCCGGGTTCTTCTTTGTCAGCTTGTTAGCCATTTTTACATAATCCTGCGGATCGTGCGGGTTAAAAACGTATTGCTCAACGCTTACACCATATTGTCTCAGATCCTGCTCGGCCTTTTCAATACCCAGCTTAGGGGCCATCCAGAAAGCATCATAGGTGTGATCGGGCAATAAAGCGGCAAAAACATATTGCTTTTTTGAGCCCAGCATGCGGGCCATGATATTAGGCTCGTAATTAAGCTCTTTCAGAATCTTCAGTACGCGTTCTTTTACATCTTCGGCCACCCGGCCACGGTTGTGGATAACCCTATCAACGGTACCTGTTGATACTTTGGCTTTTAAGGCAATATCTTTAATTCTTACAACTGCGTTCTTTCCGGATGACATTCTTAATTGGTGTATGTTAAAAACTTTGCAAATATATATTAATTAGCTGTACGAGCGGATATTTTACGCTATTTACAAGCACGCGGCTAAAATTTTTGGAGTGGTATATCCCCTAAATCTTCCGAACCAACGATGTCTCATTCCCCTTAAAACTTTGCTATTAATTAGTGTTAAAAAATAAAATATTAGAAATTTTATTAAATGTGTGCGAACACACAACGAATTTTATACATTTGAAAAATCATAACCAACATTTGTATCAGATGCGACATCTGTGGTAACCTACATTGTAACTCAAAATAAATAGCATAAATAAATTCATTATGGAAAGAAGAGAGTTTATTAGAAACAGCGCGATCGCAGCGGCGGGCATCACTATTTTACCCTCGGGCAGTTTATTTGCTTCGGCACCGGCAAAAGTAAGGCTTGGATACATTGGCGTTGGTGCCCGCGGAATGAGCCATATTTCTGAAGGTTTGCTGCGCGATGATGTTGAAGTTGTTGCCATTTGCGATATTCAGGAAAGCTCGTTAAAAATATGCCGCGAATACATCGCGAAAAAAGGCCATGCTCCTGTTAAAGAATACACCGGTGGCCTTGATGCTTATAAACGCTTACTGGACCATAAAGATATTGATGCCGTTATTATTGCTACACCATGGGCATTTCATTATCAGCAATCTATAGATGCGATGAAAGCCGGCAAGTATGTTGGCTGCGAAGTGATAGCTGGTTTAACCCTAGATGAGCACTGGGATATTGTGCATACATCCGAAAAAACGGGCATCCCCTACATGACACTGGAGAACGTATGCTACCGCCGTGATGTGATGGCCGCCTTAAATATGGTAAGGCAGGATCTGTTTGGCGAGATCATTCACCTCGAAGGTGGTTATCAGCATAATTTGAGGGGCGTATTGTTCAATAACGGAAAGCAGTATTATGGCGGTGGCGTTGAATTTGGCCCAAATGCCTTAAGCGAAGCACAATGGCGAACCCAATATAATATAGACCAGGATGGCGACATCTACCCTACTCATGGCGCAGGGCCGTGTATGCATTATGCCAATATTAACGCCGGCAATCGTTTTACAAGCCTGGTTTCATTTAGTTCAAAGGCACGCGGCTTGGCAGCTTACGTAGAGGAGCAGTCGCCGGGACATAAAAACGCTAAGATCAATTACAAAAACGGTGACGTTACCACTACCATGATCAATTGCGCCAACGGCGAAACCGTTTTATTAAGCCACGATACACACTTGCCACGCCCATACTCCTTAGGTTTTAGGGTGCAGGGAACAAAGGGTATTTGGATGGATGTTAATAAGAGCGTATACATCGACCACCAATCAAAACAAGATGATGTTTGGGACCCGGCACAGGTATGGTTTGACAAATATGACCATCCGCTTTGGAAAAAATACGCTAAAGAAGCTGAAGGCGCAGGCCATGGCGGTATGGACTGGTTTGTGTTTAATGCTTTTATTGAAGCCGTAAAACAGAAAAAACAAACGCCCATAGATGTTTATGATTCTGTTACGATGAGTGTGATCATGCCGCTATCTACCAAATCATTGAAAGAAGGCAACTCCTCTATCGAATTCCCCGATTTTACAAAAGGGAAATGGAAAGAACGTAAAAGTAAATTCGCCTTAGATGATAGCGGTTTTTAAAGGCATATTACTGCGGCCCAAGGCCTTATAATATCATGTCGTCCGGCTGGAGCCGGGCGACTGCTGAAGGTGTTTACAAGTCACATTTAGCTAACTAAGCCGGGAAGCGGCAAGTAACTCCCGCGCTTTACGGTGATTTACATAATAATGCACAAAGGCCGCAATAGTGAGAAATCCCAGCATAAACAACACAAACGGGTCTTCAAAAATGGCTATCATCACAACGAATGAACTCATAAAAACAAACCACCAAAAAGAAATTGCGTAATCAAGTGTAACTACAACCTGATCACCATTTTGCACCATATGAAAAACCCCATCGCTTAACTGAGTTGGTTCCCAATTTCCTCTTAGTTGTAAAGGAGGGCCTGAATCAAAATTAATTTCGTCAGGCTTTGAAGTAAGTAACCTGTATTCCTTATCTTTTAATACGGTAAGAAGATTTAATTTTACCATATCAATATCAAGGAGTGTAATTTGCTCAATTTTATATTTAGGCTTAAGCGTTATCATTATACATTACCCCAACCATGTGCCAGTACATCAGCAATGTGGATGGTTTTGATAGGGAGGTTGTTTTTATCGATATAGCCCTGCATGTGCAGTAAGCAAGAGGCATCGGTAGAGATGATGTAATCGGCCCTAGCATCAATGGCGTTGTAAACCTTTTGCTGGGCCATAGCGGTAGAAATGGCATCGAATTTAACCGCGAACGTGCCGCCAAAACCACAGCAGGTTTCGCCGTCTTTAAGATCAACCAATTCCAGGCCTAATACTTTGGAGAGCAGTTTGCGGGGCTCCTCTTTTATTTTGCATTCGCGCAGGCCGGCACAGCTGTCGTGGTAAACGGCGCGGCCTTCCAGCTCGGCACCAAAATAATCTACCTGTAGTATGTTTACCAAAAAGTCGCTCAGCTCGTAAATATTGCTTTGGATGTTGCGGCACTTGTTGTGCGATGTAGTATTTGTAAACAGATCGTTATAGTAGTTGCGTACCATACCCGTGCAGGAGGCCGACGGCGATACGATAACGCTGTCTTCGGGAAAATCATTAAGAAATTTGCTGCCTATGGCCTTGGCATCGTCCCAAAAACCGGCATTAAAAGCAGGCTGACCGCAACAGGTTTGCGCCGGGTTGTAGTTCACCACGCATCCGGCCTTCTCCAGCACCTTTACGGTATTAAAAGCGGTATCGGGATATAACTGGTCTACAAAACACGGAATAAACAGCTCTACAATCATCTGCACAAAATTATACCGCGCTAAATTCCGAATTTTTTAGAACTTTCTTCTCGGTTTGGAGCAACAAAAACAGGAATAGCAACCCTATGATAAAAAAGCCGCAAAGCACCAGCGTGGAATTGCGCATGCTACCGGTAAATTCTTCGATAAACCCAAAGCTGAATAAACCACCTACGATGGATAGCTTCTCGGTAACATCATAAAAGCTGAAAAACGAAGCTGTGTCGGTAATATTCTGAGGTAAATATTTAGAGTAAGTAGAGCGCGAAAGCGATTGGATCCCTCCCATCACTACACCAACTACTACGGCTATGATATAAAACTCGGTAACAGTTGTAGTAAAATAAGCGGCGATACAAACCCCTATCCAAATACACACCACTAATATTAACACCCTTACGTTGCCATATTTGCCCGATAAGCGCGACATGATGGTGGCACCGGCTATAGCGATGATCTGTATAATTAATATAATAACAATAAGCTGCGATGTATCCATTTTAAGCTCTTTGGCGCCAAAAGCAGTAGCCACCAGCATAATAGTTTGTACCCCCATCGAATAAAAGAAGAAGGCGGGCAGATAGCCTCGTAACATGGGCATATGTTTTATTTTTCCCCAAACTTTGCCTAATTCTATAAAGCCGCCTTTAATGATGTTGTGTTGGTGCGTACGTGCATTGGGGCTGCCCTTGGGCAGCAGCCTGAAAGGTATGGTGGCGAAACCTATCCACCAGATACCTACCAGCAGGAAGGATAATTGCGCGGCGCTCCCCTTTGTTAAGCCAAAAGTATCGGGCATCATTACAAACACAAAGCATATCAGCTGTAGCAAAACGCTGCCCACGTAGCCGTAATTAAAACCTTTAGCACTTACCCTGTCCTGCATGTTTACAGTAGCAATTTCGGGCAGGTACGAGTTGTAGAAAACAAAGCCCCCGCTATAACCGATGGCCGCTAAGGCGAAGCAAATGATGCCCCGCTCGATATGCTCGGCATCAAAAAAGAAAAGCCCGCAACAGGCCAGCGAACCCAGTATAGTAAAGAATTGCATAAACACCTTTTTGTTACCGCGGTAATCGGCAATGGAGCTGAGGATAGGCAGCAGCAGCACCATGATAAGATATGCGAATGCAAGCGAATAATCCTGCAGGGCGGTGTTGATGAAGTTATGGCCGAAGAAATGTACCTGGTTGCCATTATCTTCGTTAGTGGTGATAGCCACATAGTAAGCAGGGAAAATAGTGGTTGTGATCACCAGGTTATAGGCCGAGTTTGCCCAATCGAACATGGCCCAGGCGCGTATGATCTTTTCGTCGTTTTTTACTTGCATAACGTTTTAAAAGTATGCAATTTTTAGTGTTAAATAATAGCGGGTAACCGTCCTAATTTAAAATAAAATCTACAGCGGCAGCCGAATGGATGGCGGCGGTATCAAAAAGCATCAAATCGGTATCGGCAGGTTGTACCAGCAAAGGAATTTCGGTACAGCCGAGTATCACACCCTCAGCACCCTGCAGCTTTAGCTTATCCATTATTTGCAGGTAAGCAGCCTTGGTTTCGGGTTTAAAAATGCCCTTTCCCATTTCGCGCAGCAGAGTTTCGTGTATAAAGTCGCGGTCGGTTTTATCGGGCGTTAGCGGTTGGATACCGGCGGCTTTAAGTTTATCCGCAAAGAAGTTGTGTTCCATGGTAAAACGCGTTCCCAACAAAGCCACAGTCTTAAAGCCCTCTTTTTTAATAGCAACTGCTGTCGCTTCGGCAATATGGATGATGGGTAAACCAATTTGCGCTTGCGCCTCGGTTGCTACCAGGTGGGTGGTATTGCCGCAAAGTATAATACCCTCGGCCCCGCTGTTTTTTAAGTTAATGCCTGCATCTACTATCATTTTTAAAATAGCATCCCAATTGTTGGTATCCAGGTTTTTAACAATGTCGGCATAGTTGAAGGAGTGAACAAGTAGCCGGGCAGCGTTTACCCCGCCGAGACGGTTGTTAACACCCTGGTTGATAAAGCGGTAATAATCTATAGTTGATACCCAACTGGTACCGCCGATAAGGCCTAAAGTTTTCATAGGGGTAAAAATATAAATAAACATGGGCGCAGCATGTGCTTGTGGCGCATTTTTTGTTCCTTCGTTATTAGCCGGGTAACTTGTGTTGCCACTGAAACCAATAATACTATTTACCATGACTAAGATCATCAAGCTGACAAGTACCCTTTGCCTCTTTTTTGTTTTTTATGCTGCCAGTGGCAGCGCGCAAACTACACTGCCGGATTCGGCACGCACAAAAACCGATTATTGCAAGATAGATAGCGCCGCTGCCTTTGCTCTGATAGGCAAAACCGCTCAAATAGCACATGATGGAGGCGTTTATTCCACCCTTAATGATAGCGAAAGCCTTAAGTGGCCCTCCGCCGAAATGAGAAAGCTTGGCGGCAGAAGCGGCTGGAAAAAATACAAACCTGCCAAGGGTGATACCGGCACCATAGTGCACGTATTTTTCGATAGCGGCAGCACATCAAAATTTATTTATTTGCTAAAGGTAAAAGATAAGTATGTGCCTGTGGGATGTGGGTATATCGCTGAGGTTGAATCTGAAAAGCTATAATTAGGTGGGGAAGATGGGACTCAGACCTCCTTCTTCCCTACTAAAATAATCCCAAAAACTTTTTCCGTTTCTTTTTAGATTTTTGGCCTTTTGTGGGGTTTTCCGTTGTGCCGCCCGTTTGCTGCCTGATGATCTCTGCTTCGGCTCTGGCTATGGAATCAGCCTTTAATCGGGCCAGTTGCCGCGCCCTTTTTATGCTGTCAAAGTTATAAGAGTTAATAAAAAGCACAGATTTATAAGGCTTCAGTGTAGTTTCTGCGGCGATAGGATTGTAAGCGTCATTGGCCGAGTTTTTGGTAAGCGATGAATAGGCAAACAGGCCCATAAAAAGTACCGTTAAAAATAACAGGCCGCCAAATACGGTTTTATGCATGTGTACCACGCCCCCATCCATTTTCAGGATGCCAACCTTTTCCGGGTCGCTGCGCTCCTGCAGTTGGGTTTGTAATTTTTCATTTTCGCTTAACAAAGTAGCCGGGCCAACGCCCGTTATCCCATTATCTGCCGATGCCAGGCTGCCACTTATAATGGCATTGTGGAGCTCGTTTCCATCGGCAAAACGTTTGTAAGGGTCCTTTTGCAGGCATTTATCTACCAGGTTTAGCAACCAGGCGGGTACCTGCATCTCCAACGCTTGTTTATCGGCATCCCAGCTGACCGGAAGGTTAGCCTTACGGGTTTTCATGGCATCGGGCACGGGAGCTTCCTGGTGCCGTACCATTACGGTATTGCGCCCGGTATCTCCATCCCCATCCAGTGGGAAAGGTACCTGCCCGGTAAGTAATTCGTACAATATCACACCATAGCTGTACACGTCGGTTTGCATCAGCATTTTGCCATCGTGCTGCTCTGGCGCCATAAATTCAACAGCGCCGGCATTGCGGATGCTGCTGCGGCGCTGCTCTTCGCTCATGATGGCCAGGCCAAAATCAAGCAGTACATAATTACCGGTATGGATGTTGTATTTTACGTTATTGCTTTTTACGTCGCCGTGCTTTACGCCTACGGTGTGGCAATGGGCAAGCGCGCAGGCCAGTTGGTCGGCAACTTTCAGCAATTCCTTCAGTATGAAAATTTTCTCATGCGGGGGTTGTAGTAGTTCACTTAGGTCAGGCCCTTCAATATATTCCATCTCGATGAACGGAAAAGAGCCGCTCTCAGTAATACCGAAGCTTAGTATTTTTACAACGTTGGGGTTAGGGATCTCATTTACCTTTTGCAGTTTGGCAACTTCGTTTTGAAAGTTGCGGTAGTTTTTATCGTCGCCGCTTTCCGAGTAAACGGGTGTTGGTATCAGCTTTACGGCGGAGTAGATCACCCCCGTTCGCCGGCCTT
This sequence comes from Mucilaginibacter pankratovii, assembly GCF_014773265.1. Lineage (GTDB taxonomy): Bacteria > Bacteroidota > Bacteroidia > Sphingobacteriales > Sphingobacteriaceae > Mucilaginibacter > Mucilaginibacter pankratovii. The sequence continues at coordinate 242,399 of NZ_JACWMY010000005.1, read as the reverse complement.
TGTATACCGAACCCTGGCCGCCTGTGCGCAGCGCACCCAAATTCTCTAATCCTTCTGCTATCGTAAAAACTTTACTCATTTATGTAAGGGGTTGATAGCTAAATTCCAATACTGCCGATTCGCCTAAGATAATCTGGTCGCCTTCTTTTAACGGATGGCCTATAGCCGTTGAATGCAGTTTGAATACCTTATCGCTTTTATCTTCTTTTATCTTGATCTTATTCCTCGGCGGGATACCGCCTTCATCGGCAAAAAGCATAAAACGCTGCGCCTCTACGTTCCACTCAACGTGAGCGTGCTGGCGGCTTACATATTTATTGGCACCATCGGCACTTTCTGATGGAAAAGCAATTTGGTTGGTGCGGAAGAAGCCATCATCGGCTTGCGCCTTTTTATCGCGGCCAATGTTTATTTTATCCGGCCCGGAAGTAAGCGTATACTCCTTCAATTCTGTTTCGCCGTTTAAAACCCGGATATAAGCCGTTGCCGTTTGTTTAATAAAATGCTTGCTGGTTTTAATAAAAAACGCGGCATCAACGTCTTTTGCCTTAGTTGCTTCCTCTGGTATTTCCTGATCGAATACCACATCCAACGTCCAGCGGTCAGGCAAGCCAAGGTCAAAATCGTCGGCTATTTTTTGAATTTCGTCTTTAAACACATCCGGTTGCTCGGCGTAAACCGCGGCTTCGTACATGTGCCTGTCGGTAGCATTGCAATTGATGTACAAGCTCAGGCCCTTAATATTGGAGCCCTCGCCGCCTTCGGCCTTTTGTAGCTCCTGTTTGATGAACTGGAGTAAAGCATGGCGTAAGCTTTTTACGTCATCCGGGCGGTTTTTCCCCTCATTGCTGAACAAATTAAATATCATGCTAATACCTGTAATTTATATGTATTTGTGCCTTGCCGACACTCTTTTTAACCCTGCCATTATTCATTTGTTTGCTGAACAATGCTTTTGATATAACCCTTTTTTAACAAAAATGGTATCACGTGCTTCCCGGCAAGTTTTACCGCGTCGGAAGAACCTTTGGTCGATTCTATACGCACGCAAACCACTATATTACCGCTGCCCTTTTGTTTTGGCGCGAAGAATACGTACCAGCCATCGTTTATTTGCTGTTTTTTCCAGATCCGTTCCGGTGTACCGGTTTTACCCGCGACAGCCAAGCCTAAAGTGTAAGCTTTTGGCGCGCTTTGCTCTATCATGTACCGGCGCATTAGCTGGGCATATTTTGGATCATTAGCCAGCTTAATTCCCGGTTTTACCGATGTTGCCGAATCGCTGAATTTTAATACATAGCGGTTATTAGGCATGGTGCCGCCATTGGCAATTCCGGCTGCTACCCTTGCTACCGAAGCCGGTGTTGCAATCAACTCGCCCTGGCCCCACGACATACCCGAGATGCCTTTAGCACGCGTACGGCGGATGTTATTAGGATCGTATCGCGGCTTGGTGTTGAACTCGGTTTTACGCCACAAGGTACGCCATTTTTCTTCCTGGGCCGCGTTCTCCTGTTGCCGACCGTAAAAATAGCCACCTACACCGTGCAAAAACATCCCAGTTTTAAGGTAAAGTGTAGCCATATCTTCCTGCAGATGCTCCTCGTTGGCCAGCTTGATAAAGTAAACGTTATTTGATTTTGCTACAGCGCGTTCCAAAGTGATCAAGCCGGTTTCATCAGGCTCAAGCCCTTTGGTACGGATACGCTCCCACTCGCTTACCTGGAATTTCCGGTTTGCGGCCGCGATGCCCAGTTTATTAAACGATGCTAATGAAGTAACCAGCTTGGCCGTTGAACCCGGCTGCGTGGCGTAAGTAAAGCCCAGGTCGGTAGTTGTCATCCAGTTGCTGAGCTGGTTTTGCTCGGCGTAGCTCATGGTGAGTTTCTCCCAGTTGCGAACGGGCGGCAATGGATACAAGGATGATGCAAGTACATCGCCTGTGTTAGATTCCATCACCACTACCGATACCCGGTTATCTAACAGCGAGGTATCCGTTTCCATCGATTTTTGGATGCTGGTTTGCAAGCCGGCATCCATGGTTAGTTGTACATCGCGGTTACGGTTTTTGAAAGAATCCACGGCGGTACTGTTCAGCCCTGCTAACAATAATGGCGATAGTGCACTGTAATCGCGCTTTACAACCGTCATTTCTTTTACACCACGTGCCAGGAACCTGTCCTCCCGGTAACGGTTAGCGGTTACATTATAGTTGGTGGTGGGTAGTTGAAAGCCCCGCAGTTCTGCAGCGTGCTCATATTCGGCAAAGTAGCCGTTGCTGCTTCCGTTGAACACGCCGGAGTTATCATCGCCCGTCCAAAAGAACATCTGCTCTTCGAAAGGGTAATACCTGTCCAACCTTTTGTGCATCGCCGAATCGATATTATAATTACCAACGCCAGCGTTAGCGAGTTTGCCTAATTGTTTCTTTACCATATCGGGCTTACTGGTGGCCAGTAATACACCGTCGCGGTCGTATATCGATCCCGCCTGCAGTCTGTTCATCAGGATAGCAATACGTGGGTTATAACTAAACATACGCGCGCCGCTTTTATCGGCAACCAAAGCGGGTTGTACTACCCATTTTTTGTTATCGAACAAATACCTTGATACGCTGACGGTCAATAGGGTAACGCCCATTACGGCAGCAATAAGCGCCGGTACCAGGTTTCTATCCTGTTGATTGGAGATATATTTCATCTGTACCGGCGAGCCGCGTACCAATGATGCGGAGAGTAAAAAGCCGGATGCCAGTAAATTAGCCACTAACGACGAACCCCCATAGCTTTGAAATGGCAGTGATACACCCGACAATGGCAACGCCCCCGTAGAGCCACCCGCTATCAGCAAGAACTGCACAAATGTGGAAACCCCCACCCCTGCACATAGATAGAACAGAAACGGTGTCCCCGTACGCCGCCCGATGATGATGGAGCGGTGCAGGTAAAGCAAGAATAGCAGAAAGATGCAGACGATCCCCGTCCAGCCAAATTCTTCGCCCATGGAGGGCAGTATCATATCCGTATGTGCCTCGGGGATAGTTTTGGCAAAGCCCTCCCCTACGCCCTGGCCGGATACGCCGCCGCTGCTCATAGCCCAAAGCCCGTTGGCTACCTGGTCGCCGCCGTAAACCTCGTTGTTCCATGGATCCTGCCAAATGGCTTTCCTGTCCACCAAACGCTGTACAGGGCCGGGGAACAGTTTACCTAAATACGGGATCTGGTCGATAGTTAAAAACGCCGCCATGATCACCAGCACCATTATGGCCGATTCGCTTAGTTTTCTCCGTTGGAACAACATCAGTAAACCTACAATCACTGCAGTTGCTAATGCCGAGAGCCAAACGTTCTTCAATACCCAGGAACAAAGTACGTAGATGACCACCGCTATGGCCATGAACATGAAATCGCCCCTGGAGAAGGAGAATAAGGCGATGAAGGTGAAGCAAACTACCATAGCCGGGCCAAGATCACCCAGTAATAAGAAGAGCATTAATGTCACCAAAATTGATACGAGCGCAAAGGCAAAGAACGACCAGCGTTTTGTCCAGCTGGTGTATTCGCTGATGAGTTTTTCATTGGCAGCAAAAAATCCCGCCAGGAAAAGGATAACAAGGTATTTTACAATTTCGCTCGGCTGAAAACCGAAGAGGTTAACCTTTACCCCACTGCCTTCAGGACCGGTACCAAATTTAATGGTCATGGCCAATAAACCGGCAGCTATCACCACCCATGGCCAGCCGTTCGCTGCTTTTTGATTGTTTTTAAAGAACACAAGGCGGTACAGCCATGAATCTGCCGTAAAGCGGCGCATGTTGAAGAACAGCATTACCAGCATAGCAACCAATCCAATTCCTAAGTACACTAACGAGTCTTTGGCCAGGAAACGATCTCGCAGTGGGTCCTGCAGGCTCAGCAGCGTTATAAATGATAAGCCGGCTAAGATCATCACCACCGGTAATATCAGCTGATCTGCGGCTTTGAATCGCCATGAAAGTATTAGGTGCACGAACAGGAACGCGCCGATAAAGCTGCCCGCGATGATCCAAAACCAGCTGTTAAACTCCGCTGGTGTGCGGATAATAAGCGAACGTTCCTTTTTCAGAATGTTAAAATCGCGTGTAGAGAACAGCCTGATGGTATGCGGTGCCTGGGTAAAATTAAATTCGGCGTCCTCATCCAAATCCACTGTGCCCTGCGATGTGCCAAATTGGTAACCGGGTTGCAGTGGTAAAACCTTAAATGCTTTATTATTAGGCAGGTTTTTAAAATGATACGCACCGGATGCATCCGTACGGGCATAGGCGGTAAGTTCCTGTAATTTTGGCTTGCCACCGCTATCTGCATAAAAGGTTTTTTTGAAACCATAACCGTTTTCCACCTTCGTTTTTACTTCGTCGGTTTCCTCATCGCTGTAGAGGCTATCCTGCGGAATGATCATATCCAGCCTCACCAGCACACCGGGTACCGGTTCGGTTTTGTTTAGTATGCTGCCGCTGATGCTATAGCTACCCATTGCCAGGTCGGTTTGGGCCGGTAATTTCATCTGCGCGGTACGTTCGCTTACAAAAAGCAGCGAATCATCGCCGGTATAACCCAATAACGAACGCGAGGCGGTAACCCTGCTTTTAAACGATTCGCCACCGTTTTGGAAGGCATCATCGGCCACTACGTAATATTTCTTTTTGTTCAGCTCACCAACATTATCAATTTTAACGCCGGTGCCAATATTATCGCCTACTGTTTTGGTAATGAGGTCGATATCCTTCTTGTCCTCAAAGTAATAGCCCTTGGTCAGCAGGTCATGGATCTTCCCTGCGGGGTCTTTATCGTTCAGGTTCACCATGGTGCCCTCGGTAAGGCGCTTATCTACATCCGCGAAGCGCAATTGCAGCACGGTGTATAGTCTATAAAATAGCACAGAGAATAGAATGGCCACGACGAACAGGAAGATCCGTTCTTTACTGCGGCTGGTGGGGATTTCTTGCGGCTTACCTTGTTCCATTGGCGGGTTTAGGTGATTTACTTACAGAATCGGCATATAGCACAGTCACCGGGAAGCCCTCGGTAACAGGTTTGCCGGCTGGCAGGTTAAATGAACGCAACACAGGCGTATTGCAATTTACAAACTGTACGTTTTTTAAGTGAAGGTCGGTATTATAAGTGCTTACCCCAGTAGTAAACCCTTGCAGTTTAATATTCTCTAAGCCAATAGCTTTAGCTCCTTTAAATACCGAAAACGCGGGGCCTTTGTAAGTGCTATCGCATTGTAAGGTTAGATTGCCCTTTACTTTAATAAACAGGCGTGGTTTACTGATATCCAACGTGTCGCTAATGATGATGGGTTGTTTAAAAGCAGTATCAACCAAGGTAAGCGTATCGCCTTTTGCCATATTAATAGCGTTTTGCAACTGGATCTCCTGCGGGTTGCGGGGCGCTTTCTCGGCAGCAACGGCGGCTGTTTGCTCAGCTACCGGCTTATTAATTTCCTTTTGCCATTGCAGGTAATAATAGAGTGCGGCACCTAAAAAGGCGATACAAAGTATGCCCAGTATTACACTAAGTAAGTTGCTTTTTTTAGCTGGCATGGCTTTTTGTTTATCGGGGTTGATGGTGGCTTTAACCGCCTGGTATTCTTTTTTTACTTCAACGGCCGGTTCATTGTTTTTTTTTATATCGACAGTTGGCGCGGTTACAGGCTGATTCTGCGGGGTTTTGTCGTTTTGGACAAGGACTACGGTAACGTTATCGTGCCCGCCGTTTTTATTAGCCGCGTGGATAAGCCTGGTGGCTTTTTCCTGCAGGGAGATCTTTTGAGTGATGATATCGGTAATATCACCCTTATTTACCATATCGGTGAGGCCATCGCTGCAAAGCAATAGCATATCGCCCGGTAAAAATGGCGATTGCCCGGTTTCGATAAAGCTCTCGTCAGAATCTATCTGACTGGTAAAACCAAGGGCCTTGTTGATCTCGTTCCGTTTTGGGTGATCCATGGCTTCCTTCTCCGTCAGCCTGCCCGAGTCTTCCAGGAAACCTACGAAGGAATGGTCTTTGGAGATCTTCACCAGCGTGGTATCGCGCAGCAAATACAGGCGGGTATCACCCACATGCGCGTAGTAAAACAGGTTGTTTGGGATATCTACCAGGGCCATCGTAGCCACACAGGCCATGCTGTCCAGCTCTTTCACTTCTTGTTTTTTGGCGGAGATGGCATTATTAGCCAGCTTAAAGGACTCTATCATGGCGGGGATGGGATCGCCTTGCCTGTCGCCCAAATAATCCAACATTTGCTCGCGGGCTATGGCAGCAGCAACCTCGCCGCCGTTGTAGCCGCCTACACCATCAATTACGCTGGCCAGTATCAATTGACTGCTTAAGCGTTGGGCAATAAAGGTGTCCTCGTTATTGCTGCGTACCTTACCGGTATCCGTTAATCCAAAAAAGTTTTCAGCCATTAGTTTTACCGGAGTTTTTAATATCAATAAAGTGCGTTGCCAGCAGGCAAACCACCATTACCAATAAGCCTATAGATAATATTTGCGACATGCCTTTACGATTTAAACAGGTTTAAGCCAATAATGCCATTGAGTAATATGCGCGAGTTTACCGGCAACTCCACCCATTTTGGCGAGTTGATATCGCTGGTGGGCACCGCCATTTCGTTCAGTGTGGTCATTTCGCCGAAGGATGCCAGGTAAAATTTAGCATCGGCCTTGTTAAAGCGTACCTGTAAGTGTGGTGTGTTCACCCATTCACTCGGGATCTTAAACACGCTCTGCTCCTCGCGTTCTTCATCACTGCCCGATACAATGATATCATCATCCTTCATCATGTATTCCACCTTTTTACCGGCGAACTGTTTATCAGGGATGATAGTTTCGAACCTGGCAATGCTCTTTTTATCCTGCTTAATGGCTTCTTTTTCGCTGTATTCCAAATCTTCCTGGTAAGGGATCTCAAAATAACCTTCGCTATAATAAATAAAGCCCTTGAGGATATCCTGGTTTACATCAAAGGTTTGGGCTATCCCCGTTTGGCGCGGAATAAAGGTTACCCGCAGGTTCTCTTCCTTTTTGGCGGGTTGGTTGTTATTATCGGGCAGTAGTTTGCCCATAAAACCCTTATCTCCACGCTGATAATCGGGGTGCGATACCAGGCGAAACACCCATTTAGAGCCGGAGGGCTCCACTTTTTTACCTGCAATACGATATTCTTTTAGTATCTCGTAGAATTTCTTTACCGTTTCCTGTACAATAAGGCCGAATAAACCCTGCTTGTTTTCGATAAACTCCTTGTAATCATCGGAGTTGAAGCTTATGATGAACTCGTGGTAGAAAACCACACGGTCGGCAAAGGAGAGGTCTTTTATTGAGTCCTGAAATTTTTCGACGATGTAGGTATAAACGCTATCTGGTGTAAGCGCGGGGATCTTGCCGTTTACGCCGGTGCTTTCTTTGGTTAAAAACCAATCCTGTATACCTATACGCTGCCAAAAATTTGGTTTTGATTCCATTTGTGATGTAAGATTCAAATATGATTACTGAACATAAAACGGTAAAAGATGTTTTGCCCTGTTCAGCTATAATTTTAAAGTTTGTTTACTGATTTGACGATGTATCTATCGTCGCACTATCCTTAGTTGTCTTTACGGCTTTTGCTGCGTTTACACTGTCAATCGTCGCTTTTATGATGCTGTCTCTTTTGTGTTTCAATGAATCAGCCCGTTGCTGGCGTTCTTTGTAAAAATCATTCGCTGGCATATCTTGCTGTGGATTAGCCATTTGGGCGGTATCCTGTGCGTTTTGCAGGGAATCCTGCGCAATGTTAGTTTTGGGCAGGCGCGCATCTTTTTTGTAGAATGCCGCATATACCGAAAAACCCACGAACAGCACCAGCAGCGCCACCAAAGCATTGAAACCCAGCTTGGAGATCACCATTTTAGATTCATCATCCGGTACGGCGGGTGTATTCCCGTCGGCCTCCTGGTTTGCCGATTGCAGTTCCAATACCTGCTGCTGCAGTTTCTTATTTTCAGCCTTTAACGTTTCAATATTGGCTTTTGATACCCCGCCAATATTCGCGCTGCCGCCTGTGGGCGCGGCAAGGCTACCTGTTATAATGGCATCGTGCAGCTCTTGTCCATCGGCGTAGCGGTCTTCTGGTTTCTTTTGTAAACACTTACTTATCAGGTTGATAAGCCACGCAGGCACCTGCATTTCCTGGCGCATTTTTTGTTCGGGCCATTCCTCGGGCAGGTTTAGCTTGCGGGCACGCAGAGCATCGGGTACCTCCGATTCCATGTGGCCCAGCATTACGGCATTGCGGCCGGTATCGCCTTCGCCGGTTAACGGGAAGGGAACATCGCCTGTTAAAAGCTCGTAAAGGATAACGCCGTAGCTGTATATGTCGGTCTGTAACAGCATTTTACCTTCATGCTGCTCCGGCGCCATAAACTCGGCGGCACCTGCATGGCGGATACTGCTGCGGCGTTGTTCCTCGCTCATGATGGCCAGGCCGAAATCCAGCAGCACATAGTTACCTGTGTGGATATTGTACTTTACGTTATTGCTTTTGATATCGCCATGCTTTACACCTACTTTATGGCAATGTGCTAAGGCACAGGACAATTGGTCGGCTACTTTAAGTAGTTCTTTAATGGTAAAGATCTTTTCGTGCGGCGGGGCCAAAAGCTCGTTCAGGTCCGGCCCTTCGATGTATTCCATCTCGATGAACGGAAATGCGCCGCTTTCAGTGACTCCGAAACTTAAGATCTTTACAATGTTGGGGTTTGGTATCTCGTTGACTTTCTGAAGTTTAGCTACTTCATTTTGAAAGTTGCGGTAGTTTTTATCGTCGCCGCTTTCGGTGTGGATGGGTGTGGGTATCAGCTTTACAGCCGAATATATGGTACCCGTTCGCTTGCCTTTATATACCGAGCCCTGGCCGCCTGTGCGCAACGCGCCAAGGTTTTCCAGGCCCTCTGCTATTGTAAATACTTTACTCATTTATCGTGTTAAATTACCACTTGCCGTATAACGGCGAACCTGCCATGAAATTACAATAAAGTTGCCGCTTTGTTGTGGCGAACTTAAAATAATGAAAAATTACTCGCATAAACTTCCGCGTTTTTACGTTTTTTCGCGATTTTTTGGTCGATTTTCCTGCCTTTTTAGAATCATTTTTTGCCAGAAAAAAGGCTTTTTAGGATGGTTGAAATATGACCGACAATTTTGATGGCAAGTGGGTTGTGCTTGTAAACCTGCCACAACAAAATGGTGGTGAACAATAACGCGCCAAGTGCTACCAACAAACTATAGAGCGCTACTTTGGAGACATATAATTTGGATGGATGCGCCACAAGCTCGGTCTCCTGTATTTTATCCATCGCCGCCTGGATGTCATCTTCGCGAAGCTTATCAGCCTTACCGTTTTCGCGCAGCAAATCGTTCAAACGGTTATGGTGGAGTTTTACCTGGTCGTGCAGGTAGTAGGCTTTGTTCTCGTCGGCCAGGGTGGCGGATGGGTTTGTGTTGTAGAGCAGTATCATCTCCGAGATCAGCCTGTCCTGCAATTGGTTTTTAATGAGCTGCAATTTTAACGACCACTCAATATCAGCATATTGCTTATCCGTTTCGGTAACCGGAGCTATCGGCTCCATTCGCGTTTGATGTATCGAGAGGGCCTCATAAAGTTCCAAAGCATCCATAAAACGGGCTTCTGGTTTCTTCTCCAGGCATTTGGCCACAACTTTCAGCATCCAATCGGGTACCTGCATTTCGCTGGCTTTCTTTTGCTCCGTCCAGTTGTCTGGCAAGTTGGCGCGGCGCTTCTCCAGCAGATCGGGCACCGCCGATTCCATGTGTTTCAGCATTACGGCGTTGCGGCCGCTTTCGCCATCACCGGTTAACATAAAGGGCACCTCCCCTGCCAGCAATTCGTACAGGATAACGCCATAGCTGTAAATATCGGTTTGCAGCAGCATTTTACCGTCATATTGCTCGGGAGCCATAAATTCTACCGCGCCGGCGTTGCGCATACTGCTGCGGCGCTGCTCCTCGGTCATGATGGCCAGGCCGAAATCAAGCAGTACATAATTGCCGCTGTGGATATTATATTTTACGTTGTTGCTCTTCAGGTCGCCGTGTTTTACCCCAAGGCGGTGACAATGCGCAAGGGCGCTTGCCAGTTGGTCGGCAACTTTCAGGGTTTCTTTTAAGGTGAAGATCTTTTGGTGGGGCGGCAGCAGGAGTTCGCTCAGGTCTGGCCCATCAATAAATTCCATTTCGATGAACGGGAACGAACCGCTTTCTGTAAGGCCCGAACTCAGGATCTTTATGATATTGGGATTGGGTATCTCATTTACCTTCTGCAGCTTGGCTACTTCGTTTTGGAAGTTGCGGTAGTTCTTATCATCTTCGTTCTCGGCATAAATGGGCGTAGGAATGAGCTTAATGGCGGAGTAGATAGCACCGGTGCGTTTCCCCTTATATACCGAGCCCTGACCGCCGCTGCGCAACGCGCCGAGGTTCTCCAGGCCTTCTGCAATGGTAAATACTTTGCTCATTTATGGGTGCTAATATACTCAACTGATGTGTATATAGACTATGGTAGAGGGAGATTGTAAAACGCGGTTCAAAATATCCATTGAAGATTGAAAGCGTCATCCTGCCCCCTCCAAAGAGTAATAGCCCATCATAAGACAGGCGGGTAATTCATAAGACGTTCCGATGGAACGTTAAAGGGTTCTTTGGTATTTTCTACCCATAAAACATCCCGAAGGGATGAAGAAAAACAAAGTCGTTCCGGAGGAACGTCTTATGGGTAGAAAAAAAGCAACAATTTTTACGTTCCAGCGGAACGTTTTATGGAATCTGTCTTATGATGGGCTATTACTCTCCAATGGAGAGGGTTCTTTAACCATTTTAAGACCTGTCCTTTGCAGAGGACTTAGGTGAGGCCTCGTCGGGTTTAGTAAACTCTCCACCGCGTATCAGAGATTCTGGTTGTATAAAACACGATTTTAAAACCCTTTGCCCCGTTTTTTGTTGCCACGGTTGAATTATATTTGCCCGAATGAAGATACTCCTGGTAGAAGATGAAGCGAAGCTGGTATCAATCATCCAGCGCGACCTGGTTGCCGAGGGGCACCAGGTAAGCGTTGCTTTGGATGGTACAACGGGCTTGCAAATGGCGTTGAAGGGCGATTTTCAGCTGATCATCCTGGATATTATGCTGCCAGGCATCAACGGTGTGGAGGTATGCCGCCAGTTGAGGCAGGCCAATACCCAGTCGGCCATTTTAATGCTGACCGCATTGGGTACTACTGAGAACGTCGTGGTTGGATTGGATAGCGGGGCCGACGATTACATGGTGAAGCCCTTTAGCCTGGCCGAACTTAACGCCCGCATCCGTACCCTCGCCCGGCGCAATGGCAGCAATGCTCCCGCCCCTAACCTCCTGCAAGTGGCCGACCTGGTCATCAATATGAATGAACGATCGGTAACGCGGGGCGGAAAGACCATAGAATTAACGGCTACAGAATACCGCCTGCTGGAGTTTTTGGTAAAGAACCGCAACCACATGCTTTCGCGAATAGAGATACTGGAAAACGTTTGGAACATCGATTTTAACATGGGTACCAACGTGGTAGATGTATATATCAATTACCTGCGCAAAAAAGTTGATAAAGATTTTGAGCCGAAGCTGATCCATACGGTTGTTGGCATGGGCTATATTTTAAAATAAGGCCCAATGAGCATTCAACGAAAAGTAGCCCTTTTATTCCTGGCCCTTACGCTATCTATTATCCTGATACTTAGTGGCGCTATATTTTACTTCGTGCACCAGTTTACCTTTGAGGATTTTTATAAACGACTGGAAGCCCGGGTGAATATTGCGTCGCAGATACAACACTCAAACGATAAGGACAGTGTTGGTATGGTTAAGGAAATAAGGCAGCGTTACCTGGAGAAACTCACGGCCGAAAAAGAATATATCATTAAACCTGCCGATTATCAGAACGGACAGGCGCACGGCCTACCGCAGGAGCTATTAAATAGTATCTTAACTGACGGGCAAACCCGTTATAAAAAGGATAACGTTTTTTATGCGGGCAAAATATTCAGGTTTGCCGATGGTGATGTAATGATCATTGTATCGGCTACCGATCCTTATGGTTTAAATGAGCTAAACAATCTGGAGCAGGTGCTTTTCATCGGCTTTTTTGCCTCGGTGCTTATCGCTTACCTTATTGGTAAACGGTTCTCGTACCTCACGTTTCAGCCCGTGCGGAAGATCATCAAAAAGGTAAACACCATTACGGCCAGCAACCTGCACCTGCGGCTGGAAAACTACGATGGCAACGACGAGATAGCCGAAATGACGCAGACCTTTAATGATATGCTCGACAGGCTGGAGACCGCCTTTGAAACCCAGAACAATTTTATCAGCAATGCCTCGCACGAACTGCGAACCCCACTTGCCGTGATTAAAGGCGAGGCCGAACTGGCTTTAAAAAGTATGGATAAGCCCGGTGCAGATCCTCAAAAAACATTGAGCCAGATACTGGTGGGTGCGCAAAGCCTGCAGGATATTTTAACCAGCCTGCTTGGGCTGGCCCAAACGGGTTTCGACGGTAAAAAACAGAACTGGGAGCAGATCCGGGCCGACGAACTGGTTTGGCTGATAAAAGAAGCGGTTGATCACATCGTACCCGAAAATAACCTGGGCATCGATCTCTCCGGCTTGCCCGAGGAAGATGAAAGGCTCATTATTATGGGCAATATAAACCTGCTTAAACTGGCGCTGAGCAACATTGCGTTGAATGCCTGTAAATACTCCGACAATAAACCGGTAACTATCAAGGTATCCGCAGAGAACAGAAGCGTTATCTTCAGTATAAAAGATGAAGGTATCGGCATTCCGGAGAGTGATGTACAACATATCTTCGAACCCTTTTTCCGTGCCTCCAACACCGGTAAGTTCGAAGGACACGGCGTTGGGCTGCCCCTTGCCTTGAATATTGTGCGCCTGCACAAAGGCAGTATTGCCATCGCATCAAAGGTAAACGAGGGTACCACCATCAGGGTGATGCTGCCTGTTCATGTGGGGTAATTACTTAATCAAAACGTTATGCCGAATTCTTTTCGGCAACCCACACTGCAGGTAACTGCCATGCTAAGCGGTTATGCATTGTGGCTTACTTGATGGGGTGCCGAAACAAGTTCTGCATGACGTTTTGGACCGGATATAATCCATTATTCCTCAAATCTCTAAGCTTTTTTAAACTCTAATCAGATTCTAATCTTCCTCTTATATCGTTCTAATGCCCGGTGCCGACTATTGTATCAAATCAATAAACAAGCACTACCATGAAAACTAAAAACATCTTAATCCCAACCGATTTTAGCTTAGATTCATTAAAAGCCATCCCTGCATTGCTACAACAGCAGCCGGGCCAAAAATTCAACATCACGTTGGTAAATTTCCTTGGCTTGTCAGATTCCATCTCCGAATTGCTGATGCTTTCGCGCCGCAGCCGGGAATACGAATACGTTACCCAGGAATTTTTAAACGAGTGTACCCGCTTGTCGCGCGAATACAGCGCACAGATAGAGCACTTAACAACAGAGTTTTTCTACGGCAATACGGTGGCGGTATTCAAAAATTATTTAGAAGCCCGGGAGATAAACCAGGTAGCCCGTTTAAAGGACCATGCTTACGCCAAACTAACGCCGCTAAGCTACGAGCCCGGCACCTTGCTGGAGCGCAGCAAATGCCAGGTGATAAACCTGAACCCTTATGTAAAACCGCAACCGGTAAAAGTAAAGGCATTACATACAGAAGATGAGCTGGAATTGCAGCAGGTTTAAATTAACCCCCATTTTTTACCTTTTAAAAGAAATTACCTATGTTACTAAAAGATAATATCCCCGTAAAATATGTTGTCGGGAAGATTAAGAACGAATTATTCCTGGTAGCGGCATACGCCATTTTGATAGCGGCCTTCCACCATTTTTTCCCCCTTTTGCGCATCTCCATACCTATAGCCGTGCCGTCCATCCTGGCCACTATCATATCGTTGCTGCTGGCTTTCCGCTCTAACCAGGCTTATGATCGCTGGTGGGAAGCCCGCGGCATCTGGGGCGCCATCGTTAACGAGTCGCGCTCACTTACCCGCCAGCTGATTACTTTTTTGGATAACGGCAACGAAGACGCCGATCATTTTAAAAACCGTTTTGTAAAAAGGCAAATAGCCTGGTGCTACAGCCTCAGCCAATCGTTAAGAGGCCAAAATAGCTATATCCGCAGTGTTGATTTTTTGGTAGAAGAGGAAGTGAAGTTTACCCGCCGTTTTAGCAATATGCCGAATGCCTTGCTAAAACTGCATGGCCTGGATACACAACTGGCCTACAAAAATGGCTGGCTAAACGACTACCAGCAGGTGGAGATAGATCGCACGCTAACCCGCTTATGTGATGCTATGGGCAAATGCGAGCGTATTAAAAACACCATATTCCCGGCTACTTACAGCCTGTATATCCACTTTTGCCTGTACCTGTTTATTTCGCTGCTGCCTTTTGGGCTGATTGAGTATTTCGGGATCTTTGAAGTGCCGCTGATCATCGCCATAGCAGCTGCCTTTTTGCTGGTAGAAAAAATGGCCATCCACCTGCAGGACCCGTTTGAGAATAAACCAAGTGATACGCCAACAACGGCCATATCGCAAACCATTGAGCGCGATTTGAAACAGATGCTGAACGATAGCCATATGGAAGCTATCCCGCAAGCAAAAACCGCCCGCGAACAGGAGAAAGTTTTTTACATCCTTTAACCCTATATTTATCCTATGGCAAAGCCTTCCTGTAACCGGGGGGGCTTTGTTTATTTTATGCCGGTTTCGGCTTTCAGCGCGTCGCCTTTTTTAACGGTTTTAAAGTCGAAGTTCATAAAATTACTGTCTTGCGGTATTTGGATATCCATGCCCTGCAGCACGGCTATCTCCACCTTTACTTTGGTAACCTTCATGTCGGTAATATGCCCTCCTTTTCTTTTATCGGCACTCAGGAAGTGGAAATGGTAATCGGCAATGGTAACGCTGCTTAAATATGCGGGGAGTTTAAAACCCATCAGCGTACCGCTCACGTTTTCGGTAGTGAAGAATTTCTGGCGTTCCAGCATACTGGCCAGCGGCAAAAAAGGCTCTTTATCTACCGGCGGGAACGCTCTTGTTTTTATCAGGGCAAAATCACCGGTGACGCGGATGGCGTAAAGTCCGTTGGTTTTGGTGAGGTATTTATCTATCTGTGCAAACGTTTCTTTTTTATCGGCAGGTGTATTGATGTAAAAGGTAGTATCGGTTTTAAAATAGGTAGATAAAACCAATGGAACCTTTGCGGTATCGGGCATTACCGTGGTAAGGCCAGTTGAACGGCTTTGATAAGCCTTCCCGTTCAGTATCATTAGTTCGCCATCGAGCATATCGGGGGCGCCAAGGCCAAAGTCGCCATGCTTTTTCATTTCTTTTACCGGCAAGGTGCCATGATAAAGCCCGGCCAAAAAGGCATCGGCTATGCCGTACTGGTAAAAGTAGTTGTACTTTTTATGCTGTGCGCTTAGTTGTAAAGTTAATAGCGAGAAGAGTATTATGAATAAGGTTTTCATGAGGGTTGAAATATGGCCGAATATATTTATAAATGGCGGGGTATGAAAACATTAGTGCGATTAAGGGCGTTTTATAGCGGCGAGAGCGCCATAAAAACCACAATATTAATACCATGCCGCAAATCATTACCCGCATCTGGCACGGCACCACAAAAGCCGAACACAGCGATGCCTACCTTACCTTCCTGGAGGAAAGCGGTTTAACGGATTATAAAAATACAGAAGGAAACCTCTCGGTTGAAGTGTCGCGGAAGATTGAGGGCGATATCTGCCATTTCTGGACAGTCACCAAATGGCGGTCGTACGAGGATATCAAAAAATTTGCCGGGGAAGATTACGAGAAAGCGAAGTACTACCCCGAGGATGCCAAATACCTTTTACATTATGAGGAAAATGTACTGCATGCAGAGACATTTTCGTATCGATAACAGGATTGTTTTATAGCAGTTTACTTTAACTATGCAACACAAGTTTAAACTTCCAAAACATTTAAGAGTAAACATTGTCCTTTAGTACGTGAAGGACAATATGGATACAACACCGCAGAAAACTACCCCCCGCCCAAAGAGAGAACTTACCTACATCCAAAAAGTGTGGCACACCGTGGGCATTGTTGCCCTGCTGGTAATTGTGGTACTTATTGCAAGGGTGGCGTTTAACGTGTTGCTGATGATATTGGCCGCTACCCTTATTGCCACCTATTTCCATGGCTTGGGCAATATCATTCAGCGTAAAACCAAATGGGGCCGCAAGCCGGCCATGGCAATATCCGTAGGCGGCACTTTTGCCATTTTAGCGGCGTTGCTTTGGTTTATGGGCACAAAAATTCAGCATCAGGTGGCGCAATTGAGCCATACGCTGCCTAATACCATCAATGCCGCGCGGGGTAAGCTTGCAGAAACCCCGATTGGCCAGCAGGTGCTTACTTATCTTGACGATAATTCGGGCAAAATATTCGTTACCGCGCAGCATTTTTTCAGCACCAGTTTTGGGGTGTTGGGCAATATTTACATCATTATGTTTTTAGGGATATTTTTTACCGTTAGTCCCACGGTTTACAAAAACGGTTTTATGATCATCATCCCGCCGGATAAAAAGGAACTTTGGCAGTGCATCATGAATCGGGTTAATTTTTCGCTCAAAGGCTGGCTGAAAGGCACGCTGCTATCCATTGTACTGATATTTATTATGCTAACGATAGGGCTCACTATTATGGGGATACCCGCGGTACTGGTGCTGGCACTGATAGCCGCGATGTTGAAGATCATCCCCAATTTTGGCTCGCTGATAGCTATGATACCGGGGGTATTGTTGGCCTTAACGGTGAGCACCAATACGGCTGTTATTGTAACGCTGATATATATCGTGTCGCAAACCGTTGTAAGCAATATTGTAACACCTATTATTCAAAACAAGATCATCAACCTGCCGCCGGCGTTAACCATTATCAGCCAGGTAATTATGGGTACATTATCGGGCGCTTTGGGTATTATATTAGCGGTGCCCCTGCTGGCCATTATTGTGATACTGGCAGATGAGCTATACGTGAAGAAGATAAACGAGGACTACCCAAAGCCAGAAATAGATGCCAAACATGTGCCGCTGGCGGATTGATTTTTGGTTCATGGTTCATAGTCGATAGTTCATAGAAAATGTGCCCTTATAAAACGGGGCAGCTACCATGAACTATCAACCATCACCAATGATCTATTCAACCACCTCGTAAATAGTAACCGCTTTGGCTTTGTTCTTTAAGTTCACATCCCCTATTTTTTCGCAACGGAAGGATTCTTTTGCTTTGTGGTAAGTTTCTTCGGAGATGATGATCTGCCCACCTTTGGCGGCTGATTGCAAGCGCTGCGCCAGGTTAACGGCATCGCCTATAACAGTGTAATCCAAGCGTTTTAAGGATGCCGAGCCAATATTACCAGATACTACTTCGCCGGAGTTGATTCCTACGGCTATTTGCGGCTGATAAGATTTTTCGCCGGCATGTACCGCATCCATCTGTGCTATGTGGGCACGGGCAGCCAGGGCAGCATCTATCGCCCTATCCAGGTGATAATCACCACGAAAAACAGCCATTACCGCATCGCCCATAAATTTATCTACCAGGCCGCCCTGGGCAACAATCTCTTTTACTATTTTATCAAAAATGCTGTTGATAAGGTTTACAACCGTGTTGGCCGGTACGTTCTCTGTTATGGCAGTAAAGCCGCAAACATCCACAAACATCATGGTTGCATCAATTACCTCGTTCTTTAGCAGGCTGTTCTCAAACTCTTTGTGCGTCATAAAGTTGAGTACATTCTCATCCACGTACATCTTTAGGATGTTGTTTTCTTTAATGGCCTTAATGGTTTCCTGCAGCTGTTTTACGTGGAGGATGGTTTTCTCCATGGTAAGGTCCAGGTCCTCAAAATCTACCGGTTTGGTTACAAAATCAAAGGCACCACGGTTCATGGCTACGCGGATGTTCTGCATATCGCCATAGGCGGATACTACCACCGCTTTCACCATGGGGTTAGCTTCGGGCAGGCGGCTAAGCAGCGTGAGGCCGTCCATAATGGGCATATTAATATCACTCAGGATAATATCCAGGTCGGGGTGTTCTTTTACACGTTCGAGGGCTTCCTCGCCATTCTGCGCGAAAACAAATTCGTAAATGTTCTCTCTTATCTTCTTCCGGAACTTTTGTTTAACCAATAGCTCCAAATCAGCCTCGTCATCTACTACTAATATCTTGGCCATTTTATTATTGCTCGGTAAAGGTTTTAAGTTTTTCTTTTAACAGGGTAAAATCCAGCGGCTTTGTTAAAAAGTCGTTTGCGCCTTTTTCCATTGCCTGGCGGTGGTTCTCTTCGTCGCCATAAGCGGTTATCATCATTACCACGGGTGGTGGTGGGGTATCAAAATCCTCGCGGATATGGGTAAGCAGCTCGATACCGCTCATGCCCGGCATATTGATATCGCTGAGGATCAGCACCACTTCAGATTGCTTTTCGTGCAGGTAATGGAGGGCTTCCTCGCCGGACTGGGCGAAGCTGAATTCTATCTCGTTGCTGCGTATCTCCTTGCGGAAACGTTGTAAAAAGAGCGGTTGCACGTCCGCTTCGTCATCCACTACCAATATTTTCATAAGCTTTGTAAATATATGTCTTTTAACTTGTAGCCGGGATGGAAATTGTAAATTCTGTGTACTCCCCTTCCTTGCTGTCTATCTCTATTTTGCCGCCGTGCGCCTTTACGATGATGTCATAACTTAACGATAAGCCCAAGCCTGTACCCTCGCCGGTTGGTTTAGTGGTAAAAAAGGGCTGTAGTATTTTATCCCGGATGCCTTCCGGGATACCTATACCATTGTCGCGGACTACGAGCACAGCCTGCCGCCCGCCGTTAGCTAACGGAGGAGAAAAAGTTGTAACAGTAACAACAGGTTTATAATCCGGACCCGCGGTTTTCTGCTTTTGCTGAACAGCATAGAACGCGTTGGTGAACAAATTAAGCAGCACCCTGCCAATATCTTGTGGCACAACCTTTACCATTGGCAGGCTTTCATCAAAATCGGTTATCAATTCGGCGTTGAAGGTTTTATCCCTTGCCCTCAGGCCGTGGTAAGCCAGGCGCAGGTACTCATCGGCAAGCTTGTTAATGTCGGTAGGTTCTTTTGCGCTACTGCTGGCCCGGCTGTGCTGCAACATGCCCTTCACAATGCCATCGGCGCGTTTGCCGTGATGCAGTATTTTCTCCAGGTTTTGTTTAACATCATTCGCTATGGCTATGGCTTCGTCCTTATCGCCGTTGCTGAGCTCTATCTCCAGTTCATCAAGCAGCTCTACACTTACTTCCGAAAAATTATTGACGAAGTTCAACGGGTTTTGGATCTCGTGGGCAATACCTGCCGTCAGTTCACCAAGGGAGGCCATTTTTTCCGACTGGATCAGCTGGTTTTGTGTTTGCTTCAGATCGTTTAGCGATCGGTGCAACTCGGCGGTGCGTTCAGCTACCTGTTGCTCCAGTTCTATTTTTTGCCCTGCTATCATTTGCATGCGCTCGGCCTCGTGCTCGCGTGCCAGTACCTCGCGCTCAAGAGCTTCCTGCAATATTTGCTTTTGCAGGGTTTGGAAACGCTGTATCATCTTCCACAGGAACAATATTACCAGCCAGTAAAAGCAAAGCAGGGTTATATCGCCGCCATAGGTATGCACAAATTTTACGAAGCCGTTGTTAGCACCCGCGCCGGTACCGTAAATAATATCTGCAATGAGGTAAACAATGCCGATAAACAAAAATGGCAGCGCGGTAATGAGTTTAAACACTTTCTCCTCCTTGCTTTTGAACAGGCTAAAGGAGAGTATTACAAATGCATTTAAAATAAATAAAGCAACTATACTGGCCAAAACTCCCGATAATGCGATATTAGTTATTATGGAAGGCGATAGCATATTAATAGCCGATACAAATATGCAATAGCTGAGGTAATTGCTTACCTTATACCAACGAGGGTAAAACATTGTAGCCTTGTAAAAAACCGACAGGAATTTCCAAAGAAAAAGGCCGCAAAATAATGCGATAACGAAATTGAACCGCGACAGTACCGGCATCTCCTTAAAAAAGACATCATACAGCGGGTAATTACCTGCAAGCAGTGAGTAAAAAAGGCCAAATAGTGCAAAGTACAGATGTACCTTTTCGCGGCTTACGCTGTAAAAAAACAGGTTTACAAGCGATGCGAGAATGAGAACACCACACAGGAATGAGATGATGCTCACATCTTTTAACCTATCCTCGTAAAAATTGATCGCGTCGCGTTGCTCATTTTTAAGCAATTTAAATACCACGTCTACGCTGGTTCGCCTGTCTAACTTGAAATCGAAGTATTGCCGCTCAAAAAAACTCATCTGCTGGCCCGGCTGCAGGGTGTAAACCACCTGCCTGAAGCGTTTTAAACCCGACCGCTGCGACCACGGCACATCATGCCCGGTTGTTTTTTGTGTTATTGCGCCCGCGCTATCAATTCCAAAAACATCTATGCGCGAAATTGATCCGACAAAGGCAACATTTACAGGCTTGGGTAACGTGTTTTTAACGTTGAATTTACACCAGTAAACTTTTGTGTTAAAATCCTTGATGCGGAAGCCGTCGGTTTTAATAGGCTTAAATGGCATGGCTCTAACCCGCACCAGGGAAAGTTTTGCTGATGGATCTGGCAGGATTTGATAGTTCTGATCTTCCAGCCCGGTAAAACTTGCGCTGTCGATTTTAATTTCATAAACCTGCGGCTGTACCGTTTGCGCCAGAAGGCAAAGCGGTAGCAAAGTAAATAAAAAACATAGCTGGTAAAGTTTCCTCATATAACCGGCCTAGAATTACAACGGTAATTTAATAATAAAAGCAGTAAATTCTCCCTCAACCGAATCGATATCTATTTGGCCGCCATGGGCCTTAACAATAATATCATAACTTAACGAAAGGCCCAGCCCGGTACCCTGGCCCGTAGGTTTGGTGGTAAAAAAGGGCTGCAGTATCTTATCTTTAATTTCTTCGGGGATGCCGATGCCGTTATCTTTTACCTTAATCTCTAAAAACTGCCCAATTTTCACGGTGCTTACCTCCACTGTAGGCTTAAAGCCCACAATACCTTTTTTCTGTTTTTGCTGCACCGCATAAAAGGCATTGTTAAACATATTAAGCAACACCCTGCCCACATCCTGCGGAACAATTTTTATCAGCGGCAGCGCGTCATCAAAATGCGTTACCAGTTCGGCATTAAAGCTTTTATCCTTCGCACGTAAACCGTGGTAAGCCAGGCGCAGGTACTCATCAGCCAGGTTGTTAACGTTAGTGGGTTCCTGTACATCGCTGCTGGAACGGCTATGCTGCAACATGCCTTTTACAATGCCATCGGCACGTTTGCCGTGGTGACGGATCTTTTCGAGATTTTGTTTGATGTCGTTAGCAATGGCCATTACCTCTTCGGTATCGCCTTTGGCAAGCTCCTCGCCCATCTCGTCTATGAGTTCCATGCTCACTTCAGAGAAGTTATTTACAAAGTTAAGCGGGTTTTGTATCTCGTGCGCAATACCGGCGGTAAGTTCGCCAAGCGAAGCGAGCTTTTCCGATTGGATCAGCTGCTGCTGCGTAGTTTGCAGTAGTTTTACTGCTTCCTGCAATTCGTCTTTTTGTTTGGTAAGCTCGGCGGTGCGTTCGGCAACCAGCTTATCTAAAATAACATTTTGCTGGTTAATGGCCCTGAATTCTTCTTCCTGTTTTTTCGAACTGGCCCAGCGTACAAAGATCCAGGAGAAGCTGAGCAGGATTGCCATCACAAAAATGACCTCATGTTTGTCAACGAAATCTGAAAAGAAAATCTCTGCAATTACATCTATAAACGTTACGATTACGAGCGGATAATGAGATTCGATATAAAACCGCATCATATCAAAATCCGGGTTCTTTTTAAAATAGTATAGTACGCCGGCCAGGAACACCACGCTGACCAGCATATCATAGGGCTCTTTTACTTCCTGGGCGTTTAAGTAAAATACAAGCCACATAACCCCGCTTGCGATATTGAGTACCGAACTCCACCTTGCCCGTAACGGCGTAAACTTAATTACTTTGATTATTCGCCTTAAGAGTAAAAAAATGGCTATAAAGAGAAAAATATGCATGCTCTAAGAGATAGATTAAGTTATGGCACTAAAGATAATATTTTTTGCTACCAGTTTGCCTGCACTATTTTATTACGCAACCGGCAGATGTATGGTAAACTCGGTGTACTCTCCTTCTTTACTGCTCATATCCATTTTGCCGCGGTGTCCTTTTACAACAATGTCGTAGCTTAATGACAAACCCAGCCCGGTACCTTCGCCGGTGGGCTTGGTGGTAAAGAAGGGCTGCATTATCTTGTCCTTATTTGCCTCGGGGATGCCGTTGCCGTTATCTTTTACATAGATACGGATCTCGCTTTTACCTTTTGGCGGGGTAAATAAACTGGTTGATACCTCCACAAGCGGTTTATACTTCTTGCCTGCTGTTTTCCTTTTTAGCTGCACGGCGTAAAAAGCGTTGTTGAACAGGTTGAGCATCACCCGGCCTATATCCTGCGGTATAACGCTGATCTTCGGCAGATCGGGGTCCAGGTCCAGCACCATATCCGCATTGAAGTTTTTGTCCTTTGCACGTAAGCCATGGTAACTCAGCCTCAGGTATTCGTCTACCAAAGCATTCATATCGGTAATATGCTTTTCGCCGGTGTTGGTGCGACTGTGTTGCAGCATGTTCTTTACGATGCCATCCGCGCGCTTGCCGTGGAGGACTATCTTTTCCAGGTTCAGCACGATATCATCGGCAAGCGATAACGCCTCCTTTTTGCTGCCGCTGCGTAGTTCTTGTTTCATTTCTACGGCCAGCTCGATGCTCACTTCCGAGAAGTTATTGACGAAGTTGAGCGGGTTTTGGATCTCGTGGGCTATTCCGGCGGTAAGCTCGCCCAGCGATGCCAGTTTTTCCGATTGGATAAGCTGCTGCTGCGCCGCCTTCAGCTCATTAACGGTAGATGCCAGTTGATCGCGCTGCGAGGTGATCTCTAATTGCTGTTCACTTAATTCCTTATTGGCAACCTGCAATTCGTCGGTACGTTGCTCTACCTTTTCCTCCAACAACTGGTTTTCGTAAATCAGTTGCTGCGACCGGTATTTTACATAGTAATATATAGCTGCCACAAAAACAAGCGCCCACAAGATCCAGGCCCACCAGGTAAACCACCACGGCGGACTGATAACCACTACAATGCTATCCCCCTTTTCGTCCCAAACGCCGGAGCTATTGGCGGCCTTTATCCTAAAGGTATAGGTGCCTGTCGGCAGGTTATTATAAGTTACCGTACGGTTGGTGCCCGCCTGCACCCATTGTTTATCGTACCCCTCCAGCATATAAGCATAGGTATTACCTTCCGGGTTTTCAAAATGTAGAGCTATATAATTAAACTGCACGCTATTTTGGTTGTGAGAAAGTTCCAACCGGGTAAGCCCGTAACGTAACGATTGTTTAGAAAGGCTATCGTTTGCACCGGGTGCGTTATAGCGGATGCTTTCTATATGCACTATAGGCGGATATTCGTCATCGTTAAGGCTTTGCGGATTAAAAAAGGCTATTCCTTCGCGGGTACTCAATGCAAAGCGACCGTCGGCGAGGGTAGCGGTTTGCAGCGAGCCAATTTCTACCCCCGGCAAAATATCATCATATTTAAAATTTGTAAGGGCCATGGTTTTCGGGTCCAGCCGCGATAGGCCCCGGTCGGTTGCTATCCATAGTCTGCCAACCGAATCTTCCTTGACGCAATTTATGCCGTTATACAATAACCCGTTGCGCTCGTTTAGCTGGCGGATGTAAGTACCTTTTTTACGATCGAACTGGAACAGCCCCTGCTGGTAGGTGCCAACCCAAAACCTGCCGGCACGGTCCTCAAACATTTCCGAGATGCAGCTCATTTTTTGGTTTTGGCGATTGTAATACGAAAAGAACTTGCCCGTTTTTCGGTCGAATTTATTAATACTGCCGCCGTTGGTACCTACCCAAAGCGTGTTTTGCATATCCTCGTAAATACTAATTACGCGTGCATCATCTAAGGAGCCGTCGTTTTCGCTAAAAATCTTATCGTTATTATTCCGGAAGGGGTATCTCGTAAATCTTTTAGTAGCCGGTTCGAAAGAGGTTATACCCATGCTATCGGCCATGGCAAGCCAAACGGTGCCGGTATGGTCTTTATATACTGTTCTCACATCACTACCTACCATGCTTTTGCCGTCTCTGGGGCCGTTCCGATAGGTGTCCTTACGACCGGTGGCAATATCGTAGGTTATAAAACCGTTGTTCGTGCCAAGGTACAGCATATCCTCGTCTGCCCAGGCATGCTGGATGGTTTGCCCTGCAACTGTGGCAAAGATCCTGCTAAACTTACCGGTAGCCGCTTTCCACATATATATACCCTTTAACGTATTATAGATAAGCGTACGTGCTTTATCAGACGATAGCAGCCTGCCCGAGCCACCCGGGTAGCCATTACCGGCGGTTTGTTTAATAGCTTCAAAAGCGCTTTTTAATTTACTGATCTTGTTTACGCCGCCATATCCAAAACCCAGCCACAGCGCGTTGCTGTGGTCTATCAGTTTCACCGTAATATCGCCCGAGATTAGGCCTCCCGGTTCGGTGGGGTTTGTTTTATAGTATTGGAAAGAGCCGGTTTCCGGGTCGAAATAGAGGAGATTCTCTAAAGGAGAGACCCATAATTTTCCATTTTTATCTTCTACTATGCGGCTTAGCTGTCTTATGGCTGTATCGGCTGTAAGATAGTTTGTAAATTTCCCGGTTTGGCGATTGAGCAGTGAGAGCCCTTTTTCGCAGGCGAGCCATAAACGTTGTTTTTTATCTTCGTAGATGGTGTTCACGGCTGCATCGGAAATACTATCAACATTTTTAGCTGCCCTATATTCTTTAATAATGCGCCCGCTTTTTGTATCAAGGCAGCTTATCCTCAAATCGTGGTTATTACCATGGAACAAGTTCATCCAAAGCAGCCCGGGTTGTGACGGTGCCTCATACACCGGGTTAGCCCCCGTCATTTTTGCGGTATCGGTAGTTGCGAGGTATGCCTTTAGCGGTTTGCCTGGCCCTGCGTAGCTGTACAACCCATTGTTGGTGCCTATCCAAACCTTGCCATCGGCAGTTTTGGTCACACCCATCAGCGCCGAAGCGTTGAGGTAGTTAGGGCCTTTATCTAAGACGCTGTAAAACTCGTATTTTTTTGCTTTCGGGTCGAATTTTGTGATGCGGATAACTTTATCATTGATCATACCCCATACGTTGCCATCGTTATCTATCAGCCGTATGCCAAAATACTGCTGAAACTTGTTGGTGGGATAAACAAACTGGTCGAAACTATCCTTTGCCCTATTGTATCTGAACAGCCCGTTACCCACCGCGCTTACCCAAAGGCTTTTATCGCCGCCTACAGCTACACTTAGCACGTTGGTTACCGGCGAAAGGTTAATTTTATCGCTGCCGAGGTTATAAACCTTGTAATTATAGCCATCGTAGCGCACCAGTCCGTTTTGCGTTGCTATCCACATATAACCCTCGCTATCCTCTGCCATGGCGCGGATGTACGATTCGGGCAGGCCTTTTTTAATGTCCAGCCTATCGAAATAAACATGAGATGTTTGCGCTTTGCCACAAATACCGGCAATAAGCAACAAGGCCAGCAATAAAGTTCTTCTCATGAGAAAGGATGGTTTAAATGAATTGCTTAATTAACTAATTAATATGGTAAAAATCAAATCCGGACCCGTAATTAGCTGCATTGCAGGCCATATTTTTCTAATTTATGAAAACTGAAAACTTAACAGGGCAAAGAAACAAACATTTAATATCTTAGCCCTTAAAACGTACGGGCAATTACTCAATAGCCCTGCGATTTTAATGCTTTAATTATCACATCGAAAGTTACTGTAAATCAGCATACTGAATGAAGAGCTCTAACATTGCACATTGGTTAACCGATACCGCCTACACCTTAGCGGGCATCCTGTTCTGCGGGTTTGCCCTTAAAAGCTTTTTAATCCCCAACGCTTTTTTTGATGGCGGTGTAACCGGTATGAGCCTGCTGCTGCACGAATTAACACACTTTAATATTGCAGTAGTGATCGTGTTGCTCAATATACCATTCATTATTATGGGCGCTTTCCAGGTAAATAAAGCCTTCGCGGCGAAAACCCTGGCGGCCATTATTGTGCTTGGCTTATGCCTGCAATTTATGCCGTTCCCCAATGATATAACAAAAGATAAATTGCTGGTATCGATATTCGGCGGGGTGTTTATGGGGATTGGCGTTGGATTGGCTATTCGCGGCGGCTGCGCACTGGATGGTATAGAGGTGTTGGCATTGTATACTGGTAAGCGTATCAGCTTCACCATCAGCGAAATTATCCTCGGCATCAATATTATCATCTTCCTGATCGCTGCCTTTGAATTAGGGCTGCCTACCGCGCTATATTCTATCATGACGTATTACACCGCCTCCAAAACCATCAGCTTTGTGATAGAGGGCTTGGAGGAATACACAGGGGTAACCATTATATCTGCCCAAAGCCAACTGGTAAAAGAACGTTTGGTGATGGAGCTTGGCCGCGGGATAACCGTGTATAAAGGCGAGCGTGGTTTTTTAAAGGAAAGTTTCGACATCAGCCAGCCGGTGGATATTGTTTTTACCGTAATAACCCGCTTAGAGGTAAGGCGCCTTCGCAACCTGGTGCACGAGATTGACCCCAAAGCTTTTATCTTCACCAGCACTATTAAAGAGGCTGCCGGCGGTGTGCTCAAGAAACGGGCAAGGCACTAAGTGTGTTGAATATCGAATAATGAATTTTGGAGGCTGAATGATGAAGGCAGCTTCCAAATCATCATTCGATATTATATCACCCCTTTTACAGGCCAAATTCCTCCTAAATTCGATGAGGCTCCGCTCCTGCCCGACGAAGCCCTAAAAACGGTCGACGAACACTTGTTTTTACATTAAACACTGATAATTAGGCTTTAACGGCTGTTATTGGCAGTACGTCTATATATTCCCCGCGGTGGTCTATTTGGTTTTTGGGGTTGAATTTATTGTTGTTGCTTTGGGTATTGAAACAAACGAAACAATTTATTTAACAATCAAAAATTAAAAAATATCATGAAAAATTCAATCAAATTAGCAGCCCTTTTATTATTAGTAAGTACAAGCGTTTTTGCTGCAACCCCTGCAAAAACCACTGCTGCGCAAGACGAGATCAGCGTACAGGCATCGCCTAAAAATTTGGTGGTTGGCGTTAGCATCCAAAAAGAAACAACCGGCCGCGCTTATGTAAGGTTTTACGATAGCGAAAACAATGAAGTAATGACCGATTACCTGCCGAGCAAAGAGTCGGTAGAAAAAGGTTACAACCTGTCTGAGCTGCCTTATGGTAACTACACCATGGCGGTAACATCAAACAACAAAGTAGTTACCAAACAACTGAGTGTGTATAAAGAATTTGGCAAAAAAACCTACGTGTTTTTGCAGTAATTGTTAGTATAATAATGGTGAGCGCCTCTGCCTAAAAGCAGGGGCGTTTTTTGTTAAACACGAATTTTCAATCGTAAATAATAAAACAGAAAGGTTAAATTGCGCCCTTTACACGCATAAAGGTTAATGACTAAATCCGCAAATTCTATTTATACACTCCATTTCGGGTTGGTTTGCCTTAGTTCGCTTTTGTTTTCGGCAAGTTACAATATGCTCATCCCCGAGTTACCTGCCTACCTTAGTAGCATGGGCGGCGGCGAACACAAAGGCCTCATCGTTGCTTTGTTTACGCTTACCGCCGGCATTTCCCGCCCGTTTAGCGGCCGCCTTACCGATAAGCTTGGCCGTGTACCGGTGATGGCAGTAGGCTCGGTTGTTTGTTTTATCTGCGGCTTTTTATACCCGGTGCTCAGCACGGTTTCTGGCTTTTTGTTTTTGCGGTTACTACACGGGTTCTCTACCGGCTTTAAACCTACGGCTACCTCGGCTTATGTAGCGGACATTGTACCGCGTGAACGCTGGGGCGAGGCTTTGGGGATGCACGGCATTTGCTTTAGCACGGGTATGGCGGTTGGGCCCGCCATTGGCAGCGCCATCAGGATGGCACATTCACTTAATACGCTTTTTTATACCTCATCGTTCTTCGCGCTGATGTCTATCGCCATACTGATGAATATGCGCGAGACTCTGAAAGAACGAGAGCGCTTTAACCTGGGCATGTTTAAGATCTCCCGCAAGGATATTATTGCGGTAGAGGTTTTGCCCGCAGCCATCGTAACGCTCTTATCCTATATGTCATACGGGGCTATCCTCACGCTTATCCCCGACTGGAGCCACCATCTCGGCATCGCCAATAAAGGTTTGTTTTTTATGGTGTTCACCATTGCTTCGTTGGTTATCCGTTTTGTGGCCGGCAAGGTATCTGATAGATACGGTCGCTTAGTTGTTATTAAGGTCGGGCTGGTATTGCTTGTACTGGCACTTATAGTGGTAGCCTATGCGCACACGGTTACGGGTTTATTGTTGGGTGCTACACTTTATGGGGTATCGCAGGGCATCCTGTCGCCCGCACTCAACGCCTGGACGATTGACATGAGCCAGCCCAGCCATCGCGGCAAGGCCATTGCCACCATGTATATTTCTTTGGAAGCAG
This sequence comes from Mucilaginibacter pankratovii, assembly GCF_014773265.1. Classification (GTDB taxonomy): domain Bacteria; phylum Bacteroidota; class Bacteroidia; order Sphingobacteriales; family Sphingobacteriaceae; genus Mucilaginibacter; species Mucilaginibacter pankratovii. Next base: position 213,475 of record NZ_JACWMY010000005.1, on the reverse strand, counting down.
GTATCGGGCTTGGCGCACTGGTTGCCGGCTGGTATTACCAGGACGTAATAAGCCAGGTGCCCTACATCATCTACGCTACGGCGGGTATTACAGTAATAGCGCTCGCTTACATGTTTCTGCGCCGCGAACCCGTTAAAAAGGAAGAAGCGGTGGAGAATGAGGTGCTGGCGTAGACATCCCTCAAACAAAAAAGAGCCGCCCTCCCGGGCAGCTCTCCATGCTGAACTATATTTTCAACTTGTGTTTTAACCACTCACTATTCTCCACTCACCACTCACCATCAAGAGTTCATAAACACAAAGTTGTTATCAAACATATCCAGTTTTATCTTGCTGTCGCGATCTACCGCACCGGATAAGATCTGTTTCGACAGTTCGTTCATTATCTTTTTCTGTATCACGCGTTTCAGCGGGCGGGCACCAAATTGCGGGTCGTAACCCAGTTGTGCCAGCCAGTCGAGCGCTTCTTCCGATGCTTCGATGGTGATGCCTAACTCGGCCAATGTGTTTTGCAATTGTTTGAATTGCAGTTTCACAATGTCGGTTATCTCGTCGCGGCTTAGCGGCGTAAACATGATGATCTCGTCTATCCGGTTCAAAAACTCGGGGCGGATAGTAGCGCGTAAAACATTGAACAAGTCGTTCTTGGTTTTAGCGATCACCTCGTCGCGGTTCTTGTCCTCCAGATCCTGGAAGTTCTCCTGGATGATGTTGGAGCCGATGTTGGAGGTCATGATGATAATGGTGTTTTTAAAGTTCACTACACGGCCTTTGTTATCGGTTAAGTGTCCGTCATCCAGCACCTGCAGCAGGATATTGAATACATCCGGGTGAGCTTTTTCTATTTCATCCAACAATACCACGCTGTACGGTTTGCGGCGTACGGCTTCGGTCAACTGACCGCCTTCATCATAACCCACATAGCCCGGAGGCGCTCCTATCAGTCGCGAAACTGAATGGCGTTCCTGGTACTCGCTCATATCAATCCTCACCAGCGAATTCTCGTCGTTAAACAAATACTCCGCCAATGCTTTGGCTAATTCTGTTTTACCCACGCCGGTAGTCCCCAGGAAAATGAACGAGCCGATCGGCTTGCGTTTATCCTGTAACCCTGCGCGGCTACGGCGTATAGCATCACTAATGGCTTCGATAGCTTCCTCCTGCCCTGCTACGCGCTTGTGCAATTCTTCTTCCAGCTGCAGCAGTTTTTCGCGCTCGCTTTGGATCATTTTGCTTACCGGGATGCCCGTCCAGCGGCTTACCACACCGGCAATATCGTCGGCAGTAACTTCCTCTTTCAGCATACGGCTGTCGTCGGCGTTTTCGGCCAAAGCAGCCTTTAGTTTTTCTACTTCCTGCTGCGCCTGTACGATGGTGCCGTAGCGCAATTCGGCTACTTTACCGTAGTCGCCCGCACGTTCGGCCTGCTCGGCTTCCAGCTTGTAATTCTCTATCTGCTCAACCTTTTGGTTGATACCGTCTACAAGATCTTTTTCGCCCTGCCATTTAGCACGTAATGAATCGCGCTGGGCAGACAGGTTGGCAATTTCTTCGCTCAATTCGGCAACCTTGCGGTCGTCTTTTTCTCGTTTGATAGCCTCGCGCTCAATTTCCAGCTGCATAATGCGGCGTTCGAGTTCATCCACCGCTTCGGGAACGGAATCCATCTCCAACCGGAGTTTTGAAGCTGCCTCGTCCATCAAATCGATCGCCTTATCCGGCAAAAACCTATCAGATATATAGCGCTGCGACATCTCTACCGAAGCAATAATGGCCTCATCGCGGATCCGCACCTTGTGGTGTGCTTCGTAGCGCTCTTTCAATCCACGGAGGATAGATATCGCATCGGCAGTATCCGGCTCGCCCACCATCACCTTCTGGAAACGGCGCTCGAGGGCCTTATCCTTTTCTACATATTTTTGATACTCATTCAGCGTAGTGGCGCCAATGGCTCTTAATTCGCCACGGGCCAGGGCCGGTTTTAATATATTGGCCGCATCCATAGCACCTTCGCCACTACCTGCACCAACTAAGGTGTGGATCTCATCGATGAACAGAATGATCTCGCCATCGCTTTGGATCACTTCTTTGATAACAGCTTTCAGGCGTTCTTCAAATTCGCCTTTATATTTGGCACCGGCTATGAGCGCGCCCATATCCAGCGAGAAAACAGTTTTTGTTTTCAGGCTTTCGGGCACGTCGCCTTTGATGATCCGAAAGGCAATACCTTCGGCAATGGCTGTTTTACCAACCCCCGGTTCACCTACCAGTATAGGGTTGTTTTTGGTACGGCGCGATAAGATTTGGATGACTCGGCGAATTTCTTCATCACGGCCGATCACCGGGTCGAGTTTGCCGCTTTCGGCGTATTCGTTAAGATCGCGGGCGTACTTATTAAGCGCGTTGTAGGTGGCTTCGGCGTTTTGGTCGGTCACTTTATTATCGCCGCGCAATTCCACGATAGCCTTCTTCAGATCTTTTTCGTTTACGCCGAAATCTTTAAGCGCCGATGCGGTTTTATCGCCTGCGGCTAAAACGCCCAGCAATAGGTGCTCTACCGATACAAACTCGTCTTTAAATTCTTTGAGGTATGATTGTGCTTTCTGCAAAGCGCTGTTTACTGCCGAAGACAGGTATACATTGCTCCCGCTTACTTTGGGGAACGATGCTATCTGCGTATCAAGCGTTTCGTTCAGCCTGTTCAGGTTGACATTCAGCTTTTTCAGCAGGTAAGTTATTACGTTTTCATCAACCAAAAGCAGCCCTTTTAACAGGTGCGCGGTCTCGATGGCCTGCTGCTGGTTGCCGGTTGCTATTTCGGATGCCTTTTGCACGGCCTCCTGTGCTTTGATGGTAAAATTGTTGAAATTCATGGTATCAAGGTAAGCTCAAATCTATTGCCACGGTTACGTTCAGGAAAATTTGACATTTAAAATTGTTTGGGTCGGTCATTTTGGCAACACCAGTTTTCGTAATCGGCCATATTGTATTTCTTTAAGCGGAAAAATATTATTTTTGATTACAAAATTGGTACTTTTGGAGAACCCTTACTAAATTAAACCTTGGATACTCATTTTTTTTCGAAACTGCCGGCAAAGTACAATGTTGCTTATCGCAATTATTATACTTACCAGAATTTACTGGGGGTGCGTACCGCGAGTTTTATTTTCCTGATACTAAACCTTATCCTGAGGATCCTTTATCACATATTTCCCGAAAGCTTAACCAAGGCCCAAAACTTCCCCGAATTTAGCTTTACCAACTGGATCTATATTGTTGTTACCCCATTCTTTTACCTCGGCAGCCACCTGTTGATTAATAACTTCCGCGAAACCAAGAGAGGTTCGGCTGGCATGGCCCTGTTTGTATTTTCGTTCTCGCTTTATATCATCATCTGCGGCATGTATTCCAGCTTTATTGCTACTGCCGACCCAAGCAACGCCCTCACGCTTTACCTGCTGGCGCTAAGTATGGTGAGCGTGCTTTTTGTGTTTGAGTATTATGAAACTGTGGTTTTGCTGGTGAGTATCGAGCTGTTGTTCACCATATTGCTTTTCCATGCCCAGGCCGACGCTACCGAGATGACGTACAACCAGATGATCTCCATGATACTCCTGGCGGGTTTCTATTTAACATCACGTTACTTTTTCTCCTACAAGGCAAGCTATTACCTGCAGATCATCGAGATCCGCGAGAAGAATACAGTTATTGAGAAAGCCAACATCTTTAAAAACGAGGTATTGGGCACTGTGGCACACGACCTGCGCAACCCTATAGCTGCGGTAGAGTCGCTGGCGATGATGATGGAGCTGGAAGATATAGACGAGGATACCCAGGATAACCTGAACATGATGCGCGAAAGCTGCGTAAAGGCGCGTACCATTATTGATGACCTGCTGGAAGCCGCGCGCAGCGAGGGCAGCGCCGGTTTTGATACCCGCCGTACCGAACTTAACCAAATGCTACAGGACATTGTAAACGCCTGGCTGATACAGCAAAAAGGTAAAAATAACGTGGTGTTGATGAGTGACGTAAAGGCCGTCTACGTGATGATAAACCACGAGAAATTCCCGAGGGTGATTGATAACCTGGTGAGCAATGCCCTTAAATTCTCTAAGGAGAACGATAAGGTGGAGATCCACCTGAACCGGATAAAAGAGCGCGTTATTATCAAAGTAATCGACCACGGCCTGGGCATCCCCAAAGAGATGCTACCCAAAATTTTCGACCGTTTCAGCGGCGCGGGCCGTACCGGTTTAAAAGGCGAACAGTCTACCGGTATCGGGCTCAGTATTGTAAAACAGATCGTAGAAAGCCACAACGGCAAAATCTATGTGCAAAGTGTGGAAGGCAAAGGCAGCATGTTTACGATAGAATTGCCGCAGGCGGAATAGATAGTAGTTCATAGGTGATAGTTCATGGTTCATAGCCGGACTGTGGTTTGCAGTCGCCGGTAGCGTTCAGGAGTTGCTATGATCTATCAACCATAAACTATGAACCAACAAAGAATTTCTCGTTAAAATTCACCAGATAAAGTTTTTCCGTTGCGCGGGTACAAGCGGTGTAGAACCAGCGGAGGAAATCGGTGTTCACCATTTCTTCGGTGAGGTAGCCCTGGTCTACAAAAACGGCTTCCCACTGGCCGCCCTGGGCTTTGTGGCAGGTAATGGCGTATGCGAATTTCACCTGCAGGGCATTATAGTATGGATTCTTTTTTAGTTCCTCGTGCTTGGCGCGTTTATTGGGGATATGGTCGTAATCCTTCATCACTTCCAGGTACAGTTGCTTTTGCTTATCGGGTGTTAGTGCGGGCGCCTCGGAGTACAGCGTATCAATTAATATCTTGCAATCCAGCACCGGGTCCTCGGCGTAATCTATAAACTCCAGCTGCACATCCGCGAAGCGGAAGCCGTACATCTCTTCCATCCGGCGTACTTTGCGCAGTTTCACAATGTCGCCATTGGCGATGAAGGCGGTGCTGCCTTCCTCTTCGGTTTGCAGCCAGAAATAATTATTGCGTACGATCATCAGCTGGTCGCCGCCTGTGAGTTCCTCCTCCCGCATTAAAATACGGTTGCGGATCTGCATATTATACTGGTTGGCGTTTTTGTTGCTGCGGCAAATGATGAGCGTGCCATCGTAACCGTATTTGTGATAAGCGGTGCTTAACTCTTCTTCCAGGTCGGCGCCGGTCATACGAATCACATCCTTAAAACCTTCGGTAACAATTTGCGGATATTCCTCCTCTTCGCGGCGGATGATATCCCGCACTTCGGTAACGTTGAACAGGATGCCCGAATCCTGCTGCTGGCGTAATACGTCGGTTAGTTCGTAACTATGGATGGCCATCATGAATTTATCCTTCATCAGCTTAGCATCCAATGCCGGGCTGTCTATCGAGCCAACCGGTGGCAGCTGCGCGGTATCGCCAACCAGCATCAGTTTGCAATTGCGGCCATTGTACACATAGCTTACCAGGTCCTGCAATAAGGTAGAGCCATTGAACCCACTATGCTCATCAGAGATCATGGAAGCCTCATCCACAATAAAAAGCGTATTGGTTTGCAGGTTATCGTTCAGCTTAAAGGCCTCATCCATATTCACTGCCGATTTTTTGCGGTAGATGCGCTTGTGGATGGTGAAAGCCTTGCGCCCGCTGTAATTGGTGATCACCTTGGCGGCACGGCCCGTAGGTGCCAGTAGTACGGACTTATATTCGTAAGCCCTTAAAGCGCTTACCAATGCCCCCACAACGGTTGTTTTACCCGTACCGGCATAGCCACGCAGGATGAAGCACTCGTCGCCATCATCGCTCAGCAAAAAGCGGTGCAGTTTGCCAAATAGTTCGGCCTGCTGTGCGTTTGGCTGATGCGGAAAGGACGCGGATATTTGTTCTGATACGGGCACGGAGCAAAAATGCTGATAAACATCTTAATTAAGTACTGCGAAAAAATATTACTTTTGTTAAACCCTGCATGAGCGAGCATAACTACAAATACACCGATGAGCAATTGAGCCTTAGCGAGGCCGCTAACTACAATTTGTTATTACAAGTTGATCCGCATAGCTTTAGCTATGCCATCGCCCACAACAAAAAACTTTTGGCCTGGGCCGAAAATTGCCCGCTCGGCGAGCTAGCTAACCCGCAGGAACTGCAGGACGTTTTAACGGCTAACTACAAGCAAGTAATTACGGGCTTAACATCGGGCGCCTTTACCTTGGTACCCGAGGCATTGTTTGATAACGAATATTCTGCCAATATTGCCCGTTTACTGGATGTTGCCGAGACCGACAGTGTTTACGCGCAGCCGCTGGATAGCAAAAACACCATTATTTATAAGGTTGATGAAGCCGCATCTGCCGCGCAGGGCGTGTTTGCCAATGAAACCATCGTTTACCGGGCTAAAGGCTGGATCACCGCTGTGGCCAACAACTACCCTACCAGCACCGATCTTTACCTCAATATTGAGAACGGAACGGTAGAAATATTGAATTTTACTGATAACAAGCTGCGTTTTTATAATCTTTTCCCCTATAAAAACCACGAAGAGCTGGCCTATTTCAGCGCCTTTGTTGCTGAAGAACTGGGTTTAAGCCCCGAGAACCTCACCCTGGTGCTTAGTGGAGATGTAAACGCCTCTGATAAAAGCTTTACCTACCTGGCCGAGTTTTTTGGCAATGTGAAAATAAACGATACCAAAGTACTTGTACTGCCCGAGCAGGTTGTACCTCATAAAATACTCAGCCTTGCTGCTTTATCGCTATGCGCATCATCGGAGGAAAACTAAAGGGACTGCGGCTTAACCCGCCAACGAATTTACCCGTACGCCCAACTACCGATCTGGCCAAGGAGGCGCTCTTCAACATCCTGCTCAATCAAATAGAGTTTGAAGACATTACCGTGCTCGACCTGTTTAGCGGTACCGGAAACATTTCCATGGAATTTGCTTCGCGTGGTGCCTCGCAGGTCACCAGTGTAGACCGAACCCAGCAATGCGTGTTTTATTTGAAAGACACCGCACGCCAGCACGGCTTAGAGCAGATACAAACCTTTAAAGCCGACGTATTTAAATACCTCGATATGGAAACCGAGCAATACGACCTCATATTCGCCGACCCTCCGTACGACCTCAACAAGATCCCCGAGATCCCCAAAATAGTATTCCATAAAAACCTGCTAAAACCCGGCGGCCTCCTCATTGTAGAGCACCAGTCGATGCAGAACCTGAGCAACCATCCTGCCTTTGTGGAGCAGCGCAAGTACGGGCATTCCTCGTTTTCGTTTTTTAAGGAAAAGGAAACCGTCTGACAAAAGAATTTAATTTTGGTAACTATATATTAGTTGGGACAAGATAATCGACTAATAAATAAAATTAGTCACCCCTAATTACCTGCTTTTTATTAATCTAATTATATTGTATATTTGTATTGCATTTGAGCCCCTATGACGGCAATTCTGAAGCATGCATAAGATGCGCAAGAGGGGATCAAGTGGATTTCAATTTCGTTGTCATGGATGAAATTAATTTTGATATTTCTTGAATTTCTCGAACATTATCGATGAATACTTCATTCGTAATCCAATGTACTTTTACACTATCTCTGAATTCTATAAAGCCTATTTCCTCCGGGAATTTTGTTAAAGCTTCCCCAATTGTTAAGACAAGGTAATGAGCCATGTAGTTTCTCAAGTCGTTTATTTGCCTTATGCTTTCAAGTAATGGCTTATTCTTTGATGGTTTATTCTTGGTTTTAACAATATTATTTTCCAGGTCTTTTTTCTCCAAAATCGCCCTTAACGTAGTTCTTTTACCTTCAAAATTCATTCGGTCTAACAGTAGACTAATAATTTCATTTTGTTTATTTACATCCGGAGTTAAATATTTTGAAATATACTGATCTATTGCTTTCTCTAAAATAACAGTTTGATTCAATATCGTGCCTCGGAAACCGATTGCCCTATCATTAATTTGCTTTATTATATCTTCTGACATTTGGTAAGGTTTTGTCCGCGTAAGTTACTAATTTAATTATAAATAATTAGTAAGATATTGGGACAATAGTATTATATTTGCATCAGTAAAATCAACCGCAATGACAACAAAATTCAAAAGTCTTATTCAGGTATTAGATTACTTTAAAGACGAAAGTACATGCATTAGTTACTTAGCCCAAAGCAGGTGGGGTGAAACCCCTTGCTGCCCCCATTGTGGTAACGTTGGTGCTTATACAACTAACCGTGGATATAAATGTAAGGCTAAAGAATGCCATAAAAAGTTTACTGTTACGACAGGAACAATCTTTGAAAATACGAAGATCTCTTTACGATATTGGTTCGCGGCAATTTATTTAGGCACAGCTCATAAGAAAGGTATTTCGTCATTACAACTAAGCCGCGATCTAAACATCACTCAAAAAACTGCATGGTTTTTATTGCACCGTGTTCGCGAAATGCTGGCTAACAATGCACCGGAAATGTTAGAGGGCGGCGTTGAGATCGACGAAACGTTTGTAGGTGGAAAGAATAAGAACAGGCATGCTAACAAAAAGATCGAGGGGTCGCAAGGCCGCAGCTCCGCTGATAAAACGCCAGTTATCGGAATTGTGCAGAAGCAAGAATACAAGATTATAGAAAGGCCTCATAAAGTAATACCTGGTCGTACGGTAAAAGAAAAGGTAATTATTAAGCAGTCTGTAGTACGGCTGGATGTTGTCCAGGACACATCAGCTGCCACGCTGCACCCAATTATGTTATCATCAGTTAAAGCAAATAGTAAAATCATCACAGATGCTTACAGGTCATACTTAGGACTATCTAAGAACTTTGATCACGTATCTATCAAGCACACGGATGGTAATTATATTACGGTTGGAGATGAGCATACAAATACCATCGAGGGTTTTTGGTCGCTGCTTAAGCGCGGTATAATTGGTATATACCATCAAGTTAGCCATAAGCATCTTCATCGTTATTGTGATGAGTTTTCATATCGCTACAATACCCGTGGTGTAGTTGATGTTATTCGGTTTGAAGATGCGATCAAACGCGTAAACAATGCTCGTTTGACATATTCCGAATTAATTAAGTAGCTTTGAATATGGCAAAAGAAAAAAAGAAAAAAGAACCAAAGATTCGCTCTGAAAATTACGATTCAAAGCTGGCGATCAATGGTTCTTTTGACGATGTTATAAAAGCTTCTTTCTTAGGTAAGCCTGCACCTCCAACCAATAATGGGAAAGATGCGGAAAAGTAATGTCAAGCTAAGATAAAGCAATAACATTAAATCATTTGTTTTTCTCTGCTTCACTTGGGTAGAATCCGTCATAAATTGTAATACCATCGGAGATAACTTTGTGTTGACCTGGTATAATTTTCGCTACAAAGAAATTTCCAGCAATCCCTACAATTTCTAAATTACTCCATGTGAAACGGCTGAATAAAAAATAGTTTCTTTCCCGTCGAACAATAAAATGGGGGTCAACGTAATTTCCGAAGGTTGTATCTTTCTGTCGAGGGGAGTAATAAGGGCATTCTTTTTTAAAGTCTTCTGTCGTAGGGTTTGTAAAAAATAAGAATAATACTACAATCCCAAGGATTACCATTACTAAAACTTTATACTTCTTCATGTGAATAAGGGTTATGGCCATAGCCCCTATTTGGCGGGTTGATAAAATTAAGCGTGAGGCCTCATCGGCTGTCAGGCCCGACTAAAAGCCCATACACGAATAAGTAACCCCACGCCATACGGCATGCGATACTCAAACTCATGTACGTTCTTTGCTTTGTAGAATTTAGTCGGTTCGACAGCCTGAACGAGTTCGCTATTACAATAAATTGTACCAAATATAAAAAAAACGCCATTGCAATTGCCATGGCGTTCAATAATTCTTTTATAGAAAGTAAAATCAAAAAATACTTAATGTAAGTATCTTGTCCCAACTAATATATAGTTACCTTAATTTTTACCACCTCGTTAATGACGTCGTCCTTGCGAGGGAAGCGAAGCGACGAAGCAATCATCGGCAGGCAGGTCGGATTTGCAAGTCACTCTGCTTGCCGAGGGTTGCCGCGCTTCGCTCGCAATGACGAAAAAAAATAAACATTTGCTAAATCGATTTATTAAATCTTTTCTTATTATTGTCTATCCAATTCATAATCTCCATGAGAGCCTTGTTTACATTCTTATTATTCGCTTTTTCGGTTCAATTTGCTAATGCGCAAACTACTCCTACTTCCACCGCTCCAAAACAATGGCACTCCTATTGGATAGCAGCGCAGGGCGATAACGGCACCAGTTATGGTGTATTTTATTTCAGGAAGAATATTGAGCTGGCTGTTAAGCCGGGCTCCTTCATTGTGCATGTATCGGCAGATAACCGTTATAAACTGTTCGTGAACGGTACCCTGGTTTCCCTTGGCCCCGCGCGCGGCGATACCTATTATTGGAACTATGAAACGGTAGATCTTGCGCCATATCTCTCCGCAGGGAAAAATACCGTAGCCGCGCTGGTTTGGAACGAGGCAAATTATAGTCCCGCCGCGCAGATAAGCGTACGCACAGGTTTTATTTTACAGGGGAATTCGCCGGCAGAAGAAATATTAAACACCAACGATACCTGGAAAGGCATCCGCGATATTGGTCATCAGCCGGTCCCGGGTTACTTTTTTGCCGCCAGCAAAGGCGAAATGGTAGATATGAACAAAGCGGTTAAAGGCGATTGGACCGCCCCTGGTTTTGACGACACTGCCTGGCCATCGACATCTAAGCTGGCCGATGGCAGACCTAAAGGCACGGCCTGGGGAATAGAATGGGCATTGGTACCATCGTCGCTGCCTGCAAGGGATATGGTATACCAGCGCCTGGTTAAGGTACGCCGTGCAGCTGGTGTAAACAGGCCACAAGCGTTCCCTGCGGAAAAGGTGCCGGTAACCATCCCGGCAAATACCCTTGCTACGTTAATACTTGATCAAACTTTTCTAACCAATGCTTATGTTACCTTAAACTTCAGCGGTGGCAAAGATGCCGGCATCTCTCTTGGCTATGCCGAATCGCTTTACAAAAAAGGCAGTAATGGCGTTATTAAAGGTAACCGCGACGATGTAGACGGAAAAGAATTTGTAGCGAGGATAGACAGCCTCACAGCCGATGGCAGCGCGGGACAAACATTCACCACATTAAACTTTCGTACGTACCGATACATCAGGCTTATCGTAAGAACCAAAGATGAGCCACTGGTTATAGATGACCTTTACGGTACTTTCACCGGTTATCCATTTAAACGCGCCGCGGTGTTGAATACCGATAAAACCGAAATGACGCAAATGCTGGATATCGGCTGGCTTACAGCGAGACTTAACGCCTGGGAAACCTATACCGACTGCCCGTACTACGAACAGCTGCAATACATTGGCGATACTCGCATCCAGGCCATGGTATCGTACTACAACACCAGCGACGACCGCCTGGCGCGTAACGCACTCAACCAAATGGATCATTCCCGCTTACCCGAAGGCATAACAGCCAGTTGTTACCCGTCGCGCGGCACGCAGGTGATCTCGCCATTCTCGCTATGGTACATCGGTATGCTGCACGATTACTGGATGTACCGCGGCGATAACGATTTTATCAGGAACAAACTGCTTGGCGAACGCGGCGTGCTCGATTTCTTTAGCAAGTATCAGCAGGCAGATGGCTCGGTAAAGAACACCCCGTATTGGGCCTTTGTAGATTGGTCGGGCAATTTTGCAGGTGGTGTAGACGCGAAAGATGGCACCGCAGCTATTTATGATTTGCAATTGCTGTGGGCATACCAGTGGGCGGCAGAGATGGAGGCAAAAATTGGCCTGCCGGATTACGCGAAACTATATAACCAAAAGGCTGCGCAGTTAAAGGCAACCATACAACGTAAGTACTGGGACCCGGTTAAGAAACTGTACGCGGATACCAAAGAGAAAAATGGTTACTCCCAGCACGCCAATTCGCTGGCTATCCTAACCGGCGTGGTGAGCGGCGCGGATATGAAAGCTGTAGCAAGCGGGATGCTGAAGGATACCAGCTTGATCCAATGCTCGGTTTATTTTAAATATTACCTAAACCAGGCATTGGTAAAAGCAGGCCTGGGTAACGATTATATGAACTGGCTGGGCATCTATCGCGAAAACATCGCTATGGGCCTTACTACCTGGGCCGAGTATTCGGATGTTAACACTTCCCGCTCTGATTGCCATGCCTGGGGCGCAAGTCCGAACATCGAGTTCTTCAGGACGGTATTGGGAATAGACAGCTATGCGCCGGGCTTTAGTAAAGTGAAGATAGAACCGCATTTGGGTACGCTTACTAATATCAGCGGCGATATCCCGCACCCCAACGGTAAAGTAGCAGCCGGTTATAAGCTGGAGAAGGGCAAGTGGACGATAAACATCAGCCTGCCGAAAGCCACAACGGGAATATTTGTGTGGAAGGCGAAAACATATCCATTAAAAGCAGGGAACAATTCTTTTGTGATTTAAGATTTGGCGAAGAGCAGCGCTACGCCCTGCTCTTCGAACCCGACGAGTTTATCCGCGCTTGCGTTGGTGACGACGGCACTAATAAGGTTGAGCCCGGCAAAGTTTAGGTAGGTTTCTTTACCGATCTTTGCCGCATCGCAAAGCATGTAAGTATAGGCGCTATGGGTAGCGAAGGCGGTGGTAATGCCCGCTTCTTTCTCGCTATTAGCAAACAGGCCGTTAATGGAGATCCCATCAACCCCTAAAAAAGCTTTGGTTGCCCGGTATTTTGCAATGTGCTCATTGGCGGTGGTGCCGTGTACAGCCTGTCGTTCGGCATCCAGTTCGCCTCCTATAATATTGAGGCTAACCGTGCTATCCTGTAACTCATAAATTACAGGAAGGGAGTTTGTTATCACTTTTATCTTCTTGTTTTTAATGAACTGGCAAAGGCGGAATACCGTACTGCCGCAATCCATAAAAATAATGTCACCATCCTGTATCTGTGATGCTGCTACGCGGCAAATAGCATCTTTTACGGCCGCGTTCTGCGCGGTTTTGTTGGCAAAGGTGTACGGCTTCTCATTTGGGTTTACCTTAACAGCGCCCCCATGTGTACGGTAAAGCAGGCCGTCGGCAGCCAGTTGGTTAAGGTCGCGCCGGGCGGTAATTTCCGAGATAGCCAGGTCTGTGGCCAGCTTTTTTATATCTACCTCGCCCTGTTTATCCAGCTCCGCTAATATTTTTTGCTTCCTTTTTTGAAAGTTCATTTTATTATGCTTTAATTTGTTCAAATATAATCAATAATAATCAAATTCGTTCATTTATATAGATGAAAAATATCAATATACTAAAAACCGAAATCCTCTCCAACAACTGGTACACGCTTAAAAAACTGACGTTCGAGGCCACCCAAAACGATGGGACAACCATTACGCAGGTACGCGAAGCATACGACCGCGGCAACGGCGCTACCATACTGCTTTATAACAAGCTGCAGGGTACGGTTATACTTACCAAACAGTTTAGGATCCCGACCTACATTAATGGAAATGAAGATGGCATGATGGTAGAGTGCTGTGCTGGCTTACTGGATAATGATAACCCGGAGGAATGCATCCGGCGGGAAACTGAAGAGGAAACCGGGTATAAATTATCATCGGTACAAAAGGTGTTTGAGGTGTATATGTCGCCTGGCTCGGTAACCGAGATCCTTTACTTTTTTGTGGCCGAATACGCCAGTGGTATGAAGGTGAACGATGGCGGAGGCGCCGCCGATGAACACGAGAACATCGAAGTAATGGAGCTGCTTTTTGCAGATGCCATCGCCATGATAAAAACCGGGGAGATCCGCGATGCAAAAACCATTATGCTTTTACAACACGCACAAATAAACAATTTAGTGTCATGAAAAAATCTTTAACAATTCTCATCGCAGGCCCCTACCGCTCCGGCACAAATGACGACCCCATCCTGATGGCGCAAAATTTACAGCGTATGGAAGAAGTTGCCCTACCCTTATTCCGTGCCGGGCACATCCCTATTATTGGCGAATGGTTTGCACTGCCATTACTAAAACAAGCCGGCTGCAAATATGCCGGGGATGAAATTTATGAAGAGATCTCCTATCCCATCGCCCGCCGTTTAATTACCCGCTGCGATGCCATTTTTCGCATAGAAGGTGCATCAAAAGGGGCCGATGGCGATGTGAAGTTTGCTGAAGATATGGGCTTGAAGGTTTATTATAGTTTGGAGGAGATTTTAAATGCTTAGGCTAATTCGTATTAATTTGGCTTAAGCTGTATCACATTACAAATCATTAGTTACTTTTGGGTAGATATATCCCTCGTCTATATGAAAATTGCGCTCTTCCCCGGTTCGTTCGATCCTGTTACCAAGGCCCATGTGGATATTGTAAAAAGGAGTGTAGGGTTGTTTGATAAACTTTACATCGGCATTGGCGTAAACACCAGTAAACAGGGCCTGCTGAGCGTAGGCAAGCGCGAAGATATGCTACGTGCGGTTTTCGCGCATGACGAGCGCATCCATATTATAGCCTACGAGGGGCTTACCGTAAATTTTTGTAAAAGCATCGGTGCCGATTATATGATCCGCGGAATACGCACCGTAAGCGATTTTGAATACGAAAAAGCCATCGCCCAGATGAATCACGCTCTGGAACCCGAAATTGAAAGTATTTTTATTGTGAGCAAGCCGGGCTATTCTTCCATCAGTTCCAGCATCGTGCGAGAAATTATCCGCTACAATGGCGATGTTACCCAGTTTATGCCTAAAGAGGCGCTTCCCTTTCTTTAATCAGCTCCGCTTTCTCCAGCACATCCATAATAGATGGGAAAGTATTGCTTATAATGGCCGCCACCTGTTCGCGGTTAAAAAAGCGTACGGCGGTTATGCCTTCTTCTATCTGTGGTACCAGTTTGGCTTTGCCTTTGTGTTTCATTAAATACCAGTGGGTTTTCTTTAACACGGTTTTGCCCTTCCACTGGTACATATGGTAGGTTTTGCAGATCTTATCCTCCAGGCTGTTTACTTTTATGCCGCACTCTTCCTCTACCTCGCGTACAGCGGCAACTTTGGTTTTCTCGCCTTTTTCTATCTTACCTTTTGGCAGGTCCCATTTTTCGTTGCGGTAGATAAACAGATGCGTACCATCTTCATGCTGAACAAGGCCACCCGCGGCCTCAACCAGCTTAACGGTTTTGGTGGCTTTTTTCAGGAAATCCTTAGGGTCATCAGTCAATACAAAAAAATATTGCCCGGGGCTATTATCTACCCACGGATAAATTAATTTCAGATCAAAATGCTCAGCATCAATCCGTTGAAATTTTTCTATTTGCTCTGGCGCCTCGGCGGTTAGCAAAATCACTTTTTCGTTAATATAAATTCTGTATTTTTGAGCCATGTTTACCAATAGTGAGACCGAACAGCAGGTTGCCGAGTTCCTGCTGCAAATTAAAGCAATAAAATTACAACCTAATAATCCTTTTACATGGGCTTCGGGCTGGAAATCGCCAATTTACTGCGATAACCGCATTACGCTTTCATTCCCTACTATCCGCACCTACATCAGGCAGCAATTATCATCTGTTATACAGGAGAAATTTGGCGCTGTTGGCTGTATTGCAGGCGTTGCCACTGCGGGGATTCCCCAGGGTGCATTGGTAGCGCAGGAATTGGGCTTGCCATTTATTTACGTACGCGCTAAGGCAAAGGAACATGGTACCGGCAGTTTAATAGAGGGCGAAATATCTACCGATAAACGTGTGGTTGTAATTGAGGATCTTATCTCTACCGGTAAAAGCAGTTTACAGGCAGTTGCCGCCCTGCGCGATGCCGGTTACAACGTTGCCGGCCTGGCCGCCATATTCAGCTACGGGTTCGACCTGGCCGAAGAGAATTTTAAAAATGCTAAATGCCCGTTTGTAACGCTGTCTAACTATACCGCCTTGCTTAAGTACGCCGAAGAAAAACAATACATTTCTGAAAGTGATATAGAAATACTGAAAAAATGGCGTGAAGAACCTTCAACCTGGGGACAATAACATATGAGCGTATTTGAAAGTAAAGTGCTCGTAAAAAAACCGGTGAGCGAAGTTTACGCTTTCCTGGCAGATATGAGCAATCATGGCAAACTAATGCCCGAAAACGTTATTGGCTGGACATCAACCGCCGATGTGGCGAGTTTCGAGATCCAGAACATCACCAAACTTAGCCTCAAAATACATCACCGGATAACCAACAGAGAAATTATCATCATTCCTGCCGAAAAACCACCGTTCGATATGGAATTGAAATGGGTGCTTGCCGAGAGCGGCGCCGATACCGAAGCTACCTTTACTTTAACGGCTAACCTTAATATGCTGATGAAAATGATGGCGTCGGGCTCGTTACAAAAGCTTACAGAAAACGAAACCCAAAGACTAACTGAGATTTTCAGCTGATCTTTGGGCTTGCTTGGGGGCACAAAGTGTATTATATATCTTAATATACTTCTCGTTCGTGATTGTTGCGCAAGGCCATCACAATGTTGATGACAACTAAACAGATAATGACAGATCCCATAACTTTTGAATAAAATCGGTTAAATTAAAGTACACTCTTACAAATATCAAGTCAAAGGCTGTTCCAAAAAGGTAGAATTGGTTTATGTGTTTATTAACGGCCTAAAAGTACATTTAGTTTCCAATATTGAAACTAATTTGTGCAATACTTTACACACAAATCGTTACTTTTTGGGGAATTTCAGTTATTGCTACCAAAAACTTTTTTCTTGGCAATTTATAGAGGATTTTAATGCTAAATGCGAGGTTTTTTAGCCAAATTTTTACGGAAATAAAAAGTGTATTTTTCACACGTATTAAAATCTCTTCATGTTAGCAATACACTATGTATATTCATGCTAATAAATTAAGTATTTAACCGTATTTTTGCGGAAATTATAAGTGCAATGATCACGGTTTCTAATCTATCCCTTCGTTATGGCAAACGCACGCTGTTCGAAGACGTCAATCTTAAGTTTACACAGGGTAACTGCTATGGTATTATCGGCGCAAACGGCGCGGGCAAGTCTACTTTTTTAAAAATATTATCAAAAGAGATCGATCCAAGCAGCGGATCGGTGAGTTTTACGCCCGGCGAGCGCATGGCTGTATTAAGCCAAAACCACTATGCTTTTGACGAGTACACTGTTTTGGAAACCGTTATGATGGGGCACAAAGAGATGTACGCCGTAATGAAGGAAAAAGATGCCATCTATTTGAAGGAGGATTTTACCGATGCCGATGGCGAACGAGCCGGCGAGCTGGAAAATCTTTTTGCCGAAATGGATGGCTGGAACGCCGAAAGCAATGCCGCTACCCTGCTGAGCAATTTGGGCATTAAGGAGCAATTTCATTACCAGTTGGTTAAAGACCTGGATAATACACAAAAGGTGCGCGTATTATTAGCACAAGCTTTGTTTGGTAAACCCGATATCCTGCTGCTGGATGAGCCAACCAACGATTTGGATATCCATACCGTTACCTGGCTGGAAGATTTCCTGGCATCGTACGAGGCCATTGTTTTGGTGGTATCGCACGACAGGCACTTCCTGGATACCGTGTGTACCCACGTGGTAGATATCGACTTTGCTAAGATGACCATCTATACCGGTAACTACACCTTCTGGTACGAATCGAGCCAATTGGCCCTGAAACAACGCAGCGACCAAAATAAGAAGACCGAAGACCGCGTGAAAGAACTGCAGGAATTTATCCGCCGTTTTAGCGCAAACGCCTCAAAATCAAAACAAGCCACCAGCCGTAAAAAGGCTTTGGATAAAATAAACCTGGATGAGATACAGCCATCAAACCGTAAATACCCCGGCATTATCTTCAACAATCTGGGCCGCGAGGCTGGCGACCAAATACTGCAGGTTGAAAAACTGAGCAAAAGCCTTAACGGCGAGGTGTTATTTGCCGATGTAAACCTGCTGGTTAACAAAGGCGATAAAATAGCTATCTTATCAAACAACAGTTTGGCTACAACAGCCTTGTATGATATTTTAACCGGGCGCGATAAAGATTACAAAGGCAGCTTTAAATGGGGCGTTACCATTAACGCGGCAGATATCCCTATTGATAACGCCGAATACTTTAAAGGCAAGGACTTGAACCTGATAGACTGGCTGCGCGAGTATTCGCCCGGCGAAAAGGACGATCAGTTTATCCGTGGCTTTTTAGGCCGTATGCTGTTTAGCGGCGAAGAAGTATTGAAGAAAAGTAATGTATTATCGGGCGGCGAAAAAATGCGCTGCATGTTTAGCCGTATGATGCTGCAACAAGCCAATCTTTTATTATTTGATGAGCCAACCAACCACCTCGACCTGGAATCGATCACAGCGCTTAATAATGGCTTGAAAGACTTCCGTGGCACCATCTTGTTCACCTCGCGGGATCATGAGCTGGTAGAAACCGTTGCCAACCGCATTATTGAGATAACCCCTGGCGGCGCAATTGATAAGTTGATGACTTACGATGAGTATATCAACAGCGATGTGGTACAAAAACAGCGCGAAGAAATGTACGCTACGGCGTAACTAAAGGCTGTATTTATCCGTCTTGCAGGTATGAAGTATTTAGTTTTTATTGCCCTGTTTATTTTTACAGCCTTATTTGCCCATGCGCAGGTATTTGATGGTATTGTAAAAGATGCGAAAACCAACCAGCCCCTGCCCTACGTTAACGTAGGCATTATTGGCAAGGCGGTTGGTACCGTTTCTGATGCGGATGGTAAATACAGTATTTCTTTAACCGGCCACGATGCCGATAGCTTGCGAATCTCGATTATCGGTTATCGCCCGCAATCGTTTTTAATTGCCGATTTCAGAAAAGGATACGGCTCCTATAAAAGCATCAGCCTACAGCCGGATCTGCGCGAAATAAAGGAGGTGCGTGTTACCAACCACAAATGGAAACAGGTTGTATTGGGCAATACAACTAAATCGCAATCTACCAACGCGGGGTTCACCAGTAATAAGCTGGGTAATGAGATAGGAGCCATTATTAAAATAAAGCGTGCGCCAACTTATCTTAAACAGTTCAATGCTTCCATAGCCGGCGATGTAACCGATTCGGTACAGCTGCGCCTTAACTTTTATACCGTGAAAGACGGTTTGCCCGATAAGCCCCTGCAGCTACAAAGCATTTTTGTTGCCGTTAAAAAGGGCGACAAAAAAATAACTGTAGACCTTGAGCCTTATTTAATAGTGGTAGAGGATAAGTTTTTTGTAAGCCTGGAGTGGATAAAAAATGCGCGCGGACATGGCATTATGTTTTCGGCGAGTTTGTTTAGCAGCGCCGTTATCTCGCGCGAAACCAGCCAGGCAGGATGGGAAAAAGAAGGAATTGCCGGTGTTGGGTTTAATGTATTGGCGGAGTATTAGCATTTGCTATTTGTTTAATAACATAAAGCTGTATATTTGCAGCCCGGTAAAAATATGACTTGGTAGCTCAGCCGGTAGAGCAACTGACTCTTAATCAGTTAAAGCCGTTGTTAAACGTCTGAATTTGATGTTTACGAGCTATTTTCCACTTGATTCTTCTGATTTGTTTGCACACTGTTTGCAAATGAAGTTGACCATAATTCAATCATTATGGTTACTTATAAATTGGCCCTCGACGAACGTAGGGCTAAACAAGATGGTACATTTCCTTTAGTTGTACGAGTTACCTTCAATCGAAAGGTAAACGCTTATCAAACCGGTATCTACCTCAAAACAGAGCACTGGGACAAATTCGCTCTACAGGTTACGAAAGCAAACACAAATGCACTCGCTTTGAGTAGTAAAGCAACAGAAGAATATCTCAAAATTCAAAAAGCAATCCTAAAAGTTGAAAGTGAAGGGGAATTCACATTTGATGCACTAAAGGATATCCTCTACCCTACGCAAGTTAAAAAAATGAAAGAAAAGTCCTTTAAAGAGTTCGCGAACGAT
This sequence comes from Mucilaginibacter pankratovii, assembly GCF_014773265.1. GTDB lineage: Bacteria > Bacteroidota > Bacteroidia > Sphingobacteriales > Sphingobacteriaceae > Mucilaginibacter > Mucilaginibacter pankratovii. The sequence continues at coordinate 193,491 of NZ_JACWMY010000005.1, read as the reverse complement.
GTGATGAACGATATGAAAAAGGTCATGCGAACTGGAGGTGCATACGTTTACCAAACAGCCGTGAACCGTTTGATAGATTATTGCGATGATGAGGCAATAACGTTTAGTAAAATAGATTATACGTTCTTAGAAAAGTTCAAAAACAGTCTTTACCAACAAGGACTAAAAGAGAACAGTGTCGGTAACTACTTTCGCACGATAAGGGCTTTATACAACAAGGCTATCAAAGCAAAGATAGTGTCTCGGGAACTTTACCCCTTTAATGATATCCCTATAAAAACTGAAAAGACGGCTAAGCGCGCTATCAAAGCGGATGAGGTATCTAAGCTTTATGATTATCCTAAAAAGACCAACTCTCAAGAATGGCATGCAGCTAATTACCTCTTCTTAAGCTTTACATTGAGAGGTATATCGTTCACTGATTTAGCATACCTGAAACCGGGTAACATAAAAGACGGTTGCGTAGTCTACCGTAGAAGGAAAACTAAAAAGCTGTATAATATAAGGCTACATCCAGTTGCTTTAAACATCTTAAAGCTATATGAAAATGGCGAGAACGGGTACCTCCTACCGGTATTTCCTAAAGGCATGATTGAGGATGGCGAGGAATCAAAAAAGATAACACGTCAGTGGATTAAGACCACCAATAAGTATCTTAATCGTATAGCAGAGCAATCAAAAGTTGGCGGTAACATAACAACATATGTTATACGTCATACCTGGGCTACTATAGCAAAGCGTCTCGGTTATTCAAATGAGCTGATTGCGGAAGGTATGGGGCACGAATACGGAAACAAAATCACCAACATCTACTTGGATGAATTCGACCAAACCTTAATTGAAGATATGAACGATAGGGTTATAACTAGCGTGATACCATGTCCAAAACGGGTGGTTTATCAAGGCAAATATGTGTTGAAGGAGCCTAACCGAATAAGTTTACACATCAATTTGAGCTCAATTAAATTTCACTGTACACGTTAATTTAATAATCGGCAGGGTGGGAAACTGCCCTGCTTTTTTTATCTTGGTGCCAATGTCAGAACCAGTAATAGACTTCATAGACCCCACTCCCTATATAGACCTGCTAAACGTTGATTTGGCAATATTTACGTTAATTAATCCTGAGTATAAGGATCTGGATAGAGATGATTTCACTTTGAATGGAGTGAAAGTAACTTGTCTTGACATTCAATTTCCGTCAAGCATCGTTAATCATGACCCTCAACTGCTAGATTATAATGAAATATATCATAAATATGCCAGCTCAAATAAGACAGAGCGTGACTTAATCGGTTATCGCGAAGCACTCCGTGAACTCAACAAACGAATAAGCGATAAAATCAGGGATACATTCATGAATTGTATTAACCCAACGTCGCAATTGGGATCCCAACTAGTTCATTATTTTGATACCTTACTATTTGCTACGCTCTTTTTGTATGATAAACTATGGGATGCGTATGAAACTGATTTTGCGGGTACTGTCTCAGTGAATAACAGCATTCGTGACCTAGATTTCAGAAAGCAGCCCCATTATTATAGAGCCCATCAACAAGTTAAATATATAAGTACCTTGCTTTATGGTTATTACAAATCAGGTAAAGCTCCTGCGGAAATCAATATTATTTCAAATCATAAACCTCATATTCAGAATGACCCAATCCTAACGAGTTGGGTTCTGCAGTCATTGATTGAAAGTATCCTTAATAACAAATTACCAATATCTACTGACTACTATGGTGTACAATTGAAAAATATCATTTCTAAATTAAATAACTCGACCGATAGCGAAGCTCTAACGCAATTAAAAGATTTGTCTAATTCCAACCCTCCTGTTTTTGTTAATGCAAAACGCAAAGTAACTCGGCGATTTTGTTTGGAACTTCATAAAGTTTTCTGTCATTATACATCCCCTAATGTTAATAACATAACAATACCACATTTAACAGTTTACGTCAACATTTTAAAAGAATTTAAGATGGACGACTTTACAACGCATGAACGTATACCTACAACCGCCTCAACTAAATCTCGCAAGTTTCTTTCAGAAGAAAGGTTAAGAGAATTATTAACTCGTGAAGATAAGCCTGCCCAGTAAGGTACCCAAACGTTTTTGAATTCTTACTTGCATTAGCATTTCGACATTTGACCAAACCTTAATGAGAAACAATGTTGTTGATCATTTAAAGCAGGTTGAATTCGGTTATGTCTTTTATAAATGAACGCAGAGGCAAAAACGCCTCTGCAACAAGTAACAAATCCGTCTTAACTGCGGCGATGTGTTTGGCTAAGTACATCCAACCCAAAACACTTCTCGATTTTGTCGATGTGGGACGCTTCGACGATGTGTCTGATTTGGACAAGTTTATCGTTAAACTCAACGAAAACGGAAAGTACAACTTCCCTCGTAAAGTGCGCCAAGACAAGGGCGGCTTAAACTACAAGTATATTAGCGTACTTGAATCTAATGGACCAGAGGGCTTTAAGGTTGTCCTTTTGGATAATATGGACCAATTCCTTAGGGACTACCATTTGGGTCTCTTCACCATAAATTTTACATTAGAGGATTTGGCAAAAGAAGCCGAAAAAGCTTAACACACTACCCGACAGCTTATTAGTTGTCGGGTTTTTTATTAACCATCTAATTATAATATATGGAACCCATCATAATAAAACTCCCATCAGGAAAATACCTAAGTGAAATAGAACCGTTTAAAAGCCAAGGAATTGACACAGATAGCCAATATCATAAAACAGTTCCGGGTGTAGGTATTACAACTTTTGCAATTCGCTATTTTGAAAGTAACTTGATAGAGACATTACCTAACAGACCGGTAGTTGAAGCTAAAGGGAAAGAGCATAATGAATTGTTTCCTGAACGGCCCGTGATTGCTGTCTACCAAGGAGTTACCATAGCCAAAATCAAAGCATACCTGTTATCGGATATTAAATACAAAAAAATAGTTACAACCCCCGAGGGCTTTATTTATAAAGTTGTAGAAGCTTTCCGTGAAATATATGGCGACCTAGCGGTATTGTATGCCGAGTATTTCATGTTGATTGATGAATCTGAACGTATAGTTACTGACGTATCCTACCGAGGGGATATTGCCGCACCGTTAAATCATTTTTTTTATTTCAAGAGAAGGGCGCTTGTATCGGCGACAACCCTACCGTTTAGTGACCTGCGGTTCAATCCGTTTAAAAACTACATCATTGTGCCACAATTTGACTATTCCGTTGATATAAATATTTTGAACACGAATAATGTAATTGAATCTTTAAAAATGAGACTTGCACAGTTAAATAGTGACCACGTAAGTATATTCTTTAATTCAACTAAAGGAATAAATGCAATTGTTAAAGCCTTAAACCTAAAGAGTAACTATATGGCATTCTGCTCAGAGGATAGCGTTGTAAAACTAATTAGAGATGGGGTGCCTTTTGAACGAGCAACGGACGACTTCCACGTCAATAAGATGCTTAAATCAAATTTCTTTACAAGTAGGTACTTTTCTGCAATAGATATTAAGGTCGATTATAAACCTGACGTAATACTTATAACTGATGTTTTTTTCGCTGCACACAGCATTCTTGACCCTAAGACAGAGATAATTCAGATTGCTGGTCGTTTCCGAAACGGAATCAACAGTTATACCCACATTACCAATTTCAACCCTAATCTACAGGCAAAAACACCAAAAGAGGCACGATTTTATATTAATGGACATTTAGATGCTTATCAAGGATTTGTTCAAAGTTACAAGAGGGCAACCAACTTGGGCGAAAGGGATGCATTACAAAAAGCAATTACAGACTCTAAGGCACACTCATTTTATGATGAAAATGGAAACCTTAATGATGCTATGGTAGACAATTTTATTCACGAAGAAAGGGTAAAAGAATATTATAAAGATGTAAGTAACTTAAAGTCGGCATATGCAGAACAAAGCAAATACTTTGTTAGCACTTACTCAGAAGATATATTTGATGCCGGCGATAAAGACCTATTTGATTTGAAACATAGCACATCTAAAAAAGAGATGCATCAGCAAGTTGCCAGGATGCTGTATAGGTACAAGATTAAATCTCATTTTCATTTTATCTTGTTTAAGCCGACAAACATAATTTCAAAATTACGTGAGCAGTTTTCAGATATAGCCTTAGGTGTAGACAATCTAGACGAATCCACCCTCGAACAAACCGACTTTGTAGGCTCGAAAATTAAAAAAGCTGTTTCAGAGGCAAAAGATCTAAAAGAAGTTAAAGCGCTAGCTCCTCATATCTACCAGTTGATTGAACCTTATCATACACATGTTCAAACGGAATTAGTTGAGCTAATGCACCAAGCTTATCAAAATGCAAATGTAAAACGCAAAGTGGTTGGTCAGCATATTCTGTTATTCTTTGAAGGGGATCGGTCTACAGAGTTAAAGAAAAACGTATATAAGCTCCGGGATCGAAAATTTGAGTATGCAGAGTCAAATCAGTTTTTTTGAGTTTTAATATTATATAGGAAGTTAAAAACCTGAGTTGGAAAATGAATCTATCTATCTATCTATCTATCAATTCAGAATTTCTTAAAATTTATGCTTTATACAGGTAGATAAAATCTTGAGTTAAGCAATAGGGTTACCATTCGGTAGCCCTATTTTGTTTCTGACCTTCTGCCGAGATTGATACTAAATAGTCACTTATAATTATCGTTTACAAGTTGACTTTTAATTCGAGAGTTGGGCCAAGTTCAATACATTCATTTAAAAGGTAACCAGGACAGCTACCTGAAATTTAGAACCTCCCCTTCCCATTCGGAATAACGGAACAATAACCTATTAAATGGCTCTATCACAAATTTTACTACATATATTTTTTTTTGAGTGGCTTGCGCTCGATTTGATCGTTCCAAACATTACCCCCTTGCCTGTGTCCGATGGAGTTCGATATGTTCTATAGCCTTCAAGCACAGTGACTGTCCCAATCGGGCAGATTGCATGCCCTTTGAACTGCGTTCAAATTCCACTTGAAATCCATTAGCAATGCTGCCCAATTCAGGTCGCCACTTTAGCCTGTGGCTACAAAACATCACAATTTCTATCACCAAATCAAACCAAAACCATGCAAACACAACCGAAAACAGACCAAAAGCTGATATCGAAATATCAGAAAGCTAAGCTTACTAACCATACGTCGACCCAGCAAAAGAGGCGCAATACCATCCGGGAAAAGCACTACTTCGCTGTGCTCAACCACATTAAAGAACTCTATCAGCAATTACCAGGCACAGCTTATTTTGATGTTGACCATAAGGAATCTCAATTCGGCAATCCCATTCACCACTTCATTACCCGTGATTTCAGATGGTTTCTCGCTTGCGATGAATGCTGGGATTTTGCAATAAGTTTCCAGTTCGAGAATTGCCCACTTGAACAGCAAATAAGAGCGCTAATCGCCTCGCTGCCGCGAAGCGTGCACGCCGAAGAAACCACTTACCTAAGAAGCTTACCTAAGTTCTTTACCCTTTGCACTTTGCGGATTGGTTCCCAATCCATTCAGAAATTCTAATTGAGAGCCCGACCCAAAATCGGGCTCTTTCTATCTCCTGTGCATCTAAAGCGCCTCTATAAAACTATTACAAGCCACCTCATCACTTTTCAATTAAAACCCAACAACTACTATGTCTAAAAAATCATTCATCAAAAAACGCTGGAAAGCTATCTCAAACAGCACGCATCCAAATAACTACCAAGCCCTCGTTGAAGCTCAAATCTCATTTTATGAAGAGGTTACACGCAAAGTTGTAGAACTATACATAAAGCCTGGCAGTGCTTATTTCTTCGGGAACTACAAGGATGATGGTTCGGAGCCATTCAAAATCTACAGTTTCATTTCGCCAACATTTATGTGGTGCATTGAATGCACACTTGACTTTCAAATGGTACTCGAATATGAGTTTAACAACTGCCCATACGAGCAGCAGATTTGGCTACTATTCGAAGAGTTTCACTTAACTCAATTTGTAACTCGAAAAGAGCGCGATTTAGCTGCATATTTTAAAGGCGTGGTTGCATACCAAGACCCTAAATACATCATCACAAAATCTTAACTCAAATAAATCATGGATAAACAATTATTAGCTTTTATAGGCGAGTTACCGCAAGAACGCATATACGTTTACGTGCAGTGGGCAGAAGCAAACGAATTGCAAGCTTATTCCTGGTTCAAGCGGGAGTGTTTAATGCACAACGAGTTTTACGACTCTGAATTTCAGGATCGGTATTACGCTGTGCCGGCTAAGCGCTTGTTTGAGGTCAAAAATGATCCAAAAGCAAACCTCATTGCAAAGACTGTTAGGGAGTAGTGGCTGCGGCCCACTAACTCATTAAAAGGTAACTGCTACAGTTGCCTCTACAAATCAATTTCAAAATGCTTGGTAAGTCCCTTACCAGGCATTTTTCATTTTATCACAAATCATAAACCCTTTAACAATATTCAAAATGAAACACGACCCTAAACTCAAAAAGAACCAGTTAACTTATAATAAGTCAGTTGGGCTGGCATACTTCGTTGTGCTTAAACAAGCCAAACAAATGCTTTCTACGCTGGAGCCGGAAGAATTACGCTACACATTAGAGCGCGAAGACAATGCTACTTCTCAAGCAGGCGCTATAATTCATGAACTCGTTAATCCCTTAATTTATTTGCGGTTGGAATGCAGCAATGAGGACGTTTTGAGCATCCACTTTGGTATTGAACAAGTTACCAACCAAGAGGGCCTTAGCGCAATTACTTCAAAGCTGATAAGGTTGGTTTACAAGCACACAGCTAAGGAAGCAACCGGTATCAATATAGAACGTTGCGTAAAAACCGACTGGCTTATTAACTCTTGCTCTGAACTTTATGAATACATTGAAGAGCGGAATAAACACCACACTTTTAAACAAATAAAATATAAAGTGACAGCAGCGAGGAGAAAACTAATACTTGCAGTGGCTTAGTTAGTGGGAGCTTCGGCTCCTACTTTAAAGGTTTGTCAGGTATGAAATCTTTGACTGAACACTTGAATACTATTGCCAGCTTGTTTAAGTGATTAAGATTGTATTTGGTAGGCGATTTTGAACTTTCAACTTGTCCGATGAAACCATTAGACACATCTAATTGAGCAGCAAGTTCAGCTTGGGACAAACCCAATTCCTCCCTTTTTTCTTTGACCTTATCGATTACGTAAGCCTCAATAGCTGTTTTCTGGTTCGCTCCCATCAAACAACGAAAGAAGAAAAACAAAGCCCAATTATTGCTTAGTAATAACTAAGTATTTCTTATATTCGCATGAAGTACCCTGCTTGTAATTCGACTGAGCTGCGATTACCTAAACCAGTTACTTAAGCATATCCATATTCACACTATTATTAAATTAACAAAACTTTTAACTAAAAGATTACTTATGAAAGGACTTTTTTTTCTAGCCGCATCGATGCTTATTGGGTTAACGTCATTTTCACAGACTTTGAAGATAACAGGATTAGAGGCATCGGTACAAAAGCTTTATGACAACCACGCACCAAGAACATTAGGTAAGTCGATGGTCATTGCAATATACGATAACAGCGCATCTGTAAAAGTTGGCGTTGAGCAGTTAGTGTATCTCCAAAAAGTTTCCGACAGCGTCTACTCAAACACAACATACAATACAGACCAAACTGAAAGTTACACTTATTCTCTTACAGTTACAAAAACGGCTTTTGTAATGACTTCAGCAACATTTACTTGGAGGGTGCGTCAAATAAAGTCACCGTATCAAACAGCGAATTACACTATTACAGGAAAGCGATTTTAGCAAGCAGCGTATTGTAAACTTCAATGATTACTTAAAGAGCCTACTTCGGTAGGCTCTTTAAGTATTTAAATAGTCTGTACCTTTAAATACCTAAATAAATCCTATAATGTCCACACTCAACCTCCCTGCCATCAAACAAAGTCTAATAAAGAAGACTGACGACCAGCTTATCAAAATATTATCAACCAGCCAAAATGATTACGAAGTTGGCGTTATGCCTATAATTAGAGAAATTCTATTGGACCGAGGTTTGTCAGAAGTAGAACTGCACAGCTACGACACTGCTTATTTGTCCTCAAAAAATAACGTAGCAAACCAACCACGAATACATTCTCCAGCCTCTTTTGTTGCCAGGCTCTGCCAGTATGTTATCGACCATTTAGCGTTTTTTGGGATATGCTACCTTTTACAATTGTCATTATCCATTTTGGGAGTGCTTACGGATGCAGCCTACGATGCAGGCTGCTTGGCATTATACCTCCTTTATTATTGCATTTCGTTAGGTACTAACAGTGCTACACCCGGCATGAGTGCTCTTGGCCTCAAAGTCGTTACAAAAGAAAAAGGCGACCTTAATTATGAACTTGGATTTATTCGAGGAGTATTCATGCTTCTTAATTTTTTTACGCTTCAATTAGGCCATATGTGGATGCTTATAGAAAAAGACAAGCGGACTGCAGTTGATATTTTTTCTAAAACAATGGTTGTCTATGACAAGTAGCTATTTAAAGCCTACGTATTCGAATCTCAACGAAAACATAGTTAACTTTAGGAAAACTTGCAACCAGAACCATATTTCACCATAACCCCCAAGAGTTGTTTAAGAGGGTATGGTGAAATGTGTTCTTAGCCGCTCTGCAAATGGAAGACGAGGAAGAAAGGTGTTGCGTCCTCGGAAGCTCGTCAATCAACCCGCCAAGCTGCGTTAACTTCAAAAAGCTTTTTCAAAGCATATTGAAGATTAACCGTCCTTCGTCCGGCTTGTCATGCTGCTTGCCACTTCGCTTGCTCGTACTTCACATTAGCTGTCTCTGCATTTAGATTCGTTTCACTAATGCTGCGCCTCACTTGGGCTGTCGCCCAGGTGAATCTTGCAACGCTCAACAGATCTAAATTCAGTCGCTAATCTATAATTTGGCTCACCTGCGTGTCGGCCGTTGCTTCAGGCTTGTCATAGGTTTTGAGGAACTAATCACACTGGCCAGTATTCAAAACCAACGCCAAGCCTTTGTGAAGCATTCTTTCAATCGCGCTAACGCGCTCCTTTTGAAAGACAACGACCTCAGTTCGCAGGCGGTGAGCAGGAAATATCAAACAGAATAATAAACCGATTTATAAATTAATATCTTTAAGAAATTGAATATATGAGTAAAAGAGTACGTGAAATAATAAGACGTGTCACGCTTATTATATTAATATTAGGGCTGATTATAGGCTGTTTTTATGTTGGTGTTATTTTTGGAAAAGGGAATGAAACAGGATTTCCCAACCTTTTCAAGGAACAGGGCATAAATGTCTTATTTGGAATATTGGGAGGCTTGATAACTACTGCATTAATCACTTATTTACAAAATATAACTAAGGAATATCGGTACTTAAGTAAAGAAGACCGTATTTTAACCGATACATGGGATGAGGGGTATATTCCTGAAGATTTTCCAGAGAACGGTCAAGAACAAATTTTAACCTTCCGTTTGAAACAAACAGGAGAGCGCATTACCGGCCACCTCATAGGCGAGGATTCACCAACCTGTCCACCTGAAAAAAAGCATGGTTATCGTCGATTCAATATAGAAGGAAGGAAAGAAGGTGATTTAATATCATTAATTGCTATTATAGACGACGACCGAGAGATTGGTCACACAGTTTATCTTTTGCAACTTAACCATAATGCCTCAATCATGGAAGGCGAAACGACATATTATGATTTAAATGAGCGCGCTCTGGCATCTGCTCACAGCAAATTGATCAGACGTAGAAGAATTAACTAACGGAGCCAATTCACTCGTTACAGACCCTTTCTTAGTTCGCAGGCGTGCGCCAATTTAAGTTAACTTTGGAGAAGGAACTTCCTTAAACTTATTATGCAAGAATACAAGATAAACAGTTTTGAAGAGTTTCACGTATTAGTTACGAAGCATAATACCACCAATTATGTCTATCGAGGTCACGCTGATACTGAATGGAAACTTTTGCCAAAAGCTGGTAGACCCGAATTTCATGATGCTTATCGCCCCAACATGAATGAGCAGACAGTTCTAGAATCTTGGAAAAGGTACAGTCAGCCTCATCTTAAACTTCAGCCGATAGACAATTGGGATTGGCTTACCCTTGCTCAACACCATGGTTTAGCAACAAGACTTTTAGATTGGACTAGAAATCCACTGGTGGCACTTTATTTTGCTACTGAACATCCTGTCGAAAATAGAGATACGTGTATATATATATTAGACTTTAACAACCAACCCATAACTACAGAGTTATATGATCCGTTCAAAATAATTAGTAGCGGTATGTTTTATCCCAAAGGTTTGGCAGCAAGAGTAATTAGTCAAAGAGGGGTTTTCACGATTTCTCATATGCCCTCTACGCCGCTGAATGAACTTTTACCTAACAATACTTTTATCAAAATAGTTATTGAGTATCAATCGATAAAGAAATTTCGAGATGCTTTAGAATTATATTCAGTAAACGAATATACAATATATCAAGACCTTGACGCATTGTCAACACAATTGAATCGATTTGTGCAAGAACGAAAGCCACAAAATGTAGAACATCTATAAATGACCTAATTGTTTGGGACTACAGGCCGAACTTTTAGCCGTAAAGTATTATATAAGAAACGTTTAAAATCTGTTCTTTTAATCGCGCTCTTTTTGAAAGACAACGGCCTCAGTTCGCAGGCGGTTCGCTGAAAGCTTCTTTTTTTTAGTTACCTTGGGAATCTAAACCAATTGCAATGTCTAAACTAAAGCGAGTTTGGTCGATTAAAGAAGAATTGCTAACTAAATCGAGGGAAGCAATGCTCAATGCAGTGCAAACGTTTAATAATCCCAACATAAAATTTAAATCAGAATCGTTTATTGTACTTTCTGTAATCGCCTGGACGTACCTTCTCCACGCTTATTATAGAGATAGAAAACTAGAATATCGGTACCACAAGATTAACAATAATCGAAAGCGGTTTGATAAAACAAAGCGGGGTGCCTTTAAATTTTGGGAGTTAGAGCGCTGCTTGGATGACAATAATTGCACAATAAACGATATAACTAAAGCAAACTTGAAGTTTCTAATAGGATTAAGGCATGAAATTGAGCATCAAATGACAAGCAAAATTGACGATTATTTAAGTGCAAGATTCCAAGCTTGTTGTGTCAATTACAATACTGAGATTAAGGAACTGTTTGACCCTACATACGGGATTGACAAACATCTTTCATTTTCATTGCAATTTTCATCCATATGCGAAGACCATGTGAGACAGTTAAGGACATTCGAGGATTTACCTCCCAACATAGCATCTTACATCAATGCATTTGACAACGATCTATCAGATACAGACTTTAACGATATTAGATATTCATACAGAGTGTTATTTCTACCCAAAACAGTAAATAATAAAGGCCAGGCAGATCGTGTTATCGAGTTCATAAAGGCAGATTCGCCCGAAGCTAAGAAGTTGAACACAGAATATGTGTTTTTAAAAGATTCAGAAAAAAAGAAATACCTACCTCACCAGATTTGTAACGAAATGCAAACAAGGGGATTCGTAAAGTTTAAAATCCACCATCATACGGTTTTATGGAAAGATAAAAATGCAAAAGCTAAAGGTAAAACATACGGAGTACAAATTGATAAGATGTGGTATTGGTATCAAACATGGTTCGATATTGTGGTACAACACTGTGCTGAACATGCTTATTTGTATGTTATGTAACTGTAAGAATATCGAGCGACATTGCCTTGATAGTAACCTAAATAAACTGAATACCGATGCCAACAAATGATTTAATTGACTTTATGCAGTCCGCAACCGATGAGATGTCGGCAGAATATAACAGGATTCAAAAAAGAGCATTGGAGGACCCCGGAACAGCAGGCGACCAAGGGGAAGAAAATTGGGCTGAACTCTTACGTAAATGGCTACCAAGCACATTTAAAATTGTCACAAAGGGGCGTATTGTAGGTATAGATGGAGTTGCAAGCCCTCAAGTTGATGTAATTATATTGCGACCAGAATATCCTCCTTCTTTGGAGAACGAGAAACTATATCTTGCGGGAGGTGTCTTAGCTGCGTTTGAGTGTAAGCTGACCCTGAAATCGAAACATCTAAAGGCATTCTTTGACAACTCCAAGCAAGTTAAATCAAGGATGCAGTATGAACTTGGAACACCATATAAGGAACTGCAAAGTCCAATAATATATGGCCTATTGGCTCATTCTCATTCTTGGAATGGTTTAAAATCAAAGCCGATAGAAATTATTGAGGAAGCGATAAATCAAGGGCATTCTGCCTCTGACCACCCAGTCTATCTTCCCGATTTTATTTGTATAGCAAATTTATCCTGCTGGACTGTAAACAAGGTAGCTTCTTCCGGCTTGAGACAGTTTAAAAAAGGCTCAATTGAATACGAGGGTTTTTTGAAAGTTTTTGGGAAGGACAGTCGACCATCAACTTGCTACATGAGACAGTATAGCAAATCTGCCTCAGATTTTAAGTCTATTGGTGCATTGACAACAGGATTATTATGTAAAATATCATGGCAAGTTCCCACTTTACGTCCAATCGCAAAATATTTCAAAGGAGTCAAATTGGAAGGTTCAGGGTTGGGGAAGGCTTTTTGGTGGACTTTGGAAATATATTCTGATAAATTAAAGGCTGTGATTGACGATAAACTTATCAATGACATGGATTCTGGCCAGTTTACTGGAAATAATTGGAACGAATGGTCTCGATTTATTTAGCAAAAATATGTTAGAACTAACACCGATAGCAGTAAAGAGTTATCATCCTGTTGCTATATATCATTAAAAAACCAAAGGATGTTGTTGTGCATTCTCTCCACAAAGTTAGCTTCACAGCAATAATACAGCCACTTCGTTTCAAGGTAGTATATAAAACCAGGGTATCCCTATCGGGAGCCTCCGCAGCTTTTATATCTCCACCTTGCCTTTAATTCTGCTGTTCAGCAGTGAGTCTGTTCGAGAATTCACTCGACATTAAATCTTATTGCTATGCTACAGAGTAAACAGCTACTTACTTCATTTGAGCGTTTTGCCTATGGACAATCACTGCACACTGCGTTTGTTGAACTTCTTGATTGGACTTTGTTACCTTTTAAAAAATGGGACAAGGCTGAACTTCAGTCCAAAGCACTTGAAACATATCAATCCCATCCAAAAGTCAACCAACTTGTAACCCTGATTAACATCATTGGCAACCTTTCAGAGGACTTTAATGATCCGTTGGGTGAATTATACATGCAAGCAATATCAAACGGTCACAACGGCCAGTATTTCACTCCTACACCGATTTGCGACATGCTTGCTGCATTCAATATTGATAGTAATTCTAAACCTGCCCAATCGGTTTGCGACCCGGCTTGTGGCTCTGGAAGGATGCTGCTAGCTGCAGCTAAACTAAACCGGCACATGCATTTTTACGGTGCTGACCTTGATAGTACATGTTGCAAAATGGCTTTAGTAAACATGATGCTCAACTCCCTGACTGGCGAAATTGCCCACATGAATACACTTAGCAATGATTTCTACACAGGTTACAGAACTGCTACAACGATTATCAATGGTTACAATATGCCATTCTATACAGAATTTACAGATCCTGATTTAAGTTATATCTGTCTACATGATTTAAAAGGTAACAAAGCTAAATCAACGTTTAACACGCCATTTGCACCGGTTCGGGCATTACAGCCTATTAATGGTGTTCAAGGTAGCTTGTTTTGAACTATGCCTTTCGTACCTTGGCTTAACCATGTTATATACACAAACTTACCTAGAAACTCTTATTGCGGACCGAGTTGAAGAAAACCTACACCTCGACTACAAAGCTGCTAAAGCGCTTGACAAAGCGAACCTAAATAAAACCAAGGATAGCATCTCCAAAGATGTGGCAGCTTTTGCCAATTCAGACGGAGGCATAATTATATATGGTTTAAAAGAAGATGTATCAAATAGACACATTGTGTCAGAAATTGATTATTTAGAAAGAATTGATATTAGTAAGGAATGGCTGGAACAAATTATTCAAACCTCTATTCAGCCTCGTATTGAGGGTGTGATCATCCACCCTATTGAAATCGATGGCAGCAAGCAAAAAGTAGTCTATGTGGTTGACGTCCCAAAAAGTAACACAGCACATCAGTCAAATGATCAACGCTACTATCGAAGACACAATTTCAATATACTGCCTATGTATGATTATGAAATTAGAGACATCTTAAATAGAACCAAGCATCCTTTAATAAATTTGATGTTCGGCATTAAAAGCACATTGTTGGGCAACGAACGTGTTTATGAATTAACGGTTATGGCTCACAATGAAGGTGAAGTTTACGCGAATTACATTATGTGTGCAATCACCATTCCTAAAAGGTGCCTTTTAGAGGTCAATGGTGAAGTTGGCAATTCAGCTAAAACATTCAATTTAGACAATACGTATCGAGACGTTGTAGATGTTGACTTGCGTGGAATGTTAGAACCTATGCCAATATATGGACCTGCAAGGTATGTCCCAATACTTGCTAAAACCGTTATGAATTTGCGGAATGAAATTAAATTAAACAGTAACTTCTTAGAAGAAATCAATTTGATTACATGGGTAGTATATGCTGATAATGCTTCACCTTCAACGGGAAGGATTAGCTTTACTGACATTCCGCAACATTCCTCATAGTCGCGAGTTTATTTACGTTGAAATAATTTGTTTCAAACTAGATCATATTGAGCCTTTAATAACTTCTCGGGATTAAATCCTATCTTAAAAGCCAATTCGTCAAGAGCCACCTGAAACTTTGGACAGTTCGCTTGTCCAGCATCATTAACATTATTACCAATTCAATAACATACATTCAAGCAGTATTTCAAGCCACCTCTCGGATCTCCTTTAACAGACGTTTTACTAAGTGGCAGGTCGTTCGAAAAGAATTACTATCTTAATCGGATAAAAATCGCTATGGCTAATACTGATAGGAGACAGCGTCAAGGTGCTGTGATTTCTTGGTGGAAACGTAAGCCAGGAAATACAATGCAAAATCTAAACCTAGTTATATCATCTACCGGAGGCATTGCGTCAATCATATTAGCGTGTTGGGCACTTGCTCTGACGTATAGGTTTGGGGAAAGTACAGAACAAATAAAGATACTTACAAACATTGCATTGCAACAGCAATCACAACTGGAACGACTTGAACTTATTCTTAAAGAAACCAAACTTCAAAATAAATTAAGCGATAGTGGACTTATTCAACTCCAAAGCACCAACACAAAATTGGTCAACCAATCAAAATTGCTGAATAGGCAAGTGACGATTTTAGCGGATGAACAAGCAGTAAGCAATCAGTTCCGAAAGATATCACGAAAAGCAGCATTTCTGAATTTTAAATACACTGTATCACTAATGGGAGATTTAACCCATGCCAGCGGTGGGCTTTTTACTGGCAATTATATGTCGACAAATAGAATAGCAGCAGCCAGTAAGGCAGAAAAACTTTTAGAATCGCAACTTACAAGTACTTTCTTAATTGAACATCAGAATAGCTGGGGAAAATGGAAATCTATGTACAGGGAGTCAAAAGGTATACAGTCAATGGAAGCTCATCCCGACTCAAGTTGGTTTACGATCTCCATCGATTCAATAACAAACGCACAGTCAATCAGGGATAGTGACCCAGCGTCAATTCGAAAAGAAAAAATAACGAGGTTTAATACTTTTGTTCGTAACTTCCGTGAGTTGTATATTGATGTACTAAAAGATATTGTATGGAAAGAAGATGAAATCGCTCCAAAGCATTATGTACTTCGAAAGTCACAGTTGCCCTTGTCTACAAAAAAACAGTTCGCCGACACCCTCTTCTAACTATATATAGCATGTTTCCAAGCGCTTAAAATAAGTTGTCATACGGAAGCTCAATTCGCTGCACGATCTACATTTCCCATTATGACTTCAAGGGGGTTAAAGCCCAATTTTGACCCTAGCTCGATTAGCGTTATTTCGAACCTAGCATAGTTAGCTTGCCCTGCCCCTTCATCACTATTTGGCATCCAATAACAATGCACCTGATTGTTATAAACTGCAATTTTCCAATACACAGCCGGAAAGTTAGCTGTAATCTTACCATCAGTAACAGTGCCTTGACTACCCCAAGTACCGGCCCAAACTTTAACAGTATCATATTGCCTTGCCATTGCTCTACACATATATTCAGTACCTAACTGCGTACCGGCATTTTGGCTTTGAAATTCCATTGCAAGGTTAAATGTATATCGCATTGATGTGTCCATTCCACCTTTTGACCAAGAGTAATCATCTGCAGAGGCAATATGGCCTTTTGCTATAACATTCTTTGGATTAAGCTTCTTATAAATTTTATTGGCGATGCTGTACAGCTTAGTTTCGTTTGGATATCCTTTTACAGGTTTAAATGGATACTTCGCTCTATCAATCTTTGTAGCCTTATTAGCTTTTAAACTGTCAGACATTTCTAACTGTCGCCTTGTAATAACATGATATACTAAGATTGGGTTATGCTTTGCGGTGTCTGCTATACTGATGTAATACTTATTAACCCAAACCACACAGTTCGGACAGAGGTCGGATTTAGTAATATCTTGGGCGTTGCACACATATGTTGTAGCAACTAGTATCAGCATTGTAGTAAGTCTTTTCAAATCAATTAGCGTTACACAAAGATAGCTCGTTTAAGCAGTTCAAGAACAGGTGTTTTTATTTATTTAATATTTGAAAATAATAAGTAGCTTTATAGCTCAACCAAACCACATCATGAAGAAATCAATCCTACTCTTATTCCTGGCTGCAGGTACGCTTGTCAGTGCTCACAATGTTAAACCGATTGTTAAATCTCGAAAAACTGTAGCAACTTGCGTTGGCGATAGTCCTTGTAAAGCTTGCAAGAATTGTAAATATTGTAAGCGATGTGCTAAAGATGGCAAAACCTGCGGTATTTGTAAATGATTTTGCTCAACCGATCCTCAATCAGTAAAGCAACAGTAGTTACTTTAATTTCAATTGCCAATTAGTTCATTTAGTAGCAATCCGATATTCAAAATCAATTGGGCTTAGTAGCATTGATAGATGATTTCAATTTAATTGGTATTCAATATGCATTTCGACTTAATATTAAACTAATCATAAACCCTAATTATTCAACATGAAAAATTTTTTTCTCGTCCTCCTCTGCTTAATTCCCTTCGTTGTAAAAGCTCAAAAAACTGGCTTGGGTAAATTTTTCTCACCAATCCCGAGACCAACAGTTCAAAACGAGTTTAAAACGGGTACACCAGATGGTCCTTCAGTAATTCCACCTCCTGAAACTACTACAGCTTGGCGGCCATCAGTAGTAATTCCTGCATTGAAAATTGTAGGGTCTGACTTACCTAATACTAAAGTAGATGCACTGCTTTTAACATCTGTTGGCGGTGGGCTTACCTATGAAAAACTAACTTGGGATGAAAAGAAGAATAAGTGGCATTCTACGTTTAGTTTCTCTCCGTTGACAGTATTAATTAATGGTAATTTGTCATCGAGTACGCCTATAAATTTGTCATATGCGACAACAATAGGCTTTTTTGACAATTTAATAATGTTTGGTGCAGGATACGATTTGGGCACTGTAAACAATAGAAGCCGCCTTTTCGGCTTGCTATCGATCGGTTTAAATTTCAATAATTAGGTAGGGTATTCCAATAGGTACTTTTCGCCGTTAAGACGCAATATGAAAAATATGAGCTATAATGGCTCTTTACTTGATATCTTTGTGTTTATGTTCCTGGTTTAGGTTGACCAAAGTTGTAAAAGATACGATCATGTTTTGATTTTATTAAAAGGCACCTGGCACAATAGGAAGCTAATTAATTCAGCTGGCGCTGCGCAGTAACCAAGAAAAGTACCAGCCCAAGTTGCGTTTGCTTGCTCAGCATCGTTTAACATTCTGAATTCGTATAAGGTCATATCCAAATATACAAGAAAACCCAGGCTTGGTTGATTGGCATTTGTTGAAATTAATGCAGGTACATATTTAGCATTGATTATCTTACTCTCGGATCCTTACAGTTGTGCGCTTCGTAAAAGGAAGGTTTAACGATTTCCTTTCCCCAAATCTTGTTGCCTGCTTTATGAGGGTTTGCAATGAAATGAGCGTTCCTTGTTTCGAAATATTTATCAATCGCCCGTTTGCAATCCTCCGTCGATGCATAATCGCTGTTATGTAAAACGGATTTAGCTAACCCCGCAAATACCGATTCTATAACATTGAGAAATTGAGAGGAGACCGGAAGCGGTGCTATAGCTACTATTGGTGTATGATTTATGTCCCTGTATTCAGTTGTGTTTACTTCTTTAATGTGATCCTTTAGTATTTTTGAATTGTGCCAGCTTGCTGCGTCCCAGGATAGGTAGAGTTTATCAGCCGTTCGATATTGGATCATCAACAGATCCATTAATTTAATCATTTCTGATGTTGACTTATTTGGGGAATAAAAGTGGGTAACCTGGTTAGTTGAAAGCTCAAGGGCAGCAGTACAGATTAGATACCCTTTCGGTATGGGATGAGCAGGAATCGTTTTCCTGTTATCCAATTTCATAATTGACCTACCACCTCTTATTCTTATGGCAAATGGCCCCATTTCATCTATAGAGAAAAACTTATCATTAGTCCCTAATGTTGATACAATTGCAATAACCTTGTCTAATTTTTCTTTAAAGTTAGGATCGGGACTCGTAAGTACTTCCCTGGCCTTTCGAAATCCATAGCCTCTACTTTTCAGGTAAGCCTGGGCTGTAGCACTTGACATATTATCCTTGTATTCACTAACAAATGTTGATGCAAGAGTATCCAGTGACCAGGACGTTCTGTTTATCCCAAATATCGATGGGCTTTGATGTAGTATTTTAATGAGATTATCAATCCGCCTTGTCACCTTTGCAGCCACCTCCTCTTTGTTAGAGTTACTTTTTCGTTCGATTCCCGTTAGCCCTTCTGCCTTAAATAAGGCTATCCACTCCTCAACCGTTTCTATAGCACAACCCGTCCTATCCGCAAGTTCAAAAGGTGTTTTACCTTCAAAAGACCCTTTAATCACAATTGCCTGCTGCCAGTATCTTCTGATATTGTGGTGCCTCCAGGATTCCAATGTCCTTAGTTCATCGGCAGTTAAGTGCTGCACTTTACTATTTGCAAATACATTGATCTTATTAAGGGCGCGCCACCTTGAATAAATGTAATTAAACCCCGGCTCAGAATACCCATTTGGGTGGATGAGTTTATATGCTCGCCATAAGTTAACAGCGGTCAGTCGTTTATTAATGTCAGCTTTAACCAAGTCGGGTAAGAGAGCAAGAAGCACTAATTTCCTTTCTGGAGGCTGAGGAAGTTTAATCTCGCTTGGAAGAAAGAATCGGTTATTACGTATTTTGCCTGGATACAATTCCTCCATCTTCCTGAACTGCTTTACATAATTGGAGACAGTATTAGGACTTATCCTTAATGAGCGTCCCGCAGCCCGATGATTGAAATTACCTCCGAGATAAAGTTCGCGTATTGCGTTAATAGTAACCTTGGATATCAAGTGATGATTCTTACGCATGATAGTCAGTAGGTTAAGAAGCGGTACACCTATCAAACGATATCTTTTTTTGAAAATTACTTTAATCCGAACTCAGCAGCCAGTCCTTTTTTGACGATGTTCATATCATGCGACATTCTATTATAAAGTATCTCGTAATGTGCGCACATTTCGTTTACCGCGTCAGCGTAAAGTTTATACAGGTCAAATTTAGACTCAGGAAGAGAATGTTGCATTTGATCCGTAATCTCTAACACTTTCAGATATAAAGATTTCGACTTGTCATTGTGGGCAATAAGTTGGTCGTTTGTAAGCGTAATATCAAAATAGAGGCCTACCAGGTTACATTTCCAATTCTCTGAATCAAGTTTTTCGATATAAGCGTTTAGCTTAAGCATTTCCTTGTTGAGAAAAGTTAAACTCGCTTCACTAATCAAATTACTTCGGCTCTGCCAGTAATCAATATTTTTTTTGATAATGGCCATCTTCTCACCCGTTACATAGTAAAAGCTTTCGGCAATGTCTATCTGCTTACTTCTATAAGTGCTTTTAAGCTCGTTATGTACTTTCCTTTTGTCTCCGAAATACTGAAAGGTGCCTGTCAATGCCTGAGTGAGTAGTGCGCCTGCTAACCCCGAGAAGGCGCTTAATTGAATTACTACAGAACTATCCATATCACAATCTTCTTTTAACAAAAATAACAAAAAGTGTTTTGAAATGCTAATAATATTAGCATAGATTTGTAATCTAAAACAATTGCTATGTCAGGGTATACAGTACAAATGGAGGGTGGAAGCACAATAATTGAGAGTGTTGAGTATATGTTTAAAATGATTGTGCAAAGGAACAGGCAAGTAAGTTTAGAACGCAATACAGCTTTGATTGAAGCGACACTTTACAAGGAGGAAGGAGCATTTGTAAGAGATTGTAACTATCTATTCGAAGCGATAGACAGTGATAATATACCCGTATGTAATGTTAAACTTGATGTATTTAAGAGCGCAGTTGATTTTTTCTTTACTTCGATATTGGGGACTGATTTATATGTCCAATATATCCCAAAGGCATCCAGTTTATGCGGAGAGCAGTTAAAAGCATTTCAGTTTGAAACACGTTAAGCAATTATTTTCATGCCAAAGAAGTATCGTTTTAGGAAGGTTTATTTTGTATGTAGAAACAATCAGGTTTACTCATCTAGTGCGAGGACTGAACCGTCATTCCTTTTTAAAAAAGATGCTGAACAATTAAAAAAAACACATGAAGATGAATATAAACCGTACGTTATAAACAGTCCTTCCTTTGTGCCGCCACCATTCACAGTTGAAGGCTTTTATTTAGTTCATGAAAGCCTTTACAATGAATTGTTAAAACAATTTGATAAAGAGCCCAATATAACCCGCCACTTAAGAAAAGTTTAAATCAAGGCCGACTTAATTTATTAAAAGGTACATGACACGATAGGAGGCTAAGTAGTTCACCTGGCACCGCGCAGTCTACCTTGTAAATAAATAGTTAGAAATAGTACTCCGACAATTAAAACCACATTTTATAAAGAAGGAAGCTAATCATTGATTCAACCGTAGCTTAAGGAAGTTCCAAAAAATTTCAAATTCTTGTAAAACTCCTATACTAAGGTAATTCAATCAACTTTTTGGAAAATGTAAATTCAGAATTTATACGTCCTGTATAAATATGAAAATATCAATTTTTCTGAATTGGAAATCTAAGTCGTACTTTTAGATTTTAACCCCATCAATCGCAATGTTAAACATTACAATACAGGATTTAGTCGCAATCATTACAATCATACCCATTGTGTCTGGAGGCGCTTATTTCTTAATAAAAGAGTATAAATTCAAACGAAACCGCTATCGCCAGCTACTAACTGGAAGATGGATTAATGAAGGTAGCGTCGGCGGTCCAGAAGAATCTCACAATATCGTAATGGATATAACAGTTGATGAGGAAGATGGGTCTGTAATCGGTATGATTGAGGTAAATGAATGGGCAACTGAAACTCATGGAATTTTCGGCTTAAATGGGAATATGGGATACAATTCAGTTAAATTGGCGACAACCGTAGTTCGGCACGGAAATGTTCATCAATATGATACTATTAAACTCAAATTTATAGATAAAAGGAATTTAGCTTTTAGATGCTCTTCTAAGGGGAGTACATTCTTTCCCTATAAAACGGCGGTATGGAAACATGAACCACAGCCTATTGTGCATTATTAGAAGACAAGACACTAATAATTGAAGCTGCTACAGGCTCAGAGAGTAGACGATTATACAATCTTATTTATAAAATTAGGTTAAGATCTTTATTGGGCATTCCCCTAGTAGCTCACTCGCTATTAAATTTGATCCACTAAAATATTTATGGTATCATTCATAATATTAATTACAACATGGGTAGGGTTTCCAAACGAGACGAGGCCGAAGCCTTTGAAAGTGTAACCTTTCGACTTTAAAAATTCGACAAGTTCGTTAGAAAAGGTCCGACCATTAGAATTTGATGTAAGAGAAAGTTGAAATGAATTAGTTGTTGAATTTTTCTGTTTTTTTAAATTTTCAATGAAATTTAAAATTTCCACTTTTTGCAAATCAAGCAAATGCTTTTCGGTGTTAATATTCAAATCCCCATTAACACCAACGTTATTTCCGTTACCAATGATGTTATGGGAATTGTCTCCTACAATAGTTCCATCATTCGACTGACGCGGAAGTGAATCTTTGGGTTTGATTCCATTATTTGTTGTAGTTGGAGTATGATTATTTGTTTTTTGTTTTATAAGTGAGGTTGACAGTACCACTGAAGATACTGAGGTGTGTTTAGTTATAGTTTTATACCCTGTTTTGCTAAATCTCAAAGTTATAGGCTGCGCGGGCCGAAAGCTGCTTTTGAGTATTAAAAGAAATAAGCCGTTAGCGTCCGTTAAGGCAAACGAATTATCACCGACCACTCCAACAGAAACATTTTCGATTGGAGTTCTCTTGTCATCTAAAACTTGACCAGGCATCCGCAGTTCTTGTGCAATGGCATTAAGATTTGTGAAAATTAAAATTGCAAATATGTATTTCATTGGTTATTTGATAGATGACGATAGGGGTATGACATAATTATTTATAGGAATGTCAATAGATTGATCAAAAATCTTGTACGTCTTTTTATACACTCGAATTCTCACGGAGGCAACAGAATCTTTAAATGGAATTGAAAAGTTTCCATTGTGTTCTGTAAAATAATGTTCATTTCTACCGACAATAGTTATGTCAGCTCCACTAATGCTATTGTTATTTAATTCGTCAACTACGGTTCCCGCTAAATGATACTCCTTGTTACTTAACTTAAACTGCGATTCTTTATGCTTCCATGGGTAAAATTGTATAATGGCAATGATGATTAGTCCAATAGTCGGAATAAGTATTTTAAGCAGTGGATACTTGCGGGTCATAACGTAAATGTAGCGAATATTTTAACTGATGCTTTAGAATTCTAAATTAGCTTATGTACCTTTTAAAAAATAAAGAAGGTTGGTAATTATTAAACTACTACAGTTCTCAATTCAGAATTCAAACAAAAGGTACTGCTGAGTACATATCACCTATAGTTTACGAACCAAGTTAACTCTAAAGCCCTAAGCGTGCTTTATTCAATTAAATATGTACTTTCATCCACCTATATATATCACATGTTTATACAGATATCGAATTAAAGAAATGGTCAAAAGTTTTCATCTACGTAATTTAGAGTTCTTCGATTTCATAAATCATACATTAAATCTTCGTCAGCTACGAACATGGGATGATTTATCTAAAAGTCTGACCGAATTAAAAATAAAATTAATCTATCGCAAATTCGCTGAAATTTTCCCTCGAAGGGATGACTATGTTTCTGAATTATCATCTTTGCCAGACGGATTTAAAACCATACACTATTCAACACTTAAAGGAACTACTATAATAGACGAAATCGTTCGATTTTCGTTATATTCTGATTCTATCATAGTTTTTCATCCTCTGCAAAATCCGGCTATAACTAATCAACAAATGAATCCAGGACGAAATCCTAAATTATGGATTCCTGATTTTATTAACGCTATATACTTTTATATAGTGATTCAAAAGTGGGTTCGCGCAGGAATCGTACAACTTGTCATCAACCCGTTTGAATACAACGATGACTGGTTTAAAAGGATTAGCGAACAAACTAAAATGCGATTTGAGACAATTAATAAAGATGATGTTGTTTTTAACGAAGTGGAATTACAGATAGCAGAACAGTTGGCAGCATTTTACAGCAAAGAGAATACTTTAGAAGAAATCAAGGCTGGTCTTTTAAAAATGGAAAATCCAAAGTTTTCTGAAGATCAGGCAGTGAGACTTGCAAACGAAATCAAAGATGCTATTCCTAAAGTCAACCCTCTATATACAGCCTTGCCAAAACATTTTAATGGTTCTCAAATTATGACTACTAAAGGTGGCGGACCACTTGAGTCAATTACAGAAATCGCAGAATTAATTGGCGGTAACATTTATACACCTAATAAGTTGAATTGGAAAATGTTACAAGAAGTGAACAAAAATGAATTTTGGTTGAAGCTCAATCATATATACTCTCAAGTGGATATTCCCTTTCTAAACAACGTTAGCACAGACTTTGCGCTATCTCTTAGGGAAGAGGATAGACTCTCTGGAGTAAGAACTGAACTTAAAAAATTATTTAGCGAATTAAATCAACTTCAAATTAATCAGATCGATGAGAAAAAAGTAGGTTATCTATATGAAAGCTTTAAGGACGAAATTAGAAAAACTGAAAGTGAGTGGACGGCAATAAAAAAAGAGTCGTCAATAATTAGACAGCATTTAACAATCAGTGCTGCGGTCATACCTGTAATGGTTGCCCAGCCAGTATCTATTTTACCTTTGGCACTAATAACAGGAAACATATTAGTAAACAGCCTCCGAACTGCCGGTGCTAAGCAAAGTGCATTTAAAGTAAAAAACCCAATTTCTGTTTTTATAGATGCTAAACACAAACCTGAAGGTTTTTTTGCGAATTTAAGAAGCTGTATTGTTTGAAATAATGCTAAGAAAAGTCATTTGACTACATATTATGCCGTAAATACTCTTCTGTACCTTTTAATAAATGAGGGAAGAGTGTAATTATCAATTTCTAAATAGCATTTGTAATTCAGGATCAAACACCCTCTATAAAGTAAGAAACTTCACTTTTTCTGAATTGACAGAAATGGTATTGAATAGTCATTGTGCAGATTGTTTTATTATTGGGGATGGTAATAACAAAGCCCAGCTGCTCAACTTAAAAGGTAAGCCTGATAAGCTTTTGAAAACAGCCTTGCTAGGCACTTGTAGTAGTTACCTTTTAAGAAGTCAGGTTGAAATGCCAATACACTATTCAAACCAAATTCACCTAATTCAGAATTTTAACTACCCTTATAAAAGTAAAAAAGTAAGAATTCTTGAATTGGAATTGGAGGATGAGGAATGAATTATTGAGCAAAGTTACGATTATAGCTGCTGTAGCGAGGCAAGGAACTACGGCATAAACACAAGCCCACCCTCTCCCCTACATTTATTCCGTTCCTCCTTGCTCTTGATTGCTATAATCGTGCATGGGCATCATAATTCATTATTCACCTTTAATCAAAATCACTATGGAAGACACAAGTTAGAACAGATTGCAACAGTTACAGAATTAGCTTAGATTAGCTAAACAGTTTATTAATTTATTTACAAGGTCACTTGTTTGCAAATTGTTTGCAAATCAGAAGAACAAATGAAATTTAAAGTCAAGATAGTTTTAATGTATTAGCTGAGTATTACCAAAAACCTGTTTGTTACCTCAGATAAAGCTGTATATTTGCAGCCCGGTAAAAATATGACTTGGTAGCTCAGCCGGTAGAGCAACTGACTCTTAATCAGTGGGTCGAGAGTTCGATCCTCTCCCAGGTCACGGTTAAAAGCCTTAAGACGAAAGTTTTGAGGCTTTTTTTATTGCAGGTGTCCCATTTTATAAAGCGGGACACCTGTTTTTTACTTTGCGTTGATTGTCAACGCTTTACACGAATTCAGTGAAACACTTTGGGACATCCCTATTGTTTAAATAATCGATGCAAGTATCTGAATATAAAATTCTTATCAAAAATTGCTTGGGTTGATAAAAAAGCGCTGAAACACTTTTTGTGGGACACCCATCCCCCGCCACTGACAAAACATCGCCACCATTTGCCTGCTTGTATTTGGCTAATTTGCATTCATAAATAAAATTTTATGACACAAATATCAACGGACTGCCCGCCGTTTGAACGCCCGCCCGAAATTGAACTTATACGCTCGATGGCGAGAGGTACCAAGCTTACCGCCAGGCAACGCAAGCTATTACAGAAACAGGAGGCCAGCGCCATAACTGCCGATGAAGCCTTTATCATTAAAAAGGCCGACGACTGGCTCTACCTCTCTCCCTGCGAAACCGTTGCCGGCGATATGCTTTTTGGTGGTTTGTGGTTTAAAGGCGAACTGTGCATTCTTTTTGCCGATACCAATGTGGGGAAATCCATCCTGGCGGTACAGCTGGGTGATGCCATCAGTCGCGGCGCGGCCGTGGGCGATTTGCCCGTGCAGCAGCAACCCGAAGCCGTGCTGTATTTCGATTTCGAGCTGAGCGCTGCCCAGTTTGCCAAACGGTATACCGGTCCCAATGGTGAGCTTTACCGCTTCTCACCAAATTTTTACCGCGTTATCATCAATCCCAACGCAGGCAACGAGCGTAAATTTGCCAGTTATCACGATTACCTCATCAACTCCCTCGAGAATATCATCGTTAGCACCGGCTCGCGTACGGTCATCATCGATAACATTACCGCCTTGCGCAGCAGTACCGAGAGCACAGCCGCCGCCGTGCAACTGATGAGCAGCCTCAATACCATCAAAAACCGCTGGGGGCTATCCTTATTAGTGCTGGCGCATACACCCAAGCGCAACCCCGCGCGGCCCATTAGCCGCAACGACCTGCAGGGCAGCAAAATGCTGATGAACTTTGCCGACAGCGCCTTTGCCATCGGCGAAAGCCATGCTACACCGGGACTGCGCTACCTGAAACAGGTAAAACAGCGCAGCGGCGAGCCCGCATTTAACGCCGGCATGGTTCAGTTTTGCCGCATTGTAAAACAGGGCAGCTCGCTCCACTTCGTGTTTGAGGGCCAGGGTAGCGAAGCCCCTCACCTGCTGGTGCATACCAACCAGCAGCGCTGGATGCTCGAACAACAGATCCTCAGCCTTCATGCCCAGGGCCAAAGCGTGAGGCAAATAGCCAACGAGGTAAATTGCGGGGCGAGTAATGTTTTTAGGGTGATAAAGCGGGTGGAGAAGGTGGGGGTTTAAGCATCACGCTTCCCTGCACGTACCTTCATGGTGTTAAAGGTCCGGTCAGCGTGGACGCTGACAATTAAATCATTCAGGCGTGGACGCCTGAACGGGCGCGGGGGATGAACGTATTAATTTAGGAAGTTCGGCTCTAATATTTAAATCAATTGCCGAGAAACACGATAGAGAATGGTGCAATAATTACCAATCTCTAAGGCCCCATCCTGATAGGCAAAAAAAATACTCAATGTATCAAGATTTTGAATTTTGTATCAATGATAGAAACATCTTGGCACATAGAATTTTTGATAGGCACTCCTTTATCGATCCGGATAAATTCCCATTAGAAAAAGGCAGCTTGAGATTTGTAATGTTGAAAGATATACAAAAGCCAGTTGATTACAATTATGAGAGAATGGACCTCCTTTACAGATTGATAGTTCACCTTGTAAGGTACATTAATAACAAAATTCAGTACAATGCTACTAACACTACTACCATTTAGTCTGTTAAAAATATCTTTCCTTACACCCGTCGCGATTTTACTTGTTTTTTTGATCGTGGATTTTATACGAACATCCTTAAGATATTACGAATATTCGAGTTGGCGAGCTATTAAGTGATGAATGCAATTGCCATGTTTCAAAATTGCGAAACGGCAATTGGCACGTAAACGAAATGGAAAATCGTATATTTAAAAATGCAAGCCTTATCCCAAATATTCACCGGGTTTAAAGACCCTGACCAGATTCAAGCCTTATGCTCAGTAATAGGCTTATTTGTCGCTATAGCAGGTACCTTTTACGTAGCAGCTTCCTTCAGAGCGCAAGGCAAAATCAATAAATTGCAAGAGCAAATAAATCTTCAACAAATAAAGCTTACCCCCGCCCGGTTCAGGCGTCCACGCCTGAGTGTAAAATTTTGTCAGCGTCCACGCTGACGGACTTAGTAAATAACGTTCAAGGTAATTTCCGGATTGTCGCTGCTGTACCAAAATCAAAGGCTGAACATACGAAGCCGGCAAATTAGACAAAGATTCCCCTACAATAAAAAGACAAAACCCAGATGCTTTAGCACCCGGGTTTTTAATTCTATTTAGAAAATTTTATTTATGCCTGTGCTGATGATCGTTCGTTTCCCTTATCCAGCTATCTGCCGAAAACTTGCCCGAACCTACTATCCAGAACAATACCAGCAGCAGGAAAACGATTATAGAAAGCCATAGTTCGGTATTTAAGAACGATAGCCCCTTAGTAATGTTCACAAAAAATATGGCGCCTAAAACAATGGGCATCTGCATAACCACTACCATGCGGGTAAGCAGCCCTGTTAAAATAAGCAGCCCTCCTATCACATGCACAAAGGCAATAACGTGTATCAGCACTACGGCCATCAGCCCCAAACCACCAAAGGTTTTGTTCTGGAAGATCCAGTCCTGCTGTACACCCGTACTGCTGATGAAAATTACACCTTTACAAAAAATGATCAACCCCAGAAAAATACGTACAATGTCCAGCCATCTCGGGTGATGAAGATCACCCCAATGTTCTACTTTTTGGACCATATTCATGATGCCTCCTTTTTAAGAATGTTAATAATTGGTAATGATGAAGTTACAATAATTAAAACTAAAATTACAATAATTTATTGCTCTTTTTTTTAATGAATTAAAGGAGATTTTACCTGTGCCTAATATAGTTAAGCACCATCGGGCATTAAGGCTGCCTGTCGATATCAACATCAAATTCCTGCTATTTTTAATTGCCTTTTATTGATTTTTTTTGTTTAGTATTGTATAGCGGCTTTGCCTTTACCCTATATTAATTAGTGAGCGCTAAAATTAAAATACTTCACATTGCGTATATCGCCGGCGATGCTATGCTGGTGAACAATGCCCTTTTTAGCGCGGGCATATTTTGTGATATCCGGCCGGTTAATACCAGGCAGGCCTATCTCGACGACCTTGCAAATTTTTCGCCCGGCCTCATTATTGCCGACGATGCCCTACCTGGTTTAAATGCCCTGGAAGCGCTGTCGTTAATCAAGGAAATGGGTTTATCTATCCCGCTTATCGTATTAACGGAAGCCGGTGCGCATACGTCTGCCATTGTGCAGGTGATAAAACAAGGCGCGTGCGATTACATCTTAAAAGAGGATATAGATACACTGCCGGGCGCAGTACTTGCCGCGCTAAATAAACCGGCGACAGCGCAGAAACCCGTACTTACCGAGCATAGTTACCGGCAAATTGTAGAAACCGCCCAGGAAGGCATCTGGATACTGGACGATAACCTGATAACCAGTTTTGTAAACAAAAAAACCTGCGACCTGCTGGGCTATCCCGCCGAAGAAATTATAGGCAGGAGCAATTTAGATTTTAAAGATGAGGCCGAGCGGGAACGCACCATTGCCCGTACCGGCCAAAGAAAGCTTGGCATTACCGAAACGCACGAATCTACCTTTATAACCAAGGCGGGCGAGCGCGTTTATTGTATAGTAGCCACCAACGGGCTGTTTGATGCGGATGGAAAGTATATAGGCACGCTGGCTATGCTTACAGATATTACAGAGCGTAAAACGCACGAAAATGCTTTAAAACGTTCCGAAGCAAACCTCTCGGCCATTATTGAGAACACTACCGACCTGGTTTACTCGCTCGACCGTGACCTGAAGGTGATCACCTACAACCAGCTTTTTAAAAATACAATAAAGCATGTTTACGGTTTCGATATTGTAACCGGCGCCAGTACCCTCGATCTGATCAGTAATTTCGACGCCGAAATGGGTGCCAAATGGAAGGCAATTTATGCCAGGGCCTTAAACGGCGAAACGCAGCAGTTTATAAACAAATATACTTTTGGCCCCGAACATGTATACCTCAGTTACTCTATAAACCCCATTTGGGAAACTGATAAGGTTATCGGCCTGTCGTGTTTCTCGCGGGATATTACCAAACAAAAGCTTGATGAGGCATCCATCCGTAAATCGGAAGCGAGCCTGCGTACTATTTTTAATAATACCGACAGGGCATCTATGCTGCTGGATAGTAACGGTAGCGTTGTATCTTTTAACAACCTTGCCCAAAAATTTTCGCAGGATGTAACCGGTAACTCTATTACCGAAGGATCGTCGGTACTGGATTGTGTGGGAGGCGATTGGCAGGATATTGTATTGGACATATTGAAGAATACCAAAAACGGACGGGCGCTGCACTACGAAGAAAGCCGGGAAATAAATGGGGCCACAAGATGGTTTGATGTTACCTGGGCCGGCATAAAAGACCGTGAGTACGAAGACTTTGGCTACATATGTACCTTTAGGGATATAACCGACAAAAAAGCGCTCGAAATTGAACGTGAGCAGATAACAACCGACCTGTTGCAGCGCAACAAAGCGCTGGAGCAATTCACCTATATCATCTCGCACAATTTAAGGGCGCCGGTGGCCAATATTATCGGGTTGTCCTCCTTACTGGCGGGCATTGCTTCCGAAGGCGATGAAGAAACAGTGCAGATAAGCAGCAGCATCAGCCGGTCTGCCGATAAGCTGGACGAGATCATCTCCGATCTTAATCGCGTTTTACAGGTAAGCCAGGTAGCAAATGAAAATATCGAGTTTATTTTGATCTCTCAGCTGCTGGCCGATATTAAATTCAGTATAGGGCATTTAATTGAAAAGGAGCACGTAACCCTAATTACCGAACTGAAGCAAGATGAGATCCGGTCGTTGAAAAGCTTTATCCACAGCATTTTTTATAACCTCATCCTCAATAGTATTAAATACCGCAACCCGCGTATAGACCCGGTGATAACCATTAAAACGGCGATAGCCAACGGCCGGCTTACCATCAGCTATCGCGATAATGGCCGTGGTATTGATACCTCGAAATACGGGAACGAGATATTTGGCCTGTATAAGCGCTTTGATACCAGTGTGGAAGGAAAAGGTATGGGTTTATTTATGGTTAAAACGCAGGTGGAAAGCCTCGGTGGTGCTATCACCATCAATAGTACATTGGGGCAAGGCACCGAATTTGTTCTTCATCTCCCCCAATTGCAGTTAATACCCGGTTAAGGATACCCGTTACTGGTGTATATAGCTGTGCAGCTGCTCTATAGTTTCCTGCTGCGAGTGGATGGTTTCATACACCACATCGTTAATGGAGATGATACCGCAAAGGCTATCAGCTTCGTCAAATACAGGCAGGTAGCGGATATTGTTCTCGCTCATGATGATCATGCAGCTCTCTACCGATGATTTTGGTGTAACATGCGGCAGGTTTGTGCTGATAATATCCCCGGCGGTTGTTTCGTCGGAATGCTTACCCATCAGTATTATCTTACGGGCGTAGTCGCGTTCGGTAACAAGCCCTATATATTGGCCGTTATCAGTAACCACTACCGAGCCGATGTTTTTTTCGGCCATTAGTTTCAGCACATTTAATACTGTGGTATCGGCAGGCACGGCAATAACCGCACTACCCTTACGGGCTAAGATGTGTTTTACGCTTTTCATAAAATAACAGGTTTATTTGGGTT
The DNA here is from genome assembly GCF_014773265.1 of Mucilaginibacter pankratovii. Lineage (GTDB taxonomy): Bacteria > Bacteroidota > Bacteroidia > Sphingobacteriales > Sphingobacteriaceae > Mucilaginibacter > Mucilaginibacter pankratovii. The sequence continues at coordinate 161,901 of NZ_JACWMY010000005.1, read as the reverse complement.
TATGAATTTACGAATAACTATTTTAAAAACAATAGGTTGGCGTTATTTAAATAAATAAAACTGATGTTTTAGATGCGAAAGTATAAAAAGCAAAAAGCCCCGGCTTAAAATAAACCGGGGCTTTTGGTATCTGGCGGCGCGTATTACAAATACGACTGCAATAAATTCGCTTTTGAATTTTGCCTTAAACGCATCAGCGCTTTGTCTTTTATCTGGCGTACACGTTCGCGGGTTAAGCTGTATTTTTCGCCTATCTCTTCTAAAGAATGAGCGGCATTGTTATTCAAACCGAAGAACAATACAATAACCTGCCTGTCGCGTTCTGCCAAAATATTCAGCGAGCGTTTTATTTCCTGCGAAAGCGAATCGGTCATCAGTTCGCTATCGGTGCTGGCATCGGTACTTTGCAAAACATCAAGCAGCGTGTTTTCTTCGCCGGTAATAAATGGGGCGTCCATAGAAACCTGGCGGCCAGAATTTGATAACGAATCGGAGATCCGCTCAGTAGTGGTTTCCAGGTCATCAGCCAATTCTTCAGGAGTTGGCTGGCGCTCCAATGTTTGCTCCAGTTTTGAAGCAGACCTGTTTATTTTACTTAACGAACCAATTTGGTTCAGTGGTAAGCGTACAATACGGCTTTGCTCTGCAACAGCCGATAAGATCGACTGACGGATCCACCATACCGCGTAAGAGATAAATTTAAAGCCCTTGGTTTCGTCGAAACGTCGTGCTGCTTTTATCAAACCTAAGTTGCCTTCGTTAATCAAATCGCCTAAGGTAAGCCCTTGGTTTTGATATTGTTTTGCAACGGATACCACAAAGCGCAGGTTTGTTTTTGTTAAACGTTCTAAAGCGGCCTGGTCGCCCTCGCGTATCTTCTGTGCCAGTATAACCTCTTCCTGTGCGGTAATAAGGTCTACTTTGCCAATCTCGGTAAGGTATTTATCCAGAGATTGCGATTCGCGATTTGTAATGGATTGTGATATCTTAAGCTGTCTCATATAAAAAAATGTTCAACTGTTAAGCCAATAGTAAAACTGTATTGGCAGGTAAAAAAGAAAATAAAAAAGAAATAAGGTATTGAACGATTCGGAGATAAGTGCTACTTATAAACGAAAAGAGCAAAATTTTGTAATGTTTAATAAATAAACCTAAATCAAGAAGTGTTTGTGTTTCGCTGCTCCAAATCAATCTGCGAAGATACACAAAGATTTGTAGTTACAGTGTAAAACAAACACTTATAATTTACTCACACGGTGTTATTAACTATGTGTATGTAAAGTCATTTATAATTTGTTGACAATTGGTACAACCCGTAAAATGTAATTTTGATTTGATAAATAAAAATTATGTCATCTACACTATCAAATATATCTTACTCCGTACTTGATCTCGCAACAGTTGTTGAAGGCCAAACACCCGCCGCTACCTTCCCAAACAGCCTTGCGCTGGCCCGGCTTGCCGAGCAATTGGGCTATACCCGCTATTGGTTTGCCGAACACCATAATATGACGAACGTAGGCAGTTCGGCCCCTACTATACTCATCGGCTACATTGCCGGTGGTACAAAAAACATCCGTGTGGGTTCGGGTGGTGTAATGCTGCCCAACCATGCGCCACTTGTGGTAGCCGAGCAATTTGGTACATTAGCTTCCTTATATCCCGGCAGAATTGATCTGGGCCTTGGCCGTGCCCCGGGTAGCGATCAGCTTACCGCCCTTGCCATCCGCGGCGAAAATATGAACGCGGCCTTTAACTTCCCCAGAGATGTAGAGAAGCTGCAAACCTACTTTTCTGCAGATAATGCGGATAGTAAAGTGCGCGCCATCCCGGGCGAAGGACTGGAGATCCCTATCTGGATCCTGGGCTCCAGCACCGATAGCGCCCGTTTGGCAGCCGCAAAAGGCTTGCCTTATGCATTTGCCAGCCACTTTGCCCCCGCTCATTTTTTAGAAGCGATAGAACTTTATCGCCAAAACTTTAAGCCTTCGGAGTTTTTGAATAAGCCTTACGTGCTAAGCTGCATCAACGTAGTGGCTGCCGATACCGATGCGGAGGCAAATCGCTTAGCAACATCCGTTCAGCAATTTATAAAGGGTGTGGTAACAGGTAAAATGCAGCTACTGCCTCCCCCGGTTGATACCATGGATGGCGTTTGGAATTACTTTGAACAGGAAGCCGTAGAGCAGATGTTGGCTTATTCCATTTTTGGCGGACCGGAAACCATTAAGCAAAAGATGCAGGCTTTTGTCGAATTAACTAATATCGACGAAGTAATGGTTACCTCGCATATTTTCGATCACCATGCGCGGCTGCGATCGTATGAAATATTTGCGGAAGTAATGAAAGCCAACTAAAATTATTTCTTGTCTAAAAAATCGGGCGGGTACAGCTTTTGCCCGTACTTTTCGGCTATGGCGGCCATCTTTTTGGCTGTCTCCGGATCCATTGGCGGCGGCGGTAAAAATTCGCCCGATTTTACCGGCTGCCCCATTTCCAAAAACATTTCCTCCAAGCCCGCAGGGACAACCATACAAAGCAAATGAGCTATCTTATCGCTTTTGTTTTTAAAGCCATGCACTATACCGCCTTTAGGGACGCTTACAAACGCGCCTTTTGTAGCGATGTAGGTAGATGCTTCTGATCTCACCTCAACTTCGCCATCTACAATGTAAAATGATTCTTCAAACTGCGGATGCGCATGCGGACCGGGGCCCCCGCCGGGTGGCACCAGCATTTCGATAGTAGCAAACGCCCCGCCGGTTTCTTTGCCCGATATTAGCACGCGATAGTTACCGCCCATTATCGAAAGGGTTTCGCCCTCCGTCGCTCCCAAAGTTTTTGGTGCCTTTTTTTCGTTTTCCATAATGTTGATATAGACTACTGTAACAAAGGTGTATGCCTCTTGGTTTTAATCAATAGACGTGTTACTTCGCAATTATGTTTTTGATATTAACGTGAGGCGTTCAATTTCTTATTCACCACCCTATCGGCGTAATCCTGGATGAACGCTTTGCAATCCATCATGCCTTTTTGCATTTCTGGCGTTAGCTGGCCAGTTACCAGGTTTTCCTCAAGGCCTTTGTCGGCAGCTGCAAAAATTCCGGTGATGGTCTTTCCATCGAACAGGTAGGTATAGCTGCCCTGCATAAACTGGTAAATATTACCGGTGGAATTGATCACCCGCGGTGTTTCTGCCGACAGGTTGCTTATTAGGCTGCGTCCCCACGAACGGAACGGCTTGTTGTAACCTATCAGATCGGCGAGCGAAGGATAGATATCCATTTGAGAAGCGAGATCGGTACGTCGGCCCTTTAGCCCATATGCCGGGTTGGCGCTGTAGAACAGTATCGGTACCGCAAACCGGTTGATCTCCTTACTATATTCGGGGTAATGTGTTTGGCTGGTATGATCGGCAGTTATTACAAAAATGGTATTGCTAAACCAGGGCTGTGCTTTGGCGTAATTGAAAAACAGGCGAAGCGCGTTATCAGAATATTGCACGGTTTTATGTATTGGCAGCGGCCCGCCGGCAAACCTCTTTTTATACTTATCGGGCAGTTGGTAGGGGTCGTGCGAGGACAGCGTGAACAGCGTGGCCATAAAGGGCTGCTTTTGTGTGCCGAGGGTTTTACCCATAAACTGAAAGAACTGCTCGTCCCAAATACCCCAGATACCGTCAAAATCCTTGTCGTTATTATATTCTGTTCGGCCATAGTAGTTTTTAAAGCCCAAAATACTGCCAAAGCCCTGGAAGCCCATCGAGCCGTTGGCTGCGCCGTGGAAGAAGGAAGTTTGATAACCCAGGCTATCGCACACCGAAACGATGGACGCTATCTTCTGCTTGGCATAGGGCGAAGAAGTAAAGGCAGTTTGAAACGATGGGATCCCCGCCAAAACCGAAGACATGCCATGGATGGACTGCCGGCCATTGGCATAGGCATTGGTGAAGATGAGGCTGTTATCGCTCAGCGAATCTAAAAACGGTGTGTACGATTTAAAACCCGGTATTGCAGTGCCACGGTTCATGCTGCCCCAGTATTCGCGGGCCATGCTCTCTAATATAATGATCACCACATTTGGTTTTGCTGTGGGGTGGCTGTTGTATTGCTTTACAGGTTTGATATTGGTATCGATATAAGCATCATCGGTAAAATGCTGCAGCTTAAAGTTATTACTGTTGAGCGTACGAAAAATAGCGAAAGGCGTATTCAGCACCACATCGCCCTGGTTGGGCACGGTAACATGTTTATAGGCGTCCACCATATTTATGGGGCGCGTACTGTGCTTAAAGTCGCCCCGTATGCCACCTATCACCAGGGCTATAGTTATGAGCAGTACCGCGACAGATGAGGCAAAATAAGCCAGGCCCGGTTTTACATTAACTGGTTTAATTTTTACGCGCCTGTATAGCCAAACCCACAAAACACAGCATAAAAAGTAAATAGCGATTATATACCAGTACGCCCAGGCAAAATGACCGGCAAGGGCTTCCTTATTACTTTCCTGCGATACTACATCCAGCGTTGCTTTGGTGGAGCGCACCTGGCTGAAACGGTAATAAATAATATCAATAAAACTGGTAGCGTAAGCCAGCAGATTGGTAACAAAGTATAAAATGCTGAGCCCTTTTTGGTAGGCCGGCCTGGTATTAATAGTTAGCGGGAGGATGCTTAAAACGATAAACAGCACGTTAATGTACATCAGCGCGGCGGTATCAAAGGCTATCCCGTAGTAACACAGTTTTAGTAAAGTGCCCGGGTCATCAACAGCCAGCAGGTTGGTGTTAAAAGCAAAAAACAATACCCTTGCAACAAAGTAGAAAAGATAGCTTAACAAAAGGCGGTATAAAAGTGCTTTGTATTCGGTTAATCTAAATTTAGGCTGCATTTAGGGCTCCTGCTTTTTTGAAGAGCGCAATTTAGCGAAAAGCAAATAATTGTTAAGTCAGGGTTAAGCCATTGTTTTAGGCTAACAAAAAAAAGCCGCTAACTTGTACAGTTAACGGCTTTTAAACTTTCGTGCGGAAGAAGGGAAAATAACTTTCCAGTAACGCGGCCTTTACTTGCACAATTTCATATATGCCCTGTAGGCCCCAAAAAGGCAATATTGTTATCATTTAATTTGTTGGTGACGCTTATTTTGTTGCCTGGATATCCGCTATTTAGTGACGCGCTTAGATCTCGTAATCTTTGGCTACAAATACTTTAAATACTTTGCCCTTCGCGTACTCTATGTTTTTGCCTTTTTTAAGAAGAAAAAACGGTGTAAGTAGCACCGCCTCAGCAACGGCGGCGCCGGTAGTTGTTTTGCCGGTTTCTTTGATATCCACATCGGTAAGCTTTACAATACGGCCATCTTCCAGGGTAAGAAAATCGATGCTAAAGTTTAGTGATCCTGCCTTGCCCATTCCCCGCGCTTTTTGGCATTCGGTTATACGGCCGCTTACTTTCAATCCTTTATTTAATATTACCCTATCCCCTACTATTAACGGCTCGGTGGTTTGAAATTCAAGCACATCCCCGCTGTTTGCGGTTTTGCTTGAAAGGGCTTGCATAAGCTCTACGGTAAGCATCGAACCCTCGGAAAGGTGTTTGGTAGTAACCGCCGGCGCGGGTGCCTGGGCGAATAAATTGCAGCATAACAAAGCCGCGAAAGCGGTAAGTAATAGTTTTCTCATGTGATTAATTAGGTTATTGGTTTATAAAAATTATTATTTTTTGCTCATCAGCTCTATAATTCTATCCTTGTCCTTAACAGTGCTTTTTAAAATTTCTATTTGATCTCGCAGGGAGTGATAGACTATTTCCGGCTCCCGTACAATATTTGACTCGCTACCCTTATTAGAGTATCGCCTTACATTTTCTTCAAAAATTAGCTCAACCGGGCTTTCCAAAATGTCGAGCATCTTATTTATATCACTGTACTTAATAGTTTCATTCTCCAGGCTAAGCTTAAACCCGGTGTAAGTCTTATCCATTTCGGATGCAAGCCAGGTAAGGTTCCTTTTTTGCTCCGCTAATATCACTTCTACGGCTTGTTTTAACGACATCGTTAAAAAATAATTTCATTGGTAATCAGTTAGTTATACAATACATATCAGTTTTACTATCAAAATATTTGCAGTTTAACTGATAAAATTTTAGTATTGCATCATAATATTTTAATAAAAATATGAAAAATATTAGTCAAGGCGACTAAAAAATTAAAGATAGAGCAAGGCGGGGTAGAGAAAAGGTAATTGTGTTTCATAAAGGTTAAGTTTTAAGCCAATATGAATTGCTTTAGGATTAAAGGTTTAATGATTAATTGTCATCCAAACATCAATTAAATGCATACAAGGAAAATGAACAATAAAAAGTACCGTATCAACGAAATGTTGGATCGCTTGCCGATTAAAAAAAATAAGCAAGCCCTTAAAATTTTACCGAACGAGCTGGGCGTAAGCACCGCCACATTTAATAATTACCGGGCAATTACGGTAGAAGATGTGCAGGATATCCCACACATGGCGGTGGTAAAATTGGAGCAATTTTTTAGCCTGGAACCCGGCCAGCTGCAAAACATCACCCCGGATGTACGGCCTATTGCCGACCGCCCGGATGATGATAACCAGGGCGATATCGCCGCAGAGTTCAACCTAAGTAAGTAACAAAAAAGGCAGCGCCATCTTGCCGGATCCGCGCTGCCTTTGTAAAAATAAATTTAAAATGAGAAAACCCCAGTTCCCTTATTTCAGAGGTTATTACAACCAAAGGAATAAAAAGTTTTTAAAAACTGAAAGCCGGCCGCCCCGATTGGCCCAAAAGTGTGCTGTAGTGTGTATTTCCATTAACCACGCATAGCCATGACAGAGAACATTAACGCCGCCCTGGCCGAGATACACCTCATGCAATCGGAATTTGAGGGCTGCCAGCGCTACCTGGCAGATGAAGATATGCACTACCCGGAAAATGCCTACGAAAAAAAGCGGGTACTGTTACGCATGGCCGCTTTACTGGCCGGTATGCATCACCTGGAGCAAGGCATAAAGGCCGATCTGCTTACTGTACCTATCCAGTTATTCCCGTTCAATAAAACCGCTCACGATGAAGTTTAACAGCCAACCCGGCACAGAGGCCCGCAAAGCCGAGCTGCTTGCCAAAAAAACGCTATTGGAGAAGCAAATACCCGATACTACCGACCAGGCTGCCGCAAGCAAGCTACGCGCCGATTACCGGGCCATCACCAACGAAATGGAAACCTTTTACGATGATATTAAAACGCCGGAGGTAAAGAAATGAATAAGCCTTTACCCACAACGGATGATCTGTACCCCGAAATATTAAGGGCGGTTGCCCATTATGGTGTAGGTTCTTTTGAAAGCGGAGAAAATCAAATGTTTCTTACAATAACCAAGACAGGGCCGTTTTACAATGTTCAGTTTAAATACAAATGGGTAGAATATAGTTTTTGCATTCACGAAGAAGAATTGGAGATAACAGCATGAAATACGGTATCGATCTAAGTTGGAACCTCTCCATAGAAGTAGAGGCCGAAAACCCAAAAGAAGCCCTGGCGGAGGCCTCAAAGTTTTTCCCGAACCATATCGCCGACTTTATGGTACCCGATGAAGGGGAAAGCATAAGCGTTGACCGTTGCGAGGGTTGCGGAGCATACATTATCGAAGGCGAGGAAGGATCATACGACCCGGAGCAAGGAAACGCCTACTGCACCGGTTGTACCGAAGCCATTAAAGAGGATATGGAGAAATACCCGGAGGAATATAAAGATGAGCAATAAAGAGCGCTTCTTAGCCGGGCATAAATTCACCTTATCGGGCTGTGATAAAAAAAAGATTTTTTCAGCTTTCGCAATGGCAGAAAAGGTGTCGGCCGTTTTTCAAGATAATGATCACGGACAGCCTTTACACATGGGTAATATAGATAAGATGCCCGCTAACTATTTGCACATGTATGCTTTTCTGATGGGCAAAAGAATAAAATACAGCGTAGCATTTGCCGATATGCAATTTATCGAAAGCGAGGTACCGGCATGAGCCACACTATCAATTTTTCTCACGACTGGAATAATAAGCTTTACTGTAAGTTTTTTACGACCATACGGCTTAAAAACGATTTTTTGTACCAGGTAGGCACGCAGTACGATATTGCCATCAACAGCAAAAGCTTAGGGCCTGGTATCATTCGGGATATAAAAGATTTTAAGCTCGCCCAGCTTACGCCCATTATGGCCATGCTCGATACCGGTTACGAGCTGGAGGACTGCAAAGGCATTTTTCATAAAATGTACAAAAACAAAAATGTTAATTGGGACACGCAGCTACTAAGCTTTATCCTGATAGAACAGCCCTTCAAACGCACCATTAGCATCGACCCGCTACTTTTTTACCCTTACACCTATCCAAACCAAGAAAATGAGCATACAAAACTTTAAACTACTTACTGCCTTCGCCGCCCCAACCATTTGGGCCGCCCTGGTGTACGGCGCTTACCTGGTATCAGCAATTTTACGCTGGCCGCTATGGATTTTACCGCTTGCCTTTGCGGTTGTATTTGGCGCGGTGCTTTGGATGGTGCGCGTAATGGCGGTATGGACTTTTGAGGATAAAAAAAACTGGTAAAAAATGAGCAGAACACCCGGAAGCGGCTGGGGTGCCGGCCGCTATGCTTTATCAAATATGCCCTTTTTGTAATAAGAAGAAAGTTATATACGACCCTATACCCGGTTCTGAATGGCATTTGCCCTTCAGATGTTTAGCTTGTAAAGAAAGAAATTACGATGAGAATTTAATAAGAAGATCACATCCCGAAGCGCAAACAAATAAGCCTATAGCATAAACCAATACCCCTACTAATAATTATAAACCATGCCCGAATTGAAGTACAACATCAAAAACAGGTTGCTTCGCCTATCCGGTGACTACCAAACCAACCGCTACAGAATGTGTATTGCAGTAGGTATTAACGACAAAACGCTCGTTAGGTGGCTTAAAACCGACCGTAGAAGCAAGTTCAGCATTCCCTCCGATCAGTTTTACAAGATCGCCGAATTTTTATCCTGTAACCCCAACGAACTGCTAACCAATGAACCAGCGCAAGTCACCCACTAACTTAAATTCTTTCAGTACCGATGCGCCCGATCTACTTTTAAAAAAAATCGGCGAATTGGAGTTAACGCTTCGATCAGCGAAGCAAAACGCCACCAAAAACCAAAAGGCGATAGATTTTTACAGCGGTATACTGGCCGCTATGAAATTCGCCTGGGGCTACATGATGGAGCTGGAATGGATACACAAAAAATTGAAGATCATCCAGGCCGAAAACGATTTTTTGAAGGACTACGCCGGCTCGCTAAAAGAGCGCCTGTTAAAATACGAAGTGATAGAGCAATTAAAACTATCAGGCGATTTTGATACCGTGGTAAAGGCCGTAGATGAATACATAAACAATAACACCCCCGACTTAACTTAAAATATGACTGAGGATATAGAGCTGCTGGATCCGGAAACCGAAGCCGAAGCAAACCAAGGCCCCCATGATATCAAATTTTGGAAAACAAAATATCAGGAGAACCAGGAGACCGGCGAGAAGTTCGTAAAAGACATTACTATCAGTTACCTTAAGCTAATTAGGGTATTTTATCTTTTGGGGTTTCGCCGCCTCGATATTGATGATGCGCACATTTTTGTACGGATAGAAAACAGCCGCGTAGTAAAGCGGGTAACCATCACCGTAGTAGTTGATACCTTTTTTGATTATCTGGATGAAAAGGAGTATTACCTGGATGATGAAGAAACCCTCACGCGCGACATGCTAAAGGAGAAGTTTTTAAAATCCCCAGGTACCTATTTTAAAGAGGATAAATTATACCGGCTTAAGCCCGAAACACCGATAGAATTTAACAGGGACACCCTCGAAAACAAATACATCTACTACAAAAACGGCTTTGTGCAGATCAGCAAGGCCGGTATAGTTTTTAATGATTATAGCCAGCTGCAAAACTTCATTTGGGAAAGCGAAATTTTAAAGCGTAACTACCTTGCTAAGCCCGAAGCAAGCTCCCCTTTCGAGATTTTTATAACAAAAATATGCTCCAGTAAATCGGCCGATATCGAAACCCGCGTAACGGCCATAAAAAAAATCATTGGGTATTACCTGCACAGCTATACCGACTGCGATTTGCGGGCCTTGCTACTTACCGATAGCAAAATCACCGAGGATAACGAAGCGAATGGCCGTACCGGGAAAACACTGTTTTGCAAATCCCTGGGCTACATGCTATCCAACGACCCCGAAAACCCCGGTATCAAAACATTTATCGATATCAACGGCAAGGATTTCGACCCGAAGGAAAAGCACAAATATCAGCTCGTAGGGTTCGAAACAAAAATTATCTGCCTTAACGATCTAAAGCGCGGTTTCGATGTAGATTGTGTTTACAACGATATCACAGAGGGCGTAACCGTAGAGCGTAAGAACATGACCCCCTATAAGGTAAAATCAAAAATGATCTTTACCACCAATAAAACCATAAAAATAGAGGGCGACAGCTCCAAGGCCCGGTTTTTAGAGTTTGAATTTTCCGATTATTTCAGCCGAAACCATACGCCCATTACCGAATTTAAACACCGCTTTTTTAGGGACTGGAATGCCGAGGGATGGGCGGCATACGATTGGTTTATGTTCTCCTGTATCGAAGATTACTTTAAAGCTAATTGCATACTGGATGAACCCGAGCACATCAACCTTAACGCCCGCAAGCTGAAAGAAACTACCAGCGCCGAGTTTATTGATTACATGACCGATTTAAAGATCGTTTTCGATGAATGGTACAATAAAAAAGATCTGTTTACAAACTTCTGCAACCGGTACGAGGACTATAAAAACGATCAGCGCTTTAAGCAAAAGAAATTTAGCGAGTGGGTAAAGCTCTATACCAAATACAACCCCGAGTTCGAAACCTATAACAAGGAAAACGATGAAAAGCGGAGCGATGATGTTATAGAGATGTGCTTTAGAAAAGCGAAAACAGGCCCTGCAGGCGAAAAAATGCCTTTTGATATATGAAGCTGAGGCACGGATCAACATTCACAGGTTATGGCGGCTTTGATCTGGCCGCCCGGTGGTTAGGCTGGAAAAATGTATTTCAAGTCGAAAAAGAAAAGTATTGCAAACGCTTGCTTAAACGAAATTTCACAGGGCCCCAATTATTTGATGATATTAAAAAATTTGATGCAAAACCTTTTTATGGAACAATTGACATTATTTCAGGGGGAGACCCGTGCCAGCCAAGTAGTTTACAAGGCGAAGGCAGAGGAAAGCAGGATCCTCGATACCTCTGGCCGGAATACCTACGAATTGTTAAAGAAGTGTACCCCGCATGGATCATCAACGAAAATGTTCCAGGCTCAATTTTTAACGGAATATTGGATAGTAAGATCAGCGATTTGGAAAATGAAGGCTACACCTGCTGGCCGCCCCTACTTATCCCTGGAGCTGCCGTTGGCACCATACATCAAAGGGAAAGGGTTCTTTTGGTGGCCTACGCCCCTGGCTGGAGATTCGAACAACTCTTTGCTACCAGGATCGCAGATCAGCAGGGTAAAGGGAAACTTTCAGGGAAATCCTTCACTCCTCCTGCAGTTGGGATTAAAGCCGGGCACACCTCTATCCGTGCAATTTTACGAGAAGCTAATGGGGCTGCCGAAAGGTTGGCTCCGAGTGTACGAAACGGAGGTATCCGGGCCGGCGGAAACGGTGTAGTTCCTCAGCTTGTTTATGGCGTAATGAAAGAAATTGACAGAATAACCGAAGCTTATATAAATGACCATCAACTGTAAAACCCCATAACCATGCCAACCTATTCAAAAATCCCTATAGCACAAAAGAAGATCGGCCGGTATGATTTCGGCGGGTATTCTGTTTTCTGCAAGTCCTTTGCCCTGGCTACGCAAATAACACAAGCATTATTTAAAGCCGATACCAGCCGCGGTATTCCTGGTTACGGCTATTTGATATTAAAGGGCAAAAAATACTACTATTCGCGTTACGGTTTCGCAGATGACCCGGACACCTACACCAAAGCAAAATCTAAGGCAAAAACAAAGCGCAAATGACCATCAACTGTAAAACCCCTATAAGCTACTACGGTGGTAAGCAAAATATGATCGGCGAGATCTTGCCGCTCATTCCCGAACATAAGCTGTATTGTGAGCCATTCTTTGGCGGCGGGGCGGTATACTTTGCAAAGCCGCCATCACAAATAGAGGTGATCAACGATCTTAACGACTTTGTAGTAAACTTTTACCGGGTACTGAAATTACGGTACCCGGAACTAAAGGCAGAGGTTGATGCTTCGCTATCATCCCGCAGCATACACCGCAAAGCCGGTTACATCTACAAAAATCCCGAGATCTATTGCGAGCTGAAGAAAGCCTGGGCGCTTTGGTACCTGGCCAATTTCAGCTTTGTAGGCAAGCTTAACGGCGGCTGGAAGTATGATAGCGTAGAAAACAAGGATTGCCAAACGATGCATAATAAAAAGGCGCTATTTTCGCCTGAATTGGTGCGCAGGATTGAGTTAACGCAAATAGAGTGCGATGATGCCATTAAGGTGATCAAAAGCCGCGATAAAGCACACAGCTACTTCCAGCTCGACCCGCCGTACATCCTCACCGATCAGGGCCACTATGCCGGTTACAGCATCGAAAAATATACGGCTTTACTGGAAGCATGCGCCCACATGAAGGGAAAATTTATGCTTAGCGGTTTCCCGAATGCCGTACTGCAGGAGTATATCGATCGCTACGGATGGGTTAAAAAAGAATTTACAAAAACCAGTACCGCAAAACACACTTTCATTGATGATGTAATGACCAGGGGAAAGAAAACCGAACTACTGGTAATGAACTATACCATAGAAAGTAAGCAGCTTAGCGCCTTTTAGCCCTACACTACCCTCATACCTCGCAAGCCTGGCCATTTGGCCGGGCTTTTTTATTGCTTTTTAGCCCAGGCCTTCAATATCTCATCAAACAAGCTCTCATGCACCAGGTAGAAGCCCTGGGCCTTGTGTACACGGCGCTCCTTTCCTTGATTCCACATCTTAGTTGCGTTATCCATTTCCTGCCGATTGCGGAGCGCCTCTTGCTGTAGGGCATGCTCCTGTGTACTGAAGGCGTTTACACACTTGTATTCGCTCATTACCGAGTTATCGCAGCACACAAACCACACCTTCCTAAACCGCCGCTTCTTGCCCTTCATGCTGCAAAGTTTACTAATATTTTTAGTTTTTGCACTAAATTTTTATTTCTTTTTGCTTTTTGCCCCCATCTTAAATTTATTACTTCCCACTTAATTACTATTTGTTCTCCCGTAGTTCCTAAAAGGGTATAAATATAAGAGAGATAGCGGATTACATTTTTCTTGCTTGTTCCGAGCTTATTCCGTAATACTTCCTGATAATTCCTATCAAAAATAAAAATTGGTGCTAAAGCAATATATCAGGAACAACTACGGAATAAGGAAAAAGATATAAAGCGCTGATAATCAATATTTGGAACAACGGAACAACGAAATCACCCGAAAACGACCTACCCCCTCATTTGTCGCTCTTATATGTCGGATAAATGGGTAACCATGGCGGTAGCATCCCTTTAAATTTGATTTTCTATTGATTACGTACCGAAAACGTGGTTTTTTACCGCCAAATTAAATTCGCCCGATTAATTTAAACTATTGTTATGCATACCCCGCCACCTCCACCACCGGCCACGCCCCCAGGCATACACAGCCCGGCACCCGAGCGATCAGCCCCAGGTAACGCCGAAAACTACGGAAAACAAGCTCCTACGGAGGTAGCTTTTAAAGCAGAGCGGCCTTACCATCCCTACGCTACCCATAAAATTGCATCCACCTCAAATTTTTCCGCGTTCCACAAAAACGCGGCGCATACCAACCGCCTGCACATCCGAAAACAAGCGAAACAACGGGCCAAACGTAACAGCAAGCGCTAATGATCACCGATAACCCCAACCCAGAGATAGCAGAGGAAACCCCAACGGTACCGGTAGCAGAGATTCCCCAGGAACCTGCACCGGTACCGACACCCCGAAATCAGTTTGTTTCGGTGCCCGAGCCAAAGATCAAGCAGTTTACCGGCCGAGCTACCCAAAAGGAATACGACCGCATAAACGCCGCCCTGGCAGCCCGAAAACGCGAAGGTACCACCTACGATATTGTGCGTTTTTGCCTGGATATGATGGATAACATTGAGGATGATTTTTTACAAACCTTTATAACTAAGTGATGGAAGATAAAAATAAAATGTCCGACAAAGAAATTGCGGGTTTACTTGGTGGAATACTCGAAAATGATATCGATCTGCCAAAAAATTATCCTGGCTATCCAACCTTTCCGGGTACCACTACTGTAAACACTGATGACCTGCAAAAGCTTATCGCCCAATGCGAGGAATACAAAGCCGATATCATTACCCTGGTATCAACTTTTAACGGGCTGGAAGCGTTGTTTTCGGGCGGTGGCGGCTTAATGAGCATCATACCGGTAGTAACCAATCTAATTAAAGATCCGGAGCGTATGAAGCAAATAGCTGCCATAGTGCCGGTGATGAACAAATACAAATCTCAACCTAACGAAAATGACAGCTAAAGGCACTAAAACACCAGGTGGTGATGAATCGCCGCTAAGTTTAGAGAGCGTACTACAGCGCCCCGTTGTAAACAGCGTGCCGGTAGCCGAATTTAACGAAGCCGCGCCCGTAAACGAGGTAGAATTTGAGCCGGCACCCGATCCCGCGCCACAAGCCCAGGCAAGCCAGCCCGATTACGAACAGCAGTACGAGCAGGAACCTAAAAGCCTTTCGCCCGATGACCTCGCAATTATCGGCGTAAACCTGCTGGATGGCCTGCAAAGCACGCTGTTTGCATTGGTACGCCGCAATAAAGTATTTGAGGCCGCCGAACTGGAAATGATAAACCAGCTCGATCACAGCGCGAATACGCTTTACCAGGCAGGTACCAAAGAAGCTATCGCGATGGCAAAGTTCCGTAAACACAAAGAGGCGGTTGCCAAATTACCGTTTACAGCCGGCGAAAAGCAGCGCCTAACCGATGCAACTATCATTTACGCCCGCACTACCGAGATCAAGGTTAGTCCGTTTACGGGCCTTTTGCTGGCATACAGCGAAGTGCTGGGCACCAGAGCCTTTAACATTATGGGGGATAACGACTAATGGAAGCAAATACCCCTGTTTGGCTACGGCCCAAAGTTTTATTGATAGCAGCCGGCGTACTGGCGGTTGTGGCCGTTGGCGTAGTGCTGTACCGCCGAAAACGCCGCTCAGAGCTATCCGAAGATATCGACCGGCTAATACAGTGGTGGGAAGAAAAGAACATCAAAAATGATGATCTGGCCGGCGAAACCAAACCCCATGTAGAGCTAAGCAAGTAAAACCATGATATTAAAAGCAATTCTACTATTTACGATGGCAACGTTAATTATCTCGCTGATCATCATGCACCGCGTTTTCGGGCTAAAGGGCCTGCTGATCTATGAGCTATCCGTGTTAGAAGATTTTATGAAAACGCGCATAGATAGCTTTTTAGAGGTGTTCCGCAAATCAAAAAAACCGCCTTTGGGTGTAAAACCCGAATGGATTGCCAAAGAACATCGACTGCAAGAAATTGAAGCAGCAATATTTCGGTATCAGTGTCAGGGCGAAGATATCCCGGAGGACTGGAAGCGGGAAGCGCAAGAAATTGACGACTTTTTAAAAAATAGCATTCATGGAAGATAACGCCGAAAACAAGCCCGCCGCAACCGTAACCATGTTCGGGCATCAGTACGATTACTGCGAAACCTATACGGGTGATACCGATGAGCTAAAGGCCTACGAGGCATCCTGGAAGAAAGCCGGCCACAAAACCGCCCGGAAGAAAAATAAACAGGATCCGGCGCTGATCGATCTGTATGTAAAGCAAAAGCAGGGGTAAGAAATGGCGAAAACGCGCGATTTACATGTTTCGGGATTAATGGTAGGCCGTAAGGGTACCGGTAAAAGCACCAAGCTGGCAAAGGTGGCCGCCTCCTACCCTGCTGATAGCAAGGTGCTCATTATCGATGTAAACAGATCTCCCGCGTACAATCAGTTCAAAGAGGTTACTATCGATGAGATGAAGCGCCTTAAAAAGGGCGTAGTACGCTTAGTTGGTACGCCAAGCAACGAAACATTGATAGCAATTGCAACTCATTTTCGCGGTGGCCTGGTCGTTTTCGAGGATTGCACTAAGTACATTGAAGGTAACGTACGGCCCGAAATCAAAACCTTTTTGGTAGATCACCGGATGTTCCAGTGCGATCTGATATTTACTTTCCACGCTTTGCGCTTTGTCCCGCCATTTTTTTGGGGGATGATAAGCTATGTAACCATCCTGAAAACACAGGAAGAATTTGACCAGGGCTTTTACAAAAGAAGAATGCCCAACTGGAAGAAAATCTACGAGGCCTTTGAGAAAGTGCAAAGCCACAAAGATGAATATTTCGGCATCACCGTAGAAACATTGATATGAGTACTGAAGAAGAAATTTTTATTAAAATACAATCGGTCGTTACCAACCCTATTGTATTAGATCAAATTGCCGAGGTATTAAATATTCCCAAAATGCCGGATACGGTTGAAGGCTTGTTAATGGATAGGATAAACGGGCTTTCGGCTGAACATGACATACAAAAAGAAGTAAGGCGGTGCGATAAAACGGCGTACTGGACAAGATACAGCGCCGCGCTTAAAGAGCAAAAATTACTATTCGCACTTAATCACCTAAAAGCAATTCTTTCTTTTGTTCAGCTTAAAAAAACAGAAAAATAAATGCCAGCACCCGAAACCAAAGAATTTGCAATTAAAGCACTCAGCAAAAAAGAGCTGCGGGATTGGTACGGGGTTTCCTGTAAAACTTTTAAAAGCTGGCTCAAACGTATTCCCGACCTGGGTATGTATGAAGGTAAGGCCTACACACCCGCCCAGGTAGCAAAAATTGTAACCCATTTAGGCCAGCCATGAGCGAAACCAAGCAACCCCATATCGAAACCATAAAAACGCTGAAAGATGCCTGGCTAAAAGGCGATCTTAAATATCAGCGATCATTAACCTATCTGCAAAAACCGGCTAAGCTGGGTTATGTCTATTACCTGATAAATTATGAAGAGGGCGAAAACCTTATTTACAGAGGCGCTTACGAAATAAAATTAGCCCTGGAAGAAGAATTGATTAGGAGAGAGCAGCTCTACTTATACCTCACCTTCCTGCTGGCCGGCCAGTTAGAATAATATTTGCGCTTACGTTTGTTGCCGCTACTTTCGCGCAGATCGGCCCGGTACCCGCCAAGGTAACCGGGCTTTTTTGTGCTTTATACTTTGCCTTACCCGCTAATAATTACCGTTGTAACCCGTTGGTTTCCTTTGCAATCCCTAAGTGGTAGGCCGCTTTTAGGCCGGGCATAAGTTTGGGTTTAAATAATCAAAACTCAATCCAATCCCATGTTCAATTTCCTTGACAAAAAGCAATTCTTCACCATCGTATTGGCCGGGGTTGCATTATTCTTTTTGACTAAATATTTCACAAAGAAAGTAACCAAAGCCGATGGCAGCGTAGCCCATTATGTCGGCGTTGATGGTAGCTATATCTAACCTGTAGCCCACCCTAAAGCCCTTTCAACCCACACATTAAAAACTATTTTTTAAAATCAACATGAAAAATCTCTTTTCAAAAGCATCAACACTGGCAATTTTAGGTTACTCAGGCGGAGCGATGGCGGCAATGGGCCGTGCAGCTTACAGCGCCGAAGATTTGGAACGCGAAGCCGGTGCATTATCTAACTACGGTGGCGGCGGTGCAAACTTTAGCGGCTACACCGGCGAAGGCGACGACTTTTTAGAGTTTAGCGGCGAAAACAGCGGCAGCTTTATGGATGCCATCCACAAAGGCAAAATTTTCAACCTTACCCTAACCAACGCCAATGCATCCACCCGTACGGCTTTGCTTTGCCCTGGTTTGGTTTTCGCTTCCCTGGGCTTAATTGCCGATGGTGCATTTGCCGAAGCCGGTGGCGCTGGTGCTGGCTTATCGGGTACCGGTAACCCGCAAAGCATCCTGATATTTAACAACTTTATCCGCAACTACCCTACCCTGGTAGCCGGCTTTAAAATATCTACCTCAAACATCAACCAGTTTGAGTGTGTGTTAACCATCCAAAAGGAAAGCCCTTTCTCTACGCATGAAAGCAAGATCATCAATCCTGCAATCTATGCAAGCGAAGCCAACCCGAACACTACGCTGATCACCGTTGGCGAAAGCTTCTACATGGATAACCAAACCAAAATATCTTACCAGGTATTAGGTTCAACCTCGGTTAACATTGGTTTGATCTTCGGCGCTTCGCTTAACCCGGCCAAAGCATTACGCTCTAAGGCAGTAAGGGCTAAAACAACCGCCACAGCAGTAGCAAGTTTCAGGGGCCGTTAATCCGCTGAAACATGATACAGGAAATCATAGAATTTATCGAGCGACAGCCCCAGGCTATCGCTCGGTTATTTGCCCGCTACGATATCCAGGCAGAGCCAACCCCCAAAAACGTAGGTAATGCCATTACGGTAATACGCCGGCCTTTTGTGGATGATATGTTAGACCTGATGCACCTGAACGAGCAAAGCGGTTTTAACGATGACAACGGTAACCCCGTAACCTTTACCCGTGTAGTTGATGGCCTATCCAGGGTTGCCCTTGGTGCCAGTAACATCGCAAGGGATGTGCAGGGAAAACAGCGTTTGCTATCTACCCGCAACGGCTACCAGGTTGACCCGCGAGGCTATGCCGACAGGGATAGCTACGATGATTACAATTACGGATCAGATCGCATTTTGGGCATTAACAAAACCTTATTTATGATACTGGCCGGCGTTGCGCTTTTGGCCGCTATCATGTACTCAACCAAAAAATAAATGCAGGGCTGGGCCACCTCGATCACCAAAATTACCAGGGTACCCGATTTAGGTTCTACCCCCGCAAGGGTTAACCGCCGCACCGGCGAAATGTTCCTTAGCGTAAAGCACATGAAGGCTTTGCCGATGGAACACCGGTTGTTTATCATGCTGCATGAAATGGGCCACGTGGTACTGCAAAGTACCGATGAGGCGCAGGTAGATGACTGGGCCTTTAATAAGTATGCAGATATGGGTTACTCGCTTAATGCTTCGGTAAAGGCGCTCACCCAAATTTTGAACGATCAAAAACCGGAGCACGCCTGGCGAATGTACCTCCAGCTCGAAAGGGCAAAGCAGTACGACAGGGAACATTACGGTAACACAAAAATTTAATACCATGCTTGCAAACCCAACAAACAACGATACGCCCCAGGGGCTGGTAAACATCCCCAATGTTGGGCAAATAGTGCAGGCCCCAACCATCCAAATACCTTCCGAGCCAAAAGCGATGGCCTCTACAGGCAATTACGCCGTACCCAAAGGCGGTATTGTTGGCAAGATCAATAACTATGATGCTGATGATGACAGCGAATTTGAGCCGATATTTTGGGATGATGAAGATATTTTAGATGAGAGCGCCTTTTTAGGCATCGACTTTAAAAACCTCGGTAAAAATTTGGGCAAAGCCGGTAATTTTATTTTCAGCAGGTTAGGCAAAGCGCGTAAAAACTATGTAAAGCACGTTTCACCGTTCGGTTTTATCATTCCAAAAGATAATTATACCGGCGATGATGACTTTAGCGATTATATGGGTACCGATATTGAAGCGGTAGCGCCAAACTTCGCGGCCATCCTTAAAAAAGCGGCCGAAAGCGGCGTACTGCATGTGCCTACGCGCATTCTTACCAATCAGCTATACCACTTACATCTAACCGAAACACAGGCCAGCAGCTATACCGGGGATGAGTATTCCAATTTTAACGATATCCACCCGGAAGACCTTGCCAGGCATCAAGCCTTTTTTGATGGCTTAAGCGAGTATGAGCAGGAAGTCTACAGCGATTTTTTGGGTATCAACTTCAAAAAGATAGGTAAAGCAATTGGCGGGGCGATAAAAGGCGTAGGTAAAGTAGTTGGTAAGGTTGGCAAAGCGGTAGGTAAAGCGGTGGGTAAAGCCGCCGTAT
This sequence comes from Mucilaginibacter pankratovii, assembly GCF_014773265.1. Lineage (GTDB taxonomy): Bacteria > Bacteroidota > Bacteroidia > Sphingobacteriales > Sphingobacteriaceae > Mucilaginibacter > Mucilaginibacter pankratovii. The sequence continues at coordinate 141,716 of NZ_JACWMY010000005.1, read as the reverse complement.
TCACCGGTAAAACCATTGGAAAGGGCGCTAAGCTTTTAGGCAAAGGTGTGTTAGCTGCAGGAAAATTAGGGCTTAAAGTGCTGGCCTCGCAGGCCGGTTTAGGCGATACGGTTACCGACCAAAGTAACGGCGTTGTATATCCGCCGAGTTGGGGCATGGGAGCCGGTGCCGGTAGCTATAATGAAAATTGGAACCCCGAGTTGGGCGAAGATCAGGAGTACGAGCCTAACCTTAGCGATGAGAACAGCTTCGACCGTGAAGATTTACTGGCCGCCCAGGAAGATGCACAAATGAGGCAGGATGCCGCGGCCGCAGTTGCAGGTGCGCTGGATCCCGAACCGCCAAAAACAAATATTTGGTTATGGGTAGCCCTTGCCGCTTTTTTGGGCCTCGGTTTCTACCTGGTTAAATCTCACAAAATAAAAATTTAACATCATGGCTATGTACTATCCCCCTATGCCCGAAAATAAAACGCCAATCATCATTGTACTGGCAGTTATCGGTGTAGGCATTTGGCTTTACTACCGTGGCAAAAAAGAGGGAAAAACCGATTTCCCTGATGTTGATTATAAAACCGGTACACAGGAAATACCAAAAAGCTATAATCCTAATCTCCTGGCCGATGAGCTGTTTGATGTGCTCGACAGAACATTTGCCACACCCGGAGAGAAAGAAGATGCTTTCCAAAAAATGTACTATCTGCCTAACGATGATTTGAAAGTATTGGTTTACAACACATTCAATAAAAAGTACAGCAAAAAGGCCGGTATGACCTTGACGAAATGGATAGATAGCGAGCTGGTATTTAATTGGGGTGCCTCTGTACGCAAGCCCCTGATAGCTAAGCTTCGATCACTGAATTGCAAATAATTAATTATAAACTATAAAAACACAGATCATGTCACAAAACACTAAGTACATTCTGATTGCAGCCGTTGTAGCAATTGGCGGCTATTTTCTTTGGAAAAAGTATAAAGCCGTAAAAAAATAAGCGCATGTACCAGGGAGATAACGGTAATGGCGGTGTAGTGGCTTTGCTTTTTGTGGCAGCGGCCGGCGCGTTGGCGTACTTAGGTTGGAAGAAATTCCAGGGAATCGAAAGTAAGCTGGAAGAAAAGCCCGCGCCTGTTGCCGAAGCAAAAAGCAAAGCTAAACCTAAACCCCGCCCGGTGCAATTGTCGCCCGTAGTAAAAAACTCTATCCGCGATGGCATTGCAGCTGGTATCGGATTGATAATCGGCTCCGAAGGGAAGTATAAAACCCCGGGCGATGCCGATTTTGCCAGCAAGTTTGCTGATAAGATTTTGGTTTACGCTGGTAACCTCCAGCGGGCAGATAGGGAAGCAAGCGAATTTTTAAGTAACCTGGGTACTACCGCGTTTATCAATACTACTTTAACTACCATCAACGCGCTACCTGATAATGATTTCCGGCAGGCCTATAAAGCTTGGAAGGAATTACGGGCCACAAAAGACCTGTATTCAACAAATCTGTATAAGGCGAAGCTTGATACACATCAAAAAGTAGATTTCTTTAACCGGGTGTATTCCTTAAACATTGCGTAGCCATGTACAAACCAAAAACACTACTCGGCGGCTTATTCGGCAGTACAGAGCTACCGGATGTAAATGTTAAAGTTGATCTCAGCACAAAAACCGTTGTAGATCTCACCTTCGCGTTTATTGCGGCAGGCCTGGTAGTAATGATCATTTACCATAAACTTTTTAAATAATGGATGCCAATAAACTTTTTAAGGTAATTCTTTGGGTGGTAGCAGCCTTTTTGGCAATAGCCGCCTTCGAAGTGCTGATGAAAGTATCGGGTGTCAAGTATAATTTTAAAACCAACAGCTATGAGTAACGAGCAATTAGACAAACTGGCCGCCCCCGCAGTATTAATATTTGTTGTGGTTTTCCTGATCTGGGATATCTACTATAAAAAACACTAAGATGGATGCGCAACGGTTAAACTACATCAAACAAATTGCCACCGAAGCCGCCAGGGCTGCCGCTGGTACCAATCTTTTCGCTTCGGTGATGATTGCCCAGGCCGCGCTGGAAAGTGGCAACGGAGCCAGCGTATTGGCTAAGAAGTACAATAACCATTTCGGCATTAAAGCCTCTACCGGCTGGATGGGTGGTATAGCAGCTATGCCAACAACGGAATACATCAAAGGCGTTGCGAAAAAGGTGGTAGCATCTTTCCGGGCATATAGTTCTTTACTGGATGGCTTTGCAGATCGCATCAACTTTTTAAAGAAAAAACCGCGTTACGCCAAAGCCGGTGTATTTGCAGCGCCAACCCCGGAAGCCCAGGCCAAAGCGTTGCAGGCAGCCGGTTACGCTACCGATCCGCTGTATTCTCAAAAAATAATCAGCATCATTAATACCTACAACCTTAAACAGTACGATGGTATGGTGCTTCCTGCAGTAGATAAAAAAAAAGTTTAGTTGTAATAGCGCTTGCCATTGTGGCCGCCATTGCCGCCTACTATATACTTAAAGATTAAGATGTCAGCCTTAGCCAAAACATTCGCCGAAGAAATTGCACCTGGTGTAATAACATCCTGTTTAAATACCGGGGTGTTTCCTTCGTTGGTAATAGCCCAGGCCATCCAGGAAAGCGGATCCGGCCAGTCAAAGCAAGCTAAGCTCTTTACAAACTTTTTCGGGCACATGGCCTCTAAAGAATGGAAGGATATGGGCAAGGCGGGCCAAACGGTTAAGGGCGGTAGGTTTTGGCGCATCTACAACAGCGTAGAGGATTGCATAACCGGTCACATCAATATTCTAAAAAAACCCTTATACCGGCTAAAAGGCGTGTTTAAAGCCCGCACCCCTTTCGAGCAAGCTTTGGCAATTCAAAAGGCCGGCTATAATACCGGGCCTGATCGCAATGAATACGCGCTGAAGCTTTCTAAAATTATTAAAGGCCTCGATCTGCAAAAGTACGACCGGGAAATGATAAGCCTGGAGCGCCGCAAAAACACAAACGGCCTGGCTTATTCAGAGCAGCCGGCCGTAACACTCACTTTACAAAATATATTCGGATAATATGCCATTACCTACAGATGATAGCGAAATAGCCGTTGGTACCCCGGGTCCGGAGTTTCCGGTACCGCCAACCGCGCCAGCCACTACCCCGCAGGGTGTTTTGTCAATAGTGCGTAAACGCGCCATAGGCAACGGTACGTGCCGGCTCGATCCGGCAGATAACATTACACTGCCAACCATTACACAAGGCGCACAATCGGCAATTTTGGTACTGGAGGCCGCGCCAGGTGCCGATAAGTCTACCGCATTAGGCCGATTTTGGAGCGATGGCACATGGCCCGGCACTGTAACCGGTATGCCTATGTACCATGGCTCGGTTATCGAAATTGTGGGCATGGAAGACCTGAACAATACCAGGATCATTACTACCGATGGGCTTACCCACAAAATTAACGTACAATATTTTAGTCAAGCGTAATGGGCACAGTCAGATCAAAACTTTACGAAGGCCTTAAGCTGGGCAATGCCGGCGATGGTAGTGGCGGCGATGCAGCCTTTAACGGATCGCGCCCTATCAGCCGGCAAACCCCCGGTTTAGTTGGCGTAAACCCCGGCGCAACTACCGTTATCGAAATGCTGGAGAATGTTTTTTACCCCGCCATAGCACCTATCGCGGCTTTGTCGTTCAATAACCCTATCCGGGAAATTGGTGCCGACCCTGCCTACGTGCTTACCTGGGCGGCCACAAAGCAAACCAACAATATTACCGGCATTACCGTTGATGGCAACGTTATCGCCCCAACCGGCGCAAGCCAGGGCGGTACACAAAGCGGCGATCTGACGGGCACTACCGGCACCTATAGCAAAAGCATGACCGTTACCGATGGTACATTGAGCGATACCGAAAGCGCGACGGTAACTTACTTGCCGCGTATGTTTTGGGGCAATACCTCCAAAACCGCAGGCATAACCGATGCCGATATTTTGGCGCTAAGCGGCTCCGAGCTGCGAAGCGACCGACTAAAAAGCTACACCAACATTGGCGGCGATGGCGAATATTTATTATTTGCATTCCCTTCCAGTTTTGGTACGCCCAGCTTCGTTATCAATGGCCTGGCAAATACCGCTTTTACCAAAATCCGGTCAGCCAGCAATTTTGTAAATGCCGAGGGCGCTACCATCGTAATGGATGTGTGGATCTCGGACAATTTTTATAGCTCACCGCTCGCAAGCTTAATTATCAACTAACCATGGGCGTAAATAAAGGAACTTTAATAGGTGCGCCGGTAAGGCCCAACGATAGCAACGATGAATACGCGGCGGCCTTCCAGTCCGAAATAAAGGGCGGGCACCATACCCGTGCTACGCTGGATGAGCGCGATAACATTGGCAATTGGCTACGCGAAGCCGGGATGACCTGCTACGTTACCGCCAATGGTAATACCTACAAACTGGCAAACGACCTGGTTACCTGGGTACAAAGCGGCAGCGCTACAGGCGGCAGCACCTTACCGGGTAGCGGCGGCGAAAGCGGCACCATACAGCTGATATCAGGAAACTTTGGTGCATGGGCACCTATCGGCAGTTATAACGAAGATATTGTCGATCAGCTGGAGCTTTGTTTTAAAACCGACTTGGTGGCCTTCCCTACCCGCGCGGTTACGTACCTGCAGGGGCAATTTTCTTTAGATGCCGAATTTGAGGGCACTACCATTACCCTGGGCACCCTGCCGGCTAACAGCAGGCCAAAAGCGCAGCTCAAAAAATATCTTATCGCTAATAACATCGAATTGTTTTTGGTGATCGAGACAAACGGCGATGTAAAGCTGCTCAGTAAGGATGGTTTGAATTTACCGGCCGGCGAAACTACGCAGCCCTTTTACATCGATACTTTTTATAACCCGGACATTACAACCGAAACCCCAACCGAGTACACCGCCACCCGCAGTAACAACTTTACCCGGAATACTTGCGGCGAAGGTTACCATGGCACAAGCGTATTATTCACAAAAACCTATACCAGCACGGTAGACCAGGCAACGGCCGATATGGAAGCCGCCAACGATACCGCGTTTGATACCGAGGGCCAGGCGTTTGCCAATGAAGGCGATAACGCCGCTTGTGTGATAGATGGCGGCGGCGGCCCAACGGTTTCAACCATAAGCGTACAGGCCACCATTAAGGGCTATTACGAGCTTACCGATGGTACCGCCGACCTGATAGATTACCTGGTGCCGAACGTTGTTAAGGAAATCCCCGGATCATTCGGCGATATCAGCCTGCAAATAATTACGCATTCGGTGTATGGCTACACGCCGGTACCGGTTAGGCTATTGGTTAACGGGGATATTATCGACAGCGATGGCGATATCACTCTAACCGATTTGGAGGAAGGCTTTACAGTGATCATTTACCCGGAAGGGACAGAAATAGAATAACATGAGCAGATTTGCAAAAATTTCAGATTTAGTTGATAGTGGCTTCATTCCTCAGCCATCCGGGCTAATACCATCTTTTAAGGTAGACTACGAGGCGGCCGGCGATGGGGTAACCGATGACCTTACGCCAATAAATACCGCTTTGTTGGCCGAACGCGTTATTGAAGATAGTGGCGATTTTCATGTATCAGCCGAACCCACCAATAAATACGGAACGCCGATAAATGGCGATGTGCGTATCATCAAAACCGGGGATGTTGGCGGCCAGCCGGTACAGCTAAATACTGATGCTGACAGGTACCAGTATGTTTTCGGCCTGGAATATTTGTCATCATTTCATAAAAAACTGATAGCGGGTACCGATGTAAAAATCATAGTTGCAGGTGATAGCACCTCGGCCTACAATGGCGGGGAAGCGGGCTACGATGTAACCAGCCTTTTAACCTCGCTTATTGCAAAACACAATATTTCGGGCGTAACCCTGTTAGGTGCCGGCGAACCGGGTGCTACCAATGAAGATTGGGCCGATACGTATTTGGCGGGCCAGCTGGCGCAAAACCCCGATCTGTTACTTTTGCGTTATGGTATTAATGATGCCAATTCAGGGTTAACGCCGAAAGATTCGATTGATATAGTAGATACAGCGCTCGCATCTATCAGGGCCGATTCTGATTTTACCGCCGATAAACTGGCTATCATCCTTTGTACGCCCAACACACACCGGGAAAGTACCGCCAGCCACCCGAGCGGCGAAATATGGATCGAAGAATACCGCCGGGGGCTAAAAGCTTTGGCCCGGCAATATCAATGTATATTTTTTGATACCTATGCCATGTGGCAGGATGCGCGGCACGCCACAGATTATATGAACGATTCTGTACACCCGCAATCGGTTTTTTATGCGTGGCAGGCCAGCCGTTATTTTGATGTTATTTTCCCCGAGATCTTTCGCCCTGCAGCTGTTAATACTATAGCGAGCGCAAACCCATATGCCAGTACCGATGCACCCGAGGATTACCGCACCGGTGTCACCCAATTTATGGTATCGGGTTCAGTTGGTGGTGAAGATCAATTCCCCGTACAGGGCCAGGTGATCACTTTTAAAGCGCCCAACGGGCTTATTTATCAGCTGATGCATGGTTATGGCTCTTATGGCAACGTTACCTGGTACCGTTCAGGCCAAGAGGGCGGCGATGGCTGGTTTGCATGGACTCAGTTGGTCGATAAATCGATGATCACCGGTGGGATATACACAGTAGCAGCAGATCAATTCAGCTATTCTATTCCTATCGGTTTCCCGGCTGGAACTGTGATCAAAAGTTTTAGTGTGACTGCAAGCAATGAGGCTGCAAGGGCCGCTAAAATTAAAAGCGCGACAATACATTATAGCAACGAATATATTGTCATTGATAACTATACAGATACGCCGTTGACTATCGGTTGCACAATCGCCTGGACAGCCATCGCCTAATACCGCCTAATTAATTTAAACTATATATGAAAAAAGACACATTATCCGTAAGCAATGTAGTAGACAGGCTTACATCCCCCACCCCCTCTTTTTGGAAAAAGGTTCAAAAGCTCGCCTTGGTAATCGGAGCGGTTTCGGCAAGCATTATAACGGCAGGTGCGGCGCTTCCTGCAGTTGTGGTTACCGTTGCCGGTTACGCCGGTTTAGCAGCCGGTACCGTGGTAACCGTGGCGCAATTAACAAAGGATGATGAACCAACCCCCGTAACCGATGGTAGCGCCCCGAGCACAAAATAAGTTCCTGCAGGTATTGCCGTATATTTTTTCGGCATTGACTTTTTTGGGTGGTTGGTACATGAGTTTTTTATCATCCAGCTACAAGGTAGATAATTTGACTATGATGATCACCGGGTTAACCAATGCTGTTAATACGCTAACATCCAAGCTGGAGAACAATAGCGCTTTGTATAACAACCTGGATAAGCGCGTGAGCATCATTGAAATGAGAAACGAACTAAAGCCCGCCCAGGTAAGCGTAAGCAACGAGCAAAAACAAAATTAACTATGGCTACTACTAAAAAAAGTGAAAAAGCTGCGAACGGGTCAGTTTTTGCCTCAAGTTTGAAAAAGTTCGGAAAACATGTAGATGCTTTAGCGGGCAAAAACTCTCCCGACGCGGTGTATTTAAAAACCGTTGGTTTAATACGGACAAAAGTGCTGAAAAGCGGAAAGGTTTACATTGTAACACATTATACCAACGGTAAGCCCTCAAGAGAAAATCGGGTTCCTTCCAATGAATTTGAGAAAAATTACCGGTGGTTTATATAGCCGGGCTTTTATCTTCTATTTCGGTATTCTCATATAAACCAAGCGATTTTAAATAGGTATCGGTTTCCTGTATCGACCGGTGACCTATTTGCGCCTGCAGTGTTTTAATATCTATCCCTTTACGGTAATGCAATACTACCCCGGTATGTTTCCAACTGTATAGCGTGTACTCATCACCAAAGCCGAGCGGCCGGGCAATCTGTCGGTGAAGAAAATTAGCCTGGTTCTTTTGTATCGGCTTTGGCCCGGTGACCAGATTAAGCCCGAAAACATAATGTTCGGATTTGTATTTTGATAATTCGAGCTGGGCGATGTATTCTTTAAAATGTTTGGATACCCTTACGTTCCGGTCGTAACCGTTTTTAGTGATGCTGCCCGGTAAGCGAATCATGCCCCCGGTTACATCGATCATTTTAACACGTAGCCGGCCAATTTCGGCGGGCCGGATAAACCCATATAGCATAAAGGTGATAAACAGCCACAGCCGGTTATTTTTCGCGGTGATGGCTTCTTTAAGCACCTCAATTTGTTCTGGCAGGTAAGCCGTGTTGCCGCCCTCATCCTGGCGTACTTTCTTTATACCATGAGCTACGTTAGTTTTCATTTTCCCGCGCTCGATCAGCAACGTAAAAATTGCGGCCAAGTAATCTTTATATTTATTCCGGGTAGTATTGCTAACGCCCGGCGTGATTTTATTGTCGGCATCAATGCGCGGTGCCTGTACATAATCCAAAAAGGATATGATATCGGTTTTTTCGAGCGTGTCGATCTTCCAGTCTATCCAGCCGGCATCCTCACAAAATTGCTGGAAAAGATTTGCTATAGAATTGTAGCTGTTATGGGTAGCGCCGCGCTTACTATTTTTGATCACCGGCAAAATAAACTTGAAAGCTTCCCGGATGGTGTATTGCTTGCTTTTGTCGGTGTATAGCGCCACCTGCTCGTTTTTTTTCTTCTTAGGGTTGTAGTGGTAGCCGCCTTCCAAAAGTGCGTTTATAGCCGCTATCCGCTTTGTAGCGAAGGCCAGGCGCGTAGCCTTGGTTTTGTGGTTATTGATCTTGTAATCCCGCTTACGGATCTTCTTTCCGGTTAACGCGTTCCATACCCAAAAAACGATATACCAGCGCTCTGTTACCGGCTTGTGGCTGTTAACGAGGTGGGCTTTAGTGTAAGGCGGAGTAGGCATTCCGGTTTCAGGTTTTATCAGTGTGAATTTGTCAGGCAGTGCCGCAAATAGTGACGCATAAATACAAAAACCGCCTCTACATTGCTGTAAAGGCGGTAATGTGCGGAAGAAGGGACTCGAACCCCCACGCCTCGCGGCGCCAGATCCTAAGTCTGGTGCGGCTACCAATTACGCCACTTCCGCGTTTTGGTTTTTTAGAGTGTGCAAAGATAGCTTTTATTGATAAATATTAAAACACAATTTTGGTTTTTTAGCTATCTGCCTCATTTGTTAGCTTTTAAAATTGTTAATAGGCTCTATAAGTCCTGTAAAATATGCCGGCGCCTCCAATAAGCGGCTCCCGTACCACGAAAACATCTCCCCATCCACCAGCAAAACCCGTGTGTTGGGTAATAATGCTTTAAATTCTGCTATATGTTTGTCGGCAAAAGGATATGGTTCTGATGAAAGCAGCAGTAATTCGGGCTTGGCGGCTATCAGTGCTTCCGGGCTTATTTCGGGATAACGGGTTTCGCTGAACACGTTATCAAAGCCACACCGCTGCAACATGCTATCAATAAAAGTCCCCTTGCCGGCTGCCATATAAGGTTTGCGCCAAATGAGGTATGCGGCGCGGGTGATTATAACAGGTTTATTCAGTTCATCAAATCGTTGCTGAATAATTGTATCAATTTTTGATGCTTCTTCTACGCTTCCAGTGATTGCCCCAATACCGCTTATCATTTGCAGCGCGCCGGGCAGATCGTGGATATCGCTGATCCAAACGGGGTAATGCTTCATCAGCTCTTCTACCTGGCTTTGCTCGTTTTCTTCTTTGTTGGCAATGATCAGGTCGGGCCGGAGTTGATGTATAACCTCGAGGTTGAGCTGTTTGGTGCCCCCTATTTTGGGCACCAGCGATACTTTGTTTGCAGGGTGGATACAGAATTTGGTGATACCCGCTATTTCGGCATCCAGGCCCATATAAAACAATAGTTCCGTTTGCGACGGAACTATCGAGATTATTCGTTTTGGAAAAGCAGGTACCGAAACAGCCCGGTTTAGCTGGTCGTAAAATACAGGCATTGGTTTATTTACCTTTCCCCTGTACCATCACTTTAACTGTTTTCAGGATGATGTTCAGGTCTGAGTTAAGGCTGATGTTTTGCAGGTAAAGCAGATCGTAACGCACACGGTCGCACATCTGGTCAACATTCTCGGCGTAGCCGTAGTGTACCTGGCCAATAGAGGTCAATCCCGGTTTCACGCGGAGCAGTTTCCTGTAGCTTGGCGTTTTCTCAACTATTTGCTCTATATAGTATTGGCGCTCCGGTCTCGGCCCTACTACCGACATATCGCCTTTCAATACATTCCAAAATTGCGGTAATTCGTCAAGCCGCGCTTTACGCATGATCATACCCCATTTGGTAATGCGCGGGTCGTTGTCTTTAGACAGCTGCGGGCCAGCTAATTCAGCGTTAACGCGCATGCTGCGGAATTTGTAAATGTAAAATGGCTTTTCGTTTTTACCGATACGCTCCTGCCTGAAAAAGGCCGGGCCTTTGGAGGTAAGCCTGGTGACGATGTATAATACAAAAAATACCGGTGCACCTGTTACCATTACGGTACTGGAAAACAGTATATCGAAGCTCCGTTTTAAAAGTCTTATTTTTAAACCGATCTCGGGGTGCGAGTTTAAATGCAAAACCGGCACATTATCGTAATTTACCAGCTGTGCGTAGTTGTTGCTCAGGATAAGATCTGATACCACCTTTATTTTTATCAGGTACGTATCGCCCATTTTAACAAGGCGGTTTAACAATTCGGTATTCATTTGCTTATAGCAGATGAATATTTCGTTAGGGGCTTTTTCTATGAGTTGTTGTACCAGGGCGTCTTCTGTCATGCCTGCCATTTCTTTTTCTGATATAAAATCACTCAGATCGTATCCATATTCCGGATGCTGAGAAAAAGATTTCACGAGCCTTTGCGCAATATTTTGATCGCCGATGATCACTATTTGGCGGTGATTGTATCCTTTTTTACGAATATAGTCCAGAAAAAAGAACAGTGCCGACCGCTGCGCAACTACCAATGCAAAGAATATTGTATAGCTAAGCATTACCTCGGCACGGGATATATTGAAGATCTTAAAGAAATAAATGATAGCAAAAACGCAAAGCAGATGATAGATAAGGGTAAGCAAAAATTTATTAATGTTATCCCTCAGTAGCAAGGGCCTGAACACATAAAAACTTCTGGACAAGGCTGAAACCACCACCCATGCTATATTCACTAATAAAATAAATGTTACAGAAGTATTCTCCGGGCGAAAGGTGTTGAATTTAATAAAGTGAGAATTGTACAGTGCAATGTTTAGTAGCAGTAGATCACTCAAAAAAACAAACCCCGGGAGGTGCTTAGAGTAGCGTGTTGTCATAGATATTTATCCTGGTAAGATGTCACAAAAATACATTTTTTATAACAATTTATTACAAAAATTGGCCTGCTTAATAATTGTTAACAATAATATTACCAATACAATGCCAAAATATCAATCAGGAATATTTAACCAGCCAAAAAATGGCGCTACCTTAATTACGCCAAACATCGTATGCCTGCTTAAAGAGCGTCGTCAACTGCACCGCATATAATATGGCCTATCAGGATATGCATTTCTTGCACACGGGCTGTTACATTAGAAGGTATTACGATATTTATATCGCAGCAATTGTTCATTTCGCCGCCATCCCTTCCGGATAAGCCTATAGTTTTGCAGCCGGCCTCTTTACCTTTTAAAAGCGCCTTTACCACATTTGGGCTATTACCGCTGGTAGAGATGCCTATCAGTACATCACCCGCAACAGACAAGCCCTCTACCTGCCGTTCAAAAACGCGGTCGAACCCGTAATCATTTGCAATTGCTGTTAAAGCGGATGTATCCGTAGTTAATGCAATGGCGGGAAGAGAACGGCGTTCTTTCACAAAACGCCCTGTAAACTCCGCTGCAATATGCTGCGCATCGGCTGCGCTGCCGCCGTTACCAAAAAGCAATACCTTTTTGCCGCTTTTGCTGCAGGCAATAATGGTTTCGCAAGCTTGCGCTATAGCGGGTGCTAACCGGGCCAGCGTATTCTTCGTAGTTTCCAGGTGCTCTTCAAAAACCGATGCGATATTGTATGCCATTTGTTGCGTTACTATTTAAATACATTGAAAAAAGGCAAGATCAACCTAAAATAACCTGCTTGTTAACCTCATCAACTGTTGCTGTTGCACTACCAACCTTGCTTACCACTACAGCGGCCGCATGATTTGCAAAATTACAGGCGTCGTATAACGAATATCCCGACGCAAGTGCTACTCCAAGGGATGCCGAAACGGTATCACCGGCACCCGTAACATCAATCACGCCAAGCGCGCGGGTGGGTATTACGGTAAGTTTTCCGTCGGTAAACATCGCCATACCAGCTTCAGACATTGTGATCACTACACTGTCGCAACCGGTGGTCTCGCTGATCTTAACACAGGCGGCTGTTAAACTTTCTGTATCTGTGATATTAATTCCGGACGCAACTATCGCCTCCTTTTTATTTGGCTTAATAATGTTGGCGCCTTTGTATTTTGAAAAGCTATCACCCTTAGGGTCAACAATGGTTTTAATGTTGTTCTCCCTGCAGATGGCAAATATGCCGTTTAATAATACCGGAGTAAGCAAGCCTTTATCATAATCAGATAGCAGTACAATATCGTGCTGCATAATATGATCTTTTAAATAAGCCAGCATTTCTTGCTCTTTTTGTGGAAGCAGGGGTGTTGCAACTTCACGATCGAGCCTGATGAGCTGATGATTGCTTACCAGCACTCTTGTTTTCATTATTGTACAGCGGTTAGGGTCTGTTATAACCCCCTGTTTGGCTATGTTTATAGAAGCAAGTTCGTTAAACACTATGGAAGCGTTATCATCCTCGCCTACAACAGCAACTATGTTTGCCTGCGACTGGAACGCGATAAGGTTTTTAAGCACATTTCCCGCACCACCAAGCGTATAAGATTCTTTTGTAATTTCTACAACGGGCACAGGTGCTTCGGGCGATATGCGGTTACAATTACCGTATATATAATGATCGACCATTATATCGCCTATTACCAATACCCTTATCGCTTTGTTGATTTTATAATCCATATATTTTACAAGGTAACAAATGCTTTTTCATCAGCGGGTTGTACATACAGTTAGCGCCATTTTAAGCTATTATTTCCAATAATGTTTGTGCATAGATAACTTTTTTAATAGGCCCAACGGCATTTTCTTGTAAAAACCGCCCATTTTATAGCCAAGCCATTTGGCAAAGATAGATGATATTGATTTTACAATATGCGTCGGCTGCCGGCGAATAACGTAATTTAGTTCTGACCTTACGAATTTCAACCCCTCGCCTGTTGGTTTACCATACTCTTTTATAAGCCAATTATTTTGCTCGTGAAAAACGCGGGTATCAAAATACCTCCTGTATTCTTCGGCAAGGGTGTAGCTATGAGAATGGTAGGCGGTAGCATCAGCAGCATAGGCGATTTTAAAACCGGCCTTAAGCATTGTTGCAGCAACTATGGCATCTTCGCCCATAATAGGATCTAAAGGGAAACCACCGACACTATTCAGCGCCGACCGGCGATAAGCCGAAAACGAATTGGAACAGAAGAATACTTTAAACCCAAGCGTATCTTTATCGGCAAACGACCTGGTTACCGATCTGTCGGGGTAATTAAAAAGACGTGCATGTGTTTCAAGCGTGGTTGCATTTTTATGCGGCAGCTGTCTGCCATAGGCTAAACCTACATCCATATCTTTAAAATTGTGAACCAAATTTTTCAAGCTGTCGGGAGATGCCAGGATGGCATCCTGTGTTAAAAAAACGCATATATCAATACCTTCAGAACTATTTACAAGTTGCTGACGGGACGCACCGTGCCTGAATTCATTCTTGCTGATTTGGATCACCTCAAAGCCGGCTTCTTTTGCCAGTACAACGGTATCGTCAGATGAGCCCGAATCAATAATGATCTTTTTTTCTGGTTTAAGGGTTTGTACAGCAACCTCTTCTAAAAAAGTTTTCCAGGCTGGTCCTGCATTGAGGGTTGGTATTAGTAAACTATAGTTCAAAGTATTTTTTTATAAATTTTATTTAAAGGCCGTTTGTAAACCTACCAGTGAATTTGCCCTGGAAAGATATCCGTTAACGGCCCAGCCTTTAGTTGTCCCGCTCACGTTTCTAAGTTCATAACCAATCAAATGATGTTTTATCGCTCTGTTATCGGTTACGGTATTACCCGCGATTGCGCATTTTGTGCTGCTGTTTATTTCAACTATTTTGCCACAGTAAACACTATTATCGGTGTTACAGTTTGTAAAAGTATTGTTTTGAAAAACCATGTTATCCACCTGTGCAATATATGCGCCGTTTACAAACGACCCGGAAATAGCATTGCCGGTAATCGTAATGTTTTTTATCCTGCTTTTAGGATTATTAATTAAGTTTTCGCTATCTCTCACACCCACAAACAAGGCGCTTCTGCCAGTGGTGAGTTGCCCATAATTATTATAGCTAACGTTCATGATGGTTTGCGAACCACCGTTATATTTTAACACGTTGTTTTTTATAACAATGTTGCTTGCACGTGCTGTGCCACCTTTAAAAAGTGTTTCGGCATTGGCTATTGCAATACCCGCGTTAACCGTGTTGCTAAAATTGTTATTTGCAACGGTAATATTATCGCATCCTATTGAAGCAAAACCCTGGTATACGTTTACGGCGACATTGTTGAGTACTTTGCTTTGCCCCGCCTGTAAATAGCCGGCTTTTATAATTGCTTGTTTTTGTGCCGCGAGGCCATAATCATGTATAGACAAGGCATCATCCTTAATGTTTTCTAAATAATTATTGATGTAAGTAAGTTTAACCGAGTAATGGGCATAAATTCCGTCGCGGTAGCAATTAATTATTTTATTATGGCTTATATACCCTTCAATTACATCTATCAATGCAATGCCCATTTGCGGCGATCCGTTTATGGTAACATCCTGCACGGTTAAGTTGCTGATCTTTATAAATGTGAAGGTGTGCTCTTCGCCTTTCCCTTCTTTCACCGGAATTTTTGTACGCGTCCACATGCCTCCGGTTACTTTAATGTTTTTACCGTTTTCAAATTGGAGCGTACCGGTAGTAATATCAGTGTTTTTTATAACAGCCCCTGTTGCAATGATGTTTTTGTTGCTTAAGCCCGAAAAATGCAACCGCCTGCTTACTATGTAGATTCCGGTGGGTATAATTACCGAATCGGCATTTCTTATTGCATAAATAATGGCCTCTGTATCATCGGTTTTGCCATCGCCCTTTGCCCCGCATTGTTTAACATTAAGTTTTGACACCGCAAAACCATTGTAAGCCCAAGCTAAAGTTAAGCACAAAGAAACCAGAGACTTTAAATTAAACATCATTAGCGGCTATTTAAATAAAATTGATAGTAAGCCAAAAGCTAACTGTGCCCTGTTTTTCATGCGTTTAAAACTTGAATAACCACTTTGCCCTAACGTAGGCGACGCATTGTTTTGATGCCTTAAATAGTATAAAAGCTTATCATCACAAAAAACAGGCTTCCCTTTCAACTCGGCAATAAGGCCTATCCACCAATCGTGCATATGTATGTAGGATGGGAACGGAAGCGCAAGGTTTAATATTCTCCTGTTTACCGACATGCAGCACCCAATATAAGAGTTGCGCGACAAGTTTTTTAAAAGCCCCGCGCGCGACTGTCTTTGACTGAAAAAGGATGGATATAGCACCTCTCCCTCATCGTTTATAACTACTGCATCTGAAATTACAAGGTCATGGTTTTCGTGCAGCTCAAGATGTTTTCTTAATTTATTTGGTGCCCATTTATCATCCTGATCTGCCAGGAAAATAATATCCCCTTTGGCGTGTAATAACGCATTTTCGAAATTCCCTACCGGGCCTTTGGTTCTTTTGTTGTGAAAGATCTTTACCCGGTTATCATTAAAAGCATTCAGGATGTTGAGCGTGTTATCGGTTGAGCCGTCGTCGCTTACGATCAATTCGTCGTTATCAGATAATTGATCCAATATACTTTTAGTTTGCTCAAAAATATAATCCTGCCCGTTATAGGTAGCCATGCAAACCGAACATATCTTACTCATATAATTACCGCTTTTTTTGTGGTGAGCGACAATAACACCGGGTATACCAGCTGAAAACTTAGGCCGCTAAAGAAAAACATATTATCAAATATACAGAACAATAAAAACGTGTTTAAAATAGCCACGCCCGTGGAAAAGTATGGGTTACGTGGTTTCATAATAACAAGGTAAAGCAATGTAACGCCCATTAAAAACAAAAACGTGATACACATGCCAAGCCACCCAAGATAAGAGTACGACGTGGAGTAAACCGTACCAACCGTTAAAAAAGGGGCTATTAACTTATTGTCTGGTTTAACAATGTTGAAAGATGAAAATATACGTTTGGATATGAAATCGAAGTTGAGCTCGCCGTTTACATACTGGGCAATATTTGATGCGCTGTAGTCAATATTCCGTCCATCAATATTCTTCTGCATATTTGCCAGCGGCGATGAAATGTACAGGTACGACCAAAAATACTCCTTCGGTATAGCCGAATTTACAAAATCGGGCTTGGCCTCGCCTAAATTCAGCATAATTTGGCTAAGCTCTTGTGTGCCGTTTTTGTCTATCTGGTTACTTGTTCGGATGTTCCCCAGGATGCCAAAGGCCATTAAAACGGCAAACACTATCCCCACAACGGCAAGGTAAACGCGTAATTTGTTCTTCTTGTAAGAAAACAGGTAAACAAAAAACATGCTTGATAAATTGAGAATTACCGCCCCGCGATTAAAAACAAGAATTGGGAAAATGAGCAGGTAAAAGCATAAGAAAAGGTATTTTTTCTTCTTTTCAACCAGGTAACATTTAAACAGGTAAACAGTGAAAAAGCTTGTGAAGGTTGCCAATATAACATAAAAGGTAGGGATGCCGAACTCGAAATAGTTTATATCGTCGTTATTTACAATTGAAAACAAGGGGATACGACCGGCGTAAGCAAAATTAAGCATATAGCCTATAGTGATGGCAATAACCCAATTCATCACGCTCAGCTTGTTGTTAAACTCATAAAAGCGCAATACTTTTTTCCGGTAAATGTAAAGGCCTATAACACCACTGATGAGAAAAGTGGATGTGAGAAATATAATAACAGGCCAGGTGATTTCGGGATACAGATACGACCAATCTAACTGGTACACCAGCAGCGCCAGGGAAAACCCCAATATGTAGGTAAAAAAAGGATTTACGTCCGTTACGCTTTTGGGTTGTGTATCCACTATTTAAACAGCTTTAATATAAACCTCAAATTTAAATGGATAAACGATAGTTTAGCAGCCCTGATAAGAGCATTCGTTTTTAAAAACGCGCGTTGGTACGCGGAGGCGGTCATGTTACGCTCGCCTTGCAAATAGTAGCCAAATCTTAGCAGGTCGCTTTCTGCACTATTTTTTTCAGTAGTAGATAACTGGTGCCGCACCTTCATATCGATAACTATAAACCGTTCGCCATTCACTTTTTTAAAACGCGAGATAAAATCATGATCGCTAAAATCTAATTTAATAGCCGGGTTATAACCCTTATTGTTTTCAAAAGCATCTGTACGGATGCACATGCCACAATTTATTACGGATAGGTTTTGTAAACTGCTAACGCCTGGCGTTATGTTATTTAACGAAAACCCACGCATAAATTTAAACCGGCATGGCGATATAATGATCTTCTCATTGGCCATCATTATGGGCGCAAATAACTTATCATGCGGATAGTTGCTTACCGCTTCAGCGTATCGGCTTAAGGCACCTTCCGGGAACTCCGTATCCTGATCCAGCAACAGTATCCATTTCTTTCCTCTTGCTTTTCCCTCTGCTGCCCCAAAGTTGTATGCTTTGCTAACACCACCGTTCGCGGCATCTGCTCTATAGGTAATTGTTACACCTATTTCTTCCATTGGCAAATCGCCGTTGGTAAGGCCAGCATTATAGCCGGGGGTGTTATCATAAACAACCAAATTTAAATGCTGGCCGCTGTTTTTTAACCCCTTAGTTATAGATGTAAAGGTTGCAGATTGCTGTAAGCTGGTTTTGTATAATACTAATACTGCAATAAAATCTTTCATTATGAGCTTTTATCTGCAACGGCTTCGTCAATTATCTCGTAGTATTTTTCGGCAAATAATTTGGTTCGCTTAATTAAGTTATCTTCCACCTGCTGATCAACCCAATATTCGCCGAGGGCTTTTCCGCTATTTTGGTTTATTACGTTCTCCATAATAGCTGCCAGTTCGTGCTCGTCAAGCGGGTTAAAATAAATCCCATTTTCGGGGTTTTGCTCCCTGTGAATAGGGATATCTGCCAGGATAATTTGTTTACCGCTGCTTTTAGCTTCCTCTACCGTAGAGCTCCAGCCCTCAAATAAGGATGGGTTGATCAACGCTGCACACGATTTTATTAAAACCAATACTTCCTGGTAAGGTATCAGGCCCAACAGCAATATATTGTTTGTTAGGTTATTATCTTTAACATAACTCAATGTGCTCTCAAGCCCTTTATTATTCCTGTAATCGGCCATGTGGCCGGTAGTTACAAGCAGCGGGGTTAACCCCTTTTGTTTTAAAATATTAACGGCCTTAAACGCCGTAATATGATTTTTGTGGCTCCAAAACTGGTTGGGCAGGTAAAAAAAGCTGCGGTTAATATTGTATTTGCCAACTATTTCCTGCTGTGTTTTTTCAAATTGAGCCCTGGTTAAAATTCCCGGCTGCGATACAAATTGCAGCACCCTCACTTTATCAATTTTTTCGGTTGTAAAAGTGCGGTAATCTTTAAAGGCGTCGTTGCTGCTTAACACTATCAGATCGCTGTACTTAACCATATCCCGGTATTGGTTAAGTATGCGTTTTCTTTCCGCATCGGTCCATAAGGCCGGGTAGTGCAATATCTGAAAATCGGGCACCCAATTAATAATTTTTAATCCTTTATAGCGGCTAAAAAAATTGGAGTGCGATACAACGTCGATTTTATATTTTTTGAGCAGCCTTAACAGGAAAAAACTTGCGCTAAACTTCTTATCCAATACTTTATCTACAAACCAGGTTGGCGTGCCCCGCTTTAAAATACCGGTTTTAACTACCGTGGCATATGCCGAAAAAGTATCTATATACTCCTGCTCTATATCGGCGGGCACGAATAAATAAAAAGCAACATCGCTGCGCTTGTTGACAGAGCAGGCATAAAGCAAGTTTTTTATATAGTTTATTCCGCCTTTATATTCCTTAGTAAAATTAAGCAGGAATGCTACTTTAATCATTCAATAGTTGTTTAAAAAACTGCAAATACAGTTCAAGTCCTTCGTTTAAATTAATTTTTGGTGACCAACCCAAGGCTGTAGCTTTAGTAATATCGGCTTGGTAAAATCTCGGGTCGCCCTCCTTAACAGATTGGTTGAAATGGATATTAACCGGCTTATTGTATAATTTTACCAGTAACTCAACTGTGTCTTTCACGGGAGTTTTTTTACCGGTGCCACCGTTAATTATATTTAAATGGCCCGTTGCATTATCTGCAGCCGATAAAATGAGCGTCGCCGCATCGGTAACATACAGCCAATCGCGGGTTTCTTCGCCGGTACCGAAGAATGTAACATCACTTTCGGCGTTTTTAATTTTAAGGCATGCATCCCACAGTAATTGTTTTTGCAGGCCCACGCCATATATAGAGAAGTACCTTATAATGGTGATTTTTACATCGAAGCTTTTGCTGTACGATTGGCAAAGCTCCTCGGCCGCTTTTTTGTGAAAACCATAAGGCGATACCGGGTTAGACGGATCATCCTCTTTAATGGGTTTGTTGCCCAGTTCGCCCTGTACCGCCGGACTGGATGGGTAAATAAAATGACACGGTTTTCCTTGCAGCCTGATATACTCTAATAACGATAAGGTGCTTTGCACGCTTTTTTGGAAGTCTTCGTAAGGGTTTTGGTAAGAAAACGCCACCGAGCCGCCACCACCGCAATGAACTATAACATCAAACGATCTGTTTAAGTTAATAAGTGCCTCAAACGTGATGGTGGTTTCGTACCATTCCTGTATGCCCCACTTGTTATATTCATACTTATGCCACTTACCATGCCCTATCCCACTCACGTGGTACCCGGCGTCATTAAAAACCTTTGCGGTATATCGCCCCAGGAAGCCGTATGCGCCTGTAACCAGTACCGTTTTTTTATTTTCTTCTGAGTTCATTAGGTATCTCTTTAATAACTTTCGCAGGGTTTCCCGCTGCTATTGTCCATGCCGGCACATCGCGTGTAACCACGCTGCCCGCGCCAATAATTGCCCCTTCGCCAATGGTTACACCTTTTAAAATGATACAATTTATGCCTATCCAGGCATTATCTTCTATTTTAATTGGCTGCGATGATACATCCGTCCAACTTTTATTTTCAATAAAAAAGTTTCCGTCGCGATGATCTTTTAGTTGTTGTTCTATATCTTTTTGCCGCTCGAGGTAATTCAGGGAGTGCGAATCATGGTCGTAAAAAACAGAACCCATGGCCACCATAATATTGCTGCCAAACTCAATTTTCGTGCGGCATATTATACTGCTGGTGCCTATGTAACATTTGTCGCCGATAATAACCTGACCGGTTTCCGATTCGAAAATAACTTTACAATCCAGTATGGTATCGTTTCCAATTTTCACAAAGGTTTTATCAGCAAGGGGCTTTATAAGCGTGAGCCTGAAATTCTCAAACAAGTGCGAATTCCCAATGCTGATGTATTTTTTTATCCCTTCAACATGCCTGTCAAAAATAAGTTTCCGTACTTTATTTCTAATATACCTGATCATCGCAGCGCCGGCCTTTTAGTTTTTAATTAATTTGCTTACCATGTAGCGCTTTACCTTAGCAAGTGCCGAATCTTTGTTCATGAATTTTTGTTTCCTGAATTCCAATAGCTTGTTTTGCTCTTCGCTGAAAAATCCGCTACCGATCATTGTGTTGTAGGCATCTACAATATATCCGTCGTTTTTCTTTTGGTCTTGCAGCATCCAGGTACTTTCACTGTGCAGGCGGTGTACGGCCATTACCTTTGGCAAATACCAATAATCTCCTTTAAGCGAATTGATGAGATGCAGCGTCCAATCGCCAAGTCGTAGTGTTTCATACCAGGGAGGTAGCAATTTGGTATCGAAGTTTTTAATTAATACCGAGCAGGTAGGCATGTAATTGGTTATAGCTAATTCCTTAAAGCCAATAGCCCTTGCCGAAGAAAATTTAGAATAAAGGAAGGATGCGAGTGTATCACTTTCTTCATAACGCTCTTCGGTGTTATGAAAGCAACCCATATACTGAGGGTTCTTTTCCATAAAATCAACCTGTTTGGCAAGCTTATACGGATCACTCCAATAATCGTCGCCCTCGCATAATGCTATATATTTACCCGTACAATTGCTTAACGAGGCAATAAAGTTTTTCATCATGCCCAAGTTTTTCTGCGGCGTATATAGCTTAACAACATCGGGATATTGTTGCTGATACTGTAAACAAATGTTGTTAGTGTTATCGGTACTGCAATCGTTGCCTATAATAAGTTCTAATTTAAAACTTACCTTTTGCATCAATACACTTTCTATAGCCTGCGCTATATACTTTTCGTGGTTATAGGTTATCATACAAACCGAAACCACAGGCACATTATCCATATTTTTTAGTTTAGTAACCAGCGCCAAATTAGTGCACAGGTATCATCTTTATAACTTTTGCAGGTACCCCAACGGCTACCGCATTGTCGGCAATATCATGTGTTACCACAGCCCCAGCGCCTATTACGCAATTATTACCTATTTTAACTTTCGGTAGAATGATGGCACCACTGCCAATTACTGTAAAACTTCCAACAGAGGCGTACCCCAAAAGGGTTGCGCCGGGCGAAATTTCGCTGTAATCGCCAATCTGTACATCATGATGCAAATTTGCCCGTGCGTTTATCAGGCAGCCCTCGCCCATAGTAACCGCATTGCTGATAAATGCAAAAGCCATTATGTTGCAACCGTTGCCTATTTGCACATTAACAGCGCTTATTAAGCTCGATTGTGCAATAACGGTGGTAAGTACCCCTCCCGCTGCTTGCAGTAAATCTTTTAATTTATGCCTTAATATGGGGGTGCCTGTTCCTAACACAAAAGCCGGATCGTTTTTAAATATCGGCTTCAGCGCATCTATACTTCTGATTATGTGGTAACCATACAAATCATTTGCGGTACCGTCTGTATCCTCAAATAAATACACCCCAGCATCAGGTTGTTTATCTTTAAGAACATCTATTATTTCGCGGGCATGCCCGCCGGCACCGGCAATAACCATTTCTTAATTATTTTGAGCCCTTAAAATTAAGCGGCAAACAAGGTCTATTTCTTCGTTATCCATATCATAATAAAACGGCAGGCAAAGTACGCGCCTGGCAACATCATCGGTTACAGGCATTGCGGCTTTATCGATATATGGCAATACGGCAGACAGCGAAGGATAAAAATATCTCCTCGGGAAGATCTCGTGCAGCGTTAATATTTTTTGACATTTCAACAATGCTTCCTCACTCTCAAAAATAACCGGCATGTAAGCGTAGTTGTTAGTGGCTGTTTTATGCCATAGCGGCATGGTAACCCTTACATTTTTCATCCTTTGTATATAGTGCAGTGCCAGTTCTTCGCGCTTTGTAAGTATATTATCAATATACTTTAAGTTTGCGAGCCCCATCGCAGCATGAAACTCCGAGTTTTTCCCGTTAACTCCCAGTTCGGCAAAATTCTCAGGGCCGTCAAATCCAAAGTTGCGCATATACGCCAATTTTTTTAACAGGTTTTCATCCTTGGTAATTACCAGGCCACCCTCAATTGAATGATACAGTTTGGTAGCATGCAGGCTGCATGTTGATATATCGCCGAATTCAAAAATCGATCTTCCGTTAACATTTACGCCGAAAGCGTGCGCGCCGTCATAAATAACTTTCAGATTATGTTTCCTGGCTATCTGCTCAATGGCAACAACATCGCAGGGGTTACCATATACGTGGGTAGCTAAAATAGCGCTGGTGTTTGGTGTTATGGCTGCTTCTATTTTTGTTGGATCGATGTTGAGCGATAACGGATCGATATCAGCAAAAACGGGCGTGCAGCCCTCCCACACAATACTGCTTGTTGTTGCAATAAAAGAGAACGGTGTTGTTATTACTTCTCCGGTAAGGTTCAGCGCCTTTATGGCCATCTGTAGCGCTACCGTACCGTTGGTAACAAACAATAGATGTTTAAGATTTAAGTAATCTTTCAGTTTTAATTCTAAATCGCTTGATAGCGGGCCCATATTGGTAAGCCATTGCCTTTTCCAAATACCGGTTATATATTGCTCATATTCGTGTTTCGGGGGTAAAAATGGCCTTGTCACTGGTATCATGTATTATCGGTTTTATTAATCAGGGTAAAAGTATCAAATAAAGCAGGCATTTTAATAATGTAGCTAATGCACGTATAAGTAGCAAAGCAAGTAGCGCCCATTATAATTATCCGAACCAAATCGCTTAACAACGCTAAACTTGTAAAAAAGTTTTGCAAAAAAAGGCAAAAGGCTGCCGTAACCACGCCGGTTATAAAAATGGGTAACAGGTCCTTCAGTTGTTCTTTAACCGGGTAACCTATTAAGCGGCCACTGTACCAGGAGTTTAAAAAGAATGCCATCACCGAAAATACGACCTGAAAATATAATAAGCCAAATATGCCAAATTGCGTTACGGTGATCACACCTATCACAATTATTATTTTTTTATATACCTCCAGCTTTAAATAAAGCCCCGCCTCGCCTTTTACAAGTAACACATTTAAGTTATACAAGTGCAGCGGATAAAGTATAGCTGTAATACAAAGCACCTTAAAGTAAGGCACAGCAGGTAACCACTTGGTGGTAAGTAACAGTTTAAACAAAGGTTCGGATACTACCTGCAGGCATATCATTACTATAGTTACCCAAAAAACTACCGCAAGCATAATGGTTTTATAGGCCTTTTTAAGCCGGATATTGTCGTCTTGTATGGTTGCAAAAAGCGAATATGTTACTTTATTTAAGGCAGCCGATATACTTTGCACCGGCAGCATGCTTATTGTTTGCGCACGGGTGTAAAATCCTAAGCTGCTTGCGAGGAAAAAACGGCCGATAACGATATTGTAAATATTCTCAAAAACAATATCTAAGGTACCCGATAAGGTAAGCTTGTAACCAAAGTTTAAATGCACCAAAAGCTTTTTCTTATTAAATATCCACTGAGGATACCAGCCGCTAAGCAACCAGTGTAAACTCACAAATATAATGCTGTTAATAATATTTAACCAAACCAGGCTCCATACACCGAAACCCTTTAGCGCCAGTATAACACCTACGGTGCCACTAATAATGAGTGATGGCAGCTGCATCAGCATTTGCAGTTTAAATTTCAGCTCGCGCGTAAGCCGCGTAGTTTGCACCGTTGCAAAGGCATTTATTATAAATGACAGCGTATAAACACGTATAATACCGGTGAGTACAGGCTGATGATAAAAGCCAGATATCAACGGGGCGCAAAAAAATACTATGAGGTATATTACAACACTGCCGATAATATTTATGAAAAAAACAGATGAATAGTCGCTTTGGTCTACATCCTGCGACCGGATCAGAGAATTGGTTAATCCCCCGTCTATTAAAACGTTGCCAACGCCCATAAATAACGCAAGCATACCTATCAAACCAAAATCGGATGGTAATAATATACGCGCTAAAATAACCGACGTAATAAATGTTATGGCCTGCGCGCCAAATTGCTGCGCAAAGGTCCACAATAATCCGGATACCGCTCTTTTGCTTAGGCTCATTAACCTTTTTTCGCTATAACCAGGCTTATATCATTTGTTGCGCGCATATTTTTGATTGCACACCGCCCGATAAAGCCATGAATGTAATTATTCAAATTGGTTTTTTACAACATAACCATGCTGTTTTAAAAGAGCATCTTTTTTAAACAGGTCTGTATCGCCTTGCATCATATCCTTAATAAGCCCCTGCAGATCGTACTTTGGTTTCCATCCAAGTTTCTCAAAAGATTTGGTTGGGTCGCCAACCAGTAATTCTACTTCGGTCGGCCTGAAATATCGTGGATCGACACTTACTACTTCGGTTCCTTCGGCAACCTGATAATCCGGACTGGAGCATGAAACTATATAGCCTTTCTCGTCAACACCTTCGCCTTTAAATTCAATGGCTATACCAACTTCATTAAAGGCAAGTCGCACAAACTCGCGAACCGCAGTGGTAATACCGGTGGCAATTACATAGTCTTCTGCAACCTCCTGTTGTAAGATCAGGTACATCGCTTCTACATAATCCTTGGCGTGGCCCCAGTCGCGCTGTGCATTTAAATTTCCCAAAAACAGTTTTTCCTGCAGGCCAAGTGCTATTTTGGCCACGGCCCGGGTTATTTTCCTTGTAACAAAGGTTTCGCCACGTAAAGGGCTCTCGTGATTAAACAAAATACCGTTACAAGCAAACATACCGTATGCTTCGCGATAGTTAACCGTTATCCAATAAGCATACAACTTTGCCACAGCATAAGGCGAGCGCGGGTAAAAAGGCGTCAATTCGGATTGCGGCACTGCCTGTACCAGGCCATACAGTTCTGATGTTGATGCCTGATATATTTTTGTCTTTTTTTCGAGACCTAATATCCTTAAAGCTTCTAATAACCTTAGTGTACCTATTCCGTCGGCGTTTGCGGTATATTCCGGTGTGTCGAAACTTACCTTTACGTGCGACATAGCACCTAAATTGTAGATCTCATCCGGCTGAACCTGTTGAATAATGCGTATTAAATTGGTAGAATCTGTAAGGTCGCCGTAATGAAGCTTAAAACGAACGTTATTTTCATGCGGATCTTTGTACAAGTTATCTATCCTATCGGTGTTAAATGAAGAACTTCTTCTCTTAACACCGTGTATCTCATATCCTTTTTTCAATAAAAAGTCGGCCAGATAAGCACCATCCTGACCTGTAATTCCTGTGATTAGAGCTTTTTTCATCGGTAGTAGTTGGATTATATATAGAGAATTGATTAATGCTTAAACGGCGGAATTGTTCACCAATGTTAGTTTAAATCGTAAAATTTTTAAAGCAATGTATCACTCTCTTTTCTAATAATGATAAAGACAAAACGTATCAATTTACATTAACGTTTAAAATACCAGGCTAACCCGGAGGGGGCGCGAAGATACAATTTAAAAACCCAAATCCGCGTTTGGCATTGCCTATTTAAAGCAAGCTTATTCATTCTCCGGGATAAAACTTTGTGTGTTAACCGTTTATATAATCCTTAATAACGTCCAGTATATAATCGTAATGGCTTTCGTTGAGGCCCGGCCAAACGCCCAGCCAGAACGACTGGTTCATGATAATATCCGTATTTGCAAGATCGCCCACCGTGCGGTGATTAATATTGGCATAGGCAGGCTGGCGCAATAAGTTGCCGCCAAATAAAAGGCGCGTGCCAATCATTTTTTCTTCGAGATGCTGCACCAGCATGTGCCTGTCGGCAGCGTCACCTTCGCGCAGCGTAAGCAGGAAACCAAACCAGGATGGGTCGCTGTGCTTCGTAGGTTCGGGCAGGATAAAAATCTCTTCCAGCTCCTTCATCCGCTCGTAAAGCGCTTTATAATTCTCGCGGCGGCGTTGTACAAAATGGTCAATTTTTTTTAATTGGGATACACCGAATGCAGCCTGCATATCAGTAACCTTCAGGTTAAAGCCGATGTGCGAATAGGTGTATTTATGGTCGTACCCGTATGGTAAGGAGCCCAATTGCTGAGAGAAACGGCATCCGCAGGTGTTATCTTTACCTGGTTCGCAATAACAGTCGCGGCCCCAATCCCTAAAGCTTTCGGCAACTTTGGCCAGTTCGGGGTTGTTTATTAAAACGGCACCACCCTCTCCCATGGTAATGTGGTGTGCCGGGTAGAACGAGAAGGTGGAAATATCGCCGAACGTCCCGGTTTTTTGCCCGCGGTAGGTAGCGCCCAACGAATCGCAATCGTCTTCCACCACCCACAAATTATATTTTTTGGCAACGCGCATCACTTCATCCAAATCGAAGGGATTACCCAACGAATGCGCTATCATGATGGCCTTTGTTTTTGGCGAAACAGCGGCCTCAATATCTGAGGCTAAAACGTTGTGTGTAGCAATATTCACATCAACAAACACCGGGATTGCGCCGAACTGGATCATTGGGTTCACGGTAGTTGGGAAACCCGCTGCAACGGTAATTACCTCGTCGCCGGGTTTTACGGCGCGGTCGCCCAATTTTGTAGAGGTGAGCGCATAGAACGCTACTAAATTTGCAGATGAGCCGGAATTTACCAGCAGCGCTTTGTGTGCGCCAAAGTATTTGGCAAAATCGTATTCAAAGGAGTTAGCGAAACGGCCCGCAGTAAGCCAGCCATCCAATGCTGCATCTACTCCGTATAAAATATCTTCTTCATCCATCACCTTACCGGTAACCGCTATGTAGTTTTTACCCGCGATAATTTCCCTGGTGGTGTTTTTTTTGATAACAGCCGCTAACTGGCTTTTTATACTATCGTCGATATTTTTGTAGGGGTGCATAGTAATGTGTTTAGTACGTAGTAAATTCTCTTCTTTATTCTTATTATTCGCTTCTAATCTCCAATCCCTAACCTCTTCCCTGTGCCTTATAAAAAGCTATCGTCTTCTTCAGCGCGCTGTCGAAACTTACTTGTTGCTTTACACCTAATGCCTCCTTAATGGCCGTGGTATCGGGTATAGATATGGATGATTGAGCAGGATAGGTTTTTGAGTATTTCAGCAGCACATCAATTTTGTTTGGGAAATTGGCCGTTATCTTACCTGTGAGATCCTTTAACGAAATAGCCTCGTCGCCACCGATGTTGTAGGTGGCAGCAGTTTTGCCATTAGCCAGCGCCATCAACAGCCAGCAGGCTACATCGCTGCCGTAAAGGTAGCTGCGCATGGTGTTCTCATTACCCAAAATTCGGATGGGGCCGTTCAGGATACTATCCCTGATGAAATTGTTGATGGCCCACGGCTTTTCTAAGTTTTGGTATGGGCCGATAAAGGAAAACGGGCGGGTTATCACTACCGGCAGTTTTTGCTGGTTGCGATAGATAGCGCAAACGGTTTCTGCCATGCGTTTTGCTTCGCTGTAGGCTGCGTTTACGGTGTTGCTGTCGGATATACCTATCTCGCTTTCTTTGATGCCCTGGGGCGATGATTGCAGCGGATGGCCGTATATGGTGTTTGAACTAAGATGTACAAATTTATTCAGTCCTGGTAAACGTAAACAGGCGTCCAATAAAGCCTGGGTACCTTTGTAAAACGTTTCGATAGTTTTTAGTGGGTTGCTTACATGGGTGCGGTTATCCGGCGAACCTGCTGCGTGGATGATCCAGCGGACATCCTCGGGCAATACACTTACATTACGAATGTCCTGCTCTATCAGTGTTACATACTTCAACGCAGCCAAATGCGGCACCTCGGCGCGGTAATCTTCCATATCGCGCGCCAGCAGGTAAAGTTTTGTGCCGAAGTTTTCTTCGTCGTTTAATACCGAGATCACCTCGGTAAGCCATTTACCGATAAAGCCGGTACCGCCGGTTACCAAAATGCTTTGCCCGCGTAATGCCTCCAGCGATGGGATGTACCCGCTTAGCGACGCCCTGCAATCGGCTTTTATGTCGTTTAATTGTTCTTTTTTCATTTTTCCCGGCGTTTAACAATATCCAAAACAACCTCTATGATCAGATCTTCCTGCCCTGCTACCACCTTGCGCCTGCCCAGCTCGAAGTATACATCACGCTGATCAACGTTATATTCCTTGGAGATGCGGTTTACATGTTTAGAGAAACCCGAAAATACGCCTGCCAGTCCGCTTACCACGCTTTCAGATTTTATTACGGGCACCGTCGGCATAATTTCGCGCTCGGCAATATCCGCGGCATCCAATATTTTATACAGGTTTACACCTGTGGAATAACCCATTTTTTCCAAAACCGCAATCAGCACTTCCAGCTGCGCGTTGCCTGCTCCTGCACCAAAGCCACGCGCCGTTCCATCCAGCATAGTTGCCCCTGCTTCTATCGCGGCAATGCTGTTGGCAATGCCCATCCCAAGGTTATTATGGCCGTGGAAGCCAACCGGGATAGCCAATCCGTCAACCAAAGCAGTGATACGTCCGCTAACATCAGATGGTAAATATGCGCCGGCAGAATCCATAATAATAATGCCTTCAGCGCCGTACAGCTCCATCTTCTGTGCCTCTTCTACCAGCAATTCGGGCGATGCCATGTGCGTCATCATTAGCACGCCATAAGTTTCCTTACCCTTTTCACGGGAGTAGCCGATATGGCGCTGCGTTATATCCGCTTCGGTACAATGAGATGCCACGCGGATAACATCCACACCCCATTCTATGGCCATCCGCAGGTCGCGCTGTATGGTTGCAAACCCAGGGATAACATGGATGCCCAGTTTGCTTTTACTTAGATGTTTGCGTGCGGTAGTTAACAACACTTCATCGCTCTCCAGGCTTTCACCTACCTGTAATGATGAGGCACCCAGACCGTTACCATGCCCTACCTCAACAATAGGTACACCCGCGTTATTCGCCGCCTCGCAATATGCCGCCACCTGTTTGGCAGAAAGCTGGTGCGATACGGCGTGGTTGCCGTCGCGCAGTGTTGGGTCGCTGATGAGTATATGTTGCTTCATTAATTTGCTAAAAAGTTCATGGCAGCCGGGTCGGCCGCTTTTTTGGCGTACTCCTCTGCTACTGCAATTGCCGCACAGTTGATGATATCCAGGTTGCCCGCGTATTTTGGCAGGTAATCGCCAAGTCCCTGCGCTTTTACCATCACCACAATACGCCCGTTCTCGTATATCGGCGATACCAGTAACTGGTAGCCCGGCACATAGGAGTTGATATTCTTTACCATCGCTTCTACCGCAAGCGTCAAGGCTTCGATATTGGGATTGGTTACTTTGGCAAATATGGTGGTTTGCATATCGATGCAGGGATTGGCCGGATTCAAATTCAAAATAGCCTTGGCCCTTTTTGCGCCGGAGAATAGCCTTACGCCCTCTTCGGTAGTTTCGATATACTCATCCAGATTCAACCTGGTTGCAGGGCCTGCGCTGCGCGATGCAATGCTGGATACCACTTCTATATATTCCACTTCCGGATGTGTTTGCCCGATGAGGTAGGCGATCGGTATTGAAGCTTGCCCGCCGCAGGTTACCATGTTTACATTTTGTTGCGCGATGGCATCATTTAAATTAACAGCCGGGATACATAAACCGCCTACTTTCGCCGGGGTCATATCAACCACTATCTTGCCTAATTTCTTCAATATCGTCCAGTGGTGCTGCGCATCTTTTGCAGATGTGGCATCAAAAACCAAATCGCAACAATCCGGGTCTTTTACAATAGCGTTGATGCTCTGGTCGGACACTTTTACACCCAAACTAATGGCCTTTGCCATACCGGGCGATGACAGGTTACGGCCGATGAACAGCACGCACTCCAGGTATTCCGACCGCTGAATTTTGATCAGCAGGTCTGTCCCGATGTTTCCGCTTCCTAATATGGCTACCTTTAGTTTGCTCATAGTGTAGATTCTTAATTCACTTCTATCGTTTGCGATTTCGGGTGCAGCCCTGCCAGCATATTAGCTCTCAAGTCTTCCCTTGGTATAAAGGGCGACAGATCTTCCAGCGGCGGCGATATCAATGTACCATCTTTTTGGATAGCCAGTGATAACTTCGGCACAAAGGTTTGGTGCGGATGCGTAAACACCTCGCAAATCACCGGCCCGTTGTGCGCCTGTACCTGTGGGATAATCTCATCAAAATCCTCCCAGGTACGAATCCTGAAACTCTTGAACTTAAAGGCATCAGCCAGTGCCGAAAAATCCGGGCAGCTTACGCCCGATTTACGGTCGGTACCGGCAGCACGGCCGTTGAATAGTGCCTTCTGCGTGTTTTTGATCATCAAGTAACCATCGTTATTAAAAACGAACAGTTTGATAGGCAGGTTATGATGTGCCATGGTTTGCAGCTCCTGCAGGTTCATCATCATGCCGCCGTCGCAATTTAAACACATCACCTCGCCGTTATTGGTAGCGAAAGAAGCGCCGATTGCTGCAGGCAGGCCGTAGCCCATTTCGCCAAGGCCTGTAGAGGTCATCAGGCGCTGGCCTTTTTTTAATTTTAAAACCTGGTGGCCGCTTAATAAGGCGGTACCCATATCGGTCACAATAATTTGGTCGTCTTTTAAATGGGCGTTCAGTTTATCCATAAAGGGATATGAGTTGATAAAGCCATCCTTATCCAGATGGTCGAAAGGATTTACCCATGGGAAATCCTCGCGGTATTTATCGCAGGTAGTAACCCACTCGCTGTAGTCGGTTGAAAGATCTTTGGTTTGCGCTAATAATTCGGTTATAAAATCCTTCGCGTCAGCCGCTACCGTAGTTTTATATCGCGTAGCATATTTAGCCAATTCGTGCTCGTCGATATCCACAACGGCGATTTGCGCCTCGCGGGCAAGTTCGTTTATCTCGTAGCCTATCTGCGGGATGGCCATACGGGTGCCAATGCATAGCAGGTAATCGCAATTTTGCACTACAAAGTTTGCGCAGCGCTGGCCATAAGTACCTGCTCTGCCGTAAACCAGCGGATGCTCAGAATCTACCATATCTATACCCGCCCAGGTCACCAATGCAGGCGTGCCTAATTGGGTCAACAAAGGCTCCAGCAGGTCAACTGCTTCCGCTAACCTGATACCGTGGCCAAGCCAAAGCACCGGGCGTTTGGCGGCCTTTAAATCGGCAACAATGCCGCTAACCTGTGTTGGCAAATCTTTTGAAGGTACAACCACCGCAGGTTTTTCATACGGCAGTATCGCGCTTTCATCAATTACTGATGATTGTATGTTCATCGGTACATCCAGCCAAACCGGGCCCGGGCGGCCCTCTAAAGCGATATCCCAGCATTTGTTCAACTCAACGGTTATGTCTTTCGGTTCGAGCACGCGGCCTGCGTACTTGGTAACCTTTTCTACCATCAGCGGACTATCGTAACCCTGTACGCCCCACATCCTTACATCCTTATGCAGATCGATAAATTTTGAGTTCTCGTTACCGGAGATAACAATGCAGGGAATAGAATCTGCCCAGGCACTAACCACGCCTGTGCTGGCATTGGTGGATCCTGCACCTGTTGTGAGCAGGGCCGCGGTAACTTTGCCGGTAAGGCGGTAATAGGTTTGTATAGCCATACATGCCGCCTGCTCGTGGTGCACGCAAACTATTTCGGTATAGCCTTTACTGAATATCGAATCGAAGATGTGCGCGTTGCCCGCGCCAATTATTCCAAAAACATGCCTTATTTCTTTTTCTTCTAAAAAATCGGCTATAGCATCGCTTATTTTCATGGATAGTAAAAACTATTTATACAAGGTAACTGTCAATCGTGCGCTTAAATCCTGTCGCAATATTTGTTTGCGGGTGCCAGCCTAAAGTTAGCAATTTATCTACATTCGGGGTGTTGCGCAACAACGGGCTCTTTAAATACTGGTTGCCGGCAGCGGTCTCCACCTTAATAACCTTTAACCCGGCGTCGCTTAATTTTACAACAGTTTCGGCAAGTTCTAAAATACTGTGTTCTTCATCCGGGTTGCCAACGTTATAGGCCTCGCCGGGTGTGCCGTTCAATAATACGGTAAAAAAACCGATGGTGGCATCTTTTAAATAACAAAAAGCCCGCCGTGCCGAGCCATCGCTCTTCATTTCTATGTTTCGGCCATTCACTATATCGGCTACAAAATCGGCATAAACACGGCCGTCATCCAGCAGCATTCCCGGCCCATAGGTATGAAACGGGCGCACTACTTTGGCGCTTACGCCATACTGCTTGTAATAACTTACGCAGATATTCTCGCCCATCCGTTTGCTTTCCGCATAGCAGGAACGCACCTGGATGGGGTCGAGATAACCGTAGTAATCTTCTTTTACCGGGTTGTGTGCATCATCAATTTGGCCGTAAACCTCGCCCGAACTAAAATATAAAACCGATTCGGATCCCTTTTCCTTTGCCAGGTTCAGCATATTTAAAGTGCCCAATACGTTGGCGCTTAAAGTGCCTACCGGATCGGTGCCGTAGTATTTTGGGCTGGCCTGGCTGGCCGCGTGGATAATAAAATCCACCTTTTCGCTTGTTTGAACCGGTAGACTTACGTCCTGCTCAACAAAGCTCAGATTTTTATCATCAGCGTATTCAGCAAAACGTTTTTTTGCTTTCGCGATATTTCGTACAAGCGCAATAACTTTTACATCAATACCGGCCATTGCATTAACATACAATAACGTTTCTACCATATAGGCCGGTAAAAAACCATTTGCACCTGTTATTAAAACCGTTTTACCGTCAAAGCGGCCCCAATCAATTACCGATTGGCGAATTGCTTCCAGGTCCTCTAAAACAATTTTATTGCTGGTCATTCAATGTGTTTAAAAATGCCAGGATCTGTTCTTCGGTGTAAGCATCTGCTTTATCCTTTTCGGTATAATAATTTTTATACCAGTCTATAGTGTATTGCACCGCTTTTTGGGCATTAAACATAGGTTTCCAGTTTAACGCGTTCTTTGCTTTGGTGATATCCAGTTTTAACAAACCGGCTTCGTGCGGCTGGCTGCTATCCACATTGGTGAAATAACTGCCGCTGCCCCAGCATTTAATGGCAAGTTCTACCATCTTCTGCACCGGGAAAGCATCATTCACATCCGGGCCAAAATTGTATGCCTCAGAGTAGACCGTTGGCTGTTCCGCAAGCTTTGCTCCCAACAACAAATACCCAAACAACGGCTCCAAAACATGCTGCCATGGCCTCACTGAATTTGGGTTACGGATCTCGATCTCCTTATCATCAGCCAAAGCACGTACAATATCGGGTATCAACCTGTCTTTAGACCAATCTCCCCCGCCTATTACATTGCCTGCGCGGCCCACGGCATTAGCTTTTTGGTGCTTATCGTATGTGTTTGTATTAAAGAACGAGTTGCGGTACGAATCGATCACCAAT
This sequence comes from Mucilaginibacter pankratovii, assembly GCF_014773265.1. Classification (GTDB taxonomy): domain Bacteria; phylum Bacteroidota; class Bacteroidia; order Sphingobacteriales; family Sphingobacteriaceae; genus Mucilaginibacter; species Mucilaginibacter pankratovii. The sequence goes on along the minus strand of NZ_JACWMY010000005.1, from coordinate 107,500 downwards.
TCGGTGCAGGCTTTACTCGCACTATACGGGTCGTACCCGCCGAGGCGGTCGGTTTCTTTGTAAGGGTAATCCGTTTCGTTGTTATGATAAACCTTGTCGGTGGTAATTAAAACCGCGTTGCAGGGCTTGTTAAGCAGCCTCATCGCGTCCAAAACATTAGCAGTGCCTATGGCATTAACTTCAAATGTTTCCGAGGGGATCTGGTAGGATAACCTCACCAGGGGCTGCGCCGCCAAATGAAATATAAAATCGGGTTCGAAGCTAGTTACGGCATCGTTAAGTGCGTCCCGGTCGCGCAGATCGGCTATAACCGATTGGCACATCGCATCGCCATTGATCACGCTATATAGGTTAAGCTCCCCTTCGGGTGCTAAAGCATAGCCTTTAACATCCGCCCCCAGCAGGCTGAATATTTTTAACAGCCACGAGCCCTTGAAACCGGTATGCCCGGTTAAAAATATCTTTTTGCCTTTATAAACTTCCGTCAGTTTGTTTAGCATAGGTTACCATATCTTCCAGGGAGCGTTGCCTGCATCCCACATTTCGTTAAGGTCGTGTTTATCTTTCAGCGTATCCATAGGGCGCCAAAAGCCATTGTGCCTGTAGGCGTCCATCTGGCCATCTTTGGCTATGCTTTCCATGGGGTCTTTTTCCCAAATGGTGGCGTCGCCGCTTTTTATGTAATCAAACACCTGTGACTCGCATACAAAGTAGCCGCCATTTATCCAGGAGCCATCGCCTTTAGGTTTTTCAAAAAAGGAATGTACTTCGTTTTTCTCATTAATATCCAGCACCCCAAACCTTCCGGATGGCTGTACGGAGGTTACCGTGCAATATTTACCACCGGTTTTATGGAATTGTACCAGTTCGTTTATGTTGATGTTACCAACGCCATCGCCGTAGGTAAGCATAAAGGGTTCGTTATTGATAAAGGGTTGCACGCGTTTGATACGGCCACCGGTCATAGATTCGTTACCGGTATCTACCAGTGTGATCTTCCAGGGCTCGGCCTGCGAATCGTGTACCTGGATGGAGTTGTCAGAAAGATCAATGGTAACGTTAGATCTGTGCAGGAAGTAGTTGGCAAAATACTCTTTTATTACATAACCTTTATAGCCCAGGCAAACCACAAAATCGTTAAAACCGAAGGAGGAGTATATTTTCATGATGTGCCACAGCACGGGCATACTTCCTATCTCTACCATTGGCTTCGGCTTCAGTACGGTTTCTTCAGAAAGGCGCGTGCCCAATCCGCCGGCTAATAATACAACCTTCATATTTTGTTTTTATTGATCAACTTGTATTTCAATATCATCTGTAAGCGGGAAACTGCTGCATAATAAACGCTCATCAGGCTGCAGCCCGTCGGGTAATTTTTCTACCCCAATCATCTTTACATCGCCTTTTAGCAGGCGGCCTTTGCAAACCAGGCAATTTCCTGTTTGGCAGGAGTATGGCATATCAATGCCCGCATCCAACGCGGCCTCTAATATACTTTTGCCTTTTACTGCCTCAATTACAGTGCGTTCGCCATTAGTAGTAACACCCACCATGCGGGTAACAATGCCGTCAAAATCGGCAGGGTTGCGTACCACTTCAAAATCCTCTGAATATACGTTTTTACCTTCAATACCTAAAGCGGAGAGTGCAGCTTTTACAGATTCTTTTAAACCGGCCGGCCCGCAGATGTAGTGAATAGTATCATCCAGCACCCCCTCAGTGTGCATTACAGCCAAAACTTTGTTTGGATCTATCCTGCCCTGCACCAGGTACGGGTTGCCCGGAGATACAGAAAGCTGGGTATGAAAATGCCATGCAGAAAAGTTTTGAAACCCGGCAGACAAGGCGTTTATCTGATCCTGAAAAATTACGCTCTCGGCATTGCGGTTGCCGTAAACCAGCGTAACATGCCCGCCAATGCCTTTATGCAAAGCATATTTGGCTATCGACATTAGGGGTGTTATGCCGCTCCCGGCTCCCCATAAAACGATATGGGTTTCGGTGGTAATAATCTCTTCGTTCAGTATAAAATCGCCCATTGGGGGCATCACTTCCACCAGGTCGTCGATTTTCACCTTATCAATTATATGGTTAGATACGATGCCGCCCGGCACGCGCTTTACGGTAACCTCTAAATTTGCATCAACCGCAGGCGCGGATGAGAACGAATACGGCCGGATATAGCGCCGTCCGTTTATCCTGAAAGTGAGTGTTAAGTATTGCCCCGGCAGGTATTTTATTTTTTTTAAGCCGGGTTGCTTAAAGGATACCGTTACAGCGTCCTCTGTTTCCTGATGTATACCAACAACCTTTAGAGTAAAAAATTGCATCCCGCTAATTTAGGCCATTATACGGTTAATAATCCTTCTAAATACTATCCAGGCAGATATGATGACCACGCCCAGCAGCCCCCCTATTATTATTGCTTTTAATTTACCCAGCTTGGTTTTTGCCAGCGGCAGTACCGGTTCGTCAATTACCTGTATCAACGGCGTTTCCTGGCGTAAAGATATCTTTGAAATTTCCAGATTTTTTACAATTTCACCGTAAATGGCCGAACTTGCCTGCACATCTATCTGCCTTTTTTGCGAGGGCACCCTAAGCGATGTTAATGCCGGGTTTGCATTGGGCGCTGCATCTATGGCCGAGGCAACGCCGCTTATAGCATAGCCCAATACATTCTTTACGCTATCCGCCTGTCTTTGTAAAACGGCGACATTTTGAGCGCTTTTTTTTGTTTTGGTTTGCGTATAAAAGTTATTTACTGTCTCTACCAGCGTGGTATTAAACGCTTTTGAAAAGAGTTCGTCCTTGCTGGTAACCTCAACTTTTATGATCGTTAATTTTTTATCGGGCTTTGCTACATTCAATAATTCCTTGTTGAAATTATCGGCGATATCGGTAATAATGCTATCCTGTTTACGCGTGAACTTTTTGGGGTCGCCGCTGAAAGATATGCTACTGATACCGTCCTTTTCTTTCCAGTTTTCGAGTAGATTATTAGAAGCAATGTACCTGTCTATTAATTGCTGCTTTTTGCCATCTATTACTACTTCGCTTAATAACGTTTTTTCGATCATCAGGCGCGATTTGTATAACATTAAAATGTTATCACCTTCAAATATACCACCCGCACCGTTACCACCCAGGTCTATCCCGGCCAGGGATGCCAAACCCGCGTACTGACTTAAGCCCCCGCCGCTACCACCTTCCTGTAAAACAAAGGTTGATACTGCTGTATAAACCGGTTTTTTAAAGTAAGCGTAAGCAAGGCCCGCCAAACCGCACAATAGGCCAACTGCGCCAATTAATAACCATTTTGTTTTTAAGTAATTAAACTCCGTTCTTACTGTCGTAAATATTTCTCTTAAGGATATCTCTTTTTCCTGAGCAGCCATATTTGCCGATACTGGTTTTTCCTGCATTACTTACTTAGATTGATGATCCCTAAAATGATGGCACCCAGCGAAGCTAAGCCCGTTGTCAACCCAATTACCTCGGTTGACGACAAACCTCGTTTTTCCGATTTTTTGCTAACATATATTTCACTTCCGGGTTTAACACTGGGGTGTATGTTGAAAAACAGGAATTTACTCGTACCGCGTACAGTTCCGTTAGCATACACTACATACGAGCCTCGTCTTGAGGCGCTTGATGAGTAACCGCCGGCATTTAAAATATAATCTTTAAAGGATTTGCCTTTGCTGTAAACTACCGCGCTTGGGTAAAGTACTTCGCCGTTTACACGCACCAGTTGCTGCTGTTTGGGTATCCGGATGATATCGTTGTCTTCCAACCGCAGGTCAATGCTGGAACCCGGTTTTTCCATAATCTTCTTCAGATCGATACCCACAAAATTATTACGCAACTGGGGTGTATTATTAGTGGTAGAATCTTTGTTAGATTGTTTTAACCGGCTTAGCCTTTCTAGGCGTTCTTTTTCTACAGCGTTAGTATCTATGCCTTTTTTGTTAACACCTAAAATGGCAAAATTATCGCGTTTTAGCGTACCTCCATCGGCATCAGCAAAAGCAGTTAAACCGCCTGCGCGTGCAATTACATCTGATATTCTTTCGTCTTTCTGTTTAACGGTATAATAGCCTGGGTAAAGCACCTCCCCTTCTATTTTAATAGTACTTTGCTTTTCGTAACCCGGCAGGCTGTATATGGATACGATATCAAAAGGTTTTAACTTGAAATTGCCATCACCGCCCTTCAATTGCCCATCAACATCAATATTAAAAACCTGGGCCAGGCTGCTGGTTTTTGAGTTAGGGTCGCTATCGCTTACCCGCCTTGCCACTTCAATACGTTTTGCACTGGCGCCTTCGGTAAAACCGCCGGCTTTAAGTATCAGGTCCTCTACGCTCATACTTTCGGCGTAGGTAAAATCGCCCTGGCTGCGTACCTCACCTTTAATGGTTACGCGGTATTCATCCCTCAGATCGAAGATGGATGATATGGTTACCACGTCTTCGCGCTGTAACAAAATATCCGGTGTAGTTTTGTTTAATATGGCATTTACATCAAAAGATATCAGTTCGGTAGTGTTATCCGCTTTAAGCCTGGTGATACTACCGCGCGATGTAAAAGCGTCTTCTTTTAAGCCAGCCGCATTTTTTATCAATTGCGATAAGGTGAGCCCCTTCTGTAGTTCATATTCCCCGGGGCGAAAAACTGCGCCATTGATCACTACGCGGTTCTCATAGCGGTCGAGGATGCGCTCTACTGTAAATTTGTCGCCGCGCAGCGGGATGTAGTTCTTATAATCGGCTTCAACCACATCGCCAATACGGCGTTGCTGATCGTTTACCTGCGATACCTTTATGCGGGCGGTATAAGCCTGATCGGTAAAGCTGCCGGCAAAACGCAATATATCCTGCAGGGTTTCGCCTGTCAGCACTTCAAACAGCGCCGGATTTTTTACTTCGCCAACCAATTCAACCCGGGTGCGGTAAGTGGGTACCCGGATGATATCCTGGTCTTGCAGAGCGATATTATCTTTCTGATCGCCTTTTACTAAAAAATCGTAAACGTCCAGCCGCCTGATGATGCGGTTATTACGAATCACCTCTATCTGCCGGAAGGAACCGTTATCATTTGGCCCGCCAGCAGAGTATAAAGCGTTAAACACCGTAGCCAAAGATGGCAGCGTGTAGGTGCCGGGTTTTACCACCTCGCCTACTAAAATTACTTTTATGCTGCGGATGTTGCCCAGGCTAACCTGTACATTGGTGCCGCGCCCAATTGCATAATTGGCAGCAGCAAGCTTACTTTTGATAGATGCGGTTGCCTGCTCAATAGTTTTGCCGGATACGTTCAGCATCCCTACACCGGGTATGTTGATGTTTCCCTCGGGTGATACGTCCAGCTTCCAGTTAACCAGGGATGCGCCGTATACGCTAATGTTTAACTGATCTTCGGGGCCCAGGATATAATTTACCGGTGTAGCTATTTTTAAATTTGGCTCGAAGGTAATGTTACTGTTGCGAAACAGGTTTGCGCCGAATACCTTTGGCGTAAAGGCACCGTACAGTTTATCTCTTGATGCACTATCGGTACTATCCGGGCGGTAATTTAAACTGCGTGTTGTAGCCGGGCTGGTTGTGGAAGGCTGCGGATCGGAAGCGATGTTACCAGCCTTGCGGATGGCAGCAACCCGGTTTTGCAATATTTGTGCCTGTTCGGCCGATAAACCACGTGCCTGCAAGGTTTGCAGCAGTTGCGCATCCGTCATGCCGGTAGCTTGTGCCTGTTGCAGCACCTGGCGCAGTTGCGCGTCAGACAGATCGTTAACGTTTACGCCGGAAAGGTTTTGCGGGATGCTTTGGGCTTGTGCCGGGCTAAAAATTGCCAGGCATAGTAAAGTAAAAAGAAGTATTAAGTAAGGTTTCAAACGATTCATATGTAGGTTACTAAATAGCGCCGCACTTAGTTGTATTTTTAAGTAAATAAGCACCAGTTATGCGGTAAATATACTTGATTATTTGATTTGGGCGATGATCAAACATAGTAACGGCAGCGTGTTTAAGTGTACAAATATATACTAAATTCCGAAGCTTGAATGCAAAAGTTAATGATGCCTGTGTTAACCCCAAGTACTCTAAAATGTTTTACCGGCGACTGTAAATTATTGTAATAAATTAACAAATGCAGTGGTGCACAAGTAAAAACATTAATTTTGAGCGATGAATTATTTTGAATTTTACAACATCACCGAAACGTTCCACCCGAACGGCGCGGCGATAAAAAAACAGTTTTACGCGCTCAGTAAAAAATACCATCCCGATTTTTTTGCCAACGAGGACGAGGCAAAACAACAGGAAATACTGGAGCTTTCCACCTTAAATAATAAGGCTTACCAAACGCTTTCTGACTCAAATAAGCTATCCGAATACATTTTAAAGCTGCACGGATTGGTAAATGAGGGGGCAAAACCACAGCTCCCGGCAGATTTTTTAATGGAAATGATGGATATTAACGAACGCCTGATGGAAATTGAGAACGCGGAACAGCTTGCCGATGTTACCGCAGAAGTACTTGCCATTGAGGGCGATATAAACGACGAGCTTGCAACTTTAACCGCAGGATATGAGGGTTTGAACGATACGGCGAAGGAAAGCAGGCTTAACGAAATTGCAAATATTTACTACAGACAAAAATATCTGTTGCGGATTAAAGAGAGTTTAAATACATTTGCATCCCGCTTCTGAGCAGCTAACGCGGCCTCAGAGTAAGCAAGCCCAGCTGGCGGAATTGGTAGACGCGCTGGTCTCAAACACCTGTGGGAAACCGTGCCGGTTCGACTCCGGCGCTGGGTACAAAGCCTCGATGTGAAAACATTGGGGCTTTGTTGTTTTAATAGCTTTTGATAACCATATCCTTTACTTCCTGAAGTACTATCTCTTCAATATCCGTAATCAACCCGTAATTTGTCGTTTGTACACCCCCTTAGAAGCAAAAATGGTTTTGATATTTGTTATCAACAATAAATATTAAACATGATGAGCAATACAAAGAAAGTAGATGAGTTTATGTCTAAACTCGAGCACCCCTTGAAAGCAGAAATGGAAGCAGTTAGGGCAATCATTGTTAATGCCAATCCTAAAATAGAAGAAGCCGTAAAATGGGGAGGCCCCAGCTTTTTTTATAAAGAAGACCTGGCCACCTTCAACCCAAGGATCAAAAACTACGTTGCGCTTATCTTTCACAAAGGTGAACTCCTCAATATCAAGTCTGACTTTCTTGAAGATGCAACCAAGGGAAAGGTGTACGCAAAGTTTTATTCCATGGAGCAGGTAACAGCAAATAAAGAACTGATTGAAAAAATGGTTAATGCATGGGTTGAGCTGATGGACAAATAAACCTGATTTGACAATAATCCGGCGCTGGGTACAAAGCCTCGATGTGAAAAAACATCGGGGCTTTGTTGTTTTTGATGGCGCGGTGATAACACCGACCATAAGTTAAAAGTTAAAGTTAAGTTAATAATTAAAATGAATTATTAACCTGGTTCTATAAAAACTGCTTTACATAGGAACGCCTGCTATGTGCTGTTTTATTTCTTAATTATCTTGATTGCTTGTTCTGTCCAATCACTTCCTTTAAGATAAATGTCAGGTCTAATCCCTTCTTTGTCTACTGAAAATCCTGTGTCTAACCAAAGTTGTCTGTTGGTTGGCAATTGAAGGCGAAATGTTGAACAGGCTGTTTTATAATGCACAACATTTCCATAGTCCATCATTCCACCTGAATTTACTCCAACTACTACAACTTTATTGCTTTGTCTTGCTACCATAGTAAACAATTCGCCACTACTAATAGTATTTTCATTTATTAGCAACGCAATTTTTTTTGGGAAAGGTTTTGCTTTTTCCATTTTTAATGTGTCGGTAGGTTTGCCATCTTCATTATACATTTTATCGTAATTAGCCTTCATTTTGTTAAACCTCACATCTAATTTATTTTTTCCAGCACTATCCAAACTCTCGTAATAAGTTGAAATGTAACTCTTATACCAAATGTCAAAATTGCTTTTTGTCAACCGCATTTCTGCATTGTAAAATATAATTGGGTTTGTGTAAATGTATTCTAGTAATTGAAGCCCAATACTATAATCGCCACCACTATTGTTGCTCATATCTAATATCCAATATGGCGTTGCTTCTAACTTATCTTTATATTTTTTCAAAAGATATGCTATTTGTTCATAAGTATTATTTTCAAAAGAAGGGAATCTCCAAATAGCAACATCGTTTTTAAAAGTTAAACTTGGCGCATATCTATCTTTTGACATTTCATATTCTGTAATATCTCTTTTTGTTTTAACTATTGGAAATGTTTTTTCATAGAACACAATGTCAAAATCAAGAATGTTATCTACTACTTGAACTTTATGTGTAGAAATGTCTGATTTATCGCCTTCATAAAATGCACCTTCATACTTGGTTCCTATTTTTTTAATCACCAATTTAACTTCCCCTACTTTCCAATTTTCGTTTTCAGTGTTAATTATGGTTGCATAAAATAAATTGGGTTTCACTTGTGTAATACCTAATTTATAGCTTGAACTTTCATAAATTCCTTCTATTAGGTCAAGTTTTTTTGCTTTTGAGTAGTAATTATTTATTTGACTTTGTGTCAGGTTAGTGGTTAGAATTTGAAAGTTTTTTGGTTCTGTTTTGTTGTCCGAAAATTCTTTTGGTTTATTGTATTTAATTCGCAAATGCTTGTCTTTAAAGAAAGTAATCCATTCTTGTATTTGTTTTGCACATGAACTGTCAGTATTAATTTTTTTTGATAATGAATAATGTTTAACCGTCCACTCATTGTAAGCTGTTTGATTACTTGTAGTTACTTTGTCAAACCAACCTGCGTAATTGTCTTCTACAATTTTTTGAGTTTGCAAAAATAAGCTGTCGCAATTACAATTTTGTCCAAAAGACAAGTTTGCAATAGCGAGGGATAAAAAAGTTAAAAGTCTTTTCATTATTTTTTCTTGTTAGTTGCTGTACTGTCGCTCTAAAATGGCACATAACGCCCGGGGCTTGCCGATGTTGGCGGGTACATTAATTTATTATGCAAATGGCGCGGTGATAGCACCGAACATAGGCTAATGTTTAAAAATCAGCCGCATTTTTTATCAGTTTATGTCGCTACCACTTTTAAGTCTGTCGAGCATTGCCTGAACTCCCTTTGTGCTTGCATCGTTAGGTGCCAACGGCAAAGCCTTAGTGGCAAAATCAACCGCCTTTGCATACTCACCCTTTGCAGAGTGCGCCCTAATCATGCCCACCAATGCGATAAACTGATTTGGGTTTTTATCATAATTAAACTGGAAGACTTCAATAGCTCCCGCTATATTCTTCGTCGCAATCAGTTGCCTGCCAAGTTGAAGTAGCTGACCAGGATTCCCATAAGGCAATGCCTTTCTAACAACTGCCATTGCTTCATCAGGTTTACCAAGTTTGAGGAGAATTGATGCTTTTGTTGAAAGTGCCGAAAATGATGTCGGGTCACCCGGGAAATTTGGTCCTGAGGCTAACGTTGCCCATTCAAGTCCTTTTTCGAGGTTATAGTTATTCTGCAAAGCCCAGTTTGCCGCAATGTTTAAGCCCTGCCATGTAAACCCCCGGGGATTCTGAGATTCCGCCAGTAAAGCCTCATATTGTTGTTTCAAAAAGTCAACTTCAACTGTGAAAGGTATTGATAACTTCTCCCAAAACAGCGCGATAACAGCCGAATTAGGTTTTTGATTTATAAACTCGTATTTCAAATTCTCTACGTTATTCCCGATAGCCTTAGGCTTAACCTTTACACGTAAGGCATCCTCTTTATCATCGTAAAAAAAAGACCCCCATGCATCTGATCTTTTTGAAAAAATAACCATACTCTCTACCGGATCATACGCTATAAACAATCCATATTTCCCTTTGGGTAGCGGTTGCCCTTCAACTATTACATCATCTTTAAACTCGATCACGGTATTTTCATTAGCTCCGGCTCTCCATGGGGTAAGCTTGCCATTTCCGAATCCCTGGTTGACAAAGCCTACAGGCACAATTTGACCCCAAATTTTCCCCTCGCGTCCATTAACTGCGGGACGGTGATAGCTAATGGAAACCATGGTAAGTCCAATCTCTTCGGACACAACCGCCTTTTTAGTGTAGCCGTTTGGAAGGCCGGAGTTATAAGGAACCTGAGCCGATAACGAACCAGCAAGGAGAATGATCACCGTTACAAGTAAGTAGTTTTTCATGATTTATATGCTGTTTTTAAAATTCAGAATAGGTTTATGCCGCTATTTGTATTAACTTTTGTAGAGGTCAATATATTCTTTTATTTCCAAAGGTTAATTGATTTCTGCTTACTATAGCGTTTTTTTCAGATTCTAAAGTCTTGGTAGCAAAACTATACAAGTACCCGTACCTCCCGGCCTATCAAAACGTTTGCTTACAAACATAAATGCAATTTTGTACTACATTGGTATTGAATACATTAAAGTCAATTAATGTTCAATACCAGTTCTATTTTCATTAAATATTTGCTTATCTTGTTATTAATATGGCTAAAGCAGAAATCACCGGCATTGCACCCTTCTTCATCGTAAAAGATGTTCCTGCAGCCCTGGAGTTTTACCGGGATTGCCTTGGATTTGATGTCACCTTCCAGGGCCCCACCGAAGATGATATATTCTTCGGTATTGTGCAAAGAGGCGCGGCCATGATCATGCTAAAGTCTATTGGCGTTGAGCCGGTTCCAAATTACACACGGGATATCAAAAAGGGCATCGCCCGGTGGGATGCTTATCTGCACGTGCAGCACCCGGATGCACTCGCAGATGAATTCGCGCTGCGCAATGTCGAGTTTTTTCTACCCCTTCAGGAGGGTGATGATGGATTGTGCGGATTTGAAATAAAAGATGCCGACGGATATCTGCTATTCTTCGGACGCACGATCGACAAATAACAGGTAACCTATGCTATGTTCTATCTTATCAGCTTCAATAGCTTACTAAAGATCTCGGTATTACTGTAAACGCCTCTAAAATCTCCCGAGTGAGGGCCGTAGGCAAATACAGGTACTGGTGTGCCTGTATGGTCGTTTGTGCTAAAGTCTCCCAAAACGTATCCTTTTTTGATATCGCCATCAAGCAGGGTGAGTCCGCCGGTTTCATGGTCGGCGGTTAAGATCACCAGGGTTTCGCCATCTTCGTCTGCAAAACGCAGGGCCTCTCCTACCATCCTGTCGAAATCGGCATTCTCGGTAATTACCTGTGCTAAATTATTGGCATGGCCACCATAGTCTATCTGCGAGCCTTCTGCCATCATAAAAAAGCCTTTTGGGTGGTTCTTTAGGGTCTCGGTTACCTTTTTTAAAGCCAATGGAAGATAATCACCCCGGCCTGCAATTTTGGGCCGTGTGGCGCTATCATCCATCAGCGCCAGTATTTTTGTTGCCGGCGACTTTAAAAAATCATCAAACCGGCGGATAACGGTATATCCTCTTTGCTTCATCTTATCCACTATCGGCACACCGTTTACCTTCGTGGTGAAATCTGTGTAGGCCGATCCTAAGAAAACATCAATATTGGAATTCAGGATATCCGCGGCAATTGCCAGGCTGTCGCTCCTTTCGGTTTGGTGCGCGTAAAACGCAGCCGGGGTGGCATCTGTTAGCTGGCATACCGCAATATCGGCTGTTTTTTTACCCGCCCCGGCCGCGTAAACAGCTAAGGATTTTAATGGTTTGCCATTTGCATCCACACCAATGGCCCTGTCGTTTGTTTTTTGGCCCGATGCAAAAGCCGTGGCCCCGGCTGCCGAATCGGTGATATAGGCGTCGGCCGCATTGGTGATGGAAAAACCAATATTCCTCATCCGGAAGATATTAAGCCGCCCCTGGTTGGCGGTATACGTAGCATATAACTGAGTAAGGCCCATGCCGTCGCCTATGCATAAAATAATATTCTTTACTTTTTTAACGGCACCATCGGTTTTATAGGTTGGCTGATATACCGGGTATGCCTGCGGCGATAAATATTCATTTTTAGCCTTTTTATTTAAAAAATCGCCAAGCTCTTCTATCTTATCGGTACCAATTACATCCACACCTAATCGCATCAGGGCAAGCCAGCTGCTTTTAGTATCAGGGCTTTCCCAAAAACGGATCATTTTACCGGCCTGGTGAACGCTGTCTATAGCTCCTTTTACCCTCGCTATCTCCCGGTTATTGAGCACGCCTTTACCATTCCAACGCACGTATCTGCCCAGCGGGAAACTTACCAGGCCTATTTTTTGCCATTGCTGCGGTGTAAAACCATTTAAGTGGTCTACATCAAAAGTTATCCAATCGGGGTAATTGGGCATTTCTGCGGCTGGTGGTACAGCGCCGGTCATTACAATAGTCAGGTTACCCGGATGCCCCGGCGACGAGATATATTCTGCAAAAGGCTTAAGTTCTTCTATCACCAAAGGTAATACGGCCTTATAGTTTTGTTTTATCTCTATCAGCAAACGCAGCTGCCTTTTGGGGGCAAGTTTTAATTTTTCGGCCAGCGGGCTTAAGTACAGGTTTTGAAGCGAGCGGCTTTCGCTGATCTCTTTTTTATCGTGCGCCACCATCAGCTTGCCGTTAACGGCATAAACATCGGCTTCTATCGAACCAAAACCTCTTTCATACGCCCTGTAAAATGGGATGCTGTTTTTATAATCGTTATGTGAATGTGCGTTGGCAACGGTGTACGATCTTATCTGACTGTTTGCGGTTTGGCTTGCCAGTGTAATAACGACAGCAGCCAAGAACAAAATACCTGTTTTTTTCATAGCGGATAATAGTGCGTAAATATAAGCCCCCGAATTTATTCCCCGCCACATTTGATATGAAGATAAGTTGAAGATAATGTTAAATCCTTTAAAATTAAACGATAGTAAGCTTCGGGCAAAAACACAATGAAACGGTTACCATTTAGTTATTAACGTATATTTGGATACACGACATTTGATTTTTACCCGACCCGGTATGTACGAAGTTATTACCCAATCTTTAAGTGCTGTTGTAGACTTTACGCCAGAGGAGCTTTTTTTGTTTATGCAAAGGCTTAAGCCCATGAGTTTAAAAAGGTATGCCTTTTCCTTAAAGGAAGGACAGATTTGCAAAAGCATGGTTATTGTGTACAAAGGCGGTTTGCGGTATTTTTCGCGGACGGAGAAAGGCGAGTACACTTTGGGATTTGCTTTTGAAGGCGACTGGATAGGCGATTATGAGAGTTTTTTACTGCAAACCCCATCGGCTCACTTTATTGAAGCGGTGGAAGACACTGAAGTGTTTACCCTAAGCTACGCCGATATGCAGGCGCTGTACACGCAGAGCCAGCGCTTTGAAAAATTCGGCCGCATTATTGCCGAAAACCTGTTTATTGAAGCGGCTAAAAGCAAACGTAACCTGATGATCCAATCCGCAGAGGACAGGTACATGGAACTGCTTACCACCCAACCAAAGATCTTTGAAAGATTACCACAGCATTTGATCGCTTCCTACCTGGGCATCCAGCCGCAAAGCCTCAGCCGCATCCGGGCAAGGATATCCAACACAAAATTAACCTGAGTTAATAAATCTCCTCTCCTTTTTAACATTACATCATTTTTAGCCTGCGCTATAAACGCCAGTTTTGTGCTGTGCATTTTATACACAATTGCCCAAGCTAAAAAGATATGGATCCATCGCAAATATTTTCTGCCGTCAGCGCTATTGCTGCCTTGCAATGGTTGCTTTTAATAACGCTTCCTAAATGGAAGGTTACCAATTGGCTGGTGAGTACTGCGGCGGTTCCGCTGCTGCTTGCTGTTATTTATGGCATTTACATACTTGGTTTTTTTGGAATCGAGGGCGGTGGGTTCGGGTCGATACAGGAAGTACGTACACTTTTTAGCGACGATAAGCTGCTATTAGCCGGCTGGGTGCATTACCTCGCTTTCGACCTGCTGATAGGCTTTTACATCAGCCGGTCTGCGCAGGCTAAAAACATTTCGCACTGGCTGGTTATCCCCTGTTTAGTGCTCACGTTTATGTTTGGCCCCTGCGGTTATTTATTGTATCGTTTAATTCAACAAATCAAATCCCCAAATGAAAAACCTGCTCACACGAATTAAAAATAACAGCCCGGTACTTTATTACTGCGGCCTTGCGCACCTTGTGCTATTGGTATTACTGGTGCTTGTTATGCAGTTTGACCACAGGCAAGTGATGGGTATTAACCTTTGGATAAAACCCGCCAAATTTGCTATATCAATTGCCATTTATTGTTTAACCTGGCCCTTGTTATTGCCATACCTCCCATTTGAGCAGCTTAAAAAACGCTTTGCTAACTTTACAGCGTTTGCCATGTCATTTGAAATGGTTGCCATCGCTACACAGGCAGCCCGGGGACAACAGTCGCATTACAACAACACAAGCACCTATAATGCGCTTGTGTTTGCCTTAATGGGGATCATCATCGTTTCGCAAACCTTATTTGCCCTTTATATTGGCATTAAATTTTTCAAAGTAAAGCCACTGCAAATAACACCCGCATTACTGTGGGGTATTCGCTTGGGCATCATTATGGCATGCGTTTTTGCTCTGGAAGGCGGCCTTATGGCATCGCGGCTGGCGCATACCGTTGGTGCCGCCGACGGTGGCCCCGGGCTCCCGCTTTTTAACTGGAGCCGTATTGCCGGTGACCTGCGCATAGCTCATTTTGTGGGCTTGCACGCTCTGCAGATCATTCCTTTGTTTGTGGTACTTAGCGGCATAAAAAGTGCAAGACCTGTAATTGTCTTCGCGGCAGTTTATTTTGTGCTGATATCCTTTTTGTTTTACAACGCGATGTTGGGCAGGCCACTTTTTTAAATTCCGGCCTGCCCAATTATTCTGTCCTTATTTCTGCTGCGATAAAAACGTAACCAGCGATGCAAATTCATCATAAGATAACGCGTTGGCCAACCCCGTAGGCATCATCGAAGTTTTCATTTCCTTACGGGAAATAATATCAGCTGTTTTTACGGTGTAAACATTGCCGCCAATATCACGCATTACAATTTTCTGGGCAGATTCCTCGGTGATGAAGCCCATATAGGTTTTGTTGCCTTTTGCCGTTATGGTTACAGTAGCAAATCCCTGCGAAATAGAAGCACTTGGTTTCAGGATAGATTCGGCAATTTGTTGTCTGGTCATGATAGAGCCGATCTGCCCCATGAAAGGCCCCTTTAACTTCTCCCCTTTTTTGATGCTGTGGCAGGCAATGCAGCCCTGTTGAGCAAAAAGCGCTTTGCCTTTGGCAGGATCGCCTTTTAATTTAGCCAGTGCAAGCATAATATCTTCGATGGACGATTTTCCTATCTGTCCTTTTTTATTGCGGATCTTTTCCAGGTCTATCTTTGCTTCTTTAACAACCGGCGCTTTTTCTTCGCCGCCAAAGGCTGCAATTTCCATCCGGTCGCGCGCGTTCAGGTCGGCATAGAACTGTTTACCAGCCGGGCTTGCTTTGCCGCGCTCGGCGGTAAGGAATGTCTTTATTTTGGGTGATGATTCCCAGGTAATGGCTTTGTAATATGGCCCGTGCGAATCCGGGCGTGTACTCCACCACCATGAACCATCATAAGGTGCCTCCATTTTGTAAAGCCTGCCCAGGGTTACCAATATTTGCTCTTTTAACTTTGGTGATTTAGCTACCTTATAAGCTGCAATTAAACCATCAACCGCTTTAGCATCATGCATGTAACGCAATGCCCAAAGCGCTAATACAGAATTTTTTGTACCGATGTTGTTCACACACGCTGTTACCGCATTAAGACTTACCAATGTGCGTACCGCCAGGTGGGGAAGCACGATATCCGCGTTCGGCGTGGCATGTGGGCCTTCGGTGCCTTTTGCAGGCGCAACAAATGATGCGGGTACTTTAGTTTCCAGCAAGGCGCTGGCTGCTTCGGCCCTGCCCAATCTGCCTAAGCCAATAATAGCTGCCGCCTGTACGCGCGGTGATGCATCTTTAAGGGCCGCAATAAATGGCGCTGTAGGGACATCCTGCAGGTAACCTTTCCTATCGGCCAAAACCTTTAGGGCAAACTCTTTCAGATCTTTATCTTCCGTAAGTTTTACTAAGGCTGATACACCATCCGCACCGGCAATTTGGGCGTAGGTGTAAATACCGGCCACACGGGCAAATAAAGGTAAAGTTGTATTTGATGCAACCCCAAGCGATGCTTTAGCAGCTTCGGTTGCCGGGCGCAGCAATAATTCCTGCGAAGCATAAAAACGGGTAACCGCACTTGCCGAGGAAAGTAAGCCTGCCAGTTGGTCAACAGATGCTGCTTTAAGATCTGGAAACGCCTTGTATACCCAACCCGTTGGTACAGCCCGTACTACGTAGCCTTTTGCGGGGCTACCCTCGTAACCGGCACCATCCCAGGCAGAAAGGTAAAGGCGACCGGAGCCATCCACATCCAGATCGGTAATTTGCGGGAGTGTGATAAAATCCTCCTGCTTTTGGGTGAAGCTGGCGCCATTTGGCGTAACGCGATGGATATACAATTCGCTGCGGCCCCAATCGGCCATCATGGGTACATGGTTATATTTTTCGGGCCAGGTGGGTTCGTCCATAAACAGCGCGCCGGTACCCGAGCCTCCTCCTACATCAACCAATGCCGGTAAGATCTCATCGGTAAAATGCTGAAACAACACGGGGTAACCGTACTCTCCCGATTGGATGTGATGCGAGAACCGGATGTTCCAGCCGCCACCGTCGTTGGTATTATCGCGGGTAAACACGTTCATATAAGGATCTATGGCCACATCGTAGATATTGCGTGTACCATGCGAAAAGATCTCCAGTTCGGTACCGTCGGGGCGTACGCGTACAATGCCGCCGCCAAGCATGGTTAGCTTTTTGCCCGAGCGGTCGATAGCGTCGTGAAAACCAAAATCGCCCACGGCAATGTAGATCCAGCCATCAATCCCCATTCGGATGCCATTGGTGGCGTGGTCTGTACCACGATCTACAAGCATATTGGGATTGCTCAGGTGTTCCACAATAGGTTTTGAGGGGCCATCGGCAATGCCGTCATGGTCTTTATCTTCAAAAACCACCAGGTCCATACCGGTTGCTTTTTGTGTTTGGCTTGAAAATATGGTATGCAATACATACACTTTATCACCTAATATAAAAATACCGCGGGGGTTATCAACGCGCGCAAATTCGGTATGCTGGTCTATTTTGCCATCGTTATCCGAGTCTACCAGTTTTATGATCCGTCCTTTACCGGGTGCTTTACCCAGCGAGCCCATCATATCCACACCAACAAATACTTCGCCGGTAGGCGCGGTGGCCAAGCAGGCGGGACTTGGTGTAAGATCGGGGCCTGCAAATGGCGTTACCGTTAAACCATCGGGCCAGTTTTGTTGTCCGGTTTGTTTTAAAACAGTGTGATGAACTGCGGCAGGATATGGTTTGATAACAGGCTCAGTTGCCGTAAAATGTTTAACTGCACCTAATAATACAATGGAGAAAAAGGCGGTAAAGGAAATTTTTAACATAGTTGGTGGCGAATATTCGTAAGGGTTTGCTGTAAAAAACGGCAATATACAATTTAGAACAATCTCAAGCTATTTGCTTTTAAGATGTTACAATTTTGGCGTAAATCAACAATAATTAAATCAAAAAACCGGCACTTTTGCCATAGCCCTTACCGGGAAAGTGCCAATGCCCTTAAATTTTGGCGGGATGGCGCTGAAACTGAACCCACGATGCGGCAATGCCTGCAAATTGCACAGGTGCTCTACAATTAAAATACCCGCTGCTAAAAGCGTGGTATGGGTTGGCCTTGTACGCCCCTGGGTATTATCTATGTTGTGACTATCGATCCCTACCAGTTTTACCTGGCTATCCCTTAAATAAATTGCAGCTTCTTCGGTTACAAAGGGGTGGTTATCATAATAGCGCTCGGTATTCCAGTGTACATCCCATCCGGTATGCAGCAGAACCGCCTTGTTTTTTAACTCGTAGTTTTTTAAATGTGCAACGGTTATTGCTAATCCATCTGTAAACGGCAGTGGTATTACAATTCCGTCCAGGTCGGTAAAACACTCCAACCCTATCTGCGAAAAATCTTTACCATCAGCAAAGCGGTGAAAAGGGCAATCCATATAGGTACCGGTATTGGTAACCATTTCTATCTTTCCTATTTGGAATTCGGTACCTTCCTCGTAAAAAGCTTTTGAATCTTCCCGGCTTAGGTAATCGCAAACAATTGGCGCGGGCAGGCCCTTATAGGTTATTAAGCCATGTTCGATGGTATGGCTGAGGTCGATAAAATGGTTAGCACCCTGGTTTGTTTCTGCGATCATAAATATGCCTCTATATAAACTATTGCCAAGTTACAAAATGGCTATTAATCGTGGTGACGAAGTACCCCAATTTCTTTATCTTTCACCCTTTATAAATTCTGCTTATGCCATCAACTCCCGCCCGCAATAAAATACAAACCAGCATTTACGCTGCCGTGGTGGTGTTTTTGGCTTATACCATGATATTTGGGTTCCGCAAATCATTTACCGTTGCTACGTTCGATGGGATAACTGTTTGGGGCTACAGTTACAAAACACTGCTGGTAATAAGCCAGGTATTGGGTTATATGCTGGCCAAATTTTATGGCGTAAAATACATTGCCGAGCTGAAACGGCATGGGCGCTGGGTTACCATACTGGTGCTTACGGGTATAGCCTGGCTTAGCTGGCTTTGCTTTGCGCTGGTGCCTGTGCCTTACAATATCGTTTTTCTGTTTATCAATGGTTTCCCGCTGGGGATGCTTTGGGGTGTGGTGTTTTCTTATGTGGAGGGCCGCCGCGGTACCGATTTCATTGGCGCTACGCTTGCCGTAAGCTTTATTTTTGCATCGGGCTTTGTACGTTCGGCAGGTGGCTGGCTGATGCTGGAGTTTGGCGTTACCGAGTTTTGGGTGCCTTTTTTCACCGGCTTGTTATTTGCCGGGCCACTGTTGTTATTTGTCTTTTTAATGGAGAAGATACCTGCACCGGATGCCGCTGATATTGCCGAACGCCACGAACGTACGCCCATGAGCAAAGAGCAGCGCCAGATTTTCGTCCGTGCGTTTTTACCCGGACTGGCAGCATGTATCCTCATTTACACTTTTGCCACTATCTTCCGCGATATCCGCGATAATTTTGGTGCCGAAATGTGGAAGGAAATGGGCTTTTTTAATCAGCCCGCTATCTTCTCCAAAACAGAAACGCCCATTACGCTTATCATCCTTATCCTCATCGGCAGCATGGTGATGATCCGCGATAGTTATAAGGCGCTCATCACGGCGCATGTATTTATTGGTATAGGCTTTTTACTGGCTGGCTTATCAACCCTGGCATTCGCGGGTGGATATGTAGCGCCCATCTGGTGGATGGCAACCGTGGGCCTGGGGCTTTATATGGTTTATATCCCCTTTAACGCTGTATTTTTCGAGCGATTGATCGCCACGTTTAAGTACGCAGGGAATGTGGGCTTTTTAATATACCTCGCCGACTCCTTTGGTTATGTAGGCAGTGTGGGTGTGCTACTGTCTAAAGAGATCTTTAAAGTGAAGCTCAACTGGGTATCCTTTTTCTCAAACAGCGTGATGGGCTTATCTGCGGTAGGCTTACTGCTCACGTTATTCTCAGCTATTTACTTCGCGCGAAAGTACAAGCAAAGCAAGATTGTTTAACCGAGCCCTTTATATCTGCACCCACCCCTGTTTAAAGAAAGTTAAACTTGCTCCTTTTATAAACTCGAGCGTGTTGGTTTTATCAGTCGCGTTATTGTTGGTTAACTCTAAAAAATATATGGTTGAGTTTGCACTAAGGTGATAAAACACCATCATCTTAAATCGTTTCCTGGTCGGCGCTAATTCCGGATATTGCAATTCTTCAAAATGTAATATAGATAAACCCAGTTGGGTATAAGGAGTCGCTGGTTCTTTCAGTTCGATATTCCTTTTTCGCCATGCAGCCAAAGTATCTTTGTTGATTTGTAATGGCGGCTCATATTTGAATGATTGTTGAAAGATATCCGGATAAAATATTCCACTATCAAAAAATGTGCGTAGTTCTGGTTTTGGCGCTACGGTTATAGCGACATCTTTATAGGTGTATATATCACCTTTAACATGTAACGGCAGTTCGTATCTTTTATACTGCTGAGGTTTGTAACTATTTGCAAATAATTCTTTTGCCCATTTAACCTCTTGCTCGCCCTGCGTTTGGCAGTTTGCCGGTTCGCAATGGATAAGTATGGCGGAAAATAAAATGATGTGGTACATGAGCAAAAGTTTCTTCATAATGTAATGATGCATCAAATACAAAGATTCCATATTACTTTTCGATAGATTAGCGGATACCCTTGCGGATACGGCTTAACGATGTTGGGGTAACACCGATGAACGAGGCCAAATATTTCTGCGGGATCTTCTGCAGATAAGGCGGCTTCGACATCAGGTCGAGGTAGCGTTTTTCGGCAGAATCGCGTTGCAGCGCGGTGAAGCGGTCTATCAAATTCAGCACGGCATCCTCCCAAAATTTACGCATCATCTCCTGCATGGTAGGATATTCAGCATAAAGCATTGTCAGCTCTGCTTTGGGCAGGTAAAGTATTGTACTATCCTCTATTGCCTGTAAAAAGTACTTGGAGGGTTTGTCGCTGATGAAGCTGTAAATATCAATGGCCGACGAGTTTGGGAACGCAAACCAAACCGAGATCTCTACATCCTCGTCTAAATAATACAAGCGCAAACAGCCTTCCCGTACAAAAACAAGGTCCTGGCATACGGTGCCTTCCCGCAAAAGAAAATCGTTTTTGGCAATGGTACGTTCTTTAAACCGGCTTACAATATCGTTCAGTTCAGCTTCGTTGAAGCTGGCATAACTGCTGATAAAGTTTTTGAGTTCGGTCATGTATTAATAATTGATGGCCGCTAATTTCAGTAAAAAAATCATTCCGCTGTGGAATTATTGTATTTAGTTATCGCAGGATAATTACGGATCTTATTCCCTGCTATCTAAGCCAGCTATCTTCTTCTTCAGCACCTCCCTATCCCCCTTCGATTTGGCCAATCCCAGCGCTGTTTTTAAATGTTCCACCGCTTTAGCGTTATCTACATCAGTATATAACTCTCCCAATAACGAATGGTATAAATGGTTGCCACTCAAGTTCAATTTCTCCGCCTCTATAATCGCCTCTGCCTTGCCATTGGCTTTTGAGAGCGCGTAGGTGCGGTTGAGCGCCACAATGGGCGAGTATTGTAAAAACAGCAGCTGGTTGTAAAATTGCAGAATGGTTTCCCATTTCTCGGGCGAATCTGCTTTTATGGTGTGCCAATAGGCGATGCCGGCCTCCAGGTGGTATTTGGTAATGGTGCTTCCCTCCCATGACATCCGGAGGAAATGTTCTCCCTGGTTTATCAATTCGGCGTTCCAAAGGTTTTCGTCCTGATCCTGGTAGAGCACGGTTTCGCCATTTTGGTTTAATCTTGCCTCAAAGCGCGAAGCGTGGAAGCTCATTAGCGCCAGCAGGGCATATACCATAGGTTTATTGGTGGCCTGGTTTTCGGTAAGTAAATGGGTAAGCCGCAAAGCCTCCAGCGATACTTCTTTGCGCAAGGTAATATCTCTCCCCTGCGAATAGTAGCCCTCGTTAAACAACAGGTAAAGTGTTGCCAAAACGGCTTCCAGTCGCTGGTTTATCTCGGCCTCGTTTGGCAGCTCTATCTTTACATTCAGCTGCCTTAATTTCTCTTTTGCTCTAAAGAGCCGCTTATTGATAGTCTCCTTATTACTCAAAAATGCCGCAGCTATTTCCTCTATCCCGAAACCGCAAAGGATGCGCAGCGACAAGCCTATCTGCGCTTCGGCCGGGATAGCCGGATGGCAAATGGCGAACATCATTTGCAGCTGGCTATCTTTAATGTTCTGGTCAGACAGGTCTATCTCCAACTCTTGCAATTCTGATGACGCGCTCTGTACACGCGGCACAATTTTTTGATTGTAGAGCGTATTACGCTTTAAGTAATCTTTGGCTTTGTTTTTGGCAACCGTATATAACCAGGCGGTTGGGTTATCCGGCAATCCCCTTATCCCCCACAATTCTGATGCATGTAAAAAAGTATCGCTGGCAATGTCTTCAGCTATCTCTATGTTGTCGATACCAAAGAGTTTGCACAACACCGCTACTATCTTGCGATATTCATTTCGGAATAGATGTGGTATAAGCTCCCGTTGCTGCATAAATGGAAAAGCCTTTGCAAAATACAAAGGCTTTTGGTTTTTTTAAGATTAGGATAATGTATTAGGTAACAATAAACTTAGTTTACATTATACCTATTTCCCGCACTTCCACATTGCCGCCTACCAAATATATTGGGCAGCCTTTGGCAATTTCTACAGCTTCATCAAGCGTTTCGGCTTTTACAATGCTGTAGCCTGCAATGGCTTCCTTTATTTCCATATAAGGGCCATCGGTAACCACATCGTTGGGCCTTACCACTTTTGCGTCTGCAGTTAGGCGGTTACCCCTGTCGGTAAGTTTGTTTTGGGCCGCAACGCTGCCAATCCAGTCCATCCATTTTTTGGTCATGGCCTGCATTTCTTCGGGTGATGTAGTTGGTACGGGCGAAAAATTGCTCCTGTAAACCAATAAAAAATCTTTCATGATGTTTTGAGTTTAATTGTTAAAACCGAATGACGATCAGTAACGCCGGGATTGGACAAAGCACCTAAAATAATTTATTGTTCTGCACGGTCTGCTGATGTTCGGCCATTTGGGCTATCATCGTAACATCAGCCTTGAGGCAGCTTGCAGCGTATTCTTTATCGCCCCCCCAGTTATGAGCAGAAGTGAATTTTATCGTTTTTATATCCTCGCCGAAATTCGCCTGCACATCCACAATACCATTTAATGGAGCATCCACGGGGTACCGGCGATGAAGATCCTTATATTCAAATACCGCATCGTCCCCGGGCGGCGGATATGCCTCCAGTTGTTTCATAAACAAAGCATCATATTCTTTTAATTCTTGCATTGATGGAATTACATCATGTTTAACAGTGCGTTTTGCTAAAACAAACAACGGCACCGAAGCTTGCAAGCCCGGACCTGGGGGATCTATCGAGGGTGGAATCACCCAATACGAATTGTAATAGATACCCTCTACATGGCCCGATACCTGGGTTTCATAAGAAAATTTCAGTTCGGCAAAAAGCAGTCCTTCTTTAGTAACACTTATTTCTCTATCCATTATGTTTTGTGTGAGGCACTAAACATACAGATTTTTAGGCGATTGCAAGTTGCTTTAGCTCGCTTCTGCGAGTTTCTCGTTCTCAAGGAGTTTGAGCAATGCCCTTTCGGCAATATTGAGTTCTGAAGATTTTACATCCTGGCTTTCTTCCAGTTCGCTGATGTATTTAAAAATGGTGCCCTCCTCGTAGCTTTTTATAACCGTGGGATGCACATAATACTTTTTACATACGGTACGGGTGTTGCCCAGGTTTATAGCTACTTCGTCTAACACGCTTACTATTTTTTTACGGCACTCGGTAATATTATCAAACTCACCGGCTTCTTTAAAGGCGTACAGTGCGCTTACGCTGCCTGCCCAGGTGCGGAAGTCCTTAGCCGTAAAATCTTCGCCGGTGATCTCTTTAAGATAATTATTAATATCGCCCGAGCCGATAGTGCAGCGTTCCCCCGCTTCGTTATAATATTGAAACAGATCTTTCCCTGGGATATCGCGGCATTGTTTAACCAAGTTGGCCAGTTTCCGGCTTTGCAGGGCCACTTTATGGAACACGCCTTTTTTGCCCTTAAATTCAAAGTTTATTTTGGTGCCTTCTATCTTTACGTGCTTGTTCATCAGCGTGGTTAGGCCGAAAGAGCCGTACAATTTTTTATACGATTCGTTACCCACCCTGATGCTGGTCAGCTCCATCAGCCGTACAACCAAAGCCACCACTTTTTCATGGTCGAGGTTACGGCGGGCAAGGTCGTGGTCTACCCGTTCGCGTATGGCCGGTAAATGTGCCGCGAACATTTGCATCCGGTGATATTTAGATTGATTGCGGATCTTATTCCAATACGGATGGTAGCGGTATTGTTTACGCCCGGCCGCATCCGTACCTGTAAACTGCAAATGCCCGTTCTCGTAAGGCGAGATCCAAACATTGGTATAGGCCGGCGGGATCACCAGTTTAGTAAAGCGCGTGATTAGCTCCTTATCCTTAACAAGCTTACCCTCAGTATCATAAAAACTCCAACCCGTGCCAGATTTTTTGCGGGAATACCCCGGTGCCGAGTCTGCTACGTAACGCAGACCGACAGCCTTCGCGGTAATTTTAGGGTCGCGGCCAATTTTCTCGAGTTTTTTTTGGAGACGGTTCATGTCAGACTACAACATTCGGTTTAATGATAAGTTTTGAGTGTTGTAGCGCGGGTTGAGATTTAAAGTGTTTTGCATTGGTTTACAGGTTTTTAATTATATTGGCCTATCAATATGTAGCTAAAGATGAGACTGATACCTGTTAAACAATTTGTAGAAGACAACACCGAATTAGCTGCATTTCCCGATTGCAGGGAGATGGTGCAAATGTCTACAGACTATTACACCCGCGTGGGCTTTAACCCGCCATGGATAAGCTATTATGCCGAAGAAAATGGCCAATTGGTTGGCTGCGGTGGGTTTAAAGGCAAGCCTGTAAACGGGCAGGTAGAAATAGCATACTATACTTTTCCTGATTACGAGCAAAAAGGCGTGGGCAGCCAAATGTGCCATGAATTAGTGGAACTTGCTCTGCACGCCGATCCGTCTGTTAATGTAACCGCCCGCACCATGCCCGAAAATAATTACTCGTCGCGCATCCTTCAAAAAAACAGTTTCCAGCTGATGGGCACCATTATGGACGAAGAAGATGGCGTGGTTTGGGAATGGAGGTATTTTGAGAAACCTGAAGTCGAAAGTCTTTAGCCTCAAGTCAGACAATCATCTTTAGACTTTCGACTTCAAACTATAGACTTTTCACCACATATTCCACCTGCTCGGGATGCACATCCAAATGGGTTACAAAACGGATTCGGTGTGTATCGGTACTGTTCGCTTTAATGCCTTTCGCTTCCAACCGCGCTAAAACTATTTCTGCGGGCTCAACCGTATCAAAAAGAATAATATTGGTTTCTACGGGCACTACATTGGTTACCCAGCTTTGCTTGCCGAGCTCTTCGGCCATAATTTGGGCGTGCTTATGGTCTATTTTAAGCCGTTCCACATGATGATCGAGCGCGTAGATACCTGCGGCAGCTAAAAAGCCCGCCTGGCGCATCCCTCCGCCTAAAACCTTCCGGATGCGGCGGGCATATTTAATGGTAGCCTTATCCGCCAGTAATACCGAGCCTACCGGCGCGCCCAAACCCTTCGACAGGCAAACCGAGATCCCGTCGAAACAATTACCGTAATCGGCAGGTTTATCGCCGGTATGTGCAAGCGCATTAAAAACGCGGGCACCATCTAAATGCAATTTCAGGCCTTTTGCTTTGCAAAGCGCAGCAATGGGCTTAATATGCTCCAGGGTATAGCAGCTGCCGCCGCCTTTATTAACGGTATTTTCCAGCACTACCAAACTGGTATGCGGGTAATGAATATTATCGTCATTAATCTCCGGCTCAATCATTTCCGGCGTAAGGATTCCCCTGTAACCGTTCAATAAGCGAGTAGACACCCCCGAATTGAAGGCAATGCCCCCACCTTCGTAGCGGTAAACATGCGCGGTCTGGTCGGCAATAAGTTCATCAAGCGGCTGCGTAAAACATTTGATGGCTATCTGATTGGTCATGGTGCCCGATGGACAGTAAATAGCAGCCTCAATACCAAACATTGCTGCAGCTTTTTCCTCCAGCGCGTTAACGGTTTCGTCCTCGCCAAACACGTCGTCGCCCACTTTGGCGCTCCACATGGCTTCCAGCATCCCGGGGGTAGGTTTTGTTACAGTATCGCTGCGCAGATCAACAGTCATCATAAATTCTATTATATTTGGTTTCAAATATCTAAATCTTATGCGTAATGTTCTACTCCTGCTTTGTATTTTCGGTATTACAATAACGGCAAGATCCCAAACATGGCAGCCCGGCTATTATACCGATGTACAAGGCGTTAAATATGCCGGCATTATACGCCCTGCCCCGGGCGGCAACGGGCCGATCAAAGGCGAGGCATATATTGAATTTAAGGATTCGGAAAAAGGCGAGGTGATACCCCTAAGCACCAGCGACCTGCAGTCGTACGTGGCTGGTAAAGACAGCTTTGTGGTTGCCAAAGCCCCGGCAAAGGGCAAGTGGACAAAAATGGCTACAGATTTTGTGCGGATAGTAATGAATGAGGACGTAAAAATTTATACCCTAAGGATAGCGGATGGTAAGCCAGCCAGTTATAAAGGCAGCGGCCATATCAGAAAGCTGCCAACTATACTAACCGCCCTTGGAAATGGCACATTGTATGCCAATGAGAATAGCGCAATTGTAAAAGATAACCGCGTAACCGAAGATGGCTTGATAAAGGCAGCCCCGGGTTATTTGCAACCGGTTTTGCAGCTACCCACCTATACTACACAAGCAAGCAACCGTGATGGCAATACAAAAAAGTGGTATTATTATGGCAGCAACCCGAACGAACTGCAATACATAACGGAGGCTAATTTTAAAGATGTAATAATGGCCACAATGAAAAGCCAGCCAAAAGTAGTTGATTATATTCTTGCCAATCCGTTTGGCCTGGATAATATAGAGGCGCTTATAGCGTATTTTAACAAAGTAAAACTACAGGGGAAATTATAAGTACCCGCTTAATCAAACACATTTAAAATGTTCACTCTTAAAAAATATCTTTCTCTTACGGCGCTACTGCTGTTAACTTCTCCTGTTCTGTTCGCTCAAAAATGGCAGCCCGGCTATTTTATAGATGTTAAGGGCGTTCGTTCCGATGGGTTTATCATTGCCAACCCGGGCGGTAACGGGCCCATTAAAAACGAAGGTTTTATTGAATTTAAGGATGGTGAGAAAACTGAGCCCTATAAACTGAGCACCAGCGACCTGCAATCGTATGTGGTGGGTAAGGACAGCTTTGTAGTGGCGCATGCCCCGGGTAACGAAACCTGGGCAAAAAAAGAGTTTGATTTTGTACGCGTGGTGGTGAACGAGGAGACCAAAATCTACGCGACCCGCGGCGCGGGCACCGGCAGCGGAACGGGGAAAAAAGTACGCTTTTCGCCAAGTGTGGGCTTAAGTACGGGTGGCGGTGGTTATGGCGGCGGCCTGGGCGGCGGAGTAGGTATTGCCTTTGGCGGCGGAGGTGGCGGCGGTAGCGTTGATAAATCAAAGCTGAGCTATTATTACGGCACTAACACGGCTACCATGCAGCACGTTACCGAGGAAAACTTTGCAGATGTAATGAGCGAAGCCATGGGCGACGAACCCGAAGTGCTGGAGCAAATACGCGCGGGTCGGTACGGATTGGGTAATATAGATAAGCTGGTAGATTACTTTAATAAAGTAAAGGCCTCGCATAAGCAATAAAAAAAAAGACCCGGTGCTGAAAGCAACCGGATCTTTTTGGTTTAAAGAATTTTACTTGCAGTTACTTACCTGTAAAAGTATAAAATACAGATACGCCCAGGCCGCTATTTAAAAAGGTGGCGTTAACGGAATCGCCGCTATTTCTTCCCCTGTTGCCGCTGTCGCTTTTATAGTGGTTATAGCTTACATTAGCCAGCGTTAATGATACGCCCAAATGGCTTGTGGGGTAATACAACAATTCCGCATTGATACCGGCACCGTAGTTATCGCCCGTCGTTTTTGTATCATAAACGGAGTTAACCGGAACATTATTAAATTTTGAGTTACTGTGGCTATAAGCCGCGTAAGGGCCGGCGCGAAGCCCAATTTTGTTTTGATACATAAAATATTTACGCAGGAATATGGTACCGCCAAAACTACTGTTAGTCTGCTTTTGTTCGCCAGCAGCATCGCCGTAGGTACTACGGTTTGAACTGTATAACAATGAACCACCCAGATCAAGATTGTTGCTGATAAAATAGCTGTAAATAGGGCCGGTGTAAAAACTGGTGCTTTTTTGGTCCTGAACAGTGATCGACTTGCTAACCGGGTCTATATTAGTACCTGTACTGTTTGAATGCTGAAACTGCAGGTTTACACCGAGTGTTTGGTTGCCTTTTTCGGTTTGAGCTTTTGCAAATTGAGCGGCGATGAGGAGCATTGCCATTGTGAAAATTTTCTTCATTTTTTGGTGTTTAGATGAGTTGCTTGAACGGGGAACAACACCTGTTATTTCAAATATTACACGTAATTAATATATATTTTTATTACTCCAAAAAAGTATAATATAGCTCTGCAAACACCGTTTTTAATTAATTTTTTATCCTATAATAATCTATTTTTGCGACGCCCGTAAACCCAAAAAACAGATAACAAACACTAACATGAGAAAATCGATAGCAATAGATATGGATGGCGTAATTGCCGATGTAGAGCAGCAGTTTTTAGATTGGTACCAGCGCGATTACGGCACCCTCTTCACCAAGGATGATTTGGCCGGAAAAAATGATGATACACTCTTCCCCGAAGCGGGTTTGGCGCGCAGGTTTGTATTATCTCCCGGGTTCTTTTTAAGCTTACCTGTAATGGACGGCGCTGTGGAAGCCGTTAAAAAGCTGATGGAAACGTACGAGGTGTACATTGTATCGGCCGCTATGGAATTCCCTTTAAGCCTGCCCGAAAAGCTGGAATGGCTTAATATAAACTTCCCTTTTATAAGCTGGCGCAACATTGTTTTTTGTGGCGATAAAAGCATCATCAATACCGATTACATGATAGACGACCACCTGAAAAATCTGGATAATTTTAAGGGCAAAACCATCATGTTCCATGCTTACCATAACGTGAGCGCCAACCACCATGTGCGCGCAAATAACTGGGATGAGGTTTTAAACATTCTATCAAAAGAGAATTCCACGAAGTAAAGCGGATTTTTAATTCGTGGAATTCGCGTCATTCGTGAAATTCGTGTTTATTGCTTCTTCTCGCCCAATGAAAACCAATTCCCCGAATCGTCTTTAAACAGCGCTTCAAAACCGTAAAATTCTTTGGTAGGTTCTTTGGTGAACTCCACTCCTTTTGCCTTTAGCTCTTCATAGGTTGCAAGCAGGTCATTACATTCAAAAACACCAAAGCCAAAGGTGCCTTTGCTCACCAGCACGCGCATTTGTTCTGCTGCTTCCTGTTTAAACATCATGCCTTCGTTTATTGCCATTAGGCTTATCTCCAGCTCGGGCTGTTCGGGCGGGCAAACGGTAAGCCAGCGCTTACCGGGGCCCATGCTGGCATCGGTATGCACGTTAAAACCCAGCTTGTTTACATAAAAATCAAAAGCACTATCCTGGTTAAGGACAAAGATGCTCACGTGGTTCATTTTTGTGATCATGGTATTTTTGTTTATCCGGCTAAAGGTCGGTAACTGCGGACTCGTTTTGTTGTTAAAAATTGCGGTTTGGGGTCCACCCGTTTTGTTGGGCAAAACAGTTTGGAATAAAATTGAGCGGTGCTATTTTCATTTCGGCAGCGCGTTTCAATTCCGTTTGCTGCCAGACAGCCGGCGAATGCTTAGTGATCCGCTTGAACAGCGCGGAAAAAGAACTGATGCTATCGAAGCCGATGGCGTAACAAACGTCCGTAACGGGCATACCTGTTTTCAGCAGAAGCTGGGCGTTGTTTATCCGCACAGCCATTAAATACTGGTGGGGGGTATTACCATAAGCGGCTTTAAACAGGCGGATAAAATGATATTTGGAGAAATAAGCCTCGTCGGCAATTGCAGCTAAATTAATGGGCTGATGGTAATGCGCATCAATAAACAGCTTGGCCTGCACTACCCGCCGGTAGAGATATATTTTGAGGAAAATTGTTGCTGCTGGCTGGGGCATGAACAAATTTAGTTAATTAAAACAGCACGGTCTATTTCAAAATTGCGCTAATTGCTGCAACGATATCGGCTATAACCTCCGGCGACCTGATAATACCTGCATGACCGGCACCTGTATAATTTTTGTTCCTGATGAATGGACGCGCCGACAAAAAGTCTCGTATAAATTTATACGGTGATATCATATCCGCTTCATCATAAAGCAAAAAATGCTGTTGCTCCGGCCCGCGTTGATACAGCTTTTCCAAATCGTATGAGGATGCTGCCCTGCCTACCAATTCTTCAAAGCTTTTCAAATAAGCCGCCTGCGGTTCTGCAGATACGCCGGCGGCAGCCATGCTGCTTTCAAAGTTTTCTTTCAGTCTGATGAGCGGCGTTACGCTGATCAGTAGTTTCGGCTTGGCACCGTTATCGTTTAAAGCCATTATATTGGCCATGCCGCCCAAAGAATGCCCTATCAAAATATCCGGCGTTCCGTATTGGCCTATCACCGCTTTTGCGGCATCGGCAAACAAGGCGCCATTAGATAATTCCCCTTCCGAACTGCCGTTACCCGGCACATCAAAGGCAATTATGGTGGTATCGGGTATTAGGCTCAAAGCGTTTATCAATTCGGCAAAATCGGCTGCTTTGGAACCCCAACCGTGGGTGATCACAATTTTATGCGTTCCGCTACCCCATTTAAAGCCGTTGAATTTTAAATGCGTGTGGGTAAAATGCTCATCGTAGGCGGTTAAGCTAAACTTTTCGGCCTCATCCAGCAATTGCTGCTGCTGCAAACGCACCGGCATTTTTGGCGAATAGCAAATAAGCTGCCAAAGCAGATCGTTAAATCCCGCGGATGCTTCATCGGTAGTTTTTACCTGTGCTATTATTTGTTTTAGTTTTTTCATGGAGCTTGCGCCGGCAAAGCTATAAATTAAAATCCGGGGGACTTAATGCTTATCGTCGTTCCACAAAATATGGTGCTCCAAACTTTCAGGCTGTATCACTACAAAACGCACAAACTTAAATTCTGCCTTTACATCGTCGCGGATCCTGTCGATAGCTACGTTTATCTCCGAAGTATCCATATCTTCCTTAAAAGCTACGATCAGCATCAACAACACCTCCGTTGGCGATTGGTAGGTAGAGAGGATATGCATCACCTTGGTAACATGGTTGTCCCCTTCCACAAGCCTGCAAATTTTATCGCGTGTTTGGGTAGATACCCCCTCGCCCATCAACAGGCTGCGGCTCTCGCGTGCTAAAATTGCCGATACCACTACCAATATTAAACCAACCAGCAGCGACGCAACACCGTCTACATAAGGCTTATTAAACCGGTGACTTATGTAGACGCATATCATCACGATAAACAAACCGGCAACAGCGGCTGCATCCTCAAACAAAACCAGGAAACTGGAAGGATCCTTACTTTTAATAACCGCTTGCCAAAACGGTGTGGTGCCGCGTATTTTGTTGAATTGTTTGATGGCGATAATAAGAGACGCCCCTTCGAATACGATAGACAGGCTTAATACAATATAGTTGATAGTTGGGTCGCCAAGTTCTTCGGGTTTGATGATATGGGCGATGCCCTGGTAAATAGAGATACCGCCGCCAAGCCCAAAGATCATGATAGAAACAATGAACGACCAAAAGTAAAGCTCCTTACCATACCCGAATGGATGTGTGGCATCAGGCAGTTTTTTGCTGCGATGAATGCCAAGCAGCAAAAATAATTCATTCACGGTATCTACAACCGAGTGTACCCCCTCCGCCACCATTGCAGCGCTGTTACTGATGCCGCCGGCAATAAATTTGGTGACCGCAATGAGCAGGTTAGCAATAAGCGCCGCGTAGATGGATGTTTTGGATGAAGCCATGTTTAGCTGTATAAATCAGCAAAGTAGGCTATTGTTTGTACGGGCCGAAAATTTATATATTTAATCAATCCAACGGCAATGTAAACGAAAATGTACTGCCATTGCCCCATACACTATCTACGCTGATCTGCCCATCGTGCCGTTTAATTATCTCGGCGCTAATGTAAAGGCCCAATCCCAACCCCGAAAATTGGTGACCCAGCCCGTCCACCCGGTAATACCTGTCGAACAAATGCGGGAGTTTCTCCGGGTTTATGCCTATGCCGTAATCCTGCACGTGTACAACAGCCATCCCGTTATCGCGACCGTAGCTGATATCTACTTTTTTTGATTGCGGCGAGTACTTGATGGCGTTGTTCACCAGGTTTACCAATACCTGGTCTATCCGGCGGTAATCGGCATAAACCATTACATCCGGTTCGCCGGTAATATAAATGGGGTAACTGTCTTCCTGCCCTAAATGCTCGCAGCTATCATTGATCAGATCGCCCAGGTTAAACCTTGTTTTGTTTAGGGCCAGCTGCCCCTGCTGCAGTTTGGTAACGTTAAGCAGATCATCCAGCAAGTGCACCAGTTTATTTAAGTTATTGCCCGCCTTCCCTACAAACAGCCTGATCTTGTCGCTTACCTCTTCGGTCTTTACCAGCTTTTGTAGTATCTGCATCGATGCGTTAAGCGATGTGATGGGCGTTTTTAATTCATGGCTCGCTACACTGATGAATTCATCTTTACGCAGCTGTATGGTGCGGTCTTCGGTTATATCCTGCAAGGTGCCGCTAAAGCGAATGGCAGTCCCTTCAGCATCAAACACTGCTTTACCAACACCCTTCACAACGCGACGGATGCCGGTATCAGCAGGAATAATAGTATAGTCTATATTG
This sequence comes from Mucilaginibacter pankratovii, assembly GCF_014773265.1. Classification (GTDB taxonomy): domain Bacteria; phylum Bacteroidota; class Bacteroidia; order Sphingobacteriales; family Sphingobacteriaceae; genus Mucilaginibacter; species Mucilaginibacter pankratovii. The sequence goes on along the minus strand of NZ_JACWMY010000005.1, from coordinate 74,695 downwards.
AAATTACCATCTGATCCGCGCCTGGTTGCCTTATCAATAGCCTCTAAAACCCTATTGCGGTCCTCCCCGGCTATCACATTTACCGCGCGTGCTAAATCTATCTCATTTTCTGCCGGCATTCCATACCATTCCTTAATCCGCGCATTACCTACAATTTTGTTGGTAGCGGGGTTCAGGTCCCAGGTAGCCAGTTCGCCTGCCTCAACGGCAAACTCCAATTCCTTTTTTGCGTCGATAATTTGCTGATGGGTTTTAACTTTACCGGTAGTTTCGTTACAGATAACCAATACACCGGCAGGTACGCCATTTTCATCTATCACCGGGCTGTAGCCAAATGTCCAGTACACATCCTCAACCCGGTTGTTCCGATAAATGGGTATCAGGCTGTCCTCCTCCCAGGTGGCCTCGCCACCTCCCATTACCTGGTCTATCAGCGGTTTTATAATGGGCCATATTTCCGGCCAGCATTTTTCGCCTTTTTGCCCAAGGGCTTTGGGGTGCTTGCCGTTTGCACCCAGGCTGGGGCGGTAAGCATCGTTGTAAAATTGTATAAGATCGCTCCCCCACCACAAAAACATCGGGAACTTCGACCGCAGGATGATACTAACGGTGGTAAGTAAGCTTTGCGGCCATGTTTCCGGGTCTCCCAAAGGGCTTGAAGCCCAGTCGAACGCCCGTGTTAACTCCCCCATTTCGCCACCGCCCTGCAAATGCATGTGATATTTGGCCGGCGGTATATTATTTGTCATAAAACTTAATTATAAATTAAGGAGGGGATAAATATATGTAATTAGCTATTCAGTTTTATGGGGTTAATACCCCGGCCTGTAACTTTTTCATTTCAATCTACAGCGGGGGTTAAATTTTAGCATCTTTAGGGTTTATCTGCCTGCTATGAAGAAAACGCTGTTACCGGCAATCTTATTTTTTGCTTGTTTGGGGGCATCTGCCCAAAAAATATCCAAAAAACCGCTCGATCAATCTGTTTATGATGGCTGGCAAAGTATCAGTAACCAGCTCATCAGTAACGACGGAAAATCTATACTGTATGTGATAAAACCACAGGAAGGCGACGCAGACCTGGTGATAACTGATGCCAAAAATAAGAACCCATTAAGGGTGGCAAGGGCCGATACCGCACGCATCACCTCCGATTCTAAATACGCCGTGTTTATGATCCGCCCTTTTTATAAAGATCTGAGACAGGCTAAGATCAAAAAGAAAAAGCAAAATGAATTTCCGAAGGATACACTGGGGATTACCGTGCTTGGGAGCAAAATCATAGAAAAAATACCCGCTATCCGCTCCTTTAAAATAGCCGAAAAAGCATCGATTATCGCCTACTTATCCCCTGCCGATACCGTAAAGAAACCTGAGGGGGGCGATACTTCGAAAAAAGCAATAGCAAATACTATTGCACCTCCCGTTAAAGATGGTGCGGAGCTTACGCTGAGGGCTTTAATAAGCGGTAAATCGAGGACGTTTAAATATGTGAGCGATTATATATTGAGCAAAAATGGTAAGCTGCTGGCATACTCGGTTACCGCCCCCAAAAAGTCGAAGGATATAAAGTCGGGCCTGTTTGTATACGATGTGGAAAAAGACAGTCTTAAAACCGTCAGTACCGGCCGGGGCAATTACCGTAACCTCGCTTTTGACGATGCCGGCAAACAGCTTGCTTTTACCGCCGAGAAAAACCCGGAAAAGGCGCTGGTAAAGCCATTTAAACTTTACTATTACAACACCACAAAAGATAGCGCCGATGTAATTGCCGCACAGGGCAGTGCCGGCATGACGGCAAACTGGGCGGCCAGCGGCGATGGTAAAATTTACTTCAGCAAAAATGGCGATAACCTGTTCTTTGGCACTGCTCCTATCCCAAAACCTGCCGATACCACGCTGGTAGATTTTGAAGTAGCGAGGCTGGACATCTGGAACTATAAAGATGATTACCTGCAGCCCTACCAGCTAAAGAATCTGCAGAAGGAATTAAAACGAAGCTATTTAGCCGTTATCCGCCCAAACGAAGGCGAGCGAAAACTCATTCAACTGGGCGACGAAAACATTAGGGATATAGCCGTGCCCGATAATAACGACGGCGGCTATGTGTTGGGCCTGGCCGATACCGGTGCACGCGTACAATCGCAGTGGGAAGGCGGCAGCAACCAGGAGGCATTTTTGATCAATACCAAAACCGGGGAGCGCACCCGCATCAATACCCGCGCAAAGGCAAATTACCGTATTTCGCCGGGCGGCAATTATGTGATCTGGTTTGATTCGAAAGGCCAAAACTGGCATTCTTACGCTATCGCGACGGGCAAAAAGCTGAATTTAACCGCGGCCACCGCCGTAAAAATGGGCGACGAAGAAAATGATGTACCCGACGACCCCGGCGCTTACGGCATTGCAGGTTGGGAAAAGGATGATAAAAATGTGCTGATCTACGACAGGTACGATATCTGGAGCGTAGACCCGGCAACAGGCCATGCGGTTAACCTCACCAACCACCTTGGCCGTCAAAATAAAATTAAGTTCCGCTATAGCTCAACTGACAGCGAAGAGAAATTCATCCCGTCAAAAAAAGCGCTTTGGCTTATCGCGCAAAACGAAGAGAGTAAGCAGTGGGGGTATTATACCAAAACACTGGGTACAGAGGCCGATCCGCTTAAAGTAATTGTTGCGCCGGTAACGTACAGCAGCTTGCAAAAAGCTAAAAATGCTGATGTATTTATCTATACCAAATCAAGCTATACACAGTCGCCTAACCTGTATGTATCTGCCGACTTGAAAAAAGAGTTAAAACTTAGCGCCATAAACCTGCAGCAAGCCGAATACAACTGGGGTACTGCCGAGCTGGTGCAATGGACAACGCCAAAAGGTTACAAATCGAAAGGTATTTTATATAAGCCAGAAGATTTCGACCCGGCTAAAAAGTACCCGATGATCGCCTATTTCTACGAAAAACTGAGCGACGGGCTTTACACCTACCAGGCCCCTGCTCCTACACCTTCGCGCTTGCCTATCTCCTGGTTTGTAAGTAACGGGTACTTGGTATTCGCGCCGGATATCAGTTACATCAACGGGCATCCGGGTGCTTCGGCTGTAGAGTTTGTAAACTCGGGTGTGGAATCGTTAAAGAAGAATAGTTGGGTAGATGCCGCGCACATCGGCATACAGGGCCAAAGCTGGGGTGGTTACCAGGTAGCATATCTCATCACCCAAACCAATATGTACGCGGCGGCATGGGCAGGTGCCCCGGTGGCTAACATGACCTCCGCCTACGGCGGTATCCGCTGGGAAAGCGGCGTGAACCGCCAATTCCAATACGAAAAAACACAGAGCCGTATCGGCGCAACGCTGTGGGAAAAGCCTGAACTTTATATAGAGAACTCACCATTATTCCAGTTTCCGAAGGTAAAAACACCGGTAGTTATCATGAGTAACGATGCTGATGGCGCCGTGCCATGGTACCAGGGGATAGAAATGTTTACCGCCCTGCGTCGCCTGGGCAAACCCGTTTGGCTGCTGCAATACAACGACGAGGCCCACAACCTGGTAAAACGACAGAACCGCAAAGACATCAGCATCCGCGAAGCGCAGTTCTTCGGTCACTTTTTAAAAGGTGAACCGATGCCGGTTTGGATGGATAAAGGTGTGCCCGCAGTTAACAAAGGTAAAGATTGGGGATTAGAGATGAGTGGGAAGTAATTAAAACACCACGTCAATTGCGAGGAACGAAGCAATCTCCCTATAAGCAGAGCGATCTGCAAAGTAGCCTGTCCTATGTAGAGATTGCTTCGTACCTCGCAATGACGCGTGGAGAGGCCTTGTAAGGCCTATTCCAAATAATAATGCCGAATTGAATTCAACCTATCATCCAGCTCATAAACCCATGGGGTGGCAGTGGGGATATCCAACTTGGTTACTTGCTCATCGGTAAGATTTTCGATGTACTGGATAAGCGCCCGCAGGCTATTCCCGTGCGCGCAAATAACTACCTTTTTACCGTCGCGGATGGCGGGGACGATAGATTCGTGCCAAAAGGGTAAGGCCCTCGTCATGGTTTCGCTCAGGTTTTCGGTAAGGGGAAGTTCGCGGTAAGTGAGGTCGTTGTACCTTAGGTAATGCCCGGGGAAGCGTTCATCCTGCTCGGTTATGGCGGGTGGATGTTCGTGCGGGTCGCGCCGCCATTTGTGTACCTGCTCCTCGCCGTATTGGGCAATGGTTTCTTCTTTATTCAGTCCCTGCAGGGCGCCGTAAAACCGCTCATTCAAGCGCCACGATTTATGTACCGGGATCCAAAGGTGATCGAGCTCCTCCAGTACAAAATGCATGGTTTTGATGGAGCGTTTAAGTACCGAAGTGAAGCCAACATCAAAGGTGTAGCCGTGTTTGGCCAATAATTGCCCGGCGCGTTTGGCCTGCTCCAAGCCTTCGGGTGATAGGTCTACGTCTGTCCAGCCGGTAAAGCGGTTCTCCTGGTTCCAGATACTTTCGCCGTGGCGAATTAAAACAAGTTTCTGCATATATGCTAATGTTAACGCCGGCGCAGCAATTCAGTTTAAATTTAATTGTTAATTAACGGTAATTAAATTAGATTGCATCCATAAACCAAAATTAAAAACCTTTTAGCACATGATCCCAACTACTCCTGTTGTTGGGAAGGATGGCATAGCCAACCCTGCACCACTTGGCCTTTGCGCCTTCGGTATGACCACCGTTTTGCTGAACATCCATAACGCCGGCTTTTACGAACTGAATACCATGATATTAGGAATGGGCATTTTTTACGGCGGGCTGGCACAGGTTATCGCAGGCGTTATCGAGGCCAAAAAGAATAACACTTTCGGTTTAACCGCATTTACTTCGTACGGTTTTTTCTGGTTATCGCTTGTTGGATTAATAGTGATGCCAAAACTGGGCTGGGGCACCAAACCTACCGAAGGTGCCATGGTAGCTTATTTAAGCATCTGGGGATTTTTTACCTTCTGCCTGTTCTTCGGTACGTTAAAGCTTAACCGGGCGCTGCAGTTTGTTTTTGCATCATTAACCGTATTATTTGCCCTGTTGGCCATTGGCGATGCAACGGGGAATAAAAGCATTACCACTTTAGCCGGGTACGAGGGCATTATCTGCGGATTATCGGCCATCTATACAGGCATTGCCGGTGTAATGAACGAGGTTTACGGCCGCGTGGTTATGCCAATTGGGCCGGTGGAAACAAGCAAATAATTCGCAGTCCGTCTCATAAATGAGACTGCAATGAAGGTGGGGTATCGATAAATCGGCAAGGTTATCAAGCTATCCACCTTCATTGCCGTTGGTTTTAACCGACGAACGAATTATCGTGACGGTGAATCCTCTTAAATCTTTAAATCCTGAAATCCTGTCATTTCTTCCTAACTTGCAGCCGTGAAAGATCTGAAAAAATATTACATCATACCGGCTACGCCCGAGGAGCTTTACATGGCGCTTACCAACCCCATCACTATCCAATTATGGACGGGTGAGGAAGCCGAAATGTCTACCGTTCCCGGTTCCGAATTTTCTATGTGGGAAGGCAGCATCGTTGGCAAGAACCTGGAATTTGAAGATAACAAAAAAATAGTGCAGCAATGGTATTTCGACGGGCAGCCCGAGGAATCCATCGTTACCATAAAACTGCATGCCGATAAACATGGCACTTCGGTAGAACTAAAACATACCAACATCCCGGATAGCGATTACAATGATATTGCTGATGGCTGGAACGACGCTTATTTTGGCAGCCTGGCGGATTTCTTTTCGGAAGGATAGGCAAGCCCCGAAAATATCGAATAATAAATTTCGAATATCCAATGTCGAAGGATTGCTTTCAGACTTTTACTTCATCATTCGATATTCAACATTCGGAGTTCGATATTTAAACAACTCGTTTGGTGTATCTTTGCCCACATGATAAAGCAGGCGCTCCAAAAACTTAATATCGAAAAACTAAACCCGATGCAGGAAGCTGCTATCGACGCCGCCAAAAAAGGCGACGTGATATTGCTTTCACCCACCGGATCGGGTAAAACACTTGGTTTTTTGTTACCCTTACTTGCTTCGCTGGATGCCAGTGTATCCACTGTGCAGGTGTTGATCTTAGTCCCTTCGAGGGAGCTGGCATTGCAGATAGAACAGGTTTTCCGGTCGATAGGCAGCGGCTTTAAAGTGAATTGCTGCTATGGTGGGCACCCGGTACGTACGGAAATAAAAAACCTGTCGCAGCCGCCAGCGGTGCTGATAGGTACCCCCGGCCGGATAGGCCACCACCTGCGCCGCGAAAGCTTTAGTACCGATACCATTACCACGCTGATACTGGATGAATTTGATAAGGCCCTGGAGTTTGGTTTCCAGGAAGATATGGCCTACATCATTGGTCAGCTGCGGAGCGTGCGAAAGCGCATCCTCACCTCGGCTACGCAAATGGACGAGATTCCGCGCTTTACTGGGATTAATAAACCCATCGCCTTAAATTACCTGGATAATACACCAACCGTATCCAAGCTCACACAAAAAGTGGTAGTTGCGGAAGCGGCCGATAAACTGGAAGCACTGTTTGCGCTCATCTGCAAAATTGGCGATAAGGCCACACTCGTTTTTTGTAATCACCGCGAAGCCGTGGAGCGCATCAGCGATACGCTTTGGGATAACGGCTTACCCAACGATATTTTCCATGGCGGCATGGAGCAGGACGACCGCGAACGTGCCTTAATCAAATTCCGCAACGGCAGTCACCGTATCCTTATCACCACCGACTTAGCATCCCGCGGACTAGACATCCCCGAAATAGAACACGTAATACACTATCAGCTACCGCATAACGAAGAAGCTTTTACCCACCGTAACGGCCGTACTGCCCGGATGCATGCCACAGGCACCTCCTACCTGCTGCTTGCCCCCGGAGAAAAGCCGGCCTACTTAAAAGAACTGCCGGAAGTGGAAGACCTAAGCGGCGATATCATTATCCCCCAGCCATCGCAGTGGACTACGCTTTACCTTGCCGCAGGTAAAAAGGATAAGGTAAATAAGGTGGATATTGTAGGCCTCCTCCTTAAAAAAGGCGAACTGGATAAAGATGACCTTGGATTGATAGAGGTGCTTGATTTTTCATCCTATGCCGCTGTAAAACGCAAAGATGCCGAGCGCGTAGTGGCGCTGGTGAAGAATGAAAAGATAAAAGGCAAGAAAGTAAAGATAGAAGTTTCGAAATAAAGGATCTTTAGATACGATGTCAGCTTCCAATACTTACATTTGTTTCATAAACCTATCACATGTATAAATTTTACACTGTTTTGTTATTGACAGCCGTTATGCTTGGTTCATGCAAAGCACAGCCAAATGCAAAAATTTGGACCAAAGAATATGAACAGGGCCTATACAATTACTTGGATTCTACCTCCAAATTAACTATGCCGGATAAGCTAAAGAGGCAGAAATATGTGACCTTCCTGGTGCGCAGAATCAAAGAAGGCATACCTAACGGCATCAATTCTGTTTCAAAAGATAGCCTGCAATCTTTGCACATCCGGGTCGAACGGGAATATGCTTTACAAGAACGCGGTACAGGTAATGCAGACCTGATCCCCTTTTACGTTAAATGGGATGCATATACCGAAAAGGCATTCCGCCAAAATTATGACGCTATTTTCAGGACGAAATTCCCTGCCACAACCGGTAAATTTTGTGACTGTGTTATTGGTAAACTGAAAAAAATGTACCCCGATTCAGTTTTATTACCATTACCAAAAGAAATCAATACCAAGGTATCAATAGAGTGCATTGACGTGCTTCAGGCCCCGTGATGAACATTTGCTAACGGGTCTAACGTCATCATCGCACCCTGCCCCGGGGGAGTCATCATAAATAGAACCCTGCTATTATTGTAATAAGGTTTAGGTTGTATCGCAATATTTATAGTTAAGATGAAAAATCCACATCAATTCCATAAATTATTTTTTACTTTCTTCTGAGGTTATGCTGCTCCCCAGAATCAAATCAACAATACAAAATAATCATTCCTCAATCAGCAGTTTCAGCTACTTTTACCCAAATAAACTTATCTTAGCTGCACTAAATTAAAACCAACCATGAAAAAATTATCACTTCTACTTACGGTAATTGTATTTACCTGTACAGCTGCCTTTGCGCAAATAACCCGCGAGCAATCTGTTGCCGAATGGACCCGCGCCAAAGCGTACACAAAAGCTTACTTAGATGCCATGCCTGCCGATGGCTATGCATCTAAACCTACTCCCGAAATGCGCAGCTTTGCTGGGCAGATGCTTCACCTCGCAGATGCAAATTACTTTTTTATTACCACCGCGAGTGGCAAAGAAAGCCCGCTTGGCAAAGATGTATCGGTAGAGAAAACTGTAGCCCAAACTAAAGAAGCTACCACTAAAGCAGTTTTAGATAGCTATGATTTTGTTATCGCGACAATAAAAGGCATGACTGATGCGCAAATGAGCGAAGAAGTTACCATGCGCGGTACCATGAAAGCCGGTCGCGGCCTTTTATTAGCTAAAGCCTTCGAACACCAAACACATCACCGCGGCCAAACCACGGCCTATCTGCGCTTAAAAGGTGTAACTCCACCACAGGAAATGCTGTTCTAAGGAGATTTCTCCGCTACAAAAATGCCGCTCCGTTACAAACCGGGGCGGCATTTTTTGTGGAGCTAAATTTATTATTACCTTTATTTACCACCCGCTGTTGCAATGAAAATACTTGTTTTAGCCAAAATGATCATCCCACTTTTTTTTGTTGCAATGGTGCTTTCGGGATGTAGCGAAAGGTCCGCGAAGCAAGCAAATCCACAGGTCGCGGTAATTCCCGATGGTGATACCATAAACATAGGCGCCGGCAACAAGATTCAGCCAGCTACATACCCTGTGCCGCTAAAGAATATGTTTGGGGTAAACAGTTACGAATGGAATTTCGAAGAAAACCCGGCGGCCATGAACGAAAGAACGATCTATGAGCCTAACATGGCGCTTATCAAATCCTTTAGTGCCATGCGGCATTACATGAACTGGAACAAGCTGGAAAATACAGAAGGGAATTATACTTACAACCCAACCAACAACGGCAGCTGGAATTACGACCTGATGTACACCCGCTGCAAGCAGGATAGCATTTTGGTACTCGCCTGTCTTAAAAACCTCCCCGTTTGGATGATGGACACCTACCCTGCCAACCAGCGCGACGACGAGAATGTACCCGTTACCTACGGTGCAGACTTAACTAACCCGGCTTCTTACGTTGTACAAGCCCGCACCGCTTTTCAATTTGCAGCCCGGTACGGCTATAATAAAGCGGTGAACCCCACCCTTGTAAAAGTTGATACCCGTCCCCGCAGGGCAAACGACCAGGCCAACCAGGTGAAAATTGGCATGGGGCTTATCAAATACATCGAATGCGGCAACGAGAACGACCGTTGGTGGAAAGGTGATAAAGCTACCCAAACGCCCGAGCAATACGCTGCGAACCTATCTGCATTTTATGATGGGCATAAAGGTACTCTGGGTAACAACTCAGGCGTAAAAACGGCCGACCCCAATATGCAGGTAGTAATGACGGGCCTCGCTACTGCCGACGTGGAGTATGTAAAACGAATGGTAGCGTGGTGTAAAGTGAATCGCGGTATAAAACGTGATGGAAAAATCGATCTTTGCTTTGATATTATTAATTACCACCTGTATGCCAACGACGGCAGCGTATTTACACATAAAAAAGCTACAACAGGCATAGCTCCTGAGCTATCAGAATCGGGCAGCGTGGCCGATAGTTTTGTTAAATATGCCAATAGTTTGCCCAATAAGCCCGAGGTTTGGGTTACCGAAGTGGGTTACGATATTAATCCCCGCAGCTACCAGCACGCGCCTGCCATAGGCAACAAAACCGTGCTGGAAACCCAGGCCGACTGGATCTTAAGAAGCTCCCTGCTCTACATCCGCAATGGGGTAAAAAGATTGTTCTTTTACCAGTTGTTTGATGCCTTCCCCAATAAAGAAGAGCAGTACGCAACCTCCGGCCTTGCCGAAAATAAAAAACGCCGCCCCGCAGCAGATTATATTTTGCAGGCGACAAAGTTGATGGGCAATTACAATTATGTTGGCACGATAAGCCAGGATCCGCTGATAGATAAATATCAGAATGGCAGTAAGATTATTTATACGTTAACCATTCCCGATCAAACCGGGCGCGTAGGCACGTACACGCTTGAGTTGGGGTCAGCAAAATCGGCCTTTATTTATAAGCCCGTGCCGGGAGCTGACATGATGACACCAACAAAATTAAAAGTGGTTAACGGCAAAGTAACGCTGCAAATATGCGAGACGCCATGTTTTTTGCAGGTAGAATCTAAGTAGCCGGCGCTACTCCGTGTAAACTCCCTCGGCAGCGCCCGGCGGGTTGTTCTTGTCAAAATAAAATTTACAGGAGGTGCATTTGGTAATAAAATCCCGGCGCTTGCCGTCTTCAGTATAATCATTTTCTATTTGCGCATCGCCATTTTGGTCAAGCTTTCTGTATGATTGTAGTTTACCGCTTTTGTAATACATGCGGGATACATTGATTTTTTTACCCCAATCCTGGTATGCTTCACTTTCCACCTTACCGGTAATACCATAAAAAACGCTGGTGTAACTAAGTCCATCATCGCTATAAGTATACTTCGACTGGATTTGAGTAGCCCAGTTTTTACTCTTACGTAACGAATCGAGTAGTTTTACAAAATACACCGAGTCGTGACCTTCCCCAAATAAGGGGTGCTTATTGTTGTGTATCTGAAAATTCAGATACCAGGCGTGTTCTGCCGTATCCTGGTAGGTTATCGATTCTTTTTTTAAGCCGTGTTTGTATTTTGTAAGGTAAACTAAGTGGCCAGCGGTATCGTATACTTTTCGGTAGCCTGTGCGAAAGCCGCCCTTAAATTCTTCGGCAATTTGCAATTTGCCGCTTGGGTAATAGATCCTCCGTTTACCGTTTATTTTGCCGTTTTTAAAAGCTTGTTCAACTTCTGTTGTGCTGTTATTAAACTTCAAAACTTCGCTGCCAACCGGTTTTGCATGATGATATATATCGCGCAGCAAACTTAGCTGGGATATCCCCGTGAAAGCTTTCCATTCCCTCGCGCCTAAAACATCACGGTACCTAACGCTGTAGCTACAACGCGAAATATAGTTTCTGCCATTTGCCTCATAGCCGAAAAACAGCCACTCCTCTCCAGTGTTTAAATTCATGGCGCAGTCGCTGTTAAAGCTGTCATCATGTATAAGGTCGGTGGTTTTTCCTTTAAATAATTCTATCACATCTATGGCTATGCTATCGTTCGCACGCAATGGCATGTATTTATTATCGGTTAACGGCGGTAGTTTTTTGATCTTTACCAGTGCAATAAAATTATTCGACTTTAGATCGTCCGGCGTTTTAAAATCGCCAAATATGCTGCAAGAGCAGGCAACCGATTTAAGCGTACAAAACAAAATGACAAAAGTAAGCGGCAGCTTCATACAGCGATAATGGTTTTGGTGCGCTGGTAAGTTAGCGAAATCGCTTAAATGATGCCAATTTATCCGCCTAAAAAGTTATTTTTGCGGCTGAATGAAGCACATACGTAATTTTTGTATCATAGCACATATCGACCACGGTAAGAGCACCCTTGCCGATAGGTTATTAGAATATACCGGCACCATTACCCAGCGCGAATCGCAGGCACAACTGCTTGACGATATGGACCTGGAGCGGGAGCGTGGTATCACCATCAAGAGCCACGCCATACAGATGGATTATGAGCTCGACGGACAAAAATACGTCCTCAACCTGATAGATACCCCCGGCCACGTAGATTTTTCTTACGAAGTTTCCCGCTCAATAGCGGCCTGCGAAGGAGCATTATTGATCGTAGACGCAGCGCAGGGCATCCAGGCGCAAACCATATCTAACCTGTATTTAGCGTTAGAGAATGATCTGGAAATTATCCCGGTATTGAATAAAATGGACCTCCCCGGTGCTATGCCCGAGGAAGTGAAAGACCAGATAGTTGAACTGATCGGCTGCAAACGCGAAGAGATTTTAGCTGCATCCGGTAAAACCGGTATGGGCGTATTTGATATTTTGCGCGCCATTATAGAGCGTGTCCCTGCCCCTGTTGGCGATCCGGAAGCACCTCTGCAGGCGTTGATCTTCGATTCGGTTTACAACTCCTTCCGTGGTATCGTAGCTTACTTTAAAGTAGTGAACGGCGAGATCCGCAAAGGCGATAAAGTTAAATTCTTCGCTACCGAGAAGCAGTACATTGCAGAGGAGGTTGGTACATTGAAGCTGAAACAGGCGCCTAAAGATGTGATCAAAACCGGGGATGTGGGTTACATCATCTCGGGTATAAAAGAATCACGTGAGGTAAAAGTTGGAGATACCATCACCACCATAGCCCGCCCTTGCGAGGGTGGTATACAAGGTTTTGAAGAAGTAAAACCAATGGTATTTGCGGGTATCTACCCGGTTGATACTGACGATTACGAGGAACTGCGCGAATCGATGGCCAAGCTGCAGCTGAACGATGCTTCTTTGGTTTTTGAACCGGAATCTTCTGCGGCTTTAGGTTTTGGTTTCCGTTGCGGTTTCCTTGGAATGCTGCACATGGAGATCATTCAGGAACGCCTGGAGCGCGAGTTTAATATGACGGTGATCACCACCGTACCCAACGTATCGTACATTGCATATACTACCCGCAACGAGCCAATTATAGTTAACAACCCCTCAGATCTGCCCGACCCAAGTAAGATAGACTTTGTAGAGGAACCATATATCAAGGCTACGATCATTACCAAATCCGACTTTGTTGGCCCGGTGATGTCGCTTTGTATTCAGAAACGCGGGTTCATTAAAAATCAATCATATTTAACATCTGATAGGGTTGAACTTACGTTCGAGATGCCAATGGGCGAGATCGTATTTGATTTTTATGATAAACTGAAAACCATTTCAAAAGGCTACGCCTCGTTTGATTACCACCAGATAGGTTACCGCCGGAGTGATCTTGTTCGTTTGGATATTAAGCTGAATGCAGAGCCGGTTGATGCTTTGTCGTCCCTGATATTCCGTGGCAACTCTTACGATTTTGGTAAGAAGATCTGCGAAAAGCTGAAGGAGCTATTGCCGCGCCAGCAATTCGAAATTATTATACAGGCATCTATCGGTGCTAAAATTATAGCACGCGAAACGGTGAAAGCCATGCGTAAGGATGTTACCGCCAAGTGTTACGGTGGTGATATATCGCGTAAGCGTAAATTGCTGGAAAAACAAAAAGCAGGTAAAAAACGCATGCGCCAGGTTGGTAACGTAGAGATACCACAATCGGCGTTTATGGCAGTGTTGAAACTGGATTGATCGGAACGCTAACAAAGATCGCTTTATGTCCAAATACTTGGAATTGAGTTTTTATACATGGCGAGGGATAAAAAAGATTATTGACCTCGGAGACTTTTCGTATGGGGACTGGGTAGTTTATGAGGGTAGTACGCCAAAGTATTTCGTTGATGTGAATACTGAAAACAAATCGGATATGATCATTAATTCACTGATCAACAAAGGTGTAGAAACAATAGAAAGCATCATTTCTAAAATAAATATCGAACAGGGAACCAAGCTTCATTTCGCCAATATGCCGCTGTTTAGGCTTGTGAAAAAAGAGGAGCTAATAGAATTAGACTTGCCGCCACTCCCTGTTGATTGGCTCAAAAATATATAAAGCGCAATGCAATTACTCGACGGAAAATACGTATCAGAAAAACTTAAGGTAGAAATAGCTGAAGAAGCTGCTAAAATACTAGAACGCACCGGCCGCAAACCGCATTTGGTGGCGGTTTTGGTTGGGCACGACGGCGGCAGCGAAACTTACGTGGCCAGCAAAATGAAAAACTGCGAAAAGGTTGGTTTTAAATCGACCCTGGTGCGCTACGAAGATGACGTGACCGAAGAAGAGTTACTTGCCAAGGTAGCTGAACTAAATGCCGATGCCGATATCGACGGCATTATTGTACAACTCCCACTACCCAAACATATCGACCCCGAGAAAGTAACCGAACGGATAGATCACCGTAAGGATGTGGACGGTTTCCACCCGGTAAATTTGGGAAGGATGCAGCGTAATCTGCCATCGTTTATCCCGGCTACCCCCTACGGTATCACCCTGATGCTGAAAGAATACGGTATTGAAACCGTAGGCAAGCATTGCGTGGTTGTTGGGCGCAGCAACATTGTAGGCTCTCCAATGAGCATTTTGATGGCGCGCAACACCTACCCGGGCAATAGCACCGTTACCATTTGCCACAGCAAAACACCCGATATTAAAAAATTCACCCTTGATGCAGATATCCTGATCGTAGCTATCGGCAAAAAGAATTTTATCACTGCCGATATGGTGAAAGATGGTGTTGTAATAGTTGACGTGGGCATGAACCGCGAAACCTCAACCGTAACCAAATCCGGCTATAAACTTTTCGGCGATGTTGATTTTGAGAACGTCGCGCCAAAATCGTCGTGGATAACCCCTGTACCGGGCGGTGTTGGTTTGATGACTATTATTGGTTTGTTAAAGAATACGTTATCATCGGCTAATAAAGAGGTGTACGTTTAGTGAGCGGTAAGTGAGTTGATCCACGGTTTTAGGTTTGAGCAAGGTCCATAAAATATCCACCGCTAAAAAGTTCTTTAAAAAGTTTTAGGCAATTGCCTGTGAAATGTGTTATTGCTGCCTTTTGAGTAGACGCATAGTCAGTAAGGACTTCTAAAACATTTATTACAAACATGTTTACAAGATCCTCGTCGCCCTTATTCTTATTTACAGTATCGTCAATAAATTTCAAGCATTTTATTGCATATGGTGCCTTGTCGACAATCGCATTCCTCGTAAACAATCCTAAATCCCCTAAAAACGAATTAGAATAGTTTTCATCAGGCTCTCCTTCATAAGATACTTTAAATTCAGGAACTTCCTGATAAATTAAGGCTACAAGACTATCAAATTTCATAGTAGTTTTTTTAATCAACCAATTTCTCCGGTATCCGGTGATTTTCGTTCTCATCATTCCAGGCTATCGAGCTGATGAGCCAGGCCTCCCCTTCTTTTACAAATTGCATATAACTTACGCCGCGCGGCATTTTACGGGGCGGTATCTCCGCAAAGCTGTATTCATAAACACTCGTCCGCTGTGCTATCTTGTCGAAGATCTCTGTTTTTGAGGATATTTCCCGCTGTAAAAACTGTTTCAGGTCGCCTATGGCAATCTGCGATTCGAGGGCTTTGAGGTAAGAGGCCGCTGTAAAGGCAATTGGCGTGGTAAAACTGTTATTGATCAATACACCACCACCGTAAAAGAATTTCCTTAGCTCTGCCAGTTTAGGCGGTTTGGCGTTACGGAAGCTTAAGGTGTGGTACAGTTCATAGGTGAGCAGATCAATAGCATTGGTTTCCATTTATTTAAAGGCTTGTTTTAGTTTATCAAAAAAGGATTCTATCCCCACATAAACCTCCCCGCCTTTTATCTTAACCGGATAGTTATCTACATAGTCATTTTGCCCGGGGCTGCCTTTGCCGGTCTCCAGGTCGTAAGAAAAACGATGAACCGGGCATACCAACTTACCATCTTTACACCAGCCATTGCTCAGGTCTTCGCGGGCGTGCGGGCATGTTGCACCTAATGCAAATAGCTTGCCTTCGTACCCTACCAGGCAAATACTTTTACCGGCTACTTTTACTTTTTTTATAAATGGCTTTCCGTTGGGTTCAACGCCATCTACCTGGTACCATTTCATCCCCTGCTAAAAATCTATCTTCAAATTCATTAAAGCCGGGTTTTTCATCACTTCATCCATACTGGTAACCAGCGTTACGCGCTTTCTGTCGGCAGAAAGCACAGCTTTGGAATTATCAACTTTTTTTACCGGCCTGGCAAAATTAAGCACTACTTTATAGGGCATATCTATCAGCATAGCTTTGGCCATGGCAAACTTGGCCCCCGCTTTCTTTAAAAACGCTGCGAATTTCACCTTGTCTATTATCCGGTAAAATTTATGCGGCGTTACCTCGTAGTTATAATAACTTTGGCCGGTTATGAGTGGTTGCGCATCAAAACTGCCCATCTGTTTGTTTTGCGTTACGTGGCCAAGTTCACTGTTCATGGAGATATTGCTCAGATGCTGCAGATAGTATTGCAGGTCGGCGGCGTTTTTAGCCTCATGCTTTATGCTCACCTTCATGATGTTGTTTTTCAGGTCCATTTTTACGGCGAGGTCGCTCCCTTGTGCCATCTTTATCTCTTCGGCATTCATTTTATTGGCAATACTATCGGGCAGGGCGTTGTAAAAATTCAGGGTAGTATCCTTAGCCAGGTTAAATTGTGGCGTTTCGCGAACGGAATCTGTCATCAGGTTCATTAAAACCGATACAGCTTTACTCATATCAAAACCATAAACCACGTTGCAGGCGCCATCGGGTTTAAAATCGTAACGTTCTTCAATGTCTACGCACGAAGTTAAGCACAAGAAAAAGAAGAAGATAAACGGGAGGTATAATTTCTTCATAAGCTTAGCCGGGGTAAAGTTTACACTATAAAGCTAAAGCAAATTATGATATATAAAAGAGTAATAGGCAATTATGTTCCTTATTTTTTAAATACGCATCACCTCAATATCACCTTTTACCTTTGGCCTTTAACCTTTCGCCGCAAAAACTTACCTTTGCACCCTTATTATGGCACATCAGGTTCCGGACGACGGCACATTACTTCCTTTAATGGAAGAGTTTTATACGATACAAGGCGAAGGGTACAATACCGGCAAAGCCGCTTACTTTATACGCCTTGGTGGCTGCGATGTGGGCTGCCATTGGTGCGATGTAAAAGAAAGCTGGGATGCCGAGCTGCATCCGCTCACTGCTGCAGATATGATAGTAGCTAACGCCAAAATCCATCCTTCAAAAGCTGTAGTGGTAACCGGCGGCGAGCCATTGATATATAACCTGGATTATCTTACAGCCAAACTGCACGAAGAAGGTATTAAAACCTTTATAGAAACATCCGGTGCTTATCCTCTTTCCGGTGATTGGGACTGGGTCTGTCTCTCTCCAAAAAAGTTTAAAGCGCCTATGCAAAACGTTGCCGATAAGGCGCATGAGCTGAAGGTGATCATCTTTAATAAATCCGACTTTGAGTTTGCCGAACACAACGCCAAACTGGTAGCACCCGATTGCAAGCTGTACCTGCAGCCCGAATGGAGCAAGAACAAGGAGATGGCCCCGCTTATTGTTGAGTACGTAATGAATAACCCGCAATGGGAAATTTCGCTGCAAACACACAAATATTTAAATATACCTTAAATGTGTAACTTAGCGTATTGACTAACGTATCAATACGCCGATGCGCCTTACTTATCTGTTTGTTTTAATTTTATGGTTTTTACCTGTATGTGTATTTGCCCAGCAGCGGCGATACTCCACTACGGATAAGGATGCTATTAAGAATTACGTACTTGCCGGCGAAAGTATCGACGAGCATTTGTATGAGGATGCTATAGCCCAATTGGAAAAGGCAGTAAACGACGATGGAAAGTTTGTTGAAGCCCATGCTTTATTGGCCGATGTGCTTAGGTTAAGGCGGCAGAATAAGGCCGCTATAGAACACTACCTAAAGGTAATAGCGCTTGAGCCTGAGCATAACCGCGCTATTTATTTAAGGGTTGGTGAAGCAGAGATAACCGATGGGCAGTATGCACCTGCCAAGCAGCATTTAGAGAAATATATTACCTACCCCAATCTTACCGCCCCAAACGAAGCCTTCGCACGTAAGCTGCTACGCGATTGTGAATTTAGCATAGAGGCGCTGCAGCACCCGGTACCGTTCATTCCCATTAATATGGGTCCGGAGATCAACACCGAATTTGATGAGTACCTACCGGTGGCGACTGCCGATGAAGCTACTTTAATTTTTACCCGCAAAATAAATAACAACGAGGATTTTTATAAAAGCGATAAGCTGGCCGGCAAATGGAAAAAATCGGTATATCTGAGCGACGCTATCAATACACCTACTTTTAACGAGGGGGCACAGTCGATATCGCAGGATGGTAAATACCTGTTTTTTACAGGCTGCAACAGGCCCGATGGCCAGGGGCGCTGCGATATTTACATAGCACAGAAAAAGGGCGAAGGCTGGGGTAAACCTTTTAGCCTGAGTTCGCCGTTAAATACTCCCGGCTGGGAGGCGCAGCCATCTATAAGTGCCGATGGGCGTACCATTTACTTTGTAAGCAATCGTAAAGGCGGTTATGGGGGCTATGATATATGGCGATCGACCCTTACGGATAAAGGCTGGGGCGACCCGGTAAATATGGGCCCAAATATCAACACCATTTATGATGAGCAGTCGCCTTTTATCCACCCAGACGATAGCACCTTTTATTTTTGCAGCAACGGCTGGCCGGGCATGGGCAATAAAGATCTGTTTATAAGCCGCCTGGCTAAAGATGGCAAATGGCAAAAGCCGGTTAACCTTGGCTCACCTATCAACTCCAGCGGCGATGAAAACGGGCTTACGCTTACAGCCAATGGCGCATATGCATTCTTTGCATCCGATAATTTAAAGGGCTTTGGAGGTTACGATATCTACACCTTCGAACTACCGCTAAACCTGCGCCCTAATATTGTTACTTATGTGAAGGGCGATATAAAAGATATTAAAACCCGGCAACCCTTAGAGGCTATTATAGAGATCATCGACCTGGAGAAAAACATGCCGGTATACCAGGATTACAGCAGCGAAGAACTGGGTGAATTTTTGGCTACGCTTGCAACAGGTAAAAATTATGGGTTGAATATCTCGCGGCAGGGATACCTTTTTTATTCGGATAATTTCTCCCTTATCGGCCATACACCAAAAACGGCTTACAATATATCGGTACTGCTTTCCCCCATCGAAGTTGGCGGAAAAGTTATTTTGAAGAATATATTTTTTGACACCAACAAGTTCGATATCAAGAGTGAGTCAAAAGCGGAGCTGCAAAAACTTATTGAGTTTTTAACATTGAACCCTGCTGTACGCATTGAGATATCGGGCTATACGGATGATATTGGTAACGACCAGGCCAACCAGCTACTATCCGAAAACCGTGCGAAATCGGTATATACCTATCTCACCGGTAGCAACATAAACCCCACCCGTTTGGTGTACAAAGGCTACGGCAAAACCGAGCCTATTGCACCAAACACATCAGACGATAGCCGCAGCAAGAACAGGCGCACAGAGTTTAAGATAATAGCTAAATAAGCGGAGAGCTAAAAGACCAAAGCAGAAAGCAAAAAAATGGCAATAAATAAAAAAGTCCAAAGTGAACAGCTTTAAACGCTTTTCGCTTTGGACTTTTAGCTTTTAGCTCGAAGGAGTTTAATTCCCTACTTCCGACATGAACTTGATACGCATCAGTTGCAGTTCCTCGCGGGTGTAATCGTCCGGGCCAAGGTCTATCAATGCATCGTCGATAGAATCAACTTCGGCAGTTTTAAAGTAGTCGTAAACCTCTTCCTGCTTGTCCTCATCAATTACTTCATCAATATAGTAGTTAAGGTTGAGCTTTGTGCCCGAGTTTACTATAGTTTCCACTTCCTTCAAAATCTCTTCGTACGTAAGCCCCTTTGAAGCGGCTATGTCATCAAGATTTAAATGGCGGTCGATATTTTGAATGATGAACACTTTAAGGGCCGATTTATTGGCCGCGCTTTTGATCACCATATCTACCGGTCGGTCGATATCGTTATCATCCACGTATTTTTGGATCAGATCTGTAAAAGGCTTGCCAAATTTCAATGCCTTACCTGCTCCTACGCCGGATATTTGCTTCAACTCCTCGGCATTAACCGGGTAGTGTGTACACATTTCTTCTAAGGATGGATCCTGGAAGATAACGAACGGAGGCAATCCTTTTTGCTTGGCCAGCTTTTTACGCAGGTCTTTAAGCATTTGCAGTAATTCGGTATCTAAAGCACCACCGCCCTGTTTAGGGCCATCCTCAGCCTCATCTTCGTCAGTTGGGCCCATTTCCCTGTTCAGGATAAAACGGATGCTATATGGGTTATCGATAAAGGCGTTACCCGATTTTGTTAAATGTAGTAAGCCGTACTGATCAATATCTTTAGACAGGAAGTTATTCAGCAATGCCTGACGCATCAGCGAGTTCCAAAGAACTTCGCCATCGGCTATGCCGGTGCCAAAATAATCTGTTAGCTTATCGTGTTCGTAGTTTTTAACCTGCGCATCATCCTTACCCATCAAGATATTGATAATGTGGCAATCGTCGAATTTCTCGCCGATAAGTTTGATCAGGCTAAGCGCTTTGTGCAGCTGTGCCTCGCCATCAAAAAAGGTTTTAGGCGCGCTACAATTATCGCACATGCAGTTGCAGCCGGCCTCGTTAAAGTTCTCGCCAAAGTAATGCAATAGTTGCTTACGGCGGCAAACAGAAGATTCGGCGTAATCAATAACTTCTTTCAGGATCTGGGTGCCAATTTCACGCTCGGCAACGGGCTTATCCTTCATAAACTTCTGCAGTTTATCAATATCCTTGCCGCTGTAAAATGCAACGCAAACGCCTTCGCCACCATCGCGCCCGGCACGGCCGGTTTCCTGGTAGTAACCTTCCATGCTTTTTGGCATGTCGTGGTGTATTACGTAACGCACATCCGGTTTATCAATACCCATCCCAAAGGCTATGGTTGCCACAATTACATCCACATCCTCCATCAGGAATTTGTCCTGTGTATCGGCACGTACCTTAGGGTCTAAACCGGCGTGGTATGGCAAAGCTTTTACACCGTTAAGGTTAAGCGCTTCGGCCACTTCCTCAACCTTTTTACGGCTAAGGCAATAGATAATGCCCGATTTGCCCTGGTTTTGCTTTACAAACTTTACAATTTCTTTTATCGCGGTACGCTTGGCCCTAACCTCATAAAACAGGTTCGACCTGTTGAACGACGATTTATAAACCGTAGCGTTGTTCATGTGCAGGTTCTTTTGAATGTCCTGCTGTACCTTTGGCGTTGCGGTAGCCGTAAGTGCTATAATTGGGATATCATCACCAATGTTGCTGATCACCTGGCGGATCTTGCGGTACTCGGGCCTGAAATCGTGGCCCCATTCAGATATACAGTGGGCTTCATCAACCGCAACAAACGATACCTTGTTCAATCTTAAAAAATCAACGTTCTCCTGCTTGGTCAATGATTCGGGTGCGACGTAAAGCAGCTTGGTTTTGCCGCTTAAAACATCATCCTTTACCCTTAAAATATCTGCTTTAGTTAGTGAGGAATTTAAAAAATGAGCTATACTGTCCGAGCCTCCGAAGGCCCTTAACTGGTCTACCTGGTTTTTCATGAGCGCGATGAGCGGAGAGATCACAATCGCTGTGCCTTCGCTCATTAGTGCAGGGAGTTGATAACACATGGACTTTCCGCCCCCGGTGGGCATTATCACAAATGTATCGTTGCCTGCTAAAATGTTCGTAATTATCGCTTCCTGTTCCCCCTTAAAGTTATCAAACCCGAAGAAATTCTGCAGGTTATCAAAAAGCGATTTTTTAGCTTCTATCATTATGTACTTATATACGTTTTAAAAATATGGTTCAAAATAACAAAAATTTATAAATAAACGCTGGGTTTAGTGTAAAATTTTATATAAAAATGATTATTCTTCATAAAACAATTTGCTTATTTATGCATTTAAAATAAAGTAATTTTTGTGCGGTAACATTTAGTTTTATTTAATACTAAATTTACAAATTAATGCACACATTTAACCAAGGTTTACCAAATAAAAATTCTTTAACCAAAGCATGAATAAAAACTACTATGCCATCATAATGGCAGGCGGAATTGGCAGCCGTTTTTGGCCAATTAGCAGAGCATCGCACCCTAAACAATTTATTGATATACTGGGGACCGGTAAAACCCTTATCCAAAATACCTACAATCGTTTCCTGAAAATTTGCCCGAAAGAAAATATTTATGTTGTTACTAATGAAAACTATGCACAGCTGGTAAAAAAACAGCTGCCTGATATGGCAGATGACCAGATACTAACCGAGCCGGTTATGCGTAATACTGCTCCCTGCGTTGCCTATGGTTGTTTTAAAATAGAAAGCATTAACCCAGACGCGGCCATAGTAGTTGCCCCGTCTGACCACCTGATACTTGATGAAGCCGCGTTTGTTACCGCAATTGAAAAATCATTACAAACTGCTACCGATAAGCAATGCCTGGTTACCCTCGGCATTAAACCATCCCGCCCGGATACCGGCTACGGGTACATTCAATATACCGACCAGGTAATAAACGACGATTTTCATAAAGTAAAAACCTTTACGGAGAAGCCAACAGTTGATATAGCCAAAACCTTTATCCAAAGCGGCGACTTTTTATGGAATGCCGGCATATTTGTATGGTCGGCAAAGGCTATTGTAAATGCTTTTAACAACTATCTGCCCGAGATGCACGAAATATTTGCCGAGGCACGTTCCGTTTACAACACCGACGAGGAGAAAGCTTTTGTACACAAAATATACCAGCGCTGCATCAATATCTCTATCGACTATGGCATCATGGAAAAAGCGTCAAACGTATATGTTCTGCCATCGGAGTTTGGCTGGAGCGACCTGGGTACCTGGGCATCTATCTACCAGTTAGCCGATAAAGATTACGTGGGTAACGCGGTAATCCCGTCAGACAAGGTAATTATGTACGATAGCAGCAACTGCATGGTAAACGTACCCGGCGAAAAGCTGGTGATATTACAGGGCCTGCACGATTTTATTGTGGTGGAAAGCAACAACTCCCTCCTGATTTGCCCGCGCGACCAGGAGCAAAACATCAAACAGGTAGTTACCGATGTAAAAAATAAATTTGGGGCAAAATATATATAGATGTGCAGATTTTAAATGTGCAAATATGCAGATGAAAATGAAGAAACCCGATTGGTGATCAATCGGGTTTCTTCATTATTTAAAGATTTTCTGAAAGTTACCTCAAAGCTTTTAACCGACGAATCTCTGCAATAAGTAGCGGAATATCCTGTTTAGCACCGGCTATAAAATCAAAGTCTGCGTCAGTTGCTCCCGTCAACTCAATATCTTCTCCTCTATTTTCATCGTCGCCTGTCATGATAAAGCTATTTCCACTTTCGTGGTCTCTATCTTCAATGTAAGATTTCCACGGCCCCCGCTGCGCCATATTGCACCTAAGTTCTATTTCCTTTAGTTGTTCTTCCGAAATCATAATTACACCTTTAGAGTTGCTTTGCTCCTCCGCGCTGCCTTATGGCTTCGTAAAGAATAACCGCAGTTGATACAGATACATTTAGGGATTCTATTTCGCCAAACATCGGGATCTTGGCCAGATGATCGGATATGCGGATAATATCGTTGCGGATGCCGTCTTCTTCTGAACCCATGATAATGGCTGTTGGGGCTGTATAATCCGGGGTGTAGATGTATTCGCTGGTTTTTTCGGTACAGCAGACCAGTTGCAGGCCCGATTCCTGCAGAAACCGTACGGTCTGCATAAAATTATCATGGCGGCAAACCGGGATCTTGTATAGCGCTCCTGCTGATGTTTTAATGGCGTCCGGGTTTATCTGTGCCGAGCCCTTTGCCGGGATAACGATGGCATGAACACCTGCGCATTCCGCGGTACGGGCAATGGCGCCCATATTGCGTACATCTGTAATGCTATCCAAAACCAATATAAGGGGTACTTCTCCCCTTTCAAAAACTTCGGGAATAATATTCTCTACCTTTTGGTAAGTAATTGGCGATATGAACGCAATCACTCCCTGGTGGTTTTTCATGGTGATACGGTTCAGCTTTTCCACCGGCACCTGCTGGGCGGTGATCTGGTACTCGTTCATCACATCGCGCAATTCGTTCAGCAAGCCGCCGCCTAAACCGCGCTGCGTATATAACGCTTCAATTTCTTTTCCGGCGAGTATCGCTTCAATTACGGCCCTTATGCCGAAAACCATTTGGTTGCCCTCGCGTACCGGCTTAGAATTATATGTCATTTTTTATTTGTTGAATCGGGTCAAAAGTAGCTATATTAACTGATTTTACGGTTATTGAACTGATATGCCATTTGGTATTTTCAAAATACTCAATTGTGGTAGTTAACATTTGCCAAGTTTTATCCACATTATCATATTGAGTTGATGGTAAGCCGGTTATAAAACACCTAACAAGTTACTAACATCTGGCGTTGATAACAATGCCTTAAATTTATACCGCTGATACAGTTTTCATTAAGTTTTAAATTGATGTGTTGACGAAATCTGGCGCAATCGCGAGCATATTTTGTATATTTTTGTTCGTTATGATTTTCGAGAACGATTCTACCAATAATAAGACCAATACCGACCGCCGAAGCCGTTTAACTACCCCCAGTCCTTACGCTGGCGCGGGCAAGTTACCGCCGCAGGCAACCGACTTAGAAGAAGCTGTACTTGGTGCGCTGATGCTGGAGAAAGACGCCCTTTCTTCGGTTATTGATGTGTTAAAACCTGAAGTTTTTTACGAAACCAGGCATCAAAAAATATTTAACGCCATTGCGGTACTGTTCGAGAAAACATCACCAGTAGATATCCTTACTGTTGTTGCGCAATTGCGCCAAACCGGCGAGCTGGAAATGATAGGCGGTGCTTATTATGTTACCGAACTAACAAACCGCGTAGCCTCTGCCGCCAATATAGAATACCATTCGCGCATTATCATTCAAAAATACATTCAGCGCGAATTGATCCGGATCTCTTCTGATATCATCAACTCTGCTTTTGAAGATACAAGTGATGTTTTCGACCTGCTTGATAAAGCCGAAAAAAACCTCTTCGAAATAGCACAAAATAACCTTCGCCGCGATTCGCGGATGATGGACGACCTGGTGCACGAGGCATTGAAGGATATCGAGGCGTTGAAAGATAAAAAAGACGGCTTAACAGGAGTCCCTTCCGGCTTTACCGATCTCGACCGGATGACCTCCGGCTGGCAAAAATCCGACCTGGTTATTATAGCAGCACGCCCCGCGATGGGTAAAACGGCATTTGTACTTACCTGTGCGCGCAATGCTGCGGTGGATTTTAACAAGCCGGTTGTTGTATTCTCGTTGGAGATGTCATCCGTACAGTTGGTTAACCGTTTAATATCCGGCGAAACCGAAATCGAGCAGGAAAAGATCCGTAAGGGTACTTTAGAAGAATGGGAATGGCAGCAGATCCACTCTAAAATTGGCCGCTTAGAGGCTGCCCCTTTAATTATCGATGATACCCCATCATTAAATATATTTGAGTTCCGCGCTAAGTGCCGCCGTTTAAAATCGCAGCACGATATCCAGCTGATCATCATCGATTACTTGCAATTGATGCAGGGTAAAGCCGAAGGTAAAGGTGGCGGCGGTAACCGCGAGCAGGAGATCGGTAGTATTTCCCGGGCACTTAAAACGGTAGCTAAGGAGTTGAATGTACCCGTAATTGCACTTTCGCAGTTAAGCCGTGCGGTGGAAAGCCGCCCCGGCGGTTCTAAAAGGCCGATGCTATCGGATTTGCGTGAATCCGGCTCTATTGAACAGGATGCGGATATGGTATTATTCCTTTACCGCCCCGAGTATTACGGCCTGGATGTGGATGAGGACAATAACCCAACACAAGGCGTGGGCGAGGTGATCATCGCCAAGCACCGTAACGGTGAGACCGGCCGCGTACGGTTGAAATTCGTTGGTAAATTTGTGAAGTTTACCGATCTGGAAACGAATATGGATGGCTTCCCCCCTGCCGGCGGAAACGCATTTGCGGGTTTAGGCCCATCGCAGGATTTTGAAAAGCAAAGTAACTTTATCATCCGCCCATCAAGGATGGATGATATGGAGGATGAGCCACCGTTTTAGCCCCCTCCGCCCCCTGAAGGGGGAACTTTTGCTAAACATAAAGCCCGACTGACACAGCCGGGCTTTATGTTTACCATTCAACTCATCCTGCTTGTTTTAAAAATTACCGGTAAAAAAGTCGCTTTTTATGTTAACCCTGTAAAAATTCATCTTGTTGATTATTAATTACTTATAAAGTTAACATACGGAATTGTGTTAACTTTTGGAAACTTTTTTATCCTAAACAAGGCCTAAAAGAGGCATTTAAATCACTAATCCCAACACCACCGCTATCAATATCACCACCGGCGCTTTTATCTTCGTAAACTGCAGCAGCAAAAAAGTAGCTGCCATTAACCCGTAAGCCAACGGGTTGAGGCGAAAGGGCATTACCAGCATAATAAAGGCCGTTGCCATAAAGCCTACTGCAACGGCATTAATGCCGCTTAGTGAATTTTTTATGCGGGTTATTTTTTTGAGGTCGTTCCAAAAGGGAACAATGAACAGGATAAGGATCAATCCCGGCAGGTTGATGCCAATTACCGCTACTACGCTGCCCACTATCTGCCCGACTATGCCATAACCTTTATCGCCCATAGCAATACCGCCCACAAAGGAGGTGAACGAAAATGTAGGCCCTGGTAAGGCTTGCTGCAAAGCGTACCCACTCAAAAATTCCGAATTGGTGAGATAGTGCTTTAGTTCCACAAACTCGGTGTACATCAGCGGTACCAGTACCTGTCCTCCGCCAAATATCAATATACCATTCCGGTAAAAGTTCTCGAAAAGGCGGATAGGTAAACTAAACGGCGAGGTGCGGCTTATTATAGCACCCAACGCGGCAAAAAACAACAGTATCCCAATAAAATAAGCAACCTTATTCGGGTTTACATTGCTAAATAGCTTTACGCGTAATTCGTTCTCCTGTTGCTGCGTTTCCAGCGCCGAGGATATGATGCCTCCCATTAATATCAATAAGGGGAAGGCATATGGGTTTTGGAGGATAAGCGTTGCTATCAGCGAAGCTGCGGCAAGCATTATGGTTACTTTTGTCCGCAGGAATTTTGTGGCGAAGGTGTAGGTGGCGTATCCCACTATACCCACCGCCATGGGCTGAACAAACCGCAGTATAGCGGTGAATTTCTCCTTATCGGCAAATATTTTATAGCTGATAGCGGCCATGCACATGATAGACGCGGATGGCAGTATCCAAATTAAAAAAGTAATGAGCGCTAATCGTAAACCGCCCACCTTCCAGGCAATGCCCACTAAGGTTTGGGTGGATGAGGGCCCGGGCATTATTTGCGAAAGAGCGTTTAACTCCATCAGTTCCTCCTCGGTGATGTAACCACGTTTCTGCACAAACTGGCGCAGCAAAACCGCTATATGCGCCTGCGGCCCGCCAAAAGCGGTGAAGGTGTACAAGGTGACATCCCGTATGAATAAAAGCTCCCTGCGCCTCAAAACCTAACAATTAATAATCGTCGTCATCGTCCTCTTCGTAACCTTTAGCGGCCATGTAAACGCCCTGCAATTCGCTAAAGGCGTGGTTATCGCGTTTCTCTTTCGTTATTTTCATACCAACCTCGTAGGTGCGTATGGCATCATCTTTGCGGTTCAGGGCCTCATAAAGCTTGCCAAGATGATAATACGTCCCTGTGTAATTGGCGTGGTTATTCACCAGGTCCTCGTAATAGCTCAGGGCTTTTTCTGTATCGTTAAGTCGCAGATACTCTGTGGCCAGCGCGTATTTTAAAAATTCGTCGTTGGGTTCGTTCTCTATAAATGCCAACAGCTTATCTAATCTGCTTATCTCCATTTTAAACTCTCTCTTTTTTAACTAAATTTGCATCACCACCAACTACCCGTAAAAACAAACCAATTATGATGAAAATACTGGTATGTATCAGCAATGTTCCGGATACCACTACAAAAATAACCTTTACAGATAACAACACCCAATTTAATACAAACGGCGTTCAGTTCATCTTAAACCCATGGGACGAGATAGCCCTTGCGCGTGCAATTGAATTAACCGATGGCGGTAAAGGCACAGTTACCGTTATCAACGTAGGCGAAGCCAGCACCGATGCCACCATCCGCAAGGCACTGGCCATTGGCGCTACCGATGCTGTGCGCATCAACGCCAAACCGCACGATGCCTGGTACGTAGCTTACCAAGTAGCAGAATATGTGAAAGCAAACCCTTTCGACCTGATCCTGACCGGCAAAGAATCTATAGATTACAATGGCTCTAAAATAGCCGGTATGCTGGGCGAACTGCTTGATCTTCCCTCGGTATCTATCATCAAAAAATTGGATGTAGATGGCAGCACCGCTACTGTTGAGCGCGAGATTGAAGGCGGCAAGGAAGTATTAACTATCCCGCTTCCATTTGTTGCCGGCACTGCCGAAGGCGTTGCCGAACCCAAAATACCCAACATGCGCGGCATCATGAGCGCGCGTACCAAACCGCTTACCGTGGTTGAGGCTGTGGATGTTAAAACCTTTTCGGAGATCATCAGTTATGAAACTCCTGCCCCTCGCGGCCAGGTGAAACTGGTTGACGCCGGCGACCCGGCCCAATTGGTAGAGTTGCTGCACACACAGGCAAGGGTTATTTAATCAATTCAATTTTCACGAGAGAAGAACGATCTTATATGTCAGTTTTAATATATGCCGAAAATGCCGGTGGCAAGTTCAAAAAATCAACATTCGAAGCTATAAGCTACGCCAAAGCAATAGCCGAGCAGGCGGGCACTAATCTTGTAGCCATATCTATTGGCGATGTTGCCCCGGGTGACCTTACTGCCTTAGGTAAATACGGTGCCGAAAAGGTGCTGAATGTATCTAACGATAAATTAAAGAATTTCGTGAACCAGGCCTACGCCTCGGTAATTGCCGAAGCAGCAAAGGTTCAGGGTGCGGATATAGTAGTGCTGTCTAACTCGTTCAGCGGGCGTGGCCTTGCTCCCCGTATCGGTGTGAAATTACAAGCCGGAGTTGCCGATGGAGCTGTTGCCTTACCTGTAATTGAAGGCGGTAAATTCACCGTGAAGAAAACTGCATTCTCCGGCAAAGCGTTTGCAACCGTAGAGCTAACATCGGCCAATAAAGTTGTCGCCCTTACGCCCAACTCTTATAAAGTTGTAGAGAGCGCTGCTGCCGGCCAGGTGGAAGATTTTGCCGTGGAAACCAAAGAATCGGACTTTAAGGCGATGATTAAAGATATCGTACGCTCTACAGATAAGGTTTCTTTACCTGATGCTGAGATCGTTGTATCTGCAGGGCGCGGATTAAAAGGCCCCGAGAACTGGGGTATGGTAGAAGAACTGGCCGAACTGCTTGGTGCGGCTACTGCCTGCTCTAAACCGGTATCTGATGCCGGATGGCGCCCGCATAGCGAACATGTTGGCCAAACAGGTATAGCTGTCAGTCCAAATTTGTATATTGCAATAGGAATTTCGGGTGCTATACAGCATTTGGCCGGTGTAAGTTCGTCAAAGGTTATTGTAGTTATTAACAAGGATGCCGAAGCGCCATTTTTTAAAGTGGCCGATTACGGTATTGTTGGCGATGCTTTTGAGGTACTGCCAAAATTAATTGCTGCGGTTAAGGAATATAAAGCTTCGGTTTAAAACGAATTTGTTGTGATGGGTAATGATATGAAAAAGATAAAGCTGGATATTGTGGGCCTATCCTACAGCCAAACGCAGTCCGGCGCGTATGCGTTGGTATTAGGCGAAGTAAGCGGCCGCCGCAGGTTACCTATCATCATTGGCAGTTTTGAGGCGCAGGCCATTGCCATTGAGATAGAGAAAATGACCCCAAGTCGCCCGCTCACCCACGATCTGTTCAAGAGCCTTGGCCAGGCGTTTAACATTACCGTACAGGAAATTATCATCTACAATTTGGTAGATGGCATATTTTACTCCAAACTGGTTTGTTTTGATGGTAAAAAAACGGTGGAGATAGATGCCCGCACTTCAGATGCAATTGCCGTATCTGTACGGTTCGATTGCCCTATTTATACTTATGAGTTCATCCTTTCTACCGCGGGTATTGTGATAGAGGGCAACGATTTTGTCTATTTAGAGAACATCAACGAAACTACCGAAGAAAAAACACCTTCCACACCTGCGGGTTCGTTCACATCTTTAAGCGATGATGAGTTAAAAACACGCCTGCAACAAGCTCTTTCCGAAGAAGCCTATGAAAAGGCTGCCAAAATTCGCGATGAGCTGAATAAGCGGAAAGCTTCATAATTCATTTGTGGGCATATTACGATGTGTGTAAATTCTGCGCGCCATTGTTTCCCTGTTTCGCATAATTTCAGTACTTTCCGCTTTTGAATTGAATACTTTACTATTACTGATTTAACTCTGGCCCTATATGAATATTAAGTCCCGCTTAATACTGATGAATTTTATGCAATTTTTTATTTGGGGGGCGTGGCTGCTAACTATTGGTGCCTATTGGTTTCAAAATAAAAATTGGTCGGGAGCGCAATTTGGGGCTATTTTTTCTACTATGGGTATCGCATCCATATTTATGCCCACCATTACCGGTATACTTTCTGACAGATTTATCAATGCCGAAAAACTTTACGGGATAATGCATTTATTAGGCGCATGTACCTTATGTGCTTTGCCAATGGTTAAAGACCCAACTACATTTTTTTGGGTGATGCTGCTCAATATGGCGTTTTACATGCCTACGCTATCCCTATCTATTACAGTGGCTTACTCGGCACTTAAGAGCCAAAATATCGACGTAGTAAAAGATTACCCCCCTATCCGCACCTGGGGGACCGTGGGTTTTATAGTTGCTTTATGGGCTGTTAGTTTAACTCACAACGAAACGTCGGCCAACCAGTTTTACATTGCTGCCGCTGTTGCTGCTACTTTAGGTATTTACTCATTTTCACTGCCTAAGTGCCCACCGTTATTGAATAAGGCCGCAGCAACCACCAAAACTTTTGCGCACTCGTTAGGATTGAATGCTTTCGCATTGTTCAAATCGCCAAGGTTTGCCATATTTTTCGCGTTTTCGCTATTGTTAGGCGCGGCCTTACAGCTAACCAATGCATACGGCGATACTTACCTTCACGATTTTGCGAAGATGCCTGCTTTTAAAGATACAGTTGCGGTAAAATATCCGGCAATTATCATGTCTATCAGCCAAATCTCCGAGACCTTATTTATTCTCGCTATCCCGTTCTTCCTGCGCAAGTTTGGTATCAAGTATGTAATGTTATTTAGCATGATAGCCTGGGTGCTGCGTTTTGGCTTATTTGCCTTTGGCGATCCGGCCGACGGTTTATGGATGATTGTGCTATCGTGCATTGTATACGGAATGGCTTTCGATTTCTTCAATATCTCAGGTTCGCTGTTTGTAGAAACACAGGCCGCACCAGAGATCCGCGGCAGTGCGCAGGGATTGTTTATGATGATGGTAAACGGTTTCGGCGCCTTTTTTGGCAGCAACGTAAGTGGCTGGTTAATAGACAAATACTTTATCCTCGGAAATGGGGAGAAAGACTGGCACGGCATCTGGCTCAGCTTCGCGGGCTACGCTTTAGTGATCGCTATCATATTCCCATTTGTGTTTAGGTATAAACACAACGCGGCGTTAAAATTTGCTATAGAACACGCTTAGTGAGATAAAAGACCAAGGATAAAAGACAAAATTATAATAGCTTACTTAACAACCTTATCACCAACAAGCTATGAAAAAGCATTACCGGCACGAAACCGATTGCCTTAACTGCGGAACCGATTTACAAGGAAACTTTTGCCATAAATGTGGGCAGGAAAACCTGGAGATGAAGGAGAGCTTCGGGCATATGCTCAACCACGCCGTAAGCGACTACTTTCATTTCGATTACCAGTTTTTTCATACCCTGAAACCGCTTTTTGCCAAACCGGGAAAACTTACTGTAGATTATTTAGCGGGCCGAAGGATGCAATACCTGCATCCGGTGAAGATGTATATTTTTATCAGTTTGGTTTTCTTTGTGGTGTTTTTTAAGCAAAACGGCAAAGATTTAGTTAAAGTAACCGATTCCAAAGAAAAGGGCAGCGCCACCATTAGCCCCCTTAAAGCTAAGATGCTTGAAGGGATAGAAAAAGATACGAGCCTTACCCCCGCTGAGAAGGAAAAAGCAAAACAAGCTATCGGATATATATCCGGTTCGGTAGCCGATCATGATTCCATTAAGAATACCAAAAAAACAGTAAATGGTAAGACTGTATATTACACGGATGATCCGGAAGAGGTGGCTAAAGGAAATTTTAACTTTATCGGTGACAAAGATAGTTCAAAAACCTACGACGAGTACCTGAAAAATCAAAGCAAACACCCTGAAGGCGAGAGAGATGGTCTTATACTAAGATACATAAAAAAGAAGAGTTACGATTGGAAGAGCCAGGGTAAAAACGCCCCTGAAATCTTGGTAGAAGGTTTAAAACACAATGCACCAAAGATGATGTTTGTGCTTTTGCCATTGTTTGCGCTGATATTGAAGATTGCCTTTTGGAAAAATCATAAATTATATGTGGAGCATATCATCTATTCGATACATCTGCATTGCTTTATCTTTCTATTCCTTACGTTCACCATAATAATTGGTATGATACTGCCGCATAGCTGGAGTAATGTGATGAATTGGATAAGCTTTATAACTACCATCTCAATTATCTGGTACGTCTATCGCTCGTTCCGGGTGGTATATAACCGTAGCCGATGGCGCACGGTAACAAAAATGCTGGGTGTATCGTTGATGTATGCGCTGGCAACGGGCCTTTGCTTTTTCGTATTTATTGTGATTACCATGCTAACATCGGTGTAAAATCACTTGCTAATATCTCCGTATTTTTACAATTTTCAATCAAAAAAAGGTCGTTTTTTGCGCCTTTTCATTACTATTTTTTGGCTTTTTTCCAGGTATTTTGTAATGCCTCCAAAGCGTTGGCCAGGTAGGCCATCGGAGCGTTCCAATTGATGGCAATTTCGTTCGTGGCGTAGGATCTGTCGTCATCTATAAAAGCTTCATCCGGAAAAAGTGATGGCACCTGGATCTTATCCTGCATCCCCGGATTAGGTCCGCCGGAAAGTAAGCCCGGCACCGGGTCCTCTATTCCATCCGCTACGGACGGGCGGTGGTGCGGATGCATCACAGGCTTGCTTCCAAAACCGGTAACATAACTATACCCTGTTCCGTTGCGCCCTAAAATGTAATCAAGGTTGGCAAGCGCGTTCTCCAGGTACTTTTTATTGCCCGATAATTTATAGGCCTTTATCAACAGGATGCCCTGGTTTGCCGCATTGCTGTTGCTGCCCCAGTTAAAGTTTGTTTTTGACTTCGTCATTACTGTTTGATAGGCATTGCTATCCGCGCCGGCTATAAACGCATCGGCAAAGTTCATCAGCTTTTCTTTTACCTCCTTTATTTGAGGATGATCTACTACATCAATTCCGGTGTTTTGGGCGAGTGTATAATATCCTAAAAGCTTTACATTCGACCAGGCGGGCACCTGCACTTTTTCATTTTTACTTAGACTAATCTTGTCAAGGTATTCCTCTTTGCCTGTTGTAACGAATAATTCAGATGCAGCCCAAAAAAACTCATCGGTTACGCCCCTGTCACCATATGTGCCGGTAACAACAGTGGGTTTAAACTGCCTGTTCATGACGTCCTGGTTATACAATACGGCGGGATTTTTAGCTGCCCAGGCCCATGCGTACTCTGATGCTTTTATACAAGAATCAGCCAGCCCGGGCAATTGCTTCGGGAATTTTTTAAAGATGCGCGATGCCTGCGCCATTACTGCCGCAAAATCCAGCGTGGCGGCGGTGCTTTTTTGTACCACGTACCTGGCTGAATCGGCCTTAACCGGCATGATCATCGCATCGAAACGCGGGTTGGTTAACTTGTGATAAACACCGCCGTCGTTTGGGTCCTGCATGGTGAGCATCCAGCGCAGGTTCCAAAGCACTTCATCCAGCACATCGGGTAATTGGTTATTACTTTCGGGGATATTCAGTTTTACGGTATTCATGTATCCCGGGAAATCCTCGTATAGCGAAAGCAGCGTAGCAGTAGTGATGCCGCTGTTAACAATGTATTTATTATAGTCGCCGGCATCGTACCAGCCGCGCGGCGACGAGATGATCATTCCCTCCGGCCGTTTCGCGGTAGCGGCAGACGCGTGGATCAGCACCTTATCATCCGGGTGCCCTGCCTCGCGGTGCCATTTGCCGGCGTACTTTTCATCCAGCGCAATAGATGCACGCTGAAAATAAAAGGCTTTGATGGTTCCGTCGGCTACGGCTTTCAGCGCATTTGGCTTTATTTCAAACGGGTAGGAATCGCCTTTGCCGGGTAAATTCACCACATACCTCCCCGGTTTATTAAACGCCGAAAAGTTAGCTATCGCAGTATACTTCCCCGAAAAGGCAGGCTGGCCTGATGCTTTTAATTCGCCGGTAAATAGGGTTTTACCATTGAGGGTTTTGATGTAGAATTTACCAGCCTGCTGCGCTGTAATGATAGCAATTTTGCCGGCTCCGGGGTAAAAGCCAACCTCGTTTAGGCGGATGATGCTTTTACCGCTCTCCATAGGCGCCTGTGCTTTAAGGCATAATTGCAGGCTTACACTTACTATAATTATTAAAAGGGCGAGCAGTCGTTTATAAATCATATGGCAGGTATTGGTTTTTATAAAGGTAAGGTGCACAAGCCTTTTCTGCTAATACTTTATTGCCAATTATGGGCATAAGCTTCATACTTTATTATCCACAAAAAAGGCCTGTACTTTTACGCACAAGCCTCATTTTTTTATATTTTGCTCTTATTAAAACAACCTGTAAGCCAAGCTTAAATTGAACAAGCTTACACGGGTTTTGTAGTTGGTGCTACCATCAAAATAATTTTGTTTGGTAAGCCCCGCTTCGTAACGCAGATCGACTGATATTTTCTGAATATCTACCCCTGCTCCTACCTGGATGGCAAAGTTCGAATCCTTGTAATCTAATCTGGTTGCCCCACCTATAGCGCTGCCAAAGTTATTGTCTTTATTAATGGCGAATGATAATAATGGGCCTCCGTAAAACCTGCCGCCGAAACCTAAAGCACCAACTTTAGCGCCCAGCAAAAGCGGCACATCAATACTGGTAAATTTTGCACTGCTTTTGGTAGAAGAACCGTTGTTGATATCAACATTTTTGCTCGTGAGGTAGATCTCTGGCTGGAAGTTGAAGCCCAGGGCGCCAAAACGTGCCCAAAAACCACCAAGGTACCCTGCACGGTTATTGCTGCTGAGCGAACTACCGCCCGATGACAGGCTGGTTAAATTTACGCCACCTTTTACACCGAACTGAACGCTTGGCAAAACCTGCGCCTGCGCAGTTACAGCACCGGTTAAAAATATGGACAGCACGAGTATTAACTTTTTCATAAGGTTATAATTTTTTTAGTGTTAACAACAAAAATAAGCTTTTGTGTTATTAAAATCGCCCTGCGGATACAGAAAGGGCTTTAATGGAAATATCCGGCACACCGTTGAAAATGGTGCGCCGGATACCTGTTGTAATTCTGCGATAAATGTAATATAATATTACAATAAGATGCAAATTTTATTATAATGATAATTTACCTTGATAATAATCTAAAATTTTGTTATATATATAAACTGAGTACCTGGCGTTAATCATGTTCAATTTTGTCCTGTCGAGGTTGTTTTTGGCTACTACAAAATCTACCGAGGTAAGCACACCAGCGTTGAAGCGGATCTCCGCCGTACGGAACGATTCGGTATAAGCTGCTACCTGTTCTACCAGTACATTATATTTTTCGTAAGCCGAGGTCATGTTCAAATACGCCTGCTCTAAATTTTGCCTTAACTGCACTTTCGTGGTTTGTTCAACATAGATGCTATTCTGCAGATCTATTTTAGCTAACGACACCTTGTTGCGCTTTTGCAGGTAGCCTAATATTGGTACCCTTAAACTGATACCTACGTTGGTACCGCGGTTGTTTTTAAACTGATCGACATAGCTAACATCCTGCCCGGCAATTTGCCCTGAACTGGAGATATTAGTTGATAGCCCGCCAAACAGCGAAACGGTTGGGTACAACGCACCGCGAGCCACACTCACTCCTTTTTCTGCACTTTGGCGCCTAAGTGTAGCGGCCTTTACGTAAGCCAGCTGGGCCAAAGCAACGTTATATACGTCATCTGCCGAGTTCGGCGTTTGTTTGGCCAGGTCTTCTGCATTTATTGGTGCAAGATTAATATTATCCTTATAAGGGATGTTCAGTATCTGTAATAAACTCAATTTAGAACCTTTTAAGGTAGCTATCGTGTTCACTACGTTCAACTGGTTATCACCATAAGTACCCTTTAAATCGTAAAGGTCTGATGGTTGTTTATTTGCTCCCTCGTTCTCTAATATATTCAGACGCTCTACCTGTTTTTTGGAAACATCCAGCTGGTTTTTTACCTGGTTAAGCAATTCGGTATTGTTCAGTACCAGCAGGTAAGCGGTTATCACGTTTATGGTAACCTGGTCTTTTGCCTGCTGCAGGTCCATTTTACCGGCCTGGTAGGCTAATGACGTTTGC
This sequence comes from Mucilaginibacter pankratovii, assembly GCF_014773265.1. Taxonomy (GTDB): domain Bacteria; phylum Bacteroidota; class Bacteroidia; order Sphingobacteriales; family Sphingobacteriaceae; genus Mucilaginibacter; species Mucilaginibacter pankratovii. The sequence continues at coordinate 38,096 of NZ_JACWMY010000005.1, read as the reverse complement.
TTAATATTATTCAGGTTTTGTAAACCGCTGAACAAAGTAAGATCGCCGTTTAAGTTATAGTTACCCGATTTAAACGATTGGTTCACATAGGTATTGGTGGAGGGATCGATACCGCGGCCGCTGCTGATGCTATGATCTACCTGGCCACTGATGGCAGGCAGCATATATTCTTTGGCCTGGTTTGAATTTACCTGTGCAGTTTGCAGCAAGAGTTCGCTCTTTTTTACATCGAGGTTGTTTTTGACAGCAATATCAATGCATTGTTGCAGGTTAAGTGTGGTATCGGCAGTTTGGGCTTGCGCCAGTGCCGGGATAGTTAGGGTTAAGCTAAAAAGTAGGTATTTAAAGTATCGCATTTTGTGTTATAGTTCAGAATTTTTTTGAAGATTCTACCCTTCCATCCAACAGGTTAATAATGCGCGAACCATATTCCGCATTTTTTTCGGAGTGTGTTACCTGGATGATAGTAACGCCATCTTCTTTGTTTAATTTACGGAACAGCTCCATGATCTCTTCGCCTTGTTTGGAGTTAAGGTTACCGGTAGGCTCATCGGCCAAAAGCAGTTTTGGTTTGGCTATCAGCGCGCGGGCTATACCCACCAGTTGCTGCTGACCGCCCGATAGTTGCGCCGGGAAAAGATCCTTTTTGCCCACAATGTTAAAACGATCGAGCATATCGGCCACCATGGCTTTGCGTTCGCTGCCTTTTACATCCTGGTAAATAAGCGGTGTTTCAATGTTTTCGTAAACGGTTAGCTCATCAATAAGGTGATACGCCTGGAAAACGAAGCCGATGTATTGTTTGTACAAGGCCGAGCGCTGCTTTTCTTTCATCTGGTGAACGGGCTGATCTACAAAGTAGTGGAACCCGGTGGATGGTTCATCTAACATGCCGATGATATTGAGCAAGGTAGATTTACCCGAACCCGACGGGCCCATGATAGATACAAACTCGCCCTCATCAACATCAAGGCTGATATCGTTGATGACGAAATTTTTGTTGCCGCCAACCTGGTAATACTTCGAAATATGCTGTAGTGATAACATTTTAACTGGTTAAGATTAATGGATAATTGTTTACTGGTTGCAATTTCTTAATTTGATTTTGGCATTAAAGTATCAATAACATACCAAAGTTATAATATACTAATAATCAGTTTATTATAATTAAAATTAATTGTTACACTGTTCGCTTCTGTACAGCGTGCGTTCGGTAATGATACAGTATGGTGCGTGGTGAATAGAGAGTGGTTAGTAGTTTCATTATCGATTACGGGGCTTAGGCAATATGCAGATTGGTAAAACGAAAATGGTGAGTTGAAAATCAACTCACCATTTATATTAGTGCTACGCTCAACTCACCATTCTCCACTCACTACTCACTGCGAAGGCTCTTCACCGGGTTGCTCAGTGCGGCCTTAAAGGATTGATACCCTACGGTAATGAAGGCAATCACAATGGCCATCCCCCCTGCCAGGGCAAACACCCACCAGGAGATATCTATCCGGAAGGCAAAGTCCTGAAGCCAGCGGCTCATGGCGTACCAGGCCAGCGGCGAGGAGATCACCACGGCTATCAAAACCAGTTTCAGGAAATCTGAAGAGATAAGGCCCACAATGCTCATTACATTGGCTCCCAATACCTTGCGGATACCAATTTCTTTTACACGCTGACGGGTGCTGAATACCGCTAAACCGAACAAACCTAAGCAGGAGATAAATATGGTAACAATAGTAAAAGCCTTGAGGATAGAGCCCGTACGCTGATCTGCTTTGTAGAGTTCTTCAAATTCCTGGTCGAGGAAATGATAATCAAACGGTTTGTTTGGGTAAAATGCCTTCCACTTCGCCTCTACCGCAGCTATAGTGCTCGCGGTATTTTTACCCGATGTTTTTATAAGCAGTTTGCCAAACCAATCGTACTCGGGGAACATCACTATCGGTGTAATTTCCTGATGAAGCGATGCAAAGTTGAAGTCTTTAGCAACGGCTTTAATGGTACCCATACGGCCGTTCAAGCCTATTTTCTTGCCCACAGCCTCTTCCGGTTTCCAGCCGAGCGCCTTTACGGCTTTTTCGTTCAACACAAAGCTGTAAACGCGTTTTTCATTGTCGGCGGTTAATACCTGCTGCTCGTCATCCATGTTGAGCTGCCTGCCGGCAACAAGTTTTATTCCAAGGGTGGTTAAAAAACTTTTCTCGATAGGTATCGCGGTTACTGATAAACTATAATCGGCCGTTTTGCCTTCAGCGGTATTAATGGAATACCCGCCGCGTACGTTCACCGGCGAATCGTAACTTGCTGTAGAACCCAGTACGCCGCTTTGCTGGTTTATCTCGCTTTTAAAAGCTTCGATATTTTTAAATGGAATACCGCCAATATCAAGCACCAGCACCTGGTCGCGGTTAACGCCCGTATTCAGGCTTTGCATGTATCTTAACTGGCTGCCAGCTATCAACGTACTGATGATAAAGAAAACAGATACCACAAACTGGAAAACCACCAGCGATTTGCGCAGCACATTGCCGCCGGCCTGCCCGGATACTTTACCTTTTAAAGTTACAATGGGTTTAAATGCTGATAGGAATAACGAGGGATAAGTGCCTGCTAAAAGTATTACCAATATAAACACCGCAACCAGCGCCTCTGTAAGCCATACCGTGTTCCAGGTTTCGAAACCTAATTGCTGGCCGGTAAAATTGCTGAACGCCGGGAAAAGCAAAGCCAGCAGCACCATACCTGCTAATAAGGAAAACAGCGTAATGATACCCGCTTCCATGATAAATTGCATGAACAGCTGCCCGCGCATAGCACCCATTACTTTTCTTACGCCTATCTCCCGCGCGCGCTCGGCAGAGCGGGCCGTAACGAGGTTAAGAAAGTTTACGCAAGCCAATAGCAGCAGCACCACGGCAACAATGCCCAGGATATAAATGTACTTGATACTGCCCGGCGCTTCTAAACTGTATTGCGCGTTAGAATATAAATGCACCCGGGTAAGGGGTTCCAGTGTGTATAGGGTTACAGCATCTTTACTTTGCTCTTTCAGGATATTTTTAATGTAGGCATTCATTTTTGCCTCGAGCGCGGCAATATTGGCATCGGCCTTTAATAAAAAGTAAGAGTAATTACTTGCCGAACTCCATTTATACTCTTTAATACCATTCACAATAGCCGAATTGGCTATCATATCAAACTTAAGTTGCGAATAAGCAGGCACATCCTCTATCACACCGGTCACCATCAGGTTATGTTTGTCATCAACCTTTAGTATTTTCCCTATAGCATCGTCGCTACCAAAATATTTTTTTGCGGTAGATTGCGTGATTACGATGGACGATGGATCTGTTAATGCCCGGGTAGCGTCGCCCTTTAAGAAATTAAAACTGAACATGTTGAAAAACGAGCCGTCGGCTGCAAGCATATTCTTTTCGTTGAAGATCTTGTCGCTGTATTGCACAACGGCAGGTCCATCGCCCGAGTAATTGAAAACGCGCACACCGTCGGCAATTTCAGAGAACTCCTGTTTATAAACAGGGACTACGGCAGTTTGCGTAACGGCCAAATAACGGCCTTCTTTATCATCTGCCGATTTAAAACTGTAAGCAACGCGTACTATTCTGTCTGCGTTTTTATGAAAACGATCGTAACGCAGCTCGTTTATTAAATAAGTTGCCAGCAACAAAAAGCAACAAATGCCCACGGCTAAACCGGCTATGCTGATGAATGATGTGGCTTTGTTTTGCAATAAATTACGCCACGCGGTTTTTAGGTAGTTCTTGATCATGATTACACTGATTTATTATTGATTACACCGACTCTTTATCTTTTTTCTGTCTTGTTTCCTGATTCTTGTTGTCTTGCTTCTCCTCTATTCGCTCTTCAAACTCTTCACTGGGTTGGCTATCGCCGCTTTTACCGATTGAAAACTAACGGTAAGCAGCGCAATAAGCACCGAGAGCACCGCCACAAATACAAACGTGCCCCAACTAATGCTGATGTGATAGGCAAAATCTTTCAGCCACAGGTTCATGGCGTACCAGGCAAGCGGCCAGGCTATCAGGTTTGATACCAGCACCAGTTTTATAAAATGGCCCGATAGCAACAACACAATATTTTGCACCGATGCACCCAGCACTTTGCGTACGCCTATTTCCTTGATCCGCTTTTCGGCAGAGAAGGATGCCAGGCCAAATAAGCCGAGGCAGGAAATGAGGATAGCTAAGCCTGCCAGTATGCCCACTATTTTACTCACCTGGTTATCCGCGCGGTAAACTTCTGCAAAATGGTCATCGAGAAATTCGTATTCGAAAGGATGATCGGGGTTTACTTTCTTCCAGGTATCTTTAATAAAACCAACGGCCGCTTTCGCGCTGCCGGGTTTTATCTTCACCGACACCGTTCTGAAACCCCACTCATCCTGGTTAACGATGTACAGGTTCTCCACTTTGTAATGCAGCGAATTAAAGTTGAAGTTTTTGGAGATCCCGGTAATTACGCCAAGGGAATCGTATCCAAAGCGCTGCCCTATTAACGAGGCCATAGTAGCCTTTGGGTGATCTTTCAACAGTTCGTTAGCCATTGCTTCGTTAATGATGTATTCGCGGCCGTTCGCAGATTTTTCGGAAGAGAAATTCTTCCCCTGGGCAATCTTAATATCGTAAACTTTTAGGTAATCATCATCCACAATAAGTTGCGTGGCCGCCATATTCCTTACCGGCGAATCGTTATACTTAAAGTCTACGCCCGATTGGTCTAAATGGCTCCCCAGCTGATCTTGCGACGCGGTTACGCCGGCAACAAGTGTATTGCCCAATAATTGCTGTTTAAATAACTGGTATTTCTGCCCCGAGATCCTGTCGAGTGGAATAGTTACGATCTGATCGCGCGTAAAACCGGGGTCCTTCTCCTGCATAAATTTCAGCTGTTTCACTACAAATACCGTAGCTATCATCAGGAATACAGCGCTGGTAAATTGCCCAACAACCAATATGTTACGTAAGGTACCTTTGTTTTTACCGGTCTCTACCGAGCCTTTTAAAACCTTCACAGGCTGAAATGAAGACAGGAACAATGCCGGGTAAGCACCCGATAAAATGCCCACCACAATGGTGCCTAATAAAATAAGCGGCAGAAACAAAGGCTTGCTTAAAACCGGCAAGGATATATCGCGCAGGCTGAGGTTATTTACATATGGCAATGCTATTTCTACCAGGCCGATGGCCAAAACCAATGCCAGCAGCGATAACAAAATAGTTTCGCCCAAAAATTGCAGGGCCAGTTGCGGCCTGTTTGCACCTATGGATTTGCGGATACCTACCTCTTTGGCCCTATCGGCGGAGCGTGCTGTTGAGAGGTTCATGAAATTAACACAGGCAATAACCAGCACTATTATGGCTATAATAGCAAAAAGGTTAGTTGATTTCTGATCGAACTTTTGAAAATTGAGGTAATCGAGACCGATCTCTGTTGAGCCGGCATGGACCTCTTTAAGCGGCAGATAAAACAATTCGTAAAACTTCCAGCCCTCGCCATTCATGTGTTTTTTGAGAAAGGCGGGCATCTTTTTTTCAAATGCTTTTAAATTGGTGCCGGGTGCAACTTTAAGGTAGGTATTGAGCCAGTTACCGCCCCAGTTGTCCATCCATTTTTGGTGGATACCGGGCAGGGAGTACAAAGCATCAAACTGTAACTGCGAGTTTTTTGGCGCGTTTGCCATCACTGCTGTAACAGTGAATTTAAGTGTATCGCCGCCGTAATGGTTGATAATTTTGCCTATCGGATCTTCCTTGCCAAAAAGCTTTTCGGCTGTTTCCTGCGTAATGGCAATACTGTTTGGCTTTTTAATAGCCTCAAGCGCATTGCCTTTTATCACTGCAAAGTTGAAAATACTTAAAAACGACGAATCCACAGCGAATACCTGCGGTACAAAAACTCGTTTTTCGTTATAAGTTAGCTGGTATTTTTTATCCCATTTTACGCGGGTATAATCCTTCACCTCCGGGAATTCGGCCTTTAGCGCCGGCGCCATAGGGTACATGGATAAAGCTACTTTTTGCGAGGCCGCCATGCCCGGGAACTTTTGCACCTCGTTCAGCCGCACAATATCTGTACCATGGAAGCTATCGAAGCTTTTCTCGTACGATACAAACAGCAGGATAACAATACAGGCGGCCATACCTACGGCAAGCCCCACCATATTGATAACGGAAGAAATTTTGTTCTTCCACAGATTGCGCCAGGCGATCTTAAAATAGTTTTTTATCATGATTACACCGATTTATTTTTTGTGATTACACCGATTTAAGCTGATTCCACCGATTAATCTGCATATCTGTAATTTGCACATCTGCACATCTATTATTCACTCTTTAAACTCTTCACCGGGTTTACCAGGGCGGCACTTACTGCTTTGTAGCCTACGGTTAACCACGCGATAATAACAGAGAGAGAAATGGTAAGCACAAACACGCCTGCCCCGGGCGTTATCCGGTACGTAAACCCTTGCAGCCATTGCTGCATAAAGTACCATGCTACCGGCGCGGCAATTACAAATGCCACCACAATAAGCATGGTAAACTCCTTAGAGAACAGGTAAATAATATTGCCAACCGATGCGCCAAGGGTTTTGCGGATACCGACCTCTTTAGTGCGCTGTACCGCCATAAACGATACCATGCCGTACAAACCAAGGCAGGATATAAATATGGCGATGCCCGCGAAGATCTTGTACAGTTGCGAAAGCTGGTCTTCTTTTTTGTAGAAGTTAGCTATCTTCTCATCTAAAAACTTGTATTCGTAAATATTATCGGGGAAGGTGCGGTTCCATATTTGTTCTATACCGGCGAGGGTTTGCTTAATATTGGCAGGCTTTAGTTTGATGTTGGCTATCTCGTACTGGTCTTTCCAGGCACCCATTATTACCGGCGGCACCTGGTCGCGAAGGGATACGGTATTGAAATCCTTCACCACGCCAACTATGCGCGCCACCCTCCGATCCCAAATGTTGATGTTTTTACCAATAACGTCTTTAGCATCTTTTACGCCAAGGCTTTTCACCATTGCCTCGTTAATTACAAACTCCCTAAGGGTATCGCTTTTTATATACGGGCGACCGGCAACGAAGGTCATCCCGTAGAGTTTAAAATATTCTGCGTCGGCCCATTTTAAACTGGCTTTGGTTTCGGCATTTTCGGCTGCGTCGTTATATTTAAAGCTTGTGCCCCAATTCTTATCATCCGAGGGACTACCATAACTCAAGCTAAAATCCTGCACACCGGGTTGTTGGATGATCTCGTTTTGCAGTGCAGTTAGTTTAAGGCGGGTAACACTATCCGAAGCTAAAGGCACGGTTATAACGGCTTCTTTATCAAAGCCCAGCGGGCTGCTTTTAAAATGGTCGAGCTGGCTTATTACTATTATAGTTGCAATCACCAAAACCTGGGCTATGCCAAATTGCAAAACCACCAAACTGCGCCTGAGCGTAACGCCGCTGCTTTTTGTAGTGCTGATCTTATTTTTTAAAGCCGATATGGGATTAAAGCCGGAGAGCACAACAGCCGGGTAAAGGCCGGATAATAAAGTAACGCCTACAACCACCCCAACCAGGAACAGAACCATATCTGTGTTTGCCAAAAAATTGGCATTCAGCTTTACTTCCAGCAGGTTATTTAATGATGGCAACACGGCCTCGCTCAGCGCAATTCCTAATCCAACGGAAATAAGCGTGATAATAAAAGTTTCGCTGATGAATTGCAGGATAAGCTGCTTGCGGCCGCTGCCCAATACCTTACGGATACCAACCTCCTTAGAGCGGTTTACCGCCTGCGCCGTAGCCAGATTAATAAAGTTAACACAAGCGATCACTAACAGAAAAACCCCAATAAGGCTAATGGTTTTGATCAGATCTTTACTGAACACCTGGCCGCTAAAAATAGGCACTTTACTATCGTAGTGCATATCTGTAAAAGCCTGTAGTTTCAAAAAGTCCTGGTTTTTCTTTTCGGGCTTATACTTGTTTACAAATGATTTTAAAAAGCTGTTGAAACTTGCGGGACTTACCTTCTCAGGCAAAATAATAAAGCAATTATGTGCACTGAGATTACTCCCCCAATCGGCAAGGTTTTGTAAGTAGCCCGTGTTTTTGATGGTACTGTACGATACGGCGATATCTATAGGCAAGTCGGTATTGGCGGGATGATTTTGGAGTACCCCGGTAACTTTCAGGTCTATCTTATTATCGCAACGTACGGTTTTACCAATGGCATCCTGCCATTTACCAAAATATTTTTCGGCAACATGCTGTGAAAGAATAACGGTATTCGGTTCGGTTAAGGCGTTTTGTTTATCGCCACCCAGCCATTCAAAATCAAATATTTTAAACATTTGCGGCTCGGCAAAATACACATCGTCGTCGTTGAATTTTTTTACCTGTCCGGTATGTTCATCGGTAACGTTCATCTGCAGGTCGTAATTGTTGAACACGGATGCCACTTGCGGCAACTGGGCATAATCAACCCTAAGCGCAGGCGCAACAGGCATGGGTACCCCGCCTTTGTATTTGATGCCATCGGGGGTATGCCTTTCGGTAATTACGCGGTAGATATTATCTTTTTTGGTATGATAATTATCAAAGCTGGTTTCGAAATTAACCACCAAAAATATCAGCAGGCAGGCGGCGATCCCAATAGCCAGCCCGGTGATGTTGATAATGGTATAACTTTTATTGCGAAGCAGGCTGCGCCATGCGGTTTTAAAATAGTTCTTTATCATGTTTTTTGATTACACCGATTAAGTATTGATTACACCGATTTATCTTGACTCTTGATTCTTGTTGTCTTGACTCTTTCTTCCTTATTCACTTTTCAAACTCTTCACCGGGTTTACCAGCGCGGCTTTTACGGCTTTGTAACTTACGGTTAACCAGGCTATACCCATCGAGCCTACGATGGCCAGGATAAACACGCCCGCTGTTAATGGTATGCGGTAGGCAAAGTTCTGCAGCCATTGCGACATGAGGTACCAGGCCAACGGCATGGCAATAACAAAGGCGATGGCTATCAGCAATAAAAACTCCTTGGAGAACATGAAAACAATATTGGCTACCGATGCACCCAATACTTTGCGAACGCCTACTTCTTTTGTGCGCTGCACCGCCATGTATGATACCAGCCCGTACAAGCCAAGGCAGGAGATAAAAATGGCAATACCCGCGAAGATCTTGTAAACCAGTGCTAGTTTGTTTTCCTGCTCGTAAAATTTAGCGATGTTATCATCCAGGAAATAGCCGTTATATGCATATTCCGGGTAAGTTTTTTCCCAAAGGGCTTTAATAGTAGTAACCGTATTAGAAAGGTTGCCGGTTTCGATCTTTACCGCTGCAAGCGATTCGAACTGCTTGCGTGGCGCTATAGTTATCGGTTTAACGGCATCGCGCAGCGAATTGGTTTTAAAATCCTTAACAACACCGGTAATGGTTGCCCATGACTTGGCGCCGCCCATTTTTAAGGTTTTTCCGATTGCATCTTCTGCCCTTTTTACACCAAGCTTGTGTATCAGCGTTTCGTTAACTACCACCTGGCGGGTAGTATCGGCCGGGTCGTACCCTTTGCCGGCGGCAAACTTAAAGCCGAAAGTTTTAAAATAATCGGCATCGCCAAATTTAAGGAACGTAGCAAATGTTGCGCCCTTAGGATCGTTATTGTAATAGAAGTTAGAGCCCCAGTTATTATCTGAAGACGGCGCATCGGAAGCAAAACTTATCGATTTTACCCTTGGGTTTGCCAATAATTGCTGTTTAAAGGTTTCTATTTTGCTCAGGCTGATGCTATCAGTATAGCCCGGTAATATCAACACCGCGCTTTTGTTGAAGCCAAGGTCGGCCTCATTTACAAAGTTCATTTGTTTAACAGCTACCAGAGTGCCTATGATAAGCAGTTGCGCTATAACGAACTGGCCAACAACCAATGCTCTGCGCAAAGGTATCCCACCTACCGATGCTGCTGTAATTTTGTTTTTAATAGCCAGTATGGGTTTAAAGCCCGATACAATAAGCGCCGGGTAAATGCCCGATAGCAAAATAACCGTCAGGGTGGTTAACAACAGGGACGACACCGTGCCCACGTTGAACAAGCCAATACCATCCGGTACACTGGCGATATTTTTAAGATAAGGCAAAGAAAACAACGCGATAACAGTAGCGATAACCACAGAGAAAACTACGATAAGTGTAGTTTCGCCCAATACCTGGGATATCAGTTGCTTCCTGGTGCTACCCAATACCTTACGAATACCAACTTCTTTTGATCGGCTTACCGATTGCGCAGTAGACAGGTTGATGAAATTGATGGATGCCATTACGATAATTAGCGCCGCGATAAGTGCCAATATGCGGATGGTTGCCATGCTGGTGCTATGGTCGCCGATGGTGTTACCAAAACGGGTATCAAAGTGCATGTCTTTCAGCGGTTGTAAAAAATGAGCGCGGGTTACCTTGGTTTTATCTTCGCTATATTTACGTGTAAAAGGCACCAATTGGGCATCCATGTTGGCGGCAGTAAAGCCTGCCGGTAGTTCGGCAAAGATCTGGTGGTTGCTGCTTAACGATCCCCACTCATTAGAGTAATTATAGTCTTTGGGATGCTGTTTCCAGGTGATGTAAGATACCATCACTTTCAGGGGGAAGTCGCTATTGGCAGGGGCATCGCCAATAATGCCTGCTACGCGCAGGGTTAAAACGTTATCCATTTTAAGCGTCTTGCCCATGGCCTGTTTCCAGTCGCCAAAGTATTTGATGGCAGTACTTTTATCAATTACCACCATATTGGGCTGTTTTAACGCGCTTTTGTCGCCGGCCAGCCATTCGGAGTGGAAAATATCGAAGAACTGCGGCTCCATAAAGAACACACCCATAGGCTCACTGAATTTTTTATCGTTCACGGCGTTCGTAGGGTCGTTACCCGGTACAGTTAGCTGGCTGCCATAGCTGGAGTTTATCGCGGCAAACTTTACTTGTGGGAAGTCAATACGCAAGGCATCCAGTCCCGGTACGGACACACCTGGATTATAGGTGGTACCATCTTCGCCCATTTGCTGGGTAACCACATGATAAAGGCTTTTGTAGTTGGTAAAACTGGTGTTGAAGCTCAGCTCGAACTGCAGGATAACAAATATGAGCAGACAGGCAGCGATGCCAACGCTTAAGCCGGAAATATTGATTATGGAGTAACCTTTATGGCGGAGAATATTACGCCAGGCGATTTTGAAGTAATTTTTAAACATACAAACCGATTTTGCCGTAACATAGTTAAAAGCTGTACCAGTTTTATAAATTATTGATTATTAGTATTTTAAGAATTGACTAAATTATCGGAAATGTTCGCAAGCGTAACAGTGTGTGTTCGGTTATGATACACCTTGGAGAGTGGTGAATGGTGAGTAGAAAGTGGTTACTATCATTCTCACTACTTTGCTCACTATTCTCCACTCACCACTAATACCCAAAATACTTAATATACGTATCCAGGTCCTTATCTCCTCTCCCCGACAGGCAAATGACTACATTATCACCTTTGTCAAAGGTCATTTTCTCCAGGTAGGCCAATGCATGTGCCGTTTCTATGGCGGGGATGATGCCTTCCATTTGTGAGCAAAGCAAACCTGCCTGCAGTGCTTCATCATCGGTAATGCTTACGTATTTGGCGCGGTTTATTTTGTACAGGTGCGCATGCTGCGGGCCTATACCGGGATAATCCAACCCTGCGGAGATAGAATACGGTTCTTCCACCTGCCCGTCAGCTGTTTGCATCAATATGGTACGGCTGCCGTGCAAAACACCTTCCCTACCAAGGAAGGTAGTTGCTGCCGAATGGCCGCTTTCCACGCCTTTACCGGCTGCTTCAACGGCTACTAATTTTACATCCTCATCATCCAAAAAATGGTAGAACATACCCATTGCATTGCTGCCGCCGCCTACACAAGCCATTACATATTGCGGTAACTCGTTGCCGGTTTGCTCCAGCAGTTGTTTTTTTGCTTCGAGGGAGATGATAGACTGGAACTTAGCCACCATATCCGGGTAAGGATAAGGGCCTACCACCGAGCCGATGATGTAGTGCGTATCAACCGGGTTGCCTATCCAGTCGCGCAGGGCTTCGTTTGTAGCATCCTTAAGGGTTTTACTACCCGATGTTGCCGGTACCACCTTAGCGCCCAGCATCTTCATGCGGGATACGTTTGGTGCCTGCCGGGCCATATCTATTTCGCCCATGTATACCACGCATTCGATGCCTTTGAGGGCGCAAACGGTAGCTGTTGCCACACCGTGCTGCCCCGCGCCGGTTTCGGCGATGATGCGTTTTTTGCCAAGGCGCTCGGCTAATAAGATCTGCCCTATGGCGTTGTTTATTTTATGCGAACCGGTGTGGTTAAGGTCTTCTCTTTTGAAGAAGATATTAGCACCATACTTTTCGGAATAGCGTTTTGCATGATATAAAGGCGAAGGGCGGCCCACGTAATCGCGCAGTAATTGTTCAAACTCCGCTACAAAGCTGGGGTCGTTCATTACTTTAATATACTCCTGCCTCAGTTCCTCTACGTTGGGGTAAAGCATTTCGGGGATGTATGCCCCGCCAAAATCTCCGTAATACCCCTGGTCGTTAACTCCGTACTTCATCGCTGTTGAATGTTTTTATAATATTAAATGCTTCTTTAAGCTTATCAATGTCTTTTAATGCCGGCGCCGATTCGAACCTGCTGTTCAGATCTACACCGTACAGCATGGGGTGTTTGATGTTACCAACCTCCGCCAAATTCTCCAGGCTTAGGCCTCCCGATAAAAAGAAAGGCACATCGCCGGTGTACCTGTTCAATACTTCCCAGTTAAAGGTTTTTCCCGAACCGCCGTGTGCCACCGTTTTGGTATCGAACAGAAAATAATCCACTTTGTTAGCGTAATTCTCCAGCCGGCTAAAATCAAAATCCTCGTCTACACCAAAAGCTTTAATAACAATAACCTTTGTCCGGAACATGGCGCAATGATCCGGAGTTTCGGCACCATGCAGCTGGATAGCCTCAAAACCATATTTGTTCATGGTTTTGTTGATCCGTTCTACCGATGCGTTTACAAATACGCCTGTTTTCAGGATATGATCTGGCAGGGTGGCTAAAATATCTTCATCCAGCTCCCCAATAAATCGCGGCGACCTGCTATAACAGATGAACCCCATATAATCTGGCGACAATGCCGCAACCGCTTCGATATTATCCGGGTGTTTTAAACCACAAATTTTTATCTTCATATTAGTTGGCGATCAAAGTTTTAAAGCTCTGCAGTGCCTTTTTGCTGATGAGCGATTCCTCCGCCTCGTAAAAACTATCTGCAAACGTTTTGCCCGGCGACATGGTTTTAATGGCCATTGCCGCGTTGGATAATACTACATTGGTTTGCGCTTTGGTAGCTTCATCGTTAAGCACCTTCATAAAGATCTCTGCCGAATCGCTCACGGTATGCCCGCCGGTTATTTCGTTTTCGTTTAGTTTATCAAAGCCAAGGCTTTCTATGGTATTCATCTTTTCGCCTTCGGCAGAGAAGGTTTTAAAATCGCAGGTAAGCGAGATCTCGTCGTAACCATCCAAAGCGTTAAGGATGGTATATTTAATGCCCGATTTTTGGTATAGATACGCGTAAACCCGTGCCAGTTCGAGGTTAAACACCCCTACCAGCTGGTTGCCGGGTTTAGCCGGGTTTACCAGGGGGCCAAGCATATTAAAGAAAGTTTTAACGCCAAGCTCTCGGCGGATGGGCGCAACTGTTTTCATAGCCGGGTGAAACAAAGGGGCATGCAGAAAACAGATATTCGCCTTATCGATGCTGCTTTTCAGCTTATCGGCATCGTTGGTGAACACATAGCCCAAATGCTCCATTACGTTGGATGACCCACAGCCGGATGATACGCCGTAGTTGCCGTGCTTAGCCACCTTGTACCCTGCCCCTGCTACTACAAATGAAGCGAGTGTGGAGATGTTAAAAGTGTCCTTACCATCGCCGCCGGTACCGCAAAGATCGATGAGCTCGCCGGTTTCCAGGTCGATAGGCAGGCAAAGTTCCAGCATGGCATCGCGGAAACCTTCCAGTTCATTCACGGTGATGCTGCGCATGCAATAGGCCGTCATGAAGGCTGCCATTTGCGAGTTATTGTATTTACCCAAAGCGATGTTCTTCAAAATTTCTTTCGATTGCTCGCGGCTGAAGGTTTTGTGTTCAAAAAGATGGTTAAGTATCTGTTTCATGTTAGGGCATAAAAAAAGGGCTACCTTGCGGCAACCCTTCTGTATATCTGTAAAAAACAAAAAATGAGGCTGCCTTACGAATTTTCGTTAAGCCACCACCAATTATTGTTTAATGTGTTAATTTTCATTGTTATGGCAAAGATGGAAATACTTTTCACTAAAAGCAAGAATAATGATGTTTTTGAAAGAGTTAAAAGCATTAAGATTTTTTTGCCTTCCGTTCCGGGTGTTCCACTTTTGTGTGAAACACCCCGAAACACCATTATCTCTGAATATCAGCGTTTTAAATAAAATAAGTGAAACACTTTGGAACATCCCCGCACGTTAAATAACCGCCATAAATTACTACCTATCAAGCAATTAAATAAAATTTAAATTTTACTCTAACCAGAGGTGAAACACTTTTTGTGGAACACCTGCCAGATATAATCGCCCTGAAAAAGTTTACACTTTTACGGTTGATCCTAGTGTAAATTAATACTTCACAGCGGCCCCGACGCTATAAATTGTAAAGGAATTTCTGTAAAATTGCTCATACATCTGTCCGTGTATTTTCGATATTTAGTGATTGAATGAAGAACCGTAAACTACCAGGGTTTCGCATTCACTCATTCACTCAATCCATCCTTCAAAATTATTCTCCATGGCGATAAAAGAACAAAAAATAAACCCCGAAAACGACCTTGGCTTTGGCCCGCAGCCGGTTATTAAAAGCCAGCCGCTCATTAATAAGGATGGCTCGGTGAATGTGCGGCGTAAAGGCCTCGCGTTTTTTAATACGGCCGATAATTACCATACCCTCATTAAAATGAGTTGGGGTAAATTTTGGGTTATTATATTAAGCGGGTACCTTTTTGCCAACCTGTTCTTTGCTACTATTTACGTGCTGATAGGCATGGATAGCCTTTACGGCTCAGCTGGCACCAGTACATTTGACCGCTTTTTAGACGCATTTTTCTTTTCGGCACAAACCATATCTACTGTTGGCTATGGGCATATCAGTCCGCATGGTGTTGTTGCCAATAGTGTTGCCGCCATCGAATCGATGATCGGTTTGCTGGCATTTGCTCTGGCAACAGGTTTGCTTTACGGGCGTTTTTCTAAACCATCGGCCAAAATTGTTTACAGTGATAATCTGCTGGTGAGCCCCTACCGGGAAAATGGCCAGGGCCTGATGTTCCGCATCTCTAACCTGCGGAAAAACGTTTTAATAGACCTTGATGTCGAAGTAGTTTTCTCTTACAATGAAATTGTGAACGGCAAAGCTACCCGCCGTTTCTTCCCCCTGGAGCTGGAACGCACCAGGGTAAGTATTCTTACTCTCAACTGGACGATAGTACACCCGCTTGATGAGAACAGCCCGCTGGCGGATATCACTCCCGAAGAACTGGAACGCACGCAGGCTTCGTTCTCAGTATTGCTAAAAGCCTTTGATGATACCTTCTCTCAAACCGTACACTCCCGCACCAGCTACACCTATGCCGATATGGTTTGGGATGCCAAATTTGTGCCGATGTTTGAACGGGATGAAGATGGAAGGATAGTATTGGATATGAGTAAGATAAGTGCTTTTAGTTCAGTGGTTCATTAGTTCAGTGGTTCATTGGTCTTGTAAGGTACATCTTATAACGTCACGCCGAATTTATTTCGGCACCCCACACGGCAGGTAAACGGCGCGCAAAGCGGTTATGCAAAGTGGCTACTTTTATGATGGGGTCCTGAAATAAATTCAGGATGACGGCTTGGGTTGGCACACCACCTACTAATGAACTAACGAACAAGTGAACCAATGAACTACCTCAACAACGCATTCCTCTCCTTCGCAAACACCTTATAAACCTGCCTATCTAAAAACGCGGGGAAGAATTTGCTGAGGAATACGGTGAGCTTACCTTGTGTGGTCATGATGAGGGTGCGGCTGCGGTTCTCTACGCCGTTGGCTATAATGGTTGCCACCTGTTCGGATGTCATCATCTTATTTTCTTCCAAAGTGCTTTCGCCTTGTTGTTTGCCGCTTTTATCGAGGGCGGTATTGCGAATATTGGATGCTGTGAAGCCCGGGCAGGCCACCATTACGTGTACGCCGGTTTTCAGGTTCTCTACCCGCAGGGCATCTAAAAAACCATTCATGGCATATTTACTGGCGGAGTAGCCGGCACGGCCGGGCAAACCTTTGTAGCCGGCTATTGAGGATACGCCCACTATGCTGCCTTTTGTTTTGCTTATCTCGGGCAGAGCATATTTGGTGCAATAAACTGTCCCCCAAAAATTTACGTCCATCAGGCTCTTTAAAACCTTCAGGTCTACATCCTTAAAAAGTGCACGCATGCTGATGCCGGCGTTATTGATGAGCACATCTACCCTGCCGAAGGTGAGTACCGCCTGTTTGATTAGCATAGCGCAATCCTGCTCAACGGTAACATCGCATTGCACAGCAACCGCTTTTACTTTTTGGTGGGTTTCAATATTTTGGGCGATTGTGCATAAATTCACGTAATGGCGTGCGCCTAAAACCAGGTTGGCGCCGCGATTGGCAAATTCTATAGCAAGGGCTTTACCGATGCCTGATGATGCACCGGTGATAACAATTACCTTATTTTTCAAGTTCATATTTCGGGGCAAATATCTGCGGTACGTCCGGCATCTTGATCTCCGGCATACGGAACATATATTTGGCAGCGAATATAATCATAGCACCATAAAAATGCCTGATGTGGGTCCAGGTAAATTTCGAACCCAGGTGCTTCCTGTAGTTAAGAATATAGGTTTTGGGGTAGTAGTAATTTTTATATCCGGCAAGGCGGATGCGGTACGAAAGGTCGATATCGTGTCCGAACGTGCTTAAACGTTCGTCAAACTCGCCCACCTCGTTCAATACAGATTTGCGGAGCAGCATAAAAGCACCATTTATCACATCAACCTCGGCAGTTTCAAACTCATCTACCCAATTATTGTCTTTGTGTTTGTACAGCCTCGATTTTACAAAGTGTTTGGCCAGGCCGGTAAGTTTAAAGAAAGTTTCCCAGGCGCGGTTAAAGCCCCTGCGTGATACATGGAGGAAGCGCCCCTGCGGGGTAAGCATCCGCACGCCCACACCACCCGCATCCGGATGATTATCCATAAACGCCAGTGTACCATCAAGCGCGTTGCTGGCTGCAATTGTATCCGCATTGACCATTAAAACATACTCCCCGCTTGCCTGTGCTAACGCAAGGTTGCGGCTTTTGGCTGTGCCCAAATGTTTTTCGTTCAGGATAGTATGGGCTTTTGGGAACTCCATTTGCAGCATCTTTACCGAGCGATCTGTAGAGGCATCGTCAACAACAATTAATTCATAATCAATGTGTTTACAAGCTTTAATTAAAGAGTCGATAGACTGCTTCAGCAAAGCGCACATATTGTAATTAACTACAATGACAGAGAGTTTCATAAGCGATCAGGATAATGAATTTTCGTACGGAACCCTCGTCACAATAGATCTTCCTAATGTGATCTCGTCCACGTACTCTAATTCACCACCAAAAGCTATGCCACGGGCAATGGTAGAGATATTTATATTGAATTGTTTTAAACGCTTGTGCAGGTAAAAGATGGTAGTATCCCCTTCCATGGTAGCGCTAAGGGCGAAAATCACTTCTTTTACGCCGTTCTCTTTCAGCCTTTCCACCAGGGTATCCACCTGCAGATCCGACGGGCCAATGCCATCCATCGGTGATATTAAGCCACCAAGCACGTGATAAACGCCATTGTATTGATTGGTGTTCTCAATGGCCATTACATCGCGGGTATCTTCTACCACGCAAACCAGGCTATGGTCGCGTTTTTTTGACGCGCAGATCTCGCAGACGGCGTTATCCGATATATTATGGCAGGTGCTGCAGAACTGAATCTCGTTGCGCAGGCGGCTTACAGAGGTGCTGAAACGGGCCACCTCCTCCTTATCGCGGTTAAGCAAATGCAGCACCAAACGCAGTGCAGTTTTTTGGCCCACACCCGGTAATTTGGCAAACTCAGCAACAGCATCCTCCAGCAATTTCGACGAAAAATTCATTGGGCGAAAATAAGGAATTTAGGTGATGGTTCATAGATGATAGTTGATGGGGTAAGTGGTGTTGGTTGATGGGGTGAGTGGTTGTTTTGGCGATGAAGGAAGATAAACTTTACGTCATGCCGAATTTATTTCGGCACCCCACATGCAAAGCTCGCGGTTATGCAAATAGGCTTAGCATGGTGGCTACCTTTATGATGGGGTGTTGAAACAAGTTCAACATGACGTTTATCATAATTTAAAACTACTTATCAATAATGGCGTTGCCTTCGGCCCACGCTTTCCAGGGCTGCGCTGCGCTCCGGCCACGTTTACCCCGCTAGCGCCCTACGCACCGTGGCTTCCCCTTCCAATCGTTAACGCGGGGATTCCTTTGAACATATCTTCGTCCACTCCATTATAAATCCGAAATCGAACATCCGATATCAGAAATAAAAATCACTCGCTTCTCAAATTCTTCACCGGGTTTACCAGCGCGGCTTTTACCGCCTGCCAGCTTACGGCCGCAAGGCAAATAACCATACTAAGCGCCAATGTTGCCACAAACACCCAAACACTGATTGTGGTGTGGTAAGTATACTTTGAAAGCCAGCGGCTGATATTATACCAACTAATAAGCGAGCCAATTACGAAGGATATCACCACCAGCACTACAAATTCCTGTGAGAGCTTTAACCAAAGCGCACCTGTGCCCGCTCCCAGCACTTTGCGGATGCTGATCTCCTTTCGCCTGCGCTCGGCAGAGAACGCGGCGAGACCGAACAAGCCAAGCGCCGATAACATAATTGCTAAACAGGTAAACAATACCGCCATGGTGCCCAGCAACTTCTCGTTACGAAATTTAGCGCTGAAGCTTTCATCGGTAAACTTATACTCAAAGGGATACGTGGGGTTATATTTTTTGTATACTTTTTGCAAAACCGCCAGGTTGCGCGATACGGAAGTATTTGGGTTAAGCCGTAATCCTATACTGGTTGCCCAGCCTTTCATAAAGCCAATAATAACGGGCTTTACCGGTTCATACGGCGATGCCAGCACAAAGTTTTTCACGACGCCAATAACAGTCCGCTTACCGCCCATCCATGTTATCTGCTGCCCCACTGGCTCTTTCAAACGCATCAGCTTTACCGCCGCTTCATTCAGGATAACAGCGGTAGAATCTGATGGGCGCTCTGTAGCGAAATCGCGCCCCTCGAGTAAATTCAGCTGGTAAGTATCTATAAAGTGGTAAGTAGCGGCAAGGCAATCGATAGAGATGCTGCTCTCACCGGGTAATTGCCCGGGCCAGGTATTATTCCAGGTAGCGCCGGTTACATTGGTAATAGGGTCCGATATCAACGCTGCATCCGTAATAGCACCCGATGCCAGTGCATCGCGGCGAAAAAGGTCGAACTGGTCGTACATCTTGCCGTCAGCCATAATTTCTACCATTCCGTTACGGTTATAGCCAACGGGGCGGTCTTTTATAAAACCTATTTGCCGGTAAACAAAAATGCTGAAGATAATGAGGCAGGTAGCAAAGGTGAACTGCATTACCACCAACACCTGCCTTGGCCGGATGGTACTGCCGGTACTAATCATTTGCCCTTTCAGTACTTTAACCGGGTTGAACGAAGAAAGGAACAGCGCCGGATAACTACCCGCAATTAAGCCTGTAAGTACTGTAACCGCCAAAGCAATACACCAGGCCAGCGGATTGGTATAAGGCAGGCTTAAGTTGATGTTGATGATATTCCGGAACACGGGCAGCAACACAACAATAAGCACCAGGGCCAGCAGGAAAGCCACAAAGGCCATCAGTAACGATTCGCCCATGAACTGTTTGATGAGCGCACCCCGCCTTGCACCAATAGCCTTGCGGATTCCCACCTCCCGCGCCCGCCGCTCCGACCGGGCGGTAGAAAGATTCATGAAATTGATACAGGCAATCAGCAAAATCCCGATGGCAAGGAAAAGGAACAGCCGCACATATTCAATACTGCCGCCGGTATTTACGCCGTTTTTAAATTCACCGTATAAATGCAGCTTGGTAAAGGGAAATATAAACAGTTTTACCGCCTCATCCTTAGGAAAGTGCTGCCCTATCAAATTCCTGATTTTTGCATTTACGGCATCAGGTGATACACCCGGCTTTAACCGCACATAGGTAAAATAAGAATAATTATCCCAGCCCTCTCCTTTTAACCATGGGTTTTGGCTTAAGAATGCGGCCCATGGAATAATAGCCTTAAATGTAAAGCTGGAGTTTTGCGGGTTATCTTTAATAACCGCGCTTATCTTCATCGGGAACTGGTTCTCGTATTGCACCATCTCGCCTACCGGGTTACGGTTGCCAAATACTGCAAGCGCAGTGGATTCTGACAGGATGATGCCCGAAGGGTCGGTAAGCGCGGTATGCTCATCGCCCCAAACAAATTGAAAGGTAAACAGATCAAACAAAGCCGGATCGGCTGCAATGGTGTTTGCCTTTAAGCCTTTATCCTTAAAAGTGATCAGCGCGTCTTTAGATTCGTTGATGCGTGCTACGTTCTCCACCTCGGGGAAATCCTTTTTTAAAACGCCTGCAAGCAATTGCTGCGTGAAGGTTTTTGTTCGTATTTCGCCGTTGGCGGGCTGGTTCTTAAAAACCTGGTACAAGCGGTTGTTGTTGGTGTGGAACTTATCAAAACTATATTCGTTATAAACATATAGCAACAGCATAAAGCTTACCGCCATACCAACAGCAAGCCCGCCAATATTGATGACAGAAGATGTTTTATTATTGGCGACGCTGCGCCAGGCTATCTTTAAGTAACTCTTTATCATAGGCTTTATGTAATTGCATACAATATCCGCACTATGACAAAGAATTCCTAAGGTTTTAACATTAGTTAACGAATTGGTTCATGGTTGATAGCTCATTGTAGCTGCCACTCTTTTTCGACTACGAACCATGAACCATCGGCTATCAACTAACCTCTACTCGCTCCTCAAACTCCTCACGGGGTTGGCAACAGCGGCTTTCACCGTTTGGAAGCTGAGCGTAAATAAAGCGGCTGTGAGCATCCCGCCGCCACTTAGCGCGAAGATCCACCAGCTGATAGCGGTGCGGTCGGCAAAGTTTTCCATCCATTTTTGCATGGCGTAATAGGCAATTGGAGTTACCACTACAAAAGCTAATACAATAAGCCAGATCAATTCGGTAGAAAGCAGCGTTACTATCTGCGCCACCGAAGCGCCTAATACCTTTCGTACGCCGATCTCTTTGGTGCGCTGGCTGGTGGTATAAATAGCCAGGCCCAATAAACCAAGGCAGCTGATAAATATGGATAGCCCTGTAGCCCAGGTAAGCAATTGAGAAGTATGCTGCTCGGCGGTGTAAAATTTAGCGATGTTCTCGTCGTAAAAAGTGTATTCAAAATCTTCGTCGGGGTAAACCTCTTTCCATATTTTTTCAAACCCGGCTATTGCGGTTTTCCATTCGGTACCGCCCGCAGTTTGTGGTTTAAGCGCAATATGGAAAGTGCGGTTATTCCACTTTCTGTTCCCGGGCTGCAGGATAGCAAGTGGTTTTATAGGTGAGTGCAGCGATTTCTGGTAAAAATCGGCCGTTACACCAACTATGGTTTTCTGCTTGTCGTTATAATCCAGTTGCTTGCCAATGGCATCATTTGGGTTACGGAAACCTAATGCTTTGGCGTAGGTATTATTAATAAGGGTGTTGCCCGCCCCTGCCGTATCGGTTGAGCGCAGGTTACGCCCGGCTAACAGTTTTATCTGGTAAACATTGAGGTAATTCTCATCGGCAAACTTCTGCTGCAGATCGATTTTTATTTCTTTTTTGCCGTCCTTATAGGTAACCATAGTGGAGTTGGTATTGCCCGATGATGGCGGCGCTCCGCCTACGCTCATCAACTGTATCTGCGCAATGGCGCGGATCTTATTCATAAACACCTGTTGCTTATCGGTATTCATGCTTTTATATGGTGTGCTGATATTTACAATGGCATCTTTTTTAAAGCCAAGGTCCTTATGCAACGCATAATAAATCTGCTTACTCACCAGTAAGGTAGCCATGATGAAGAACTGCGCTATTACAAACTGCGTTACCGTTAACGATTTACGCAGCCAGGCATTGCGCGATTTGCTGCTGTTACTTACCGACTGGTTCTTCAATACCATAACCGGTTTATAGCCCGATAACACCAGGGCTGGATAAAAGCCGGATAGACCGCTTACCAGTAAGGTTAACAGGATCAGAAACCCAACCAGGTCCGGCTGGGCTAAGATGTTTACAGAGATCCCTTCGGGTACAAAATCGGCAAAGAGTTTTAGTATTACCGGCGCTATAGCTACGGAGATAATTACCGCGAAAAGCGTTATCAAAAAGGTCTCGCTTAAAAACTGCATAATCAACTGACTACGCCTGCTGCCCATTGTTTTGCGGATACCTATCTCCTTGGCACGCTGCGATGCCTGCGCCGTAGTAAGATTAATGAAATTGATGCATCCCAATATCAGTAAAAATGCAGCAATTACTAATAGGCCGTAAAGCGTGGTTTTGCTTGCTGTACGCACACCATCCAGGCCGCCATAAACTTGGTCGAAATGCAGGTCGCTGATACGCTGGAGCGAAAGGCCCTGCGTATTGCCCTTATTTTCCGGCTTTGGAGGGTTATGCTTTTTCAGCATAGCATTTAGTTGTTTCTCTAATTTAGCAGCGGAAGCGGTTGGCGCAAGTTTGATAAATAACTGCGAGGCTGAGTTTGTACTGCCCCACTCCGCTACCTCGAAGTTGTCTTTAATGTAATGATCGGTTGTACCGGTGATGAAGGAGATAAAATCGTGCGCGGTAAAATCTGAGCGGTTTTTAAATGGCTCTACAATACCGGTAACGGTGGTTTTAAGGGAGTCGTCGTAGATGATCTGCTTGCCCATCATGTCGGTATAATCCAGCTTTGGAAAATACAGTTTAGCCTGCTTAGTAGTAAGCACAACCGTGTTGGGATCTTTAAGCGCGGTTTTTCTATTTCCGGCAACCCACTTATATTCAAAAATATTAAAGTAATGACCTTCGGCGAAAATTATCCCGCTTTGCTTTTTTAGCTTGTTATCTGCCGATGAGCCGTTGGGTACCAATACATTCACCTCGTTGTAGATATAAAACGGAGCAACCTGTTCAATACCGGTAGCTTCGGCGCTTAAAGCCGGCGCAAGGGCCATAGTTACCCCGCCATTGTGCCCTACCTCGCCCGCAAAAGAATAATCGGTAGTTACGCGGTAAACGCGCTCGCTATCCTTATGAAACTTATCAAATGTAAAATCAAAATGTACAATGAGGTAGATCACCAGCGCTGCGCTGATACCAATAGACAACCCTACAATGTTGATGAAGGTAAATAGCTTATGCCTGCGGAAACCCCGTAAGGCAATTTTGAAATAGTTTTTTATCATATTTTTATAGATTTTTCGCAGTAGTTTATTTTTTGGCGCTCAAGAGGGCTTTGCCGTTACACCGATTTGAAAATTGATTACACTGATTTAAAAGTCCATGGTCAATTGCAGATTTACTTCAGTCCATCAACTATGAACCATCAACTATGAACTGATTTATTCCGATCTTAAATTCTTCACCGGGTTGGTTACAGCCGCTTTAATGGCCTGCCAGCTTACCGTTATTAATGTAACGCCCAGGCTGATGATGATAGTTGTGGCAAAAACCCAAACACTTATACTGGTTCGATAGGTATAGCTCTGCAGCCACTGGCTCATAAAGTAAATGCTAAAGGCCGCGCCGATAACAAAGCCAATGCTAACCAGCACGATGAACTCTTTTGATAGATTGTACCAAAGGTTGCGTGTAGATGCGCCTAACACCTTACGGATACCGATCTCCTTACGGCGCTGCTCGGCCGAGAAGGATGAAAGGCCAAATAAACCAAGGCAGGATATCACGATAGCCAGCACGGTGAATGAATTGGTGAGGTTGCCTAACAACTGCTCGGTAGCAAACTTCTCGTCGTACAGTTCGTCAACAAATTTATAATCGAAAGGATACTCGGCATTGTATTTTTTGTAAACGGCTTCCAGCTTTGCAAGTGCTGTTGAAACAGCCATATTTTTATTAAGCTTCAGGGTAGCAGTGCCCGCCCAGCCTTTTTCAAAACCAATGATAACGGGTTTAATAGGCTCATAAGCTTTACCCCATATAAAATCCTTAACTACGCCAATCACGGTGCGGTTTACGCCCTGCCAAAACACTACGGTGCCCAATGGCTCTTTCAAACGCATCAGTTTCACGGCCGATTCGTTGAGCATAATTGCGGTTGAATCCGACGGGCGGCCAATATCAAAATCGCGGCCCTCCAGTATTTTAATGCCGAATGTTTGGGTGAAATGATAGGTGGTAACCATCTGGCTGATAGGGAGCTTGTCTTCTCCCGGTAATTGCCCCGGCCATTTGATGCCCCAGGAAGAGCTGCCATCGTTTGTGATGGTGCCCGATGTACTGGCAGCTTCGGTAACTGCACCCGTAGCCATCGCATCCCTGCGGAAGCTCTCAAACTGATCGTATATTTTACCAACCTGGGGAATCTCTACCAGGCCATCCTTACTATAACCTGTCGGCAGGTTTTTAATATAGTTGAGTTGTTTATATATCAGTATGGTGGAGAGGATAAGCCCCGTTGCAAAAACAAATTGTAACGTAACTAATACCTGCCTTGGCCTAAGGGTAGCCCTGCCCGCGTTGTTAATGCCCTTTAAAACCTTAACGGGCCTAAAAGACGACAAGAACAAGGCCGGGTAACTGCCGGCTATAATACCAGTAATGATGGTTACACCCAGGCCCGCTATCCAAAAATAAGATAGGCCGTATGGGATAGAAAGGTTTTTATGCGTCATCCCGTTAAAATAATCTAAGGATGCGTGGATGATAAGCAGTGCCAGCACAAAGGAGATAAGCGACATCAGCAACGATTCGCCCATAAATTGCCAGATAAGCGAAAAGCGACTTGCCCCTACTACCTTACGCACGCCAACCTCGCGGGCGCGGTTTTCTGAGCGGGCGGTAGAAAGGTTCATGAAATTGATACAGGCTATGAGCAGGATGCCTATCGCCAATATCAGGAACAATCTTACATACCTGATCTGCCCGCCAACACTCACGCCATTTTTAAAATCGCTGTAAAGGTGCGCGCGCGAATACTGGAA
This sequence comes from Mucilaginibacter pankratovii, assembly GCF_014773265.1. Classification (GTDB taxonomy): domain Bacteria; phylum Bacteroidota; class Bacteroidia; order Sphingobacteriales; family Sphingobacteriaceae; genus Mucilaginibacter; species Mucilaginibacter pankratovii. The sequence continues at coordinate 12,568 of NZ_JACWMY010000005.1, read as the reverse complement.
AAGCATAAACTTGTTCTCTTTATCCTCCGGAACGTATTTTTGGAAGAGCCCGGCCAATTTTTTATTTAGCCTGGCCACATCGGTACCGGGTTTTAACAGAACATAGGTACGGAAGGAATGGTTGCCCCAGCCCGAAGTTTTGAGCCATGGCATATCGGCCTCTTGCATGGTCCAAGAACCCAGCGCCTGGAATTTGCGGGATGAATTTGCGGGGGCATCTTTTATAATACCGGTAACTTTTGCGCTGCGGGTGTTATCTATTTTAACAAACTTGCCCATGGGGTCCTCATCGCCAAATAGCGTTTTAGCGCCGCTTTGGGTAAGTACTACCGATGATAGTTCGGCAAAGGCTGTCTTTTTGCTTCCGCGTACAAACTCATAGCTAAAAATATCCAGGATGGACGGATCGCCAGAAAGCATCAGCAGGTTAAGCGTTTTGTCTTTATATTTAAACAGGCGGTCGTTCGGCCAGTTGGTGTGTGCTGCCTTTTCTACTTCCGGAAAATCTTTTAGCAGGGCAGCTGCAACCGGCAACGATGTGGCGCCGCTGGTTTGGATCTCGCCATCGGCTGCCTGGTTACGCAAAACAGAATAAAGGCGGTCGTCGTTAGGGTAAAATTTATCAAAGGTAAACTCATTATAAACGTATAACAGCAGCATAAAGCTTACGGCCATACCAACACCCAAACCGCCTATATTAATAAGGCTGTACAGCTTGTTTTTAAACAAATTGCGAAAAGCAATTTTTAAGTAATTCCTGATCATAATACCGCCTATAAAATAAAAGCAGTACCAAAGTTATAATATATTGATTATCAATTGTTTAATTTAGATATATCAACATGCAACTGTACGCATGCGTAACAGCCATTGTACGGTTATGATACACCTTGGTGAGTAGAGAATAGTGAGTTGTTAGTGGGAAGTGGTTAGTGGGAAGTGGCGAATAGAGAATGGCGAATAATGAGTATAGAATGGTAAGGCTTACCAAACGCAAAAATGGTAAGCAGGCCAAACCCACTCACCATTCTTTGTTTTACTTATCATTCACCACTCTCCACTCACTACTCACCATCCTATTCATTCTTCAAACTTGTTACCGGGTTGGCCAACGCGGCTTTTATAGATTGGAAGCTGATGGTGATAAACGCGATAATAATGGCTCCGCCACCGGCTGTAGCTACTATCCACCATTTTATACCATCCTGGTAAGCAAAGCCCGATAAAAACCAATGCTGCATACTAAACCAGGCCAATGGCGAGGCGATAACGATGGCTACGATAACCAACTTAATAAAATCTTTAGAGAGCATAGCCACTATGATGGAGATGTTGGCGCCTAATACTTTGCGGATACCGATCTCCTTGGTGCGTTGCTCGGCCGCATAAGCTGCCAGGCCAAATAAGCCCAGGCAGGCTATGATGATAGCCATTGACGTAAAGGCGATAAAGATGCCGCCTATGCGCTGCTCGGTACGGTAGCTGTTCTCAAAATCCTCATCCATAAACGAGTAATCGAACTGCTGGTTTGGCGCTAACGTATGCCATTTTTCTTTAACCTGTGCCAATACAGCGGCAGCATTCGCCGCGTTGATATGCACGCTTAAAGCACCGGAGTTTTGGCCGTATAAAAATGCGAGCGGAGAAATATTTTCGCGCAGCGAACTGAAGTTAAAATCCTTTATAACGCCGATGATGTGCAGCTTCTTCAGGTTCTTAGCCATGTTATCTGTAGGCATATATAACTCCTTGTTCAGTGCATCTTTATAGCCCAGGATCTTTACCGCGGCTTCGTTAAGTATCACAGCGGACGAATCTGTTTTCATTTCTGTAGAAAAATCGCGGCCGTACTTTATTTTCATACCCATGGTACTGATATAATCCTCATCAACTTCCCAATTGCCAAGAGAAACTGCATGCTTGGTATCCAATGTAGGGCTCTCAAACATCGATGTGTTGTTTCTCCAGCCACCGGTTGGTATAAAGCCGGTTAAAGTGGCATTTTTTACCCCGGGCAGTGCTTTTATCTCTTGTTTAAATACCTTGGCCTGTTTATCCAAAACTTCGGTATTGTTAACAATAAGCACTTGTTCGCGGCTGTAGCCCAGATCCTTACTTTGGATGAATTTCAGCTGGTTATAAATAACCAGGGTACCGATGATGAGGAATATGGAAATAGAGAACTGAAATACCACTAAAAAACTCCGCAGGAAGCCACCCTTAAACCCGGTCGACAATTTACCTTTCAATACATCGATAGGTTGGAAAGCCGATAAAAAGAAAGCGGGATACGAACCTGCAAGGCAGCCGATGACAACCACAATTACCAGCAACACGGGCAACAGCCATACAAAGGTGGCGGTGGTAAATGCCAGTTGTTTATCCGCCATTTGGTTAAATACCGGTAGTAGTAGCCATGCTGCTATCACGGCAATAACCGTGGCGGCAAATGTCACCAAAACCGACTCCGACAAAAACTGCGCGATAAGCGAACTGCGTGCCGAGCCCAATACTTTACGCACCCCTACCTCGCGGGCACGGTTGGATGAGCGCGCGGTAGAAAGGTTCATGAAGTTTACGCAGGCAATAAGCAATATAAAAATAGCCACTGCCGAAAATATGTACACATACTGGATGTTGCCGTTAGCGCCCATTTCGTTTTGCACATTAGAGCGCAGGTGGATATCCCTTAATGCAACTAAGCTTAATTTAAAGTAACTCCCATCCTTTTCAAAATCGCTGAAACTCATGTGGGTAGCTGCCTGTAGCTGCCCGCCAACGTATTTTGCTACAAATGGAGGGAATTTGGCTTCCAGCGTTTGGGGGTTAGTTCCTTTTTTTAATACAAGGTAAGTGGCAAAGTTATTGCTAAGCCAGGCATTTTCCTTGCTCTCGTCCAGCCCGGCCATAGCTAATAAAAAGTCGAAATTAAAATGCGATTGCTTTGGAATATCCTTAATTACGCCGGTTACTTTGTACAGGATGGTATCGTTAAAAGTCAGCATTTTACCAACCACGTTTGTGGCGTTAAAATATTTCAGCGCTGTGGTTTCGTTTATTACCACGCTTTTGGGTTCGGTAAGAGCGGTCTTAGGGTCACCTTGTATCATCGGCAGGGTAAAAACATCAAATACGGTAGAGTCCACAAAAACCATGCGGTGCTCCTGCACGTTTTGCCCGTCTTTCCTTACTTTATAACCGCCACGCTCTCTAAACCGCACCGTCTTTTCCACTTCGGGGAAATCGCTTTTAACCGTTGATGCCAGAGGCGCCGGCGAAACCGCATATTGACTCGTTCTCCCGCCGAATTTAATATCGTTGTTTACGCGGTAGATCCTATCGGCTTTGGTGTTATAGGTATCATAGCCAACTTCATCTATCACGTAGAAAACGATCAGCATACAAACGCACAGCCCCAGGGCAAGCCCAAGTATATTGATGGCAGTGAAGCCTTTGTTTTTCATTAAGCTCCGGAAAGCTGTTTTAACGTAGTTTTTAAACATGATTTTTTTATTTTTCGCGATTAATAGTTTTTTGGTGCTCAAGAGGGCTTCGCCGTTACACAGATTTTAATTTAATTTCACCGATTACGCTGATTCTTTGTGTCCCGATTTCAAATCTTATAAACAATACAACTGTCAACTCATTTACCCCTATTTAAGCTCCCACTAAATCCTTTTGAGGACGTTTGGGTGAGGCGATGTAATGATTCACCTTTTATGACTACCTCTAATCAACTTAGGTTACTCACTTCGCAAACTTTTTACGGGATTTGCCAAAGCTGCCCTTACCGATTGGAAACTCACGGTGACAAAGGCCACCAGTATAGCTATAAAGGCAGCCAGTACGAACACCCACCAGGAGATATCTATGCGGTAAGCAAAATCCTGCAGCCATTTGTGCATGGCGTACCAGGTTACCGGTACCGATACCACGATGGCAATGCCCACCAGCTTTAAAAACTCCGCCGATAACATACCCGTGATTGTACCTGATGAGGCCCCTAACACCTTGCGGATACCGATCTCCTTCACCCGCTGCCTGATGCTGAACGCTGCCAGGCCAAATAAACCAAGGCTGGCAATGACTACGGCTACTAACGCAAACGAAGTGAAGATCTTCCCGGTGCGTTGTTCTGCACTGTACAGGGCGGCGTATTGCTCATCCAGAAACGAATAACTGAATGGCGCTGTAGCACGATAACCATCCCATTGTTTCTTTACATCGGTTAAAAAGCCCGATACATCTGCCGAGTGTACTTTTACAGCCATTAACATATTGCTGCGGCCCGGTAAAAACATCAGCGGTGCTATCTTTTCCTTTGCCGATTTATAGTGAAAATCTTTCACCACACCAACCACTTTAAATTCGCGCTGGCCAGAGCGTACGATGGTTTTACCAATTGGATCGGTATTGCCCCAGCCTATCTCGCGCACCAGCGCCTCGTTGATCACGACAGCCGACGAATCTGCCGGGGATGCGGATGAGAAGTTGCGGCCTGTGGCCATTTTTATGCCGAGGGTTGCCAGGTAGCTATCCTCCACGTGGTAAATATTGGTGTGGATCTCTTTGTGTTCCTGTTTATCGTTAAACTCTTTGGCGTAGATCTGGGTGCCATCCATGTTGGCACTACCGGGTACGGTGCCCGTTACGGTAGCATTGGCTACCCGCGGATCGCGCAGCAGTTGCTGTTTAAAGGCATCTATATTGTTGCCAAGCGAATAAGCATCGTTTATAACCAGCACCTGCTCTTTATCGTAACCCAGCTTGATATTTTGCATGTAGTTTAGCTGGCGGTATACCACCATCGTAGCTATAATAAGCGATGTGGAAATAAAGAACTGGAACACCACCAGCCCGCTACGCAAAAAGTTACGCTTTGCAGGGCCCGCCGAGGTGTTGCCTTTTAAAACATTCAGCACTTTAAAAGATGACAGGAAGAACGCCGGGTAAATGCCGGCGATGATGCCAACAAGCAAGACAAGGAATACCTCGATGGCGATACTTTTGGGGCTGATGAACAAGCCCATATCAAACTGCTTGCCGGCGAGGTTATTAAAATATGGCAGCGCGAAGTAGACAAGCATTAGTCCGATTACCATAGCTAAAGCCGTCACCACTACCGATTCGGTAAGGAACTGCGAGATGAGCGAGCTTTTTAACGAACCCATCACTTTGCGGATACCTACCTCTTTTGCACGTTTAACCGAGCTGGCTGTAGACAAATTCATGAAATTGATGCAGGCCAGCAGTAAAATGAATGCTGCCAGCGCGCTGAAGATGTAAACGTAATGGATATCGCCGTTTGGCTCTATCTCTAATTTGGTTGCGGAGTGCAGGTGGATATCGGTAAGCGGCATCAGAAAAAACCGGAAAGTATTGACCGATTTTTGGGCTTCGGCAAGGCTTACGCCCATATCGTTCTGTATTTCGGGCGCGGCATATTTTAACACCAGCGCGGGGAACTGTGCCTCTATTTTTTTAGCGTCGGCACCATCGTTAAGCTGCAAATAGGTGTAAAAGCTAATGTTGCTCCAGGTTTCGCGCTTGGCGGGATAGGTAGCTTTGCTGATAAATGCGTCGAAATGAAAATGGGAATTATCGGGCACTTTATCAATTACGCCGGTAACTTTCAGATCGCGTTCGCCCTGCAGGGTGAGTGTTTTACCAATTGCCGATGCGCTGCCAAAGTATTTTTTTGCTGTTTGACGGGTTATTACTACCGTATTTGGATCAACCAACGCGCTGCGCCCGTCACCCTGAATCAATGGTAAGGAGAACATCGCCAGGAAATTAGAATCGGCTATGCTAAAGTGCTCTTCTTTAAATAGCTTATCGTCATATTTTACATAAACCGATCCCCTTCCGCTGATGCGGGTGGACGACACAATGCCAGGGATATTGTTTTTGATGCCCTGCCCTACCGCGGCATCAACTAAGGCGAAATCGGTTACGCCGGCATTCTCGGTTAAATGTAAGCCAACGCGGTAAATGTTTTTTGCCTTTACGGGATAAGTATCATAGGTAACCTCCTGGTAAATGTAAGCGCTGATGAGCATGCAACAGGTTAAGCCAATAGCAAGCCCGAATATATTGATGAATGAAAAAACCTTGTTTTTAGTAAGGCTCCTCCAGGCGATGGTAAGGTAATTTTTTATCATGATACTACCAATAGCTTAAAACAAATACCAAATATATAATTAATTGACAATCAATATATTAAATACATACTTATAGCTACATAGTGTACGCCTGCGTAACAGTGATTGTTCGGTTATGATACAATGGTTTGGTGAACAGTGAGTGGTAGGTAGTGGATGGACTGATATTTCTTAAGGGAATAAAGGAGACCCGCCATTTATTTCGCTCTCAATGCGCGCTCTAACTCCTCTTTAAAGTTCCGCCCAACGGGGATCTGGTGTCCTTTTAGCAAAATGTGGTTCCGCTCCAATTGCGTCACCTTTTGCAGGTTTACGATGAACGATTTATGTACCCGGATAAAGCGGTCGGTCGGGAAGATATCCAGCATGGCTTTAACCGAACCTTTAAGTAGGATTTTTTTATCCGACGTATAGATAATGGCATAATCTTTTAATCCCTGGATATGCGTAACCTCGGCAAAGTGCAGCTTGATCCGCTGAACGCCGCTTTTTACAAAAACAAATTCGTTGTAGTCATCCCCGGGGCCATCTTCCATGTGGCTTTGCTGTTCTTTTAACGCTAAAAACTCCCTTGCCTTGCTTATCGCCAATGCAAACCGGTCAAAGCCGATCGGCTTCAATAAAAAGTCGATCACGCCCAGTTCGTAGCCATCAAACGCGTAGTTGCGATAGGCTGTTGTAAAGATGGTGAGCGGTGGGTCTGGCAATTGTTTCAAAAATTCGATACCGGTCATTTCAGGCATTTCAATATCCAGTAACAACAGGTCGGCGGCCTGTTTTTCCAAATGGTTCAAAGCCGCCCTGGCATTGGGAAAAAGGTACACGGACTGTATACCGGTTATTTTTTTTAAAAAAGCCTCCAGTACTTCCCGCGCAAGCGGTTCATCATCCACAACCACTATAGTTAAAGGCGTTTCCATCAAAGTTCAATTACCAACCTGGCTTTAAAGGTGTTTGTTTTATCTTCCAATTCCAATTGATGCCTGCCCGGGTAAAGCAATTCCAGCCGTTTCCGCAAATTGTTGAGCCCGATACCTCCTCTGCTTTGCGGCGTAACCAGCGATGGCTTGGTGTTCTCTACAAGCATTGTTAAGGTCGGCCCGGCCAAATTAATGTCGACTTTCAGCCACCCGTCCTCTGTTTGTTTACTGAGCCCGTGCTTAAACGCGTTTTCTACCAGTGGCAGTAACAATAACGGGGCGATCTTTTGCCCGTCAAGCGCCGCGTCCATCGTCAAACTAATAGCAGCATCGTCACTAAAACGGAGCCGTTCCAATTCGATATAATTGTGGAGATAGCCGAGTTCTTTGTCCAGCAGCACCTGTTCGTCATTACTGTCATACAGCATGTATTCCATCATGGCCGAGAGCTTCAGCACCACATCGGGTGCCAACTCCGATTTTTTAAGCGTAAGCGCATACAGGTTATTCAGGATATTGAATAAAAAATGCGGATTGACCTGCGCGCGCAGGAAATCAACTTCGGCATTTAGTTTTTCTACGGTGATCTTTTGAATGATCAGTTGCTGCCCGTACCAGTCCAGGCTCAGCTTAAGGGCAAGCATAAGGCCCAGGTACCACAAAGCACTAAAAAAATTATACGAAATAGCCTCCGGCAGGCGGCTGTTGTACATAGGGCCTACCACAAAGCCATACAGGTAAAAATCGTAAAGGCTTTGGATGAGTACATAGCCGATCACCGAAAGGATAACCGCAGTAAAATAGGCCGTATAGCGCTTCCTGAGCAGGTATTTAGGCATAAAATAATGCAGGTTCAGGTACGCAATAACGATGAGCAAACCGATACGGCCGGCAACACAGGCGCAAAAATAAGGCAGGTTAGTTTTATAAATCAGGTACTTCTTCTCGTATAAGAAAAATCCGGTGACCAGTACCCAATAGGCCCCATGGATGAGTGTATACCGAAGTGAGAAACTGCGACTGGAGAAAGGCAGTTTGAACGTTTTGTCCGGACGGTTGATATTCATATTCATGAGCATTCACTAAAGAAAAGTAAAAGCGGGGCGTGCGCCAAATTATATCGACGAACGACTGAAAAAGTAGAGGAATATAAGCATAAAATACTGACGTCGACTATTTTGGTTGTTGCTCTACTTTTTTTTGGCGGCACAGCTTGTTAGCCTACTATTGTAAAAAAAACAAACATTATGAAAAAGATCACATTTATTGGAGCGTTGTTATTTACGCTCATCAGCTTAAGTTTTGCTACCCCGTTCGGCCTGGACAGGTACGAGATCTATTTAAATAATAAACTCGTGCTGAAGCAATCCGTAAATCAGCCGCTTAATTTACGCGTGCTGCAGTTGGATAACGCCAAAGAGAACGATCAGCTACAAATTGTTTACAGCCATTGCAGGAAGGACAACGGCCCCGGTACCGGGCGCAGCGTTGCGCTGAAGGATGAACAGGGAGCTACCCTGCTTAAATGGACATTTGCAGATGCCAGCGGCGCGGACCTGAAAATGACGATACCCGTAAAAGAGCTGGTTCACTGGCAAAAGAAAAAAGCCGGCCACGAGCTGAGCCTTTATTACAGCGCCAATGAACTGCCAAAAGGTGAAATGCTTTCTATGGTCCGTTTTAAATAAAAGATGGCTAAGCGAGTCTTTTTTGTCCTGCTTTGCTGCCGGTGCCTTCCAAGACCTGGCGCAACAGCGGGACAGCCTTAAGAGGCTGTCTTAAAAGGCAGCCTCTTTTTATACAATAAAATATATTTTCCCGCTGGCTTAGAACCGATAAAAAGCCGCTGAATATTTTCGATCCAGCATATCCCGGGGCATGTGGCCTTTTATGGTTTACTTATTTTATTTGCCGCAACTTTTATATTCAGGCAGTCTTTAAACTCCGTCAGTTGGTTAATATCTGCAGTTGCTGACCGAATGCTATTCCCTATCAGTTGAATGCCGGAAGTGCTTTTGGCATACAGCACTTTACTATCGCCATTCAATTTAAACCTGTTATTTATAACGGTAATGTTTTTGTGTACAGGCTTATCGTTTATTTCGTTCTCGGGATGAACGCTGATCACAGGCCCGCCGCAACCTATAAAATTATTATTCCTGATAAGCACATTTCGCACCGGGCCCGATTCATACCAGCTCTCCGCGTCATCCTCTATCAGCACCGCATTCCACCGCACGCGGTCAAATAAATTATTTTCGAGCAATATGCTACGCCGGGTTGTTGCTAAAATCCCCCTGGTAGGTATCCTGGTGATCACGGTGTGATGCACCCATATGCGGGGAGTTCTCGTTGTGTTTTCCACAGCATCATCTGTAGCAAAGGCATCAGGAATCTCATCCTTTAAGGTCAGCAGGATCTCTTTATCATTAAGCCTTTCTGCTTTAAGAACTACGTTTTCTGCAAAGGAATTGAGTGTTTTGGCATGAACCAGCTCAATGCTATCTCCCGGCAAAAATGCCGTAAAACCATAGGTCTGCGTGTGCATAAAGCGCACTTTGATCTGTTTGTTCGAAACCCCCTCCATAATCCTCAGGTGCGTTCCGTGAACATTGATAGCATCATCGTTCGCGCCAGACAGATAACAGTTGGCTACCTCTATCTTCCCGCTGCAGCCCGAAAAATGCAGGATATCCGCCCAGGCAGCGCATGTTCTTCCGCTTGTTTCTTCCGGCCGTACAACTACCGAATCCATTTTAACGTTCTCGCAGTATTGGCTTACCACACCCATGCCATGCATAAAATAGATACGGATGTTTTTTAACCGGATATTTTTGCTGTATTGCATAAAAATACCCGCACAATCACGTGTCACGTCGCGGGTTTGGTAAATCAGCCCTTCTGCGAAACCCGGATTATTTTTGAAATGCGCGGTGATCATACCCTTGCCCCGATCAGAGAATTTTACGCTATTCGGTTTCAGGTCCGTTCGTTCTACATACCCTGTTCCGGGATCGTAAACCTGCCAGTACCAGCCGGCTTCGTGGCGCCATCCTTCGCCTTCCCAATAAAGCACGCTGTCTTTTATACTGTAGGCCGATGAGGCGTTGACCGCTATTTCAGCGGTATTGACGCTCAGGTGGGTAATTTTCATTTCAGATACCGTAGGCCGGTAATAATCATAGCTCAGGCCTGCTATACTTACATCTTCACTATGGTCGATACAACTTTCGATCATTTTCCCCCGGAGCATGATCTTCGGTCCGGCACCTTTCACCCGAACGAATTTTGAACCGGCAACATAGAGAGCGATCGCTTTTAGTCCGTCGGGCACATCGTTGGTATTTGATATATGAAAGGCCGACTTGTATGCGCTATCGGGATAGAAATCAAACCTGCCGGGTTTGAACAGGATGTTTACCGGCTTTGCTGCAGTACCTTTTGCAATGAGGTATAATGATCGGTGAAACGTTCCGGGGCTAACTATCACCTTATCTCCCGGTTGTAGTACCATGCGGTTAACCCTGTCGAAAGTACGCCAGGGGCGGTTTTGGAGCGTTCCGGGATTACGGTCATTCCCTTTTTTTGGGTCGATGTAGTAGGTTGTTTTGCCCGGCGATTTTGTCCTGCCAGACGAGGAAAGATATTGGTTGGCATCGATGTTCTTAGCACAAGCAACGGCCGTTGCTAAGTAGGTATTTATAAATATCAGAAGAATGAGTCTATACATTGATTTTAGATATGGCCGGAATTAACGTTTAAAGGATGCAGGCGGATATTGAATCTTATTTAACATAGGCTGTAATTACATCACCTGCGTTTACCTTAACACTTGCGTATGAAACCGCATTACCGGTGCCATCCTTTTTGTAAATTGCCTTATGTGCTATAGCATTAATGTAAATAAGCGCATGGTTACCATAGAAACTCGCTCTCCAGTTAACCATCTTGTTGCCCTTGTTAGTTAAAACGCTTTTCTTTTTATTGACATGCCTGATGTTTATCAAGGTATTTAATACCGGTACACGATACAATGCCGAGCCAACATCGTTATTATTACGATAAAGCGTACTGATACTGTTGTAACGCGCGTCTGCCGCTATACCCATTAAACCTTCGGTAAAACCCTTTATCACACCAAAAGAAACTTCCGGGTATTCCCTTCTTTCGGTAGCAGGGTTAGTTAAATGGAGTATGTATTTATAGGCTGCGGCCGGGTAACCGTTTTCGTACATCAGATAAGGAAAGTACGATAGGTTTTCGATGTTCCAGTCGTTAGCTAAAAGATGCTCCAATGTTTTCTTCCGCCTTGCGGAATCCTTTAGGGCATCAAACCAAAGCAAAAAGGTTTCCCCTTCGGTTTTACCGAATACATTTTTATTGGAGTAGTAAGTAAAATACAAAGATGCTTTATCGTCCCACCATTGCTTATCGAGTTGTTTTTGGTAGGCTTCTGCTTTTTTTGCGTAGATAGCCGCCTCACGTTGCTGCCCGTTTACCTTTAATATTTCGGCGTAAGATAATAAACCGCGATAAATAGCCGCCAGCAGATCAGCCCCCATTTTTATATCAGGCACCCCTTCCGAATACGAAGGTAAACCCCTGCAGCGATGAAAAGAATCTTCTACATTAAACGGCACGGGCGCGTTGGGATGCGCGGGCCTTGTTAATAACGAATCGGGCTGAAGAACCCACTTGCTGATAAATTCTTTTGCCGACCGGTGGTAAAAATTCTTAAATGCCTTGCCCTGGATATACTCTTTATCGCCCGTCCATAAATACAGCTTCCAGCAGGTTGTCATCACATCAAAATTGGCATCCAGGTTGTACCAAAATTCTTTATCGTTGCGATAGTCTTCGGGTGCAGGTTTCCCAAAATGGTTTATCTCCCAATAAGTGCACCAATCTTTGCTTTGCGAGATATTTTTTGCAAAGAGCGTAAGCATATTTTTGTTAGCGTCCTGCAAGCCAAGTACCTGCCCGGCTAACGCCTGATGCGAAACATCGCGCATACAAAATGCAAAACGTGGTGGCAATGCCGATTCGTACCATGGCCCCACCGGGTCTGCGGGTTTGCCTTTATAGCTTAGCGCCATTGCTTTTGCATTATTAAACGCTGTTTGCAGCGCAGCATCATCAGAGGTAAATGATAAACCTGTATTCTGCGCAGAGGCATAATTATAGAAGCACGCCACGACGAACAGTAAAATGCTTTTTTTCATAAAATAAAAGTACGCTAATAAGTTATAATTACACCCCATGCAGCAGATTTACAAACACGGCAAAGGTTGAATTACTAACTAATAATTTACTAAACACCTTGTTTAATTTCGCGTATAAACGCAGAAACCCCTTCATCTGTTGATGAAAGGGTTCTTTGTTAAGGCCTGTTGGCATTAAGATTTGGCACCGACCTACTCTCCCACATTTTACTGCAGTACCATCGGCTCTGGCGGGCTTAACTTCTCTGTTCGGAATGGGAAGAGG
>NZ_JACWMY010000004.1 GCF_014773265.1 Mucilaginibacter pankratovii | reverse complement strand
CAAACGGTACGTCTGCAAATAATTACGTTTCAGTGTTAGGTCATTCGTGTTGATGCGCATAACTTTTTAGCTTTGTTACGTAAAGCTAATCTGTTACCGAATTATCTAACCTTTACAATTGCGAGGAACGAAGCAATCTCCCGATTGGCAGAGCGGCTTGCAACGTGTCTTTTCATGCGTAGAGATTGCTTCGTTCCTCGCAATGACGTGGTGGCTAACAGAAAAGGCTTCACGATTAATCGCGAAGCCTTTTCTGTTGAAATTTATTTTACTCCCGCTACAAGGGGGAGTGAGGGCAACTATAATCCCTCCGTGCCTGGCTCATGCCCTACCATGCGGCCTGTTGTGCGGCCATGCGGGCGGCTTTCAAAATCTGCACGGGCAGGACCTTCTGATGGGAACTCGTGCTGATTTGGCGGCGTTACATCATTCTGTTCGCTGTATGATGCATCGTTACCATCCTGCTGTTGTTCCTGCTCGTTTTGCTGGCTGTAGCCCGAGCCTTCCTCGCGGCTTTGGCCTTCTTCAGGTGTTTCGTTCGGATTAAATGCTGGATCGTATTCCGGGTTTCTTTCGTTAGTTTCCATGGTTTTAGTTTTTAATTGTTACCTAATAAGTACCAAAAACAGTACCAATCTTTCAGATAATTTAATTATTGGTCAGATTCCGCACCTTAACGGTTTCGTAATCTGACCAATAACTGGTTAAATTACACTTGGCCTTGCCGAATCGCCGCCTTCTGTGTCGTCGAGTAAATTTTCATCCTCTTCGTCAGCCAGGTCGCTATCACCGCTTGCAAGATCATCGTCGTCTTCTACCAGGTCAACATCGTCGCTGATAAGATCGTCGTCATCTTCCGTGATTTCGTCTCCCGTAGCTAAAGAGCCATCGGTATCCACATCATCTTCGGTTTCCAGGCCATCTTCTTCGTCTGTAGCAATTGATGAAGTGTTGCTGTTTTCCTGCGTGGAGGGTGCAGAGCCGGACCCGTAATTTTGGGTTTCATCCTGGGCATCCCAGGCATTTTCATTGTTAATGTTCATTGGATTTTTAGTTTGTTTTGTTACCTAAATAACCCAATAATTAACCTTATGTTTTGAAATTTATCTTAATAAGAAATAAATTATTGTTGCAGAATTTACCATCCTCGTTCGCAATCGTTGGAAAGCCGAGGAAAACAGCGGTAAGGACAACGCATGATAAGCGGTTGAGGTTGAATTGCGTTATGCGCTCACCATACAAAGTTCCTTCAGCTTAGCTACCGTATAGTCCACCTCATCCTTAGTGTTATATTTTGAGAAGGAGAACCTAACCGATGGCCTATCGGCACTGGCACCTATGGCGGTAAGTACGTGCGAGCCGATATCCGAGCCGGAACTGCAGGCACTGCCGCCCGAAGCCGAAATGCCGGCAATATCCAGGTTAAACAGCAGCATATCAGCCATCTCCATTTCGGGGAAGGAAGTGTTCAGTACAGTATACAGGCTTTTTGAGGGATCGGTTTCGCCGTTGAAGGCTACACCGGCAATTTCCTGCTGCAGCCTGGCCATCATATAGCTTTTCATATCTTGTATATAAGTCTGGTGAGCGTCCATTTCGCTATAGGCCAGCTCCAGCGCTTTTGCAAGGCCGGCTATGCCGTAAACGTTTTCGGTGCCACCGCGCATGTTGCGTTCCTGTGCGCCGCCGTATATCATCGGGTTAATTTTCACTTTGTGGTTCACGTGCAAAAAGCCCACGCCTTTTGGGCCATGCAGCTTGTGGGCCGCGCATACCATAAAGTGCAATTTAAGCTTGCTCAGGTCATGTTTATAGTGACCCATAGTCTGAACCGTGTCACTGTGGTAAATAGCGTTATATGCTTCGCACAGGTCGCCTACGCGCTCTATATCGGTAATAGTGCCCAACTCGTTATTGGCATGCATCAGGGATACAAAGCTGCGCTCGTTATCCTTCAGCAAAGTTTCCAGGTGATCGTAATCAACGTTGCCTTTACAATCTACATCCACATAGCTCAGCTTGATGATGCCCGACTTTTCCATCGACTGCAGGGTGTGGATCACCGCGTGGTGCTCCAGCTTGGTAGTAATGGCGTGGGTAAGCTTATGATCGATAATACCACAACGGATGGCAGTGTTATCCGCCTCGGTGCCACCGCTGGTAAAGAAGATCTCCGCAGGCGATGTGTGCAGCAAGTTAGCTACGGTTTTACGCGAACGCTCTATTAGCGTGCGTACTTCGCGGCCATGGGCGTGTATAGAGGATGGGTTGCCAAACTGGTTTTCCATCACCTTGTACATTTCCTTTAAAACTTCAGGATCGAGGGCGGTAGTGGCTGCATTATCGAAGTAAACGCGCATAGTGGTAAGTGGTGAATGGTGAGCAGTGAGTGGTTGTCTTTCGGACTCACGCTAATCGTTTAAATTTAATATTTCTTTTATATCCCTGATGATCTTTTCGGCCAGGTTATTCGCTACCGTTTCTGAATTTGCTTCAGAATAGATGCGGATAATGGGCTCGGTATTCGACCGGCGCAAATGTACCCATTCTTTGTCAAATTCTATTTTCAGGCCATCAATTGTTGAGTGCGGCTGCTTCTGGTATTTTTCTTCTACCTTCAGTAACAGCGCGTCGATATCCATTTCGGCGGTAAGCGTAATTTTATTTTTAGAAATAAAGTAGCCGGGGTACGAAGCTCTTAAAACAGACACCGGTTTTCCAAATTTGGCCAGGTGGGTTAAAAACAGGGCTATGCCCACCAGCGCATCGCGCCCGTAATGCAGTTCCGGGTAGATAACCCCGCCATTGCCTTCGCCGCCTATAACGGCGCCAACTTCTTTCATTTTGTTTACTACGTTTACCTCGCCAACGGCAGCGGCATGATATTCGCCACCCTCCTTCTCAGTAACATCGCGCAGGGCACGGGTGCTGGACAGGTTTGATACTGTATTGCCTTTGTTATTCTTCAACACATAATCCGCCACGGCAACCAGCGTGTACTCCTCGCCAAACACGTTGCCATCCTCGCAAACAAAGCAAAGGCGGTCAACATCCGGGTCAACAGCTATACCCAAGTCAGCATTTTTCTTGGTCACTTCCTGCGACAGCGCTACCAGATTCTCGGGCAGCGGCTCGGGGTTGTGGGGGAAATTGCCATCAGGCTCGCAATATAATTCGTGCACGGTATTTACGCCCAAAGCTTTTAATAAAGCCGGTACAAATATGCCGCCTGTAGAGTTTACGCAGTCTATCACCACCTTAAAATCGGCGGCTTTAATAGCTTCTACATCTACCAAAGGCAGGGCTAAGATCTTATCTATGTGCTTTTGCAGGTAGCTGTCGTCCTTAGTCACTTTACCAAGGGAATCTACGCCTGCGTATATAAAATCGCTGTTTTCGGCAATTTCCAAAACTTCTTTGCCATCGGCATCGCTAATGAATTCGCCATCAGCGTTCAACAGTTTCAAAGCGTTCCATTGTTTGGGGTTGTGGCTGGCTGTAAGGATGATACCACCGGCAGCCTGCTCATCGGGCACGGCAACTTCAACAGTTGGCGTGGTGGATAACCCAAGGTCTATTACATCAATTCCTAAACCTTGTAAAGTGCCGATAACCAGGTTGTTCACCATATCGCCGGATAAGCGTGCATCGCGGCCAATAACGATCTTTTTAATACCCGAGCGTTTAACCGCCCAGCTGCCATAAGCTGAGACGAATTTTACAATATCCAAAGGAGTTAAGCCATCGCCTGCCGCCCCGCCAATGGTGCCTCTTATGCCCGAAATTGATTTAATGAGTGTCAAAATGTGCTGTTATTTAGGCTGCAAAAATAAGTTATTTAACCCATAGCAATGTAAACATACGGTAGTTTTAAGGATGAATTTATAGCTATATTTGACGCAAAGCATGAGAATATTATTATACATTATCTATTTTGAACTTGCGCTCTGCATTCTATTACCTGTGTATTTAATATTTGCTCAAAACTTGGGATTAGGTGTTTTTGGAGTGGGCTTTATCTTCCTGATTACATTTGCTTACTATTTATTGTTGCTTAAATTTACGCTGTCCGCTCTCAAAAAAATTGACTCATCATCTAAAATTGTAGGGTTTAGCATTTTAAACGTCGTGCCCATTTTGGGGCATCTTTATTTATTGGACATAATATAAATCACTAACTATCAAGAGCCAATGCCCGATTTCCTTTTACAGCTCGACAGGCATTTATTTTACTTCATCAACCACGACCTATCCAACGCTTTCTTTGATTGGATAATGCCTTGGATGCGCAACCCTAAATTTTGGGTCCCGCTGTATGTCTTCATCATCGCTTTCTGCGTTTATCGCTATAAAAAACAAGGCGCTATACTGGTGCTGATGCTTGCCTTAGCAGCCGGCTTCGCCGATTTTACCAGCGCAAGCCTCATCAAAAAAACGGTGCAGCGCGCCAGGCCCTGCCGGGATGTAATTACCTCCCAAACCGTCATCAGCCGGGTACCCTGCGGCACAGGCTACAGCTTCCCCTCTACCCACGCTACCGACCATTTTGCCATGGCCGCGTTTTTGTGCCTGGCGTTTTTCAGGAAATGGAAATGGATAGGCATTGCCGTTATTTTTTGGGCGTCAATTATCTGTTTTGCGCAGGTTTATGTTGGGGTGCACTTCCCGGTAGATGTGACGGCGGGTGCAATTTATGGTGGATTAGTGGGCTGGCTATTTTTTGCCGGGTTTAAAAAATGGCAGCCGGATTTTGTGCCCTAATGCCGATGAAATCCGCGGTTTTTGGGCGATGAATAACAACCCTAAAAATGTGCTCTAAATGTTTCTAAAAGGCAATAATAATGACCCTAAATTTGGTTCATTATTGTAAATACACGGAGATTTCAGCAAGTAATTTTGGCCTAAGCTCCACGCATTTTATCCAACAGCTCACTCAACTGGCCTGCTTCTTCTTCGGTGAGGTTATCCTGCAGCATGTCTTTTGTTTTAAATTCCTTGTCCATTTTAGATAGGATCTCCAGCCCCTCATCGCTGATGCGGATATCAACGGCGCGCCTGTCCTTACTGTTGGTGCAGCGCGATACCAGGCCCTTTTGTACCAGCCTGTCTACAATGCGCGATGCATCCGACATTTTATCTATCATACGCTCCTTTAGCAGGTTAACTGTGGCAGGTTTTGGGTATTGGCCACGCAGGATGCGCAATATATTAAACTGTTGCTGGGTTAAATTGTACTGTTCAAATTTTGGGCGCGAAAGATTTGTTATCCAGCCGTATGTATACGACAGGTTGATAACCGCTTTGTGGTAATTATCCTCAAAATTCGTGCTCTTTATATCTTCCTCTATTCCCATTTTAACGCAATACCTTGATTTTGATGCAAATATAAATATTTATTCTTCGTTTTGCTCATTCCCCTCTTCCCTGCCGTAATTCCAGGGGCAGTGCAGGCATTTGTTTTTGCAGCAATACCCCCGTTTAAGGTGATATTCTTTTGTAAAAACAAAGTTGCCATCCTCATTTATGTAGTAATCTACGTTTTCCTGCAGCATTAGTTCAGCAATTTTACAAAAATATCATTTTTAAAATGATCGCGAAGGTGTTTGCCCTCGCCGTGCAGTGTCCAAACTTGTTTTGGCTGGGTTTGCTGGATGGTATAGAGGATGTCGTTCCAGTCGGCATGGTCGGATATAAAGAGGGTATCCTGCGGGTTTACCTGTAAATTCTTCCATCCCGAAGCAAATAAACGCTTCACGCCGGTTGCCCGCAAATAGCTATCGAACGTAAATGGCGGTACAATGTATACCCATTCCTCCTGTGTTTTCATCAGCTTGCGCCCGTAGATCTGGTGTTTGCCCAGGGCGAAGCCCATTTTTTCGTAAATAGCATTGATAGGCATAATGCGGTGATGCACCAGGATCTTTTTCTGAGGCGCATGATCATTTATCATCCTGATCAAACGCTGGCTTTTGCCGAGGCTGTAGGCGCCCAACAGGACATTCATCTTGATGTCGTTCAATTTTTTTATCTCCTCCACCGGATCCGGGTGGGCGGTGTTCGGTTCGGCAAAGGTGCTTTCGGTGATCAACACATCGGCTTTTACAAATTGCATGGGCTCGCAGGTGCTGTCGGGCTGCAGCTTGTAATCACCGGTGTATAAATATCTCGCGCCCTTGTATTCCATCAGTACCTGTGCCGAACCGGGCATATGGCCCGCGGGGATAAAGGTTATTTGCACGCCCCCAATTTCAAAGGAGGCGTTATAAGCGGCAGTGTAAATTACCCTCCCGGCACTTTTGCCGTATCGCAGCTGCATAAATGCTATGGTGGCTGCCGTGGCGTATACATTAGTATTCCCGCTAACGGCGTGGTCGGCATGGGCGTGGGTTATTACCGCTTTGGTTACAGGTTGTTTTGGGTCGAGGTAAAAATCGCCATAGGAGCAATACAGCCCTTTAGGGTCGAAAGAAAGAAAATCGTCTAAGATCATTCGCTTTTAGCAAGAGACAAGTAAAGTTTATGCAGGTTGAGCACCTGTGGTATCACCAGTTCGGTATCGTCGTTAATAATTACATCATTGGCCATATCCAGTTTTTGCTCCTCGCTCATCTGACGACTGTTGCGTTTTTGCACTTCTTCCAGGCTTACGTTATCGCGCAGCATCACACGCTGAAGGCGCATTTTTTCAGGTGTGGAGATCATTAAGGAGCGGTGGCACATTTTGTAGGAGTCGCTCTCGAACAGCAATGCGGCCTCTTTTAATACATAAGGCACATCTTTTCGTTCTTTAAACTGCTGTACCCATACCTCAAAAGCACGGAACACCGCCGGGTGCACCAATCTGTTCAGTTTCACCAGTTCCTCTTCGTTATTAAAAACAATGCCTGCAATATGTTTACGGTTGAGGGTTCCATCTGCCAGATAAGATTCGGCACCGAAGGTTTTTTTGATACCTGCTACCAGAATAACATCTTTCACCATTACCTTTTTGGCTTCGTCATCAGCGTAAAATACGGGAATACCCAATACCTCAAATATTTTGCAAACCGTGGTTTTTCCGCTGCCTATATTGCCGGTTATACCTACTTTAAACATTACTTTTTAACGATGAAATCCACATTTTGCGGTTCTATTTTTACTATTTTACTGTATGATGGCAGATGGAGAAGCCTTACGGTTAACACCCGGTAGCCTTGCTTCCACTGGTCGAGATCGGCCACGGCCTCAAAATCATCCTCGTTCATATCGGGGTAGTCCTTTAACGAAGTGGTGAACGTAACCCGTACCTTTTGAGGAAAGATCTTAACATCATAAAAATTATGATTGTTTATCAGCTTCACGGGAATCTGCATAGTTTTCTCGGTAAATTCATCTACCGGGATATTTACTATGACGCTTTTGGGCAGCACATTGAGGTTACCTTCGCCTGAAGGTACCAGGTTTACCCGCGACCTAAAGCTTTCGCTAACATCATTTAAAATAACCGAATCGGTCCGCCATGACGAGATCTTAGCCAGCACTTCGGCAGGGCCGCTGATGGTAACATACGCCGGCCGCATGCGTATAGCGCCCGATTGCGCAAACTGCCGCTGGTAGTGCAGGTTGGTTATTAATTTTACAGGCACGCGCTTGGTAAGGCGGTTAGAAAAATCGAAGTAAAGCGTATCGGGCGTAAAGGCAACAATTTGATGGTTGATGTCCTTCTTATCGTTTATCTGGTTTAGCTGGGCGCTTAAAACCACGTAGTTTTTATTTTCGAGGGTGCTAAGGTCAACGGGAACAGCCTTGTTCTCGCCGGCCATCTGCGTAAACAGCATCTCCCAGCCGGTGCCTTGCACCGTTGCGTTTATGGTATCAGACTGCAGGGAATGAAACGCGCGGCGCTGCGGAGTGTTCTTGAAATTAAGCACCCGCTTAACGTTGTACTTGTAGGGGTTTGACAAAACCGTAAATAACCAGGCAAGTAAAGCTATCACCAGGCAGGTTACAAAAGCGGATAACCGCCTGCGCTCAATTGCCGATAATTTGATTATTGCCATTTTTTTGGAGGTAAAAGGTAAAAGGCTAAAGGACAAAGGTAAACTTTGTAAAACAAAAGAAGGCGAAAAGAAAACCTTTCGCCTTTTACCTTTGTCCTTTTACCCGCTTTTTAGGCTTTTTTCTCTACCGCAGGAGTATTTAACGCTTTAGATTCTTCTAAAGAGATGGCCGATTTGCTGAAACGGATGCGGCCACCGTTCTCTACTTCAATTAAAAAGGTAGTATCGGCAACTTCGTATATTTTACCGTGGATGCCCGATGTGGTAATTACCTTATCGCCTTTTTTAAGCTCTTCTACGTATTTCTTCTGATCTTTTGCTTTTTTCATTTGCGGGCGTATCATGAAGAAATAAAACACAACGGCAATTAAGCCGAACATAATGAACTGCGGATTTATGCCTAAAATAGTTGGGGCTGCTGCCTGTAAAAAAATAGTTGCTGTCATTTTTAAGTTTATATATTAATTAGTTTGTTACCTCGCCTATAAGGTGAACCATGCTTTGCGCAGGGTTGGTATTGGCGGTAACGGTTATCTGTTTATCCTGCAGGCCCATTTTGCCTATGCTACTAAAAGTTACTTTTACAGCACCGTCTTCACCCGGCTGGATGGGTGTTTTTGGCCACTCGGGTTTTGTACAGCCGCATGTTGCTATGGCATCTTTTATAATCAACGGCGATTTACCGGTGTTGGTAAATTTAAACTCGTAAGTTACCTTATCGCCCGTTTTAATTTTGCCAAAATCGTGTGTTTCTTTTTCAAACTTCATTACCGGCGCGTTGGTAGCGCTTACGTTATCAGCAGTGGCTGCACCGCCGGTTTTGGTTGATGAATTACATGCCGACAATAACATCCCGGCAACAATGGTACATAAGATCAGTTTTTTCATGATATGGTTATTCTATTAATCCTCTGCCTATTTTCTTTACTTTATTCTCGGCTTTTAGCTCAAACAAAATCTTGTCTAATATACCGTTTATAAACGAATTACTTTTAGGTGTACTAAACTCTTTGGAGATCTCCAGGTACTCGTTAATGGTAACCTTAACCGGGATGGACGTAAAATTAATAAATTCTACAATAGCCATCTTCATTAACAAGGTATCCATCATAGCTATACGGTCAGGCTCCCAGTTTTGGGTTTTCTGCGCGATGAGTTCCTGGTATGGGGTATCAAACCTGATAGTTTGCTCAAACAGGTTTACTACAAAATCCCTGTCCTCTACCCAGTTGCCGCTAATTTCGGCGAGGTGATTCTCTTTAGGATCATCGAAGGCAAAGTTTTTAAAGGTTTTTGCAATAAGCGCCTGCAACACCTCTCTATCTACCGGCCAGTAAATAAATTTGTCTTCAAATACCTGCTCGGCAAGCGATGATTTCAGGATAACCTTTTTGAAGATGAATTTAATGATGTCTTTATCGGTACCGATGGTATCATCCGTCTTCGCCAGGTAATCGGCGTAATCCGTAGAGTTTTTCAGCGTAGTGAACAGCGATTTTGCCAGTTCGGGATCAAAAGACCATTCTACTTTATACTTTTTTAAAGCGATCAAATAGTCTCTGTTATCGCCAAGAGAAGTGTAAAACTTGTTGGTTAATATTTTAAGGTTGGGGTTTAAGTCATCTGCCGTTGGCAAATGTTTATTTGCCCTATCTTCGGCATCGCGCGAAGCGTAATCAATAACCTCGCTGATAAGAGACAGCATCCAGATGTACATTTCAAATACCTGGTCTATACTGCTTAATAGCTGTTTTTCGTGATGCTTAATGTCGCGTGAGTTTGATTGGTGGTACGCATACAATGATTGTAATACTTTTACCCTGAGGTGCCTTCTGTTTAACATTTGTAAGAACGATTATGCCCCGATAAGCCGGGACTGTTTATGATAATAATTAATAGGTTGACTTTACTTTTTTTATATCTGCAATACGTTTTTCGGCAATTTTGTTTGCCGCTGCCGTGGTAGAAATTTTTTCCGCTTTCGACATCTGTAAAACATTGCGCGTTGCTTCGTAAATATTCTCGGTAAGCTGCATGGTTCGCTTTTTACTGAAGCCCATCAGTTCCGAGTAGCAATTGATGATACCACCAGCGTTTATTACGTAATCGGGCGCAAACAGGATGCCTTTATCCAGCAGCATTTGTCCGTGCAGGGC
Organism: Mucilaginibacter pankratovii; assembly: GCF_014773265.1. Lineage (GTDB taxonomy): Bacteria > Bacteroidota > Bacteroidia > Sphingobacteriales > Sphingobacteriaceae > Mucilaginibacter > Mucilaginibacter pankratovii. Next base: position 449,563 of record NZ_JACWMY010000004.1, on the reverse strand, counting down.
CTCGTCCTGTAGCTGGTTATTTGCCGAACCTGCTATAATAGGGCATTGCAGCTTGGCAATGGTTTGGCTGTTGATGGTAGAGCCTAAGGCACAGGGCGCGTAGATATCGGCACTGATATCAAATATCGAATTGTTTGATACCGCTTCAGCACCGTATTTTTTTGATACCTGGCGGGTACGCTCGTCATTAATATCGCTGATGTAAACCTTGGCATTCTCCTCGCGCAGCAATTTCACCAAATGCTCTCCTACGTGGCCTATACCCTGTACGATCACCGATTTACCGGTTACGTTATCGTTGCCATAAAGTTCTTTTATACAGGCTTTGATACCCATAAAAACGCCTAAAGCCGCAATGGGTGCCGGGTCTCCGCTGCCACCCATAGTTTCGGGCACACCGGTAACGTGCTGGGTCTCCATACGGATGTATTCCATATCGCGCGGGTTGGTGCCTACATCCTCGGCAGTAATAAATTCGCCGTTGAGGTTTTTGATGAACCTGCCAAATTTGCGCAATAAGGCTTCAGTTTTGTCTTTACGGGAATCGCCAATAATAACAGCCTTACCCCCACCGAGGTTTAAACCCGCGATGGCCGATTTATACGTCATGCTTTTAGAGAGGCGCAGCACATCCTGCAGGGCTTCCTGCTCGGTTTTGTAGGCCCAAAAGCGGGTTCCGCCCAAAGCAGGGCCCAACGTGGTATCATGAACAGCGATGATTGCCCTCAACCCGGTATCCGGATCGCTGCAAAACACAACTTTTTTGTGGCCGAGAGCGTCGAGCTGGTTAAAAATACTATCGGTTGGTTGGTGCAAAGGCATTACAGAACGGCAAAAAATTATTCGTTTTTCAGTCCTGCAAAAGTAGCGGTTTTTTTAATAGGGACAAAGTATATTAGTCCGAAGTCGGAAAAGTCCGGAAGTTGGAAAGATAAAAGCTTACCGAAAGAGAAAAATTAAAACAAATTTGAAATTCAGGACATTTGTCTGTACCTTAGGAGACATAAAGCAGAGAGGCGAATATGAGTGAGCCAAAAATATTTAAAATAGATAATCTCGGATACGAGGCATCTGAAAGCGATAACGTTTTCAATTTTTTGTTAGCAGATGCGGGTATTGCCTATCAACGCACACCGCCTTCAACAGAAAACATCATCGATAACATCCGCGATGGCATCCCCAAGCTGGCCATTGATACCGTTTTAGCAAAAACCAGCATCTCGCGTACGCAGCTTTCTAATATCCTGCATATCAGTACCCGCCAACTCAACCGCTACGAGAAAAACGAGCGCCTCTCTCCCGAGCAATCGAATTTTTTGTACGAGTTTACACGCATTTACACCCGCGGCCTGGATATTTTGGGCGATGCCGCAACCATTGATGCCTGGCTGGCCCGCCCTAATATGGCTTTAGGCGATGTATCCCCCATAGAATTACTGGATACCGGCGAAGGTGCCCGCATGGTGAATGATCTGCTCTCCAACATCGAATACGGTTTTTATTCGTGATATTTTACCGGATAACAAGGGAGAAATACGCCCGCGACCTGAGCGGCAAAGGTGGCTTGCTTTCTGCAGCTCGCTGGCATAAGCACATCCCGGTGATTTATACATCGGTTAATTCATCAACTTGTATTTTAGAGAAACTGGTACACCTGCATACCCGAGAGATACATAACGACCTGGTAACTATAAGCATTATTGTACCCGATGATGCCGCCAGCGAGCGGATCGACATAGCACAATTGCCTGTTAACTGGCGCAAATACCCCGCGCCTGCCATATTGCAACGCATTGGCAACGCCTGGCTAAAATCAAAGGGCGCTTTACTACTTTATATCCCGAGTGTGATAGACCCGCTTGCCAAAAATGTTTTAATAAACCCTTTGCACCCCGAAGCCGCTTCATTAAAAATTGGCGATATACAGCCCTTTAGGTTTGATAAGCGATTGGTAAAATAACGCCATGCTAACGCCATCTTTCGTTTTTTATCCTTCTATCCTTATTCCCTTTTCTTTACTTTTGGGCGTTAACCAATGAAAGCACTCGCGTATCTCAATAAATTCTTTTATAAATACCGCTGGCGGCTGGTGCCGGGTGTGCTGTTTGTTATTATCTCAAACATCTTCGCGGTATTGCCTGCGCAGGTGGTCAGGGTAGCGTTTGATTTGGTTACCGAGAACATTAGCACCTACCAGCTTTTTACAGGCTTTAACCGCCAGGAGATGATCTACGATATCTTTGGCTCCAGCCTGCTGTTGTTCGGCTTGTTGGTACTTATACTGGCTTTATTGCGGGGTTTGTTCCTGTTTTTTATGCGGCAGACCATCATATTGATGTCGCGCCATATCGAATATGATATGAAGAACGAGATCTACAATCATTATCAGCGCCTATCCCTTGCCTTTTACCGCCGCCACAACACCGGCGACCTGATGAACCGCGTTACCGAGGATGTGAGTCGTGTGCGCATGTACCTGGGGCCGGGCATAATGTACAGCATTAATACCGTCATCCTTTTTATACTGGTTATTTACGCCATGCTGACGGTGAACGTGCGGCTGGCCATATTTTCGGTGTTGCCGCTGCCCGTTTTGGCGGTTATTATTTTTTATGTGAACACTATTATTGAGCACCGCAGTGAGCAAATCCAGAAACGGCTCTCAGGGCTATCCAGCTTTGTGCAGGAGAATTTTTCGGGTATCCGGGTGATCAAATCTTACGTTCGCGAGGGTTTTGTGCGCGAGCGGTTTGCCGCCGAAAGCGAAGACTATAAAACGCAAAGCATGGCCATGGCTAAAGTGCAGGCGATGTTCTTCCCATCCATGCTGCTGCTCATCGGCCTTAGCAACGTGATCACCATGTACATTGGCGGTGTTGAGGTAATGAAGGGCAATATCACCGCCGGTAACATCGCCGAGTTTATTGTATACCTTAATATGCTTGCCTTCCCGGTGATATCGCTGGGCTGGGTAACCTCGCTGATACAGCGTGCAGCAGCATCGCAAAAACGCATCAACGAATTTTTGCACGAAGAGCCCGAGATACAATCGCCCAAAGCTGCCCCGCATACACTGGCAGGGAAAATTGAGTTCCGCGACGTATCTTTTACCTACCCCGATACCGGCATACAAGCCTTAAAAAACGTGTCGTTTATAGCTCACCCGGGCGAAATGGTGGCCATCATTGGCCGCACGGGTTCGGGTAAATCAACCATCGGCAACCTCATTATGCGGATGTACGACAGTACCGGCGGGCAGATCCTGATAGACGATAAGCCATTAACACAGCTCGACCTCGATAATTATCGCTCGCAAATTGGCTTTGTACCGCAGGAGGTTTTCCTGTTCTCGGATATCATTTCGCACAATATCGCCTTTAGCGCCGATGTGCTGGATATGCCGCGTGTAGAACAAGCCGCCAAGGATGCCGCCGTTTACCAGAATATTATGGAGCTTGAAAAAGGCTTCGAAACCTTGATTGGCGAGCGCGGCGTTACGCTAAGCGGCGGGCAAAAGCAGCGCGTAAGTATTGCACGGGCTATTGTAAAACAGCCACAGGTGTTAATATTTGATGATTGCCTTTCGGCAGTTGATACCCGTACCGAAGAGGAGATCTTAAGCAACCTGGGCCGCATTATGCAGGATAAAACCAGTATCATCATATCGCACCGCATCTCTACCATCAAAAATGCCGACAAGATACTGGTGATAGATAACGGCGAAATTATTGAGCAAGGCACCCACAACCAGTTGATGGAACTGAAGACCGCCTACTTTGAGCTGTATGAGAAGCAATTACTGGAAGAAGAAGAGCAGGCATAAGCGCCCTATCAGCCAATCTTCTGCACATTGGCCGCTGCCACGCCTTTTGGCCCGGTAGTGGTTTCGTAACTTACCCGGTCGCCTTCTTTTAATATTTTGGCGTAGCTCATCTCTATCGCGCTGAAGTGCGCAAAAATATCTTCCCCGCCCTCATCGGGCGTAATAAAGCCGAAGCCTTTGGTATCGTTAAACCATTTTAGTGTCCCGGTTGCCATATATTTTAGTCGCTTGCTTTAGTATTTCAGCCAATCGTCAAGCTTGTCGGCTGCTTCAACATTATCGGGAAATTCGCCCCATAAAACCTTTTTCGGCCAACGAAAGTTATCCTTGTACCTTATAAATTCTACAGCAGCCGATAGGTCTCTTGTTTTCGCCAGGTAACATTCTTCGTAACTATTCTTTAAAACTATCAACTTGCTTAGCTTATTCCAATTTTCTTTAAAAGAATAAGCTGCTATTATTTCGAGCAAGGCTTCATAGCCCTTCAGGTTTCGGAGATTTATACATAAATAAATCTTGTTGCGCGGATGGATTAAATCATCACCCCCCACTAAGCTACAATAAAATATTTCACCGCTGTCAGCTTTACAAAAAGCCACAATTATACCATCATACCAATCTATCGTTATTACCTCCTTAAAAGCCATTTTGCAAGTATAGGCAGTTAAGATCGCCATTAAGAATTAAAGCCAGATACCCTTTAACTTTAACAATCACCATACATATATAGCAAATAATAGTTTTAATAAATATTCAATATTGTTACAATTAATAGTTGCGCTTTAAAAATTTAATTATATTTATCCCAACCAAAACTATTACGATTACGATTTATGGGAGATTTTGACAACAGAGAGCGTGAAGAAGTGTACTCGAAAAAGGTGAGAGCCGGGAAGAGAACTTATTTTTTTGACGTAAAGGCAACCCGGTCTAACGATTACTATGTTACTATTACGGAGAGCAAAAAACGTTTGGAAGACGGGGTTTTTATAAAACACAAAATATTTTTATACAAAGAAGATTTTGAAAAATTTGCCGAGGGATTAAAAGACACGGTAGACTATATAAAAGACCACCAGGAAGTTGTAGAGAAACGGTACGAATTTAGCGAGAGCCCTGAGGTGGCCAAAGCCGATGAAGATTTCTCATTTTAAGAACAGGCCTCAATTTAAACCTGAATATTACAAGCAAAAGTACCCCGCCCAAAAGGCAGGGTATTTTTGTTTTATGGCTTTAAGGGACCAGTGGACTATTTAGCTTAAATGAACCGTTACCCATTAACGATGCCATGGTTAGGCCACCGAAAATAATGAACAAGAACATTAAAGCGTATAAGATCAACACAATAATGGTTGTGACACCCCATAATTTAAAAAACGATTTCAGCTTGCCGAAGGCGGCATTGGTTTTAATTGAATCGTTATACAAAATGCCTTCCTTCACCGTAGTGCCAAACTTGTATAAGTACAGCGAAAAGAAGAACGTTACTACCGCCATTATCACATAAACAACAGTAATTACAATTAGCAAAACGCGTAAAAATGGGAACATGCCCGCCATTGGAAAACGCTGCATATTGCTAAGGTTATTCGTCGATGATATTGCGACAAACATAATCAGCCCGGTAAAAACAAAGCCAACAATCCCCAGGAAAGTTGCCCATTTACCTGCCTGTACGAGGTATAATTTTGATTCTTCGGAAATAATAAGCGGTTGTTCGGGAAGGGGCTCCAGCGTTTCGTCGGCAGTTTCCATTGTGAGGGTTTAAGTTAAATTTCTTAAAACTACACAAAAGCAGTAACTAAAACTACAGTAACACCCCCTTCATAAACATTACCGCTACGGTAAAGTAGATGATAAGGCCGGTTACGTCTACCAATGTGGCTACAAAAGGAGCGGAAGAAGTTGCAGGGTCGGCGCCTACTTTTTTGAGTAACAAGGGCAGCATAGAACCTGCTAACGAGCCCCAAAGCACCACCCCTACCAGCGAAAAGCCAATAGTGAACCCTACCAGGATCCAGTGCGGACCGTAAAGGGTGCTGAAAAGGCTGAAGACTGCTATGCGGAAAAAACCGATAATACCTAAAGTTATACCCAGCATTAACCCGGACAAGATCTCGCGGCGCATCACGCGCCACCAATCGGCGATGGTAACCTCGCCCAAGGCCATGGCCTGTATTATTAAGGTGGAGGCCTGCGAACCGCTGTTGCCCCCGCTGGAAATGATAAGTGGGATAAATAATGCGAGCACCACCGCTTTTTCTATGGCGTGCTCAAAAAAGCCCATGGCGGTGGCGGTTAGCATTTCGCCCAGAAACAGTATAACCAGCCAGCCCACCCGTTTTTTTACGAGGCGGAACAGGTTGATGTCCAGGTAAGGCTCGTCCAAAGCCTCGGTACCCCCAATCTTCTGAATGTCTTCGGTGTATTCTTCGTTGGCTATCCAAAGGATATCGTCAACGGTAACAATGCCTAACAATATATCTTCTTTATCGGTTACCGGCAAAGCGGTACGGTTATTCATCCTGAACACGTTAATGGCATCTTCCTGCGGGTCGCTGGCGCTCAAGGCTATCAGGCGGCCGTCCATCAGGTCGCTCACCTTGGTTTCGGGTTTCACCAGCAAGATCTCGCGGATGCGGATATCGTCAAGCAGTACGCCGTTCTCGTCTATCACATAAATAACATCGATGGTCTCGGAGTTTTTACCATAGCGGCGTATGTGCGACAGTACGCGGGTAACATCCCATGTTTTTTTAACAGCGATATAATCAGGCGTCATCAAACGGCCAACGCTGTCTTCTTCGTAACCTAACAGGGATAGCGCCTCCTTGCGGTCGGCTGGGCTAAGGTGAAGGATGAGGTTTTTTACCGCGTCGCCATGCAATTCGGCAAAAAAAGCGGTACGGTCATCCGGCGGCAGGGCGTTAATGATCTCGCCAACCTTTTGCCCGGTAAGTTTTTTAATAATACGCTCCTGCGTAGGAAAATCGAGGATACGGAAAACATTTACCGCCCGGTTGAGCGATAAGATAGCAATAAATTTGGGGCCGTGCTCGGGCAGTTCCCCTATAAGTTCTTCTACGTCAGATATATTGAGATTATTTAAATATTCCTGCAGCTGCGTGGTGTCCTCCTGCTCCAGTAACAATTCTATTTGCTCAACCATCTCTTCCATAAAAAACCCTCTTGCTTACATCTTTTTAACTTGATTTATGCCTTGTGCCGGCGCAGGCAAAAGTCGTTTATTTTTTCAAATTACAAGGCTTTTTTTCTGTTATCTTTGCAGCCGATTTAGAAAGTTCATAGTCAATGGTTCATAGTTCATAGCCGAAGCTTTTTTGCTATGAACCATGATCTATCAACCATGAACAAATAAGACTTAAAAAACAAGAAATGGGTTTACAATGTGGTATAGTGGGTTTGCCAAATGTGGGGAAATCAACACTTTTTAACTGTTTATCAAATGCAAAGGCGCAGGCGGCCAACTTTCCGTTCTGTACCATCGAGCCCAACGTGGGCGTAATTACTGTACCGGACGAGCGCTTAACCAAGCTTACGGAGATAGTGAACCCAAAAAGCATCGTGCCAAATGTTATCGAGATAGTAGACATTGCCGGCCTTGTAAAAGGCGCCAGCAAAGGCGAAGGCTTGGGTAACCAGTTTTTAGCCAATATCCGTGCGACTAACGCTATCATCCACGTTTTACGCTGCTTTGACAACGATAACGTGATCCACGTAGATGGCTCGGTAGACCCGATCCGCGATAAAGAGATCATCGATACCGAATTACAGTTGAAAGATCTGGATTCGATAGAAAAGAAGATCTCCAAAATTGAAAAAATGGCCAAAACGGGCGGCGATAAGGAAGCTAAAAAGGCTTACGATGTGCTTACCATTTACCGTAACCACCTGCTGGAAGGTAAAAGCGCCCGTACCGCCCCTGTTGCCGAAGAGGACCAGGAATATATTGCCGATATATGGCTGCTTACCGCAAAACCGGTAATGTACGTTTGTAATGTGGACGAAGGCTCGGTTGTGAGCGGCAATGCTTATGTAGAGCGCGTAAAAGCGGTTGCTAAGGAAGAGAACGCCGAAGTGCTGATCATCTCGGCACAAATCGAAGCGGAAATAGCCGAAATGGAATCGTACGACGATCGCCAGATGTTTTTATCCGACCTTGGCCTAACCGAATCGGGCGTAACGCAGTTGATCAAAGCGGCTTACCGCCTGCTAAACCTGGCCACCTACTTTACCGCAGGTGTGCAGGAAGTACGTGCCTGGACCATTACCAAAGGCTTTACGGCGCCACAGGCGGCAGGCGTTATCCACACCGATTTTGAGAAAGGCTTTATCCGTGCCGAGGTGATTAAATACGAAGATTTTGTAAAATACAATGGCTCGGAAGCTGCTATAAAAGAAGCAGGCAAAATGGGTATTGAAGGCAAAACCTATGTGGTTGCAGATGGGGATGTGATGCACTTTAGGTTTAATGTTTAGGCTTGCCAGCCTTCTTTAAAGAAATATCGAACACCGAATTTTGGATAATGAATGATGAAGTAAATTACTTCGGAGTTCGGTGTTCAGTATTCGGTGTTCGGCGTTTAAAACGGTAAATTGTCTGTCCGCATGGCAAGTTAACTCACCCCCTGCCCCCTCTCTGCTGCGCAAAGAGGGGGTTCTTTTTTTGTTTTTTTCACCCTTTACCCTCTTTGCGCAGCAGAGAGGGTCGAACAGCAGAGCGCATTCGGGGTGAGTCAACTCGCGACAAAGCAAATCCGCCAGCGTTACTTGTAAGAAAAAAATCCAACACCGGATTTTAAACTTACCCAACCTAAAAAATATTACCTTTAACAAACTACGCTTATGTTATGAAGAAAGTACTTTACTTGTTTTTTGCCCTTTTTATCCTGAGTGCCTGGAACAACCCGGATGATCCAAAGAGAAGGTTTGTTGACGTAGCCGGAATAGATTCCACGATAAAACCCGGCGATAATTTCTTTCGTTTTGTAAACGGCCGCTGGTACGATACCGCAAGAATTGCGGATGATCAAGCCGGCGTGGGTTCATACTCCTTCCTTAACATCCCGCAAAAAAAATTGCTGCAGGCTATCCTGGATAGCGTTTCAAAAACCAAAAACGCTATGGGAAGCGTCGACCAAAAGGTTGGCGATTTTTACGCATCGGGGATGGATACCCTAACCATCAACAAACGTGGATACCAGCCTGTTGCGCCAATACTTGCACGTATAAATGCCATCAGCAGTGTTCCGTCGCTCATGAAATTTGTTGCGGATGAAGCAAAAACCGGCAATTCCTCCATCATCGGCTTCAATATTTCGCCCGATAATAAAAACAGCGGCATCAACATAGCCCATGCTTACCAAAGCGGCACAGGTTTACCTGAAAAGGGTTATTACTTTAAAACGGATTCTTCTACGCTGCACGCTCAGCAAGCTTATAAAAATTATATCAGCACGCTGTTTCAGTTAACCGGCAGTACCCCTGCCGCCGCAACCAGGAATGCAGCTGTTTGTTACAGCATCGAAAAACAAATTGCAGCATCGCATAAATCAAATATTGAGTTAAGAGATATCAATGCCAATTACAATAAAATAGCTATTTCATCCCTCCGCAAAACCCAGGCTAATATAGGCTGGGCAGCTTTGCTTGCCAACTTAGGTGCAAAAACCGATTATATTGATATGGCGCAGCCTGCTTATTACATTAAGTTAAATGCACTGTTGAGATCTGTTCCCATAAACGACTGGAAAACCTATTTAAAAGCCAATACCCTCATCAACTACGCCGCAACATTGAGCAAACCATTTGTGAACGCTTCTTTTGAGTTTCGTAAAGTACTATCAGGCCAGGCCACGCAAAAATCGCGCAGGCAGATCATCACTGATGATGTAGATAACTATTTGGGCCAGGCATTGGGGCAACTGTATGTGAAAAGGTATTTTAACGAGGACGCAAAAAAACGTGTGCTTGTGCTGGTAAATAACCTGCAAAAATCCTTCGAGAACAGGATAAACAATCTCGACTGGATGAGCGATAGCACCAAACAAAAGGCAAAAGAAAAACTATACGCCATCACCAAAAAACTCGGCTATCCTGATAAATGGCGTAATTACGACAGGGTGACTATCAACAGGAACAGGTACTTTGAAAACGTACTGTCGCTTAACCAAAACGACTACCAGGTTCAACTGGCAAAATTGAACAAGCCGGTTGATAAAACGGAGTGGGGCACAACGCCATCTACGGTTACAGCTTACTACAATCCATCTTTTAATGAGGTTGTTTTCCCGGCGGGGATACTGCAATTCCCCTATTTTGATTTTTCGGCAGATGATGCCATAAACTATGGCGGCATAGGGATGGTAATTGGCCATGAAATGACGCACGCCTTTGACGACCAGGGCGCACAATTCGATAAGGATGGTAACGTAAAAAACTGGTGGACAAAAGAAGATTACCAAAAATTCAAAGAGAAAACAAGCCAGGTATCAGCCTTATATAGTTCGTTTACCGTGTTAGATACCGTACATGTGAAAGGCGCTTTGACTCTGGGTGAAAACACTGCCGATAACGGCGGCATTGCTATAGCTTACGACGCTTTTAAGATGACAGAGCAAGGAAAGGGCAATGTTAAAATTGACGGCTTTACCCCCGATCAACGCTTTTTTCTGTCGATTGCCCGCATATGGCGTGTAAAAACAAGGGATGCGTTCCTTCGCACCTATGTAAATACTAACCCGCATTCGCCGGCCATGTGGCGTGTAAATGGGCCTTTGATGAATTTCGAACCGTTTTACCAGGCATTTAACGTAAAGCCGGGCGATAAAAATTACAAGCCCCAAAATGAAAGGATAAAGATTTGGTAGTACACCCTCGCGTAGTAAATAGGTTAGATATTGCTAAGGCAGTTTGTAACTATTTCTATAGTGCCGCAGTCTTATAAAAAATACTGATCGATGAGATATTTAAGAATAACTGTTTGCATGGCTTTGCTGTGCCTTTTTGGGTTGAGCGTTTACAGCCAGCCAAACGATGCCCATAGTTTTTCGCTCATCGTATCTATCGAAAAAAAGCAGCCGGCCGAGGCTGCAACGGTAAAATTGCTCAAAGCAAATGCCGTAGTACAAACCACCATTACCAACCTTAAAGGCGTTGCCAGTTTTAGCAATATCAAAACCGGCGATTATACTTTTTTGGTGAGCTATACCGGCTACAAGCCGCAAACCACCCGTGTTTATCATTTCCCGGGCAGCATCAGCCAGGATACTATTACCCTGCAAGCAGCAAGTACGGGCCTGCAGGAAGTAAGCATCACGGCTAAAACGCTGCCCGTACAATACAAACAGGGCAAGGTTATTTTAGATGTAAATGCATCGGTTACCAATACCGGCTCTACCGTGCTGGAGGTTTTGGAGCGCTCGCCGGGCGTAACGGTGGACCGCAATGGCGGCATCGCCCTAAATGGCAAGGCAGGCGCACAGGTAATGATAGATGATAAGCTCACCTACCTCTCGGGTACCGAATTGGCCAACCTGCTGGGCAGTATGAGTTCTACCCAGGTATCGCAGATAGAGCTGATAGCCAACCCTACCGCCCGGTACGATGCCAGCGGCAATGCAGGTATCATCAATATCAAAACAAAAAAGAACACTGTTAAGGGCTTTAACGGATCGGTAACCGCGTCGTTCGGGCAGGGTGTTTATTCCAAAAGCAATAACAGCCTTACGCTGAATTACCGCGTTGGCAAATTCAATACCTTCCTCAATTACAACGCCAACTATAATACTAATTTCTTCAGCATATACGCCCTGCGTAAATACTATAATAGCAGTAACCAACTAACGGCTATCCTCGATCAGTTTTCCTACTCGCCCGGCAAAGCCTTCAACAATACGGTAAAAACAGGGATGGACTATTACCTGAACGATAAAACCACCATAGGGATAGTGCTAACGGGCACAACGGTTAAACGCAACAACAGCAACCGCGCCAATGCCGACTGGCAAAGCCCGCAGGGCGTGGTAGATTCATCTATATATACCACCAACACCGGTAAAAACCGCTTTAAAAACGGTGCCATCAATCTCAATTTAAGGCACAAGGTATCAGCCTCGCAGGATCTGGCGATTGATGCCGATTACCTGCACTACAGCATCAGGGCAAACCAGGATTTTAAAAATGAGCTGAGCGGGCCCAATGGTTACGAGGAGATCTCGCGCGGTAACATTCCAACTACCATCAGCATCGGCTCGGCCAAGGCGGATTACACCATTAAAGTGAATAAAACTGATGTGCTGACTTTTGGCGGCAAGGCATCATTCAGCAATACCGATAACCTGGCCGATTATCAAAATCTGATAGGCGGCAATTGGGTGGATGATAACATCAAAAACAACCACTTTATTTATAAAGAGAAGATAAACGCGCTTTACTCATCGTATGATACCAAGCTCGGCAAGGTGAGCGGGCAGTTTGGTGTGCGCTACGAGCATACAGGGTATGATGCCAGCCAGTTGGGTAATGCCATACAAAAGGATTCCTCTTTTTCGCGCTCTTACGGGCAGTTTTTCCCGAGCGGTTATTTAAGCGTAGAGGCAGATAGCTCCAACAGTTTTACGCTTACGGCCAGCCGCAGGATAGACCGCCCGCCGTTCCAAAACCTTAACCCCTTTTACCTCATCATTAATAAATACACCTACAGCACCGGCGACCCTTACCTGTTGCCGCAATTCAGCTGGAACTTTGAGGTGAGTCACCAATATAAAAACCTGCTGCGCACGGCGGTATCATACAATCGTATCAAAAACTATTTCTCGCAGATCTTCGTGGCCGACCCGAATAACGACGCTATCCTGCTCTACACCCAGGGCAACGTGGGCAGCACCTATAATGTAGGGGCGTCGCTTACCCTAACCACCTCGCCGGTTAGCTGGTGGAGCTTAACCACGCAGGCACAGTACAACCATAAACAACTAAAAGGCTTTAACGGCAATACCTATACTACCGAGATAGACCAGCTTAACCTGAACGCCAACAACCAATTCAGCATCGGCAAAAAGTATACTGCAGAGCTATCCGGCTTTTATACCACCCGCGCCCGTAACGATGTGGCCGAACTGCTTTACCCAACCGGGCAGATGTCGGTAGGTATCTCGCGGCCGGTATTCGGTAAAAAAGGAACATTGAAGTTCAGTGCCCGCGATGTGTTTTACACCAACGCCATGGAAGGCTTCACCACCTTCCCTAATGCTACCGAATATTTTTTATTGCGAAGGGATAGCCGGGTGTACAGCATCTCGTTCACCTACCGCTTTGGCAAGCAATATAAAACCGTTAAACGCACCGGCGGCAGCGCCAGCGATGAGATAGACAGGGTTGGGAATGGGTAAATTGTCTGAATCAGAATTTACAGAATGGTTTATCTTAGTCGTCATGCCGAATTTATTTCGGTACCCCACGCGGCAGGTATACAACATGCTAAGTGGACACAAAGCATTCTCGATTGCATCATTGTTACTTTGCATGTGGGGTCCTGAAACAAGTTCAGGATGACGTAATAAGTGAGGACAGCCATTAAACAAATTCTGCACATTCGTTAATTCCATAAAATTCGAGTTCAGACATTCCGCTTGCAGAATTATCCTATATTTGCGCAGATTTCGTTTCCGTAGTTCAATGGATAGAATTATGGCCTCCGAAGCCGTCGATATGAGTTCGAATCTCATCGGAAACACAAAAACGCCCTGCTAAATTTTTAGCCGGGCGTTTTGCTTTAATAATGAGTTGATTTTTAAATCTGTAGAAACTTTTACAGCTACCGTTTGTATTTTAAGTATAAAAACGCTTAGCTATGGATAACGCAACTATCAACCACCTCAACATCCCCTCCTTAAGTATTATAACGGATAAAGGCCGAACCCTTAATGTGTATTTTGAGCCCATGAACGCAACCCTGGCCGATTGCGAAAACTGCCCCGTGTATGCCATTTACCGCGCTAAGGATAAAAACGACAGTATTTTTAACCACCTCAGCATTCCCGGCGAAATTGGCGACAACATCCCCGGCCTGGATAACATCAACCAAAAAGACTACCTCGGCGAGATCAACTTCACCGCAAGCGGGCAATGGGAATACGATGGAGAAAAACTGTCTATTTTAGAGCAGCAACAGGTGGCAGAGCATATACAAGCGCGGTTTAATTAGGCGCTGGCCACCAACCTGCTTACACTGCGGTAAACATAGTTATTGAAAATATGCCTGCGGGCAAATCTACCAGGCGAATCGGCATTGATGAGCTTTACATAAACCGCTTTGGGTACATCAAAGTACTCATATTCGCTGCCATCTAAAAAGCTCACCTTAAGCACCTGCGATTTATATTCAAAATCGGCAATGTTAGATGATGTAGTAGTAAGGGTATAATCGGCAATAGTTTGGTTACGGGTTTCGGGTGCAATGCTTACCAAAAAGTGGTACGCCTCGATGATGGTTTTGCTTTTTTCTTCCGCAGCTTCCTTTTCCTCAGCACTATGCTGAAATTTATCGGGGTGCCAGGTTTTCATCATACTGCGGTAAATGGTTTTTAATTCCTGCAGTTCCGCAGCTTCGTTAACGCCCAAAAGCTTCCTGTAATCTACTATTTTTTTCATGCTAATTTTTATTCGTATGCTTATTAACGTTGAAAATGAAGCAGATATAGCTAAGCACCATCGCGGAAAATATGCCGCAAAGGTACGGTTTTAAAATTTGCTGTGCAATGGTTCGCGGGATATTGTATTGAGAGAAAGATTCCGCTTTTAACGGGTTTAATAATCGTAAACGTGTTCTATCGTTATCTTTTTGCCCAGCAAATCCCTTAAGACAACACCTAAGTTTTTAACCGTGGTGACAATGGCTATACGGTTTAATCCAGGCCTGGTGATAATGGGTTGCATAAATATTACCCGGAGATCTTTAGCAGGATTTACCAGTTTTGTGCTCAGCACCGTAAGCATAATAGCGCCATTGTTACCGGCAATCTCTTTAAAATTTATACCCAGTGAGGCCAGTTTACAAACCGCGGGATTAAAATCGGCGTAGCGCGGCAGGTTCATTAATACCGAGTCGCTGCTGAGCTGCCTCATATCTTTTATCTCGGGATATTCGGCCATATTTGCCGGGAAGCCGTCGGTTATAATAGCGGTATTCAACAATGCTTCATCATAGGCAGATTTGGTTGCCTGCCTTATCAGCCATCCGTAGCCGCTTTTTACCAACAGTTCGGTTGTGAGGTAATATTTACGCTCCAGTTTGCGCAGAAAATGCGGACCGAAAAAATCGGTGGTTCCCCAAAGCTCGCTTAGCTGGGCATTAAAGTTGTAGTCGTACCAGGGTGTTGCTTCAATAAAATTAACGTAGCTGCGCATATAGCGGGCATTAAACTTATCTTCTTCCGTCATATCATCAGTATCGGTAACGCGGCCAATGGTAGTTTCGTAGAACGATTTTATTCCATATTCTACCGTAGTGCTTACCCCAATCACCATGATCATGACGTGATAACCGGTGTTGAATTTGTAATTGCCTTTTATTTGATCATAAACCACACCGTAACCACCCCAAAGCTGATCGACGTGGTTGGTGTACGGAAACGATGTTGATGTATGCTGCTCAAAATAGTCGGCCTGCTCTTTGGGGCTGAAAACCAAAAACCATTCGGGATAAGTTAAAAAAGTTTGGTCGGCGGGGCGCACATCTTTTTGCGGAGTGGCTGGGTGTGGGTTTATGGTGAGCCGGGCTTTATCCACAACAAGCCCATCGCCCGCCGCAATAGTGTCCGGTTTCCTGTTTTTCAACGCGAAAACAATCCCCGCTAATACCACAGCAATTAAAGTCAATATCCGCAGCCTGGCCATAATTTATTATTTAATAAAATGCATTAAAGTATTATCCGATGGGTCCTTATACTGCAATATCCGCGCTCCGCTATCTTTAAAGCCGGATTCGTTAATAATGGCCGCCCATTCATCAGCAGATTTAAAGTTTTTAAAATCATTGGCTTCAAACTCATAGCTTTCGTTTAAACCGGCATTAAACACTGTATGCACCAGTGACACAAAGGTTGCCATCTGAGGCGTTTTCACATCATGGTCGCGGATGATGAACGAGCCTCCCGGGCGGAGAATGCGATATATCGATTGTACAAAACCATCGAGCCTGTCTACCGGGCAATGGTGCAGGCCGATATAGCAGGTAACTACATCGATGCTGTCATCGGCAATATCGTGCTTGCTTATGGCCTGGTAATCTTTAATATTGATAAAAGTACCAAGTTTACTCAATTGCGCGCGCTCCATAATATCGCCGGGGGAGTTTGTTGGAGCAATATCATTGAGCAGGAAAACAGGGCCGGTAACCTTTACCTGCTTACGCAATTGGCTGATGTACCTGCCGGTAGAACCTATCTCTACATAACCATCAATCTGCTCTTTCCCGCCCAACAGGCTGAGGGTTTGGCGGGCTATTTCCTTCTTCTGCTTTTTAAGGGCAGGTAGCGCGTAGGTTAATTCTGATAGGAAAGGTTTTATGCCCGGTAGCTTGCTCTGCACCGACCTGTAAATTGCCTCGTCGGTGTTGTTGGCCGCCGTTTCTTCTTTTATCAGCTGATGAAATTTATCTTCGGGATAAAGATGGAAGATCACCTGCAAAAACCGGTAAAAATCGTCGCTCCATTTGGTATCGTTAAATACCGCTTTAAATTCTGATGCATCAGCCATTGTTTTGTTGGTTTAATGGTTTGTAATAAGTATCCCAAAGTGTATTCCTGAATTTGTTATCCGGGTCCAGCCTTGCCTTCGATTCAAATAATTTATGCGCGTTTGGGTATGCTTTAAAAAATTGCTCTGCTGTGGGGTGTATTTGGTAGGGCAGGTAATATGCTCCGTTCACGGCAATCACCGCCTCGGCAAGTTCCCTTGTCCAAACGGCAACGGCGTGTTTGGCTGCAGCATCTGTACGTTGCTTGTAATATACCACAAAGGCAAATACTTCCTCACGCGCCCAGGCCATGTAAGTGCCGGGATCGGCCCTGGCATGCCGCATGGACACATTCAACACGTTTACATTATAGCGGATAAAGATCTCTGCCATTGCCGCCTCAAATTCCTCAAAACGCTGCACCGGTACAAAATATTCCAGTAAAACGTAGGTGCTATCGGTACGCGAGCGCGGCTCCAGTTCTGCAACGTCGTAACCTGCCTCGTAATTGCGCCAGTGTATTTTCTTTCCTCTAAAAAGCAGCGGATCTATCAGGTACTCCCTGCGCCACTTGCCCAATGGGGTTTCGGTGAACGACCATAAAAAATAGCGTTCCAAAGGATACGATTCCTTCAAGGGCATCAAGCGGGTTTTCACTGTTGGTTTTTCATCCGTTTCTACCCAGGTTACTGCTCTTAGTTTTTTGTACCGGGGCGGATAAATATCGCCGTTATGGAACACCGCCTTACCGTTATCCCTGATGTTTTTAAAGAAGAAGTCTTTATACTCCGCAACGTCCATTTTTTTATCAATGCGTTTTATGGCTACGTTATCAGCAAGCTCCAGTTCGGCCTGGGTAATTATACCAATAGCGTTGTATCCGCCAATCGCGCCAAAAAATACTTCGGGGTTCTCCTGTAAACTGGCATGTACCAGCGAGCCATCTGCCAGCACTACATCTATCGAACGGACCGATAACACCACCGGGCCCAAACCCATATAGCGGCCATGTGCGTTCACACTTAGCGCGCCGCCCACGGTAAAATTGGCGTAGGTTTGCATGATCTTCACACTCAGATCGTGTTCATCAATATATTGCTGGATATCGCACCAGCGGATGCCAGTTTGTACTTTTATCAGTTTGGCTTCCCTATCAAACTCAAGTATTTTGTTTAGCCCGCGCATATCCACATGAACACTGTTGGGGCTTGCGGTTTGCCCACCCATGCTAAAACGCCCACCACCAACGGAGATACTGCCGCTTGTCTCTTTTACAATTGTGCAAAGCTCCTCAACCGACGCAGGGCGAACAATGCGCGATACCAGCACAGGGTTTAGCCGGGTTACATCATCAATAATACGCTCATCAGTTTTAAGGTGGGGGATCTCGATCCCGGCATCATTCTTCAAATAATCTGCAGCCGCGCCTGGCACCGAGCCGTACCTGTTGAAGGAGTAATTACCTTTTTTGAACCCCAGGCACCAGATAAGCCATAAGGGACCAATTACAGGTATCAGAACAGCAAGCAGCCAGTAACCAGATCGGCTCTGGTCGTGCAGGCGCTTTATGGATGTGGCCGCCACTATCCAAAATAAAAGCGGGTATAAAACCCAGGTAGCACCGTAGCCTATTGTAAAGGCGAGTAAATTGTACAGCACATAAAACGTACACCAGTAAAACAGGGCGGCAAGCCAGTAAACCCCTTTAGAAAGGCGGCCGTTAAAGGTAAATAGCAGGTAGGTAACCGGTAGTTTTTGTTGTAATCGCATTTATAATAAGCTAAAGCTAAGATATAATTTTGTTTGAACTACTGCGTGTTAGCCGTGTTTTTTACCCCAAACCATCGGTGCAACAAAAAGTAAATTACAATATGCAACCTTGGCAAACGTTTTATATTTTTACGAAAACCCTTATTCATTATGAAATTATTAAGATCAAGTATCCTTGCGGCTGCTATTTTATCGGCAGTTGTTTTGTTCCCGGCCTGTAAAGCCAAAAAAGCGGTAGTTGCCCAGGCGCCTGCTCCGGTAGCCGAGCCAGCTAAACCCGCACCCGTAGAAACACCGAAACCTGCCCCGCCTGTGACCGAGACCCCGGCACCCGCCCCTGCCCCACCGAATTACAATTTCAGCAATATTCAGTTTGAGTTTAACTCGGGGATCTTAAAAACAGATTCGTACCCGGTTTTGGATAAAGCGGTCGCAGAAATGAAGAAAGACCCATCGGTGAAGTTTATATTGAACGGAAACTCATCTGCCGAAGGTACCGATGCACATAACCTGGAGCTTTCTGTAGAGCGCGCCACCGCTGTTAAACTGTACTTAACAAACAGCGGTATCAGCAGCGATAACCTGGCTGTAAAAGGCTGGGGTGAAAGCAAACCCATTGCCGATAATAAAACCGAAGAAGGCCGCGTGCTTAACCGCCGTGTGGAGATAAAGAAACAGTAATATTAAACTCCATTAATACCAACAAAAAGGGAGCCTTACCGGCTCCCTTTTTTGTTTCGCTTAGCTTAAAGCGCTCACCAGGTATTCCCTGCAAACTTTCACTTCCTTAACGGCATCCGAGCCGGCGGGGATATTATATTCCAGCTCTATAGTGGCGGGGAATTTATATTTATTGGCCTTCATCAGCGCTAATACTTCTTTTATCGGTGTATCGCCCGTACCCCATGGGGCATTGGGGCCGTTGTTAAATTTACGATCCTTAATGTGCATGCTTACTATCTTGTTGTGATATTTTTCGATGAACGGAACCGGGCTGCTGCTGGTACCGGATGAGTAGTGCCCGATATCCAGGTTAATGCCGTTATATTCCGATTGGCTCAATGCGGTATCCCAAAGCGTTGGCGTAGCCTGGGTGTGCGCATGGTAGCCCACCATCATTTTATGTTTGGTGGCCAGGTCGCCAAGGCGTTTGGTTTGCTCATCATCCGGCAGTTCTACCGTAACATGGCTTACGCCTAAGGCTTTACCTGCTTTAAAGGCGTATTCTATTTCCGCGTCGGTATTCTTTTTACCCAGGGCGTTCGGTTTCCAGGCGTAGATCTTCACACCCGCATCCTTATACATTTTGCGCAGCTCAACAAACTTATCCATTGGCGCGCTGGCACGCCATTCGGCCAAACGTTTAGGCAGATCTGCGTTGGCGGCTGTTTCTTCGGGTGTTTGCGGCCTACCATAGGCTCCGGCCCTTTTTGGAGCACCGGCATAGGCTTCGGCAGCATCGCCCATCAGTTCTATGGCGTTGATATTACAGTCGATGCAATATTTCAGCAGGTCCTCGGCCGTGCCCGGCATACTGCGAAACGAATAGGTGATCACACCTATCTGCACGCCATTTACCAGCGAGTTCGGCTTATCGGCACTGTTTAGTAAAGCGCCTGCAAATGAATGCTTCGACAATAATAAAAGGCCCGTTGCAGCAATAGCGCCGCTGCCAATAAACCGGCGCCTGCTTAGGTGATGCTTTTCCATAAAATTTAAAGGTTGTTGGGTAATAATCTTGGTTAAACCAAAGTTATTAATTTAATGATACCGGCAAACTTTGTATTAAAAGTGTTACCGGGACACATTGGTGTTGGGGAATGGAGATTAGTGAATAGAGAGTGGTGAATGGTTGAAATAAAGCGTAAAAAAATGCAAATTTTAGAATTATCGGTTGAATCGCAAACGCTCGCTGTGCTATTGTGTCCAGGAGTTCCGGGTGCGCGCAGGGTGTCTATCTTTTTAAAATTGGACGATTAGACATCGCTATTACCTATAGAAAATTGATTGACAGTTGAATTGCCCAAACTAAATAGCTACACACCGTTTAATTATTATACCTTTACGGCTTACGCATGGAAGAAAGAAAATATTTAACAACCTGGAAGCGGTACATCCCGGTTATCCGTCTGCATCTTAAAAAGAGCCTTAACGAGGAACAGAGCTTCAAATTGAATATAACCGATTTTGAATCGGCGGGCGACCGCGGCAAATCCGGCTATACCTTTAATTTAAGCATGGAAAATGGTAAGGTGATCAACAACATCAGCGGATCGGCCGTAGCGCGCGACCTTTATGAGGCCCTTAAAGCAGATGAAGCCATCAAAGCTTTTCTGCAGGACAGGAACATCAAAATATCCGTAGGGAAATCTTTCCTGCTGACCATTAAAACTACTCACGTTTCGAGCTATAAAACAGAAACGCCCCAGGAATAAGGGGCGCTTTTATTTTATCGGCAATTGATTTAGCGGAGATATTTTACCAGCCGCCCTATATGCTATTGGGCTTGTGGCAGCAATATTTCAAAATTAGCACCCTGATTTGGGTGCGAATAGATCCGCATTTCGCCTTTAAGAGTATCTACCAGGTGCTTTACCAGCGCCAGCCCGAAACCATAACCTTGCTCGCCGCTGGTGCCATCAGTAGAGGTGGCCCTGCCCGCAAGAATGGTATTGATGGCGTCCTGGCTCAACCCTACGCCGGTATCGGTTACATTTATCTGCAGCAGGTTTTGTGTTTCCTCTATTTTCAGGCCAAGGTCTACGGTTATTTTACCGTTCACCGGGGTAAACTTCATGGCATTGGAGATGAGGTTACCCGTTATTTGCAACAGTTTGCTTTTACTGAAAGGGATAGTATCCGAATTTACCGACGTGTTTATTACAAAATCGATGTTCTTGTTTTTGGCCTGCGGGGTATAAAGTTTTTCCAGCTTATCTTTAAAAACCAGCAGGGTAAATTCATCGGTTTTCAGGTCCCTGGCCTTTGGCAGATCGGTGCTTAATATTTCGTCGGCCAGTTCAAGCAAAGAGCGCCCGCTCCGTTGTATCAGGTTTATAAACTCCAGCACCTCGTCTATCTCGTTCTCCTGGCCCTGCTCGCTTATTACCTGCGCCAGTCCTATAATGCCACCGAGCGGGCCGCGTATATCATGCGCTACCTTCTTTTTGGTTTCGTTGGCCTCGTGCAGTTTGTTTTTTAGCCCGATAATGGTTTTATGCGCCGTTAAGCGGTTCACTATTTCGCCGGCAATTATTTTCAGCAATTCTATCTTCTCTGGCGAAAGTGTTTTCAGGTCACGGTCCAGCACGCAAAGCGCGCCCAGGTTGTGGCCCTCACTGGTTTTCAAGGGGATGCCGAAGTAGTATTTTAGCTTCGGCTCGTCAACCACGTAAAATTTATCATTAAAGCGGTCGTCGCTGGTTAGGTCTTCTACTTCAAAATGGGGCTCGGGTACCGATATGGTGTACTGGCAAACCGAATCTTCGCGGGGCATCTGGTCGATATCCAGGCCATGGTTGGTAACGGTCCACTGTGTGAAGGAATCAATAAGGTTAACAAGCGAAATGGAAGTGCCGGCAACCGTTGCGGCTAATTTGGCCAGGTCTTTAAATGTATCCTGGAAGCTGGTGTAGTCAAGGTCGTAATCGGACAGGCTGATGATCCTGCCCATTTCATTTTCGGGGATCGGGTTGGTATGCATATATAAGAGTTGGGTCTGCGGCTATTTACGGATTTTTATTTTTTGCGGATGTTAATTTAACTTCAAAAAATAAAAAAATGCACCCATTTGTCTAAAAGCAATATTGCACCCTGTGAACGAAAAAAAGCAAAAAAAAGAGACGCGAAGTATCGCGTCTCTACGAAGACCATCCTCTGCCCGGATATTATTTCTGCAATTCGGGCATCAGTTCGGTGGTGATACCAATCCGGTTCCATCCGTTGATAGCAATGATGGCCATCAACACTTGTGACAAATACACTTCGTCGAACAAAGCTGCTGCCCGGTTATACGTTTCGTTTGACACGTGGGTACCGGCTATCAGCGTAACTTCTTCGGTAAGGGCCAGTATGGCCTGCTCTTGTTCATCAAAAAAATTGGTTTCGCGCCATGCGTTAAGCGCGTAGATGCGCTGTTCGGTTTCGCCGGCTTTGCGGGCATCGCGGGTGTGCATATCTATACAAAAGGCACAGCCATTTATTTGCGATGCGCGGATCTTGATGAGGTCTTTATGTTTGTGCGAAACGGTGGTACTTTCAACATATTTTTCTAATGCAAGCATGGCACGGTATGCTACGGGTTCGGCGGTGTTTAATTTCAATCTGCTCATTGTCTTATTGTTTTTGTTAAGACAAAGTTGCGGATTAGCAGCCCTCCGAAAAATGAACTGAGTTTAAGAAAAGCAAGGGATTACGAATTTCACGAATTGGGCGAATTACACGAATTTTAACTGCGGGTTTGATCTGTTTACCGGTTGACTCAGCCCGGGTACGCTACGCTGCCCAAGCCTCTCTACCTGCGGTAAAGAGGGTAAAAAAAGAAATTTCCTAAACCAACTCACCACTTACACCTTCTTCGCCCTTAACCTGCTCAAAAATTGCGGTGTAAAACCCAGGTACGATGCCAGCATATATTGCGGTATGCGCTGCACAAAAGCTGGGAAAAGCCCGGTAAAGAACCGGTAACGTTCTTCATCGTTTTGGTTGAAAATATAGCCCACCCGCCGCTGAGCCGCGATAAAGGATTTTTGCATCATAATGCGGAAGTAGCTTTCCAGTGCGGGGATCTTTTCGAACAGTTCCACCCGGTCGCGTTCGTGCAAAAGCAGCACGTGCGTTTCTTCGATGGTTTGGATATAGGTAGTTGCGGGGATCTTATTGAGCAGGCTATCCTGGTCGGCAATCCACCAGCTTTCCAGCGCAAACTGGATGATCTGCTCGTTTAGCTTTTTGTTTACAAAATACTGGCGCAGCAGTCCCTTCAGCACAAAATAATTGCCGGGGCAGTGATAGCCGGGCTCCAGTATCATGGTTTTCCTTTTAAACTTCTTCAGCTCCATGCGGCCGCAAAGCAATTCTTCCTCCGCAGCGGTTAGCGTAACGTAACGTTTAATGTGGGCAAGTAATTCGGGATACATGGTAAACGAAGATACAAGATTATGGCAGCTTATATCCAAACCTATACATCACCTTTTTGCCGGTTTGCACTTTCTCATCCACTACCACACCGTCAACAGTTTGCACGGTGGTTAACTGGCTTGCCGGGTTGGTTTGCGGCAGTTTTACATCTATCCTCAACATCACCTCTTGTCCGGATGGCAGCTCGACAACTTTTTCCCATTTGCCGGTTGCATCTTTAACGGTTTGCACAGTATTACCTTTATCGGTGTAGCCAATTTCGGCAGTGGTGCCGGCGGGAATGTCAGCTGAATATTTTACCGTGTACGAATCCTTTTTGGAGATGCTTAGCAACCCCTTGTTCATATCGTAAACGGTGTAGCTGCAGCCTGTC
Organism: Mucilaginibacter pankratovii; assembly: GCF_014773265.1. Classification (GTDB taxonomy): domain Bacteria; phylum Bacteroidota; class Bacteroidia; order Sphingobacteriales; family Sphingobacteriaceae; genus Mucilaginibacter; species Mucilaginibacter pankratovii. The sequence continues at coordinate 425,698 of NZ_JACWMY010000004.1, read as the reverse complement.
ATTAAAAATGCAAGCACACACAGGTAGATGGTGTTTTTCATACCAACTAATATAGGGGGCGTATGGATGCTATCAAAACTTATCGCAAAAACATTACATCATTGATGGCGCCACCCCGAACGCTTTTTTAAAGCTGTATGAAAAATGCGAGAGGTTCTCAAAACCTACATCTAAATACACCTCAGATGGCTTGCGCCCTTTTTGGCTAATGAGGTAACGCGCCTCCATCAGGCGTTTCTGCAGCAGCCATTGCCCCGGCGATGTGTGAAATACCTTCTCAAAATCGCGCTTAAAGCTGGCCAGGCTGCGACCGGTAAGCATAGCAAATTTAGCGGCGGGTACATTGTACATATAGTTTCGGTTCATGAATGATTCCAGGTCGATCTTACCGGGCTCGCTAAAATCGAACAGGATGCCCTTCAGTCCCGGGTCGTGCCGCAGCAAGAGTTCTACAGCCTCCCGTGTCTTCAATTCGGCAAGGGGCGCGTTTGGCTGAGCAGATTGGTTAAAGTATGGCAGCAGCGAATCGAAATACCCCTTCAGATATGGATCGGGCTGCAAAATACGATAAGAAGGGCCTGTATAAGGCTCTACTTGTGCCAGCTTATTCTCGGCGCTGTAGCGGCGCAGAAAAGCCTGATCTAAGAATATATTAAGCGATTTAAATTCGCCACCCGGCGGCGGTACCTTAAGCGATTTAACCAGTTGATTGCGGCGCACCAGCCCTATGGTGCCTGCTTTGAATTTTATTGTACCAGTATTGGTTAGCAAATGCGTTTCGCCCGAAACCACGCAGCCGAGGGCATGTTCGTAAACAAACTGCTCGTTACCCCGCTGTTTTTCGTACACGCAGGAATAGAGCAGATTGTTGAGCTGGATATGGCCTTTATCGTCCATCATAGTGGCGTTAAATATATTCAATAATTATTTTAGCTGGCTCATCATAACGGTATCAAAGGTTCTATCGGGCAACCACTGTTTTAAAAACAGCAACAAGCTGGCCATATACCCGCCATGGTAACGCGTTTTTGGTTTTTTTGCTTCTATGGCTTTACGCACAAGCGCTGTGATAACGCCAGGATCGGCTTCGTTTTTCTTTGTTTTTGCCGTTATCTGTGCCGATAAATCCACCATACCTTTGTACACACCACCGCCCGATACTTTGCGCAGGTTGTCGGCAGCAATATCGCCCCATTCGGATTTTACGCCGCCTGGTTCAATTACTACCACGTCGATGCCGAATTGTGCTATTTCGTTCCTCAGGCTATCACTCAGCCCTTCCAGCGCGAATTTACTGGCATGATACCAGCCGCCCAGCGGTGTGGCCAGCTTGCCGCCAATAGAGGTTACATTAATAATGCGGCCAAAATTTTGCGCACGCATATGCGGAATTACCAGTTGTGCCATACGGGCCGCGCCAAATACGTTAACTTCTATCTGCTGGCGTGCATCGCTCATAGGCACATCTTCTACCGCGCCATAAGAGCCATAGCCGGCGTTGTTTATCAATACATCAATCCGGCCTTCGGCCTTAACTATTTTATCAATAGCACTCACCATCGATGCATCGTTTGTTACATCAAGCGCTAAAACCTTTACGCCCAACTGGCTGATATCTTCCATCTTGTCGGTACGGCGGGCTGCGCCGTAAACGATGTGCCCATCGTGCAATAATTCTTTCGCGAAATCTTTACCCATACCTGCAGACGCGCCGGTGATCAGTATTACTTTTTGTGTGGTTTTCATCTGTTTTAATTTTTATAAAGCCTTTGAGCTTTGTATAAAACAAATGTCGGGGTAAATTAAGGGCGTAGTTTTGGCAGGAAGCTCAAGTTTACTTTGGTATAAAGCTCAGATAAGTTTTTATATCACCTTGTGGGGCTGGCTAAAAGCATCCAATTCCTGGTAATTAAGTTCGAGTGTATCTTCGATACTTTGCTTTGTGGGCCTTATGTAGATAAAGTACAGGATAATGGCCCCGGAGATAACCAGGAAAAACAACTGCCCGGTTATCAAAAAAGCGACTATACCCAAAAGCGACGGACCCTCCAGCGCGGCATACCGGATGATGAGAGCGGTTTGATAATCGATGAGTTTGATCTTTAAAGATGCTGCCTTGCTGATCTCGTTCAGCTTTTTCTTAAACAGCACATTACTGGCAACAAAACCGCCTGCAGCAATAAGCGGTACAATAAAAATAAGCGGGTCGCGGGGGTTGCGTACGTTTATCATTATTTTTTTGCTTTGTACAAGCGCCACAATAGCAAAAAGCACCTGCCCTGCTACCAATGCAAAATGAATAATAGAGAGCGTTTTTAAATATTTAGCGGGCGTTTGTTCAAAATTAGGGTTAGGTGCCATGATAAGGTTATTTAAGCTGTAATATACACAATTATTCCCTGCACGAATAAATTACAAGCTATTTATGCGAAAGCAAGCCCTCATTATCTTTTAGGGCCACCCCGGAGATCTTCCTGCTTAAGGCTTCCTGTATCAGGTAAAATAATTTATCGGCAGCAACGGCAACAGGCAGCCCCTCGGGCCGGATGTTAGAAATGCAATTGCGCGAATCATCGGTCAACCCCGGCTTAGGTTGGTAAGTTAAGTAAGCACCCATGCTATCGGCGGCGCTGAGCCCCGGGCGTTCCCCAATTAATATTACTGATAGCGAAGCACCTAATTCTGCACCAATGCAGTCTGCAATGGCTACCCTGCCCTGTTCTACCAGGCAAAGCGGTGCCAGTTTTACTTTGGCGGCAAGTAATTTGGGGATAAGCAGCCTTAACAGTTCGACAGCATTTTGGTTAATGGCGGTTGCCGAAAGCCCATCGGCCAGGATCAGTACGATGCCGTTGTTCTCTACCTGGTCGGCAAGGCGGTTTATGGATAGCTCATTCAGCAAGCGGCCAAGGTCGGGGCGTTGCAGGTATTGCTCTCGGCTGGTGGCCTGGCTGTGCAGGTGTACTACCGGCAGGTTAAACTGCATCAGCTCATCGGCCAGTAATTCGGCATCCATCACCGAGTACACCGCATCGCGCGCGTGCGCATGCGCCAGTTTAAAATCTAACGACTGGGCCGTTGGGATGCTGGTGCCCGTAGCGCCAATGGCTATACGCGCCTGGGTAAACTCCTTTAAAAAACTCAAAGGTTCGCCGGGGCTTGGTTTATGCCTTATTATTTTAGCCACAACGAATTGGTTTTGTTTAACAATGCCTCCGGGCCGCCCTTTGCCGGGTTGCCGTGCTCATCCATTATCCCCTGCCGCAGCAGCCATGCCTCAAACTCGGGCGCCGGTTTTAAACCAAGCACTTTACGAAGGTACAAGGCATCGTGGAAAGAGGTGGACTGGTAATTCAGCATAATATCATCCGAACCGGGTATCCCCATAATAAAATTACAACCTGCCACACCTAAAAGGGTGAGCAGGTTATCCATATCGTCCTGGTCGGCCTCGGCGTGGTTGGTGTAGCAAATATCTACACCCATAGGCAGGCCAAGCAGCTTGCCACAAAAGTGATCTTCTAAAGCGGCGCGTGTGATCTGTTTGCCATCGTACAAATATTCGGGGCCAATAAACCCAACTACCGAGTTTACCAGCAGCGGTTTGAACTTTTTGGCCACGGCATAAGCCCTTGCTTCGCAGGTTTGCTGATCTACCCCATAATGCGCGTTGGCAGATAAACAGCTACCCTGCCCTGTCTCAAAATACATTACATTATTGCCTACTGTGCCGCGGTTAAGGGATAAAGTGGCCTCATAAGCTTCCTCCAATAACGATAAACTGATGCCGAAACTTGCGTTTGCCTTCTGCGTGCCGGCGATAGATTGAAAGCAAAGATCGATGGGTGCACCCTTGTTCACCAGCTCTAACGTGGTGGTGATATGGCTCAGCACACAGGATTGCGTGGGGATCTCGAATTGCTCCCGCAACTGGTCTATCAGCATTATAATTTTCAGCACTGCCGCCGGGCTGTCTGTTGCCGGGTTAATGCCGATGCAGGCATCACCGCTACCGTAAAGCAAGCCCTCAAGTAAACTGGCGGCGATCCCTCGCGGGTCGTCGGTTGGGTGATTAGGTTGCAGGCGGGTGGCAAAATGGCCCTTCAGCCCTATAGTATTACGAAATTTAGTAACCACTTCGCATTTTTTTGCTACCGCGATAAGGTCCTGGTTACGCATTATTTTAGATGCCGCAGCGGCCATTTCGGGCGTTAAGGCGTTCTCGATACTTTTTAATACAAGGGTATTCGTTTCATCCAATAACAACCAATCGCGTAGCCCGCCAACAGTGAGATGGCTTACGAGTTTAAAGGCTACAGCATCATGATTATCGATAATAAGCCGTGTTACCTCGTCTTCCTCATAGGGAATAACCGCCTCATTCAAAAAATCAGTCAGCAAAACATCCGCTAAGGTGATCTGGGCTGCAACGCGTTCTTCGTAACTCCCTGCACTTAAGCCCGCCAATACATCCCCCGTTCGGTGGGGCGAGGCTTTTGCCAGCAGTTCCCGCAGGCTGTCAAACCTGTAAACTTTGCCGAGGATGGTGTGCTGGTACATTTTAATTTTGAAGGATGGAATTAGTGAATGAGTGATTTTGAGTTACTGCTAACTGTCTACTGCAAACTGGCAATTGGCGCGTTCAGCATTTCATCGTCCATAATTTTGGTTTTGTGTTTGCCCATCGGTATAAATATGCCAAGGGCAATGGCCAGCCCCGCATAAAATATTAAGCTCACCCCCAAATTATAATACATAATGGCCAGCAGGCACACTGCCGATATCAGCAGCGCTATAGCCGGGAAAACCGGGTAAAATACCGCTGCGAAAGGTCGTTCTAAATTTGGTTCCTTTTTGCGGAGCCTGAACAGGCTGATCATGCTCATCATATACATTACCACCGCCCCCATTACCGATAAGATGAGGATTTGGCTGGTAGTGCCGGTAAACAGCGCGATAAAACTGATAAGCCCGCCAACAATGATGGCCCAATGGGGTGTTTTAAACTTAGTATTTACTGCTGCTAATCCCCGGGGCAGATAACCGCTGCGCGCCATGGCAAATACCTGGCGCGATGATGCCAGTATAGTACCGTGGATAGAGGCGATCAACCCGAACAAGCCGATACTGGCAAACAGTTGGGTTAGGCCGCTACCTTTACCCAATACAACACTGATAGCCTCGGGCAGGGGGTAATCCAGCTTGCTGAGCTTACGCCAATCGGTAACGCCGCCGGTTAATATCATCACACCTAAAGCCAAAAACACAAGAGTGGCAAGGGCATAAATATAGCCTCGGGGGATGTTGCGTTTGGGGTCTTTTACTTCCTCGGCAACCATGGCTACGCCTTCTATGGCCAAATAAAACCATACGGCGAAAGGCAGCGCCGCGAAAACACCGCTCCAGCCAAAGGGCATAGGGTTACTTAAAAAGTTATCCATTTTAAAATGCGGGCCCACCACTCCCATAAACAACAGCAGCTCGCCCACGGCTAAAATGGTGATGAACACCGAGAAAGTTGCAGACTCCTTCACCCCCGAGATATTCAACAGAATAAACACTACATTAAAAGTAAGCGCCGAAGGCAATACCCCGATAGCAGGGTGTAAAAAATGAACATAACTCCCTAAAGAAAAAGCTATGGCGGGCGTAGCGAAGAGGAAATCTATCAGCGTAGCATAGCCGGCTATCAGGCCGCCTATAGGCCCAATGGCCCGGTAAGCATACGCAAACGCACCGCCGGCGTGGGGTATAGAAGTAGTGAGTTCGGTATAGCTAAAAATGAAGGTGATGTACATTAATGTTACGATGAGCGTGGCTATCAGGAAACCGATGGTACCCGATACTTCCCAACCCAAATTCCAGCCGAAGTATTCGCCGCTGATAACCAAACCCACGGCTATAGCCCATAAATGCACGGGCTTTAGCACCCGTTTCAGTTGTTTCGAATCGATGTTTTCCACGGCGGTAATTAATGTGCCTTTAAGGTACAGATTAAAAACGTGAGCTGAAAATTTTGCGCTTCAAATAGTCGAAACAGAGGCATCTGTTATCCTAATCTAATATTAAAATAACCATTATTTAATATTGAGACGATTTTTTAACTTTGCAGCCCTAATTAACGTGATAAAAAAATAGTGCTGCAAAATAATACCCGTACAATAAAGGAAATTTGGGTGGAAGCCCTTCAATCGCCCAAAACACGCTCAAAAATTTTACTGGCTTCTATTGTTACCATCATTATGTTATCGGGTATGCCCTTCTTTTTTGGCCATATCGAAAAAAGGAACGGTGTTGTATTAAATGATTGGGTACTGGCCTATCTGCCGGCCTATAATGTGTCGCTCCTGATCTTCGGGCTTATCTGGGGTATGGCGGCCCTCATTGTTTACCGGGCGCTTTATAACCCTAACATCTATATCAAATACGCCTGGACGCTGTTTTTTGTGAACCTTACCCGAATGATCACCATAACGATTTTCGCGCTGGATCCGCCGCATGGTATGGTTCATTTGATAGACCCCATAACGGGCATCTTCTATGGCAACGCGGTGATCACCAAAGATCTTTTCTATAGCGGCCATACTTCTACCATGGTACTCGTTTTCCTTTGTCTTGATAAGCGGAACGATAAAATAATCGGCTTTATCGCCATCATTTGTGTGATGGTGCTGTTATTGATCCAGCATATCCATTACACCATTGATGTACTGGCCGCACCGGTTTTTGTATACATTATCTATCTTATTACCACCTATTTTCTGAAGCTGGAGAGCCCCGCCAAAATTAGCGGCGACGAAGCTTAAAAAAGCTTGCGGTTAGCGCATAATATCTTAAATTTATAGTTCGTTACTACCACTATAAACGGCTATCCTATGCTCAAAAAATTCATCCTTATTGCTTTGGTATTTACTGCCACTTATGCTAACGCGCAACAAAAAACGCCGCGCCAATTGTTCCCGGGCTTGTTTGAAGCGGTGCAGTCGTCAGATATCTTCCCCGATAATAAAACCTTTGTAGATTGTACACCCAAGTACGAGCCGGGCCAGATCATGAAATCTTTTAACGAGCAAAAGGGCAAAACCGGTTTTAACCTCAGGGAGTTTGTGCTGTTTAACTTTACGCCGCCGGCCTCGCCTACCCATGCCTTCCAAACCAATATCGAAGAGGGCATCCGCAAACATATTGATACCCTTTGGCAGGTGCTGCAGCGTAAGCCTGATGCCGGCTCAAAGCTGTCGTCACTTGCAGCTTTACCCAACCCGTACATCGTACCGGGCGGTCGTTTCCGCGAGATCTATTATTGGGACAGCTACTTTACTATGCTGGGCCTGCAGCAAAGCCACCAGGAAAAGGTTATTGGCAACATGATAGATAACTTTGCGTACCTGATAGATACCTACGGCTTTATCCCTAACGGCAACCGGGCTTATTACCTCACCCGCTCGCAGCCGCCTTTCTTCGCTATGATGGTGAACCTATTGACCAAGAGCGAGGGTAATGCCATCCTTACCAAATACCAGCCGCAACTTATTAAAGAATATAACTACTGGATGCTTGGCGCTGCTACGCTTACCAAAGGCAAAGCCACACACCGCGCCGTGCGGATGCCGGATGGTACCCTGCTTAACCGCTACTGGGATGAAAGCGACGAACCGCGTGAGGAATCGTACATAAAAGATGTAGATGCCGCCAAAACCACCACAAAAGCGCTGCCTGTTTTTTACCATCATATTCGCGCAGCAGCAGCTTCGGGATGGGATTTTAGCAGCCGCTGGTTTACCGACCCTGCTAAAATTGGCACCATCCAAACTACCGATCTGGTACCTGTCGACCTCAACTGCCTGATGTATAACATGGAACTTACCATCGCCCGCAGCTACCAGGTAAAGGGCAATAAGGTGCAATACCTTTTGTATACCGCCAAAGCCGCCGCGCGTAAAAAGGCCATCCTGAAATATTTTTGGGACGAGAAAAACGCCTGGTTTAACGATTACAACTGGACGAGCAACCAGCGCAGCGCCATTCCAACCCTTGCCGCCGTTTTCCCTTTAGAATTTAAAATTGCAACCACTGCGCAAGCCAAAAAAATTGCCGACGGCCTGAAAGCCAACTTCCTGAAACCGGGCGGACTGGTTACCACCCTCAACTTTAGCGGCCAGCAATGGGACGCGCCGAACGGATGGGCACCCCTGCAATACATGGCCATCGACGGGTTGGAAAACTACGGGCACAGCACGCTCGCCAAAGACATCGCCACCCGCTGGATGAACCTCAATATCCGCGTGTTTAAACAAACCGGCAAACTGCTGGAAAAATACAACGTAGTTGATACCAGCCTCACCGCCGGCGGCGGCGAGTACCCCCTGCAAGATGGCTTCGGCTGGACCAACGGGGTGCTGTTAAAGCTGATGAACAGGTATAATTTTGAGGAGAAGAAGGGGGAGTAATTAGGCATTTCCGTTGCTGGTGCGCTAAGAAAAAGTTTACAAAAGTTTACATATTTCGGATGTAAACTTTCTTAAAGTATTGATAATCAATAGATTGAGTTATTACAGGGTTAACATGAGATTTAGAGGTTAGAGGTTAGAGGTTAGAGGTTAGAGGTTAGAGGTTAGAGGTTAGAGGTTAGAGGTTAGAGGTTAGAGGTTAGAGGTTAGAGGTTAGAGGTTAGAGGTTAGAGGTTAGAGGGCAATGCAGAATAAGGCACCTTGTTTTGAATTCTGAAAATTTCTTTAATTTCTTAGAATTCGAGTTCAGACAATGGCGATGCCTGCGGCCCGGGCTTTCCGTTGCAAATCCTCGCGCTGCCGCACATTTCCGGCCCTTCGCTGCGGGTTTTCCACTGCAATCCCTATCGCGAAGAACTATAAAGATAAACGCTCACCACCACGTCTTTGCGAGGTACGAAGCAATCTCTACGGTGGACAAGCCGGCCTTGCATAGCCTATCTGCCTATCGGGAGATTGCTTCGTACCTCTCAATGACGCGCGGAGAGAGGGAATCTCCCCTTACTTCACCGTATAAGTAGCCTTATTCACCCCCACCCCGGTTATTTTTAACGATTTCCAATTAGCGGGCAACTTGCTTTTTATCTGTACGATACCCGTTGGTGTAATATCCAAACCGCCAAAACCCATCAGCATAGCCTGTATAATACCGCCTGCGCCGGTTGCGAAGTAGGGATTGGTGCCGCCTTTGGTTTCTGCTATCACGCGGAAGGGCGGGTTGAGATTTGGCTCGTAAGCATCTTTAAACCAGTGATAAGCCTTTTCGCCGTTACCAAGGCGGGCGTAGATGAGGGCAAAAACGCCCTGCGTCATGGCTGGGGTACCTTCGTTGGGTACACGGGTTTCGTAGTATTCCAGGTCTTTTTTTATCTGCGCCGGGTCGGTGATGGTTTTTAGGGGATAGGCCAATAAGTTTACGTCGGCCTGTTTGATGCCTTCGCCTTTGTATTGGGCGTGCTCCTGCGTTACACCGTTATCCATTTTTAGGATGGGGATGTTATTGGCAACATTCATCCAATCAGGATTAGCGGTTAGACCCAATATTTGGGCGGCTGCGGTCGCATTTTTCAAGTTCACCTGCGCGGCTGCGTTGGTGAATGCATTGTTATCAATATTCTCGGCCCATTCATCTGCAGCAACCACGTTCTTGATATCATAATGACCGGCGCCGTTGCGCTCTACCCGGCTTGCCCAAAAATCGGCAGTGGCTTGCAGCAGCGGCCAGCCCCTTTCGCGCAGCCATTCTTTATCCTGGGTTACACAATAGTAATTCCATGCGGCGTTAGCCACATCGGCGGTAATGTGGTGCTCAAAGGGGCCGCTTAAAGCCCAAACAGGTGTTTCCTCTACCCCGCTGTCGGCACTTTCCCAAGGGAACATCGCCCCTTTATAACCATGCGAAAAGGCATTCTTACGGGCATTCTCCAAACGCTCAAAACGATATTCCACCATCGATTTGGCAATTTCCGGGTGCAGCACCAGCATAGCCGGGAACATCCAAAGATCGGTATCCCAAAATACGTGGCCATTGTAACCCAGGCCAGAAAGGCCCATTGGTGACGGCGACAAAGCTGTTCCTTCTCGTGAAAAAGAGTATAAATGATAAAGCATGCTATGCACATCCTGCTGTGCCTGCGCGTCGCCTTCTATCTGGATATCGCTTTTCCAAAGCTCGTCCCAAGCCTGGTTATGGAATTTGATCAGCCTGTCCTTGCCTTCCAGCAGGGCAAAAATGGTTAAGCGTTCGGCCTCGTTTAATGGATCAGGATGGTGTGCCGAAGTGATGGACGAACCCGTTACGCCGTAGGAGTACGTTTGCCCGGCGCCTACCTGCCGGGTAAACTTCATCAGATGCATATTGTTATCCCACATCTCGTGAATCACGCGCGGCTCTTTGCCATGCTCCTCATTAAACAAAAACGAGGTGGAAGCGCAAAGCTGTAGTTTGCCCGTCGGGCTTTTGGCTGTAGAGGTTAGCAGGCTGATGGTTACATGCGGCCGGTCTATCTCGTTATAATAATTCTCTACTTGCTTCAGGGCATCCGGCGCTTCCATTACGCTGGCCGCGGTGATGCTGATGGGCTTTTTGGCGGTAACAGCGACATCCATTAATACGGTAAAGGGAAGTTGCCTTAAAGAATAATAGGTGTATTTGATGCTTGCTTTATCGCCATAATCAAAGGTGGTGGTCATGGCGGCGTGCTGCATATCCAGCTCCTGCTTAAAATTACTTACCATTTTGGCATCCAGGCGTTTGCCATCAACCTCCAGGTACATATTCAACAAGTTAAAACTGTTTAAAAAGTTGCTTACCCGGCCCCGACCGTATTGGTCGTAAGCACCGGCCAGCACCACATTTTTTACTTTAAACGGTTCGGGCGAGGATACCACGCCTATCATTCCGTTGGCAACGGTGATGCCGTAATAATTGGCAGGGTCTATCTTGTCAGCCTTGATCACCCATGGGTTTTGTGCATACGACCCAAGCGATGCCGACAGGCTGATCAACAAGCTAAACAGCGTAATTTTTCTCATAAAAATGCGGACTATTTTATCTTCAACTGCAACTTTTCGCTCACTAAAGCACCAATTTTGCGCCCCTGTACGTTCCCTATATCGCAGGCAATTTTATAATGGATGCCGCCGTAAACACGCGACATGGCAGCCTCCTGCGCGGCAGCCCTAAACGAGGTAAACTTGCGCGGCGCAATCCCAAATTCCGACTCCGAGGAATCGGTATACGCGATATTATCGCCAAAATCATGGGTCAACACTTCGGCAGCTGCTGCCGAGATAACCGCGTGCCCGCTAATGTATTCGGGGAATGGCGGGGTTTGGATATACGGGCGCCAGTCGGAATCCAAAACCTTGGTGATCACTGTCTCCGGGCGCACGCTGTTTGCTTTGTATTTCACATACCAGCAATTGATAAAGGCATCAAACAAAGCGATAGAAGTTTCCGCGTAAACGGCCACAGTGGTGTTAAAATCCGCTTTTTTTAACCGGGAGCCCACAGCGGCTATGTTCATCCAATGGCCACCGGGCGAGAATTTTTTTGTTGCAAAAGATGCGTGGCCTATCACATTCAGTTTAAAAGCGTTATCGTCCCAAAAATCGGCCATGTGCTTTTGCTCGGTATTGAGGCTGTCTACCAAAGTTTTCACCTCTATTACATTCTTGTAAAAGGTGCTGTTTTTATCCGTCATGTTATAAGGCGGAGGTTCAGGTGCGGGTATTTGCGAGGCAGAATCCAGCACCATCGGGCGGATCTCTCCCCAATGCGGCTCAAGCGCCTGGGCGTACATGGGCGGCGTAGGGATCCAGCGGCCATCTTTACGGGTAACAGTATACTTACTTGCCGAGCGGGTTTGGGCGTAATGATCCTTCTTGCTCCATTTCATGATGTATTTGGCAACCGTATCGGAGTAAGCAACGGTGTTTTCAAATACGTCAGACGGCATCCCGGCATCTTTGGCTTTTTGTTTCAGTTCTTCAACATACGTGGACATGCTGCCCTCAGGGAAGGTAACGGCATTGCCCACAAAACAGAACGATAATAACGAGGCAAACTGGAAATCTATTACCTTGTCTTTCGGCGGGGTTGGCGCGGCGGGCAGGTGTTTTATCTGGCCGGATAAGGAGCGGAAATGTGTTGGGTCGCCTGCGGCAATTACCTGGTAAGCGGCAATATTTGCATAGGCGTAATTCCGCGACGCGATAACCGGCGGAAAATTATTTTCGAGCACAATGTCGTTCAGTTTTTTTACCGTGGCACGGTACAGTTCGGGGTCGTGTGTAACCTTTTGATAGTCAGCCTTCTTGCAGGATGCAAAGGTTAAAATTGCACCGGCAAGCAATAACAGGAAACGGTTCATAATAGCGTATTGGTTTAAGAAAACACCCGGCAAATATGTAGCGGATTTATATTGGTTTTTCTTTGTTTACAGGCTAATATAGGGTTTTTATGGCAATTGGCGGGTATAAAAACTGTTTGATTTTAACTGCCTGAATTAATTACTTTTGCATCACAAAAAAGCGCATCCGCTTATTAAATTTTATCTTTTGTTATTGATCTTTTTATGAAGAAACCGGCTCTGTTAGTACTCGGCATATTGTTATTGGCCTTTATCAGCATCTATTTTATCATCCCGCAAAATATTACCGCAACAAGTACGGTTACGGTTGACGCCATCGATGGGAACGTGTTTAAATTCCTGGTGAAAAAAGATGCATGGCCTAAATGGTGGCCCGGCGATCACCTGGCGACAGACAGCAACTCGTTCACCTACAACGGTACGATGTATACCATTAAGAAGGATGCAAACAGCTACATCGAAATAAATATTAACACCCCCAAAGTAGAACTGGATAGTAAAATAAATTACCTGGCGGCAGATGACGGCTCTACGGTAATAACCTGGGAAGCCTTAAAACAAAGCAGCCTTAACCCGTTTGAAAGAATAACCGAATTTGTGCGGATAAAAAACCAGCAAACGGAGATGGACAGTATCCTGGCCCACTTTAAACAGTTCATACAAAAGGATACGAATGTTTACGGCTTGAGGATAAAAATTATCAAACTAACAGATAATAATATGCTTGTTACCAATTTGATAGTTAAAACTATCCCGCAGGCAGATGTGATAAATGCCATAGTTGCAGACCTGCATAAACAAATAGCGGCGCAAAAGGCTACCGAAACCAATAAGCCGATGCTTAGCATCAACAAAACCGACTCCAATGAATACGATATAATGGTTGCTATTCCCATTAATAAGGCTATAAAACCGGCGGGCAATTCAGTTATCAATCATTTAGTGGTTGGCGGAAACAGCATGGAAACCGAAGTAAAAGGCGGCAGGCATACCATTGATAATGCTTTTGCACAATTAAGGAATTTTCAGAAAGATTATAAACTTACCGGTGTAGCCATGCCTTTTGAGCTGATGATCACTGACAGAAGCGTAGAAAAAGACACTGCTAAGTGGGTTACCAAATTATACTGGCCAATACTTTAAGTTACCTGGTTACAAGCAGTATTTTCCCATCGTAGGTAACAATAATATACCCTTCGCCTGCGCTGGTTTTAACCGGTTGCGGACTGGTGATTTCCTGGAAGTTGAACAGGGGGTTCACCCAATATTCGGGCTGCGAGAGTTGTTTGCGCTGCTTATCGTAATGCATGGTTACTATACCCAAGGCATCATATTTGCCCTCGTAGGGCACCACACCCCAAAAGTTGCCGTTCAGTAAAACATCACCCTGTTTATTATGAAGTGGCAAGACAGAACGGATCGGCGCCTGCTGATACAGGTACGGTAGTTCGGTTGCGGCTTTAGCATGCAGTACATCGCTGATAAACACGCTGCTGAACTGGTTAGCAACCAAACGCCTATCATCGCTTATTTTGTCTTTAAAGATCTCGCCGGTTGTTTTATCGGCCATTTTTTGAAAACTCAAAAACTCTTTTTTCAGATAAGGTAATTCCTGCTCGAGGTCGTTCTTTGGCCGGAAGGGATAATATTTGCCTTTATAAAAGTACGATAGCACCAGGTCGTTCTTTCCGTCCTTATCCAGGTCCTGGTTGTAGCCGTACAGGGGTTGTGTGGCAGCTACATTGTACTTGCTGTTTCCTCCCCAGTTACCTGCTACCAGGTCGGCTTTGCCATCGCCGTCAACATCTGCAATTGCTGCAGATTGCCACCAGCCTTTTGCATCATCAAGCACCGGAGATGAAAATTTAACCAGCGTTTTACTCTTGTTGAGGAAGATCTGTACCGGGCTCCATTCCGATGCGACGATGATATCCTCCGTACCATCGTGGTCAATATCGTTAGCCGAAATATCCGTGATATAAGGGATGCCGGTGAGCTGCACGAAACTGTTTTTTGGCGCCATTGCGAAAACCCCGTTACCTTTGTTCAGCAGCACATCGCCACCGGCGGGCGCGGTATAATCTACAAATGATACCGCCGGGGTAAAAAACAGGTCCTTTGATCCATCGCCATCAAAATCATAAACAAATATTTTGGCTACAGCAGCATCCAGGTTTGGTAATGCTTTATATTCAAATTTAAAGTTGCCTTTATTAATGTACAAGCGTGGCTGCACCCTTTTGCCGGGATCGGCAAGGGGATGATTGGCGCTCATTACCAAAAGATCGGGCAGGCCATCATTATTTACGTCGGCCCATTGTGCTTCGGTATCGCCATGATCTTTAAACGCGGTAAAGGCATCAACCGTAATTTTGGTAAACCCGCCTGCTTTGTTCCCGGCCAAAATGTATTTTTCGTCGCCCGCTATACCGCCTACGTAAATATCATCCAATCCGTCTTTATTGATATCGGCAACGGCAACCGGAGGGGTATGCGGCAAATAGGTATGCGGCAACAGGTTATAATAGTTAAAATCGGGGGTATCGTATTGTTGCAAAGTGGCCAGCACACTTGCTTTTACCGGCACGCTTGTAAACTGAGACTTGCCTTTTATGTAGCCGGTGATGAAAGCCACCATATCGGTGGCAGACTGCGTTTGTGCTTTGCTGTAGGTAATCAGCGTTTTTTTATTGGGACTGAAGTTTTTGATCACCTGGTACGAATTATCAGGCCAAACCACCATCAGTTCCACAGGCTTATCGCCCGGCAGAAATGTGAATGTTAGATTATTATTCTGTGTAGCCTCGTAAGCTGTGCTTGTTTGGATCTCCTGGTGATCGAGTTCTTTTGTGGAACGCAGGAAGAATTTGGTACCGATACCATCCGGGTTTAAGCCGGTGTATTTTACGCTGAAATTGAGGTATATGGGCTTAGCTTCTCCCTCTTTTACATTCTCCATCGTCATGTTTTGGTAAATGAAGGCCGGGGCATCCATATTATTGGTCACCATGTCCAGGTCGCCGTCGTTATCCAGGTCTATAGCCACCGCTCCGGCAGATACCGAAGTATCGCGCATATCGTTGCCCTCAGATATATCTGTAAACTTTAGCTTATCGCCGCCGTGATACAGGTAATTATGCACCTGCCCATCGGGCATCAGGTTTATTTTTTCCTTATCAAAAAAGCGGCTGGTCTTAAAATCTTTGATCACGTTAGGGTCGCCCAGATATTTCAGGTAATCCATATCGTTCAGGCGCTTTTTGATGCCGTTGCTAAAGAACATATCCTTACGGCCATCCATATCAAAATCCTGCACCAGCGGCGACCATGTCCAGTCCGTTGCCGACATGCCCGCATACAGGCTCACATCTACAAACTTATTGCCGTTACCCACATTCAGTTGCAGGCTATTTTTTGAATACTGGTAATAATACCCGGCATTTACCTCCTGGTTGTAAATATCCAGTGGTTCGTCATTGATAGTGGATTTCAGCACCTTCATGTCCTCGGGGAGCATATCTGTACTGATCACATCCAGATGCCCGTCTTTATTCACATCGCTGATGGCGTTCCCCATCGAAAACAGGCTGGTATGCCCAAACGCGCTTTTCAGCTCTTCTTTAAAAGTGCCGTTGCGTTGGTTTACGTAATAGTAATCCTGTTCGAAAAAATCATTGCTTACGTAAATATCGTCCCAGCCATCGTTGTTGAGGTCGCCTATGCTTAGGCCAAGCCCATACCCTATCGGTGCAGAATAGATCCCCGAGCCTTGCGTTGCATCTACAAACTTCCCGTTATCGTTTCTGAACAGGTGGTCGCCTGCATCGTGGCTATATTTAAAGCGCTGGGTGCTGTCGCCGTAGGTATCGTTACTGTGTACCGATGAAGTAAGCAGGAACATATCCAGGTCGCCATCCTTATCATAATCAAAAAAGCTGGCCTGGGTAGAGAAGCCCGAAAAATCGAGCCCGTATTTAGCTGCCGATTCGGTAAAGGTCAGGTCGCCGTTGTTAATGTATAGCTGGTTTTTACCTTTAAAGCCCTTAAAATTGGCTACTACGCAAACGTAAATATCTTTAAGGCCGTCGCCGTTGATGTCTACTACGGTAACACCCGTCTTCCAGTTGCCTGTGCCCTTTAGCCCTGCTTTTCGGGTTATGTCTTCAAATTTAAGCCCGCCTTTGTTAAGGTACAGTTTGTTTTCGCCCTGGTTGCTGGTGAAGTACAGATCTTCCAGCCCGTCGTTGTTAAAATCGGCGGAAGCAACGCCCGCACCGTTGTAAAAGTACAGGTAGTCCAGGATGTTAACCGAATCGCTTACGATGTTATGGTTGATGAAATCTACATGGCTATCGCCGGTTGCTACCAGTTTAAAAATACCGTCGCCTACTTTCTTTTTTTCGCAGGAATTGAAAAAAGCAATGCAGGCCAATATAGCGCAGCAAACCGCCACGGTAGATTTTATTGCGATGCCCGATCTATTAGGTAAGCGTTTATTACGCTTTGCTTTTTTCATTTTATAAATATTCCGGGGTTTCCACGGTTAGTTCGCTCACTTTATCGCCTGTATTGAGCGTGCTTGCAGGTTCAAACAACATTACATGTACTTCTTCGGCAGCTACCGGCTTATGCTCGGTGCCTTTGGGGATGATAATAAAATCGCCCTGCGTTAGCTCCACAATTTCATCGCGCAGGTGCATTTCAAACGCGCCGTTTACCACTAAAAACATTTCGTCCTCGTTATCGTGCTTATGCCAAACAAACTCGCCCGCAAACTTCACCAGCTTTACGTGCTGGCCGTTAAGCTCGCCCACAATTTTGGGGCTCCAATGTGCAGTAAATTGCGAAAGCTTATCGTTGATGTTTACCTTTTGTACGCTCATAACATGCCGCTAACACTTAATGCAATTTATATGCTTTAAGTTTATCATCATTCAATCCAAATAAAAAGTATTTTTCGCCCCTGCTGTTTTTTATCATCAGCGATGAGCGTATTTGCCCGGTTAGGTTTATACCGCTTTGTGCAGGCGAAATATACACAAATCCGCTTTTAGTATACTTATAAATTTGCCCATGGCTGGCATCCAGGCGCCCAACCTCGGGTTTAAAGCCATAAAAGTTACCACCTAATATAATAGATGGCACACCGCTATTATCCAGATCATCGCATAATATGGTATTTACGCTTGATAATTGCGCGTTATAAGGCAAAGCCTGCACCGCGAATTTGCCACCCTCGTTAAGGAATACTGCCGAAGCAAGGTAAGTCATCTCATGCATTTCTGCCCCTTCCAACTGGTCGTCGGGGAAGATCTCGTTAAATGGTTTTCCGGCGTAGTCGTTGTATTTCAGGTACTTCTTTTTAAGAATCGGCATTTGGCCAACCAGATCGGGCTTCATGTGGAACACGTAGGGTACATGGTCGGTTTTATACATCGATGTAACGCATTCCTTAGTACCATTCTTGTCAAAATCCTTGATGTATATTTTCATCGGTTCCTCAAAGGACGCCTTGAATTTTATATTGAGGCCAATATTACCCGCAATAATATCTTGTTTGCCATCGCCGTTTATATCGGCAATTTGCAGGCTGCTCCACCAGCCTTTGTACTTATCCAGCTGCTTATCTTCGGTGAATTTGCCTTTATCATTCTTAAATATCCTGATGCCCATCCAGTTGCCGGCTACCACCAGGTCGGGATAGCCATTGCCATCCATATCCGCCCATTGGGCCGAGGTAACCATACCAAGCTTTGTATCGGCACCTAAAACCTGTGCCGATACATCGGTAAAATGCCCATCTCCATTGTTATGGAACATATAGGATTTTGGCGACACCCCGTAAGTGCCGGGCACGCTTCTGCCGCCGATGAACAGATCGGGGTGCCCGTTTTTATCATAATCGCAGGCCATTACTACCGATGCGTTTACGGGGGCAGCCAGCGACTTTTGCGCATTGCGGTGCAGGTTACCTTTGCCATCATTTTCGAAGAACCGGGGAAAGTAAACGGGCGTTTCGGCCTCGTCTTCGTTACCCCCTACGCCTATGATCAGGTCTTCATCGCCGTCGCCATCGAAATCGCCGAAGGCTGCTCCCGCGTTTTCCAGGTAACTTTGTTTACCCAGGTCCTCGGGCACGTAAAGATGAAAGCTGCCATTTTTTTGCTGAATGTAGATAGATGCCGGATTGTCTTTTGAACTGCCGAAGTAAAAATCTTCGAGGCCATCTTTATTAAGGTCACCCTTTGCCATATAGGGGTTATCGGTAGAGAGCATCTGAAGCATCAGGCGCTCGTTATCAAAATCAATAAAGCCATTTTCGATATGGGTGGGCACCGAATCGAAAAGCGTTTTGGCCACATCGGTAAACATGGGCTTCAGCGTTTTTTTAGTGAAATCATAGGTTAATTTGGCATCAGCAAATTTATAGGTATAAACTTTATTGCTTTGCAGGTTTTTAGCCACCTGGTATTTACCACCCGGCCAAATCACCTGTATCGAATCTACCTTACTTTCCTTACCCAAGCCAATGGTGATCAAATTTGGCGATGTGCTGCTTTGGAACCCACGGGTTGGCTGCTGGTAATACACCAGGGCCTCGCCTTTGGCAAACACTTTTATAGTACTGCCCACGCCAAAGCGGTTTTGCCCCTCGCCTTGCAGCTTGAGTTGTATAAAATTATTCTTTAATGTTTCCGCATTGTTTTTATAGATGAACAACGGTGAGTTTACGTTATTTACAATCAGGTCGTTATCGCCATCGCCGTCCAGGTCGCCATAAGCAGCGCCATTGCTAAAGGATGGGGCATCCAAACCAAACTCTTTTGCCTTGTTGGTAAAAGTAAGGTTGTGGTTATTGGAGAATGCGTAGTTGATAAGCGGTGTAGACACCATCTTATCTGTAAAATCTTTATAATCGAAGGTTTTCTTTTGGGCTATTTTATCCATGTTTTCGCGATTGCCCAAAAATTCGATGTAGTCCTGGTCGGTAAGGTCTTTATATATGCCGTTGGATACAAAAATATCTTTCCAGCCGTCGTTATCCATATCAAAAAATAGCGCGCCCCAGCTCCAGTCGGTTGCGCTTACACCTGCGTTAAAGGCCACTTCGGAGAAAGTTCCGTCGCCATTATTTAACTGCAGGCAGTTTTGCATGTATTGGTTAAAGTAACCATCGTGCTGTTTTAATTTTATTACGTCGAAGGATTCGAACGAGGTCATTTTCTTCAAACGCCTGTCGCCTTCCGGAAGCATCTCGGTTGTAAAAATGTCCAGGTTGCCATCGTTGTTTATATCAGCAATGTCTGATCCCATCGAAGCCAGGCTGAGGTGCCCGGTTTCGGCTTGTATGTCTTCCTTAAAAGTTCCGTCCTTTTGATTAATGTACAGGTAATCACGCTCAAAAAAATCGTTTGATACGTAAATATCCGGGTAGCCGTCGTTGTTAACATCGGCCACAGACACGCCCAGGCCAAAGCCGATATCGCTGCTGAAGATGCCCGCGCCTTTGGTTACATTGGTAAAATGGCCGCCATCGTTACGGTATAATCGCGCACCGCCCAGTTCATCAACCACCGCGCGCAGATTTTTGCTGAAATCAAAAGAGCCGATGGGCCTAAAGGAGTTGTTCAGCACAAAGCAATCCAGGTCGCCATCGTTATCATAGTCAAAAAATATGGCCTGGGTAGATAATCCGTTATCCACCAGGCCATATTTTGCGGCTTCTTCTTTAAAAGTGCCGTTGTGTTGGTTTATAAAAAGTTCGTTGCCTTTCCTGTCGATAATATTACCGCTATGGCAAACGTAAATATCCAGCCAGCCATCGCCATTAATATCAACCATGGTAACACCGGTGCTCCAGTATTTGGTGCCTTTTACGCCAGCTTTATCGGTAATGTCTTCGAATTTCCAGTTGCCTTTGTTAAGATACAGCTGGTTGCCTCCCTGGTTTGATGACAGGTATACATCATTTAGCCCATCGTTATTAATATCGCCAATAGCAACACCCCCACCATTGTAATAGTTGCGAAACGTAAATACGTTGGTGCGATCCTCTTCGTTTAGCTGGTTTACAAAGTTTACGCCCAAACTGCCATTATCCTGCAAAGAAAACAGCGGGTCATCAACGCCGCTTTTGCGGCAGGATAACAAGGATATAGCAATAAAAAATAGTATTAGTGGTGTTTTTTTAACCATTACAGGGCGCAGAAAAAACAAACGTAGCGAATTACTTCGCTACGTTCAAAATCAAATATAAAACCAAAAATTTGTTTTTTATTAATAACCCGCGTTCTGTTTCAGGTTAGGGTTGGTATCAACCGCACGCTGAGGAATAGGGTATAGTGTTTTAGTTTTATCAGTAGCCAGAGGGCGCTGATCAACCGGATCGTTAAATTTCCCGAAACGGATCAGGTCATTCCTTCTCCAGCCTTCATAATATAACTCGCGGCCGCGTTCTGCCAGCATTACAGTGGCATCAACAGCACTTACCGCGGTTGCACCACGTGGGGTACGAACAGCGTTTACAATGCTTACTGCTGTTTGGCCAAGCGGATCGGTACCACCACGCATAATAGCTTCTGCTTTCTCTAACAATACGTCGGCGTAGCGCAAGAATACGTAATCGTTGTCTGCGTTATCATCGTTCACGGTACCTGCAGCAGTTGGGTGAGGGAAGTATTTAAACACCCTGATGCCTTGTGCTTCTGTAGAGAAATTTAAATTAACATTTTCTGTAAATATAAGCGGTTTGTTATTACGTTGAGTTAAAGCTACGCCGCCCGGGCCATATTGCTGGCCAATTGCAAAACCTGCCCTTAAACCAACTTTATCAGTTAACCCTGGGTAAGCAACGCCGCGGCGCTCATCTGATGCCTCAAATGATTTGTAGAAATCGGCCAACGTGGTAAAACCGTTCCAACCATCGGGGGTTTGTTTGTAATGTAAACCCATTCTCCAACGGTTTCTGGCATTACCAGGTGCGCGCGTTTCTGTATTGTAAATACCAAAAATATTCCCGTGAGATTTTTCAGAGTTATCCCAGGCAAAATCCTGAAAATATTTACCTGCCGGTTCTAACGTATAACCAGCCGTAGTGATTTTGTTGGCATACTCAATAACCTTATCCATATCTGCTTTAGCAAAAGTGAATGGTCCACCTACAGTAGTTGCACTATAAACTGCCCTGTTAAGGTAAATTTTTGCCAACAACGCTTGTGCAGCTGCTTTGCTTGCCACGCCTATGTTTGGCGCAGTACCTAATTTCGATTCAGCAAACTCCAGGTCTTTTATCATAAAATCTGTTGCTTCTGTACGGGTCATTACAGTCGGGATAGACGAGTTTGGCGCATCCGGATCGCGGAATGGCTGCTGTCCGTATAAATCAACTACCTGAAACATAAAGTAAGCACGCAGAAAGCTTGCCTCCGCTTTGATCTGTTCGTCTGTTGCCCTTTTGATTACCTGTGATGCGCGGAATACGCCAATGTTTAATTGATCCCAGGTATCGTTTACCTGGCCGTGTGATGGTGTCCAGGTGTGGGTGTGTAATTTACGCCAGGCACCAAAATCGCCCCAATCGGTACCACGTGTTGGGCCCATCATTTCATCTGTTGGGTGCTCTTGCAACGCATAAGTATTCGCTTGATCTGCTTGCCCGTTCAATTGCGAGTAAACGCCGTTCAAATCCGCCGAACTCAATGCTCCCCCTGCATCCACGGATTTTGAGCCGTACACCTTCTCATCTAATTTTGCACAACCTGTTGCAGCTAAGAATGCCATGCCGCAAATTGTTGCCTTTAATGTTATATTTTTCATGCTCATATTTTTTTTAGAAACTTGCGTTTAAACCGAATGTGAATGTACGTGCGCTTGGGTATGATGTATAATCGATACCACGTGATGGCACACCGTTTCTTTCTTTATTTGTATTAATTTCTGGGTCAAGGCCGCTGTACCCAGTTATCAATAATAGGTTTTGGCCGGTTACCGATACGCGCAATGATTTAAATACGCTTGCTTTAACAGGGAACGTGTATCCTATTACCGCATTGGCTAACCTAATGAAATCACCTTTTTCAACAAACCGGCTTGATACTTCACCAGAGTTAAGTGCGTTTTCGTTTGTAACAGCAATTTCTTTCGTTACGTTACGCCCACTAACAAGGTTGCCTTTGTAGAAAAATGCGTTGGCTGTGTTGTTGTAGATATAGAACCCTGTTGCACCATTTACGAAGAAACTTGCGTTCCAGTTTCCGTAAGTAAAGCTATTGCTGATACCTGCAAGGAAAGTTGGAAGCGGGCTGCCATGGGGAGTTAAAGCATCGATACCATCAGGGTAGATACCAAAACCATCAGCATCTAAGCCATTGTACTGAGATACGTTGAATGTATAAAGCGGGTAGCCGTTACCAATAAATTGTGAGTAGGCACCAGATAAGCCCTGGCCATCAATGTTACCGGTGATTACGTTACGGTTACCAAAGTTCTCAACACGGTTTTTAACAAAAGTCATGTTGTAGTTAATATCCCAGGTAAAGCCTTTTGCACGTGAAGATTGTACAGCGGCAAAGTTCAAACCAACTTCCACACCAGTATTCCTTACGTTACCCGGCAGGTTAACCCAGTACCTTGTATCGGCAGCAGGCTGCGCCAAATCCTGTAAGAACAACAGGTCTTTTTGCGATTTGTTGAAGTAATCGATAGTACCTGATAAACGTCCTTTCATTAAGGTGAAATCTAAACCTGCACCATAAGCAGTTTGGGTTTCCCATTTAAGGTCGGGGTTTTCCGCATTCACCTGGCTGCTTGATGTTCCGTAGTAATTGATTTGCCTTAACCTTTTTGAAGCATAAGAAGGGTAATCCTGGTTACCTGTTTGGCCATAGTTTAAACGTAAGCTCAAATCATCAAATATGCTTTTAGGAGCCCAGCTCTCGCTGCTGATACGCCATTTTGCTGCCGCTGCCGGGAAGGTGGCGTATTGGTTGTTTACACCAAAACGAGACGAACCGTCTCTACGTACTGTACCGGTTAAGATATAGCGGTCTTTGTAAGAGTAGTTAACACGTGCAAAGTATGATTGCAGTTTGTAGCTGCTACTATCACCCACAGGATAGGCTAAACGGTGGGTGTAACCATCGTAGTCAAAATAGTCTTTTACAAATTCCTTTTTGTTTGCTGTACCCCAACCTATATCGCTACGGTTAAAGCTTTTGTAAGTGGCATACGAGTAACCAACTAAAGCAGTAACAGTGCTGTTGTTAGAAAACTTCTTATCGTAGTTTAACGTATGCTCTGTGGTAGTACTTCTAAGTTGATTGTATTGCAAAACTCCACGGCCATTGCCAGTAGCAGAAGGTATAGGCAAATCCCTTACGTTCCCGCCATCAGTGAAGCCAACGATGGTAGGATCGAAGAAAGTTTGCCTTAATCCGTCAGACCTGTCAACGCCTATGTTGCCTTTGTAAGATAAGCCTTCTACCAACCTTAAGGTTAGCGATAGGTTATTAAGGTAGCGGTTAATGTTATCCGTATCATCAATTTGGTTTAACATTGATACGGGGTTGCGGAAGCTGTTACCGGTTGGGAAACCGGCAGCATCATAACCGTTAAGGTTATAATATCTGCCTTGTGCATCATATACCGGTATAGTTGGGTTGGTTTGCAATGCAGCACCAATTAAGCTACCATTGAACCCTGCGTTGTTGGTAATAGGAGCAAACCTGTCTTTTACGTTTGAATATAACGAAGTAAGGTCAAATTTAACCCTTTCGCCAAAAAACGACTGAGAGGCGTTTATACGGGCATTAAAACGGCGAAGGTCTGTGTTTTTAACAATACCTTGTTGTTTATCATAACCTGCAGATGCACGGTAGTTACCCGTATTGCTTGCACCGCCAAATGCAAGGTTGTAATTTTGAGATACAGCTGTTCTCAAAATTTCTTTTTGCCAATCGGTATTGCCACCGTAGTCAACTGCAGCCGGGTCAGAACCTACGCTTTCTACGCCCTTTAGGAAATCTTCGCGGCCAAGCAGATCGTAAGTTTTTGCAGCTTTAGAAACGCTCGTGCTTGCGCCGAACTGAATACCCTGGCCTTTACGGCCCTTACGTGTAGTGATTAAGATTACACCGTTAGCACCACGTGAACCGTAGATGGCCGAAGCAGATGCATCTTTTAATACAGAGATGTTCTCAATATCAGCAGGATTTATAAATGCTAAAGGGTTACGGGCAGATGAACTACCTGCACCAGCATCCGTACCACCAGAAGTACCGCCGTTATCCAAAGGCACACCATCCACTACATACAGCGGGCTTGTACCAGAACGGATAGAGCTTGCACCACGGATGTTGATAGTAGCACCGGCACCAGGCTCACCGCTTGAAGGGGTTACCTGTACACCTGCGATACGGCCCTGTAATAACTGCTCAGGCGTTGCAATAACACCTTTGTTGAAATCCTTAGGGCTTAATGATGCTACCGAACCTGTTGCATCCTTAACACGTGTGCTACCGTAACCAATTACAACAACCTCGTTTAGTGAAGTGCTGGAGGACTCAAGGGTTACCGCCAGGAATGTTTTACCATCCAGGTTTACTGTTGTTGATTTGTAGCCAATGTAATTGAATACCAAAGAAGTTGTACTTGCCGGTACAGACAACCTGAAAGTACCGTCGACATTTGTTTGGGTACCGATACCGCCACCGGCGCCTACGGTCACGCCTATGAGAGACGACCCGTCTTTTTTGTCGGTTACTTTACCTGTTATCACCTTATTTTGAGCAAACGCAGGCTCAAAAAAGAAGCAGGTTAAAGCAAGAAAACATAATGTGAGTAAGTGTTTAAATTGCATAGTTTGTGGTTTAATTAAAATTGGTTATATAAAAGTTCTTGTACATGGTTCCCGTTAAATTAAAAACGCGCCGCTAAACATATCGGCAGTTCCGCTTTAAAACATTTGTGCTTAACGCACGGCAATCAAAAAAATTTAATACTAAGGGTTTTTATATTGGTCTATACCGGCCAAATTGGGCCTGGCGATAAATAAATCTCCAAGCAATTAACTTGTTAAACGTTATTCATCTATACAAAGATGTGTGTACTGAGCCTCAATCCCTACTCATTTGAGGCATTTACAAAAAAATATAGATTAATTTTTTGTTAAACAGCTGTTCTTCAGATTATTAACTAGAAAAAACAGGCGAAAAATATAAGTGCTTTTTATGCTTTTTATGCTTTTTAAAGCTATTGGGGTTAAAATAGTACATTAAATAGTTTTTAAAGTGCCAGATATGGCTTTAAACACACGTTTACCTATTCAACCGAATCAACGGCTTTTATATCCATGATGCGGTGTTCAAATTGTTCGGGGTTTTTTGATTTCGCCTTTATACGCATTTTGTACACATAAATGGTATTAACCGAATATTCCAGTATTTTGGCAATCGTTTCGTTATCGTTTATACCCATCCTTATCAATGCAAATATCCTGAGATCGGTATTCAGCACCTCATGCTCCTGGGGCCATATCTGGTCTTTCTCTTCAAACTGCGAATTAAATACCGATATGAAATTTGGGAAGATCTTTAAAAAGATATGGTCGAAACTGTGATACAGCACTTCCCGCTCCTTTTTAATATTTATATTATTGACAATCAATCTTATATCGTCGTACTTTTTGATGGACAACTTGGTATCTACAGACATCTTCAGCTTTTCGAGCTTTAATATATAGCCCGATATGATCTTAAAAAACTGCCCTATGTATTCCTCCTTGATATGCGCGTCTTCTATCAATTTGTAATTTACCTGCTTTAGCTGCACGTTTTTATCTTCGATAATGCGCTCCTTGTGCTTAAGCTTGCCTAACTGCTTGTATATCATTATTAAAAATAATATTACCAGCGAGGCCAGGGCGGTTATCGCCAGCAAAAACACCAGGATCCTGTTCTTTTCGCTTTCCGAGTGGCTTAGTTCTTCGGCAGCTACAAGCGGCAAAATGGCCCCTATCTGGATCTTACGTTGCCTCGCTCCGTAAAAATCCGCATCGGCCTTGGCCAATTGTACAAAACTGTAGGCATCTTTTATGTTACCGGTTTTGTAAAGCTGTTCGGCCAGGGTAAAAAGCGCAACGGTTTCCTTCGTAGACGACTTAATATCGGCAATAGCCGATTGAATTAAAAGGTTGATACCTTCTTCCTTCCTGTCAGAATTAATGTATATCTGCCCAAGGGAACAACTGATCATGGCGCGCAGGTGCATAGAAATAGGCACACCGGGCCTCACTAATTTGCTTAATTCCTGCGAACCGTTGTAATTATCGTTAGCGCCTACGTGCCCAAGCCCCGAGTAGTAGATACGATCGACCGAGCCCACCTTACTGAGTTTAATGGCCGAATCTATGTAAGCGTTACTGGCGGTAAGATAATCGGGCGAAAAGTACTTGTCGCTATTATACTTTGCCAGATCGCTGTTGCAGCGGTACATAATAAAATAGTACTCCACCTTCATGCTATCATTAAGCAATTTGGGATTTACCCGTTTCATGCAGTCAAAGGTCTCTTTAAACATGCCCGACGACAGCAGTATAAACCCGAGCTTTATTTGGCTGTAATACGCGCGCGACATATCGTTCATACTCACGCTAAGGTTTTTAAGCTTATTTACATACACGTAAGCCGAATCGTACTGGTACGATTTATACTCATCATATAGTTTAAGGCAAATGCTGTACTGCCCTTCGTAATCTATCTTGGAAATTTGTTGATGAAGGCGGCTAAGGTTTTTAATGCGGAGTTGTTTGGCACTATCGTAAACATCCTTTTTAGCTATTTGGGTCTTCAATTCGGCAATCAGGCTGTCTTTATCCGCCGAAAAGGCGGATACCACATTAAACAACATGAAGAAGAATAGTAAAAATAGCCTCATAAATTGGTTCAATAGCGGATTAAAGTTAATAACTAAAAATTAAACCCTAAACAAGTTCATAGCCATCAGGGTGTTTTTGCTATAATGGTTATGAATTTTAATTTTTATTAGCGAGTCCTTAACGCGTTGTTGTTTAGGGTTTCGAATTTTACAATTAAGCAAATCGGTTTTGAGGGCAATAACCACTAAAAGCCCGCAGTTTTTTAAACTGCAGGCTGGGTTTTTATAAGATCAGTATATTTCTTAGTAGCTAATGGCAAACTGTCCGTCGCTATTCTTAATTAAAACGCTCTTTACGCTTTCACCTTCAACCGGGTTTGACAGGCCCGTCGGGTCGAAACGTGAGATAGGCACCATCAGCGCGCTAAAATCGTCGGTAGCTTTAAACTGCTTGCCGTTTAACTTAATGGCCGTTGCATTAAAACCATGCAATACCAATTTTATGTTGTTGAACTTAGATTTTGCAGAGCCCTCCGGTTTACCAAAAGTGATGGCTTTTTTTACCGCATCGTAAACAATGGTTCTTTTGTAGAAATCGCCTTTTTCGTAGTCGTAGCTTTCGCCATCATCCTCGTAATAAAAAAACTTGTTGTTGATATCGCCTTTGTAAACATGTACCGTTAAGGTATCGGTTGGCTTTTCGGCAGTTGTTTGTATCAGCGATTGCATTGGGATAATGCTGCTTTCCTTTACATATACCGGCAATTTGCTCATACCCAAATCAATATTGAGTTTGGTATTGCCCTGCTGCACTGCGCCGGTATACATATCGTACCATTTACCCGCCGGGAAGTACGCCCTGCCTATCTGTGTTTGGCTATCAAACGGTAACACCAAAAATGCCTGGCCAAACATGTACTGATTTTCGTAGGTACCGTTGTACACATTTTCATCATGCGTATAATCAATAGCCAGCGAGCGCATAATTGGTTTGCCATTCTCTTTAGCCTCGTAAAACGATGAATACAGATACGGCAATAATTTATAACGCAGGTTGATATAATTACGGGTTATTTCCAAAACTTCCTCGCCATAAGCCCATGGCTCGGATGATTTGGTATTGATTTGGGTGTGGTTCCGCATGTACGGGTTAAATGCACCAATCTGCATCCAGCGGGCATATAATTGTGGCGACGCGCCGCCTGTAAAACCACCAACATCCATACCTGTGTAAGGTACGCCGCTTAGCCCAAGGCTGTTCATAAGGCGGATGCCTGCCATCATGTGGCTGTCTTCGGCGCGGTTATCGCCTGTCCACATGGCGGCAAAGCGCTGTAAACCTGCATAGCCCGAGCGGGTTAACACAAAAGGGCGCTTGTTGCCGCCCAAAGCCGCGCGGTACCCTTCGTAACTGCTGCGGATCATCTCCAGGCCGTACACGTTATGTATTTGCAGGTGCGATGCGCCTTTACCTTCGTAATTAAAGAAGATATTATCCGGCGCTTTTTGGCCCCATGTGCTAAATTCGTTCATGTCGTTCCAAATTCCGCTTACGCCATCTGCAGCATATGCCTTCAATTCCTTCGCCCAAAATTCGCGGCCCTTAGGGTTTGTAAAATCGGGGAAGTTACACCAGCCCGGCCAAACCTGCCCGGTATAGTTGGTACTGTCGGGGTATTTGGCAAAGATGTCTGCAGCGATACCACGGTCGTAAACGCCGTAGCCCTTTTCTTCTTTTACACCCGGGTCAACAATAAGGGTTACCCTAAAGCCCATATCTTTCAACTTTTTGGTTAAACCAGCGGGATCGGGGAAACGGCTTTTATCCCAGGTAAACACTTTATACTTATCCATGTAGTGGATATCCAGCGTAATACCATCTGCAGGGATCTTTTTCTCGCGAAGGGTGTTGGCTACGCGGTACACTTCGGTATCTGGGTAATAGCTGTATCGGTTCTGCTGGTAACCAAGGCTCCACAATGGTGGCATTTTTATACGGCCCGTAAGCCAGGTGTACGATGTGATGATATCCGCCAGTTTGCTATTGTAGATGAAATAATAGTTCATTTCGCCACCTTTTGCAGCAAACGATGAGAAACGATTGTTACTGGCACCGAAGTTAAAATCAGACTGCCAGGTGTTATCCATAAAAATACCGTACTGCACATTGTGGTGCACGCCTATATAGAACGGGATGGTAGAATACAAAGGATCCTGCCCGGCAGAATACGCGAATACATCGCTGTTCCAATGCGTATAAGCATTCCCGCGGCGATCAAGCGGACCTGTCTTTTCGCCAAGGCCTATGAAGTGTTCGCCATCCTGCATGTGCTTGTAGGTAGTAACATTTTCGCTCACCCACGAGGTGCTTAAGCCGGCTTCATCCTGGTTTATTACCTCGCCGGCTAATGTTGTGAAGGTAATGGCGTATGGGTTCTTTTTGATGTTAACCTTCAGCGAATCGGTAGTAAGGTTTATCTCGTTATCGTTTTGGGTAACCGTTACTTTGGTGGTTTGTGGTTTAGCAATAACGGCGTACGAAAAATCTTCTGCTAATTGCTGTTTATCCATACGTACCCTGATAATGTTGGGGCTGTATACGGCAACTTTTATAAAAGCATTCTCGGTTTTAATATCAACTTCCTGGTTGTTTACCGTCACACTGGTAACTTTACCAACTCTTTTTAACAGGGTTTGGGCGGAAGCCAGTTGAGTGCAGGCCGCAAAAAATACAGCAAGGGCAATACAGCGGTTAATGATCTTCATTCTCTTCGGGAAATGGTTTAGTATATAATTGGATGCGGCAGGGTTGATTGCCGTTTTTAAATGTATCGCAGGCAAACCCACGGCACTATTTATTGGATGAAATTATAATACATTTATGGCATGACGCACCGATATTAATCTTTTTGAATTTTTTATAACACAAAAACCCTCTAATTTTAATAATTAGAGGTTTTTTGGCATCTAAACAGCCCGAAAATATAAGGGTTAATATAGACGGGTTTTGTTAAAAAAATATCAATAATTGGCAAGTACCATAATATTATCGCTGATGGGGCTTATCTTTTCCAGTCCGTTTAAAAAGCCGAGGCCCACCACAAAGGTAAAACCGGCTACTACCCCACCCATATCCTGTATCAGTTCGCTGGC
The DNA here is from genome assembly GCF_014773265.1 of Mucilaginibacter pankratovii. Lineage (GTDB taxonomy): Bacteria > Bacteroidota > Bacteroidia > Sphingobacteriales > Sphingobacteriaceae > Mucilaginibacter > Mucilaginibacter pankratovii. Next base: position 395,289 of record NZ_JACWMY010000004.1, on the reverse strand, counting down.
TGCGGTTACGGTGCCGCCGGTGGCTAAAAGGTCGTCGTGAATGAGGATGCGGTCGCCGGGTTTAAAAGCATCTGTGTGGATTTCTATGGTGGCGGTGCCGTACTCCAGTTCGTAAACCTTTTGCGTTACGGTATGCGGCAGCTTACCTGCCTTTCGTATGGGTAAAAAGGGTACGCCCAGCCTGGTGGCCAGCGTTAAGCCGAATAAAAACCCACGGCTTTCCACACCCGCAATGGCATCTATTTTAGCATCCTTCAATCCTTCCGCAAAGGCATCAACAATGCTATCGCATAGCGAGGGGTCCTTCAGTATCGGGGTGATATCTTTAAATATGATGCCGGGCTTAGGGAAATCATGGATATCACGAATGGCGGCTTTTATTTGTTGCTGTATCATTTATAGCTTAATATGGTTCAATTTTACGCAAAAAACTCCCTTGAATTTCTATTTTATTACCAAATAAGGAGTTATTTTTTGCAAAATCTGGTTGTTTAAAATGGCGATGTTCTTTAAATCCGCTACCGATGTAAAATTACCATGCTGGTTGCGATATTCGATGATAGCGTTCACCTGTTTGTAATCGAGGTAGGGCATCAATCTTAATTTATCAAAACTAATGGTGTTGATATCTATCTTCCTGATCCGCGAAGCATCAACTTTTAACTGGTCTTTTATCTCTGCATACTTCAATTCGTCCAGGCCGTACACCTCCGTTAGTTGTTCTTTATTTATAAAACCACCCAGGCGTTCCCGGTAGTAAATAATGCGTTTGGCAAATGCCGGGCCGATGCCATCCAGCGAGGTAAGTTTTGCAGAATCAGCAGTATTAAGCTCAACAAGCAAATGCTTAACCTCCGTTTCGGGTAAATCGATGTAAGGCTCCAGCGCTTTATAATCCGCATCGGTAATGCCGTATATTTTTTTCAGATCGGCCGACTTGTAAAATCTTCCTCCTTTTGCTTCGTAGTTTTTCAGGATGGAAATTTGCTTATCGCTTAGCCCCAGCAGTTTCCATTGTGCGGCTGGCAGGTTATTGGGATTGAATTTAAAAAGCGTGCGGGTTGGCGGCTTTTGCGAAGCCGGGTTGCTATAAGCCCGTGCGCCGCCCGGATTGGCTTTATTGAGCTGCGCCAGCGCCGTATCAAATTCTTTAGCATTAATTGTATTATCTTTGTGGTACCATTGATAAACGTAGGGCGCAGCTAAAACTGCAATTATCAAAATAACCAGCACAAGCATACCGTTCCATTCTTTTTTGGTAAGGGATAGGTAATTTTTTAACTGCGCTTTCATAACAATGCTTTACAACCGTTAAAGTAATAATTTTACAATCATTTAATCCGTTTATTAAGGATGAAAGTTATAACCACCGAGGAATTTGCCAAAGCAACAAAACTGGACAAACTAAAGATGCCCGGCTTGGCCTCCCTGCTGATGGAACTGATGAAAATTAATCAGGTGAACGATCTGTTTGCCCAGGCCCAGCCCAAACAAGGCCCCGAGTTTGTTGATGCTATTTTAAAAGGCTGCGGTATAGAAATAGATTTTGACGAACGCGAACTGCGCCACATCCCCAAGAATGGCGCCTTTATAGCCATTGCCAACCACCCTTACGGCGGTATTGAGGGTATGGTGCTGCTGAAGATCCTTTGCATGGCACGGCCCGATGCAAAGTTGATGGCCAACTTTCTGCTGAAAAAGATCCCTAACCTTGCCGACTACTTTGTAGCCGTAAACCCCTTTGAAAATGTGGAGCACTCCTCCAGCATTAGCGGCTTAAAAAATACGCTCGAACTGCTGAATAGCGGCACGCCTATAGGCATCTTCCCGGCCGGGGAGGTATCTACCTTTAAGATGGAGAAAAAAGAGGTTACCGACCGCCTGTGGCACCCCGTAGTGGGTAAGATCATCGCCAAAGCTAAGGTGCCCGTGGTACCTATCTATTTTCATGGTAATAATGGCCTGCTGTTTAACTTGCTTAGCCTCATTCACCCTGCCCTGCGTACTGCCAAGCTACCATCCGAGCTATTTAACAAACAGGGGCATACCATTAAACTGCGCATTGGCAAGCCCATTAAGGTTGCCGATATACCCGATAATACCAATAGCGCAAAAGTGCTCAATTACCTTCGCGCAAAAACCTATGCCCTTGGTGCGGGGTTAGACGAGGAGAAAAAAATCTTCAACCCGCGCAACCTTTTCAAGATAAAACAACTGCCCGAGGCCATTGTGCCCGAAACCCTGACCGATAAGCTGGAAGCAGAAATCGCCCCCCTGCGCGAGCATTATAAAGTATGGACGGAGAAAAACTACGAAGTGTTCATCGCCCCCACTTCCGAGATACCGTGTACTATCCGCGAGATAGGCCGACTGCGCGAGGTTACCTTCCGCGAGGTTGGCGAGGGTACCAATAAAGCTACCGACCTGGACGAGTACGATATTTACTACCATCACTTGTTCATCTGGGACATGGAGGCAAAGATGATCGTTGGCGCTTACCGCATTGGCTTGGGCGATGAGATCTTTTACAGTGTGGGCAAAAGGGGTTTTTATGTAAACGAGCTGTTTAAATTAAAAGAGCAATTTACCCCCATATTGAAGAAAAGCCTGGAATTGGGCCGCTCGTGGATCCGTAAGGAATACCAGCTAAAGCCCCTGCCCCTCTTCCTGCTGTGGAAAGGCATCCTGAAGTTCCTGATGGATAACCCGCGCTACCGCTACCTTATCGGCCCGGTGAGCATCAGTAATTCCTTTTCACAGTTCTCCAAATCGCTTATTGTGGATTACATCAATCGCAACCATTTCGACCATGAACTGGCGCAATATGTAAAACCCCGCAAAAAATTCAAGGTGAATTTTGAGAACATTGATACAGACCTGCTGATGAGCGGCGGCGACAGTTTTAAAGGCCTGGATAACCTGATATCGGAAATAGAAACCCACAATATGAAGGTGCCGGTACTCCTTCGCCAATACATCCAGCTCAACGCCAAGATCATCAGCTTCAATATCGATCCTAAGTTTTCGGATTGTTTGGATGGGTTCCTGGTATTAGATCTGGAGAAAGTACCGCAGGATATATTGGAGAAATTGGGGAAGAATTTGTAACCGGGATTAAACCGATTTTTGCGATTTAGGATATCTCTCTGCCGCGTCATTGCGAATTATCAACAAGTAGAGCAAAATGTAAAATGGCTCTGCCTGCCGCTCCGTCCCATGAATGGGACGGCAATGAAGGTGTTTTGTTTGCAAACTCTTTGAGATTGATACAACAGCCGTAATGCATTTTGCAATTACGAATCAGCGCCGCACCTTCATTGCCGTCGGTTTTAACCGACGGATAAATGCGATATGTTTTGGCTTTAGCCGCAAAAGACATTGTTAATTTTTGGCCGAAGCTGGCTTATGCTACCTCCTCCGTCCTATAAATGGGACGGCAATGAAGGTGGGGCAACCCACAACTTTGACTTTCCAATATCCCGCATCTATCCCGCATCCCACCTTCATTGCCGTCGGTTTCAACCAATTGTTGCTAACATGACGGATGACTACTATTTCCTGTAAATTAAAACCAAAATTAGGGGCATAATCATTATAAATACAGCTAAAACAATTGTGAACAATTTATCTAAGAAGCTATAATTCCAATCCTCGTTTATAAAAACCATGTCTTTAAACCACAAGTAATAGTCTCTGCCTTGCGCCAACAGACTTAATCTTTTAAAAGCATAATCCAATAGTGCAATTACCATCGGGGTAAGCGCGGCTCTCAAGGCCAGGTACCAGTCTTCATCATTAAACTTTAAGAATTGCAGCATAGCAATGGCAGCAATAAATAAGCCTGCCACAGCATACCACTTATAAGGGCTGCTAAACCATTTATCGTACTTGTTGTAAAGTAGCAAGAAGTTAACTGCGGTTGGCACGGCCAAGCCTATAACGACTTCCCCTTCTTTCATTAATACTTCCACCCAAACCTCTTAAACAAACTATACAGCACCCAAATAGGCGTGATCAAAACCAGTTGCCCATCATCCCTAAAAGATGCTTCGTTACCTTCTTTTTTGCCGCCAATGTATTGGCCCAGCCAGGCGATAGCTAAAAACAACGTGCCCATCCAAATAAGTGGGATACCACCGGCATGCTCCCAAACCGCGAGCTGGGATACACCATAGCTCAGGGCGAATAATACCAGCAGCATAGTATATGATAGTATTGGCGATAGCTTGAGGGTGTAATAAACACAAAATGCGATGAGGAATGATGCCCAGTTAAACATTTCGTTGTAGCTCTTTAAAAAAGCGAAGTGTGGAAAAGGAATCGCCCAGGCTATGCCCAGCGCCCCAAACAACATCAATGGTACGCATATAAAATGCAGCAGTCGGTTGGTTGCGTTTCGGTGACTTGCATTAAGCCGGTTAAAATAAACATCCACAGGGCGCTCGTCCTTTTTGGGGAGCACGGGTCTTATTGTATTGGGTTTTGGTTTCGCCATAAAATAAAAAAGCCCTCCCCGTTGCAGGAGAGGGCTCAAATTTAAGCTTTATTATTTTGCAAATGCTACCGAGCGGGTTTCCCTTATTACGGTAACCTTTATCTGGCCCGGGTAGGTCATTTCTGTTTGGATGCGGTTGGATATATCTGCCGCCAGTATTTCGCTTTGGGCATCGCTTATCTTTTCACTCTCTACCACAACACGCAGTTCGCGGCCTGCCTGTATCGCAAATGTTTTCTCTACACCAGGATACGATAATGCAAGCTCCTCAAGCTCTTTTAGTCGCTTGATGTAACTTTCTACCACTTCGCGGCGTGCGCCCGGCCTTGCGCCTGATATAGCATCACAAACCTGTATGATTGGCGACAGCATCGAGGTCATTTCCACCTCATCGTGGTGGGCACCAATGGCATTACACACTTCAGGGTGTTCCTTATATTTTTCGGCTAACTGCATACCCAAAATAGCGTGCGGCAGTTCCGGGTTATCATCAGGTACTTTACCAATATCGTGCAGTAAGCCTGCGCGTTTGGCCAGTTTTACGTTCAGACCCAATTCTGCTGCCATGGTAGCGCAGAAGTTGGCTACCTCGCGCGAGTGCTGCAACAGGTTTTGCCCGTATGATGAACGGTAACGCATCCTGCCTACCATCCGGATCAGCTCCGGGTGCAGGCCGGTGATACCTAAATCAATAACGGTACGTTCACCTATCTCTACAATTTCTTCTTCTATCTGCTTGCGGGTTTTGGCAACCACCTCCTCGATACGTGCCGGGTGGATACGACCGTCGGTAACCAAACGGTGCATAGCCAAACGGGCAATCTCGCGGCGTACCGGGTCGAAGCCGGAAAGAATGATGGCCTCGGGGGTGTCATCCACAATGATTTCTATACCGGTTGCTGCTTCCAGCGCGCGGATGTTACGACCTTCACGACCAATGATACGGCCTTTAATTTCGTCATTCTCAATATTGAAGATAGATACCGTATTCTCGATAGCGCTTTCGGTAGCGGTACGCTGGATGGTTTGGATAACGATCTTTTTAGCCTCTTTGGTAGCGGTAAGCTTGGCTTCGTCTACAATATCCTTTATCTGCGCCATCGCCTTGCTGCGGGCCTCTTCGCGCAGGTTATCAATCAGCTGGTTCTTGGCATCTTCGGCGCTTAGGCCTGCAATGGTTTCCAGTTCGGAAACGTGCTGATTTTTCAGGTGCTCTACTTCTTCCTGTTTTTTGGCCAGGATATCGGTTTGGGCTTCCAGTTTTTTACGCGCGTTATCCAGTTCAGTCTCCTTTCGGTTCATGTTCTCCAGCTTCTGGTTAAAAGATTGCTCTTTTTGCTTGATGCCGTTCTCGCGCTGGTTAAGCACGTTATTTTTGGCGTTTACTTCCTGCTCGTGCTCGGCTTTTAACTGAAGAAATTTCTCCTTGGCCTCTAACTGGCGGTTCTTTTTAAGGATCTCGGCGTTATTTTCAGCGTCCTTTAATATCTTCTTTACTTTATTCTGGGCGTTTACTTCCTGGTCTTTAAACAGCTTCCGTAAAAGGAAGCGGCCTATGACGATGCCCGTCGGTACCCCTACAAGGAGCCCGATGATCAGGTACAAAAATGTGTTCATTTCTTAGGTTATATAAATAAAAAAAACCGCAACTAAACTTCTAAGTGTTCATGTATTGTTAAAACTTCTGGTCGGATGGCTCGGGATCACGGGTTACCGTAAATTACACGATCAACGCATGCCTCTTTGATCCGAAGATATTGAAGCGTTAAGTTTTTAATAGTGAAAACTTAAAATTTAACTGCGGTTAAATCTTAAATGGCTCTGTTTAGCTGAAAGGTAAAAGGTTAAAGGCAAAAGGTATTAATTCTTTTGCTTCGTGCTTTTGGCTTCTTGCTATATTTAAAGAACGTTATTGTTTAGAAAAAAAATCGGTCAGCAGATGATCTAAATGATAAACCTTTTCCGTCACTTCAGAATCATCCGATGTAACTTTCTTATCCGCTTTTAATGAGGATGTTGCGTAATGCAGCACACACATCGAAAGCAGATCCTGTTTATCCCTAACCGCATAGTTCTCCTGGTACTCCTTTATGCGGTCGTTGATCAGCTTGGCTGCCCTTCTTATTATCTCTTCTTCTTCCATATTCACCTTTAAGGGGTAAACACGGTCGGCAATATTTATTTTTATTGAGATTTCTCCCATTTGAGCTTTTCACTTTTCGTACTACTTTTTCAGCAATACAATACACTTATCTATTTCCTGCACAAAGTCGTTAATTTTTTGCTTAATGTCAACACTTTTTTCATTTGTTTCTGAAAAAGATTTTGCCAGTTTCAATACACGAAGCTTTTCCTCCAGGTCTTTCGTCTTGTTTTTGCTGGCATCAAGCGCCGCGTTAAGGGCATCGCTTTCCAGTTTAAGCAGGTCGTTTTCTTCCTGTAGCGCAGCACAAAGCTCTATTAACCGCTCGGTTTTGTATACAACTTTTGTTAATTGTTCTGCTACTGAAGGCATTTCTTAATTAGTGGTTTATTGAATTAGTGAATGACAATTAATGAGTGAATGAGTGATTTAAGGAATTAGTGAGTTAGCGAATGAGTGATTTAGTGGATATTTAAAACTCACTCAGTCATTCTCTAATTATTCACTCCTTCACTAATTCAATCCGGCACTCATTATTTCCTGATCTCCGCTCCTGCTTCTTTGTCTAAATTATAAATTAATTTCTGCATCGTGGCATCAATTGCCTTATCAGTTAAAGTTTTCTCGGTATCCTGCAAAATAAAGCTGAGGGCATATGATTTTTTGCCTGCCGGGAGTTTATCGCCCACGTACACATCAAATACATTCACTTCTTTCAGCAGTTTTTTGTCGGTTTTTAAAGCGATCTGTTTTAACTGCCCAAAGGATACCGATTTATCAATCAGCATGCTCAAATCGCGCCTTACGGCAGGGAACTTGCTTACTTCCCGGTACACAATTACGTTCTTACGAACCAGCTTCAATAGCACATCAAAATCGAAATCGGCATAAAAAACTTCCTTATCTACATCGGCCTTTTTAAGGGCTGCTGCCGATACCGAGCCAAAGCTTACCAGTACTTTATTACCGCGCAGGTATTGCAGCCCGTAAGCTAAACCGTTCGCTGTGGCTTCCTCGGTGGTGTAGTCGGTTATGCTTAGTTTTTTCAGTATACCATCAACCACCGCCTTTAAATTGTAGAACGATGCTGCTACCGCCTTCCCGTTCCATTGCTCGGTTTTGAAAGCGCCGGTTAGGAAGATAGAGAAGCGCTGAGCCTCTACATATTTCTCATCCACAAAGCTGTAGATCTTGCCAAACTCGTATAGTTTCAAATCCGAAGCACGTCGGTTTTGGTTGTAGGCGACAGATTCCAAACCCGAATACAGCATACTCTGGCGCATTACATCCAGGTCGCTGCTCAGCGGGTTTAATATTTTAACTGCATGCTCCAAATCGTCGGAATAAGCCGATTTGGTGAGCGAGTTGTTCATGATCTCGTTGAAACCATTGGCGCTCAGCAAGTCCGATATCGCGTTTTGCACGGTATCTTTTTCGGGCCGGATGGAGTTGTTTAAGGATGCGCGAATCTGCGTCGGGATCTCGATATTGTTGTACCCGTAAATGCGTAGGATCTCTTCCACAATATCCACATCGCGCGTTACATCCACACGGTAAGGGGCCACTTTTAAGCTTAAACCCTCTTCGGTTTCCGTTACAATGGTAATATCCAGCCCGGTAAGGATGGCCTTGATGGTATCGTGACCGATAGCTTTGCCAATGAGCCTGTCGATGGTTTTATAAGTTACTTCGATCTCAAAAGGCGCGACCGGGTTAGGGTAATTATCGAAAATTTCCGACGATACCACACCGCCCGCCACCTGCTGTATCAGCAAGGCTGCACGCTTCAGGGCAAACACCGGCATGTCCGGGTCGGTACCGCGCTCAAAACGGAAGGATGCATCGGTTTTTAAGCCATGTCGTTTTGCTGTTTTACGTACCGATACCGCGTTGAAGTAAGCACTTTCTAAAAAGATGCTGGTAGTAGCAGCGTTCACACCGCTTTTTGCACCGCCAAATACACCAGCAATACACATCGGCTCTTCAGTGTTGCAGATCATCAGGTCATCGGCCGATAGTTTCCTATGCACATCATCCAGCGTTTTAAATATGGTGCCTTCGGCTGCGGTTTTAACTACAACCTTGTTGCCTGTAATAGCGGCTGCATCAAAAGCGTGCAGGGGCTGGCCCAGTTCGTGCAGTACATAGTTGGTAACATCTACCACGTTATTAATGCTCCGCACGCCAATAACCGCCAAACGCTCTTTTAACCATTGCGGCGATTCTTTTACTTCGATACCCGAAATGGTTACACCGGCATACCTTGGGGCAGCCTGTTCGTTCTCTACCACAACCTCAATAGGGCTGCTGTTGTTATCAACCTTAAAGGCAGACACATCCGGTTTGGTTATCCCTATCTTCAAGAACGCGGCGATATCACGGGCAGTACCCAGGTGCGATACCGCATCCGCACGGTTTGGCGTAAGGCCAATCTCGTACATAAAATCGTCGTTCAGTTTAAAGTACGCCTTTGCGGGGGTACCCACGGGCGCATCAGCATCCAATACCATAATACCGGCATGATCGGTACCCAGGCCTATCTCGTCTTCGGCGCAGATCATCCCTTCGGATACCTCGCCGCGTATTTTGGATTTGCTTATTTTAAATGGTTCGCCGACGGTTGGGTGCACCGTTGTGCCTACGGTAGCCACCACCACCTTTTGCCCCGCTGCCACGTTAGCAGCGCCGCAAACAATATTAAGAGGTTCTGTGCCACCAACATCTACTTTGGTAACATGCAGGTGATCGCTGTTGGGATGATCCACGCACTCCAGCACGTAGCCGATAACCAGCCCTTCCAGTCCGCCGGGTACAGCCTGTACCTTCTCGAGGCTCTCCACCTCCAAACCCGTACCGGTGAGTATCGTAGAGATCTCTTCGGGGGTTTTAGCTGTATCAATAAATTCTTTAAGCCAGTTATACGATATCTTCATTATAGCAGAATGATAATCGGCAAAGATACAATTTAGGCAGAAAGGAGGAAGGAATTTAGATGTACGAATTACGATTTTAGATTTAAAAAAAACGCGTCATTGCGAGGTACGAAGCAATCTCCCGATATGCAAAGCCGGAATGCTTAGCTTAGAGATTGCTTGGTACCGCGCAATGACGCGTGGAAATTATTTATCCTATTTAAATACTAATCCTCGTCTTTGCTATCACCGTCATCATCCAGGTTGAGGGTGTAGGCAGATTCGGCTGCATCATAGGCGCGCTGCAATGGGCCGCTTTCGTCTATTTCGCCAATGGGTTCGTTGGTTTCATCGAAACCATTCGAGTGAATATCCTGCTGACTTGCCTGATCTTCGTTTTCGGTTTGGCTAAGCTGGTCGTCTTGTTGCAATTGGTCGTCTTCGGGCTCTATCATGGTGTTGTGTGTTTTTGATTTGTTTCTTTACAACGTTTAAGATACAGCGTTGTTTGTAAATAAAACTGTAAATTGGTCATAAATGAGCGCTCAACCAATTCATAACATCACAGCCGAACGGGCAATGGATCTTATCGATTCAGGCCTACCACTGATAGACGTTTACGTATCTGGCGAATTAAAACTTCCCGGCTCAGATGATTGGGATAAGACAGTGGTTTTTGAAAATTGCATTATTGAACGTTTCGAAGCGATTATGGTTCAATTTAGTCGACCCGTAAAATTTATAAACACTCATTTCAAAGACTGTCAGTTTATTTTTTCTTATTTCTTACAAGGCCTTAACATACAAAACTGCAGTTTCGACAAGGCATTAGACTTTTCTTCCGGCGGCCACAATAAGCCAGGTTATCCGATTTCTGTTATGAATAACCATTTTACGGATTTTGTGAACTTTTTTGATTGTCAATACGAAGCTGAAGTCGAGGTGATTGGGAATGACTTTGTAAAAGGCACAAATATCGGATGCAAAAATCAACTCTTATCTTTTGTTGTCGCCCCTCAAATAATGAATAACACAGGAAAAATTGATTTAGAAGAAACCGAATGGGTTCGCCCTTCTTAACAATCCGAAATCGAAAATCCGAAATTCGAAATCCCTACAGCATCCCCTCATCCCCAAAGCTGAAGTACCCGTTATCCGTCATGATCACATGATCCAGCACGTTAATATCCAGCAGTCTGCCGGCCTCCACCATCTTTTTGGTGAGGAAAATATCTTCGCGACTGGGTTTTAAGTTACCCGAGGGATGGTTATGAATGAGCACAATACTACTTGCCTGGTGCTGTATGGCCACGTGGTAAATAATACGCGGATCGGCAACAGTACCGTTAAGGCCACCCTTGCTGATGAGCTCCTTGCCAATTACTTTTGAGGACCGGCTCACCAGTATTATCCAAAATTCCTCATGGTTAAGGTCCATCAGGTGGCGGCGCATTACGTTGTAAATATCGCGGCTGCAGGTGAGGGTTTCGGGTGCTTTTGTTTCTGTTTCGCCACGGCGACGGCCAATTTCCAGCGCGGCGATGATGCTGATGGCTTTGGCCTCGCCAATGCCCTTGAATTTAGAAAGCTCGCTGATGCTGGCTTTACCGAGTTTATTCAGGTCGTTCTCGTAATGGTGCAGGATGCGTTTGCTGAGTTCCACGGCGGTTTCGTTACGGCTGCCACTGCCAATCAGGATGGCTATCAATTCGGCATCGGTAAGTGCGCGGCGGCCCTGCCCGCTTAGCTTTTCGCGCGGGCGGTCTTCCTCGGCCCAGCTTTTTATGCTTAAATTGTTACCGTATTCTTCCAAAGGGGTAGCTTTTGTGAGCCTAAAATAGAAATATATCGCAACAAAAAAGAATGGAAAAAGCGCACCGCTCCGTCCCTTAAAAGGGACGGCAATGAAGGTGGATTTGGTTACCATCATCCCCGGCTGCATTGCCGTTGGTTTCAACCAACGGATAACGTCTCTTAAAAGAGACGGCAACGAAAGTGTGTTTCAGCTGTTCTCTCCCCCACCTTCATTGCCGTCGGTTTCAACCGACGGCAATGAAAAAAGGGGTAATGCTTAGTGCACTACCCCTTTTTAATATATCGTATTAAGCGATTAGCTTAAAGCGTTTACAAATTTAGTAAGCTTAGATTTGTTGTTAGAAGCTTTGTTTTTGTGAATAACGTTCTTTTTAGCCAAACGATCTAACATAGAGATCACTTTTGATAATAAAGGAGCAGCATCAGCCTTAACGGTAGTGCCTCTTAATTTCTTAATAGCGTTCCTGGTGGTTTTTGCCTGGTACCTATTGCGCAGACGCTTCGCAGCGTTTGACCTGATTCTTTTTAAGGATGATTTATGATTTGCCATCGTACAGCTTGTTATTCTTTCTTTATTTTTAGAGGTGCAAATATAGGTTGATAAAATTTAATTTGCAAACACATTGTATATATTTTTTGATGATGGCTAAAAGATGAAGGAGAAAGGGGGATTAACGTCCGCCCCGTCCGCAAAATTCCGCACCTGAAAACGAACGGACAGAGGGCTGTTGATTGGTGATTGGTTGATTAGGTAAGTGGTTTTATGTGTAGAAAAAAGGGATGGCAAATATTCTAACTACTCACTATTATGGCGTTGCCTTCGGCCCGTGCTTTCCAGGGCTGCGCTGCGCTCCGGCCATTTTCCCTCGCGCATGCCTCCACACAATGGCTGCCCCTTCCAATCACTAATGCATTTTGTCTGAACTCGAATTAAACGAATTCATGAATTTTTGGAATTTGTTAAGGCGACGGCTATCTCCTCGCTTGTAATTCTGTAAATTCGTCAAATTCGTTTAATTCGAGTTCAGACAACCTTGATGAAGCGCTCCCTCCTACTCTTTTTAACCGCCTGTACCGTCCTCACCATCTGCACTTCATGGGGTTTCTTCGCGCATTATCGCATTCACCGGCTCGCTGTTTTTACGCTGCCCAAGGGGATGTCGGGCTTTTACAGGGCCAATATCAGCTATATTACCGAGCACGCCGTAAGCGCCGATAAAAAGCGCTATGTAGATTCGCTGGAAGCACCGCACCATTTCTTCGATGCCGACCATTACGGCAAACAGCCCTTTAAAGCCATGCCCCAGCACTGGATAGATGCCGCCGCCAAGTACAGCAGCGATACGCTGAACAAATACGGCACCGTCCCCTGGATCATCAACGCCAACTACTACTGGCTGGTAAAGGCCTTTAAACGGCATGATACTACCGCCATCCTCACTATATCCGCCAATTTGGGGCACTACATATCTGATGCACACACGCCCCTGCACCTCACCGAAAATTACGACGGGCAGCTAACCGGCCAAACCGGCGTACATTCGCTATGGGAAAGCCGCCTGCCTGAGCTTTTCAGCAATAACTATAATTACTATGTAGGCAAGGCCCGCTACATCAGCAACCCGCTTGCAGAGGCCTTCAGCATTTGCCGCAGCAGTTTTAAAAGCGTGGATAGTGTGCTGCGCTTCGAAAGGATCTTAAACAAGCGCTTTACCGATAGCACCAAATACGCCATGGAGCAGCGCGGTACGCGCATGGTAAAAGTATATTCACCGGCCTACAGCAAAGCCTACCATAAAATGCTGACGGGCATGGTGCAGCGCAAAATGAGGCAATCCATACTAAGTGTAGGCAGCTTTTGGTTTTCGGCCTGGGTAGACGCCGGCCAACCCGACTTAAATAAGCTGATAGAGAAGCCCCTTACTTTGGAGGAAGGACGAAAGATAAAAGAGGAGGAAGCTTTGTATAGGGCCGGGAAAGTGTTAATTTTAGAGAAATAGTTTACCACATTGAAAACCGGCTACCTTACATTCCTTATAGCGCTATCTGGTTTATGCGCTCACGCCCAGGACACCCTAAAGATAAAGCATACAAAAACGTATAACGCCGTTTTTAAAACCGTACATGCACTGCCGGAAGTAAAAGAATTTCTAATAACTGCAAAACATAACGATCCGGTCGCCATAATTAACGGCCCCAACGCTACCTGGCGAAATTATTGGGAGGTGCAGATAGGTATCGGTAATTCAGACATGCTGCGCACTAATTTCCACCTTTTTGTTGACCCAAAAACACTAAATGTTTATTATTTAGACAATTACGACAACGGCGACGGGCTTGATTTTAAACTGATTACCCTACGGCAATGGCGCAAATGGCGGACCACCAAAGCCTGGCAAAAAATGCACAAGTATAAGAACGGGCAATTGGTAGTTGAAATACAAAGAAAAGGAGCCTAACTGTTAAACAATTAGGCTCCTGATATATTCTTTGGTATTATTAACAGAATAAACTTTTCTGCTTACCCCAACAAATTCTTCCAGCTCACCAACTCACCTATGATCTTATCCAGGTCATCGGTTGCAACACGTTCCTGCGCCATGCTGTCGCGGTGGCGGATGGTTACGGTGTTGTCTTCCAGCGTTTGGTGATCTACGGTGATGCAGAACGGCGTACCAATCGCATCCTGGCGGCGGTAGCGTTTGCCTATGGCATCTTTTTCCTCGTATTGCAGGTTAAAATCCAGCTTCAGCTTATCCATTATCTCGCGGGCTTTCTCTGGCAGGCCGTCTTTTTTGGTCAGCGGGAAAATGGCTGCTTTAACCGGGGCCAGGCAGGGGTGCAGGCGCAGCACGGTACGGCTATCCTGTTTCTCCTCGGTGCTCAGGTCTTCTTCCTCGTAAGCGTTTATCATGGTCAGCAAAAACATCCTGTCCAAACCTATCGAGGTTTCGATAACGTAAGGGATGTAGTTACCAAAAGGCTTGCCTGTTTCCGGGTCAACCTCCGGGTCGAAGTACTGCATTTTCTTGCGTGAGAATTTCTCGTGCTGGCTCAAGTCGTAGTTGGTACGACTATGAATACCTTCCACCTCTTTAAAGCCGAACGGGAAATCAAATTCGATATCATAAGCGGCGTCGGCATAAAAAGCCAGCTTGGTATGCTCGTGGTAGCGGTATTTGGCTGCATCGGTACCCAGGGCAAGGTGCCATTGTAAGCGGGCAGCCTTCCATTTTTCAAACCATTCTTTTTGTGTGCCGGGGCGTACAAAGTATTGCATCTCCATCTGCTCAAACTCGCGCATGCGGATGATAAACTGGCGGGCAATCACCTCGTTACGGAAGGCCTTACCTATTTGCGCAATACCGAAAGGAATTTTCATCCTGCCCGATTTTTGCACGTTCAGGTAGTTTACAAAGATACCCTGCGCAGTTTCCGGGCGCAGGTAAATGGTATCAGATTCATCGGCAATGGCGCCAACCTGCGTGCTAAACATCAGGTTAAACTGGCGCACATCGGTCCAGTTGGCAGTATTGCTGATAGGGCATTTTATATTTTGCTCGATGATCAGCTCCTTTAAACGCGGCAGGTCTTCGGCTTTTAAAGCCTTATCCATCTCCAGCTGCAGTTCTTCCGCTTCGCTGGTTTTGCCTTCTTCGTCCAGTTTGGCTATGCGGTCTTCCAGCAATTGATCTGCACGGTAGCGTTTGTTGCTGTCCTTATTATCAATCATCGGGTCGCTGAAGCCGTCTACGTGGCCGCTTGCTTTCCAGATGGTGGGGTGCATAAATATGGCAGAATCCAGGCCCACAATGTTATCGTGCATTTGCACCATGGCTTTCCACCAGTAGGTTTTAATATTGTTCTTCAGTTCCACACCGGCCTGGCCGTAATCGTAAACAGCGCTAAGTCCGTCGTAAATTTCGCTGGACTGAAAAACAAAGCCATACTCCTTGGCGTGCGATATAACATTTTTAAAAAGTTCGTCGGTTGAATTGCTCATAATGGAGGCAAAGATAGTTTTTTTTGGAATTTCGAATTTCGAATTTTCAATTTCGGATTTGAATGGGGAGTTAAAGAGAAAAGTAGTGTATCTAAAAGGATATTGCATTATAAAGAACATCTTCTGCACCAGGGATTGTAAGGGTTTAGCCCGAAGGGCCGTAGCGCAGCGAAGCCCTGAAAAGCCAGGCCCGAAGGGGGTGCCATAATTTATAGTTGGATATTTAATGAACATCATTAATTAAGACCACCCCACTCCCCGCCCGCACTTCAAAGCTATTCACTAATTCAACCACTCACTAATTATGGCGTTGCCTTCGGCCCGGGCTATACGCTGCAACTCCTCATTCCGCCCCCACTGATAGAAGTGGGGACTCCATTCCGGGGTTTCCACTTCTATCCCTAACGCAGCTTAACGTTTTCTTCTTTCTCATATCTCATATCTCAAATCTAACTTCTACTTTTACCGCCATGAGCATTTCGGTACAGGCTTTATCAAAAACTTACGGGCAGCAAAAGGCTGTGGATGGCATCACGTTTAATGCGGAGCCGGGCGTATTGGGCTTTTTGGGCCCAAACGGCGCGGGCAAATCCACCACCATGAAAATGCTTACCTGCTTTATTCCGCAAACATCGGGCACGGCCACGGTTTGCGGTTTTGATATCAGTAAAGAACCGTTGGAGGTAAAGCGCAACATAGGTTACCTGCCCGAAAGCAACCCGCTGTATACCGAGATGTATGTAAAGGAAAGCATGGCCTTTGTCGCCGGCATCCATAAACTGCACCAACCCCAAAAACGTATTGCCGAAGTATTGGAGCAAACCGGCCTTGGCCCCGAGCAGCATAAAAAGATAAACCAGCTCTCTAAAGGCTACCGCCAGCGCGTAGGCCTGGCGCAGGCTATCCTGCACGATCCGCAGGTGCTGATACTGGATGAGCCCACCTCCGGCCTGGATCCTAACCAGCTCATTGGCATCCGCCAGCTCATTCTCGACCTCGGTAAAACAAAAACCATCGTACTCTCCACCCATATTATGCAGGAAGTTGAAGCTGTTTGCAACCGGGTTATCATCATTAACAAAGGCAAAATAGCCGCAGATGATACCCTGCAAAACCTCCGTAAAAAAAACGGTGATAAAACGCTGGAGCACATTTTCATAAGCTTAACCAACAAATAAGCGGCAAAATAAACCAATAAAAATCAGCTACTTAAATACCTGTCTTCGTCTTTCTGAAAGATTGCATGTAACGTTCCTTTCACGAAAGCGTCTATCAATCGCAGCACAGCAGACGGTACCCTGCAATGTTGTACAAACATTTATTACAATTTAAATTTTATCATGAAAAAAGTACTTTTACTATTAACCGTGTTGTGCGGTTTATCTATTGGCGCATTCGCGCAATCATCAACCGAAGGTGGCAAATGGAACATTGGTTTAGATGCAGGCCTGCCACTGGGTAGCTTGGGCGACCTATATTCATCTTCTATAGGCGCTTCTGTTAAATATGAACACCCAATCGGAACATCTACCTTTTTAACAGGTTCGGCAGGTTACCAGCGCTTTTTTATTAAAGGCGATGTTAAAGATGCGCTGAAAGCTTTAGGTATCGATAAATCTGGTGTTGGCATTATCCCGGTAAAGGCTGGTTTAAAACACTATTTTAACGACGGCTTTTTTGCAGAAGCACAAGCGGGCGCAGCCTTCTCTACCGAAAGTGGCGGCAGCACATCATTTGTTTACGCTCCGGGTATTGGTTACACTTTCAAAGGCGGCTTTGAGGCTGGTGTACGTTACGAAGGTTTTTCGGAAGACGGCAGCAACTCTGGCATGGCAGCACTGCGTGTTGGTTTTAGGTTCTAAGAAACCCAACTTTATACAGAAGGCCCGGGGTTAAGCCTTCGGGCCTTCTGTATTTACAAGAAAACTGTACCCGCTTAATTTTTTTAATTTTAGGCGTATCTTTCAAATAACTTAAAGTAATACCATGAAAAAAATTCTGTTGGCTATCCTTTTTGCCGGAAGCACCGCAGCTACTTGTTTAGCGCAAAAAAACAGCGATGCCGGCAAATTTAGTATCGGGCTGGAATTAGGTTTACCAACCGATGACGGGGTTTTATTTGCTACGCGAGCCATTGGCGGGTCTTTAAAATATGATATCCCGATAAGTACCGGTACGTTTTTCACCCTGTCTAGCGGCTATACATCGCTGAGGGGTAAAGATGGGTGGCCGGCCGTTGGGTTTATACCTTTAAAAGCGGGGCTTAAATATTATTTGTATAAAGGCTTTTATGGCGAAGGACAAGCAGGCGCGGTATTATGTACCAAAAGCGGCGGTGGTACCGGTTTTGTTTATGCCCCCGGTGTTGGCTATAGTTTCCCCGGCGGCTTTGATATTGGCGCACGTTACGAAAGCTGGTCGCAATACGATACGATAAGCCAGGTAAGCCTTCGTTTAGGTTTCAGTTTCTAAGCAAACACAACTTATATACAAGGCCCGCGAATATTTTCCGGGCCTCTTTGCTTTTACGATATTAACAAAATATATGTATTATTTAAACTTTATTTTATAATATTTTGAAATAAGATATATTATTATTTAGATTAGCTGAAATAAACCCATAAACCACTTATCTCACAACAATGAAAAAAATCCTTTTAGCGATCCTCTTCGTAGGAAGCTCTGTGGCTACTTGTTTAGCCCAAAAAAGCAACGATGCATCTAAATTCAGTATTGGCCTCGAAGCAGGTATCCCTACCGGCTCCTTCGGCGATTTTTACAACCTTGCTATTGGCGGATCATTAAAGTATGATATCAACATCAGCGAAGGCACTTATTTTAACATCTCAGCAGGCTATACAAGTTTCTCGGGTAAAAACGGCATTCCCTCTACCGGCTTTATACCTGTAAAAGTGGGCGTTAAAAATTACTTTAGCGAAGGTTTTTATGGCGAGGCCCAGGTAGGTGCTGCTAAATCTACCGAAAGCGGTGGCGGTACTGCATTTGCTTACGCGCCGGGTATCGGTTATACTTTTGCCGGTGGTTTCGATATTGGGTTAAGGTACGAGGCATGGTCGAAAAATGGTACTATAAGCCAGTTTGCTACCCGTATAGCTTACAGTTTCTAAACTCAGGAAAATTTAATAGTGAAAAAGTCACGGGAGGTTTTCCGTGACTTTTTTTGTTTTGCTAATAGTTTGCAAAACAATCCATTAAAATTTCCGCGAAACAATCCCTGCTGTTCCCGGTTGTGCTGCTACATTTAACTAACTACAAAATGAAAAAAGTTTTATTAGCGATCCTTTTAACAGGTGCTTCAGCAGCTACCTGTTTAGCCCAAAAAAGCGGCGCCGGCAAGTTCAGCATCGGCCTGGAATTAGGTACACCTACGGGCGATATCAGCAACTTTTATAACCTGGCCGTAGGCGGATCGGTAAAATATGATGTACCTATCGAAACTGGCACCACCTTTAATGTATCCCTTGGCTATACCTCATTGCAGGGTAAGCACAATTTTGGTTCTACCGGTTTTGTGCCGTTAAAGGCCGGGCTTAAACACTATTTCGATAAGGGCTTTTACGGCGAGGGCCAGTTGGGCGCAGCATTTTCTACCGAAGATAACGGGGGCACCTTTTTCGCGTATTCACCAGGTATAGGTTACACTTTTGCCGGTGGCTTTGATATCGGTGTGAGGTACGAGGCATGGTCAAAAAACGGAACAATAGGGCAATTTGCAACCCGGCTGGCATTCAATTTTTAAGCTTACTCATAATATTCCTAAAAGGTCCCGGTTGTTCCGGGGCCTTTTTTTGTTTTGTTTTATTTGCAGCGTAGCAAATATGTAAATGGTGCATTATAATTGTAATTTCGGCGTTATTAGCCCAAAGCAATACCGGCACCTCAAATGAAGAAACTGTTACCCATATTATTCCTGTTTTTATATACCATGGCACATGGGCAAAGCGCGCCTAAAAGTGCATTCAGCGCAGGGCTCGATCTTGCTATCCCTACCAATAGCATCTATAACGTTGGCCTGGGTGCTTCGGGCAAGGCAGAGATACCTGTTTCCAGTGCAGCCAGCTTAACAGTTACCGCAGGCTATACCAGCCTTTATTATAAAAAATCGCTGATAGGCAGTAGCAGATCGCAGGATGCTGCGGGGTTTGTACCGCTAAAGGCCGGCGTTAAATATTACCTGAGCGAAGGCTTTTTTATAGAAGGAGAATTGGGTACAGCTATCGAAACCAATTACTCGAAAAACAAACTCTTTGCATTTGCGCTTGGCCCGGGCTTTTTGCTGCCTATAAGCAAAAATACAGCTATCGAACTTGGCTTCCGGTACGAAAACTGGGGCAGCGGGCGCGTTAGGCAAACAGGTATTCGCGTAGCATATCATTTTACGTGGTAAATTGTAAATTCCGAACCAAACAACGATGTTTCCCATATTAAAGAAAGAAATAACAACTTACCTCAGCTCACTGGTTGCTTATGTTACCATTGGCGTGTTCTTACTGGTTTTAGGCCTGTTTTTGTGGGTGTTCCCCGATACCAGTATACTGGCCTACGGCTACGCCGGGCTGGATAGCCTGTTTAGCACCGCGCCCTACCTGTTTATGTTTTTGGTGCCTGCCATTACCATGCGCTCGCTGGCAGAAGAACGCCGTGAAGGTACTTTCGAACTATTGCTTACCCGTCCCTTAAGCGATCTGCAAATTGTATTGGGCAAGTACTTTGCCGGGGTGGTTGTAGTGCTTTTCGCGCTGGTACCCACATTGGTTTATTACTATAGCGTTTATACCCTTGGGGCACCGCAGGGTAATATCGATAGCGGCGCTGTTATTGGTTCCTATATTGGCTTATTCCTGCTGGGTTCGGCATTTGCCGCTATTGGTCTGTTTGCCTCCTCGGTAAGCAAAAACCAGGTGATAGCCTTCACCATCGCGGTTTTCCTGTGCTTCTTTTTTTATAGTGGGTTCGATTCGCTGAGCGGCTTATTATCGCTGCAAACCTTAGGCATCCAAAGCCTGGGCATTACCGAGCATTATAATTCGGTAAGCCGTGGCGTGCTGGATACCCGCGACCTTATATACTTCCTGCTGCTGGATGCCCTTTTTATTTTGCTTACCCTTTTTGTATTGCACCGCCAGCAGCAAAAAAAGTTTATCAATACGGCATTTCTGAGCACCCTGGGCATCTTATTCGCTTTAACTCTATTTACCCACCGGTTTTTCACCCGGTTCGATTTTACCAAAGAAAAACGCTTTACCATATCCACCGTTAGCCGCACAGTATTGGATAGCCTGCCCGCTCCTGTGAACATTACCGTTTACCTACAGGGCGAAGGTTTTCCCGGGGGGATTAAAAGATTGCAAACCGCCACCAAAGATATGCTGAGCGACCTGCAGGCATACAGCCATAGCAAACTCACTTTTGTGTTTGTAGACCCGATTAAAGGCCTCTCGCAGGACCAACAGAAGCAGGCATTTGAAAACCTGTCGGCACAGGGCATAGAGGCACAAAACCTCAGCGTAAAAACCGACGATGGCGTACAATCCAAGGTGATGTTCCCCTTCGCGCTGGTAACTTCCGGCGATAAAGCCATCCCGGTAAAGCTGTTGGAGAATCAAAGTAACCTCAATACTACCCCCGAAGAAAAGTTAAACGCATCCATCCAAAACCTGGAATATGCTTTTACATCGGCCATCAAAAAAATAACCACCGGCGGCAAGCAACGCATCGGCTTTACCGAAGGGCATAAAGAATTAACCGATCTGCAGCTGAACGATGCCATGCGCAATCTGTCAGACGGTTATTTGGTCGGGCGGATAGACCTGGCAACCATCCCTTTTGATAGCCTACGCAAAGTGGGTTTGCTGGTGATTGCCAAGCCCGATAAAGCCTTCACCGAACTGGAGAAATTCAAAATAGACCAATACCTGATGCGTGGCGGTCGTGTGCTTTGGGCCATAGACCAGGTGAGTGCGGAACTGGATAGCTTAAAGGGCAAAGGCAACCAGGCGCTGGCTTTTAATAAAGAACTGAACCTGGACGACCAGCTTTTCCGTTACGGCATCCGCATTAATTATAACCTCATCGCGGATATCAACAGTTCGCAGATCCCGGTAACCACTGGCGACGTAGGCGGCACGCCGCAGATCCAGCTGCTTAACTGGCTGTTTTACCCGGTGTATATCCCGCAGTCAACCCACCCTATTGTAAAAAACCTGGATGGTATTACCAGCCAGTTTGCCAGCACCATTGATGTTTTAGATATTAAAAATGTAGAGAAAACGGTGCTGCTGAACACCTCTCCCTACAATAAAGAGATAAAAACGCCGCACCTGTTATCCCTGATGGCCCTGCGCGATGAGCCGAACCCCAAAGAGTTCCAAAGTCCGCAAAAAATAACCGGGGTGTTGCTGGAGGGTAAATTCGTATCCGATTTCCGCAACAGGCCGGTGCCCGATAGTTTGGGCGAAAAGATTGCAGTATTGGGCGAAAGCAAACCTACCAAGATGATCGTACTGAGTGATGGCGACATCCTGCGCAACCAGGTTGGCGCCGATGGCTCGCCCTACCCGCTGGGGTACGACCGGTACACCAAGCAAAGCTATGGCAACCTAACGCTACTGATGAACATTGCCGATTATATGGCGGATGACTCGGGGCTCATCTCCCTCCGCAACAAAGAGATCCAGATCCGCCTGCTGGACAGAGCCCGCATCCGCAGCGAAAAGCTGCAATGGCAACTGGTAAATAACATTGTGCCCATAGCAATAGTGTTAATATTCGCTATTTTTCAACATTATATGCGTAAACGAAAGTATGCACATTAAATTTTATACTTTTGAGTTACTAAACGAACTAACCCATTATGAGATTCATAGTTTCCACATCAACCTTACTCAAGCAACTGCAGTCTGTAAGTGGCGCGTTAAGCAATAGCACCGTTTTACCTATACTGGAAAACTTTTTGTTCGAGATAAAAGACGGAAACTTAACCATTTCTGCAACCGACCTGCAAACCAGCATGACCACCTCTTTAGCTGTAGAAGCCAAGGAGAACGGCCGCATTGCTATACCATCGCGCATATTACTGGATACGTTGAAATCCCTACCAGAGCAGCCTGTTTCTTTCTCTGTTGATGATAAAACTTTTGCCATTGAAATAAGTGCTGGCGACGGTAAATACAAGCTAAGCGGCGAAAACGGCGAAGATTTCCCGAAGATCCCTGTTGTTGAGAACGCTTCATCGGTAAACCTGCCTGCATCCGTATTGGGCGAGGCGATCAACAAAACCATTTTCGCGGTAAGTAATGATGAGCTTAGGCCGGCTATGACGGGTGTTTACTGCCAGCTGAGCAGCCAGCACCTTACCTTTGTAGCTACCGATGCCCATAAGCTGGTACGTTACCGCCGTAAAGATGCCAAAGCGGATAGCACTACAGCATTCATCCTGCCGAAGAAAGCGTTAACCCTGTTAAAATCGGCCCTGCCGGATAGCGATGTTAATGTATCGGTAGAGTATAACAGCACCAGCGCGTTCTTCAAATTTGGTAACATAAACCTGGTTTGCCGCCTGATAGATGAGCGCTACCCGGATTACGAAGCCGTTATCCCTAAAGAAAACCCCAACAAACTGGCTATAGACCGCCTTTCGTTATTGGGTACCCTTAGCCGTGTGGCCATCTACGCTAACAAAACCACCCACCAGGTAAGGTTAAAAATTAGCGGCAGCGAGCTGAATATCTCATCAGAAGATATTGATTTTGCAAACGAGGCACACGAACGCTTAAGCTGCCAGTACGAAGGCGACGACCTGGAAATTGGCTTTAACGCCCGTTTCCTGATAGAGATGCTGAAGAATCTGAGCTGCGAAGAAGTATCCTTAGAAATGTCGACCCCTAACCGTGCAGGTTTATTACTGCCGCAGGGTGGCGATGAGAACGAAGACGTATTGATGCTGGTAATGCCGGTAATGCTTAACAGCTACGCATAATATTGGTTAGAGGATGGCATAAAGATCAATTGGTGGTTGCTTAAGGGCAAAAACCTGGTAGCTACTCCAACCTCTAATCAACCCAAAACAGAAAGTCCGGCCATTAAAAGCCGGACTTTTTTGTTCCATAGATAACAAAACCTGCGGTTATACAGTTATTATTGCATCTGCTAATTTGTATGAATTTTAAGTTACCTGTTTTAATTTTGGCGCTGTTGGCTTTGGGTTTATCCTCCTGTAAGGTAGGCGATGACACCGTACCGGCCTCTTCTACCTTAACCACCACCTTAAATGTAGTGAACGCCACTACCGATACGCTTAACTATTATCTTAACGGAAGCAGGGTAAACACGACCTCATCGCTATATCCTTTTGGCTACACCGGTTACATCCCCGTAAAATACGCCGACCAGAACTACCAGTTTAAGCGACTGGGCAGCAGCGATGTGTTATTTAACCTGCCGCTTGCGCTTGATACCAACAAAATTTATTCGGTATATATTGCCGGTGAAGCTGCCGATGATACCTTTACTACGCGCGATACGCTGGTTTCGGATACAGCCGGGCGGGCGAAAATAAGATTCGTAAATGCATCCCCCGGCTCGGGCGACCTGGACGTAAAAATAGATTCTCTGAATTTTAAACTGCGGGCATATAAATCAACTTCGGTATTTTTACCGATAGGCGTTGGTATAAAGCATGTACAGGTGTTTCGTGCGGGTACCACCACTGCCATTGCCGATACCACGCGAACGCTTACAGCAGGCAGGATGTATACCTTATTTGCGAAGGGCAAATTAGCGGGTACGGGCGGTTTAAAATTTGGCACCGGGCTGGTGGTTAATAAGTAGTTTTGATAAAACAATGATCAGTAATCATAAAAGCGGCATACTAAAATACCTGTGTTTGTTTATTGTAGGGGTGCTTATAGTGCCGCAGTTTTTGTCCTGCGGCAAGGATAATAACACCACTTCGCTGGGTACCGATAATGGCTACCTCAATATTGTAAACCTCAGCCCCAATATAAACCCGGTAAACCTATATGCCGAATTTATAAAACAAGGCGCAACAACCTACAGGTACCCCAACGCATCCGGGTATTTTTTAATGAATATTAACGATACCCCACTGCAAATACGCCCGGCGTTAAGCAATACCAGCAGCCAAAGCAACCTGCTCACGCTGGATAGATCGCTAAAAAAAGACGTACGCTATACCTGGTTCCTAACGGGATTACGGTCAGATAGTTCGCTCACCTACATCTTCACAGTAGATTCGGGCAGCGTGCCTGGTGTGGGGCGCAGCAAGGTACGGCTGGTGAATGCGTCGCCGGGCAGCACCGGTTTAAATATCACCGCAAACGATACTGAACTGTTCTCCAACATAGCCTATAAAGGTGTAAGCGACTATAAGGAAGTTACCGCTGGCGGCTACAACTTTAAGATCAGCGCTACGGCCGCGCCATCAACCATATTAACCACACTAAAAAATACCACCGTGCTTGATGGTAAACTTTATACCATTTATGCCTACGGTTTACCCAACCGCACAGATACCGCCGCATTCAGCGCCGGCGTTATTTTAAATACTATTCCGGATAAAAAGTAATAATAAAGCGCTTTTTAGCTTTATCTTGCTATTTTTGGTTAAAATTAAAATGCTTTGGAAATAATACACAGCCTGATAGACTTCATCCTGCACATTGATAAGCACCTTGCCGAAATAACCAGCCAATACCAGGGCTGGACCTACCTCATCCTTTTCGTGATCATTTTTGCCGAAACCGGTTTTGTGGTTACCCCCTTTTTGCCGGGCGATTCACTGCTGTTTGCAGCCGGCGCATTAATAGCGGGCGGTGCATCTGGCTTAGACATCCATCTGCTGGCCGTTATTTTAATTGTAGCGGCTTTTGCAGGCAACACGGTAAACTACATGCTGGGCAGCTATTTGGGGCCCATGGTTTTCAAAGAAAAGAACAAAATACTGAAACTGAGCTACTATACACAAACCAAAGCATTTTTTGATAAGCACGGCGGTAAAGCCGTAATCTTCAGTCGGTTTATGCCCATTATACGTACCATAGCCCCGTTTGTGGCCGGTGTTGGCCGTATGCCCATCGGGCGTTACAGTTTGTACAATATTATTGGCGGTGTTTCGTGGATAGTGCTTTTCCTTTACGGCGGTTACCTCTTCGGCAATGTGCCTTTCTTTAAAAAGAACTTTTCACTGGTTGCTATCGGCATTGTGCTGTTATCTATTCTGCCCCCTATTTTCGCTTTCGTCAAAAGCAGGATAAGCAAAAGTAAACAAACCGCTAAACGCTCTTTATTTCACTGAAGGGACGAGACGTTGTTGGGTTGCGTTTGCTTCGGTGCCAGCAGCTAACTTAATTTATCAAAAAATACCCTGATTCTCGTTTTTTTTAACGTAATTCAAGCCAGGAACAAACCTGACTTATTACATGAAAAAAACCTTACTTATTACAGTATTAACCCTTTTTACAACCATTGCAGTACTGGCGCAGAACGACGACCCGCTGATAATGGAAGACTTTGCCAAAGGCATTAAAGGCAGCAACACCTTCGCGTTTAACGATCACCTGAACGTGATGCAGGTAACCACCGACGACGACAAGTTTGACCTGGTTGCCGTGAACGACAAATTAGAAATAGTTTGGAGAACATCCTTAGCCGGCTACGGCATCAAAACCGATAAATTCCAGAACAAGATAGTTGCGCTGGCATCGTCAGACCACAGCTTTTTCAAGGGTACCACCAACACCTTCCTGGCCTATGTGATAGACCCGGCCAACGGTAAGGTACTGGCCGAAAAGGTTGTTTATAAATCCACCAACGACCTTGTTGAATTTCCGCAGATGTACACCGGCGATGGCGCGTTTTTTAAACTGGCCGTGCGCCAAAGTGGCTTCGCGCGCAAAATACACGTGGGTATCCCTATTTACAGCTTGTTTACTATGAACAGCTACACCCGCGAGTATAACGAGACCCGCAACCTGCAGGTGATAGAATATAACGACAAGCTGGATTCCATCAGTGCCTTTAAACCGGTAATTTCTAACGGTACCTTTATTTCGCTGGCCTGGAACAAACATGCCGATATGTTTATCGGCTGGCTAAACGGCCCTACTATTGAGGTGTATAAATACGATGCCGGCAAAACCAAACCATCAAACATGTTAACCGCCGACGTAGTTTTTAAGGAAGATAAAAGCATTATACCAAGCGAGCATTTTATGCTGAAACCGTCTGATAACAGCAACGTGTTGTACTACAGCATGATCTACGTAAACGAGGATAAAGACGGCGAGCTTGGCATTGGCAAACTTGATTTTGCCACCAACAAAAAGCTTTACGTTGCGCAGGCATTGGATAAAGCCACGCTTAAAGCCATCAAAAAAAGCTTTGTGCCGGTAAATAAAAAGATAGACGATGTAGATATGGGCTATGGAAAAGGCATGAAGCTTTTGTACATGGACGAGCTGGACGGTAAAGTGGTAACCGCCATAGCATCGCACAGTACGCGGGCCAGCGCTATCAGCAACGGGGTTTTTATGATAGAGAACTCCATACTGATAAACGCGTACGATCAAAATCTCGCTTTAAAATTCCAGAATGTGCTCCCTACCGGTTACATCTACCCCAGCAGACATTTAAAAACCAGCTTTCATTTCAACAAGAACAAGCTTTATATGGTATCTAACGCCAAAACCGGCATGACCACCCTCAGCGGCCTTTTCAGTATACTGGACATTGGTAACGGCCAGTGGGATAAAATGGAATATCTATCTAAAAAGCACATCAGCAACAGTGATTACTCCGATGGTTCTTCGGTACTGTGGTTTAGCAACAACTTTATTGTGCCCTACCTGTCGCCAAAAATGTTTTCGGCAACAAAAACCGACGTAACCCTGCAGCTGAACAATTACTAAGAGCAATTATCCCAATATTAACAAATAGCCTGCCCAAAACGCAGGCTGTTTTTGTTTAAGCTACTAAAACAATTACCGCCTAAACTCCTTTTGAGTTTAATATGCAAATACATTTACATGTCAATAAAACTTAAAGATCAGCCATTTTATGTACAGGCAACGGCGGTGTTGTTTGGACTGGTATTGGTAGTATATATTTTAGCTACCCTGGTAGATATACTGGTGCCACTTGCCTTTGCCGCATTTTTGGCGGTTTTGCTTAATCCACTGGCCAACAGGCTGCAACGACACGGGGTTCCTAAAGTATTATCCATAGCAATTGCCATGTTGATTGCCGTATTGGTGGTTGCCGGGGTGTTCTATTTCTTATCTTCCCAGATCGTTCAGTTTGGCGATTCGTTGCCCATGCTGAAAAAGAAATTCGGCGAAATAACTATCAACCTGAAAGATTGGGTGCAGTCAACTTTTGGTGTTGCTATTGCCAAGCAGGACCAAATGATAAAAGACGCGCTGAACAACAGCCAGTCTATGCTGGGTAAAACCGTTGGCGGCGTGTTGGGCACCCTTGCCATTGTATTTTTATTGCCGGTATACATCTTTTTTATGATGTTGTACAAGCCGCTTATCCTTAACTTTTTATACGAAGTGTTCGCCGAGGAAAATTCTAAAAAGGTAAGCGAGGTACTCAGCGAAACCAAAGGCGCCATACAAAGCTATATAGTGGGTTTGCTGATAGAGATGATCATTGTAGCTACCATGAACTCTGTAGCCCTATTACTGCTTGGCGTAAAATACGGTATACTGATAGGTTGTATTGGTGCCATATTGAACCTGATCCCCTACCTGGGGGGCATTATTGCCATTGCGCTGCCTGTACTGATGGCCACGGTAACCAAAGACGGCTACTCCACCCAGTTGGGCGTTATCATAGCCTATATCGTGATCCAGTTTATTGATAATAATGTATTGGTGCCGCGCATTGTATCCTCCAAGGTGCAGATAAACGCGCTAATGTCGATAATAGTAGTGCTGCTGGGTAACCAGCTTTGGGGCCTCTCGGGCATGTTCCTCTCTATACCGTTTGTAGCGGTACTCAAAATAATTTTCGACCGGATAGACGACCTGAAACCATGGGGTAAATTACTGGGCGATAACATCCCAACCCGCCACATGGGCGATATCATTAAAAACCGGCGAAAGCGAAAAGCCGTAATGCCGGAGGCGGAGCAATAATTTTTGAGATAAAGGACTAAGGAGAAAAGACGAAAGAAAAAAGGACTAATGTAATAAAAAACGCCGCGGTGATTAGCCGTGGCGTTTACGTTTTATTATGATGGTCTTTCGTCTTTAATCTTTCAGTCTTTAATCCAAAAATTAATGATTAGTTGGCGCGCCACCTTTGTTTAAGGTACCGTTGGTAAACAGCAGCGGGCTCACTTTAGTGGGATCGCCCTGGTAAACCCAAACAATATTGCCAATATATTTCAGGAACGCATTGCTTACATCATTCACCGATAGCTTCTTAACATCATCAACAAGAGTGATAGAGCGCATCCAGTTATTGTGCAAAACTTCGTTGCTTATTAATGCCCCGGCCTGTGCCTGGTTGGTTTCGTTTTTGTAGTAGAAGCCGGTGAGATAGGTCACCTTCATATCGGCTACCTCCTCTGGCTTAAAACCATCCGTTTTTACTTTATCAACCAGTTTATCAAACACGGCAATATATTTATCGGGCTGGGTTGTTGACACTGAAAACCTTGCTGTAGCTGTGTTACCGGTATTAAACCATGCCTGCGGCGCATAAGATAAACCGTTGTTGGTACGTACCTCTAAAAAGTGCCTGTTGGCAAATATGCGCATAGCTACGTTAAATGCGTTATAATCTGGTGTACCCGGTGCCGGGCCGCTGGTGATACCTTCCACATAATTAGTGGCGAGGTCGCGCTTTTGCGCGGCGAAAGTGTTTTTATACACCTTGAAGAATGATTTTTTTGCTTCGAACGGCGCGCCTGCTTTTACGTTGGCCAGCAAAGCAGCTACTTTAGCCTCAATATCTGCCTGCGGCAAATCGGCCACCACTACGATCACCATCCTCGATTTGGTTAGGATCTTATTATAGTAAGCCTTGGTTTCGGCGGCGGTAAGTTTCGACAGGATATCTACTGTACCATCCGGGTCCTTAGCGTAATCCCTGCCTGCAAATGCTACCCTGTCGGCATATTTATCAATAGCGGCATCCGGCTGCGCATCGTTAGATTTAAGGTTGTTTATCGCATCCTGTTTAATACGCTCAAACTCTTTAGCATCAAAAGCCGGCTGGGTGATGGCTTCGGCATATAATGGCCACACCACGTCAAAATCAGATTTGATACAGTTCATCCTGATGAGCGCATACTCTTTGGTATCGTAGCCCCAAAGCTCGGCGCTTACTTTATCCAATGCGTTTTTAAAATCGTTTTTCGAGCGCTTAAGGGTTCCGCATTCGGTTAAGGCATTTATAGCCATACCCTCAATGCCCATTTTTTCGGCAGGATAGTTTTGTACGCCGCCTTTTAGGGCTATCTGCACTTCCACAATATCGTTTCCGCTTGGCTGTACAATTACCTTTACGCCGCTAACGGTTGTTTCGTAAGCCTTTTTCTGGGCCATTGCCGGGCTGGCCTGGTATATAGCTACCAATACAAGCAGCACAAATAAGTTTCTCTTTTTCATCTTTAATGTGTTAAAGGTTATTTAGTGGCAACAAAAAATGTTTTGGCATCGGTTGCTTTTGCGGTCTCGGGGTTGATAATTAAACCGGCTACCGAAGGCTTACCGGTAATATAAGTACTTACATATTTGGCAATATC
Organism: Mucilaginibacter pankratovii; assembly: GCF_014773265.1. Classification (GTDB taxonomy): domain Bacteria; phylum Bacteroidota; class Bacteroidia; order Sphingobacteriales; family Sphingobacteriaceae; genus Mucilaginibacter; species Mucilaginibacter pankratovii. The sequence continues at coordinate 365,124 of NZ_JACWMY010000004.1, read as the reverse complement.
GGCACGGGTAACCTTTTGATAATTATCGGTGATATTGGTACCATAATCCAGCGAGGTACTGCACCACCAAAAGCTAAGCTGGCTTGGCAGGCTGCTTGGTTTTTCCATATTGCGGGCGTGGCTGCGCAGCAAAATGCCTTTAGCATCGGCCAGTTGTTCGTCGGTGAAATAGTCGGGTTTACTAAACTGGCTTATCTGGTTCACTGCCTCGGTGTAGCATTCCTTTAATTTATTAGGGTTAGGCACAATAAAAAAGGTTACATCGCCGGTGTAGTAAGTAGTGGTATAGCTTAAACTTGCCGATGATGCCAAACCCTTATCAACCAATGCCTGCTGCAATTTGCTGGAGTTTAGGCCAACAATGTAAGAAAATACGTCTGCCGCAACCGTAGCTGCCGAATCTGTTTTATAGGCCGGCCCCTGCCATGCAAACTCCATGTATGGTGTTTGGGCAATGGTGCTTTCCTTTACAAAAGCCGTGCTTTTTTCCAGCGGCTTAAACGGTGGTATAGGGTATTTTTCGTGCGGGTTGAAGCCACTGCTTGCCCAATCGCCATAAATGGCCTCAGCAAGCTTAAACGCATCTTCGTGCTTTACATCGCCGCAAATGGTTAGCAGGCTGTTGTTTGGGAAGTAGTATTTATCTTTAATGATCATCATTTTCTCGGGCGTAGCCGTGTTAATGATCTCGTGTACGCCGATAGGCATTTTTCGGGTGATGAGGTCGCCCCATAGTGCTTTGTTGGTTTCGTAGTACAGCTGAAAATAAGGGCTGCTCTCGGCACGCTGAAACTCGCCATCTACAACGGGGCGCTCTTTGGCCATATCCTCGGTGCGATAGATAGGGAAACGGATGGCGGCATTCATAAATTTAAGGCCGGCGTTAAGGCTGTCCTTGTCAAACGTAAAGTAGTAGTTTACACGTTCTACGTTGGTAGTACCATTCCAGATAGCACCAAGTTCCTGTGTGCGTTTCAGGAATTTCTCCTGGGTAGGGTAATCCTTATTGGCTTTAAAAAACATGTGTTCGAAAAGGTGCGAGAGGCCGCTGTACTCGGGGCCTTCGGTATAAGCACCGTTCTTTACAGCAATTTCGATGGTTGCCAGCGGTACTTTACTATTTTCGATAACAACAACTTCGAGGCCGTTTGGTAGTTTTTTCCAGAAGTAACCTTCGGGCAGCTTGGGTTGGGCGATAGCACAAAGGGAGCACAAAACCCCGGCGGCGCTAAACACTAATTGCTTAATAAGTTTTGGAGTCATATTTATGGTAATTGTGAACCATAAATATATTGTAAATAAATTTTAAACTGAATTTTTAGTTATTATTTAACAAATTGCCGGGTAAGTTGTAGCCTCACTTATATCCTCTCTAAAGGAGAAGACTAAAAATCTAAATAATCCCTCTCCTTTGAAGAAGGGTATGGTAAGAAAGGAAATCGCTTTTAGAATTTTTACAGGCTTATTCGGTAGTGATGGGTTTAAAATCACCATGTTCGGGCTTGTTCGGGCTGTTCGCGCCCCATGTCGAACGCGAACAAGCCTAAAAGCATTTGAAATTATTGCCAAAGAGGCTTCGTAACTATTACTTAAATTTAAGCGTTACTTTTTTGCCCGATACATTTTGCAGGAAGGGCAAAAATATCAAGCGGGCGTTTTCCTGCGCCTTACCAAGCAAATTCATTTCGCCGGCGGTGTTAAGCATTTTCTTTTCGGCTATCTTATACACATCCTCCACCATCGTTTTCGCCTTATCAGGAAACCATATACCCGATACATCATACACGCGCGACTTCTGATGATCGAGCTTTACATAACAGATCTCGGGTTTTGGCAGGGTAAGCCAAATGCTGTCCTTACTTTGCGTGATATCTTCCTTTTTTACTTTGGTAAGATCGATACAGGCGGTTACCTCCCCTACTGCCACAAACAGCACACGCGCATCGGGCAGTATGGTATGCAATTCCTTTTTCTCCACCACATCCTTCATCGAATATTTCACCAGTTCCAGCTTACCCATGGCGGTGATCTTTGATACCATAATATCCTGGTTTACCTCGGTTTGGGTAGCAAATTGTTTTTTAAGGTAAAAGAACAGGAAGATAACGGAAGCTATGAGCACCAGAAAAAAAACCATGGTGATAGAAACGCGGGACCGAAAAGCCATAATGTGTGATTTACTATTGCTACAAAAAAAAGCAGCGATAGTTTGCACCACCGCTGCTTAAATAATTATGTGGTTACACTTACGCGTAAGTAACGTTTAACGTAATGGGCACGCTCAAAGCTTTTGATACAATGCAGCCTGCTTTTGCGCCTTCGGCAACTTCTTTAAATTTAGCTTCGTCAACACCGTCAATTACAGATGCTTTCAGTTCCAGGTGGATGCCTTTAATTTCAAGCGCCTGCATATCCAGGTCGAGGATAGCATCGGTAGTCAGGTCGCCAGGGGTGATGCCGGCTTGTGATAAAGCCGCGCCAACCGCCATGGTAAAGCAGCCTGCATGTGCAGCGGCTATCAGTTCTTCGGGGTTGGTACCTACACCATCCGCAAAGCGGGTTTTAAATGAATATTGTGTTTTGTTAAGAACGGTGCTTTGGGTAGTGATCTCGCCCTGCCCTGCCTGCAGGGTGCCATTCCAGTGTGCGTTTGCTGTACGTTTCATGATAGTTTTGTTTTTATAAGTTCTTACGAATGTAGCAATATGTTGTATTGATTTAAAATATTGGGTGTTATGGTTGTGTGAAGCCTGGAATGTTCAAAATGTGGTGTCATGTCCGCCCGGCGAGTCGACTCACCCCCAGCCCCTCTCTCCTTCGGAAAGAGGGGAGTTTTTTTATTTTCTTCACTCTCTTTACGAAGCAGAGAGGGTCGACCAGCGTAGCATAGTCGGGGCGAGGCTCCTTACCACTTTGCCCGCTCGTACTGCAGCGGCCATTTCACTTCCACACCCAGCTGATGCGCAGCACGCAGCGGGAAATGCGGATCGCGCAATAATTCGCGCGCCAGCAGCACTACATCGGCTTGCCCGGTTTGGATAATTTGATTGGCTTGTTCAGCCTCTGTTATTAAACCAACCGCGCCGGTAAGTATGCCCGTTTGCTGTTTAACCGCTTCGGCAAACTCCACCTGGTAGCCGGGTTTCAACGGGATTTTCGCCCCTGCTACGTTGCCGCCGGTAGAGCAATCTATCAGGTCTATACCACTATCTATTAATATTCTGGCTAACGCTACCGAGTCTTCTATCGTCCAGCCGCCTTCCGTCCAATCAGTTGCAGAGATGCGTACAAACAGCGGATATTCTTCCGGCCAAACCTCTTTAACAGCTGTAATGATCTCTAACAATAAACGTGCGCGGTTTTCCAGCGAACCACCATATCCATCGGTACGATGGTTGCTTAGCGGCGATAAAAATTCGTGGATAAGATAGCCGTGCGCCCCGTGCAATTCTATTACCTTAAAGCCTGCGGCCAATGCACGCACCGCGGCCGCCTGGAAATCGGCAATTACTTTAGCGATGCTTTCCCTGTCTAATTCTTGCGGGGCTTCTTCAGCGGGGGTAAAAGCTACAGGACTCGGCGCAAGCGATACCCAGCCGTTTTCGGCGGTGGAGGAGATTTGTTTACCACTTGTCCAGGGCAGATCGTGGCTGGCTTTGCGGCCGGCGTGCGCCAATTGTATCCCTGCAACAGCACCTTGCTCGTCTATAAAATTGGTGATCTCTTTTAACTTGGCTATGTGTTCGTCTTTCCAAATGCCCAGGTCGCCATAAGAGATGCGTCCTTCAGGCGATACGGCAGCGGCTTCGGTAATAATAAGCCCCGCACCACCAACAGCGCGGGCACCTAAATGCACCAGGTGCCAGTTGGTTGCAAAACCATCCGTGCTCGAATATTCGCACATGGGCGATACTACGATACGGTTTTTAAACTCAATACTTTTTATTTTTATGGGAGAAAATAGATGCGGCATAATGTTCCTTTTTTTACAAATATGGCGAGTAAGAATTGCAGCTGTCTCACGGGTTTGTAAAATAGGTCGCGCGCTTAGGTATTACTTACTGATGAAAATCCGGCACCTTCCAGGCTGTTACAACTTAGGATGCCGAATTGCCTTCTCCAAATTTTGCCGTTTCTTTTTTACTTTTCACCAGTAGCACCTCATCGTTCTCAAGCAGCAAATAGCCTTGCTCGTAACAGAAGAAATAGCGCGCCCCCGCCTGGGTTTTGTAGCTGCTGGTAAAGTATTCAAAATCGAAGCCATTCTTCAACAATTTCTCCCGCGTGGTTTTGGTTTTACCGCTTGGGTTCAGTTCTTCTATAATGCGGCGGTTACGGCGCAATATGTTATTGATGTTGCGTACCAGGTTATAGCTATTGCTATTGAGCTGGTTATTATAATTATTGCGGCACAGGTCGTTACAGAATTTTTTATCCGCACGGCCATGTAAGGGTGTCCCGCAATCTAAACAGTTTCTTTCTGCATTCACCTGATAAAGATAGTTGATTATTTATCCGTTTGCAAACGCTTGCAAACGGATATTGTCGTTTATAAGCATTTATTACCCGACTAAAATTCCGCCCCGCCGCAACTTTGTATCATCAATTAATCGGATACCATTTAATAATTACAAAGATGACAACATTGAAAAACAGCGTTAGGCTGATCGGCAACCTGGGCATGGACCCCGAAGTGAAAACATTTGATAATAACCGCAAATTGGCACGCTTATCCATAGCCACCAACGAAAGCTATAAAAACGACAAGGGCGAAAAGGTAACCGAAACCCAATGGCACCAGATCGTATTTTGGGGAGCGCAGGCCAACCTGGCCGAGAGCTACTTAAAAAAAGGCGACTCGGTGATCATAGAAGGCAAACTGGCCAGCCGCAATTATAACGACAAAGACGGTGTAAAGCGCTATGTAACCGAGATGGTGGTGAATGAGTTTGTAAAGATGGGCATTAAGGGGTAAGATGCCGGCCGTTGGTTGAAACCGACGGCAATGAAGGTGGGTACGGGTGGGATTGGTGTTGAGTGTAAGAATAAGTATTGCCCGAACCCCACCTTCATTGCCGCCTCATTATCAGACGGAAAGCCGGTTGAAAAGTAGAAAAATGGCTATGATAACAGCCATAAACCCGCCTTCATTGCTGTCCAATGTGTGGGGCCGCGTACTACGGCGTAGTCACCGCCACAGGTAACACTTTGCCGTTAAAAAACCGATGCCCGGTAACCGCAAAATCGGCGATGTATTTGCCCATTTCAAATGCCATTACCGGCGATTCATACCCGGGGAAGGCCTGCTCCAGCATTTCGGTCTGTGCCGAACCCAGGGCCAGGCAGTTTACCTTGATACCCTGTTCTACCAGTTCCTGTGCCAGGCATTCGGTTAGCGTATGCAGGGCAGCCTTACTTGCCGAATAGGCTGCTAAGCCCGGGAACTTGGCACTACCCTGGAAGGCACCCATGCTTCCTATGTTGAGGATATGTGAACCTTCGGTCATAAAGCCCAGCAATGCCTGGATAATGCGCACGTGGCCTATGTAGTTGCTTTGCAGCATTTCTACAAAGTCGGTTTCCAAAAGCTGGGCAAAGGGTTTGTTGATCAGCACACCGGCATTGTTTACCAGCACATCTATCCTGCTATCAAAGTTAGCGGCGATAAATTGCTGAAGGCCGGCATAATCATCATGCACAATATCAAAAGCGATGGCAAAGATCTCGCAATCGGGGTTGAGGCCTTTTGCTATCTCGAGCAATTTCTCCAGTTTATCCTGCGAGCGGGCCAAAGCCATAACCTTATGCTTGCCCGATAATATGAGTTCTAATACAGCTTCAAACCCTACGCCGCTGCTGGCGCCTGTTATAATAATGTTCATGAGCACCTTAACCCCCTTAAGGGGGAATGATAAATGTTATTGCAAATTTAATATTAGTATTTAAACCACCAATTTCTGCTCCACCGGATGCTTAATGAGATACAACCCATCGGTGATGAGTTTTTTGTATTCAGGCTCCGTTGCTGCTTTATCCTCTAAAAACCGTCGAATCTCAGCAGCCAGGGCAGGTTCTGTATCTTCATGATCCAGTAGTTCCAGTATTTCCAGCGCGCAGAGCCAGTCATCATGGTGGAATTTTTGCAGCATCAGCCATACGTTGCCCAGGTAGCCAAAATCCTGCCCTTTATGCCTGCGGTTGCGCACCTGCTGGTATAGTTTGTGCAATTGCCGGGTGCGTTCGTCGTATTCGGGGTGATGCGTACCGGTTGCAGATTTGTAGGCGATCTCCAAAAAAGCGTCCTTATCCGCCGCGCCGCAAAAAACCGAGGTGATCTTTTCTCCCACTGCCATGTCATAAACACCCCATGCCGGGTCGAACAAAATATCACCTGCATCATCCTTCACCGTACAATTTGTAAAGGTGATCAGCTGCAATTTACCTTCCTCAGCATACATACTTTTCACCTTTCCCGAAACGGTAATGCCGCTTTCAAATTGTATCGTAGCATTTTTGCCAGCTTCTATACCGGCCGCTTTTAGCTCATCAATAGTGAGATCTTCAAGTGGTTTTTCAAATCCTTTTAATCTGCCTACCGGCGAGCTGAAACCATCCTTGTGGTAATTTTTACCATGCCCCTTAAGCTGTTTATTGCTTAGGGACAGCGCCGTTGGCCCTGTGGTTTTCAGGAAGGAAACATTGCCTCCGCTATCAGCTTCCAATTGGGTGAAAGTGCCCGAAACCTGCAGGCCCGAGCTATATACCGCAGTACAGGTATTTTTACTGTCAATAGCTTTTTGCAACCCGTAAACGCCTCCCCGCCTGAACGACATCGTCCCGGCAAATTGCTCCAGTACATCAATCAGGTTCTGAAAATCGGATGTTACAAAAAGCTGCGGCTGCGTTTTGGTAATATCGTAACTGTATTTTACGGCATCAATGGTGTAAGGGAGTTTTTTCACCTCTTCCAGCATACAACTGGCACTCTCGCCGATAGATGAGAGCAGGCCCGCGCCATAAATTTTCGGCTCATCCAGGCTGCCTATTAAACCGTACTCCACCGTCCACCAGTGCAGGCGGCTCAATAAAGCCATTTCAGATGGTTCGCCCATGTTATCCTGACGCCAGGCAACCAGTTCTTCGGCTTTTTTTATTTCGGCTTCATCCGCATCAGGCATTTCTTTTAGGATAGACAGCGCCCTTATGGCCTCGTACAGTTCAAAATCCTGCGCGCTAAACATGGCCTTTGCTCCTATCGATCCAAAGTAGCTCAAGTACTCGTGGTAATCCTTATCAGCGATAATAGGCGCGTGCCCGGCAGATTCATGGATGATATCCGGTGCGGGGGTGTATTCTATATGCTTTAACTGGCGGATATCCGCGGCTATCACCAGCACGCGGTAGGCCTGGTACTCCATAAACGCAGCAGGCGGTATAAAACCATCCACGGTAACGGCACCCCAGCCAATTTTGGCCAAAGCATTGTTCATATCCTGCAGATCGGGGATCTTTTCGATGGTAAGTCCCGCCTTTTGCAAACCCGGGATATAAGGATAGTAGGCCACATCCTTTAGGTAACTGTAGTTTTGCCGCATTACGTAGCGCCACACAGCATGATCTACCGGGGTGTAATGCGCGTAGTTTTGATCTACAATAAATTGCTTTAAATGCGCGGGTAGCGCAGCAACCTGCGGGTTATTAAAATCATTAAATCGGCTCATGTGGAAGCAGGTTTTAAACTGGTTTCTGATACAGAAACAGCAAATAACCGATTATGATTTGATAGATTTTTGTTTCGGAATATAATATTTTTTAAAGGCAATGCCCCCGAATTAAATTCCGCGGATTTACCTCAAGGGACGGGCTATTCCTTAATTTCGATATTGCCTTTGGGCAAACCTTCCTCTAACCGGCTTGGGCGCAAAACGTAGTAAACGCCCAGCAAAGCCACCGTAATAGAGATGAGGTAAAATGATATTGGCAGAAAAACAGCGAGGTCCAGATCCATCGGGAATACGCGGCTTAACTGCTGGAAAACGGTTTCGCGGATCCCCGCGCCGCCCACACTGATAGGGATGATTGTGGCCAATGCCGAGATCAGGAACGACAGCAGATAAGGGGAAAATTTACCATGAAAGTCCTGCCCGAAAAGGATGCAGATAATACCTATAACCTGCAACGACTGTACACAAAGCGCCTTTAAATGCCCCTCGAAAAAGTAACGGGTATACTCACGGAAGAATTTATAAGCCACGCCGTAATAAATAATAGATGCGATAGTAAATATGCTTAATGGGATGCCGATATGGATATCTATTTGCGGTATCAAAAATATCAGCGCCACGGTGATAAGGCCGATAGCCCATAGCCCGCTAAGCCTATCGAACATAATGGCCCAGAAAACTTTTTTGGCCGGCAGTTTATAGTTCTTATTAAGCAGGTATATTTTATAGCCATCGCCGCCTATACCGCCCGGCAGCAGAAAGTTATAGAACAAGCCCAGCAGGTACAGCCTGAAGTTAAAGCGCGGATCGAGGTTTAATTTGATGGATTTGAAATAGCTGGATAAACGCCAGGAAGACATCACCATAGAACCGAAATAGCAAAGAAGAGCAACAAGCATCCACCAATAATTGGCGGTTATCAGCCTCATCTTTACTTTTTGTAAAGGCACTTTGCTGAACACGTAATACAACAGCGCAAAGGTAACGGCAAATTTAAGCACCAGCTTGGTTACGCTCCACAGGGTATCTTTCCACGTTTTGGGCTTGATAGCCCTTTCCGTTTCCTCTACCTCAGTTTCAATCAAATCTTTCATTCGGGTGCAAAGCTATGTTTTTTTTGGATTACACCGATTTCACAGATTTGATTTCACAGATTTTAACAATTATCATTTTGTTATCCCATTATCAAATCGGTGTAATCATTCCTTACAATCGGTGTAATCATAATTGAAAATACTATTTTTGCGGCAAATTTTTATCGCTATGGGTAAGGTACAAGTAGGGTTAGTGCAGATGACCTGCACCGCAAACAAACAGGAAAACCTGGATAAAGCTATTGTTAAGGTACGCGAGGCTGCCGCTAAAGGCGCGCAGATCATTTGCTTGCAGGAGCTCTTTACATCGCTCTATTTTTGCGATGTAGAGGATTACGACAACTTTGCACTGGCCGAATCAATTCCCGGTCCTTCTACCGACGCTTTATCGGCTGTGGCTGGTGAGCTTGGCGTTGTGATCATTGCTTCCCTTTTTGAGAAACGCGCGCAGGGTGTTTACCATAACACTACCGCCGTTTTAGATGCTGACGGCCAATACCTGGGCAAGTACCGCAAAATGCACATCCCGGATGATCCCGGCTTTTACGAGAAATTTTACTTCACCCCCGGCGACCTGGGCTACAAAGTGTTCAAAACCAAATTTGCCACTATAGGCGTACTCATTTGCTGGGACCAATGGTACCCGGAAGCAGCCCGCATCACCGCTTTAATGGGTGCGGAGATCCTCTTTTACCCTACTGCTATAGGTTGGGCAACCACGCAGGATGAGGCTACCAACGTAGAGCAATATAATGCATGGCAGACCATCCAGCGCTCGCACGCGGTTGCAAACGGCGTTTATGTAGTAAGCGTGAACCGCGTAGGCGAAGAAGCCGGCGTAAAATTCTGGGGTGGATCGTTTTTTGCCAACCCCTTTGGCGCTGTAATGCATCAAACTACTACTGATGAGGAAGAGGTTGTGGTAATGGAACTTGACCTGGACAAATCTGATTACTACCGCAGCCACTGGCCGTTTTTAAGGGATCGTCGTATAGATTCGTATCAGCCAATAACAAAACGTCTTATTGACGGCGACTAATTAACCAAAGACTTCCCCACCACGTCATTGCGAGGTACGAAGCAATCTCTACGCCGGACAAGCCGCTATGCGAGTCGGCCTTGCTTATCGGGAGATTGCTTCGTACCTCGCAATGACGGTTTGAAATAAAATTTATAATGAGCACCACCAACATACCAACCGGACTCCACTTTCCCGCCGAATGGGCAAAACATACTGCTACCTGGCTCAGCTGGCCGCATAAGGAAGCCTCATGGCCGGGTAAGATCGACCTAATATACGGCAAGTACGCCGAGTTTATCAAAATCCTCACCGAAGGCGAGATAGTGCGTATCAACGTATTGGATGCGCAAATGGAAGCTTTTGCCAAAATGCAGCTGCAGTTGGTAGGTTCCGATCTGAGCAAGGTAGAGTTCTTACAGTTCCCCACCAACGATGCCTGGTGCCGCGACCACGGGCCTGCCTTTTTGGTGAATTACGAAACCAAAGAGAAAGCGATTGTAGATTGGGGTTACAATGCCTGGGGCGGTAAATATCCCCCGTTTGATCTGGATGATGTTATCCCAACCAAAATTGCCAACCACTTTAACCTGCCGGTTTACCACCCGGGTATTGTGATGGAAGGCGGCTCGGTTGACTTCAACGGCGCGGGTACTTTACTTACCACCACCGCCTGCCTGCTCAACCCCAACCGCAACCCGCACTTAAACCAGCAGCAAATAGAAGGCTATCTGCAGAACTACTACGGCGTAGAGCAGATCCTATGGCTGGGCGATGGCATCATCGGCGATGATACCGACGGGCATATTGACGATATTACCCGTTTCGTAAACACCGATACCGTGGTTACCGTTGTGGAAGAGAACAAGCACGATGAGAACTACCACATCCTGCAGGAGAACCTGCAAACCCTGAAAACCATGCGCCTGCTCAATGGCAAGCAACTGAATATAGTGGAACTACCTATGCCAGATCCCGTTATTTACGACGATCAGCGCCTGCCTGCCTCTTATGCCAATTTTTACATTAGCAATGCGGCGGTTGTAGTGCCAACATTCCGCAGCAAACATGACGATAGAGCATTAGATATTATCCAAAATTGCTTCCCCGACAGGAAAGTTGTGGGCATCGATTCTACCGATATCATTTGGGGATTAGGGAGCTTCCACTGTTTGAGTCAGCAGGAACCGGCGGTGTAAGCTATTGTAAAACGTAGTACCAGGGAATGTTTAGCAATCCTTTTTTAAGCTGAACCTTAACGGTTTGGCCTATTTCTAATTCCTCGTAATAAATCTTTCTAACTGCTATGTGCTCAGTTTCATTACTGGCTACCCAGGAGGCCACATCAATATGATAGTGAGGTCCTTTTCCGCTGGTGGTATACTTTTTTAGCACCATCGGCTGAAGTAAATTCGGTACCGATGAATCAAATTGACAATTAACGGTTATCACAATTCCGATGCTGTAAATGAATGTCAAAAATATGATCAATAACAATTGATTTTTTATTGAATCGCCAGCTTTATTAAAGCCGGTGAAATAAATGAGTAAAAACATTAGGACCATTATTACTATAAGTGGTAACAAAACACTTTTTTTCGACATAATGTTATAGTCCAGGCTAATTACAACCATCATAATTACAGGAACAAAAAAGCCCAGGGCTATTCCGTGATACTCGCTTTTCTTATTTGTCCAAGCCATCTTTATTATACCCGGGCTGCATTTCATCAAAATAATACCCAGTAACGGGTATAGTAAACCAATAAGCGCACTTAAATTAGTTTTTCCTAAAAAAATACTCAGAAAACCTAATAGAAAACCCCAAACGTTGTAAGCTAACGCTAATTGTTTCCACTTACTAATTCCACCACTTACATACTCTTTTTCCATGTTGATTGTATAGGTTGCCGAATATATAATTCCTAAAACTAATCGCCTTTACTTTTTCACCGACAATTTATCCATACTTACCGACTTCTTTATTTACATCGCCTATTAGCCGTTTGCATATACCAAATGTTACATTAGTTTTGGGTAACAATAAAATTTAACACGTCATGAACATCAATATAGACCAAAAACCTAACAAAGCCAATGGCAAAGTTATGTTAGGAGTAATCCTGCTCCTTGTAGGCGGCTTTTGGCTGCTGCGGCAATTAAACGTATATCTCATTCCCGATTATATCGACCTTAATCCTTTGTGGCTGGTATTTATCGGTCTTTGGATTGGCTCGCGCAACAATTTTCAGAAAGCAAACTGGGTTATCGTCACCGGGCTTGGCTTAATATTTCTGGTAACCTGTAACATCGATAATTCCGACGGCTTTATCTGGCCTATCGCTCTTATCGGCCTTGGTTTCTGGATCATCATGCGCAAGAAAAAAACAGGCGATCATTTAGGCGATGCCGACTACTGGGATAAGAAATATAAAACAGGCGTAGCCGATACCGATAAACCCCTTGCCGATTTTGGCGACACCACTTATAGTTCTGCTACAGGCGTGCCTCCAACAGACAGCAATACCACCGGTACTACGCCCCCGCTATCGCACGATGATATTTTAGATGCTACTGCCATATTTGGCGGGGTTAACAAAAGCATTTTCTCTAAAAGCTTCAGGGGCGGCGATATTACCAACATATTTGGCGGTACCGAGCTTGATTTTACCCACGCCGATATCAATGGCAGAGCAGTGATAGATATCACCCAGGTATTTGGCGGCACCAAGATCATCGTACCATCCAACTGGCAGGTAATTGTAGATATGAGCGCTATTTTTGCCGGTACTGATGATAAACGGATGAAAAGCGTACAAACCGCAAAAAGCGACAAGGTGCTGATCATCAAAGGTGTATCATTATTCGCCGGATTAGAGATCCGCAGCTATTAATTAACAGACAATTTACTCTATCCATTTACATAAAATTTGAACAACATGAATTGGTACGTAGCAAAATTGGTTTTTAGGGTGATAAGCGGCAACGGCGACCATAACGCCCAGTTTGATGAGCAACTGCGCTTGATAAATGCCGATACCGAGCACCAGGCTTTCCAGAAGGCCAGCAACATTGGCCACGCCAACCAGGATAGCTTTGTAAACGTGCAAAAGCAAACCGTTAAATGGCAGTTTATTGATGTTGCCGAACTGAACGTTTTAAGCGGCCTGGCCGATGGCACCGAATTATATTACAACATCCACGAGGCTACCGACCCAGACCTTTATATTGCCTGGGCACATCATAAATCGGCGCTGTTGGGCGTAAAGAATTAAGGAAGGCCGAAAAGATTCCCCTCTTGAGAGGGGTTAGGGGTGTGTTAGCCCGCATGCAGAAACACACCCCTGCCACTACACATTTCCGGCGCGCCCCCTCTCAAGAGGGGAAATAAAAGCATAACAGTAACATACATATATCTAAACTACCAGTTTTGGCTTCAGAACAATTATCAGGAAAGAAACTATTTGGAGCATTCGCTATATGCGGGGCGGTTTGGGCCGCCCTGCAAGCGTATTTGCTGCACAGTTTTGGCTTTGTTTGGATGGTTGCCCTGGCCGATGCCGGTATCAGCACTATACTGCTTTCGGTAGCCTGCTGGCTCATCAACAATAACCTGCGCTACTACCAGCCCGACCGTGGCAGCTACATTTACCTGCTGGTGTGGTGCGGCGCACTTGCCGCGGGCTGCGCGGCTGCCTGCCGTTACATCATACCTTTTTTCGGCTTCGGCGTAGTGTATGATAATTTCCTCAAACAATCTTTTATAATCCGACTATTTACCGACTTTTTGGCTATCGGCTGGATGGCGATGATCAGCGCCCTGTTCTACTCGCAGATAGACCATAAAAAAACCGAACAGCGCAAAACCGAAGCCGAAAAGCTGGCCCGCGATGCCGAACTTTATAACCTGCGCCAACAACTGCAGCCTCACTTTTTATTCAACAGCTTAAACTCCATTAACGCCCTAATCGGCTTTAAACCCGATGAAGCGCGACGGATGATCCACCAGCTATCAGACTTTTTACGCGGAACCTTGAAAAAGGACGACCAGCTATTAGTGCCCCTGAGCGATGAGCTCACCCATTTAAACCTTTACCTCGAAATAGAGAAGGTACGTTTTGGCCATCGCCTTCAAACCGAAATAAGCTGTTATGAAAAATGCGGCAAAGCCTTGTTACCTTCGATGCTGCTACAGCCTTTGGTAGAAAATGCCATAAAATTTGGTTTGTACGATACCACCGGCGAGGTAACCATCAGTATCAGTGGCGAGTTGGAAGATAGTTACCTGGTGATGACCATACAAAACCCCTACGATTCGCAAACCTCCAGGCCGCGCAAGGGCACCGGTTTTGGGCTTAGCGGGGTACAACGCAGATTATATTTGATATTTGCACGCAACGATTTGATGGAAACCCATGCAAATGATAATATATTTACAACCATTATAAAAATACCGCAGTTATGACACGCGCTTTAATTATCGACGATGAGCCATTGGCACGTATGGTTGTATTAGAATATTTGCAGGCTTTTCCGCAGATAGAGGTTTTACAGGAATGCGGCGATGGCTTCGAAGGCCTCAAAGCCATTCAGCAGCACCAGCCCGACCTGATATTCCTGGATGTACAAATGCCCAAAATAAATGGTTTTGAGATGCTGGAACTGGTGGATAACCCGCCTGCCGTAATATTCGCCACGGCTTTTGATGAGTTCGCCATAAAGGCTTTTGAAGCCCATGCCCTGGATTACCTGCTGAAGCCCTTTAGTAAAGAACGTTTTGTTAAAGCGATAGATAAATTCCTGTCGCACAGTAATACCGCGCCTGCCGCTGCAAAAACTACCGAAACACTGCTGGAAATAGCCGCCCAATCGCCTGCACAAAACGAGCGTATCGTGGTAAAAACAGGCACCAAGGTAAAGATCATATCGGTACTGGATGTAGAATACCTGCAAGCCGATGATGATTACGTAAGCGTAATTACCGCCGAAGGGGCCTTCCTGAAAAATAAAACCATGGCCTTCTTCGAAAAGACACTCGATCCAAGGCACTTCGTTCGCGTACACCGCTCCTACATAATCGCCATACAACAGATAACCCGTTTAGACCCCTACGAGAAAGACAGCCACCTGGCCATCCTTAAATCGGGTGCTAAAATACCTGTGAGCAAAACCGGGTATGTGAAGCTGAAGCAAGTGTTGGGTATATAAAAAATTAGGGTATGGATCACAAAACAAGCTGGACTCCATCGCCTGACGATAATTTAAAAGGCCTTACGGATAAAAATGCCATAAATGAGATTGAAGCCCGCGGTATAGCGGCTGCCGAACTATTTATTTTGCAGATGGATACCGACATTGTGATATCCACGTCACTTATCCTGGAAGTTCATAAAATAGGTTTCAGTGAACTTTATGAGTGGGCAGGCAAATGGCGAACGACAGAAGTGCTGGTCGGACAGCTCAACCCGCCCGCTCCCCCTCAAATCCTACAATTATTATATCAATTTATCGATAACTTAAACTACAAGCTCGATACGTTTATCGCTGCAGATGACCATGTTGATAATTTAGTGTATGCCCACTACGAGTTTATCCGTATTCACCCATTTAACAATGGAAACGGAAGAACCGGTCGTTTATTAATGAACTTAGTAGCTTTGAAACTTGGTTATCAGCCCTTGCAGTTATACCATCGGGAGGGTGAAAGCAGAAGAGTTTATATTGATGCGATGAAATCTGCGGATAAAGGGGATTTTGAACCGCTAAGAAATTTAATTGCTAAAGAATTGCTTCCCTTCTAACTCCGCGTCCTGGAGTAACGATACCACAATTTCCTTTACACGAGATTTTTCAACTTTTTGATCTTCCAAAGCCATCGTAGAAAATACGGTGTCAGTAAGGATTTTGGTTAAAAAACTCCTTTCTCGCAATTGTGGATATTTATCGTAAAATTTCATTATAGTCAAATATACATATTCTTTAAATGCTTACATAGCGCCGCTGTTGTAAAATTAGCGTTGATTGCCTCAAATGCTAACAACTTTAAGTTTCGTAAAAACCATCTAATTGATTTTTAATATATTTATAAGTCTTATTTAAAGAATAAAAATCCGTTTTATTTAAAATATTAGAATTTAATTCTGTTTTGTTTTATTAAAACTAATAACTTAGTTATATTTGGGTAACCAAAACCCTAACTATGCCTAAGTTATTTTTCGTTCTGCTGATCTCTTTTTTATCAATTACAAAACCTTCCGGCCTGCCCGATAGTAAACGCGCCAGCGATGCGCGCGCAACCCTTTGGCCAAAGCTGCAAAGGGAACTGAGCGATGGCGGTTTTGATAGTAATTACCGCATTTACCTGCGGATATTTAAACAGACCGATCAGTTTGAAGTATGGGTAAAAAAAGGTGCCAAATACGCGCTGTTTAAACGCTACGATATATGTTATTATTCGGGCGGCCTCGGCACCAAAACAAAACAGGGCGATGGTAAAAGTCCCGAAGGTTTTTACAACATTACCGCCAAACAATTAAACCCGGGAAGCAATTACCACCTGGCCATTAACATTGGCTACCCTAATCAGCTGGAACAGCAAAAAGGCTACACCGGCAGCGCCATTATGATACACGGGCATTGCGCATCCATAGGCTGTTACGCCATGACGGATGCCCGTATAGAAGAAATTTACACTCTCGTTTACAAAGCCCTTGCGGCGGGGCAGCAAAAGATCAACCTGGATATTTTCCCATTCCAGATGGATAAAGGGCACATGGAACTTTTTGCATCATCGCCCTACCTCCCCTTTTGGAAAACCATGAAGCCCGGGTTTGATCTGTTTGAGAAAAACCGCGTGCCGTCGGTGGCAAGAGTGGTGAGGAAAGAATATAGTTTCGGAAAATAAAAAACTTTGTCATTGCGAGCGATAGCTCGGCAATCGCGAATAAGCAGAGTGGATTTGCACAGCGGCTCTGCTTATTCGCGGTTGCCACGTCGCCGCTACCCCACAGTCCCGCGCTGCTCCTTACAGCAATGACATAGTGGCGAACCGATAAGGAAGGTAATTAATAGGCTATATCAGCAACACCTTCCACGCATCCTCTACCAAACCATTATCCAACAAATGTTTTGCGCGCAGGTGCAGTTGCAATTCCCGGGTTTGGCTGTCGCCGATAGTGGCATCAAACAGTTCTTTGATCTCATCGCTTTGGGCTAAGGCGTCTATCTCTTCATCTGTTGGCAAAGCTTCTACATTACCCAACTGCCCAAGGTTATTGCCGGTAAGTACTTTAGAGTTGCGGATGGCATAAGGGATAGCGTCCACCCCAATGCCGATGGTACGCACGGGCTTGGCTACTTTAAACAGGTTATCGGCTGTAACACGGCAGTACCAATCGCCGCCCAGGCGGGCTACAAGATCAATTTTCTCCTGGTCTATTTTGCCGGTATCATCCAGCACATCTTCGTTTATGTGGATCAGCTTTATTTCGGCGAGCACTAAATTACCGGCGCCCGGGCCATCTCCAAGGCTGATCACCTCTCTCACCACGCACTCAAACTGCACCGGCGATTCGGCCACCCGGGGAGGTTTCACCAGTTCGGAAGCCAACGGTGTTAAGCCAGATTTAATAAACTCATCCACCCCGGCAGGGTATTCCACGCTGGATAGGGACACCTGCTGCACAATATCATAATTAACAATATTGATCACACACTCGGGCACCGCATGTATATTCTCCAGCGTATGCTTGGTGGTATTATCCCTCACCCTCCGCGCAGGCGAAAACGCGCATATGGGCGGGTTAGTGCTAAATAGGTTGAAAAAACTAAACGGGCTAAGATTAACATTCCCCTCCGCATCCACCGTGCTGGCCAAACAGATGGGGCGTGGCGCAATGGCGTAGTGCAGGTAGTTCTGCAACTCAAGGGGCGATAAATCGGAGGTTTTGAGGGTTAGCATGGCTTTTCATCTCAACACCGTCTTTGCGAGCGAAGCGTGGCAATCATCGGTAAGCAGGTCTACAATGCAAATCGGCTTTGCAAATCGCATACTTGTCCTGCCGATGGTTGCCACGCTTCGCTCGCAATGACGTTACGGTTAGTAATCTTTTTTATTTTTTTAATGCGAGTATCGAAAACTCACTCTTACTCTTTTTAATAATATTCCCTAACATACCCAGGCCGGTAATTTCCATTTCCACCAAGTCGTTCGGTTGCAGCCATTGGGCTTGGTATTGGGGGTCGTTCAGTAAGCCCGTGCCGTTCAGTTCCAGGAAACAGCCGGTGCCAACCGTTCCCGAGCCTATTACATCGCCGGGCAGCACATCGCAACCGTAGGCGCAACGTTCTATGATCTCGGCGAAGGTCCAGTCCATATCGGCCATGTTGCCGCTGCTAACCTGTTTGCCGTTCACCACGCACTTCATCTGCAGGTTATAGGCGTTACCCGTATGGCCGGGTTTGGGTGAGGTTTTATATTGCTCCAGTTCATCGGGTGTAACCAGCCATGGGCCAATTACGGTAGAAAAATCTTTGCCTTTTGCCGGGCCCAGGTTCAGCAGCATTTCCTCCATTTGCAGGGTGCGGGCGCTCATATCGTTCATGATCATGTAACCGGCAATGTAATTGTCGGCATCGGCGGCTTTTATATTACGCCCTTTTTTGTTGAGCACCACGGCAACCTCCAGTTCAAAATCCAGCTTTTGGAAATGATCGGGCATACACTCAATTTCGCCGGGACCCTGGATGGCGTTATGATTAGTGAAATAAAATATAGGGTACTGGTCAAACTCGGGGATCATATCCACCTTGCGGTTGCGGCGGGCAGCGGCCACATGCTGGCGAAAAGCATACCCGTCGCGACAACTTGTTGGGTGCGGTACGGGTGCTATCAGCTCATAAAACAGTTCTTCCTTGCCTTGCATTTTACCGCTCAGCAGGTCTTCGTTTACGCGTTTGGCATGCTCCATCAGTTCGTCGCCGCCCCATAAAAACTCATTCATGTTATCGGGAATGAGCTTATCGCAGGAGTTGAGGTTATAAATATGCCCTTTAATGTATACGCCCAAATGTTCCCGGTCTTCGGTTTTATAGGATACTAATTTCATAGGTATGTTGGTTTATCAGGTTTGCTTTTTTTGAGGCTGCGTGCCAGGAAGATATTTACCACGTAAATAAAAACAGCTACTGAGCTTACGTCCACAATCAAATTACTAAAATTAAAACCCAGCTGGTTTTGGTTTACATAGGCTATCTTACCATTGGTATAACTGTAAAAATACCACGGAAAACCCACAACAGTAATACCATCCGTTGTAGTTTTATCTTCAATGAATAATAGTGTTAAAATAATCCAGGCAACTATTCCAAATAGTATAGCTTCTTTCCTGATCATGCTGGTTTAATTGGAAATCAAACATAGTATTTTTTGTCCGAAAGTCCGTAAGTCGGAAAGCCCGATGATAGAGAATGTGCCTTTAATTCTTTCGGACTTACTGACTTTCCGACTTACGGACTACAAACACTTGCATATTAATTTAACTAAAGCTAAATTTGTACACCAATGATGAGCATTAAAAAACAGTTTTACTTTTCCCTTGGGCTCACCTCTATGAGTGATGCTTCGTCCTTCAGGGATGCTGTGCTCGCTACTGCCGTTTTAGCGCAATACTAACTTCTTTATTGTAAGGTTTTAATATTGAAAGGAGACGGTTGTGTTTCTGCTGTCTATTAAAACTATTCCCCCATTTCAATCGTTTAATAATTAATGATTTAGGTTAAGCTTTTAAAAACTTTCCAACCTTAAAACATTCCAACATTTAAACCAATACCATGCCTATTTACCATACTTTAGGGAGCATCCCGCCTAAGCGGCATACGCAGTTCCGTAAGCCCGATGGCACCTTATATGCCGAAGAACTGGTTTCTACCGAAGGGTTCTCCAGTCTGTATTCGCTGGTTTACCACACTTACCCACCTACCATCGTAAAGGCGCTGGGCGAGCCCTACTCCGTTGAACCAAAAATAGCCCGCGAAAAACACCTGAAGCATACCAGCCTCATTGGTTTTAATATCGAACCTGTCGACGATTACCTGCAAAGCCGCAAACCGGTATTGGTAAACGCCGATCTGCATATCTCCCTTGCCGCGCCCCGTAAAAGCATGACCGACTATTTTTACAAGAACAGCCAGGCCGACGAGGTGATCTTTATCCACGTTGGCAGCGGTACTTTAAAAACCGGCTTTGGGAAGATCAGGTTCGAATATGGCGACTACCTGGTTGTCCCTCGTGGTACTATTTACCAGCTGGAATTTGATACGCCCGACAATCGTTTGTTTATTGTAGAGAGCTTTAGTCCCATACGCTCGCCAAAACGCTACCGAAACGCATACGGGCAACTAATGGAACACTCGCCCTATTGCGAACGCGATATTAAGCGCCCTACCGATTTGGAAACGCACGATGAAAAAGGCGACTTTAAGATCCTCATTAAAAAACAAGGACTTATTTATCCCTACATCTACGGCACGCACCCCTTCGATTTTATCGGCTGGGATGGCTTCCACTACCCATGGGCATTTTCCATCCACGATTTTGAACCGATAACCGGTCGCCTGCACCAGCCGCCGCCGGTGCACCAAACGTTTGAGGGCAATAACTTTGTCATCTGCTCTTTTGTGCCACGGAAGTTTGATTATCACCCGCTCTCTATCCCTGCCCCATACAACCACAGCAATGTGGATAGCGACGAGGTGCTGTACTATGTAGACGGTGATTTTATGAGCCGCAAAAGTGTAGTAAAAGGGCAGATAACCCTGCACCCCGGCGGCATCCCGCACGGCCCTGCACCGGGCTCGGTGGAAAAATCTATCGGCAAAGAATTTACAGACGAACTCGCCGTAATGATAGACCCCTTCCGCCCGCTGATGCTAACGGAAGATGCGGTGAGAATTGAGGACGAAAATTATTATAAGAGCTGGGTTATTTAAGGTGAAAGGTTAAAGCTAAAAGGTTAAAGCTTTTGGAAATTCACTCATTCACTAACTCGCTCATTCACTAATTAAAACCATGGAAACACTAACATTAGATACAAAACCAACCACAACAGATTTTTTGCCGCTTAATGGTACAGATCATGTTGAATTTTACGTGGGCAACGCCAAGCAGGCGGCGCATTATTATAAAACCGCTTTCGGTTTCCAGGACCTGGCTTATGCCGGGCCGGAAACGGGTGTGCGCGACCGTGCATCGTACGTTTTACAGCAGGGTAAGATCCGGCTGGTGCTTACTACCCCGCTGCATTCTGATCACCCCATTGCCGAGCATATTAAAAAGCACGGCGACGGTGTAAAGATCCTGGCCCTTTGGGTGGACGATGCCTTCGACGCGTTTAAACAAACCGTAAAACGTGGTGCAGAGCCTTATCAGGAACCAAAATCCATCACCGATGAATTTGGCGAAGTTCGCACCAGCGGCATTAAGCTGTACGGCGAAACCGTGCATTTATTTATCGAACGCAAAAATTATAAGGGTGCGTTTTTACCTGGCTATAAGCCTATGCAAACCACCTACCAGCCAACCGATACCGGCCTGCTGTACGTAGACCATTGCGTGGGCAACGTGGGCTGGCATAAAATGAACCAATGGGTTAATTTTTATGAGGACATTATGGGTTTTCGTAACATCTTAACCTTTGACGATAAGATGATCTCTACCGAATACTCTGCCCTGATGAGCAAGGTAATGAGCAACGGAAACGGCTACGTAAAGTTCCCAATAAATGAACCGGCCGAGGGCAAAAAGAAAAGTCAGATAGAAGAATACCTGGAGTTTTACGAGGGCGAAGGCGTACAGCACCTGGCCCTGGCCACAGCCGATATCGTAAAAACCGTTACCGACCTGCAAAGCCGTGGCATCGAGTTTTTAACCGTGCCTACCACCTACTATGATGAACTCACCGCCCGTGTCGGCCATATTGATGAAGACCTGGGCCCTCTAAAAGAGCTCGGCATCCTGGTAGACCGGGACGACGAGGGTTACCTGTTGCAGATCTTCACCAAGCCCGTGGAAGACAGGCCTACGCTGTTCTTCGAGATCATCCAGCGCAAAGGCGCCAAATCCTTCGGCGCGGGTAATTTTAAAGCTTTGTTTGAAGCGATTGAACGGGAACAGGAGTTGAGGGGAAACCTTTAATAGATTTCGGAATTGGGAATTTCGATTTCGGATTTATACTTTGAGCCGGGCTGATTAGCCCGGCTTTTTAGCTCTATAACAATAAACGGTTTCTGTTATCTTTAGAGAACTAAAACCTCCTATCATTTATTATGAAACGTATTATCTGTTTATCTCTTTTGATTGGCCAACTGATGGCATTTCCAGTTACATTGAAAGCTCAAAATAAATTATTTATAAATCCTAACCCCGTTACACATCATTTGAACAACGGCATTCCAATAGGGAAAACCGACTTTGACAACAAGGTAGCCAAATACCTCAAAATGATGATGAATGGTTTTGAATTCGACAAACAAGATTATATAGACATGGTGAGGATATATAATACGATCGGCTGGTCGTTCGAAACACCTCGCGATAGTTACCGCTTATTTTATGATGCATTTTTAGTTGTACACGTTAGGCCCGCCGTGAAAAAACTAAATGCCGGATTAAGTAAAGGCATGTCGTATTACTCCCCTAAGTACAATTTGTATATAGGCGACGGACCAATCATAAAAGATGGTATCCGCAGCAGCGATAACAGCAAATTCAAAGTTGACACGCTACGTTAGAACAGATTACCTATCTTTATTTCACAATCCTAAAAACCTGCTGTATGTTACGATTAAAACTATTGCTGCCATTGCTGTTCATCGGGATGGCCTGCCTTGCGCAAACCGAAAAACCTGTTTATGATGCCGCGCTTGCCCAAAAACTGGGTGCCGACCAATACGGTATGAAAAAATATGTAATGGCTTTCCTTAAAGAAGGTCCAACAAAAATCACCGATGCCAAAGCCGGGCAGGAGCTGCAGATGGCACACTTACGTAATATTATGAAACTGGCCGCCGAAGGCAAACTGGTTGTGGCAGGCCCGTTTATGGACGATCAGCCTATTCGCGGGATCTTTATCTTTAATGTTGAAAGCATTGAAGAGGCCCAAAAACTAACCGCTACCGACCCGGCTATAAAAGCAGGTACTTTGGTGATGGAGCTGCACCCTTTTTATTGTACTGCCGCACTCATGCAAGTGAACGCTATTCACAATTCCATTGAAAAAAAAAGCGTTGCCGACTAAAGCACAAACCGATGCCGATAGCATCATTGCGCTGCTTAAACAGCAGGCCGATGCCAAATACCTGGCAGGGATGCTACGCTTTGGGATAGAGAACCAACGTGCCCTCGGCGTGAAGATCCCCGAGGTGCGCAAAATAGCTAAAGCTTATAAAAAAGACCATGAACTGGCCCAGCAGCTTTGGGCCACCGGCATCCATGAGGCAAGGATAATGGCCTCGATGGTGGATGACCCGGCAAAGGTGACCGAAAAGCAAATAAACGAATGGACCAAGGAATTCTACTCCTGGGACCTTTGCGACCAGGTTTGCGGCAACCTGTTCGACCGTACACCCTTTGCTGTAGATAAAGCCCATGAATTTAGCCTGCGCCAGGAAGAATATGTAAAACGAGCAGGCTTTGTGCTGATGGCAGAATATGCCGTTCACAATAAAAAAGCGCCCAATGAGGTATTTATGCAGTTCTTCCCCATAATGGAACGGGAAGCATACGACGACAGAAACTTTGTAAAAAAAGCAATTAACTGGGCGCTAAGGCAAATTGGCAAACGGAACGGTATCCTCAAGGTGGAAGCTGTGGACACCGCCCGGCGGATTCTTGCGCAGGATAGCAAAGCGGCTAAATGGATAGCGTCAAACGCCCTTACAGAGCTTTTAAACCGTCCTTAATCGCCAACAGAAGTCGAACAATCGCAGATTAAACATTTGAGTTGTCGGCGTGTTATAATGATACCATGAAAGCCTCCTCATCCCTAACCAGGTTCCAGCTTATTCCGTTTGCCATCAGCCTTTTTATCACACTGGCTATTGGCGGTGTTGCTACGCTCTTTACCCGCCCCGAGATCAAAGGCTGGTATGTTACCCTCAACAAACCGGGCTTTACGCCGCCAAACTGGCTCTTTCCGGTTGCGTGGACAACGCTTTACATCCTTATTGCCACGGCAGCCTACCTGGTTTGGAAACGCCGCGACGGCACACCGGTTTACAAAACCACGTCCATTATTTATACTATACAGCTGCTGCTTAATTTTTCATGGTCGATAGTTTTCTTTGGGATGCACCAAATATTTGGCGGGCTTATCGTCATCGTGCTTTTGCTGGTGTTCATCATTCTTAATATCGCCTGGTTTGGCAGATTCAGCAAAACGGCGGCCTGGCTGCTGGTTCCTTACCTTGTTTGGGTAAGCTACGCCACGCTGCTCAACATCAGTATTTATATACTAAATAAGTGATGGAAAAAATACTATTTTTATTGCAGGCTATATCCGCCTAAATACACTAATGAAAAAGATACTTTTTACCTGCTGCCTGTTTATCGTTGCGTCGGGTTTTGCTTTTGCAGATACCGTTTCTATCAAACATTTTGTGGTGAAGGAAAACCCCTTCGCTAAAGACGAGATAGCTGTTGTAGCAGTTGATACCGGCAAAAACATCCAGGAAAATGTGAACGGCACCTTCAGCTTTACTATCAATGGCTTTGTAGAAACCCTCAAGTTTGAAAAAGGCACCGCCTTTTACCGCCACAAGCTGGAAAAATCGAGCTTTATATTTGCCCGCCATCAAAACGACGAGGGTACCACCTCTATGCTGTACTACGTTTACCGCCACGACAGCAAACTCACCCCGGTAAAAATAAGCTGGATCCTCCTGATAGCCATACCCTTAGGCTTGGTTTTAATAGGCTATATGTTTAAGCGCTTCATCATCATCGCGCTTATCATCTTCTGTATCTTCCTGTATTTTAACTATCACAACGGCCTTAGCATACCCACGTTTTTCCAAAGTGTGCTGGATGGGTTGAAGGGAATATTTGCAGGTTAGAGGTTAGAGGTTAGAGGTTAGAGGTTAGAGGTTAGAGGTTAGAGGTTAGAGGTTAGAGGTTAGAGGTTAGAGGTTAGAGGTTAGAGGTTAGAGGTGAACGCCACTCTCTATTAGTTTGTTTGCGAAAATTCTTTTACTTAGCCAAATTTTTGCGTTCGGGATTGCAGCGGATACCGGCCATGTGGTTAAGGCCTGTGCAGTATGAGCGGAAAGCCCGGGCCGAAGGCAACGCCCTAATTCAATTGATTATATCTGTCTATTTACAACTTCTCCATCATCTAACCACTGAACTTTAAAGCACCAACAAATTAATACCTCACCTTCAATCTTACTCATTCACCATTCACTAAATCAATCCCTCACACATTAAAACGGCAGCCCTATACCAAAGTTCAGCTGCATAAAATTGTAGCTATCGCCTACGTAGTTGCCATTTCCGTCTAAACCGGTGCTGTTTGCCTTGATGTAGGCCTTCTTAAAATCGCCCGCTTTAAACAGTTCGTTGGCGTGTTTAATGAGCACCCACTGGTCTGATCCGCTAAACTGCGGGTCTTTAAATTTAAAGGCAGCATCCAGCCGGAAGATAAAGAAGCTCAGATCGAACCGAAGCCCGGTACCGATGCCGATAGCGGTAGAATTGAACAGATTATTAAACCTGAATTCGCCGTTAGGATTATCAGCAGTTTTGTGCAGGCGCCATACGTTGCCCATATCCATAAACAAGGCCCCCTTAAGTTTCGAGCCGAAGAAGTTATCAACCAGCTTATAACGGTACTCAATGTTGGCCACCATTTTTATCTCACCAAACTGGTCGAGATATTTTAAACGTGCCCTTGTGGTATCTGCAACGCCGCCTACGCCATAACTGGCGCGGTTAAACTGCCCCGGGCCAAGCGTACGTGGCAGCCAGGCGCGGATATCGTTAGCACCGCCGGTGTAAAAGTTCTTTTCAAATATCAGCTGGTTGCTGTTGCCGTAAGGGATACCAATGCCGGGGCTGAAACGGAAGATAAACTGCCGCTCTCCGCCAAGGCTTTTGTACAGGCGATAATCAATTTCGGTCTTTACGTATTGCGAAAAGGCGTTGCCGAAAAAGGTACGCTGGCCAAGGGTATCTTTAGGTGTTTTGAAAGCGCGGCTTAGTAAATTAAGCGTACCACCGCCCATATCCAGGCTTCCGCGGAAATAGTAAAAATTCTCGTAAGTATTTAGCTTGATGCTGTTATACTGAAAGGTGTACTGGCTGCCCGATGTAAAAGTTGTGCGGCCGATAAGGTAAACATACGAATAGCGGTTTTGCCTCAGCAGCTCTGCCTTGGCTATTGGGTCGATACTCCCGCTGGAAAACTCGATATTAATTGGGGTAATAGAGTGCTGCTTGGTGCGGGTATCGAAGAAATCGTAAGTGATGGAGTTGATCCAGCTGCGGCGCTGCACCAGTCCCTTTTGGTAAAACAGCGAGAAGTTGGTAGAGAAGGTGGTATGCGGCACCCCAAACTTGGCCAGGTTAGGGAAATCAAACGGCGATACAATGCGCGGGTATATCAAACTCACCCCGGCTTTAAACTCCTGGTTCTGGATGCCTTTACTGTCGCCGGCGTTGCGCCCGCTATCAAATAAAATGCTCCAGTTTAGTTTCACCTGTAACGCGGCGGCCTGCTTAAATAAATTACGGTTGGTAAAGGTATTACCTATGTTGTAACCGTACCGCCCGCCGTTGAACAGGAACTCCGCCTCCACCCGGTCGCTCATACGCTTAAGCGGGGTGATATCTATCCGCGTGTTCAGCCTGTTGGTACTATCGGGCAGTTTTTCGTAAATAGGGCTGGGTACGTTCCTGAATACGTTTAACTCCGATAAGCGCGAAGTAGTGAGCGTTTGCATATCGATATCAAACAAGCGCCCCTTCTTCTGGAAAATATAATCGGTTACCGTTTTTGGCTTAAATCTGCCGGAGTAATCTACATACCTGAACTGCGAATCCACCTGTATCGTATCGGGTTTACCTGTTTTGCGGCCATTGGGTTGTGCAATGGTTATCAGTGTGTTATTAATGGTATATGTTGGATGAGCCGGTTTATCCGCGGGGTTATCAATAATCATTACCAGGTCTACAATGCTTTGGTTATAGCTCGAGTCGGGCTCAAAGTTGATATACTGGCGGTAAAAATCAAAGTAGCCGTTCCGTTTCATCACCTGGAAGAACTGGTCGCGGTCATACGCCAGGCTATCGGTATCAAAGCGGCTGCCCGGGTTTACATGAGAGTATTGCGCTTTTGTGCGGCTGTAGAGGGCTTTTACGTTAGGGTCGGCAATACTATCCTTATAGTTGCGGATACGAAACATCGGCCCTTCGATAGCGGTAAATATCAGTTCGGCCTTTTGCTTTTTGACGACGATGGAATCAGAAACCTTTGCTTTGAGGTAGCCCTTGTTTTGCAGGTATTTTTGCAACTGCAGGCGCGAAAACTCCACCAGGTTACTATCCAAAAGGCGTGGTGCCTCGCCAATGTTACGCTTGCCTTTTTTACTGAAGGTGTAATAAAATTGCAGGTTGAGCCAGTTGTTGGGCTGCTGCTCTTTATCTACATAGTTAACGGCTGCTTCGGCAAATTCCTTATCAATACCTTTTAGAGTAAGCTTGCGTACAATGGCCTGGTTTGGTTTTATTCCACGCGTAACGCTGCAGCTGGAGATAATAACCACCAAAATACTTAATATTGCAATACGGTAATGGCCGGGTGTTAAATATGCTTTCAAAATCTCAGATCAGTTTACTAACGTCTTTACAACATAAAAAGTTTCGCCGGGAGAATGGTTTGTTTTTGGTGGAGGGGTACAAATCCATTATTGAATTTGCCGGTTCGCCCTACCGTATTCAAACCATTTACCATACGCCTGGTATCGCCCCAAAATTGCTTAATTTATCCCGAAAAATAAACTTTCAGGAAATTTCGTTAAACGAGCTGCAAAAAATAAGCGCTTTAAAGAACCCTGCCGATGCAATTGCGGCCGTTAATATACCCGAATGGGCAGGTTTTAGCGATAAGGACCTGAAGAATAAATTCACTTTGGTACTTGATGGTGTGCAGGATCCGGGCAATATGGGCACCATTATCCGCACTGCCGATTGGTTTGGCATCACCAATTTGGTGTGCAGCGAGGATACGGTAGATGTTTATAACCCAAAAGTGGTGCAGGCCACGATGGGGAGTTTGGCGCGGATGAATATTAATTATACCGATTTGAAAGAGTTCCTCCGCTCGGCAAAGCTGCCCGTTTATGGCGCTTTGTTAAATGGAAAAAGTATTTATAAAACCAATTTTGGCACTGAAGGACTGGTAGTTATGGGCAACGAAGGCAACGGCATCCGCCCCGAAATTGAAGCTTTGATCAATAATGCGGTGACGATTCCGCGCATTGGCGGGGCCGAATCGTTGAACGTGGCTATAGCTACCGCGATATTTTGTTCAGAAGTTGCAGGAAAATCCTCCAAATAAAATTGATTGGCAAATAATAATTACTATTTTTGCAGTCCTTAAAAAAGGTCGGATGGCCGAGTGGCTAGGCAGAGGTCTGCAAAACCTCCTACAGCGGTTCGAATCCGCTTCCGACCTCAGGGTTAAAACATTTATTAAATAAAAGATCATGGGCGTTACTCGTTTAAAAAGAAAAGATAGAAGAAACAAAACTTTCTCTCGTTTAGAAGTACAGTTTTTAAAGTTAGCTACTAACATTGAGTTAGGCAGCCGTTCTGCAGAGAAAAAAGATAGCCAGATAGCAAAAAACAATGCTGTTTTAGCTATTGCTGCAGGTAAATAATCTCTATCTACACAAAAGAATTTGAAGGTGTACCAATTAATTGGTACGCCTTTTTTTGTTGGGGGAATTTTAATCTGAACCATGATTTACACGATTTAAGGATTATGGCCAGCACCGCTCGGTAGGATTTGCAAGTTTTAGGGGGCACCTACGGAGCCTAAAATCCCATTCGATTCTTTCTATAAACAGGATGCTCCTAACGGAGCGTTGAAATTTTGTAATTATAAAAATTATGGTTGATAGGGATTCCGGGCGGAATCCCTTGTTTATAGCATGACCATAATAGCCGGTTCGTGAGGGCCACAATTACATCAATAAAAATCAACGCTGTTCCTGCGCTCCGTTAGGAGCATCCTGTTTATAGAAACACGGACAGCGTTCCCCGGCTCCGTAGGTGCCTCCTATCGCCTGCTAATTGCCTATTCGAAAAAATCAAACACGTACCGCTCATCAAACTGCAATTCAAATTTCTGCAACAAGCCTAAATATTCTTGCTTAAAGGTTTTCTTTTGATGATGTGCCTCCTGGTTGAGCACATAGTTAACTACTTTATCTATATGCGAATGCGAATAGGAAAAAACGCCGTAACCTTCCTGCCAATTGAATTTACCGGCAACCCACCCCTTACTGTTAATAAAATCGTTACTCTCCACCTTGATTTCCTTAACAAAATCAGAAATGGACATAGTTGGCTTAAACCCAACGAAGATGTGAATGTGGTCGGGCATACAATTTACCGCCAGCATTTTGGCTTTGCGGTTTTGCACAAGCCCTGTGATGTATTTATGCAACTCCTCTTTATGTGCCTTGGGTATCAGGCTTTGCCTGTTTTGTACAGCAAATACAAATTGTAAATAAATTTGAGAGAATGTATTTGCCATAATGCTACAAGGATAACAGCTCTTTATTAATTTTTGATATCAACCCTGGTCCCTCATAAATAAACCCGGTATACAACTGCACCAATACCGCGCCTGCCGCAATTTTCTCCACCGCATCCTCTGCCGAATGAATGCCGCCTACACCGATAATAGGGAATGCGCCGTTGGATGCTTTGTGCAAATAACTGATCACCTCGGTAGAGCGCTTGGTTAATGGCTTACCGCTTAGCCCACCCATTTCATCTTTAAATTTCGATGTTAGCCCTTCGCGACTGATGGTGGTATTGGTAGCGATGATGCCAGCTATGCCGGTTTGCTTTACAATATCGGCGATATCATCCAACTGCTCGTTGGTCAAATCAGGTGCTATTTTAAGGAGGATGGGGCGGCTGATACCGTTTTTGCTATTACGTTGCTGCAGGGTATTCAGGATATGCATTAGCGGCTCCTTTTCCTGTAGGGCGCGCAGACCCGGCGTATTGGGCGAGCTTACATTAACCACAAAATAATCTACTACATCAAACAACCTGTCGAAGCATTTGATGTAATCGCTCACCGCATCTTCGTTAGGCGTAACCTTGTTTTTGCCGATGTTACCGCCGATAATGAGGGCGGTTTCGCCTGGTTTTAAGCTTTTGCGGTAAGTAGCAATGCGTTCGGCAGCCACATCAACGCCTAAATTATTAAAACCCATACGGTTTATCAATGCCTCATCTGCAGGCAGGCGAAACATGCGGGGCTTATCATTACCGGGCTGAGGCAGTGGGGTAACCGTACCAACTTCTACAAAACCAAAACCCAAAGCGCCCATTTCTGCTATCAGTTCGGCATTTTTGTCGAAACCGGCAGCCAGGCCTACAGGGTTCTTAAACTTCAGGCCGAATACTTCTTTCTCCAAACGCTTATCGTTAGACGCCCAAATAGCTTCGCTGATGGCGGTACCGCCCGGCATTTTATTAAAGCGTTTTAAATTGCGGGTAACAAAGTAATGCACGTTCTCCGGGTCGAACTTGAACAGCAGGGGTTTAAGCAGTTGATACATGTCGCGAAGTTACCGTTTTTAATATTTAAGGGTAAACATCTTAAAGAATATTGTAATTTAGTTGCTGTCCGATTTATCCGAACATCTACGCATAAATGAAGAATTTTTTATTGAACTCGCGCCGTAACTTTATCAAAAGCGCCGCTATTGGCACGGTTGCTACTTTGTCTATCCCGCAAATTGTATCTGCCGCCATTGGTACCTCTTCGACAAAAAAAGTGGAGCTGAGCGATAATGACGTGATCCTTTTCCAGGGAGATTCCATCACCGATTGGGGCCGCGACCATAAAGCCACCGAACCCAATACCACCAACATGCTGGGCACCGGATACACTACTTACGCCGCCAGCGAGCTCTTACTTAAACATCCACAAAAGAACTTCAAAATATACAATCGCGGCATCAGCGGCAACAAAGTTTATCAGCTTGCCGAACGCTGGGAAGCCGATTGCCTCGCCCTGAAACCAAACGTGATAAGTATCCACATCGGCGTAAACGATTTTTGGCACAGTCTCACCAGCGGCTACAAAGGCACTATTGATACTTACATTAACGATTATAAAGCTCTGCTGGAGCGTACACAAAAAGCATTGCCGGGTGTAAAATTCATCATCGGCGAACCCTTTGCCTTAAAAGGGACCAAATTTGTAGATGATAAATGGTACCCTACCTTCCCGTTATTCCAAAAGGCAGCAAAAGACATGGCCGAGCAATTCGATGCGCCGCTGATCCCTTTGCAAAAGATCTTCGACAAGGCACTGGAAGTTGGATCTGCCAATTACTGGACGCTGGATGGCGTACACCCAAGCGTAGCAGGCTCCAGGTTAATGGCAGAGGGATGGTTGCAGGTAATGAAAGGATAATATGGGAAAGTTTATATTAACAATTACGCTGCTTTTATCGGTATGGGGTTTTAGCCCTCCTGCAACTATAAACGGTAAATGGAAAGTGGGCGAGGTACAAGTATCCGCCATAACGGAGAAAGCAACTCCAAAACAAAAGGCCATGCTTGTGGCACAAACCAAAAAGATGTTTATTGGCCAGATATTTGATTTCCGGGATGGGCAGGCTTTCTCTATGTCGCCCGGTATGCCAACTATGCCTGGCAATTTAACATGGTCTTATAACGCATCAACAGGCATTTTGCTTATAACGGAGGCTAATGACCCCCGCAGCCGGATTTTCGACATGGCTGCATCGGAACAGGATGGCAAGGTTATTTTCACTATCCGCGACGCGCCAATTGCATTAACCATGCACAGATTATAGGCTAATTACCTCATTTACTATTCCGTTTTATCCTCTCCCCGCAAAACCGTATCTTTGCGGCAAATGATCGCTATAAATAACCTTACGTTTGAGATTGGTGCGCGGGCGCTGTACGATGAAGCTAACTGGCATATAAAACCAGGAGAAAAAATTGGCCTTATTGGCGCCAATGGCACCGGTAAAACTACCCTTTTGAAGATCATTGTAGGCGACTACAAGCCTACCTCTGGTACGATATCCATGGCTAAGGACCTTACCATGGGTTACCTTAACCAGGATCTGCTCTCCTACTCATCCGATAAGAACATCGTTCACGTTGCCATGGAAGCCTTTGAGCGCCAAAACCAGCTGCACGATGAGATTGAGGCCCTGTTGAAGAAACTGGAAACCGATTACACCGAAGACCTTTTACATAAGCTAAGCGATAAACAGCACGAATTTGAACTGCTTGATGGTTACAACATCGAATACAAAGCACACGAAATTTTAGCCGGCCTTGGTTTTAGCGAAGCGGATTGCCAGCGCAAACTAAGCACCTTCTCGGGAGGCTGGCGCATGCGCGTAATGCTCGCAAAGATTCTGTTACAAGCCCCTGATATTCTTTTACTGGATGAGCCTACCAACCACTTGGATTTACCGTCCATACAATGGCTGGAAGATTATTTGAAAGCCTTTAACGGCGCTATCATCATCGTATCGCACGATAGGTGGTTTTTAGATAAGGTGATAAACCGTACGGTAGAATCGCGCAAGGGTAAGCTGAATGTTTACGCGGGTAACTATACTTTTTACCTGGAAGAAAAAGCCTTACGCGCCGAAATTCAGCGTGGTGAGTTTAAAAACCAACAATCGAAAATAAAACAGGAAGAGCGTTTGATCGAACGTTTCCGTGCTAAAGCTTCTAAGGCCAAAATGGCCCAGTCGCGTATAAAAATGCTGGATAAAATGGAGCGCGTTGATGACGTGGATGATGATAACCCGGAGGTTAACTTCAGCTTCCGTTTCAGCAAGCAAAGCGGCAGGCACGTGGTTACCATGGAGCATATCACTAAGAAATATCCTGCAATTGATATTTTGGACGATGCCGAAGCGATCATCGAGAAAGGCGATA
The DNA here is from genome assembly GCF_014773265.1 of Mucilaginibacter pankratovii. Classification (GTDB taxonomy): domain Bacteria; phylum Bacteroidota; class Bacteroidia; order Sphingobacteriales; family Sphingobacteriaceae; genus Mucilaginibacter; species Mucilaginibacter pankratovii. The sequence goes on along the minus strand of NZ_JACWMY010000004.1, from coordinate 332,052 downwards.
AAATTGCTTTGATAGGCGCCAACGGTAAAGGTAAATCAACCCTGTTACGCATTGTAGCGGGTGCAGATACCGAATACGAAGGTACCGCCCAAACAGGCCACAACGTAACGCAAACATTCTTCGCGCAGCACCAGTTGGAATCGTTACACCTGGAGCACCAGATACTACAAGAGTTGCAGGCATTCGCCCCAAAACATACCGACACAGAGCTCCGTTCGATATTAGGTTCGTTCCTGTTTACCGGCGATGATGTGTTTAAGAAAATCAAAGTACTATCGGGTGGTGAAAAATCGCGCGTGGCCTTAGCTAAAGCCTTAACTGCCGATGCAAATTTTTTAGTACTGGATGAGCCTACCAATCACCTGGACATGGCTTCAGTAAACATCCTGATACAGGCCCTGCAGCAGTACGAAGGTACGGTAATCGTTGTATCGCACGACAGGTATTTCCTGGATAATGTAGCCAACAAAATTTGGTTTATCGAAGATCAGAAGATAAAACAATACCCGGGCACTTACGCCGAGTACGACGTCTGGAACGCCAAACGTATTTTGGAGCCAAAAGCTGCAACACCTGCCCCTCAGCCAAAAAAGGAAGAGAAGAAGGAGGTTGCCCCGGTTAAACAACAAGCCAGCGGCGATAATAAGCACCAGCAGCTAAAAAAACTTAACCAGGACCTGGGCAAGCTGGAAGACAACATTGCATCGGTAGAGAAAGAAATAAAAGCGATGGAGGCTCAACTGGCCGACAACAGCATTTTTAACCAGGCCGAGAAGTTGAAGCAGATAAACAATAACTATCAGCTAAAAAAAATGGAGCTTGGCGGCTTACATCAAAAATGGGAAGCCCTGGCCGACCAGATAATGGAGCTGGAAGCGTAAGAAATATATGCCTTCATAATCAAAGGCCTTTCTTAAACGGAAAGGCTTTTTTATTTGTCATCCTGAGGAACGAAGGATCTAATCGCCCGTGTGCATAGTGGAAAATAGATGTTTCGCTCCTCAGCATGACAACAGCCCCTTGAAATAATTTCCCACCCTCTACGTTTTTGTGCTATTATTGCGATAATGAAACAAGCGTTTTTGCCCCGGATTTTTAGTAGCACTCCTTTATTCCCCTCTCGAGAGGGCGCGCGCGGACTGGTGTGGTGGCAGGGGAGTGTTCGCCCCTATGCAAATAGCGCAAAACATTGGGTACGGAACACGCACCTCCCCCCCTCTCAAGAGGGGAATCGCACATTCCCCCGCTTTTCATTGTCCTTTATTATTCTTTGTCTCCTCATCCAAACCGCCTCCTTCGCCCAAGCCCCTTACGGCAACTACGTTTTCCGCCCCGAAATAAAAAGCGTTGAGTTTTACAAGGTGGATAAGCAGGCGGCATCCTTCCCGGTGATCAGTTTAAACAGCGACGAGAAGGTTGTTTTAGGCTTTGACGACCTGAGCGGTGGCAGCCGCAATTTTTATTATACCATTGAGCATTGCGATGCCAACTGGAAATCATCTAACCTCTCCCCTGCCGAATACCTGCAAACCTTTATGGACGACAGGCTTTTTAACTACTCCTATTCATCGGGCACGTTCCAAAAATATACTCATTATGAGTTAACGCTGCCAAATCAAAATATCGCCCCCAAAATATCGGGCAATTATATTTTAAAGGTTTACGAAGATGGCGACCTTAATAAAATGATCCTTACCCGCCGCATGTACGTACTAAACAGTCGGGTAGCCGTTGGTGGCACCATCGCCTCGTCGAACAACGTATCGGCAAGGCGCACTAATCAAAAACTAAATTTTACGGTAGATTATGGAGGCTTGAACGTGCAAAACCCCAATCGTGATATCCGCGTGCTGGTGATGCAAAATAACCGACCCGAAACCGGTAAAATAAACAACGTACCCACCTACATCCGCGGCACGCAGTTGGTTTATAATGATGTAAACATTAACGATTTTGCAGGTGGTAACGAGTTCAGGCATTTTGATACACGATCATTAAAGGTAAATTCGGAACGGATTGCGCGGATCTACCGCGACACGGCCAACACCGTAATGCTGCTGGGCGACCCAAACCGTAACCTGCCCAACTACACTTTACTGTATGATAACGATGGCAAGTACTACGTCATCAACCAGGATGGCCGCGATTCGCGCACGGATGCGGATTATGCGCATATGTATTTTAATGTAGGCACCAATAAATCGGAGACCGAAGGCACGCCCTACATCATTGGCCAGTTTAACGATTATAAGATAGACGAGAACAGCCGCATGAAGTTCGATAGTCGTGGCCGTTTCTATACAGACCTGTTACTGAAACAAGGCGTTTACGATTACATGTATGTTTGGGTGAACAACGCTACTAAGCAGCCCGACTACTTCGCACTGGAAGGCAATTACTTTGAAACCGAAAATGAATACCAATTATTGGTTTACGCCCGCCCCGCAGGCAGTCGCTGGGAGGAACTGGTGGGTTATAGTTTGTTAAGGACGGTAAGGCCGTAAATATTTTTTTGTAGAGACGCGATACTTCGCGTCTCCCTTAGGACAGGTAACAGATATTCGTTTTATAAAACATTCATCAAGCCGCGAAGTATCGCGGCTCTACGATGAAACAGATTATTTCCCCCTTAAAAACTATCTTTGCATATATGAAAGGAAAAGCGCCCAAAGAATCATTCACCATCATGAACGAATTGGTATTACCCAACGATACCAACACCCTCAACAATTTAATGGGTGGGCGCCTGCTGCACTGGATGGATATAGCCGCTGCCATATCCGCGCAAAAACATTGTAACCGCGTGGTGGTAACCGCATCGGTAGATAACGTATCTTTTCATCACCCCATAAAACTGGGCGATGTGATCACCATTGAGGCAAAGGTTACACGTGCGTTCACTACATCGGTAGAGGTGCGGATGGATGTTTATGCCGAGAATATCCCCTTAGGCACCCGCAATAAAAGCAATGAGGCGTATTACACCTTTGTGGCCCTTGATAAAGACGGCGGCAAAGTAGCTGTTGCCCCGTTGCTCCCAGAAACCGAAGACGAAACAGAACTTTACGAAGGGGCCCTTCGCCGCCGCCAGTTAAGGTTGATTTTGGGTGGTAAAATGAAACCGGATGATGCTACGGAATTGAAGGCTTTGTTTTTTGCTGCGCAGAAGAAGTAATATAGGTCTTCTGTAACTTTCTCGCTCCCCATCAATCCAAATAAAAAACCGGATGATGAGAAATATCTGCCTGCTTACCTTTGCGCTGCTCTTTACCTGCTGCAATACTGCACCGGCCCAAAACAAACTGCAATTTTCCATCCCCTTTACTTTGGTGGATAACCGCCCATTTATCGAAGTGAAGATCCAAAACAAAACTCTTCATTTCATACTGGATTGCGGCGCTACCGATGTTATTGATGTGACGACCGCCCGGGCTTTAAACCTTAAGTTGGAAAACGAGACCACCACCAGTGGCGCGGGAGCCAAACGGATGCCCTCCTGGGAAACTACGGTTGATACTACACGCATTGGCAAAATGACTTTAGTTAAGAGAGATTTCAATGTGGTGGATCTGTCCGAAATAAAAAACAAGCTACACCTGCCCTACCTGGACGGCGCTATCGGCTATAATTTCATGAAGGATTATATCGTGCAGTTTGATTACCCTAACCATACGGTAAACTTTTATAGCGCTTACGCCGGTAAGAGTGGCGTGCCCTTCAGCATGTATTACCATATCCCAAAACTAAAAGCTACTATCGACGGAAAACCCGCCACCCTCATTATGGATACCGGCGACCGCACCGCCCTTACCGTATTTAACCATTACGCCGAAAGCACAGGCATTAAAACCCGCTACCCTTTATCAGATACCAGCATCACCGGTTACGGCATTGGCGGGCCTATTTATGCCCGCACGTTTATACTAAAGCAGATAGGCATTGGCAAACAATTAATAGCCAATGTACCTTCCCGCATCCCCATGCTTAAAACAGGTGGCTTTGCCGATACCCAAATAGATGGCAGCATAGGCGGCGGCATTTTAAAAAGGTTTAAATTCACTATCGATTACAAAAAGAGCCTGCTTTACCTCGAGTAACAAACCCAAGCCGCAAAATTCCGTTAATACCTTATGGACAAAAGAATAAAACTTCAGCAAGGCGATATCACCAAATTACAGGTAGACGCTATTGTGAACGCAGCCAACAGCAGCCTGATGGGCGGCGGCGGGGTAGACGGCGCTATTCATCGTGCAGGTGGTAAGCAAATACTGGAAGAGTGTATTAAAATTATAGACCGCCAGGGGCGTTGCAAAACCGGCAACGCGGTTATTACCACCGGCGGCAACCTACCCGCCAAATATGTTATCCATACCGTTGGCCCGGTTTATAATGGTGGCAAAAATGTACTGAAGGAAGAAGAACAATTGGCCAATTGCTATAGCAACAGCTTAAAGTTGGCCATGGAGAACGGCATCAAAACCATCGCCTTCCCCAATATCAGCACCGGCGTTTACCGTTTCCCAAAACAGCGGGCGGCAGAGATAGCGGTAGCAACCGTTGATAATTTCCTCGCCGAAAATGAGCAAATGAAAGACGTGATCTTTATTTGTTTCGACGACGAAAATTTTGGCATCTATCAAAAACTCGGATTGTAACGATAGCCTAAAAAACGGTAAGAAAAGGGCGCGTTTCTATACCATTTTTAGATAAAAAACACCCAAAACCCCGTAAAAACGCGCAAATTTTCGGAAGTTAATTATTCGCCAGTTCCAGTATCCGGTCAAATTCCTCGCGTTTAACCGCCATTACCGATAGGCGGCCCTGGCGCACCAGGCCGATATCTTTCAGGCGCTCATCGGCTTTTATTTCCTCCAGGGTTACTGCGCGTTTAAGAGGCTCTACAGGCTCAAGATCTACCACTACCCAATTTGGGTCTTCGGTGGTAGGGTCCTGGTAGGCTTCTTTTACTACGCGGGCAATACCTACAATTTCTTTACCCTCGTTGCTATGGTACCACATCACCAGATCGCCGTTTACCATCAGTCGCAGGTTGTTACGCGCCTGGTAATTACGCACGCCATCCCAAAAGGTGCGGCCCTCTTTATTGAATTTTTCCCAGCTATATTTAAATGGTTCTGATTTTACCAGCCAATGATTCATGATAATAGTGCTATATTAAGAAGCAAATATGATAAAAATGCCCCTGTAAACTAAATAGCAGACTAACATATTTACGCAAATACCACACAGCCGCAAAACATTCGCCAACAAAAAACCCCGGCTGCATAACTGCAAACCGGGGCTAATTTAAACCTCACCTCAACATGAGTATCTTAATGTGCAGCTACGGCATCTTCGCCGTGCAGTTCGTATACATAACCCAGGTTCTGCGGGCTGCTGCTGGTTACTTTTAAGTCTTTTACAAGGCCGCTGCCCAGGTCTATCACCCAGCCATGTACCTCCAGGTCGTGGCGTTCCATCCAGGCATTCTGTACGATGGATGTTTTGCACAGGTTGTAAACCTGCTCGCTTACGTTAAGCTCAACCAGCCGGTTAACCTTTTGGGTATGGTCTGTTATGCGGTCCAGTTCGTGGCTGTGCAGGCGGTACACATCTTTAATGTGGCGCAACCAGTTATCAATAATACCAAATTGCTTGTTGGTAAGCGCGGCAGCAACGCCACCGCAGCCATAATGGCCGGCAACTATTACGTGTTTCACCTTCAATACGTTAACCGCATAATCCAGCACGCTCAGCATATTCATATCCGTGTGGTTACATACGTTGGCAATGTTACGGTGTACAAATACTTCGCCCGGCTTGGTGCCGGTAACCTCGTTTGCCGGTACACGGCTGTCTGAGCAGCCTATCCACAGCACTTCAGGGCTTTGACCTTTAGCCAGGTTGGTGAAATATTCCGGGTCCTCGCCAATGCGTTTAGCCACCCATTCGGCGTTATTTGCTATCAGCTTATTGTAGCTGTCTTTTTGTGCAAGCGATATTTGGCTTACATCGATTTTTGGTTTGCTTTCGCTGCCATTAAGGCCGTTGTTGTTTTTTTTGTTCTCTATGGTCGACATGGTAATGTTCTTTTAAAGTTTATAAACTAATTCTTTCAGCGGCGGAACGTCGTACCTTTCTTTGACGTCTACCAGTTGTACAATAATGCCCTTGGTATAGGCATTGTGCTTATAATTATGGATGATCTCCAACACATCCGGGTCTATAAAGCGCGAGTTGGAGGCATCAATGATCACATCGCTACCTTTTGGTAAGCTGGTAAGCGTTACCTGTATGGCCGCTTTATTCAGGAACGATACTTCTTCTGCAAGCCTCAGGGTGATGGTCTTTTTATCGCCTTTGGTGGTTATCTGGTAAAAGTATGGGTTGCGCAAATTGGTACGCAGTATATAAAATATACCTACCAGCATACCTATCCCTACACCAATTAGCAGATCGGTAAACACTACGGCCACAATAGTTACCACAAACGGGATAAACTGATCGAGCCCTTTGTGCCACATATGCTTAAACAGGCTTATACGTGCCAGTTTATAACCCGTCATTAACAAGATAGCTGCCAAACACGATAGCGGTATCTGGTTGATTAATTTGGGGATAAATAAAAGGGATAAAAGCAGCATCAGCCCGTGAAAAACGGCGCTTACCTTGGTACGTGCACCCGCATTTACGTTAGCAGACGAGCGTACGATAACCGCTGTCATAGGTAAACCACCAAGCAAACCGCTCACTAAATTGCCAGCCCCCTGAGCAACCAGCTCGCGGTTCGTCGGTGATATTCTCTTTATTGGGTCTATTTTATCAACAGCCTCCAGGCTCAGCAGCGTTTCTAAACTCGCTACCACGGCAATGGTGAAGGCTGTAATCCAAACTTCTTTATTGGTTATGGCACCAAAATTCGGGCTTTTAAACAGCGCGAAAAACTCTCCGCTGTTATTCACCATCGGTAAGTTAACCATCTGTTTTTCCTGCAATGCCAACCCTGTCCCGGCAAATAAGGCGCTCAATCCAATCCCTGCCAGCACCACTAATAACGGGGCAGGCACCATGGCCACCTTCTTAATTTTTGGCCAGTAGATCATTAATAACAAGGATACCCCTGCAATAATAACCGCGCCGTAATTGATCTTGCCGAATGCGCTCATGATCCCGCTGAAGGTGTTGTTACCTTCTCCTGCTTCACTAAAGCCTTCATCGCCTTCAAAATCTTTATCATAGCCAACAGCATGCGGAAATTGTTTCATGATGAGGATAATGCCGATAGCGGCCAGCATACCTTCTATAACGGGAGACGGGAAGTAATTAGCAATAGTACCGGCTTTTATAATACCCAGCAGTATTTGAAGTGCCCCGGCTATCATCACCGCTAATAAGAATGTTTCGTACGAGCCGAGCTTAGTTATAGCATTTAATACGATAACGGTTAAACCCGCGGCAGGCCCGGCAACGCTCAATTGCGAACCGCTAAAAATACCAACCACAATACCACCAATGATACCGGTTAATATCCCCGCGAAAAGCGGCGCGCCGGATGCCAGCGCAATACCCAAACATAAAGGCAGGGCTACCAGGAACACCACGACACTTGCGGGCAGATCTTTTTTTAGATTTTTAGACAGGAAATATTTTTTCAGGTTGAGATCGCCGCCGGCGATGCCTCCTTGATTAATTTGCATAACAGATTTTTTTTAGAATGAATTTGGGGACCTACAGCGGATTTGCCTAAGCCGCAATAATTGCGACAAAGCACGCTGCCTCAGCCGTAAACAAAATTGTACGGCTGGCTACCCGGTTCAGTAATTGAACCGGCGAAAAGATATTATGCGTTGGGAGGTGGGGTAGGTACTACCGGGTGGTAAAGCTGCTGATAAAGCGAGTGCTCCTGGTTATGCAATATGTTGGTTTCAACAATAAAAGTTTTGAATACAACAAAATGAAGGTAATTCTCATCGAAGATTTTTTTCTCCTTAAAGGCGTCCTTCTCAGGATCCTCCTTTTCAGTTTTCGATTCGTGCTCCAACTGCATAATAACCGCGTTCACCGCTTTATTATCGAGGCATAAAAAAGCAGGTGCAATGGATATAACCATCTTTGCAACAAAGATGCTCATAAACAAAACCACTACCGAAAGTTTTAAATTTCTTGCTTTCATGCGTCGCAAATATAGTAAAATCTATAAACCAAAAACACCGAAATAACAATCTTACAATTTAATTACTAATTTTAGCGCTGTACCTAATAAACCGGGATAGTGAATAAAAAGTTAGAGATATTACAGCAAAAGCGCCAAAAAGCGCTCGAAGGTGGCGGCCACGCCCGTATAGAAAGTCAGCATAAAAAAGGTAAACTAACTGCACGCGAGCGCCTTCACTTTTTATTGGATGATGGCAGTTTCCAGGAAATTGGGATGCTGGTTTCGCATCGCTCTACCGATTTTGGGATGGAAAAAGAAAAGTACCCGGGCGACGGCGTGGTTACCGGTTATGGTACCGTGAATGGCCGCCTGGTATACGTTTTCTCCCAGGATTTCACCGTATTCGGCGGCTCCCTATCAGAAACCCATGCCGAAAAGATCTGTAAAATAATGGATCTGGCCATGAAGAACGGCGCACCCGTTGTCGGGTTAAACGATTCGGGCGGAGCCCGCATCCAGGAAGGCGTGGTATCTTTAGGTGGCTACGCCGATATATTTTACCGCAACACCATGGCCAGCGGCGTAGTGCCACAGATATCTGCCATTATGGGCCCCTGCGCGGGCGGTGCGGTGTACTCACCTGCCATTACCGATTTTATTTTGATGGTAGAGCATACCAGCTACATGTTTGTAACCGGCCCCAACGTGGTAAAAACGGTTACGCACGAGGTAGTAACCTCCGAAGAGCTTGGTGGTGCTAATACCCATGCCACTAAAAGCGGCGTAACACATTTTGCCTGCACCAACGAGATAGATGCCATACAGCATGTAAAAAAACTACTGAGCTATATGCCCCAGAATTGCGAGGACCGCGCCCCTTCCCTGCCCTACGAAGCAGGCAACGAAAGCCGCCCCGCGTTAACCACCTTACTGCCCGAGAACAATTCACAACCTTACGATATCCGCGAGGTGATTGAAGAAGTAATAGATGGTGGCTCGTTCTTAGAAGTTCATAAAGATTTTGCGGAGAATATTGTTGTCGGCTTTGGTCGGCTGGCAGGGCGCAGCATTGGCATTGTGGCCAATCAGCCTGCGTTTTTAGCGGGGGTGCTGGATATCCATTCCTCCCAAAAGGCCGCCCGCTTTGTCCGCTTTTGCGATAGCTTTAATATCCCTCTGCTGGTGTTTGAAGATGTACCGGGCTTTTTGCCGGGTACCGACCAGGAATGGAACGCCATCATCACCAACGGCGCTAAACTGCTGTTTGCCTTTTGCGAAGCCACTGTCCCACGTATTACCGTTATCACCCGCAAGGCTTACGGCGGCGCTTATGATGTAATGAACTCCAAGCACATTGGTGCCGATATGAACTTTGCCTGGCCAACTGCTGAGATTGCCGTAATGGGCGCCAAAGGCGCCGCCGAAATTATCTTTAAACGCGAGATCACCACGGCTGAAGACCCGGAAGCAAAATGGCGCGAAAAGGAGCAGCAGTACGCCGAGATCTTTGCAAACCCCTACCGCGCTGCCGAGCGTGGTTTTATAGATGAGGTGATTGAGCCTGCGGAGACCCGCATCAAGCTTATCCACGCCTTTAAAATGCTGGAGAATAAAGTGGTGAACAATCCGAAGAAGAAGCACGGGAATATTCCGTTGTAGAGTTCAGAGCTGGGGATTTCGAATGTCCGATTGCCGATTTGCGGGCTTTTGTAGCTAATCCCTCCCTCGGGAGGGTAGGGAGGGGTTAACCACGCGCAAGGAAACGAATGTCAAAATAATGGCCAAAATAATTCCATACAACCCAAGCTTAAAAGCATTAGCCCGCAAATTACGGGATGAAATGACTTACGGCGAAGTGCTGCTGTGGAACGAGTTAAAAGATGATAAATTATGGGGCTTTGATTTCGACAGGCAACGGTGTATTGACAATTACATCGTTGATTTCTTTTGCAAGTCGTTAATGCTGGCTATCGAAGTGGATGGCATGTCGCATAATCATGAAGAAGCTTTTCACAAAGACGAGATTAGGCAGCAAAAGTTGGAAAGTTTAGGAATAACATTTATCCGCTTCAGTGAGGCTGAGGTAAAATATGATATGCTAAATGTGATGCGGGGTATTGAAGAAATTACTCTCCGGCTTATAAAGAAAGACAGTTCCATGAAACTTCCGAAAGATTTTCCATTGGAGGTATTAGATGGTTAATTATTTAATTCTCAAGGCATAGTTCAAGAACCCCTCCCTGCCCTCCCGAGGGAGGGATAAGCTCAAAAATTGAAATCTACCATGGAAAATCATACCCAACACCAAAAAGCGCTCGCCTTTAAAGCCCTGCACCAACGCAGCGGTATATTTGCCATCCCAAACCCATGGGATGCGGGTTCGGCGCGAATACTGGCAAGCCTGGGCTTTGAGGCACTTGCTACCACCAGCGCAGGTTTGGCATACTCCTTAGCCAAGCCCGATGGCGAAGGCGTGGTAACTTTGCAGGAAGCATTGGCCAATAGCGAAGCCATCAGCGGGGCGGTTGATCTGCCCGTATCTGCCGACCTGGAGAACGGCTACTCCGATGATCCGGAAGGATGTGCCCAGGCCATTTTGCTGGCCGCAAAAGCAGGTGTAGTAGGTGGTTCCATAGAAGATGCTACTGGCAAAGCTGATGCACCCATTTATCCCTTTGAATTATCGGTAGAACGCATCCGCGCAGCCGTTGAAGCCGCAAGGAGCCTGTCGTTCCCTTTTATGCTTACCGCAAGGGCAGAAAACCTCATCCATGGTGTTATCGACCTGAAAGACACCATTAAACGCCTCGAAGCTTACGCCGAAGCAGGTGCAGATGTACTTTTTGCACCGGGACTAAAGTCTGCCGAGGACATTGCAACGGTTGTAAAAGCCGTAGCGCCGAAGCCGGTAAATGTAGTAATGGGGTTGTCGGGCACAAGTTTTTCGCTTAATCAGTTAGAAGACCTGGGTGTAAAGCGGGTGAGCTTGGGTTCATCTTTAGCGCGTGCAGCTTACGGTGCATTTATCAATGCAGCCTCGGAAATTAAAAATACCGGTAAGTTTGATTTTGCAAACGGGATAATCCCTTACGGGGATTTGAATAAGTTGCTGAGATAGGATTCCACATTCGCCCGGCTAATTAACTCACCCCAATGCGCTACGCTGTTCTACCCTCTCTACCTGCGATAAAGAAGGTGAAAATAGGAAGGCTTTAAATTACCCTGCCTTTTGTTGCTCAGCGTTTCCCTTAATTTCCTGTAGTTCCAGCTCGTAGGCGCGCATGCGGGCGTGGAGGATATCCACCTCGGTACGCAGCATCTGAATTTCGGTGATAAGTTTGGCTGATTCGGGCTTGTGAATGTTCTTTTCGCCGGTGCCGAGGATGAGCCATTCGGGCGAGTATTTAAGCTGGAAACATAGCTTGCGGATAAGGTAATAGCTGATGTCCTGCTTTTTATTGATCACCTTGCTGATGAAGCCCTGGTCTACCCCAATAGCGTTTGCCAGTGCAAGCTGTCCGCCATGCTCCTTTACTATAACCTTTATCCGTTTTACAACCGCGTCGTCTGACATACTCATTGGTTGCAATTATAGTAAAAAAGTTCATAGTTTATAGTTCATGGATGATGGTTCATTGTTCATAGTAGCTTCGGCCATGAACTATCATCCATGAACCATCAACTAATTAAACTCCTTCACTGCTTCGCTCAGGTCGTAAACCGGAACGGCTTTTATTTTGCCAGAGATAATACCGGCTGCAGCAGCAGAACGATATCCGGCCGCACAATGCACCACAATGGGTTTATCAGCTGGGATCTCGCTTAAACGTTCCCTTAATTCGGGCAGGGGAATGGTCAGCGCATCGGCAAATAGTTTGCCGACGTTTATCTCCGCCCAATTGCGGGCATCTATAATAGTATAGTTATCGGTATGAGCTTTAAAGTCACCCAGGTTTATAATGGCGGATTTTACAGTAGCACTATCCGGCGTAAGCAAGGCCGCTTTTATATTTCTTTCGTAACCTATTTTAGCGGCTTTTTTGATCATCACATCCAGCTCCTCGTCTGTATTGGCGATCAAATAAAAAGCTTCACCAGGGCCAACAACCGATCCCAGCCAGGTTTCAAACTTCTCGCCATCCTGCAGGTTAATGCTATTTTTTACATGGCCTTTGCGGTATAACTGGCTTGGGCGGGTATCTATCACCAACAGGCCTTTTTCTAATTCGATATTGCTATCAGCCTTTACAACATTGTTGATGCTCTCGGCAAACCCCGGTGCACCCGTTTTATTTAGCTCCACATCATATCCAAAATACTTGGGCATAAAAGGCTGGTCGGCCAGCAGGGTTTGCACAAATTTCAGCTCATCCATCAGTTGCAGCGCGTAGTTCTCGCGCAGCTCTTTGCCAATGGTGGTATGCAGATCGGGGCTCATGCTTTTACCGCAAAGCGAGCCGGGGCCATGCGCGGGGTAAACCGTAACATCTTTGGGCAGTACCATCAGTTTTTCGCGGGTGCTGTGGTACATATCGCGGGCAAGCTCTTCTTTTTTGGCGGTAATGTTACCTGCAGTTTCGCGCAGATCGGGGCGACCTACATCGCCTGCAAAAAGGGTATCACCAGTAAAGATGGCGCAGTCCTTCCCTTTTTCGTCTTCCAGTAAAATACAAATAGAATCGGGCGAGTGGCCGGGCGTGTTGATCGCTTTAAGCTTGATGTCGTCCAGTTGGATCACGTCGCCATCATCAAAGGTTTCGTGCGGAAAAGTGCCGCCGGCCAGCTTGCTTACATAAATAACGGCACCAGTAGTTTGATGGATCTCGAGGTGCGAGCTCACAAAATCGGCATGGGGGTGGGTTTCTATCACGCCCAAAATATCGGCGCTGTGGATCTCGGCAAAGTCGTAGTAAGGCTGCGGGTCGCGGGCGGGGTCTATCACCACCATGCGGCCATTGCGAATGATGGCGTAAGAAGCGTGGGCCAAACCCTTATCGTAAAACTGGTTAACTATCATAGCGTATAATGGCCGCAAAGATAATGTTTCGGCTGAATGGTTTGAAAAGGGAAATGTTGGGCGGGGGTAAAGAATTGGAGAGGATTTTACCTAAGTGCAGCAAAAGCCTCGGCAGGCGTTAAAATGGCTAAGGTACTTTTCTTAAAATCCTTAGTATCCCGTGTTACTATTAAACTAATATCTTCTACGCTGAGAGCGCAATAATATTGGATGGCGTCTTCATAATCCTTAAAGTCTGTTTTTAAAGATTGCCTGATAATTGATTTGGTTACGTCTACTATTTCTGTCATTTCAGCTAACTCATTCAATAATGAGATTGCCATATTATTGCCGAAAGATCGCTTTACAACGTAGTGGATATTACCATAAGAAAGTGCTGAAATATAGATTTTTATCTTCTCCTTAACAGCCATATCAAACAACTTAGCAGCGTCTAATACGAACGGTTGTCGATTGGTTAAGAAATCTATAACCACATTGGTATCCATAAAAACATGCTTCATCGGGCTTACTTATATTTTTCGGCCAGGGCATCCCCAAGTTCCTTTTTGTAATCAAAATCATCGGGGACCTTAAGTATCCCCATCAGGCGGGTTACTTTGGGCGAGATTTCAGAAATTGTATCGTCCTGAATGGCTATAGATTTCAGATAGTTTTCTACAATGTCAGACAAACTTTTCCCATTATCACGAGCATATTTCTTCGCTGAATCAATTACTGTATCTTCCATCGTTAGCGTAAGTTTCGTAGTCATTACACGTGTGATTTATTAACCGAAGATACGTATATGAAATATTATTTCAAAGGTTTAAGCAATAAGTTAGAGATTTTCCCCTACTTATTAAACCACTTAATAACTACCGATAACCTCGATAATTTGAGCATAGCTGCCAGGAAACGATTTAATGGAATTGTTTTCATATCTGTGCTGTGATATACTTTATAAACTACTCCATATTTAAATTATTGTCAGCGAGGCTTATAAATACTAATTCTTAATAGTAGTATGCCTGCAAAACTCAATCTACATTAGGGCTTAACAATTTGGCGCAAATAGTTATTTTTGCGGGCTATGATCATTGCTAAAACATATTCCCCAAAAGAAGCCGAAGAAAAGTGGTACAGTTACTGGTTACAACACAATTTTTTCCGCTCGGTGCCCGATGAGCGCGAGCCTTATACCATTGTGATCCCTCCGCCAAACGTAACCGGCGTGCTGCACATGGGGCATATGCTAAACAATACCATACAGGATGTACTCATCCGCCGTGCCCGTATGAAAGGCAAAAACGCCTGCTGGGTTCCCGGTACCGACCATGCCAGCATTGCTACCGAAGCCAAAGTTGTGGCTATGCTGAAAGAGCGCGGCATCAACAAAAAAGATATCACCCGCGAGGAGTTTTTAAAATACGCCTGGGAGTGGAAGGAAAAATACGGCGGCATCATCCTGGAGCAGCTAAAAAAACTCGGCGCATCCTGCGATTGGGAACGCACCAAATTCACCATGGATGAGGATATGAGCGAAGCCGTTATCGACTACTTTGTTCGCCTGCACAAACAGGGCCTCATCTACCGCGGCGTACGCATGGTTAACTGGGACCCGCAAGGTAACACCGCCGTAAGCGACGAGGAAGTTATCCGCAAAGAGGTAAACCAGAAGCTCTATTATATTAAGTATTTTTTTAGTCCGCAAGACGGAAATGCGTCCTCTCTTTCGGACTTGCCGACTTCCGGACTTTCGGACTTCCTCACCGTAGCTACCACTCGCCCCGAAACTATTATGGCAGATGCTGCGATATGCGTAAACCCTAACGATGAGCGCTACCTGCACCTGCATGGCAAAAGTGTATTTATCCCGCTTATCAACCGCGAAATACCGGTGATACTGGATGATTACGTGACCATGGATTTTGGTACCGGCTGCTTAAAGGTTACCCCGGCGCACGATCTGAATGACTACGCCCTCGGCCAAAAACATAACCTGCCCATCATCGATATTTTAAATGATGATGGTACCCTGAACGAAAAGGCACAGATATTGGTTGGCGAAGACCGCTTTGCTGCCCGTAAAAAAATTGCCGTATTGCTGGAAGAAGCCGGCGCGCTGGCCAAAACAGAAGACTACACTTCGCAGATAGGCTTCAGCGAGCGAACCAACGCCGTTATCGAACCAAAACTTTCGATGCAGTGGTTCTGCAAAATGCAGGAGATGGCTAAACCGGCTTTGGAGTATGTACTTAATGGTGAGGTTAAACTGATCCCCGAGAAGTTTATTAACACCTACCGCCATTGGATGGAGAACGTGCGCGACTGGAACATCAGCCGCCAGCTTTGGTGGGGCCAGCAAATTCCCGCCTACTACCTTCCCAACGGCGAATACGTGGTTGCCAAAACAAAGGAAGAAGCTTTGGCAATTGCAAACGAAACTTACCACTCACCGCTCACCATTAACGATCTGCGCCAGGAAGATGACGTGCTTGATACCTGGTTCTCATCGGGCCTGTGGCCTATATCGGTTTTTGATGGCGTGCGCAACCCGGATAATGCCGAAATAAACTACTACTACCCTACCAACGACCTGGTTACCGCGCCCGAGATCCTGTTCTTCTGGGTGGCGAGGATGATCATGTCTGGCCATGAGCTACGGGGTCAAAAGCCGTTTAGTAATGTTTATTTGACCGGTATAGTAAGGGATAAACTGGGCCGGAAAATGTCGAAGCAATTAGGCAACTCTCCCGACCCGATAGAACTGATGGGCAAATACGGCGCCGACGGCGTTCGCGTGGGTATGCTGCTTTGCTCGCCTGCCGGTAACGACTTGATGTTCGACGAAAGCTACTGCGAGCAGGGCCGAAACTTTGCCAATAAAATATGGAATGCCTTTAAACTAATACAGGGTTGGGCGGTTGATGAAAACTTAACCAATACCAACCAGATAGCTATTGAATGGTTCGATAGCCGTTTTAACCAGGCGCTGGCGCAGATAGAAGACGATTTTAAACAATACCGCTTATCGGAAGCTTTGATGGCCACCTACAAACTGGTTTGGGACGACTACTGCGCCTGGTACCTGGAGATGGTGAAGCCCGTTTACAAACCTAATGCCGAAAAGCAAAGCATCGATGCGGAAACCTATGCAGCTACCATCAATTTCTTTCAAAACATCCTAAAAGTGCTGCATCCGTTTATGCCCTTCCTTACCGAAGAGCTATGGCATGATGAACTGTTTGGAGAAAGAGCGGAACTCGATTGCTGCATTGTGGCGCAATTGCCCGCAATTGGGGAAATCAATACTCAACTGGTTTCCGAAATTGAAATTATCCAGCAGATTGTTGCCCAGGTTCGCAACACTCGTAATACCAAACAGTTATCGCCAAAAGAAGCTTTACCATTAGCGGTTAGAGCAAATTCGGCTATCGATTATATAAAATATCAGCCTATTATTAAACATCTGGGCAACATCAACGAGCTTACTTTGGTTACCGAAGCCATTGGCGGCGCAGTAAACTTTATTGCCGGTACCGATGAGTTCTACATTGCTTTGAATATAGAAATTGATGTAGCGGCAGAAAAGGAAAGGCTGGAAAAAGAGAGGGATTACCTTATTGGTTTCTTAAAGGCCGTAAATGCCAAATTAAGCAACGAACGCTTTATGGCTAATGCCAAACCCGAGATCATCCAAAATGAATTGAAAAAGAAAGCCGATGCCGAAGCACGTTTAAAAATAGTAGAAGATGCCCTGCGGGGATTGGCAGGCTAATTGCAATACGTTAAGGCTGTTTTAAACCTACATATAATTTATTGCGTATATTAAACCGCAAATATTTTTTTTAGATTTAAATAAATTAACGGCGCAAAATAGTAAAGTGGATTTTTTTAATTTCTCAATTTATAAAATACTTTCAAGAGACCTGTCGATACTCGACCAGGCGCGTATCCGTTTACTTTATTATGGCTTCCTGCTCATCTTTGTTGCGCTTGGCGCCTTGTTTTTAAGCGTTTATTTGCAGGGGCTGCCTTTACTAACCGCAACATCAGGTATTTTGATGTTCTGCGTAGCGGCGTTGTTTAAGTACCTCACCTTTAAGCCGCATTGGCGCCAGATCTCGCATATCCTGCTCATACTTGGCACCATAGTAAATCTTTCTACCGTGTTTGTGATCATGCAGGATGTTAATATCATCGTGATACAGATCATCATCCTGGTGGTGGTTTTCAGCTTTTATATGCTGGGCCTTAACTGGGGCATGTTTTATTCCCTGCTGAATTTGCTGCCGGTATTACTGTTCCTGGTGATGGTTTACGATCATAACTATTACATCGATTTTAAGCCCGAAAAAGTAGATGATGCCACTATTATTATAGGGGTGTTCGCCAATTTTATACTGATTATATTTATCCACAGCCACTTTTATACCGCCTTTTTAAAGAACATACAACAGCTTAAAGATACCAGCGAAGAACAGGCTGCCCTCAACATCAAATTCGAAAAGGCGATAGAAAAAGCCGAGAAATCATCCCAGGTGCAGTCGGAGTTTTTGTCCACCATGTCGCACGAGATCAGAACGCCGCTCAACGCCGTTATTGGTATGAGCAACCTGCTGATGATGAACAGCCCCCGGCCAGACCAGGGCGAGAACCTGGAGATCCTGAAATTTTCGGCCAACAACCTCCTTGCCATTGTTAACGACGTACTCGATTTTAACAAGATAGAGTCGGGTAAGATCGTATTCGAAAAAATAAAATTCAACCTGGTAGATCTGCTGCACAACATCTGCGGCGGGCAAATTATCAAGGCCGAAGAAAAAGGCTTATTGTTTAAGCTGGATATCGATAGTGCCCTTCGGCGAAAAGTGATCTTTGGCGACCCTACCCGCCTCACGCAGATCATCTTCAACCTTACCAGCAACGCCATTAAATTTACCGCGGCAGGCAGCGTTGGGGTGCGCGTAACCTGTATCGAAGACCGCCACAACAATATCACCGTAAGCTTTTCTGTAAAGGATACGGGTATAGGTATCAAAAAAGAAAACCTCGAGAGCATCTTCGAGCCGTTTACCCAGGAATCTATCACCACCACCCGCCAATATGGTGGCACAGGGCTTGGCCTGGCCATTGTAAAACGACTCCTGGAATTGCAGGGTGTAAAAATGCACGTTCATAGCGTAGTTACCCAGGGTTCGGAGTTCTCTTTCAATATGGAGTTCCCTGTATCCACAGAAGCGGTTGTGCCACCTGTTCAAAAACAAAAAATTCAGCAATCCGCGCCCGAGACCGACATTTTTGGCGCCGCCAACTTGCGCGTGCTGATAGCCGAAGACAACCCGGTGAATGTGATGCTAATGAAGAAGCTGTTCAGCAAATGGCAGATAGTACCTACCATCGCCGAAAATGGTGAGCGCGCCGTGGAAATTATGCAGTACGGTAACTTCGATATTATTTTGATGGACCTGCAGATGCCGATCATGAACGGTTTCGATGCCACCATCGAGATCCGCAAGATGCCCGATCCGGCCAAAGCTAACATCCCTATTATTGCGCTCACTGCCTCTGCCCTGTTTGATATTAAGGACCAGGTAACCAGCGCCGGCATGAATGATTATGTGGCCAAGCCATTTAAACCGGATGAACTAATGGAAAAGATCCAGAACCTCGTGTCGGCAAAGGTGGCATAGGGCTATAGATCTCTATAAGAGGGCAATTCCTCTAAAAACCTGTATTTTTCCTGCTCAAAATCTATCCGGCAATAGTAGTGTTGCAATCCGTTGCTCACAACAAGCAGCTGTACTCTGTGTACCATATTGTACCGCGCAGCCTGGTCGAACGTGGCTTGGCTGATGGCTACCGAAGGTGCTTTGCATTCCACCAGTAAAACCTTCTCGCCCGATGAATTATGCACCACGATGTCCGATCGTTTGGCCATACCATGCAGTTTCAGCCCGCCCTCCAGCTTAATCAGCGACCGGGGGTAATGCTTTTCTTTGATCAGGTACTGCACAAAATGCTGGCGTACCCACTCCTCGGGGGTAAGGATGATCTTTCGTTTCCGCAATTCGTCAAACACGCTCAGCTGCCCGTTCTCGTCGGTAAGTTTAAAAGGGTATGGCGGAAGATTGAGCGGGAGTAGCAATTCCATTTGTTCTAAGTCGAAAGCCAAAAGTAGCAAGTCTTAAGTCAAAAAAACAAAATGCCTGGTTTTAGTTAAAACATAGATTTGACTTCTTACTTTTGGCTTCCGACTTTTTACTTGAAATGACTGCTCCCGAAATCATAAAAGACCTTAAGGCCCGCAAATTTAAGCCCCTGTACCTGCTGCATGGCGAGGAACCTTATTTTATAGATCTGGTGAGCAACTACATCGAACATAAGGTACTCTCCGATGCCGAAAAAGGCTTTAACCAAACCGTGCTGTACGGTAAGGATACAGATATTATGACGGCCATTAACGCCGCCAAACGCTACCCCATGATGAGCGATTACCAGGTAGTGATGATAAAAGAGGCGCAAGACATGAAATGGGGCCGCGATGATGAGGACAAAAAGCACATCAACCCGCTCCTCGCCTACCTGGAGAACCCACTACCCAGTACTATACTGGTATTCTGCTACAAATACGGCAAGTTTGATAAACGCAAGAAAACGTACAAAGCGATAGACAAGAACGGGCTGATCTTCGAATCGGCAACGTTGTACGATAGCAAGATCCCCGCCTGGATAGAGGGTTATATTGCTGATAAAAAATACAAGATCAACGGGCAGGCATCGGCTATGCTTGCCGAATACCTCGGTAACGACCTCTCTAAAATTGCCAACGAGCTTGATAAACTGATGCTGAACGTAGCAACAGGCGAAGAGATCACCCTCAAACACATCCAGGATAATATTGGCATCAGCAAAGAGTATAACGTTTTCGAGCTGCAATCGGCATTAACTAAAAAGGATGCCTATAAGGTGAACCAGATAGTAAACTACTTTGAGGCAAACCCGAAGGCAAACCCCATAGTACTTGTTTTAGGCAATTTGAACAACTTTTTCAGTAAGGTACTGGCCTATCATTACATAAAAGATAAATCGCCGCAGAGCCTTGCGCGCGAGCTTGGCGTGAGCCCCTATTTTGTAAAAGATTACGAGCAGGCGGCACGCGGCTACAGCCTCGGCAAAACCTTCCAGGTGATCAGCTACCTGCGCGAGTACGACTTGAAAAGCAAGGGCGTGGAATCAAACACCGGCCAAGGCGGTTTGATGAAGGAGCTGATGTTTAAGATATTGCATTAACTTATCGCCCCCCGGTGTTAGGTTTTTAAAATTCCGCTAAACTTTTTTTGCGGCAGTGAGTTTATGGTTACGTAACTAAAACGCTGATTAAACTATGCTGAGGCAACCGCAAAAGAAAAGATCTCTTAAACAAAACCTCATGCTGGCCTCATCCACCGCATTTGTTGCCGGTATAATTGATGTGGTTGGTCTCCTCGCTTTCCTGGCGTTTACTTCCAACGTAACAGGTCACGTTGCCAACCTCGCCAAAAATATTCTTCAGCAAGACATTCGCGACATCCTTATATTTGGCTTTTGGTTGCTGATGTTTATGCTGGGCTCTTTCGTATCAAGCTTTGTGGTACGCTCGCTAAAACATATCAGTACCTACCGGGCGCATTCGGTACCTATCATCATCGAGATCATAGTACTACTGTTTGTAGCCCTTTACGGCAATAATTTTTATAACGAAACGCAAAACGAGCGCCGGATAGTAATTGCCGCCTTATTGTTTGCCATGGGTTTGCAGAATGGGCTGGTATCCAATATATCGGGCGGGTTAATAAAATCCACTCATCTTACCGGCTTGTTTACCGACCTGGGCGGCGAACTGGCCGATTGGATACATCCCCGCACGGAAGATACTCAAATAGTTAAAAATAAAATTTATGTAAGGGTAACCATCCTCACCTTCTTTATTTTTGGCGGGCTGGTTGGCGGTTACTTTTTTAATTTGTATGAGTTTAAAGTTTTGTACTTTGTACCGGTAATATTGCTAACCATTTTGTATTACGATATGCTACCGGTATTATACCATAAAATATACCAGCTGTTTTATCCAACAAAGCGAAAACTATCTAAAACCGAGTAACATCATAAAACCTATATTATATTATGTGCGCAAAAACCAACCCCATACACGACACCAGCCACATTACTTACGAAAGTCTGCTGGAAGGAAACCGTCAGTTTGTGGAAGAAACCCTGCAGGAAGACCCTGAGTACTTTACCACCCTGGCCAATGGCCAAAAGCCGCCCGTTTTGTGGATAGGCTGCGCGGATAGCCGCGTACCCGCCAACCAGATCACCCATACCCGGCCGGGCGAGATCTTTGTACACCGCAACATTGCCAATATGGTGATCCATACGGATATGAACATGCTAAGCGTGCTGGATTATGCAGTGAACGTGCTGCAGGTACGCCATGTTATTGTAACCGGCCATTACGGCTGCGGCGGCGTACTGGCATCCATGACGAATAAGCAATTTGGTATTATTGATAACTGGCTCCGCCACATTAAAGATGTGTACCGCGTACACGCCCGCGAACTGGATGCCATTGAAGACGAAACCAAACGCGGCGACCGCCTGGTAGAGCTTAACGTGATAGAGAACGTAAACAACCTCTGCAAAACATCCATTGTGCAAAACGCCTGGCAAAACGGGCAGGACTTATGCGTACATGGCTGGGTATATAGCCTGGCAACGGGCATCATTACCGATATGAAGGTAAGCGCCAACAACAACTCCCAACTGGATGAGGTGTTTAGGTTTAGCGCCCCAGCCCCCGTTGGCTAACGGGGGAGTTTTTGAAGAATTTGATCCCAATCCGCCCGGATTGGGATTTTTTGTTTTTAGGCAGTATCTTTATACTACCAAACCAATTGACAATTTATGTGGAATACCGATACATTATGGGTAGAAGTAGCTGTAGTAACTATCTTTTTCCTGCTTGGGCATATTTACTTTGGGCACTTTGAAGAACGCAGCCCTAAATGGCGTAAACTATTAAAGTATATTGTTACTCTCGGCATCATTATAGCGCTATCGGTTTATGTAGGGAGGGTGTATGCCTTCGGCTTACTTGGGCTGGCGTTATTGCCTGTTGCTTATATACATGGCGTTGTGCTGCCTAAAAAAGGCATCAACGGCTGGACGGGCGAACCCAAAGGCAAATACTACGAATTTAGAGGATGGAGCAAAAATATTTTTGGCGAAGGAACCAATAATGTCGAATAATGAATATTGAATATCAAACGCTGAAGTTCAACTTCATCATTCGATATTCAACATTCGGTGTTCGATATTTCCTCCGCTCTCCCCTTCAGGGGGTTGGGGGGCTCGCCTACCGTTCCGGCGTCAAGAACGGATAACGATAATCCTTAGGCGAATCAAAGGTTTCTTTGATTGTTCTTGGCGATACCCAGCGCAGCAGGTTGATC
This sequence comes from Mucilaginibacter pankratovii, assembly GCF_014773265.1. Lineage (GTDB taxonomy): Bacteria > Bacteroidota > Bacteroidia > Sphingobacteriales > Sphingobacteriaceae > Mucilaginibacter > Mucilaginibacter pankratovii. The sequence goes on along the minus strand of NZ_JACWMY010000004.1, from coordinate 309,404 downwards.
ATCGAGCCGGCCTTATCATTGGTACCGCTTCCGCGGGCACCGCCGAATGGCTGCTGGCCTACTACGGCACCGGTTGGTTTATCGTTAATGTAGAAGTTACCAGCCGCGTTACGCAGCTTGTAGGTAGCATCTGCAATGGCGTAGCGGTCTTGCGACAGCACGGCGCCGGTAAGCGCATAGATAGAAGTTTTATCGATGATGCTGAGCGTTTCGTCCCATTTGTCGTCTTCGTAAACGTAGATGGTTAATACGGGGCCAAAAAGCTCTTCGCACATGGTAACGTAGTATGGGTCCTGCACCTGCAGTACGGTTGGCTCTACAAACCAGCCCTGGCTTTTATCGTAGTTACCGCCGGCGATAATTTCAACGCCTTTGTCCTTTTTGGCAGCGTCGATATATTTGGCCAGTTTATCAAAGCTAAGCTCGCTGATCACCGCATTAATAAAATTCTCAAAATCTTCTGTCGGGCCCATTTTAAAGGTGGCCATTTCGCGCACCACGTGCTCTTTTACTGCGGGCCAAAGGCTTGCCGGGATGTAGGCACGCGATGCTGCCGAACATTTTTGCCCCTGGTATTCAAACGCGCCGCGTAACAGGGCAACCGCAACCGCGTCGGCATTGGCGCTGGGGTGAGCCAGCACAAAGTCCTTACCGCCGGTTTCGCCCACTATGCGCGGGTAGGTTTTATATTTGTGTATGTTGGTACCAATAGTTTGCCAAATGTGCTGGAAAACCTTGGTAGAACCGGTGAAGTGAATTCCCGCAAAATCGGGGTGGTTAAATACCACGTCGCCTACCTCGGGGCCGTCGGCATAGATGAGGTTGATCACGCCATCGGGCACGCCGGCCTCTTTAAAGATCTGCATGATTACGTTGGCGGCGTACACCTGTGTATCGGCAGGTTTCCAAACCACTACGTTACCCATCATGGCGGCACTGGCAGGCAGGTTACCCGCAATAGCCGTAAAGTTGAACGGCGTAAGCGCGAAAACAAAACCTTCTAACGGCCTTTGCTCCAAGCGGTTCCAAATACCTTTGCCCGATACGGGGGGCTGCTGTGCGTAGATCTCCGTCATGTACTGCACGTTGAAGCGTAGGAAATCTATCAGTTCGCAAGCCGAATCAATCTCGGCCTGATAAGCATTTTTGCTTTGGCCGAGCATGGTAGCCGCGTTCAGTTTATAACGGTACGGACCTGCTATCAGCTCTGCTGCCTTTAAAAATATGGCTGCACGCTGCTCCCAGGGCAGGTTTTCCCAATCCGCTTTAGCAGCAAGAGCTGCATCAATAGCGTCGGTTACGTGTGTTTTATCACCGTAATGGAACGAGCCCAACAAGTGTTTATGATCATGCGGCGGGCGAAGCTCTACCAGTTTGCCGGTGCGTACTTCATCCGCGCCAATGTACATGGGTATATCCAGTTGCTGTGCGCGGGCCTCTTCGAGGGCTGCCCTAAGCGCTGCACGTTCCACACTGCGCGGGCCGTAGTTTAAAACGGGCTCGTTTACCGGCGCCGGAACATTAAAAAATCCTTTAAGCATAGGTAATAATTTAAGGCTGCAAAGATAGGGGTAAATGTGCAGATGTGCGAATATGCAGATGTGCAGATTGTTTTTGTGACGGGAGAGGGACAGTTGGCTGAACCTTGTTTGCCTGATTATGGGATTTCTTGATGCGCATTCGTATTTCCCTCCCACGTGGGAAAGGTGTGGCAGGGTGATGCGCGCAAAGACAGGGAGGGGTTGCGGTCGTTTGAAAAGAAAAGCCCTTGCTTCCGTCTCATAAATGAGACGGCAATGAAGGTGGATTGAGGGTATAAGTCAGCTACACACCTTCATTGCCGTCGGTTTTAACCGACGATAGAGGCTAATTTGAAAAGCAAAGCCAGTGGTGCTTCGGTACCGCCAGCCCCGCTATTCGCTGCAAGCCGCTGATAGAAGCGGGCTTTACGCTGCTATCGGGTTTAGTTAGGGCAGGATAGTGCTAAGGAACTAAGCAACCTTTTCCACGTCGTCTTTACGAGCGATAGCGCGATTCAGTAAATGAAACCATATTTAGGTTACAATTAACTTATACGCAGTGCCGGTATATGGTTGGTGATTGGCCTGAGCCACAAATGCGCCGGATACCCCTCCAAGCTCGAAAAGCTCCAGATCATTCGAGATACCTGTGCCGGCATCGTTCCAAATTTGCGAGCCAGCCGATGAGCCGGTTACAAAATCCTTACGAATGCACACATAATTGGGAATATTGGGTTTTCCATAACTATTGTTGAACACAAAACCGAGTGCCAGGTAACCATCCGGAGCAACGGCCTTCCAGCAAGAGCCGTCATATCTGCCGCCCGTGCCCCGATCGTTCCAGAGAAGGGTATAATCGGAAGGCGCTTTTAAAATGGGGTTTCTCGGATCGCCGTTTACCTCTTTTATGATAAGTGATGAGCCTGTTGGGTCTCTGTGATTGCCTTGTGCGTAATCGCCTACGATAAAATAGCTCTTATCGCTTGGGTTTGGCCGGAAAACAGATAGGTCTGCACGCGCGCCGCTACCCTTGTCGTTATAAAGCCAGTTGTATTGATTGGTGAAACTAACATACAACGATGGTTGCCCTTTAAAATCGTTGGTTAAGAATGCTGTTGACAACGATGATCTGATGATGATCGGTTCCTGGTCTGACATTTTTTTGTGTTTAAGGATTAAATAAAATTTGTTCGATCAATTTATCAATTGATCGAACAAATGTCAATTTTACGCCGACCCTACAACAGGGTGTAAACAGCTTATTGCAAAGTGGTTTTGCGGGTTGAAAAAAGATGAAAAGGTTGGTGCAGCTGCCGCAAGCGTCCCCGGCTTGTGGCCCACATGCAAGGTAGCCACTATGCATTGCGTATTTGCATTAGTTACTTACTGCCATTTTAAAGCATTACGGCACCACAAGCCGGAGACGCTTGCGGTAGCGGTGGTAAAACGTATCATAAATTAACCCATGCTGCCGTCACCCGCGAATTCTCCTTTCCCACTCTTCTAAAGGCAAAAACGTCATCACAACGAGCACCAGGATTAAAAAGACCAGGGTAAGCCGCGTTTCTGCATCTTTATCAAAAACATAATCTTTTGTTTCCGAATAGTACAGGTCAGGCAAAATGCCTCGTCCTATCTTGTCATAGTTTTTATGGTGAAGGTCAACATGGTATACGCTATCCTTATAAAGCACATACACGTCGGACCGATGATTTCTGCCGCCATTTATTTCCTTAGATATGAATGTATACTTTATCTTTTTGGAAGGGCTGCTTGATTATGCTTTAATATCCAGATGCCCAATGAAAACATACAGCGCCAGTGCGATTAATACAATTCTGAAAATCCATGTATAAGTTTTTTTCGACATCGTAACCAAAGGTTTTCATTCCCTGCGCTTATTTGAGTAGTCGGGGGTTGATTATCAAAAGTATAAACTTTTGTGGCTTTGCCGTTAGTATGTTATGCCGTTCTCCTCCCCCACTGGTCGAAGTTTACAACTTCGACCTACAATGACTTAAGCTTTCAGCTAAGACTACCAGCCCGAGAGCTAAATTGTCCACATCACTTGCCGTTATTATTTCAATAGGTATATTTAACCGTAAACTATGATCTAATGAAATACCTCGCCTTATTACTGCTTTTAACTATCTGCATCAAATTACCCGCACAGGTTATCGACAAAAACAATCTTTGGAAAAGCTGGGTGTTGGAGAAAGTTACCTATGAAGATGGTTCTGAATTATCTGAGGATAATTTAATGAAGTACCATTATATCAAATACACTTTCAGCGAACCCGAGAAAATACAATCCTCCATGGAGTATTTTGATAAGGGAGATGCTTTTCTATTCGACTTAACCAATAACGAACTAAACATAAAAACCCCACAGGGGTGGACGAGCAACTCTTTCAGGATCGACGAACTCTCCTCGGATAAAATGGTGCTCACGCAAAAAGCCGACAGAAAAAACATCACACCGGAATCGTTAAAATTTTATTTTTCTGCTGAAAAAGTGGTGCAGGCCGCTATAAAACTGGGCGCAGCCGACATTAACAGCATCATAAATGGCGACACCATTTATAATCGCAGCCCTAAATTATACCCGTCTTTTGCCGATGAGAATTTTCAACGGTACATTTACAGTAATATTGGCCAGAGTATGGATGGCAAGGCGGGCCGCTTGTCGGCCAATTTTATAGTTTTTAAAAATGGGATAGCCGACAGTGTAAAAATAATTGAGGGCATCAGCCCAAAGTTTGATAAGGCCTTTATAAAGGCTTTTACAAAGGCAAGCAAAAAATGGACACCCGCAGTTTTGGATGGAAGAACCGTATCTGTGATGGCCAGCGTACAACTCGGCTATTCTACCTCAGCCATCGAACTCCCGCTAATGGGCATATCAGACGATGCGCTGAGGTATTACAACAACAGGGACTTTGAAAACGCCCGTTTATTGTACGACCAGATATTAGAGCATAAACCAGACGACGTTAATAGCTTATATATGAGAGGCATGTGCAACCTCATACTCGGCAAAAAGCCGGCAGCAATTGCCGATTGGAAGCGATTGAAAAAAACAGGTTCTACCAAAGCAGATATTATACTGGCGAAATACGATCGGTAAAGATTCGTCCTCCCCTATGATAGGTTTACCGTAACAATTCATCGGCAACAGCATCAAATAACAACATTAAATTATGCAGCTAAGCCCTGAAGAACTACCTGAGAACGGTTACGTGATTTTAGATAAAATGGACCACCTAGAGCTGGTGCCCTTTGTACAGGCTTACCTTAAAAAAAGCACCTTATACTCCATAGCTTATTTCGCGGCGAACGCCCTTGTAGTGGTATTGATGGTGTTTTATTTTTTACTGAGCCTGCATCAAAACAAGGGTTTTAGTGCGGGCAAAGGCTTTTCGTATTTGGCTTATGGCATCGGGTTGGCGTTCCTGCTCATCCCGCTGCACGAATATATTCATGTGCTGGCATACCGCTCGCAGGGAGCCAAAAATACATCCTACGACGCCAACCTTAAAAAGTTTTACTTTATGGCCCTTGCCGATAGGTTTGTGGCCAATAAACGCGAGTTTACCATTGTAGCGCTGGCGCCATTTGTAGCGATCACCCTGGGCCTGCTTATCGCGTTATTATTTACCGGGCCATACTGGAGTTTTACGATGCTGGGGATGATGTTCACCCATACAGCCTGCTGTTCGGGAGATTTTGGGTTGTTAAGCTATTTTGAGTTTAACCGGCATAAAAGTCCGGTAACTTATGATGATAACACTAACCGGGTATCCTACTTTTTGGGGAAGGAATGATCCGGGATTAAGAAACTAACGAGCCTGGGTACCTTTTACCCGCTATATCCTCCATAAACCGGGATGCTCGCGGTGATGGTTAATGTTTTCGATAACTTCCTGTACGTCGTCTGTGGAGAGCTCCTGATTACCGTCTGCCGTGTAGGTAAAAAGTTTCCCGGGCTGCTCAAACGTGATGTAGCCCAGATAGTTTGGGCTCCTTTTTTTATCCAGTAACAATTCCTTTTCTTTCAGGTTTATCATCGCCGCATCCTCAAAACCTTCGTCGCGGTATATGTTGTAGGTATAGGTGAGTACCACATGCCCATCTAAATGCGCCTCGGTGTTGGGAATCACCATCAAGGGTAATTCGGCTCCAACTTTAAAAAATATCGGCGACATGTGCTTAGTGGTTTGTATGGAGAACAATAGCGCAATTAAATAGTTTTATCCTTTTTTAGAATACCTAATACCCCGGAAATATCTGTAAATTAGCTTCTACAACAAAACCATGGCCGAACTAAAATTAACCGGTAAACTTTCGCTGCTGATAGAGCCCGCTGACAAAAAACTCCGGCTGGTTATAAGCGACGAGGGCAGCGAACTCGCCTGCCGAAAGGAATCCCGCGGCAAACTCAAACGTTTCCTTTCATCTGCCGAAACCAGCATTTTTAAAGGCAGGCTGCAATTACACAAGAACAACAACACAGTTGCAGTGATACTGAAGGGCGAAGATGTGGGCGTGATAAGGTTGGCGGAGTTGGAGAAGGCATTGAATTAATAGGAACTTCATTATACCCTATCGAAGCCTCACCCTGCCCTCTCCAAAGGAGAGGGTTTCGATTTTTTTCAAGTCCTCTCCTTTGGAGAGGATTTAGGTGAGGCTAATTGGAAGGCTGCCAACATTTCGAAAAAAATAGCTATCTTACCCCTACCTATTTCACACTTTATGACAAACGCTGCCGAACCCGCCTACTGGTCCGCCCCGAGAAAAATTGCCTGCCGCTTTTTTGTGGTATTTTTTGTCCTTTACGTTTTCCTGAACCCCAACGGCGTGCTGCCGCAGGTTGATAGGGTTTATGAATACTATATCCAGCCCTTTCACTCGCTGATGGTGTGGATAGCCGCGCACATTTTACACCTGGAAAAACCGGTAACACAATTTACAGGCGGCAGCGGCGATACTACCTATGATTATATCATCCTGCTGTTTATCGCATTTGTGGCTACGGTGAGCGCCATCATCTGGTCGGTTATTGATCGGAAGGCACGCAATTACAACAACCTGTTTTACTGGCTTACCGTTATTGTACGGTACTACATGGCCATTACCATGGTTACTTATGGCGCGGTAAAAATTATTAAACTGCAATTCCCCGGCCCCTCTCCCGACAGGCTTTTACAACCGCTGGGCACCATGTCGCCCATGGGGCTGGCGTGGACATATATGGGCTATTCGGTAGGTTTTAACTATTTCACCGGCTTTGCCGAGCTTATTTGCGGCCTGCTGCTTTTCTTCCGTAAAACGGCCACACTTGGCGCGGTAATAGGGCTGGTTGTTGCCGGCAATATCATGGCCATCAATTACTGTTTTGATGTACCTGTAAAACTGCTGGCAACCATGCTGGTGCTGATGAGTGTTTTCCTGCTGAGCAAGGATGCTATCCGGCTTATCAATTTCTTTTTTCTGAATAAGCCGGCGGCCCCGGCCAACCTTAGTCCGCATACTTTTAAAAAACGCTGGAAGAATATTACCCTCTGCGTTATTAAATATGTGCTCGTCATCTACTCGGTAGCGGGCAATTTCATCAGCGATGTGCAGGCCATGAGCCAATATGGCGATAAGGTAAAAAAACCGCCGCTGTACGGCATCTATAACGTGCAAAGCTTTGTACGGAATAAGGACACTATTGCTCCCTTAACCACCGATACCACCCGCTGGAACAAATTTGTGATCAGCCGCCCGGGCGGTGCGAGGGTGCGCATGATGAACGACAGCAGCAAACGGTATGATTTTGAAATAGACACCCTGAAGCATACCATTGTAATGAATACTTATGCCGATACCATCAATAAGGCACATTTTACTTACCAAACCAAAAAAGATACGCTGATACTTGCTGGTACATTCAAAAAAGATTCGCTGCATATCCGCATGACGAAGTACGACCTGAATAATTTCATCCTGATAAAACGCGGCTTCCATTGGGTGAATGAAGTTCCGTTTAACAGGTAATTAAACGGTAGTGAATGAATCGCTTGGCGAGGTGACTCACCCCGACTACGCTACGCTGGTCGACCCTCTCTGCTTCGCAAAGAGGGTGAGGAAAAAAAGAAGACAAACAAAAAACCTCTCCTCTTTCCGAAGGAGAGAGGGGCCGGGCCTGCCTGCCGGTAGGCAGGGGTGAGTCAACTAACCGTGCCGGCTATCAGAATATTCAAGGTTTAAACTGTGGCCTTCTTTCGGAATTTACTAAAGTCGATCCGCGTGAGGTAAACGCCGCCAAGGATGATGAACAGGCAGCCAATTTGCCCTATGGTGATGGTTTCGCCGTAGTACCAGCCCCAGCCAAAGGCCACAAAAGGGATACCGTAACTGGCTGTAGATGTAAACAGCACGCTGGTACGTTGCACCAACGCGTAAAAAAGCATCCAGGCAAGCGCCGTGCCCAGCATACCTAAGGTACAGACGGCCACAACAGCTTTGATGTATTGGTACTGCAGTAGCGGCAGCCCAAAGAAGCCCGTTTGCAATAAAATAAACAGCGAAGGCAAACCTACCGACACCAAACTAAATGCTGTAATAATAAGCGGACTTACACCATTGAGGTACCGCTTTACCACGATGATATTGATACCATAAAAAATGGTGGCCAATATCACCAGCCCGGCATAGCCAATTTGCCCGTAGCCGGTATGCTTTTGCACCACGTAAAGTAGTACGATACCCCCGAAACCGATAATGATGCCGATGATATGGGTAAAGGGTACCTTGTTGCCGAAGAACAGGAAGCCAAATATGATGGCAAATATGGGCGTAAGCGAATTAAGGGTACCGGCAAGGGCGCTGTCTATCTTGGTCTCGGCAATGCAGAATAAAAAAGCGGGCAAAAAGCTGCCAAAGAAGCCCGAGAACACCAGCCAGCCCGAAAGCTTAAAGGGTATCTTACTACGGTGCCTGATGAGTATTGGCGTGAGCACTATCCCGGCGGTGATGATGCGGATGGCCGCTACCTGCGATGCGGTAAGTAAAGGTTGGCGTTCATCGTCATACAAACCCAGTTTCATTAAAATAAACGAGCTCCCCCATATTAAACAGATAGCGAAGAACATGAGCCAATTGATAAGTTTGGGCGGGAAAAGGGACGTGGGGGCGTTTTGCTGCATGATACCGCAAAATAGTATAAAGTAAGCTAAGCTAAAGGCAAAGTTGAAATTTGTTTGGGATAGAAGTAGTAATTAAGTGATGTCCAAAACCCTCTTTGCGAAGCAGAGAGGGTGGTCGAGCGAAGCAAAGACCGGGTGAGTCAACTCGCCGAGCGGGCCTAACCAACTGGCTATTTAACTCACCCCGACGACGCTGCGCTGGTCGGCCCTCTCTACCTGCGGTAAAGGGGGCATAAGAAACTTTCGGATATTCGAGACCTCCCGCCTCAAAAAAACCTTTTACCTTTACCCTTTTACCTTTCGCCTTAAAAAATGCTATCTATCGAACAAATTCGCCCCGAACTTACCTGGCGCTTGCGGCACGAAGTGCTATACCCCAACGAGCAACTGGCCCATATGGCTATGGAAGAAGATAACCACGGTTATCATTTTGGTGCTTTTCAGGATAACGCTCTGGTGGCCGTTGTATCCCTGTTTCAGCGCGGGCGCGATTGGCAGTTCCGTAAGTTTGCGGTAACCGATGCTTTGCAGGGGCAGCGCGTGGGCACGCAGCTACTTGATTATATAACGGCGTTTGTAGTAAAAGAAAATGGCGGCCTGCTTTGGTGCAACGCGCGGTTATCGGCCATTGGTTTTTACAACAAGTTTGGTTTTAGCGCCGTTGGCGAAGTGTTTCATAAAAATGGGTTCGATTACATTATCATGCAAAAAGATATCCCCTCGGGCTAAAAAGCAACAGGTCGGCTTGCCTCGCGCAACCGACCTGTCAATTAACTGATCTTATTTATTAACGGCGCGAAGTTGAGCTTATAGTGTTAAAACTATGTTAACAAACAAACATTATTTAATATACCGTGTAAAGGGTATTGCGGCAATGTCAACCGCTTTACTATATTTGCGAATGGCCATCCAAGGGCCTCATACTTATATCAATGGCTAAAAAGAAAACTGAAGTAGAGCAGAAACCTGCCGTAGTTACCGAAAATTCCCTTGCATTCTTCGAGAAATATATCAATAATGCGTCTCCTACCGGCTTCGAGTGGAAAGGGCAGCAATTGTGGCTGGAATATCTTAAGCCATACATCGACGATCATTTTGTAGACAATTACGGCACTGCCGTAGGTGTGATAAACCCCACTGCCGAATACAAAGTAGTAATTGAGGCCCACGCCGATGAAATATCGTGGTTTGTAAACTACATCACCAGCGATGGTTTGATCTACGTGATCCGCAATGGCGGGTCAGATCACCAGATAGCGCCTTCAAAACGCGTAGACATCCATACCGATAACGGCATTGTAAAAGCGGTTTTCGGCTGGCCGGCCATCCACACCCGCCTCGGCGGCGAAAAGGAAGAGGCCCCTACCCTCAAAAACATTTTTTTGGATTGCGGCTGTACCAGCAAAGAGGAGGTTGAAAAACTGGGCATCCACGTAGGCTGTGTAATAACCTACGAAGATGAGTTTATGGTGCTTAACAACCGTTATTATGTTGGCCGCGCGCTGGATAACCGTGCCGGCGGTTTCATGATAGCCGAGGTTGCCCGTTTACTAAAAGAAAACAACGTAACCCTGCCATTCGGCTTATACATTGTAAACGCCGTACAGGAAGAAATTGGCTTGCGCGGTGCCGAAATGATAGCACATCGCATTAAACCAAACGTGGCCATTGTTACCGATGTTACCCATGATACCGGTACGCCAATGATCAACAAAATTACCCAGGGCGACCTGAGCTGCGGCAAAGGCCCGGTAATATCATACGCCCCGGCGGTACAAAATAACCTCAACAAATTACTGATAGAATCGGCACAGAAAGCAAATATCCCATTCCAGCGCCAGGCATCCTCGCGCAGCACCGGAACAGATACCGACGCCTTCGCTTATTCTAACGACGGCGTACCATCGGCATTGATCTCTTTACCCCTGCGCTATATGCACACTACGGTAGAGATGATCCACAAAGAAGACGTGGATAATGTGATCCGCCTCATCTATGAATCGTTACTAAATATCAAATCCGGGCAGGATTTCAGATATTTTAGGTAATTATTAATAATAATCCAAAAAATCATTATTATTGGCAATAATTTAAGTAATACTATAAAAATCTATCAAAAAAAATATGAAACCTACCTTATTGATCTTGGCTGCAGGTATGGCCAGCCGCTATGGAAGCATGAAACAAGTTGACGGGTTTGGCCCCAACGGCGAAACCATTATCGACTATTCTATCTACGATGCTATTAACGCCGGTTTTGGCAAGATATCATTCATCATACGCGAAGAATTTTTAGATAGTTTCAAAGCTATTTTTGAGCCTAAATTGGCCGGTAAGGTAGAAACTGATTACGTTTTCCAAAACTACGATCTTACCCAGTTTGGCATTGATTATGAAGTAGAGCGCGCAAAACCATGGGGAACTGCCCATGCGGTTTTAGCTGCCCGCAACCAGGTAAACGAACCATTTTGCGTAATAAACGCTGATGATTTTTACGGTTTTGATGCCTTCAAAAAAATGGCTGATTTTTTAACAAGCGAAGTGGCCGATGACACCTATTCTATTATAGGTTACCAGGTAGATCGTACCTTGTCAGATCATGGTTCGGTATCGCGCGGTGTTTGCCAGGTTGAGGATGGTAAAATGGTTGCCATAAACGAGCGCCTTAAAGTATATTTTAAAGATGATGGTTCTGTAGCTTACGAAGAAGATGATAAAGAATATCCGTTAGATCCAAATACCCGCGTATCTATGAATTTCTGGGGTTTTACACCGGCTGTTTTCAAACAAAGCGAGCCAATGTTTAAAGCCTTCGTAGAAGCAAACAAAACCAACCCTAAAGCCGAGTTTTTCATCCCGCTTGTAGCCGATGGTTTAATAAAAAGCGGCGAAGCATCTTTTAAAGTTATCCCTACCGATGCAAAATGGTTTGGTGTTACTTACAAAGAAGACAAACCTATCGTACAAAAAAGTATATCAGACCTGGTGGAGAACGGAACTTATCCGGCCAACCTGTGGGCTTAAAAGCATAACAAGTTTCAAGAGATCCCGCTCAATTTTTTTGGGCGGGATTTTTTATGGGATAATATTTATTATTAAACCACAAAGAAACACAAAGCCTTCACAGTTTGAGCTTTATTAAATTTAATAAAGCTTAACCTTGGTGCTCTTTGTGTCTATATGTCCTGCAAATCCTTGTGGCCTTTGTGTTTAAATCATCACCTTAAAAACTATCTTTTTAGTTTCACCAGATGGAATACTTGCTTTTTAGTATATTTAAGCCTTTACAAACTAACATGAAAATAAAACTATCCCTTATCCTTTTACTGCTTGGCTCGTACACGGCCAAAGTATCTGCCCAAACCCCATACGTTTGGAAAACCGCTACCACAGGCGGCTACACGTATAAATATGTAACCAACGACCCTACCCAGGCCCGGTTTTACACCCTCAGGAACGGCTTAACGGTAATACTTAGCCCAACAAACAAACAGCCACGCATACAGGCTTACATTGCTGTAAAGGCCGGCAGTAAAACCGACCCCGCCGATCATACCGGCCTTGCCCATTACCTGGAGCATATGATGTTTAAGGGTACCGATAAATTTGGATCGCTTAACTGGGCGAAGGAGAAACCCCTGCTGGATAAGATAGACGACCTGTACGAGCAATACAACTCTACCAAAGACGAAGCAAAACGTAAAGAAATTTACAAGGAGATAGATAAAACATCCGGCGAGGCGGCAAAGTTCAGCATTGCTAACGAGTACGATAAAATGATGGCCGCCATGGGCGGGCAGGGCAGCAATGCCTTTACCTCTTTTGAACAAACGGTATATACCGAGGATATCCCCGGTTCGGCAGTTGATAAATTTTTAACTATGCAGGCCGAACGTTTCCGCGCACCCGTGCTGCGGATCTTCCATACCGAGCTGGAAGCCGTGTATGAAGAAAAGAACCGTGGGCTGGATAATGATGGCCGCAAAGCCCAGGAAGCCATGTTCGAGGCTTTGTTCCCCAATAATAACTATGGTAAACAAACCACTATCGGCACCATCGAGCACCTTAAAAACCCATCGCTGAAAGCTATCCGCAAATATTACTACGATTACTACGTACCCAATAATATGGGGATCATCCTCTCGGGCGATTTTAACCCCGATGTGATGATAAAAAAGGTAGCCGCCCATTTCAACTACATGGTGCCAAAGGCTATCCCTGCCTATACCTTTGCGCCCGAGGCACCAATCACCAGCCCTATCCAACGGGATGTTTACGGCCCTACTCCCGAAAGCTTAACCATTGCTTTCCGTTTCCCGGGTGCAAATACCAAGGATGCCCGTATGCTTAGCCTAATAGGCTCGATATTAACCAACGGTAAAGCCGGTTTATTCGACCTCGACCTCACCAAAAAACAAAAACTCCTTAGTGCGTCGGCCTCACCTTATGTACTTAAAGATTACAGCGTATTGATGCTGCGCGGCAACCCGGTAAAAGGGCAGTCGCTTGATGATGTAAAGGCCCTGATGCTGGCAGAAATTGACAAGCTGAAAAAAGGCGAATTTGCTGCCGACCTGATCCCCTCTATTGTAAACAATTTAAAAAAGAGCATCATACAGCAAAACGAAAACTATGGCAATCGCGCCGGCAACCTCATGAGCGATTTTACATCGGGCGTGGATTGGCGGGTAGACCTGGCCAGCATAAACGAATTGGCAAAAGTAGATATTGCCCAGGTTACGGCTTTTGCCAACAAGTATTTAACGGCCAATAATTACGTAATTGTTTACAAGCACCAGGGCGAGGATAAAAATATCCTGAAGGTTGAAAAACCACCAATAACACCTGTTGAGGTAAACGCGGGCGAACAATCGGCATACGTTAAAAAAATAAACGCCATGCCCGATAACCCCATACAGCCTTTGTTTTTAGATTACGCTAAAGATATCCAGCGGGCAAAAGCGGGTAAGGTTGATGTGCTCTCGGTTCAGAATAAAGATAACGCCATTTTCCGCCTGTATTACCGTTTTGATATGGGCAGCTGGAACAATAAGCTTTTACCGGTTGCAGCGGCTTACCTGCAGTTTTTAGGTACCGATAAAATGAGTGCCGAAGATATCAGCAAGGCTTTTTATAAACTGGCATCTACCTACAGTATTAGCGCCAGCCCCGAAAACACCAACGTAAATATTGGCGGCCTGCAGGAAAACTTTGGTGCCACGGTAACCTTATTAGAAAACCTGCTGGCCAATTGCCAGCCCGATGAAAAAGCGCTGGCCAGCTACAAAGCCCGGTTAAAAAAAGTGCGCGAGAATCAAAAATTAAACAAGGGCGCTATTATGCAGGGGCTGGTTAACTATGCGCAATACGGCATTAACAATCCTTTTAATAATGTACTTACCGATGAAGAAATAGAGAACATTAAAGCGCAGGACCTTGTTGATATTTTACATAGTCTGGTAAATTATAAACACACCATCCTGTACTACGGCCCGCAAACGGCGGTACAGGCCGGCGCAACTTTGGCCAAACTGCATAAAACCCCGGCAAGCTTTTTACCTTACCCGGCGGCTAAAAAATTCACCCGTGTAAAACCGGGCGAAAACCAGGTATTATTTGCCAACTACGATATGGTGCAGGCAGAGATCAACTGGGTACGCAACGAAGAGCCATACGATGTCGCCAAAACACCGGCTGTTGAACTATTGAATAACTATTTTGGCTCTGGTATCAGCTCTATTATTTTCCAAAACATCCGCGAATCTAAAGCGCTGGCGTACTCCACCTACGCCTATTACAACCAGGCCGCTAAAAAAGGCGAAAGCGATAGTTTTGTAGCTTATGTGGGTACCCAGGCCGATAAGATGAACGAGGCTATAAAAGCAATGAACGAATTGCTGAACAGCATGCCCGAATCTGAAAAAGGTTTGCTTGCGGCCAGGGATAACGTTCGCAAATCCATAGAGACCGAACGCGTTACCCAGGATGATATTTTGTTTAATTATTTGGATGCGAAACAGCGGGGGCTGGATTACGATCTTCGTAAAAATACATTCACAGCTATTAACAAATTAGGGCTGGCAGATGTGAAAGCCTTTCATGATGCCGAGTTGAAGGATAAACCCTACACCTATTGTATTGTAGCATCCGAAAAACGGGTAAGCGACGAAGACCTCAAAAAATACGGCGTACTTTCAAAACCCGATCTTAAAACAATATTTGGATATTAAATAATATATCCACAATGCAAAAGGAGGCTTGTGTACAACATGGGCCTCCTTTTTTGCATATAAATCAAGTAGCATATATTTCCTCATAACATATTTGCGCCGGTATATAAATATTATATATTTGTTACATATTTAAGTATACAACCCTAATTGTATTACTAATGATTTTGTCCGCACCAGATAACGTAACCACCCGCAAAAAAGCGACGGCAGTATGCTCCAAATGCAAATCTGTTTTAGACAGCCGTGCTCACCGCAGTTGGTTTGTAAAAACTTTTCTTTTCTGGCTACCCATTCGCAATTTTAAATGCTATAAATGCAATCGTACGCAATACGTACTGATTAATCGATAGTTAAATAAAATAACCTTTGTAGTTCATTTTTTACAACAAAAGGCTTGTTGGGTTGTTATAAATTACTAATATTACATTTTAGTAAACAATTATAGCCGATACCTTGGAGAAAACAACTAAGCCCCTAAGTTCTAAATGCCCTAAATGTGGCAAGCATTTTCATCATAAACTACACCGCAGCTGGTTTGTAAAAAACTTACTGGCCTTTATTCCTTATAAAAAATATTTCTGTGCCAACTGTAAAAAGGCATATTATATTGTAAAAAAGGACACTAATAAGAACGAATAACATTTTGGTATAAGTATTGTGGTAACGCCTCAGAACACTATGCGTTTCGGCGCATTTTTGCAGATACTTAACTTATAATGACATGAGCATGGGGCGGATTTTAGCTGTAGATGATGATATAGATATACTGGAAGTGCTTCAATTCATATTGGAAGACTCGGGCTACGAGGTGGAGACCTTATCAGACGGGCACTATTTACTGGACACAATTCGTGAAAATGCACCAGATTTGATACTGCTTGATATTATGTTGGGCAATATGGATGGGCGGGAACTTTGTAAAGAAGTAAAAAAACAAGAATCTACACATGATATCCCGGTGATCCTGATCTCGGCGAGCCATAACATCTCCAACGCCATGAACCAGGATGGCGCGCCAAACGATTTCATAGCCAAACCGTTTGATATCAACAACCTGCTTGCTAAAATAAAAAATCAGTTAAGGCCCGCCGCCTGACCAGGAGAAGGTTTTATGCCTAACTCCTGTAATTCCTTCTCAATGCGCGCATTCCACAATTGCTGCTGGTAGGTATTGGTACTATGCCCTGTTTCGGTATCGTATTGTTTTTGCAGAGCGTTTATTTCCCTTAAGGCATCAAAATAAGCCATATTAATTGGCCCGTCGTAGTTACCAGGCTTTAGCTTTTCGGCTAATATTTGCTTCTTAAAATGTTCGCCAACTATTTTTACAATATCAAAATGGTGCTGCTCATGTACAAGGCTACTGTTGGTCATGGCCTCATACCGAGCCCAACACGCGCTTTTTGGCAAGTACACTTTAATATCCAGCTTAAGATTGATGATGCCTTGGGATACACTGATGCTTTCATTATACCCTAAACTTGCGAAAACTTCAGCGCCATATTTACTGTTTTGTGGTTTCAGCTGAAAATCATCCCACCGTAACGGGCGGTTAATGTCGTAATAAATAGTATCGCCTTCGGGGCTTTCCTGATGATCGGTAAAGTTTATCCTAACACCTTTCGCAAGCTTAATATTGGTATCGGCCTGCTTATTCATCCAGTTATTAAGGTAAGTTACCGTATTTACTATGGCGTTTCTTAATAACGGTTCAACCTGCTGTGGGGGGCCGGTGTTGCGCTGGTAAGTACTTGCGGTACTGTAGTCGCCAAGTTTTATAAATTCTTCATCGCGCTCAAAACCAAAGGTTATTGTCAGGCCTATACGCCCATCGGCCCGCGTATTCGCCGCAGGGCTTTCTACAACACTAAACGTGGTTATTTTTATGATGATGGGCCGCAGGGTTTTATCGGCAGTAAAACTGTTATCTATAAAGCCCTTAACGGCTGCGGCTGCACCGCCTTTAAAGTCAACTTTAAGCGTTTCATCCGGTTTACCGGCGTTGCTTTTCATCGGGAGTATTTTGCCAATTAACGTTCTATCGGCGCGTTCGTCATCTATGCGGGCAATATAAAACTCTTTGGGGATAAAGTTAAGACGCTGGTTTTGCAGCTCGATGAAGGCATCAGCTGCGGTGTTTATTTTAAAAGCAGCTAATACCGGGATAAAGGCAGCTGCCATTATCACCAATAAAAAAAAATTAAAACGGGATGAGATTAATTTGCGCATTCTGTAAAACAAAACGTTACAAATTTGGCAATATTTTATGCTACCAATTGGCTTACAGCGCGATAATTCTTAAACGGCGTAATTACTTTTAAACACCTTCTCCAAGTTCCCCACATCCTTCGGTTATCCACAAACATTCTCCCTACTTTTAATTTTCCACAGGCATACCACCGCGTTTTTGCCTTCGTTTAAAAAAAGTGCTTATTCACATTTGTTAATTACTATTGTGGATTGCATTTTTGCGTTTAGCTATTTTAGCACCATCATTAGTATGCGCTTTATGATCAAAACTAAGTATATAATCCTCGTTGCACCCGTATTTTTTGCCCTAACCACGCAGGCGCAGCAAAATCCTTCCTTCCATATTAACCAGGTTTACAACACCGCTGCCGACCTGCTGGATAAAGGGAAATACGCCTCCGCCGCAGAGCAATACCGGTTGGTAGAAGAGAGCCGCCTTAAACCCGCGCCGCAATCAAAATTCGAATCGGAACTATCCCTGCTGAAAGAAAACGCCCAGTATTACGAAGCCTTCTGCGCGCTGGAACTGGGCAACGATGATGCTGAAAGCATGTTTTTGCGCTTTATAAAAGAACACCCCGAAAACTCGCTTACCAAGCTGGCTTTCTTCCAGGTGGGCCGGGCGTACTTTAAACAGGGGAAATTTGAGGAAGCCCTGGTTTGGTTCAACAAGGTGCAGGCGGGCGAGCTTACAGGTTCACAAAATACTGAGTACAAGTTTCGCAAGGGCTACGCCTATTTTATGCTGAACGATTACAAGAACGCGCAGTCGCTTTTTGGCGAGGTGAAGAATAAAAAGTCGGCGTTTACAGATGATGCCGTTTACTACTTTGCGTACATCGCCTACTTAAAAAAGGACTACAGCATCGCGCTGGTAAACTTCGAGCGGTTAAAAAACTCCAAAAAATACGAAAGCAGCTATCCGTACTACATCACAGCTGTTTACTTTTTAGATAAACGCTACAACGATGTACTGGCCTATGCCATCCCCATCCTAAAAACAACCAAACAGCAAAACGAAACCGAAATGCTGCGCATTGTGGGTGCATCGTACTTTGCCAAAGGCGATTTTGATAACTCCGTAAGCTACTACAGCCGTTTCCAGGACCAGGATCAGGGGAAAACCCAAAACACACAGGATAGCTACCAGATAGGCTACGCCTTTTATAAGGTAGGCAACTACGGCAAAGCATCCAGCGAACTGGAGAAGTTGGTGGCCCAAAACGATAATTACAGCCAAAGCGGCAGCTACACTTTGGGAGATGTGTTCCTGAAAATGAACAATAAACAGAGCGCCCGCAACGCCTTCCGTGTTGCCTCAAAGCTCGATTTTGACAAACAGCTGCAGGAAGATGCGCTTTACCAGTACGCCAAACTCTCCTACGAGCTTGATTTTAACAACGAGGCGCTGATAGCAACCCGTGCCTATTTAAAAAATTATCCGCGCAGCAGCCGCAACGACGAGGTGAAAACACTGTTGGGCGAAGAACTATTAAACTCGCACAATTACAAAGAGGCTGTGGAGATCTTAGAGCCGATCCCTAATAAATCGGCCAGTGCGCAGGAAGCCTATCAAAAAGTAACTTATTACCGCGGACTGGAATTTTATAACGAGCGCGCTTTTGAAAACGCCATCGGCATATTCCTGCGTTCGCTTAAAAACCCTATCGATACCAAAATACAGGCGCTTACTTATTACTGGATGGCCGAGGCCATGTACGAGGTACGCAAGTACGGCGAATCGGTGGATAATTTCCAACGATTTTTGGCTATGCCGGAATCAAAGGAAACCGATGTGGCTAACTTTGCCAACTACGCGCTTGCATACGCGGCCTTCGGTGGCGAGCAATACCGCACGGCCGCTACCTACTTCGAAAAATTCCTGAAAGGTGATATTAAAGATAAAAACAGCGAGAACGACGCCGTAAGCCGCCTGGGCGACAGTTATTTTGTATTGAAAAGCTACGATAATGCCATGGAAGCCTACAATCGCATCATTGCAAGGCAAAGCCAGGACCAGGATTACGCTCTTTTTCAGCGGGGTATTATACAAGGCTTGCAAGGCAACCTGGATACCAAAATAAGCACGCTAAACGATGTATTATCCCGTTTCCCAAATTCAGATTATGCGGATGATGCATCCTTCGAGATAGCTTATACCTACTTTTTAAAGAACGATGGCGACCGCGCCAAAACTGATCTGCAGGCCATGATACAAAAGTATCCGCGCAGCAGCTACGTACCGCGTGCCTTAACAACCATCGGCCTGATAGATTACAACGCCGGCCGCGACGACGAGGCGGTTAACTCCTTTAAACAAGTAGTTGCCGATTACTCCTCAAGCGATGAAGCAAAAACGGCGCTAAAACAGGTAGAGAAAATTTATACCGATAAAGGTGATGCGCAAACGTTCATCAACTACGCCGGTACTACCGCTATAGGCAATTACTCTACCGCCGATCAGGAGAACATTATGTACGCAGCCGCCAATAACCTTTACTTGCGCGGCGACTGGCAGGGAACCGTAAACGCCGTTGGCGCCTACTTTGACAAATTCCCAACCAAGCAGATCTTTGAGAAAGAAACCAGGTTTATCCGTGCGCAAAGTTTGGTAAATTTGGGTAAAACCGACGAGGCTGTTGTGGATTACAACGTGATCCTGAACGACTGGACCAGCGCCTACAGCGAAAAAGCGCTCATTAGCATGGCTAAACTTTACATGGCTCAAAAGAAATACAACGATGCCATCGTGTTTTTGAAAAGGCTGGAAACCAACTCGGAGTACAAGGCCGATTACTCTTACGCCATTAACAACCTGCTGTTTTGCTATTCGCAGATAAACATGCCCGATGATATCCTGAAATATGCCAACCTGATCCGTGATAACGAAAAATCGGCACAGGAGGATATATTTAAAACCGGCACATACGCAGGGAAAGCTTACCTGGCAAAAGCAGATACCGCATCGGCCATTACCGAGTTTAATTACACACTAAAAAACACCAAAACCGTAGCCGCCGCCGAAGCCAAATACAACCTGGCCAACATCGAATACCTGCGCGGCAAGTACAAGGCATCCCAAAAAACATGTTTCGACCTGGTGAAGGAAATGCCTAACTATGACTACTGGGTGGCCAAAACCTACATCCTGCTGGCAGATAATTACGTGGGATTAAAAGATGCCTTCCAGGCGAAAGCAACCCTGCAAAGTATTATCGAGAATTATAAAGGCGATGACGACATTTTGCCTACGGCCAAACAAAAGCTGGCGCAAATGTCGCCCCAAAAGGCCGGCGCGCTAAAACCTGCTGCTGATAAACCTGCGGCAACAGATACAACTAAACAAGGTACCAAAGAATAAAAGAGGAACAAGCAATGAACACAAGATACACCTACATACTGCTCGCCTTGTTAATGAGTTTTTTCTTTGTCCCGGCAAGTGCACAAACAAAGAAACCGGCGGCAAAGAAACCGGCAGCCAAAACTGTTCAAAAACCGGCGCCTAAAAAGAAACCCGCTAAGGCAGCGCCTGTTGTACAAAAATCATCGGCCAAAAACCTGGGCGATGCAGCATCTACCGTTGCGGCAGATACCACCAAAAAAGGCGGACAAAACAATCCTGCCAATACACCCGGTGCAGGCCTTACAGAAGAGATAGTTGTTACCACCGCCTACAAACCGGTATTGGCCGAGGCGGTAAAAATACGCCGCAACCCAAACCTGGAGGAAGCATCGCCTTTTAAAGCGCCTTTGGCTTACGCGCCTATTGATAAAAAGCTGCAGCAGGATAACAACATCGGCGAACTGGAAGCCATGAAACGCCCCGCCGAGCAAGATTCGGTACTGATCAATAACTACGTAAAAGTGGGTGCAGGTAGTCTAAAAACCACCTACGCCGAAGGCTATTTTGCCAACGGGCGCGACGAAGCCCTACAGGTTGGCGGCTTTTTAAAACATTTTGCGCAAGCTGGCAACCAGTACAAACAAAATGAGATAAGGGATGAGGTGGGTGTTTTCGGCAAAAGTATTATGGCCGATAATACACTGACAGGCCGTATCAGTTACAAACGCCGCGGAACTTATTTTTATGGTGATAATACCTCGGGCGTTGCCCCGGCGGCCTACGTTTTCGATCCGCAGAAACAAACCTTTAATACCATTGGTGCCGAAGCTGAATTGGCAAAAAACTATAAAGATGTTGAGAATGATTTCACCTACGCTTTAAAACTAAAGGGTTATCTATTCAGTAACGCATACAGCGCAAAGGAAAATAACCTGGTACTATCGGGCTTTGTTAACCAAACGGTTAAACAGTTTTATGCAGGGGTAGCGGCCTCCTTAGATCTTAACACACAAAAAGATGCCTTATACTCGGTAAGCAATAGCATTGTACGCGCAAACCCTTACATCAAGTTCCAGGGCGAAAACTATAAGATAGATGCGGGTATCAACATCGCCAAGGAGTTTGGCTTTTCCGACAGGTTCTTCATCTTCCCGGCTGCTAAACTGGAGTACCAGGTAGTGCCTAAATATGTGCGTTTATTTGCCGAGGCAAAGGGCGATGTAAACCGTGCCTCGATATTGGAATATACTGATATAAACCCCTTCCTTGGCGAAAACATTAACCTGGTGAACTCGGTAGACCAGTTGGATATCACCGTTGGTCTGAAAGGAACACTGGCACCCGGGCTGAGCTTTAAAGCTGCCATTTTCCGCAACAGCGTAAAAAACCTGCCGCTGTTTGTAAACGATTTTGCTAATACAGGCAACAAATTCGGCGTGATATACGATGGCGGCAAGGCGCGCATCAGCGGCTTTAACGGCGAACTTAATTTTAAAGCAGCCGAAGATTTCGACCTGTTTGGCCGTGTAGAAATTAAAGATTATAAACTGGCCACCGAAGCTGAGCCATGGAACCTGCCCACCTTTAAGTTAACCGCGGGTACGGTTATCCACATCAGCAATACGGTTGACATCAATGGCTCTCTGATGTTCCGTGGAGCAACCCAGGATAAGCCATTAACATCCGGTGGGGTGTCATCTACGCCAGCAAGTTCAAACATAGCATCTTTTGCCGATCTGAGCGGCGGGGCCACTTATAAGGTAAACAAAAAGATCTCGGTATTTGTACAGGTAAATAATATACTAAGCACCAGCAACCAAACCTGGCTTTATTACCCAAATTACGGGCTTAATGTGTTTGGCGGAGTGGGTTATGCTTTTTAAGCTTTTTGATGTTTTATAATTATCCGTACTTTTAGCGAATGGATGTAGGCTACTATATAAGCGAATTGCTTGGGCAGCACGGCGAGGTAAATGTGCCGGGACTCGGATATTTCGCAAATAGCCGTGTAAACGGCTTTTATAACGACAGGGAGGGCAAGTTTTACCCGCCGGGTTATAGCGTACAGTTCGACCCGCAGGTTTTAGACGACGATACCCTGGCCATACATATTGCCGAAAAGAAAAAGATCTCGGTAGCATCGTCAAAGTACTTTACCGAAAAATTTGTACTAACCCTAAAACAGCAGGCTGCAATAGGCGAAACAGCACTTGCCGACCTCGGCTGGTTCACCATGTACAACTTACAGCTTATATTTAAGCCCAACGCAGTTACCAGCACCGATCCGGAGTTTTTTGGTTATCCAACCATTAAGCTGCACAAAAAAGGAAAGCAACCCGTTATTGACCAACACCAGCCCGCCGAGCCATCTCACAGCCCCGATATAGCAGAACCGCAGTACAATCCGCAGCCCTACATCCCTGAGGAGCAGTATCAGGCAGACGGGGGACAAGAAGAATACCTGATAGAGCTTAGCCGCAAAAAGCGCCGTAAAACCACTTGGGTGTTTATTTTACTTACCCTTATCGCTACCGCGGTTGCTGTATTCATGGTGAAAAAGTACGACCCGGAAACTTTCAAATTCTCCTTCGGATCGAAAGAAAAGGCGCCCGAAAAGGCCCCGGTAATTTTGGAAACTATTGATACCGGTAAAACAAAGGCCGATACCGATTCTGTGCACATAGTGCGTAACGTAAAGCCGGATTCGGTGAAAAATACTTTAGCCGCCGTAAAAGATACCACGGCTGTACCGCGTTATGAGGTGATAGCCGGTGCGTTTAAAGATCTTACAGAGGCGGGCAACGCCATCAGGAATTTTAAAACAATTGGCATAGATGCCAAGATCGTTCCGGAGATGCCGGGCAGGCGTATTAAAGTTTCTGTAGGCACGTTTATAACCCCGGAGCCGGCAGAAAAACTAAAGCAACACCTGATAGCCGCAAAAAAAATTGCCGCCGATTCCTATGTACAGCCCATCAAGCCGAAAGAGAAGGATGCTAAAACGGTAAAAAAATAAAACTGCAAAAAAGACGGAATCTTTAAATAAATCCAGAAACAACAACAAATGACTTTATTATTCGCCCAGGTTACAGATACAGCAACTAAGCTGATAGATACAGCAAAACAGGCAGGCCAGCAATTGGCGCAGATCCCTGATGAAGAACTACGCTTTGGCGATCTGCTTATAAAAGGTGGCTGGGTGATGATCCCCATCGGGATATTGGCGGTATTGGGCCTCGTGATATTTTTCGAACGCTTTTTCACTATCCGCAAAGCCTCAAAAGACGAATCGCACCTGATGATCCAGGTTCGGGCCAGCATCATGTCGGGCAATTTAGAGTCGGCCATTGCTATTTGTAAAAACAGCAACTCGCCGCTTGGCCGCATGCTGCAAAAAGGGCTCTTACGTATTGGCCGCCCCATAAAAGATATTGAAGGCGCTATCGAAAATATTGGCAAGCTGGAAGTATCAAAACTGGAGAAGAATATCGGCATCATTGGCATTGTGGCCGGTATTGCGCCCATGTTTGGCTTCCTGGGTACCATTGCCGGGGTTATCAAGATCTTTTACGATATCTCCAAAACGGATAATATCAGTATGGGTGTAATATCCGGCGGTTTATATGTTAAAATGGTAACATCGGCAGCCGGTTTGTTTGTGGGGATCATTGCTTACGTATGCTACCATATTTTAAATATGATGGTTGATAAGGTGATATTAAAGCTGGAGACCGACGCAATTGAGTTTATTGACCTGTTAGAGGAGCCGAGCAAATGAATTTAAGAAAGAGAAAACGCGGTGCAACTGCGGAGGTACATACCTCGGCCATGAATGACATCATGTTCTTCCTGCTTTTGTTCTTTTTGATAGCATCTACGGTTACCAACCCAAACGTCATCAAGCTGATGCTGCCAAAATCATCAAGCGGGCAGTCGGTATCTAAAAAAACCATCAATGTTTCGATAGATAAGGATCTGAAGTACACCGTTGATAAAAAAGAGGTGCCCGTTGCCGACCTGCCCACCGTGATAGGCAACTACAAAAAACTGGCAAGCGAATTGACGATAGTATTATATGTAGACCGTACCGTAGCCATACAGGATGTGGTACAGGTGATGGATATAGCACAAAAATTAAATATAAAACTGGTACTGGCAACAGAACCTAAGGGATAGAGAGGAAGGTGAAAGGTAAAAGCTGAAAGGTTAAAGGTAGCTGCCTTTCTGTTCAGTTTTAAAAACCTTTTACCCTTAACCTTTTACCTTACATCTCAAAAGAATGGACTACAGGGAACAAAATAATTATCCGAAAGCGTTTGCTGCAACAGGTGTAATACTTGCTGTGGTAATTGCCCTGTGCTATTTTATCGTTTTCCAAACCCCGCCTAAAGATGAAGAGGGTACTGGTGGTATTTTGGTGAACTATGGTACGGTAGACGAAGGTACGGGCAGCGATTATATGAGCATTGAAGAGCCTTCCGTTGCCGAAAATGCCAACCAGTCGAAACCCGATAAGGTAACCGAAACCCCACCCACTGAGGAGAAACCGGTAGAAGAGAGCAGCGATAAAAACGTTGTTACCCAAAATAACGAAGATGCGCCCGAAGTAGCCGCCAACTCTAAAGCACCGAGCAAAACGGTTGCCACACAGCCCGTTAAAAAACCTGTAGAAGCCCCAAAAGTGAACCAAAATGCACTGTATAAAGGTAAGACCAACAACGGCAGCGGCGAAGGCGACGGTACAGGCAGCACGCCGGGCAACCAGGGCAAAACCACGGGTACAACGTTAACCAACAATTATAATGGTACAGGCAGTGGAAACGGTGGTAGCCTAAATCTTACGCAGCGTAGTTTTGTGAGCCGCCCAAGCGTAAGCGACGATAAACGCCATGCCGGCAAAGTAGTGGTTGATATTACAGTAGACAAAAACGGCCGCGTAGTAACCGCACGTGCAGGTGCACGGGGCACCACCATTACCGATGCAGACCTGCTGCAAAAATGTGAGGATGCCCTGCTAAACTCGCAATTCAATTCATCAGATACAGCTCCTGATAGCCAGCGGGGAACGATGACGTTTGTGTTTAAGCTGAACTAAGTTTTAGTTCATGGATCATAATTGATGGTTCTGGCAAAATACCCGGGGAAATCGCTCTTAGCATTTTTACAGGCTTATTCCGTGATGATTTATTTAAAATCACAATGTTCGGGCTTGTTCGGGCTGTTCGCACTACATCGCGAACGCGAACAAGCGTAAAAACCCGTATTGTTAGCGGTTCTGTTTTAAAGGCAATTTCCCTGAAATATCCCTTTCAGGTTTTCATTATCATTTCCCGATGCTACCTTTGCTGCAATAGGACGTGGTTCGGCCATGACCTATGAACCATCAACCATGAACTACCAACAAACCCTCGATTACCTGTACACCCAACTGCCCATGTTTACGCGTGTGGGTGCATCTGCTTTTAAAAAGGACTTGACTAATACCCTTGCCCTTTGCGAAAAGCTGGATAACCCGCAGCATAAGTTTAAAAGCATCCATGTTGGCGGCACCAACGGCAAAGGCTCCACATCGCACATGCTGGCGTCCATTTTACAAACAGCAGGATACAAAACCGGGCTATATACTTCGCCTCATTTAAAAGATTTTAGAGAGCGTATCCGCATCAATGGCGAAATGATAAGTGAGCAAACGGTGGTTGATTTTGTAGCCCATCATCAAGCCGATTTTGAAGAAATTGAACCCTCGTTTTTTGAGATGACGGTTGCGCTGGCTTTTGATGTATTTGCAAAGGAACAGGTTGATATAGCTGTGGTAGAAGTAGGGCTTGGAGGCAGGCTCGATTCTACCAATATCATCACCCCGCTCCTCTCGGTGATCACCAACATCGGTTGGGACCACATGAATATGCTGGGCGATACCCTGGAACTAATAGCCGGAGAAAAAGCAGGCATCATCAAGCCGGGCATACCCGTTGTAATAGGCGAGCATCAGCCCGAGGTATCAGAAATATTTTTGAACAAGGCTAAAAAGGCGAGAAGCCCGATAGAATTTGCTTCTGAAAATTGGGAAATATTATCGCAAAGCAGTGATTTGAATTTGTTATCTGTAGAGATCCAAAGACAAGTGCTCCCCACTTTTGCATTCTCGGAGGAGCCGGTGTTTAAATTCCTGCTGGATCTGCCCGGCAGCTACCAGTTAAAAAATCTAAAAACCGTACTCTCTGCAGTAGATGAGCTGCGCGAACAGGGTTTCAACATCACCGATGAACACCTTGCTACAGCACTGCAAAACGTAAAAAAACTAACCGGGCTGCACGGTCGCTGGGAAGTACTTAACACCACTCCACTGACTATCTGTGATACCGGCCACAACCCCGAGGGCATTGAAGAAGTATTAAAGAACATTTCCTCGGTACCATACAAACAGCTCCATTTTGTAATAGGGATGGTGAACGATAAAGATATTACCAAAGTGCTGGCCATGCTGCCTAAAAACGCCATCTACTACTTCTGCAGACCCGATATCCCGCGTGGGCTGGACGCCGAAAGCTTAAAGCAAAAAGCGGAAAGCCTTGGTCTTCATGGCGAAGCATTCGTCTCGGTTAAAGATGCGGTGCGAGCCGCGCAGTCTGCCGCGCAGGCAAATGATTTAGTGTTTGTTGGTGGCAGTACGTTTGTGGTGGCGGAAGTAAGCCCAGAGTAAGCTCTGTATTCCGTCGGTTAAAAACGACGGCAATGAAGGTGGGAAACCCAAAAATCACCGTAGCGATCTTGCGCAATCCACCTTCATTGCCGTTCTATGTATGGGACGGGCACCTTACATCCTCTCCCAAACCACCTCTCCCCTTACTGCGTTGCCGGTAGTTGGTACTGCCACAATATAACTCAATATCTTCCCGTCGAATTTAAACCGGCTTTTGCGCTGCGTGTTTTCCCAGTTGGGATAGGTGGCGGCTATAATATCATAAACGATGGATTGCGTTGCCTTGTCGATACTGTATTTACCAAAATGCGCATTGCTGCCGCGCACGGCGGCACGGTATTCTTCATCGGTCCCTTTGCCTTTGTCGTTTGCAGCAAACGCGGGGCGACCATCACTACTATAAATTTCCATGGCGTAGTTGCCTGCAGCATCAAACATTAAAATACCCTTGGGGTTATCGCCATAGAGGTGTACCCGGCTGCTATCGGCCAAAATATTATCCACTATTTTCAGTCTGTAAGTCCCGGTTAAGTTTATGTTGACGCCTTTCGTTTCCTTTTTTTGTGCGAATGCTGTGCAGCTGCTCAGCAAAAACGCTAAAATTAGTGTAGCTTTCATATACCAAAGTTATATTTGTATCCAGGCGGCATCAAGTAGGTACAAAAAATAGCCTGCGCACCAAAAAGTTACCTATCTGTATTCCAGGTAAATAAATTTTCGAGATGGAAAAAAAAAGCAAAAACAAGCCACCCAAATGCGGCATCGATTATGCTTTTCAGCGTATTGGCGGTAAATACAAGGGGCGTATTTTGTGGAGGCTACGGGGCGGCACTCTGCGTTATGGCGAACTGCGCCGCACGGTTACCGGCATTACCCCAAAAATGCTTACCCAGACCCTGCGCGAATTGGAAGAAGACGGGCTCATCAGCCGGAAAGTTTATGTAGAAGTACCGCCGAAAGTAGAATATACCCTAACCGAAAACGGGCATCATCTGTTGCCATTTTTAACCCTGTTGAGAGACTGGGCCAAAGAGCAAATGGTGCTGAATAACATTGTGGCGATGCCATAGCGCCTATATTTTGACTATTATCAAAACCCCTTTATTCGGACATCAGCCAAATCCTTTAATCAATAAAATCAACGGTTCAGATGGTACCAGCTATGCCTGATGCCGGCGTGCTCAAAATCTTCCACGTATTTCAACCCTGCTTTTTGCAGGGCCTTGTTTGAGCCAATATTATCCACATCGGCCATGCCGAATAATTCATCCAGTTTCAATACATCAAACCCATAATTAACAGATGCAATGGCGGCTTCGGTAGCGTAGCCTTTGCCCCAGTAACGTTTGATAAAGCGATAACCCACATCGTAAAAATTAGTATGCCGGTTACGTGTTTCCGTCATGAATTTTAGTCCGGCCCAGCCGGTAAATTCACTGGTTGCTTTTTCGATAACGGCCCAGCGGCCAATGCCATAGTCGAGATATTGCTGACGGATAAAAGCGATGCCCTGCTGCGCCTCCTCTAAAGTTTCGATAGGCTTATTGCCCAAATAGCGGTGTACATCGGGGTCGCTGTCCAACTCAAACATACCCTGGGCATCCGTAGGAAGTATTTCTCTAAGTATCAATCGATCTGTTTCGGCGAAGATTTGCATGGCGGCTGGTCTGAACTCGAATTTAAGGAATTTTTAGAATTGGCAGAATTAATCACTTGCGGCTGCCTGTTTTAAATTCTGTAAATCCATTAATTCGTTTAATTCGGGTTCAGACAAAAAATTAAAACCCTATTTTTATCGCCATAAACCAAACAATATGGCCTACCAACCTTCAACAAAACGTTACGATAAAATGCAATACCGCCGCTGCGGTAAAAGCGGCATAAAATTACCCGCCATCTCCCTTGGCCTTTGGCACAACTTCGGGCATGTGGATGTGATGGAGAATTTCCGCAAGATCCTGCACCTTGCTTTTGACAGCGGCATCACCCATTTCGATCTGGCTAACAACTACGGACCGCCCCCCGGCTCGGCTGAAACTAATTTTGGCAAGATATTAAAAGAAGATTTTGAAGGCTACCGCGATGAGATGATCATCTCTACCAAGGCAGGTTATCATATGTGGGAAGGCCCTTACGGCGAATGGGGCTCTAAAAAGTACTTAGTAAGCAGTCTCGACCAAAGCCTGAAGCGCATGGGTCTGGATTATGTAGATATATTTTACCACCACCGCCCGGATCCTGACACCCCGCTGGAAGAAACCATGATGGCACTGGACCTAATCGTTCGCCAGGGGAAGGCACTGTACGCCGGTATCTCCAACTACAACGCCGAAGAAGCCGATAAGGCGATAGCTATTTTGAAACAATTAGGCACGCCATGCCTCATCCATCAGCCTAAATACTCCATGTTTGTACGCGACGCGGAAGCGGGCTTACTGGATGTGCTGGAAAAAGATGGCGTAGGCTGTATCCCGTTCTCGCCATTAGCGCAAGGCCTGCTTACCAATAAATACCTGCACGGCATCCCCCAGGATTCGCGCGCGGCAAAATCAACCGGCTTTTTACAAACCGACCAGGTAACCGATGAAGTTATCGGTAAAATAAGATCATTAAACGACCTGGCTGTGCAACGCGGCCAAACCCTCGCTCAAATGGCATTGGCCTGGCTGCTGAAAGATAACCGTGTTACTTCTGTACTCATCGGTGCCAGCAAGCCAGAGCAACTGGCAGATTCGCTGAAGGCATTGGATAATGTTGATTTTTCTACGGATGAACTGGAGAAGATAGAGGGGATATTGAAATAAAAATGGAAGGTTCCGGTGAGGACACCGGCACCACGGATATAATATTGTTCCCCGCTGGCGGTGGGGACACCGCCAGCTTCCAAAAGGCATATTTAAGGTAAACTTAAATATGCCTTTTGCTTTAACAATAATTAACATCCGGCGTCTAAAATCTTTGGCATATAACATCCATCTTAGTACAAACTTATCCTACCGAATGAAGTCACCCCTACTCCTCGCATTTCTATTGCTATTCTCGCTTAAATTATCAGCTCAGGATGTAACCATTAGCGGTAAAATAACCGCCGAAAATGGCAAGCCCATTCCCTTTGCAACTGTGTATATTAAAAGTACTACCAAAGGCACATCGGCAAACAGCGAGGGCGAATACAGCATCAACCTTAAAGCCGGCACTTACGAATTGCAGTTTAAAGCCATTGGTTACCGGCAGGAAAGCCGTAAAATAGAGTTGAAAAGCAGCCAAAGCATCAGCGTTGTTTTAAGGAACGAGGATTACCAGATAAAGGAAGTTACGGTACGTGCAGGTAGCGAGGACCCGGCCTACGCCATCATCCGCAAGGCTATTAAAAAGCGCAAGGGTTATTTGAATGCCGTAAATTCCTACACCGCCGAAGTGTACATAAAAGGCTTGCAAAAACTACTTGCAGCGCCAAAAAAGTTTTTAATGTTTGATGTGCAAAAAGCCACCCGCGAGGCCGGGCTGGACAGTAACCGTACGGGTATTGTTTACCTGTCCGAGTCGCAATCCAAACTGAGTTTTATGCGGCCGGATGATATTCACGAGGAGATCATCTCGTCCAAAGTATCGGGCAGTAACCGGGCGTTCAGCTTTAACCGGGCATCAGACCTTAGAGTGAATTTTTACGAGAACACCCAGGTTTGGGAAGGTTTAAGCAACCGCCCGCTGGTTTCGCCCATTGCGGATAACGCGCTTTTTTACTACAGGTACCAATGGATGGGTATTTCGATAGAGAATGGCGAAACGATCAACAAAATAAAAGTTACCCCCCGCCGCGAGCACGACCCATGTTTTAGCGGGTACATTTATATATTGGAGGATAGCTGGCGCCTGCAAAGCCTCGGCCTCTCCATCACTAAAAAATCGAACATCAATTTTGTAGATACGCTGAAGGTGAACCAGGAATTTGTGCCGGTAACCGGCAACGTTTGGATGCCGGCTTCCATTAAATTCGAGTTTACGGGCGGCTTGTTTGGCTTCCGGATCGGCGGGTATTTTATATCTATCTACAAGGATTACGACATTAACCCCATCCTGGATAAGAAGCAATTCGCCGAAGTATTGCGCATCACCAAAGGCGTAAATAAAAAAGATTCGGCCTTTTGGGAGCAACAACGCCCTATCCCGCTAACCATCGAAGAAAAAACCGATTACAGCAAAAAAGCGATTTTGGCCGCCAAGCGCGAATCTAAACCCTACCTCGATTCCCTCGACAAGGAGAATAACAAAGTAAGCTTTGATAAGCTGCTCATAAGTGGCTACAGCCATCGCAACCGCTACGACCATGAGTATTATAATTTCAACTCCGTTTTAGGTTCCGTATTTTATAACACCGTGCAGGGTTTCGCGCTGGATTATGGCGGCTCGTTCACCAAACAGATAGACAGCATAAATAATAAATACTTCTCGGTTTACGGTAAAGCGGGGTACGGTTTTGGTAACAAGCTTTTCTACGGAAGTGGCGGCGTTACGCTTCCCGCGGGTCCATTCAGCCTCAACATTGCGGGCGGTTCGGATGTGGTGGACATGAACAATCGCCAGCCCATCACCCGCTTTATGAACACAGCCTACAGTTTGCTGAACCGGAAGAACTTCGAAAAACTGTATCAAAAGAAGTTTGCATCGGTTAGCCTGTCTACCCGTGTAAGCGGCGGCTGGCTGGCAAGTGGCACCATGGAATGGGCGGACAGGAACTGGCTGCCTAATACCGCAAGCTACAGCCTCTTCCATCCGAAAGGGAATGAGTTTACCTCTAACAACCCGTTGAACCCAACTGTTGATGCGCCGCTGTTCCCGCAAAACCAATCGTTTAAACTGAGCCTGCGCACCTCATACGATTTCAGCAATAAGTACGAGACCTATCCAAACGACCGTCGTTACCTGCCATCCAAGTACCCTACCATTAGTTTTAATGTAACTAAAGGAATTAAGGATGTACTGGGTTCGGATGTGGATTACACCCTGCTTTCGGCAGATATCTCCAAATCGGATATCCCGCTTGGGTTTTACGGCAAAACGAGCTTTTATATAGGCGCGGGCAAATTCTTCAACGCCAACAGTTTGTTTTATACCGATTACAAGCATTTCTCGGGTAACCAGGTATTGTTTTACGATTCGGGCATCAACCATTTTATGCTCTTGGATTATTACCGCTACAGCACCGGTGATAAATACCTGGAAGGCCACCTGGAGCACAATTTCTCGGGCTTTATCACCAATAAGATCCCGCTGATCCGCAAGCTGAAACTGCAGGAGATCTTCGATGTGAATTACCTGTACACCCCAACCTTAAAGCATTATACCGAACTGGGCTTCGGGCTGCAAACCAACACGGGTATCCGGGTGATGTATGGCATGGCCTTTAACCAGGGCGGTAAGGTAAATAGTGCGCTGAGAATCGGGGTGAGTTTTTGATGATGTCAAGCTGAGCCTGTAGAAGCATTTACCGCGAGGCCTTCGACAAGCTAAGGCTGACAAAGCTTTTTAGAAACTTAACAAATCTTCCTGTTTTCCTGTAGGATTATTTAACAATAAACCCTTAAATTTATTTCAACAAAACCAACCCGTATTATGATATTTAAAAACGCCGTTAGCTGGTTTGAGATCCCCGCAGAGGATATCAGCCGTGCCCAAAAGTTTTATGAAGCTATTTTTGATATCGAGATGATCCCGATGGAGATGCCGGGTTTCGAGATGCGGATGTTCCCTATCGAAAACCCCATGGAAAACGTAGGCGGCGCCATTTGCAAAAGCGGCGATTTTTATAAACCATCCGCCGAAAGCGGCCCGGTAGTTTACCTAAATGCTAACCCCGATGTACAAATTACATTAGACAAGATAGAAGCCGCCGGCGGTAAAATTGTAGTTCCCAAAACAGAAATATCGCCTGAATACGGCTTCATGGCTGTATTTATAGATAGCGAGGGAAACAGGGTGGCCCTGCATTCGGTACCGGTGGGGATGGGTGGGGAATAAAGAAATTCCACAGCCTACAACACCTTCATTGCCGTTGACTTAAGTCAACGGCAATGAAGGTGTATTGCTTACCATTTTACCGAAAGCTCTTTCCTCATCCTCACAATCCCCAACACCTCGCCATCGGGCAAGGGAGCGTCGATCCGCTCAACAGCCGTATAACCCAATGCCTCGTAAAGCGGCACACCAGGCAGGGTTGCACCTAATTCCATCGTGCTAAAACCGTTGGCTTGTGCGGCGTCCTCGCAGGTATTTATCAATTTACGGCCTATCCCCTGCCGGGCGTAACCGGGGTGCACGAAGAAGGCCCTTATCCGTGCAGCATCTTTAGAGGGGTCAAGCAAAGGGTCTTCCACAGCCTTATGCTGATCGCCACCGTAGAGGGTATTGCGTTTGCTCCAGCCGCCACAGCCGGTAATTACGCCATCTTTTTCGGTAAGATAATAAGTACCGTCTTTTACCAATTGAGTATCCACACCAAAAATATATTTAATGGCGCTTTCTATCTGCGCGTCGGTATAATAGCCTTTACTTAGGCCCCGCACCGAGAGGGCTATTAGTTGCTGTAAAGCAGGAATGTCGTTTGAATTTGCTAATCTCATGCCATCAGGCTCCGTTATCAATAGGCGGAGCTTTGAATGCAAGGTAGATATCCTTATAAAAAATCCGAAATTGAAAATTCGAAATCCGAAATCTTCTAAAAAAACCTATCTTTGCCCATGCAAGAAAAAATCCTCATTCTTGACTTCGGTTCGCAGTTTACCCAGCTTATCGCGCGCCGTGTCAGGGAACTCAACATCTACTGCGAGATCCACCCCTTTAACAAAGTTCCTGAAGTTGACGAAAGTGTAAAAGGTATCATCCTTTCGGGTAGTCCATATTCTGTTCGCCAGGAAGATGCGCCTCACTTCGATTTTGTAAAACACCATACCACGCTGCCAATATTAGGCGTTTGCTACGGTGCACAATATATCGCGCATTTCCATGGCGGCGAGGTTCTGGCCTCCAGCACAAGGGAATATGGCCGCGCCAACCTCGACTATATTAAAGCGGACAATCCACTGTTTAAAGATGTTCCGAAAGGTTCGCAGGTGTGGATGTCGCATGCGGATACTATCGCCAGGATCGCCGATGATTTTGAGATCATTGCCAGTACAGATAGCGTTGAAGTTGCGGCTTACCAGGTAACCGGCACGCAAACCTATGCGATCCAGTTTCACCCAGAGGTTACGCACAGCATCGACGGCAAGCAATTGCTGCAGAACTTTTTGGTTGATATTTGCGGATGCAGCCAGGATTGGACGCCCGATTCGTTCATCGAAACCACCATTGCCGAACTGAAAGCAAAACTGGGCAATGATAAAGTAGTGTTAGGGCTCTCAGGCGGTGTAGATTCATCTGTTGCGGCGGTATTGCTGCATCAGGCCATCGGCGCCAACCTGCACTGTATATTTGTAGATAACGGCCTGCTGCGTAAAGACGAATACCAATCTGTTTTGGATTCGTACCAGCACATGGGGCTCAACATAAAAGGCATTGATGCCAAGCAACGTTTTTACGATGCGCTGGCAGGCCTAACCGACCCTGAGAAAAAACGTAAAGCCATTGGCCGCGTGTTCATAGAGGTATTTGATGATGCCGCGCACGAGGTACAGGGCGTAAGCTGGCTTGGCCAGGGTACCATTTACCCGGACGTTATCGAGTCGATTTCGGTGAAAGGGCCATCGGCTACCATCAAATCGCACCACAACGTTGGCGGCTTGCCCGATTTTATGAAACTGAAGGTGGTAGAGCCTTTAAACACCTTATTTAAAGACGAAGTACGCCGCGTAGGTAAAGCCTTAGGCATCGACCCGAATATATTAGGCCGCCACCCTTTCCCGGGTCCGGGCTTGGCTATCAGGATCTTAGGAGACATCACACCCGAGAAAGTTGATATTTTACAACAGGCTGATGCGATTTATATCAACAATTTACGCTCGGCCGGTGTTTACGATAGTGTTTGGCAAGCAGGCGCCATTTACTTACCGGTGCAATCGGTAGGCGTTATGGGCGATGAGCGCACTTACGAGAATGTAATTTGCCTCCGCGCGGTAGAATCGTTAGACGGGATGACGGCAGATTGGTGCCACTTACCTTATAACCTGCTGGCCAAGATCTCTAACGAGATCATCAACAACGTAAAAGGAATTAACCGGGTAGTATATGACATCAGTTCGAAACCACCGGCCACCATTGAGTGGGAATAAGTGGTTTATAGTATTAGTAGCCCTTTTGGTGAGCGCATGCTCGCCTAAAGTGCGTACTGTACCCGTTGCTACCAAACCCGTAGCCGAAAAACCGGTTGTAAAACCTGAAAAAGCACCCGCTAAACCAAATGTTGTTGAGGCAAAATCTTCCGTAGTATCGCTTATTTTGCCTTTGAGTTTGGATAAACTTGCGCCGGGGCAAAACTATAGTTCGGCCGATCTGAAGAAGGCCAACATGTCGGTAGAGTATTACCAGGGCTTTAAGCTGGCGCTTGATTCTGTTGCCGGGCAGGGTGCCAACTTTAAACTCCAGGTTTACGATAGTAAGGATGATGCCGCTATACATAGCCTCGGGCTAAACCCGCAGGTAAAAAATGGCGACCTGATCGTCGGCCCGATATTCCCGGAGGATATCAGGCTGTTTGCGGCGATGTTTCAATATTCGCGCAAGCCTCTTGTATCGCCGTTATCGCCGGCTTCGCCCACGCTGTTCAATAACCAAAACCTGGTTACCATGACCCCGCCGCTGGAGTACCATGCCCGGGGCGCGGCAACTTACATAGCCAGCAGGCTGAAACCAAAGAAGGTTTACATCCTTAACTCCGGCTTTAGCGATGAAAAACTTTACACCGCCCCCTTTAAGCGTACTATAGATAGCCTGAGCAAACGCAGGATACAGGTGGTGCCATTTACAGTTGTGCGTGGCAACCTTACACCACTGGTTGCGCAACTGAACAATAAGGTAGATAACATTTTTTTAGTATCTTCAACCAAACAGGCATTTTTGATGGTTACCTTAAAATCATTGGATACTTTATCACGCAAATTCCCGGTTATGGTGTTTGGGCATCCCAACTGGGAGAAGTTCGCCTTTTTAAAAGCGCCCCTGCTGCAACGCTTAAAAACGCATATCACCAGTACCGATAAGGTGGACTACAAATCGCCCGAAACCAATAACTTTATTCGCTTGTACCGCAAAGTATACCGCGCCGACCCTACCGATTTCGCCATAAAAGGTTTTGATGAAGGGCTTTACTTCGGGCAGCTTTTGGCCCGCGATGATGATAGTTACCGCCGCGTAGAACAAAACGACTTTACCGGGATTCACAACAGCTTTCATTTTGAAAAGAGGCCGGGGCAAGGCTGGATAAATACGCACGTAGATATCCTGCGTTACGAAAACTTTGAACTTAAACCCGTGCAATGAAAGCCATAAACCAGCTTAAAACCTTTCAGCGCATTTTGGGTGATTACCCGGCAGATACACCATTAGGCAAATTCCTCCCCGGCTTTTACAGGCAAAACAAACAAATGGGCTCTACCGACCGTAAGGTTGCTGGTCGATTGATATATAATTACTTCCGTTTAGGCAAGGCACTTTACAACACCCCCCCCGAAGACCGGCTGATGGTTGCCGAGTTTTTGTGCAACACGCAAACCAACTCCTTTCTGCAGCATTTTAAACCCGAATGGGCCGCTTGCATAGGTTTTGGAGTCGATGAAAAGATAAACCTCGTCAAAACCGCCCACCCCGATTTTAAACTGGAAGACGTGTTTCCATGGACTGCGCAACTTTCTGCTGGGATAGATAAGGACGCATACTTAAAATCTTTTTTTGTGCAGCCCGATCTGTACATCCGCATGGCCAAAGGCATGGAAGCGCAGGTTAAAGCGGAGCTTATCAAAGCCGGAGTTATTTTTAAGGATGAGGGGAATAATTGCTTATCGCTGCCCAACGGCACCCGTTTGGAAACTATTTTTGCCAAACAACATTGGTACGAGGTGCAGGACTACTCGTCGCAACAAACGGCCAATTACTTTAAGCCGCAAAAATGGGATAGCTGGTGGGATGCCTGCGCGGC
Organism: Mucilaginibacter pankratovii; assembly: GCF_014773265.1. Classification (GTDB taxonomy): domain Bacteria; phylum Bacteroidota; class Bacteroidia; order Sphingobacteriales; family Sphingobacteriaceae; genus Mucilaginibacter; species Mucilaginibacter pankratovii. The sequence goes on along the minus strand of NZ_JACWMY010000004.1, from coordinate 272,036 downwards.
ATCGGGCGGTAAATCGCTGCTGCTGCACAGTCTGCAACCGGATATCAAACTCGTGGTGTCAGACATCCGCGAATCTATCCTATCCAATTTAGATGAGCGTTTCCAGCAGGCCGGTTTGCGTAAATACCAGAAGAAGCTGATGGACCTTACCGAGAATAACGAGCAGCTTTTATATCAGTACGCGTTCGACGGTATTATTTTAGATGCGCCCTGCAGTGGCTCGGGTACCTGGGGCCGCACCCCGGAGATGATCAGCCAGTTTGATTTCCACAGAGCCGATTTTTTTAAACGCCTGCAGCAAAGCATCATCACCAATGTAGTGAAGCATCTTAAACCGGGTAAACCCATCATTTACATCACCTGCTCGGCCTTTAAGGCCGAAAATGAGGATGCAGTAGATTTTATGGTGAAACAATTAGGCCTGAAACTGGAAGAGATGCGGGTACTGAAAGGTTACGAGCGCAAGGCGGATACGATGTTTGTGGCGAGGCTGACAGCGGCCGCAAGCAGAGCGCCACAATCCCCTGAAGGGGGAACTTTTGAGGAGTTGAGTTAACGGCTCCCGCGAGATTAGCGCAGCGTATCTCGTGGTTGGCATTGGGCAAGCTTCCAGCTTGCGGCAGTTGAAAACTGCAGCCATGCGCGCCACGAGTTGGAAACTCGCGGCAGCAACGGGCATTGTTAAATAATGTTAATCTTTTCATTTATTGCTCTTTAGCTCCCTACATTAGGTGTACAAACCCCACACCTATGCTGCACAACTACTTCATCATCGCCTGGCGCAACATTATCAAGCACAAGCTTTTTTCGCTTATCAATATATTCGGGCTATCGGTAGGTATCGCTTTTACCTTGCTCATTGCCAGCTACGTATGGCATGAAGTAAACATTAATGCCGACCTTAAAAACGCCGATAACCAGTACATCATTCAAAGCAAATGGAAGGACCCTAACATGGGCTACGTACTCACCGCCCTTGCACCGATGCCAAAGGCTTTAAAGGATGAGTACCCCACACTGGTAGCTAACTCTTACCATTGGGATGGCGTGAGCTCTAACGTATCTAAAGGCGATAAGCACTTTAGGGAGAGCATCCAGGTTGGCGACAGCACCTTTTTAACTACCTATGGCTTTAAACTATTGCATGGGGATGCCAATACCGCGCTGAACGATCCTTTCTCGGTAGTAATAACCGACAATATGGCCATCAAATATTTCGGCAAAACCGATGTGGTGGGCGAAACCCTGAGCATAGAAAATTTTAAAGGCGACAAGCACGATTTTGTAGTGAACGGCGTGCTGGATAAGCTGAGCAAAAACTCGGTTACCAACGTAAGCGACCAAAGTAACAGTACCTTCTTTTTACCAACCGCTGCGGCAAAATTCTTAAGCAGAAGTTTGGATGGCTGGAACAACACCGTCATCTGCGGCTTGATTGAACTCCGCCCCGGTGTAAAGCCCGAAGCGCTGGATGGCCCTATGCGTAGCCTCATCAAAAAGAATGCGCCACCACAAATCTCTGCCAACCTTACCCCCTATCTCGTGCCGTTGAAATCTTATTATTTAGAAGCAACAAACGGGCTGGTGAAAAAGATGCTGTATACCCTATCATTTATAGCGCTGTTTATTTTGCTGATGGCGGTTATTAACTTTGTCAACATCTGTATCAGTCGCTCCTCACAACGAATGAAAGAGATGGGCATTCGCAAGGTTTTGGGTGGATTGAGGAAACAACTTATCTGGCAGTTTCTGACGGAATCGGTATTGATGGTGTTTATCGCCACAGTGTTCGCGCTTGGTATTTACGGGCTTGCCCGCCCCTATTTTGCCAATTTGTTAGGGACGGATCTTACCAGACTATTCTCATTCCCGCTTTATTATTACCTGCTGCCCTTTGCGCTGGCATTGGTTATCGGGCTGATGGCGGGGCTTTACCCCGCTTTAGTGCTATCCTCATTAAAATCTGTAGATTCTTTAAAAGGAAAGCTGAACCAGGTGAAGGATAACGTAATCTTCCGTAAGGCGCTTATCGCCTTCCAGTTTGCTACGGCGGCGGTGGTGCTTGTCAGTGCTATCGTAGTTTCCAAGCAGATCAATCTCTTCTTCAGCAAAAGTTTGGGCTATGATAAAGATTACGTGGTGTACGCCCAACTCCCGCGTGATTGGAGCAAACCCGGCGTGCAAAAGATGGAAAGTAATCGCTACCGATTGGCGCAATTGCCTCAGGTAAGTTCGGTAACACTATCATGGGAAATTCCGGATGGTAACAACGGCGGCACCTTCCGTGCTACTAAAATGGATGCGGATTCCGCGTCGGGGTTTTCATCGCAGATATTGGTAGCCGATAACCAATACGCTGCGACGTACGGACTAAAACTAAAGGCTGGTCAGTTTTTTATGCCGCAGTATACGCAGGCAGATTCGGGCAAGGTGGTTATCAACGAAATGCAAGCCAAAGCGCTGGGCTTCGCTGATGCGAAGGACGCCATCGGGCAGCAGTTCCGGGCATTGGGCAGCCGCGATCCATTGTCCATCTGCGGTGTTGTTGCCGATTTCCAATTTGGTTCGATGCAGGCGAAAATGCAACCTGTTACATTTTACAACGTAAATCAAACGCCCTTTTATCGCTTTTTCTCCATTAAACTAAGGCCGGGCAATATCCAAAGCAGCCTGGAAACCCTGCAAAAGAAATGGGCCGAAGTAATGCCGGGCGCGCCATTCGAATATAATTTTATGGACGATGCCCTCGCCAAAATGTATAAAACTGAGTTGCAGCTTAAACAAGCTGCTTACGTGGCAACCGGCCTGGCCATCGTTATTGTGCTGCTGGGTGTATTGGGCCTTATCTCGCTCAGCGTTCAAAAACGCACCAAAGAAATCGGCATCCGCAAAGTGCTGGGCTCATCTGTAAACCATGTGATGATGCTGTTTATGAAGGACTTTTTGGGCACCGTGGTTGTTGCCGGTGTGGTTGCTTGTCCGCTGGCTTATTACCTGATGCAGCGTTGGCTGGATAATTATGCTTATAAGATAAGCCTCACGCCTGTACCATTCATTTTGGCGGTGCTGGCTTTAACAATAGTTACGGCAATACTCATCAGTATACAAACTGTTAAGGCGGCGCTGGCGAATCCGGTGAAGAGTTTGAGAAGTGAGTGAGTTTGATTTGAAGATTCGTTGATTTGGAAATTTGAGGACGCGGATTAAAGAACGCGCAACCTTCTTTATTGCTTCTCATTTTAATAACTCATATCTTCCCATTCAAATTAAAAACTCCTGCTTCAGGGCATATTGGAAACCGTAAAATACATCCTCAAAACAACAGTAGTTTACATGCTGCTTTGCGTGGCTACTTTTTTAATGCTGAGGGGTATTATAGAATATTTCCCCATGAGGGATAATATCGGCTTTCTTCAGTATAAACAGGAGTACCTCCATATCCTCCCCTGGAAGATCGCTTTTTATACCCATGTATTTTCGGTAATATTTGCCTTGCTGGCGGGCTTTACGCAATTCAACGGCGATATCCTGCGCGATCATAAACGTGTACACCGGCTGATGGGCCAGATATATGCCTATGATGTATTGCTGGTGAATTTTCCCGCAGCCATGATCATGGCCATTTACGCCAACGGCTTGCTGCCTACTAAAACTGCATTTGTAATTTTAGATTGCCTTTGGTTTTGGTTTACCTACAAAGCCGTGGTTGAAATAAAAGCCGGAAATATTAAAGCTCACAAAGAAAACATGATCCGGAGTTATGCGCTTACGCTATCAGCGGTCACCTTAAGGCTCTGGAAGATCATCATCTCCGGTTTTGTTAATATCGACCCACTACCGCTGTACATGATTGATGCCTGGATGGGTTTTGTACCAAATTTATTATTTGCCGAATGGCTGATCAGGAGAAAAAAGCATAAACACGTGCTATCTGTCAAAATCAAAACCGGCGGCGATAACGGCTCCTATAACAAACAATGTAGCAAAAAAGCAGAGTATAAACGTTAATATACTCCAAAGCATGGCGTATCCTCTGCCAGAACTTTGAAAGGCCCGCCAAATGGCACGTGATGCAAAATAAGCAGGAATGGAAAGAATAGCCAATATTATCACTAATTCGGGCGTACCGATATTAAGAAATAATAAAATAGCGGTGTGTGACGGCATTTGAAATTTATGGATTGGTTTAAGCTTTATCCGGGGTAACGTTTTTTATCATCTTCTTGAAAAACTGAGTTGTAGAAGTATAATAGTGCCAATAGCAAACAGCGTAATAAAATAACTCAGTATAAAGGTTAATGCGCCCCATAATCTCGCCCGCTTATTGCCTGATCCTTCGAGCCTGCGCTCCACAGCCCGCGATATAAAGTAGGTTATCAAACCAACTAAGCTTACTAAAGAGCTGTAAATTGCTAATGTCTGTAAGTCCGACTTCATGGCTATTGATAAGGTTTTGATATGGTGAAATATACGATAAATTGTATCAAATTTATTAGCCGGCGGTTTCGCTATTTCTAAACATGCCTGCCTCCTCCTCTGCTAAACCCAATGTTTAAGATAAGCACAAAAATTATCCCGCAGAAAATAACCAAAAAACTAAATACAAAAGCGAATATGCTTATCGCATTTGCATGCTTATTGGTCGACGCTATCAGCATCCGCTTCACTTTAGATGCAATAAGCATCGCTAACAAAACAGAAACCGCAAGTACGAACAGCAAAACCAGTAAAATCATTTTTTTATGTTTTAATCACAACTCATAAACCCGGACAGGAAAATTGAAATTAAAGCCCGCTATTACTCCTGAACAATTTTATCGCGATAGCTAACAGTATCACCCCAAAAGCCTTGCGCAAAATATGCAGCCCGGTTTTGCCAAATAGTCGTTCCAGCCATTGCACGTTCTTGAGCACCAGGTAAACAAACAGCGTGTTTACGATAATACCTACGATGATATTTTGGGTTTGATATTGCGATTTGAGGGATAACAGCGTGGTCATGGTACCGGCACCGGCTATAAGCGGGAAAGCTAACGGAACGATGGATACCGACTCGGGTACCTCCTCCTTAAAAAAGTCGACCCCTAATACCATCTCCAGCGCGATGATGAAGATCACGATAGAACCCGCGATAGCAAACGAGGAGATGTCCAGACCGATGATGGCAAGTAGTTCATCCCCCACAAATAAAAAGGCGATCATGAGCACCAACACCGCTATGCTTGCCTTCTCCGATTCGATATGGCCGGAACGCTGCCTTAACTGGATAATCACGGGTATGGCACCAAGGATATCAATAATGGCAAAGAGGATCATCGTTACCGACAGGATCTCTTTAAAGATGAAGTGTGGCATAGGTGTTCGGGTTTTACTCTCTCGACTTTAAGCGAATACTGAACAAAAGTGCAATTAAAATATATAAAGACGACAAAAAGAAAATACTATGTACCGATATAGCCGTAATTAACCCCGCGCTAACCGGCCCCAGGGTTTGCCCGATAGAGGCATAGGACTGGTTGATGCCCATCACCTCCCCTTTTTCCGAGTCGTTATTATGGTCGGCAATAATGGCGTTGAGCATGGGGTTGCGCAAGCCATTGAATAAGCCGTAGACAGATATACTTACGATGAACATAACCAGACCGGTAGCAAAGCCGGTTAGTATCATCATCCCCAGGCACACCAGGGTGGAGAGCATCAGGATCAAAGCCTGCGATGGAATTACTTTTTTGATCAGCGGAACCGCTAATTGCATCAATATCCCGGTTACACCAAAACCTGCGTACATCAGTCCGATTTGGGTGGGGTTAATTTTCAAAACATCTACCGTAAAGGTTTGAAAACCGATGATCATGGTGAACTGCGCCATTGTCAGCAAAAAACCAACCAAAACCGCGGTGCCTATAACCGGTTTCTTCATCACAGTAATGAGGGATACAAAGTTGAAGCTATGTCCTTTATCCTTACTCTTCCCGTCTTTCGTCCTTTTATTGGTTTCTTCCAAAAGGAACACCGTAAGCAATACACCTATCAGCGCTATACCTGCGGCGAAGAAGAAAGGCACCTTTTCACCAAACTTGCTGAGCAAGCCACCTATGGCAGGGCCTATTACAAAGCCGAAACCAAACGCCGAACCTAATATCCCAAAGTTTTTGGCGCGCTCCTTTGGTGAAGAGATATCCGATACCATGGCCTGTGCCACCGAGATGTTGCCACCTGTAATGCCATCTAATATCCGCGCAGCGAAAAGCAATATTAGGCTATTGGCAAACCCAAAAAGGATAAACGATGCGCAGGTACCCACCAGGCTGATAGCCAGCAAAGGCTTCCGGCCAAATCGATCAGAAAGTGAGCCTAACACCGGTGTGGCAAAAAACTGCGCGATAGAAAACGCAGCGGTAAGCAAGCCGATGGTTTGCCCGGTAACACCGAATTTTTTGCCATAGGAATACAGCAGCGGCACAATAAAGCCAAAGCCCATGGAATTGATCACCGAAATAAAAACAAGCACCCACAGGGTTTTATTGGCTTTCATCTGCTACAAAAAGGTTGAAAACAAAAAAGGTTCTGTGTTTAACAGAACCTTTTTTGTTTTATAGGTTTTAAGCTTAGTTATTCAACATATTTTGGGTTGATAGGGTCGTTAGCCGGCTCTACAACGCCTTTACGAACGTGTGAGCGTTTGATACTGTAGGTAAAGTAGATTATAAAACCTATCAGTAACCAAACAATTAAACGTGCCCAGTTTTCCCAGCCTTCGCTTGCTATCATACACAAGCAGATAGCGGCGCCCAGCGGGCAAACCACCATATACCATGGCGTTTTAAACGGACGAACCAAATTCGGATCGGTACGGCGCAGGATGAAGATACCCAAACATACCAGTACGAACGCGAATAAGGTACCGATACTTACCATATCGCCCACGTATTTATCAGGAATAAAACCTGCAAACAGGGATACAAACACAAAGAACAACCATTGAGATTTGTATGGTGTGCGGTGTTTTGGGTGCAGTTGAGAGAATACTTTAGGGATCAGGCCATCAACGCTCATGGTGTAGAACACGCGGGTTTGGCCCATCAGCATCACCAGGATAACCGAAGAGAAACCAGCCAGGATAGATACTGTTACAAACGATGCTAACCAGCCGTACCCAGGCATGGCTGCTTTGATAGCATAGCTAACCGACGCTTCTTTACCCTGGATAAGGAACTCTTTGTATGATACCAAACCGGTAAGTACGTGAGAGAACAGGATGTATAAACCGGTACAGATAGCCAAAGAGATCAAAATACCTTTTGGCATATCGCGCTGCGGGTTTTTAGCTTCCTGTGCAGCGGTGGATACTGCATCAAAACCGATGAACGCGAAGAAAACCACACTTGCGCCGCGCAATACGCCCAGCCAGCCATGGTTAAAGGTGTCGCCATAGTCAACCGTGCCCGCGCTTACCTTGATGGTACCCGCATCAGCAGGGATCATGTAAGGTGTGTGCAATGCAGGGTTGATGAAATGCCAGCCAAAACCGATGATCATTAATACGATAGCTACTTTTATTACTACAATAACGTTATTTACCACAGCAGATTCTGCAGTACCACGGATAAGTAATAAGGTAAGCATCAGCAAAATGAAGATGGCGGGAAGGTTCACATAGCCATGCTGACCAAGTTCGGCGGCGTACATACCGGTTGTGGTGTTAGATACCTCCAACGGTGAGTGCGACCAGATAAACGGTATATGCACGTTAAAGAACGTATGCAAAAACTCGTTAAAATACTGCGACCAGCCTATAGATACCGTTGCGGCACCCAAAGCATACTCCAGCACCAAATCCCAGCCGATGATCCAGGCGATAAACTCGCCCATAGTGGCATACGAGTAGGTGTATGCCGAACCTGCTATAGGTATCATACTGGCAAATTCCGCGTAGCATAAGCCTGCCAGCGCGCAACCTGCAGCTGCAATTAAAAAGGATATGGTTACTGCAGGGCCTGCGTGCTCACCTGCCGCAGCAGCTGTACGCACAAATATACCCGCGCCTATAATAGCGCCAATACCCAACGCAATAAGCGAACCAACACCTAACGTTCGTTTTAATGTTTTCTCCGATTCCGCCGACGCGGCCATTAACTGCGCTATCGGTTTCTTGATAAATAACTTCATTTTAATTTTTTAGTAAGATCAGTAATAGTTAAAATCGTGTAGCCCAAACGTACTTAAATTTATTGAAAAGATAAAGAGCAGAATGTAACAACGGTATGTTTGTTATAAACAGAATTAATCAGAGGCAAGAGATTAAGAATCAGGGGGCAAGAACGCTCGATTAAGGGTTGGAATATTGGGGATTAAGTCGAAAGAAATAAGAAGTCGTGCTAATTCTTAATTCATAAATTTGAGTTCAGGAAAAAACCGGAAATTTCGATTCTAAAAATAATGGCGATGCCTGCGGCCCGGGCTTTCCCTTACAACTCCTCATTCCGCGCTGCTGATAGAAGCAGCGCTTCATTCCGGGGTTTCCACTGCAATCCCTATCGCAGGTTTATGGCTAACTACTAAAGTAGATTTCCTCATTCTACGGCAAAGCCTTATACAAAAACCAGGGCGTAAGTACCACATTCAAAATTAGCATTAATACGCCTAAATACCTGTTAAACCTCCCGCTACTATTCAGGAGAATAATGCCCAAAACTATCCCGCCAAACAGCATCATCGCGGCATCAAAGTAGGTAAGCGCGTCCGGATCGGGTGGGTAAAAATCTATATTGAACAGGCCGAGGGCATCGGGCAGATAGAGGTAAATATCGTAGAGGCAAATGATGTAAATAATAAGTTTGACTAATGGCTTGTGCATGTTGGGATAAAGCTACTCATAGGTTTTCAATTTATAAAAACGTGCCCTAAACCGTTTACTATTAAAAACCTGATAATTACTTATTCCGTTACCGCCGTTCACTAATCTTTATGGCTCTTTCAATTCGCGGCCGGTTGTAGCGTTGCAATAAAACAGGGTATAAATTGAGTAATATATTCAGGACCAACAACCACAGGGACTTAAGTATCCCGAATTTAAAAGCCACAAAAATATTAAACCCTAACACGATGATGAAAATGAGGAGATGCCCCAATTCAGATTTTTTTGTTCGGTTATGGAGGTGTATTAAAGCTTCGGTATTCTTTTCTACCGGTGCCGCTTTTTTGTTTAGTTTTTCCCAGCCTATCCAAACCAATAGTTTCCGGTAAAAATCAATTCCGAGCGAACGGTATATTTTTCCGCCCCGTTCCCATGGTTGTTCGTTGTAATACCCCTGATTAAGCTGGCCTTTTAATGCTTCCGTAAAGTTGATCGTGCCTGCCATCAACAGGAAATTAAGCGCCCAGGCAAATGCAAAGCTGTCCATCTTCATGTAATGGGCCAGGGCGTACGTTAAGGCGATGGTGATGAGTACGATAAAAGTCAGGGTAAAAGTCTTTCGCATCGGCTACGTTCGTTAAGATTTTAAGGTGCAGCTAAACTCGCAAATATTCCTATATAGCGTAGTTAAAAATCGAAAATTGTGCTTTAAGTTAAGCAACTATACGTCATGCCGGTTTATCTCGGCACCCCATACAGCTTGTAACCGGCATGCAAAGCAGCCGGGCACTATGGCTACTTATATGATGGGGTCTTGAAACAAGTTTAAGATTACGTTTTGTGACTTCCACTTTCCAAACAAAAAAGCCTCCAAATTTTCATCAGGAGGCTTTCAAATAACTACAACTTAAATTACAATTTCTTATCTACCTGCACTACATGCACCGTGATGGATTGTACTTTCTCCTGCCGCTGTGCCGTTTTTACGCCGGTCTCATTCGTATTCAAATGCGGTGCAATAACCAGGGAAACAATCGACATCAGCTTAATGAGGATATTCATCGACGGACCAGAGGTATCTTTAAACGGATCGCCTACGGTATCGCCGGTTACAGACGCTTTATGCGGTTCTGATTTTTTGTAGTAGATCTCGCCGTTTATCTCTACGCCTTTTTCGAAGGATTTCTTAGCGTTATCCCATGCACCACCTGCGTTGCTTTGGAAGATCCCCATCAACACACCCGATACAGTAACACCGGCCAATAAACCGCCCAATACTTCCGGACCAAAAATAAAGCCCACGACAATTGGCGTAATTAAAGCGATAAGCCCCGGTGCAACCATCTCGCGGATAGAAGCCTTGGTAGAGATCTCCACGCATTTTTCATACTCAGGGCGTGCCTTATACTCCATAATACCCGGGATCTCGCGGAACTGACGGCGAACTTCTTCTACCATGGCCATGGCCGCGCGACCTACTGCCGAGATACACAGGGCGGAGAAGATGAACGGTATCATACCGCCTACAAACAAACCGGCCAAAACGTTGGCCTTATAAATATCAATATGCTCAATACCCGCAACACCCACAAAGGCCGCGAACAGCGCCAGTGAGGTTAAAGCTGCAGACGCAATAGCAAAACCTTTACCTGTTGCGGCGGTAGTGTTACCTACAGCGTCCAGGTTATCGGTACGGCCGCGCACTTCTTCCGGCAGGCGGCTCATTTCGGCAATACCACCCGCGTTATCGGCAATAGGGCCAAAAGCGTCGATTGCTAATTGCATAGCAGTTGTAGCCATCATACCGGCAGCAGCGATTGCCACACCATATAAGCCTGCAAAAAAGTAAGAACCGTAAATACCGGCTGCTAATACCAAAATTGGCAATACGGTAGATTCCATACCTACGGCCAAACCGCCGATAATATTGGTTGCGTGCCCGGTTGCCGACTGCCTGATGATGCTCATCACCGGGCGTTTACCCATAGCGGTATAATACTCGGTGATGATGGACATTAAAGTACCAACAACCAAACCTACCAGTATCGAACCAAAAACCCCGTTCTTGGTAAACACCAGTGAACCTGCTTTGATAGCATGGTTGGCATCCTCATCGCGCAGCATGTGAAAACTATCATTTGGCAGCATCCATTGCACCAAAAAGTAAGTAGCTACGGCTGTTAATATGATAGACGCCCAGTTACCTATGTTAAGCGCCTTTTGTACGCTGTCGGTTTCGTTTTTAATTTTAACAAGCGATGCGCCAACGATAGAAAACAGCAGACCCAGGCCTGCAATAACCATCGGCAATAATACCGGGGCTATACCGCCGAAGGCGTCGTTCGACACGATCTCACGGCCCAATACCATTGTGGCTAACATGGTGGCCACGTATGAGCCAAACAAATCCGCACCCATGCCGGCAACATCGCCTACGTTATCGCCCACGTTATCGGCAATGGTAGCAGGGTTACGCACATCATCCTCGGGGATGCCGGCTTCAACCTTACCTACAAGGTCGGCACCTACGTCTGCTGCTTTGGTGTAAATACCCCCGCCTACGCGGGCAAACAGCGCGATAGACTCGGCGCCTAAGGAGAAACCAGCCAAAACATCAAGCGCCTTCGCCATGTCGTCACCATTAACGGTAGCACCAGCAACGTTTTTTACGTACATCGTATAGAATACGATAAATAACGAACCCAAACCAATAATAGCTAAACCTGCAACGCCAAGACCCATAACGGTACCGCCTGTAAACGATACTTTTAAAGCCTGCGCCAGGCTGGTTTTAGCGGCTTGTGTAGTACGCACGTTTGATTTGGTAGCTATCCGCATCCCCAGATAACCTGCAAACGCTGATAAAAATGCGCCGATAACAAACGAAATTGCAATAACCGGGCTGGAGGTAGCAACCGTAGTGCCGCTCCATGCCAGCAGCAAGCCCGCAACTACCACAAAGTAGCTCAGTATCTTCCACTCGGCACGCAGGAACGCCATTGCACCATCTGCAATGTAGCCTGCCAGCTCGTTCATAGATGCATCGCCGGTTTCCTGTTTGGTTACCCAGGCCGATTTAATGGCCATAACAAGTATCCCCACGAGGCCAAATACCGGGATTAAGTAAATTAAGTAATTGTTCAAAAGATCCATATTCAATAGTTGGTTTATAAGTGTGCTTGGTTAAGAGTTTACACGCGGGGCGTAAATATAAATGGCTGGTGCAAAATAGCAAATTAATTTCTTTACAATAGAATGTCAAAATTTAAAGTTTTTGAATAGATTAGGGAACTTAAACTAAAATTGATGGCATCAGATACTTCTCAACCTAAAATGAAACACGAGCTGAGCTTGCTCGACGGCACCATGCTGGTAGCAGGCTCGATGATCGGTTCCGGGATATTTATTGTAAGCGCGGATATTACCCGCAACGTTGGTTCGGCCGGCTGGCTGATAGCCGTTTGGCTCATCACCGGTTTCATGACCCTTACCGCAGCCCTTAGTTATGGCGAATTAAGCGCCATGTTCCCCAAAGCAGGCGGGCAATACATTTACTTAAAAGAATCGTACAACAAACTCATCGCATTCTTATACGGCTGGAGCTTCTTCGCGGTGATACAAACCGGCACTATTGCCGCTGTTGGTGTAGCCTTCTCCAAATTTACGGCTTATTTAATACCGGCAGTAAGCGAAGACAACATCCTTTTTCAACAGGGCTTTGTGAAGATTAGCGCGGCACAATTAGTTTCCATCGTACTTATTTTCCTGCTTACCTTTATCAATACCAAAGGCGTAAAAGGCGGTAAACTGATACAAACCACTTTCACCATGACCAAGCTCTTAAGCTTGTTCGGGTTGATCATTTTCGGCTTTTTAGCCCTTAAACCCGAAATATGGAGCGCCAACTGGACCAACGCCTGGGACATGCATAAACTTGATATTGGCGCTGCAGCCAGCAAGCCAGGCGATTATGGCCCTTATGCAATTAACGCCGCTTTAGGTGCCATCGCTATAGCAATGGTTGGTTCTATCTTCAGCAGCGATGCCTGGAATAACGTAACATTTATAGCCGGAGAAATGAAAAATCCAAAACGCGATGTGGCGCTAAGTTTGTTCTTCGGTACACTCATCGTTACGCTTATTTACGTAGCGGCAAATGTAGTTTATACCGGCGTACTCTCATTACATGATATTGCCACTGCCGATAAAGACCGGGTGGCTGTAGCAGCATCGGATGTGATCTTTGGCAGTAAAGGGACGATAGTTATCGCCGTAATGATCATGATCTCCACCTTCGGCTGTAACAACGGTTTGATATTGGCCGGCTCGCGCGTTTATTATTCTATGGCGAAGGATGGCTTATTCTTTAAAAAGACAGGCGAATTGAACAAAAATGGCGTACCTGAATTTGGTTTGTGGATCCAGGCGGTAGTAGCATCTATTCTATGCCTCAGTGGCCGTTACGGCGATCTGCTGGATATGATATCTTTTGTGGTGGTATTATTCTACGTACTTACCATCATCGGTATTTACAGGTTAAGGGCAAAAATGCCAAATGCTGAACGCCCGTACAAAGCCTTTGGCTACCCGGTACTGCCTGCCATTTATATTTTAATGGGATTAGCATTCTGTACCCTTTTAATTATTTACAAACCAGAATTTACCTGGCCCGGATTGATCATTGTATTAATAGGTATCCCAATTTATTACATCACCAAAGCAACGAGCAAACAAGAGCCGGACGCTGCGGTTTAAATAATAAACAACCCGACTGTTCGCTCAGTCGGGTTTTAATTTTTTAGAGATTTGAATACGATAAATAAAATAAAGTCGATAACATTCATTAGCCTGCTTTTAGCGGGCAGCCAGCTGCACGCACAAAGCCTGCAGCAAAAATTACAAATAGCATTTAACAAGCTGCAGCAGGATAGCCAGTGCAAATACGCCACCCTCTCCTTAACCGTATTGGACGCCAAAACCGGCGAGCAGGTATTTGCCGCCAACCCTGATATGGGCCTGGCACCCGGCTCCACCCTAAAAACGGTCACCAGTATTACCTCGTTCTTTGTTTTAGGGAAAGACTACCAGTTTGAAACAACCGTTGGCTATACCGGCACAATCGATAAAAAAGGCACGCTAACCGGCGATATCATTATCAAAGGCAGCGGCGACCCTACCCTGGGCAGCTGGCGCTATGCAACAACCAAAGAGGGTTATGTACTGAATACCATGGTGGAGGCCATTAAAAAGGCAGGCATTAAAAAAGTGAACGGTAAAATTATTGGCGATGATGGGAGCTTTAACCACCAAAGCATCCCAGATGGCTGGATCTGGCAGGACCTGGGCACCTATTATGGCGCGGGCATTGCCGGGCTTTGCTGGCGCGAGAACCAATTTGATATTAAGCTGAATACCGGCGGCGTTGGCGATGCTATCACCGTGGCCGGCACCGTACCCAATACTTATTACCTGCAATACAAAAGCGAGCTCACCACCGGCGCCGCCAAAACCGGCGACCTGGCCTATCCCTACCTGCCCGGCTTCAACAGCAAAACCATGTACCTGCGCGGTACTTATGCTATCGACCAAAGCAAAAAAACCATCTCCGCCGCTATCCCCGACCCGGCTTATGATGCCGCTTTGCGTTTAAGCGATACCTTAAAGAAAATGGGGATTGCGGTAAGTACCGATCCGGCGTCTTCCTTATCCTTAAAAGAGAAATCATTAGTTGTACCTGCGGCCACAAATAGCTTAACTGTTATTAAATCTCCCGAACTGAGCAAGATCGTTTACTGGCTCAACCAAAAAAGCGTAAACCTTTATGCCGAGCAGTTGCTGGCTACTATATCAACAAAATTAGGCAAGGGCGCCGTTACCACCGATGGTGTAGAAGCGGTAAAAGACTTTTGGGAAGCAAAAGGCATCGATCATCGCTCGATGAACATCTATGACGGTAGCGGCCTTTCGCCGGAGGACAGGATCACCTCCTCTACCATCGCGCACATCCTACAAGCCGCCCACCAGGAAAAATGGTTTGGCGACTTTTATGAGAGCCTGCCCGTTTACAACGATATGAAAATGAAAAGCGGCAGCATCAGCGGCGTACAGGCCTATGCCGGTTTCCAGAAAAATAACAGCCGTGAGCTTTGCTTCTCCATCATGGTGAACAACTACAACGGCCCCGGTAGCGGCATAAGGGCGAAGATGTTTGCGGTGTTGAATGAGATGAAGTAGAGGTTTAGTCTCCTCCCCTGAAGGGAAAAGAAGTTGAAAAGGAATAAATATTACTCGCTGTCATTTCGAGGGAAGCGAAGCGACGAGAAATCTTGTTAAACATGCAAAGCGGATTTGCATAGCCGCTTTGCATCGACGGCTTTGCGCATCTAACAAGATTTCTCCCTCGTACCTCGGTTCGAAATGACAACGCTTTATAATCGGTGCAACCCAAACTCCGCAAGTTTCGGGTTCTTTAGCCTTTGTCGCCACGGTACATTTGTGTTATAATCTTCATATCATGGAAACACAAAACAACATCAATTTCGATCGTATTGCCGAGGCGATAAATTATATCAAACTCAATTTTAAAACCCAGCCCAGCCTGGATGAAGTGGCCGAAAAAGTAAACCTGAGCCCCTACCACTTCCAGCGCATGTTTACCGATTGGGCAGGCATCAGTCCAAAAAAATTCCTGCAATACCTGAGTTTGGATTACGCCAAAGGCATCCTGAAGGAACAACAAGCAACTCTGTTTGATGCAGCATACGAAACCGGCCTTTCCGGCACCAGCCGTCTGCATGATCTGTTCATCAACATAGAAGGGATGACACCCGCCGAATACAAGAACGGCGGCAAGGCGCTCTCCATCAATTTCAGCTACGCCGAAACACCCTTTGGCAACATCATTGTGGCATCAACCGCGAAAGGTATTTGCTACATAGCGTTTGCGGATGACAAGGACGAAGCATTCAACAGTCTGTACGCGCAATTTCCTAACGCCAGTTATTACCAGGTGGTAGATCTGGCACAGCAGAATGTGCTGTATATTTTCACCCGGGATTGGTCACAACTATCATCCATCAAGCTCCACTTAAAAGGCACCAGTTTCCAGCTAAAGGTTTGGGAGGCATTACTGAAGATCCCAATGGGCGGGTTAAATACTTACTCGACAGTAGCTAAAACGGTAGAATTACCCACCGCGAGCCGTGCCGTTGGGAGTGCTATTGGTGCAAACCCTGTCGCTTTTTTGATACCTTGCCACAGGGTTATCAAATCAACCGGCGAGTTTGGGCAATATCATTGGGGCGCCAACCGCAAATCGGCCATTATTGGCTGGGAGGCAGCAAAAGTTAACAATTTCAGCATCGTATAAATATGGATCTGCAGCAAAGAATTGAACAAACCGATTGGGCGAACATAACCGAAAGCCTGAACGACAGGGGTTATGCCACCATCCCAAAAATACTATTGGCACATGAATGTGATGCCTTGATAGCTAACTACGGCGACGATGCTCTTTACCGCAAAACCATCCAAATGGAAAACCATGGCTATGGGATGGGGCAGTACAAATACTATAACTACCCGCTGCCTGGCGTAGTACAGCAACTGCGCGAAGGGATTTACCCTAACATTGCCACCGTTGCCAATAACTGGATGAATGCTTTGGGGATCGAAAAAACATTCCCCGGTACTTTAAACGAGTTAACGGAATTGTGCCACCAGCACAACCAAAATCGCCCTACTCCACTCATATTAAAATACGGCAAGGGCGGCTACAATGCCATGCACCAGGACCTGTATGGCGAGATCTTCTTCCCCATGCAACTGGTGGTTTGCCTCAATGAGCCGGGCACCGATTTTGAGGGTGGCGAATTTGTTTTAGTTGAACAGCGGCCCAGGATGCAATCGAAAGCCATCGTATTAAATCCCCGTAAAGGAGATATGCTGATATTTACCACCAACTTCCGTCCGTCGAAGGGAACAAAAGGTTATCACCGCGTAAACATGCGCCATGGCGTAAGCGAACTGAGCAGCGGCGAAAGGCATACGCTTGGGGTAATTTTTCATGATGCATCATAATGGTTACTGTAATTTAAACATCCCCATGCAATGCCCCGGCTATTCCTGCGTTAGCTGATTATATTTGCACAAATTTGCTACCTTATGCCTAAGAAAGTATTATTACTGTTGATCGCCGTTTTTGCCATCGTAACCGCCAGGGCCCAAACCGCCGAAGAAGTTTATAACCGTTATCTGGATTTTAACCTCTCCCGACTGGAAGGCCCAACTACCAAAGCGTTGGAACTTGGAGAAGCGCTGTTACCCGATACCGCCAAGCTTACACCCAAGGCAAGGATCAACTTCTATTACTCGATAGGGAAGTTATATGAGGACGATGAGCAATCGGTAAAGGCCAAAATATATTATGAGCGTGTTGCCGCCGCCGTACCCAATTACTACGTGGTACAGCGTGCCTTAGGCTATATCTACGCTAAACAGGCAGAAGTATTTGCCGGCCAGTTGAACGCCACAGCATCAAACATCACCGAAAACAAACGAATAACAGCGCTATATATGGCCGCCGCAAAAAAGGCTATCCCCTACCTCGAAAAAGCCCAGGCCTGCGACCCGGACGATGATACCCTTACGCGTATTAACATCCTCCTTAAAAACACAAAAGACACACAGGGTTTAGCAACGTTGAAAACCAAACTCGCCACCCTATCAAAAACCTGCGTAGACCTGCTGGACGATAAGTAACTAAAACCCCAGCGGCTTGCCCTGGCGCGGATACACCAGGTTCATCTCCCGTTTAGTATTGAGATAATTTAGCTGCGTTTTTATTTTGGTGATGGTTTTGTAAGGTGGCTTGAGGTGTGTAATTACCACATTCAGCCCTTTGAGCGATGTACCCGAAAGCTGCGCCAGTACATCCAGCTCATTCATCAGCAAACGCGGCGTAAGGTGCCCGAAAAGGCTTTTATCGGGTTGCTCGTTAGCATAGCTTACTTCTATCATCAGCGCCTTTAATTTACCGGCTGCAACCAACGGGGCTACGGCTTCCCATAGTTTGTGCAGGTTCTGGCTTTTTTCTTTCTCATCGGCACCTGTATCGCCCAGGTACAATACATAACTATCTTTGCTTCGCAGTAAAAAAGCGGTGCTGGTTAAATTAGAGTGGCTCAATGGGAACGCCTGTACCTGCATCTCTGTGTTATCTACCGGGGTTTCTACACCGGGTTGCAACACGCTGTAATGGTATTTTCTTAGCTGAGGGTTACCGCCGTCGTCGGCAAAGTTGGCCCAGCTTTCCCAGGTAAAATAATGCGTCTTTACGGTTTCGAGGGTACTTGCCAGTCCGTAGATATTTTTGGTGCTGTCTTCCGGAGAGTTGATGATGAGGCCTGCGATATGATCGAGATGGGCGTGGGATATAAAATACCCCTTAATATACTGCTTCAAAACTTTTTCACTCCGCGCGTCGAAGGCGTTTTCTTTGATAGCTTTCTCTATCCCGGCATGCAGCGTACCGGCATCCAGGCAGGCGTAATTATCAGAGCCGGCCGGTGCTACCATATAAGCCGATAAGTTACTTTCGTCTATCCCTCCCAAAACACCCAAAGGCACTATCCGGAAAGATGACGCTGCACCTGCCGTAACTGTAGGAATATGTTTGGGTTGATAGCTCTTCTTGTGCTTGCGTTGCGCAAATACAAATATGGGCAGCAGGAAGAGGCAGGTAAGGGTTATTAGTTTGCGATGCACTAACATAGGGGAATTGTTTTCTCAAAAATAATCATCCCTTTCACATAAAGGAATTATTTATAAACGCATTTTGAGCCAAAAACTTTTACTTTGCCCGGTATGAAAGTTAGCCAGATAGCCGCGAAAGCTGTAGTCCGTATATTTTTTATTTTATTGCTGATAGCGCTCATCCCCTTTTTGCAGGGCGACGGCAGCAAATTGCAGCACCTTTACCTCACGCCAAAACACGCATACATGCTGGCCTTTCCCATTCTGTTGATACTGGGTTTTATCACACTGCTGGTGCTTTGCTCTATCAAAAAATACAGCAAACCCGATATGAACTGGCTGTTGGTGGTAAACACCGTAGTGTTGATAGCCTACGCTGCCACACTGTATATCAGTATATATAAGCTGATCAAATAGCGCGGTTATTCCGTCTTCATTTTCTTTTCTGCCGATTCTTTATACTCATAATCGCCGCCCAGCAGGTAGCCCCATGGCTTAAGGCTGTCGATCCGGTCGAAGATAATTTTAAAAATGGCGATGATAGGGATAGACAAAAACATGCCCGAAAGCCCCCAAAGCATCTCGCCCAGTATAATACCAATGAATGTGATAAGCGCATTGAGCCTCACTTTAGAGCCTACTACGGCGGGCAACAATACATTTGCATCCAGCAAGTGGATGCCAATTACGCTTGCCCCCACGGTCACCGTTTCGCTGATGGTACCAGTTGCAAAGGTGATGAGCACACTTAAAAACAGCGCCGTAAAAATACCCAGGTAAGGAATAATGTTAAAAAGCCCAACAATAAGCCCAAGCAGCGCCGCGTATTTGATACCGATGATCCAAAAAGCCGTCATGGCAACGGCCGATACGATAACCATCTCCAGTAACAGGCCAAAAATATATTGCCGCAATATCTTCTGCACATTCTCGGCTATATCAACTACCACATGCGAGTGATCATCCTCAAAAACAGAGATCGCAAAACGGAAGAGCAGCCGCCTGTAAAACAGGATGAAGAAAGTGAATATCATGATGAAGATGTAGAACAGCATCAGCGAAGAAATGGCGCCGAACGTGGTCTCGAGCACCGCGCCACCTGATGCCATTATTTTGCGGGCGGTATTGTCTACATAGGTCATTTGTTTAGTAGCATCTATCTGGAAAGCGTGCTGCACCCATTCCTGTAAACCGTCTACAGATTGATCAACCTGCTTTTTCAGCATCGGCCAATCGCTGGCCAGGTTGGAGATCTGCGCGCCAACCAGGTACAAAATGCCGCCAACAAAGCCTATCATCAATAAAATAGCTACAAATGATGAAGCGCTGCGGGGGAGGCGCAACTTCTTTTCTAAAAAGTTGGCCAGCGGCAGTAACAGCACTGCAAATAAAAAACCAAATAAGAGCGGGTCCAACAGATCTTTAGCTACTATCACAAGGTATCCTAATATGCAGAAACCTATCAATACCAGGGCAAGCCGTTCGTAAAAGGGGGCGATGATTTTTTTGATGGGCATATTATAGGGGTAACGTTTTTTTCATGATGAACATAGTTATAAATGCGCAGTTTTTTGCAATACAATTCAATTAACTTAAAAAGCGTAAATAAGTTGCGGATAATTTCAATTGATTTTTAGGCTTGTTCGCGTTCGACATCGGGCGCGAACAGCCCGAACAAGCCCGAACATTGTGATTTTAAACGAATAAGTACTGAATAAGCGTGTAAAAGTTCTAAAGGCGATTCCCCTGATATGCCAACGATGCATTTGTGCATTGTGATACAATTACTTAAATTCACTCAAATTTCTCACCCATGCTTAACGGACCAAATCCTGGTATGCGCTACCCGATGGAGCCGTACCAAAACCTGGTATTTTTAAAAAACATGATCACCCGCCCTAACATCGAGGTAGGCGATTATACGTATTACGATGATTTTAAAGACCCGGGCAACTTCGAAAAGAATGTGCTTTACCATTTCGATTTTATTGGCGATAAGCTGATCATCGGAAAGTTCTGCGCTATCGCTTCGGGCGTTAAATTTATTATGAACGGGGCCAACCACGAAAGTACCCCTATCTCTACATTCCCGTTCGCTATCTTCCGTAACGGATGGGAAAAAATAACTGATAGCGAGCACCCCACCGGTAAATTCCCCTACAAAGGCGACACCGTTGTTGGTAACGACGTTTGGATAGGATTTGACGCCACCATATTACCCGGTGTGAAGATTGGTGATGGCGCGGTGATAGCTTCAAAAGCAGTAGTAACCAAAGATGTACCACCCTATTCCATTGTTGGCGGCAACCCTGCAAAACTCATCCGTAAGCGCTTTGATGACGATGCCGCCGCCCGCCTGCAAAAAATAGCCTGGTGGAACTGGAGCGCGGAAAAAATAACCGAAAACCTGCTGCTGATCAATTCGGCAGATATTGATGCATTGGAGAAAGCGGCCGGCTAATTTTGGCAGATCGTTTGCTATGTTTTAGGTTGAAATAAAAACTCAACATCATGGCAAAATATTCTGAAAAAGCGAACGAAAAGGTAGAAGAAACCATGCACGAAATGAAAGAGGGTAAGCTAAAAAGCGGCAGTGGCAAAAAAGTGACCAGCAAGAAACAGGCCGTTGCCATTGGCCTTTCGGAAGCCCGTAAAGAAGGCGCAAAAGTGCCTAAGAAAAACGATTAATACACACCAAAGGCCCGGAACTCCCAAGCCTTTGGTATTATCTTTCCTCCATCGAAAAGGTAGATATCACCCAATCATTTAACTCCCCTTTTGTGTCGAGGACGATCAAATGGTCAATATCCTCATCGGGTTTATGAGCAGGTTCGGCGCTATATTTTTTTACCACTGCGCGTACCGCAACAATATTCGCGTTGTTTGGATCCCGGTCCTCTTTATGCTCCAAAACATATTTGGAGAAAGCTGCCATAAAAACAAAGCCCAGCTGGGGGTTACGGTCAGATAAGTTCATAACCGCCTCTACCAATCTGATAGTAACAGCCGGCGTACCTTTGGCCCATTTTAGTAAAAACTGATTAGCCTCCTCTGTTTTTTGCGGTTGCGCTTTCCAGGGGGTTTGCTGCAGCCAGTCGGCAGTTTTTATAATATCGGGTTCATACTTAGCGTAATCGTCCCTGGTTTTAAGCACATAGTTCTTGGGCACATCAAAATTTTGTGCATATCCCTGCATACCTGTCGTTAACAGGAGGAGTAATAAACCCAGTATGGCAAAACTCTTCATAATTGCTTAAGCCCTGTTTTCTAACAAATTAAGCTGAAAATTCAGCAAATATTTCTTCATTTCAAAATGGTGCTTCGATACTGCTGATATATAGGCCTGGGTGCCCTTATTAAAAACATCGATAGCCTCATTATCATAATTTGGATGGTTAAAATACACCCAATCCTTCATTAAATATTTATTCACCTCTTCTACTTGCGCTGCGGTAAGGTAGCAGTTTATATTTTCATTTGCAACAAGCTGTTTTACAACTGGTTTTAAATCTTTTTCTTTAGCGTAAATTGCATCTACCGTATTGCTTATTTCGGCATAGGGCATACTTTCATAGATCTTGTTAAACAGGCTCAAAGCCTCGCCATACTGCTGGTACCGGCCTACGGCTACCCTCTGGCAGGCAAAAAGCATTTTATATTTCCCGGCAAGCTCCTCACGCTCTGCAGGGGTTCCGCAAATATTAGTAAAGTAAATAAAGGCTTGCTCATCCAGCTCCTTTATCCGTGCTTCGGTTTCTTTGTGCTCCGTATTTATCAGCCCTTTAATATACGGGGCATCGTCCCGGCTGTATTTGTTGCCTTTATAATCAAAGTTCTTTATATCAAGGCGCACATTGGTGATGGTGTCCATTATTTCGGCATCGCCTTCCATACGTTCGGCAGCCTGCGGCAGGGCGCAATTCTCATCGGTAAATAAGCTATCAAAAGTGTAGGTGTTTTTACCATCGGCTGCTGCAAGGGCGGCATCTACATCAAACTCATTAATATTTCGGTCGTAGTAGTTTTTGTAGCGTTTATCAAGCAGATCGGTGTTTACAGTGGCGTTAAAGTCCTCTTTAAACTCATTTAAATTTACAAAAGCGGCCTCGTTGCTTTTAGTTACGCCTGCATATAAGTGATTGGTGAGCATCACCTGCAGTTCCCCGGCGTTGTTAAATAACGACCATGCAGATTGGTGGTTTACATCTGTAAACAGGTTTATCCGTTCCAGGTGCAATTCGCGGTCTTCCGTTGATGGGTGCGACGACCATTGGTCCTCAATAACCACTTCACTGTTATCGGTTATAAACATCCCCTTTTTTATTACCGGCAGGCCCGCGCTGTCGGTGGGCATCAAACGCCTGTCGGCAAAAAGTCTCATCATTTCCAGTTGCTGCGGATATATGTTTTCCGACCGTTTATTCTCCGCCAGTTTTGTGTTCCAGTAATCTAAAAGGCGGCTATAGCATAACTGCCCAATTTCTATTCTTTTAAGGGATGTAACCAAGTGGTTTGAGCCGCTTACATAGGCCGCCACAGCATCTGCATGAAACTCCATTTCGCGCGAGAGGCTCATATATGTTTTGTTTAACACAATATAAACCTGCCGCAAAACATATTGCATGCCTTTTATTATCTGTACGTTTATAAAGGCAATTGCCTTAAATACCCAATGGCTTGCTGCCATGCTGCCAAGAACGCGCTCGTAACCTTCATTGTCATAAAGCATATTATAAATAACCTTGTTGAGGTTGTATACATAGCTGCCAAACTTCATACTGCGCTGCGAAAAGTGGCCAAATTCGTGCGCCATAACCGCTTTAAATTCGGATACATTAACGCTATTTACCAGCCCCAGTCCAATCTTAAGATTCTTTTTTACCGGGAGGAACATGCTCCAAAAACTGGAATCGTAAAACACACCGGCATTTACATCTGCCGAAAGGTAGATCCGTTTTGGAGCAGGCGCGTTTGCCTCCTCGGTTATTTTATTAATGAAAGCGAAAAGATTGGGTTGTTCTGCAGCGGTAATCTCCATCAGATCTGACCGATCCTCGTGATTTTTTTTGAATAAGAACTTAATGACGAAAAATATGAGCATGAGGCCCGAGCCAATAAGGCCGAGCCCGACCATGATAGTTAACCAATGGACCTTTAGCGAAATAATGCCTATGCCGAGTGCTCCAAACGCTATAGCTAAACACACGGTGATTGCAAAAAGCAAAAGGTAGCACAGCACAAACAGTAAAATTGCAGCGATGGAGCCATAAACCTTTTTTGTGAAGGACGCAGATGGCTTGAGGATACTTTTATCCGCTCCGGCAGGCATCGGGGGATATGATAAGGTTAGGGTATTCATTGTTATTTTAGGGTAAACGAGTCTATTATTTTCATTAACACCACCGCCTCATCTATAGTGCAGGGGTTTGGGCCTTCATCCTTAAAAAAAGCCACTATTTTTTCTATCATGGGCTGCTGTATGTGCATCGGATGTGTAAAATCTGTGGTTTCTTCGCCTGCTTCGGTTTTTAGCGTAACAAATTTACCAAAGAACGGGAAAGTAATTTTCCCTTTTGTGCCAACGATCTCGCAGGTATCTACCGCTTCGCTTTCGGCCACGTTAAAACTCCAGGAGCCGTTTACTATCACTTTGTTTTTAAAAACGATCAAGCCGCAAACATGGTCATCAGCGGGGCTGCTATTTGCCTGATTAAGGCTGTAGCCGTTATAATGTTCGGGCTCACCAAAAAAGTAGAGCATCAGATCTAACTGGTGCGGGGCGAGGTCGTGAAAGTAACCACCGCCAGATACTTCGGGGTCCAGCCGCCAGTTGGTACCGGGGTATGTAGGTACCTTAGGCTCGCGGTTTTGCCACATGCGGATCTGCACGGTGCGCACATCGCCAATGGCATTATTCTCCAACAGGCTTTTTACATACAGAAACATAGGCAGCGCCCTGCGGTAATGCGCCACCGTTAGTTTGGCACCGCTTTCCCTTACAGCTTCCGCCATTGCCTCTGCCTCGGCGGCGTTGCGGGTTACCGGTTTCTCTACATAAACATTGAGGCCTTTTGCAATGGCGCGTTTGGCGTAATCTAAATGCGAAGACGGCGGCGTAGCGATAGATACAGCATTTACTTCCGGATCGTTCATCAGCAATTCGGCATCGCTGTACCATTTGCCAACGTTGT
Organism: Mucilaginibacter pankratovii; assembly: GCF_014773265.1. Lineage (GTDB taxonomy): Bacteria > Bacteroidota > Bacteroidia > Sphingobacteriales > Sphingobacteriaceae > Mucilaginibacter > Mucilaginibacter pankratovii. The sequence continues at coordinate 247,235 of NZ_JACWMY010000004.1, read as the reverse complement.
GTCGGCGGGCATAATCGGCCGCTTTTTCGGCATCGCGGCGCATTACAGCAACCAGGCTGCTATCGGCTATTTTATTGTAGGCCTGGCCGCTCTTCAGTTCGGTAACGTCGCCGCAGCCGATAATGCCCCATTTAATTTTTTGTGATTCCATTTTTTTGATTACACCGATACTTTTTTTGATTTCACCGATACTTTTGGATTACACCGATTACTATTTTTTGGATTACACTGATTTTTATAATGTTGATTACACTGATTTTTTTTGATTACACTGATTTGATCGGTGTAATCATCCCATAATCGGTGTAATCATTTTTAATAATTCTTCATCGCTGATGATGGGTATGTTTAGTTTGTTGGCTTTCTCCAGTTTGGCAGGGCCCATATTATCGCCGGCTACCAGGTAACTCAATTTGGCAGAGATGCTGCTCAATATCTTGCCGCCGTTTTGCTCGATGATGTCCTTCAATTCATCTCTCGAATATTTTTCGAAAACACCCGATATGATGAAGCTTTGTCCGGCTAATTTTTCGCTGGCCAGCGTTACTTCTTTCTCCTCGGCTACAAGCTGAAGCCCGGCGGCTCTTAATTTTTCAATTTCTGCGCGATGGCTTTCGTCGGCAAAATATTCGGTAATGCTTTGGGCTATGCGGCCGCCAATTTCTTCGGCAGCGGTTAGTTCCTCCACCGATGCCGTCATTAACTTATCGATGGTTTTAAAATGAGCCGCCAGTTTTTGAGCTACAGTTGCGCCCACATAGCGGATGCCCATGCCGAACAGCACTTTTTCGAAGGGCTGCTGCTTGGATTTTTCAATGCCATCCAGCATATTGTTGATGGATTGCTCGCCAAAGCGGTCCATTTGCTTTAGTTCGTCGGTATGATCTTTTAAAGCATAAATATCGCTGATGTGCCTGATGAAATTCCGGTTGTACAGGGTGTTGATGGTCTCATCGCCCAGCCCATCGATATTCATGGCCTTACGGCCGATATAGTGCTGCATTTTACCAACTATCTGCGGCGGGCAGCCTTCATCATTAGGGCAATAAAAAGCGGCCTCGCCCTCCTGCCTCTTTAGTTCCGTACCGCAGGCGGGGCAATGGGTAATGTATTGTACAGGCTGCGCATCGGGCTTGCGCTTATCCAGGTTTACACTGATAATTTTGGGGATGATCTCTCCGCCCTTCTCTACATAAACGGTATCATGCTCGTGCAGTTGCAGGCGCAGCATAATCTCGTCGGCATTGTGCAGGGTGGCGCGTTTAACGGTGGTACCGGCTAACAGCACCGGTTTCAAATTAGCCACGGGCACTACAGCGCCTGTACGGCCTACCTGGTAGGTTACTGCAAGCAGTTCGGTCTCCACCCGTTCGGCTTTAAATTTATAGGAGATGGCCCAGCGCGGCGATTTGGCTGTAAAACCCAGTTCCTGCTGCTGCGAGTAGTTGTTTACTTTAATAACGATGCCGTCGATATCGTAACTCAGATTATGCCTTTCGGTATCCCAGTGACTGATAAATTCGAGCACGCCGCTGATATCGCTTACCAAACGGCTATGATTATCAATATGAAACCCCCAGCTTTTTACAGCCTCGAGGCTTTCCCAATGAGTTTTAAAGAGTGTTTTTTCGGTATATAATCCATACAGAAAACAATCCAGCGGGCGGCGGGCCACCTCGGCAGAATCCTGCAGTTTCATGGTGCCCGATGCAAAGTTGCGCGGGTTGGCGTAGGGTACTTCACCATTATCAACGCGCTCTTTATTTAATCGTTCGAAAGCCTTGAGGTGCATAAACACTTCGCCGCGGATCTCGAACAGATCGGGGTAAGTACCTTTCTCCAGTTTCTTGGGGATGGTGTGGATAGTGCGCACATTGGTGGTTACTTCATCGCCTTGGGTGCCATCGCCGCGGGTAACGGCGCGGGCCAGTTTACCGTTCTCGTAAGTGAGGCTCATGGATAAACCGTCGAACTTCAGCTCGCACACGTATTCGAAATTGTCGCCTATGGCTTTGCGTACGCGCTGGTCGAAATCTACCAGTTCCTGCTCGTTATAGGTATTGCCCAGGGAGAGCATGGGCCAGCGGTGCCTTACGGTTACAAACTCTTTGGTGATATCGCCGCCGACCTTTTGCGTAGGCGAATCGGGGTCTAAAAACTCCGGAAATTCCTTTTCCAGCTTATTCAGCTGCTCCAGCTTCTGGTCGAAATCGTAATCGGTAATGGTAGGCATAGCCAGCACATAATAGTTGTAAGTGTGCTGTTTAAGTTCGGCAGTAAGCGCTTGTATCAGTTGTTGGGCTTCGTTAGGCGACATGATAGCGAAGATAGTTTTTTTAGTTTATAGATAATAGTTCATGGTTCATAGATTTAGTTCATAGCAGATGGTTCATGGTTCATAGCAGCCGCGCTTTTTCCTATGAACTATCATCCATGATCTATGAACCGGAACTACCTATACTTCAGTGTCACCACCACCGGGTAATGGTCTGAAGGCAATCTTCCGTGATAAGTATTGGTAAGGATGCCATAACGGGTTACCTTGAATTTTTTGGTGACGAAGATATGGTCGATACGGGCGTCTCCGGCTTTGCTCACATCATAGCCATTAAAGGTATTACTTGCTGCCAGGCGAATGGGCGATAACTCGTAGCTGTCTCTTAACAAGCCCGAAGTATTAATGAGCGTATAACTCTCATTAGTTTGGTCGACATTGAAATCGCCAGTGAGGATAGTGGGTGTATTGCCTGCCATTTGTTTAATCTTCGCCATTACCAGTTTGGCGCTTTCGCGGCGGGCCACTACGCCAACATGATCCATATGGAGGTTGAAGAAATTAAATACCAGCCCGGTTTTCAATTCTTTAAACTGCGCCCAGCTGCAAATGCGCGGTAACGCTGCATCCCAGCCCTTGTTTGGTTTATCGGTAATGGTCGACATCCAAAAATCGCCCGACTTTAGGATCTTAAATTTATCGCTTTTATAAAATATAGCGGAATGCTCGCCGCCGTGTTTGCCGTCGTCGCGCCCGGCGCCTATCCATTTATAACCGGGCAGGCTATCGTTCAGTTGGGTTAACTGGTGGTATAAGCCTTCCTGGATGCCGAAGATATCCAGTTCGTTAAAGCGAATGATCTGCGCAATATTGGGATAACGTGCCCGCCAGCCATTGCCGGCGATAGAATCGTCCTTACTATCGTAACGGATGTTGTATGTAGCGATATTGAGTTGCTGGGCCTGGGTAGTAGTGGCAGTTGCGGCGAGCAACAGCAGGGCGATGATAATTTTGATTTTCATAAGTGGTGATGTTAACGCGCCAAATTTACAAATCCTCTATGTTAAGCGCGAGGAGTGCTGTATTATGATTTTGTTACGGGCTTTGCCGGGGAGTTTTGGCTAAAGCCGGGCGTTTTCTGCATTGTACCGTTGGTTGAAACCAACGGCAATGAAGGTGAATTTCGGAGACATCCGCTAACTGCTAACTGCCAACTGATTACACCTCCCCTTCTCTCTTCCTTAAAAACCATTCGGTGCTTAGCAATATAACCAGCAGGGCAAAGATCCATTTCAGGCTGATCATATCACTGTAGCGCTTATCTTCATAAACAACCGTTTTAATGTTTTCGTTTTTGCGGATGAGCGCGGCAAGCTGATCTACCTGCGCCGGCAACAGCATCTGTCCGCCGGAACGTTCTGCAATGCTTTTCAGCAGGCGATGGTTGGCTGTGCTTTGGCGGGTTTCCAGGTTCAATTGTTTTACGGTGAGCTGCCCGTTGGCAGTGTATTGCTGCTTCCCGTTTTTGGCCATGACCGAATAGCTGTACTCGCCAACAGGTAATGTACCTGCGTTTAACTGGTAGCTTTGCCCGCTGCGGGTGAACAGGAAACTGTAGTTTTTACCGTCCCTGCTTTTTAACGCGATGCGTACATCGGGGGTATTCACCAATTCCAGCGCATCGTTGTACAATTCGGCGTTCAGCAGCACATTCTCGCCTTCATCAAACACGTTTTTGGATGGATACACCCTGAAACGTTCGCGGTTAGCATTGGCTGTGAGGTATTGCACGCCCTGGCTAAACAATTCTTCTACAGCATGATGGTTACCATATTCGCGGTACTCGGCCAATTGCCAGCGCCAAAGCCCTTCGGCGGTAAGCACGGCAGTGCGGCGGCCACCTTCATCGCTAAAGGCCAGCAAGGGGTAATTAGTAGGCACGCTGCCTATCTTTTGCTTCAGCAGTACAGCAGCATTGGGCTGTGCCTCGTAGGTACCATAAGCGGCCAGTAAAGGCGGCAGTTTGGCAATTTTGTTTTGGGTAGAATCTGAAAGCGTGAAGGCCATAAAGGTTGACATCGGCTGCGCGAAAACTTCCTGCACATCATCCCTTCCGGCATTTGCGGTTACCACTTTTTGCGCCCGGTTAAAAGCAGCCATATCCGCCTGCGCGCCCGACATCAACCACAAAGGCATTTTGCCCGTTAAAATGTTTTGCGCCTTATTGTAACTGGCTGCGGAGAGCTGGTATAGTATGGCCAGGCTATAATCGCTTACATTGAGAGAGGCAATGTCCGTCATTAAACTTGCCTTTACCTCAAAGTTGCGGTTACTTTCTACCGATTGTTTGATCACGCTGATATCCGGGTGCGGGCCATCATAAAGCAGCAAGATCTTTTGCCTTGCATCCAACACCTCTATATAAAAGGTTTCGGTATTGTTTTGTACCGATAGCTCATTTTTTACCGGGGCCAGGTTTACCGTAAATTTACGGACACCCTTTTTATCGGCGTTCAGCTTTAGAGGGATAACTTTTTTAAAGGCGGCAGCAGTGATAGCGATGTTTTGACTGCTAACCTGCCGGCCATCTTCGCTAACAGTTAGCCGCATGGTTTCACCCGTACTTTGGTAGGCTTCGGCCAGTATCTCCACCTCGAAATCATTCCCTAAGTAAGCGGTTTTGTTGTAGTTGATATTACCTATCAGAAGGTCGCGGCGTGGGGTTGTATCGCCAAGGGCGATGGTATAAATACTGGTTTTGATATTGCGGGCTTCGTATTGTGGATCGGTGCCGAGGTTGTAGAGGCCATCGGTAGCCAGTACCAGAGCGCCTATGTTGCGGTTTACAAAGCGGTCGTTCAGTTGGTGCAGGGCAGATGAAATATCGGTTTGCTTGCCGTTGAAGGTATTGGAGAGACCGTTGTGCAGGTCCTTATCAAAATTGAACTCGTGCACTTCGTAGCCATCCCCGAGCTGGGTTTTGAGTTGGGCGAGCGCGGCCTCAGTCCGGCCCTCTCCAGAGGAGGGGGAATTAGAAGTCCTATCCTTTGGAGAGGATTTAGGTGAGGCTCCCTGAAACAGCTTCACCGATTGCGAATTATCCTGCGCTATCAATATCACCGGCTTTTGCGGCTGGTAGCTTACGGATCTAATTAGCGGCGACACGAGCAATAATGCTAAGAGCGTAACCACCACAGCCCGCAAGGCAAACAGCACATACCTTACTGCCTTGGCCAGTTGCACCGGCTGGCGATACATGAGCCAGGCATAAAGCAAACCTAATACAAGGCAAGCCGGCACCCACCATCCCGAAACAGATCCCCAGGTAATTGACATTAGTAATTAATAGTGAATGGTAAATGGTGAGTAATGCGCATACAATCCATACCCGCAAAATGCGAAATTATTGTGATAAGCTTTGATTTTTCTGCCTGTTAAATATTATCGGCGCTCCATTGCTCGTAGCCCCATTTAGCTATGGCATTCAACACGGGCTTTATACTCTCACCCCTATCGCTAAACTTGTAGATGACGTATGGTGGTACCACAGGCTCGGCATGGCGATCAACCAGGCCATCGGCCTGTAGCTGTTTTAAATGCTGAATCAGCATTTTTTCGGTAATGGTTGGTATCGCGCGTTTCAGTTCGCTGTAGCGTTTGGGGCCGCTCATCAACTGGTAAAGAATGATGGGTTTCCAGTGGCCGCCTATCTTGTTCATTACAAAGCTCACCGGGCAGGCCTGCATGCTTAGTTCTTTATTAAAGTCCATGTGGAGTTTTCTTTTATCTGTGTCATCACGCTTGCTTACTTAAGGGTAAGTACTTGTAAAAAAGTAAGTACAAATATAACTTTGTCCCAACAAATAAAAAATATAATTATCATGAAAATCATTTTAACAGGCTCATTGGGGAACATTAGTAAACCCTTAGCCATAAACTTAATTATTGCAGGCCACAATGTAACCGTAATCAGCAGCAGCGCAGATAAAGCCGCCGAAATTGAAGCCCTTGGCGGCGTGCCCGCAATCGGTTCGGTTAGCGATGTGGCCTTTTTAACCAAAACATTCACCGGTGCCGATGCATTGTATGCTATGATACCGAATGATCTTAGTTCCGATAACTTCCGTGCGCACATTGGCGGCGTGGGCATTAAGTACGCCGAAGCCATTAAAGCAAGCGGCATTAAAAAGGTGGTGCTTTTAAGCAGCATTGGTGCACATATCGATGGTGGTACAGGCCCTATCTCGGGCATCCATGATGTGGAGCAAACCTTTAATCAATTGGATGGCGTTGATATCCGTATCCTGCGCCCGGCGTTCTTTTACACCAATTTCTTCAACAGTATTGCTATGGTAAAACATGCCGGTATCATTGGCGCTAACTATCCTGGTCATAATACCCAAGTAATGGTACACCCCCGCGATATTGCCGAAGTTGCGGCTTACGAATTGCAGCAGCCCTTTACCGGTAAAACTATCCGCTATATTACCAGCGACGAGCGCACATTTGATGACGTAGCCTCTGTTTTAGGCAAAGCCATTGGCAAACCTGATTTGAAATGGGTAGAATTTACAGACGAGCAATCCCTGCAAGGCATGCTGGATGCCGGCCTGCCGCAAGAATTTTCGCGCAGCTATACCGAAATGGGTGCAGCTGTAAGGGAAGGCATCCTTTTTGACGATTACCTGCAACACAAACCCGAATTTAGCAAAACCAAACTGGAAGATTTTGCGGTAGAATTTGCAGCAGCTTACGCTAAGTAATTAGGTTAGTTGCGATATAAATGGGCCGACGGATGGGATGATCCGCCGACCCATTTATATTTAATCCTCCGTCGTCTCCGCGCCATACTTTACGCCTCGCTTTATAAAAAACGTCCTTAGCATATCGTACTTCTGTTCGCAATATTCAACCGGTTTTGTCTTAGACGAGCTATAGTAATATTTCCAGCACTGGAAGCAGAATTTGATATATTGGGTAATGTTTCCTGCACTATCTAAAAACAATATCGCGTTTCTTGGTTCGTAGCAACTCATTTCTTTTTCAATACGGTAGAATGTCCCCTTTACGGGTGTATAGCCAACATTGTATAGAATATCCGTTAGCGAGTCGATACCGCCACCACTGAGTGTTTTTTCCTCTTTTATTTTACGGTAGTTGACCGCGAATCTATTAGGTGCCAAAGCGGCAATAACAGCCACGGTATCGCTATCAACCTGGCTCCCACTAATTATCTTTCCCTCGCTACCATATATAATCGGGTCATGCGGCTCAGTGTATTCAAAAGAAATGAGTTTTATTTTGCCGGCGTTGGCAAAGGGAAAGAAAGAACGCCGTTCCTTTGCCGAATATCTATTCGTATGCAGGCATTGAAAGTTTCGCTCTGCTCTCTCCTCTTCCACCTTTGTAAGGGGGCGAGGTAGGCGAGCCGGCCGCTTCTTCTGCCCAAAAGCACAACAAGTTAGCAGCAGCAATAAAACGATAAATAGGGTTTGGCGCATCAGGTTTATTTCACTTCCAATATAAAACAAAAAAGCCAAAAACCTTCGCGGCTTTTGGCTTTCATCTTTATGCTTTTGGCTTACTACAACATCCCGCCATCAACAGGGATTACCTGCCCGGTGATGTAGGCTGCCATATCTGATGCCAGGAACACGCAGGCGTTGGCCACGTCTTCTACCTCGCCGGCACGTTTTAATGGTATTGCTGCTGCCCAGCCCTCTACTACTTTAGGGTCCAGCACGTCGGTCATTTCGGTGCGGATAAAGCCCGGGGCAACCACATTGGTACGGATATTACGCGAGCCTAATTCTTTTGCTACGGATTTGGAGAAACCAATGATACCCGCTTTTGAGGCGGCATAATTAGCCTGGCCTGCATTGCCCTGCACACCTACTACCGAACTCATGTTAATGAACACACCCTGGCGGTTCTTCATCATAATTTTTGATGCCGCTTTGGTTACGTTGAAGATGGATTTTAAGTTCACATTCAAAACTTCGTCCCATGCTTCTTCGGTCATGCGCATCAGCAGGCCGTCTTTAGTGATGCCGGCGTTGTTCACCACTATATGTAAAGTGCCAAAATCGGCCACAATATCGTTTATTAGTTTCTCGGCTTCGTCGAATTTGGAAGCGTCGCTACGGTAACCTTTTACCTGCGTGCCAAAGCTTTGCAGTTCAGCTTCCAGTGCTTGCCCTTTTTCTACCGAAGAAAGGTAGGTGAAAGCTACGTTAGCGCCATGCTCGGCAAATTTCTCGGCAATTTTACGGCCTATACCTTTAGATGCACCAGTGATCAGCGCGGTTTTTCCTTCTAATAATTTCATAATTTAGTATGAGTTTATGGGTGGCGAAGGTAAGGAATTAGTCCGAAAGTTGGAAAAATGCAGGAATGTGTATTGGGCTTCAAGAAAAGCGGGGAGTACTGGAGGGTTAAATCAAGTCCATAGAAATGGGGGGCTTTCTACGGGCTTGTTCATCAAAGCGGTTTTTGTTGGATGTTTTAGAAGGTGGTATTAAAATAAGTACCTAAGGAACCGTCGTAACAACGGGCGGTTACATTTAAGGTGCCACCGCAATTAACCGGGATGGTAACAGAGGTACTGTAAGTAGTACTGCCAAAACCTCCGGTAGTGCTGCAACGATAATAACCGCCATAAGTGTAATAGCTGGCGTTAGTGCCACTCCAGGTTACGGTTACGGTGCCATCTCCGTTGTAAACTTTGCTAACGAAGGTAACCGTAGCGTTGCAAGTGAATTTGCGGGTGACCGCCGCCTTTTTTGCCGGTTTAACAGGCGCGGGTTTAACCACAGTGAACGAATAAAAGCAGGCCAAAACAAGGCCCATTACAAGGCTGTAGAATAGTTTGTTTCTCATTTTTGTATAATTTAAAGGTTTATAAATGGTAGAAGTGCTACCGCTTTGGTTATACTAAAGGTAAGATTATATTGCTCAATAGTATAATATATATTACCCATTATTAAATAATTAATAAAAGAGAAAGTATTCAACTAAATATTGCGTGCAGGTATATTACCCAGGTGCTATTCCACATCGCGCACCCAAGGCTCCTCGCCATTGAAGCAGATATTACGATTGGAGGTATCGAGTGCAAAATCCCAGCGTATTGTATCTGTTGCATCGTTGTGCACATCAGAGCAGGTGTAATGAAAGTGGATGCCGAATTTGCATTTACAATAACCCGACAGACTTTCAACATTAAAACCGCTATCAATAATTTCAAACTCTGCTACCTCCGGTGAGCCGCCGTCCTTATTATGATAGGCTACCAGGCCTTCGCACATAGCCCGGTAATCAGGGCTGTTTATCGGGCCGAATAAGCGGGACAAAAACCCTGATATATTTAATTGCTGTTTTACAAGCTGTTTTAAGAGACCATCTTCAACCTTCAGCGAGAATTTTTCTCCCATCCCCTGTTATTTCAAATATTCTTTAGGTATCGGGTTGGTTTTGCTCTCTCCATCGTAATACCAGGCAATCAGCCAGAAACGTTTGCCATCATTATACAATTCTATGCTGTTAATGCCACGCGCGGTTACCGGCCCGCCTGCAACAGTACGGCTTTCATAAGTGCTCCAAACATGGTAAATGCTGCCAAACTTTTCCACCTTGCGCGCTATCTCTGCTTCTACAAAGCCCTCCTTGGCCAGCGAGGCATCGCTTAATTGATGGTACTCGGGCAATGTCATGTAATGTAGTGCCTTGCTTCCATCCTTCTTTTGCATCACGTATCCTACACGCGGGTCGGGTATGTGCAGGCAGCTATCGCGCTGATAGCTGGGCATCTCTCCCTTTTTTACGGTAACCACGTCATAGTAGGCTTTCATGATGCCATCCAGTGTACCTACGTTGTCGCCATATTTGGTTAATACTTGCGCCGACGCAGGGCGGATTAATGCTGCTGTAACGAACAGCGCAATTAGCAATATTTTTCTCATGAGAATTGGTTTTGATGGTTTAAAGATAGGGGATTTGGGACGATTGGCAAAGGAAAGGGTTAGTCGGAAGAAACCAATAGCCGATCGGTAATGTCCGCTTGGCAATTCAACTCACCCCCAGCCCCTCTCTGCTTCGCAAAGAGGGGAGCTTTTTTTTCCCCTTTCTTCACCCTCTTTGCGAAGCAGAGAGGGGCGACCAGCGTAGCGTAGTCGGGGTGAGTTAAACACCCACGCGCCCCCCTCTTGCCCTATGGCAACAAACACCCACCCGCCTTTCCGCATTGCTTATTAGTTTACTTAATAGCTATATTTACCCCAGTTCTTTACTTTATTTCAAACTTGAGGTTCCCGGGTAATACCGGGATTAATAAGGAACCGTGTGAAAATCACGGGCTGTCGCGCAACTGTAAGTAACGCAGCAAATTATTGCCACGCAAGCCCATTGTACCGCCAAAACGGTATGAGAAGGGCGGCAATAATGTTACAAGCCAGGATACTTGCCACAAGTTTTAAGACAATGCTTTCGCGTTATGAAGCAGTAGTCAGAGATAAAACGGGTGTCCGCATGCTTTTTTAAAGCCTGGTGTACCGTTGTGTCTTTTATTACCACTCCCCACGAAAGCATACCGAAAACCGTAAGGAGCATTAATTCATCATTAATGTTTAACCAAAAAAGTTTTATGCGTATGCTCAAAAACAACCTCGGGTACCCTCGCGTAGGGGCCCATCGCGAACTCAAAAAGGCCAGTGAACAATACTGGGCGGGCACCATTAGCCGCGACGATCTTTTTACCATAGCCAAAGCCATCCGCCGGCAAAACTGGCAGTTGCAGCAAGATGCGGGTATCGACCTCATTCCCTGTAACGATTTTAGCCTGTACGATCTGGTGCTGGATACCTCGCTAATGCTGGGCGTAATTCCGCAGCGGTACAACCCCGTGCTTACCCAAAATCCGCAAAACAAGGAGGTAGACCTGTACTTCGCCATGGCTCGCGGCTATCAAAAAGACGGGCTGGATATTACCGCCATGGAAATGACCAAGTGGTTTGATACCAACTACCATTACATCGTGCCCGAATTCACCGCCAATCAGCAGTTCCGTGTTTTTTCCGAAAAGGTATTCGAAGAATTTAACCTGGCTAAACAGGCGCTGGGCACCGTACCAAAACCGGTGTTAATAGGCCCGGTGAGCTATCTTTTATTAGGGAAGGAAAAGGAAGCGGGGTTCGATAAGATCAGCCTGATTAAAAAGCTGGTGCCGGTTTATATCGAGATCCTAAAAAAACTACAAAATCAGGGCGCCGTATGGGTTCAGCTGGATGAGCCATTTCTTACTATGGACCTGTCCCGGGAGGAAAAAGATGCCTTTATTTATGCTTATGCAGAAATTAAAAAGCATTGCCCAAACATCAAGACCCTGCTTACTACCTATTTCGACAGTCTTCACAAAAACAGCTTTTTGGCGGTTAGTCTACCCGTTTGCGCCCTGCATCTCGACCTGGTGCGCGCGCCCGGGCAGTTAGACGAAGTATTAAAATTAATCCCCGGGCAACTTACCTTATCCCTTGGTGTGGTAGACGGGAGGAACATCTGGAAGAATGATTACATCCGTTCGGTTGGCCACATCAAAACAGCCGTTGCTGCCATTGGTGCCGACCGTGTAATGATTGCGCCAAGCTGCTCGCTGCTCCACACCCCGGCCGACCTTGACCTGGAAACCGCCATCAATCCCGAAATAAAGAATTGGATGGCCTTTGCCAAACAGAAACTGAACGAGATTAAGGAGCTGGGCGAAATTATGGAAGGCAACACCCCGTTGCTGCTGCAGAACATAAAGGCCATATCGGCCCGGAATTTATCCAAGCTGATTCACAAGCAGGCCATAAAAGAGCGCGCAGCGGCCATAACAGATGCAGATGCCACCCGCACAAGCGAATTTAAAACCCGGCAGAAAATACAGCAGGACAGGTTTAAGCTGCCGCTGTTCCCCACAACCACTATTGGTTCGTTCCCGCAAACGGATGATATCCGTCAGCTGCGGGCCAAGTTGAAGAAAGGCGTTTTATTGCAGGAGGAATACGATGCCGAAATTGAGCATGCCACTATAGGAGCCATCCGCTGGCAGGAAGACATTGGTATTGATGTATTGGTGCACGGCGAGTTTGAACGCAACGACATGGTGGAATACTTTGGCGAACAGCTCGACGGATTCCTCTTCACCAAAAATGGCTGGGTGCAAAGCTATGGCAGCCGCTGCGTAAAACCCCCTGTAATTTATGGCGATGTGAGTCGCCCCCGCGATATGACGGTAAGGTGGAGCAGCTTCGCGCAAGCCAATACACAAAAGCTGATGAAAGGCATGCTTACCGGGCCGGTAACTATTTTGCAATGGTCGTTCGTTCGGGATGATCAGCCGCGTTCGGAAACGGCCAACCAGATAGCCCTGGCTATTCGTGATGAGGTGGTTGCGCTGGAAGCCGCCGGCATTAAAATGATCCAGATAGATGAGCCCGCCATACGCGAAGGCCTGCCCTTGCGCAAAGCCGATTGGGATAAATACCTCGACTGGGCGGTTAAGGCCTTCCGCATTTCGGCAAGCGGCGTGCAGGACGAGACGCAGATCCACACGCATATGTGCTATAGCGAGTTTAACGATATCATCCGCCATATCGCGCTGATGGATGCCGATGTGATCACGATAGAAACATCGCGCTCGCAGATGGAACTGCTGGAGGCCTTTGCCGATTTTAAATACCCTGCCGAGATCGGCCCGGGCGTGTACGACATCCATTCGCCCCGCGTGCCGGCGGTTGAAGAAATGGTAAGCCTGCTGGAAAAAGCAGCGGCGTTACTCCCCGTCGGCAATATTTGGGTAAACCCCGATTGCGGCCTCAAAACCCGCAAATGGCCCGAAACACAGGCTGCATTAACGCATATGGTTGAGGCGGCAAGGGCCGCCCGCGAAATTTTCAGCAAACAAACTGTTTAATAACACAGCATCCGCCCGGCTCAAAACCGGGCGGATCTATATTTATCCCATGACCGTAGAAGAAAGAACAAAAGCTGCCGAAACACGCATCTTTAAAGCCGTTTTCCCCAACACCACCAACCATTACGATACCCTGTTTGGCGGAACCGCCATGGCGCTGATGGATGAGGTTGCCTTTATAACCGCCACCCGTTTTACCCGCAAAACCATGGTAACAGTATCGTCTGACAGGATTGATTTCAACCAGCCCATCCCGGCGGGTACCATTATAGAACTGGTGGGCAGTGTATCGAACATCGGCAACACCAGCCTGAAGGTACTGGTAGAAATTTATGTGGAAGAGATGTACAGCTTCAGCCGCGAAAAGGCTATCACGGGTACTTTTACCTTTGTGGCGATAGATAAAAATAAGAAACCGGTGAAGGTGTTAGAGGATAAATAATTCGGTATTAGCAATAGTGGTTTCGGAGCGGTTCCCTTTCCTGTAAATAATTAAAACGCCAACCGCTATTTTGTGTTAAGCTATAACACATTAGCCCGCAATATGATAACTGCCAAGATCATCCGCCACCGCCATAAGTACCATCATTACATGAACGACGACCTGAAAGAGGTGACCGAGGAAACTTTCTTTAAGATCGTTTTCTCCGAACCCTCAGAGATGGACCTGTTTAAAGAATGGATTGTAAAACACGATGGCGAGTACAAATACAACAAGGAAGAAAGCAAACAGGAGGGAAAATTTCCAAAAGTGCCCATGTTTCATGATGAGATCTGCTGGTGCGATATCATGACCTATTACCTGCTGCATGTGGCAAAATACAGTTTCCACTCTACCATCAGCCCGTATAAGGGCGAAGTGTATGTAAGAGATTAAGGTTGAGGAAATCCTATAAATTGTAAAAGGCCTCTTAGCGAGGCCTTTTACAATTATAACTTAAATGTTATTTTCTTTTGGCGATGCAACCGGTACGGGTTGTGGCTCTGCGTTAGCAGCGCTTTGGGCCTCTTTAAATTCTTTTACGCCTTTGCCAAGGCCGCGCATCATTTCGGGTATTTTTTTACCTCCAAATAATAACAAAATTGCGACCAATATTAAAATGATCTCCGGTGCTCCTAATCCCATGGTATGTGTTTTTAATTGATGTTTGTTAATGTACTTACGCAAAAAACAACGTTACGATTTTATATTTGTTTTTTAATATGCAATTGCCGCCTAATAAACCAGTGCCAGCGGCCCGTCCTTTGCTGCAAATACCGACCAGCCGGGTTTGTCTCCATGCCGCAGTTCGGCTACAAACTTTCCGTGTAGCATAATAGCAGCCTCTATCACTTCATCCTCAGATTCGTCCCACTCGCAATACACCTGGCTCACATCGGATATAGGTATCATCAAGGTGTCTTTTTTTATATAATCTGCAGGGTTTAGGGGTGGCATTTCATCGGTATTTAAAAAAGAGCCCGCAGGTGTTGCGGTGCTATTGTACAGCCATACATCAGAAACAATGTCTTCATAAAAAAGGAGATATGCATAGGCTACACGCCCGTTATCTTCTACAACTATGGCGTAAGCATCATCAAACGGACAGGGTATAGATAAGTAAAATGCAGCCATATGATATTATTATAAACTCTCCTGGTATTCCTTCTGCAGATCCAGCAAACAACTGGCGCAGAGGCAGCCATCATAAAGTTCGCTTACGTATTGTACCTCGTTGATACTAAGCTGCACCGTGCTGCACTGGCATTTGGTGTAAGAGTTGGCCTTGCATTCAAACGCGCTTTGGCAGCGCTCGCAGTGTAATATTTCGTGTTTGGCGGAGATCATATTGTGAGTCGGAAGTCGGGAAGACCGAAAAGTCCGAAAGATTTAATTCTGTTTCGAAAGTCGGAAAGAAAAAATTTCTATTTATCATCAAAACGTAAAAGGCCGGCAAACTGTACAGCTTCCCGGCCTTTATTATCACAGGGCAATTATTTCTGCGTGCTTAAAACTGGTATGTTAAAAAAATATTCCCGGCAACAGAGTTAAATCCTTTGGTAACGCTTCCGCCGGTACGGGAGTTATAGTTTGCACCTACGGTGCCCAGGCTGTAACGTCCTTCCAGTGCCATGCCCAAACTGCGGCTCAACATAAAGTTGAGTCCCACCTTTGGTGCAATGTAAGTGCTCTGCGCATTGGCGACCTCTTCGGTGCTCGAAAAATTGGTATCGTCGATAGTGATCTTATAGCTTACCATTACAACCCCGCCGTTTACGCCGCCGTACACGTTTATATCGCTGCTGAGGGGAAGTTCGTAAGCTATGCCCAGATACAAGCCAATGCCCTTCAATTTACTAAATGTAGCGCCATAGTAATCGGTATCATCGTAGCTTATCTGCAGGGTATCCTGTAAGGGTTTATAGCTGCGGTAATCAACTGTTGCGG
This sequence comes from Mucilaginibacter pankratovii, assembly GCF_014773265.1. Taxonomy (GTDB): domain Bacteria; phylum Bacteroidota; class Bacteroidia; order Sphingobacteriales; family Sphingobacteriaceae; genus Mucilaginibacter; species Mucilaginibacter pankratovii. The sequence continues at coordinate 231,581 of NZ_JACWMY010000004.1, read as the reverse complement.
AATAAAGCAAGTGACCCATCCTGCGGAACAGGTTAACGCCAAAGGTTGGCGAACCCTTGTAACTCTGTTTCACTTCGCCCAGCGGAGATTCGTAACCGCCGTTAAAGCCTATCATCCAGCCATCCTGGTTAACATGGCCGCCGCTGCTGCTGTTACTGCCGCTAAGTACATCGCCATCGGCATTCATACCCCGGTTACGCTGGGCGTTTGCTGCCGAATAAACAAATAGAGTTAAGACGAAGGAAAGGATGGATACGCATAATTTAAAGCGCAGATTATGATAGGGGGCCATTTATAAGGTGAGGTTATATGTTTCCCCCTAATTAACGCAATTCTTTTGATTTTTGGGGAAAATATTTGAAATTGAGTGGGCGGGTAAAAGGAGGGGCTTTGACAAACCTTTATCCGTCGCGTCATTGCGAGGCACGAAGCAATCTCTACGTAAAGACAAACGGACTTGCAAAGTGGCTTTGCTTATGGGGAGATTGCTTCGTGCCTCGCAATGACGTGCAGATTGTATACGGCTTAAAAACGCAAAAAGGCCGGGAAACATTTCAGTTCCCCGGCCTTTATTATGTAGTGCAAATCCTTCTTTCGGACTTGCCGACTTTCCGTCTTTCGGACTAAAGCTTAAGCGCTACAAGTTACACAGCCTTCTTCCATCGAGCATGATGGGCCGGCTGGTACGTCCTCGGTGCTGTTGTCTGCAACAACTTCTGGTATAACAGCGTCCATGTTTTTGCCGCCCTGGTTCTCCACAGTAAATTTAACCGCTTGCGATGCTGCCTGTGTACGCAGGTAGTACATACCTGTTTTAAGGCCTTTCTTCCATGCGTAGAAGTGCATAGAAGTCAATTTGCTTGCATTTGGCGAGTTGATGAACAGGTTAAGCGACTGCGACTGGCAGATGTACGCGCCCCTATCGGCAGCCATATCGATGATGTTACGCATTTTGATCTCCCAAACGGTTTTGTAAAGCTCCTTGATGTCGGCAGGAATTTCTGCAATGTTCTGGATAGAACCGTTTGCGGTGATGATCTTATCTTTAATGCTGTTGTTCCATAGGCCCAGGTTAACCAGATCGCGCAGCAGGTGTTTGTTTACAATAACAAACTCTCCGCTTAATACACGGCGGGTGTAAATGTTTGAGGTGTATGGTTCAAAGCACTCGTTGTTACCCAATATTTGTGATGTTGACGCAGTTGGCATCGGCGCTACTAACAGCGAGTTACGCACACCATGGTTCATTACATCCAAACGCAGGTTTTCCCAATCCCAACGGTTGCTTGCCGGTTTTTCGTTCCACAGGTCGAACTGGAATTTACCTTGTGATAGCGGTGAACCTTTAAAGGTTTCGTAAGCGCCATCCTGTATAGCCAGATCCTTAGAAGCCGTCATGGCTGCAAAGTAAATGGTTTCGAAGATCTCTTTGTTCAGCTGTTTTGCAGCTTCGCTTTCGAATGGTAAACGCAGCAGGATAAAGGCATCGGCCAAACCTTGTACGCCTAAGCCAATCGGGCGGTGGCGCAAGTTGCTGTAACGTGCTTCTTCTACCGGGTAATAGTTGTTATCGATGATCTTATTCAGGTTTAAAGTAGCCTGGTAAGTTACCTCGTACAATTTATTGTGGTCGAATTCGCCGTTGATCACGTAACGTGGCAATGCCAACGATGCCAGGTTACAAACCGCAACTTCTTTATCAGAAGTGTACTCGATGATCTCGGTACAAAGGTTAGAGCTTTTGATAGTACCCAGATTTTGCTGATTAGATTTCGCGTTGGCAGCATCCTTGTACAACAGGTATGGTGTACCGGTTTCTACCTGGCTATCCAAAACGGCAAACCAAAGTTCCTGTGCTTTAATGGTTTTGCGGGCACGGCCTTCACGCTCGTAACGGGTGTACAGTTCTTCAAATGCTTCGCTGTGGCAATCGGCTAATCCCGGTGCTTCATGCGGGCAGAAAAGGCTCCAGTCCTCGTTGGCCTCAACGCGTTTCATGAATAAGTCGCTTACCCAAAGAGCGTAGAACAGATCGCGGGCACGCATTTCTTCTTTACCGTGGTTTTTACGCAGATCCAAAAATTCGAAGATATCTGCATGCCAAGGCTCTAAATAAATAGCGAAAGCGCCTTTACGCTTGCCGCCGCCCTGATCTACATAACGGGCAGTATCGTTAAATACCTTTAGCATTGGGATAATGCCGTTGCTGGTACCGTTTGTACCGCTGATGTACGAGCCTGTAGCACGCACGTTGTGGATGCTTAAACCGATACCACCGGCGCTCTGCGAAATTTTCGCAGTTTGTTTTAATGTATCGTAGATCCCCTCGATGCTGTCATCCTTCATGGTTAACAAAAAGCATGATGACATCTGTGGTTTTGGTGTACCCGAGTTAAACAAGGTTGGCGTAGCGTGTGTAAACCAGCGCTCGCTCATCAGGTTGTAGGTTTTGATAGCGCTATCGATATCCTCTTTGTGGATCCCAACCGATACACGCATAAACAGGTGCTGCGGGCGCTCGGCTATTTTACCGTCGATCTTTAACAGGTACGATTTCTCCAAAGTTTTAAAACCAAAGTAATCGAAACCGAAGTCGCGATCGTAAATGATGCTGCTATCCAGTATCTCGGCGTTATCGCGGATGATCTCGTAAACATCGTCGGCTAATAAAGCGGCGTTTTTGCCTGTTTTTTTGTCAACGTACTCGTACATACGTTTCATGGTTTCCGAGAACGACTTGGTGGTATTTTTGTGCAGGTTACTTACCGCAATACGCGAAGCCAGCAAAGCATAATCTGGGTGCTTGGTAGTTAACGATGCCGCCGTTTCTGCTGCAAGGTTGTCCAATTCAGAGGTGGTAACCCCATCGAACAAACCCTCAATAACTTTTTTGGCCACATCAATTGGGTCCACCAGGTTAAATCCGTAACACAGTTTTTCAATCCGAGCTGTGATCTTGTCGAATTTCACTGATTCTTTTCTGCCGTCGCGTTTTAGTACAAACATATTGGTTAGTATTTAATAGTTAGTGTCAAAGTAAGGGAGTACTTTAAACCAACAGTATATATATAATTAATTAAGGGTCGTGTTGTTATTAATGCATTTCTAAAGCCCTCTCCTTTGGAGAGGGTTGGGTGAGGCATCTAAAAATCTTCGTCTAAAGAGAATGATTTGTTCTCCGGCGTACCATTAAGCACCCCGCTCTTTTGGTAATCGCCTACACGTTTCTCAAAGAAGTTGGTTTTACCCTGCAGGCTTATCATCTCCATAAAATCAAACGGGCACGATACATTGTAAACTTTAGGATAGCCCAATTCATCCAGCCACCTATCGGCAACAAATTCGATGTACTGGCTCATCATTTTGGCGTTCATGCCTATCAGACTTACCGGCAGCGCGTCGCTTACAAATTCTTTCTCTATCTCTACAGCATCGGTAATAATTTTGGTTGCAGCTTCGGTAGAAAGTTTAACATCCAGCATTTTGTACAGCAGGCAGGCAAACTCGCAGTGTGAACCTTCGTCGCGAGAGATCAGCTCATTGCTGAAAGTCAATCCCGGCATTAGGCCGCGTTTTTTCAGCCAAAAGATAGAGCAGAAACTGCCCGAGAAGAAAATGCCTTCCACAGCAGCAAAAGCTACCAAACGCTCGGCAAAGCTGCCATTGTTTATCCAACGCAGTGCCCACTCCGCTTTTTTGGTTACGCAAGGGATAGTATCTATCGCGTGAAACAAACGGTCTTTTTCGGCCGGATCCTTTATATAAGTATCAATTAATAAAGCATAGGTTTCCGAATGGATGTTCTCCATCATGATCTGGAAACCGTAGAAGCAGCGTGCCTCGGGCAGTTGCACCTCGCTCATGAAATTGATGGCCAGGTTCTCATTTACAATACCGTCGCTGGCGGCAAAAAAGGCCAGGATGTGCGATATAAAATGTTTTTCGCCCGGGTTAAGGTTCTCCCAGTGTTTCAGGTCGTCTGATAGATCTATCTCCTCGGCGGTCCAGAAACTGGCCTCTGCTTTTTTATACATTTCCCATATCGCGGGATACTTGATGGGGAGGATAACAAAGCGGTCCTTGTTCTCTCTCAGCAATAATTCGGTTTCCTCTGGCATCTCGTATTTGTATGTTTTAATTTCTAATTTTCAGTCCCTTTTTTCGCTCTTATAGCTATTTTGCGTACGGCAAGTTTGCAGACAGGTATGCCACACGAGTTTTAAAATGACAGACAAAAGCTGCCCTTAATTACTCGTCCCAAACACCCTCACTTATCTGCTATTAAACTTTTATTTAATACACATAGCCCATGAACTTAACATGGTTTTATTCCTGTTTTACCGACGGTAGAGAGCGGTAAACGGATAGCGTTGAAAGAACTTATAAGCCAAAGATAGGGTATCGTGCTGTTTGCTGTTAGTCTAAGTTTTTAACACCCCCTATAAGTTATAAACAACAGAAAATATTTTTTGATATTATTGCTGATCCCACTCAAATTTCAACCTGCTAAGCACCAATGTATTAGTGCGGCTACCTAAACCCAGTTTGCGCAAAAGTTGGTAACATTCGCATTACATTAACTTCATTTTTAGTTTACCTTAAACAGACAATTCGACGGTAAAAAAAAGTGCCAATCAGGCCAAATTAAGCGCTTTATGAACCAGGTAGAAATACGGTATTTTGCTCCCTCCTGTTCACATCATAAATTGTGGAAAACAAAAATTCCTGCCATTTTCTGTGGCAGGAATTTTATTAAAATTTTGCCACGCCAATTATTTTACATCATCCGCCGAAACGAATTTCATCGACAGGGAATTTACGCAGTGCCGGGTGTTTTTTGGTGTTAAATACTCCCCCTGGAAAACATGGCCCAGGTGAGCGCCGCAGTTGGCGCAAAGGATCTCGGTACGGCGGCCGTCGGCATCGGTTTCCCAGCGTACAGCGCCGGCTATCTCGTCGTCAAAGCTCGGCCAGCCGCAATGCGATTCGAATTTTGACTCGGAGGTGTACAGGGGCGCGTCGCAGCGCTTGCAAACGTACAGGCCCTGCGCCTTATTATTTAATAAGCCCCCGGTAAAGGGGCGCTCGGTTCCTTTATGTAGTATTACGTATTCTTCTTCGGGTGTTAGCTTGTTGTATTCCATTGATAATTTTGAATGAGTGAATTAGCGATTGAGTGAATAAAAAGCTTTCCGCTTTTACCTTTACCCTCTCTGCTTTCTACATAAATATACGACAATCAATGCGCATTAAATATTCTGAAAGCCGATGTTTACACTGGTTTGACGGACGCAGGATAGCCTTTTATTTCCACAACAATAGCGCTGCAAATCCGTTCAACAGGTATAAATTAAGGCTTATGAATTTTATACTGATACTGGCTTTTTTCTTTCCGATCCCTCAGCACACAACAACAGCTACCTTAATACAACAAAAGACCGATACAGCATCTATAGACACCTCCAGTTATGCTGTGTTGCCCTTCAATCCAAACCGCGACAGTTTCATCTTTAGTGAGCATTTTAAACCGGCAAACATTTCTGCAGACGATATTAAAAAGATAGAAAAGATCATTTCCGTAACCGTTGCCGAGCATAATAAGCAATCAAAAAGCATCATCAGCAAACCCGGAAAATACTACAAGCAGATCATCGCGGTTACCAATGCAAACGGACAAAAAGAAGTTTGGGTAAACTGCTTTTGCACCCCTTACGAAAAGCGGCACTGGCGCAAAGGGGTTGTATTGGTCTTAGACGGCGGCCCTTGCTTTTTCAACATCAAAATAAACCTGAGCACCACTACTGTAATGAGTTTGGCGGTGAATGGGGTGGCGTAGCGGCTTCTTTTAAAATCCCGTCATTGCGAGGCACGAAGACAACCGACCAAAGGGAGCTCATTGATGCCTTAAAGAAAAAATTAAAACGTCAATAATCTCTACGCAGGACAAGCCGCCTTGCAAATCCGACCTACTTATCGGGAGATTGCTTCGTACCTCGCAATGACGCTGAGGAGAGGACTGGCGGCTATGGCGTTACCACATCCAAATGATACTCCTGTATCAACGGCGGATTCTCGGGCGTAAGCGTAAAGCTTACGCGGATGTTGGCCTTCTCGCCTTTGATGATAAAATACCCGCGTAGCTGGTTCTCGGCAACAATTTCACCTATGCTTACGGTTTTACCCGCTTTGGCGAAGGCATCATCGGCAGCAACTTTCAGTTTATCGGGAAAGTAATCTAAAAAGAAGTTATCGGCAAATATGCCGCTGGCTTTGGCGGTGTTCCAATCAGCAATAACTTTTAGCAGTTCTGCTTTGCGTTTGTTGAGGATAGCGGATGGCGGCAGCGTACGCGGTTTGATACCCGAGAGCATCAGCAGAGTATCCAGCGCTGCATTGTTGATAGGCGCTGCACGTGCGTACGTTACGTTACCAAAGGAGACGATCCCTACACCATAATCGGGCATTACGTTCCACTGGCTGCCGAAACCGGGCAGGCCGCCGGTATGCCCCACGTAAATGCGGTTATCGCAATCCTTCATCCACCTTAATCCATAGGCGTATGCGGTAACATTGGGGCATGGCCTGCCGGTTGGGGTTTTAGCGTTGGCGGTTAAATAGTTTACATCCCATGGGTATTGCATCTCACGCACCGAACTGCGTTTAACCGGGCCGGTCTCCGCGTCATTTCTTGGCGGCCAGGCATCCAGGTGCAGGGCCATGTATTTGCTAAAATCTTCTATGCTGGTAATAAGCCCGCCCATGGCACCGTAGGCGCCATCGTGCAGCAGGGGTTGCTCTACCCATTGCCCATCCAGCCAGCGGTAACCGTGGGCCAGCTTATTTTTGGGTACCTTATCATACTCCCAATAGGTATGCAGCATACCCAGCGGCTTTAAAATATTATCGGTGATATAGGTTTGATACGTTTTGCTGCTCACCTTTTTGATGATGTAGCCCAGCGTAGCAAAACCCAAATTGCTGTACTCGTAACCTAAGCCGGGGTTGGTAGAAAACTGTACGCCTTTCTTATAAATAGCAATCAATTGGGCATCGCTAACGGCCAGTTGCCTGTCGCCCCAGGGGTTATCCTCAGGGTAGCCGGCGGTGTGCGTAAGCAGGTTTTTAATGGTGATGGGCGTAGCATCTTTGGTGAGGTATTTAGTACCCTTCATTTCGGGGATGTACAAATACGCCGGATCATCCAGCTTTAGCTTCCCTTCATCGCGCAGCTTTAATATGGCCATGGCGGTGAGGCTTTTGGTCATGCTGGCAATGCGGAACTCTGACGTAGCATCCACCGGGAGTTTTTTGGCGATATCGGTATAGCCTATGCCGCCGGTATGCACCAGCTTGCCATCCACCACAATGCCATAGGCCGTGCCGGGCCAATGGTTTTTCTCGGCATAGTCTTTATATAACTGATCGATAACCGGGTAGGTAGCTTCGATCTTTTTCAACCGGTCCGCATCGGTAAAGGCAGCCGGTTTGTATTGGGCTATGGCTAAAGTTGGGAGGAATAAAAGGAGGCAGAGGGATTTGCGCATGGTGATTATAGTCTGAATCAGAATTTACCGAATTTAAGAATTTTCAGAATATTGTCTGAACTCGAATTAAACGAATTTATAAAATTGGCAGAATACTAACCTGCTCAACAAATTCTGCTCATTCGACAAATTCGTTTAATTCGAGTTCAGACCACAAAAAAAGCCCCGGTTTCTCAACCAGGGCTTCAAATATATTAGTGAAGGTGCAGATCACCTTTCAGCTTTAACCTTTTACCTTTAAACTAACTTCGCCAGTTCCTCTGCCATGGCAGCGCCAATTTCGGCAGGAGATTCTACTACGCGGATACCGCACTCGCGCATGATAGCCATTTTCGCAGCTGCAGTATCATCGGCACCGCCAACAATTGCACCTGCGTGGCCCATACGGCGGCCCGGAGGCGCTGTTTGGCCGGCAATAAAGCCAACCACCGGTTTGGTACCGTTTTCTTTTATCCAGCGGGCAGCTTCGGCTTCCATGCCGCCACCTATCTCGCCTATCATAATAATACCGTGGGTATCAGGGTCGTTCATTAACAATTCAACTGCTTCTTTGGTTGGGGTACCAATAATTGGATCGCCACCGATACCGATAGCGGTGGTGATACCTAAACCGGCTTTAACTACCTGGTCAACCGCCTCGTAAGTAAGCGTACCCGATTTTGAAACTACACCCACATTACCTTTTTTAAAGATAAAGCCCGGCATAATGCCAATTTTGCTTTCGTCAGCAGTGATAACGCCCGGGCAGTTTGGCCCGATAAGGCGTGCATCTTTGTCTGATAAGTATTCTTTCACTTCGATCATATCCTTTGTAGGGATGCCTTCGGTGATACAAACAATAACCTTAATGCCCGCTTCCGCAGCTTCCATAATAGCATCGGCACCAAAAGCCGGTGGTACAAAAATGATAGAAACATCGGCACCGGTTGCAACAACCGCGTCTTTTACGGTATTAAAAACAGGCCTGTCTAAATGGGTTTGGCCACCTTTGCCGGGTGTAACACCACCTACCAACTGGGTACCATACTCAATCATCTGCTCTGCATGGTAAGTACCTTCTTTACCGGTAAAACCCTGCACTATTACTTTAGAATCTTTATTTACGAGAACGCTCATCGGCTTTTTGATTTTTGTATGGCAAAGCTAAGTTTATTGCCATTAAAGTCAAATTAAATTTTGCGCCCCACGTATTTTTTACATCCGTGTGAAAGGCGGCGCTTCCACGTCTTTTTCAAAGTACGTAACATATCTCCCGCCGGGCGGTTCAGTCCATAAAGCGGTGCCTTATTCAAAAATTCGACGAAGATTACAGGTGGATATGGACAAAGCACGCTTATCCCTAAACAGGCCTAACCAACAGGCTACGCGAAAAACAACTTAGCTAAAGGTAACTGAAGGCATGGTTAACCAACAATTAACAACAAGCCTGCTCAACAAAAACTATTGTATCGGGTCGCTGAGTTTAAGATACGCCAAGCGCCGTTCATTAGCTACTGCCGGCTTGCGGACAGCAACGGCTACCGGCTTATCATATAAATTAAACACCAGTAAAATAAGCAAGGGAACGATAAAAAGCATAAGCAAAACCAAACATATCACTACATAAATAATGCGGGATAGCTGGGGGTGAAAGCCGCGTTCATGGTTAGATGTTGTATTCATATTTGTAGGCTGATGTACTTAATTACACCGAACTGGTAACTAAATAACCATCAGTTAAATAAATTGTTTACACAAGGTTAAATATTTGTTGTTAAAGTGTGTTAAACTTTATTGCTCATACTATTTAGATGTTACTTTTATACGCAAATGAAACACCTGATGTTTGTGCCGCTGCTTTTTTTATTTAAGTATGCCGGCGCGCAGGTAGTCACCGGCAAACTGATTGATAAAGACACCCGCCTGCCAATAAAGTACATTTTTATCGCATCAAACTCGGGCAGCGCCTTTGCCGATGCTAACGGCGCATTTACGCTAAAGATATCTAATATTCTTGATACAATACGCATAAATTCTATGGGTTATAAACCTTTTAAATTAGCCGCCGCCAACTGGGGCAATTTCAGCCGCACCATTGAGTTGGAAGTAAAGTATACCCAGTTAGGCGAGGTAACTATTAAGGCGAAGAAAAACTACTATAAAGATTCGGTAAGCCTGCGGCAGGAATATGCCAAACAGTTCAATTTCAGAGGACCGCGCTTCAACGAGATCATACGGATGCCCTCAACGACCATGCCCTTTGCCGGCGTCAGCATTGATGTGGGCAACCTGTTTAGGGCCATCAACAAAAAACACACCCGCGATTATAAATTACAGCAGGTGCTATTACGTGATGAGCGCGAGGCTCACGTAAGCGCCCGTTTTACCAAAACGCTGGTAGCCGGCATCACCAAATTACAGGGCGATTCGCTGGAAACCTTTATGGGCAGCTACCGGCCAACGGCCTCGGCGCTGGATAAGCTGAGCGATTATGATTTGATACGGTATATCAAAAGTAATTTGGAACGGTTTAGGCTGAGTGGGGGAAAGAAGAATGTGCTGCCAAGGATGTTGAAGGATGGGGAATCGTTGGAGTAGTGGGTTTGGTATAGGTTATACTACCGTCATCGCAGGGTCTCTCGAAGAGGACCCTCCGGCCGAAGGACAGTATTGAACATGCATTAGCAATGCCTGGTTCGATATGCCATACGTGAATGCTCTGTTTCCGCAGGGTCCTTTTTCAAAAAGACCCTGCGGAAACAGAAACCACTATCATATACTTTCAATTAAAATAATAGCGACCTGAAGCCCACTTTTTCCGCCGCATCGCTGATGCCTAAAAGCGACCCCCCTTCGCGGTTGATCTCGCAAAGTTACCTTAAGGTTTGTAGCCTTATGTTGCGCCCAAAATGTTTGGCTACCATACGAAGGCAGGTGGGGCCGCAGTCCATTTGATCGGGTTGTTTGTAAAAGGGGAATGGCATGATATTACAAACCAACATTATTAAACAACGAGATCTTCGTTATCATTTCTTCCAGCATTTCCTGGTTCCTATCATTTATAAAAAAGTCAGAGAATATCACTCTGCCTTTACCATCAAAGAGATAGTTGGTAGGTGCACTAAATACCCGGGGAAGATTTCCCTTCATATTATTTGGTTCATCTCTCAATGGAATAAATGTATATCCCCCATTATTTCTTATTGGCAAAACATGGTTTTCTTCTATATTATTCAAATTAATGGCCAAATAAACCACCTGTTTTTTATCGAATTTCTGCAGAACTTTTTCAAATTTCGGAAACTCGGCCAAGCACGGAAAACAGCCTGGAAACCAGTAGGTAAGTAGCACCACTTTTCCTTTATAATCGGAGAGAGAGATCTGTTGATTGTCGATGTAGCTTCTAAGCGAAAAATTTGTAGGTTGCCACGCATTTTTTTCAAATTGCTGATAAATAAGTTTATCCAAAGCACAACTATCGATCTCTAATTTTTTCGCATAACGAAGCATTTCGCCATAAATTTTTTTTGAAGGCCGAACGGAGTATAATGCCATTAAGGTATCAATACCCTCACGGGTTTGGCCTGCAGCATCCATCACTTCCGCCTTTAACTTTGTCAGACCCTCCTCTGCGTCAATGGTAATTCCTAATATTTTACTATTACCTAATGAAGCTTTTTTTATAGTAGCAAGAGCCTCCTGCACAGCATTCTCGTTTAACAATTTCCGTGTTTCAATAAAGCTTCTGGCGACCTGTAGTCTTTTTTTCCATAAATCTCTGTTGGTGTTGATCTTTAAAGACATTTGTAAAGCGACGTTGAACGCTTCCTCTGGGTTTGAACCTAATAATTCTTCAAAGTAGGTTTGTAAAGCGACATTTACCCAAGGTAATTGAGCCTTTTGATCCATTTTTAATAACGCTTCAAAGTATGCACTTTTTACATTTTTATTGATCGGCTCCCCGGCCGCAAAATACAAAGCTTCAGCAGCCTTCTCCGAATTAGGAAACCTGGAAGCTAAGTCAATCAATAATGAATCATAGGTTATTTTATTCTCGTCTCTATATGATAAAGCATATAGAAATGCGTAATTCACATTTTTTGCTTCAAGCGATTTTGCCCTGGAGAGGTATTTTTGTGCAATTTTCTTGTTATTCAAGCCATACTGATAAAGAGATAGCTCGTACCAGGCTGGCGCAAGTGCTGTATCAATAGCCACAGCCTTTAACAAATAGCGTTCACAAGCACTATTGTTACTTCTTTGTAAAGCTTTACCTATAGCGAAAGCCGCTATGGCATTTTGAGGGTCTTTACTCAACCATCTATCGTACCGCTGCATCACAGGAGAATCGATAACGTTAAAAAAATTTAAAAACTTTTCGTGAGCCCCCAGATCATGCGGAGTTTTATTTACGAGTTTAATTAATTCATTTTCCCTCTGCTTATCGAATTTAGTAAGGGGCCTGCTTTTCTTCTGCGCGACGGCACTGTTAATAAAGCAAGAAAAGAGAAAAAATACACAAAGAATCAGCCTGTAGAATTTCATAACCTTAGGATGTAGAAATAAATAATAAACCGGGAGACTGGTCTCCCGGTTTGTGAATTGACCTTTAGAAAACTAAAGATATAAATAACTGATTTAGAGAGCGAAGATTATAAGTATTTGTTCCTCCCGGCTGCGCAATTTATATGGCAAACGATTCAAAAACTACGGTCGGTATTATCACCGCGCCGCCACCGGCTCTACAAACTCCTTCTCACTCTTCGCCACCACAATAGTAGCCACGCCATTGCCTATCACATTGGTAATGGCCCGCGCTTCGGACATAAACCTGTCAACCCCTAACAGTATCGCCACACCTTCTACCGGGATAACTTTAATGGCTGCCAGCGTTGAAGTAAGCACAATGAACCCGCTGCCGGTTACGCCTGCCGCGCCTTTGGAGGTGATCATGAGGATGCCGATAATCGTGAGTTGCTGGGCAAGCGACAGGTCGATCTTAAACACCTGCGCCAAAAATATAACCGACATGCTGAGGTAGATAGTGGTACCATCCAGGTTAAAAGAATACCCTGCCGGGATCACCAGCCCCACTACGGATTTGGAGCAGCCGAATTTTTCCAGTTTCTCCATCATCCCGGGCAGGGCCGATTCTGAAGAGGACGTGCCCAATACGATAAGGATCTCCTCTTTAATATGCTTGAGGTATTGCCACAGGCTGAATTTGTACAGGTAGCAAATAAAGTTGAGCACTACAAAAATGAACAGTGCCATAGTGATGTATACCGATGCCATTAGCAAAGCCAGCGGCTGCAGCGTTTTGATGCCATAGGTGCTGATGGTGTACGCCATCCCGCCGAAAGCGCCCAAAGGTGCCACCCGCATTACTATCTTCATGATATTGAAGAACACCTTGGAAAGTTTTTCGAAGGTATGGATAACCGATTGTCCCGCCTCTCCCATCCGGCTTAGTCCGAACCCGAAAAGGATGGCGAAGAATAGGATCTGCAGAATATCGCCTTTGGCAAAGGCCTCGAAAACGTTGCCGGGTACAATATGCGCCAGAAAATCTATCCACTTCATATCAGCTGCGGCTTTTTCATAAGCGGCCAGTTTGCTGGCATCAACCGGCGCATGGGTATTAATAAAACCTGCACCAGGTTTCACCAGGTTGGCTACTGTAACACCAATGATGAGCGCCAGGGTGGTTACCAGTTCGAAATAAAGCAATGCCTTGCCGCCTACCCTGCCCACTTTTTTCATATCGCTCATGCCGGCGATGCCCAGCACAATGGTGAAGAAAATAATGGGGGCGATAAGCATGGTAATTAAACTGATAAAAGTTTTGCTGATCACCTGCGCCGTGGGCGCGAAGCCCTTAAAATATAAACCCACCACTACGCCCAAAAAAATAGCGAATAAAACCTGGAAGGTAAGGTTGCCGAGGATACGTTTCATCAAAACAATAATACGATTATTTTGGGGGAGTGGTGAGTAGGGAATTGTGAGTGGTGAGGGAGTGGTTACGGGCCATTGCCGGCCTGAAAAAAGTGGTTTTCAGGCAGCGCCAAAAGGGAAGAAAAACATTCCTAAAAAATTGAAAAAAATGCAAAAACACGCAGATTTTCGGAAGTAAAAACACGATGTCGCAAATGGCCCGCGGCGGGGTGTTCAATGGTGTCCAGGTGCGTTCAGGGGTGTCCACTGCGTCCATATTTTAAAAATTGGACACTTAAACACCGTTGATTTGAGCATGTTATATTTTACCGGTAAAACCGTTGTAGATCATTTGCCCGGCCAAAAACGTAACCACAATGGCAAACACCCAACGCAGCCAGCCGGAAGATTTGGTATGCACCAGGATCTTAGAACCCGTGAGCGCCCCCAGCAATACGCCGATAACCACCGGCATGGAGATGCCCGGCTCGATGTACCCCCGTTGCAAATAAACCACCGCGCTGGCAGCAGCGGTAACGCCTATCATAAAATTACTGGTAGTGGTTGATACCTTGAAGGGGATCTTCATGATGGTATCCATGGCTATCACCTTCAGCGCGCCGGAGCCAATACCTAGCAAACCCGAGATCACCCCGGCAAACAGCATCATAAAAAAGCCCCCGCCTACATGGGTAACGCCGTACTGTATCATGTGCCCATCGCCATCAGGGTAGCTGCCTTTCAGCTTTAGTTTTTCGGCCAAATAACTGGGCTCCAGCACAATTTTCTCCTCCTTTTTACGCAGCGACATGATAGCCGAAAAGATAAGGATCACCCCAAAAAGTATAGCGATATAATGGGTAGGAATATAAATGGCCAGCATGGCCCCCGCCAGCGCGCCAAGCGTGGTAGCGATCTCTAAAAACATGCCCAGGCGGATATTGGTGATACCCTCTTTTACATACGCCGCCGCCGAACCGCTCGAGGTAGCAATAACTGATACCAGCGAAGCACCAATAGCGTAATGGATGTCGACGCCTAATAAAAGTGTAAGTAATGGAATAATAACCACCCCGCCGCCAAGCCCCGTAAGCGAGCCTAAAAGGCCTGCAACATAGGCACCAATAAGTATGATCAGCGTAAATAAAATTACCGACATAAGGCAGATAATGGTTTACACCGTAAAAGTAATATAAGTTTTTACAATGAATAAAAGAAGTAAACCTACCTGTTTACTTATCTTTTTTGCTAACCAGTCAATTCAAACAACTCAAAACTCTCTTTTACAAGATGTTATTTGAAAAATCACATTGCTTTTTTATAATAAATATCTTGATATTAAATCAATTTTTCCCGGTCTGCCGTAAGGCTGCGGTTCATTACTTAAACATGATCTAAAAATCAATTATTCTGTAATATCTTTGAAGCCTAATGGCATACAAAAGTTTACAGGACTGCATCACCGATCTGGAAAAGAACAAGCACCTTATCCGCATAAAAGAAGAGGTTGACCCCTACCTGCAAATGGCGGCGATACACCTGCGCGTATTTGAAAACGAGGGGCCGGCCATCCTATTCGAAAACGTAAAAGGCAGCAAATTCCCGGCGGTATCTAACCTGTTTGGCACGCTGGACAGGTCGCGGTTTATTTTCCGTGATACGCTGGAGAAGATCAAGACCCTGGTGGACATTAAAAACGACCCTATAAAAGCCATCAGGCATCCTTTTAAATACGCTAATACTGCATTAACCGCCCTGTCTGCCCTGCCAATGAAAGTTGGCAAAGGCGCTCCGATCAATTTCAGCCGTACCACCATTGGCGAACTGCCTCAAATAGTAAACTGGCCTAAAGATGGTGGCCCCTTTGTCACCATGCCCCAGGTTTATACAGAGGATATGGATCTGCCCGGCATCATGAACGCTAACCTGGGCATGTACCGTATCCAGCTTGGCGGCAACGATTATATACCTGATAAAGAGATTGGCCTGCATTACCAGCTTCACCGCGGCATAGGCGTGCACCAAACCAAAGCCAATGCCAAAGGGCAGCCTTTAAAGGTGAGCATATTTGTAGGCGGCCCGCCGGCGCACCCGGTTGCAGCTGTAATGCCACTGCCCGAGGGCTTATCAGAAATGACCTTCGCCGGGGCGTTGGGTAATCGCCGTTTCCGTTATTTTTATGATGCGGAAGGGTTTTGTATCTCTGCCGATGCTGATTTTGTGATAACCGGTACCGTGATGCCGATGGAAAATAAACCAGAAGGGCCCTTTGGCGACCACCTGGGTTATTATAGCCTGGCGCACCCCTTCCCGCTGTTAAAAGTGCATAACGTTTATCACCGTAAAGATGCGGTATGGTCGTTCACGGTGGTGGGCCGGCCGCCGCAGGAAGATACCAGCTTTGGCGCCCTCATCCACGAGATTACCGGCAGCGCCATCCCGAAAGAAATCCCCGGCCTGCACGCCGTAAACGCGGTTGACGCAGCCGGTGTACACCCTTTGTTATTTGCCATTGGCAGCGAGCGTTATACGCCGTACGTAAAAGAACGCCATCCGCAGGAGATCATCACCATTGCCAACCATATTTTGGGTAAAGGTCAGCTTAGCCTGGCCAAGTATCTCTTCATTGCAGCCAAAGAGGACGACCCGAATTTGAATGTGAACGACATAGGAGGCTTCCTGAAACACATCCTGCAGCGTATCGATCTTACCCGCGATCTGCACTTCCAAACCAAAACCTCTATAGATACGCTGGATTACAGCGGTGAAGGCCTCAATAGCGGCAGCAAAGTTGCTATTACAGTTGCCGGCGATATTAAACGCGAGCTCTGGAGCGAAATACCGTCTTCCTTTAGCCTGCCCCGCCCTTTTGTGAATTATAAAATGGTGATGCCGGGTATAATGGCAGTAGAGGTGCCCAAAAACATCCGGACCAGTGATATGCCTTTGATGCTGGAGATCCTACAAGAACATCTTGGTGAAACCGACCTGAGCGGACTACCGCTTATTGTACTGTGCGACGATGCCGCATTCACCGCTCAAACCATCAATAACTTTGTTTGGGTAACCTTTACCCGCAGCAATCCTTCGCACGATATTTATGGTATCAACAGCTTTACCGAGCATAAACACTGGGGCTGCCACGGCCCATTAATGATAGATGCCCGTATAAAACCGCACCATGCACCGGTTTTGGAGAGAGACCCGGTGGTAGAAAAATTGGTGGATAAAATGGGTGAAAAAGGCGGTGCGCTGCATGGAATAATTTAGGCCCATCTACATTGTGATATGGAAATTTTTGAACTTAGATCAACAAAATTAGAGAACGAACTAATAGCGCTGCAGTTAGTACAAGAGACGGATTTCGACAAATTATTTGAAGTAGCGGCCGACCCTTTGATATGGGAACTACACCCGGCCAAAGACAGGTATAAAAAAGAAGTTTTTCAGCTTTACTTTAACGATGCCCTTGCATCGGAAAGTTCGTTTTTAGTAATTGATAAAGCAACGGGTGACATTATAGGCTGCACCCGGTTATATGATATAAGGCCGGCACAATCCAGCGTAGCCATTGGGTATACTTTTTTGGCCAGGAAATATTGGGGCGGGGTTTACAATTCGGCTATGAAAGGTTTGCTAATGGAGCATGTATTTAAAGTGGTTAACAATGTGATGTTCCACATCGCAGCTACCAACATCCGGTCGCAAAAGGCTATTGGCAAATTGGGGGCGACCAAAGTAAGTGAGGTTGACTTCGATCACTACGGCACAAAATTGCTTCATTACGAATACAGGATAACTAAATACGATTATTATAAATAGCTACGCGATCTCGTAATTGCGCGGGAGTAGCGTTACCTGCGAATCGACACAAGCTATCGCGAGATTAGCGCAGCGCATCTCGTAATTGGCATGGTGCAAGCTTCCAGCTTGCGTCAGCTAAAAGCTGACACAATGCACACCACGAGTTAAAAATTCGCGGTAGCCTCTGAACCCTAATCTGCACATCTGAAATTTGCACATCCGTACATCTACTAATTTGCTATCTTAGCATCCTTTTATTAAAGCTATGAACAGATTTTACGGGACAGGGGTAGCAATGGTAACTCCTTTTCAGGCCGACGGGCAGGTAGATTACCCTGCACTCGAAAGGCTTATCAACCACCTTATTGAAGGTGGGGTGGAATATTTAGTGTCGTTAGGCACAACAGGCGAAAGCGCTACTTTGAATAAGGACGAGAAGAAGCAGGTTTTTGCCTTTACTGCCAAAACCGTAAATAAACGCGTGGCCCTGGTGGCCGGCATAGCAGGTAACAATACCTTAGAGGTTGTTGCCGAAATTAAAGCATTTGATATTACCGGTTACGACGCCATATTATCGGCAAGTCCGCATTACAATAAACCAACCCAGGAGGGCATTTACCAGCATTATAAAGCTATTGCGGAGGCATCGCCCTTGCCAATTATTTTATACAATGTACCCAGCCGTACCGGTAGCAGCGTAAGTGCGGAAACCACCGTTAGGTTGGCTAAGGATTTTGAAAACATTATTGGCATTAAAGAAGCATCGGGCAATTTTGAACTCATGAATCAACTGGTGCGCGATAAACCGGAAGGTTTCCTGCTGATATCAGGTGATGACCCAATTACGCTGCCTATGATAGCCATGGGTGCTGTTGGGGTAATATCGGTTACAGGTAACGCGCTGCCAAAACAAGTATCTGATAAAGTTAGGCTTTGCTTGCAGGGCGATTTTAAAGCCGCGCAAGCCGCCCATTATGGTTTAATTGAATTCACCCGTTTAATGTTCAGCGAAGGAAGCCCCGCCGGTGTAAAATCGGCTTTAAAGCACCTGGGCGTTTGTGGCGATACTTTACGCCTGCCCCTTGTGCCCGTAAGCGAAGAGACCGCGGAGAAGATTAAAGAACAGATAAAACTGATAGGTTAGACGTTACGATCAACATCTTTTTCAAGATCCAACAAAAAACCCGGCCTTTAAAACCGGGTTTTTTAATGAAGTAAACAATTTTTTCTCGGGGGAGATTACTCTTTGTTTTTAGCTTCCTGAACTTCCAGGCGGATAGCCTGAGCTAAGTTCTTAAGGTCCTGCATACCTTTACGAACACGAGTGCCCGCTGCGCTGTTGCCCTTGTTATAAAATTTGTCGGCATCAGCTTCAAGGGATGCAACCAGCTCTTTTACTTCAGTAAATTTTTTCATTGTGAACTTCTTTTAAATTTTGAGGTTTATTGTTTAAATTAAAGCTAATCTAAAGGATTTTTTTTAAATAAAAATTTAAAAAGGATAAAAATAGTGCCTTAAAAGTGGTTTTTTCCACATTTTTAGCCTGCAGGGATTGAAAGGGGGCATTAAAATCTCAGGCAAAAAAGTCACGCATTCACTTCCAATTAAAACATCGGGCCATAAATTAACTCAAATGAAATTAATTTAATCAAAAACACATCAACTTAGATTGTAACCTTTCCTTAGTCGCTTATTGTTTTACAAGCACCGCTATGCGCTATAAAAGAAAAACCCCGCAACTACGCGGGGTTTTCTAAATATATCATACAAACTTATAGCGATAAATTAAGCTATAGCCATTTTATTCTCTTTGTAATAACCTGCCTTCAACTTCTCCGCAACTTCGCTAAAGGCATCCAGCGTACGTTCTACATCCGCTAAAGTATGCATGGCGGTAGGTATCAACCGTAACTCAATTAAGCCCTTAGGGATTACCGGATAAACCACAATGGAACAAAAGATGCTATAGTTCTCGCGCAGATCCATGGTGAGGCTGGTCGCTTCGTTCAGTTCGCCTTTCAGGAAAACCGGGGTAACCATGGTATTGGTAATACCGATATCAAAGCCATGCTCCACCAGGCCATTTTGCAGGGCCTTGGCAATTACCCATAACTGTTCGCGCAGTGCGGGGTTGGTTTTAAGTAACTCAAAACGTTTTTTTAAGCCCAATACCATTGGCATAGGCAATGCTTTGGCAAAGGTTTGCGAGCGCATATTATAGCGCAGGTAGTTGATGATCTCGTTATCAGATGCTACAAAAGCGCCTATCCCCGCCATGGATTTTGCAAAGGTACCGAAGTAAACATCTACACCCTCAATACAGTCTTGCTCCTCGTGCGTGCCGGCACCGGTTGGGCCCATGGTACCAAAACCATGTGCGTCATCTATCAGCAAACGGAAATTATATTTTTCTTTTAGCGCGATGATCTCTTTAAGCTTACCCTGCGCTCCCGACATGCCGAAAACACCCTCGGTAATTAACAATATGCCGCCGCCGGTTTGTTCTGTCAGCTTCGTAGCGCGTTCCAGCTGCTTTTCGCAGCTTTCGATATCGTTGTGCTGGTACACAAAACGTTTACCCATGTGCAGGCGAACACCGTCTACAATACAAGCGTGCGACTCGGCATCGTAAACAACAACATCGTTACGGTCTACCAGTGCATCTATGATAGATACCATCCCCTGGTAGCCATAATTCAATAAAAAGGCTGCATCCTTACCCACAAATTCGGCCAAGTTATTCTCCAGCTCTTCGTGGTGTTTGGTATTTCCGCTCATCATTCTGGCACCCATCGGGTAGGCCATTCCGTAGTCGGCAGCGGCTTGGGCATCTGCTTCCCTTACTTCGGGATGGTTAGCCAAACCAAGGTAATTGTTGAGGCTCCAAACGAGGTGTTCTTTGCCATTGAACATCATGTGCGGATGTATCTCCCCCTCCAGGCGCGGGAACGAAAAATACCCGTGCGACCATTTCTGATGCTGCCCTATCGGGCCGCCCATGTTTTTATTTATTTTATCAAACAGATCCAAATTGCAAATCCTTTAATGGTAATTATATTTTATTGCAAATATACCCATAAAACGCCCCCTATCAAACGTTATTACTTTTTATGATAGTTTATAACTGAGGGGTTCATAGGTGATGGTTTATGGTTCATAGTAAGATTTTTGTTGGCGATGGTTTATAGTTCAAAGTAGTTAATTCAAAAGTAATAGTGGCATGGCGTTCCAAACCACTATCAACAAAAAAAGAGGCACGAATACGCACCTCTTTCTTTTTACTATGAACCATCAACTATGATCCATGAACCAAAAACTAATCTACGTTATCATGCAGAAAAGAATTGTTGTTCTTTATTTCTGTTTTACCATCGCTATCGGTCATTAAGGAGAACCTGGAGATCTGGCTTTCGTCCGACTGCGGGGTTTGCTGTAGCGCTACTTCCTTTCGTTTGTAGGCTGGTACATTCTCCATCTCCTGGATATTTCCGTTACGCAGTTTCATGCTCAGATCTTTTAAGCGCATGATACGCTCGCGCGATTTACGCAGCTGCTCTTCTATCGATTCGTCGGTTTTGTTTTCGTCCGCGTTTACAACAGGTTCCGGCTCCGGCTCAGGTTTCCTTTCCTCAACTACCGGCGGCGGGGTAAAGTCCATCACCGTTTCGGTTATCTTAAAGGTAAAGCCCGATTCATCCTGTGGTTCTTCGGCAACCTCTTCCGGCTCTTCTTCGGTTAAGTTAAAACGTACAACTTCGCGTTGCTCTGCTTTATCCTGCTCTTCTGCTTTCGCAAACAGATCGAACAAACCGGTTTGCTTAGGCGCATCCTTCATTTTCATGAAAGGCTGTGCAGCCATCTCCGCATCAGGTTTTACGGCATTGATAAACTCGTTAACCGGTTTTACCATCGGTGCAGGCTCGGGCATTAACATGCTCACCACCTTTTTATTGCTATGCTCTTTCTCGCGCTCGTCCTTAGTTTGGAAACCGGTTGCAATAATGGTAACCGATAAGGCTTCGCCCAAATTATCATCCTTACAATTACCCCATATCAGGTCTGCAGCCAAACCGGCTTCTTCTTGTATGTAATCGGTAATGATGGTCACCTCATCCATTGTCACTTCGTTTTCGCCCGAAGTGATATTCAGCAGGATATAGCGTGCACCTTCAATTTCGTTATCTTTTAATAATGGAGATGCCAATGCGCCTTCCACTGCTTTTAAAGCACGGTTCTCGCCATCGGCAGTACAGCTCCCCATGATAGATACACCGCTGTCTTTCATTACGGTGCGCACATCCTTAAAGTCAACGTTGATATAACCGGGCAGGGTGATGATCTCGGCAATGCCTTTTGCGGCAGTTGTTAAAATATCATCTGCCTGGCCGAATGCCGAGCTCATGGTTAAGTTACCAAAGATCTGGCGCAGCCTGTCGTTAGAGATCACCAGGAACGAATCCACGTACTTTTTCAGCTCTTCCATACCTTCCTCGGCCTGCATCCGGCGGCGTTTGCCTTCGAATGAGAACGGAGTGGTGATGATACCTACCGTTAAAATATCCAGTTCGCGTGCGGCTTTGGCAATGATAGGGCTTGCGCCTGTACCTGTACCACCGCCCATACCTGCTGTAATAAACAGCATTTTGGTATTTGAACCGAGCATCTGTTTGATATCGTCGATATTCTCGATTGCCGAGTTTTTGCCCACTTCGGGTATCGAGCCTGCGCCCATACCTTCGGTTAAGCTTGCGCCCAATTGTACCTTGTTGGGGATAGGGCTAAGCTCCAATGCCTGTGCATCGGTATTACATATAATGAAGTCGACACCCTTGATACCTTGCCTGTACATGTGGTTAACAGCGTTGCCGCCACCACCGCCAACACCAATTACCTTGATGATCGCCGATTTTTCCTTTAACATCTCAAACTGCATAATCCTTGTTTTTCAGTTGTTTGTGGATTGATGATTAGATAGAATTCCTTAATGTAATGATAGGGGTTTTTCCACAGGGTTTTTCCACAAATGTGTACTATGTGGAAAAGTTAATTAATGTGCATAAAAATTAACTCACCAAGCCTCACCCCAACCCCTCTCCAGAGGAGAGGGGCTTTTTTCCTATTTCAAAAAGTCCTCGTCCTTGATATCATCCTTAATAAATTTCTTACCCGACTCTAATATTTTGCCCAGCAGGCCAAATTTACGGTCGTCGGTATACTTTGCTTTTTCTATTTTGGCCGCTACCGGTTCTGCCTGTACTATTCCGTTGTACTCCATTTTCTGGATTCCTTTTATCAGAAGGCCTATACCGGTGGCGAATGTCGGGCTCTGCAGATCCTCATACACATTCTTAGGCAGGCTTTCATTTTTGGCCAGGTGTTCGTTAGGATAACCTATGCGGCAATCCAGCCCGGTTACAAACTCTATCAGCTGGGTTAAGTGCTTTAACTGGGCACCACCACCTGTTACTACGATACCACCAATCAGTTTCTTTTCGTACCCTGATGATTTTATCTCGTAGTAAACGTGCTCTATAATTTCCTCCATACGGGCCTGTATTACAAAGGCCAGGTTTTTAACCGAGATCTCTTTGGGTTCGCGGCCGCGTAAACCGGGTACACAAACTATCTCGTTCTCTTTATTCTCTTCTGCCAGTGCCGAACCAAACCTTACTTTTAGTTGCTCCGCGATGTTGCGCATAACCGAGCAACCCTCGCGGATATCTTCGGTAACGCTGTTACCACCAAAAGGGATAACTGCTGTATGGCGAATAATTCCTTCATGGAAGATGGCCACATCCGTTGTACCACCACCGATATCAACCAATACGATACCGGCTTCTTTTTCCTCATCGCTCAATACCGATTCAGAGGATGCAAGCGGCTCCAGTATCAGTTCCTGGCTCTCGAGTTGTGCCTTGGTAACGCATTTTACAATGTTTTTGATAGCCGTAACCTGGCCGGAGATAATGTGGAAATTAGCTTCCAAACGCACTCCTGCCATACCAATAGGGTCCTTGATGCCCGGTTCGCTGTCTACCGTAAATTCCTGCGGCAACACGTGGATGATCTCCTCGCCCGGGGGCATTACCAGGTTGTACATGTCCTCAACCAGTTTATCTATATCCTTACGGCCTATTTCGGTGTTCAGGTCCTTACGGGTTATCAGCCCGCGGTGCTGCAAGCTTTTTATATGCTGGCCGGCAATACCTACGTTCACTATTCTTATCTCCACGTTTGATTGCGCGCCGGCCACATCTACTGCCTGGGTAATACCCTGCACCGTTTTATCGATGTTTGATACCACGCCGCGCGTAACACCCGCCGATTCGGCTTTGCCGATACCCAGCACTTCAATTTTGCCGTTTTTGCTTCGGCGACCAACAATAGCACAAATTTTAGTAGTGCCAATATCCAGCCCCACTACAATTGGCGAACTTTTTTCTTGTGTTGAACTTTTGTCCATATTGTTATTTTTTAATAGATGTCTTTTTATCGGTTTTCTTCTCTGCGGCTTTCTTTACCACCGGCTTAGCCGCTGCCGGTTTATTCTCTGCCGGTTTATCAGCTTTTTTGGCTGCAGGCTTATGTGCCGGCTTTTTGCTTGCCACGTAACTGGCAATTACATCCTCTGCTGCCGGGGGCTTATGCGCCACCGGTTTGGGCACTATTGTTTTATGCACCACTGGCTTGGTTTCAACCGTTTTATGCTCTGCCGGCTTTATGGCAAGCGGTTTGTTTTCAACAGGTTTATTTTCAGCAGGCTTTTCGTCCGCAGGGTTATCCACTTCGTTAACTATGGGCTCGGCAACAACCGGCTCACTTTTCACCACATTAATCCTTACCGCACGGGCAGAATCTTCGGAGGCGCGCTTAGCCTTTTCTTTCGCCGCATTCAAGGAATCTACCAGGCTCTGGTTTTTAACCCCTATTACCTGGTTATTGTATTTGATATTGATCACCTTATAAGCATCCCAACCAACCATGGGCAGGGCCTTTTTGTAAAAGGCTTTTAGGTTACCAAACCGTAGTTCCAATGAATCCGCGGTTCCCAATAAGATCCTTTGGTTACCTACTCGGGGGATCAATTCTATCTCATGATCTTTGTTGATATAGATCTGTGCTATCTGCGCATCCCAAAGCGAATCGTTCCGGATAAAATCTGCCGTTTTGAAAAGATCTTTGGCCAATGCTGTATGTAATGAGTCTACCTTGTTAGCAAACAGCTCATCAATAAAACCATTGGCGGCAATTACCCTCGCGGTAAAGTTTTGCGATAGCGGCATCTTTAAGCCATGCTGATCAACATAAAAATCCTGGTCGAAACGGTTCATCACCCTTAATATCGGCTGGCGCTGGCTCACTTCTACCTGTATTACGCCATCCATATCGGCATAAACCTTGGCCGATTCTATAAAAGGATTACTCTTCAGCTTGGTTTCCAGGTCATGCAGGTCGATATTCTCAATCCGGCGGCCAATTAGTGTATGGCTGTCCATTTGCAAAATATGATCAACTTCCTGCCTGTCTATAAAATAATGGCTGCCCGGTATATAAACCTTAATGGCCGAACAAACCACCTCGCTTTTCTTTACGGATATGAAACTCATCAGCACCACCAAACCGGCCAGGCTGAATGTCCAGCCTAATCCAATTAAAAGTGGTTTCCAAATACGTTTCTTAAACATGTGCTAAAATCTCTTTTAAAGGGTTTACCAATGTATCTATATCGCCCGCGCCTACGGTTAACAGCAGCTCGGGCTTTTCATTTTTGATGATGTCGAGGCTTTCCTGTTTGCCAACAAGGCGCTTGTTTTCCAGCTTCATCAGGTTCAGTACCATGTTGCTATCTACACCCGGTATCGGCAATTCGCGGGCGGGGTAAATCTCCAGCATCAACAGTTCATCGGCCATATCCAGCACTTCGGCAAAGCCGTCCACAAAATCGCGGGTGCGGGTAAACAAATGCGGCTGAAACATCACTGTTAGTTTTTTATCCGGATAAAGCCTTTTTACCGACGTAATGGCCGCCCGCAATTCCTCCGGATGGTGCGCATAATCATCAATATAGATATGCGCCTCATTCCTTACGATGTACTCGAACCTGCGCTTTACGCCTTTAAACGAACCCAGGGCTTCGCGGATCGCATCGCCCGAGATCTCTAATCGTAAAGATGCTTCGATAGCCGCTACTGCGTTTTCGATATTGTGCAGGCCCGCAATCCCCATCCTGATATTTGGGATAGCAGTTGAGCCATTGTCAAAATCGAAATGGAAGTTACCATCCTCGATACGGATATTGCTACCCATTGCGCCGGCTTCGCCGTTTACCGTATAGGTAAAACCTTCGGCCAGCGGCAAGCCTTTTTTGTAGATGAGCATGCCGCCCGGTTTTATCTGCGAGGCAAACAGCCTGAACGATTCCTCGAGGTGCGAATGGTCGCCATAGATGTCCAAATGATCGGCATCCATGGAGGTGATGATGGCAATATCCGGACTCAGGGTTAAAAACGACCTGTCGTACTCGTCTGCCTCTACCACCACAATATCATTTTTGCCATACAGCACATTGGTATTATAGTTTGATGATATGCCGCCCAAAAACGCCGAGCAATCTTTGCCCGAATCCTTCAGGATATGCGCTATCATACAGGAGGTAGTGGTTTTACCATGGGTACCAGCCACGGCTATGGTGAACATGCCCCTGCTGATGATACCCAATACCTGCGAGCGTTTCTGCAGATCGAACCCTTTGGTTTTAAAATAGTTCAGTATTTCAGAATCCTTTGGGATGGCTGGTGTATAGATCACCAAGGTGCCATCGCAAGGTTGCTGAAAACTCATCGGGATCCAATCCAGCCGGTCCTCAAACACCACGCGGATGCCTTCGTTATGCAGGGCATCGGTTAAGGGTGTGCTGGTTTTATCGTATCCACATACAACACAACCCAAATGATGGAAGTAGCGCGCAAGGCCGCTCATGCCTATGCCGCCTATGCCTACCAGGTAAACCCGCTGTATGTTTTTTAGTTCCATTTTCTTTCGTTTAAAAAAAGGCTATCCCCGCGTTCTACGGGGATTAGCCAGATCTAATTGTTGTTTGTTATTTGGATAACCTCTTTCGCAATAACTTCATCGGCATTGGGCATGGCCAGCCTGCCAATGTTATCGCTTAATTTCTTTTGCAAATTTTTATCGTTCAATAGTTCCAATGCTTTATCAACCAGCTTTAACTCGGCATCGCGGTCGGCCACAAATGCAGCGGCATCTTCTGTTACCAGGGCCAATGCATTTTTGGTTTGATGATCCTCCGCCACGTTTGGCGAGGGCACCAGTATCACCGGTTTCTTTATCACACACAGCTCGGCAATAGTACCTGCACCGGCGCGCGAGATGATGACATCCGCAGCGGCAAAGGCGAGGTCCATCCGGTTTAAGAATTCCACCACGCAAATATTAGGGTGGATGTTATCGCCCAGTTGCTCTTTGATGCCTTTGTAATAAAACTTACCCGTTTGCCATATCACCTGTACATCGGCCTTAATAATTTTATCAAGGCCTGCCATGATGCTTTTATTTAAAGTGCCGGCACCAAGGCTGCCGCCCGTTACCAGTATCGTTTTTTTGCGCGATGAAAGTTTATACAACTCCAGCGCCTGCATTTGCTTGCCCGCAATATCTACCGATTCCTTACGGATTGGGTTACCTGTTTTAATGATCCTACCTGCAGGGAAGAATTTCTCCATACCATCAAAAGCAACACAGATCTTTTTGGCTTTTTTGCCCAGCCATTTATTAGTGATACCCGCGTAAGAGTTTTGCTCCTGTATCAAAGTAGGGATGCCCATCACACCTGCCGCGTACAACAGCGGGCCGCTTGCATAACCACCCACGCCAACACAAGCATCGGGTTTAAAATCTTTGATGATCTTAACGGCCTTGCGCACACTACCCAGCAGCTTTATCGGGAACATCAGGTTTTTAAGGATAGACTTGCGTTGCAATCCCTGAATATCCAAACCAATAATTTCGTAACCGGCAGCCGGAACTTTTTCCATTTCCATACGGCCACTGGCTCCCACAAATAAAATCTCGGTAGCAGGGTTGAGCTTTTTCAAGGCATTAGCAATAGCAATAGCCGGGAAGATATGCCCGCCTGTACCGCCGCCGCTAATGATGATACGGCGAGCCCTCCCCGCCCCCTGAAGGGGGAGCTTAGCCTCCCTAACTCCCTGAAGGGGGAGTTTTGGGTTGTTTGCTATGTCCTGGTTCCTGCTCATCGATATCTTATTTCTTAAACTTCTGTTCCCCCTTCAGGGGTTGGGGGTTACGCTTCCCTTATCTCCCCTACTACTACTTTCTTCGGTTCATCAATATCCCTGCTTACCGATAATATGATACCGAACGCTATACTGGTAAACAATATGGATGTACCACCCATGCTTACCAACGGTAACGATACACCTGTTACCGGGCCCAAACCCACCGCCACCGCCATATTGGCAAATGCCTGTATGGTTAAGCTAAAACTTAAGCCTGCCGCCAGCAGCGCGCCAAATGCCTTGGGTGCCTTTGTTACTATTTTTATACATCGATACAGCAGGAACAGGTAGATGCTGATCACCACAATACCGCCAAATAAACCGTACTCTTCTACAATAATGGCGAAGATCTCATCGGAGAATGCCTCCGGCAGGTAATTACGCTCGGTACTGCGGCCCGGGCCTTTGCCAAAGAAGCCGCCGGTTGCAATAGCAATTTTGGCATGGTTTCCCTGGAACAATTTATCCTGATCGGCCAGTTCGGGGTGAAAAAATGCTTTTACCCTGGATATGTGTGTAGCACGGCGCGAGCCCAAGAAGAGCATCGCCGTAAGCAGGAACATGCCTGCTACGCATACCACAGCTATCTGCTTTACGCTGATACGGCCCATAATGAGCAGCAAGATACTTACACCAAAAAGCATCAGGCCTGTCGACAAGTTAGCCGGACCGATCAGTGCAAATATGACGCATACCGAACCCATGATAGGGATAAACGATTGCTTAACATCTTTAATATTCTCCTGCTTGCGCGATAATATACGTGCCAGGTAGGTGATCAGCGCCAGCTTGGCCAGATCGGATGTTTGGAAGCTAAGCCCCGTACCCGGTATGGGTAGCCACCTGCTTGCATGGTTAATGTGCGACCCAAAGAACAACGTGAACAATAGCAAGGGTATGGTAATGATCATCAGGATCTTGGAGATACCGGCATAGTACCTATAATCCAGCCTGTGCGAAATATACATCAGGATGATCCCCGCAATGATCATGAACATGTGCTTCATCAAAATAGATTCCACCCCCACGCCCCTGGTATACGCCAGCGTACCAATTGAACTATACACCGCCAGCATAGAGATCATCGACAGCATGATGACGATAAGCCATATCCAGCGGTCTCCCTTTACATTGGCGAGCAGGCCCCCGACTCCCAGGAGAGAAGGTTTTTGATTTGCTGTGTTGTCTGGCGTTTCCATATTTATAATGATTTCACCGATTTAATTCGATTCCACCGATTTACTTATTCTTTCTTGATTCTTATGTCTTGCTTCTAAACCTACAGTTCCTTCACCGCATCTTTAAACTGCCTGCCCCTGTCCTCATAATTCTTAAACAGGTCGAAACTTGCACACGCCGGTGATAACAATACCGTATCGCCTTTTTCGGCTAAGTGATATGCTACCTGCGCGGCTTCTGATGCTGAACCAGTGTTTACAATGATCTCGGTATCATCTTCAAAAGCATCGTGGATGCGTTTGTTATCTTTACCTAAACATACTATCGCCTTTACCTTTTGCCTTACCAGCTCTTTCAGCATGCTGTAGTCGTTACCTTTATCTACACCTCCTAAAATCAAAACCACAGGGCTGCTCATGCTTTCCAGCGCGTACCAGGTAGAGTTTACATTGGTAGCCTTAGAATCGTTGATGAAAGCAATGCCCGAAATTTTGGCAACAAACTCCAAACGGTGTTCGATATTGCGGAAATTCCCCATGCTTTCGCGCATTGTTTCGTTGCGCAACTCCAGCACTTTTGCTACAATACCCGATGCCATTGAATTGTAAAGGTTGTGTTTACCCTGCAGGGCCAGTTCGGTGATCGACATTTGAAAATGTTGTTGGTGTATGTTTATGACAATATTGTCCTTATCGAGATATGCTCCCGTTTCAATCGTTTTTTCTATGGAGAAGGGCAGCTGCTGCGCGGCTATCGTTTTGCCTTCCATTACTTTCAGCGTTTCAGCATCATCGGCGCAGTAGATAAAATAATCTGCTGCGGTTTGATTCTGCGTTATCCTGAATTTGGATGCGGCATAATTCTCCAGTTTGTAATCGTACCTGTCCAGGTGGTCGGGTGTAATGTTTAACAGCACACTTATATCCGCCTTAAAGTGGTAAATGTTATCCAGCATAAAGCTGCTTATCTCCAGCACGTAGTACTCGTAACTTTCGGTAGCTACCTGGTAAGCAAAGCTTTTGCCTATGTTACCTGCCAGCCCAACATTCAACCCGCCATCCTTCAGGATGTGATAAGTAAGGCTTGCGGTAGTAGTTTTACCATTACTGCCCGTGATGCAGATCATCTTAGCATCGGTATACCTCCCTGCAAACTCTATCTCGGATATCACCGGGATATTGGCTTCTATCAGCTTCTTCACTATAGGTGCCTTATCCGGGATCCCCGGGCTTTTCACCACCTCAACGGCGCTGAGTATCTCCTCGTAAGTATGGCCGCCTTCTTCAAAGCGGATGTTCCAATCCTGCAGCTGCTTTTTGTAGTTATCCGCTATCGCCCCAAAATCAGAAACAAAAACATCATAACCCTTCTGCTGAGCCAGGTACGCCGCACCCACACCGCTTTCACCAGCGCCGAGAATGGCGAGCCTTTTTGCTGATATGTTGTTCTGTTCGCTCACGTTAATTTTTTGTCTTTATTCTTTTGTCTTGATTCTAACTTCTTATTTCTAACGAAGTTTAAGCGTTATCACTGTTATAATGGCCAGCATAATGCAGATGATGTAAAACCGCGTCACGATCTTCGATTCGTGGAAGCCTTTCTTTTGGTAATGGTGATGCAAGGGTGCCATTAAAAACACCCTGCGGCCTTCGCCAAAACGCTTTTTTGTCCATTTAAACCAGCCCACCTGTATAATAACCGACATGTTCTCCACCACAAAAACTCCGCATAAAACAGGTATCAGTAATTCCTTGCGGATAACGATGGCAAACACCGCGATGATGCCGCCGATGGCCAAACTGCCGGTATCACCCATAAACACCTGTGCCGGGTAAGCGTTGTACCATAAAAAGCCTACGCAGGCACCAACAAATGCACCGGCAAAAATTACCAGTTCACCCGAGTTGGGGATATACATAATGCTGAGGTAATCGGATATGATGATATTACCCGATACGTACGCCAGTATGGCCAGCGTTAACCCAATAATAGCCGAGGTACCCGTCGCCAACCCGTCGATACCGTCGGTGAGGTTGGCACCGTTGGATATGAACGTAATGATGATAATGGTAAAAAACATAAATACCATTAGTGCATAGTGCTCGTAACCGGGGCCTATAAACTTCAGTACCTTGCCGTAATCAAACTCGTTGTTCTTATAAAACGGCATGGTAGTTTTGGTAGATTTTATATCCTGGGTGTAAACCTGTTTATCACCACGCATATGAAAACCAACCGGAACATCATATTTTACCGGCAGCTTTACTTCCTGGCGCATGGTGATATTGCTGTTAAAGTACATGGTATAACCAATAAACAGCGCCAACCCAACCTGCCCGGTGATCTTAAATTTGCCTGCTAATCCTTCTTTGTTCTTTTTAAATACTTTAATATAATCATCTAAGAAACCAATACCACCCAACCAAACGGTGGTCACCAGCATCATAATGATGTAGATATTATCTAATTGGGCGAACAATAAAGTGGGCACCAGTATACCCAGCAAAATAATGATACCCCCCATGGTAGGCGTACCCGATTTTTGCATCTGCCCTTCTAAACCCAGGTTACGCACGGTTTCGCCAACTTGCTTAAAGCGCAAATAATCGATAAGCCTGCGGCCATAAACCGTAGTGATGAGCAACGATACAATTACCGCCATAGCCATCCTGAACGTGAGGTATTGAAATACCCCCGCACCCGGGATACTGTAATTTTTATTTAAATAGCTAAACAGGTAATATAGCATGCGCTTCGCTTTGATGTGCAGATGTGCAGATTTCAAATGTGCAAATTTTTAGATATGCAGATTTTAGATGTGCAGATATGCAGATTTATGTTTAATTGGTTATTTGTCTATTTAATATTCTTCTCTTTCTTGTTATTTGCACATCTGCTAATTGGTCGAGGAAATTATCTTTCCTAACACTTTAACTATCGATTCTATGTCATTTAACATTGCTGGCTCAAACGGATAACTGTCTGCTTTCTCGCATAATCTTAACCAGTATCTTGTTTCTTCCGCTTCCTTGTAAGCCACTTTGCATTTATGTTTAAAATCAACCTTACTCTGTGCGCCCTGTGCTTCGCAAACATTTGCACCTATCGATGTGCCGCTTCTAAATAACTGATTAGCCATGTTGAACTTCCTTTGTGCTTCCAGTTTTTCTGTGAACTCTATTATCTTAAGAGAAAAAGCAAAAGTCAGGTCAACAATTAGGTTAGGCTTCTCATTCATTGTTAATATCTAATCATTAGCTTCTTTTCTTCATCTGCACATTTGCACATCTGAAATCTGCACATCTACAACATTTCTTTAAACTGCCCCAGTAACTCTTCCATATCATCGAAGTGATTTTTCACGCCGTTAATATCCTGGTACTTCTCGTGGCCTTTTCCTGCCAGCAGGATGATGTCTCCCGGTTGTGCGAACATACACGCGGTTTTTATAGCTTCTCTTCTATCCGCAATGCTCACGGTATGCCTTTTAAATGCCGGATCGATACCCGCTTCCATATCTTTAATGATCTGGGCCGGATCTTCCGTACGCGGGTTGTCCGACGTCAGTATCACCTTGTCGCTCCATTCGCTTGCAACTTTTGCCATAATGGGGCGCTTGGTTTTATCCCTGTCGCCGCCACAGCCTATTACGGTTATTACCTTTTCTTTTCCCTTACGGATATCGTGTATGGTACTCAATACATTTTGCACAGCATCAGGCGTGTGGGCATAATCTACAATACCTATTACCTTGTTTGCTGCAACAATATATTCAAAGCGGCCTTCGGCTCCTGTTAGTTTGCTCAGGCTCACCAATACTTTGCTCCTGTCCTGCTCCAGCAATAAAGCCGCGGCGTAAACTGCCAGCAGGTTGTAAGCGTTAAAGGTGCCTACCAGCTTAAACCAAACTTCGTCGTTATCTATATTTAAAAGCAGGCCGCCAAACTGGTTCTCAATAATGCGTGCCCTATAATCGGCCATACTTTTTAAGCCGTATGTTTTTTTGTGTGCCGATGTATTCTGCAGCATCACGTTACCATTTTTATCGTCGCTGTTTGTTAACGCAAAAGCGCTTTTTGGCAGGTTATCAAAGAATGTCTTTTTCGCTTTCAGATAGCTATCAAAGGTTTTATGATAATCCAGATGATCGTGCGTTAAATTCGAAAATATCCCGCCCGAAAACTTCAATCCTTCTATCCTATACTGTGAAATAGCATGCGAACTTACTTCCATAAAGCAATAATCGCAGCCTTCCTCAACCATATCGCTCAGCAGCTTGTTCAATGCAACCGGGTCGGGCGTGGTGTGGGTAGACGGAATAACACGACCGTTCACCTGGTTCTCCACGGTAGAAAGCAAGCCGCATTTATAACCCATATCCCTAAACAGCTTATAAAGCAGCGTAGCAATGGTGGTTTTACCGTTGGTGCCGGTAACCCCAACCAATTTTAAGTTTGATGAAGGATTTTCGTAAAAGTTAGCGGCAAGCGTACCCAGGGCCTTAGCCGAATTGTTCACCATTAAAAAATCAACCTCGGTGGCGGTATGCGCCGGCAGATCTTCGCAGATCACCGCTACAGCACCATCCCTAACGGCCTGCTCAATATAATCGTGCCCGTCTACAACGGTACCTTTTAAGGCCACGAACAACGAACCCGGCACAACTTTGCGCGAATCGAACACTACTGCAGATATCTCCACATCGGCACTACCCTGTAATTCGGTAAATGCTACACCCTCCAACAAATCGCTCAAATATCTCATTGCAGTTCTATTGTTATTTTAGATCCTTTTGGTATCTGGCTGCCCCCGGTAACCGACTGGCTGTTAACCGAGCCGCTACCACGCACCGCAACCTTATAGCCCGCGTTACCCAAAACATATAGCGCATCGCTTAAGCCCATGCCGGTAACATTTGGCACCGTACCGGCTTTCACTTTATTTTCCTCAAAAGCAATGCCGCTACTGGTATCTATCCCGCTTGCAGCCGCATTTAATGATGCGTACAGCGGCTTAACGCCCAATTGCCCGTAAACCTGTTTCAGCGCCCTGGTGTTGCCCTGTTTGGTTTGCGGCAAAGTTGTATTGCCAACATAACGCACCGGCGGATGCGTTATCCCCAGGCTGCTGGCGTAAACCTTTTCGCAGATCTCTTTAAAGGCCGGCCCTGCTGTTGAAGCTGCGTAATAGCCGTTCTTCGGGTCGTTTATAACCACTATGAGCGAATACTTTGGATGCTCTGCCGGGAAGTACCCGCAAAACGACGACTGATACTGTTTTTTGCCTTTATAACCTTTACGCCCGTCGGCCACCTGCGCGGTACCTGTTTTACCGGCTATGGTGAACAAGCTGCTTTTTACATTGGTTTTAGCAGTACCTTCGCTCACCACCCCCTCCAGCATTTCCTGCATTTTCTTCAGGGTAACATCCGAGCACATTTTAGGGTTGATCGTTTTCGCTTCGAAACGCTCGATGGTGTTGCCTAAGCGCCTGATCTCCTTTACAAAAATTGGCGATATGTATTTACCGTTGTTAGCTATCGCGTTATAAAACGACAGCATCTTAAGCGGCGTTAACTGCATCTCGTAACCATAGGCCATTTGCGGCAGCGTCATATATTTATTCCAGCTGGCGTTTTTTGGGTTTTTTACCACAGGCTGCGCCTCGCCCGGTATCTGCAAAC
The DNA here is from genome assembly GCF_014773265.1 of Mucilaginibacter pankratovii. Classification (GTDB taxonomy): domain Bacteria; phylum Bacteroidota; class Bacteroidia; order Sphingobacteriales; family Sphingobacteriaceae; genus Mucilaginibacter; species Mucilaginibacter pankratovii. The sequence continues at coordinate 197,136 of NZ_JACWMY010000004.1, read as the reverse complement.
CAAACTTCTCATTCAGGTGCCATTTGTACAGGTGATTGGTAAACTTAGCCTGGTTGTTGGTATAATACCTGTTCACCAATGAAGCGACCGCCGCGTTTGACGACATCTCGAAAGCCTTTTTTACCGTAACCGTTCCAATACTACCGTGAGAATCTTTTATAATATGGCTATTGCCCGGGATCTTATAATTTTCGGTACTTACCAGGTTATTGGTATCTACCATTTTATCTTCCAGCAGGGCCATATACGATGCTACCTTGAATGTAGAACCCGGATCCTGGTTACCGGCAATGGCGTAATTAAATTGCTCTTTAAAAGTACCATCGGGCATTTTGGTGTAATTGGCTATCGCACGCACTTCGCCGGTAGCAACCTCCATTAAAATAACGGTACCGTGGTCGGCATCGCTTGTTACCAATTGCTTTTCCAGCGCGCTTTGCGCTATGTCCTGGAAATTGATATCGATGGTGGAAATAATATCAGCCCCTTCTTTCGGAGCAATATCATCCTCTTCATTAACCGGGATCCAAACACCACCCGCAAGGCGCTGCTCTAAACGCTTGCCGCTTTCGCCGTTGATATAATTCATATAGGCGCCTTCCAAACCAACGCCGTTCTTTACGTTCTCGTTTTTATAGCCGATAGTACGCTGAGCTAATGATTTAAATGGCAGGATGCGCTTATTTTGCGGCTCAACTATTAACCCGCCTTTGTATTTACCCAGGTTAAACACCGGGAACTTGCGGATATCTGCCAGTTCGCGATAGCTTACTCTACGCCTGATAAGCTGGTAGCGCGACCGCTCTTTCCTCGCTTCGCGGAAGATCCTCGAATATTCTTTGGCCGGCCTGTCTTTAAAATATTTGGACATCACCATGGATAATGAATCTATCTTTTCATCAAACACTTTATCATCGGCAATACCCGCCGCGGTCATATCCAGGTGCAGATCGTACTCCGGCACCGAAGTTGCCAGCAAGCTACCGTCCGAAGAGAATATATTACCCCTTGCAGCCTCTATGGTTTTATACCGCGTAGAGTTTTCCTGCGCCATCGCTTTCCATTTATCGCCCTGCACCAACTGCACGCGGCACAGCTGAAAAATCACCGCACCCGCAAACAGCAGTATCAACCCAAAAGCCAGGTAAACCCTTAGCAATATGTTAGTTCTTATACTCATTCCTGTTCACCCTCCTTTACTACAATTTTTTGCGGTGGCTGCTCCGGCTGGCGGATCCCTATCGAATCTGCCTCGGCGCGTTTTGCCACTTCGGTTAATGTACTTTTAAATGCCAGTTCGGCTTTAGTGCTTTTATACTCCCAGCTCAGCTCTTTTACCTGCTTGCCTACCTTATCAATATCGCGGATGTTATTATCAGATACGTGCCTTAACCCTATATACACCATGCACAAAAAAGCGATGTAAAAAACAAATGGCAGCGCACGTGTAACATCCTCCGAAGTAACCACCCCGTTTTTTAAGAATTGCGTTAAAAAGTTATCGGGGAGGCCCTTTGACGGTTTCTCCTCTACAATAAGCTCCTGTTCGGCTTCTTCTTCCTGAATTTCTGTACGGAAACGGTTACTCATTTTTTTACAGCTATTCTCAGTTTTGCACTGCGTGCCCTGTTATTCCCAACTATTTCTTCTGCTGATGCGGTGATGGCACCACGGCTTACCGCATCAAACGGTTTATTATCATTACCATAAAAATCCTTCTCCACCTCGCCGCTAAACTTGCCTTTGGCGATGAAATTCTTCACCAGCCTGTCCTCCAGCGAGTGGTAAGACATTACTACCAACCTGCCGCCAACCGCCAGCACCTCTGCCGATTGCACCAAAAAATCCTTTAGGGCTTCCAGCTCCTGGTTCACCTCTATCCTCAGCGCCTGGAAAACCTGCGCCAGGTATTTATTCTCCTTCCCTTTCGGGATGCGGTTGCTTATGGCGTTCTTCAGATCGGCCACGGTAACTATGGGGCCGTTAAGCCGGGCCGTTACAATAGTATTGGCCAGCGATTTGGCATTCTGTATTTCGCCGTACATGCCAAAAATGCGGTGCAGATCAGCCTCACTGTAGGTGTTTACCACTTCCTTTGCGCTCAGATCCGATTGCTGGTTCATGCGCATATCCAGCTCCGCATCAAAACGGATAGAAAAACCACGCTCAGCCTGGTCAAATTGGTATGATGATACACCCAGGTCAGCCAGGATCCCATCCACCGGGATAGCGCCATGCAGGCGGCTAAAATTCTTCAAATAGCGAAAATTCTGATCGATGAAAGTAAAGCGCTCATCATCAATCATATTTTGCTGCGCATCGGCATCCTGGTCAAAAGCAAGCAGTCGCCCGTCTTCGCCAAGGTGTTTCATGATCTCGCGCGAGTGACCACCACCGCCAAAAGTTACATCCACATAGGTACCGTTTGGCTTAATAGCTAAGCCTTCAATACACTCGTGCAGCATAACAGGGGTATGGTAATTACTCATTTACTCGTTTTTTGTTACCCATTACTTCTTCGGCCAGTTCGGCAAAATTCTCGGGCTCGTTGGCTATCATTTTCTTGTGCGCCACGCTATCCCAAACCTCAATTTTATTCAGCATACAGGTAAGCACTATATCGCTGCCAATTCCGGCATGCTCAAACAGGTTTTTCGGAAGATTAACCCTCCCCGCGCTATCCGGTATCATTACTGTGGCACCGGCAGTAAAATATCGCACAAACTGGATGGCTTTCCTGTCGAATTCGTTAAGTTTGCTTAGTTCATCCAATTTTTTGTCCCATTCTTTTTTGGTGTATATAACCAGGTAATTCTCGAGGCCACGATTGATCACAAGACCCTCAGAGTCAGCTTCGGGAAGCTGCTTTTTGAGGCCCGCGGGGATCATCATCCGCCCCTTGGCATCCAGTTTACATTCGTATTCACCTGTTAAATAGGACATTCGTATTGGTTAACATTTTTAGTAATGTAAAAGTATAGGTTTTCTCCACTTTTTAACACTTTTTCCCACCAAAAAGTTTTCAACATTTTTTGGCCTGTTTTTTGTATATTCGATTTCTGAAAACCTAACCTTAGATGAATAAGAAACTAATACTAAGCCTTTTAGCAATCCTGCTTCTTACCACCTGTAAAAAAGAAAAAACGGCTGAAATAGACGCGGTTGGCACGTATAGCCTGTACTCCTGGAGCGCCTTTTCTTCCGCTACTTACAGCATTGAAAACACGCCATGCCTCGCTGATAATATGCTAATCTTAAGAGCAGATAATACATCATGGGCCTTTTATAAAGGTTCATCGCCATGCCGCCCCAACTCAACTTTCACCGTTGGCAGTACAGATACCACCCGGACCGCATGGCACGTGGACAACGGAAGATTCTACTTCAACAGTAAACAAAAGGGCGAGATAACCACGGTAAACGGGAAACTACAGATCACCACCCGCGACACGATAACATCTGCAGGCGGGAGCAGCGGGATAATTATAGCTGTTTTTAAAAAGCAATAGTCGCAGCGGCCCGCCGTGAAAATGAAATTTGAATTTTCATTTTGAAAAAAGCAGGCTTAAGCAGTGCATTTGGTGGTAGGATGTGGGAAGAATTTGGCCAAAAATCGTTTTTGCGTAACAACACCCGAGCAATTGCAGCAAATTCACGCTACCTGCTTAGGGTCCGGGTATTTTACCTTGAATGTTCGAAACATGGCACAAATGTCCGCGTCGCGAGTTGACTTCCCCCTGCCTACCGGCAGGCAGGCCCCGCCCCCTTCTCTGCTGCGCAAAGAGGGGGAGAAATTGGGGCCATTTGCTTTTTATCCCTCTTTCCGCTTGCGGAGAGAGGGTCGACCAGCGATAGCGGAGTCGGGGTGAGTCAAATATGTGAGCGACAAGAAACGAATGCAAAGGTTTCGAACGCCCAGGGAAATTTTACCTACCGATATTTACCCAATTAATTCCAAAAAATTCGTTTAATTCGAGTTCAGAAAAATTAACAGTACCTAATTATTTAAACGATTTTTTCAGATGATCATAGTAATACAATGTACCGACCGTATTGGGCTGGTAGCGGGCATTTCGGGCCTGCTTTCGCAAAAGCAATTCAATATTATTTCGATGCAGGAGCATGTAGACAATGCCGAGCAGCTTTTTTTTATGCGCATTGAGGTGGATAAAACAAACGGAACCGCCCAACTGGAAAAGGATATGCTGCAGATACTACCCGAGGGCGCTATCGTTAAAATAAACCCTGATACCGAAAAGAAAGTTATTGTGCTGGTAACCAAAGAGTACCATTGCCTGGCTGATATACTGGTGCGCAATTATTTTAACACGCTGGGCGCTACGGTGCAATGCGTAATTGGCAACCATGCCACCCTGCAGGATATTTGCCGCCGGTTTAATATCCCTTTTTACCCTGTACTGTTTGAGGGCGATAACAGAGCTTTTGAAGATAATCTCCTGGAGATAATTGAGCAATACGAATACGACTATATTGTACTGGCCAAATTTATGCGGATCCTATCGGCAGATTTTGTGGGGCATTTCGGCAAAAGGATCATCAATATCCATCACTCGTTTTTACCTGCATTTGCGGGTGCCAGCCCTTACCGGCAGGCACACGAACGGGGCGTGAAACTCATTGGCGCAACGGCACATTATGTAACCGATCAGCTGGATGAAGGTCCCATCATCGCGCAGCAAATTATACCCGCAAACCACTCGCATACGGTGCAGGATATGGTGAAAGCGGGTAAAGAAATTGAAACCGCCGTATTGGCAAAGGCACTTAAGCTGGTGTTTGATGACCGGGTGTTTGTTTACAAGAACAAAACGGTGGTATTGGAATAGGCCGAACGGTTACTCGAACACGATATCATCCGCCCCCGATACTTTATTGACGTGGCAATTGCAACCGCCCGAAACCTTTAAAATAGCCGATACTGTTTTATTGGTAGCGGCATTGGTGGCAGTTATTTTCAGGTCGTCGCCCTCGGTAGAAAGTTGCTTTTTATTGGCATCGGTTACGAAAACGTAGCTACCCGCCTGGTTAACCATACTGCTCATCCCCTGTGCTAAAATAGCCGTGTTGTTGCGCAGGTTCAGCACTTTTACATTTTTTACGGTTACGGCTTTACCTGCCTTATCAACAAAGTTTACACTAAGCGTGGCAAATTGCATGGTACACATTTGTCCGGTAGGGCAACCTGAGCTGTTAATTTTCTTGCTGCAGGCGGCAAAACCGGTTATTACAACTAAACATGCTATTGTTTTTATGAAGAGGCTACGTATCATGGCTATCGGCTTTTAACGGGTAACGTAAAACACCGGCAATTGTTGGCAGGAAAATGCTACTTATTCAAACACTATCTTATCCGGGCCGGAAATTTTGCCGATATGGCAGTTGCAGATTCCACCCGATATTTTTAAAATAGCCGAAACTGTTTTATTGGTAGCAGTACTGGTTGCTGTAACCTTTACATCATCGCCATTGACGGAAAATTCATCTTTGTTGCTATCGGTAGCGATAAAATAGGTATAGGGTGCAAAGCCCGGGTCGAGCACGTTTTTGGCAACCAGGGGTATATTGGTACGCAAATTAACAACCGTTACATTTTTTACGGTAACATTATTGCCACCTTTATCTGTAAACGTTACTCCTAACGATCTAAATTCCTCGGTGCATACCTGAGCAGCATCACAGCCGGAATTTTTATTCTCTTTACATGCCGCAAAACCGGCAGCAACCAGGCAAAGCAGGAAGGTTATTTTCTTGATCATAATGTTAGTTTTAATCCTATACGTTTATTAAGCCATTAATGAAACAACGAAGTAAATTTTAATCTTTTATTAAAACAGGCAGCACCGTGGTGGTGCTGCCTGTTCAACACAAGTACTATTCCTACTTATTAGCTTTAAGCTGTTGCAGCTCTGCTTTGAGCCTGTTTATTTCGGCCTGCTGCTCTTGCACGGCTCCAACCAGCAAGGGCACCAGCTTTTCCAGGTCGGTTTGCAAGGTGGTTATGGCACGCTGGCTATTCTTGCCCTTAGCGTACCAATTACTTTGCTTGCTTACTGCGGCAGGTAGTATCTGCTTAACATCATCGGCGAGAAACCCTACGTATTTGCCCGATGGAAGGTTAAGCTGTTGATAAGCCTCCTGGTTGTATTCGTAACTAACAGGCTTTAACTGATTGATATAATTTAAAGAGTTGCTTATTGGCGTAACATTCTTTTTCAATTCGCTATCCTTAAGTTGTTGTGCTGCCGCAGGTTTGTGGAGTGCTAAAATTGATACGATACCTAAAATTGCAAATAATATTTGATGATTCTTGTTCATGGAAATGATTTAATTTAAAAAAACAGACGCTACCCGGGTTAACCACGGGCATTAATTAAGACTATTAAAATTAAATTAAACCCGGTTAGGCGGAGGGGTTGGCACCGGCGAGATCCAGCCCAAATGATGGGAGCTTCGTTCCTGGTGATAGGTTATTTGCCCACAATCATCCAGCAATGGCAGGCTGATCGATGAATGGGTTATTGCCCAATATTCTTTCAGATCAACTTCTTTTGTTTGGTTTGGCTCCGCGCCGTCATCGTCGCTATCCTGATGATGTTGCCAGGCGGCCTGGTGCTTGGGAACATCGATTATTAAGCCATTGGCAATACCTGTTCTTTCCAGTATGGAAAACAAACAGACAAACACCAATAAATACTTAAACGCCGAAATCTTCATCATCAATTATTACTATGCAAACATAGTAATTGACTCGAATTGTACAAATTCTTTATTTAAATATGATCTGCATCATACATTTTAGCTTTTTGTAAAATTTTTTACCTCTTGTTAAACAACTATTGAGTTATGGGATATTCCGGCAATCCATTTAGAGGAGCACCTGGTTAAATTCCAGCCGCTCGCCATCCGGCCCGGTGATGTTGAAGTACCTGCAGCCCCGCTCCCAAAATTGCAGAAATACCGGCTCCGGTTCAATAATATCAAAACCCGCCTGTTGTATGGTATTGTAAGCTACATCAATATCCGGCACATCAAAAGCAACATGGTCTATGTGCCCGTTCTTCCGCGTTCTTATTTCGGTGAGTTCTATCGCGGGAAGCTGGTAAAGTTCCATTATCATACTGCCCCGTTTCATCATTACACAAGTTCCGCGCTGGTCTTCGGCACCAAAACCGGCCTGCATTACATTGGCAAAGCCAAGGCGCTCGTAAAAGGCTTGTGAATTGATGATATTGGTAACCGGGATACCAATGTGCTGGATGGCGTTGAGTTGTAGATTAGTAGCTTTTGGCATAATGGTAGCTTAAAGGGTATGACGATTTTTTGTAATTTAGAAAAATAGACCCAAACGTATGAAACTTATTGCACTGATACTGATAGCCGTAGTAGCCCTTGAACATATTTATATCCTATGGATAGAAATGTTTGCCTGGACCACTAAAGGCAAGGCAACTTTTAAATCTTTGCCCGAACACCTGTTTGAACCTACCAAAACACTTGCTGCAAACCAGGGCCTGTACAATGGTTTCTTAGCAGCGGGGCTGATCTGGTCGCTGCTTATAAGCGACCCACTGTGGGCCAAAAACGTGGCGATGTTCTTTTTAGGCTGTGTTGTTGCGGCCGGGCTTTACGGCGGGCTTACCGCCAGCAAGGGTATTTTAATAAAGCAGCTTTTGCCTGCGGCGATAGCTTTAATGGCGGTGGTGGTGTGGATGTAGGAGAAAAGGCTTGTTTTTTACAAACCCCGATATTCAGGAAGTCACTTGCATAAATTAGTTAGCAAGTTCTAACATTAAATCCTTATAGTCCACAGTGATTTTTTCACCTCCTGCTTTTACGATGTATACTTTTTCTGACCCTTTTAGTTTAGATAAAGAATCCCCCAAATTCACCTTAATTGAGGTTGATTCTTGCAGAAAATATGTATGTCTATTTGTTAGCCGATAGGTTTTAATATTGTGATTGTCCTCGTCGTTGTAAATTGAATCAACTTTACCGTGTATGACAAGCAATGGAGAATCTTTAATTAGCATTTCATCACGGCTCAACCAAGGGTAACTTGCCCAAACTATAAAAGCAATCAATGGAATAATGATAGGGATCATAATTTTCAACATAATCCCGTGAATTTGTTCGTAATCTGGATTTGTTTCTTTATACCACCACATAAATTACTCAACTATTAGCGTCACCTATTTACAGGTAATTGGTAAGTTTATTAAACAACACTTAAGGTTGCAGCTTTAAGCTCATAAACATAATATAGCCAAAGTTGCGGGTAAAAAAGGTGTCTTTTATGTTAACTCTTAAAAAAATCAACAATCTGATTATCAACATATTAAAAGTTAACACTTTGAAATGTGTTAACTTTTGTAAACTTTTTTAGCCCAAATTGCGGGCGGGCTTGCCGTAAAAACGCGCGTTAAGCACACGAAACAAGCGCAGCCTTTTTACACTACATCACCCTCACCTTTAAAAAGCTTGGATGTGCCTTTGAGCTGTACACCCGATGGGTTTCCTTCTTAAAATCGGTATCCTTAGCCTTCATAATATCCTGAAACTGCTGGGTGTTCCTGTCAATCAGCGGGAACCAGGTGCTTTGGATCTGCACCATAATGCGGTGGCCCTTTTTAAAGGTGTGCAATACATCCTGCAGCTCAAAGTTTACGGGGGTTACCTTGCCGGGCACAAATGGCTCGGTTTTTTCAAAACTGTTACGGAACTTGCCGCGGATAGGCTCGCTGCGTACCATTTGCTCGTAACCCGCCATGTTTATCTCTTTAGCGGTGAATTGGTTGTTGGTGGCGGTATCCGGGTAAACATCGAGCACTTTTACCACAAGGTCGGCATCGGTACCTGTGGTGCTGAATTTCAGGTTTGCCCAAATGTTGCCGGCTATGGTTACGTCCTTATCCAGCACTTCTGTTTTATAGGTAAGCACATCGGCGCGTTTTTCGGCAAAGCGGTTATCGGCGGTCATATACTCGCGTTTCATGTCGAAATCTGTACCATCTATAAAGGGTACCGGGTTCATCGGGTCTGATACGTATTCTTTATAATCATCCGTAGCCGCGGTTGGCGCGCTGAAGGATAGTTTACCTCCGGGCAGCAGGTAAAGGTTTTTTTCTTCAGCCTCTTTTGGGGGCCAGGTGTTGTAGCTTTTCCATTGGTTTACGCCGGTTTGGAAAGTAGAAACCTTCGGCAGATCCAGCGGGGTGCCTTTTAAATAATGACTAAAGAAAGCAAACTCAATTTTATCGCGGTAATACGGCCCGGTTGGCCCGCCGAAGCTTACATCGCCCAAGTGGTCGCCATTACCGCGTGCCCAGCCGCCGTGCACCCAGGGGCCCATGGCAAAGTAAACCGGCGTGGCGGGGTTCTTTTGGGCTAAGGTTTTATAGGTATTGATAGCGCCATACAGGTCTTCGGCATCGTACCAGCCACCTGTTACCAATACCGCGGTTTTAATATCGTGCAGGTGGGGCAACACGTTACGGTCTTTCCAATGCTGGTCGTAATTAGGGTGATCCATCATTTCGTTCCACAGGCGTATGGTATCTTTAAAATACTTATCGTTGCTGTTTTTCATCGATCCCATTTCCAAAAAGAACTTGTACCCATCGTTAGTGCCCGGGTTAAAACGACCGCCGCGGCGCTGGGTGGGTTTATCATCCTGCCTGTTGGTAAAGCCCGGGTAGAAACCAAAGTTGGCCACTAAAAAGAATGCTCCATTATGGAAAGCATCATCGCGCCAAAGATCGGCAATTGGTGCCTGCGGCGAGGCCGCGACCAATGCAGGGTGACGGCTCAGCAAAGCCGTTGTGGTATAAAACCCGGGATAGGATATGCCCCACACCCCTACTTTGCCATTATTGTTCGGCAGGTTTTTCAGCAGCCAGTCTATGGTATCGTAGGTGTCGGTACCCTCATCTACATCGTTATTGGTTTTATGTACTTCCTTTTCGGGCGTCATTTCTTCATAAATACCCTCGCTCATCCAGCGGCCGCGCACATCCTGGTAAACAAATATGTAACCGTCTTTTAAAAACTGCGGCGAGGGGCCAAGGCTGCCCTTGTATTTATCTACCCCATAAGGCGCGACGCTATAAGGGGTGCGGTCCATCATGATGGGATACTTTTTTGTTTGATCTTTGGGTACGTACACCGATGTGAACAGTTTTTTACCATCGCGCATGGGCACTTCGTACTCAAACTTAGTGTAATTATCTTTTATATAAGCGGCATCGCCTTGTGCGAAGGAGGGGAAGGCTAAAAGGAAAAAGCTGAAAGCGATGAGAAGCGTTTTTTTCATGGGGCTATTCTATTATCGCTTTAAAAGTACATAATAAAATAAAAAGGCCCCTACAATTCGGGGCTGATACAAATATGTTACGTTGGGTTGGTTAACTCGAGGTAAGCCCCATTTGCATCCACTCCTTCGCCTTGCACTATCCAGCCTTGCGACAGATAAAACGCTATGGCGTTTTCGTTTCTTTCGAGGCATTTTAGCCGCAAGGGTGAGTCAAACAATTTAATAGCTACATTAAGCAAGGCTTTTCCAATCCCTTTATTAACAAAACCTGGGTGGATATATAAATGGTGTATAAAATTATCGGGCATCCAAATTGATAGAAAACCGGCAACCTCACCATTTAGCAATGCAACCAATATCTTCTCCTCTTTGGTATCCCTGTCAAAGTCCTCAAACCCGTACGCGGAGATATCCAGCCAGTAAAAGGTTTTAACACGGCTTTGCTGATAAATATGAGCAAGTACCGTGCGGTCCTCTGCCCGGTATTCTCTGATAAGTAAACGGTTTACTTCCACCGCCAGTCCAATTCTTTAGTCACTTCAATTTCGGGATTTTGAAATATGGCGAGCAGATCTTCTACAAACGAATTATTATTCACCTGCTGCTTTGGAATAACCAATGCATCACCCGTTTTTAGGCGAACGAAGTAGTGCGTGCCTATTTCGTTGATCTCTGATAATTCGCTGGTATTTATTTTGCTTTCGCCGGTTACATCCTTTGTTTCGATAATATCCTGTTCAAAATCAATTACGCACTCCTTACCTATCCGGTAGCTAAGTTTATCCAACAAAAATTTGCGATAGTGCCTTTTGTAAGCGTAGCGCTGATAAAAAGGATAAAAGATGAGGCTGATGACACCGGCAGCTAAAAAATACCAGGAAAAGAATCCATCGGCCTCCCGAAACAGGAACGCCGAAATGAAGAAGATCCCGGAAATGATTAACCACGACCTGCGCCGGTTAGCCTTGCTCCGCTTACTTTTCGATGCCGAATAAAGCATATGGGTTAAAAAATCGTCTTCCTGCAACACCACCTTTACTATCATTAACTTATTTATGTTGTTTAAAATGATGGGGCTACTCTTTTTCTTTCTTTTTGCTCCGCAGGTACTTATCAGAAAAATTACCCATATCCTTATTGTGAAGGTAATCGTATATGGCCCAATCCTCCACATCCGCTTGTTTAATGAGCACAGGGGCGCCGGGTTGTATATTCTTTAAATACAACGCCGAATCTGCAAATATCCCGGTAAATTTCCCATCGGCATATTTATAAACTACACTCCACATATGCTCGTGCTCCTTCCCATCCACAAAATCGGATTTTACCAGGAAACGATAATTACTATCCAGTGCGTGTGGTTTCAGGCTATCAATAAAGGTATTGATCCTGGCTTGCGCGGTATCTTTCAGCGCCAGGAATTGCTCGTCATCGGTTTTTAAATTTACCGACTGAACTGTTCCGGTTTTTTCTTTATCCGCATTATTGCAGGCACCGGCTGCTAAAAGCAGCAGCACAGGTACTATGAACCATTTTTTTGCCATCTCCATAAAATTTATGCGTTGAAACAAAAAAGGCAACCATTTATATGATTGCCTTTGTATATCGAAAATTTGTTTATTCGTTTATTGCCTTTACTCCCGGCAGTTCTTTACCCTCCATATACTCAAGCAAAGCGCCACCACCGGTAGATACGTAGCTAACATCGTCTACCATATCAAACTTGGCTACTGCAGCCGCGGAATCGCCACCGCCTATCAGCGAGAATGCGCCGTTATCTGTTGCTTTGGCAACCGATTCGGCAATGGCTTTGGTACCGATCAGGAATTTCTCCATCTCAAAAACACCCATCGGTCCGTTCCAAAGGATAGTTTTTGATTCTTCCACCACCTTACTGAATATCTTAACAGTTTCGGGGCCGATATCCAATCCCATCCAACCATCAGGAATTTCGCCGGTTTTGGCTACGCCTGTGTTTGCATCGTTAGAAAACGCATCGGCAGTAACATTATCTACAGGCAATAAAAGATTCACACCTTTTTCTTTAGCTTTTTTTACCAGGCTTAGCGCCAGATCCAGCTTGTCTGCTTCTACCAAAGAGGTACCAATACTGCCACCATCTGCCTTGGCAAAGGTGTAAGCCATACCACCGCCAATAATAAGGTTATCCACCTTATCCAGCAGTTTTTCTATCAGTTCTATTTTATCGGATACCTTGGAGCCGCCCATAATAGCGGTGAATGGTTTTGCAGCACCGTTCAATATTTTTTCGGCATTGGTTAACTCGGCTGCCATCAGGTAACCAAAATATTTTGCCTCGGGGAAAAACTGGGCTATTACAGCGGTAGATGCATGGGCACGATGCGCGGTACCAAATGCGTCGTTTACGTATATATCGCCTAATTTGGAAAGTTTCTCGGCAAATTCTACGTTTCCTTTTTCTTCTTCTTTGTAAAAACGAAGGTTCTCTAATAACAAAACTTCGCCTTTATCAAGGGCTTTTGCTTTTTCAACAGCTTCGGCACCAATGCAATCATCGGCAAACTGTACCTGCTGACCCAACAGATCTGAAAGATGCGGCACAATGTGCTTCAACGAAAATTCTTCGGTGGGGCCACTTTTGGGCCTGCCCAGGTGCGACATCAATATAACGGCACCGCCATCGGTTAAAATCTTTTTAATGGTTGGTAAAGCGGCGGTCATCCGGTTATCATCGGTAATGTTATAATCTTTATCCAGAGGGACGTTAAAATCTACACGGATAAGGGCTTTTTTACCGTTGAAAGTTATCTGATCTACTGTTTTCATATTGTTAAAGTATGATTGATGAATGGGGCGCAAATTGAGCAAATTTATTAGAAATGCCAACGCTAAAGTTAAAAAGGTGCTTGCTTTAGCTTAAAACTTCATTGTATCTTAACATACATTACATAATGCGGCCCTATGCCGGGCACATCAAACACCGGCGAAATTACCTCAAAACCAGTGCCCATATAAAAAGCGACGGCCACTTTGCGCGCGTTGCACCACATGTAATTAACCTTTTGCCCACGCAGGTAAGTAATGGCAAAATTAACCAGCCGGTTACCTATACCCTTGCCGCGGTGAGCGGCTGCGGTAGCCATCCCGCGCAACTGGTAAGCCTTACCTTCATAGCCCGTATAGTTTTGAGGGTGAAAGGATGCGATGCAGGCCAGCTCCTCGTCCACATAGTAACCCAAATGGAAAGCACCTTCGGCATCATCATTTGGAAAACGGCATTGGTTAAGTGTTAGCTTACCTTCGCGTAAAACCTCGTTACGCAGAGGCAGCACATCATCGGCGGTAATAAACTTTATCATTGGGGCAGCAGGTTTATTTTTTCTACCAGGTCTGCCAGGCGGCTGGAGTACCCCATCTCGTTATCGTACCAGCCAACCACCTTTACCAGCCCGCCTACTACCGATGTTAGCTGCGCATCAAAAATACAGCTGTGCGGGTTATCTAAAATATCTGTAGAAACTATAGGGTCCTCGGTATACTCCAATATGGTTTTCATAGGGCCATCTGCGGCAATTTTAAATGCCGCGTTTATTTCAACTACGGTAGGGATAGTTTTTAAGCTGCATGTAAAATCGGTTAACGAGCCATTCAGCACCGGCACGCGGATGCCGGCACCGCCAAGGCGCCCTTCCAGGTGGGGGAAAATATTGGTAATGGCTTTTGCAGCGCCTGTAGTTGTTGGGATGATAGATGCCGAGGCTGCTCTTGCCCTGCGGAGATCTTTATGCGGTGCATCGTGCAGGTTCTGGTCGCCCGTCATAGAGTGTACGGTGGTAATATAACCATCGGTTATACCCCAATTATCATCCAGTAGCTTCACCATAGCAGCCACATTGTTGGTGGTACAGGATGCATTAGAAAGTATTGATGAACGCAGGTCTACCTCGCCATCGTTTACGCCCAACACAACAGTTGGCACACTTTTATCAGCAGGCGGGGCAGAAATAATAACCTGCTTTGCGCCTGCCGTAAGGTGCTTGCCTGCGCCTTCGGCAGAGATGAATTTGCCCGTCGATTCTATCACCAGGTCGATATCCAGTTCCTGCCATGGTAAGTTTGCGGGGTCTTTTTCCTGGTAAACTTTTATGGTATTGCCGTTAACCACCAGGCTCTCGCCGTGTGATGTAACAGTACCTTTAAAACCCCGGTGAACCGAATCGTATTTAAAAAGATGGGCCAGTGTTTGGGTGTCTGCAAGATCGTTTATGGCAACAACCTCTATATTCTCTTTCAGGAGTATGGTGCGTAAAAAAACACGCCCAATACGCCCGAAACCGTTTATTGCGATCCTCATAATTACAGCATTAAGCGTGCAAAACTAAATAAAATTAAAATTGGAGAAATTTGCGCAGCGTCATTTTAAGCAAACAGGTTGCGGAAAGCGAAGCCTTCGCGCTCTTTATTACGCAGGCAAATGGTAATGCCCCAGTTAAACACCAGCGAGTTTAAGAAGATGAGTGCCATTAGGCCGAAGTTGCCTATATGGCTAAACAGAAGTACCATCACAATGGTAATAACGTTTAAGCCTACCAGTATCAGCGTTGTTTGCATATGGGTAAACCCCAACCTTAACACGCGATGGTGTATATGGTTACGATCTGCTGTGAACGGGGAGATCCCTTTTAAGATCCGCAGAATAAATACGCGCAGGGTATCAAATATAGGGCCTATGAGAATGGCGAAAGCCAAAGCCGGTGCCGAGAAGATCACCGGTGAGCTATTGCTGGTAAACTTATTTGCCTCGATGAATTTCACCGCCATAATAGCAGATATCAAGCCTATCAGCAACGAGCCGGTATCGCCCATAAATATTTTTGCAGGCGTAAGATTGTACCGTAAAAAACCAATTACCGCGCCCACTATAGCCAGCGAAATTGCGGCCAGTTCGTAATGCTTCATGTACGTAAACAGGATGGTAAATGTACCATTCACTACAATACAGGTAGCGCCGGCCAGCCCGTCTATACCATCTATCAGGTTAAACGCGTTTACAATAAGCATAATAAACAGTATTGATACGATGGTGCTTACCACATAACTAATTTCGTATACGCCAAAAATGCCGTACATGCTGGTAAAGCGAATATCACCCAATAAAACTAGGATAGCTGCTACAAAAAACTGTATTAAAAATTTTGTGCTTGAATTAACTCCCGAAAGATCATCTTTCAATCCCATTGCAAACAACACCATGCTTGATGTAAGTAAATAGCTTACCGGCAGGCTTTTATCAACCATGCTAAAAAGTAGCAGTGTTATGGTAAAACTCGCAAAAATAGCTACACCGCCCAATCTCGGGATGCCGTGATCATGCTGTTTACGAAAATGGCCAACATCATCATAAAGGTGACGGGTACGGGCAACATGTAAAATAGAGGGGATAGACAGCAATGTTATCAGAACTGAAAACAGTACGATAAGAATGTAATATATATAATATGTATTTAAATATGCTGGCATTTATATGTTGTGATGGGGGGACACTATATCTCTGCAACTATGCAAATATAAAATATTTTTTTATAATTAAAAAAATTGCTTTATCTTACTTAAACGCTTGTACAACAAGGCTATAGGGGGAAATTTTAGGCCATGCTTATACATCGCTTTCAAATCCAAAAATAATACTTTAATACGCCCCAAATAGCTATTGTTACTAACACCGCCTGTATTCATGTTAACAACTACCCTTTCGAGGTAAAAAACTGATGCTTTTTTTACATGAATAAACCTTAGCATCAATTCATAATCAGCTGCGGTTCCAAAATCGGGGCTGTAATTACCAAACAGCTCGTATAAGCTCCGTTTACAATAAAAAGTTGGGTGCGGTGGCATCCAGCCTTTATTAAATATCCCTTCTTTGTAATACCCCGATCTCCATTTACGAAAAATACTCCCGTTTTGTTTCAAATAATTAAGATCAGCATATAATATATCGTTATCTTTCTTTTCAAATGCCGCAGCAATAGCCCCCACCGCACCATTATCGGCAAAAACGTCATCGGCATTTAACATACCAACCACTTGCCCTGTGGCCATGGCAATACCTTTATTCATGGCATCGTATATCCCCCCGTCCGGTTCAGAAACCATCAGCTGAATGTGCCCTTTATACCTGTTAATAATATTAAATGTAGCATCCGAGGAGGCACCGTCTACAATAATGTATTCTATATTACTGTAGTATTGGTTAATAACCGACTGTATGCATCTTTCGATGGTACTTTCGGCATTATAACAAACCGTAATTATGGATATTTTTAATTCATGCACTTTGGAAAAATACAGTTATTTAAACGCAAATTATGTATTTTTGAAATCGCAGCCTAATTATTAACCATATCGGCAGCTAAATTTATGCGTGTTTTATACTTCATTTGTATAGTTTCAACGGCCATTTTTATAAGTTCATGCTCATACAAGCAAAACCACGTGCTTTTTCAAAATAAAAGCACGTCTGGCACCGTGAATGACAGTTTGCGCTTACAAAGCCTTATTGTAAAAAACGATTACCGCATACAACCACGAGACCAGTTACAGATAAGAAACCTGCAAAACATCAAATACATTGTTGATGAAGTACCGTCTGCGGGTTCGGGTTTAAGTGGTGGTGGGGCAAGTTCCCAGGGGCAAATTTTTGAAGTTGATGAAGATGGTACAGTAGCACTCCCGGCTTTGGGGCATGTTGCCATCAGCGGATTAACCCGTGTAGAGGCAACAAAAAAAATAGAAGGACTTTACCGCAAAGAATTACTGAAAGACCCTATTATTGAGCTAAAGATCGTTAATTTAAAAGTTAGCTTATTTGGGGAAGTGGCAGCGCAGGGTAATTTCCCGTTACTGAAAGACAATACTACGCTGGTAGAACTTATCGGGCAAGCCGGCGGGCTAACAGCCAACGCAAACGAAAAGAATATCAAAATAATCCGCGGCGAAGGGCAAATTAAAACAACAACAGAAATAGACCTTGGAGACGTACATTCGATATCAGACCCAAGAACGTTTTTGCAAAACGGAGACGTTATTTATGTTTCACAAAATAAACGCGCGGTGCGGAACGATAAATTCCTAACCTTATCAACTATCATCCAACCTGTAACACTATTGCTTAGTACTGTTTTAATTATCTTTACGCTTAGGCGGTTATAAATGGAAGAAACCGAAAATATACAGCAAAAATTACCTAACCAGGAAATTGATTATTTTAAGATCGGCAAAATACTGATAAGCCGGTGGTACTGGGTGGCGGGTTCTTTGGCTGTATTTTTAATTTGGTCTAACATTTATTTATGGTACACCCCAAAAATTTACGCTACCGGAGGCTACATGAAGCTGGAGGAAAAGAAATCGGAAATTGCCGATCTTTCTAATATCCTCAACAGTTCTGAACGTGGCCCGTCGAGGATACAAAGCGAAACATCGGTTATACAAAGCCAGCCGGTTATATTAAGCGCCATAAAAGACCTCAACTACCCCATTAGTTTTTATGTAGAAGGCAGGGTACGCACAAGTGAATTATACCCGCAAAAGCCCCTTAGTATTGAAAAATTGCAGTTTGACAGCCTGAATTTTTACCGGGACATTGTATCATTCAGGCCGGTAAACAACTCTACTTATAACCTCACCTATAAAATTAACGGTAAAGATGTATCAAAGAATTATTTGTATAACAACCCGGTTAACTTAGGGCCAACAACTATCATCATCAGGTACCCCGGCGATATCAATGAAAAAGCTGTTTTTCTGTTTAAATTTAATATTCCCGAAGATTTTGTAGGCAGGGTACGCGGAGGCTTGCGGGCAAGCGAAACCGTTAAAAACTCCAATATACTGGCACTGCAAATGACCGATGCCAACCCGCAGTTTGCCGCGGATGTACTTAATGCAGTGATGAAAGAGTATTTAATTTACGATCGTAACCGTAAAACGCAATCGGCCAGCCAAATGATCAACTTTATTGATGATCAGCTGAAATACCTCTCCAACGAAGTAAAGGGGTCAGAAAAATCTATAAAAAGTTTCAGGGAAAAAAACAGGTTGATGGAAGTTAGCACTGCTGCCGATGCCGCATTAGGTAAAGCAAAAGATATAGAGTCGCAGCAATCTATTCTGAAACTTCAACTTTTGGCAATAGATGATGTTAAACAAAAAATAAGCAAAGAGAAAAACAATGTAAATCTCAATTTCGATGCGGGAGGCAGCCAGATAGACCCCGGTTTGGCACCGCTGATAGCTAAATTAGATGGTTACCTAACACAACGTGCAGAACTCTTAAAAACCTACAATTACAGTTCGCAGCCCATACAGGATATTAACAAGTCCATTTTACAAATAAAAAACACAGCTTTAAGTATTTTAAATTCGGCCTACATAAACATTAAACGTAATTACGATTTCCTTTCGGCACAGCTTTCCCAGGTAAACCAGCAGATAGCGGTTTTACCGGGTGCAGAACGGGATATGATAAGCCTGAGGCGCGATTTTGAAATAAACGAAAAGGTGTATTCGTTTTTATCAGAAAAAAAATTAGAGGCACAGATAACGCGATCGGGAATTTTGCCGGGTGCAACTATCCTTGAGCAGGCACAGCCAAATTACTCGCCTGTTTCGCCAAACGAACACGACAATCGCCGGTCGGCAATAATATTTGGACTCGTTGTAGGCCTTGGGCTCATCATCCTGATCAGGATCCTAAACCCCTTTATTTACGATAAGGAAACCATTGAAAGCCTAACCACAATACCCATTATAGGCGTTATCAGGAAATTTCCGGAAGATATTGATGAGGACAACACCCAGGTACTGGCTATAAGCAAGCCAAAGTCCATTTTTGCCGAATCTGTGCGGTCGGTGCGTACCAACTTAAATTTTATAGCGTCAGAAAAAGCGAGCAAGGTAATTTGTATCACATCTGAGGTAGCTGGCGAGGGCAAATCTTTTGTGGCGGTAAACCTGTCCAGTACGCTATCATTAATTGATAAAAAGGTAATTTTAATTGCAGGCGACCTTCGCCGCTCTAAACTTCATAAAACTTTTAAAGTACCTAACGATAACGGCCTCAGCAATTATCTTTCTCATCAAACCTCTCTTAGCGATATCATTCTGCATTCCCAGCAGGAGAATCTCGATTTTATCGTATCGGGCCCGGTGCCGCCAAACCCTTCGGAATTGTTGCATACCGACAGGATGAAAGAGCTCATCCGCGACCTCAGCCTAAAATACGATGTGATCATGATAGATACGGCGCCAATAGGATTGGTATCAGATGCAATTCCGTTAATACGGATGAGCGATATCAATATATTTGTTATCCGGTCCGGCAAATCAAAATACTATTCGGCCACTATCCCACAACGCATAGCACAGGAATACCACCTGGACAATACGGTGATCGTATTAAATGCTTTTGCCGAAGACTTGTTACATTCAAGGTATTACACCACCAAATTTACAGGTGATTATAGCACAAGATACTATTACTATTCTGATTACAGCGGCGGATACGAAGCATCGGGCTATTATGTAGACGACGAAAAGAAAAAGTGGTGGAATTTAAAACGTTGGTTTAAGTTATAGTTTTTTTGACAGGAATGGTTTTAGATAAAGATACAGGGAAGCTACGATGGTACCCGGTATACACTCATCCGCGTGCAGAAAAAAAAGCTTATGACACTCTTATTAAGAAAGGAGTTGAGGCATATTTGCCCCTTCAAAAACGATTAAAACAATGGAGCGATAGGAAAAAATGGGTGGAAGAGCCACTTATTAAATCGTACCTTTTTGTGCGCATGGCAGAGCACAACCAGGCCGAAGTGCTGATGACCAAAGGCATAGCGCGCTTTATATATTTTTCGGGCAGGATAGCCTCGATGCCCGATAAACAGATAGAAGACCTGCAATTACTAATGGCAAGTTCCCTGGAGCTTGAAGTAACAGAGGAAAACCTACAACCAGGAGAAAAAATAAAAATAAAGGCCGGGCCATTAAAAGGCTTAACCGGCGAAATGATAGCATACCGTTCGCAAAAACAATTATTATTGCGGTTAGAAAGCCTTGGCTGTTCCATTATCGTAAATGTGGCAGCATCGTTTATTAACAGGCTTTGAGGCAATTGCCAACTTAATTCGGTAAAAATATTATTTTATTGAATTATAATTCTTCTTGATTATCAATAAGTTACAAACAAACAGCGTGACTTACCGGGCGAAGCTGTGCCCAATGGCTTAATATGTGCAGAATAGCAGGGATAGTTTCAGATACATTAGGTAGCGAACAAGTAAAGCGGCTTGTAACTACCATGTGTAATTCTATGGAGCATGGCGGGCCAGATGATGCCGGTTTTTTTGAAGATACCGCCGAAGGACTTGGCTTTGGCCACCGCCGGCTGGCTATAATCGATCTGAGCAAAAACGGGCATCAGCCAATGACAGCCGCCGGGCAAAAGGCCTGGATAACTTTTAACGGAGAAATATACAATTACCGGGAGTTAAAATACTGCCTGCAAAAATTAGGGGTAACCTTTACCTCAGAAACTGATACCGAGGTAATTTTACAGGCCTATTTGTATTGGGGCACCGCATCGTTTACCAAACTTAGGGGGATGTTTGCCTTTGCACTTTACGATGCGTTTAAAGCAGAAGTTTACCTGGTACGCGATTCGGGAGGTATAAAGCCGCTTTATTATTCAACGGTAAACGATCAGCTGGTTTTTGCATCAGAAATAAAAGCATTTAAAGCGGCAGGCATAGCAAACGATGCAGATGAGCGCTGGCCGGTATGGCTTTTAGCCTACGGGCATATCCCCGAACCGTACACCACCCTAAAAAATGTGCTTAGCCTGCCAAAAGGCCATTACCTGCGCTGGCAAAAAAACAAAAGCTATACAATAACCAAATATACCGAATCGGGCCCGAACGATATTATAAGCGATATAGCTATTGCCCGGGCCGGTATAAAAGATAGTTTGCAAAACGCTGTTAAACGGCAATTGGTATCAGATGCCCCTATTGGCGTGTTTTTAAGCGGAGGAATCGATTCCTCCATTATATCGTTGCTGGCCAACGCAAATAAAGAGCAGGAACTTAAAACCATTTCGATATACTTTGATGAAAAAGTATACGATGAACGTATCTATCAAAACGCCGTGTTGGGCAGCATAACCGGTGAAAATTTCAGGCACCTGGTTAAAGAAGAAGATTTTGAGGATCACCTGCCTCATATTATGAGCGCCATGGATATGCCAACTACCGATGGAATAAACTCCTGGTTTATCAGTAAATATGCACACGATGACGGGTTGAAAGCGGTATTATCCGGCATCGGTGCCGACGAGCTTTACGGCGGTTATCCTTCCTTCAGCAGAATTAATATTATTAAATACCTCAGAAAGGTCCCTAAAGCGCTATTATCTAAAGCCAGCTTACTGGCATTAAACAACTACAAACGAATAGCCTACCTGGCTTACAAGCACCCGGTAGCAGATTATTTGTTTCTTCGGGGGTTATTTTCCCCGGCTGATATTGCTAAAATTGTTGATATAAGCGAACGGCAATTAAACGATATCCTCTTTGGCGATACCACAATACCACAATTGGGTGCTTACGACGGGCTGCACGCATCATGGTTTGAAACTAACCTGTATATGCAAAACCAGCTTTTACGGGATACCGATGTAATGGGCATGAGCCACGGGCTGGAGGTAAGAGTGCCCTTTTTAGATGAAGACTTTGTGGCATTTACACAAGGGGTAGATCCGGCTTTGCGTTTCAACAATGGCAGGCCAAAACAGCTGTTAATAGATAGCTTTAAGAACGTGCTGCCTAATGCGGTTTGGGACCGGCCAAAAATGGGTTTTACTTTCCCGCTACAGCAATGGATGAAAAACAATAAAAGCATTGCCGACGAAAGCTTTTACCATGGTTCGTTTGCAAAAAAAACCATTCACAAATTTAAAGAGGATCAATTGCATTGGTCTAAAGCATACGCACTCTATCAAATACAAAAGCATGTCTAAAAAGGTGATTCTTTTAACACTGCAAACTTTTAGCGCAACGGGTGGCATACAAAAAATGGCCCGTACGCTGGCGCATTCGTTACAACACATCTGCCAAAAAAATAACTGGGCATTAAAACTGTTATCGTTATATGATTCAGATGATGATCTGCTTCCGCAGTACTTGCCAGCGCAAAATTTTAAAGGCTTTAATAAAAATAAAGCCAGCTTTATTTGGCGTACCCTCTTTTACACAAACAATAACGATACGCTGATTTTAAGCCATATTAACTTCGCGGTTATAGGCCTGCTGGCAAAATTATTAAAGCCCAAATGCAATGTTTGGCTTATAGCACACGGCATAGAGGTTTGGCGCCCGCTAAACTTTCAAAAAAAGCTGCTTTTAAAATATTGCGATAGAATAATTTGCGTAAGCCAATTCACAAAAGACAAGTTGGTTGTGCTCCACAACGCAAATGCGGATAAATGTGTAATATTAAACAACGTTATCGATCCGTTTATAAAGCACCCAAGCACATTTGCAAAGCCAAATAACCTGTTAAACAGGTACGGTTTAACGGAAGCAAACCCGGTTATCTTCACGCTGACGCGTTTGGCTTCGACAGAAAAGTATAAAGGGTACGAAAACGTGATAACCGCCGTAGGCGGGTTAAAACATCAGTTTCCGGGTATTAGGTACATTCTATCAGGTAAGTATGATAAGCAGGAGGGGCTGCGCGTTAAGGAACTCATCAGGAAATATGAGGTTAGCGATAACGTGCTTCTTACCGGCTTTATTGATGAGACAGAATTGGTAGATCATTTTTTGCTGGCAGATCTGTTTGTACTGCCAAGTAAAAAAGAAGGTTTTGGAATTGTTTTTATAGAGGCGTTAGCTTGCGGCCTGCCTGTATTATGCGGCAATGCCGATGGCAGTGTAGATGCAATACGCAACGGAGAATTGGGGAAAGCTATCGACCCGGATGACAACAAGGAACTTGAGCGCCAGGTAGCTGAATATTTAACACATCCGTTAACGGTAGAGCAGCGCCGCTACCTGCAAAAAAATTGCCTGCAATATTTTAGCGAAGAAAGTTATATCAATAACCTGCAACAACTGCTGGATAATTAAATGCCCGCCACATTAAATCTAACCGTACCTTTTAGCGATGCCTAAAGTAATCCAGGTTCAAAATTTATCAAAGGCTTATCAGCTGGGGTCTTTCGGCACAGGCACCATATCGCGCGATATAGAACGTTACTGGGCACGCATAAGAGGTAAAGAAGACCCGTTTTTAAAAATTGGTGAAATAAACGACCGCACAACCACCGGCACAAGTAATGTAGTTTGGAGTTTAAAAGACATCAACTTTGAGATTGAACAAGGCAGCGCTGTGGGTATTATTGGCCGCAACGGCGCCGGCAAAAGCACGTTGCTTAAAATATTAAGCAGAACCACCGCGCCTACTACCGGTACTGTAAAAATGAAGGGGCGTGTTGCAAGCCTGTTAGAAGTAGGTACCGGTTTTCATCCGGAACTCACCGGTACCGAAAACATATACCTTAACGGGGCCATATTGGGCATGCGAAAGGCCGAGATCAAAAAGAAATTTGACGAAATTGTTGAGTTCTCCGGCGTAGAAAGATATATCAACACGCCGGTGAAGCGCTACTCATCGGGCATGTATGTAAGGCTGGCATTTGCAGTAGCGGCCCACCTCGAATCAGAGATCCTGATTATTGATGAAGTGCTTGCCGTAGGCGATGCCGAATTTCAAAAGAAGTGCCTGGGTAAAATTGGCGAGGTGAGCAAAGGCGAAGGCCGTACAGTTTTATTTGTGAGCCACAATATGGCGGCTATAAAATCGCTTTGCACGCAGGGGATAGTGCTAACCAATGGCCAGTTAACATTTGCGGGCAAACAGCTCGAGGCTGTTAGCTTTTACCAGCTAAATAACGATCTCCCCTCCCACTTTGATCATAAAGGCAAGCAGGATACCGCCCCAGGCAACGACGCTATCCGTATAAAAAGCTTTAAAGTTGAGCCAATAACCGGCGACGTTATTTCCATATCAACCGGGGCTTATTTTACACTGTTGTTTTACAACCATAAAGCCGGTATAAATTTAGATGCTACCTTTGAATTAAAAAACGATGATGAAATTATCGTTTTTCACCAGGGAGTACTGATAAGTACGGAGAATGATGCCAGGCAGGGCATATATACGGTTAGGGGTATACTGCCCGCCAATTTGTTAAATGCGGGCCGGTACGCGTTCAAGATCATTTTTGGTGAGAACCAACGTTATGAGTTATTCTCGGCAAACGATTTTATACAGTTTGAAGTTTTAAATGAAAGCTCGGGCAGTAACAGCGCGCTAACACCGGGCGTAATACTGCCTAATATACAATACAAGGTTAATTTTGAGCAGGCTATCATATGTTAAACCCCGAAATAATACAGCTGCCGAAGATATTAGACGACCGGGGGAACCTCTCGTTTATAGAAGAAAGTAACCATATCCCGTTTAAGATCGAACGCACTTATTGGATATATGATGTACCCGGCGGCGAACGCAGGGGCGGCCATGCTTACAGCGATCTGCAGGAGTTTATTGTGGCATTAAGCGGTAGCTTTGATGTGGTATTGCACGATGGCACAAAAGAACTGCGGTTTCACCTCAACAGGTCATATTACGGTTTGTACATACCTAAAATGATGTGGCGCGAACTGGAGAATTTTTCCACCAATTCTCTTGCGTTGATCCTGGCAGATAAGAAATACTCGGAGGAGGCCTACATTCGTAATTTTGATGAATTTGTACAAAAACGAAATGCAGGGTAGCAAAACCACCGTTTTTGATTGTAATATAATGCAGCTACCCCGTATCCACAACCGGGCGGGTAACATTACACCGGTAGAAAATAACGTACACATCCCTTTCGCAGTAAAACGGATCTATTATTTATATGATATCCCGGGCGGAGAATCGAGGGCGGCGCATGGCCACAGGCAATTAGAACAGCTTATTGTTGCCGCCAGCGGTAGTTTTGACGTACATTTAGACGATGGAATAAATAAAAAAACCATCCAGCTAAACCGCCCGTACGTAGGGCTGCATATAAAGCCGGGCATCTGGCGCGATATATCTAATTTTTCATCGGGTGCTATTTGCCTGGTACTGGCCTCCGAACTTTATAACGAGCAGGATTATTTAAGAGATTACGACGGCTTTAAAAGCTTTAAATCGCGTTAAATGCAATTCCCATTTCATAAATATGGTTTAACTTTTAGGCTGGTTGAGGAAAGCGATGCGCAATTCATCTTATCGTTACGCACCAATAAAGAACGCGCACGATATTTGTCGGCAACGGATGATGATCTGCAAAAGCAAACAGAATGGATAAAAGCATATAAGCAGCGCGAAAATGAGCGAAAAGAATATTACGTATTATTTGAAGATGATAACCAACAGCCGCTTGGCGTTTTTAGGCTTTATGATATAACTGCCGAAAGTTTCACCAGCGGCAGTTGGCTCATTAAACCGGGATGCGATGAGTTTGTAGGTTTAAAATCCGATTTGTTTGTAGGTTTTTTAGCCAAAGAGGTTCTTAAGCTTGGCGATTGGTTTTTTGATGTCAGAAAAAACAACAAAAAGGTATTGCGTTACCATAAAATGTTTGCCAAAGTTATTAATGAAGATGAGCTCAACGTTTATTTTGCAATGGACAGGGCAGCCTACGAAAAAAAAAGTAGTTTTTTAACAAGTATTATACAACCAGATATATACTGATATGAATATCGAAAAATTTGTAAGAGAGTTTGCTGATCAGTACGATGATATCTCAACAGAAAATTTCACTGCCGAAACAAAATTCAAGGAGAACGACGAGTGGAGTTCGATGACGGCATTATCTGTAATAGCAATGGTTGATGAGAGCTATTCTGTTAGGTTAACAGGCGACGATGTTAGAAAATCTACCACGATACAGGATATCTATGATATTGTATCGTTGAAGGTAAACGGTTAACTATGGCTTTTTTACATATTAAAAATGTAAGTATAAAAGGGCTTTCGGCATGCGTACCTGCAACTGTTGAAGAAAATACTGCTTTAACAAATATTGCCACGGCTGATATGGAGAAGCTTATTAAAACAACTGGGATAGAGCGCAGGCATATCGCAACTCCGGCCACCTGCACATCCGACCTTTGTTTCGCCGCCGCTGAAAAATTGATTGCCGAACTAAACTGGGACAAAGCCGAAATTGAAGGCCTGGTGTTTGTTACCCAATCGGCCGATTATTTGTTGCCCGCCACCTCTCCTATTTTGCAGGATAGGTTAGGGCTTTCGCACAATTGCTTTACACTGGATATATCTTTAGGTTGCTCGGGCTACATCTATGGCTTAAGCACATTGGCAAGTTATATGCAAAACGGCATGATAAAAAAGGCATTGCTGTTAGTAGGCGATACTTTATCAATATCATGTTCAAAAGATGATAAAAGCACCTACCCGCTTTTTGGCGATTCGGGCACAGCAACGGCATTAGAATATTGCGAGGGCGATGAAGGATTTAAATTTGTATTATCAAGCGACGGAAGCGGTTACCAGTCTATTATAATCCCTGATGGTGGGTATCGCAGCCGGTTCGGCACGGCTTCTTTAGAACAAGTGCAAATAGAGGAAGGTATAGCCCGTAATAAATTGCAGTTATCCCTTGATGGCATGGATGTATTCTCTTTCGGTATATCAAAGGCGCCCGAAAGCGTAAACCAGCTCCTCGCAAAATTTGATATTGATAAAGAGAAAGTGGACTATTTCTTTTTTCACCAGGCAAACCTGATGATGAATGAACGGATAAGAAAAAAACTGCAGTTGCCGGAAAACAAGGTGCCATATTCTTTAAAAAACTTTGGTAACACAAGCAGTTCAAGCATCCCGCTTACAATGATAACAGAAACAGCCGAAGCTTTAAAAAGTGGCAGCAACCAGGTAATAGCCTGTGGTTTTGGTGTTGGATTATCATGGGGCAGCATGGCCTGTACCACCAAAGATCTAATAATTCCCGACCTTGTAATTTATGAATAATCCATTTTCGCTCAAAGGGAAAAACATATTGGTAACGGGTGCATCATCCGGCATTGGCAAAGCCATAGCTATAACAGCTGCCGCAATGGATGCGCAGTTACATATCACGGCCCGGAACGAGCAACGGCTAAACGAAACCTATAATTCACTCACCGGCCCCGGGCATACTACCCACATTGCCGATCTCAATATCGATGCAGAAACCGAGGCCCTGGTTACCTCTGTATCAAAACTCGATGGTGTTGTGCTTTCTTCGGGCATTATAAAAACGCTGCCGTTTAAATTCATTAATGAGGGCGAGCTTAATGCCATTATGCAAACCAATTTTACTTCGCCGGTATTACTGCTTAGTAAACTTATTAAATCAAAAAAACTAAACAGTGGCTGCTCCATTGTTTTCATTTCATCAATAGGTGGTAATTTTGTCGGCGCAAAAGGTAACGCTATGTACAGCGCGTCGAAGGGAGCTATAAACGCAATACAAAAAGTATTAACGCTGGAACTTGCACCACAAAAAATACGGGTTAACAACGTTGCTCCGGGAATGGTGAAAACCGAGATGTGGGAAAACTCAACAACCTTTAGCGCCGAACAAATTGAAGAGGATGCAAAACGTTACCCGCTGGGCTACGGCGAAACAAGCGATGTGGCTAATGCGGTAGTTTACCTTTTATCTGATGCAAGCAAATGGGTAACGGGTATCTCATTAGTATTAGATGGAGGCTTTTCTGTTCAATAATGCAAGCCTTTATCAAAGCGGTTTCGTATTACCTGCCTCAAAAGCAATTAAATAATGAGGAGTTAGCTGCTTTGTTCCCCGAATGGGGCATAGAAAAAATAGCCGCTAAGGTAGGCATAGATACCCGGCATATTGCTGCCGATGACGAGTTTGCATCTGATATGGCCATAGCGGCGGCAAACTCGCTGTTTACCGATCATGACATCAAACCATCCGAAATAGATTTTATACTCTACTGCACGCAAAGCCCCGACTACTTTTTGCCCACAACCGCCTGTATCATACAGGACAAGCTGAAAATACCGGTTAAGGCCGGCGCGATCGATTTTAATCTCGGTTGTTCTGGCTACGTATACGGGTTAGCTTTGGCCAAAGGGCTTATATCGGCAGGTATTGCGGGTAATATTTTGTTGCTTACAGCAGAAACGTATTCAAAATTCATACACAAAAACGACAAGGGTAACCGTACCATTTTTGGCGACGGGGCTGCGGCTACCCTGGTAAGTACCAGCGGCTATGCCAAAATAGGCGAATTTGTGCTGGGCACAAACGGTGCCGGTGCCGAAAATCTCATTGTTAAACAAGGCGGTATACGTTATCCGGCAAAAAAAACAAACCTGGTGAGCGACGAATACGGCAACGAATCGTCAGATTCAAATTTATACATGAACGGCCCGGAAATATTCTCTTTTACTTCCGAAGAGATCCCCCCCCTTATAGAAGAAACGCTTTTGAAAAATGAAGTGCTGAAAACAGAGATCAGCCAGTTTATTTTTCACCAGGCCAACCAATACATGCTTACGCACCTACGCAAAAAACTGGGTATCGCCCCCGAAAATTTTTACATCAATATGGGCCGGTTTGCCAATACGGTATCCTCAACCATACCCATTGCCATGGCCGAAGCTTTAAGGGAAAAAGAGACAGCAACGGGTACTAAATGGCTGCTCGCCGGTTTTGGCGTTGGCTACTCATGGGGCGCAACAGTAATTACATTTAATTAAATGCAGCAAAATAAAAGCGTACCATTTTTTTCGTTTGATGCCACAACGGAGCTGATAAAGGAAGAGATAAAACAAACGTTCGACGATTTCCTACAATCGCAATGGTACATATTGGGCAATAAGCTCAGCACGTTTGAAACCGATTATGCTAATTTTAACGGTACAAAGCACTGCATAGGCGTGGCCAATGGGCTCGATGCCTTACATATCGCGCTAAAAGCGCTTAATATTGGCCCGGGCGACGAAGTTATTGTCCCCACAAATACGTTTATTGCTACCTGGCTGGCGGTATCATACGCCGGGGCGACTGTTGTACCGGTAGAGCCGGATGAAGTGACCTATAATATACATTCTGATAAAATAGAAGCCGCAATTACCAGCAAAACCAAAGCCATTATTCCCGTGCATTTATACGGCCAGGCTTGCGAGATGGATGAAATAATGGCGATGGCCCGCAAACACAGTTTATTTGTAATTGAAGATAACGCCCAGGCACATGGAGCAACATACCAGGGTACACTTACCGGCAGTTTTGGTGATATCAATGCTACAAGCTTTTACCCTACAAAAAATTTCGGCGCCCTTGGCGATGGCGGTGCTTTAACAACCAATAGCGCCGAACTCGACACAAAAGCCCGCCTGCTGCGTAACTACGGTTCAGCGGAAAAGTACCACCACGAAATAGTGGGCCTTAATTCCCGTCTCGACGAGATACAAGCTGCATTTTTATCCGTTAAGTTGAAATACCTTGCAAGCTGGACCGCGGAAAGAAAACAAGTAGCTATACTATATGATGAGTTACTTGCAGGCATAAATGACCTGGTAATACCCGTTACGGCCGAAGGTGCAGAACACGTATATCATTTGTATGTGATACGCACCAACCGGCGCGATGAATTGCAGGCATATCTCAAAAACAAGGGCGTTGCAACTGCTATTCATTACCCAATTCCGGCGCACTTACAAAAAGCTTACGCCCACCTGGGGTACAAAAAAGGCAATTTCCCTATTGCCGAGCAGTTGGCTGCTACAAGCTTAAGCTTACCCATGAATCCGGGTTTGGCCGGGGAGGATGTGAGATACGTTTGCGATGCCCTGAGGTCCTTTTATGAATAAGATACTTATTGTAAGTAATTTGCTTCGCATCGGCGGCGCCGAAAAATTGCTTTACGAAGTGGTTTGCTTTGCAAGGGCAAATAACCTGGAGCCCGAGATATTGGTGCTCGACAATTATGACAGGGAGCATTACGATCCGATCTACGAGCAAATGAACGTAAAGGTGGTGCGCACGCGCATCAGCCTCATCAAAAATCTCAGGTCGCCGTTAAAAATGCTGGAGTCGGTCATATGGATCATCAAATTAAAATATTTCGCGGCTAAACTTTATAAAAGCATCCATGTGATGGGCTTATATAATCTCGACAAAGTGTATCATCACATCAATCATAAGCAACGCTTTTTTTGGAACGTAAATAATGCCGTTCAATTTGTCGACCGTAAATTCCCCTATTCCGCGGAGTTTTTAGGCGATGAAAACGACACCATAGTTTGCATAAACAAATACCAGGTTACCGAAATGCAAAGCCAATACAGCCCGGAGCTGCTAAAAGCTAAAATAACCGTGTTTAAACTTTTCCTGGGCGGCCATGATACAAATTAACCTTGTTGCCAGGATAGATGACGATAAAAACATTTTCCTCGACCTGGTGTATGTGGCCTACATGCTTAAGAAAGACGGAATTACGGATTTTAAGGTGTTGTTTATAGGTGGTGTGCACAAGCAGAGCATCTATCAAAACATTGTGCATTTGGCCAGTTTATTAAACGTGGAAAGCCACATTGGCTTTACTATGAAAGCCATTCCGCTTGCCCAACTGCCGGGAGACATTAAGCAGGGCTATTTTTTAAACTATACCGTAGGCGCTTTTGTTGGCTATTCCGCCATCGAAAGCATCGATTTGGGGCTGAGGGCCATATTTCTTAATGGCGATAAACAACTCGTGGATGATATGCCAAAAAGCGTGGGCATGTGCCCGGACCTTAATTCCCTGATAGCCTTGATAACAGCGCTAACGCAGGATAAAGATGCTATCGATATCAAAATTGACGAGAGCAATTCACAGCTCAAAAAGTCATATCTCCTTACTGCTGCCGACAGGTCTAATTTGTTATCGCTGCTGTTGCCCGGTAACCAATCTTTATAATCCTTACTATTCCAGCTCAAATTTTGCCTGCAGGTGTATCCGTATTAATATGTTGTTATAACAGTGCCGGGCGCTTACCTGCTACTTTAAAGCACCTGTCGGCCCAGCAGGTTCCGGCAGGCTTTAACTGGGAGATCATAGTTATTGACAACGCCTCCGATGATAACACAGCTACTTTTGCAAAACAGCTATGGAACGATCTCGGTAAAACAGATATCAATTTTACGGTGCTTACCGAACCAAAAGCAGGCAAAACCAATGCCTTACATACAGGAATAACAGCAGCAGCGTACCATTATATTTTGATCTGCGACGATGATAACTGGCTCGCCGACGATTACGTTACACGAGCATTCCACCGGATGCAGCGCGACCCGGCGATAGGTGCAGCGGGTGGCCGGGGCTTTGCTGTTACCGACGGGGAACTACCTGCCTGGTTTACACAATACCAGCATGGTTACGCTGTAGGTGAGCAAAATTCTGTTACCGGTGATATTTCCGGAAAGGGATATCTGTGGGGAGCAGGGATGATCTTCCGCAAACAACTTTATCACAAAACGTATTTAAACTTCCCCTCGTTTTTAACGGGCCCAAACGGCGATACCCTGGCGCGCGGCGAAGATGTAGAATTTTGCCTACGGATCCTGTTGGCGGGTTATACTTTATTTTATGATGAGGGATTGAGGTATAAACATTACATCCCTACCAACCGCCTTACCGTAGCCTACCGCGACAAGCTGTTTAAAGGTTACGATTACGAAAAAACGGTACTTGATCTGTACTCCCGCCAAATAAAGCTCAACGCCTTGTCCTGGTTTGGCAGGCAGCAATTGCTGTTCTCCAGCATTTCGCGCTATGTTTTAAGCGGTTTAAGCAGCAAATGGAAAAGCAGTTTTGAGGCAGACATGATATACCTTGCTGCTGGTTACCAGTTTTCAACGGTTTCTAAAGAAGTGAAACAGATAAGAGAGCTCAATTTGCAGTTAGCAGCAAAAACGCACCCTAAAAATGCCTGATATTTTTAAGCATTCACATTTCGAACCGGATGCTTTCGGCCACGGCGGAAACAAACGAACAGCGCAGATAGACGAAATTTTGAAGGATGCCGGGCTAACGTATAAAGAGCCGGATCTTTCCAATTCAGCCGTCATCACCAATAAACTGCCCGTTTATTTAAAAGGGCTGCAGTATGCCAAACATTTACCCATCGCCAACAAAAACAAATATGCGATAGGCCGGTACCTGAAAATGTTTGAGGCTTTTGTAAAAGAACAAAGACCGGGCCTTGTTATTTGGGAATCAACCGCTGGGTACAATTTGTTGCTTGCCGAAGTACTTTATAAGCACAATGTGCCTGTAGTTGCTTTGCCTCATAATATCGAATCGTTAGTTGCCGGTTCAAAAAGCGTGTTTTCCTCAAAAGAATCGCCCGATTGGCTGTTGGAGGAGATGAAATACCTGGGATATTGCAAAAAAACGTTTACCATTTCGAGAGAAGAGAACTGGCTCCTTTCCAACTCGGGGATAAACGCGGCCTACCTCCCCTACTATCCTGCAAAAAAAGCCGAAGCGTATTTATTAGCCGTCAGGGCACAAAAACAAATATCATACACCAATCCCAAAACAGCAAAGGAGGTTTTGCTGCTGGGCACGTTTTATAACAAGCCCACGCTTGATGGTTATGTAGAATTGCTTAACCACATCAGGCAAAAAACCGATCTTGTTATAAACGTTGCAGGCTTTGGCTCGGAGCAATTGAATAGCCTGTTCCCGGATAAAAACATCCGGATATGGGGCAGCGTTAGCGAAGAAAAACTGGGCGGCCTTATTGCTGCTTGCGATTACGGCATTGTTCACCAGGCACCATCCAGCGGCGCGCTTACCCGCATCCCCGAAATGCTGTTAGCCGGGCTGCCGTTGTTAGCAAACACGCATGCCGCCCGTAGCTGCTTTGGCACAGCCGGCCTTAGCGTTTACCAATCGTTTAAAGAATTGCGGGATATGCTTGACACCCAAAGCCCCGAAATTGCCCCCGCCCCGGCAAGGCCCACCGGGGAAAAATATTTTGTGGATTATCTTAAAACCCTTTTGCATTAATCCTTGAAACTCGAAAAGATAATTTCATTTGCCAACCGATCGAGCGAATTGCGCTTTAAGGCGATGGTGAGTTCGCTACGCGAAACCGGCTGCATGCTGCCCGTGTGGGTGATCCCTTACGACGATAACCTGTTCGACCTGCCCGATAATTGCACATGGTGGCAAATGGACGAAGTGGAAAGCCTGATCAATGCATCTGCGCTGCATCCCATGAAAAGGAAGTTCCAGTGCTTTTTAACGGGCAATTATCATTTTGTCGATGCCGATGTGATCTTCCTTCGCAACCCGGAGGAAGTACTGGCCGGAATAGATGGCTTCGTAAGCTCCTGCGGGCACTGGCACAACCCCGAACACACTTACGTACCATCTACGCTGCAATTATTTAAACAGGCCAGCACAACGTGGCAAAAAAGCGTTTTCAACTCGGGGCAGTTTGCCTGCGATAGGGCGCTGTATGATATTAATTCGCTTACAACCCATGTCCGCAACCCGCTGTATAAAGAGGCTCTGGACAGCCACGACCAGATCTCCATCAACTTGTTTGTTTTCCTCTCCGGGGTAACGGTTACCAATGTTACGTTACCGCCCTATAACCTCGAATCGAGCTGGGCGGGGGATTACCAGGATGATGACCATCAAAAATACTGGGCAGATGAAAAGGTGAAACCATACCTCATCCATTGGGCCGGATATAAAATTGCCGTAGATAAGCCTATCGACAAATTATTTACCAAATACCTTACCGAACAGGAGAAGCAGGTATTTATTACAGAGCTGGCCGATTTTGAAAAAAGTCGCGCTGTATCCCCTCTGCGTAAATTCTATTGGTTGCTGAGGAGTGTATTATTAGGCAAAAAGCAAAACTGATATCACATTGAACCTGCCCGACCTTTCAATATATCGTGATACGTTAAAAGCAAGGGGCGTAATAACGCCATTGTCTGCATTTGAGGTACCGTCCACAGGATTACTGGCTCAACTACCCGAACCGCCGACAGGCAAACAAGGCTGGCCATGGACCATACAGACCAACCCCAGCCTGTATGCCGGGAAAACAAGCTGGCCCAAAATCACCATAGTAACACCATCCTTTAATCAGGGGGAGTTTTTAGAACAAACTATCCGGTCGGTACTATTACAAAACTACCCCAACCTGGAGTATATTATTATGGACGGCGGAAGTGCCGACAATTCGACCGAGATCCTAAAAAAGTATTCGCCCTGGATAAGCTACTGGCAAAGCGAAAAAGATGGGGGCCAAAGTAACGCCATCAATTTAGGGTTCAGCCTTTCTTCGGGCGAATATCATGGCTGGATCAACAGCGACGATTATTACCTCGAAAACGTATTCTTTAAAGTTGCCGGCACATTTATTTCGTCGGGCGTGGATTTTGTATACGGTTACGGGCTGGACCATGTAATTGCTACGGGCGAAGTAAAGGAGACCAAAATTTTACCTTTTATAGATTATTTCATCAAAATACCCGGCCTGGTGCAACCATCTACCTTTTGGAGCGCGGCTATACACGAGCCGGTTTGGGAAGAGTTGCATTGCTCGCTGGATTACGAACTTTGGCTGCGCCTGGTGAAAGGGCATAGCCGTAAGCTGATAAAAGAGCCCTTATCGGTTGCTAATATTCATGAGGATGCCAAAAGCTCCGACCCAAAGATGAAGGCAAAATGGGAAGAAGATCATCAAAAAATATGGGCCGCTGATGCGCATGGCACCGCTTACGAATGGAAGCGGATAGTGTTCTTAAACCGCATCCGCCAAAAAATTTATAAATGTCTGCATCTTATATAAACCAGCGCTGTGCTGTTTAACTCGCTTCTTTTTCTTATCTACTTTGTAATAGTTACCGCTAACTATTATCTTCTGCCCCACAAATTCCGGTGGATATGGCTGCTGATAGCCAGCTGTTATTTTTACATGTATTTTAAGCCGGCCTACATCCTCATCATCTTCTTCACCATTATTGTAGATTACATTGCCGGGCTGCTTATAGAAAATGCAAAGGGAAAAGCCCGGAAATTATACCTCTGCTTAAGCATAGTAGCCAATGTTGGCGTGCTGGCCTTTTACAAATACTTCAATTTCCTGGCAGAGAATATCAACTTCTTATCCGCAGGTGTGCATGGGCCACAAATTCCACTGGTGGATTTTATTTTGCCTATCGGGCTCTCCTTCCACACCTTCCAGGCCATGAGTTACACCATCGAGGTTTACAGGGGCAACCAAAAAGCCGAACGCCATTTTGGCCTGTACTCGTTATACGTGCTTTTTTACCCGCAAATGGTTGCCGGCCCTATCGAAAGGCCCCAGCATATATTGCCGCAATTTCGTAAGGCTATTGTTTTTAACAGGGCGCAGTTTACAGCGGGTATATTTTTAATAGCGGTTGGGATGTTTAAAAAAGTGGTGATTGCCGATAGGCTCGCCCTGTTTGTAAACCCGGTGTTCGATCATCCGCATGGGCACACTTCGCTGGAATTGCTCATAGCTACCTACTTTTTCGCGTTTCAGATCTATTGCGATTTTAGCGGTTACTCTGATATCGCCATCGGCGCCGCGCTGGTGCTGGGCATCGAGCTGATGAAGAATTTTAATGCGCCTTACCTCGCACATAATATCGCTACCTTTTGGAAAAGGTGGCATATCTCGCTATCAACCTGGTTTCGCGATTATTTGTATATCCCCCTGGGCGGCAGCAGGGTAAGCTTTGCTTTAATGTGTACAAACCTGCTTATAGTATTTACGGTGAGCGGACTTTGGCATGGCGCCAGCTGGAAATACCTGGTGTGGGGGCTGATCCATGGCTGCCTCCTTATTTGTTATCATTTGCTAAAGAAAGCGAACGTCAGCATCAACGGATGGAAGTTTTTAAAATGGCTCATCACGTTTCACCTGGTGTGCCTGGCCTGGATCTTCTTCAGGGCTTACAATATTAATGATGCGTTTTATATCATCAGCCAGATATTCACGGGTAATAGCTTTAGTTACCAGGCAGCCCACATTATGCCCGTAACAGAGATGGCCTATGGGTTTTTGATAGTGGTATTGCTGCTGCTGGCAGAGCGTTACCTGCCTGCAGCCAAAGATTATTCAACAGGTAAAAAGTTAGCGCTTACCGTCTCCTTAATAATAGCCTGCTACTTTTTAGGGATCTTTAACGAGGCTCAATTTATCTATTTCCAATTTTGATGGGTAAAAAGCTACTCCCTTTATTGGCCCTTGTTATTGGCACCCTGGTGATGGTTACTGCTATGAACCAGTCGTTCATCAATAAAATAAAACAGGAAAAGTACTTCGCGCATCTCAACCCTTCAGAAAAAAAAGGAAACATCGTTTACAAAACCTTATTCCTTGAATCCGACAGGTGGCGGTACGGCGACCTTTACGGGCTTTGCTATCTGCCCGGCTATAAGTTCCCGCTCGAACCATTTAAGGCATACAAACACAAGGCCGACTGGAAGCCATCTAACCGGATCCTGTATATCATCGGCGATAGCTTTTTAGCAGATAAAACCCTATACGGCGCGTTCGACGGCTTCGATAACGTAGTTTTTCTCGATCGCCGGTTTCCCTTCGGCCCTGTTCAGCCGGATAGTACAAAAGAGAACTACATGCTGATGGAGTTTGCCGAGCGTAACCTGGTTGGTTATGATATCAGCCAAACGGATGAGGCGTTAGTCCCTGCAAAGGTCATGGAATCGGGCCTACCCATACATCAAAAAGCGGCAGGGGCGGCACAAGGGCTTCCAACTACTATTACGGCAAGGCTGAATAATATTATCTTTAACAAAGATCTTAACCGCAACCTGGAGATGGTGCTTTTTGATAACAAAACCATAACGCCATTTAAGCAGTTAAAAGCATCGCTTAATTACGCGTTATTTAAACGGCTGCCAAAAGAAGTTGCCGTGGCCAGCGATAACAGCAGATTATTTTTGAATATTACCGTTGATACCGCCAACTTGCAATCTGCCTTTAGGCCGGTATCGGATACAGAAGTTAAGGTGATAAGCCAAAACCTGGATAACGCCCGCAAATATTACCTTACGCTTGGTTTTAAAGATGTTTTTTTATCGGTGATACCAAACGCCGTGAGCATATACGATGAACAAAGGGGACCATATAATCACCTGCTGGAACGGGTTGAGCAAACAAGTGCACTAAAGAAAGTGTCGCTTTTAAGCGCTTTCAAAAACAGCAAAGCCAACGTGTTTTACCGTAGCGATGCCCACTGGAACCCGCTGGGAATGGATATGTGGGTGAACCAAACCAATGCGTTCCTGGCCGCTAACACACATTGAGCCCATTTTTTTCCATCATTATCCCATTGTATAACAGCGCCGAAACCTTATCGGCAACGCTTGATAGTATATCGGCGCAAGAGTTTACAGATCTGGAGCTGATTTGTATTGATGGCGCTTCCTCGGATGCTACGCTGAACATGATCGGGGCTTTTAAAATTACTCACCCGGCGCTGCTAACCAATGTATTGTCCGAACCGGATAAGGGTATATACGATGCCATGAATAAAGGCATTGCCCTAACAAAGGGCAGCTGGCTTTATTTTATGGGCGGGGATGATACCTTTCAATCGGGCCAGGTTTTGAGTAAAATATACGAAGCAATTAAAGGAAGCGATGCCGACCTGTTATATGGTAACGTAACAGGCGCCGTATCTCATAATGTTTACAACGACAATACCCTCGCAAAGGTACTATTCAGGGGCATCCACCACCAGGGCATCTTTTATAAAAAAAATGTATTCGAATCCGTCGGTGGATACGATCTGCGGTTTAAAATAGCGGCCGATTATCATCTTACACTCAAAGCATTCCTGAATAAGGCATTCAAAACCCAATACGCCGATATCAGCATCGCCTATTTCGGCGAAGCCGGTTTAAGCTCGCAGCAATACGACTGGCCATTTTACAGTTACCATTACAAGCTTTTGGCAACGCATCGCGCTATTGATACGCCCGGCAATGAACGCCTGAAGTGCCTCAACGATTCTATCTATTGCTGCTTTCAGCTCGCTAAGCAAAAACAAAGACTGCGCTTTGCCTGGGAAAATATGCTATTCTACATCTTTGGTAAAAACGGCTTGCCGTTAGGCACTAAAGCCCGCAATCTGCTGAGAATGGTTTACTGGACATTAAGGCCCAAGGCATGACGGTAGGCCTGGTAACCCCCTACTTCCCCGACGAGCATACTAAAGACAGTGGCATTGCCAACCATTGCCTTTTGCTGGCCAGGGGCATCGCCGCTACGGGTAATAAGGTAGTTGTATTGCACATCAGGCCACAATACAAAAATGAAAGGGACAATTACCAGGAATATAAAATAGGTGAGCTGATCACCGTTATTACCCACAAAGCAAAATTACCGCCGGCATTTACAAAACTCTTAAAAAGTAAGTGGGCGGTTATAGATTTTGCCCTCAAGGTATCCTGTATGCTGTTAACCGCAAAGGTGCTTAACGCCGCGATCAGGAAACATAGCATAGATGTCGTCGAAACATCCAGCTATTTTTCGCTTTGCTATTTCCAGTTATACAAACGCAACACTGTTCCCATCGCGGTTAGGGTAAGCACCACTTTTTCGCAGATCATGAACGACCATTACCCCTTTAAATCAAGAGGGATGGATCTCATCGCGCGGATGGAAATCGCCTTCATCAAAAAAAGCAAACACCTCATTACCCACGCTCAAAACCACGCGCTGGAACTGGAGCAATTATTTGGCATCAATCACTCGCGGTTTCAAATTATTCCGCATGGCGTAACTTTGCCTGCTTCAGCACCGGCTAAAACAGTAAAGGCCGGCCCGGTGCAGGTATTGTTTGTTGGCCGACTGGAGTACCGCAAAGGCATCGATGTTTTGCTGGCCGCCATACCCCTGGTGCTGAAAGCAAAACCGAATGTACAATTCAACATTATTGGTGCCGATACCGGCGACGAATACCAAAACCGCTTTATTGCTGATACCGACCTGACCATTTTGCAAAAAGTAACTTTCCGCGGGAAGGTAAGCGACGAGCATCTGCAACAGGCATACCGCGATTGCGATATTTTTGTGGCACCATCGCGCTACGAATCTTTTGGGCTGATATTTATAGAGGCCATGAGCTACGGCAAACCGGTAATCGGCTGCGATGCCGGCGGCATGCCCGAAATTATCACCAATAACTACAACGGTTTATTTGCCATTACCGGCGATGCGCAAAGCCTGGCCGACAAACTAATATTACTGATAGAGGACGCTGGCCTGAGAGATGAGTTAGGCGAAAATGCGCTTGAAACAGTAAGGGAAAAATTCACAGTAACGCAATTAGCTGCAAGTTCATTAAATTATTATCAAAAAATCATCAGCAATACTTGGTAAGCATTTCTGTAATTATTCCTACTTATAATCCCGATGCGGCAAGGCTTGGCCAAACTTTGGCTGCTTTAAAAAGCCAAAGTTTTCCCCTCAGCCAATGGGAACTAATCATTATCGACAATAATTCGTCCAACCATTTTGCAAAAAGCCTCGACCTAAGCTGGCACCCAGCAGCAAAAATTGTCACCGAAGAAAAGCAGGGGCTTACCTATGCGCGCATCAAGGGAATCAGTGTTGCCCGCGGCGGGATCATTATAATGGCGGATGATGATAATGTACTGGATAAAAATTACCTGCAAAACGTCGACGGGATCTTTAAGGACAATCCCGGTTTAGGGAGCATAGGAGGTAAATCTATCCCCCGGTTTGAATCGCCCTCACCGCAATGGCTGAGCCCGTTTTACGATTGCCTTGCTTTGAGAGACCTTGGCGATACCTGCATTATTAATACCTGGCGAAATGATTACCCTGCCGCAGCGCCCATTGGCGCAGGCATGGCCATCCGAAAGAATGCTTTGCAGGCTTACATTTCTGCTCACCATGTATCGACGAATATAGTAACCGACAGGACAGCAACTTCGCTTTCGTCGGGCGGCGATAACGAGATAAATTTGGCCATATTAAAATCGGGCTGGGCGGTTGGCTACTTCCCGGAACTTGTACTGGAACACATCATCCCCGCCGAACGCATGACCATCGCTTATATGGCAAGGTTGGTTTTCGGCATCAACCGTTCCTGGGCCATTTTGTTAACCAAACATAAGATAAGTCCCTGGGGAAGCATCAATAAAAACACGCTGCTGCTCAGAAAGCTCAAAAGCTACCTCAGCAACAAAGCCTGGCAGGGAGAAAGCAATTATTTAAGATGGAAAGCAGCCTGCGGGATATTCCAGGGGCTGGCGGAGGGGAGCGACGAATAATGAGTAAGCTCAAAAACTCGCTTGCGTACCGGTTGCCCCTGCTTTACAAGATGCTGTTGGGTTTTAAAAATATAAAGAAAGCAAGCGCGAAACCACAAGCCGATGTTACCGTCATCACCATGACAGGTAAGCGGTTGATCAACATGACGCGCCTGTCCATCCTTTCTATCGCGCGCAATTGGGACGCTTTGCCGCGGCTGATAGTGGTTACCGATGGCACCATTAGCCCTGACGCCGTTAAGCAAAAATTTACCTTTTGGCCCGGGGAACTGGCCGTATACGATTGGGAATTAACCGCCGCTTACCACCTCGAAAAAAAACGGGATAACCTTGTAAAGTATGCCGGGGAACATGTGTTGGGTAAAAAATTAGCGGTTATTCTACATTACGCCGAACTGTTGCCGGTTATTTGGCTGGATAGCGACATCCTGTTCTTTTCCGATTTTAGCACGCTTCTCCCGGTCCTCAGCAAAACCGCTTTTGTTTGCGGTGGCAGCGAGGATTATTCTGCAACGTATGACGAGCGCGTTATAAAACATTACAACAATAACCTTCATCAGCTTTATAAATTCAACTCGGGTGCCCTGTATGTTTATGGCGAAGATCTTTACGAACGCTTTGCCATTGAACCTCTTTTAGATCGTTTGAGTTCGTTTATTTATTTTTTTACCGAGCAAACCCTTTTCGCGCATATGGCCAGTAAGTCATTAGGGATACTGTGGGGACTGGACATCATTAAAAATTTTAACAGTGATAGCCAATCGCTAAGCGCAATGCCCGCGGATGACATTGTGGCCCGGCATTACACCACCAATGTGCGTCACCTGTTTTGGCGCGACGCTTTCTTCCATTTAAACTAATGCCCGGCAAAACAACGATAACATCGCTTTTGATCCGCTCCTTTCAGGCGATGGTGAATATTTTATACCGGCATCCGTTATCCAATCTCAAAAAATATAAAAGGTTTGGCGGGTACAGGGCCTACCGCCAAATGCTGAGCGGAAAGGCTATGATGGAAAAGCGGGCCATCGATCTTTCGCCCGTGTCTTCCACACCCGGTGGTTTGCCTGTTTATTTTTTAACGGGGAAAAACTACCTCTATCAAACCCTTTATTGTATCCAGTCGCTGGCAAAGGTTTCGGCTGCTGGTTTTCAGTTTATACTGGTTGACGACGGAACCTTTGATCAGGAGCTCATCTCCCGGATAAATACCCAACTGCCGGGTGCAACAATCGTTACCGCTGATGTTATAGCATCCAACCTGGCTAAGATGCTGCCTGCTGATGCTTATCCATATATCCATCAAAAACGCAAGGTTTACCCGCACCTTAAAAAATTGACGGATGTACACTCTTTGCCGGAGAATAGCTGGAAAGTTGTGCTGGATTCTGATATGCTGTTTTGGAGCAAACCCGTGGAACTGATCAACTGGCTGAACGCACCAACCCAACCGCTGCACATGATAGATTGTGTAGAGGCTTACGGTTATTCCAAACAATTAATGGAGCAGCTTTGCGGCTGCCCCGTTACCCCGCTGATAAACGTTGGGGCTATCGGCTTAAAAAGCGATGGTATTGGCTGGGCTAAACTGGAAGAATGGATCAAAGTGCTGGAAGAGCAGGAAGGTGCATCCTACTACCTGGAGCAGGCTTTAACGGCCATGCTTATCGGCGATACTGCTGCCACTGTTTTACCTGCTGCAACCTACATAGTAAACCCGGGTGAGGAGATCATCAAAGAAAAAAAAGGCATCCTGCATCACTATGTCGATCTTTCCAAAAAGCATTACTTTAAAACCGCCTGGCAGCAATTTGTTAAATGACGGGCAAGTTTATTTATAAATACTTTTTCAGGCCAACTTTACCCATCAGGTATCACTTAAAGCACTTTGGATTGATGGGTTGGATAAGCCTCGTACAAGGCGAAAAACAGATGAAGAAGGCGGCCTTAAACCTTGCACCGATAACTTTAGCCAATGATCACCAACTGGAGTGCAGCTATCTTACCGGCGAGAAATATTGGCACCAAACCATCTTCTGTGCCTACTCATTGGCAAAGGTAATGCAGGGCAGGGTGAGGATTAATATTTATTCGGATGGTAGCCTGTCGCCCCAAAAGATCAACCTTTTTAACAGCGTTTTAAACGGTGTTGCTATCATCTCTCCTGATGCGATGCTGAACGAACTTGATGGTAAATTGCCTATCAAAAAATATCCCTCGCTCAGGCATCTGCGGGAGAGCAGTCCGTTTTTCAGGAAACTGGTAGATATGCGCTTAAACAACCGGTATCTGGTGCAGTTGGATAGCGATATGCTGTTTTTTAACTACCCTACAGAACTGGTAGAAGCCTATATCAACGGGACCAGCTATTTTATGGAGGACAAAATAGAAGCCTCGTATTACGTATTGCCCGAAAAACAGATAGAGGAACAATTTGGCCTGCAAATGAAACGCAAAATAAATAGCGGCATCCTTGCTTATAATTCCACCGCTATCAACTGGGATTTTGTAGAAACCGTGTGCAAATACTTGTTGGATAAAGTCCCGGTGATCCATCCTCCGCTGCTGGAGCAAACCATCAATGCCATTATTGTATCGCGGTTAAATGCGGAGCCTTTAAACCAGCGCTATAATATTCTTTATAACAACAAACACAATATCCTGTCTGCAGATGATGTGGTAAGGCATTATATTTTTAAGGCGCGTGAGTTTTACCTAACAACCCAATGGAAGCAGGTACTGTAAACATGCCCTTAGTATCGGTTTGTATGCCCGCTTATAATGCTGCGCATTACATCGAAGAGGCTTTAGCGTCCCTATTCCGGCAATCCTATAAAAACATCGAAGTTATTGTGGTAAACGATGGCTCGACCGATGGCACAGGCGAAATTTTGAGTAATATTGATCACCCGGCGGTAAAAGTTTTCCATACCGCTAATAACGGGCAGTGCGCCGCGGCCAACGTGGCTTATTCTCACTCAACCGGTCGGCTTATTAAATTCATGGATGCCGATGACCTTATTTCGGACCAGTTCATAGAAGAACAGGTAAAGCGAATAGGCGGCCGCGAAGACGTAATTGCTTCTGCCGGGTGGGGCCGCTTTTACAACAACGACCCGGCCACTTTTACCTTGTATACAGACAGCGTTAAAGGTGATACAAAACCGATAGACTGGCTGGTTACTTCGTTGCAAACCAACAGCGCCATGATGCAATGCGCAAGGTGGCTAATCCCGCGGGCCATACTGGAGCGCTCCGGCGTATGGGACGAGCGGTTAAGCCTGATAAACGACCTGGAGTTTTTTATCCGCGTAATGCTGCATGCCAGCGAGATACGGTTTACCCATAACGCTGTATTGTATTACCGCAGCGGGCTGCCAAGTTCCCTGTCGTCTTTAAAATCGCGAAAAGGCGC
Source organism: Mucilaginibacter pankratovii (assembly GCF_014773265.1). Taxonomy (GTDB): domain Bacteria; phylum Bacteroidota; class Bacteroidia; order Sphingobacteriales; family Sphingobacteriaceae; genus Mucilaginibacter; species Mucilaginibacter pankratovii. The sequence goes on along the minus strand of NZ_JACWMY010000004.1, from coordinate 152,909 downwards.
CGAATCGGCATTCCACTCGATAGATGATGGGATGGCTTACATCCTGCAGCACGAAAACAGCGCGCGTACCCGGCTGGTAGCAGCCAACTGCTATCAAAATTATATTTTTACCTTTTACCCCTATCATTCGGATCTTTTGGCAACTTCGCAACAAAAAATAAAAGAGCTGGGTGGTTCAACATTAAAACTTCATGCCGGTGGATTAACCCTTTTCTTCCAAAAGCTAATCGGGTGGAAACTGACAAAATTAATTAAATTGCCGTTCAGCTGATCTATCGCCTGTATAACACCAAACATGAAACCCCTCCTGTTTATCAATAAGCTTTACAATAAGCTAAGCAAAACAAACATAAAGCTCTCGTTTTCGCAAAGCGGCGAAGACAGTATTATTTTATTCCTCATTCGTTCGCTAAAAATAACCCAAGTGCAGTACTTTGATATCGGCACCAACGACCCAAGGAATATGAACAATACATACATCCTTTACCTTAACGGCTTCAGGGGGATATGTGTTGAACCCGACCCATTTTTTCATAAACAAATAAAAAAATACAGGCCCGGGGATGTACTTATCCCAAAGGGTGTTGCCGTTGAGCAACAGGATAAAGCTACGTTTTATGTAATGGACGACCCGCTTTTAAACACCTTCTCGCCGCAGGAAGCTGAAAAACTGGTCAACACGCATCACCGGGAGATCAGGAAGGTGTTATCCGTTGAGCTGATCGCCATCAACACTATATTTGAACAATACTTTAAGGAAGATCATTGTTCTGTTTTATCATTGGATGTTGAAGGGCTTGACCTTGTTATTTTGCAGTCTATTGATTTTTCAAGGTTTAAACCTTCTATTATTTGTGTGGAGAACATCGAATATTCAGAAAACTTAACCGGTAAAAAAGACAGTTTTATTAATGAAGTTTTACTGGAACAAGGCTATATACTTTACGCGGATACTTATATTAACAGCATTTTTATCGACAGTAATTTCCTGAAAAAATAGAGCTGCTATTCCCCCGGGTTTTAATTTTATGAACTATTCTCTCTTATATCAGCCACTAAAACTCATCGAAAGGGCCGCACTTGCCATAAAGAGAAGGCGCAGGTTTAAAAAACTACAGCATACCCCGGCCGCTCAGCTTGGTTTGGGGCATATCGATTCTTTAGAATTACTGGAAATTATACGTGATGATGCAGGGCTTACTGCATCGCCCAATATCTATGATATCGGCAGCAATGTGGGCACCTGGACACTGCTTGCCAAAGCCATTTTCCCGAACGCGCGGGTAGATGCCTTTGAACCGCTGCCCGATCATAACAGCCAGTTTAACGATAGCTGTAAAAACTTAACCGACATTCATCTGCACGAATTTTGTTTGGGTAATGAGGATACTACGGGCCTTATCAATATATCCAGCTATTCCGATTCATCCAGTTTGCTGGTAGCTACGCCGCTGGAGTTTGAGCACTTTAACATCAAAAAAGAAAAAGAACTGCCGGTTAAGATCAAACGCCTCGACGGCCTTATAAAGGATAAAACCATCCCGGCGCCCGATATTATTAAGCTGGACATACAAGGCTTTGAGCTGGAAGCTTTAAAGGGATTGGACACTTACCTTAATGATGTAACATATATCATTTGCGAGGTTTCTTTTAAAGAATACTATTACGGGCAGCCCGGCTTCCTCGAAATTGCAAACTACCTTGCCTGTTTTAATATCCACCTGTTTGCCTTTGGCAATAACACCCCAATCGGTACCGAACTGAACCAGATAGACGTATTGTTTAAGCGCCGTAAATGAGGATCCTGCTCTCTTTTCTGCAGGACAAAACAGACCAGCCCCACCCGGTACCCGGTTACCGTTTTTGGGAGTTCTATATCAAAAACGGGATAAATGAGGCAGGCATGCAATACCTGGAAGTGCCGGATGCTGATTGGGCGGAAGGGCTTATTTATACCGAAGGTTCTGCCGAATTACAGCGCTGGAAGGATAAAACCTGGCAAGCCACCATCAATTACATTCAAAACAACCCGGGGAAGATTGACCTGTTCCTGTGCTACCTCTATCCAAAACAAATAGAGGAGCATGCTATCAGGCAGATCCAAAAATTGGGCATCCCCTGCGTTAATTTTTATTGTGATAACGTACGGGAGTTTAAAACCATTCCGCCTCAATTCAAAATTTTCGACCTGGTGTGGGTGCCCGAATATGAGGCGTTACCCACGTACAAAGCGGCCAAGATAAAGCACATCAACCTGCCGATGCCCATTTGGGTAGCGCCGAATTTTCGGGATGCCTTGCTCGCAAAAGAACTACCCGGGGCCACCTTCATCGGGTCGAAAGATGTTTTAAGGGAACAGTTATTAAGCGAAGTCATGCAAAAGGGGCTGAATGTGCGTATCGGCGGCAGCGGCTGGCTAAATACGGGCAATACCAACGCATCTGCAATACCGGCAAAAGCCTCCCTGCAGCAAACCTTATTAAACCAGTACCGCTTTGTGCAGCAGCACGGTCTTAAGGGCTGGGCTATAAGGCATACCAACAGGCTGCAAAAAGCACCGGTAACGGTCATCCCGGGCGACCATCTTTTTGAAAGCCCTGCTTTTGAAGAATATATCAGCATAACCCAAAACAGCACGGTAACACTGGGCATTAACCGCGTGCCCACCTATAAAAAGCCCAACAGCCACCCGCTTACTTATTCCCGTTTGCGGGATATTGAAGCCCCCATGCTGGGCGCATGTTATTTAACCGAGTATACCGACGGCTTGCCGCATTTATACGACCTCGATAAAGAGATCTGGAGTTATAAAAATGCCAATGAATTAGTTGAAAAGGCAAACGAGCTGCTAAAAAACAAAGAAAAACGAACGCTGTTAAGGCGTAACGGGCAGCAGAGGGCTTTAAACGACCACAGTATCCCCCGGTCGCTGACGTTGATCAGGAAAATCATTTTTGGATAAGCATTGAAAATAGCCATCATCGTAAATCCGCTCATCCCCGTACCGCCCGAGAAATATGGCGGCATTGAACGTATTGTTTACATGCTGATACAGGAATTGATTGCCAAAGGGCACGATGTTACCCTCTACGCAAACGAGCGCTCCAAACCCGGCTGCGCGCTTGTCGGGTATCACGAATCTGACCATTATGGCCTGCCGGATATGATCCGCATCAATGCCCTCACTTCAAAAATAGCCTTCAAAAAGTTTGATGTGATACACACTTTTGGCCGCATGAGCAATATTGCTTTGCTAATGCTGAGCAAGCTGCCAAAAGTTGTATCCTACCAGTTGCAACCAACTCTTTCGCAGGTAAAAAAGGTTATAAAATTTGCCCGTGAAGGTTCTGTCCATTTTACGGGTTGCAGCGATTATATCTCTAATCAGATAGTGCCTTACGCGCCGGTTACTACCATTTATAACGGAGTTGATACGGCTGAGTATACCTTTACGCCTGCGGTTGCCGACGATGCTCCCTTGGTTTTCCTGGGGAGGATCCAAAAAGAGAAAGGAACGGATATAGCCATCCAAACGGCCCTCGCTACCGGCCGAAAACTCGTTATTGCCGGCAACGTGCCCGATGAAACCATCCACCAGGCATACTTCGAAGAAAAAGTAAAGCCATTTATTGATGGCAAACAGGTAACTTATATTGGCCCGGTAAACAACAGCCAAAAAAACGAGTTGCTGGGAGCGGCGGCCGCATTCCTGATGCCCGTAACCTGGGATGAACCTTTTGGTATTGTAATGGCCGAAGCTTTGGCCTGCGGTACGCCGGTAATTGGCTTTAAGCGTGGCTCGGTACCGGAGGTTGTGCAACACGGCGTAAATGGCTTTTTATGCGATACCCGGGAAGAAATGGCCGCTTTCGCTAAAGATATCCCCAAAATTAACAGGGCGGATTGCCGCCGTATTGCCGAAGGAAAATTCAGCTCGGATACTATAGGCAACCAATACGAAGAACTTTATAAGCGCATGGTAGCCAAATGAGGAATATTACCCTTATTACTACCGGCCAGCCAGCCACCAACCCCCGCCTGGTAAAAGAGGCAGATTTTTTAAGCGGCCTTGGTTATAACGTAAAGGTGATCTACTGTTTTTACCAGCCCTGGGCACAACAATTAGATGAAAGCATCATCAACCAAAACCCGGGCATGTACATCTCCCAGGGCGGTGATCCTGTTAAATCGAAATTTACCTACTATAAAACAAGGCTTCGCCAAAAGCTTTGCCAAATATTTTTCAGCTATTTTAAAGGATGGGGTATTCCCGAGAACGCGATCAGCAGAACACATAGCGAAGCACTAAAAGCAGCAAAAAAAATTAAAACCGACCTCTACATCGCCCACAACCTCGGCGCCCTGCCCGCCGCCGTGCTGGCGGCTAAGTATATGGGGTGTAAAATAGGTTATGACGCGGAAGACATGCACTCCGCCCAGTTCAACGATGTTTCAATGATGTATCTGCTGAATAAATACATCGAAGTAAAATATTTTAACCGTACCGATTATTTTACAGCTGCCAGTCCGCTGATAGCGGCTAATTATCGCAAGGCTTATCCCAGCCTTCAACCGCAGGTGATCAATAACGTATTCCCGAAAATCAAATCACCGTTTAATACAAGTCGCAAGACTACGAATATTGTTAAGCTCTTCTGGTTCTCGCAAACCATTGGGGCCGACAGGGGATTAGAAAACATTGTAGCAGCCATGGGCGAAGCACCGGCAACCGAGTTGCACCTTTTGGGCAGCTGCACGGCCGGATACAAGGCAACATTGCTGGATATAGCCATTAAAACCAATGTGCAGCCAACCCGGATAATTTATCACCCGCCCATCCCGCCTGATGAACTGATGGCATTCGCAGCGCAATTTGATATCGGTATGGCCAGCGAAACAGGCAGCACCTTAAACAGGGAGATCTGCTTAACAAATAAGATCTTCACCTACCTGCAAAGCGGGCTGGCTATCATCGCAAGCGATACACAGGCGCAGAGCCTTTTCCTGTCGGAATACCCTGCTGCCGGCAAGCTCTACCAAAAAAACAGCACCAAAAGTCTTGCAAATTGTTTAAACGAATACCTGCAAAACCCGGAGGCTTTATATCAAACGCGCCTCGGCAATTACCAATTGGGGCAAACTGAATTGAACTGGGAAACCGAAAGCCATAAATTCGGCGACATCATAACCAACACCTTTCAAGCTTGAAGAAAGTACTGATCATATCGCCCTATTTCCCGCCCGTAAACGCGGCAGATATGCACCGGGTGCGCACAAGTCTGCCTTTTTTTGAGCAGCACGGATGGGCGGCAGAGGTGGTTACCGTTGACACTTTGTATACCGATATGGTGCAGGACGAACTACTATTACAAAGCGTGCCGCCGGCGATAAAAATTCACAAAGTGAAGGCTTTTGATAAACGCCGGTCCTCCAAACTTGGGCTTGGGAGTATCGCCCTTCGCTCGTTATGGTATTACCGCCAGTATGTAAACAAGCTTTTAAGCCAGCAGCAATTCGACCTTATTTATTTCTCTACTACGCAGTTTCCGGTTTGTGTATTGGGCGCTTATTGGAAAAAGAAATTTAAGATACCCTACGTAATTGATATGCAGGACCCCTGGCATTCTGAGTATTACCGGGACAAGCCCAAAAGCCAGCAACCGCCAAAGTACTGGTTCTCGTACCGCCTGAATAAATATATGGAGCCCGCCGCTATTAAAAATGCCAACGGGCTTATCGCCGTTTCCGGGCAGTATATTACCGATCTGCAAAACCGCTATCCCTCCATCAAAAACGTTCCCACGGCTACCATTACCTTTGGCATGTTTCCGCCGGATCTGGATATTGCAGTTGAGCACCAGCGAGAGTTTAAACAGCTATTGAACCCGGATGATATCAATATTGTTTATGTAGGCCGCGGTGGTACCGATATGCACAAGGCTATTAAGCCGGTGTTTGACGCACTGGCGCAGGGCCTAAAAACTGATCCGGCCTTTTTTTCGCGGCTTAAATTTTACTTTATTGGCACCAGTTATGCACCTGTAGGCCTCGGCAAGCCAAGCATTTTACCTCTTGCGGAAAGCTTAGGGTTAACCAACCAGGTAATTGAAGTAACCGACAGGATAAGTTACTACCATTCCCTGGCGGTATTAATGCAGGCCGATGCATTGTTCATCCCGGGATCTGACGACGCAAAATATACCGCCTCAAAAATATACCCCTACCTGCTAACACGGAAACCACTGCTGGCGGTATTTAATCCGCAAAGCCCGGCAATAGGGATACTTAAAGATTTTTGCATCGATACAGTGTATAACTATGACAACATAACCCCGCAAAACATAAACGATTTTTTACTTGCACTGGATAGTAAGTCAAATTTACCAATCAGTTTATCTGCCGAAGCGGTAAAAACCCACCTCGCACAAACCAAAACACAGCTTCAATGCGAGCTTTTTAATGTCGCTATAAAAAATGACCGGCCTTAAATTCCATCTAACTGGCGCCAAAGCACTATGCGAAAATTAGCTATTGTAACCACGCACCCAATTCAATACTACGCGCCGGTTTTTCAATTACTGGCGCAGCGGGGCAATATTGATATTAAAGTGTTTTATACCTGGAGCCAATCCTCGTTAAAAAAAACCGATCCCGGTTTTGGGCGCGATGTAAGCTGGGACATCCCGCTGCTAGATGGTTACCCGTACGAATTTGTTGAGAACACCGCCCCGGAACCCGGCTCACATCACTCAAAAGGCATCATCAATCCCAGGCTTATCCCGGCTATTACCAATTGGAAAGCTGATGCGGTTATGGTTATCGGCTGGGCATATAAAAGCCACCTCGGGGTTTTAAAATACTTTAAAAACAAGATCCCGGTATTGTTTCGCGGCGACTCTACTTTGCTTGATGAACAATGGGGGCTTAAAAACTTGCTGCGATTTTTATACCTGCGATGGGTTTACCGCCATATAGACTATGCCCTGTATCCCGGTACGGCAACCAAAGCCTATTTTGAAAAATATGGATTAAAAAAACCGCAGCTGGTTTTTGCTCCCCACGCGGTGGATAATACCCGTTTCGCAGCTAACCGCCAAAGTGAGGCCCAAGAACTAAGGACTGGTTTAGCTATCAGGGATGAGGATATCCTGATTTTATTCGCCGGAAAATTTGAAGATAAAAAAGACCCACTGATACTTATCGATGCCTTTTTAAGCCTTGCGCAAAGCAACGTTCATTTACTGATGGTTGGTAACGGCGTTTTAGAGGCACGGTTAAAGCAAAAAGCAAACGGCCATACCAATATCCATTTTATGGATTTTCAAAACCAGTCGGTAATGCCTGTTGTTTACCAGGCCTGCGATCTTTTTTGCCTGCCATCCCGGGGGCCGAATGAAACATGGGGGCTGGCTGTTAACGAGGCAATGGCCTGCAGCAAGGCTGTGCTGGTATCAAACAAAACGGGTTGTGCTGCAGATCTGGTTAAACCGGGCAAAAATGGCTCTGTTTTTATTGCTGAAGATAAAGAGAGCTTCTCTCTGAATTTGGCAACCCTCTGCATATCAAAAGAAAATCTCAGGTTATGGGGGACGGAATCGGCGAAGATAATAGCCGGTCGGAATTTTACGAAAATTGCCCAAGCCATCGAAACCACGGTAATAAATTGAAATGATTACTATTGCAACTGGTAATTTATTGGTGAGTAACAAAAAGCAAAATGGGTGGTAAAGGCATAGAAAGGTATATTGTGCTTTTTATGCCTTGGGTAATTGCCTACATGTTCAGGGGCGATCCGTATCTGTCTTACATCATAGCCTGGCTGGGTTCGTTCGTTATTTTCTTTTTAACACTATCCGGCTGGGTAAGGCCAATCCCCAACGACAGGCCCCTGGGCGAGCAGTTAATGCGCCCCTTATTTGTTATGCACATTATTTTTGCCGGGTATACCTGTACCACTTCCATATTCTATTTTTTTAGTGTACTGGGCTACGATGAATTTCATGCCGGGCCAACGTACTTTTTAATAGATAAAGAAAAATTAGAGCTCACGGCACAATGCCAGCGGTTATATTGCCTTGGGCATGCGGCCTTCATTTCGGGGATACTGATGTTTATGAAGTACCCCAAAAAAAAAGAGTACAAGATCGAATCGAGTACGTTAGCGGGCCTGCTGATGAAGATCGCTATCATCAGCTTTCCATTATCAACCATCCTCATCAAGCTGCCGGGATTGTCACAGTTTTCAGTCCAGTTTAGTGCGCTTAGCTTTATTGCAGGCACACTTGCACTTGCATTTGCTATCCCATTAAAAAAAGCCGTTAACACCTTAGTGTGTAGTGTTTTGTATGTTGTTAACTTCTATATTGCATTAACTTCGGGGTTTAAAGAACCTATTATTATAAGTGTGTTGGTTTTGGGTATTTTTTTATACCCAAGCTATAAAAAGGTTGTGCTTATCACTTTCATTCCCCTATTATTTTCGCTGTTCATTGTGTTACCAGCCTACGTTAACAGTTACCGGCAAGCTGCCTGGTCTGATGATGTAAACACCGACGAAGCCGCACAACAATCACTTGATGCAGCTTTAAACGATGAAAATACTTCAACCTGGACGTTCCTGGTATTAAGGTTAAGCGAGATAGACATGTTTACCACGTTTGTAAAAAGCACCCCGCAAACGGTGGATTATTACGGCACCGAACTTTTAAAACAATCGGCAATTGCCATTGTGCCGCGTATTTTTTGGCAGGGGAAACCTATTACCGAAGAATTGGTAATGGCGCGCGTGTATAAAGCCGGTGTGGTTAACAGCGGATCGAACGTATCGGCCAAACCGGCGTATATAGTAGATGGTTACTTGTCTGCCGGGCCTATCGGCGTTTTTTTATCGATGTTTTTGTACGGCGCAATTGCGCAATTAATTTCAATAAAGGCCGAGCGATTGTTTGGTGGTTATATTTTAGGCACGGCGCTTATATTTAGTGGCTTATTCCAGATCTTATGGCGTGGATTGAGTTTTGAATTTATTATCAACTCGGTATTTTGGAGCTATATGAGTATGCTGGGCATATTCCATATTTTAAGAAAAAGACATATCCTAAGAAAGGTGTGAAGATACTGCATATAACCGCCGCTTATAAGCCTGCCGTTATTTACGGGGGGCCAACTATGTCGGTAGCTATGCTGTGCGAGGAGTTATCCAAAGCCGGCGTTGCTATCAATGTATTTACTACTACCGCCAACGGCGCCCGGGAGCTGGCCGTTGATACAGCCGTGCCGATAAATGTAGATGGAGCGCTGGTAACTTATTTTAAGCGAATAACAAAAGACCATACCCATTTTTCGCCTGCCTTACTTAAGGCCTTGTGGAAACATGCTAAAGAGTTTGATGCCATACACATCCATGCGTGGTGGAATTTGGTATCTGTGCTATCTTGCGCAATAGCGTTAGCCCGCAAGGTGCCCGTTGTTATATCGCCCCGGGGCATGTTAAGCACCTATTCTTTCAACAACAAAAACATCGGCGCCAAAGGTCTTATTCATAAAATGATGGGGGGAAACCTTTTAAATAAAAGCCATATTCATACCACATCAAGCCACGAAAGCGAGGCTGTTGCCAAATTAGTTAGGCCATTAAGCATAACCGCGTTGCCCAATTTTGTGAAGCTAAGTAAACCTGGTGGTTTTGATCACATTACCCCGGGCGGTGTATTAAAATTGCTTTTCTTTTCGCGTATCGAAGAAAAAAAAGGGCTCGACATTCTACTAAACGCCCTTAAATTTATTGCGCTGCCTTACCATTTAACCATTGCCGGCGATGGCGACGAAAACTACATCAATTATTTAAAATCGCTGACAAATGGCATTGAAGATAAAATTACCTGGGCGGGTTTTTATGATGACGATAAGTTTGAACTGCTGCAACAACACCATCTGCTGATACTCCCCTCGCACGATGAAAATTTTGGCAACGTAGTGATAGAAAGCCTGGGTGTAGGTACCGCGGTATTAATAAGCGAAGCAGTTGGCCTTGCCGATTATGTAAAAGAGAACAATTTTGGCTGGATCTGCCAAACCAACGTAAAATCGGTGAGCGATACCATCAACAACATTGGCGCAAACGGCCTGACTACATTAAACAGCATCAGGCAAACCGCCCCGGCCATTGTGCGAAACGATTTTACAGGCGATGCTCTGGCACAGAAATACATCCGCTTTTACCAGCAAATAATTAAAGTATGAGCGATTACCGGGACTACCAATACCAGGACAACGCTATTATGCATAACCTGATCTATACACTGCGGCCATTGCTAAAAATGCTGGATAAGGACAAAAACCGGTGTATTTTAGATCTGGGTTGCGGTAACGGTTACCTGGTAAATCACCTGATATCGTTAGGCTATAACGCTTATGGTACGGATGCATCCGAACAAGGTATTGCCATTGCGGCTGAAGGTAACCCCGGGCGGTTTTTTGTGCAGGATCTGAGCAATAATGAACTTCCCCCCGAACTACAGGGGCTGCAATTTGATACTATCATTTCCACCGAAGTAATTGAACACCTTTACGACCCGGAGAAGTTTATAGATTTTTGCAAACAAGCCTTAATAGCGAATGGCGAATTGATCATCTCTACGCCTTATCACGGCTACCTAAAAAACCTGCTGCTTAGCATCACAAATAGGTGGGACGAGCACATGAGCCCTTTGTGGCTTGGCGGGCATATCAAAATGTGGTCGGCTAAAACGTTGGGGAGCCTCCTTAGCGGCAAAGGGTTTACAGTAACGCAATTTGAGGGTTGCGGGCGGATACCATATCTTTGGATGAGCATGATCATCAAAGCACGTTTAAATTGAACACCGAATACTCTTTCATCATTTTAACCTTTAATGAAGAAATTCATTTGCCCCGGCTGCTGCAGTCTATTGCAGGGCTTAATGCCGCCATATTTGTTTTAGATTCTTATAGTACCGATGATACCCTTGCTATTGCAGAAGCGGCTGGTGCCACCGTTTTACAACATCCCTTCGAAAATCATCCCCGCCAATGGGATTTTGCACTCAAAAACTTCCATGTTACAACTCCCTGGGTAATTTGCCTGGATGCGGACCAGGTGGTTACGCCCGAACTGCAGGTACAATTGCTTAATTTTAAGAACGAGGACTATCCAATCGTCAACGGTATTTACTTCAACCGGAAGAATTTTTTCAAAGGTAAATGGCTAAAATATGGCGGTTATTACCCTTTCTACCTGCTTAAAATGATCCGGTACGGCACCGGTTACTCCGATCTTAATGAGAATATGGACCACCGCTTAATTGTTCCGGGTAATACCATCATCTGGAAGAAGGGGCATATTTTAGAGGAGAACCTCAAGGAAAACAACATTCGCTTTTGGATAGATAAGCACAATAGATACAGCGACCTGCTTGCCCTGGAAGAAACCGAACGCATATTGGGCATCCGTAGCCAAACTATAAAACCACGTTTTTGGGGCTCGCCTGATGAACGCACCGCATGGCTTAAACAATTATGGTGGCGCTTACCGCGTTATGTAAGGCCGTTGTTATATTTTATGTACCGCATGGTATTTAAACTCGGTATATTAGATGGCCGCACCGGCATCATATTCCATTTTTTACAGGGCTTTTGGTTTAGGCTGGTAGTGGATATTAAGATAGAGGAAATAATCAAACAAAAACAGGATGCAGATAGGCATTAAAAACAACGTAGCGTTGTGGTTCGGCGTAAAGTTCGCCGCGCTTTTTTTGCTGTTCTACTATTCTAATATTTTGTTTTTTGGGCTTACGTCGCCTGGTAACAACTACAACGCTTTTTTAGACCATCATTTTAATTATATCAATTGGCTTAGGTATGCGCTGCTGCATATTTCCAGCACGCTGCTCAATTGGCTCGGCTTTACTTCCATAGTGGGTAACAACCAATTGTTGGTGGCCGGCCATGGCATTATCGAACTGATATACACCTGCCTCGGGCTTGGGGTAATGAGCTTTTTCGCGGCCTTTGTAATTGCATATCCAAAAAAAATAAAGCCCAAGCTGGTTTTTCTTGTGTGTGGCCTGGTCAGCATTCAAATACTCAATATTATCCGGCTAATGCTGCTGGCCCTATACTGGACCAAAAGCCGGAACCGTATTGTCGATCACCACCTAATTTTTGATGTGCTCATTTATATCATCATTATTGTTGCTTTATATAAATGGATAAACAACAAAGCTACTAACCCCAATGCAGCAAACTGATCTTTCGGTATACAATAACCACCCTTACCATCCGGGTGGTAATGCGCTTAAACGTTTGCTATGGTATTATGTAAACGCGGTTATTTTTAAAAACCGCTTGTTCCCCATTAATGGCTTAAAAACGGGTTTACTAAAGCTATTTGGCGCCAAAATAGGCAAGGGTGTGGTAATAAAGCCTGCCGTAAATATCAAATCGCCATGGCTATTAAGCATTGGCAACCACACCTGGATAGGCGAACAAGTTTGGATAGATAACCTGGTAATGGTAACTATTGGCAGTAATGTGTGCCTGTCGCAAGGCGCTATTTTGCAAACCGGCAGCCATAATTATAAAAAAACTACGTTCGATTTGATCACCGGCAGCATTACGTTAGAAGATGGCGCCTGGATAGGCTGCGCGGCTATCGTTAATCAGGGAATTAGCGTGGGCTCGCACGCAGTGCTCACAACCGGCTCGGTGGCTACAAAGAATTTAGAGCCCTATTTTATTTACCAGGGAAACCCCGCTGTAAAAGTGCGGGCAAGAGAGATCAGCTAAATTATGGCAATCAAAAAAATATTTTTATTTGGATGGACGCTCGCGGTGGCGGCATCTTTGGTGTTTGCAGGTTGTAAAAGCAACACAGCCTCCAAGCCCGACCCAAGAGAGGCCAACCGAGTGATAGATAGCGCCTCTGCCGCCTATGTTAAAGCTTTAGATAAAAAAAATAAAGGTGCGGTATTTGTATTAACGAAGGATTACCCCGAACTAAAGGGGTTGAACAATAAAGTGATCCTGATAAAACCGCTTAACCAGGATCTGAGCATCAACTTTGATGAATACCTCCATAAAGAATATATGGGGCCTATCCATATCCTGTTGCCCTCCTATTATGTAGGTATACGGGCATCTGTTATCCTCAAATGCTTCCCGGCGTATAAAGAGTTCACTTTTACAGAACTAAGCGATAATTACGTTTTGTATTACAGCGATAAAAAAAGGTAACCAGCTTACCGGTTTATCTCTTTCCACAGCAGGTCTTTCAGTTCGGTAATATTCCTCTGCGCTACCGACGAAATGAAAACATAAGGGATCCCTTCCGGCACTTCCTTCTCCATCTCCGCCTGCAATTCCTCATCCAGCATATCACTTTTTGTAATGGCCAGCACGCGTGGCTTGTGCATCAGTTCTTCGTTATACTCGCTGAGTTCTCTCAGCAGGATATTGTATTCTTCCTTAATAGTTCTTGCCGTATCGGCAGGCACCATAAATAAAAGCACCGAGTTACGCTCGATATGGCGCAGGAAACGGATGCCCAGGCCCTTACCCTGCGATGCGCCCTCTATAATGCCCGGTATATCGGCCATAACAAACGATTGGTTGCCACGGTACCCTACGATACCCAAATTAGGCACAAGCGTTGTAAAGGCGTAATCGGCTATCTCCGGCTTTGCTGCGGATACCACCGAAAGCAGTGTTGATTTGCCCGCATTAGGAAAACCCACCAAACCTACATCGGCTAATATTTTTAATTCGAGGATGTTCCAGTCTTCCTGGCCATCTTCGCCGGGTTGCGCAAAGCGCGGGGTTTGCTTGGTAGCGGTTTTAAAGTGCCAGTTGCCCAGCCCGCCACGGCCACCATTGGCCAATATTTTGGTTTCGCCGTCGTGGTTTATTTCGAAAAGGATCTCGCCGGTTTCTGCGTTTTTGGCTATGGTGCCAAGGGGTACCTCCAGGATCTCGTCGCGCCCGGTTTTACCGCTGCGTTGAGAACTGCCACCCGGATCGCCGTCGCCGGCAATAACGTGTTTGCGGAATTTTAAGTGCAGCAGTGTCCATAACTGGGCGTTGCCTTTTACTATAACGTGGCCTCCGCGGCCGCCATCGCCACCATCAGGGCCGCCCATCGAGGTTAAAATATCCCTGTGTAAATGCGAAGAACCCGCTCCTCCGTGGCCCGAACGGCAGCAGATCTTTACATAATCAACAAAATTTGAACCCTGCGACATAATTTTTTATTTGAGACGGAAAGTCCGAAAGTCAGTAAAGTCCGAAAGTTAAGAAATTTGCATCTCCTTCTTCCGGACTTTACCCGACTTATCCGACTTCCGGACTAATTAATAAGTATCGATCACGCTATTGATAGAAGTGAAGATATCTTCTACACTACCAATGCCATTTATACTTGTATATTTATTTTGACCCTGATAAAACCCTGCAACCGGTGCAGTTTTATCATTATATTCTTTTATACGTTTACGTATCACTTCCGGGTTAGCGTCATCCGGCCTGCCCGAGCTTTTACCTCTTAATAGCAATCGTTGCTCTAATTCAGCATCGGTAACTTCCAAAGCTATCATGCCTGATATAGATGATTGCTTAGACGAAAGCAAATTATCCAGGGCCTCGGCCTGAGCTACTGTACGCGGGAAACCATCAAAAATAAAGCCTTTAGCATCTTTATTTGCATCAAGTTTATTGCTGATCATCCCTATCACAACCGCATCGGGGACTAATTTCCCCTCGTCCATCAGTTTTTTTGCTTCCAAACCCAGTTCGGTGCCTTGTGCAATTTCGCCTCGTAGTAAATCACCAGTAGAAAGATGAATTAACCCGAACTTCTCGATAAGTTTTTGTGATTGGGTACCCTTCCCGGCTCCGGGGGGGCCAAACAGTACTAAATTGAGCATCCCTTATGTTTAAAAATTAAAAAAGCCTATGAACACTATACTCAAAGGCTTAATTTTTTGGGCACCTGGCGGATGTCGCAGTTCCGGAACAAGTGGTTGAAATATGTGCACTTGTAGGGATTCGAACCCCAAACCTTCTCATCCGTAGTGAGATGCTCTATCCAATTGAGCTACAAGTGCGTTTCCGGTAACCGGCGTTATCTAACAGAAATAGATATAAGCCCCTTTTTTAACGGACTGCAAAAATAGAATTTCTTTTTAATTACTGCAATAGTTTAGCAAAAACATTTTTCAAAAACACTTAAAGCATTAATTTACAATATTAAAAATTGCCTTTTTTTTATTAAATGATATTTTAGCGCCTGAATTTCACCCTTACAAAGCTATTGATGAAAATTAGAGGTTCGTCGCTGTTTACCGATATACGGGCAATACCCGCTGTGCTCGATCAAAAGCTTTATCCCTCGTTAAACGGTATCAGGGGTGTGGCTGTATTAATGGTTGTAATAGCCCACATGATCGTGTTGCAATACCGGGCGTTCAGCAATTTGATCTTTATAGGGTCCTTAGGCGTAAACATCTTTTTTGTGCTAAGCGGGTTTTTGATCACCACGCTATGTATCAAAGAGAAGATCGTAACCGGTACCCTATCGTTAAAAAAATTTTACATCCGGCGCGCGCTGCGCATACTACCCGTAGCCTATTTGTACATAGGCGTTATCATCGTGTTAAACTTAACAGTTAAATTAAACGTAAACGCGGTAAGTATTTTATCCTCGGCCCTGTTCGCAGCAGATTTTTCCTACTTTAAAAAAACAGCCTACCACTGGGACCTCGGGCATTATTGGTCGCTCGCGGTAGAGGAACAATTCTACCTCATCTTCCCGGTCTTTATCAAGAAAAGCTTTTACTTGTTTGTGGGGCTGGTAATGTTCATTTTATTTGTGCTGCCGGTTATTCTTTACCTGCAATCGGCAAACATCATTATCAACAGCGGGCCGTTTTACGCGTTAACACACTTCCTGGTTAAGTTCCAGGCTATTAGTTTGGGCTGCTTTTTTTCGGTACTATGCTTTAAGGGGTATTTAAACTTCGGCAAGCTGAAGTGGGTGATAACACTGGCATGTATAGCAGCCATCTTTTTTATTAAATACGACGATGTTTTTAGCATAAAGGCCGTTTTTGTAAACCTGTTTCTATCGGTTTTAACCGGGTTCATTATCGTCAACAGCATCTACACTACCAGCGATGTGATTTTTAAGTTTTTTAATTTTAAACCGCTGGCCACCATCGGTATACTATCGTACAGTATTTATATATGGCAACAACTTTTTGTATCAAACGATGAAAAATTCTGGCCGAGCCTTTACCCCTTCAATATCGCCTTCTTAATAGTGGTCCCCTGCATCTCCTACTACTTTTACGAAAGCTTTTTTTTAAGGCTGAAAACAAAATTCATGGCGCGGCAATCAACAAAAAAAGGTGGCTGATAAAAGCTTTGTTCATCAGCCACCTCAATGGTTATATGTGTTAATCTTACTTTACCTTTTCTGCAATGGCGTCAAAGTCGGGCAGGTCGCCGGCGTTTTCAAGCACCTCGGCGTAGATGATGTTTTGCTCCTCATCTATCACAAAAGCCGCACGTTTAGATACGCCTTTCATACCAAAAGCAAACGTTTCATATAAAGCGCCGTAGGCTTCAGATACTTCCTTATTAAAATCTGACAGTAAGGGGAACTGGTAGGCATTCTCTTCTTTAAATTTCCCTAAGGTAAATGGCGAATCAACCGATACGCCCAGGATCTGCGCGTTCAGTCCGTCGTAATAGCCAAAGCTATCGCGCATGGTGCAAAGCTGCGTGGTACAAACGCCTGTAAAAGCTAATGGAAAAAAGTGTAATACTACCTTTTTGCCTTTAAAATCGGCTAAGGAAACTTCTTTAAGTTCGGAGGAGGTTAGTTTAAACTGCGGGGCTGCTGAGCCTGTTTGTAATGACATAGTTTTTTGTTTTATGCAAATGAATAACATTTACCCGAAAGTTCAATACATACAAATTGAAAGCATGTTTTTTTTACAAAAAATAGTTTAAAAAAAACTTGGAGTTACCGAATATCTAATTACATTTGTAGTGTACTACTTAACTAATACACTATGATACAGTTTAACAACTTGTCTTTTGGTTATTCGCGCAAAAAGCTGCTATATAAAAACCTAACCCTTTCTATTGAAAATGGAAGCATCTACGGCCTGCTGGGCAAGAATGGTGCAGGCAAGTCCACCTTGCTTAAAAACATGGTGGGTACGCTCTTCCCGGTAGAAGGCACCGTGCTGGTAGATGGTGTACAACCCAAAAGCCGCAAACCATCGTTCTTGCAAACCATTTATTACATAGCCGAGGATGTTTACGTACCAGCGCTTACTATAAAGCAATATCACAATTTGTTTGCTCCCTTTTATCCGATGTTTGATAAGGATAGCTTTTATAAATACCTGCTGGAACTGGAAGTGAGCGTTGACGGCAAACTGAACAAATTATCCTTCGGCCAGCAAAAAAAGTTTGTGATAGCCTTTGCGCTTGCTTGCAACACTAAAGTACTGCTAATGGATGAGCCGACAAACGGGTTGGACATACCTTCCAAGGCCCAGTTCAGGAAGCTGATAGCCTCGGTAATGAATGAAGACCGCATCATCTTTATATCTACCCACCAAATACGCGATCTGGAAAACATGATAGATAAAGTGATGATTGTAGATAACGGCAACCTGCTACTGCATTCGTCCATTGCGGATATTGCCGAAAAGCTTTGTTTTAAAACGGTGAATGAAATACCAAAGGGCGCTAAAGTGCTTTATTCCGAAAAAATGTTGCGTGGCATCTCCGTAATTATGGAGAATACAGATGGCGAAGACTCGGCGCTTAACCTGGAGCACCTTTTTAACGGCATCACCGAAAACCCGGCAATGGCCAAACAACTATTCCCGATAAATTAAAACTAATTACCATGAATGATACTTTTAGCCTCAGCAGGTTTGGGCTGCTATTAAAAAAAACCATACTCGAGCGCTCCATGCAACTAATTGGCGCAGTTGTAGCTGTAATGGCGTTTACCCTTTTACTTTATACGCTTATACTTTATGCGTTAGATTGGGGGCCGGCGCAAAACCTATCCTTTATTTGGGGCTTTATTGGTGGCGGGGTGGTTTTATCTTCGGTGGTATTTAGCTACTTTACTACTAATGCGGGTGGGGCCGCCTATCTTACATTGCCTGCCTCTTCGCTGGAGAAATGGCTCTGCGGTATATTGATATCGGGCTTGTTATTTTGCATAGTCTTTTTAAGTTTTTTCCGGCTTATGGACTACACGTTTGTAACGGCCTACCACAGCGGATTAGACCGAACCAGCCCCCTGTACCGTGGCTTGTACGATCATGTGTACTTGTACGAATTTGAAGGTAATAATGTGTTTGTTAAGGCAACAATATTGTACACCAATTTTGTTGGAGCCATGATGGTAGGCACGTTATACTTCAATCGGGTTGCCCTTGTAAAGGTGGCGCTTGTGGTTTGCGGTGTGCTGGCTGCCATTTATTTTTTAAACCTGGCCATTGTTAGCCTATTATTTTCTAATGTTGATATTGCGTTCCCGTACTTTACGGTATTGATAAAAGTAGATTCTGAAGTTGGGAATATCGAGCTTCCGCATTACGCTTATGCTATCGCAAATAATTTTCTTCAATACATATTGCCGGGCACTTTGTGGATAACAGCTTATGTAAGGTTAAGGGAAAAAGAAATTTAGAATGGAGTTTAGAGAAAAACAAGCAATTTATTTACAAATAGCAGAATATGTTTGCGAGCAAATACTGCTTAAGCAATGGCCGCTGGAAACAAAAATATTAAGCATTCGCGACTTGGCCGTAGCAATGCAGGTGAACCCTAATACGGTTCAGCGCGCCTACGATTTTTTGCAGCAACGCGAAATTATTACCAATAAGCGCGGCGTGGGATATTTTGTAGAGAATGAAGCCATGCATAGAGTAGTTGCCTTTAGGAAAGAACAATTTTTAGAAAATGAATTGCCCCTATTTTTAAGAAGCATGTATTTGCTGGATATTCCGATGGAAGAAATTGAAATACGCTACGAGAAATTTATTGATGAAACTTTTAAAGAAAAAAAATATGAAGACTAAGATAAGCACGATCATACTGAGGACATTATTCGCCGTGATGTTGTTAGGTGTTGTAGTATCCGATCTGGCATTTAAAAACGTGTACAACAAAGTTGACAAAAGCGATACCTACTGGAACTATAACAAGATACTGGAACAGCCTTTTAAGCACTTAAAGCTGGACGGCGGCAACATCACCAAAATAGTTTTTCAACAAAGTAAACACGCATCGGTAAGGGTGCTCAACTATTGGGATGCCTATAGAAAAGATGTTACTTTTAAGGCCTATGTAAAAAACGATACCCTGCACTTAGTGTTCCCTAACAAATACAAAAACGAGGGCGAAAAAAACTGGATGCAAAACAGGGTGCTGGTACGGCTGTTTGCTCCCGAACTATTATCTGTTGAGGGTACCAACACTAACTTTGAGCTGCAAAAATTAAGGCAGGCAAACATAACCGTAAATTTAAAAGGGAAATCGCGATTGGAAGTAGAAAGTTATAATCAAAATTTCGACACACTTCGGATAACACAGGCAGATTCCAGCCAGGTTTTATTTGAAATGGCGCCAGAATTAAAGGGTTCTAAAAATATGCACTTTGGCTACGTAGCAGCAAATCTTAAAGATTATACCATATTAGATATTGGTCACGGCTTTGCTGAAAATGCCGATCTGGCTATTACTGATAGCTCCGCTGTAATTCTTTCGGGGAAATCATTGAAAGCAATGAAGATGAATAAATAGCACCATGCGTAAAACACGCAAGCAATTTACCGCGTTCAATCATTTAATGAAAGCCATCATCATTACCCATCCCGGCGGACCCGAAGTTTTACAGCTTGCAGAGCGCCCAACACCTGCTTACGCGACCAACGAGGTGCTGATAAAAGTAATGGCTGCAGGCATAAACCGCCCCGACGTGTTTCAGCGCAAAGGCAACTATCCACCACCGGAGGGTGCCCCAAAGGATATCCCCGGGCTGGAGCTTGCCGGCGTTGTTGCCGAAATTGGTGCCGGTGTTACCCGCTGGAAGGTTGGCGATAAAGTTTGCGCGCTGGTAATCGGCGGTGCCTATGCGGAATATTGTGTAGCACCCGAAGGGCAATGCCTGCCCGTGCCCGAGGGCTTAAGCTTTGCAGAAGCGGCGTCCCTCCCCGAAACCTTTTTTACTGTTTGGAGCAATGTGTTCGACCGCGCGCAATTGCAGCCTGGCGAAAGCCTGTTGGTACATGGCGGCAGCAGCGGTATTGGTGTTACGGCTATACAAATGGCAAAAGCTTTGGGAAGCACCGTTTTCGTTACTGCCGGCAGCGACGAGAAATGTAAATTCTGCGAAGAACTGGGTGCTGATAAAGCCATTAATTATAACACAGAAAATTTCGGCGAAGCCATTAGTAATCTTACCGACGGTAAGGGTGTTGATGTGATATTGGATATGATAGGCGGCGATTACACATCAATAAATATCAAAAGCTTGGCTAACGATGGCCGGCTGGTGATGATAAACGCTGTAAAAGGCAGCAAGGTAGAAATTAACTTATCCGAAGTGATGCGCAAGCGACTGATGATAACCGGCTCCACGCTGCGGGCAAGGGATGTGGCCTTCAAAAGCGCCATCGCCCAAAAACTGGAAGAACATATCTGGCCCCTATTAGCATCCGGGCAAATAAAACCTATCATTTATAAAACTTTCCCCGCCGGCGAAGCCGCCAAAGCTCATGAGCTGATGGAAAGCAGCGAACATATGGGGAAGATAGTATTAGAGTTCATTGGTGATAGTTCATAGTTCATAGTAAGAGCTACCATGAACTATGAACCATCACCCATGAACTCAGGGCTACCATCAACTATGAACCATCACCTATCAACTAAGGAAACTTCACCCCGTTATAAGCCGATACACTCGCCTTGGGGATATTTGATCCGTATTTGGCGTTGATGGCTTTTATAAATTCATTGGCTACAATAGCATAACCTCTTGGCGTTAGGTGGATCCCATCCAGCGAAAATACACCACCGCTGATGTAGTTAGAGCCCAGGCTTACACCATCTATCACCATGCCGTTAGCTTTTAAGTTATTCAGGAAGGTAAAGGCATCAAACAATGCCAAACCTTTGCTGTCGGCTGCTGCTTTAATGGTGGTATTGTAGGCGTTCACATAATCCTTGGTTAAAACAACTTCGTTGGCATCCAGCACATATTGGTTCTCAATAGGCGCGTAGGGCGTTAACCCATAAGGCACCATACCCGCCGGCGAACTTACCGGTTGGCCAATTTTACTGGTAGGGAAAGTAAGTACCACCAAATCGGCTGCGGTAGCTTTGCGGGCGGTATAGCCGGCTGAAACGTCAGCCGAATTCTTTGCGCTAATATACAAATCTGTAACCGTTGGAGCATTTTTTTGCACACCTGCCAGGATAGCGCCAACCGTAACCGTAGTAAAGTAAGGTACAGCGGTAACGTCTGGAATAGTTGCCACTGCCCCTTTTTGGCCAGCTGCAGTTAGTTTCGATATCGACAGGTTGTATAGAGCTGTAAATGTTGCCTTATCTGTAAGTACATCGCCTGCCCCACCTGTAGATGCATAAAGCAAAGCATCGTTAGTGCCCAGCCAGTTGGTAAAGAAGGTAAAAGGCTTGGCGGTGGCAAAATCTATATATGTAGTAGAATTTGTACCCGCATTGCCCGGCAGCATCCTTTCAAAATAGCCGTTCAGGTTACCGTAAGGGGCATAGGCTATTTGCTGTACTTTAACGCCCGGCACACCATAGTTGTTTATTTCGCCGGTGTATTTGGTGTATAAAACCACCGTGCCGAAGCCAGGTATAGCAGCTGTACCCCTAACGGCAAGGTTAGTAGTTACCGGTGCGGTTATAGGCGAACCTGTGGCAGTAAAGCCAGTTAGTTTGATATAACCCGAACCGTTGGACTGATCGGCGTTGAACAAGGGCTGCGTAAACGTACCGCCGCCAACAAGCGCCATTTGTTTGGCTATGATGCTTGGGTACGAGTTTAATTGCCCCTCCAGGTATAAACCACCATCGGCATAGCCTGCGGTTAATGAGTTACCCAGAGAGATGTACCGCGAAAAATCGGCAGTACCTTGGGTAGACTTTGGGGTTTCTATAGTAGGTTTACAGGATGCCAATAATAACAGCCCGGCAGATATGTATATGTAATTTTTTATCGATTTCATGTGTTTAAAAACTAAATATTACCAATGATAAGAAAGGGAAACGCCGGGGATATACACGTTGCTTTTAAACGTGCCCGCTAATTGCGATTCGATATTGGTTTGTGTGCGGGTGAACAGATGCTCAAACTCAAAGGATAAGTCGATATCCAGGCGTTTGGCCAGTTTATAACCTACGCCACCTGTAAAGTAATAACGATTGGCATCGGGCACCTCGGGGGTTACA
Source organism: Mucilaginibacter pankratovii (assembly GCF_014773265.1). Taxonomy (GTDB): domain Bacteria; phylum Bacteroidota; class Bacteroidia; order Sphingobacteriales; family Sphingobacteriaceae; genus Mucilaginibacter; species Mucilaginibacter pankratovii. Next base: position 130,382 of record NZ_JACWMY010000004.1, on the reverse strand, counting down.
TAGCCATCCTTAACAGGCGTAGTAGCATAGCCGCCGCCGAAACGCAGGGCCAGTTTATCGTTGTATTTATATTCCGCCCCGGTACGCAGCGCAAACGCGTTCTCGTAGTTACGTGGCGAGTAAGTGTCGGCCAATGCAGAGGTATTGGTAGCGTAATCAAAGGCAAGGGCTTTAAAGCTGCTCCAGCCAACAAAGTTAGCGTCGAAGCCAACGGTCCATTTTTTGGTTGGATAAAAGCCAAGGCCCAATGAGAATGTTCCCGGCAACGGTATGCCCGAGCTAAAGGTATTTGGCTGCGGGAAGTTTGCCTGTACCGATGATGGCACGGTAAATATCGCATCGCCGTTTTTCAGTTTGGTGTTCACCTTCGATCGGTAATCCAGCCCAGCTGTAAAAGATTTGGTTTTCAGGAAGATCCCGGCATTCCAGCCATAGCCTTTGCCTGTACCTTCCAGTTTTGCCTGGCCGGGGTTTCCGTTTGCATCTGCCAAAGGTATAGCCCGCCTCAAATCTACGCTTGCATGGTTGTACACAAAACCTGCTCCAATGCTTAAGGCATTGGTTAATTTATAACTCACCGTTGGTTGAATAAAGATCGCTTTCAGATCCAGGCTCTGCACCGAATATTTACCAGCCCAGGTGGTGCCCCAGTCGGTAAGGCCGCCAAACGGCGTATAAACGCCCAGCCCAAGTTTCCAATTTGCCGATTTTGGCCCCCAAACGGCATAAGCCTGTATGGGCGTTGCTACGCGGTTTGCCGTAAAATATTTATCGTTGGTACCCGATGGGTTGAAGCCGGATTTAAACCACAACGGGCTTATCCCGGCAGAAACAGAATTTTCAGATAGCATAGCAACCGCGCCGGGGTTAAAGAAAATGGATGCGCCATCCTGCAGCAAGCCGGTACCGGTGTGGCCCATACCTATTTGCTTTTGGCCGCCAAGGTTAACCTGGAAACCCTGCGCCCAGGCAATAGCGGGCGCTAACCACAATAACAGTAGTAAAAGTTTTTTCATTAATTAGTAATTAAGTAACAGAAACAATTGGTTTATAATTGGGCGTCAAACTTAAGGAAATAGTATTAATAAAAACATCAAAAAAATCTTACCATAACTATTTAAATATTTGGCAATAAACCTTAACTTTGCGCCTCTGAAATAGTACCGTTGCTTTATGAAAGGTATCTGTTTCAATTAAAATTTTTTTAAAACACCAGGTAATATATGCCAAACATTGGAAAAATATCAAGGATCATCGGTCCGGTAGTTGACGTAAGTTTCGCTAATGACGCACATCTTCCTAAGATTTATGATGCGCTTGAGATCACTAAAGACAACGGACAGAAAATTATTTTAGAAGTTCAGCAACACTTAGGTGAAGACCGTGTGCGCGCAATCGCCATGGACTCTACCGACGGTTTACTGCGCGGAATGAATGTTTTAGATACCGAAGCCGCTATTAAAATGCCGGTTGGCGATGCTATTAAAGGCCGCGTATTTAACGTAGTTGGCGATGCTATCGATGGTATCCCTAATCTTGATAAAACCAATGGACGCCCTATCCACAACACGCCTCCGCGTTTTGAGGACCTATCTACCGAAACTGAGGCCCTGTTTACAGGTATCAAAGTTATCGACTTATTAGAGCCTTATGTAAAAGGTGGTAAGATCGGTTTGTTTGGTGGTGCCGGTGTAGGTAAAACCGTATTAATTCAGGAACTGATCAACAACATCGCGAAAGCTTATGCAGGTTTATCTGTATTTGCAGGTGTAGGCGAGCGTACCCGCGAAGGTAACGACTTACTGCGTGAGATGCTTGAATCGGGCATTATAAAATATGGCGATGCATTTATGCACTCCATGGAAGCAGGCGGATGGGATCTTACCAAGATCGACGCTGAAGCTTTAAAAGAATCAAAAGCTACCTTCGTTTTCGGCCAGATGAACGAGCCTCCCGGTGCACGTGCACGTGTGGCGCTATCAGGTCTTACCCTTGCAGAGTATTTCCGCGATGGTGATGAAGAAGGTAAAGGCCGCGATATCCTTTTCTTTATCGATAACATCTTCCGCTTTACCCAGGCAGGTTCTGAGGTATCGGCTTTGTTAGGCCGTATGCCATCTGCGGTAGGTTACCAGCCAACTTTGGCAACAGAGATGGGTACTATGCAGGAGCGTATCACGTCAACAAAACGTGGTTCAATTACATCTGTACAGGCCGTTTACGTACCTGCGGATGATTTAACTGACCCTGCACCGGCAACAACATTTGCCCACTTAGATGCTACAACCGTACTTTCGCGTAAAATTGCCGAGCTTGGTATTTACCCTGCGGTGGATCCACTGGATTCTACCTCACGTATCCTTAGCGCAGCTATCCTGGGCGATGAGCACTACAACACCGCTCAACGCGTTAAAGAAACTTTACAACGTTACAAAGAGCTTCAGGATATCATCGCCATCTTAGGTATGGATGAGCTTTCTGAAGAAGATAAATTAACTGTATCGCGTGCACGCCGTGTTCAGCGTTTCCTTTCTCAGCCATTCTTTGTGGCAGAGCAGTTCACCGGTTTAAAAGGTGTATTGGTTGATATTAAAGATACCATCAAAGGCTTTAACATGATCATGGATGGCGAAGTAGATGAATACCCTGAGGCAGCATTTAACCTTGTGGGCAGCATTGAAGACGCTATTGAAAAAGGCAAGAAATTATTAGCAGAAGCTAATAACTAACACTAAGATAGTGGCGAGTGGTGAATAGTGAGTGACTAAGCTTACTACTCATCATTCACCACTCACTATTCACAACAGCATGACATTAGAAATTCTTACTCCTGATAAAAAAGTTTTCGAAGGCGAGGCTACCTCGGTAACCCTGCCCGGTACTTTAGGGTTTTTAGAGATCCTGAACAACCACGCGCCCATTATCTCTACCCTGAATGATGGCAAGCTAACCGTAAGGGATGGCGGTAAAGAAGATATCTTTTTTATTAAAGGCGGTGTGGTAGAAGCTTTAAACAACAAAGTAACCGTACTGGCAGAAGGCATTACCCACAAGTAATCGTTTTTTTGTACTGATATTGAAAAGGCCCGGACTGACGTTCGGGCCTTTTTTTGTGGGATGACTTTTGTGCTATATTAAAAAAGGGTAGATTTTTTAAAGGGATAACAAGAATGACAACATTAACCATGCGGCAAAAACTAATGAGTTGTTTGGCTGGTGCGGAAGAAAACAAAGTAAAAGCCATCTTTATATTATTGGAAAGAGATATTGATGAGGGAGAAGCCTTTTTATTGTCTGACGAACAACTCGACATCTTAGGCAGGAGGAAGAGTTGCATTTAACTGGCAAAACCAAATCCTATACCCGGGACTAAGCTATTCAAATAATCAGAAGGCAACGAGATTTTTAAATGTGCTATTGATAATAAAGCAGATTCAAGAAGCATCACAAGCAAATACAAAAGAAGTCCGCACAAATGTTCGGACCTCTTTTGTATTACAAGATTTTTTATTTCCCCGTTGCCGTCATGTCGGCAATGATGCTCATTGGGTAGGTCATCCCTCCTGGTGTTTTTGGAGTATCTTTTATTTGCACGGTAGCTTTAAGGGCGCGGGTTTGTTTGTTCTCGCTGATCCAGCCGGTGGTTTTGTTGAGTTTTACTTTGGTGGTAAGTTCGCCGGATACGGCGGTCATACGCATCTGTATCCCGTTAGCTACCCTGTAGGCCGGCAGTGTCTTCTCAGATAATACTGTGCCGGTGCCTTCGATTAAATACGCGTCGTCGGTTATGGCTTTCAAACTATAGTTGATCTTTGTATTAGCAACTATGGCTGCTGCTTCCATTAAATTATTCGTTGTCCATAAACCGTTAACGCCGATCTCATCTTTTGGCAATATCACAAACGAATCCTGCAGGTTAGCCTTGATCGATTTTTCACCGAACGATTGCTGAAGCTGGGCCTTTAGCTGATTCTTTTGCTCCTCGGGTATCGGGGGTAAGTTATCAAACATGTGTACGTAAAGGCTGTCGGTACCCTTTACCGCTACAACTCTGCCGCGTGTACTCATCGTAATAGTAAACGGCCTGTTCAGCATCGACCCTAACAGCTTGGAAATAATGTCTTGTCTATCCAAGCTGCTGCTAAAATCAATCGTCTTATCCATCATATCCATATGCATGGCCATATTTACATAAGTGGTTTCCAGGGTATACAAAGTATCAGTTATCGCGGTTACCTTATGGGCCACCTTCGCGGTAATCACGGTGGTCATTACCTGGTGGGTGCCGCTAATGGTTTGGTCGATACTGATATTGGCGTTGGTGGTAAGATAGTACGTACTGTCTTTTTGAAGATTGAGCCGCAGCTTTACCTTTTGGGCGTAACTACTTATGCCGATAAACAGCAGGGATAAGGTTAGGTATTTTTTCATGTTGAATTTACGAGTGTTTAAATATGCCGATTTTTTTAGGGATAGCAAATTAAAAACCCAAACTTATGCGTTCAGTGCAGCGGGTAGCATCTTAAAAAAGTGGTACCCTGGAATTCTTGCTTTGTTCGGGCTTGTTCGGGCTGTTCGCGCTCCATCGCGAACGCGAACAAACGGCCAATTTTTTTCCCGCCGGGCACCATTTCAGGCAGAATTTCGGCAACTTGTTATGCATGCATAAAATACATACCAAATACCGTTTTAAACTTTGGTATAAGGTGTTAAAAATTATATTCTTTATTTTATATATTTAACAAATTTTAATTCCGTTAATTTTATTTATAAAGTACAATATACTTTTTTAAAATATTTTTTCAATCTGTTGTTATTCGCGATTGCTATATCTAACTTACAGAAACAGATTGCAACCTAATCATCTATCAACAAATTTAGCGTTTACGTTGATCGTAAAATATAAAAAATGAGTTCATCATCAGATACTACAGCGGCTATAGAATTAAACAAGTATAGCAAAACCTTTACGCAGGACCCAACACAGCCGGCCGCACAGGCCATGCTTTACGGGATCGGCTTAACCGACGATGATATGCGTAAAGCACAAGTTGGCGTGGCAAGTATGGGTTACGATGGCAATACCTGCAACATGCACCTGAACGATTTGGCCAAACTGGTTAAACAAGGCGTATGGAACGAGGATATGGTGGGTTTGATATTCCACACCATTGGCGTAAGCGATGGCATGAGCAACGGTACCGAAGGGATGCGCTACTCCTTAGTGAGCCGCGATATTATTGCCGATTCTATAGAGGCTGTTACCGGCGCACAATATTATGATGGCTTAATAACACTGCCAGGCTGCGATAAAAACATGCCGGGCTCTATTATGGCTATGGGCCGTTTAAACCGCCCATCTATTATGGTATACGGTGGTACCATCAAACCCGGCCACTGGAAGGGTGAGGACCTGAACATTGTATCGGCATTTGAGGCCCTCGGTAAAAAAATGGCCGGAACTATTACACCCGAGGATTTTTTGGGTGTGATAAAAAACGCCTGCCCGAGTGCTGGTGCCTGTGGCGGTGTGTACACGGCCAATACTATGGCTGCAGCCATCGAGGCATTGGGGATGAGTTTGCCTTACTCGTCATCAAACCCCGCCCTAAGCGAAGATAAAAAAGCCGAGTGCCTTGCAGCAGGCGCGGCCATCAAGATCTTATTAGAAAAGGACATCAAGCCATCAGACATCATGACCCGCGAAGCATTCGAGAATGCCATTGTGGTAATTATGGTATTAGGCGGCAGCACCAACGCGGTATTGCACCTGATTGCAATGGCCAAAAGCGTAGGCGTAAAAGTAACGCAGGATGATTTCCAAACCATAAGCGACCGCATCCCGGTACTGGCCGATATGAAGCCAAGCGGTAAATACATGATGGAAGACCTCCACAATGTTGGCGGTGTGCCTGCAGTAATGAAATATTGCTTGTCGCAAGGCTGGCTGCATGGCCATTGCCTTACCGTTACCGGCAAAACCATAGCTGAGAACTTAGAATCGGTACCTGAGATGAGCTTCGATACCCAAAAGATCATCTTCCCGGCAGAGAACCCGATAAAGGCTACCGGCCACTTACAGATATTATACGGAAACATTGCCGAAGGTGGCAGCGTAGCCAAGATCAGCGGTAAAGAAGGCACTCATTTTGAAGGCCCTGCCCGCGTGTTTGATGGTGAGTTTGAACTGATAGCAGGCATCCAAAGCGGTCGTGTACAAAAAGGCGATGTGGTGGTTATCCGCAATGTGGGCCCAAAAGGTGCACCGGGTATGCCCGAGATGCTGAAACCAACCTCGGCCATTTTTGGCGCAGGTTTGGGTAGTTCGGTAGCGTTAATTACCGATGGCCGCTTTAGCGGTGGTACACATGGTTTTGTAGTAGGCCACATCACACCTGAAGCTTTTGACGGTGGTGCAATCGGCCTCATTAAAGACGAAGACAAGATCATCATCGATGCTACGACCAATAAAATCAATGTGATCTTGTCGGACGAAGAAATGGCCGCCCGCAAGGCAGCCTGGCAACAACCGGCACTTAAGGTAACCAAAGGTTTACTATACCGCTATGCAAAAACAGTGACATCGGCAGCAGAGGGTTGCGTAACGGATGAAATGCCGTAAGAGATTAAAGACAAAAAGAGTAAAGACAAGAGAATAATAAAGCTGGTAAATAACACCGGTGTAATCAATATAACAATGGAAGTACAAACAATCACACAGGAAATCGGTGAAATCACAGCAGAATCGGTGAAATCACAAGCCGTAGAAGTTTCAGGGTCGGTAGCTTTATTAGAGGCTTTGATCGTGGAAGGTGTGGAAACCATTTTTGGTTACCCCGGCGGCGCTATCATGCCAATTTATGATGCCCTTTACGATTATAACGATAAGCTAAACCATATCCTGGTTCGCCACGAACAGGGCGGTATCCATGCCGGTCAGGGTTACGCACGTACATCAGGTAAGGTTGGTGTGGTATTCGCTACCAGCGGCCCCGGTGCCACCAACTTAGTTACAGGCCTGGCCGATGCCCAAATAGACAGCACACCATTGGTTTGTATCACCGGGCAGGTTTTTGCGCACCTTTTGGGTACCGATGCTTTCCAGGAAACAGATGTAATAAACATCACCACCCCGGTTACCAAATGGAACTACCAGGTAACCGACGCTACCGAGATCCCCGAAGTTATTGCCAAGGCATTTTACATTGCCAAAAGCGGCCGCCCGGGTCCGGTTTTAATAGATATCACCAAGAACGCGCAGATCCAAAAGTTCAGCTACGAAGGTTATGTAAAATGTAACCATATCCGCAGCTACAGGCCAAAACCTATCGTTCGCCACCAGTATATACAAGAGGCAGCCGAGCTGATCAACAGCGCCAAAAAGCCGTTCATCATTTGGGGGCAAGGTGTAATATTGGGTAGTGCCGAACAGGAATTTAAAGCTTTTGTAGAGAAAAGCGGTATCCCCGCAGCCTGGACGGTACTTGGCGCAGGCGCTATCCCAACAGACCATCCGCAAAACGTGGGTATGCTGGGTATGCACGGTAATTACGGGCCAAACGTATTAACCAACGATTGCGACGTACTTATTGCCATAGGTATGCGTTTCGATGACCGTGTAACTGGCCGTCTGGATAAATATGCTAAACAGGCGAAGGTTGTCCACCTGGATATCGACCCTGCGGAGATCGACAAGAACGTAAAATCAACCGTACCGGTATGGGGCGACTGTAAAGAAACCCTGCCCCTGCTTACCGCTTTAATTGAAGAAAAACAACATACCGATTGGTTGAACACCTTTAACGAATACACCGCCAAAGAAGTTGAAGCGGTAATTCATAAAGAATTAAACCCCGAAAGTGGCGAAATGACCATGGGCGAGGTGATCAAACAACTGAACGAGATTACCAAAGGCGATGCCGTTATTGTTACCGATGTAGGCCAGCACCAGATGGTAGCCTGCCGTTACGCCAAGCTGAACAAAACCCGCAGCAACGTTACCAGCGGTGGCTTGGGTACCATGGGCTTTGCCCTCCCGGCTGCTATAGGCGCTAAATTTGGCGCGCAGGAGCGTGATGTAGTCGCTATCATCGGCGATGGTGGTTTCCAGATGACCTTGCAGGAACTGGGTACCATTATGCAAAGCAAAGTTGATGTAAAGATCATCATCCTCAACAACCGCTTCCTGGGCATGGTGCGCCAGTGGCAGGAACTGTTCAACTCGCGCCGCTACTCTTTCGTAGATATCCAAAGCCCCGATTTTGTGATGGTGGCAAAAGGTTATGGCATCGATGGTAAATCAATATCGGAACGCGACGATTTAATCCCTGCGCTGAACGAAATGATGAGCCACAAAGGCGCATTCCTTTTAGAAGTAATGGTAACCAAAGAGAACAACGTGTTCCCGATGGTGCCGCAAGGATGCAGCGTTAGCGAGATCAGATTAAAATAAGAAAGAGCCCAGCCTCTCCAAAGGAGAGGACTTAAAAACAAGACACAACATGGAAACCATAGATAACGAAAAGCAGGAATTTAACATAACGGTTTACACGGAGAACCAGATAGGTTTATTAAACCGTATTGCCATTATATTTACCCGCCGTAAGATCAATATCGATAGCCTGAACACTTCTCCGTCGGAGATAGAAAGCATCCACCGTTTCAACATTGTGATTACCGAATCTGAAGATGTGGTGCGCAAGCTTACCCGTCAGATAGAGAAACAGGTAGAAGTGCTTAAAGTATACTACCATACCAACGAGGACGTGGTTTGGCAGGAAATGGCGCTTTATAAAATGAGCACCGATGTTATTGCCGAAAAAGTTAGCGTAGAGCGTTTGCTGCGCGAGAATGGTGCCCGCGCGGTTGTTATCCGTAAGGATTATACTGTGTTTGAAACAACCGGCCACCGCGAGGAAACCGATAACCTCATCAAAATTCTTCAGCCTTACGGTTTGATAGAGTTTGTACGCAGTGCACGCGTGGCCATCATCAAAAAAAGCGACGGCTTCAACAGCAAGCTCCGCGAATTTGAAAGGCTTGAACCAGGCGAAGACGTTATGGAAAACGAATATCTGAACAAGGGGCAGAAGGTTTTTACGATGTAAAGCCTCCCAGCCCCCTGAAGGGGGAGCAGGAGAACGAATCGGTGAAATCATCCTCAATCGGTGAAATCCAGAAAATAGTAATCAGTTATAAATCACAATAAAAAATCAATCGGTGTAATCATTAAACAACATCGGTGTAATCACAAACAATAAAACAATGGCAAAACTAAATTTCGGCGGTAGTGAAGAAAATGTAGTAACCCGCGAAGAGTTCCCTTTATCAAAAGCTCAGGACGTATTAAAAGACGAAGTTGTAGCAGTAATTGGCTACGGTGTTCAAGGTCCGGGCCAGGCGCTCAATCAAAAAGACAACGGCATCAACGTAATTGTTGGCCAGCGTAAAAATTCAAAAACATGGGATAAAGCTATCGCTGATGGCTTTGTACCCGGCGAAACCCTTTTTGAAATTGAAGAAGCCCTTGAAAGAGGAACCGTTATTTGCTATTTATTAAGCGATGCAGCACAGATAGCTTTATGGCCAACTGTTAAAAAACACTTAACCCCGGGCAAAGCATTATACTTTTCTCATGGTTTCGGTATCACTTTTAACGAGCAAACCGGCATCATCCCTCCTGCTGATGTGGATGTATTTTTAGTTGCTCCTAAAGGTTCGGGTACTTCATTACGCCGCATGTTCTTACAGGGCCGTGGCTTAAACTCAAGCTACGCTATCTTCCAGGATGCTACAGGCAGGGCTTTTGAGCGCGTTATCGCTTTAGGTATTGCTGTTGGTAGCGGTTACCTGTTCGAAACCGACTTCCGTAAAGAAGTATTCAGCGATTTAACCGGCGAGCGCGGTACGCTGATGGGCTGTATCCAGGGTATTTTTGCTGCGCAGTACGAAGTATTGCGTGCTAACGGCCACTCACCTTCAGAATCTTTCAACGAAACTGTAGAAGAGTTAACCCAATCGTTAATGCCATTAGTTGCAGAAAACGGTATGGACTGGATGTACGCCAATTGCTCAACCACTGCACAACGCGGCGCATTAGATTGGTGGAAGAAATTCCGTGATGCTACCAAACCGGTATTTGAAGATCTTTACAAAAGCGTTGCAACCGGTGTTGAATCACAAAAATCAATCGACAGCAACAGTAAAGACGATTACCGCGAAAAATTGGATGCCGAATTGGCAGAATTACGCGAAAGCGAATTATGGCAGGCAGGCAAAACTGTACGCAGTTTACGCCCCGAGAACCAGGCTGTAGAAGCATAATAAAAAGGCGAAAGCCGAAAGGTAAAAGGCGAAAGCTAAAAAATTACCACCTCGTCATTGCGAGGAACGAAGACAACCGACCGAAGGGAGCTCATTGATACCTTAAAACAAAAATTAACGTATCAATAATCTCTAAGCTATGCATAACCGATATGCAAATCGGGAGATTGCTTCGTTCCTCGCAATGACGTAGTTTATTAATATAAGAATCACAATGGGACAGACATTATTCGACAAGATTTGGGATGCGCACGTCGTCAGTAGCAACGAGGGTTTCCCGGATATTTTATACATCGATACACATTTCATACACGAGGTAACCAGTCCGCAGGCATTTGATGGTTTGCGCGCAAGAGGCTTACCGGTTTTCAGGCCAAAACAAACCGTTGCCACGGCCGACCACAACGTCCCCACCTGGGACCAGCACCTCCCCATTAAAGAAGAACTTTCCCGCTACCAGGTTGATATGCTCACCAAAAACTGTGCAGAGTTCGGCATCGAACTTTACGGTTTAGGGCATCCCTTCCAGGGTATCGTACATGTTATAGGTCCCGAACTGGGCATCACCCGTCCTGGTGGCACCTATGTTTGCGGCGACAGCCACACCTCTACGCACGGTGCATTTGGCGCTATTGCTTTCGGTATTGGCACCTCGCAGGTAGAGCAGGTTATGGCTACCCAGTGCTTGCTTCAGCAACGCCCAAAAAGGATGAAGATAGAAGTGAACGGCAAGCTGCAAAACGGCGTTGGCGCTAAAGATATCATCCTGTACATCATCGCACAAATTTCTGCGGCAGGCGGTACAGGCTACGCGGTAGAATATGCCGGCGATACCATCCGCAGTTTAAGCATGGAAGGCCGCATGACCATCTGCAACATGAGCATCGAAATGGGTGCCCGTTGCGGTTTGATTGCACCCGACGAAACCACCATTAATTATGTAAAAGGCCGCGAATTTGCCCCAAAAGGCGAAGCGTGGGACGAGGCTGTTGCTTACTGGCAAACTTTGTATTCTGATGAAGATGCAGATTTCGACAGTGTATTGAGCTTTAAAGCCGAAGATATTGAGCCGATGATCACCTACGGAACTAATCCGGGGATGGGCATTGGCGTTACACAGCACGTACCCGAAACTGCTTCGTTTGAGCAGAAACAACAGGGTTCGTACAAAAAAGCCCTTGATTACATGGGGCTGCACGATGATGAACAATTGTTAGGCAAACCTATCGATTACGTATTCATCGGCAGCTGCACCAACTCGCGCATAGAAGACCTGCGCCAGGTAGCCGAATTTGTAAAAGGCAAACACAAGGCCGATAACGTTACCGTATGGGTAGTGCCCGGCTCTAAACAAGTACAGGAACAAGCCATCCGCGAAGGCTTGGACAAAATATTTGATGCAGCAGGTTTCCCGCTGCGCGAACCGGGTTGCAGCGCGTGCCTGGGCATGAACGAGGACAAGATCCCCGCAGGTAAATACTGCGTATCTACCTCCAACCGCAACTTCGAAGGCAGGCAGGGGCCAAACTCCCGCACATTTTTGGCAAGCCCGTTGACGGCTGCGGCGAGTGCAATAACAGGTGTGGTGACGGATATCCGCTCATTCTTAAAAGAGGAGGAATTAGTATGAGTACCAAAATATTCAAACACATACAAACCAGCGTAGTGCCGCTGCCTATCGAGAACATTGATACGGACCAGATTATACCTGCAAGGTTTTTAAAGGCCACTACCCGCGAGGGATTTGGCAACAACCTGTTCCGCGATTGGCGCTACGATAACGAGGGCAACCCTAAAACGGATTTCGTATTAAATGAGCCCATCTACAGTGGCAAGATCCTTGTTGCTGGCAAAAACTTTGGTTGCGGCAGTAGTCGCGAGCATGCCGCCTGGGCCATTGCCGATTATGGCTTTGATGCCGTAGTAAGCAGCTTTTTTGCCGATATCTTTAAAGGTAATGCGCTAAATAATGGCTTATTGCCGGTACAGGTAAGCGATGATTTCCTGGCGAAATTATTTGCTGCCGTTTTTGCAGATCCGCACGCGGTAATCGAGATAGACCTGGTAGACCAGTTCATCAAAATAGTAGCTACAGGCGAGCAGGAGAGTTTTGAGGTAAATCCTTACAAAAAAGCCTGCATGACCAACGGTTACGATGATATCGACTACATCCTCAGCAAAAAAGAGTTAATAACGGAATTTGAGGAAGCAAGATAGTTAGTGGCAGTCCGCTCGGTGAGTTGACTCACCCCGACGGCCCGCATGCGCGGGCGTCGACCCTCTCTGCTCCGCAAAGAGGGTTTAAAAGAGGTTATCCGTACCCTCTTTATCGCAGATAGAGAGGGTCGAACAGCGAAGCGTATTCGGGGTGAGTAAAATAGCCCCGCGAAAGGTATCTGAGAGCACCAATGAACAAATGAACCAGTGAACTAATGAACCAACAAAAAGAGATAAAACGCGAAGGCAAAGGCACCGCTAAACTATTCGATGAGCGTAGTTTGGAAGTGGATTATGCTACCCTGCCTCCCCTGCTGCAACCGGGCTGGAAAGTGCTGGATGTAGGCTGCGGTACAGGCGCTATCTCTAAAGGCATTGCTTTGGCAGTTGGTTCAGCGGGCCATGTAACCGGCATTGACAACACGGCGTACTTTATCGAAAGCGGTAAAGAAACCTATGCCGAGATCGAAAACCTGGAGCTGATTCATACCAGTTTATTTGATTACGAACCGGCGGAAAAGTTCGACCTCGTAACATCGGCACGTACCCTACAATGGTTAAGTACGCCGCAGGAAGCTGTAGTAAAACTAAAGTCGGTGTTAAAACCGAGTGGCATTTTATCCATTTTGGATTATAACCACGAGGCATTGGAATGGCAACCCGAACCGCCCGCGAGTATGCGTAAGTTCTACGCTACCTTTTTACGGTGGCGGGGTGATGCAGGCATGAATAACCACATCGCAGAAGACCTGCCGGAATATTTTTCTGAAGCAGGTTTAATCGATGTAGAAGTGCTGGAAGCGAACGAAGTTTACAAAAAAGGCGATGCCAATTTTGCGCACAAGGTGGGTATTTGGTCGTCGGTAGCGCAGATGACACAGATGGTAGATGAAGGCTACATCAGCAATGAAGACCGGCTGCTGGCCATTGAAGAATACAATAGCTGGATTGAAACAGACGCGGAACTGATGGTGATGAAACTAAAAGAAGTACGCGGGGTAAATAAAATATAAAAAACGCGTCATTGCGAGCGAAGCGCGGCAACACTCGGCAAGTAGAGACCCTAAGCAAGTCCGACCTGCCTGCCGAGGATTGCTTCGTTCCTCGCAATGACGTGTAGAGATAAATGACGGATAGAAGATAGATATGAGCATCAAAAAACACATATTAGTAATACCCGGTGATGGCATCGGCCCTGAGGTTACCACCTGGGGAAAAGCTGTTTTAGAGAAAATTGCCGAGAAATTCGGTCATGAATTTACTTTCGACGAGGCCCTGATGGGCCACGCGGGTATTGAGGCTACCGGCAACCCGCTGCCCGATGAAACCCTGGAGAAAGCAAAGGCCAGCGATGCTATCCTGTTTGGCGCTATTGGCCATATCAAATACGATAACGATCCATCCGCAAAAGTACGTCCGGAGCAGGGTTTGTTAAAGATCCGCAAGGAATTAGGCCTTTATGCCAACCTGCGCCCTATCATGCTTTTTGATGAGCTGCTGGATGCATCGAGCCTGAAACCGGAGATCCTGAAAGGAACAGATATCCTTTTCTTCCGCGAGCTAACCGGCGACGTTTACTTCGGTGAGAAAAAACGCAGCGAAGACCGCAACACCGCGTCGGATCTGATGATCTACAGCCGTTATGAGGTAGAGCGTATCGCTATAAAAGCTTACGAAGCAGCTATGGTACGTGGTAAAAAACTTTGTTCGGTAGATAAGGCCAACGTTTTGGAAGCTTCACGCCTGTGGCGCGAAGTGGTACAGGATATTGCCAAACAATACCCTGAGGTAGAAACTGAGCACATGTTTATTGATAATGCAGCCATGCAACTGGTAAAAAACCCTAAAAAGTTTGATGTGGTATTAACCGCCAACCTGTTCGGCGATATCCTTACCGACGAGGCCTCGCAAATTGCGGGCTCTATGGGCATGCTGGCATCGGCTTCTATAGGTGATGGCACAGGCTTTTTCGAGCCTATCCACGGTTCGGCACATGATATTGCCGGGCAGGACAAAGCCAATCCGCTGGCCTCTATCCTATCGGTAGCACTGATGCTGGAGATCAGCTTCGGCCTGAAAGATGAAGCAAAAGCCGTTACCGACGCCATCGACAAAACATTAAAAGACGGTTACCGCACCGGCGACATTGCCGATGCCAATACCGACAAAAGCAAAATATTAGGCACAAAATTAATGGGACAAAAGGTGTTGGAATATATCAATTGATACCCATAGGATGACGCTGCTTAAGATCCTCATCCTTCTGCTGTTCCCTTTCTGCGTTGCAGGCGAGGGGCATTCAGGTGGATTTTTCGGGGTACTTGAAGGCGCATTGATATGGCAACTTGTTACACGTGGCAACGAGCAGGGTTTACTTATACTACTGATACTGATACCCCAGGTATTAGGTATCTTAGCTATTACAAAATCGCACAACCGGCTGATGATGGTAATAGCACTTTACTTTAGCCTGATAGTTACGATTGCAACATATATTTCCAGGGAAGCGGGTGTGTTTCTTGCAGGCAATCTGGCATTTTTAACAGTTGTTGGAATTTACATCGTAAAAAGCATACCAGACACCCGCACCAATGAACTAATGAACCATTGAACAAATGAACCAACAATGAAATGGAACGCTGAATTATACGACGATAAACACGCCTTCGTATTTCAATACGGAGAGAACGTGTTGGAATTATTGGGGATCCAACCTAATGAGCGCATACTCGACTTGGGCTGCGGTACCGGCTATTTGACCAGCCAGATCCAGCAAAAGGGCGCAAAAGTTACAGGTATAGATGCCTCGGCAGATATGATAGCCAAAGCAAAGGCCACCTACCCGGAAGTGGAGTTTTTTGTGAAGGACGGTACCGATTTTCATTTCGATGAGAAATTTGACGCGGTGTTCTCCAACGCTACGCTGCACTGGATAAAAAACGCCGATGCGGCCATTAAATGCGTTTACGATTCGCTTAAACCCGGCGGCCGCTTTGTGGCCGAAATGGGTGGCAAGGGTAATGTGCAGCAACTGATAGCGGCCACCCGCCAGGTATTGCGCAAGCATGGTTACACCCGCCAGGCCGAAACCGAAGTTTGGTATTTCCCATCATTGGGCGATTACACCAGTCGGTTAGAGGCACAAGGTTTCCGCGTAGCCTTCGCATCGCATTTCGACCGTAAAACACCACTACAGGATGGCGATGAAGGCGTAGCTAAATGGATCACCATGTTTGCCCCGCTCTATCTATTAGGCATCCCGCAGAGCGAAAAACAAGAATTGCTAAAAGAAATAACCGCGCTATTGGAGCCGCATTACAACGAAAACGGCCAATGGTATGCCGATTATAAAAGATTAAGATTTATAGCTATAAAAGAGTAGTTAGTATCAAGCAGCAAGACAAAAAACACAACGTCTTAATACTAACTACCTGATACTAAAGTCCCCAAAAGATTACTAAAACAAAGAACTATGTTACACGATCCCAACCGCGTTTATGTTTTTGATACCACGCTTCGCGATGGCGAGCAGGTACCGGGCTGCCAGCTTACAACCCCCGAGAAAATTGATATAGCCCGCGAACTGGAAATACTGGGCGTGGATATTATTGAAGCAGGTTTCCCGGTATCGAGCCCGGGCGATTTTATGAGCGTTGTAGAAATTTCTAAAGCTGTAAAAGAGCCAACCGTTTGCGCCCTTACACGTGCCAACAAAATGGATATTGATGTAGCGGTAGAATCGCTTAAATACGCCAAGCGACCGCGCATTCATACAGGTATTGGCTCTTCGGACATGCACATCAAGCATAAATTCAACAGCACCCGTGAGGAAATTTTGGAGCGTGCTGTAGAAGCCGTTAAATACGCCAAAAAATCTGTTGAGGATATTGAGTTCTATGCCGAGGATGCCGGCCGTGCCGATGTGGTATACCTTGCCCAAATGGTTGAGGCCGTTATTGCTGCCGGTGCTACCGTGGTGAACATCCCCGATACCAACGGCTATTGCCTGCCGGATCAATACGGTGCCAAGATCAAATACCTGAAGGAAAATGTTAAGAATATCGATAAGGCTATCATCTCGGTGCATTGCCATAACGATCTGGGTTTGGCCACAGCCAATTCCATCGCCGGTTTGCAGAACGGTGCCCGCCAGATAGAAGGTACCATTAACGGCATCGGCGAACGCGCGGGTAACACCGCTATAGAAGAAGTGGTGATGATCCTGAAAACGCATGCCACACTTGGTTTACATACCAATATCAACAGCCGCAATTTTTACGAAATGAGCCGCATGATCAGCAGTCAGATGCGCATGCCGGTACAGCCCAATAAGGCTATCGTTGGCGGCAACGCCTTCGCGCATAGCTCGGGCATTCACCAGGATGGCTTTTTAAAAATGCGCGAAAATTACGAGATCATTCGCCCCGAAGATGTGGGCTTCCCGAGCGCAAGTATTGTTTTAACAGCACGTAGTGGCCGCCACGCCCTTAAATTCCACCTGGAAAGGCTTGGCCATAAGCTGGATAAAGACGAGCTTTACGACGCATATAAACGCTTTTTAACGCTGGCAGATGTAAAGCTGGACATCAATGATGATGACCTGCAGCAACTGATGGCTTATAAGCTGGTAAAGAACTAAGAACAATGGACACAATAACGGAAAATCATTTGGATTTTGAAGCGGCATACGAGCGGTTAAAAGGTGTAGTAAGGCACACGCCTTTAGAACACAACGCCCGCCTGTCGGAAAAATACGAATGCGAGATATATTTAAAACGCGAAGACCTGCAGATCGTTCGCTCTTACAAATTAAGGGGCGCTTATAACATGATCAGCAGGCTGAATACCGAGCAGCTGAGCCGCGGCGTAGTTTGCGCCAGCGCCGGTAACCATGCGCAAGGTGTTGCTTTCTCCTGCAAAAAACTGGGCACCAAAGGCGTAATTTTTATGCCGGAGATCACCCCCAAGCAAAAAGTAAAACAGACAGAAATGTTTGGCAACGGCAACGTGGAGCTGGTTTTGGTAGGCGATACCTTCGACGATTGCCTGCGTGAGGCCCTGATATATACCGAGGCTCATGGCATGACGTTCATCCCACCTTTTGATAATGAACAAATTATTGAAGGCCAGGGAACTGTTGGTGTAGAGATCTTCGAAGACCTCCCCGAAGTTGACGCCGTAATTATGCCGGTTGGCGGTGGCGGCTTGGCAGCCGGCGCGGGTACTTACCTGAGGCAGCAAAACCCCGACATATTATTGATCGGTGTAGAGCCGGAAGGCGCCCCATCCATGTGGACGGCCATTGAAAAAGGCGAGCCCGTTACCTTAAAAACCATCGACCGCTTTGTAGACGGTGCCGCCGTAAAACGCGTTGGCGAAAAAACTTTCCTGCTTTGCCGGGATGTGCTGGATGATATGCTCACTGTACCCGAGGGTAAAGTTTGCACCACTATCCTCAAGTTGTATAACGAGGACGCCATCGTGGTAGAACCTGCCGGCGCTTTATCGGTAACCGCGCTGGATGCTGTTAAGGACCAGATAAAAGGCAAAACGGTAGTTTGCGTTATTAGTGGTGGTAATAACGACATTGAACGCATGCAGGAGATCAAAGAGAAATCGCTGCTGTACGAAGGTTTAAAACACTATTTCATTGTGCGTTTTCCGCAACGCCCGGGTGCTTTAAAGCTGTTTGTAACCAACGTATTGGGTCCCGGCGATGATATTACCCGCTTTGAGTTCATCAAGAAAAACTCCAAAGAGAACGGCCCTGCCCTGGTTGGTATCGAACTAAAAAATGCCGGCGATTACCCTTCGCTGCTGGCCCGTATGGACGAGCACCGATTTGAAGTGATCGAAATTAACAAGGATGCTACGCTGTTTGAGTATTTGGTGTAAGTATTTGGCGATAAGTTTTTTGTAGAGACGCGATACTTCGCGTCTTTTTTTGTGCCCCTAACGTCATGCCGAATTTATTTCGGCACCCCACACGGCAGGTAGTCAGCTTGCAAGGCGCCTTAGCATAGTGGTTACTTTTATGATGGGGTGCTGAAAAAATCTCAGCATGACGTGGTTAACCTTACTTCGCCTCCCCCATCATATTCATCGCCTCCTTCGCCGCTATCTGGCCGGATATCAATGCAGGCGGCACGCCAGGGCCGGGAACGGTTAGCTGCCCGGTGTACAGCATATTATTGATATGCTTTGCCCGCATAGCCGGTTTAAAAAATGCGGTTTGTGCTAAGGTATTGGCCAGCCCATATGCATTCCCTTTAAAGGAGTGGTAGTCGGTTTTGAAATCTTCCATCGCGTAGCTACGCTTTAAAACAATGGCATCGCGGAGGGGCTGGCCGGTTACCTGTTCAAACCTGTCCACCATTATATCGAAATACTGTTCGCGAAGCACTTCGCTGTCTTCCAACCCCGGTGCAAGGGGCATCAGGAAAAAGATATTTTCGCATCCGTCCGGAGCAGCATCGGGGTCGGTTTTGGAGGTACAGCAAACGTAAAATAATGGCTTGCTTGGCCATTGCGGGTCGGTGTAGATCTCTTTGGCGTGCTGTTCAAAGTCTTCGTCAAAAAAAAGGTTATGGTGCTGTATGCCGGGGATCTTTTTATTGGTACCGATGTAGAATAACAAACTGGATGGCGACATGGTACGGCTATCCCAGTACTTCTCTGTGTAGTTTCTATGGGGTTTTTCTAAAAGATGCTGGTCGGCGTGCTCGTAATCAGCACCGGTTATTACAAAATCGGCTTTGAAATCGCCTTGCGTAGTTTGGATATTGCTCACCTGTTTATCGGCAACCTCAATCTTGGTTACTTCCGTATTCAGCTTGATCTCCACACCATAGCTTTCGGCGATGTTGACCATTGCCTTTACAATTTCGTTCATGCCGCCCATGGGGTACCAGGTGCCGAGGGCAAGGTCGGCGTAGTTCATCATGCTGTACATGGCAGGGGTATCTTTTGGCCGCGCACCTAAAAACAATACCGGGAACTCCAGCAGTTTAATGAGTTTGGGATTTTTGAAATACTTGCGCACATGGCTGCTCATACTGGTAAGCAATTGCATACTGATACTTTTGCGGATGAGGTTAAAGTCGATAAACTCGGTAATGGAGTGCGAGGGGCGGAAAACATATTCGCCCATGCCTACTTTGTATTTGTAGGCAGCCTGTTCCATAAATAATTTAAGCCCCTTGCTGCTGCCGGGCTCGATGCTTTCGAAAAGTGCTTCCAACTCGCCCATATCCGCCGGGACATCCATTATATCATCCTTGCCATAATAAACCCGGTAACCGGGGTCGAGGCGTTTCAGGTCGTAAAAATCGTTCGGTTTTTTGTCGAAAAGGGCGAAGAGATTCTCGAAAACATCGGGCATCCAATACCAGCTTGGGCCCATATCAAACTTAAAACCATCCTTTTCCCAAATGCGGGCACGGCCG
This sequence comes from Mucilaginibacter pankratovii, assembly GCF_014773265.1. Lineage (GTDB taxonomy): Bacteria > Bacteroidota > Bacteroidia > Sphingobacteriales > Sphingobacteriaceae > Mucilaginibacter > Mucilaginibacter pankratovii. Next base: position 110,397 of record NZ_JACWMY010000004.1, on the reverse strand, counting down.
CCGGGCTGGTCGTTCTTTTCTAAAACGGTAACGCGGTAGCCTTCCTTCGCCAGCACGCATGCCGAGGCCAAACCCGCGAAACCTGCCCCTATGATAATAATTTGCTTGTTTTTCATCCGAAATCAAATGTAAACATTACTGCAACGCAAAAACAATACGGCGCCGGTTTTGTACATTTGGGGTAACAACAATTATAAATGAATTTGTTTGACGAAACGTGCTTTGAATGCAGTAAACTGATCACCGAAAAGTATAGCACCTCGTTTAGCCTGGGTATAAAAGCTTTCGAAAAACGTTTGCGCTATCCCGTTTACGCCATTTACGGCTTTGTGCGCTATGCCGATGAGATAGTAGACACCTTTTACGGGCACGACCAGCGTCAATTGATAACCGATTTCCGCGAGGAAACTTTTAAGGCCATCGAACGCGGTATCAGTACCAACCCGGTGCTGCAATCGTTTCAGCAGGTGGTAAACCAATACGGTATCGAACGGGAATTGATAGATGCCTTCCTCACTTCCATGAAAATGGACCTGGATAAAACCCAATACGATGAAGGCGGCTACAAAGTGTACATCTACGGCTCGGCGGAGGTAGTGGGCCTGATGTGCCTGCGCGTTTTTTGCGCCAACGACGGTATGCTGTATAATCAGCTTATTTCCAAAGCACGCAGCCTGGGCTCCGCCTTTCAAAAGATAAACTTCCTGCGGGATATCAAAGCCGACTATGAAGAACGCGGCCGTACTTATTTTCCGGGTGTTGATTTTGCAAACTTTACCGCGCACGATAAAAGCATTATAGAAACTGATATTAAAAAAGATTTCGACGATGCGCTGGCGGGTATAAAACTACTGCCACAAGCCGCACGTTTGGGTGTGTATGTGGCGTACGTATACTACCTGGAGCTGTTTAAGAAGATTCGCCGAACGCCTGCGGGTGTTATTATGCAGAAAAGGATCAGGGTATCCAATTCGCGCAAGCTGAGCCTGTATTTAAAGGCCCGCCTGCACCAGAAAATGAACGTGATATAATTTGCCGATGCTTACCGTACTAAAATATTCTGAATTCAAATACCTGCTTTTAACAATGCTGGCGGGTGTCATTATGTCTTTTACTTCGGTTGCCAAGGACGACGGCAGTGCGCCGGACCTCCGCGTGATCCGCAAGCAACTGCTCAGTGCTCTCGAAAGCAAAAAAACTACCGATTCGCTTTATAACAGCTTGGGCGCTATAAAAGATCGCCCGGCACTGATCAACGCTTACATGGGTACGCTAGAAGCCCTGAAGGCCAAGCACGCCTGGAACCCCTACTACAAGATCAAATACCTCAACGATTCGGAAAAGACCTTTAAAACCGCCGTGGCTACCGATCCCCATAATATAGAGATCCGCTTTATGCGCTTTTCTATCGAGCATAATGTGCCTAAGTTTTTGGGCTATACCAAAAACCTGGTGGCCGACCGCGAGGAAATAATCAAACAGGTAAATGCAAAATACTATACGTCGGCTGATAAAACCCTTGTGAAAACCATCATCAAATTCCTGCTCGATTCTAAACGCTGCACCGCCGCCGAGCAGAAAAGCCTCACCCAACACTTAGCCGCCTTATAGCGTGAAATACACCTACCTCATCATCAACCTGCTTACCGTGGTTTTCCCGGTAGCCCTGTCGTTTGATAAGCGGGTAGCCTTTGCCAAAAGCTGGAAGCACCTTTGGCCGGGTATGGCCATCACCGGACTGGTGTTTTTATTTTGGGACGTGCTGTTTACCGTTTACGGCGTATGGAGTTTTAACGCCCAATACATTACCGGCATCAAATTTATTGGCTTGCCACTGGAAGAGATCCTCTTCTTTTTAACCGTGCCGTTTTCCTGTGTATTTATCTACGCCTGCCTCAATTATTATATAAAATGGCAGCCGCCATTTGTGCTTACCCGCATAATATCCAACCTGCTCATCGGTGTATCGGTATCTTTACTGTTGTTTAATCACACCCGTTTGTATACTGTGGTTACCTTTGGCCTGCTGGTAGTTTTGCTGGTAGTGTTAGTTTATTTTTTGAAGGTAGAATGGCTCGGCAGGTTTTACCTGGCCTTTGTGGTGTCGCTTATTCCGTTTTATATTGTAAACGGAATTTTAACCGCATGGCCGGTGGTACTTTATAACGACGCACAAAATATGGGAATCCGCGTGGGCACCATCCCTTTTGAGGACCATTTTTACAGCATGGCCTTGCTACTTCTGAACGTTGCTTTTTTTGAATACTTTAAAACCCGCAAAACCGCATGAGCGAACTGCCAGTATACACCAAATCGCAGCTTGCGCTACGCAACGGGCAGGATAAGCCTCAGATCTGGGTAGCCCTTAAAGGCATTATTTACGATGTTACCGAAAGCCGGCTCTGGCGCAACGGCAAACACTATGAACACTGGGCCGGGCAGGACCTTACCGAAGAACTGGCCGATGCCCCGCATACGGAGGGTGTATTTGAGAAGTTTAAAGTGGTGGGGAAACTTCAGCTGTAGCCTCACCCTGCCCTCTCCAAAGGAGAGGGTTCTAAAAAACTTTTGAAATCCTCTCCTTTGGAGAGGATTTAGGTGAGGCTTCGTTAAGACAAAAAAACCGCCTCACCCCCAACGTCCTTGCGAGGAGCGGCGGGAAGGATAGAGCGGTGGGGCGACGTGGCAATCATCGGCAGGCAAGGCGGATTTGCAAAGTGGCTCTACCTGCCGAGGGTTGCCGCGCTTCGCTCGCAATAACGATGGGGTAAAAGGGCACAAAAAAACCCGCCATTAAGCGGGTTTCTTTCTTTATCTATATGTTGAGTTTATTGCTTAGTTTTCTGCGTAGATAGGTTTTGCAATACCGTTATCGTAAGCCTTAAGGTTTTTCTTAAGCAGCTTGCGGGCTACGTGGATGCGGGTTTTCACGGTGCCGATAGGGATAGTTAAATGATCGGCAATTTCGTGGTATTTGTGGCCTTCAAAATACATGGTGAAGGGTACATAATAATCTGCAGGCAAACGATCTAAAGCGCGTTTGATATCATCCATCACAAATTTAGCTTCGCCTTGGTTTTTTGTTGAACTGAATACCAGGTTTGGCGAAGAAATTTCATCGCTTTTGGTAACAAAAGTGCTCATTTTAACAAAACGGCGATAGTTGTTGATGAAGGTGTTTTTCATGATGGTGTATAACCATCCTTTCAAATTTGTACCTTCTTTAAACTTATTATAGTAAGTTATGGCTTTCAACATTGTATCCTGAACAAGGTCGTTAGCATCGTCTGCGTCGTGTGTGAAGTGTAAGGCGTATGACCTTAATGAACTTGCTTGACGTAATACCAGGGTGTTAAACTCAATCTTTGTCATTCTGTTAATGTTTTGTATTGAGTATTATTCAAACATGATACCACGAAATGAAAAGTGTATGAAATTTAAGAACGGTGCGGAAACAAAATTAATAAGGCAAAATAACGCCGCATCGTCACAAAATGCCGCAATTGGCTATAAATCAACCAAATAAACAAACCAATGGATTTAATGCCCTGCAGAAAACAATTAAAAAGAATTTAAAACAATTCAGATTTTAAATACTTAGGGCAGAGCGAGTTGAGAAAATATCTTTTTAATTAAACAAATTAACTAACAATATTCACCTCGCGTTGCAGGGTAACGCCAAATTTAGTGTACACACTGTCTATGATTTGCGACGAAAGGGCGTAAACTTCGTGCCCGGTAGCGCCGCCGTGGTTCACTAATACCAGCGCCTGGTTCTTCCAGGTACCGGTGTTGCCTACGGTTTTTCCCTTCCAGCCGCATTGCTCTATCAGCCAGCCGGCGGCCAGTTTTACAAAGCCATCACCCGCCGGATAATTAACAACATCGGGGAAGTTTTGTTTAACAGGCTCAAATTCTGCTGCGCTGATCACCGGATTTTTAAAGAAACTGCCTGCGTTACCAATAGTAGATGGGTCGGGTAGTTTAGATACCCGGATATGCGATACCACCTGCGATACATCTTTCAAGGTCGGCTCACTGATGCCGCGTGCAGCTAATTCCTGTTCTATCGCGCCATATTTTAAATTGAACTTAGGGGTAAGTGATAAATGGAACTTTACCGATACAATAATATACTGCCCCACCAATTCGCTTTTAAAAACGCTTTCGCGGTAGCCAAACTTGCAATCTTCTTTACTAAAGGTTTTGATGGTACCGGTAGCTATCTCAAAAGCCTGGCAGCTTTCAAAAACATCTTTCAGCTCTATGCCGTATGCGCCTATGTTTTGAATGGGCGATGCACCAACAGAACCGGGGATGAGGCTCAGGTTTTCCATACCGGCGTAGCCATGGTCAACACAGTAGTTTACCAGGTCGTTCCATACTTCACCCGCGCCCGCTTCTACAAAAACATCATCGTGACTAATGCGGTGTTCAATGCCCCGAATGTTAAGGCGGATAACCAGTCCATCAAAATCGGCCACCATCAGCATATTGCTGCCACCGCCTAAAACCAGTCGGGCCATATGCAGCCATTGCGGGTCGGCAAACAATTCGGCCAGTTCATCGGCATGGTTTATCTCCGCAAAGTAGCGGGCATTAGCATCTATACCAAAGGTGTTGAAATTTTTGAGCGAAACGTTTTCCTGTATTTGCAGCATGTGGCGAATTTCGGAAATTTTTGAGAGCGTTAATTCACCCTGATCAAATAAAAATGAATCAGTGCGCTTTTTCGCGTTGCCTGGTTAATAAAGCTGAGCTTCAAATTCTCGCCGAAGTAATTATCAAATACTTTAAGTACCTGTATGCGGCGCGGGCTGTTTTTCAACTGCTCCATAGCATCATCGTCTGCAAAAACCAGGTGAGTGTTTGTTTTTTTGTGCTGAATGATCTCCTCTGCTGTGGCATAGGCAACAGGTTCTTTCATATAAAAATCGAACCTATCGGCCATAGGTGCGGTGGAAACAACCTGCTGCCCGGGATAGTTGGTGTTTACATAACATGCCGCAACCTCATCGCCTTTGTAGCTTAACAGCACAGGGTAAAATACCAGCACGAAATAGGTGTTGATAATTATCATTACTACACAGCTCAACAAAAACACAGGCCGATATCCCTGCCCCTGCTGCCGGTAAATAAAAAATACGGCACCAGCCCCGGCTATAAAAAGGATAACCGGAAGGATGATCTTCCCCGGAGCAAACGCTATACCTAACGCTACAAAAACCGCAAGCAATAAGCCGCAGATGATATATTGGCTGATGTTAAAAAACCGGGCTTCGGCTCCCCCGGCTAATGAGCTGATAAAGCCCGCAGTGATCACTGCAAAGAATGGAAACAGGATATTGGTGTAAAACGGCAGCTGAAATTTGGAGATAGAAAAAATGAGCAGCATCACCAGCGCTGCAGAAAGGCAGATGTATTCGGGCTGTGGTTTACCTTTTATTATATCTCTTATCTTTTTACCGAGCGCGTAAAAAAACACGATGGCCCAGGGCGCAAAGGCCCAAAGCAAGGTATGCAGGAAAAAGAAGGGGTCGCCGTGCGAGTTTTTAATAAAGCCATCGTTATTAAAACGGCCAAACTGGCTGCCCCACAAAAACCATTGAATGCCCGATACACCGGTGCGGCCAAATACCATCTTTTCGGGATGCTGGTCGAACTGAACATATACGGTATAAACTTCGGGCAGTACAAACAGGCATACCAGCAGGAACGACAAGAGCCAGCGCCATTGTAACAAACCTTTAAAGTCTTTTTTAAACAGATAATCGCCAATAATGGCGCTGCCAATAGGGATGAGCAGGTAGATTCCCTTCGTCATGACCGCGCAGGCGGCAAACAGCGAGGCCAGCAGCAGATGGGCGATGCTAAACTTTTCTTTCAGTTTGTAAAAGTGATAGATACTACCTATCAGCAGCCCCATAATATAAGGTTCGGCACGCACGTCCGTATTCGACATGATGGTGTGCTGCGCGGTAAGCAGGATCAAAACCGCCAGCAGCGCGGTTTGCATATCGTAAAACTTACGGCCAAGCTTATAGGTGTAAAATACCGACATAAAATAAAAAAGCAAAGCCGGCAGTTTGTATGCGATGGTGTTTACGCCCAACATTTTAAAGCTAAGCGCCACCACCCAAAAAGGGAAATGGGGCTTATCCAGCCAGTCGCGACCGTGATAGTATAGGTCGGTAAAGTTGTTTGTTTGGGCCATATTGCGGGCAAGCATGGCATACAGGGCCGGGTCGTCCGAAAAAAAGGGAATACCGATGCCGGCTATGTTTACCAATATGGCGGCGGCCATTACATAATAATACACACTTTGAGACAATTGCCCGCGAGGAGAGGTTATTGCTTTTTCCACTAAACTTGTTTAGTTCCTACGAAACGCAGGGGTTAAATTCCCTTTATGCAAATTTAACCTGCCCGTATTGGCAGCCTGTTAAGCCATTATTATTATATTGCAACGTAAACCTTATCAAAATTTATTATGTCCCCACGTTCATTTTGGATAGTGCTGTTAAAGCTGGTCGGTGTTTGGATACTATTCCACGCTTTTGATGTAGTTCCGCAATTCTTCCTGTTGTTTTACCCCGCATCCCCCTCGCCGTTTAGGTATGAAAACTGGGAAGTAGTTCTTAGCTCACTGATCATTTTATTAGTGTATGTGGCTATCATTCGGTTATTGATATTCAGGCCCGATGTGATAATAGATAAACTAAAATTGGATGAGCGTTTCGACGAAGAGCAATTCAGCTTTAATATCCACCGCTCTACGGTGATAGCTATCGCCGTCATTATTGTAGGTTCGCTAATGATCATGAATAGTGTCCCGGTGTTTTTAAGGGGAGTGTATTTTTACTATCGATCGCAAACCATCGACAGAATGGGGCCCGGTGCAGACCCGACATCGACGTTTGTTGATCTCTGCAAAATTCTGATAGGGTATTTGCTTGTAGTAAATAACCGCGCGGTGGTTAATTTTATTGAGAAGACGAGGAGAATGCCCGTTGAAGTTGCATACCAGGAAGCGACAGAGCATGAAGAAATTGATAACGAAGTAAACCCAAAGCTATAATGAAAAAAATATTATTAGCCGCCCTATGCTTTTTGCTGGCGGCATGTGGTTCCGGTAAAAATGATAACGTGGCAGAAACTATCCCTGATACAACGGCCGTTCCCAAACAAATTTATGCAACCGAATTAGTTTCCCGTGGCCCTATTGCTATAGATAGCTCGGTTTATGTGATATACCCGTTGCCTCACGACCGCGCGCAGAACGACGACGACAGCGGTTCGTTCCTAAGCAGCGACGGCGGCAGAAGCATTACATTTTGGAACATCGTATTTTATAATACGGCCACAAAAAAGTATCATCTACTTGCTGAAAACAAAAAAATGATCATTAATTCATACAATACTTCCTATTCCGGTTCTGAGTACTCCTCGGACTCATCTGCACCTGTCCATTATTTTCCAGATACAAGCCAGGAGGGTAATTATATATTCTATTCTATAATTGCGGAAGACGTAAATAAAGATGGCAAGATCGACAGTAAGGACCCCACCTATTTGTTTAGTAGTGATAGAGAAGGCAATAATTTAAAACAGATATCACCCCGTGGTACCAATGTTAATAACTGGGAAGTGGTAAAAAAATCGGGCATGGTGCTTATAAATACGCAACGCGATAGTACCATAAATAATAAAAGCTACGAGGCGCCGGTTATATCCTATGCCTACGACCTGAAAAAAGCCAACGGCCCGGAACGTGTATTTAGCACCGAATTTAACATGGCAACTGATAAGCTTTATAAAGGCCTTTGGCCGGTTAAAAAAGACAAATAACAGTGTTAATCTAACCACGGCAAATACTTCGGCTGGTTTGGCTCCAGCAACACAGGCGCTACCGAGTTAAGCTTACCGCCGCTTAATACCACCTCGTACAGCTTGATATAATCCGCAGCCATTTTGGCGATATTAAAATTATCAACCGCATACTCGTGGCAAAGTTGGTTGCTGAAGCTATCCACATTTTTTAGTCCTTCCACTAAAATGCTTTTACTGTTGGATAGCAGCCCAACCTCTTTGGGCACCAGCTCGGGCAAGGAACCGTAGGGTGTGCCGAAAACCGGGCAGCCAAAGTAAAGGCTCTCGGTAATAGCCACGCCGAAAGGTTCGTTCCATAATACCGGGAAAAGCAGCGCTTTGGAGCCGTTGAGCACTTCGGATTTTTGGTCGTTATTTACCATGCCTTTAAAGCGCACATTCAAATTCGGTGTAAAGCGGAGGCCCATTTTTAAATTGAGGCGGGTGCCCCCCATCACAATTAGCTTGTTGCCGCTTTTGGTGGCGATGTCTATAGCGCCCTGCACGTTTTTAACACGCCAGGCCGCCTTGGCTAAAAAGTGGGTGTAGCCGCGTTTCTGGTTGAGGTTGGGTTTGCGGTAGTCGGCAATATCCAGTCCGTTATAAACATAGGTGGTAGAGCCATTGCGCGCGGCATGGTTGGCCGATACAAATACGGAGTTAAGATCCATCTCTCCCCTACCCGAGTTATTATGCACCGTGCACAAGTATGGCTTTTTTGTAAACCCCTGCACCTGGAACTGAAAATGCACCACGTCAACCTCATCGGGTACCTGCAGGTTGATGTCATTTGCAGCATCGTATACTAAAACTTTTGCAAAAGGGCATTCCGACCCGGCCGCAACCAAATAGGTTACAGCATGCCCCAGCCTCACCAACTCGCGGCCAAGCCACCATATCACACGTTCGGTGCCGCCATAAGTGGTAGCCGGTATTTTGGTATCGTTTACAAAAAGGATGTTCATTATGGGCAAAGGTAGCTTTCGGCACAAATAAAAATAGCGAAATTACAAAACATCAACTTTTTTAATTATTTTAGTAACTCGATTAACTTATTAACAAATTTTAAAATCATCACATGGCGACCATTACCAAATCCGCAATCCCGGCAGTTAAAAAACAAGGACTAAACCCCATCATTATTATTGGCTCTCTTTTTTTTATACTGGGTTTTGTGGCCTGGCTCAATTCGGTGCTGATACCTTATTTAAAAATAGCCTGTCAGTTAACCAACCTCGAATCGTACCTGGTGGCGAGCTCATTTTACATTGCTTGTTTACTGATGGCCAAACCATCGGCATGGCTGCTTAAGTTATTGGGGTTTAAAAACGGCATGGTTGCCGGCTTGGTTTTAATGGGGTTGGGTGCGTTAATTTTTATACCTGCCGCCCTCACCCGTACTTATACGGTATTTTTATTGGGGTTATTTGTGCAGGGAAGCGGTTCGGCGGTACTTCAATCGGCCTCTAACCCATACATCACCATTGTTGGCCCGCCAGAGAGCGCCGCCAAACGTATCAGTATTATGGGTATCTGCAATAAGTTTGCAGGTGTGCTGGCTCCGTTAGCGTTGGGTGCAGTTATTTTAAGTAACCTCGATGGCTTTGATGCCAAGCTCGCCTTAATGAGCGCCGCCGCCAGGGATCTGGCTCTTAACGAACTGGCCTCGCGCGTAATTGTCCCTTACATCCTAATCGTAATTGTGCTGGTTATCCTATCAGTACTCATCTATTTTTCGGGCCTGCCAGAAATTGATACCGACCACGAAGACGAAACCGTAGCCGCTGCCAACTCGGGTAAAACCAGCATTACGCAGTTCCCGCATTTGGTTTTGGGAGTGATTGCCTTATTTTTATATGTAGGTGCCGAAGTTATTGCGGGTGACTCCATCATAGGGTATGGCTCATCGCACCAGATTCCGCTTTCTACCGCCAAGTATTTTGCATCGGGGACCTTAACCTGTATGGTGATTGGCTATGTGATAGGCATCTTATTCATCCCTAAATATATCACACAACAAAAAGCACTGGTTTTGTGCGCCATCCTTGGCGTGGTTTTAACCGGCCTGGCACTCGTTACACCTAAATATGTATCCATCAGTTGTATTGCGCTTTTGGGTTTAGCTAACTCGCTGATGTGGCCGGCTATGTGGCCCCTGGCATTAGCGGGATTAGGCAGGTTCACCAAAATAGGTTCTTCATTATTGGTAATGGGCATCGCCGGCGCCGCGGTATTCCCGCCGATTTACGGTTTATTAGTTGATAAGATCTCCGCGCAAACGGCTTACGTTATCCTGATACCGATGTATTTGTTTATCCTTTATTACGCCGTTGCCGGTTATAAAGTTGGGAAGAAAATGGTAGCTTAGGTGTACTAAACTGCGCTAATGAAAGAAGGATACTGGCTTTTCGGCACCCTACTGCTTTTTCACTTGGGGAGGGTTATCTACGCATATTACTATAAATGGCAATACAAGCAGGCGGACGTAGAAATAGCCGATTTTAATTACGAGGCTTATTTAAACATACGGGAACAAACCTTTGCTGTAACTCCTACTGATTTGGGATTGGTATTTCCCGATGATACAGAAACGGCATTTGGAATAATTATGGAAACGCATACAGGAGACGCGATAGAATCAGTAGCAGCTTTTAGCACCGGCGAGGTTTGGTTATATAAAAGCAAAAACCCGCGTAAATACGTCTTGGGTGAAGAAAACGAAGGGCTAAAGACGGCGGCCCTGGCTGCAATTGCCGCAGCGCAATACCATTACGCAAGGATGCGGAGAAATAACAAAGATGAGTTTCTGCCGGGGCACATCAAATTTCATATTTTAACTAACCAGGATGTGTATTCGGCAGTTGACCCGATAAATGTAATTGTAAACTATTCATCAGAATGGGAGGAGCTATTTGAAATGGGCTTTGTTATAATTGACGAGTGGAATAAAGCAACTAAGGGCATTCCGGTTAAACGCGTATATCCCAAATTTAAAATAAAACGTACGCGGCCTGCTAATCTTTGAAATCTAACAATCCACCGATAGGAATAAATTCTTGGAATTGGTGAAATCCCTTTAGGGGCTACAGCGTGACCGCTTATACCTCATTAGTTATATCTTTGCGGCACTTTGACGATCTGAGCCAATTATCAACCCATGTATAAGTACAAGATATATATAGCTATAAGCAAGGCTAATGCCGATAAAGAGAAGCTATCAGACCAATTTATAATTCTGCTGGAAAGCCTTTGTAGCACCGGGCAAATTATGGGTGGTATCGAATCTCCTTATATCAGCGAAAATGAAATAATTTGCTACCAAACCACTTTGGAAAAGACTTCCCTCGATGCGAAATACAACGATGAATGGGTGAATAAAGGACTGAAAGAATTGGAGGAAGCATGCAATTCTAAATTGATAATCGAATTTGCCGGCCAACACGTTCCTTTTTATAAAGATGTATGCAGCTGTGCTCACCATGATTCATATGTGCTATTCACAACCTATTCAAATGAAAGTTCCCCTATAAATTGTGGCACTTGTGGCAGGCCGGTCCCTATTTATAAAATACAGGAATTAGCCGATAGCGACAGGTACGAAATGGAGTCGTGGGAGGGTGACTATATTTCGTGCGACAATCTTAACATGGGGTGTGCGGTCGGAGAGAAATGGGCAATAAATCAATTGTCGAATCCAACTTCGCAATTATCTCAGCTTGGCCGCCGCGTTTGCAATCAAATAACTGAAAAAACAAAAGTATCCACCTATTACTATCTGTTAAATTACCGCACCATTTCTTTGGCTAAGGACAAGTTGAGAAAATGCCCGTGTTGTAATGGCGAGTGGCTTTTGAACGAGAAATGGCTGAGGTTTTATGACTTTAAATGTGACAATTGCTTATTGGTAAGTACCTTATCCGAAAAAAGCTAAATCAGTTTCTCCTAAACCACTTCCTCCCCACCACCAGCAATCCAAACTCTTCCGAAGGATTTTTCTCCATGGATTTATGATGGCTCTTATGCGCGCGGCGAATGGCGGTTAAATAACGGTTATCACTTTTAAAAGCCTTGAAACGGTTGTGGATAAACCAATCGTGAACGATGAAATAGATGGTGCCATATGTGCTGATGCCGGTGCCTATCCAAAAGCGGTAATCTAAAGTAATATGGCCCAGCCACATCAGCCATAAAGCCAATGCCGCAAAGCCGATACTGAACAGATCATTAAGCTCAAACCAGCCGTGGCGCTGCTGGTGGTGTGTTTTATGAATAAACCACAGCGGCCCATGGAACAGGTATTTATGCATAGCCCAGGATGCAAGCTCCATACATGCGATCGTCGCTAATACAATTCCCATGTTTATTAATACCTGCATAACGTTCTAAATGTAAAAAAGCAGAATCAACCTAAATTGTTCTGCTTTAAAATAATCCTTTAAATCTGAAATCGAAAATCCGAAATCCGAAATTAAATATGTATCGCCCGGTTCTCCGTAGCGGCCAAACAAGCTTCCCTCATCGCTTCGGTATACGTGGGGTGGGCGTGGCTGGCACGGGTTACGTCCTCTGCTGAAGCGCGGAATTCCATAGCAATTACCGCTTCGGCAATCATATCTGCAGCGCGGGGGCCTATCATGTGTACGCCTAAAATTTCGTCGGTAGTTTTATCAGCCAGTACTTTTACAAAACCATCCAGGTCGCCGCTGGCACGGGCACGGCCGCTTGCCTTGAACGGGAACGAACCTACTTTGTAAGCGGTGCCTTTTTCCTTCAGTTGCTCCTCGGTAAAACCAACAGCAGCAACTTCCGGCCAGGTGTAAACTACACCAGGTATCAGGTTATAGTTAATGTGCGGTTTCTGGCCGGCAATCAGTTCCGCAACAAAGGTGCCTTCATCTTCGGCCTTGTGGGCCAACATAGCGCCTTTTATCACATCGCCAATAGCGTAAACGCCTTTAACACTGGTTTCCAGGTGCTCGTCAACCGTAATTTTGCGGCCGCGTTCTTCTACGGTAATGCCAATTTTATCAAGCCCTAAGCCATCGGTATAGGCTATGCGGCCAACGGCTACCATGCAGTAGTCGCCTTTTAATTCTACTTTTTCGCCTTTAGCGTTATCAGCAGTAACGGTTACTTCTTTGCCTTTTGCAGTCGCGCCGGTTACTTTGTGGCCCAGGTAAAACTCCATGCCTAGTTTCTTTAAAACCTTCTGCAGTTCGCGGCCGAGCCCTTTATCCATGGTTGGGATAATACCATCCATAAACTCAACAACCGATACTTTGGCACCCAAACGCGCGTACACCGAACCCAGTTCTAAACCAATAACACCACCACCTATCAATATCAGGTGCTTGGGCACTTCAGTTAAGGTTAAAGCCTCGGTAGAAGTAATAATGCGCTTTTTATCTATCTTCAGGAACGGCAGGCTCGACGGTTTTGAGCCGGTAGCAATGATCACCTTTTCGGTTGTGATCTCGGTAGTCGAACCATCAGCTTTCGTAACAACGATGGTGTTTTTATCTTTAAAAGAACCAACGCCCTGGTGAACGTCTATCTTATTCTTCTTCATTAAATAAGTGATGCCGCTGGTGTTGGCATCCACTACTTCCTGCTTACGTTTTATCATCTGCCCAAAATCTATCCCCAGGTTGTCCAATTTTATACCGTGGGCGGTAAAAGTGTGGGCAGCGTTATGGTAGTGTTCAGAAGAATCCAGCAGTGCTTTGGATGGGATACAGCCCACATTTAGGCAGGTACCGCCAAGCGTGTTGTATTTTTCAATAATGGCGGTTTTCATACCTAATTGCGCGCAACGGATAGCGGCAACGTATCCACCCGGACCAGAACCTATAACGATAACATCATATTGCATAGTAGTGTATTTTATGGCTGGCAAAGTTAAGGAATATTAAAGGGGGAATAAAATAGCGATTTGATTAAATGTGTTAGTATTGACACATTGTATTATACTAACTGCCCACCGAAAACTGCTAACCGATTTTGGGCGGTTCCTGCTGGTAGAAGCAGGTCGGGCTATCCACTCATACGCGCACGCGGCCTTAGGCGCAGGCAGGTATCCGTTTCTATCCCTACCGCGAGGTTATCCTTTGGAAAGCTCTTGTGCTAAATAAAAGCATTGGCTCGCTCATTCGCCGCGAGGGGCTTGTTACTTTTTGAAGCACCAAAAAGTAACCAAAACTTAGCGCAGCGATCTCATGAGCGATAGCGAATAACTGCTTTCAGCAGAGAGGCTTCTTTGCCGCACGGGCCTTTGCCCTGCAAACCGGTCAGAACTCACGGGCTGGGAAAATTTGCCCCTTGCTGCGCCGCTCAATCCCCACGCTTCAGCAAACATTCCCTATGCCCCTCCCGCCGCACCGTCCACCACGTTCTGCCCGCTTTCACCGGAAGCTTCCCTGCTGACGTTTGAAAAAAATTCCGGAAAAAAAAATGAGCGGAAAAAATTCATGGATCGCGTAGCGATTCGTCTGTTAAAAGGAGCGCGGGGGAATGTCAGAGCGGGCGGGCCGGGCGTATGGCGGGAATGCCGGTTTAGCTTTTTGCGACCGGTACGAGCGAAGCGACATACCAAGCAAAAAGCGTTAAGAACCGGCAGGGCGGGCGGGGCAGCATTCGCTCTGACTTGATTTTTGGTTACTTTTTATCAAGAAAAAGTAACAGCCCTCCCGCGGCGAATGAGCGGGCCGATTTCGTTAAAAAAAGTAATCGGCCTCTGCGGCCAAGAGCAGACGATGCTTTCATTTAATCATAAAGCACTCAAAAGCACCACAGCCCTGCGTTAGGGGTAGTAGCGGATACCCGCCAGTGGCTAAGGCCTGCGCAGTATAAGCGAATAACCCGGCCCGCTTCTATCAGCGGGAACGCCCCAAATCCTACCCTCATCCCCCCAATTCTTACCACCTTTTGTAACACTCCCGTCACGGTTAGTTTATTATTAATTTACTTACTAAATTAGCCTCTGCTAATACTGATATTATGAAAAAAATCTTCGCCTTTTTATTACTGCTAAGCACTACCTGCAGCGCAACCTTCGCGCAATCGTATGATGTTAAGGAGCATTACACCAAAAAAGATGTGTACATCACCATGCGCGACGGTGTAAAGCTGTTCACCTCCATCTACACACCAAAGGATGCGTCAAAGGACAATAAATACCCTATGATGATGCAGCGTACCTGCTACAGCGTGGCACCATACGGCGAAACCAAGTATCCCGGCCAACTGGGCCCCTCCAAATACATGATGCAGGAGGGCTATATTTTTGTTTACCAGGATGTGCGCGGCCGCTGGAAAAGCGAAGGCACCTGGACCAACATGACCCCGGTTATCGATAACAAAAAAGCAAAAACCGACGTGGACGAAGGTTCCGATACTTATGATACTATCGACTGGCTCCTAAAAAACGTAGCTTGCAATAACGGCCGCGTTGGGCAATGGGGCATCAGCTACCCCGGTTTCTATACAGCCGCCGGTATCCTGAGCAACCACCCTGCTTTAAAAGCATCCTCGCCGCAGGCGCCTATCTCCGATTTCTTTTTTGATGATTTCCACCACAACGGCGCGTTTTTAGAGAGCTACTTTTTCACCTACCCGGTTTTTGGTGTGCAGAAAAAAGACACCACCGCCAAAGCCTGGTACAACAACACCATGATAAACCCCGGCACTAAAGATGGTTACCAGTTTTTGCTGGATATGGGCCCGCTAAAAAATGCCGACAAGTACTATAAAGACAATTTTTACTGGCAGGAAACCATAAACCACCCCAGCTATGATGAATTTTGGCAAAAACGTGGCCTGCTAAAACATTACGGCAAAACAAAAACGGCTGTGATGACGGTTGGCGGCTGGTTTGATGCCGAAGACCTTGTAGGTCCGCTGGCTATTTACAAAACCATTGAGAAGAAAGATCCGAACGCCTATAATACGATTGTGATGGGTCCGTTTGGGCATGGCCGGTGGTCGCGCGAAACGGGGCACACCATGCACAGCAATATTTACTTTGGCGATAGCATTGCCACCTTCTACCAAAAAAATATAGAGCAGAAATTCTTTAACCACTTCCTGAAAGGCAATGGCGATAAAAACAGCGGCCTGCCCGAAGCCTATATGTTCAACACCGGTAAAAATGAGTGGAAAACATTCGATAAATGGCCATCACCAGCCGCGGTAAAAGAAAAATTATTCCTGAACAGCGATGGCAAACTGGCTGCCGCACAACCAGCCGCTGCCGGCTCAACCAGCTACGTAAGCGATCCGCTGAAACCGGTACCTTATACCGAGGACCTGCCAAGCACCATAGGCTTTACCCCGCACAATTACATGAGCGAGGACCAGCGTTTTGCCGGTCGCCGTACGGATGTATTGGTTTTCCAAACGGATGTATTAACAGATGATGTTACCCTGGGTGGCGAGATCATGGCGCACCTAAAAGTAGCCAGCACCGGTACCGATGCAGATTTCTTTGTGAAACTCATCGACGTTTACCCGGCTGATGAACCAAATAACCCATATATGCCAAACAAAAGCATCACGCTGAGCAATTACCAGCAAATGGTACGCAGCGAAGTGATGCCTGCCCGTTTCCGCAACAGTTTTGAGAAACCGGAGGCACTGGTAGCCAATCAGAAAACAGAGATCAACTTCAGGGTTCAGGATGTGCTGCACACCTTTAAAAAAGGCCACCGGATCATGATCCAGGTACAAAGCACCGCGTTCCCGCTGTTTGCCCGCAACCCGCAAAAATTTGTAGAGAACCCGTACAAAGCAGATGAAAGTGATTACATCAAAGCCACCGAAACCTTATTTAACGATAGTTATTTTGAAGTGGAGGTGTTGAAATAGGTTGGTGAATGGTGAGTAGGGCTTTGTCTCTACCCTGCCACAATCCTTATCCCTCGCGTCATTGCGAGGCACGAAGCAATCTCTGCACAGGACAAGCAACCTTGCAAAGTGGTTATGCTAATTCAGAGATTGCTTCGTGCCTCGCAATGACGCCGTTTTTATAATACGTTATAATAAATACATAAAATGAAATTACGCCTCCTGATTCTATTACTGCTAAGCGTCATTACCGCCCACGCCCAACTCGGCACCCAAAAAGAAGCCTTCACCCGTGCCGATACCCTGCGCGGATCGCTTACTACACCGCTGCGTACCTGCTACGATATCAACTATTACCATCTGGATATTAAGTTTGATATCGATAAAAAATATATCAGCGGTAATGTGCTGTTTAAATTCACCGCGGTTTCTGATTTCACTAAACTGCAGTTCGACCTGTGGAACAACCTGAAGATTGAGAAGGTAGTTTACAAAGGGCAGGAACTAAGCTACACCCGCGAGTTTAACGCCGTGTTCCTCACTTTCCCAAGAACGATCACTAAAGGCAGCAAAGATGAGTTTACCGTGTATTATGCTGGTAACCCCACCATTGCCAAGCGTGCGCCATGGGATGGCGGCGTGCAATACGCTACCGATTCGCTTGGCAAACCGCATGTGGCAACCGCCTGCCAGGGCATGGGTGCCAGCGTATGGTGGCCAACTAAAGATGTGCAGGACGATGAGGTAGATAGCGCCATGGTGAGCATCAGTGTACCCAACGGCTTAAAGGATGTATCCAACGGGCACTTACGCAAGGTTACGAAACTAAAGGACGGCTACACCCGGTTCGATTGGTTTGTATCGCAGCCCATCAACAATTAT
Source organism: Mucilaginibacter pankratovii (assembly GCF_014773265.1). Taxonomy (GTDB): domain Bacteria; phylum Bacteroidota; class Bacteroidia; order Sphingobacteriales; family Sphingobacteriaceae; genus Mucilaginibacter; species Mucilaginibacter pankratovii. Next base: position 92,805 of record NZ_JACWMY010000004.1, on the reverse strand, counting down.
AATCTCGAAGCCAACATTGGCGATTACGCCCACTACACCGGCACCTACCAGGGCGAAAAAGGAAAGCTGGAGCTTGATTTCTGGCCCTTAAAATACAACCTGGACAAGGCCAAAAAACAATGGGGACTGGATGCTCCGCGCATGCTCAAAGCCTTCGAAAACTGGTTTGGCCCCTACCCTTTTTATGAGGACGGTTATAAACTGATTGAAACCCCGCACCTGGGTATGGAGCACCAAAGCGGCACCGCCTATGGCAATAAATACCGCAATGGCTACCTCGGTCGCGACCTATCTGGCACCGGCTGGGGCCTCAAATGGGATTTTATTGTGATACACGAAAGCGGGCACGAATGGTTTGGTAACAACATCACCAGTAAAGATTTGGCGGATATGTGGATTCACGAGAGCTTTACAAATTATAGTGAATCATTGTTTATCGAAACTTTCTACGGCAAACAGGCCGGGCAGGAATACGTGCACGGCACCCGCCTCGGCATCCTTAATGAGGCACCTATTGTAGGCACTTACGGGGTGAATAAAGAAGGTTCGGGGGATATGTATCCCAAGGGCGGAAACTTGCTCAACATGGCGCGCACTATTATAAACGATGATGAGAAATGGCGTAACATTCTGCGTGGGCTTAACAAAACCTTCTACCATAAAACGGTTACCTATGATGACATTGTGGGCTACATCAACGCCCAAAGCGGGATGAACCTGTCGCCCGTGTTCGAGCAATACCTCAAGCATGTTAAATTACCCGTGTTAGAGTTTATGACGATACAGGGTAAGCTAATGGCCCGCTGGGTTGCCGAAACTCCGGGTTTCAACATGCCTGTAAAAGTAAGGGCAAAAGGTGGCGAGTACAAATTCATCACGCCAACCAGCCGTTTTGCGCCGGTTAATATTGATGGTGCCACCAGGGATAATATTGAAGCCGATACCTTTAATTATTACATCGGTGTGTTGGTAGACTAAATTTTGGAGAGCCAAATTTAAAACACGAAAAAAGTAAAAAAACAGCTTCCAAAAGGCAGCAAAAACCACCTTAAAAACGAGACAAAAAAGCAAATTTTAGCAAATTTTGGAAGGTAATTTTGCCACTTTTTGTCCGAAATGATACAGTTGAAAATTATCTCGCACAGGCCGAATAATTATTTTTAAGATGGTGCAACTAATCAAAAATAATGAGCGTCTAATAGGTTGAACAAAAACAATAAAACTATGAGATCTCTAAAGAAATTTATACTGGCTGCGGTATTGGTAGCTATCAGCGCTGTTACATTCGCTAAAAACAGTACCGAAGACCGCCATTTAACCGGCTTTAGCGCGGTAAGCGTAGCAGGTTCGTTCGATGTTTACATTACCCAGGGCTCATCAGAATCAGTAAAGGTTGATGCCCCTGCCGATATCATTGGCCGTATTGTAACCGAAGTAGAAGGCGGTACCCTTAAAATTTATACCAAACGCGAAGAAAATGGCAACTGGAGCTGGCACGATAAAAAAGTAGTTATCTACGTGGCTATCAAAGATGTAAACGCCATCAGCCTTTCGGGCAGCGGCGACGTAATCTTTAAAGAAGGTGTAAAAGCTACTTCATTAAAATTAAAGCTAACCGGATCGGGTGATATCACCGGCAAACTCAACGTTAAAGACCTGGATAGCAGCATCGCGGGTTCTGGCGATATCACCATCAGCGGCAGCGCAAATACTTCAACCGTTAGCGTAGTAGGCTCGGGCGATTTCACGGGTCAGGGGCTGGTTACCGGCACCACCATCGTACGGGTAGCAGGCTCGGGCGATGCCAGGGTAAACGCTTCCAACAAAATTGATGCCTCGGTAATAGGTAGCGGCGATGTACATTACACCGGCTCACCAAAAAGCATCAATACCTCAAAAGCAGGCAGCGGCAGCGTAAGTAGGATGTAATTCTTTGGAGAAAAGATAAAGGACTTAGGGATTAAAGATAGTCCAACAAAAAAGGGTTCCGATACATATCGGAACCCTTTTTTGTTAATATATGATAGCTAACTATACTAATTGTTTAGCCAATTTTTCGGCCAGTACTGATTTTGGTACAGCGCCAATTTGTTTATCTACGATCTCGCCGTTTTTGAAGAACAATAAGGCAGGGATATTACGGATGCCGTACTTCATTGATATGCCGGGGTTGTTATCTACGTTTACTTTACCTACAATGGCTTTGCCATCGTATTCTTTAGCAATGTCTTCTACTACCGGGCCAACCATCCTACACGGACCGCACCACTCTGCCCAAAAATCAACAAGTACCGGTTTATCTGATTTAAGAACAAGTTCTTCGAAGTTTGCATCAGTTATTTCTAAAGCCATGATTTTTATTTTTTAAATTTTTAGTGTACAAATATATACTATTCAAATAGCTTGCCACAAGTGGGTACCTGCCAATGTGACAATTATATTAACAATGTGGATAATTATGACAGATGTGTAATAATCAGGCGGTTTAGGGTTACCTTTTTGTGGTTGAAGTATCAATATAAAAGCTACTTATGGAGCTCCTGCTACTCTTCGCGGCACCCGTTTTACAGATCATCCTTTCGTTATTTAGGCTCACGGGCAAAATACGAATACCGCTTGTCGTAATTTTTGTGTTATCGTTATTCAGCGGAATTGTTTGCTCGTTTATATGCATGAATATCGTTTTAAACGAACTTACAGCCACAAGTCCCGACCGTGGTGTTTGCGGCATGCCCGCTCTTGGCGCATTGGTGGTTGGCATTTTTATTACCGTGGTTTCTGGGTCCGTTATCGCTGTTATCAGCGCATTAGTTGACCTTTATATACAAAAAATGGCCAAAGCAAAAGCTCCGGCCATTATCCCAAACAATTCAACCATTTTATAAATTATACATCCCGCCGTCAGCTATCAGTTCAGATCCTAACAGGAAGGTAGAATCATCTGATGCAAAGAAGGTAACCACTTTGGCCAGTTCTTCGGCTGTGCCGAACCTGCCAACCGGGATCTGTTTCAAAATGCCTTCGCCCATTTGCTGTAACTGATCATTAGTGATACCCAATTTATCGGCGCTGTGCAATGGTGTACCAATAGGACCCGGGCTTACGCTATTTACACGTATTTTACGTGGCAATAATTCTACCGCCAAGTTTTTGGTTAATGATAGCAATGCTGATTTACTTGCTGCATATACGCTTGCCCCTGCCATACCAATATGTGCATTGATAGAAGTATTGAACACAATAGAGCCGCCATCATTCACCAGCGGCAACAATTGCTGCAGGGTAAAATAGGCGCCTTTAAAGTTGATGTCCATTATCTCATCAAACATTTCTTCGGTCATTTGATCAACCGAGTTGAACTTGCCTATGCCGGCATTCACGAAGATGATATCAATGTTAGGGCTTATGGCTTTCACCTGTTCGCCGAGGGTTTTTATCTGTGCCATGTTGCCGCTATCGGCAATCACACCTGATGCATTTTCGCCCAATAAGGCAATGGCCTCGTCTATCGATTTTTGGTTACGCCCGGTGATGATAACTTTTGCACCCTGGGCTATAAATTCTTTTGCTGTGGCCAGGCCTATACCGCTGTTGCCGCCTGTTATTACTGCTGTTTTGTTAGTTAACTTTTTCATTATCTTTGTTTTGATAGCTCAAAGGTACAGCGGGTTCAGGCCTGCGTCAAGAATGCACCATTTTGTACGGAGCGCACCATTTGGTAGGTTATGGGCGCATTGGGCTTAAAGCAATTCTCAGTTTTTAAAGATGACAAAACAACGACATCCCGAATACACCTGCAGCATGGAAGCCGCCCTCAGCGTAATAAGCGGCAAGTGGAAAGTGAAGATATTGAACGAATTAATGGCCGGCCCAAGGCGCTACAGCGAGATCCGCCGCAGCATAGAGGGCATGACTGAAAAGATGCTCTCGCAACAGCTGCGCGAACTGGAAGAGGATAAGATTGTAACCCGCAAAGTATACCCCGAAGTACCTCCGCGTGTAGAATATGCCTTTACCGACCTAGGTAAAGAACTGGCCTCGATATTTTATGCCTTAGAAAAATGGGGTGCGCATTTTTTAACCGTAAACAGCGATACCATAAAAGTTGCAGATGCGAGTTGTTATACGTTTAGGGAGCCGGTAGAAGTGGAAGCCTGAATTAATGAGGTTTTTTTCGTGTGTATTTAGGTGCCGGATGTCTGCTGCTATGAAATACCGAATATATATAAACTATGTTTTCTTTGGGATATATCATAAAGACCAACACATAAGGAAAAACAGTAACCGGGCACTCTCGGTATCCTCGTTTTTTGACGGCATAAATTTCGGGGGATTTTGATAAGTAGCTAAGTTGAACGGATATGCAATGGCGCAGTCGCTGTCGTAAACCTTCTCCACCTTTATCATACCAATCTAAAGCTTCAGCATACTCTTTCTCTGCTTCCGGATGAAAAATGATTTCGTACTGATGGTCCAATTGAAATCAATATTTAGCTTTTATTTCTTCCCAAGTTGAACCCCTTACTTTTCCACTTTCAAACTCAGCTTTACGACGGTCCAATTCTTCAAGAAAATCTTCGTCTTCCCAGCTACTAACTTTTTCTTCAAAATCAATTTCCATCATTGAATAGAGTACCTTGATTTTAGCATCGTCAGCTTCATTGATATAATCATGTAGCTTCTCTCTTATCGCTGTAGTTATCATATGCTTACCTCCTTAATCAAATTTAACATATAAATATTAAAGCATCAACTCAATTCAATTGGGCATTCGTTTCCGTTAATCAGTTTGTTATTCAACCACCTCACTTATCTGCACAACCGGTGTAATATTGCTATAGTTTGGGATGTCGTCTCTAATTTGCTTGCCGTAGGTTTTCATCCCATCCTGGAAAGCTGCAACGCTTTCAAAGTATAGCGAACCGATTGCTACATAAGGTGCCGGATCGCCGGGAGCCCTGCCCCCTACTCCTTTTTCGATGACAGTAGCTTTAATGGCACCTGCAAATAAACTTACAAGTAAGGGGATGTGCTTGGTTTTGTAGTAGTCCATATTAAAGGTTTTGCCTTCCCCTGCCGGGTAAAGTATGGTTACCTTTATCATTCCCTTTTTAACTGACTGCGCATAGCTTGCACCGGGCTGGCAAACCAAAACAAATGCAAGCACTACAAGGAGTAAACCAATTTTTTTGATCATAATATTTTAGGCTGAGCGGTTTATTGTAGTCATCATCAACTACTTGTCTTCCAAACTTAACAAAAAATATCAAATCATCAAATTCAATTCAGCACCGCGCTTGTGTTGGTCAAGCTCAAAATCTCGGCCATCAGGTCGTCGCTTGGGCTTACTTTATGGGTTTTGGATGAGAGGTTAACGTACATCGAATCTTCCCCATCATTTATCTTGAATTTCAGCGCGCAGCTTCGCGATGGATACTTCTCGTTATTGGAATTAACCATTTGTATCAGGTTGTCGATGATCTGATCGTTCAGCGTTCTGATATCAAGATTCACCGTAATGGATTTGGTAAGCTTATCGCGCATTTCTGAGAGCAGCGACATTACCGTTACCCTTAGATCCCAATTGTCCTTCTGCCTGAATTTTTCTTCTATATTGCCTTTAATGTGCAGGAAATAGCCATCCACCATCAGGTTGCGGAATTTTACATAATCCTCCCCAAAAAAAGCAAACTCGTACGATTCATCGTAATCCTCCAGCATAAATGTGCCGAATGGTTTGCCCATTTTGGTGGTTTTATGCTGTACGTTGCCAACCAGCCCGCCGATACAGATCTCGCCTCGTTTACGCAGCTCGGCAAACTTGTTCATTATCTCCTCGCCGCCTTCGCCGGAGCGGGCTTTTTGTACAACTTTTAGCTCGGCTATGGTGGTGTTGCAATATTTCTCCAGCTCCAGTTTGTAGTTATCAAGCGGGTGCCCGGTGAGGTAGATCCCGATAACATCCTTTTCGTACTTCAGTTTTTCTATCAGCGGCCATTCATCTGCCTCGGGCATTGCAGGTTCGGGAATGTAAGAAGCTACCGATCCGCCGAACAACGACGATTGCGAGCTGTTTTTGGTGTTCTGGTAGTCGTTTCCGTATTTGATGAGGCGCTCAACACCGGTTAAAAGTCCATTTTCTGTTTTGGCAAAGAATTGTGCGCGTTTTAAACCAAACTCATCAAAAGCGCCACCGTAAACCAGGTTCTCGTACGATTTTCGGTTTACTGACCGTGTGTTGGAGCGTTGCGCGAAATCATAAACACTCGTGTAAGGGCCGCGCTCGTTACGCTCTTCTATAATGCTTTCTACCGCTTTTTCGCCAACGCCTTTTACGCCCGCCATTCCGAAACGGATAACACCTTTTTTGCTTGCGGCAAAGGCCATAGCGCTTTCGTTGATATCGGGCCCCAAAACCTCTACCCCCATACGGCGGCATTCTTCCATAAAGAAGGTGATCTTCTCCATATTGTTTTGGTTATTTAAAACCGCCGCCATGTATTCTGCCGGGTAATGCGCCTTTAAATAAGCCGTTTGGTAGGCCACAAAAGCGTAACAGGTAGAGTGCGATTTGTTGAACGCATACTGGGCAAATGCTTTCCAGTCTGTCCATATTTTGGTTAGCTTATCTTTAGGGTGGCCTTTAGCTATGGCACCATCCATAAACTGGGCCTCCATTTTGTTAAGCACCTCTATCTGCTTTTTACCCATCGCTTTACGCAAAACGTCGGCATCGCCTTTACTAAAGCCCGCCAGTTTTTGCGACAAAAGCATCACCTGCTCCTGGTACACAGTAATACCGTAGGTTTCGCCCAGGTATTCCTCCATATCGGCCAAATCGAACACTATCGGTTCCTGCCCGTGCTTACGTTTAATAAAGTTGGGGATGTACTCTATCGGGCCCGGGCGGTACAGGGCGTTCATGGCAATTAAATCCTCAAATTTATCTGGCTTCAGATCGCGCAGGTACATTTGCATACCGTCACTTTCAAACTGGAAAGTACCATTGGTATCGCCGCGCTGGTAAAGCTCATAAGTTTTAACATCATCAAGCGGAATATAATCGATATCAATGTGGACGTCATGATTCAGCTTGATCATGCGCAGGGCATCTTTAATAATGGTAAGGGTTTTCAGGCCCAAAAAGTCCATCTTAATTACGCCCGCATCTTCAATTACACGGCCATCGTACTGGGTAACCAACAGGTCCGAGTCCTTAGCGGTGGCAACCGGTACAATATCAGTTAAATCGTAAGGGGCAATGATGATACCCGCCGCGTGTACACCTGTATTACGTACCGAACCTTCCAGTTTTTCTGCTTCACGAAGCACAATCCCTTTCAGATCGGTTGATTTGTAGATGGTTTGAAGTTCGGGCACCTGTTCAATAGCCGTTTTCAGGTTGATACCCAGGGTATCGGGCACCAGCTTCTTCAGCGCGTTCACATCGGCCAAAGGCATATCCAATACGCGCCCTACGTCCTGGATACTGGTACGGGCGGCCATGGAGCCGTAGGTGATGATTTGCGCCACCTGGTTCTTGCCATATTTATCAACTACGTAATCGATAACTTTTTGGCGACCGGCGTCATCAAAATCCGTATCAATATCCGGCATCGATTTACGATCCGGGTTGAGGAAACGCTCGAACAGGAGGTTGTATTTCAGCGGATCGATATTGGTGATCCCCGTACAATAAGCCACCACCGATCCAGCCGCCGAACCACGGCCGGGACCAATGAATACGCCCATATCGCGCCCGGCCCTGATGAAATCGGCAACGATAAGGAAGTACCCGGCAAAACCCATGGTGCGGATGGTGAACAACTCGAAGTTGATACGCTCCTCCGCCTCGGGGCTAATGTCAATATAACGCTCTTTGGCACCCATAAAAGTGAGGTGCTTTAGGTACTCCCACTGGTTCAGGGTATCCGCGTCGGGCGTCATATCACTGTGGATCTTAAACTCTGGCGGGATAACGTAATTAGGCAGCAGGATATCGCGCTTTAGTTTTAGCGTGTCAACCTTGTCAACAATTTCTTGCGTATTATCTAAGGACTCGGGGATATCATGGAACAACTTGCCCATCTCATCCTTCGTTTTAAAATAGAACTGGTCGTTAGTAAAACCGAAACGATAGCCCTTACCGCCTTCCTCATCGGTAGCTATAGGGGTGCTTTGCAAATCGCCGGTGTTTACGCAAAGCAAAATATCATGCGCGTTAGAGTCCTGCTGATCCACGTAGTGCGAATCGTTTGAGCAGATCACCTTCACGTTATACTTTTTGGCAAATTTGGCCAGCACCAGGTTCACCGTATTTTGTTCGGGGATATCATGGCGCTGCATTTCGATATAGAAATCTTCACCGAACAGGTCAAGCCACCATTTAAATTCAATCTCGGCAGCCGCCTCGCCATCCCGCAAAATAGCCTGCGGTACCGATGCACCCAGGCAACAGGTGGTGGCAATAATGCCCTTATGATATTTAAGGATAAGTTCTTTATCTATACGCGGCCATTTACTGTAAAGGCCTTCCATATAACCAAGGGAGCAAAGCTTGATAAGATTTTGATACCCTTCGGCATTTTTGGCCAGCATCAGCTGGTGATAACGCTTATCTTTTTTCTCTTTGGTAAACTGCTTTTTATGGCGATCGTCTACCACGTAAAACTCGCAGCCTACAATGGGTTTTACGCCATGCTTGCCGGCCTCGGCCACAAATTTAAACGCGCCAAACATGTTACCGTGGTCGGTAATGGCAAGGGCCTTCATACCATCAGCGGCAGCCTTTTTGTATAACTTGGTTATATCGGCGGCCCCGTCAAGCAGCGAAAACTGGGTATGAACGTGTAAGTGCGAAAATTCGGGCATAGTATCTTTCTCTCCGTATCGTGTAGATTACAAATTTATCAAAAATCGAAAGGCAAACAGCTTTTTGTGGAAAAATCATCACCTATCTTTAAAGCAAAAAAGCCCGATGCAAAAAACACCCTCGCCGCCAACCAGATCGGGATTTTGGTTATTCTTTGCTATCGCGATGTTATTCACAACATTCGGTTGCGAGCCAAATTTGCCGCCGGCACAGCGGGTGTTTGTGGTTCAGCCCTTTGCGGGGATGCAATCCGCAACCGTAAAGACAGTTTATGAAAGTTTGAAAAAAGTAAACCCAAAAGCGATATTAAGGAGCGCCATTCCCTTACCTGCAAAGGCTTACTATCCGCCGCGCGGCCGCTACCGGGCAGATTCGCTCATCAGCTATCTCGATAACTTTGGCAGCGCCGATACGGTTATTATTGGACTAACCGACCAGGATATAAGCACCCGAAATGTAAACATAACCGACTGGGGCGTTATGGGCCTCGGCTTTCAACCCGGTAATGCCTGCGTGGTATCAACTTACCGGCTCAATAAAGCAAAATTGGCGGCTCAGTTTTGCAAGCTGGCCTTGCACGAATTAGGACATACCCAGGGTTTGGCGCACTGCCCTGTTAAAGGTTGCTTTATGCGCGATGCAAAAGGTGGAAATCATTTAGACGAGGAAACAGCATTTTGCGCATCTTGCACTAAATTTTTAAAAAGCAAGGCTGGCACCTGCTAAACTGAAGTAATTTTTGCATTACATGCTTAAAATAAGCGATTTTCTTAGCTAAAAGTAGTCTTTTCAAAAAACAATTGCCCGTGTAAGAATGTTGGCAAGGTAGCGCAATGGCTCGAACGAATTTTCTTTATAATAGAAAAAATTAACTATAACATTTACAGATTTGGAACGATTTGGACGTATAGCCCTCAAAACAATTCTCTGGATAATTGCAAGTATCATCTTTTTGGTGTTGCTTGTGGTTATTTTAATACAGGTGCCCGCCGTGCAAAACTACGCTAAAGACAAAGCGGTTACCTTTTTGCAAAATAAAATTCACACCAAAGTAGAGATAGGCCACATCAGCCTCGGTTTGCCCAAATTGCTGGTGCTGGAGGATGTTTACTTTGAAGACCAGAAGAAAGATACCCTTATTGCAGGGGATAAGCTAAAGGTGGATATCACCCTGCTGAAATTACTGAAGAATAAGGTTGAAATAAACGAGATAAACCTGGAAGGCATCACCGCAAAAATAAGCCGGGGGCCGGATAGCCTGTTCAATTTCGATTATATTATTAAAGCTTTTGCCGGCGAGCAAAAAAAAGAGCCAAAGCCTACCGATACTACCTCCACCATGCAGTTCTCGGTAGATAAGATCATCTTAGACCGGATAAACGTCGCTTACAAAGATGTCACCACCGGCAACGATGTAAAATTCCTGCTCGGCCATTTTGATACCCGTATTAAGGATTTCGACCTGGATAAGATGAAATTCACTATCCCCAAGATAAACCTGAGCGGAGTGAATGCCAAAATTATCCAAACGCCGGCAGGTTCCTCCATTGCGCAGGCTGCTACGGTTGATACCGCCGTTACACCCCTAAATATGGACCTCGCCCTCGGCGAGATAAACGTGGATAAGGTAAAAGTTGATTATCGCAGCAACGAAATGGCCGCATCGGTAAACCTGGGTAAGTTTTTGGTGAACATGGATAAGATAGATCTGAAGAACCAGCACGTGGGCGTTAAGTCGATTGAATTAAGCAACACCGATGCAGGGCTGATATTTGAAAAACCAAAAACCATTATCAAGGCTGTTGATAAGGCAATTAAAAAGCTGGATACCCTGGTTTCAGTAAGGCAAACGGCAAAAGGCTGGACAGCCGACCTCGGTAAAATAACCCTGACTAACAACAACATTAAGTTTGATAATGATGCGCAGAAAGCCATACCCCGTGGCATCGATTTTGCACACATGAATATCAAAAACCTGAATGCTGATGTAGAGAAAATAGCCTATAACCCCGATAGCCTCTCCGGACGGGTTAACTCCTTCACTTTTAGCGAAAAGAGCGGATTGAAAATAGATAAGTTTCATACCACCTTCTTCTACGGGCCGAAGAATGCATATTTGAAGGATCTGCTGGTACAAACACCGAGATCAGTAATTCAAAAAGACCTGCAGGTGGGTTACCCATCCATCGAATCGCTTACCAATAACCTGGGCAAACTCAGCATCAACGCAAATTTAGATGGCAGCAAGTTAGGCTTACGCGATATACTCTTGCTGATGCCTACCATGGCATCTATGGAGCCATTTAAATCCTCTCCTAATACAGTTTTAAAGGTTAATGGTCGCGTTACCGGCACGGTAGGCAACCTCCGCATCCCGAATATAGAACTGAGCGGATTTGGCAATACCTATGTAAAAGCATCTGCCAACATGCGCGGTTTGCCTGATGTGGAGAAGGCCTACTTCGACCTTACCATTAATGATTTCCGTACCAGCAGCCGCGATATTGTGAGGCTGGCACCAAAAGGCACCATCCCGCCGAACGTGAGCATCCCCGAAAACATGAACCTCAGGGGCACCTTTAAAGGCACCATGAAAAACTTTAACACCAACATGAAACTCCGCAGCAGCTATGGCGCGGTAGACCTGGTGGCGGCGATGAAAAGCGGCAAACGCAAGGGTAGCGAAACCTATTCGGCCAACATCAAAGCCAATAACCTGAATATGGGCGCGCTTACCAAACAACCGCAAATGGTGGGCATGGTTACCATGAGCGCTAACATCAGCGGCGCCGGGCTCGACCCAAAAACTGCCAGTCTGAAGTTTAACGGTAATGTTGTAAGCGCTTACGTTAAAGGGTACACCTACAAAAACCTTATTGTAAAAGGTACCGCCCGCAACGGCGCTTACGTGGCAAATGCCCGCATGGTTGATCCTAACATCAACTTTAGCCTGGATGCAAAGGCTAATATGAACAAGAAATACCCATCGGTAAATGCAACGCTAATGGTAGATAGCATCGACCTGCAGAAACTCGGCTTTACCAAAACGGTGATGCGTTTTCATGGCAAGATAGTGGCCGATGTACCAACCGCCGACCCAGATTACCTCAACGCCAACATTTTGGCTACCAACCTGCTGGTAAACAATGCGGGGCAGCGCATAAATTTAGATACCGTAAGTCTTATCTCCACCGCTAATGCCGATAGCAGCAGCCTTCGTTTGAAGACCCCGGTATTTTATGCCCACATGGGTGGCAAGTACAAGCTTACCGAAGTTGGTCCCGCGGTGATGGATGTGATCAACAAATATTACAACACCAACCTGGTGAGCAAAACCCCGGTTGTTAAAACTAAATACTCCCCGCAGCAATTTACGTTTGATGCCCGGATGGTGAAAACGCCACTGGTAGAAAAGTTCGCGCCCGATCTGAAACAGCTCGACCCTGTGCTGATCAATGGCCGCTTCAACAGCAGCACCGGCGAATTGGTTGTAGACGGTTCGATACCAAAAGTTATCTATGGCACTAATACGGTTAATAATGCAAAACTCGCCATTAATACCGGCAACAATGCCCTGAATTACAGCTTAACCGCAGACGAGATAAAAGTGGGCTCCTCCTTAGATCTGTTGTACACCAGTGTAACCGGCGCAGCGCAGAACGACAAGCTTGGCATTAGCCTGCAGGTGCGCGATGCGGCGAAAAAAGAACGATATCGCGTAGCCGGCGTTTTCAGTGTGATACCTAATGAGTACCAGTTCAGCTTTTTGCAGGATGGCGTATTGCTGGATTACACCCCATGGGCGGTTAACCCAAACAACGCACTCGAATTTGGGAACAAAGGTATCCTGGCCCGCAATTTCAGCTTAACCAACAGCAACCAGGTGTTGAGCATTAACACACCATCGGGACAATACAATGCGCCTGTCAACGTAGATTTTAAGAACTTTAAAATAGAAACCCTCACCAAAATGGCCAAACAGGATTCGCTGCTGGTAGGCGGTACCATTAATGGTAACGCGGTGGTGAGCAACTTCCAGAAATCACCGGTATTTGAGGCAGCCATCAACGTAAGCGATTTTAACTTTAAAGGCGATACCGTTGGCAACATCGCCCTGAAGGTAAATAACCAAACCGCTAATGCCTACGCCGCGCAGATGAACATCACCGGCAAAGGCAACCAGGTAGACCTGAACGGCATGTACTACACCCTGCCCGAAAGCCGGTTCGACCTGAACCTGAACATCGTGAATTTGGGCATGAAGAGCATCGAAGGCTTTAGCTTCGGCAGCATTCGCAACTCCAGCGGTAATATTACCGGGCAGCTTAAAATAACGGGGACAATGGCGGCGCCCGCAGTAAGGGGGAACGTCAACTTTAATAAGGTCGGGTTCAATGTAGCTATGCTCAACTCCTACTTCACTATGCCGCAGGAAAGCATTACGTTTAACGATGAAGGCATCCGCTTTAATGATTTTACTTTGGTAGATTCTACCAACAACAAGGCCATTGTTACCGGCGCCATTTATACCAAAACCTATACCGACTTTAAATTCGGCATGGATATCCGGATGAATAACTTCCGGGTGATCAACTCCACCAAGGCGGATAATCAACTGTTCTACGGCAAATTGTTTATGGATGCCAACGTGAAGGTACGCGGCGATATGGCAAAGCCGATTGTTGACGCAAACTTAACCGTGAACGAAAAAACAGACATGGTTTTCGTACTCCCCACTACCGACCCCGGCGTGGAGGACAGAAAAGGCGTTGTTGAATTTATAGACCGAAGCGCCCCGGCGATGGATTCGATATTATTGGCGCGGCAGCTCGATTCGTTAAAACAATCTGAAATAACCGGGCTGGATGTGAACGCTACGGTTAACATAGACAAGAACGCCAACTTTACTATTGTAATAGATGAGCGCAACGGCGATGTGGTACAACTAAAAGGCGAAGCACATCTGAGCGGCGGAATAGACCCAAGCGGGAAAACAAGTTTAACCGGTACGTATGTGGTTAACCAAGGTTCGTATAACCTATCGTACGCTACCGTTAGCCGTAAGTTTAACTTTAAGCAAGGCAGCACCATCACCTGGACCGGCGACCCAACCATGGCTAATATAGATCTGACCGCGATCTACGTGGCCAACGTGCCGCCGATAGACCTGGTAGCAAACCAGTTAGGCGATGTAAACAACACCCAATACAAGCAAAAACTCCCTTTCAACGTAAACCTTAACTTGCGGAATGAACTGCTGAAACCCGATATCAGCTTTGATATTACCCTGCCCGATAGTAATTACAATGTATCGGGAGAGGTTACCACTACCGTTAATACCCGCCTGAACCAAATAAGACAGGACCCTAACGAACTGAATAAACAGGTACTTGGCGTATTGGTGCTCGGCCACTTTATAGGCGATAACCCGCTGCAAAGCCAGGGTGGCAGCGCGGGTATAGAAGGTGCTATCCGCAGTAGCGTAAGCAGCCTGCTGTCCGACCAGCTGAACAGCCTTGCAGGCGGTTTAATCTCCGGAGTGGACCTTAACTTTGGTTTAAGCTCCGGGCAGGATTATTCATCGGGTACGGCACAAAACCGAACGGATCTGAACATTGGCGTATCCAAACGATTCCTGAGCGACAGACTTACAGTCTCCGTAGGTAACAACTTTAACCTGGAAGGTGCACAGGCCGGACAAAAGACCTCCAACATTGCAGGCAATGTATCGGTTGCCTATAAGTTGAGCAAGGATGGCCGTTATACCCTGCGTGCTTACCGGAAGGATGAGTACGTGGTGATACAGGGCCAGATAGTGGAAACAGGCCTTGGTTTCTCCTTGACTGTTGACTATAACCGCTTCCGTGAGATCTTCCGCAAGCGTAGCGAAGAAGAGAAAGCTATGCGCAAACGCTATCAGGAGGAACAAAAAATAAAAGACGAGCAGGAGAAAGCCTCTCAGCAAAAAGATAAAGAAGACAGGACCAGGACCCAGACCACAACTATACAATGATAAAGCATATCAAATATTTATTATTTCTTTCGCTATTGGTAAGCGCTTGCAGCACTACTAAGTACATACCAGCAAACGAGAAGCTTTACACAGGCAGTTCGGTAAAGGTTGCGGATAAGGATATTAAGAGCAGCGATGCCAAGGCCATCAGTTCGGAATTGAACGCTACTGTTCGCCCCCAGCCCAACTCATCGTTACTGGGCCTGCGGATAAAGCTTTGGCTTTATTATAAAACCAAAGCACGCAAAGGCTTTATCCAAAAATTCTTTAGCAAGTATGGCGAGCCTCCTGTATTTATAAGCCAGGTAAACCTGGAGAAGAACAGCACTATTATGCAGAACCGCCTGCAAAACGAAAGCTATTTTCAATCGACCGTGAGAGGCGATACCATTGGTAAAAAACGAACCGCAAAGGCGGAGTTTACGGTAAATGCCGGGCCATCGTATACTATCCGCAGCGTGGAATTCCCTGTAGCTACCGATAATAGTTTGGATACTGCAGTAAGGGGCACCATGAAAGAAACCCTTTTAAAGGTGGGCGATAAATATAACCTCGATGTGATCAAATCCGAGCGGATCCGTATCGACAGCCGCCTGAAAGAGGAAGGTTTCTTTTTCTTTGCGCCCGAGCAGCTGATCATCAAAGTGGATAGTACCATCATCAATCACCAGGTTGATCTGATCGTAAGTATTAAACCTACCACGCCGGAGCGCGCGCGAGAGATCTACTCCATCCGCAATATTTATGTATACCCTAATTATTCCCTTCGGGATACTTCCCTAAGACTAAACCAGGCCCAGTTCTATCGTTGGTATAATTTGGTAGACCCGCGCAAAACTGCCAAACCTTTTCTGTTTGCCAATACTGTATTGCTGCATCCCAACGATACCTACAGCCGTACCAAACATAATAACTCGCTAAACAGGTTTATTAACCTGGGGCCCTATCAATATGTAAAAAACCGCTTTGAAGATGTTACGCCCGATTCGCCAAAACTGGATGTTTATTACTTTTTAACGCCATATAAACGCAAATCCTTACAACTGGAGCTGTTGGGCCGCACCACATCAGCAAGTTATACCGGCTCGCAAATAAATCTCAACTGGAAGAACAGGAACACCTTTAAGGGCGGAGAACTGCTGGCTGTTACCCTTTTTGCCAGTACCGATGTGCAGGTAGGCGGCAGTAATGGCGGGTTCAATGTATTCCAATACGGTATCCAGCCATCTATTTCCTGGCCGAGGATCATAGGCCCGTTCAACATCAAGGGCGATAATGCTTACATCCCGCGCACTACGCTTACACTTAATTATACCTCGGTAGTCCGCAGTAAATTGTATTCGCTTAATTCGTTCAGCGGCTCTTTTGGCTACTCTTTTAAAACTGATGTCCATAAGCTCAACGAGCTTAATTTATTGGAGATAACTTATGTAAAGCCGCGCAATGTCAGCAAGCTTTACACCGATAGTATCAACAACCCAAACAACCGCAACCCGGCGCTAAAGCACGTTATCGACCCACAGTTTACCTGGGGCCCAAGCTATGCCTATACGTTTGATAACACTACCGAAGATTACCGCACCAACAGCATCTTTTACCGCGGAAAGCTAAGTCTGTCCAACAATATTTACGGCTTGCTAACCGGCGCCGATACACTGGGCGGCAAGGCAAAAACCTTCCTGGGCTCTACATTTAACCAGTATGCTAAGGTGGAAACCGAGTTGCGGTATTTTCATAAAATGGGCACCGGCAGCAAAATTGCAGCAAGGCTACTGGTGGGCGTTGGTTTACCTTATGGCAACTCTACCATATTACCCTACAATCAGCAATTCTTTATTGGCGGGCCCAATAGTTTGAGGGGCTTCCGGGCACGATCTATCGGCCCCGGCACGGTGGATGCCAGTTCCTTAAACGGAGGTTTCATTGCCGATCAATCAGGCGATATCAAGCTCGAAGCCAACTTAGAGTACCGGGTTAAGCTTTTCAGCATTGTTTACGGGGCTTTGTTTACCGATGCCGGTAACGTTTGGAATGCAAAGCCACACCAGGCGGGCGGCACATTCGGGCCAAACTTTTTGAGCCAACTGGCGGTGGATGCCGGCTTTGGTTTAAGGTTTGACGCAACCGTGCTGGTACTGCGCACCGATCTGGGGTTCCCGCTGGTGACGCCCTACAGTACAAATGGCGCCAGCCGCAGCATTAGCCCAAGCTTTAAAAATGCTATACTGAATATCGCTATAGGGTATCCTTTTTAATGATTGAAGGAGTGAATTAGTGAAGGAGTGAATATTGATTGTAACTGTTCAGACTTCATGACGTCAAACCAATGAACTAATGAACCGCTGAACTAATGAACAAAATATCCGTTCCGCTGCAAATGATAGACCTGCACGAAGATGGCTTCCATCCCCTGCTGGATATCACCATTTTTAACAAACCCTTTAAAGTGGTGCTGGATACCGGCGCATCACGTACCGCGTTTGATCACGAGTTGCTTTTAGCTGCTAATGAGGACGCGCCCATTATTGCCAGCGAGCGGCTCTCTACCGGCTTGGGCACCAATACCATGCAATCAGCCACGGCAGTTATCAGTAATATCTGGATAGGCAACCTGCTGATCCCCGAAATTGAAGTAGCCGTGCTGGACCTATCTACCATCAACGTCGCCTACCGCGAACTGGGCCACCCCGAAGTATTAGGCGTTGTAGGTAGCGATATACTAATGAAATATAAAGCAGTGATTGATTTTGGGAAGAAGGTGCTGGTGTTGAAGTAGCAAGTGGTGAATGGTGAGTGATTAGCCATTGCCGAGCTGCCTCGAGTCTTCAATCCGCTTATATTTTTTTCTCCATATAAATATCGCTAAAAACACAGCGAGCAACACACCTAAGCCTATACAAATGTAAATTAAAGGGTTTTTCTTCTCAGAAATATTATTGGGCAGATATATGGTTTTATTGTTTTTGCTATAGCTGAGGGCTGTTTTGATACGCAGGTCAATCAGTTTACCATTGTAACCATATTGTTTCGCCAGGGCATAATCAGCAAGCGCAACCTTGTAACCGCTCCTTACAAAAGTGAGGTTGCCTAAATCAAACAGCAATTGCGCAACAATTTTATCCTTAGGTTTTACAAAAGAATTACGCTCGTTCAATTGGTAAAATAAGGCTTGGGATAAGGAATCCAATTTCTTTTTTGAAAGCGCGGTACGCGGGATACTATCGGTTCCGAAATCGGTATGTAGCAAAAATTGGGTATTGATCAGTTGCTTACCGCCAAGCTTTGCCTTAAGGATATTTACGTGTATCCATTCCGAATCGTAATGTGAATGCTGGTTTAGCTTTACTGCCTTTTCTATCCAAAATAAAGCTTGTTCGTTCTGTCCATCTAACTCATACGCAGTGCCTATGTTTGATGCCGTTGAATAACGGTTGGGTTTTATCTTTTCAATTTGCAGGTAAAGGGCAATAGCCTCTTTGTACTTCCCCATTACAATAAGTACAAGCCCTTTGTCCGACAGGTATCGGATATCATTTGTTTTTTTATACAAATTATCCAGCTCACGAGGAAATCTCTCAAAGTCTGCATTACCATTAAAACGATGTCCAGTTGGTGTAGACGTACTTTTGTCCCAGTACAGCAGCTCACCATTAGCTAACTCTTTTGTATCTCCATTTAAGCAAGCGAGGCTTCTGCCAACTAAACAAAGAGTAATTATAAGAACAAATACGGTTTTTTTCATGAGCGGGCGATAAGGTGCTTAAATATACCGTTCGAAGTTGTTATATACAACAAGAATTATAGCGTTGTGACCAAACGGAAGAAGAACACTCTGAAGGCCTCGCAGGCACCTCCTGATCATCAATTTGTTTAAAAGCGATTTCTCTGGGGAGCGGTAGGCTTAATATTATAAATTTATTATTTGTTAATTTGCTATAGATAAAACTCAAAAATGTCTATAACTACCGAAGAGCAAAGAGTTGGAATGCAAGAGGCAAGTGATGCTGTTGCCATCACCCTAAAAAAAATGCGCGAGTTTGCTAAACCGGGCATTTCAACAAAGGAACTTGATGATTACGGCGGCGATTTGCTGGCACAGATGGGCGCGCATTCTGCACCGTATTTAACCTACAATTTCCCCGGCTATACCTGCATTAGTGTTAATGAGGAAGTTGCGCATGGCATACCATCGTTGGATAAGATCCTTAAAGAAGGTGACCTAATAAATATCGACGTATCGGCAGAATTAAATGGTTATTGGGCCGACAATGGCGGCTCGTTTATATTAGGCGAAGATCTTCACGGCCTTGGCAAACTGGTAGAAGCATCTAAAGAGATCTTGAGAAAAGCCATCAGCAACATTAAGGGTGGTGTTAAAATATCAGAGATAGGCAGGTTGATAGAGACCGAAGCCAAAAAAGCGGGCTACACCGTAATCAAAAACCTGACCGGGCATGGTGTTGGCCGCAGCCTGCACGAAGAACCCCACGAGATAGCTAATTACTGCGACAGGTATAACACCACACGTTTCAAGAAGAATTCGGTGGTAGCTGTAGAAACATTCATTTCAACACGGTCGACAATTGCCGATACACAGGCCGATGGCTGGACCCTGCATGGTAATAAAGGTGGCTTTGTTGCCCAGCACGAGCATACCATCATGGTAACCGGCGGCCAACCGGTGATATTTACCGCCCAGAACGGAATTTGGGATTGATTATCATTATTGCCTGGCGGCAAAAACAAAAAAGCCCCGCTCTTCAAGCGGGGCCAAATATTAAAGTATCAAAAGCATCTGCACATCTCTAATTTGCATATGTGCATATCTAATTAGATATCTATACGCGCGTACTTCGCATTCTTCTCAATAAACTCGCGGCGCGGGGCAACTTCATCACCCATCAGCATACTAAAAGTATGGTCGCATTCGGCGGCGTTTTCTATGCTTACCTTTTTAAGGGTACGATTAGCCGGGTTCATGGTAGTATCCCATAATTGCTCGGCATTCATCTCACCCAAACCTTTATAACGCTGCACGTGTACGCTATCTTCCTTACCCTGCCCTTTAAGGCGTTGGATAGCTACGTCACGTTGTTCGTCGTTCCAGCAGTATTCAAACTCCTTACCTTTTTTAACCTGGTAAAGCGGTGGCGAAGCAATGTAAATGTATCCGTACTCGATCAGCTCCTTCATGTAACGGAAGAAGAAGGTTAATATCAGCGTGGTAATGTGCGATCCGTCGACGTCCGCATCCGTCATTACTACAATTTTATGGTAACGCAGTTTGGCAATATTAAGCGCTTTGGCATCCTCTGCGGTACCAATGCTTACACCCAAACCGGTAAACATATTTTTTATCTCCTCGTTCTCGTAGATCTTGTGCTCCATAGCCTTCTCTACGTTCAGGATCTTACCACGCAATGGTAATATCGCCTGGAACTCGCGGTTACGGCCCTGTTTGGCGGTACCACCCGCCGAGTCGCCCTCAACAAGATACAACTCGCATAAAGCAGGGTCGTTATTGGCGCAATCAGATAGCTTGCCCGGTAATCCCGAACCGCTCATCACACTCTTGCGCTGCACCATTTCGCGCGCCTTACGGGCAGCGGCACGGGCAGTAGCGGCAAGGATCACTTTTTGAACGATCATCTTGGCTTCCCTTGGGTTTTCTTCCAAATAGTTACCTAAAATTTCGCCCACTGCCACGTTAACGGCACCACTCACCTCGCTGTTACCCAGCTTGGTTTTGGTTTGGCCCTCAAACTGCGGCTCCTGCACTTTTACAGAAATAACGGCGGTTAACCCCTCGCGGAAGTCATCACCGGTTATTTCTATCTTCATATTTTTCAGCAAGCCCGATTTATCGGCGTACGATTTCAGCGTACGCGTAAGCCCCATCCGGAAACCGGCAACGTGGGTACCACCTTCTATCGTATTGATGTTGTTTACATAGGAGTGCACATTCTCGGTATACGTGTCGTTATACTGAAAAGCCAGCTCAACCGGGATGCCCTGCCTGATACCTTCCAGGTAAATAGGATCGGGGATGATAGCAACCCGCGTTCCATCAAGATATTTAACAAACTCCCTTAAGCCGCCTTCAGAGAAAAATTCCTCTTTTACAAAGGTTCCGTCGTCGTTGGTGTCGCGCTCGTCTGTAAGGCTTAAGCGGATGCCTTTATTTAAGAAAGCCAACTCGCGTAAACGGGTAGCTAAAGTATCAAACTTATACTCGGTGGTTAACGTAAAGATCTCCGCATCCGGCTGGAAAGTTTGGGAGGTGCCTGTTTTATCAGACACGCCAATTTCCTTTACCGGGAACAGCGGCTTGCCGCGTTCGTACTCCTGTGTAAATATCTTGCCTTCGCGCTGTACAACCGTTTTTACGTGTATAGATAATGCGTTAACGCAACTTACACCCACACCGTGCAAACCGCCGGATACCTTGTACGTATCCTTGTCAAATTTACCACCTGCGTGCAGCACGGTCATTACAATTTCGAGTGCCGATTTTTGCTCTTTGGTATTGATACCCGTTGGGATACCACGGCCATTATCAACAACTGTTATGGAATTGCCTTTGTGGATAGTAACATCAATGGTATCGCAATAGCCGGCAAGCGCCTCATCTATCGAGTTATCTACTACCTCGTAAACCAGGTGGTGCAAGCCTTTTACGCCGGTATCACCTATGTACATCGAAGGCCTTTTACGTACGGCCTCTAATCCTTCTAAAACCTGTATATTATCTGCTGAATAATTCGATCTGTCCTGATTTTCTTCGCTCATAATTTATCTAAAACAATAACATACTCCGGGGCGGAGTTTAACATACAAAAGTACGATTTTGCGCGCACATATACATCATTATTAGCACTAATGTGGATAAATATGACCCATAATAAACATCCTTTTTAGGGTTAGGAAACTTGATACGAAAGTTTATCTTTGTCAAAATTTTTTTTAGATAAACAGAATGAAAATCAAGGCGTCAATCGTTACAAAATCAGTTTTATTATTAGCCCTTGCCGCAAGCGTAGCTGCGTGCAACCAAAATAAAACTGCCGACAAACCTGCTGCTGCAGCAAGCACCCCAACAACAACTACAGCACACGAAATAGTGTTCATCAACCAGGATACGCTTGTGGCTAAATACGACTATTTCAACGATATGTCTAAACGCCTGGAAGACAAAGCCAAAGCAGCACAGGCCGATGTACAATCTCGCCAGCAGGCTATACAACGCCAATATGCCGAATACCAAAAAGAAGCTGCTACAATGCCTGCCGATAAACGCGCAGCAACAGAGCAACAACTGCAACGTAAAGGCCAGGAGTTTCAGCAATATCAGCAAAACGCCGGCGCGCAGGTTCAACAGGACCAGGCTACCGAGCAAAATAAATTCTACGAAAAATTGGCTGCTTTTACCAAAGCTTACGCTAAAGAAAAAGGCTACAAATTGGTGTTAACCTTCACCCGCGCCAGCACAGGTATGCTTTACGGCGACCCAAGCCTGGATGTTACTGCCGATGTGATTAAAAGGCTTAACGACGATTACGCGAAAGACAAGAAGTAAGATGTGCAAATTTCAGATGTGCAAATTTCAGATGTGCGAATGTGCAGATGGAAAATAAAATATTAAATAATGAAACCCCGGCTTTGAGTTGGGGTTTTTTAATTTATAACGAAAACGAATTATGAAACACGAGGATTTTATGCAGATGGCTATCGATCTGTCGGAATATAATGTTAAACAGGGATTAGGCGGGCCGTTTGGTGCTGTGATCGTTAAAGACGGCATGGTAATAGCACGCAGTGCCAATAGAGTAGTACCCACCAACGACCCAACAGCACATGCCGAGGTATCAGTTATACGCCTGGCCTGCCAGGAAATGGGCACTTTTAATTTAGAGGGCTGCGAGATCTACACCAGCTGCGAACCCTGCCCGATGTGCCTGGGTGCCATTTACTGGGCCCGCATCAGCAAAATATATTACGCCAATACCAAGGCCGATGCTGCCGCCATCGGTTTCTACGACCATTTTATTTACGATGAGCTGGAACTGCCGATGGAGAAGCGCAAACTCCCCTTTGAGCAGCTGATGCGCAACGAAGCCCAACCCGCTTTTAAGCTTTGGGAAGCGATAGAGGATAAAACGGATTATTAGATTTTGAATGGTTGCGGTAAGGACACCGCAACCGGGGTGATAAACAAAATGGCGGTGTCCCCACCGCCATTCGCAAAATAATAAATTAGCTAATCAGCGACTTGATCAACTCTTCCAGATCCTTTAAATATAGCATATTCGGGCCGTCGCTCAGGGCGTGGTCAGGATCGGGATGGGTTTCGATAAAATAGCCGCTCGCGCCGAAGGCACGTGCTGCATGAGCCATGTTGGGTACAAATTTGCGGTCGCCGCCGGTTTTGCCGCCTGCACCGCCGGGGCGCTGTACCGAGTGAGTACAATCCATACAAACCGGGTAACCAAATTCCTTCATATCAGCAATATTCCTAAAATCTACCGCCAGGTTATTATAACCGAACGAGTTGCCACGTTCGGTGAGGATGATCTGCTCGTTACCGGCTTCTTTTACCTTTTGCGCCGGGTAAAACATATCCTGCCCGGATAGGAACTGCGCTTTTTTCACATTCACCACCTTACCGGTTTGCGCGGCCGCTACCAGCAAATCTGTCTGCCTGCAAAGGAATGCCGGGATCTGCAAAATATCCACCACTTGCGCAGCTATTGCCGCCTGGAAGGGCTCATGAATATCAGTAGTAACCTCCAAGCCGAATTTCTCTTTTACGTTGTTCAGCATCTCCAAACCCTTTTCAATGCCGGGGCCGCGGTAAGCGCTTATGCTGGTACGGTTGGCCTTATCGAAAGAGGATTTAAACACCACGGTTATGGGATATTTCGCTTTTATCTCTGCAACCTTTTCGGCTACGGTGTAAAGCAATTCCTGGTTTTCCATAACGCAGGGGCCAACAATAAAAAAGGGCTTCTCGGTAATGTTTTTATATAGTGCCATTGTTTTCTATTTTTTTACGTGCATGCTCCAGGTCCTCCGGGGTATCTATCCCCTTTTGGAAACCTGCAACTTCTATCATTTTAATTTTATAACCATTTTCTATGGCGCGCAGCTGCTCCAACTTTTCAGACCGCTCTAAAAACGATACCGGCAATTGAATAAACTTCTTCAAAAACTCCGCGCGGTATGCATATACACCCATATGCTTTTTGTAGGCCGATGCATCCTCCAATATCACATCTCTGGAGTACGGTACCGGATAGCGCGAAAAGTAAATGGCATTGCCATTTACATCAACAACCAACTTAACTAAATTGGGGTTGTGGAGTTCGTCTATGGTTTCTACGGGCGCGCAAACGCTGGCCATAGCGGCATCGCTTTGCTGCAGGGCGGTTATTAGCCTGTCTACAATATCGGCATCAAAAAAAGGCTCGTCGCCCTGTACGTTGATCACGATATCGCAGGGGATCTTTGCGGCCACCTCGGCAATCCGGTCGGTACCGCTGGGGTGCTCTTCCCTGGTCATTAATACATTTGGCGTAAACTGTTTGCACAGGTTAAACACCACATCACTATCAGCGGCTATCCAAACTTCCTGGTGCAGTTTTGCCTGCATACAAGCCTCGTAAACGCGTTGGATAACGGGCTTGCCGCCCAAGTCCAGTAAAACCTTATCGGGTAACCTGGTGGATTTTAAACGGGCGGGTATTACTATGATCGCTTTCATCTGCCGCTTATGCCTGGTTAAATATCTGGTAAACGCCGGTTATCCGGCTATCGCTGTTTTGCACCAGCAGCGTAGTTATTTTTCGCTCCAGCATCAGGGCTTCGGCATCATAAACCAGCATATCATCGTTTACAATAATGGGGTTGCCATTCATCATCGTGGTAATGGGCATCTGTTGTACATCGGCATATTTTACCAGGCCGCGGCGCAGGTCGCCGTCGGTAATAACGCCGGCGACTTTCTCGGCTGTGCCTAATACTACCATCCCCAATTTCCCTTCGGACATGCGGATGATCAACTGCGTAAAATTGGCACCCGGCTCCAAAAAAGGCAAGTTATCAGTACGCATCAGATCCTTCACCCGCACTAAAAGCTTACGGCCCAAACGCCCGCCGGGATGGAACCGTGCAAAATCATCGGGACTAAAATCTCTCGCCGTCATCAATGCAACAGCCAGCGCATCACCCATTACCAATGTGGCAGTGGTAGATGATGTTGGGGCCAGCTCCAGCGGACAAGCCTCCTGCTTAATACCTACATTTAAGTGGTAAGTGGCATTTTTTGCCAGCGTAGAATTTGGGTTGCCGGTAATGGCTATGGACGGGTTTTTATGCCATTTTAAAAAGGGCACCAGTTTTAAAACTTCCTCGGTTTCGCCGGAATAGGACAGGATGAGAATGATATCGTTCTCCCCCACCATACCCAGGTCACCGTGGAAAGCTTCCGCGGGGTGCATAAAAAAACTTTGGGTGCCCGTGCTGGTAAGCGTTGCCGAGATCTTTTTACCAATATGCCCCGATTTCCCCATTCCGCAAACCACCAATTTACCTTTACTCTGCAGGATGGCTTCCACCGCTTGCGAAAACTGTTCGTCTATCATCGATGCCACATGCTGCAGCGATTCAATTTCGATATCAAATACTTTTTGGGCGATACTCTTCATTAGCTAAAAAGATCCGGTATATTTTTGGTTTGCAATAATACTCAAAAAAATCAAGCGCCGATTGCGCGTGTTCGCGTTCGTGATCGGGTGCGAACAGCCCGAACAAGCCCGAACAAAGCGATTGATGCGGGCGTTGGCATAAGAAATCATCATTTCTGTGCATTAAAAATGGCTAACTATAAACGTGCATCCACAATCCCCCGCGGCAAAACCGATTTGGTATCGTAAATAACGCCGGTATCGCCATTTATTATCGTTGCATAATCCAGCGCTAAAAACTCATTATGGGCCACGGCCAGAACAATCGCGTCGTACTTTTTATCAATGACTGCGGTTAGTGTTATCTGGTATTCCTGTTGTACTTTCTCCGCATCGGCCCATGGGTCGTATACATCCACATTCAGCCCAAAGGCTTTTAATTCGGTGTAAATATCAACTACCTTACTGTTGCGCACATCGGCGCAGTTCTCCTTAAAGGTGATGCCCAGCACCAGCGCGTTGGCGTGGCTGATATCGTGCCCTTTGGCAACCAGCAGTTTAATTACCTTACCGGCTACAAAGCTACCCATCTCATCGTTCACCCTGCGGCCGGAGAGGATCACCTGCGGCTGGTAGCCTAATGATTCGGCCTTGTGAGCTAAATAGTATGGGTCTACCCCTATGCAGTGCCCGCCAACCAGGCCGGGTTTATATTTTAAAAAATTCCATTTAGTGCCCGCGGCGTCCAGCACATCGTTGGTATCAATGCCCATTCGGTCGAAGATCAGCGCCAGTTCGTTCACAAAGGAGATGTTTACATCGCGCTGAGCGTTCTCGATAGCTTTTGATGCCTCGGCAACCTTGATGCTTGGCGCCATGTGGGTGCCGGCTTCAATGATGGAAGCATACAGATCATCCACCCGTTGGGCAATTTCCGGCGTAGAACCGCTGGTAACCTTTTTAATTTTGGTAAGCGTGTTTATTTTATCGCCGGGGTTGATCCGTTCAGGAGAGTATCCCGCAAAAAAGCCTTCGTTAAACTTAAGTCCCGATGCTTTTTCCAATACGGGGATGCAATCCTCCTCGGTACAGCCGGGATACACGGTAGATTCGTAGATCACCAAATCCCCGGGTTTTAGTACTTCGCCAAGCATTTCGGAGGCTTTTAACAATGGGCCTAAGTCAGGCGCTTTAAACTGATCTATTGGGGTGGGTACGGTTACGATGTAGGTGTTGCAATTGCGCAGCTCTTCGGTATCGGCAGAGAACTTTAAGCCTGTCTCAGCAGAATGCTTTAGTACCTGTTGCAGGTCGTCGATATTAGCTTCTTGTGTGCGGTCGGTGCCGAGGCTGAGTTCCAGGATGCGCTGTTCATCTATATCAAACCCTAAAACGTTATATTTTTTGGCGAATTCGATAGCAAGCGGCAAACCCACATAGCCTAAACCGATAATTGCAATTTTATGTTCTTCGCCCTGGTAGGTATCTTTCATGTAGATGAGTAAACGCAATTCTGCACCTTTTTGTGCGCATAGGTGGTTATAAAGGGCAAAAATAAGGATAAAATCCTTATCTTATTCGTAGCGCGACGGACGTCCGGGTAAACCTCTTTTAAAAATTCAATGTGGATTTTAAAAGCGATGTGTTCAAACCTTTAGTGTTCAAAACACAATGATCGTGTCCGCATCGCGAGTTGATTCACCCCCAACCCCTCTCTCCTTCGGAAAGAGGGGAGCTTTTTTTCTCTTTTCACCCTCTTTCCGCTTGCGGAGAGAGCGATGGATTAAAATCTTGCGTATTCAAAACACATGATCGTGTCCGCATCGCGAGTTGACTCACCCCCAACCCCTCTCTCCTTCGGAAAGAGGGGAGCTTTTTTTCTTTTTTTTAACCCTCTTTCCGCTTGCGGAGAGAGGGTCGGGCAGCGTTAGCGAACCCGGGGTGAGTCAAATATGCGAGCGGCTGTCCCACACCGGTTCAGCATGACAAAGGATATTAATGTTCTTCCGCTGGTTCCTCCGGCTTTTCAAAAAAGTTATCCTTCAGATCGTCGGTTTCGCGGCGGTCGCGTTTGGTGGGGCGGCCGGTGCCGCGGTCGCGTTTGAGCACCGGGGCGTGGAACATGGATTTAAAGGCCGTAGTTTGTTCTACGGGGGTAATGTCCTGGTAGTAATCCACCGCTTTTTTAGCATCCACGCGGCTCTCTAAAAGGCCGGCCACTAATATCACTTTACGTTCGGGTCCTTTAGAGATCTGGTAGCGCTCACCTATCTTTACCTCGTGCGATGCCTTGATGTTATTGCTCTCTAATTTTACACGGCCAGCCTTGCAGGCATCCGAGGCCAGCGTACGGGTTTTAAACATGCGGATAGCCCAGAGGTATTTATCTATTCTTAGTTTTTCTTTTTCAGGCATAATGTTTTGCTCAGGTACTACTCAGTAACGAATTCAGAAATGAGGAAATTATTGAATAATTGATTTTTAGTGGTATGTTCATTTAAGAACGCGCAGTATAGCGTTATCTTTTGGCCTTTCGAAACCTCTTTGTGTAATTGCGGCAATAAATTCCTCTGTATAGGCATCCATACTTGCCGTTGGCCAACTTTTATCAAAACAACCGAATCCACAAGTCGTGCCATCTGGTTAGGGTCTCTTTGATTAAGGGTTAAAACCCGCTGCATCGATTGTATTATTTCGGCATCAACCGGCTTTGTTTTGCCTAAAAATATTGCCTTAAAACGATAGCTCGCCAGCCTAACATAATAAGGTGCTATTTTCGGATTTTTTTCCACGCTCTCCCGCGTATTGCTGTTCAAGTTTCAGCATGGCCGGTATATCTTTTTCCGGATAGTTCTTATTCCAGGTTTTCCAAATCTCTTCATCACTCTGTGCCTGGGCACAATACGTTAGACAGGTAAAAATAATTAAAAGGTATATTTTCATATTTAACGGAAACTAAACGGCTGTTATTCTCACTTCTGCGCTTAGCATGTACAATTATCTCAAACAAATCTCCCTAAAAATCCTTTAATTTGACAAAATTTATTTCGTTACTAAATGATCGATCTTAAAAAAATGATTGAAGATGCCTGGGAGGACAGGAATCTTTTAAACTACAGCGAATATACCAACGCCATTGAAACCGTTATCGAACGCCTTGACAAAGGCGAGATACGCGTTGCCGAACTGATAGGCAGCCGCTGGCACACCAACGACTGGATAAAAAAAGCCGTTATCCTTTACTTCCCTACCCGCCAGATGGAAGAAATAAAAACGGGTCCTTTTGTGTTTTATGATAAAATGAAGCTAAAAACCAACTACAAGGAGCTTGGTGTACGCGTGGTACCGCATGGTATTGCCCGTTACGGCGCGTATTTGGCAAAAGGCGTTATCATGATGCCATCGTACGTAAACATTGGCGCTTATGTAGATGAAGGTACCATGGTTGATACCTGGGCAACCGTAGGCTCGTGTGCGCAAATAGGCAAGCATGTACACCTCAGCGGTGGCGTAGGTATTGGCGGCGTTTTAGAGCCGGTACAGGCCGCACCTGTGATCATTGAGGATAACTGTTTCCTTGGTTCGCGTGCTATTGTTGTAGAAGGTGTGCATGTAGAACGCGAAGCCGTTTTAGGCGCTAACGTAGTACTGACCGCATCTACCAAAATTATTGATGTTACCGGCAAAGAGCCGATTGAATACAAAGGCCGTGTGCCTGCCCGCTCGGTAGTTATCCCGGGTACTTACGCAAAAAAATTCCCTGCCGGCGAGTACCAGGTGCCTTGTGCACTGATCATCGGCACCCGTAAAGAATCTACCGATAAAAAGACATCATTGAATGATGCTTTGAGGGAGAATAACGTAGCAGTATAGTAGTCAATGGTGAGTTGTGAATAGTGAGTTATGAGCAGTAAGTGGTGAGTAGTAAGTGGTGGCATAATCGGCCTCAAACTCACTGCTCACCACCTATCAACCACTCACTACTCACTATTCACCACTCACCATTCACCACTCACTATGAAGATCGGATACGATGCCAAACGTGCTTTTTTAAACAACACCGGCCTGGGCAATTTTAGCCGCTGGCTGATAAAAACCACGGCATCGCACTATCCTGTAAACACCTACCTGCTGTACACGCCAAAACTTAAACCAAACAAGTGGCGTAATTTTTTCGAAAGCTTCCCGAATATCAAAACCATTACCCCTGCCAGTAAATACCTTACCGCATTGTGGCGCAGCAAGGGCGTGGTGACCAACCTCAAAAAGGACGGCATCGACGTTTATCACGGCTTGAGCTACGAGCTGCCTTTAGGCATCGGCAATACAGGCATCAGATCGGTAGTATCCATACACGATCTCATCTTCCTGCGTTTCCCGCAATATTATGGCTGGATAAACCGCCTTATTTACACCGCAAAAACAAAACGTGCCTGCAAAACCGCCGATAGGGTTATCGCTATCAGCGAACGCACCAAACAGGATCTGGTTGAACTGCTTGATATCGACCCACAAAAAATAGAAGTGGTATACCAGGGCTGCGCGCCGGAGTTCAGCATCAAGCAATCCCCGAAACAAACAGCAACCGTCAAACAAAAGTACAACCTGCCGGATAGCTTTATACTGAACGTGGGCACCATTGAAGAGCGCAAGAACCTGATGCTTTTGGCCAAAGCCCTGCCCTATCTCAAAACAAATATACCCGTGGTAGTGGTTGGTAAAGCGACGGCTTATTTAGATGAGGTGAAAGCTTACTTATCGGCCAATAACCTAAGCGACAGGATGCTTTTTCAGCATGAGGTAAGCTTTGACGATCTGCCTGCGGTTTATCAATCGGCAGCACTTTTTGTTTACCCGTCCCGCTATGAGGGTTTTGGCATCCCGGTTTTAGAGGCACTGGTATCGGGCGTTCCTGTTATTGCGGCAACAGGTTCCTGTTTGGAGGAAGCAGGGGGTGAACATAGCCGTTACGTAAACCCGGATGATGAAAAAGGCCTCGCGAAGCAAATAGATGAGGTATTAACTGACGACGCATTGCGGCAGCAAATGATTACCAAAGGCCTAGATTATGCACAACGATTTGAAGACCGTAACTTAGCGGCGCAATTGATGAACATATACCAACAAATAACCGCCCATGCTTAAGGACGAAGTAAACAAGGCATTAAAAGTACTACAGGATGGCGGCATCATCCTGTACCCTACCGATACCATTTGGGGTATAGGCTGTGATGCCACCAATACCGAAGCCGTGCAAAAGATCTTCGCACTGAAACAACGCGAAGAAAGCAAGAGTATGATCATTTTGGTTGATACCGATAACAAGCTGCAAAGCTATATTACCGAGGTGCCCGAAATTGCCTACCAATTGATAGAATTTGCCGAAAACCCGCTTACGCTGGTAATGCCCGGCGCGCGCAACCTCTCGCCCGCCCTGATTGCCGGGGATGGCAGCGTGGGCATAAGGGTAAGTAACCATCCTTTTTGCCAGCAACTGATCCAGCGTTTGCGCAAACCTATTGTATCCACATCCGCCAATATCAGCGGAGAGCCTTCTCCCGAATACTTCGGCAAGATAAGCCAGGATATTATTGATGGCGTTGATTACGTGGTGGATATAGACCAGCACAGCATGGAGAAAAAGGCCCCGTCTACCATCATGCGGCTGGACCCGAACGGCAGTTTTGAATTTATTCGCCGTTAATTTTAATATCATTAAATTTGCACCGTACTACATAAGCCGCTCTGCGGCTTTATTTTTATGAAACAACACCTGCAACACCCGGTATTTTCTGTTATTTCCAGCATTGCTGCCGGGCAAAATGTGCAGGCTTATGCCATTGGCGGGTACGTGCGGGATATTTTTCTCAATCGCCCATCAAAGGATATTGATATTGTTGTTTTAGGTAATGGGATAGAATTTGCCGAGGCGGTTGCCGCGAAGCTGAACGTAAAAGTATCGGTATTTAAAAATTTTGGTACCGCTATGCTGCGCTATCAGGATGTAGAGGTGGAGTTTGTAGGCGCCCGCAAGGAAAGTTACCGCTCCGAATCGCGTAAGCCTATTGTAGAGAACGGTACGCTGGATGATGACCAGAAACGCCGCGATTTCACCATCAACGCGCTGGCTATAACTTTAAACGCCCATAATTACGGCGAACTGGTAGACCCATTTGGAGGTATAGCCGATATCGAACAAAAGCTCATCCGCACGCCGCTAAACCCGGTAGAAACTTTTTCGGACGATCCTTTGCGAATGATGCGGGCAATACGTTTTGCATCGCAGTTGAATTTCCGGATAGATGATGAGGCCATCGCAGCCATCAAAAGCAACCTGCACCGCATCAAAATTGTATCGCAGGAGCGCATTACCGATGAGCTGAATAAGATCATCCTGTCGGCAAAGCCCTCTATCGGTTTTAATTATTTGTTTGATACGGGCTTGCTGCACATCATCTTTCCGCAGATGGTGGCGCTTTATGGGGTGGAGATCATCAACGGTAAAGGGCACAAGGATAATTTTTACCACACCCTGCAGGTGCTGGATAACATCTGCGAAACTACCGACGACCTTTGGCTGCGCTGGGCGGCTATTTTGCATGATATTGCCAAGCCCCCTACCAAACGCTTTGAACCGGGCCACGGGTGGACTTTCCACGGGCACGAGGATAAGGGCGCGCGCATGGTGCCCAAGATCTTCGCTCAGCTGAAATTACCGCTGAACGAGAAAATGAAATTCGTGCAGAAACTGGTGCAACTGCATTTAAGGCCGATAGTACTGTCGCAATCCATCGTAACCGATTCGGCCGTAAGGAGGCTGCTGTTTGAGGCTGGTGAGGACATAGAAGCGCTGATGCTGTTGTGTAAAGCAGACGTAACCACCAAAAACGAATACAAGGTTAAAAAGTATCGTAACAATTTTGAGCTGGTTCTACAGAAAATAAAGGATGTAGAAGAACGCGACAGCATTAGAAACTGGCAGCCACCGGTAACCGGGCTGGATATTATGCAGCTTTTTGGCATTGGAGAGGGCCGCGAAGTGGGAATTATTAAGAATAAGATCCGCGAGGCCATCCTGGAGGGCGAAATTCCTAATAATAGAGAGGCCGCGATAAACTTTACGATTGAAAAAGGACAAGAAATTGGCTTGAAAGTTGTTGCAAGCACAAATTGAATAAAAACATTATTATTTTTGACAAAATTTACTAAAAATGGCATTATACAGGTTCAGGGTTACTTTTGAGGATTACGATGATGTGAGCCGGGATATTGATGTAAAATCGAACCAAACGTTTGAGGATCTTCACCGCGCTATACACCAGTCTACCGGGTACAACCCTGAATATTCTTCATCTTTTTATATCAGCAACGATCAGTGGATGAAGGGCGAAGAAATTACTTACCTGCCCAATCAAAAACGGATCGACAGGAAGATCCCGCTGATGGAGAAGATAAAACTGAGCAGCTTTATCGACGATCCGCACCAAAAATTTTACTATACCTTTAATTTCGACAGGCCTTTTGATTTCCATGTGGAGTTAAGGCAGATCATCCTGAACGATACCCCGGGTGCAACTTACCCTTTGGTGGTACGCTCAGTAGGCGAAGCGCCGAAACAGTTTGGCAATGTGTTTAATCCAACTGTCGCGGCCGCTGCTACGCCGGATGAAGACCTGGATTTCCTGAACGAAATGTTGTACAACCCCGAGGAAACCGAGGATTTTTCTGAAGTGACCGATACCGGTATAGACGACCCCGAAGAAGAAAAGAAAGAGGACGAGGAAGAAGATGAATTTGGCTTTGGCGATGACGATGGTTTTGAGGATGACGAAAAACCCGGCCGCGGAGACGATTACTAATATTGTTTGAATATCGAATGATGAATTTTGAATATCGAATAATGAACTTCGAAGTATTTAAAATTCATCATTCTTAATCCCTTCGAAGTTCATTATTCGACATTCGGTGTTCGATATTTTTCTCACAAACTATGAGCACCACCACCCCCACCCTCATTGTAATTGCCGGCCCTACGGCTTCGGGTAAAACGGCGGCGGCTATTCAATTAGCCCAGCATTTTAATACAGCTGTGGTTTCTGCCGATTCGAGGCAATTTTTCAGGGAGATGAGCATCGGTACGGCTAAACCCACGGATGAAGAACTTGCTGCAGCGCCTCATTACCTTATCAACTCACATTCCATTACCGAAAGTTTTTCGGTTGGCGATTTTGAAAGGGAATGCCTTGTGTTGCTGGAAGAGCTTTTTCAAAAACATCAGGTTGTGATACTGGCCGGTGGCTCGGGCCTGTACATTAAAGCCATTTGCGAAGGTTTCGATGAATTACCTACCGCCGACCCGGCGATACGGGAACGCCTCAACGCCGAATTAGCCGAAAATGGCCTCCCCGCTTTGCAGGAACGCTTAAAACTGGTGGACCCGGTATACTATAACGAGGTTGATATTAACAACCCACAGCGCGTAATACGGGCCATCGAGGTTTACGAAAGCTCGGGGCAGCCCTTTTCCTCTTATCGCACCGCGAAAACCAATAAGCGCACTTTTAATATTGTCAAACTTGGGCTGAATATGCCGAGGGAGACGCTCTACAATCGCATTAATCAACGCGTGGATATGATGGTGGCTGATGGTTTGGTGGAGGAAGTGAAAGCACTGCTGCCCCATCGCCAGCTTAACGCCCTAAACACCGTTGGCTACAGTGAAATTTTCGGATACTTTGATGGCAATACTGATTTGCCAACGGCTATCGCCTTGATCAAACAAAACACCCGCCGCTTCGCCAAAAGGCAAATGACCTGGTTTAGGAAAGATGAGGGGATTGTTTGGGTAGATGCGTTGAGTGATGATTTACTGGACGAAATGCTAAAGGTTATTGGTGAGCATCCTGAATTTCAAAAGAAATAAAGGTTTTAGCTGCCGCAAGCGTCCTCGCTTGTAGCCCGCATGCAAGGTTGCCATTATGCAAACTATGCACATTGAAAAGCAATGCCGCTCTGCTAACTGGCCACAAGCGAGGACGCTTGCGGCAGCGGAGGATAAGCTTCTACTGATCTAACAAACTCTGCAGATACGCCCCGTAACCGCTCTTGATGTATTTCTGCACCAAAACCTTCAGCTGTTCATCGTCGATAAAGCCCATTACGTAGGCAACTTCCTCTATACATCCAATCTTGCGCGACTGGCGTTTTTCTATCACGCGTACAAATTCGGTAGCATCGCTCAGGGAATCGAACGTGCCGGTATCCAGCCATGCGGTGCCTCGATCCATTACACCAACTTTTAGGTTGCCTTGCTCCAGGTACACACGGTTCACGTCGGTAATTTCGTATTCGCCGCGCGGGGATGGTTGGATGTTTTTTGCTATCTCAACCACGCTGTTATCGTAAAAATACAATCCGGGTACGGCGTATTTTGATTTTGGGGCGGTTGGCTTTTCTTCGATAGATACTGCGCGGTATTCAGAGTCGAACTCCACAACGCCGTAGCGTTCCGGGTCGGCAACGGGGTAGGCGAATATGGCAGCACCATCCACATCATTAAAGCTTTGGATAAGCCTGCTAAAGCCCGATCCGTAGAAGATATTATCGCCTAACACCAGGGCAACCTTATCGGTACCAATAAAATCAGCGCCAATAACAAAGGCCTGGGCCAATCCGTTAGGTGTTTCCTGTATGGCGTACTGGAATTTGCAGCCAAGTTCTTCGCCGGTGCCCAACAGGCGCACAAAACCGGGGTTATCCTCGGCGGTGGTGATGATGAGGATCTCGTTGATACCGGCCAGCATCAAAACCGATAGCGGATAATAGATCATCGGCTTATCGTAAATAGGCATCAGCTGTTTACTTATGGCCTTGGTAATAGGATAAAGCCTTGTGCCCGATCCGCCTGCTAATATGATACCCTTCATTGTGATGATGTGTTTAGTTTTGTTGTTTTAATTCGCCGATACAAACCTGCAGGCTGTCTCTCCAATACGGAATTTCGATGCCGAATATTCTTTTTATTTTGGTTTTATCCATTACCGAATACGGTGGCCTGGTGGCCTTTGTTGGATACTCACTGGTTGGAATAGGGATCACTTTTACCTCCGTTCCCGAGATATCAAATATCGCCTTGGAAAAATCGTACCAGGAGGCTATCCCCTCGTTGCTGTAGTGGTAAGTACCATAAGCGGTGCTGCCCGAAGTGATAATGGTGATGATACAATTTGCCAGATCGATAGCGTATGTTGGCGTGCCTGCCTGATCAGCTATGATCTTCAACTCGGGGCGTTCGCTACCCAGCCTAAGCATGGTCTTCACGTAGTTGTTCGCAAATTCGGAATAAAGCCATGCGGTGCGCACGATAAAGTACTCCTTCACAAGCGCCGGGATAACCTTTTCGCCATCCAGCTTGGTTTGGCCGTAAACGCTGATGGGCTCTGTTACATCCTCCTCGTTCAAAGGCGAAGAAATATCACCCTTAAATACAAAGTCGGTTGATACCTGTATCAGTTTTGTCCCGTGTTCGCCGCACAGTTTGGCGATATTCTCTACGCCGGTTTTGTTGATCTTTTCGGCAAGGTCGGACTCGTCTTCTGCTTTATCAACCGCAGTGTAAGCAGCGCAGTTAACGGCGTAAGCCGGTTTGTATTTAGCGAAGAGTTTGCCCAAGCCTTCAACATCTAAAATATTGGCTTCGGTTTCATCCGGGAAAATAAAAAAGTCGAAGTTTTTATCTGCGGCCAGCTTTTTAAAACATTGCCCTAACTGGCCCGAAGCGCCGAAGATGATGGTTTTACTCATTTGTATCAATTTCTGTTAACGCTGTGCTAACACTTTTTAGAATAATATTGTTTGCCTTACCGCTCCACATGTTTTATTAAAAAATCCTCATAAGCCAGGCGGATACCGTCTTCTAATTGCGTGGAATATTTCCAGCCTTTTTCGGCCAGTTTGGTAACGTCCATCAGTTTGCGCGGTGTGCCATCGGGTTTGCTGGTATCAAAATCGATATTACCTTCATAGCCAACTACTTTTTTTATCAACAGGGCCAGGTCCTTAATGCTTATCTCCCTTCCGCTGCCAATATTAACCAGGCCGGGTTCATCGTAATTCTGCATCAGGTAATAACAAGCCTCTGCCAGGTCATCGGCAAACAAAAACTCGCGCAGCGGCGTACCGGTTCCCCAAATGGTAACCGTTGGTAGATTTTGCTCCTTTGCCTCATGAAACCTGCGGATCATGGCCGGCAGTACGTGCGAGTTTTGCGGATGATAGTTATCATTGTAGCCATACATATTGGTAGGCATTACCGATATAAAGTTGCAGCCATATTGTGCGCGGTAGGCATCGCACATTTTAATGCCCGCTATTTTGGCTATGGCATAAGGTTCGTTTGTAGGTTCTAAGGTACCGGTCAGCAGGTAATCTTCTTTCAGCGGCTGTGGTGCCAGCTTGGGGTAGATACAGCTCGAACCCAGGAACATCAGCTTTTTTACGCCATTTAAGTAAGAGTTATGGATAACGTTGTTCTGAATTTGCAGGTTTTCGTACAAAAAATCGGCACGGTAGGTATTATTGGCTACAATACCGCCAACTTTCGCGGCTGCCAAAAACACGTAATCAGGTTTAGTTTGAGCAAAAAAAGCAGCAACCTGCTGTTGATCGCGCAGGTCTACCTCTTCCGATCTCCGTAGGATAAAATTCGTGTAACCTTCTGCCTGCAGTTTACGATATATAGCAGAACCTACCATTCCACGATGCCCGGCGATATATATTTTGGAATCCTTGTTCATATTTTATGGTTGATAGTTAATGGTTCATAGTTCATGGCAGCTCCAGGCTATGAACTATAAACTATGATCCATGAACAAACTACGCTTGGCCGATGGGCCCGCCGAAGGTCATGGGGAAGGCTCCGCCTGTTGGGTCGTTCCCTATTTTGATGCGGCCATTTACGGCCTCATATTTCTCTATATTATCTTCCAACGCGGTTAACAGCCTTTTGGCGTGCTCGGGCGTTAGTATCACGCGCGATTTTACTTTTGCTTTTGGTACACCCGGCATTACACGGATAAAATCGAGCACAAACTCCGAACTGGAATGGGTTATGATGGCAAGATTAGCGTAAACGCCCTCTGCAACTTCTTCAGAAAGCTCAATGTTTATTTGTTGTTCGTTTTGTTCTTCCATGGTACTAAAATAGCAAAGCCTTCCATTTTCATAGAAGGCTTTGCAAAAGTATTTAAAAAAATCTGATTAAGCTTCCACTTCCTCAGTTTTTGAAGCCATCAGGCGATCAAATTCTTCCTGAGAACCTACGCGGATATTTTCGTATTCGCGTAAACCAGTTCCGGACGGAATTAAGTGACCAACAATAACGTTTTCTTTCAAGCCCAGCATGTTATCTTTTTTACCTGCTATGGCTGCCTCGTTCAGTACCTTGGTGGTTTCCTGGAACGATGCCGCTGAAATAAACGATTTGGTACCTAATGATGCCCTTGTGATACCTTGCAGCATCGGGCTCGAGGTTGCAGCGATTGCATCCCTTACCTCAACTAATCTCGCATCCTTACGTTTCAGGATAGAGTTTTCGTCGCGCAGTTTCCTTAAAGATACGATCTGACCTACTTTTAAGTTAGTTGAATCACCGGCTTCGGTAACCACTTTCTTATCAAACATCTCGTCGTTCTCTATCATAAAGTCCCAGCTATCAACAGCTTCCCTTTCCAGGAAACGGGTATCACCTGCATCTTCAATAGCAACTTTCTGCATCATCTGGTGAACGATAACCTCAAAGTGTTTATCGTTTATCTTCACACCCTGTAAGCGGTAAACCTCTTGTATACCGTTTACCAGGTATTCCTGCACGGCCGCAGGGCCTTTAATGGCAAGGATATCTGCCGGAGAGATAGAACCATCAGACAATGGCATACCTGCTTTAACAAAGTCGTTATCTTGTACCAGGATGTGTTTAGATAAAGGCACCAGGTATTTTTTAACCTGGCCATCTTTACTTTCGATGGTGATCTCGCGGTTACCACGTTTCACACCGCCTAAAGTTACCACACCGTCAATCTCGGTTACTACCGCAGGGTTAGATGGGTTACGTGCTTCAAATAACTCGGTTACACGTGGTAAACCACCTGTAATATCTCGCGTTTTACCGGTTGAACGAGGGATTTTAGCAATAACTTGTCCGGTTTGCAGTTTCTCACCTTCTTCAACAGAAATGTGGGCACCTACCGGGATGTTGTATCCTTTAATGATATTACCTTTTGAATCAGCTATCTGGATAACAGGGTTTTTTGTTTTATCCCTGGTATCGATAATAACTTTCTCACGGTGACCTGTTTGCTCATCGCTTTCCTCGCGGAAAGTGATGCCTTCCAATACCGCCTCAAAAGTGGTGATACCGGCAAACTCTGATATGATAACCGCATTGTACGGATCCCATGAACAGATACGATCGCCTTTGGCAATTTTAGCGCCATCTTTTACATACAGGTACGAACCGTATGGAATGTTATTGGTAACGATAACCTTGTTGGTACCCGGCTCGATGATGCGGAACTCGCCCGAACGGCCTAATACCACTTCAACGTTTTCTTCGTCGGTTTTGTACTCAACGGTACGTACGTTCTCAAATTCAATGATACCTTCAAACCTTGCGTTGATCTGTGATTCTGCCGCGATGTTTGATGCAGTACCACCCACGTGGAATGTACGAAGTGTTAACTGTGTACCCGGCTCACCAATCGACTGTGCTGCAATTACACCCACTGCCTCGCCTTTTTGCACGCGTTTACCGCTTGCAAGGTTACGGCCGTAGCATAATGTACATACACCTCTGCGGCTTTCGCAGGTTAATACCGAACGAATTTCGATACCTTCTAAAGGTGAGTTCTCTATTTTTTTACCAATTTCTTCGGTGATATCATGGCCTGCAGAAACGATCAGCTCGTTGGTGATAGGGTCATAAACATCATGAAGTGTGGTACGACCTAAAATACGATCGTATAATGGCTCAACAATATCCTCGTTATCTTTTAATGCAGTTGTGTAGATACCTCTTAAAGTACCGCAATCAACTGTACCAACGATCATGTCCTGCGCAACATCATGCAACCTACGGGTTAAGTAACCAGCATCCGCTGTTTTTAACGCCGTATCCGCCAAACCTTTACGCGCACCGTGAGTAGAGATAAAGTACTCTAATACCGACAATCCTTCTTTAAAGTTAGACAAGATCGGGTTTTCGATGATCTCACCACCCGAACCTGATTTTTGAGGTTTCGCCATCAAACCACGCATACCTGCAAGCTGACGGATCTGCTCTTTAGAACCACGTGCACCAGAGTCAAGCATCATATAAACAGAGTTGAAGCCCTGGTTATCGTTGCTTAGGATGTTCATCACATTCGCGGTTAAGCGGTTGTTGATACGTGTCCAAATATCAATGATCTGGTTGTAACGCTCGTTATTGGTAATGAAACCCATGTTATAGTTACCCATAACATCTTCCACTTCTTTAGAAGCCTGTGCTATCAAAGTAACCTTTTCTTCAGGGATGTTAATATCCTTCAGGTTAAATGATAAACCACCCTGGAATGCCATCTTAAAGCCTAATTCTTTGATATCATCTAAGAACTGTGCTGCACGAGCCATACCGGTCATCTTAACAACCTCGCCAATAATATCACGCAGTGATTTCTTGGTCAACAGTTCGTTAATGTAACCAACTTCTTCGGGCACGTGCTGGTTAAATAACACGCGGCCGACAGTAGTTTCAATTATTTTAGATACGATGATACCATCGCGTTCTTTAATTCTTCCTTTAACCTTAATAAAGGCATGCAGGTCAATTTTTCTTTCGTTGTAAGCGATAATTACCTCTTCGGCCGAATAGAAGGTTAAGCCCTGGCCTTTTACCACACGGGTTTCATCTGTTTTACGGCCTTTGGTTATGTAGTACAAACCAAGCACCATGTCTTGCGAAGGTACTGTAATTGGGGTACCGTTGGCAGGGTTTAAGATGTTGTGCGATGCAAGCATTAATACCTGGGCTTCCAAAATTGCTGCGTTACCAAGTGGTACGTGCACAGCCATCTGGTCACCGTCAAAATCCGCGTTGAAGGCGGTACAGGTTAAAGGGTGCAATTGTATAGCCTTACCTTCAACCAATTTTGGCTGGAAAGCCTGGATACCCAACCTGTGCAGCGTAGGCGCACGGTTTAGTAATACAGGGTGGCCTTTTAATACGTTTTCCAAAATATCCCAAACTAATGGGTCTTTACGGTCAACAATTTTCTTTGCAGATTTTACTGTTTTAACCACACCACGCTCAATCATCTTGCGGATGATAAATGGTTTGAATAATTCAGCAGCCATATCCTTTGGCAAACCACACTCGTGCAGTTTAAGGTTAGGCCCTACAACAATTACCGAACGTGCCGAGTAATCCACACGTTTACCCAATAAGTTCTGACGGAAACGGCCTTGCTTACCTTTCAGGATATCTGAAAGAGATTTCAATGCACGGTTACCTTCAGTTTTTACCGCGTTTACTTTAC
This sequence comes from Mucilaginibacter pankratovii, assembly GCF_014773265.1. Taxonomy (GTDB): domain Bacteria; phylum Bacteroidota; class Bacteroidia; order Sphingobacteriales; family Sphingobacteriaceae; genus Mucilaginibacter; species Mucilaginibacter pankratovii. The sequence goes on along the minus strand of NZ_JACWMY010000004.1, from coordinate 51,666 downwards.
GTGAGTTATCAAATAACGAATCTACAGCTTCCTGCAGCATACGTTTTTCGTTACGTAAAATAACTTCCGGTGCTTTTATCTCGATCAAACGTTTTAAACGGTTGTTACGGATAATCACACGGCGGTAAAGGTCATTCAAATCGGAAGTAGCAAAACGGCCACCTTCCAATGGTACCAGCGGGCGCAACTCTGGCGGGATAACCGGAACGATCTTCACGATCATCCACTCCGGGTTATTCTCAATCCTTGTTTTTGCATCGCGGAAAGCTTCTACAACCTGTAAACGTTTCAAAGCTTCGTTTTTACGTTGCTGTGAAGTTTCGTTTGCAGCCTGGTGGCGCAGGTTGTATGATAACTGGTCAAGGTCAAGGCGTTTCAGAAGATCTTCCAAAGCCTCAGCACCCATCTTAGCTACAAATTTCTGTGGATCTTTATCATCCAGGTATTGGTTTTCCTTTGGCAAGGTATCCAATATATCCAGGTATTCTTCTTCGGTCAGGAAATCCATTTTAGAGATTCCGTCGCCTTCTTTAATACCCGGCTGTATAACTACATAACGTTCGTAGTAAATGATCAAATCAAGGCGTTTGGTTGGTAAGCCCAGCAGGTAGCCAATTTTGTTTGGCAACGAGCGGAAGTACCAGATGTGTGCAACAGGCACCACCAAATTGATGTGGCCCATACGCTCGCGACGTACCTTTTTCTCGGTTACTTCAACACCGCAACGGTCGCACACGATACCTTTGTAACGGATACGTTTGTATTTACCGCAATGGCACTCGTAATCCTTCACCGGACCGAATATACGCTCGCAGAACAAACCATCACGCTCAGGCTTGTAAGTCCTGTAGTTGATGGTTTCCGGTTTTAAAACTTCACCGCTCGAACGCTCCAGGATAGATTCCGGAGAAGCTAAACTGATAGTAATTGTGGTGAAATTACTTTTGATTTTATTATCCTTTTTGTAAGACATAGTCTCCTTTGTTTTTTGTGGTTAAAGGGTAAAGGTGAAAGGTAAAAGGTAAAAGCTTTGCGCCCTTAACCTTTTACCTTTATCCTTTTACCTTATTCTAATGTGATATCCAAACCTAAACCTCTTAATTCATGAACCAATACGTTGAATGATTCCGGAACTGATGGTGTTGGCAGGTTTTCACCTTTAACAATAGCTTCGTAGGTTTTGGCACGGCCGATAACATCATCCGATTTAACGGTTAATATTTCCTGCAGTATGTTTGATGCACCAAATGCTTCCAGTGCCCAAACCTCCATCTCACCAAAACGCTGACCACCAAACTGTGCTTTACCACCCAATGGCTGTTGTGTGATAAGAGAGTACGGCCCGATAGAACGTGCGTGCATCTTATCATCAACCATGTGGCCCAGTTTAAGCATGTAGATAATACCTACAGTGGTTTGCTGATCGAAACGGTCGCCGGTTAAACCATTGTACAGGTAAGTACGGCCCGATTCTGGTAAGTTTGCTTTCTTCACCCACTCTTCCACTTCGGTATGGCTTGCACCATCAAAAATTGGGGTAGCAAATTTAATGCCCAGCTCTTTACCGGCCCAGCCTAATACAGTTTCATAGATTTGGCCAAGGTTCATACGTGAAGGTACACCCAGTGGGTTCAACACAATATCAACCGGTGTGCCGTCCTCTAAGAAAGGCATATCCTCGTCACGTACAATACGTGCAACAATACCTTTGTTACCGTGGCGGCCCGCCATTTTATCACCCACTTTAAGCTTACGCTTTTTAGCGATGTAAACTTTTGCCATTTGTACGATACCTGATGGTAACTCATCGCCCACACTGATCGCGAATTTATCGCGGCGGTAAGCGCCAAGTTCTTCGTTCACTTTAATGTTATAGTTGTGAAGCAAAGTTTTTATCTGGTCGTTTTTATCGTCATCAGTTGTCCACTTGGTTGGGTTGATGTTCTCGTAATGCAGTTCAGTCAGGATCTTCTGAGTGAATTTAACACCTTTAGCTACATACAACTCCTTGTAAACATTGTAAACACCTTGTGATGTTTTACCGTTCACGATCTCAAATAACTTCTCGATAAGAGTGTTTTTAAGATCTTTTACAGCTTTATCATGTTTAACATCAAGCTTCTCAATCTGTGCTTTTTCTTCTGCCTTAGTGGTTTTCTTAGCACGGCTGAATAATTTGGTATCGATAACCACACCCGCAATAGACGGCGGAGTTTTTAACGATGCGTCTTTTACGTCGCCTGCTTTATCACCAAATATGGCGCGCAGTAATTTTTCTTCCGGTGATGGGTCCGATTCGCCTTTAGGGGTGATCTTACCGATCAGGATGTCGCCTTCTTTAACCTCAGCGCCAACACGGATGATACCGTCTTCGTCCAGGTCCTTAGTAGCTTCTTCCGAAACGTTAGGGATATCCGGTGTTAACTCTTCTTCACCACGTTTGGTATCACGTACTTCAAGCTCAAACTCTTCAACGTGCAATGATGTAAAGATATCCTGAGACACAACGCGCTCAGATATTACAATCGCATCCTCAAAGTTGTAACCCTGCCAAGGCATGAATGCCACTTTAAGGTTACGGCCCAATGCAAGCTCGCCGTTTTGTGTAGCGTAGCCTTCGCAAAGCACTTCACCTTTTGTAACACGCTGGCCTTTTTTAACAATCGGCTTTAAGTTAATGGTAGTGCTCTGGTTGGTTTTCTTGAACTTAGTTAACAGGTAACTGCGTGTATCGCCATCGAAAGAGATCAAACGATCCAATTCGTTACGGTCATATTTAATTTTGATCTCGTTAGCATCAACATACTCCACCACACCATCGCCTTCGGCGTTAATAAGGGTACGGCTGTCTTTTGCTACACGGCCTTCCAAACCTGTACCTACAATTGGCGCCTCAGGGCGTAACAATGGTACAGCCTGGCGTTGCATGTTCGAACCCATCAGGGCACGGTTAGCATCATCATGCTCCAAAAATGGAATTAACGATGCTGCGATAGACGTGATCTGGTTTGGCGCGATGTCCATCAGATCCAGTTTTTCCGGGTCGATAATAGGGAAGTCACCTTCGAAACGTGCTTTTACTTTTGGTAAAGCAAATACACCTTTATCATCATAATGCGCGTTGGCCTGGCCTATGGTTTTACCATCTTCATCTTCGGCAGATAAATAGATAACAGCCTCGTCAACCTGTACTTTACCATCAACCACACGTTTGTACGGGGTTTCGATAAAGCCTAAGTTATTGATCTTGGCGTGTACGCAAAGTGAGGAGATCAAACCAATGTTCGGGCCTTCCGGAGTTTCGATGGTACATAACCTACCGTAGTGGGTGTAGTGTACGTCACGAACCTCGAAACCGGCACGCTCACGTGACAGACCGCCGGGCCCAAGGGCTGACAGACGACGCTTGTGCGTGATCTCTGCCAGTGGGTTGGTTTGGTCCATAAACTGCGATAACTGGTTTGTTCCGAAGAACGAGTTAATTACCGATGAAAGTGTACGCGCGTTGATCAGGTCAGTCGGTGTGAACACCTCGTTATCACGAATGTTCATACGCTCGCGGATGGTACGTGCCATACGTGCTAAACCAACGCCAAATTGTGCGTAAAGCTGCTCGCCAACGGTACGAACACGACGGTTGCTCAAGTGATCAATATCATCCACCTCAGCTTTTGAGTTGATCAACTTGATCAGGTACTTAACAATCGCGATGATATCCTGCTTGGTTAAAACCTTGGTTTCATCAGAGGTGTTCAGCTTCAATTTACGGTTGATGCGGTAACGGCCCACATCGCCCAGGTCATATCTTTTATCAGAGAAGAATAAACGATCGATGATACCACGTGCAGTTTCCTCATCAGGTGGTTCGGCGTTACGCAACTGGCGATAGATGTGCTCCACCGCTTCTTTCTCCGAGTTCGAAGTATCTTTTTGTAAGGTATTGTATATAATAGTATAATCACCGCTGGTGGCAGCATCTTCCTTATTCAGGATGATGGTTTTAACACCTGCATCAATGATCATATCAATATGGTCGTCTTCCAAAACGGTTTCGCGCTCAAGGATGATCTCATTCCTGTCGATAGATACCACTTCACCGGTATCCTCATCCACGAAATCTTCTACCCATTTTTTAAGCACCCTTGCAGCAAGCTTACGGCCAATGAATTTCTTCAGGCCGCTTTTGCTAACTTTTACTTCATCAGCCAGCTCAAATAATTCTAATATATCTTTATCAGAATCGTAGCCAATTGCACGAAGCAAGGTTGTAACCGGGAATTTCTTTTTACGGTCGATGTAAGCATACATCACGTTATTAACGTCTGTAGCAAACTCAATCCACGATCCTTTGAAAGGGATAACACGGGCCGAGTATAATTTTGTACCGTTGGTGTGGCGGCTTTGGCCGAAGAACACACCTGGTGAACGGTGTAATTGCGATACAATTACACGCTCGGCACCATTAATAACAAATGTACCTTTAGGTGTCATATAAGGAATGGTACCCAAATAAACATCCTGTACAATGGTTTCAAAATCTTCGTGCTCGGCATCGTTACATGATAAGCGAAGTTTTGCTTTTAATGGCACACTGTAAGTTAAACCGCGCTCAATACACTCGCGTATATCGTAACGTGGCGGATCAATAAAGTAATCAAGAAACTCTAAAACGAAGATGTTCCTTGAATCTGATATTGGAAAGTTTTCGGCAAATACTTTAAACAACCCTTCTTTGTAGCGGTTGTCTGACGTGGTTTCCAATTGAAAAAATTCCTGGAAAGATTGTAACTGAACATCCAGAAAGTCGGGGTAATCAAGTACCTTTCTGCTGGTTGCAAAGTTTACTCTTTGGTTATTATTGTTTGCCAAGGTATTATAATTTTAGTTTATTAAACCTGTATTTTGATATGAGATACGTGGTAATAAGATTTAAGGCTGACGTGTAACTCGTGCATTTATAACAACGCAAGAATATCATATCTCATATCCCGCGCCCCAAATCTAAGGGATATAAACAGCAATAGACCCCGACCAAAAACGGTCGGAGTCTGATGCTATTTTGTGTGGGTTAAATTATTTAACCTCAACTACCGCTCCGGCTTCCTCTAATTGTTTTTTCAGAGATTCAGCTTCTTCTTTAGTTACGCCAGTTTTAACCTCTTTAGGTGCACCGTCAACTAAGTCTTTAGCTTCTTTCAAACCTAAGCCTGTAAGATCTTTTACTAATTTAACAACTGCTAATTTAGCGCCACCTGCTTCTTTCAGGATAACGTCAAATGCAGTTTGAACTGCCTCAGCAGCTGGAGCATCATCGCCACCAGCAGGAGCAGCAGCAACAGAAACAGCTGCAGCAGCTGGCTCGATACCGTACTCATCTTTTAATATCTGAGCTAATTCGTTTACTTCTTTTACTGTTAAGTTTACCAACTGTTCAGCAAACGCTTTTAAATCCGCCATTTTTATTTTAATTTTTACTTAATGCTTTTTTGTTTAAATCGAACTTTAAATGAGGTGTTCGTTAACCTCTTTCCTGTAATGTTTTTACAACACCTGCCAGTATATTTCCGCCTGATTGTAATGCAGAAATAACGTTTTTCGCAGGTGATTGCAGTAAGCCTACTATCTCGCCAATCAGTTGTTCTTTCGACTTTAATTTGGTCAAAGTATCCAACTGGTTGTCACCAATAAATATTGCTGAATCGATGTATGCTGCTTTAAGAACCGGTTTGTCACCTTTTTTCCTTAACGCTTTGATCAACTTTGCCGGGGCAGTTGCTGATTTTGAGAAAAGAATTGATGAAGAACCTTTTAAAACATCATATATCGGGCTAAAATCGCCGCCTGCAGCTTCCATAGCTTTTTTAATCAAGCTATTTTTTGCTACCTGCATGGTGATATCGGCCTCGAAGCATTGGCGACGGATATTGTTTACTTTTGCAACTGTAAGATCAGACGTATCAGTAATATAGAAATTACCATACTCTTTCATCTGCTCGGTTAGAGCAACGACAAGGTCGTATTTTTCTTCTTTATTCATGATTAAATTCCCGTTACTGATTTAGTTTCAATTGTAATACCCGGCGACATTGTTGAAGAGATATGTATACTCTTAAAATATGTACCTTTTGCTGCTGATGGTTTTAATTTAGAGATGGTTTGCAATACTTCTAATGCATTCTCGTAAATTTTATCGGCAGAGAAAGACGCTTTTCCTATTGAGGTATGGATGATACCGGTTTTATCAACCTTGAAATCGATCTTACCACCTTTTACCTCAGTTACAGCTTTACCAACTTCTGGCGTTACTGTACCTGATTTAGGGTTTGGCATAAGGTTACGCGGACCGAGAATACGACCCAAACGACCTACCTTAGCCATAACACTTGGCATAGTTATGATAATATCAACATCAGTCCAACCACCTTCAATCTTGGCAATATATTCGTCCAAACCTACGTAATCTGCACCTGCGTCTTTAGCTTCTTGTTCCTTATCAGGAGTACAAAGAACTAATACACGTACAGTTTTACCGGTTCCATGAGGTAAGGTTGCAATACCACGTACCATTTGATTGGCTTTACGCGGATCTACACCTAAACGCACATCAATATCAACAGATGAATCAAACTTGGTTAAGGTTAATTCCTTTACCAAAGCTGATGCTGCTTCTAATGAGTACGATTTGTTCGCCTCAATTTTGGATAGTGCCGCTTTTTGATTTTTTGTTAATCTAGCCACTGTCTTAAACTGATTTGTATTAATTAATAATTTTAATTTCGGAGTTGGGATTTTCGATTTCGGAGTTAACCTCGTCTGCTATCTTACTCACAAAATCATTTAGTTCCAGGGAGCCGTACCTGATACGGTGATTCCCATACTGCGGGCAGTACCTGCCACCATTTTCATGGCTGATTCTACTGTAAATGCATTCAAATCTACCATTTTATCTTTGGCGATAGTTTCAACCTGTTCCCAATTTACATTGGCAACTTTTTTACGGTTGGGCTCTGCCGAACCACTCTTTAAGCCTGTTGCTTCTAAAAGCTGTATAGCTACCGGAGGGGTTTTGATAATAAAATCGAAAGACTTGTCGACATAAACAGTAATAAGCACCGGTAACACTTTACCAGGTTTATCCTGGGTACGTGCGTTGAACTGCTTGCAAAACTCCATAATGTTCACACCTTTTGCACCCAATGCAGGGCCAATTGGTGGAGATGGGTTTGCAGCGCCGCCCTTTACCTGTAGCTTTACCATCGCACCGACTTCTTTTGCCATTTTACTTTGTTTTAATTATAACTCAATGTTAGTAAGTGGAAGCTAAGTAACATTTTGTGGTCTGGCTTTGGGTTGCCCCTCTTCCATTATCTTGATGTATCTTATTCTGTGTATCTATCAATTAATTTTGATACTTGATACTGAATGCCTGACACTATTATTCTTTCTCTACCTGCATGTAATTCAATTCAAGCGGCGTACGGCGCCCGAATATCTTTACCATTACCTTTAGTTTCTTTTTCTCTTCGTTCACCTCTTCGATAACGCCGCTAAAGCCATTGAACGGCCCATCCATTACTTTAACGTTTTCGCCAACGTAATATGGTACATTCATGGTTTCGCCCTGTGCGCTCATCTCATCAACCTTACCTAAAATACGGTTAACTTCGGCCTGGCGAAGTGGGATAGCGTTACCTTGCTTATCGCCAAGGAAACCAATTACGCTGTTAATGTTTTTAATGATGTGCTCCAGCTCGCCATCAAGCGCAGCTTCCATCAATACATAGCCCGGGAAATAGTTACGCTCTTTAGCGATCTTTTTCCCGTCGCGCATTTGGTAATATTTCTCTGTAGGGATCAATACCTGCGGTACAAGGTGAGTTATACCTAAACGGTTTACCTCGGCATCAATATATTGCTTTACCTTTTTTTCTTTACCGCTGATAGCCCTAACTACGTACCATTTAGTTTGATCGCTCATCTATAATATATAATTAGGCTAACGATGTGTAAAACTGTTTAAGTACATAACCGATGATCTGGTCCATACCAAAAATCACCATAGCTATGATCATAGCAGCTACCAATACCAATACTGCACTGTTTTGCAACTCTCTCCATGTTGGCCAGGTTACTTTCTCGGTCAACTCGATGTATGATTCTTTTATATACTCAGCTACGCCAGCCATATTTTATTAATACTTAAGCACGGGAACAAGGATTCGAACCCTGATCAAAGGTTTTGGAGACCTCTATTCTACCGTTGAACTATTCCCGTGTATTATTAAATCTCCCTGCGGAAATTTGTTGTGTTACTTATATTGTGAATAAAGTACCGAAGCGAAAGCTCCGGTACTTTACACAAAAATTAACCGTTTTGCTACCCATTTAAGGGTAAGAAATTATTTTAAAATTTCAGTTACCTGGCCGGCACCTACTGTTCTGCCACCTTCACGGATAGCGAAACGTAAGCCTTTTTCCATTGCGATAGCGTTGATCAACTTTACAGTGATGGTAACGTTATCACCAGGCATAACCATTTCAACACCTTCTGCCAGGCTGATTTCACCTGTAACGTCTGTTGTGCGGAAATAGAACTGAGGACGGTATTTGTTGAAGAACGGCGTGTGACGGCCACCTTCAGCTTTTGATAATACGTAAACCTCTGCTTTGAAATCTGTGTGTGGGTTAACCGAACCTGGTTTGCAAATAACCATACCCCTGCGGATATCAGTTTTCTCAATACCACGTAACAATAAACCTACGTTATCACCAGCTTCGCCACGGTCAAGGATCTTGCGGAACATTTCCACACCTGTAACTGTAGATTTTAAGTTTTCGGCACCCATACCAAGGATGTCTACTTGCTCGCCTGAGTTGATAACGCCACGCTCGATACGACCAGTTGCAACAGTGCCACGACCAGTGATCGAGAATACATCTTCAACAGGCATCAAGAATGGAAGATCAGTTAAACGTGGAGGGATAGGGATGTAGTTATCTACAGCATCCATCAACTCCATAATTTTGCCAACCCATTGTGGATCGCCGTTCAAACCACCTAAGGCCGAACCTTGAATAACCGGGATATCATCACCTGGGAAATCGTAGAACGATAATAGTTCGCGGATCTCCATTTCTACTAATTCTAATAATTCTGGATCATCAACCATATCCACTTTGTTCATGAATACAACCAATGAAGGTACACCTACCTGGCGAGCCAAAAGGATGTGCTCACGAGTTTGTGGCATCGGACCATCTGTAGCAGCAACAACAATAATTGCACCGTCCATCTGAGCCGCACCGGTAACCATGTTTTTCACGTAATCCGCGTGACCTGGACAGTCAACGTGAGCGTAGTGACGGTTTGCAGTTGAGTACTCAACGTGCGCTGTGTTGATAGTTATACCACGTTCTTTTTCTTCAGGAGCTGAGTCAATTGAATCGAATGAACGAGCTTCTGATAAACCTGCATCAGCTAATACTTTAGTGATAGCTGCAGTAAGGGTTGTTTTGCCGTGGTCAACGTGACCGATAGTACCGATGTTTAAGTGCGGTTTACTGCGGTCAAATTTTTCTTTTGCCATGATTTATATTTGTTTGTAGGTTAATTTATACTTTAAAATGTATTATACTCTGTTATTAATATAATGAGCCAACAATGGGATTTGAACCCATGACCTCTTCCTTACCAAGGAAGTGCTCTACCCCTGAGCTACGTCGGCTTGTATTTTGTTCATTGGTTCACTCGTTTATTAGTTCATTGGTCTTTTTCGGCTGCCACTAATGAACAAATGAACTAACCTACTAATGAACCAACCGAGCGGAAGACGAGGTTCGAACTCGCGACCTATAGCTTGGAAGGCTATCGCTCTACCAACTGAGCTACTTCCGCAATTTTTAAATCAGTTAGCAGTTCCCGGTTAACAGTTGGCAGATATAAACTGCTTACTGCAAACTGGCAACTGCCAACTGAAAAAGTGGGGGGAGAAGGATTCGAACCTTCGTAGCCGAAGCAGCGGATTTACAGTCCGCCCCATTTGACCGCTCTGGTATCCCCCCAATTGTTGATTCCGGGAATTAATAATGTTCAAAGTTGAAGCTAAACACTACACTCCCGAAATAAACAGAGCCTCCTATCGGGATCGAACCAATGACCTACTGATTACAAGTCAGTCGCTCTACCAGCTGAGCTAAGGAGGCTTAATTGTTACCAATTATTAGTACTCACCTGTAGCTTTCCCAAAATCGGCGGCAAATTAATATTGCGCTATTTTTTTTATTTTAAAGAACCGTTCCCTTTAGTTCGATTGGCTGCGTTAAAAGCCTCTCTGAAAGGGATTGCAAATCTACAAAAATTTAGAGCCCCGCAAAATTATTTTTCAAAAAAAATATAGAGGCTTAAAACACACCGAATTAATTAATTTTTGGCTTTGTAAACAGTATGAATAACCATCAGCAAAGCAACGCAAAAAGCAGTCAGCGGTAGAAGATGCGAGGCAGACAATCAAAAAAACACCGTTTTTCAGCATCGTTTGTTATATCCTTTTAATTACTGTACTCATTTTGGGCCCAATGTGCTCGCCCTTTTAATGGGCAAAAAAAATCGGCAGGTTTTTCAACCTGCCGATCCCGGGAACTTAAAATTCCTGTATATGCTTAAAAATCGTCTTCGGCCGGCAACAGTACTGCTTTTTTGGCAGCCTCGGCAGCAATTGATTTCTTGGTTTTATACTTCTCTATCTGCAGGCGCAGGCTTTCTACTACGGCATCTGTGGCTTCTTCAAAAGTTTTACACTTTTCCTTAGCAAAGATCTGGCTGCCCGGTATCAGTAATTTTATCTCGGCTATCTTGTTTGCTTCGTCTTTTACATTCTCCAGTTTTAAATAAACCTCGCCACTAATAATGTGGTCGTAAAATGTCTCCAGCTTGTCAACCTTTTTTTGGATGAAATTCAGCAATTTCTGGTCTGCTGTAAAGTGAATTGATTGCACTGTAATTTTCATTTTTCCTCCTTTTTAACCCTTTGGATGGGCTTGTTTGTAAATAGACTTTAAACGTTCAACTGAATTATGTGTATAAATTTGGGTTGCGCTTAGGTTAGCGTGCCCCAAAAGTTCTTTAATGGCGTTCAGATCGGCACCGTTGTTTAATAATGTTGTAGCAAAGGTGTGCCTCAGCACGTGAGGGCTCTTTTTGTTTTGGGTTGATATGTTAGAAAGGTATTTCTGCACTATTAAATAAATAAGCTTCGGATATACGTTGTCGCCTTTAGTTGTAACGATAAACGTTAAGGAATTGTTATGAAAATTTTCAATTCCTTTTGCCGCTATGTAGGCCTTCAGCAGGGTTACCAACTCGGTATTGAGGGGTATTATCCTCTGTTTGTTGCGTTTACCTAAAACTTTTATAGTGTTTTCGTAAAAATTTATATCTGCTTCTTTTACGCCTACAATCTCTGCCAGGCGCATGCCGGTTCCAAAAAGGAGCTCGATAACGGTTTTATCGCGGACGCCTTCAAAATCGCTGCCAAAAGTAAGGCCGCTATAATCATCCAGCATATTGGTGAGTTTGGCTCCATCAACTACGCTGGGCAAGTTCTTTGGGGCTTTAAGCGCGGTAAGGCGCGATGTTGGGTTTACCTTGATATCCCCTTCCTGCAGTAAAAATTTAAAGTACTTGCGCAGAGTGGCCAGCTTGCGGTTTACGCTGCGCGGGGCAAGTGTTTCATCGGCAACCATCCAGTTACGGATATCGTGATGGGTAATTTCTGAAGGGTGATTTACGGAGGGTTCTTCGCCCGGAGGGTTCAGAAAACGCATGAATTGCTCCAGATCCGACTGGTAGGCGGATACAGTATGCGGCGAGTACCGCTTTTCGTATTGTATATACTGTATGAACTTGCCTAAAAACATAAAAACTATTTATACACCCAAGAATTTGAATGTACAAATAGTTTTTTTATGTTGACAAGAAAATGTTTAAAATTCTTTCCGTAGAAAAAATTAAACAGTTTCTATATTCATATTCTGCTTGTAGATGGCATGCTTAATTTCGTGCCTGCGGGTAATAGATTTCTTTTCGAATGCCTGACGGCTACGAAGTTCTCTTAATACACCAGTTTTCTCGAATTTCTTTTTGAAGCGTTTTAATGCTTTATCTAATGATTCGCCGTCTTTTACGTTGATAATGATCATAATCCCAAATACCTCCTTTCAGGGACGTCAAAGGTAGCAAATTGTTTTAAAATCTGAAATACAATATTTTAAATTATTTTATCACTGATAGCATGCCCCCTAATAACGTTTTTTTACGGAGTAGTAAGCGGCTGAAGCGACCGTTTTTCGGGGGGCAGCGCCTGGAATTTCTTGTAGCTATCATTCACATACGCCACTAACGATTCTGCATTGTTGCTCCGCAGAAAAGCGTAGGTTGGGCGGTACAAGGTGATAAAGTTTTCCAGATCCTGGCCTTTTAACGGCACTAAACTGCCCACATAAGCTTTACTGAACACTTCATCCACATGCCGCTCCTGGGCTTCGCGCTGAAAGAATTTTTTTAGGCGGCGGGCATCCTTCCCCTCCTTGCTAAACCAGGTTGATGGCGAAAAGGCGTACACCTTACTTTTTTCGTAAACATCAGGGTATTCTTTCCTTGGGTCGAACGCCAGGCGGGTAGAGCGCACATTCACCTGGTTCAAGGCAATAAATTGCGGACTCAGCATTATCTTTTTAGGTCGCAGGTCTATCACGTACAGCGTATCCGGATTATAACCGGGCGACGTAAAGATGAGGATATGCCCGGTGGCCGCTTTGATACTGAAATCGCCGTTTTTATCGGTCAGCGTTATCTGCTTGTTGTTATTATCGCGGATAAATACATTATCAACTTTGGTGTTGGTACCGTTCTCATAAACCGTTCCCTTTAAAACGTCCTGGGCCTTGGCAAGGCCGGTAGCAAGCAATATAACGGTGATAACGGAAAATATTTTTCTCATGGCGGCGGGGTTTATAGGTATTTAACTTGCTTATGGCTGCAAAGGTTTGCATTTTTAATACTTAAGCCAACAAAAAACCCGGCAGTTAACCGGGTTTATGTAGTTTAATTACTTTTTCCAGACATTGTTATCCGGGTTGTAGTCCGGCATTACTTTATCAGGGTCGTAGGTTACAGATTCTATTTCTTCGGTAGAAGCATATTTCACTACAAAACTGTTGTTACGTTCCCATATTTCTACAGGTAGTTTTATACGCTCCACTTTACCGCTTTTGAATTTTATTTCCAGCGGGGTTGGCATCGCCATTTTTTCCATATTGGTTAGGGTGATGTAAGCACCTTTAGCCGGGTCGTTGCTGACGTATTTTACATCGGTTACGGCAACATCCAAACGCCAGTTGTTTACAAACCAACCTCTCCAGAACCACTGCAGGCTTTCGCCCGCTGCATTTTCCATCGTGCGGAAGAAATCATCAGGTGTTGGGTGTTTAAAGGCCCAGCGCGCCACGTAGGTGCGGAAAGCGAAATCGAAACGCTCGGGACCCAGGATCTGCTCGCGCAGCATGGTTAAGCCCATACCCGGTTTAAAGTATAGCAGGATGCCGTTGTTGGCTTCTTTCAAATTCTCCGGGTTGCTTAATACCGGCTCCATTGTAGGGTTAGTCACCGTTAAGCTTACACGCTGCATATCGGTTTTGCGCGGTGCGTATTCGCCTTTATTAAAATCTGCCGACGACAAGGTATTAATGAAAGTATTGAAACCTTCATCCATCCAGCCGTACAGGCGCTCGTTAGAGCCAACGATCATAGGGAACCAGGTGTGGCCGAACTCGTGATCGTTAACGCCCCAAAGCTGACCTTTTTTAGCACGGTAACCGCAGAATACGATACCGGGATACTCCATACCGCCTACATTACCGGCAACAGCCGTAGCGGCAGGATAAGGGTACTCGAACCATTTTTGCGAGTTATACTCAACAGATTTTTTTACATACTCGGTAGAGCGTCCCCAGGCATCATTACCATTGCTTTCTACCGGGTAGGCAGATATGGCGAGTGATTTTTTACCGCTTGGCAGGTTCATTTTGGATGCATCCACAATAAATGCTGCCGATGATGCCCATGATACATCACGCGCGTTTTTGATCTTGAATTTCCAGGTGAGTTCTTTTTTACCTGCCGGGCGCGATGCAGCATTGTTCACCTCATCCGCAGAGCGGATAATTACCGTGGTTTCGCTTTTTTCGGCTTCGGCCCAACGTTTTTGCTGCTCGGCGGTGTAAACCTCGGTTGGGTTTTGCAGCTCGCCCGATGCTACCACGATGTGGTTTGCCGGCGCGGTAATGCTCAGGTCGAAATCACCGTATTCCAGGTAGAACTCACTTGGGCCGGTGTATGGCAGGGCGTTCCAGCCCATTACATCATCGTACACATACATGCGCGGGTACCATTGGGCAATGGTATAGACCTTGCCGTTTTTGGTAGTCAGGATGCCGGTACGATCCGAACCGTACTCGGGCGCGATATACGAATACTCGATATTCAATTTCACCACACCGCCGTTTGGCTTTACCGATTCGGGCAAAAAGATCTGCATGCGGGTATCGTTGATGGCGTATTTTACATCAACACCGGCAACTTTTACCGACTTAATTTTATAACCGCCATCAGGCATCTGGCCGCGGCCGCCGTTACGGCTTCCGCTTGGGGGGATGATTGCTGTACCACGCGAATCTGCCTTGAACAGGTTCTGATCCAGCTGCATCCACAAAAAGCCAAGGCTTTGCGGGCTGTTGTTGGTATAGGTAAGTACCTCTGTACCGGTAATTTCGTTTGTTTGGTCGTTAAGGTGGGCGGCTAACTGGTAGTCGGCACGGTTTTGCCAGTATTTTGGACCGGGCTGGCCATCCGCCGCGCGGTATTCGCTGCCATTTTTGGTATAGAACAAAGGCGCAAAGGCATCGTGGTAATTGTAGTTAGATACCGGGGGGCTCGGCGGCGTTTGCTGTGCCTGCGCGGCGCTGCTAACTGCCATAATTGCCAGCGCGCAGCCGGCTATCAGGTTAATTCTCATAATAATAAAATCAGTATTTATAATATTATGCAAGTATAGTAATTATGAATTACCGATTAAATTTATTGCCTGGTTGTAATGAGGAAGTTACTGAATTGTTAAGGGGGTGGGTCCCATCCACCTACCGCCGCTGCCGCAAGCGTCCCCGGCTTGTGGCCCGCATGCAAATCCGGGATGCGCTTCATAGCATAATTTCGTATTTTAGAAGCTATGAGCCGTAATTACCCGTGCCATCCGCTGCCGCAAGCGTCCCCGGCTTATGGCCCATGCAAATCCACGATGCATTTAAAGTATAATTTGGTATTTTAGAACCATGAGCCGCAATTACAAATTCCATAATCCCGAAGGACTTTACTTCGTAAGTTTTGCTACCGTGTTTTGGATAGATGTATTTGTAAGGCGTATTTATTTTGATTTCATTGTCGAAAATTTAAACCATTGCGTTGCTACCAAAGGCATGGAAATTTATGCATGGTGCATTATGCCCAGCCATATGCATTTGGTTTTTAAATCGAACATTAAAAAGCCGGATGAACTGATAGCGGACTTCAAATCTTATACATCAAAAAAGATTATTCCACTGATTAACGGAAATCTTGAGGAAAGCCGGCGGGAATGGATGCTGAATGCTTTTAAAAAAGCAGGTGCGGCTAACGCCAACAATACGAATTACCAATTTTGGCAGCAGCATAATCACCCCATAGAATTATGGAGCCCTGCTGTGATTCAGCAAAAAATGGATTATACCCACAACAACCCGGTGGAAGCCGGATTTGTAGAAATGGACTATGAATATTTATATAGCAGCGCGAGGGACTATTGCGGGGTAAAAGGGTTGGTTAATGTTATAGTTGATTAGCCTTGTTGTTACTTTGCACTTGGGTACCTTGCACTTGGTTACCTTGCATGCAGGCCACAAGCCGGGGACGCTTGCGGCAGCGGCGGTCATAGTTGATTAGCCTTGCGGTTTACTTGCACGCGGTTACATGCGAGCCACAAGCCGGGGACGCTTGCGGCAGCGGGGACATGAAAGTCAGATATACTTTAAATAAAAATTTAAATGAGCGAAGACAATAAAATCACTGCCATCGTAAGACAAAAATGGCCCGACGCTGAATATATAGGATTTGGTGGCAATAGCTACGTTTACAAGGTTACAATGGATAAAGATGAAATTGCGATAAAGTTCTTTCGTTATTGGGGCAACAATAGCAGGTATCAAAGGTTTTCAAATGAAATGAACACCATTCAAAAGTTCAACAAAACTGATGGAATAGTCCCTGTATTGTTTGTTAGTAACGAGCATCCCAAACAAGTATTACAAAGGCAACAATTAAATAACATTTCAGACCTAGCGTACTACGGTATGCCTTTATTTCCGGGTAATCTATCTACAAAAATTGAGGAAATAGCGACCGATGATGCTACCTTAGCTGTTAAAACCTGTTTAGAAATTGCTTTAATAGTAAAGCGATTACACGATGAACATCACGCTCATCGTGATTTAAAACCGGAAAATACGCTCATAGATAAAGACGGAAAACTATATATTTCTGATTTTGGATTGTGTATAGACCTAAGTTTACTGCCCGATCCTGACCATCGACTTAGTACTGAGGGAGAAATGATTGGCTCTATAAGTTATCGAGCATCAGAGCTTTTGAGAGGGCGGCTGGATGCATCTGACCACAAGCCAAGCGATGTTTATGCTCTCGGACGGATATTATGGGCGTTAGTAGTGGGTAAGGAACCGCACGGATATACAGATTTAGAATTTAAGAATTATTTTATTGGAAATTGTGGTAGGCCAATCAAAAAAGCCCAATTATTGGATGACATCATAAAAGCAGCTACTGGTGTTGATCCCGTTTTTAGGTTAAAAATAGATGATTTCATTCAGTTTCTTGAACAATGGTTAAATAATGATATGCAGTATGACTCTAAAAGTATTGTTTCTTCGATTTTAAATTCAGAAGAAGGAATAAAAAGATTGCGGGCTAGTATGACCACAGCCGAAATATATGACTTTCATAATAATACGATGGAGTTCATTAAATCAGAGTGGGCTTCGAAGATGTCTGTTTGGCAAAGTGTGATTGATGTTTTGCGCACAAGAAATATTGGGAATATTTTAAGTATTGATCGTCGCGACAGTTTTATCTCTGATGTTACCCCGGAAATTTTAGGGTTCAAAGTCAATATGGACCGCCCTAATTTCATGGGCCTTGGTGCTCGATTAGGATTAGGACTTCCCGGATATCCATTTTTTGATTTGGGGTTCTACTACTTTTTAGATTTAGACAAGTATGAAAATCAATATTATTTTGTAGTCCCAGCCGTAACATACCCCGGCGAAACCAATGCAAAATTAGCAATGGGTGTTGTTGGACGAGAATTTGACTATAGATCACAAGATATTAGGCAACTTATGCTTACTGATTTATTTAATGCTTTTGATGCACTGGATAAGATATTTATGCAATATATAAAGTAACCCGCTGCCGCAAGCGTCCCCGGCTTGTGGCCCGCATGCAAAGTAGCCAGCTCTGCTACGGTGCATTTAGAAGCAGAATTCCGTATTTAGAAACTCTAAGCCGGTAAGCGTCCACGCTTACCAGAACTGATAACCAATGTTGATTGAATTTCAAAAGAATAAACTAACCGTGGACGCTTACAAATCATCTACCGCCAGGCGTTGACATCTGACCGGGCGGAGAGCTCGCGGGCAACATTAACCAATAAGAAAAAATACACCTAAATTTATGTAAACCCTGTTATATTTTAACATATTGATTATCAAATACTTAATTTTATTAAATTGAAATTGTGTAAACTTTTGTAAACCCTTTCGATTCATACAGGCGTACTGTTTTTAATCTAAGAGAAATTTCGGTTTAAGGCAGCAGCATGTTGATATTGCATGGTGGCGAAACCCCTCCCCGCCTTTACGCGCATCCCCGGCACACCCCCCCCGTGGGGAGGGAGTTGAGGATACCTAATTCAGCATCTGCTTTTTAAAGGTGTTGGGACTAATACCTGTCTCTTTTTTGAAGAGGCGGGAGAAGTAGGAAAGGTTCTCGAAACCCAGTTCGTAGGCTATTTCGGATACGGAGAGGTCCTCGCCCAGCAGGCGGTTCTTGGCTTCGGAGATGAGGTAGATGTGGATATGCTCCAGCGCGGTTTTACCGCTTTCCTGCTTCAGTACGTCGGTAAGGTAGCCGGGAGAGATGTTGAGCCTGTCGGCCATATCGTGTACAGAGGGCAGCCCTTTTTGCGCAAGCAGGCCGGCGCTCACGTATTTGCTGATCTCCTGGTTGAAGCGGGTAACGGTTTTGCCCGAGATCTCCGCGCGGTTGATGAACTGCCTTTTGTAGAACCGCTGGGCGTACTTCAGCATGGTATCTATATTGGCGAGGATTATTTCGCGGCTGTACTCGTCCTGGTTGTTGTTGTATTCGCCTTCTATAATCGAGAATAGTTCCCACACGGTTTTTTCTTCGCGGGGCGAGAGGTGCAGCGCCTCGTTTATCTCGTAGTCGAAGTAGTGGTATTTTCGAATATCGGCATGCAGGGGGTGCCCGTTGAGGTAGTCCTCGTGCAGAAAGATCATAAAGCCATCTTCCTCAAACTCCAGGTTCTTCATCTCAATAACCTGGCGGGGTTTAAAGAACATCATGGAGCCGGCCTCATGATCGTACCGGGTGCGGCCGTACAACACCACGCCTGATTTGATCTTCTTGAACCCGATCATATAAAAATCGCTGGTGAACTCGCGGTCGCCTATGCCGCAGGCGTGGGTGCACCTGTAAATGCTCAGCAGCGGGCTTTCCGGCGGCGGGAAACCATTCTCGCGGTGCAGTTCGGTGAGGTTTTTATAGTGCTTCATGGGGTGGGTGAATTAAACAAGCCACAAGTTACATACAGCATAGGCAGATTGTAACTTGCGGCTATTAAAATGATGTATTAGTGACTTTGCGCGTCGCGAGTTGACTCACCCCCCGCCCCCTCTCTCGTTCCGAAAGAGGGGGAGACATGGTTGTTATTTTTCCTTCTTTCTTTTCTAACCCTCTTTATCGCAGATAGAGAGGGTCGACGCACGAAGTGCCGTCGGGGTGAGTCAACTTGCCGAGCGATAAAAATCACTCTCAAAATTAGTGTCCGTGTGCTGCTACGGCAACATCTTTCCAGGCATCAAAATCGGCCTGGCGGGCGGCGTAAACACCGGCCACCATTGGGTAAGCCACCTTGCCCAGCAGGAAGTGCAATGGCGGGTTCGGGCTGTCTATCAGGGCCAGTACGGCATCCGGGGTAGTTTCGGGGTTACCCCAGGCATCCGGCGTGTTGCCTTCGGCAAAGGCCTGTCTTACGGGAGCGTAAACTTCAATGGCTTCGGTTTGGGCAGCGGAAGCGCCCGACCAATCGGTAGAGAAACCATTTGGTTCAATTAAGCTTACGTTGATGCCAAAGCCTTTTACTTCTGTTGCCAGGGTTTCGCTTAAACCATTCACTGCGAATTTTGATGCATTGTACAAGCCCAATACCGGTAAGGTCATTAAGCCTAATACACTGGATACCTGGATAATGTGCCCGCTTTTTTGCTCGCGCATTATCGGCACCACAGCCTGTGTTACCCAAAGCAACCCGAAAAAATTGGTTTCCATCTGCTGGCGGGCCTGCTCTTCGGTAGTTTCTTCTATGGCACCGAATAAGCCGTAACCGGCGTTATTGATCAGCACATCTATACGGCCGAAATGTTCCTTCACTTTATTTACGGCTGCAAAGCTGGCCGCCCTATCGGTAACGTCCAGTTGGATGGGGAGTACGGCGTCGCCAAATTCGGCTACAAGGTCGTTTAAGCTTTCGGTGTTGCGGGCAGTTGCTGCAACTTTATCGCCGCGTTTTAAAAGGGCCTTTGCCCAAAGTTTACCAAAGCCACGTGAGGCACCGGTAATTAAAATTATTTTTGACATGTTGTGTTTTGTTATTTGTTGATAACAAAGGTATGGCGGCTTAGCCGGCAGGATTTATACAAAACACGGGAGGTTTAGCACAGATGCAGGGAAGAGGAAAAATTGTAAATTAGAAGGGGACTAACAGCAACGCCCAAACCCATGAAAAAGACGATGCCCTACGATTTCCTGCTGGATTATTTGCCACGAAATGTGATCATCCTGCCCGCTATAGGGATGTTCAACGTCTACCTGGATAAAAAGATCGTATTGATCTTCCGGAAAACCGGGAAAAACCCGCAGCACAATGGTATTTGGATCTCCACAAAACGGGAGTTCCATGCCAGCCTTAAAGCGGAGATACCGGCCATAACCGACTTTGTGTTTAATGAAGGGGAGGTATATGATTCTGCCTGGCTGCTGCTCAGCGATACGCATGATGATTTTGAAAGCGCCGCAGAGTTGGTATGCGAACTTGTATCGAAAAGGGACGCGAGGATTGGCAAGGTAACACCAAAGAGCGCATCCATATCAGAACGAAATTTGTGAGTTTCGCGCTTGTTGGCATTGTCACCAACGGCGGCAACACCAAGCAAAAGCGACAATATCCCTTATTCCCCAATAGTACCTGTCTTAACTTCTCCGGCGCGTTTGTAATTAATAAAGATCACCCCGCTGGGCGTAACCAAACTTTCGGTTAACGTAAATGCTGCCGGGATAGGGTCGTTGCCGAATAGCTTTTTCCCTTCGCCAAGCGTTACGGGGTAAATTTTGAGCCAGAGCTCGTCTACCAGGTCGTGCTTCAACAGCAGTTGAACCAGTTCGCTGCTGCCCCAAACTTTGAGGTCGGCACCATCGGAATTTTTGAGGTTTTGGATCTCGGCTATATTTTGCAGAACTATGGAGTTGTTCCAGCCGGTAACTATCGGGTCCGTATCTTTTAGGGTGTTGGATAATACGTATTTGGTTACGTCATTAATACCCGGCCAATAGCTGGCATGCTTGGGCCAGTAGGTAGCAAAAATATCAAAGGTTTTTCTGCCGAGGAGCAGGTCCGAAGGTTTCATCTGTTCTTGCATGGCCTTACCGGACGCTTCATCTGAGTAAGGAGCAGACCATCCGCCATATTTAAAGCCGCCCGATGTATCTTCTTCGGGGCCACCGGGTGCCTGCATTACGCCATCTAACGTCAAAAATGTGGTCACAATTATTTTTCTCATCCCCGTATCGTCAGTGTTTATCGTGCTGACCCCGCACTTTTATGTTTTTGATTACTTATTCGTCAGAGTTAAAAGCAACTCGTCTAACTGTTGTAAGCCGATGCTAAAGCCTTCTTTAAAGCCCATGTTGATGGTTTGTTCCAGGTCGGCAAGGGTATCAAAGGTTAACAGCACATCAACCTCTACCTCACCCTCCTTTGGATGGAAGCTGCTTTGCCATAAATTTTGCGGGAAAGCGGGGTTCATTACGCCATCCTCGTCACAAAACCCGTCTTTAGCGGTATAGGATATTTCTTTGGTGATAGAAAGATAGTCGGCTCTGCTCCAATGCTTCTCGCCTTCAGGGCCTACCATGGCATAATGCCAATAGCCGCCTTCGCTAAAATCCATGGTTTTGGTTTCCACATGCCAGGGTTTGGGTCCCCACCATTGGTCAAGTAATTCGGCAGTGGTCCATGCTTTCCAAACCAGTTCAAGGTCGGCGTTAAATTCACGTTTTACGCTGATGGTATTGTTTTCCCTGTCCACGGAAAAATCAAATGAAAGGTTACTGTTCATTTTTCTGCTTTTTAATGGTTGATAATAATTCGTCGAGCTGGCCGAAACGGGTCTCCCAGATCTTGCGGAACTGCTCCAGCCATTTATCTATTTCTTTCATCTTGTCAATTTCGAGTTGATAGTAAATCTCTCGGCCTTTTTGCTCTTGTTTGATCAGTTCACACTCTGTTAAAATACGCAGGTGTTTAGAAACCGCCTGCCGGGTGGTGTCGAAATGTTCGGCAAGGGCGTTTGGGGTCATGGCCTGTAATGCAATTAAGGCTATGATCGCCCTCCTTGTAGGGTCTGCTATGGCCTGGAAAATATCTCTTCTCATTTATTGATGTTCATTTATGAAACTGATTGGTTGCAAATATATGCGCAACTAATTGGTTTCGCAAATTTTATTGTATTTTTTTGATGGCAATTACATTTGCCTAACCCTGGCTTTCTGTTTCTTCCGAATTCTGTTTACCTTTAAAAAGCAAATGCCCCCAAAGCGATGCTCCATCAACCAATTATAAGTTGTTACCAAGTACCTGTTTATGATAAACCCATATTCGCGCCGTAAATTTTTGCAAACATCATCGCTGCTGGTAGCAGGGACGGCGGTTGCTTCTGCGTTTACTTCAAAAAAAGACAAACCGCTGCTCAGCTTTTCTACCCTCGGCTGCCCCGACTGGACCTTTACCCAGATTGTAGATTTTGCCGCACTGCATGGCTACAGCGGCTTGGAACTGCGTGGCATCAAGCGCGAAATGGATCTGACCAAGGTTAAGGAACTGGCCACCCCGGAAGCGAGGAAAGACACCCTGAAACTGATGAAAGATAAAGGCCTGCGCTTTGTAGACCTTGGCTCATCTGCCACGCTGCACTTTGCCGAGGGTGCCGAACGGCAAAAGAGTATGGACGAAGGTAAGCGCTTTATCGACCTGGCCGTGCAACTCGATTGCCCTTTCATACGGGCGTTCCCCAACAACTTCCCAAAAGAGCGCGACAAGGCAGCTACAATGGACCTGATGGTAAAAGGCTTGCTGGAACTGGCCGACCACGCCAAAGGCAGCAAAGTAAGTGCGCTGATAGAATCGCACGGAGACCTGGTGCATAGCAACGATCTGGAGGCGGTGATGAAAGCCGCCACGCATCCCAACGCCGGCCTCATTTGGGATGTAGTGAACATGTGGAGCATTACCCGCGAGGCACCGGCGGATGCGTACAAAGTTTTGAAGCCCTACATCAGGCATACGCATATAAAAGATGCCAAAATACTGAAGGGTGATGACGTGAAAAAAGGAGAGAATTTGCAATATGTATTGCTCGGCCAGGGTGATACACCCATTTTAGAAGCCGTTGATATCCTGAAGAAAGGAGGCTACAAAGGCTATTACAGTTTTGAGTGGGAAAAACTCTGGCACCCTGAATTAGGTGACCCGGCAGAGGCGATTGCCAATTATGCTAAGGATGAAGGAGAGGTTGGGGTAGACATTCTCTCGAATTGCATGATGGTTACATTGTATGCGGGCCACAAGCCGGGGGCGCTTGCGGCAGCGACGAATTATATTGTTTTTTCAAATTGAAGCATTCTATCTGGATGAACAACTTTTTGAAATCGTTTTTCAACTACGCCGAATTCGCTAAAATTCTCTTTTGCCTGGCACAGGGTTAAATGATTGGGGCCGGAGACCTCTTCAATATCTTTACTTCCGTCGTCCTCCCAAAAACACACCGCACAAATGTCATACTCGCCTCTTTTATCTAACGTTTTATATCCGCAACAAAAACAAGGCAACAGCTTTGATGGTTTACCGATTATACATATCGGAATGGTAAGATAACCAGACAAAACCGCCGTTAAATATGATGTGCTGTAAGATTTGAATTGGTGTTCAATGTATTTTCTGATATGAAAATGTAACACCTCTAATGCAACATCATCATCCAGCGAACTTTCTGATTTTACATTTTTACTATAGGCGGCCATCTCCCCGGCAGAAAGGTTTAAAAGCCTGTAAAAGGATATTAGAGTTACGGCTTCTTTTCTAAGTAGTTTCATTTGTAAAAGCTCGGCATCACAGCAACCTTTCCCTATACACCCCCTCATCAAACCCAAAAAACAAAAACCCGTCTTTTTCTATCACAGGTCGTTTGATCATGCTGGTTTTTTGCTGAAGGATGGCCAGCGCGTCTTCTTTGGTTTTGATGCTTTCTTTTACTTCAGGTAGGAGCTGTTTATAGGTGGTGCCCTGCTTGTTCATGAATTTTTCGTATCCGGCTTTGGCTTCCCATTCCTGTAGCTTTTCGGCACTTACGCCAAGCTTTTTAAAATCGTGAAAATCGTAAGGTACTTTATTGGCTCTTAACCAGTCGAGTGCTTTTTTTACCGTGTTGCAGTTGGTGATGCCGTATACTTTCATGGGGCAAAGGTAGGGAAATAGTGGCTATTTGACTCACCCCCGACCCCTCTCTCCTTCAGAAAGAGGGGCGATTTTCTTTTTCATTTTCCTTTTCTTTCTTCACCCTCTTTGCGAAGCAGAGAGGGTCGAACAGCGTAGCGCATTCGGGGTGAGTCAATAGCGAGGTAGCTACGCCTTAATTCGACGGCGCACTCTTCCCTTGCGTATCATCATTATTAATACCACGCTGGTTCTTCTTGATGTTGGCGTTCAGCTTACCGAATTTATAGTTGATGCGGATGGCTAAACTGCGGTAACGGTTACTGAATAACGACGACTGCTCAAAATCGGGCGTGTTGGTGTACGATCTGAAGGTACGGAACTTGGCATAAGGGTTATTGGCTACTGCCGATATGGTGAGCGCCTTTTTGAAAAACTCCTTGCCCAGCACGTACGACGAGAATATGCCGCTGCCATTTTTCCCCTGCAGCAACACATTGCTGCTAAAGTAGCCGGCATCAATACCAAAACGGTAACCTTCGGCAAACTTGTAGCCCAGGTTGGTGAACACGTTGCCAGTAAAGCCGTCGTTCTTGTAAAACTGACCGTTGTAAGTACCCTTTAACCAAACGTGACTGATGCGCGCATTGAGGCTGAACGAGATCTTTTTGGTGAGTGCGTAATTGCTGTTGAGATTTAAGCCGAGGGTGCGGTTGCTGCCCAGGTTTTGGTAAGTGGTAGTAGTAACGGTATCCGGGTTGGTGGTGCCGGCGTTCTCTATATTGATGCTGGTAACATTCTGGATAGAGTTATTGGAGAACGCATAGCTTAAGCTGGCATTGATAGAGCCTTTGGAAAAGTTACTATAGGTAAACTCGAAGGTGTTGTTCAGTTCGGGTTTTAAATCGGGGTTACCTGTGTTGATGAATTTGGGGTTGCTCCTATCGATAAACGGGTTAAGCTGATAAATGCCCGGGCGCTGGATGCGCTGGGTAAAGCCAAGGCTTACACTGCTTTTACTGAAACTGCGCTGTACCGAAATGGATGGGATAAGGTTGCTGTAGCCTTTATCCAGCGGTGTGCCCGAGAAATCAGCGTTCACCTGCGTGCGTTCCAGCCTTGCCCCAAATTTGGCGGTGAACTTGGTGAACTTTAACTGATAGGAGTTGTAAAAGCTATACACGTCCTGGTGGTAGTTAAATATATTGGTTTGCGCCTCGTTTATCACATAAGCGCTGGTAAGGGGATCGAAATCCTCGCGGCGGAAATCGCTGAAGTTGTTACGCAGGATGGCCTTCGCACCGGCTTCTATGCTTACTTTTTTTACCGGGTAGGCATAATCCAGCTGAAAGGTGTGTTCGCGGTTACCGGCCTCGTTGTACTGGCGGTAGTTTGGCTGGAAAGTTTCCGGGTAATTAAAGCGGTTGCTGAACATGTTATCGGCCGTGTTTTTACCGGGGCCATAACTATACTTGTAGCTCAGGGTAAGCAGCTCATCTTTATGTTTTTTAAAACCAAGCTGGTAGTTCAGGCTCAGGTCCATCCCCTTGTCGTTGTTCACACCGGTGCTTAGCAGGTTGTACCCCTGGGTTAAAACGCCTGCCCCGTTGGTTTGAGCCGAGAGCTGGCTGCTGTTCTGGTCGAAATCGCCCTGGAACAACTGGTACGAGCCGGTGATGAGGTTAAGTGAATCTATCTCGTAACTCAGTTCGGCATTGGCATATTTAAAGTGCCCGCCAAAGGTATTATCGCCTATTTGACTGATGGTTGTGTTTTGGGCAAACTGCGTTTGCGTGGTGCTGAACGGGTTGGTATTATGCCCGTTGCTGCCGATGCCGCCAAAAAGCGAAAGGCCGAATTTTCCTTGTTTCATGGTACCATTAAGGTTTATAGCCGGGCCAAAAACGCTGTTGATACGCGAGTTTAAGCTACCATTATAACCCTGGTCGCCATTTTTTTTGGTGATAATATTGATGATACCAGCCAAACCCTCCGCATCGTACTTGGCGGGTGGGGTGGTAATTACTTCTATCTTTTCGATATTGGTGGCGGGCATAGCTTTCAAAACATCCGACGGGCTTTTGGCCATCAACGCAGATTCTTTGCCATTGATGAGGATCTTGTAGTTGCCGCTGCCCTTCAGCTGGATCTTATCATCAGCGTCTACCGAGAGCATGGGCACTTTGCGCATCATATCCAGTGCAGAGATGGCTTTGCTTTCCGGGTCGGCCAGTACATCGTAGCTGATGCGATCCACTTCCTGCTTCATCAGGGGGCGGGCGGCGGTTATGGCTACTTCTTTGAGTTGTTTGCTGCCGGGCGCTATTAATAATTTACCAAGGTCGGCATTTGCGTCTCCTTTTATATCGATGATTTTGGTACGGTATCCCATAGATATAAGGGACAGCTTATAAGCCTTTGCGGGAAGGCTGCTAAACGAGAATGTACCATCGTCTTTACTCAGCGTGCTTTTTACGGGTGCGTTGGTAACGGCATCGGTTAGGGCGATTGTGGTATACCCTAATGGTTTATTTGCAGCCGAATCGATAACAACACCTTGAACTGTTATGGTAGTTGTGCTTTGCCCGAAGGATAATTTGCAACATAAACAGGCGATAGCCGCGAGTAAAAATAGTCTCATTCTAATAGTTTTATTTCACAAGACGCAGGCGGGCGAGCTTGCGTTGCACCGGATGGTATTATTTAACTAAATTTTTAGGTAACAGATTTGATACAGAGCGCTGGGAGGCATTGGGGCAAGTTGACTCACCTGCCTACCGGCAGGCAGGCCCGGAATGCGCTACGCTGTTCCACCCTCTCTGCTGCGTAAAGAGGATTTGAGAATAGCTGCACAGCACTAACAAACCTAAACCCGATTGGCGGAAAAGCCGCTTCTATCAGCGGCTTGGACAGAAAGCGGGGCAGGACAGAACCTAAGACTACTGCCTTTGCTTTTCAAAAACGGTTACCCGGTTACTAAGCGTTGCATAGTGGCGAAACCCCTCCCTGCCTTTGCGCTTCTTTCCACCACGCCCCTCCCAGGGGAGGGAATAAAAAAACCTCCTAATTCCTGCTCCCTCCGCTCGTGTCGTCGTTATTAATTCCGCGCTTGTTCTTTTTAAGCTCGCTGTTCAGCTTACCAAATTTGTAGTTAAAGCCGATACCGAAAGTGCGGAAGATCTGATAATTATAGGATGAATTGACGAAATCCTGCGTACGGGTAGAAAAATCGAGCTTGATGAATTGCTTAAACGGCCCGTTGGTGTACACAAATATGCTTGCCTTTTTATTAAACAGCTCTTTTGATGCATTGGCACCGTAGCCCAGGTAATAGTTATCGGTACCCTGCAACAATACGTAACGGCTATCGAACCCTACGTTGAGGCCTATGCGGTAGCCGTTATCAAATTTATAGCTGCTGTTGGTAAATACGTGTCCCTGGTAGCCCTTGTTTTTAAACAATTGGTTGCTGTAAAACCCTTCCAGCCAAACACGAAGTAACTCGGCGTTGATGTTTACGTTAAACTTCTTGGTGATGGGATAGTTCATATTGAGGTCCAGCCCCAGTTGTTTGTTTTTTCCCACATTGGCGTAGGTGGTAGTTGTAACCGTGCCGTTTACGCTGGCCAATTGCTGAATGGTATTATTGGCAAAGGAGTAGCTGGTGCTGATGTTAACCGAACCTTTTGCAAAATTGCCGTAGCTGAGCTCAAAGTTATTATTAACGGCAGGGCGCAGGCCCGGGTTACCGGTAGTAATGTAGTTGGGGTTGCTCCTATCCACAAAGGGGTTCAGCTGGAAAATACCGGGGCGCTGGATGCGCTGGGTAAAACCAAAAGTAAGGCTGCTGCTTTTAAGGCTGCGCTGGATAGAAACCGAAGGCACCACATTGGTAAAGTTTTGATCGAGCGTGGTGGCGGTCGACGAAAAATTAGCATCGATATTGGTACGCTCGTAACGTACACCACTTTTAAAGGTCCATTTGGTGAACTTGAGCGTGTAGGAGTTATACAGGCTATACACATCCTGGCGGTAATCAAAAACATTATCCTGCGTAGCATCGGGCAGATATTCCTTAGATACTTCATCGTACAGGTTGGTACGGAAATTACTAAAGTTGTTCCGATCGATCAGTTTACCACCAGCCTCAATGGTAATTACTTTTAAAGGATGGATATAGTCCAGTTGGGTGGTATGCTCCTTAGCGCCCGAGTTGTTAAACTGGCGATAGTTGGTTGCATTACCCGGGCTAACCGTATTCACGGTACTGTTGCTATTATCGCTGAATTTGTAGGAAGCGGTGAGCAGGCGGTCCTTATTTCCTTTAAAACCAAGCTGGTAGTTCAAGCCAAAATCTTTGCCCTCAAAATTGCCGTTACCCATGTTGGTTGTGGTAAAATCGGTTTCAACGCCATTATCGCGCTGCTGCGTAAACTGGTTGCTGCCGGTTGTATTGGCGTTTTTGTAGTAATTGAATGAGCCCGTGAGCAAATTCAAACTATCGGCCTCAAAGCTCAGTTCGGTGCTTACGTAGTTGTTGGTACCGCCATTAAACCTGGTACCATTTTGCGTGATGGATGACGGCTGTTTTAAAAAATCCGTCTGGTTAAAAAAGGCGGTAGTACGTTCGGGGCGCTTGCCGGTACCGCTGAAACCGCTTAAGCCAAACTTACCCTGCTTTACGGTAAAATTAACGTTGCCGCGGATACCATAGGCTGTATTGTAGTTGCTGTTGATGCCCACGTTATAACCCTGGTCGGCATTTTTTTTGGTGATGATATTGATGATACCTGCCAAACCTTCGGCATCGTACTTGGCCGGCGGCGTGGTGATCACTTCTATCTTAACAATATTGGCACCCGGCATCGCTTTCAGGATATCCGAAGGATTACGTGCCATAATAGCCGATTCCTTACCATTCAGCAGGATCTTATAATTGCCGCTTCCGCGGAGTTTGATAGCATCGTTGGCATCTACCGAAAGCAGGGGCACCTTGCGAATCATATCCAGCGCGGTGAGGGTTTTGCTTTCCGGGTCGGCCAATACGTCGTAGCTCAGTCGGTCTACCTCCTGCTTCATCAGTGGCCTGTCGGCAGTTACCGATACTTCTTTTAACTGGCTGCTGGAAGTAGTTAACATCAGCCTGCCCAGGTTAACGGTTGCCGCGCTTTTAAGCTCGATTACTTTTGTTTTGTATCCTACTGATATTAAGGAAAGTTTATATGCTTTTGCCGGCAGGTTGAGGAATTCGAAAGAGCCGTCGTCTTTACTGAGGGAACTTTTTACGGGGGCATTGTTGGTAGGGTCTGTTAGCGCAACCGTTACATAACTCAATGGCTTATTTACAGCAGAATCGATAACGATCCCCTTTACCGTAATAGTTGGCGAATTGGTTTGCGCAAAAGACATAAGGCTTAGGAAACAGCCAATTGCTGCCAGTAAAATTCTTCTCATGTAATAGTTTTGGTTACAAGACGTGTAAAGATAGGCTTCTGTTGCAGAGGAAAGGATTTTTTTAACTAAAGAATTAGGTAACAGATTTGATACAGATGTATTCGACAATCGTCATGCTGAACTTGTTTCAGCACCCATAATATAGCTAACCACCAACCATGCCACCTCGCATGCTGGCTACTTGCCGTGTGGGGTCCCGAAATAAATTCGGGATGACGTTTTGGTTAAATCTGTTTTTACTTATTAAACTTCGTCATCGTCAGCTCCGTGCCGATGGTGCAAAAGCTTTTCACCATCTCTATCGACCTGTCGATCAATGCAGGAAGTTCGGGCAGTTCATCTTTATCGAAACCGCTTAACACATAATCTACCTGGCGGCCTTTAGGATAGTTATCGCCAACACCAAAACGCAGGCGGGCGTATTCGTTGTTACCAAGCGTAGCTTCGATATGTTTTAGGCCATTATGGCCGGCGGCGCTGCCTTTGGGTTTAAGGCGCAGGGTGCCTAATGGCAGGGCAATGTCATCAACAATCACCAGTACATTTTCTACCGGCACCTTCAGCTCCTTCATCCAATGGTTAAGGGCCTTGCCGCTCAGGTTCATGTAGGTAGTTGGTTTAATAAGGTGCAGCGTGCGCCCTTTGTACGGCACTTCGGCATAATAAGCATGGCGCATACTGTAAAACTTTTCCTTCTCTTGTTTTACCAGCTCATCCAGCACCATAAAGCCGATGTTATGCCGCGTATCGGCATACTCCGGCCCAATGTTTCCTAAACCAACTATTAAATATTTCATACCCCGAGCTCCCTCGAAGGGAGAATTTTTGAATTGCTTATTTACCGCGAAGATATTGCTTTTATACAAAAATAGCGATGGGTTTAAAACCCATCGCTATAGTTCGGTGTAATCACACCATAATCGGTGAAATCACCAAATTATTTTTTACCTGAAGCAGCTTCTTGTTCTGCCTGGCGCAATGCACGTGAAGTAGTTACCGATACAATGGTATCTTCCTGTGCGTTGGTGATAGTTAAGTTTGGCAAAGATATTTCGCTAACTTTTACTGATTTACCAACTTCCAAAGCGCTGATGCTCACTTCGATGTTATCTAAGTGGTCTTTAGGTAAAGCTTTAACACGCAGTTTGCGTAGTTTCTGTACCAATTTACCACCCACCTTTACACCCGGAGAAGTACCTGTTAATTTTACAGGGATCTCGATAGTAACCGGTTTTTTCTCGTCTAACAACAAGAAGTCGATGTGGATAAGTTGTTCCGTTAACGGGTGGAACTGTGTATCCTTAATAATAGCTTGTGATGTAACACCAGCAACAGTAATGTCGATGAAATGAACAACCGGAGTATAAATTACGGCTCTCAAATCAGCTGCGGACACAGAAAAGTGGGTTTGGGTTGGCCCACCGTAAAGCACTGCAGGTACCAAACCTTGGTAGCGCAGCTCTTTTGCGTCACGTTTCCCTACGTTCTCTCTTGGAGAACCGCTAATAGCAATTGATTTCATTATTTATTATTTATTTACTTAAGCCATGCCAACAGGGCATGATTATCTTTATTCTATTTATGCTATGAACCATGAACTATCCGCCATGAACCATAATTAATCTACCCTAAACAACTGGCTTATCGAGCCATGCTCATTTACATTGCTTATTGCTTTTGCAAACAGCTCGGCAGTGGTAAGCACCCTTATTTTAGGGCTGCTGTGTTTCAGCGGTATGGTATCGGTCACTATCAGCTCGGTTAATGCCGATGCTTCGATAGTTTCGTACGCCTTGCCCGATAATACCGGGTGGGTACAAACCGCGCGTACACTGCGTGCACCACGTTCCATAATTAAGCCGGCAGCTTTTGCAAGCGTACCTGCTGTATCGCAGATGTCGTCTATCAGTACAATATCCTGGTCGGTTACATCACCTATGATGGTCATGCTCTCAATTTCGTTGGCGCGTTTACGGCGTTTATCGCAAATTACCACCTCGGCATTAAAAAATTTGGCAAAACTGCGTGCCCTGTAACTGCCACCCATATCCGGCGAGGCGATAGTAAGGTTACCCAAACCAAGGCTTTTAATGTAAGGCACAAATATGATAGATGCATCCAGGTGATCTACAGGCACATCAAAAAACGCCTGGATCTGCGCTGCGTGCAGGTCCATCGTCATAATCCGGTTGATGCCTGCTGCTACCAGTAAGTTTGCTACCAGTTTTGAGCCAATGGCCACACGTGGCTTATCTTTCCTGTCCTGCCTGGCCAAACCGAAGTAAGGGATAACCGCAATGATATAATGGGCAGATGCACGGCGGGCGGCATCGATCATCATCAGCAGTTCCATCAGGTTATCGGTAGGCTGGTGCGTGCTTTGTATCAAAAACACATCGCAACCGCGGATAGATTCGTTAAAGTGTGGTTGAAATTCACCATCGCTGAAACGCGATAATACAACATCGCCAAGTTCCTGGCCATAAGATGCAGCAATGTGTTTGGACAGGTCTAAAGAACCTGAACCTGCAAATAGCTTAACTGTATTAAACTGTAAAGGCATCTTTTTTTGATTTGGGATTTCGAATGTCGGATTTAACCTATCCCTTCATTCTCTTCCGGCAACGTGTATAAAAAACTTCGGATTTCTAATTTCCAATACGGTTAATCCGAAATTGAAAATCCGAAATCCGAAATCTTAATGTTGCCCGACCAGGATTCGAACCTAGACAAACGGTACCAAAAACCGTCGTACTACCATTATACTATCAGGCAATCTCCTGCGTTGCGTTATCCGCTCCGAAAAGGAATGCAAATATAGAACGATTTTTTGGAACTCAAAAGCAAAATTCAAAAAAGTATTTTAAAGAGCTAAACGTGCCCCTATCAATCGTTAAAAAGTGTTAATCATTAGCTATTTCGCTTAAAAAGCCTAATTCTTTTACTACTTTCGACTCTTCAAAAACCTGATCTTACAGCACGTTAAGCTATGAACTATAACAAGTACAATAATATTTTTGGCTGGGCAACATTCTTTATAGCCGCCATAACCTACACTTTAACGCTTGAGCCGTCCACCAGTTTTTGGGATTGCGGCGAGTTTATCGCCTGTATTTACCGCCTGGAAGTGGCCCACCAGCCCGGCGCACCACTGTTTACCATGATAGGCAAGGTATTCTCCCTGCTCTCTATGGGCGACAGGAACAAAGTGGCCTATTTTACCAACCTTTCCTCGGCACTGGCCAGCGCAGCTACCATTATGTTCCTGTTTTGGACCATCACCGCCCTGGCAAAAAAAATGCTGGTAAAGGCGGGCGAAGAACTCAGCGTAACCAACCTCATCCTCATCATAGGCTCGGGCCTTGTTGGGGCTTTGGCTTATACTTTTTCAGATACCTTCTGGTTTTCGGCTGTCGAGTCGGAAGTTTATGCGCAGTCTTCCTTGTGTACCGCTATCGTTTTTTGGGCAATATTAAAATGGGAAGCACATGCAGATGAGCCGCATGCCGATAAATGGATCATCTTTATCGCCTATGTAATGGGCCTCTCCATCGGTATCCACTTATTAAACTTGCTGGTTATCCCGGCAATAGCGCTTATCATTTACTTTAAACGCGCAAAAGAAGTTACCACCGGCGGCACCGTCTGGACGTTCGTTTTAGGGGTGATCACCGTAGCGGTTATCCTTTGGGGCGTTATCCAGTTCACTGTTAAAGGCGCAGCCTTCTCCGATCTATTCTTTGTGAACACCCTTAATATGGGCTTCGGCAGCGGGGCTATCATGTTCTTCGCCTTAGTGGCCGTTACGCTTGCATCGGGTATATATTATACCATCAACCAAAAAAACAGCTTTATTATTATTGCCGCTGCGGCATTTGTTTTATTACTTACGCTTAGCGCCGGTATAGCAGGCTTTATTGGCGCGGCAGTTGTTTTAGCTGCCCTGGAATATGCTTTAAAAGTACGCGAAAAACCGGTTGCACTTAACCGCATTTTAATTTGCGCGGTATTTATTTTATTTGGTTACAGTTCCTTCGTGATGATCGTTATCCGTGCGAAGGCGGGTACTAACTTAAACAACAGCGATCCGCAGGATGCCTTCGCACTAAACAGCTACCTTAACCGCGACCAGTACGGCGATACGCCATTGATGTACGGAGAGTTCTTCGATTCGAAAGCCATCGACCAAACCGACGGTGCTACCCTGTACCGCCGCGGCGCTACCAAATACGAGGTAGCAGGTAAAAAACTCATTACCACTTACGATCGCAACACCATATTCCCGCGGATGTTTAGCCAAAAGCAAAACCACCCGGAGTTTTACCGCGACTGGATGAAATTAGGCCCGCAGGATCAGCCAACCATGGCTACTAACCTGGGCTTTTTTGCTACCTGGCAGGTGAGCCAGATGTACACCCGCTACTTCCTGTGGAACTTTGCAGGCCGCGCCAACGACCTGGATGGCCAAAACAACACTATCGACGGCAGCTGGCTAAGCGGACTGAACTTTAAAAAGGATCTGCCTGCCTCGGTTACCGAAAGCAATGCTTATAACAGGCTATATTTCCTGCCGCTTATCATCGGTATTTTGGGCTTGATATATCACTTTAAACGCAACCAGCGCGATGCGGGTGTGGTAGTGGTACTCTTTTTCTTCACCGGTTTGGCCATTGTGCTTTACCTTAACCAGGACCCTCTGCAGCCGCGCGAACGTGACTACGCCTACGCGGGATCGTTCTACGCCTTTGCCATTTGGATAGGTTTGGGTGTACTGATGATAGCCGAGCTGATCAGCAAAAAGCTGAATGCCAAAACCGGGGCCATCATCGCCAGTGTTGTGTGTTTATTGGCAGCACCTGTATTAATGGCCAGCCAGGAATGGGACGACCACGACCGCTCTACCAAGCTTACCCCGCACGATATGGCGTACAACTACCTTAACTCCTGCGCGCCAAACGCTATTTTGTTTTGCTTTGCCGATAATGATACCTACCCGCTTTGGTACATACAGGAGGTAGAAGGCGTTCGCCCTGATGTACGTATCGTAAACCTGAGCCTGCTGGGTACCGATTGGTACATCCGCCAGATGAAGCAGAAGATGAATGAGTCGGCACCGCTGCCTATCACCATGAGCAACGATAAATTTAAAACCGGCGTGCGCGATGTAATTTATTATAACGATGCCAAAATACCCGGCGCATTTGAGCTAAAGGAGTTGTTCGACTTTTTAACCTCCGAGGATCCGCAGGCCAAGGTGACTTACGAGAACGGTGAAAGCGCGAATTACCTGCCTACCAAAAACTTTAAAATGACCATTAATGCCGATGAGGTGATTAAAAACGGTGCTGTACCCGCCAACCAGCGCGACCGCATTGCTACCGAAATGGATTTCACCTATCCCGGCAAATACATAACCAAGGATAACCTAGCCATTATGGATATCCTGGCACACAACAACTGGAAACGCCCGGTATACTATACCGTAACCGCCGGAAACGAAAACATGCTTGGCCTGGATAAATACATGTACAACGAGGGCTTTTGCTACCGACTGATGCCGTTTAAACCGGATACCACGGTGCAGCCATTAGAGGCCAGCAACACTTTGGTGATGTACAACAACGTGGTAAACAAGTTTAAATACGGCCAAATGAAGACCGCCAAAAACCTGGATAACACCTCTACCACCCTGTTCTACCCCGTGATCACCCGTATGTTTGCCAGCCTTGCCGATGCCCTTGTAAAAGAAGGCCATACCGACCTCGCCAAAAACGCGCTGAAAAAATACCAGGATAACATGCCCGAGAAGATCTTATCTCCGGAGCTGGCTATCCGCAAATACTACCTGGCGCAAAGCGCTTATGAGGTTGGCGATGCCGCCCTTGGTAATAAACTGGTAAAACTGGTTGATGATTACGTGGTAGATCAACTGGCATTTAATTTTACCGTATACCAGCAGGACAGCAACAACGTTGATTCCCGCGCTGTACAGCTGGCGCTTTCGCTGCTTAATGGTATGGAAAACCTCACCAAAAGCTTCCACCAAACCCAGTGGGCCAATAAAACTGCCGCCCAGCTGAAAGATTACAGCGGTAAGTTTGGCGCGTTGGCACAGCCGGGGCAATAAAATAATTCGTCAGCAAATCTGATACATTTAACGCCCCGCTTTAAACGGGGCGTTTTTGTTGGCTACGCTTCGTAACAATCGCATCGTTTCGGGTGTCTTACCTTTACACTACCTACTGATGAAAAAATACGCCGCCGCATCCCTTATATTTTCCTTTCTGCTCCTTACTATTACCGTTTTCGGTCAGACCAAAGCCGTTACTATTGATACCATGATTCGCCGAACCAACCGGATGGGCCTGTTCAGCGGTAATATTTTGGTGATGGATGGTGGTAAAGTAGTTTACAAAAACGCCATCGGTTTTACCAATGTCTCAAAAAAAGAGCCACTTATAGAAGACTACCGCTTCCATATTGGGTCGATAGCCAAGGAGTTTAACGCCGTAGGCATTATGATGCTGCAGGAACAGGGCAAACTCAGCATTGATGACAAGGTATCAAAATTCTTCCCCGAGCTGCCTGCCTGGGCAAATAAGGTAAGCATCAAAAACCTGCTGCAATACACCAGCGGCATCCCCGATGTAAAATGGAAAACCGTAAAAGGTGATGCCGATAACATAGCCGACCTGATGAAACTGCAGCAGCTCGATTTTGAGCCCGGCACCAAATACGCCTACAATAACAACAACGTTTTTATGCAGCGCCGCATCATCGAAAAGATAACCGGCTTACCCTTCAATAAATTCGTAGAAGAAAAACTGCTGAAACCCGCAGGCATGAGCACCGCCGTGATAGACCCGGACGACAATACCCCGCTGATGGCAAAATCGTACACCAACGAGGGCAAACAGGGTCCGCTCATCTACCCTATCACCGGCTGGGTGGCGGTAACCCTGGATGATTTTTATAAATGGGAGCAAGCTTTGGAGAATTTTAAACTCATCAGCCCGGCATCCACCAAAATACTGGTTACGCCATTTGGCCCCGATAAGCAATGCGGCCTTGGCGGCGGCACCATGGATGGTAACAAACTGGTATTCCACAAGCACGATGGCAGCAGTGTTTATTACCAGGCATTAGTGGTGGGCAGTCCGCTAAAAGGCAGAACGGTGATCCTGATGACCAACAACAGGCAGAACAACATCTTTGACATCGACAATGCCATCCAAAACATCCTCGATGGCAAACCTTATAGTCAACCGAAACGCTCAATATTGGCCGATTTTCAGAAACAGCTGGACACGTTAAGCGGCGAACAGGTACTGGTTTTTTATAAAGACCTGAAAGCGAAACACCCAAACGAATATGGGTTTGATAGCGAATCAACCCTCAACGAGATCGGCTATTCCCTCATGAACGCCAAAAAACTGGATGACGCGATAGTAGTGTTGGAATACAATACAACCCTCTTCCCAACATCCGGTAATGTGTTCGATAGCCTCGGTGAAGCATATTACAATAAAGGCGATAAGGCTAAAGCTTTACTAAACTACAAACGCTCTCTCAAGCTTGACCCGACGAATGGTGCGGCTAAAGCTATAATTGCGGAGTTGGGGAAGTAGGAAAACGAACTCCCTCCCAACGGGAGGGGTGCGGGGGGCCTCGCGCGCAAAGGCGGGGAGGGGTTAGCCGCAAAGTCGGCTATTGCATAGCGCCGAAACCCCTCCCTCCCACTTCACAGCCCAGCACACCCCTCCCAAGGGAGGGAAAGAACGCATCGCTTATTATACTATCGTAAAACAGAAAAAGCGGCTCATCGCCGCTTTTTCTGTTTTATGTCTTTTTATGTCCTTTATCTTTTGTCTAAAAGTCTTTCGTCCAAAATTAATCCTCAACAACCACACCCATATTACAGAACTTCTCTATCCGCTCTGCAACCAGTTCGTCGATGTTGCGCTCGCCTAAGATTTTAAGATCTTTAAGAAGTTGTTTTTTTAGCGTGGCTGCCATGGCAACCGGGTCCTGGTGGGCACCGCCAAGTGGTTCTTTTATAACGCCGTCAATCAGCTTGTTTTTTAGCATTTCGGTAGAGGTAAGCTTCAGCATCTCTGCGGCACGCTCTTTATGCTCCCATGTTTTAAACAGGATGGTAGAGCAGTTCTCAGGCGAAATAACCGAATACCAGCTATTATCCAGCATCATCACTTTATCGCCGATACCAATGCCCAATGCACCACCCGATGCACCTTCGCCAATAACCACGCAGATCACCGGTACTTTCAGTATCGACATCTCTAACAGGTTACGGGCAATAGCTTCGCCTTGTCCGCGTTCTTCTGCTTCCAGGCCCGGGAATGCTCCCGGGGTATCTATCAGGGTAACTACCGGCTTGCCGAATTTTTCGGCCATTTTCATCAGCCTTAAAGCTTTGCGGTACCCTTCCGGGTTAGCCATACCGAAATTGCGGTACTGGCGCTCTTTGGTATTACGCCCCTTTTGGTGACCTATGAACATTACGGTTTGCCCGTTTAATGTACCAAAACCACCTATGATTGCCTTATCATCACCTACGGTACGGTCGCCATGCATTTCGATGAAATCATCGCACATCAGTTCGAGGTACTGTAAGGTATATGGGCGCTCGGGGTGGCGGGAGATCTGCACCTTTTGCCAGCCGGTAAGGTTGCCGTATATTTCTTTTTTGGCAGTTTCCAGTTTGGCTTCCAGTTCGGCAACAGTGGCGCTCATGTCCAGCTTATTCTTCTCTTCTACCTGCTGCACTTTTTCTATCTGCCCCTGAAGCTCTGCCAGTGGTTTTTCAAAATCAAATGTAATCTTCATACAATTTATTGAGGCGCTAAATTAAAAAAATCAAACGGCATATTGCTAATTATCATTTTTGAATGACTTCAATTTATTTATCTGCGCCGGCGCGAGCAATTTATAGGTATTGTAAGCCGCCATTAAAATGGCGTTCCTCAGCTCGCCATAGTACAATCCGCTGCGGTTGCCATAAAAAAGGATATCGCCCTCCGTCACCTTTTTCGATTGAAAAAGGCCATCGAGTTTGGTTTCATTGGTTACGATAGAGTTGCCCATCTCTATCTTTTTACGCTGCAATTCGGTGTTTATTTTGGTTAAAGCCGCCGTTTGGTTAGGGCTCAGGTCGAGCTCTTTCTTGTATTTCAGCGCCTTTTGTGCTGATGGGTAGCCGTTCAGATCGGCAACCAGGCTCATCTGGTATTGGTCCCGCCCCTTCATCAGCGCATCGTATTGGGTATTGCTGATGGTTTTTAGGGGTGAGGGTTTTAGCAGGCTATCAGGCGTTTGAGCGAGGGCTGCGGCGCTGAGGAATATGAATAGGATGAATGAATATAGTTTTTGCATAGCTATCATTGTTAAAAGAGCAATTTAAGATTGTTTTCTTCAACACCGGCAAATTGATTTAAGTTTCAACCAAATCAATCATAACTTAGGCCAGGATAAATGCCTTGACCTTATTATATTTGACTATGAAGTATTTATCTATTATTCCGGCTATTTTATTCATAGTGTCGTGTAGTTCGAGTCCATCGCCCAAAAGCTACGGGGCAATTACAAGTGATACAGCAGTATCGGCAAATATAGATACCACATGTGGTAATGTGCGGCCTATCACCAATTTTTGGAGACTATATACATTGACGAACAAATCAAAGGAGCATAAAGTCACTTTTACCTGCAAGGCCTTTGTGGAAGATTACAGTAAGACTTTTGAGCGTTCAGAAACGCACGTTTTAGCACCAAAGCAAGAAGTGCAATTAGAAATAGACAGTAGTTTTTATACCAATTTGGTCAAATATGAAATAGTTGACGCCAATATAACCTCAAACTAATAAGGATTAGTTCGGCGTACCATAAATAATCACTGGCGCATTTCTGCTATTACTCCACCTTTATCACCTTCGTCCTTTTACTTATCCCGTTCTCATTAAATGCCTCTATCTGGAAGTAGTAAGGCACACCCTTCTCCATCCCGTTAAAATAGTACTCATTTACATTGTACACCATAATGTTATTGTACAATTTATCGGGCGCTATGCCCATGTAAATGGTATAACCTACGGCCCCGTCGGTTTGGCGCCAGCGTAGCCAGGAGTTGCGGTTCTCTTCCTTGCCGCGCAGTACGATCAGGTTCCGCACGCTGTCGGGCGCGGCACCGGCGCCCTTCCCAAACACCCGGAAGCCGGATAAAGCGAACTTGCCCGTTGGCATGTGGTAGTTGGTTATTTTTAGATAGCGTGCTTTTACAGCAGATTTCAGTTCCACGTAATCGTGCGGTACATCGGTTTTGTTTTGGCGTTTATCAACTAATGGTTTCCAGGTTTTTCCATCGATGGAGGAGGTTATTAAATACTGATGGTATACCCCAAGTGATTTCCCCAGAAAGGTTGCATCCTGATCGGCATAGTTCAGCTGAATGGCCTTTACGGTGCTTACTTCGCCCAGGTCTGTTTGCATCCACTCGCCTTTGTTGGCGGTTTTGGCGCTCCAGTAGGTTTTAATATCCTCATCAACCGCCAAATTGGGCACATAGGCGCCAAGGGTTGATGATACCTGCACGGGTTTGTTATAGTTCAGCAGCATCCAGCCGGTAAAGTTGCTTTTAAGATGTTCTTCCTTCCCTGCCGATAAATAATGCGGGTAATCGCCATAGGCGGTATTGGTGTACATAACGCCGTCATCATCAAAACCTGCAGGCCAAAAGCCAATGCGGCGTTCAAAGTTATTCTTTACATCAACCACCATGGTACTAATGTGCCAGTAATTGCCGTACTTATCTGCCCAAGTGGCGCCGTGGCCTGCGCCTTTGGCAAAGCCACCCGGCTTGTAGCTGAACGGGTTATGGCTTTGGTATTTAAACGGACCAAGTGGTTTATCGCCCACGTAAACGCCATCGCCATAGCCGCGCCCTTCGGTACCGGGGGCTGCATATTGCAGATAGTATTTGCCCTTATGCTTGTTCATCCAGCCACCTTCCATAAAGCCGGTGAGGAAAACGTTATCATTATTCTCGCCGAAACGTTCCCAGCCGTGCTCTTTCCAATCCAGCTTGATCATTTCTTTTTTCGGGCCGATGGGTTCAAACGTCTTGCGATCTATCTCCTGCCCGTACATAGGGAAGGTGTTGCTGCTGCCGTGATAGATGTACACGCGGCCATCGTCATCGGCAAACATGCCCGGATCCCAGGCACCTACCTGGAAATAATCTTTTGCGGCTTTCCAGGTATCGTGTGTTGGGTCGGTACTCATCCACAGGGTAAAATCTTTATTATAGGTAGAGCCGATCACCAGCAGCGTATCGCCTAAAACCAGGGTGGCCGGCGCGCAAAGTTCGTCGCCTTTTACCTCGTTATAAGGGCGTACAAATTTGCGCGATACAAACTTCCAGCTCAGCATATCGGGGCTCCACCAATAACCAAACTGGTTGGTGCTAAAGAGGTAGTAATTGCCTTTAAAGAAGGTCATGGTGGGGTCGGCGGTAGCGCGGTGCTTACCCCAGGCGGCGAAAGTTTCAAATGGCGTATAACCATAATCAAGGTTCAGCGGGTTGCAATAGGTTAGCCTTTTTGTTTGTGCCGATGAGCCGAGCGATGTCAAACAAAACAGGGATGCTAACAATAAACGGGTTGCTGCTTTCATTTCAGGAAGAATAGTTGGTTGATGCCAAATATAGGTATTGTTGAGTATGTAGCATTTATCACTCCCACAAAATAAAAAAGGAGCGCCGGAAACCGGCACCCCTTTTAGAGAGATTTAGTTGATTATTATTATTTATTGTACGATAAGCGTTGCTATGGAATGCGGTTCGGCGGAGGTTTTGGCGGCTTTGCCTTTTATCCACAAACTGTATTCAATTTTTTCGTCGGTGCGGTTCATTACCACAACGGCCAATTTACCATCCCTGTTTACGTAAGCCGTGGTTAAAAGTTTATCCCTGCTGGCAGCGCTGGCAATTCTTTTTGCGCCGGGATGGATGAATTTGGAGAAATGCCCCATGTAATAGTACGAGTTGGTATAAATAAGCTCGCCCGTGCGGGTATCGGCATGCACCGGCGCAAAGCAGAAGTTACCCACATGGTTGGGCCCGCCTTTTTCGTCCAGCAGGATGTTCCAGTCGGTCCAGCCAACGGTGCCTGCGTTAAAATCGTTCATCATGGAGAGGCCGTAACGCTCGCCCAATGTCCAATCGCCAAGGCGGTTAAAATCGAATTTTTCTACACAGCCTTCAGTGAAGATCAAATTCTTACCCGGGAAGGCGGCATTCGTCAAACGTACGTTCTCAAAGTTTTGGCCAGCACCTGTCCAGGTCTCGTACCAGTGAAAGCCTATACCCCAGATGTATTTGGCGGCGGCAGGGTCTTCCAGGATGGTGCTTGCGCGCTGGTAAAGCAGGTCGCGGTTATGGTCCCAAACAATCAATTTTTTGGCCGCCATACCGCCTTTTGCCAGCGTTGGGCCTAAATAATTCTTTACGAAATCTCGCTCTTCCTCAGCAGTGTACTTGCAGCTTTCCCAGGTTTGGGTAGCCATCGGTTCGTTTTGTACCGAGAGCCCCCACACCGGGATTCCTTCCTTCTCGTAAGCTTTTATAAATTTGATATAAAAATTGGCCCAGCTTTGTGCGTATTCGGCTTTTAGCTTGCCGCCATGCAGCACATCGTTGTTATCCTTCATAAAAGCGGGCGGGCTCCATGGCGATACAAACATGGTAAGCTTGCCCCCGGCAGCTTTTGTAGCTTCCTTTATAAAGGGGATACGGTATTTTTTATCATGGCCGATATCGAAACCGCGCAGATCTTTATTGTTATCAGATACATAGCTATAGCTGCCACTGCTAAAATCGCAGCTTTGGATATTGGTGCGGGCCAGTGTATAGCCTATGCCGATGTTCTTATCGTAATAAGCAGCTAAAAATTCCTTTTGTTTTTCTTTCGGTAGCTTGTAAAAAGTTTCGGCTACAGCATCTGTCAAAGCGCCGCCAATGCCCAGCATGGTTTGGAATGTTTTTGTGGGATCTACAAATACCAGCGTTTCGGTTTCGGGTGGTTGCGGACTATCTGTAAAGGTTAAGGTGCCTGCAGGGGCAAGGCGTTTATCGGAACCCTTTTCGGTAACATATACTTTTACCGTTTTATTATTAGCCGAATAAAGCATTTTAGCCTTTGGCGACTGGCTAAAAGCACTTGCCGAAAAGCAAACGAATCCTGCTAATAAAAGTCCTTTCTTTATCATTTAGGTTGAACGTGGTTTATTTTGTTGGTTACAAAAACCAAATCTATCAAAGTTTCGTTTAAATACACAAAGAAATTTTTATAAATAACTGATTTTTAACTATTTGCAAACAAATTGATACGGTTTAATACCAAGCGCATCCATAAAGAAACACCTCTGAATCAATGATTTCTGCAATTGCTTTAAAAACAAGCCAAAATAGTAATGCGCTTCGCCCGCAAGCCTTTATTTGTTGCTGATCTTGTTCCCGGTGCCAAGCCACTCGATGGCGTCCAGTATCAACTTATCTTCAACGGGGTTACCGAATGTATGCGAAAGGTCCTTATTGGTTTTGCCTTCGTAGTCAATATCATTATGCCCCATATTAAAGTAGATCATTTTGTAATTCTTGTTGGTCCACACTACCGGGTAATAACCGCTGTGCCAGATCTCGTTTTGCTTTGGCCCGGTGCCTAAGGGGAAGCTACTGGAATCTATCGAGGCCAGTATTTTGATATCGGGGTTTTTGCGCAGATCCTTCTCCCAGCGGTACCATTCGTTTGGCGAAGCTTTAAAAGTCTCCGGCAGGTTTTTGGTAGCCGGGTGCGTTCTGTCCTCTACCCTTAAAATGGCCGATGTTGGCCGCCAGGTATTGCTGCCATATTGCCCCGAACCTAAGAAATCGTTGTGGTACCAATTCCAATCAGCATTAAAATCCGAAGGCGTAAGCGCGAAGGCCGAGAAATGGAAGCCCATCCAGCCGCCGCCGTTCTTCATGTATTTTTCGAAGGCAGCACGTTGGGCGGGGTCTTCGGGGCGGGTATCTAAAAAGATAACCACCTTGTATTTGGCCAGGTAAGCCTCGTTCAGGTTGCTCCAGTTGTTTGTAGAATCATACGCAAAGTTGTATTTCTCCGCCATCAGCGGGAACCATTTATTAGCCTCGTGCACAAAACTGATGTGCGCCTGGTCGTTTTTGGCGGTATAGAAAGCGATTACATTAAACCTTGGCTTTTTTTGCGCGTAGCTGCTGCCCGCCATGCAAAGGCACAGCAAAGCCAGTGCAAACGCACTTATCTTTTTTATTGATAACATAGTATTATGTTGGTTTAGTACGGTTAAAGGAACAGTGAACAGCAGCTATTTTTTTATCCTGATATAGGTTTCCACAATTTCCTGGTCTATTTTCAGGCTGTCGATCTTTTCAATGCCTTTTTGCTGCAGGGTATCGCCTTTAAAACTTACCTTAAAGTTGAAGGAATGACCTTCCCATTCGCGGTAGTTGCAGTACTGCAGGTTTTCGGTATAATTGTCGCCGGTTAATGAGTATGTACCCGCACCCGAATCGAAGATTGGTTTGCCGCCCTTTTTTAGATCGTGTTTAAAGAACGCGAAGTGGTCGCCGTTGATCACTTTGATCATTTCATCTTCCTGGCCTTTTTCAGGATAAGTAATAGCCGTATCGGCCTTAATAATTTTCACTGCCGATATCAGCTTCCAGGTACCCTGGAGAGGTGTAATCGGCACATCGACAATAGTTTTTTCGGCGGATGGTTGTTTACATGCCGCTAAAGCAACCAGC
Organism: Mucilaginibacter pankratovii; assembly: GCF_014773265.1. GTDB lineage: Bacteria > Bacteroidota > Bacteroidia > Sphingobacteriales > Sphingobacteriaceae > Mucilaginibacter > Mucilaginibacter pankratovii. The sequence goes on along the minus strand of NZ_JACWMY010000004.1, from coordinate 7,200 downwards.
GGGATAAATAAGAACTTGATTTTCATTGTTTTGAGAGATTTATGATGTATTATTTGTGAGATACAAGTGCATTAGCCTCACCCAAACCCTCTCCATAGGATAGGGCTTTAGAAGCTTTACTATTATAATACGAGCTGTTTATATAACCTTTCTACCGTTTCATCCCCATCAATACAAAAGCCCGGATGTACTTTGGAGGTTTGCACCACCGTACTCCGCGTAGCCGTTAACCAGCGGAAACGCGACGGCGCGTCCAGCAGGCCTATCGGGCCGGCGTCTTTACCGCCTTCGCTAATACGCTGAAAAGAGATAAGGTTTTCTTCCACCCCTTCCAGGTCGATATCTTTAAAAAAAGCCTGCAGGCGCTCTTTATCTACCTGGTACATCATTTTGAGGTACTTGTGTTTGGCGCAGTACAATATCACCCCCACGTTCATAAACTCCTCGCGTTCTACCCTGGGCACCACGCGGATAACGGCATACTCAAATAAGTTGCGATCTTGCATGTTGTGCTTCCTTTAGAAAAATATCAGAGTTTGCTAAGCGTTTGTTTAAAAATTGTGCGTACACCTGCCGCTGGTCGCCTTCCGTTTCGAACGATCTATCCACCAGCCAGGCATCCGGGATGATGGATACGATAGCGTTAATTACCTCCGGCGTTAAGATAGCTTTAAATTCGGCATCCACCTGTTCCAGCTCTGAGGCTTTGCGCAGCAGTACATGGTCTTTTATCTGCACAAAGGGGCGCAGGGCCTGCTCCTCCCAGTTATCCATACTATGGTGGAAATACAAGGCGGCGCCATGGTCTATCAACCAGAGCTCTTTATGCCACATCAGCATATTGGTGTTGCGGGCGGTGCGGTCTACATTGGTGAGCAGGGCATCCAGCCATACAATTTGCGAAGCCAGTTTGGGCTCTACAACGGTAACCGTTGGGTCGAAGGTAATGGCGCCCTGCAGGTAATGTAATGCCAGGTTTAGGCCCACGCTGAATTTCAGCAGATCCTGGATTTCCTCATCAGCTTCGGTACGGCCAAAGGCTTCATCCAGGTTTACAAAAACCAGTTCGGGCATTTTAAAACCGAGTGTGCGGGCAATTTCGCCACCTATCAGTTCGGCAATAAGCGCCTTGGGCCCCTGCCCGGCTCCACGAAACTTGAGGACATACAAAAAACCGTCGTCTGCCTCGGCAATGGCGGGCAGCGAGCCCCCCTCGCGCAGAGGCGTAACATAGCGGGTAACGTTTACGGTGCGTAATTGCGGTGGAATGTAAGTCATAGGTAATTTAGAGGGACTAAGATAGGGGGAAAAAGTTTAAAGTCGGAAGTCCGTAAGTCGGAAAGTCTAATGACGAATCACTTTACGGTAATTTCCTCTTTCGGACTTGCGGACTTACTGACTTATGGACTCTGCCACCTATATTTGCTACCAATGGAATGGATAAAACAACCCTGGCCCTGGTACGTTGCGGGCCCTTTGATAGGCTTAATTGTGCCGGCCCTGCTGCTGCTTGGCAATAAGGCTTTCGGCATATCATCTTCCTTACGGCATATTTGTGCGGCTTGCCTGCCCGCTAATATCTCCTTTTTTAAGTACGACTGGCGTAAAGAAAGCTGGAACCTGTTTTTTGTTGCAGGCATTGCGCTGGGTGGTTTTATAGCCGTTCATTACTTGTCCAACCCTGCACCGGTTGCCATTAATCCCGCCACCACCGCCCTGCTTCAAAAACAAGGCGTGACAGATTTTAGCGGCTTGCTGCCACAGGATATCTTCAGCTTCGGCGCGTTGTTTACGCTTCGCGGATTGGTGTTTATGGTTATAGGCGGCTTTTTGGTAGGCTTTGGTACACGGTATGCAGGCGGCTGTACCTCGGGACATGCTATTATGGGTATCTCATCGCTGCAATGGCCATCGCTGGTGGCTACCTGCTGTTTTATGGCCGGCGGCTTTGTAATGGCATGGTTTATACTCCCTTACCTATTAGCCTTATGAAGAACCTAAAATTCCTTTTCCTCGGATTGCTCTTTGGTGTTATCCTCATCAAATCCGAAGTGGTATCTTGGTTTCGCGTCCAAGAGATGTTCCACTTGCAGGCATTCCATATGTACGGCATCATTGGCAGCGCCATTGTAGTTGCCATGGTTTCTATCGCCATCATCAAACGCTTCAACATCAAAACCATCAGCGGCGAGCTGGTTATCATCCCTCAAAAAACCTTCCATTGGGGAAATGTTTATGGTGGGTTGATATTTGGTCTCGGTTGGGCCATAACCGGAGCTTGTCCCGGCCCGCTGTTCGCGCAGATCGGTGGCGGTTTTGCGGTTGTGCTGGTTACTTTATTAAGCGCTATTGCAGGTACCTGGGTTTATGGTTTGCTGCGCGATAGATTGCCGCATTAAAAAAGCCCAATTAGCCTAACCTAATACTCTCCAAAGGAGAGGACTTTAAGAAACTCCCTCTCCCCTGGAGAGGGCCGGGGTGAGGCTAAAAAAAAGCGGACGACCATGATGATCGTCCGCCCTCTCTTAAAACTATGGATCGGCAAAAATATTTTCTTAACCTTCTTTTGGAGCGGCCATTACGTCTCTTTTACCTTTATGGCGCTCTTTCATTTGCGCTTTCAGTTCGCTGTAGGTCTTCTGCTGATCAGCGGTTAACACAGCCTGCAATTGTTTATCAGTATCTTGTTTCAGCGCTTTAAATGCTTCGCGGTTTGCTTTGCGGTCGCCGGGGTTTTTAGCTTTAAGGCTATCTACCTGTGCAGCGCGGGCTACAAATATCGCTTTCACTTTAGCCGACTGGTCGTCGCTCAGATTCAGTTTCTTTTGCAGCATACCTGTCATGCGCTCGGCACGTTGTGCAGGGTTTTTCATCCCACTTTTACGGTTGTGCGCCATCATCCTGTGCCCGCCTTTAAACCTGTCTTTCATCTTTGCTTTAAACTCGCTGTAGGTTTTGTTCTGATCGGCGGTAAACACTGCTGCAAGCTCGCTGTCGGTTTTTTGCAGCTGGGTTTTAAAGGCCTCACGGTTTGCTTTTTTATCGTCGCTTTTGTTGGCTTTCAGGCTTTCCATTTGGGTTGCCTGGGTTAACAATATCGCCTTCACTTTGGCAGATTGATCTGCACTTAAGCTTAGTTTTTTCTGCAGCATCCCGGTAACACGCTCTGCACGTTGCTCGGGGGTTTTATGTTGCCTTTCTTTGGTTTGCGCCTGGGCTAATACACTTAGACCCAACACCATGGTTATCATCAATAGTATCTTTTTCATGTTTTCTTTTTTTACTTTTTATATTGTTTGTAAGGATAGACGGTGATGGCGGGGGATGGTTTAATGTTCGGCTATATGTAAAAACGTTTATACTTAAAAGGCATAAAGATGTTACAAAAGACACGAATTGATTGAACACTAATTTCACGAATGAGGCGAATTTCAGGAGGCGGGTTTACTGTGTTGGTTATATTACAGCCTGTTTCATTATCTTTAGCCTTAAATCTAAATCAGCACAATGACCCTTATAATTGCCTTTATATTCTACAAAATTGGCAGGAAGCGGGTTATCGGCGGGTTTAATAGTTTTATGTACGGCCTTTTGTTGTGGCCGATAGGAATTTTCATCGTATTAAATTCCAGGCGGCTTGATGACGAGGAAGCAAACGCCACGTTACTGAAGGAGTTTAGCGGCAATTAACGCATTGCAGTCACATATTCATTCAGTGTTATTAAATTATTCAGCGCATCGCCCATGGTGTTGTTAAAATAGGTATAAACCGTTTTGTCTTCCTCAAGCCATTCAGCAATATATCCGGCGTATTCGGAGATGATCTCATCGCTATAACTACCCCGGTAACTTCCACCCGGCCCATGAAAACGGAGATATACGAAAGGAACATCCTGCTCCAGCATAGGCGGTGCCGATTTTGGCATATCGTGCAGTACAATGGCCATTTGATAGCCGCGCAGCAGGCTGTAAATATCATCGCGGTACCAGGTTTTGCTGCGGAATTCTATAGCTATATGCCAGCCATCGGTATTAGCGTTGTAAATATCCTGCAGCAGCATTTCCATCTGCGGGCGGTTGGCTATGGTAATACTCGCCGGGAATTGTACCAGCAGGCTGCCTTTTTTATCGCCGGCCTGTGCAATTACCTGCATAAAACGGGTGATATCTTCGGGGTTGTATATGAGGCCTTTATTGTGCGTAACGTTGCGCCAAAGCTTATAGGTAAAACAAAAGTTCTCCGGAACATCGGCCGCCCATTTTTGTACGGTGGCAGCCATGGGTACTTTATAAAAGGAGCTGTTTACCTCTATACTGTTCTGTAGCGAGGCATAATAGCAGAGGCGGCTTTTATCCTGATAATTGGGCGGATACGATAGCTTATTGGGTACGGGTAGCACCAGGCCGCTGGTGCCCGAATAGTATTTGCCCTCATTTTCCATTTAAGATTAATGGAGAAACGTCAGATTTTGTTTCAACGCATATTGTGCAAACACCAACGTCATGTTGAAATTGTTTCAACACCCCATCATAAGAGTAGCCAATTGCTTAACCGCTTTGCATGACCGCAAGCCTGCCGTGTGGGGTACCGAAACAAGTTCGGTATGACGGGAAAAGCTTATATCAGCTTTTTGCACTTAGCAACCATTTCGGTGCCATCGTAAATAAGCAGGTCGCCATTTTTATCTATTTGGTAATATTCGGATGGGCGTTCGATGCTGGTGTATTTATCACCGTCTTTTTTTAGTTCAGATGCGGATGGAGTGATGGGCGGCGTATCGTTCAGCTTTAGGTTATTACCTACAAAGGTAATGGCCTGTATATAGTGTTTCTCGCCCGAACTGATGAGTTCATATGCTATCGATTCGCCTTTTTCTGATTTAATGGCTTCATCGTGCCATGCGCCTATCAGGGTACCGGTTTGGCCTGTAGCAGCAGGTGCGGCTGCTGTGGCTTCCGTTGTTGCCGTGCTGTCGGTTTTAGTTTCAGCGGTTTTGGATGCGTTGTTACATGCCGAAAGAGCAATAAGAGCAGTTGTGGCTAATAATTTACCTGAGCGAACAAAGATGTGGTTCATGGGCGATGAGTTATGCGCCAAAAGTACAAAATAGCTTTTGAAGGTTTTCAAGCCTTATGTAATTATTGCCTGTTCAGTTCTTCGCCCCGGTTAAGTTATGTATGCCCGCCTGTATCACCAGCTTATCTGCCTGTGTTTTGGCGAGTGCTAAGGCCCGCTGTAAATTTTCCAGGGCTTTTTGCGGGTCGATATTTTTATAGAGCTCGCCCAGCAGGGTAAAGTAATATGGGTTATTGGTAAGCTGTAACTTCTCCGCTTCGATAATAGCTACATCGGTACCACGCACTTTTGCCAATGCATAGGTACGGTTGAGCGCCGCTACAGGCGAATATTCCAGCACCAGCAAATGGTTAAAAAGCTGCAGGATGTTTTCCCATTTTTCGGGTGTATCTTCTTTTATGGTATGCCAGTAGGCTATGCTGGCTTCTATGTGGTATTTACTCAATTTATCGCCGGTGGCCGCCGTATTGAGGTGCCAGATGCCTTTGGCAATGAGCTCCCGGTTCCAAAGTGCTTCATCCTGGTCATGATAAAGTACCATTTGCCCCTTATCGCCCCTGCGCGATTCAAAGCGCGAGGCATGAAAGCACATCAGCGCCAGCAACGCGTTTACATTGGGCAGGTTGGTAGGCGGGTATGCTATCAGCATTTGGGTAAGGCGCATAGCCTCCAGGCACAGATCGTTACGCAAAACCTCATCCCGACTTTCGGAATAATAGCCTTCATTAAACAACAGGTATAACGTAGTAAGCACGGGCTGCAACCGGCCGGCTATCTCGCTTTCAGGCGGGAACTCCATAGTAACCTTTTCGGCACGCAGCTTTTCTTTGGCGCGGTAAAGGCGCTTGTTAATGGTTTCCTTGTTGCTTAAAAAGGCTGTGGCAATTTCATCTATACCAAAACCGCAGAGGATGCGCAGCGCCAGCCCTATCTGCGCTTCGGGCGGGATGGCCGGATGGCAAATGGCAAACAGCATTTGCAGCTGACTATCGGCAATATTTTCGGGTGAAAGGTCGATATCCGGCTGCTGCCCTTCCGGCGTTTCCGCCTGTACAAAAGGCGTTATTTTATTGTGGAACACCTCGTTTCTCGCCAGCATATTCTTCGCCTTGTTTTTGGCAACGGTGTACAGCCAGGCGGTAGGGTTTTCGGGCAGCCCCTTATAGGGCCAGGTCTCCAACGCCGAGAGGAAGGTTTCGCTGGCAATATCCTCGGCAACATTCACATTCTCCATCCCGAAGCGTTTGCAAAGCACCGCCGTTATTTTGCGGAATTCGGTACGGAAAAGATGTGGGATGATCTCGGGTTGCTGCATGGGTAATTTACATATTTGTTATTTGACTCACCCCGACTACGCTACGCTGGTCGACCCTCTCTGTCTTCGGCAAAGAGGGTGAAGAAAAAAAGAGCCCTCTCCCTTGGAGAGGGCAGGGTGAGGCTCCTGGATTCTTTAATGCGTCCCGTCATTCTTTGCTATCCTTCGCACCTCCACAGTGTTGCCCTCGCCCTGCAGCACCGGGCAACCTTTAGCAAATTCAATAGCTTCCTCCAGCGATTCTGCCCGTACGGTGATCAAGCCCCCTATGGTTTCTTTGATGTCGCCAAAGGGACCGTTGGTTACCACACTGTTGTGGCCCACCACGCTTGCGCCATCAAACGGAAGCCCCGTGCCGCCAACAAATTTGTTTTGGGCCGCAATAGTGCCAATCCAATCCATGGTTTGCTTCATCCATACCTGCATTTGCTCGGGCGATGCAATTTTGCTCCCGTCCTCATGCCTCATAATTAATGCGTACTCGTTCATGATCTTTCAATTTAAATGTTATTTGAATATTTTGTTTATACCCCCATAACAAGTGAGCTTTTCATAATTGGACAGGTGGTGGTTGATTAGTTTGCGAATGGCATGACATGATAAACACGCGTCATTGCGAGGAACGAAGCAATCTCCCATTAAGCAGAGCCGACTTGCATAGCGGCTAGTCCTGTGCAGAGATTGCTTCGTTCCTCGCAATTGTAAGGGTTTAGTAATTCGATGACAGATTAGCGGTTTTAATTTTTGTTGTTTAGGGTGCACATTTCAATAGGTTTTTTACCATTAATACCTTGATGAGGCCTTTCCC
>NZ_JACWMY010000003.1 GCF_014773265.1 Mucilaginibacter pankratovii | reverse complement strand
ACGCCGATCTTTTTTAATTCGACGTAGGTGTCCTCGTCAATTTTGGGCAACCGGGTAGCAGGGAAATGACCCTTAAATATCTTAGTCCTGACCAAGTCGCCTGGCTTAGTACCACACAAATCTGCAAGGGTCAACAATCGCTGCCGTTGTTTTTCGGTTACCCTGAAAGTGATCTTTAAAGACCGCTTTTCTGATGGAGAAACTTTTGGCCTTGCCATAAGTACTCAAAAAATGTTTGATGGAATTGCTCAAGGCAATGAGCAATTTAAAACCCCGCGAGGGCCGCAGGGCAACCCCGCGTTTATTGGCCGTGAAAACGGCTCGGCAACTATGCCATACTCAAAGGTATTTATTTGCTGCTCCCTGTCCAAATTTTTATGCAGAACAAAGTGAAAGCATACCGGGTCCGGGTGTCCCGGCAAGCGTTTTGGTCCGACCAAAACATGGCTTGCTTTAAACAAAGCAAAAGTCGCAGGTATCAGCCTTTGGTTAAGGCTGCAACAGATAGTTTTTTGATAAAAGAAGATTTAGCGAATGTAATTTATCCAAGTTTCTTGCCCGACTTTCTTCAGAACAAGGCAATGTACACACCTTTCCCTCCTACAGCAAAAATATTTAGTTTGTTTTGATATTTGCCGTAACATTTATTAGATTAGTGTTCTACTTTAATCTGATGACCAAACCTAAATCATTATTACTAAAACGAGTGGACGCTTACACTTTAACGGAGATACTGGTAGTACTTTGTATTATAGGCATACTTGTATTTCTTGCCTTACCGAATCTTCTTCCATTAATAACTAAAGCAAAAAGTACCGAGGCGAAACTTCAACTGGAGTATATCCAGAAGTTAGAAAAAAGTTATTATTACGAACATTCCAAATACACATCCAGCTTATCTGAGATTGGCTTTCTGCAGGAAAAACTAACGACTGAAAGCAAGGATGGACATGCGAATTACCGTCTGGACATTACCAACGCAAGCGTCACTGGTTTCATTGCTAAAGCTACCGCAGTGGTGGACTTTAATGGTAATGGCACCTTTAATGTCTGGGAGATCGACCAGGATAAGAACATCAAAGAAGTAACCCCCGATTAAGTGCTGTTCATGAAAATAGCCGTAATCGTTATTCTGGTAACCATGTTTATACAGGATATTAAAAGCCGCAGCATTCTTTGGTTTTTGTTTCCCATCCTTTCTGTACTTCTTGTTGTGATAAGGGCATCGGGGAGCAATTCGGTTAAGGCAGTACTGCTATCTGCAATTACCCCAATTTGCTGCCTTGTAATTATTATGGGGTTTACCTCCCTTTATTTTTCGGCAAGGAAAAAAGCATGGGTTAATATAACAGGTGCATTAATTGGTTGGGCTGATATCTTATTCCTGGTTAGCGTAGCCTTTTACCTACCGTCGTTAAATTTTATGCTGTTTTTTATATCAAGCAGCATCATCATATTATTCATATGGTTAGGTTTAAGCCTCTTATCGCTTATCAAAACGAAGTTTATTCCGTTTGCAGGCTTGCAGGCTTTACTTTTTGCGGGACTCTTGCTGGTTAGTTGGGAGTGTCCTGAGGTGAGGCTAAATGATGATAACTGGTTATTTTATTTGTTGCAGAGATGACCGCGCAAAAAGAAATAAACCTGCAAACAGAACATATCCACCTTTTAACCAGGGAACAGGCTTGGTATTATAAAATATTACCTGCGGGGAAAAGAGACAATGCCTTACTATTGTACAGCATCAACGATTCGGAAGAATTACGTTCAGAACTCGAGATTTTATTGAACTGTCCTGTAGAGGTTACCATTTTGCCAGACCAGGAAATTAGCCGGTTACTCTCGACTTATTATATAAAGGATGACATCGCCCTGTCTACCGAAAAAACTCAGGCAGGCGCCGACCCGGACAATTTTTTGTTAAACCTGGTGCGGGAAGCAAAAAACTTAAAGAGCAGCGACATTCATATCGAGAGTTATGAGCACAAGTGTCGTGTACGCATACGTATTGACGGCATGATGATTGAGCGTTACCTTATAAATCGCGAAGATTATCCTGCGTTAGTAAATAAAATTAAAATCCTGTCTAACTTGGATATTGCCGAAAAAAGGCTGCCGCAAGATGGCAGGTGGGGTTATAATTATGATAACCTACAATTTGACATACGCGTATCTATACTGCCGGCATTATATGGCGAAAAAATTGTTTTGAGGTTACTAAACAACGATGCGGCAAATATCGGGCTGGAAAAACTCGGGCTGTCGGCCTTTGATTTAAATAACTACATGCAAGGTGCCCGGAGGCCGAACGGTATTTTATTGATAAGCGGCCCAACGGGTTCGGGTAAAACCACCACCCTTTACGCAACCTTAAAACTGCTTAATGTCGAATCAAGGAATATCTTAACTATAGAAGACCCGGTTGAATATACGCTTGAGGGTATCAACCAGGTTCAGTTGAAAGAATCCATTGGTTTAGGGTTTGCGGCAGCGCTTAAAACTTTCCTGCGACAAGACCCGGATGTGATAATGGTAGGCGAGATAAGAGATGTGGATACAGCCAACATGGCGGTACGTGCGGCACTTACCGGGCATTTGGTTTTATCAACTATTCACACCAACTCTGCATGGGGTACGGTTTCGCGCCTTATTGATATGGGAGTACCGCCATTCTTAGTGGCAAGCACTGTAAATACTACAGTAGCACAACGGCTGCTCCGAATGCTTTGCCCCGATTGCAAAGAGCGTAAGCCTATGTCCGACACCTACTACCCCAAACAGTTTCGCCCGTATTCGCAAGTGGATTTCCAGTTTGCCCCTAAAGGCTGTAGCAAGTGCTACTTTACTGGCTACAAGGGAAGGAAAGCTGTTTACGAAGTGATAGCTGTTGACCGTGAGTTAGCTGCCGAAATTAAAAAGGGCGAAATGGATGTGCGGCGGCTTCTACAGGAGAGAGGCATAAAATCATTGGCCGAAAATGCATTCGAACTATTTCATGGGGGGCAAACTTCGTTAGACGAAATTTTTCCTTTACTATTTAATTACTAACCACAGGGTTTATGAAAAAACTGTACCTGCTTATTTTATTTGCCCTCGCTATATTTATACCAGCGAAACTGGTGGCGCAAGGCAACCCACGTTTGATCATTCTCCAGCAAAAATTAGATAGTCTCGCTCGGTTTATTCCGGGGTTAAATAAACCCGTGCAACTGTCTATATCAGGGGTACCTATTCAGGAATACCTTAGGGCTATAAGCCGTTCAAACAATATCAACTTCTATGTCGACCCGACTGTAAATGTCAGCATCAACAACACCTTCCCGAACGTTGTCGCAAGCAATATTATATTACTGATGGCCCAGCAATATAATCTTGATATAGATGTAACCGGTTCCATCCTGGTTATTAAACCACATTTTGAACCGGCGGTAAAACCTAAAATAAAAGAATTGAATGTTCAATATCAGAAATTGAACAATGTGTTAAGCGTTGATGTGGCTAATGATAGCCTGGCCGCAGTAGCCAGGAAGATAACGCAAGTTTCCGGAAAAAATATAATTGTTCCCCCGGCATTACAGGGAAAGGTAGTTACCGCATTTATAACTGCAGCAGATTTTGATGTAGCAATGGATAAGTTCGCTTATGCAAATGAAATTAAAATGGTAAAAACGAATGATAGTTTTTATCTCTTTCAGACACTTGACGAAAACGAGCAACTATATGTAAATGGCGATAAGAACACGTCAGTGAAACGCGTATTTAAGCCCATTAACAATACACCGGCAGCGAATGTCGGCATATATGTCCAAACAGTGGGAGGGCAAAAGCTTGTTTCTGTAAACGCTGCAAACTCCTCAATTATGGACCTTGTACGATCTGCTTCGCAGGAAATGAATAAAAATTACTTCATCTACTCTGAAATAAAAGGCAATATCAATTTTATAAATGCAAATAACCTTACTTATGAAAGTTTCTTGGATTTGATTTTCAAAGGCACCGACTATACTTACAACCAGGAAAATAACGTATACCTGATTGGTGAAAGAAAACTGGAGGGGCTTAGAGCCAATTTGGCGGTTATGCTTCAAAACAGGTCTATTGATACGGTACTGGCCATGATTCCGCAGGATTGGAAGAGAGGCATCGAAATAAAAGAATTTCGGGAGCAAAACACCTTACTTTTGTCGGGGTCCAAACCCCAAATACAGGAAATTGCTGCATTAATAAAGCAAATTGATGTATTAGTACCTCAAATACTCATAGAAGTAACCCTGATAGATGTTCATAAAACAAGGAAGATTTCAACCGGCTTATCAGCAGGTACAGCCGACAGTGTAAAAACAGGCGGAACCATTTTACCCGGCGTTAATTTTACGCTGAGCTCCCGATCTGTTAATGACTTGCTTAACCGCTTGGGTGGCGTTTTCTCCACAAACCTTGGGCGTGTAACGCCAAATTTTTATTTAAATATAAAGGCTCTGGAAGCTCAGAATAACGTGGATGTGCGCTCCGTACCAAAACTGGCGGCGTTAAATGGGCACACAGCCTCGCTTAGCATCGGCAATACGGTTTTTTATAAAAATGTCACCCAAAATGTGTTCCCCTCCGCAGCAACCAATACGTCGATTTTTACGAACGAATACCGGGAATCTAATGCAAACCTAACTATTAACATACGGCCAATTGTATCCGGTGACGATCAGGTAACCCTGGGTATAAAAATAGATATTTCAGACTTTACTTCTATACCCACAGATGGGTCCCCTCCGCCGAAATCAACAAGTAAATTCGAATCAACCTTACGAGCCCACAATGAAGATATGATTGTTTTAGGAGGAATAGAACGAACCGAGTCCTCGGATAATTCATCAGGTATTCCATTACTTTCGCGTATACCCATATTAAAATGGATATTCAGCAGTAAAGAAAAAGTGAGGTCTAAAGTTGTTACGCTGGTATTTATTAAACCTACAATCATTCGTTAAAAATATGTTTGCCGCATATTACAGAATAAGCAAGGCCACCGGCATCCATCTTCATATCAATGGCGATGGAACAAAAACTTTGTGCGTAGCGAGCTTGCATGCGGAAAAAGATCTCCTGTCTATTACTGCACGGGAAACAGGCATTGCGTCTCCGGAACATTTAAAAGCGCTAAAACAGCTTACTGCGATAGTGGCACTAAATATAACGGGTAAGGGGGTTTTCATCAGGCAGGTTGGGAAGCTGGCGAATGTAAATGAAAGTAACCTGAGTACAATACTGCCTGATGCAAACATCAGGGACTTTTATGTGCAACATTTTCAAAGTGGCGCCAGCTCATATGTAGCCATGATACGGCGGATCGAAGCAGATAAAATAGTAAAAGAATTAAAAGCCGCAGGATATGATGTTCTTTCGCTTAGCCTTGGGCCCTTCGTGATAGATCAAACACTCCCACAGCTTAATATTTACGGCGAAAATGTAATTTTTGCCGGCCATAATATACACAGAAGCGAAAATGGTGAGTGGCTTTCCTATAAATTTGTACCCGGCAGCAGAGCGCCCTTTAATATAAAAGTTGAAAATGAAGAGGTAAATGAAGAGTTTCTATTGGCTTATGCGGCGGCTTTCCAGTTGGTGGTGTTAGGTAATACGGGATGGATCAAAGCAGAAGCAACGCATTTGGATAAAAGGCTTAACGAGCAGGTACAGCTTAACAAGTTCCGTGTTCGTTCAGCTATTATTCTAGCAGCAACACTTGTGCTTCTGTTGGTAAATTTCCTGGCCTTTTCCTCGTTAAATTCCGCTAATAACCAACTTGCCGAAACGGCAGGCCGCAGCCTTCAAAACGGCAACGAAATTGAAAAGCTTAACGAAGCTATTAAGCAACAAGAGCAATTATTAAAAGCCTTGGGCTGGAGCATCGACCAAAGGAAGCTAAAGGATGTTAGCAGGCTCGCCCGGCTGATGCCCGCGGGGCTGACATTATCATCTGTTAGCATAGACCCGCCGGCAACGGGCGGAGGTAGGCAGCAAAATCAAATTAACTTTATTGATAAGACGATCTTGATAACAGGAAATTCGGCAAGCATCATACCTGTTAATGAATGGCTGGCGCGTGCTAAAGCACAAAAATGGGTAAAAGATGCACAGTTAGAAAGTTACCTGCCCGATAACGATAAAGAAAATGGAGAGTTTAGGATCTCAATTAATTATTAATGATAAAGCGTTTTTTTATATATAACAAGTTGGGGCTACCTGTATTATCGATAGCGTTAATGCTCATATGCTACCAGTTAGCTTTAAAAAAAACACTGGAGGCATGGCAGGCCCACCGTCAACTTGTGCTACAACAGAATGAAACAGCCGGCCTAAGCACGGAACCCGGCTATTTAACTAGAAAAAATCTTAATTTAAATCGCTTGATTGCCGCTTACCGTGTAGACACATTAAACTTTAGGAACACTGCTATAACCCAGATCGCTCTTATTGCGCAACAGCATGGTGCAAAACTTGTAGCAGTGCCGGTTAATACGCTCGTTTTAGGGGACGGGCAAGTGCTCGTAAACCAAGTAAGGCTGGAGGGAGATTTTTTTTCGTTATTAAAAACAGCACAAAAATTATACGAACTACCAGGCACTGGCTTTTTGCGGTCAGTTTCTATTAAAAAATTCGATGCCTACCAGGCAAACGCTAAATCACGGCTTTATATGGATGTTTACATTACCGCTTTGCAATAGCTTATTGGTTATTGAAAACTGTTACTCATTTGAAAAAGCGGCAAGTACATGGCTACTAATATGCCGCCTACGATGATCCCCAAAAAAATAATAATCAAAGGCTCCATGGCATTGCTTAATGTGTCGGTTTTATACTCTACTTCTTCTATATACTGTTCAGACAACCTGCCAAAAAAGAAATCGAGCTGGTTTGTTTCTTCGGCTACCTTTAGCAATTGTATCATCTTAGGGGGATATACCGTATATTGCTGTAAGCTCTGATGCAATGGTTTGCCATTGGTGATGTCTTTCTCAATAGCCTGTAACGATTTCTCTATCGGGTAATAACTGATCATTTGCCTCACCAGCGAAATGGCCTGCAACAATGGTAGTTTTGCATTGATCAATAAACGCATGGAATTGCAAAACCGGGCCAGGTATATTTTTTGAGCAAGATTGCCTATAACCGGAAGTTTCAAAATCAATACAGACGACAAAGCCCGGAATCGCTCCGTTTTTCTTACCGTATACAAGCCGATTATGATTACAGCAATCAAGAAAGAAATCCAAAGGAAATTGTGCTCCAATAACTTCGAAACCTGGATGATCTTTTCCGTCACATAAGGCAGTTTGCCCCCAAAACGAATAAACACATCTCCAAACATCGGAACTACCACCTTCAGCATGAAAAACACCGCTGATAATGATGTAAACATAACAATACAAGGGTAAGTAAGCGCCGAGATCACCTTACGGCGTTGCTTTACTTTATTCTGAAAATATTTTGCCAGATCCTGCAGTACCTCATTCAATTTGCCCGATTCCTCGCCTATTTGCAGGCTAAAAATTTCATACGTTGAAAATTTTCCGCCTTGCCTAAGAGCAGCTGAAAATGAAGCACCGTTTACAACTGCTTTCTGAATTCCCAGGAATAATTGTTTATCCTTTACTTTTTCCTGCTCCACAGTAATAAGTTCCAGGCTCTCTTTTAAATTAATACCCGCCTGTAACAACGAACCCAGTTCGACGTACAATGATTCTTTTTTTTTATCGGCCAATTGGCCCGAACCAAAAGAGATATCTTTATTCAGAAAATCAAAAACGCCTTGGCCTTTGTTGTCTGCGGTACCTGGTTTAGGCTTTTGGTTATACCTGCTTATATCAATGGATGGCATAGGTTGAATCTTTTAGAAAGTCTTCGGCACTATAATGCTTCCTATAAATGTAATGGATAATATTGTCTTTAAAGGAAACATCAAACAAAAGCTCATCAACCTTATTTTTTTCGGCAAGCCAGGCACTTTCAGTAGCCGGATGATGCTCAAAATTAAACTGAACGTTTTTATTTACTACTTTAAACGTGTCAATTGTACCTCCGTTACGAATAACTGAAGAATCATTAAACGCATACAGAACGTTAACCATCCCCTCCATAAACACCAGCCGGCTGTTATCTACGTAGATGATTCCGGCGCGGTTAAAATCCCTTTTGATCATTTTATCTAACTGAACAAACTCCAGTACCTGCTCTTGGTTTTTCCGAAAGGACGCAAACGACCTGCTTACAATTCCATAAGCCGTATAAATGATGGTGATGACGATTGCAACAATAGCCATAGTGACCGTAATTTCCAGCATGGTAAAGGCTTTAAGCCGGGCATTGTTCATTTTGAAACAATTTTTTTAATTGTCATTATACTATCCCTGCTATTCGCCGATGCCGTTAGGGTGATTTGATATAAACTGTTATTGCCATCGTAAGGCATAACCGACTCCTCAATTGTAAACCCGTCCAACTCGTACGATTTATTACCTGGCGTAAATATTTTGTTTTGTTCCGTTTCATCAAGCACTTTATCGAGTACTTTTTGCGCGCGGACTTTTATTATCGATGGTGCAGAACGTGTAACATTGCTGAAAATAACCATTGCCATACTAAATACAACTACAATTACAATCATAGCTATCAGCACCTCCACCAAAGTAGATCCGGCTAAAAACAACCTTAGTTTTTTTGAAGCCATTGTATTATCTTATGAGTAGTACCGGCCCCGGGTAAGAACATACCGGGCAAATAATACCGCGACAATTTATCGCCATCTATACTGCTGCCCACCAAATAATTTTCAAAATCAGAAATTTCAGTTTTATACCGAAACCGCGACGCGTACACGCTTCCGTTCAACTCGGCTTTTTCGTGGTAAGTTAAAACACCGCGGCAATATACTTGCCCGTAAATGGCTACATTTTTGGTTAAATCTAAGATCGGGAATGCCTGTGAAGGGAACTTCTGAAAAATGGTTAGCGTGCCATTAATAGTGCTGCCTTTCCCGACACTTAAGAGTTCGGTGCCGCTATTTGTTTTTTTATATCGTAGGGTAGCGACAGAAGAAGGGTATTCCAGCCTGCATCGATGCCCAATTTGCAATGTATCTGTTGCATATAACTGGCACCGGCCCTTAAAGCCATCGCCAATAAGCAACGAGCGGGCAAAAACAATAACGTCATCTAACCGGGCAGTACTATCAATAGTAAGCGTGGTATCTGATGTAATGATTAAATTTCCGCTTAATATTGTGTGCGCAATGGTATAAGGCTCTTTTCCCAGGTTTATGTAGCGCACAGGCAGTAAAAAAGAATTTGATATGGTATCGGCGGACGGAAACCCGGTCATTCTTTTTAGGGGGATATCATCAAAATATTTTTCCATGATGCCAAGTCTTTCGGAATCAAGTGAAGGCAACTCTCTTTTGCTTTTATTTATTTTACCTATAACCAGCCTTTTATCACCTTCAAATCCGCGGTTGTCAACATAGGCCGTTTGAATTTCCCCCTTGGGTAAATACACGTCTCCCCTAATAAAATTGTCCCAACTAACCGATATTGGCCGGTTTTCGTCTATAATGTATAACGACGCCCACTGTGCCGAATCTATAGCCCGCCCAATCAGGAAAATACTTGATAATGTATCTCTTTGCGTAAAAGCTTTAACGACCCCTACATCAAATATCCCCCACGGCGTACGCCGCAACGCCACAGAGTCGGCATCTGCGTGAAAAAGCCCAAACTTCGTGTCGTTACTATAAAGGTAATTTGTATCGGCTAAAACGATATTAGTACCCGATGCAATATTAAGCTGCAATTGAGAATGCCTGAAGCTTACCTGGTACTGCTGGCGGTAAAAATAACCCGCCGCAATAACTGCCGAACAAATTAAAGCGATAACAAGCGCAACGATTATGGCCATGTATAATGCAGAGGCCCTGATCATTTTGGAGGAACTAAGTTTGCAGGTTTGTTCTTCAAGCTATCCCTGGCATGGCTTTTACTAAACGGGTTTAAACGGCTAAAGATCGAAGGTTTTTTAGAAACGGGAACACCATTGCGGTAATAAAGATATTGTACCGAATCCGCCGAGATATAATTACGCAATTCACCATCCAACAAATTGTTAATATAATTTCCTTGCTGTACTATTTTCCCGGCAGCATCATAAGTGGTAAAGGCACCCCACTTACGCCCTTTAGCCCAGGTAATAAAGCTTATTAGGAGTCCTTGATCAGTCCAACTTTTCCAAACGCCATCCGTTAAGCCATTTTTGAAGCCCCCCTGCTCCTTCAAACTCCCGCCGGGGAAAAAGACGGCATATTCGCCATTAAGCAATTTACCGCTATACCCGCCCCGGGTATTATGCACAGCGTTTGAAGCGTACCAGTAATAGTTTAATTCTGTATCAGTGATAATATGCCCCGCCGTTGCTTTAACTTCGAAAACCAAATTCCTATCTGCTCCATTGATCCTAACTTTAGTAGGCACAGTTTCGGGGATTTCCTGTGCAAAGCCATTTAGCCAAAGTATCGTTGACAAGAATACAATCAAAAAATATTTCATCTTCATCTAATTGTAACTGATTTTAATAACTTTCACCTGCCCCTGAAACATCACTTTTATTGAATCTTTCATGTTCTTAAGAAGTTTAACCTGATCGGCAGTTTCGCCTTCCATAAGTGTTAAACTGTTTCCGTTTATTTTTATAAATGCCGTATTTTTTTTTTGGTCACCGTTTATCACGTACCCTGAATATTTGATACCCCCCCAATTAATAGCGGGAACTGTTGGCATTTGCCTTACAATACTATGCGAAACCCTTTTAACCGGGGTAGCCGCAGTGTCCCTATACCTTACCTGACCAAAAGGATCGGGATAGTTGAGCAACAATTGGGTTGTATCGGGCAAAACCTCATAATCATCAACGGTGGGCTTTACGCCTGCCACTGTGGGGTTAATAAGTGGCAAATCATCATCTGGGTTTACCACATCAAAAATCTTGTAGATAATTGCTCCCCAAATGAAGATAACAGCCACTATTAGCAAGTAGGTTAGCTTTTTATTTTTCATTTAAATTTACTTCACTACAAAATTTCTTAACACACTGGCTTGCCCTTCGTTGCCTACTGCATCCAAAGCACTCACCTTCCAATAAATCCGGTCGGCAGGATTGCCAAGGTTAAAACTACGATTGGTTCCATCAATTATCACAGGAAAGCTATTATTATAGTTTGTTGTAGAATCGCCTTTAAATACATACAGTTTATATACGGAAGCAGTTGCCACACTATTCCATTGAAGGCTTACCGGCAATGCTACCACCTCCGCTTTGCCGGGGCCAGACAAAGTGACCTGTCCAGGCGGTGTATGGTCGAACCTTATAGTTCTCACTGTTGACCATTGCGCACGCGCGGTGTCATTTTCCGCACGCACCCGCCATTGGTATTGCTGGTCGCGGGGGAAGCTGAAAGAAAATTGCAAGCCGGGTAATTGGTGGTTATAGATCAGCTTTACAGTATCTGCAAAATTATTGGTATCTATCTGTAAGCGGTAGGTAGTTGCACCGTATAAACTTCCCCATTGAAATGTTACCCCCTGTTGATTGGTAAGGGCGCCATTTGTGGGGGCTGTTAATTGCACAGCCTGGTTCCCGATGGACGATTGTACGATAGTAAATTTTCGTGGTTGGCTAAAGACCGTCTCAGAACTGCCATTCTCGGCCCGTAACCGCCATTCGTACACGCCCGGGGTTAGGCTAAGTGTTATCTTATTGCTTCCTTTAACTAAGGTATCTGCAAACAGGGCACCAATATTATCGAAGCCGGGAGTTACAATTTGCAGGCGGTATTGCAGAGCGTCTTCGACATCGTCCCACCAAAAGGTTACGTTATAGTTTTTGCTTTCAAAACCCTGGCCTGGCGCAAGTAAATTTACCGGCCGTTTTTGTATTGACGGTTCAATAAGCTCTTTACAGGATACCATCGCGAAAAGCGCAACAAAAAGGCATATATAGTGTAAGGGTTTAGGAGTCATTTAACACTAAAATTACGTATTTATGATCTTTAATACTATAGCTATTAAAATTATTTTTCCTGGTTTTTCTTGTTTCGCCACCCCAACCGAAAGCAGTATGGTATGCCTGTTAAAATATATTATTCCTGAATAACAAAGAATATAACTAATACAGTATAGTAACGAAACCAGAAAATCTATTAGAGTTGCTTTTCGCGGTGATGATATAATAATAGGTACCTGCAGGTAGTTTTACACCGTGATATTGCCCGTTCCAGGCGACACCGTAGCCCTTGCTGCTATACACTTCATTTCCGTTACGGTTCAAAACTTTTACTGTTACCGTACGGTCATTCTCTAAACCACCTATTGCCCAGGCATCATTTGCCCCGTCGTTGTTTGGCGTAAATGTATTAGGGATAATTACATCGGGGCATTGGCTTGCTACCACAATTTGCTTGGTGGCCTGGCAACCGTTCATATCGGTTACCGTTAAACTAACAGTTTGCGGCCGGCTAACGTTATAAGTATCACTTCCGGGTACGCCGTTCCATGCATACGCGGTAAAGCCCGGTGGTGCTTTAAGGGTGATGGTTTGTTGTTTGTACCCGCATACGGAGGTATCCTGAACGCTAAAAACCGGCTGCGGCAACAGATCTAATTTTACACTCGCATTTACCTGGCAGCCTGCCGCAGTGGTAACGGTAAAGCTATATACCCCTGGCGAGCGCACGCTGATCTGATCTGTAGTTTCGCCGGTTGACCATTTTACTGTACCCTTGTCATGGTGCGCTACTAAACCTATCAGTTGCCCCTCGCACAATGTGGTGCGTACTATTTGTTCGACACTTGCTACGGGCGGGGTTTCGAATGGAACAGGCTGGATAACCGAATTTACCGAACATATGCTCCCATCAGTATTTGCCGTATTGTTCACAATAGTTACCGAATAAGCGCCACCTAAACTTGTGTTAATTGAGGTGTGATTGGTGTTATCGGTTATCAGTTCACCGTTATAATACCAATTGATGGTGTAAGATGCATTTACCGGTGCAGCTATAGACAGCAGTGCATTATCGCCAATACAATACCCGGGCTTATCGGTTACAATTACCGGCGCAGGTAGCTGGATGAAATTAACTGTCACCTCTCTTGCCACCCATGAGCCCGCACAAGAACTTACTTCGATCTTATACAGGCCTGAACGGGTAACGGGTAAAGACGGGCTTACATCCCCCGTTAACACACCATCTTTATACCACCGGTATTGGTAAGCTGCGGAACCCTCTGCCTTAAGGGTAACGGGCGTACCGGAGCAATAATGGATCTCAGCAGGGTAATTAAAGGTAAATACCGGGGCGGGTGTAAAAGCTACAGCTACCGGAGCAGATGGCCTGGAACAGTTTGCTATTGTGCTGTTCAGGATGGCTGAATAGCTCCCGGCAATGGTAACTTTAATGGAGGCGAGGTTATTATTAGCAGGTAATAAAACGCCATCCTTATACCAATTGATGGTGTAAGCAGCAGCAACGGGGGTGTTTAATGAAAGTATAGCTTCTTCGCCTTCGCAATAATTGGTTTTATTAGCTGTAACAACTGGAACAGGCAGGTTTATAAGGTCCACCTGAACCTCCTTAGACGCAAACCAGGTGTTAGTGCATGCACTCAGTTCAACTTTGTATTTGCCGCTTTGCGTTACTGTTAAACTTGAAGTGGTTTGCCCGTTCAGTACGCCATCTTTATACCACCGGTATTGGTAGGCGGCATTTTCATCGGTTTTAAGGATGGTAGAGGCAACATCACAAAATTGAAGCTTATCATCATAATTGAAAGTAAACACCGGTGCCGATATAAAACTCAATTGTACCGGCGGCGAAGGCTGTGTGCAATCGGCAATGGTACTTTTCAATGTAACCGAGTAGCTGCCGGTAGTGGTGGCAAATATAGCTGTAAGTCCGATATCGTCCGATATCAAAACGCCGTCTTTATACCAGTTTATAGTGTACGAATCATCCAGGGGGACATCCACCGAAAGTGGTGCGAATTCGCCTTCACAATAAGTTGTTTTTGCAGCCGTAACCTGCGGCGTGGGTAAATGAATAAAATCTACTTTTACTTCTTTAGATAGTACCCAGATATTGCTGCAATTGCTCACCTCCACCCGGTAACGGGCATTATAGGTTGCAGTAAAAGTATTGGAAGTTTCGCCGGGTATCAGGTTATCATTCGCTACCCAGCGATATTGGTAATCCGGGTTATAAACCGTGGTAAGTGTAACCGAATTTTTGTCGCAAAATGGCAGTTTGTCCGGATAGTTAAAAGTGATAACAGGAGCCGGTACAACAGTAAGGTGAAGCGGTTTGCTTTCTACATGTACCCCGCCGCATGGGTCGAACAATACAGCAGTGTACTCTCCCGATTGGGTAAGGCTGATGGTGCTTCCACTCACATTTAAAATTTCCTTGCCATCTTTAAACCATTGTATGGCATTGGCGGTAATGTCCTGGTTCAGGGTTACTTTTACGGGTTCTCCATCGCATACCGTCTTCTCGGTAACATCTTCCGTATCAAAGGCAAAATGAATAGCATTTATGGGTTTGGTCACATCGGTATGCGGCACATAATCGGGCCGTACCATATATATCCCGTCATCGGTTGCCAGGTATATAGCGTTCTCGCAAATGGGATTGAAGAGGGAAGAAGCGCTTACCTCTATAAATTTAATTTTGATATTGCCGAGTTTATCAAAATGGTATAATGTAAAATCATCCAGCTGCTCATTGTATTGAGGGTTCAGTACTGAACTGCTGTAATACAGCCCTTCATCTGTACCTATCAGCAGGTTTTCTTTTGCTACATCGTTGCCTAAGGGCATAAAGCCATATATATCTGTTATGTGGTTTATTTTTACGTTATCAAGGTAATGCTTGTAATTGCCGTCGTAGGGGTTTTGAAGTGAAAGCTTGCGCTGGTACATACCATTATTTGTGCCCCAGAAAAGGTCGGGAATATTATAATCGTTTATTGTGCCTGTAACTACCCGGTTGGCCGTAAAGTATGCGGTATTAATAACATCCGGGAAAGGTAGCACATTGTTCAGGGCGCCGTCTGATCCCCCAATATACAAACGGGTTGTACCCAAAACACCTATAAGGCCTGGGGCATTAATACCCCTGCCGGCCAGCTTGGTAAACAGTTGGGTGCGGTAATTGGCAGCAAAAATTCGGGTAGCCTCATCCGATCTTTTTGTATAACCACTATTATCTATACTAAAATGGTAAAGTGTCTGGTCGGTAGCAATAAGGAGTGATTTAGAATTCCCCTGTCCAAATACGTTGTTGGTACCAATGGACGCCGCGCCAATACCGACCATGTTGCCTTCCAGAGGTGAAGAACCCGCATTTAAAAACTCGGCCGGGTCACCATACACCCCATCGTCATACGTAATAATTTTGGTTTCTGAACCTGCCCTTCCGGCAAGCGCTACCGTATTTTCATAAAAGCCGGCAATATCAAACAGGTGGTAAGCGGAGTATTGGCTGAATTTAGGTGAAAGGTCTTCTAATTGCTGCGTTACGGTATTGAGGCGATACACTTCGTTATTTTCTGCAAGTATCCACATATACTGATCCCAACCATCGCGGGATATTTTGATGATGGATTTACCCGGCAAAATATGGCCGGAAAGGTAGAGGTCCACATCCTGCGCATAGGCAGCCGTGTACAGAAAAATAAATAAAAGCAACACGCTGAGCCTTTTTCCGCAGGCATATAATAAGGAAGGTATTGTATAAAGGCAGTTCAAACTGGTTGATAAAGTACAGGTTTATTAAAGGTAATTTTTTTTGGCTGCAAAAGCCTGCTTTTGAAAAAAATCCTTTAAATTTAGAAATAATAAATAATCAAACCATAACCTAACCTTTCATCATGAAAAAACTATTGCCAGCTGTTATGATGCTGTTACTATTTTTGGCCGCCTGCAAAAAAGACCAAACCGACAAATCTAAATTTGACCCGAAAGCCCCAAACCACGAAGTGGTTATCACCGCAACCGGTACCTATGATATTAAGATCGTACAACGGCAAAACAGCAACCTTGTTTATTATACTTTGGTAGACAAGCCCGGTACCAGCGGTAACTACAGCTTTAAGTTTTATGGCGAGGTTAACGATTTATTGCAGCTTACATTAAAGAATACCGGTGGTGCCCCTATGGGCTACAAAGTGTTGTTTAATGATACTAACGTTATTCGCGAAGAATCTGACAACCCTCCAACAACCAGGTTTAACGGAACGATTGATATGTATTTGTGGTAGAGAGTTTATAGTTTTTAAGGGGTTAAGGCTTTGAAGGCATTCCAATAAATTGTACCCTTACTGGCAATCCAATCACGCACGGGTGCATTAAGCGCCAATACGATGGTGTACACCGCGCCCGGATTGGAGGGGTATAGGGGCTCTCTTTCAGCATGGTTGGTTTTGAATCAGTTAGTCTATTGTTCCCCTACTATCCAAATATCGATTTCGTTTCTCGATTCAATGTCTCGTGCCATCAACTCTCTGATTTATTATTCTGATTAACTCAATCATGCCAAGCATATGAAAGTCCAAATAAACTGGAAGCTTCAGATACTTTAAGCCAAAGTTATAAATTCGGCAAGTGGACGTAATTGTCAAATTCACACACCAAGATTAATGCATCACTTCTTCAAACACGTGCTTATTTAAATGAAAAATTCTAATTAAAATCGGCAAAGTTAATCCAATTGAAATAAAAATCGGCATAATAAAGTTATTGGTATAAACACAAAAAGCTGAAAACAAAAAAAACATGATGATAAAATGAGACAAAGAAGTAAAATAAGTCAACTCCAAATACGATTCTCTATCAGTTAGTTGACCAAATTTAAACATTCCTCTTCCTATTCTTGAATGAAAATCCGAACGTGTCCGCTTCCTATCACTAAATTCATCATCGACAAAAATGATATAGTCAGATCCTTTTTCTAAAATGCGGTAAAAATGGCTAGCCAAATAATGATTGATTTTGAGCTCTAAAGCATCAAGTTCAATATTGAAGTTTTCTTTTATTTTCGATTTAATATTCATAGTATAACCTCCCATAAACCTCATAGTATTTAGATCTTTTTTACTTGCATAGTCACCGGCACTCTTAATTTTTGGACCAGTACTTGTGCGAAAATACGACTTTATGCTTTTTTCTGTGCAAATTCGTGTTCAATAAATATGATATCGCCGAAACCTATTAGTAATCCAATAAAAATCGCTTGTTAAACAGTTTCGGTTTTCTTTTAAAACCTCCTGGTGAACCTTTATGCTTTTTGATTCATAATTAAGTGATGTTAAAAAACCAGTAGGGTCAACCCCATAATATATTGAGACTGATTGCTAACCGCCACCAGTTTTAGAACCTTTCACGCAGTTGGTTATTTTTGCCTCCCATGGAAGACCTAAAAAACTTATTGCGCCATTAGACATTAGTCCCACCCACCTGCGTAGGCTACAAACCAGATATTTCATAATAATAGGAGTTAGAATAAATAGTATTAGGTAACCTATAAGCTGGGCCTAGCCATACAGTGATACCTACAGCTAATCCACCACCGGTTTTAGAATCTTTCATGAAGTTGGTTATGTTTGGCCCCCATGCGAGACCTGCAAAAGTTACAGCATAATTAGACCCTAACCCACCTCCGTAGGCTAAAGAAGTTCTTCCTTTTAACGTAGTCCCAGCAAATGCACCCTTTGAAAGACCATTCCAATCAGAAAAGGTAGGCAAGTTTTTGGCATCGATAGACTTAATCATCAAGAAAGTATGTGATACGGATAGGGATGCAAGGCCGGGTGCATAATACGTTGTTCGGTAATCTCTCGCCCAACCTTTGTCGGTAACAATCGTTCCGACTTCCCATGTCCCTCCTACTGGTCCAAGTGAAGCACCCACGGAAAAATTATAGCCCCAAGTAATCTGTCCATATTTGGCCAACTCTTGAGCATGAGTTAGTCCTGCCGGATTGGCGACAGAATATCCTCCAAAATCAGTTCTTTCACTATCTGTGTTATTGCCATTTCTCGCTAAAGCATTATAGTTCGGTGTATAATCTAACGATTCGCTTATTGCATTTCTCTCCAGCATTGAATTGTAAATTGGATTATTATAAAAAACAACTTGGCCTGCGCTGTTAACATAGCCCCCATACCCAATCAACGCAGCATTCCAACTAGCACTATAGTTACTGCCGCCAAAGTAACCGCCATCATGGATCCAATTGTCATCGCCAGCAGCGGGATATCCTGCATCGTTAGCGTAAGAATGAAAAACACTCTGATGTGGCCCGTTGTAATAGTTCGGCATATTTTCCCAATTTGGTATTTCCTTAGATCCTGGCTGCGGCAGCAAATCTCCCAGCGGATCATTATACATAATAGGATTATTGCCCGCATATTGGTAAGGGCTCATATCTTCCTGCGATTCGGCCACAGGGTCTACCGCTACCCACCTGCCTAGAGCAGCATCGTAATTTCGGTAAAAGGTTTGATAATAATCAGGCAAATTGGTATAATCATTTTGCCATTCGCTTCCCCCATTGTAAAGCCGTTTGTTGGCAGTTACACCTGGTGACGATACGGGGCTGGTCAGCATCGCCATCCCGAAACCATAGTAGCTGTTCTCCTGCTTTACCTGTACCGCACCGCTATTGTTTTGGAAGCTTATGCGCGCGTTGCCCTGCTGATCGGTAACTACAAACTCCTGGGTAAATACGCCGCTCAAAACGCGTACCCGGCCTTCCGGCATAGGGAAGTATAACAGGTTATTATCTTCATAAACAAAGCCGTCTACGTAGTCGGTTGTTTTTACTAATGCAGAACTATTGTATTGCTGTTTACGGATAAGCTGCCCTGATGCATCGTAGGTATAATTGATATACCGGCCTGACGGTGTGCTAAAGCTTATCTTATCCGTACGGTTTAGTATGTTGTAATCTATCTGGCTGATGGTTTTATTCAGGTCTTTGGTAAGGTTGCCGTTGGTATCGTAAAGGTAAGTATTGCCCCCGGTAGGTACCCCCAAAGCGTTGCCTGTAGCATCGCTTACCGATAGCAGTTTGTTCGGGCTATTGGTATCATAACTATAAGTGAGATTATCAATAGCCGTATAAGTACTGCCACCCATTGTACCACTGTTTCGCGTTAGCCCCATAATGTTGCCCGCCAGGTCGTAGGATGTTACCACTTCATCAAAAGCATTTGCATTGGCGGTAAAGGTACCCGTGCCCGCCGTTGTACGTTCGCCATAAATTGCGGACTTATAACGGTTAAGCTGGTCGTATGTATATTTATAGCCCCGTTCGCGGCTGTTGGCTAATGCGCCATCCTTGCTCATCCATTTTACGCCGGTAAGTTTACCGTTGAATGAAGCCGTATTGGTTAACCCGGCATCAACTTTATCATAAAGCATCTCCATCCCAAACACGTCGGTAGTTTCGCCATTGGTTACTCCGCTATCATTTGTGAGGGTGCTGTTGTTTATGGTGAGCAATTGCCCGCGAATGTTATAGCGCATATCCAGGTTTTGCAGCCAGGTGCTGGCTGTTAAGTAGCCCAGTCCCTTTTTAATTGCTTGCCCCAATTCGTTATAAGTATAAGCGGCCACCGGGCTGGCCGTTGGGGTGCTGGCTGTGGTGCCATAACCCTGTCCAACCGTTTTTAACCGGTACATATGGTCGTAAGTAAGCGTGGTGTATGTCGATACATACGTGCTTGCAGCAGTCCTCTTGGTTACTTTGCTTACCTGCGGCACGCCCGTAAAATCGGGGACGGTGGTTTTGGTATCGGTGACCGTATTCATATCAGTATAATACACGTGATTATTGCTTTGCACCTGAATGGGGTTGCCGCGCTTATCGTAAAAAACAACGGTAGTCAGCCACTTAGGCGTAGTAAATGCAGCGCCAATAGTTGCTTTGCAGGTAATGGTTGGCGCACCCTTTATTTTTGCAGTAGTGGCGCCAATCTCGCCTGTTAGTGATTGGTTTGCGTAACTAAAGTCATCCGCATGCGAACTGTCGAAGTTCATGTCGTAATCGTCGTAGTAGTTGAAGCTCAGGGCTGTTAGTGTGCCCCAGGTAGTTGTCGGGAAAATATTACTGGTGTAATAACCGTTGTTGGTTAAAGTTGAGGTACGGCTTTCGTACCAGGCCGTGTTGTAAGATGATGTAAGTGTATTTACGTAGGTCTGCATATTCACCTGCCCGATATGAGAGGTTGGCGAAGTGGTATTATCCTGGTAAATACCTGACGATACCGGCCTCCCCTTGACATCGTATTTAATGTAAGCCCACTTATTGCTTGCCGCCATATTTGCATCCTGGGTAAGCACCGGACGATTCAGCGGGTCGTAAACAATATAAGATGTGCCTTTTGAGGGTATCGTTTTCGCAATAATGCGGCCACGGCCATCGTAAACAAATTTAAATACCAGGGTACTCAGCGGAGCAGTAGCAAGCGTATAGCTGCTGTTTGCATTTAACAGCTCAATGGCTTTTGGTGGCACCGTGTAGCTTAGCATACCGGCAGCATTGTATATGTAATAAGTATCCAGGTTGGTAGCGCCAAGCTTTTGGCGTTTCAAAATGGTTTTGCCTGCCATATCTGTAAATGTCAGCGTTTCTTTGCCATCTTCGTCTATGCCATCAACAACGGTAAGCAGGTTATCTGTGTAAACGCTGCCTGTGGTATAGGTACCATCGTTATTCCAGAGCCGGATATTGCCGTCTGTTGCGCTTAAGTTATGGCGGTAGCTTACTGTTTTATAATACTGCGTGCCGGTGCCTCCAACCGCCTGGAAGCCATCGCCCACCGTGCCTGATTTTAATAACCGTTGTAATGGACTATCCTCAAACACCTGCTGTGTAAACGGACTACCGTCCTTGGCTATTAGGTACTGGCTGGTTTGGTTATAAAAATTAGGTTGAGCGGTGCTCAATGCATTCGTCCTGAAGCTGCCTTTAACATCTCCGCTCAGCCCGGCATAGGGCAGGTAGCTTTTGGTTTGCCTGCCCAGATTATCATAGGCAAAAGGCTGTATCATATCATTGCCACCGGGGCTCGCCTGTACCCCAAGTGTTTGAATGGCGCGCCCCAACCCGTCTATATAGCTGCGGGTGGTTTGCTTTTGCGTAGTAGTAAGCGGGTAAGTCTGTGCATCCGTAATGATGCCCGATACTTTAATGTTATCCTGTTGGATAAACCCCTGCTGTGCAGACGCATACCGGGTAAGGCAAAACATTGCTGCCAGGTTTACAAGTACATATATTTTAAGTTTCATTGGTTTAAGTTTTAATTCGATGATCAGTCAATTATAAATTCCATAACAACCAGATAGCTATTAGTCGCAGCCAAACTGTGAAACTGTGAAACTTAAAGCAGTACACGAAGTGATGTTTGCGCTATAGGTGTACGTGTTATTGGATACCCAACTGGAACAAGCCGAGATACAACTACCCTCCAACGAAACACTGTTGTAACCCAGCCCGGTGCCCGAGTTGTAGTGGGTACCGCCACTAAGCTGTACCACGATAGTGTAATTTCCCTGGTTAACAACTGCGGTATTCAGTTGCGCCCCGGTGAAAGAATACATAATTGTGGAACCTATCTTAAATAAAACCGTAGTAATATCGCCGTTGCCAAATGTGTAAGAGGCATAACTTAACGCAACAGTGCCGGGATACACCGTAACCGTGATTTGAGGAAGAATTACATCGCCTAAAAGCGGTGAGTGAACAGTAGCATTAACATAGTATGTGCCAGCGGATGCATAGGTGTGATTCGGGCTTATTAAGCCGGTTGTACCTGTTGCACTGGTACCATCGCCAAAAGTCCAATCTACCGTTACGCCGCCTGCTGTGCAAGCGGTCCCCGGGAAAACACTAAAGGAAACAGGAGACCCGGAAATAAAAGACCCCGAAGTGCTAATAACTGACGATGTAAAACTTTGTATATCAGCAGGTGTGAAATAAGTGTTCTTCTGAACAATATTCTTATCCTGGTCCATTGCAAACAACACACGGCCCCATTGGTCGTTATTAAAATAAGAGGATATACCGTTGGTATTTGTTTGGGCAACCTTGTAATGATAAACAGGGTCGTAAGTAACGGTGCTTACTTCGGCAACATCCGGGTAGAATAGTATATCATCAACCGTAATATTTATTGTAGGCGAAGTGAAACTGATGGTGAATGTGGATGGCATAGCCGCAACGTCTACCTTGAATTCAACGTATTGCCAGCCACCTGTACCCGTATAGCTCCTGCCAACTGCGCCGCCGCCGTTCAATGAGACATTTAGTATTTGTGGTCCACTAGCGCTGTTGAGCCACAGCGACAAAATGTAGGTTGAAGTGGATGTATTTTTTGTGATGGTAGGCGATGTAAATGTTTTGGTCGCTGCCGGAAGTCCGTAAGCATTTCCCGCATGGCTGCCTACTGCTGTAAATGCCCCTGAACCACTTACGGTAAAAGCAGTTGGCGGCGGGGATGAAGGGTCGCTGTCGAAATCGCTGAAAGCTACCTCGCCGGCTTTGGCATTGGAGAATGCAGCGACAGGGCTACCCGAAAAATGGTCAGTAATTGTTGTGTTCATGCGCTTGTTCGCATCGTCCATGGTTACCGGCGTGCCGTAATTATCATATTTAGTAATATTTAAAGTAGTAAAATAATGGTTGTCGGGCGTTGACGATTGCGGCGTTGTGCCTACAATGGCATAAGGTGTAAAGGAAGCTAAAGCAAGGCCATCGGGCTGTACCAATTGCATTTGCCGAACCGGCAAGTAACGGGTGTTGCTGCCTAATGTGAAAGCACTGTAAAGGCTCAACGATCCCCCGGTTACTACCGTAGTACCGCCTTTAGCTACAGTTTGGTAGGTTTCTACCGGCAAATTCATGTTGAGCGACGGCTGTTTTAAATTGTAGAGCGCGTTAACGTAAGCATTAGACCCGGATGCCGAGGTTGTATAATCTTTTACGTAGGTGTAATTAGTTGCCACTACACTGCCATCGCTGTTGGTGGACTGCTTTTGCTTAAGTAATTTATGGTTAGTGCCATAAGTATAATTTGTAGTGTTTGTTTGAAATACAGTAGGCGAATCGTAATTCTTGCTTACTTCTTGTGCAACCAGTTCGCTGGTGTTAAAATAAACGGGATACTTGCTGTATGCTTTAACCGATAAACTACCGAATGCCATATCGTCTTCTTTGTACGCCCAAATAGCAGTAGGCGTATAAGAGCGGGTATAACTGTAGTAAACGGTGCTTACCACCGCACCGGCGCCGTTAAAAGTAGTTACACCCCCAAGTAAACCTCTTTCAAAGTCGAAATTGGCATTTGGGGCAAAAGGGTATGCCCACATGTCATTTTTTACATTCCAGTTGGCGGTAGTACAACTATTTCTTGCGGTATAAGCAGTAGTTGGCGCCCACTCGGTGGTGCTGCACCCGGTGCAGATAGCCGACGAACTAAGGTCCCAATAGGTTGCAGGCACGTAATATGAATACAGCGTACTGCCTGCATTGGTTTTATATACTCTTACATCGGTATACATAATGGTATGGTCTTCTTCGGACAGATCTGTTTCTGAAAGTACCGTAATATAATCCCATAGCGACTGGCCGGTTAATGACGAAGTAGACGGGAGGGTAAAGGCATAGGCGGGAAGGGATATGGGCTTTCCGCTTGTAGCGCCCGAGGAATTAAGGTAGGTATAACTGGTAACAATGTTATTTACCGTGTTAATGCCATCATTATTTGTTATGGATTTTACGCGGAGTCCGCCCCCTATAACGCTTTGGCCAGAGGGCAGATCGTAATAAGTATTTGGTTCATATTCCATAGAGGTTACGCCCCCCATAACATTTGTGATAGTGGCCAGGCATCCTACAGAAACGCCGGCGCTTGGGGAAACCGGGGTCCTATTATTACCCAGCGTAGTGGAATATACATACCCCCCCGCGCTTGTTGCCGGGTTATAAATCGAATACCGGGGATAACCCGAGTTAAATGGGTTTACCCAAACCTTTGGAATAAGCGTTGAAGAGGTGGTATTTGTGAAATAACCCCAGTAATCCAGCTTTTTAGTAGTGGAATCGGGAAGGGCAGTTGTGTAGTTACCGCTGGAAAGCGTCTCGCCCCCGTATGTGAAGGTGTATTTGATTGGCGTACTACAGCCAGGTTCGGTAAAACTGCGGAGGAAAGACCGGTAATACCCGCCGGGAGTTGAATTCACAGTAGAATAATTTAACTGGTAACTGTGCCCTAAGCCGCTTATACCGGTTATTATAGTCTGGCCCGAATTTACGGTAGTCCTGGTAAAAGTTAAGCCGGTTGTGGTTGTAGTAACATTGAAGGTATTGATGCTGCTAAGTTCCTGGGAGGTTACGGCGCGTTGCACAAGGTATTGGAGTTTTTGCGTATCTGAACCAGATAGGTACAATATAATTTTGTCAGTACTGTTTCTAACGGGAACCGCAGTATAATTCAGCTGCACACCGTTACCATTTGGGTCAGTGATGGATGTTAATTGCCAACTGCTATTGTATGTGATACCATTGATGAAATTATTGTATTTGGTCGTAAAAAAAGCATGGCTGCCATAATCGGTAGGCAATGTTTTTTGAGTCACACTTTCCGGGGCTCCAAACACATATTTAATACCCCTGTCGTTGGTAATTGTAAATGAGGCAATCAAAGTAGCGTCATGCCCAGCCCCTCCCACAGTAGTATAACTGATTATTAAATCCTGGTAGCTTATGAGTTTAAACTGAGAGGATGCCTTATCATAAACAAGCTGGCAAGATAACCCGGGCGCACTTACATTGAAAATATCCGGTTCTTTATCTACATTATTTGAAGGGAGGTTGGTATTAATGTAGCTGATGTCAGTTGCTTCGTCCGGGCAGGTTGCGAAATTGTTGTCATTGGCAGGAGAAAAACCACTGATAAGCGTTCCCCAGGTATAATTCATCCAGCCATACTGCGTAGTGCCGCCTGTGCCATTATCATAAACAACATCGTCGGGGATACTACGCAATTGCCTGGTGATTTGGCCACCAGCCTGGACGTTCCAGCCAATGCCTGCTGTACCCTCTACATCTTTTGGGCGCACTCCCGTAGTGCTGTATGCCAATGCTACCGGAACACCAACCTGGCCGCTGCTTAGCGTGTATACCGGTATTTGGGCATACCCGGCACCAGTTAAATTATTTACCGTAACTTGGGCATTTGCATTTAAAATAAATAAAAAGAAAAACGAAAAAATAGACGCAGCGATAGCTTTATACATATGATAATAATTAGGGATGATCGAAAAAGGTCATAACGAACAATTGCCTGCTGGAACTTAGCGGCAAATAATTACGATAACGAGCTTGTAAATCAAATACAAGACCTGTAATTGTAATTTAAAAAAGATAAAAACCGGGGCTGTGGCAAAGTGCAGGGGTGGTTCATAATTATATGATAAAGGTTTAGATTTATTGAGATAAATATAAATATACTTATTTTAATAAAACAATAGCTATCACACTTTTTTATGAATTTTCTTCTAAACTTTAATATGGCTCAACTAATTAGGTATACAATGCAGCCATGCAAAAATGTAGGCACATTAACAAAGTCGACATTTGGTTAGCGTATCACAAAAAAAATTACGATTTCTGTATCGACAACGTGGCGGTACTCAACACAAAAGTCGATTCACGCAATTCTGTCGCTGTTAAGCCGTATGGGAAGATATCGAGCCGTTTTTTAGACGATTTACGACCTTGGCCAGTTGAAATACAATAAGTAACTCGGCGCTGCAAAGGCAATAACGACTTTCGCGCTTTGCCACGATTAATATTTGGCGAGCTACTTTTCTTTGTAAAGAAAAGTAGAAAAAGAAACAAAAGATTATACAGTCTTAAAAACTATCCTAAAGATGATTAACGATTTTCTTTGGGGTCTTCCTTTCCTGAGGTTGTCCTCGAACCAGCAAGCCTCCCCAAAAATCATGAAGAAGGCATCAGCAATAAGTATATGTGACCCTAAAAATTCACATAATGCTATCAATCTTTCAAAAATATTTATTCACTAATGTCTCTACTTCATCAAGTGATGGGGCATACATGCGCAATTGCTCGGCTAAAGTGTCAAAGTATTCACGAATAAGAGGAGATCGCTTTGTTAGCGTCAAATTATTAACTAAAAGCACATGCGTAGCAATGGGTTGATGTCCGGAATCGAAAGTAAGGCCCACGCCGGGAATTAATTCCGCCTGACGAGCGTATTTATTGATCTTAAAGGTCAATAAATTACCTATACCATCTAATAACATATTATCAAAATTATAGGATATAATTTGCAGACATGAATTTGTCATCACGACCGCTGTACCAAGATAAATGTGTTTATTAAAAGGATTACGAATTTCCACTTTACCGTCAACATATATCTCCAATTCGTGTTCGTATATATAATCAAATCGTGTATTTATGCGCCTCGCACCCGCAAAGTATTTGTAACATCCGACAAAATCAATCAATTCTTCTGATTTGCGGGATTTGTGGGTTATATAGTTAATGATTTCGGAGCGTTCTTTATGGAGATCACTGCGTTTAGGTACGCTGCTTTTTCCTTTCTTTAAGGACCCTGTGGCCGGATCGTATTTTAAATCAAAACTTTTCAGAATTGCATCGACCCACTTTGTTTTTAAGGCGGTCCCATTTTTCTGATTGTTGTAAAAATCTTGAAGCCAGCGAGGATTCGGCAATTCCGCAAAGCTGAATCCACTTTTATTCTGTAAATGGACATGCAGCTCATTGAACGTTTTACTATTATTAAATCTTTTGAAACGGTCTTTATGCGTCCTGCCTTCGTTCAAATTATTATAATACCGTTTGATCTCATCATTTATTAATGATATGGTATCCGTACTGTATTTCCAAGTCTTGGCAATCCGGTAGTGTTCGTTAATATCCATTTTTTTACGATTCGTAAATTATTTCGCAATATCGGGATAATTTGATATAACTAACAATCATTAAATCAGTAAATTAGCAGTACAATTAATTTAAATCAATTGATATGAAATCTGTATTGAAATGGCTGATCATTATTGCGCTGGTTGCGGGTTATGGTTGCAAAAAAACAACCGAACCAACCGTGAAACCGGTGGATTCTTTAATAAATCTATCATCAGTTAATAGCACGCTGCTTACTCAAACCGCTGCACCTACGTTAACCGTCACTCTGTCGTCGGCAAAGGCGCTCACTACCGGTCAAAGCTTTATTCATCACTTGGTGGTTAAATCAGGCAATGTAGTTGTGCCTAACGCGTTAGTTGGTGTCGAGGACCCGGTTTTAGGTTACTGCACTACGGTTAGGGCTAATGCGCAAGGCATGCTCGACTATGTAAGCAAAGTGCCAACCTTTTTAACTTCTGGCTTTTATATGTTCCGTTTTAATCTTAGCGGGGGCAATTCTCGGACAAGCACTGTATCGGTTTATAAAAATACCAGTTTCAATTACCTGCGCCATGCGTCGATGGTACTAAATATAGCCTCGCCAGAATCTATTAGTCAGGCACAATTGGTTTTGGGAATCAGGGCGCAAAATTTTGCCAAGTTTGACATAAACACCGCAGCATACTTAGTCAATTCGCTGGGTCAGGATATCCTGAATGATGCTATAAGCAATCCGGTAACTAAATCTGTTTTAACGGTTTCGGGAATTGGCTGTGCCGATCCGCCAACAGCTGAAATTGCTTGCCCAGTTTTTTTTACAACACTTGTCGACGCTATCACGGTTTCTACTGCTAAAGTGATTGCTAAAAGGGTGATTGCGCGGGTACCAATGTCAACAGCGCTGCGTAACAATCTAAACAATGTGGTAGATATTGGCGCAGTAGGGTACAGCGTCAGCGTATTTAAACTGGATCAGGGCGTAACTTTATTCAGTGATGCGACGGCCATAAACTGGGATCTGAATAACATTCAGCAATCACTAATTTCTCAGGGAGATACCTTTAAAAGCCTGACTTTGGCCGGCACTATTAATTCAGGCCCAAATGCGGGGCAAATGTGTATGCTTGTTGTCACAGCAAATCCCCAAAATATCCCTACAGGTCAATTGATTATAAAAAATGGAACAGTTACAAGTTTTGGCAATGTATCGACAAATACAAGCAAATTTATAACATTGCCATTAGTTAATTTAGGAGCGGCACCTATAAAAGTATCAGGAATTGGAGTTAATTCACCGTTTTCAATATCACAGCAGACAGTTACAGTTCCGGCAAATAGCAGTGTAGACGTGGTCCTAAGTTTTAAGCCGACCAGTAAAGGTTACTTTGATTCGCCAATTACCATTAAATCAAATGCATCTAATCCGACCGTTTCTTACCATACGGATGGAACAGGGATTTGATGACTTCTATAAATATATAATAAGAAAATCCAGGCTCGCCCAATCTTAGCAAGACACAACTCGAACCCGAAAAAAGCATTATATTGAAAGTAGCGGTTCATCCTGTTTCTTTTGCTACTTTTCTTTTCAAAGAAAAGTAGTCCGGGATACCCAGTTCAACCTCAAAGTCTGCAAGCATGAGCAATAAGATAAAAGGATCGACCTTTCACTTAGCTGGCAAGTCGTTTCAAATCATCCAAAAAGCGGTTCGATATCTTTCCCCTACGGGCTACTTTAACAATCAGATTACCCTTGCAAATCAACCACTTGCAAGGGTTTTTTGTTTTTACTGTCAATCAGGCTGTCAATAAAGTTAGGACAAATAGAGATGAATTCAAATAAGATTCCTCAACTGAATAGTGTATTCGTCTAACTGTTCAAATAAATAATGATACCGACCTTTACTTTTGGTTGAACGTAACATGACCTGTTTTTCTAAGCTAATGCCTCCTTTTCTATTAGGAAATAAATTTCTTTCATTAATAAAATTCCCGATTTGTTCGAAGTTTAGTTTCCGCTCGTCGTTGCTCAATAATGCAATCACTATAGCTTCATGAAGCTTTAAAAGATTCTTCATATATGGGTCAGGGTTATTTTAAACTAAAGCTTGTTTAATTAAAAACATAATATATTCCAAATTAGAATTATCCTCTACTACCAATTCGTAGTCTCCATTGCCCCAATGACCTATAGTTGATACGTCTCTCATTAAATTTTGAGGGTCAATCAGCGCTCCTTTTTTAAGATTTATCCAAAGCTCTAATGACTTTTTAAGAAGGGTAATATCAACAACATTGCTGCTTTTCTTAAATGCTATATAGTCCTTTTTTGCTTGGATTTCGATGTCGGAACTAAGATTTAGAATAGCCGTTTTAAATTCATTATACAATTCTGTAATATCATCTGAAGCTCGGGTCAGATGATCATCTTCGGTAAAAGTCTTAATTTCCCGCGCTACCTTTTGTAGCTGCTCATTCTCTTTGGCAATTATTTTTATGCTCGGTGCCGCTGATGTCTTCCTTATCGGATTGATGAAGATTGTATTGTTCTCAAATTGCTTTATCTCCCACAACTCAATTGAGAAATCCTTGAAATTGGTAGACTGCTTTTGAAATTCCGTAAAAGTTGATGAAACGAAGATAATTCTACTTTGACTCCAATCCACCTCATCGCGTTTTAAAGTTTTTTGCTGAGTTTCATTATACTCAATTATAAAGTCAGCCTTATACTCTAACATAAGGTTTAAGTATGATACACCTTGGTCTATCACGCTATAATTTTTATCCATTTTATATTCTATTATGACAAATGATTTATTCTCTATGTCATAGGCCAAGGTATTGATACGATTACTTTTTATAGTGAATTCTGACTTAACGAAATGCAGGCCGGTAATTGTCCTTAAATTTCTTTCAAAAATTTGTTGAATATCCTTTTCAAGTTTAAATGGCAACTCTTTAATTCCCTGTATTTCACCGAGGTTTTTGTTGTATAATATCATAGTGAATAAAAAATCGATTTTTCTACCTTTAGTTAAGTTGGAAATTGATAATGACTTAATTAAATAAAGCTTTCGCTACAAATTGTTTTTATAGATAGCGCGTCCATTTCCGTAGTTTGCTTTTGAAATTTCTCTATCTGATTTTTTGCAACCAATTGTTCTAATGCTTCAACCATCAGTTCATCGCCGAGTTTCTCTTTCTTCAAAATCCGCAATTCAGTTTTTGCATAATCGGGTATCTCTCTCTGAAATATTCTATTCAATTTGTCTATCCGGGATTTTAATTCCTCGTTTTTAACACTGAAGAGATTATAAGTAATTCTAAGTTGCTCTTGAAAGTACTTTTGCTCGAGGGTTATACTTGCTGCACTAAAAGTTAGTTGCCGCTTTTTTAGCTCTTCTTTAAACTTTTTATAGATCGGAGCTAATCTCTTAATATGTTCCTCTGTTTTGATCTCAACTTTGTGTTCTTCCTAGGGGCTCGTTTTAATCAATTTCAATATTTCCCCTATAGCTTCAGTACTTTCCTTCCCGTTTAAAAAGTATAAGCGATTTAGATTACCCGCCCTTAAAAAGGCGTAAGTGCCTTTATCTTCGGATGATTGTGTACTTCTAATTCCATCCTCTAAATTAATAATGCGATTATATTCCGATGGACTATCTATTTCCAATTGGTTTAGAACCTTTTCTGCCTCATCGAAAACTGTCGAGATTCCCCCGTCAGCATCCAGTATATTTTCACTCATATCGGAATAAATAGAAAAAACACTTTCTTCATTTAGCTCTTCTTCATTAGAAAGAATTGCACTATCAGAACCGAAGATTTGATGTATTTCATTTATTCTACTATGCACTCTTCCTTTTAAGTCCAATTCCTGTTCAATATCAACATCGGGCAAAAAATTATATACTTTAATTTCTTTAGCAGTGCTACCAATGCGATCGATTCGCCCTATGCGTTGGATTAATCGCACTGGATTCCAATGAAAATCGTAGTTAACAACGATATGAGCATCTTGCAAATTCTGTCCTTCACTTAATACATCAGAGGTAAATAATATTTGTATTTCCTGTTCATCAGCATTTAACCCCAACCTGTTAGTTTGTGATATCGGTGAAAAGCGCCTAACAATTGATGCTTTATCTTCGGTCTTTGTTTTGAATGAGGAAACGCGCTCTATAAATAAATTCGGATATAGTTCTTTAGTTCTATTATATAGATATTCAACGGTTTCTGTGAATTCCGAAAAAATTAATATCTTTTCCTTACAGTTAGGAGCAATGATTGTCTTAATAAATTGATTGAATTTATTATCTTCTTTTTTGTTTTTTACTAACGGAATAATTAATGCCTGAACCTCTTTTAAAACGGAAATATCAAATAAGATTGCATTAACTAAATCATCTTTTCTGAAATCCTCTATAGGGTATTCATTTACTTTTATTTTTGAAAAATCAGCTTCTTGCTCTAATTCAAAAAATAGTTGTAGTTGGTCCGCTCTGCCCGTAATAACCAGTCCTCTTTGTTCAATCGAAGCTAATACAAATTCGTTCCTCCTAATTATTCGGTTTAGCGAGGCTGAAAAAGAGACAGCGGAACTTTCTAAACGTTTAAAAAGAAGCATTTTAAGTAAGCCGCGTACTAGATCCCCAAAATAACTTAAACCTTGATAGGTTTTTTCCGTTAGCTTTCCTTCTTTTAGGAAGCTGGTCAAAGCATATATCGAATATTGATAACGTTCGCTCCGGGTCTGTTTAAAAAGCTTAACTGCGCTTCCAGTTCTGCAATCCGCTGTTTTAGCTGAGCGATCAATTTATCCTTTTCTCCAATGACCGATTCCAAAGGCTCGACCTTGTGCCAGCGGTCAATGGTTTTTAGGAATTCTAAAAATGCTTCAAGCTTCCGGGTTTGTTCAAGCCCGGAAGCATATTTTGCGGAGAAAGGGTCTAGTCGTTTGAAGTGCCGGATGCGGCTGGTGACGATATCGTGGACGTGGTTGAAAAAACCTTCTTCCTTGCCCGGATTGGCTTTTAAATAAGAATAGAGCTGGTAATCGTAAAATTGGTTGTATTCTGTTTCGTATATCTTGTAAACTTTCAGCAAAAAGAAATTGTCTTCTAACCTCCTGTTGCTAAAAAATGCCCGCCCGATATCGTATTGATGAGCAGAAAAATCGAACGGCTTACGGAATTTGAAATAATTAGTTTGTATCGGCATCTCAGAGCGTATTTATTTGAGAACGTCATAAGTGGGGTATGGTTTACTAAGGTTTCATCATTCTGAACCTTTGCATATAAATCCACTACAAGGGATACCGCAATCATTATTCATTTCCACTGAACTTATGCAAATGTTCTTTCATTAAATTTGTTAGCTGCCAAGGTTACTGTGCGAAGTTCGATCCTGTTTCAGGCTCGGGGGCATTAATAGCCCATGCTGGACAAATCTCGACTATTTCTTAGAGGACTTGCGTAAAATGGCGTTTTAAATTATTGGTTCGAACCCAGTCTGTGGAACCCCAATGGGTACAAACCATCTATTTCAATGTCAATAAATGTTTGAAAATTTTGGAAAAGCGGTTCGGATTCTGTTCGATTAGAGCTGGCAAGGATGGCCTAAGCGCCAGCCCAGGGGGGCTCGAGCCGAGCTTTAATCGCCGGCGTGCATTGCATACATGCGAACACGCCGGCACCAAATTGGGAACGGAGTACAAGTGCCGCGACCAAGGATTAATATCCACTTTCCGCGCATCTCTGGAATACTGCCGAATTTGATGGCAGACACATTGTAATAATATACCCACTTATTGGGTGCTTTAAGATACTGTTTGGCTGCTTGCCCCCCGCTACAATACAATTGTCAAATATTAATTAGTTAAAGTTTCTTTAAGTAATCAAGTGCTTCTTTTCCAGACAAAACTTTAGCACTCGAGCATTCATCGAGCTTGGCAATTTCCTTTACCGTTTTACCATATTTTAGAAATCTAACTTTCGGAGGTACCGGAACTTCAAAACTTTTAAGGTTAGCTGAAGTAGAAACATAAACATTTAAGGTTAGTGTATCGCCCTTCACATTACTTTTTACATTATAGATGCTTTCAATAGAATGTATGTATTCTATTTTAATATTGTTACCGTGTTTGCACATCGAAATTAAACTATCATCAGGAGCGTGAACCTTCATAGTCGCTAATATTAAAACTAAAGCTAAGATTTTCATTTCCTTATATTAAAAGTGGGCAATATAGTTATTTTATGGCTTACCCGATGGAGGGGAATTAGCGGAATTGATAGAGCCGCTTAGGGTTCGCGGAGTTGTCGTATCAAACCCCGCATAACTTTCTGCCGCCGATAGATGTTCATTTGTAACATAGTTCCACAACGCTGCTGAATAGCCTGCGCATGTATAAGACATACTCCAATCTACATTACTTGCGACCGAGTTAAAATTATTTATTAATTGAATTTGTGCAGTCGTTATGCTTACTGACCTTGAGGACACTCCATAACCCATGTTCGCTTCCAAATTAACCCAAAATTCCTGCGTCCCTCGGTTGCCGTACAACGACATAGTTGTCACAGTTCCATTCTTTGATTCTAATCTTATCCATGCATGCCCGGCAGTAACCGATGCGCCTGTACCAACATTTGTTATTATATACATTTTACCCCATTCCTTACTCTGCCAGTTAAGCTGGCTGGCACTAACATTAGGCCCATGAGCTGCTGACCCGTTTTCGCCAACATCGAATCCGCCGAAGGCTGCCGGGTTAGCCGATTGCACTGTTGTAAAAGTGCCATCTGAATTTACGAGCCCCAGGTTGAATGCGTTCTCGTGTATCACGCCCCAAGCCAGGGATTCATTGGATACGGTTACATCATAGTCGGTGTAATCCTTGAGCGCATCCATTATGTCGTAAAGATAAGTCATTGCATTGTCCCAGAATGTAGAATAATCAGCCTGAGCAGGTTCATTATGCCAGAAAGAATCACCTGCCCTACCTTCGTCAGAACTAAATGGCCCGTCGTCATCAAATGCCCCTTCGTTTTGCCAATTAGGGTTTAAGGGTCCCCGTCGGGTGGGGATATTTGGCATTGCTGGCGGTATTGGCGCATTTTTTGAACCAGGCAATGGCAGCAGGTCTCCCAGCGGGTCATTATAAGTAATGGGATTATTAGCGGCATACTGGTAAGGGCTCTTATTGGCCTGCGATTCTGCAACTGGGTCTACTCCTACCCACCTGCCTAAGGCAGCGTCATAATTACGGTTAAAGGTTTGATAATAATCGGGCAGGTCGGCAAAGTCGTTCTGCCATTCACTACCGCCGTTATACAGCTGCTTATTCGCCTGTGATGGTGTGCTTACCGGGCTGTTAGCCATTACAAGGCCGTACCCATAATAGCTATTTTCTTGTTTTACCTGTAAAGTGCCCGATACATTTTGGAAGCTGAGGCGGGCGTTGCCCTGCTGGTCAGTTATCACAAATTCCTGTAAAAAAGCTCCGGAACTATATATCACCCTGCCTTCGGGCATCGGGAAATAGCTTAAGGTACTGTTAACAAATACAAAACCGTCAACGTAATCGGTGGTGGCTTGAAGCGTGGAAACACCGCCTACGTTTTCATACTGCCGTTTCCTGATCAATTGCCCGCTTGCGTCATAGGTGTAATCGATATACCGGTTGGCCGATGAAGTAAAAGTCACTTTATCTGTCCGGTTGACGACATTATATTCAAGCCCGATGCCTTTATACGGATCGGCTGTTAAATTCCCGTTAGCGTCGTAAGTGTAGGTAGCAGTAGATAATGCCCCTGTTATATTTTTAAAGCCAATGCTGGTATAATTTGTACCTACGCCATCCAATACCTTATCTAAGCGGTTTGGGTTTGCCGCATTTTGCGTATAGGTTAGATTGTCTACCTGAACATTGGTGTTAGTCCCTTGGGTACTGCTGTTGCGCGTAAGGAAGGTAATATTCCCGCCAAAATCGTAGGTAATACTTTCATTAAAGCCCCCGATGTTATTGTTGAACGCACCAGTACCCGTAGTTGTACGTTCTGCATAGGAGGCCGCCGTATAACGATTTACGCCATCGTAAGAATATTTATAACTACGCTCATAACTCTTAACACCGGATGCATTCAGGCTCATCCATTTTACAGCAGACAGCTTACCGTTAAAATATCCGGTATTGCCCAGGTTGCTGTCCTGCCCATCATATAGCATCTCCATGCCAAAAACATCGTTGGCATCGCTGTTGGTTATGCCTCCATCGCTGGCCAGCTTACTATTGTTAATAGTAATTAACTGCCCGCGTATATTATAGCGCATATCCAAATTCTGCAGCCAGGTAGTAGAATTGATATAGCCGAGGTTCTTCTTGTGAATCTGCCCTAACTCGTTGTAATTGTAGGCGGCAACCGTCATTGTGCTGCCCGCTGCACTGTTGGTACTATACTTTTGGCTCACACCGGTAAGGCGGTACATATGGTCGTAGCTGAGCATGGTAAATACCGATACCCAGGTAGTTGAGGTTGGCTGTTTCTTTATTTTACTGACCAGCGGAACACCCATGAAATCAGGGATGGTGGTTTTGGTATCGGTAAACAATACCGGACCGCCATAATACATCAGGTTATTACTTTGTTCCTGTATGGGGTTCAAACGCTTATCATACATCGTACCTTTTACCATCCAAGTTCCCGTGGCAAGGCCGTTCCGTACCACCGCTTTAACAGAAACAGTTTGCATCCCTTTTACTTTTGCGGTGGTCGCTGCTGCTTCTGTAAATCCTGCGGGAAAATCGCCCTGCGAAATATAACCATACTCTTCTGTCCCGTCAATATTGAGGTCATAGCTGTCAAAATAGCTACAGGAAAGTAACGTAATATTACTAGTTGGGAAAATGTTGTTAGTGTAATAAGAGCCATTGGTGTAGGTGTTGGTACTTTTTTCATACCAATTGGTGCTGTAATCCAATGTATTTACATAAGCCTG
This sequence comes from Mucilaginibacter pankratovii, assembly GCF_014773265.1. Taxonomy (GTDB): domain Bacteria; phylum Bacteroidota; class Bacteroidia; order Sphingobacteriales; family Sphingobacteriaceae; genus Mucilaginibacter; species Mucilaginibacter pankratovii. The sequence continues at coordinate 578,051 of NZ_JACWMY010000003.1, read as the reverse complement.
CATATTGGCCGGCCCGATATGCGAGGTAGGCGAAGTAGTATTGTCTACGTAAATACCCTGCAATACAGCCCTTCCTTTTGCATCATACTTAATATAGTTCCACTTGTTCGTTGCGGCCATATTTGCATCCTGCATCAGCACGGGTCGATCCAGCGGATCGTATACAATATAAACCGGGCCTTTGGCGGGGACTGTTTTACTAACCACACGCCCCTTATTATCATAAGTAAATTTAAATACCATATTGCTTAATGGCGCTGTGTTTAACGCGTATGAATTTGCGCTTAAAATAGCAGTTGCATTGGGTGGTATGGTGTAAGTGAGCATCCCTGCCCTGTTATAGATGTAGTAAGTATCTATATTGCTGCCGGAAAGTTTCTGGCGCTTTAATACCGTACGCCCGGTAAGATCGTTAAAACTAAGGGTTTCAGCGCCGTCTTCGTCTATGCCATCGGTTACCGCCAGGGAGTTATCAGCATAGTAACTGCTTACAGTATAAGTACCGTCCGGGTTCCATAGCAAAATATTACCATCTGTGGTACTAATGTTAGGCCGGTAACTCACCGTTTTATAGTGCTGGGTACCTGTACCTCCAACCGGCTGGAAACCGTTACCAACCATGCCCGATTTCAGCACTCTTTGCAACGGGCTGTTCTCAAACACGCTTTGTGTATAAGGGTTTGCGTCTTTTGCGATGATATATTGAGTAGTCTGATTATAAAAAGTCGCTTGTGCTGTCAGGGCGTTGGTGCGGTAGCTTGCTTTGACATCTCCGCTTTGCCCTGCATACGGCAGGTAGCTAACGGGCTGCCGTCCCAGGTTATCATAAACGACCGGCTGTATCACGTCGTTGCCCAGCGGACTGGCCTGTACGCCAATCGTTTGAATGATTCGGCCAAGCCCGTCAACATAGGAACGAGTGGATTGTTTCTGAGTAGTAGGCAATCCTGCTGCCTGTACATCGGTAGTTATACCTCCAACTTTTATAATTTCCTGCTGCACAAACCCTTGTTGCGCTTGGGCTTTAAAACCAAATACAATCGTGATTACGGCAATTAAGGTTAGGTATATTTTATGTGCCATTTTAGTATGATGTGCGTATGTGAATGATTGAATTCTTTAACTTACTCTACTTGCTATATGCCGCATGCAAACTGCGATACCGTAAATCCGAGATTATTACAATTCGATAAATTCATAGTAAAAGAGTATGTATTGTTCGATACCCAATTCTTGCAGTCTTCTGCACAATCACCGCTGAGGGTAACACTATTATATCCTAGCCCGGTACCTGAATTATAATGGGAACCTCCGCTAAGAGATACATAAATGGTGTAATTACCCTGCAATATAGTCGCTGTATTAAGCTGCGCGCCGGTAAAGGTATATTTCAAAGTAGAGCCCTGGTAAAAAGTGACCGATGTAATGTCACCATTTCCAAATGTGTAGCTGATGTAGCTTAATGGTAGGCTGGCAGGAGCAACCGTGATGGTAAGAGGTGCAAGAGTGATGTTGCCAAACAATGGCGAATGCACAGTTGCATTAACAGTATATGTGCCGGCAGCAGCATAGGTATGACCAGGGCTTGTTAATCCTGAATAACCGTTAACGGTTGACAAATCCCCGAAATTCCAGTCTACGGTGAGCCCCGCAGCAGCGCAAGAGTTGAGCCAACTTACACTAAGCGTTGTAGGGGTACCGTGTATAGCAATAGAGTTCAAGCTAATTACTAACGAGCTAACTGGCTGGGCATCGGCGGGTGTAACATAGTAATTGCGTTGGGTAATATTTTTGTCCTGGTCTTTAGTCTTTAGTACTCTTCCCCACTGGTCATTTTCAAAATACTCAGATACGCCATTAGTATTGGTTTGGGCAACTTTATAATGATAGACTGGGTCGTAAGTCACAGTTGAGGCCTCCGATGCTTCCGGATAAAGCAAAATATCATCTACTGAAATATTATCCGAGGAAGTAAAGCTGACCGTAAACGTAGAAGGTGGTGACGGCATACTTGTTACGTTGACACGAAACTCGTAGTATTTCCAGTCGCCCGTGCCGGTATAAGTATAGCCAACTGCGGAGCCGCCGTTTAGCGATATATATAACGTATTGGATTTGGCCGGGCCGTTTATCCACACCGAAAAGATATTATAATATTGCGTTGAACCTGCATAAAATGATTTCGTCATAAGGCTGCGGCTTAACGCCGGCGACGTAAATGTTTTAGTATTAGCAGGCAACCCGTAAGCGTTACCTGCATGACTGCCTAGTGGTGTAAAAGAACCAGTTCCACTTACTGTAAAACTATTACCGGGTGCGGTTCCGGGATCAGTATCAAAATCGGTATACGCCACTTCACTTGATTTTGCATTAGAAAAGCTAGCTACCCTCTTACTTGATAAATGGTCCGTAAGTGCTGTACTGAAATTCCGGTTATTATCATTTGTAGTGACCGGTATGCCATAGTTGTCATATTTATCGACGTTGCCCGTTACAAAATACCTGGTATCATAAGTACCAGTTGTACTGGTTACCGAATACGGGACGAACGGGCTTGGAGTCGACGGGATACCATCGGGCGAGACTAGTTTAAGTTGCTGCGCGGGCAGGTAACGCGTATTGCTTCCCAATGTAACGGGGCTGTACAAAGTTAATGACGCAACCGTGGTAGACGTAATACCGCCTTTTGTAATTTGTTGATAGGTCTCTACCAGGTAATTGGTATTAACAGCTGATTGTTGCATGTTATACAAAGCTTTCACATTATTACTGGCCGTGCCTCCATTGCCGGCAGCAGGGTAATCTTTAACATAGGTGAAATTTGTTGTGTATATGCTACCATTACTGTTAGTGGTTTGCTCTTGTGTAAGCAGTTTGTGATAAGGGCTATTATAGGTATAGTTGGTTGTGCTGGTTTGCGCCTGGGATAAAGTAGGTGAGTCGTATACCGTGTTTGACACCTGCGTTACAAGCTCGCTTGTATTATAATACACTGTATATTTACTATAAGCTTTTGCAGACAAGGATCCGAATGCGAGGTTATCTGCTTTGTAGGCGGTGACCGAATTTATGGCGTTAGAGCGGCTGTAAGTATAGTTAGACTCGCTCACTTTGATACCGGCACCGCTAAAATTAGTTACTTTTTTAATCAAACCTCTTTCAAAATCGTAATTTGGGTTTGGCGGGAACGGGTAAGAGAAAAAATCATTTTTAATATTCCAGTCAGTGGCGGTACAACTGTTGCGCGCAACATAGCTTTTAGAATTGGCCCACTCTGTAGCGCAGCCGCTGCAAACCGGTGCGGAGCCCAAATCCCAGTGTGTGGCCGGTACATAATATTGATACAAAGTGCTTCCGGCATTGGCTTGGCTCATGGTGACGTCGGTATACATAATGGTGTGGTCGTCATTCGACATGTCATATTCTGATAACACGGTGATATAATCCCAAAGGCTTTGGCCGGTTAACGAGGTAGTTGACGGAACGCTAAAGGCGAACGCAGGAAGCGAAATTGGCCTCCCGCTGCTATTGGACGTACCAGGGAGTGTGTATGTGTAATTACGCACCATATTGTTTGCCGTACTAATACCGTCATAATCGGTAACTTGCTTGACGCGGACTCCACCTCCTGCTACACTTTGTGCGGATGGCAAATCATAATACGTATTGTATTCATACAATACACTTGTTGTGCCTCCTTGCGCATATTTGATGCCGGAAAGGCAGCCGATGGATACGCCGCCCGTGGGTGCAACCGGTGTGCGGCTTACACCGCCACTGGTAGAATATACATAACCCCCGGCCCCCGTTGCGGGATTATAAATAGCATAACGCGGATATCCGGCATTAAAAGGGTTTACCCAAACCTTAGGGACAAGCGATGAGCTCCCGGATCCGGTATAATAGCCCCAGTAGTCGATATTATTAGAGGTGGAGTCAGGAAGTAACGTTGTATTTGTTGATAGATTTTCGCCATCATAGGTAAAACTGTAGTTGACCGGCGAACTGCAGCCCGCCTCGGTGATGCCGCGAAGAAAAAGCCGCCTGAACCCTGTGGTACTTTGGGCGACAGGGGAATAATTTAATATAAAATCCCGCCCAAGGCCGATTATTTCCCTGATGACGAGTTGCCCGGTTTGGGAGGTTGGGAATCCACCGACATCATTGCGGTAAAACGTTAAGCCAGGAAAGGTGGTGCTTACATTGAATGTATTTATCGTGGATAACAATTGAGAGCTGATCTGGCTTTGGACATAATATTGTATACTTTGGCTCGAAGATCCGGATAAATGAAGTATAACGGGGTCAGTACCATAAGTAACCGTCGTTGGCAAATAGTTAAATTGTATGCCGTTACCCAAAGGGTCGGTAATCGATATAAGGTTCCAGCTATTATAAAATGTTACACCATTTTTATAATTGTTATATTTCGTAGCAAAATAGGTGGCAGTACCGCTGCCCAACACCGTTTTAACAGTGGCCTGTTGCGGGGCAGAAAAATTGTATTTGATACCTCTGTCCGTTGTTATGGTGAATGAATTAATGAGGCTTGAGTTACTACCGCTGCCGCCATGAGTGGTGTAAGTGATGGCCAAATCTTGGTAGTTAACCAATTTAAACTGGTTCGTAGCCTTGTCAAAAATCATCTGGCAGGAAAGCCCCGGTGCACTTACGGTGAACAGGTCCGGCTCCCGGTCATCATTGGTAGTGCTTAAATTAGTATTGATATAACTGTTATCATTCGACTCATCTGTACAAGTTGCGAAGTTATTGTCGTTTGCAATGGTGAACCCTGTAATAAGTGATATAGGGCTAAATGACATCCAGCCATGAAGGTCCAATGCAGTTGGTGTTGAGTTGTCTTTCGTTACATCGTCCGGCAACCCCCTAAGTTCTCTACTGACCGCCCCTCCGGCTATGACGTTCCAGCCAAGGCCTGCGGTGCCTTCCACATCTTTGGGCTTAACCCCTGACGTGCTGTAACTTAAGCTTACGGAGGCAGATACCTGCCCGCTACTCAAGGTATAGATTGGTATATCGACGGCAGCCGCACCTGTTAGCGGGTTAACTGTAACCTGCCCAACGGCGCTAACAGCAAAAATCCAAAAAAAAGGTAAAATTAAATATTTCAGCATAACGATAATGGTTTAGGAAAAGCTTAAGCACTTTATATTACAAGTAAATTAGTACAATTATAATGGGAAGCCAATACCTCAGTCTCTTATAGAGCCTAAAAGTATTGAATAACAAATCCGAAACGGTAAAAAAAATAGTTGCGGAATGCAAAGATGATTGTAGCAGGCTTTCATTTGGTGATATTTTATGGTTCGGGATAACGAAATAAATATATTAAATAAGTTATTAAAAATCCAAATAAATAAATAAATAACTGCCAACCGCAGCTTTTACCTTCTGAAGATTAAGTGTAGTGCCTGGGGCACGCGGGGCGGCCTATAGTTAGTTTTCCCTTGCCGCCGGCCCTGCAGAACCCTCTACTTCCTTGGGCTTTATCTCGTTGGTGCTGTAGCCAGGCTTACCGGGACCGCAACCTGCCCTTTGGAAAGGTGATTTTTATTTCGAAGTACCTACAAAATGTTCAATAAATTGCATTATTCGGGTGACCTTTTCGGGACCTCTAATATATTATTGTAATTTGAGCTTAAAATACCTCAACTTAATACTTCTTACGCGCTTTACCTGTCGACTAACATATTCAATGGCAGTTCTTACAAACTGTCCAGGGGAAACTAATTAATCACAGCGATGGTTAAGCTATGATTATGGATTAATGCACCTTTTCAAATTAAATTTTGACTAACGAATATTCTAAATAAAAGTGCCGAAGACGTAATCAGCAAAGGGCAAAAAAATATCTGAAAATTTGGTTTAGATTGTGCTTTCGCAATGCAGATAATCTCACGTTGTACATCTTTATTTCCACCAAAAATAGCTCAATGTAGTTGGAACAGTTTAAAAGATTTCTTATCTTTATATCGTAAGATTTGTGATTAATCTGCATCAAAAAAATGGTTAGTAATTCGGTGCGTAGTACATCGAGGACCATATAAAGTATTGTCAGTCAATGGGGTTTTAGTCGTGTTCGATTTCCCTACGGGTTACCAAAAACAATATCGAAAGATACTAAAGACCTGCAAATCAAATGATTGCAGGTCTTTTTGTTTGCGCCAAAATGCCATTTTATACACCAAATCGCAACAAAAAGAGGCAGATTCGGTGCGTACTTAAATGGAAATATACTACGCGCCGAATTGATCGTCATTATTTGATTATCAACGCATTAAAGCGATTACCATTTTGATATCAGCAGGCTGCAAACTTACTTTTGTTTCACTTTTAAGCTTGTAATTATGAAAAGTAATTTCCATCTGCTTTTTTATCTGAGAAAGCAAAAAAACCACAAAGGCGGGCCTATGGCCGTCTACATGCGTATTACTTTAGACGGTAAACGTGCTGAAATGTCTGCCGGATGTTAATGTGATCCGGCGAAATGGAACAGCCATCGTTCATAGCTTTGGAAGAATGGTCACAATTACTCTTTTATATCGGGTTAGCCGGGGCGTTCCTTTATCGGTAACCTTCAAGATGAAGTGAGTAGTTTGGAGACTACCTACCTCTGGCGCTTTTAACTCTGCAATGACAGACATGTTTTCTGCCGGAGTGACCGCTATTGTATTATGCAACGTTCCCGCTTCCCTGTATTGAAACCACTGAAAACTCAGGGCATCTCCATCAGGGTCATAGGATGCACTGCCGTCAAGACTAAATGCCTCGCCGGATTTTACCGTGAACTGTTCAGGCATATTGAGTTTCACAACCGGTGGGTGATTGGCAGCTTTATAATCCTTATTGCACCAAGCCATTCTTGCCGCAAAATCATTCTGGATTTCTTCTCTCCATCTCCAAATCGTTACATGGTTGTCTTTGTATGTACCGGTGTCTTTTACAATGGCGCTCCCCCATTTGCCCTGCACCCAAGGTGTATATTCGTCTTCGGCATTTGTCCAAAATGGTCTCGTCTCTTCTTCCAGCGGAACAATCCATTTCATCTTGGGGTCAAAGGGTGGTTTGTAAAATTCATAACGTCCGCCCCAACCTCCCCAGTTTGGATGCCCCGGGTTGTTCAGTCCATTAGGAATCAGCGAGAGCCAGGACGGGGTATCACCCTCCATTCCAAAAGACACATCAGGATAGATTGCCCCGAGCGGCCCATGTCCCTGCTGGACATTTCGCATAAGCCAATCATTGCTGACGACTGCGTTGTTGGCGCCGGGAAATACGCGTAAGATGGCTGACCATGTAGCCGCATAATAATTTCCCGGGCTTGCGATGTAGAATAGGTCGGGGAAATTCTTGCGTATCCATGTCCCCGAATTATCCTGGTCCGAAATCGTGTATACTCTGAGCTTGCTTATCAACCTTTTTGCTTCCCCTTCGCTTTTAGTCTCCCTGATTTTCCAGAGTGCTTGCGCCAGTATATTCGGGCCGCCCCAAACAGTCACCCACAAAGGGCGGCTGTCATTCTTTTCAAGCATCTTGATGACCCAGTCCGAACCTTCCGAATCTTTGCCTTTTCCTACGCCTTCCATGCCATAAACCGGAAGGCCTTTTTTTACCAGGCTTAATAATTTTTGCGCTGTCGGAAATCCGGGTTCGTGTTTTAGAAGATTAGGTTGCACCTTCTCATAACTACGAATGACTTTTTCAATGAGTTCTGGGCTAACCTTTTTTGATTGATGAATGGATGTTGAAGCGATGAGCCCTACAATGTCGATTTGATTTGTGTATAGCATTAACCGGACCATCGACATAAAATCATCAGGCTCGTTTCCGATGTCTGTAATGACAATCAGGCGATGTTTGGCAATTGTTTGTCCAGAAGCCGTAATGTGTGTTGCCAGTATAATACTTAATACAACTAGCGCAACTAGCATTAGTCTTGTTTTCATTATTTAACGTGAGTTCGGGATAAGAAAAGTATATATAAAGAAAGCAAAGCGCATGATTTTTTTCTCATAAATAACTGGCAATCAATTTATTAATAAATATCAACGCCTCATGCTCAGAGATAAAATTATAGAAATTTTTGTAAACGTTGATGACTTTTGCAAAGAAATAGCACCAGAACTTGAAAAACAGTTTATCCAAGAATATTCTTTAGGCAAACGAAACAGAAAAGCAGGCTTGTGCAATAGTGAGATCATTACCCTGATGATCGCATTCCATTATAGCCAGTTCACTAACCTGAAATCTTTTTACGTTCATTTTGCACAACCTCATTTAAGGGATTTGTTCCCCGGCCTGGTATCTTATAACCGCTTTGTCGAACTTCAACCTGGTAATAAGTCGTGTTCGATTCCCTTAGGGAATGGTTTTGAGGCCAATACGTTGAAAGGCTACAATACATCTGTTAAACATTTATCCGGCTTTTTAAAAGCTAATCACGGAAAGGCAGACATTGAGGTCAAAAGCCTAAATCATGCATGCATCGTCAATAAGCACGAAAATTTTTAAGATAGCGCATTAATTATTTTCATCGCTAAGGTACTTTTTACCAATACCCAGTTTTTTCATTCGCGAGTTGAGCGTGGATGGATGAAGGCCTAATAATTCTGCCGCTCCGCCCTCTCCGTGTATTTTCCAGTTACAGCGCTCAAGCGTCATTAAAATATGGTCGCGTTCGTTTTCTGTCATGGTTCTGATAGGTGCCTTTTGTACTACCGGGGCCACACCAGCCTGGGCGGGCAACTTTAAAGAATCAATAATTGGCCCGGTGGTAAGTAAAACGCATCTTGCCATCAGATTTTCTAACTCCCTTATGTTGCCCGGCCAGTTATAATTGAGCATACTTTGTATCACATGGTCCGCTACCCCTGTGATTGCTTTATTTTCCTTCCGTGCAAAAATGTTCACAAAATGCTTAGCCAGGGATGCAATGTCTTCCTTGCGTTCGCGTAAAGCAGGCAGGGTGATAGGGAAAACATTCAGGCGGTAATACAAATCCAGCCTAAACCGGCCCTTTGCAATTTCTTCTTCCAGGTTGCGGTTAGTGGCAGCTATAATCCTAACATCTATCTTTCTCTTCTTGCCGCCTACGGGTTCTACTTCTTTTTCCTGCAGAACTCTCAGTAATTTTACCTGTAGTTCAACCGGGAGTTCCCCGATCTCGTCTAAAAATACCGTTCCCTCATTTCCCTGTTCAAACTTCCCGGTCCGCTTATCTGCAGCACCTGTAAAAGAGCCCTTTTCGTGCCCGAACAGTTCCGACTCGATCAGGTTTGCCGGCAGTGCTGCACAATTTATCGGCACGAATGGCTTTGATCTCCTGGACGACATTCTCATCAGGCTCCATACTTAATGTTGCCGGAGGCTCATTCGTGTTCTTTGCTTCAGCTCATCAAGCCGTCTTTGATAGAGGACCCAGGCGAGATTGCTCTTTTAAACGTCATTAACTCTTGGGGGAGGTTAGTGCAAACACAAAGGGTTTCAATAATCAAAATGGTACCGTTGTTATGCAAATGTCATTTAAGAAGAGCATGGAAAGAGCTTATCACCAGCTGTTTAAGGCGTAACTTTTGCTTGCTAGCAAAAGTTACCGGACCAAGGGTGTTCGATAATTTTAAAGTTCCAACAACTTGGTCAAATTAAAATGTTGATACTTGCTGATGGAAGCTCTGTGAGTTATCTATTTATTGTATACAACGTTTAAGCAGAAGTTTGTACCAATGTTTCCCAAATTACGTCATAAACATCTGTGGAGGATAATTTTTGCTGGTCAATTCTATTCCCGGACACTAATACCGCTTTATATTTATCCTCAATATTTACCCGGCCATGAGACCCTTTAATCAGCAAAGCATCGAGCGGAATCACGTCCATTACATAACGGAAGCCTAATTTTTTTCGGAGCAGCTTATAGGCAGCGCGGCCTTTAGATGTCATGAACATTTCGACAGGGTCGTAGCCAGGTTTTTTGTGAATATCTACAACGCGGGCGTAATCAGGTGCAACAGCGTCGTCCAGCCAGAAATAATAAGTGAACCAGCTATCTTTATCGGCCATCACTACAAGATCTCCTGCACGTTCGTGGTCGATATGGTATTTGGCTTGTTCGGCACGATCAAGTACCAGTTCTACTCCTTTAACGGAGCTTATGAGGCTTTTGACCTTTTCTGTAACTGATAAATCATTAATATAAATGTGCGCGACCTGGTGATCAGCGACCGCAAATGCTTTGGAAGCACCGGGATCGAGCAGCTCCAGGCCACGTTCTATCCGTATGCCTAACATACCTTCCTCGCGAAGCAAGCGGTTTAAATGGATCGGGGTACTAACCGGCGCAATTCCATACTCGGATAGCAGGATGATTCTGGCACCCTTACGCTCGTAATAGGCAACCAGATCTTTTACCACCTCATCGATTTTCTTTAACTCCGGTATTATATCAACAGAGTCCGGCCCAAATTTTTGCAAACAGTAATCTAAATGCGGAAGGTAAATCAGAGAAAGTGTCGGATCATACAAGCCATCCGTATACATAGCAGCATCTGCGATCCAGCGCGTCGACTTAATATTCGCACCAGGCCCCCAAAACTGGAACAGTGGAAACTGTCCCAGCTTTTCCTGTAATACATCGCGCAATTTAGCCGGATGCGAGTAGCAATCAGGCATTTTGCGGCCATCAGCCAGATAGTTTGGCCGTGGCGTAACCGAATAATCGGCGTTAGAGTACATGTTGTACCACCAAAACATCATGGATGTGGTAAATGATGGGTCAAGCGTTTTGGCTTTATCCCAAATTTTTTCACCATTTACCAGTTTGTTTGATTGTTTCCAAAACTTCACTTCGCTGTCGGCACGATCATACCAGCCATTGCCAACAATACCATTCTCAGCCGGCCATTTACCTGTTAAATAAGCAGATTGAACGGATGTGGTTACAGCGGGTAATAACGGCTCAATTACGTTTAGGTTATTTTTCGCAATGTAATTTGTCAAGAATGGTGTATGTTCACCTATCACCGAGGTGGATAGGCCAACAATATCTATAACGACGGTTTTATTCATAGCTAAAACGTTTATTGTTTAATCTGGCCGGCCACCCATGCCAATTCCCTACTGATTGAACTTGCAATAGGAATCTTGAGCTCCGGAGGCAATACATTCCAGGTGTAAGTTTCAACCTCCAAATGGTTAGTAAATCTTCGCGTTTCCCAAATGGCCAATATTTCTTTAATATCGCTTTGGGTCGAGCTCAGCAAGCCAAATTGTTCTAAAAATATTGGCACATGAAAATGGGCCCGCCATTCCGCAGCATCCTTACTTAATAATAAAGCGTCAGGCAAATCTGAATAACGCGTCAACCGGCCATCTTTCTCCCGGGCTATAACCTGATGCAAATAGGTGGGTTCGTCAAATTTGGCAAACGAATCCAAAATCGCCTGATTATTTTCTGAGTCGTTATCAAATGAGGCTTTAAGTGCTGCGCTGATCTGGATTTTCCCTGTTTTTATTCCTTTTAATGCAAGTTCTGCCACTACTTCTTCGTGTACTTCATAACCGATAGAAAAGTGGCAAACATCGTAACATAAATTGATGTGGCGCTTAATTATCGTATCAGCATTGCTTTTACCGTCAAAGAAATCTGATCCAAGCGGTAATAGGACTTGTTCATACCAGTCGATAAACTCGCGGCCGGTCTCTAATAAGCCATCCGGCTCTGGTTCGATATCCAGGTGCAGAATTTTACCGCTTTGTTCATAAATTTCGTTTAATTGCTGAGCTATTTTTAGGATTTGCATGGTGGCAGTAATGGTAGCTTTCTTCACTTCATTAGCCCCGGCAAACCAATTCCTATAGCTCAACGGTGAAGTGGAAATTCCCCCGTCCATTCCTTCAGGAAGTAGCTGGGCCAATATCTCAAAAAGACGTTGGGTATAAGCCAACCTTTCACTTGTGGTCCAGTCCGGCGCATGTACCTGATCTTTTACTACAACATCATGAAAGCCGCCATATGGAAAACCATTCATCGTAAAAACATAGGCATCATTTTCTTGCAGCCACTGTTTAAATTGTTGCAAATTATCACCTGATAATATTTCGATGCTGGCCTGGTTTGATAAACGCAAACCAATGCCCATGCTGACGTCAGGCGATACATCTGCCTTAATCTGAGGGAAACTTTGCTGTAGTGCCAAAAAGTGTGCATCCCAGCTTTCTCCCGGATGTATGTTAGTGCAGTAAGTAAGATGTGCGTTTCTAATAAGCATATGTTATTGTAAGTTTTAGTGCGTTGAGGTGGCTAAAATATGCCCGGCTTTTTCAAGTAAACCAGCATCCATCTCATGGGTTTCCTCACCTTTGCCTATAGCGACAAGGAGCATAATGGTCAGCTCTCCGCCAAGGTGTTCGCGAAATTCTTCCAGGCCATCCATTATCGGGCTTGTGCCTTCATTAACCTGCAGCAGCGGATGGGTGACCTCAAAACCTAAAGCCATAAGCAGATCAACTACCCTGCGGCTCGCGGCAGATGATAAACGACCCGACAAGTTAGAATAGACGGTATCTAAAGCGATGCCAAGAGCTACAGCCTCGCCGTGCTTTACGTCAAAATTACTCAGGCACTCTAATTTATGTGCGCTCCAATGTCCAAAATCGAGGGGGCGTGATGAGCCGCTTTCAAAGGGGTCGGCACCGGCAATGTGTTCCATGTGCAGGCTGGCACAGCGCCAGATAAGGTGGTTCATGGCGGCCATATCGCGCCTTGTCAGCAAACCTGCATTCTCTTCTATCCATTTAAAAAAGTCAGCGTCCTTAATGAGAGCAACCTTTATCGCTTCAGATATTCCCGAACGCCATTCGCGGTCTGATAAAGTGGCCAGGAAACGCTCGTCATTAAATACCGCTACCGGTGGAGCGAAAGTTCCAAGAAAATTCTTTTTATTGAAATAATTGATACCGTTCTTTACACCGATACCCGAATCGTTCTGCGACAATACCGTTGTAGGGATCCGAATGAGCTTAATACCGCGATGTGAAACGGCCGCGGCATAACCCACCATATCCAAAACAGAACCACCGCCAATGGCTGCAATATACGAATGACGATCAACCCCGTATGCATTTACGGCTGCCAGAACATGGTCAAAATAGCTGATGTCGTTTTTTACACGCTCACCGCCGGCTACAATAAGTATATGCTCTACAAGTTTTACTTCCTTATTTATGGCAAAATAATTTTTGATATCCTGAATAAGTTGTGGATGCGCATCGGCAACTCCCGAATCAATTATAAAAAAAATCTTCCGGTGGGCGTTACTTTTTACGTTTGACAAAAAGCTGCTCAATAACGTGTTCCCGGGCTCGAACAGGCCTGCAGTAAAAAATACCTGATAGTTAAACTGTACAGTAAAAGACTGTTGTAAATGATGCATAAAAAAATTCGATCGATAAATTAAAAGATCATGTGACGGCGAAGATACGGGCCAACCACAAGGATATGGGTAATAAACAAGCGATTAACAACGCCACATAAATAGTGCTGAAAGTAGCCGCCCAGGCTGCGTCCATTAATATCAGTGATATTACGCCCGCCTTTACCGCTGCACCAATATTTTTTCCGGCTGGGTCTTTAATCGCCTTTATTAACGGCTTAAATATCATCCATAAAAATGGGCATAGAAAAAAAGCTGTTAACCATAATGTGTGATTATAAAAACCAAAATAAGCGATGTTTGCCGCAACTATGCCATAAAGAAGCGCTGCTATATAAAGGTTACGCTTACTTCCGCCATTCACCTCTCCCCGGCTGATCATCGTAATGCAGAAAATATAAATGATCGGTACGATGGCTAAAAAATACCAGATTGGCAGCAGCGGTGGCTTAATACTGATACCTAAAAGAAGGTTAAGTCCGCGGCATATCCCCATATTTAAGGGGCCAAAAATAAAGTGATGCTTACTAAACTTATTATATAATAATGCAAAAAACGCGATAGCCGCAGCCAAAAGCCCGGATACAATACCGCTTAAAAACGCGGCTGTAATACCTAAAAGCAACAGTATAACGCCTAATGTGGCGGCTTGTTTCAGACTAATAATACCACTTGGAATTGCCCGTTCCGGACGCTCTATTTTGTCCAGTTCAGCATCGAAAACATCATTAAAAACGATGCCACCAGCATACAGGCAGGCGGTGGAAAAACTGAGCAATAATATATTTGACAAGTATGCCGGAACAGTTGGCGCAGCCACACGTGTAAAAACCCCGGCTATTGCGATACCGGCCAGTACATCTGCTACGGAAGTAACCATATTGGCCGGGCGCATCATGCGCAGATAATTGATTGTATTGTTCAAAATCTTAACTGATAATAATAGAAGATTTATCTATACGTGGTTGCTGGCCACCCCGTAAAATGCTATTTCCTGCAAATTTGGTGCTCTGGTCGATAGTACTACTGAACTCAGTTTCATCAATTTGCCCGCTTTGCGCGAATGCGGTGATGGCATTACGATAAGTTACCCGTTCAATATCCCCCGTACTTATACCCTGTTGCTGCATTAGCGCTGCAGTTTTAGGTACAGCCAGCGGATCGCTGATTCCCCAATCGGCAGCAGAGTTGATCATGATACGTTCCGAACCGTATTGCTTTACAATCTCCACCATGCGTTGGTTACCCATTTTGGTGAACGGATAAATAGTGAACGCTGCCCAAAAACCCCGGTCAAGGACTTCTTTAACGGTCTCTTCGTTATTATGGTCAACGATCACGCTATATGGGTTTAGGCCGTGCTCAACGGCAATGTCCATACTGCGTTGCGTGCCGCGCTTTTTATCCCGGTGAGGCGTGTGTACCTGCACCGGCAGCCCAGCCTCTTTAGCTAAGTCCAATTGCAATCGGTAATATTTTTCCTCGGCAGCGGTCTGGTCATCAAAACCAATTTCACCTACACCTACCACTCCTTCTTTATAAATAAATAAAGGCAGGATTTCCATAACTTGTTCAGCTAAGGCCTCATTATTGGCTTCACGCGAGTTCAGTCCAATAGTGCAGTAATGTTTGATACCAAATTGCGAGGAACGAAACCGCTCCCATCCAATTAAGCTGCTATAGTAGTCGCGGAAACTATCCAGTCCCGTCCGCGGTTGTCCCAACCAAAATGCAGGTTCTATCAAAGCTACCACTCCGGCATCAGCCATGGCCTGGTAATCGTCGGTTGTGCGCGATGTCATATGCACATGCGGGTCAAAAAACTTCATTCCCTTTATAGCGCTTATATCAAATAACTCCGGTACAACTTCCGGATGGTATTCGTTCTCAACAGATCGGCTACAGCACATATCTTTAAATTTATTCAGTTTAGTTGATAATCTTGTTTCAATTTATCTATTAGCCCCGCCTCGGTAAACTGCTGAGCCAGTTTCCATAATTCCGTTGGTACGGTACGGCCGGCAGCGCCACGTTCACGGGCGTGGTCCAACAGGATTCGAGCGAGCTCGGCGTTATTGCGTTCATATAGTCCAATAATCAAACCAATTTCTTTTTCAGTGAAAATAGCTTTCATCACCAACTGATTCCAGGCATCTGCCGAGAGCTGCTCGCTGGGGTAGGGATTGCGGTACATAATAGCTTCGAGCACATTACCGATATTGCTGCGAATTCCTTCTGCGCAACGCATGGCCCACGACTCTGGATAAGCCAGTAATGGCAGGGCTGAATATAGCGCTACCAACTCATTCATTTCCCCTGCACGAAATAAACTCTCAATCACCTTTAAGTAATGACTTCTATCAATTGCATCAGCTAATGTTAGTAAAAATACCCGGCCGAGGCGGTCGGCTGTCCAGCCCTCAATGTTGAAGTTAGGGCGGATGGTGTTTAGTTGCGTGATTTGTACCGGTGTTACAGATATTGTTAACCTTCCGGTCTTTCGCGGCATCATTACAAAAGCAGCATGGAAGGCAGCAGTATTATTGCTATTTCCTTGCTTCATTAACCACGCTAAAACATCCGGCGAGATATTGTCATGCATAATTAAACCAAGCAATTGTTTTAGCGCATCGATATCGTATGTATACATCTCAGCTATATAGACAAATAATTGACCATTAAAGCCGCGGTGATGATAAGCAGCCCAAAGAATTCGCGTGTTTTTTCAATGTACGGTTTTTCGGCTTGCATGCTTTGTACTAAACTTGGCCTGTTATATTTGGAAATCCAATCGCGGACGCCATCCTGTTGAAAGAAGAGCAACGCAGCATAAATTAGATAAAATACCATCAGCAACAAATAGATGGTTGGGTAGACCATATTTACCACTGCAAGTCCGCAGCATGCGGTCGCACTTAAGTAGATTGGCACCCACAGGTACCAATCAGGGTCGTTAAAATTCAAATAAGCGAATATCAAAAACGATATTACACACAAAATATTAAAGTAAATCAAAGCCTTCGTATTACAAAGGTATAAAAGTAATAAAGTCCATATAAAATTGAACGAGGAATTGTATTTTGACTTTTAATATACATTTGGACAATCAAGTATTAAAAATGCGATAACATGTATTTTAAAAAACATCCCTTTTCAACGGACGATTGTATACGATCACCATATTACAATCACCTAAACCAGCAAGTGTGCTTGCGGTATTGCCAATTATAAGTATTTACCATCGCAATGTTCTCAAAAGCCTCAATTATATAAACTTAAATCTTTTCATTGGTCCGTAATTTTGGAATTCAATTCTCGCAGTTTGAGTTATGGTGAAATTAAAAAAAACCTGCAAAACAGTATAAAACAGTATTTCCTGAATGCACGGTCGCAGGTTGCTACCAGCAGTATGCTATATAAAGCGGGAACTGCGATACGCGAAGCAAACGGCACCATGCCCGGCGGCTCATGCAACGGTTCGCACCTTAGAGAGGGCCTTCAAGCAATCTTCCGGCTATACCGTTAAAGATGTATCGGGCTTAATACGCTTTGACAGGTACGCAACCATTTATGGCATTATCCGGACATCGGCCTGGCCGGCTTAGCTCATGAGTTGGGCTATACCGATCAAGCCCACCTAAGCAGCGGTCGAATGAAATATGTTTCGGCGGGGGCGAAGGAGCAATTCGGCTTGAGCGCGTTAATGATACGCCCCGATGGCATCGTCGCCTGGGTTTCTGAGGGCGGGGCCGATTGCGGCGAACTTGAAAAGGTTGCCGCCCGGTGGTTTGCGCCGAATGATCTATAAATGTTATATAGCAAAAACGAGATCAGCCCTGGCGGGCTGATCTCGTTTTAATCAAATCGGTGAAGTTTATTTTACGCGCAATTCCAATCCTGCAATATCCTCCCAC
This sequence comes from Mucilaginibacter pankratovii, assembly GCF_014773265.1. GTDB lineage: Bacteria > Bacteroidota > Bacteroidia > Sphingobacteriales > Sphingobacteriaceae > Mucilaginibacter > Mucilaginibacter pankratovii. The sequence goes on along the minus strand of NZ_JACWMY010000003.1, from coordinate 560,686 downwards.
TTGTAGTAGTGTAATGTTTTGTCATCGCTCATTACTACAAACAATCCATGCTTAAAAGTATCATTCAATGGCACATTAACTACGTCTGATCCGTCGCTCTGGCGGGCAGAAACATTGGCTACTTTAAGCAGTTTATGGTTTATTCCTTCGCGACTAAAGATCTGGAAGCGGTTAGCGCCCTGGTCTGATACCAAAATATAACCGGTAGTATCTGTGAGTTTATAAATGGAGATCCCTTCATGGTCGGCATTAAAACCGCTGGTACCAAATATGGCTAGTTGTTTATCGCCTTTTTCCGGGTCGGCATAGTATTGCCTTACGCCTGTTTGCTCATCAGAGTAATAGATGTACCCCAGCTCGTTATCTACGGCTATGGATTCTATCTCCTTTTTACCACTGTATTCGCCAAACTTACGTACGAGGGTGGCTTTCACATTGCCGGTGCCATCATCTCCCAATAAATATTGCCAAATGTAGCCGCCGGTTTTGGGTCCGTTTTTTCTACCCACTACCGCATACATTTTGCCGTCCTTAGCCGTATAAATAGCTATCCCCATCAGGTCGCGATACTCGAAACCCTTTTCGTTGGTAAACATCTCAATGCCACCGTTGTCTACCGGCTTCATATCCGGCAGGGAGAAAATGCGCAGCTTGTGTGTCATCCGTTCGGTAGTAATAGCGATATCGGTTGGCTTGCCGTTCAGCATCAGGCCGTAGGCAAGGTCAACATTATTGGGGCGTTTTAACCCTCTTATTACTTTATCGGCTATTATTTTACCATCCAGATCAAAGACATATAAAGCGCCGTCGGTATTTTTATCGGTACCTATTACCAAACTTTTAGATGGATCCGCCTTATTTACCCATATGGCCGGGTCATCGGTATCGTACTTTACCGGTTGGGTGATCACCGCGGGTTTTATTGCGTTTGTATCGGGGGCTGGTTTGCACGAAACCAAAACAGAAAAACCTAAGCCTAACAGGCAAATAGTATTATAACTATACTTCATTCCCCTTATAATTTAATGCCGTATGCACCTACATAAGCAGCAGGCTCCGGTGACACGTAAGTAATCCCGTTTGCGGTTGTTATACCCGCTTTGTGGTGCCGGGTAAAGGTAGTAATGCCCTTAGCTAATGCCGGGGAATTACCCTGTAAATGAAAATCCCATGCTGTATTAAAATCCGCATTTATAACCGGTGTGTTCAACGGATAGTTAACAAACTTAGGGTCGTTAGCGCCTGCGGCGGTGCCCCTTACATCATTTACACCTGCAACAATATCGTTAGCACCTGGCTGAAATTGGGTGACGGTTGTCTGATCGTATCCATAGTACCAGTTGTTGCTGTATTTAGATCGCGCATCTTCTGGTTTTTTAGGGTCGCGTTTTACGCCAAAGCGGGTGTTGACAAAAAGATTGTTGTAAAGTTCGGCGCGTACCGTAGCCTCTAACCAGATAGAACCACCTTTAGCGGTTGGCCTTCTCCAGCCGGTATTAACCATAGTATTATTGTAAGCAATGATGTAGGCCTGTGGCGTGCGGTCCCCGCTGTTTGATAATTTAAGCGCGTTGGTATTGGTGCTGTAAACCAGGTTATTGGCAACATCGGCTAAACAGCCCGATTTAAAGTTCATCGCTTCGCCGCCTGTTACGCCCGTGGTGTAAAATACGTTGTTAGCAAAAATGATCTTACCACCCTCTATATAGGTACAATCCTCCTGAAAATTGCGAACAATACTGTTCTGCACAACCAGTTTACCATTTACGTTAGAGAACCATAGGGCAGGCAGGTTTTCGCCTGCTACTGCTTTGTATAAACCCATTTTAACCGATGTAGATGCATCTGAAGTTGTTGCGCCGCCATATTCCAAAATGGTATGGTCCAGCACTAATTCGGCACAGGTTGGGCCTGCTAAAATGCCGCCCCAAAGCTTACCAAATTTATTTTCGGCAGTGCGGTAAGCATCGCTCACGGTAAACTTAACCGGGTTCTCTACCGTACCCAAGGCGTATAAGTTGCCTTTTACTACTATCTCGGGCTTGGCGGTTACATCCATCAGCACGGTTACGCCCTCTTCAATGGTAAGGGTTTTACCTTCGGGGATAATAATATCACCCTTAATTTCGTGTACGCTGCCTTTTGCCCAAACGCCCGATACTTCGCCTATTGCCGAACCACTTGTTGGCGTGGTATCTACATCTATATTCGCTTTTTCGCAGCCGCTAAATACTACTGCTGTCAGCGCTATTGCTGCAATAATTTGTTTGAATTTCATTATATCTCTTTTTAAATATCGTTTTTACAGATTAATTGAATTTGTAGCGCAGGCCTAATAAATATGTTTGGCCGTACAGGTCGTTACGTATAAGGGTACCGCCATTTGTACTTAGGTTTTCTTTCAGCTTGTCGTTCTCGGGGTTAGTGCCCTTAATAAACAGCTTGGTTGGCGTATTAAGAATGTTATTTGCTTTGGCAAATACGCTGATACCGCCTTTAAACCTTTTTTCGGCTGATGCATCCATCTGCACAAAGCCCGTCTGCCACAGATCATTATTTACAAACTGTGATACGGTGTTGATACGCGAACCGGTATATGCACCCGCTATTTGTAAATCCCAGCCTTTTTTGGTGTCTTTATAAAGCAGGGAGATGTTACCGATATGCTCCGACTGGCCATACAACGGCCTGGTCTGATCCACCGTTATGGTTTCGATATTGCCGGTGGTGCTATTGATCTGGCGTTTATTTTTGGTAGTAGTAATGCGCGAGTGGGTGTAGGTATAGTTGGCCTTAATACCAATCTTGTTAAAAAACTTAATGTAATCTACCTCTGCACCAAAGTTATTGGCCGTACCAAAATTGCCGGGGGTGTAGTAGGTATCCTGCGGACGCGTACCATTTGCCTGGAAGGTGAACTCGATAGGGTCTTTTATGCGTTTGTAAAAAGCACCAACCAATAACTGCTCAGATGCACCCGGGAATAATTCGTAACGCAGATCGTAGTTATCAGCTTTGGCGCGCTTCAAATCGGGGTTACCTGCTTCGTTATAATCTTCGTTAATAGTTCCGCCGGGCACCAGTTCATAAAAGCCGGGGCGGTTAATGGCTTTGTAGTACGATGCATGTAACTGGGCTTTATCGCTTAAATGGTATTTAGCTGTTAAGCTTGGTAACACATCCGTGTAAATTTGGTTACCGGTAGGGCGCGATTCGCCTTGCGCAAACAGCATCCGGTAGCCCTGGTCGGTATGTTCTACACGGGCACCACCAACTAATTCTAACGATTTACCGGTGTATTTAAACATACCGTAACCCGCTGTGGTTTTTTCAGATGCATCGTAAGTTAAAGAGTTGGCTACGCCACCTGTAGGGTTACTCACCACAAGGGCCAGATCGGTGTAGTTTTGAAAATCTACCCCGTACTGCAAACCCGCATTGGCTGCCGATGGCGCAAGGGTGTAGTTGTTGTAAAAGCTGCTGCGTTGCTTATCGCGGTACAAACCACCGGCCATTAGGTCCAGCTTGTTTTCGCCTGTTTTTAAGCTGTACGTAAGGTCTAAATAACCTGCTTTATCATCATCGGTGTTACGTTCCCAGCGGCTTTCTACCGGGGAAGTGTTTACCAATGAAGTACGTTTTTCCTGGAAGTTCTGGCGCAGGCCATTCAACTCTATATTGGTATTTTGAGGCACATCGTTTTTAGCGGATGAATATACTGCCGACCACTGCACCTTAAATTTCTCGTTGAAGAATTTATGATCGCCATGCAGCGTGCTGTTGTATATCTGCTGCTCGGTTAAGCGGCTGCGGGTATTATAAGTAAGTTCTGCATTGCCTGCGTCAGGGTTGTACACTCCATTGTAGTTGGTGGTAACCGCATCGCGTACCTGCTGGTTTTTGAGATTTACATATACATTGTACAGGCTTATCTTGTTATTATTGTTAAACACATAATCAAGCTTGCCATGTAAGCCAAGGCGTTTCTGCTGCTCCGAAAACTCGCGGTAGCTTTTGCTGGTGATAACGCTGTACTCATCGGTACCGTTAATAGATGCGTTATACAAGGTGCTGTTGCTGCCGCGATAAGTGTTTTGGTAGCTACCGGCTAAAATAAGGCCCAGTTTGCTATCTAAAAACCGCTGACCGATGGATAAGCTGCCTAACATGTTTGGCGCCGGCCTTTTGGTAGTGTAATCAAGCACACCTTTAGAAAAATCGGCCTGGGTAGCGCTGTAAGTGCGGCCATTTATTTCGTACGGCGATTTATGATTGATGCCCGATGCATCGAAGCTTGTAAACTTACGATCGAAAAACAGCTGGCTGTAACCGGTAGCAATGTTGGCATTCACCTGGAAATGATCGGGTGCGTTCTTCATCACCATATTAACCGCGCCGCCAATTGCATCACCCTCTAAGTTGGGCGTAAGTGTTTTGTAAACCTCTAAACGATCCAACAGATCGGAAGGGAAAAGATCAAGCGGCACATAACGGTATTTGTTATCCGGGCTTGGGATTTTTACGCCATTTACCAGGGTGTAGTTATAACGTTTATCCATACCACGCAGAATAGCATACTGGCCATCGCCGTTGCTGTTACGCTCGATAGATACACCCGATACACGCTGCATTACGTTGGCTACGGTCAGATCGGGAGATACCTCTATAGCCTTGCCCGATACGATATTCATTACCTGAGTAGCATTTTGCTCTATCCGGCGGGCATCGCGGTCGTTCGATCCGCTTGCTGTGGCGCGTATTACCACCTCGTTAAGATCTTTGCCTGCAGTCTCCATATAGATCTTAATATGGGGATTGTCTTTCTCGAGGATCAAAATTTCCTTTACCACGGTTTTGTAAGTGATATAAGTGATCCGGATAGTTGCGGCTCCTGCGGGTACGTCCTTTATTTCAAACGACCCATCCAGCCCGGTACTGGTGGCTTTGCCTGTTTTCTCCAAAACAACGGTAGCGCCTACAAGTGCTTCGCCCGATTGCTTATCATAAACATGGCCTTTAATTTTTGCGGCGCTGGCTATTGTAGCACAAAATAGCAGCGGTAACAGGATCTGTAAAATTTTATTCATTGCTGTGTGATAACGTTCATACTTTTTGATGACGCTGCAAAGGTGAGTTACAGAAAAACACAAATGAAACTTTGAGGGTTACACAAAGGCAACACCGTTACATGTAGCGTATATCAAAAAGCAACTTAAATATATAATACAATGATTTACAAATATTTATATCAAATAAAAACCGCCGTTATCATTTTATTACCGTTACATTAAGATAATGTTAACTCGTTCTTTTGGCGAAAAAAAGCTCCTTAAACAGGCCTGATGTAACGCTATCAGAGGGATTGTATAAAAGCGGTTAGGTTATCGCCTTGTGGCATATTGAGCTTTTTGCGCAACCTGTAGCGCGAAACGCGGAGACTATCGGTGGAGATATTAAGCAATGTAGCGATATCTGCGGAATCGAGATTGATGCGAAGCAATGCTATAAGCCGCATATCTGCGGATGTTAACTCGTTGCTATGCTTTTTTATATTATCAAAAAACTGCTGATGCACCTGCTCGAAGGCCGTGGTAAATTCTTTCCAGTGCTGTTCGTGATTAAAGCTTTCGTTTATCTGCAGGATGATTTGCTGCATTTGTTTCTTTTGATCGCGCTTATCCTCTTTTACCATCGCCTGTAAAGTGCTCCTGAGTTGCTCTAACAGCTGGTTGTTCTTTATTAAATTTAAAGTATGGGCAGATAGCTCCCTGCTTTTTACATCCAGTTGCTGTTTTAGGCTTTCCTCTTCCAGTTGCTGGTTTTTCAATTGCAATTGCATCAGGTGATGCTCCGCCTCACTTTGCCTGGCCAGGGCGCGCTGGTCTTTTATTTTAAGCCGCTGGCGGCTGAATATAACGATGGCTAAAACAATCAACAGCAGAACAACAACCACCACTGCCGCGGTTATGATCCGGTTGATCTTGCGGATATTGTTAAGGCGGTTTATTTCGTCGCTCTTTTTATTGATATCATAAAGCACCTGCAGAAATGCCGTTTGGTTAACCCCATCTTTTGAATAAACCTCCAAAGAGTACTTGCGACTCAACTCGGCGTAATAGTATGCGCTATCCATACGGTTCATTAGTTCGTAGGCTTTACCCAGATCTTTACTGCAAGCTGCCAGTTGGTATCCGTTACCCGTTTGCCGGGCAAGCTCCATAGCCTTGCGCGATTGCGTAATGCTTTCGGCATACTTACCCGTTTTACGCAGAATATCTCCCAGGTTATTAAGCACCTCTATGCTCGCAATCTCATTTCGCTCTTCCTTATAAAGTTGCAGCGAATGGTTAAAGCTGGTGTATGCCGAGTCGTATTTAGTTAAATCCTCATATATACTGCCCAGGTTCTCATAAATTTTGGCAGCCCCTTGCTTGTAATTAGCGCGCGTATAACTATCCAATGCCAAATGCTGGTAGTAAAAGGCACTATCATACTGTTTGCTTTTTTCGTACAGGTGCCCAATGTTGCCGAATATCTCTGCTTTACCTTTTTGATTATCGGTTTGATTGTAAATAAGCAAGGCCTTGTTATACATCTCGCGCGATTTGGCTGGCTGTTTATTATAATAATACAGCACGCCCATTTCGCCGTAATTCTGGGCGAGTAAACTTTTGTCATTTACTGCTGATAACACCTTATCTGCATGCAGATAAAATTCGAGTGCCTGGGCATAGTGCCCCTGGTTATAGCAGATCTGCCCCATTTGCTTCAGGCAAATTCCGGCGGTAACGGCATCGTTATTATCAACCGCCTGTCCATGCCTTTTCTTCAGTATAACCAATGCCTGGTCGGGATGCTTTTGGCTGGTGGATGGCAGATCGGAAAGCACGGGAGTTTGTGCATGTGCGCATATGGCCGACAGTAACAAAAGCTTCGTTAAAACTACCAGGCCAACCTTTTTAATCATGCGCATTCTCATTGTGTCAATTCAATCAAATTAAGCGCTTTAATATTAAGTTAATGTTAAATGACTAACAATGTGTTAATACCCAATCTGTATATTTTAGCATTTTCACAGGCTTATTCAGTGGTGATTCGTTTAAAATCACGCGTGTTCGGGCTTGTTCGGGCTGTTCGCGCCCTATGTCGAACGCGAACAAGCCTAAAAAGCGATTGAAATTATTACCAAAATCCGTACTGTTAGTGGTTCTGTTTTAAAAAGGGACTTCCCTGGCGATAAGATAATAATTGCTTAACCCAGGCAACTTTTTTATAATTTAGCTTAGCCACAAAATAATCTTGTATGATTTCTTTTTCCAAAATATTTAAGCTCGTTATACTGTCTTTATGTATATCAACCATTACCTATGCGCAGCAAAAGGTAAAAAAAGCCTTGTTTGTAATTGTTGACGGCATCCCCGCCGATGTAATTGAAAAAACGAGCACCCCTAATCTTAAGCTGATAGCTACACAAGGAAAATATATGAGGGCACACGTGGGCGGCGAAAAGGGAGGTTATAGCCAAACGCCAACTATTTCGGCCGTAGGGTATAATAGCCTGCTTACTGGTACCTGGGTTAACAAGCACAATGTTTGGGATAACGATATTAAAGCCCCCAACTACAGTTATCCTACAATATTCCGATTGTTTAAGGATCAGTACCCCAACAAAAAAATAGCAGTATACTCCAGCTGGCTGGATAACCGCACCAAACTGGTTGGAGATGGCCTGGCCGCCACAAATAACATAAAAGTAGACTATCATGCCGATGGGTTTGAGCTCGACACCATTAACTTTAAGCATGATAAGGAAAGCGCCTATATGCACCGCATTGATGAAAAGGTTGTGGCCGAAGCGGCCAAAGGCATTAAAGTAACGGCACCGGACCTTTCCTGGGTATACCTGGAATACACCGATGACATGGGGCACCGGTATGGCGATAGTCCGCAGTATTATAGTGCCATCGAAATGATGGATAAGCAGATGGGGAAACTATGGGAAGCCATACAATACCGCCAGCAAAAATTTAACGAGGAGTGGCTCATATTCATTACTACAGATCATGGGCGTAATGAGGCGAGTGGCCGCGATCACGGCGGGCAATCTACAAGGCAACGCTCTACCTGGATGGTTACCAATGCCAAAGGACTAAATAGCTACCAAAAGTATTATTACCCCGGCATTGTAGATATTATGCCAACCATTGCCCGCTTCATGAACATCAGCATCCCGGCAAATTATAGCCGCGAAATTGACGGCACACCGCTTACCGGCCTGGTATCGATAGCTGTGCCAACCGCTAATCTGGTACAAGGCAATATTGATGTAAGCTGGAAAGCCCTGGGCAAAGGCGAAAAAGTAAAGATCTGGGTAAGCAATACCAATAATTTTAAAGAGGGTAAGCCCGATACTTACAAATTACTGGCCGAAGTACCCGCAGAGCAGGAACACGCGCTGATTTCTGTTAAAGATATGCCATCAGGGTTTTACAAAGTGGTTATTGAAGGGAAGAACAATACGGTAAATGCCTGGGTGATAACGGACGTGAAGAAATAAAATATAATCGCCCCGAAAGTAATAGCCCGTATGCTTATTGATAGGCATACGGGCTATTTTGTTTTGGAGTATTTCGGCTAAAGCCTTTGATGGCCTGCGTGTTCCGTCGGTTAAAACCGACGGCAATGAAGGTGTGGCTTATGTCTAATTTGCAGTTCTGTCGCGTTAGCGACTACCGCTTTGTAGAAAAATAATAGCCGTTTTTTTTGCCCTGTAGGGGCTAACCTTCGTCGCTTAACATATCGGCTAGACCCCTGCCTGCATTTGCGCTGCGGCTGCCGCACCCCTCCCCAAGGAGGGATTTAAAAAATGCTGCTTCCTGTTATCATTCTCAGGTATAATTTTTAAGCAAATCCACAAAATTATCTGTGGTATGCGGTTCGCCAATGGCGCGGAACTTCCAGGAATCATCCTTGCGGTACACTTCAGCAAATATCATAGAACGCATGCCGTTGTAGGCACTATCGCCGGATAGGCTGAACTTCGCAATTTCGCGGCCTTTTTTGTCTACCGCCCGGATGAAGGCGTTCTCTACCATACCAAAGTGCTGATGGTGTGCCTTGCCCATGTAAATTGCAACTACAAACACTATCTTTTGGTATTGGTGCCCCAGGTCGTTTAGCTTTACAATAATTTGCTCGTCGTCGCCCTCTCCCGCACCGGTGCGGTTATCGCCGGTCAGCCAGATATGACCCGATGGGTGTTCCATCGAATTGAAGAATACCACATCGCCACCATAATAGCTAATGCTGCGGCCATTTGTGGTTGGCGTTTTCCGGCCGGTGTTTACCACTTTACCGTTTGCATCCAGCAAAAATGCTATCGCATCCAAATCGTATTCATCTTCTTCTTCCGCGCCGAAGAGTTTGGCAAAGAAACCCGTATCCTTCTTCCTCACATCCCAGCCAAGCCCAATGGTTACTTGCGAAAGGTCGTAATCGGTACCGCCATCGTTTTTACGGAGATCGATAGTTTGCCCTTTTATTAAACTTATTGCCATAATGTTTAACCTCCTTTCCTGTTATTTGATGATCTCACCTTTAAAGTGCTTGCTCAGGAAATAGGCAAGGTCCTCGCGGTAGCCAATGCCCGATGCCTCAAATTTCCAATTCACATCTTTTTTGTACAAACGCCCGAATTCGATCCCCGTCTCAATGGAGAAGTCTTCATCCAGTTCGTATTTGGCTATCTCCATGCCGGTAGTTTCGTCAACAATGCGGATGTATGCATCGCGCACCTGCCCAAAGTTTTGGCGCCCGTGGGTTGCCTCATGGATGGTTACCACGAACAGGATCTCGGTAATTCGCGGGTCAACCCGGTTAAGGTCTACGCTGATCACCTCGTCATCGCCGCCATCGCTGTTACCGCCGGTGGGGTCGTCACCCGAGTGGGTAAGCGCACCATCGGGAGAGGTGGTGTTACCATAAAACACAAAGAATTCTTCAGCCGGAATTAAACGGCCGGTGCCGATCATGATCGCGGATGCGTCGAGGTCAAAAGCGAGACCGGAACCTTCATTAGGGTTCCAGCCTAAGCCAACACTAATTTTAGAAAGGCCAATGTTGATCCTTTCTCCTTTTCTCAGAGTAATAGCCATGTTAGTATGTATAAAAGATTATTGTTTTATTGTTTGCCAGATTGTTTCCATCTTAATAGAATTGGCAACGGCCGATTGAGGTCATCGTCGATTTCGGTGTCAAAGTAAATGACATTTTTTAGATTTAACAATATTGTAATTGTTACACTAACAGGAAGGGAAATTGCACAGAATATTCACGAACAATAGGATTTCTCTGTCGCTTTGTCGAAATGATAAGTTTTTATTCTTTCTGTCATTCCGAGGGAAGCGCAGCGACGAGGAATCTTGTTAGTTATGCAAAGCGGTAATGCAAAATAGAGAGCTTTGCATCAACAAGTTTCTCCCTCGCCGTCACCTGGTGGCAATGACAAGTTTATACAGCATTTCAGGCAAACAACAAAAACTAATCAAACTTGGCAGCTATAATTTGTTCACAAAGGCCAAAAGACAAGGTCATTCCGTTACCCCCAAGCCCGTTAATAATGGTTACACCCGGCTCGGGCTCCATTACCAGTTCGGTTTGCCCGGTGGTCATTTTTGCATAGGTGCCGTTCCAGGTTTGTATTACGCGACTATCCTTTAACCTGGTGAAAGTTTGCAGATATTTCAAGATCATCTGGTTGATGAAATCTTTATCGAAGGGATCGTGCACCAGGCCATATTCGTGCGAATCGCCAACGGTTAGTTCGCCGGTATGGTTTTGGCATGCCATTACATGTATACCCCATTTCAATTCCTCGGCGTATTGTGCTTCATAACGTTTACGCAAGGCAGGCAATGCAGCTGCCGACTGAAAGCCGGGGTAATGGATCATACTTAAACTTCCGCAAAGTGCCGGGCCAATTCGCCAGTCGCCGGGTTGCGCGGCCAAACGCATCATCTGCAGCTTACACTTTGTAATATCAAAGCCAGCAAACAGCTGCGGGTAAAGGGTTTCAAATTCTACTCCGCTGCAAATAAATATCTCATCGGCCTGCCAGCTGCGGGTGCCGCTTAATACGGTGCTTTGTTCCACATGGCTTATGGCAGTGTTCCAGTAAAATTTCACATCGTATTTATCTGTCAAATACTGCGCTATATTACCTATGGCGGCACGGGCCTCAACAATCATCTCGGTACCGCTCCACAGGGCACCTTTAAGCCCATCAGGGTTTACCCCAGGCGATTTTTGCAATGCCTGTTGTGGTGTCAGCAAAGCACAGTCGCGTAGGCTTTCATTGATGTTGGCGTACTGCTCCATTACCTCCAATTCATCATCGTGGTATGCCACGTGTAACGAGCCAACCTCGTCGTGCCAGATACCCGCATCCACACAGGTTTGCTTCCAGATGCTGCGCGAGAGCATAGCCCGCTCAAACAAAGGGCCTGTAGGCTGCCCAATGGGCCAAACCATACCAAAATTACGTATAGATGCGCCAACAGCGCGTTCGTACCGTTCAAAAACGGTTACCTCGTAACCCCTCATAGCAAGCGCTCGGGCGGTTGCCAGCCCTACAATGCCGGCACCAATTACGATAGCTGATGGTATGCTCATACAGTAGAAAATTTTAGATCGACACTACCTTCGGGTACCGTTGGTTGCCGGCGGGCCGATTGCAAAAAGTAAATTAATGATAAAATACCACATAGGCCGCCCACAACGGCAACTATCAGCACACCTTCTTTAAAAAACTCGCCCCAGCTAATGTTTGGCCGGGCAAATTCTTTAACCAAAAGCACACTAACGCTGCCCAGGTACCCCATCGAATCGGCAACGTACATTACAAAACCAACATTGCTTTTATAATGGAAGGTAGCAATCATTCGCTCGAAAAAGATAGCGTTGTAAGGCACGTAGCCCAGGTAAAGCCCAAGTCCGGCACAAGTCATCCAGGTAACGGGGCCTATCATTTTTAAGGAGAACAATAGCGTTGACGCGCCAACCAATACGCAGCCGCCTATAATAAATAGGTGAATGATGCTAAATGCCCGCAGGTTTTTTCTGACGAGGATAAGCAGACTCATGGCTACTAAAACAATAATGGATATTTGCGTATCAATTTTTGTGTAGATGCCACGGTCCTTTATGCCAAGGCTGTTCCATATCTCTACCTCAAAATTATCCCGTACATCGCGCATAATGGTTAGTAACACATATATAATGAGGGTTAATATAATACCCGGCAAAAAACGAATGATAAAATATTTACGCTCCTGCGCGTTCATTGGCGCGCGTTCGGCGCGTAGCAGCTTGTCTTGGGGAGTTTGTGGCGGCATCAATTCCAGCATAAACACAAACAGCACAAGCGGCAGAGCAAATAAGGCGCCAGTAAAAAAGGGCATATTGTATTCGCTGATGTGATAAACGTGGATTAAGGTTTGCCCAATGGTTTTAACAAAGCCCGACCCGAATATTAAGCTGATGGAAAGTACCGCGGCCATAAATTCGGTAGAGCGCCGCCCTTCTAAATACCCAAACACCAAACCCCATATCAGCCCGAGCGGGAAGCCGTTAATAAAAAGGAAGATGATGTTGTACGGGGCAGGTACTAAGGCAAAACCCAGCAAAGCCAGCCAGGCGATACCAACCAGCATCAGGATAATTAATCCACGTTTAGCGCCTTTTACTTCGGCTATAAAGCGGATGCCGTAAAACTTGCTTAGCGTATAACCAATAATTTGTGCTATTACCAGCCAAACCTTATAATCTACATGAAAGTATTGCTGCCCGGGGTAGGTGCCCGCGGCAAAAGCCTTACGAAAAGCATACATGGATGTATAAGCACCAAATGCCGATACAGCCGCCATAACAGAAACCAGCCAGTACGGCCAATTGGCTACGGCTGTTTTTAGCTTACTGGCTAAAGGCATAGCCATTAGTTGAGTACAATATCCAGCACACCGGCAATATCATCCAGGATATGGGTGGGATGGTAGGGTTCCAGTTCGGTACGGGTAAAGGCGCCGGTGGTAACCGCAATTACATACTTGCACCCCGCATTTTGGCCTTCGCGGATATCCACTTCGGTATCACCAACCTTGGCAACTTCCTGCGGGTCGGTAATTCTGGCAAGTTTCATCATCCGGTTTATCATGGCAGGATCGGGGCGGCCGTTTTCTACCTCGTCGGATCCTATCAAATAATCTATCAATCCTTTCTCGCACCATTGCAGGCGCTCGATGATGGTTTCTGCTATATCTTTAGAAAAGCCTGTGTTAACACCTATCTTTATCCCCGTTTTCCGCAGCGTAGCGATAGTTTTTTCGGCATTAGGCAAAGCTTCCAAAGCAGGCGCTTTTTTGTAATAGTTGATCATCAGCGCGATAAACTCCTGATGGATATTTTTGATCAGGTCTGGGGTGATCTTTTGCGTATCGGGCTCCAGCCGGTGCAGCATTTTGGTAATGGCAACACTTTTTTCGTAACCCATTAACGGGTTTATGGCGTCGTAAGTAACGTGGTAGCCGTATTTTTCCAGCGCAAGCCTGAATGTTTCCGTTACCTTATTTTCATCTTTGACCGTAGTGCCGGCCATATCAAAAACAACAAGTTTAATAGACATTTGCTAACAATTTTGTTTAGCAATATTAAACTATGTTTATTAATAATAAACTAAATTAAAGTTAAGGAATTTTTAAGTGCTATGCCCGTTCTTCAAAAAAGTAAATAACCAGCATGCTTGCTTTCTCTTTACCCGTGTTTTTTGGTGTGTGGGGGATACGTCCGTCAAACAACATCGAATCGCCCTGGCTTAGGGTGTATATCTTTTCGCCAAACTGGTATTCTATACTCCCCGACAGGATATACTTGTATTCGTAGGCCTCGGTTTCAACTTGCGGGCGATGTGCGTCGGGTTCCAATTCTAATATAACAATATCAACCGTAGAGTTTTTGATACTTTGAGTGAAGATGCGCTGGTAATGAAAACCCTCGGCGTGTTCTTTCTCAAAATGCTCATAGTCGGCCTGTCGGCGTATAATGAGCGGAAAGTTGCTGCCAGCTGCATGGATGTCTTTAAAAAAAACATTCATATCTATCTCCAGTGCTTTAATAATATCAATGAGAACAACCAAGGAAGGAATAGTACGACTGTTCTCTATTTGCGAAATAAGCCCCTTACTTACATTAGCTCTTGAGGCCAACTCCTGCACCGTTATATTTTTTTCGCGCCTTTTATCCTTTATCCGGTTACTGATCTGTATCAGTACATCATCTTCCATTATAATATATTAGGGTGGTTGAACGCTGGCAAAGTAGAGAATTAAATTAAAGGGGGCAAGGTATTTAGCTTATTTTAACACCTTTTATGTGTAACAAATTATATGATGAAAATTTAATTTTACCGTAATACTAAAAGCTTTCCTTTGACGGAAACATTACCTTGATGCCCCTTATACAGCTCTCGCCGGAAAAAATTGTAGACGAAGTTTTTGCTTTGTACGAATTGCATGGCGATGACGACTACATTGGCGAGCCGGTTTCGCAATTAGAGCACATGTCGCAGGCGGCCGCCCTGGCTCAGGCCGAAGGGCACGATGATGAGGTTGTATTAGCCGCCTTCTTTCATGATATAGGCCATTTGTGCGCCAGCGCCGAAAGCATGGACGGCATGGGCAATGTGGATCATGAAAAACTTGGGGCAGATTATTTAACAGATCGCGGTTTTTCTGAACGGCTGGCCAACCTGGTAAACGGCCACGTTATTGCCAAGCGCTATTTAACTTATAAATACCCCGAATATTTTGACAAGCTATCGCCGGCCAGTAAGGTTACGCTTGGTTTCCAGGGGGGCGTAATGAGCGCCGCAGAAGCTGCCGCCTTTGAACAACATACCGATGCTGATCTTATAATCCGTATGCGCTATTGGGACGATGAAGCTAAACTGCAAAATGTAGCGGTGGATAATATTGCATATTTAAAAACCATAGCGCTATCTCATTTAAAGCGCAAATAGCAGCCCCTGTACCTGCATGTTAATTTAGTTTAACGGTGCGGTAATTTAATTGTTACTATCCTTCCCGGTGCTTAATTCTAAGTACACAAAGTGTTAAAGTTTACTTAATCTAAACTTAGTTTACAAATAATAAACAAAGTTTAGTATTGCTGCAACAAAAACGAAGCTTTTTACTCAAAAAATTAATTTAATGAAACAGATTTACCAGCAATTAAAAGTTGTTGTAGCAGTAGTATTATTCTGTTTGTCGCCGGCATTATTGCATGCGCAATCAAAAATTACAGGTACTGTTACGGATGACAAAAACTTACCGCTGCCGGGCGTTACGGTAAGTGTTGTAGAAACAGGCAAAAATGCCGCTACCGATGTAGAGGGGCATTACCTTATTACAGCATCAATGGGGCAAACACTTGCATTTAAATTCATCGGTTTCGAAACAAAAACAGTTGTAGTTGCCGATAAAACAATTATTAACGTATCGTTAACCGGATCGAGCCAAACCCTTAATGAGGTTGTTGTGACCGCCTTGGGTGTTAAAAAAGAAACCCGCCGCATTGGTTACGCTATACAAGCGGTAAGCGGAGAGCAATTAACCACCGCACGCGACCCTAACCCTATTACCGGTTTAATTGGTAAAGTGGCGGGTGTATCGGTTGGCCCATCTGCCGAGCTTTTGGGAAACCCTAACGTTTTGATCAGGGGTAACCAGGTATCGTTATACGTAGTGGATGGTATCCCTATCAATACCGATACGTATAACATCAGCCCCGATGACATTGAAACTTATACTGTACTAAAAGGCCCTGCAGCTGCGGCGCTTTACGGTAACCGTGCACAATTTGGTGCAATTTTGATCAGCACCAAAAAAGGTGAGAAAAACAAAAAAGGCTTAACTGTTGATATTAACAGCAGTACTGTTGCCAATACCGGCTTTTTGGCGTTCCCACGCATCCAAAATAGCTATGGCGCGGGCGAAAACACTTACTACCAGTTTGTTGATGGTAAAGGTGGCGCACCGGGTGGTGTAGATGGTGACTACGATGTTTGGGGACCTTACTTCAACGGCCAGTTGATACCGCAGTATGATAGCCCTATCATAAATGGTGTTAGACAGGGCACACCCTGGACGGCCCGCGGTAAGGATAACCTGAAGAACTTTCTGCAAACAGGTTACCAAACCAACAATAACATCGCATTAGGTTCGGTTGGCGAAAACTACGTAACCCGTTTATCGGTTTCGCAGCAGCACCAAACCAGCTATATCCCTTCGCAGTACTTAAATATTGCTAACGCGAACTTATATGCATCCTTTAGCCCAACTGCAAAGTTGAAATTTGAAGGTAACGTTAACTTTAACCGCCAAAGCACTGACAACTTCCCCGATGTGCAATACGGCCCTAACAGTATCATCTACAACATCGCTGTATGGACCGGTGCTGATTGGGATATCAACGCACCCGATATTAAAGCCATTTGGCAGCCGGGCAAAACTGGCGTTCAATCGCAGTTTGCCGAGTATCAGCGCTACCATAACCCATACCTGCTTACCCAGAAATGGACGCGCGGCCATTACAAAAACGACACTTACGGTTACTTAACCGGTAACTACAAATTCAATAGCAATTTGAATGTTACCTTACGGTCATCTATCAACACTTATAACATTTTACGTACCGAGAAGCTACCGTATTCTGCTCACCCTTACGGCCGTGAAGGCAACCAGGGCGATTACCGCGAAGACCGCCGCGACCTGTTTGATAACAACACCGAGTTATTTGTTAGTTACAACTATACCATTAAAAACTTCCTGAACTTATCGGGTTTGGTTGGTTCTAACCTGCGTAACTTTAACTACAACAGCAACTGGGTGTCTACCGATTATTTGAACGTGCCCGAAGTTTATGCTTTCAGCAACTCAAAAAACGCTATACAGGCTACCAGCTTTAACTCCGCATCGCGCGAGTTTAGCTACTATGCTTCGTTAGATGCATCGTTTGGTAAATACGCTACGGTATCGGGTACTTTCCGCCAGTACAAATCAAGTAACTTCCAAAACGTAGCATCGTACGGTTATCCAAGCGTATCGGCTGCAACGGTTGTTTCTGATTATGTGAAACTGCCTGAGTTTATCTCTTTCCTTAAACTGCGCGGTTCTTACGCCAGCATCCGTAACGATGTATCAAGCCCAACTATCGGCCCTGCACCGTTCAGCTCTATCACGGCTTTTGGTGGTGGCACGGCAGCATCGTTATTCAACAACCCGTTGGGTTACGGTTCAACTTATACCTCACCGTACAACGGGCCGGATTACTCACTTAAAACATCTTACTTAACCAACAAGCCTTATAACGGGCAAACTGCCGGTTACGCAAGCAATGTATTGTTTATCCCTAACATCAAAACATCAACCCGCGTAAACTGGGAGCAGGGTTTTGATATTAAATTCCTGCAAAACCGTTTGGGCTTTAGCGGTACCGCTTTCCAGTATGTGGATGGCCCAAGAATTTTGGGTAACTCTATCTCTACTGCATCGGGTTACACTACTTTGTTCCTAAACGCATTAAAAACCAAGCGCTCGGGTTACGAGGGTTCATTAGAGGGTACGCCAATTAAAAATTTAAGCGGCTTTACCTGGAATGTTTTGGTAAACGTATCAACCAACAAAGAGGTATACAAAGAACTGCCTCCGGGCCAGGACACTTACAACACCTTCTTTAAAGCCGGCGACCGCACCGATAAATTGTACGGCAGCAAATTCGTACGCACACCAGAAGGGCAGATCATAAACGATGCAGCCGGCAAGCCGCTTGTATTACCTGTTGCACAGTACCTGGGTAATATGAACGCTAAATACAGCTGGAGTGTTTACAACAAGATCCGCTACAAAAACCTAAGCATGGGCTTCCAGTTTGATGGTTCGGTTGGTGGTGTAATTATCGATTACATGCACAACAAAACCATGCGTGGTGGTGCCAATATCGAAACCGCTACAGGCGCATTGGGCGATGCACGTTACAAAGACTGGCAGAACTTTGGCGCAGCCGGTTACAATGGCAGCTACGTAGGCGAAGGTGTTGTGGTAACCAACGGTACCGCTATCAACTACGATTCTAAAACAGGCGCTGTTTTAAACTACAATGCCTTACAATATGGTGCCAACACCAAAACCGCCTTCGTACAGGATTATGTGAGCAAGTACTACAACGTGGATGAAAGTAACCTGATGAGCAAAACCTTCTCTAAACTGCGCGAGGTTACATTCAGTTACGATTTCCCTAAAACATTCCTGCAGCACACCTTTATCCAGAAAGTATCGGCATCACTTTACGGCCGCAACCTGCTGTACTTCTACAAAGACAAACGCTTTAAGGATGTGGATCTGGATCAGTACAACGGCGCTGTTTCGCAAACCGTGTTACAATCGCCCACAGTACGCAGCTATGGCTTTAACCTAAATCTGTCATTCTAATTATTAGGATATATATGAAAAAGATATTTAAAATTTGTGTCCTGCCGGTATGTATGCTACTATCGGTAACGGGCTGTAAGAAAAGCTTTGATGAGCTTACTATTAACAATAACGTACCCAATGCGGTTCCGGCCTCGCTTTTATTCAACGGTGTATTAAACAGCATGGCTGATGGCCCGGATGGCGAAAACGAGATCTACAGCCAGTATTACCTGTACAACTACGATTACTACGGCAACAACCGTTATGATTTTGGCAGCGGCGATAACTATTACAACACCCTTAAAAACGTTGTTGCTATGGAAGAGCAAGCTAAACTTGCCGGTTTGCCTGCAGTAAACCAGTACAGTGCGGTTGGTAAATTCTTCCGCGCCTATTTCTTCAGCAAAATGAGTTTAGAAATGGGCGATATCCCGATGACCCAGGCCTTAAAAGGTTTGGACGGCTTAACCCCGGCTTACGATTCGCAGAAGGATGTGATGAAACAATCGTTAACCTGGTTAGAAGAAGCAAATACCGACATGACCGCGGTTATTGCCAAAGGCGGAAGCACTTTAACCGGTGATATCTACCTGAACGGCGACCTGGCCAAATGGCAAAAAGTTATCAATACTTTCCACATTAGGTTATTAACCGAGCTGAGCAAGAAAGCTGCGGAAGCAGACCTTGGCGTTACCAGCCAGTTTGCTGCCATTGTTGGCAACCCAACAAAATACCCAATAATGCAAAGTGCGGATGACAACCTGCAATATACCTTTGTTGCACCGAGCAATTACTACCCAATGACGCCGGATAACTTCGGTCAGAATGGTTCACGTAAAAACTCATCATCTACTTATGTTGGCTTATTAACCAATCTGAAAGATCCGCGTGTATTTGTTACCAACGAACCTTCTCGCGATCTGGTTGACGTTGCTAAACAAAGCCCAACCGCTTTCAACTCATTTGTAGGTGCCGACCCGGGTTTAGACTTAGGTGTGATGTACAACAACGCCGGTTTGCAGAAATACTCTTTCATCAACCGTAAACGTTTTTATTCAACCTTTACCGGCGAGCCTTCTATCCAGATAGGTTATGCCGAACTGATGTTTAACATTGCCGAAGGTATTAACCGCGGCTGGGCAACCGGCGATGCCGAAGCGTATTACATTAAAGGGATACAAGCATCGTTTGCATCATACGGTGTGCCAACAGGTACGGGTACGTTCACAGCTTATTTTTACCGCCCGGGTTCTACAGGTACGGCTAACATTGCTAACTATGATACCTATACCATCAATGTTGACTGGGCTGCTTATTATGCACAGGCAGGTGTTAAATACACTGCCGATGCTGCGGGTTTAACTAAAATATTACAGCAAAAATACCTGGCGCTGTTCCGCCACTCGGGCCTGGAGAGCTACTTCACCTATCGCAGAACAGGTATCCCGGTATTTACAACCGGCCCTGGTACAGGTAACGGTGGCCGTATTGCCGCCCGTTTTCAATATCCATCGTCAGAGCGGACCTCAAATGCTGATAACTACAATAAAGCGTTGCAGGCCCAGTTTGGCGGCAACGATGACATCAACGGACTGATGTACATTCTTAAATAACAAAACTAAACCAACCAAATGCAACAGGGCAGTTAGAAATAGCTGCCCTGCTTGTTTAAACAAAATCCAAATGAAAAAATTGCTTTTTATACTGCTAAGTGCCTGCTTTATAACGCCGGCAATGGCTCAGCATAAAACAAAAAACCTCATCATCGTTACACTTGATGGCATGCGCTGGCAGGAGGTTTACCGCGGTGCGGATTCAGCACTCCTCAACTCTAAATTCACCAATGATAAGGAAGAGGTGAAGAAGCATTATTGGGCTGCAACGCCACAGGCGCGCCGGGCCATTTTGTTCCCGTTTTTGTGGAACGTAATTAGCAAGCAAGGGCAACTTTACGGTAACAGAGATGCGGGCGGCAAAGATGAACTGGCTAACCCATACCATTTCTCGTATCCGGGCTATAATGAGATCTTCACCGGTTTCCCCGATAAACGAATGAATACCAACGAGCCCATCACCAACCCTAACATGAACTTGCTGGAGTACATCAATAAACAAAAAGGCTTTGAGGGCAAGGTGATCGCCTTCTCCTCGTGGGAACGCTTCCCACAAATCCTGAATGTGAACCGGTCTGGCTTACCAGTATACTCGGGCTATGCCAATGTAAAGAATGCTGATGCTAACGCCCGTTTAAAATATTTGAACGAGCTACAACACAATACCCCTCGCTATTTAGGCGATAGCACAAGGTCGGATTTCATCACATTTGAATACAGCAAAGAATACCTGAAACAATACAAACCGCGTGTATTATATATGGCTTTTGATGAACCGGACGACATGGCGCATGATGGCAACTATAAATCATACCTGGAAAGGGCAAAGCAGGAAGATGGCTTTATTAAACAGCTTTGGGATATTATCCAGGCAGACCCATTCTATAAAAACAATACTACGCTGCTGATCACTTGCGACCATGGCCGCGGCGAAACGCCATTAGACACCTGGAAAAGCCATGGTGCCGAAGTTGTTGGGTCGGAGCAAACCTGGTTTGCAGTGATAGGCCCGGATACTGCACCGATGGGCGAAGTAAAACCAGCCGAAACTACCTACCACAAACAACTGGCGCAAACCATGGCACAATTGCTCGGCTTTGATTTTAAGGCAAATGCCGGGCACGAAGTTGGCGATGCTATAAAAACCGTTATCAAATAACCATGCGCCATACAGTTTTAGCACTAATAATATTATTAACAGGATTGGGCAGTTATACGCCCAATCCTGTTCCCGTATCAAGGCATAAATTTATTGTTATAGCCCATCGCGGCGATCATGTAATTTATCCCGAGAACAGCCTGGAAGCTTATCGCGAAGCCATTAAAAACGAAGCGGATTACATAGAGATAGACCTCCGTACCACCAAAGACAGCCAATTGGTGAGCATGCACGATGGCACCGTAAACCGCATGACAAACGCTAAAGGCGCGGTAAGCAGTTTCACCCTCAACGAATTGAAGCAGCTTACCTTAAAAAATAAGGATTCGATCCAAACGTACCATGTCCCTACCTTTGCAGAGATCCTTAAACTCGCCAAAAACAAAATAAACATCTACCTGGATTTTAAAGCCGCAGACCCTGCCGTAGCTTACAAAATGATAAAGGAATACGGCATGGAGAAGCAGGTGCTGGTATACATTAACAGCCCGGTGCAATTTACCGGTTGGCGCAAGGCCGCCCCCAAAATGCCATTGATGCTAAGCCTGCCCGATAGTGTTAAGAGCGTTTACGGGATGCAGAAATTCATTGATACCTACCAGCCCGATCTGCTCGACGGCGGATATAGCCAATATACACCCGCCCTGCTTGCTAATGCTGCCACACTAAACCTGCCGGTTTGGCCGGATATACAAAGCGCCGGCGAAGGGCCTGCCGATTGGGATAAAGCCCTGCAAAAAGGGCTTACCGGCCTCCAAACCGACCACCCCGCAGCCTTGGTAAAATACTTAAAAGAAAAGAGGCTCCGATAATATAGCAACATTTTATTTTTCGGCCGGCGGTTTGCGGTGCCACCAGGTTGCCAATATCGACCCGGTGATGTTCATCAGCGGACCAAAAACTGCCGGCGCCAGGCCAACGGTGGCCATTTTGCCCATTTCTTTGGCCAGGCCCGACGCAAGCCCACCATTTTGCATCCCTACTTCGATGGCAATGGTGCGGCAATCGCGTTCGCTCATTTTAAACAACCGGCCCGACCAATAGCCCAACAAATAGCCCGACATATTATGGATCAGCACCAGTAATATTAATAAGGGGCCGATGGTAAGTAAGCTGTTTCGCCCCGCCGCAGTGATGATAACGATAATAAAGGCAATACCGAACATCGATACAAAGGGCATAGCGCTATCCAGCCATTTTGCTTTGCCACTTAAGAACTTGTTAAACAATAACCCGCCCGCAATGGGTAGGATTACCATCTTGGTAATATCCCACATCATATCCAGTACGTTTATCTGCACAAACGCTCCTGCTAAGAGTTTCATTAAAAGGGGCGTAATAATTGGCGCTAATAAGGTAGATACCGCAGTGATGGTAATAGATAGTGCCAGGTTGGCTTTAGCAAGGTATGATATTACGTTGGATGCCATACCGTTTGGCGAACAGCCTATTAATATAATACCTGCTGCAATTTCGGGTGGGAAACCGCTGAGGCTTGCGAGCGTATAGCCAATCAAAGGCATGATAAGGAAATGGCTGAATACGCCGATGAATACCCCTTTTGGCATTTTTACTACGCCAACAAAATCGCCCACGCTCATGGATGTGCCCATTCCAAACATGATCAGCTGTATTAGTGGCGTTATCAGCTTAGAAAATTTAAAGCCTTTGTATTCTACAAAATAATGCGGATAGTACAAAGCCGTAGCTACCGCCGCAAAAATGCAAAGGGTATAAGCAAAGCCTTTTAATAAGGCCGACCGCCTTACGCCAATGGCCAGTAGTATAAAAAAACTGATATAAAGGAGGCCCGCTTCTTCAATATGGCCGGCAAATGATAATGCCAGCGCCACCCAGATACATACCGCCGCCAGCGCTAATGCTAAGTTGTATAATTTATTCTTCATTAATAATTGCGCTCCTTTAAGTAATCGTCAAGCTCTTTTTTGGTCATGGGGAGTTTGCCCGGGTAATGGTTAACCCAATTTAAAAAATCAGCCTTAATATCTTCCGTCCATTTGCTGTCTATCTGACCGGTTAGGTATTTTTTCTCGCGCAGGCGCTGGTGGCCAAACTGGTCGCGCAGGGCGGTAACTTCTGATGTAAGTACAAGCTCCTCTACCAAATAAGCAGGAATAAATATGGTACCATACTTCTTTGCCAGCACCACATCGCCGGGCAAAACCGTTGCCCTTCCAATGCGGATTGGGTTGTTTATGGTAGTAATTGTAGATTGCAAAAGGTAGGATGGGTCGGTGCCCTTGATCCAGCCGTTGAAGCCCTTTATAGCGCTTAAGCCCTCCACATCCCGTACCGAACCATAGAATATAACGCCCCGGTGCGATTTTGCGTAAATGGAATTGCCAAGGTTATCGCCAATTAAAGTTCCGTCCGCCACCTTGCCAAAGCCATCGGCAACATATACATCGCCATCAACCAAGTTATCTATAGGCCAGGAGTTATTGCCGCCCTGTTGTCCGCGGCCTTCGGCAATGCCCTGGGCTTTTATCATTTCGGCCATATCCGGGCGGGCGGGCATGTATTGCGCGGTAACTACGCGGCCCACCATGGGGCTATCAGGGTTGATGATGGTCCAGTCGCCTTCAAACTGGTTTACAAAACCTTTATTTTTCAATACCCCCCAGGCATCTTCCAGCGATATGTTTTTTAATCGCGCTAATAAGGCATCGGATACCTTTGGGCGGCCATCGGCAAAACGCTCACCTTTCCACTTAGCGGTGAGCGTTTTTATATATTCGGGCGATGCGCCAATTTGCTGGGCATTTGCGGCAAAAGCCGCAGCCATACAAAAGGTAAAAAGTATAAATTTCCTTTTCATTTTAAATAGGTAAATAAGTCAGGGAAATCGCAGTTAGAATTTTTACAGCCTTATTCAGTAATGATTTGTTTAAAATCACCCGTGTTCGGGCTTGTTCGGGCTGTTCGGGCTCCATGTCGAACGCGAACAAGCCTAAAATTAATTGAAATTATTGCCAAAATCCGTACTGTTTTGGTTCCGTTTTAAAAGCGATTTCCCTGGTAAATAAATTTTTGACAGCCCAGGTGATTATTTTTTGCTTACAGCTTCCATCAGCCCGCGCATGTAGCCAATGGCATATAGGGTGGCAATGGTGCTGTAGCCGGGGTGTTCGTTACTGTCGCCGGCCATGGTTGGCACATGATCTGGCCGGATGGCGCCTTTAAAGCCTATTTTGTAATAAGCTTCCATTGCCTTATACATGTCAATCTGCCCTTCGTCATGAAACGTTTCCTCGAACTTGAATTTGCCTCCCCGCACGTTCCTGAAATGCACAAAATGGATGTTTTCTTTCCCGAAATGATGTATCGTATCCGGGATATCTACACCCATCAGCGAGAAATTGCCCTGGCACATGGTGATGCCGTTACTGGGGCTCGGGTAAAGTTTCAGCATCCTGTCGAAGTTCGGCACGGTGGTCATGATCCGCGAGATCCCTCTCACGCTATCCACCTGCGGGTCGTCTGGGTGCATGGCCAGTTTAATGCCAGCTTTCTCGGCCTCGGGCACTACAGCTTTTAAAAAGTATTCCAGGTTTTTCCAGAGTGCATCTTTTGATATCTCCCCATATTTTGTAACCGGAGCCTTTTTAATATCCTCGTAATCAAAAGCCGTTACCAAAGCCCCGCCACGGCCGGGTTTATCATTACTGGTACGCAGCCAGCCTATCACAGGCATCCAGTTATAACAAATGGTGTCTATACCCGCTTTGGAAAGGTTTTTCATAAAGCTGATAAAGTTGGCTATCTCCTCATCCCGGCCGCTTAAGCCCAGTTTTGTTTTTTCGCCGAGGCTTGGGGGGCCTTCTATTACCCTTAGCTTTAAGCCCACATTCTCCCAGGCCTTCACATTGGCCATAATAGTATTGTATTCCCACGGTTTTGAACCGGGACCGCCCAGCGCAGGCTGGATCCCTGCAACAGCGCCCAAAACATCCATTTGTTTGGTAAGCGCTATTTTTTGCTGGTTCATCCCAAAAAAGTACGATTCGCAGAACTGCATACCTGCATCCCTCGCTATCGCCGTAGTTTCCCGGGCGTTTTTAAGCCCATGCTTATATGGTTCCGAACCTGCTGCAGAAGCAGCCGGCCTACCAAGCGATAGGGCGGCTGCCAATGAAGCACCTTTTTTTATAAAATCTCTCCGGTTATCCTTCATTATTATATGATCCTTATTTATTAAGGGGTGTTAGTTTTAGTAAGGCCGACTATTTATCCCACCATACGCGGGTAGTAAATAAATCGGCACCCTGCTTTGCGATAGCCGCGTTAACATTTGGGTTTACACCAAACTCTCCCGGCGAATATTTTAAACGGCGCGGGATAACACCATTTGTTTCGTTGCCAACAAAATTTACAGGAGTTAACACCGGGTAGCCGCTCCTTCTCCAGTCAGACCATGCTTCGGCGCCATTAAGCGTAACCGCGTTCAGCAAGTACAATTCGGTATGTATTGCGTTCATTTTGGCATCAAGCGTACTCAAAGCAGGGTATGTATTTGCTGCAGCGTAAGTAGCAATATCGCCGGCAGATGGCTTAACCGCACCATAAACCTGGTTTAAGGCCGAAACCTGCCCATCGGCAAATACGGTTGCGGCAGCACCTGTAGCGTAGCCTCTTTCAATAGCTTCGGCCTGTAATAAGCGGGCTTCGGCATAGGTCATGTAGATCCATGGATTGCTGTTTTGATACATTGCAGCAGCCGGGCGCGAATACAGGTCGAGGTTGGAAGGCGTCAACGTGGCCAGCGTATTGGTATTGGTGCCATTTGGCAAGCCAGCCTGCTTGGCAACGGTATTGTCCCCATTTTTTAAAGCCGCGATAAGCGGAAGGCGAGGATCCTGGCGGTTCTTCATCATATCAATTAAGGTTTTACCCCACGATACGCCGTTGATAGCCGCAATATTACGCGAGCCCGTTGGCCCTAATATCCAGGAATTGGGGTTCGAACTGATCTGGGCCACACCATCAAATTTGATAGCAATATTTTCGGCGCTGCTGGTAATTAGGCCGCCTGCAATTGCTTTGGCCGCCCAGGCTTGTGCCATAGCCGGATCAACCTTTACCAGGCGCATTGCCAGGCGAAGCATAAGGGTATTGGCCGCACGTTTCCATTTTGCAAGGTCGCCCGAGTAGATGTAATCGGCCTTTACAGGTATGTAAGCTGTTGCATCAAACGCGGCACCTGCTTTTTCCAGTTCGCTCAACAGATCGGAATAAATATCCTTCTGCGCATCGTAAGCCGGGGTAAAGTTGGCATCAAGATAACCCTTACCTGCACCTGAATAAGGCACATCACCGTACATATCCGTCATGACAGCTATGTCCATTACTTTTAAAATACGGGCCATCGAAGTGATGTTCACAAACTTGGCATCTGCTGATGACAGGCTGATCAAATTCACCTCATTTTTGATGGAATTGGGATAAGCATCTTCAAAATAAGCCGAGAAGCTGTTTTGTGTTGATGTGTAAAAGCTACCGCCATAAAAGCTGATATCGGTAGACGACATTTGCTGCACCAGGCAGGCAGAATACCCAAAATTGTTCCTCCACGATTTTGAATCGGGGTTATGCGCGCCGGCAAGCTGTACCTGCGATGTGGCAAGCAGGTAATCGTTGGGTACCGCCGTGGGCACATTTGGGTTGGTATTGATAGATTGAAAGTCTTTGGTGCACGAAGCAAACAAGACCGTAATAAATGCTATAATTGATATTTTACGTACCATTTTAATACTTTTTAAATGTTTTAAAATTTGATATTAAGGTTAAGGCCGATGTTCCTGGTGGTTGGCGCGCTGCCGTACTCTAAACCCTGCGCGTTGCTGTTATTGTAGTTAGATTCAGGGTCGAGGTTGCCTGTTTTCTTCATCAAAATAACTACGTTACGTGCAACAAGGCCAATTGTAGCACCCTTTACATTAATCTTGTTGAGCAATGATGAAGGGATCTGGTAGTTCAGGATGATCTGCCTTAGCTTAATAAAGTCCGATTTAAATACAGTGGGGGTTGCAATATTAGAGTGGATGCTTCCAAAGTAGTTTTGCGAGGTAGAGCTAACTGTATTTGGCGTACCCTGCTCATTAACACCTACACCTATTATACCACCATCGCGGCCTTCCAAAGTCTCAGGTGCTAAACCAAAGCGGTAAGCAAAAGCTTTCGACCCTGAATAGATATAGCCACCAAACTTGGCATCTATCAATGTACTTAAAGAGATGCGTTTGTACGTAAATGTATTGGTAAAGCCCATTGCATAAGGCGCAACGCCAGAACCGTATACGATAAGGTTACCTTTTTGAGGCGCACCGCCAGCGCTGTAAACAATGTTGCCGCTTGCATCCCGCTTATAATCGAACCCGGTTATTTGTCCGTATGGTTTACCCACTATCTGGTCGATAAACGAGGTCCCGTAACGGCTTTGATCTACACGCAGCGTAGTAAGGTTTTGGTACAGGCTAAGCACCTCACTTTTGTTATAGGAAATGTTAAAGGAAGTATTCCAGCTGAAAGATTTGGTTTTAAAAGGCGTACCACCAATTAATAATTCGATACCCTTATTACTTATCGCACCCACATTATATAAGGCGGTGCTGTAACCCGATGCCAGCGAAACCGTTGCCGCTACAATGTCGTTACGGGTTTTACGGTTGTAAAGGGTTACGTCAAGGTTAAACCTGTCGTTAAACATCCTGGTTTCCACACCAATTTCCGATGTAGTAGAAGTTAGTGGCTGCAGGTTTACGTTAGGGATATTGGTGTTATTGATCTGGCCAAGCGGTGCCCCCAAGTTGGTTCCGTTTAGCGCGTAGTTGAGCGACAAGTTGTACGGATCGGTATCACCGCCGGCCTGCGCCCAGGCTGCTCTTATCTTTAAGTAGTTGAAAACCTCAGGCAGTTTTAAAGCTTCGGAAGCCACAAAACTTAACCCTACCGATGGATAAAGAATGCTGTTTTTACCAGACGACAGGGTAGAGAACCAATCGTTACGGGCCGACGCGTTCAGATACAAAAAGCTCTTGTAAGATACTTCGGCAGTACCGTATACCGAGTTGATCCTTTTTTCGATATGGGCGTTGCTGTAAGTACGGTTTGCAGCGTCGATATTAGACAGATCGTAAAAGAAAGGGATATTGAATGAGTTAGATGCCGAAAAATCGTTACCATCGGTTACCTGCTTTAAAAAGTTTGACCCTACTATACCGTTAACATTAATATCCTTTGTAATATTCTTATTAGCCCCTATCATAAACTCGGTGTTCTGTTCATTATAAGTTCTGTTGTGTATAGTTAAGCCACCTCTTAACTGGTAAGCTGTACCATAAGGGATGATCTCGCTTTCGGTGTAATTAAAGTAGTTTAAACCGAACCTTGCCTTGGTGTACAACCAATCGGTAATTTGCCATTTTGGCTCAATTGCGCCAATGATACTGTTCTTCTTATCGTTTTCTTTAAAATCTTCAACACCATAGTAAGGATTCACGGTGAAGAGGTTATCGTTCCATGGGTTATCATACCCATTTGCATCGTACTTCTTCTCTCTCAATAAAGAAAGCGGAATAGTTGAAGGCAGTGCCAATATCCCGAAGGTAGAACTACCCGCCTCACCCAATACCCGCGGCCTGTTGTGGTTCTTTTCGGCTATGTATTTGGTATTGATTAAAATAGAAAGCTTTTTGCCCAGGTTACTGTTTAGATTCAACGCGAAGTTGTTGCGATCAGTAGTGTTAGTGGGCAAAATACCGTTGTAATTTACATTACTGTAGGAGAAGCGGTATTTGGTGCTCTCTGTGGAACCGGTTAAGGCAACGTTGCTGGTAATGTTTTTACCGGTTTGGTAAAAATTGCCGTAGTTATTATCCTGCGCAACGTATGGGCGCAAAACGCCGTCGTAAAACATCGCGTCGGAGCCATCGAGCTTGCCGCCCCAGCTAAAACGGCCGGCCTTTGCCTGTGCAATTGTAGCTGGTTTTACACCGCCTGTACCATGGCCATATTGGGTTTGGTAACCCAGGTCGGGTATCAGTAGGGTTTCCATTGCAGCATTCAAACCAAGTTCCACACCTACGCCCTGCCCGGCTTTTGCAGATTTGGATGTGATCAATATCGCACCGTTTGATGCTCTTGAACCATATAAGGCTGCTGCGGTAGCGCCTTTAAGCACGCTCACGGTTTCAATTTCGTCGGGGTTTAACTGGGAGATCCCATCGCCTTTATCGTAACCCTGGGCATCGCCTTTTGTCCACGATACAATTGGGCCAAGTGTGCTCGGGTCGTTGTTGATGGGTACACCATCAACCACAATTAGCGGCTGGTTGTTGCCGGAGATAGATCCACTACCCCTAATGGTGATACGCGTTGAGCCATTGGCGCCTGTTGCAGGGGGCGAAATGTTTAAACCTGCCACTTTGCCTTCCAGGCCATTAGCAAGGTTAACGCTGCGTGCTTCGGTTAGCTCCCCGCCTTTTACTTCGGTTACCGCGTAGCCTAACGATTTCTTTTCTTTTTTGATACCCAGTGCGGTTACCACCACCTCGCTTAGCGAGGCATTGCCCGAGCTCAAAGTGATTTTTATGCCAGAGGTTTCACCTTTTAACTGGTAATCCTGGGTTTTGTAACCGATGTAACTTACCACGAGGGTGGCAGTCGCCGACACATTGATAGAGAACGCGCCTTTGTTATCGGTAGTGGTGGCATTACTTATAGCCGCTTTATTATACACTGTGGCGCCTATTAAAGGCTGCCCGTCATCGCCCATAACCACACCGGAGACCTTTTGTGATTGTGCGAATGCGGTACTCAGAAAAACAAGGCCTAATAAGGCCAGGAAAATAATTTTTTTCATAAACAACTGATTGTTGAGTTAATTAAGGTTTATAAATGGTTTTTGATAAGGACACGGAGCAGCACCATATGGCTTGCAGCTTCTCACACTGCCGCATAAATCGTCCGTTTAATCCTGTTGCGCTTGCACCTCCGCATACGGAGATTTGGACAGCCTTAGTAAGTTTGATGTATAGGTTTTCTCATTTTAAATTGGTTTGGTTTATCAATTCACCGGCGCGCGGATTGGTTGGCCATACGCACAGGCATAAATTCATTTTTATTTAAGCTTATTATATCACGGCGCACAATCAGCAGCGTTGCCAACCTTACCGCGGTACTAAAATTATAATTGGTTAATGGCCATGCCGGGAAGGCACAATCATGTGGTACAATGTTATGTAATGGGCTTTCACATGCCCTTATCAAGGCGTGCCATAACTTATCAATTGATGCATCCGCCGGTTTTGATGCTTTTTTTACAGTCGTAAGCCCTAAACTTGTTTAAGTAAGCCCGGGGTAAAGAGGGGGGAGCATATTATCAATACATGCCATTGTGTGTCGTGTTACAGCTAAATGCTGTGCCATTTGTGTTTGGAAGGTGTGTTTATTTAAATTTTACCCCGTCAAACTGAAAAACCAATTATAAAAGCCGATTAACTGTTAAATTGCCAGCTATTGATTGCTGAACCTGCAAAGTGTGTTGCTTTGCCATATCAACCGTATGGGATCTCTTATGCTCTATTATCAAATAGCGGCCGCCCGCATTATTAAATTACGTGCCCGGTTTTCCAAAATCTGGTTGCTGCTTTGTGTAGCCTGCTTACTGCTGCCAGGCACCAGGGTACACGCGCAGGTAAAAAATGTGGTACAGTTTACCCATTTAACTACAGCCAACGGGCTTTCGCAAAGCAGCGTGGTTTGTATATTAAAAGATAGGTATGGCTTTATGTGGTTTGGCACGCAGGATGGGCTAAACAAGTACGACGGGTACAAATTCAAAGTTTACCGTAATAGCCCCGCAGATAAAAAAAGCATCCCAAATAATAACATCAGGTGCATGTTGGAGGATCATGCGGGCAATTTATGGGTAGGCACTGTGGGCGGAGGATTGGCCATGTACGATAGGAACAGCGACTCGTTCATTGCCGTAACTGCTACGGAAACAGGGAACGAAAAAATAGGTGCCAAAATAATTAAAGCTATTTACGAGGACAGGAAACATAATTTGTGGGTGGGCACGGTATCTGGGTTCAACAGGTATAACCCCCAAACAAAAAAGCTCGAGCCGCATATCTTTGATAACGTGCAAATAGACAACATCAACAGCATTTATGAGGATAGCCACGACAATTTGTGGATAGGCACATTATTCGGGGTAAATAAATGGGACAAGAACACCGATACTTTCAGGCAGTTTAGCGCGGGGACCGCAACAGGCCGGGGCCTTAGCGCCAACAACATCAATACCATATACGAGGACGAAACAGGGAAGGTATGGATTGGCTCGGTTGATGGTTTGAATTTATACGACAACGAGACCGAAACTTTCCGGGCATACAAAAAGGACCTTAAAAACCCAGCCGGCCTGCGCGATGGCGTTATAAGGGCAATATGCAAAGCAGGCGACGGAAAGCTTTGGGTAGCCACAGAGCTTGCCTTGGAGTTGTTCGACCCGGTTAAGAATACCTTTACCCACTTTAGGCAAAGCAGCAAAGATGTACGCTCGTTAAGCAGCAGCTCTATCTCCTCCTTACTGCTTGATGACCAGGGTATCCTTTGGGTAGGCACTTATGCAAAAGGCATCAACAAGTACGATAAAAATCAATTTAAATTTAATCTGTACAAAAACTTTGGCACCGATGCGCTGAATATCAACGCCAACATTGTAACATCGTTCAGCGAGGTACCAAACGGCGATATCTGGATTGGCACCGATGGTACGGGCTTATACCGATGGACAAGGGGGA
This sequence comes from Mucilaginibacter pankratovii, assembly GCF_014773265.1. Classification (GTDB taxonomy): domain Bacteria; phylum Bacteroidota; class Bacteroidia; order Sphingobacteriales; family Sphingobacteriaceae; genus Mucilaginibacter; species Mucilaginibacter pankratovii. The sequence goes on along the minus strand of NZ_JACWMY010000003.1, from coordinate 528,564 downwards.
GCAACAAATTTGAGGCCTTTAACCCCGCAGCCAAAGAGAATTATTTTGCGAGCCTTTCTGTTTTGTGTATGCAGCTTAGCCGTCAAAAAGATTATCTATGGGTGGGCACTTATGATGAGGGGCTGGCAAAGGTGAATTTAAAAACCAAAGCCCGGACCTATTATACTGCGGGCACTACCGATCGCAACCTTGGTAATCAATCGGTATACGCTTTGCTGGAAGACAAAAAAGGTAATATTTGGATAGGCACCAACGGCGGCGGGGTAAATGTATTAAACCCGGCCACAAACCAAATTAAACGGCTGGAACTAAAAGTAGGCAAACGAAAGAACAGCGCCAATTACATCCGGTCGTTTTACGAGGACAAAAGCGGGAATATATGGATAGGCACTATTGCACACGGCGTAATTGTTTACAACCCCCAAACCGAAAAGTATGTAGCCTATAACAAAGCCGAGCACAACCTCGGCAGCGATGCCATTTTCTCCACATTCGGCGATAGTAAAGGCAATATTTGGGTGGGTACCATGGGCGGCGGGCTATCCTTATTCAATCCGCAGCAAAACAACTTTAAACGGTACACCGAAAGCCAGGGACTTGCCAATAACATTGTAAACTGCATCTTAGAGGACAAGTATGGATACTTGTGGCTCAGTACCGATAATGGCTTAAGTCGCTTTGATTCCAAAACCGGCCAATTTAAAAATTACACCAGCAGCAGCGGTTTGCAAAGCAACGAATTTAGCATCGGCGCGGGCCATAAGCTGAGCACCGGTGAATTAATTTTTGGCGGGCTGGAAGGTTTTAACATTTTTATGCCGGGCAGTTTAAAGGACAATCCCTACGTGCCGCCCGTGGTGATAACAGATTTCCAGCTTTTTAATAAACCGGTACCCATCACCATTAACACCCCCCCATTAGCAGAAAACATCAATACAAATAAGGAGATCACTCTATCCTACGACCAATCGGTATTTACCCTGGAGTATGCGGCGTTGGGTTATACCGTACCCGACAGGAACATGTATGCCTATATGCTGGAGGGTTTTGATGAAGGCTGGAACTATGTTGGTACAGAACGGAAAACAACTTATACCAATCTCGACCCGGGAACTTACACTTTTAAAGTGAAGGCGTCCAATAACGATGGTCTATGGAATGAAAGCGGCACATCCGTAAAAATTATCATTCTGCCCCCCTTCTGGAAAACCACTTGGGCTTACCTGGTGTACATTGCCATGGTTGCGGCTGCACTTTACCTGGTTTATAAGGAAATAAAATCCCGTGAGAAGTTAAAAAGCGAGGTACACTACCAAAAATTGCTTACCGAAAAAACAAAGGAGCTCAATCAACTCAAGCTCAACTTTTTCACTAATCTTTCGCATGAACTGCGCACACCGCTTTCTTTGATACTCGACCCGCTGCGGAAGATCAAAAACGAAAACATTACTGTACCGCAGGCAAAAAAATACAGCAACCTGGTTTTTAATAATGCATCGATGCTGATGAACCTGGTTAACCAACTGTTAGATTTCCGGAAGGTTGAGACCGGCAGCTTTAAACTCGATGCTCATAAAATTGAGGTTATTGGCCTCATCAAAAACATTTTCAACGCTTTTATCGCCCGGGCAATGGAACGCAACATCCACTACTATCTCGACCTGAAAGTAGATCAGCTGGAAGCCTGGATAGACACCGATAAGCTGGAGAAGATAATGTATAACCTTATCCCCAATGCTTTTAAATATACGCCGGATTTTGGTGTAATTATGATATTGGTTAAAAAAGGTGTTTTAACAACCAACAATGGCGAATTAAAAGATGCGATAGAGATCCATATAAAAGATTCGGGCGTGGGTATTCCTGATGAGTTAAAGGATAAGATATTTGATATTTTTTACCAGATCAAGGGCAGCTCCAGGTTCGAGAAAGAATCCAGTGGTATCGGTTTGGCGCTTACACGCGAGCTTGTGCTGCTGCACAACGGCGAAATATTAGTAACCGATGCCGAAAACCAAGGCACCGATTTTATAGTAAAAATACCCATTGGCGAAGAGAATTTTCACCTTACAGAGGCGCAGCCAGGCGAAGAAATAAAAATCACCGACACCCAAAATGCTATAACCGAACCAGCGGCAACAGAATACAAATTATCCGAAGAAAAGATCTCGAGCATCCCTATTGTACTTATTGTAGAGGATAACCAGGATCTGAGGGAATATGTTGCCGATGAGCTGGAGGGTGCCTACCATGTGGAACAGGCATCAAACGGTGTGGAAGGATTAAAAAAGGCGGTAGATCTTATCCCCGATATTATCATAAGTGATATTATGATGCCGGACGGAGACGGGCTGGAGCTTTGCAATAAACTTAAGGCCGACGAAAAAACCAGCCATATCCCTATCATTTTGCTAACTGCCAAACAAACCGACGAGAACAAAATTGAAGGCTATAACGTAGGTGCAGATGATTACATTTCCAAACCATTCAACGTAACTCTTTTAGCTGCGCGGATCCATAACATCCTCGAATCGCGTAAGAAACTGCGGGAACTATTTTCAACACACACCGATGTTTCCATCGAAGCTTCGGCTATTACCGATATCGATAAGGAATTCCTCAAAAAAGTGGTAAAGATAATTGAAGAAAATCTGTCGTACTTAAATTTTGATATCGATAAACTGGCCACGGCGTTAAAAATGAGCAGGCGGCAGTTGTACCGCAAGCTCAACGCGCTTACCAACCAAACTGCCCATGATTTTATCACCAACACCCGGTTAGAGCACGCAGCTGCATTGCTGATAACCGGCGATTTCACCATATCAGAGATCGGCTATAAGGTTGGTTTTTCAGAACCTTCCAACTTTAGTCGCTCCTTCACCAAAAAATTTGGCAAAAGCCCCAAAAGGTACCTGTCCGATCTAAAAGTTGTTTAACCGGTGCTTTGCGCCTCAATATTGAATGCTCTCTGTATCCCCAATTCGAGGCCCCTCAATTCTGCCAGCCCTCTTAAACGGCCAATGGCTGAGTATCCCGGATTGGTTTTTTTGCGGAGGTCATCCAGCATTTTGTGCCCATGATCCGGCCGAAAAGGCATCGTAAGATCTGTTCGCCCGGCGGCGGCCCGCTTTTTCTGTTCTTCCAGTAATGCCTTCATTACGGCATACATATCTACATCGCCGGTTAAATGATCGGCCTCGTAAAAATTGCCGTCAGCATCGCGCTTTGTACTACGCAGGTGTATAAAATGGATCCGTTCGCCCAAACGCTCTACCATACCGGGCAGGTCGTTATCCGCAATCACCCCAAAAGAACCCGTGCAAAATGTTAAGCCGTTATTGGGGCTATCAATAGCGTTATAAATATCTACGATATCCTGCTCATTACTCACCACCCTCGGCAGGCCTAAAATAGGGTACGGCGGGTCATCCGGGTGAATGCACATCAGCACGCCTGCCTGCTCGGCAGCCGGGATCACATCGCGCAGAAAATCGGCAAGGTTGGCCTTAAGTGTCACCGCATCAATATTGCCGTAAGATGCCAGCATGTCTAAAAATCTTTCCGTGTTGTACCCCTCCTGTGAACCGGGTAAACCGGCAATTATATTGCTAACCAGTTGTTGTTTATCCGCTTCGGTTAAGCCATCGTAATATGCTTTTGCTTTTATTTTAAGCTTTTCGGGGTAATCTTTTTCTGCGCCGGGGCGGTTCAGGATATAAGCGTCGAAAGCGGCAAAGGCAGCAGTATCAAAACGCAGCGCGGTTGAGCCATCGGGCAATAAGTAATCCAGATCGGTACGCGTCCAATCCAATATGGGCATAAAGTTATAACAAACTATGCCCAAACCGCATTGCCCAATATTGAGCAGGCTTTGGCGATAGTTTTCTATGATCTGCTTGTAGTTGCCACTGCGCTTTTTAATATCCTCGTGCACCGGCACGCTCTCTATTACCGCCCAGGTTAAACCCGCGTCTTCTATAATTTTCTTCCTTTTTTGTATCTCATCAACCGGCCAAACTTCGCCGGTAGGGATATGATGTAGCGCCGTTACTATGCCGGTAGCGCCGGCCTGCCTGGCATCGGCAAGACTAACCGGATCGTTGGGCCCGTACCAGCGCCATGTTTGTTGTAAACTCATGTAATAAAATTTATCCGTCTAAAATACAAAGTATATGCATGAAATGGTCTGCTCTCTTTAACTAATATATAAATTATAACAGCCATATATTCATCGCTTAAAAATGGGATTCCGTCTATGTTTGCCTCCCCTCCGTCTATTGCATTTTCACCTTCAAGCCCATAATTGTTTATTAGTGAAATTATTAAACCTTAAAAAAATGATGAAAAAACTATTAACCACCACAGCGCTTGCAATTGTTATTATAACCGCTTGTTTTGCTGCAGACATAACCGGCAAATGGACCGGCAAAATTATGGACCAGTATGATATCGCCTATGATTTTAAGGTAGACGGTGAAAAACTGACCGGTTCAACCACCGGCCCCGAAGGCAACGTAATCAATATTGAAAATGGCGTTATCAAAGGTGACGACCTTTCCTTTAGTATCAAATTCATGGATAACACCATGAAAATTACCGGCAAAGTAAAAGACGATACAATTACCCTCACCATGCCCGGCATGAACGGCGGCGAACCGATGAATGTAGTTCTGAAAAAGGCAAAATAAGTATAGCCAATAATATAAAAAGGGCAATCCGCTAATGTGGATTACCCATTTTATATTATATGCCGTGAGCTATTTATGCTTGCCGCCCATAAAAAACACCAGTTCGCCGCCGTTCATAATTTCCTGGTGGGTAATGGTGAGGCCGGTTAAAGGCTTACCGTTCAGTGTCATTTTTTGAATGTAAACGTTCTTTTCGCTTTGGTTTTTTACGGTGATGGTAAATGTTTTACCACTGCCTACCTGTATGGTGGCGTTATTAATGGCCGGACTGCCAATGGCGTAATCGTTTGATGCCGGCGCAACCGGGTAAAAGCCCAGCGTACTGAAGATGTACCAGGCGCTCATCTGGCCGGTATCGTCATTACCGCCCAAACCATCCGGGGTTGGCTTGTACATACGGTTTAATATCATGCGGATGCGTTCCTGTGTTTTCCATGGCTTATCGGTCCAGTTGTACAGGTAAGCCACATGGTGCGATGGCTCGTTGCCATGCACGTAATTACCAATGATGCCGTCGCGGGTAATGTCTTCGGTTTCAGCAAAATATTTATCAGGCAGTTCCATCGTGAACAACGAATCGAGGTAGCGCACAAAGCGCTTGTCGCCGCCCATCAGTTTGATGAGGCCTTCCGGATCCTGTGGTGCAAACAAGGTGTAGTTCCAGGAGTTACCCTCAATGAAACCTTCGTTGATAGTACTTAACGGGTCGAACTTGGCGCGGAAGGTACCGTTGGCCAGTTTTGGGCGCATAAAGCCTACAGCAGGGTCGTATACATTTTTATAGTTTTCGCTGCGTTTAATGAATTCGTTGTAAATGTCCATCTTGTTCAGCTTTTTGGCCATTTGCGCTATCGCCCAGTCGTCGTAAGCATACTCCAAAGTATTGGATACCGATACCCCCGTTTTTTCATCGGGGATGTAGCCTTTGTCAATATACTCACCAATGCCTTCATAGCTGCGGTGGCGAGCGGTAGTTACTGCGGCTTCCAGTGCTTTGTTGGCATCAAATGGCGCATTGCCTTTTACCACGGCATCTGCCAAAACAGATACGCTGTGATAGCCGCTCATACACCAGTTTTCATTACCGCTGTTGCTCCAAACGGGCAGCATGTGCTCGGGGCTCTGGTCGTAATGTACCAGCATCGATTTCACCATATCGGCATTGCGCTGCGGCTCAATAATATTAAACAGCGGGTGCAGGGCGCGGTAGGTATCCCAAAGCGAGAAGGTGGTGTAATTGGTAAAGCCATCGGCTTTGTGTATGTTCTGGTCGATGCCTTTGTATTGGCCATCCACATCCATATAAACGGTTGGGTTTATCATGGTGTGGTACATGGCGGTATAAAAATCCTGCTTTTTCTCTATGCTGCCATTAACGGTAATTTTCTCTAAGGCGGTTTCCCAAAGGGCCTGGCCATCAGCTTTTACCTTGTCGAAATCCCAGCCCGGTACTTCTGCCTGCATATTGGCCATTGCGCCATCCATGCTCACCGGCGAGAGGGCAAATTTTATTTTGATCTTCTCATCCGCTTCGGTTTTAAAATCGAAGTAAGCGCGGATCTGTTTGCCGGCTATCTCGGGGAAGTTTTTTGTTTGGTTGAACTTACCCCAGAAACCTCCGTAAACCTGCCGCTTTTCGTACTTTTTAAAGCCATACTGGGTGAACTTTTTATTGAACGTCATGGCGAAATACAGGGTACGCGTGCGTGCCCAGCCATTGGTTTGGCGGTAACCTACCAGGGTGCTATCATTTAATATTTTTACGTACGTCCAAACGGTTTTATCAGGATAATTATAGATGCCTGCCATCAGATCGAGGATGACGTGCGACTGGTCTGATTTCGGAAAAGTATACTGATGGAACCCCACACGTGCGCTGGTGGTCATTTCGGCGGTGATATTGCTTTCATCAAGCTTCACTTTGTAATAGTTGGCTTCGCTTACCTCGTTTGCATGCGAAAAAGCCGAGCGGTAACCGCTGCCCGGTTTATCTGCCGTGCCGGGGTTAAGCTTTAAGGCACCCACGGTAGGCATAATGAGGAAATCGCCCAGATCCGAGTGCCCCGTTCCGCTGAAATGGGTATGGCTAAAGCCTACAATGGTTTTATCATCGTACTGGTAACCGGCGCAATACTTATATACATCGGGGTTGTACTTGCCATTAAGCTCGTAGCTCGGGGTATCCGTTTCGGGGCTTAGCTGCACCATGCCAAATGGCACGGTTGCGCCCGGGTAGGTGTGGCCCATACGCTGCGTGCCAATGATAGGCTTTACGTATTGTACCAGTTTTTCGTGAGCGGGAGTTTGAGCGGAGGCCTTTAAGCCGGCAAAAAGTATTACAGCTGCTAATAATTTCTTCATTAGTGGGCGATAGTGTACGATCAGTAAAACAATTTAACGGAAGCAAATATAAAATCATATCTTGGTTAACCCTATTTAATTGCATCTTCCATAGCCAAAAATTGCCATTATGGCGCAATTGTTACGGTTTGTAACATCGGTATGGCTTTTGTAATCTAATTTGTAAATTACATCACCAAAACTAAAAACAACAACACATGAAAAAATTATTCTTCGCGCTCGCTATAATGGTTGGGGCAATGTCGTTAAGCTCGTGCAGTTACAACAGCATGGTTACCGCCGACGAAAATATAAAAGGGAAATGGGGCGAGGTGCAAACGCAATACCAGCGCCGCAGCGACCTGATCCCAAATTTAGTTGCAACCGTTAAAGGTGAGGCCAATTTTGAGAAAGGTACGCTTACAGAAGTTACTGAGGCACGCGCCAAAGCAACATCCGTACAGGTTGACGCGAGCAAGCTCACTCCCGAAAGCATCCAAAAATACCAGGAAGCACAGGGCCAGTTAAGCACCGCTTTAGGCCGGTTGCTTAGTGTTACCGAAAACTACCCTACCCTGCGTGCAAATGATGCTTTCCGCGGCTTACAGGTGCAATTAGAAGGCACTGAAAACCGTATTGGCTTTGCCCGCAAAGATTTTAACGAAGCGGTACAGGCATACAACAGCAAGATCCGTTCGTTCCCGGCCAATATTACCGCTAAAATGTTTGGCTTTAAAGAGAAAGGCTACTTTACTTCCGAACCCGGTTCTGATAAAGCGCCAGAGGTTAAATTCTAATTAGTGAATGAGCGATTTAGTGAATGAGTGATTGTAGCTACAATTACAGGTTCACTAAATCATTCACTCCTTCACACATTCAATAATTCACTAATTAACATGGCAGTATTTACCGACGAAGAGCAGCAGCGCATTCAAAAAGCTGTGGCTGAGGCCGAAAAAAACACATCCGGCGAGATCCGCGTTTGTATGGAAAAAACCTGCAGCGACGAAGCGTTGGATCGCGCGGCGAGATATTTTGCGCGGCTGGAAATGCATAAAACCAAGCTACGCAATGGTGTGCTTATTTACGTGGCCACGGTCGACCGTAAGTTCGCCATTATTGGCGATGCCGGTATTAACAAGGTGGTGCCCGCTGACTTTTGGGATACCACAAAAGAAGATATGCTGAGTCATTTTAAGTATGGCAACCTGGTAGAGGGCATTGTTACCGGCGTTACAAAGGCGGGGGAGCAACTTAAAAAGTATTTTCCGCACCTGTTGGACGACCGCAACGAACTGCCCGACGATATAGCCTTTATGGATGGCAACTAACCTTAAACCGATGCTGAAAAAAATATTATTAGGCATTAGCCTGGTGCTATGCATAACAACCGCATTCGCCCAAAACTACCCGGAGAAACCCACGCAGGGCCTTGTTAATGATTTTACAGGCACCTTGTCGCCCGAGCAAATAAGCCGGCTTGATGATAAGCTGAAAGCCTTTGAAGATTCTACCACCAACCAAATAGCGGTTGTACTCATTAACACGCTTGACGGCCGCGAGATAATAGACTATGGCGTTGGGCTTATTCGCACATGGGGTATAGGCACAAAAGAAAAAAGCAATGGGGTTTTGGTGCTGGTTGTCATAAAAGACCGAAAAATATCGATACAGACTGGTAACGGCTTAGAGGGCGCACTGACCGATATTACTACCCACGAGATCATTATGAACGATATGCAGCCAAAGTTTCGCGCAAACGATTACTATGGCGGGCTGGATGCGGCCACAGACGATATCATAAAAGTAACAAAAGGCGAATACAAGGCCACCAAAAAGGCAACCAGCAGTAGTAACGTAGGTAAGCGCGGTGGCAGTGTGGGTTTTGTCATCATTATTTTAATTATCATACTCATCATTGTTTTCCGTAACAGGGGCGGTGGTGGTGGCAACCGCGTTATTGGTAGCCGAGGTGGTGCAAACCCGTTTTGGTGGCTATTGGCGGGCAACATGCTTAGCGGTGGCGGCAGAAGCAGCGGCAGCGACTGGGGAGGTTTCTCTGGTGGTGGTGGTGGCGGTGGCGGAAGCAGCTGGGGCGGCTTTGGTGGCGGTAGCAGCGGTGGCGGCGGCAGCAGCGGTAGCTGGTAAATTGAAGTGAAAGGATAAAGGTAAAAGCTGAAAGGTAATTCACTTCGATCCTAATCTCTAACCTCCAATCATCTAATCTCTAAAACAATGATGCAACGCGATTATATGCTTAACGAAGCCCGCAAAATGGCTTTGCTACTGGCAAAACTAATGGGCTTAAAAACCGAAAGCAGCGATGAGGAATACCAACAATATTTCAACTCGATATTGCAGGATGAATATAATACCGAACTGGAAGAATTGCTAAAAGCATCAGAAGCGGATTTTAGCGCCATGCTTAACGAGCGTGCCTATAGTGCCGAAAAGCTGAACGCTCTGAGCCAAATGCTTTATGTATTTGCCGAACCATTTAATGCCGATGAGCAAACAGCATCTATCTTAAAAAAAGTTCTTGCAATATTTGATGCTCTTGAAACCGAACATCATTACGAATCTTTTGATAATTTAAACAAGAGGAACCATATATACAGTTTCTTTAAAGCTAACTATGAACGAATTTAAATGGAAAACCCTTTCCAGCACCTATGTACATAAGGGCCCCTGGGCCACCCTCCGCGCTGATAAATGTGAAATGCCCAATGGCACCATTGTAGACGAATACTACGTACTTGAATACCCCAACTGGGCCAATGCCGTAGCGCTTACCGAAGATAACAAGATCATCATGATACGCCAGTACCGTCATGCGGCGGGTATTGTATCGCTGGAGATCCCCGGCGGCGTAATTGAAGAAGGCGAAGACAAAGAAGAAGGCATGCGCCGTGAATTACTGGAAGAAACCGGCTACGCCTTCGACAGTGTGGAGCTCATCAGTACCGTTTATGCCAACCCATCAACTGCGGGTAACGTTACCTACTGTTACCTGGCCCGCGGAGGTAAAAAGGTAAAAGAGCAATCACTCGACGAGCATGAGCAGATCGAAGTGATGGAATATACCATTGATGAGGTAAAGCAATTATTGGCTGATAACAAGATCCCGCAATCCCTGCATTGCACGGGTTTGTTTTATGCGCTAATGAAGTTGGGAGAATTGAAGTAAACCGGCATCCCAACAAAGTGTTCCACTTTTTGCGTCAAACACTTTAATTTTGATTATTATTGGCTATCAGCACTTTAAGTGAAATCAGTGAAACACTTTGGAACATCCCCGGTGTTTAGATAATCTTATTAAAGTATTTACTATCAATATCTTAAACAAATAAAACGCAAGTGACCTAAAAACTGGGCGAAACAGTTTGCTTGATATAAAAAAGAAAACCCCGAAGCATAATGCTTCGGGGTTTTCTTTTATTTGTAGCAATCCTATTGATACCCTTCGTTCTGTGTCAACAACGGGTTGGCATCTCTTTCTCTTTTTGGTATCGGGAAAACTAATTTTGGTGAATTCCACTCAAACGGATCAACGTGATTACCATCACCATCTATTGAATAAGTGGTTTCTTTGTAGCGTTTTAAATCAAATAATCTAAATCCTTCAAAAGTTAGTTCAGCACGGCGTTCATATTTAACTGCAGCAAGTAAATCACCCGGGGTAGTCGCTTCTGTATCTTCCAGCAACGCACGGTGCCGTATTACGTTTATATCATCTGCAGCACCCGAAAGGTTTGGCGACGGTTTTAATGCCCTTGCTTCGGCCCTTATTAAATAGATCTCGGCTAAACGAATAACAACCACATTGGCGAAAGCATTATTAAACTTAGCCGTAAAGGAGTCATCCGTAACTTCGTTTATCCTGTCGTCACCCTCCTCAAACATATCAAAAAACTGTCCGTTGAGGTACGTTTCTTCACGGCCAGCAAATGCAGATGAAGCATATACCTCATTAAGCGCGTTATAGCCAGACTGGCTTGAGATTTGGATAGCGAATATATCTTCTGATGTATTAAATACCCGTGTTGCCTGCTCTTTCACCTGAAACTCATCCGAAAAATGTTCTACAAGGCCATAAGCACCGCTCGAAATTATTTTTGTGGCCTCGGTCTCAGCATCCGCATATTTCTCCTGCGTAAGGTAAATTCTTGCCAAAACAGCGGCAGCAGCAGCGGAGCTTGCGTAAGTAGATTTTATATCCAAATTGTTTTCGGCGAACTGCAGATCGCTAATAGCCTGTGCATATACTTCAGCTACTGTATTACGTTTCACCATCTCAATACCTGATATTGCGGTAGTGGGTTTTAAGATAATAGGTACCGCAAGGTTTGTAGTTGGAGAACCATCGTTCCATGCCTTTCCAAAAGCACGCGCAAGATCGAAATAAACCATCCCACGTAAAAATTTGGCTTCCCCTTCAACCTTTGCTTTCTTAGTTGGATCAACTAGGGCAAGGTTAGCTAAAACGGTATTACATACGCCAATAGTATTGTAACCTGCGTTCCATAAACCTTCAACGAAGCTGTTATTAACCGTTATCGTTTTGTTATTTAGTTCCGTATAATCAGAGAAAGTACCGAAATACGCAAAATCGCCGTCGTCCCCCAAAAAATCACTGGCCGACTGAAAACGTCCACCATAGATCCCCCTTAAACCGGCCGCAGTGTATGCACCGATTAACACGCCCTCAACATCCTTAGATGTTTTTAGTGCGATAGCCGACTCTACCGAGTCGTTGGGCTTGATATCCAGCTGCTTTTGGCAACCGGAATTATATAGCATAGCTATTATACCAACAGCTATGATCAAATATTTTCTGTTCTTCATTTTCTTCAGGTTTAATTAAAATCCTACGTTTATTCCAAAAGTTATTGTTTTGGCCTGCGGAGCCGCATAAAAATCATAATTCTGGGTAATATTACCAGAAAATGCATCAGAGTTTAACTCCGGATCCCAGCCGGAATACTTTGTCCAGGTTATCAGGTTTGTTGCCTGGGCGTATACCCTCAGGCTACGCAGCTTGATTTTGGTAAGCCATGGTTTAGGAAAGTTGTACCCTAGAACAATATTTTTTAAACGAACATAAGAACCATCCTCTAAAAACCGTGAACTTGGTGAAACGCCATTACCGCCAAACAAACGGGCCTGTGGCACCTGTGTAACTTGCCCAACAGTTTTCCATGCATTTAACTGGTCTATAGTTTGGTTATCCGCACCATTGTTAAAACCTACAGACATATACTGGCCGCCACCGTTATAGATATCGGCACCATGCACCTGTTGCAACAGGAAACTAAAATCAAAGCCCGCGTAAGTTACGGTATTGTTTAAACCTGCAATATAATCGGGGTTAGGGTTACCTACCACTACAGGGGTTGCAGCGTTATAATCATTAGTGGTGCTGCGGTCGCGGGTACCATCACCTTTATCGGTGTTTTTGTAATAAAGTGCATCGCCGTTTGCAGGGTCGGCACCGGCAAATTCAACCGTGTAGAACACGCCTAACGGCTGGCCTTCAAAAGCACGGTTAACAGCATCGCCGCTTCCGGTTATCACCTGCCCCTTAATATCGGTAATTTTGTTTCGGTTAATAGAGAAGTTGACACTTGTTGACCAGGTTACTTTGCCAACAAGGTTTTTCGAGTCTACCTGTATCTCAAGCCCTTTATTTTGAAGCTTACCTAAATTCTGCGTAATTGTTGTAAAACCTGAGGTTGCAGGCACCTGCACATTTAACAGCAGGTCTTTTGTTTTCTTCAAATAAACGTCAAACTGGCCGGATAAGCGCCCGTTAAAAAAGCCTATATCCAATCCTAAATCGGTTGTTGCCGAAGTTTCCCACTTCAGATCGGGATTAGGCAACTGAATTGGCCTTGCCCCGGCAATACCGGCATACCCGAATGCGGCAAACAACCCGCGTGAAGGGAAATTTCCAATTTCGGAGTTACCTGTGATACCATAACTGGCACGAAATTTCAATTCCGATATCAGTTGCTGGTTCTTCATAAAATTTTCTTCGGAAACTACCCACCCCACAGAACCCGCAGGGAAGAAACCGTACCTGTTATTATCCCCAAAGCGGGAGGATCCGTCTATACGGCCGCTTAACGACAATAGGTACTTATTGCTGTAGCTATAATTGGCTCGCGCGAAATAAGATAGCAGTGAATAAGCATCGGAAGTTGTTGATGCTCCCGTAATATCCGCTGAGCTGTTTAACTTTTTATAAGCATCGCTTGGAAACTGGTTACCACTAATCGAGTTAAGATCGTTTTGTTGCCGCTGATAACTCATACCACCTACCACGTTTAAACTATTGTTGCCAATATTTTCTATGAACTGCAAAAAGTTATTGGTGTTAAAGTTGGTAGCCGTTACGGATGAATTAAAACCGGATCCGTTTGATGTACCGGAGTTACGTACCGTTAAACTGCCCGAGTAACTATCTTCGCTTGTGTTTAATATATCCACACCAACTTCCGAACGGAAACTTAACGACGGTAGCAGTTTTACCTGTGCGAATACATTACCAAGATTTCGATAGTCGATTGTGTTGTAATAACTATTCGCTGAATTGATGAGCGGATTATAATAAACAGGATAGTTTGTATTCGGTGCACCTGTCGTAGGATCGAGCACGCCGCTTAATAAACCGCTGCGTGGGTCGATAAGCGGTGAAATTGGCGATAGCGCGACGATCTGCTCCGGCGTTGAGAACTGGTTATCATTAGATAAACGATAGTTCTTTGTCCGCGATAAGCTCAGGTTAACTCCTACCTCTAACCATTTATTTGCCTGGTTACTGATATTTGTACGGAGGCTGTATTGGTTAAGCGCATTACCTATCAAGTAACCTTTCTGATCGTTATAAGTGCCCGAAATATAAAACTTAGTTTTATCTGTTCCGCCGGATAACACCAGGTTGTAATTTTGTACCGGCGCGTGTTGCGTTATTGCATCCTGCCAATTGGTATTTACATCGTAGGTTTTGTAGTTGTCGCTTCCTGCTGCGTATCTTTTTAACCTGGCTTCTACAGAAGCGGTTGAATAGCCCCCCGCTGCGCCTGCTTCTCTCAGCATAGTTACATATTGCTCGGAATTTAAAAACTTACGTTCGCCGGTTGGCTTACTAAAGCCATAATACTGGTTGTAAGTAATTTTAGTATCACCCGATTTACCTTTTTTGGTAGTTACTAAAACCACACCATTTGATGCCCTTGAACCATATATAGCTGCGGCAGAAGCATCTTTTAAGATGTCGATAGATTCGATATCGTTCTGATTCAGATCCACCAGCGGGTTAGTCGAAGCCCCATTGCTCGAAAAATCATTGACAGTAATAGGCAACCCATCAACTACGTACAAGGGCTGGTTACCTGCAGACACCGAAGAAGCACCGCGGATACGCACCTGGATCCCCTGCCCTAACTTACCGTTTTGGGCCTGAACATACACACCCGGCGCCCGGCCTTGAATAGCCGATTCTAAACTTGGCACAGGAATATTCTCAATGTCGGTCCCTTTAATTTTAGATACCGAACCTGTTAAGGAGCGCCTGCTTTGTGTGCCGTACCCTACCACGACTACTTCAGAAAGCACCTTAGCATCAGTTTCGAGGCTGGCGTTTATAACACTGCCACTTGCGGCAAGTTCAACATCTTTATACCCAATAAATTTAAATATGAGTATTTTACCTGTTGGAATCGACAGGCTGTACTTACCATTAATGTCGGTTTGTGTACCGATTGTAGGGGAGCCTTTAACGGTTACTGTTACTCCCGGTAACGCTGATCCGTCCTTCTGATCTGTTACTTTACCTGTAACAACACTGTTTTGGCTAAAAGCAAATGTTAGGGAGGTAAATAACAGCAGGAATGAGAGTAGAATTTTCTTCATGCGATATTAGTTAAATGAATTGAAAGAGTAAGTTCACAATTAAAAAGCACAAAAGCAACAAAAGGCATAATTTCTTATGCCTTTTGTTAATATTTTACTAAAAAAATCGAAACGACACTGATATTACATGTTAAAACACCATTAATATCTGGCCTTTTTCAACTTTATCCCCTGGTTTAATTTTTATTGCCTTAACGTTAACATCTGCCGGTGCCTTTATGATATTCTCCATTTTCATGGCCTCCAGCACAAACAAATTCTCCCCTTTTTTTACCTCAGCACCCACCTCGGCAAATATTTTAAGTACTAAGCCCGGCATAGGCGCCTTTATCTCGCTTACCTTTGCCGCGTTTAAATTGCTAAGCCCCATTTTGTCGAGCAAAACATCAAACTTGTCTTTTGCCGATACCGTATAAACATTATTGTTAACCTTTATCTCCGCCGTTTTTTCTTCTTTGTTGAAGCTTACTACTTCGGCATTATAAGATGCGCTATCGTTAATAATATGGAATAAGGACGGGTTTAGCGCTTTTATATCCGCGTTAACCGCGGTATCGTTTACAAGCAGGCCCTTCGATTGCCTGTCGATCTCAAAATCGTGCTTATTATTAACCTTTATCTTATACATCCTATTTAGTAAATATATACTGTATTAAATTAGCGCCCATGCGCAATGCTTTTAAGCGGGTTTCCTGGCTGTCGCCTGCGTAGGTGCCTAAGTCTTCCCAGCCGTTGCCCAAATCGCATTGGTAGGTGTAAAAGCACACCAACCTGCCTTTATATATCAGTCCGAAACCTTGCGGTCGCTTGCCGTCGTGCTCGTGTATTTTGGGCAAGCCCGTGGGGAAGTTAAACTTTTGATGATAGATGGCGTAATTGGTCGGTAATTCTACAAACTCCAGTTCGGGGAATACCTTTTTCATTTGCGGGCGAATGAATTGGTCGAAACCGTAATTATCATCAATATGCAGGAAACCGCCGCCTGTTAAATACTTACGCAGGTTTTTCGCTTCCTGGTCGTTAAATATCACGTTGCCATGGCCGGTCATAAATACAAATGGGTAATTGTACAACTCTTCGCTGCCTGCCTCCACGGTTTCCTCCTCGGGCTGAAAGTTTGTTTTTAAATTTTCGTTGCAAAACTTAATGAGGTTCGTCAATGCGGTACGGTCACCATACCAATCGCCGCCGCCATTATATTTTAGCCTTCCCATTTTATAGGATGGGTCGCTAAAGCTACTAATGGCTATCATCAGTATTAAAGCTGCAACAATAAAAAGGGGTTTCCTCATATCCGGTTTAAAAAATTCACCTCGAAACAGGCTTCTAAGGCGGCTGTTTCGGTACGCAAACGGCTTTCACCTAAAGTTATGGCTTTAAATCCGTTTTGCAAAGCCATATCAATCTCCGCCGGACTAAAATCGCCCTCCGGGCCTATCAGTATTAAATAACGGCTTTGTTTGGTAAGAGATTGCGCAAGACTCAATTTTTCGCCTTCGGCACAATGGGCTATGAACTTCTCCCCGTCGAATGGTTGTTTGAGGAATTGCGCAAACGATACGGCCTCATTCAACATCGGGAGGTAAGCTTTAATGGATTGCTTGATAGCCGAAGTTATAATTTTATTCAGGCGTTCTATCTTGGCTTCCTTCCGTTCGGAGCGCTGGCAGATAATGAGCGATACCTCATCAATGCCAATCTCCGTAGCTTTCTCCAGGAACCATTCGGTGCGCTCAATGTTTTTGGTGGGGGCAACCGCGAGGTGCAAGTAATGGTCGCGTTTGTTAAATTCTGTTTTTACCGAATTTATCTGCAGGATGGTGCGTTTTGGATGGGCATCCTTTATTTCCGCATCGTACAGGCCACCCTTACCGTCTATCAGGGTAACCGCATCGCCATTTATTAGGCGCAATACGCGCACAGCATGCTTGCTTTCTTCTTCACTTAAAAAGTATTGGGATACTGATGGATCGATGCCGGGTGTATAAAAAAGCTGCATAGTTAAAGCTAAAAGCCTAAAGCTGAAAGCACAAAGCTATCATTAAAATATCCGTATTGATAAAAATGGGTAGAAATTATTAGTGCAGGTCTACCGTGTCTTCCTCATTTATAAGCAATTCCAGCTTAACCGATTCAATGTTCTGGTCGGATTTTTTTAGTACGGTAATATTGTAGCCGTTTGATTCCTTTTGCTCGCCCACATCCGGGATCTTACCAAAGATATCACCCAACCAGCCCGAAACGGTGTCAAAGTCGCCGTCTTCGGGCAGGTCGTGTGGCAAGTGCTCGTTCACGTCGTAGATAGGCGCTAAGGCATTCACTACAAATTCGCGTTCGTTTATTTTTTCTACAATTGGTTTCTCTTCGTCAAACTCATCCTGTATCTCACCTACCAGCTCTTCAACAATATCCTCCAGGGTAACCATACCGGCGGTACCGCCAAACTCATCAGATACAATGGCTATTTGGATGCGCTTTTGCTGCAGCTCGGCCATCAGATCGTTTATCTTCTTAGTTTCGGGGATAAAGTAAGGCTTACGGATGATGTTCTTCAGTACGATCTCCTCGTTACGGGCCAGCAAAGGCAATACGTCCTTCGCGTGTACAATGCCTATGATCTTATCTATCACTTCATCGTAAACAGGCATACGGGAGTAACCTTCGGTTATCAGTATCTCCAATAATTCTTCTGTTGGTGTATCTACCTCTATGCCCGAGATCTTGGTACGGGGCACCATGATGTTTTTCACCACGCGCTCGTTAAAATCAAAAACGTTCTGTATCAGTTCGTGCTCGTTGGAATCAAGTGCGCCACTTTCCTTACCCTGCTCTAACAAGTATTGTAATTCTTCGGAACTATGATGTGCTTCGCCGCCCTCTAAAGTGGTAATGCCCATCAGCTTTAAAATGAAGTTGGCGAAACCGTTGAGCAGCCAGATTAGCGGCCTAAATACAACAAAGAAGAATTGCAATGGCACCGAAACCGCAAGCGTAGTTCTGACAGATTTTTGTATAGCTAAGGATTTTGGCGCAAGTTCCCCGAACACTATATGAAGAACCGTAATTACCGCAAAAGATACAATATGTGCAGCAGTATTAAAGCCGGGAGACAAGGTGATCCCTACAGCTAAAAAGCCCCGGAGCACAATATTGGTAACCACTCCCTCGCCAACAACACCAAGCCCCAGCGAAGCAATGGTAATACCTAATTGGGTTGCCGCAAGGTAACCATCGAGATTATGCAGTATGCCACGGGCAACTTTTGCTACCCCGCTTCCGCTTTTGGCTTTAAGCTCTATTTGTGAGCCGCGTACTCTTACCATGGCAAACTCCGCAGCCACAAAAAAGCCGTTAAGGAGCACCAAAAATATGGTTGCGATTATATAAAAGCCATTGATCTCTAAATGCGCGGGGTCCATCAATTATTTATTGGTAAGCGGGAAAGGTGGTCTTATACAAGTCAAGTGCTTCGGCAATTACTTTGTGGGCATAACGTAAACCTAACAAATGTTCGATGGTTACGTTTTTGCCTTCCAGCTTTTTGTAATCTTTAAAAAAGCGTACAATTTCGGTCATCGCGTGTGGCGGCAATTCGTTCAAATCGTTAATATAGTTAACCGACATGTCGTTTTTTGCTACCGCTATGATCTTATCATCCTGCTCGCCGTTATCAACCATGTGCATTACGCCTACTACCTTTGCTTCGATAATGCTCATTGGGTAAACGTCTATCGAGCAAAGTACCAGGATGTCCAACGGATCTTTATCATCGCAATAAGTTTGCGGGATAAAGCCATAATTGGCCGGGTACATTACCGAAGAAAATAAAACACGATCCAGCTTTAACAAGCCCGAATCTTTATCAATTTCGTATTTAGCCTTAGAACCTTTAGGTATCTCAATTATCGCGTTTACTATCTCAGGAATATTTTCGCCCGGAGAAACCTGGTGCCATGGGTGTTGTGTGCTCATTTGGTATATGTTATATTATATTATTGCTCCTGATTATTCGTTTTGCTAAGTTTTTTCTTAACAAAAGCAAAAATCAACGGAACGGTTGTTATTATTATTAATCCAAGTACGATGTATTGCAGATAATCTTTTAGCTGCGGAAAGCGCCTGCCTAAAAAATAACCTGCCAATGTTAACGTGGTTACCCAGGCTACACTGCCTATGATGTTATATAAAGTGAACTTTTTGATATCAACTTTTACAACACCTGCAAATATAGGGGCAAATGTCCTAACTATGGGGAAAAATCTGCCTAAAATCAAAGCCATGCCGCCGTATTTGTCATAAAACTCTTCGGCTACGGCAATATAACGCTTTTTAAAAAACAAAGAATCGTTTTTGCTGAAGAGAACCGGCCCCGTTCGGTACCCAAACCAATAGCCGGCGTAATTGCCCAAAATACCGGCTCCAATTAGCGAAAGCACCAATGTGTAAATAGGCACCTGTATGATACCGGCTGCACTTAGTATGCCCGCCAGGAATAAAAGATAATCTCCAGGTAGAAAAAACCCGAAGAACAATCCTGTTTCGGCAAATACTACAATCAGCAGAAGGTAAAAGCCCCCACTACTTATAATTGATTCCGCTTCGGTTAAAGTTCGCAGGTATTCCCAAAAATTTTCCATTCGCTATATCCGTAAAACTACAAATATTATGTGGGAAATTTTTGAGTGCTAAATTAAATAAGGCTTGATATTAACGCGGGGTAAACGCCAATGGCTATGGTAACCAGTGCCGAGAAGCCTAAAACAAATTTGTAATAAGCAGGTACAACAACCTCGCTACGATCGGCACTGCGGAAATACATGGCAATGATGACACGGAAATAATAGAAAATGCTGATGATAGCATTAACTACCGCTACTATAACCATAATATATTTGTACTGTAGCAACGCGCCCGAGAACATGTAAAATTTACCCACAAAGCCCGCTGTTAAAGGGATACCCGCTAAAGACAGCATACTAACCGTAAGCACAAACGCCAGGAAGGGATTTTTGCGTGCAAGACCATTAAAGCCCTCAACGTTATCGCTGCCGGTTTGCTGGCGAACCAATACCAAGGCCCCAAAAGCGATAATAGAGGCGATTGAATAAGCTGTGGCATAAACAAATACCGAATTTGCAGAAGCAGCGCCTAAAGCCACAATGGCAAACATCAGGTACCCGGCATGTGATATACTGGAGAAAGCCAACATCCGCTTAAAGCTTTGCTGATATAGCGCCGTAATGTTTCCTATAAACAGGGTGATGATGGTAATTACCATTAACACCGGCGACCAAAATGTCGCGATAGAACCGAAACTTGCAGAAAACAATCTTAAGAACGCTGCAAAACCGGCCGCCTTAACTACGGTAGACATATAAGCGGTGATGAGCGAAGGTGCGCCTTCGTAAACATCGGGTGTCCAGAAATGAAAAGGGGCAGCACCAACTTTAAAGCAAAGGCCAACGATGATCAGTAACACCCCGGTGTAGAATATCGGATCGATATTGCGGGGATGGGCTAACACGTAATCGCGGATACCATCCAGATCGAACGAACCTGATGCCCCGTAGATAAGCGTAATACCAAATAGCAAAAAGCCTGTAGAGAACGCGCCCATCAGGAAGTATTTCAACGCAGATTCGTTTGAAGCAAAATCGTTTTTACGGATCCCTGCCAAAATGTAAAGACTTACCGACATGATCTCGATACCTACAAACAGCATGGTTAAGTTGTGGTAACTTACCATTACTACGATGCCTGCCAGCGAGAATAAGATAATGGCGTAATACTCCGCAATATGGCTGCTTATCTTTTCGAAATAGCCTTTAGAAAGCATCAGTATTAAAATGGTAGAGACGATACTGACAACCGAGAAGGCGATAGAAAAGTTATTAAACAGCATCATGCCATGATAAATAGGCTGCGCGTTATCGCTCCATTGCATTACGGCAGCGCCAAGGGCAATCAGCATACCAATAATAGTAACCGGGAGCAGCGCTTTTTGTGCTTTATATAAACCCAGGTACAACAGCACAATAGGTAAAACAGATATGATGATTAAAGTATTCATTTGATGATTATATCTGTACTTTAAAATTTCGTGGTGATAAATTTATGATTTACGGTATCAATCAAATTGGTTACCGCGGCTTCTGATATATGTAATAGTGGCTGTGGATAAACGCCTATAACTATAATTAATGCACAGATGATACCGAGCGCCAGTTTCTCCGAACCCTTGATATCGGTAAATGTAGCTGTCAGCTCGTTTAGTTCGCCTTGCATTACATTTTTATACATGCGCAGCATATAAACTGCTCCAAGTATAATAGTGGTACCTGCTATTGCAGTTGTATAAATACCCCATGCAAAAACGCCTCTTAACAATAAAAACTCGCCAACAAAGCCATTGGTTAAAGGCAAAGCTACCGTACCCAAAACTATGATTAAAAATGCGATAGAAAACTGCGGTGCAACCTTTGCAATGCCCCCCAGCTTACTTATATCGCGGGTGCCTAAGCGCCTGCTGATAATGTCCCATATAAAAAACATACCCACTACGTTAATACCATGGCTTACCATTTGTATCATGGCGCCTTGTATTCCATAGAGGTTCCAGGCGAAAATACCCGCGGCAATTAGCCCCACGTGCGCTATAGATGAGTAAGCAACCAGGCGCTTCCCATCAATTTGTTTGAAGGCTATAAGTGATGCATAAACAATTCCAATGATAGCAAGCGCTAACGCCACATTTTGCCAGGTTAAATACCCAAGCGGCGCATTAGGTATTAACCAGCGGATAACACCATAAATACCCATCTTAAGCATTATACCCGATAGCAGCATAGTACCGGCAGTTGGTGCCTCGGTATAAGTATCCGGCTGCCAGGTGTGGAAAGGGAATAGCGGCATCTTAATAGCGAAAGCTAAAAAGAAAGCGAGGAATACCCACGATTGATGGCTGGCATCTAAACTGAGGTTATAAAAATGTTGCAGATCGTAATCTTTACCCGGTGTTTGCAGGTATAGGTAAATAATACCTATCAGCATAAACAACGAACCTGCGAACGTATAGATAAAAAATTTGATAGTGATACGGATGCGGTTTTCGCCTCCCCATAATGCACAGATAAAATAGATAGGTATCAATGCTGCTTCCCAGCCTACGTAAAACAAAAAGCCATCAAAAGCGGTGAACACCGTAAGAAGGCCTGCCTGCATAAACAGAATCAGCGCGTAAAAAGCATTGGCATTTTTATATTGGTGCTCATAAGTGGTGAGGATGATTAAGGGCACAAGTGCTGTGGTAAGCAATACCATTACCATGCTTATACCATCGATACCCGCTTTAAAATACACCCCAAACTGTGGGATCCAGGGCGCATCAATACTGTATTGCAGCGATGCATCCGGGACAAAACCACTTAAAAAATAAAGCGCAATAGCCAGTTCCACAACAGCAAAAAACATTGCTGCATGCTTAGCCATTTCGTTTTTAAACAGCAATGTTAAAAGCGCTGCTACTATCGGTAAAAAAATTAAAATGCTAACCGTCATTTTATGTGTTGAAAAACGCTATTGTTCTATATTTTAGTTATTCCGTATATCAGGATGGCAACAATACCTATTACCATCATAAATATATAAAAGCCTACATTACCTGTTTGCAGCAGGCGCAGGCCCTTGCTTGTTTCCAAAGTCCCTTTACCCAGGCCGTTTACAAATCCGTCTATCCCTAATTGCTCAATTACTTTGTAAAAGAATACCGATATGGCATCAAGTGGCTTGCGGATAATGGTATCGTACAACTCATCTATATAAAATTTGTGGTAGGACAAATTTGCCAGTGCCGGGCGTTCTTCCTCATCAGATACCGGCAGGCTGCCACCTTTAACGTATTTGAAATACGCGTATGCCATAGCTATAAGCGCCAGTAGTACCGAAATCGCCATTAACAATTTCTCGGTGCTGTGGCTCAATTCGTGTTCGCCTAATATTTTTGTTGAGCCTTCAAATACCGGAGCCAAATAAGCGCCTAATTCGTGGTGACCGCCTAATACCGCAGGTACGCCGATCATACCGCCAATGGCCGATAATATGGCCAATACGATCAACGGAATGGTCATGCTTGGCGGCGACTCGTGTAAGTGGTGTTCCTGCTCATGTGTTCCGCGGAATTTACCCCAAAAAGTAAGGTACATCATCCGGAACATATAGAAAGAGGTAAGCATGGCTGTAATTACACCCACTACATAAAAGGTAGTGCTGTGTGCAAATGCAGCCGCTAAAATTTCGTCTTTAGAGAAGAAGCCCGAGAAAGGCGGGATACCAGCGATTGCAATAGTGCCGATCAGCATGGTAATAAAAGTAATTTTGATCTTACCTTTTAGGCCGCCCATTTTGCGCATGTCCTGTTCACCACTCATGGCATGAATTACAGAACCTGCGCCAAGGAATAGCAAGGCTTTAAAGAACGCGTGTGTTAACACATGGAAGAAAGAGCCGGTATAAGCACCAACACCCAAACCTAAAAACATATACCCCAATTGCGATACGGTTGAATAGGCCAGTACTTTCTTAATATCTGTTTGTGTTAAAGCGATCAGCGCGGCGAAGCAAGCGGTGGTTAAACCTACTATGGCAATAACCTCCATAGTTTGCGGTGCCATAGAAAATAAGATGTTAGAGCGTGCTATCATATAGATACCGGCGGTAACCATGGTAGCGGCGTGTATCAGTGCTGATACCGGTGTTGGGCCGGCCATCGCATCCGGTAACCAGGTAAACAGCGGCAGCTGCGCCGATTTACCAATTGCACCGATGAAAAGCAATAAGGTAACTACCGTAAACAATACATCGCCCCGCACCATTGTAGCGGCTTTAGGGAAAATGGTGGCAAACTCTACACTTTTAAATACTGCGGTTAATATAAACACCCCTAACAGGAAACCAAGGTCTCCTATGCGGTTCATGATGAAAGCTTTCTTGGCGGCATCGGCGTAGCTGGCATTTGTATACCAGAAACCGATAAGCAGGTAAGAGCATAAGCCCACGCCTTCCCAGCCAATAAACATAATAATGTAGTTGCTACCCATCACCAGTAATAGCATAAAGAACACAAACAGGTTTAAGTAAGCGAAGAACTTACCAAAACCCGCATCATCATGCATGTAACCGATGGAATAAAGGTGGATGAGGAAACCTACGCCGGTGATGATCAGGAGCATAATAGAGCTTAGCTGATCTATTAAAAAAGCGAAAGGTATTTTAATATCGCCAACGCTTATCCAGTTAAACAGGGTAACGTTTATTGGAGTAGCAGTTTGTTTGATCTGGAAGAAAGCAGCTACACTTATCCCGAAGGCAATAAATACAAGTAAGCTGCCTATAGCACCAATTACATTTTTCGACAGCGCATTACGCCCAAGTCCGTTTATAACAAAACCGGCTAAAGGTAATATGGGAATAAGCCAGATATATTGATTCATTTGTGTCCGTTGTGCGTGTTATATTATTTAAATCCGAAATCGAAAATTCGAAATCCGAAATGGGTTTACCATTTCAACCTGTTTAATACGTTAATATCTATCGAATTGGTGTTGCGGTATATCATTACTATAATTGCCAGTCCAACTGCAACTTCGGCAGCGGCAAGCGCCATAATAAAAAATACAAAAACCTGCCCGGCTGCATCGCCACGGTAAACCGAGAACGCGGTAAGCAACAGGTTAACCGAATTAAGCATCAGCTCAACCGACATAAATATCACAATAGCATTACGGCGTAAAAGCACACCCATAACTCCTATGGAGAATATGATAGCGCTTAATAGGATGTAATGGTTAAGCGGCACCGCTTGAATGGTATTGGCTACACTGTTCATCAGATGGTTGCTTTTGGTTCTTTAGAATCTTTTGTTGCCAGTAAAACGGCGCCCACCATTGCCGATAACAGCAATACCGAGGACACTTCAAACGGCAGTAAAAATTCGTTAAATAAAACTTTACCCAGGTTTTTCACCAGGCCCAGGTTAGGGTTTGTTAATACTACAGGTGCCGACGCTCCTAATGATTTTAATGACGATACCAGTGCCACCATTAAAATGCCCGCGCCAAATACAGCGGCAAGCTTCACCATAAATGGCTTAACGGGCTCGCTCTCTTTGTTCAGGTTGATCAGCATCAGCGTATATAGGAACAATACCAGTATAGCGCCCATGTAAACAATAAAGTTTACAATAGCCAAAAACTGGGCATTCATTAATATATAGTGGATGGTGAAAGTAAAAAACGTAAGGATAAGGTACAGGATACTATGCACCGGGTTCTTTGCAGAGATAACCAGTATAGAGAAAAATATAGATAAAAACGCGATGAAGTAAAAGGTACTCATGTTTATATTTTACAAAATACTTTTGCCCTTGTAATAGTGGGGCAAAGGTATAAAACTTCTGTTATTGATTTAAAGGTGCTTCTACTAATTTATCTTTACCGTAAATAAAATCCTTACGCAGGTAATCTGATTGTACGATATCGCCATCCAGGTATATAGCTTCTTTAGGGCAAGCTTCTTCGCAAAGGCCGCAGAAAATGCAACGCAGCATATTTATCTCGTAAACGGCAGCATATTTTTCTTCGCGGTACAAATGCTCTTCGCCTTTCTGGCGCTCAGCAGCTGTCATGGTAATAGCCTCCGCAGGGCACGATAAAGCGCAAAGCCCGCAGGCGGTACAGCGTTCCTTGCCATTTTCATCGCGTTTAAGCGAGTGCAGGCCACGGTAATTTTCAGAAAACTCGCGCTTTTGCTCGGGGTACTGTATGGTAACCGGTTTTTTAAAGAAGTGGCCCATGGTAATGCTCAACCCTTTTGCAATAGCAGGCAGGTAAGCCCGTTCCCAAAAATTGAGCGGCTTTACTTCTAAAACTTTCTTTTTATTGCTTAATGATTCCATTTTAACTCTACCTCTCTAACTAAAAAAAGTTATCCAAATACCCGTAACCACAATATTGGCGATAGCCAAAGGTATCAGCACCTTCCAGCCCAGATCCATCAACTGATCGTAACGGAAACGCGGGATAGTCCAGCGTACCCACATAAAGAAGAAGATGAACAGCAACACCTTAGTGAACATCACTGCGAAACCAAATAAAGGCCCCCAGGTTGCTCCCAATAACTCGTTCATATAATCCATACCAGGATAGTTGTAACTGCCCCAGTATAAGGTTACCATTACTGCCGATGAGATGAACATGTTGATGTACTCCGCAAACAGGTAAAAACCCAATTTCATCGAAGAGTATTCAGTATGGTAACCGCCAACCAGTTCGGTTTCGCACTCAGGCAAATCGAATGGTGTACGGTTTGTTTCGGCAAAGGAACAGATCAGGAACAATAGAAAACCTACCGGCTGGTAGATCACATTCCAGTGCCAGCCATGTTGTTGCTGTGCAATTTCGCCAAGGCTTAGTGTGCCTGTCACCAGCAATAAGGCGATGATAGAAAGCCCCATCGAAATTTCGTAGCTGATGTTCTGCGATGCCGCGCGGATAGCGCCCAACAGCGAATATTTATTGTTTGATGCCCAGCCACCTATCATTACACCATACACACCTAAGGATACTACGCCGAAGATGTAAAGGATACCTACGTTAATATCGGTAACCTGCAGCGGTATGGTTCTGCCTGCAATAACTACATTTTGTCCCCATGGAATAACCGCAGAGGCTATACAAGCTGTCAAAATAGCCAATGATGGGCCAACTATAAATAAAAAGGGTGTGGCATTGGTTGGGATGATCTCTTCTTTCAAAAACATCTTGGCACCATCGGCCAGAGGTTGCAGTATACCAAAAGGGCCTGCGCGGTTAGGGCCAACCCTGTCCTGAAAAAATGCCGCTATTTTACGCTCGGCATAAGTAGAATACATAGCCACTACCAGGCTAATGCCGAAGATGATAGCTACAAGAGCGAATTTTATACCTATTTCTGCTAATTCCATTACAGGCGTGTCTCCCTTTCAAATTGTTCTTTATTGGCTTGCTGCAGTACTGGGTTGGTTTTTACAACCGGCAGTGGTTTAAGCGTATCGTAGTGGTTAGAGCTGATAACCGATTTATTCGACACCTTACGGGGACCTTCAATTACCCAGTCGGCGGTTTTCTTTTTATCAAAGCGGCAGGTATTACAGATAAATTCCTCTGCTTCGCCGTACTCGTCTTTACGTGCGGTAACGCGTAAAACATCTTCGCCTTTGTACCAAAGGGTTACCTTACCGCAGCATTTTGGGTTTTCGCATTCGCGATGCGCTTCTACCGGCTTGGTGAACCATACGCGGTTTTTAAAACGGAAGGTTTTATCGGTTAATGCGCCTACCGGGCAAACGTCAATAACGTTACCGCTAAAGTCGTTATCAACCGCTTTGGTGATGTAAGTAGAAATTTCTGAATGATCGCCACGGTTAAGGATACCATGGATACGGTGATCGGTTATCTGGTCGGCAACAAATACACAACGGTAGCAAAGGATACAACGCGTCATGTGCAGTTGGATCTTATCGCCTATATCTATTCTTTCAAATGTACGGCGGTCGAATTCGTAGCGGGTTTTGGCAGCGCCATGCTCGTAACCCAGGTCCTGCAGGTGGCATTCGCCGGCCTGGTCGCAAACCGGGCAATCCAGCGGGTGGTTTATCAAAAGCATTTCCACTACGCCTTTACGCGCTTCAATAACTTCCGGAGAAGAGATATTTTTCACCTCCATACCATCCATAACGGTGGTACGGCAGCTTGCTACCAGCTTTGGCATCGGGCGCGGGTCTTTTTCAGAGCCCTTGCTTACCTGTACCAGGCAGGTACGGCATTTACCGCCACTGCCTTCCAGCTTGGAGTAATAGCACATAGCAGGCGGAACTATATCACCACCTATCATCCTTGCGGCATTCAGGATGGTAGTTCCTGGTTCTACTTCAATGGTTATACTATCAATTGTAACTTTCATTGACTTTTGTTAGTCGTTAGTATTTTATCTATGCAACTACCGCATTCAACGGATCAGCATAATGCGCTATTCCATAATTGCGTGTTGTTGCTTCGTAGGCGTTTGTTACGTGCCATTCAAATTCATCCCTAAAGTGGCGTATTGCACTGGCAACCGGCCAGGCCGCTGCATCACCTAACGGACAAATGGTATTTCCTTCAATTTTCTTTGATACATCAACCAGCAGGTCCATATCGCTCATTTTACCGTGTCCGTATTCCAGGCGGTGTAAAACTTTCTCCATCCAGCCGGTACCTTCGCGGCATGGCGAACATTGGCCGCAGCTTTCGTGATGATAGAACCTTGCGAAATTCCAGGTATTGCGCACAATGCACTGGTCTTCATCATAAGCGATGAAACCGCCCGAACCCATCATGGTACCGCTTACAAAGCCGCCGTCAGCTAACGATTCGTAGCTCATTAAACGGGCCTCGTTATTAACCGTCTTCAAAAATAAATTAGCAGGAAGGATTGGAACCGATGAACCACCGGCAACAACCGCCTTTAAGCGTTTACCGTTGGCGATACCGCCACAATATTCATCGCTGTATAAGAATTCTTCGGCCGGTAAGCCAAGGTCAATTTCGTAAACGCCCGGGTTTTTAAGGTTACCTCCTGCCGAGATCAGTTTAGTACCGGTACTGCGGCCAATGCCTATTTTAGCATACTCTTCGCCACCATCATTGATGATAGGCACAACAGCAGCTATAGACTCCACATTGTTTACTACGGTAGGGCAGCCATACAAACCGGCAATAGCCGGGAATGGTGGCTTTATCCTTGGGTTACCGCGTTTACCTTCCAGCGATTCTAACAACGCGGTTTCTTCGCCGCAGATGTAAGCACCACCGCCGGGTTGTACGTAAAGCTCCAGGCTGTAATCGGTACCTAAAATATTTTTACCTAAAAAACCTTTTGCTTTTGCTTCGGCAATTGCTTTCTCCAGGATGCGGATCTGCGGCATCATTTCGCCGCGCACGTATATATATGATGTTTTTGCACCCAGCGCAAAGCTGGCTACGATCATCCCCTCAATTAATAAGTGAGGGATATAGGTCATCAAAAAGCGGTCTTTAAAAGTACCGGGTTCAGATTCATCGGCATTGCAAACCAGGTAGCGTTCTACACCTTCCGGCTTGGCCAAAAAGCTCCACTTCATCCCGGTAGGGAAACCTGCACCGCCACGGCCGCGTAAGCCCGATTTTTTTACCTCTTCTACCACCTCTTCGGGTGTAAGGGTTTTCAGGGCTTTTTCCACGGCTGCGTACCCCCCTTTTGAGCGGTATACATCAAAAGTATTGATGCCGGGTACGTTAATATGTTCAAGTAAAAGTTTACGAGCCATTACTATTAATATATTTTACCGTTTAGTTTATAAGCGGTTATATGATTTCTTACACAATTAGAAAGTATCATTACGGTTATCAACCCAATGATGAGGTTGTAGTTACCCGGCACTTGCAAAAACAGAAACATTACTATGCCTGCTATTAGCGCTGCGTCCCAGCCAACCAACCGGCTTCTTTCGCTCATTAATTATTTGCTTTCGCTTTTAAATCACCAATCAGTTTATCAACGGAACCGGTAGTTAAGTTCTCGTAAAAAGTATACTCAGGGCCTATCTGCAAAACCGGGCCAAAGCCGCAGGCTGCCAGGCATTCAACGCCTCTCCAGCTAAATAAGCCATCCTCGGTAACGTCGCCTTCTTTTACGCCAAGTGTTTTCTCAATATGCTCCATTATCGGCGTGGCGCCTACAATTTCGCAAGGGCCGGTGCGGCAAACTTCCAGCATATACTTGCCTTGCGGCTTTAAAAAGTACATGGTGTAAAACGATGCCACCTCATAAACCTCTATCGATTGGATAGAGAGGTATTCGGCGACGCTATCCATTGCGGGCGCGCTTACCCAGCCATATTCTGCCTGCACTAAATGCAGTATAGGCAATAAGGCCGATTTTTGTTTACCCACCGGGTAACGGCTAACCACATCAGCAAACTTGCTGATCAGTTCCGGCGAGAATGTTACCGGGGTATTGGTATCCTGTACGCTAAGCATCTAACTCTCCTGCTATTACGTTTAAACTACTCATGTTAATAATCGCATCAGATAGCAACATGCCCTGGCTCATTGGCGCGTACATCTGGTAATTGATAAAGCTTGGCCTGCGGAAATGCAAACGATATGGCGAGCGGCCACCGTCGTTAACCAAATAAAAACCAAGCTCGCCGTTTGCACCTTCAACCGCGTGGTAAACTTCGGCAGTTGGGGTTTCTACTTCGCCCATCACAATTTTAAAGTGATAGATCAAAGCTTCCATGTTATTATAAACTTCTTCCTTCGGAGGCAGGTAAAACGCCGGCACATCCGCGTGGAATATATCTGATGGTTCTTTTTCTAATTTGGCAAGCGCCTGCTCTATAATGCGCATGCTCTGCCACATTTCTTCGTTGCGTACTAAAAAGCGTGCGTAAACATCGCCATTGTCGCCGACCGGGACCTCAAAATCAAAGTCCTCGTATGATGAGTATGGCTCCATGGCCCTAACGTCGTAATCAACGCCAGTAGCGCGCAATATCGGGCCTGTCCAGCTGTAGCTTAAAGCGGTTTCGGCAGTAACCTCGGCAACGCCACGGGTACGATCTACAAATATGCGGTTACGGTTAAAAAGGCTTTCAAACTCTTTTAATCCTACACGGTATATCTTTAGGAAGTTGCGGATCTTATCGAAAGCGATCTTATTAAAATTACGTTCGAACCCGCCTATACGGCCAATGTTGGTGGTTAAGCGCGAACCGCAAATCTCTTCGTAAATCTCATACACCGACTCGCGGTATTGCATCATATAGGTAAAGCCGGTTAACGCACCGGTATCTACACCTAAGATGGAGTTACATACAATATGATCGGTAATGCGGGCCAGTTCCATGATAATAACGCGCATATAGTCCACACGTTTTGGCGTGGTAATGCCCAACAGCTTTTCGGCTGTCATGTGCCATCCCATGTTGTTTATGGGCGACGAGCAGTAGTTCAACCTGTCGGTAAGGGGTGTTATCTGGTAAAACGGCCTGTGTTCGGCAATTTTTTCGAATGCGCGGTGGATGTAACCTATGGTTGATACGCCGCTAACAATACGCTCGCCATCCATCTGCAGTACGTTTTGGAAAACGCCGTGAGTGGCAGGGTGTGTTGGCCCAAGGTTTAGCGTGGAATACTCCGTTTGCGGATCGTTATCGGTATATACGGGATGGTTATGCATTATCTTCCGAAAAAGTAATCTTTTTTATCAATACGGTTAGGGTCTTCCAGCGGAAATTCCTTCCTCATCGGGAATACAGTCATGTCATCAACATTCAGTATCCTCCTTAAGTCGGGGTGGCCTTCAAATACAACCCCATAAAAATCATATGTTTCTCTTTCCATCCAGTTGGCGCCATCCCAAAGCGTGGTAGCGGTAGGGATATGCACATCATCAGCTGTGAGGAAAACCTTTACGCGGATACGTGTATTTGTTGTTAAGCTGTGCAGATGGTAAATTACGCCTATTTGCTTCTCCAGTTCGGGGTAATGTATAGCGGTAATATCGGTAAGAAATATAAACTTCAGTTCAGGATCGTTCTTTAAATAAGCGAGCACATCGCTTATTTGCTCCCTGCCGGTTTCTACCGAAAGCAAACCGTAATCCTGGTTCAATTCTGTCACCTGGCCCGGAAATTTATCCCCCAGTTTTTGTATCAGCACTTCGTTAGCTATCTTACCCATTATTGTATTCCGTATTTAGCTAACAATTCCTGGTATTTCGGTTCTTCGCGGCGGCGCAGGGTTTCTGTCCTAACCAATTTTTGGATAGCCATAAAACCATCGATGATAGCTTCGGGGCGTGGCGGGCATCCGGGTACGTAAACGTCCACGGGGATAACTTCATCAATACCCTGTAAAACAGAGTAAGTATCAAATATACCACCGCTTGATGCACATGCGCCAACAGCCATTACCCAACGGGGTTCGGCCATTTGCAGGTACACCTGGCGCAATACCGGGCCCATTTTTTTAGATATAGTGCCCATCACCATCAACAGATCGGCTTGGCGCGGCGAAAAGCTTAAACGCTCGGCACCAAACCTGCTCAGATCGTATGTAGATGCCATGGTAGCCATAAACTCGATACCGCAGCATGATGTGGCAAATGGCAAAGGCCATAACGAATTTGCACGCGCCATGCCTATTGCTTTATCAAGCGAGGTGGCAAAAAAGCCAGATCCCTCTACACCGGCTGGAGCCTCAACTATTTGAATATCACTCATGAATTTTTATCAAATAAAATAAACCCATCAGCTAAGCTGATTTTGCAAATTTAAGTAAAATACGCTGTAACGAGTACACTAAGAAAGAAGAGGCAATATATTTAGAATCAGTCTAAACTAATCCCAGTTCAACGCACCTTTTTTTATGATGTAGATAAAGCCCGCCAATAACGTGGCCATGAAGATGAACATCTCTATCAGCCCATCTTTACCCAACTCACGGAAGTTAACCGCCCAGGGGTACATAAAAATCACTTCCACATCAAACAGCACAAATAGAATGGCCACCAGGAAGTATTTGATCGACATTGGCGTACGCGCGTTACCAATAACTTCTATACCCGATTCAAACGGGGTAAGCTTATCTTTAGTTACGCGTTTTGGCCCAATTTTGTGGGTAACAAACATGGTAGTAACCACAAAACCAAGCGCCACCAGCATCTGGAATATGATTGGAAGAAAATCAACCGGTAAACTTTTTAATTCCATGCTGCAAATATACAAATGAGCAGATAATAAAAAAGCCCCTTTTTGCAAGGGGCTTGTATTTTAATTGGGGAAAAGGATTACTTGCCTTTGGATGCACCGCCTTTACGGGCAAAATATGCGGTTGCCTGCTTGTTGGTAGGATCTGCTTCCCTCGCCTTGGTAAAGTTCTCAGCCGCCTTAGCATCATCTTTCTCTTTGTACTCGTAGTAAGTACCTAAGTAAGCGTAAGCCGCTGCCAAACTTTTGTTTTCAGCTTCTGTACGAGTAGCTTTAGCGCTTACTACCTGTATATACTGCTCGTAGTATGGCTTAGCCAGGCCTTTAATATTGTTCCTGTCTGCGTCTTTAGAATCGGCAACATAGGCACGGTATAAAATTACCGGGGCAACCGGGCTGGTAGCTTTTTGCGATATGTAGCTGAAAGCTGAATCTGCCTTTGTTAATAAGGTAGTATCTGGCTTAGTAGCATCAAATGCAAAGTAGTAGCTCATACCTTCGCGCAGGTAATCGTTAAGGGTACCTTTACGAGATTTGCTTAAGTATGTACGGTAAGCATCGCCTGCCTTTTCGTATTTCTTTTGAGCAAATAACGATTTGCCGATTTCTGAGTAAACATCTGCCTGGGTGGTATCCAAAGCATACGCTTTTTGCAATGAACCGATACCTAATGAATCTTGTGCAGAAGCGATCTGCGCACGACCAAGGTAAAGGTAATCACGTGCTATGATACGTTTAGGGTCAGCTTTGGTTATCCAGATATTACCAGCTGCTATTGCAGCAGGATAATCTTTATTTTCTGTTGATGAATACATCAAATAACGCTGAACCTTTAAGTTTTTTGAGGTTTTCGCC
Source organism: Mucilaginibacter pankratovii (assembly GCF_014773265.1). GTDB lineage: Bacteria > Bacteroidota > Bacteroidia > Sphingobacteriales > Sphingobacteriaceae > Mucilaginibacter > Mucilaginibacter pankratovii. Next base: position 494,940 of record NZ_JACWMY010000003.1, on the reverse strand, counting down.
AACTCAGTTGCAACAGTTTGCAAAGTTTTCCAATCACCGCTGTACACCAGGAAGTCGGCATAACGTAATTGTGATTCCTCCGACATATCTGTCAGCGCTAAATATTTACGATACTGTTCAGTAGCTTCTTTAACTTTAACCGATGCCATTTTAGGGTCGGATAAAGCCCAGCGTACATCTGTTTCAGCCCATTCGCGGTAAGCAGGGCCGTAGTTAGGGTCGATAGCTAAAGCAGCCTTAAACTCTGCTTCAGACATATCAAAGTTATTGGCAAACTTCCAGATAACGCCGGTTGCAACTTTAGCGCCGGCCAGCTTTGGATCTATAGACAATGCAGCCTGGTAGTTACTCAACGCCTCGGTGTTTTTAGATTGTGTGCGGTAAGCATCACCCAAAGCCAACAATACATCAACATCTTTAGGGTTCAGCGCTTTTGCTTTATTTAAAATAGCAATTGCTGCTTCTGCATCAGCAGGGGCTACCCTGTCGTTTACCGGTGCAGCTAAATAGCCACGGCCCACGTAAGCGTAAGGCTTGCTGTTTTTACCAGCCAATGCAACTGCCTGGTTAAAGTTTGTTGTAGCGGTTGCTCTATCTTTATCAGCAAATGCAGCAACACCCAATCCAGCGTAGTTTAAAGCCGATTTTGGGTTTACCGCAATACCTTTATTGAATACGGTTTTTGCAGAATCTGTATAGTCCTGCAGAATATAAACCCAACCCAGGTAAAAGAAATTCTCATCTTTAGTAGCCTGTGTAACGGTCAAATTCTTAAGCATCGATTTAGCTTTCTGGTACTGTTCCGCATCTATCGCCTTCCTTGCATCTTCCAAACTTTGCGCAAAAACCGATGAGCCCACCAGCATCAGTGCTAATATTAGTTTACTTATTTTACTGATCATTTTCATCTTAGTTTCGTAATTAAATATAGTTCTTAGTGTGTAATGTTTATTTCCCTCGTCGGGATAGAATCGGGCAGCAGGCCCGATTTTAGTATTATTCTTTGTCCGCGCTCGCTTTTTAAAAATGACGCAAACCCGGCTCCTAATCCTTTTCTGCCGGTGCAATCAACTATATACAGCGATCTGCTAAGCGGATACGTATGTTGGACGAGTGTGGTCTGCGAAGGTTTAAAGTACGCGCCGGGCGCCTTCTTGTTGGTATCGTCCTTAACGCCCACTATCTTTACTTTCGCAACCGCATCCGCGTAATCTTTATCCGGGTCATTAAGCCATGCAAATCCTGTTATGCCAATTGCATTAGGATGTTCGCTTACATACTTTATAACTTCCTTATTTGACTTTAACGCGTAGATATTCTTCTGCGTAAAATCCTTGTTTCCTGATAGCTGCTTCAAATACCTTACCAAACTTGAGTTGGGGTTATCAAAAACAATGCTTTTATCAGTTTTGGCCGTGCCGTTAAGCATGCCAATAATTTCTTTTACCGATGTTAATGTATCGGCCGACTGCTGATTTACAATAATAGTAACCGCGTCTACAGCAAATTTATTTACATCCGGTGCCAATGCGCGCCTTCTTAAAATTCCCGTCTCCGTTGTATCAAGCTCCCGGGATATAATAGCAACCCGCACCTTATCGTTAAGCAGTTGGTTAACCACCTCGCTTTCGGGGATATATTTGATCACCGGTTTCGCATCGGGGTAAAGGGCCCTAAAAACGTATTCCTCTTCACCAACTATAGGCGAAAACGATTCGTCGGCAGCAAAAACTGCGGTGCCCGAAGTAAAGCCGTCTTTAATAACTACTTTTTTATCCTTTTTATTTTCCTCGCAGGCCGAAAACAACAACAAAAGCCCAAAGCTCAGGATCAATAATAAACCTCTATTCTTCATCCTCGGGGCTTTTTCTTAAATAGCGCGAAAAGCGCAATACTGCGTAAATTAAAATTACCGCTCCAAATATCTTGCGTTGGGTTGCCGGTAACTGCAGGGGAAATTTATCCCAAAAAATTATCATTAAACCCAGCACACAAAATCCTGCGAATGCAGCAACTCCTAAAATAAGCAAAAACCGCCTTTTGGGCGATTTTTGCTTTCCATTATCATTTAATAACATTAAACCTTATTCTTCTGAAGCCAGGGCAAACGCTACCGGTACGCTGAACTGTACACGTACAGGGCGGCCGTTTTGAATACCCGGTTTCCATTTTGGAGAGGATTTTAGCGCACGTATTGCTTCTTCATCGCAACCGCTACCTATACCTCTTAACACTTTAATATCAGTTAACGATCCGTCACGTTCAACAACAAAGGTTAAAATTACACGGCCTTGTACGTTGTTCTCTCTTGCAACTGCAGGGTAACGAATAGCTTTTGAAAGATATTTGTTAAACGCATTTTCATCGTTACCAAAGCTTGGCTGTTGCTCTACTGCTGTAAAGATCTGGTTAGGGTTTTCCTCAACCACTTGCTTTACATCCGAGTTACCTACGGGCTCATCAATCCTGATATCGGCATTAGGGTCACCTTTCTGATCTTTCTGACCAGGATCGGCAACTTCCAATTCCTTCATGGTTGGCGGTTCTTTTTCACGCACCTCGTTATCCGGTTTTACTACCGGAGGCGGGAACCGCACCTGGTCGATCTTCGGTTTTGGCGGCTCCGGTGGCGGAGGTGGTGGTTTTTTGGTTTCATCAACCGGCGGAGGTGGAAGCACCACTTCTGTGATCTTCACCTTTTCGTCAGCTTTTGGAATAAAGCCCTCAAGCTTGTTGAGGATTGTTTTAAAGGATATAGCCAAAACAAATACAGCTACGCCAATAATAAGGGCCTTGTTGGTATGACGAGGGTTCTCCTTACGTAATTCGTATGCTCCATAAGCTTTGTTACGGCCTGTAAAAACAACGTCTATCCACTGCTGGTTTAGTATGTCTAATTTTGATCCGAACATTATCTTATAACGTTAATTTACATTTAATAATTGCCATCCCTTTTCAGCAATTCAAGCTCAGGCGGCGTAATATCAACAATTGCATAGGATTGTACGCCGGTTATGTTCATCTCATCAATCGTATCAACTACGTTTTTATAGTTTGATTTATCGCTTGGTTTGATCAACACAAACATGAATTTACCTGTACTTTGTTGAATTTCCCTGCCTTTTTCAATAAGGGTCTTACGCAAGCCATTTTTACCGAAGCCTTCTGTTGTTGGCTGCGATTTGCCCGGCTCGCCAATAAACCATTCCACTTTGTTATTAGCACCTAATAAAAGTGTCATGGAACGGGAGGCCGCCATAGGCATCTGGTCTTTTGTTTGCTCGTCCTTATCAGGCATGGTTAAATCCATTGCCTTAGGTTTTGACAGCGTGGTGGTAAGCATAAAGAAGGTGATGAGCAAGAAGGCCAGATCCACCATCGCGGTTAGATCCACGCGTGTAGAGGCCTTTTTACTTCGTACTTTCCCGCCTTTATGTTTACCCCCGCCGGAGGTATCTAATTCTGCCATTTTTTTACTTATTTAGCCTCAGCTTTCACCGTAGTGATGAGCGAGAACTTGTTAATTTTCTGTTTTTGAAGAACGCCTATCAGTTTCTTGATAGTTGGATATTCCTCTTTGTTATCTCCTTTGATAGAAATACGCAAAGCACGGTTGTGCAAGCTCACCACTACCCGGCGCGATTCACGGATCCAGTCAGACAACTCGTTGTTGGCTGTTGTATCGGTTGGTATACCGGATTGCTGGAAAGCTTTTCTTCCCTCTGCATCCAGATCAAGAAAACCGCCCAATTGCTTTAAAGGCACGCCGAATACCGGCAAACCCGAAAACTTCTCCTGCTGCTCGGCACTGAATTTAATTCCGTACTTATCGCCCATTTGTATGAGCGTTTGTTTGCGTACATCATTACCATCCACAGAGAAGAAAACTTTACCCTGGCCCACAGTTAACATTAACATGTTATCATCAGGGATAGGGATCTCTGTAGTTGCTGCCGGGATATCAACAGGAACGGGGTCCTCTGTTCTTGGCTTAGCTGTTAATATAAAGAAGGTAAGCAGCAGGAAAGCTACGTCGCACATGGCGGTCATATCTATCGAAGTGCTTTTTCTTTGGACTTTTACTCTTGGCATGGTGTAAAGTTAAATATTAAGTGTTACAATTTCAAATAAATTCCAAATTATATTTTGTTATAACGAGGAAACCATCACTTATATTTTACTACCTGCTATTTTTGTGTGATGCAGCGAATGTTTGAACAATGCTGAAACCGGTTTCATCGATAGCGTAAGTAAGCTTATCTATTTTAGATGTAAACAAGTTGTACATAACAATTGATATAGCTGAAGTACCGATACCTAATGCAGTATTGATAAGTGCCTCAGAGATACTGTTTGATAATGCCGATTGGTTTGGAGCACCAGAAGCTGCTAACGCACCGAAGGCCTTGATCATACCGATTACCGTACCTAACAGACCGGTTAATGTACCGATTGATACCAGGGTAGCGATGATGGTAAGGTTTTGCTCTAACATTGGCATTTCTAAAGCTGTTGCTTCTTCGATGTCTTTTTGGATAGCTAAAGTTTTTTGATCTACGTCAAGATTTGGCTCTGCTTCCATTTCTTTGTATTTTTTCAAACCAGATTTGATAACGTTTGCTACCGAACCTTTTTGTTTGTCGCACTCTGCACTTGCAGCATCGATGTTACCGGCGTTAAGGAAAGATTGGATCTTTTTAACGAAAACATCTACGTTACCTGTACCAGAAGCTTTACCAATAACGATTGCCCTCTCGATAGAGAATACAATAACCATTAATAAGTACGACATGATGATAGGTACGATAACACCACCTTTGTGGATGATACCGAAGTAATCGCCAGGGTTAACATCATTTTCAGGATCGCCGCCTTTGTAGTGGCTGCCATCTCCTAATATGAACATGTATATTAACACAGCGACCGCTATACAAATCGGGATGGTCAAAGTTGCAAATGCGCCCGATGCACTTGAGCTTTCATTCTTAACAGGGGTAGTTGGTTTTGTTGGTGCGTTTGCCATTACTTTTAATTTTTAGTTTTCGTTTTGTTTATAATATAAGTTAATAAAAAATGTGTGCGTATTAAGCGAATAACAAAAATAGAATTTAAATGAATTAAAAAAACTTTTTATGTAATTCTTTATAATAATTTAATATAGCCCGCTTAGCGGTTTTGTAAAATGGTAATACATAACGCTATTAAGCCCAAAAATTGTGTTTTTGCCAAATAATATTTTACAATAAAACCCATTTTTTTTAATAATAGCAAGTGTTAGCCTACAAAAAGTGTGTAACTAAACTGATATAGTAGTGTCTAAAGTACAATTACTGCTATGCGCTGTCCGCTAAATGTGTAAAATTAACACATTGAATTAGTGTGTGATAGCTGTAAGGCTATGAGTCAACAGCAACAACAGGCAAGTTGTTTGCTGCAAAATGACATTCATTAAAATCCATCGCTAAAACAAATTAAGCGGATTGCCGGTAAGCTGACAAAACTGCGGGATGTACAAGTTGGTACAAGTTGAAACAAGGCCTATAATAAGGGGAAGCATGGTGTCGCGCCCCTAAGGCCGTGTGCCTACACATAAAATATAGATGAGACACAAAGCGGAAGGCTCTATCCGCCGGCTTTTTTGGCTTTATACCCATCGGTTTGTAACAGGGTGAGCACCTTATCCCTAAAATCACCCTGTATCAATACTTCGCCATCTTTAACAGAGCCGCCTACACCACATTTGGTTTTTAATTTTTTACCGATAGCTTCCAGGTCGGCACCGGTACCAATAAACCCGGATATGCGGGTAACCAACTTATTCCCTTTTATCCTGTCGAGGTATATTTTCAGGTTTTGCTGTTGAGCAGGCAGGGTTTCCAAATCGGCGTTCCCTTCTTCCTGGTATTTAAAATCCGGATCGGTTGAGTACATGATACCGGTAAAGTTTTTCTTTGCCATAAGTAATTAGTCTTTATAGCTATCGCCAACAATGATTTTTAATGCACCGGGTATCACATCCACGGTTAACTCCAGGTCGGCATCCCGGGGTTCGCCATCTAAATGAATAGGGCCCGGCTGGCTGCGTGTAATAGTAATGTGCTTGCCTTTTATGATCTCCACAAACTTAGAGCTATCGGCCGTTTTGGTGAACATACGCAGCCCCATCTCCGGGAAACGGTATAAAGGGAACGGCTTTATCACGCAAACATCCAGCAGCCCATCCTGCACCGAGGCGGTTGGTGATACATGCGCGTTATTGCCATACTGCGATGAATTGGCCATGCTCAGCATAAATGCTTCGCGCTCGTACTTCACACCATCTATATCCAGCTGGTAGGTTTGAGACCTATAATTAGAAATTTCCTGTAACGACGACTTTAGGTAACTAATAAAGCCGCGCTTTACGCTGCCATTAGCAAATACGTGGCTAATGTGGGCATCAAAGCCCATGCCCGCCATATTAAAAAACCATTTGCCGTTCATTTTCCCGGCATCTATTGTAATAACCCGCCCGGCATTGATACTTTTAATAGCACCTTCGGCATTCATCGGTACACTTAAAAAACGGGATAGGCCATTGCCCGATCCGTAAGGTATTACACCTAATATAGTATCCGTCCCGGCAATTGCCGAAGCTACCTCGTTAACCGTACCATCGCCGCCCACGGCTACAATAATATCGTAAAACTTGGCCTGCTCGCGGGCAACATCGCGCGCGTGCTTAACGCCCGTGCTAAAAACGGTTTTGTAGTCAAATAAAGAATGATCGAGGTACTTCTTTATAAGCTCCGGCACACCATCTTTCCTCTTCCCTCCCGATACCGGGTTTATTATAAATAAAGCTTTCCTTTTCAACTATATAGGTTTACAAGCGGCAAAAGTAAATGTATTTTCGGCTTTGTGAAAAATTGTTTTATTTTTGCCCCACGTAAGTGGACTGATTTGATCGTACCGGCCTGCCCGGTACTTATTGCAACCACGTAAAAAAGTGCTAATTCCTGCTTCTCTTTTACAAGTTTCAAATAAATCCATACTTTAGGTTTTAACGTTTATTTTAAAAAAAACATGCCATACTTATTTACATCAGAATCCGTATCGGAAGGGCACCCGGACAAAGTTGCCGATCAGATATCCGACGCTTTAATTGATAATTTCCTGGCTTTCGACCCCGAGTCGAAAGTTGCCTGCGAAACCCTGGTAACAACCGGGCAGGTAATATTAGCCGGCGAGGTTAAATCAAAAGCTTATCTTGATGTACAAAAAATTGCCCGCGAAGTGATCAACAAAATTGGTTACACCAAAGGCGAATATATGTTTGATGGCAGTTCTTGCGGTGTACTTTCGGCTATTCATGAGCAATCTCCTGATATTAACCAGGGTGTTGAGCGTAAAGCACCTGAAGAACAAGGCGCGGGCGACCAGGGTATGATGTTTGGTTACGCTACTGCCGAAACCGATAACTATATGCCGCTTGCTTTGGACATAGCACACGCCTTACTAATAGAGCTTGCAGCTATCCGCCGCGAAAACAGCGAGATCAAATACCTGCGCCCGGATGCGAAATCGCAGGTTACTTTAGAGTATGCCGACGATAACACCCCGCAACGTATTGATGCCATTGTGATATCTACCCAGCATGATGATTTTGACGAAGAAGCGGCAATGCTTAAAAAGATCAACGATGATATCATCAGCATTCTTATCCCGCGTGTAAAAGCTAAATACCCTAAATACGCGCACTTTTTTAACAACGATATTAAGTACCACATAAACCCAACCGGTAAATTTGTTATTGGTGGCCCGCATGGCGATACCGGCTTAACCGGCCGCAAGATCATTGTAGATACCTACGGTGGTAAAGGCGCGCATGGTGGTGGTGCATTCAGCGGTAAAGACCCTTCAAAGGTTGACCGTTCTGCTGCTTACGCTACCCGCCATATTGCAAAAAACCTGGTGGCTGCCGGTGTTTGTACTGAAGTATTGGTGCAGGTATCTTACGCTATTGGTGTTGCCCAGCCAATGGGTATTTACGTAAACACTTACGGTACCGCCAAAGTTGGTTTAAATGATGGCGAGATAGCCAAGAAGGTAGAATCGATATTTAACATGACGCCTTACGCTATCGAAACCCGTTTTAAGCTGCGTAACCCTATTTATAGCGAAACCGCTGCTTATGGCCACTTTGGTAAGCCAAGCATTACAGTCACCAAAACCTTCAACGCGCACGATGGCAGCAAGCTGGAGCGCGAAGTGGAGCTTTTCACTTGGGAAAAGTTAGACTATGTAGATAAAGTAAAAGCTGAATTCGGATTATAATTCCCCTAATAAATTTAATCAATGAAAAGCGGCTGATACTTCGGCCGCTTTTTTTGTATCATCATATTTCACTTGTCATTTAAATGAAAGCACAGAAAACGGTTTCGCCATTATTGGTGGCCTTCGCCTTCTTCAATATTTATGTGGTATGGGGTTCTACCTACCTGGCTGTGATCTTTGGTCTAAAGAGCTTTCCTCCTTTTATATTGGTGGGGCTTCGTTACCTGGTTGCCGGTTTGCTGATGTTGGCATGGTGCAAAATAAAAGGCGAAGAATTGCCCGAGCGAAAACTACTTTGGCGGCATGCGCTTAGCGGAACACTAATGCTAGTTGGCGGCACCGGCGTAATTGCCTGGGCAGAACAATATATCAGCTCGGGCCAGGCTGCTATATTGGTTGCTACCGAACCGTTGATGCTTTTAATAATAGACCGCCAGCGCTGGAAGGAATATTTCTCCAATAAATTTATCGTAAGCGGGCTGATCATCGGCTTTATCGGAATTTTCCTGTTTTTGAAGTTGGGGGTTGCCCCAGCTCACCAATCGCCAATGGCGCTCATTGCCAGTATTGCCGTATTGTTTGGAGCCCTGCTTTGGATCATCGGATCGCTCATTGTTAAAGGTAATACCGGCAAAAGCTCCACAGCGATGAATTCAAGCGTACAATTATTGGCCGCCGGAGTATCGGCCACTATTGTGGCCTTTTGCAAAAGCGAACAGGTTGGCTTCTCTTTCAACAACATCGCGTTTGAAGCCTGGGCGGGGTTGGCGTTCTTAATTGTGATGGGCTCGCTGGTTGCCTACCAATCATTTGTGTGGCTGTTGAGTATTAAGCCGCCGGCCATAATCAGTACGCACACCTACGTAAATCCGGTGGTAGCCGTGTTCTTGGGCTGGCTGTTTATACACGAAAACGTGAATACAGCTCAGCTTTTAAGTCTCATTGTGATCTTAGCAGGGATACTGTTAGTGAACGTGCCGGGCTACTTAAAAAAGGGAAAGCCGGAAATTACAGAAGCCGCATAAATTTTAAATAGCCGGGTAATAAGTAAGGGCATACTATTACCTTTATGGCAATGGAGCACCCAACAGAAAACCCCTGGCAAATAACATCCGAGCAAAATATTTACGATAATCCCTGGATAAACGTTACCGAGTACCAGGTGATCAATCCATCGGGCAACCCTGGCATTTATGGGAAAATCCATTTTAAAAATGTAGCCATAGGTGTTATCCCTCTGGATGCTGATATGAATACTTATTTGGTGGGCCAGTATCGTTTTGTGCTGAACCAATATTGCTGGGAGATCCCCGAAGGCGGTGGGCCCGAAGGCAGCGACCCGCTGGAATCTGCCAAACGGGAGCTTTTGGAAGAAACCGGACTGAAAGCAAACGAATGGACCGAGATACTACAGATGCACCTCTCCAACTCGGTAAGTGATGAACTGAGCATTATTTACCTTGCCCGCGGTTTGGAGCAGCACGAAGCAGAACCCGAAGATACCGAGGACCTATTAGTAAATAAAGTGCCTTTTGAACAGGTTTACCAGATGGTGAATAGCGGCGAGATAACCGATTCGGTAACGGTGGCTGCGGTGCTTAAGATAAAACTGATGCAGTTAGAGAACAGATTATAAGCCAAACATTTAGCATTTTCTCAAAAAAATATAACTTTGCGGCCTTGATGAAAAAGTTTTTAGGCTATTTCCTGTCGCCTCTTGCCAGTATTGCATTTATGGGGATGCTGATCATATTTCAGCCCATACAGTGGATGTGTTATAACTGGGGCGGTTATAAGGCGCATAAGCGGTCGGTGGATATTCTCAACTTCTTTTTGGTTGGCACCTACTACATTTTGTTCAACCCGGTTAAATTTACCAACAAACAAAACCTGCCACTTGGCCGCTCTATTATTTTTATTGCCAACCACCAAAGCGATTTCGACATCCCGCCGATGATCTACTTTTTGCGGAAATACCATGCAAAGTTTGTATCTAAGGTAGAACTTACCAAGGGCGTGCCATCTATATCCTACAACCTAAAGGTAGGCGGTGGTGCTAATATCGACCGTAACGACCCACGCCAGGCAATCACCGAACTGGTAAAGTTTGGCATCAGGATGAAGGAGAATAAATGGTCGGCTATGATATTCCCCGAAGGAACACGCTCTAAGGATGGCAAAGTAAAAACCTTCCAGGCTGCAGGCGTGGCCGCGTTGTTAAAGAAATGCCCCGATGCGTTATTAGTACCGGTAGCTATAATAGATTCATGGAAGATGCGCCGCTACGGGCTTTATCCGCTTAATACCTTCACTCCAATGAGTTGGACAGTGCTCGAACCCATCGAACCAGGCAAAGCACCTGTTGATGAACTGGTGAAAGAAATTGAGGATAGGATAAGGGTAGTAGTGGAGGGATAAAACAGTTTGGCATTTTTTGCAAACCCGCCTCTGTTGCATGCAAGTGTCCCACTTTGCATGTGCGGGACAGCGAAACATATTAAATATTGATTACCAGTGTTTTATATTATTTGGCGGGACACTTTGGGACATCCCTGCTCTTGACATAAACGACATAACCTACTGGTCTATAGATTTTTATCCGAAACTTGCCGTCGCAGCGATTTTTTAATGAGTGGGACACTTCAATAAACAATAGAGCCCAAAGCTTTAATTCAAATCACTCGCCGTAAAGGTATTCCCCTGGCTTACATCGCCCGTTTCAAAGCCTTTTTTAAACCAAAACATACGCTGGGCACTGCTGCCGTGGGTAAAGGAATCGGGCGTAACCTGCCCCTGGTATTTCTGCTGCAGGCGGTCGTCACCTATCTGGTTTGCGGCGTTAAGGGCTTCTTCTATATCCCCGGGGTCAAGCACATTCTTCATATTCTTTTCGTAATGTGCCCAAATACCGGCATAAAAATCTGCCTGTAATTCCAGCTTTACCGATAATTTATTATACTCTTCTTCGCTTAATTGCTGGCGCGCCTGCTCCATTTTAGCGCTAAGGCCGAGCAGATCCTGTACGTGGTGGCCAACTTCGTGGGCAATTACGTAGGCTTGTGCAAAATCTCCGGAGGCGCCGAATTTATTGGACAGCTCATCAAAAAAAGAAACATCGAGATATACCTTTTGGTCCCCAGGGCAGTAGAACGGTCCGCTTTGTGAGGATGCTTGTCCGCAGGCAGTATTTACGCCCTCGGTAAAAGAATGCATTACCGTTGGCTGATACGTTTTACCCATATCATTAAAAAGCTTTGTCCACACATCTTCGGTATCTGCCAGTACCACACGTGCAAATTTTTCCTGTTTACTATCGGGCGCAGTTGATTCGGTATTGGATTGTTGTGCATTCTGGCCCTGGTTAAGGATCTGTGAAGGGTCTACTCCTGTAAAAAAGTAGATAGCAGCAGCAATTAAACCTAATACGCCACCGCCTACAGCCATACCACGGCCGCCACTGCTGCCTTTTTCAAAATTATCGCTTTCGCGCCTGCCAAACCATTGCATAATTTTTCGAATTTATTTTAGGAGTAACGCCGGGAGGATATTAAATGTTTTGTTTTATTAGAAGGTTAAAGCTGATATGATTTTATGTTAAAAGGTTTTAAAGCTGTATTTGCTAAGCAACATTACAACCTTAAAACCTTTCAACTTTCAAACAAAATTATCGCTCCAGCTTCGGGATCCTCGCGGGTGCATCCTTGCCGGCAACTATCGAGCGTGAGCTTAAGGCGATTGCCCTGATGGTTGCTACGATATTGCTTACATCCATGCTGCTGAATTCATCTTTAACCGAGTGATAGAGCTTATCGGTATCAATCTGGTCGGTAGAGATGGTGTGGGCTGGTACGCCCAAAGCTGCTAACGTTGCGTTATCGCTGCGGTAGAACAGATTTTGCGCAGGGTATGGGTCCGGGTAGAATTTAAAGGCGGTGCCTTCCAAATTGCTCTGGAGGATCTTCCCAAAATCAGAACGCTCGTAGCCGGTAATAAATGCCGAATTCTCGCCAAATTTGGAAGCCTTGCCTATCATCTCAATGTTAAACATAGCCACAACCTGGTCGGGGTTCATTTGTTTAGAGAAATATTGTGAACCAAAACCACCAATTTCTTCCGCGGTAAAGGCCACAAAAATGAGCGTTCGCTCGTTGTTATTCAGTTTTTTGTAATACTTGGCCAGTTCGATAACCGCGGTGGTACCAGATGCATCGTCATCCGCGCCGTTGGCAATGCTATCGCCATCCATCGGTTTAATAATCCCCAGGTGATCGTAATGACCGGAGAATACCACGTACTCGTTTGGCTTTGATTTACCCGGGATCATCCCTGCAACGTTAAACAACGGTTTTTCTTCGGTTTTTGCCTCGTAAGTAACCGATAAAGATTTTACATCATCAATACCCGCTATTACAAATACAACAGGTTTTTCTGTGTCACCGGCGCCTTTAAAGGATGTTCCCCCGCGTTTTGCGCGGGCAGCAACCCGTTTAAACATAGCTGCGTAGCTGGTATCCAGCAATGCAACAGTGTTTTTTCCGCTCTTTAGCAAAGCCTGGTATTCGGCACCAAAGTTTTTACCGGCCGCAATCTTTACAACCTCTACGCCATCAAGGCTGCTCCAGTTGAAAGAGCCTGATCCGCTGATGGCAAACTTATCGGCAGGCACATCCGCGCCATTGATGGTAAGCTTTGAACTAACCGGCGTGGTGCGCAGCATGCTAAAGTTTTGACGAAAGCCTGTCGCGCCTGCAAGCGGTTTAATGCCTGCTGCCTTAAACTCGCCTTCTATAAAAGTTGCGGCTTTATCAATACCCGGCGTAAATGTGCCGCGGCCCTGCATGTCATCGGCGCTGAGGGTTTTAATGATGCGTTCCACATCATCGGTTTTAATAAAGTCTTCAACCTTTTTATTATAACCAGTTTGCTGGCTATAACCAAGTGCCGGTATTAATGCTAAGGCAGCAACTGCCGCGTACAGTTTAATTTTCATGTTTATTTTACTTTTGATGATAACCACTTATCGCGGAAATCCTGTTGTTCTTTTGTTAATTGTTTACCTGCTTTTTCTAAGGTTACCACTTCATAGTTAGGGTTTTCCTCTAAAGTGATCACGGTTTGGTGTTCGCCCGCGCGGTTTTTAAAGCTTACGGCGATCTTGTCGCCCGGTTTTTTATTGGCCAATGCCTCGGTAAAAGCGGCGGCATCTTTAATATCCCTGCCATCGGCTTTGGTGATAATATCGCCGGCATCAATACCCGCTTTATAAATTGGCGTACCTGCTGTTGTGTTCGATAGTATGGCAAAGCCATCCCCGTCGCCTGTACGCGCCTGCCCGCTTCTGCCACGGCCGCCCGCGCCGCCTGTTGGACCAGCCCAGCCTTTACCCGGCTGTACGCGCTGTAATACCAAACCTGCTTTAGCCAGTAATGCTTCGTAGTTGTTCTTTTCGGTACCGTTGATGTAGCGTTTAAAGAAATCCGCAGCAAATTTTGCGTTTTTGGTTACGGTTGCCAGGTCGCTTTGCAGATCGGTGATGGTGTAAGGCTTCATCACTTTACCGCGCGACAGCCAAACCTGGCGCATATAATCATCAAGCGTTAAGTTAAACTCGCTGCGCAGGCGCAGATCTAAGGCCAAAGCCGTTGCACCGCCATAAGTGTAATAGCTGGTGAACATATTGGTTTGGTTGTTCGGGTCGATAGATACGCCGGCATCGGCAAATACCGCATAGCGACTTGCCTCAGCAGGAGAATATTTTGCCGCTCCGGGCGTGTTAACCGCCTGGTTTACCAAACCGGCAATGGTGCGGGTGTAATCATCCACACTATGGATGCCTGCGCGGGCAAGTACCAGCTCGCCGTAATATTGGGTAAAACCTTCGGCGAACCAAAGCTCGCTGCTCATGTTGGCATGCGTAAAGTTAAATGGCTCTAATGATTTTGGGCGGATGCGCTTTACGTTCCAGCTGTGGAAAAACTCATGGGAAAAAGTGCCTATCAGCCTGCTTTCCAAACCTTCTACTTTTGGCGCGGGCTGCACAATAATAGTAGAGTTGCGGTGCTCCATACCATCGCCTGATGTGGTAGGATGTACATCCTGCAAAAAGGTGTATTCGCCGTTATCGTAAACCGGGAGTTCGCCAAAAACGGCTTTTTCTTCCAGCACCATTCTCTGCACCATTTTGGCAAAATTATCAATCACCGCCTGGCTATCGTCCGAGTGTGTGCTTATGTTGATCTTCTCGGGCTTGCCGTTGTTATCAACCGTCCAGCTGTTTATTTTATAGGCAGATAGCTCGGTTGGGCTATCCATCAGGTATTGCAGATCGGGCGCGCTGTAAACATTATCGCCCTCGCTTTTTAGTTGGGTTGCTACCTTCCAGCCGTATTTGTCGGCATCATTAAACTGCACTCTTATTGGTCGGTCGGTTTGCCCTTCGGCCCACATAATGGTGGCGGGCATGTTTAAATGCGCGTGGCTGGCATCGATGCTGGCGTAGGTTCCGTCCGTCCAGTTACCAAAAAGGGTATAACTTATTTTTACGGTTTCGCTTGTTACCTGTACCTCATACAGATCGCCTTCCAGCTGTTTAACGGTAAGCGGCGCGTTATCTGCCCCGGTGGCTTTTAAGTTGTATATGTTTTTACCAAACTCGTGCGTGGCATAACGGCCCGGAGATGAGCGGCTCATGTGCACTTTTAGCGAACCCGCCGGCGCTTGCGGAATGGTTAACAAGATCTCGGCCTCGTGGTGTACCGCATTGGGGAACGAGATAGTATAATAAATGGCCTTTTGCTTTTGGGCAAATGCCGAAGCGGCCAGGAGCGAAGCCGCCGCAAGCGTAAATAATTTTTTCATTGATCAGTGTATTACGGCGCTGAAATTAAGATTTAATCGGTAAATGTTTTCTATCAATTTTATTACGCTTCGCGAGTGAATGGTGAGTAGAGAGTTGTGAGTGGTTCGCTCCGTCTTACCAAAACCTTTGGTAAGCCCGCTAATCGTAACTATGCCGACCAAAATCATAATCCGACTGTGCCGTGATGATGCGCTTTCGCCGTTCCACGTCGGCATCCAGGTTATGGTCGTAAGTGCTGTCAGTAACAGCAATATCCCGGTCTTTATCTTTATCAGCGAAATGGATATTCGCCTCCGCTATTTTTGCGATAGCTGTATCGTAAGGCCCTTTTGGCGACATTAGTTTCACGAAAACCGGTAAACACTCGAACAGGATAAACAAATACCCGATAAAGGAGATAGCCAGATAAGTATCCAAATCGCGGCTTCCATCTACATTATAACCCAGCTGCCCTAAGGCCCAGTTTCGGTCGGCAAAACCGGCCACGTTAGAGAGGCTATCCAGTTGCTTTTCGTTAAACAGCCGGGTGCTGTTAACTCCCTCGTAATCTTTGCGCTGGCTTAAATAATTATCCATCTGCCCCAGGTTGTCAGTCACCGTTTTTAAGCGCTCTTCCTTTTCTTTAAGCACCTGCTCTTTTTGTTTTGCATAGGTGCCGTAGCCGGTAATGCCCGATGTTTGGTTGGTTTTATCCCCAAAAACCTCCTGGTTAAGCTGGTACCGCGATCGGTTGATATCGCGTTCTAACGAGTCCTTTTCCTTCTTCAGATCGGTGTTTTTACCCATTTCCTGGGCGTACTTTTGCTGGTAGGTTTTCTGCAGCGAATCTATCTTGGTGTGCTGTCCCTTCAGGTAAGCGGTTTTTAATTTCTGGCGAATTTCTTTATCAAAGATCTTCAGTTCCAGCGGGCGCGATATAACTATGCCTATCATTATCGCCAATAAAATACGCGGGGATGCCTGTAATATTTGCTGGTTGGTGCTGCCTTCTTTATTAATACTCGATACGATATATCTATCCATATTAAATATGGCGGTGCCCCACAAAAGCCCGAAAAGTATAGCGAAGCCAACGGCAAATGCATCGCCGCTGAATACGAAATACATGGCATAACCGCCTGATAAAGAGGCGAATAATGCAGTGAAAAATATAGTTGCCCCAATACCTACATACTTATTATGCTCGATAGGGTATTTCTTTAAAGTATCTATATGTGCTCCGGAACAGAACCAAAAAAACCGGTTAATTTTCTTCATTTAAGCAGCTATTGTAATAATATACAATTATATATGAAACGCCCGAGGGTGCTTATTGTTACAAAACAGGGACAATTATTTGATACGGAAAAAACATACCTTTGGCTTATAATTACATTTAAGATGAAAGAAATAAGCGTACAGGAACTAAAACAGAAGTTAGATAGCGGCGAAGATTTTCAACTGATAGACGTTCGGGAAGATTTTGAATACGAAACTTCCAACCTGGGTGGCAAGCATATCCCGCTGGGCGGCATTCTGATAGAGGCCGACCAGGTAGCTAAAGATAAACCGGTTGTTATTATGTGCCGAAGCGGTAAACGCAGTTCGGTAGCTTTGCACCAGTTAGAGGCACAAGGCTACACCAACCTGTATAATTTGCAGGGTGGCATTTTAGCCTGGCAGGCAGAGATTGACCCTACTATAAGCGTATACTAATATGGGTAAGAAAATAGCGCTCAACGTAGTTTACAACCTGGGTATTTTTGTGGCCCTGATGATAGGCTATTGGGGTATTGAGCACGCGCAATACGCTTATTTATTGGGTGCGGTATTTATCGCTGCTGTATTCATCTCCCTGAAAATAAAGCTGATAAAAGAAGTAAAAAATACTACAGGGAAACAGTAACACCCGCTCCCGATGTTAAAATAAATGCCCGGTTTACGTAACAAAGCCGGGCATTTAAATTCTAATACCAAAACATTCTCAAACCTTACATTAATCTTAAACTATCATGTTTTTAGCAATTGTTGGCGTTATTATACTTTTTGTAGGTGTAATGTTAAAACGCTCGCCCCAGCCGGCCGGCCGTTTTGGTGGCCTTGTTAGCGTTGTTGGTGGTGCCATAGCCGTACTGGGGCTGGTGTTATCCTCTGTTAAGGTGATCGATTCCGGCCGTGTGGGTGTACAGGTATTGTTTGGCAAGGTACAGCCTGATGTATTGGAAAGCGGGCTGCATTTTGTAAACCCATTGGTAGAAATTACCAATTTTGATGTACGTACGCAGAATTATACCATGAGCGCCCAGCATAACGAAGGCGATATATCGGGTGATGATGCGATACGGGTGTTATCATCTGACGGACTGGAAGTTACTGTAGATCTTACCGTATTGTTTAACGTACGCTCGGCAAAGGCCCCTTTTATTTTACAGAGCATTGGGCCAGATTATGTTAATAACATTGTACGCGCCGTTGCAAGAACCGCCATACGTGATAACGCCGTAAATTACGCCGCGGTAGACCTTTACTCGGTAAAAAGGCAGGAGTTTCAAAACAGGATAAACCGCACTATTGCCGCCAGTTTTACCAAACGCGGGCTGGAACTGGAGCAGATCCTTATCCGTAATATCTCTTTGCCATCATCTGTTAAAGCCAGTATCGAATCGAAGATAAACGCCGAGCAGGAAGCGCAGAAAATGACCTTCGTGCTGCAGAAAGAGCGCCAGGAAGCCGACCGTAAACGTGTGGAAGCACAGGGTATTGCCGATTACCAAAAGATCCTTTCTACCGGCTTATCTGATAAACAATTACAGTACGAAAGCATCAAAGCGCAAAAGGAAATTGCCCTGTCGCCGAATGCTAAGGTGATCATCCTGGGTAATAACAAGGGGACACCGATATTGCTGAGTGATAAATAATTACAACTACTAATTTCACGAATCAGACGGATTTTACGAATTAATTTAGTTCGCAGAATTCGCCTTTTTTTGTTGCGGTTAGGTGCTTATTCGAAGTATTTAGCATACTTGGCCGGGATACCTTTTATCGGTTTGATCATAATATCCTTATAGTAAACTTCTGCGGCTTCGCTTTGTAGTTGGAGCTTGCCGTGAGTGAGGGGTTTTATTACGTCGCCATCTTTGTAGCGGGAGTTTTTTAACGCCATAACTACCTGCCCGTTAACAATATGCAGGCTTCTGTCGCCATAGGTGATCAGTTCAATTTGGTTCCATTCGCCGATGGCTTTATCCATTTTTTTACCTGCCTCGCAGAAGCCACCGTTGCCGGTTGCTCCGCCAAGTGGCGTCCATTTGCCTTGTGTGCTAAACTTATAACTACTGTCTTTCACAGCTTTAGCATCTGCTTGCGAGCTGGCTTGCGACCAGTAATCGCCCGAGCTGTTTTCCACCACCTGGAACTCCTGGCTCAGCATCCAGGTACGGAACCACTCTACACCGTTTTTACCTTGCGAATGATATAGTAAACCACTGTCTTTCAGCTCATCCAGCCTTGGCACCCATTTCTTTTGGCCCCAACGGAATTTCAGTTTAAGGTGGTAATTGGCAAAATCCTGTTTGGTAAAAATGCAGCCATAGATCTCCCCGGTAATTTTGAGTACCGGCTGCCCGTTCTCCATTACAACCGAAAACACATTATTCTTATTTACATTGTATCCAATTGGCTGTATTTTAACACCATTACTATCAACAGGAGGCTTGCCGTTATAGCCAACTTTGTGGTAAAAGCTTTGGTAAGTTTCCCATTTGGAGAGGTTTTTATCCAACAAATTTGTCCACTCTGGTTTTGGCAGAAACGATGTGGTAAGCAGGAAAACAAGGCAGCAAAGGCAGGCAAATAATTTTTTCATATGCGGTTTATCGTTCACTAATATATTGAAACAAAATGGGGGTAACTAATACAAAATATACCAAAAATGTGCAAAATCACTGTCGAAAATCTCCTTGTTTTTACCATTTTGATCAACAAAACGGTCGTTTTTCATCAATAATTCAGCACTAATCCAACTGATAATTTATAGCCTTTCCGGTCTACCTCATTGAGTTGGGTTTTGTCGGATCCGCCGGAGGCTAAAAACAATTCGTCTATCCCTTCCCCGGTTTGCCCTGTAAAGTAGCCGCCGCCCAAATTTACAGCGATGCTTTTGGTGATGTTATAAGCCACCGACGCGTCGGCAGCAATGCCGTAGCCTTTCGCAGTATGCCGGTAGCTCACCGGGTGCTGAAAGGTTGGGATCAGGTTCCAGTCGGCTTTGGCGTTGTAGTCGGCCTGGTGGTAGGCGAGGGTGGCCGTGGCGGTAAGTTTTTTTGAAAGCTTTAAACCCGCTATAGCTTTTACGAACGCCCCCTTCCAATCGGTATCGTAGGTACTGTTCAGGTCGGCATACTGGCCGCTCCTGTCCAGCAGGTGGAGCGATTGCTTACTGGCACTGTATCCACCGTAAGGTGTAAGAGAGAAGGTTTCTTTATCAATGAGCTTATACCCAAGGCCGACAGCCAAATCCCGTGTAAAACCTTTGTCCGCATCAAATAATTGATCGTAAGCGGGGTTGGTGCGGTTGTCGCCGCTGTAGTCGTTATCCCTCACGGCGCCTGATTTTATGGAGACCCGTTGATACCCGCCTATCAGCATCAGCTTATTCCAAAAATTCCATTGCAGTGCTGCGGCTACCGATTGCCCACCAACCTTTTTCCACTGCAGTTCCGAATATATATTGGGGTTTTGTCCATCCAGGTTACCCGCTATCGACCATTTCAGATCTTCCCGCTGGTAGCCTGTGGAGATGTCGAGCTGTAGTTTTTTTTGCAAAGATTGCGCCTGCAGCAAGGTGGTGCTCAATAAAACACAAAGGCAGGTAACAAAAAGTCTTCTCATCAAGGTAAAATAAAACAGCCTGCCCACTGGTTAAGAAGGCAGGCTGTAATTTAGGACTTTTTTTATTGGTTTTGTTTACGGTTTGTCCCATAGCCAATGTCCGCTCGCCAAGTTGACTCACCCCCCCGGGTGCGCTCCGCTGCCCGACCCTCTCTACCTGCGGTAAAGAAGGTGAGTTCGATAGCCTCACCCTGCCCTCTCCAAAGGAGAGGGTTCTATTTTCTTTACCCTCTCTGCTTCGCAAAGAGGGTCGACGGGCGGAGCCTCGTCGGGATGAGTAAACTCTTGACGCAGCAAATGAACTTTACTGGTTCACCCCAAAAGCTTCCCAACCCGCAGCAGTTGCCCGGGTGCAGGTCATGGCTTGTGTGCCATTCTCGCTGGAAATGAATTTGCCGTTGTTGCCTCTGAAGGTAACCTTGCCGTCTGCTGTTGGCACCCAATCAAATTTCTCCCAATCGCCAATGGTAGCGCGGTTACAGGTGATGGCCTGCGTGCCGTTCTCAGAGGATACATATTTGTTCATGCTGCGTAAAGCTACCTTACCGCCGCCTGCGTCAACCACGGTGAATTGCTCCCAGGTAGATGCTACCGTGCTGGTGCAGGTCATGGCCTGGGTGCCGTTCTGGCCATTCACATATTTGTTATTGAAGCCTTTTAAGGTCACTGTTTGCCCGATAGGCGCGGTAGAGCCTGTTCCGCCGCTGATGCTATAGACCCTTACGTAATCTACATACATATTAGCGGGCAACGCGCCGTTGTTAATGGTGTTGCCGGGCAGGTCGCCTCCTACCGCAAGGTTCAGGATCAGGAAGAAAGGCAGCTGAAACTCTTCGGTACTGTTGATGTTGTTTTGAATATTCCCGGTGTGGAACAGCGTACCATCCACATACCATTTAATGCTGTTTGCATCCCATTCTACCGCATATAAATGATAACCGGTAACATTCACCGGTGTGTTGCCGCCGTAGTAAACGTGGCCGTTATTGTTCCAGTGCATGGTACCCAGCGTAACATTGCTGGTGTTGGTTTGCTCCATAATATCTATCTCGCCGCATTGTGGCCAGCCTACCGAGCCGATATTGGTACCCAGCATCCAGAATGCCGGCCAGCTACCCTGGAAAGCGGGGAGTTTGATACTCGCCTCGATGCGGCCATATTTTACCGAGAACTTACCCGAGGTGGTGAGCTTACCCGAAGTATAAGGTTGCCCGCCCATGCTTTGGTTTTTGGCCGTGATAACCAGGTTGCCCCCTGTTACCGCCACGTTCCCGGTTGAGTAATACTCCTTCTCATTGTTTACGTTGGGGTTGCCTACATCTATACCCCATTTGCTGCCGTCTACACCGGTGCCGTTAAACTCATCCTGCCAAACCAGGGTGAGGGCGCGGGGAGTAGTAGTGGCGGTAGCGATTGCAGCTTTTTCATCGGCCGGCGCTTTTACATCCTTTTTACAGGAGATCATCGCAACGCTGATAGCCAGTACCAGTCCGGCTCCTTTCAGAAAGTTTAATAATTGCTTTTTCATTATGTTGGTATTTGTGGTTAATTGGTTTTTGTGTTGGTAGCGATAGCGATGGGTTTGAAACCTGCATACTTGAACCTTTAAAACAACACGGCATGCCGAATTTATTTCGGCACCCCATCTGCATGGTAGCCTACTCAACAGGGCGGTTAGCATATCGGCTACCTGTCCTGTGGGGTCCTGAAACAAGTTCAGGATGACGTTATTTATATTTTTATTTAGCGATGGGTTTAAAACCCATCGCTATGGATTACAGCTTACTGGTTCACCCCAAAAGCTTCCCATCCCGATGCGGTTGCGCGGGTACAGGTCATGGCCTGGGTGCCGTTCTCGCTGCTTATGAACTTGCCGTTGTTACCGCGGATGGTTATTTTACCATCCGTTGTTGGTACCCAATCAAATTTCTCCCAATCGCCAATGGTGGCGCGGTTACAGGTGATGGCTTGCGTGCCGTTTTCTGATGATACGTATTTGTTCATGGCACGAAGGGCTATTTTACCTGCGCCCGCATCCACCACGGTAAATTGCTCCCAGGTAGATGCTACTGCGCTGTTACAAGTCATAGCTTGTGTGCCGTTCTGGCTGTTTACATATTGGTTATTAAAGCCTTTCAGGGTGATGGTTTGCCCGATAGGCGCGCCGCTGCCTGTGCCTCCGCCCGGTGTGCCGCTCCATTTAAAGGTTACTACCGCGCCTGCAGCCAGGGTGTAAGTAAAGGATTCTGAACCCCATTTTACTTTGAAGCTGGTGCTGCTGCCGCCGCTGTTTGATGCGATGAGCACTTTGGTACCGTCGCTGTTACGGAACGCCACGTTTTGGATGCTGCCCGCTATGTTAGAGGCAATACGTACCGCGCCCGGCCTTACCGCTTTTGATGCATGGGCAATAATGTAATAACCTACGTTACGGCTAATGGATGTACCGCTTACCGTAATAGCGCCAAGGCAGGTGCTGCAGCCGCCTGCGGTATGCGGGTTGTTGTTAGGATCGGCAGCGAGGTTCCACTCCAGTACGTTGCGGCTCCAGTTACGGGTAGCGCCTATGATGAGGGTGTTGATGTGCCAGCCCAAATCGCCGCCAAAGTTGCTTGGTGCGCCCACCCATTGCTCGGTAAAGTAAACGTTTTTGTTAGGGTATGCGTTGTGTACAGTTGTTAACGCGCTGATATCGCCTGCGTAAAGGTGAAACGCAGAACCATCTACATATCCGCCTGCCTGGCCTACTACCGTGGTGGCGTAACTTGGCACATCGGCATTATGATCGTATGCGATAATTTTGGTGGTGATGCCGGCTGCGGCAAATTGCGGACCCAGGTGGTTGTTGATAAACGTTACCTGCTCATTGGCCTGCATTACCATGCTGGGATTATTGTAGGGATTAAGTGGCTCGTTTTGCGGTGTAACGGCATCTATGCGGATGCCCTGCGCTTGCATAGCCTGTATATATTTTACAAAGTACTTAGCATAGGCAGCGTAATAAGCGGTGTTTAAGCTGCCACCGGTATAGCCGTTGTTGCCGGTGGTGTTCACCTTCATCCAGGTTGGGGCCGTCCAGGGGGTGGCTATAATTTTGATGTTAGGGTTAATGACCAGGATCTTTTTCAGGATAGGCAGGAAATCGGTGTTCTCCTGTGCCAGGCTAAAGTTGTTCATGTTTACATCGCCCGCGGTTTGGTTATAGGTAAAATCTGACGAGCTAAGATCTGATGCGCCAATGCTTACACGCAGGTAACTAACGCCTATTTGCCCGTTACCTGTGCCAAACAACTCGTTGAGCACGCTGGCCTGGTTGCCTCCCAAGCCGTTTAGCAGGCTTGCGCTGCCGCCGGTAAGGGTATAGCCAAAGCCATCGATGCCCTGGTAGGTGGTACCTTCATCAACCGTAATGGTATTTGGGTTGGTGCCGGCATCTGCCGCGAAGTTTACGCTGCCCTGCGCCAAAAGGCTGCTTTGATTGGAGGTAGTAAGCCAGGTGGTAACCGCGCTGGTGGCGTTTCGCGGTTCGGTAGTGGTTGTTTTTGCGCCATCGATGCTTTGCGTGCGGGCATCTTTTTTACACGCATTTACCAGCAGCGCCAGTGTAATAAACACCGTTGCCAGTAACTTAATTTTGTAGGTGATCTTCATAATTTTTGTATTTGATTGGTTATTAATTGGTTTGCTGTATTGGTAAATGATACAACCGTAATTGCCTGCAAGCCATTAACTTTTATGTAAACCAAAAGCACGCAAATACCCGCAGGCATTTATGGCATATTGGTGTTCTCCAGGAAATAGGCAGATGCCGGTATAATCGGTTAACGCAAATTTAAAGTAATTTTCACGTTACAAACAAGCGCTTTATAATATAAATAACTGATAATTAGCCATTTATATGAATTTTGATACGCTTGCCTCACAGGGGTAAAACAGCAAAAAGCCGCTTTAAAGGGTTTAAAGCGGCTTTTAAAAAAATAAAAAAATAGTTGCGATACGCTTCCCTCACAGCTTACCTTTTAAGCAATATAGCTATGGGGAGTAAGCGGATTGGAGATTGAGTATAAAAGACACTACTCAACAAAGCGTCATTGCGAGGTACGAAGCAATCTCTACGCAGGATAAGCGATCTGCATAGCGGACCTTCCTATCGGGAGATTGCTTCGTACCTCGCAATGACGCCTGGGTTTAGTTAATTAAACTTACCACCTGTCCCAAAACGCTGGCGGCTCGATGCCGAGGGCGCGGAGGTATACAAACCCCTGCCCGCGGTGGTGTATCTCATTATCTATCAAATAGAGGATCGTATCAACTACTGTATTTTCATACTGCCCAAAGGCCTTTACTTGATCGTAAAAATGGTCGGCAGGTATTTGTGGCCAAAGCGTATCAAGTTGGGTGGTTACCTCGTCCCAGGCGGCAAGCAGCCCGGCTTTGGTTTTGATCTCTACTTCGTTGTTAAAGTGTTCTAACTCGGGCCTGGTTGTCCAACTGCCGGTTACAATACCGTTGATGCCGCCGCTTGCCAGGCCTATCATTTCCTTTGCAAGCTGATCGTATGGGCGCATCCCGCCGATAGAAAATTCAAAAAGCTCCTTTTCGGGGAAGGATTCTAATGCTTTACGGCTTAGTTTACGATGCCCCTGCCAGTGTTTTAACAGCGCATCGGCAGTGACTACGGTTACATCGGTGTTGGTGGTTGCAATGCTTTGGTTTTCCATGATATTTGTTTTTTGATTACGATACAAATAAACCATACGGTAATGACAACGGTATGTCAGTAGGGTTTGTCTGAACCGGGATTTTTACGATTAAACAGATGGGCGGGATTTTTTTATTTATCCTGATTCTTAAAATCCGAGAATCGTATAAATCAGTTTAATCCCGGTTCAGACTTTTACTCCTCCGAAGTATCTATCACCAGCTTACTCCAGCCTTTGCTGCCGGCGTTTTTGATCTCTTTTTTCATGCTCTCCATGGCTTTTTTTATGCGGCTGCTGTAGGCCCAGCAGGTGCTTTGGCGGATAGAGAGAATCTCGGAGAGTTTGTGCGACGAGATCTTTCCTTTGGTGCTGTACATCAAAAATATCATGTAAAATGCCTTGTTGATGGGGATGCGGGTGTTCTGCAGAATGGTGTAGGCAATAACCGATTCCTCGTACCCGCATTTAGAACAGCGGCGGCTGTAAGGCAAATGCCCGTTACCATAATGGGTGTTACTGCATTTTTTACAGGCGTAGCCGTGTTCCCATTTCAAGTCGGCCAGGAATTTGAAGCAGGTTTCGCGGTCGGGATAGATGCGGCTAAACTCTTCAAAATCTACTTCGGCACTCATCACCCTGTCGTGCGTAACTTTTTCAATATCGTTATGCAGGGTAAGGTTGTCCTTTTCCAGCAGCACGTTCATACGCGAAATTTCTTCTGCTTGCTGTTGCAGCAATTGGTTTACGGCTGTAAGTTCTTCGTTCTGTAGTTCGATAAGGGACGATTTTTCTAATAGTTCGCTGGTACGCTCGGCCACCTGCACTTCCAGGCGCTTGTTCAGCAGGTCTTTCAATTCTTCGTTTTGCTGCAGCTGTTTTATCATACGCTGCTGGGCTGTATCCTTCTCGCGTTTCAGCATCCGCACCCTATCGCCAATAGCGAAGGTGATGAACAGCATCTCCATAATAAAACAAAAACTGAGGCTGTAAAAGTTGAGCGCTGTAACGGGCAGCCACCATAAATTGAGCGCTATAAGCGATTTGATGATAAAACCGGTAAACAAAAAGCTGTAACCAATAACAAAGAAGCGCGCCGGGCGATACCCTTTGTACAGCACGTAACAGCCCGATATAAAAGCTACGGACAGGGGGATGATCTCGATAATTTTATAGGTGAAAAGGGTTTTATCTACCAGCAAACCAATAGCGAAGAAAATAGCCCTGGCGATGATGACGCCATTAAGCACCTTGTTAAAACGTGGCGCGTTCTCCTTTAAACTGAGCAGGCTCTGGGCAAACAGCATAGCAAAGGTGCTGGCCAGGAACAGCGCGATACCGTATGCGTAGTGGTTCCACTGCGGGGCGGTTTGCCACAGGTACTGGTAGGCAATACCATCGGTACACATTTCGTAAAGGCCTATGCTGAGGTTGTAAACAATGTAGTACAGGTACTGACGCTGCCGCATGGCCACAAACATCATGAAGTTGTACAACCCGAAAACCAGGATCATACCATAAAATATGCCGAAGTAAAAGTATTCGTCCAGCGCGTAGCTGATGAACCAGTTTACCGATCGCAGTACGATGATAACGTTGGCCGATTCGTGCGAGCGGAGTTTAAAGTAATAGTAATTCTCGGCCTTAACATCATTGCTGATGTTGAGCGTAAAATTTTTATGCGCGTACATCCGCTGCGAAAAAGGCCGGTTACTGCCCAGCAGCGTGGCGGTATAAGTACCGCCTTTTGCGGGCGAGTATACGGTTATACTATCAATGGTTTGATCAAAAAACTCCAGGATCCAGCTATTTTCGGTAGCTATGCGCTGATCCAGCCGGATGCGGTACCAAAAGGTGGCGCCGGCCTCCTGTATCTGTGGGGTGGGCAATGTATTACTTACAAATTTACTACTATAGCGCGTGCTTACGTCGGCCAGGCTAAGGGCATTGGTGGTATCGCGCAGGTATTCCAGTTCGGCAAAACGGAATACGTGCTGCTTGGCCGTATCTACAACGGGCACCAGGGTTTGCGCAGCAACGGGCAGAGCCATACCGGCCAGCACAACAAAAAGGTATACAAACTGATAGTAACGTCTATACATAAGCGGTATATTTATCATCGTCGCTATTAACTCACCCGGCCATTGCTGCGCTTGGCCACCCTCTCTCCGCAAGCGGAAAGAGGGTAAGCTTCAATAATTTTGACACTTTCTTTACCGAAGGTAGAGAGGGTCGACCAGCGAAGCGTAGTCGGGGTGAGTTAACTCCACGTAATGGGTACAGTTAAAAATTAGGGTTTATAATTCTCCTTGCAATGTAAGCGATTTATAAATTCAAACCTATTAAAGGTACACTATACAGTTTATTTTATGGGCACTTTAAGGCCCAGCGCTTCCATATACCCTTTTTGCGGGATGCTATTGGCAAACTTGCTATTCTCTAAAAAAGCGTAAAGGGCCGCTTTTATTTTGGCCCTGTCGGCAGGGGCGGCTTTGCGGATGTCCTCGAAACTGGCGCGCGGCTTTTCGGTATAGTCGATCACTTCCTGGTAACCATCGGGGATATTGAAGCTCATGAAACCTCTGTCGCTATCCAGTTTTTTGTAGGGCCAGTAATGCCAGCCAATGTTGTTTTCTTCACATACGACGCGGAAATCGTGCACCCATTTATCGGTATTCTCGCCGGTTTCGCCTACGTAGATGGGCACATTGTACTTATCGCGAAAATCGATATATTCCTGTACCACGGCCTTTGTAGCATCCGTCCAGTATTTATGGAAGGTGTAAACGGCTTTGCTATCAAAGGGCCTACCGAAGATCTTAAAATTGCTGTCCCACTGCGCACCGCCGATGAATACGATATGGTTTTTATCAACCGAGCGTACTGCCGCCGTAATTTCTTTGTAGGTTGGCTCCAGGTGGGGGTTTATCTCATCTACCTTAAAATAATGGGCGATGGGCTCGTTCAGCAGGTCGTAGCCTAAAATGATGCTTTCGTTTTTATAGTGATTGGCAATGCGTTTCCAGATGTCGGCGGTTTGCTTGCGGTTGGCCGCGCTAGTGAACAGGAAGGGGTAACCATCGCCATCATCGATATTATCTCCGGTTTGGCCGCCGGGGGCACAGTGCATATCCAGCATTACGTAAAGCTTCTCCTGCTTGCACCAGCCTATCACCCTATCCAGCAGTTCGAAACCGCGGTTGGGGTTGTTCATACCCATATAGCTTTCGCTGGTGAAGAGTTTATAGTTGAAGGGGATACGGATGGAGTTTGCACCCGAAGCCTTGATAAATTTAATATCGGCCTGTGTGATATACGTATCCTGGAATTTCTTCCAGAAAAGCCGCGTTTCTTCGGGACCGATCAGCTCGGTAAAAGCCTGATTAATGAGCCTTTGCGAGTTAACGGCTTTAAACTTAAACATATAGCCTTCGGGTACCAGCCAGTTGCCTAAATTGGTGCCCTTGATAAGGAAGGGTTTGCCATCTGTGCCGATAACTTCTTTGCCGTTTGTGGAGATGAATTTGGGTGCTTGCGCGCGCAGGGTAAAGGCGCAGGTAACGAGCGCCGCAAACAGGATAATTACTTTTTTCATGTTGTGAGATATGAGAGATTGAGATTTTGAGAGATTAGTTGATTGTTTATTATGCACAGCTATCCATAGGCAGATCAGTTGTTTTATAGGTTGAGATGTTTATATTGGTGTATAAGCAACACAAATGTAATGTATTTACATCAGGATATTTAACCGTTTATATTTGCGTTGGCTAATGTATATCCGTAATTTGTTTGCGGCGGGTTTAATTACACTCATGATGAAAAATGTTCGATCGTGTTAATATGATAAGATTTGGCAGGAAGCTATTTTTTGTTGCTTTGTGGTTGATGGCGCTAAGCCCTATCTCCCTAAAGGCGCAAAATTTAAAGGTGGCCATAGCGGCCAACCTGCAGCCGGTAATGAAAGCCCTGCAGGCAGATTTTATGCAGAAAACGGGCATTATTGTGGATGCCATCGCGGGGCCTTCAGGCAATCTCACTACGCAAATTAAGAACGGTGCGCCTTTTGATGTTTTCCTTTCTGCCGATACCGCATTTCCTGACGAACTTTTTAAAAGCGGTTTTGCTACCAAAAAGCCTGTGGTGTATGCATCGGGCACACTCATCATTTGCAGCACCCAACGACTGGATTTTACCAACTGGGCCAAACTGCTGCCCGGCGCATCCATCCAAAAAATAGCCATTGGCAACCCGGCCATTGCCCCCTACGGCAAAGCCGCCGAAGAAGCCTTAAAGCACGAAAAGATCTACGACAAGGTGCAAGATAAAATAGTTTTGGGCGAAAGCATTACCCAGGTGAACACTTACATTACCACAGGCGTGGTGCAGGCCGGTTTTACTACGTTATCATTGGTGAAAGATGCAGCCAACAAAACGCAATTGTACTATAAGATCATCAACCCAAAAACTTACAGCCCTATTGAGCAGGGCATGGTGCTGATAAAACAGCCCAAACCAAACTCCGACGCCGAAAAGTTCTACCGCTATATATTAAGCCCCGCCGCAAAAAAGATCTTCACCCGTTACGGCTACCACGTAAAATAAAACGCAATGGACCTAACCCCCATATGGCTTACCTTAAAACTGGCCGGCATTACCACTTTGGTATTGCTGGCGTTCGGTTTGCCATTGGCCTGGTGGCTCTCCAAAAAGCGGTCGTTTATAAAAATTATCATCGAGGCTATTATTACCATGCCGCTGGTGCTGCCGCCATCGGTGCTGGGCTTTTATTTGCTTCTGGCTTTTAGTCCGCGGCATGGCATTGGCAAATGGCTTCACGATGTGTTTAACCTGCAGTTTGTTTTCAGTTTTGAGGGACTGGTACTGGCATCGGTAATTTACAGTATGCCCTTTATGATCAGCCCCGTAAAATCGGCCTTTCAGCAATTGCCGGCTTCGCTTTCACAGGCCTCTTATACGCTGGGGAAAAGCGAATGGCAAACCTTCAGGCAAGTATTGCTGCCCAATATCAAACCATCGCTGCTCACGGCCATTGTGCTCACCTTTGCGCATACGCTGGGCGAGTTTGGCGTGGTGCTGATGATCGGCGGGAATATACCCGGCGTAACCCGGGTTGCCTCTATAGCCGTTTACGATTCGGTGGAACAAATGGATTATACCTCGGCCAATAACTATTCGCTCGTCCTTTTCGCCATTACTTTTATATTGGTCATCGGCGTATTCATCTACAATAAATACCAGGTAAAAAGCCCTTTGGAATGATCAGCATCGATATAGAAAAAAAGCTAAAGGCCTATAAGGGCGTACAGGTGCTGCGGGTAAAAAAGGAGTTCGCAACAGGCGGCATTGCGCGGATCACCGGGCCATCGGGCGTGGGTAAAACCACGCTGCTTAAAATGATTGCCGGACTGATAACCCCCGATGCTGGTCGCATAGTTGTTGATGACATTACCTGGTTCGATTCCGCGCAAAACATCAGCCTGTCGCCGCAACAGCGGATGCCGGGTTTCGTTTTCCAGGATTACGCGCTGTTCCCCAATATGACGGTGCAGCAGCACCTGGAATATGCCACTAAAGATACCGCCTGGATAAACCGACTTTTAAATATTGGCAAGCTGGAAACCTTTACCACGCATAAACCCGAACACCTTAGCGGCGGGCAGCAGCAGCGCCTGGCCATTTTACGGGCCCTGGCCATTAAACCAAAATTATTGCTGATGGATGAGCCTTTTTCTGCGCTGGATGTGAAAATGAAGGGTGAGCTGATATCAGACCTGCAATCACTGATTAAAGAATTGAAGGCTACGGCATTGACTGTAAGCCACAATCCGCAGGAGTTGGATGGGGTGAGTGGGGATGAGCTGGAGGTAGGGTGATAAAAAATCGCCGCTACCGCGGGTTTCCAACCCGTGGTTTGCATGGCTGAAGCCTTCGGCTTCCGTCAGCTGGAAGCTGACCTGGTGCGCACCAGGAGATACGCTTCGCTAATCTCGCGGCAGCGGAGCGATGAGGAGTGCTACTTCACCTGCCCCACCACTATCTTATCCAAATTATGCAGATACCGGCGGCCGGTTTTTATATCGGCGGCGGAGGTCATTTGCATGCTTTCGGGCATTTTATCGGCGGTGAGGCCATTCTTTTCCATAATGATGTACACGTGGTCGCCCACCGTGGTGTTGTACAGTTCGTTCCAGGAATAAACTACTTTGTAGCCATCTGCGCCGCTGCAAACAAAGTAAAAGCGACTGAGCAGTTTGGGACTGGTGGTTTTGAATTTGGTGTGCGAAAGTATGTCCTTCAGCAAAATGCCTTTTAGTTTATCGTCTTTATGTTTAAAGGCTCCAGTATGGTCGGTAATGTTTATATCGCCTATCTCGCTGATGGTGTATTGCTTCAGCGAATCCATGGTGATCACCGACTCCTTCTCCACCTCGCCCACAATGGCAAATTTGTTAGTTTGCCGGGTTTTCTCTTGCGCCATGGCGCTGCCGGCATAAATAAAAAGCAGTATGGTAAACAGTTTTTTCATGGTTTGGATAGAATAAAAAAAGCTCAAAGCTAACCGGGGTTAACTTGAGCAAATTAGTAAAATAGTTATTTAGTTACAGTAAAGCTGTATTAAAAAGGAAGGGGGCAAAATGCCCCCTTCCCAAAAAGCAAAAACAACCTCCCAATTGTCGTAAGCTTTCCCGCTTTGTCGGGCAGGTAAAGCAAACCTTACAAGTTTTAATTTTTATTCAACTCATCGTTTATGGTTACCTGCATGCGGTTTTTAAAATCGTCATCTAAACGGATATTATTAGCGGCGGGGCTTTTCAACAGCGCTTTTATCATCTCATTTATTTTTCCGCTTTGTTTTACGTACAGCCTGCAGGCCGCGCAGCCATATAGGTGTATCCGCAATTCAATGTGTTCCTTAAATGTTATTTTCCCGGCCATCCGCTTATCGGTAAGATAGGTTGCTTTGCGGCAGTTATATATTATTGCTTTTAATGCGCTCATATCAGATCCAGTTTTTTTGAAGGCAGGCCCTCAGGTTAAGTTTTGCACGATGGATAATTACCCAATAATTGGCTGCGCTTATTTTCAGTTCGGAACAAACGGCATCAGTGGGTTCATCATCCAGGTGCTTCATCGTAAAAACCGATTGCCAAAGGGCGGGCAGTTTCTCCATGCACTTTTTTAGTATACCATTCAATTCTTTGCCTTCCAGTGGGTCGTAATTATCTATACCAAAGGGTTGCGGGGCATACTGCTCTTTCCAGTGCCCGTCGTGCCCATTAAAAAAATCATCTACCTCACCTTCGGCGTTGGCAAGCTCCCGTGTTTTTAAACCCGAGGATCTTTTTCGGTACACATCAATTATTTTATTCTTCAATATGGCCGTTAGCCAGGTACGCTCGCTGCTTTTCCCTTCAAACCGGGACATGGCATTTAAGCCGGCTAAAAAAGTTTCCTGTACCAGGTCCTGCGCCTGTTCCTCATCGTTAACGCGGGTAATGGCGTACATGTACAGGTAATCGGCATAAGCTTTTACCCAGTTCTTAGGGTCGAGCTGATGATCTGTGGGAGGTGATATCATTTCATCTGTCGTTTAAACAATGGCTTTGTCGTTAGGATATGTAAAACCTTACAGCGAGATTTACAATTATTTTGCAATTAGTTACGTATATAAATTAATTCGAGTTCGGGCTAAGCACAAAGTAGCCTCATCCCAACCCTTCTCCTTTGGAGAAGGGCTTATTTGCATCATTTCTGCATTTAAAGTCCTCTCCTTTGGAGAGGATTATTGCATGAAGGCTTCGCCGTTTAGGTGAGGCTATACGAATTTTTATCCCTGGCCCTGTCTAAAAATGTCATCTCAGAACTTGCGTTAAGTTAAAGCATAAACGGAGCAATTATAATTTAAATTTATTTGTAAGGATAATACGCCAACCGCTACTAAGCGGGTAAAATAAAGGATATGAAAACCATAAAGATATTATCAACCGTCGCCATCCTGGTTACCGCGGGCTTAGCTTTGGTAGCGTTTATGAATGCAAAACCAGCTGTGAAAGCGGCAAAGCCGGCTTTTGAAGGCAAAGGCTTCGGGGTTGTAGAGCTTTTTACATCCGAAGGTTGCAGCAGCTGCCCGGCGGCAGACGCGGTAGTTGCCAAAATAGAGAAAGAAAGCGCGGGTAAACCCGTTTATATATTGGCCTACCATGTAGATTACTGGAACCGCCTGGGCTGGAAAGACGTTTTTAGCAGTGCCGATTATTCGCGCAGGCAAAACATTTATGCCAACTGGCTAAACCTCAGCTCGGTTTATACGCCGCAGGTAATTGTAAACGGGCGCAAAGAGTTTGTAGGCTCGCAGGAGGGCACTTTGCGTAATGCCATCAGCGCAGGTATTGGCAAAGTAGGTAAAACCGAATTGACTTTGGATGGACTAAAGGCGAATAACAGCCAGGCCACTCTTAAATACAATGCCGATGCTGCAGGTGCAAACACCTCATTGGTATTGGCGCTGATAGAGAAGAATGCCACAACCGTAGTTAAAGCGGGCGAGAATGGCGGGCGCACTCTGTCGCACGTGCAGATCGTTACCAAAATCAAAAGCATCGCTTTAAACGGCAATAAAACCGGCGAGGCAAACATCGATTTGCCAAAGAATTTTACCGCGCAGAATTACGAAGTAATTGCCTTTGTGCAGAACACGCAGAATGGCGGGATCCTGGCTGCAGGGCGCGCAGCGTTCCCATCCATGAGCGCAAGTAATTAAATTTTGACCCTATTACCTCCCACAAATGAAAGCCATAAAAGAAAAACATTCGCTGCTGATGCGCTGGACGCACTGGGTGAACTTCCCCATCCTCACCATTATGATATGGAGCGGGATGCTTATCTACTGGAGTAACGATGTATACAACATCACCATCTTCGGCCATACGTATTTCAAATTCTTCCCGCAGGGGTTTTACGATTATTTCCATTTTTCCAAACGCCTGTCGGAAGGGATGGCTTTCCACTTTTTGTTTATGTGGTTCTTCGCATTGAATGGAATCGTATATGTTTTATACACCATCATCTCCGGTTCGTGGCGCGAACTGCTGCCCGAACGCAAATCGTTTAAAGAGGCCTGGCTGGTGCTGCTGCACGATCTGCACATCCGTAAAATGGCGCCGCCGCAAAACAAGTATAACGCCGCCCAACGAATTGCTTACACCGCCATTATTGTGATGGGTTTCGGCTCGCTCATCACCGGGCTGGCCATTTATAAGCCGGTGCAGTTTGCCACCATTACCTGGCTATGCGGGGGTTATCACCTGGCCCGTATCCTGCATTTTGCCCTGACGATAGGTTATGTGTTCTTCTTCCTGATCCACATTGTACAGGTTGTTCTGGCCGGCTGGAACAACTTCCGCTCGGTGATCTCCGGCTTCGAAATTGTGAACGAAGAGCCAAAAGCTTTAACCCCCTCAACCCCTGCCGAAGATGGAAAATAACAAGAAACCCAAAAAAGAGCTTACTATCGATCAAAAGATAAAGCGTCGTAATTTTATCTCCTTCGGTGTGTTTGGCGTGATGGGCATCGCGGCGTGGAAAGGCTGGCAATGGCTGTACACCGCCCCAAAAGAAGTGGCCGGCGTTACGGCAGGCGCCAAGGCGCCTCTGCGCCGGGCATTAAACAAAACCGAACTGGCTATGCGTAATTTTTTCAGCAATAACCATTTGGTAAAAACCTACCCCAAATCCATGGCCGCCAAAAACGTACGGCATAACAGCGATATTGGCGTAAAAGGCGGTTTTGTTATTGAGGACTGGAAGCTGCAGGTAATAAAACATACCGGCGAAGTGCTCAATATTACCATCGAACAGATAAAGGCCCTGCCCAAAACCGAAATTGTATACGATTTTAAGTGCGTTGAAGGCTGGGACCAAATCCAATACTGGGGTGGCCTAAAAATGATAGATTTTATGGAGCACTTTGGCCTTGCAGAGGAAACCACGGTGGACTATATGGGCCTGATGACACCCGATAAAGCCTACCAGGTAGGCCTGGATATGCCCAGCGCTATACACCCTCAAACCATACTGGCTTATGAGATGAACGGCAAGCCCATCCCCATGAACCATGGTGCACCGCTAAGATTGATCATCCCGGTAAAATACGGCATTAAAAACCTGAAACGAATAGGCAGCATTACCTTTAGCAATACCCGCCCACCCGATTACTGGGCGCGCAGCGGGTATGATTACTATTCGGGCCTTTAATTTAGGTGAGCAGGCTACTGGATGGTTTTAAGCCAGTCGCTTGCTTCCTCTATCTTATCAAAGGTTTTGTGAGTAATGTCGCCGGTGGATTTTTTAATGGTAAGATCTGCCGAAAGGCGGCTGAAGGTGCTTGGAGAATACACCCAGCCAATATATCGTAATCCGGCTGCTTCGGCCAGCGGGAACCAATCCTTTACCACCCAATCAACCGCATTATCCCAGGTACCCAATACATTGGTGTTATCGTTTAGTATCTTACTGCAGTTGTATGCCGACAGAGCCTCCAGCAATTTAATGCAGCCTGTTTTTACCGAGTGCAGGCTATGGAAGCCTTTCCAATTGGCCAGGATGCAGCCGGCCGCCTCATCGTAATCGATCTCCAGCCCCTGGTTTTTAAATATCGATGCGTGCTTTCCCTTTGGCTTAACTTTGGAGATGTTTGATAGCGGAAACCTCATGCTGAATGTTGTGCCCTTGCCGGGAATACTTTCTACCCAAATGCCGCCGTTGTGTTTGTTTGCTGCCTCAATGATCTTTAAAAACCCCGAACCCAGCTCGCGCGCCACACTTTTTTTGCTGAAGCTTAAAAATATTTTGTTGATCAAATTCTGATCTATTCCTTCCCCGAAATCTCTTACAGATAATACGAGGTTGTTATCTATGATCTGCCTGTCGATAACTACCCGGTTAGCCTTAGGGGAGAATTTTATGGCGTTTTTCACCAGGCTTGTAATCGCAACCGCTATACTTTTACGGTTGCCATAATAAATAAAATCTGTTTTCTTTTTCAGGATCACTTTATGCGTTGCAGCGTTAGGCAGGTTGGCGGCAACTTCATTTAAAAGCCCGTTCAGCGAAAAATCGCCCATCTCGTATTCGGGATCGGTCGGTTCATCATTATAATTCGCCTTGGTGTTTACACTTTTAACAATATCATCCAGTTCGAGGGCGCAGTCGCGGATGAGCTGCAGCGTGTCGGCTATTTCATCGGGCGCCAAAAGCCCCTCGCTAAACAGGCTGGTGAGGCCAAGCAAGCTGGCAATGGGCTTGCGGATGTAATGAGAATTCAAGAACGACAGTTCCGACATCTGCTCTATTTTTTCGAGCAGCCTCTCTTCCATGCGCTGTTTGCTGGTAACATCGTTTATGGTTACAATAATGCCATCGGCCACGGGGTATATATCAATACTAAACCACCTTTGCACCGGCCAAAAGTATTCTGTAAACTGCACACCCTCCAGTTTTTGAAGCGCCCATTCGTAATGGTGGTAAAAATCAGAACCTTTCAATTCGGGGAATACATCCCATAAATTATGGCCTTTTACGTATTCGCGCTTATAGCCTATCAACCTTTCGGATGCCTGATTCCAATAAATAATCCGCGAGTGGTAGTCTAACTGAAAGAAGCCGATCTTGGTTTCTTCCAGGATCTGTTCCAGCTTAAACTCGGTGAAATCCAGGCGGCTCAATATCTCCTTTTTTTCGTCGATATTTTGCGCCACAACCAGCCTCGCGTTAAGATCATTATAAACAAACGGGTACGACATGATCTCCACGTTCAGGATTCTGCCGTTTTTGGCTACGTGCTTAAACTCCCTGTACCTGGTTTTGGTGCCCCGGATATCGGGCAGCACTTTTATCACCAACGGAACATCCTCGGGCAGGCGCAAATCCAGAATAGTTTTGCTTAAAAACTCTTTTTTAGTAAAGCCATACCTTCTTATGGCGGCGCTGTTCACGTCAATTATCCTCAACGAGTCTACATCAAACACCCACATGGGTTGTACGCCCGAATAAAATAAAATGTCAAACTTTCCTGCGGTCATTAGCCATGGTTTAGTTTTGAAGGTAGATCATATCGCGATTATGCCCACGTAAGATACAAACAAAGTAATAAAGCTGTATACGTATAGGGCCCTCCGGATGTTTTTTATCCCGCTTATTTATTTGCATATTGCAGGGTAATGCTGCCCGCTAAACTGCCTCTTTCTAAACAAATAGCTTATGCCTGCGGAATGATAGGCTGGAGCACAATGACCAACATTATTATTGTAATGCTGCCCTATTTTTACCTGCCGCCAAACAACGCGGGGCTAAGGCCGCTTATACCGCAACTTCTGCTTTTTGGGGTAATCAATATCCTCTCGCTCATTACCGCCTCGGGCAGGCTGGTTGATGCCTTTTTCGATCCCTTCATCGCCTCGCTCAGCGATAAAAGCAATAACAAACGCGGCCGCCGCATCCCGTATATGAAATGGGCCATTTTACCCGCCGTTGTGTTTTGCGCGCTCACTTTTTATCCCTGGGTAAAAGGCCTCAGTGTACACAACGCCTGGTGGCTTACAGCAACGCTGGTGTTTTTCTTTATGGGTGCTACGGCATACATTATCCCCTATAATGCCTTGCTGCCCGAGCTTACCAATACCGGTGCCGAGCGGGTAAAACTATCCTCGCTGCAGCAGGTTGGCTTTGTAATTGGTATTATCCTCTCCGCATTGGTGAACAACTTTGCCGATGTGGTAGAAAAGTCCCTCCACATTACCGACCGTGATACTGCCGTGCAATACACCATTTGGGGGCTTGCTTTTTTCTCGGGCCTGGTGATGCTGGTACCGGTGCTGGCTATCAAAGAAAAACGATATTCTAACAGCAAGCCTACGCATTTACCGCTGCTGCCGGCTATCAAAAAAACCTTCGAGAACCGGAATTTTAAGTATTACCTCATCTCCGATTTTTCTTATTACATGGCGCTGAGCATTATCTCCAGCGGCCTGTTGTTTTTTATCACCGTATTGCTAAACCTGCCCGAATCTATGGGCGGCGTACTAATGGGCTCGATGGTGCTTACTTCCCTGTTGTTTTACCCCCTGGTGAATTATCTATCTAAAAAGATAGGTAAAAAGCCCATCGTGCTGTTCTCCTTTGGTTTGTTGAGTTTAATTTTTGTGGCGATATTTTTCTTAGGAAAGGTACCTATCGACCCGAAAGTGCAGATCTACACGCTTGTGCTCAGCGCCTCCTTCCCGCTCGCCTCGCTGGGTATTTTACCGAACGCCATCCTTGCCGAAATTGCTCAGAACGATGCCAGGCGCACCGGCGAAAACAGGGAGGGAATGTTCTTCGCCGTAAAATATTTGTTCGTAAAACTGGGGCAAACGCTGGGTATAGCGCTGTTTGCTTTCCTCACCGTTTATGGTAAAGACCCGGGCAACGATTATGGCCTTCGCCTGAATGGTATCTGCGGATGTGTGCTTTGCCTGCTGGCCATTGTTTTCTTTAGCCGGTTTAGAGAGCGGAGGGAGATTAAGTAGCAGTTGCAAGTTGTTTTGCTATAAAAGACCACCGCTATTTATAGCTGCCACCGCCACTCATAACTGCTACTTTTCAACAACCGTATTTATAAAACGTTCTACCACGTAGGTTGATAACTGCCCACTAGGTCCGTATAAATTATAATCGAAACCGTGCGTGGCCCATGGTAGCTGCAGCAAATAATATTTAACCCCATTTTGCGTAAGTTTTTTAACCAGCCTGGCGCTATGCCCCGGCGATACCAACACATCATTATCGCCATGCAGCAATAGGGTGGGCACCGTTTGCCTGTTTACAAATTCTATGGGCGAACAGGCAATATACTTTTGCGGCACGGCGGGGTAAGCACCGCCAATATAATTCTCCATAACCTTTCGAGAATCCATGATCCATTTACTGGATGGGAGTGCATACCCCCAAACCATATCCACAGGGCCATAAAAATCTATCACGCCTTTTAAGCCGGGTTCCGGCCGGGTATAGGCATATAGCATAGCGATCTGGGCGCCTGCCGAGCGGCCGAGCAATACAAAATTATTGGTATCTATATGCAATTCATCGGCGTGTGCTTTAAGATAGGCAAATGCTTCGGCAACATCTGCAACAGGTGCAGGTGTTTGGTATTTGGGCGCCAGGCGATAGTTGATGGCGGCCACATTGTAGCCTTGCTGTGCCAGGTAGCTGTTTAGTTCGGGCAGTTCGGAGTTATCACCGCCTGCCCAGGAGCCGCCATGCACCGATACGATGCAGGGCCTTTTACCGCTGATGGCCGATGGGTAAAAATTAAGGCTCAGCGGAGCATCTTTACCTGTATTATAAACCAGGGTTTTATAGGCAAGCGCCGGCTTGGTCTTAAACAGTTTAAAAAAACTGAAGGGAGCCTGTGTACTATCGCCATGGATATTGGCGCTGCCAGGGCCAAAAGCTGTTTCAAAATCTTTTTTTAGCGATGAAGCAACGATATAAGAGCGCGCAATTGGTGAGAGGAATAAAACCAGCGCCAGTACACCAATGGCGGTTGATGCCGCCTGGTATTTTTGAAACCAAATACCGGCTATCAGCACTACAGATGTTATCCCGGCGAATAGCAAAGGGAACTCGGTTACACCAACAGCCAGCAGCCATAAATAATAGGCCGGTGCCCTAAACACCGCTAACAACGAAATAAGGAAGAGTACAATGATTATAATAAGCCTGATCATGCGCCGGTTTTGAGAAATAAATAATGGCTTACGATCCATTCGCTGCCTTTTTCAAAGTTCTCTCCTTCGGAAAGAAGAGGGGGAATTAAAAAAATCATCCCACAAAAAAGCCGAACGCCTTTCGGGTTCGGCTTTATCATATTGTTAAGCCTGTAGTTATACCAGGTTAGTTTTAATGTAAGAGTAGCTTTTGGTGATGCTATCAAACGGATCGCCGGGGCAAACATCCTGTTCGTTAAAAAAATAATCTAAACCAGCTTTACCTGCGTGCTTAAAAATATCTTTAAACGGAATAACACCGTTACCCACTTCGGTAAACATTTGTTTAGGGGTGTTATCCATATCCTTTACGTGCCACAGCGGGAAACGACCCGGATTTTCGTTGAAGAGTTTAATAGGATCCTGCTTGGCGCGATAGATCCAGTAAATATCCATCTCCATCTTTACCTTGTCTTTATCAGTAGCACTCAATAAAATTTCGTATGGGTATTTGCCGTCTTCCTGTTTAAATTCAAAATCGTGGTTATGGTAGCAAAGCTGTATGTCCGATTTTTTACAGATGGAGCCCGCAACGTTTAATTTATCGGCAGTTAATTTATAGTTTGCGAGGTTGCCGCGCTCGCCATCAAGCAAATAAGCGCATACCATATATTTCAAACCTACGGCAGCTGCATCGTCAACGGCTTTTTGCCATTCGTTGGCAATAGTGCCTTTAGCATTCGGCATGCCATCGCCAAGCATGTAGTGCCCGCTTACCATTTTAAGCCCATTATCACTTAAAACTTGTTTAAACTCTTCAGGTTCCATGCCGTAAAACTTTTGGGTACCTGTGTAGGTAGCGCCTTCTACGGTGTTAAAGCCTATTTTGCTAATTTTAGCTAAAGTACCCACCGGGTCTTTTGCCATAGCATCGCGCACGGTATATAGTTGTATACCTATGTTTTTTTTATTGCGGGCGTATAAGTTCGGGGCCATTAATAGCCCGGTACCCAATACCGCTGAGGTTTTGAGGAAAGAACGTCTGGAAGTCATGGTACGGTTGTTTAATTGGTTTGTTGTGTAAAAGTAACGCATTCACTATTACAAATCAAATAGACCATACAAATTTTATAAGGTTTAATTAGCTGCCGGGCGCGGCTTGTTTCCTTTATAGCGACTTAGCCTGCGGCGTTGGTCGTTACGACCGCCGCCATGCGGGCGTTCCTGTGCAACATGCTCAATGCCTTTCAGTTCTTCGGGCAATTCCTTCTGGGCTACTTCGCGGCTTATCAACTGCTCAATGCTCTTCAGTTTCTTCAGGTCGCGGTCGTTCACAAAGGTAATTGCGGTGCCGGTTGTTGCGGCGCGTGCAGTACGGCCTATACGGTGTACATAATCCTCGGCATCGCCGGGTACGTCGTAATTTATAACCAGGTCTATCCCTTCCACATCAATACCGCGCGATAAGGCATCGGTACCAATAATAACCGGTAGTTGTTTGTTTTTAAAGCGGAGCAGAATTTCTTCGCGCTCGTTCTGCTGCAGATCTGAGTGGAATGCGGCAACATTCAAATGCGCCTGCTTCAATTCTTTATAAAGCGACTTTACAATTTCCTTACGGGATGCGAAGATGATGGAGCTTAAGTAGCCGCCATCTTTTAAAAGCATTTTAAGTAAAGGTGTTTTTTGCCCGTCGTGCAGGCGGTAAACCTGTTGATCTATCCCGGCTGCGGGCTGCGATATAGCGATGTTGATCTGCTGCGGGTCGGTTAAAATAGCTTTAGCCAGATTACGGATCCTGCCCGGCATCGTAGCCGAAAACAAAAGCGTTTGGCGTTTTTTAGGCAGGTAGCTAATGATGCGCATAATATCATCGCTGAAACCCATATCCAGCATCCGGTCGGCTTCGTCTAAAACCAAATGGGTAATATGGTTGAATTTAAGCACGCCCGATGTAAGGTGGGCTATCAGCCTGCCTGGTGTAGCAATAATAATATTTACGCTGTTTTGGATGCCGCGGCGCTGCTGCTCGTAAGCCATACCGTCGCCGCCGCCGAAAACGGCCTGCGAGCTGATGCCGGTAAAATAGGCAAGCCCTTCTACCTGCTGATCTATCTGCTGTGCAAGCTCGCGCGTTGGGGCAAGCACTAAGGCCGTAGTTTGATGAGTGTTAGCGTTGGCTATAAAATTTAAAACCGGTAGTAAATACGATGCGGTTTTACCTGTACCGGTTTGGGCACAGGCGATGAGGTCGTCGCCATTCATAATAACCGGGATGGTCATTTCCTGTATGGGGGTAGCCTTGGTGTAACCCATGCTTAGTACGCCTTCTAATAATTGTTCGTTGAAATTAAAATCCTGAAAAGTCACTATATGTTGTAAGTAAATTATGCAAGGTATGCATTTTGTTTTTAAAAAGGCGTAAATATCATAATGTCAGTATTAAGTCTGTTTTGGATTGATGACAAAAATACCATCATTCCATACGTTGTTGCAACCTTAATTTGCAATAATTAATTTTTTTACGCCCCCGTTAACTCGTCATAATGCTTCCCTTTACTATTTTCCGTTCTAAAATATTTTTGGCCCTGGTTTTTTTAATATCCATCGCACCGGCAAAAAGCTTCGCCAATTATGCCAGCACAATGGCAGATACCATTTTAGTTAATGGCGTACCTATACGCCAGGATACCATCACCTCGCTGATAGCCTGCCGCCTCATCAACCGCGACTTTAACGATATCTATGTACAAAACCTCCGTTCATCGTTCTTCGGGCAGGAATTTTTTCAACCCATAAAAACCCAGTTAGTTGCCGATGTGGTAGGCAATTTTGTGGTGTACAATACACCCAAATCGCGCCTGTTTGTAAACGCCTTTACCCGGGTGAAGATCCGGCTGCTGAATACGCCTGGTGCGCCGGTAAAATCACCCAGCTATATACCCGGCATCCAGTTATTTTATCGCCTGAACAATAATGTTTATAACCCGAAATTTTTATCGGGTGGTTATACTCATCACTCTAACGGTGTACGCGGGCCCACCCAGCTGCCTGATGGTAGCTTTAATGTAGATAGCGGCAAGTTCTCTACCAATTTTTATACGCTTAATTATACCGTGGGCAAGCGCACCGATAAACCCAATATGGTTATCAACCAATACAAAACCATCGGGCTGGAAGTGCATAGCGGGCTGTTTGGATTAGGTGCCGCCGAGGGCTTGCCGGGCCATTACGGCTGGATACGGGTAAACGGCACCTATATGATAAACCTGGCCAAAGCTTACGAAGACCCCATCAGAAACGGCCATAAACTGTTTGCCAACTGGCAGCGCCTGCA
Source organism: Mucilaginibacter pankratovii (assembly GCF_014773265.1). Classification (GTDB taxonomy): domain Bacteria; phylum Bacteroidota; class Bacteroidia; order Sphingobacteriales; family Sphingobacteriaceae; genus Mucilaginibacter; species Mucilaginibacter pankratovii. Next base: position 452,088 of record NZ_JACWMY010000003.1, on the reverse strand, counting down.
GTTTGATTTTACCTACATTGCCGATAAGTACAATAATTACAATGCACAGAATCTCAAAAAACGACTGAACGTGAGCCTTAAATATTATTATCATTTACCGTTCCTGCAGGATGTGTCGGTTATGGCAGGTGGCGGCTATCGCGGGCAGGACGATTATAACATCTCTTTCCAAAGCAGCTACGGCTACGGCATGATCGGGTTGGCTTCTGGGCTTTCGTTTTTACTGAACAGATAGGTTCGCCTCACCTAAACGGCGAAGCCCTCATGAAATAATCCTCTCCAAAGGAGAGGACTTGAAAAAAATTCTTAAACCCTCTCCTTTGGAGAGGGCAGGGTGAGGCTTCTTAAGCATTTTGCCTGCGTCTCTTCCCCCACTGTAATTTTTTTGATTGATTAAGCGTTAAAGTAGCATCAACCAAAATAAATATTACTTTTACTACCCAAACAATAACAAAAAAGCAGGCATACCGCGCTGCTAAAACGAATCACTATGAAAAAATTAATTTTAAGCGCTTTAGCTTTATCGGCCATTAGCTATACCGCTTCGGCGCAAAAAGAAGTTAAATTATTTGATGGTAAAACCACCACCGGCTGGCACGCTTATAACAAAACCGGCGCAGGCTCATGGAGTGTTGTAGATGGAGCTTTGCAGCTCGATCCAACATCGCACGAAGCATCTGACCTGCTTACCGACGGCGAATACGAAAACTATGAATTAACTATCGACTGGAAAATTGCCGAGGGCGGTAACAGCGGTATCATTTTTGGCGTACACGAGGATCCATCGTTAAACGCTACCTACCTTACCGGCGTTGAGATGCAGGTTTTAGATAACGTAAAAGCAGAAGACAATAAAAAGCCGAGCCATTTGGCAGGTAGCTTATATGATATGAAACCGGCACCCGCCACCGCGGCAAAACCGGCAGGCGAGTGGAATAAAGTAAAAATACGTAAACAGAATGGGCAGCTTACCTTTTGGCTGAATGGCGTGGAAACTGTTAACGTACTAATAGGCAGCCCGGAGTGGACAGAAATGCTGAACAACAGCAAATTTAAAACATGGGAAGGCTTTGCAAAATACCCTAAAGGCCACATTGCTTTGCAGGGCCACGGCGCTGTTGTAGCTTACAAAAACATCAAATTAAAACAATTATAAGCCGCGGCTTCATCAACCCATAAGCGAAATATTTTTTCAATGGAAGATTTGCAGATCAAAAAGTCGGGCACTACTTACGATGTGGTAGTGGTAGGCTCGGGCGCGGGCGGCGGTATGGCGGCATACGTGCTGGCCAACGCGGGTGTTAAAGTTTTACTACTGGAAGCCGGCCCTTTTTTCGACCCTCAGAAAGATTCGCAGCAACTGCGCTGGCCCTGGGAATCGGCGCGCAGGGGTGCGAGCAGTACCCGCCCCTTCGGCGATTTTGATGCCGCCTTTGGCGGATGGGACATTGATGGCGAACCCTACACCACAAAAGATAAAACTGAATTCTACTGGTTCCGCTCGCGGATGCTCGGTGGCCGAACCAACCACTGGGGCCGCATCTCGCTAAGAATGGGTCCGCAGGATTTTCAGCCTACGGACGGACTTACCGATCCGTGGCCGATAACCTACGACGACGTAAAACCTTTTTACGATAAAGTCGACCGCCTGATAGGCATCTATGGCACTAAAGAAGGCTTAGAGAACGAACCGGATGGCATTTTCCTTCCGCCGCCAAAACCGCGTTTAAACGAACTGTTCATCACACAAGGCGCGCGCAAGGCTGGTGTAAAAGTTATCCCGGGCCGTGGCTCGGTACTTACCGAGGCTTTACCGGGTAATAAAGATCGTGGTGCCTGTTTCTTCTGCGGGCAATGCGGCCGCAGCTGTAAAATTTACGGTGATTTCTCGGCATCATCCTGCCTGGTTATCCCGGCTATAAAAACCGGCAATTTAAAGGTGATCACCAACGCCATGGTGCGCGAGATCCTTACCGATAAGGATGGCCTTGCAACCGGCGTATCGTACGTAAATAAAGAGGACATGCAGGAGTATCAGGTAAACGCCAAAACGGTGGTGCTTGGCGCCAGCGCGGGCGAATCTGCACGCATCCTGCTCAATTCCAAATCAAGTGCCCACCCGGGCGGTTTGGCCAACAGCAGCGGCGTGGTTGGTAAATATTTGCATGATTCTACGGGTTCCAGCGCGGGAGGTTTTCTGCCGCAACTACTGGATCGCAAGCGTTACAACGAAGACGGCGTAGGCAGCGTACACATCTACTCACCATGGTGGCTGGATAATAAAAAACTAAATTTCCCCCGCGGCTACCACATCGAATACGGTGGCGGCTTGCACATGCCGTCGTATGGTTTCGGCTTCGGCATGCATAAAATGAACGGAATGGTGCCCGATAGGGATGGCAAACCAAAAGAAGCAGGCGGCTACGGCGCTTCGCTAAAAGATGATTACCGCCGTTTTTACGGCACACAAGTGGGCATGGCCGGCCGTGGTACTGCCATAGCGCGCGCCGATAACTATTGCGAGATAGACCCTAACGTGGTTGATAAATTCGGCATCCCGGTGCTGCGTTTCCATTACAACTGGACCACCGACGAGATAAACCAGGCCAAACACATGCAGGATACCTTTGAGGAGGTATTGCACAACATGGGCGCCATACACGGCACCAAGCAAGGCCCCGAAACCAATTACGGTTTAGAAGCACCGGGCAAGATCATCCACGAGGTAGGCACCATCCGTATGGGCGATGACCCATCAAAATCGGCCCTGAACAAATATTGCCAGGCGCACGATTGTAAGAACCTTTTTGTGGTGGATGCCGCCCCGTTTGTACAGCAGGGCGATAAAAACGCTACCTGGACCATCCTGGCCCTGAGCATGCGCACCGCGGAATATATTTTGGCTCAACGTAAAAAACTTAACGTATAACGCATCATGAACAGACGCGACTCCTTAAAAGCACTTGGAATTGGCACCCTATCGGCAACCGTATTGCTGGAAGCCTGCAAAACGCCTGATAAAAACACACCCGAAACCGCCGAAACGATTGCCGGGGGCACCCCGGGCCGCCAGCCCGAAGAACTGGAGCGGGAAAAGAAACTGCTTGCCGATAAGTTTTTTACCGAACACGAGATGGCCACCATCACCGTGCTGGCGAATATCATTATCCCCAAAGACGCAAAATCGGGCAGTGCATCTGATGCCAAGGTGCCTGAGTTTATCGAATTTATTGTAAAAGACATCCCAGATCATCAGCTGCCGATGCGCGGCGGTTTACGCTGGTTGGATGTACAGGCACTTAACCGCTACGGCAAAACCTTTGTGGCGAGTTCTTCTGCCCAGCAGATAGAAATGGTTGACCAGATAGCCTACCCGGCGAAAGCCAAACCCGAAATGCAGCAGGGCGTAGCCTTTTTTAACCGCATGCGCGATCTTACCGCAACCGGTTTCTTCACTACCGAAATGGGGGTAAAAGATCTTGGCTTCGCCGGTAACTCACCCAATAAATGGGTAGGGGTGCCTGCCGATGTATTGAAGCAGTACGGATTGGAAAATTTGGTGGTATAATTGCGCTCGAGATAGCAAAAGGGTTAACATAACTTAACATAATTCAAATCGAAATTAACTCAACTATTTGATAGTCAATATATTGACGTTTTATCTGGGTTAACATAGATGAGGAGGCTAATTGCCTGTTGGTTAATACTTCCTATAGGCTAAAAGCATAGTAGCTTTTGATAACCGGACATACCTGCAGATGCACAAAAGCGCAATATTAATCATGCGCTGTCTCTTAATTAAACCACTTCTTCCTCAGGGCTATCTTAATAGCTGATGCTTTATTGGATACGTGCAGCTTTTCATAAATATTGGCTATATGCTTGCGCACGGTATGCGGGCTGATGAAAAGGCGCTCGCCTATTTGGGTGTAGTTTAATCCGTCAACAATACGGTTCAGGATCTCCAGTTCGCGGGAGGATAGTGAGCAGTCATCGGCATCTTCTTTGGGTTGCTCAACCGCTTCAGAAGTGTTCCTCAGCATGGCCAGGGCTTTGCGTGCTATCCGGGGCGACATGGGCACCCCGCCTTCATAAACAATTTCGGTAATGGCTTTTACAATGTTCGATACCCGTTCGTCTTTCAGTAAATAACCGCTTGCGCCCGCCTTAATGGCCTCAAAGAGTTTCTCGTCATCATCAAAAACAGTAAGCATCAAAAAGTGTACATCGGGGTAAATTTCTTTGGCGATGAGTACCGCCTCTATGCCATCCATCACGGGCATTTCAATATCCATAAGCACCACTTGGGGGCGCTCATCTGCTTTAAAAACCTTCATTCCCTCTAAAAAAGCAGATCCATCGGCAGATTGTAACACAACGCTGATCTCTTTGTAATAAGCTATCTGCTCGCTTAACGACTGGCGCAATATGCGTTTATCATCAACAATGGCAACCGGTATACTCATGATGTTGAGGGAAATAGGTTTATAAAAATAGGGAATAATATTTAAAAAGCCACCCCGCCTGCACGGGGCAGCTTTTTAAATATCTGCGTACGAGTTATGATAATAACGGTTTAAGTAATATACGCTTTCAACTTTTATTGTTGCTGCCTTCGGGCTTGCGCAAGCCAATAAACATAACGCCGATGGTTATCAATACCAATACTAATGTGTTCATGGCAATGGGTTGGTAATTTGCTTTAGAAATTGAAGCCCAGGCGTGTGCCGATGAAGCCCGCACCGCTGTAGCCTTCGTACCTAACACTCAGATCAAGCGCGCCAAGTTTTAAACCAAGGCCCGGAGCGTAAGTAAACGATGAACCGCTTGCTGATACCGTGCCGCCGTTACCGTTGCTTGCATATGATTTTGCAATGGTGATACCAGCTTCGCCAATGGCGTAGAAGTTGTCGCTCAGCATGTATTTGTAGCCTGCTTTGATTGGGATATTGATCTGTGTTTTTAATTTATAACCGCTGCCCAGGTCTTTAGGGATAAAAGCGATGACACCCGAAGTAATGGTAAACGCGCTCGAAGCATCCAGCCCGATGGTTGCGCGTATGGTAGCGCCCGCGCCAAAGCTGTAGGCATTGTTTAAGTTACCAACAGGCAGCGCGCCTTCGAAGCCAAGGCCAAGCGAGAATTTTTTGTAGTCGCCATCTTGCGCGTAAAGTTTTGAGGTTGTTACCGCTGCCAGCATAACAATAACCAGTGTAACGATTTTTTTCATTGTTTTAAGGATTTTGTGTTTAGTGAATAATTGATGTTTTTAATAGTACTAAGCAAGCGGAATTGGAGGCCGGCATCAATACCACATATGTAGTATTTTTGATTACCCGACGCACCTGATGATGCCGAACATACTGCTGCGCCCGAGCATCGCGTCGGGTCTGAAGAGCTTTAACGAAAAGATAGATGCCGACAGTCTGAAAGTTTCGCTGAAGGCTTCCGGCTTTAAAACAAGCTGGAAAGCACTATGGAAACCATGCTTTACCGCATTATACAGGGAAGCACTAACAATGTTATTAAACATGCCAAAGCTACTCACTTCAATATCACCTTAAACCGCACCGCCGCAGGTATTAGCGCCATTATTAAAGATAACGGGATAGGCTTTGACAACAGTAAATCCGAAGATTGTACCGGCATCGGTTTAAAAAATATTCAACCCCGCATAGCCTATTAAGGGTACAATAGCTTACCATTCAGGGCCTGGGCAGGGTACTGTGGTAGATATTTTGTCCCGGTTGAATAGTGATCCCCTTAGCACAGTTTAACGTCAGGCGTCTACAATAAATTTTTCGTTACACCTCAAATACATAAAAATGAGTTAAATTGTACCGCCATAATAAAACCGATGTATTTCATTCTATCTAAGGTACTTTACATACTTATACTTCCATTTATGTGGGTGTTTGGCCTGTTACTATATGCCATTTTCACCAAAAACACCAAACGGGCGCGCAAGCTGCTTATCTGCTCGGTGGTGTTGTTATACCTTTTTGGCAACCCATTGTTAATGAGACTATACGTAAATGCCTGGGACATTAAACCCTACAACCCGGGCACTACCAAATACAGCAGCATTATTTTATTAGGTGGCTTTGCGACTGAAGACGCAAATGGCCATCCTTTTTTTAATGATGCGGCCGACCGCTATACCGAGGCAGTAAAGCTTTTGCAGAATGGTACGGCATCGCACCTACTGGTTACCGGCGGCAACGGCAACCTTAACCCAAGCGGCTTCCGCGAAGGGACATTTGTGCAGGCCGAGCTTCGTAAACTGAATATCCCAGATAGCGCGGTACTCATTGAAACCCAGGCACGTAACACTTTTGAAAACGCCTCATTCTCAAAAGCTATATTAAAAAAAACAACGCTTAAACCCCCATATTTATTGGTAACTTCTGCCTTTCATATGCGGCGGGCGCTTTTGATCTTTAAAAAGGCCGGGCTACCGGTGGTTGCATACCCCTGCGACTATTATAAAACCAACAGAGGAAGCATATCTTTATGGGATATTTTGCCCGACACGGTAGTGTACGGCACCTGGAACACTTATATTAAAGAATTAATTGGCTACGTGGTAGCACAGCTAAAATGAACATGAAACGATTACTTATACTCTCCCTTTTATCCGCACTTGGCCTGCAATACACACAGGCGCAAACTCTTAAAAAAACAACATCGGGCAATCCAATTTTTGAGGGATGGTATGCCGACCCGGAAGCCACCATATTTGGTAAGCAATACTGGGTTTACCCCACCTACTCCGATAAATACAACAAACAGGTACACTTCGATGCTTTTTCGTCCTCAGATCTTATCACCTGGAAAAAACACGATAACGTGCTTGATTCATCTAACGTGAAATGGGCAAAACGCGCCATGTGGGCTCCTGCTATTGTAGCAAAAGGAGGCAAATACTATTTATTCTTCGGTGCCAATGATATCCAGAACGACCAAACTGTGGGCGGCATAGGCATAGCCGTAGCCGATAAGCCCGAAGGTCCTTTTAAAGATTATTTAGGCAAGCCTTTGATAGATAAGTTTTACAACGGCGCGCAGCCGATAGACCAGTTTGTTTTTAAAGATAAAGACGGGCAGTACTATATTATTTATGGCGGATGGGGGCATTGCAACATCGCGAAGCTAAAAGATGATTTTACGGCGGTAGTGCCTTTTGCCGATGGTACCATGTTCCGGTCTATTACGCCGGAGGGCTATGTAGAAGGCCCGGTGATGTTTATCCGAAACGGCAGATATTACTTTATGTGGTCGGAAGGCGGGTGGACCGGCCCCGACTACCGCGTGGCCTATGCCATAGCTGATAATCTGAACGGCCCCTTTAAACGCATAGGTACCGTTTTAAAACAGGATGCTGCCGTGGCAACCGGGGCGGGGCACCACTCCGTAATAAAAGTACCGGGTAAGGACGAATATTATATTGTGTACCACCGCCGCCCGCTTACCGAAACTGATGGTAACCACAGGGTAACCTGCATTGATAAAATGATATTTGATGCCAAAGGCTTTATTAAACCGGTAAAAATTACAAATACGGGCGTAACAGCCCAAAAGCTAAAGTGATGGGTAAAGATTTGTGAAACGGGTATTTCATATTGCTACCTACATAATCGCCATGCTGGCGGTGAGCAACTGTTATGCCCAGGTAATGGCTCGCCTACTTTAGAAACTAAAGTGGCGGGCTGGGTAATTATACGCTAACAAAAAAAACGGCCGCAGGCATACACCCACGGCCGTTTCATTTGAAAACATCACACTTAAACTATCTTCATGTTCTCGGCATCCCAGCGGATCACCCGGTTCTCGAAATAACTATCGTTACAGGCCAAACAAGGTGCGGCGGCCCTAAAGCCAAACACCGCGTCTTCAACTACCTTGGTCTTATTACGTACTGAATCAAAAAAGTTGGCAAAGTGGTCGTTGGAGGCGTTATACCCATCAGGTGCGCGGTAGGTTACATCCGGGAAATGCGGCCTTGTTCTTTGCGCTTCGGTATAGCGTTTATTATAATCGTCCATCAAAGCTTTTTGCTGCGCTTCGGTATAGGTAAATAACGAATCCCAGCCGCCAATGCCCGGCGCTTCGGCCATTTTACTTTTGCGGATGCTGAAGCCCTCGCCTTCGCCGCCCAGGTCTATCACCCCTTCCGAACCTGTAATTTTTGTAGTGCTGGAGCCGCCATCGCCGCTCACAAAGTTCACCCGTAAGGTAACCTGGAAAGCAGGGTGTTCTTTGGTTTCTCCATAATGGATAACCGCGCTCATTACATCGGGCACGTTCCGGCCATCCTTCCAGTAGGCGAGGTCGCCGATGGAGTAGATCTTCTCAGGGCCTTTAGAGCCGGTGATGAAATGGATGCCACTCAGCAGGTGCACAAACAAGTCGCCCGCTACACCGGTGCCGTATTCACGATAATTTCTCCAGCGGAAAAAGCGTTTCGGATCATAATCATATTTAACTTTGGCGTTGGATTGAAACCTTGCCCAATCCACATTTTGTACCGACTGATCCAGCGGCATAGTATATTGCCAGGCACCCAGGGCATCCTGCCTGTTAAACGATGCTTCGATAGAATTAATCTTGCCGATAGCACCGGCCTCATACATTTCCTTTGCTTTTTTATAAGCAATGCTGCTCACCCGCTGGCTACCCACCTGGAAAACCATCTTAGTTTCCTGCTGTGCCTTTATTTCGGCAAGGCCCTGGCTTATCTGGTGCACCATTGGTTTTTCGCTATAAACGGCTTTGCCCGCGCGCATGGCATCAATAGCTATCTGGCTGTGCCAGTTATCGCTGGTGGCAATGATAATTGCGTCGATATCCTTGCGGTCTATAATATCCCGGTAATTACCTGTAGTATATAAGCCTGAACCATAAACTTCTTTAGCGCGTGCTAACCTTCCCTGGTACAGATCGCAGGCGCCAACCAGTTCCACGCCCGCTGTGGTAAGCGCCGCATTGGTATCGTTAAAGCCCATAATACCCATGCCAATGGTGGCAATACGTATTTTATCATTTGGAGTGATGCGTTTTTGGGCGCGTAACTCCCGTATCTCGTTCTCCTCTTTCGCCGCCAAACTGGTGAGCGAAGCGGAGGTTAACAAAACCGAAGTACCCAGGTGTTTGAGAAATTTTCTGCGATCAGTTGACATGTTTTAATAATTAAGCTTAATAATTGGTTTATAAAATTGCAGGCGCAATTGTGAGATGTATAAAGGGCAATTTAACAAAAAAACTAAAATGAAATTTTATTTCGCGATAATAAGTTTGGCGCTAAAGCACTGAAAGATACTGTTGTAAAAAAACTTATTAATTTAATTTAAAAAGTTATAAATTGCATCCCGATACCCCCTTATAAACCATCAATTTATTATCAATGAAAAAATTATCCTTACTGGCATTTTTCTGCCTTATTGGTTCGTTAAGTTTTGCGCAGCAAGCCGCCACGGATATTGCCATCATCCCCGAACCTGTTAAAATTACCAAACATGCCGGGCAGTTTACCCTGCCAAAAATTGTGGTGGTGCAAAGCAGTTCGCAGCCCGAAATGACCCCGATATTGGATCTGCTGAAGAAAAAATTCAGCACGGCAGCAGGCAAAGTGGTAACAGTAAAGGCAACAGCACCGGCTGCAACCATTAAACTGGTGCTTAATAAAAAAGCCGATGCGACAATTGGCAAAGAGGGGTATTTTTTATCGGTAAAAGCTAAAGGCATCACCATAAGCGCCAACCAACCCGCCGGTTTATACTACGGCGTGCAAACGCTGATGCAGTTACTGCCAAAGGAAATTGAAGGCCTGGAGGTTGCTAAAAATGTAACGTGGGCCGTACCTGTGGTAGATATTACTGACTATCCGCGCTTTGAGTGGAGGGGCTTGATGTTTGACGTATCGCGCCACTTTTTTACCAAGCAGGAGGTGAAGCATTTTATCGACGATATGGTTAAATACAAATTTAACCTGCTGCACATGCACCTTACCGATGATGAGGGATGGAGGATAGAAATAAAAAGCCTGCCCCGCTTAACAACCGTGGGTGCCTATAATGCAAAACGTGAAGGTGCCTTTGGCGATTTTATACCGCCACCGGCAGATGAACCACGTACCTACGGCGGTTTTTACACCCAGGACGATATCCGCGAAATTGTAAAATATGCTAAGGACAGGTTTGTAGATGTTATGCCCGAAGTGGATGTACCCGGCCATAGCCTTGCAGCTATAGCTGCTTATCCGCAGTTAGCCACCGCCCAGGGGGCGGATCAATACAAGGTGCGTTCTGGCGAGAAGATCATGGATTGGTCGAAACCCGGCCACCCGGCTTTGGTAGATAACAGCCTTAACCCTGCCAGCGAGTACACTTACGAATTTTTAGATAAAGTGGTAGGTGAAATAGCGGAGCTTTTCCCCTTTGCATACATACATATGGGCGGCGACGAGTGCGCTAAAAACTTTTGGGAGCAAAGCGACCAGGTAAAAGCACTGATGGCGAAAGAAAACCTTAAAACCATGGAAGAAGTGCAAAGCTACTTTGAAAAACGCGTAGAGAAGATAGTAGAAAGCAAGGGCAAAAAATTTATGGGCTGGGATGAGATACTGGAAGGCGGAATTGGCCCCAATGCTGCCTTGATGAGCTGGCGCGGTATAAAAGGTGGTATAGAAGCTGCCAAAATGGGCCACGAGGTGGTAATGAGCCCAACCACTTATGTTTACCTGGATTACATGCAAAGCGATAAGATAACCGAGCCACCAGTATACGCAACCCTTCGCCTGAGCAAAACCTATGAGTTTGAGCCGGTGCCGGACGGCGTTGACGCTAAACTGATAAAAGGCGGGCAAGCCAACCTTTGGACAGAGCAGGTGTACAATTTCCGCCAGGTGGAATATATGATATGGCCACGTGCGCTGGCGGTGTCGGAATCGGTATGGTCGCCAAAAGCGAAGAAGGATTTTACAGTTTTCTTCCCCAAGGTGGAGAAACAATTCGCACGTTTCGACCTGAGCGAAACCAAATACTCTCCAAGCGTTTATGATCCAACGTTCAAAGCCATCCGCAATGCGGATAAGAGCTTAGGTGTAACCCTTACGCCTGAAATACCCGGACTTGATATTTACTACAGCTTTGATAATTCATCGCCTGATAGGTTTTACCCAAAATACACCAGCACACTTTTAGTACCTATTGATGCCACACAGCTAAAGGTGGTTACCTACAAAGGTAAAACCCAGGTTGGCCGCCAATTGATTATGCCCGTAGCAGAGTTACAGAAAAGAGCGGGGAATTAGTCAGTTAGCAGTGGGCGGTTGGCAGTTGGCAGTGCCTTGCATGGAGTGGATTTCAGTTGGCATTAAGTAGCCTAATTGGGCGTCGCTTCGTAGTTGGTTTGCTAAGTTCCAATGCTCCGTTAGGAGCAACCGCTTTGTAGAAAAATTAGTACAGATAAATAGTGCGCCGTAGGTGCTACCCTTAATCAGCCGACCTGTGGGTAGCACCTACGGCGCACATTTACTTTAATTATACGACTTCTACAAAGCTATAGCGCCGATGGCGCAAGATCTGCACTTACTTTAGGCCGTTAACTGTATACTGAAAACTTACTGCTAACTGCCAACTGCCCCCCTATTCGTTTATTTTCATGCGGGAAAAGGGAAAACCGTTGCAGCCGGTTTTGGGACGCTTGCGATCTGCTTTGGCCATGCTTTCGGCTATTACATCGGTTTTAGCGTCGTAGGCGGTTAAACAATAGCCCCATTTCCAGGGCGACATGTTTTTAAACTCCATAAAATCTATCCGGGTGTATAGGCCGCCTTCGCCGGGGTTGCCATCATTATTGCGCGCCACCAGGTATTGCTCTTGCAAATTCCATTTAACAATACGGTATTTGCTACGTGGCAACTGTGTCCACAGGGTATCGCTTATCTCGTATTTAATGCCGTAATCATCCTTAAACTTCCCCTTCATAAACTCGGGGATGGTATCATTATGATGCACGGTTTTACCGGTAACGCTAACTACCGAAAGGAAAAACACAAACAGCAATATTTTTTTCATCCCGCAAATATAAGGGGATTAGAGAATAAAGCAGATGCTATTATTTCATTGCCAAAAGCGGCTCATAGTTTTTACGGTAATACCAGGCCAGGAACAGGTTTCCAATCAATAACAATACGGCCATCAGGATACCTTCCGGCGCAACGAAAATATGTGTCAATAATATATTTAACGTTATCGGGAATATCACAACCGTAGCGAGGGGAACAAACCTGCCAATTAAAAAGGCTATGGCACAAACTAACTCCGTTACTTTGATAAATGTCATTAAATAGCCAGAAGCCATTATCCCCGCCATAAAAGTTTTATTGGCTTCACTCATCTCCGGCATTTTGCCCATGTCAATTTTAAACAGTACTACCACTGATGCAAAAAGGAACATCAGCCCCATCAGGGTGCGTACAATAATCATCGCGATCTTCATAATATTTAAGGTTTAATAGTTTATTCTTTAATTTCTAAATTCACCATCCATTGCAGCCCGAACTTATCGGTACACTGCCCAAACCAGGCACCCCAAAACATTTTCTCAAGCGGCATTTGCACAACGCCACCTTCGGATATCCCATTAAAAAACCTGTGGGCATCCTCCAAATTATCGGGCGTAAAGGCTATAGAGAAATTGTTGCCGAAGGTTAAAGTGTGCCCAAATGCTTCCAGTGCATCAGTACCCATCAGCGTAGTGTTTCTGCCAAGGGGCAGGGCCACATGCATTATCTTTTCCTGGTCTTCGGGGCTCATCTGCCCGCCGTGCGGGGTATCTTTAAAGCGCTGCAGAAAAGTAAATTCGCCGCCGAATACGCTTTTGTAAAAGTTAAAGGCCTCTTCGGTATTGCCCAAAAAGTTTAAATACGGATTGAACGTTGCCATCTGTTTTATATTTTATGGTTGTTTTTCTATGATCTGTTTCAGGTTTTGCAAGCTGATGACCAAGTCTTTGCCCAACATTTCGCCCATATCCATAAACAGCAGTATAGCGTTCATGGGATAAGGCATTTTGCTGGCAAAGCCCCATTTTACCAAAGTGCTGTTATCAATAGCAGGCTCGGTGATGATATAGGAATCTGATACTCCGGCGAAAGGCTTTACAAAAGTTATCTGGATATCTATCCGCTTGCCGTTCTCAATTTTTTTGATCACCTGCTCGCCGCGGCCGGCTTTATTGTCGCTATCCCAGGCGTAGGCGAAACCTTCGGTGCCATCTTCGCCCTTATAATCCTTCTGCATCATGGGGTCTACCATCACCCACTTGTTGTAATTATCCATGTTTTTCAGGTTTCGCACGTAGCCAAAAACCTGCGCTACCGGTTTGTTAATGGTTATTTCGCGCTCTACGGCATAATCGCTTTTGGCAAAGGCGGCGGCAAGCAGCAACAACACAACTATCGCTGCGATTATTGCCAGGATGATGAAAAGGATATTCATAATTGTGGGGCTTTTAATTAGGGTTTACAACGTGTAAATTACTTATTTTTCCGCTGAAAATACGCCCCATTTCACGCCAAATTTATCGGTAAGGTTTCCCATAGTACCGGCAAAGAATTCCATTATCGGGTGAGTAACATTTCCACCTTCTGCCAGCTTATCAAAAGCGCTTTTCATTTCGGCTTTAGTTTCATAAGTGAGCATCAGCGTTATGGTTCCCGGCGATACCGATGAATTTCCCGGCAAGTCGGTTGCTAATAATGTAAAATCGCTGCTCTCTAAGCTGGCGTGCAGGATCATATCCTGGTGCGAGCCCGGGAACATATCTTTCATTGGTGATTCCTTCACTACCTGCAGCGTTAGCTCTCCACCGATAACTTCCCGGTAAAACGCCATTGCCTGGCGGCAGGTATCGTTAAACCCGATGTATGCATTAATTTTAGGCATGGCTTATTGTTTTGTTAAATAAATATAAGTGTTTTAAATAAGTACTTCGCAATGGTGCCCGTTTAACTGTAGCAGGGCAATTACCTGTTTCGGGCAAAACTCCGGGCCTTCTACTCGTAGTACTTTGTCGCAATCCTCCAGGTCGAAATTTACCCGGCGCACTGTAAAGCGTGCTGCGATGAGGCCTATCAACATCTGCGATTTGCTTGCATCGTTCACATTTGTTTTGAAAACTTCTACCATATCCATTTGCTGACACTACAAAGGTGCATTGCTTTTTCCCAAGCGCCGGGGTGTAATTACGACATTCTAAGGGGTTGATTGCGACGGAGTTTCCATTTACTTTTGATACTATGAAACACATATCGATCCTTATTCCGCAGGGCAATGCCAGCCTAAGCAATATAGAAGCGACCTATAAAATGTTTACCGAGGTGAACAACGCTTTCGACAGGATGAAAAAAGCCCCCTTGTTTAAGATCCAACTCGTGGGGCTAAGTAAAGAGACCACGCTTGGAAACGGCTTATTTGTGATAAAGCCCGACCTGACGATTGGCGAGGTTGCGAAAACCGACCTCATCATTATCCCGGCGGTACATGGCGATATGGCTAAAGTAGTAAGTGATAATGCAGATTTTATCCCATGGATAACTAAGCAGTACAAAGGTGGCGCCGAGGTGGTTTCACTTTGCATCGGTGCGTTCATACTGGCATCAACCGGCTTGCTGAAGGGGAAAAGTTGCACCACCCACTGGCTGGCAGCGGCGGAATTCAGGCAGATGTTTCCGGATATTAACCTGATGCCTTATAAAATCATTACAGACGAAGGTGGCATTTACACCAGCGGCGGTGCCTATTCTTCGCTGAACTTGCTGCTATATTTGGTAGAAAAGTTCTCGGGACGAGATATGGCCATCACCTCATCCAAAATGTTCGAGATAGATATCGAGCGAAATAGCCAGTCGTTATTCATTATTTTCCATGGGCAAAAAAATCACGAAGATAACACCATTAAAAAAGCGCAGGAATATATAGAGCAAAACTACGCCGGCAAAATTACGGTGGACCACTTAGCATCAACCCTGGCCATGAGCCGCAGGCACCTGGAGCGCCGGTTTAAAAAAGCCACCTCCAATACCGTGGTAGAATATATGCAACGCGTACGCATAGAGGCCGCTAAAATGAGCCTCGAAACCCTGCGCGAAAACGTTAACGAGGTGATGTACAACGTAGGCTATACCGATACCAAAGCCTTCCGCGAAACATTTAAAAAAATAACCGGCGTATCGCCGGTGGAATACCGTAATAAGTATAATAAGATAGCGGTGGCAGCACATTAATACCTAAAAACAACTTATCGGCATATTAATCTTTTGAGTTTCGAATAAAATACCTGTATTATTATAGGATATTATTTTTCCTAATTCATGGTAAATATTTCTTTTAATTTTAGCGCAAAGCCATTAGTATTGGCCCTGGCTTTGTTTATTATCCCTTTATTTAATTGGGCGCAAACGCCACCTCCTGCCAAAACCCTGCCCCAAATTTTAAGCGAATTGCAAAGGCAGCCTGATAACCTCAGCCTTAAATTAGACGCGGCTAAGGCTTATCTGAAAAAGGGAAGTGCAGATACCGCCGAAGTGCTACTGAACGAAATTACCCTGGCCGCAACGCAAACCAACAACGCCAAAGCCTTTATACAAGCCAACATTAGCCTGGGCCGGATGTATGCCGATAAAGGAGAGAATGTAAAATCGTTAGGGATCTACCAAAAGGCTTTGCATAAAGCGGATGACGTTGGCGATAAAACCTTAACCGCGCATATTTATAAAGGCATTGGCGCGCTCTACATCAGCTGGAAAAAGTTTGAAGAGGCTTTAAGCTATTACGAAAAAGCCGAAAAACTGGCCCTTGAAGTTAACGAAGAGGAACTGGCCGCCGATTGCCAAAACAATAAAGGCACCGTTTACGAGCAGCAGCTAAAATATGATAAGGCCATAATAGCGTATAAGAACGCGCTGGATGTTTATACTAAAAAGAACATCCCGGCAAAAATAGCTATGGCGCTTAGCAATGTGGCCATTGTATACAAATTCCAGAAAGACTATGCTGCCTCGTTACAGTACAACTTCAAAGCAATAGATCTTTCTTTAAAAACCGGTGATGAGTGGATGATGGCCGCCACTTATAATAATATCGGCAACCTGTATGGCGAGCTGGGCGATTTTAAAAACGCCAAGCTTTATTGCGAAAAAAGCATAGCTATCGCCACAAAAATAAACGCTATCGAAATTGTTGAATCGGCCTATGATAGTATGGGGGACGCGGCAGCTAAAGCGGGCGATTACAAAAGCGCTTTTGAATATCATAAGCTGTATGCCCAAAGCAAAGACAAATTCATCAACCTGGATAACACCCGGCAGCTATCGGAATTGAACGTAAAGTTTGAAACCGAACGCAAGCAAAAACTGATACAGCAACAGCAGTTTGAAATAAGCCGCAAAAACTACTGGCTGTTTGGCTCGGTTATATTATTAATTCTGGGGGTATCTTTAGCCTTCCTTATCATCCGCAAAAATAAATACAAGCAGGAAAAACGCCTGCAGGCCGAAGTATTTAAGCAACAGGAGATAGCAACCAAATCGCTTTTTGAAGGCGAGCAGAAAGAGCGCATCCGCATAGCCCGCGATCTGCATGATAGCATTGGCCAGATGCTTTCGGTCATCAAAATGAACATCTCGGTGTTACAACCACAGGATGCAGAAGTGCCCGCGGTAAACAACGCCCTTAATTTAGTCGATAAAACCATTAACGAAGTTCGCCACATATCGCACAACCTGATACCCGAAGGGCTTAATTTCGGTCTGTTTGCCGCCTTGGAGGATCTTTGCCAAAAGGTGAACCTGGCGGGTGGTACCGAGGTGATGCTGAACGTGCCCGAAGATATCAGGCAATACCAGTTTGCCAAGCCCAACGAGCTTTCGATATACCGCATTGTGCAGGAAGTACTAAATAATATGATGAAGCACGCGCAGGCAACGCACATCGATATTGATATCGTTCAAAAAGAAAGCAACCTTACACTGAGCATCAAAGACAACGGAAAGGGCTTTGATGCCAGTAAAATAGATGAATCTAAGGGTATCGGCTGGAAAAATATCGCCGCCCGGGTAAACCTGCTGGATGGTAAGATGCAGGTACAAAGCGAACAGCTTAAAGGCACGCGGATAGAAATATTTATACCGGGGATGTAATTTTAAAGCTTATTGCCTATATAAAACCAAACATTAACACAGGCTTAATATGCTTTTTGTAGGTTTGTAGCAAATAGCTAATACATGGCAACCCTGTTAAAGTTTTTGGTACCAAAAGACCGCGCATTTTTTGACCTGTTCGACCAATCGTGCACTATCAATATACAAATGGCCGAACTGCTATTTAAATTGGTAAGTGGCGAATCGGAAGACCATAATATTCAGCTTAACCAAATAAGCCGCCTTAAACAATCAGGGAACGAGGTAAAACACAAGGTTTACCTGGCTTCGGCAAAGGCCTTTGTATCGCCATTTGCCCGCAGCGATATGTATGCTTTGGCCTCTTCAATCAATAACATTTGCGATTATATCCATATTTCATCGCGCAGATATAGCCTGTTTCAATCAGAACCGGCAAGCCCGGCTATCAAAGAATTAGCGGGTATTATTATAGAAAGCTGTATGGAATTGCAGGCAGCTGTTACGGGCCTGAGTAATTTAGATAACTCGGATGCGATAAAAGACAACTGTAATAAAATTAAGCAGCTGGAGCATTATGCCGACCAGGTATCGGGCAAAGCCGTTAGCGCGGTTATGGAGATCGAAAAAAACTCGGTAGAACTAATCAAATATACGGAGATATTAGCCGCTCTGGAGCGCACTACCGATAAGTGCGAACACGCTACAGTGGTGATAGAGAGCATCATTATCAAAAACAAGTAGGCTATTCCTTATCCGGGTCAGATGAATCGATGGTATCGGTCAGCTCATCTTTTTCAAACGCTTTTTCATCTTTACGGTTACGTACTATTAACCATATTACCACCCCTACGGCCAGTAGAGCCACTAATCCGATTTCGTAATAATTGATCTGCATGATTATAACATAGCAATAGGCGTGCCTAATTGGGTCAATGTTAAGCACTTATAATATGCTTAACATAATGATAACATTGGATTAACCTTACAGTAACCTATCTTTGCACAATAATTCGCAGCTATGAAAAAAAATAAACTGAAGGCCTTAGTAAAATCCGCCCGGAAAAACACAACCGAAACTATTAAAGCAACACTTGTTGCCCAACTAAAAGAAGCAGCCGAAAAACTTGGTGTCGCCTCCAAAAAAACAACAAAAGAAATTGAAAAAACGGCTAAAAATTTAGCTAAAAAACTTTCAGCAGAAGTTAAAGTAGATAAAGACACTCTTGCCAAAGCAGCAACTGAAGCTAAAGAAGTTGCTGTAGTAAAAGAAACTGTTGCTGCTGAACCAAAAGCAGCAAAAACTACTAAGCCAAAGGCCGAAAAGGTAGCCGGATAATTAGCTTACCTGATAATGGTAACCGAACCCGCGGTGGTTTGGGTTTGATCGAGGTTTATGAAATAATAATACACGCCGGATGGACATTGTTTTCCGGCGTTTGTTTTTCCATTCCATTCCTCAACATAACCTGTTGAATGGAATACCTGCTGGCCATAACGGTTATACACCCTCACTTTAGCATTTCTAAAAGCATCTACCCCGGGAAAACTCCAGGTATCATTCACGCCATCTCCATTGGGCGTAAACAAGTTGGCTGTGGTTGGCCTAAAAGGTATGGTTGCATTGTTCACCACAGGATCGGAAGTAACAATATCGCTGGTGGTACAATCGGCATTGCTTGTTAAAACACAGGTGATCAAATCGCCGGGTACCAGCTTGTAAGCGATGAAAGTATCCGATCCCGAGCCCGCATTTACGCCATTTATCTGCCATTGATACAAAGGGCTGGTTCCCGCGTTTTCTATTGTTGCTTTGTATGTTATAGATACGCCGGCTTCAACCGAGACGGGGGTAATGCTTATTTTTGGTGTAACCAGCGGGATAAGCGTTACCGTATACGGCAAACTGGCAGCCGTTGTACTTGCCTGGCATACTTTCGCGTTACTGTACATGGTACAGGTAACCCTGTCACCCTCATTTAGCTGGCTTGATGTAAATGTTTTGGCATTCCCGTTTGGGGCTGCCACCAGGTTTACATACCATTGGTAATCAGGCGCATCTCCGCCGTTCACCGGGATAGCAGTAAACACCACGGCGCTCCCTGCGCAGGGTTTTGTATCGCTCCGTTCAATACTGACCGAGGGGTTCTCTGCCGGGATATCATCTATCCTAATAGGGTTGCTTTGCACCACATTTGTAGTAATGCACACGTCGGTACTCGTCATTTCGCAAGTCACCTCATCCCCCTTTTTTAATCCTGTCGGAGAAAATGGTATGCTAACATCAGTAACTAACGGACCAACGTTGATATGATTTACCTTCCACTGATAGGTTGCCCGATCGCCGTTATAGGTTGGCACACCGGTAAAGGATGGGTTAGGGTACTCCGCACAAATAATATTAGATCGTGTGGAGATCGTAATCACCGGCACCTTAAGGTTGGTAATGGTTATAGCATTGGAGTTGATCTCGCAGCCGGCTTTGGTAACTATTTTAACAAAGTACTTACCGGCGATGTCGGCTTTAAAGGTGTATGGTGTGTTTTGTGCGGCTTGCTTAGCAACCGTTGTGGTGTTTTCGTATATCCACTCAACAGATTCAATCGGGTCGGTAGCAGAGGCGGTGAGCGTGCTGCCAATACAGGTATTGCCGGTAAGGTTGCCAATGGTATTGCAGGCGTTTGTTTTTTTGGGCCTGTCCTTTTTTGTAGTATCCTGCTGGGTGGTAACTGGCTTCACTACATAACTGTTGCCAGCCTTGCATAAAGCAACCATATTAAAAAGCAGGAAAAACAGGGTTACAGCAATGCCGGGCCTCACGTATCGGGTTAATTGGTATTGCTAAAAATAAGAATGTTTTATGAGTATTGCTTACCGAACCAATGTTAAATGTTTGATTCCGTGCCTTTCCAATACGTATTGCGCCAGGTGCGTTGCGCGGCCTCGCTCAGGAATGTCCAGGCAACAATGCGGCTCACCTTTTGGCCCTGGGCCATATTGATGGTTTTAACCTCTATGGCTTTTACTTTACTTAAGGCGCGGTATACCGCAGCAAGTGTGTCTTTTTTGGATACGAGGGTAGAGAACCACAGCACCTTATCGGCAAAAAGCGCGCTCTGATCAACCATGTTGCGGATGAACGCCACCTCGCCGCCCGGATACCATAGCTCGGTATTTTTTCCCCCGAAGTTTAGCTGCGGCTGTTGCGGTTTGCCATTATTCAGGTTCTGCAGTTTCTTTAATGTACCTGCCTGCGCGTCTTTCAGCGAGGCATGAAAGGGCGGGTTACATATCGTAATATCAAATATTTCGCCCTGCGTAATTGCGCCTTTAAATATATTGGCCTTGTTGCTTTGCGGACGAATTTTAATAGATGAGCTCAATTCCGGGTTTGCAGACGCGATCTTATTTGCCCAGCGGATAGCCTCGGCGTCGGTATCGGTACCGGTGAATTGCCAGCCGTAAACACTGTTGCCTATCAGCGGGTAAACGCAATTGGCGCCAACACCAATATCCAAAACTTTAATGCTTTTCCCGGTAGGGATAGCGCCGCCATAGCCTTCTGCCAGCAGATCGGCAATGTAATGGATATAATCTGCGCGGCCGGGTATTGGCGGGCACAGGTATCCCGCAGGGATGTCCCAGTAATTGATGCCGTAGAATAATTTAAGCAAAGCCCGGTTCAATTCTTTTACCGCTTCCGCATCGGCAAAGTCAATCGACTCGATCTCGTACTGATTCAGCTTAACAAACGGGCGTAGGGTAGGCGATGCCTTGATCAGTTTATCAAAATCATAGCCTGCCCGGTGCAAATTGCGGGGATGCAAACTTTCTTTCTCGGCGGGCTTTTGTTTTTCGGCTGATGGCATAGTTTAATTTATAGCGATGCCGCAAATATCGGCATTCCTGTACAAACACAGGCAGCAAACAATTGCTTTATCAAACTACCTTTCGCGGCGCAGTTTGTCGCGGTGCGTGGCACCCCACTCTGCTAATGCCTGCAATACATTGCCAAGCGTATCGGCATAAGGCGTTATCTGGTACTCTACCACCACCGGGATCTGCGTATGAACAATCCGGGTAACAAAGCCATTCATCTCCAGCTCCTTCAGTTCGCTGGATAATACCCTTGCCGAAATGCCGTCGATGGCCCGCTGGATCTCGTTAAAACGCTTGCTCCCCTCGCGCAGGGCGAGTATTACCCGTAATTTCCACTTACCGCCAATTACATACAACGCATCGCCGATGGATGTTAATGCAACAGAACACTCTTTGCCAGCCGGCTCAACATAACTCATAACTTACTTATTTTCAACTTACTAACAGAAAGGTTACTACTAACCTTTTGTATACTACTAATATTTTATAAGCAAATGTAGATAGATTTGTTCACATAAAATATAAACAACATGAAAAAAATACTTCATATCATTTCGAGCCCGAGGGGTGCCGCTTCGCTGAGCATCCAACTGGGGAACGCGATCATCAGCAAGATAAAAGAAACCTACCCGGGCAGCATTGTAGTGGAGAAAGACCTGGCTAAAAAACCATTTCCCCACCTGGAGGAAGCGCAACTGACATCATTTTTTACCCCGGCAGAAAACAGAACGCCCGAGCACGAGGCCGCTATAAAGCATTCAGACGAATCCATACAGGAGATAAGGAATGCCGATATTATTGTGATAGGTGCACCGCTTTACAACTTCCAGATCCCTTCGACCCTAAAAGCCTGGATAGACCATATTGCACGCGCGGGAGTTACTTTTAAGTATGATGAAAATGGCCCCGAGGGACTGATAAAAGGCAAAAAGGTATACGTAGCCATCACATCGGGCGGGATTTATACCGAAGGGCCGATGAAAGCTTTCGACTTCATTGAACCCTACCTGCGGGCAACACTAAGCTTCCTGGGAATGGCTGATATCTCTTTTTTCAGGATAGAGGGTTCCATGGTACCTGGCGTAAAAGAGACCGCCATAGAAAAGGGTGTTGAGAGTATCCTTATAGACTAAGTGCCCACAGCAATGGGAACGCATTGCTTCCCATTGCTTTCTTTTCAGATCATTTCGCTGGTAAAAACCGCTAATTTATAAATACTCCCATCCACCGAGCTGGCGGGAAACAGCCAGCCTTGTAAAGCTACTTCGGGCGTACAGGGTCCATAGGTGATCACCGTAATTTCTCTCCGCAATGACTCTTGTTTTAAGCGATCTAAAACCTGCAGCAGCATCGTTCCCTTAAATGGCGTGTACATAAAGAATACGGTACCATTCGAATAATCAGCTTCCCGGGCATCGGTATTCATAAATTCTACATCAGGCAAATTAAGCGTGCCGGCAACTTCGCTTGCATAAGTGCAAAACGCAGGCTCAAACTCAATGCCTTTAACCTTGATACCGGCAAGCAGGTTTACCAGCATGGCTACCTGCCCCAGTCCGGAACCGATATCGAAAAACACATCCTTCCCGTTAAATCGGATCTGCTCTATTATTTCAAAAACAATTCTCGCCGGTGTTTTCTGATAGTAAACCATTCCCTCCTCCAGTGTTTGTACCGGCGTGGGGATAGCGGGACCGGGCAACAAGCCATTCATAAAAACATCAAGGTTATCGTAGCCAATCTCTTGTTCTCCACCTGGTCTTAATTCAAGGTCTGTGCATTCTTCTATAAGGCTTTTAAAGCCTTTTGCTTTATATGTGCCTGTTTGGATAGCTGCCCGGAGTTCCTCAAAAAGATTACTATTGATGTGCCCGAGTTCCTGTACTATTCTGTCTGCTTCGTTTCTTAACAAAAGCAATTCATCCGGCGGGGTTATTTGGGTTATCAACGCATCGATATGCCCAATAATGTGGAAGTCGATAAAGTCCAGCGCTTCCACACGGGCGCTAAAGTTCTTAGGCTGATAAAGAAGCGTATTACTACGTACCGGTCCCAGATCTGATCGGATTTCCTGCAAAGCTGCTTCGTCGCTATTTTCGATCATAAACTGGGGCGGTGTTCATTCGCAAATATACCGGCATTAATTGCATTGCCGCTTTAAATTCATCCATACAAAAAAAGCGCTTACCCATTTACGGGAGCGCCTTTCTCAATTGTTGTGATGGAATTTACTATTTTGGAGGGCAAAGCTGCATAAACGTTACAATGCTGCTTGCCTCGTAAGATTGGATATCGCCGGTTGGGCAGTGGATAGCGTAATTCCTAAAGGTGAGGTTCCTGTCGGTATCGCGGTTTTTCCAGCCGGTGTTGATGTTGCTACGTACCCAATCCAGGTACTGGCTTTGGCCGCCATCGGTTATTAGCTGCATCATATACTGGGCAAATATGGCTTTCAATACGCCCTGCTCGTTAAAATCGCCCTCGGCGGGCAAAAGTCCGTTGCTGCACATTTTAGTTTGGGTGTAGCCTGCCACCAGTTTGGCATCATCCAGGTAGCTTACTTCCTTTGTCTCTTTATAGAGCGCGATAGCCGCGCCTATCGCGGTGCCCTGGTTGTAGGTGTAATCCTCGTATCCCGGTGGATTATTGCCAATTTTATGATCGGCAATGCGGCCGGTTGCGGCTTCCATCAGATTTGTTTTCGACCATGCGTAAATGGAGTTGGCTTTATCAAGGTAACTTGCATCTCCTGTAATTTTGTATAACCGCATAGCCGCGATAACCGTTGGGTAGTTGATACAAGCGTTTTTGCCGCTATGTTTAAAATCCCAGAACATGCCGCCGTTTGCCGGGTCATAAGATCCATTCCATACGCGGTTGAAACCGGCTTTAGCTTTTTGCAGGTAAACATCATTGCCGGTAAGCTGATTGGCGCGGGCCAGTGCCATTACCCACCACATCATATCATCATAAATAAACCAGGTGGTGGTATTGTCCCAGTTATAACCGTCGTACTGGTTAAAACCGCCCTGGTACATATCGTTTATCATGGTCATTTGCGCCGGGTCTTTGGTTCGCTCGTAAACGTTCATGGCCATGTCCCAGTAAATGGCCTGCGTCCATATGGCGGCCAGGCCATCGCGGCGGGTAGTGCTGTAATACAGCCTGGCGCTGGCATTGTAAAAATACCGGTTAAAGGCCGTGTAAGCGGTGGTAGCATCGGCAGCAGTAAAGGAGGTTGGGGTAGTGTCTACCGGTTTGGTATCGACCGGCTTGGTGCCTTCGGCACCCTTACTGCAGCTAACGGCTGTGATGAGCATGCTCATGGCCATTACATAAAATACTTTTTTCATAGGTAGATGATTTATTTATCGTTTGTTAGTGAGTAAGGCGCGTCTGCAGGCTGTGTGCCTTTTTGCTTATTAGGCTGCGCCGACATACCGAAATTGAGCGTGGCCCCCTTCAGCAAAGCCGAATGGCCGAGCCAGTTAAGACTATAAGGCTTCCCATTCACATTCAGGCTATTCACATAGCGATTTGTGCTGCTGTTATTGGCGGCATTTATGATGATGGTTTTACCGTTCTCCAGTGTCACGGTGATCTTTTTAAACAGTGGCGCACCCAATACATACTGATCGCTGGCGGGTGTTACCGGGTAAAAACCCATTGACGAGAAGATGTACCATGCCGACGTTTGGCCGTTATCCTCGTCCCCGCAATAACCATCGGGTGTTGGTTTATACATTTTGTCCATCACATCACGCACGTGCTGCTGGGTTTTCCAGGGCTGGCCTGCATAGTTGTACAGGTAAACCATATGCTGTATAGGCTGGTTGCCGTGCGCGTACTGCCCCATCCCCGCTATCTGCATCTCTCTTATCTCGTGAATTACCTGCCCGTAATAGCTATCATCAAATACGGGCGGAAGGATGAATACCGAATCGAGCTTATTTACAAACTTTTGATTGCCACCCATCAAATTGATCAAGCCCTGCACATCATGGAAAACGCTCCAGGTGTAATGCCAGCTGTTGCCTTCCGTAAAGGCATCGCCCCACTTAAATGGGTTAAACGGACTTTGAAATTTGCCGTCCTTATTCTTACCCCGCATCAGCCCCGTTGCCGGGTCGAACAGGTTTTTGTAGTTCATGGCGCGCTTGCGGTATAATTCCGTTTCGGATGCAGGGCGGTTCAGCGCTTTGCCCAGTTTATAGATGGCAAAATCGTCGTAAGCGTACTCCAGCGTTCGGGCCGCATTCTCATTTATTTTTACATCATAGGGCACATAGCCAAGGCTGTTGTAAAATTCAACGCCGCGCCGGCCGGTAGCATCGGGCCCGGTATTATTTGCGCCATGCAGCAGGGCCTGGTAAAGTGTTTGAATATCATAACCGCGGCCGCCCTTTAAATAAGCCTCCGCAACTACCGATGCAGAGTTATTGCCTACCATTATATCCGCATAGCCCGGGCTGCTCCACTCTGGCAGCCAGCCGCCTTCTTTATAATCGTTCAGTAGCCCCTCCTGCATTTCTTTACTCATTGATGGATAAACGAGATTGAGGAAAGGATACAAGGCCCTGAAGGTGTCCCAAAAACCGGTACCGGCGAACATATAGCCGGGCATTACCTTACCTGTGTACGGGCTGTAATGCACTATTTGGTTTTTACCGTCGAATTCGTACATCCGGTTTGGGAAGAAGAGCGCCCGGTACAGGCAGGAATAGAATGTACGGGTTTGATCAACGGAACCGCCTTCCACCTTAAGCCGCCCTAAAGTGTTATTCCAAACGGTTTTCGCTTTTTGCTTGGTAGCCTCGAAGCTTTCGTTACCCAACTCACGTTTTAAATTCAGCTCGGCTTGTTCCTGGCTGATAAAGGAGGATGCTACCCGCAGGTTCACTGTCTCGCCTTTATTGGTTTTAAAACTGATAACCGCACCAGCATGGTCGCCGGTATATTCCAACTTGCCTTCATCCACATCCTTATTATGCCAGGCCGAGGCAGTAAAAGGTTTATCGATATAAATAACAAAGTAATTCTTAAAATTTGATGGCACAGCACCACTGTTGCGGGTACTGTAACCCACTATTTTGTTCTCACGCGGGATGATCTTTATGTACGAGCCTTTATCAAAGGCATCTATTACAATATGCGAGCTATCACTTTTTGGGAAGGTGAACCTAAAGCTGGCGGCACGCTCGGTCGGCGTAATTTCGGTGGTGATATCGTAGTCGGCCAGGTAAACACTGTAATAATAGGGTTTTGATACCTCTGCTTTGTGCGAAAACCAACTGGCGCGTTCTGTATCTTCCAGTTTTATTTTGCCCGTTTCCGGGAAGATGGAAAACTGGCCATAATCGTTCATCCAGGGCGATGGCTGGTGCGTTTGCTTAAAGCCGACGATCTTATCAGCGTTATAAGTGTATTGCCAGCCGCTGCCCATTTTACCGGTTTGTGGTGTCCAGGTGTTCATACCCCAGGGCAGTGCTACCGCAGGATAGGTATTTCCGTTTGATAGGGAAGGCTTGGAATCGGAGCCCATTAACGGGTTCACCAGGTCGGCGAGACTTGAGGTATTAACCTGTGCAAATGCAAAGGTCGGCAAAAATGCCAGTAGGGCTAATAGTGTTTTTTTCATTTATATAATATAAGCGGGTAGCGGCTTTTACACAGCCATACTACACCTGCACGGAATTTCCGTGCAGGGCAGTGATGGCCGCTCTTTAAACCAACTAAAAATATCTTACCAACTCAATTCAACTTTAATCCCCGCGGGGTCGTTAGCAAAGCCGAGGTATATGGTATTTGAGGATGCATCCCAGGATGTTTTTACATCTGTAAGCTGTTGCCCTTTGCTATCGGTAACTTTTGTGACTTTGGGTTGTGCCGGTAGCAATACACGCATACTGTTTAATGTTTTAACAGGGCTTTTAACCACAAACGAGTAGGTGTTACCCGTTACTTTCTCGTCGTAAGCCCTTGCCGCGGCAGCCAATACCTGTGGTTTTGCTTTATCAGCTATTCTGTTGGTGTTGTACAATAACGATTGCTCGCCCGGATTGATCACCTTTTCGGCAAGCACCGGTAGCTGCGGATCAAACAGGTCGATCACCGGGCCTTTGATGGTGTAAGGTTTGGCATCGGTGTTCTCGTCCATTACCGAAACCACATCATAGGGGCCGCGCTCCAGGTACAGGCTGTTCTTAAATTCCAGCTTGCCTGCATTGGCGTCTTTCTCGTAACCGTGTTTCACCACATCAATGAATTTGGTATCGGCATTGGCCTGCAGTACAAACTCCTTTGGGTTTTGGCGGATGATGTATACCGAGCCTTTGCCATAGCTGAACTTCTCCTGCCCGGAAACGCCGTTAACCTTCATGAGTTGGAAAAGGTGCTGAGATGGAGCGGTAAACATATTGCCATTGGTATCCCACCATTCCATAACCGATTGGTAGGGATCGTCGTCGCGGCCGCAATAGATGAGTACACCGCCTTTTTTAACCCATTTGGCCAGTGCAGCATGAATTTCTGCCGATACCGGTTTCATGTTAGAATAACTCACTATCAGCACCTTAATGTTTTTTAAGGTAGCGGCGTAACTCAGGTTTTCCATGTGTACCGTTTGTACCGGCACGCCACGCTTTAGCAACGGCAGCGTTTGCCCGTAAAAGTTAGAAAATTGCGGATCCTCGAAACCATTGTGCGTTGGAAAGCGCTGAAACATGAGCGAATTACTCATTAAAACGCCTATCCCGTTAGCCCCTGTTACCTTGTTTGCTGATGCCGGCATGCTGTTTAAAGCATTCACCATGATCTGCATCTGTGTAGAATAATATTGCGGTATCAGCACCTTTTCGTTACTGTTGGCTACCTTATAAGGGTGGGTGTAAATACGCTCGGGCCAGGGCATTACTTCATAATCGGCAACTGTGGGGTAAAGCAGCTTGGCTGTAAAAGTGGCCTGGTAGTTCTTTTTATAATCGGCCCAATCGCGTGGCCAGTCCTCAATTGGGTCCGTCAAAAAATACATTTTGCGGCCCGTTGGCGCGGTCATAGATACCATGGAACCATACTCCAAAAAAGCATTCTCAAATACCCGCTCTTTTCTTTGCCCGTTGAAAAACGTAGGCTCGCGGGAGGTGCCCGTCCATACCTGTGCGATGTAGCCATCAATACCTGGCAGCGAAGCCAAACTCGCTTCCGGACTCACAATTTGCCACGATGAATAATTCACCAGCGAATGCGTGGCGATGTAAACCTTAATATTTTTCCCTTTGCCTTTACCGTAGGCTTTGGCGTAGTTAGATGTTTCTTTAATAGCCTCGTAATACAGGTGGTATTTCAATTTGCTGGAGAGGTAGGTATTCTCGGCCGATTCGTGCTGTGGTTTCCAGGGGAAACCATAATATTTTTGCCATTCTTCTTTAAAAGGTTGGCTGTAGCCTGCTCTCGCCCAAAACTCGGGCTCTTCTAAAAAGATATCCGTTATCCCGGCATCTATCACCCGTTTGATGACGGCGGTTTTCATGTATTCGATAAAGGATTTAACCGGCACCACATAAGGCATATCCTTACCATGGAATATCGTATCACCTTTTTGAGTAACCTGGCCAACACCCAGGTGGTTGATGCCATCCCACTTGCCTAAAAAATAGTCTTTGTAATCGCCCCAGGCAATGCCGGTCATAAATTGGGTTTGATAACCATGGTCGCGCCAGGATTGCACACGCTGTTCAAAGGTCATTCCCGGCCTGTCGTTCACTCCGTAAACAATGGCAATATCAGATCGCACGTCTATCTCGGGGATCCAGGGGCTGCTGGTTTGGAAGGCTGTTTTCTGCTTCAGTTCTGCGGGCTTTCCGGACTGGGCGTAAACTCCTCCCGTTAGCGCTGCAAGTGCGCAGCTTAATAAAAAATTTCTCATAGGTGGTATTAAAAAACCTGCCCGGGGCGGTTGGACCTCCGCCCCGGAACAGGATGAACAGTTTTATCTAAGGAACACTAATCGTTTTCACATCTGTGTAGTTGTAGTACTTTAAACCGTAATTGGTACGGGCACCTATGCGCAGAAAATAATCGCGTTTGGTGGGGAGCGGACCACCTTTTGTAGTCAGGGTAATGGTTTGGCCCAGTTGGGCATTGGCCGATGAACCGCTAAAATCAATCTGCGGCGAATACCGGTTATCGTAATTGTTATTGCCCACAAACTTGTTTGAATTCAGGAACAAATGCACATCGGTAATATCATTCTGAAACGCCGCGTCGCTGGTTCCGCGGGTGATCTTAAAGCTGGCCGAGATGGTACCATCTGCATTGATCACGGGCTCGCCTACCCATTCTACCCGCAGTAAAGGATCAACCGAAAAATTAACGGTAGTGGTTCCTTTTATATCAACCGTTTGGCTTTTATCAACCACTGTTGCACCCGAGCTATTGGTTTGCACCAAGGGTACAAAGGCACCTTCGGCACTAATTTTATTTTTGCCTGCAAACAGTTTGGTGTAGTTAAAAGTACCATCCTGCATGGATGCAATGTAGAAGGGCGTTGGGTTGTCACTCCAGCTGATCTCCAGCAGTTTGATGCGTGTACCGCCGCCGCCGTTCTCGGTTTGCAGGGTTTTGCCTGTGCCGGCGTCAATTACGCTGCCCGTAAGGGTTTCCTGCGGTTCTTCGTAATTATCCAGTTTTTTGCATGACGACACCCCAAAGGCTATCGCGCATACGGCTATTGTATATAATATCTTTTTCATGTTGTTAGCTGATTAATAACCGGGGTTTTGAATTAACTTCTGACTTTTCTGGATCTCTCCGTTCGGGATCTCTTCGTAGTACCAGCGCACATCAAAAGTATAACGCACGTTACGCTCATCCGTCCGGGCATCAAAAAAATACTTTTTATCGTTTGCCGAATAAAATGGCATCAGTACCCGGTAAATGGTAGAGTTTTGCTCGATATCCGCAGTTCTCCATCTCCTCATATCCCACCAGATCTTGTTCTCAAACCCAAGCTCTTTTCTTCTTTCCTTACGCACTACATTCACGCTTGACAGATCGCCGGGGCCTGCAAGTAAGGTAGCGCCCGCTCTTTCACGAATCTGGTTAATATCCAGGAAAGCATCCTGCAGGTAATCCTTATCATTCTGCCCCAAAGCGTTCAGCTCGTAGGCGGCTTCGGCACGGTTAAGCAATACTTCGGCGTAGCGCATTTCTATAAATGTTTGGTCAGACCGGTTCTCCAGCACTTCTGATGTCGGTTTATCCGGAACCAGGTACTTACGGACAGAAAAACCCGATATAGCGCAGGTACCATCGCCGGTGAACACGCCGCTTAAGCCTGCAGGGTTCATGGTTGTACCATCGGGCAATTTGTAGGGTGTTTGGTTGGCGTTGGATGACTGTACAATATTTGCCGTTGGATAATTTGATGTAGAACCCGGGGCTAAAAGCGGACTGATACCACCTGCCGAACTACCGGTATAAATACCGCGGCGGATCTCGATGCTCTGGCCCTTAAACTGATCGCCGGGCAAAATTACGGTTGCTCTTAGTCTTGGTTCAGCGTTGGCAAACAGATCCATGGTGTTGGCGTACAGGTCATACTCGCCCGATGTTGTTGTCCTGAGCGTTCCGTCGGCATTTTTAGGGAGGCCGTCAAACAGTTCTACATAATTCAAAGTAGGGTTTACTTCAGATGAGTAGCCGTTACCGCCCATTAACTGGCGGGGAACGTTATAAGCATCGTAGCCGTGAACAGATTCGGGGTAGTGGTACTGTTTTACAAAAATGTTCTCCGGGCTGCTTTCATCAAAAAACATGTTCACATAGTTTTGAAACTGCGCTTCTTTATCACCGGCGGCCCATACCTTTTTGTAAAGGCTGTATTTGGGCGCCACCAGCAGGGCGGCATCGTAAGCAGCTTTAAAATAGGTTACCGCTTTGCTCGATGGGATCCCGCAAACGCGGTTTCCGGCACCATCAGATAGTGTGGTAGTGTTGTATTTAGCAATAGAACCCGCGTAAAGCATAGCGCGCGATTTAAATGCAGCGGCAGCATACTTATTGGCGCGACCGGCCTGGTTAGATTCTGAAAGGTTTGCGTACGCAAAATCGAGGTCGGCAGCAACAAAATCGTAAACCGCCTCTTCGGATGCACGGGCCATATTCAGGTCGTCGATATTACCGGTTGGGTACTCCAGCACTTTATCCACTATCGGCACACCGCCGTAACGTTTTACCAGCGCAAAGTAGGTAAGCGCACGAATAAAGCGTGCCTCGCCCAGCCATGAATTTACCTGCGCAGGCGTATAGGTGCCGGCATACTTTGGCATATTCTCAATAAAGTAATTCGCATCCCTTATCAGCTTGTAGCAATCGCCCCATGGCGATTCGCCTACGTTTTCCTGCATGGCGCCGTTCTGGTCGCGACTTAAAGCCTCGCCGGTAACAGCAGGGAAGGGGCTGATGATCCAGAAGAAATTTAACCCGCGCTGTGGCGAATACCTGAAATCTTCGATAGGCAGTTCGCTATAAATGCGCGCCATGTAGGCCTGGATCCCGCCCGTGCTGGTAAATACATCCTTATCCTGGATAATGTTGATAGGGGGTACGTCGAGCTTTTTACATGCTGTTGTCCAGCAAACCAAAAAGCATATGATGATATATATATTCTTTTTCATGTTGATGATTCTTATAACTTAACATTTACGCCCAGTGAATACGTTTTGTTGAGTGGGTACAGGTACCCGTAAGTGCTGGATGGGTGCTCCGGATCGAGGTATTTTACCCCGGTAAAGGTTAGCAGGTTGTAGCCGGTAACAAAGATCCTCGCTCCTTTGATGCCTATCTTTTTGGCAAAGCCCGATGAAAGGCTATAGCCCAGTTCAGCAGATTTCAACCTCAGGTACCGGGCGTTTTGGATATTAAACATCGAGTTTACATCGGCCGTGGTACCGGTTAGCGCATAGTTGCCCGGGATCCAAACGGTGTTGGGGTTGTATGGATCGGCATTAGGATCGGCAGGGTGATACCTGTCCAGGAACATGGTAAGCGCGCTGCCTCCGCCCCATAGCGGGATGTTTAATTGCTCGAAATAAGACACCGTTACGCCGGTAGCGCCCTGCCACACGGTATTAAAATCGAAGCCTTTATACGAGCCGCCAAGTGTTAAACCAAATGTGGTTAATGGTGCGCTGTTATAAGCAATTGGGTGCACATCATCGCCGTTGATCTGGCCGTCGCCGTTCCAGTCCTCGTAAACATAATCGCCTACCACCGCATTACGCGACACGAACTGCCCGCTGTTGAGGATATCCTGGTAATTGGTATAGCGCCCGTCGGCACCAAGACCCCAGTAGATATTATCCCAGCGGTTATTTTGGTTGTTATGCCAGTTAAGCTGCGAGTTGCCAAAGGCTGCCTGCACTACGGTACGCCTCATGGTACGTGCATAGGCCAGGTTTCCCTTTAAAAAGTAATTAAACGCACCAACATGGTTGCGGTGGCTTAGTTCTATTTCGAAACCCTGTGTACGGTCGCTATTTAAGTTCTCCTGCGGAAGATCGGCACCGACAACGCTTGGCAAGTTTAGGATCTGCGTACCCAGCAAGCCGTTCCTGTCGCGGCGAAAAGCGTTAAAGGTTGCGCCTAACAAACCGTTCCATGCCTCAAGGTCTACACCGATGTTATACGTTTCGGCATTGAACCAGGTGAGGTTAGGGTTTGCTATACCTAAATTTTGGGCACCGTTAACAAACTTCCCGTCGAAAACGGAGCCCGGTGGCAGTTGGTTGTTTGAACCATCGGCAGGGAAACGGTAACCGGTAAGGAACTGGTAAGCCAAGGCAGAATCATCACCCACTTTTCCGTACGAAACACGGAACTTCAGATCATTGATGAACGATAGTGCCGACCATTTTTTCCAGAAATCTTCCTGGGAGATCCTCCAGCCTAATGAACCTGCCGGGAAAAAGCCCCAGCGCTTAAGTGGCGAAAACCTGGAAGAACCATCATTACGGAAACTGAACTCCGCCAAGTATTTTGATTTGTAGTTGTAGTTGATACGGCCAACTATCGATTTATTGGTGTAATTATAAATATCGCCCGAGTTGGATGAACCCAATTGGTTTTCGCTGCTTCCTGAGAAAAGCTGGTCAACCGCCAGGGAAAGTTCGCGCTGTGCATAAAAATTATCCTGCTGGCGGTTATTCTCTTCGTACAGCAATAAGCCGGTAAAGCTATGGTTGCCAAAAGTACGATCGTAGTTTAAAGAAAGCTGTGTTAAAGTACCCGGGCGTTCAAAAAACTCGCGGCGGAAAGTAGCCGGGGTTTGGTTTGGCACTGCCGAGTAGCTATCCGAGTTTGCATCGTAGTTGTACTGGTTGTACGATTTCTGATAGATGCGGTTGCTGGAGCTATAATAATCGTAGCTAAACAATCCTTTCGCGCTTAAACCCGGAACAAAGGGTATGCTATAAGTTGCTGAGACCTGCGATTGAAACCATTTATTGTTATACACCCGGTAGCCGTTGATATTGGCATCCGATAAAGCAACGGGGTTAGAGCCGTCAACCTGGCCCACGTTCAGGTAATCGGGATTGTTGTTGGCATAAATAGATTGTGTTGGCACCTGCCTCCAAAACGACCTGATGATCCACCAGGCATCCTGGTACGGCTGGTTCTTTTGGTCCATGGTGCCGTTGATGTTGAGGTCTACCGTAAGGTTTTTGGTGATATGGGTAGTTAAATTCGAGCGCAGGTTGTAGCGCTTGTAGTTAAGATCGCCACTGCGCAGGAAACCGTCCTGCTGGGTAATACCCGCGCTGATGAAGTAGTTGGTATTTTCGTTACCGCCCATCGCGTTCAAGTTATGCTGCGATTGCGGTACGCTGTTTTTAATCACCGGAGTGTACCAATCTGTAGTGGTGCGGGTGCCGTTAGCGTAAGCATCAAAATCGGCTTGCGAATATTTTACCTGCCCGCCGTTTACGTTATGCAATAATTGCTCGTTCACCAGCGTCATGTAATCTATCGCGCCTACCGGTTTCGGTAAACCCGATGGTACCTGGAAACCGTAAGTGCCCGAGTAGTTTAACTCAAGTGAGCCCTTTTTTCCTTTCTTGGTGGTTACCAATACCACACCGTTTGCCGCGCGTACACCATATATGGCCGCGGCTGCATCCTTCAGTACCGATACGCTCTCGATATCGTTTGGATCGAGCCGGGTGATGTTATCGCGCGGAACGCCATCAATGATCACCAAGGGGTCGCCAAAGCCGCGGATGCTAAATGAATTGTCGAATGAACCAGGTTCGGCCGAGTTTTGTGTTACACGCAAGCCGGCAACTTTACCGGTAAGCGAGTTGAGGACGTTCTCGTTTTTGGTGGTTATTATCTCGCTGCTGTTTACGGTAGCGACAGAGCCTGTTACGGTAACCTTTTTTTGCGTACCGTAACCCACCACCACCACTTCATTAAGTGTTGACGATGCCTGCGTTAAAGTAACATTAACTGATGGTTGGTTGCCAATTACAACTTCCTGCGTGGCATAACCCAGGAAAGAGAACTGGAGTGTTTGGCCCGAATTTACGGCGATGGAGTACTTTCCGTTTACATCGGTAACAGAGGCTGTACCCGTCTCCTTTACTTTTACGGTTACCCCGGGTAATACCCCCGCATTGTCTGATACCGTACCGGTAATGGTTTTGGTTTGTGCGAAAGATGCGCTCCACATCAATACAAACAGCAGCGGCATTATACAACACTGCACCGCCCGCCTGATCTTCACACCATAGTGAATGCGATGGCATCCACCATAATTAGTAAAATTTTCACTCATAGGTTTATTGGTTTTAAACTGGTTTATTGCCGGTGATGAAGCCGCTGGTCAACGGCCGCATTTGGTTTACCGACGAGCAAGTATAGACGGGGAAGTATTAAAAGATGGGTTAAAAAAGGGGTTAATCCGGTCAAAAATTCATTAACCAGGCAAAAATTAACCCTAAAAATGTAGTATTGATTAAAGCGGCTGCTTTATTTACAGATCTTATCGAAATGGATGGGGTATTCGCCGCCGAGTGAGCGGGCGTAATCGGCAACAAATTCATCGTAGGCGCGCCTGGCAACATCAACACCCTTTATGCGGCGGAGTGCCTTGAGCTTGAATTTTAACGCGGTATCATTAAAGGGATCTATAGCCATTACAACACGGCATAGGTCGAGCGCCTTTTTGCGTTCGCCGCTATCATAGATCCGCCTGATTTCGGGGACGATGATCTGCAACAACGATTCTTCGAAGCCCACTTTGGTTTCATCTAACCAGGGTTCCTGTATATCGGGCAATAGTGCCCCGCGCGAAAAGAGGTCGAGCTGCGTGGCTAACAACTCGTCGGGTGTTAGCTGGCGTTGTTTAAGTTGTGTTATTGCATCCGCTACCGCAAAGTAATCGCAGAAAAAACCCTCCTGTAAAACAAAACAATAGGTATCGTTCACAAAGCTGAGTTCGACGCCATCTATATCTGCAATGATGTTTCGCAGATGGTTAATGGTTACCCCTCTGATGTTCTTTGTTTTGGTAGCTTCCTTATCGGGCCAAAGCGTGGCGGAGATCTTTTTGGATACCACACCATTCCCGTCGCGGCTGTTCAACAAAACGAGGATGAACAGCTGCTTTATTTTAGGGCTAAACATGTAAGAGATATCCCTGCCGGTTTTATCAAATACCGCGAAATCACCCAGGATGTAAACCGCGTTGGGTTTCTTTTCGGCCGCTTTCTTTGTATTGTAAACATCCTCCGGGAGTTCATTTTCATTGCCGCTCTCCAGCGCTTTTAACCGGCGCTTTCTAATCAGGTACCATATCGTAGTCCCGACAAGCGTTAAACCAATAAGCAGGTATTTAATATAGCGATTAAAACCCGCAGCGGCAGGCTGCTGCGAGGCCAGGTAAGCCGCCTGGCTAACCGGCGGGGCTGCCAATGTAAAAACACGTACGGTCGACCGGGTTGGTGATGTAAATTCCTGCGCGGTACAGATAAACTGGTCCTGCTTAGCGTCATAAAACAAGTTAAAATCGCTTTCTATTCGCTCGGAGGTAACAGGGATGGCGGCGCTCACTATTTCGTAAGAACCATCTTTTATTGAAAATTTGTAAAGCCGCAGGTTGGTTTTGGGTTTTTCGTGCGGGTAGCATAAAGCGTAAAAATATTTTTTGTCTTTAGACAGGATCAGGTTGTTGGCCGATACGAAAGGTTCTTCATTCGGCTTTATTTCCCAGCATTTTTTTATGGTACGGGTAGTTAGGTTAACCCAGTATAAGTCGTAATAGTGGGTACCGCCAACTATCTGGTTGCCCGATTGGTTGCCGTACCCACCAAAAATGTAAACCTCGTTATGTTCATCGGCCTGGCTGCTGCCCGAAAAAAAACGTGGCGAGATGGTATCGCCTTTAAAGGCTACGTTTTCCCATTTATCGGCATCCTCGTTATACCTAAAAAAATCTTTATGGTACGAGAAGGATCCGTAGCCGCCAAACAGGTAAATATTTTGCTGGTCTTTATCAAAAAAAACATTATGGTGGTGCCGTTGATCTTTAATAAAGCCTTTGCCTATATCCTCCCATGTCAACGTTGCCAGATCGAATGCAGCTATACTGCGGGAGGTATCGGGCGGCAGCACCTCGTATACATAACATTTGTTTAGCCGGGTATTAATAACACTCTTGGCCAGCAAAAGTACCATCGGCAACCTGTTTTTAAATGGTTGTATCTCGATGCGGTCTTTGGGCAAATCATACGTCAGCAACGAATCTCTTTTAAAAACAAAAAGCTGCTGCCTGGCTGCGTCAAAGTTTAGCCCGGCTACGTCGAAAAAGGTTTTGTTAAACTTCGGCATCCAGGAATACGATTCGTTGATCAACCACGCCGGGTGATCTACGTAGCCGAACGCTTCTCCCTCGTCATTATGTACGTCGTTGCCCTTCCATTCTTCCAACGGGAAAAAGTATCGATCATCCGTATTGCCTACAACCAGGTTTTTTATAGCCATTTTCGGCACATCAGAATAATGCGGATTTTTACCAAAGGTAATCTTCGGCGTAATTTTATCCTCGAAACCAAAATCCTTCGCCCGGTAGCGTTTGCCGTTCACCAAAAATTCTACTGTATTTTCCGCGAGATTAATATCCACCTTAACCGGCATCCATTTACGTTTCTTAAGCTGGGCAAGGTTTAGCGGGATCTCAATTTTGTTGCTTTTGCTATCGATATTAAAATTCAGCGCCGGCGACCCGTTGTGATTAAAAATGTAGGTAAGGCTGTAAGAATTGTTGCGGGTATCGGTAATATTAAACACATAACCCAGGTGGTCGTTATCCCATAACGACAGATCGAAACTAATGATTAAATGGTTGCGAAAGGTTGGTACATTATCGGCAAACACAACATAGGAGGTGCGTTTGCTCATTAAGCTGTCGTTAGAGTTGAATTGCAAACCCTGGGCGCTTCCCTGCACCGTTATTAGGGCGAATAACAAAAAGGCATAGCAATTTTTATATACTGCTTTAAAGGGCAATAAATATTTACTAAGCATTTTCATTTTGGCAGGCACAGGGGGTAGTTAGATCTAAACAAAGTATGCAAATTTAGCTTTTTTCATCGCCAAAACGCGGGCGATTTATTAACGTGCAGGGAAATCATTTTTAGAGTTTTCGCAGGCTTATTCGGTAATCATTTGTTTAAAATCACAATGTTCGGGCTTGTTCGGGCTGTTCGCGCTCCATGTCGAACGCGAACAAGCCTAAAAGTAATTGAAATTATTGCCAAAACCCGTACTGTTAGTGGCGGTATCAGGGGTAATTGCTCTGCACCGATCTGCCCAAACTATAGCGAGGCTCGCCTGGTATAATAAAAGGGCACTTCGGTTTTTCTTTTTTCGCTTTCCAATATCATACTTGCGGCTACGGCGCCCATGTACTTAAAATCGGTTGAGATGGTGGTG
The DNA here is from genome assembly GCF_014773265.1 of Mucilaginibacter pankratovii. Taxonomy (GTDB): domain Bacteria; phylum Bacteroidota; class Bacteroidia; order Sphingobacteriales; family Sphingobacteriaceae; genus Mucilaginibacter; species Mucilaginibacter pankratovii. The sequence goes on along the minus strand of NZ_JACWMY010000003.1, from coordinate 414,035 downwards.
ATACCGTTGAGCAGTACCTTTTTCAGAGGAGTTTCATTATAAGATATAACGCCCACATCTTTACCCGTTTTAAACTTGTACTCTAAAATGCGCTCCAGCAATATCACCAGGTCGTCTTCCATCAGGTTAATGAAAACTTCCCCTTTATTTATCGGGGCGTTGGTTATATTATTGATCACTTCGTGGTTAAAGGCGTATTGCTGGCAAAAGCGCTTAAACCCGCTGATGATCTCTACCGGGAAATACGTTTGCTCGGGGAAGATCAGTTTAATGGTATGATATTTACTTAACTGCGTACGTGCCTGGTAAAGCGCGTTGTAAATATCCTTCTCAAAGTTTTCATACACCACGCTGTATTCGCCGGTTATGCCGGGGATATTCTTATCCAGCAATATTAGCTTATCCTTGGGTATAGCGTTGATCACTTCGTTGGCGTTCTCACCGCCTTCTATAAAATGAGGAATGATCACATAATGAGAATAATCCTCCCCCTGCTTAGATTGCAACAGCTTTTTAAACAGGTTGAAATCGTTGTTATAAATATAAAAATCGATAGCCACATCGTCTCCCAGGGCAGCAACCAACGAATCGTAGATGATCTTTTTGTGCGCGCTCAGCTTGTTAAACAACAAAAATATTTTTAGTTTCTGCCGGAAATCGAGGCTGGAGATGCAATACCCTTTGCCCGGAAAAGAGGTAACCACCCCGATTTTTTTTAAGTGCCGGTAGCTTTTATGGATAGTATCTCTCGAGATGTCAAACTGGTAGCTCAGTTCGTTAATAGAAGGAAGAAGGTCGTCCTTTTTAATAACGCCGGCTTCCAGCGCGTTGATGATAGAATTGGCTAATTGTAAATATTTTGGCGTTGCGGAATATTCGTCAATCCTGATAAAATCATAAAGGGTACGCTGCTTCATGAAATAGTAATTAGATCATATTTCTTGTAAAGCACATATTTACGGATATTTCGTGCATCCACCAACAACATCATTCAAAAACGCCTTGCGATCATAGCGCTATAGCCTCGCCCGCCGAGTAATATTTTAATTCGATGATATCGCTGGGGATCGGTTTGGTGTTCCATTCTTTATGGATGCTTAACGCAGCACCAACGGCAGAAGCCTGGGCCATCGACGCGGCAAAGGTTTCCATATTTTGAAAAGAAGAAGCCAGTAAATGCATGTAGATGCTGTTTTTACTAAAGCCGCCGTCTACAAAGATCCTTTTTACCGGTGTGTTGTTCAACACCAGCTTTGTAGATTCTACCTGCAGGCTTATCAGGTCGAGGATCAATTGGTGATAAGCTTCCACGTCGTTGCCAAATGCCGACAAGTCCCTTGATGTAAATACCGATTCCTTGGCAAACCCTGTTTCTTGTGCGTGGATGTTTTGTTTTTTAAGCTTCAGCATCACTTCAGGATCGAAAGGCAGGTTCCTGAATTTGATGGCATCCTGGTTAAAATGGGCGGCTATTCTTTTTACCTGCTGTTCGTGCTCAAACCCGGAAAATAACCGCGAGGCCTTTACGTGCTTCCCCTTGTACTGGATGTAAAAAAGGCAATCTTTATCCAGTTCGTCCGCAGTCAGCGCCGATTGGTTAAAGGGGTTTAAACTGATGCACCAGGTGCCTGTTGAAATCAGAATAAAGGGCTCGCTAAAATTCACCAGGTAGGGTATAAGTGCCGCCGAACTATCGTGCAGGCCTACGCCTACCTTATAGTTATTACCCGGGAACAAGGCCGGCAAAGCCTTATCCGCTGCGGCTATGGGGGCGAGTTTTAAGGCCAGCCCTTCCCGCTGCACCCATTCGTGGTAGCAGTCGTTCGCAAAATCCCACAGCGCGGTGTGGCAACCTATGCTGGTAAGATCGGAATAATATTGGCCCGAAAGGAGAAAACTTAAATACTGGGGCAGATGCAGTGCATATTTTATTTGTTTGTACAATTCGGGCTTTTCATGCTTGATGCGGTAAAGCTGTAGGCCAGAATTTAAGTTTCCCAAAATAGGAGAAGCGGTTTCAGTACTGAACCGAAGCTCGCCGCCATAAGTTGAATAAAAATTATTGCTGAGGCTCTCCGGGTAAGGTTTAAGGTAATTATACAGGGGCGCTACCGCCTGGCCGGATTCATCTAAGTAAACAAAGCTTGCGCCATACGCGGAAAAGTTAACCGCTTTTACCTTAAATTCCTTTAATCTGAAAATTTCGCTCAACGAGTCGAATACCGACAAGCGCAGGCTCTGCAGGTTTTCGCAAGCGAAGCCGTCCTCATCAACCGTTTCTATAAACCGCGCGGTTTTTTCAAATACGATGTGGTAGTCCTGGTCAAATAAGAACAGCTTTTTATTGGTCTTACCTACATCAAATATGGCTATGACGGGTATGGCGTTCATCATATCTACAATCCCGTAGCTACGGTTTTTAAACCACGCTCGCTTATCAGGTGTTCGCGGATGCTTAACGTTCTATAGGCATTCACCGGGTCTAACGCGCCGCCGTTTCGCAGGCTGGCTTCGGCAACCAGGGGCCTAACATCTGTGCGATAGGCTTGCTGTAAGATCTCCTGCGCCAAAACCACATCATTGTTGTTCTGCGCCGCCGTTAATGCCGTTTTATCTACTATCAGCGCCTGAGCATAAGCAATTTTAATGGCCTGTACCGACTGCAGCAGATCTTCTACCGGGTCCTTAACATTATGCGAAGCATCTATCATCCAGCCCAGGCCCGTCGCGTGGTTCATCCCTCTTGCATCCATACCCTCTACCAGTTCGTTAAATATCAGGAACAGCTGGTAAGGGTTAATGCTGCCTACAGTAAGGTCGTCGTCGCCGTATTTAGAATCGTTGAAATGGAAGCCTGCAAGTTTATTCTCCATCAGCAATATAGATACGATCTGCTCGATATTGGTGCCCTGCAGATGATGCCCCAGATCCACCAGCGTACTCGCCTTTGGACCAAGTTTGGATGCCAACAGGTAAGATTGGCCCCAATCGCCGATAGTAGTGGAGTAGAAGTTTGGTTCGTAAGGTTTGTATTCTACCCAAACTTTCCAATCATCGGGCAAGGCTTCGTAAATCTCCTGCAGGCTTTCCAGCGTGTTTTGAAACGCCTTGCGGAAGTTTAACTGCCCGGGAAAATTGGAGCCATCCGATAACCAAACCGAGAGTGCCTTTGAATTAAGCTGCACACCGTATTTGATCACCTCGATATTATGCTCAATGGCCTGCTTGCGCACCGCCTTATCGGTATGATGCAGCGAACCAAACTTGTAGCTCAGCTTTTGATCTTTCTGATCCTGGAAGGTGTTTGAGTTTACGGCATCAAAATGTAAACCGTGCTGCGCCGCCAGTGCATTCATCGCCGCGGCATTCTCCGGGATATCCCAGGGGATGTGCAGGGAAATAGAGTTGCTCGACTTGTTTAAGGCATGTATCACACCTACATCAGCTATCTTTTCTTCCAGGCTGCGCGGCTCGCCACCGCCCGAAAAGCGACCAAAGCGGGTACCACCTGTGCCCAGGGCCCAGCTTGGTATGGCAACGTTAAAAGCGCCGAGCTTTTTCAGCACTTCCTCAACGTTCTCAACGTCGGTGGAAATATGCTCAAACTGCCTTGTATGCTTAGCGCTTAGCTGATGATTAAGCTCATCAACCTTGTGTTTCTCAATTTGCATTTGGTTATAATTTGGTTTAGCCGGTGGTTAGCCGGCTGTAATTTCAAAAATTTATGGGTATTATCTTACAAACCCCGCTGCAACGCCGCCATCTACGTTGATCACGTTCCCGGTTGATTTGCTGAGCAAGCCTCCGGTTAAGGCAAAACAGGCATTGGCAATATCCACAGGCAGGATCACCTCGTTAAGTAAGGTCCGTTTAGCGTAATAAGCAGGCAACTCGGCAACGGTAACGCCATAAGCCTTAGCACGGCCTTCGGCCCATCCGCCGGCCCATATATTGCTATCGCTTATTACCGCATCAGGGTTAATTACATTTACGCGGATATGATCGGCACCCAGCTCGGCGGCATTTAGCCTGCTTAGGTGCAGTTGTGCGGCTTTCGCACTGCCGTACCCGGCATTATTCGGGCCGCTTACTAAGGCATTTTTGCTTACGATGTTGATGATGTCTCCACCAATTGCTTGTTTTTTCATTACGGCAACTGCGGCCTGTGTAACAAAAAACTGCCCTTTTACCAGTACGTCGTATAGCAGGTCCCAATCCTTTTCGGTATGGTCGCCTATGGTTTTTGAGATGGATAGGCCGGCGTTGTTAACAACCAGGTCAACACCTCCAAAGGCCAGTATGGCGGTGGCTATCGCATCCTGGATCTGGCTTTCGCTGGTAACATCCAGCGAGGCAGTTGTGCAGGCATCTTTACCAAATTGTTTTACAAACTCGTCGTAAGCGCCGGCTAAACGCTCGGCGTTCATATCGTTTAAGATGACAACCGCGCCCTCTTCTGCAAACTTTTTAGCGATGGCCTTACCAATGCCGCCGGCGCTGCCGGTCACCAAAGCAACACGGCCGGATAAGGCCTTCGGCTTGGGCATACGCTGTAGTTTTGCTTCTTCCAGCAACCAGTATTCGATATCAAAGGCTTCCTGGCGTGGCAGGGAGGTGTATTCCGAGATCGCTTCGGCACCCTTCATCACATTGATAGCATTGATGTAAAACTCCGCGGCAACTCTTGCTGTTTGTTTATCCTTAGCAAAAGTGAACATTCCCACGCCCGGGTACAATATTACCACCGGGTTGGCATCGCGGATGCCGGGACTGTTGGGGTGTTTACAAGTGTTATAATAATCCTCGTACATTTTGCGGTATTCCTCAAATGCAGGGCTAAGCTTTTCTTTTATGGCGGTAACATCGCCCAGGTCTTCACCCGGTGCAAGCGTTAAAACCAGCGGACTGATCTTGGTACGCAAAAAGTGATCGGGGCAGCTGGTACCCATCGGGGCTAAGCGGTCCAGGTCGTTAGAGTTAATGTATTCCAGTACTCTTGCATCATCGGTGTAATGGCCAATCATCTGCGTTTTAGAGGAGCAGAAACCACGCAGTATCGGCGCCAGGGCAACCGCTTGCTTTTTACGGTCGGCTTCGGGCAGGCTTTCAATCTTTTGGCCGCCAAACACGCTGCCGTTTTTGGCATAGCTTTGTTCCAGGTATTCGGCACATTTTTCTATCACTTCCAGGGTGTTGATATAGCTTTCATAAGCGGTATCTCCCCAGGTAAACAGGCCATGCGAACCCAGCATAATGCCGCAGATGCCGGGGTTATTATCCAGGCATTCTTTCAGCTGCAACCCGAGGTCGAAACCGGGGCGCTGCCAGCCTACCCAGCCAATGGTGCCTCCGAATAATTCCTCGGTGATCTTTTGTCCATTCTTTGCTGCCGCGATAGCAATGGCGGCATCGGGGTGCAGGTGGTCGATATGTTTAAATGGCAAAAAGCCATGAAGTGGAGTATCTATCGATGGCGCTTTAGAGTCAAGATCGAAAATGCTATGATTAAATAAGGCCACCATTTCGTCTTCAAATTCAATACCACGGTAAACATTGGTTAGGCTTCTTAAACGATCGACATATAGCGCAGCAAGGCCGCTTTTTTTCAAGGTGCCGATATCCCCGCCCGAACCTTTTATCCACATCACTTCTACTTCTTTTCCTGTCAGTGGGTCTTTATCCAGCACCTTGCAGGAGGTATTTCCTCCACCATAGTTAGTAAGCCGCAGATCGGCACCAAGCAGGTTAGAGCGGTATATTAACAGGGCTACTTCGTCGCCGGCCAGTTCTGCAGCCTTAGCATCATCCCATAAGTAGCTTACGTGTTTAAATTGTGTAGTATCTACAGACATATCTTCAATTGTTATATTTTATTATTACTTAAGTCGCCCATCGTTTTTGGGATCATCGGGTTAATGCTTCGAATTTAGTTAACCAATATTTTCAAACTGTTATGCACTGTGTTGAGCAACTCGGCCTTCAGGCGGTTCAGCATTCAAAATCAGGCTTTAATAGAATTACCATAGCCAACAATCAATATAGAAATGATGATGGTTACGATCCCTGCAATCACCGTTGTTAAAGCTTTTCTACTCACACCCTTCCATTCCCTTAATACCAATCCCCAGCCATTGGCTACCAGTATGATGAACGCCATGTGCAATATCCACGAGCTTGCGCCATTGCCCAACTTGCTTTCGCCCATGCCATAAAAAAAGAATTGCAGGAACCAGGTGGTGCCGGCTAAAGCCGAGAAGATATAGTTTTTTAACAGTGGCGTTTTGCTGTCGGTATAGTTACCAAATGTTTTATTGCGGGCGTTCAATATCATACACCATATAAAGTTGGTAGTTAAACCGCCCCAAAGGATCACTATATAAGTAACGTTGTTTTTATACAGGAAATTTGCATTATCAGTAATGTGGTTGGCTGTTCGCCAGGCTGCGTTTGCCGCGTTGGCCATATCTGCACCGGCATCAATACCAAAAGCAAAACAAGCGCTTAATACCCCGGATATAATGGCAACGGTTATACCCAGGCCAAAGCGGTACTCTTTATTTTCGTTAACTACAGCGCCCTCTTTGTTCAGGTCGCGTTCTTTTAAAGTACCGGCACGGCCGCAGATAATAATACCAATAACGCAGACGAGGATGCCCAATAAAACCATTTGTCCCCAATGGGTTGAAGCAAGCGTACCGATGCTGTCTTTACCGGCCGTTGGTGAGAATTGGTAAAAAACAGCGGGCACCAAAGCTCCGAATACTGAGCACAGGCCTAATATGATGGTACTGCCCAACGATACGCCTAAGTAACGAACGCCCAAACCATAGGTTAAGCCGCCTATGCCCCATAATAAACCAAAGAAATAGGTTAAACCCAGGATGCCGCCGTTGGTAGCTTTGATGATTTCCACAAAATGCGGAACGGTTAACCATGCCGCTACGGGCGGTACAATAAGCCAGGAGAAAATGCCGCCGACAATCCAGAAGCTTTCCCAAGCCCAGCCCTTTACTTTTTTATAAGGTATGTAAAAACTGCCCGAGGCAAAACCACCGATAAAATGGAATATGATCCCAAATATTGCTTGCATGAAAATTAGGTTAATTGGTAAATAACAATGCTAAGCTAAGTAACCGAAATTTGATAACTGTTATGCACTGTATTGGCAGCGAAAATATTTTTACTATCTGAGCAGGGTAACATAGCCCGACACGATGTTTTTTACATTTTCGGGGTTGATGACGTAATAGTAAACGCCGGTTGGCAGGTTGGCGCCTTTGTATTTCCCGTCCCAGGGGGTTTTGTAGCCAATGGCGGTAAAAACATTTGTACCGTACCTGTTAAATATATTCACCCTGCATTTTGGGAAAGCCGCTAATGCGGGTAGGTTCCAGGTATCGTTTACGCCATCGTTGTTTGGCGAAAAGGTGTTGGGGATAACGAGTTCAGCAGGCGGTACAACAGGGGCGGGTGATATGGTAAGCGTGCCCGGCACATATGCTATTGTGTAATTATTGGCGATAGCGCTGCTTGCCGTAATAGGGTAACTGCCGACAGCCGATGCAGCAGTTGCCGTTGTTGTAAGTACGGGCAATGTTGTTAGCTGCGCTTCATCCTCATTATTTACAAAACCTGTGTAATGGTAGGTAAATACGGGATTAGCCTCACCGTATACCCTTGTTTTATCATCAGCAATAATAGTTAAAGCTGCCCGCCCGATTGAGATATGGCCCGCGATATAGGTAATAGAATAATTGCCCGCGTTAAAAGTTCCCCCGGTTGGTAAAGAGCCATTAATAGCATCGGCATACACACCAACCGGTGAGTTGGCCGATGCCGCATCCGGGATGTATGTTGTAGTGATACTACCTACCGACTCTCCATTTTGCAAACCCTGCGGTATAAAAAGAGTGGATGCCGAGCTACCCGCTATGGCATCGCCGTACGTTTTATTAACATTTGTAATATAAATAGTTAAAAGTGCCGGGGTTACCGTACTATTAGGCATGGTTATGGTAACGGGTGCCGCGCCTGCACTATTCAATAAAACATTGCCGCTATAGGTTCCTACAGGTGTTAGTTTTGATAATCTTATATAAATAGGGATATTATTAAAGCCGCCCGATCCTCCTACTCCCGTGATATTGTTAAATGTAATGTTATCGCCGCTTACCTCAAAGCCCAGCGGAGCGGTTATGTTAACAACATTAGTTAGGTTGGTGCCCGATAAGTTAAAGGTTGTTGCGTTAGATGGGGTACCATAAATGGTATTAACCGGCGACAATGGACCGGTAACGGTGATGGCAGGGGCGGGCGCCGCGCCAACCGTAATATTTGCCGGCACATATCTTATATCGTAGTTAGATGGAGAGAATGTCCCGCCCGCAGCATTAGACGCTGTTACCGATCCTGAATATACACCCGTCGGCGCTGTCGCTGCCGCCCCTGTACCGTAGGTTATCCGGACGCTTCCAACGGTTTCGGAATTTTTTATCCCGGTCTGGTCAAAGTCCGTAGCAGCCGGCAAGTCAGTGAGAGTTGTACCGTATGGCTTGTCTATATTTTTTGCTGCAATGGTTAACGGCGCCGGGATTACAACCACATCAACAGGCATATATGTAAAAACGTAATTACCCGGCAGGTAACCGTTGCCACCGGTAAATGCCGATACGATCAACGATCCGCTATACATTCCTGCCGGTGAGTTGGCCGCCGCGCCTGCGCCAAATTTTAACTCCATTGAGTTAAATGTGTTACCATTCTTCAACCCAGCAGGATTAAACTTAACAATGGGGTCGTTATAATACAAAGTGTAATCTGTCAACACATCTCCGTAATATTTGCCGTAGTTGCCCGTAATAGTAACAGGGGCCGGGCCTATAATGCTGTTTGGCATTGGCACATTTACATTTGCAACTCCCGCGCCGCCGCTTAACACGATATTACCCGAATAGCTTGCGGCGTTATCCACAGATGTTAAACGTATATAAACCGTAGTGGATGCAATATCGCCCGCACTCCCTATTGTTACCGTACTGCTAAATGTGCTGTTATTGATACTTACCTCAAAACCGGGCGGAGGCGTTACCAAAATACCCGCGGGCAAATTAGTACCCGACACAGTAAAGCTGGTTGATGTTGAAGCAGTGCCAAAAACCGTATTAAGCGACGCGGGGGCACCCGATGCGGTGATAACAGGTACCTGCGGATTTACCGTAATGGTAAATGTTACCGGTGTACCACTGCATCCATTCCCTTTACTGATGGAATTATTATATAATATGGGGTTAGCGCCTACCGGCGCAGTAGCAATCAACGTATTTGTAAGGGTATTAATAACATGTATGGTGTTATTCCCATCGTCGGGTATGTAGATGCGGCTGCCATCGCTGCTAATGCTTGGAGGGCCCAACAACCCGGGAACCGGAATAGTTGCAACTACGCTATTATTGAGGGTATTAATAACCGAAACCGTTTGCGATATGTGGCCCACCGAGTATACAAATTTTCCGTCTGGAGTAATAACTGAACCCATGCTAAAGGCACCTACCGGTATTGTTTCCTCTATCGCCCAGGTTGATGTATTGATCACCGTAACCGTTCCGTCATACTCGCTTGGAACATATAAATGCTGGCCGTCGGCACTTAAAGATGGACCTAAAGGAAAGTTGCCTACCGGTACCGAAGTTACTAATGCATTGGTAGCAGTATTAATAACAACGACTTTATTTAATGCTGCGCTGGTAATATATAAGCGCGAGCCATCAAGGCTTAGCTGCATATCGGTAACATTGTTTATATTGCTTATCGTGGCTTCTATCAGGTTGGCTTGTGTGTTAATAACGGAAATATTGCCCGAAAAAAGGCTTGCTACATAGCAGTGTTTCCCATCCGGGCTAATTGCTGAAACTGACGGGGCCAGATCTACGGGTACTGTAGCAACTGCCGTGTTTGTAATAGTGCTGATGGCCGTAAGGTTATTTGAACCCGAATTTGATACATATATCCAGCTGCCGTCAGGTGACATCGACATGTAAACAGGGCTTTGCCCTACGGGAATAGTAGCTATAACAGTATTTGTGAGCCAGTCGATCACCGACACGCTATTTCCCCCTCCATTCATCACATAAATACGGGTACCATCAGGGCTAACTATGGTTCTGATCGGATTTTGCCCCACAGGTATAGTGGCCACAATACTGTTATCGCCCGAGTTAATTACAGATACGGAATTACCGTTGTTGTTGGCTGTATAAATAAAACCGGCAGGCACCGGCGTAACGGTAAACGTTGCTGTGATGGGGCTGCTACCCGTATTAATCGCTGCAAATGAGGGAATGTTTCCCATGCCGCTGGCGGGAATGCCTATGCCTGGCGTATTGCTGGTCCAGCTGAAAGCTTTGCCCGTACCTGTGAAATTGATCGGGGTTGTTAATTCTCCGTTGGATAGTATTTGGCCGGGCACCGCATCTACAGTAGGCAAAGCATTTACGGTTCCGTGTACAGCCACATCTTTTGTTGCAGCGCCCAGTGATGTTAGCTGTACATTGCCCGATATACTGCCTGTTCCCGCAGAGGTTGCGGAGCGAACATACAAGACACTATTCACCGCGCCGCCGGTTTGCACCAGTGTAACCGTATTACTGTACCCGTTATTAGCGGCTGCAGATACCTCAAAGTTTGCCGGAGCGGTCGCTGTGATACCGGCTGTTAAGCTACTGCCGGTAACAGTAAATTGCTGAATATTCGGGCTTATCGAAGGTGAGCCAACGCAGCCCGTAATAGTGCCCGAGGCCGTACCTGAGGCTATTGTTTGCGCCTGAATTTTTAAGGTGTAAAGGCTAAAAGCAAAAACCAAACTTATTATCAGTAAACATCGTCGCATTCCTCTGCCCGGGTAGATTTAAGTTTGGTGAATATAATAAAAGCCCGCAAATTCTTCTAAAAGTTTTCTACATTCTTATCAGCCTTAAAGGCAACAGTTTTCAAGCTATTTGCGAGTGCGTTACTGCGCATCTTACAAAAACAGGTTTGCAAAAAGCTGGCATAAAATAAAAAGTAAAATAAATTTGCGTAACCCACAAGTTACTTATACATTTGGGTAACTTAGAAGTTACCTATTATGGCAAAAATTATTAAACACCAATTTTTCTTCTCTCATCCAACCGAAACGGTTTGGGAGTACCTCACAAAGTCTGAACTCATGGCGCAATGGCTCATGAAAAACGATTTTCAACCCGTTGTGGGGCTCGATTTTCAGTTCAGGACAAATCCCATCCCCAGCCTGGATTTCGACGGCATCTTTTACTGCAAAGTGCTGGAGATCGTCCCCTTTAAAAAACTTTCCTATTCCTGGAAGAGTGGGCCGGGCGATGCTGTCATCACGCTCGATTCGGTAGTAGTATGGCGGTTACAACCAAAAGATAAAGGCACAGAAGTGTTTCTGGAGCACAGCGGTTTCGCAAAAAAAGAAAACCTGGACTTTTACAACGGCCTGCTTCATGGCTGGGTGGAGAAACTCCAAAATATCGAAAAACTTTTAACCGCTTAATAACATGCCCATACCAACACTTGATGCATTCCAGGTAATCGGCGACCCGAGCAGGAGGAAAATGCTGATGCTGCTTTCGGAAGATAGCCTCACTATCAACAGCCTGGCAGATAACTTCGATATGAGCCGCCCTGCCGTTTCAAAGCATATTAAGATCTTATACAGTGCCGGTTTTATTTCCATACAGGACATTGGCCGCGAACGGTATTGCACGTTGAAAAAGGATGGTTTTGAAGAACTGCAGGCCTGGATCTCTTATTTCGACGAGTTCTGGACATCGAAACTGAAAAAATTGGAAACTTTATTAAATAGCAAATTACCCAATTAAAAACAAACAACATGACTACGCCAGATTTTAACACTACTTTTTCGGTAGATCAAACCCCGGATACCGTATTCCATGCCATCAATAATGTTCGCGGATGGTGGTCTGAAAATATCAACGGCGGTACGGATAAACTCAACGATGAATTTACCTACGAGGTGAAGGACCTTCACCGCTGTACCATAAAGTTAACAGAAGTTGTGCCCAACAAAAAAGTTGTTTGGCTGGTGCTGGATAACTACTTCAGTTTTACAACAGACAAAACGGAGTGGATAGGCACACAGATCGAATTTGAGATCAGCGAAAACGGCGGCAAAACACAGGTTCATTTTACGCACCGCGGCTTAGTACCCAGTGATGAATGCTATGAGATCTGCTTCGATGCATGGACCGGCTATATTACCGGTAGCTTGCGTAACCTCATCACCAGCGGTAAGGGTGAGCCAAATCCCGGGGAAAATGCAACGGCATAATCAGGATTGATATTGAAGAGAGGGCGTTGCTCAGAGTAATGTGCCACTCACCATTTTAGCGGCCTTGCTCTTGGTGTTGTTTATTTGCCCGGCTTGGTATATTGAAAATCTTCCTTTTTGGTAAAATAGTTCAAGGCCAAAATCAAAACTATTGTAGTGGCAAACGTGATTTTCTGCATGATGGGCAAAAATTTAACATGGCCGGAGCCATACAGGTATAGTGTGGCATAATAAATCAAAAGGCAGCCAACACAAAGAAATTTAAAAATATGCAGCTTCGACTTTAAAACAAAAATTGTAATATAAAACATGCCTATCAGAAACATCGTACTTGATATCGTGATCATCGTATCGTGCAACGGAGTGGCTATTAAAGCTGTAAAAAACATACTGATACCCCCGATGTATTTGATGATTTTAGCGGCGCCCTTCGCCGGAATTCTCTTTGAAAATTCAACAAAGAATAGGGCAAAGCTTGCAGACAGAAAGATCATTCCCGCGATGGCCCAAAAACGGGATGCGTTGCCGGCACCATTAACTGCATTTTCACCAAAAAGATTACTTATATAGTTATTCTTCCAGTTGTACCCGATGGCGTTTTTGTCAGCCTGCGACCCACCGGGATAATACCATGTGGCTATCAGCAACAACGAGATAGAGATTGTTATCCCCAGCAGAATTGAATGTTTTTTTTGCATACTATATTGGGTTTTCAGGCGTCCGGCGCAAAAGTATTTCAATATCGCATTAAGCTTGGTGATTTGCAAAGGTATAAGCCTTTATTGCGCTTGTTCGCGTTCGACATGGGGCGCGAACAGCCCGAACAAGCCCGAACATTGTAATTTAAAACAAGTCACTACTGAATAAGCCTGTAAGAACTCTAAAAGCGATCACCTGCCCTTTATTAGTGTTATGGCCTTGCAGCCCAGGCATACAAGTCAAACCATTAACCAAATCATGCAAAATAGTTAAGTTTGCATTGATGGCGCATCTTTCATACGTTTTTATTATTGAGCTGCTGGGAACCATGGCCTTTGCAGTTTCGGGGGCTTTTTCTGCCATGGAAAAGAAGCTGGATGTGTTTGGCGTGGTTGTGATCGCATTTGTTACCGCGATAGGCGGGGGCACCATACGGGATGTATTGATAGGGAACCTACCGGTTACCTGGATGCGTGATATCATTGCGCCCTCGGTTATTTTAGCGACAGCCGTAGTAGCCATTTTATACAGGAACATCTTTCACAACCTGCCAAAAACCTTGTTTTTATTCGATTCGCTTGGCTTGGGCTTATTTACCATTACAGGCATTCAAAAAGGATTGGACGCGGGTATCCACCCTGCTATCTGCGTTGCTTTGGGTACCATCACGGGCTGCTTTGGCGGCGTTATCCGCGACCTGCTTCTTCGCGAGATCCCTGTTCTGTTCCATAAGGAATTTTACGCTTCCGCCTGTATCGTGGGCGGAGTGGTTTACTTCCTGTTATTATATGTGGTAAGCGCTCCGGTGGCACAAACAGTTGCAATTGTAGTGGTTTGCGCATTAAGGTTATTGGCGGCGAGATTTAACTGGCGGTTGCCGGCTGTTTAGGCTCGACAAGAATATATCATGTCGGATTTACGGGTTTCAATGCCGTTCGATGTCAAATCACTACAAAATGGTAAGCTTTGATATCATTGTAATTTTACCCTTTTGTTGACACACGGGTTTTATAATTTGTCTCATGCCGATTTTCGTATTCAAAGATTTATTATCAATACAAGTATTCCCTCCATGGAATGAAGGGGTAAAAATCCTAAGTAAGAATTCCTACTTTGCTATATTATATTAAACTAAGAAATCTATGAATCAATCGGATCAGGTTAGATTAGATGACCTATTACACGTTGCCAAGCTCGATTACCTATATAAATACACATCTGCGGAAAATGGTATTCTATTACTTGAAAACAATAAAATACATTTCAACTCTCCTTTAAAATTCAATGATCCATTTGATTGTCATCCATTGTTGATTAAGATCAGCGATCAGTATATATATAATACCTTGAAGCAAGGTGAATACAAAAATGTTCTAAATCGAAAGGGCTTCACTACCTCACCATTCTACTTAAACTTTGTAAAGGATTTTGGCAAGACCCAAGTTCAGGTAATTAACGCTAAGATATTACCCAAAGTTAAAATCAGTTGCTTTAGTGAGAGAAAGAACAATTTGTTGATGTGGGCACATTATGCTAAAGATCATACTGGCGTTTGTTTTGAATTCGACACCAAACAAATGATAAGATATTTAGCAACATTATCAAAAGTTAGTAACGATTCGACGGGAATGTTTCTTAGAGTACTGTACAATCACAAACGCACTAACTATCCATTTGAATCGTCCAACGATCCTTTCCCTTTAATCATGTGGATGAAAACAAAGTCGATAGATTGGGAATATGAAAGAGAAATTAGACTTGTCTTTACGAAACGGGAAGAAAATTTGCTTGCTATTCCTTCTGAATTAATCTCGAAAATGTATTTAGGCAGTGAAATATCTAACATACATGAGGCTCAAATTGTTAGACTCTGCCAGGCAAATTTCCCAAAGACAGCCATCTATAAAATGGACCTTTCTGACCGGGAATTCCAACTTGTTGAGCAACGATATAATAGTTCCGCGTTATCCGATGTTTAAATCATCCCGATATGCGTCAACCCATTTAACATAAGAAAAGCCTTTAAACTTTCATCTAAAGGCTTTTATATTCATGTGGTCCCGACGAGAATCGAACTCATATCTAGAGTTTAGGAAACTCCTATTCTATCCGTTGAACTACGGGACCTTTCAAATGTGCAAATATGCGGATGTGCAGATATGCAGATTATAAGAAGTGCAAAGGTGCGAATTTCGGATGAGTTTTTCAAAATCATTTGCACATCTGAAATCTGCACATTAGCACATCTATCTTTATCTTATCACCGAACCATTTGCCATCTCATCTGCCGGCGTTACAAAGCTTAGCTTACCTTCGGCGTTCTCGGCCATCAATATCATCCCTTGCGACATGATGCCTTTTATTTCGCGTGGCTCCAGGTTCACCAGTATGCTTACCTGTTTGCCAATGATGGCTTCGGGCTCGTAATGCTCAGCAATGCCCGATACTACAGTGCGCTCGTCAATGCCGGTATCAATGGTCAGTTTTAAAAGCTTTTTGGTTTTGGCTACCTTTTCGGCGGTTAAGATGGTTCCGGTACGGATATCCATCTGAGCGAAGGTATCAAAATTGATGTTAGCTTTAGCGGGTATCACGGGTGCAACAATTTTAGCAACCGAGGCTTGCTTTTTATCCGCCAGCTTTTGAATTTGGATGTCCATCGCCTCGTCTTCAACCTTGGCAAACAACAAAGCTGCCTGGTTTAGCTGGTGGCCATTGGCAAACTCCATTTCCTGGTCGAAGCTTATCGCATCAATATTCAGCATCCCAAATATCTTTGCAGCTGTTCCGGGTAAAAATGGCTGCAGGCAGGTTGCAATATGCCCAACCAATACCAGGTTATTATGCAGGGCTGTTTTAGCTGCTTCCGGGTCTGTTTTTATAGTTTTCCAGGGCTCCTGCTCGGTTAGGTAACGGTTACCCATACGGGCCATATCCATTACGTTCTGCATCGCCGCACGGAAACGGTAGCTCTCCAGGTTTTTGCCCAGTTCGTCGTAATAACCACCTAATTCTGCATCAATTTTGGCATCGGTAAGTTTTATCACTGCGCTATCAGTTTCTACTTTGCCGCCGTAATATTTGTGCATCAGCACCAGTATGCGGTTTACATAGTTGCCCAAAATGGCAACCAATTCGTTGTTCACACGCGCCTGGTAATCTTTCCAGGTAAATTCGCTGTCGCTGGTTTCTGGCAGTATCGACGTAAGCACATAGCGCAATTCATCCTGTTTACCGGGGAACTCCTCCAGGTACTCATGCAGCCAAACGGCATGGTTGCGCGAGGTAGAAAGTTTATCGCCTTCTAAATTTAAAAACTCATTGGCGGGCACGTTCTCCGGCAAAATATAATCGCCATGCGCTTTCAATATCGCCGGGAATATGATGCAATGGAACACAATATTATCCTTGCCAATGAAGTGCATCAGGCAGGCATCGTCTTCGGCATTAGCCTGCTTTTTCCAGTATTGCTGCCAGTCTTTGCCGTTGTCTATGGCCCATTGTTTAGTGGCCGAGATGTAACCTATCGGCGCATCCATCCATACGTATAGCTTTTTGCCTTTGGCTTCTTCAAGTGGCACATCAATGCCCCAATCCAGGTCGCGGGTCATCGAACGTGGCTGCAGGCCCGATTTTAACCACGAGCGGCATTGGCCAAATACGTTTACTTTCCATTCGCCTTCCTTCTCGTCAATCCATTTTTCCAGCCAGGGCTGGTATTTATCAAGCGGCAAAAACCAATGTTTGGTTGGTTTTAGTACAGGCTTTTTATTGCTTAGGGTGGAAATAGGATTAATAAGATCAGTAGGGTTTAGGGATGTACCGCAGTTTTCGCATTGGTCGCCATAAGCCTTATCATAGCTGCAAACCGGGCAGGTGCCGGTAATGTAACGGTCGGCCAAAAACTGGTCGAAATCCTCATCGTAATACTGCTCCGAAAACTTCTCGATAAACTCACCCTTCTCGTATAAATTCAGGAAAAACTCCTGCGAAAGATCATGATGTATGGCAGATGAAGTGCGGTGATAGATATCGAAGGAGATGCCAAACTCGGCAAAACTATCTTTTATCTGGTTGTGATATTTATCAATAATAGCCTGCGGGGTAGTGCCCTCTTTTTTTGCTTTTATAGTGATGGCCGCGCCATGCTCATCAGACCCGCAAATGTATACCACATCTTTTTTCATCAACCGCAGGTAGCGCACAAAAATATCGGCAGGCAGGTAAGCGCCGGCCAGGTGGCCTATATGCAGCGGTCCATTGGCGTAAGGCAGGGCCGAGGTGATGGTATATCTTTTATATTTATTAAGTTGCGACATTAAGCAGGTATGTTTATTAATTTGCAAAGATAATTTTTTTAAGTCAGAAAGTCCGAAAGGCTGTTAGTCCGAAAGACGAAAGAAAAAGGGATTATCGTTATATCATTGAATTACTAATTCCTCTTTCGGACTTATGCGGACTTTCGGACATTCGGACTCAATAATCCCACCTTACCTAAAACAAGGCGACAAGGTTGCCATTACCTGCCCGGCAAAAAAGCTACCCATCCCGATGACGGATGCCATCAGTTTATTACAGAGCTGGGGCCTTGAGGTTGTACTTGGCGAAACCGTAACTGCATCTTACCACCAATTTGCCGGCGACGACGACCTCCGTGCCGGGGATATGCAGCGCTTTATTAATGACGACAGCATCAAAGCCATTATCGCGGCCCGCGGCGGCTATGGTACCATCCGCATGATAGATAAGGTTGATTTTGGCAGATTGGCAAGCCATCCCAAATGGGTAGTGGGTTTCAGCGATATTACTTTATTGCATTCGCATATCATCAGCAATTATAACCTGGCTTGCATTCACGGGCAAATGCCGTTGAACATACCCGATGCCTCGGCCCATTCGCTGGAGACATTGCGGTTAGCGCTTTTCGGCGAGGGTTTAGCATATCAGATCCCTCCAAACTCGATTAACAGAGCAGGCAACTGCAGCGGAATACTAATCGGCGGCAACCTATCCCTTTTAGTAGCCACCAATGGGTCGGTAAGCGATGTGGACTACAACGGTAAAATACTATTTATAGAGGATGTGGGCGAATACCTCTACTCGGCCGACCGGATGCTGCGCTGCCTTAAACGGGCAGATAAGCTCAAAAACCTCGTTGGTTTAATAGTTGGCGGTTTTACCGATATGAAGGATAATGATATCCCCTTTGGGCAAACCATACCAGAGATTGTTTTGGACGTGGTTAGCGATTACAATTACCCCGTTTGTTTCGATTTTCCGGCGGGGCATGTATCCAATAATTGCAGCCTGATACTTGGCCAAACCGCTAAACTATCGGTAAAACTAGATGGCGCATCGTTATTTATTAAATAAATCAAAAAACTAAAAAAATATGGCTTACTTAAGCGGTTTAAACAAGTATAAAGATTTTGGCCTCCTCATTATCCGGGTTGGATTGGGCGCAATGTTCATTTACCACGGCTACCCCAAACTAATGGGCGGTAAAGAAATGTGGACGGGGCTGGGCAGCTCAACAAAGTATGTAGGTATCACCTTTTTACCTATGGTATGGGGTTTGCTGGCCGCGCTTACCGAAACGGTAGGCGGTTTACTGATCATATTAGGGCTGGCGTTTCGCCCGGCGTGTTTGCTGCTGCTGATCAATTTGATAGTGGCTGCTGCAACGCATTTTGGCAAAGGGGACGGCTTGGATGGTGCAGCACACGCCATTGAGGATGCCGTGGTTTTTGCAGGCCTGTTTTTTATAGGCCCGGGGCGCTATAGCGTGGATAAGAAATAATAAAAGGCCTTGCACTAAGCAAGGCCTCCTTTACGGATTTTGACAATAATTTCAATACTTTTTAGGCTTGTTCGCGTTCGACATGGAGCGCAAACAGCCCGAACAAGCCCGAACATTGTGATTTTGACTAAATCATTACTGAATAAGCCTGTAAAATTTATAAAAGCGATTTCCCCGGGTTATTTCCCGCCCTGAATGCTTATTGGTTCAACGCGTCGCCCAAAGCGGTGAGGTAAGCATCGTCGATGTCGCCTTTTGCTGAGGACATATACTTATCTAACTTATCCGCATCAGCAGCAAACAGCTCCTTTAATGTTTTCTTTTTGGGGTTGAATTTCACCGGCGCATCGTTGCCTTTGGCAAAAAAGTACAAGTAGGTTGGCGCATACTCGTCGTATTTATTGCCGGTAGAGGTCATGCCGTTTGTTTGGTAGGTAGCCTTCATGTAGCGTATAATGATCTGTTTATACATTTTATATTTAGGGCCATCGGCCAATACTTTTACATAGTGCGAATTATCTACCGCCGGTACATAGGCAAGTTTGGTTGCCACGCCCTTGTCATCGTAAAGCGAAACACTTTTTACATTTGCCCTATTCACCGTGCTGATGGCTTTTTGATCGGCAGTGTATATAATATCGCCGCCCATCATGTCGTAATTAAATAGTTGGGCGGGGTCCTGTATAACGCCGTCATCGGTGCCGATAGCAAAGCCGTGCATCCAATTTTCCGACAGATAGCGGCTTCCCTGTACCTCCGTTGTGCTTGCAAAACTACCCAAAATTGTAGCAGTAGTAGCTTCGCTGTGTACGCTGAACATATTGCCGGCCGAAGTGCTTACGGCGCTGCCATCGCCTGCGGGTAAGGTAATGTTCACGCCACCTTCTTTAACAGTGGCACTTGCAGCACCAAATCCTTTAGCAGTAGCAATAAGCTTAGAAGTAGCATCGGCTTTTAGCGCATACGAACCCTCCCCATCAGCATACGTGGCATACGCGTGCTGCGAATCTCTTACAAAAGCAAATGGCACGGGCTTTCCCTGCGAATCAACAACTGTGCCTTGCACCGCAACGGTTTGGCCAAACGACAGGCTTACTACAAGCAGTAAAGCGCTCAATAACGCGAGTTTTTTCATAAGAGGGCTGGTTTGGGTTTAAAATTGAATCCGTTAACGTAGATTTTGGTGAGTTAGACGGCGAATAAAGTTTAAGGTTTAATTAGATTTTTCCAAATATAAAAGTTTTGTTAAGTCAAATCCTAAAAAAATTCAAGTAACAACTATAAAAAATATGTTATTCAAATCAGCCTTTCACCTTACGCTATCCACTCAACTTAAATGAGTGAATGCCAACGTACGCCGATGTAGGGAGCCTACAGATTCAAAAATTTGAATCGCAACTAAAACCTTATTTATAAAAAAGGCCGCCAACTGAATCCAGAGGGCGGCCTTTGAAATAATTTGTTATTACTATCTCGGACCTACGTAAACTAATTTTTCTTCAGTTGTACGCGCGCCACTTCTGTATTGGTAATGCAAAGTGAAGGTCTTTGTAGTAGGATCATAAGTATTAACACCATCCTGAGTGTATTCAGCCGGTAAGGTTGTTAAACTAGAACCAGCAAACGTTACAGTTACACTATTATCAGCATTAACTGTTAGGTTTAAAGGTGAACCAAGATCAGCCACCGATGACTGTACGGTATTACCATTAACAGTGGACAGTGATTTATTCTGATTGATAGTGCGTTCATCTAAACCAACACGAACGAATTTCCCGGTTGCCTTATAAACCCCGTCATACTTGTTTTTCACACCAACTATTGTAAGCAAAGTATGGTAGTTTGCATTAATGGTTTGACCGCTTGCGTCTACCAATGATATTGGTAATACATACGCTTTTGAAGGATCAATAACACTGCTTTTAACAGTTACGGTTAAGTAAACCAAACGTTGGTTAGCAGGAACCGTAAGTTTTGTCCCGGAAAGAGTGTAAGCTGCAGCTGGCAAAAGCTCGTAACTTGTAGAGTTTGCGGTGTTATATGCTGTTAATGCTGCCTGATCAACCGCGATAGTAACATCCAACGGAGTTGAAAGTGGTTTCGGCGAAGCTACATTTACAGCAATCTGAAAAGTTGCTGGTGTTGAACTAATCTCGAAAGATTGAGCCTGGATTCCCGACGGAGCCAGCGGCAATTCAACCGTAACACCAACAGCGGCAAAATCAACGAAGTTTTTGTCCTTAAGGCATGAGCTAAAGCTCACTACAGCCGCTAAGCCCAGCAACATCGAAATATTTTTTAAATATGATATCTTTTTCATTTTAATGTTTTTAAATATAAATACTATTGTCAGCATTGATTACTTACAAAAGTAATCTTTATGGTTGCCAGAATATTTTTGACGTAAACGGATCAATAGTACCTTCTGCACCTACAGCATCAGCATTTTGCTGGTACTCAGTAGTAGGATAATAAATCCTGTTTGGTATAGTTGTACCTATTGCCTTGGTATCAATTGATCTTGGTATTCCTGCAGGGAACCCGGTACGTTTGTACTCATTCCAAGCTTCAAAGAAACTGTAACCGTTCAATGCAAGATACTTCTGGGTGATGATCGCCTGCAATTTATTTGAAGAAGATGTCCAGCCTACATTAGCAACGTCCTGGCTGTAGTAAGTTGTTGCTTGTGCAGCCGTTAAACCCAATGCAACAAAGGATGCGGTAATACCACGTTGGTAAAGATCCTGTGCATCACCGGTAATCCATCCTTTTTGAACAGCTTCTGCCTGCAAAAATAAAGATTCTGCACTTGACATAATAACTGCATCCATTGTAGGAGCCTTTAACAAGCCCGGGCCAAAAGTACTCGATCTTGGGTTTTGAGGTGCGTTAGGATCACCCAAAACAATACCCCTGTAAACGTTATCAGAAGTAGTTAAAGAATATTCCTTACCAAGCCTCGGATCGTTAAGAATTCTTAATAATTCAACGCCATAATTTCCTGCACGTACACTTGTACCTACCGCGTTTCCTGCAAGATCGGTACCATAGGCTCTCCAGAACGGGCTTTGCTGGCCTTCTAAACCACCGCCTGTGTAACCAGGGTTGGCCACTACGGTAAAGTCGTCGGTAACAAAAGCTGAACCGGCAGCTGCTGGCAACGCCGCTTTTGCGGTACCACCGTCTAAACCGCTTTTACTTTGACGGATAGCTAAACGAAGGATAAGCGAATTGGCAAATCTTTTCCATTTAGCCATATCACCCTTAAAAATGATATCAGAAGCACCAGGATCAGTTGCACCTGCATTAGCATCAATAAGCGCTTTAGCAGCAGTTAACTGCACAACAAGATCTGCATAAATATCTTTACCCTTATCATATTTAGGAAACAAGTAAGTACTTGCCTGAAAAGCCTGGGTATAAGGTACATTGTCATAAAGATCTACCAGTTGCTGAAAATCATAAGCCTTCATGATCATGGCAATAGCCTTGAACTTTGCCAATGAGGCATCAGCACTTATAACCTGCAGGTTGTTAAAGTTTGTAGCGTTAGCAAATAACGGCACAAATACCTGGAAGTTATCAGTTGTAAACTGGTACTGCTGTAAAGAAGGGCTTGGTACAAAGTTACCGCTTGGCGAAGCATAGCCAACCCATATACCGAATACGGTGTAATTTAAATTTGGAATATCCGCCGCAATTTTCTCGGCACCTGCTAACGCAAACTGCGGTGTTGTCACCGAAGGGGTATTTGGATTCACCTCCTGGCTCAGAAAGTCTTTTTTACAACCGGATAAGATGGCACCCGTTGCAAAAAATGCTGCTATAATTAGTGTATACTTTTTCATCTTCGTATTAATTAAAATGTTACTTTAAGATCGGCACCATAAATTCTCTGGCCCGGAACCTGGTTTGCACTTGTTACACCCACTGCGTTACCTGCTGTATCGCTAAACTCAGGATCGCTCCATGGGTTGTTTTTTGGTTTCCACAAGAACAAGTTCCTGCCGGTAAATGAAAGGTTTAAGCCTTTAATGTAACGGGTATTTTTAACAAATTGAGTTAAGTTAAAGTTGAGGTTGATCTCGCGTAATTTCCAGAAAGCAGCACTTGATACACGTGGCTGGTTAGTAGTGTTGTACGCAGAGCTTTGCCAGAAACCGTAGTTACCGTCAGCAACGGTTACGTTGGTGTTTGGTGTATAAACCGGTGCAGCGGCTGTACCGGTATTGATAACAGAACCCGGGTAAACAAAACGTTGACGACCGGCAAGCGTGGTTATTAATGACGAACCGGCAAAGTTAAGTGTGCTACCGATAGAGTTGTAAATGATGTTACCACCACGGTATTCTGCTGTTGCACCAAGGCTTACAAATTTGTAACCGAAGGTGTTGGTAATACCTAAAATATGCTTAGGAGTAGTACGGCCAAAGTTTACTTGTGTTGGGTTCAACGAAGGTAAGCCAGTGGTAGCGCTTACAATTACGTTACCGTTAGGGTCGCGGTTCATGTCGGTACCTTTGTAAACCGGGAATGGCTGACCAACAACTGCAGTTATACCAGAACCCAAATCAAGTTGGTTGATACCTGGGATCAATGATATTACCTTTGAATCGTTGATGGAGAAGTTAGCACCTAACTCCCAGCTAAAACCACCTTTTGGTGCCTGAAATATAAAGCCTCTTGCTTCAAACTCTTCGCCGCTTGATTGAATTTCACCTGCGTTAATTACAGAAGAGTTGAAACCTGTTGAGCCTGAAGTATTAATTGTAAGCGTTTGGTTTTTACTATTTTGTTTGTAATAGGTAGCTTTAATGTTTAAGCGGCTGTCAAAGAATGAAAGCTCAGTACCTGTTTCAATTTCAGATATAATTTCTGGTTTCAGATTAGGGCTGTAATTACGTGTACCTAAGCTTAAACCGCCTAATGAACCGTAAGGGAAACCACCGGTTACACCAACAGTGTTGAAAATGTTATATGGACCAACAGAAATGTTACCCACACGGCTCAACGATAAATAAACCTTAGCATAGTTTAATACTTTGCTTCCTTTTAAGAAAGAGATAGCCTCTGTAGGAACAAATGAAATTTTACCTGATGGATACCAGAAAGAGCGGTTAACCTTAGGTAAACGAGAATCGTTATCGTTACGTAAAGTTCCCTCTAAAAATAAGTAATCTTTGTAGCCAATATTCAAATCTGCAAAATAAGCTATCTGACGTATTTTAGCATAACCCGTTCCGGCGCCTGCAAAACCAGATATAGTGTTGATATTGTAGAAACCTTCAATTAAAAGATTATTGCTACCTGCAGAAATACTGCTTATACCACGTTGGTAAATAGTGTTACCTAACAATAAACTGGTTTTAAAGTCTTTAAAAAACGTGTAGTGTAAGTTAGCAGTTGCATCGCCCTGTAACCTTGCATAACCATCACCATCACCTGATCCATCACCAAAAACGCTTACATCAAACACCTGGCCGGGACGAAGGCGGGTATTTAAAAAGCTACCTTGTACACTACCTGCAGAAAAAGGATCATTTACAGAGTACTCGCTAAAGGCAACCTGTGCAGCTGTATTACGCTGTTGGTAGTTACCAAAGTTTTGAGAAACGTTGTATTGCACATCTAACCATTTGGTTGGCGACAAAGTCATTTTCAAGTTAGACAAGAACACATCTTTTTGCCTGTTGCTGCGTGCGTTATCGGTAATCCAGTAGGGATTGATCGCATACGCATCATAAAAATCGCTTGGGTTAGAGAATGTTCCGGTAGTTGAATTTTGGAATTGTTTGATATCCAAAAAGGCCGGCCATTGTAAAACGGTAGTGTAAAGTAACGCACCGTTGTAACCTACACCGTAAGTACTGATGCTGGTACGGGTGTAAGAAGCAGAATAATCCACTTTAAATATGCCAAAAGTACGCGCACCCCTAACGCTTACAGATGTACGGGTGTTTTTGTCTTTTGGAACAACGCCTTTATCAATTACGTTTTGTGCTGAAAAATAAAATGAGTTTTTAGCATCGCCCTGTTGAAACGCAACCTGATTTTGCTCAACGATACCCCTGTTAAAGAAAGAAGTGATAGGGTTTTGCTCTAAAGCGCTGTATTTCACTTTCAATACTGGTCCGTTAGGGCCGCCTGCAGGGTAACCAACCTGAACTTCGCTGCCATCAAATGCAGGTCCGTATAACTGGTTTTCGTATTCGGTGTAACGGGAGAAGCCAGTAATGGGATCTACATAAGGAGCGCCTTCACCACCGTAAGGGCCGTAATTACGTTGCAACTCGGGGAAGAAACCCACAGTTTTAAACTGGAAGGAGTTACCATAAGTGATAACCGGTTTACCATCGCCTGTACCGCGTTTGGTGGTGATGATGATCGCACCGTTTGATGCTTCCGAACCGTAGATAGCGGCAGCACCGGCACCTTTCAGGATCTGAGTTTCAGCAATGTCATCAGGATTGATGGACGAAATAGAACCGCCCGGGATAGGCACACCATCTAATACGATTAGCGCAGTGTTGTTACCCGATAATGAACGGTTACCACGTAGCGTAATACGCAGACGCGGATCGATACTGTTATCAACAGTTTGTACGGCCAAACCAGCTACCTTAGCTGTTAAACCGTTTGCAAAGTTGGTAACATTGGTTTGGTTGATTTCTTTACCGCTTACACGGGTAGTAGCGTAACCCAACTCTTTAGCGGCACGCTTAACACCTAAGGCACCGGTTACAACAACCTCGCCAATTTCGGTGAAAGAAGACTCAAGCGTTACGTTGATCACGTCGCTTGCGCCAACCTTAACCTCTTGTGTTTTGTAGCTCACAAAAGATACCACAAGGGTTGCGCCGGCAGGAACCGACAAGGTGTACTTTCCGGTTGTAGTAGTTTGGGTACCAATTGTGGTACCTTTTACTTTCACCGTTGCTCCAGGAACGGGAAGACCATCATCTTTGGCCACAACCGTACCGGATACTGTACGATTTTGTGCAAATACCTGTGTCACGCATAACATCAGGAAACACAAACTTACTAGTAGAAGTTTTTTCATGTTTGTTAATAATAAGATCAGTTAATAGTTAATTAATCATAAAAGTAGTGTTACGCTATCAATAAATCAAATTAATTCTAAAAAAAACACCCGTTTTGTTAAAATAAGTTAAAAATTTAAAAAAAAGTAATAATTATAGTACTATGTATTGCATAATACATTCTTAAACATATATCTTTGCATTATGATTGTTGAAAACACACAAACCCAAATGAGGAAAGGCATACTGGAGTATTGCATACTTTCCATAATAGCAAAGGGCGAAATTTATGCTTCAGACATAATTGCTGAACTAAAAAAAGCCCGGTTGCTTGTTGTTGAGGGTACCCTATACCCGCTGTTAACCCGATTGAAGAACAATGGCCTGCTGGCCTACAACTGGGTAGAATCTACCTCGGGCCCGCCGCGCAAGTACTATGTGCTTAGCGATGAGGGCCGTAAGGTTTTAGAGCAGCTGGATACCACATGGAAGGAACTGCTTTTTGCCGTGCAAACCGCAATTGGCGACAGAAACAATTAATTACCCTTAACTATCACCATCATCATGAATAAGACTATCATCATCAATATAAACGGCACCGTTTTCCACATAGAAGAGGATGCCTACGAGATATTAAAAACGTACATGACCGCTGTAACGCGTCATTTTATGAACTCGGCCGACAGCCTGGAGATCACTACAGACATTGAGAACCGCATAGCAGAAATGTTCACCGAAATTTTAACCCGCGAAGGCAAACAGGTTGTTGTTGCGCAGGATGTAAATGCCGTGGTTGGCCAAATGGGTTCGGTAGAGGATTTTGAGGCCGAAGAAAACGGCGAAAGACCCGGCCAAACCTACACCTACACCACCGAAAACCGCAGGCTCTTCCGCGATGCGGATGACCACCTGGTAGGCGGCGTTGCCGCGGGTATTTCAAACTACTTCGATATCAATGCTATTTGGGTAAGGCTTGGCTTTTTACTGCTTTGCGCAGGTGGGGGTATCGGTTTCCTTTTGTATATCATACTATGGATAGTAGTGCCAAAAGCCGTTACCCGCGCCGACCGCATGGCCATGAAAGGCCAAAAGCTGGATCTGCATGGTTTTAAGCTGAATTTTGAAGAGGAACTTAGCACTGTAAAAGGCAACCTCAACACCCTGAGACACGAAGCCAAACCACTTGCCTACAAAACCCGCGATTTTGCCGGCGATATCTTTGGGCATTTCGGCAACTTTATTACCGGGGCGTCAAAACTGATATTTAAGCTTGTCGCCATCGCTATTTTGCTGGCTTGCTTTGCCGCCATGATAGGGCTCGTAATTACTATAGTAATGTTCACCGTGTACGGCAACACCACCCTAACACATGTGTTCCCATTCAACATCGTCAATCAGGAGGCAAACACCATGTTTTTGGTGTGCGGGTTTCTTACCCTTGCCATGCCGCTGCTGGCCATTATACTGGTTATTATTAATGCTGTATTTAAAAGCAGCACCATTGGCCGCACTACAGGCTCGGCATTGTTAATGGTTTGGGTAGTAGCCATTAGTATAGTTATATACTATACCGCCAAGGCCGGTGCAAATTTCAGGGAAGGTGCCAGCTTTAGCCAAAGCATCAATATTAAACCACAGGCCGACAGCACCTATTATTTAAAACTAAACGACATCAAATTCCTGAGCCGCGAGGATAGCGTGCGCCTGCAAATAAAAGACAAATTCGATGGCCGCATTATATTAGATGACGATGATGATAACAACATGGATATGCCGAACAAGAACATCGATATCTACATCGAAAAAAGTGATGTATCGCAACCGGTGCTGGTGGAATCGTTCAGCGCACGTGGCCGCGATTACGAGGACGCCTTATCCAACGCGCGGGGCATCAGTTACCAGTTTCAGCAAGTGGGTAATGTGTTAAAATTCAATCGCCGGATGGAGAAACAGGAAGATAAATTCTGGCGCGCACAGGAGCTGCATCTAACTTTAAAAGTACCGATGAACTATAAACTGGTTATCGATCAAAACCTCGACAGGTTTGTAAGGGGTATCAGTGTGTACGATTGTAAAAACGACAACAAGCAAGAAGCCGCTACATCTGCCAAATTCATCATGACCGAAAACGGTTTGCAATGTAAGATAGATACCCTTGTGCTTCCCCAACCCAAAAAAGTAGCTATCCCAGCCGATAGCACACAAATCGGAGAATAATGAAACTCATTATAAAGTATATAGGCCTGCTGATATTCAGCGGGCTTATATTACCTTTTTGCAACTTAAAAAGCCTGCAAATAGCAACAGCCATGTCCGTAAAAACCGCTGCGCAAGTAGCTAATCTTCAGTGGAAAAAGCCCGCAGATCTCCTCCCGTATTTATACCCCGAATTGGCAGACGTACTACTGCCCGCGCTAAAAAAATTAAAATAGTATGTAACCTTGGCCCCTGTTCTTGCATCTTACTATAAACAAAAACACCTTGCTGTTAATGTTAGCGGCAAAATTTAAAACAACAACTATGCAGAACACCCATCATATAAACTCCACCCTAACACCGGCTATTATTTGATAGCACACTACTAAAACACTTTTACTTACTAACGCAAAAAAATGGAGGGTACCCTTCCCTGGCATTTTATTGCCCAATTTTTTCTAAACCATGAAAACTATCATCCACTATATATATATTATACTCTTTGTATTTATCGCAGGCGCAGCAAATGCACAGCCCAAAAACACACCGCAAACCGCAAGCATTGCAGGCTCCTTGCTTAACGAGCAGGGCAAGCCGATGGATTTTGCAACCGTTACCCTGCTGCGCGCAAAAGATTCATCGGTAGTGAAAGGCACCCTAACTACAGATGCCGGCACTTATGTGTTTGATAAAGTACCCGCAGGCAGTTACCTGGTATCGGCAACAACCGTTGGCTACCAAAAAACAGTGAGCCAGCCCGTAACGGTTAGTGGCGAACAGCCAACAGTAAGCGTACCGGCCATAAAAATGCAGCCGGGCAGCAAAAGCCTGCAAACGGTTAACATTATATCGTCGAGGCCGCTAATTGAGCGCAAGGCCGACCGCACCGTGATGAACATTGAGAACAGCGTTTTAGCCGCCGGCAATTCCGCTCTCGAGGTTTTAGAACGTGCACCCGGCGTTACCATTGATAAAGATGACAACATCAGCCTGAAAGGCAAACAGGGCGTTACCGTAATGATAAACGATAAGCTCACCTACATGTCGGCAGCGCAGCTTACCATTATGCTCAAATCGATGGATGCCTCTACTATACAATCCATCGAGATCATCACCAATCCATCTGCCAAGTACGATGCATCGGGTAACTCGGGTATCATCAACATTAAATTAAAAAAGAATAAGCAAAGCGGCACCAACGGTAATCTTAGCCTGGGGGTGGTGCAGGGCGCACGATTCAGAGATAACACCAGCCTTACCATCAACCACAAACAGGGCAACCTTAACCTTTTTGGAACCATCAGCCGCGGCGATGCCAACAGGCTAAACATCTTAAATATCGACCGGGTGGTAGACAGCGCGGCCACCAGCACCTACTTTAAACAACGCACCGAACTGCGTTCGCAGGTGCACTACAATAACTACCGTTTTGGTGCCGACTATAACACCTCATCAAAAAACACCCTTGGTTTTGTCATCAATGGCGATTACACAAATGAATACAACAATCCCAACAGATCGGTAACCAACCTGGGCCTTACGCCAGCTGCTAACGATTCGTACCAAACCACAACATCAAACATTAAGCAAACCTACCGCAACTTTGCAGCAAACCTGAACGACAAGCTGGAGATAGATACCAACGGGCAGCAGTTGAGCGTGGACCTTGATTACTCCATTTTCCATAACAATTCTACCGCGCAGTACGATACTTATTTCTTTACCCAGGCAGGGGCCTCGCAAATGTCGCCGCTATTCATTCGCAACCAAACACCTTCCACTATAACTATATATACTCAAAAGGCAGATTATACCCTGCCGATAACAAAAAGCGTAAAGTTTGAGACCGGCGTTAAGTTCAGCTCGGTAAAAACTGATAACGATCTGCAGGCGCAAATAAACAGCGGCAGCACTTTTATTAATGATACCAGCCGCACCAACAG
Organism: Mucilaginibacter pankratovii; assembly: GCF_014773265.1. Classification (GTDB taxonomy): domain Bacteria; phylum Bacteroidota; class Bacteroidia; order Sphingobacteriales; family Sphingobacteriaceae; genus Mucilaginibacter; species Mucilaginibacter pankratovii. The sequence continues at coordinate 384,008 of NZ_JACWMY010000003.1, read as the reverse complement.
GTTTGTTTACGACGAAAAAATAAGCGCGGCTTACATAAATTTAAGCAAAACCTGGGCTAAAACATCGGTACAGGCCGGCTTACGTGCCGAGCGCACTTCATCAATGGGCGATTTGGTAACCAAAAACCAGGTGGTAAAACGCAACTACCTGGATTTCTTCCCAAGTGTGTTTGTTAATCACTCGTTTTCGGACAAGCACGAAGTGGGGCTTAATTACAGCCGCCGTATAGACCGCCCGGGTTACGACCAGCTAAACCCTTTCCGTTTTTACCTGGATCAGTATACCTACGAGCAGGGTAACCCTTTCCTGAAACCGCAATACACCAACTCATACGAATTGAGCTATACCTATAATAAAACCATTAACGTAACGCTTGGTTACAGCCAAACAAACGATGTAAGCACGCAAATTATATTAACCGATACCTTAACTAAGGCAACCTATCAAACCAATTTAAACCTTAACAGGCAAAACTCCTACAACATCAACATTAACTCGCCCTATACCATAGCCAAATGGTGGACAGGTAACATAAACTTTACCGGCTTTTACCAGCAGTTTAAATCCGATTCGCTGTTGGGCGCTACCTTAAATTCTGGCAAGGCAACCTATGTGATCAGAACAACACAAACATTTTTGGTTGCCAAAGGCTACAAAGCAGAACTATCCGGCAATTACACATCGGCCCTGGCCTTCGGTATCTTTAATATCAAACCGCAATACTCGGTAGATGCCGGCGTGAGCCACTCGTTCTACAACAAAAAAATGAACCTGAAATTTGCCGTGAGCGATATATTTAACACCCGCAGAAACAACGTAAGCAGCCGCTACCAAAACGTAAACCTTGATGTAAGGCAAAAGAATGATACCCGCGTTGCCCGCCTTACCTTTACTTACAACTTTGGTAACAGCAAAATAAAAGCACGCCAACACCAAACCGGTGCCGACGACGAAAAGAACCGTGTGAAAAGCGGGAATTAAAATAAAGCCATAACCCCCTAAAGGGGAACATTTGATTAGCGGGTTGGCAGCCGCATTAAAAAACGATGTCATTTCGATGAGCGGCGGAAGGGATGAGTGCGGGGCGAAAGAGAAATCTTCTCGCCCCGACCGCTCGTTAGATGACAAGGTGGGTTTCTTCGCCGCTTTATGATTGATTTGTATATTGCATCCATAAAAAAATTGAATGCAAAGCCCAGCCGCCATCACACCAAAACCCACCCGTTACAAGCAATTAGATAGCCTGCGTGGATTAGCCGCCCTATGCGTTTTTATATCGCATTGCTTTTTAATGCTGAGCCGGGCCGGGACCTGGGTAGAGCCCATAAAACAAAGTCCGCTGGGTATATTATTAAACGGGCGGGCTGCGGTGATGTTCTTTTTTGTATTGAGCGGTTTTGTATTGAGCCTTCCTTTTATCAATAGTAACCGCCCTTTAAAACTAACCGAATTTTATATTAAAAGAGTTTTCAGGATCTACCCCGCCTATTTGCTGGCCATAGTGCTTGCCATTATTTTAAAAACCTATGTGTTTCAACCGGGAGGCAACGCTGGGTTCTCCGGCTGGATGACTGGCTTTTGGGGCTGGCCATGGGATGCAGTACACCGGCAGGAAATAGTAAAAACATTTTTATTGATAGGCCCCAACTTTGATGCCGATATGATAGACCCGGTGATATGGAGTTTGGTAGTTGAGATGAAAATGTCGCTGCTGCTGCCATTCTTCATCATCATTGTATCGCGTGGCAACCTGTTGTTTAATCTCCTTTTCTTTTTGCTGGTGCTGGCACTTATTTATAACCACACCAATGGCTTTTTGGGCGTGTTTTATATTGGCGTGCTTTGCGCAAAGTATAAAGAACCATTAACAAAGGCTATTAAAGCTTTAAATACCGCCTGGGTTTTTGCGTTGCTGTTGCTGGCGATGTTCTGCTATAATATCAGTTTTGAATTTTATACGCCCTGGGGAGATAGCGCCCACCCCTTCGCTTATTTTTGGCGCGATTACACCAACGCCATTGGCGGTGCATTGGTAATGATGATGGCTTTAGCCAGGGTAAGGGCCGGCAACTTCCTCCAACAGCCGGTTTTTAATTTTATGGGCGATACCTCGTACAGCTTTTACCTGCTGCACATGCCTTTATTAATATCCTTTTCCTCCCTGTTCGGGCAAAAATTTCAGGGAAGCGCAGCAGCCATTATTGTATTGTCTATTATCCTCGCGTACGCCCTAAGCTATGTAGTATTTAAAACCATCGAGATTCCTTTTCAAACCTTAGCTAAGAAACTCGTTGCCAAATGGCCGTTGTTGAGAACAATGGATATTAAGTAGGCAGTTGGCATAAAATAAGCGATGTTGAACACATCGCTTATTTGTTTACTAATAGTGGCTGATTAAAAATGGCGAACCGCCCACTGAAACTGCAACTGAAGCTTACTGCCCCACCATAAATACCGCGTTGCTGAACAGCAGCTTGCCGTTTTCCCAGAAGCTGCGGAACAACGGATCATCGGCCAGGTAAATAACCGAGCCGCGGCCCATATTTTGCACACCAATGAGCATACCGTTAGCTATCCTTTGCTTAGATTGCGAACCGGCAAAGCCCGATACATAGGCATCTTTTTTTACAGTGCCTACGTTCCAGCCGTCATCGCCAAGCAATTCGTAAATATCATCGTTCATTTTTAAGGAGTAATAGTAGTTAGGCAAGCCAAAGCCCAGCGGATGTGTATTATCTAAACTTAATTTAAATATAGCGCCGGGGATGCCCGATGATATGGCATCGCGCTCGCGGTTGGCGTAAACTTTTACCTCCGGCGATTTATCTTTCTTATCGTCTTTTTTAGCTTCTTTCATTTTAATGCCAAACTCCTTCTTATCGGCCAATAACGATACGGCATTTTCCAAAGCGATCAACCTGCCGCCATCGCGTACCCAGGCCTGCAATTTCTCCGAAGGGAAGCCCTCGTAACGGCCATCGGGGAAAATAGCGACATCAAAATCAGACAATTTGGTACGGACAAGATCCTGATACCTGATGAGGGTAATAGGGTAACCTATCTGCTGCTCAAACAAGTGCCAAACTTCACCCATTGCTTCGGAATTTACACCATCGCCGGCCATTAGCGCCACGCGCGGCTGTTTAATAAACCTAACCTCGCTCGAGCCTATATCGTTCCCTTTATCCATAAAACCGGTAGATATGGGTGTAAGTTCGTGGCCCAGTTCTGCAGCCGTTTGGGTAACTACCTGGTCAAAATCTGCACGGTCGTTACCTGCTTTGGTAATCAGCAGCGAGCCTGCGGGGAACTTCTTACCTGCAATTTCGAAGGGCAGTTCAGAATAGCGCGCTTTTATGCCCTTCTTCATGATAGCTGCCAGGTAGCGCACATCGGCAATAGATTGCCACGACGATACATAAGCATAAGCGCGGGTATTGGTCAATACCGCCGGTTTGGCAACATTCCAGCTTGCAGTTGCAGGCTTAAACGATTCTTTTAAACCGTAAGCGCGTAAACCATAGGCATAAGGCAGGGCCCAGGCGGTAATATCATACGTAGCCGAATCGGCAATAAAGGTGGTTGGCTCCATCAGTACATTAAGCAATACCGCTTTGGGCTGGTAGGCGTTTATCACCAGGTCGTTTGCATCTACAGTATAGGTTTCGGTTTTACCGCTGAAATAATCAAAACCGGTAATGCTTTTTGCAGCCAGGCCATAGCCATATTGGATGCCGTTGCGTGCCAGCAATTTGGCAAGCTGATCTACCTTCTCGTTATTATCGTTTTTAATCACATAAGTTTTGTATGGGCCGGGAGGGTTGGCCTTACTGTTATCGTAGAATTTTTTAAACTCCGATAAAAGTTTGGTAGCATGAGTCGAAGCAGTTTCGATGGTGCTGATGCTGGTAGAGTGGTGGTGCGCCACACGCTGTACCAATGTTAATGTATCGCCGCTGCGGGTAACTACGGCCAGGCCGCCACCGATACCCCCCTGCTCATACGTCATACCGATAGAACCGTTGTACAGCGGATAGGTATCGCCGTAAGATGGGTACAACAGATCGAACACCTGTTTGGTGAAATACATCCAGCCGTTTTTATCAAAATCCTTAGCGTTGTTTTTACCAATGGTAACCTGGAAATCGCGCTGCCATTGGGTAATATCCTTGTGGTATGGCTCCGCCGCCGGGGCAAAGTAATAAGGCGCATTAATGCCTTGCTCGTGGTAATCTACATGCACTTCGGGCAGCCATTGGTTATACAGGCCAACGCGGTTTTGCGTTTCTTTTTGTGCCTGCCATGCCCAGTCGCGGTTCAAATCAAAATAGTAATGGTTCACCCTGCCGCCCGGCCATGGTTCGGCGTGTTCGCGGGCTGTCGGGCTTGGGTCGGGTTTACCGGCTTTAACAGAATTATAAAAGTTTACATAGCGGTCGCGCCCATCCGGGTTAAGGCATGGGTCGATAACTACTAAAGTATTTTTCAACCACGCTTTAGTACGGCTGTTTGCCGGGTCAACCAAATCAAACAGTGTCCACATAGCGGCCTCGCTGGATGCGGGCTCGTTGCCGTGTACGTTATAGCTCAACCATAAAATAACCGGCGCATTGGGCAGGTTAGCTGTGCCGCTTTCCATACCGGCCAGTTTTAGGTTATTATGACGGATCTCTTCCAGGCGGCCGATGTTCTCGTCGGATGCGATGAACATAGCCAGTTGCGGGCGCCCCTCGTTGGTGCTGCCAAACTGTTGCAGCTTCACATTTTTTGATGCCGTGGCCACGTATCTGAAGTACTCCACAATACGGTAATGCGGGGTGAATTGCTCGCCAAGCTTGTACCCTAAAAATTGCTCGGGCGATTGGATGCTTTGCGCGACGGCAGCTGAAAAAGATGCAACAGCTATAACAAGGAGGAGTAACCTTTTTATCATAATGTGAATGTTGGGGTGATGTAAAGGCTAATATGCAGAATTTTTTTGATTTGTGCCCGCACACGGTTTTCAGTTGCGTAAATGTTACAGAAACCGGGTGGTAGACATCCGTAAAATCTAATATTTTTAGCATTTTATTACTTAAATTTGTATTTTGCACATCAATGTCGTTTACTTAAGAGTTAGCCCGTTGCGTAGCCTCACCCCAAACCCCTCTCCAAAGGAGAGGGGCTAAAAGTCCTCTCCTTTGGAGAGGATTTAGGTGAGGCTACTTAGTAGCTTAAGTACACGACATTTATTGCACATCTGAAATCTGCACATTTGCACATCTATGAATCCGTTAGACGCTCTTCAAAAATATTTTGGTTACAGCAATTTCAGGCATTCGCAGGAAGCCATTATACAGCATGTTTTAAACAAGCAGGATGTAATGGTGCTAATGCCAACGGGTGGCGGTAAATCACTTTGCTACCAGTTGCCCGCTGTATTATTAAATGGCTTAACGGTTGTGATATCGCCGTTGATCGCTTTAATGAAGGACCAGGTAGACAGCCTGAACCTGAGCGGCATCCCGGCAGCATTTTTAAATTCCAGCCAATCGCCTGAAGAGCAGAAAGACATTGCCATTCACTTAAAAAACAATGAGCTGCGCTTGCTTTACATTGCCCCGGAGCGCTTGTTCGGTAAAGATGATCGTTTAATAGTTTTCCTGAAGACCCTTCCCGTGGTGCAGATAGCCATTGATGAAGCGCACTGCATCTCGCAATGGGGGCACGATTTCCGGCCCGAATACCTGATGCTGGCAGGATTGAAAAAGGAGTTCCCCGGCGTTCCGGTAATCGCGCTAACCGCTACTGCCGATAAGCTCACGCAAAAAGATATCCTCGAGAAGCTAAACCTGCAAAAACCTGCGGTTTTTATCTCCTCGTTCAATCGCGAAAATATCACCTACCGCGTCAACCCAAAAAAGAACAGTTTTAACCAGCTCATTAATTTTTTGGAGGAACGGAAGGATGATTCGGGTATTATCTACTGCTTGTCGCGTAAGTCAACAGAATCGCTTGCAGAGAATTTAAAGGAAGAAGGTTTTTCTGCCGAGGCTTATCATGCGGGCTTAACCAACGAAACCAAGGCCAAAAACCAGGAAGCTTTCCTGCGGGATGAGGTAAAGATCATGGTAGCCACTATCGCCTTTGGCATGGGGATCAATAAATCGAACGTGCGCTACGTGGTGCATGTGGATCTGCCCAAGAACATAGAAGGTTACTACCAGGAAACCGGTCGCGCGGGCAGGGACGGGCTGCCTTCTGATGCGCTGTTGCTGTACTCGCCCGGCGATGCCATGAAGCTAAAGGGCTTTGCACAGGTGGAGAACAACCCCGAACAAAGCGCCATTATGATGAAAAAGCTGGACGATATGGTGAACTATTGCCAGCTGCATGCCTGCCGCCGCCAGTATTTAATGCAATACTTTGATGAGAATTTTCCGGATAATTGCGGCTCCTGCGATTTTTGTCTCAGCGAGTTTGTAAAATTCGATGGCACACTCATCGCCCAAAAGGCTTTATCCGCGGTAGCGAGGGTGAAGGAACGCTTTGGAGTTACCTACATTGTAGATTTCCTCCGCGGATCGCGCAGTGAGAAGATTTGGGGCGAACATAAATTATTGAAAACCTATGGTGCCGGTGCCGATATCAGCAAAGCCGACTGGCAGCGTTACCTGCGCGAGCTAATAGCTATGGGCTACCTCCGCCTTTCCGATGACGCGTACGCGTCGCTCAAACTCACCCTAAAAAGCGATGCGGTGCTAAAGGGCCTGGAAAAGGTAGAGCTCATCTCCTCGCAAACCACCGACGAAAAAGAAGCCGCCCCGCTGGATTTTGAAGCAGAACTGCTTAACACCCTCCGCAAAAAACGCCAGGAAATTGCCGTGATGGAAAACCTGCCGGCCTATATTATTTTATCCGATGCTACTCTACTGGAAATTGCCACCTATCTGCCGCAAAAGCTGGAGGAGCTGCGCCAGATCTCTGGTTTCGGCGATATTAAACTGGCGAGATACGGAAGGGAATTTTTAAGCCTGGTTACCGAATATTGTACGCAGAAAGATCTAACATCCCGCATCAGCCAAAAATCGGCTAAACGCGAGAGAAAACCTAAAAAAGAAAAAGTGCCGGATACCGCCAAGGTTAGTCTCGCACTCTTTAGGCAAGGGCAAACGGTTACCGAAATCGCGCATGAGCGGGGTTTATCGCCCATGACCATTGAGAACCATTTAGGCAATTTTATACAAAACGGAGAACTGGATGTGCTTGCGATTGTTAAAGAAGAAAAAATACCGGCCATAAAAGACGCCGTTGAAAAATATGGCAACGAACGACTGGCACCATTAAAGGAAATTTTAGGAGAGGCTTATACTTATGGCGAGATAAGGGCCGTAATTGCCTGGATGAACAGACAAATACAAGTATCATGACAGCTGCAGAACTCATCATATTAAACTCGGAAGAGGTGCGGCGGCGCAGCATCAAACTGGTGCAAGGCATCCCGCATGAAGTGATCTACTGGAAACCGGATGAGGAAGCCATGTCGATAATCGAAATGGTACGTCATATGCTGGAGTCCGAATATATCTATAACGAGATAGTAAAGACCAGGGGCAGGTTAGACGAGGATTTCGTAACGCCCTGGGAAAGCCGGTCGTTTACTACAATGGCTGATGAAATAGCATTTGCAGCGCTTTACCACCAACAATTTTTGGATAGCGTGCGGATGTACACCGACCAGGACCTGGACGAAATTGAAATTATCCGGGTAGACAGGAACCAGCGCAGAAAACTCGGCGATTACTTATTACGCATTGCCTACCACGAAAGTGTACATGCCGGTAACTTGCTCTCGTACCTAAGAATTCTTAATATTGACCGCCCGGACATCTGGGATTAATATTGCATACCATGGCCACTACCGAAGACATCTACCAGCTTTACCTGCAGCACCCGGTTATCAGTACAGATACCCGTAAAATTGCACCCGGCAGCCTCTTCTTTGCCCTTAAAGGCGATAAGTTTGATGCCAACACCTTCGCCGAAAAAGCGATAGAGGCGGGTGCGGCGTACGCCATTATTGATAACCCAGCATACGCACTTGGCGAAAAATATATCCTGGTAGACGATGGACTTACCGCATTACAAAACCTTGCAGCCCATCACCGCAGGCAGCTACACATCCCGGTTATTGGGCTTACGGGCACCAATGGCAAAACCACTACCAAAGAACTCATCAACGCTGTATTGTCCCAGCGTTTTAATACGCTGGCTACCGAGGGGAACCTTAATAACCATATCGGCGTGCCGCTTACCATCCTCAAAATTACAGCTGAACATGAAATGGCTGTGATAGAAATGGGCGCCAACCATCAAAAAGAAATTGCGCTGCTTTGCAGCATTGCCCAACCTACTCATGGCCTTATTACCAATGTGGGGAAAGCGCATTTAGAGGGCTTTGGCGGCGTGGAAGGCGTGCGGAAAGGTAAGGGGGAGATGTATGATTACCTTGCCCCAGGGAACGATGAAGAGCGTGCCATTGATAAACCGAATGGCGTTGCTTTTATTAACAGCGATGATGCTGTATTGATGGCCATGAAAGATGAACGCCGGCTTACTAACGTAATTTATTACGGGAAGAACGGAGATCCCGACAATATCATCAGCGGGAAATTACTGGATAGTTCGCCGCTGCTTGTGTTGGAATGGACGGATAATTTAGAGGGTGGCACTTACACCGTTCCCACTCATTTAACGGGTGCCTACAACCTGGATAATATACTGGTGGCAATCTGTATCGGCTCCACATTTGGACTGACGCCTGAGGAGATCAGCGATGGTATTGCCGGCTACGAGCCAAAGAATAACCGTTCGCAGATACAGCGCACTGTAACCAATACCCTCATCTGCGATTTTTATAATGCCAACCCCAGCAGCATGTTCGTGGCTATAGAGAACATGGATAAAATGCAGGGCAGCCACAAGGTTTTGATATTAGGCGATATGTTTGAGATGGGGGCCGAATCCGCGGCTGAGCACCTATCCGTTTTGAAAAAAGCGATGGAAGCCGATGTTCAGGAACGGATATTTATAGGGAAAGATTTTTTCAGCCAAAAAAGCGCAGCATCTGAAAATGCCACTTTTTACTTAACCGCGGAGGATGCGATAGAAGGATTAAAAACCAATCCAATTACAAATGCAACCGTTTTAATTAAAGGCTCGCGCGGTATGGCGCTGGAACGGTTGGTGGGGTTATTGTAATAATACCATCACGTCATTCTGAACTTGTTTCAGAACCCCCATCATAAAGGTAACCACAATACATATCCACTTTGCATCCACTCACCTGCCGTATGGGGTGCCGAAATAAATTCGGCATGACGTTGAGGCCTACTGTTAAATAGGCACAAATTAAAAAAGGGACAGCTTTCGCCGTCCCTTTTCCTTTATCTAAACAAATTCGCTTAAGCTAGCTTGCGCTTCACTTCTACGTTTTCGTATGCTTCTACTATATCGCCAACTTCTATGTTGTTGTAGTTGTTGATGTTCAAACCGCACTCGTAACCGGTTGCAACTTCTTTCACGTCGTCTTTAAAGCGTTTCAGTGAGGCCAGTTCGCCGGTATGGATTACCACGCCATCGCGAATGATACGGATCTTGCTGTTACGGGTAATTTTACCATCCAACACCATACAACCTGCAATTGTACCCACCTTGCTGATCTTGAATACGTCGCGGATCTCTACGTTAGCAACAATCTTCTCTTCGAAGGTTGGTGCAAGCATACCTTCCATCGCTGCTTTGATCTCATTGATCGCATCGTAGATGATAGAGTATAACCTGATATCGATCTGTTCTGCCTCGGCCAGTTTACGCGCACCTCCCGAAGGGCGTACCTGGAAACCGATGATGATCGCATCTGATGCCGAAGCCAGCAATACGTCGCTTTCTGAGATCTGACCAACCGCTTTCGATATAATGTTAACCTGTATCTGCTCGGTAGAAAGTTTCAGTAACGAATCTGACAACGCCTCGATAGAACCATCCACGTCACCCTTAACAATAATGTTAAGTTCCTTAAAGTTACCAACTGCCAAACGGCGGCCAATTTCATCAAGTGTGATGTGTTTCTGTGTACGTAAGCCCTGCTCGCGTTGTAATTGTAAACGTTTGTTGGCAATTTCACGTGCTTCCACTTCGCTTTCCAGTGCGTTGAACTTGTCGCCCGCTGTTGGTGCGCCCTGCATACCCAGCACCTGTACCGGTGTAGATGGGCCTGCCGAATCTACGCGCTGGCCACGCTCGTTGGTTAATGCTTTTACACGGCCGCTGTAGCAACCTGCTAATATCGGGTCGCCCACTTTTAGGCGGCCTGCCTGTACCAGTACCGTAGTAACAATACCACGGCCTTTATCCAGGGCCGATTCTATTACCGTACCAACGGCACGTTTGTTAGGGTTAGCGGTAAGCTCAAGCAATTCTGCTTCAAGCAATACTTTCTCTAACAGTAGTTCGATATTTAAGCCTGTTTTGGCAGATATTTCCTGGGTTTGGTATTTACCACCCCATTCTTCTACCAGTATGTTCATGGCAGACAATTGCTCGCGCACTTTATCTGCGTTGGCACCCGGCCTGTCTATCTTGTTGAATGCGAAAATGATTGGTGCACCTGCAGCCTGCGCGTGGTTTATGGCCTCGCGGGTTTGCGGCATCACGCTATCATCAGCAGCAATTACAATAATAACAATATCTGTTACCTGTGCACCCCTGGCACGCATGGCGGTAAACGCCTCGTGGCCCGGTGTATCCAGGAAGGTGATTTTTCCTTTATCATCCGGCAAAGTTACTTCGTAAGCGCCAATGTGCTGGGTTATGCCCCCTGCTTCACCGCCGATAACGTTGGTTTTGCGGATAAAATCGAGCAAGGATGTTTTACCGTGGTCAACGTGGCCCATTATGGTCACGATTGGTGCACGCGGTATCAACTGATCCGGCTCATCAGGCGAATCTAAATTTGCTTCTTCATCCTGTGGTTTTACAAACTCTACCTGGAAACCAAACTCATCAGCAACAATGCTTAAAGTTTCGGCATCCAAACGCTGGTTGATGGATACGAACATACCCAAACTCATACAAGTGGAGATGATCTGCGTAACAGATACATCCATCATCAAAGCCAGCTCGTTCGCGGTAACAAACTCGGTAACCTTGATCACTTTGGATTGTGCATCCTGCTCCATTGCCAGTTCTTCGGCGGTTGCAGCAACATCATCACGCTTCTGACGGCGGAACTTAGCACGCTGTGCAAACTTACCGGATTTACCTGCACCGCTTAAACGTGCAAGCGTTGCTTTGATCTGGTCTTGTATATCTTTTTCAGTAGGTTCTTCCTTAGGGCCGGTACTTGGCGGCGAATTCCTGTTACCTCCGCCTCTAAAATCGGGGCGATTACCTGCGCCGCCTCCGGGAGGGCCGCTTGGCCTGTTCCTAAAATCGGGACGGTTTGGATTGATAGGGCCGCTTGGCGGTGCCTGCTGCCCGGTGCTATTGCCACCCTGGCCGCCGCCGCCACCTTGCGCGTCTTTACGTTTACGTTTACGCTTATGATCTGCCGCGTTACCCGCAGCATTTGACGATGATGCAACCGGACCGCCACGCTTGGGCGTATTACTAACCGGCAGTTGTATTTTGCCTATAATTTTTGGTCCGCTAAGGCGTTCTGCGCTCGCGCGGATAACGTCGTCGCCTTCCTCTACCGCTGCAGGAGTTTCTACAACAGGTGCAGCAACTTCTTTAACAGGCTCGGGTGCTTTTGGTGCTTCCGCAACAGGTGCCGCAACTTCTTTAACAGGCTCGGGTGCTTTTGGTGCTTCCGCAACAGGTGCCGCAACTTCTTTAACAGGCTCGGGCGCTTTTGGTGCTTCCGCAACAGGGGCAACAACCTCTTTAACAGGCTCTGGCGCTTTTGGCGCTTCTACCACAGGGGCTTCTACCTTTGGTGCTTCTGCAACCGGGGCAACTTCTTTAACAGGCTCTGGTGCTTTTGGCGCTTCCGCCGGTTTTGCACCCAGGTTGTTCAAGTCTATTTTACCCACAACGGTAACACCAGGCAAGCCGGTATTACTGCGGTCTTCCACTTTCGGCTGTGCCGGTTCAGCAGGTTTTGGCTTCTCAGCCGGTGCTGAAGAAAAATGACCTGTGTTTTTGATCAGGATCTCTTCGTTCTCAAAATCTCTCGAACGGCGTGGCTGCTCTACAGGGCGCTCAGGCGTTTGTACACCTTCTTCCTTGCGGATATTACCAATCTTGATCTGTTTGGCCTCTTCTTTAATAATTTTATCAACAGCAAACTCCTTTAACAAGGTAGTATACATATCGTTATCCAGCTTGGCCATTGGGTGCTTCTCCACCTTGTAACCTTTAGTAGCTAAGAAATCGACAAGGGTACCCATACCGATGTTCAGTTCTTTTACTGCTTTTATTAATTTTATAGATTTGTCTTCTGACATTTATTATTATTTCTCTGCTCTAATTATCGCAAAAATACGATTTTAATTTTGCTTATTCTGTTTATTCAAACTCAGCCTGCAGAATTGATAAAACTTCTTTTACGGTTTCTTCCTCTAAATCGGTACGTTTTACCAATTCGCCAACAGAAAGCGCTAATACTGATTTTGCCGTATCTAAGCCAATGCGCTTAAATTCGTCCAGTATCCAGCTATCAATTTCATCTGAGAATTCTTCGATATCCACATCCTCGTCATGCTCGTCTGCCTCGCGGTAAACATCAATTTCGTAACCTGTCAATTTACCTGCCAGTTTGATGTTATGGCCACCACGACCGATAGCTAACGACACCTGATCGGGCTTTAAGTAAACTGCCGCAGTTTTTTTCTCGTCATCTAATTTAATAGATGTGATCTTTGCGGGCGACAGTGCACGCTGTATGTATAGTTGTATGTTATTAGTGTAGTTAATAACATCAATATTCTCATTCTTCAGCTCGCGAACAATACCGTGGATACGTGACCCTTTCATACCTACGCAGGCACCAACCGGATCGATACGATCGTCATAAGATTCTACCGCAACTTTCGCCCTTTCGCCCGGCTCGCGAACGATCTTTTTGATGGTAATTAAACCGTCGAAAATTTCCGGAACCTCCATCTCGAACAAACGCTGTAAAAACTCAGGCGCAGTACGAGAGATGATGATCTTAGGGTTGCTGTTCAGCATATCAACCTTGCTGATGATGGCGCGTACGCTATCACCTTTCTTAAAGTAATCCGCCGGGATCTGCTCTGTTTTTGGTAATAAAAGCTCGTTGCCTTCATCATCCAAAACCAAAGTTTCTTTTTTCCAAACCTGGTAAACCTCACCGGTAACAATTTCGCCAACGCGGTCTTTATATTTTTTGAAGATCTCGTCTTTCTCCAGCTCCAGAATTTTTGACACCAAAGTTTGGCGTGCTGCTAAAATAGCGCGGCGGCCAAAGCTTTCTAAAGTGATCTGCTCAATTTGCTCGTCGCCAACTTCCAGGTCGGCATCAAATGCCTTAGCTTCCAGTAATTCAACCTCCAGGTCGTCATCCTCGCTAAAACCATCTTCCACAACCACACGTGTGCGCCAGATCTCTAAGTCACCGTTATCGGTATTCACAATAACGTCGCAGTTCTCATCGGTACCGTATTTTTTCCTGATCATGCTTCTGAAAACGTCTTCCAGTACGCTCATCATGGTTGGGCGATCGATGTTCTTGAAATCTTTAAATTCCTGAAAAGAATCAATTAAATTAATATTGCTCATTTTCTTACTTGAATGATATTAAAACTTTTGTCTCTGTTATTTTATCTGTGGGGATGGTGCTTTCAACAGTTTCAGCCTTTTTCCCTTTTTCTTTTATTGTTTCTTCTATAGTAATAGCACCTTCGCCAACACTCAGCAATTTGCCTTCGCGTTTTGTACCATCTGCCATTTTAATTCCCAACGTACGGCCAACATTTTTGGCATATTGCCTTGGCAAAGTAAGCGGGGTATCAATCCCCGGCGATGAAACCTCTAAATTATAGGCTTCTTCTATCACATTCTCTTCCTCCAGGTGGAAGCCTACGTGCCTGCTTATCGCGGCGCAATCGGCTATGCCAATGCCATTATCTCCATCCACCAACACTATTAATTTACCGTTCGAATGCATTTTAACATCCACCAAAAACAAGTTTGGCATATCGGCAATTTTCTCTTCAATCAGTTCTGTTACTCTTTTTTCAATATTCATTATCGGGTCGGTTTATCTGAATGATAATTTGATCGATAAAATAAAAGAGGGGACTAAAGCCCCCTCTTTTTTAATTCGGATACAAATGTACGAAATATTTTTTATTTCAAATGCTTATTGCTTAAAAATCAAATCGGTAAATTGTGTTTGCCCCGGTCGCAACTGTCCCCGCAGATAGTCGGAAGCCTTTTTGCCCTTATCAAAACGATACCAGCGCACAAAGTAGGTTTGGCTGGCGGCAAAAGGGGTATCGGGTGTAAAAACAACCATGCTATCCACAATCTGGTATTTGCCCGGCTGCTCGGGTTGATAGCTCTTCATATCGGTATCGGCAGGCATCCGGTAAACAGGTACCAAACCTTGCCAGCCTTTGCCTATGGTATCACGACTCACTTCGCCTATAATGTCCTGATCAAGCCCTTTAAACTGCAGGGACTTTTTGTTATTAGTTAAGGATATGCTGATGCTGTTGAGCTGCGGTTTGGGGGAGCAGGCGAAGAGGAAGGTGGCGAGGATGATTGCGCAATAGGTCTTCATTCGTCAAACGGCATTATAAAAAAATCAGCCTCATCTATTTGCTCACACCCTTTTTCTATATTTTTTTCAAATGCCTCAAGCTCATCGGCGCTTAAAGTATTGACAAAGCTCTTAATTTTATTTTTGAAAGCTTTGCTCGGTTCTTTGTCCGTCATAAAAATGAGTTCTTACGCAAAGATATTACATAAATTTATAAATAGAGATAAACATTGCTGCTAATAAAATACGCGGCCACCTTTGCCGTTATCAACATAAATTCGCCAAATCTTTAATGAAACCTAAACCGTCATTCGCTCTTTTACTGGCCCTCCTTTGGTGCCTTACTGCTTTAGCAGAAACGCCCCATATCGACCTGACCCGTACCAGAGAAAAAGCCAAACAGGCTTTGCTGTTTTCTAAAGAACGTGGCTACAATTCCCGTTATTGTATTTTAATTGATATGAGCCTGCCCAGCGGGGTTAAGCGCTTTATGGTTTGGGATTTTAAGAAGAATAACGCCATAACATCCGGCCTGGTTAGCCATGGCTGCGGGCGAAGCCCATGGTCGGGTGAGTGGAGTAAGGATACGCCGGCCTTTAGCAATGCGGATGGCAGCCATTGTACAGCATTGGGTAAATATACGGTTGACGCCCGTGGTTACAGTGCCTGGGGTATCAATATAAAATACTATTTAACCGGGCTGGAAAGCACCAACAGCAATGCCTACGCACGCCAAATCGTTTTCCATTCCTGGGAGAAAGTGAGCGAAACGGAGGTTTACCCTAACGGCACCCCAGAAGGCTGGGGATGCCCCGCCATATCCAATCAAACCATGAAAACGGTGGATGCCCTGTTGAAAAAGCAGAGGAAAAAGGTTTTGATGTGGGTGTATAATTGATAGCTATGCGCAATGAATATACGTCATGCCGAATTTATTTCGGCACCCCACACGGCAGGTACGGCGCATACATAGCGGTTAGCATGTTGGCTACTTACATGATGGGGTGCTGAAAAAATTTCAGCATGACGATGGTTTACTTTGAAAGCTTTCTATTTCCCCTTCAGCGTCTCCTCAAATAATTTATAGATGCGTTTATACTCATCCGTCCAGCTGCTGGGTTGTACAAAGCCGTGGTCTTCTACGGGGTAGGATGCCAGTTCCCAATTCTCTTTGTGCAGCTCTATCAGCTTTTGCGTAAGGCGGATGATATCCTGGTAATTTACGTTTTGGTCTACCATGCCATGCAGCATCAGTAGCTTGCCTTTTAGCCCGTTGGCAAAGTAAATGGGCGAACTTTGGCGGTAAGCAATATCATCCTCAAAAGGCTCATTTAAAATATTAGAGGTGTAGCCATGGTTATAATGCGCCCAATCGGTAACCGAGCGTATCGCCCCGCCCGATGCAAATACATCCGGCTGCGTAAACAAGGCCATTAAGGTAATAAAACCACCGTACGAGCCGCCATATAAGCCAACATGTTTAGGGTTAATGCCATATTTATCAACCAAATATTTTACACCGTCTACCTGGTCGGTGAGATCTTTTCCACCCATGTGGCGGTAAATGCCGGTACGCATATCGCGCCCGTAGCCCGAACTGGCGGTGTAGTCGATATCTATCACCGTATAGCCATTATCTGCCAGCATGTTGTTAAACATATACTCGCGGAAATAGCTGCTCCACCAGTAATGTACATTTTGCAGGTAGCCTGCACCGTGTACAAATACCACGGCAGGCTTTGCCGGATCAGCTGTTCTGGGCTGATAAACGCGGGCATAAATATCGCTGCCGTAACGGTTTTTAAAGCTGATCACCTCCGGTTGCTTCCAGGCATAGGAGTTAAATTCAGCCGAAGTAGAGTTAGTCACCTGCACCGCTTTTGCGCCGGGCTTATTAGGCTGCACATACAGCTCCCAGGGCTTGTTGGAATAAGAGTAGCGGATAGCCAGCCATTTTTCATCGGGTGAAAGATCGATCTCATTCCCACCCTTCATGCTGGTTAGCTTTACAGGTGAGCCGCCGCTTACCGGGATCTTATAAAAATGAGTAATACCTGGGTGCTCAATGTTGGCGGTAAAATAAAAGGTCTTTTTATCGTTGGAGAGTTTCAGCGTTTGCACTTCCCATTTGCCGGAGGTAAGTTGTTTTTTCTCGCCGCTTACCAGATCCATCAGGTACAGGTGCGAATAGCCGCTGGCTTCGCTTTGATAATAAAAATGGGTGTTATCGGTAAAGCCAAGGCTGCCATTGGCGAAGAAACCGCCGGTACCGGGGCCGCCTATCCAGGCTTCGTCGCGTTGGCGATCCAGAAGGGTTAATTTACCGGAGGCTGCATCCAGTTTCATGATCCAGCGGTCTTTATTATCCTGCGATTCTACCACAACCACCGCGTATTTGCTGTCCTCGCTCCAAACCGGTACGCCAATATCTACCCTGCGGTCGGCATTGGCTTTTTTGCGGTCTTCCAATAGTTTGGGATAGTCTTTCAGGTAATCGGGCAGGTCTTTTATGCCGGGGATCTCTTTGGTAGAGATGGCGTAAACACTATCGCGTTTGATATCAAACACATAACTTACCGACGTGGATTGCGGCGCGCCCACCTTGGTGCGGTTGGGGATATCCTCTGTAAAGCCCGAGCCGGTTACATAGTTAGGCACAATGCCATTTTTAGCGCCCTCGGCAGGCTGTATCAGGCGGTAAGTAATATACCTGCCATCCGGACTTAGCTGTACACTATTTACCCGTTTATCGCCATAAACTATCTCCTTTAATTTTGCAGGCTGCATTTCCTTGCGCTCGATGCTATCCAGCTTGCGGTCCTTATCCTCCACTTTAATAATGTCGAATAATTCCAGCTGCTGTTTTTTCAGGTATTTTTCCTGCTGGTTATCGGTATTCTTTTTGGTGGTGCTGCTTGCCGCTTTTACAAAATTGGTTAGCTGCACCAGCTGCCCTTTAGCAAGGCTGAGTTTGTACAGGTTGTTTTCTTTAGAGAACAGGACGGCGCTTTCATCAGCCGTAAAAACGGGGATGGCTTCGCGCTCGGTTGTGCTGGTAAGCTGAGTGATTTTGCCTATTTTTATATCAGAAAGGTAAATATCGCCATTGCGTTCAAAAGCTTTCAGGGTGCGCTTTTTGTTCCAGCTGCCGTTTTCGGGTGCCATATCGCGTTGTTCCTCTGTGGCTACTTCCCTCGGTTTCAGGTTGGTTGGAGTGATGGAAAAAAGCCCGTCGCGTTCTTCGCTTTTGGGGTTCCAGTTAAAATAGACTTTCCTGCTGTCGTCGCTCCAGCGGACTTTGGAGGGCGATACCCCCATCCATTTTGGGTCGCGCATGATCTTTTCGATGCTCAGCGTTTCCAGCTTTTGTGCCGATGCACCGGCAAATACAAATAACAGTAATGAGGTAAAGAGTTTCTTCATGGAATATAGCTTAGCCGCCGCAATTTAGCAGTTTAAGTAATATTACTATTTTTAACGATTGGATTGTTACAAATGGAAATAAAAGGCACAGGATTTACACTGCGAAATTGGCGCTTGAGCGATGCTCCGGCTTTACAGCGCCTGGCTGATAACCCCAAAATTGCCGCGAACCTTTACAATCGTTTTCCATCGCCATACACTATGGAAGATGCGGAGTTTTTTATCGGCATCAATATAAACGAGCAGCCCCCTAAAACTTTTGTAATAGATATCGATGGCGAGTTTGCCGGTACTATCGGCCTCACATTTCGCGACGATGTGTTTACCCGGTCGCCGCTGTTTGGTTATTGGCTTGGCGAGCCCTATTGGGGGCGTGGTATCATGAGCGAAGCCGCCGGCTTGGTTACGCAATACGCCTTCCAAACTTTTGACATTATCTGCCTGCAGGCCGGGGTTTTCAGCTATAATCCAACATCAATGCGGGTGCTGGAAAAAACTGGCTTTATCAAACAGGGAATTTTAAAAGGAGCCGTCTTTAAAAACGGCCACGTGTTGGACGAGCATATTTATATGGCCTATCCGCCTGCGTCGACCCAACAAGATATTTGATGAGCACATTTATCCCCTGTACATGACATGATCATTAAGACGCGAAGTATCGCGTCTCTACCATACCTATTAATTCGTTATATTTAACCATGAAAAAAATCATCCCAACCCTGCTTATTTTGGCTTCGTTCGCTATCATTTCCTGCGGTAACCAGAGCGCGAACACGGCAAAAACAACTGCCGATTCGCTGAGTAAGCGGGCTACACAACTTTCGCTGAATAAAAAGATGGTAGCCGAATTTTACCAGGAATTTTTTGGCGATAAAAATATTGGCGCATTGGATAAATATTTAGCGGATAATTACATTCAGCATAACCCCGGCTTACCCGATGGTAAGGAAGCTTTACGCCAGGGTGCTACCGTTTGGTTTAAAGGCGCGCCAAAAACCAAAATAGATATCCAGCACCTCAGCGCTGATGGCGACCTGGTGTACATCCACCTGAAGAGTAAAATGGGCGATAAGGTAAATTCTGTGATTGATATTTTCAGGATAGAGAACGGCAAGATAGCCGAACATTGGGATGTGATACAGGAAGTGCCTGCCAAATCGGCCAATGCGCACCCGATGTTTTAACCTCTTTCGTCATGCTGAACCTGTTTCAGCCACCCCACATGCATAGTAGCGAATAAGCATCACGGAGGACCTTTCAGATGGGACCCCGAAATAAATTCGGGATGACGGTTTGTTAATAAATCTTCCTGTAAAATTCCTTCACCATCCCGCCGGGATCCAAGGATAAATTAACGGCAGAAGAAACGGCAACACCGTAAATGCCGGTTGCTAAAAGGGGTTCCGCATCCTTCAATTGTACGCCGCCAACGGCTATTACGGGAATCTCTATCGGCTGTTTTTCTAACTCGCGATAGCCATTATAACCCAGCAATGGTTTATTGTTTGGTTTTGTATCGGTATGTGCAAAGGGGCCATAGCCGCAATAATCTACTATACCGGTGTTTTGTACGTGCAGTAATGCCTCTACATTGGTGGCCGATGCGCCTAAGGTTTTTTCATCTGTTATCACTTTGCGGATAGCGGCAAAATCGGCATCAAGGTCCTCTATGTGTACGCCCTGGGCATCCACCTTATCCAACAGGTGATAGTGGTTGGCGAGGATGAGCGTGGCGCCCCAGTCGTCGCAAATGGAAGCTATCTGGTGGATCTCGATTATCATTTCCTCATCACTTTTGCTCATGCAACGATACTGCACCCAGTTTGCACCCGCTTCGCAGGCTATTTGCGCCTGTTGGATGTGGCTGCGATGCGGCAGATCCTGTGTGAGGTAATGAAATTTGGAGATGTATTTTCTCATGTTATTAGTCCGGAAGCCGGAAAGTCCGGGAAGTCGGAAAGATAGGATTTATCTTCTCATCCCGCGGAGGAATCCTCATTATCTTTCGGACTTACCGGACTGCGGACTTCCCGACTTTCTCTAATCTTTAAACCATTTCAGCACTTCGCCAATTGGTGCGCCAATGTTTCCGCTTGGTGCTTGTATATGCAATAAAGCGGCGAGGGTGGCGGCAATATCGGTCATGTGAGTTTCGCGTACCAGGCTGCCGTGTTTAATACCCCAGCCCATAAATACCAGCGGGATATGTGCATCGTAAGGGTTCCAGGTGCCGTGTGTGGTACCAGTACCGCCGTGCCCACCATACCAACCCGGTTTCAGGATGATCTGGATAGTGCCGCTGCGTTCCACGTTATAACCGTTACTGATCCGCGTGCGCAGGTCTTCCGGGATATTGGCAGCCTGCACCTTTTGCATATCTACCGCGTAGGCCACACCTGCCTGCTTTTGCAAAGCAGCGATGCAATCGGCCTTCAGTGCTTCTTCGCTGATGGCCTCCTTGCTAATCAGCGCATTGTTAAAGTTCACCTGATAATTATTCAGGCCCAAAACCAGGTTTTTAGCCTTGTATTTATCTTCTAACAATTTATTCAGCTGTGTACGCGCGGCCGTTTCGTCCCAATAACCGGCGGGGATATTATGATCTATCAAAAACTGCGGATTGTGGGCCGCGCCATGATCGGCTGTTAAGAAAACCGTATAATTTCCTTTCCCAACTTTGGCATCCAGGTAAGTAAAAAATGCGCTCAGATCGTTGTCCAGGCGCAGGTAAGTGTCTTCTGCCTCAACAGAGTTTGGACCAAACTGGTGGCCAACGTAATCTGTTGAAGATAAGCTCACCGCTAAAAAATCGGTCACCACATTTTTGCCCAGCTGTTCGTTTTCTACGGCGGCCTTGGCCAAATCGAGCGTAAGGCTGTTGCCGTACGGCGTACTGCGGATCATCCCGATGCGCCCCTTGTACAACTCTGATGTTTTGATAGGGAAGGTTGGGGCCTCGGCACCGCTAAATTTGCCCTCGTATCTGGGGCTGTTATCTGTAGCGCTTTGCACATAAGTATTCAGCGGATACAGCGTGTTCCAATCCTGCTTTAAGTATTTCTCGGCAGGCTTGCCGGCGTTGAAAGCTTTTACCCAGGCAGGCAGATCCTTCATGTAATAAGTACTGCTTATCCAGGCGCCGTTGGCATCATCAAACCAATAGGCGGCATTAGCGGCATGGCCGGCCGGCAATATCCCGCCACGATCTTTAAGTGCTATGCCGATAACCTTCGAGCGAAAGTTTGTTGCCAGTTTCAACTCATCGGTAATGGTGCTCGCCAGCAGGTTACGCGGCGACATTTTGCCGGCTATGGATGTGCTGCCTACGGCAGTAACGGTGCTATCATCTGTACAATACATCGATTTGCCGGTGGCCTGTATAATGAAATCGTTCCCGGCAATACCGTGGATAGACGGAACAGAACCGGTATACACCGTTGAATGGCCTATAGCAGTAACCGTTGGGATATAGGGAATAAGCGTATTTTCGCAGGTAAAACCCTCGTTAAGCATTCTTTTAAAGCCGCCTGCCTGATAGCGGTCGTAATAGCGGTAGAGGTAATCCCAGCGCATTTGGTCAACCACTATCCCTACTACTAATTTGGGGCGCGGCAGGGTTGATGTGGTGGTTATTGTTTTTTTACTTTGGGCGGATGCACCGGTTGCGACAAGAAATACCGCAAAGAACAGGGATCTGAATTTCATACAATAGCAGAATTAAATAACGCAAATATGAACAATGATATGAATTATCCGTGTGATATTTGCGTTACGTAATGGTTAAGACAATATCGGTTTGTGATCATTCGCAATAGGATTACTCCATAAAAGTAAGCAGCGCATGTTGGCTGGCGGTGTGCAGATCGCGCCACACGCGGTTAATTTCTGTATCGGGAGATGCTGCAAGTAAGCCGCAGTATGGGTAAAGCAAGTCCACACTTTCGCGTGCGGTTTTGGCGAGTAAGCGGCTTACATGGCTTACCTGCTTCAACATCCCCTGATTAGTTGGCTCTGCCCAGGAAACCTCAACAGCTTTAAAAAATCGAAGTCGTACCTGGTTGAGCTCTTTACTTGCATCTGCGAGGGCATTATGCATCACAGCAACGTTAGCCTCGTTTACGCGGCGGATGTTTGTGGCTTTATACGCAAAGGCCGGCGCGCAAAGATCGATAAAATGAACCGCCATGCCAGATAGATTTGCCGCGAGCGTGGCTTCTGCCAGTTGTAAAAAGGGGTAGGTATACAGCAGCGAATCGATCACGGCTGCATCGGCGTCAATTTTAAAACACCGGCTTTTATCAATGTAAAGGTTATTCACCTCGTAGGCATCGCTGCCTGTGGCTACCATGCCCATATATTTCCAGCCGGGCAAAAGTTTTACATCTGCACTATTCAAAATAAATGGCAGTATCAGCTGTGCACCATCCTCATCTAACACGGGTTCGCCGTTGTTGGTAATGAGGCAGTTTACAGTAATGTGCGTGGCATGGTGTACGCCGCTTGCATATTTCCAATTGCCGTTAATGATATAGCCGTCGCCGGTAATATCAGCGGTACCCGTTGCCGCGCCGCTGCCGGCAATACAGGCTTCGGTATCGGCATAAACCCTTTCGGCAATGCCGGGTTGCAAAAAGCCGCCAAACCAGCCGGCACCGCAGCATAGTGTTACTACCCAGCCCAGGCTGCCGTCGGCCCAGCTAAGGGCTTCTTCAATTTCAATTAATTGCGGCAATGGTGTTTCTGATCCCCCATAAGCAGCAGGCGCAAGCAGGTTAAACCATTGCTGCTGATAGATCAGGTTTAACTGTTCCGGGTGCAGCTTACCCAGTTTTTCTGCCTCTGCGGCATGGCTGCGAATGGTTTCTATCCAGCCGGGATGCAAATGGGTTGATGGATGTTCTGTCATATCAGCTTGCAACAAGGGTTAATTTTTCTTTATTGATGATCTTGCGCCAGTCGTAATAACCAAAAATGGCCACGATAAATAGTATCAGCGTAAGCACAGCAAACATCACCAGGTTTTTATGGTAAAGCAGCGGGATGGCAAACAGGTTACTCACATTTAAGAGCACCCAGTTCTCTATTTTACGCCGGGCCAGCAGCCACATACCGGCCCAGGCCGTAGAAGATACCCAGGCATCCCAAACCGGCACGGTAGATTTGGTAAAATTTATCAGCAATAAATACAGCAAACCCCAGCCCACAAACACAATAAGCAGGGTAATTATCCATTCGCGCTTGTTGGCGTAGGCTACTTTTACAGCGGGTTTCCCCCGCTTTTTCACCCAGTGGTACCAGCCGTAAACGCTCATCACTACGTAGTAGCCGTTCAGCAAAACCTCTGCATATAACGCTACCTCCAGCAGCAGAAAAATGGATATTAAAGTGGCGGCTATACCGCTTGGGTATAGCCACACTTTATTAGCACGCGCCAGCAGTACTTCGGCAACGCCTAATATTACGGCAGTCCATTCCAGCCAGGTTGTAGCCTTTAGTTGTTCTACAAAAAGCGTTAGCCAGCTCTGCATCCGCCTAAAAACTTAAGCTAACAGATGCCAGGAAGTTGCGCGTTGCCTGCGGAAAGTAGTAGTTATAGTTAACCACCTGCCCGCCTTCAATATCGGGATAGGTAGCGCCGTTAGCTTCATACTTTTTGCTGAAGATATTGTTCACCAGCAGGCCCAGGCCAATGTTTTTAACTGACCGGACGCTGAAATTGTACCGCAGCCTCACATCGCTCACAAAATAGCTTTTCAGCAGCCTATCGGTGATAAAAGAGTTATTGCCCGATGAGGGGAACCCAACAGGATTGGTATTGGATGTATTATCTAAATATTGCCTGCTTATATATTTGCTGATGAACGCAATCTCGCCGCCCTTAAATGGTGCAAGGCTGATCTCGCTGGAAGCGATGAACGATGGCGAGTAGGCGATATCGGTTTTCTTCAGCAGGATGAATGCTTGGGTGCCATCGTCGTAATTATTAAAAAACTGACCGTAGTTTTTGATCTTATTGGTGCTGATGGTTACCGTTGCCGCCCAGCTAAGCGCTTTAGTGATTTTCACCCGGCCATCCAGCTCTATACCCGCGCGGTAGCTGTCCTTTACGTTATTGCGGATCTGTGCGCCAACATCATTTAACGCGCCGGTTAATATCAGCTGGTTTTTATACAGCATATAAAACAGGTTGATGCCGCCTTTAAAAACGCCGGTGCTGGTGCGGTAACCCGCTTCAAAATCCTTTAGGTTTTCTGCTTTGGGTCTGCTGGCGGGGGTGCTGTTGGTGTAATCGTCGCGGTTGGGCTCGTGGTTGCCTACGGCAAAGGACGCGTAGATATTATTCTGCGCGTCGAACTCGTAGGTAACGCCAACTTTAGGGTTGAAGAAATTGAGCGTAGCATTTTGCTGCACATTGTTCAAATTCCTGTCGAACCCTAAGAAAGAATAGTAAATGCGGCGGTATTGCATATCGGCAAATACGGTGGTGTTGCCGGTTTTCCATTCACCGCGGCCGAAGATGTTAAAATCGTTCTTTTTGGCATCGTCGCGGTAGTACTCATAGTTAGGACTGATCCCTGCGCTTTGTTTGGTATAAATAATATTGCCAAAATGCGCACCGGAGTAGCGGTTGTAGGCGCCGCCAAGCGTAAAGTTGAGGTTAGCCTGCGGCAGGTATTTTAAGGCGTAGGTAACGCCGTAAAAATCATTATCCAGCCAGCGGCGGCGGGCCAGGTCGGTATTGGTGATGGTGGTTCCACCGATAACTACCGGCGTTAAGCCATAATCCGCAACCTTGGCATCGGTTTTAAATTCCTCGTAATAGCCTTTGCCTTTTGTATAATGCAGCGCACCGCTAAAGGAAACTTTATCAGATAGTTTCTGATCATACAGTAACTGGTAGTGGTTTTGCAGATAATCATCTACCTGGTCTTTATAATAAGCGCCATCGGGCATCAGGCCCAACTCGTTGTAACGGCGGCGGTTGGGGATGCTCTCATCGCTGATGATATAATCGGGGATGCCGTTCCAGGCCTGGTAAGTACGCTCGTAACCCGAGAAGATATTAGCCCGCAGCGTGCTGTTAGCGCCGTAATACGCGCCGCTCACAAAAAACGATTTCAGCTGCGAAGAAGCCCTGTCGATATACCCGTCGGATTTAATGCGCGATAAGCGCCCATCTACGCTGAATTTACCACCCAGCAAACCTGTACCCAGGTTGATGGTGTTTTTTACCGAGCCGTAAGAACCTACCGAGTTGTTAATATCGGCATAGCCCGTATCACGCCGGGTGGTGGTTTGGATGTTGATACTGCCGCCGAACGCGCCCGCGCCATTGGTTGATGTACCTACGCCACGCTGCACCTGGATGTTGTTGATAGAGGAGGTGATATCGGGCAGGTCGACAAAATAGGAACCCTGGCTTTCCGAATCGTTATACGGGATGCCATTGATGGTAACATTTACCCGGCTTGCATCGCTCCCGCGGATGCGGATACCGGTATAACCTATGCCCGCACCCGCATCTGAAGTAATTACTACGGATGGCGTTTGGTTGAGCATGTAAGGCAGATCCTGCCCAAAGTTGGTTTTCTCCAGATCTTTCTTACTTAAATTGGTAAATGCCGTTGGCGAATTGCGGCCCGCGCGGGTGGCAGTTACTACAACTTCTTCGGCACTGAATGTGCTGCGGCTAAGTACAAAATTTACCGGTTGATTAACTTGCGCAGTTACTACTTTAGCAAGTGTTTGATAGCCTACGTAACTCGCTTTTAACAGATAGCTTCCTTCCGGAAACGTACCCAGACTATAATTACCGTTTACATCGGCTTGTGTGCTTTGAGCCGGTTTTACAAGAGTGACTGTTGCGCCGGGCAATGCTTCGCCGGCTTGATTGGTGATTTTTCCGCTGATAGAAAACTGGGCCGATGCCAAAACAGGCAACAGCAGGGCGAAGAGCGCCGCAAATAAATTTTTCAAAATGTGTTGAACAAAAATGAGTTAAACCATCTGCCGCCGGGATAAAACGGCAGTACACTTAACTTGTTACCTCTCCCTACGCCGGCATTACCCGGATCAGGTGCATGTTGGATAGTGGTTAGTAGTCAGTAGTTAGCAGTCAGTGGTTAGTTTTCACTCACCATTCACAACTCACCATTTACAACTCACTATTCACAACAATGGGTTTGATCTCAGCCTGTCTTTCAGTTTGGTAAAATAACCTGCAGATTATTTTTAGTACACCAAAGCAAGGCACCCCTTGAGAATTATAGGGCAAATATAGGAATCATTTCGGAATTAGGATGTTCGATTTCGGATTTGATGTGAAACGACATTTTCAACCCCGGCTCTTAAAGTAATTTATAGCTTTGTGACGCATGATAACCATTAAACAACTTGACCGGGGCCGGGACAACAATTTCGACCAGATCAGGTTTATTGCCGCTACGCTCGTTATCTTTTCGCATGCTTACCTGGTTACGGGTGCTTTTGGCCGGGAGCCGCTTATTAATGCAGTGGGGTTTACAGACCTTGGCGAAGTTGGTGTAAAGGTTTTTTTTACCATCAGTGGCTACCTGGTCACCAAAAGCCTTTACAGCCAGCCCACCCTGGGGAGTTTTGTTTGGGCGCGTGTGCTCAGGATATTTCCGGCATTGTTCGTCTCGGTATTGTTTTGCGCTTTGGTTATCGGCCCTATCTGCACCACCCTTCCCTTAGGCGAGTACCTGTTTAACCGGGTAACGCTGCGTTTTATATGGCGGCTTGCAACCCTGCACAATTTTAGCAACGTATTACCGGGCACTTTCGGGCAAAACCCTTATCCGGCTGCTATCAATAACCCGGTTTGGACACTGGCCGCCGAACTGCTTTTTTATGCGGTTGTATTAGCCTTGGGGCTTATCCTGCTTATCTGGAAAAAACAATTCAACACAATCCTTAAAGCACTACCGGTGTTAATTGCTGTGCTTGTTTTTTTTGCCGGTATTACTTATGATGCCGGGTATATGCACTGGGTGCTTTCCTGGGCAGTGTTATTTGGGCTTGGCGCTTTTTGTTATTTTTTTTGCCGTTATATTATCATCAGCATCCCGCTGTTTTGCGGTTTGCTATTAACCAGCATCGCGTTTTTTTATTTTAAACTGCCCATGTTGATGTGGGTTTATAACATCACGCTGGTATATGGTGTATTCATATTTGCTTACCACCCCAGGTTGCAGGTAAAGGGTTTTCACAAGTTGGGCGACCTCTCTTATGGGCTGTACATCTACGCTTTCCCTATACAGCAACTGGTCGTAGCAAAAATACCCGGCATCAGTATTACCGGTGTTTTTTTTATGGCCTACATACCCGCGTTGGGGCTGGCCGCCCTATCATGGTACTTTGTTGAAAAGCCTGCCTTAAAATTAAAAAGCCGCCCATCGGTTAAAATACCTTAAACCTTTCTCCTTTCGCCCCAAAAATGTACTTTTGCAAACTTTTTAAAAAGGAATTATGCTTAGAACACATACCTGCGGGCAATTAAATATCAGCAATTTAGGGGAAACCGTTACCCTTTGCGGATGGGTGCAAAAATCGCGCGACTTGGGCGGTACCACTTTTATTGACGTACGCGACCGCTACGGCCTTACCCAGCTTGTTTTAAATACCGATACCGATGCCGACCTGCGCGAAGCCGGCCGCCAGTTGGGCCGCGAGTTTGTCATAAAGGTTACCGGCAAAGTGGTAGAGCGTTCTAACAAAAACACCAAAATTGCTACCGGCGAAATTGAAATTACCGTTACCGAACTGGAAATTTTGAACGCCGCCAAGATACCTCCATTCCTGATAGAGGACGAAACCGACGGCGGCGAAGAGCTGCGCGCCAAATACCGCTACCTGGATCTGCGCCGTAACCCTATCCGCAACAACCTGGTGCTTCGCCACAAAATGGCGCAGGAGATCCGCAAGTACCTGGATGGTTTGGATTTTATAGAGGTGGAAACCCCGGTGCTGATCAAATCTACTCCCGAAGGTGCGCGCGACTTTGTGGTGCCAAGCCGCATGAACCCGGGCGAGTTTTACGCCCTGCCGCAATCGCCGCAAACCTTTAAACAATTATTGATGGTGAGCGGGTTCGACCGTTACTTCCAGATAGTGAAATGCTTTAGGGATGAGGACCTGCGCGCCGACCGCCAGCCGGAGTTTACCCAGATAGACTGTGAGATGTCGTTCATCACCCAGGAAGATATCCTGAATATTTTTGAAGGCCTTACCCGCCATCTGTTCCGCAACGTGAAAGGCTTAGAGCTTGGCGATTTCCCGCGCATGCAATACGCCGATGCGATGCGTTTATACGGTTCTGATAAACCCGATACCCGTTTTGGGATGGAATTTGTGGAATTGAACGATGTGGTTAAAGGCAAAGGCTTCGGCATTTTTGATAATGCAGAGCTTGTCGTAGGCATCAACGCAAAAGGCTGCGCCGGTTATACCCGCAAGCAGATTGACGAATTGACCGAGTGGATGAAACGCCCGCAAATTGGCGCTACCGGCTTAATTTATGCCCGCCACAACGAAGACGGCAGCATTAAATCATCGGTAGATAAATTTTACAACGAAGAAGAACTGGCCAAATGGAGCGCTGCTTTCCAAACAGAAAAAGGTGACTTAATATTGATCCTGGCCGGCTCGACAGATAAAGTACGCAAGCAACTGAACGAATTACGCCTGGAAATTGGCGGCCGTTTAGGCTTACGTGATAAAAATAAATTCGCGCCGCTTTGGGTATTGGATTTCCCGCTGCTGGAATGGGACGAAGAAACTGAGCGTTACCATGCCATGCACCACCCCTTTACTTCGCCGAAGCCGGAGGATATTGCCATGCTGGATACCGACCCTAAAAACGTACGCGCCAATGCATACGATTTGGTGATAAACGGTACCGAAATCGGCGGCGGCAGTATCCGTATCCACGACAGGGCCTTGCAATCACTGATGTTTAAACATCTTGGCTTCTCGCCGGAAGAAGCGCAGAAACAATTCGGCTTTTTAATGGATGCCTTTGAATACGGCGCACCTCCGCACGGCGGTATCGCCTTCGGGTTTGATAGGCTTACCTCTATCTTCGCCGGCCTGGATTCTATCCGCGATGTGATCGCTTTCCCTAAGAACAATTCGGGCCGCGATGTAATGATAGATTCGCCATCAACCATCGCCGATACGCAGATGAACGAACTAAAAATAAAAACAACTGTATCATTATCTTAATTTCCGCCGTTACCCTTGTATATGAAAAGATATCTATTAGTCCTTAGTTTATTGATAATTGGCTGTTCGGCCTGTAAAAAAGAAGCGAAATTTGATGCAGCGGCACAAGCGGTTAAAGACGAAGCTGCTATCCAGGCTTTTCTTACGGCTAACCCAAGTATTACCGCCACAAAAGATGCATCGGGTGTTTATTACCAGATCATCACCCCCGGCACAGGCACAAATCCCACGCTGTCATCAACCGTTACGGTAAACTATGTGGGTAAGTTGTTAGATGGGTCGCAATTTGATAAAGGCACGGGCACTACGTACCCGCTAAGTGGCTTTATACAAGGCTGGCAAAAAGGTATCCCCTTTTTAAAACCAGGCGGCCGCATGCTGCTGATCGTACCATCAGCTTTAGCTTATGGCAACAGTTCTCCGGGCGCGGGCATCCCTGCAAATTCGGTACTGGTATTTACTATCGACCTGCTAAGCGTCACTAACTAAATTCAATAAAAATTATATCGGAAAGCGCCTTGTGATAACAGGGCGCTTTTTTTTGTTTTGGGTGGATCGCCAAAGGCCCCTTTCTCTATCATGCCTTTCGGTATAACAGAGGGATTACCAGCCACAATTTCTCTTAACTTAAAAAACCACTCCTGCTGTTGCGATAAAAAAGTTTACAAAAGTTTACACAATTCAATGTGCTAACAACCCAAACACCTAATAATCAAGCTATTAAAATCTTACAGGGTTTACATAAATATCGGATCATTTTTGCCTGTCAGTTAATTATTACCGGCTGTTAGCTTCGTGACGATTGTGCAATTTAGTGCGAATAAATACGCTTGTAACAGCCAAAACGGGATGGCAACCCGGTGCATATACAGGGTGTTGGCATATTTTAGCACTTTAAACACCGGCCATTATTTCTCCAGCAAATATTTATATTTAGAAAAATTACCAAACCCATCCCAAATGAAAAAACTCCTCCTACTTGCCTTAACCGCTGTCTCGCTATCAGTAAGTGCGCAAAACAGCGCATCCAATAAAGCCATCAGTGCCAAAGCAGATGCCCTCCAGGATAAGATCATTGCCTGGCGACGTGATTTTCACGAGCATCCGGAGCTGGGTAACCGCGAGGTGCGCACATCGGGCATTATCGCCAAACATTTAAAATCATTGGGGATAGAGGTACAAACCGGCATTGCCACCACAGGCGTAGTTGGGATCTTAAAGGGCGGCAAACCCGGCCCTGTTGTGGCCCTGCGCGCCGATATGGATGCGCTGCCGGTTACCGAGCGTGTTCCGCTCCCCTTCGCCTCAAAAGTAAAAACACAGTATAACGGTAACGAAGTTGGCGTAATGCATGCCTGCGGACACGATTCGCACATGGCCATCCTGATGGGTGTTGCCGAGGTGCTGGCCGGGATGCAGAAAGACCTGCGTGGAACGGTAAAATTCATCTTTCAGCCTGCCGAGGAAGGTGCACCCGCAGGTGAAAAAGGCGGAGCGGAGCAAATGGTGAAAGAGGGCGTGCTGGAGAACCCGAAGGTAGATGTCATCTTCGGGCTGCATATCAATTCACAAACCGAAGTAGGTAAAATTGTTTATCGCCCGGGCGGCACCATGGCAGGCGTAAGCGATCTGCAAATCACCGTAAAAGGCCGCTCGGCACATGGCGCATACCCCTGGAGCAGTATCGACCCGGTGGTGGTATCGGCACAAATTATCAGCAGCCTGCAAAGTATTGTAAGCCGCAACGTAAACGTTACCGAAAACCCGGCTGTGGTTACCATTGGTGTGATCCAGGGCGGCTCCCGGTTTAATATCATCCCCGAAAGCGTAAAAATGCAGGGCACCGTGCGCTACTTTACCGAATACGATGAAAAACTGGTTACCGATAACGTACGCCGCATAGCCACCAAAACAGCCGAAGCATACGGCGCAACAGCCGAGGTGATGCTGCCCTACAGCAACCACTACCCGGTTACCTTTAATGATGTTGCCCTCACTGCCAAAATGCTGCCATCGTTAGAAGCGGCTGCCGGCAAAGAAAACGTAATGCTGCGCCCGCCCGTAACCGGTGCCGAAGATTTCAGCTTTTTTCAGCAAAAGGTACCCGGACTATTTTTCTTTTTAGGCGGGATGCCGAAAGGCGGTAACTCGATAACCGCGCCATCGCACCACACACCCGATTTTTATCTGGATGAAAGCGGCTTTACCCTTGGGGTAAAAGCTTTATGTAATTTAACGCTGGATTATATGGCTTCGCCTAAAAGCAAATAACATGGCTGACGAATTGATCACTTATCAAAAATTTAACGATGCAGCCCTGGCCGATGCGCTGGTTGATATACTGGAGAAACATGACATTGCCTACGAAGTGGAGCAAGCTACAGCAAGCGCCAATCCGCTGCTGGCGCTCAATAATGAGTTAAATATTGAGTATATTGTTAAAATTGCTCCCGAAGATTTCCTGCCAGCAGATGTGGCCGTTAGCAACGAAGAGCAAACGGGAATTGCGGATGTAGAGCCGGAGCATTACTTATTTGCTTTCACAAACGAAGAACTGCTTGACCTGATAGCAAAACGCAATGAATGGAGCGCCTTTGATTACCAACTTGCGCAACAAATATTGAAGGAACGCGGGGTGGAACTAAGCGAAGAAAAAATCTCGGAACTGGTGGATGGCAGGATTGCGGAATTGAAGCAACCGGAACCGCCGCAAACTGTTTGGATAGTATTGGGCTATGCCTGTGCCGTGTTTGGCGGCCTGCTGGGATTGTTCATTGGCTGGCATTTAGCCAATCATAAAAAAACTTTACCCAACGGCGAACAGGTATTTGGCTATACAGAAGCCGACCGTGCGCATGGCCGGCGAATATTTTACCTGGCCATAGCAGGGCTTTTAGTGGCTATATTTATGCGAATAAACCGTTCATTATAAATTACACCACAACCTAACCCAATTATGTTAAAATTCACGGTGATAGTACTCCTGTTTTTTTCTTTTATCACAGCTGCAATTGCCCAGGACAAAGAACCCGAACGTGCCGAAATAGACCAGCTAACAGACAGCGTTATGGCCGAAGGCAAAGCCTTGTATCGCTCGGAATGGGCGTCGTGGCATGGCACGGATATTTTCCTGGAAAAGTACAAAGATAAACAGAGCCAGTTAGGCGGCTACGTATCGTACGAAACACCAACCAATCTTATTAATGTATTTTATACCAAGGGCGATAAACCCGTTACTATTGGGGTGATAACCTTCGGCAAAGATTTTAACGAGAAAAACTACCGGTTAGATACCGTTGCAAGGCTATTAAACCCGGTAGAGCAGGACCTGTTTACATTACGAAAGGCCGCGTTCAAAGCTCTTAATACCGATACAACATTTAAGCGGTACAATAACACAAATTTTAACGTTATCCCATTTATCAATAACGGATTGAAAAGAATTTATATCCTTACAGCACCCACCGCATTGAATGTTGTTGCATTTGGAAATGATTATCTACTTAATGTAAACAGCAAAAACGAAATTTCGTCCATAAAAAGAATACATAATAGCCTAATATCAACAGATACCAAAAACAATGACGTAAAAGCAATCTTTCATTCGCACATTCCCGGTAAAGATGAAATAATGAGCGCTACAGATATTTGCACATTAATGCTTTATGAAAAGGAGAACAACCTGAAGCAAGCCTATGTAATGTCGAAACAATATGTTTCGATATGGGATTGTGAAAAGGATAATCTTGTTGTACTGACCAAACAGGCATGGGACCGGATTTACAGCGACCAAAAAACACGGCACCCTGATAAACAATAATATTTTGCCCAACCTCCTTTTTATCTGCAGTAAAAACCAATGGCGCAGCCCAACGGCCGAACTGCTTTTTAAAAACCACCCGCTGCACCAGGCCCGCTCGGCAGGCACAAGCGATAAGGCAAGGGTACGCCTAAGCCAAAAAATGGTAGACTGGGCAGACGAGATCTTCGTGATGGAATACAAGCACCGCGATATTGTTAAACAGAACTTCCGGCTTAATGGCCGGGCACTTACGGTGCTTGATATTGAAGACCTTTATCAGTTTAACGACCCGGAACTGGAGGAGATATTGCAAGCGAGCTTAGCGGAGTACTTGTAAGGAAAACCAATACCACGGTGTCATTTCGAACCAAGCGATAGCGAGGGAGAAATCTTATACACAATGCAAATCGTATATGCAGGGCGGAAAAGTATAGCGGTTATAGCAAACCGCATAAGATTTCTCCTCGCTATCGCTCGTTCGAAATGACATTTTTTTATTTTTCATCAATCCACTTTCTTAAAATCGTAAGGGTTATACTCTATAAAATCGGCTACCTTAACCCTAACGCCGGTTACCTTGTTGTTGGTTACGTAAAAAGGGAACACCGCCTTGCCCAGGGTAGGGTCGCTAAAGGTTACGTAGAAACGGTTGCCGCCCAGGGCCTGTAGCTTGGCGTACATTTTGGGATGGTGTTCAAAACGCATTTCCAACAGTCCGTTCTCGCCTGCGGTAATATTCATGTTGCCATAAAAATCGTTGGTGTATTTCCCGGTATAATCGTTAAGCGATAATTTGGGCTTTGGTGCCAGGGCAACGGTATCGCGCAGCTTGCGGTCGGTTAGTAATTGCCTGGTAGCAGCGGCCTTATACTGCGACAGGTAAACTTCGCTGTAGTTACGAAACTTCTGTTTAAAGTAAGCATCCATTATTTCCCAGCGCAGGGCATCGTACAACTCATTCTGGTCGGTATTGGTCAATACGATAATGCCCAGCTTATCCTGCGGCACCAGCGTAACCGAGGTAAGGTAACCATTTACCCCGCCGCTGTGCATAAAAATGCGGTGGCCCGAGTAATCCTGTATCTGCCAGCCCAGGCCATACAGTTCATAATTGGTTTCGCCGTTGAGGTGTTTTACGCTGCCTACAATATCCTGTGGCTGTCTGGTGGCCTGTATAGCAGCCGATGCGATAACCTGCCGGTTGCCCACCTTGCCATCATTCAGCAGGGCCGTTACCCATTTACCCAGGTCATTTACCGATGAACTGATCGAACCAGCAGGCGCCAGTCCATCTATAGCCGCATAGGGGATGGCTGTTAGCCGGTTATCAACCAATGTATGCGGCACGGTGCGGTTAAGGGCCTTTGGCATATCGGCACTTAAGGCCAGGGTGTTACCCATGCCCAGCGGCGCAAAAATGCTTTCTTTTAAATAAACTTCCCAGGGCTTGCCTATTACCCTCGGGATAATTTCCCCGGCGGTTAAAAAGGCCGCGTTGGTATAGCCCCACGTGGTACGGAAGGGATATGTGGCCTTCATTTTGCCCAGCCTGTCTATCACCTCGTAACGGGCAAGGTTGGTGTTATAAAAAGTAAAATCGCCCTGGAAGGTACGGAAGCCCAGCCGGTGGCAAAGCAGATCTTTTATAATGGTTAACTCCCCTGC
Source organism: Mucilaginibacter pankratovii (assembly GCF_014773265.1). GTDB lineage: Bacteria > Bacteroidota > Bacteroidia > Sphingobacteriales > Sphingobacteriaceae > Mucilaginibacter > Mucilaginibacter pankratovii. The sequence goes on along the minus strand of NZ_JACWMY010000003.1, from coordinate 349,103 downwards.
GGCTTTGTTATCCAGCTTAAACTCGGGGATGTATTTGGTCACCTTTTCATCCAGCGAAAGTCTTTTATCGGCCTGCAGCATGGCCAGCGCAGTGGCGGTAAACGCCTTGGTATTGCTGCCTATCATAAACAGGGTGTTCTCGTCCACCTTGTTCATCAGCCCAAGCTCCTTTATGCCGTAGCCTTTCATCAAAACTATCTTGCCGTCCTTTACAATGCAAACAGCCGCGCCGGGTATTCGCCAGTTGGTCAGCGCCCGGTTGATGTAGCTATCCAGGCTATCTTTCAGGAATTTACTGCGGTCGGTATTTTGGGCGTTGGCCGTAAAAAGGGCAAAAAAGCTTAAAACAAGCAGGCATATTTTTTTCATCAGAACGGATATTAATTTAAAGGCTTTAAAATGCTAATTTAACGCAAAATTTACCGGGGCGTTGTTTTGTTAACAAATATTGCCTGCAAACGTTTAATCTTATTCAGATATGAAAATTTACCGCTGGGGCTTGCCCTCATTGCTAATTTTATCGCTGCTGATGGCCGGGCAAACGGCATCTGCGCAGATCCCCTCTACCCATTGGGCAAACGATGGCTACCAGTACTACAAAGCACAAAGCGGCGAAGTTGTGGTGCTTGATACCCGCGACCCTAATAAAAAAACCGTACTGCTAAGCAAAGAGATGCTTACGCCACAAGGCGAAAAGGCGATAGCCCCGCGCAACTTCTACCTTTCGGCCGATGGGCAAAAAGTTTTGGTATACACCAATGCCAAAAAAGTATGGCGCTACCCCACCCGTGGCGATTACTGGGTTTACGACCTGACCGCTAAAAAATTAACTAAGCTCGGTGCCAAGTTCCCGGCATCGTCTTTAATGTTCGGCAAATTCTCGCCGGATGGTACTAAGGTTGGCTACGTTAGCGGGCACAATATTTATGTGGAGACATTGGCCGATAACAGCGTAAAACAACTGACCACGGATGGCACCACCAAACTGATCAACGGCACTTTTGATTGGGTTTATGAGGAAGAGTTTTTCTGCCGCGATGGTTTCCGCTGGAGCCCGGATAGCAAAAAAATAGCCTACTGGCAGATAGACGCCAGTAATACCAAAAACTATTTGATGCTGAACACCACCGATTCTATTTACCCCTTTGTAAAACCCGTAGAATACCCCATAGCCGGCGAACCGCCTTCTCCCTTTAAGATCGGCGTGATCAGCGCGGATGGCGGCAGCACCAAATGGATGGATATCCCTACCGACCCGGTTCTGCAATCGTACGTTCCGCGTATGGAATGGGCCGCCAACAGCAGCGAATTGATAATACAGCATATGAATCGCGCGCAAAACCACACCGAGGTGATGATCTGCAACGCGGCAACAGGTAAATCAAATAGTATTTACAGCGAAACAGATGCTGCCTGGATAGATATTTTGCCCACATGGGAAGAGCATTACTATTACGGTGGCTGGAATTGGTTTAAAAACGGCGCCGAGTTTTTATGGGCCAGCGAAAAAGACGGATGGCGCCACCTGTACCGCATCAGTCGCGATGGTAAAAAAGAGAAACTGATCACCAAGGGCAACTATGATGTGATGCAAATAAACGCGATTGACGAACAATCGGGTTATGTTTATTTTTCGGCTTCGCAGGATAATGCTACGCAGAAATACCTGTACCGTACCAAACTGGATGGCAGCGGCAAAGCCGAGCGCCTAACCCCGGCTACCGAACCGGGCACACATGAGTATGATGTATCGCCAAACGGCAAAGCGGCCACCCATGCCTTCTCTAACTATTACACCGAAGGCACTAACGAAACCGTATCGTTACCTCTCCATAAAACCTTCAGCGGCGATGAAAAAGTGGCGAAGGCTATTGCCGCGGCAGCAGATGCCAAAGCAAAATCTAACGTAGAGTTTTTCAAGGTAAAAACCGAAGACGGTGTAGAAATGGATGGCTGGATGCAAAAACCAAACAATTTCGACCCGGCAAAAAAATACCCGGTTGTATTGTTTGTTTACGGCGAGCCATGGGGCCAGAATGTGAAGGATGAGAACGGCACCACCTACAACTTTATGTACACCGGCGATATGGCGGCTGATGGTTACATCTACATGTCGATAGATAACCGCGGTACACCTGTTCCTAAAGGCCGTGAGTGGCGCAAATCTATCTACAAAGGTATTGGTACGCTTAACATCCGCGACCTGGCCATGGGCACCAAACAATTGCTTAAAGAACGCAGCTACCTGGATACTTCCCGCGTAGCGGTATGGGGCTGGAGCGGCGGCGGTTCATCAACCCTAAACCTCATGTTCCAATACGGGGACATATTTAAAACGGGCATTGCCGTAGCAGCCGTTGGTAACCAGCTTACTTACGATAACATTTACCAGGAGCGCTATACCGGTGTGCCGGTAGATGAAGCAAGCCGCGCGGCGTTCACAAAAGGTTCGCCCATAACTTACGCTAAAAACTTAAAAGGTAACTTGCTTTACGTACACGGCACCGGCGATGATAACGTACACTACACCAATGCCGAGCAGCTGATAAACGAACTGGTGAAAAATAACAGGCAGTTTCAGCTAATGCTGTACCCTAACCGTACCCACGGCATCTCCGAAGGAGCGGGAACAACTACGCATCTGCGCACCATGTACACTAACTATTTAAGAGAACACTGCCCTCCGGGAGCGAGGTAAAGAAATGTCGGATTTCGGATGTTCAATTTCGAATTTCTTTAGAGACATTAAATAGAAAACGCCCGCAGCACAAGTGCTACGGGCGTTTTCTATTTAAACCCAAGGTCTCTTATTTCAACGTAAACGAGCTTTTACCCATGGTATAACCATCAGCATATAAAATAACGGTGTAGGTGCCTTTTTGGAAAGGAGAGTACAACCAATCGATAGTGTAACCGCTGCCATCATCTTTAAAGTCGATAGCGGTTTTGTAAGTGTATTGCAAATCCTGCGCATCGGCTGTGAAAGTTCCGCTATCGGCAGGGGTGATTAGGTTACCGGTTGGGTCGATAACGCGAACGTATACATCATGCAGGCCTTTCTCAGCAACCGTGTTGCTTGCAACGGTAAAGTTTATCTTGATTTTTTGCGCGTTCTTGGCCTTTTTCTCTTCCACCTCTTTGCCGCTGTTCTTTATTTTATAGGCAACAACTTCGGCGCTGCCTACCTTAATGGCCGAGGCTTCTTTAACCTTGGCATCCAGTTCCTGAGTCTTTTTTTCAAGATCGGCGGCTTTGGTACTAACAGAGGCCAGGTTAGTTTTTAAAGTATCACGCTCAACCGTAAGGTTGGTGTTTTCTTTCTTCAGCTCTTCCAAATCGGCGGTATATTTGGTAACAAAGTACCGCAGCTGCTTAATGTCTTCCTGTGCATGTGACAGCTCGGCCACGGTTAGTTTACCCTTGGCCAGTTCCTTTCTTAGCACCCTTATCTTGGCCCTCAGCGAGTCGTTCTTGGCCTGCATCTCGGTTGTCATTTTTGAGCGGCCTACGTTTACCTGCTCTATTTGTGCTTCAAGGCTATCCAATTCTGTTTGCAGGCGGGTTTTCTCATCATTCTGGTAAACTATCTTCGTGTCAGATTTATTTTTTTGCATGTAGAGGTATACATCGGTGCCTAACAGAGCTACCACTACCGCTATCAAAAAGTAAATGACATTCGAATTTTTTTTCTGCGATTGTCCGGATTGGTTTTCCATTGTGTTTCTTTTAAAGTTTAACTAAAGCTTAAACCAGCGTATAAGCCTCGGGTTTTGTCGGGGTTGTAAAATAAATGTAGCGCTTTTTTTATTACTAAGGTATAAAAATCTGTTTAACCACATAAAATTAACCCGCAGGTTAAAGTAATTTACAATAGAGTTAAAACACAAAATGGCCGTAATTATTATACTTAATAATAAAACTGCTTAGTGTTGAGTTTATATCTTTGCACCTTTTAATAAAAACATCCGCTTAATGCATTTATATAAATACCTGTTTATTACCCTGCTTTCTACCGTAATTGTTACCCATTCAATAGCACAAACCGCTGTTACCGAAGATACCGTAAGGCCGGAGCCTAAACATGAATTCAGGGGTGTATGGATAGCTACCGTGGTGAATTTAGACTGGCCCCAAAATGCGCGCGCCACCGCCGAAGTGCAAAAACGCGACCTTATTGCCCAGTTAAACTCGCACCAGCAAACCGGCATAAACGCCATTATGTTCCAGGTGAGGCCCGCTGCGGATGCCTTTTACGCAAAAAGCCGCGAGCCCTGGTCTAAATACCTTACCGGCAAACAAGGTGAAGCACCCGACTACGATCCGCTGGAATTTGCAGTTGAGGAAGCGCATAAGCGTAACATGGAGTTGCATGCCTGGTTTAACCCATACCGCGCCACCTTCGATAATAAGTTCAGCACATTGGCATCAGACCACATCACACGCACCAAGCCCGAGTGGTTTTTTATATACGAGGGGATAAAGCTTTTTAACCCCGGCATACCCGAAGTACGCGAGTACATTGTACAGGTGGTATTGGATGTGGTGAAGAACTATGATGTGGATGGCATCCACATGGATGATTATTTTTACCCCTACCCTATTAAGGGCCAGGTAATCAACGACGCGGACGCCTATGCCGAATATGGCGGCGATTTTGATAACGTTAAAGACTGGCGCCGCGATAATGTTGACAAGCTGATACACATGCTTGCCGATAGTATCCACAAATACAAACCCAACATGAAGTTCGGGATAAGCCCTTTTGGTATCTGGGCAAACAGGAGCCAGCACCCGGATGGTTCTGAAACAAACGGCGGTTCATCTTATATTGAAAATTTTGCCGATACCCGTAAGTGGATGCAGGAGGGTTGGATAGATTATATAAACCCACAGATCTACTGGCATATTGGCTACCGATTGGCCCCCTTTGAAAAACTGCTGAACTGGTGGAGCAACAATACTTATAACAGGCACCTGTATGTTGGCCAGGCACCTTACCGTTTTTACGAACCTCGAAGCCCTGCTTATAAAAACCCATCGGAGATACCCAACCAGCTACGCTTGATCCGTGCTAACCCCCGGGCGCAGGGGAGCGTATACTTCAGGTCGCAATCGCTGGTGGGCAACGCCAATCACCTGGCCGATTCGCTTAAAGAGGATTTTTACCGATACCCGGCCCTGCCGCCACCTATGCTATGGCTGGACTCTATCCCGCCAAACGCTCCGCAGAATTTTATGGCCAAGGCCGAGAAGAAAAGCATTTTGTTAAAATGGTCGATGCCGCTGCCTGCCGCAGACAATGAGGCAGTTTACGGCTACGTGGTTTACCGTTTCCAGGTGAATGAAAAATTCGATCTTGGCGATCCGCGCAATATCCTGCACATCCAATACAACACCGAGCCTGTTTACCTGGATACGAATGTATTACCCGGCAAAACCTATTTTTACGTGGTAACGGCTATCGACAGGCTAAAGAACGAAAGCGAACGAACGCCAACGGTAGCGGTAACGTTGCCTGCTCTATAGTGCTGCTACAGGTCGATGAGTTTTTTGTCTATCAGCGTCTGCAGGTACATATCCAGCTGACTATCGCCTAAGCCGTAAATCTTTTCGGTTTGCCAGAAGGATGGGTAGATCTCCGCTTTTGAATGAGCGCCACTTTGGTAAATGCCCAGCAATTTTTGGTGGACATAGTTTAAACCGTCTGCATCGAACTCCAGGCGTTTTACGTGTGCCTCCATTGCCGGTTTTAGGTTGGGCATATTGCCCCAAAATGGTGTATCTGTAAGCCAGGCTTTTAATTTACCGGCATCCCCTATTACGTATAGTTGCCATGCTTCGGCTGCCAGGGTAAAATCGTATTCGCCCAGTTGTACCCGGATGTTATCGTACAGGTAATCCAGTTGTTCGCCATTCAACTCGCCTATGCCGCTGAAGTTTTCCAAACCAGGAAATTCCGCAGGACTGACCAAATAAACCTCGGGTGACGATAGGTTGGTTTGCTGATTCAGCATCATCATAGTGCCTAACAGGTTTACCTGGCAATGCAGATCGAACTCGAACCACAGGTTAATTTCCTCGTAAGGCGCGCTCAGTTTTTCCAGCGGCACAATCATGCCATCGTGGTAACCCTCGGGCGTTTCGCCAAAAGTTTGGCAGATCCAATCCGAACGTAATTGCCAAAAAGCCGCCGAAGCCACATTTTTATTTAAAGGCCCTTCTGATAAAACTTCGCGCCAGACCATGGTATCTCCGGGGATCCCGGCTTCTGTAAAACCGGGTAGGGTGGCATCGCCATTGAGGATGTGGAGGGTGTTATTCATTTAACAAAGCTTTTAAACTATCCAACGTATCGGCTTCTTCTTTTGGTTTATCGTGCCGCCACCGCAATATACGCGGAAAACGTAAAGCTATGCCCGATTTATGGCGTGTAGATCTGTTTATTCCCTCAAAACCTATCTCAAAGACTAATTCGGGTTTTACGGTGCGCACGGGGCCGAATTTTTCGAGGGTGTTGCGTTTTACAAAATAATCTACTTTGTTTATCTCCTGGTCGGTAAGGCCGCTGTAGGCTTTGGCAAAGGGCACCAGCTTATCGCCATCCCAAACCGCGAAGGTATAATCGGTGTACAGGTCGGCACGGCGCCCATGCCCCTTTTGGGCGTAGATCATCACCGCATCTACCGAAAGCGGATCTATCTTCCATTTCCACCAATCGCCGCGTTTGCGGCCAACCTGGTAGGTAGCACTTTTGCGTTTCAACATAATGCCCTCGGCTATCATGGCGCGGGATTGCTCGCGGGTGGTTTCCAGTTCCTCCCAGCTTTTAAATTCAATTAACGACGAAATACGGAACACTTCCGGGAAAGGCGTAGCTCTTTGTAATTCATCCAATATCAACCGGCGCTCTGCCTGCGTTTTTGTACGGATATCCTCGCCTTTATACTCCAGGCAGTCGTATGCAATTACTGCAACAGGGCTATCTGCCAGTATCTTTTTACTTAGATTTTTACGCCCGATACGCGTTTGCAGCACACTGAACGACATAGGTAAACCATTTTGAAAGCTGAGGATTTCACCATCCAGCACGGTACCATCCGGCAGGGCGTTCAGGAATGGGTGCAGTTCAGGGAATTTCTCCGTCGCCAGGTCTTCGCCGCGGCTCCAGATGAAGATCTGGCCATCACGCTTGATCATTTGCGCGCGGATGCCGTCCCATTTCCATTCGGCCTGCCAGTCTTCAGCGGCGCCTAAAGCAGCTCCAACTTCTTCTGCTGATTTTCGTTTCTCGGATGTTTCCTGTATCGGGTACGCTAAGAAGAAGGGGTATGGCCTTGAGATATTGTCGGCAGCGCTTTGCTCTTCTATAAGCTGACTGTAGGTATAATCCTCCGGCATCCAGCTGCCCATAATGCGGTGAGTAAGCGCGGGGGCTTCTATCCCGGTAACATCGGCTAAAGCTTTGATCACCAAACTTTGCGATACACCCACACGGAAACTGCCGGTTAGCAGTTTATTGAACACAAAGCGCTCCTGGCTATCCAGCATCGCCCATGATTCCATCAGCCAAAGTTTTTTTTCAAATTCGGTTTTGGTAGCAAGCGCATTAATCTCGGCAATCCATTCGGTAAGTGTTTTGCTGCTGCTGTTTTGGCTTTCGGGCATTAATAAGCTCATAGTTTCGGCCAGGTCGCCTACCACCTGGTAGCTTTCTTCGAAAAGCCAGGCAGGGATGTTGGATGCTTCCATGGCCCAGGTGCGCACCAGCGTAGAGTTGATCTGCCGTTTGGGCCGCCTGCCGGTGAACAGCGCCAGCATATGCATTTTATCGGTATCCGGTACGTTGGTAAAATAATCCTTTAGCACCTTAACCTTTTCGTTGGTTTTATTGGTTTCATCTAAGGAGAGAAAGAGCTGGGCGAAGGCTTTCATGATAGCTCCTCCTTAGTAGCCTCACCTAAATCCTCTCCAAAGGAGAGGACTTCAGAAGCGTTATCATTCATGTCTGCCTTTGGCTCCCTCTCCTCTGGAGAGGGCTGGGGTGAGGCTTCTGCATCTTCCTCCTCACCACCATACAGGGTGTGCACTTCATGCGCGTCAAACCCAATTTCGTTTAAATACCTGCTGAAGGATGCCGTGTAACCGTGCGTTAGATAAACGCTTTCGCAGCCTGTGGCATCTATCGCGCTTACCAACCCGTTCCAGTCGGCATGATCTGATAATACGATCCCTCTATCTGCCGCCCGGCGGCGTTTGGCACCACGGATGGCCATCCAGCCACTGCAATAGCCAAAGCTATAGGGCGCGAACTTGCGCATCCAGGGCGTGCCTACGGATGATGGCGGGGCGAGGATGATGCCTTTGCGCACTTCTTCTTTGGAGGAATCGAAAGTTATCCTTTCGGTAGGGTTTAAGATCACGCCGTTACGGCGGAGGGCCTCGTTTGTATTTTCGATAACGCCATGGGTGTACACTTTGCCATTATCAAGATCGAGGTTTTGGAGGATGCGCTGGGCTTTGCCAAGGGAATAGCCCACTACGATGGTGGCTACGCCGTTTTGCAGGTTGGTTCGCCACCAGTTGTTCACGTCGGCAAAGATCTGCGCCTGCGGTTTCCAGGTATAAACCGGCATCCCAAAAGTACACTCTGAAATAAAGTGGTGACATTTAACCGGCTCGAAGGGTGTGGAGATACCATCGTCTTCGGTTTTATAATCGCCGGATACCACCCACACCTCGCCTTTATATTCCACCCTTATCTGTGCCGAACCGATCACATGCCCTGCCGGGTACATGGAGATCTGTACACCATTTTTGTTCACTGTTTCGCCGTATTCGATGGTGCGGAGGTTGATCTCGCCAAGGCGGTAAAGCATTACCTCGCGCGACAGGTGGTGCGCCAGGTATTGCTTATGCCCAAAGTAGGCATGATCGGCATGGGCGTGGGTAATTACGGCATCGTCCACGGATTTCCATGGGTCTATGTAAAATTTCCCCTGGGCACAGTAGATGCCGCGGTCGGTAAATTCCAGCAGTGGTTTTTTTGGCATACGAGGTAATAACCTGCTATTTGCCAATTTAGTTTTACCTGCGCAATTATAGAGGGAACAAGAATAGATCCGGCAATTTGTATCAATGTTCGCGTTCGGGATGTAGCGCGAACAGCCCGAACAAGCCCGAACAAAGCAGGTTTATAGTCCCGAAAAAAGTGCCCCCCTGATCCTACCCGCAATTAATCAGCCTCCGGGATCCTAAAAAGGCACCCTTCCAGGCTTTCATTCACATGCAGTTGGCACGAAAGCCGGAGACTGTCATCCATAACCGGTAGCGTATCTAAAATATCCAACTCCGCATCGCTGATGGGCGGAAGTTGTTCCACCCCCGCTAATACCTGTACCCGGCAAGTGGCGCAAAGCGCCATGCCGCCACAAGTGGCCAGGATGTCGTACTCGCTGGCCTTTAGTACCTCCATCAGGTTCAGGCTTATTCCTTCGGGCACTTCCACAGGTACCTGCTGGCCATCCCTGTCTTCAACCGTAAATGTGATCATGCCAATTCGGTTATGCCGTAAACGGTGGTATACTTAAAAGTTAAACGCTGATCGGGATATACATGCTTAAACGCGCTTTGCGCCATTAAAGCCGCCTCGTGGAAACCACACAAGATCAGTTTCAGCTTTCCCGGATAAGTGTTGATATCCCCTATGGCGTAAATGCCTGCTACATTGGTGCTGTAATCGCGGGTATTCACAGTAATGGCGCTCATCTCTATATCCAGGCCCCAGTCGGCAATCGGGCCAAGTTTAGGGCTCAGGCCAAACAGCGGGATAAAGTTATCTGCGGGCAGTTCTACCTTTTTATTATCGTGCCCAATTATAGTTACCTGCTCCAAATGCCCCGTACCATCCAGCGCTACTACTCTTGCTTTTAGTATGAGGTCGATAGCGCCTGTACGTGCCAGTTCGGCAACCTTCTCCGCTGCATCAGGCGCACCTCTAAAGGTATCCCCGCGATGTACCAGCGTTACTTTATTGGCCACATTCGCCAAAAATATCGCCCAATCCAAAGCAGAATCTCCCCCACCGGCTATCACAATATTGCGCCCCCGAAAGGCTTCCGGATTTCTAACCGCATACATCACACCCTTGCCTTCAAATTCAGCTAAGCGGTCAACCTCGGGCTTCCGTGGTTCAAAACAACCCAGGCCGCCGGCTATTACCACCACCTTACAATTGATCAGCGTACCCTCGTTGGTACCGATAACCCAGGTGCCGTCGTCCAGCTTCTCCAGCGTTTCTACCCGCTCGCCAAGTGTATAACCCGGATGGAAAGGCGCTATTTGTTCTGATAATTTATCAACCAATTCCTGCGCGTTCACGGTTGGATAGCCGGGAATATCGTAAATAGGTTTCTGCGGATAGATCTCTGATAACTGCCCGCCAGCCTGCGGTAAAGAATCGATCAAATGGCAGTGCATTTTTAACAGGCCTGCTTCAAAAACGGCAAACATACCGGTTGGCCCCGCCCCGATAATGCCTATATCTGTAGTGATCATGATTATAAATATTAAGATTCTAAGTTTTGATAAATTTTATTCAGTATCGTTTTCAGCTGCTCGTAATCCTGCTCGCTGAGGTTCTCCCAGGCTTTCATCCGGATCTCGTTCACCTTTGGCGATAGCTCAGTTAGTTTTGTTGTGCCCGCAGCCGTCAGGTGCACGGTAAAGCTCCGGCGGTCATCTTTGTGGGTAACACGTTCGGTTAAGCCTTTTTTGCAAAGCAGATCTATAATTCGCGTAAGCGTTGGGTTATCCTTCCCTGTTATTTCGGCAAGCTCCTTTTGTTTCAGGTATTTATCATTATCCAGGCTTTTTAAAATCAGCCACTGGTCAACCGTTACATCAAAATCTCCCGACGCGAATTTCTGCTGCGCGTACCCTTTTACCCGGCGCGCGGTGCGATCCAGCAGGTAGGAATAACTATCAAATTTTTTATTTGTCATACTAACTATTAGCATAACAAATGTAAAGTTTAAATAGCATACTCAGCTATTTAATTTGAAATATTTTTGGCGGGTATAAAGCAACAAAAAGCCCCGGCCGAAGTTATCGACCGGGGCGTATAAAGAAGTTTATTTGCTTATTTGATAATGGTAGAAACCTTATTATCCAGCGTAATGTAGTCGGTTAGTACCTGGCCTGCTTCACGTTTCAAAAAGTCGAGGTCTTCGTTCTTTGGTTTGGTTTGGCCTTTGGTTAAGGCAGGTAAACCCAGTGCCACACGGCGAAGGTTATTTTGCTCAAACGCTTTCTTTTCGTCGGCATCGCGCTGTTGTTTTAGCTGCGCCTCGTTTAAGGTTACACTCTTTTCCGCATCGCGTCTTTTCATTTCAGCTATGTCTTCCATCAGGTATTTGAAGCTGTCGCTGCCGCTCATACGCTGCTCGTGCAGTTTTTTCAGCTGCGGCAATACCGCTGTAAAGTCACCAACCCTGGTGAAATCTGTTTTAGGGATAACATCATAAGGCATTGCAGATGGTTCGGTATCCTCACCGTATTTATCCATTGGGATAACCGATGGGAATTCGATATCTGGCAACACCCCTTTATGCTGGGTAGAACCTCCGCTAACGCGGTAGAACTTACCAATGGTTAAGTTTAACTGGCCAAATTTATTCTGGCTGCCGGTTGCTACCGTAGTTGATTTACCAACCAACTTGGCCAATCGTTCTTTAATAGAAGGGCTGATCACCTCATCCAGGTCGATAATACGTTGTACAGAGCCTTTACCGTAAGTTTGTGTGCCGATGATAATACCACGACCATAATCCTGTATAGCGCCCGAGAAGATCTCTGATGCCGATGCGCTAAACCTGTCTACCAATACAGCAAGCGGGCCACCGTAAGCAATTGCCGGGTTGTCGTCTTTTTCAACTTCTACCTGGTTGCGTGGGTCGCGTACTTGCACAACCGCGCCGGTTTTAATAAACAAGCCGGTAAGCTCGGTTGCTTCCATTAAGGAGCCACCACCATTTTGGCGAAGATCTAATACCACACCATCTACGCCTTCGCGTTTCAGGGTATCCAGTATAAGCCTTACATCGCGGGTGGTGCTTTTGTAATTCGGGTTGCCCGATTTGTAATCGTTAAAGTCCAGGTAAAAGGCAGGTACGTTAATAATGCCTATTTTAATAGTTTTACCATTACTGTTATAGGTACGGATCTCTTTTTTAGCCGATATATCCTTCAGGATAATTTTCTCGCGCACCAGTTCCAATACCCTTGGTTTTACGGTAGCGCCGGTGCCCTTAGGCAGTATTTGTAAACGAACAGTTGTGCCTTTGGTACCGCGGATCAAAGCGATAGCATTTTCAATCCTCCAGCCAACGATATCCTGAAATTCGCCCGTTTTACCTTGTGCTACACCTATGATACGCTCATCAACGGCAAGTTGCTTGCTTTTATCAGCAGGGCCGCCCGGTACAATAGAAGTAACGGTAACGTACTCGTTTTGCGATTGCAGGGTAGCGCCAATACCTTCCAGCGAACGGGAGATATCAATGTTAAACGCGGCTGCAGCCGATGGGATAAAATAGTTGGTATGCGGATCTATCGCGCCGGTGAACGCATCCATAAACACCTGAAAAACATCCTGGTTATTTAACTTGTTGGATTGCGACAGGATGTTGCTATAGCGTTTTTTTAATGTTTCTTTATTCGCGTCTAATTCTTTACCTGCCAGTTTAAGGTTCAGCAGGTCGTATTTTACGCGCTGAGCCCAAAGGTTATGCAATTCGTTTTCAGATGCGGCGTACGGCAGGTTTTCCCGGTCGTAAGTAAAGGTCTCATTCTTAGTAAAATCCACCGATTTGCTTAGCTGGGAGATAGAAAAGTTCACATACTCGGTATACCTTTTTTGAAACACGTTGAAGATGTAAAACACGTGGCTCAGGTCGCCATTTTTAATATCATCATCCAAAACGGTTTTGTACTGCTCAAATTCCTTTACATCGCCCGCGGTAAAATAGTTATGATTCTCGTCTATCTTTTTCAGGTATTCGGTATAAATAATAGCCGATATCGAATCGTTAAGCGGTACTTTTTTATAGTTGTAGCTGCTCACCATGCCGGCTACCGTTTTCATCACCACACTTTGTTGCTCATCGGGTTGCAGGTCGTTCGGGCCCGCTTTTCTCATTACCGGTTTCGTTGGCGAAGCGTTGCAGGCAAGCGCAGCGGCCAAAACCAGCATTAAATAAAATCTCTTTAACATATCTTTTGTAGTCTTTAAATCGGGATCGGGATGAAACATCAATACTTGTACCTGTTTTAATTTCGTCTAATAAAAAAAGAGACAGCTACCAAGCCGTCCCGCTAATATATTGAATAACAATATTACAATAATGTTTGGGTTGTTTTATACTACGACCACCATTTTACGTAAATGTTACATTAAACGAAGGCCAGGGACGTTTATTTTATTTTACCGGATAATTCCACCGCCTCGGCGTAGCGCAGTTCTGATTTAGACAGCCACACTTTGTTGCTTTTTAAGTACGCCAGCTTTTTATCAATGGTAAGTAAATCTGCAACGCGGCCGGTTGTTACAGCTATCTGCCGAGCTTCAGCCAGATCCTGCTGGGCCTGCACCAGGTCGCCAAGGTCGGCTTTTACCATCCCCAGGTTGATGAGGTTATTGATGGTGTGCTGCTGATCGCCCTGCCGTTTAGAGATGAGGATGCTTTGCAGATAATACCATTTTGCTTCCGAGAGGCGGTTCTCTTTTACATACAGCTCGGCAAGCTCGCTAAATTTATAGCTCGCCATCGCATATTCGCGGTAACGCATGTAGTGTTGTGCCGATTTAATCACCGCCTTCTCGCATAATTCCAAATTATAAGCGCTGCGCGGAACCTTAGCATACGGCAACTTAACCTTAGCCATTGCAAATTTGGGGATGCGTTTTACAGAATTATTTTTTGGCTGCGCGATGAGGGGGTAACGCTTGTGCTTTTTAAAATCGCCGCGCCACCACTGCGCATTTGCTGTGAGATTAAAAGCGCAAAGAAGTACTAATATCAGGTATCTCATTTAAGATTTTTTCGCCCGGGTATAGTTAAATTAACTGGTATGTAAAGATACTACAAATATTAGGATTTGCAAATACTACAGATTGGGCTAATTAATTCGTTTTTTATTCAAAAGCGTAAACGAAACAAGAGCCTTTTTCGTACAAATGGTCATAAAAATAGTTTTTGAAACAGCTGGGTAGCATATTGTATTACTTCGAAAAAGAATAACTTAGCTTTACCAATACAACAGCCTCTGTTTAAGACGAATAAATCGGTCGATCACCCCTAAACTACCGGTTTCGAATTTAAAGCAGCAGCAAAAGTTTCTGTTACCGCCAATTATCGCCGCTACATGTTAAATAAGTTCAGTGCCTCTGCAAAATTGTACCTCCTGCTGTTTATTACGGCGGTAAGTATCATAGCATTGGGATTGTATGGCATTAGCGATCTGGAGGAGATGAATCAAAACACCCAAAAGCTGTATGCCGACAGGGTGCTACCGTTTGAGCAATTATCGAATGTTCGTTTTGCGTACACTACAGAAATATTGCCGATGGCCCAAAAAGTGGCAAACCGTACGCTCAGTTTTAGCGACGCCGCAAAAAGGGTAAAACAAGCAGAAGAGACGATAAACTACAATTGGGGCAGGTACAGGAAAACTTACCTTACGCGGGAAGAAGCATTGCTGGTTAAGCAAACCGAGCTTACAAAACAAAAGGCCGATGAACAATATGCCGAATTACTTATCCTGTTAACCAAAAAGGATAACAATGCCCTGGAAAAGTTTATACAGAACGAAAATTATGCCGGGACGGCACCATTTACGGTAAACCTAACCCACCTGATGAAATTACAGGTAAAGGTTGGGAAACAACTATTTACCGAGAACAATAAGATATACCACACTACATCCGGGCGGTTCATCATCCTGATCTCGGTTTTTTTAGCCATCGCCCTGTTGTTATCGTTATACATCATTAAAAACGTAAAAACGCTAATTACCAGCACCTTAAAGGCCAATTACATTATCAAAGCAAGCGAGGAAAAATATTACTCATTATTTGAGCAGGCATCTGATGCCATTTACGTTGTAAACTTTAAAGGCTACTTTACCCAGGTAAATAATAGCATGTGCCAGGTCTCCGGCTACTCGAGGGAGGAACTGTTAACCATGAATATCGCCGGCCTTTTTAATGAAGAGTTACTGAAGATATACCCGCTTCAATATATGGCCGCAAAACCGGGCGATTCGGTAATAGCAGAGCGGAAGATGGTAAGAAAAGACGGGGCTATTATTGATATTGAAATTAATGGTAAAAAATTTGCCGACGACCGGATATTAGTTATTCTCCGGGATATTACGGCACGCAAGGCCATGGAAGCGGAGCTAACCAATGCGGAGTTGAAATTCCGAACGCTCGCCGATAAATCCATGGTTGGCATTTACATTGTACAGAAAGGAAAATTTGTATACGTAAACCCACGTTTTGCGGAGGTTTTTGGATACGAGCCCAGCGAATTGATAGGCAGGGAGCCCGTTGAGGCCATTGTACACCCCAATTATCAGGCTACCGCAAACGAAAACATCCGGTTGCGCATAGCGGGCGAGGTAGACAGCGTGCATTATGAAGCCATGGGAAAAATGAAGGATGGCAGCGCTAACTGGGTAGAGTTTTATGGCAGCCGGACAATTTTTGAAGATGAGCCAACCATCATAGGTTCTATGATAGACATCACCGAACGGAAGATAGCCGAGGAAGAACTAAAGGTATCTGAAAAGAAGTATAAACTGCTTTTTGAGAGTAACCCCGTACCGTTATGGATCATATCGAAGGAAGATCTTTCCATTATGGCCGTAAACGAGGCTGCATCCAACCTTTACGGGTATACCAAAGAGGAATTACTGAACACCAGTGTAAAACAATTGAGGCCGAAGGAAGACTGGAATCTGCAACTGTTAAGCTATCAGAAACAGATTACCGGCGCAGTTGATTTTGGCGTGGTAAAGCACCTGAAAAAGGATGGCACTGTAATTTATGTAAACATCATTTCTGAAGACATTTTATTTGAAGGCCGGCCCGTACGGATCTCGTCAACAGCCGACGTAACAGAAAAACTGAAGGCAGAAGAATTGCTTAAAAAATCAGAGGCTAACCTGCAAACCATTTTAAACACTACCGATACCGCCTACGCGCTGTTAGATCGTCATTTAAACGTATTGGAATATAATGATATAGCACTGGTATCCGCAAAGCGTGAATTTAACTTCGACCCCCAAAACGGAGGTAAGCTTTTCGACCATTTGCCGGCCGAAAGGCGGGCCGAATTTTCAGGATACATCAACAATGTATTCAAGGGAAACACCATCAGCTACGAAGTTACCTACGACCAGCCCGACGGCGGCGACATCTGGTATTATGTTAAGATGTTCCCGATATCAAATAAAGAGAATGAAATATTGGGGCTTGTACTGGCCATTTCTGATATTACCGAACGCAAGCATGCCGAGCAGAGTTTGCAACAGGCCTACGAGCGCATTAAAACAAATATTGGATTTATTCGCGGGATGATCTGGAAACAATCGCACATCCTCAGAAGCCCCTTAGCCAACTTAAAGGGCCTGATAACTATCCTGCAAACCGACCCGGATGATCAGGAAATACTTGCCCATATCAAAACAGAACTCGACAGAATGGATGCCGTTTTTATAGAAATGGCCCAGGACTCATCGGCAGATGACATGAATTATTAATTGATTAAGAGTAATTAGCCGCCTGTTGGCCAAAATGCACACGGCGAACATGTGAAACTTGCCTACTCAAACACTTCCGCCTCACCATCGTGCAAAGCCCAAACCATATAGGGATGGGTATCGGCGTGGTAAATATCGCCGTGGCTGCTAATGCCGATGATGCCGGCAAAGCCGTCGTAAGGTTTCATTTCGTCGAGGGTTTTTTCGGTGGCGATGGAGAGGGGCATGCCATCGGTAACGCGGGTAACAATTTTGGTAGCTACCGATCCGCTTACAATATCCTCGCCCACGCCTGTGCAGGAGATACCTGCGAAAGCATTTGCATAATTACCCGCCGTAGTTGCCGAATCGCTTACGCGGCCGGGAATTTCAAAGCCTTTGCCGCCGGTGGAAGTAGCTGCGGCAATATCACCATAAATGTCAAGCGCCACGGCGCCAACGGTGCCCAGGCGGATCGAGTCGCTTAATTTCTTTTCGTATTCTTTACGGCGCTGAGGGATCTCGGTGTTGAAATATTTAAAGCCGTTTTGTTTGGCAAAATCACAGGCGCCATTGCCGCTCAATACCCGGTCTTCGTAGTCCATCAGTTTCTCGGCAACGCAAATAGGGTTGCGCACATCCTCTATATTAATAACACCCGAAAATTTTTGCGTTTTGCCATCCATCAGGGAAGCGCTGAGGCGGATCTTGCCGTCGCTCTGGATCTGCGAACCGGTACCGGCATTAAACAGGTCGCAATCTTCCAGCAGGCGCACGGTGTATACCACGGTTTGGGCAGCGGTATGGTGCTCCAGGTATTTATGGCCCAGGTGTACTATCTCCAGCAGGGCGTCCTGCTTTGCCTTTTTTACTTCCTGGTTTGTTTGGCTCTCGCTAAAAAAACCACCGTGTATGATTAGCTTCATTGTAAATCGTTACTGTCCTGGGCGGTAATAAATACGCCCTCTTCCACCTTAACCGCTTTTTTGATGATCATCTTGTGCTGATCCAGGTCGTACTTATCAAATATCGACATCACATGCACTTTCAAATTCTCTATAGAAACAGGGTCGCCTATTTCTACATCATAAACGTTAGTTTCCACAATATTAGTGCCATCAACCAGCATGATCAATCCCGAGCCAATGGCTTCCATCATGCAGCCTTCGGTAATCAGCAGCCCGGCATCTTCGCCAAGGCCTATGCCTAATATGCCCGGGTTAGTAGCCACAGCGTATAGTAAACGGCCGATACGGCCGCGCTGCACAAAGTGGGTATCTACAATAACCGAGTCGATAAAACCAAGGCCTGCGGTGATCTGCACCTCGCCTTTTATCAGCGCCTCGTTGCTTTGCCCGCGGTAGATCATATGGGTGGATGCCGCGGCTGCGCCTGCCGATGTACCGGCAATTACAAAAGCTTCTTCGTTATAGCGTTTCTTCAGGATCTGCAAAAACTGCGTTCCGCCGAAGATCGCGGTCAAACGTAGCTGGTCGCCGCCGCTAAACATCACTACATCAGCGCGGCTGATACGGTCGAGATACTCCGGGTTAGCGGCATCCTCGCGGCTTTTAATGTGCAGGATATTTACGTGGGTAACATTAAGCTGGTTAAAGGCTTTGATGTACTCATTGCCCACAAGCTCAGGTATTTGCGATGCCGTGGTGATCACCTCCACTAAGGAAGCTTCCTGTTTCGCCGACTCGTTAATAATACGGCGCAGGATGCCTTTCTCGAAAAACTTTATATAATGCGGCTGCATAATATGCTCCAGCACGCTTACGTTACTGCCCATATCCACAGCACCTCCAATTATTACCAGTTTTCCTTTGGGGCTTATCATTATTTTATATCAGTTTATACAAATTAAAATAAAAATCATTAAAACAGAGGGATTAAATTAATAAAACTGCATTTTTCCTCCGAAAGGTTTTATTAGATTGATAAGTTTTTTAGATTTAAACCTTATTACTCCTCACATTAGTTTTTGACACAACATCCTATGAAGATAGAAAACATACAAGTACTTCGCGGCCCTAACCTATGGAGCGTTAGCCGCAAAAAGCTGATCCAAATGCGCCTCGATCTGGAAGATCTGGAACAGCGCCCTACCAACGAGATAGATGGATTTTACGAGCGCATGAAGGCGTTGATACCCTCGCTGTACAGTCATCGCTGTTCGCCGGGCGTACCCGGAGGCTTTTTTGAGCGCGTGATCGCCGGCACCTGGATGGGCCATGTGATAGAGCATATTGCCCTGGAGATACAAACCCTTGCGGGCATGGAAACGGGCTTTGGCCGCACCCGCGAAACCAAAACGCCGGGCGTTTACAACGTAGTATTTGCGTACCTGGAGGAAAAAGTAGGTGTTTTTGCAGCGGAATCTGCCGTAGCCATTGCGCAGGCATTAATTGACGGCACGGAGTACGATTTGGAGAAAGACATCCAGCAAATGCGCGAGATCCGCGAGAATACCCGCCTGGGCCCAAGCACCGGCGCTATTGTGGAAGAAGCTATCGCGAGGAACATCCCATGGATAAGATTGAATAACCAAAGCCTGGTACAACTGGGCTATGGCAAAAACCAGGTGCGTTTCCGCGCCACCATGACGGAAAAAACCAGCAGCATTGCCGTGGATATTGCCAGCAATAAGGATGAAACCAAGCGCCTTTTACAGGAGCAGGCCATACCCGTTGCCAAAGGCATGACCATCAGCCGCGTAGAGCAGGTGGTAGAAGCCATCGACAGGATCGGTTTCCCGCTGGTATTTAAACCGCTGGATGGTAACCATGGCCGCGGTATCAGTATTAATATAAACACTACCGAGGATGCCATTGCCGCCTACGAGTTTGCCGCAAAAATTTCGCGCCGCGTAATTGTGGAGCGTTTTGTTACCGGCTACGATTTTAGGGTGCTGGTGATAGATAATAAAATGGTGGCCGCCGCCCTGCGCGACCCTGCGCACGTAAAAGGCGATGGCGAACTCACCATCCAGCAACTTATCGATAAAGAAAACTCCGATCCGCGCCGTGGCTACGGGCACGAAAATGTGCTGACCTTAATTGACGTTGACCGCGATACTTTAGACCTGCTGGAAAAGAAAGGCTACACCCTGGATACCATCCCCGCGAAGGATGAAAAGGTTTTTGTAAAATCTACTGCCAACCTCAGCACCGGCGGAACCTCCGTTGATGTTACCGACCACGTGCACCCGCAAAACGTTTTCATTTGCGAACGGATCTCCAAGATCATCGGGCTGGACATTTGCGGTATCGATATCATGGCCGAGAACCTTACCGAACCATTAACCGAGAATGGCGGTGTGGTGCTGGAAGTGAACGCCGCACCGGGTTTCCGCATGCACATAGCGCCAAGCGAAGGCCTGCCGCGCAACGTGGCCGGGCATGTGATAGATATGCTTTACCCCACAGGGAAATCTGCAAGGATCCCTATCATCGCCATCACCGGAACCAACGGTAAAACCACCACCACCCGTTTGATAGCTCATATTGTGAAAAACAACGGGCATCGGGTAGGTTTCACCACCTCTGATGGGATCTACGTGCAAAACACCATGATGCTAAAAGGTGATACCACCGGCCCGGTAAGCAGCGAGTTTATTCTGAAGGACCCTACGGTTGATTTCGCTGTATTGGAAACCGCCCGGGGTGGCATCCTCCGCTCGGGCTTAGGTTTCAGTTCCTGCGATATTGGTGTAGTTACCAACATACAGGAAGACCACCTGGGTTTATCAGACATTCATACCCTGGAAGACCTTGCCCGTGTAAAAAGCGTGGTGATCAATGCGGTAAAAAAAGATGGCTGGGCGGTATTAAACGCGGATAATAAATATTGCGTGGACATTGGCAAAAAGGCCGATTGCAACATCGCTTATTTTAGCCGCAGCGAAAACAACCCGGTAGTAATTGCCCATTGCAAAAAGGGCGGTATTGCCTGCGTACACGAAAATGGCTTTATCACCATACAAAAAGGCGATTGGAAGATCAGGGTACAGCGTACCATCGTTATCCCGCTGACGTTTGGCGGCACAGTTGGTTTTATGATCGATAACGTAATGGCCGCCACGCTGGCTACCTTCCTGCATGGCTTTAAAACTGAGGATATCAAAATTGCGCTGGAAACCTTTATCCCGTCTGCAGCGCAAACACCGGGCAGGATGAACATCTTTGAATTCAAGGATTTCCGCTTTATGATCGATTTTGCGCATAACCCGGATGGTTTTAACGGCATTAAACAATTCCTCAGCCATATCGATTCGCCGTTGAAGATCGGAATCATAGCCGGCACCGGCGACAGGCGAGACGAGGACATACAGGAGCTGGGTAAAATAGCGGCAGAAATGTTTGATTATATCATCCTCCGCCAGGAAAAACACCTGCGCGGCCGTACCGAAGAAAACATCCTCGACCTGTTGAAAGCGGGCATAGCATCCGAAGGCAATAACACACCTTATGAGATTGTACCGAAGGAGATAGACGCCATAAAACACGCCATGAGCATGGCCAAACCGGGCGCATTTATTGTGGCACTAAGCGATGTGATAAGCAACGCCATAGAAACCGTACAAAACTACCAGGAACAGGAACGGAACGGTTTGTTTAACGTTTAGAAGCTTCCAACGTCCGTTGGCTAACGGAGGAACTTTTGAAAAGCATACGGCTGCAAGGTAAAACCTTGCAGCCTTTTTTATTTGTAGAGACGCAATACTTTGCGTCTCCGGTTTGCAAATGAAATACGCACATCAGCCATGCATGTCCAGAGACGCAAAGTATTGCGTCTCTACGGTTTCGCCTTCGGGCTTGACAAATAATAATGCCACAGCAGCATACTCGCCACGGTACGGTAAGGCTGCCATTGTTCACCAATAATAGCCAGTTCCTCTTTGGAGGTTTCTTTGGGCAATCCTTTTAACCGCTTAATGGCGTTTACAATGGCCAGGTCGCCGAGGGGGAGGATATCCGTGCGCTGGAGTACGAACATCAGGTATACATCCACCGTCCAGTTGCCGATGCCTTTGAGGGCGCAAAGCTGGCTGCGGATCTCGCTGTCTTCCATTTTTTCAAATGCTTCAAGGTTGATCTGTCCGCTGAGGATAGCTTCTGCAAGGTAGCGGGTGTAAGCGGTTTTTTGCCTGCTGAAATAGCATTCCCTAAATTCGGTATCTGTTAACAATAGTATCCTTGCCGGGGTTAATTCCGGCACCCGTTCTCGCATTTTGTTTAAGGCCGATAATGCCGATGCCAGCGATACCTGCTGCTCCAGGATGATGTGTACCAGCGTTTCGAAAGTATTGGGCCGCGACCACATGGGCGGGTAGCCGTAGGTAGAAATTACGTTGGCGAAATCGGCATCTATGGCTGCGAGTTGGTCGCATATGGAATGGTAGGTTGCAGAAGTAAACTGTTGTGGCATATTATTGTTAGTTAAACGTACTAACTTTTTTAGGATTTAGCATTTCAATTTCTGAATTTTACATTTATGAACAATCTGCCGCCATTAGCCGAACGCATGCGCCCAAAATCACTGGATGATTATGTGGGGCAAAAACATTTGGTAGGGCCGGGCGCGGTTTTGCGCAAGGCCATCGAGAGCGGTACGCTGCCATCCATGCTGTTTTGGGGGCCGCCGGGGGTAGGTAAAACTACGCTGGCCTATATCATTTCGCAATCCCTTTACCGGCCGTTCTTTTCTTTAAGCGCTATCAATTCGGGCGTAAAGGATGTGCGTGAGGTGATTGAAAAAGCGTCCATCCTAAAGGAACAGGGCGAAATATTGCCTATACTGTTCATCGATGAGATCCACCGCTTCTCCAAATCGCAGCAGGATTCGTTGCTGGGCGCGGTGGAGCGGGGTATTGTTACGCTGATAGGCGCCACTACCGAGAACCCATCCTTCGAAGTCATCTCGGCTTTGCTATCGCGATGTCAGGTTTACATCCTACAGCATTTAGCAGAGCGGGACCTGCTCGACCTGCTGGAGAAGGCACAGAAAGAAGACATCGTCCTGAAAGAAAAAAATATTGTTATTGAAGAGCATGAGGCCTTGTTGCGCCTTAGCGGCGGCGATGCACGTAAGCTGCTCAACATATTCGAGTTGCTTGTAAACGCTTTCGACAGCAAAAAAATAATATTGACCAATGATGTAGTGCTGGAGCATGTGCAGCAAAACATGGCCCTGTACGATAAAACCGGCGAGCAGCATTACGATATCATCTCGGCTTTCATCAAATCTATGCGCGGCAGCGACCCTAACGGAGCAGTCTACTGGCTGGCCCGCATGATCGTTGGCGGGGAAGACCCGCTGTTTATCGCCCGGCGGATGCTCATACTGGCATCAGAAGATATCGGCAACGCCAACCCCAATGCCCTGTTACTGGCGCAAAGTTGCTTTAATGCCATCCAGGTTATCGGGATGCCCGAGTCGCAACTGATCCTGTCGCAAACGGTGATCTATTTGGCTACGTCGGCTAAAAGTAATTCGGCTACTACAGCTATCGGGGCGGCTATTGCACTGGTAAAACAAACCGGCGATCTGCCCGTTCCGCTGCACCTGCGCAACGCACCCACCAAGCTGATGAAGAATATCGGTTACGGTAAAAACTACAAATACGCGCACAGCTACGAAGGCAACTTCGCCGATCTGGATTTTCTGCCGGAGGCCATCAGGGGGACTAAAATTTACGAACCGGGTAACAATGCCAAAGAGAACGAGTCCAAAGAGAAAATGAGGAAACTTTGGGGCGACAGGTATAAGTATTAGTTAATATTTATTACCTTCCGTCATTAACCTTAGATCATGCTAAACCACGACCTTAAAAAAGAATTCCAGGTAGAGCGTATCGCGTTTTTTAGCGATGCCGTTTTTGCCATAGCCATCACCTTACTCATCATCGAAATTAAAGTGCCTGAGGTACACGGGGAACATCTCACCAATGGTGCAGTGGCCCGGGCGCTCGGTCACCTTATACCTAAATTCATTGGTTTTATTGTGGGCTTTTTTGTGATTGGCCTTTACTGGGTGCATCATCATTTATTGTTTAAATATGTGGAGCACTACAGCCCCAAGCTTATCTGGAACAATCTGCTGTTATTATTTTCCATTGTGTTGATGCCGTTTAGCTCGGCGTTTTACAGCGAATACTGGATCTATTTAAACAACGTATCGCTTGGTTTTTATGTGATAAACATTAGTCTCACCGGTTTCTTACACTATCGGTTATGGTGCATAGTAAGTAACCCAAAAAACAAATTAAGTAGAGGGCTGGAAAATCCGCACCTGGTGAGTTATTATAAAATGCGTGCGTTAGTTACGCCCTTTGTTTTCCTGATGTGTTTTGCGGTGAGCTTTATAAGTCTGCCCCTTGCCTATTGGATACCGGGTACCATTTTTATTTATATGATGTTTATCGCTAAGTATTACCGAAAGCATCACCCCGAAATTTTTGTAAACAGCACCACCTAATATGATATCAACCTTTTTCAATCATGAGTTAAAATCCTTCTGGCGCTCAAAAAACACCGGCAAAAGCATCGCTGTAAAAGTGATCATGGGGATCCTCATTCTTATCCTGCTTTCATATGTAGTGTTCTTTGGTGTTTTCTTAGATTTTATCTTAAGCAAAATGTTCCCGAAGGATAACTTAACGGTTACCTTCTGCGGCATTATCCTTATTTATTTCCTGGGCGACCTGCTGATGCGTATGCAGCTGCAGGAACTGCCCACACTAAAGGTGCAGCCTTATTTGCATCTGCCGGTAAGGCGGAATAGCGTAGTGGGGTACCTGGCGTTAACGGCGCTCTTCTCCTTTTTTAACCTTTGGCCCATTATTATATTTACTCCTTTTATTTTAAAGGTGATATTGCCTGCCTCGGGCGGGATAGCGGCGGTTGCGTTTCTCCTGTCGGTTATTGCGCTCTCTGTGTTCAACAACTACCTGGCTATGTACATTAAGCGCAAGGCCAACTTAAACGGCTGGATCTTTTTGATGGCGGGCGCTGTTTTAACGCTCATTACCTGCGGCGATTTCCTTTGGCATTTTTACTCTATCCGTAGTTTATCCTATTCGTTTTTTGGTGCGTTGCTGCTTAAGCCTTACCTGGTATTGATACCGATACTATTAGGCGCTGCCATGTTCTATCTCAATTTTATTTATTTAAAGGGTAATTTATACCTCGAGGAGCTCAGCTCTAAAAAAGCATCGGAATATAAAAGCAGCACCGAGATTCCCCTTCTGGGCCGCTTTGGGCACGTGGGCGACCTGGTTGCCAACGAGATAAAACTGATACTGCGTAATAAGCGCCCGCGCTCGGCGCTTATCATGGGCCTGTTCTTTTTATGCTACGGGTTGATCTTTTATACCCAGGCGATATATGGCGAAAGCGTAAAAATATTTGTGGGTATGTTTATGACGGGTATCTTCATCATCAGCTACGGGCAGTTTATGTTTAGCTGGCAGGCCTCGCATTTTGATGGTATCCTGGTAAGCAGGATCAACTTCAGCGATTTTTTAAAGGCAAAGTATTTGCTGTTCACCATCGTATCAACCGTGGCCTTCTTCCTCACAACGCCTTACGTTTATTTTGGCTGGCGCGTGGTGATGATCCATTTTGTAATGTACCTGTGGAACATCGGGGTTAATACCACCATCGTGCTCTTTTTCGCTAATCGCAACTACAAACGGATAGATCTTTCTAAAGGGGCATCCTTTAACTGGGAAGGTGTAGGGGCAACGCAATTGCTGCTGTCGTTCCCACTGCTTATTTTGCCATACGTTATTTATTGGCCGTTTAAAATGTTAGGGATGGCCAACACAGGCTTTGCCGCACTGGCTATAGTGGGCGTGGTGTTTATTGCCACCCGCAGCTTCTGGATAAAACAGCTGGAGGCCGATTTTTATACCAAACGATTTAAAATAGCCGAAGGCTTCAGAAATAAATAAGATGATAGAGATAAAGCACCTCAAAAAAGTATACGCCGGGCAAACTGTGGTAAACATACCGCAGCTGGAGATTAAAAAAGGCGAAAGCATTGGCCTGGTTGGTAACAACGGCGCGGGTAAAACCACACTTTTCCGCATGATACTGGACCTGATACGCCCCGAAAGCGGCGAAGTGCTCTCCAACGGGCACAACGTTGCCGGCGCCGAGGAATGGAAGAATTACACCGCATCGTACCTGGACGAGGGCTTTCTGATAGATTACCTCACCCCCGAAGAATACTTCTACTTCATTGGCGGGCTGCACCAAAAAAACAAGGCGCAGGTAGATGAATACCTGTTAACGCTGACCGACTTTTTTAACGGCGAGATCCTGAAAAAAGGCAAATACATCCGCGACTTGAGTAAAGGAAACCAGTGCAAGGTTGGCGTGGGCAGTTGCCTGCTGCAAAAGCCCGATCTGCTGATGCTGGATGAACCTTTCGCTAATATCGACCCCAGCACGCAGTTCCGTTTAAAGAACATCCTGAAAACGGAGAATAAGAATAATGGTGTCACCACCATCGTATCCAGCCACGACCTAAACCACGTGACCGATGTTTGCGACCGCATTCTGCTGATGGAGAAAGGCCAGATCATTAAAGATATCTCCACCAACTCATCCACCCTGAACGAACTGGAAGAATACTTTGGAGTAGGGCAGATAGTTGCGCCCGAAATTACCATTGACAAAGAAGAAAACCACTAAATTTGCTGAATGTACTCAATTAAAGAAGCCGCGATTGCCGATACAGATGCCATTATCAGCATCGCGACAGAAACCTACTGGTCGGTTTATGGGCCGATATTGACGGAGGAGCAGATCAATTATATGCTGGGCACTATTTATAGTGTAGAAACAATTTCCGGCCAGATAGAAAATAACGTGCAATCGTTTTTACTGTTGCTGGAGGATGAAGAACCGGTAGCCTTCGCTGCCTACTCGCCTCGTGCAGAGAACCCCGACATATACAAACTGCACAAGCTATACTGCCTGCCCAAAACGCAGGGCAAAGGCTATGGGAAGGTACTGCTGAACGCCGTAGCCGATAAAGTAAAAGAGGCCGGCAAAAACACATTAGATCTCAACGTAAACCGCTACAACAACGCCAAAACTTTTTACGAGAAAATGGGCTTTAAAGCGATATACGAAGAAGATATCCCCGTTGGCGATTACTGGATGAATGATTTTGTGATGCGGAAGGAGTTGTAGGGGTTACCCTACTTACACCACGTTATTGCAAGGTACGAAGCAATCCCCGATTAGCAGATCGAACCTGCCTGCGTAGAGATTGTTTCGTACCTCACTATGACGACTTTAAAATGGTTTTAACGGAGTAAGCTACTGCGCGGTAAACGCTTCCAACGCCTTATCAATCCTCTTCAACGTTTCGCCTTCGCCAAGCAATGCAGCTATATCAAACACATGCGGGCCAAATTTGCCGCCTACCAGCATAATGCGGAAGGGCAGCATCACATCGCCAAGCTTCAGGCCTTTTTCTTCGGCCAGGGCTTTAAAACGGGCTTCCAGGTCGGCAGGCTCAAAGGCATCCGAGTGGCTGAAAGTATCCTTTAGCTGGTTAAAGAAATCGGTTTTAACGTCCGTCCATTTTGGTTTTACCGAATTGATATCGTACTCTTTTGGGCACTGGAAAAAGTAGGAAGCCTGTTGATAAAAATCGGTAAGCAATACGCAGCGGTCTTTCACCACATCAATTATCTTCAGCAGGTAAGCCTCTTTATTCACTGTAACGCCTTTGGCGGTTAAAACTTCGGCAACTTTTACCTTTAATTTTTCTGCAGGCGCGTTTTTTATCCACTCGGCGTTGTACCATTTCGCTTTTTCAAAATCGAATTTAGCACCCGCTTTGCTTATACGCTCGATAGAGAATTTTTCTATCAGCTCATCCAGGGTAAATATCTCCTGCCCGGTGCCGTCGTTCCATCCCAGCATGGCCAGCAGGTTTAAAAATGCCTCCGGCAAAAAGCCCAGCTCGCGGAAACCCTGGGTTAGCTCTTCTGTTTTTGCATCGTACCAGTTCATGGCATATACCGGGAAGCCGAGGCGTGCGCCATCGCGTTTGCTTAACTTGCCATGTCCGTCGGGTTTTAATATCAATGGCAAATGCGCCCATTTTGGCATATCAGCCTTCCAGCCCAAATACTCCCAAAGCAGTAAATGCACCGGTGCCGATGGCAGCCATTCCTCGCCACGGAAAGCGTGCGAGATCTTCATCAGGTAATCATCTACCACCACGGCTAAGTGATAGGTAGGCATCCCGTCGGCTTTTAATAAAACCTTATCATCTACCAGGCCTGTCTCAAAACTTACGTATCCGCGGATCATATCATTAAAACTGATGGTTTCGTCATCAGGCATTTTTATACGGATAACATGCGGAGTGCCATTGTGCAGCAGGGTTTCAACCTCCTGCAAAGGCAGGGTAAGCGAGTTACGCAATCCGCTGCGGTGCGTATGCCCATATTGAAAGTTAGGCACTTCCTTGCGTTTGGCATCCAATTCTTCGGGGGTATCAAAAGCATAATAAGCGTGCCCCTGCGATACCAGCCTTTCGGCATATTCGCGGTAAATTACCTTGCGCTCGCTTTGGCGGTAGGGGGCGTATTGCCCGCCCGCCATGGGGCTTTCATCAGGGATGAGGCCACACCAGGCCAGGCAATCGGCTATGTATTTTTCTGCGCCTTCCACGTAGCGGCTCTGGTCGGTATCTTCAATACGCAAAACAAAATCGCCACCGTGTTTTTTGGCAAACAGGTAATTAAACAATACGGTACGCACACCGCCCAGGTGTAAACCACCTGTAGGGCTTGGCGCAAAACGAACTCTTACTTTTTTCTCAGACATAGCAGGGGCAAAGATAGGGTTTAGTGCGGAAGTGGGAAAGTTTGAGGTTCGAAAGTCTAAAGACGGAAACAATGACCTCTTGATCCTCGTCGGACTTAAACCTCGGGCTTTAAATAAAAACATTTTCCGTATTTTGCGCTTCTTCCGACTTACGGACATCCGACTACGGACTATTACATGAATCCATACCAACAAAAACGAACCTGGAAATATTCGCTGCTTGCCTTTGCTGTTGTTATCGCCAGCGGATCGTTGCTTTACACAAGCTACCTGGTAAAAAACATAGCAAAGTCTGAACGCACCCGCGCGCAGGTGTGGGCATTAAGTATGCGGCAGATGCTGGCATCTGATGATAATGATTTTTTGAACTATGTATTGGCTGTAAGGGATAGCTCGGTAGTACCATCGCTGGTTGTTAATTCTAAAGGCGAATTTCAGCTCACGCGCGGTTTAGATACTACAAAGACCTTTATTAAACTGGATGCTGCGGAGCTTAAGCTAAAGCATCAGAAGTACGACCCGGGGTACTTTAAAGATGAGCTGGAATACATGAAGTCTCAGCACGACCCGATACAGTTAGCCATTTTAAACGAGCGCTGGCTGGTTTATTATAAAGATTCGCCGCTGCTTACACAGTTAAAAATATTCCCTTATATACAGTTATCGGTTATCGCTATCTTTTTAATGGTGGCTTATACCGCATTTAGCTCCTCCCGCAAATCTGAGCAGAATCAGGTTTGGGTAGGGCTTGCCAAAGAAACGGCCCACCAGCTGGGCACCCCCATATCCTCGTTAATGGCATGGATAGAACTGATCAAAGATAAATTCAACGCCGAGGACGACCCATTGCTGGCCGAGATGGAAAACGATGTAAAGCGGCTGGAAATTGTTGCCGACCGTTTCTCCAAAATTGGCTCCAAACCCAAGCTCGAAACGCATCCTGTATATGATGTGGTGAAGGATTTTGTAGACTATTTTAGGGTGCGGGTAAGTGATAAAATAAGCTTCGAACTCACCGGTAACCGGCGCCTGCTGGCCGGGCTTAACATCCCTTTGTTTGATTGGGTGCTGGAAAACCTGCTTAAAAACGCGGTAAATGCCATTGACAGCACGGGCAGCATCAAGGTAAATATCAGCGGAAGCCGCGCCAAAAAACAGGTTTATATTGATGTGTCGGACACCGGCAAGGGCATCCCGCGCTCTAAGTTCGAAACCGTTTTTCAGCCGGGATACACTACCCGAAAACGTGGCTGGGGCCTGGGCTTATCGCTCACCAAGCGCATGATACAAAATTATCATAACGGACAAATTTTTGTGCGCGATTCGGAGCTGGGCAAGGGCACAACATTCAGGATAGTATTAAAAAGTTTAACAGATGATAGCAAGGCCACAACTTAACGAGTACCCGGTGTTTGCGAGTACGTATGTAAACATGGTGCCCGAGGGGGCCGATGTAATGCAGTTATTAACCGATTCTTTAACGGAGACCTATGAATTATTCAGCACCCTGCCTGATGAAAAAGCGCTTTTTGCGTATGCCGAAGGAAAATGGACCGTTAAAGAAGTATTAGGGCATATCATAGATACCGAACGGGTTTTTGCTTTCAGGGCGTTTTGCTTCTCGCGCGAGCAGATTACTTTGCCGGGCTTTGACCAGGACACTTACGTAAATAATACCGATTACAACAGCCGCAGCCTGCAAGACCTGGCAGAGGAATTTAAAGTAACCCGGCTATCTAACCTCTACGTATTCCGCAACTTTACCGAAGAGCAGATCAACCGCAATGGAACCGCCAGCGGCAACTATTTAACGGTAAGGGCATTGATTTACATGACCGCCGGCCACGTGCTGCACCACTTGCAGATATTGAAGGAGCGATACTTATAAAACCAAAAAAGGGGTAACGCTTACGCTACCCCTTTAATGTGTAAAGTTTTTACAAGCTTACTCTTTTTCGTTATTGTAAAGTTCCTTTTTCTCTATACGGTAAGAAAGCACCAAACCTAAGCCGCCAAAGATGGCTATCAGGCCGAAGTAGATGGCCTCGTTTTCGTCGCGGGTGGCTGTAAATACGGTACGATCTAACAGGAATGCTAAAAACAAACCTACACCGGCACCGATAAGCAGTAAGCCCCATTTTAAGTTTTGATAAGGCGCAGGCTGTGCCTTGTAAGCGCGGGGATCCATGCCGCGTTCTATCATCGCCATACGTTCGCGGTTACGTACATAAACAATTCCAAAGATCATTGCGAAAAGCCCAAGGGAAATTAATATTGGGACCAAAATTCCTTCCATAATACTATAAATTTAATAAGTGTGTATTTTTTGTTTAAAACCCACCACCACGGTGTATTTGTATGCTATGACCACACGTTTTTAACGCAGGTTACACCCTGGTGCAAAAAAATTCGGATGTGGGATTTTAGATTTCGGATTGAAGCTATTCTTTATAATATATGCCTACCTTTATATAGTATACAAAAAAGGGTGTTTAAGTATCAAGTTGAAATTTAAAGAATCGGCAAATCCGAAATCGAACATCCGAATTCCGAAATCAAAATTAACCTGTAACCTAATCGTTCGCCATGTAGTCAGAGAGGTTGTATAATATGCAAAGCAAGCTTTCAGATATAGAATTGATAGAACAAACCCTGGCGGGTAACCAGCAGGCCTATGCCGACCTGGTTAAGCGGCACCAGCGTTTTGTGTTCACTTTGGCCATGCGTTTTACTAAAGGAAGGGAAGACGCCGAAGAGGTTGCACAGGATTGCTTTATAAAGGCTTACCGAAACCTGGGCAGCTTTCAGCAGCAAAGCAAGTTCAGCACCTGGCTGTACAGTATTGTATATACCACGGCCATGACCTTTTTGCGGAAGAAAAGGGTGGATACCTCATCGATTGATGATGATGAAAGCTATATACAGATAGAGAATAAACCAAGCGCGTATGATACGCACAACATCGAAAACAAATCGAGGTCGTATTACCTCAACCAGGCCATAGAACAACTATTGCCCGATGATGCAACCATCATTACCATGTTTTATAAAGGCGAGCAATCGCTTGAAGAAATTGCACAGGCCCTTAATATGGAGGCCAATACCGTTAAGGTAAAACTATTTAGGGCGCGCCAGCGTTTGAAAGAGAAGCTGGAGCGTAATTTAAAACACGAAGTTAAAGAACTGATATGAACAGTATAGAAGAACAACTTTGGAACTACATTGATGGCTCCTGTACCCTGGCGGAACAGCAGGCCATTTCTGGGCTTATTGCGCAGGATGAAGCCTGGCGCATAAAGTACAATGAGTTGCTAAAACTGAACGAAGAGTTTAGCACGATGGACTTAGATGAGCCATCGATGGCATTTACCTACAATGTGATGGAAACCATCCGTACGGAGAACGCCATGAAGCCGCTTAAAGCTACCATAAACAAGCGCATCATTTGGGGTATAGCGGCATTCTTTATCGTTACGATAGCGGCCCTGGTGATATTCGCGCTCAGCACCATTAACTGGAGCGTGCCCGCCGGTAATACCAGCTTCGATCTTAATATAAAAATGCCCGAGCAACTGGATAGCAACCATGTAAAAAGTTTCTTCTCGGGCGGCGTGGTAAAAGGCTTCCTGTTTTTCGATCTGGTGATGGGGTTATTCCTTTTAGATGCCTACCTGCGCAGAAAGCAGAGCGCAAAACAACACTAATTGTGTACAACCCTGTACATTTTTCCTGACAAGATGTACAACAACTGTAACAGTTGCAGTAATAACGCACTATAAATAACCTGTATACTCACTTTAAAGTAACAAATAAAATACGTTTAAACACCAAATAAGTTTTGGTATAGTATTTGTAAGATACAACACGGACCGGCAATCTGCCGGTTAATTGTGATAAGGTTTAGGTTGAAAGTCCCCCGGAGCAAGTCTAGGGGGCTTTTATTTTTTAAACACTTTTCGCCCGATCCGGTACAATATCTATTTCATTAAAAATTCATTCAACAATTATTACCTTAGTGCTAAATTTTACCGATCTGATGAAGAAACCGTTTTTATACCTCTTTGCCATAATGCTGGCGTGTTGTAGCTCTGCCAACTTATTTGCACAAGATCCGCCCCGCATCCCCGAGGCCAGCTCCACCCAAACCCTCATCCAGGATTTTGGCCTGGGAAAAATAACCATCACCTACTCCAGGCCAAATGTAAAGGGCCGTAAAATATTTGGCGGCATAAACCCATACGGCGAAGTTTGGCGCACCGGCGCAAACGCTGCAACCACCATCACCTTTAGCGAAGGCGTAATTTTTGAAGGCGCGAAGGTACCTGCCGGCACATACGCTTTATTCAGCATACCCGGCGAAACCGAGTGGACCATCATCCTCAACAAAACAGCAAAACAATGGGGTGCCTATAGCTATAAGCAGGAAGATGACCTGCTGCGTGTTAAGGTAAAACCACGTTCGGTTGATGAGAAAAGGGAAACCTTTACCATGCAGTTTGCAAACTCAACCACAAAATCTACCGACTTGTATATGGTTTGGGACCATACCGCCGTACCTATGCATCTGCAAACCGACGACGACGCCCAGATAACCGCCAACATAGAAAAACTGATGCAGGGCGAAAAAGCAAACCGCCCTTATTTTAACGCCATACAATACTTTTACGAGAACGATAAAGACCTGAACAAAGCCATGCAGTGGGCCCTGGAGGCCGAAAAGATGGAGCCAAACGGCCCTTGGTATAAGCTATGGAAGGCCCGCATCCAGCTAAAAATGGGCGATAAGGCAAAAGCAATTGCCACCGCCCAGGAAGGCGTTAAGCTGGCCAAAGCAACAAAGGATGATGAATATGTTCGCCTTAACGAGGCTGTAATAAACCAGGCGAAAAATTAAGATCCATTTTAAAATGATACCTGTAGAGACGCGATACTTCGCGTCTCTTTTTGTTTAAACGGATTTTGTTGCCGGCGAAAAATATCGCGGTTTTACAGGTGCCTGTGTTTTC
Organism: Mucilaginibacter pankratovii; assembly: GCF_014773265.1. Taxonomy (GTDB): domain Bacteria; phylum Bacteroidota; class Bacteroidia; order Sphingobacteriales; family Sphingobacteriaceae; genus Mucilaginibacter; species Mucilaginibacter pankratovii. The sequence goes on along the minus strand of NZ_JACWMY010000003.1, from coordinate 315,436 downwards.
CGCTTCAGCACTCTGTCGCGCATCCTCATAAAGGGCTTCTCTACCACAACATGCAACAAAACGGCAGCCGCCACAACCACGATAAAACAAACGAGCATCGTTATATTACTATTGGGATCGAATCCATAGGGTTCTATCAGCCGCTGCGTTAAAGGCATTAAACCTTTATGTGATAGGTAGAGGCTGTAAGAAAGCGTCGCTATCTTTTCCGTCAAGCCCGAACGGTATCTGTACAATACACTCGCTGGGTGCACAGCAGCCATCACCAACAACCCGTAGCCCAGGGCCACCACCGGGTAGCCAAAAACAACGGAGATGATACTTGCCTCATTCTCGCTTAAATAGTATGCGGCAATTAACACCAGCATAGCCAGCGGTATAAGCCAATTGGCTGCCTTCATTATTTTAACGCTAAAGGCGGGGCGGTAATGGTACAGGGCCGATACCGCGATACCGATGAGCAACGGATCCAGCCGGTTGTAAGTAGGGTAGTAAATATATTTGTGATGTAAAACCCGGAAAGAATCATCCTCCACAAATGGTGCTATAAGTTGCCAGCCATACCAGCGTGTAAAAAATCCCGCTAAAAACAATCCTCCCAGCAACAGTAGGCCCTTTTTGCCGGTTTTATAGTACGCAAGCGCAAGCAGCACCATGGGTAACACCAAATAAAACTGTTCTTCTACACAAAGCGACCACGAGTGCGAGAAAGTGCCCTCCGCCTTCATATCCAACCCAAAGTTTTTGGTGAAAGTTAAGAACCTCCAAAGTGGGGATAATGCCTCCCGCTCGTGATAGGCAGGCACTAAAAAGTAAACCGCAACAATAAACAGGTATGCCGGCAATATACGGAACGATCGTTTGATGAAATAGGTTTTTAACGATATGGTACCCGTTTTGGATAGCTCTGCAAACAGGTGCGAGGAGATGAGGTATCCGCTCAGCACAAAAAACAGGTCGACACCCGACCAGCCGAAACCGGCCAATACCGGCACCCAATCCGGGTGGCCAAAAAGGCGGTAATGATACAGTAAAACGTAACAGATGGCAAAAGCCCTGAGATGATCGAGGCCGTAGAGTTTTTTATGTGCCTGTAGGACCGGGGCTTGCATGGGTTAAATTAATTGCGGGTTGTTTGGGTTTGATAAATATATTCAAAATCCCGGCAATTATTATCACCATAAAACAACCGATGGGGTTAAGCCACAAATAAGCCAACGTGTTTTTATAGCCCATATAACAAATGATAGCTTCGGTAACCACAGCAGCTATAAATACCGGGGTGCCTTTAATTCTTTTAAAATAAAAAGCCACCACAAACACACCCAAAACGGTACCGTAGATATAAGACCCCAGCTGATTTACCGCCTCCAGCAGGTTGCCGATTTTACTGGCATAAAGCGCCATGCCTATACAAACCAGCCCCCAAAACACCGTGGCCAGCCGCGAGGCGTTCACATAGCTTTTATCGGATGCGTTGGGATTGATGATGCGCTTATAAAAATCAACCGCCGTGGTTGATGCCAGCGAATTAAGCCCGCTCGCGGTTGAACCCATCGACGCCAGGAATATCACCGCTATAAGCAGCCCAATCAAGCCCTTCGGTAAGTAATGGGTAACAAAAGTGAGGAACACGTAATTGGTATCATCCGTATTCGCCTTGTCGTTGTTCTTTTTTATCACAGCGATGGCATCGGTACGGATCTTACCAGCCGCTTTATTAAGATCGCTTAATTCGTTTTTCGCTTTACTTATCTGCCCGGCATTGTCGCTATCCAATGCTTTGGCAAGATTGTCGGCTTTTATTTTTCGCTGTTCAAAGGTTTTGTTATACTGATCTTCTAACTGGTTAAACTGTGGGGCATAGCTGCTTTGTTTCACCTGCTCCACCTCGTAGTTGTTAAAGAAAACAGGCGGGCGGTTAAACTGATAAAAGCTAAACACCAGTACACCAACCAGCAATATCAAAAACTGCATCGGGATCTTCAGCATCCCGTTCATGATCAACCCAAGGCGGCTATGCTCTACCGAGCAGCCGGTAAGGTAACGCCCCACCTGGCTCTGATCCGTACCAAAATAGGCCAGCTGTAAAAAAAATCCGCCGATAATGCCACTCCAGATATTATAACGGTTATTGGGATCGAATTTCCAGTCGATAACGTTCATGCGCCCCAGGTTGCCCGCCATTTTTATCGATTTAATAAAGCCCACATCCGATGGCATCAGCATCACCACAAATAATCCGGCCAAAAACATGCCCGAAAAAATAATGGTCATCTGCAGTAGCTGGGTGTACGATACCGCCTTGCTTCCACCATAAACGGTGTAAAATAAAACCAGCCCGCCTATAAATAAGGTGGTGTAAGTAATGTTGATATGCAGTATGCCCGATAGGATAATGGATGGCGCGTAGATGGTAATGCCGGTAGACAGCCCACGCTGAATCAAAAATAACAGGGAAGTAAGCGCGCGGGTCTTCAAATCGAATCGGGATTCTAAAAACTCGTACGCGGTATAAACTTTAAGTTTATGAAAGATGGGGACAAAGGTGATGCACAGTACGATCATCGCCAGCGGCAGCCCGAAATAGAACTGCACAAAGCGCATCCCATCACTATAAGCCTGCCCGGGCGCCGAAAGGAAGGTAATGGCACTGGCCTGCGTTGCCATTACCGATAGGCCTACGTGGTACCAGGGTAACGACCGGCTGCCCAAATACTGGCCAATATCCTTATTACTTCCGCTTTTAAAAACACCGTAAGCAACGATGGCAAGCAGCGTGCAGCCAAGAACTACCCAGTCGGTTAAGCTCATTCAAAAGAACGTGTAATAAGCCAGAAGATAAAAATCAAAAAAACCAGCCATACAAGCACAATGCCGTAAAACTGGTTCCAGTTTTGTATAAATGAAGGGAGGCTGCTATCAGACCTCTTCACGGCCTTTAACCAAAAACTTGATAAATACCGCAGCAGTAAGTAAGCCAAATATAGCGCCTACAGGGATCCAGATAAAGCCACGCTCGATAATTGCGCCCACAAAAGCACCGCTAAGTAATGCAACCAGGTAAAATACGTAATCAAAGTTTTTCTCTTCTTCGTGATGCGACATAGTGTTGATATTAAATATTCGATTGCAAATTTATATTATTAAACCGTTGATGCCTAATTCAATTATCAATTTTTATATGGCCAGCCTAATAAAGCAAAGTGCAAAATCACTACTTAAACTAAGTGATGCGCATAATATTGCCCTGCTTTTAAAATTCTGAAACCGCGCCGATGTCTGCAGTACCCCTTTCCCTTCCGGTTACAATTAAGCCCTAAAACAATTTGTAACTACCTTTTTCGTTTTGCATCTTAGCATTCTCATTCTTAATTGATTTATGAACTTTAACAGACCTTTTTCTGTAACCTTAATAGCACTTGCAATTGCTACCACAAGCAGCTTTGCACAGGTTAAAAGAAAACCCACTCCATCACCAAAAACAAAACCTGTTGCCGCAGCCGTACAGATCCGTCCATCGCTGTTACCAACAGACCCTGATGTGCTTATTGGTAAACTGCCAAATGGCCTAACTTACTACATCCGCCATAACGAGCAGCCAAAAAACCGCGCAGAGCTTTACCTGGTGGTAAAAACCGGCTCGATATTAGAAACCGATGCACAGCAGGGCCTGGCCCACTTTACCGAGCACATGGCCTTTAACGGCACGCGCGATTACCCAAAGAACGAGCTGGTTAACTACCTGCAAAAATCGGGCGTAAAGTTTGGGGCCGATCTTAACGCATACACCTCTTTTGATGAAACCGTTTACCAGTTGCCTTTACCTACCGATAGCGCTGCGGTATTCACCAACGGCTTTAATATTTTGGCCAACTGGGCCGGCTACGTAAGCTTTGATGCCGCCGAAATTGATAAAGAGCGCGGCGTTGTTTTAGAAGAGGCCCGCGCACGTGGTAAAAACGCGCAGGAACGCTTAAGCCTGCAAACACTTCCGGTGATCCTTAATAATTCCAAATATGCTTCGCGCTTGCCAATTGGGCAGGAGAGCGTGCTGAAAACATTTGATGCCGCAACCATAAAAAGCTTTTACCATGATTGGTACCGGCCAAACTTACAAGCTATTATTGCTGTGGGCGATTTTGATGTGAAAGTGGTGGAAGAGATTATTAAAAATAAATTCGGGCTGTTAACCAACCCTGCCGGCGAAAAACCACGCACTGCTTTCACGGTACCGCCAACACCGGGCACAGTAGTTAAAATTGCTACGGATAAAGAGTTCCCTTATACGCTGGCGCAAATTGTGGTGAAGCACCCGCAGGCGACGGTTACCAACACGGCGACTTACATGCGCAGCCTGCGCATCAACCTGTTTAATTACATGATGAGCGAAAGGCTAAACGAGTTGCTGCAAAAGCCCGAGCCTCCGTATTTATACGCGAGGGCAAGCTACTCAGCGTTAATTGCCAAGCAGGATGCCTTTTCATCGGTAGTGATAGCCAAACCCGGCGACCTGGAAAACGCCGTAAAAACCATGGTTGCCGAAACGGAGCGGGCCCGCAAATTTGGGTTCACCTTAACCGAACTGGAACGTGCTAAACAAGCTGTTTTGGTACAGGTACAAAACGCCTATAACGAGCGCGACAAAACCAACTCGGCAAATTTTGTACGCGATTACAGTAGAAACTTTATATCCGGCGAAGCCATCCCCGGTATAGAGTTTGAGTACAATTACATTGCAACCAACATCAACAAAATTGGCACTGCCGATATGAATGTTTTGGCGGGCCAGTTTATCAGCGATCAAAACCGCGTTATTATTATAGAAGGCCCGGAGAAAGACAAGGATAAGCTGCCTAACGAAAAAACAATATTAGGCTGGATAAACACTGCCGGCGTTGGTGTAACCGCCTACGTGGATAATGTTACCAGCAGGCCTTTAATGGGAAAATCTCCCGCTCCCGGCAAAATTGTAAGCGAGACCACAGATGAGGCCATAGGCACCACTACCCTGGTTTTGCAAAATGGCTTAAAGGCTATATTGAAGCCAACAAAATTTAAGAACGACCAGGTTTTAATAAACGGTTACAGCTTTGGCGGTACATCGCTTGCCAGCGACCAGGATTTTACTTCGGCTAACTTAGCCGCCCCAATTATTGGTGGCAGCGGCATCGCCGATTTTAACCAGGGCCAGCTGGACAAGATGCTTGCCGGTAAAAACGTAAGTGTAAGCCCTTATATAAGCGATATTGCCCAGGGCATCAGCGCCAATACATCGCCAAAAGATTTTGAAACCGCTATGCAGCTGATACATCTTTATTTTACACAGCCGCGCAGGGATGAGGATATCTGGAAGGGTAATATCAGCCAAACGCGGTCGATACTGACTAACCGCGGGCTCGACCCGGGAAGCGTTTACCAGGATACCGTATCTGCTGTGCTGAGCAGCTATAATATGCGGTCGATGGTTACCACGCTGGCAAATTTAAATTCGGCCAGTTTAGATAAAGCCTATAATTTTTATAAGGACCGCTTTGCCGATGCAAGCGGTTTTACCTTCACCTTTGTGGGTAATTTTGATGTTGATGTGTTAAAACCATACATCGAATCGTACTTAGGCTCCCTTCCGTCAACCAACAAAAAAGAGAAATATAAGGATCTGGGTATCCATCCGCCGGCAGGGCAGTTAACAAAAACCGTTTACAAAGGCCTCGACGACAAAGCCACCGTACAAATGGTATTCAGCGGCACTTACGAATACAACGAAACCAACAACATCCAGCTGGATGCTCTGGAAGAGGTGATGAACATTAAACTTACCGAGCGCCTGCGCGAACAGGAAGCCGGTGTTTATGCACCGGGTGTAAGAATATCTTATGCAAAAATCCCATCGGGAAGGTACACGGCTACCATTTACTTTACCTGCAGCAGCGCCAATGTTGATAAGCTGATAGCTGCTACGCTTGACGAGATAAGCAAACTGAAGCTGAATGGCGCCACCCCGGCCGACATACAAAAATTTGTTGCCGAAGAAGCCCGTTCTACCCAGGTGCAGTTAAAGGAGAATGTATTTTGGGCAGGATACCTTGGCGGTGCATCGCAAAACGACGAAAACCCCGATGATATTTTAAAGCACGTGAGCAGCCTGGAGCAGATCACCGTTGAAAGCACCAAACAAACCGCTGCTAAATATTTAAACACCACCAACCTGGTGAAACTGATATTAATGCCGGAGAAGAAATAAGCTCCATTATGTTATAAAGGAAAATGCCCGGCTCTAACCGGGCATTTTTTTGTTATGATACTTTTTCTTTTAATGGTATAGCTATAAGCCTTTTGGCTTTGCAAGGCATTCGTGAAATTAGTGTCCATTTAATGCATATTCAAATACGTGTCTGCTGCAGAATTAGGCTGATGCACTAATATGCCGACACATTTGCCTTGCATATCTATTTCAAATGAAATCCCTTTCTCTATATCGGTATATGTTTTAATCGTTTGTCCGTTTTTTTTGTAAGAACTGCCCTCTTTAAGCGTGTAGTACATCCCAATATCCTTTAGGTTATTGCCCGTGCTGATGTACTCGGCTGTTTTAAACCAGGGCGAGGTGACCAGGATTTTTTTGATGCGGCTAACAGGCTCGTCCTTACCGCCCATATCCCGGCGGCTAAAAATGCTGGTTTGGTAACCTGCGGTATCATGGTCGGCGTACCAGGTAGCCAGCTGGCTCCCCATGGCCGCGTCGCCGGTATCAGGGCGGCCAAGTAATTGCACTATCGAATCGGCGCTGCCATCGAGCTTAATATGCCCTATGCTTTGCCCGGGGCTAATCAGCTGTTCGGCGGGGATAGCCTTTACTTCGGTAGTATCCGGCGGTTCGGGGGTATCGTTTCCGGCTGCATCTTTGGTTTTTTGCTTGCAGGCAACGGCTAACACAATTGCAAAAAGTATAGTCAAATAAGTATAGCGCTTCATCCTTTTTAATATTTATGTTAAACCCTTTACTTATAACTATAAAACTTGCCTTTTGTTAGATGCATTGTCAGCAAGAATCGGGTTTAACCCAACTGCCCGTAGCGTTACTTTTGCGTATAAACACAATGTATGCATATTGACAGTCAACCATCCATCTTATATTTCGGCACGCCGGTAGTTCTCATCAGCACAAAAAACCAAAACCACACCGATAACCTTGCGCCTATGTCGTCCATTTTCTGGCTGGGCTGGCGTTGTATTATTGGTTTAGCGGCGGCCTCCAAAACAACGCAGAATTTGATCCATACGGGAGAATGCGTGTTAAACCTACCATCGGTTCACCAGGCAGGCGCGGTAGATTTTCTTGCGAAAACCACCGGCAGCAACCCGGTTCCCCCAGGCAAAGTTCAAAAAGGCTACCGATATCACGAGGACAAATTCTCGCTTGCCGGGTTGAACAAACAGGCATCAGAAACCGTACAGGCGCCAAGGGTGCAGGAATGCCCGGTACAAATGGAAGCGGTGGTAGAAGCAGTGCACGGGCTTGCAGATGGCGACGCCGAGATGCGGGGGAAAATTTTAACTTTCGAATTACTGATAAAACGGGTTTACCTGGATGAGTCGATATTATTGGATGGTCATCCAAACCGCGTAGACCCTAACAAATGGAAGCCGCTCATCATGAGCTTTCAGCAGTTTTATGGCCTGGGCGAACAGGTACATTCGTCTACGCTCGCCCAAATACCCGAGCATTTGTATAACACGCCTGATAGGGAAAAAGCCATCAACAGAGCCGCACTAACCCCAATGCTGTAAATAAATGCCATTGGTACTTTGATAGCAACGCAACTTATTCCAATTTGCGTTGTATAATAAGGGCATGACAACAAAAGGGCAGCAGGTTATTCAGCAATGGTACAAGCAAAAGGCATGGAAGCAGTTTCCCTTTCAAAAAGAGATGGAAGAGGCGTATTTATCCGGCTTCTCGGGCCTGTTAAATGCTCCTACCGGCAGCGGTAAAACTTTCGCGCTTTTTCTGCCTTTCCTGGCTGATTTTATTAATAAACATCCCGACAACTACACCACCAATAGCAACAACGGTTTACTGATGCTTTGGATAACACCCCTGCGTGCCTTAACCAACGACATCCGCAAAGCGATGCAGGAAGTATGCGACGATATCGGCCTGCCTTGGCGCATCATGACCCGCACCGGCGATACCTCCGCCGCTGAGAAAGCCGCCCTTAAACGAAAGCTGCCCGAAGTATTGCTCACCACGCCCGAAAGCCTGCATCTCATGCTCGCCCAAAAAGAATATCCAAAAGTATTCTCCGGCCTGCAGGTACTGGTATGCGACGAGTGGCACGAACTCCTCGGCACCAAACGCGGCGTACAGGTTGAGTTGGGGTTAAGTAAGCTGAAGGCACTAAGCGGAAAGCATAAAGCCGAAGAAAAACATTTACTACTCACTGCTCACCACTCACTAAAAGTATGGGGTATCTCTGCAACCATTGGCAACCTGGAGCAGGCTGCAGAAGTTTTGTTGGGAAACGATTTCCCGCCGGAGCAGGTGAGAATGGTACGGGCCAACATCGAAAAAAAATTGGTGATAGAATCGGTGATCCCGGAGAATATTGAGAATTACTCCTGGGCGGGACACATCGGTGTAAAGCTGTTGCCGCAGGTGATGAAGATAGTAGCCAAAAGCAAAACTACCCTCATATTTACCAATACCCGCTCGCAGGCCGAGATCTGGTACCATGCCATTATTGATAATTACCCCGAGTACGCCGGCATCATGGCCATGCACCATGGCTCGCTGGACAACGAGTTGCGCAACTGGGTAGAGCAGGCCCTGCATGCCGAAGCGCTGAAGGTGGTGGTGTGTACCTCCAGCCTCGACCTGGGGGTTGATTTTCGCCCGGTGGATACCGTGGTGCAGGTAGGCAGCCCTAAAGGGGTGGCCCGTTTTATGCAGCGCGCCGGGCGAAGCGGGCACCATCCAGGCGCTGTTTCCAAAGCCTACTTTGTGCCTACCCATTCGCTGGAACTACTGGAGGGTGCGGCCCTTAAACAAGCCATCAAACAAGGCGTATTCGAAAGCCGCGACCCGATGCTGCTTACGATGGATGTGCTGATCCAATATATGGTTACCCTGGCGGTATCCGAAGGTTTCCGGGCAGATGAATTATATGCCGAGGTAAAATCAACCTTTGCCTTTGCCGATCTGCGGCGCGATGAATTTAACCAGCTGCTTGATTTTATCACCAACGGCGGCAAAACGCTTGCCCAGTACGATGAGTTTTTGAAGGTGGAGGTAGAGAACGGCCTGTTTAAAGTGAACAACCGCCGGGTGGCGATGCGGCACCGCCTGAGCATCGGCACCATTACCAGCGAGCTCAGCATTCGCGTAAAATGGCTCAGCGGCGGCAGCCTGGGCACTTTGGAGGAAGGCTTTATAGCAAAACTAAAGCCCGGCAACACATTTTGGTTTGCAGGGCGAAGCCTCGAGTTTATCAAGGTAAAGGAAATGACCGCCTACGTAAAAAAATCAACCAAAACCAAAGGGCTGATACCCAGCTGGGCGGGAGGCAGGATGCCGCTATCCTCGCAGCTCTCCGCCGTTTTCCGCGATAAACTGGATGAGGTGGCACAGGGAGTAGAAGAGGATATCGAGGTAAAAGCCCTAAAACCACTGTTCGACCTGCAGGCGCGGTTATCACACTTACCGCAGAGCCACGAGTTTTTGATCGAATCGTTTAAATCGCGAGAGGGGCACCATTTGCTTTTTTATCCCTTCGAAGGCAGGTTGGTGCACGAGGGGATGGCCAGCTTACTGGCCTTTCGCATCTCCAAAATAAAGCCCGCCAGTTTTTCCATCGCCATGAATGATTATGGCTTTGAATTGCTCACAGATGAGGATATCCCCATCGAACAGGCTTTGGAAGATGCCGACTTCTTTTCCATCAACAACCTGATAGAAGATATCCAAAACAGCCTTAACGCTAACGAGATGGCCCGCCGCCGCTTCAGGGACATTGCACACATCGGCGGGTTGGTATTTACCGGCTACCCGGGTCAGCCGATGAAAAATAAGCATTTGCAGGCATCTACTTCATTGTTGTTCGAAGTATTTAACGAGTACGAGCCCGATAACCTTTTGGTGAGGCAGGCTTATAACGAGGCTCTGGCATTTCAGCTGGAAGAGTTCCGCCTGCGGGCAGCCTTGCAGCGCATCCAAACGCAAAGCATCGTTTTAAAAACTATTGAACGGCCTACTCCCTTTGCCTTCCCCATCATGGTGGATAGCCTTGGCAGGGAGAAACTAACTACCGAAACCATGGAAGAACGCATTGCCAAAATGGCCCGCCGCTATGGGGCCGATGAAGATGATGTACCCGAGCCGGCACCACGCCCGCGCAAAATTGGTATTACCAGGAAAAAGGGATTTTAATTATTTAGTACCAGATCTGCCACCTCTTCGCCTACCAGGCTACCCATGGCCACACCCATGCCGTTGCAGCGCACGGCGCAATAAATGTTGGGCTCTACCTGTTTTACAATGGGGCTGATGCCTTCGCCGAATCCCATAATGCCGCTCCACCAATAGTCTATCTCTGCGTTTTGCCCCGGCAGGATAACTTCGTTAAGGTAAGCAACGAGGATTTGCTTTACGGCATCGGTATGCCCGAACTCGCTGGTCTCTTCGGCTGCAAAATCGAGGTTGCGCCCGCCGCCGAAAAGCACCCTTCCGTCGATATTGCGGAAATAATAGTACCCCTCGTTAAAATGATAGGTACCCTGTAGCTTTAAACCGGGGATAGGTTTTGTTACCAATACCTGCCCGCGGCCAGGGGTTACTTTTAATTCAGGAAATAACTGGTTGGCAAAGGCGTTGGTCGCCAGGATCACTTTAGCCGCTTTAAAATCGCCTTGGGAGGTTCGCAAATGGATGTATTTACTTTCCTGCGCCACATTGCTTATCGCACAGTTATTCAAAACCATCACATCTTTTTGGTAACATTTATTGAGCAGGGTACGCATCATTTTACCGGTATGTATCTGTCCCTCAAAGGGGTTATAAATCATCCGGCTTACTTTATCAAAGCCAAAACCTGCAATTTTTTCATTCGCTACTGAATAAATGTCATGCCCGCTAATGGCGTTCTTTAATAAATTATTGAGGTAACTTATTTTCCCGATGCATTCATCGGCATGGCCTTCCTCTCCGTGCATAAACATTTCGTAGCCCCCATGTTGGTGGTAATCGATATTGGCATCGCCAAGGTTTTGGCGCAGGCGCTGCAGGCCCCGCCATTTATAGTTTGCCAACCGGGCTACTTCTTCTTCGGACGAATCCGTTAAAGATGATAATTGCTCGGAAACGGTGCCAAAACAGGCAAATCCGGCGTTTTTTGTGCTTGCACCACTGGGCAGGAAGCCTCGTTCCAGCACCAGCACCTTTAAGTTGGGCTCGCGGTTTTTTAATTGCAGCGCGGCACTCAGGCCCACAATTCCGCTGCCGATGATAATTACATCGGCGTTATCAATAAACGCGGTACGTTCCCAGTATGAAAAATTTGCTTCCAAACTCAAATGTAAAAATTCCAACCTCAAAAACAGCGTCTTTCACCTTTTGTCATACCATCCTTTCTCTCAAAATGGAATACTTTTTGAAATAGCCTTTCTATAAAAAACTATTGAGATGTTTCACCTATCTATCATATTCGGAATTATAAATACGGGTTCGGCATGGCTGCTGATGGCCGCTATCGCACTCGTGAGTTTTATTGTCCAGTCGCGCTTCAGGAGCAAATTCAGGGAATATTCGGAGATCCCGCTGCTATCGGGCCTATCCGGTAAAGACGTGGCCGAAAAAATGCTGCGCGATAACGGCATTTACGATGTACGCGTAATTTCTGTTGAAGGCCAGCTTACGGACCATTACAACCCGGCCGACAAAACCGTTAACCTTAGCGCCGATGTTTATAACAGCCGCAGTATTGCCGCCGCCGCCGTTGCAGCCCACGAATGCGGGCACGCGGTGCAGCACGCCAAAGCTTATGCCTGGTTAAGCCTGCGGTCATCATTAGTGCCCGTGGTTAACATAGCATCAACCCTTACGCAATGGACGCTGTTCATCGGTGTGATGCTGTTGTTTTTCATGCACAGTATTTTTCTACTGGCAATTGGTGTGGTTGCTCTGGCTTTTGTAACCTTATTTAGCTTTATTACGCTGCCAGTAGAGTTTGATGCCAGTAACCGTGCATTAGCCTGGTTGAACAACAATTATAATATTATGCAAACCAGTAAAGAGCACAGCCAGGCAAAAGACGCCCTTTGGTGGGCCGCCATGACCTATGTCGTTGCCGCATTAGGCTCGTTGGCTACGCTGGTTTACTACGCATCGTTTTTACTTAACAGGAGAAACTAAGTTTAGATTAAAGAATTAAGACCAAAGAATAAAGACAGGAATCGCTCCGCAATCGGAGCGATTTTTTGGGTTTATCCTGTAACAGATGCTTATCGTGTGCTGTGCCAGGCTCCTTTGGGGCAGCCTATTTATTTTAAAACCCATGAAAAAACGCTGTTGCACACAAACATGTGTATTATTGTGTTTACGCTAAACCATGGCATCACCCCAAAACAAAAGAGACTGGCGTTTCCTGCTGCACGAGATCATCTACGAATCGAACACCGCTGCAGGCAAAGCATTTGACGTTGGGCTACTGATAGCCATTTTCACCAGTATATTAGTGGTGATGATAGATAGCGTAGCAAGTATCCATCAGGAACATGGGCGTTTATTACAGCGAGTGGAGTGGTGCTACACGGCGTTGTTTACGGTTGAATACGTTTTACGGCTCATCAGCATCCGCAAACCTATGCGGTATGTGTTTAGTCCGCTGGGTATTATCGATCTGGTTGCGCTTATCCCATCTTACCTCAGTATTTTCTTTATCGGCGCGCAATCGTTATTGGTATTCCGGGCGTTAAGGCTGCTCAGGGTGTTCAGGATCTTTAAACTGAGCCGATTCCTTACCGAGATCGATTTTTTAACCATCGCATTAAAAAGCAGCCTGCGCAAGATCAGTATCTTCCTGCTTACCGTGCTCACCTTAACGGTAATATTAGGCTCCATTATGTATCTGGTAGAGCAAAAAGAGAATGGCTTCTCCAACATTCCCGAAAGTATTTACTGGGCTATTGTTACCATCACCACTGTTGGCTATGGCGACATATCCCCGGTTACCCCTATGGGTAAGTTCGTCGCTTCGGTAGTGATGCTGATAGGTTATGCCATTATAGCGGTGCCAACGGGTATCCTCACGCACGACCTGGCGATGGCAGCCAAAAAAGAAAAGAAGGAATTACCCGAAGCCTGCCCCAATTGCGGCCGCGAAGGGCACGATGGCGACGCTGCTTTTTGCAAGTTTTGTGGAGCGCCCTTGCTTTAGGCGGGCGCGACATACATCCCCGTGTCCGATGTCTTCCTTCTAAATTTAATGTTCGCCCCTGTTAAACCAAGCGAGGAGGATTGCATCCAACGTCGGCACGCCTTGCTATTGCAGGGAAATATCAATTCTATACTTTTGCACAATGTTAGCCAAACGTTATATTTTTTTCGCCCTGCTGTTTTTTACTGGCTTTGGGTGCTACGCGCAGTCGCCGTTTCAGATTGATCTAAAAGTAACAAACCGTTACGCGATGGTGAACGCTATTGAGATTGATGATATGCTCTTAACTTTCGATCTCAAAGGCAATATCCATTTCGATTCGGACAACAAGACCGAAACCGATTACTACAATAAATTCGACAGCGATAACATCGGTAAATTAAAAACAATCGGTGGCCTCAAAATACAATATTATGACAGGTTTGACCGCGATGAACTCCACGGAAAAGTAAAAAGCATCGGCGATGTAAGCTTCACCTATTACGATATCTTCGATAGAAGCGAACTGCAGGGAAAGCTTAAATCCATTGGCGGTGTGCCGCTTAAATACTATGATAGGTTTGACCTGAGCGAGCTAAGCGGTAAACTAAAATCGGTAGGACAGATCAACATCAGCTATTACGACAGGTTTAACAGCCAATCGAAAACCGGCCATGTTAAAGCTGTTAAAGGCATTTCGCCACAAGTAATGGTAATGTTCTCAGATAAAATATCGGATGATGTGGAGATCTCGGAGCAACCGTAAGCGTTGAAGGAAGCGCGTATCTTGACTCCTGACTCTAAAAGTCCTACTTCTACGGTTAATTATACCGGTAAGGTGCTACCAAATAAAATTCAGGGATCTGCACGTTAAAAACAGAGCTGTCTAAAAGGCGTTCCATCTGGTATTCGCCTTTCATGCTGCCCATATCGGTTTTGAGGTTGCAGCCGGATACGTATTCGTGGGAGGAGCCGGGTTCGATAATGGGTTGCTGGCCCACCACACCTTCGCCTTCTACTTCGCGTTTTGCACCGTTAGAATCGAAAATGTACCAATGGCGGCTAAGCAGGCGCACAGCATAATTACCCAGGTTCTCTATGCTTACCCTGTATGCAAACATAAAGTGGTCGTTAGCCGGGTTAGAATATTCGGGCTGGTAAATTGTTTCAACTGAAACCTTAACACCTTCAGTTATGGTAGTAGCCATTGCTTGTTAATCTCTTTTAATTCAAATATATAGCATCCGAACAAATATTACGCCATTTCGAGCGCATATTTTTTGTCGACCTCTGCTAAAATATCCATGATCTCTTCTACGGTGGCCGCGGTAACAAGTTTCATCCTAAACTCTTTAAAATCGGGCACGCCTTTAAAATAGTTGCTGTAGTGGCGGCGCATCTCAAAAATACCGGTGCGGGCACCTTTCCATTCCATTGATTTTTGCAAGTGCGTTTTGCAAATCTCTATCCGCTCGGCAATAGTTGGCTTATCCAAATGCTCGCCAGTAGCAAAGTAGTGCTTTATTTCGCGGAAGATCCAGGGGTAGCCAATGGCAGCGCGGCCTATCATCATACCATCCACTTCGTACTGCATCCGCCATTCGGCCGCTTTTTCAGGCGAATCGATATCTCCGTTACCGAAGATAGGGATCTTAATACGCGGGTTTTTTTTGATAGAGTGTATCAGGCTCCAGTCGGCAGCGCCTTTGTACATTTGGGCGCGGGTACGGCCGTGTATAGTGAGCGCTTTGATGCCCACATCCTGCAGGCGTTCGGCAACTTCGTAAACGTTTTTGGTGTTATCGTCCCAGCCGAGGCGGGTTTTTACCGTTACAGGCAAGTGCGTAGCGTTCACAACCGCTTTGGTCATGGCTACCATTTTGTCTATATCCTGCAACAGGCTTGCGCCCGCGCCACGGCATGCCACCTGTTTTACAGGGCAGCCGTAGTTAATGTCCATCAAATCGGGACCGGCAAGGCTGGCAATTTCCGTTGCTTCGCGCATATGATCGATATCGCTGCCGAAGATCTGGATGCCGATGGGGCGCTCGTATTCAAATATATCCAGCTTCTGGCGGCTCTTGGCTGCGTCGCGGATCAATCCCTCCGAAGAAATGAACTCTGTATACATCATATCCGCGCCATTCTGCTTGCACACGTAGCGGAAAGGCGGATCGCTCACGTCTTCCATCGGTGCCAGCAGCAGCGGGAATTCCCCTAAATCTATATTTCCTATTTGTACCGACATGAATTATATTCGTGCAAATTTACGAAATTTAAGCTAAATGGTAAAAAAGCCTGTAAATCAGTTATCACCGGGCCTGCAACTGGCTATTTATTTAGGGCTTTCTGTTGGAACTATCTTTCTTTTCAACCTCATTGGGCTGGCATTGATCATCGCGATATACGGTCTAAAACTTATTGAGCAGATCTCACAGATGAATTTTTCTGACCCGCAGATGCAACAGGCACTGTATATTTTGCAGTTTATCAGTACTACCGTACCCATTATGCTTGCCCCGCTGGTCTTCGCCCGTTTTATTGTAAATGAACCGGGGGATTACCTTAAACCATCGTTCCGCTTTCACTGGCTGTTGCTGATCGTTGCCTTTTTTGTAATGATGACATCCACACCGTTGATAGAGCTTTTGAGCAATATTAACCAGCAGATGGTATTGCCAAAATGGCTAAGCGGACTGGAAGCCTGGATGAAACGCAGCGAGGAGCAGGCCCAACTGATCACCAAAGCCATTTTAAAAATGGATAACGTTTGGGATATGCTGAAAAACGTTTTGCTGATAGGCTTGCTTACCGCGATAGCCGAGGAGTTTATGTTTAGGGGTGTGCTGCAAACCATTATGCAGCGCTGGACGAAGAATACCCACGCCGCCATCTGGATAACCGCGGCATTGTTTAGCGCTTTCCACCTGGAGTTTTATGGTTTTTTGCCCAGGATGCTTTTAGGAGGGCTATTTGGATACTTTGTGGCCTGGAGCGGCAGCATCTGGCCGGCTGTATGGGGGCATTTTTTAAATAATGGCACCGCCGTTTTGGTAACATATTTGTTTCAGCAGAAAAAAATAAAGGTAAACCCCGATGACACCCACACTTTTACTTACGGGGGCTATATATTTAGCGCGATAATTATTATAATTTTGCTGTTAGTTTATAAAAACATAGCATCGGGCAAAAAGCAGCTGGCTAACATTAATGGAGAAGAACTGGGTTAAAATTTTTACATCAACCAATTTTTATCAATCAGAAATTGTTAAGCAAATGCTTACCGGCCACCATATTGATGCTGTACTACTCAACCGGCAGGCATCATCCCATCAAGATT
This sequence comes from Mucilaginibacter pankratovii, assembly GCF_014773265.1. GTDB lineage: Bacteria > Bacteroidota > Bacteroidia > Sphingobacteriales > Sphingobacteriaceae > Mucilaginibacter > Mucilaginibacter pankratovii. The sequence goes on along the minus strand of NZ_JACWMY010000003.1, from coordinate 298,684 downwards.
TTGGCGACATTGAGGTGTATATTCACCAGGAAAACTTTAGCACTGCCGTTGAGATAATGATCTTGAACCAATTGAACTTATGAAGACACGCGCCATCACAGGCTTCTTTTTTATTATTGTAATGCTGGGCTCGGTAAACGCGGGCGATTACGTTTTCGGAGCTTTTTACCTTTTACTTTGCCTGCTTTGTCTCCACGAGTTTTACGGCTTGAATATCAAAAGCGGCATTCAGCCCAACAGGCTGGCAGGTTTTATTACCGCTATTTTAATATTCTCGGGCTTTGCACTCATCAATTACGCCAGTCTGTCGGCATTACCAGCTACAGAAACATCAACTGTATGGGGGCACAGGTTGCTTTTTCTGCTACCGCTATCGGTAAGTGCCATATTGATCCACGAACTTTTTAAGATAGATGCATCCCCGTTTACCAATATTGCTTATACTATTTTAGGGGTTGTAATGGTATGTATCCCATTTAGTTTTTTTGTTGCTTTGGCTTATGTGAAGCCGCCGGGCCTGGAGCTTGGGCACAACCTGCACATCCCCCTCGGCTTTTTGCTGATGCTTTGGGCTAACGATACCGGCGCTTATTTGGTAGGCCGCGCCATCGGCCGCACAAAACTGTTTGAGCGCCACTCGCCAAAAAAAACCTGGGAGGGTTTCATAGGCGGCGTTTTGATAGCTGCCGTGGTTGGTTTTATCATCAGCCTTTATTTTAAAGATCTGCCCTGGAACCAGTGGGTATCTATCGCCATTATCATCGGCTGTTTCGGCACACTGGGCGACCTGGTAGAATCGATGTTTAAGCGTAGTATCAATATAAAAGATTCGGGCGGTATATTGCCGGGCCACGGCGGTTTGCTGGACAGGTTCGATGGATTTTTAATTGCCGCGCCAATTGTATACACATACCTGTACTTTGTTGTAAATGTTTAGTTTTGTAATAATTTTTTAACCAATATATAAGCTCATATGACTATCCATAAAGAAGGATATACCTCCATAGCCTTGTGCGTTTTGTTCATAGCTGTTGTGAATGCGCTGATACAGTTTTACCTCCCCGAAGCTAATACGCTGAAATGGGTGGTTTACATCCTGTCGGCCCTGTTGTTTTTTATCATCCTGCAGTTTTTCCGCAGCCCAATACTTGCTATAAATGCCGAAGAGACCCAGGTACTTTGCCCTGCCGACGGTAAAGTTGTGGTTATTGAAGAAACCGAAGAAACCGAATTTTTTAAGGATAAACGCATCCAAATTTCGGTATTTATGTCGCCTATTAACGTACACATTAACCGTAACCCTATCAGCGGCTTTGTAAAATATTTTAAATATCACCCGGGCAAATACCTGGTGGCCTGGCACCCAAAATCGTCTACCGAGAACGAGCGCACCACCGTGGTAACCGAAAACAGCGAAGGCGTAGCAGTATTGTTCCGCCAGATAGCAGGCGCTTTGGCCCGCCGTATTGTATGGTATGTAAAAGAAGGTGACCAGGTGCAGCAAGGGCACCAGTTTGGTTTCATCAAGTTTGGATCGCGGGTGGATATCTTTTTACCGCTCAATTCTAAAATTAACGTAGCCATTAACGAGGTTGTAAAAGGCGGCCGCACTATATTGGCCGAACTGCCGTCCGTAGGTACTTTTGTAGATATTGATGATGTACCTGATGAAGTACATATCCCGAATTTTACAGAGCCATCGTCGGCCCCCTTATCTAACGCGCACGGTAAACCTACCATGGTAGTTGAACATGAAGACGTACCGAAAAAGGCAAAGAGAGGCCCGCAGGCTAAAATAGCCCCAAAAGAGAAATTCGCGAAACCGAAGAAATAGTTTGGTTAAATAGTGAGTGGTTGAGTCATTTGATTTTTCGCCTAAATAAAAAGGTTCGCAGCGTAAATGCTGCGAACCTTTTTTTGCATCTATAACTCACAATAAGATCTATTTCCTACTTACTATTCACTACTCACCACTAATATTGCCACAAGCCAAGCTCCCAGCCTTTCAGGTTTAGCTTTTGCCGTTCGGCTTCGTAAAGCTTATCAATACCCTGGGTATAATCGCGAATGCGCTCATCCCTATCATTTGATTGTTTGATAATATAGCTGGTAAAAAGTCTTTTCATAAACACATCATCAAAGCTCAGGGCGGCGGCATCGCTGCTTCGGTTCACAGCTTCTTTAGTTGCCAATATGCTGCGCACTTCGGGGAAATAAATCCAAAAAGCTGGCTGATATTCATTATTAGTTACACCTCCGGCCGTTTTAATTTTCACAAGCGGTGCAATGCCTACAATGCGCGGCTCAAAAATGCCACGTTGTTTATCGTACAGCCAATCCTCCTTCAGTCGAAATTTCACAATATCATCGGGGTTAAACTCCCCGGCAACAACTTTCGACCCTGTTTTCTCACCTGTTTTTTTGTCTATTATATCTACTACGCTGCTATCGGCCAACCTCCGGAGTGCCTGGGCTACGGTTAAGCGCCTGGAGAAAGCGTCTCCACTGGGGTCCTCCCTGGTGGAGGTGGGGTCATAAGCCACTACGTCCCTGTTTTGCACCGCTGCAAGCAATACATCCATCAACCGCTGTTTTGGCGATGCCAGATATTGGTTCATTTTTTCGCGCAGGTCTATCTCGCGCCAAACGCGTTTTGCAAATATCACGTCAGCCTCACGCGCATTGGCATACGCCGTTGGCTTTGTTGAATTGGCGATATTGTTTTTGTGGTAATAACCATCCAGCGGGCGAATAAAAGCGGGCTTTACAATGGTAAACCGGCCCGGTTCGCATACACTGGTAAGGTATTCCTTACCGTTGAACGATCTTTCGCTCGTCCACGTACCGTCAATAACAAACAGCGTGTTTAGTGAGTCTACGGTAAAAGTCCCCTTCATTTTTTTAAGACAAAACTCGTACTTGCCGCTTTCGCAATCGCAGCTTACGCCTTTGTACTCTTCCAGCATTACGTTTTTGCCTTCAATGTTCCCCTGCAGGGCAAAAACAACCTTATGATTATCTACTGTAGTAAAAGTGGAGGTACCTACAAGACTTTTACCGGTTTGCACCAGGTCTATCTCCAGCTTAAATTTTACATCGCGGTTGTTTTGGGGCAGCTCGCCCAGCCATTTACCCGTTAAGTTTTGCCCCAAAGCAATATTCCCTATCAAAAAAGCAGCTACAAAAAATAAGTATCTCATCAGCAAGCCGGGTTGAAACAAAAAAAGCCTCTCTGCAAGATGCAGAAAGGCTTTAATATACAAAAATGTAAATTAAACTCTTTTTGATTTGATACGGGCTGCTTTACCGGTAAGGGCACGCAGGTAGAACAATTTAGCACGGCGTACTTTACCAACGCTGTTTACTTCTACTTTATCAATGTTTGGAGAATTGTAAGGGAATATACGCTCTACACCTATACCGTTAGAAACTTTACGCACGGTAAAGGTTTCGCTGTTGCCAACGCTATTGCGTTGCAGTACAACACCCTGGTAAAGTTGTATACGTTCTTTGTTACCTTCTCTGATTTTATAATACACGCTAACAGTGTCACCGGCTTTAAAAGCGGGAAATTGATTCTTAACTACTGATTGCTCTTCTACAAATTTTACTAAATCCATGATTTTTAGCTCTTAAAGCGACTTTTAACCCGTAAAAATCGGAGTGCAATAATAGGGAAATTATTTGAAATAAAAAAGTATGTTTTAAAAATTTCCACATTTTGTTTTTTATACACAATCAGAAGCCTCCCGGCACTCTAAGAAGGAGCTTTTGAAACGCTTAAAACTTTATCCTACAGTAGCAAAGCTAATGTCAATGCAAACTTCTGTTCCCCCTTCAGGGGGTTAGGGGGCTCGCCGGCTTTTTCTCGGTAAAATAAGCCACTATCGTATATGCCAATCCTATCAATAATAAGTTAAACACAAAGTTAATAAGCGTATCGCTTACCGAATGCGAGCGGCTGTCGATATCAACAAAAGTGTAAACGGCATACACCAATGCGGCGGCAAATATAAGCCATCCGGTGATAGATGCAGGCAAGTAAATAACGCCTTTACGGGTGAACCAATTTAATTTCATGATCGGGTGATTTTTTTGTGATAGAGATATTTTCTGTCATAGCAAACGCAAGAAATGCCGCTATGATTAGCTTACTGAGTACGATGAGCAGCACGTTCCACCATCTTATCCTGATGGTAAAACTGAATTCCCTGTACTTACGCGTATGCCCTGCTTTTTTTAATTGCACATGGGTGATAGCCAGTATATTAATAATAATACACACTATTGGCAGTATGATAAGTACTATCGGTGCCATAAAATCGAGCCAGGGTGTGTTATCCATGCTAATGATCACATTAAACATAGCCTCGAACCAGTTACTTTGCCCGTGCGAGTAATAATATATAAAAACACAAAGCAAAAAGTAAGAAGGTATAGCCAAAAGCCAGGCCCCAAGGGCGGCAGAACGGTTGGCATTCATGATGGCCATTTTAACGCTGTTTTGGTGTTGTGCCGACGGATCGGCATTGGGGACTTGCAGGGTTTCCATTTCTTTTAAAAATTCGTCTTTATCTTTCATTGTTATATCACTATAATGTGTAAATGATAATTGGTTGCAGTTTTAAAGCATATTCCTCAATTTCTCCAGTCCGCGCGAAAGCAGCGATTTAACCGTCCCTTCGTTCTTATCCAGTATATTGCTTATTTCGGTATTGGTTTTTTGCTCGAAGTAGCGCAGGGAGATCACCTCCTGATACTTAATATCCAGTTGCAGCAGGTTTATTCGCACCTGCTTGTAGGTGCTCAGGTGCTCCATTTCTTTCTCAATAATTTCCTTTTCGTTATCTGCCTGTGCATGCAGCAGCTTTTCCATGCCGGGTTCCTCCAATAGTTGCTGTAACGATTGCGGCTGGTATTTTTGCCTACGGTAGTATTGGTTAAGCTCGTTAGTGGCAATACGGTAGATCCACGAGGAAAGGCTGATACCCCGCCAGCTAAACTTGCCGATATTCAGGTAGGCCTTTAAAAATGTTTCGGCGGCAATATCGCGGGAGAGGTCGTAATCGGCGGTGCGGCGATAGATGTAGCCAAACACCGGGGCATACCAAATATCAAAAACATCGCCAAATGCGGCCGGGTTATCCCGGCATCGCTGTATAAGCTGCTGTTCTTTTTTGGCATCCACTGTTAGGTATAACGCAAAAATAGAATTTGGTTGCAGTCGCCCCCCAGCCCCTTGAAGGTGGAGCAGAAGTTTACTTGCGTATTAAGTCTACTCCATAAAGATACCGTTAACTTTTAAAAGGCTCCCCCTTCAGGGGGTTAGGGGGCTCGCCGTGATCCTATTCCAACAGATCCGGCCTTCTCTGCTTCGTACGTTCTATTGCCTGCTCAAAGCGCCATTGCTCTACTTTCGGGGTATCGCCGCTGAGCAGGATATCCGGCACTTTGTGGCCGTTCCAATCTGCCGGGCGGGTGTAAACGGGGGCATCCAGCAGGTCGTTCTGGAACGAATCTGACAGGGCGGAGGTCTCATCAGACAATACACCCGGTATCAGCCTCACTACGGCATCAACCAGCACCGCTGCGGGCAGTTCCCCGCCCGAGAGCACATAGTCGCCTATGGAGATCTCGCGGGTAACAAAGATATCGCGGATGCGCTGATCGATCCCCTTGTAGTGCCCGCAAAGGATGATGATGTTGCCTTTAATAGATAGCTGGTTGGCTATTTTTTGATTAAGCGTTTCACCATCGGGCGACATAAAGATCACCTCGTCGTACTCGCGTTCAGATTTTAACTTTTCAATACAAGCCGCGAAGGGTTGGATCGTCATCACCATGCCGCTGCCGCCGCCATAGGGATAATCGTCTACGCTTTTTTGTTTGCCGCTGGCATAATCGCGCAGGTTATGCACCACAATTTCGGCTACGCCCTTTTTTTGGGCACGCTGCAAAATAGAGTGGGTAAAGGGGCTTTCCAGCAAGCCGGGCAATACGGTAATGATATCGAAACGCATGGCGCAAAGATAGTGATTTGGCAGATGTGCAGATATGCGGATTTCAGGTGTGCAGATTGGGGGATTAGGCTGCTTCTACTAATTGGTTTTGTTTTGAAGTTTTATACTTCATCCAATAAAACACAACCAGGAAAATGAGTTGCATGGAAATAATGCTGCAAAAAAGCGCATCGAAGTAGTCCCAGCCGTATACCAGCCAGTACAACACAACAAATAATACATAGTGCGCCAAAAAGCTTATTTGTAATGCCCTTAACCTAATCTCAAAAAGCACTTCGTTTTCCACACGTTCCCTTGAGCACGTCCAAAGTGCCAGCGCCGCCGGGAACAGCATGGAGATATCCGAATAAATATTGTATTTGGTGGAAAACATTTCGCTCACGGTAAAAAACAGCATGAACAGTAGGGTACCCCATTTCCCGATCATGTTGAAGGGCATATATGGTAGCAGGTACAATTGTTTAAGCTGATGTTCCTGTTTTATCTTCCGTTTGAAATACCAGAAAACCGGTATAAAAAGCGCTATCGGGATCAGAAAGTTATTAAGAGTAAAATAAGCCCCCGCCTGGGAAACAAAATCGAGGAGCCTCGACTTAGTATCGGTTGCTATTGGCAAAACTGCTAAAGCCAGGTACAGGACCGTTGATGCCCATGTAATGATGGCCGACCCATAGAACGCCAGCATGCGGATCTTCCCGGTAAGGGGACTCTCGTTTTTCAGCTTGCCAAAGGCAATGAACAATAACGCAGCTATCAAAATAGTGGTAGACACCTCATCGGTAAAATTATTCATTCCATTACCGAACTCGAGTACCTGCTCTGTCCGACCATTATAATTTAGAAACGGTATTACATAATGCCCAAACTGTACTTTGAAACATAAAACCAAAGCAGGCAGTAAAAGTATCCAGCCAAGTATCCTAAATATCCGCGGTAGCAACATGCACTAAAGATAGGCGTTTAGATGTGCAAAATTCGGATGTGCGGATATGCAGATATAAAAGGCTTTTTGGCGATAAGCCGTTATTTGTAGATCTGAACGATCGCTTCCGTGCAGAAGCTATCATGGTACTCCTCCATCTGCACATCTGAAATCTGAAATTTGCACATTCTCGCTATCCTCCATGCTGATAAATCGTCCACACATTGCCGGACGGGTCGGCGAAGCGGGCGATCGGCACACCGGAATCGGCATCGAACGGCTCAACCACAGTGCCTCCGACCACTACGATCACGTCAAGTGTTTTTTGCGCATCATCTACCATGATAGATACCCGCATGCCCGATGTTGTTACCGGTTCATCAACTTTAAACCACATGCCGCTAACACCGCCCGTACCGTCGTCGAAATTGGCGTTGCCTTGCTCGTCGCTACGAATTTCCCAGCCAAATACTTTTTGATAGAACGTTATTGCCTGCGCTATATCGAGAGCGGGAATCTCCACATAACAGATCTTTCCGTGCCCGAATATGGGTTCCTGGTTTGCCATTGGTTTATAATTCTAGGTATGCTTTATCTTGTGTCTTGATTCTTGCTTCTTGATTCTTTTCTCTAAATCGCCTTCTGTATCTGCCACAAATGCCCAAATGGGTCGCGGATGGAACCCTGCCTGTAGCCGTAATCGTAATCCTGCACGGGCGATGTAATGATTGCACCGGCAGCCACAGCCTGTGCAACAACCGCGTGCACATCATCCACAAACAACCCTATGACCACGGTTGTACCTCCGTTAATTGCATCCGGGCTTACCGCATTGGAATTGCGTGTTTGTTCGTGCAAATGAAATAGTGTGCCGCCAATAGAAAATTCCGACACATGGATCGAACCGTCATCGTTACCAAAACGGCGCAGCTCTACCGCGCTGAATGCTTTTTCATAAAAACTTACATCGGTTATCCCATTGGGGATGAATAATTCCGGGGCAAAAACTGCCGCCCAACCTCCGTTGGCTAACGGAGGAGCAGGATTTATAGTGATGTTCATTTTATTATCTAGATTACTTACTTTTTCAAACTTTCAATTCCCCCTTCAGGGGTTAGGGGGCTATTAATCTTCTTCCTCTAATGTAAATATTTCCTCCACGGGTTTACCAAACACCCGGGCAATTTTCAGCGCCAATACGGTGGATGGCACATAGCGGTTACTTTCGATGGTGTTGATGGTTTGCCGCGATACGCTGATCAGTTCCGCCAGTTCGGCCTGGGTGATGTTTTTGATGGCGCGCTCCACCCGCATATTATTTTTCATCGCCTATACCTCTTCCTTTTTTAGCAAGCGGTTAAGCTGCCAAAGCTTCCAGCGGAAACGAACTATAAAAAACACCAGTGGTATCAGCAGGTTCAAGCGCAGCATGTCGATAAAGTCGATGCCGTTGGTAAATACCAGGCTCATGATAAGGATAAAATAATTCACGTAGATAGCCCACTGCAGCGATTCTAGCCGCAATTGCGAGATCTGCTCATCTTCTATTTTCTCCTTTGCAAAAGCTACCAAAAATAGCCCCGTTAATACCAATAGGGTCGACGCTATAAAAAACAAATGCCCATTAGTGAAAAGTGCCGAATCTCCTGCGTTGACAGGTAGTTTATGGCTTTCATCAATATCAGGGTTTATCATTTCCCAAATCGCTCTTACGGGCACATGCGCAACAATAAGCGCCAATCCTATAAAGCGGCTCTTATAAGGAAACAACATCGAAGGTTTCATGATTTGTAAAGCTTGGTTTACCAAATGTAAAGCATACTTTACATTTCTGCAAGTGTTATTTTAATAATCTATTTAATGCGGTGTCCTCACTATAGGTGTTCTGAAGATTAAAAAAGCGGAGAAAATGTGCGATTCCCCACTTAAGGGGAATAGCCCATCATAAGACAGACGGGTAATTCATAAGACGTTCCGCTGGAACGTACGGTGGTTCTTTGGCATTTTCTACCCATAAAACATTCCGATGGGATGAAAACAGGTCGTTCCAGAGGAACGTCTCATGGGTAGAAAAAATAAAGACAATTTTTACGTTCCAACGGAACGTTTTATGAAATCTGTCTAATCATGGGCTATTCCCCTCTTGAGAAGGGTTGAGGGGTGTGTTTCTGCTCCATGCATTCCGCAATTAGATAACGGGTAACACACCCCGCCACCACACGATCACTCGCGCCCCCTCTCAAGATGGGAACAAAAATAATCTTCCGAACACCCATGTTGAGGACACCGCCTTAGTGGGAAAGGAGGGAATTGAAATGTGTATAAGCAAAAAAAGCGCCCTTGTGGGGCGCTTCTTATATAATATTGTTTAATGCTTAGCGGGTACCGCCTGCTGGTTTTTTATCTACAACAGGGCGGGCATCGCGGTTTGCCAGTTCCCAGCCGGTGTAAAATGCCAGCTGCGCACGTTTTGCCAACAGCGGGAAGTTAATTTTGCTTACTTCGTCACCAGGCTGGTGATAATCGGCATGTACACCGTTGAAGTAAAATATAATTGGTACGCCGTAACGGGCAAAGTTGTAATGATCGCTACGGTAGTAGAAACGGTTAGGATCGTTAGGATCATCATACTTGTAATCCAGTTTCATTTTAGTGTAGGTGTTGTTTGCGTCCTTGCCAATTTTATTCAGATCTGAGCTTAGCATGTTAGAACCAATTGAATATACATAGTTGGCAGAATCGGGTTTGCCAATGTATTCTTCGCCCACACGGCCTATCATATCAATATTCAAATCGGCAATGGTGTTAGCCAAAGGATAAACCGGATGATCGGTATAGTATTCAGAACCTAATAAACCTTTTTCTTCGCCAACGTTACCCAGGAATAATACACTGCGACGCGGGCCTTTACCGTCTTTTTTTGCTTTGGTAAATGCCTGCGCAATCTCCAGCATACCGGTGGTACCGCTGCCATCATCATCGGCACCGTTGTTTACTTTATCGGTTGCACCGGGTTTGGTAACCAGACCGATGTGGTCGTAATGGGCAGAGAAAATCAAAACCTCGTTTTTAAGCTTTGGGTCCGAACCTGGTAAAAAGCCTAAAACGTCAACCGCTTTTACATCCGTCATGGTTGTCTTAAAAGCTATTTCCGCGGTTGCTTTTACGGTTTGTGTTGTTTTGCCGGCAGCTGCTGCTGTTTTAAGCTCCTCGTATGTTTTGCCGGTAGATTTAACAATTGCATCCGCAACGGTTGTGGATACGTTAAAAACAGGCGTAGCCGCATTACTATTGTCTGCCGGTTTTTTTATAGCTAAGGCACCACCACCGCTTGGGTTTTGCCCACCAAAGCGTTTAAGCAAGCCTGCAATTTCTCCGTTTGCAGCCAATATAACAGCAGGCTTCTGCTCGCGGATAGCGGTTAAGATGGCCTGGCGTGCAGCTGTTGCACGGTAGCTGGTATTTGTTTTTGTACCTACAACGGGTTTATCCTCGTTTATTAGTAATACAATTTTACCTCCCAGGTCGGTACCTGCAATTTCCTCAGCAGTTCCGTAGCCAACAAAAACAACATCGGCAGCATTAATGGTTTTATCAGGAAAAGTGCCGCGGACAAAAAAATCTGTCCAGTTGGCAAAAGCCTGGCCATTTATAGAAAACGCGCTGATGGTGAGCTTAGTTTCGGCCAAGGGCACGTCAAAAAAATATGAGCCGTTAACAGGGGCTTGCAAGCCTAATTTTTTAAACTCGCCTGCTATGTAGTTGGCGGCTTTCTCTGCACCGGGTTTGCCAGTTTCGCGACCTTCAAACTCGTCTGACGCTAAAATGCTTAAGTGCTTTTTGGCATCTTCGGCTGTAATTAATTTACCGTACTTAACCGCGGTGGCATTTTGCTGTGCACATGCACTTGCACCTATAGCCAGGGCGGTTATAAAAAGTGATACTTTCTTCATCTATTTTAAATTATCTATTGTTAATGTATTTAGCAGCCAATTTTGCTTACGCGCCTTGCGTGTCGGCCGCCTTCAAACTCTTCGGTTAAAAATCTTTCTATAATAGTTTTGGCCTCATCCAGTGTTACATGGCGGGCGGGGATGCACAGTACATTGGCATCGTTGTGGGTGCGGGCGGGGATGGCTACTTCTTCTTTCCAGCAGATGGCTGCGCGGATACCCTGGTGCTTATTGGCCGTCATGGCTACACCGTTGGCGCTGCCGCAAAGCAGGATGCCGAAATCAACGCTGCCCGCTTCTACTGCTGAAGCTACGGCGTGAGCAAAATCAGGATAATCAGCAGATTCAGCCGAATCAGTACCAAAATCTTTAAACTCGATATCATCAAACATGCCCAAAATGGCTTGCTTATATTCAAAGCCGGCATGATCCGCGCCAATGGCAATTTTTAACCCTGTTTTCATTATTCAAATGTATAATTTTTATACAAGGGCTTACGTAAATTTTTTGATAGGAAGGGAAGGTCGAAAAAGGAGAATTAATATCGAACACCGAATTTCGAATGATGAATACTGAACGCAGGAGTGATGCGCTATACAGCAAAGCTTTTTACCCGATCATTCGATATTCAATATTCGGCGTTCGACATTATTTTGCCTGATGGTCTGATAACAAAACGCCCCCACCTTGTAAAGGAGAGGGCGTTTTTAAAGATCGAGTGTTATTAGCGAGGGCTACAAATCCAGTTCTGCTTCGCGTTTTAACTTGCGTTTTTCTACCACACCAGCCACCACAATACCCACTTCGTAAAGCACAAAGAGCGGTATACTCACAATGGTCATGGTCATCATATCGGGTGTTGGGGTAATTACTGCCGAGATAACTAAAATAGCCACCACAGCGTACCGCCGGCCGCTGCGCATAAACTTAGGCGTTAAAATACCCAGGCTGGATAGGATATATACCAATATTGGTAGCTGGAAAACTATGCCGGTAGCTAATGTTAGTGTGGCTACCGATGACAGGTACGAATCGATATCGAAGTAGTTCTCTATTTTATCGCTAACGGTAAAGCCCGATAAAAAGTTAATAGACTCGGGAGTGATTACGTAATAGCCGAAAAGGATGCCCAGGACGAACAGGAAGGTAGCATAAAACACAAAACCCGTTGCCGCCTTACGTTCTTTTTCGTGCAGGGCGGGTTTTACAAACAACCATACCTCGTATAATAAATAGGGAAAGCCCAACATCACACCAATTAACAAACACGAGTTTATTTGCAGGGTAAATTGCCCGGCCATCTCGGTGTTAATAAGCTTTATGTTTATTTTATCGATGCAAAAGCCAGATTTTCCCAGCAGATCGCCCAGTTTGCAAAGCATGCGATACGTCCAAAAATCGGTGCGGCTTGGGCCCAGGATAATGGTATCGAATATAAAATTGTAAAAATAAAACGCGCCGATAGTAAAAATAACGATAGCGATAGCTGCCCGGATAAGGTGCCATCGTAAAGCCTCCAAATGGTCAAAAAATGACATTTCGGCTTCCATCGTCTGGCCTTTTTCTTTTATAGCCTTTATTAGTTTGTTATCGCTCATTATCTGTTTTAAATATCACTCCTTTAACGCTCAGGAATGCTATTTACGTTTTATGTGGCCTTAAAAGTTTTTATTTATTAATATTCAAAGGTCTCCATAAACTTGGTAGTAAAATTACCGGCCCTAAAGTTAGGGTCCTTGAGTAATTTTAAATGGAATGGGATGGTGGTTTTGATACCTTCTATAACAAACTCGCTTAGCGCGCGCTCCATGGTTGCCAATGCTTCATCGCGTGTTTGGGCCATGCATATTACCTTGGCTATCATCGAATCGTAGTTTGGCGGAATGGTGTAACCGCTGTACACATGCGTATCTACACGCACACCATGGCCACCTGGCGAGTGGAAGTTGGTTATTTTACCTGGCGACGGGCGGAAGTTGTTGGCCGGGTCTTCGGCGTTGATGCGGCACTCGATAGCGCACATGGTTGGCTCGTAGTTTTTACCCGAGATTGGGATACCGGCAGCAACTTTTATTTGTTCTTTGATCAGGTCGAAGTTAATTACTTCTTCGGTAACCGGGTGCTCTACCTGGATACGGGTGTTCATTTCCATAAAGTAGAAGTTGCGGTCTTTATCAACCAAAAACTCTACCGTACCGGCACCTTCGTATTTTACCGCTTTTGCGCCTTTAATAGCGGCCTCGCCCATCTTTTTACGCAGCTTATCTGTCATAAAAGGCGATGGCGCTTCTTCAACCAGTTTCTGGTGACGACGTTGTATAGAACAATCGCGCTCGGATAAATGGCAAACTTTGCCGTATTGGTCGCCCACTACCTGTATTTCAATATGGCGTGGATCCTGTACATATTTTTCAAGATAGAGGCCGTCGTTACCGAAGGCAGCGCCGGATTCGGCACGTGCGCTATCCCAGGCATTTTCAAACTCTTCGTCTTTCCAAACAATGCGCATACCACGGCCACCGCCACCGGCGGTTGCTTTAAGTATAACCGGGTAACCAATTTTATTGGCGATAACGATGCCTGATTTGATATCCGAAAGTAAGCCTTCGGAACCCGGAACGATGGGAACACCAGCCTTTTTCATGGTTTCTTTAGCCGAAGCTTTATCTCCCATTCTGTTGATCTGATCTGCAGTTGCACCGATAAATTTGATGCCATATTCGGCACAGATAGCAGAAAATTTGGCATTTTCCGAAAGGAAACCATAGCCCGGATGGATCGCATCGGCGTTGGTTAATTCGGCAGCAGAAATTATATTGGGGATATTGAGGTAAGAGTCGCGGCTTGCGGGGGGGCCAATACATACGGCCTCATCGGCAAAACGTACATGCAGGCTGTCCCTATCGGCAGTGGAATAAACCGCTATGGTTTTGATGCCCATTTCCTTACAGGTACGAATAATTCGCAGGGCAATCTCGCCACGGTTGGCTATTAATATTTTTTTAAACATTTGCTCTAATTTGAAAATTTGAAAATGTGGTAATTTGAAAATGAATAACTAAATACTTAGCGTAACGATTTGAAAACGGTAATTTTCAAATCTTCAAATTAACTAATCTTCAAATTACTTAGGTTCAACCAAAAACAAAGGCTGGTCGTATTCTACCGGCGATGCGTTATCAACCAATATTTTCACAATACGGCCCGATACTTCCGATTCTATTTCGTTAAACAGCTTCATTGCTTCGATAATGCAAAGCACGCTGCCGTTGCTTATCTCGTCGCCCACGTTTACAAACAGTGGCTTCTCCGGTGATGCCGAGCGGTAGAACGTACCTATCATCGGCGATTTTATAGTAATATAGTTGCTTGTATCGGCTATAGGTGCAACCGGCTCAGGCGCTGGTGCTACTGCAACCGGGGCGGGGGCTGCTGCTGCTGCAAGTGGAGCCGCAGGCAGGGTAGCATGGTAAACTGCCGGTGCAGCCTCGTTGGTTTTGATCGTGATCTTGAAATCCTTTTGTTCGATGGAAACTTCGTTTACACCCGATTTGGAAACAAAGCGTATAAGATCCTGAATTTGTTTAATATCCATGTTGGAGCTAATTGGTTTTGGATAAAAGTATATATAAAATATGCAAATGTGCGGATATGCAAATGTGCAAATGATTTTTAATGAATATATTATTTAACAAGCACAATTTTAAGATGTTTTAATTTTAAATCTGCATATCTGCACATTTAAAATCTGCACATCTATGAGTTATAGGCCCATTTTAAATAGATAGATCCCCAGGTAAACCCGCCGCCAAAGGCAGCCAGTATGAGGTTATCGCCTTTTTTAAATTTGCTTTCCCATTCCCATAAACACAGCGGGATGGTACCATTGGTGGTATTGCCATAACGCTCTATATTAATAATAACCTTATCGGCACTTATGCCTGTACGGTTAGCGGTTGCATCTATAATACGTTTGTTGGCCTGGTGTGGCACCAGCCACGCAATATCATCAGCAATTAAACTATTGCGCTCCATTACTTCGGCAGCAACATCGGCCATATTGGTAACAGCAAACTTAAATACTGCCTGGCCTTCCTGGTATGCGTAGTGCTCTTTATTATCAACCGTTTCGTGCGACGCCGGGCGAACGGAGCCGCCGGCTTTTTGATAAAGGAGCTGCGCTCCCGAACCATCTGTCTTCAAAATAGAATCCATGATGCCCAAGCCTTCGCTATTGGGCTCAAGTAAGGCGCAGCCGCAGCCATCGCCAAATATAATGCAGGTAGCACGGTCTTCATAATTAATGATAGACGACATTTTATCGCCGCCAACTACCAATACTTTTGTGTGTTTACCACTCTCTATAAATTGCGCTCCTGTAGCCAGCCCAAATAAAAATCCCGAGCAGGCCGCCTGCAGGTCGTACCCCCATGCGTTCTTCGCGCCGATTTTATGAGCCAGTATGTTTGCGGTTGCAGGGAAGGTAAGATCTGGCGTTACGGTGCAAAAAATAATCAGGTCGATTTCCTCTGCGCTTATGCCGCGTTTTTTTAGCAGGCCCTCTACAGCCGGTACGGCCATTTCAGATGTGCCCATTCCTTCGCCTTTCAATATCCTACGTTCCTTGATACCGGTACGGCTCATTATCCACTCGTCGTTGGTTTCCACCATCGTTTCCAGTTCGTGGTTGGTGAGGATATAATCGGGCACGTAACCATTTACTGCGGTAATAGCGGCATGGATCTTACTCATATTTTTTACTGAAAAGCTTGTTTAATTTTATCGATGAGGTTGGTCTCGATCATGTTTTTCGACAAAAGTACCATGTTTTTGATGGCTTCGGGGCTGGAGATACCGTGGCCCACAACAACCGGGGCGTTTACCCCAAGTATAGGGCTGCCTCCGTATTGCTCGTAATTAAAGCGGTCGAAAAACTCGTCTTTCAATCTTTTCTTTAAGGTAATAACGTAGAACGATTCAGCAAGCTTCAATATCACATTACCTGTAAAACCATCGCAAACCACCACATCGTTGTTATCCTCAAAAAGGTCGCGCCCCTCTATATTGCCCACAAAGTTAAATAACTTCGAATCGCGCATTAAAGGGTATGTGGCCTGGGCAAGCAAGTTGCCCTTTTCTTCCTCCTCACCAATGTTCATCAGGGCGATGCGGGGATTTGGAATATTGTAAACCGATTCGGCAAGCAGGCTGCCTAAAACACCAAACTGCACAAGCACATCGGGCTTACAATCGGCGTTAGCGCCCACATCCAAAATAATACCCAAACCGCCTTTAAGTTTGGGTACAATGGTTGTCATAGCCGGGCGTATAACACCAGGTATGGTTTTTACGCTAAACATAGCACCTACCAGCATGGCACCGGTATTACCTGCCGATGAAAAAGCTTGTATGCTATTTTCCTTCAGCATTTTAAAGCCCACAGCAATGCTGCTATCGGGCTTTTGCACAATGGCCTTGGTAGGGTGTTCGCCCATGGTGATAACTTCGGTTGTGTGTACAAACTCAAAGTTATCGGGGCTAAAGTTATTTTCCTGAAGAATAGTAACCGCGATATCTCTATCGCCAATAAGCACCAGTTTTTGGCCGGCAGAGAGCACCTTACATGCTTCTATCGCTCCTAAAACGGCCGCCTTGGGGGCGTAATCGCCGCCCATTATATCTAAGCCAATCTTCATTTCAGAAAATTAACTTATACTGCTACTGCTTTCTCAATAAGAATTTTACCGTTGAAGTATACGTTACCATCAACAGTGTAGGCACGGTGTGGCAAATGCACGGCGCCAGTAGTTTGGCAAGTAGTTAAGGTTGGCGCTAACGCTTTATCGTGCGTACGGCGTTTATCTCTTCTCGATTTCGAAATTTTCCTTTTTGGATGTGGCATGATCCTGTTGTTTAATTTACTTTAATTTTTTCAGAGCGTCCCATCTTGGGTCTATTTTCTCTGTTTGTTCGTCATTTACCGATAACTTGTTTAAGCTATCAAGCATTTCCTCGTCGCATTGCTTTCCGTCGCCCTGGTTGCTGCATAAAGCAACAAATGGCATGGCAACGGTAACATATTCATATATCAACCCGGCAATATTGATCTCGTGATCATTTTTACCGAGGGTAATAATTTCATCATCCTCACCCATTTCCTCTTCGCTGAAACGGGCTATCTGTTGCTCTTCAATAGCTATCGGCTGCTGATATTCCGATAAGCATTTATCACAGGTGGCTGTAACCGTTCCGGTGATATCAAAGTTAAGGATCATCATCGTTTCCTGCTTTTCCAGCTCAACCTTGCAAAGCAGGGTGGCTTTTTTAACCAGCGAATACTCAAACTCCTTAAAAAATTCCTCACCAATTTCATATTCAAAAAGGTGTTTACCCAGCTTTAAGCCGGTAAAAGGGATTGCGTATGTCCTTAGCGATTTCAATGAGCAACAATTAGCCCGCAAATGTAGGTAAAAATCCTAAAACTGGAAACTGTTTTTTTTAAATAGAAATGAGGTTATAAACAATGCCCGGCACAGACGCAAGACAATAAGAATTAAGAGGCCGGAAAAAGAAAAATTGGATCAATGAAGATGGCGGATTTGCGACGCTTTTTTTACTTATTTTAGCTTCAAATTTTTTAGTGATGAAAAGAACCCTACTCTTTCTTTCTGTAATTTTGACATTGGCATCGTGCAGTGGCTGGAGCCCGGAATACAAGCAAACCGTAAAAGATACCATCACCACCCGGCTTAAACTAAACCTGCCAGCGGCGGCGGGCACCAAACAGCAAAAAGCCGAGCTTTGCGATTGCATGATAAAGGTATTTGAAAAAACCTATCCCGACGAGCTACCCGCAACCGGCATCCCCAAAGACACCCTGAGGAAAGCGTTTTACCATTGCTGCCCCTGGATACAGAAGATATAGTTCATGGTTGATAGAGGCTGGTTGATGGCTGTTAGCGAAAATACTTATTCACCACTCCCCAACTATATCTTCAGCCTGATGTTTATCTTCTGCAGCAGCCCTGCAAGCCAAACAATTACCAGCGCAAGTATCAATGAGCGGATAAGGCCGCCGGTGCCCTGGTCAAAGTATTGAGGGTAATTAAAATCTGTCATCTGATACATGGGGTAAAATAAATAGGGCAGCAGGTAGCAGGTGAATGTGTTGGTGCCTGCGGGTTCTATCACTTTAAACCAATGGTACTTCTTGCAGGTATCTACCACAAAAACAAATATGGCGTATACAATAAGGCTGATGCCAGTACAGATAAGTACCCACGAAGGCGTATCGCGGGCTTTGGAGATACCGCCGCTAAAGTACCTCACAATAAAGCCCAGGTTAAACAGGATAATGGCGATCAAAAACATGGCCACCCAAAGCATTTTTAATTCGCCGTTTTGCGTAAGCCTGATGTACAGCACCGATACAAAAATGCCTGCCATAGTAAAGGCCTGCATAGCCCCGTTACCAGAGATCCACACGTATTTTTGCACCGGTGCCAGGAAATTAAGCAGCCCAAAGTGGTAATCGATATTAAAAAACATAAAGAAAAGCCAAGCGGCGGCCTGTACCCATAGTGCTCCGTCGGAATAGTGGTAAATAAAGGCGCAAACAAGATAAGACCAGCCAATTAATCCCAATATACCCCACCACGTTAAATGCAGCCAGGAGTGCCCGGGGTCGGAGCTTTTATATACGATACATACCAGTATAAGCAAGGCAATGCCAAAGCCCTGGCATAAATAGCGCTTAACAAGCGAGGTGGTTTTGCTGTAATCGATAAAAATAAAAAAGAAGCTGAAAGTGGCCAGGCTGTCCCAAACAGGGCGGGGCAAAATGGCGTGTGCCTCGTCGTAAGTTTCCATATTGGCATGGAAAAAACCGATAAATATTAAGGCGAAAGAGCGCGTGATAATGCGCATCGGTATTTTGGAGTCCTCCTTTTTCGACCGGTGTTCAAAAGCGTATGGGATGGCCAACCCCACAATAAATAAAAAGGCAGGAAATATCGTATCGGCTAATCCTAATCCATCGGCATTTACAGCTGCGTGCTTGAGCCATTCGGGCGTATTGGGTACGCCGTCGAGATCATTCACGAAGATCATCAGGAACATGGTAACCGCACGAAACGCATCAATTGACCTGATGCGGTTAATTAAATTACTCATTAAACAGGGAAATGTTTTTTAGAGATAAATGTTTTAAATAAACGGCAATTTGTTTAAAACAGTATCGCTAACCGGTGCTTTAGTCCCTGTCTCGGCTCAGTTTGCTAAATAAAAGTGGATTTTCGTTTAGCTCGGCTGTTTCGCGGCGATGCTTAATAACATGCAAAGCAGTGAACAATGCCTCGCGGAACGAGATCTCTGATGCCATGTTTTTACCGGCAATATCGTACGCGGTACCATGATCTGGCGATGTGCGCACAAAGCTCAGCCCAGCGGTATAATTAACACCCGATTCAAACGCGATCTGCTTAAAGGGGATAAGCCCCTGGTCGTGATACATGGCCAATACGGCATCAAACTGCAGGTAGGTGCCATTGGCAAAAAAACCATCGGCAGCGTACGGTCCAAACGCCAAAACATCATGCGCGCGTGCTTCCTCAATGGCCGGGATAATTACGTCTTTCTCTTCAGAACCTATCAGCCCGTTATCGCTGGCGTGGGGGTTTAGGCCCAAAACCGCAATTTTGGGTTTGCGGATCCAAAAATCATCGCGCAGGCTGCTGTGCATCAGCTTTAGCTTGGCAATAATTTTTTCGGTAGTGATACTTTCAGAGATCTTTGATACCGGGATATGGCCGGTTACAACACCAACGCGCAGGGTTTCGCTCACCAAAAACATTAGCGATTCTTCCGCGCTATCGCGCGATTGCAGGTACTCGGTATGGCCGGGGAAGTTAAAATCCTCGTTTTGGATATTGTCTTTATTGATCGGTGCCGTAACCAGGCCATCTATCATACCGCTCAGCAGGTCGTCGGTGGCACGTTGCAGGGACAGGTAGGCATATTTACCGCCGTCGGCTGTAACCGTACCGGGTTCTATGCGCACATCTTCTTCCCAGCAATTGATCATGTTGGCACGTTTTGCAATTGATTGCGATGCATCGCCTACCACATTAAAATTCAGCTCGTTGATATGCGTAGCTCGGCGATGGAAAGATGCCACTTTGGTATGCCCGTAAACAATGGGGGTGCAGTAATCGTATATTTTTGCATCGGCCAGGGTTTTGATGATTATCTCTAATCCAATACCGTTAACATCGCCAATACTTATGCCTATTTTAGGTTTATCGCTCATGATTTTATGATTTCACCGATTATAGCTTCTGATTTCACCGATTATCGAGGTTCACAAGTTGATTTGCGAAACAATTTATTAGGTGGAAAGGCTTAATCGACTGTTATAATTGCTTTAAGCTTTGCGCTTTAGGCATTCTACTTAATATGCAAATAAAAAGATTTTAAGTTTATAATTCCTTAATAAAGCGCAAATATGCCTTAATTTGCTTAAATATACTTGCATAATGACATTAGTAAGAGCAAAAAAACATTTAGGCCAACACTTTCTTACTGATAAAAATATGGCGCAAAAAATTGTGGAGAGCCTGCGCCCGGCTGATAAATACAAACAGGTGCTGGAGGTTGGCCCAGGCATGGGCATCCTGTCGGATTTTCTGCTTCAGAAGCCGGAATACGAGGTTTTTTTGATCGATATAGATACCGAATCTTACACGTTCCTGCAAAAGAAATACCCTGCCTTAGGTACGCATTTGATCAATGCCGATTTTCTTGAGCTGGACTTCCCGGCCACTTTTCAGCCGCAAATGGCAGTTATTGGCAATTTCCCCTACAATATATCCTCACAGATACTTTTTAAGATCCTTGATAATCGTAAACAGGTTGTGGAGGTGGTAGGCATGTTCCAAAAAGAAGTGGCCGAGCGCTGCGCCAGCAAACCGGGCAGTAAGGAGTATGGCATCCTGAGCGTTTTTTTGCAGGCTTATTACAAAGTAGAGTACCTTTTTACTGTGAAAGCCGGTGTGTTTAACCCGCCGCCAAAGGTATTATCTGCCGTTATCCGCCTAACCCGCAACGAAACCGAAACCCTTGGCTGCGATGAAAAACTGTTTTGGCAGGTGGTGAAGGCCGGTTTTAATCAGCGCCGCAAAACGTTGCGCAACGCCTTGTCGTCCCTTATCAACAAAGAAAAGATGACCGAAAACAAAATGCTGGACCTGCGTGCCGAGCGTTTAAACGTGGAAGATTTTGTGAAATTGACGAATCAGATAACCGTGAATAAATAAGAAGTGTCTCATTTAATTGTTGCTTTTGCTCAATTGATAGCGAAGTACGCTACCGTTTCCATCAAATCTATCGAGGAGATCTCCATCGTGGAATCGTACGGTTATTCAAAGGCGTTCTTCGACGAAATAGGGAGCGCGATTACACCTTCCGAGATCGATGAACTTAAACAAACAAAAAATGCTATCGGCACGAATGAGTTCGATAGCATTTTTCTTTGTAATGTTTTAATGCAAGGCCGAAATTACATTGTTCTAATTTACGACTCGGAAGATTTGTATGCACCCACATGGGTATGGGGTATGTTTCCCCGTTAGTAAACTTTAATCTCCACCGGCCCACTGATGCCCTGCGATTTCTTCACCGAATCGGCCATACGTTTTACAAAAAGATAGTTTGCTGTGCCGCCGATAACTGCGCCGACGACGGGTATCAGTCTTTCGGCTGTACGCACGCCAAAGGCCAGCAATAGTTTTTCAGCAACGGTTTCCATTACGGTTTTGGTCATGGCTACGCCCGCTTCTATTTTGAAAGAGGCGGCAACCAAGCCCATAAATTCTTCGAAGGTGATTTTGTAACTGCCGCGGCTGTAGTACATAATGGCCATAGTAACCCTGAACTGCTGGGTAATAAGATTCACAAAATCCACAGGCATACCCACTACCATGGTAAACACGCCGCCACTACCGGATATGGCACCCGAGCCTGCCGCCAAATATGCGCATTGGTTGATGAACTTATCAAGGCCCATTTTATCCACCCCTTTTTTGATGTTGAGCTGATCTATATGGTCGAAGATCTGTTTAAAGCCGTCGTGCGATAGCTTTTCGGCGTATTGTTTTATATCTGATCGTGTTCTTTTAAAAGGTAGTTTCATTTTGGTTACGGTTTTAAGCTCCGTATATAGGTATATGCTATTTGCGTGCCAGTTTTAAAAGGCGGCAGATGTGGCAGGGAAGGGCCTCACCCTGCCCTCTCCAAAGGAGAGGGTTCAAAAAAGCTTTTAAAGTCTTCTCCTTTGGAGAGGATTTGGCTACGATTTGAAGGTGGATCGCATATGCCCTTCGTCATCCAATAAACACATCTGTGGCGAATGTTAAGTAATCATAAGCAATTTCTTAATTTTGTCTTCTTCAAATTCAAAGCATTGAAAAACAATATTCTTATCGTTGATGATATCCACCCCATATTTATTGAACGTGCCGACGCTGCCGGTTACACCTGCGATTATCAGCCAACCATCAAAACCGACGAAGCTATTGGCATATTAAACCGTTACGACGGATTGGTGATCCGTTCCAAATTCCAGGTGGATAAGGCCGTGATAGACCTGGCACCAAACCTGCGCTTTATTTGCCGCGCCGGGGCCGGGATGGATAATATCGATGAGGATTACGCTATCAAACGGAACATCACTCTTATCAACGCACCCGAAGGAAACTCTGATGCCGTAGGCGAACATGCCATCGGTTTGTTGCTGTCGCTGATGAACAATATCAACATTGCCGATGCGCAGATCCGCGCGGGCAGCTGGCAGCGCGAGGCAAACCGGGGCTACGAACTGAAAGGTAAAACTATCGGCATCATTGGTTACGGGCATATGGGGCAAAGCTTTGCACGCAAGCTATCTGGTTTCCAGGTAGGAGTGCTGGCCTATGATAAATACAAAACCGGCTTTAGCGATAAATATGCCCGGGAAGTAAGCATGGAAGAAATTGTAAAACATGCCGATGTGCTAAGTTTGCATATTCCGCTCACGCGCGAAACCAATGGACTTATAGATGACGAGTTTTTGTTCCACTTTAAAAACCCCTTCTTTTTGATCAACACCTCCCGCGGCAAGGTGGTAAAAACAAGCGCCGTTTTAAATGCCATTAAACAAAATAAAATAATAGGCGCCGGGCTTGATGTGCTGGAAGTTGAAAAATTCCCGGCCCTGGGAGAGCAACTTTGGTTTGATGAGTTGCGCCAATCGGGCAAGGTGATCCTGAGTCCCCACGTCGCCGGGTGGACGTTTGACAGCTACCGCAAAATAAGCGAAGTAATGGCTGAAAAGCTGGTTGCGTTGCCGCTGAGTGGTGAATAGGGAGTGGTGGGTGGTTGCTTAGGCACAATTAACAAAATCATTTTCAACTGCCGCTACAAAAATCGGTGCAATCCCTTCTCCATCGGTGGAATCCCAACAATAAATTTGGATATTAAAACTTAATTACCTTATCTTCGTTTTACACTAAACAAGACTATGCAGGCCCGGCCGACGTAGTCTTGTTTGTTTTTAAGGCCATCACGCTCTTCTATTTGTTAGAAATAGTAGGGCGGTTTTTTTTGGCGCTCAACGTAAATAAATTTTATTATTAGTACAATGGCAGATGTTTCTTACTACACCAAAGAAGGTTTAGAAAAATTAAAAGAAGAATTACAAAGGTTAAAAACCACCGGCAGGTCTGATATATCAAAACAAATTGCGGAGGCACGCGATAAAGGCGACCTGTCTGAAAACGCGGAATACGATGCCGCTAAAGAAGCACAGGGTTTGCACGAAGCCAAGATTGCCCAGATGTCGGAAACGCTGGCAAACGCCCGTTTACTGGATGAATCTAAACTGGATGTATCTAAAGTGCTGGCATTATCTATCGTAAAAATAAAGAACCTGAAGAACGGCGCTACCATGAGCTACCAGCTGGTTTCTGAGAGCGAAGCGGATATGAAAACCGGTAAAATATCGGTAGCATCGCCTATCGCTAAGGGCCTTTTAGGCAAAAAGGTAGGCGAAACCATCGAGATAACCGTACCTGCCGGTAAAATTGAATTTGAGATACTGGAAGTTAGCAGGTAGTTTACAATTAGTGAATGAGTGATTTTTGAATGAGCGAACAGCGCAATTCATTAAATCACTAATTCACTAATTCACTCCCTCAAAAATCACTCATTACCCATGACTATCTTTTCAAAAATAATAGCAGGCGAAATACCGGCCCATAAAGTTGCCGAAACGGATGATTTTTTGGCATTTTTAGATATCAGCCCGCTGGCCGAAGGGCATGTGCTGGTGATCCCTAAAAAAGAGGTGGATTATATTTTCGACCTGGATGATACAACATACAACGAGTTGCAGATCTTCACCAAGATTGTAGCTATCGGTGTAAAAAAAGCTATCCCCTGCAAAAAAGTGGGTGTTGCGGTTATCGGGCTGGAAGTTCCCCATGCACACATCCACTTAATACCGATGAACCGTGTGGACGATATGAATTTTGCCCGTCCCAAACTATCCCCAAGCCAGGAGGAATTGACTGCTACAGCCGAGAAAATAAGAGAAGCGCTGAAGGTAGTTACGAACGAAGAGTAGGCGCTAAAATATTCAATAAAAACCCGTCGTCATGTTGGATTTATTTCAACACCCCATCATAAAGGTAGCCGCTATACTTAATCGACTTGCAACATGAATACCTGTCCCGTGGGGTTCTGAAACAAGTTCAGAATGACGGTTTTAAATT
Source organism: Mucilaginibacter pankratovii (assembly GCF_014773265.1). Lineage (GTDB taxonomy): Bacteria > Bacteroidota > Bacteroidia > Sphingobacteriales > Sphingobacteriaceae > Mucilaginibacter > Mucilaginibacter pankratovii. The sequence continues at coordinate 273,984 of NZ_JACWMY010000003.1, read as the reverse complement.
TTTCTGCGCGAATTTATATATCCATTATCTCCTTCTTCTTTTTACTGCGGAGCCGTTTCGGCACAAAATTTAGGATCTCGTTTTTTAAGGCCTCTATCATTCGCCTTTTCAGAAAGTTACGGTGCATTACAATGCTTACTTCGCGGGCGGGCTCGGGGCTTTTAAAATAGCGTACTTTGTCCAGTTGTTTTTCGTTCAGATCGGCAAGAGCAAGCTCGGGCAAAATGGTGGCGCCATTGTTCATATCCACCATTCGCTTAAGGGTTTCCACGCTGCCGGTATTGTACTCAAAATGCTGGTACCCCTTGGTGGCTTTGCGGCGCTGGCAAATGTTTAACACCTGCTCGCGCATGCAGTGCCCCTCGTTCAGCACCCAGATCTCCTCCATATCAATATCCTCCGGTACGATGTTCTTCTTTTTAGATAGCTTGCTGTTTTTTGATACGTAGGCCACAAAATTCTCATAAAATACCGGCACCTCAGTAAGGCTGGTTTCATGCAGCGGGGTGGATAGTATACCACAATCCAGCGTACCCAATTTAAGCTGCTGGATAATCAGCTCGGTGGTTTGTTCCCAAACGATCAGCTTCACCCCCGGGTATTTCTCTACAAAGCCTTGTATGATCTTTGGCAGTATGTACGGGGCAACAGTAGGGATAATGCCCACCTTCAGCTCCCCCGAAAGCTCTTTTTGCCTGTCGCTGATGATCTCTTTGATCTTCTCGCTTTCGGCGAGTAATATCCGTGCCTGTGCGATGATCTCGCTGCCAATTTCTGTAGGGATCACTGGCTGCTTGCTGCGGTCGAACAGTTTCACGCCCAGGGTATCCTCCAGTTTTTGTACCTGCATACTTAGCGTAGGTTGGGTTACAAAACATTTGTCGGCCGCGCCTACAAAGCTTCGGTAGGTATCAACGGCTATAATATATTCCAGTTGTGTAATGGTCATCTTGTTTGAATAGATATAAACTATGCAAAACTAATAAAAATATTGTTTTTATCTATAACCCTTAATTTAGATTTGAGATTGAGATAAAGCTACAAAGCAAAGGGGCCGCTTTGGTTTCCCACAGCGGCCCCTCTTATCAGCAAAACATGAAACTTCTTGTCTCACATCTCACATCTCAAATAATCTATCTTACTCTACCGTTACCGATTTCGCCAGATTCCTCGGCTGATCTACATTACAGCCGCGAAGCACCGCTATGTGGTAAGCAAGTAACTGCAGGGGTATGGTAGCCAGCAGCGGCACAAAGGCCTCGCCTGTTTGGGGTATCTCTATCACATATTCGGCCATTTCTTTTACATCAGTATCTCCTTCGGATACGATGGCAATAACATGCCCGCCACGTGCCTTTACTTCCTGTATATTGCTCACTACCTTTTCATACGAAGAATTTTGTGTGGCGATGAATATCACCGGCATATCGGCATCAATCAGGGCTATGGGGCCGTGTTTCATTTCGGCAGCCGGGTAACCTTCCGCGTGAATGTAGGAGATCTCCTTGAGCTTTAAAGCACCCTCCAGTGCAACAGGGAAGGAGCTTCCCCTGCCGAGGAATAAGCAGTTTGGCGAATCTTTAAAACGCTCGGCAATAAGTTTCACCTGGTCGTTGGTTTTTAAGGCCCGCGTAACCAGGTCGGGTATCTCGTTCAGCTCGGTAAGGTATTCCACCAGTTTACCCTGGGTGATGGTGCCCCTTTGCTGCGCAATGTAAAACGCAATTAAAGTTAATACCGTAACCTGTGCCGTAAATGCTTTGGTAGACGCAACACCAATCTCGGGGCCGGCATGGGTATAAACTCCCGCGTGGGTAAGCCTCGGTATAGAAGCACCCACCACATTGCAAATACCAAATATGGTTGCACCGCGCTCTTTGGCCAGTTCTATGGCAGCCATGGTATCAGCCGTTTCGCCGGATTGCGAAATGGCAATTACCAGGTCCTTAGATGTGATAATAGGGTTGCGATACCTAAATTCAGATGCGTATTCAACCTCTACAGGCACGCGCGCGTATTCTTCTATCAGGTACTCTCCAACGAGGCCGGCATGCCATGATGTGCCGCAGGCTACAATGATAATACGGTCGATATTTTTCAGTTTCTCCACATACTCTTTGATGCCCCCTAATTGTACCAATCCTTTTGTCGGATAAATACGCCCCCGCAGGCAATCGCGGATAGAGCGCGGCTGCTCGTAGATCTCCTTCATCATAAAGTGGTCGTAGCCGCCTTTTTCCAGCATCTCCAGCTTTAAAGAAAGCTCTTGTATGTACGGGGTTTGCACCGTATTGTCGATGTTTTTGATCAGCAGGTCGTCGCGCTTAATGTAGGCGATCTCGTTATCATTTAAATAAATAACATTCTTGGTGTATTCCACTATTGGCGTAGCATCCGAAGCAATAAAGTATTCGCCTTTACCAACTCCAATTACCATGGGGCTGCCTTTACGGGCGGCGATCAGTTCATCGGGGGTGTCGGCGCTCATAATTACAATAGCGTATGCACCAACCACGCGGTTAAGGGCAAGGCGCACAGATTCCTGCAGACCTAACCCCGTAGTTTTTTGAATATCCTCCACCAGGTGGATCAGTACTTCTGTATCGGTATCACTTTTAAAAGTATGCCCTTTAGCTGTCAGCGCCTCTTTAAGCACCACATAATTTTCAATGATCCCGTTATGGATGATGGTAAGCTTGCGGTCGGCCGATGAGTGAGGGTGCGAATTACGGTCGCTTGGTGCGCCGTGAGTGGCCCAGCGCGTGTGGCCCATACCTGCAGTAGCAGTAAGTGTAAGGCCTTTTACAAAGTTCTCCAGATCGCTAACCTTACCGGCTTTTTTATAAACCTTCAGGCCTTTATCTGCAAGGGCTATACCGGCGCTGTCGTAGCCGCGGTATTCCAGCCTGTGTAAACCTTTTATTATAATAGGATATGCATCCCGGTAACCTATATAACCAACTATACCGCACATATATTAAAGTTTAGATGTATCGCCGTAAAAATAATCTTAATACAGCAAAATCCATGTCTATTACTTAATAAACATGGATTTTGCGGATAAGTTGTGCTGGCTATTGATTTATCTTGGTGTAGATAATATTGAGCTTGATGCGCGAAGGCGAGTTTTTAGCCGGCGTTATAGTACGCTCGGCATACGTTGCTGTGGGGTTGATGTTTATCAGCGTAGCAAGCGTAGGGTCTACCGGCGCTATGTAGGTGCCGTAGTCTACCGTTTTACCTCTAACAAGGTCCTGAATGTAGGCTGTAACCAGGAAATGGTATTCGCCGTTTGCCTTGTTGTAAAAACCGCTGAAGAACGATGGCCCGTTAACCCCTCTCGGGTCGCTTGTTGACGCATCCTGTATCCTGATCCGCTGTTTTGCCAGATCGAGCTGATACATGGTAAGCCTGCTTAATGCTGCAAAAGGAACCGTTGTACCCGGTGCCGCCTTAATAACTAATTCTGCACGGTTAATAATCACGTCGCCCCCAACGGATGCAAACGTACTTTTAATATTTGGAAATTCTACCTTGGCCCTTAAACCGGCAAGCCCTTGCAGGTAGATGAGTCCGTCTGTTGAGGTTTTATTTAAAGAAGCTTGTACCTTAGCACTGTAGGTATGCTTAATAGATGCCATATGGCTGCCTGTAGATACCGGTAATGATATTAGCGTTGTATCTATAACGCCCGCGTTATTCGCTTTAAAATAAACAGCTATACGGGCAGAATCCATCGACAACATAAGATTACCGCCCGGCCCGGTGGTGCCTGCTTTATCAAGCGTAAGGTAAATCCCTTTTATATTATTTTGAAACGCAAGGGTAGACGAACGAACCGTGGTAGGCCCTTCAAAAAAATTACCCCCGCCAATAAAATCAGGATTAATTGGAATCCGAATTTGAGGGGACACCTTTTTTAAAGTATCGTTGCCGCCTTTTACAACATCAACTATTTTGATAGTATCGTGTGAGCGCGCGGTAAAAGTTTTTGTACCCAATAATGTAGGAGAGTAGTCCCACTGTTTGATATTATAGTAAGTTTGGGAAACGTACTTTTCGTTTAATTGGTGAACATTTATTTTGTATTTGGACGTAAGTGAATCGCCGTAAAACCCTGATGATGCGTATGGTAGCACCAATAACACAGAATCGATACTGATTGTACCAGTAGGCAGTGTATAAGCCACGCCGCCGGGTAAAGTTAGCTGTGCAGCAATATTAGATTCTGTTACGCCAAACTCAGGGTCCTTAAAGTAAGAAAGTGGCGTTCTAAAAAGGGCCGATGTAACTACAGAGTCTTCTAAAACATTGGTTACGACTATGTTAGTATCGGCAAGCAAGGTTCCGTTAAGCTGGTTTCCGGCATCAACACCTAAACCTATGCCGTCCTGGTTTTTACAGCTACTCAAAATAAAAAGACTTATTAACAGGGTTAATAAGCCTAATTTGTAAAATTTCATATATAGTTTTAAAGCTTATGCAACATGCACCAATTCGTCGCTGGTGATTTCGTCGTAAAAATTGTAATAATTTTCGTAATCTGCAGTGGAAACGTAATCCAACACCGATTTATTGCTGTTTTTAACATTATTTAACACATCACCATTGATGTTTTCGCTGGCCAGTACAATACCATCGCTGTATTGTATAGCACCCGCATACATGGCCGAGTTGGTACCTTCTTTGTATACTTCGGTATGTGCTTCTGTCATATCGCCCATAACGGCTTTACGTGCAAAATCAGCATCCATTTTTTCAGTAAACTCGTTTTCGTAAATAGAGTAAACCACTTTTGAGTTTTTAAAGGTAGGGTCGTCTTTGTACGTGGTTTTTAAATACGCAGGCACCAAAGCACTCATCCAGCCATGGCAATGGATCACATCCGGTGCCCAGCCCAGTTTCTTAACGGTTTCTAACGCACCTTTACAAAAGAAGATCATGCGCTCGTCGTTATCGGCATAAAATTTACCGTCTTTATCGGCAAATACATGCTTACGCTGAAAATATTCTTCGTTATCTAAAAAGTAAACCTGCATACGTGCTGCCGGGATAGATGCTACTTTTATAATCAGCGGGTTATCATTATCGTTGATAATAATATTCATCCCTGATAAACGGATAACTTCATGTAAACGGTTCCTGCGCTCATTGATATTCCCGAAACGCGGCATTAAAATGCGTATTTCGTAACCTTTTTCCTGCATTGCTTGCGGAAGCTGGCGTGTTATTTCGGCAATTTTTGTGAGTTCGAGGAAAGGAGACATTTCATGAGTTATGAACAAAAGCTTAGATTTACCCATCACTAAATCAGAATTTTAAAATGTAAAGAAGTCAAAAAATTTGAGTCTGCAAATATAAGCATTATTATATCAACTGGCAACCAATAATGCAAGCCTATTTGGTAATTTTTAATCTATTGCCCACCTTTAGCAAATTTTTCCAGCCAAAAATCAATTGAAAATATTCAGCACCCGAAGCGAAATTCAGCAATATTTAGCCTCGTTAAACGGCAAAACCGTTGGCTTTGTACCCACATTGGGCGCGTTGCACCGCGGCCATATTTCGTTAATAGAACAAGCCAAAGCCGGCAACGACGTAGTTGTTTGCAGCATTTTTGTGAACCCAACACAGTTTACCGACCCAAAAGACCTGGAGAACTACCCGCGCCCTATAGCCACCGATATAAGCAAACTGGAGGCTGCGGAATGCGATATTTTGTTCCATCCGCCCGTGTCAGAAATTTATGATGATAATGAGCATTGGCATTTAAACATAGGCCCGCTGGAGTTTTTGCTGGAGGGTGAGTTTCGCCCCGGGCATTACCAGGGGGTAACGCAGGTAGTTTATAAACTGCTTGATATTGTAAAGCCAACCAGGCTTTATTTAGGGCAAAAAGATTATCAGCAATTTATGGTGATAAGCCGGATGGTTGAATTACTTAAGATCCCTGTACAGCTGGTAATGTGCCCCATAGAGCGCGAACCAGGCGGCCTGGCCATGAGCTCGCGAAATATCCATTTAACGGCTGATGACCGGCAGCATTCGCTTATCTTATCGAAAACTTTAAACTGGCTTAAAGCCAATTTTGATGTAAACAAAATTTTTCAGTTAGAGCAGGATGCCATGGCCATGCTACAAAGCGAACCCGGCGTTGAGCCCGAATACATTGAAATTGCCGACGGCAAAACGCTGCTGCCTGCCGATGAAAGCTCCACATCAATAATTGCGCTTACCGCGGCACGGGTAGGCAAAACCCGGCTGATAGATAACGTGGTGATACGGTAGTTGATAGTAAATGGATCATAGTTCATAGCCGCTCAGTAATAAGATACTGACCTTATGGCACTCAGTCCTCAAAACTAATATCATCTATGAACCATCAGTCATGAACTATTAGCTATTGACCACGGACTAAAAATACTCGTATCTTTGCACCGTCATTTTTAGGTTGCCGCTTTGTTGCACATGGATAAGTGGTAGGATTATTGAGAGATGACCGTCAATTATGATTATCGAGATTTTAAAATCAAAGCTCCATCGCGTTAAGGTAACACAGGCCGAACTGAATTACGTTGGCAGTATTACCATAGATGAAGACCTGATAGAAGCCGCCAATATTATACCCAACGAAAAGGTACAGATAGTAAACAACAATAACGGCGCCCGCTTTGAAACTTATGTGATAAAGGGCGAACGCGGCAGCGGTACAGTATGCCTTAACGGCGCAACCGCGAGGCTGGCGCAGGTAGGCGATATCATCATCATTATGAGTTACGCTTACATGGAAGCCGAAGAAGCGCGCAGTTACGAGCCCATTTTGATCTTCCCGGACGCCAATAACAAATTAATTAAATAAATTAGCGGCTATAAGAAGCCCTTTTTTATTTAATGAAACTGTTTTTTACTTCTCTTTTAACACTCGCCGTATTTGCCGGCTATGCGCAGCAAAATGTGTACTTCCTTAAAAACGGAGGCCGGTACGTAGACAAATTAGATAGCGCCGATTATATGCGGGTGGTAAAACCACCGGATACGGGCTCCACCCTTTATAACGTTTCGGAGTATTATAAAAATGGCAAAGCCAAGGCGATAGGAAAATCCGCTAAGATAGATCCGCCAAGGTATATGGGCCAGTATACCAGCTTTTTTGAAAACGGCAACAGAGAGAGCCTGTACCAATACACTGATAAAGGCCGGGTGGGCAATGGCTTTGAGTTTTATCCCAACGGAAAATTATACCGGTTGATAAAATATCCCGATAGTGTTAAAACCGACAATCATTTTGCAAACGACTACCTTATTATCACCAATCTCGATTCGCTTGGCACATCCCAGGTAGCCGAAGGGCAAGGGTATTACAGGGGCTTTAATAACAAGTTTGCTTATATAGATGAAGAAGGCCCGGTTAGAGATGGCAGGCGCAATGGCACCTGGAAGGGTATTGACAAAAACATGAAGCTTACCTTTACTGAAACATATAAAGATGGCGCGCTGATATCGGGCACCGCTATCGATAGCGCCGGCTTAAGCTCCGCCTATGCCGGCAGCAGGATGACGAGCCCCAAATTCGACGGCGGAACCAAGGCATTTGGCAGCTACCTGGGCAAAAACATTATCTATCCCGATATCGAACGAAAAAACGAAATATACCGCATTGTTGTTTTGCAGTTTGTTGTTGAAAAAGATGGCCGCATTACCGATGTAAGGGTACAAAAATCGGTAAGCCCGGGGTTGGATAAGGAAGCCACGCGGGTAATAAAACGGTCGCCCCTGTGGATCCCCGGAACACGCTTTGGCAAGCCCGTAAGGGTAACCTACGCCGTGCCGGTAAATTTTGTACTGCAGTAATTCCAGTTTACTTTGTCGGGTCGGCGGTAATACCCAGCACCACCCTTAAGCTGGCATCAAGGCTTATTTTGTTCCTCAGCTGGTAAACCATTTTTATGCGCACGCTTTTTTCGCGCACCAGCTCATCTAAAAAGTGGGTGTTATCAATATCCAGCACAATGTTATTGCCGCTGTTTGAGCCTATATCCGTACGCGATGCCACCATCACCTCACCATCTCCGTTTGCTTTGGCCATGTATATTTTTGCCGATACCAGGTTGCCGATGTTAAAATCGGACGGAATAGTGGCTACCATTTTGGCCGAAACGATGTGTACATCGCTTACCCGGGCCCCGTTGTTGCCGTTTTTTGCAAAGTTTTGGTCGAAGCTGTTACCCTGGCTAATGGCCGTGAGGGTGGTGCCGGTAGCAGATGATGCCGGTATAACCAACGTTGCCGTATACGGAAAGCTGGATTTAATGATGGATTGTACGGTGCCGCAGCTTGCGCAGATAAATGCGCACAGGGCAAATAAGATCAATTTTTTTTTCATAGCCTGGGGATGGGTAATAGTATGTATTATTACGTTATAAACGCAAATTAGTTTTACGCAATAGTTAAGCTTGCAAATAGCCCTATTAACATCATGGAAGCCAACAGCCTTATACAAACGCTTAACAATATTACCATATTATCGCCGGCCATACAGCAGGAAATAAAATTGCACTTAATTGAAGAGCGCTTTAACAGGAAAGCCATTATACTAAAAGCCGGCCAGGTATCGCAGCGCATCTACTTTATAAAAGAAGGGTTTATACGGGCCTTCTATCAAAAAAACGGCAGCGATTATACCAGTTGGTTTATGGGGCAGGGCGATATCATCGTATCGGTATACAGTTTCTTCTCCAGGAAGCCATCGTTTGAGAATATCCAGATTTTAGAGAACAGTGTACTGCAATCCATCAATTGGGATCAGTTGCAGCAGCTATACAAAACCTTCCCCGGGTTTAATCTTACAGGCCGGCTCATTACCGAGCAATACTACATAAAAAGCGAAGAGCGATCAATCGCCCTGCAAACGCTAACGGCAAAGCAGCGATACGATGCCCTGCTGCTGGCCTACCCGGGCATTTTGCAAAAAGCCACCTTAGGGCAAATTGCCAGCTACCTCAGCATTAAGCAGGAAACCCTCAGCAGAATAAGGGCAAAAGTTTAGCGATCCTGTTTTTTGACTTTAGTCAAACCTTATCAGCCGCCTTTGCATCGAGATTTGATAAAAAAACAAATCTTATGCTTACCATTATTTTGATCTGCTTCGCTATCTGTTTCCTGATAGAAAAAATCATCCCCGGCTGGAAACTGCCCGCCGTACCCACTTGGACCATCCGCGTACTGGCCATTAACTTTGCGCAACTGCTTATTGTTGTGGCTGCCGGTTTCAGCTGGGAAAAATGGCTCTCCGCTTATTCGCTGTTCAACCTGTCAAGCCATTTACCCAACTGGCTTGGCGGCGTTATTGCTTATTTTATAGCCACGTTTATTTTTTACTGGTGGCACCGCTGGCGCCACGAAAGCGATTTTTTGTGGACACGCTTTCATCAGATCCATCATAGCGCCCAGCGCATAGAGGTAATCACCTCCTTTTACAAACACCCCTTAGAGATGCTGGTAAACTCCATTATCGGCAGCCTGCTGGTGTATACCTTGCTGGGCTTAAACCCCGAAGCCGGTGCCATTTACACCCTCTGCACCGCACTGGGCGAGTTTTTTTACCACACCAACATAAAAACCCCAAAATGGGTAGGCTATGTATTTCAACGGCCCGAGATGCACCGTATCCACCACGAATACGAGAAACACACCAGTAACTACGGCGACATTGTTTGGTGGGATATGCTTTTTGGTACTTACGCTAACCCTAAAGAGTTTACAACATCCTGCGGTTTTGATACCGAAAAAGAGCTGCGCCTTGCCGAAATGTTGCAGTTTAAGGATGTGCATAAAGAGTAAGCGTGGTTGTTGGCTATTTTCTGCTTAAACCCACAGCGGCAATAACATTTTAAATTGTCGCTGTGGGAGCGGGCGTTAAGGCTAATTTAACGGCAAATTAACCTCGCAGAGGCTTACAAAGAGGCACAACATATTAATTCTAAAAAAAAGATTAAAATGTTTCAACAAAGCGTATCTTTGCACCCCGACGCTGAAGTCGGGATTTCTCGCTTTCAGCGCATAGGAAAAATCGTTATCATATTGATATACTTTGACTTCTTACACTTAGAACTTTTTAATTAAAAAAAGCCCTATGCCCAAAGATACCTCCATCAAATCCGTCCTGATCATCGGCTCCGGCCCTATTATTATTGGCCAGGCATGCGAATTTGACTACGCCGGCTCGCAAGCCGCCCTTTCGCTAAAAGACGAAGGCATTTCCGTATCCATTATCAACAGCAACCCCGCCACTATCATGACGGATAAGGTTATTGCCGATCATGTTTACTTGCTGCCCCTCACCTGCGAAAGCATCGAGAAAATATTACAGGAACAAAAAATTGATGCTGTGCTACCTACCATGGGCGGCCAAACCGCGCTAAACCTTTGTATTGAAGCTGACGAGCAGGGCATCTGGAAAAAATACGGTGTTAAAATTGTAGGTGTTGATATCGCTGCGATTGAAAAAACCGAGAACCGCGAAGCCTTCCGCCAGTTAATGGTGGATATTGGCGTTGGGGTGGCAACTTCAAAAATTGCCAACTCCTTCCTGGAGGGTAAAGAAGCCGCCCAGGAAATTGGGTTCCCGCTGGTTATTCGCCCAAGCTACACGCTGGGTGGTAAAGGCGCAGGCTTTGTACACAAAAAAGAAGATTTTGATGCTGCTTTAAGCCGCGGCCTACAGGCTTCACCAACCCATGAGGTTTTGGTAGAGCAGGCTGTTTTAGGCTGGAAAGAATACGAACTGGAGTTGCTGCGCGATAGTAACGATAACGTAATTATCATCTGCTCTATCGAGAACTTCGACCCGATGGGCATCCACACCGGCGATTCGATCACCGTGGCCCCGGCCATGACGCTGAGCGACCGCTGCTACCAGGAGATGCGCAACCAGGCTATTAAGATGATGCGTGCCATTGGTAATTTTGCAGGTGGCTGTAACGTACAGTTCTCGGTAAACCCGGCCAACGAGGAGATCATCGCTATCGAGATCAACCCGCGTGTATCGCGTTCATCGGCCCTTGCATCAAAAGCAACCGGTTACCCAATTGCCAAAATAGCTGCAAAGCTGGCCATTGGTTACAACCTGGATGAAATTGAAAACCAGATCACCAAAACTACTTCGGCATACTTTGAGCCAACGCTTGATTATGTTATTGTAAAGATCCCCCGCTGGAACTTTGATAAATTTAAAGGCGCTAACCGCGAGCTTGGCCTTACCATGAAATCGGTAGGTGAGGTAATGGGTATTGGCCGCAGCTTTATCGAGGCTTTGCAGAAAGCCTGCCAGAGTTTGGAAATTGGCCGCGCCGGTTTAGGTGCCGATGGCCGCCAAAGCCGCAACCTCGAAGAAATTATGCACAGCCTGGAGCATCCGAGCTGGGACAGGCTTTTCCACATCTATGATGCCATGAGCCTGGGCGTACCTGTCGAGTCTATCCGCAAGGCAACCAAAATAGACCGCTGGTTTTTGAACCAGATACAGGAAGTGGTGAATATGGAGAACGAGCTTCGCCGCTATTCATTAAACAACATCCCTGAGGATTTCTTCTTCACGCTAAAACAAAAAGGCTTTTCGGATACACAAATAGCCTACATATTAGGCAACGTTACCGAAGAAGATGTTTACCAGCGCCGCAAAGCATTAAACATCCGCCGGGTTTACAAAATGGTGGATACGTGCGCTGCAGAGTTTGCCGCCAAAACCCCATACTACTACTCAACTTACGAGGGAGAGAACGAATCCATCGTATCAGATAAAAAGAAGATCATCGTGTTAGGCTCGGGCCCTAACCGCATTGGCCAGGGTATCGAATTCGATTACAGCTGTGTGCATGGCTTGTTAGCCGCTAAAGAAAGCGGTTTTGAGGCCATCATGGTTAACTGTAACCCGGAGACGGTTTCTACCGACTTTAACATGGCCGATAAGCTTTACTTTGAGCCGGTTTACTGGGAACATGTTCGCGAGATCATCGACCTGGAAAAACCACACGGCGTTATTGTTCAGCTTGGCGGGCAAACAGCGTTGAAGATGGCTGAGAAACTGCATCAGAATGGCATCAAAATTATCGGTACATCTTTCGATAACATGGATATTGCCGAAGACCGTGGCCGTTTCTCAGATCTGCTGAAAGAACTGAACATCCCTTACCCTAAATATGGCGTTGCCGAGAGTGCCGAAGAAGCACTGGCTGTTGCACACGAAGTAGGCTACCCTGTATTGGTTCGCCCAAGCTATGTATTAGGCGGCCAGGGTATGAGCATCGTGATAAACGATGAAGACCTGGAAAAAGCGGTTGTAAACCTGCTGAAAAACCTGCCAGGCAACCGCGTACTGATCGACCACTTCCTCGACCGTGCGTCTGAGACCGAATCGGATTCTATCCATGATGGCGAGGACGTACACATTATTGGTATGATGGAGCACATCGAGCCGGCCGGGATCCACTCGGGCGATTCGTTTGCGGTATTGCCGCCGTTCGACCTGAGCGATAGCGTGATCAGCCAGATGGAAGAGTACACCGAGAAAATTGCACGTGCGCTTAACGTGCGTGGCTTGCTTAACATCCAGTTTGCTGTGAAGAATGACACCGTTTATGTAATTGAAGCAAACCCGCGTGCATCACGTACGGTACCTTTCATTGCCAAAGCTTACGATGTGCCTTATATTAATATTGCTGCCAAAGTAATGCTGGAAGTTAACAAACTGAAAGATTTTACCATCGAGCGCAAACTATGGGGCTATGCCATCAAAGAGCCGATATTCTCTTTCGATAAGTTCCCTGAAGTGAACAAAGAATTAGGGCCAGAAATGAAATCGACCGGAGAGGCGATCAGGTTTATCCCGAATCTGCAGGACCCTTATTTCAGGCACCTGTATAAAGAAAAATCAATGTACTTGAGTAAATAAATTTTGTTCCGTTTTTTTGGAATTTAATTTTTTATAGGTTTATTGCAGCCGCAATTGCTGTTGTAAACGATGGTTTAATTTAGTTCGATCGTATTGAAACTTAACATAAAAAGTGCCACCCCTGGCCTTAATTTAAACAACTTCGACGCCGAAGATATTGGCGATGTATTGCTTAAGATTGAAAAATCGTTTGATATTACCTTTGCTGATGACGATTTAAAAGAGGCAAAAACCTTTGGCGCACTATGCGATGTTGTAGTAGCAAAAGTGAAACACGCGCAGGCCGACAGTTGCACCACGCAGCATGCTTTTTACAAGCTGCGCAGCGCTATTAACGCCAAAAATCCAACAGAAAAATACCTGGTAAAGCCCCAAACCAAACTTTGCGAGCTATTCCCCCGGGATAACCGTATAGAGGTGGTTGCAGATATTGAGGCCGAGATGGGTTTCCACATGAACCTGCTGCAGCCTAAGGCCTGGATAGTTTGGACTTTCGGGCTGATGCTGGTTGCTTCTATCGCTTTATTCTGGGTAAACACAACCATTGCAACGCTGGGTTTAATTGTTTCTATAGCAGGCCTAAGGCTTGCCGGACGTTTTGGCAAAGAACTTAAAGTAAAAACCATTGGCGACCTGGCCGAAAAAATTGCCCGTGAGCATTATCTCAAATGCCGCCGCGATGCTTCTACCGTAAACCGTACTGAAGTAGTACAAAAGGTAAAGGAACTATTTGCAGAATCGTTCCAATTGGAAATGTCGGTGTTAACTAAGGAAGCAAAGTTTGCATAGTTAAAGCTGAGAACGAAAAGCATATATCAATAGCGATGGGCTTGAAACCCATCGCTATTTTTTTGTTTTGGGGCTTCGCAAACTGCAAACCGCTCACTGCAAACTGCTTTACTCATCCACCATCAATCCCCTTACTTCAAACGTTAGCCGCTGCTTAGGGTTTGTTTTTATTTGATGCTGTTTAGCTCCAATAACCGTATCGCCGGCAAAGTGCTGCATATCGTCTGCTATAAACTGCTTTTGTGCAACACCTTCTATGATCACAATACGGCCGCGCAAAGCTTTCGGCAGATCGATGCCATAATTTTTAAAATGGGCGTTAATTATCTTCCCCCGGCCGGCATCAATTTCAAACCAGCCGCCCTTTGATTTAGTTACCCGGATAATTCTACCGCGAATAGCGGTTGTGATACGTGTTTTCTTAGCAATCGTGATTTCCATCTGCGTGGCGGCAGTGGGGCCAATATTTGCAGGCTTTATGCCAAAAACCATCCCATGTGGTAGCGGCGGCGGCTTCTGGGCGAAGCAGAATGAGGATGTGATCAACCACATTAAAATAAATATGCCTTTCATTATCCGCATAATGCTGTAACATTCGTTAAGGTTGTAAGTTTGACCATTTTGACTGCGAAGTGGTTTATTTTTCCACAGCGGGCTCTATCGGTCGGGCTATTTTAAGATATTTGTATACATGTTATTAGCACGTTACCAGCACGAATTTATTGAGGCCGGATGCGACGAAGCAGGCCGCGGCTGCCTTGCCGGCCCGGTGTTTGCCGCCGCCGTTATTTTGCCCGATGACTTCGACCATCATTTACTGAATGATTCTAAACAGTTATCAGAAGAGGTACGCTACGAACTCCGCATCGAGATAGAACAAAAAGCCGTTGCCCATGCAGTTGCCTGGTGCGATAATTTGGAGATAGACCAGATCAATATCCTTAACGCTTCTTTCCTCGCCATGCACCGGGCCATCGCGAAGCTGCATTTATCGCCGCAATTTTTAATTATAGATGGAAACCGCTTTAATAAATACGGTAGCACACCACATGCCTGCATTATAGAGGGTGATGGCAAATACTTCAGCATTGCGGCGGCATCCATCCTCGCCAAAACCTACCGCGACGATTACATGAAGCAAATTGCCGCTGAGCACCCCGAGTATAACTGGCACAGCAATAAAGGCTACCCAACCATTGCGCACCGCAAAACCGTGCTGGAACTGGGGCATACGCCATATCATCGTAAAACTTTTAAAGTTACCAACCCACAGCTTACTATTTTTTAGCCATTGCTTTGCCAAACCGTGCAAGGTTGATAACTTTGAAAGAACCAATTATTTACTCGCTTTGAGGATCCTGATCTTAACCCACCGTGTACCATTTCCACAGAATGGCGGCTACCCTATTGTGGTAGGCAATACTATAAAGGGTTTGATCAACCACGGTCACGAAGTTTCGCTCGTCAGCCTTAACGTAAAAAAGCATACCGACAAAATTTTTGAGCGCGACGAGTTATTAAACAAGATCGCTTACACAGAATATGACATTGATACTCGTGTATCTATGATAGAATTTGTAAGCAACCTTTTCACCAAAAACCCATATAATATTGATAAGTATTATGATGCCGGTTTTGAAAAACTGCTGGTTCAAAACTTAAAGGATAACGAATATGACATTATACAACTGGAAGGGCTTTTTGTAGTCCCGTATCTTGCGGCCATCCGCAAAAACTCAAAAGTGAAGGTTATTTATCGGGCGCACAATATCGAGCACCAGGTATGGCGCAGGCTGGCACAGCAAAAAGGCGATCCATTTAAAAAATGGTATCTTAATCTGCTTGCACGGCGCGTAAAAACCTACGAGCTGGAACTGCTTAACAAGTTTGATGGTATAGCCGTGTTTACCGGGCAGGATAAAACCTCCATGCTATCCTTCGGCACTAAAATACCCTTGCGGGTTTTACCCATAGGGGTAGATCTGGCTATGTACGTACCTATGCCAGCCAAAACAGAGTGCCCCAGTTTGTTCTTTTTAGGCTCGCTGGATTGGCTCCCCAACCGGGAGGGCATAGAATGGTTTATGGATAATTTTCATAAAGATATTGTGGATGGCGAGCTTAAGGTAAAATTCTACGTAGCCGGCAACAGCATCCCCGAGGAGTTTGACGAATACGAGGTACCCGGCAAAGTATTTATACAAGGCGAAGTAGATGATGCACTGGAATTTATCAACAGTAAATCCATCATGATAGTGCCCCTGCTTTCGGGTGGTGGGATGCGGGTAAAAATTGTAGAAGGGATGGCTATGCAGAAGTGTATCATTTCTACTTCCATCGGAGCGGAGGGGATCAGCTTTGTACACAACGAGAGCATCCTTATAGCCAACAACGCCGATGAGTTTTACAACGCTGTGTTGAAGTGTGTAAGGGATGAAGAATATTGCCGTACCGTTGGGCAAAACGCACGTAAATTAATGGAAGAGCAGCACGATATAAATAAGGTTACCGAAAGCCTGGTAGACTTTTACCGGTCCATTATCTAAACAGCGGGCAATTAAACCTATTTTACTACTTTTGCCCCGATAATAACTAAGCATGAAAAACACAGCATTAACCGGAGTACACACCGCACTTGGCGCTAAAATGGTACCCTTTGCGGGCTACAATATGCCGGTACAATACACAGGCATTAATGCCGAACACGAAACCGTACGCAAAGGCGTTGGCGTGTTTGATGTAAGCCACATGGGCGAATTTATTTTGAAAGGCGAAAACGCGCTGGCGCTGATACAAAAGGTTACCAGTAACGATGCCTCTAAACTATATGATGGCAAGGTGCAATACTCCTGCCTGCCAAACGAAGACGGCGGCATTGTAGACGACCTGCTGGTTTACCGTATTGACGAGAAAACCTACATGCTGGTTGTAAACGCTTCCAACATCGAAAAAGACTGGAACTGGATCTCTAAATACAATACCGATGGCGTGGAGATGAAAGATATCAGTGACCGTACATCACTCTTAGCCATCCAAGGCCCAAAAGCCGCTGAAGCGCTTCAAAGCCTGACGGATATCGACCTGGCATCGATGGAGTACTATACGTTCAAAAAAGGCACCTTTGCGGGCATCAACAATGTTGTGGTTTCTGCAACAGGCTATACCGGCGCAGGCGGTTTTGAAATTTATTTTGATAACGAACATGCAGAATTTATTTGGGACGCGGTATTTAAAGCCGGCGAGCCATTCGGTATAAAACCAATTGGCCTGGCAGCACGTGATACCCTGCGCCTGGAAATGGGCTTCTGCCTGTACGGTAATGATATTGATGATACAACTTCTCCTTTGGAAGCCGGCCTGGGTTGGGTAACCAAATTCAGCAAGGAGTTTACCAATTCCGAAGCTTTGCAAGCGCAGAAACAAGCCGGCGTTTCGCAAAAACTGGTTGGCTTTGAAATGATAGACCGCGGTATCCCCCGCCATGATTACACCATTGTAGATGCCGAAGGCAACAACATTGGCAGGGTAACATCGGGCACGCAGTCGCCATCGCTGCAAAAAGCAATTGGCCTGGGCTACGTGAAGAACGAATTCGCCAAAGAAGGCAGCGAGATTTACATCAGCATCCGCGATAACAAAGTAAAAGCAAAGGTGGTAAAACCGCCGTTTTATAAGTAACCCCCAGCCTCTGTTAGCTAACGGAGGAGCAGAATTAGCATGTCAGAATCAGCACATCAAAAGTTCCCCCTTCAGTGGATTAGGGGGTTAGACGTTTGCCTCACTCCCGCATTAATTCCACTCTATAATGTAGAAGATTACATCGTAGTGGTAATCGATATCTTCCGCGCTACCTCTTCTATCTGCTATGGTATCGAAAACGGCGCAGAAGCTATCATCCCTGTATCTGAAGTAGAGGAGTGTGCCGCTTATCGCGAGAAAGGATTAGATTACCTGCTGGCTGCCGAGCGTAACGGCGAAGTGGTTGATGGCTTTGATTTTGGTAATTCGCCCTTCTCTTACACGCCCGAAAAAGTCTCCGGCAAAACCGTCGTCCTGACTACCACAAACGGAACCCATGCACTACATTTATCGCGCAGCGCCAAACGCATCGTCATCGGTTCATTCCTTAATCTTAGCGCGCTTTGCAACTGGCTAAAAACGCAGAACGAAAACATCCTGCTGGTTTGCGCGGGTTGGAAGAATAACTTTAACCTGGAGGATACCCTGTTCGCCGGTGCGGTTATCGAGCAATTGAAAGGCAACGGCTATGTGTTGGACGACCCCGCGATCGCTGCAAACGACCTTTTCCAGGTCGGCAAAACCGATATTACCAAATACCTCGATAAAACGTCTCACGGCGAGCGCATGAAAAAACTGGGCATCGAAAAAGATATCGCCTTTTGCCTGCAGGTAGACCTTACTACCGCCATCCCCGTTTTGGATGGCGATAGATTGGTGAAGCTGGTTTAGGCCGCCCTCGCAACATGTCGCCGCTTGCGCCATCTTTTGATAAAAAGGTATAGCGCAAATACTACAAACCAATAAGGCCAAAGCGACAAAATACCGAAGAACATCTCCTGCAACAAAGAAGAACCACTGCCCAGCGCCTTCATTATTTTGTAGCCAAAACCTACACTTGTTTCCCTTTGCGAAGGACGCTCGGTATAAAACTTGATGGTTAGCGAACTGTAATCAACCTGTTTGTTTAAGTAATTAAGCTGTCCCTGGTTCGATTCGATGTCCGTTCTTATCTCTGCGAGTTTATTTTCAATCTCCAGCATTTCAGATATTTTGGTAGCCCGCTTCAGTAGTTCTAAGTAGCGCCTTTCCAATACCAGCTTATTCTCTAACCGGGTTTTAGTATCAATAAATTGCGTGGTTACATCGCGGATGCTGATGTTTTTGCTGTCTATTTTGGTTGCGGTAGATGATACCGAACTAAAAAAAGCGTCAAAGCTAACTGCGGGTATTTTAATATTCAGCTCGTATTCTTTACGTCCATATTCGCCGTCATCAGTTTCCTGGTCAGATTGTACGTAGCCCTTTAGCTTTTTAAGGGATGAGATAATTCGTTGCCGGGTGATTTTCACATCGGCTGTTTCAAAACTAATGTCGCCTTGTTTAATTATCTTTTGAGTAACATCTGTCGCAGTTTTTACCCTGGCATTTACTACCGGAGCATCAACTTCGACGTCTGTGTTTGATTCACTATCCCCTACAAACTCAGGGGCGCTTTCAACGCTTGCATACACTTGGTTGTCTTCTTTTTCAACCGGGGGTGGCATCATCACTTCCGCCAGCTTTGGTTTGTCCATTGCTACACTGTCGAGAACCATTTGCTCTACCCCATTGGTATTGCTATTCTTACAGCCGCCAGTAATTAACAGTGACGTTGCAAAAAAGAAAAAATAAGCTTTCATAATAATGTGGTTTAGTTTTATCTTCCAAACGAACACCGCACTATTATATTGTACATAATTTTAATTATACAGAATTATATTCTGTATAATTAAAATAAATAGATTTTTATATCGAAGGCTGTTATTTTAGCTTCTCATTATTCCGATGCCTGTCGGCATCGCGAATGCTCTTTTTAATCATATTTTTCTCCAGTGCTTCGGTTAAGTTAATACCGGTTTGGTTAGCCAGGCATATCAGTACAAATAGCACATCGGCCATTTCATCCGCCAGATTAACTTCCGTATCCGATTTTTTGAAGGATTGCTCGCCGTATTGCCGCGCCATAATGCGGGCAACTTCGCCAACCTCCTCCATTAAAATAGCCGTATTAGTAAGCTCATTAAAGTAACGGATGCCGGTTGTTTTTATCCAGTTGTCAACGGCTTGTTGTGCCTCGTCTATCGTTATAGCCATCGCTTAATGATTGTCTTTATCTTTAGTATCCATTACAATAGTCACCGGCCCATCGTTCAACAGACTTATCTTCATATCGGCGCCAAAGATACCCGTGGCTATTGTTTTTCCGGTCAGGGTTTCCAGTACGGCAATCATCTTTTCGTACATCGGTATTGCCTTATCCGGCTTTGCGGCACGGATAAAAGATGGGCGGTTGCCTTTTTTTGTTTGTGCAAACAGCGTGAATTGAGATATAAGCAATATATCCCCGCCGATATCCGAAAGTGCTTTATTCATCAGCCCATTTTCATCGCCAAAAACGCGCAAGCCGGTTATCTTTTGTGCCAGCCACTGCAGGTCTTCGTCGGTATCGGCATCCTCTATGCCTATCAAAACTAAAAAGCCTAATCCTATCTGTCCGGTAATATTGCCATCAACCGTACAGGATGCCTGGGTAACACGTTGTATAATTGCGCGCATGTCTATCTCGTTATTTTAAATTCTGCTCCCCCTTCAGGGGGCCGGGGTGCTTAAGCCCTCGTATCGTTCCCATTATAAATACTCAAATAGCTGTCATAGCGGGATATGGCAATATCACCCTCCTCAATAGCAGCCAGCACCGCACAGCCGGGCTCGTTAATGTGCCTGCAATTGTTAAAACGGCATTGGTTCATTAGTTCGCGCATCTCGGGGAAAAAGTGGCCAAGCTCCTGTTTTTCAATATCAATAACACCCAGTTCGCGGATGCCCGGGGTATCTATAATGTATCCACCCTGCGGGAGTTCGAACATTTCGGCAAAGGTGGTGGTGTGCATACCCTTGTCGCTCCAGTCGGAGATCATGTGCGTGCGCAGATCCAGATCGGGCAACAGGCGGTTGATCAGGCTGGATTTACCAACCCCTGAGTGGCCCGAAAACAGGGTAACCTTATCTTTCAACAGATCCTGAACGGTATCAATATGCGTACCCTCCAATGCCGATACGGAATAGCATTTATAGCCGACATTCTCGTAAACGGCCTGGTATTCGGAAAGGATCTCTAATCCTTCATTGCTGAACAAATCGAGTTTGTTAAATATCAAACAGGCAGTTATGCCATATGCTTCTGCAGTAACCAAAAAGCGGTCGATAAAGCCAAGCGAGGTACGGGGCGATGCCAGGGTTACCACCAAAAGGGCCATGTCCAGGTTGGCCGCGATGATCTGCGCTTGCTTAGACAGGTTGATAGATTTGCGGATAATGTAGTTTTTGCGCTGCTGCAGGTTGGTTATTATGCCGGTTTCCTGCTCGGGTTCCATTTCAAAATCCACCACGTCGCCAACCGCCAACGGGTTGGTGGTAGTAATCCCTTTAGTGCGGAATTTTCCTTTAATACGGCAATCTATAGTCTGTTCTCCGGCTTTCACCTGGTACCAGCTTCCGGTTGATTTTGTTACGAGCCCCTGCATATTCAGCGCCAAAAATACTTAATTACATCGTTTTATTCGCCATCGCCTTATTTAGCGATGCAATACAGGCAATAACTGCCGTATTCATTTTATCCAGGTATTCCCTTATCATCCCGCGGCTTAAGCTCATCGAGGTTATCAACCCTAAATGTTTCTTTTTATAAAGCTTGATCAAATAGTCCGGATCGTTTTGATAACCGATCTTATTCAGCACGCCGTTCTTTGGCCGGAAACTAATCTCATAAATTTTATAAGCGTAAAAGTTATTGCCACTGGTTATTTTTATAGAAACCGCAGCGAAGTAATCGATAGCTATCAGCCCGGGCGACACTTTGTACTCTAACATGGCCTGGTCAAAAACAGCTGCGCCTACATCAACTTCTCGGTCTGCCGGATAGGGTCGATAGTTTTTGAAGTAGTTTTTGAACCAGGCATTGGCTACCCTATCTAATACGGCTTTGCTACCTGTTACCTTAACGGTGTCAGCATAGATTAGCTTATCATTCACCATAGGCAGATTATATACAAGCGAATCTTTTACATCCTGGGCAAGAGAACACTTAAGCAGAAGCGCCAAAACTGCTGTTATTAAATACCGTTTCATAATGAGCTAATGTTACAAATAATACACATTATATCGGAGATTTAATAAAAATGAAAATAATCCTTGTTTGTTAAAAAATAATCTACTTACTTTACCGACATTATATATGACAACTAACAACACCACAATTACAACAATTATTACCACCGGGATAAAACTTGGAGGAAGATAATCGTATGGTGTAAAACATAAAGACAAACCAAATGAAAGCCTTCCTCCGCAAAGAGGAAGGCTTTTTTATTTTTTATCGCAATAATGAAAGTACTAAAATTCGGGGGAACCTCGGTCGGGTCGGTAAACAGCATCAAAACACTGCTCGACATCTTAAAGGAAGAGAACAAGAACGGCAGCAAGCCGGTGGTAGTATTATCGGCCATGAGCGGCATTACCAACCTGCTTATTTCTATGGCAGAAGGGGCAGCGGCAGGCAAAGAGTTTACGGCAGAGCTTGCCGAACTGGAACGCCGCCACTTTGAAGTAGTAAAAGCCCTGTTGGATATCCAAAACCAAAACCCGGCTTACACCCGCTTAAAAATTCATTTTAACCAGTTAGAGGAGTTACTACAGGGTGTGCTTACCTTAAGAGAGCTTACCGCCAAGACCCGCGACACCATCCTAAGTTATGGTGAGCGCTGTTCGGCGATGATGATCAGCAAGATAGCGGCGCAGCATTTCCCCGAGGCGATGTTTGTGGATGCCTCCGAACTGATAAAAACAGACAGTGCATTTGGCAACGCCCGGGTTAACCTCGAACTTACCGATCTGCTTATCCAATCTTTTTATAAAGAGCATAGCGATAAACTCTTGATCGTAACCGGCTTCATTGCCGGTAACGATGCCGGGCAGATCACCACGCTGGGCCGCGGCGGCAGCGATTATACCGCAGCCATCTTTGGCTCGGCACTAAATGCGCAGGAAATCCAGATCTGGACCGACGTGAACGGCATGATGACCGCCGACCCGCGCATGGTTAAAAAGGCGTTCTCTCTGGAGGAGCTTACTTATACCGAGGCGATGGAACTTTCTTATTTCGGCGCCAAGGTTATTTACCCACCAACCATGATCCCTGCCTTTTTGAAGAAGATCCCTATCGTGATCAAAAACACCTTCGAGCCGGAATTTGCAGGAACTGTGATCCGTCATGATTGTAAATCTTCTAACCTACCAATTAAGGGCATCTCCTCTATCAATAACATCAGCATCCTCAGCCTTGAAGGCAGCGGCATGGTAGGCAAATCTGGCTTTAGCGGCCGTTTGTTCTCGCTGCTGGCAAGAGAGCAGATCAACATCATCTTAATTACGCAATCCTCATCAGAACATAGCATCACGTTTGCGGTGCAGCCAACAGATGTTGGCAAGGCCCAAATGCTGATAGAGCAGGAGTTTGAGCTGGAGCTTTTAGCCAATAAGCTGGAGCCGCTTGTAGTAGAAAAGGGGCAGGCGATATTAGCTATCGTAGGTGAAAACATGAAACAAACACCGGGCGTAAGTGGTAAATTGTTCCACGCGCTTGGCCGTAATGGTATTAACGTAAGGGCGATAGCACAAGGCTCGTCAGAGTACAATATTTCTGTTATCATTTCCGCGACGGATCTGGCCAAAGCGCTTAATGCTGTTCACGATGCGTTCTTTATCCAGCTCACCAAAACGCTTCATGCCTTTTGTTTAGGCACGGGCAACATTGGTAAAACCCTGTTCAATCAGCTGAATGCCCACCGCGAGTTTTTGCAAAAGAACAACGGTATCCAGGTTAAAATAGCAGGCATCAGTAACACCCGTAAAATGGTTTTCAATGCCGACGGTTTGCCGCTCGACAGCTGGGAAGATGAATTGGCGCAATCGCATCACGAGGCCGACCTGAAAACCTTTATCCATCACATGAAGGAAATGAACCTGCCCAATTGTGTGTTTATTGATAATACCGCCAGCCTTGCGCCTATAAGTATTTACGAGGAGGTTTTTAAATCGAATATCTCGGTAGTTACCTGCAATAAAATAGGCAACTCGGCAAGTTACAGCCAGTACAAAACCTTTAGGGATACCGCCCGCCGCCATGGTGTCGATTTCTTTTACGAAACCAATGTGGGTGCCGGCCTGCCTATCATCCGTACATTAAAAGATTTGATGAGCAGCGGCGACAGGGTGCAGCGGATAGAAGCGATCCTCTCGGGCACTATATCCTATATCTTTAATTACTTTAAAGGCGATGCCAATTTCCACGACGTAGTAAAAGAAGCGCAGGAAAAAGGCTATACCGAACCAGATCCGCGCGATGACTTGAGCGGCAAAGATTTCATGCGCAAAATGCTGATCCTGGCCCGCGATGCCGGCTACGAAATGGAGGCAAGCGATGTGCACATAGATGCTATATTGCCCAAAGCCTGCCTGGAGGCCCAAACTGTTGAAGATTTTTATGCTGCATTAAAAAGCGAAGATGCTTTCTTTGCAAACTTAAAGGATACAGCAGAAAAGGACAAAAAGGTGTTACGCTACATTGGCAAACTGGAAAACGGCAAGGCCTCCATCACCCTGCAAATGGTTGATGAGAACCACCCTTTTTATATGCTCAGCGGCAGCGATAACATCATCTCGTTCACAACCGACAGGTATAAAGAACGCCCGCTGGTAGTAAAAGGCCCCGGCGCAGGTGCCGAAGTAACCGCCGCCGGTGTGTTTGCGGATTTGATAAATGTGGGAGCGAATTGATATACAAGAGCAAAGAATCAAGAGACAAGAAAAAACGCTTGTTAGCCTCCCTTAAGAAATAGATTTATGAGTAACGATATACAAGATTTAAAACAACCAATGGTAACAACGCAAAAGCTTTTGGATAGCATCCAGGTTTTCGCACCCGCTACTGTTGCCAACGTGGTTTGTGGTTTTGATGTACTGGGGTTCGCCGTAAACGAGCCGGGTGATGAGGTGATCATGCGCCGCACTAATAAACCAGGTATCACCATCAGCAAAATTACCGGCGATGACGGTCGCCTGCCGCTTAACCCGGCCAAGAATACGGTGAGCGTAAGCGTACAGCATTACCTGCAAAGCGTGGGCCGGATGGACATTGGTTTAGATATCGAGCTGCACAAAAAAATGCCTATTGGTAGTGGGCTGGGTTCCAGCTCGGCAAGTACGGTTGCCGGGCTATTTGCTATCAAAACCCTGTTGGGTGACGATACAGATGCTGCTACGCTGCTTCCCTTTGCCATGAAGGGCGAGGAGATGGCATGTGGGCACGGCCATGCCGATAACGTTGCACCGGCATTGTTAGGCGGTTTTGTACTCATCCGCAGCTACGAGCCATTGGACGTAGTGCGTTTGCCGCATCCGGCAGGCTTATGGTGTGCCATTGTTTTCCCGGATGTGGATGTGCCCACCCGCGAGGCCAGGCAGATCATCCGCAATAAGATCTTTATGAAAGATGCCGTTACCCAATGGGGTAATATTGCCGGGTTGGTAAGCGGCCTGTTTATGCAGGATATCGACCTCATTGGCCGCAGCATGAAAGATGTGCTGGTAGAACCGGTGCGCAGCATGCTCATCCCCGATTTTTACATCATGCGCGAAATGGCTATGGAAATGGGCGCGGTAAGCTTCGGCATCTCCGGTTCGGGGCCATCAGTGTTTGCTTTTACCCGCGATGAGGAGACAGCCAAACGCATCACACAAAAATTACAAAAACATTTAACCAGCATCAAAATAGGCTCCAATATTTATGTATCAACTATAAACGATGCAGGGCCGAGGGTGATAGGGTAGTATCCTCCGCCACGTCATTGCGAGGAACGAAGCAATCTCCCGGCAATGCATGGCGTATATGTAAAGTGTAGAGATTGCTTCGTTCCTCGCAATGACGCGTGGGTTTTTAGACATCCGAAATCAAAATGAAATTCTACAGTACCAATAATACCGAACTAAGGGTTGGCTTTAAAGAGGCCGTTTTTAACAGCATGCCACAGGATAAGGGCCTTTATATGCCCGTGGAGATCCCACACCTGGGCGATAAATTCATCCACAACCTCGATCAGTACACCCTGCCCGAAATTGCCTATCATGTAGCTAAAAACCTGCTCGGCGATGATATCCCGGCAGAAGACCTGAAAGCTTTAATTAAAGACGCTATTAACTTTTATGCCCCGGTTGTAAAACTGGAAGAAAAGGTAAACGTGCTGGAGCTTTTCCACGGTCCCTCACTGGCTTTTAAAGATTTTGGCGCACGCTTTATGAGCCGCGTTATGAGCTACTTTTTAAAGGATGGCGAAAAACAACTGGATGTACTGGTAGCCACTTCCGGTGATACCGGCGGCGCTGTGGCACTTGGCTTTTTAGGGGTGCAGAACACGCGGGTTACCATCCTTTACCCAAAAGGCAAGGTAAGCGATATACAGGAACTGCAGTTAACCACCAACGGACAAAACATTCGCGCATTAGAGATAGATGGTACATTTGATGATTGCCAGGCATTGGTTAAACAAGCCTTTACAGATCCCGAATTAAACGCCGAATTCCGCCTTACTTCGGCTAACTCCATCAACATCGCCCGGCTTATCCCGCAAACGTTCTACTACTTCAATGCTTACGCGCAATTATTAAAGCGCGGAACCCGAAAGGTGGTTTTTGCAGTACCAAGTGGTAACTTTGGTAACATTGGCGCAGGTTTATTGGCCTGGAAAATGGGACTGCCGGTAGAGCAATTCATCGCGGCAACAAACGCTAATGACACCGTGCCCGAGTTTTTAAAAACCGGCGTTTATCAGCCCAAACCATCCGTAGCAACCCTATCCAATGCTATGGACGTAGGCAACCCAAGCAACTGGGTACGCATCGCCGATCTGTTTAAAGAACACCCCGACCAGCTAAACGCCCTTATCACCGGCTACACTTACACCGACGAGGACACTTTGACCGCCATACAAGAGATCTTCGACACTTATAATTACGTGGCCTGCCCACACACCGCTATTGCCTGGAAAGCCTTAAAAGCCTATCAGCAGGAGCATAAGGCAGAAGACACTACCGGCGTGTTTTTATCAACCGCACACCCCTGCAAGTTCCCTGATGTGTTTACCGAACAGATAGCCCACGAGATAACCGTACCCGAACAGGTAAAGGAACTGGAAGAAAAAGACAGCAAAGCGGTAAGTTTAGGCACCGGTTTTGACGAATTTAAAGGATATTTGCTTGAAAATAGTTAAGATGAGCAATAGCGGCATCCGATCGGCTTTGATTTTTTTAGTTGTTTGTGCAATGGCTGTGGCCGGTTGTAAAAACCAGCGCCCCTTTAACGGGCGCGAATGGAACGATGGCGACGGTATCGATTTTCCAAAACGCTACATGATGGTTGAAGACCTGCTGGCAACCCATAAACTAAAAGGCATGACCTATAAACAGGTTATCCTTTTATTAAAATACCCGCAGCGCAACAGCCATACCGACCGCAGTTTTTATTACGACATCACCCTGAAAATGGACGGCATCGATACCGCTTATTTTAAAGGACTGTTGTTTAAATTGAATGCCGACTCGGTGGTAACCGATGTGCAGGTATTTGAAAAGACTGCTAAAAAGAAGGAGAAAAAGTGATTAACACCATCATATTCGATCTCGGGGCAGTACTTATCGACTGGAACCCCGATTACATGTACCGAAGTATTTTTGCCGATGAGCAGCAAATGCGCGATTTCCTCACAACTGTAACCACATCCGACTGGAACGAGGAACAGGATGCCGGCCGTTCTTTACAGGAAGGCACCGAATGGCTTATTGCCCAACACCCCCATCATGAAGAAAACATCCGCGCCTTTTATGGCCGTTGGATTGAGATGCTGGGTGATGCATTTGAAGGCACCGTGGAGATTTTTAAAGAACTAAAAGATAGCGGCAAGTACAGGATCTACGCGTTAACCAACTGGTCGGCAGAAACCTTTCCCATGGCGCAGGAAAAATTTGAGTTCCTGGGTTGGTTTGATGGTATCGTAGTATCAGGTGCCGAGAAAATGCGCAAACCCGCCCCGGAGTTTTACCAGATCCTGCTGGACAGGTATAACGTAAAACCCGAAGAATCTTTATTTATCGACGACAATTACCGCAACATCCTCGCTGCAGAAAAAATGGGAATTAACTGCATTCACTTTACATCTTCTGAGAAATTGAGAGAGGAGTTGCTTGAAAAGAGCATTTTGTAAAAAGACGCGAAGTATCGCGTCTCTAAGAAAAATATTCTATTGTAGAGACGCGATACTTCGCGTCTCCATTTTGACATAAAACAGCAAAGCCCTGCAAGATCACTCTCGCAGGGCTTTTGCTTATATTAATTGTTGTTTTGGCTATTTGTTAGTACCGAATGGCAGGTAGAAACCAAAGGTAATGTTACGCCCCGGATTGTACACGCCAAAGGTGGGGTCTTCCTGGCTGTAGCGGCCCGGCCTTAAACGGCTAAGCGCATCGTAATAGCGTTTGTTGGTTAGGTTGTTGCCCGATACATACACCTTGAGCGGCTGCGCGCCAATTTTAAAGGTAGCGCCAATACCCGCGTTCAACAAAGTATAAGCATCTGCAGGTGTTTCAAACGTGGCATCAACCCTTGTTTGTTTAAAAAAGTTATCTATCCCAGCCGACAGGTAAAAATCCCTGATGCCTTTTACCTTGGGCTCAAAACGCAGGGTGTTATGCAATACGCCGGCCGGTATTAATGGCAAGGGCCTGTCGAACGATCTGTTTTGCGCGCGGGTATAGCTAAAGGTATTCTCAAAATGCAGAAACGATATCGGGTGCAGGGTTAAGTTCCCTTCAAAACCGTAAAGGTTGGCATTCACTTGTCCGTAACGGTAGGCATCATAGCTGCGCGGCAAACCGGTAGATTCATCGGTAACAGTTATCTGCTCGTTGTTGGTGTTTGATGCGTAGATGTAATTGTGGATATAGTTCTCATAAATACCAAAGCTCCCGGTTACAAAGCCGGAACCATATTCCAATGTGGCGTCTGCCTGGTAGCTGCGCTCGGGCGATAGATTGCCCGAACCGATCTCATAGCGATTGGTTCCTTCGTGAACGCCGTTAGAGCCCAACTCGGCAGGGTTTGGTGCCCGGAAGGCCGTACCCGCATTTGCTTTAAAGCTCAACACATCATTAAAGATATGGGTGTACCCTAAAGCACCGCTTACGTTAGAGAATTTATTATCGAAGCCGGTGAAGATCTCATCGCCATCCACAAACTGCTGCTTGCCTTTATTCTGGATGTAATCAAACCTTAAACCAGCGCTAAAGGTGTTGTTCTCCCATGTCTTTTTCACATACCCGAAAGCACCGGTACTGTATTCGTCATAAGCAGGCACCAACAGCTCAACGCCTTTGTTAACACTATGCCCAAGGCTTGCGCTGATACCGAAAACAGGACGCCAGCCATTAAAATCGTGCAGGTAATACTTGGCATCCAGCGAATAGGTATTCAAATCAAAAAACAATACCGGGGTTGGATTATCTTCCAGCTCACGGCGCTGATTTTTCTGGAAACCAAGGTCGAGTTTTAAAGAGTTACTGCCCAGTATAAAATTATTGTTGAACGCTAATTTATAATGGCGGATATCCTGTTTTGGGTAATCCAGCGTGCGGCTGGTATTATCGCTGTACAGGTTGTCGCCCGGCTCGGCATCAAAAAAACCAATGTTGTTTTTATAGTACGAGAAGTTTAAATGCGAGTAACCCCAGGCCTTATTTACACCCAGCATCCCGTTAAAGTCGGTTTGGTTGAAGCCGCTGTTTTGGAAGTAGCCTGCAGGGGTATTATACGAGTGCGCGTTTTGATAGGTACCCCGGCCCCGCCAAACAAAGCCATTCTCATTGCCACTCAACATCACCGATGTATTGATGAGCCCGCTGTTGGTAGAGTAATTGCTCAACACCTCGCCTTTGATATTTCCTTCCGCGGGAGACGGCGGGTCTATCACATTAATAACACCGCCAAGGGCGTCTGAGCCGTACATTAACGATGCCGCGCCGCGCAGCACCTCAACACGCTCCGCCTGGAACTGGTCTATCTCTATGCCGTGCTCATCGCCAAATTGCTGGCCCTGTTGCTTTACCCCATCGCTTAGCGTAACAACACGGTTGTAGCTTAAACCACGGATAACGGGTTTAGAGATGGCCTGGCTGGTGGTGATCTGGCTTAAGCCGGGTACCTGCCTGGCCAACGCGTCAATCAGGTTGGTTGATGCGCCTTGCAGCTGATCTTTGGTCACCACGCTGGCAGATGTGCTGTTGCTTCTGCTGCTGGCGGTGATGGGGGTGCCGGTTATCACCACTTCGTGCGCTTCCACAATGCTGGTCTGCATGGCAAAAACCAAAGGTGTTGCCGACGAAAAATCTATCGTTTGGGTAATAGTTTTATAACTAAGGTACTGCACCTGTACCACATATTTGCCGGTAGCGGGCACGGAGCGAAAGGTAAACTCGCCGTTGGCATTGGTAGCTACAGAAACATGCAGATCGGGGATGCTAACAACGGCGCCAATAAGCGTCTCGTTTGTTTTGGCATCAATAACTTTACCTTTAATAATATTGGCATCATCGGCGAAAGCCGTAATTTGTATAAACAGGAACAGGAAACAACTAATGAGTTTTAGTTTCATAATAAATAATTAAAATTCGTGAAAATGCCACGTTAGGCGGCGTTATTTAAGAATGGCTTATTATGAAGCAACAGGAGGAGCACGCCCGGCAGCTAAAATGAGGGCTATGCTGGTAAAATCATACTGAGATGATTTAAAGGTGTGTTTGGTGATAAACAGTGGGGCATGGAAGTCGGCGCCGGCAGAAAGCTCCATGGCGTTGTGGTGCATACTATCGCAGATCTCGCACTTTTCTTTTACAATGGTGTGCGAAGAACTCTTACAATCGTGCTGTGTAGAAGCATGTAAATTTTTTACCTGGTTGTGCTGGTGGGCATATACCATATACTGGCCCGTAACAAAGCAAAGCAGCAATGCCCAGGAGTAGATAATATGGTACGTGCTTTTTTTCACAACTATTTGTAAGCTTTTAGCAATGTTGATGCAAAGCTAATTAATAATATGCTAACGCGATATTTCCCCCGTAACAATATTGTTAATTGGGCGCAATCATTACAATTTAAAACAAGCCCGCATACGTATATTTGCCGTATGAAACCTGCTGAGATCAATTTAAAGTTTGCCGCATTACAGGACCGCATAGCCGCCGACTTTGATAACGAAAAGCCGGACATTAAAGTACTGCTGTTTTTAATTGGCGTGCAGGAGCTGGGGCAGGGCCCGCGTAAATTCAACAAAAGGCAAAAGGAAGAGTTGATGCATATTGCCAACTGTAAGCTTTTTAGCCAAATGGGCTTTTACGAACTGGAAGGCCAGGACCAGGACGGCTGGCCGCATTGGAAGCTGGTGAAAACCATCCCCAATTACGCCATATTAGAGCAGGAGATGCTTATAAAATCGCTAATTATTACTTACTTCGAAGAGAACGGATATTGAACATGAAAAAACTCTTTACTCTTAGTTTATTGTTGCTTACGGTTAGCATTGCCTTTGCAAAGCCGCCCAAAAACCAGTACGTGCGCATCCGTACCAGCTATGGCGATTGTATCATCAGGCTGTATAATGAGACGCCTCTGCACCGCGATAATTTTATAAAACTAACCAAAAAGGGGTTTTACAATGGCACTTTATTTCACCGCGTGATCCAGAATTTTATGATCCAGGGCGGCGACCCGGATTCGCGGGATACCACCAAGGCCAAACCCGGTGCCGAATTGGGCAATGGCGATGTGAAGTACACCATACCCGCCGAATTTAGGGACAGCCTGTTCCACAAGCGCGGCGTGTTGGCTGCCGCACGTGATGACAATCCTAAAAAAGCATCGAGCGGCTGCCAGTTTTATATTGTGGAAGGCAAGCGTTTTACCCCCGGCCGTTTAGATACCGTGGAAATAACCCGCCTTAAAGGCCGAAAGATCCCGGCCTGGCAACGCGATATTTATACCACTGTTGGCGGCGCACCCCACCTCGACCAAAACTACACAGTTTACGGCGAAGTGGTTACCGGCATTGACATGGTTGACCGTATAGCCGCTGTTAAAAAAGATGAACGCGACAGGCCAACAACTAATGTAGATATGTTGGTAGAATTGCTTAGCAAACGCGAGTGTAAACAGTTGGATAAATTATTGGGGCTGGCACAGAAATAAATCCGAAACGGCGAAGCCCCCTTGAGCACCAATAGACAGTAAAACGCGAAAAATCGAACATTCGACACCCGAAATGAAAATTATTACTTACAACGTTAACGGCATTCGTTCTGCCATCAATAAAAACTGGCTGGCCTGGCTGCAGGCTACCGATGCCGATGTGGTTTGCCTGCAGGAAATAAAGGCAACGCCCGACGTGCTTACCGACCTTGGCCTCATCGATGCGCTCGGATATCAACATTTCTGGTTCCCAGCGGAGAAGAAAGGGTATAGCGGTACCGCTATCTTCAGCAAGATATTACCCAACCATGTAGAGTACGGCTGCGGCATCCCCGATTTCGATAGGGAGGGGCGCTGTATCAGGGTTGATTTTGATGAGGTATCGGTAATGAGCGTCTACTTTCCGTCCGGCTCCAGCGGCGACGAACGGCAGATCTTTAAATACCGTTTCCTGGACGAGTTTGGTAAATATCTTACGCTGCTAAAAGTGGAGCATCCAAAATTGGTTGTGTGCGGCGATTACAATATCTGCCACCGCGCTATAGATATCCACAACCCAAAATCAAACGCCAACTCCTCCGGCTTTTTACCCGAGGAACGCGAATGGATGGAGAACTTTATCGAGTCGGGCTTTGTAGATACCTTCCGCCATTTAAACAAGGAACCGCATAACTATACCTGGTGGAGCTTCCGCGCAGGTGCCCGGGGTAAGAATTTGGGCTGGCGGATTGATTATGCCATGGCGAGCAAAGAACTGGAAGATAACATCAAGCGGGCGGCTATATTGCCGGAGGCAAAGCATTCCGACCATTGCCCCGTGCTGCTGGAACTGGAGTTTTGACACGTTTTTGCTGCGAGCGCACCTGAGAAAAAGTTTACAAAAGTTTACACAATTTCATATGTTAACTTCTTAGATATCTCATAATCAATCCATTGCGTTTTTATGGGGTTTACATAAAACATGCTTCTTCACGGTGTTTTTTTGTTTATACCCTTCGTCGTAAACCGTTGCCCGGTCATATAGGTCGAACCGACGGTTCTTTATTCATTTCAATGCCCCACACCGGGTTAAAATCCGTTGCTACAATATAGGTCGAGGCTAACGCCTCTTTAAAAAGCTTAAATTTTAAGCCGAATTGTATATTTGAAAATGGTTACGTTAAAAAACCCTCTATTGCTACGATATTGGTTTGAATTTGAATCGGATGAAATTCCATCGCCAATACCGATTGGATGGGGCGTTGGGCTAACGGCTTACAGTTATGACAATGCAATTCACCTCCTTGCCATAACCATTTTCTTAAATGAAAGTATGCCGGAGATTAAAAGATGTATTGAAAACATTGACATCTCAACCTTGGAAAAGAACCACGTATTGCCAAATGTCGGTGCATCTAATTTTAGAGGACTTTGGTTTCCAATTACACCTCATTTATAAAACATTGGTTACTTGTTTTTTGATACTTTAAACCTCGACTATGCGAAAATTTTCATGTTTACTAATAATCATCTCGTCGATTACGGCTTCCAGTTACGCCCAACAACCCGGCGCCCCCATAGATGTGCAGCATTATAAGTTCGCCTTGCAACTGAACGATGCCAACAACAATATTAAAGGGCAGGCAACCGTAAAGCTAAAGTTCTTAAAACCGGCGAATGCCTTTAGCCTCGACCTGGTTAAAAAGAAGGCAACAGGCAAGGGGATGATCGTTTCATCGGTAACAGAATTTGGCAAGCCCCTGCGTTTTAGCCAGGATAGTAATTCCGTAAAGATCAATACCAAAGCAAGCTCGGGCAGCCTGCATAGTTACACCATCAAATACAGCGGTATCCCTGCGGATGGGCTCATTATTTCCACTAATAACTATAAACACCGCACTTTTTTTGGGGACAACTGGCCCAATCGCGCACAAAATTGGCTGCCTTGTGCAGACCATCCCGCAGATAAAGCTACTGTTGAATTTGTTGTTACCGCGCCGGCCCATTACAATGTGGTGGCCAATGGCTCAATGGTTAAAGAGCAAAACCTCCCCGGTAAATTAAAGCTTACCCATTGGAGCGAAAAAGCACCTATCTCTACCAAGGTGATGGTTATCGGCGCCGCCGATTTCGCGATCGACCATACCGGTGACGTTAATGGCTTTCCGGTTTATACGTACGTGTTCCCGGAGGATAAGGCAATCGGTTTTAAAAGTTATGTCGTAGCTAAAGAGATCCTGCCCTACTTCATCAAAAACGTTGGGCCTTTTGCTTATGAAAAGCTGGCCAACGTACAATCGAAAACCATCTTTGGCGGTATGGAGAATGCCAGCTGCATCTTCTATTTCGAAGAATCGGTAAAAAGCCCAACCATCGAAGAGTTAATGGCTCACGAAATTGCGCACCAATGGTTCGGCGATGCAGCAAGCGAGAAAAGCTGGCCCAACATTTGGCTGAGCGAGGGCTTTGCCACGTACTTTACCAATCTCTACCTCGAAAGCAAATACGGGGTAGAAAAACTTAAACAGCGGGTATTGGCCGATACTACTGCTATATTCGCTTTAGAAAAAACACATTTCGCGCCGGTTGTTGATACCACCATCAACGGCAACTACATGAAATTGCTCAACGCCAATAGCTACCAAAAAGGCGGTTGGGTATTGCATATGCTTCGCCGCAAACTGGGCGATGATCTGTTTTGGAAAGGTATCAGTGATTATTACGCTCAATACAAAAACAAAAACGCCAATACCGATGACCTTCGTTTAGTGATGGAACAAGCCAGTGGAGTTGACCTGAAACAGTTTTTTAAACAGTGGCTTTATACCGCAGGCCACCCCGTTTTGCAGATAGAAAAAGTATACGATAAACCTTCAAAAACCTTAACGCTAACCATAACACAGAAACAGGAAGAGCTTTACGATTTTCCGCTGGAGTTTGTGCTGGATGGGCGTGAGGGTATAATGAAAATAAAAGACCGGGAAGTAACCATTAAACTATCCGCCGGTTCGAACGACGTTGTTTTTGATCCAAATGCTAATTTGTTAGCGACGATTGACGTGAGTAAGCAATTGCTCCCGTCGACTCTTCAGGGTATCGTGTACCATATCTTCTGCGATAATAAAGGTTCTGTGTCCCGTTAGGGACTACCTGTTTGTAGCTAATAATTAAATTTATGCCCCATCGGGGCTACCCAATTACAAATTATTGGCGGTCCAATGCAAATTGGGGTAGCACCTAACGGCGCACGAATGTTGTTGTTGCCAAATGCTACAAACAGATAGCCCCTACCGGGGCATTCAAAAAATATGGACACACGATAACATCAAACAAAAAAGCCACCCATTGGCGGCTTTAAAAATCCTGCTCCCCCTTCAGGGGGTTGGGGGGTTACCCCTTCACTCTTTCCACATAAGTCCCGGTTGCCGTATCAACTTTTACCTTATCGCCAATATTAATAAAGAGGGGAACGCGGATCTCTGCACCGGTTTCAACGGTGGCATTTTTCATTGCGCCTGTTGAGGTATCGCCTTTTACAGCGGGTTCTGTATAGGTGATCTCCAATTCCGCAGAACCAGGGATAGAACCTATTATTGGCTCATCGCTTTCAAACGCTACAATTACGTTGGTGCCTTCCTTCAAGAATTTAACGGCACTGCCGAATAGCATTTTCGGTACGTTATGCTGATCATAAGTGGCATTGTCCATAACTACCAACGAATCGCCGTCCTCATATAAATATTGATAATCACTGGTTTCTACGCGCCTGATATCCACCTCTTCATCGGTACGGAAACGATACTCTACCAGCTTACCCGACCTTACATTACGCATCCGCGCCTGGTAAAAGGCACGCAGGTTGCCCGGGGTGCGGTGTAAAAAATCTTCTACCTGTACCAACTCCCCGTTAAAACGCAGGATGTTGCCGTTTTTTATATCAGATGCCTTTGCCATGTGGAATTATAGTTGAGAGGCAAAAATAATTATCTGTGAGGAAAGAAGCAAATAGGCGGATTGTAGAGACGCGAAGTATCGCGTCTTGTTTAGGGGAGTAAGAACGCGTTGTAAAATGCTTATCCAGACACGAAGTATCGCGTCTCTACGATTTGTAATCGGCTATGCTTAGCCGATTCTTACAAAAGCTATATTCATGCTCCTGGTTACTACAGATGATGGTTAAACGGTTGGCGCTGTATCGTTCTACAAGGCTAAGATACCAGTCGATGCCCTGGCTATCCAGGTTAGAGGTGGGTTCATCCAGCATCAGCATGGGGGTATCCGAGCAAAAGGCAAGCGCGAGTTTTAGGCGCTGTTTCATACCGGATGAAAAGTATTTGATCAGTTTATTCGGGCTGCCGGGCAGGCTTAAAAGATCCACTACAGATTGCCTGTTGAGCCCGGCTTTATAGCTTTTGAATTTGAAATGAAAATCAACGATCTCGTTAAGGCTAAACTCCTCAATCAACTCCAGGTACGGCGCTGCAAGGCTCAGGTAAGTAAAAGCACTTTCGGCTTCTACAGCTTTACCCTCGTAAGAATAAGCAAGCACCCCGGCAGACGGCGCCAGGCTGCCGTTCAACACCTGCAACAGCGTTGATTTCCCTGAACCGTTGGAGCCTAATATCGCGTAGCTTTCTTTGTTCTCAAAAGTATAGTCAACCCCCCGGAAGATCCATTCACGGTTAAAGCGGCGGCCGATATTTTGGAGGCTGATGTTCATTTGTGGTTCATGGTTGGTTCATAGTTCATGGGTGATAGTTCATAGTAAGCTTCATTTGAGGCCATGAACCATGAACTATCAGCCATGAACTCTATTTACACTGCGCCAAAACCCTTCATGATACCGCGCTGCGAGTTCTGTACAAAGTTGATGATCTCGTCGCGCTCCACTGTTGGGTTAAATTCCGCCTCGATGATATCCAGCGCTTTGGTTACGTTATACTTTTTAAGGAAAATGATGCGGTAAATTTCCTGGATCTCGTTAATAGTGGTTGCCGAAAACCCACGCCGGCGCAGGCCAACAGAGTTAATACCGATATACGATAGCGGCTCGCGGCCGGCTTTGGTAAACGGTGGCACATCCTTACGTACCAGCGACCCGCCCGAGATCATGCTGTGTGCGCCAATCTCTACAAACTGGTGCACGGCAGAAGTCCCGCCGATAAAGGCATGGTCGTAAACGTTGATGTGCCCGGCAAGCTGTACCGCGTTTGCAATAATTACGTTGTCGCCAATAACACAGTCGTGCGCTACGTGTACGTAAGCCATCAGCAGGCAATTACTGCCAATGGTAGTGGTGTTTTTATCTAAGGCAGTACCGCGGTTCAGGGTTACGCATTCGCGGATAACGGTGTTATCGCCAATCGTAACGGTGCTTGGCTCACCCTTATATTTCAGATCTTGTGGTGGTGCAGATACAACGGCACCCGGGAAAATACGGCAATTTTTACCGATACGGGCACCATCCATTATAACCGAGTTGGAACCCACCCAGGTACCTTCGCCAATTTCCACATCCTTGTGGATGGTAACAAAAGGCTCGATAACCACGTTATCGGCAATTTTGGCCTGGGGGTGTATGTACGCTAAAGGCTGTATCATGCTTCTATTTATATTTTACTATTTGTGCCATTAGCTCGGCCTCTACCACAATTTTTTCGCCAACCATGCCTATGCCTTTCATCTGCGCAATACCGCGGCGGATAGGGGCAACCAGGTCGCAACGAAATATTAACGTATCGCCGGGCAATACCTTATCCTTAAACCTGGCATTTTCTATTTTCAGGAACAATGTCAACCAGTTTTCCGGATCGGGAACGGTGTTCAATACCAAAATACCGCCGGTTTGCGCCATGGCCTCTATCTGCAAAACGCCGGGCATTACCGGTGCGCCCGGGAAGTGGCCGATAAAGAACGGCTCGTTCATGGTTACGGCTTTTAAGCCTACCACGTGCGTTTTTGATAGTTCTAAGATCTTATCGATAAGCAGCATCGGCGGGCGATGCGGCAGAATGTTCATGATCTGTACCGTATCGTATACCGGCTTCATGTTGGGGTCGTAAACTTTTACATGCTTGCGGCTGCGCTCTTTTTTAATTAGCGTTTTTATTTTTTTAGCGAAGGCAACGTTTGCTGCGTGGCCCGGCCTTGCAGCCATAATATGGCCTTTCAATGGAACGCCGACTAAGGCCAGGTCGCCAATCATATCCAGCAGCTTGTGGCGGGCCGGCTCGTTCTGGTGGCGAAGCTCGATATTGTTCAGGATACCCTGCGGTGCTACGCTGATATCTTTACGATTAAACAGTTTAGCAAGGTGGGCAAGCTCTTCTTCATCCACTTCCTTATCAACTACCACGATGGCATTGTTCAGGTCGCCGCCTTTTATCAGGTCGTGTTTTAACAAGGCCTCTAACTCGTGCAAAAAGCAAAAAGTACGGCTTGATGCAATTTCTTTTTTAAACTCCGCAATGGTAGATATGGTAGCATGCTGGCTACCCAATACCTGCGAATTATAATCAACCATACAGGTGAATCTATAATCGGTATCTAAAGGCATGGCCACCATCTCCACTTTTCGGTCTGGCTCGGTATAATGGATATTGTATGGGATATGATAGTACTCGCGGTCGGCCTCCTGCTCGGTAAAACCCATGGCCTCAATGGCATCGATGAATTGGATCGAACTACCATCCATAATAGGCATTTCGGGGCCGCTCACGTCTATCAGTACATTATCAATTTCCAAACCAACCATGGCGGCAAGCACATGCTCTACCGTACTAACACTTGCGCCGTTTTGGGTAAGCGTAGTACCGCGCGAGGTATCGGTTACGTTATCGCAATCAGCCTCAATAATGGGCTGGCCGGGCAGATCTACCCTGCGAAATTTGTAGCCATGCTTCTCGGGCGCCGGGTTAAACGTAAGCGTAACAAATTCGCCGGTGTGCAGGCCAGTGCCCGAAACTGAAACGGGCTCTTTAATCGTTCTTTGTTTTACATTCATTTTAATGGTTCATTGGTTCATTGGTTCAGTAGTTCATTGGTGGGTTGTCCAATAACCTCTTTAACGAGACTAATGAACCAATGAACTATTGAACCAGTGAACTATCTATTCCTTAATTCAGTAATTATCTTTTCTAATTCTAAAACTCTTTTTTCCAGTTCGGGCAAACGGCTAACCACTACGTTCGACCGCATGTTATTACCATAAGGCAAAGCAGGCGAACCGGCCCATTTTTGCCCTTCCTGCTTTATCGGGCGACTAACACCTGATTGTGCCTGCACCTGTGTGCCTTTTGCTATGCTGATATGGCCCACAATGCCAACCTGCCCGCCAAGCATCACGTTGTTCTCCAGCTTGGTGCTACCCGCAACGCCGGTTTGGGCGGCTATCACCGTATTTTCTCCAATCTCTACATTGTGGGCTATCTGTACCAGGTTATCCAGTTTGGTGCCTTTGTGTATAACGGTAGATCCCATTGTTGCCCTATCAATAGTGGTATTGGAACCTATCTCCACATCATCCTCAATTATAACATTGCCTATCTGTGGTATCTTACTGAAGGTTCCATCGGTCTTTGGTGCAAAGCCAAAGCCATCGCTGCCAATTATCGCGCCCGAGTGGATAATAACATTATTGCCTATCACACAGTCAAAATAAACGGTAACACCGGGGAACAGGGTAACATTATTGCCCAGGGTAACATTATCCGCAATATAGCAATTAGGGTATACTTTACAGTTATTCCCCATTTTTACATCCTGGCTGATGTAAGCGAAAGCGCCAACGTAAACATCCTGCCCTATTTGGGCGGAAGGATGGATAAAAGATGGCTGCTCGATGCCTGCTTTGCGCAGTTTTAAGGTGTTGTACTGTTCCAGCAAAAGGGTAAAAGCGCTGTACGCGTTTTCTACCCGTATAAGCGATGCCGTTACGGGGCCGGTAAGTTGCTGGTCGTTATTAATAATAACTATTGATGCATTTGTAGTATACAAATACTGCTCATACTTAGGGTTAGCCAAAAATGATAATGAACCGTTTTGCGCCTCCTCTATCTTGGCAAGCTGACTAACCGCCGCAAGCGGATCGCCTTCAACAGTTCCGTTTAGCATAAAGGCTATGTCCTTAGCGGTAAATTGCATCCTGCAAATTTATGTTTATTTTATGTTTTGTTTATACACTATTAACATTGCCTATAACTATACCAGCGCTTTGCTGTAGCAAAGTATGTGTTTTTTTACTGTTTTTGTAAGGGCCTCCAGGTTACTGTTATCACTTGCCAGTGCAATATCCCTAATATCTCCGTTCTTCATCAGTATATGGATGTTTCCATCTCCTTTATTATAGGCATTATTGCGTATCGCATCGGTAAATACAAAGTACGATGCTTCGTCCTCGCTAATACTATAAAGCGCTGCCGCTTTACGCCGTAGTTCTGCAACAAAATCTTCATCGGGTCTTTCGGCTGTGATATCTACATGGAATAATTTTCGCTCTATCAGGTTATTGCACAGTGTCGCTAAAACAAAATCCTCGCTGTCTGCCCAAACCTTTACGGCAGCCATTACATCGGTATCATCCAGTTTGGCAAAAATATCCAGGTGATGGGGCTGGTTTTTAAAATCATCTTCAGAAATTACCTTCTCCAAAAAATGATTTAGTGCGGGCGTGATGTTGAATTTATGCCCTTCTAAAGCCAGCTCGCGGCTGCGGTTAAATATTTTGCAAAGTAGCTGCTCACCCGCTATAACCGTTTTATGCAGGTACACCTGCCAATACATCAGCCTGCGGGCTATCAGGAATTTCTCTATAGAATAAATGCCTTTTTCCTCTACCGTAACACTATCATCCTTTACGCTCAGCATTTTAATGATACGATCGGAACTGATAACGCCCTCGGATACGCCAGTGAAAAAGCTATCCCGGTTAAGGTAATCCATCCTATCCATATCCAGCTGGCTGGATACCAGTTGATGCAGAAATTTTTTGTGGTAGGTGCCTTTAAATATCCCGATGGCTAAAGAAAGCTGCCCGTTGAATTGCTCATTCAGTTTATCCATTAATAAAATGGAGATATCTTCATGGTCAATACCCTCAATAATGGTTTGCTCCAGGGCGTGTGAGAACGGCCCGTGCCCTATATCATGCAATAAGATGGCAATAAGCAGCCCTTCCTTTTCTTCGGCGCTGATGGTGCATCCTTTATTGCAAAGCGTTTCTATGGCGGTGCCCATTAAATGCATGGCGCCAATAGCATGATGAAAGCGGGTATGCAATGCGCCGGGATAAACCAAATGGGTCATTCCCAATTGTTTAATGTACCTTAACCGCTGGAAGTACGGGTGCTCGATAAGGTCGAACACCAGCTCGGATGGTATACTGATAAACCCGTAAACCGGGTCGTTGATGATCTTCTTTTTGTTCAAAGTAGCTTTATAGAATGCAAAAGTGTTGAATTATGACAAAACAAGCACCATGCTATTGTTAATATATGTTAAACCTTTGCATAATTTTGCAACAAAACATACTACCCCGGGGTTATAAGGGGGTAAAAATAAATTTATTATGCAGGATACCTCCATATTATGGGCCGACGACGAGATCGATTTGTTGAAACCGCACATAATGTTCTTAACAGAAAAAGGCTATAAAGTTACCACGGTAACAAACGGCCACGATGCCTTAGACGAATTTAAAAAACAATACTTCGATCTTGTTTTTCTTGATGAAAATATGCCCGGCCTAACCGGCCTTGAAACTTTACAGCAAATAAAAAATATCCGCAGCGATGTACCTATCGTTCTGATC
The DNA here is from genome assembly GCF_014773265.1 of Mucilaginibacter pankratovii. Classification (GTDB taxonomy): domain Bacteria; phylum Bacteroidota; class Bacteroidia; order Sphingobacteriales; family Sphingobacteriaceae; genus Mucilaginibacter; species Mucilaginibacter pankratovii. The sequence goes on along the minus strand of NZ_JACWMY010000003.1, from coordinate 232,335 downwards.
ACCAAGAATGAGGAAGAGTACCTGATGGAAGATGCCATCGGATCTAAGATAGACGACTACCTGATAAAGCCTGTACACCCCAAGCAGATACAGCTTACCATAAAAAAACTTACCGAGAACAAACGCCTGGTAACCGAGAAAACCACCATGGCCTACCAGATGGATTTCCGCACGCTGGGGATGACGCTGAACGACAATCTCAGTTTCCAGGAATGGGTAGATGTTTATAAAAAGCTTATTTATTGGGAACTGGAACTGGAAACATTGGAAGATGCCGGGATGCACGAGATCCTAACCCTGCAAAAGGCCGAAGCTAACGTACAGTTTTGCAAGTTTGTAGAGCGCAACTACCTCGACTGGGTAAAAAACCCCGATACTGCGCCAACATCATCCCCACAACTATTTAAAAAGAAGGTGTTCCCTAAGCTGGATGGCAACGGGCCGGTTTTCTTTATCCTGATAGATAATTTACGTTACGATCAGTTTAAGATCATCAACCCTATCATATCCGAGTATTTCCGTTTGGAGGAAGAGGATACCTATTTCAGCATCCTGCCAACAGCAACGCAGTACGCACGTAATGCCATTTTCTCGGGCTTAATGCCTTTGGATATGGAAAAGCGCTACCCGCAAATGTGGCAGAATGATGAGGACGAAGGCGGCAAGAATTTATATGAGGCCGATTTTATTGCCGATCAGCTGAAACGTACACTGCGCCGCGATATTAAACACTCTTATCATAAAATATTAAACATTGATGAAGGCCGCGCGCTGAACGAATCGGTAAGCAACCTGATGCAGAACGACTTGAACGTGGTGGTTTACAACTTTGTGGATATGCTGAGCCATGCCCGTACCGATATGCAGATGATCCGCGAGCTGGCCAGTGATGATGCGGCTTACCGCTCGTTAACGCTATCTTGGTTTGAGCATTCGCCCTTGTTTGACCTGCTGAAGTTTTTAGCCTCAAAACAAGTTAGGGTGATCATCACAACCGATCACGGTACCATCAAGGTAAAAAACCCGAGCAAGATCATTGGCGACCGTAACACCAATACCAACCTGCGTTACAAACAAGGCAAAAACCTGAATTATAATGCCAAGGAAGTATTCCACATCCGCAACCCGCACGATGCCATGCTGCCCAAGCTGCATGTAAGCAGCAGCTTTGTATTTGCCAAAGGCGATAGCTATTTTGTGTACCCCAACAATTACAACCATTTTGTGAATTTTTATAACGAGACCTTCCAGCACGGCGGTATCTCGTTAGAAGAAATGATCATCCCGATTGTAACTTACGGGCCGAAATAACCTTTTTTTACCTACGTCATTGCGAGGAACGAAGCAATCCTCGGCAAGCAAATCGCCTTTGCAAATCGGCTCTGCTTACCGATGATTGCCGCGCTATCGCTCGCAATGACGTTTTTGAAAACCTATTCCCCATGGATATCCACATCAACTCCCTCGAAGAGCTTGCCGACTCGGCATCCACCATTTTAGAATATGCCGGCAGCAATAAGATCTTTTTGTTTTACGGCGATATGGGCGCGGGCAAAACAACGCTCATCAAATCGCTTTGCGCCGGGCTTGGCGTAACTGACGAAGTTACCAGCCCTACCTTCTCTATTGTAAACGAATACGCGGGCACCGACGGCCCTGTTTATCACTTTGATTTTTACCGGCTAAAGGAGCAGGGCGAAGCCTTGGATATGGGCTACGAGGAGTATTTTTTCTCGGATAATTATTGCTTTATAGAGTGGCCCGAAAAAATTGCCGGGCTGATACCGGATCAGTACACCGGCATCCGCATCAAGGTATCGGAAGAGGGTACGCGCCAAATAACTGTGGAAAACATTTGATACCCAAACTGGTTTGTTTTTATTATCTTCATCATCCGGTAAATAACATAGAATGAAATGAGTTCAGGAAAATATAGCGGATTTTCTGATGTTGCCCGCCAGGCAATGATGCAGCCCCAGGAATCGATGCTGGAGGTTAAAAGCAAAAAAAATAAACTTTATATCGGCATCCCCAAGGAGGTCTCCTTCCAGGAAAACCGCATTCCGCTTACGCCGCTATCAGTTGCTTTGCTGGTAAACAACGGGCATGATGTGCTTTTAGAAAGCAACGCCGGCCAGGCGGCAAACTTCTCTGATAATAACTACAGCGAACAGGGCGCGCAAATAGTTTACGATACCAAACGCGTTTACGAGGCCGATATCATCATAAAAATTGCGCCGCCTACCATGGAAGAGATAGCCATGATGAAACCCGGGCAGCTGCTGATATCCGCGCTGCAGGTATCTACCCTGAAAGCGGAATGCCTGCAGGCGTTATTGGCAAAAAAAGTGACCGCTATTTGTTTTGAAAATATTGAAGATGAAGGCGGCACCCTAACGGTTGTACGCGCCATGAGCGAAATTGTTGGCGCCACATCCATCCTTATAGCAGCCGAATATTTAAGCAATATTTTTGGTGGAAAAGGTCTGATGCTCGGCGGCATTACCGGCGTTCCGCCAACCGAAATTGTAATACTTGGGGCCGGTACCGTTGGGGAATATGCCGCCCGTACAGCCATTTCATTAGGGGCCGAAGTAAAAGTGTTCGACCCATCCATTTATAAACTGCGCCGCCTGCAAAACAACATCGGCAGCCGGGTATTTACTTCGGTGATACAATCCATTGTGTTGGAAAAGGCAATTACTACCTGCGATGTAGCCATTGGTGCCATGCGTGCCGATGATGGCCGCAGCCCCTGCCTGGTATCAGAGGCAACGGTAAGCAAAATGAAACCAAATTCGGTAATTATTGATGTGAGTATCGATCAGGGTGGATGTTTTGAAACATCGGAAGTGACTAACCACACGCACCCGGTGTTCAGAAAACACGACGTTATACATTATTGTGTCCCCAACATTGCATCGCGGGTAGCACGCACAGCCACCTACGCCCTCACAAATATTTTCGCGCCTATATTATTGGATATCGGCGAGCATGGCGGGCTGAAGAACGTGATCTGGAAAAAATCGGGTATCCGCAACGCGGTTTATATTTACCAGGGGCACCTTACCAACAAGCACATGGGCGAGCGATTTGGTATCCCATGTAAAGATCTCGACCTGCTGGTTGTATCCAACCACTAATTAATAATGGGCCGCGGGGCTTACAAATTGCTGGGCCGGGCGGTCGTCGTCCTGGTATTTCTGCGGCAGGTCTGATTTATGGTGGAGAATGCCATAGTAACGTACTTCCAGTTCCCGTTTGCCATTGCTTTTAATGGTTATTTTAAAAGCCATATCAAAATCGTCCTCATCAAGGGTGTCAAAGGGCATTTCGGCGCCAAAGGCATCCAGTATTTTCATTACGGTATTAGAGTGCCCAACAATCAGTACATTGCCACCATTGTGAGTTTTTAATACATTAGCTGCAAAGGTTTTTAAGCTATCGCCGTAAACGGCAGGGGTTAGGCCTGTTTGGGTAGCAATGGGCCTTGCGGTTTCTATGCTGCGTTTGTATTTGGTAACGTATATAGCCTTAATTTTTTCTCGCTTTAAAAATTTAGCCAGGGCCTCGGCGCGCGCTTGTCCATCGGCAGAAAGGTTAGGGTCGTCGGCGGTTTTTACGGTTGCCGGCTCTTTTTCGCCATGCCTTACAACCCAAATTGTTGTTTTTTGCGCAAAGGCATTATAATTGCTAAGGAAGAAACAAACAAAGAGTACTTTTAGTATTTTAGATTGTAGTAATACGTTTTTCATAGCGTGCTTAATAGGTTTACAAGTAAAGGTATTTACAAATATATTGATATGCGGTTTTTTGATAAAGAATATTTAAAGCACCTGTGGAAGGTTTTAGTAGCAACTTTTAGCGGCTTTGGTAATGATAACGGTTTAAAGCTGAGCGCATCGCTGGCCTATTATACGGTGTTTTCCCTCGCACCGTTACTTATTTTAGTAATATCTCTGGCAAGCCTGGTATTTGGCCACGATGCCGCTACCGACCGCCTTTATCCCCAAATACAACATTACGTTGGCGAAACTGCCGCTTTGCAGATACAGGACATGCTTAAGAGCCTGGAACTGAGCGGCAAAACAGGCACCGCGGTGGTTATAGCCGTAGTAACTTTGCTTGTAGGTGCAAGCAGTATTTTTTTAGAGATCCAGGATTCGCTTAACATGATTTGGCGCGTAAAGGCTAAGCCTAAAAAAGGCTGGGTAAAAATGCTGCAGAACAGATTCTTATCTTTCTCCCTTATCGTGAGCCTTGGTTTTCTGCTGATGGCATCGTTGGTAGTAAATTTTTTAATGGAGGCTTTGAGCGGCCAGCTTACCCGCTTTTTACCAAGTGTAACCAAGCTCCTCATCAGCGGTATCAACCTCGGGATTACTTTAATAGTAATATCGGTACTATTTGGCATTATCTTTAAATTCCTGCCAGATGTTAAGATTAAGTGGAAAGATGTACGCTCTGGCGCAATTTTTACAGCAATTCTATTCATGCTGGGGCAATACATCATCAGCTTATATATTCAATATATAGCGCCTGGCTCTGCCTACGGGGCAGCGGGTTCGCTCATCGTGATATTAGTTTGGATCTACTACACGGCAGCTATCCTGTACATCGGTGCCGAGTTTACACAGGTTTACGCTGAAGCCATTGGCAGCCACATAGAACCTGCCGAATACGCTGTGCACGTACAGCAAACAGAGGTAGAGCGGGTAGTAAAACAATTGCCCGCACAAAACCCCGATATAAAAGACAACCTTAAATGCGACGATAAGGAAAAGACGAAAAAATAGCATTGTTGTAACGGGAGCCCGCGAAAATCATATACCATAGCCCCTTGCCTTTCTATATTGTAACAGGGGTATTTACATTAGTAAATAATGGCGTACATTTAGCTACCAATTTTACCCGTTTGTTAGCTGTAGTGCATATATTTAAAAAAAGGGCTTTCTGGCTTACCGCTATATTCTGCTGCTTTTATCTGTTTTCTTCGGCACAGTATTTCGCAGTGGATAGTAACCGTAAAAATGTGAGCATTCCGTTCCGCCTTATCCGCAATATGGTGGTTATTAAAATGCAGATAAATAATAAGGGGCCCTTTAATTTTGTGCTGGATACCGGCGTAGGGCTTATGATCATGACAGACCCAACCATGGTCGACTCCATAAACCTCAGCCAAAAGCGCACCATCAAAATATCCGGCCTTGGCGAAGACGGCGATTACGAGGCTTTTGTAACCACTCCCTTAAAGCTGGAAATACCCGGACTTTCCAGCCATGGTGTATCATCGGCTATCTTAAAAAAAGATTACTTCAGCCTTTCCAGCTATGTAGGCATGCCTATACACGGTTTAATAGGCTGGGATTTTTTTAACAACCTGGCAGTAAAGATCACCTTCTCTGATAGCACCCTTACCGTTTGCCGCCCCAAAGACCTGAAGGGGACCAAAAAAAGCCAGAAGATACCTATTACCATAGAGGACAAAAAACCTTACCTGGAAACCATGGTGACTTTCCCGGATGGACGCAGCGGAAAAAATAAACTGGTGATAGATCTTGGTGCCGGGCACCCCCTGTCGCTGGAAAACTTGCAGAAAACTAACGGATTGCCTAAAACATACATCAGGGCAAATCTCGGCGTAGCTTTAAACGGGCCCATAAGTGGCTATATAAGCCGGATAAACGAAATTGAATTGGGCAAATACAAAGTAAAAAACGTCATCACATCATTTCCCGATATTGCTACAGAAGCCCGATCTTACTCGATCGCGCGCGATGGAAATTTGGGCATCGGGATATTAAAAAAATTCAACGTTATATTCGATTATAGCAACAACGCCTTATACCTTAAGCCGAACCAAACCTACAACGAGCCATTTGAGCACGATATGAGCGGCATAGAGTACTACTCGACCGGTGATAACCTCGATCATTTGGTGGTGAGCCGCGTAGAGCCAAACTCCCCGGCAGATGAGATAGGCTTACAACGGAATGATGAGATCGTTTCTATCAATTTTAAGCCTGTAGCAAAAATGAGTGTGGAGGAGGTAGACAACCTTTTAAAATCAAAAACCGACCGGAGCATCTTATTAGAAGTATACCACGATAAGCGGTATGACCGTGTAATACTAACCCTGCGCCGCCGCATTTAATGCTAATTGTAACAAACCCATAGGCATTAGCGATTTTATATAATATTCCATATTTTTAGCTTTTGCTTTTTACTAATTAATTTAAAATTTAATATGACTACACCTTTACGGGTAGGCGTTCGCCTGCGCGTAGCAATTATCACCCTTGCCGTTGCAGCAAGCTCGTGCGCTACAAAAAAAGAAACCGCATCTACAGTAACCCTTAAAACCACCACTACGCCCGGCGGAGCAACTGCTGCTACAGCAACCGTAGGCCCGGCGAAAAAAGAAGGGATCAAAAAATTCAGCGATCTGATTGGAAAAGCTAAAGCCGATAGCGGCCTGTTCCCAACCTACAAGGTGGAAGGGAAATATTACTTCGAGATCCCCGATAGCTTGCTAAGCCGCGAAATGCTGGTTGTTACCCGCTTTGTAAAAACACCCGTTGGGTTAAAATCTTTTGGCCAGCAATACGGCGGCGAAGAAGTTAACGACCAGGTTTGGAAATGGGAGCGCCACGATAAGCAGGTATTCATCCGCGTGCCAAGTTACTCGGTACGTGCTGATAGTACCAGCGACATGTACATGTCCGTTAAAAACTCCAACCTTGATGCAGTATTAGCCTCTTTCGATATTAAAGCCTACAATAAAGATACTACCGGCGTATTGATAGATGTTACCGATATGTACAATGGCGATGTAGCGGCTATCAGCCTGCCTGATAACGTTAAAAAAGCCTACAAAGTTAGCGGGATAGATAACACCCGATCTTACATCGATACCATCAAAAGCTTCCCTATAAATGTGGAAGTGCGCACCCTGAAAACATTCCGCGCGGCAGAATCACCAACCGATAATACCAACGCCGCATTAACTTTCGAGCTGAACACCTCAATGCTGCTGCTGCCAAAAACGCCCATGAAAGCGCGTTTGATGGATGCGCGTGTTGGTTACTTTGGCCAGGGACAAACAGATTACGGTACCGATGCCCAAAAAGCAGAAGTAACTTCATACATCCACCGCTGGAGGCTGGAACCTAAAGACGAAGCTGCCTATGGCCGCGGCGAACTGGTGGAGCCTAAAAAGCAAATTGTGTACTACATAGATCCGGCTACGCCAAAAAAATGGGTGCCATACCTTATAGCCGGTATTAACGATTGGAATAAAGCATTTGAGGCCGCCGGCTTTAAAAACGCCATTGTGGGTAAAGTTGCCCCAACCGCCAAAGAAGACCCGGAATTTAGCACCGAGGATGCCCGCTACAGCGTATTGCGTTACTTCGCATCAGATGTACAGAACGCTTACGGCCCGCATATCTCCGATCCGCGCAGCGGCGAGATCTTGGAAAGTCACGTGGGCTGGTACCACAACGTAATGAGCTTATTGCGCAACTGGTTCTTTATCCAAACAGCCGCAACAAACCCCAACGTGCGCAACCCGCAATTTACCGACACCCAAATGGGCGAGCTGATCCGTTTTGTATCATCGCACGAAATTGGCCACACACTGGGCCTGCCACATAACTTTGGTTCCAGCTATGCCTATAAGGTCGATTCATTACGTTCTAAAACATTTACTGCTACACATGGCACGGCACCATCTATTATGGATTATGCTCGCTTTAACTATATTGCCCAACCGGGCGATGGTGTAACCCGCTTTTACCCGCAAATTGGCGAATACGACCTTTGGGCTGTAAAATGGGGTTATAGCTATTTTAACGGCAACAAAACTGTTAAACAGGAGAAAGAAACGCTCGACACCTGGACAAAAGCAAAAGCGGGCAACCCGCTTTATTATTATGGCCGCCAGGGCACGTCTATCGATCCGCGCCTGCAGAACGAGGACCTGGGCGATAATGCAATGAAAGCAAGCGCTTACGGTATTGCCAACCTGAAAAGGATATTACCAAACATTGAAAAATGGACCTTCCAGAAGGGCGAAGAGTATGATGATGTACAAACCCTGTACAACGAAGTTATTGGCCAGTACAACCGCTATATAGGCCACGTTACCATGAACATTGGCGGCATGAACGAGAACTTTAAAACGTATGATCAAACCGGGCCGGTTTATGGCTTTGTAAATAAAGGCCTGCAGCATGATGCGGTTGTGTTTTTAAACCAACAGCTGTTTAAAACACCAACCTGGCTTATCAACACATCCGCACTAAGCAAGTTTGACAACGGGGTTGTTCTTGGCCGTATCAAATCGGTACAGGTAAACGCGCTGGCAAACGTGTTAAACCCATCGCGCTTAGCCCGTATGTTTGATAACGAAGCAAAAAGCGGCGCATTGGCTTACCGCGTAAGCGATCTGCTCACCGATTTGCGCGGCGGCATATTCCCAGCCGGTAAACCAGATCAGTTTCAGCGCAATTTACAGCGTGGCTACATCGAAAATTTAAAGATGTTCCTGAATACGGATGCCAGCCAAAGCTTCCCGGGAGCTACAAACGTACAATTAGCAAACTTCGGTTTAACGCCTATCAACATCGCGTTGTCTGATATCAGGCCGATGGTGCGTGCCGAGCTTACCAGAATAAGCAGCACCCTGCCAAATGGCGGCGACGCATTAACCGCGGCACATTATGCAGACCTGCGCTTGCGCATAAAAGAGGCGCTATACCCAACAAAACCGGTTATTAATGTTATTGGCGGGACAGTGGGTGGCCGTTTAGCCGAACCGGAGCAACAGGAAACAGAAATAAATTACTAACAGAGATGCTGGCTTGGCCAGTAAAATGCAAAAAAAATTAAGCCCCTGCTATTTTAGCGGGGGTTTTGTTTTTTAGTTAAGAATATAAATAGCGGGGCAATAATTATTTCAGCTGGCTGATGTTTTCAAAAAAGGCGGTCTGCAGATCGAGCAGCGACCTTACACTCATCTTTTCACCATACATATCAAAACACAAAAATTTCGCTTTCGACATATCATCACCTTTTGATTTTTCGTAAAAATTAAACGTTTCGAAAAAGTAATGATTGGTGGTGATCTTGTTCTTAAAATTGGTTTGTGATGCATTGAGACTGAACCCAATAGCATCCATCCACGTGTGCACTTTGGCGTGGAGCGACTTTCTGATATTATCCATAGGTTAAAGATTTGTAGTGTTAAACGAAAACGGTTGCGCAAAGGTTTTATTCTTTGCAGGGGTCGTTTTTTAACAATCGTTAACAATTTATGAGTACAATCGCAGGGCGAAATTAATATTGGTTAGTAAGAAATATTTTTTCTTTCCACATTGAGTGAAACTTATTAACACCCCGCCCGTACAAAGACACTCAGCATAACCGATATGAAACTAACAAATACCTTTTTTGCGATTTCGATAATTTGCTTAACTACCCTTGGGGCTTGCAAAAAAACTATTACTCCCGGCCCTGCCGGTGCCGATGGCGCTATAGGTGCAACCGGCCCCGCAGGAGCAACTGGCGCCACGGGCCCTCAAGGCCCGCAGGGGGCAACCGGCGCTAATGGAGCAACGGGTGCCACGGGCCCCGCAGGAGCAACGGGTGCAACCGGTGCCACGGGCCCTGCCGGCCCAACAGGAGCTACGGGTGCTACCGGCGCAACTGGCCCTACAGGGGCAACCGGTGCAACAGGACCTGCCGGCCCAACGGGTGCTACCGGCGCAACGGGCGCTACAGGTGCCGATGGCAGTGCCAATATATCCAGTGTATTGCTAACCAACAGATCGGTTATTTTAACCGGCTTTACACAATTTAGCGTGCCTGCAATTACACAAGATATTGTTGACAAGGGGCTTGTGCTGATGTACTTCCGTATTACCGGCAGCAACAGCGGCTTTTTTGCAATGCCATATGCTGAGGCCGGCCAAACATTGGCACTGTCTTCTTACGGAGTGGGTTATGTGAGCGTAAAATCCAACTTTACCGCAAGCGGACTTGATTTTAGGGTGGTGATCATCGAGGGCACATCGCTTACTACATTTGGCGCCGCTCATCCAGATGTAAATCTCAGAAACTATAGCCAAGTGGCCAGCGTATTACATTTATCAAATTAACGCCGCCACCCGTATAAATTTTTGTACAGCTTATTTTAACTTCGGCCCCGCATTGCGGGGCTTTTGTTTTTTATATGTAACAATCCTATTGTTTACATGCTGTAATATGTAACAATGCTATGATTATTAAATATTTAAATTCTATAAAGTGAACATTTGCATAAAATATGTGTCGTACACATAATAATATCAATGTGCTCCTTTAAATACATTATGAAATACATTTTTTTACTTCTTACTATCCTAAGCCTGTCAACGCTGCGATCAAATGCGCAGGGTAGCCGCCAGCTGAGCGGTACTATTATCGATTCAACCAAACTAACACTCCCCGGCAGCAATGTTAAAATATCATCCGATCGGGGCGACAGCCTTTCAACCACTACAGATGTTAACGGCCGGTTTATCTTTCCATCGGTAAAAGGCACCAAAATTAATTTAACAATTACCTCTATTGGTTGCCAGGGCATCATAAAACATTATACAATAGCAGCCGATGGCAAAGCCATAGTGCTTGACCCAATTATACTAAAATCGGAAACACGCCAATTGGGCGTGGTAACCATTGTGGGGGTAAACCCGGTTATTTTAAAGGAGGACACTGTGCAGTACAGTGTATCGGCCTATAAGGTAAGGGAAAACGCGCCTATAGAAGACGTGTTGAAAAAGATCCCAAGCCTTGATGTGGCCAAAGACGGAACTGTGACAGCACAGGGCAAACAGGTAACTAAAGTTAGGGTTAACGGTAAGGATTTTTTTGGGGGCGACGTATTAAGTGCCACCCGTAACCTCCCCGCCGATGTTATTGAGAGTGTACAAATTGTTGACGACTACGGCGACCAGGCAAACCTGAGCGGCGTACGTACCGGCGAACCGACCAAAATACTTAACTTCACCATCCGTAAGGATAAAAACTATGGCTACTTTGGCCAGGCAACAGCAGGCGATGGCTCCGATCTGCTCCCGAAGAACCCGGGCGTAACAAACGATAACCGCTACCTGGGTTTGTTAAACTTTTTTAAATTTAAAGGCGATCAGCAGATCTCTGTTTTAGGAAGCATCAACAACACCAATGTTAACACCTTTAGCTTTGGGTCTGCAACGGGCGGCGCCGCGGGTGGTGGTGGTTTCGGAGGAGGAGGCGGTGGCGGCGGCCGTGGCAATGCTTTAAGGGGTGGCTCAAGTGGGTCTACTACCAACGCAAACGGCATCACCAACGCACGTTCTATCGGCTTAAACTTTAGGGACCAATGGGGCAAAACCTTATCGGTATATGGTAGCTACAGCTTTAATGATAATACTGTTTATACCAACTCTAATATCATACAAAACAATTACTTTTCTCCGCCAAGTACTAGTACCCAGCAGAGCCAGGAAACCAATAACCCGGTAAACCATCGTTTTACTTTTAATGCCGAATGGAGGCCCGACACGATAAACTACCTTAAAATAACACCGACTTTCTCCTATTCGGGCAACGATGTTACCAGTGTGGATAAGGTAACTTCTACCAGGGGTGGTGTTAACAACCTGGCGTATACTTCAAATTCTATCAGTAACTCATCATCTCCAAATTACGGCTTAAGCGGTTTATTTAACCACCGTTTTAACAGCAGGGGCCGCAACCTCAGCATCACGTTCAACGGCTCATCGAACAAAAGCAACTCTTACGACAATCCGATATACAATTACACTACCGGTGCAGGTAACGCCCCGGCAAACCAGGTTATTTATACCGATAGCCGGGTGAATAGTGTTAGTGGTAACGTATCTTACCAGGAGCCGGTAAGTAAACATGGCTATTTAGAGGGTAACTACACGTTCAGCCACTCATCTACAACCAGCGATAAAGAAACAGATACTTTATACACCACTAATCCGGATGCGTACCATCGTTACGATCTGTTAAGCAACAACTACCGTTACACCTTTACCACAAACCGTTTTGGTTTTAACTACCGCTTTGTTCAAACCAAATACAACTACGTGATTGGTATTGGTGCACAGCCAGCCACATTGGAAGGTTTTTCTGACAGGACGACCGTACCAACAAGGGTAACTACATTCAACATTATCCCGGCGGCACGTTTTGTTTACAACTTCTCGAGGAGCCAATCGTTAAATTTTAACTACAACGGTAACAGCAACCAACCTGCGTTTAACCAATTGCAACCGGTAATAGACCTATCTAACGCGCTTTACCCGGTTCAGGGTAACCCGGATCTGAAACCTGAATTTGCCAACAATATCCAGTTGCGTTACAATAAATTCAGTTTCCAAACAGGCGACATTTTCTTTACTAATATTGGGTATACCCAAACCGATAACAAGATCGTATCTAAAACAACGGCTTACCCAAGCAGCTTTTCTGCAGCCGCCCTGGCAGCTAACCCTAATTTGCAAAAATTGGTGAACACCAATTTGACTCAGTATCTTAATACAGGGGGCTACTATCAGGTAAATGGTGGCTTTGTTTTCTCTAAGCCATGGAAGGAACGCAAATACACCTTAACGTTTGACGGGCAGGTGGCCTATACCAACAACATTGGTTTCTCAGACTCGGTAGATGTAAACAACATCGAATCACCGGTGCAAAAAAACATTGCCAAAACATTCACGCTTGCTCCGCGCACACGCTTCAGGGTAAATATTACCGATGTAATAGATGCCGAAACATCTGCGCGTTATACCATCAACAAAACAAGCAACTCATTAACGGGCCCGCTTTACAGCGCCAATACTAATATCCGCACGCTGGATCTTGCTATTAGCGGTAAAAACTATTTCTGGAAAGACTGGACATTAAATTACGATTATACCAAAACCTTAAACTACGGGTACGATGCCAAACTAAACGTTAAAAACCCCAATATTTTTAATGCTTATGTAGAGCGCCGTTTCCTGAAGGATCATAGAGGTACCCTGCGTTTGGCCGCATACGATCTGTTTAACGAGAACACAGGCTTCTCAACAACAACGGTGGGTAGCATACAAACCCAAACCAACGTAAACAAACTTGGCCGCTACTTCCTGTTATCGTTTACTTTGAGGCTGCAAAAATTCTCGGGAAAAGCACCAACACAAGAACCCGGCCGTGGTTTTAGAGACGGCGGCGGCCCTGGTGGCGGCGGCGGAAGGCCAGGCGGTGGCGGTCCCGGTATGGGTGGTCCCGGCGGCGGCCCAATGTAAAAAGGCATACAAAAGAAGGCCTTCCGTTTATAAGCGGAAGGCCTTCTTTTGTATGAAGAACTATAAGTTAATTATTTACCAGCACGGTGTTGATAACCCGCTCCAGTTCCTCCAGGTCGAATGGTTTGGCCAGGTAAGTTTCGGCACCGGCATGGTCTGCAAGCAGCTGGATATCGCTGTTAGCAGAAAAATATACTACAGGGATGAGCTTCAGCGCTTCATCTTTTTTTAGCGTTTGGGTAGCCACAATGCCGCCGGCGTCGGGGATCCAGTTATCCATCAAAATAACATCGGGCAGGATGCCGGCTACCTTTTCGACTATATGATTGCAATCGGTAAAAGTATGCACTTCCCATCCTTGCTCTTCTAAAATATAACTGCAGATAGACAAGATATCCTCGTCATCGTCGAAAATGATAATTTTTTTAGACTGTTTATTCATCGGGGTGTAGAAGTGTGAAGCTATAAATAACTTTTAAAGAAAGCAAATATTTTAATTACAACCAAAATCGGTTGCTCACACCAACACCCGCCCCGTAAACTGCCGTTAACCGGCCCAGCCCTCCCGGTCTAAGCTCCTGAAGTGGATAGCCTCGGCCAAATGTTCCAGCAGGATCTCTTCGCTACCGGCGAGGTCGGCAATGGTGCGCGATACTTTCAATATCCGGTCGTAAGCCCGGGCAGACAGCCCAAGCTTTTCCATTGCTTTCTTCAGCAGCGTTTGCCCGGCCTGGCTTATTTTGCAAATATCGCGCACCATTTGAGGGCTCATCTGCGCGTTGGCGTGCAGATCGGGCTTCGCGCCGAAACGTTCTATCTGCCGCTCGCGGGCTTTGATAACGCGTTCGCGGATGAACTCGCTTTTCTCGGCGAGCCTGTCCGAGGATAGCTCGGTGAAATTTACCGGTGTAACTTCTACATGCAGATCGATACGATCTAACAGCGGACCGGAAATTTTGCTGAGATATTTCTGTACCGTACCCGGCGGGCAAATGCATTCCTTCTCGGGATGATTATAATACCCGCAGGGGCATCCCTGTGAGAAATTTTCTTTCACGTTCTAAAGTTGTTAAAAAGCCAAATGTTCCGCAATATAATCCAAATCCGCAAACTATCGGTGAGCACATCAGAAAGAAGCGGATAGAAGGTAAGTTGTCGCAAAAAGCTGTTGCCGATCAATTAGAAGTTGAAGAAAACACTATTACTGGCTGGGAGTTGGAACGCAGCCAGCCTTTGATGAAGCACTACCCTGCTATCATTCGGTTTCTCGGCTACTACCCGTTCGACCACGAGACCGACAGCCTTGCCGGTAAATTGAAGCATTTGCGGCACTGTCACGGTCTCTCCTTCAAGGAATGTGCGAGGCGGCTGTCCATATCAGTGGACGCGGCGATGCGCTGGGAGCGGGGCAAGCCTGTTGCATACCCAAGCACAAGAAAACTTATCATTGATCTTTGGCAGCAATTGCCAAGCAATTTACTACAACACCCCGTATAGGGGTGTTTTTATTTGAATTACCAATGCCGTTTGGGAAATGAAGTAATCGTGCGCGTACAGATAAATTCCTTTTAATAGATATATTTGTGAACCTAAAAATTTAGCAATGAAAAAAATTCTTATCATCGAGGATGACGAGGCAACATTAGAATTGCTCGGCCTCATTTGCGAGGAAAAAGCAGTTGAGGTTGCACTAAAATCCACCTTAATAGACCTTGCAGAAATTGAAAGCATGAAACCCGACCTGATTTTATTAGACCACTGGATGGGGAGCAGCCGGGGCGGCGACCTCTGCTTGGAGATCAAGCAAAATCAGGCTACTCAAGATATTCCGGTAATCCTCATCTCAGCTCTTAATGAAATAGGGCAAATTGCTCTGGACAATTGCGCAGACGGCTGCATCATGAAACCGTTTAACGTTGAGGAAATCCAAGAAGTTATAGAAACTTATATAGGCTAAAACTTAAACGCCAATACTGTAATAACTGATAACTCGAAGTATCGCTAACTTGCAGCTGTATTTAAAATCTTGATGGAATCATCCTTTTGTATTTTCCCCTGCCATATATCTAAGAAGCCTCCTTTGGAGGCTTTTTTGTACCTGTAGTATTCTTTTAAGACGGTGACTTCGCTGGTCGCTTTAGCCGAATGGGAAATAGCGCAAACTCGATTGCGCTTGCCATCAACGCGGGCAAAAAATAGCAAACGAAAATGATAGCCTGGACATAGGGGCTGTGAACTTTCTGGCGGCTGATGAACATTCCCGCGCAAAAAATGGCTGCTATGGCCGCGAAGAGAACTTTTAGGTTGACGTTTCCCTTGAGACCGATGAACCGAAACACACGATTGTAGATTGCCACAAGAACGAAATATACCGGAGGATAAGGTATAAGCAGCATTGCCGCAAAAGACCAGAACGGGTGCCTCAGCGCATCGGGGAATGGCAAACAGACAAGGACATACAGCAATAACGTATTGGTCAACACGAGCAGGCTCACGACGCTCAAGGACTTGGTGAGCCAGTTGGCGCGAAGATAGAGGGATTTAACAATATTCAAGAGATACTATTTTAGGCTTTAAAGGGTTGTACTCCAACTAACATTTACTGCGCTATGGCATCATCCAGCGCATGCAACCGCAGTGACGACACTGATACCGTTTCAATCGCAACCATGAAAGCATGAATTGTGTCGTCGCTGGCAATGGCAGTCGCCTGAATGAAGCGGGGAGATGGAGATTGCAGCCGCAGGCGGCGAAGACCGTCGTTTTTGAATATAGCTTGACCATCAGTCAATATAATAATTTGCAGCTAAATAAATCCCCCCCCTCAATCACTTTCCCAGGGTCCACCGCTTACGGTCGCACATATAGCACTTGTACCGCTTGAGCGGTAGCCAAAAGAACAACGTTTTTGCCGCCCATGGGCGCGGCGTACGAACCCAGTTTGTCGTGCCGCAAAGACAGGGCTTGAATGCCGATTGTCTTGACAAGGAATTGGAAATCATCGGTCAAAAATTAAATGAAACAATACTTCTCCTACTTAGGCGATAAACGGTTGCTCAAATATAACATTCGCCGCGTCAAATCAAGGGATTATTATATGCTCCTTTTTTAAATAATATATCAATGGCGTTGCCATATTCACGATAACAGTTTTGTGCTTCGGCTAAACTTTTTAGAACAACGACTGTTTTAAGAAACAAACGAACTACGTATTATGAAAAAACTATTCGCCTTACTAATCGCGGCGGCTTTAAGCTCCTCTGCAATCACGCTACCCGCTCACGCCGCGACCTATGCAAGCTTCCAGCATCTGAAAAAGGATGGCACGCCCGACAGGCGGTACAACGACAACAAGCACGTAAAAAAGGACGGCACTACCGATATGAGATTTAGGTCGAGCAAGAAGGCTGCCGCTGCCGCGAAAAAGAAAAAGTCCTAATAAAGGCGCTTGCCGGCAATAAAATACAAAGCCCCCTCACACTCGCTGCTTGGGGGCTTTAACCTAAACCTTATCACAATGGCGGCGGATGCCGCCAGCAATAGAGTTACAAAAATAAGAGAATTTTCCGATGTTGCAGTTAAATCAGTGGGAAAACGTCTCCCGCACGCCGCTCTTGCCGAAGAAGCTGCTCGGTATTGCCGTCCATTGCAGCGTAGAGGAGGTAAGCTGCGTGACGGTATAGGTGTCGGCGTAGCTGTTGCCCGACAGCGTGACCTGGGTGTCGTTGTTAATCAGGTGCCACGTGCCCGTCTTGGTGCCCTTGCCGCCGTTGAAGTAGGTCTGGGTGACCGAGAACGTGTTGTCGGAGTTGAACACGAACGCGAAATGGAAGTCGCCGTCTGTCTGCGCCTCCCAGCTGCCGTCTGCTTTCTGGAACTCCACCTTGTTGCTCGTCCACGTCACGCCGGTGAGGGTGCTTGGCTTAACGGTGGTGCCGTTGTCGCTGCCGCCCTTCTTGCAGGATGCTGCCGCAATTGAGAAAAATAAGAATAAAAAGAAATTTTTTAGAGTCAAGGTATTTTTCATGTTGTATTTGGGTTTAAGTGCGATGCAATTTCAATAAAGCCGGATTTCCTTCCAACCCAAATACTGGATACTTTATCCGCTAATTGGATAATTTATCCGCTATCTTTATGCCGTTACAAATCGCAATACAGACATGTTCGGAGAAAAGATCAAGATGATTAGAGAACTGCGCGGCTTTTCGCAGGAGAATGTTGCCGCCAAACTTGGGATTGCGCAGAACGCATACTCACGTATAGAAACTAATCAAACAAAGCTTGATTCCGCGATGCTCGTCAAGGTTGCAGAAGTGCTCGGCGTGTCGCCCATGGATATCCTTTCGGGACAGCCTGCCATCGTCAATTTTCAGTCCAACAAGGGAACGCAGCAGTCGTTCGGCTATGTCGAGCAAGTCGGGTTCGGGCAAAAGGAACTGTACGACAAGCTGATTGCCGGAAAGGACGACGAGATCGCTCGCCTTAATATTATTATCGAAAAACTGCTGTCGAAGAAATAGGCTATTTCCTCGACCCGTTCACGATACTTTGCAAAAGTGCTTGCTGATTCACTCCCCCTTCTTGATATCGCACCTTAACTCTATATCCTTTCATCACCGTATGCTGTGGTTTGGGGGGCTGCTGTGGTTCAGCGGTCAATATGCTGTGAAAGTCTTCTACGGTGCCGAAAGTTATTTTGCCCATGTCAGCGACAGGCACGGCGGCAGTCACCAATTTTTTTATAGCCGCCAATTTCTTTTTATTCGCGCAGCAGCAGACTACGCTCTCATATCCCGCACTCAAGCACTTTTGAATATTTTTCAATTCGTATTCGGGCGTGTTCGTCACTGATAGTTCGACCGCAATGCGCTTCCCTGCTTTTTCAAGCAATACATCCACTTGCCCGTTGCCGTCGGGCGTTGGTACTTCGAGGTGCGCTATATAGCCGTGTTCCTCTGCCAATGTTTTTATGAATGCTTGCGTGTAGCGGTGCTCTCGCGCCAGCTGGGTTGTTGCAGATGGCTCGATTGGCTCTATGCGCACCGGTATTGGCATCGCTTGTGGCAATGGCCTTGCTTCAGGAATTTTCACTAATGCCTGAGCGTCTGCGGCTATCGGCTCTGCTGGCGCGACGGGCATCACGGGGACGCTGTACCTCAGCCGAGAATTCGCCACGATTGCGTCGGTGTTGTCCGCCTCTCTGCTGGCATCACGCGGAACGATGGCGAGATTGAAATCCGCGTCCGCAGTGTTGACCCTCGCAATCGCCTCGCCCACCCTCAGGTTTTGCAGGTCTTCCATGGAAAACGAAGCGAACCCCTCCTGCATGCGCTTCGCCTCGGTCTCGGCCAATCGAAAGCAGATGCGCGTTGCCGCGTTTGCCAGTACGCTGCTGGCAACTTCCATATCGTGCTTTTGCACCTGCTGCATGTCTTGATGCGCCAGTACCAGCCCCAGCCCGTATTTCCGCGCCCCCGAAACGATTGCCGCCATCGAGGGAGTGACGAAGTTGTGGAACTCGTCAATGTAGCAGAAGAACGGCCTGCGATGCTCAACCGCCTGCGATTGCCTGGCCATTGCCGCCTGCTGCAATTTCGCCACGACGAATGCGCCCAAAAGATAGCTGTTTTCTGCACCTATCAGCCCCTGCGACAGCTTCACCAATATGATTTTGCCGCTGTCCATCAATGCACCAAAGTCGATGCTCCTCGTTTGGCATACCATCGCGCGGATGACCTTGGGGCGCAGAAAGCTGTCAAGGCGGGTCAGGATGGGCCCGACGGAACCGCCTGCCTTGAGCAATGGATATTCCTTTTGCCAGTAGTACGCGATGTCGGGGTCGGTGACGTTTGAAAGGATATTGTTTCGGTATGACGGTTCGATGAGGAATTTGCGCAAATCGCCCAAATGATATGTTTTAGCATTGAACAGTAGCGCCAAGATTGCATTGGAAAGGACGCTGTACATCTGGTCGCCAAAGGAAGTGCTGAAACGCCTGAATACCGCCGCCAAGTCTGATGCCAAGATTTCGCGCTCAACATCTGTATGTGCTTCCAATATATTTAGCCCTATCGGAAACTCGCTGTCTGTCGGGTCAACCAGTACCACGTCATTGATGCGCGATGCCGGAACATTTGAGAGCAGTCCGGCAATCAGGTCGCCGTGCGGGTCGAGGCACATCATGCCATTGCCTGCCGCGATGTCCTGCATCATCAGGCTGTGCAGCAGCGTAGACTTCCCCGTGCCTGTAGCGCCCATGATATGAATGTGCTTGAGTCGCTGGTCGGTGCCTATGCCCACGGCAAATTCCTGCCCTTGATGCTCGTTTAACCCCAAGATGTAAGAACTGTTGATTAGATGAGGCGGTGCCTGCCTGGTGGCGCGGTGCTGCCTGAGCAGCTTCTTGGAAAGCTGCGTGCTTGGAAGATGGACAAAGGTTGAGAGTTCGGAAGCGTTGAGCAGCATGCCCAACCTATGGCTTTGCCGCAATGCCAAGTCCGACAGCCGCTGGTCGATGGTGTATGCTGGCGTATTCAATGGCTGCAAGGCGTTGTGATGCGAGGTCGAAGCATGAACGACCGCCACCGCGCTGTGCTGCAACAATGCGGCGGCGTTCTGCACTCGGTCGGCAAATGCCGCAATCCGCACGTTGGCAAAAAACAGGGGCTGCGAAGTCTTCTCCTTCGCCAGCTGCGGCATCTCTGGCGCGTCAATGAAGAAAGATCCTCCGATGCCGTCCCCTGCCGCGCGGACAACGCTTTCTCCCCAGGCATTAAGCGCGCCGCAAAACAGCACCTGCACTATTATTGCCTCATCGTCTTTCAAACGCTCGAAGGTGCCGAACAGCGGCGTATAGGGGTCGTAACCTCCGCGAAGCGTGGCAATCGGGCGCAAGCACTCCTCCTGCAGCCCGAAATCCACCGTGCTCACCGCCGGTCGCTCGTTTGCCCAATCGAGCACCGCGTCCGCCTGCTTCTCGTGCACCGCGCATTCGGGGAAGTACGAACTCAACTGAATGTGTATGAACGGCGCGATGTCCTCGCTGCACGCAACTTGGATGCTGAAAGTCTCGCGCTCCGCAATTAGTTCGAAGCTGACAGGCTCCCTGCACAGCGCAAGCATGGTGAGGAAGCGTTCCATCGTCTCGCCCTTAAGAGCGTACCCTTTGGGAATGGCAACGCCGTAGATGGCGAGAGGTGGCGGGCCTTCGTCGTCAGGAACCGCGATACCCTCATCTTCCGGGGCTTCGGCCATTGCAGGCGCTTGCTTCGGCGCAAGGCACCCTTTCAGCCTGCTCAGGAAGCCGGGACGCTTGCCGTCGTCTATGATGCCGCCTGCTACGAAATGCCCGAAGAACGGTACGAACGCGGGCTCAAGCTGCACCGGCTTGCCGAACGCGTCCCACCCCCTGCCTCGCCGTTCCCATTCGTAGAACTGCTCGGTGAGCGACCTGCCCCGGCTGCTCATGGGGCTAATTCAGCGCGGCTGCCTGCCGCTTCGCGTGAATGGGGTCGAGCGTTGCCGTCACCTCGCCTATGAGCGCGTCGATGCTTCGCTCGAACATGATGCGGGTGTCCTGCGCGTACATGGTCGCCTCGGTGTCCTCGAACAGGTAGCTCATCACGGGACTTTGATAAATCCAGTCGAGCAGCCAGTTGCGCTTGTGCCAGAACCACCAGCTGACAAAATAGCTTCGTCCGTACGGAGCGGCGCAGACATAGAACCACAGCTGCTTTCTTCGTATTACTAAGTATTCCCGCTTGTCTTGCAAAACGTTCCTGCTCTCGAATACCGCGCGGCGCTCGACCTTGATGTCGGGATAGTCGCACGAGGAAATGATTTTTTCCAGCTTGGCATAGCATTCGTCGGATGACAGCTGGAGGTCGGCGAAATGCCGGTACGCGTGCTTGAGGGCTTTCTGTGGCATGGGAATAGGTTATTGGCTGGCATAAAGCTACTTAGCGCTATTTAAAAAAGCAAATTTCTTGGAAAATTAAAAGCAGGTTCCTACATTTATCGGACAAACCTTTTCACCTTACTGTTATGAGCTTACTCGCCATTCTCCTGCACATTCAGCTTTGGCTGATATTCGACAGTTTCATAGACAGCCATCCCTTAATCAGCCTTGCCTTGTTTCTTTGGCTGTTTCGCTACGCGCTGCGCTGGTTCTTTGGCATCAACAAGATCAGGCGCGCGCAAAGCCAGTACACAGAGCTATTGGAACAGCACAACGACCTGCTGCAAAGGCAGACGGAAATGATGGAGCAGCATAAGAGTGTCTTAGGAAAGCTTGGCGAGAAGTATCTCTAAATCCGTCATTTTGGCCGAACGTTAATTGATTAAAATCTTTCGTAAAAAGGAGATTCTGATGTTAACGTAAAATTTGATGTTGATATCTTACGCTCATAAATTTTTGTATTATAATACTTATCATACTTGAATTGTTTTTCCGTAAACGGTATTGAAAGGAATGTTTTAATTCCAGACGTAGAAGACAATTCTATAAGTTTCAGCTGGGCATTTAAATTTAAATTAGAAAATTGAAGAATAGCCCCATTCAGATCATTAAATCCAATCGCCCGCGGACTTCTCTTGATCCCGGAACTATTCGTTTCAGTAATAGTATAGCGCTCCGTTATAAAGATTTGTTGTGTAAGCATATCTACTGCCAAGTCCATGTATTCGAGGGGTTCTGAATCGTTAACATATTTCGTCAAATAGTATGTATTGTTAAAACTATCGTTACCCTTATGAGGTATAATCACCCTTAATTCAATGTTTTTTAAGTAACTTAAAACGAAACGAGTATAAAATGGTAGTTTTTTCTCAAGATTATGTAGATGGAAAAAGTCGCCATTTAAACCAGTATACGCTTGCGACCAAGGATAACGTTTAAACTCGGCTGATTTTTTATATACTACCTGTAAACTGTCGTTACGCCTACATATGCTGTCACTATAGTTCAGTATATATGGCTTAAATTTGCTGAGATTTTCATCATCAAGTGAAACCTGATAATAAACAGACACTTTAATAGGAGTTATTGGATTCAGACTTCGCTCTAAATTCAACACGATTTGCTCTTCTCTTATATTGATATCATTATTAGCCTTCATAAGATGTGTAGCGGTCCTATTAGTTGCTTTTTGAACGGCTAATTGAGTTTTCAATGTATCGCTCATGTTTTTTAAGCTATCGTACAGCACTGAAACATTTTGCAAAATTTGTTTCTCATTCCCAATCCTTTCTTTCCTATCATCGTCTGCTGTCTTTTTGTCGTCAAGCTCTTTTTCGTATTTGCTCAAAACGTCGTAAATGTTCATTAGAAGTGTTATTACGATTAATAATAACGCAAGTCGCCTAAGGATTTTTTTTACATTTTCTTGAGTTGTGTCTTTTAATTCACTTGAAATAGCAAGAATTGCGGCAATTGTACCTAAGCCTATCTGAATAAAAATTTCCATTGCAAATAAAATCTCAAGATAATAAAAAAACCCCTATAAGGGGTTAGGATTTTTTATTATCGCCATCACTAATATAAAGCAAACAATGCATGCTAAGACCTTAAATATAGCAAAGAGCCAGCGGGTCAATATTAGGTCGGCTTGCGTTAATACAGGGAACAATCCCACGGCTATTGTCACGATGACAAGGGTGAGGAAAAATAATTTTCGTTTTCTTTTGTTATTTGTTTTCATTTTTAACTGCTTACCAAAACAGCCAAGCTTTGGTAAGCAGTTAAATCTTACTTAGATTAGCACATAAAACGATATTTGTCAAGAGTTAAACTTTCCTAATTAAATAGTTACTAAAAAGAAAGATTTGGCCTTCAGTAATTTAAGGTGACAGCACTAAACCCCTTGCTCTCCGCCCCGTCAATCAGCAGCTTTATGTAGATATGATACTTAGGCAAGCTGATAAAGTCGTCATACGTAAACACGGGATAGAACTGCTTTTCCATCACTTTCGCGTCCTCCAGCCCCACCCTAAATACTATCAGCGTCCCGAAATTTGCAAGAATGGCGCTTCGCGTGTCCGGCTCCAGCTGGTCGAGGTGCTGGTTGGCCAGGAACAGCCCCAAGCCGAACTTTCGCACCTGCGGGAGCATGGCGGCGAAGGAGGTGGAAACGAAGTGCTGCGCCTCGTCTATGAACACGTAGAACCGCTTGCGCTGTGTTATCGGTATTGATGCTCTACGCATGGCGGCATTTTGAATGCTGGTGATGATGAAGCTGCCAAGTACAGTTGCCACGTCTTCACCTATCTCGCCTTTAGAGAGGTTTACTAATACAATCTTTTGCTCGTTCATGCACTGCTCGAAAGACAGACCTTGCTGTTGCCCGAAAATGCCGCGTAACGTATCGTTGGCAAGCAATACCCCTACCTTGTTCAAGATCGGCTGCACTGTGCTCGCCTGCATACTCGCGGAGTACATATTGTACTCGTTCACCCAAAAGGACTTAGTGTAGGGATTGGTAACGTGTTTAAGTACTTCCGCCCTGAAAGAGGCATCCGTCAACAGCAGAGATATATCTAACAATGTAGCATTGGGATATTCCATCAGCGAGGCAATGGCGAAGCGCAATACATATTCAAGCTTGCTCCCCCATGCGTCACTAAAGAGCCGCTTAAAGGTCGTTATCATCTCGGACGCTACAAGCTGTCGCTGATGCTCCGGCACATCTGCCAGCGGGTTGAACGCCGGCAGGCTGTCGCGGCTGGTCGCGTCGAAATAGATTACGTCTTTTCGGCGGTGCTCCGGGACTTTCTTATATACCGCCTCTACCGTATCGCTGTGGGGGTCAAGCACACAAATACCATAGCCTTTGAGCATGTCATCAACGGCCATATTTATGAGCAAATGGGATTTTCCCATACCAGTTTTTCCCAGGCAAAATATGTGATATAGGCGGTCGGTGGGTTTAATACCGAAAATATGATTGTGGTTGCGCCAGTTGGTTTGTCCTATTGGCGTGAATGGTGTGAGGTCAGGCATGTACTAAGCATATAGCCTTGTGAATAAGAGAGTAGTATCAGTATTTAACGATCAGCCATGAAATACTGATACTGGTGGCTGATAATTGCAAATGGGAAAATATTTCTATGGAAATAATCGAAGCGGACTTACTACAATTTATTGAAATATATAAAAGCGAATACAACGTAGTCCTTACTTTAAAGCAAGCAGAACGTGAAGCCGCCAAATTATTCGCATTATATAAACTGGTATATCTTGCACCCGATTCTCACCCTATAACTAATAATGGAACTACGTGATACAATGTCGCTGCTATACGTAAGATTATTAAATAACAGGTTTTAAGCCCATAAAAGGGGCAAGCAGAGTCTTACGTATAGCAACTTAAGACTGTTACTGCTTGCCCCTTTTTTGGGTTTGGACTAAAGACACTAATATGAAAACAGAAAAAATTGATGTTATAACCTATGGGGAATATTTGCGTAAATCTACCGACGACAAGGAAAAGCAAACGCTTTCGCTTGGCAACCAGCGCGACGTTCTTGATAGGTTAAGAAATGCGCACAACTTGACGGTTGTGGAAACGATAGAAGAAAAAATGTCTGCGAAAAAGCCGGGCAGGTTTGGGTTTGGCATCCTCGTTAATATGGTCAAGGACGGAAAAATAAACGGGATTATAACGTGGGCACCTCACAGACTTTCGAGAAACTCCGTAGACACAGGCGAGCTAATTGACCTTTTTGACAGGGGGCTTCTTAAAGAGATTGTTACCGATGGGCACGTATATCGTAACAACCCTATGGACAAGTTTATGTTCGGCTTCAACTGTTTGCAGGCGAAATTTGAAAACGACAACAAAGCAATTGATGTGAAAAATGGGATGCTTAAAAGTGCAAGCTTGAACATGTACCCTGCATGTCCGCCGATAGGGTATTTTCCTGACAAACACGGAATTCGGGGGGCGCGGAAACGAGATGTCGACGCAGAACGGTTTCCAGTCGTCGAAAGAATGTGGAAATTGTTATTTGCCGGAACTCATACACCGTATCAAATTCTGTCCAAAGCCACCAATGAATGGGGGCTGCGTTCTCGAAATAATAAAAAGCTTACCAAATCAAGCATTTATAAAATATTTCATAACCCGTTTTACTACGGTGAATTTGAGTTTCCAAAAGGCAGCGGAAATTGGTTTAAGGGCAACCATAAACCGATGATTACCAAAGCCCAGTTTGATCGCGCACAAGAGATTCTCAGCGCACCTGAGCGACCACGACCCATAACTCATTATTTTGCATTTGGAGGGTGCATGTTGCATTGTAGCGAATGTGGATGCGCTATTACCGGCATGGCGAAAACTAAAAAGCAAAAGAACGGCAATGTTCATCATTACATTTATTATGGTTGCACTAAGCGACGCGGGGCTTGCAAACAAATGCCCGTTACTGAAAACGAATTAAATGACAACATATACCAAATTTTGGTTAACATCAACATTCCTAAGCCGTTGCACGATTTGGTACTAACATGGATATCCAAAGAAAACGAAAAGCACTTTATCGGGACTAATGCCCAATTAGATGCATACAAAAACAAGTACTCTCTTTTGCAAAAGAAGATTGAAGGATTGATTGACATGCGTGCTGCCGCGCTAATTAATGACACGGAATACCAGAGCCGCCGCTTGCAAATGGAATCGGAAAAGGCAGAACTTTTGCAATTGACCCAAAACTTGGAAACAAATAAAAATGGCTGGCTGGACAAAGTTAATGGTGCCTTATCTATAACTGAATTAGTCGCTTTACGATTTCAAAATGGCAATTCGGAGGACAAAAGGGGTATCCTTGCGGAATTAGGTTGGAACCTGTCCATAAGCCAAAAACAGCTTGATTTAACAAGGGAAAATTGGATTTGGCCCGTAATACAGATTGCAATGCATATTAAAAGCATTTACCCCACGTCGGAACCTGTTTTATCCCCATATTTTAAGGCTAAAATTGAGAATTTACTCAATTCTGAAAAATTGTGCTCGCTGTTAGACGACGTTAGGAACCTTTTTAGTGAAATGTAAAAAATATTTCCAATAGCCTTTTACAATTAAATTTGACCATGCTTAAGTGGCTTTATTTGTTTCAACTCTATAAACACAAAAAAGTTCTTAACTTCCTACATATTTAAGGAAAATAATTAGGAAGTTTAATTATTATAATTACTTTTGTCTTAAGCAAATGATTTTTTATGCAGACTGAGAAAACAGAGGTAGATGAAATCCTAATACAGAGACTTAAAGACTTGATAAAGTACCACAAAGGTAGAGTTGTAAGCCATAGCACTATGGTTACCACTTATACTGATATGCTCTCTAAGTTATTAGGTACAGATGAAGTAGTAGAACCAATACTTAGTAATCAGGCGCAACATAAAAAACTTATCCCTAATAAAACAAAGAGAAGGAAAACGTCTGCTTCAAACTACACATTAAAGGCAGTGGTGATGGAATATATAAGCGAAAATGAAACTCCATTATCTGCTAATGCGTTGAGAGAAAAATACAACACAATTGTAGGTAAAGAAATTAAGGTATCAAATTTCTCACCACGGATAGCCGAATTAACTAAAAACGGCGATATAGCAAAGGTAGTTATAGAAGGAAATCCAATAAAATCAAAATTTCTTTATGCATTGCCAGAGTGGTTAGATAATAACGGTGTTCTAAAAGAAGAGTTTATGATAAAAGTAAAAGCCGGACTTTAAGCCCAGCTTTTATAAAATATTGGTGTCCAACGCCAACAGAAGCACCTATCTGCTTTTAGGTGTTTTGAACGACAAGCCTCTGTTACTACAAGGTCTCACTATCGAAGAGTGAGGATAGCCGAATAGACAGGGGTTTTGTTGTTTCCTCAAACGTATATACTTTTTCTGAAATTACAAAACATAATCTATTCCTTTTTCTTATAACCATTCCTCTTGCCTCTCCTCACCGCCATTATTACAAAGGGTTAGTATCAATCAGAAAGCGGAGTTGTTACCCCGCTTCTTTGACCGTTATTCGTGTTTCTTCTTCCTATTAAGGTATTTCACTTTCAGCCTATTGTAAAAGATATGTGCAGCCAATACTGCTTCATATAATTTCTTGTGGAATTTGTGATTGCTTTTTATACCTCTTTGATACAGCTCTAAAAGTTCGGGATGCATTTTAGTGGCGAACTGGATTATCTCGTCCGTCGACTGCAGGACGTAGGTGCCTTTTATTTCAGCCTTGGTGATGAAATCCACTTCGCAGTAATGATCCCTTGCCAACGCCTCTATGCGCCGCATCAGTCGCTTTAGTGCTGGAGTATGGCGGGACGGCGGAGGAACTTTTACAATCACCCCGATAATCGCGTACCGCTTAAAATAAGAGCGAAAATTACTGAGGATGGCGCGAAGCTTCGTATCTGACCACGGTACCGGGTAGTCGTGGACATTTTTCGCCAGTATTTTCTCGTTGTCCAATATGCAGATGCCCGTCCGCGATGTGCCCAGGCTAATCCCAAGTATAATCATGTGTGTTGTAGATTGAATTAGTAATAATATGAGTGAACAGCCGTGGGCGCGTCGTCCAGACCGAATGGTCGGGCAGTGACTGGACGTGCACCAGTTGGGCTAACAAGAAGTCCTTTGGGTACTTCTTGGCGCACGACAAGTAGAACGCGAGGGACTTTTGGTCATTCAGCCCGTCCGCGAGGGTGTGGGCCAGTGTGATTTCGTTAGGAGTGTACAGATTGCTTTTTATTCGTTGCATAATGTTTTTTATGAACTGATAAGGCGTGTACGTTCGTTCGATTTTTTTTATTTTTCGTTCGTACGTTCGTTGCGATTTTTTAAAAATTGGGGCCAAAGAAAAAGCCTAATGTTGTATAGGATAGCGGTAGCGATATTGAGTTTGTAGTATCGTGCTCGTCAGGACGATACTTATGTTGCGATCAGGATATATTCCATCTGTTGCGTATATTCTGGATACAGTTCCATCGGTGTCGTTCTATAGAGGATGCACAGCTTTAGGAGGTTGGTGCCGCTCGGCATAGTGTGTTCGTTTTCCCAGGCGCATACCGCATTGGAGTTGTTGTATCCAAGCAATCGTGCTAATTGTTTTTGTGTGTAGCCCGCATTTTCGCGAGTTACTCGTAGCCTATTTGGATATAAGGGTGTCGTGTAACTCACAAGGAGATAGTAACAATTGAAACAAGGTGAATAATAGTATCAGTATTTAACGGTCAACAGTGAAGCCGTCTCCACGCCATTGTATTAAAAAAGTGCTAAAGAAAATGTAAAGTAATGATGTAATTCCCATTGTGATAATGGTCAACCGTTAAATACTGACACTACTCCGAGCCGCTCACGCTCTCTACAATAGAAGGAAATCATAAAAACATGAAAGTTCCTTTTAAAAAAACCGATCACCTGCTGAAGTTCATCTTCGGCGCAGCGCTCATACTCTCAATGGTGTATGTCGTAGTAGATGGAGTGCTCTCTGCAATTGAATTTTTCATTGCATTGCTGCATTCTCTTTCTTTTCCTAACTTTAAGTAACTAAATCTTTCACAATCATTTCACTAACAAATGGAAACAAAGCGTATTGGCATCTTCATTCGCGTAAGCACGGAGATGCAGGTGCAAGACGAGAGTCCCGAGCATCACGAGCAGCGCGCTCGCTATTATGTGAATGCCAAAAACTGGCAGGTGATGGAAGTATACAAGCTCGACGCAGTTAGCGGCAAGTCAGTGATGCAGCATCCCGAAACGAAGCGCATGATTGCGGACGTAAAAAGTGGTCATATTAATGGCTTGGTATTTTCAAAGCTTGCGAGGTTGGCGCGTAACACCATTGAACTATTAGAATTCTCTAACATCTTCCGCGCATCTGGTGCTGACTTAATTTCCCTTGCTGAAAGCATCGACACCAGCACGCCAGCTGGCAGACTGTTTTATACGGTCATTGCAGCAATGGCGGAGTGGGAGCGCGAGGAAATCAGTAGCCGCGTGGCAGCGTCCGTTCCGATACGCGCAAAAATGGGCAAGCCGCTCGGCGGTCAGGCATCGTTCGGGTATCAGTGGGTTGACAAGGAATTGGTGATCAATGAACAAGAGGCACCAGTGCGCAAACTGATGTACGAATTGTTTTTGAAATACCAACGAAAATTTAGCACCGCCAAAGCGCTGAATGATGCTGGTTATCGAACTCGCAACGGCTCGAAATTCACCGCCACCTCCCTATCCCGCTTGCTGCGCGACAGTTCCGCCAAAGGCGAACGCCGCGCCAATTACACCAAGAGCCTCGGTGACGGCAAGGCATGGGTTATCAAGCCCGAAAGTGAATGGGTGGTGATGCCTTGCCCTCCTGTGGTTTCACCTGAACTGTGGCAGCAGGTTAATAGCTTGCTCGACATTCAGGAAAAGAAGAAATCACCGGGACCGAAAGCTGTGTACCTCTTGTCGGGGTTCGTGAAATGTACCTGTGGTAAACCGATGTATGTGTACCACACATCAAAGGTGTACGCATGTGCCAAGTGCAGGCACCGCATTGCAGTCGCAGATTTAGACGAGATTTTTCAGGTGTATCTCAAAGAATATTTGGAAAGCATTGAAGTATCAAGCTACATCACTGAAACCGAAAGCGAAATTGAGCAAAAGCAAGCACTACTGGAAAGCACCAGAAAAGAACGCGCTCGCCTGCAACGGAACATTGATGCATGGATTGATATGCGCTCTGAACAAGAGTTATCGAAAGAGCAATTTGCAGAAAAGTATCGCCCGGCAGAAGAACGTCTTAATCAGTTGGACAAGCAGTTGCCCATGCTCGAGGCAGAAATCGATGTGTATACCATTCAGTTGCTTTCAAGCGACACCATCATGCAAGACGTGCATAATCTGTACAGCCAATGGGGGGTGATGACGTTTGAGCAAAAGCGCAGTATTGTCGAAACGGTGGTATCAAGCATTACGATAGGAAAGGAAGACATCGACATCACGCTCGCCTATATCCCCCAAACTCCCTTAAATGCAAAGAAAGGTTCTCACAACGTCATGGATTCATACTGGCGATAAGCATAAAGCTGCTGGGATAATCTACCGTAAACTTGGCGCGGGAGATGGTTACCCGCCGCTCCTCCAGCGGCTGGCGCATCACTTCTAAAGCCGAGCGCTTAAACTCCGGCAATTCATCCAGGAACAAAACGCCATTATGTGCCAGCGAGATCTCCCCGGGCTGCGGGTTACTGCCGCCGCCAACCAGCGCCACATCGCTAATGGTATGGTGCGGAGAACGGAATGGCCGGGTAGTTACCAGCGCATCCGCTGCGGATAGCTTGCCGGCCACCGAATGAATCTTGGTAGTTTCCAGCGATTCGTGCAGGCTAAGTGGTGGCAGTATAGAGGGCAGCCTGCGTGCCAGCATAGTTTTGCCGGCACCGGGCGGGCCTATGAGGATAACGTTATGCCCGCCTGCTGCGGCTATCTCCAGTGCACGTTTGATATTTTCCTGCCCGCGTACTTCGCTGAAATCACTATCGTAATTGGTGAGGCTATCATAGAATTCATCGCGGGTGTTTACTTCTTCGCGTTCTAAAGCGGCGGTACCGTTAAAGAAATCGGCTACTTGCTTAATGTTTTCTACACCGTAAACTTCCAGATCGTTCACTATGGCGGCTTCCCGGGCATTTTGCTTGGGAAGAATAAAGCCTTTATACTTTTCCTTACGGGCCTGGATGGCAATAGGTAGTGCACCTTTGATGGGTTGCAAACCACCGTCTAACGACAGTTCGCCCATAATGAGGTATTTATCCAGCTCTTCGGCATCTATCTGGCCGGAAGCCGCCATAATGGCCATGGCGATGGTCAGATCATACGCGGACCCTTCTTTGCGGATATCCGCAGGCGCCATATTTACAACGATACGTTGTCGTGGCATCCGGAAACCGTTGGTTTGCAGGGCGGTTTCTACACGTTGCATGGCTTCGCGCACAGCGTTATCGGGCAGGCCAACAACAAAGTAGGCCAGTTTGCCCCCACTTATATTCACTTCCACTGTTATGGTGATGGCCTGTATGCCATAAACCGCACTTCCAAAGGTTTTAACTAACACTATAGACAAGGTTTTTGTATAGCGAAAGATATAGAATTATTTTGAAGGTTTGGTAAAGGAATACTCTTGTTCGCGTTCGCGATGTAGCGCGAACAGCTCGAACAAGCCCGAACAATGTTTAAACATGCAATTGCGGGTGATTATAGCGTGAAATGTTGGGAGGTTTTGCGGCTTGGGGATGTCTGTTGATTATGGGTAAATTGTTGCTTAGCGGTAGGTGAAAACTTAATTCGTTTTGGGTCGACTTATAAGCTTCGATTAGCGAGGCACCATTTGGTTATCCCCTTTTATTCGTAAAATTTATTCATACCGGCTCAATGCCAATTCAAAAGCCGAAAAGATCTCTTGATTTGACGCTTTGCTTAGAACGGCGACCTTGTCTGCCTCCCCCATGAATAAGAACCCCGAATCTGGCTTTTTTGCGGGAATGGTTGGAGTAAAAATAATTTGCTCATCCGTTTCTTCGGCCAACAAACACTTTGCCTTAGGGGAGAACAATGACTTTGAAGACTTTAAGCCTGTCTTCGCCATAAATTCTTTGTCGGCCTGTTTCCAATCTTTAGGATGAGGGATCCGTTTTGAGTCATCATTGCAAAGCGCAGTTTTAATCGCGTCAGCCAGAACATCATTATCAACGCCCTCCGGTAAGTTTATAAATGGCTCGGAAGCGACTCGTAACCCAATACTGGTTTTGCTATGGCTGTGTATTAAATATCCAATGCCTTTTATTTTATAGATCGTTGCTGATTTCATGCTTAGACTATTGGTATTCTTTGTTTAAAACTTCTTGTTGGCTCATAATGCTTTGCGTGTGATTGCAAAGCATGAGTTATATAACTCCTCCCTAAATATACAACAAGTCCACCATTCCCCTCTTCCTCCTTTCCCTCAAAATTCCTATCTTTCCCCTAAAAAGTTATACGATGCTTGAGCAGGTTAAACAGCAGCAGAACGCTTACGAGGGAATTTACGCGCCGGAACAGAAATCGGAGTTCGATTTTCATATCACTACCGATCCGCTTACCCGCTACCTGCGCGATCGCCGCCTGCTGAAAGCTCTTGCAGTACTGGAGCAAAGCAATACCAACATCCGCGAGTGGAGCGTGCTCCTTACCTGCGGCGGAGTTGGGGGCGAAGGCCTTTTCTTCAAAAAGAACGGCTTTAACAATGTTACCGTAAGCGATATCTCCGAAAACTCACTCAAGATCTGCAATGAGTTCGACCCGTCCATCAGCACCATTATGCTAAACGGCGAAAGCCTGGATGTGCCCGATGCTTCATACGACCTGGTGGTGGTGCAGGATGGCTTGCACCACCTACCACGACCGGTTACCGGCTTTACCGAAATGCTGCGTGTGGCTAAAAAAGCGGTGATCGTAATAGAGCCGTACGACAGCCTCATCGGCAACCTGATGGGTACCGAATGGGAGGAACAGGGCTCCGCCATTAACTACGTATACCGCTGGGATAAGAACAGCTTTACCCAGGCGGTGAAAAGCTACCTGCTTAAAAATTATAAGCAAATACGCGTGCTTCGCTTTTGGGACCATGGCCTCATGGTATCAAAACTGGCTGGCAAACTGCCAAAAAGCATGCAGTTAAGCGCGGCCAAAATTATCTACGGCTTATTTGCTCCTTTTAATTGGGTAGGGAATATGTTTGTGGGGATATTGATGAAGTAACATTAAGGAACGTCATCCTGAACTTGTTTCAGGACCCCATTGGATAGGTAGCCAACATGCTTAACCGCTTTACACATCGCCACTTTGCATATGGGGTACCGAAATAAATTCGGCATGACGGGATGTTTAAGATTTGCGACACGCAGCGTTTAAAACCGGTATTATTCCACCGCGTGGATGGTGCGCGCTTTCCGCTTAATAAAGGGTTTTTCGATAAATAACCAGGACAGCGTCGCCATCACCACCGTGCCCAGTATCAAATAAACCAGGTTAAAATAAGGAACCAGCTTAAGCTCCACCACTACGGTGATGATCATGCCGTGGTAGATGTATATGCCGTAAGAAATATCGTTCTTCCGCAGCAATTTATCGGCAAGGGTTGGCAGGGTATAGGCCATGGAAAGCAGGGTGAAGGCCAGGATCAGGTATTGAATCACCGTAAAATACGCCGCGTCTATCCTGTCAAAAAAGAACATGCTGAACGCTACATAGGGCACTATCCAGTATAGCGCCTTCCCATAAATAAATTTTGAACTGTAAATGCGTAACCGCTGGAAGATCACCCCAAGCAAAAACAGGTAAAAATGTGGTATAAAGGTGTAGCGGATAAGCTTGGTTATCTTATCGCCGAGTGGTACCAGTCCGTAAGCAAGGGTTAGCCCCACAAACACAACAAACAGCGCGATGAACCAAGTGTTGAGCTTTCCTTTGGGTGCGAATAAAAAGCAAATGGGCAGCATAATGTAAAACTGCAGTTCGATGGGGATGGTCCACAAACTGCCGTTGTAGGAACCGAAACCGTAATTGGCCAAAAAGTTGGGCGTATAAATAAAGCCCAGCAATTGCGATGGCAGCCAGGCGAGCGTTTGTTTGTTTAAAAAGTTTACGCCGGTGAGGGTAAAAACGATCAGTGTTAAAATGATGCAGCCCCAAAGTCCCGGGTAAATACGCAGCGCCCGGTTGCGGATATAGTTTTTGATGGAATTATTGCGTTCGTACGAGGCCGAAATGAGGTACCCGCTGATGACAAAGAAAACCGGCACGCCGGGGAACAGGTAAAGCACTTTTAAGCCTGTATGACTGATGGGCAGCTTAAGGTGCTGGTAATAATGATCAAATATCACCTCGATAGCCGCAAGCAGCCTCAGCAGGTCGAAATTGTTTATCTTAAATTCTTTCAGCGGTTTCATTAAGCAGCTGCAAGATATGGATTTTAAACAATTCCTGTTTAATTAAGCAACAGGCCGGATGATAAAGCGGGAGATGAGTTCAACAAAAAACGCCGCAAAAATGCGGCGTTTAATTATTAAAAATTTTATGGGGTCGAAGTCTAAATAAAACTCAATCCGCAGGCGATAAATACATTAAATAATAAGGCTATTGAGCAGATGTTAACATTGCGGCGGGTGCTTACATGCGCCATCTGTAGGTTTACCTTTCTAAACCATTTGTTGTTGAGCAAAATAAAATGATTGGCCACCAGGAAAAGGACCGCGCCGGCAACAATAGCCACGCATACACCCATTCCAAGAGTTACCAAGTGCCCTTTGATCATCAGCTTTGTTAAAAGCATGGCGTTGGTAAGCAATACCACCAGCAAAAAGCTCACGTTGAACATCGATTTGAATTGAGGGATGCTGTTACCCTGCCCGAAGTTTTTGAAGTTCCACCTGTAAAACGATACATAAATGGATTGATAGGCTTTTTGCATAGCGTGTGGTGTTTAAGTGTTAATAGTTAAGTACCGTTTGTTAGACCGTACCGTTTATTAATAGTTTAACGGGTTTCTGTTTGTTTTGTTACGCAAAGTAAAATTAAATTTTGAGAAAACGGCATTTGACAACATAAAAAATCAAAAATAATTTTTTTACCACGAAGAACACGAAGGCAGGCATAACTTTTACCACAAAGGGTACAAAATTTCTCTTTGCGCCCTTTGTGGTTTTTTTCTTTGTATCCTTTGTGGTTAAAAAATCATTTCGCAGCCAATTCCGCCGGCACAGGTTTCTGCAATAAATACTGGTAGATAAACCGGTTGGTTTCCATTTGCTGGTGTTCGGCTTTGCCTTTGTCGCGGAAGCCGTGGCGTTGGCCCGGGTACAGCATAAATTCAAAATGCTTGCCTTCGTCCTGCAGTTTGCTGATCAGCTGGATGCTGTTTTGGGCGTGTACGTTATCGTCCATGGTACCATGCACTATGCGCAAAACGCCTTTCAGCTTATTGGTATACGTTAATACTGAACTGCTTTTGTAACCTTCGGGGTTGTTTTTGGGCGTACCCATATAGCGCTCGGTGTAATGGGTATCGTACAGGCTCCAGTCCATTACGCCAAAGTTGGCTATGCCATGAGTGAAGTAATCAGCGCCGTAGGTGAGGGCATAAGCGGTAATGTAGCCGCCGTAGCTACCGCCGGTAATGCACATTTTTGTGGGGTCTACATAGCTTAGGGTGCGCAGGTATTTCACCATTTCTATATAATCGGCCATTTCCCATTTGCCCAGGTCTTTATACATATAGTTTTGGCCAACCTTACCAAAATGGCCCGATGCACGGTGATCCATGGCCACCTGTATCATGCCTTCTTTTGCCCACCATTGCGCCATGCCGCTAAAACGCCAGGTATCCATTACGGTACCGGCATTGGGGCCGCCGTAAATGCTGATCATCACCGGGTACTTTTTGTTCGGATCGTAATTCAATGGCAGCATAACGGTCATCGGCAGGTCGAAACCATCTGCGGTTTTCACGCGGATAAGCTTGGTGGTAGCTATTTCGTAATCGCCGTACTCGGCGCCCTTGCTGTCGGCCACTTCTTTAACCAGTTTGCCTTTGCTATCGTACACAGCCGTTTTAGCCGGGGTTTCTACATTAGAGTAGGTATCGGTAAAATAAGTGCCCTGGGGCGACATGGATACCGTGTGGTTAAACTCACCCGCCGTTAAACGGGTTAGGCCTTTGCCGTTAAAGTTGGTCCGGTACAGGTCTACCCGTGCAGTGTTCTCTTTGCGGGCGGTAAAATATACCTGCTTGCTCTTCTCGTCGATGTACTGTATCCCGGTTACGGTGTAGTTGCCGGTGGTTAACTGCGATTTCAGCTTACCATCCATACCGTACCAGTAAATATGCTCCCAGCCGCTTTTGTCACTCATCACAATAAAACCCTGGTTGCTTTTCAGGAAATCGATATCCTTAAACCAGCTGATCCATGTTTTTTGTTTCTCGTCGTAAATTTCTTTTTTGGTGCCGGTTGCCGGGGTAACGGCGTAAAGCTTCAGGTTATTCTGATCGCGGTTCATCCATTGCATCCAAAGCTCGGTACCATCCGGCGACCAGATAGGTGTGCCCAGGTAAGTATCGTCGTTCTCGTTGAAATCGGCCCAGGTAATTTTGTTAGCTGGTACGTTGTAAAAGGCCAGCTTTACTTTCGGGTTCGGGTCGCCCGGCTCCGGGTAGCGGGTAAGCTCGGTAAAGCCGTGCTGCCCATCTGAATTATACAGTGGGAACATCGGCACCTGGGTATCATCAAAATGCATCCAGGCCAAAGTCTTACTATCCGGCGACCACCAGAAAGCTTTGTATTTTGACGCCCGGCCTAAGATTTCCTCGTAATAAACCCACGACGCGTAACCGTTGTAAATAACATCGGTACCATCATTGGTAATTTTTGATTGCTTGCCGCTGGCGATATCCAGGATATACAGGTTGCCCCCAAAAGTGTAAGCCACTTTGCTGTTGTCCGGCGATAGGGTTGGGTTTTGCTCCTCGTCGGCCGTTTTGGTGAGGCGGGTTTCGGTACCGTTTACCTGTTTCAGGTAAACATCCTTATCGCGCACGCTTACCGTCATGTTGGTAACGGGCGGGGTGTATGGGGTTTCGGTACCGCTGAGCACATCCACCTGGGTGCTTCCTCCGCCATTGCCGCCGCCTCTGCGGCCTGCCGCTGCTTTTATATAATGGCTGTCATCTGCCCAGCCGCTAATAGTTGGCAGGGGGGTAATAATTTTATTGGGCTCGTTTTTGAGCATTTGCCCGGTGGTAAGCTGCTTTTTTTGCGCTTGCGCGGAGGACAATGCCGAAACAGCAAGCGCAACCAACAGCGCCCGGCGGATGGGGAAAGATACAGTCATAAGATCAGTAAAAAGTTTAACTGCTAATTTTGCAAAATTCAGTCACAAAGCGGCTATATGTAGTAGGAATTTTACACGCGGGGAACTTCCATAAAAAAGCCCCAACATTTCTGCTGAGGCTTTTAAAATTTTTGCCCCCCTTCAGGGGCCTGCCTGCCGGTAGGCAGGGCTGGGGGGCTTCGCTTTACATTTTCGGCATCCGGCGCATCATGCTGGCCATGGCTGCGGGGTTGCTCATTTGTTTCATTACCTTTTTCATATCATCAAACTGCTTCATCAGGCGGTTTACTTCCTGCAGATCGCTGCCCGAGCCTTTTGCGATGCGTACACGGCGGCTTTGGTTGATGAGTTCGGGGTTTTCTTTTTCTTTCGGTGTCATGCTCTGGATGATGGCTTCGATCCCTTTAAAGGCATCGTCGCTTACTTCTACATCCTTCATCATTTTGCCAACGCCCGGTATCATGCCCATCAGATCTTTCATGTTACCCATTTTTTTGATCTGCTGTATCTGGCTGTAAAAGTCGTTAAAATCGAACTTGTTCTTACGGATCTTCTTCTGCAGTTCGGCAGCTTCCTTCTCGTCGAACTGTTGCTGCGCGCGCTCCACTAATGATACCACGTCGCCCATGCCCAGGATCCGCGAAGCCATACGATCCGGGTGGAAAACGTCAAGCGCCTCCATTTTTTCGCCGGTACCGATGAATTTTATCGGCTTGTTCACTACCGATTTGATCGACAGCGCCGCGCCACCGCGGGTATCGCCATCCAGCTTGGTTAATACTACACCGGTAAAGTCCAGGCGGTCGTTAAACACCTTAGCGGTATTTACGGCATCCTGGCCGGTCATACTATCCACCACAAACAAAATTTCCTGCGGTTTTACAGCGGATTTTACGCGCGCTATCTCCTGCATCATGGCTTCGTCTATCGCTAAACGGCCGGCGGTATCAATAATCACCACGTTGTTGCCATCGCGCTTAGCCTGGGCTATACCTTCCAGGGCAATAGCAACCGGGTCTTTCGATTCGCGGTTGGCATACACCGGTACGCCAATTTGCTGGCCTAAAACCTGTAATTGGTCTATCGCCGCAGGGCGGTAAATATCATCGGCAACCAGTAATGGTTTTTTATTTTTTTGCGTTTTAAGGTAGTTGGCCAGCTTACCGGTAAAGGTTGTTTTACCGGCACCGTTCAAACCCGCTATCAGGATAATGGTAGGGGATGCCTTCAGGTCCAGCTCGGCGGTGGTACCGCCCATTAGCTCGGTCAGCTCATCATTCATGAGCTTGGTAAGCAGCTGCCCCGGCGAAATGGAGGTTAATACATTTTCGCCCATTGCTTTTGTCCTTACATCATCTGTAAAGGTTTTGGCTGTTTTATAGTTAACGTCGGCATCCAAAAGCGCCTTACGTATCTCTTTCATGGTTTCGGCCACGTTTATCTCCGTGATCGAGCCTTGTCCTTTTAGTACTTTGAACGCCCTGTCGAGCTTATCTGATAAATTTTCAAACATTATGTATTCCTAATTTTTGAGGATACAAAGGTATGATTTTGAAGCATAAACCCATTCTACTAAATGAAAATCAGCTCCCCTTTATCAATTTCGAAACCTCCGTATTAAAATTGGCTTTGTTTATCCCGGTCAATTTTTCCAGCGCCTTAAAATAATTGGCATCGCCGGCTTCTTTTTTGCCGCAGCTTAGTAATTCTATCACCGCGGCAAAGCCCTTTTCCTTTTCCAGCTTTTGTACAATAAGCGCATTGATCATGTACGAGATCTTGAAGATCTTGCCCCCATCGTTGTAATAGTTTTTTCCATCAAGGTACAGTTGCAGCCAATCAGCACCGGGGTTATCTTTTACGTAAACATTAAACATTGCCGAAACCTCGGGCCAGCTTTTACCCCAGCTGCCGCCGTACAGGTAAGCGCAGCCTTCATCTACCGGGCGATTAATGATAGCGCTGCTCATTACGGTGCGCAGCCTGTCGTGAAACAGGTCGTGCGGATCAAACCTGTTTTTTACTGTGCTCCAGCCATTAATAATAAGGTCTGTGTTGTTTTCATCCGCACCTAACTGATTGCTGACGAGGCCGGCGTTATCTGCCATATATTCAATACCCAGCAGCTGTTGTACTTCTAAAAAATCCGTACAATAATAAAGTATAATCGGTTTATTGGTGTTGAGCTTTTTATTGTAAAGCGCAACCATTCTTATAAACTCCTTTGCGTCGGCAAACGAAAGGGTGTCTCTATAGTGAAAAGATACTGCGCCATGGCTTTTAACTTTCCAGGAACTGGTGTTTTGCCTAAGCGGCGAATAAAAGTAAAACCGGCCGTTTACTTGTTTAGCCAGTAGCTTAAAGCTTGCCCTCATTAGCGGCGTATCGCCGGCCACTCCGATATAGGAAAACTGGACAGCATACCGGTTTTCCCCCTGTTTCACAACATTAGTCAGGTATGGCCTATAGAAATCGGCCACTTTGAGCGTTACATTTTGCTCTATCCCCTTCATTTCATCCAGCAAGGCCGATGTTTCCAAAAGCTCATCCTTTAGCACAAACGAATTATCCTTATTCGGCTTTTCCTTTTGAGACAGGAAACCGTTGAGGGCAATTACTATTTGTTTGCTTACCGTGTCTTGCGGCAGGTTAATGTTTTTCGGGATGATGACACCGCCATCTTGCGCCCGGCTGCCCGAAACAGCGGCGACTAAAAACAGGCAGGTAATAAAAGCGGATAGTTTAAAATTCATTGCGATGAAATAGGTGCCGTTAAGGTACTTTAATTTCAATAAATCGGACTAACCACCGGCCCTTATTATTTCAAGGGCTTAAACGTGTAGATAACCCGCAATTTCCGGTCATCTTCTTTCAGCAGGTCCTTATCATAATTATACCAGCCATCCTGCGGGCCGCCCTGCCCCTGGTTCAGGTGTACCATAAATACACCACCGTCTTCGCGGTAACCATCTATCACAACCGAATGCCCAAAGTTTTTAAGATTGGCGAAATGCAAAAACACCGGGCGCTGGCTGTTGATCTCTGTTCTGATAATGCGTTTCTGTTTACCCGCAGTATAAGGCAGCAGGCGCTGCCAGGAGATGTACCGACTTACCTTTACTTTGTAATGCTGCTCTAAAAGGCTTGCCCCGGCAAGCTTATTCATGTAATTATCGGTGCCGAAATCTTTTTGAATGGCCAGCGCGGCGTAGTAATTATACCGGGCGGTTTCGGCTACCTGCTCCCCGTTGGTGGTACTGTCTATCTGGTTGGCCAGTTTATCCATGCGGATGGTAGCGCTGTCTATCTTTTCATTTATCCGATAGCCCTTACTGGATACATAGGCCACATGGCCGAACGGTTTTAGCCGGTGGTAATACATGATCTGCGCCAGGGCGGTGCTCCAGCAACCCAGCCTCATTTTATCCGGGGTGTAACTTTCAAAGCCGCCCATTTGCTGCCAGTGGGTTTTTATTAATACGCTATCGGCCCGGGGTGTGGTATCGGTAGTGGGGATAAGCGCTGTTGCTGCGAAAACATAGCTGGTGCACAATATAGCCAGCGACGCTAAAATAATTTTAATTGCCTTTTTCATATTCTTTTGTTTTTAAGGCAAAGCAAGGGTAAACGGCATTCACCATCCTCTCAAAACAGGTAATGAGAGCAAATAAAAACAGAGCGGTTAAGAAAGTCGGGGAGCTGCCGGAGGCGTAAGTTTCTTTGTTTTGGCGAGATAGCTCTTTGGCGATTCGCCTGTGGCGGCTTTAAATATGCGATAAAAGCTGGCTTCGGAATTAAAGCCGCTTTCGAACGCGATGCCGAGAATAGAAAGGTGGCTGAGTTTTTCGTTGGCCAGTTTTTGCTTTACCTCTTCCACGCGGTAATTGTTTATTAACGACCGGAAAGGCATACCAAACCCCTTATTGATGGCTTCAGACACAAGCGCGGGCGAAAGCATAATATGCGCTGCAAGTGCGCTTAACGTGAGCTCGTTGTTTAAAAACAGTTTTTCTTTTCCCAGCGATAGGGAGATAGCTTCTTTCGCGGTGGCAAGTTCGGTATGGGTGTATTTAGATACAGCCAACTCGGCCGGCCGGGCCTTTTCATCGTTTGGCATGGCTGCAACCACGCCGTTTTTTTGCTGGTACGATTTGATGGCGATGTAATAGATAAGCCCCGAGAGGTAAACGTAAAAGATCTCCCAGTGTAAAAAATGACGCGCATTAAAATGGAAAACCTGGTCGAGCAGAACATTGGCCATTAGCCCGGCGCCCAATATGCCGGTAAGCAGCAACACATTCTTTAACCAGGTAAAGGTTGGGTAAGCGGTGCCGGATATATTTTTATACAGCCAGCCCCGGTAACGCTGCACCAGCCTGAAACTCAGCAGACCATAAACAATTCCGCTGATAACCGACAGGACATCCTCTACCGACTTTACCTGGTTAAAATATAATTGCCCGGCTATGGCGTCTTTAGCGCTTAGTCCGCTTACCGGCAGCACCGCTATATAAACCACAATGGCGTGCAGCATGAGCAACGCCGGCGGCAAAAGGTGCAACAGTTGCCTACCCCGGAGTTTGAATTTGGGGAGGATAAGCGCCACCACATACAGGTACAGTAAGGGCTGGATAAGCAGATCGATAGCCAGGGGAAAATAGCGCAGCAGGGGACTATCCCAAAGCCCGAGGGTGTGCAGCACGATTTTAAAACTGAGCACGCTAAATACAAATAACATAGCAGCCAAAAGCCTTGTGGCCGCATTGCTGCTTTTTATACACAGCAGCAATGCCGCAGAAACCACGCCCTGCAGAATGCCAAACAACACAATTACATCAAACCAGTTAAAGCTCATTTTTATGGGTGAGGGGATATAAAAATACACATTATGTGTGGCATCAAATTGCCCTTAAAAACTCAAAATAAGATTAAATTATGCGTTTACCCATCCGGGGAATATGTTTTTTGCATAGCTATTTAACATATAGCCAATTATTTAACACTTATTAACCAACATTTAATACTTGATTTTGTAACGTTTTGCAAACTTCGCACATCTTATAGCATTATAAGCCCCCTTACATGAAGGTACTTTTCCTTGCTCTTTTTCTCTCTATAGTAACCCTTAACGCTTTTTCTCAAAAGGCGAAGAAAACCTTAGTTGCCATAAAAACCGAAACCCCGCCAAAAATGGATGGCGTGCTGGATGATGCTGCCTGGCAAAATGTGCCCATCGCTACCGATTTTGTGGAATTGCAACCCAATGCCGGCACACACGAAAAACCCGAAGAGCGCACCGAGGTAAAGATCATCTACGATAATAACGCCATTTACGTTGGCGCACGGATGTACGAAACATCCTCAGATAAAATGGCCAAGGAAATTGCTACACGCGACAACGTGGGCAATGCAGATTTCCTGGGGATAATTTTTGATACTTACCAGGATGGCATAAACGGTACCGGCTTTTTTGTAACATCGGCTAACAGCCAGTTCGATGCCAAATATACCCCGCCGGATGCTAACGGAAATACAGAGGACCCTAACTGGAATTCGGTATGGACCAGTAAGGTGCATATTGGCGAAACCGGCTGGTCGGTAGAAATGCGGATCCCGTATTCGGCCCTGCGTTTTGCAAAAAAGGATGTACAAACCTGGGGCATGAACCTTATCCGCAAACGCCAGCGCATCCAGCAGCAGTTATTCTGGAACGAGATAGACCCAAAAGCGAACGGCTTTATAAACCAGGAAGGGATATTAACCGGCTTAGAAAAGCTGAACCCGCCGGTCCGTTTGGCCTTCTACCCCTATTTTTCTACTTACGTAAACCATTACCCGTACAACACAGCCGGTGTGCCCAACACCAAAGCATCGGTTAACGGTGGGATGGATGTAAAATATGGTATTAACGATGCCTTTACGCTGGACCTGACGCTGATCCCCGATTTTGGCCAGGTGCAATCTGACAACAAAGTGCTTAACCTAACCCCCTTCGAAGTAGAATATAACGAGAACCGGGCCTTTTTCACCGAGGGTACCGAGCTATTTAATAAAGGCAACCTGTTCTATTCGCGCAGGGTGGGCGGGCAGCCTATCCACCACGACGATATTGCTACAAGTAAGGGGGAAGAGATAATCGCCAATCCCACCGAAACAAAGCTACTCAATGCTATTAAACTCTCCGGGAGGCTTTCAAGCGGCCTTGGGATCGGTATGTTTAACGCGATCACTAATACGGCTTACGCCACCATAGAAGACTCGTTAGGGAACCGGCGGCGGGTACAAACCAGCCCTTTAGCTAATTATAATATCCTGGTATTTGATCAGAACCTAAAGAACAACTCCGCGATAACACTGATCAACACCAACGTAAATCGCTTTGGTAAAGATTACTCTGCAAATGTGGGCGGCTTTGTATACAACCTCAACAATAAAAAGAACACCTACAAATTGCGTGGCTTTGCTATGATGAGTAACCTTTATGGCGGCGGCATGAAAACCAACACAGGCTACAGCTATGAGGTTATCGGCGGGAAATCATCCGGTAATTTTACCTGGGATATTGGGCAGGATATGGTTGATAGCCACTACAACTCTAACGATTTGGGTATTATGTATAATAACAACTACTTAGAACATAACCTTAACCTGCAGTACACCAACTACAAACCCAAACACCTGTTTACCCAATACGGGGTATGGACCAACAATTATTATTCGCGCCGGGTTAACGCATCAAACTACCAAAATTACAATCAAAATTTTGGCGGCTTCGGTACTTTTAAAAACCTGTGGCAGGTAAATATTAACGGCCATTACCGCTTTGAGGGCAACGATTTTTATGAAGCCCGTACAGACGGACTACGCTACCGCTCGCCCCGTAACTTTATGCTAAACTGGAATTTAAGCACCAACCGCTCTAAGATGGTTTCGGGTGGTTTCTGGTATTCTGATACCTGGGTTTGGAACGGCAAGGGCGGGCACGGTAACGACCTGGAACTTTTTCTTAACCTGCGCCTGAGCAACAAGTTTTCCATCAATGAGGATATTACTTTCAGCCCCCGGATAAACTACCTGGGCTTTTCTACTAAAGATACCGTGAACAATAGTCCCATTTTTGCTTTGCGAAATGTGCATACAGTAGAAAACATCTTCAGCCTGAAGTATACCTTTAGCGCCACTATGGGGCTTAATTTAAGGCTACGGCACTACTGGAGCAAGGTGAATAATAAAGAGTTTTATAACCTTGGCAAAGA
This sequence comes from Mucilaginibacter pankratovii, assembly GCF_014773265.1. Taxonomy (GTDB): domain Bacteria; phylum Bacteroidota; class Bacteroidia; order Sphingobacteriales; family Sphingobacteriaceae; genus Mucilaginibacter; species Mucilaginibacter pankratovii. The sequence continues at coordinate 187,825 of NZ_JACWMY010000003.1, read as the reverse complement.
TGGATATGTAAGCGCGCTTACAACTGTCGACTTTGATCATGCCGACCGTAACGTAAACATCTGGAATGTGGATATGGTATACGTTTGGCAGTTTACCCCCGGCAGCGAGCTTAGCCTTGCCTGGAAAAACTCGGCTTTCAATTCGGATCTGCCGGCCAACGAGGGCTACCTCAACAACTTACACAATACGTTTAACCTGCCGCAGAACAACAATTTCTCGCTGAAGGTGCTGTACTATATCGATTTCCAGGCGTTGAGAAAGCGCCACGATAAGGGGTAAAAACACACCGTCATTGCGAGGAACGAAGCAATCTCCCGATTAGAAGAGCGGCCTGCAAAGTGGCACGTCCAGCGTAGAGATTGCTTCGTTCCTCGCAATGACGTGCTGTGATGTTTACGGGAATTTATACAATATCCCCAGCGATAATCCTTCTGTGCCCTGTACGCTGTCAGACGTATTCTTATCAAACAAGAGCGTACCATTGATGGATACGTTGATAAGGCGGTTCACTTTCGCTGCAAGCAGGGCATCTACCCGGTGACGAACGTAACCCAGCGCTTTGCCGTAAGGCACAAACATATCGTACCGGGCGTTAAAGTGCATATTCTTGGCAATGTCTTTATCAAAGATGGCCACCATCTGGAAAGCGATATCCGTGCGGATGGTTTTGCCGGGGGCAACGCCGTAGTTGCCCGGGTTGTTATGATAAATAGTAGTATCCAACACAAACGTTTGGCGGGCCGTACCAGTACCTAAACGCAAATCGAAGAACTTTTCGGCCTTATACTCAAAACCCACAGATTCGGTTAAATAACCCGGCGACATAAAGTTAGATATCAGCACCGGCGGGTTCACACCCGCGGCATCGTATTGGAAGCCCTTATCAAACTGCGATTCGAAACTTAAGGAACCGAAGAAGAACCAGTGTTTAGACATTTGGGTGGCCACCTTGTTATCCAGGAAGATCCTGTCGTTGGTTTTGCGCGCGCCCTGCCCCTTGTTCTTTGATTTTCCGTAAAGCAGGTTTAATTCCGTAGCGTAGCTGAAGGGTGCTTTGTTGTATTCGGTACGGTATATTAAATTACTACCTAAGGCTATGGCGGTAACACCCCCGGCGCTGTAATTATTGCTGAAGGCCGCCTGGTTAAAGTTTAGCCCGAGGGTGATATACCTGCGCCAGTAGCTCACCTTATAATCAAGCATGGTTACTGGCAGCAACTCCTGCTGTATCAGCAAGGGTTTTGATGGTACCGGGATAGCATTGGGTTTTGGGGATATGCGATACCTGTTTAACAGGTTGGTGTCAATTTTAACGGTGTCTCGTTTAACAGTATCGGTTGTTTGGGCGCTGGCAGACAGCGCAATTGAACAACAAAGTGTAAGAACTACTTTTAAACCGGTTTTCAACATAAACGCAAAGAAAATGGAAAAATCTGTTATTTCAAGGCACAAAATGTAACTAATGTGTTCGCAATCAAAAAAAAGCCAGCCAGTTGCACCATTTCCGGCGGCCTAAATAGGCCATGTCTGCTTCCTTTTGATAGGCCTCCCGCTCAAACGCGATGTTAAAATATGCCGGGTAATGTTTGCCGTAACGGGCAAGGTTTACCACGTAATTTAAAAAGTACAGCACATAAAACGGCAAAACCAGCAGCTCGGCCTGCTGCCTTAAATGAATGCGCTCGTGATTTAGCAGTACTTCGTCCTTCCGCATCTCTTCGTCGCGCAGTAAAATAAAAGGGAACAATGCCATAGCGTTAACATTTAAAAACGGAGCAACTACAAGCCGCCCTCTCATTTAATGTCGATATATTGGGTTGGCAGCGGGGCCAGCTCAAATGCTTTAGGGTTTCTTTTATAACGCCTTAAGCTGGTGCGAACGTATGCTACAAATTCATACTCGCTGGCGGTAGTTACCATATAATAACTGGGGCGGTACTTAAACATAAAATCCGTTAACTGTGGGTCCTTTAAAAAAGTAATGCCCGCCACATACGATTTATTGAACCGGTAATCAATTACCGATTGCTTGTAATCCCTGTCGATGATCTCTTTCAAATGTTCGGCGTTTTTACCACTGCGGCTAAACATATTGTAAAGCGCATCAATGCTAAAGCCTATGCCACCCTGCCCAATGCTCAGCAGATCCTGGTTACCCATCGAGCCATATATTTTTCCGAACTCGCCTTTGGTGGCCAGGTACCTGCGCCGCGGGTTCAGCACGCTATCGCGGATGGTTACCTGCTGTAGTTGTATGGCTGTCGGCCGCATATAAACCGCAAGCGGCACATAGGTATTTACGGTGATGGTATCGGAGTGATGGTCTGCCTTGCTGAAGATGAGCATATCGCCTAAATTGGCCTTAATGTTAAACTCCCCTGTAAACGTATTGTATACCGATTGCCCGGAGGTATTATTGCGGATATTTACCCTGGCTATGCGGCCTTTGTTCTCCTTATCAAACACGATACCCGTAACCTCCTTTTGCTGGGCAAAAGCAGATACACACATCATGCATAGGAATAAGGGAAGCCATAATTTCATCAAGGGATTAAAACTACACGTTTAACAACTGGGTTTGGCTGCAATTAACAAATTTTAACACGCTATTTCACCACAACAAGCTTTTGGCCAATCCTGATGCCACTATCACCCATTCTGTTCAGCGCTTTCAATTCGTCTACAGTGATACCAAAACGTTTGGAGATGTTGTATAGTGTATCGCCCTGCTTTACGGTGTAAATTTTATCGTCGGGCGATGTTTTGGTAATGGTATCCTGCTGCGCAACGCCAATATTGCTGTTGATCTGATCGAGCACGCGGTCTTCGCGTTTTATTTTGGCCATCTCGCCTTCGGGGCGGTCGTATTGGTCGAGGTTGTATTTTACAATGATATTGAGCAGCAATTGCGGGTATTTGGGGTTAGTGGCATAACCGGCGGCCTTTAATCCGTAGGCCCAGCCCTTAAAATCGTTCTTATCCAACTCAAAAAGCCGTGCGTAGTTTTTCTTCTTTAAAAATTCGGAGTGGTCGCGGTAGCTGTCTTCGGGGTTATCATATACCCGGAAACAATCGTTGGTGTTATCATCATCCTTATAATAGCTGGAGCCGTTCCAGGTGCTGCCGCATTTTATACCGAAGTGGTTGTTGGCCGCCACAGCCAGGTCGCTGTTGCCCGCGCCCGATTCAAACAATCCCTGTGCAAGGGTTATGCTTGCCGGGATGCCGTAAGTGTTCATTTCCTGTATGGCGATGGCTTTAAAACGTTCGATATACTCCAGCGACGACATATTGCGGTGAGCCGCTATTGCTGCCTGGTTGCGTTTTTGGATGGCTTTGTTGTTTTTGCGGGCCTTACTACTGCTAATGGTGCTTTTATGCGCCGAGCAGGAGTTGAACACAATGGCGAGAGCGAAGAGGATGCAAAATTTCCGCATTATAAATAACCAATAGCCCGCATTGCCGGGCTAAAATTAAAAGAGTGAAAAATTATTTTTGGTTATTGTCTGCCAGTTCCGGGCCCGGGGTGGTAGCTGGTTTTTCGTCCAAATCGCCCAGTTTGTATTTTTTGATGATAGCAACAACCTGCGATGCCCAGGTACGGCTGCTGCAATAGCCACTGCGTTGTATGCCTTTTGCCCATCCGGTATAATCATACTGGGTAAGTTTATCTGACAGATGGCTAAATTGCTTCCGCTCTGTCATGATACGGGCAAAATCCTGGAAGGAATCCATCACCGAATCGTACCGTTTGTATGAGGTGCGTACTTTTTTGTTGTGTTTGTAATAAACTACAGTGCCTCCGCCTTTTACTCCAAACTGGTTGTTCAGATTTTGGGCTATATTGCTCTTTCCGCTGGCCGATTCGTGCATGGCAACGCCTAAAATGATGCTTGCAGGTACGCCTGTTTCATGCATAATGCGAATGGCATTATCTTTGAACTTCTCGATGTATGATTGTGGAGCGCTTTGTGCCGAAACGGCTGTAGTGGTTGCAACAATTGCAGATACTAACAGTAGAGTAACAGTAAAGAGTTTCTTCATAATTATTTTTTTCTGATGATCAATAGTCCATCACGAATGGGGAGAATAAGTTTTTCCACCGTCGTGTTAACAGCTATGTGTTCATTTAGTTTGCGGATGTTTACGGTATCGGCGTCATTTTCGTTGCCGTATACTTTGCCTTTCCACAAAACATTATCAATTATTATTAACCCACCGGGCCTTACTTTGTCAATTACTAACTCAAAATAAGTAAAATTATTTCGTTTATCCGCATCAATAAACACTAAATCGAAGTTATTCTCCTCTAAATCAGCAATTACAGCTTCAGCGGCGCCAAAATGCAGCTTTATTTTTTTATCCACATTTGTTGATTTGAAATGTGAATTTAACATTTCCTCAAACTCGCGGTTAACTTCTATGGTATGTAAAATGCCGCCTTCCACCAATCCTTCTGCCAAACAAATAGCCGAGTAACCGGTAAATGTGCCTATCTCTAAAATAAGCTTTGGCGCCACCATTTTGCTCAGCATACTTAGTACCCGGCCCTGGTAATGGCCACTTAGCATGTGCGGTTTAAGCACTTTTAAATATGTTTCGCGGTTGATAGCCTGCAGCTCGGGGGATTCGGGATCGAGGTGGGTGTCGAGGTAGGATTGCAGATCGGGATCTAAGATTTCCATGGGGCAAAAATAGGGAAATTATTTTTTAGCGTTATTATCTCTGCTTCACGTCATTGCGAGGCACGAAGCAATCTCCGTACTATGCATTACACCTTGCGCGGCCTCTTGTCCTGTGTAGAGATTGCTTCGTGCCTCGCAATGACGTGTTGGCAACTGGTTCAGAAACTTTTCCCCATCCAGCTCTGCAGCAATATCACCGCCGATATCGTATCCACCAACTCCTTATTCTGCCTCGCTTTTTTGCCCATGCCGCTTTGGGCGATGGTGGCCGATGCCATTTTGGAGGTGAAGCGCTCATCCAGCATTTCTACGGGAATCTCGGGGAAGGTTTTCTTTAACAGATTAACGAAACCTTTTACATGCGGTGCCGATTGGGAGGGGGTGTTATCCATCTGTTTGGGTTCCCCAACAATAAAGCGTTCCACGGGTTCGGTTTGCAGGTATTTTTTTAGGTAGTCGATGATCTTAAGCGGGTGGATGGTGTCCAGCCCGGTTGCGATGATCTGCATCGGGTCGGTAACCGCTATGCCGATGCGCTTGGTGCCGTAATCGAAAGCCATTACTCTCATAATTGGTGAGTGGTGAGTAGTGAATGATGGGTGGTTTGATATGGCATTCGTTTGTAATTTAAAAACTGAAACTTATTCAAAGATAGCGTAATCCCTTTCCGGTCTCAAATCTCATATCTCAATCTCAAATCTATTTTTTACCTTGCACCAATGCAGTTTAAGCAAATTACCGGGCAAAACGCTATAAAGCAACGTTTGATCTCTTCTGTAAATGAGAACAGGGTGAGCCATGCGCAGCTGTTTCTTGGTCCGGAGGGAAGCGGGAGCCTGGCTCTGGCTGTTGCTTACGCCCAATATTTAAGCTGCGAGGATAAACAGCCGGACGATTCCTGCGGTGTATGTTCCAGCTGCCGCAAGTACCAGAAATTAATGCATCCCGATCTGCATTTTTCTTACCCAACGTTCGGCACGCCAAAAGAATCATCCATAGATTTTATTGAGCAATGGCGCACGGCCTTTACCGAAAATCCCTATTTAAGCCTGGACACCTGGCGGGGGTATTTAGATTCGGGCAATAAACAGGCGAATATCAACATACTGGAATGCCACCAGATCATCAAGAAACTCAGCTTTAAACCCTTCGAATCTGTTTACAAGGTTTTAATATTGTGGTTGCCCGAGTACCTGGACAAACAGGGCAACGCACTGCTAAAAGTAATAGAAGAGCCGCAGCCCAACACGTTGTTTTTACTGGTCGCCCAAAACCAGGACCAGATCCTGAACACCATCCTTTCGCGTACGCAACTGATCAAAATACCTTGTTTAAATTATGAGGACGTTAAAGGTCATCTCATCGCGCAGCATAACCAAACCGAAACCGCGGCATCAGAAATTGCCTACCTCAGCAACGGCAACATGACCGAGGCGCTGGGCATGTTACAGCAGGATGCCAAAGGCTACCATAACCTGTTTGTACAATGGCTGCGTTTGTGTTTCGGGAACAAAGGGCTGGAGGTGCTGAGCTTTGTGGATCAATCCTCAAAAATGGGGCGGGAGAACCAAAAGAATTTTTTGCGCTACGGTATCAATTTCATTCGCGAATGCTGTTTAATATCGGCCGGAGCCGAAAGAATGGTACATTTACCCGATCAGGAACTGGATACGGCCCGTAAAATGGCCAAAGTGATGAACATCGCGCAGTCGGAAACCATTATCAGCGAGCTGGAAAAAGCTCATTATCATATAGAACGCAATGCTAACCCTAAGATCTTGTTTTTAGATGTATCTTTGCAGATTATAAAAGTACTAAATTTAAAAATCGTCCCTCCGGGGAATCATTATATACCGAATTAAATTATGGGATGCGGAAGTTGCTCAACAGGGGGCGGTTGCTCACCTGCAGGCTGCAAAAGTAATGGCAGTTGCCTTACTAACGGTTGCAGCAAACTGGATGTACACGATTGGCTATCGCACATGGATATGCCAAACAATTATAAGCCCTTTAGCATAGTCGAAGTAAAATTCAAAGGCTCGCGAAAGGAGTTCTATCATAACAACGATAATATTTACCTGGAAGCGGGCGAGCTGGTAGCGGTAGAAACCACTACCGGAGGCTACGATATTGGCCATGTATCTATCACCGGCGAACTGGTGCGCATGCAGATGACCAAGCGCCATGTAAAAGAAGCCGATGTTACGAAAAAGATCTATCGCCGTGCCACCCCTGCCGATGTAGATAAGTGGAAAATGGCTAAGGACTTGGAGTGGGAAACCATGCACAAATCGCGCACTTTAGCTTTGGAACTGAAGCTCAGCATGAAAATAAGCGATGTGGATTACCAGGGCGATAAAACCAAGGCAACCTTTTATTATACGGCCGAAGGCCGGGTAGATTTTCGCGAACTGATCAAAAAAATGGCGGAAAGTTTCCGTATCCGTATAGAGATGCGCCAGATAGGCATGCGCCAGGAAGCAAGTCGCTTAGGCGGTATTGGCAGTTGCGGGCGCGAGCTTTGCTGCAGCACCTGGTTAACCGATTTTAAAACCGTATCAACCTCGGCGGCACGCTACCAAAACTTATCTTTAAATACGCTAAAGCTTGCCGGCCAATGCGGTAAATTAAAGTGCTGTTTAAACTACGAGCTGGATACTTACATGGATGCGCTAAAACACATCCCCGATAATGTAAACTTCCTGAAGACCGAAAAAGGTGATGCCCGTTTGCAAAAGACCGATATCTTTAAAAAGATCATGTGGTTTGCTTACCCGCGCGAGGAATCGTGGATCCCGTTGCCTATAAGCCGTGTAAAAGAAATTCAGCAGATGAACCGCGACGGCGTTTTACCTGAAGACCTGGGTGAAATTATTGAGGTTGAAACTGCACCGGTAAAGGTGCTTGATTACGAAAATGTTGTTGGCCAGGATAGCCTTACCCGCCTGGATGAGCGCCGCAATAACAATAAAAACAAAAGCAAGAATAAAAGCCGCAATAAAGGCCCAAGGCCCGATGGACAGGCACCCGCACAAGCGGGCCCTCGCCCGGAAGGCAACCGCCAGCAAAATAACGCGCCTAAGCGCGAAGGCGGCCAACAAGCAGGCCCAAGGCCAAACAGGCCCGAGGGAAATCGCCAGCAAAACAACGGCCCAAAACCAGAAGGTAACACACAACAGGCGGGCCCAAAACCGGAAGGCAGCAACCGTGGTAATAACCGCAAGCCAAACAGGCCAAGGCCAAACCCGAATAATCCAAACCGTAACAATAATACCCCACCACCAGCAAGGCCCGAATAATGAAGCGGATCTTTAAATTTCCTTTAGGCCTATCAGCAGCCCTTATCTTTTTTTTGGTGCAGGGTTGCACAGACCCGGCTGCTGTTTTAGATCAAAATGTGGAGATAAGCAACCACAACTGGGCCTACATCAACCGGGTTAAGTTTGATGTGAAGATAGACGACGAAACCCTGCCTTATAACCTGTACCTTAACTTAAGGGTTGGCGGCGGTTACCGTTATTCCAATATATATGTGTTGCTGTTGCAAAAGCACGGCGATAAAACAGCTAAAACCCGTTACCAGTTTCCATTGGCCAACCCTGACGGTGAATGGCTGGGCAGCGGCAGCGGAAACCTGTACAGCTACCAATTGCCTTTGCGCAGGCAGTACAAATTCCCTGCTAAGGGCGTATACCACTTTGAGATAGAGCAAAATATGCGCGATAACCCCCTGCACGAGGTGAGCGACGTGGGCCTGCGGGTAGAAAAAGCACAATAACTACATTTTTTTATTTCTGCCGGTATAAAACCATTTCATGTTTTTATATTAGTTGCTTAAACCTATCTCTTAAGCAATGAAAAAACTTGCAGTTCTGCTGTTGTTCTCCCCGCTATTTGTAAAAGCGCAAAATGCCGATAGTATTAAATACGCCGGCTCGGTTAAATATTATACCAAAATTATTGCCGATAAACCCGGCGATGCCGAAGCATATTATAAACGTGGCAGCGCAAAATATAAACTTAAAAGTTACCAGGAAGCCATTAAGGATTTTGACAAAGCGATAAGCATTAATCCAAAATACGAGGACGCCTATATTGGTCGCGGCCGCGCCAAAGACGATCTGGAAGATTATAAAGGCGCCATAGCCGATTATTCAGCCGCCATCCTGATCAAACCATCCGCAATAGCTTATTACGAACGCGCCGTTACCAAAGCCCACATGGACGACCATAAAGCCGCCATTCTCGATTTTGATAAATCCATAGCGCTTGACCCTAACGACGAAGACGCTTATAACGAGCGCGGGGTTGAGAAAAAAATACTGGAAGATTACAAAGGTGCCATGGCCGATTATGCAAAGGCCATCGCTATAAATCCTACCGGGCCCAACCCTTATTATAACCGCGGTGTGGCAGAAAATATCACCAAAAACTACACCGCCGCCATGGCCGACTTTAACAAAGTTGCCACGCTAACGCCCGAAGATCCCGATGTTTATTTTAGCCGTGGTAATACCAAGCGCTATATGAAAGATTACCAGGCGGCTGTTGACGATTATAATACTGCCATTAAATTATCTCCCGAGTTTTTAAACGCTTATAATAACCGCAGCGTGGCTAAGTATAACCTTAAAGATTACGCCGGTGCCATAGCAGATGCGGACAAGATCATTTCGATTGACCCTAAATATGCCGATGGGTATTATAACCGCGGGTTGGCACACGATGGGCTGACCAATTACAATGATGCTATTGAAGATTACACCAAATACATTGCCCTGGAGCCAAAAGAAGCCGATGGCTATTTTAAAAGAGGAACATCCAAATTAAATCTCGATGATGATAAGGGCGCCATTGAAGATCTAAACAAAGCTATTGCTCTTGATAAGGAATATGCCGATGCTTATTATAACCTTGCCCTCGCAAAAAGATCTTTAAACGATTACAAAGGTGCTATAGAAGGTTACACGCAATACATTGCCCTGGAGCCAAAAGACGGTGACGCCTTTAATAACCGGGGTAATGCAAAACGCCTTTTAGGCGATACCGCCGGAGCATGCGCCGATTTCAAAAAAGCGGTAGAGTACGGCAACACACTGGCCGTAGGCAACCTGGCAAAATATTGTAAATAGGGCGGTTAATTAACCGTGTAATCGGTTGTTATTTTACTAAAGGAACCTAATTCCGTACCGGACGCAGATTTAACCACGGTGCCGTTATTGGTAATGGTATACGATACCGTATTTTCTGCGCCCGCGTTTTGGATCTCTAAATACAGTACGCCACCCGCAACCAGTCCCGTTGTAAACTCGTAGCTGCCGCTGCTCACCGTTTTGGTATCTATCGCCGAGTTTACCGTTTCATCAGCTTTTATGGCAGAGAGCTTAACCGAGAACGCCGCCGTCGCGGTAACACTTACTTTAATGTTGCGGGGCACCGGTCCTGCAGCTCCTTTTTTTGAGCACGAAGTAAAAAAAAAGCAGCCAACAAGGCTTAATAACATAAACGCATATTTCATAGTCAGATTTATTTTGAGAAATATTAAACATGTAAATATGCTGATTGTAGTTTAAGTATACCAACAAAAATTACCGTCATGAAACAAATAATTTCTTACCTCGTAATCATGTTAGCTGCGGCTCTTTTGTTTTTCGCGGCATGTAAAGGCAACACCGGGCAAACAGGCGGGGCACAAGCAGCTTCGGGGCAAACCCATGTTGGTAACTCGGGCCCGGCAGATAGCACAGGTTACAAAACCACCCCAACCGAAACCGGCGGGAAAGATACCAGCGGCAATGGCAGTGGTACCACCAATGCGCCCAAGGATACGCTGAAGACAAAGCCGTAAAACTATTCTCTTTTTTAGTAAAGTATAATTTACTACATTCGTTTTGCTAATTTTTTTATCAAAATGGACGTGGTTATTTTAGGCATTGCTGCCGTTATTTTTATTGGTGCTTTGGTGCTGTTTTTCATTAGGAAACAACCTGCCGGGCTTATTTCCGAAGCTGATTTTGCCGCTTTAAAAAGCGAAAGCGAATTACTTAAAATTTCTTTAGCCGTTGCCGGGCAGAAGGCCGCCGGCTTACTTACCGAGAAAGAGAATATCACCAAACACCTCAAGGATGAGCAAACCAGGATACTGGATGAGTTGGTTGACGTTCGTTCGCAGCTTGCCCAGGCCAACCAAAGCTTAGAATCATCGCGCTCATTTTTTAAGGCTCAGCAGGAAAAGCTCGCGGAGCAAAAAGCAGATATAGAAAATACCCGCAGCCACCTCCAAAAGGAGTTTGAAAACATCGCCGAAAAATTATTGAAGGAAAAATCGCGGGAGTTTACCGATGTAAATAAACTCAGTATTGATACCATCCTCAACCCGCTGAAAGAAAATATTAAAGCTTTTGAGCAAAAGGTAGATAAGGTTTACAGCACCGAAGCCGCGGAGCGGCATGTTTTGCGCGGAGAAATTTCCAAACTAATGGAGTTAAACCAGCTTATCAGTACCGAAGCTTCTAATTTGACCAAGGCCCTTAAAGGAGACAATAAAAAGCAGGGCAACTGGGGCGAGGTGATCCTGGAAAAGGTTTTGGAGCGCAGCGGCCTGGTGCGGGATAGGGAGTACCGCACGCAAGCCAGCCTGAACCACGCCGACGGTAGCAGGCTGCAGCCGGATGTGATTATTGACCTCCCGGATGAAAAACATTTAATAATTGATTCTAAGGTGTCGCTGATCGCTTACGAGCGGCTGGTTAATTGTGAAACGGAGGAGGAGCGCCGTTTATTCTCCAAAGCGCATGTAGAATCTATCCGCGGGCATGTACAGGGCCTCTCCTCCAAAAACTACCACGACCTGTACCAGGTAAACTCGCCCGATTTTGTGTTGCTTTTTGTGCCGATAGAATCCTCCTTCAGCTTTGCCGTACAATTGGATGCCGATCTGTTTAGCGATGCCTGGGATAAGCGGGTGGTAATTGTAAGCCCAAGTACTTTATTGGCTACCCTGCGTACTATCGCCAGTATTTGGAAACAAGAACGCCAAAACCGGAATGTATTGGAGATAGCCCGCCTCAGCGGCGAAATGTATGATAAATTTGTTGGCTTTGTTGGCGATATGGAAGGTATCGGCAAAAACATTAAACAAAGCCAGGACAGTTATGATAAAGCGCTTAACAAACTGGTTGATGGCAGAGGTAATTTAACCGTGACAGCAGAGAAAATTAAAAAGCTTGGGGCAAAGGCTAATAAGCAGATTGATGTGAAGTATATTGGGGAGGAGGAAACCCCTAACTAATGCATTACCACCATGTCATTGCGAGCGCAGCGCGGCAACCTCAATCTGCCCGCCACGCAATAGTGCATAGTTAAAGTTAATATTATGAAAATTAAATAATGACTATCCGCTTGTAGACACCGGATAGTTTTTTATCTTTGTTTTCAAGCAAAACGAAGATATGAATTTACTAACCTTTAACGATAGATTCCCCGATGAGGTTGCGTGCCGCGCTTATTTACGGGACAAACGCGAAGCGGAGGGCATTACCTGCAAAAACTGCAGAGGTACTAAACATTACTGGATAGAATCAAAATCGAAGTGGCGCTGCGCCAGCTGCCTGTCTACAACAAACCTACGGGCTGGCACCATAATGGAGAAGTCTAAGCTATCGGTTAAGACTTGGTTCATGGCTATTCATTTAATAACCTCTACCAAAAAATCTTTCTCTGCGCTCGAAATGCAACGCCAGCTGGGCCTTAAGCGCTACGAGCCTGTTTGGTATATGATGCAGAAGATCCGGCTGGCTATGGGTAAGCGGGATGCAAAATATACACTACAAGGTAATATAGAAATTGATGATGCTTACTTTGAGATTGTGGATCTCCCGGAACTGGATGAACTGGGCAATAAGAAAACCAGTGGCCGGGTTGTGAATACCGATGGTAAAGAAGACGACGAGCAGAAGCGCGGCCGTGGCACCAACAAGAAACAAAAGGTTTTGGTTATGGTAGAATCTAACCCCAATACAGACCCTTTAAACAAGCATAAAAAGAAACGGTCCATGGGCTTTGTAAAGATGATCATCATGGATAACTTCCGTAACGACACCATCAATTATGAAGTATCTAAAGCAGTCCAGCAGAAAACGAATATCATTTCAGATGCTATGCTCGGCTTTAATAAACTCGCCAATGTAGGTATGAACCACACGGCTATGATAGTCCCTAAAAAAGAAGCCGGTAAAACACTACCATGGGTGCATACCGTTATCGCAAACGCTAAGCGCTTGTTCCTGGGCATACATCATTCTATCGGAAAGGAATACCTACAAAACTACCTTAACGAGTATTGCTACAAGCTTAATCGCCGTAATTTCCAAGCTGACCTTTTCGATAGAATGATCGTCGCCGGTATTAATGATACTTGGTATTAATTAACGGTGAGTGGTCACTACCTCTCCATAAAGAGACATAAAGGTAACTACAGCAGAAAATAAGAACAAGCAGGCGCCTGTCTTATAAAGCAGATCGCCGTGTTTTATATCCATAATAGAATACATCTCCTTTCCTATATCTCCTTTTGGCCTATTGTTTAATAACCAAATAAATGACAACAAAGCCGACCACTGCAATACCGTTACACTCCAATTAAAAACCCAACATAACAGCACAAAAAGGAAACCTGTGATGATCGCAATGCCAATCCACAAATAAGGTCGGCCAAGCATAAATACAAAATTGAAACTGAGGCCCAGGATTGATTTAAGCAAAGAGGTTAGGATACCTATCCCTAACAAAGTAAGTAAAAAAGAGAACATTGTGAATAAGGGTTATTGCCATAGCCCCTATTTGGCGGGTTAATAAAACAAGCGTGAGGCCCCATAGGCCGTCACGCCCCGCCAAGAGCGCATATACGAATGAGGTACCCCACGCTATAGCGTACGGCTAACTCTCACTCATATATTCCAGTTTCTTACTTGGCGGGTTTGACGGCCTGAAATGAGTTCGCTATTCCAATAAAATTGTATCAAATATAGAAAACGCAATGGCATTTGCCGCTGCGTTTTCTATATTAGTTGTATGAATCATACGGCACCCAGTTCAAAACATTTGCGATTCGATATAGATCCGGAAATATACAAGACCGCGTTTGTAGAACTTGAATACAAACCTTACATAGAAGTTCAAATTGGCAGAAATATCAACAGTGACACACACTGGATTGGCGTGGTATGGCGAATCAATTACTTCATTGCCGGTACCAATAAAGATGTAATTGGTTATTTGGGAGAAAATAAGGTTACTGTTCTTTCTGTTGAAAACAAAGAAAAGGACTTAGAAGTTATAAAAAAGTTCATTTCAAATGCTTTTTTAAACGTAGAAATATACCTTTTAGAAAAATTAGCAGGGCGTATTCAAATCGCCCCCTTCTTATCCCGGGCATCCATTGATGGCCTTGCTCAACAAATTCTACTTTTTCTTGATGAACTCGGGTACTATAAGAAATAACACACACATCACTTTTTACTACTGGCCCATTAACAAACTCAATTTTATTACTTTTCATAATATTTCACTTTTAGTTAATTTAAAAAGTAAAATACCCAATTGTGTCTATATGCGGACAGTCATTAATTAAATTACATGAGTACTATGTGTACATCGTCACTAACCATTCTAACAACGTACTTTATACAGGCATGACCAATGATTTGAAAGAACGCGTTCTCCAACATAAAGAAAAAGTTAACCAGGGATTCACAGCTCAATATCAATGTAACAAGCTGGTTTACTTTGAAGAATTCCAGTGGGTACAGGATGCAATTGCGAGAGAAAAGCAAATAAAGGCTGGTTCTCGCAAAAAGAAAATCGAACTTATAATTTCTATAAATCCTGATTGGAAAGATTTGAGTGACGGCTGGTATGACTAAATAAAACCACTATAGGACAAGCATCCGTTACTTTGCAAGGTTGCTTGTCCTATGAGGTTGCCGCGCTTCGCTCGCAATGACACGGTTTTATATTTAGCTACGCCTGCGACCCAAACGCATTCCATCCCTGTGCTTTCAGCGGATGCACGTTGCCACTTTTGGTGATCAAATTACAACCTGCATTTGGTTCGGTGATGTAACCGATGATGGTGAAATCCATCTTAAATTTTATTTTATCGTACTCGGCTTGTTTTACGGTGAAGAGTAATTCATAATCTTCGCCGCCGCTTAAAGCGCAAACTGTTGGGTCGAGGCCAAATTCGCGGGCGGTTTCGTAGGTCATTGGGTCTACCGGGATCTTTTCTTCGTATAAATTACAGCCTTTATTGCTTTGCTTACAAATATGTAAGAGTTCAGAAGCCAAGCCATCAGATACATCAATCATCGAAGTTGGTTTTACATCCAACTCTTTCAACAGGTCGATAATATCCTTACGTGCCTCGGGTTTTAGCTGGCGTTCTACAATATAATCCTTGCCTTCCAGGTCGGGTTGTATGTTGGGGTTTTCTATGTAAACCAGTTTTTCGCGTTCTAACAATTGCAAGCCTGTGTAAGCGCCACCTAAATCGCCCGATACGCATATCAGGTCGCCTTCTTCGGCGGTGTTACGGTAAACAATATCCTTTTCATCAGCATAACCTAAAACGGTTACACTGATCACTAAGCCTTGTTTTGATGCGGTGGTGTCGCCGCCTACCAGGTCCACATTATAATTATCGCAGGCCAGGTAAATACCCTCGTACAATTCCTCAATAGCTTCCAGCGGAAATTTACTGCTCATGCCTATGGATACGGTAACCTGCGATGCGGTACCATTCATGGCATAAATATCACTCAGGTTTACCTGTATGGCTTTATAGCCGAGGTGCTTCAATGGAGTATAAGCCAAATCGAAATGGATACCCTCTAAAAGCATATCGGTAGATACCAGCAGTTTCTTGCCGGCATGATCCAGCACCGCGGCATCATCGCCAACACCTTTAATGGTGCTTTTTTGGGTAAGCTTTATATTTTTAGTGAGGTGGTTTATTAAGCCAAACTCGCCTAATTCTTCTAAGTGGGTTCTTTCCTGGTTCTCAAACATATTTATATGATTACACCGATTTTAAGATTGATTTCACAGATTGCACCGATGCCTGTTTTTTACACTAATTAAAAATCGGTGTAATCATCTTAAAATCGGTGTAATCCCAAACCACAAAATTACCAATAATTAATTAATCCCCTTGCACTTAGCCGGCTATGTAATATTTATCGTACATAAATTTATTTAACATATGGTTAATATTTAAGCAATACCTTTGCCTTTTTAATAAAATCTATATGAAAAACAGAAAGTTACTTATTTATTTAAGTTTTGGCATCGTACTATTAGCTGGTTGCGCCAAGGATTATCGTGGTGGAATCACCATAGACCCGGCCCCACCGGTTGAGGTTGTTGTACCAAAACCTTACACTATTACCGAGGGTTTTGAGACCGGTACGAAAGGCGCTTATGCAATTGCCGATGTACAATTAAGTACCGGAACCTGGAGTTTTAATGACGCTTTAATAGGCAATTTAACTGCCGACCTTAAAAATGGATCAAAGTCGGTAAGGCTGCGTGCCGGCGATCTCACCATGAAATTTGATATCAGTGGTATTAAACAAATTAATATTACCCACGGTAAATATGGTACCGATGCTAACCAAAGCTGGCAGTTATTAATGTCGGTTGATAGTGGTAAAACTTTTACCCAATTGGGTACCGATATTGTTGAAACCAACACCACACTGGTTACCGATTCGTTTAAAATAGAGACCACTAAAAAGGTCCGTTTCCAGATAAAAAAGGTTGGTACCGCAACCACCCGTACCAATATTGATGATATCACCTTTAAAGGTACCGGCGATGCGGGTATCATAGTAGGCGGCAGTACCGATAACAGCGGCGCCGATACCACTACCACTACAACGCCCCCTGCAGCAGAGCGTGGTGTAACCGCCGGGGCAGATGCACCGCCGGCAGATGGCGATAACAATAACTTACTGTTTGGCAATCCATCAGGCGCACAACCTACCGTGGTAATGGCGAACGACTATCTTATCGATCAAAAATACTATGTAGAATCTTATAGTAACAGCCGCGGCACACCAAATTGGGTAAGCTGGCATTTAGATGCATCAAATATTACCAACGCTGCACCACGTGTGGATAATTTTGCAGGCTTTAGCGGGCTTGACGCCAGCTTTTATCATGTAGGCAGTACAAGCTATTCGGGTTCTGGTTTTGACAGGGGTCACAACTGTCCGTCCGCAGATCGTACAAGTTCTGCAAATGCAAACTCTTCTACTTTTTTAATGACTAACATGATCCCCCAAGCACCAAATAACAATCAGCAAACCTGGGCAGATATGGAAAATTATCTGCGCGCGCAGGTAGTGGCCGGTAACGAAGTTTATATTGTAATGGGCGCTTACGGGCAGGGCGGTATTGGCAGTAAAGGAAGTGCCAATACTATTAACAACGGGCATATAGTTGTACCAAGCAATGTTTGGAAAATTGCCGTTATTGTTCCTGTTGGCGATGGCGATGTAAGTCGGGTATCTGCAACTACAAGGGTTATAGCAGTAAACACACCAAATATAAATACCATAGTAAGGGATTGGAAGCAGTACCGCGTAACTGTACGGGAAATAGAAAAAGCTACCGGTTATAATTTATTATCGATGTTACCACAAGCTGTGCAGGATGCTGTGGAGACGAAGAAGGATAATTTATAATTACAATTAATCCCCACGCGTCATTGCGAGGCACGAAGCAATCTCTACATAGGACTATCCGATTTGCAAGTCGGTTATGCAAAGCTTAGAGATTGCTTCGTGCCTCGCAATGACGCGTCTTATATTTTGTTATAGTCCCAACCTCGCCGATATCTCTAACATCCGCTCTATCGGTTTCACCGCCTTTTCAATAATGTGCGCAGGCACTTCAATCTCCGGCATTTCATTTTTCATACACAGGTATAATTTCTCCAGTGTATTTCGTTTCATGTGCGGGCAATCGTTGCAGGCGCAGGTATTATTCGGCGGAGCCGGGAAAAATTTTTTAGACGGGTTCTCTTTTTCCATCTGGTGTATAATACCCGCCTCTGTTGCTACAATAAACTCCGTTTCGGGGCTGTTGGTAGCATATTTCAATATCCCGGTGGTAGATCCTATGTAATCTGCCATCTGCAGTATCACTTCCTCACATTCCGGGTGGGCCAGTATCTTAGCATTCGGGTGGCGTTCCTTCAGTTTGGTTATTTTCTCCCTGCTGAATATCTCATGAACCATACAGGCCCCATTCCAAAGTACTAAGTCCCTGCCGGTTTTCTTAGCTACCCAGGCACCCAGGTTTTTATCCGGACCGAAGATGATCTTCTGGTCTTTTGGTAAACTTTCTACTATCTGCACCGCGTTGCTGCTGGTACAAACAATATCGCTCAAAGCCTTCAGTTCTGCCGTACAATTCACGTAAGTGATCACCAAATGGTCCGGGTAATTTTCTTTAAACTTCCTGAACAAATGGGGCGGGCAGCTATCGGCCAAAGAGCATCCTGCCTTCAGATCCGGTAACAGAACTTTCTTGTTTGGCGATAGTATCTTAGCTGTTTCGGCCATGAAGTGTACTCCTGCAAAAACGATAATGTCAGCATCGGTTTTTGCAGCTTGCTGAGAAAGCCCAAGGCTATCGCCAATATAATCGGCAATATCCTGTATATCCCCTTCCTGGTAATAATGGGCCAGCACAACAGCATTTTTTTCCTTTTTAAGTTTATTGATCTCGGCAAAAAGGTCAAGCGACGGGTCGATGTATTCGTCGGCAAAACCATTCATTTTTATTTCTTCGAAGGTATCCATTCCACAAATCAATTAATAATAAGTTCTTTTTATATATAAATAAAACCTATTGTTATTAAGGTGTTAGTATTGTTAAGAAATTGTGATGCGATTTAGTAAAAAAGTTATTTTTACATTTTTACTAACATTTATCAACGCTGCTTTATTTTTTATTTTACTGATTTTTAGCTTTCTGTGACAATCAAATATTAATATCAAAACTTAAATGTTAATATTTACTTGCTCAATAAAATGTTAGTTTCGTTGTAATATCGTCTTACAAATCGCTCAAAAGTATTGTAAAAATTGGTAATAATCCGGGTTGTTAACTATTCGGATTATTTATAACTATTTACTTACACAAATTTAACACGTTTTATACCGCTTATTAACATTAGTACTAATTTTACACAATATATAGATAAAGCATGACCAGAACTGTGGATTTCCTGGTAGTAGGTTCGGGCATTGCCGGATTGAGTTTTG
Source organism: Mucilaginibacter pankratovii (assembly GCF_014773265.1). Lineage (GTDB taxonomy): Bacteria > Bacteroidota > Bacteroidia > Sphingobacteriales > Sphingobacteriaceae > Mucilaginibacter > Mucilaginibacter pankratovii. The sequence continues at coordinate 168,806 of NZ_JACWMY010000003.1, read as the reverse complement.
CACTAAAGGCTGCAAAGCATGGTAAGGTACTGATAGTTACAAAAGCCAACGAAGATGAAAGTAACACCAAGTATGCCCAGGGCGGCGTTGCGGTAGTTGTGGATAAAAAAGAAGATTCTTTTGAAAAACACATAAACGATACCTTAATTGCCGGCGATGGGCTCTGCGATAAGGAAGTTGTAGAGGCTGTTGTAAAGGAGGGCCCGGAACGAATTAACGAGATCATCGACTATGGAACCAACTTCGATAGAACCAATGAAGGTAATTACGACCTGGCAAAAGAAGGTGGGCACTCCGAATTTAGGGTATTGCATTATAAGGATATCACCGGTTTTGAGATAGAACGGTCGCTATTAGAAGAGATCCATCGGGAACCAAATATTGAGATATTAACCCATTACTTTGCCGTTGATATCATAACCCAGCACCATTTGGGTGAGATGGTAAAAAAATCATCAGATAACATTACCTGCTATGGTATCTATGCCTTTAATACCGAAAATAACAACGTAGAGAAGATTTTATCTAAAGTTACGGTAATGGCATCGGGCGGTGCCGGGCATATTTATTCGGTTACTACCAACCCAACCATTGCTACCGGTGATGGTGTTGCCATGGTTTACCGTGCTAAAGGAAAGGTACGGAACATGGAGTTTATCCAGTTCCATCCCACGGCTTTATATAACCCGGGCGAATATCCTTCTTTCCTTATTTCGGAGGCTGTGCGGGGCATGGGCGGCGTATTAAGGCGTACCAATGGTGAGGAATTTATGCAGGAGTATGACGAGCGCAAATCGCTTGCTCCGCGTGACATTGTTGCCCGTGCTATTGATGCCGAAATAAAAAAATCGGGGGAGGATTTTGTTTATTTAGATATCACTCATAAAAAGAAGAAGGATATTTTAGAGCATTTCCCGAATATCTATGCGAAGTGTTTGGAGATGGGTATAGACATGACCCGCGATATGATACCCGTAGCGCCGGCATGTCATTATATGTGTGGAGGAGTGTTGGTAGATCATGCCGGCCGTTCGTCTATCAGGCAGCTTTATGCCTGCGGAGAATGTTCTTCAACAGGTTTACATGGCGCTAATCGCCTGGCGTCAAATTCATTATTAGAAGCTTTGGTATTTGCCCATCGTATTTATAAAGATGCCGTTGTTGCATTTGCTGAGTTTGAGATTCCGGCCAATATACCCGATTGGAACGAACACGGTGTAAAACTTTCTAACGAAGATATTTTGGTTACCCACAATATCCGCGAGATGCAAAAACTGATGAATGACTATGTGGGTATAGTACGATCTGACTTTAGGTTAGAGCGTGCAATGCGCAGACTGCGTTTGTTATATGAAGAAACGGAGGATTTTTACAAGCATACCAAAGTATCGGTAAAGCTTTGCGAGCTGCGTAATTTGATACAGGTGAGCTACCTGGTAGTAAAATCGGCTATGGCCAGGCACGAGAGCAGGGGGCTGCATTATACGACGGATTACCCCGAGCATGCGGATTTGTTGGAGGATACGGTGTTTTAGAATTTAAGATATTGTCTTGTGCGTTATCGCGTGGTAGCTGAAAAGTTTGATATGGTTTGGGGTTAATTAAAGGTTTAATTGTAAGCAATTATGTGGAAGTTTTATTTAATAATTATATCAAACACTTTAAATATTAAGACCACCCAGGTTGCGGAGAGGCTTGGCCTTGATACATCAATTTTTAAGACAGTTAACTTTATGTCCGCTCAAAAAATTGGAAGCGTTAGTATAGGGTTGATAAATGAAAATATAACTATAGTAAGCGATGAACTTGCATTAGAATTTTTAGAAACGGATGCTAAGCAAGCAGAATTGGACCTTGTTAAACTATTCCCTGGGTCGAAGATTACTGTGCTTGTTGCTAATCCAACAGTAAACTTATATGGATTTTCTTTGATTGAGAACGGGAAACGCATTAGGGTTAAATCCGGCGCGGATGATGATGTTTATATAGATTTTGGTAAACCAGTGAGTTATGAATTACAGTTATCGGCAGAGAAAATATTTAGCGATGAAGAACTACAGGAAATAACAGAAGAAAATGGGAAAGATGGTTTACAAAGAATACTTGATAATGAAAGGGGAGTGAGAACTACTTTGCACTTAGAAGAAATGTTATTGGGTAAAGGTGAAATGGTTTCGAACATAACCCTTACAAATTACCCTAATAAAAAATAGATGAGCGGAAAACGGGATTCGAACCCGCGGCCTTCAGTTTGGGAAACTGACGCTCTACCGACTGAGCTATTCCCGCTTAATTTTTTTCCAAACATAGTAATTTTTTTATTCACTAATTCAGTCATTCACCAAATCGCTCATTAAACAATATGCCATTAATACTACCCGTTAAAGATAAAAGCCCCATGTGGGGAAAGGACTGTTTCATCGCCGAAAACGCTACCATTGTTGGTGATGTAGTAATGGGCGATAATTGTTCTGTGTGGTTTAATGCCGTTATCCGTGGGGATGTGCATTACATTAAAATAGGGGATAATAGCAACATCCAGGATGGCGCCATCATCCACGCTACCTATTTAAAAGCGCCAACCAATATAGGTGATAATGTGTCCATCGGTCATAATGCTATTGTGCACGGTTGTACGCTGCGTAATAATGTTTTGATAGGAATGGGTGCCATAGTGATGGATGATGCCGTAGTGGAAGAGTATGTGATCATTGGGGCAGGTTCGGTAGTGCTGGAGAAAACCATCTGCGAATCTGGGTACCTCTACGCCGGCACGCCTGCAAAAAAAATAAAGCCTCTTACCGATGAGCAAAAGGCTTTATTGGATAAACTGCCGCAAAACTATATTATGTACTCGGGCTGGTTTATGGGTTAGTTTGCTCCTTCGGTATTTCCAGTGGTTCCTCGGCCTCCCAGTTAGCCCGTAATACTATCTCTTTCGGGCTTACCCATATTGTCTCCGGTTGTGCCCTTCGTTTTACGTTACCGCTATCCCAGCGGCCGTTGTGGTTGGTATCATAGGTTACCCGCACCGTATACTTTATAGTGGCATAATTTTTATAAACCAGCGAAGTATTCTTACTGACAACATCAGTCCGAAGTACATTTTTTATATCGTCTAAAAGTTCAATTATATAAGTTTTCCCTGTATCGGCAGGTACGCTTACTTTTAAGGTAAGCTGGCTATAATTTTCAGGTTTATCTATGGTGAAGGGCTTATAAAACTTTTTATTCTTATCACCATAGATATCGGTGAATGCGCCGTCGTTTAAGCTGAGCTGGTATTTTGAATTAACCCGCCAGCGGTATTTCATGTAGTATTTTCGAAGGTTGGCGGTATCTTTTGTAAGCGTGAAATTAGTTATCGGGATAGAGTCTTCCAGTAATACGATCTGGGCTGCATCGTAACTTTCCAGTGGAAAGTTACCGGTGATAGGCAGATCGGTGCCGGGCTTTAGTTTATTATCACGGTTTACACCAAAAGAGAAATTGAGGGTTCTGTCAAATTTCTCGTTTTTACTCTTGTTCTGATAAATGGTATCAATCGGTTTGTTATTGTCAAGGATAGCTACGCTTAGTGAATCGAAGGCCATATTGCGCATATATATCACAGCGGTATCTTTTGTCCTGGTAAACTCTACTATCTTTTGATTGTCGAGCGCGGCGGGGTATAATATCTTGATAGATGGCTTTTGTACCGGTCTGTTAAATATCATCGATAACTTGCCATCCAGCGTAAACTTTTTTTCGGCCACCCTAAAATTGTCCGGGACCTGTTTAAATAATTTTAGCAGTATATTAGAGCTGTCCTTATCAACCTTGATGGGATTTTTGGTAAATGCGATCAGGTCGTTGTCGTTGTTGAATATTTTATCCGGGCTGTTTTCTTTGAGGGCGTAAATGCGGTAAGTGTCTTCGCGTAAATTATTCAAAGAGAAATTCCCGGCGGTATCGGTTGTCGTAAAAATACCCGGTTTCTTTTTCCCGAAGAGGAGTGAATCCTGGCTGAGCGGAAAAAGGAAAACGGTTGCATCTTTTTCTTTTAGCCCGGTGGTAGAATTTATAACGTTACCCGAAAGACTCAGCGAATCGATATGGCTGCCGGTAGAAAAAACGTAGGTGTAATTTTTAAGTACGTTACTTTCGTTAACATCCGCAATGGCTTTACCAAAGTTGATAACGTAGGTTGTGTTTTTCAGCAGCGTATCCTTAAACTGGATGATTAAACTTTTTTTGTCGGTTTTGTACTCGGGCTGTTTTTCCTGAGCCGGACTGATTACGATTTCCTGGTATTGATTGGTGAGGCGGAAATATTCATCAAAATCTATCCGGATCTCTTTGGCCTTAAAATTACGGGTCTGGTCTTCGGGTGTTGCCTTCAATATTTTGGGCGGGGTGAGGTCCCTGGGGCCACCCTGCGGTTTTTGCTGGGCCGCGCAGCCGCAAAACAATAAAACAACTACAAACAAGAAGAAATTTTTACTAAAAAAGACCGGTTTTGGATTTAACATAGTTTTTTTGGCCTGTAAGCAACTTTTGTTTTTTTATGAACCCTGATATTAAAATTTTAAAATAATGCTTTATAAACGATAATTTATAATTAATTGATTTACAGATATTTATAACCTATCTGGATACATGAACCATCAAAACCGATACATCCGACGGCGAAACGCCCGAAATGCGGGATGCCTGGCCCAAAGTGCGTGGTTTTATCCGTTTCAGTTTTTCGCGCGCTTCTTTAGAAAGTGAAACCAGTTGGCTGTAATCAAATTCGGGATTGATCTCTCTGTCCTCCATTTTTTTCATGCGCTCAACAATTTCCATTTCTTTTATAAAGTAACTCTCATATTTAATTTTTATTTCAGCCTGCTCGATAGTTTCTTTATCGTAAGCCGATAGTTTATCCTGCAGGGCAGGGTCAATGCTTTTAAGATCCTTAAATCCAATTTGCGGGCGGCTCAATAAATTAAACAGTTTGGCGCTTTGGTTTATCGGGCTGGTACCGAGTTCTTCCAGCAGATTATTTACAGCAGCCGGGTCAACACTTTTGCTGCGGGTAAAGGCAACTATGTCATCCGAGTTTTTTATCTTTTGGTTTACCTTGTCTAAACGCTCATCACTGATCAGGCCAAGGTCGTGGCCCATGGGGCTAAGACGAATATCCGCGTTATCCTGGCGAAGCAATAAACGATGCTCTGCCCTTGACGTAAACATACGGTAAGGCTCTTCCGTGCCTTTGGTTACCAGGTCGTCTATCAAAACGCCGATATACGACTCCGACCTTTTCAGGATCAGTTCGTGCTGATCATTTATTTTTTGGTGTGCATTGATACCTGCAATGAAGCCCTGCGATGCCGCTTCCTCGTAACCGGTGGTGCCGTTTATCTGCCCGGCAAAGTAAAGGTTACTGATCAACTTTGTCTCCAGCGTTAATCCTAATTGGGTAGGCGGGAAGTAATCATACTCGATAGCATAACCCGGGCGGAACATTTTTGCGGTTTCGAAACCCGGAATTTGGGTAAGTGCTTTGTACTGCACATCCTCTGGCAGGGACGTAGAGAAACCATTTACATAGATCTCGCAGGTGTTCCATCCCTCGGGTTCTACAAAGATCTGGTGACGGTCGCGCTCCGCGAAGCGGTTTATTTTATCTTCTATCGACGGGCAATAACGCGGGCCTAAACCTTTAATTCTACCGGTAAACATCGGCGAGCGTTCAAAGCCTTCCTTCAGTGTTTCGTGTACTTTAGTATTTGTATAGGTGATCCAGCAGCAGCGTTGGTCTTTAGCAAGTTCTACATTGGTATAAGAAAAACGCCCTCGCTCTTCATCGCCCCATTGCTCTTCCATTAAAGCATAGTTCAAACTACGGCCATCCACGCGGGGTGGAGTACCCGTTTTCATCCTGCCTGAATCAAAGCCCAGGGTTATTAATTGCTCGGTTAAACCGGTAGCGGCTTTCTCACCGGACCGGCCTCCGCCAAATTTCTTTTCGCCTATATGTATTACGCCATTTAAAAATGTACCATTTGTTAGCACTACGGAGTCGGCTTCTATCTCTACGCCTATGGATGTTTTAACGCCTGCAATGGTGTTTCCCTTTACAAGGAGGGAGGTAACAGTATCTTGCCAAAAGTCAACGTTTGGCGTTTTCTCCAGGGCAATTCTCCATTCTTCCGCAAATCTTGCACGGTCGCTTTGGGCGCGCGGGCTCCACATGGCGGGGCCTTTGGAGAGATTGAGCATTCTAAATTGAAGGGACGTTTTATCAGTAATGATACCAGAGTAGCCACCCAGGGCGTCTATCTCGCGCACAATTTGGCCCTTGGCAACACCGCCCATAGCGGGGTTACAACTCATTTGTGCAATGGTTCCCATATTCATGGTTATCAGGAGAACTGATGAACCAAGGTTGGCAGCAGCAGCAGCAGCTTCACAGCCCGCATGCCCGGCACCAACAACTATTACATTATATTTCTTAAACATATAACCTCCATGTTCCACGTGGAACATTGTTTAATATCTCTTTTTGATGTTCCACGTGGAACATTATTTCGTATCGTTTGCAGATGTTCCACGTGGAACAATGAACGAATAAAGGGCAAATAAGGCCCAAATGCTTTCTAAAACCACAAAAGGGTAGAAGCTGATCATATACGATGATAATCCGCATAAACCAGCCCCTATAAAGTTCATCCCACTATACCAGCGACTGTGCGACGGTAGTTTCTTATATAAATTCAGCAAGAAGGCAGCCAATAATATGATTACACCGGTGGATGCAATAACGTCAGATAGCTTCATTTTATGCTTCTTTCAGTTCTGATAGCTCAATCCAGCGCATGCTTTTTGTATCCAATTGCTTATTTAAATAAGCAATCTTATCAGTAAGCTGCTGTAATTTCTTTGGGTCGATATTGATGGTGTTTAACTCATCAGTCGTTTCCTTCAGCTTCAATTCAATATCGCTTATTTCTTTCTCCAATCCATCAAATTCCTTTTCTTCCTTAAAGCTAAGCTTGGCTTTCTTTGGTGCTTCGGCTTGTATAGGGGCAGGGGCAGCAGGTTTTTTAGCGGCCTGTTTGCTTTCTTCCAGCTCTATCCGGTACGATGAATAGTTACCGTTATAGATGCGTACCTGTCCGTTACCCTCCATAATAAAGAGTTGCTCAGCCATTTTATCAAGCAGGTACCTGTCGTGCGATACGATCATCAGAATGCCCGGATAATTGGTTAAAAACTCTTCCAATACGTTCAGGGTATCTATATCCAAATCATTGGTAGGCTCATCCAGTATCAGGAAGTTGGGGTTCTTCATGAGGATGCTCATTAGGTGCAAACGCTTCTTTTCACCACCACTCAGCTTGGCAACCATGCCATATTGCTTGGCAGGGGGGAAGAGAAACAATGTAAGCAACGCCGAAGCGGAGATCAGCTTACCATCTGCCATGGTGATAAACTCCGCAACGTTCTTTACGATATCTATAACACGCTCATCATCTTTAAAGGATAAACCCGCCTGGTTAAAGTAGCCGATAACGGTGGTTTCGCCTTTAATGATCTCACCACTATCCGGCGTTAAACCATCGGTGATCAAATTCAACATGGTTGATTTGCCGCTGCCGTTCTTGCCGGCTAAACCAATACGGTCGCCTTTTTTAAATATGTAGCTGAATTTATCGATATAAGTATTGCCATTGAAGCCTTTACTTACCTCGTGCATCTCCATTATCTTGTTACCCTGGCGCGCAATTTTTACGCTCAGTTCCACATTTTGCTTCGGGCCGTTGTTCTTGGTTTTATCCCCCAGATCGTAAAACGCATCAATGCGCGATTTAGATTTGGTACCACGTGCCTTCGGCTGGCGGCGCATCCACTCCAATTCCTTCCTTAACAGGTTAGAGTTCTTTTGAAAAGAAGCTTCATCTGATGCTTCGCGCTCGGCTTTCTTTTCGAGGTAATAACCATAGTTACCAAAGTAAGGGATGATTTTTCCTTTATCTATCTCCAGTATCTCGTTACAAACGTTATCCAGGAAGTACCTGTCGTGCGTAACCATCAGGATGGTTCTGCTACCTTCGGTCAATAATTTCTCCAGCCACTCTATGGTGTCAATGTCCAGGTGGTTGGTAGGCTCATCTAAAATATAGATCTCCGGGTCTTCTATCAGCAGTTTGGCCAAAGCCAAACGTTTCTTTTGCCCACCTGATAGCGTATTGATATGCTGATTAAGGTGATGAATATCCAGCCGGCCTAGAATGGTTTTTATTTTGTACTCATAATCCCAGGCATCGATATCGCTCATCTCCTCCATGATCTTGTCCATCTCCTTCATATTATCCGGGTCGTTCTCCAACAACTCCTCGTAACGGCGGATCAACTGCTGCTGGATATTATCAGCATGGAAGATGTAATCGCTGATGGTAACCGCGTTTTTAAAATGCGGGTCCTGTTCAAGGTAGCCAACGTTCAGGTCTTTGCTTTGCGCAACTTTGCCCTCGGTTGGTTTTAATGAACCAGAAAGGATCTTCAGTAAGGTAGACTTACCTGCACCATTAATGCCCACTAAGGCAACCCTGCGGCCGCGGTTGATGCCAATGGTAAGGTTTTTAAACAACCAGTTATCATGAAAGGAATGGCCCAAATTCTCGGCCGAAATGTATGTACTCACTAAGCGTTCTTTATATTATCGAATGTGTATGTATGTGTGCCGGGTGTAGCCTTCAATGAATTTTTATACATCGCGTTGGCTACGGTTTCACCACTAATGCTGCGGTATTTTCTTAGGCCACCGATCAGCACGTGGTCAACCACTTTAAATAGGCCAATGAAAATGTTTTCCAATGCTCTGTGCTCTTTTCGTCCCCCATATAACATGGACGGTTGATAGATATGAAGGCTTTCTAAACCAACGGTCTTAAGATCATCCTCCAGCTCGCCTTTTAGTTTTATATAAAAGGCAGACGATTTACTATTAGCCCCAATGGCCGAGACCAAATGGAATTGTTTAACGCCGTTTGCGTGCGCTAATTGTGCTATCTGTAAGGGATAATCGTGGTCTATTTTGCGGTACTGCGTCTTATCGGGTGTTTTAGCGTTGGTGGTTCCCAGGCAGCTAAACACGGCATGCCCGGCTATGGATGCAGCATATTGATGCAGCTCATCAAAGTCTATTACCAACTGTGCCAGCTTTTTATGCGTTACAGGAAGCTCTTTCCTAACCAAAACCAAAACTTCGTCGTATTCGGCATGGTTCAGCAATATCGTCAGCAGTTCACTGCCGACAAGCCCGCTTGCGCCCACTATAATTGCCTTATATCCCATTGATGGCCAGTTTAAACCGCAAAAATACGCATAAATAAAATAGTGGTTATAAATGGTATGTTTTTGTTGTGTAAAAGATAGGGGAGTGACAATGGTAGAAGACGCGCAACGACTACTGTGTTTTATATAACTGTCTAATAATTAATGCTTTATAATTAATTCTGGTCTGTTTTTTGCTTGCTATTTAATTCAACCCGAAGGAGGTGCTGCCTGGTGGTAGTCTGAGTAGGATAACTTCACGGGATGCTCAATACGGAGCCTCTAAACAATTACCCCCATCCGCTGTTAATCTTCCCAACCAGTTATAGTTTCGAGGCAGCGCATGCATTTTCTTGCTTAGCATAAAGTTTTAAGCCGGAGTTAAATAATAGCCCAACCCAAACAAATACCAAACAGATTGTTTATAACTGGCAAGTAATTAGAATTTTATGGCAGAACAGGCAATACCCGGGTATAAAAAATGGATGGAGAGCGTTGGCGAACAGGGCGTTTTCTTCAGTCGTTTTTTCCGTAATATTTTTACCGGTGGATTTGAGTGGTCGGAGTTTGTGCGGCAGTGTTACGAAATTGGATATAAATCGTTTATGCTGGTTGGCTTAACCTCTTTTATTATGGGTTTGGTGCTCATCCTGCAACTACGGCCATCTATGGTTGATATGGGGGCAGAGAGTATGCTGCCAAAAACACTCGCGGTATCCTTCATCCGCGAAATGGGCCCGGTAATTACCGCTATCATCTGCGCCGGCAAAATAGCGTCTGGTATAGGTGCCGAATTGGGGAGTATGAAGGTGACCGAACAGATTGATGCCATGGAAGTATCTGGCGCCAACCCCATGCAGTACCTGGTGGTTACACGCATCCTGGCAACCAGCATTATGGTACCGATATTGGCATTAATGGGCGATGTTATAGGCTTGTACGGCGGCTTTCTGGCATTAAACTTTACAGACGAGATCAGCTTTTCGTTATACTTCCACAAGTGTATTTCTTCATTAGAATTCATCGATTTTTTGCCGGCCTTTGTTAAAACCATATTTTTTGGCTTCGCAATAGGGTTTGTGGGCTGCTACAAAGGCTTTCATTCTAATAAAGGCACCGAGAGTGTTGGCCTCGCAGCAAATTCGGCAGTGGTAACCGCCTCGCTGTGGATCTTTGTGATAGATGCTTTTGCCGTACAGGTCACCAGTATTTTATTCTACAGGTAATATGGAAGAACAGGTAAAGCATAACGGTGAACAAAAGCACAATCTTAACGAGGTTGTGGTAGATATCGAGCATATCTCCAAAGCCTTCGGTAGCAAAGAGGTGCTAAAAGATATCAGCCTGAAGCTAAAGCGCGGCGAGAACGTGGTGGTGTTAGGCAAATCGGGGCAGGGTAAGTCGGTTACTATACAATGCATCGTTGGGCTGTTAAACCCGGATGAGGGCACGGTAAAGGTATTTGGCGACCTGGTTGCCGATATGAACGAAACAGAGCTAAAAGCCCTGCGCACCAAGGTTGGCTTCCTGTTCCAAAGCGGGGCCTTATACGATTCCATGACCGTGCGCGAGAACCTCGAATTTCCGCTTACACGGGTGTTAAAAATGAAGGATAAGGCAGAGATAGATCAGCGGGTAGAAGAAGTGCTGGAAGGCGTGGGATTGCTCGACGCGATAGATAAAATTCCGTCGGATCTATCCGGCGGCATGCGCAAACGTGTAGGCCTGGCGCGTACCATGATAGTGAAGCCCGAAATTATGCTTTACGACGAGCCCACGACAGGTCTGGATCCAATTACTTCGCGCGAGATAAGCGAACTCATCCTGAATATGCAAAAGAAATATAAAACATCATCCATCATTATTACCCACGATATGGAATGCGCCAAAATAACCGGCGACCGCGTGGTGATCATGAACGATGGTAAATACATAGCCGAGGGCTCGTTCGACGAGCTGCAAAACTCGGGCGACGAACTGGTAAGATCTTTTTTTAACACAACAACATGAGAACCACATCATCACAAAAAATAAAGATAGGCGTATTCACCGTCATCGGGTTTGTAATACTGCTACTGGCCGTATTCTTTATCGGCAATCAAAAAAGCCTGTTCAATTCCACCTTTAGAGTATACGGTACGTTTAAAAACGTAAACGGGCTTACTGTTGGTAACAATGTGCGCTTTGCCGGGATAAACGTGGGTGTGGTAGAAAGCATTAATATAGTTACCGATAGTTCGGTGCGCGTAGACCTCAGTCTGAACAAATCCGTAAAGAAATTCATCAAGAAAGATTCGAAAATGAGCATTGGCAGCGACGGGTTGATGGGCGATAAACTGGTGGTGATAGCCCCGGGCGGCGTAACCAGCACCCAGGAAATTGCCGATGATAACGAGCTGAATGCCATAAACCCGGTAGATGTAGATAAAATAATAACCAAACTAACTAAAGTTGCAGATAATGCCGAAGTGCTCACCAGCAATCTGGCCGAGATCGTAGCCAAGGTAAACAGCGGCAAAGGCAGCATTGGCCGTTTGCTGAACAATGATAAAATTGCCCGCGACCTGGAAGGTACCGTAAAGCAAGCACAAACCACCATGAAGGGTGTACATGCCACTACAGCGACACTAAATGAAGACCTGCAGGCGGCCCAGCATAACTTTCTTTTAAGAGGCTTCTTTAAGAAAAAGGAAAAGGCCAAAAAGGAAAAGCAGGATTCTATTAAAAAGGTACAGGAAGAGAAGATCAAAGCCAAGCAAAAAGCTGCTGAAAAAGCAACAGAAAAGGCGAATTAAATAGTTGATAATCAACAGGCATTTTAAACAAGTAAAGCACTCCAAAAGAGTGCTTTACTTGTTTAAAGAGTATAAGAAAGCCTTAAAATTTGATTCCCATATTCTGGAACATGAACGCCCATTTATCGGCTTGCTCATTTATCACCTGCGCGGTTGACCTGCCTGCACCATGGCCAGCCTTGGTTTCTATACGGATAAGAACAGGAGCTGCGCCTTTCTGCATTTCCTGAAGCCGCGAAGCGAATTTAAAGGAGTGTGCAGGTACCACACGGTCGTCGTGATCTGCCGTGGTTACCAGCGTTGCCGGATACTCTGCCGGCTTTAGGGCGTGGTAGGGCGAGTATTTGTACAAGTAGTCGAACATTTCCTTAGAATCTTCGGCGGTGCCGTAATCATAGGCCCAGCCGGCACCCGCGGTAAATTTGTTATACCTCAGCATATCCATTACGCCAACCGCAGGGAAAGCTACCTGGCAAAGATCAGGACGCTGCGTAATAGTTGCGCCAACAAGCAAACCACCGTTAGAGCCGCCAGATAAGGCCAGGTATTCTTTAGAGGTGTATTTGTTATCGATAAGGTATTGTGCCGCAGCAATAAAATCGTCAAACACGTTCTGCTTTTGCATTTTGGTGCCGGCGAGGTGCCATTTTTCGCCATATTCACCACCACCGCGCAGGTTAGGCACTGCATAGATGCCGCCATGCTCCAGCAAGATGATGTTGGAAGTACTGAAGCCCGGCGTCATGCTCACACTAAAGCCGCCGTAAGCATACAGCATGGTTGGGTTTTTACCGTTAAGCACCGTGCCCTTTTTGTAGGTAATGATCATCGGTACTTTGGTGCCATCTTTTGAGGTATAAAACACCTGTTTAGATTCGTATAACTCCGGGTTAAATTGCACGCCGGATTTTTTGTAAACGATAGACTTGCCTGTTGCTATATCGTATTTAAAGATGGTGCTCGGGTATATGTAGGAGGTAAAGCTGTAATAGGTTTCCGTCTCGTGCTTTTTTGCACCAAAACCGCCGGCCGAGCCAACAGAAGGCAGTGCAATATCATGCTCGAATTTGCCATTCATATCATACTGCTTCACCAGGGATGTAGCGTCCTTTAAATATTCCGCGAATATTTTACCGCCGCCGGTTGAGACGCCCAATACGTTTTGCGTTTCGGGGATCAGATCTTTCCAGTTAGCAGGTTTAGGGTTAGTGGCATCAACCGTTACCAGCCTGTAGTTGGGCGCATTAAGGTTAGTAAAAATGTAAAGTTTGCTGCCAACATTGTCAATTACGCTATGCTCTTTTTCAAAATTGTCTACAATGTTCACAATGGGGCTGTTCGGTACCGTCATGTCCTTAATATACAGCTCGTTACCGGTAGTAGATGTAGCTGCGCTGATAACCAGGAAGCGCTCATCTTCCGTTAAACCCGCGCCAATATACCGGCGGGGCGTGACATCGCCGCCAAAGATCATTTTATCTTCGGATTGCGCCGTACCCAGCTTGTGGTAGAACAGTTTGTGGTATTGAGTTAAACCGGCTAACTCGCTGCCCGCTTTAGGTTTATCGTAACTGCTGTAATAAAAACCGTCATTTTTATACCAGGCGATTCCAGAGAATTTTACATTAGTCAAGGTGTCGCCTACGCGACTTTTATCGGCGGTGTTAATAACAATAACCTTGCGCCAGTCCGACCCTCCTTCCGAGATTTGGTAGGCCGCAAGGCTGCCATCCTTAGAAAAATTGATGCCGGCAAGGGAGGTGGTGCCGTCTTTAGAGAATTTTGTAGGGTCCAGGAAAACCTCGGGTTTACCATCGCCCAGTTGACGGTATAGTAAGGATTGGCTTTGCAGGCCGTCGTTTTTATAAAAGTAGGTGTACTTGCCTTCTTTAAACGGGGCGCTATATTTTTCGTAGTTCCACAATACTTCCAGGCGCTTGCGGATGTTTTCGCGGAAGGAGATCTGCCCTAGATAATCCTGTGTGACCTTGTTTTCGGCAATAACCCACGCTTTAGTGTCTTCAGCGCGGTCATCCTCCTGCCAGCGGTATGGGTCGGGTACCGCGGTGCCGAAGTAAGTATCAGTAACATCACCTTTTTTAGTTTGCGGGTATGGGAGTGTTTTAATATTCATTTGTGCTTTTGTGTGGCTAACTATTGCGAGGGCAACAACCAGCATTGGGATAATTTTTTTCATGTGGACGCAAAAGAGTTTATCGCTAATATAAGTGGAAAAAGCCCTTGCCGGGAACTCAAAATATAAAAGCAACCAAATTGGAGGGCCTATCAACAAAAAAGGCTGTTCCCAGTATCGGGAACAGCCTTTTTAAATGCTTTTTTTGGATTATAACGCGCTTGTAATTGCCGGATCCAATGGTTTGGTAGCCGAACGGTAACGGTGAATCAGCTTACCATTCTCATCTATCAGGAATTTCTCAAAATTCCATTTTACGTCGCCTGTAAAATCAGGGTTTTCGGCAGTGGTTAAATACTTAAACAATGGGTTGATATCCAAACCGGTAACGCTTACTTTGCCACTCATCGGGAAGGTAACGTTAAAGTTATCGTGGCAAAAGGTTTTGATATCCTGTTCGGTACCGGGCTCCTGGCCACCAAAGTTATTTGCAGGGAAGCCAACAACAACCAATTTGTCTTTATACTGCTCGGCAAGTTTTTGCAGATCGGTGTATTGTACGGTAAAACCGCATTTGGAAGCTGTGTTTACAATAAGCACTTTTTTGCCTTTGTATTTTTTTAGCGAAAAGGCTTTACCATCTATGGTCTTTAGTTTAAAATCGTATACTGACGATGGTGCAGGGGATATAAACAGCAGTGTAAGTATTAATGCAAGTGTTTTCATTGGTTAAAAAATTGGAGATGAATAATTTATACTGTAAAAGTAGGATTAAAAACTTCTTTCAGCCAAATAATGATCTTCTTTTAAAGTCATTTTTTTCTTATCCGCGGCAGATTTATCTTTATAGCCCAGCAAATGCAAAGCACCGTGTACCATCACCCGGTGGAGTTCCTGGGCTTCGGTAACAGAAAATTTGGCGGCGTTCTCTTTTATCCGTTCTATAGAGATAAAAATATCGCCAACAATGATCCCTTCTTCTTCCGAATTATCGAAAGTGATGATATCGGTATAGGTGTCATGATCCAGGTATTGCTGGTTTATTTGCAGCAGGTACTCGTCCGAGCAAAAAATGTAGTTGAGTTCGTTCAGCTTAAAACCTTCGGCAACAATGGTATCTGTTAGCCATTTGCGTACCGCGGTTTTGTTTTTTAATTTATAGCTGATCCCTTCTTCGAAAAAAGTTATTGCGGGCATTATATTTTAAAATGTAGTTCCACCTCGTTGCCGCTGGCGTTAAAAATGCACTGATCGGCGAGGTGTTTTAGGATGAATACGCCGCGGCCGGTAAGTTCTTCTAATTTATCAGGCGCGGTTGGGTCGGCAAGGTTGTTATAATCAAAGCCGGGGCCCTGGTCGCTAACGGTCCATATAACGCGTTTGGGTTCTACTTCGGCATTTACAATTACTAATTTATCAGCATCAAGCTTGTTACCGTGTACAATAGCGTTCACAACGGCTTCGTTAAGGCAGGTCATCATGTTGGCGAACGTATCGTCGCTCACCTGGTATTTATCCGCTATTTCTTCTATCAAAGCCTCCAGCAGGTTTATGCTTTCATACTTAGACGGAAGCTGCAGTGTATATAATCGTCCCGTTTGAACGTTTTCCTGCTCCATGTCATTTACCATTAAGTTGATCAAAGTATAGTTTTATTTTTTGCCTGTAGTACAAATTTAGTGCCGATGGAACGGTTTTAAGCTGTTCGGTTTGCTTAGCCCTCACTTGTTCGTAATCCTGCAGGGCTTTTATGTATCCGGGAGGCATATCTGTAGCGGCACGGGCCTCCCTCTTCTGATCCTGTTCGCGTTGCTGCTCAGCCTTCTCGGCCTCCAGCAAACGTGTTTGTATTTGCTGCTGCCTTTTTAATGCTTCATCGGTAATTCTCCTGTTTACGAGATCGTTCTCAGTTTGTTCCATTTCTTTTGAAATTTTATCCAAACCGCCCGCTTGCCCCGTTCCGTCCTTTTTTTGTTCGCGGCTTATTTGCTGCAGCGTTTGCCGTATCAGTTGCTGCTCGCGGGCCAATCGGGCCAATTGCTCACTCATGCCCTGCCCCTGGCCTTGCTGCTGCATTTGTTCGCGGGCCTTTTGCATGTTTTCGTTTAGCTTTTGCTGCATTTTGCTTAGTTGCGATAAGGATGGCTGCCCGCTTTTACCTTTGCCGCCTTTGCTTTTGTTCATCTGCTTTTGCAGCTGGCTCAAGGCCTCGCTGAGCAACAAGGCAAGGTTATTCATGGATGTCATGGCAAATTGCTGGTTACGCAAGGCCTCCGCGGTGCGGCGGTCGCCCAGTTTTTCCAGCGCCTGGTCTATCATTGAATTGATGGCTGTAACCTCCTTGTTCACAGTTGATTGTATCTGTGGAACGCGGCGGCTTATCGAATACAAACTATCTTCGGCGGTTTTAAGGTTATCCTTTATATCCTTTTGGCTTTGGGCCAGCTTGGTGTAGTTTGGGTCCGAAGGGGTGGTGTTGCGCAATTGCTGCATCAGCTTTTCCTGGCTAAAGGAGCTGTTCACCAACGATTTTAACAGTTCGCGCAGCTGCCGCGCATCTATGGCGTTTTCGCTTTCTTCGCCCTCGGCCTCCTGTTGCGCCATCTTTTGAGCCAGCTCTTTCATTTGCTTAGCGGCAGACTGCTGCGATTTGGATGCCTGCTTGCGGTTCTCCTTTTTCAGGTTCTCGCTGCTTTGTTCCATCTGCTGCTCAATGGCTTGCTTTTCTTTTTCCGGGTTCTCGAAGGATTCCTTTTTGCCGTTCTGCTCGTTGGTTTTCTGCAGGTCGTCCATCGATTTTTTTACCGCATCAAAATCCTTGTTCAGTTTTTCCTGTTTTTGCAGGTCTTGCTGGTTGTTGCCGTCTTTTTGGGTTTTATCGGCAAGTTGCTGCTGCTCATTGGACAGTTGATCTAACTGATTGATCACTTGGTTAAGCTTTTGTTCAAACTCCAGCTTTTTGTAAAGCTCCAACATCCGGTCGAGCTCTTTTTTCAACGATTTATTATCGCTCTGCATTTTGGAGAGCTCATCACGGGTGGAGTCCTTCTGATCCTGGTCTAACAGCTTTTGCAGTTTTTCCAGCATATCTTTAGTTTTTTCGTCCAGCACATTGTTAAACAGGTCTTCTATCTGTTTTTGCTTCTCCAGCAGTTCTTCATTTTGCTTAAAATTTTCCTGGCGGTTGTACAGGTTCTTTTTATTCTCTTTTTGAACATCTTTTACCAGTTCTTCCAGATCCTTCTTCTTTTGCAACAGTTCTTCCACCTGCTTTTTCTCATCAAATGAGAGGTTGTTTTTATCCAATAGGGCCTGGTTAAGTTTTTGCGCGTCTTTCTCTATCTGCGCGGCCAGCTTTACTGCCGATGCCATTTTATCTTTTACCGTCTGCGTGCTTGCGTTTAATTGTTCGGCTAATGCTGCGGCATCCGGCACGGTTAAAGTACGTTCGGGCGAGCGGGTGGTTTTGGGGCCGCTTACGCCGTCGTTATCGGCGACCTCAAAATAATAGGTAACCACATCACCGGGTTTTATGCCGGTTTCTTTCAGGCTCCAAAAATGGAAGAAGCCGGTTTGCGTTGCAGAAAGATCAGCCCTAACCTGTTTGGTGAATGATTTTTCTTCGCCTTTATCGCCAATTTTATAATGGAAGGTTAAGGAAGAAAAACCGTGATCGTCCTGTATTTTGCCGTTGAAGTAAATGGCTTTAAGGCTAACGCTGTCGGGCTTTTCCTGTACCTCTATTGAAGGGGCTTCGTCGGTAATTACACTGATGCGGTAACCGGCAGCATCGCTGCGTTTAACCGAATTGTTAAGCGGACTAATATTGTAAGCCGTGTTTTTTACTATCCGCTCGCGATGCTCGAAAACATCTGTCGCCGAGGGCTGAAGCGCAATATTATTATTGTTGATGCGGAACAACAGTGCATTCGCGTTTTGCGTGTGGAACCGCCAGTTAACTACGGTACCAGCAGGCAAGGTTAAGTCGCCCGCGTTGGCAACAACTTCGTTTTTTTTGTGGAGGTAAGCGGGGTAGCTCAGTTCGGCATCAAAATGAAGCAAAACGGGTTTCAGATTTACCTTAATTTCGTATGGTACAGAAGTAAAGCCATTGCCGGATAGTTTGAAAGTAGTATTCTGCTGCAGGTTGGTAAACAGGTAATGGAAGCGGCTGATGTTCTCTTTGTCCAACTTAAAGGTATTGGTGGCGGTTTCTACATACACATCCGATGGCAGTTTATCGCCGGTTAATTTCAAATCCAATTTAAAATCTTCGCCCTGCACTGCGGATAGATCTTTATTCATCACCATAAACTGAAAAGGCGCAACCGGCGCAAAATATTCGTTATGGCGGATAAGCCTTTTGGTGCTTTCGGTTAAGATAGATGGCGCCGCAAACGCGATGATGCAAATGATGGCCGCCGGCGGGATAACATACTTTAGGTATTTGTTATTCTCGCGAATATTCACCGCTGAGGGGAAACTTACCGGCTTCAGGGTTTCTATCTTTTGGTTGATGCTGGCTTCTATCAGGTCGCGGTGCTCGGCATTATCGAGGGCTTGTTTTTTTAGCTGCAGGGTGTTCAGCAGTTTATCATTCACATCATGAAAGTGCTTGCCGATGATCTCCGCAGCCTGGTCGTGCGTGAGCGTTTTGCCTAACTGCAGGCGCGCCAGTAAGGGGGGGAGCACCAGCCAGGCTATTAAACCCAGGTTCAGCAAAATAAAAAAGTAGAACAGGATGGTTCGAAGTGTAGTGTTAAAATTGCCGAAATATTCGCCCAAAGTTATTATCACGTACGCCGAAAATATACCCGCGCCCAAAAATATCAGCCCGCGCAGCAGGTTGTTATAATGGTATTTACGAATGAATGTGTTGATCTTATCGATCAGCAGGTCATAGTTTTCGGCGGGCGTCATAAAAAGGCTAAGCTACCAATGTACCGGTTTAAAACGAAAATAAGGGTTTAATTAATATGTAATAGAGTTTTTTTGTAAGAATACTCCCGGCTGATTATATTTGCTGCCCAATTGTTCGGGATGTAGCGTAGCCCGGTATCGCGCCAGCATGGGGTGCTGGAGGTCGGAAGTTCGAATCTTCTCATCCCGACATTTAAGTTAAAAGCCTTTAGTCGCAAGATTGAAGGCTTTTTTATGCCCGCTTTATTGCCTCAACGATTTACCCAACGTGGTAATAAAAATACAGCGACAAAAACCCTAGGGCCGAGCCGATGCATACCCGGATAACTTTTTGCCAGTCGGGTTTTTCATAGGGGATAAACAGCAACAGAAAATAGGGGACAACCTGGGCAACGTATCTGCTGGAGAATTGCACTTTTACTTTGATGGCAGAAAAAGCTATGAATAGTACGGTTAGCCCGATAAATATAAAAACCGGGTCGTGCCTGTTTTCCCACAAGCGAATAACAGACGATAACAAAAACTGGAACGACAGGAAAACCACCAGCGCCGGTATGGCCCGCTGATACCAGGAAAACATAGCCGGACTTAGGAATTTACCCGCGGCGCTTAAAAATGGCGCGAACTCAAAATAACCTTTATTGATATTAACAACCAGGAAAACCAGGCTAACAATACATGCGGCGATGATGGTTTTTTTTTCGATGACAAACCATTTAGGCGCCAGTATTACAGTTACGAAGCCACAATAACAAAAAGAAAGCAGGCCATACCAGGGTACCAGCGACAGGTTATTGGCGCCAACTATTGCAGTTTCTGTAGGAGGAGCCAGCGCCCCCCAGATCATAAACACACGAATAGGTAGCAGTAGCGAAAAGATCAGAAACAGGCTTAAAAGCAAAGGAGCGCCGGATTTATTAAGAACAATCGAAGCCTTTTTTGAGCTTTTAATGTTGTGACTATCAAACTTTGTGGCAAGATAGTTTACAATGATGCAGGCCAGAAAAGCCAGCACAACCATCAGGAAAAAGGAACGGCCAAGTATAGCGAAAGATAAAAATAACCCGGCCAAGATGGCCAAAGCTACCCGGGGCAGCAAGGGTTGGTTTCCGGTAAAGCAGCGCAGCATAAAATATAAACTTACCATGGCGCAAAGCATGGTGGGGGTTTCTGTTAGCGCCAGGCCACATACCACCCATACAATAGGCACAAAAATAAAATTGGCGGAAACGGTTATCGGCGATTCGGCATTCAGCAACGTAGCATTTAAGTATATAAAAAAGAGCAGTAGCAAAAACAGCCCGAAGTTTGTAAGCCGGATGCCTAATACACTAAAATGGGTAATGCCGGTAAACAAGCCATGTATTACGGCGTAGGTTGGCCCGGGAGAGCCGGTGATTTTTAGAAGAAAATCTGTTGTTAACCCGGTGCGCGTTATTAAATGAATATTGGGTATAAAGTAAGCCTCATCATATAAAATACCGTGGCTTTGCGTAATAATGATTACCGCTATTGAGGCGATACATGCAAGCGCCAGGGCAATTAAAACGGCTTTCGGCTTAATATAAGTCATGTTAAAACGTTAACAGATCCCATTTGTACACCTTTATTTTGGTTAAGAAATACCGGAAGGAAACCCCCAACACACCTATGCCATAGGACACGCTTCGCGAAAAGCTGATAGATGAAGCACCTTCAAAGTATTTTGTAGGGCAGGTAATTTCCCCTATTTCAAATTTGGCATAAAAGATCTGCGCAACAACCTGGTTATCAAAAACAAAGTCGTCGGAGTTTTTATGATAGGGTATCGCCTTTAAAACAGCGGCAGAGTAGGCCCGGTAGCCCGTATGGTACTCAGAAAGTTTTTGATTCATCAAAATATTTTGAGCAAGGGTTAGCACCCGGTTTGATATATACTTATACATCGGCATGCCCCCTTTAAGCGCCCCTTTTCCGAGGATGCGCGAGCCAAACATAACTTCGTACAATCCTTCGCCGATAACAGATACCATGGCCCTCAGCAATTTTGGGGAATATTGATAGTCGGGATGCAGCATTACCACAATATCGGCATCCAGAGCCAGGGCCTTATCATAGCACGACTTCTGATTGCCGCCATACCCCCGGTTTATATCGTGAACAACGATGTGGTTTATCCCAAGGCCCTTTGCTATCTCAACGGTGTTATCGTAGCTTTTATCATCAACCAGTACAACTTCATCCACCAGATCGAAAGGGATCTCGGCGTATGTTTTTGTTAAGGTTGCCGAGGCGTTGTATGAGGGTAAAACAACAACAACTTTTTTATTTAGATACATATTTTCTATTCAAAACACTCTTATAAGCGGCTTTAGCCACTGAGCGGATCCGTTTTGCGCACATTTATAGCACGTTCCGAATATAATAAATGGAAAGTTATTTATAAGGCTGTTACCTGCTATTTTATAGTTAATGTTGAGATGGAAGTGGATTGACAAATACATAATCACAACCTGTTAAAGGAGTCCATTGCCGGGTACAGATAACAAAAAAGGCGAACCCAACCGGGCCCGCCTTTTTATCTAACAATCATCTATCTCTATTACTGTTGTTTTTCTGGTGCTTTGTTTATCAATTCCATAAACTGATCCAGTTTTGGTGTGATGATAATTTGTGTACGCCTGTTTTTAACTTTACCGGCTTCGGTAGCATTATCTGCAACCGGGTTATACTCGCCACGGCCGCCAGCGGTTAGGCGTTTTGGGTCAACCTGGTAGTTGTTTTGCAAAGCCTGAACTACCGATGATGCACGCAGGGCACTCAGGTCCCAGTTGTTACGGATGTTCTTTTGAGCGATAGGCACATTATCGGTGTTACCCTCTATCAGCACATCGTAGGTGCTGTAATCTTTAATGATCTTGGCAATTTTGCTCAGCGTAGCGCCGGCCTGGTCAGATATTTCGTAACTGCCCGATTTGTAAAGCATGTTATCCGATAACGAAATATAAACCACTCCTTTCAATACTTGTACGTCAACGCCCTGTGCTTCCGCCTGGCTAAGCGAGCGGGTAAGGTTGTTGGTAAGCACCAGGTTAAGCGAGTCGCTTTTGTTTTTGGCGTTCACTAATTGCTGGATGTAACGGTTGGAGCTGTTGATCTCATCAACCAGTTTAGAGATATTTACATTGCCCTGGCCACTGGATGTTAAACACTTATCTAATGCGGCTTGCAATTGTTTGGCGTTTGCGCGCTCGGATGCCAGCTGCTCTTCCAGGCTTACTACGCGGCCTGTGCGTACTGCAAGGTTTTGCTCGCTGGTAAGGTATTTGGTTTTAAGGTCGCGGTTATTACTGTCCAATAAACTGTAATTGCTTTGCAGTTCTTTGTATTTTTTAGAGCTGACACAGCTTTGCGTCATTGCTGCTACAATTAGCAACGCGGGGATAATTACGTGAAGTTTCATAATATATGTTTTTGATATCAAATTAGTTAACAATAAAGCATAAACTGATTAAACGCTATAAAGTTTTACTTTAACCAAAACGAAGCTTACTGTTTTATATTTTGCCCGATAAAACCGCGAAAGAATTCGCAAACAAAAAAATGTAAAAGGAGCATGCGTGTGATCTTTGGCGACTGTTTTATAGGATTTTCAAAATGTTTTAATAAATTAGCGCCACAACTACCTCATTATTAAAACACTGCCCACCATTTGTAAATGCGCTTATTAACGTTATTCCTGCTTTGCAGCACGGCCTGCATGGCCCAGCAAAAATCCATCGAAAGTATTACCGGCAGCTGTTCAACCGTCAACCTAAAAAAAAACCTGTATTACCTGGCAAGTAACAAGCTACAGGGCCGGTTAATGGGCAGCCGCGGAGACACACTCACAGCAAAATACATAGCCGAATGGTATAAGCAAAACGGCGTACAGGCGCCGTATGATAAAGGCCGGTCGTATTTTCAATCTATAACTGCTGTACAAAAAGTAAACAAGGCCGCTCTTACTATCAACAACAAAACATATGATTACCTGGACGGCTGGCAAATGTTCGTCGCCGAGCCAACCGATTTAAAAAACGTGCCGGTGTTGTATGTAACCCATAACAGCATTGAGGAGTTTTATCGTGATCTGCCGCAGATGGAGGTTAGAGAAAAAACGGTTTTTTTTAATACGAAGCTTATCCGCGCTTTTATTGTGAAGGGGATAGACAGCATGGAAATGGTTTTAAAAAAACGCGGAGCGCTGATGGTTGCCTGGAGCGGCCCGTTCTTTAATAAAATAATAGACAGGCAAAAGGCACGCCGCTTTATACCGCAATATGTACAACCCTATGATGGCACCCCGCCGTCCACAATGCCCCTGCCCGAAATTAATGTAACCCCTTTGCGTTTGCGCGAAATGCTTGCCGCCGACAATTTAATGGTTGACGAAGAGGCCAATGTGCTGAACGCTGGAGATAAAAGGTACTTCGACATAAAGAGCCGGCTAACGGTGCAGGCGCAGATACAATTTAAGGAAACCCACGCGCCCAATGTAATAGGTGTTATAAAGGGGAGCGATACCTCGCTGGCTTCGGTTGTGATATCCGCCCATCATGACCACGACGGAGTAAACGGAAAAGAAATTTACTACGGTTCGGTAGATAACGCCAGTGGCACCGTTGCCATTATGGAAGTAGCAGCCATGATGAACCGCGCCGTTAAACAGGGGCTGACACCAAAGCGAACCATTGTTTTCGCGTCGTTTACGGGCGAGGAGCGGGGGTTGTTGGGCTCGGCCTGGTATGTAGATCACCCGCTTTACAGCATGAAGGAAACTTACGGAGTTTTAAATATCGATATGTTTGGCCGCCCGGATACCATCCACGTCAATCACCATATGCCCGATAGCGCCAATTATGTTTACGTATTGGTGAAAGATACCGTAAACCGGGGCTTGCGCGAGGCGTTGTATACCGCTAACGACGCCTCAACAAAACTTACCCTGGATACTTATTACGAAAACCCAAAATACATGATGCGGAGG
This sequence comes from Mucilaginibacter pankratovii, assembly GCF_014773265.1. GTDB lineage: Bacteria > Bacteroidota > Bacteroidia > Sphingobacteriales > Sphingobacteriaceae > Mucilaginibacter > Mucilaginibacter pankratovii. The sequence goes on along the minus strand of NZ_JACWMY010000003.1, from coordinate 144,643 downwards.
CTGACAGGTTCGGACCAGTATTCATTTTATTTAAAGGGCGTCCCCTTTATCAGGATAGATTGTGGTTTTTGCTCGGATTACCATAAGCCTACAGATACGCCCGATAAAATAAACTATGCCCTGCTTACCAAACAAACACAACTGGCTTTCACCACACTTTGGAACATGGCTAATAAATAGGTTTTTTGGAAATTTAGCTGTGCGACACTTAAAGCTGCACATTTTTGTTTATCTTATCGAAAACTTTTTTAACTGATTTTTTCGTATAAAACAAACATCCGGAGTTAAATTAAATACATGCCCCTCAAACATATACGCCAACTAAAGCTTGGTGTTGCTTTTATGTGCTCGCTTACCAGCACCCCGCTTTTCGCGGGAGTGCGCAATCCTCATGTGGATAGTATAAAAAACCTGTTAGGTGTTTCTATAGATAGCCAGTCGCCCACGGATACGGTAACCATAAACCGGATGAATAAGCTCGCTGCCGATTATTTTCAATCGAACCCGGATAGTGCCTATTACTATGGCCAAAAAGGGATTCAGCTTGCACGCAAAATAAAGTATGATGAGGGGATTGCCAATGGCTTGCTGCAAACGGGTCACGTAAATTATTTTAAGGGCCGGTCTGAAAAAGCGCAGCAAGACTTTGATGAGGCCATAGGGATATTTAAGCGCCTGAAAAATGATAAAGGGCTTAGCATGTGCTATGTTTCGCTGGGGCGCATGTACACGCTGCTGGCAGATTATAAGCAGGCCCTTGTTTACCTAAACCTCGCGCTGCAGATCAACCAACGCATAAAAGACGAAAAAGCACTGGCCGACAACTATAAAAACATAGGCGTTGTTTACTATAGCCAGGGCGAGCTGTCTAAAGCGCTGGATTTTTATTACAAGGGGTTGTTCATCGCTGTTAAAAACCATTATAGCGGGCTATCTGCAGAGCTATATAACGATATTGGGCTGGTTTTGCAAAACATGGAGGTTTACCCCAAAGCCATTGAGCATTATCAAAAAGCGCTCAATCTTTTCCAGGGGACAAAAAACTACCAGGCCATAGCCACCGTAAACGAAAACATTGGCGAGGTGCTTTTGGCGCAAAAGGAATATGGCAAAGCAATCGGTTACCTCAGCAGTTCGTTAAAAGTGGCCAAAAGCCAGGGCGATATTGATGGGCTTTGTTCGCTTTATACCGATCTGGGCCTTTGTTTTGCTTACCAGGGGAAGGGGCCGGTTGCCATCAATTACCTGGATACAGCGATACGGCTATCTAAAAAGTATAAATATGTTTATAACCAGGCATACGCCCTTATAGGCCTCTCTACGGCTTATAATCTGCAAAAAGAGTATAGCAAAGCGTACGAACACGCCATGGCGGGGCAGGCTTTGGCTATCCGGTTGGGTAATTTATCGGTACGGGCCAATGCATCGTTGCAGCTAAGCAAAACCCTGGCGGGCCTTGGCCGGTTTAACGACGCATATACTTACCTGAACCAGTATATGGATATGAAAACCAAGCTGAAGGATAATGAAAGCATACAAAAACTAACTTCATACAATTACGACCTTGATTTTGCAACCAAAGAGCGCCAGTTGCAGGAGCAGCAGCGCGAACAAACCTTGCTATATCAGCAGAAAATAGCCAGTCAGCGCTCCATCAATATCATTTTCGGCATCATTATCCTGGCCATGGTGATCATATTGGTGAACTATTATATGCAAAGGCGCAGGCAGCAAAAGATAAACGCGAAACTGGAAGAAAAGAATTACGAGGTGCTGCAGCAGAAGGCAAGCCTGGACGAGCAAACCTCTGAACTAAACGACCTGAATAAATTAAAGGACAGGCTGATCTCTATCTTAGCGCATGACCTTCGCGCGCCCTTAAGCACCTTGCGCGGGATGTTCGATCTGTTGCAGGATGATACTATTACCCACCAGGAAATGCTGGATATGATACCGGGCGTACTTAAAAAGCTGGAGTATACATCTGATTTCCTGGATACACTGCTCTTTTGGATCAACAGCCAGATGGAGAGCTTTGTAAGTTCGGTAACTACGTTTTCGGTAAAGGATGTTGTGCGGTACGAAGTGGAAAACTACCACGATGCTGCCGAACAAAAGGGCGTTAAGCTGATAGACCATGTTGCAAAAGGCCTGTCGGCGTCGGCCGATCCAAACTCTATCCGCATCGTTATTCGTAATCTTATTACCAATGCCATTAAATTTACAGGCAAGGGCGATACCATAGAGGTAATATCGGAGGAACAGAATGAGAATACCATTGTCATTCGCGTAAAAGATTCGGGCGTCGGTATGCCTGCCGAGCAGGCCGGGAAGCTTTTCAAAAGCAAGGTAGATAGTAAAACCGGCACCAATAACGAATTGGGTACCGGCATGGGCCTGCTCTTTTGTAAAGACCTGGTAGAAAAATGTAACGGTAAAATATGGGTAACCAGCGAGCCCGGCGTAGGTACCGAGTTCTCATTCACCATACCGGTATATTCCCTGCCGGTAGAAGGCAAAATGTTAGCGCAGGCTTAAACAGATACGTTTATCACATTACCGGCACCCAAACCTTTACGGTAGTGCCTTTGTTCCTTGCCGAAAGGTAGTCAACAGTACCTTTTAAGTATTCTATACGGGTAGCTATGTTTTTTAGGCCGATGCCGCCAAAGTCATCTTTAAGCGTGGTATTAAACCCAACGCCATTATCCGCTATAACGGCGTTAATACCGGCTGCATCGCGGGTTAATTTTATATCCAGTTTATCGGCTTTAGCGTGTTTTATCACGTTGTTAACCGTTTCCTGTATCACACGGTAAAGTACCACTTCCACATTGCTTTCCAGTTTATCGGTAAAGCCTTTAGCATCAAGGGTAACTTTCAGGCTTTCGGCATCTATCTTTTCAATAAAGCTTTTCACATCAGATGCAATGCCCGATCGCAGCAGCATATTAGGCATCATCTGGTGCGATATCGATCTCACCTCCTTACAGCTTTCATCAACAAGCGCAAGGGTTTTCTCTACCAGGAACCGGTCCTCATCGCGGCTGAGGGGCACGCGCTCAAAAATACCGGTGAGGTTCATTTTCACGGCCGAAAACAGCTGGCCTACGCCATCGTGCAGATCGCCGGCAATACGCTGGCGTTCTTTTTCTTCGGCATCTAAAACAGCCTTGGTTAACAGGTCCTGCTGGTGAAGCATCTCGGCCTGTAAAAGCGCCTTTTGCGTTAATTTATAGCGGTTATAAAACAGGTAGCTTACCAAGGCCCCGGCAATAATAACTATCAGGATAATACTAATGGCCAGGTTGCGGTCTTTTACCTGCAGCGCCTTATTGTTTAATTCCAGTTTTTGTATCCGCGATTGTTTTTGAAGCGATTTAATGTTCTGCTCCTTTTTTTCGGCGTCAAGGCGTTCATTAACGAGTATCTGGTCTTTGTTTTTTAATTGCAGCCGGTTAATGGTTAATGCCTGCTTTTGCTCGGTTATTTGCAACTGGTTTTTGTTGTTTTGCAGCATACTGTTTTTAAGCAGTAACGATTTGTTGGTGTTCTCTACATTTAAAAAAGCAATGCGGTTCTCCCTTTTTTCGGTTTGGTACTGTACATCCATCTCGGCCACCTTGCCCTGCATTTTATCGGTGTAAATAGAATCCTTTATGCCAATGTACCGTTCAGAATATTTTTCGGCCTCAACATGCTTGCGCTGCAGGTGCAGCAAAATGGCCTTACCCAGCATGGCATCCGCCTGGGCAAGCCGGTCGCCGCTTTTTTGCGAGTAATACCAGGCCGAATCAACACAAAGCATGGCTGCATCGTACTTGGCTTGCTTCAGGTAAAAGTCCGACAGGTTGTTATACAACAGCCCAATATTGCCATTATCCCCAATTTGCCAGCTATTGCTTAAAGCTATTTTATAGTACTTCTCCGCTTCATCCTGCTGCCCGTTATTGCTGTAAAACACGCCAAGGTTGGTGCCGAGCGTGGCCATCCCTTTTTTGTAGCCCTCTGCCTTAAAAATGCTAAAAGCCTTAAGTTTTAGTTCCAGTTCTTTCTGCGTATTGCCTAAACCTTTATAGGCCCTCGCCAGCCCGCCCATGTTATTTGCAGCCTGCCTCTTCATGCCCTTTTTAGTAAACATATCTACAGCATAAGTAAGCAAGCCCACGGCTTTTTGATATTGCCGCAGGCGGATATAGGAGTTGCCGATATTGCCGGATGCCGCCGCCATACCGCTGGTATCCTTAATCGATTCGAAATATTTAAGCGCCAGCATATTTTTGCTGACGGCGGTTTCGTAATCGGATTTGTAATCGGCAATGTTGCCAAAGCCAAGGTTGGCCCTCGCCATGGCCATGCCATCCCCGGTTTGCATCAGGCGTGTATAAAAATAAGCGGCGCTATCGTGCCGGCCCTTATATAAATAATAGGGCCCAATGGCCATAAAACCCAGAATTTGTTGTTGTTTAAAGTAGGGCTGGCTTTTGCCTTCGCACATTCTGATGGCCAGTAAAAGGTTATCGGGGGCTTTTTTATCAAAATTGGTGGCAAGCTTCTTCCCTTCGGTAATAAGGCTGCTCACCTTTACCGAATCGGCATAAAAAGAAGCATCTGACGGCTTAGCCTTCTGTCCAAAGGCCGGCGCAGCAAAAAAGCAACAAGCGCAATAGGTTATAATCCTTAAAAAGGTTATGTATTGGCTGCTCATTGCTTGGGTTACGGTTGATAATTAGTGTGTTAAATATAAATCTATAAACGCAATAATTTATTAATTAAAGAAATATTATGCGTTTTGATGGAAATATACTACAGATGTATTATTGATGCCGGGTAGTAAATCAGGGTGATTTGTATTGTTAAACAAGCAACGCTTAAAACCAAAACCCATGAAAAAATTATTATTCCTGATGAGCACCGCGGTTATCATACTTACCGCCTCGTGCTCAAAAAGCAACAGCGACCCAAGCCCAACCGGTACAAACACCTGGACACTTGGGGGCACTACACACACCGTTACCTTTACCAATAAGGGCTTAACGGGTGGCGGCACGCCATCTACACTTATTATTTTTGCCGATAAAGTGCCCGTTGGGGCCGATCCGGCAGTTAATACGGTAAATCTCTCCTTTAAAACATCACCAACTGCCAGCGGTAAATATACCCTGGTAGGCCTGGGCAGTACGCCTGGCGATATGCAGTTTCAGCTATCGGCCGGCGGCAACGGTAAGGCTTATGGCTACATTGGTACAAACATCGACGTGGATATTACCATTGCCGGTGGCAAGGTTAAGGCAACCATTCCGGAGGTGTTGCTTAAATCAACCACCGCGGGCGACCCGGATCAAAAGATAACAGCAACCATTTTCGAGATCAACTAATCTCCGTGTATAATTAATAGTAAGCCGTTCGGAATAAGATCCGAACGGCTTTTTTTATTGGAAGAGATCTTCGTTGAGCGACTCATCGGTTTCTTCCCGCTTCTCTTCTATTTGTTCTGTTAAAAAGCTATCACGGTTTTGCGGTCGTGTTGGGGCCGCGCCGGTGAGGGATACGCCCCCAACGGCCAATAACAAGAACAACACAAGCCCGCACAGCCGCATTATTTTCCTGAATTTTTTCATGCTGAAAAATGATAGGTATGGCAAAGCCAGCCCTGTGAATTTTAAACTAAACCAATTTGGATGGTGGCGGGAGTTGTTAACTCCGCTGTGGGTTTAGCAATTATCGGCAGAAAAGGCCAGGTGCCTGATGGGGTAGGCAAGTGTGGGTTTAATAAGCGAAAACCGGGAGCTATTGCGTTTTAAACGGACCGCGCTAAGCAATGAGTGTATAAAAGCCGCGGTTTTATTTTGCTTCGCGAGGGTGTTTGCAAAAGCGGCGGCGTTATTACAGTAATAAAATGCTGCGGAGTAATTAACACTCCGTTTGATAGCCAATGGCGCTGTTGCCATTTGCCCGGAGTTGATGGCGGGCCCTCTTTGTTGTGGGGCGCTTACATAGCCCGAGATGGAAAAGAAACTTACCAGGAAAGCAGCAACCAGCAGCACGCTTTTTAGCCTGCTTTTTAATTGCAGCGGTATGGAAAGTTGTTCGGTCACCTGCGTAAAGATAGGGGATAATTGTGGGCGGTGCAATGGTTTGTCGCGTTTGCCCCCGTATGTTGGCTTAATAACGGTTTGTTAATCAATTTATTGGCAGCACTTTTGCAGGGTTATATAACCATACCCAATAAATAAACTAAGATAATCATGTTAAAAGATTCAAAAGCGTTTGGCAGTTTTTCGGTAAACGATATTGATAAAGCAGAACAGTTTTACCGGGACGCTTTGGGGCTGCCGGTAGAGAAGAATGTAAAAATGGGGAACATCCTTACGGTAACGACGGGCAGCGGGCACTTTATTATTTACCCCAAGCCCAACCATACGCCCGCAACATTTACGGTGCATAACTTCCCGGTAAAGAATATTGACGAAACTGTAAGCGGATTGAAAGACAAGGGCGTTGTGTTTGAAAGCTACGATTCGGAATATCTTAAAACAAACGCAAATAATATTTCGCGCGGAGATGGCGGAGAACGCGGCCCAAGCATCGCCTGGTTTACAGATCCGGCAGGGAATATCTTGTCGGTAATAGAGGACGCTGGGGCATAGCCCGATTTTATTACTAATTAAATTTCTTTCAAACCATATAGAAACAGGGCTGTTAATTATTCATAAACAAAACAATAAAGCCATGGATAATAAACAACAGGTAGGTGCGCCGGATAGGAACCTCATCAACGTGAACGAGGATTACGAACTGCAATACTGGAGCGAAACACTTGGCTTAAGTCGGGATGAACTGCGCGAAGCGGTAAAACAGGCCGGCACATCGGTAGAAAAAGTTAAAGCTCACCTTAACAAATAAACGCCCCATACCATGAGTCTGGAGAAATATGCAGAAAAGCGGGATTTTACCAAAACGGCCGAACCCAAGGCCGGTAAAAGCGAGGATAAAGATAAGTTGCGTTTTGTGATCCAAAAGCACGACGCATCGCGTTTGCATTACGACTTCAGGCTGGAAATGGAAGGTGTGTTAAAAAGTTGGGCGGTACCCAAAGGGCCCTCTACAGATCCTAAAAACAAGCGGCTGGCGATGATGGTGGAAGACCACCCGTACGACTACCGCTTGTTTGAGGGCCTTATCCCCAAAGGGGAGTATGGCGGCGGTACCGTTATTGTATGGGACGAAGGCACCTACGAACCTATTGAAGAAATAAAAGGCAAAAAAGCACAGGAAAAACACCTGCTGAAACAGCTTAAAGAGGGCTCTTTAAAAATAAAGCTCCACGGCGAAAAGCTGGAGGGTGAGTATGCCCTGGTAAAAACCCATGGCATGGGAGAGAACGGCTGGCTGCTAATCAAGCATAAAGACGATTTTGCTTCGGATAAGGATATCACTAAAAAGGATAAATCGGTACTCTCAGGCAAAACCATCGAAAGCATGGAAAAAACCGGCGATAAGGTTTGGCAGCACGGGCACGAGGAAGATGTAGAAGAAGAGCCGAAGAAGGAAGGTAAAAAAAAACTTCAGGTAGAAAAGCTTGAGGATGCGGTTGAAGAAACACATCCGGCGGACACGGTAGACGTGGATGTGCTATTAAAAAAAGCACCCAAAGCAACTATCCCCACCGGCATGAAACCCATGCTGGCTACCCTGGTAGATAAACCCTTCGATGACCCGGACTGGGTTTACGAAATAAAATGGGACGGTTACCGTACCCTTGCATTCATCAATAAAGGCGAAGTGCAGCTGCTCTCGCGCAACAACAAATCCTTCAACGAAAAATATTACCCCATTACCCAGCTGCTGGAAAGCTGGAAGATAAATGCCGTGATAGATGGCGAAATCCTGGTATCGAACGATAAAGGCGTATCCAACTTTGGCGCCCTACAAAACTGGCGCAGCGAGGCCGATGGTGAGCTGATGTTATATGTGTTCGACCTGCTTTGGTACGAAGGAAAAAACCTGATGGATCTTCCGCTTACCCAGCGCCAGGCCATATTAAAAGATGTACTGCCGACGGATGATGACCGTATCCGCCTTAGTCAGGTATTTACAGCCAGCGGACTTGAATTTTTTGAAGCCGCAGAAAAGATAGGGCTGGAAGGCATTATGGCCAAACGGTCAAACAGCCCATACCTTGCCGATAACCGCTCCAAAGACTGGCTGAAGATAAAAATAAACAAACGCCAGGAGGTTGTAATTGGCGGTTTCACCAAAAACGAGGGAACGGCAAAGCAATTCAGCTCGCTGCTACTGGGCGTTTATGAGGATGGCCGGTTCCTATACGTAGGCAAGGTGGGCACGGGCTTTTCTGATAAACTGCAAAAGGAAATGATGGCGCAATTTAAGCCGCTAATTGTTGATAAAACCCCATTCGAGAGCGAGCCGGACGTAAACAAACCCTCGCGTTTCCGCCCGAATCCACCGAAGGCGAAAGCTACCTGGCTAAAACCCGAATTGGTTTGCGAAGTAAGCTTTGCCGAAGTAACCAGCGACGGCGTTTTCCGCCACCCCTCGTTCCAGGGCATGCGCGATGATAAAAAGGCAAAGGATGTGGAAAGGGAAACCGAAGCGCATGTAGAGGAGTTGGTTGAGGAGGAAGTAGCACCAAAAAAGGAAGCGAAAGCCGAGAAACACGAGCTGATAAAAGCGCCAAAGGAAAGTGCTAAGCGCACACTGCTTAACCCGAAGGAAGAAACCCAGGTAAAAAAGATCTGCGGACACGACTTGAAATTTACTAATCTAAGTAAAGTTTACTGGCCCGAGGATGGCATTACCAAAAGGGATATGTTTAATTACTATTACCAGGTTGCCGAATATATTTTGCCGTATTTAAAGGACCGCCCACAATCGCTCAACCGTTTCCCGGGCGGCATCCATGGCCCAAGTTTTTATCAGAAGGATGTGCGCGGCAAATCGCCCGATTGGGTGAGGACTTTCCCCTATACCACCAGCGATGGTGAGGACAAAGATTATTTGGTAGGGCATGATGAAGCGACCCTGCTTTGGATGGCCTCGTTGGGTTGTGTAGAGATGAACCCATGGTTTAGCCGGGTGCAATCACCGGATAACCCGGATTATTGTATTATCGACCTGGACCCCGATAAAAACACTTTCGACCAGGTGATAGAAGCTGCCCTGGAGGTAAAAAAAGTACTGGATGCTATTGACGTACCCTCGTATTGCAAAACATCAGGCTCTACCGGCATGCATATCTATATTCCGCTGGAAGCGAAATACGATTACGATCAATCGCAGATGTTCGCGCGATTAATTGTAAACATTGTGCATAAAGAAATCCCCGATTATACCTCGCTCGAGCGAATGATAAAAAACCGTAACGGCAAAATGTACCTCGATTTTTTACAGAACCGCCCGGGCGCAACCATTGCCGGTCCGTATTCGTTGCGCCCCAAACCCGGCGCTACGGTATCTATGCCGCTGCATTGGGACGAGGTAAAACCCGGCCTCACCATGAAACATTTTACCATTCATAATTCCATAGCCCGTCTAAAAAAAGAAGGCGACCTGTTTAAAGGTGTTTTAGGCGAGGGGATAGACCTCGAGAAAACTATCAAAAAGGCGAAGAGCATTTTCCAGCCGTAAAGCAGAGACTTTGTATTTCCCTTTGAGAATAAAGTAACATTAATTGCAGGTGTTTCACTTCGATATGTGGAACACCTGTTTTTGTTTTATGCTGATTATAAGCGATTTAAGCAAAATGAGTGAAACACTTTGGAACATCCCTGCTGTTTAGATAATTGCCGCAAACAATTGTAAATTAAAAGGTTAAATAAATGTCGGCTCATCACATAAAATTCAGTGAAACACTTTTTGTGGAACACCCATTTTTAGGGACAAGTGAAACTCAAGCTTTACGATGGCTTACACCTTACGTTCCATTCGCAACGTAAAAACAGCTACTAAAATTTACCTGACCAACAAGCATCCAAGGGATGATACAGCTGGGTTCCATACGAACGATTGGTTTGCAGAAAAAAGCATCAAGCATTCTACGGTCCGGCGTAACGTTTGGGCAAATCGGAGCGACTACCTTAAGGCGTCTTTACCCTTCATTGGGGAGGATTCTGCATTAAGCAACAACGAAAGAATTAATTATCTATAAATCAGAACATTGTATTTTTATTCGCGCAAATACTAATCAATTAGTTGCAATACTAATTGATTAGTAGTAGCTTGCGTTATAATTTAATAGTAATGCAAAAACTGGCTAAGCGCGAAGAACAAATAATGCAGGCTTTCTGGAGCCTCGGAAAAGCATATATCAAAGAAATTATCCCCGAACTGCCCGACCCAAAGCCACACTACAACTCTGTGGCCACTATGGTGAAGATACTGGAGGAAAAAGGCTTTTTGAACCACGAAGCGGTTGGCAATATCTACAATTACTATCCAACCATCTCGCGGGAGGAATACCAAAAACACGCGATGAAGGATATCGTAAGCCAATACTTCGATAACTCGTACCCCAGCATGCTGGCCTTCTTTGCCAAAGAAGAAAAAATTTCGGAGACCGAACTGGAAGAAATATTAACCCTTATCAAATCCAACAAGAAATGATACCATACGTATTACATGTGGCCCTGCTGCTGGCCATCTGCCTGTTATTTTACAAGCTGCTGCTGCAAAAGGAAACCTATTACCGCCTCAACCGGGTTATCCTGCTGGGCTGCCTGGCCATGGCATTTTTGCTGCCGCTGATACAGGTGCCGCAGCAATGGGCGCTAAGGGAAAGCCCCAAGCCGCTTGTTACCGAAAGCATCCCTGTTGTAGCCATTCGCCTGCCGCAGGTTACCCCGGCACAAAGCTACAGTCCGCAACAAAAGATTAGTTCCACGGGGAACAATACCCCAGCCGTGGAGCCGCAAACGCCTTTGCTGCAGCGCATTATAAAATGGTCATTTTACCTGTACTGGTTTGGGGTGGCGGCTTTCGGCGCCAATTTACTGCTGCAGGTAGGTGTGCTGCTTGTGCAGGCGTACCGTAAGCCGGTTATTATAGATGGGCAATTTCGCATTGTGGAACTGGACGATGATAAAGCCCCCTGCAGTTTCGGCAACAACATTTTCATTAACCCAGGTAAATACGAGCCGGAAACCTTTAACCAGATCCTGCTGCACGAGAAGATCCATATTAAACAGGGCCATAGCCTCGATCTGCTGATCGCCGAAGTGATGCTGGCGTTCCAGTGGTTTAACCCCTTTGCCTGGTTATATCGAAAAGAAGTAGAAAGCAATTTAGAATACCTGGCAGATAACGAAGTACTGCATGATCAATCGGTAGAACGCGCTGACTATCAAATGAATTTGCTAAAAGTATCCGTGCCCAATTTATCCCTCAGAATTACAACCAACTATAATCAATCACTCTTAAAAAAACGAATTGTTATGATGAACGCAAAAAAATCAAACATACATACCGCCTGGAAATACCTTTTCCTGGTGCCAATGATGGCATTTTTAGTATGTGCCCTAAACGAGCCCGCCGCCTCCCGCGTAGCGCAGACCGTTAAACCGGTTTTTAACATCGATGTAAAAGCCACCACCCGCAACGAAGGCAACTGGAAGGCCACCATAAAAGGCAACAAGCTTGATATGAGGCTTTATGACGATAGTGAAAGTAATAACATGAGCAATTCCGATTTCCTGGTGAGCGAGTTTACTGCTTTACCAATGGGACGGGACGGCTCGTTTAAACTGACAAGAGAAGCCGGCAACATGCAGTTCACCGGCAGATTTGATGGTGTTAAAGGCACCGGGAAATACAAATTCACACCTAATGCCTCTTACAAGAACTATCTCGAGAGCGAGGGCATAACCGGCATCACCAGCGATGATGATATAGCTTTCTTCTTTCTGAATATCAAAAAGAGTTACATAGCTATGCTGAAAAGCAATGGCTACAAAGATCCATCTAAAGATGACGTGATCGCTTGTGTAGCCCTTGGTGTTGATGAGCCTTACATCAAATCGATGAAACAAAACGGTTATCCAAGCATTAAGCTGCAGGAGCTGATAACCGGCAAGGCATTGGGTATTAATGGCACGTTCATCAGCGAGATCCATAAGGCTGGTTACCCTAAAGTAAGCTGGGATAAGCTGGTAAGCTTTAAGGCACAGGGTATTGATGGTAAATACATCAGCAAATTTAAGGCAGCAAACGGCAAGCCTGGTGTTGTTAAAAAAGATGTGTCTGATGATGATATGGTGGCCTTTAAGGCGCTTAATGTGGATGATAACTATATAAACGCCTTAAAAAAGGAAGGGTATACCAATATCCCGGCAAGCAAATTAACCAGTATGAAAGCGGTGGGTGTAGATGCCGAATATATCCACGGATTTAAAACCGCCGGCTACAACCAGATCTCGGCCGATAACCTGGTATCACTTAAAGCGCTGGGCATAACCCCCGGGTTTATGAGCAGCTTTAAAGCAGCCGGTTATGAACAACTTTCTGTAGAGCAGGCCTCGTCGCTGAAAGCTTTGGGTATTACGCCGGAATATTTGAACGGCTTTAAAAACGCGGGATACACCGATATCAGCATTGATAATGCAACAGGCTTAAAAGCCCTGGGCGTAACGCCGGAGTATGTAAAAGGATTTAAGGCTATTGGGTACAATGTGTCGCTGGATCAGGCCAGTTCACTTAAAGCGATGGGTGTAACCCCGGAGTATGTTACTCAAATGAAAGAGAAGGGTTTTAAATCGGATGATATTAATAAATATATCACCCTGAAGGCTGCGTTTTAACTATACAGCAAAAAGGGAGCCCCGATTGTGCCGGGGCTCCCTTTTTTTATAAGGACACAAGGCGGAATCACGCCGCTAACTGGTATTCTACTTTGTTGAGCAATACGGTCATATCAAAGGGTTTGGGCAGTATATCATTCGGCGGGCCTTCTTGTTTCAGGGCCAATTCGATATCATCATTGCCCGAGCAGATGATAACCGGCAGATTTTTAGTGGCTTTATTATGCTTGATGATACGGCAAATATCCCTTCCGTCTACCCCGGGCAACGTTATATCCATAATAACCAGGTGAGGCAGGGTTAGGTTTATTTGGGCAACAACGTTGTAGCCGGTATTCAGAGTAGTTACATCGTAGCCGTTGTTGGTTAGTATATAGCTCATTATCTCGGTGATGAGCTCATTATCGTCTACTATTAATATCCTCTTGTTCATGGCTATGTATTTCAGATAGTTATACAAAGCCCATGCCGATAATTAACTTTCATGAAACTTTTTTTGCTGGAGGAAAATTGGACGCTGTTTCCCAGCCATATTCGGGCTAAAAACATGTGCGAAAATCTCCGTGTTTTTGCAATAATAAACACAAAAAAGGGATAAAAATGCGCTTTTGAATGCGCTTTTATCCCTTAAATGGAAGCCTGAAAAAAAGTTGCTTACGGTCTAAAATCCCCCGGGGATTTTTAGATATGGATGAACAATTCTTTTTTGGGCCGGCGTACTTTTATCAGCTTGCTGAAATGGTCGTCATCGGCGCGGAAGCCTACTGCCGCGATAACGGTTGCTGTCAGCCCTTTTTCTTTCAGTCCCAGGATCTCATCAAACTTAGCGGGATCGAAACCTTCCATCGGCCCGGCATCAATACCCAGGTCGGCTGCGGCGGCAACCAAAACACCAAGCGCGATATACGCTTGCTTTTGCGCCCACAGCAGGCGTTGCTCTGGTGTACGGCCATTTATTGCGCCCACTAACATGCCTTCCAAACCTACAAGGCTTTCACGGGGTACATTGCGGGTATCTGCTATCAAATCTACAAAGTTTTTTACGTACCCCTCATCTATATTGGTTTCGGCAGCGAATACGATCAGCTGCGATGCATCTGTAATTTGCGGCTGGCCATAAGCGGCTTCACGTAGTTTCGTACGTACTTCGGCATTTTCTATCACCAGCACCTTGTAATGCTGTAAGCCGTAAGAGGATGGGGCTAACTGAACTGCTTCCAGCAACTCATCTAATTGCTCTGCCGAAAGTTTTTTATTGGTATCGAATTTTTTGGTGGCGTAGCGCCATTTTAATTTATCTATAATTGACATGTTAGTTTCGTTTTAAATGTTGCTCAAAAATGAGTGTTTAAACATTTAAATTCGTCACCCTTAAGTAAAGGCGACTAATATGGTAGTCAATTATAGTTTAAGATGACAATACCGCCTTACGGCATCCGGCTTTTCATTTCTTTTTCCTTATCCTTCATCTCCTGCTTCAGCCGTTTCTTTTCCTCCTTCACCTCTTTTTTGGTGCGCCCGGCGGTATCTACGTTATCCATCTTGAGTTTATAGTCCGTTTTCATCGCTTCAATTTCTTGTTTGATGCGGGTTTTTATCATCTCGTTGGTTTCTTTTATCTTCTCTTCTACCTTGGCGGCCTGGCTGGTATCCTTTTTACCTAATAGCCGCTGGAAGAAATTTGGTCGTTTTGGCTCTTCGTATACGGGTGCTTCTACACCCACGCCGGTATTTTCGCCGCCCTGTTGCATCAGGCTATCAACAACCGCTGTATCTATAGGCGCCATTTGCCTGCGCAGGCTCTCTTTCAGTCTCACACTGTAAAAGCCATAGGCGTTGGTATCCCGCTGGGTAAGGCCTTTGCCTGCCATCAGCCGGCCAATAAGGTTAAAGTATCCGTGTAGCCCTGGCCGTAGTGTGCCGTCGGGCTGGAAGGAGTATAGCCCGGCTTTTGGGCGGGGTACTATACTGGCCAGGAAAATACTCTCGCCGAGCGTAAGTTCCGATGGCGATTTGCCGAAATAGTAATGCGAGGCTTCGCCGATACCATAAATATTGCGGCCCCACTCTATAATGTTAAAATACACCTCCAGCATGCGGTTCTTGCTCATCAGGCGGGTGTTCTCGATGATCCACACAATAAGAATCTCTTCTATTTTGCGCGACAGGGTTTTACTCCGCACCAAAAACGCGTTCTTGATCAGCTGCATGGATATGGTGCTGCCGCCGCGGGTAAATTTCTTGGTCTTAAAATCTGTAGCCAGGGATTTACGGATAGATTCATCCACAAAACCCTTGTTACGGTAAAAGGAGGGGTCTTCGGCCGTCATTACCGCGTTGCGCAGATCTGGCGAGATATCTTCCAGGGGCGTAAACTCCGGGTTTTCGGGGCCGATAGTATGCGGCGACATGGGTTTGCCGTTTTCATAAGGCGTGTATACGAATGTTTTATTCAGCTTGTTGAAATCGGTTTTGCCAAATTTAACAATACGGAAGCCCTGGTTATCCAGCCGCGAATCAAACAGCAGGTCGTCTACATGGGCCGAGTTCATAAAGAAGTTGAGGTTGTAGTTCAGCTTCCCGGCAACCTGCATCCCTTCCAGCGATTCGAACATCCCGGTAGGGAACGAATCAAAAACATCCTGCGCGTTCACCCAGCCGGTGTGGATCTTCATCTCATAGATCTTAACCGGGTTTAGCGTATACTTAAGGAAAGGGTTGGCGGTGATCTTTTTTAAATGGATAACCGAAGAACTATCAAGCGATAAATAGTTAGCGCCCACAAAAAAGTTGGCATCTATCGACCCATTGGGCACCACAATATCTTTGGTGGAGAGGCCGGCATGGTTTATCAGCAAATTACGCACGGCACAATAGGTAAAGATCTGTGTCTCGCCGTCGCTGCTTTTTACTTTGGTAAGCTTGGTGGTCAGCGTATCAAAATTCAGTCTCACCTTAAATTTCTTCTCGATGATGGGCAACTCTACTTTTTTGCCGTCGGCATACAGGCGTATATCGATATCTTTATCTGAGGGGTGCATTTTACCATCAAAGTGCCAGGTAGAAGCCGCCAACCCATCGTTCACCAAAATGGTTGAGCTAAGCTGGCCTTCTTTAATAACGGCCGATTTGGCCAGCATGGTAATGCGGGTGCTATCGTCGGCACCCGATACCAGGAAGTTATTAAGCGAAAGATTATCCGGGATCTTATAAAGCACCTCGTTAATGAGGTTGTCGGTAAGGTCCGCCAGGTTTAGTTTATGGCTGGTTTGGGTACTGTCTTTTTTCTTTTTGAACAGAAAATCGAAGTTTTTAACGCCCTTTTTGCTGGTAAGGTTCAGATGGCCGTTTTGCAGCACCACATCGCCCAGCTTAATAGTACCAAAAATGATAGGGAGGATCTTAACACTTACGCTGAACGTTTTGACAGACAGGAGGCTATCGCGCTGGTAAGGCACTACAGATATATCGGTAAAAGCCACGGTGGCCAGCCCTGTAAAACGTGCCGAACCTATTTTTACATCTAAATTATAATCCCTTTTTGCTTTTGCTTTAGCTTTGCTGATAGCAGATTGCAGGATAGCTTCCCGCTTGGAATAGGCAACAACACCACCGATAAGCAGGAGAACCACTAAAACAGCAACTACAATACCTGCAATACGGATATATTTAGGATGGATACGGCGCATTTGAGAAATTTTATTTCAAAACTAAACTAAATATAATGCGCTGCAACGCTTAGTTACAGCAAATTGTTTTTCTTAACAAACGCTACACGCTCCCTGTTTTCGTATTTTTGTACACAGATAAATATGGAAATTACCCAGCAACAAGTATTACAAGCCCTCGGCAACGTAGAGGAACCCGACCTTAAAAAGGACCTGGTGACGCTTAATATGATACAGGATATTGTTATCGATGGCAGCAAATTAAGCTTTTCGGTAATACTAACCACCCCGGCCTGCCCCTTAAAGGCACTGATAGAGAATGCCTGCCGCAACGCCATCAAGCACTTCATCAGTAAGGATATTGAGGTAAGCATCAACATGACCTCGCGCGTAACCTCGCAAAAAAACACCGGCGTACCTGGGGTGAAGAACATCATCGCGGTAGCATCGGGCAAGGGCGGCGTGGGTAAATCTACCGTATCGGTAAACCTGGCGCTGGCTTTGGCAAAAACCGGGGCTAAAGTTGGTTTAATAGACGCCGATATTTACGGCCCATCCATCCCCATCATGTTCGGGCTGGAAGGTGCCAGGCCGCTGGCCAGCAACGTAAACGGAAAAACACGCATTGAACCGATAGAGAAATACGGCATTAAACTGCTATCCATAGGTTTCTTTACAGATCCCAATCAACCGGTGCCATGGCGCGGGCCAATGGTATCAACCGCGGTAAAGCAGCTGTTTAACGATGCCGACTGGGGCGAACTGGATTATTTGGTGATAGATCTGCCGCCGGGCACCGGCGATATCCACATAACGGTTACGCAGAGTTTCCCGGTTACGGGGGCGGTTATTGTAACCACGCCGCAGAATGTGGCCCTGGCCGATGCCAAAAAGGGGATAGGCATGTTTATGATGAATGCCATTAATGTGCCGATACTGGGCATTGTGGAAAACATGAGCTATTTTACCCCTGCCGAACTGCCAGATAACAAGTACTATATATTTGGACAAGGCGGCGGCCAAAAACTGGCGCAAACTCTTGATGTGCCATTTTTAGGCGAAATTCCGTTAATAAAAGGCATAAGCGATAGCGGCGACGCCGGTAAGCCAATTGTATTGGAAGAAGAGGGCGGCATGAGCATTGCCTTTATGGAAATGGCCCGCAGGGTAGCGCAGCAGGTATCTATAGCAAATGCCGAAAAAGCAAATGTTATGAATGTTGCAAATAATTAATAACTTTACGTATATAAATTAGTAAAAATGAGTTTAGTAGATCAGGTTGAAGCAGCGTTAGATACCATTCGCCCTTATTTGGAGGCCGATGGCGGTAACGTTTCTGTGGAAGAAATAACGCCTGAAAATGTTGTTAAACTGAAGCTGTTAGGCTCGTGCGGATCGTGCCCCATGAGCATCATGACGCTGAAAGCGGGAATTGAACAGGCCATTAAAAAAGCCGTACCCGAAATTACGGGTGTTGAAGCTGTAAACCTAACAGACATTGACGACCCCAATGCTGTGCTTCCGGAGAATTTACGGTAGTGTTAAGAATTGTTAAATAGCAATTCGCTTTAAATGAATAATGTATTTTTACCTGCCCGTTTTTAAAACAATATAAAGCAGGCCAGGTAGTATAATACGCGCAAGATAAATGAAGAAGTTAATAGGCATATTATTTTTGTTGGTATCGCTTTCGGCATTCGCCCAAAAGGAAAAACCTTTGGTGCAGTTTACCGGCGTTATTTACAATGCCGATAGCGCCAATGTGGTGGTGCCATACGTAAGTATCAGCAATAAAAGCTACCATAACGCGGCGGTTATTGCCAGCTACAACGGCTACTTTTCTTTTGTAGTGCACGAGCAGGATACCATTAGCTTTACCGCGGTGGGTTATGCGCCCCTAACGGTTGTTATCCCGGCAAACCTGGCCAACAAAAGCTACACCACGCAAATAAAAATAAAACCACAGATTATTAACCTGCCGGTGTTCCGGGTGTTCCCATGGGCCACTACGGACGAGTTCCGCCGCGATTTTGTAACCGCAAAACTGGCCGACGACGACCTGGAGATAGCCCGCAAGAACATCAGCCGCGCATCGCTTGCCGCGCTAACAACCTCGCTGCCGCGCGACGGGCAGGAGATCCAATCGGCCAATGCGTCGCAAATGCATACAAACCTGGTTAACTCGCATTCCATCACCAACCCGCTCCTCAACCCGCTTGCCTGGGGTAGCCTCATCAAATCCATTACGGATGGGGACAAGAAGGGGAATTAGGGGTAAGAGGCTGGAGATTACAGGTTAGTTAAGTAGAGATTAGAAAGAATAAAATATTTATAAAACAAGAAAGCCACGATGTATCGTGGCTTTCTTGTTTTATATCGGTCAGTGGTCGATCCGGGGTTCCTAACCTCTAATCAACTAACCTCTACCTCCCTTTCTTCGCGTCGGGGAACTTCATGCGGTAATCCACATCAACGGCTCCCTTAGAAATATCGTTCAGTTTTTTCTCTATCATGCGCTTGCGCAGGGGGCTCAGCTTATCGGTGAACAATTTGCCTTCTATATGGTCGTACTCGTGTTGTATCACACGGGCGGCCATACCTTTAAAGGTAGCTTCGTGGTGTTTCCAGTTCTCGTCGTAGTAACTCATGCGGATAACCGGCTTACGTGATACATCCTCGCGGATATCGGGGATGCTGAGGCAGCCTTCGTTAAAGTTCCACTCGGTGCCGGTTTCTTCCAATATAGTAGCATTAATGAATGCTTTTTTAAAGCCGGCCAATTCCGGTTCTTCATCATCAAACGGAGATACATCCACCACAAACAAACGCATGCTCATGCCTATCTGCGGGGCAGCCAGGCCTACGCCGCGTGCCGCGTACATGGTTTCGTACATGTTGGTAACCAGTTCTTTTATATGCGGGTACTCATCCGGCTCGATAGAGGGCGCTTTACGCCTCAAAACCGGGTCGCCGTATGCTAGAATAGGATATTTCATTATGCAAAAATAAGGGATTTACTGTTTAGGCTCAAATAATAAGGTTATCATACCGTCATTATCAAAAATTTCATTGCTTATTTCTAATAATTGTTCGGCCGTAACGGCATTTATTTTAGCGAAGATATCCTCCAGCGAATCGATGTGGTTAAAATCGAGCAGGCTTTTGGCCATACTGATGATGAGGCTCATACGGCTTTCTTCGGCCAGTGCTATCTGCCCTATAAATTTCTCCTTGGCCTGCTTCAGCTGGATGGTACCGATGGTATTATCGCGCAGCTTTTTTAATTCCTTATGCACCAGCTTAAGCGCTTTCTCTGCTTTCTCGGCATCAGTACCAAAGTAAATGGAAAAGATGCCCGTATCGGTAAGCGAAGTGTAATTGCTCTCGATGGTGTACGCGATGCCGTATTTCTCGCGGATCTCCAGGTTAAGGCGGTTGCTCATGCCCATGCCGCCCAGCAGGTTGTTGAGCAGCAGCAAGCCATATTTATTTTGATGTGCCGATGGGTAGGCGCGGCTGCCCAGTACGCAATGCGTTTGCGAGATGGGCTTTTGGATAATATGGTGCCCGCCCTTTATCGGTGAAGGCGCAATACGGTTCTTTTGATTGGTATTCTCGGGCACGCCGCCAAAATACTTTTCGCAAAGCTTTACCAGCTTCTTAAAATCGTAATCGCCATACACGGCAAATACCATTTGGTGCGTGTTGTTATTGGCGAGCATGAATTGTTTAATATCCTCCCCGTTGATGGCGGCAACGCTTTCGGGCGTGCCCAGTATATTGTTGCCTATGGGGTGCCCTTTAAACAAAAGCTCCTCAAAATCGTCCTGAATGGCTTCTTCGGGCTGGTCCAGGTAGCTGGAGATCTCGTCCAGTATTACCCCGCGCTCTTTCTCCATTTCCTCCTCGGGGAAGGTAGAGTGGAAGAGGATGTCCTCAAAAAGATCTACCGCGCGCTCCAAATGCTGTTTTAGTAAAGATGCATGGATGCAGGTGTACTCTTTGGTGGTATAGGCGTTCAGGTCGGCACCCACCAGCTCCAGCCGGTTAAGGATCTGGTTGGTGCTGCGGCGCTCGGTTTCCTTAAACAGCAGGTGTTCGATAAAGTGCGCCAAACCTTCTTTGCTTGGCGTTTCATCGCGCGAGCCGGCGTTAAGCACAAAGCAGCAATGGGTAATAGGCGATGGCGAATGTTTAAATAATATGCGGATGCCGTTGGGCAGGGCGTGGATCTGGTGGTCTGTCATTAAGGCGCAAAGATAGTGTTTATCCTGGTTGTAAGCTGTTGTTGTGCAAGTTAGGGATGGTTTTAACCCGGGGATGACGCAAAATTTGAATTCGTTTCTGGTCGCTCGCACATTTGACTCACCCCGACATCGCTATCGCTTGTCGACCCTCTCTCCTTCGGAAAGAGGGTGAAAAAAGAATCCCGTCTTTCCGAAGGAGAGAGGGGGCAGGGCCTGCCTGCCGGTAGGCAGGGGTGAGTCAACTCGCGGTGCGGACATTTGCGCTATGTTTCTAACAATCAAGTTTTAGCGTCTATATCCCGCCAAACGCAACCTCCTTATTAGCGCGGCCCCCCTTGCTACAAATCAGCCTCACCCTTAAATAGCACAGGTAATAATTTTTTATCCTGACGATAATTTTACACCTTGGTATACATATTTATTTTATTTTAGTGAGATGAAACTACAAATAGCCGATCTGGAGTTTGAGCCGCTGATTTCCTACGAGCAGATACAACAACGCATCGCCGAAGTTGCACAGGATATAAACAACGATTTTGAAGATAAGGAACCCATATTTGTAGGCATACTCAACGGCAGTTTTATGTTTTTTGCCGATTTGCTGAAAGAAATAACCTTGCCCTGCCAGGTTACCTTTACCAAGCTCGCCTCCTATTTCGGCGGCGTAAGCAGCACGCAAACCATCCGCGACGATTTTGACCTTTCGGGCGATATAAAAGGCCGGGATGTGATATTGGTGGAAGATATCATCGATACGGGCAACACCATCCGCTACCTTATTCAAAAACTAATGGTGCGCGAACCGGCCTCCATCACCGTTGTATCCCTGTTGTTTAAACCCGATGCCGTTGTGTACAGTATTGAAGAGTTGCGCTACGTAGCCTTCCAGATCCCGAATGACTTTGTAGTAGGCTATGGATTAGATTACCGGGAAATGGGCAGGAATTTGAAGGGGATATATAGGAAGAAGGCTTAAAAGGATTAATTGTTATGCCGTCGCTCGTCTCTTGTCGAGTGACGATTATTGCGGGGCATCTTGCCGCCGAATCGCGCCTAAAATATTTTTTGCAGATATCAAAATCTACGCTACATTTACCGCGCAAATCGCATACCGGATATCTTCCCCGATCGTCCCAAAAACCCTCCCCGGAACCTACAGGCAGGCGATAAAATTTAACAAATAAAAATCATGTATTTACTTATTGGATTAGCTATCGCCATTGTGCTGATAGGAATTAGTGCGCACATTGCACAGGAGTATCAACGCGCTATTGTTTTCCGTTTGGGCCGCTACAGCCGCACAGCAGGCCCCGGGCTTTATTTTATTATCCCCTTTATCGACAGGCAGATAACCGTGGATATCCGCACCCGCACGGTAGACCTGGAGCAACAGGAGACCATCACCAAAGACAGCGTAACCATTAAGGTGAACGCCGTGCTCTGGTTCAAGGTCATCAACCCGGAAGACGCCATTATTAAAGTGGCCAACTACAACATGGCCGTTTACCAGTTTGCGGTTACTGCGCTGCGTAACATTATCGGTCAGCACCATTTGGATGAGGTTTTGCGCGAACGCGAGCAGATCAACGCCACCATGCAAAAAATAGTAGATGCCGCCACCGAGCCTTGGGGTATTAAAATTGTAATGGTGGAGATGAAGGATGTAGAGATCCCCGAATCGATGCAGCGTGCTATGGCCCGCGAAGCGGAAGCCATCCGCGAGAAACGCGCCCGTATCATTAAAGCCGAAGCGGAGCTGGAAGCATCCATCAAACTTACCCAGGGCGCCAAGCAAATGGAAGCAAGCCCGATAGCTTTAGAGTTGCGCCGCATGCAAATGCTCTCCGAAATAGGCATCGACAATAATACCACCACCATTGTACTGGTACCGTCCGATTTTACCAATGCCGCAAGGAGCTTTACGGAGATGGTGGGGAAGAAGACGACAGAGAATTAATTAGGTGTTTTATGCAGTCGCCAGGTTATTGCCGGGTGACTGTTTCTACAAGATTGAAACACAGACGGGTGTTAATTGATAGTTAGTCCGCTATAGAGAGCAGATTTGTATTTAGTTAAATGATTAATCGCTAATTCGATGTGATTAGCCGGGAAAAGATTTTCTTTTCTAAACGACCAGTTTTTAACTTCTTCTTTTATCGTTTCTAAATGATAAGATTTTGTTTGGTTAATAGAATAGTCAACAGTGGCCAATAATTCTAAACCATACGGAGATTCAAACCCCTGTATGAATTCAGCAACTTGGTTAAGCCGGACTTTTTCATCCGGTGTCGTGGAAGAATCAATATATTTTTTTACTTCGTCTTTTTTTGCGGGAACAAGTTCTAAAACCTCAAAAGGCTTGGTATCCATCTGCTCGTAGCCTTTAATGTAATAGCCATTTAATGCAAAGAGTACGAATCTAACTTCATTGGAATACGGCCCATAAGCTCCTTTGATAAAAGTTAATCTTAGCTGCGTCTCTCCAAATCGTTGCAAAAAATAACCAAGCTTTACAGCGGCAAATTCACTTGCAAACTCCCCTAAGGCCCTATACTGATAAAGCAGAGTTAAAAGCATTGCACGGGCGGGCGTAAGTTTGGCTGCAATAATCTTATCCTCTTTTTTTAACGCTTCTTTTATCAAAGCATTTGGCTCATAAACAAGCACGTCAATAGTCATATCAGACAAAGACTGTTCAATAATTGGCTTTACGACATTCCAGTCTAAGCCGCCATTGCCACAACCCAGAGGTGGAAGGGCGATTGACTTTATATCGTAGTTGCTGATTTGGTCGTGCAGGTCCTTTAATCCGTCTTTAATCCATTGCAGTTTTGATGGATTACGCCAATGCTGTTTAGTGGGAAAATTGATGATGAATTTTACACCGTTTAAATCGTTTACCGGAACAACCTGGACCTTACCAACGGCAATTTCATTTCGTTCAGAAGCCTGTTTGTAAATTTTATAATTTTCGGGGAAGGCATATTTAAACTGCAATGCGATGCCCTTACCCATCACACCGACGGTGTTAACGGTATTGACAAGCGCATCCGCTTTTGCGTCAAGTATATTTCCTTCTTTATAAATGATCATAAAACAATTTGGCCGGCGATATTCTAATATTGATATTTAAATCCGCTTCTGCAAGCAAATCGGATACTTTTTGTTCTGCCGTCTTATTAAAAACGCCAATGTAATCAACCGCTGTAATCGGCAAATGTTCTTTAACCAAAAGCTCCGATTGCTTTTTACTCTTTCTTCGAAGATCAGTCTCGTCACTTATCCAATGGGTGCTATAAATCGTATCCCAATCCAATCTATCAAAATCTTCCTTTTTATTGTAGTAGGCTGATGTGTCACTGCGGGCATGTCCATCGGTAAAGAAATAGCTAAGGTTATGTGCTTCAACTTGATCCACCGATGATATTAAATATACGATATCTTCTTGAGCGTGCTTGGGAATATCTTCATAGCCTCTCGCAATTTGATATAGCATTGGCGACCTTGGCCCGAGATAAAAAGGGACATACTCTGACAGCTTTCCACCCGGGGGATCGCAGGCGTCTAAGCCTTTACGGTAGTTAATTAGAGAGGAATCGCCAATGTTTTTGTAGTTAGGATCAAAATGTGGGGAAGTGCTCGTGTAAATTCCATTTTGGAGAATATATAGTAAATTATGGATATGTGTTATTCTATATAACCAAATTTTACCAGGCAAACTCATTCATCTAAAGTAAATATATTTTACATAATTCCCTACACCCCAACCACCAGCAACTCCTCCAAAACCTCCAGCGCCTCGTTAATATTCCCAACTCTATCCACGCTCAACCTTAGCGTGTTTTTCACCTCCTTCAAATTGGTGCGGCGTGGGTTGCGCTGTACAAAGTTAAGCACTTCGCGGAAGGCATCGCTTTCGAAATAGGCGGACTGCTGGTTGGTGATGAAATAGCCGCGAAGCACATTGTTTTTGAGTGATACTTTTTCAAAACCGATAGTTTTACCCAGCCATTGCAGGCGCATGGAGTTCAGCAGATCGTTCACTTGTAGCGGTATCGGGCCAAAGCGATCGTGCAATTGCTGTTTAAAAGCTTCCAGCTCGGTTTCGTTCTCGAGTTTGGAGAGTTCGGTATACAGGTTATAGCGCTCGGCTATGCTGGTTACGTATTCGTCGGGAATCAGGATCTCCTGGTCGGTATCTATCTGGGTAAAGGTGATAAATGGCTTTGGCTTTTCATCCGGGAACACGCCTTTAAATTCGTCTTCCTTCAGCTCC
Source organism: Mucilaginibacter pankratovii (assembly GCF_014773265.1). GTDB lineage: Bacteria > Bacteroidota > Bacteroidia > Sphingobacteriales > Sphingobacteriaceae > Mucilaginibacter > Mucilaginibacter pankratovii. The sequence goes on along the minus strand of NZ_JACWMY010000003.1, from coordinate 119,637 downwards.
TGTATGGCTTCGTCCAATATCTTGTGGTACATTTCAAAGCCAATTTCGGCGATGAAACCGCTTTGCTCGGCACCCAGCAGGTTACCGCTGCCGCGGATATCCAAATCGCGCATGGCTACATTGAAGCCGCTGCCCAGGTCACTAAATTCTTCTATGGCGCTGAGGCGCTTGCGTGCCTCGTTGGTTAAAGTAGATAGGGGCGGACTCAGCAAATAACAATAAGCTTTTTTATTGCTCCGCCCAACGCGGCCGCGCATCTGGTGCAGGTCGCTCAGGCCGAACATGTGGGCGTAGTTGATGATGATGGTATTAGCATTCGGGATATCCAAACCTGCCTCGATAATGGTAGTGGCCACCAGCACATCGTACTCGTGGTTCACAAATTTCAGCATCACATCTTCCAGCGCGTCGCCTTCCAGCTGCCCGTGGGCAATGCCAATGCGGGCTTTTGGCACCAGCTTATGGATCATGCCGCCTAATTGCGGCAGGTCGGCAACGCGGTTGTGGATAAAGAACACCTGCCCGTCGCGCTCTATCTCGTGCTCTACGGCTTCTTTAATCAGCTTATCATTAAAAACATGCAGCTCGGTCACTACCGGCTGGCGGTTTGGCGGCGGAGTGGAGATAATGGAAAGATCGCGCGCGCCCATCAGTGAAAAGTGCAGCGTACGCGGGATAGGTGTTGCGGTTAGCGTCAGCGTATCCACATTGGCGCGCATCTGTTTCAGCTTTTCCTTAACGGTTACGCCAAACTTCTGTTCCTCATCAATGATCATCAGCCCCAGGTCCTTAAACTTCACATCCTTGCTCACCAAACGGTGCGTGCCGATGATGATATCCACCTTGCCATCTTTTAGCTTGGCAAGGGTATCTTTGATCTGTTTGCTTGTTTTAAAACGATTGATGTAATCGATGTTTGCCGGGAAACCCTTCAGGCGGTCGCTAAACGTTTTATAATGCTGGGCGGCAAGGATAGTGGTAGGCACCAGGATGGCCACCTGCTTGCTATCTGCAACGGCCTTAAACGCAGCGCGGACGGCTATCTCTGTTTTGCCAAACCCAACGTCGCCGCAAATGAGGCGGTCCATCGGGTGTGGCGATTCCATATCCTTTTTAAAATCTGTTGTGGCTTTTTCCTGATCAGGCGTATCCTCGTATAAAAAGGATGCTTCCAGCTCGGTTTGCAGGTAGCTATCCGGCGAAAAGGCGTTCCCATCCTGGGCCTTACGCAGGGCGTAAAGCTTAATGAGATCGCGGGCTATATCCTTAACTTTTTTTTTTGTTGTTTTCTTCAGCCGTTCCCAGGTATCGGTGCCCAGCTTGTTCATGCGTGGCTGCGTGCCCTCTTTGCCGCTGTATTTGCTGATGCGGTTTAGCGAGTTGATGTTGACGTACAGCAGGTCGTTATCGGCGTAAATCAGCCTGATCATCTCCTGCACCTTGCCATTTACCTCCACCTTTTCCAGCCCGGCGTATTTGCCGATGCCGTGGTCTATATGGGTGATAAAATCGCCAGGTTTCAGTTCGCGCAACTCCTTCAGCGTAATAGCCTGCGAGCGCTGGTAGCCTTTTTTGAGCTTGTATTTATAGTAACGGTCGAAGATCTGATGATCGGTGTAGCAGGCGAGTTTTTGTTCCTTATCGATAAAACCTTCGCGGATGGACACGCTCAGTGGGGTGAACTTTACCGTTTTATCCAGGTCATCCAAAATAGCGTAAAGCCGTTCTACCTGGCGGGAAGAATCGGTAAGGATATAGTTCTCAATCTTCTCCGCCTCGTTGTTCTTAAAATTATGGATGAGCAGGCTAAAGTCTTTATTGAACGATGGCTGCGGGCGCATATCAAACATGATCTGCGCGGCGTCGTGATAAAAGAACTGTTTGCCAAATTCCACCAGCGGGAAATCGTGCAGCTGGTCGGCAATCAGTTTTTCGTCGGTAAAACTAAACTTGGGATCTATCCAGTCGGGGTTCTGATTTTTCTCTTCTGCGGAGAGGGCCTTCCACAAGGCGGTTGCCTTTTTGTGGCCGGTTTGGATGATATCCAGCGTAAACTGTACATCCTTTATCCACACCTGTGTACCGGCATCCACATATTCCAACAAAGAAATGTTATTCTCTGTTAGGAATTTAGATTGCACATTAGGTACAATGGTAATGTTCTTTACTTTTTCGGCGGAGAGCTGGCTTTCTATCTCAAACGTGCGGATCGACTCGATAAAATCTCCGAAGAACTCCACCCGGTAAGGCAGATCGTGCGAGAAAGAGAAGATATCCACAATACCGCCACGTACGGAGAATTGCCCCGGCTCGTATACGAAATCAACGCGGTCGAAATCGTACTCCACCAAAAACTCGCTGATAAATTCGATGCTCAGCTTATTGTTTACCGAGATCTCCAGCGTGTTCTTTTCCAGCGAGGCGCGGTCTATCACTTTTTCGGCAATAGCTTCGGGGTAGGTAACAATCAGCTGTCCAAACTCCGATGAATGGTTTAATTCGTTCAATACTTCGGCGCGGGCCAAAACATTGCTGCTATCGGGCTGGGTAAATTCAAATGGTTTTCGGTAGGAGGAAGGGAAAAGCAGGGCTTCTTTACCGGTGAGGTTTTCCAGATCAGCCTGGAAGTAGGAGGCCTCTTCGCGCTCGGGCAGTACGAAGATCATATGCTTGTGCTGCAAAAAATACAATGCTGCCGCCATGGCCGCATCGCCCGATCCGACTAACCCCCTCAGCTGAACTCTCGGATTTTTACCGGCATTAAGCGCCTGCGCCAATGCCTTTATCCGTTCGTCGGCCTTATACCTATCTAATATATCGCGGATATTCAAAGCAGTGCAAATATAGCTAAAAAAGGCGTTTTTGTCTCCGCCGCATAATTATCAGAAATTAAAGCAAACAAAAGCAGGCATTGTTTACTTTTAAATGATATTTCGCTTTTTATGCCGCGAATCAAAATTTTAACTCAGATACTAAACTTTATACGACCATGAAGAACTCAGTAATTTTCGGAATATTAATAGGCGTTTTAAGCCTGATATGGCTTTTTGTAATGCGTGCAACGGGATACAACCTTACCGATAGTAAAGCGTCTCCTATAGAGTACGCATCGATATTAATACCCCTGGTAGGCCTTTATTTCGGCGTCAGAAACTTTCGCGATGGCGAGCTGAAAGGCAATATGGGCTTTTTGGAAGCGCTGATACAAAGCTTTAAAATATTGCTGGTTGGCGGTGCCCTGGCTATTTTTGCAGGTATTGTATTTATTAACTGGGGCAACCCGGGTTCTCAGGATACCACCTTCCAAAGCTTTAGCGGTCGTATTTTTGGCGCGCTGCTGGTTGGTGTAATTATGGCTTTTGGCGTATCTTTATTGCTCACAACCAAGAGCAACAAAGTTGATTAAAAAGCTTTTTAATAAGTACTTCGAACTTGTATTCTGGATAACAGCAATGGTTTGCCTGGCGTTTAACAACCCGGCAAACCATTCGCATTTTAGCCTGTGTCCATTCAAGGCCATGGGTTTTACATGGTGCCCCGGCTGCGGGCTGGGGCATTCTATCTCCTGGCTATTCCGCGGCGATATTATCAACTCTTTTCATGCGCACTGGCTGGGGATCCCTGCGGCGCTGGGTATCTTTTACCGGATATATACCCTGGCAAGGCCGGTGAATTATTTGGGGAAGATAGAAAACAGTCATAGCGAACTCTAAACTGCTCGTGGCGAGTTGATTAATCCAGCCTCACCCTGCCCTCTCCAAAGGAGAGGGTTCTCCATAGACGTTCAAGTCCTCTCCTTTGGAGAGGATTATTTCGTGAGGGCTTCGCCGTTTAGGTGAGGCTCTTTCTTAAGCCTTTTTACCGTAGGTAGCAGGGGCGACGCACGATAGTACCGTCGGGGGGAGTTAAATAACCACGCGATTGAACTCTGCGCATTCACTCACCGACATCCCCGCCAACCGGCAAAAAAATCACCCCCACTTCACCGCAAAATTCACCTTGTTTACCGATAGTTTATTACAGGCCGCCAACTTTGTATTGGCGTTTTTTGTGTTTGGATGTAGTTTTACATCATAAATCATCACAAACAATTAAAAAATTAAGAAAATGAACATGTATCAAGATCCTTATATGACTTTCTCGGATATGACATCCGAAGAAATGGGTTTTCTGCAACAGGCCACAAACGCGCTTTCAGAAAAACAGAAGCAATACTTTTACATGGTTTACTCCGGTAAAAGGCGCAGCCCGCAGGAGATACTGATCTTTACGCTGCTTGGTTTTATTTGTATTGCCGGCGTGCAGCGCTTTATAACAGGGCAAACGGTAATGGGTATATTCTTCCTGATAACCGGCGGCTTCTGCGGCATCGGTACCATTGTAGACCTGGTGAACCATCGCAACATTGCTACCGAGTACAACCAGAAAATGGCTTACGAAAGCTTCCAGATCACCAAAATGGCCGTTCAGGAATAATTAACACATCATCATCAACCAAACTAATACACATACTACAATGAAAACGCTGAACAAAACCGCAAATAAACTAACCGTTCGTTTCGACAAAGAATTACTGAATTTATTGAAGAGCGACCTGAAATCTGTCCGCGCTAAAAAAGCCTGATAGATATAAATAAACGACGGGCGATTAGCCCGGTAGATCAAAACGAATGTAAGCATTGGGAAGGGCAGAGAGGCCCGGCGGCGATTGGCCCACCAAAGAAAATATTATATGCGTTTTGGTCTTTGTTGGTTTTATAACTTGGTGAATTGCTTTGCAACATGATTTGCACCGACGCGATTTGACTCACCCCCGGCCCCTCTCTCCTTCGGAAAGAGGGGAGTTTTCTTTTTTTTCTTTTTTTTTACCCTCTTTGCGGAGCAGAGAGGGTCGAACAGCGATAGCGCATTCGGGGTGAGTCAACCCGCCACATTGTTTACGCAAATAAAAAATCCCGCCAATCTTTCCAATCTCCCAAATCCTGTACTACCTTAGCTTATATGAAATTAGCACAGCTCACCGCTTACCTGGAAAGCCTGGCCCCGCTGGCCTACCAGGAAGAATATGATAATTCGGGATTAATAGTAGGCCACCCCGATGCCGAGGTGCATCAGGCGCTGATCTCGCTGGATTGCACCGAGGCCGTGGTTGATGAGGCCATTGCCACCGGCTGCCAGGTGATCGTATCGCACCATCCTATTGTTTTTAAAGGCTTAAAAAAGTTCAACGGTAAAACTTATGTAGAGCGCGTGGTGGAGAAAGCCATTCGCCACAACATTGCTATCTACGCCATCCATACCAACCTGGACAACATCATGACGGGCGTTAACGCCCGCATTTGCGAAACGCTTGGCTTGCAGAACAGCCGCATCCTGGCACCCAAACATCAGTTGCTTAAAAAACTGGTTACCTACGTGCCCGTTGCCCAGGCCGAGGAAGTACGCAGCGCCTTATTTGCCGCCGGTGCCGGCAATATTGGCAACTACAGCGAAGTAAGCTTTAATGCCGAGGGCTTTGGCACCTTTAAAGGAAACGAACACACCAACCCCTTTGTAGGCGAGCCGGGCAAGCGTCACCGCGAGCACGAGATCCGCATAGAAAGCATTTACCCGGCCAACCTGGAGAGTAAAATTATTATGGCCCTCGTATTAGCGCACCCTTACGAGGAAGTGGCTTATGACCTGTATGCCCTCACCAACCAACACCAGCAGGTGGGCAGCGGCATGATAGGCGAACTGGAGAACCCCAAAAATGCCGACTCATTTTTAGCCTTCGTAAAAGAAAAAATGAACGCCAGCGTTATCAGGCACACGGCATTTACCGGCAAGCCCATTAAAAAAGTAGCGGTTTGCGGTGGCTCGGGAGGGTTTTTATTGAAGCAGGCGATAGCAGCCGGTGCCGACATTTTTATCACCGCCGATTACAAATACCACGAGTTTTTTGATACCGAGGGAAAGATAGTGATCGCCGACGTTGGACATTTTGAAAGTGAGCAATTTACGCAACAATTATTGTATGAAATTATTCAAAATAAATTTGTTAACTTTGCGGTCCGTTTAACAAAAGTGAATACAAACCCCGTCAAATATTATATTTAATGGAACAAACCGTAGAACAAAAGCTTAAAGCTTTATACGACCTGCAAACCATCCACACCAAAATTGATAAAATTCGTCAGGTACGTGGTGAATTACCTATGGAAGTTGCCGATCTGGAAGATGACGTAGCCGGATTAGAAACCCGTATACAAAAAATAAAAAACGAGCTTGATGATCTTGAGGACGAAATTGTAACCCGCAAGAACCTCATCAAAGACTCACAAGCCAACACCAAAAAATACGAGGCCCAGTTAAACGAGGTTAAAAATAACCGCGAATACGATGCTATCTCCAAAGAAATTGAGATACAGGGTTTAGATATACAAGTAAGTGAGAAAAAAATTCGTGAGTTTGGTTTTGAAATTTCTTCAAAAACGGCCATTTACGAAAAAGCACTGGCCGACCTTGATGCACGCCGTGCAGACTTAGATGCTAAAAAAGACGAGTTAGGCACCATTACCGCCGAAACCGAAAAAGAAGAGAACGAGCTAACTGCCCTGGCAGAAAAAGCTATCCCGAACATCGAAGAGCGTTTGCTTACTGCGTACAACCGTTTACGCGGCAACGCGAAAAATGGCCTGGCTGTTGTAACCATTCAGCGCGATTCTTGCTCTGGTTGCTTTAACCAGATCCCGCCACAACGCCAGTCGGATATACGCCAGCGCAAAAAAATCATCGTTTGCGAGCACTGCGGTCGTATCCTGGTTGATGAGCTAATGGCTTTGGAAGAAGAGAACGCATAATAAGCAACCAACTATAAATTTATATTTAGAAGGCCCCAGCTATGGGGCCTTTTTTTGTGGGCGGGTATTTATTCCAAGGGAAAACTATCCATGTACTTGCGCCCTTTATCCATTTACCGGGATGGCTGCATGCTGCACCTTTGTATTGTTAATAACAATAAACAAAACAGCAAAATGAAAAAGCAATTTTTAATACCCACCCGCGACGAAGTAACCCCAACCAACCAGGCCATATTTGATAATCTTAAAAAAGCCCTCGGTTTTGTACCTAACCTGTACGCTGCTATAGCTTATTCTGATACCGGCCTTGCCCGCTACCTCGCTTACCAAAACGCTAAAACAACTTTAACCAACAAAGAAAAAGAAGCCGTTAACTTAATTATAAGCCAGGTGAACGAATGCCAGTATTGTTTAAGCGCGCACACCGTAATTGGTAGAATGAATGGCTTTAGCGATGAACAGATACTGGACCTGCGCAGAGGCAAAAGCGAAAACCCTAAACTGAATGCTCTGGTACAGTTAGCCGCCGACATCACCCGCAACCGTGGTAACGCTGCCGATGAAACCGTAGCAGACTTTTATGCCAATGGCTACACCAACGAAAACCTGGTTGATTTAATTTTACAGATAAGCGATAAAACCGCTATGAATTACCTGCACAATTTAACAGATATTGCGGTAGATTTCCCGGCAGCACCGGCATTGTAATAATGCCGCCCGGCTTAAGCAAATTAGAGATGAGCGCAGAAAACAAAAGATACCCGCTACCACCATTTAATATGGAAACCGCCTTGCAAAAAGTACAGGCGGCAGAAGACGCCTGGAACACCCGCGACCCGGAGAAAGTGAGCCTGGCGTACACCATAGATTCGGAATGGCGCAACCGTACCGATTTTATAAACGGGCGCGAGGAGATCAAAGCCTTTTTAACCCGCAAATGGGAAAAAGAACTGGATTACAAACTGAAAAAGGAACTGTGGGGCTTCCGCGAGAACCGGATGGCGGTACGTTTTGAGTATGAATGGCACGATGAAGCCGGGCAATGGTACCGCAGCTACGGAAACGAGCTTTGGGAGTTTGACGAGAATGGCTACATGCAAAAACGCTTTGCCAGCATAAACGATATGCCCATTGCCGAAACTGACCGTAAATTGTAAGTAATGACAGAGCAGCAGAGCTTTACCCTGGTTAATCCGCAAACTGGTAACCTCGCTTTTAAGCTTTTTAGTTTTAGCGATAATAGTTATTTCGACCATGTGCAGCGGAATAACTATTATTCGCTTATTTGGATAAAGGAGGGGAGCGGTAATGCGCGCGCCGATTTTAACGACCATGCCTTTACAGCCAATACGTTGTTTGCCTTTGCGCCGTATCAGCCCTTTATGTTTACACCGAAAGACGGGATAGCCGGGCTTGCCCTTCATTTTCACCCCGATTTTTTCTGCATCCATAAACATCAAAAAGAAGTGGCCTGTAATGGCGTGTTGTTCAATAACATCTATAACCCCCCGTTTTTACATTTAGACGAACCCGCTTCCGCAACGCTGGAAATGTTAATTTCGCAGATCCGTACCGAAATGCAGAACCCCGCGCTGGCTCAGTACGAGCTGCTGGTATCTTATCTTAAAATATTGTTGATAACCGCTTCGCGTTTAAAAACACAGCAGCAGCCCGAAGCCGAGAAGGTATTGGAAGGGGCAAAGGAGCCCTTCATCCTGCAGAAGCTGAAGGATTATATAGAGCAGCATTTTAAAACCCGCCACGCCGCAGGAGAGTACGCCGACTTGCTTAACATCACCCCGAAAGCGCTTGCTAAGATCGCCAAGGCGCATTTCAATAAAACACTTACCGATATGATCTCCGAGCGCATTATCATCGAAGCCAAGCGCGAACTATACCTCACCAATAAGCCCGTAAAAGAAATCGCCTACGAACTGGGTTATAACGACGAAAGCTACTTTAGCCGCTTCTTTAAAACCAATGCTGATGTAAGCCCGCAAATGTATCGCGATACGGTTGGGTTTAACAGGATGGGGGAAAACGATTTTCAGCGGGCGGGGCGACCGTATGCGGGGTGATGAGGTGATGGGTTGGGCTGAGAAATCGCTTAACAGGCAAGTCAATAAACTATATTTAGATGGCTCTCATTTAAGGGGCTTTTTTGTTGGGTAGTTTTGGTGCACAACCTTTTCAATAATGCCTTGCAGCCTAAATAAAACTGTCTGCCGGTTTTTATAATGATTTTTGTTAAAAAATTTACCGTCGATAAGCTTGGTATCGGTGGCAAAATCGTCGATGCTCACTTCAAACTGGGCTGAAGGAACTTGTATTTCAAAGATCGTATGGCAACTATGATCTATATAAACCGTTAACTCAGTTTTTTTACCATTATAAATTCTTGTGTATTGCGGGTATAATATTTTTTCGTTTTTAATTCGTTTTAAATTATTGAGTACGGTATTTAAAAAAGCCGGCGGAATAACTCTCGCTTCGCTGATATTGCAGCCGTCGAACTGTCTGATGTAAGATTTATTGTCATGTTTCCAGATGATATATTTCGTCTGCGATGAGTTGCAGCTATCGAGCTTAATTGCTTGTACGCCTCCTAAACAATTCAAATAATAAAATACAATAGTGTCTACGGTCTGCTGCTTTAACTCAATAATCGCCCGTTTTACCTGAGTTTCGGTGTCCCCGAATTTAATGCGGCTCAATGTAATCGAATCTGCCTCCTGCCCGTGCACCAAGCCGGAAAACAATAAAAAACATAACAGGCTTATGATTCTTTTGTGCATTTAAAAGGAATAATATGCTTTAAATATAACAGGAGTTCTCTTCCAAAACAAGCACGCTCCCTTTCAAAACATCCCCATCTGCTTACCACCTTTCGGCGTAAACAAAGTCAAATCATACGAGGGCATTTCCCGCCCTGCTAAAAAGCGTACACAGGCCATGCGGTATAGCTGGTGGATGGAGTTGGCCACATGCCCGTCGCCGCTCATGCGGCGGCCAAATTCGCTGTCGTTCAGGTTACCGTCGTGGCAGGCTTTTATCATGTTCAGCACCTTCTCGGCGCGGTCGGGGTAAGCTTTGTGCACCCAGTCGGTAAAGATCTCGGCAATGCTGCCGTTGAGGCGTACAATGGTAAAGCCGGCGGAGAGTGCGCCACGATCGGCGGCGGCTTTAATAATATCGGGCACCTCGTTACTGTTTAAGCCGGGGATGATAGGCGCTACCATTACCCTTACGGGGATACCTTTTTCGGATAGTTTTTGGATCACCGCCAGCCTGCCCATGCCAGTTACGGTACGCGGTTCCAGTTTTTGGCGGAGCGATTCGTTCAGCGTTGTGATGGAGATATTTACATGCGCCAGGTTCATCTGCGCCATTTCGGTTAAAATATCCATATCGCGCAATACCAGGTTGTTTTTGGTGATGATGCTTACCGGGTTTCGGTATTTATGAAAAACTTGCAGCAATGCCCGGGTAATCTTCAGCTTGCGCTCGGTAGGCTGGTAGCAATCGGTATTGCCCGATAGTACGATGGGTACGGGCTGGTAACCCTTTTTATTAAAATGCTTTTCCAGTAGTTCGGCGGCGTTGCGCTTTACGATGATCTTGCGCTCAAAATCCAGCCCGGCGCTAAAGCCGTAGTACTCGTGGGTGTTGCGGGCGTAGCAATAAATGCAACCATGCTCGCAGCCCTGGTAGGGGTTTACCGATACAAAATGACTCAGGTCCGGGCTGTTAGATTCGCTTACTATCTTTTTGGCGTTCTCCTCAAAAAGCTGCGTGCGGGTATCTTCCAGCAGCAGTTCGTCCAGCCCTTCAATATGGTCCAGTACGTATTTTTGCTTTAAAAACTTGTTGTGTGTGTTTACCTGGGCGCCTCTCCCCTTAAAAAACTCCCCGTTCTCCTCGTGTGCCATAAGCACAAATTTGCTAATTTAATTAGCAAATCACAACTGTACCAAATTGTTTTTTATGGCATAAAGTACAAGGCCTACGCGGCTTTTTATTTGAAGTTTTTCAAAAAGCTGGTCGCGGTACCCATCAACGGTGCGCGCGCTGATACACATATGGTCGGCAATTTCTTTGTAGGTAAGTTCGGTGCCGGCCAGTTTTAAAAACTCCAGCTCGCGGCTATTCAGCTTTATTTCGTCGGCGCTGCGATTGTAGCTGTTCACCAGGTGGCGGGTAACAAACTCGGGGTAATAAATTTCGCCCTGTGCTACTTTGCGGAGGGCGTGTTCAAACTCGTAGGGTTCGGCATCTTTTAGCAGGTAGCCTTTTACGCCAAGCTTTACCATGGTTAATACCTTTTCGGCATCCTCAAACATCGATAGTACAATTACACAAATGTCCGGATAGTTTGATTTTAGCCAGCGCGCGGTTTCTATGCCGCCCATTACCGGCATATTGATATCCAGTAAAATAATATCAGGTTTTAGCTGTGGGGATAGCTTGCGGGTAAGCTCTTCGCCATTGGCGGCCTCGAACAGTATTTTGTACCCGCCCAGGCTGTTTATCAACGATACCAGCCCACTCCTGAACAGGCGGTGATCATCAACCAGCACTATTTGTATAGCTTCCGTGGGCATCTGTTTGTTGTAAAAGGGGGATACTAAAATTGTGATACAACAACCCCTTCCTTTGTTGCTTTTTAGCAACAGCATCGGTAAAGGCTGCTCTGTCCTGCTTGTTTTTAGTGCCGACGAGCCGTTTTTAACCTATAATATCAAAGAAAACGGCTACATCATCTGCGAGGGTTAAGTTAAAAAAATGTGAAGAATACCACAAACAAATTTTAAACTCTTTACCCGCGCCTGTTTAAGTGGCTTTGCAGCCCGGATCAACCTGGTTCTGCACCCTTGCGAAAACACAGGAACGCAACCGCCAGGCACGAATAAAGGATAGCATTTGAAGCGTTTGCGATGCCCCAAAAAAGCAAAAAATAGTTGTAGTTGTTTTTGTAGGCCATGTAAGCGTACGACGCGAAGAACATAAATGTAATAATGCAAAAAAAAAGGAGTCCGGTATTTACCCAGAAACCAGGGAGCTTAATAATTGATAAAGGTTGCAATGTGTAATGCATTAATTCCGAAAAATACAGGCAGCATAAAACAATAAGTACTACGTCCTGCAGCAGGATGCTCATGGTATCGAGTTTCCAGAAACCCTGAAAAAAAGCCATGTTGATAATGGAGAATCCGATAGTAAAAACGATGGTCGCCCCCAGGTGTTTTTTAAATGCGGGTGTTTTGAGCTCCCCCAGCAAAAAGAGCGCGTTAAATAAGAAGAAAATGGCCATTTGGATATTAGCGATCCATAAATTAGAGTGATTGATGCTGAACCAGTTATGAATAGTGCCAAATTCGTAAATTACGATATACAGCAAAAAAGGCATAAAATAGCTGTACGGTGTTCCCTTCATTTTTGGCCATTGTACAAATGCCACTATAAAAGCCATCAGTTCGAAAAGAAAATAGATATAATCTGACCACAACATTGCCGACAATATACGCATTCGGCCTTACAGCAAAAAGCAAGACTAACAAGCCTCAACTAAACGGCAAAGCCCTCATGAAATAGTCTTCCACCGGTAGGGAAAATCTCCCCTGCCCGGTGAGATTTAGAGGGCCCCCGCTGCCTATGTATGTTTAGCTATGGGATCTATGGTAATGGTGATGGTGCAGCCTTTGCCCGGCTGGCTACTGATATCGGCAACACCGCCGATAAGAGAGGCCCTGTTCTGCATATTCCTCAGGCCCGAGCCGCCCGTGGTCAGGGCGTCGATGGAGAAGCCGGCGCCATCATCGGCAATAGTTAGCCGGAAGGAGGTTTCGGTATATTTAAGGTTGATCTTGAACTGCCTGGCGCCGGCATGTTTAAGCGCATTATTCAGCGCTTCCTGGAAGATGCGGAAGATCACCAGCTCGCGCTCGTCGCCCAAACCAAATGATTGCCCCTCAATATCCATCACCGCATCCATAATACTGCTTTTGTTTATGCGGTCTACTTCAATAGCTATGGTTTTTACAAGGCCAAGCTGCGCGATATGCTCGAAACTAAGGCTTTTAGACAGATCGCGCAGATCGCCGATGGCCTGGGCAACCAGTTTGCGGCTTTCGTCTATCTTATGAGCCTTATCGGTTTCGTTTAAATTGCCCGTAAGCGCCAGGTTTAGCTTTACAAAAGAGAGCACCTGGGTAATATTGTCATGTATCTCCTGGCTTACATAATGCAGGGTCTGCTCCTGCATCTCTATCTGGGTTTTAAGCAGTTCCTGGCTAAAAGCGGCCTTTAGCTGCTCCTGCTCCATGTGGTATTTGTTATGCCTGCGCTGGTACAAAAACAAAAAGCCAATAATAAATACGGCCAGCGATAGCAGCATGCCGGTGCCGGCTATAACTATATTGATAATTTCCTGATCGGGTTGAGGCATAGGAAGGAAATAATTAAACAGGTATATAATATAGCGTTGGCTATATCGGATATCATTCGGTATAATAAATAGTAATCATAACTGCGCTTGTAGGCCATGTAGCTAAACGACGCAAAGAACAAAAATTCGCCCAGGTAAAAAAATAATACACCTGTACATAACCAAAACCCCGGCAGTTTAACAATGCTAAGGCTATTGCTGAACGAAACCTGCATAAGCTCCCAAAAGTAAACACCCGTAAGAAATATGATCACAATTGTTTGCAGTATAATGGCACTTACGTTAAGTTTCAAAATCCCCTGGATAAAGAATTGGTTGATGATGTTATAACCAAGGCATACAAAAATGGTTATTAGTATAACCTTTTTATAAAACGGGCTTTTAAGCATGTTCCTGATAAAAAAGCTGTAAAAGGCAAATTCAACAGTGGTTATAAAATTGGTTGCCAACATGTTGTTGTTGCCGATGCTGAATTTGTTATACAGCGACCCGGTTTCGTACAATACAATTACGACCAGGAACGGGATAAAGAACTTATAATCAGATTCCAGTAGCGACCTGTATTTTACCAGGGCAATAAAAAGGGCAAACAGTTCAAAGCCAAAATAAATTTCAAATGTCATATTGCTAAGGGGGGATATGCCGTAGCAATATAACATTTTAGTAAATACAATTTAAGCCCCTATACGCAATTGTCGGGCGGGCACATTTTACCATGATTTAACCCATCGCCGCCGGTAACTTCTTCGCCGCTTGCTGCCGCGATTGTTTTAGCTTGAGTGCTCATTAGCATATCAACATGGGCCGCCTCGGGCGATGGTGCTTTGGTGGCCACAAGTACGGTCATCAGCCTATTGTGCGCGTGTTCGGGGATATCGGTTAAAATATTTTTCTTATCGTGGATCCCGAAATAAATGCGCAGGCCGAAACCGGTAGAGTCGCCGGTGTACCCGTTATCGGCGAATAATTTATCGATAGCTTCTTTAGAGAACCATATCGATTTACTGTCTTTTTTGGGGTCGAGGGCTTCGAATTTACCATCTTCGCGCATGATCTGCATCCTCTTGAAATAATTGTCAGAGAGTCTTTTGATCTTAGCTGCAGGTACGTCGGCTCCTGCCGCGCCCTTCAGATCTGTAGTTGCCATAGTTAATTGTGTTAGGGTTTAAAACTGTTTTCTAAGTTAGGAGTTGGCGTTTAAATTAAGGGGGTGTTTTCACGGTATTTTTTACCGTTAAAGCCGCGTTTTTTTTGGGTGTTCTGCTTCTTTCGGCGCAGCCAATTATGGTGTTACTTTGTCATATCAGATAATTAGTTGATTGTGCCTCTGCTTAAGGGTTACAACCCGGGCAAAGGAAAAAAAGTGTTACAAGCGCTTAGGCTCAAATAAGCGTTTAAAGTTAATCCTTACTTCGGGGGAATTTAGGGATGGAAGGAATGGTTGGGGAGCAATTCGCTCCCCGCGCCTCCTTCCAATTAAGATCATCTCTCCCTCAAAAAAAGGCCCTGCATCTACCAGCAACAATTTAGGCCCCTTGTGCGTTATCCACCCATGCGCAAGTTTTTGCAAAAACTCTTATATAAGCCCGTAGTACGGCTTACTGATAAATACTCGTCGAGACCAAGCAAAAACCGGGTGGATAAAGCGCTTAACGCGCTTTACAAAAGCATCACATCGAAACCGGGCAAAAAGGGGCTGGTGATACCATTTGATGCGAAGCACGATAAATTCATTATTTTTTCCGATCAGCATAAGGGTGCCCGAGATGGTGCCGACATATTTGCGCATTCGCAGCGGAACTACCTGGCCGCCCTGGATCATTATTACCGGGAAGATTTTACCTATATCAACCTTGGCGACAGCGAAGAGCTATGGGAGAATATTTTTTTGACCATAAAAAGGCACAATAAGGCAACTTTCCTGAAAGAGAAGCTTTTTATTGACAAAGAAAGATTTATTAAAATATTTGGCAACCACGATCTGTACTGGGGGAATGATCCGCTGGCGATGGTGAGCCTGGCGCAAATTTATGGAAAAGTGATAAGGGTGTACGAGGGGGTGGTATTGCAAACCAGTATTAACAATAAGCCGCTCTCCATTTTTATGACACATGGCCATCAGGGCGACCTGCAAAGCGATGGTAACTGGTTTAGCAAGTGGTTTGTATCTAATGTATGGGGGCCGCTGCAAGGGTACCTGCGCATTAACCCCAATACCCCGGCTTATAACAACCAGCTGAAAACAGACCATAACCGTATTATGTACGAATGGAGCAGCCAGCGAAAAGATCTGCTGCTGATAACCGGGCATACCCATCAGCCGGTGTTTCGGTCCTTAACGCAATTGGAAAGTTTGTACATCAGCCTGGATAAAGCAAAAGAAGCGAACGATGCAATAAAAACAGCCGAACTGGAAAGAACGATAACCGGCCTGCATTTAAAAGGAAACACCCCGCCCGATTTTAACGGCTACCTGGACACTTATTTTAACACAGGCTGCTGCTGTTTTGATGACGGCGATATTACCGGGATAGAGATTGAGGGCAATTGCATCCGCCTGGTAAAATGGACCTACCATAGAAAGGTTAGTGAAAGGATTGTATTGGAAGAGTGTAAGCTGGAGGATTTGAAACTGGCGTGAGAGTTGAGAATCAAGAGATAAGAAACAGGGCAGAAAAAATCGCAGCAGAGGTTTTATCTTGATTCTTGGCTCTTGATTCTTGACTCGTCCTGTTACCCGTCCAGCAGAAAAACAAAAAGCTCTTTAGGGCCATGGGCGCCTAAAACAAGTGTTTTTTCTATATCGGCGGTGCGGCTTGGGCCGGTAACGGTAGTGATCATGGATGGCAAGCGGGTGCCGTATTTTTCTTTGAGGAGTTTAAAGCCGTCTTTAAGATCGAGCACCAGTTGCGAGGTGTAGGCCAGCACAATGTGTACCGGCGGGTAAATGCTTAGCCTGCGGCCCGCCGCATTGGCGTTAGAGAGCATGATGCTGCCGTTGCGGGCAATCAAAGCTTCGCAGAGGGTGAAGCCAACATCGGCCTGTTCAAAATCTTTGTCGGTTTCAAAAAAGGGGTACTCGTAAGTGTTTAGCACTTGCTGCAGGGCGGGTTCCCAGCAGTATATTTTATGCCATTTGCGTTCTTCGGCAAGCTCCAGCAGGTTCTCAATAAATTGTACCTCGTCCTCACAAAAAACAAACTGACCGCTTACGGCCGTAAACTGCTCTGCAAAAACCACCTCCAGCAAATCCTCGTTGGGCGGATACATGGGCAGGTCTTCCAGGTTGGGATAGGGGTTATCGCGCTTTTCTAAAAGTGCCTTGCGCACTTTTTTTAACAGCTTTTCTTTTGATGTAGTGATATCCCTCATGGTATAGCTAAAAGCAAAAAGCTTAAAGCGAAAAGGTGTTGCTTTGTCCTTTCTGCTTTAAGCTTTTTGCTAAATAATTATTTAGTCCTTCGCTGTTGTATCGGTTTCACCGGGGTTTCTGGAAAAAGTTCCCGAGTGGTCGCTCACACCTTCGTGTATTAAGCTCTGTGCAACAGGCTCCTGGTTACTTTCGCCTTCGCCATTTACAAACTCATCGTAAGTGGTGCGGTTATCAAACGGGCGTTTACCCAGCAATTCTTCCAGATCTGATTGGAAAAGAATTTCTTTTTCGATCAGCTTGTTGGCTAATTTCTCCAAACCTTCACGTTTATCTATCAGTAAAGCTTTGGTACGTGCGTAAACTTCAGAGATCTGGTTGCGTACTTCGTTATCAATCAGTTCAGATGTTTTTTCTGAATAGGGCTTGTTAAACTGGTACTCGCCCTGTTGGTCGTTGAAAGATACATTACCAACTTTTTCGTTCATACCATAAATGGTAACCATGGCGTAAGCCAGTTTGGTAATGCGCTCCAAATCGTTTTGCGCACCGGTAGAGATCTTACCGAAGGTGATATCCTCGGCAACACGGCCGCCCAAAGTCATACACATGCCATCAAGTAATTGCTCGGTGGTGTATAAAAATTGCTCTTTTGGCAGGTATTGGGCGTAACCCAATGCTGCAACACCGCGCGGAACGATTGATACCTTCACCAACGGATCGGCATGCTCTAAAAACCAGCCTGCTATAGCGTGGCCTGCTTCGTGGTAAGCCACAATGCGTTTTTCTTCCGGAGAGATGATCTTGTTCTTTTTCTCTAAACCACCAATTACACGGTCGATAGCATCCTGGAAATCCTGCATATCAACGGCCTCTTTGTTTTTACGGGCAGCTATCAAAGCAGCTTCGTTACAAACATTGGCTATTTCGGCACCGGCAAAACCAGGGGTTTGTGCCGATAATTTTTTAGCATCTACACCCTCTGCCAGTTTAACCGGTTTTAAGTGCACTTTAAAGATCTGCTCGCGGCCAACCAAATCCGGTTTATCAATAGATACCTGCCTGTCGAAACGTCCCGGGCGCAATAAAGCGGAATCCAGTACATCCGGGCGGTTGGTAGCTGCCAGGATGATAATACCACTGTCGGTACCGAAACCATCCATCTCTACCAGTAACTGGTTCAGCGTATTTTCGCGCTCATCGTTACCACCTACAATATTGTTTTTGCCACGGGCACGGCCAATAGCATCAATCTCATCAATAAAAATGATACACGGCGCTTTATCCTTTGCCTGGCGGAACAGATCGCGAACACGCGATGCACCCACACCTACAAACATCTCCACAAAATCGGAACCCGAAAGCGAGAAGAACGGCACCTGCGCCTCGCCTGCAACGGCTTTGGCTAACAAGGTTTTACCTGTACCAGGTGAGCCAACCAGCAATGCGCCTTTTGGTATTTTACCACCCAGGTTGGTGTATTTTTTTGGGTTTTTAAGGAAATCTACAATTTCCATAACCTCTTGCTTGGCTTCTTCCAAGCCGGCAACATCATTAAAGGTAACCGATACCTGTGCTTCTTTATCAAACAAGGTAGCTTTTGATTTGCCGATGTTAAAGATCTGGCCACCGGGGCCACCGCCACCACCACTGCCCATACGGCGCATGATGAACAACCAAACACCCACCAACAGTACTGCCATAATAATACATTGCACCAACCAGTTGCTCAGCAGGTTTTCTTTGCTTTGCGCATATTCTATTGAAGTTAATCGCCCGTCGCCAACAGCTTTATCAGCATTGCTGATAGATTGTTTAAGGCTTTCGTAAGATGCATCAGTAAAATAATATTGCGGGCCATCGGCATTCAGCTTCAGGTTGCCTTGGTTTTTATTGGCATCTGCATATTCCGGCTTATTGATGCTGTCTTTCTTGATATAAACCTCGGCCACTATCAGGTCGCCGTTTTTGTAGGCGGTGATCTTTTCAACATCGCGGGTCTTCAGCATTTTGTTAGCAAAACGCTGAAAGTTTATCACCCTGCCGTTGTTGCCGCCCAAAAAGGTGGGCACCACAAGCAAACCAATAATAGCTATGGCGTAAAGCCACATCAGGTTAAACTTTGGCGGTTTGGGTGTAATTTTTTTATTCGGTATTTTCCTTATCGGTTTTTGGCCATCGGCCTTTTTATCTTTTTCCATTTTCTACAAGCTCAACAATCAATAATAATTAATTTAAAAAGGGCATCTCATTTTTTGAGCTTTGTTTAAGCGCTTTTATAGCTTTTAATTTCAGCATCACCCCATAGATCTTCAACTCCGTAATACTCGCGTTTATCGGTGCGGAAGATATGTACAACTACGTCAATATAATCCAGCAGTATCCATTCGCCATATTCAAGCCCTTCCTTGCGCCAGGGATCTTGCTGTATGGCTTTGTAAATTTCTTCTTCAACACTATTTGCTATTGCTTTTACCTGTGTGGCAGAATCGGCATGGCAAATCACAAAATAATCCGCTACCGAACTTTTGATATTCCTAAGGTCGAGCCTTACCAGTTCATTCCCCTTTTTCTCCTGCATACCATGTATGGCCAGTTCAGAAATATAGGTAGATTCATTTATCACTTTACTTTTTACCATCAAAAAGAATTAGTTTTGAACGATTTGGGTTTATAAAATATTATACGTTGCAAAATAACATAATTTCAGGATTATTTGTTGGACAAAATTTAGTGACACTAAAAGAAGTTGACTCCACCAATAATTTCCTCAAAAGTATCTTGTCAAATTCCAAGCCAGTACCTGATGGTACGGTCATTATGGCAGAGAGCCAATACGCCGGCCGCGGGCAGCACCAAAACACATGGCATGCCCAGCCGGGTAAAAATTTAACCTTCAGCCTGTTATTAAAGCCCCATTTTATTTCACCCACCCAACAATTCGACCTTACAAGAGCCGTTAGTTTAGGGGTTTACGATGCACTGCAGCCCCTGCTTGGCGATGATTTAAAAATTAAGTGGCCCAACGATATTTACTTTGGCAACCGCAAACTGGGCGGTATGTTAATTGAAAATATGATACAGGGCGGACAAATAAAAAATGCCATTGTCGGTATCGGGCTCAACATTAACCAGGATAATTACCCTGAAAGTGCCGGAAGCGCCATATCTGTTAAGCAGATATTACAAAGGGATTATGATTTGAAAGATATATTATCTGAAATTTGCAGCCATATAGAGGGCTGGTATCTTAAATTAAAGGCCGGCAAAACAGATTTGGTAAGGAGTACGTACTTAAGCCGACTATACCGTTTAAACGAAGCAAGCGAATACCGGTCTAACTGGGAGACTTTTACAGGCACCATAAAAAACGTTGTGGATAATGGCTTGCTGGTTGTGGAGCGCAACGGCACAGAAGAACAATATAATTTAAAGGAAATAGAATTTTTAAACAAATAAGATGAAGAGATTATTTTTAGTAGTTGCAGCATTGGTAATAACAGCCGCAGCCCATGCACAAATAGAATCACCGGTGAGATGGTCATACGCAGCAAAGAAAGTTAGCGCTACCGAAGCGGTGGTATATTTGAAAGCCACAATACAGAAGGATTGGCATATCTACTCGCAAAACGTAAAAGAAGGCGGCCCATCTAAAACCGCTTTTACTTTCAACCCATCAAAAGAGTACGCGCCGGTTGGTAAAACCGTGGAGCCAAAACCCATTAGCAAATACGAGGACGTGTTTAAAATGAACGTAGGTTATTTTGAAAAAGAGGTGGTATTTAGCCAAAAGATTAAGTTAAAGTCGGCAAAGGCAAACGCTGTAACCGGCAAACTGGAATTTATGGTTTGCAACAATGTAAAATGCCTGCCACCAGATGAAGTTGAATTCTCTATCCCTTTAGGCAAATAATTTTTAACAAAGGATAGGTAATGGCCACAACAACCAGGCGCAGCACGCTCCGCAACGGGATCATTTTTTTAGTAGCGATATTTTCTTTAACTTTTTTTGTGCCAATGCAGGCAAAGGCATTTCAAAAAGCCGATACTGCTGCCGGTGAATTACAGTTTACCGATATCCCAACCGCGGCAGATAGCATAGCCATCCGCAAAAAAGCCGACTCGGTTGCCAAGGCGAAAGCAGATTCTGTTGCGAAAGCCGGGGTTACAAAAAAGTCTGTCGATTCGTCAAAAGAGATTCCGAAATCCCTGTGGCAGATATTTATTGAAGGCTTCCTGGGAGGGCTTACGGCGGTCATATTGCCGTGTATTTATCCTTTGTTGCCATTAACCGTAAGCTTTTTTACCAAAAAAGCCGGCAGTAGATCTAAGGGGATCATGCATTCGGTTATTTATGGGCTATCTATAATTATTATTTATGTTGCCCTCGGGCTCATTATTACGCTTTCGTTTGGGTCTGATGCGTTGAATGCGCTGGCAAGCAACGGCGTGTTCAATATATTTTTCTTTTTACTGCTCATTGTTTTCGGTATATCCTTTTTGGGCGCGTTCGAGATCACCTTACCAAGTTCCCTGGCAAATAAACTTGATCAAAACTCCGACAAAGGCGGATTGGCCGGCATATTCTTTATGGCCTCTACATTGGTTGTAGTATCGTTTTCTTGTACGGGGCCAATAATTGGTACTTTACTGGTTGATGCTGCTTCCAAAGGGCATCGCCTGGCACCGGCCATAGGGATGTTTGGGTTTTCTTTTGCCCTCGCTCTGCCATTTACCATTTTCGCCTTATTCCCATCGTTGCTAAAAAGCCTGCCAAAATCCGGCGGATGGTTAAACAGCGTAAAAGTTGTTTTAGGATTCCTGGAGCTGGGCTTCGCGCTTAAATTTTTATCGAACGTAGATTTGGCTTATCATTGGAACCTGTTTGGCAGGGAGGTGTTTTTATCACTGTGGATAGCCATTGGGTTATTATTGGGGCTTTACCTGTTGGGTAAGCTGAAATTCTCGCATGATAGCGATGTGCCTTACGTCACCATACCGCGTTTGTTTTTATCGATAGTGGTTTTCGCGTTCGTAATATATATGGTTCCCGGACTTTGGGGCGCGCCGCTAAAATCCATCAGCGCGTTTTTACCTCCTGAAGGGACGCAGGATTTCAATCTTTCGCAAGCACCGGATGCAGGGAACGCCTCTTCGACGGCCGTTCCTTTTACATCAAGCATAAAGGAGCGAAAATATGCGGCCAATTACGCCAGCAATAAGATAAAGGGACTCGAGCCCTGGTATGATTACGAGCAGGCGCTGCAGGTGTCGAAAGAGCTGCATAAGCCAATTTTGATTGATTTTACAGGCTTCGTTTGCGTTAATTGCCGTAAAATGGAATCGGATGTATGGTCTGACAAAGAGGTTTTTAAGCGGATAAAAAACGATTTTATTTTATTGCAGCTTTTTGTTGACGATAAGGCAGACCTCGACCCGAAAGATGTTTTTGTATCTACTTACAGCGGGAAAAAAATAACCACCATTGGTGCTAAATGGAGCGATATGGAAGCAAAGGATTTTAACTCCAACTCGCAGCCAAATTATGTGATTATGGACGGCAATGGCAATGTGTTAGTACCGCCACAGGGGGCGAATTACAGCGTAAGCAACTATATTAAATTCTTAGATAGTGGCCTAAGCGCCTATAAAGCTGCCAAATAAGGTACGATCATTTTTCCTTACAGCTTCATTCGCTTTAATGTCCGTCATTCTCGGCAAAAAAGTGTAAATTCGCCGAACTTTTGAGGCGGTGTATAAAGTAATGCCTTTTATACCGTTAATAAGCTAAGCAAATACACTATTATAAGCTACAAGGGCGTTCCCCAATCAAATGACGCAGATCAAAAAAATAGGACTTTTTACTTCGGGCGGCGATGCGCCGGGAATGAACGCCGCTATTAGGGCGGTTGTGCGTACAGCAAAATATTACAATATAGAAGTTGTGGGCATCCGCCGCGGCTACGAAGGCATGATAAACGGCGAGATGTTTCCGATGGACGGAAAATCTGTTGCCAATATTATTCAGCGTGGTGGTACCATCCTGAAAACAGCACGCAGCGAGCAATTTAAAACCGCCGACGGTCGCCGCTTGGCGTACGACCAGCTGGTTAAACACGGCATACAAGGCCTGGTTGCCATAGGTGGCGACGGTACCTTTACCGGTGCACGTATATTTGGCAGCGAATATGATATGCCGGTAGTTGGCTTGCCCGGTACCATTGATAACGACCTTTACGGAACTGATTTTACCATCGGGTATGATACAGCCATTAATACGGTAATTGATGCCGTGGATAAGATCCGCGATACGGCAGAATCGCACGACAGGCTTTTTATTGTTGAGGTAATGGGCCGCGACAGCGGGTTAATTGCCCTGCGTACTGGCATTGCATCGGGCGCGGAGGCTATCATCATCCCCGAAACTAAGCGCGATATTAACGCGCTGATGGACAGACTGGAAAATGGCCGTAAGGATAAATCATCAAAAATTGTGATGGTTGCCGAAGGGGAAGACCCGGGTGGCGCATTTGAAATTGGCCGCCAGGTAAAAGAAAAATTCCCAAATTACGATACCCGTGTATCTATCCTCGGTCACATCCAGCGTGGCGGTAAGCCATCGTGTATGGATAGGGTGCTGGCAAGCCGCGTAGGCGTAGCAGCCGTTGAAGCACTTAGAGATGGCCATCGCAATGAGATGATAGGCATTGTACATAACGAGATCGCGTTTACGCCGTTTGAGCATGCCTGCAAACACCACGTAGAAATTAACGCCAACTTTTTAAAGATCGTAGAGATACTATCGATATAAGGGTAGGATTACCTATAACACGAGAGCCCGGTTGCGCAAGTAACCGGGCTCTATTGTTACCACTCTGTCATTTCGACCAAGCGATAGCGAGGGAGAAATCTTGTTAGACATGCAAAGCCCGCCTTGCAAATCCGCTTTGCATGTCTAACAAGATCTCTCGTCGCTGCGCTTTCCTCGAGATGACATGGTTTTTTGAGGGGGTTAAATATTCTTCCCGTCAACAATCTTAAAAAAATCTTCGCGGTAGGTATCGCCTACGGGTATAATTTTATCGCCGATGAAAATGCGGCTGCGTTCGATGCTGTCGATCTTGTTGATGGATACGATGTAGGATTTGTGCACGCGCATAAAATGTTTCTCGGGCAGGGCGTCTTCCATCTTTTTCATGCCCTGCAGGGTGATGATACGTTCGGCAGGGGTAAAAATGGAGATATAATCTTTCAGGCCTTCGATAAACAAAATATCGTGCAGGTACACCTTTTGAATTTTATGCTCGGTTTTCACAAAGATAAAATCACTCATAAAATCATCCTGTTTTACAGGTTCTGCCGGGGCTGCGGGTTTTGCCGCCGGCGCAATAACCGTTTGCGCTTTTTGTACCGATTTAAAAAACCGGTCGAAAGCGATGGGTTTTAGCAGGTAATCTATCACATCCAGTTCGTAGCCCTCCAGCGCGTATTGCGGGTAAGCGGTACAGAGGATCACTTTAGCCTTGCCGTTTGAGATCTTCAGGAACTGGATGCCGGTAAGCTCGGGCATCTGCACATCCAGAAAAACCAGGTCGATGCCGCCATCCTGCACCAGCGTCAGCGCCTCTATGGGGTTGGTGGTGGCTTTAACCAGTTTTAGGAAAGGTATTTTGGAGATATAATCTTCCAGTATGTGGAGGGCCAAAGGCTCATCGTCTACTACAAGGCATCTGATCATGGTTATAAAACTAAGGATAATTGTACGGTATAGGTGTCGTCTTCGTCGCGAATTTCTAAATTATATTTAGATGGGTATAGCAAATCGAGCCGGCGCCTTACATTGATAAGGCCGATGCCGCCCGATGCATCGCGGTTATGGGTGTGCTTTTTATTCTGCACAAAAAAGTACAGGTGGCTCTCGCTCAGGTTTATTTTTAATACAATGGGCGACGCCGGGTCGTTAGCCACGCCATGTTTAAAGGCATTCTCTATAAATGATATCAGCAGCAACGGCACTATGTATTGGTTGGTAACCTCGCCATGTACCTCGTAATTGATGAAGGCCTTGTTGCCAAAACGGATCTTCTGCAGGTCGATATAGTTTTGCAGGTATTGCAGTTCTTTGGTCAGCTCTACCTTATTATCGTTACATTCATATAGCATGTAGCGCATGATTTCGGATAGCTTCAGGATAGCCTCGGGGGTGGTATCCGATTTTTGATAGGCCAGCGAATAAATGCTGTTTAACGAGTTGAACAGGAAGTGTGGGTTGATCTGCGATTTTAGGAACGACAGCTCGGCGCTGAGGCGCTGGTTCTCCAGGTCGCGCTGGATGCGCTCGTTCAGGAACCAATCTACCGTAAACCTAAATATCGTGCTCAGGAACACGAAAACTACGCTGGTAAAGGCCGAACTGACGATATATTGCCAAAAACCTATCTCTTTACCCATCCGCACCAGGATGATGGGCTTAAACAGCAAGGCCAGGCCATATTTTGCAATCCCGATGATGATCACGGTACAAATTACCGTCACCACAAATTGCCAGTATTTCTTTTGATCTAAAAACCGGGGAATAAAATCCAGGTAGTTTAAATAGAAGAGCCCGATGTTCACCACACCAAAAACCACAAATATCACAATAAGGCTTTGCAGGCTGGTTTTGCCGCCGCTGTAGGCTATAAACACGAAGAACGAGATCATGCTTAGCCAAAAAAACACATGCCAGAATATTTGCCAGCTTTTTTTCATCAAATAATATACGTTTTCACTGCACCTAAAGTAGCGTTTTGACAGTAAATAAGCCTGTTAATTACATGCTGTGTCCCCGTTTTTCGACGAACGGGCAAAAAAAACCGATGAACAGGGTTTAATCACTAAAAGGGCAGTTCATCTACAATTCCTGCCCGTTGGTCTAATTGATTTTAGCGCATGGGTAATTTAGTATTCCTTTGTTCTATCAAAATCAACACACAATGAAAAAGTTAGTTTCAAATTCAAATCCATTCATTTTATTATTGGCACCAGTATTATTTGCCATTGTAATGGGGGTTAGTTACCAGTTTGAACAAAAAACACAACAATTTGCATCTGCACATGCATCAGCTACCCAGGCCAAATCGCTTTTTGTTAAGGGAGTTGGTTTAGTAAAAACTGTTGTATCTGTTGCCCAGGAAAACGTATGGTAATTCGTACCGAAGGCCTATCGTTCAGCTTTGGCAGCCAGCAGGTTGTTAAATCATTATCCCTTCAAGTTCCGGAAGGAAGTATATACGGATTTTTAGGCCCAAACGGTGCCGGGAAAACCACCACCATCAAAATGCTGCTTAATCTGTTGCAAACAGATGAAGGCAGCATTTTTGTTTTCGAAAAAGAACTACAAACCAACCGCATAGCTATACTGTCGGAAATTGGCTCGCTGATAGAGCAGCCCGCTATATACGCCCACATGAGCGGCCGCGAAAACCTGTTGAACCGCGCCATGCTGCTGGGTGTAAAGGATGCGCGGGTTGATGAGATGCTTGCGCTTGTGAAACTCACTAACGCTGCAGGTAAAAAAGCCGGGCAGTATTCCCTGGGGATGAAACAACGCCTGGGCATAGCGCTTGCTTTACTAAGCGACCCCAAGCTTTTGATACTGGATGAACCCACCAACGGGCTGGACCCGAATGGCATCATCGAGATCCGCGAGCTGCTGGTACGCCTCACCCGCGACCATAACAAAACAGTATTCATAAGCAGCCACCTGCTGGCCGAGATAGAGCGGATGGCCACGCACGTGGGTATTATTAATAACGGCGAGCTGTTATTCCAGGGCAGTGTGAAGGACCTGGAGGCTATTAGCCAGCCGCAGGTGTATGTGGAGACCGATAATACGGTAGATGCGGCCAACCTGCTTAAACGCAACAATTACGAGGTTGTTGATATAAACCACGAGAACCTTACCGTTCCCTTTACCTCTAAAAAGCAAATGGGCGAAATAAACGCCCTGCTAAACCAAAACGGCATTACGGTATTTGCCATTAACAAACAGCATAAAGACCTGGAGAACTTATTCCTGGCTATAACCAAAAGCAACTAAGACAGATGAAGGGATTTATACTATCGTTCCGGTCGGAATTTTATAAGAGCCGCAAAACCGCGGGTTTCTGGGGTGCTATTTTACTGCCGTTTTTTGTAAGCCTGATGGCGTTACTGATATTTTATTTTAAAAGCGAAAAGTTTATTACCATGCCCGCCATGATGCTTTGGGTGCAATTTGCACTGGTGGCACTTGGGTTAATGGGGACTTTGTTGTTGCCTATGTATACCATATTTGTTGCTTATTCGGTAAACAATGTGGAGCACAAGGCCGATACCTGGAAAACCTTATTTAGCTTACCTATTTCGCGTTGGTCTGTTTATGGCGCCAAGTTTGCCTACGCGGTGTTCCTGGTACTTTTATGCCTTACGCTGTTTGTGCTTTTCACTATCACCTTCGGCAATTTACTTAGCGTACTTAAACCCGAGTTGAAATTTAACACCTATCACCTTGAGTGGGAATTGACGCAGGTTTACTTTAAACTGTTCCTATCCTCACTCGGTATACTTTCCATCCAGTTTTTAATGAGCTTACTGTGGAGCGATTTTATAAAACCAATGGGTGTAGGCTTTATACTTACCATAGTTGGCGTTACAGCGGCATCTAAAGGATGGGAATATTCCTATGCCTTCCCTTATGCTCACCCTATGGTAGCATTAACCACCATGTTTAAAAACAAAAAAGGCCCGGCGCAGGATATTGTAATAGATGTATTTACGAAAGATGTTTTTGTAGCGGTGGCGGTATCAGCGGTGGTGTTTGTAGTAGGATACTTTATTGTGCAACGAAAGAGTGTGAAGTAATACTTAGAGGTTAGTTGACCAGAGGTTAGAGATTAGAAGCGACTATCGTGGGCTAATCTCTATTTAACTAATCTCCAATCTCTTAAAAACCTATCTTACCGGCTTAGGATACACCGGCAAACTCTCGTGCCCGGCTGCATCAACCGATTGCACGGCAAACAGGTAGTTATCCTTTGAATAGCCGATGGTTGCATTGGTATCGGTTACATAAAATTTCTTTTCCCAGTAGGGGCTGATGGTTTCGCGCATCAGTACATAATATCCCGCCGGCGCTTTGCCTTTTGGGGCATCCCATTTTAGTTTTGTTTTATTGGTGAGGTCGCTGGTGATAACGCCTACGTTTTGTGGCTGGCCGGGGGCCAATGCCAGGTTTGCCAGGATAGAAAGGTTCATGCGGGCGATCTTCTGCGTATAATCATAGTCGGCAAAATCGGGCAGATCGCCGTAATCCACACCATTTTCTTTGCGTACATCCTGGTGCTGGCGGTCGAAATTCTCGTTCATTTCGGTAAAACGTACGGCGGTAAAACCCTGCTCCAGAAAGGGGAGGTGGTCGCCGCCGCGCAGGTAGCGGTCGGTACGGTAAATGAGCTTTACATCCAGTTGTTCTACATAGCGCTCGCCTATCTCCTTGGCGTAGCGGGCTAGCTGGCGCGATTGGCTATCATTTTCGCCGCCCAGGGATTTCAGCGCGGCAATTTCTTTTTCGGTAGCAGCGGTTGGTATGCCATCGCTAAACACACGGATGCTGCGGTTATCTTTTAACCCGGTTTCCATGCCGTAGGTGTTGCCTACGATGTCGTTATTCAGCATGGCGTCTACCTGCCATCCTTCGGCTTTGGCGCGCTTAGCCACGTTGGTAGAGCCGTACAGGCCCTGTTCTTCGCCCACAACCGCCATAAATATAATGGTAGCTGGGAACGAACGTTTAGCCATCACCCTGGCCAGTTCCATCGACACGGCGGTGCCTGATGCATCATCCACCGCGCCGGGGGCAAAGGATGTAGAATCCATAGCCTTGGTAGCCCGCGAATCGTAATGGCCGGAGACGATGTAAACCCGGTGATCCGCCGTGTCTGTTCCCTTTAAAATGGCCAGCACGTTCTTCATCGGCGTGTTTTTGCTTAAGCGCCTGCCCTGTGGCTGTACAAAGGCATCAAACTGCACTTTCAATCGCCCGTTTGATGCTGTAGCATATCGTTCGTATTCCGCTTTTATCCAGTTACGCGCAGCACCAATACCTTCAGTTTTGCTGGTAGTATCGCTTAGGGTATGCCTTGTTTTAAAGCTTACCAATTTGCGCACAATGGCCTCAATGTTTTTGTTGGAGACCTCGTCCACCATTTGTTTGATGGTGGCATCCTGTTTTACCACAGTTTGGGCGGATGCTGAAAGCGTGAAACAAGAAAGCAAAAGGATAAAAGCGTTTTTCATACAGGCAATTTAATTATTCTGTTTCCTCTCCTTCAACTGTCTCCAAAATGTTACCCGGCTGTTTAAAATTGCTTTTTACAAAATGGCACCAGTCGCATTCTTTTTTGCCGCAGCCTTCGCTGAATTCGTGGTTCATGATCTTTTGGTAAACGGTCGTAATTTGCCCGGTAACATCCTCAATATCCTGCGGACTGATCACTACTTTTTCCTTAAAATACTCGTCGCTTACCGGTTCTATAAAATCAAATACGGTGTTTACCACCTGCCAGTCGTTGGTGCGGTCGTTATCTATCAATATCTTGTAAAAAACCGCCTGCCGCCAGTAATCGCCACCGTTGGGTGCATCGTTGGTAGGGCGAAGCAGTTTATCCTTGGCGTTGCGTACGCGACCGGTTTTATAATCTACCACGGTAACATCCTTGCCGTCGAACTCAATTTTATCCAAGTTCCCCTTTATTGGCACGCCGCCTACCTCAATGTTTTTAATGCTACGCTCGGTTTGGGCCACCTTGTTCCAGTTGGGAGCATTTAACTCGTAATAGGGCGGGAGGATCTTTTCGCCGTAATCTACCCGCAGTTTAAAGTCGGTTTTGGTGAACGAATCGCGGTTGCGGTACATGTACCATTTAAATTCCTTTACAAAATCTTCGGTCGGCATAAATTCATTGCCGTATTCGGGCAGTTTGCGATAAGCTTTGTTGAGCGCCCAGTGCACCGCCTGCCCAAAAGTAGCTGACGGACTTTTGCCCGACGGCACGCGTATCAAACACTGGAAGTAAAACCTTAACGGACAATCTAAATAATTGCTGAGGTGTGTAACCGAAAGCGTGTAATTCTGCAGTAATTGATTAATGTAATTCCTGTCCAGCAGTTCTACAACGGGTTTATCCGCTTCGCTGAATTGGGTTGCAAAAAAGCCGAGCATATCGGTATCGCTTACTTTAGGGAATTGTAATTGCAGCTCGGTATCCGCCAGGATTTCGCCGATGAACTGCGACGGCTCCTGGTCCTTGCCTTTGGCATCTTTGCCGGCGTAAGAGATGTTTAAACATTGCTTGGCGCGGGTGATGGCCACATAAAATAGCCGCCGTGCTTCTTCTTTTTGCGCGATATCGTCTGATGCCGAGCTGGTGAGCGTATCCGGGTAGCTGAAACCGTAATTGCGTCCCTTGCCGTCCCATGTTTTTTTATCGCAGCCGATGAAAAACACATGCTCAAACTCCAGGCCCTTGGAACCATGCGCGGTTAGAAAATTGATGCCGTTATCAGAGAAGATCACTTTGTTCAACTCCAGGCGAATGTTGTTCTTTTTCATCAGCTCGACGGTAGCGATAAGGCCGGATAATTTTATCTCCGGGTCTTTACGGCTTTCGTCCTTTAGGAAATCGAAGAAGCTGGTGAGGATCTGCATGTGTGTGCCCTTATCCTGCTGCTGCATAATGTATTTGAGGATGCCCATTTTGGCCACCACGTCCTGGAAGAATTGCTGCAGCGTAACGCTCACCGCCGATTTTAGCAATTCATCAATATCGTTGATGAGGTATTTCATCTCCACGTTGGGCTGCTTGCTAAACAGGTCTGTTTGGGCAACCAGCTTCATCTCGTGGATATAGCGTCGCAGACTGGTTACCGGCTCGTTTTTATTTGCTGTAGCGAAGTTCTCTTTAGATACAGCGATGCTGGCCTTGGCAATTTCGATGGGCGGGATGCTGAACAGATCGTAGTGCAGAATCTCAAACAACAGTTCGTCCCCACTATAAGGCGAATCCAGCTCCATAGCAAGATAGCGCAGGATGTTCAGGATCTTCTCACCAAAGGGGACGGTGAGTATATCTATTTTTCGCTTGGTATTTACAGCGATCTTCTGCGCTTCCAGGTAAGTAAGCAATTCCTCCACCTGGCTGTGGTTGCGGTATATCACGGCTATTTCGCCGGGCTCGGTGCCTTTATCAACCAGTTTTTTTATTTGCAGGGCGGTGTTCACTAATTCCTGCGCGGAATTTTCATACTCCTGGATGATGGGTTCCACCACCAATTCATCAAAGCGCGGGTGCGATGCTTTCAGGTTTTTATCCAGCCTCAACTGGCTGGTCAACCGCTCTTTATTATTATTGATGAGGGCTTTGGAAATATCGAGGATATGCTGGTTGGAGCGGTAATTATGTTTAAGCACCACGGTATGCAGGGCGCTCACATAGTCTCCGGCAAAATCAAGAATGTTCTTCATGTTTGCGCCCTGGAATTTGAAGATCGACTGGTCGTCATCACCCACCACAAACACATTTGGTGTTTCCCAATAGTTCAGCAAGAATTTCAGTAATTCATTTTGCGAACCACTGGTATCCTGGAACTCATCTACCAGAATATATTGGTAGCGCTCCTGGTATTTGCGCAGGATCTCCTCGTTCTCGCGGAAAGCTTTTAATACCCAGATGATCATATCGTCATAATCGTACCGGCCGCGTGCCTTCATTTTATTAGCATAGTTCTCGTACTCGGCAACAGCGGCTAAAAGCTTAGCCATGGTATCTTTGGCCTTATCGATGTCCTTTTGTTTTGGGTCGCCTATGTTGATGCCGGCTTTTAGATTAGCGCGCTTATAAATGAACTCCTCTCGGTTGGGCAGGTCGTCCAGGTATTCCTGCACGGCTTGCACAATCAATTCTTTGCTCCAGTTCTCGCGTTTCATGGTAGAGAAGAGGGTTTTTAAGCGGGGCGCATCGTAATAAATATCGCCGGTAAAACGCTTCAATAAATGCTCGTTGCCGAACTCATCCACCAGCTCGCGGAAAAGCATGGCCGATTCGAGGTCGGATAACGACTCCAAATTCAGCTTGCCGAAGTACTCCAGGTTTTCCTGGATGATCTCATTACAAAAAGCGTGGAAGGTATAAATGTTAATACGATAAGCATCCGGGCCGATAAACTCGAATAGGCGTTTACGCATGGCCACGGCACCCGCGTCGGTATAGGTAAGGCACAGGATTTCGTTCGGCTGAGCATCGGTATCGGTTAGTATCTTACCAATTCGCGCGGCAAGTATCTGCGTTTTACCCGTGCCGGGTCCCGCCACTACCAGCACCGGGCCATCCATTTTATTTACCGCCGCAAGCTGCTCCGGGTTTAAGCCGGCAAGCGCTTCGCGGAATTTGATGTTGTATTTATTGAGGGTTGGTTGCGTCATTGTAAAAGTAAAATTACTAAAAATAATAGCGTTAATAGTCGCGAAAAAATAACGATGCAAAGATTTGCTTTTACAGGTGGGAACCTTACTTTTATAAACGATTAACCCCTAATTCCTTACACAAATGGAAACCCCATACAGTGGCCGCGCGATCATAACCGATAATTTCGACAAAGTGGAAATCGTAATTCCCGGCAAGCGGAACTATTTTGTATTACTTTTCTTTTGCGCGTGGATGGTTGGCTGGTTTTTTGGTGAAACAAATGCACTAACCATGTTTGGCCATGATGGCGCGATTGACCTTTTTATGATAGCGTGGCTTACCGGCTGGACTTTAGGCGGCATATTTGTAGTGAGCACTATTCTTTTTATGCTGCTTGGCAAAGAAACTATTGAAGCGGGGCAGGGCACTATTTCCATCCGAAACCAAGCATTGTTCTTTTTATCGCCTAAGGTGTACGACTTAAATGAAGTTAAGCATGTACGCGCCTTAGAAGAGTTTTCGATTTATAACGGGTTTCAGTTTGGCCGACGGGAGCAAAAAGGAATTTTAAGTAACTATAATTCGGGCACCGTTAAGTTTGATTATGGCCTAAAAACAGTAAAATTTGGCAATGACCTGGACGAGGCGGAAGCTCGCTATATCATCGAGCGATTAAAAAGCAAAAAGATATTGACGGAGAAGAATTTTTAGCGGGGAATAATTATTCAAATAAGGGCTCCTGCCTGTTATCCCAAAAGTATAGAACGATGATAGAACGCTCTTCAACTTTATAAAACATAGAAGTTTGTTTGGAGATTACGGCTTGCCTCACATCTGCGGAAATGGAGGCTTTATACATTTCAGGATGCATCGCAATCATCTGTAGTACTCTGCGAACTCTTTTAATAAAAACACCCGCTTGTCGGGTGCTCCATTTATTCTCAATAATCAAAACTATAACGTCGAACGTTTCCTTTGCATCATCTGACCATTCGATAGATCTGATCATAAATACTTTTCGTACTTCGCCATTACTTCGTCGTGGGGCGTAAGTTTACCTTCGGCGGCCTGCTTTTTTGCCCGTTCAATTCCTTGTTGCACATGGCTTGGCAAATCATCCCAAAAATCTTTTCCGTCGTTATCAAATAGCTGTTTAATTTGCATTAACAGATTTTCATCTTCCACTTCTAACAAGCGTTTAGCAAGTTCAATTTTCTCTGCCAATAAGTTCATAATCAAATTTAATGTTTAATTTCTAAATCGAAGAAGCCTCAAAACAAAAATAGCGACAGGTTTCAAACCCATCGCTATCTTAAATAATATTATAAAGCCTCTTACTTCTGCCTGAACCAAACCTGTATCGGCGCGCCGGAAAACTCAAAATGCTCGCGCAATTGATTTTCGATGAAGCGGTAGTAGGGTTCTTTTACATACTGTGGCAGGTTGCAGAAAAACGCAAACATGGGCGATTGACCGGCTATCTGGGTGATGTATTTAATTTTTACGTATTTGCCTTTTAAGGATGGCGGCGGATAGTTCTCGATGATCGGCAGCATTACCTCGTTCAGTTTTGAAGTCGGGATCTTGCGGGCGCGGTTGGCGTAAACCTGGTTGGCTACATCTATCACTTTCAGTACACGCTGTTTTTCGGTTACCGAAGTAAATACGATTGGCACATCGGTAAAAGGCGCTATTTTTTGTTTGATCTGGTCCTCGAAAACCTTTATGGTTTTGTTGTTCTTCTCGATCAAATCCCATTTGTTCACTACTATGACGATGCCTTTTTTGTTCTTTTCTGCCAGGTGGAACAGGTTTACATCCTGCGACTCCAAACCTTCTACGGCGTCGATCATCAGGATAACCACATCGGCTTCTTCCAAAGCTTTGATGGTGCGCATTACCGAATAAAACTCGATATTTTCTTTCACCTTGGTTTTCTTACGCATCCCGGCGGTATCGATCAACATAAAATCGTGGCCGTACTGGTTGTAGTGGATGTGGATACTATCGCGGGTGGTGCCGGCGATAGGGGTAACAATGTTACGGTCGTGACCTATCAGGGCGTTAATGATAGATGATTTGCCTACGTTAGGGCGGCCAACAATGGCGTATTTAGGGCGTTCGTTCTCATCAAACGGTACGTCTTCGAAATGTTTAACCACTTCGTCGAGCAGTTCGCCGGTACCGCTGCCTGTCATAGACGATAAGGTGTAGATCTCGCCAAGGCCTAAACTGTAAAACTCGGTAGCGTCTGCTAATTGGGCATTGTTATCCAGCTTATTTACCACCACAAATACGGGTTTTTTACCCTTGCGCAGGATGTTGGCGATCTCATCGTCCAGATCGGTGATGCCGGTGGTAACATCTACCATAAAAAGGATAACAGATGCTTCTTCAATAGCGATCAATACCTGCTCGCGGATGGCAACCTCAAAAAGTTCTTCGGAGTTGGCTACGTAACCGCCGGTATCAATAACCGTAAATTTCTGGTCGGTCCATTCGCTGGTGCCGTAATGCCTGTCGCGGGTTACGCCGCTAAAATCGTCAACAATAGCTTTACGGCTTTCGGTTAAACGGTTGTATAAAGTGGATTTGCCAACGTTTGGCCTGCCTACTATAGCTACTATATTACTCATTTCAATTTTAGATTTTAGATTTACGATGTACGATCTGGCCTCTTCAAACCGCTATCCATAAACCTTATGCTAATTTACAAATCCGATCAGCATAAATCTAAAATCGTAATTCGTAAATCGTAATTCTTTGTTATTCGTACCCGAATTTTTTCAGGTAATTTTTCTTGCTGCGCCAGTCGGGGATAACCTTTACAAACATTTCCAAAAAAATCTTCTTCTGGAAAAACTCTTCCATATCGCGGCGGGCGTATGTGCCTACTATTTTCAGCATTTCGCCCTTATTGCCTATTACAATGTTCTTTTGCGAATCGC
This sequence comes from Mucilaginibacter pankratovii, assembly GCF_014773265.1. Classification (GTDB taxonomy): domain Bacteria; phylum Bacteroidota; class Bacteroidia; order Sphingobacteriales; family Sphingobacteriaceae; genus Mucilaginibacter; species Mucilaginibacter pankratovii. The sequence goes on along the minus strand of NZ_JACWMY010000003.1, from coordinate 84,547 downwards.
GCTCTACAATGATCTCGGCACTGATGCGGTGCAGTTTCTCGCCTTCCACAAAAGCGGTTACAATAACCTCGGTGCTGTAAGGGATCTCTTTTTTGTATTGCTTAAATATCTGCGCGCGTATCATTTCTGATGCGAAGAAGCGGTCGTTACGGTCTGTCAGCGCATCCTTTTCATAATAGGCGGGGTGCTCGGGCAGTTCTTCCAGTATCAGCTCCATTATACCCTGTATGTTGTGGCCGTGCAGGGCAGATATCGCGAAGACGGCTTTAGGGTTCAGTTTTTCCTGCCAGTAATCAACTTTCTCTTTTACTTCCGTTTCATCGCTTTGGTCAATCTTGTTCACCAAAACAATAAGCGGGGCGGTGGAGCCTTCCAGTTTTTTCAGTACATCCTGCTCATTGTATTCTTCATGGATATCGGTGACCAGCAGTATCATATCGGCATCTACAATAGAGCCATCTACCTGATGCATCATACTTTCGTGCAAAGCATAGTGCGGTTTAATGATACCCGGCGTATCCGAGAATACAATTTGGTAGTCTTCTTCGTTCACAATTCCCAAAATGCGGTGGCGTGTTGTTTGCGCTTTTGGAGTGATGATAGACATTTTTTCGCCCACGAGGGCGTTCATAAGGGTTGATTTACCCGCGTTGGGTTTACCAATTATACTTACAAAACCTGCCCTGTGTGCCATAAAAAAATAATTAAAATATTATTTGGACTGCAAAGAAACGAATTATATCTTTGCAGTCCAATAAAAACGGAGTGCAAATTTCATTTTGACAATTGGAAACAACTTTCCGGAGTTATGAACGGAAGGCAATATATACCAAATACAGTGCGGGATGGAGCAGTTGGTAGCTCGTCGGGCTCATAACCCGAAGGTCGTAGGTTCGAGTCCTGCTCCCGCTACCCAGAAAATTAGAAAGCCTCAAGTCTTTACGATTTGAGGCTTTTGATTTCTAAAAGCGGGGCACAAAACCTTGGCTTCCTTTCAAAGGAACAACATTGCGGATGTTATGGCCGCGATGAAAATTAAACATAGTGCGGGATGGAGCAGTTGGTAGCTCGTCGGGCTCATAACCCGAAGGTCATAGGTTCGAGTCCTGTTCCCGCTACCCAGGAAAATTAAAAGGCCCTTTAGAGAAATCAAAGAGGCCTTTTTTTATATTAGTGCCTGATTTTAACCTAAATACTTATCACAACTCAAACCCTCAAATGAAAAAAATGAAAAAAACGCTTGTCCTTAGTGCCTTGTTTTCGCTGTTACTGATCTCCGGCAGCTATGCTCAAAACAAAAAAGTAGCTGTAATTACATTTTACGCGGTAAAGCAAATTGGCGTGTCGAGTTTTGGCACAGCAGCTAAAGTGGCTATGACCCAACTTATTGACGACCCAAATTTTAATATGGTGCCGCTGTTGCAAAGTTTTCACGATCAGTTTTTTAACACATACTCCAAAGAATTTCCGTTTGAACTTCTACCAGAGGCAGATGTAACCGGCAATGCCGATTATAAAGCATTCAACCCTGTAGGCGAGGCAACCAGCGGTATTTTAAAAGATAATTACAATATCCCTATTGATGGATATAAAATAGTATTGCCGGCCGCTGGTCGTGCAAACGAAAACGCACTGCTCAAAATATTTAGCCGGGCAGATGGCGTAATGAAGGTATATATAGATTTTGACCTGGTAAAGATCGGCTTTGGTGGAATGGGTGTAGTTAAAGTAAATGCACACGCCAATATTGCATTATTTAATAAGGATGGCGATAAAGTGTTTTCGATAAGGGAAGATGCCAAATCAGAGGGCTCGAGCCCGCTTATTGCCGACGTGCCGGTTTTAAAGATTGAGAAGATTTTACCTATGTGCGAAAGCGCTTTAGCACGGTTAATGACAGATTTGCAAAAAGACCTTCCTAAGATGATAAAAAAGGCGAATTCTAAGTTGTAAGGAGCCTTCCCTGTTTTAACTGAAGAGCCTCAAGTCGAAAGATTTGAGGCCTTTTGCATTTGGGGCTTTTTGTTAACGCTGTAAAGCAAATTATCTGATGCGCCCTACTGCGGCGGCATCTAAATCTTTCTCTATTATAGGTCCAATTTGGGCCATCCAATGGATAATTATCCCAATTCCGTCGATAATTTTGCACCAACCGTCTATTATTAAATTGGTTAATAAATAAAATAACTAATTTGCATTAGAGAATTTTGAGCATTACATAGCCCTACCTCATCATTCAGAGAAGCCAATACTAAAACAACCGATACGCCCCCTAATGAACATGCGCGAATTTTCAATCGAATGAAATTTTGTGTGAATTCGCTTGTACGCATTTAAAAGATTTTGAAATACCATTAGCAAAAACTAAAATATTTAAGATGGAAAAGACCAACACAAATTTCAACAGGCGTGCCTTTCTTAAAGCCTCGGCCCTTGCGGGAGGTGGGCTGCTGATCCATTTTAGTGCCCTTGGAAAATTAGGGCTTGCCGAAAGGGGCGTTGATGCCGGCGCTGCTGCAGAATGGAGCGAAATAACCGGTTACATCAAGATCACCGCAGATAATGTTATTAAAATTATTTGCCCCAACCCCGAGTTTGGGCAAAATGTAATGACATCTCTCCCGATGATGGTAGCCGAAGAACTGGATGTTGACTGGAAAAAGGTAGCGGTGGAGATGGGGCCGCATGATAACACTAAGTTAGGCCCGCAGTTTACCGGTGGCAGTAATTCCATGAGGATGTACTGGAAGCCGTTACGCCAGGCAGGTGCAGCTGCACGCAATATGCTGATGCAGGCCGCGGCGCAAAGCTGGGCGGTACCCGTTGAAGAAATAACAACCAAAGCCGGTGAAGTTTATCACGCAAAAAGTGGTAAGAAAGGGAGGTACGGCGATTTCGCCGCAAAGGCATCGGGCATCCCTGTACCTAAGGATGTAAAGCTAAAAGATGTAAAAAGCTTCAGCGTTGTGCGGCATTCGCAAAAAAACGTGGAGGGAACGAAGATCATCAGCGGGAAGCCGCTTTTTGGGTTGGATTACAAGCACGAGGGCATGCTCATTGCTATGGCTGTGCATCCGCCGGCTTTCGGGCTCAAACTAAAATCATTTGACGCAAGCCAGGCTTTAAAGTGCCCGGTATAAAAGATGTTTTCACCATCAAATTATATGAAGATGGATTTGAGCAGGGCGGGTTTGATACGCGCACTTTTAATGAATTGCTCGCGGTGGTTGGCAAAACCACCTGGGAGGTGATGCAAGCCCGTAAAAAACTCATAGTTGAATGGGAACCCGCCGGCGACACCAAAGATACCATGATGGGCAGAGGCGGGAAAAGGGAGGTTATTGTTCCGGGGGAGCTGGAAAGCACCGAAAAACAGTTGGAGAAGATGAAGCTGTATGCCAGTAAACCCGCCCAGCAATTAAGAAAGGACGGCGACTCGGAAACGGCTTTCAAGAATGCGGCCCAGATCATCGAGCGCACCTATAATGCCCCCTTCCTGGCGCATAACTGCATGGAACCAATGAACTTCTTTGCACATGTTACCGATGAAAAAGCGCTGCTGGTGGGCCCATTGCAAGCACCCGGCTGGACAGAACCCACACTCTCCAAAATTTTAAAGCTCCCTGCCGATAAGATCGAAATACAGATGACCCGTATGGGTGGCGGCTTTGGCCGCAGGGCATACGGGCATTACCTTACAGAAGCGGCACTGATCTCTAAACGGGCAAAAGCGCCTGTTAAACTCATCTATAGCCGCGAAGACGATACCACCTATGGTATTTACCGCCCAATGTACACTGCTACCTATCGTGCGGCATTAGACGCTAACAAAAACCTTATTGGGTTTCACGTTAAAGGCGGCGGTATACCCGAAAACGCCATTCATGCAAACAGGTTCCCGGCGGGTGCAGTGGATAATTACCTTGCCGAGGGCTGGGAGATCGCATCCAATATCACCATAGGTGCATTCAGGGCGCCAAGATCTAATTTCAATGCTGCCGCAGAACAATCTTTCCTGGATGAATTAGCCGAAGCAATGGGTAAAGACCCGATGACTTTAGGTTGGAATTGTTGAAAAGGGCGAAAGAAAACCCCGTTGGTAAGAATAACGAATATGATGCCGACCGATATGCGGGCGTGTTGAAATTGGTTAAAGAAAAATCGGGCTGGAACGGGCCCGAACAAAAGAAGTTCAGCCGCGGCGTTGCTGCCTATTTCTGCCATAATTCCTATGCGGCCCATGTAGTGGATATGACCACCAAAGAAGGGCAGCCTTATGTAGAAAGAGTATTTAGCGCTATAGATTGCGGAATAGTTATTAACCCCGATGCCGCAACCAATATGGTACAGGGTGCGGTTGTTGACGGTATAGGGAATTCCCTGTACGGCGGACTTACGCACAAGAACGGCGCGGTACAGGAAAACAACTTCCACACCTACAGGATCATCCGCATGCACGAAGCACCTAAAAAGGTAGAGGTGCACTTTGTTAAAAATGACATTGACCCAACCGGCTTAGGCGAGCCGCCCTTCCCGCCGGTGTTTGGGGCGGTGGCTAATGCCTTGTATAAAGCTTCGGGCAAGCGTTTCTATCAGCAACCTTTTTCGTCACCGCAGCCCGAAATGCCTGCTGTTTAACTAATTAATCTTTTTTCAACCATAACATTAAAATTATGATCACTCTAAATATTAATAAGAAAACCTACCATGTTGGCGCAGAACCCGACACACCTTTACTTTGGGTGCTTAGAGATCATGTTGGCCTTGTGGGTACAAAGTATGGCTGTGGGGTGGCGCAATGCGGTGCATGCGTAGTGCATTTAAATGGTGAGGCTGTGCGGTCATGCGTTACAAAAGTAAGCCGCGCCGAGGGAAAGAAAGTAGTAACCATAGAGGGCCTTTCGGCAACTAACACTCACCCCTTGCAAAAGGCATGGCTGGAGTTGGATGTTTCTCAATGCGGGTATTGCCAGGCCGGGCAGATCATGTCTGCTGCTGTGTTGCTTAAAGAAAAAGCTAAACCTACCGATAAGGATATTGATGATGCCATGGCGGGTAATATTTGCCGTTGTGGTACTTATTTGCGCATTCGGGAGGCCATCCATTTAGCCGCTGAATTGCAGGGAAAGGGGGAAACAAAGTAATGAACAAGCGCCGCGTTTTTATCGTTACCGGGTTATTATGTGCGATGGTAGGCATAATGGCTTTTACCCTAAATAAGGACAATTATCCAAAAGTTGCCCGTGCATCAGCTTTGCCTGCGATTAAAAAAGACAGTGTTGCTTCTGTAACAGCCTTTAAACAGGTTTACACCGTACTGATGAGTGCGCGCTGTATGTAATTGTCATCCTGCGGGGAACATACCATTACAGGGCGACGATAGCCATTTGCATACCATGCTGCCTAAAAGAGGTGTTGACGGAAAAGGCGTTTACGCCATGAAGTGTGCCAACTGCCATCAGCCCACCAATACTGCGGGATTACATGCTCCTCCCGGTAACCCCGACTGGCACCTGCCGCCAGCAAACATGAAAATGGTTTTCCAGGGCAGAACGCCGCGCCAATTGGCTAAGCAACTGGTAGACCCGAAACAAAATGGCAACAAGGATATGAAAAAGCTCATAGCGCATGCTGATGACGGCCTGGTGCTAACCGGTTGGAACCCGGGCGAAGGGCCTACCTTGCCTCCGATGAGCCATGCCGCATTCAAAAAAGCCTGGTTAACCTGGCTTAATAACGGGGCTTATGCTCCGGCGGATAAATAAGAATGGTTGTTCACCACCGGTTCTAAAACTAAGCCGTTATGATTTTCGTAACGGCTTTTTCTTTGCCGCCTCATTGCTGAATTGTGCAAGATTGTCGGGCCGGATCTATCAATTATCGGTTACATTATTTTTCCATCAGCACTAACCCTAACTATAGTGCCTATATAGTGATAATCGTAAACATCTACTTTACTGGCCATAAATAACGAACTACCATCTTTTAACTTCTTTACGATCACGGGCCAACTGTTAGAGCAACAGCTATAGCCGCCGTTGCTGTACTGTATGCCATCTAATGGGAAGTACCATTTTCTCGCTCCTGTTTCACTGTATCCGGCCATCGAAACGCTAAATCCGTTAGAGTATTCATTCTGCAGCGCTATTATATCGCCATTATTGATCACGCTTGATGAAGCCAAATTGGTAGTTAATTTACGATCCAGAAACATTCTTGCAGATGAAAAGACGAAAATACCCCTGGTATTACCCGGCGTCACAATATAATTACCGGTTTTGCCTAAGTCAACATTTACCATACCGAAGTTCCCTGTGTTTAACGCCGCTTCGATACTGGTGGAGCTTGTTACCAGGCCCGTGGAGCTTAATTTTACAAGGCATACCGAGTCGCAAGCATCGCAATAATAATTAGGCGAAGGTGTTGCCGGCTTTATACCTGCTATGGTATAGCCATCGGTTTCTGTAAGAACGTTGTAGGTGTTTTTTAAAAGTAATGCCGCAGAAAACAAGCGGTTCCATACCACATTTCCATTCCCGTCGGTTTTGATTATAGCGGTTCTTGGTTGTACATTTCCGTATATATCCACTATGACATTTTTTGAGCCGGCTAAAATAAAACCCTGGTCTGCCGTTTGTTTTGCACTTACTAAGTTTTCAATCTCAATAGGTTTCGACCAAAGTATCACACCTTCTGCGCTGATCTTGATAAGGTTGTTCTGGTCAGCCCCTCCTGTTGTGTTACCAATACAAATGTAAGCGTTATCAGAGCACTTCTCAATGGAGCTTAGTTTAACGTTAGCGGCCAGCGTTTTAATGTTTTTTTGACGAAAATCTTTATCAAGCGTTATTAAAAAATACGAAGGTACTGTGGGAAAGGTATTCTTATCAGCGGAAAAGCCCAAAAACAAAAAGTCGCCGTCGCCTTTTTCAACAATGTCTATAGGGTTTACGCTTTTACCTGCCCACTCAAATTCACGCTGCCCGGCTATCACGCTTAACCGTGTTTGAGTGGTATCAAAGGCCTGGTCCGCCTTGTTAGTTATTAACCTTACGGTATAAATTCCACCTGATTTATAACTGTGTACCGGATGCCTTAGCTGCGATTTTTCGCCATCACCAAAATCCCAGGTATATGTGATGTTGTTGGCCGAGTCGGACTGGTTTTTAAAGTAGAAATTAGAGTCGATAACGGCAACAGTATTATTTTGCCTGCCATTAAATCGTCTATCGAAAACCTGAGTACTGAACTTGCTACTGGGTGCGGTTACTTCTATGGTTTCCTTTTCAATAACAATTTTATCTGTTTTTTTGCAACCAGTGTACCAGGTAAAAGCTATTAAACAGATTGCTAATACAGGAAATAACTTTTTGATGTGCACAATATTATAATTTAATTTTTTCTATAAATATTACAGCCTTATAGCCATATACATTTTCGGTACTTACACAGATCAGGGAGTCATCATCCCTGAAAAGTTTTAAAGGCTGCAACTTTGTAACGTAACTTTTTAAGACGGTTTTAGCAGGGTAACTGATTGCTGTTATAGATTTATTTGACAATTCAGAACAGTAGATTATCGTTCCCGGTTGATTAAAAGCGAAATCGGTATAATTGGTGCCGTAGTAGTTAAGGTCACTTTCAAACGTTAGGTCGCTGGTGTAAACTGTTCCATGTGATCCTGTAATAAACTTTTTACCATCGGGGAATGATTTGAGAATGGTTGGATCAAGATTATGGTCTCCGTGGTACTTGTCTTCAAACTTAACTATAGGTTTTCCGTCATTATCAAGCTTAAAATAAGTAAGCTGCGTAGGGGTTATGTTAAATGTTATATCAATAAATTCCGATGATCCTTCGAGATTAAGTAAATGGGTGTTATCGTAATAGGCTGTTCGGCCAATGAGTTTTTTTGTTTTTCGGTCGTATATTTTTACGTTATTCTCATAGGAATATGTTTGCGATCTCTCTGTTGCCGAAACCGCTATTTTATCGCCAAATACAGCCGCCGACGCAACATTTTCACCACCTACAAATATTTTATCGGTAACGGTTAGCGTTGCAGCATCTATAATAAAAAGCCAGCCATCAACTGTAGGTGCATATATTTCCGTCTTGCTATCTATAAGGCCCATCGCCGCGTATCCCAGGCCAATATCAAGGCTAAGCTTTTTTAGTGGTTTGTCGGCAGCATAATCGTAGGAATTAATGGTACCGGCTACGTTATCAAACAAAAAAATAACGTTTGCCTGTTTGTCGATCAACGCGTGCGAAACCTTGGTGTTTAAGTAAGCGTCTTTTCTGCTGTAAGTAAGATTTGCCGAAACATATTCGATTTTAGAATCTTGAGTATACGAGGCCGTTATTGTGAAAGACGCATCCGGTATCCTCGGAATGTTAGTTACGGTATAACTTGTCGAATCTGCATTTTTATCACTTTTTGAGTATTAACATACTCAAAAACACCGCCCTGAAATATTCTTGTTGATTGGGTTAAGATGTACTCTTTAAAGCCCGGATAGTTAATCTTACTCCACTTTAAAGTTAAGGTAGAGTCATTTACAATTTTGTCAATAGCAATGCTGATAGCGGTTGGTTTACGAATTACAGTTATCTCGGTTTCTGTTTTTTTTACTATTACTTCTTTATTGCAGCCCCAGATAAGGGCACTTAGCACAATAAACATTAAATAAACCGGGTGTTTCATGATAAGGTATAGATACAAACAAATGTATTGAATGAGCTACGAAATAGCAAACGGTAAACGTTAGTACCCAGTTAATGTAAGGTAAACTTATCTGTCTGTCTTTCACCTTTCTTCGAAACACAGTAGATAGTAAACGCAAATCCGAAATTATGAGGCCAGTCAATCACCCCCCTCTTTCCTCGTTTTGGCTACAAATGCCCGCAATTAGCCTACAAGCGCATACCGGCACCTCTCCACCTTTGTTTTATTAAATAATTAAAAACATTGTGTTATGGAAAATCAAAAAGGAAATAAAGTTTGGTTCATTACCGGTTCGTCTCGCGGGTTTGGACGCGTTTGGGCGGATGCTGCATTGAAACGTGGCGATAAAGTGGCGGCTACTGCCCGCAACGTGGATAGCATAGCCGACCTGAAAGAAAAATATGGCGAAAGCGTATTAACTCTGGCGCTCGACGTAACCCGGCCCGAGCAGGTAAAAGCGGCCGTGGAACAGGCGCATGCTCACTTTGGAAGACTGGATATTGTATTGAACAACGCCGGCTATTCCTTAGTTGGCACCATTGAAGAGGCCGGCGCGGATGATATCCGGGCACTTTACGAAACCAATATTATCGGCCCGGTATCTGTTATCCAGGCTGCGTTACCGCTGTTGCGGAAACAAGGCGGCGGCCATATACTGGGAACCTCGAGTAACCTTGGACACGTTACGCTGCCGGTTATCGGCTACTATTGTTCATCCAAATGGGCATTTGAGGCTATACACGAAAGCCTGGCCGCAGAAGTTAAGGCTTTTGGTATAAAGGTAACTATTATTGAGCCGGGGGCGTATGCTACGGAGTTTGGCAGCCAGGGGTCTCTGAAGTTTGCGACCGGCCAGGATATCTACGCTGATTTTAAGGCCGGTTTTTTTGATAGCTTAAAAACGATGGAGCGAGGCGACCCCGAAGCTACTCCCGAAGCACTCTTTAAGATAGTTGATGCAGAAAATCCACCGCTACGTTTCTTCTTAGGGAGCCATTGTTTGCCCTGGGTGCGCAACGCCTATGCAGAACGCTTAGCTACGTGGGATGCCTGGACGAATGTTTCTAATTCGGCGCAAGGCATCTCAAAGTAAAAAAGGACCCAGAGTTGAGAAGCGGCTTGGTAAACCATAAATGATAACCGATATTTAAAATATTATCGGTTATCATTTTAAAATGGAATGAGATATGAAAAAAGAAGAAAATGATCTTTTTAAAATAGAATCGCTATCCGCAGCGCACCGGATGTTTGGTTTGCCTAAACCCTTGCATCCGCTGATAAGCCTCATTAATGGGGCGCATGCACAAGTGGAGATTCCAAAACTGCCTCAATACCATGTGCTGGGCTTTTATAAGATATCCTATAAGCCAAAAATCGGCGGCAAATTAAAGTATGGCCAGAGTTATTATGATTTTGATGAGGGTGGCTTACTCTTCGCCTCGCCGGGGCAGGTAATTGGCAGTAACGACAATGACGCCAGCGTATGTTCGGAATATACACTGCTTATCCATCCCGATTTCTTTTTGGGCTACCCGCTGGCCAAAAACATTAAACAGTACGGCTTCTTTTCTTATTCTACTAACGAAACCCTCCATCTTTCGGAAGATGAGAAAGCAACTATCATAGAGGTTTTTAAAATGATAGAGAACGAGCTGAAGGGCCGGATAGATGATTTTAGCCAGGATGTTGTTATCTCGCAAATTGAGTTGTTGATGAATTACGCCAACCGGTTTTATAAACGCCAGTTCATTACCCGCAAAGCGGTGAATAACGATCTGCTACAGAAGCTGGAAGAAGTGTTGAATTTATATTTTAACAACGAAATCGCGTTAACGCAGGGGTTACCCACAGTGGGGTACCTGGCAGAAAAGCTGAACCTTTCACCAAGTTATTTGAGCGACATGCTGCGGTCGCTGACCGGGCAGAACGCACAGCAGCACATTCACGATCAACTCATTGAAAAAGCGAAGGAAAAGCTATCAACCACTAATTTATCGGTAAGCGAGGTTGCCTATGTTTTAGGCTTCGAACATTCGCAATCGTTCAGTAAGCTATTCAAAACCAAAACAAATCTTTCGCCGGTGCAATTTAGAAAGAGCTTCTTTTTATCGTAGAGGGGAGTCAGGCTTGAACACTCAAATTAGCCACGGACATCGATAGATCGTTATTTCGCCACCAGGGCTTCTCCCTCAAATACCACACCCGGCCAGCCATGGGCCATAAACTGCCTGATGTTTTGATGATCTGTAGCGGTAGGGTTGGCCAGTACCGATTGGTAGTGTTCGGCAAATAAGTAAAGCGTATCCACCGCGCTTAAGTTATTTATTTGGGCGAAAGCAAAAACCTTTGCACTACCCTGGTTTTGTGTCGACTCGTTATAGGCTTCGCCGTTTTTAAACGCTGTTGGCTGGTGCTTGTAATAGGTTTCTATAAATTCAATAACGGCGCTAAAAGCAATGGTGTTTTTCTTTAAGCCCGAAATTAAGGTGAGTAGTTGTTCTTTCATGGAGCACAATATTTGCCCGAAAATAGAATAAATATTCTTTTTGATACAAAAGGCAAAAACTAATGTAGCGGGTTTTGAGGTTGTAGAGGCCTGTCATTCCTTTTCGGCCGACCACCTGCCCGGGTGTTCAATTGAACCATCGCTCGATCCTGTCCAGATGCCCGTCATAACCCTGCCGTTGGCCGTTACATCCATGGTATACAAAACGCTTTCGATATTGCCGCTTATAATCACCGATTTCATGGTCAGCACTTTTGTATTTACATTGTATTCGCCGGTAATGCTATCCGTACCATCTGCGCTGCCATCTACCGCATGCCATAAAAAAAGCCCGGTATACTTGTTTTCGCCGCCTTCCTGTTTCAGGGTGAAAGAGCCTGTCCAGTGCCGGCCATCGTTACCAAGCGCGCTGGTAATATTCCATTTGCCTGCGAGGGATGGTTGGGGCGCCGATTTTGAACCGCATGAAACAATCAATTGTGCCATTAGTACAGCTAAAAGAATTTTTACAATGCGCATAGCGGTTGGGTTTAAAATATTGATTTATAGGATAAAGATAGGTAAACCAACATGCCATTGTAATCACGTACTGGAAATATATTTTCACCCCCAAGGCTATTACCCCGGAAAACAGCAAAGCCTCAAACCAAAGATCTGAGGCTTTGCTGCGGGGCATTTTTTATAACTATTAATCGGGATCTATAAATTTTATTTAAGCACAGGTATATTGATATAGCTATCGTTAAACCACTTTATCTGCAATGGTGTTTTGGCATCTTTTATACTTTCGTTGCTCACGTTTTTGCCGGTGCCGTAATTGATCTGTTCGAAAGGGCTTTTGTTAATATTAAGTACAATTACAATTTTGCTGCCTTTGCCTAAGCGCCTGCTGGTGATATAGGTATTGGTAAATGGGATACTCTCCACTTGCCCGGGCCTCAGCAACCGGCGCTTTTCGGTGCTTGTTGCATAACTGGCCCTACCCATAAAGTACGACAGGAAGAAATACTTCCCATCGGGCATTTGCTCAAACAGCAGCACGTGGTAATCCATATCCTTTTTGTTGATCAGGGTTTTTAACAAGCCCGAGAAGGCTCCGCTGATGGTTAACGGTTTAGTTAGCACATCGCTGGTGAAAACCAGTCCGCTGGTGTTCAGGCTATCATAAATTATCTGGTTCTCGTAATAATAACTACTCAAACCATCGCGATTGGCAAAGTCTATCTTTTGTGGCATAAAGGATTTTCTTAGCGGCTTGATGGCGGAAAGATGCTTGTTATCGAGATAGAGCTTCAATGTATCGGTACTCATTTGTTGTAGCGAGGGTACATGCCGCCACTCGTTACCGCCCATCACTTCAAAATTAAAGTGATCCTTTAGTATTGCCGGTTTCGGCTTGTTTTTAAACACATAATCGAACCATTGGTAGATCACCTCGTGGATATTTATCCGCGCAGCACTATCAATACGATAGCCGTTATAAACCGAATCCGGGTATCCCTGTGAGCCAAAGTGGCCGTAAGGGCCAATTAGCACGTATTGGTTTGCTTTGGGGTTATGCTTCATCAGTTCGCGGTAATAGTACATCCCGCCTATTTGCCCGCCATCGTAATAGCCCGTTGTTGTTAAAACCGGGATATTGATATTGGCGAACTCCTTTTTGTAAGGGATCATATCCTGCCAGTACTTATCGTAAGTAGGGTGGGCAACCCAGCGCTGAAACATGTGGTTAGTACCCCTGCCGGTTAAACTGTCCAGCGAGCGGTAGGCATGGCCGTCGTTATACCATTTCCAGTACAGGTCGCCCCATTGCGGGCCGCGGTAATCCTTTTCGTCGAGGAATTTATTGTTGCTGGTGTAATACGTCCAGGGGAACACAAAGCTCATTTGCACGTTGTTGGTCATGGGTACATCCAGCCCTGGCGCTACCGCTGCCGATGGCACAATGGTTTTAAGCGCGAGATGCAGTTTCTTAGTAGCCGCCCATTGGGTAAAGCCGTTGTAGCTGCCGCCGTACATGCCCACCCGGCCATCGCTCCAGGGCTGTTTGCTTATCCAGTCTATTACATCGTAGGCATCCCGGCCATCGGTTTCGTAAGCCAGCACCTCGCCCGGGCTGTTCCACTTGCCACGGCTGTAGGCTATTACACCAACGTAGTCTTTATCAGCGGCCTCCTGTATTTTCAGCGTGTCGCTGCGGCGGGCGTATATAGTAAACTGGAGAATAGTGGGAAGCTTCTCTGTTACGCCTTTTTTGCGGACGGTCATCACGGTAACCAGTGCGCCGTCGCGGGTTTTCAAGAGGATGCTATCGCGGATATATTGCCCCTTAGCCGGTTGGTTTTGTGCCGATGCCATCTTGCAGAAAACAAGGCATAGCAGTAGCAGGGAGAATGTTTTTCTCATCATTTTAATGGTGTTAATGTGTATTTATTATTTTTATTTATCTGCGGCCCAAAGCTTGAATTTTACCGATTGCCGTTCGGAAACCTCCAGTTCGGTGCCTGTATGAAGGGTTATTTTTAAGCGGTTGCCGGTATTTTTCCCAACCTCGCGGATGTGTTTTCGGTTGACGATCTGTGCCCGGTTTATCCTGAAGAACAGCTCGCCGTCCAGCCGGCCCTCCAATTGGTTAAGCGAGCTTTTCAGAAACACGTTTTTTTCACCGTAAAAGATCCGGGCATAATTATCCATCGATTCGATAAGGTGTACCGAACTCCACTGGATTAAATGGTACTGCTGCCGGTCTTTCACAAATATTTGCCCGGCGGCATCCGGGCTGTTCACCCTTTGTCTTACCTGTGCTAGGGCTTTTTCAAAGCGTTCCTGGCGGATGGGTTTCAGCAGGTAATCCAAAGCGCTAACCTCAAATGCCTTAACGGCATACTGGTCATAGGCGGTGGTAAATATAACCAGCGGGACATGCTCCAGCGATTCGAGCAGGTCAAACCCCGATCGTTCGGGCATCTGGATATCCAGGAACAGCAGGTCGGGCTTTAGCGATATTATCTTTTCTGAGGCTTCATCTGCATTGGAAGCCTCGCCGACTAATTCAAAATTAGGGTAGTTGGCTAATAAGCGCTTTATTTCGTTCCGCGCGGCGCGCTCGTCATCAATGATCAATGCCCGTATCTTTTTCATGCCAACGGTATTTTAATGGTTGCCGATACCGTTCCGCCTGTTTCATTGATGTTAAAAGCGGCTGCATTTTGATAATGAAGCTGCAGGCGTTCATTCAGGTTCTTCAAACCCAAACCATGAGATTCCGCGGCTGGCGTAAATTTACCGGGGTTGCTCACGGTTATGTTTAAATAGCCATCAACTTTCAGGATATGGATGGCTATCAACCCGCCGTTTTTTTGCTTGCTGATGCCATGCTTAACGGCATTTTCGGTGAGGGTTTGAATACTTAAGCGGGGAAGCAGGATGTTCTGCGAAAGATCATCATCAGCTATATGGTATTGCAAACGCTCTTCAAAACGCAGTTTTTCAAGCTCAAGGTAATCTCGCACAAGTCCGAGTTCTTCTTTTAAGCTTATCAATTGCTTATCGCCATGATAAAGGGAGCTTCTTAGCAATTCTGAGAGCAGGTCTATAGCCCTTCGAGCGGAAGTGGGGTCATCACTAATTAAGGCTTTAATATTATTAAGCGAATTGAACAGGAAGTGGGGGTTAAGCTGCGCCGACAGGTTGTTTAACTGTGCATCGCGCGTGATCACAGCCAGCCGGCCATTTTCTTTGGCAATGCTGATCTCGCGCTGCGAATAATGGTACAGGTGATAGGCCAGCAGCCAGATAGACATCAGCCTGATGCCCGCCACCAGGATGCCATCGCGATAAAAATCAAAAAACTCCCCAAAGGGTCTCGAAATATCGGGCTGCAGCCATAACCGTATGTAGTAAATTTTTACGGATGTTACCAGCAGGTAAACCAGCCCCAATACCAAAACGGCCGGCACCAGCCTTGGCAGTAATTTATTTAAGCCCAGGTTTTGCCAGCCCCTGCTTAGGGCGAAATTGCGGTACAAATGCGTGATGAGGATATAGATAAAAACATCGGTACTAAACTGTATTACACCCAGCATCCAGTTAAATCCTTTTGGACTATATCCGGCATATCCCCAGTATAACGCGGCAATCGACCAGCCAATAAGCTGGCATTTCCAGTAAAGCGATATAGTGATGCTCCTTTTCAATTTGTTGCGGATGATTTACATACCAAAGCAACAAAAACTATTATATAGTTAAAGCATAAAGTACATGAGTGCAGCATTTATGGGGATTAGCGCGGCGAATAGGAGGCTACGGTACAAGCCGTAGCCCGAAATCCCTACTTTTTCGGCGCCGTAGCTTTTAATGCTTTATGATATTCATCCAGGCATTTATTAAGCGGCTGGCCTTTTTTGTGGATGCAATCGCAAAAATCGTAACAAGCTTTTGGGTTAGCGCTCACCCGGCATTGGCCCGCACATTCGGGCAGGGTGTTGCGGGGCATAATATCAAATATGTTGGTAAGTGCCAGCACCACCATAGCGACGGTTGCCACCACGCCGGCAAAAAAGGCTATCGGGAACCTATTGCTAATCGCTTTTACGGTCGGCTTCTGGTTGTGATTGAACGGGAAAATGAATTTTAGCTTATCGTAATTCCAGCACAAAAGATACAGGTTTGCCAGCACCATTAATGGCGATGAAAGCAGCGAACCCTCAAAGCGCACCGCCAGCGACAGGATACAAATGTTCAATATAATGGGAAAATAGAGCAACGCACCCAAAACCACCGTTCGGGGAATGAGTAACAGGATGGCTGCCGTTACCTGCAGCACACCAATAAATGTGTAATAGCCTGTATGGTGTAGGGCCTCCAAATAATTACCCATGGGGTGATTATTGGATAGATCGGTAAACCGCTCGCCCATAATTTTTACAAAGCCGGATGGTAGAAAGCCAGCCGCCAGCGCAATGCGGTTAAAAACGGCAAAGTACCGCAGCCACCGGTTTGCCTTTGCGCCGGCGTGCAGCCGATCAAGTTTTGAGGAAATACGCATAGTTTAAATTAGGTGAAGACCGCCCGTGTTTCTGTTCGTTCGGCTTAATGCCACAAAGTGCCAACCAGCCCCAAAACAATCCCCATCCATAGGCCAATGATAATTCCGATAACGCTTACCACGTAGGCTAACGCAGTTCTCCAGCCTCCGCGATAGCGCAGAAAATCCATTATATAATAAAATACACCACCGGCCGCACCGGCTAACGGTACGATAACCAATGGCCGGATCATCCAATACTGTCCCCACTCCGGTCTGGGGTGGTTAACGCCTATCAAAAAGATGGAGATGATAATAAGGCCTACGCCGGCGCCGATCAGCATGAGCTTACCCAATGGGAATGGATGGATAGCTGTTGTTTCTAAATTTTTTGTTGGTGTCATAACTATGGGTTTACGTATTTGTGAATAACTTTTTTAAACGAGCAAAGAACTTTATAAGGCAAAGTAAATAAAAGAACTTTGAATTTCAAAGTGTTTATTGAAAATAGTTTGCTGTTAATTGTAAATGTTTAATAATTAGCTGTTTGAGGTTGGTTAACGCCCAATCTTCGCACAGTTTAAAAAGCAGGTAGAAACCCCTGATTTTAAAATAATTGATGCTATTGACTAATATGCTGTGTATGTTTACATCACACACCTACTGATATGGATGCAAATTTATCAACACTTGAACCCCCTGTAACCGTTTGTACAGGCGATTATTTGGATACGCTGCTACATGGTCCACATAATTCATCTGCTATGGATACGGAGTTAAAGAAGATAAATGCGCATGTAATACAGGAGGAAGCGTTGATGATGAGGCTGCTCACTTCAATCGGTATAACGCTTTTTGTGGTAATACTTGTTTGTCTGTTTTATTTACCCGGGATAGCCGCAATGGGGGTTGTTGCTTTCCCACGTTAATTCAGCGAGTCGCTTTTTCTATTGACGATGTTAAGCTTGGGGGCACATTAATATATACTAAGTGCCGGCTGAAAAACAAGAAAGCCCTAAATCTGCAAGATTTAGGGCTTTTCTGCGTTATGGTCGGTTACAGGGCCGCTAATAAGCGGAGTTGAATATTATCCAAAGTACCCAAACCAGTCAAAAAAGGGTTACCTTACAAGTACTCAATCGACATATCAAAAAAATGTTTAGCACAGTTTTTTTCAGAAATTTATGGTGTGTTGTTGTTTTTATGATGAGTAGCGTTATTGCGCATGCTCAACCGGGACCATATACTGGAACACTTAAGTTCCGGTTATTTTATAAGGGAAATCTTGTTGAGCAAAACGATAGCACCTGGCATATCAGCCCGGCATTGGAAGACCCTCGCTTTGCCTCAATAAAATACATCAATAGCTATTACCATATTATACCCCGAAAAACACCCGTTGGTGGTGATGTGCCTGCTAATTTTTGTTTTTCGATAGTGCATTTAAATGATAGCATGGTGGTGTACGTCCCAGAGTTTGCTTACAAGCGCGAGGTTGTTTTGGATAGTCTCTCTTTTAGCAGGGGGATTTACCATATTCCCGACCATCTGTATGACCTGAAAGGGCTTTTTAAAAACGAAAAACATAGCCGATTTTTCCCCAATATCGATAGCACATGGCAACCGTTTACGAATCGTACATATGAGTGTTACCTCGAAAAAGTAGAGAATATAGATCAAATAAGTGATGAATCTTTTTCCTCACTGGGCAACGTTTCCAACTTTAGAGATATGCATCTTTATAGAGCCCCGAATAATCAGCTCTACTATTATCGCAACAATGCAATTCTGAGTAGCGTCAACAATCGTCAATTTATTGTTTACAAGGTTTGCGAAATAACAGACAGTACGTTTTGGGGCACTAAAATGGAATCCCCTTTTGTTTCATCCCTTTTTCAAAAGAATGGCCAGCTTTATGCTATTGCCGCCCGTAAGTACAACGCCGACGGCATATACAGTTCATATGGAATCTTTAAAGTGCATTTTATTAAAACAAAGGTTGATACTACATTACGAAGGTATTTAACGGGTAAACTCTATAATGACCTTTACCAGATAGCGATGAGTAATGAATATATAAATGAGCGACGCAAGAGACAGGTCTCACAGCTATTTAAAAAATTAAAATTATGAGCCGGGGAGTTAAGGTTGCAATAGGGCTTTTGGGCGTATTACTGGTCGCTTATGGAGCGCAGCTGCTTTCTTATAAGGATAGTAAAGGTAGTCCTGATAAGAGATTGAGCCAGAATGGTGCCGTATTACCAATACTAAATGAAAACGGGCCGTTGTTGATAACCACAGCGGCCGACGCTATTTTGCTCAAGACATACCAAATGGAAATTCTGCGCTCCAACCTAAGCGACGATGGAGATACGGCATCTACCCTTACGGATGTTGATGTTGAAAAACAGGCCGAAGAAATAAATATGGATGTTAGAAAAGGTAAAGTATGCTATGCGCCGGGTAATAACTTTAAGCTATTTAATTTTGAATTGGAGAATTGCGGCGGTACTTGTTTTTCAAGTTGGATTACATTTGTGCATTTTAAATGGCATAACAAAGAGTTTGTTAAATCGCTGGAAACCATGTCGGTTGATACAATATACCAATTGCCCGACGGCAAGTTTCTGCTCCTCGAAAGCGGTTTCGAACATCCAATACAGGCTTATTACGCAGTACGCCGAGCGGCAAAAGTAATTTCTTTTCTTAAAGATTCGATTTTGGTTCACCCGATCAGCTATCATGGAACTAATGGATTTACATTTCGTCACGACGACGACAATCAGCCCAGAATCAATACTTATATTAAATACAGCCCGCAGGAACAAACTCTTACTTATCAGTATATCAGCAACAACAGTTACTTCGGTAATGCAAAAAATATTGATTCATTGCGGCGAGGAACTTTTAGCTACCAAAATGGCCATTTTGAGTTTCAGTCTGAAAAGATTAGCGTACGTGAATTTTAAAAGGCCTCAAATCTTTCAATTTAAGGCCTTATAAGCAATAATCTAAAGCAAAATTTGCTATTTCAAATTCTCCGCAAAAAAATCTATAGTACGTTTCCAGGCGAGTTCTGCTGCGGTTTTATCATAACGCGGGGTAGTATCGTTATGGAAGCCGTGGTTTACGTTCTCGTAAACAAAGGCCTGGTATTTTTTACCGTTCTCTTTTAGGGCTGCCTCGTAGGCCGGTGCACCCGCCATTATCCGGGTATCCAATGATGCGTTATGGATCATCAGCGGCGCATTAATTTTAGGCACATCTGCCGCTGCTGGCTGGCTGCCATAAAATGGCACAGCTGCTGCCAGATCGGGCACGCGTACGGCCATCATGTTGGATATGCCGCCGCCATAGCAAAAGCCCACCACACCAACTTTGCCATTGCAATCTTTATGGGCCTTAAGGTAATTGTATGCCGCTATAAAATCTTCCTCCATTTCGCCTTTATCGCGCTTGCTTTGCATTTCGCGCCCGGCATCATCATTGCCGGGGTAGCCGCCCAGCGGTGTAAGTGCATCCGGCGCAAGAGAAATAAAGCCGGCCAGCGCGGCCCTTCTGCCTACATCTTCAATGTAAGGGTTTAGGCCACGGTTCTCGTGTACCACAATAACGCCGCCCAGCTTCTTTTTAGCATCAATAGGTTTTGAGAGCAACCCTTTGATGCTGCCGCCTCCTTTTGGCGAGGGGTAGGTGATGTATTCTGATTTTAAGCGCGGGTCATCTGCCGTTACTTGTATTTTTGTTTTGTAATCGGGCATCAGAAAACTCATTAGCGCCGGCACGGTTAACCCGCCAACGGCATACAGAGATAGTTTTTGCACAAATACGCGCCGGTCGAGCCGGTTGTGCGCGTAATCATCATACAGGTCAAACACTTCCTGTTTAATGTCTTCTTTGTTGATCTGGCTCATCGTTATTGGTTTTATTCAAATGTAAGTATTCGGGCCAATGGCTTGCTAACCAAATAGTAACAGTATCGTTACGTATAAAGTTTTGATGTTATTTTCAGCGGATCGATGCGGTGAAGAAATGCTTGCTTTACTACTTTTTAGTATATTCACCCAGTAACACAATTCGCCCATGAAGAAAACCCTCACCCTTAGCCTGCTCGTGCTGTCGGCAGCAAGTTTTGCGCAGCAAAAACCGCTAATTGGCTTTACGCCGGCATCATCGGCCAAACAAATAGCCTCCGAAAAAACCTACGACGCGGCCTTGAGCGCCCAGCGCATTGGCGAAACCATAAAAGCGCTGTCGGCCTACCCGCACAACTTAGGTTCGCCCGGAAGCAAGGCCGTAGCTGATAAAATTTTGGCGATGTATAAAAGCTACGGACTGGATGCGCATCTCGAAACCTACACCGTGCTGTTCCCATCACCAAAAACAAGGGTATTGGAGCTAACAGGGCCAACAGCCTATACGGCGTTGTTAAAAGAGCCAGCATTAGCAGAGGACGGTACATCGGCGCAAGCCAACCAGCTACCAACCTATAATGCCTGGAGCGCCGATGGCGACGTAAGCGGACAGCTTGTATTTGTAAATTACGGCCTGCCCGATGATTATATTAAGCTGGCCTCGATGGGGATAGATGTAAAAGGAAAGATCGTGATAGCCAAGTATGGCCGGTCGTGGCGGGGGATTAAGCCGAAGGTGGCTTATGAGCACGGCGCTATCGGCTGCATCATTTATTCGGACCCAGCCGACGATGGCTATTCTGCCGGCGACGTTTATCCGAAGGGGGCTTATAAGAACGAGTTCGGCGTACAGCGCGGCTCGGTGATGGATATGGTGCTTTACCCCGGCGATCCGCTTACACCCGGCGTGGGCGCTACCAAAGATGCCAAACGCTTAAACAAGGATGATGCTACTACCATATTAAAAATACCGGTGCTTCCTATCAGCTATCACGATGCGCAACCCCTGCTGGCCGCATTGGATGGACCCGTGGCCCCGGATGGATGGGCCGGGTCGTTGCCTATAACTTATCACATTGGCGGCGGTAAGGCCATGGTGCATTTAAAACTGGCGTTTAATTGGGATATGGTGCCTGCTTATAACGTAGTCGCGAAAATTAAAGGCTCGGCCTACCCGGATGAGTGGGTGATGCGCGGTAACCACCACGATGCCTGGGTAAACGGCGCCAACGACCCTATTAGCGGGCAGGCAGCTATGCTGGAAGAAGCCCGCGCCCTTGGCGAATTACTTAAAACCGGCTGGAAACCTAAGCGCAGCATTATCTATTGCTCCTGGGATGGCGAAGAGCCGGGGCTGATAGGTTCCACAGAATTTGCGGAAGGCCACGATAAAGAGATCCAGCAAAAAGCGGTAGTGTATATCAACTCGGATAGTAACGGCCGGGGCTTTTTGGGTGCCGGCGGCTCGCAGGCGCTGGAAAGTTTTGTAGATGAAGTAACGCAGGGCGTAACAGACCCGCAAACCAAAGTAAGCGTTTTCGACCGCAAAAAGGCGATGCAGCTGGTTAACGCATCTTCCACCGGCGATAAAAAAGAGATCATGGAGCGCAAGGGTCAAAAACTGGAAGCGCTGGGTTCCGGCTCGGATTTCTCGTCATTTCTGCAGCATTTGGGCATCACCACGCTCGATCTTGGTTTCGGCGGCGAGGATGGCGGCGGCGAATACCACTCCATTTACGATTCTTTTGATGATTACAGGCGCTTTAAAGATCCTGATTTTGTTTACGGTGTAGCGCTTGCCCAAACCGCCGGTCACTCGGTACTACGCATGGCCAATGCCGAGGTGCTCCCCTTCGATTTCAGAAGCTTGCAGGCCACCATCAGCAAATACGCCACGGAGTTGAGCAAACTGACGGATGATACCCGCGAGACAACAAAAATGGATAACCAGCTCGTCGCGGCCAATTACTATAACCTTGCTGCCGACCCAATCCGGCAATACAAGGCCCCGTTAGCTAAAGATACCGTGCCCGCCATTGATTTTAAAGCACTTACCGGCGCGTTGGATTCCTTAAAGAAAAGTGCCGACAAACTGGCCGCTTACTGGAGCGCCGCCGTACTTAAAGATGGTGACCATGATAAACTGAACAAGCTGCTATACCAGGCCGAGCAGCAATTGTTAACCGCCGAAGGCTTGCCGCGCAGAGGCTGGTATAAGCATACCATTTATGCCCCTGGCTTTTACACCGGTTACGGCGTAAAAACGCTTCCCGGCATTCGCGAGGCTATTGAACAACGCAACTGGGAAGAAGCGAAACAACAGATCACCGTGGTATCGGCGAGGATAAATGCATTGGCAACCTACCTGAGCGACGGGGCGAAATAGTTGGCAACTCTTTTAAAATCGATGTAGCAATTTGCCTTGCTGCTGCGTAATTGTATTAAATACAACTATATGAAGCGTTTCCTGCCTATCCTTTTGCTTATCGTTTTAGCTGTTACTGCCTGTAAAAAAGAAAATTCCATAAAAGAAACGACGGGTCCGGATCCTATCCCGCCAAAACTAATATCCAGCGATACGCTTACCACGGGCGGGCAATGGGGTATCGCTATGGGGCAAACCAGCGCCGAGATCTATGCAAAAGTACAGGCCATGCGTAGTGAACGCGGCATCACCCATATGGGGATCGTTAATAATGTATACACCAACCTCGAGAGCCTGGAAAATAAAATACCACTGTACTCATCAGTTTATTTGGATGAAACAAAAGGAACCAGCACCGGCATCCAGCTCAATTTTGCCGATGATAAGGTGAATACCATATTTACCAATGATGGCGTGCAGCTAAATAGCTGGCCCGCCGGTAATGATGCAAGCGCTAAGGTGAGTGTTGGCAACCCGGTGGATGCGGTATATCAAAAGTTGGTTAACATTAAAAATCAGGGGACTTATGCTCATAAATTCGAGCGGATGTCTATCTTTTTTAAAGACGTAGCTAAAGCATACGACCCGCAGATGAGCGCTTCGCCGCAATGGTACTTTGGTACAATCCCAAGCAATAAGCGCTACAATTTTGTGCAGTATATTTTTACAGCAGGTAAGCTCAGCGCTATTTATTCCACCGTTTACGAGATCCGGTAAAGCCGCTCGCTGTGGAAATGTAGCCAGTTTACAGCCTATGCCTGTTTGCGTTTAGCCGTTAAATATTTGCGCAGGGGCATATCAAAAACTACCATTACCAGCCAGGCAAAACCCAACAAGAGCAGCATACTAATGGGGATAATATATTCCAGCTGGCTTACCGATGGTTTATACTTGGTGTTATAGTTGGCGAAGATCCAGATAAAGGTATAGTGCGTCATGTACAGCGGGTAAGAAATATTGCCCGAGAAGATACAGATCTTGGTTAACCCGGGTTTAAGCGTAGCTCCGGCCCCTAATGAAACAAGCAAAGGGAAATAAACCAGTACAACCAATGGCTCGGTTAACCAGTTCCAGCTGCCAAAAGGCATTACAAATGCCAGAAACAACAGCACCGCCAATCCTAAAAAGCCAAGCCTGTTTTTGATAATGATGTTATAGCGGTAAACAAGTAAACCTGCCAAGAATGAATAGGCTATGCGGATCCCGCCGTCCCAAAAGGTGCCGCCACTCCAGCCGCCCATTAAATTCCCCGAGTGGCTGGCCACATAGAAAATGCCGGCCGCGGCTAATAGCGCGGGCAATATCAGCCATTTACGGTTAAGCCTGTATAGTACCAACGCATAAAGTATATTGGCTACATACTCCCAAAATAACGACCAGGCCGGCGCATTTAAGTTAAAGAGGTTGAAATACCGTTCTGCCACCACCGGGTAGGGAATCATTAAAAGGGAGCAAAGAAATATTAAGGTAATCTTACCTGCATTGTAAGCATCTGCCACGGCAACAATGGGATCGAAAAAAAAGCCAAGCAGCGCTAATACCGAACCTATAACAACCAGCGGATGTAAACGGATCAGCCTCGATTTAAAAAATTCCCATACGCCCATTTTGCCTATACGGTTATCATAGGCATAGCCAATAACAAAGCCCGATAAGCAAAAGAAAAAGTCGACCGCCAAAAAACCATGGCCGATAAAATTCTGGCTGTAGTCGGTATAAACTACTTCAATAAAATGAAATAGCACAACAGCGAGCGCCGCCACGCCGCGCATTCCATCAAGAATTTGGAAATGTTGTTTGCTTTTTAAGGTCTCCGGGCTCAGTGTGCTCATGTTTATAGGTATAGACGGAGCCAAAAGTATCATTAAAATTAAAACCCGCTGATAGAAAATCAACTTGGGGGTTTAAAAATGAGAGGATGTTTTATACTATTTTGTTTTAACGGCACGGCGTGCCAGGCTTTCCAACCGTTTTTTTGATTCGGCGTTACTTTTCCGGGCATTGGCAATCCAAACATCGAGTTGCTTATAGCCCGGGGTACCAGACCTGTAAGTTGTTGCTATGGGGCATTTGCCATCGGGGCACATCACCCAATCCAATTCGGTACGGGATGTATCTTTATCATAAAGGATCACCATGAAAGCGTCGCGGAGCTCGGCTTTAAAATCAAACAGGCCTTTTTTGGCGTTCTTCCCTTTTACCGGGCTTACCTTAACCATAAACAATTGCTGGGAAGTTAGCACCTCTCTTACCTTTTGATCGCCGAAAAGAGAATCAGCAGATACGGTATTTACCGGTGCTTTTACAGATCTATGAAAGGAACTCAATCCCAATGCAAGGCAGGTGGCTATAACACACAGCAGAAATGACTTCAGGAATATTTGACCGGTGATCTTCATGTGATAAATATAAGGAAGAGTAGCGGGCTTATTATTTCCGGTCTGAATATTTTGTATTTTTTTAAACACCCTGCTATTGAGCGCTTTGCCGATTGGTTTGTAACATAAAGTGTTGCAGGCTATCCTAATTGTATAAATTCGCATACCATGAACCTTAAATACATCACCTCCGCATTGCTCATTGGCTTATTATCTTTACCATACCTATCCCACGCACAAAACGCGGCGACACCCGATAGTATCGACGTTTTTGTAAAAACTAAAATGCAGCAGAAGCATATCCCCGCACTGCAGCTGGCTGTGGTAAGGCAAGGGAAGATCGTCAAGCTTAAAAGCTATGGTATTGCCAACCCCGAGAACGCTATCGCGGCTACCGATCAGAGCATCTTCTCCATCAATTCTATCACCAAAGCCTTTGTGGGTGTAGCGGTAATGCAATTAGCCGAAGAAGGGAAATTAAAAATCTCGGATCGGGTTTCTACTTATATAGATAGTCTACCGGCTGCATGGCAACAAATAACCATACAGCAGGTTTTAACCCATACATCGGGCTTGCCGGATATTTTGGATGAAACAGAACAAGTAATGGGCAATGGCGACGAACAAGCGGCCATGAAACAAGTAAAAGCCCTGCCGATGGAGTTTAAAACGGGCGAAAAGTTTGCCTATAATCAAACAGGCTATGTACTCATCGGGCAGATCATTACAAAGCTAAGCGGCATGCACTTCACAAAATTTATTGAGGAGAGGCAGTTTAAAGTGGCCGGGATGAAGCTGACAAGGTTTGGCGATTCGTTCGATATTATTCCTAACTCGGCGGGTGCCTATACCAATGTTAAGCACGTAGGGAACCGCTTCATCCGCAATAGCCCCGGCGTAGGTTACATGCAGTTTCCGGTGTTCTTCCGCACCGCTGCAGGCATTTTATCAACGGCTACAGATATGGGTAACTGGATAATTGCGCTTAAAAGCGGCAAGCTGTTAAAAAATGAAGCAAGCATCCAAGCCATGTGGCAGCCCGCTATTTTAAATAACGGCAAAATAGGCGGCTTTAACCAGCTTACTAATGGCTACGCGCTGGGCTGGCCAACGGTTACGCGTGAAGAGCACCCAGCTGTTGGCCCCGTTGGCGGCGGAAGAAACGCGGTGTTTGTTTATTTAAAAGATGACCTTTCTATTGTGGTGCTGAGCAACCTGATGGGCGCAAACCCAGAGCAATTTGTTGATGAGATTGCCGGATACTACATCCCCGAAATGCACGAGATCAATGGGTTTGGCTTATCGCCATCGGTAAAAAAACTACGTGCTGAATTGATAAAGCAAGGGTTTAGCAAAGCGATACCTATAGCTGTAAAACTGAAAAAACAAACACCAGACTTAGATTTGCAGGAAGATGAGCTGAATGGCTGGGGATACCAATTGCTTGGCCAGAAAAAGCCAGCAGAAGCGGTTGCCATATTTAAACTGAACACCGCTCTTTATCCAAAGAGCGCAAACGCTTACGATAGCCTGGGCGAAGCGCTTGAGATCACCGGGAATAATAAAGAATCGCTTTTAAACTATCAAAAGTCGCTGGCTTTAAACCCAGGTAACAAAAACGCCGCCGAAAGAATAAAGGCGCTTAGCAATTAATACCAAAACAAAAAATAGTGCAAGCAGGCATTCAACTTAGTTGGATGCCTGCTTTGTTTTTACTCACCTCCAAGTTCTATCCAAACGGGGCAGTGGTCGCTGGTTTTTTCCCAGCCGCGTACGTGGCGGTCAACCCCGGCGGCCAACAGGCGACCCTCCAGGCTGGGGCTCAGCAAAAAGTGGTCGATACGTAAACCGGCGTTACGGCCGTACGCGTTGCGGAAATAATCAAAAAAAGTGTAGATCACTTCATCGGGGTAAAGCTTGCGCAGGGCATCTGTCCAGCCCTGGTCTACCAGGTTTTTAAAGGCCAGCCGGGTTTCGGGTCTAAAAAGCGCATCGTCCAGCCAGCGCTCGGGTTTGTATACGTCCAGCTCGGTGGGCATCACATTATAATCGCCCGTTAAAACCACAGGCAAGCCCGATGCGATCAGCCCGGCGGCATGGCTGGCCAGGCGCTGAAACCAGCCCAGTTTATAATCAAACTTTGGCCCCGGCGCAGGGTTGCCGTTTGGTAAGTACAGGCAGCCGATAACCACATCGTTAATAACCGCTTCTATGTAGCGGCTTTGTATATCTTCCGGGTCGCCGGGCAGGCCCTGGCGCAGCTCTTTAATTTCCAGGCCGCGGGCCAGTATGGCAACGCCGTTCCAGCTTTTTTGCCCGTGCCAAATGGCATTGTAACCGGCATCGTTTATAGCTTGCAGCGGAAAATTCTCCTGTGGTGCTTTTAGTTCCTGCAGGCAAACCACGTCGGGCTGGGTTTCCTGCAGCCAGCGCAGTAATACCGGCAGCCGGCCATTTACACCGTTAACATTATAGGTAGCTATTTTCATATGGGCTGTTTTGGGGATGTGGCGGATAGATGCGACCACGGTATCAAAGCTATCAAAACGCTGCAAAAGATAAAAGTATGTGCAGCGTATAAATGCAAAAACCCCAAATGTTAAACTTGAGGTTTGCGGTGGGGCCCTGTAAGGGCACCCGCTTATATATCGAACCGGATGCGGTTAAGCAGCCAGTAGTTGTTTTATAAACGAGAGGTTCTTTTTGCGTTGCTGCTCGGCTTTGTATTTCTGCAGGTCGGCGTCTATGATTCTTTTCAATTCAATATCGAATGCTTTTAACAGGATAGTGGTGTGTACTGAAGTTTTCATATTCTTAGCGTTTTTTGTTTTAGTTGATACTTAGATATAATAAGAACAATGCCAAAATTCGAGAGGGTATATTTTTAAAGAAAACCGCCTTTAACAGGCATTCAGTGCCTATTTTACTGTATGGTAAAACATACAAACCGGTATTACGTTTAGGATAAATGCGGCCAAATATAATCACCTGCAAAGGCCTTATATTTGCTGCTGTTAATAAACATTAAATCACCATGAAATACACCGCATCGCGCCTGTCTGAAGGCAATAAAGTATTCCCCGCCGAAATTTATACCGAAGAGAACGGCGTTACCATTAAGATCCCCGGCTTGTTTAGCAGCGATACCACAACCATTGCTTACGAAAGCATATCGGCGGTTGAAATAGATACGCCGCTAATAGGCTTTTCCACAATCCGTTTTTACCATAGCGGTAATAAGGTGGAGGCGCACGGCTTCACTAAAGACGACGTAGAGGAAATAAAGACCTACATAGAAAGCGGGCGCAACCGGGCGAGAGGGTAGTTAGTTTGCCGGAGAGTGCTTGCCAATAGCATATAGGTTAAAGGCTATGTGTACACTAAAGCACTATAAAAGCTTGTATACCTATGTTAACCCCGCAAAAATATAACTTACTGATTGATAGTATTTTATAAAGTTAACATCTGGAATTGTGTTAACTTTTGTAAACTTTTTTATCCTAATTGAAACCGGCGCTATTTTTTAATGATATAAAAATGAATGGTTTTCCGGGTAACAAAGCCCAGGCTTTCGTAAACCCGGATGGCGCGCTTATTATCATAACGTACATGTAAAAACGGGATCTCCCCGGCGGCGAGGATCCGCTTCACCTGGAATTGCAATACTTTTTTTGCGTAGCCGCGCCCCAGGTAATCGGGGTGTGTACAAACAGCGCTGGCTTCGGCATAATTAAACACATGCATGCGCTGCCCAGCCATGGCAACCAGGTTATCGCCATCAAATATGCCGTGGTAATGCCCAAAATCAATAGTACGTGCTGCAAAGGGGCCGGGGTTGGTGAGCTTGGTCAGGGCCAGCATTTGCGGCACGTGCGCTTCGGTTAAAGGGACAAGTTCTGCCTGCGCGTCAATGGCGTCAACAGTGCTTTGGTTATGCACCATCTGCAAACACCTGATGTACAGCGGCACTTGCCAGGGCGCGGGGATCTCCATTTCTACAGGCGAGATAAAGCCGTAGGCCCTATCGGCAGGCGCCAACTCATACAGCTGCTGAAAGTTAGCCGCGGTGTTTTCTTCGAAGCCAACAAAGGGCGAAACCTCCTCGTCAAAATACCTGATCTGCCCGCTACCCTTGGCGAGATTTTTATTGCCCGAAATTAGGGCGTTCCAGGCGGGGTTATCCAGTACGTGGTCCATGTGTTTATACTATGGGGTAATAGTACAAAAAAGATAGGTACGCCCAAACGCGCAATTAAAACGGGACATAATAATGACACGCCGCGCCTAAATGATTATTTTTACCCGTCTATCCTCAACAACTTGCGCTACTTTTTTCATATCGGTTACCTCGGCACCAATTACCACGGCTGGCAAAAACACCCGGACGGCATCAGCGTTCAGCAGGTTTTAGAGGCCTGCCTTAGCCAGGTATTTAAAAAACCAACTTACATAACCGGTTGCGGCCGCACCGATGCGCAGGTACATGCCAGCCAGTTCTTTTTCCATATGGATGCAGATGAGCCCTGGGATTTCGACCTGGTCTTCCGGATGAACAATATCCTGCCGGATGATATCTCGGTTTTTGACATCATCCCCATGGAGGGCCTGCCACACGCCCGCTTTGACGCCACCGAGCGCAGCTACGATTATTTTATCCATACCTATAAAGACCCTTTTCTGAGCAATTTTAGTTCGATGTACCTGGTTAAGGATTGGGATGTAAGCAACATGCAGCGCGCCGCCGGGTTATTGCTCAACTATACCGATTATCACGCCTTTTGCAAAATGCCTGGCCGGAACGAGCACACCATCTGCAACATCAGCGAAGCAACGATCTTTATCGATAGCACGGGTGATAGGCTGCGATTCCATATTTCGGCGAACCGCTTTTTAGGGCGCATGGTGCGCATTATCACCGGTAAGCTGATGGAGATAGGTACCGGCAAATTAAGCGTTGATGAATTTGAGGCACACCTCATCAATCCGCAATTGCTGCAGTTGATCAAACCAGCCTATCCGCAGGGATTGTATCTTAGTAAAATAAAGTACCCGTACTTAGATCTGCCGCTACGCAGCGATTTTACCCAGATGCTTGCCGGCGGGGCAAATGGATGGGTAACCAATAGTTAAACTACCTGATGAAGAAATTAGCCTATATACTTTTATGCCTGTTATATTGCCTACCGCTAAGCGCTCAAAAACAGGCGGCAGTCCCTGAAAAACCCTGGTGGAAGCAAAATAACCTGCGGGTGATACAAACCAACCTGCCCGATTACGAAGCCGCTACCCTGAACCCTGATTCGCTGGTGGCCGATCTGGTGCATTTTTCGGCAAATACACTCATCATCAACGCGGGTGGCATTATGGCGTTTTATCCCACAAAACTCGATCTGCAATACACCAACCCTTATATGAAACCCAACATGCTGGGCGATGTGGTGCGTAAATGCCACGAAAAAGGTATTAAGGTGATCGTTCGGTTTGATTTTAGCCGCGTGCACGAAAGTATTTTTAAGGCCCACCCGGATTGGTGCTATATTTCGCCAAAAGGCGAGCGTATCATCAATACCAATATGTACGCGGTATCTATCAACGCGCCTTATGTACAGCAGGGCGCGTTTAAAATTATGGGCGAAGTGATGGATCTGTACCCTATCGACGGGATCTTTTTAAATATGCCCGGCTACCAGGTAAACAATGCCTACGAAGGCAAATACCTCGGCATCGATCAGAACGAAGCCGATAAGAAACGCTTTTACGAATATAGCCACGGACTAACCCTTCCAACCGAAGAAAACCCAACCGATCCCACGTACATCAAATACCTCGAATTTAAAAAGCACACCGGCGACGATTGGTCCAAACGCCTGTACGACCTGGTAAAATCAAAGAACAGACAGATAGCCATTTGCACCTATACCGAGAAGTATGTAGATATCATCCGCCACGAATCGCAGGCCAATAACGGCGTGCCATACTGGCCGTACACAGCATCGGACAATGTGAATAACGCTTCGCATTCCTTCCCCGATCATATCATCAGCAACGCCAGCATTCAGCAAATAGGGTTTCAGTCGAGGTATAATGCGGTGGAGCCTGCAGAGGTTGCTATCCGTTTGTATGAAAATATTACCAACGGTTCGGGGCTTGATCTGAGCCTGATGGGCGATATGCGGGGCTACGAGGATGAACGCAATTTTAGCGTTATCAGCAAAGTGTACGCGCTCCATAAAAAACATGAGCAGTATTTTGGAAATTATACCTCCACCGCAAAAGTGGCGCTAATAGCACCCGGACTATGGCCCGGCGGCCTCCCCATGCAGGAGCACCGCGGCATACAGCTGATGCTGAAAGAAGCGCATATACCCTTCGATATCATCGTAAGCGAACAGATAGAGAACCAAGCGGATAAAATTAAAGAATACGGACTGATCATCCTGCCGGAAACAACCGGGCTCACCGCGGCTGCCATACAGGTTTTGAAAGATGCCCTTGCCCGTGGCAGTAACATCATTGCCACTAACACCGCAATGAGCGATAATCCGCAAGCCCTGCTGGATATTTTTGCAGCAAAGGCAATAGCCAAAGATTACGATGGCAGCGGCAATTACCTGCAGCCCGATAACGCCGCCATTTTTAAGCGATTGAAGTTGCAGCGCATGATCATGCTGAAATACAACCTGGCGCAATATGATCTCGCTGCTGCAGACAGCCATTACCTGCCTATCCTTAGCAAAGGCCGCCCCGGCCCGCCCGAGATTATTGGCGGGCATACGCTAACGGGCAATTATGCCATGGCGATGAAGAAAAACGGGAAAGGCACAGCGGTAATATTACCGTTTAACATTGGCCGCCTGTATTACCAAAACGGCTACCAGGAACACAAGAATATTTTTTTAGATGTGATGGAGCATGTTTACCCCCAAGCCATGCAGGATGTAATTACCAACGCGCCCGAAAAGGTAGAAGTAATAGTACAGCAATACGGCAAAAACAACGCCACCGCGAGCAGTAAAAGAGACGGGCTGATCTTGCACCTGGTAAATATTACCGGCTTTAGCGGCGCAAGCTATTTTGAGCCCTTACCCGTGTACGGATTAAATTTTAAGATCCGTTGCGATTTTAAACCGAAAGAGGTAGTAATGTTGGCTACGCATCAGCCTATAAAATTCACCTGGCAAAATGGAATGGTGAATTTTGCGGTTAAAAGCCTTGCGGATTATGGGGCGGTGTTGATAAATAAATAATTCATAACCCAATCGTCATGTTGAACCTGTTTAAACACCCCATCATAAAAGTAACTACTACGCTAAACGGCTTTGCACACCCGCGAGCCTTGCATGTGGGATCCTGAAATAAATTCAGGATGACGGTTGGATAGCGCTTTACACTACCTCAAACAAATGAAAGCCATACGGCTCAATAATTAAAAACTTCTCGTTGCTGCCAACAGTAAACTCCCGCTCCGCCCAATGGTCGTATACCTTATCAAGCTCATTATTATGCTCTCTAAAGGCATACCAGGTTAAAAAGGCTTCTTCGGCACTAAAGTTAAAAACACAGAACAACTGCTTGCCGTTATGCTGGCGCAGGTAACCCGCTACATGGATATTATAGGGTGCCAGCCAGGTGATGTTGGAATGATCGGCCACTACAGGCAATTTCCTGCGGATACTGATCAGTTTCTGCGTTGCCGCGAAGATCCTTTGCTCGGCGGTGCCGGGTTTATCTATCAGTTTGTTCTTTTTCCAATCAATAACGGGGCGGTGCATCCAGCGGTTATCGTAGCTTTTGCCTGGGTCGGTTAAGTAAGAGTAATCGTTGGTGTAACCCAGCTCATCGCCATAAAATAGCATGGGCACCCCTCCTAAAAAGAAACTATGCGCCTGCATCAATAGAATTTTACTTAGCGCGGTTTCGACGGCGGGTTGGTCTTTCTCTGCCGAAGCTTTTTCCAGTCCGCACATAGCAGCCAGCGAACCGCTTATGCGGGCATCGCCCGTTTTGGGGTTTACCGAGAACAGCGCCCCGGTTGAGGGGCTGCCCGGGAATTTACCCGAATAGTATTCCCACAAAAACCGGCGATGCTCATACGGCTCAAATCCACCCATCCTGATGATGTTATCATCATATGCCAGCCCGATATCATCGTGGCAGCGGGTGTAGGTTATCCAGGTTGCGCCATGCGGTTTCTGTGCAATATCGTGCTGGGCACCCAGCATTACGCGGATGGTGCCGGTGGCCAGCATATCCCATTGCAGCGCCATTTGGGTGGCGTTGTAGGCGAAATCGCATTCCTTGCCTTTAAATAGCCCGGTGCCAAAATATTTCATGATATCTTTTGGCGCGGCAATAGCTTCGGCCAGCAGGGCCATGCCGGGGGTTGCTGCAAGCACGCATTGTTTTATCAGGCGTAAAATGGTGTGTGTTTCGGGCAGGTTCTGGCAAATGGTGCCTAATTGTTTCCAGATAAAGATAGGGGCATCTATCCTCAGGATATCCACACCCAAATTGGCGTAGAACAATACCGTATCTACCATATCAACAAATACGGCTGGGTTGGTGTAGTTCAGGTCCCACTGGTAGCCGTGGAAAACCGTCATCACCCATTTATTACACTCGGGCACAAACGTAAAATTGCCGGGCGAGCTTTCCGGGAAGATCTCGGGCATGTGGCGCTCAAACTGCTCCGGTATGGGGCTGTCGGCATCGTACATGTAAAAGTAGTCCTGGTATTTGGCATCGCCTTGTTTGGCTTTCTCTGCCCATTCGTGGCGGCTGGAGGTATGGTTCAGCACAATATCCACCATCAGGTACATATCCGCTGCTATCATTTTTTGCTGCAGGGTGCCAAGGTCTTTCATGGTGCCAAAGCGTTTATCCACCTTCCGGAAATCGGATACCGCGTAACCACCGTCGCTTTCACCTTCGGGGCTTTCAAATATGGGGAGGAGGTGTAAAAAGTTTACGCCAAGCTTTTCAAAGTAATCCAGTTTATTGCCCAGGTTTTTCAGATTGCCGCAAAAGCGGTCAACGTACAGGCTCATGCCGGTAATGTCGTTACTCAGGAACCAATCGCCCAGGGCGGCCTTTTCATCGTCTTTTCTTTTTAAGGCGGCGCCGCGTGCCACGTAGGCTTTTATCACCACATCTATCAGTTGATGAAAAAGCTGTTCGCCAGCCGGGTGCCGGGCATATAATTCGTTATAAAGCTCCTGCATGGTTGCCGCGCTGGCTATCATCCGCACATAAAAGGCGTTATCCGCGCCGGCTATGTCTATCTTGTTCCTTTTTAAGGCAGCGTTAACCTGTTGATGTAATTGCGAATTATACACGGTGTCAGAATTTATATTTTATCAAAAAATTAATGCCCGCCGCCTACGGGTATAGCCACCTCGTCGGCATCGGTAACCACGTTTTTTTTAATGCGGGTTGTTGCCAGCGCGGCTAATAACAGCAGTACGCCGGCAAAGTTTATCGCGTTTGCGGGGTCATCGCCAAGCAGGTGCTTGTAAATATACCCAAAGCTAAGGGTTTGTAATATCATGGGCACTACTATCATCATATTTATAATGCCCATGTATACCCCGTAACGCTCTTTGGGGATGCTGCCCACCACCATAATGTAAGGCACGCCCATCATGCTGGCCCAGGCAACGCCGAAGCCAATCATCGGTGCAAATAAAAGTGTAGGATTGGTAATGTGTACAAACAGCAGCAAGGCTATACCCGCCATGGCTAAACAGGCGATATGGACATATTTAGCGCTGAATTTTCGCGCCAGCCAAACCAGGCCAAAGGCCGAGCAAAAGGTGATGATATTGTAAAAGCCGTTCACTTCGCCGGTTAAAACTACCGCTTGCTCGTACAGGTGCTTGTCGCCATCGGGCGTGGTATGAAACACCGATTTGGCAATACTGAGCGATACGAACTGCCAGTAACAAAACATGGCGTACCATTGAAAAAGGTAAACCAGCGCCAGTTTCCACATTACCGGTGGCATGTCTTTTATCGCAGCAAAAATTTCTTTGATGGGTTCAAAAGCGCCCCGCTTTCGGGCTTTCAGTTCGGCGAGCTCTTCTTCGGTGGGCGGGATCTCCGGCGTGGTTAGTACCGACCATATCACCGATACGATAGAACAAACGGCCCCTACAAAAAACGAACCGAACACCCAATACGGGATACCCGAGCGGCCATCATCGGTAAGGGTTTCGCCTTTAATGATGCGCTGAAAAAAGCCCAGCGAAAGGTTGGCCAGCGTAATGCCCAAACCGGTAAAAAAGCTTTGGGTGAGAAAACCCATGGCGCGTTGCTTCTCGGGCAGTTTATCGGCTATAAAGGCGCGGTAAGGTTCCATGGCGGTATTGTTAGCAGCATCCAGTATCCAGAGCAAACCCGCGGCCATCCAAAGCGATTTACTAAAGGGGAACGCGAACAGGCAAAGGCTGCAAAAAATAGCGCCGATTAAAAAGAAAGGCTTGCGCCTGCCCCAGCGCGGGCTCCAGGTTTTGTCACTTAAAGCACCTATAATGGGCTGGATAAGTAAGCCCGTCATCGGCCCTGCTAAGTTTAACAGGGGGAGGTCCTCCGGGCGTGCATGCAGAAAGGTATACAAGGGGTTGATGGCGCTTTGCTGCAAGCCAAAACTATATTGGATGCCGAAAAAACCAACGTTCATGTTGATGATCTGCCAAAAGCTGAGTTTCGGTTTAAAAAATGCCATAATAAGAGGTATGGTTAGGAATAATTGGTTGATTACAAGAGCAGAACAATATACGATTAGCTTTTACAGGATAAAATTTATCGCTATTAAAAAGGGATTATTTATCGCATCAATTAAATAAGCCACGGGCCATTTGCCGATTATGTAAAATTAAGCTGTGCTATGCCTGGATATTTGGAGGTGCGGTAATTTATATCCAATTTACAACCGGCAGGCAACGGTATTTTACAACCATACGAAGCCGTGATTTATGAACTAAATAGTATGAGCGGCATTACTGATATCCAAACCCTCCTGAAAACCATGACGCCCGAACTGAATGCGGGAGAATATGTTTTTTGTGCGGTGCCAACAGTTGATGGGATCAATATGAAAGATGTTATCTGTTTTTTCAGGGAGGCGGAGGCGATAACCATTATAATCAACAAGGAAACCGCGGATGCCTTAGGCCTGTCATACGATTATGTTGCTGCCTGGATAACATTAACCGTCCATTCATCTTTACAAGCGGTTGGTTTAACCGCCGCATTTTCGGCAGCGCTGGCTAAAGCGGCTATCAGTTGCAATGTAATAGCAGGGTATTATCATGACCATATTTTTGTGACTTACGGCGATGCAGAAAAGGCAATGGAGGCTTTGAAAGCCCTGCAGGATTAATTTAGTCCCCCTCTTCCTGCAAACGCTCCTCTTCCAGGTCGAGGCGGTTCTCGATGATGCGGATGATGTCATCGTCGAAAGCGTCATTTGTGCGGAAGGTATGCAGGGCGGTACGTTCGTGCTCCATCACTTCCATCATCACCTTTTTAAAGCGTTGCATCATCTCATTGGTTTCTGCGCGCTTTTCGGCATCATTGGCCGAAGCTTTAAAAAGCTCTACCTTATATTTAAATAATTCGTGCCTGCTTTTCAGCATCGTATTGTTATCGAGGTCGGTTTTGTATTCGTCGCTAAGTTTGGCAACGGCTGCCGAATACAGCTGCATTTCTATTTCCAGCAACTGCTGCTCGTCTGTTTTTTCGTTTTCCAGGCCTCCTGGTTTTATCCATTTAATTACCAGGGGCAGCGTAAAGCCTTGCCCCACCAGCGTAATAATGATCACCATAAAAGTAATGAACAATATGAGGTTACGATTTGGAAAGGGGTGCCCATTCAGCATCAGGGGGATTGAAAGGGCCGAAGCCAGCGAAACCACCCCGCGCATACCTACCCAGCTTAAAACAACCGGGTTGCGCCAGCCGGGTTTGTTTTGGGCTACAGTAATATACCTGCTGATGAATTTGGTAAACACGGCCGAAAACAAAGCCGAAACTAATCGCACCAATATAACCACACCCGTAATGATGAGGGCGATTTTAAAGGCTTCGCCCATAGATACTGCTTTAACGCCTTCAATAATGCCCGGTAACTGCAGGCCTATCAGGAAAAACACCACGGCATTCAGCATAAAAACGATAGATGGCCAAACCGCGTTTGATTTTAGGCGGCTGCTATGGCTAAGCACATAATGATTTTTGTAAGAAATGAATAGCCCGCCTGTAACCACCGCGAGCACGCCGGACGAATGCACGGTTTCTGCAGCCAGGTAAATGAGATAAGGCAATACCAGGGCAAAGGCGATATCCAAATTGCTATTGGTAGGTACCCAGCGGTAAATGGCGTAAAACACCAGGCCAAGCACCAAGCCAATGGCAATGCCCGATAGGGTAACCAGCACAAAACCGCCGGCCGCGTTGTACCAAACAAAACTGCTGCTGATGATGGCAGCCAGCGCGAAGCGGAAGATAACCAAGCTGGATGCATCGTTCAATAAACTTTCGCCCTCCAGTATAGCTACCATTCCTTTTGGCAATTTGGTGAACTGCAGTACCGATGTTGCCGCGGCAGCATCTGGCGGGGAGATGATAGCACCTAATAAAAACCCCTGCGCTAAAGTAAACCCCGGTATGAGTAGCCAGCTGACCCAGGCCACGGCACCCGCTGTAAGCAGTACAAAACCCAATGCCATCACAATAATAATTCGGCGCCATTTCCACAGCGCCTTCCATGATGTGTTTTGGGCCGCATCGTATAAAACAGGCGGTAGTATGATCAGGAAAACCAGGTCGGGGTTAATCTGCACATCGGGGATACCCGGAATAAAGCTGATGACCAGCCCGGCTATCACCAAAAAGATGGGGTAAGCTACTTTTAACTTTTTTGAAAGCACCACCAAAAACGAAACGCTAAGGATGAGGCTTAAGCAAAGGAGTAAAATTTCGTGCATGTACAGGCGAAGCTAAGTATAGGTGAAATGAGCCTGTAAGTTAAATGTTTAAAACTGGAAATAAAAACAAGTGCGGGGACTGTAGGGTTATTCCCCTTTTTCTACCATTTTTTTTAATCCCTTAAAACCTTATCCCAACCTTTTTTTGAGCGCTTATACCTTTTTTCGGCATCGGGAATGCGATCCGGCAGGTAAAGAGCCAGCGCTCAGCTTAGTTCTTATAAGGCACCACGTTGGTTTTGTCGGTTATATCGCCAATAACGCTATCAAGCTCGTTTGCGGATAGTGTTAAATATCCTATGATCTCTTCCCTTGCTTCCGAATTGTCTATCGCATCGCTTAATAAAGGCACAAGGCCCATAATGCGGGCGAGCGGGGCCCTCACCAGGTGCGATTGCATCCAGGATATCTCTTTAAGTTTCTCGTTCTGTTGCTCTATAGCGTTGATGTACTTTAGCCGGTCGGTAATATCATTTGCCAAAATAATGCGGGCATTTTTCCCCTGGTACTGGATATTGGCGCTTTTGATATCAACCATAATAATCTCGCCGCTCTTTTTCACATGCCTGATAACGCCGGAGACGTTATACAGCGGATTGTCTTTATATTTATCTAAAATGTCATCCAGTTGTGGTATGTCTTCAGTCGGCCTGATATCTTTAATGGTCATGGATAAAAACTCCTCGCGGGTGTAGCCATACAGGTCTATTGCTGCCTGGTTCATATCCAAAAACCGCAGGGTATCCGTATCAAAAACCCAGTTTGGCAGCGGGCTTAGCTGGAATAGTTCGCTGTAGCGTTTTTGCGAATCCAGCAAAAGTCCTTCGGTTTGCTTGCGCTCTGTTATATCCTTAAAATAAACAGATAGCCCGTTGGCAGATGGGAAGGCGCTTATTTCGTACCACTTTTTTAAAGGCGGATAGTAATCTTCGAAATGTACAGGCTTGTTGATCTCTAAAGCAAGGTGGTATTTATTGTACGATTCGGAGCCGATAGCATCTGCAAATATGTCCCACAAATTATTTTGCAGCATTTCGTCTTTTGATTTAAACAACACCTTTTCAGCCGTCTTGTTCCAGTAGTTCACCACCCAGTTTTTGTCTACCGCGAAGAAAGCGTCACCAATACTTTCCAGTATCACGTTCCTTTCTTCCAGCGCAGTTTTGGCGTTAATTTCTGCTTTTACGCGGGCATCAATATCCTGGAAACTGCCGTAAATCCTAACGCATTTGCCGTCAACAAATTCCGGTTCGCCTACCACCCTCACCCAACGGGTGTTGCCTTTGGCGGTAATTATTTGCAATTCTACATCGGTAGGGCTGCCTTTTTGGATGGATTCATCCAGTAACCGCACAATGGTATCCCTGTAGTCCCCTTCCCGGTAAAAAGCAATACCACTTTTTAAGTCGGGCTGAAAATTGGGCTCTACTTCATGAATTTGCTTGGTTATTTTAGACCAGTAAACGGTCCCTTTTTGCAGATCTATCTCCCAGCCGCCCACCATGGCCAGGCTGGTGACCTTTCCAAGCAGGTTCTTAAGTTTTTTCTTATCGGTTATATCCTTGCCAACGGCAAATATTAAGCCCTCTTCGCTTGCGTTGCTGGCCGTCCACGAGAGCCAGATCACCTTGCCCGATTTGGTAACAAAGCGATTTTCGAAATATAGCGTTTGCTTTTGGTTGATGAAGCTTTTTAGCCGGGTTTTGCTGGTTTCCAGTTCATCCGGGTGCAGAAAACCGCCCAGCGCTGTTGATAGGATCTCCTCTTCAGAGTATTCCAGCAGGGCGCTCATCGCGGGGTTAACCTTTTTAAAACGATGATCGGTGCCGATGATACAAAGGATATCCGGCGCAAAGTTAAATACCTGGTTTAGCTCCTGCTCCAGCTGCTTCCTTTTTATTTCGGCACCAAAATAGGTGCTAAAATCTGTAAATAGCTTTGTTAAATTATCGTCGGCCTCTTCGCCCTCGCCCAAGCCAAGCAGCAGTGCACCAATTGTTACATTGCCGGATATAAGAGGTATAGCATAGGCTTTTTTTAAGCCCACTTCGGCTGCTGCATCTTTCCTTACAAAATCATTTCTTTTATCAAGATCATCCCAAAACTGTACTTTGTTGGTTTTCCATGCCGCCCCGGGAAGCCCTTCACCCTTAACAAATCCCTTTAAATGCGGGGTTTTTTGGTAAAATGCTTTCATCTCATCGGTGTGAGCAACATAAGAAACCAGGCTGATCCTGTTTTTATCGGCACCTATGAGCCAGATCTCGGCAAATTTAAAATGCCCATAGATAACTAATCTATCCAGCATCCGGTCCAACGCTACCGGCAGCTCCATTTGCTCGTTAAACAACAGGCTGATATCGGCGAATAAGGCACTTTGCAGCTCTTCGTTCTTGCGTGTTGTTACATCGCGTTCTATCGAGATCCAATGGGTGTACCAGCCATGTTCGTCGGCAACGGGTGTGAGCGTAAAATTGATCCAAAACTCTTCCCCGCTTTTTTTATAGTTCAATAAGGTTGCTTCGCAGGGCTGCCAGCTCCGGATGGACCTGCTTAAACGGGCAAGTTCTTCTTTATCAGTTTTAGGCCCCTGAAAAATGCGCGGCGAGAGGCCAACCACTTCTTTTGCCGTGTAGCCGGTCATTTTAGTGAAGGCTTCGTTTACGTATAAAATGCGCGGCCCCGGGTCATCAAACGGCTCGGCTTCGGTAATTAATACCGAATCGGTAGTGTTGGTTATTACCGATTCTAATAGTTTTAAATGATGTTCTTCTTTCTTTTGTTTAGTAATATCCCTGATAAATACCGATACGCCGCCGGCCGAGGGGTACACCCGGTTTTCCTGCCAAAGCTGTAGCGGGGCGTAAAAATCTTCGTTGCAAACGTATTTTTTTTCGATAAGCGCGGTTTGGATAGCCTGGTACGTTGCGGATCCAACGGCATCCGGAAAAACGTCCCAGATGTATTTCCCAAGGAGCGATCTCAGCTCCATTTTCACCATTTTCAATACCTGCTTATTGGCGTAGGTGTAACACAAATGCTCATCCAGCGATATAAAACCGTCTGTCATGGTGTCCAGCAACTCGTTTATCTGGTAGCTCTGCTTCTTAAATTCAAATTCGGTTTTTTTCTGCTCGGAGATATCGGCAAAGTTGCAAACTATCGCTTCTATGCCGGGCTCATGAAGCATGTTGGTAAAGGTGCTTTGCAGCCAGATGTAGTGCCCCTGGCCATGTTTTAACCTAAAACTGCAGTTTTGCGGAACGCCGGTATCTAAAACGCTCTGCATTAAGCCGGTAACATATGGGCGCTCGTCAGGATGTATGGCGGTAGGGAGGACGGGAGGATACCGATCGGCATCTGTCCAGCCATTAATTTTACGGGCAGAGTGACTACTGTACAAAATGCCGAAGGATGTATCGAGCAGCAGCAGGCCGAAATAGCTATTTTCCAATAGCTTTTCGATGCGAATGTCGGTGTCTATCAACCTTTGGTTTATCATGCAACAGAATCAAAAACTAAAAGGAGCTAAACGGGGGGACGAGTGGCTATAAACAAAGCTAAATATTAATAGCGGTTTATTTTTACCGGTACAGTTTATTGTTAACATACAGTACTATAGCTACTTAAATTGAGTTTTTTGCAACTATCTGTAAATAAACAGATGATGCTGGCAAAATTGGTAGCTTGTTGTACGTTGCAGCCGGTATAAGGTTTCTAAAACGTGGTAAATAAAATTAAAAAGGAGTCTTATTTCAGCGCCTTTTTTATGGCTTTATCCGTTGCCCCGGCCATAATTTTATAGCCAGCCACATTAGGGTGCACACCATCGAGGGTTAGTTCGGCTTTTTGGCCGTTGCGGCTATCTGCAAGCGGGGTAAAATAATCAAGCAGGGTGATGTTGTTGGCAGCAGCGAAGTCTGTTATCTGTTTGTTAAGCGCTATGATCTTACCGGCTGGCTCAAGGCCTTTTCGCCAGGGGTATTCGTACACGGGCAGGTAGGCGCATAGTATCACTTTAATATGGTTCAGTTGTGCCAGTTCCACCATCGAGCGGATGTTATCCATAATGCGGTTGATGGTTACATGCCCCTGTGTACCTGCAAGATCGTTACTGCCCGCCAGTATAATTACCGCCGCCGGGTTAAGGTTTATCACATCCTGCCTGAAACGGAGCAGTAATTGCGGCGAGATCTGCCCGCTTATGCCGCGGTTGATGTATTGTTTATTATTAAAATATTCGGGCACCAGGGCTTTCCAGCGCTCAAAAATAGAACTCCCTAAAAAAACCACACGCTTATCGCCCGGTGCGGGGAAGGGGAGCGCTTTATTTTCGGCTTCATAATGGCGCAGGTCGGCCCAGTCGTCGCTAAAGTCTTCTTTTACCGCTATAGCTTTCTTAACTGTATCGGGCGCTTGCTGGGCAACCAGGGTAGTTGATAGTAACAGGGCCGGCAACAACAGGGCTAATTTCATTACAACAGGCTTAATGTGTGGATAGGCAAAGCTACATTCAATTTATAAAAAAACAGAAGTGTTTTAAGCTTGATTTTTATGGCGGATATTTATTATATTGGGTACATAAATCGCCTTATTATGAAACCCGCCAAGTTGATACTGCCCCTGATGCTTTGTGCCGTTGCTTTTGGCTTTAAAAATCCGCCCCGGTCTGATAAATGGGAACAATTATTTAACGGAAAAGACCTCAGCGGGTGGGATACCTACATAGGCCCCGATCTTGACGATAAAGGCAAACCCATTACCGGCGTACCCATTGGCCTTAATACCGACCCGAGGCTGGTTTTCACCATTGTAAAACAGGATGGCGACAAAGTTATCCGCATCTCCGGCCAAAACTGGGGAGCCATATCCACCAAAAAAGAATACGCCAATTACCATTTACAGTTGCAGTTTAAATGGGGCGCGCTTACCTGGGG
The DNA here is from genome assembly GCF_014773265.1 of Mucilaginibacter pankratovii. GTDB lineage: Bacteria > Bacteroidota > Bacteroidia > Sphingobacteriales > Sphingobacteriaceae > Mucilaginibacter > Mucilaginibacter pankratovii. Next base: position 41,647 of record NZ_JACWMY010000003.1, on the reverse strand, counting down.
CCAAAAAAAGGGGCAGAAGATGGATAGCGGCCTGCTGTACCATTCGGTTGGCAAATACGGCGCGGACTACGGTGCGTGGATGCGGTCGCAGGAGTTCCAGATAGAACAGGGTAACAGTGGCGATTACTGGGGCGTAGCCGGGGGCATGGCCGATATACCGGTGATAAGGCGATACGAGAAAGATTACATTTACAACGTTGGCGGCATGATGAACACTTTTGCCGAAGGAGGCAAAGCCGGGCGGCACTGTATAAAAGGCAGCGATGCCGAAAACCCTAAAGGCGAATGGAACACGCTTGACCTGTATTGCAACGGCGATACCAGCATCCATGTAATAAACGATAAGGTGATGATGGTACTGTACCATAGCAGGCAAATGGAGAACGGGCAACCGCAGCCACTTACCAAAGGAAAAATCCAGATACAATCTGAAGGCGCCGAGGTTTTTTATAAAGAAATTATGATACAGCCTATTACCCAATTGCCTGTAGAGCTGGTTAAGCAATAGTGCCTATCTCCTGGTTGTTTTCTGCCTTTTCGTACGCGTAATTATGCGCAGGATAAGGCACAATAAAGGTTTGCTCCACCCGCTCCGAACGTTTGAAGTACGAGATCCACACAGCCGCGTAAATGATCTTCCTTACCATCGAGCTTGCCGTATCATCACTTACATCGCCATTTAAAGCGGTGGCAAAAATGCAGTCGGCCACGGCAAATACCGCTATATAAGCATAAAAACCAGTGATGTATTTAGGCAGGATATCGCGTTTGTTTATTAACAGCACAAGGCAGAATACAGCGTAGCAAATGGCAAACACGTTACCCGCGGTTTCGAACGCAAATAAGGCTTTAAATGCAGCATCGTTAATACCCGCCGTATGGGTGTTCCAGGTGCGCACATCAAAGTAATTGCCAAATATTAAGGTATAACCAACCATAAACGGCGTTAAGGCCAGCCCAATGGCAATAATAATGAGCCAGCCGCCAATTGGTATAAACGTTGCGCCGGGTGCAAACAGCACACCGTGCGTTTCGGTACGGTAAAGCCTTACGCCCAATAGCCCTAATAAAACGGCCAGCCCAACAGCAAAAGCCAGCATCCAATAGTTTAAGTGGAAGGGCACTTTGGTTACATCGGGCGTGTAGGTAAAGCTATACCCCAGTTCGTCATCGGCTATCTTCTTGAAGTCGGTACGCGCCTCATCCTGGTCGGCAACGGCAATAAAACCCTTTAAGCTGCTGAATTTATAATCGAGCGTAAGCGTGTCTGCTAATACCGAAATCTGCGAAGAGAAGTTATAGGCATCACGGGCGATAGTGGTAGTGCTTTTGTCTATGTTCCATCCGTTGTTCATTACTACGTTAACCTTGTACTCTAAATTGCTGGGGTAGTTAAGGGTAACCGGCAATTTGGAATTGCTGCTAATATCCGGCAGCTGATTATTGATGTAGGCAGCATAAAACGACGCGTAATATTGCCCGGGCTCTTTATCCGCTTTAAAGTAATTTGGAATTTTGTAATGCTCAATAGTGGTCAGCTCGTTATTCTCCGTGTCGTCCTTCACGGCAATCGAATCAGCAGCATATTCAATCTTCGGGTAGCTTCTGGCATAAAAATTCAGGTAGGATTTCTCTGTTTCGGCCATGCTGCCCGATGCCAGTTTATCGCGCACCCTATCGGCCTCGTTTAAGGTATAGGTTGATATCACTTCCAGTTCGGCTTTGCCTTTGGCATCTTCGGGCACGATGAAATTTTCGGTAAGCACCATCCGCCCGCTTTTTGATGGAGCAATGCTTGTTAAGCCATTAGTGCCAGGTTTTAGTACCAGGCCTTTAACATAATTAGGGAAATAGATATTGGTACCGCTGCCGCGCTGGTAAGCAATGGTGGCATCCACATAAACCGGTTTGTTGTTCATGATGGCCACGCAGGTAGCATGATCAAATACCGTAGGCGATGGAACGTAATCGCCCAATGTTTTACCCGCCGAGGAACTGATCAATACCATGTGCGCCTCAATACCGTTTGCCATTAAAACAGACGCTAATAGTAGGGCTTTATCCTTACAATCGCCATAGCGTTGGTTGTAAACCCGCTCCGGCGTGTTGGCACGGTGCGAATATTCGCCAAGTTCGATACCCATATAGCGTACCTCATCCTGCACCATCTGCACCGCGTTGCGGAAATATTTTTCTTTGTTTCCACCTGCATCGGCTTTTAGTTTGGCAACCCTGGCAGCAAGACTGCCTTTTAGGTTGGTAGCTATTGGGTTTACTTTTAAGGCCCAGTCGGTAACTTCCTGCCAGGTGGCGTAATCGCTTACTTGTATATGCTGGTAATTATCAAACCATCCGGGTTGGTTATCGGCATAAGGCGGTACTTTGGTTTGCAATACATTCCACTCGTAACAGGTTAGTCCGTTTTTATTGGAGATGGCCGCTGCAGGCGCATTATTAAAAGCTTTAAAATTTAGTTTTCGCTGTGGCGATGCAAACAGGGCCTTATATATCTGGGCGTAAGGCTGGTTTAGCTGCAGGTAAATATCATCGGTAAATTTGCTGCCGAAGATGGGGTTGCGGCCGGTAATGGTGTACGAATATTCTATCCGGTCGCCTTTACGGATATCATCCAATATGCAAAAAGCCGAAAAGCTGCCCTGGTAAATAAAGCGGGATAATTCCTTTTCATCGGCTATAACCTTAAATGATTTTAGGTTGAGGCGGCTGCTTGCCCTGCCATTGCGCCAAACGGTGATATCGTGTATATCAAGCCGCTCGTAAGATGGGTTGAACGAGATAGAGATCTCCGAGCCATTTTGTATACCCGCCGATGATACAATTTCGCGTATTACACGTTTATAATCGGCTTGTTTTTCTACGTGGATCTGCTCTTCAAAAAGCTGGTAAAAGAAACCGTTCTCTACCTGCCTTAGGGGCAGTTTTTTATCCGAAATCTTAAAAGGGTTTATCCAGGTTGGCCGTGCAGAAATATGTACGGCGGGCGTATCCGCATTTGCCGAAAATATATTACATAGCAGCAGCAAAGCACTGCAGGCCAAAACCAATAAGGGGCTTAATCTTTTACACATACCAGCCCTGAAAATAATAAAACTTAAATTATTTACCAATAGTTTAAAAAAATTTCGGCGGCGATATAAGCAAAAAACAACGAAAGTCAATATCAACGGGCATTAAGTTAATGCACTATTTATTTGTCGAGCCCAGTATATTCCGGTCAATAAACGCTAACCGTAAATAAAACATTAAGCTATACTTTAGGCCTTCAAATGCAGTTTGTAATATCTGGGCTGGTTTTGTTTTTCTTGTTTAGACTGATGGCTTGGTTCGGTTGCGTATTGGCTGTTTTGGCACCATCGTTTTAAGCATGTAAATAGGAAACCTTATTGTTTTTTGTACAGGTAAAATCTGGCCGAATCTCCCCGATGGGCAACATTTAATGCGGCGGACCTTTCCCAGAACGTGGTAAGTTCATCCGGCGTAAATAGCTGTTCAACCGGGTAGTCTTCATGGGTATCGGGTAATGTTAAAGGAATATCTCTTTTGTATAATTCGCTTCCCAAAAACTGAAACGCGGTGGAGTCGAAAATTGTTTTCGAGACCTTAAAGCCGGTTCTCTCTGCTAAAATTCCCATGCTGTTTATGGTATGCAGTACAAAATGCCTCGGTGCATCTAACTGCACCCAGTTTTCTTTGTAAGTATCCCAGGCCTCGCCCAATACCGGCACGCATATCAAAAACACTCCGCCGCTTTTTAACAACCTGTGGCATTGTTCCATTTCCTTAACCTGCTCGTCCACGTGTTCTAAAACGTGGTGGGCTATCAGCACATCGTATGTGTTTGATGGTAGTTCGGACAGGTCCTTCTTTAGCACCTTTACCCCAAAGCCATAGTCTATTTCGTTACCTATAAATTTATCTACGCCGGTAACATCTTCAAAGCCGAGGTTAAATAATTCGCAAATAAGCCGTCCTTTACCACAGCCTATGTCCAATATTTTTGCACCGGGCATGGTGTTAAAAGGCCTTAACAGATCCAAAGGGCCGGTATTCGGTTTGCTGTATTTCCTCTTCATCCGCATACGGCTTACCAGGCGTTTCAAAAAAGGCTGCCTTTTCAGTGGCGGCACGGGCTGGTTAAATGCCATGTAATACGGCGGATAGTGCTTCTGAATATCGGCAGGCACGTCCATTATTTGGATGCTGCCGCAATGGGGGCATTCGCCATACGGGAATTGCTTACGGGTGCCAAACATCATTTCTTTAAAAATGTAGCTGGGTTCAACAGGCGTATCGCATATCCTGCAATTTATCAGCGCTTTATTGTTCATATAGGTATGGCCCAAATATAGGCTAATTACATTTCAGTTTAACCAGCTGGCCAGTAGCTAAAGAGCAATTGCCCGTAGTTGAGATAAATACTTTAACGCTTGATATTTTAAATTATAATATATATTATTGTGTGCCAATGACACAATAATCGCACATTGTGTTGAATACCAATAATTAATAGAAATAATTTTTATGAGAAGAAATTATCTAACGCTGCTTGTGCTGCTTCCTGCCCTGGCATCGGCACAAACCAAATACACCGAAAGTAAGAACGGCGATGTGGTAACCGTGGTAAACACCGGCGGCCAAAAGCTGGGCTACTCGGCATCATCTGGCGTTAAAGTTTTAACGGTTGATGGACTGGCCTTTAAAGACCTTAATAAAAACGGCAAGCTGGATAAATATGAAGACTGGCGCTTGCCGGTTGATGTGCGCGCAAAAGACCTGGCAGGTAAAATGAGCGTGGAGCAAATTGCCGGGCTGATGCTGTACAGCCGCCACCAAATGATCCCCTCTATCCCGGTTGGCCCGTTTGCGGGTACTTATAACGGCAAAACGCTGGCCGAAAGCGGCCTGAACGCCTGGGACCTTTCCGATCAGCAAAAAACATTTTTAAAGAATGATAACGTGCGCCACGTGCTCATCACCTCGGTACAAAGCCCCGAGGTAGCAGCCAAATGGAACAACAACGCGCAGGCCTATGTAGAAGGCATTGGCCTGGGTATCCCCAACAATAACAGTTCTGATCCAAGACATGGTACTTTAGCCACAGCCGAATTTAACGCCGGTGCCGGCGGTACCATTTCCATGTGGCCAGGCTCCTTAGGTATGGCCGCCACTTTCGATCCATCTGTTACCGAAAATTTCGGCCGCATAGCTGCGCAGGAATACCGCGCGCTGGGAATCGCCACGGCACTATCTCCACAGGTTGATATCTCTACCGACCCGCGCTGGAACCGTGTGAGCGGTACCTTTGGCGAGGATCCGCAGCTGGCAGCCGATATGGCGAGGGCTTACATTGATGGTTTCCAAACCTCCACCGGAGATAAAGAAATAAAGAACGGCTGGGGATTCAACAGCGTAAACGCCATGGTGAAACACTGGCCGGGCGGCGGTGCCGGCGAAGGGGGCCGGGATGCGCATTACGGTTTTGGTAAATATGCCGTGTACCCGGGCAATAACTTCCAGGAACATTTTATACCTTTTACCCAGGGTGCCTTTAAACTAAAAGGTAAAACAGGCATGGCCGCGGCGGTGATGCCTTATTACACCATCAGCTTTAACCAGGATACCAAAAACCACGAGAACGTGGCCAACAACTACAACAAATACATTATTACCGACCTGCTGCGCAACAAATACAAATATGATGGCGTGGTTTGTACCGACTGGCTGGTTACCGGCGACGAAACGGTGATCAACAGCTTCCTTTCCGGTAAATCGTGGGGGATGGAAAAAGCCACCCTTGCCGAGCGACACTACAAAATTTTGATGGCCGGTGTTGACCAGTTTGGCGGTAACAATGATATGGTGCCGGTAATAGCCGCTTACCAGATGGGCGTGAAAGAACATGGCGAAGCATTTATGCGCGCCCGTTTTGAGCGATCTGCCCTGCGTTTGTTAAGGGGCAGCTTCCGCACAGGCTTGTTTGAAAACCCTTACCTCGATGTAGAAACCACAAAGAAAACCGTGGGGAATGCTGGTTTTATGGCAGCAGGTTACCAGGCGCAGCTAAAATCGATAGTGATGCTGAAGAATAAGGCAAACGTATTGCCTTTGCAAAGCGGCAAAACGGTGTACGTGCCTAAGAAATTCACCCCTGCGGGTAAGAATTTCCTGGGTATGCCTTATCCAGAGAAAACCGAATACCCGGTAAATATGGAGACCGTGAAGAAATACTTTAAGGTGACCGAGAACCCGGATGAGGCAGATTACGCGCTGGTATTTATTGCCAGCCCTATAGGCCACGGTGGTTACGATGCCGACGATGTTAAAGCCGGCGGAAACGGTTACCTGCCGGTATCTTTACAATATGGCAAATACACCGCCGAAACTGCCCGCGAAACCAGCTTAGCCGGTGGCGACCCATTGGAAAAATTCACCAACCGTGGCTACAAAGGCAAATCGGAAACATCAACCAACGTAACCGACCTGGCCATGGTGACTGATACTTATGCTAAGATGAAAGGCAAGCCTGTGATCGTATCGGTAAACTTAAGCAACCCAATGGTTTTTGCCGAACTGGAAAAACAAGCCAACGCCATCCTGGTAGATTTTGGCGTACAAGGCCAGGCGAGCCTGGATATCCTGACGGGTAAAGCGGAACCATCAGCCTTATTACCATTACAAATGCCTTTGGATATGAAAACCGTAGAAGCGCAGTTTGAAGATGTACCGCATGATATGAAGGTGTATACCGACAGTGAAGGCCACAACTACGATTTTGGCTATGGATTGAACTGGAAAGGTGTGATAAAAGATGCGCGGACGGCTAAATATATAAAGGCTGTAGCGAAACCATAGTACACGGATTAAGACAGTTGTAGAGATTAGGGAGGATTACATAACAAGCGCTAAGAAAAGATTGGCCGCAAAGATCATAGAGAAAAGGCATAGCGTACACACAGCATACACAAAATTATAAGATTGAAAATCTAAATCAGTTTAAACAAACGGAAACCGGCAAATTGCAAGTTCGCAATTTGCCGGTTTAATTTAAATAGTATCTGCCTTAGTTTACAATTAATATTTAAACGGGTAAACTCCCGGGCCTGGATTTGCGGTATAGGACTTAGCAAAACGGCCATAATTAGGGCTTTGAACACCGTCATCGGTGCGGCTATCAGCCAGGTTAACCGTTGATAAGGTGCCGTTTCCGTTTACTCCATCAGATATGATGGCTAAATTTCCTTGGTTAGTAAGAACCAGCATAAGATTTCGTGGATTTTGTGTGCCACATTTATAATAATACGTTTGCGATTCAAAAATGGCAGTGGTGCCCTGGTATACAACTAAATTCATATCCGGCTGCAAGTACATTTTTGTAGGCGCTGTGGTGTATTTATTGCTCGCCCATAATACCTTCTTTGTGTTATATTCGTACACCACCAGGTTTCCGTCATTTTGGAAGTCAAATTCATACGCACCAGCCCGCCATGCCCCTTTAGGAATTTCTACGTAAGGCGAAGAGGATGATAAAGGAAACCGGCCTATTATAGTGTAATAGCTTGGCGCATATGGAGTAGTGCTTCCTGTTAGCGATAGCTGGCATGACGTTGCATTTAAAGTTTTTGGTAATTCTTTTTGCGTCTGAACGGTAAAGGTTGTTGAGCTATCGCCTTCTGTAGCATTGGTTTTTACATCGATAGTTTGAACAACATTTTCCTTGGTCTGCGCCTTTGTTTCGGCAATGGGGTTTTGGCTTTTAGAACAACCAACAATTAAAAACAGGGCAATAATAAATAATGCATTTTTCATGTGTGACTTGATTTAGATGAATTTATGCTTCAAAGGTAAAGAACAAGAATGAAATTTTCTCGATAGTTAATAATAAAATAATTATTTATTTTTTTGGTTAATATTAATTTAACTTAAATGTTGGTTGTAGACTATAGTTCCATTGTAACGCAGTAAATTACAATGCGGGATTTAGCAATTTTGCCTTAAATTAGTGAACGGAATTACCAACCGCCTTTAAGCCAATGATAATGAAACGCTTCCTCATCCTGCCGCTTACCCTGCTGTGTGCTTTTGCATTCGCGCAAACGCCGTTTAAAGTTGTAAAAACCGATGCCGGGCAGATCTCGGGCACGGAGAGCAACGATGTGAGCGTACATATCTATAAAGGCATTCCTTTTGCGGCCCCGCCGGTTGGCGATCTGCGCTGGAAAGCCCCACAGCCGGTAAGATCATGGGATGGAGTAAAGGCTTGTACCGAATTTTCTAAAAGCCCAATGCAGGGCAAGCCCAACGAGTTTGGCGTTTACACCCGCGAATTTTTAATAAAGGACGAGCCGCTGAGCGAAGATTGCCTGTACCTTAACGTTTGGACAGGTGCAGCCGCACCATCAGAAAAACGCCCGGTGCTGGTATGGATCTACGGCGGTGGTTTTAGTAGCGGCGGCGCCAACGTGCCTATTTATGATGGCGAAGCCCTGGCAAAAAAGGGAATAATATTGGTAAGTATTAATTACCGGGTAGGCATCTTCGGCTTTTTCGCCCACCCGGAACTAACGAAGGAGTCGCCAAACCATACCTCCGGTAATTACGGACTGATGGATCAGCTGGCCGCCTTAAAATGGGTGAAGAAAAACATTGCAGCCTTTGGCGGCGACCCTGCTAATGTGACCATTGCGGGGCAGTCTGCAGGTTCTTTTGCGGTAAACTACCTGGTGGCATCGCCATTAGCCAAAGGCCTGTTTAAAGGCGCCATTGCCGAAAGCGGCGCGCACATGCTGAAAGGCCCAAACAGCGGCGTAACTTTAGCCCAGGGAGAGCAAAGCGGGCTGAAGGCAGCCGAGGCATTACACGCTGGCAGCCTGGCTGAACTGCGAAAATTACCGGCAGAGGAATTATTGAAACAAAACAATTTTCGCCCGATAGTGGATGGCTATTTTTTACCGCAGGTACCGGCGGATATTTTTGAGGCGAATAAGGAGAACCAGGTACCGCTCCTTACCGGCTGGAACGAGGATGATGCCTTTATTGGCAGTATAAAAAACGCAGCTGATTATACCGAAGGCATTAAAAAACGCTTTGGTGATAAAGCTGCGGAGGTTCTCAAACTTTACCCCGGCGGTACAAATGCCGAAGCCGAACGTTCGCAGATCAACATGTCGCGCGATATGACCTTTGGCGTGCATAATTACATTTGGGCGAATGTGCAAAGCGCCAAAAACAAGGCGAAGGTGTATATGTACCGCTTTACCCGCCGGATGCCGGCTACCGAAGCGTTTAAAAAGTACGGGGCCTTCCATACCGGCGAGGTGGGTTACGTGTTCAACAACCTCAAATTTTTAAACCGCCCTTTTGAACCGGTGGATCAGCAACTGGCAGATACCATGTCGAGCTACTGGGTAAATTTTGCTACGTCGGGCAACCCTAATGGTCCCGGTTTGCCCGCATGGCCTGCGTATAACAGTAATGGTAACCAAACCATGATACTGGGCGAAAAGCCTACCGCCGTGCCTTTACCCGGTAAGGATGCTTTAGATTTTATGTATAAGGATATGGTGAAATAAACCCGGTTAAGCCATGGCCCATTTGCCCCGTGGCGGGTTGTTCGGGGTTGTTCGGGCTGTTCGCGCAAACAAACGAACGCGAACATTTAAATCTTTGCTGTACCTTTAGCTAACCTGTTATAAATTTTTCTGCATATGAAGTTTATCTGCACCGCTGTATTGGCATTGGCTTGCTTTACTTTTTCAATAAATGCCGGGGCGCAAAGCGTAAACCCCGAGCTGTTATCCCGGCAATGGAAAGCTTCCTGGATAACCGTACCAAACGAGCCGGCGCACGACTATGGCATCTATCATTTTCAGAAATCGGTAGACCTGCCAACTAAGCCGGCGAAGTTCATTATCAATATTTCGGCAGATAACCGCTATAAACTATATGTAAACCATACGCTGGTATCCTTAGGCCCCGCCCGCGGCGATACCTACTACTGGAACTATGAAACCGTTGATATTGCCCCATACCTTATTGGCGGGAAAAACACCATTGCTGCTGTGGTTTGGAACGACGGCGAGTTTCGCCCGGAAGCCCAGATAACCCAGCAAACCGCCTTTATTTTGCAGGGCGATACCGGCATAGAAGAAGTTTTTAATACCGATGCTAGCTGGAAGTGCATCCGCGATAATGCCTACAAGCCCCTGCTTGGCGTGGGCTACAGCACCTACTACGTTGCCGGCCCCGGCGAGCTGGTAGATATGCACAAAACGGTTAAAAATTGGCAGGATAGCGACAGCGGCTGGCTCAACGCACAAAGGATAGACAGGGGTAACCCTAAAGGCATCACCAACGCCTTCGGGTGGATGCTGGTACCATCCCCATTGCCGCAAATGGAGATGAAACAACAGCGCCTTGCCGCCATGCGGAAAGCTACAGGTATTACGGTTCCGGCTTCCTTCCCTGCGGAGAAGACGGCCATTACCATCCCTGCCAATACCAAAGCCTCGCTACTGCTGGATCAGTCTTTTCTTACAAACGCCTATCTTACCGTTAGCTTTAGCGGCGGCGATAATGCAGGCATCTCCTTCACCTATGCCGAATCGCCGATGAAGAATGTGGGTAACACCTACCAAATTGTAAAACCAAACCGTAACGAGGTGGAGGGCTATAAATTTGTTGGCCGTAAGGATAGTGTGATCTCTGATGGTACTTCCAAGCAAAGCTTCACTACGCTGGCCTTCCGCACCTACAGGTATATTTTGGTGAATATTTCTACTAAGGACGAACCGCTAACCATCGATGACATTTACGGCACCTTTACCGGCTATCCCTTTAAATTCAACGCCAAACTAAATGCAGGCAACCCCGAGATGCAGCAGATGCTGGATATTGGTTTCCGCACCGCCCGTTCCTGCGCCATGGAAACCTATTTCGATTGCCCGTACTACGAGCAGCTGCAATATATAGGTGATGGCCGCATCCAGGCACTTATCTCTTATTACAACACCGGCGACGATCGCCTGGCCCGCAACGCCCTCAACCAGATGGATCATTCGCGCCTGGCGGAGGGTATTACGCTGAGCAGGCATCCGTCGTTTAGTCCGCAAATTATTTCCACGTTCTCGCTTTGGTACATCAGTATGCTGCACGATTACTGGATGTACCGCAACGACGAAACCTTTGTAAAAGATAAGCTGGATGGCGCGAGGCAGGTGCTGGCCTTCTTCGCCAAATATCAGCAGGCTGATGGCTCGCTAAAAAACCCACCATACTGGCGTTTTGTAGATTGGGTAGGAACAAAAGGCTGGGATTTTGGCCAGCCGCCAAAAGATATCAACGGAAACTCCGCCATGCTGGATATGCAACTGCTGTGGACACTGCAGCAAGCCGCCGAAATGGAAGGCAAGATAGGCCTGCCCGTATACGCCGAAATGTACAAAGCCCGCGCGGCAAAGTTAAAAGCCACTATTCAGCGTAAATATTGGGACGCGGGCAAAGGCTTTTATGCCGATGCAAGCGATAAACAAACCTGGTCGCAGCATACCAACGCGCTGGCAATCTTAAGCGGTGTTGCCGGGGCTAATACCATTTCGCTCGCCAAAAAATTAGAAGGGGATAGCAGTCTGGTAAAATGTACCATCTATTTTAAATACTACCTGCACCAGGCGCTGGTAAAAGGCGGGCTGGGGAATGATTATATGAACTGGTTGGATATTTGGCGAAACAACATTAAAATGGGCCTGACTACCTGGGCAGAGATCTCCGACCTGGAGCACGACCGCAGCGATTGCCATGCCTGGGGAGCCAGCCCCAATATCGAGTTCTTTCGCACCGTGCTGGGTATAGATAGCGACGCGCCCGGCTTCAGCAAAATAAAAATTGAACCACGCCTGGGCAAAATGGAGAATGCCTCGGGCGAGATCCCGCACCCTAATGGCGTGGTAGCGGTTAATTATGCAAAAAGCGGTAGAAAATGGTCTATTAATATCAGCCTGCCTATGCGTACCAATGGGGTGTTGGTGTGGAAGGGCAAAAACTACCCGTTAAAAGGCGGGAAGAATGTATTGAGTATTTGACCATGATTCGCCTGATTTAAGGATTGCATGAGCACCGTTATGTTCTAATCAAGTAATCTTAAAATCAAGTGAATCAAGGTTCAGAAAAAAGCATTAGGGATAGGCGTGGATACCGGCCCGGGGATAAGGCCGGTGCAGTATGAGCATATAGCCCGGCCTGCCTGCCGGTAGGCAGGGCCACAGGGCGATGCCCGAATAATGTAAATGATGTTAGTAACCCAATTCTTGTTTTTTCAATGTCATAAAGACGGCATAACCCCGCGGCAGCAAACCTTTTACAAAATAAAAGACTTAATTAGCCGTGTTTCTTAATTATGAAGAAAAATTAGGTAGGTATCATTTTAAATGTATATTTGACACTTATTAAATGTATAGTGTTTTAATATACATTTTATACAGATTTATTATTAAAAATGTGATATTTACAAACTTTAAAACCCAAAAACGGCTATAAACACTACCGGTTCATGAAAACAACACCTTCCCAGTTAAAAATCCTCTCTATTGATATCGGTGGTTCCAGCATTAAAGCCACAATTTTGGATAACAAAGGCAATCTGAAGATGGATTACAAGAAAGTGGTAACGCCAAAACCGGCTAATCCCGAAAATGTCATCAAATCGATAAAAACACTGGTGAAGGATTATCCGCCGTTTGATAAAGTATCAGTTGGCTTCCCCGGTTATGTACGCAACGGCGTAGTAAAAACCGCTCCAAATCTGGGTAACGATTTTTGGAAAGATGTGAATTTTCGCCAAAAACTGGAAGAAGCTTTGGGCAAGGATGCACAGGTAGTGAACGATGCCGATATGCAGGGCCTTGGCGTTGTAAGCGGCAAAGGGCTGGAGATGGTAATTACCCTTGGCACCGGCTTTGGTACGGCATTGTTAATGGATGGGCACCTGCTGCCGCATTTAGAGGTAGCGCATCATCCGGTATCAAAGGGCCGCGATTATGACGAATACATCGGCGATATAGCCCTTGATAAAGAAGGCGTAAAAAAATGGAACAGCCGTATTAAAAAGGTTTTTAAGATCCTGAAAACCGTGTTTAATTACGACTACCTATATATAGGCGGAGGCAACTCTGATAAGCTTACTTTTAAGCTTGATAAAAATATGAAGATTGTAACCAATGCCGATGGCATAAAAGGTGGGGCGAGATTGTGGGCAGAAGATAAACACCCGGTTACACACACTGCAATGGCAACCCCAACTAAATAACAAACCTTTCTTTTATACGATGATGGAAAAACCAAATGAAGCACTCGAAAAATTAGCGATAGATACCGTAAGGATCCTTTCTGCAGATGCTGTACAAAAGGCAAATTCGGGCCACCCGGGCACCGCAATGGCATTGGCCCCAATGGGCCACGTATTGTGGACCAAATTTTTAAACTACAATCCCAAGAACCCTGATTTTGCAAACCGCGACAGGTTTATCCTTTCTGCCGGTCACGCTTGTATCTTGCAGTACAACTTCTTGTATTTAACCGGTTACGATCTTTCGTTAGATGATATTAAGGCTTTCCGCCAGTTAAACAGCAAAACTGCCGGCCACCCCGAATACGGTTTGGCACCTGGTGTTGATGTTACTACCGGCCCGTTGGGCCAGGGTTTTGCAAACGGTGTTGGTTTTGCCATTGCGCAAAAACACCTTGCTGCACGCTACAACAAACCTGGTTTCGACCTTTTTAATTATAACATCTATTCCATCGTAAGCGATGGTGATATGATGGAAGGTGTAACTTCTGAGGCTGCTTCTTTAGCCGGCCATCTTCAGTTGGGCAACCTGATATACTTATACGATGATAACCACATCTCGATAGAAGGCAGTACCGATATCGCCTTTAACGAGGATGTGAGCGCCCGTTTCCGTTCGTACGGATGGCATGTGCAGGAAGTGCCTGATGTGAACGATACCCACGCTTTAGAGCTGGCATTGATCAACGCAAAATCTGAAACACAAAAACCATCGCTGATCCGCGTTCGTTCGTTGATCGCTTACGGTAGCCCAAATAAATCGGGTACTGCAGGTTCACACGGTTCGCCACTGGGCGCCGATGAGATCAAATTAGTAAAAGAATTCTTCGGTTTCGATCCTGAAAAATCGTTCAACGTACCGGCTGAGGTATTGGAATATTACCACGCAAAAGGCGCAAAAGGCGCTAAGGTGGAGCAGAAATGGAATGAACTTTTTGCCAAATACAAAGAGAAATTCCCTGAATTAGCCGCCGAATACGAAACCGCGTTTGCCGGCGAATTGCCAGCAGGATGGGCCGATAAACTGCCTGTATTTAAAGGAAGCGACCCTAAAATGGCAACCCGCCAGGCATCTGGTAAAGTGCTTAACGCCATTGCCGCCGGCCTGCCAAACCTTATTGGTGGCGCGGCCGACTTATCGCCATCTACTGAAACCAACTTAAAAGAATACGATTCATTCACGTCAGAAAATCGCGCGGGCCGCAACTTCCACTTCGGTATCCGCGAGCATGCTATGGGTTCGGCCCTTAACGGTATGGCTTTAACAAAAGGCTTATTGCCCTTTGGTGCCACCTTCCTGCAATTTGCAGATTATATGCGCCCGCCCATCCGTTTGGCGGCCATTATGAAGATCAGTCCAATATTCGTATACACCCACGATAGTATCGGTTTAGGAGAAGATGGGACAACCCACCAACCCATAGAGCACTTAGCAACATTGCGCGCCATTCCTAATGTTACCGTTATCCGCCCGGCAGATGCAAACGAAAGTTCATTTGCATGGAAGGTAGCCATAGAGAAAAAAGGCGGCCCAACTGTATTGATATTTACCCGCCAGGGATTACCAATCCTCGATCAGGATAAATATGGCAAGGCATCGGGCGTAGAAAAAGGCGCTTATGTTTTATCTGAAGCAAGCAAAGAGATCGACCTGATACTACTGGCAACCGGTTCTGAAGTAGCCCTGATCATGCAGGCACAGGAAAAACTGGAAGCAGAAGGTATCTCTACCCGCGTGGTAAGTATGCCATCGTGGGAGTTGTTTGAGAAACAGGACGCTGCCTACAAAGAATCGGTATTGCCAAAAGCAAGCCGCAAACGTTTAGCTGTAGAAATGGCATCCCCAATGGGCTGGCACAAATATACTACCGATGAAGGCGATACACTTTGCATGACCACCTTCGGCGAATCGGCACCGGCAGAAGACCTGTACAAACACTTCGGCTTTACGGTAGATAACGTAGTTAAAAAGGCGAAAGCGCTGTTGTAGACATAAGAAATCAAGAGTCAAGAATCAGGATTGGAGCCTCCTTCTTGCTTCCTGGCTCTTGACTTCCTGCTTCTCTTCAAAATATGAGTTTAATAAGCGAGCTTAAATGGTCCTCCGAGATCATCAATCCAAGCGGTAAGCAAAAGGTAGCGCAGCAAATTGCCGGTATGGTGAAAGATGGCGATATACTTGGCGTGGGCTCGGGCTCAACGGTGTATATGGCCTTGCTGGCTATTGCCGAACGCATTAAAGCCGAAAAGCTGAATGTGCTGGCTATCCCGACATCGGTAGAGATCTCGATGTTTTTAAGCAAGCTGGGCATACCGATGACGACCTTGTTTGAGCACACGCCCGATTGGCTTTTTGACGGAGCCGATGAGGTTGACCCCAAAAACAGCCTGATAAAGGGGCGGGGAGGGGCAATGTTTAAGGAGAAACTTTTAATAGCAAGCAGTCCGCTGAATTATATTATTGTGGATGATACCAAGATAGTGGATAAAATAGGTACAAATTTCCCTATCCCTATCGAAGTTTTTCCGCAGGCTTTATTACATGTGGAGGCTGAATTGAAAAAGCTTGGAGCTAACAGCATTGTGCTTAGGCCCGCAAAAGGTAAAGACGGCCCGGTGATAACCGAGAACAACAATTTGATACTGGATTGCCGCTTTGATGAAGTGCCCGATACCATGGAGCGCGACATAAAATCGATAACGGGAGTGATAGAAAGCGGGCTTTTTATAGGCTACAACCTGCAAATTTTAGTAGCGGCCAATAGTTAACCGGTTTTTTACGCTGCTGTAACGGAAGGATGAGATTAGTTTAACAATATATCCCCGGATAATTAAGAACTTTACATAAAATAAAGAGGCTATCTGCCTCATAAACAACAAGAAATAGAAACATTAATAATACCTGATATGGCAACTAACAACGTTAAACAAATACACGATTTTGGCCAGAGCATTTGGCTTGATTTTATCGACCGCGAGATCATTTCGTCGGGAAAATTGCAAAAGCTGATAGATGAGGATGGCGTAAGAGGCGTTACCTCTAACCCGGCAATCTTCGAGAAGGCCATCTCCAGCAGTTCTGACTATGATGCTGATATTGCAACTTTTGGTAAAGATGCAGGCACGACAGAAGAGTTGTTCTTTAAGTTGGCCATAAAAGACATTCAAGCTGCCTGCGACCTTTTCGATCCGCTTTATAATGAAGGCGTTGTAGGTGCCGATGGTTACGTAAGCTTGGAAGTATCGCCGTTTTTGGCGCTTGATGCCGAAGGTACCGCTGCACAGGCAGAATTGCTTTGGAAACAGGTTGACCGCAAAAACGTAATGATCAAAATTCCGGGTACCAAACCGGGTTTAAAAGCCATACAGGAATCTATTGCCAAAGGCATTAACATCAACGTTACTTTACTTTTTGGTTTAGAGCGTTACGAAGAAGTAGCCAATGCATACATTGCCGGTTTGGAAGAGCATTTAGCTGCCGGCCATAAAATTGCACACATATCATCAGTAGCCAGCTTCTTCTTAAGCCGTATCGACGTAATAGTTGATCCGTTATTGGAAGAAAAAGGTGCTAAAGAACTGGTTGGCGAAGTTGCCATCGCATCTGCTAAAAAAGCATACGAAATTTACAAAAGAGTGTTCAGTGGCGAGCGTTGGGAAAAATTAGCCGCTGAAGGCGCAAAACCACAGCGTTTGCTTTGGGCAAGTACCGGCAGCAAAAACCCTGCATTTAAAGATACTAAATACGTTGAGGCTTTGATAGGCCCGGATACTGTTGATACCGTTCCATTGGAAACTGTTGACGCGTTCCGCGATCATGGCATTGCTGCCAACACCTTAGAATTAGGTTTAGACGAAGCAACAGCCACCTTAGCAAAACTGAAAGAGCTGGGTATCGACCTTGATGCCATCACCCAACAACTGGAAGATGAAGGTATCGAGAAGTTTAACAAACCTTTCGAAAAATTACTGAAAGCGATAGAAGAACAAAAAGAAAAGGTTTAACGATTAAGTTCCCCTCTCGAGAGGGGTTAGGGGTGTGTTCGTCTGCATGGCTAACACACCCCTTCCACCGCTCGCACACCCCCTCTCAAGAGGGGAGCAATAAAACATCTGCCAATAAATGAAATACACACACCTCAAGATCCTTTTTTTTGACGTAGGCGGCATCTTGCTGACTAACGGATGGGGCCACGAATCGCGTAAGGAAGCAGCGAAGAAATTCGGGCTGGATTACGAGGAAGTGAACGCCCTGCATAACTTCATTTTTAATGTGTACGAAATTGGCAGCATCACGCTGGATCAGTACCTGGATACGGTGATATTTAACCATCCCCGCGAATTTGTGCGCGAAGATTTTAAAGAGTTTATGTATGCGCAATCGAAAGAGTTGCCGGATATGCTGAAGTATTTAAAAGAGTGGAAAAAGAACTACGGTTTCCGCGTCATCTCCATCAATAACGAGGGCAAGGAACTGAACGATTACCGCGTAAAGAAATTTAAACTGCACGAGGCTTTTGATGCGTTTATCTCGTCGTGCGAGGTAAAAATGCGTAAACCCGATCCGGGCATCTGGCAATTAGCCATGGGTATTGCCCAGGCCTCGCCCGAGCAATGCGTATACTTCGACGACCGGATCATGTTTGTAAAAACAGCCGAAAAGCTGGGTATCCGTGCCTTTCAGCATACCGACTTCGAAACAACTAAAAAAATATTAAACGACCTTAAAGACGAAAACCTCAAATAACATGAGCGCAACAACAGATAAATATGCCTTTGGCATGATAGGCCTGGGTGTTATGGGCCGCAGCTTACTGCTCAACATGGCCGATCACGGCTTCGCGGTAGCAGGCCATGATAAAGATGCCGGCAAAGTATCCTCGCTAAACGAAGAAGCAGGCGACCGCAAGGCAAAAGGCTTTGGCGATGTAAAAGAATTTATAGCCAGCCTTACCATCCCGCGCGCCATTATGATGCTGGTACCTGCGGGTAAAATTGTAGATGCCGTAATTGAGGAGCTTACGCCACTGTTGGAGAAAGGCGATATTTTAATTGATGGCGGTAACTCGCACTTTACCGATACTAACCGCCGTGTGGAAGAACTGGAGGCCATTGGTCTGCACTTCTTTGGTATGGGTGTATCTGGTGGCGAAGAAGGCGCGCGTAAGGGCCCAAGCATGATGCCGGGCGGCGACAAGCAAGCCTACAACGTAATGAAACCGATATTTGAGGCCATTGCCGCTAAAGTGGATGGTGTGCCTTGCGTAACTTACATTGGTCCGGGTGCATCTGGTCACTTTGTAAAGATGGTGCATAACGGTATCGAGTATGGTATTATGCAGCTACTGGCCGAGACCTATGAGATCATGAAAAAAGGGTTGAAACTGGATAACGATGCCATTGGTAAAATTTTTGCCGAATGGAACGAAGGCCGTTTACAATCTTTCCTGTTGGATATCACCAAAGATATTTTCAAATACAAAGCACCGGGTACAGATCACCTGCTGTTAGATGATATTAAAGATGAGGCCCGTGCCAAGGGTACCGGTAAATGGACCTCGCAAAGCGCTATGGACCTGCAGGCACCTATCCCAACGGTAGATACCGCGGTATCTATGCGCGATATGTCTAAATACAAAGCCTTGCGTACCCAGGCAGCGGCTATTTACAGCACAGCCGATCACCAGGCCATCGAAGGCAATACCGAAGAACTGGTTGCCGCTTTAGAGCAGGCCTTTTACTTCACCATGATCATCAGCTACGCGCAGGGCATGCACATGCTGTCTAACGCCTCAACCGAATACAAATACGAGCTAAAGCTTGATGAGATCGCCAAGATCTGGCGCGGTGGATGTATCATCCGTTCCAAATTCTTGGAGAACATCTACGGAGCTTACGGTAAAGACCAATCATTGGCGCATTTACTGTTAGATGCCGATGTGGCCGCCCTTGTAGAAGGCACGCTGCCGGGTATCCGTAAAATTGTTTCGTCTGCTGTATCTGCCGGTATAGCGGCGCCGGCTTACGCGGCATCGCTTAGTTATTTTGATGCCTTCCGCAGCGAGCGCATGCCATCAAACTTAACCCAGGCGCAGCGCGATTATTTTGGAGCCCATACTTACGAGCTGATAGGAAAAGAAGGAACCTTCCATACCCAATGGGTACCTAAAAGCTAATTACGTTTACCTCAAAAAAATATCATCATGAGTAATGTAAAATCTGACCCTACCATATTTATCATTTTTGGCGGCACGGGCGATCTTAACTCCCGCAAAATTGCCCCGGCTCTCTATAATCTTTTTTTAGATGGCTGGATGCCAAAGCAATTCTCTATCATCGGTACCGGCCGTACCAAGCTAACCGATGAGCAATTCAGGGATAATTTGCACAAAGACATCGACCAATTCTCGCGCAACGGCAAAACCGACGCTAAGAAATGGGCCGAGTTTGTAAAGAACATCTACTATCAGGTATCAGACGCTACCGATTTTGAAACTTATAAAGAATTTGGCAAGCGCATCGACGCGCATAACGAAGAATGGAAAACAAAGGCCAACGTGTTGTTTTACCTCGCGGTTGCGCCTAATTTCTTCCCGATAATTGCTTCTAACATCTCTAAGGCTAAACTGGCCGAGGATAAGAACAGGGTGCGTATCATCATCGAAAAACCGTTTGGCCACGACCTGGAGACCGCCAAGGAATTGAACGAATTGCTGAAAGGCATTTTTGACGAGTGCCAGATCTACCGCATCGACCATTACCTGGGGAAAGAAACCGTACAGAACATCATGGCGTTCCGTTTCGCCAACTCCATTATGGAGCCGCTATGGAACCGTAATTATATCGAACACGTACAGATCTCGGTTACCGAGCAACTGGGCGTGGAAGATCGCGGCGATTACTACGATGGCTCGGGCGCAATGCGCGACATGATCCAGAACCACCTGCTGCAATTGCTTTGCCACATTGCCATGGAACCACCGGTGAGTTTTGTTGCCGATGAAGTACGCGACCGTAAGGTGGATGTGCTAAAGGCCATGCGCCGCTTTACACCCGAGGATGTGCGTAATTCTGCGGTGCGCGGCCAGTACGGCAGCGGCTGGATGAAAGGCAAGGAAGTACCCGGCTACCGCGAAGAGCCAAAGGTAGATGCGGATTCAAATACCGAAACCTTTGCCGCGTTTAAGTTTTTTGTAGATAACTGGCGCTGGCAGGGTGTGCCGTTTTATGTGCGCACCGGTAAACGGATGCACCAGTCGTCATCGGTGATCACTATCCAGTTTAAGGATGTGCCGCATTTGATATTCCCTACCGAGGCCGCCGAAAGCTGGCAGCAAAACAGGCTCATCATCAGCATACAGCCGGAGATGAGCATCCGTTTGCAGGTGCAGGCCAAACGCCCGGGTATTGATATGGTGCTGAACGTGGTAGATATGGTGTTTGATTATAAAGGAACGTACACCAACCAGGCCCCCGAAGCATACGAAACCCTTATACTGGATACCATGCATGGCGACCAAACCCTGTTTATGCGCGGCGACCAGGTAGAAGCTGCCTGGGAACTGGTAATGCCGATTTTGAACACATGGCAGCATAAAAAGAGCCTGAATTTCCCTAATTATTCTGCCGACTCCTGGGGGCCGGAAGCCGCTGAGGCATTAATAGCTCGTGATGGTTTCAACTGGTTCACTATACCGGTTAACGGGAAAAAATAAGGGTACTATGAAACTGAACGTATTTAAAACCGCCGACGAAGTATTAGCCAGCCTGGCCGAATTTTTTGCCAAAACAGCTAAAGAAGCCATAGAAAAGCACGATAGGTTCACTGTGGCCTTAAGCGGCGGCAGTTCCCCAAAAAAGCTGCACGAATTGCTGGTGAGCGATTACCGCAATAAAGTGGAATGGAATAAAGTATGGTTCTTTTTTGGCGATGAGCGCGATGTACCGCTGACCGATTCGCAGAGTAATTACCTGATGGCGAAGAACACTTTGTTCGACCCGCTGGGGATAGATCCCACGCATATTTTCCCGGTGCATACCGATCTGGGTGCCGAAGAAGCTGCCAAACAATACACGCTCAATCTCATCAATTTTTTCGACGGGCACAACGCCTGTTTCGATCTCGTTATATTAGGCCTGGGCGATAACTCGCACACCGCCTCACTATTCCCACATACTTCGGTACTAAAGGATGAAAGCGCGTCTATCCAGGCGCTGTATATCGACGAGGTAAAAATGAACCGCATCACCTTTACCGCCCCGCTCATTAATAATGCGCACCACATCGCCTTCCTGGTATATGGTGAGGGCAAGGCAGAAGCCGTAAAACATATTTTAGAAGACGAGCAGGATATTGAACTGTACCCCGCCCAGCTGATTGTAGAAACCAGTGATGGCGATCTGCAATGGTTTTTGGATGAAGGCGCGGCAAGCAAACTCGAAAATAAATGATCAAGAAAGCCTCCTAACCGGGAGGCTTTCTTATTATATGGTACCTCGATTGCGCAAAAAAACAATAAGTTAGTGTACAACCTGTAATTTATCGTATATTGGTTACTATAAGCTGTTTGATGTAAAGCCAGCCCTGGCTGCGGGCTTGAAGACCTGCAACTTATAGTTAATCAATAACCTTTAATCACATGTTAATAATGCTACGCTGTAAAATACAGCGCCCTGTTATTACGGCCTTAGCGGGCTTTTTTTTGTGTAAAGCACTAACTGTTGGTGCGCAAATACCAACACCGCTCAGGCCGGATATCACCATAAGTAGCTTTATTGATGTGCCTGCAAATTGCTCAAAATTGGCGCAGGACCCTACCGACCATAGCATTGCATTTATCAACTGGAACGGTAATTTCTATGATGTGCATGAGAGCGGAGGAAAATATGTGAGTACCCTAAGGGCAACCCGGGCAGACCATGGGATTACCATATTGCAGGGCATGGCGTTTAAAGGCAACACGCTGTTCCTGATAGGGAATATCAAAACCGGCAATGCGGGCTATGTTGGCAAAATTATGAAGGGTGTAAAACAACCATCGGGCAAGCGGGTGTGGTCCACAGTAATGACTACTGAAACTTATGGCCTAACAAATACAGCGTTTGATCATGGTTTCAGCGGAATAACCGTTAGCCCGGATAGTAATTATTTATACTTTAACAGCGGATCGCGTACCGACCATGGCGAAATACAAAACAATGGCGGGCTGAGGCCCGGGCTCAGGGAAGAGCCCCTTACTTCGGCCATTTTTCGCATCCCGATAAACTCCAGTAATTTGATTTTACCAAACGACTCTGCTAAACTGGCGGCCATGGGCTACCTGTATGCCGATGGAACGCGCAATAGCTTCGACCTGGTTTTTGATAAGAATGGCAATCTTTATGGTTGTGAGAATGCAGGCGACCGCGACAATGCGGAAGAGTTGAACTGGTTAAGGCAGGGGCATTTTTATGGTTTTCCATGGCGGATGGGCGGCGACAATACCCCTATGCAATATCCGGGTTACAACCCATCTGTAGATAAGCTGATCGATAGAAATTCCATTTCATACAAAGGCGGGTACTTCTACAACGATCCGGCTTATCAAAAAAAACCAAACATCCCCTTTATCGAAGCTATTGTTAACCTCGGCCCGGACGCAGATAAGTATCGCGACTCGGTAAGCGGTGTAGTGAGGGATGCAGGTGACGATGGTGTAAGAATAACCACCTTTACCAGCCACCGCTCGCCTTTAGGGCTGGTATTTGATAAGGATAGCGTGCTGACAAGCGAGTTTAAAGGCCATGGCTTTATTATGGGATGGACCGCTGCAGCTACTGCAACCACATTAGGGCCCTACGCCGAAGACGTGGGGCAAGACTTGATGCATATTCAGCTGATTTATAACAGCGCTACGGATAATTATGACATGCAAACCATCCGCATAGCCGAAGGTTTTAACAATCCTGTGGATGCCGAAATGATAGGTAATGTTATTTATGTGTTGGAATACGGCGGGAAGTCGCCAAAAATATGGAAGGTAACAATGCCCCCGGCGCCAAATTGCGGTACCGACGCATATCTTACCAAAGAACAGTACAATAACATCCCCGGGGCACAAATAACAGATCTTATCGGCAACAGCAGCTATCCCGATCATCCCTCGGTAACTACACATATTAATGCGTTTGAATCGACCCTCAATGCCGACGATAACTTTGGTACGCGCATACGTGGGTTGATAACACCACCCGTAACCGGTAATTACACATTCTGGATAGCAGGAACCGACCAGGCCGAATTTTGGCTCAGCACCGACGCCACACCCATGCGTAAACAAAAGATAGCAACCGTGCTCTCAGCAACTTTATCCCGGGAATATGGGAAGTACCCGTCTCAAAAGTCGGCCGCAATAGCTTTAACTGCCGGCCAAAAGTATTATATAGAAACATTGCAAAAAGCAGGTACAGGCGGCGATAATTTATCCGTAAAATGGCAGTTGCCGGATGGTTCAACCGAACTGCCTATTGCATGTACACGGCTTTCGGCTTATATTTCACCGCTGGTTGACCCCTTAGTCGCCAACCCGCTTAGGGTATTCCCCAACCCGGCTACAAACCTGATCAATGTAAGATTCTCGGCAAAAAGCACCGGCAATGGCGAAATCACCATTAGCAGCATAGCGGGGGTTAAGGTTTACAGTTCCAAAATGAGGCTGTACTCGGGAGATAACATCATGACCATTAACAGCACCAAGTTAAGCGAGGGGGTTTATGTTTTGCAGTTAAAAGACGGCAGCAAAGTTTATGAGAAAAAGGTGGTGATAGGAGGTAAGTAATAAGCCTCGCGCTTTTTTAAATCATCGCCACTACCACGTTATCGTCAATTTCACAATAGCTTAATTCATCATGCTTGCATTCCCCTGCAAAGAATTGTAATTTAGGCTTACATAAAAACTACCCCGCCTATGCAAGATTATCAACAACAACTCCGGGCCATGTTTGTGCCCGAGGAGGAGATCCCTGCCCAGCACCGTATAGAAGAAATTCACCAGCGCGAATATCTGGTTAACGGCGAAATGCGCCAGTGGAGCGGCGACGTAAGCGAAGTTTACTCGCCCGTAATGCTGCCTGATGCCGATGGTGTATTGAAACGCAAGCTGATTGGTACCTATCCCGTTTGCGGAGAATACGAGGCCATGGAAGCGATGGAAGCCGCCCTGAAAGCCTATGATAACGGCCGCGGCGAATGGCCCACTATGAGCATTGTTGACCGCATTAAGTGCATGGATAAATTCGTGTACAAGATGATAGAGCAGCGTACGCTTATCGTAAAACTTATTATGTGGGAAATCGGTAAATCCTACGCCGACTCTGCCAAGGAGTTCGACCGCACGGTGGAATACATCAACGCCACCATCGACGGCTTAAAAGACATCGACAGGCAATCCTCGCGTTTCGAGATGGCGGAAGGACTGGTTGCCCAGATCCGCCGCTCCCCGCTCGGCGTGGTGCTTTGTATGGGGCCATTCAACTACCCGCTGAACGAAACCTTTACCACGTTGATCCCCGCCCTGATCATGGGCAACACCATATTATTTAAACCACCTAAGCACGGTACGCTTTTGCATTATCCATTGCTGGAGGCTTTTAAAGATGCCTTCCCTAAAGGAGTGGTAAATACTGTTTACGGCCGTGGTGCGGTGGTTACGCCGGGGCTGATGGCAACAGGCAAGATCAACGTGCTGGCCTTCATAGGTAGCAGCAAGGTAGCCAACGATCTGAAGAAACGCCACCCCAAAGTGAACAGACTGCGCGCGGTGCTTAGCCTGGATGCCAAGAACGCCGCCATCGTTACCAAAAATGCCGACCTGAAACTCGCCGTAAGCGAATGTATCCTGGGCGCATTGTCTTTCAACGGTCAGCGCTGTACGGCTATCAAAATTATATTTGTACATAAAGCGGTAGCTGATGAGTTTTTAAAGCTGCTAAGCGATGCAGTTAGTGCCCTGAAACCCGGACTGCCCTGGACGGATGGCGTAAAGCTTACCCCACTGCCCGAGCCGCATAAGCCTGACTATCTAAAAGAATGTATAGACGATGCCATAGCCAATGGCGCTAAAGTAATGAACGAGCATGGCGGCGTAACCGCCGAATCCTTCGTGTTCCCGGCGGTGGTGTACCCGGTTAACGAGAAAATGAAACTGTACCGCGAGGAGCAGTTTGGCCCCATCATCCCCGTGATACCTTTTGAGGATATTGAAGAAACTATTGATTACCAGATAGATTCGCCGCATGGGATGCAGGTGAGTATTTTTAGCAACGATGCCAAAGAGATCTCGGCACTGATAGACCCATTTGTGAACCTGGTGAGCCGCGTAAATATCAACAGCCAATGCCAGCGCGGGCCGGATGTATTCCCTTTCACCGGGCGCAAGGATAGCGCGGAAGGCACGCTTTCGGTGCATGATGCATTGCGGTCGTTCTCTATCCGCTCGCTGGTTGCTACTAAGCTGAATGAAGCGAATAAACAGCTTATCAATGAAATTGTAAATGATAATGATTCGAACTTTTTGAGTACGAAGTATATTTTGTAGGAAATACTTTAACCACCGTGTCATCTCGAACCGAGGTACGAGGGAGAGAACTTGTTAATGATGCAAAGTTCGCCACATTGCAATCCCGCCTTGCATATACAACAAGATATCTCGTCGCTGCGCTTTCCTCGATATGACATGGTGGCTTATTCTCCAGTAGGTAAGGGGCGCTGTGTTTTCTCTTCATTCCTATTGATGACCTCCGCCAATACCAAGTTCGGCACCCAGCTTGCAAAGGCTATAATGAGGTAATTATGCTCGAAACCAACACCATGCCCAAACGTGGTAAACAGCCAGATGTAGAATCTTAGCGTTACCGCGCCAAAGGCCAGCGCGTAGCTGCGGCGCATCATTTTTTTATGATCGCCAATGCGGCCCTTCATCACCAGCAGCCAGGCGGCCAGCGTGCAGACTACCCAAAGCGTGTTCTGGATTAAAAAAGAAGCGAAAACGCCCGGCCCACGGTTGACGAACAAGGTCATCACATAAGCTCCCGGCGCGGCGATAAACAGGATACCGAACACGTAAATTTTGCCCAGCGTTTTGTGCAGCGGGCGGTTATTGTAAACCTTTTTGGAGAACTGGAAAAACCCGATGATCAATATCACGCTACTGGCAAAAATATGGCAGTAAAAGGCCGGTAGGTACCAGCCGGTATCTACCGCATGCTGCTTAATATGCAGGAAAAAGGTGTCGTGCTTAAAATCCAGGTATTGTATAATAGTACCGGCACTTAGCACCATTACCCAAAAAAACGCGAAATACCACAATACCCGTATTACAATCCTCATCTCAGTGCCGCTACGGCAGGCTTCTTTATTTGCAGCTTACGGTTTATAAAATCGATGTTGTATTTATCAACGGCGGTTAAGGAATCGTCTACGTTAGCGTTTAAAACGGTATCTCTGCCTGCATATTTATAGCGTTGAAACACCTCATTCCATCTTGAGCTTTTAAACTGGTACCTATACGAGGCATAAATCTCGTTTTTCATTACCTGCAAAATTTCGGCGGTCGCGTGGTCTATTGTCTTGTGCTCACGATTTTCATAATTCTTTGTAATGGAGGTAAACATATAGCAGTCGGACAGGTACGAATCATCAAGCTTCACAAACTGCGTGGGGAACATCCTGCTGGTATTAAGCTTTACAAGCTTGCCGTTTACAAGCTTAAGATAATTGTAGTATGGGCCTTCTTCTATGTATTGGTTTTTGTCGAACAGGTCCTGCTCCAAAATAGCTGTGGTTTTATACTCAAAAAGCGAGTCGTTTATGGCCCTGATGCTGTTTTGATTGCAATCGCCGGTTAGTTGCCCGCCACCTTCGCCCTCACCAAAATAGGTATCAGCCTCAAATCCCATTACTTTGTTGTGTTTTTTATCAACCACCAAAACATTCTTGGTTTCATATAATCCGCCACGGCCACCTAAATAATCATTTACCACCGAGTAAAATGCGCTTTGAAACCAATTGCTTTCATCGTTTTCGGCACCATTGTATTTTACATCTATCGAGCGGCTACCCTGGCCTTCTTCCTCGTCTTGTGTTTTTCTTAACGGGTTTGGAAAGTTTACAAATTTTGCAAGCATTTGCCATTCAACCAGATAAGAGGGCGCTATCACTAACGATGACGTCATGTTCCTGTCGTTATACTCCATGGTGCTTTTGTAACTCTTTTCGCTTAGGGTGTAAGAGTTTGAAATGTATTTAACCCTGGGCAATACATCGGCTATTTTAAAATCTGCAATAGCTTCGCTTGTCGCCAGCTCTTTATTTAGATAGGTATAGGCTTCCCCGTTTTTTAAAACTGCGAGGTTTTCATTGTCTTTTAGTGGTAAAATAAGGTCGTAGGTTACCGGCACCACCAGCTTGCCGGCCATATTATAAAGGCCTTTTTTACCTCCTTTTTCAACCTCTATCAAGCTATCGATAGTGCCGCCGATATTGTGCACCATATCGTATTCCACCGGTACAATTTCCTTTAGATCGGGGCCAACCAAACCCATCTTATAATCTATGGGTGTAGGTTTCTCAGGGTCTTGCCAGTAAAAATTCTCCGGCAAAGTGCCTTTCACAACGTAAAACCAGGTCTTTTTATCTACGTGTTGAAACCATAGCACGCTATCGTAACGGGTTTTTAATTGTTCGGCTGTTTTAAAGGCAGCAAGGGTTTCTGCACTGTATAAATCTGTTTCGGGCACGGTAGCATTAATCACCTTATTTTGATACAGGGCATAGTCTGATGCAAAATCATCAACCTTAGCTGTTGAAATTTTGTACTGTTTGCCATTAGCCTTGTGAAGCGTAAAATTAATGTGCGAAGCTGCAATGGCTACACTGTCGTGTTTAAATTCTGCAGCAACAACGGCTATCACCATCAAGGGATTGGTAAAATCGACACCTGCCTGGTCCACATCCAAACTCACCTTGAACAGGGGTTTGCCTTTTCCGCTGATGCCACTTTTACCACAAAGCACTTTTATAAGCGCCTTGTTGGCTTTTGTATTGGGCCCTTCTTCAAAAAAAGCCAACGCCGCTTTAGTATTGCCGGCCTTTATTTCGCTGTTAAAATCTTTTAAAAAGGTAATAATGGCAGCCTTTTCGGTTGTTTTTGCTGTTTTGCATCCAACAAACAAAAAGCCGCAAACGGCTACCAGCACAACGGCTGCCGCAATAAGGATAGGTTTGGTTTTCATGTGATAATGATAAGCAAATAAAATTAGTTATAAAAGTTCTTTCGCCCGGCTCAATCAGCGCTAAATGCCTACGATGGTGTGTTTTAAACACTATAGCATTTCTCTATATGCCATAGATAATTGAGATAAAAACACAGCGCCAAAAGCCCTATATTTGTTGCATAAATTTTAATAAAACATCCATTATGTTGACAATAGGACAACAATTCCCAAAGTTTTCTAAAATAGCCGTAACAAGCCTCGAAAAAGGTAAAGAGTTTGAAACCATCACATCTGATTTTTTGGTGAATGATGATAACGTATGGACCGTAATGTTCTGGTGGCCAAAAGATTTCACTTTTGTGTGCCCGACAGAGATTGCCGAGTTCAACAAAAACTATGGTGAGTTCCGCGACCGCGAAACCCGTTTAATTGGTGCTTCTACCGATTCTGAATTTGTACACGCTGCCTGGAGAAGAGACCACGACGATCTGCGCGATCTTAAATTCCCGATGCTTGCCGATACTTCAAAATCATTAGCCGAAGACCTGGGTATTTTGGAGCCAAACGAAAAGATCGCTTACCGCGCTACCTTCATTATCGACCCTACCGGTATCATCCGCTGGGTATGTGTTAACGATTTGAGCGTTGGCCGTAACGTTAAAGAAGTTTTACGTGTGCTTGATGGTTTACAAACAGATGAGCTTTGCCCATGTAACTGGGAAAAAGGCGAGGAAACGTTAACCGTTTAATTTTACTACCCCTATATATATAGCCCTTGTGCCCTTAGGTGCAGGGCTTTTTTATACCATAACATATTTACCATGAACGAAAGTACCGAGATTATACAAGAGATATTACAGAGCCTTAACCTGGATACTGCCTACCGTACCGCCAGCCTTACTTTGCTGGAAAAAGGCGAGTCGCGCTATTTGAGGGATTTTAAGCTGAATTTAACCAGCACCCTTACATCGGCCCACCTGAGCGAAAAGGAATGCGCCCTGCTGGGCCTAAGCGCCGCTGTAAACAACAATAACCTGCCGCTTACCAACTACTACACTCAATACGCCGAAGCGCAGGGTGCTACCGCTGCCGATGTTGCAGAGGCCGCCGGTTGTGCGTCGTTATTGGCATCAAATAATATATTTTACCGTTTCAGGCATTTTACGCAGAAGGAAAAGTATACCCAGATCCCTGCGCGGATCCGTATGCAGCTGATGATGAAGCCGGTAACCGGGAAAGAATTTTTTGAGCTGATGAGCCTGGCTATATCTGCCGTTAACGGTTGCGAGATGTGTGTGAACGCGCACGAAGATTCGCTGATAAAACTTGGTACTACCGAGGAGCGGATATTTGATGCGGTACGTATAGCATCGTTGGTAACTGCTACCGGGAAGATTGTTTTTTAAAAGGCTGCTTATTATAATCCTGAAACAGTCAAATTTATTGCCCGTTTCAGGGTTTATTAATTTTATTGCGGCTGTTGGAGGATAATTATTCGTCGCCCCATTCGAACATCGGATCATTGCCTTTTGATTGTTTTTTAATCTCCAAAATCCTTTCTCGAAAATGTAATCGGGGGGCCTCTACAAATCTTACTCGATTTAAAGGTAGGTTATGAAGCATTCTATATCTCGATAAAAATCGATTTTGGCTTTTCTCCCAAGCCTCGCCTAATCCTGATATATAATTATGATAAAGTAATATTTGCTCATCATTTGACATTTGAGCACGAACAATCTTTAAATATTCTCTAGATTTTTCATAGGTAAAGAGTTGTTCTTGTTCTTTTCTGACCACGAATTTTACCGCACTAAATAAATGACGGTAATAGTGCGCCAAACGGGATTCATGCCCTGTAAACGGTGCGTATTTAATGTGAAGATCTACGTTTTGCCCACCTACTAAAAATTCTTTTTTTCCTCCAAAAGTATCTTTATGTTCAATTCGAATCTCTTTAAGTTTGACCCTGCAGGCTGCTATGAAATCTACGTGTCCATGGTCGTCTATGAGGCTTGAAAAAGAACCAAAAAAAAATAGTCGATAAGCTATTTCTTTGAGGTCCCCTTGTGGGATATTAAATTTATCTCCACAACTTTTGCATACGGCGAAGCAGGCGTTTAATTCTTTAACCATCGAAACAAATACTTTACGCCCCTCAATAGATCGCTCGATTTGGGTTCGACTAATGGTCTCATTTCCATCGCTTTTTGAAATAGTAGTAGCAGTTAAATAACTATACCCAGCAATTTTCATTTCATTGATATTCTCTTTGTGTAATCTAATCATTTCAAAAAACTGCGATTCAAACTGTTGCAATTTGAACTGATCTTGTACTTGATTATTCGCGCGTAGTTGTGCCCAGAATGCAATGAAAGTCAAAAATCCGGCAAGTAAAGCAATAAAAGGGGCCGTTGTTCCTCCTATTGTATCACCAATCTGGGCTGTCGTTTCTGTATTAAACTTTTCAGGGTGATGGATATAACTATAATATTGAACTATTGTCCAAATTGAAAGATATCTAAGGTAAATGGCAGCAATAACGAATGAGAAAAATATGAGTAAGACAATCCACCAAGAAGAAAAAAAAGTTTTCATATGAATAATTTACCTAATATAATTATTTACACCATTTAAATGTATTACGATGGTAAAGTGATTATTTGAGAGTGCATAGGTGCCTATTACGAATCTTTAATAAAAAAAGGCGCCTCCTTTTGGGCGCCCCTTCTTTATCAAAACAGTCAACATGAAAATAATATGAAATTAAATTTGGGTTTGTTAATTAAAAACAACTAATTTTATAGCATAAGATTATAACACCTCTCTTAATCATAATTTTTTTTAACTAACACTTTGTGAATCCGGAGGGGGATTACAAATTTAATTGTTGATTTTTTTGGAGAAACCGTTCAGTTGACAAGACTGAACGGTTTTGTTTTTTAGTGCGAATCGGTAACCGCC
Organism: Mucilaginibacter pankratovii; assembly: GCF_014773265.1. Taxonomy (GTDB): domain Bacteria; phylum Bacteroidota; class Bacteroidia; order Sphingobacteriales; family Sphingobacteriaceae; genus Mucilaginibacter; species Mucilaginibacter pankratovii. Next base: position 10,074 of record NZ_JACWMY010000003.1, on the reverse strand, counting down.
TTCAGCTTCTTAAATGGCTGCAGGTATAGTAGTGGTATGGAGAACAGCATCACCAGGCCCGAGATCCAGTAGGCGTCATCATACGATAGCAACATTGTTTGTCTTATCACCGTTCCTTCTATAGCAGCATAAGCCATATGCGTAGCATCCAGTATTGATTTACCTTTAGCCATAAAACCTTGCGTAAGCATGTGCAGCCTTTCGGTAAATGCCGGGTTATACGGGTTTACGTGCTCTATCAGCACACTGCGGTGAAAGCCCTGGCGAATATGTATAATAGTTGTTAAGGCTGCTATACCAAAGGATCCGCCTAACTGCCTCATCATGTTGTTTAAGCCCGAGCCCTGCCCAATTTCTGCGCCTTTCAAATCGGCCATGGCCAGCGTGGTTAGCGGTACAAACAATAAAGCCATACCCACACCGCGTATCAGCAAGGGTATCAATACATCTCTCTCGCCTGTTGCCAGGGTTGAATTGCTCAGCATCCAGGTAAACACAAAGAACAGGAACATACCAACAGTAGCCATAAACTGCGCGGGGATGCCTTTATTAAGCATTTTGCCGATGAACGGCATCATGAATATGGTACACAAACCCCCGGGGAACAACAGCTCACCTGTTTGCTGCGCGTTAAAGCCAAGCAAATTCTGGCAGAACACCGGGAACACGAATACCGAGCCATACAGCCCGAATCCTAAAATAAAGGAGGTGAACATCCCTACCGAAAAACTGCGGTGCCGCATAATGGCAAAGTTTACAATTGGGTGGTCGGTACTCATTTCGCGCCAGATGAACAGGAGGGTTCCTAAAACAGCAGTTACCGTTAACACGATGATGTAGGTTGTTGCAAACCAATCTTCCGATTCACCTTTTTCTAATATGGTTTGTAAACTACCTACCGCTACAGCCAGCAAGCCAATCCCCCACCAGTCGATGGGGCGCTTCTCCGATTTGGGCGTTTCTTTAATAAAAGTGTAGGCCAGGAAGGCAGCTAATGCGCCTACCGGTAGGTTTACGTAAAAGATCCAGGGCCATGAGTAGTTCTCGGTGATCCAGCCGCCGATGGTTGGGCCTACAGTTGGACCTACTACCGCGCCTAAACCAAACAGCGCTGTAGCTGTACCAATTTGCTCGCGCGGCCAGGTCTCTATCAGGATAGTTTGCCCGGTAGATATTAACCCCCCACCGGCAATACCCTGTAGTATACGGAAGGCCACCAGTTCATCCAGCGTGGTTGCATTACCGCACAAAAACGATGCGATGGTAAATACGATGATAGAGGCAAGAAAGTACTGTTTGCGGCCGAAGCGCCCGCCCAACCATCCCGACATGGGGAGGATGATTACGTTTGCAACCGCGTAGCCGGTTACCACCCATGCAATATCTTCCAGCGTGGCGCCCAGGTTACCCTGTATGTGCGGTATCGCTACGTTTACAATGGTGGTATCTATCAGCTCCAGCAGCGATGCCATAATTACCGTAATGGTAATTATCCATTTTTTAAAGCCAGTTTCAGCCATGTTATTTAGTCTTTTGTATTTACCGAAACATCAACGCTCATACCCGGGCGTAGTTTCGCAAGGTCTTCTTTGCTTCCGGTCAGTTTAATTTTTACCGGGATGCGCTGCACAACTTTCACAAAGTTACCGGTAGCGTTATCCGGTGGCAGTAACGAGAACTTAGCACCTGTAGCAGGCGAAAAGTTGTAAACCGTACCTTCTACTTTAAGATTAGGGTAGGCATCAACCTTTACATCAACTTTTTGCCCGTTCTTAATTTTCTCCAGTTGGGTTTCTTTAAAGTTGGCGGTGATAAAAATGCTGTTATCGTTCACTATCGAAAACAAGGTTTGGCCGGCCTGTACCAATTGGCCCACCTGTACATTCTTTTTAGATACCACGCCTGTTGCAGGCGCTTTGATATCTGTATAAGAGAGCTGTAGCTTAGCGTAGTCGATATCCACTTGTTTCTGCGTTACGCCGGTATTGGTAACCTTTAATTGGCTGCGGGTGGTAGCTACCTGCTCCAAAGCAGCTTTATATTTGTCTTTTGCTGCATTGTAATTTGCCTGCGCCACTTCTAAATCGGCTTTTGCCTGGTCAAATTGCTGGCCGGTTATGGATCCATCTTTAATCAGGTTAGCGTAACGTGCGTAGTCTTTGCGTACCTTATCTAACCGGGCACCTGCCGATGTTACTTCCGCTTTAGCGCTTGATGAGTTTGCCGCGGTGGTAGAGATCTGCGATTCGCCAACGCCAATGTTAGCGCTTGCGCCTACTTGTGCTGCCTGAGCCTGCTCCAGTTTAACCTGATAATCGCGCGGGTCTATTTTCACCAGCAGCTGGCTTTTGTTTACGTGGGTGTTTTCTTCGAACATAATGCTATCCACATAGCCGCCAACGCGCGCTACTACGGGGCTTATATCACCGTCTATCTGTGCATCGTCGGTATCAACGTGCTTACTAAAATATATGTATTCTTTTACACCGAAAATGATACCACCGACAAGTATGATCCCCAATATGATAGGAAGAACTCTGTTTGGTTTCTTTTTGGTTTCTGTTTCCTGAGTTGCCATTTTATTTTGATTTTGTATTATTTGTTAAGTGTTCCGGTTGATTTTAATAGAGTGTAGTAAGCAAGGCCTGCATCAGCTTTAGCCAGTTCCAGGTTAATTTCGGCCTGGTAAAGCAAGGTTTGCGCATCGGCACGATCGGTAGCCGATGAGATATTACTCTTGTATTTCGATTCCAGGATCCTGTTATTCTCCGTAGCCTGGTTGATCGATGTTTGCAGCAGGTTGATCTTATCTATCGCCGTTTTATAGTTTTGATAGCTTTGGTTCACCTCGTTTTTGATGTTATCGGTATAGATGCCTTTGTTTACGATCACTTCTTCGCGTTGTAAACGTGCTTCGGTAACCTTGTTTTTGTTGGTCCACAGCGTACCGAAATTCCAGCCAAGGGTAACACCTAATGATATCGGGGTAATAAAATTACCGCTCTTTGGGATAGGGTTAGCCGCTACACCCACATAGTAGGCACTGCCCGAAGCCGAAAGCGTTGGCGATGTATTTGCCCGGATGCTTTTGATATTGGTTTCGGCAACCTGGGTGCGCAGGTCCATCTGGCGTAATTCTGCACGGTGTGCAAGCGCGGTATCAATATAGTTTGCCAAAGGCGCTGCAGATCTGTCGGCCTCCGTAATCTGGGCAATACTCAACTGGGTAGTTTCTGGTAAGCCAAGCAGGATATCCATATTATAATTGATGATGCGGCGATTGTTCTCCAGGTCGATACCGTTCAGCTCGATGTTGCAGCGCTGTAATTGAAAACGCAATACATCGTTCTTGGTAACCAAACCCTGGTCGAAAAAGCGCTGCGATTGTTTTATCTGCGCATCTATAGTGGCTAAATTCTGCTCAACCACTTTCTTGGCCTGTATTACCTTGTAAAGGTTATAGTAAGCATTGATCACGTTGTAAGCTATCTGGTCGCGGTCGTTAACGGCATCAAGGCGGGCAACCTGCGTAAGCAGGTTGGTGCTTTCGCGGGCGTAGCGTAATTTATTGCCGGCCCATATTATCTGGTTTAACGATAGCGTACCTAAGTAGGCGTTGGCGCTGCTGGGCAGGCTCAGGCTTTCTTCACCAAACTCCAGCCTGTGGGCCGGGATCTGTGCGCGGCTGTAGCCAAAGCTGGCGTTACCGGTTGGCAGGGCCAGGTCCTTAGCCTGTTCAAATTGCGATACCGCATGGTCTATCTTCGATTGTGATAGCTTAAGTATTTTGCTGTTTTCCAATCCCAGCTTAACGGCTTCGTCAAGTGTAATGGTTCTGTCTTGTGCCGCTACCGGGTTGGTAATAAGTAATGCCGTAATTAACACAGCAAAACCACCCGCGGCCTTAACAGCTCTTGTTAGTAGATGAGGTTTCAAGGGACTATTATTTATGGTTGTCATTTTAGTTTTGTAGGTAAGCTTTCAAAAGGTTCTTCAAATATTTTTTAAGGCGGGGCTTTAATTTCTCTTCCTGTGCCTGGCTGTCCAGTACATCATAACCCATTACTACCGATGAAATATGCGGTGTGTTGATGAGGTAGTTTTTAGTACCGAATATGGTTGCCACCAGTAATTGCTGATCAGTGTCCTTATTGAAGTCACCGCTTTTAATACCCTCGGCAATGATGTTCTGAAAAACGATGACGTTTTTCATGATGATTTGGGTAATTTTATCGGTAAGCTCCGTTTTTTTGGTTTTGGAGATTTCCCTGTTCAGCATAATATGGAAACAATTGTTGTTTACCACGCGCTCCACGTAGCTATCCACATACTTATCCAGCTTTCCCCAGGGAGACACATGGCCATCATCACCAATTTCTGCCAGTAATTTTTGGAAGTAGGCGATGCGGCGTTCAAAAATTGCCAGGAACACACCTTCTTTAGAGCCGAAGTAATAATTAAGCATAGCCATATTTACGCCGGCTTCGCCGGATATAGCACGGGTGGATGCTCCGTCGTAGCCAAATTCTGCAAAGATCCTCTCCGCTACATCCAGGATATGATCCTTTTTATCTGTCTTCTCTTTTTCCATTGTGGTTATTATCACGGCACAAAATTAATCAATCGATTAATTAATTAAAATTAATTTTGTCAAATTAATGTAAGACATTGATAGTCATGATTAAGAAATTAATTGGTTAAATTCGGTTGAAATGTTAGCTTAATCGCACGCATATTTGACTCACCCCGAATGCGCTACGCTGTTCAACCCTCTCTACCTGCGGTAAAGAAGGTGAAGAAAAGAGAAAGAAAAAACTCCCCTCTTTGCGCAGGAGGGAGGGGTTGGGGGTGAGTCAACTCGCCAGTAAGATATTCGGATTATGTGAATCATCGCCATGGCTGACATAAAAAAGCAAAACCATTTATCACCCCCATATAATATTATTGATACCTTATCCGCCTAATAAGTGTTTATAATATATTTGTTCTTATGAAGCGTACTTTGCTGTTTACCCTCGCCTTATTTCTTGTTTATCAAAGCCTTAATGCCCAAACCGCCCCGCCCAGCGATATCGGTACCATACAACAGAATTTTAAAAAACTGAACGTTTTGGGTAGCGTGCTCTACATTGCCGCCCACCCCGACGATGAAAATACCCGCCTGCTGGCTTACCTGGCGCAGGAAAAGCATTACCGCACGGGTTATTTATCCCTTACCCGCGGCGATGGCGGGCAAAACCTGATAGGCAACGAGCAAAGCGAATTACTGGGACTGATCCGCACGCAGGAACTTTTGGCCGCCCGCCGTGTAGACGGCGCCGAACAATTCTTTAGCCGTGCTACCGATTTTGGTTTTTCTAAAAACCCGGAGGAAACGCTGAAGTTTTGGGACAAGGATAAAATATTAGGGGATATGGTTTGGGTGATCCGCCAGTTCAGGCCCGATGTAATGATCTGCCGTTTCCCTACAACAGGCGAAGGCGGCCATGGTAACCACACCGCATCAGCCATATTAGCCCAGGAAGCATTCAGCGCCGCGGCCGACCCGAAACGCTACCCCGAACAATTAAAAAATGGCGTTACCCCGTGGCAAGCCAAACGCCTGCTTTGGAACACTTTTAATTTTGGCAATACCAACACCACATCGGAAGACCAGTTTAAGCTGAACGTTGGCGGCTACAACCCCATCCTGGGCGAAAGCTATGGCGAAATAGCCGCCGAAAGCCGCAGCAACCATAAAACGCAGGGCTTTGGCTCGGCGCGTCAGCGTGGCGATGCTTTTGAGTATTTTAAAACGATACTGGGCGATGCCCCAAAAACCGACCTGATGGATGGTGTAACCACCACCTGGGCCCGCATCCCCGGCGGCGCACCGATAGGCGAAGAACTGGCCGCTATCCGTAAAAGCTTTAACGACGATACGCCCGAAGCTTCGGTACCGGCACTGGTAAAACTGCTGGATAAGGTGGATATGGATTTTGTAAATGATAAAACCATGCAAACCGTAAGGCTAAAAGCCGGCGCGGTGGAGGAATATACTTACTGGCACAAGCAAAAAGCAAAAGAGTTAAAAGAGTTAATAGCCGCGTGTGCCGGATTGTGGTTTGAGAGCTATGCGGTAGAACCTTCCTATGCAGTTGGCGATAGCATTCGCATCCGAACACAGATGATGGTTAGAAGCGATGTCGCGATAAAATTTTCCGGTTACTATTATTTGGACTTTAGTGACGCTGATGCGATAGGGGGAATATCGATGGGCGGAATAAATAGGGACGCAACCCCCATTGAAAAAAATACTTTAAAAACTGTTGACAACATAATAAAAGCGAAAGGAATAACGCAACCGTATTGGTTGAAGCAATCCCATAGTATTGGTTCCTACAATATCGACTACCTCGACAACGGACTTGCTGAACAAAAGTCCCTACCGGAGAATTTTCCAATTACAGCAAACTTTGCGTTTACTATTTTGGATAAAACCATAAACCTAAGCAGGCCCGTCCAATTTAAATACGTTGACCCCGCCCGCGGCGAGATCTACCAGCCTTTGGAAATTACCCCACCGGTAACCGCTACTATAGCCGAAAAAGCTTACGTATACAATAGTTCGGTGCCGCAGGTTGTACAGGTGAAACTCAAAAGCTATACCAATGCCAGCGGCAACGTCAGCATAAAACCAATTGCAGGCTGGAAGATAACCGGCAAAGCCGATTTTGCCGGCAAGAAAAAAGGCGATGAATGGACCGCCAACTTTACCATCGCACCAACAGACAATAAATCGAATACGGCAGACCTGGATGTTGTTGTTACCGCCAACGGCAAATCCTTCTCACAAGGCTTACTCAGTATTAAATACAACCACATCCCCGCCATTACCATCTTCCCGCCGGCGCAGGCAAAGCTGGTAAACATCGACCTGAAAACAGCCGGGAAACGCATCGGCTACATTGCCGGTGCAGGCGACCTGATCCCCGATGCCCTGCGCGAAGTAGGCTACCAGGTACATCCGCTAACCGAAGGCGAGATCATCAACGGCGACCTGAGTGTTTACGATGCCATTGTAATAGGCGTGCGTGCCTATAACGTGAACCAGCGCCTGGCCTACGAGCAACCAAAGCTGATGGAGTATGTAAAAAATGGCGGCAACCTGGTGGTGCAATACAATAATAATAACGGATTGGTTACCAAAGCACTTGGGCCGTACCCCTTCCAGGTGGTGAATCAAAGGGTGACAACCGAGGATTCGCCGGTTACTATTTTAGATAAGGATAGCCCGGTGCTGAATTACCCTAACAAAATAACCCTGGAAGATTTTAAAGGCTGGATACAGGAACGCAGTGTATACATGGTAAGCAATATCGACCCGCAATACAAAACCCCGCTGCAAATGGGCGACCCGGGCGAGGCACAAAGCAATGGCTCGCTCATCGTAGCCGATTATGGTGCCGGCCGTTTTGTGTACACCTCGCTGGTTTTCTTTAGAGAATTACCTGCTGGCGTGCCAGGAGCGTATCGTTTGTTTGTGAATTTACTGAGCAAACCTCCTAAAAAAGAAGGTGTAGGATATTTTAAGTAGAAACAGGTGGCTCCGCCGGAGCCGCTTGAAACAGCACAAACACCCCGTCATGCTGAAATTTTTTCAGCACCCCACACGGCAGGTGGACGGTATGCAATGCGGCAATGCTTTGTGGCTACTTATATGATGGGTGTTGAAATAAATTCAACATGACATTCATTATTGTGACGCACTCAGTTAGGAGTATTGTGCTTATAGCTATAAAGAACGAATGATCGGGGCTCCATCCGTCATGCTGGAATTTTTTCAGCACCCCACACGGCAGGTGGACGATATGCAAGGCCGCGATGCTTTATGGCTACTTACATGATGGGGTGTTGAAATAAATTCAACATGACATTAATTATTGTGACGCACTCCGTTAGGAGTACCGTGTTTATAGCTCTAAAGAAACGATAATCAAAGGCTCCGTAGGTGCCACCTTTCAACGGTATAAACTGCGGCGGCTATTTCTCCTTAAACGCTTCCTGCATCATTTGCTGTAGTTCTACCTGGTGGCTTTGTACGGCCTGCTGGCCTAATGCGGCGCCTTTTTGCAATAACACAGGTTGTTTCTGATTAAGCTTTAAGCCGAGCGGCGACCGGTAGAATAAAGCCAGGTCGGTCAATTCTTTTTCGGTGAACTCCTGTGCGTAAAGGCTGGCCAGTTGATCCTTCATCGAGTCCCAGCTGATATATTTAGCCACGAAAGCGTTCATCACTTCAATAAATTTAACGCGTTTATCTTCGGGTAAGGAAGAGCTGGCCTGCTTTAGCATAGTGGTTATACCCGCTTTGAACTGAACATCTGCTTGCGATGCTATCAATACATCTTCGGCAGCTTTTAATTGTTTGGGTGTAACCGCCGGGGTTTGCGCTTTAACTGCTGTGCAGAATAAGATGAAAGCAATTAAGAGTTTAAATTTCATACTTAGATTTTTATAAAGATCTTACGAAGATAAAACACCCACATTACTAACCAAAGGATCAGCACAATTAAAATTGCCCCCAGCAGCGATGCATTTACGGGCGAAAAATAAGGGACAAACAAGTGCTCGTAAATAGATTTCCCGTCCCATTTTATCAGGTTGTAATAATGCGGTATAAAGCCCGACAGCACGTAAGCTGCAATGGCATTGGTGCCGAAAACCACAAATGGGTAGGTGAGGCGTTTATGCCCCTGCACGTCTATCAGCCAGAAGCAGATGGCCAGGCCAATAGTTGCCAGGCCGCCGGTGTAGAGTACAAAAGAGCTTGTCCACAAGGCTTTGTTGATAGGGAAGAACAGATCCCAAAGCAGGGCCAGCAATACTGCGATAACACCATAGGTGAACATCCAGCTTACTTTGATGCTGTCGTCGCGGTCCTTGCGTTTGAGCCAGGTGCCCACGCGGATACCGAACAGGCCGGTGCCGATAGCAGGCAATGTACCCAGCAAACCTTCCGGGTCCCAGGTGCGGGAGGAGCGCCAGAGGTGGTCGGGCGTAAGCAGTGTACGGTCTATCCAGGCGCCTAAATTGGTTTCGGGTTCCAGGTTGGCGTAACCTACGCCGGGCACGGGGACAAAGGTCATTAATAAATAATAGCCTACTAATGCGATAACAAATACCCAGTCGCGCGTTTTTTGTGAGGTTTTAAGGTAGAGCACGGTGCAGATAAAATACACCAGCGCGATACGCGGCAAAACGCCCGGCAGGCGCAGTTTGCTCAGATCAAAGTTCCAGCGGAGGATAACTTGTGTACACCAGGTGATGAGCATCAACACCACCATGCGCCGCAGTGCGGTAAGTATCATTCTCGACTGGTTTTCGCCGCTTGCCTTCCTGCTTTCCATAGCGTAAACAATAGATATCCCCACCATGAAGAGGAAGAAGGGAAACACCAGGTCGGTAGGCGTGCAGCCATTCCAAACGGAGTGTTCCAGCGGTGCGTAGATATGGCCCCAATCGCCGGGGTCGTTAACAAGGATCATACCTGCTATAGTGATGCCTCGAAATACATCGAGCGATAGCAGGCGGGGAGATTTGGTAAGGGCTGTGGTCATTGACTATTATATTCTAATGAGCTATGTCATTGCGAGGCACGAAGCAACCTCATAGGACAAGTGGCGAACTTTGCATGCCGGATTGTCCTATGAGATTGCCGCGCTATCGCTCGCAATGACAAAGTGGTTATGTTACTAAAACTTAAAACGTACAAACGCCTCCATGGCCGCATATTCGGCCATACCGAGTTTATCATAGCAAACGGCGGTTTCGCGGTTACGGTCCTCGGCACGCACCCAAAATTCGCGGGCATCATCACCGGGGAACACGGGGCGGTCCTTTTGGCTCTGGTGCTTAAAGATCGCGTTGCGCTTGCGGATCACTTCGGCAGGAGATAAAGGTACCGCCATCTCAATTTCGTGGGTAGCAAACTCGTGCCATGCACCGCGGTAGAGCCACATCCAGCAATCTTTTACCCAGTCTTCGGTTTCCTTTAAACGCTGTAAAGCAGCAAGGATAATATTAAAACAAACG
>NZ_JACWMY010000034.1 GCF_014773265.1 Mucilaginibacter pankratovii | reverse complement strand
TTTTGTTGTTTAGGGTGCACATTTCAATAGGTTTTTTACCATTAATACCTTGATGAGGCCTTTCCCAGTTGTAATAAGCGAGGTATTGTAAAAGTTCATCTTCAAGTTCTTCGAGGCTGTCAAAGTCAGTTTCCTCGATCAGATCCTCTTTAAGTGTACGCCAGAAGCGCTCTACTTTTCCGTTGGTTTGCGGCCTGTAAGGCTGGATGTATCTGCGTTTGATGCCAGTTTCTATCAGCATGCGTTCAAAAGGGTGGTTTCGTTTATTCTGGCTAATAGCCGGGCCGAACTCCGGGCCATTATCTGCAATGATTTCTTCAAACTGAATACCGAACTTCTCTTTGATCATCCTCATGCAGCGCAAGGCTGCAAACATGGTAGTCAGGGCGGTAATATCCTCCATTACTTCTGCCCAGGCAACCCGTGAGTAATCATCCAGCACACAAAGCAGATACAACTTGCGATGCTGGCCGCGAATGATGGTTTTGCTTAAGTGATGACAATCGATATGACCTAACTGTCCCATGCGCTCTTTGATAATCTTACGTTTAACTTCCTTATCTGCCGTTTTTAAACGGTTTTTGCCATAGCGTTTCAGGATGTTATAAACCCCTGAAGGCGATGGGTTAAAATTATCTGATTTCTGCTTAAGCTGGCTGGATATTTCAAACTTATTGGTGCCAAGTGAGCGTAATTCAAGCACTAAAGCCTCATCTTGAAGCGACGGCCTGCGAGTCCTATACTTCGGGCCGCGTCTTGAGGGTAACAAGTCTTCTTCGTTTCCGGATTGTTTATAGCGGTTATAATACTTTAAAAAACTGCGACGGTCTGTATGATGGGCTTCGTAAAATTCTTTGGCCAGTTTGAACTGCGGATGCAAGCCTTGCTTGACCAGTTCATAATCCTTTATCAGCAAACGGTACGTCTGCAAATAATTACGTTTCAGTGTTAGGTCATTCGTGTTGATGCGCATAACTTTTTAGCTTTGTTACGTAAAGCTAATCTGTTACCGAATTATCTAACCTTTACA
>NZ_JACWMY010000033.1 GCF_014773265.1 Mucilaginibacter pankratovii | reverse complement strand
CAAATCGAAATTATGATGAGGGACTTTTCGGAGTAAATATTTAAAACGAGCCCATGCATCATAGATAGGTTCATCCTCATGTTGTTTAAACATCAAGATGTCATTTGGGGTGGGTGAATTTCGTGGTTGGTAGTATGGTGGATTCGCGTTCTCCATAATGGCTAACGGAATAGTCAATGGAAAGGTTTTTACAAACAAAGACACAAAGAAAAGATAGACTAAAGAAAACCTAGAAAAATAAAATAAAAAATCTCACTAGAAAGGAATCTAGTGAGTAGACCTAATAAAATAAAAATTCAACCTAAACAATAACTATTCCCCGGCAGCGGCGCCAAAAACTTGATGCGTGGTTTTGCAACCTTACAGCAGGTTTTACCTCTCAAGGGATCTCAAGAGGCTTGCAATCCCCACCAGGCAGTGTACCTGACCGATGTAGTATAGTGAAGTGGCAAGTACCGGGGGATTGATCGTTCAACTCAAAGATTAGTGTTCGTTAGGATTGAAATTTATCTACTAGGTCTAGAGGTGAAGGATGATTCTTTTTATGTTTTTATATTTTATGAAAAGCAAGTAAAAATCTCGGGTATTAGGAGAGTGGGCGGAATTAGTTGCTAGCCAACTAACCCAAATAAACTACTTCTGCAATAAAATAAAATAACAAGAAAATATAAATGGTAGTGAAAACTTATATGGTGGAAAATTGTGTTTACTTAGATTTCATTACTCCCTAGATATCTTTTACAGGTTGATAGTTTGTTACAATTGCGTGGATGACGGGTTGTATTCCTTAATACCATTCGTGGTGTGGCATACGTACTTCCCCAACTCTATAAGCTCCTACTTCACTCCTATGTCGAGCCGGCTAAAAGCTCCTAACATGGGATCACTAGAATTCGCTCATGGATTAAATACAATCATAAAAACCTAGTACACATCGGTTCATGTTTCTTAAGACGTTCAAGCAAGTTACACAATGGAGATCTGCCAGTTTTCTTAAGCCTAACATTGAAATCACTCACCCAACACAATTAATAACACATAATCAATCCA
>NZ_JACWMY010000032.1 GCF_014773265.1 Mucilaginibacter pankratovii | reverse complement strand
TAATCCATAGCTTCGGTATAACGCTTAATGCCCGTTTATTATCCATGCCCGATCGCTCGACTAGTGAGCTGTTACGCACTCTTTAAATGAATGGCTGCTTCCAAGCCAACATCCTAGCTGTCTGTGCAATCGGACCTCGTTAGTTCAACTTAGCGTTAATTTGGGGACCTTAGCTGATGGTCTGGGTTCTTTCCCTCTCGGCCATGGACCTTAGCACCCATAGCCTCACTGCAATGTATATTATATAGCATTCGGAGTTTATCTGGATTTGGTAGGATTTGACTCCCCCGCACCCAATTAGTAGCTCTACCTCTATATAACTTTACCATCACGCTGTTCCTAAAAACATTTCGGGGAGTACGAGCTATTTCCCAGTTTGATTAGCCTTTCACCCCTACCCACAGATCATCCGGAAACTTTTCAACGTTTATCGGTTCGGTCCTCCAGTACCTGTTACGGCACCTTCAACCTGTCCATGGGTAGATCACAAGGTTTCGCGTCTACCCCCTCTGACTATACGCCCTATTCAGACTCGCTTTCGCTTCGGATCCGTGTCTTAAACACTTAACCTTGCCAGAGAGGAGTAACTCGTAGGCTCATTATGCAAAAGGCACGCCGTCACCCAACTTGTGGGCTCCGACCGCTTGTAAGTACACGGTTTCAGGTTCTATTTCACTCCCCTGTTCGGGGTTCTTTTCACCTTTCCCTCACGGTACTGGTTCACTATCGGTCTCTCAGGAGTATTTAGCCTTACCGGATGGTGCCGGCAGATTCCCACAAGGCGTCTCCGACCTCGCGGTACTCAGGATACCACTATCCTATCATCCATTACCCGTACGCAGCTCTCATGCTCTATGGCCGGGTTTCCCACCCCGTTCCGGTTTTGTTTGATATTCATGTTGTGGTCCTACAACCCCTACTATGCCGTAACATAATAGGTTTGGGCTTCTTCCCTTTCGCTCGCCACTACTCAGGAAATCATTATTATTTTCTCTTCCTCTGCTTACTTAGATGTTTCAGTTCAGCAGGTTTGCGCATTTATGCAACTATTCTTCAAATAGTTAGGTTTCCCCATTCAGAAATCCGCGGATCAATTCATATTTGCTGATCCCCGCGGCTTATCGCAGCTTATCACGTCTTTCATCGCCTCTGAGAGCCAAGGCATCCCCCGTGTACCCTTTCTTACTTTCTTCTATAC
>NZ_JACWMY010000031.1 GCF_014773265.1 Mucilaginibacter pankratovii | reverse complement strand
TGAGTCGTCCTGAAATAGGTTGACAGATTTTAATGAACTAAATATAATGCTTGTCAGGTAAAACTGGCAAGCATTTTTTGTTGATGAACTGTTTGTGGTGTTTGATAATTTAAGGCCAGATGCGGTCTTCGGCAGTTATAAATGCGAACCGCCTCTTTGATCATTTGCCCGGCTTGATGAATATCTGCCGGCTTGGTGATCAAGAACTCGTGTTTAATAATTCCGTTGATACGTTCAGCTAAAGCGTTCTGATAACAGTCGTATCCGTCTGTCATGGATGGAGTGATGTTATGTTTTGCTAATAACTGCTGATACTGTGATGAGCAGTATTGCAACCCTCTGTCTGAATGATGTATTAACGGGGCATTTATCCGTTCGTGTTTTACAGCCATTTGCATCGCTGCAGCAACGCCATCAGTATGCAGACTATCATGCAGGTGATACCCTACAATCTTACGTGAACAGGCATCGGTAATCAGGCTGAGATAGCCTGTTTCTGCTTTAGTATCAATATAAGTGATATCACTTACCCACACCTCGTTAGCCCGGGATGCTTTCATTCCTTTAAGCAAGTTAGGATATTTATGCAACCAATGCTTAGAGTTTGTGGTCTTATGATAAGAATGCTTTGGCCTGATCAACATATGTTCTGAACGCAGAAAATCAAACAATGCATCTCTGCCGATCTTTATCCCTTTGCTCCTGATCTGTTTACTTAATCGATAGTAAAGCTTACGGGTACCTAATCTTGGTAAATGAATACGTTCTTTAATAACATCGGCCTTTACCTGGCTGAGTTCCCTTAACCGTTTATCTATACGCTGCTGCTTTTGATAATAACCCTGACGGCTTATCCCAAACAATCTGCAAGCCTTTGAAAGGCTTACTACTCCTTTGGCTTTAAGCCTTTGGATCGTTTGGGTAAAGACTTTTTTGGCAAAGCAACACCATGCTCCTTTTGCAGGATATCGAACATGGTCTTATAGATGAGGTTTCGGTCCTGTTCATCTTTCAAGGCAGCTTCCAGTTGTTTGATGCGCTGCTCTGGCGTAGGATTTTTGTCGTTTTCCAAGGTATACTGTTTGGGTAGCGTCCAATCTAAGGTACCATGTTTTCTTAACCAAACCAATACGGTACTTCTTCCCTGGATACCGTAATGGCACTGGGCCTTCTTGTACGTAAGTTCGCCTTTTTCTACTTGTTGAACAACCTGCAACTTAAAGGCAAGGCTATAATCGCGCTGACTGCGCCGATCGCTTTGTTTTTTTCTTTCTTTCATATAAGTCAACTTGGGTGTCAACTTATTTCAGGACGGGACA
>NZ_JACWMY010000030.1 GCF_014773265.1 Mucilaginibacter pankratovii | reverse complement strand
GATAATGCTCCAGAAAGGAGGTATTCCAGCCACACCTTCCGGTACGGCTACCTTGTTACGACTTAGCCCCAGTTACCGACTTTACCCTAGGACGCTCCTTACGGTTACGCACTTCAGGCACTTCCAGCTTCCATGGCTTGACGGGCGGTGTGTACAAGGCCCGGGAACGTATTCACCGCGTCATTGCTGATACGCGATTACTAGCGAATCCAACTTCACGGGGTCGAGTTGCAGACCCCGATCCGAACTGTGAATGGCTTTACGAGATTGGCATCCTGTTGCCAGGTAGCTGCCCGCTGTACCATCCATTGTAGCACGTGTGTAGCCCCGGACGTAAGGGCCATGATGACTTGACGTCGTCCCCTCCTTCCTCTCTATTTGCATAGGCAGTCTGTTTAGAGTCCCCACCTTAACGTGCTGGCAACTAAACATAGGGGTTGCGCTCGTTGCGGGACTTAACCCAACACCTCACGGCACGAGCTGACGACAGCCATGCAGCACCTAGTTTCGTGCTCCGAAGAGCTGATCCGTCTCTGGATCATTCACTAACTTTCAAGCCCGGGTAAGGTTCCTCGCGTATCATCGAATTAAACCACATGCTCCTCCGCTTGTGCGGGCCCCCGTCAATTCCTTTGAGTTTCACCCTTGCGGGCGTACTCCCCAGGTGGAATACTTAACGCTTTCGCTTAGACGCTGGCCGTATATCGCCAACATCGAGTATTCATCGTTTAGGGCGTGGACTACCAGGGTATCTAATCCTGTTTGATCCCCACGCTTTCGTGCCTCAGCGTCAATCATACTTTAGTAAGCTGCCTTCGCAATTGGTGTTCTGTGACATATCTATGCATTTCACCGCTACTTGTCACATTCCGCCTACCTCAAGTACATTCAAGCCCATCAGTATCAAAGGCACTGCGATAGTTAAGCTACCGTCTTTCACCCCTGACTTAATAGGCCGCCTACGCACCCTTTAAACCCAATAAATCCGGATAACGCTCGGATCCTCCGTATTACCGCGGCTGCTGGCACGGAGTTAGCCGATCCTTATTCTTACCGTACATTCAACCCTCTACACGTAAAGGGGTTTATTCCGGTACAAAAGCAGTTTACAACCCATAGGGCCGTCTTCCTGCACGCGGCATGGCTGGTTCAGGCTTGCGCCCATTGACCAATATTCCTTACTGCTGCCTCCCGTAGGAGTCTGGTCCGTGTCTCAGTACCAGTGTGGGGGGCCATCCTCTCAGATCCCCTAAACATCGTAGCCTTGGTAAGCCATTACCTTACCAACTAGCTAATGTTCCGCATGCCCATCTTAATCCTATAAATATTTGATTACACCAAAATGCTATGACGTAATGTTATGCGGTGTTAATCTCTCTTTCGAGAGGCTATCCCCCAGATTAAGGTAGGTTACATACGTGTTACGCACCCGTGCGCCACTCTCATCAGAAGCAAGCTCCCAAATCCCGTCCGACTTGCATGTATTAGGCCTGCCGCTAGCGTTCATCCTGAGCCAGGATCAAACTCTCCATTGTATAATGTGTTGTTTATATCCAAGCCCTATTAAACTCAATCAATAGAAACTTGTAAAAAAAAA
>NZ_JACWMY010000002.1 GCF_014773265.1 Mucilaginibacter pankratovii | reverse complement strand
CAAACGGTACGTCTGCAAATAATTACGTTTCAGTGTTAGGTCATTCGTGTTGATGCGCATAACTTTTTAGCTTTGTTACGTAAAGCTAATCTGTTACCGAATTATCTAACCTTTACAGCAATGACGATGGGGCAAAAAAAGGGAAAGCCGGTAAACGTAAAGTTTACCGGCTTTCCCTTTTATGCTTTAAACAAGTTTCCGGCTGCAAACTGCAAACCGCCCACTGCTAACTATAAACTCGAAGGTGCCAACTCCAGGTGGTATTTCACAAGGTTATCTATAGGCGAGCGGATAATGTTGCCAACGGTCATGCCGTTTTCGGTACAAACTTCTTCCAGCACGTTGCGGAAGTTATAGCCAACCGAACCGATACAATTGAAGGTGTATTTTTGATAATCGGGGTAGTGGGTAACCAGGTTTTTAAAGAAATCCTCGAAAGAGGTACGTACCAGGTTACGCGAGTATTCGATGTTTACATTATTATCGTAAACAAATTTGCTGAAGCTTGCGCAGAAACGGTTTGCACGTGGTTGTGTGTAAACTATCTCGTTGATATCATCCGGTGTTAATTTAAATTCTTCCCAAAATGCTTTACGCACAGCCTCGGGCATGTAGCCGCGCAGGTAATCTACCAAAAGCTTTTTGCCTATGTAGCAACCGCTGCCTTCGTCGCCCAGGATGTAAGCGCCCGAATCGATATTGTTAACTACATCTTTACCATCATAAAGGCAGGTGTTGGTACCTGTGCCTAAAATAGCCGCGAAACCTTCGTTGTTACCCAGCAATGCGCGGGCAGCGGCGAGCAGGTCATGACCTATGTTTACCTTCGATTTTGAGAACACCACCTGCATGGCATCT
The DNA here is from genome assembly GCF_014773265.1 of Mucilaginibacter pankratovii. GTDB lineage: Bacteria > Bacteroidota > Bacteroidia > Sphingobacteriales > Sphingobacteriaceae > Mucilaginibacter > Mucilaginibacter pankratovii. The sequence goes on along the minus strand of NZ_JACWMY010000002.1, from coordinate 708,088 downwards.
TCTACGATCTTACGCATCTCCGGGGTAGAGCAACCGGCGCCGTAATAGTTAACCTCAGTAATATTATCCTTCTCCAGGTCGGTAGGTAAACTCTCCTTTAAGGATTGTATGATGTACTCTTTCGGAGCAAAATACGGGTTGTAACCTTCGGTGTTGAAATACACTTTTTTACCTTCTTCAGTAACCAGGCACCAATTTGTTTTGGTTGAGCCACCGTCAGCAATTATGATCATATAAGTAATGAGTTGTTAAAAAATTGTGTTAAAAGTATGATTAACTTATTGTAAAAAAAACACTTGGTACTTTTAATGCTATTTTTTGCCAATTACACAGTATAAACCGCTTTTTTATGCGAAAAATTAAACTTTTTAGAGTTTTTTCTGACACTTTTAAGGGTGAAATTACTTGCAAAATTACCTGTAAAATTGACATATAAAGCGCGGCGTAACGCGTTGTGCCCTATGGAGTACCGGGTACAATTATATGTAATATTTTCACAATTATTAATTCAATATTATCGGCAGGTTAACTATAGCCTACTAAAACGGTGGTTTTAGGGTATAACTGAATTTTAAGGAAGGGTAAATACGTATAAAAGTTATCCCCTGGTGGCGGAATCTGTTTATGAGACGCAATAAATAAAAGGAAATAGGATAGCGGTTGGATCAGCTACATCCGCAGCCGCAAAGAAACCGAACGGCCCAGCGCCTGAACCAGGGCGGGGTCTAAGGAGGTATCGCCTTCTTTAAGCGTCCAAACCATTTTGGCATCCTTCACCAGCTCTACTTTTTCGCCATTTAGCAAAAGTTCAAGTTCGGTGGTGTTTTGGCCTATCAGTTTGCTGTTAACAATCTGGTACACATAATCTTTATCATCAAAAGTAATTCGCAGCGGTAAGCCCATGTTCACAATCCTCGGGGGTAAAGATAAGTTTTATTACGTTTAAAGAAGTTTTATTAATGATATAGTTAATTTGGTATTTCAAAACTGTAAACGTGCTATTGCCGTTTTAAGTATAAATTTGCATATTTGCACCGCAAAATATTGCGGGTCCTATAGCTCAGCTGGATAGAGCAACAGATTTCTAATCTGTAGGTCATAGGTTCGAATCCTATTGGGATCACTTTAGTGGAAAAGCAAGCCATATTGGTTTGCTTTTTTTATTTTAGTGAGATTTTGTTAAACCGGCAGGCTATCGTGAATGTTGTTTGCCTGTTGACCCTTTAATTACCTACACAAAATGGAAAACGAAACAAAGAACGAAGATTTAAAAATAGAACTACGTACGCTGACTAAAGACGATTACCTCGGTTTAAAATTCTCAATGGTAGAAGCGTATTCAGAATGGGAGGGTGCTTCGTTTTGGGATGAAACCCATATCAGCCAGTTGGTAGAAATATTCCCTGAAGGGCAGATCTGCATACTGGTGAACGGCAATATTGCCGGATGCGCCCTGTCGCTCATTGTTGATTATGATAAATTTGGCGATAACCATACTTATGCCCAAATAACGGGTAATTACACTTTCTCTACGCATAATACCAAAGGTGATGTGCTTTACGGTATTGATTTTTTTGTACACCCCGAATACCGGGGGATGCGTATAGGGCGACGCTTGTATGATGCCCGCAAGGAGATCTGCGAAAGGCATAACCTGCGTGCCATTATAGCAGGAGGGCGGATACCTAAGTATAAAGATTATGCGGATAAGCTCACCCCCAAAGCCTACCTGGAAAAAGTAAAGGGTAAAGAGATTCATGATCCTACCTTATCATTCCAGCTTGCTAACGATTTCCACGTAAGGAAAATTTTAAAAGGCTATTTACCCGGCGATACCCAATCGCTGGAGTACGCCTCTTTATTAGAATGGAATAACATTTATTACAACGAAGAAGCTGCACATATCAATTCGAAAAAATCCATTATCCGCTTAGGGTTGGTGCAATGGCAAATGCGGCCGTTCCCAAACATGGAGTCGTTATATGAGCAGATAGAATTTTTTGTTGACGTTGTTAGCGACTACCAAAGTGATTTTATTTTGTTCCCCGAGCTTTTTAACGCGCCTTTAATGGCGGCTTATAACCATTTAAGCGGTGCGGACGCCATGCGCGAGATAGCCAAAAGCACGGCCCTGCTGCGCGATAAATTTATGGAGTATGCCATCAGTTATAATATCAATATTATAACAGGCAGCATGCCATACCTGGAAAATGGGGTATTGCTAAACGTAGGATATCTGTGCAGGCGAGATGGTTCTTATGAAATGTACCGAAAAATTCACCTTACACCAGCTGAGAAAAGCGCCTGGGGAATGGTAGGGGGTGATGCAATTACAACCTACGATACCGACTGCGGTAAAATTGGTATCTTGATTTGCTACGATGTGGAGTTTCCGGAATTGCCGCGGTTGTTGGCCGAACAGGGTATGCAAATTCTCTTTGTGCCGTTTATGACGGATACACAAAACGGCTACACCCGTGTTAGGAGTTGCGCACAGGCCCGCGCGATAGAAAACGAATGTTACGTTGCTATAGCAGGTAGTGTGGGTAACTTACCTAAAGTGCATAACATGGATATACAGTATGCCCAGTCGGCTGTATTTACCCCATCGGATTTTTCCTTTCCGAGCAATGGGATCAAAGCCGAAGCTACGCCAAATACCGAAACCACGCTGATAGCCGATGTTGATATAGACCTGCTGAAGGAACTGCATAGCTTTGGCGCTGTGAGGAATTTGAAAGACCGGAGGTTGGATATTTATAAGATAGTTAACAAAAGCAAAAAATAGGGATAACATTTGGAGCGATTGCGATACAGATTTCTAATCTGTAGGTCATAGGTTCGAATCCTATTGGGATCACTTTAAAGCACAAAGCCTTTAGTCGGAAGATTAAAGGCTTTTTTGCTGTACGAGTGTTAGCATAACCTGGTAAGCTGTCTTTTTCTCCCAGCGTGCTATCAGCCAGGCAATAAAGCTCAACGTGAAGATATCGTTATTCCCTGCCCCATCAAGCAGGCTTAAAACCTTTTTTCTATACGATGTTTCAAAAGTTACATCGGGTTTTAACAGGTGTGTTTCAACCAGTTTCAGAAACAGTAGCACGCGTTCTTCCGAAGTTTTCAGCAGGTACTTCTTATATCGCCGCCTGAAGCTGTTTAGCCGCGACATGGCAAGCTCGATGTTAGAGAACTGTGCATGTACCAAAATTTCCATCAGATTTTTTCTGATGGTCCATAACATGCCCATTTTCTTTTCATACCAGGCATCGGTACGTGTCAGTAATGTCAGCTGTTTTAAACTTCCCCGTTCATTGCACAGGGCCAAAAACATAGTCAGGCATATTCGCACATCCTCAATATCTTCTGGTTTATACCTATGTTTAGTATTGGAGAGCGATCTCTGCAATAAAGCGATCGCATCATCAGCAAAGCCTGTGTAGAACAGGTTGAGCGCAGAGAGTAATTGATAGCGCAAATAAAACAGTGTATAATAAGCGGGATCGGTCAGCATCAGATCCATCATCTCCTTCAAATATAATGCACTCCTTACAAAATCCTTTTGCCTCAGATGAAAGTTTGCCAGGAAATACAGGATGGATGTATGGTAAAAAAGGTAGGACGATTTTTTATCCGCCTGGCTTATAAATTGATTTGTTCGATGGATATAACGCTCTATCAATCCGTAATTCTGTTGGATAGCCGCGTATTCATTCGCTATGAAAAGAATTTGATAAATGGATTTATAGGACATCAGGTCCTCTTCGGAAATTTTGTATTTCCGGATCGTCGTCAGCATCAGGGTCGTCAGATTAACGATCTTTCCTTCCAGGTGTATCTGCTGCAGTTCCTGCCTCAAAAAGGCGTAGGCCATATTTAGCCTGGCCTCGCGTTGCATGTCCGATTGGTTTTGCAGGAAACGCGCGGTCAAAGCATCCAGATCTTCGGCTCCCGGCAGGTGGGCATACTGTAGCTTTAGCAGCAACAGCTCATTCAATAAATTATACTGCTCTAAATGTTTAGCCAGCCCTTCAGCCTTATCCAGGCATTTGAATGCTATTTTAACCACGTCGTTTTCTAACAAAAAACGACCCACCACCACCAGGCGCAACGCGTCGTAAGTGTCGGAATGGTTGCTCTCAAAGGTTTTTTGCGATAAGAATAACAACAAATTATCCTGCAGCCTTTTGCGTAAAGCATGGTATGCATCATTATTTTTCTTCGGATCGTAGAGTTTATTTAAGCCATCTATATCGTCAGTTTCTATCAAATTAAGCAAAGCCAGGTTTTTTACATCACTCCGTTTGTTTTTCCGTTGTAAAAACTGCCTGAAAAGCTTTTTATCGGTATTATTGAGCAGGTTGATCAACTCCTGAATGGGATTCATTTGGATATTTTAATGTACATAAAGGTACAACAATAGTAAAATATATCGTCAGTAATTTTCGTATTCTAACTTTTTCAGGCTTGGTTTATAGCAGACATTTGCTTCCATATTAACAACAAAAACAAAACAACATGGAACCGCTACAAAACAGAACAGAAGGAAATTCAACCGCCGTAAAATATGGCGAGAATGTTAGAAACCCATTTAAACCTACTGGTGCATTTATCGGCGCCTCCTGGTTGGCCTTATTAACAGGAGTGACAGGATATCTCATCGGTTTATGGAACGCAACTATGGATCTGAACGAAAAAGGCTATTATTTCACCATCTTATTATTTGGCTTATTCGCAGTGATCTCCGTACAAAAAAGTGTTAGGGACCGGTCGGAAGGGCTTGCCGTAACCGATCTTTACTACGGCATCAGTTGGTTTGCCACTATTGCAGCAATGGTATTATTGACCATTGGCCTGTGGAATGCCGACCTCGCCCGAAGTGAGAAAGGCTTTTACGCCATGGCATTCTGCCTGAGCATGTTTTCGGCCATTGCCGTACAAAAAAATACCCGCGACGCAAAAATGTTTGAGGATAAAGAACTGTAACGTAGCGGTTACCACCCCGCAGCGCCTTGCCCCGGCAAGCCTGCGGGGTTTATTTAGGCATATAAGCTGGTTCGAAAATAACCCAAATGGGATCATCAGAGCTTCAAACAAATGTTTGAGGCTTTTTTATTTTACATAGCGCAGGCTAACTTATCCCGGGCGCTGTTACCCGGCAGTTTTTGGAGTAAACAGCAAATATACTTCTCTGTAGTTTATAACCGGGGGTAGTACGGCGTTGCCTTCGCCCTCCAAACTTTTGGCGATACGAAGCAACAGTTTTTCGCCAATCTCCGGGTGGGTGATTTCCTTCCCTTTGAGCACTACAATTATTTTAACCTCTTCCTTCTTTTTGAGAAAGCCGATGGCATGATCAACTTTATGTTGATACTCCTCATCAGAGTGCATGTACCTGATCCTGATTTCCTTTATCATAATTTGCTGGTTGTTAATGTTGATCTCATCCTCATCCCATTTGCCGTCTTAAGCAGAAGCACAATCTACATAATTGAAGAGTACTTATTAGTAATAATATTTTTTGCCTCAGCTGTAAGTAAATGCATCCGGTAGTTATTGGTGACAACACCAACAACGGCGGAAAAAGAAAGCAGGCTATTACTGGCCTGCTTTTTTATTATATTTTTGTTGTAGCAGGGTTTCCGGTTACAAAAATCCCGAACCCTCGCCCTTAATTTGAAAACTTTGTAGTATGAAAAAGCTTATCATTAACAATAGTATTTTCACAATCGACCGTTTTTGGACACCAAAAGAATGTGAAGATTTTATTTTAAAAAGCGAAGCTATAGGTTATGAACCCGCGACTGTTGAAACAGAAAACGGGCAGAAAGTTATCTTAACAGTTCGTAATAATAATAGGGTTATTTATAAAGACTACCAACTTGCTGATGCGCTCTGGCAGAAATTGAAACCATTTGTGCCACTGCAAATTGGTCACAGTAAAGCTGTGGGATTAAATGAACTTTTTAGGTTTTATAAATATCAACCAGGGCAAGAATTTAAACAGCATAGAGATCAAAGTTATATAAGGAACGATGTTGAAGCGAGCTATTTTACCTTTATGATTTACTTGAATGAAAATTTTGAGGGCGGACAGACAGTTTTCAATGAGCTTTCCGTTCAGCCCAAACAAGGTTCGGCACTTGTTTTTTTGCACAACGTGGAACATCAAGGCAGTGCAGTAACACAAGGAACAAAATATGTTTTGCGAACAGACATTATGTTTCAGCTTGATGAACTACGGTAAACGCCGACGATTATTAATGTTACGCGGTTTGGGTTTTACTCAAAAATTTGCTCCAGCATATCTGCAGATACTGGTTTGCTGATGAAATCTTCAACTACTACATAATTTAGCGCACGTTCCTTATCCTGCATAAAAATTGAGGATGTTGTTATGTAAATTTTTGCGCCAACGATACTATCCATATTTAAACGATGGTATTCTTCTAAAAATCCCCAGCCATCCATTACTGGCATTTTGATATCCAGGAATATCACTCGGGGAAATAGTTCATCATCTTTTCTGATAAGTTCGAGTAGCAGATCTATCCCAGCCTCTCCGTTTGAACAAAAAGAGATATTAGCATCGGAAACTACTCTTCTCACAAATTTTTCAAAAATGAAATTATGGATGGGGTCATCATCTATAATTAACACATTTACTGGGACATAACTATTCATGTGTATACAACATATGTTGGTGGAATTGTTTTATTTAATTAGTAATTAAAAAAAGTAAACCCGGCGATTCAGCATGGCGTCGATATTATCACCGCATCACCACCACGATGTAATTTTAAACCATACTCTGCCCAACCGTCAATAAATTATTATCCGGATCGTGAATGGAGAACTCCCTTTGCATCCAGGGTTTATACTCCAGGGTAGTAACATCTGCACCCTGCTTTTTGGCAAGCTGAAAGAACGCATCGATATCATCTGTGCGGATGTAAACTTGCCCGTAGTTCTTTTTGGGGTCTAAATCGGCAAATTCAAAAAAGTGGATCTGGATGTTGTCTTTCTCCACCATCAGGTAACCATCATAATCGCCGCCGAATTGCGTAAAGCCAAGTTTATTGATATAAAAATCGCGCGTGATGGCTTTATTGCGCATGGGGAGCTTTGGGTTGATGGCGGTAAGCATAATTGTTATTTTGAATTGATAATGAATATAACAAACCTAAAATATTAACTTGTTATTTGCAAGTTGTTTTTGCAGTTTTGTATTGTGAAAGAAAGTAAACAACGGCCCGGGGATCCTGTGGGTTCTGCTTTGGATATTGTTGGCGATAAGTGGTCGCTAATGATCATCTGGAATATGATCATGCATGGAAAGCACACCTACAACGAATTGTTGAAGTCGAATGAAGGGATAGCAACCAATATTTTGGCCAGCCGCTTAGCTAAACTGGAAGCCGCCGGGCTGCTGACCAAAGAAACGCATCCCGACAGCAAAGCCAAAATACTTTACCGCTTAACCCATAAGGGTATCGACCTGTTACCTGCGTTGGTGGAGCTGATGCTATGGGCCCACGCTTATTTGCCGATTCATTCGGCGGGCGATGCATACACTAAGCTATTGAAGCAGAATAAAGAAGCCTTTGTGAAACGGATAGTGGAGGACTTAAAAAATAAGTGATGCGATTTTGTCCGACTCCTGGTGTTTCACTTACGGTGTTTCACTGAATTTTATGCGATGAGTAATTATTTACCTAACAAGTTGATTTGCAATAATATGTGGTTATTATTTAAATAATAGGGGTGTTCCAAAGTGTTTCACAAAAAAGTGTAATTACTTAATAAATAGATGGTTGCAATAATTGGGTGTCCCACTTTTTAGTTGGAACACCCCCCGGCCTTATTTTCGTGCCTCATCCATCATTGCCCCCGCGCAATTAAAAACCCTTTTGTAACAAGCCGGCTATATATGGTGTAACATATAATTAACTGTAACTATTTACCGTACTTAGCAGTATAACTGTTGCCGACGATAAAAACTTGCGCTGCCAATGTAATAAATACGTTGATGGTTGATGATTTGGAATTTTTATTAAATGTTTTTTAATAAATTAGCTTTCAAGTTAATACTTACCCTAATTGCCTTCATTGATGTCCATGGATACTCACATACCTTTTTTTAATTTCTCCTTAAAAAAAGTATTGGCGCAGCAACCCGATACCTTGAAAAAGGCCCGGATAAAAATTTTATACACCATCCTGCTGCTCTCCATGCTCAAGATAGTGATCATACTGCCCATGGTATATCACAGTATCCAGGATCGCCAGCTTTACCGCATAATTTTTGTGCTGGTGTATTACATGGGGCTCACCAAATATTTATTATACAAGCCACTTAATATCAATATTATCTCGCAGGGGATGATCCTGATAGGTATAGCGGGCATCTGGTCGAATATTTTTCTTTTTCAGCAAAATATAAACCTCGTTACCATACAGTTTGTGTTTATGGTAACTTTTGTAAGTTACTACCTTATCGATAGCCGTTACGCTGTTATTTACAGCATATTGGCCATATCGCCGGTAATGTATTTTCTGGCGGTTACCAATCGCCAAAATTGGCACCTGGCGGTTGTGCCCGAGGAATTACCCTCCCCGGGTTTCGAAGCAGTAGTGTTTATGAATTTTATCACCATGCTGCTGGTGCATTACCTGTTCTACTGCGCTTTTCGCGATAATGTGAACGAGAAAGAAGCCTTAAATAAACAGCTGGAGGCAACCGTTGCCGAAACCAAAGCGCTGGCAGATTCGCGCTCGGTGTTCCTGTCTACCATGTCGCACGAGTTGCGCACGCCCTTAAACGCGGTGATAGGGATGACCAACCTGGTAAAAGATACCGCCACCGAAGAACAAACAGAGAACCTGGATATCCTCGAATTTTCGGCCATGAGTTTGCTAACACTGGTAAACGATATACTGGACTACAACAAAACCGAGAACGATAAGATAGAACTGGAAGCCATCCCGGTGAATTTGCCCGACCTGCTGCACAAGGTATGCACCGGGCTGCAGCAAAAGGCAAGGGAAAAAGGCCTTGATGTGGTGCTGCATGTAGATGAGAATTTGAAAGGCAAATGGATAGTCACCGATCCTACACGTATCACTCAAATTATATATAACCTGGTGGGTAACGCCATTAAATTTACCGAGAAGGGGAGCGTTAGTGTACAGGCAACCGCGTTGGGCCAAACCGAAGATAATATGCAGGTGCATTTTTCGGTTTCTGATACCGGGATAGGTATTGCCCCAAACAGGCTGGATGCTATCTTCGACCCATTTACGCAGGCATCCGCAGATACTACCCGGCATTATGGTGGCACGGGGCTTGGGCTGGCTATTGTAAAACGCTTATTAAAACTGTTCAACAGCGAAATTCATCTGCAAAGCAAGCAGGGGGAAGGTTCCTCATTTTCGTTTGATATGGATTTTGGCTTGTATAAAGGCGTTGTTAATCCTGTCAGCATACTCCCGGCAATGGGTAGTAGTTTAGAAGGCCTCAGCATCCTGATAGCCGAGGATAACCCTATAAATTCCTTGTTGCTGGTGAAACTGTTAACCAAATGGAATGCCACCTCGGTTGTTGCCGCTAACGGGCAGGATGCGGTAGACAAATTACTGGCCGGCAGTTTTGATGCAATATTGATGGACCTGCATATGCCCATTATGGATGGCTACCAGGCAACTACCGCCGTCCGCGCGCTTGCCGACCCCGTTAAGGCGCGTATCCCTATCATCGCGCTAACGGCATCGGTATCGCACAATATCAACGGAAAAATTAACCTCGCCGGAATGAACGATTATCTCTCCAAGCCATTCCAGCCGGCCTCGCTATACCAAAAGCTTGCGCCCTTAAATATGGATAAAGCAGGCAATGCTATGGCGGGGTAGCATTAAATATGCCCCGCAAATAGTATATTGCCCTCAAATATTGTTAAGCTAAAACACCATGGCAAATTCAAGCAAACAACCAATTACCATAGAAGCTACTATTAATGCCCCCATAGAAATAGTTTGGGATCTTTGGATCCAGCCCGAGCATATTGTAAAATGGAACAACGCGAGCGACGATTGGCATACCCCAAAGGCAAGTAACGACCTTAAAGTTGGCGGCAAATTCACAGCAACTATGGCCGCTAAAGATGGCAGCATGAGCTTTGATTTTGAAGGCGTTTATACAAAAGTTGAAGAGTATAAGCTTATTGAATACACGATAGCCGACGGCCGAAAAGTAAGCGTTGTTTTTACTAAAGATGACGAAGATGATGAGATATCTAAAGTTGTAGAAACCTTCGAACCCGAAGGCACGCATCCTGTTGAGATGCAGCGGCAGGGCTGGCAGGCCATATTAAACAACTTTAAAAAGTACGTAGAGGAAAATTGAAGTGCGGTAAACCTAAACCCTTACGCCCATTTGTTTGTAATTGAACTATAGCTTAGCATCATGAAAAAACTGTTATTCCTGTTTGTATTCCTGGTTTCGTTCGCTGTGAGATCTTCTGCGCAAACCTTTAATGCCGAAGATTTTAAAAACAACCTTGGTAAATCAAAATCGCTTTGCGATACCGTTTCTTCCATCAAGATCTTCAGCGATACGCTCACGCTCATCAACATGGGCGGTAATTATCCTAATCAGAAATATACCATCGCTGTAAAAGGCAATAAAATTGTTTTAGACTGGGCAAATCTTAAGGGGAAACGCTTGTGCGCAACCGGTGTATTCGAGATGCACAAAAACCGCCCCGAGGTGGTTGTGGGCCAACCTGATCAAATTACCTTTCCATAATTCCTGTTTTTTTGCTGATGTTTACGGCTCTCACTTAACTAATGGTTATATAGCCTGTGGTTGTACGGGGATAATTGCCGTTAACTTAAGTACAGTAAAGTATAGTTTAACTCAGGCTTAAGGGTGTTTTTTATGAAAGTTAAATGAAAAAATTAGGTTGCAGGGTTTTCTTCATAAGATAAAAATTTTTAACTTAAACCCGATTTAGTAACTGATTATAACCAATCGTCGGGTTATTTAAAATTTAACCTGATCACTAACCTTAATGGATATACTTACCGATAATATTTATACCGGGGGATCCGCCGGCGATGTATTTCTGCACCTTTTATTTGAGAGGCAAGCGCTGCAAACTCCGGATGTTATAGCCGTTCAGTTTGGCGGGGAACAGATCAGCTATGCCGACTTAAACAAAAAGGCCGATCTGTTGGCTAACGCGATCATCAGCCAGGCGCCAAATTCGCTGGTTATTGGTGTGAGTACCCTTCGTTCGATAGAAACTGTTACCAGCCTCATAGCGGTTTTAAAAGCAGGTAAGGCCTATTTGCCTATCGACCCAACTTATCCGACCGACAGGCTGGAGCAGATCATTTCAGATTCGGGCGTAAATACTGTTTTGGCCGTTGGGGCTCAAAAAGCACTTTTTAAACACCTGCCCGTTGCCGTTATCAAATCGGACGGGGAACATACATCATCACCTTCTGCAAAAGAGAATATTCGTACCAAGGTTGCCTACATTATTTATACGTCCGGCTCTACCGGCAAGCCCAAAGGTGTTTGCGTGGGGCATGTTGGCGTGGTTAATTTAATATATTACCATAAGCGTATTTCGCCGTACCTGGGTGTAGGTGCTAAAACCCTGCAATTTGCCCCGCTGGTGTTTGATGCATCGGTAGTGGAAGTGTTTTGTACGCTCTGTATAGGTGGTACATTGGTATTGGTTGCCGATGAAGTGCGCATCGATCCTGTTAAGCTCATCCACTATGTAGATGAGATGAAGGTGAACCGCATCAACGTCCCTTTCGTAGCCTTACAATACTTTACCGAAATTGCCGATGCCGAACAGTTTTACCCCAAATCCTTACTGGAGGTAATAACCGCGGGCGAGCAATTGAAGGTTACGCCGCAGATCATCCGCTTTTTCCAGGCGCTTCCAAACTGCGTGTTTTACAACATGTATGGCCCAACCGAAACCAGTGTGGCCAGCACCGCCTTAAAACTGGAAGGCGCGCCCGAAACCTGGCCCTTATTGCCAACCATAGGCAAGGCAATAGATAGCACCAAAAATTTTGTGCTTGATGAGCAGCTGAACCTGTTGCCCGATGGCGAAGTGGGAGAATTGTGCATCAGCGGCATCAACGTAACCTATGGCTATTTAAACCGCCCCGAGCTTACTGCTGAAAAGTTTGTGGACTGGCAACACAACGGCGAAACCACGCGCATATACCGCAGCGGCGACCTGTGCCTTTTTTTGCCCGATGGGAATATAGAATATCTTGGCCGTAAAGATACCCAGGTAAAGATCCGCGGAAACCGGGTAGAAATTGGTGAGATAGAGGTGCTGCTGAACCAGTTGGATGGTGTGCAGCAATCTGTTGTGATAGCGCGCGAAGATAACCCGGGCGATAAACGTTTGGTGGCTTACCTGGTGGCATCGCACGGTAAGGTAAGCACGGCACAGATAAGGGATAGCATAGAAGAAAAACTGCCCGAATTTATGATGCCATCCGCCTTTGTGTGGATGACAGAGCTACCCAAAACCACCAGCGGCAAAGTAGACAGGAATAACCTGCCAAAGCCGGATCTGAAACGCCCCGAGCTGGCAACTTTATACAAACCGGCATCAACCATCACCCAAAAACACCTGACAGGTATTTGGATGGACCTGCTCCAGTTAGAGAAGATCGGTATCGATGATAACTTTTTCGAATTGGGCGGCAATTCTCTGCTCGGGTTAAAAACCGTAGCGGCCCTAAAAAACCAGTTTAACCACTCACTTCCCATAACCAAACTGTACCAGTTCCCAACCATAGCCGGCGTTTCGGCCTGCCTGGATGGTTCCGACAGCAAAGCCGCCGAAACGGTATTGCCAAAACTGCGTGTAAAAAGTGGCAATGGCGATGTAGCCGTTATTGGTATGGCGGGCCGTTTTCCGGGTGCCAATACCATTGATGAGCTGTGGCAGTTGCTCGCAGACGGCCGCGAAAGCACCAGGTTCTTTACGGATGAGGAGCTCGACCGCTCTATCCCCGAGGCAGTACGCTATGCACCGAACTACGTAAAAGCACGGGGCGTAGTAGATGGTTCGGATGAGTTCGACCCTGCGTTTTTTGGGCTGAGTCCGCGCATTGCCGAACTGATGGACCCGCAGCAGCGCATTTTTTTAGAATTGACATGGGAAGCGCTGGAAAGTACCGGGCACCTGCCATCGCAGTACCATGGCATGGTGGGCGTTTTCGCCGGCTGCGGTAACAATACTTATTATATCAATAACGTAATACCAAACCGCCACCTTATTGATAAGGTTGGCAGCTTTTTGGTTACTACATTAAACGAGAAGGATTACATAGCTACCCGCATAGCCTACGAACTGGATCTGAAAGGCCCCGCCGTGAGCGTGCATTCGGCTTGTTCAACCTCCTTATTAGCTATTGCGCAGGCGGTGGATAGCATTCGTAACGGGCAATGCAATGTTGCCCTGGCTGGTGGGGTATCCATCAGTTCACCCATCAACAGCGGGCATTTATACCAGGAAGGCACCATGTTAAGCGCCGACGGGCATTGCCGCTCGTTCGACGCGGAGGCCGATGGTACGGTGTTCAGCGATGGGGCGGGGGTAGTGCTATTGAAGAGTTTAGAAGAAGCCGAAGCCGATGATGATACCATTTACGGTGTGATAAAAGGCGTAGGCTTAAATAACGATGGTGCAGGCAAAGGTAGCTTTACGGCGCCAAACGCCACGGGGCAGGCAGGTGCCATTGCCATGGCCATCCAAAACGCGGGCGTTTCTCCGGCAGATATCAGCTACGTGGAAGCGCACGGCACCGCCACCGTTTTAGGCGATCCCATTGAAATAGAGGGCTTGCGAATGGCCTTCGGCCCGCAGGATAAAAACCAGTACTGCGCCATAGGATCGTTAAAGAGCAATATGGGCCACCTGGTGGCAGCGGCAGGTGTGGCGGGCTTTATAAAAGCTACATTGGCGCTTTACCATAAACAGATCCCGGCATCGTTATACCATACCCGGCCCAATCCAAACATCGATTTTGAGAACAGCCCGTTCTATGTAAACACCAAACTAACCGATTGGGATACCGATAAAAAACGAATAGCCGGCGTAAGTTCCTTTGGCGTTGGGGGTACCAATGTGCATGTGATAGTAGAGGAGTACCCGCAGGAGGTTAAGACTTCGGATGCCGGTAAAGAATTGCACCTGGTACAATGGTCTGCCAAAACCGAGGCCAGTGCCGATAAATACCGCGAAAAGTTATCCGCATGGATAAAAAATAATGAAAGTGCCAGCTTAGCCGATATCACATATACTCTGCAAACCAGGCGTACTGATTTTGCCAATAGGTACATCGCGGTAGCAGCAACACGCGAAGAACTGTTAGAGAAACTCGCGACAGCAATCTCTAAAGCCGATTCTAAAAAGATCAGCGCCAAGGCTACCGAAGTTGCCTTTATGTTCCCCGGCCAGGGCGCCCAGTTTGTGAACATGGGCCGCAATATTTACGATCAGGAACCCGTATTCAGGGCCGCGGTTGATGAGTGCGTTACCATGTTAAAAGGCACCGCGCAGGAGGATATCCTTTCGGTAATATTTAGCGATGCCGACGACGAAGCCGCTACCGAAACGCTGAAGAATACTTTATACACCCAACCCGCATTGTTCATCATCAGCTATGCTATGGCAAAGCTTTGGATGAGCTGGGGTATTACGCCCGCCGTACTAACCGGGCACAGCATCGGCGAGTTTGTGGCCGCTCATTTAGCCGGCATCTTTTCCCTGCCCGATGCTGTTAAACTGATCGCTACCCGCGCAAAAATGGTAAGCGAGGCAGCGGGCGGCGATATGCTCTCGGTACGGATGCCCGAGGCAGATGTAAAAGCTATTCTGCCCGATACCTTGTCGATTGCCGTTATCAATACAAAAACAGCTACCGTTGTTGCGGGCCCTGCCGATGAGATAGCCAAATTTGCTGAAACGCTTGCGGTACAAAACATTGCCACCCGTGTGCTGCAAACCAGCCACGCCTTCCACTCGGCCATGATGGATAGCGTTGTAGAGCCGTTTAAGGCGGTGGTTAAAACCGTGACGCTTAAAGTACCAACCAGGCCAATCATATCTACCATAACCGGTAAATGGCTGAGCGAGGCCGAAGCACTCGACCCTGCATATTGGGCCATGCACGTACGCCGTACCGTCCGTTTTGCCGATGTAGCCAATCTGCTTGCCGAAGACGAAACCCGCATTATGCTGGAAGTTGGTCCGGGCAACGTATTGTCTACCCTGGTTCGCCAGCAGGCATCGCCAAAACAAATAACCGCCATTGCGGGCATAGACAGCGCCGAGGGTAACCTGCCGGTACGTTCGGCCCTGCATGCCCTGGGCCAGCTTTGGTTGAACGGTATCGACCCGGACTGGGCGCTCTTTTACAAGGGACAAAGCAGGCAGCCGTTAAACTTGCCTACTTACGCCTTCGACAGGAGACGTTTTTGGATAGAGCCCGTTATACCCATAAGCCATTTAACGCCACCTTTTGAAGCACCAACGGAATTACTAACAGAAAACAGTACAGAAATACCACAAGATATGCCATTAAGAAAGGACCTTTTGATTGATAAACTGAAGAAAATATTTGAAGATACATCCGGGATTGATGTGGACAGCGGCGATGCCAGCTTTATCGAGATCGGGTTCGATTCATTGTTGCTTACGCAGATCGCCACCAATCTGAAGAAGGAATTTAACGTTCCCATCACCTTCCGTAAATTGTTTGAAGAGTACAACTCGCTTGATCTGTTGGCCGCTCATTTAGATAGCATTTTGCCTGCAGATAAATTCCAGCCGACGGCGGCGGCACCAAAGTCTTCTGCTCAGCCGGTTTACCAGCAAGCCACTTACCAGCAACCCGTATTTCAATCAACCCAACCAGCCGAAGGCAGTACACATGCGCTAAATATGATAGCACAGCAATTGCAATTGCTGGCAAACCAGGTAGGGATTATGCAGGGTGGAGGGATTGATTATTCACAAGTGCGTACAACAACCGTGCAACTAACACCGCCACCGGTACGCCTTTCTAACGGCTTGTCATCTGCCAAGCCCGCTATCTCACTGGCACCAGCATCAGATATCAGCGCCGAGGAAATGGTGGAACTGAAAAAACCATTTGGTGCCACCGCCCGCATCGAGCGGCAGGTACAGGGCATCAGCGATAAACAGCAAGCCTTTATAGATAAGCTTACCAAAGATTATAATACCAAAACCAAAAAGAGCAAGGAGCAAACACAACAGCACCGCCCTTATATGGCCGACCCCAGGGTAGTAAGCGGTTTCCGCCCGCTCACCAAGGAGATGGTTTATCCCATCATTATCAACCACTCTAAAGGCAGCCGCCTGTGGGATGTGGATGGCAACGAATATATCGACGCGCTGAACGGCTTCGGTTCCAATATGCTGGGCTATCAGCCCGAAGTTTTAACCAAAGCCATCCATGAGCAGGTGGATAAAGGTTACGAAATTGGCCCCCAGCACGAGCTTGCGGGCGATGTGTGTAAACTGCTTTGCGAGTTCACCCAGTTCGACCGCGCGGGTTTATGTAACACCGGGTCCGAAGCGGTTCTGGGCGCCATGCGTATTGCGCGTACCGTTACCGGGCGCTCGCTTATCGTAGCTTTTGCAGGTTCTTATCACGGTATTATGGATGAGGTGATCGTACGTGCCACCAAAAAGCATAAAACGGTGCCGGCCGCCTCGGGCATCTTGTCAGAGAACGTGCAATCCATGCTGATACTGGATTATGGTACCGATGAAACTTTAGCTATTATCAAAGAACGCGCTGATGAAATAGCTGCGGTATTGGTAGAGCCCGTACAAAGCCGCCGGCCCGAATTTAAGCCGGTTGAATTCCTCAAAAAACTAAGAACCATCACCGCCGATGCAAAAATAGCCCTGGTATTTGATGAAGTGATCAGCGGTTTCCGGATGCACCCGGGTGGTGCCCAGGCTATCTTTGGCGTAAAAGCCGATATTGGCACCTACGGCAAAGTAATAGGCGGTGGCATGCCTGTTGGCGCTATCTGCGGGATAAAAGAATATATGGACGCGCTCGACGGCGGCCAGTGGCAATTTGGCGACCGCTCCGTCCCCGAAGTTGGGGTAACCTACTTCGCAGGAACGTTTGTACGCCATCCGCTTGCTCTCGCGGCAGCAAAAGCGTCGCTGGAATACATGAAAGAGCGCGGCCCCGCCCTGCAGGAAAAACTGACGAGGCTAACCACCATGTTTGCCGATGGCATGGAAGCAAAATGTAAAAAAGAGGGGGTGCCAATTACCATTGTTGGTTTTGGATCTTTGTGGAGGATGAAGTTTTTGGAGGATATCCCTTACAGCGAACTTTTGTTCACTTTGATACGATTAAAAGGAATCCATATATTGGATGGCTTTCCATGTTTTATAACGGATGCACATACGGAGGATGATATCAAAACCATGCTCGCTGCATTTAATGAAAGTATTGATGAGATGATAGAAGCCGGCTTCTTTTCGCCTCAGCAACAACAAGCCGAGCCGGTTTCTGCTGCCGTAGCCCCACAGGCAGAACCCGCGCCCGTAAATGCAAATACACCGCCCGTACCCGGCGCAAAACTTGGGCGGGATAAGGATGGTAACATCGGTTGGTTTATCAGCGATGATAATAACAGCGGCAAGTATTTGCAGGTAAAATAAATTTTTAATTTGTACGGCGTATAATGAATTACGAGCTAATTCCGGTTGAATTTGATCCATTTGCAGGACCCGCGATCTTATTAACGGCACCGGCTACCGAGCCACAAATAGAGATATGGACATCGTGCTTAATAGGCGGTGGTGACGCCAGTTGTGCCTATAACGATTCTGCTTCGCTGCTGCTAACAGGCAACTTTGATAAGGATGCTATGTACCGGGCCCTACAGGCTTTAAGCGACCGCCATGAGTCCTTGCGAACCGTATTCACCGCGGATGGCAAGCACTTTGTAGTTTATGATAACCCGCCGGTAAATATTGATTATCACGATCTTACTTTACAAAGCGAAGCACAGAATAGGTTGTTCATCCAAAACTACGCACGTCAGAATGCCATCACTCCGCTGGATCTGGTGAACGGCCCCCTGTTTAAACCTTCTATTTTTAAGCTGAACAATAACGAGCATTATCTCACCTTCATTGCCCATCACATTATTTGCGATGGCTGGTCGATAGGGATCATGATGCAGGATATGAGTAAGCTGTATACCGCTTTTGCGACGGGCGAACAACCGGATTTGGCACCCGCGCCGCGTTACAGCGATTACGCGTTTGAACAAACCGAAGCCGGCGAGAGCGAAGAAACCAGCCAAACCGAGCAGTACTGGATAGACCAGTTTAACGGCAGCGCGCATTTGCTTAATGTACCCACAGATAACCCGCGCCCGGCCATGCGCACCTATAAAAGCAAGCGTGCCGATTTTACCCTGGATGCCGCTTTGGTTGCCGAAGTAAAACAAATGGCACGCAAGGCGGGTACCAGTTTTGTTACCACGCTGATGGCTGCCTTTGAGGTGTTTTTGCAGCAAATAACCGGGCACGAAGAAATTATATTGGGCCTGCCCGCGGCAGGCCAATCGGCTACCGGCAATTACGGGCTGGTAGGGCATTGCGTAAACTTATTGGCACTGCGTAGCTACCCCAAAGGCGAACTAACTTTTGTAGAATACCTGAAACAACGCAAAACCGAGGTGCTGGACGCTTACGACCATCAAAATTACACCTTCGGTAGCCTGTTGAAAAAACTGAATATCCCCCGGGACGCGTCGCGCTTGCCGCTGGTACCCGTGGTATTCAATATAGATATCGGTATGGATGAGGGTGTGCATTTCCATGGCCTTAAGCACAGCTATATCACCACCGGGCGCGAGTACGAGAATTTTGAGATCTTCCTGAACATTACCGACCATAAAGATGCCCTGGTGCTGGAGTGGTCGTACAACACCCAGATCTTTGAGGCGGCTACCATCAGTCGTATGATGGACGAATACCAGCACCTGCTAAAACAGGTAGTTAAATCGCCCGATATGCTCATTGGTAAACTTCCCTTAATGCGGAAGGATGAGTTGATGGCGCAGTTGAATAAATGGAACGATACCCGGGTGCCTTATCCCAAGGAAAAATCGCTTCACCAGATCATCAGCGAAGTGGCTGCCAAAAATCCCGGCAGTATCGCCTTAAAATTCAATAACGAAACCTTTACCTACCGGCAGCTGAACGAGCGTGCTAATCAACTGGCGGCCGTACTGATAGCCGATGGCGTAAAAGTGGGTGATAAAATAGCCGTATCGCTGGATAGGGCCGCCGAATTGGTGGTAACCCTGCTTGCCGTAATGAAGGCCGGTGGCGTTTATGTACCGCTCGACCCGATATTTCCCATCAACCGCATCAATTACATGCTGGCCGATTCGCAGGCGGTAAAGCTGATCACAACCATCAAATACAGTGGCCAGTACGAATCTAATGCGCAGGAAATATTGCTGCACGAAATTTGGCCAACGCTTGATAACTACCCCACAGCAGATCCCGATGTAATGGTGATCGGTAAGGATCTGCTATATATCCTGTATACTTCCGGCTCAACGGGGCAGCCAAAAGGCGTGCAAATAGCACATCACAATGCAGTAAACTTTTTGTACAGTATGCAAAAAGAGCCCGGTATGACGGCTATCGACAAGCTGCTTGCCGTAACCACCATTAGCTTTGATATTGCCGGACTGGAGCTGTTTTTACCGCTGATAACCGGTGCCCAGATTGTATTGGCGGATGCCGTTACAGCCAAGGATGGTATGGCCCTGTTGGAGATCATCCGCAAGGAAAAGATCAGCGTAATGCAGGCAACGCCCTACACCTGGCGCATTTTACTGGAAGCAGGCTGGGAAAACGAAAAAATAAAGGTGATATGTGGCGGCGAAGCTTTACCGATGGACCTGGCCACCCGCATTTTGGGCAGGGCATCATCCCTATGGAACGTTTATGGCCCTACGGAGACCACCATTTGGTCTACCATTAAACAAATTACTGCCGAAGATAAAACTATCAGCATAGGCAGGCCCATTGATAATACTTACATATATATACTGGATAAATTCCAGAACCCGCTTGCCCCGGGTGCTGCCGGCGAAATTTATATAGGCGGCGAAGGCGTAGCCAAGGGCTATCATGATCAGCCCATCTTAAACTATGAAAAGTTTGTAGAGGATCCCTTTGCTGATGAGCCCGGCGCCATGATGTACCGTACCGGCGATTTGGGTATGTACCTGAATGATGGCAACCTGATGTATCTCTCGCGTATCGACGCGCAGGTGAAGATCCGCGGTTACCGGATAGAGACCGGGGAAATAGAGTTCCACATGGCTAAGGATCCGGACCTGAAACAAGCCGTAGTTATTGCCCGGCCGGATGGTAATGGGGTGGACAGGTTGGTAGCCTACGTGGTTTTCAACGACGACTTTGTGTGCAAAGATTTTAAGGAATGCGTAAGTTATTGGCGCAACGATCTGAGAGGATCGGTGCCCGATTATATGATCCCTGATAGTTTTATACAGGTAGATGCCATGCCGCTTACCCCGAATGGTAAGGTTGATAAGAAGGCATTGGCGGCATTAGGCGCTATCCCTGCAGAACGCCAGGACCTGTATATAGCCCCGCGTACCGATGTGGAGCAAATGGTTGCCGATATCTGGAAAGAGCACCTTAACATAGAAAAAGTTGGCGTTTATGATAACTTTTTTGAATTGGGCGGGCACTCACTGATAGCCGTAAAGGTAATGGCGCAGATAGAGAAGGAAACCGGTAACCGTCTGCCGCTGGCTATCCTTTTCGAAAATTCTACGGTTGAAAAACTGGCGTTGATATTGGGTATGGACGGCAGATCCATCACCTGGGATTCGCTGGTGCCCATTAAACCGAAAGGCACCAAAATGCCTATTTACATTGTGCATGGCGCGGGTTTAAACGTGCTGCTGTTTAACACCCTGGCCAACAATATGGATGCCGACCAACCGGTTTACGGCATGCAGGCCAAAGGGCTAAACGGAGTTGATGAGCCATTGAACCGTATGGAAGATATCGCGGCACACTATATATCCTCCATCCGTGCACAAAACCCGGATGGCCCTTACGCGCTTGCGGGTTTCTCATTCGGCGGTATCATCGCCTGGGAAATGGCGCGGCAGTTAGAGGCCCTAAACCTGGAGGTGCGTATGCTGGCGATGTTTGATACCTATGCCTACCGCACGCCATATTACGACCCATGGCTGGTTAACAAAGTTAAACGGGGAATGTATTTTGGACGGCGATTGTGGTATTCTTTAACCTTTCAGGAGGGTTTTACGAAAACCGTGCAGCATCGTACCAAAGCGGTAAGCCGCATAGCTACCCGCCTGTTATGGAAGCTGAAATACGGCGAGCAGAAGGAACAACCCGTCGGCTTTTTTGGTTACAGCAACAAAATTGATGAGATGAACGACATTGCCCAACAGCATTATAAGATAGAGCCGTACAATATTTCGGTGGAACTTTTCAGGGCCGAGGTGAAATCGTTTTACCTGGATGACTTTGAATTTATGGGCTGGAAACCCTACGCGTTGAAGGGGGTGAATATCCACAAGATCCCGGGGGAGCATAACACTATATTTAAATCGCCAAACGATAAGGAGTTTGCACGAATATTACAGGAATGCCTAAACGCCGCCAATGAAAAGTAAGTTAGCGGTCGGCACTATCACATCACAATAACATTGCGGTTTTGGGTAAGGTACACATTCAATTTCTCGACGACGTAAACTGGCGGCCTGCCCGGCCCGCCGATTTTGTTTTGAATGATAATGAGGTACATGTATACCGGATCAATATCAGTACCAACCTGCATCTGCTGGATGCCTTTTTAGCCACGCTAATGCCTGCCGAGAAAGAACGCGGCGGCAAGTATTTTCAATTGAAAGACAGGCAGCGGTTTATCTTAAGCCGCGGCGCGCAGCGGGATATTTTGGGCCGGTATTTAAACCAACCCGCGGCAAAGGTGGCTTTTGCATTAGGTAACAATAAAAAGCCCTTCCTGGTTACTGACGGCAAGCCCGCCATTCAATACAATATCACCCACGCCGGCGACTGGATCTTACTGGCTGTATCCAACGAAGCTGTTGGTGCCGATGTGGAATTTGTCGACAAAAAATTTCAATTCAACGATCTTTTAGAAGAACACTTTAGCCCGGTGGAGATCGCTTTTATCGGTCAGGATACCCCTGTGGAAAATTTCTACCTGTTGTGGACCCGCAAGGAGGCGCTGTTAAAGGCCACCGGGCAAGGGCTTGGCGAGCACCTCAAAGTTACGCCATCTCTAAACGGGATCCATCCCTTATCGCCCGAACTTTTATGCGCCGATAAAACCTGGGAGGTAAGCAGTTTTAATTTACAGGATGGTTACACCGGCAGTATTGCAAACCTTTACGGCGCTGCCCGCTTAAGCTTTTTTGATATTAGTTTCTAAATAATACTACGTATTTATTCTTATAGGTAATTTATTATTGCACTTAAACTTATTAACTTACTGGTAGTTAATAAGTTTAAGTTTGCCTTGAATTGTAAATATGCTTATATATTAGTACGCCGCTAATATATTTTAATGGTAACCAATTTACCTGCGTTAGTTTCTTTGCAGTATAACCGCGCCGGCAAGCTTTTTTTACAGCTGTTGGCTGGCTTTGTATTGACTTTTATTTCCCCGGACGCCTTTGCCCAGATTATCATCCCCCGGTTTGAAACCATTGGTGTAAACGATGGGCTTTCGCAAAGTTCGGCCTATACCATTTACCAGGATAAAAAGGGCTTTATGTGGTTTGGTACTGCCGATGGCCTCAACCGTTTTGATGGGCATTCTATCAAAGTGTTTAAGGTGAAGGATAATGCCGTTGCCAACTCCAATTATGTACGCGGTACGCTTTGTGAAGATAAGGCCGGGAATATTTGGTACACCAACGAAACCGGCGTTTTTTGCCTGGATGTCGCCAAAGAAACCCTTACCCGCCGCCACAAGCTAACTCAGGATTACCAGGCAAGCGGCGTTTTTATAGACGGGGAGGATA
This sequence comes from Mucilaginibacter pankratovii, assembly GCF_014773265.1. Classification (GTDB taxonomy): domain Bacteria; phylum Bacteroidota; class Bacteroidia; order Sphingobacteriales; family Sphingobacteriaceae; genus Mucilaginibacter; species Mucilaginibacter pankratovii. Next base: position 684,909 of record NZ_JACWMY010000002.1, on the reverse strand, counting down.
ACTTTTGGATGTTATGTTTGAACGGTGTGGCATCCTTTGATATTAAAACCAGTAAATGGCAGCGCTATATCTACAAATTTATCCTCAACGATAAAAACGCCACCGGTTTTAGGTACGCTACGGATTACAAGGACAATATTTGGTTTAAGGTAAATGGCTTTGGCATCTATCACTTCAATACAAAAACGCAGCGGTTTAAACATGCTATGGTTAATATGCCCATTGCCTGCATCAATTACAACAGGGGGAATATTTACTACTGGTGCGATAATACCCTTTACACCGCCGATGCGTCGCTGAAAACCATCAGCAAAAAGCATTTTGATATTGCCGATAAGGTGGATATAATGATTGATATTTTACCCGATAATTACGGGCGTGTTTGGTTCACCACCTCAAGCGCGGGTTTGCTTTGCTATAATAAGGCCACCGGCAAAATGGATATGTTTAGGCATGATAATGCCCGGCAAAAATCGCTGGCCTTTGATATTACACGCTGCCTTTATATTGATAGGTTTGATAACTTGTGGATAGGCACCGATGGGGGCGGCATAAGCCGGCTGGTTCTGAAGCCTGCCAAATTTAATCTCTTCCCACTGAACGAAGGCGATTATGCCTTCCTGAATAATTATTTTATCAAATGCTTTTACGAAGATGAGCGCGGGCGGATCTGGTTCGGTACGCAGGATAACGGCTTGAATATATTTGATCCGCAGGATCGCAGCGTAAAAAACTATCCCGCTAATAACCATCCCGGCAAGGGGATCTCGGGCTCGGTTTCGGCCATTTTCAGGGATGCGGGAGGTGTTTTTTGGATCGGCAGCAGTATGGGCATTTATAAATTTAACGAGCGAGACGGAACCTTTAAAGCCATAGACATCTCCGCTATACCCACCCAATTCCTGCGCTCCAACATTAATTTCGCTATTAAATTCAGGCAGTTAAAAAATGGTGATATATTGGTAGCTACCTGCCTGGGCCTTTACCGTATGCAGAAAAACGCCTTGGGGAATTATAAGGTTTCCAACATCATCGATGAGAAACTGCAGGGATTAACGCTGGATTTTGTAGAAATGGCCGATAGCAGCCTTTACATTGCTGTACCCGGGCTGGCACTCTATCATTATAAAAAACAAGGCGGTGATTACCTGTTGCAGGGCGGCTATTTCAAGGGTTTGGATATAAGAAGCCTGCAAGTGGACGAGTTGGACGGCAATAAAATATGGGTATCATCAGCAGTTGGGCTGATAGAATTTAACAGCCGGCTGAAGACATCGGTTGCCTATAAAATTGCCGATGGTTTAGCCAACGATTATGTTTACGGCGTGCTGGAGGATAAAAAGCATAACCTTTGGATAAGTACAAACGGCGGCTTAAGCTACTTCGACCGTTCAAAAAAAGCCTTTCAAAACTATACGGTGAGCGATGGGCTACAAAGCAATGAGTTTAATACCGCGTCATTCTATAAAAGCCCCAAAGGCACCATGTATTTTGGCGGGATAAAGGGTTTCAACTGGTTTAATCCCGAAACTTTATACAGCGGCAGGCATAAGCCTGGCGTGGCTATCACAGGTGTTTTGGTTGATGATAAACCTTTTGTAAACGATGCAGGCTTGGTAAAAACTAACAACATCGATCTTGCTTACGATAAAAATAGCCTCTCGTTTTCGTTTGCGGCGTTGGATTATACAATGCCATCGGCAAACAAAATTGCCTACATGCTTACCGGCTTGGAGAATAAATGGGTTATCACCACCAATAAAAATGTACGCTATGCAAAGCTGCTGCCCGGGCATTACCGCTTTTTGGTAAAGGCGAGCAATGGCGATGGCATGTGGAGCAATGTACAATCTGTCGATATCAATATAAAGGCACCGTTTTGGCAGCAAACGTGGTTTTATGTGGCTGTGTCGCTGTGCCTTGCGGGGCTGTTGATCTATATCACCTGGGCATTATCGCAGGTTAAAATAAAACGCAGGCTCCGGCTGTTAGAAAGGCGGCACGCTATTGATGCCGAACGTAACCGCATCAGTCGAGATATGCACGATGAGATTGGCAGCGGCCTCACCCATATAGCTCTGCTGAGCGAACTGATACAAACCCAGCATAAAACAGATGCAGCAGTGAAGAATGATGTGGGCAATATCTCGGCATCGGCACGCAAGCTGATCACCAATATGAGCGAAATTATTTGGGCGCTAAACCCGCAGAACGATTCGCTGGAAAACCTGCTGGCCTACACCCGCGAACAGATGCAACAGCATTTTGAACCTTTTGATATGGTGCTGGAGATAGATTTTGCCGATACCGTGCCCGATATCCCGCTCACCAACGAGCAGCGCCGCAATTTATACCTCGTAACCAAAGAGGCCCTTAACAATGCCATGAAACACGCCCGGGCAACACTGGTGAAACTATCGGTAGAAATTGCAGCAGGCCAAATTGTTTTTACCGTGGCCGATAATGGCTGCGGGCTGCCCGATAGTGCCGGTAAACCCAATTGCAACGGCTTAAAAAACATGCGCAAAAGGATGGAAGATATAGGCGGAAATATCAGCATGGCAAGTAACCCGCATGGGCTTACGGTACGTTATGCCCTAAATACTTAAAAGTAAAATACTACTTTTTTACACCGCCAATGCCCGCTTTTAATATTTAGCTTTATAAAGCCATGACCCCGATCATCATTATAGAAGACGACGAAAAAATACGCAACTACCTGGGTGCGCTGCTTGCAGGCTCGGGCGAGTTTAACTTAAACGCGTCGTTTGTGAGCGCGGAGGAGGCGATGGAGTTTTTTCAGTGCGGCCTGGGCGATCCGGTAGAGATAGTATTGACGGATCTGCAACTGCCCGGCATGGCGGGCAGCGAATTTATCAGCTGGCTTAAACCCCTGCGGCCCGATATACAGATAATGGTTTTGAGCGCTTACGATGATGCTGACCATGTATTTAAAGCCCTGCAGGCAGGTGCAACGGGCTATGTGCTTAAAAATACGCCGTCTACCAAGCTTGTAGAATCCATCATCGATCTGCGTAAAGGTGGTAGCCCCATGAGCAGCCAGATAGCCCGTAAGGTGGTAATGGCGTTTCAGCAGCAGGTGCCTTATGTAGACGCTAAAGAAAGCCTGAGCGACCGCGAAAATGAGGTGTTGCTGTGGCTGAGCAAAGGCTTTAGCTACCAGGAAATTGCCGATAAGCTTTTTATATCTATAGATACCGTACGCACCCACATCCGCAATACGTACGAGAAACTGCACGTGCGTAATAAGAAAGAAGCGCTGCGCAAAACCGGTTACCGCTAACATTCTGATTACTACTTATATCACATTTTTTATGCTTTAGTCCGGAGGTATTTTTACGCACCTAATTTATGGACAGCATGAAAAGACTTTTATTAGTAGCAGTTGCCTTCGTATTTTCAACCCTTATCATTAGCGCGCAGGAAACCGTGCAGGATCTTTCTAAAAAGGCCGGCAAGGGTTTCCTGCTTAGCGCAGCCAATGCAGATGGTGCCTACACCATTACCTACAAAATTCCCGGAGATAAAAAGAAGAACGAGATATTTTACGAAACCTACCAATTTGATAACAACCTGAAATTTGTTAAGAATGAGGAAATATCCGAACCAAAGATCTCCGCCGAGGATAAACCCGATAAAACAGTAAGTGGTTTTTATGCCTCGGTAGGCGGATGCAGCTCTTTCGAGATACTGAGCATGAAGCTGAAGTTTACCAAATACAGCGACCTTAAAACCTGGGATTGCCGCAAACAGCAATACGTATTTAAAAAGGGTATCACATCAGAAGTGATCAAACCGAAAAATGGCAACGATAAATATTATGGTTTTGCTGCCTTTAACAGCACGGTAGACGAAAGCCTGTTTGTACTGGCCGGGCTGGAGAGCAGGGCGCACAAGGACGGGATGGATTTCTTTGTGCTTGGCGTAACACCCGAGCTGGAGATAACCGCTAAACCCGTTGATGTAAGCGGCTCGCAATCATTAGTGTATTCGCACCAGTTGGATAATGGCGATGTTGTGCTGGTATTTGCGCCGCAAAAAGGCGAGCCCGATATTACTGCTTATACCTACCTCAAATATTCCGACAAAGGCGAAATGAAAAACAAGGTGATATTTAAAAGCCCGTCGCCAAACCTGTTGATACAGGATGTGAGTGAGGATAACGGTTCGGTGTTTTTCTGCGCTACCTCAACAAAATCAAAAGAAGCCTATGGCGAAGTGTTTGAAAACTACGCGGCATCCATTGTAAACCCCTGCTTTACCGAGGGTAAGAATAAGCTTGATTTTAAATGGTTAAAAAAATCGGGCGAGAAAATGGAAAGCTTCCACCTACTGAAGTTTACCGATAGTAAGCTTGATTTTGCCACAACAGCAGCTATCAGCGATTTTAAATCGAAATTTAAAACATCCCCCGGTGATAAAGGTGCCGAGCCTTACAAAGGCGGCAAATTTACCATACAGCAATTTAAGGTAACCCCACAAGGTGAATACCTGATTGCCGGCCAGTTGAACGACCGCACCAACCTCGGCCTTGGCAACCCGGTTAACACCTATGAGGATGTGGTTTGCCTGCATTTTGACCAGGCAGGGCAGCTAAAGGCACAATACGGTGTTGGCAAGCTAAATAACGACAAGAAAAGCGAGATCTTCCCGATGGTGCAAAAGTTTGTGCCATCTAAAGACGGGAAAGCTTTATACTGGGTAATTATGGAGGTTAAAGGCTTTAAAGGGTACGAAGATTTCTTCGCGGCCTATGCCGGTAATGCCACCTACTTCCCGCGGTACTATCCGCGCATAGCAAAGTTTGACCTATCCAATTCCAGCATAAGTGCCTTCAGCGTGCTTGGCAACGAGAAATTTTATGTTACCAAAAACTTTACCCCAATAGCCAATAAGGCCGATAACAGCTATGTATTTGTTGGCAGCGATGAGGATTATAAAAAGCTATGGGTATCTAAATACATGTTTCAGTAATTCAGTATCACAATTAATAAAACCATTCACTAAATCTCAAACAAATCATGAAAAAATTACTACTCTTCTCCATGTTCCTTGCCTTTGCATTAACAGCCAAAAGCCAGTCGGAAGCGTACAAATCATTTAAAGTGGATATTGGCTTCGGCTATGCCATACCAGCACAAAGCGCAGGCACAAAAGGCGGCGTTACCTTTACCATTCAGCCACATTACCGGGTAAGTGATGACCTGGCACTGGGCTTGCGTTTAGAAGGTGCGGCTTTAGCTTACCAAACCAGCGGTGACGATACGAAGGTGTCGGTATTGGCATCATACAGCGGTACCGCCGAATATTACCTGGCAGATGGCGGTATCAGGCCGTTTATTGGTGCCGGTGCAGGCTTCTTTACCCGGGCATCAATTGATGTGGGCTCCGGCTCTACTACCGTAACGGTTCCAAGCGCAACCAAATTTGGTTTCTTTCCAACCGTTGGTATCGAGGCCGGGCATTTTCGCTTAGCTGCCGATTACAATATCCTGCCGGATAAAGGCGGTTACCTTGCTTTTAAGATCGGTTTCTTCTTAGGGGGCGGTAAAAAATAAACATCATACAAAAAAACAACTACCATGAAAAAATTAGCCATGCTGTTTGTTGCCGCAGCCACCTTGTTCCTATATACGGGGTGTGGAAAATCCGGCTCTAACAAAGATCCTGATTATACCTGTACTACCTGTACCACCACACCCGAAGCCAAAGTGGCAAACGATGCCAGCTTTAAAGGGGTATATAAGGGCGTGCTTATCGGCTCTACCGGTACTATTAAGTTTGATGTAAACAACGCGGGCACCACCCTCACAGCAACACTGGTAATAGATGGTGTTATTAGCACATTAACGGCAACCGTAATAGCCCAAAGCGGCCAAACACCAACTTATGTATCAGACTTTACCGGCACCTTAAACGGGCAGCCGGTTACCATCAAGTTTTCGGTAGGCTCGGGCGGGCAAAACCCGGTGGTAGTATCGGCAACTGTGCCGGGCCACACGGGTATTACCTTTGTACTGGCCAAAGAAACTTCAACAGCGCTGATAGAAGCGTTTGAAGGAACTTACGAAACCACCAAGCCCGAAAGCGGTACATTCAACATTATCTTATCCCGTAAACTGGCTTTGTGGGGTGCCTTAGCGCGTAAAAATGGTAGTACCGAAGTTGATAATGATGCCAATGGCACCATATCCGGTGATAACCTGGTACGTGAAGGTATAACTATTGCCACTATAGCAGGCGACGCGCTTGCCGGGGAATTTACTGATGGTAACAATAAAAAGGTGACGTTAAAAGGTAAACGCACTTTGTAAGATCGTTTTTTTCACCGGGGGCGTGAATTAAACCGGGAAGCTCTTGCGCTTAGGCGCAAGGGTTTTTTTATTGGGTGGATCCCAGCGGATTATCCAATAGCTTAAGGGTGTCCTGCCCTGTAGGTTTAAGCATTTTTATTTGTTTGAGCGATATGATAGCCTTCTTCCATTCTTTGCGCTGCTTCATGGCAGTTTGGGATGTATCAGCATCTTTATAGTAATCAACAATATTGCGCTGTAACTGCGGCGTTACGGTTTTATAATTCTTCTCCCGTAGCTTTATCAGAAGTTTATCATAAGTGTCATCGGCAAGGGGGTATTCGCCAAGCACGGTGGGTTTGCCGGTATCAAAATCTATATCGGGCAGCTTAAAACCACCGGTGCCAATTTGTTTTAAGGCAATTTCATATTTGGTTGTGATGGTATCAAAACTATTGGCAAACAACCGCTCCCCGGCCTTTCCAGGCGAAACATATTTCAACGTTTTTAGCGGGCCAATTTTCGGCATTATCTTAATCAGAAAAACGATCATCTTTGAGAAGAACTTAGACTCCTGCCGCTGTTTGCCATATTCCAGCTGGAATGATTTTTTGCTCATTTTGTACTGGAATTTTTTGGCTGTCATCCCCGGTGTCATTTTCAGGATAGTATCCTTATTGGCCTTAAACGCCGATTTAGTAAGCACCGGGAACAAATTGCGGATGCCCCAGCGAAGCGTGTTGATGCTGCCATTGATGTTGGAGAAGATGCTGCCAAGTTCCTGTCCATAGGTTTCATAAAAAGCCCTTTCCAATACCGGTACGGAGATATTAAACCCGATAAAATCATGATAGCCTTCTGAAGTGTAAGTGCCCCGGCCGGTTTGCAATACATCGTACGAAAACTCCATGCGGCTGTGCGATTTATGGTCGTCGGCATAAGTAACTACATCACCGAATTTTTTTTGCAGCTTGGGATAAATGAGGGGGATATTGCGGTTAGTTGCCAGCGAGTGGCCGTACTGGTCGGCCATGTAATGCGATAAAGCGCCCAGCGCGAAAGAGTATTCGTTGGCATTTTGAGCATCCCTTATCAGTGCTTCCACAAAATCGCCGCTGCGTACATAGTGCAGCAGATCGGTAAAAAAGCCGTTGCCGAATGGCATGTAACCCATATCGGCCACCATGGCACCGCCATAAGCATAGGAGTGGGCCAGTTTTATCTCCGGGCCGGTAAGGTTGGGGTATTTTTGTTTGATAAGCGGCAGCAGCGATGATTTCCACGACGCATCAATAATGGCCTCATGCGCCAGTATAGAGTACGCTTTTGACGACAGCGTGCCAAAAAGCAGCGTGAACGCTACCAGTAAGGTTTTAAGAACGGGGCATCGGCTTATAAGGTTCAATTTGGTAAAATTTGAAATTATAAGTTAATAAACACAGTAGCAATCATAAAGTTTTAAATGGCCCTTTTAGTACTTATAATTTACAAAAAAAACAGCCCTGCTATGTAAAAGCAGGGCTGGCAAATCGTGTGAATCTTAAAATGCTGAATCGTGTTTATCGGCGCTCGTTATAAACCCCAAATTCCGCTATAGATACCTGGTGGTCCGCCTTCTCTATCCAAATCCTTACCTTGTTGCCATAAACTTTGGCAAAGCGGTTCACTTTTACCCGGTTGGTGTTTTCGGTAGTTAAAATAGGTTTCCAAACGCCGTTTTGCATGTACTCTAAACGGTAATTGCTGATATTGGGTTTTTGCTCGGTAATGGTAACGGTGTTAAAATCGGTATCGTGGCCAAAGTCTATCTCGTACCAGGGTTTCTCTACCTTTGAGTTGGATGTCCAGCTGCTTGAGAAATCATCGTCGTTAGCGAAATCCATAATGTTCATGTCATCGCTCCAGCTGGAGTTAGAAACCTTGTGTTTGGCCAGGTTAGAGGAGATGATGGGCTCGCCGGTTGGTGCCAGCTTTGGCGCCGGGCCGTCATTTTTCCATAGATCGCCAATTTGTTTAAGCGCCGCCAGGGCGTTATCATCTACCAAACCATCGCGGTTTGGCGCAACGTTAAGGATGAAATTGCAATCTACCTTGTTTAGTGGAATAATATCCTCGTTCACCAGTTTGGCCGGGTCTTTTACAGGTGTTGTAGGGAAATCGGTCTTCCAAAACCAGGCGCTGTTGATGGGCAGGCAAGCCAATGCCGGCATCCGGTTGGTTTCTTTTGATATGCGTTGCCCGGCACCCATTTCGTAGGTTTTAATATCGGTATAATACAAACCTTCGGCGGGGTATTTGGCGCCGTTAAGGTCCATAATAACGCAATCGGGTTGTAATGATTTTACCAGGTGGTAGATATCCTCAAAGTTGATATCATCGTAAGAGATCCTGCTCCATGGCGCATCCCAGCCGTCTATGATCAGCGCTTCCACCTTGCCATAATTGGTAAGCAGTTCGGTTATCTGCGCCTTCACCATCTCAAAATGTTTTGGGGTGATGCTGTTGGGGCGCAGGCGGTGGTGGGTATCTAATATCGAGTAATAAAGCATCACCTTTAAGCCATTGGCGCGGAAAGCATCCACAAATTCGCGTACCACATCGCGTTTCAGCGGGCTGTTCATTACATTATAATCGGTGGTTTTGGTATCCCAGATGCAGAAACCGCTATGGTGCTTGGTGGTTAAGCATCCGTAGGTCATGTTGGCAGATTTTGCCGCTTTGGCCCATTGTGTTGGGTTTAGTTTTTTTGGATTGAACAGAGCGGGGGAAGCGTCCGGGTCGGGCCAGTCGGCCTCGTTATAGGTGGGCATGTTGTAGTGAATAAACATGCCAAATTTTAGGTCGACAAAGTTTTGCTGCAGTTCGGTTAGCGAACGCTGTTGTGCTGATGCCGGCAGGATAAAGATAACGGCGGTTAATAATGTAAGGGCAAAATGCTTGAATTTCATGGCAAAATGGATTGCGTGTAAAATAAAAGTTAAACATACGGCTTATCATGTTTATTGAGAGATATGCTGCCGGGAAATTTCTTAAACAAAAACAGCAAATATGTAAGCGATTTGGTATTTGTTAAGAAAAGCCAACAACAAAATTTTACAATTGGTAAATGCAATCATGTTGCATTAGTATTATCTTTGCAGCATGAGATCGTTAAAAATAGCCGCTAAACTGGATAATATAGGCATGACAGCTTCTACACTTTGCGCTATCCATTGCGCGGCTGTGCCTGTGTTTTTCACCAGCCTGCCGTTGGTAGGTTTGGGTTTTTTGGCTAATTCATGGGTAGAGTGGACTATGATCGGGGTTGCTTTAATTGTTGGCGTGATATCAATAGCCGGGTCATTTTTAAATTCTCATCACCGGGTTTTGCCTTTAGCATTATTGATCATCGGTTTTGCTACTATTATTTTAGGCCATATCTTTACAAAAGGCTGGTTGGAGGCTATTATTGTACCTGCTGGTGGTATCACTATCGCCATAGCGCATTTTGTAAATTATAAATACGCAGGTACCTGCACATCGGGCGATAGTTTTCTGCATGTAACACATAAGCATCAATAACATGGCACAGGTAAAAAACACCTATCAGTTTGAGGATCTGCTGGAGAAACACCAGCTGAAGAAGACCGGTGCGCGCCTGCGGGTGTTATCTATGATGTACGCCAAAAATACAGCCACTTCGCAACCCGATCTGGAGAGCGTAATGCATGATATAGACCGGGTTACCCTTTACCGCATCCTGAATGTGTTTGAAGAGAAGGGTATTATCCATAAAGTTTTCGATTTGAATGGTACCGCTAACTATGCTGTTTGCTCATCCGGCTGCCATGAGCACCACCATCACGACGAACACCTGCATTTCAATTGCACCGCCTGCAAAGGCGTATTTTGTTTGAACGAACTGAGTTTGCCCTCAATTAACCTGCCGGCAGGTTTCCAGGCAAGCGGCTTTACCTTGTATGCATCGGGCTTGTGCCCCAAATGTTCAGCACGTTAATTTCCCTATTCATAGTTGTTGCTGATTTGATGTTACCGGCGTCCTTCCTGTGCGGTGCAAAACACAGTAGTATCGTACGCAATGAATTATTAACGCTTAGTTTACACTCTTGTGTGTTTTTAAGTTTACCGTAGAATGGTTCTAAATACCCCCTTAACACAAGGTTAAAGGTGTACTTATTCGGTGATTACACTGGCGGGGTAAGTTTGTATGATAATAATTATACAAACATGAAAAACTTTTACCTTAAAGCAATCGGCATTACGCTTACTTCATCAGCGGTAATCACAGCCGGTTTTATCAGTGGTTGCAGTAAAGATAAAAAGGAGGAAGTAACTCCGCCTATTACGTTGCAAAACTATTCTAAAACTCCGGCGCTGGTATTAAAAAAGAGCGGCTTCGAGAGCATGGAAGTATTTTCCCTGTTTAGCAGCGAAGATGCGTTTGAACAATCACCAGCGTACGTGTTTGGTGGCTCAGCCGATGGTGCCGGAACCATTAAAACTGCAGACGGCGGTTTTATAATGATGGTAAATAACGAAGATAACTGGTCGGTATCCCGTATCACTTTCGATAAAAATTTTAAGCCTGTAAAAGGCGAATATTCGCTAAATTCAGATGGTGGCCAGGCGCGTTTATGCTCGGCAACAATGGCTACACAAGAAGTTAACGGCTTTGGTCCGCTTTACTTAAGCGCGGGCGAAAGTAATGTTGAAGCGCAAACGCATGCCCTAAACCCCTTAACTGCCGGGATGCAAACAAATACCCTTACCCAGGGCTTTGGCCATTGGAGCGCGGAAAATGCGGTTCCTTTAACAAAAGAAGCTTACACTGGCAAAACTGTTGTTTTAATTGGTGAGGATGCTGATGATGCATCTGGCGGCCAGTTGGTGCTTTATGTATCAAACACTGTTGGCGACCTGAATAACGGTACCCAGTATATGCTTAAACGTACTGATAACAACCAGATTGAAACCGAAATGACGGCCGGTACCACTTATGATGTTGAATTTGTGAAGGTAGAGAACCACAAAACCATTACCGGTGTACAAACACAGGCATTAGTTGACCCGCTAAAGGCCATTAAATTTGGCAGGGTAGAGGATATCGACTATCGTAAAGGTAGCGCCGAAAACAACAGGGAGATCTACTTTAACGTAACCGGCCAGGCGCCAACAGGTGTTAACGCTGCTAAAGTACGTACAGTATTTGGCCGTACTTACAAGCTTGTAATGGATGCTAATGATATGCTTAAAGGTAAACTGCAGTGTATACTTGATGGCGACAACGATAGCGGCCCGGCTAAAGACTTCCAAAATCCGGATAATATCTGCGTAACTAAAAACTACGTTTACATTCAGGAAGACTCTAACACCTACGGTGCAGAAACACACGATGCTTACATTTACCAGTACAACATTGCTACTAAAGAGGTAAAAGTTGTGTTGGAACTTGACCATCGCCGTACCGATCCTAAATTTGGCGCTACTGCTGCAAAGGGTAACTGGGAATACGGCGCGTTGGTTGATATATCTGATGTAGTTGGTATTGCAGATACCTTCACCTTATCTGTACAGCCGCACACCTGGGTTGGTGACGCATTTAAAAATAAAGATGGCGGCACTAAACGCCCTAATGAGAGCCAGGCCAGCCAGATTCTTGTGTTAAAAGGCTTGCCAAGATAATATCATTTAAGTTATACCAGGTCCCCCGGATATGCATCCGGGGGATTTTTTTGTTTTCGATGTTCTAATGAAGAAACTATTAATTATTGGCTGCCTTTTATGCGTTAGCGTATGGATAGCCTGCAGGCAGCAGAACTCACAAAGTAATGCAGACCAGGTAAAAGCCTTGCAGTTACAGCAAATAGCACAGGCTGATACTTCCCTGAAAACTTTAAGGAACCTGGTACAGGAAGGTGTTAGTGCAGATAAGTTACAAAAGGCTTTTAAACAGGCACGGCTTGATTATAAAAAGGCGGAGTTTTTAGTTGAGTATTATACGCCGGTAACTGCAAAAAGCATCAATGGCGCGCCTATCCCCGCGATGGACGATAACGACCAGCACAGGATAGATCTCCCCGAAGGATTCCAGGTTATCGAGCCGCTTTTGTTCCCGGCTTACAATGCTGCTAATAAAACCGAATTGCTAAAGCAGCTTGATATCACCATCCCGAGTTTTAAACGGCTTAAGCAATTAACAGAAAACCAGGAACTGGCCGATGCCCAAATTTTTGATGCCATGCGGATGGAGGTGTTCCGCATTATAACACAAGGTATAACCGGCTTCGATGCGCCCATTGCGCAAAATTCCATGGAAGAGGCGGCGGCATCTTTGAGTACTTTAAACCAGGTGTTAACTTTCTATAAAACCGCCGTGGAGGAAAAAGATCCATCGCTGTATGGCGAACTAAATTCGCTGATCAGCAGAAGTAGCCGGTACCTGATTAATCACCGTGATTTCAATGGTTTCGATAGGATGGCTTTTATACTTAACTATGGCAATCCATTGTCGGTAACATTGCTTAAAACATCATCCGCCTTGGGTATTAATAAGTTTCCTGAAATACGTGGATTAAATGCCAATGCAAAAACGCTTTTCGATCAAAATGTTTTCAATGCCGATTACTACACAGCCAGTTATGACGACCATAGCAGCCCTGCTAAAATAGCTTTGGGCAAGCGTTTATTTTTCGACCCGATACTATCGGGCACAGGTACCCGTACTTGCGGCAGTTGCCATCAGCCGGCTAAAGCATTTACAGATGGCCTTGTAAAAAGTGAATCTATCGACGGCAAGAAACAGATCAGGCGCAACACGCCAACCCTTTTAAACGCAGGTTTGCAGCCGGCCCTTTTTTATGATAACCGCGTTGCCTACCTGGAAGATCAGGCTACCGACGTGATCAATAATAAAGACGAAATGCACGGCTCATTGCCCGATGCGGTGAATCGGTTGGGTAAAAAAAAGGATTACGTTGCCATGTTTAACAAAGCTTACCCAAAAGCCAAAAGCGCTGTAAACGAATACAACCTGCGTAATGCTTTAGGCAGCTACATTCGCTCGCTTAATAGCCTTAATGCACCCTTCGATAAGTTTATGCGTGGAGACCGTACGCAGCTTACAGCAACTGAAGTGAGCGGATTTAACCTGTTTATGGGTAAGGCCAAATGTGCTACCTGCCATTTTGCGCCGTTGTTTAACGGTACGGTTCCGCCCGATTTCCGGAACATCGAAACAGAAGTAATAGGCGTGCCCTCAAAGTTGGGCAAACCCGGTATAGATTCTGACAAAGGCAAATACGAACTACGAAAGCTGCCTCTGTATCTCTACGCATTTCGTACACCTACGGTTCGTAATATTGCGTTCACCGGGCCGTATATGCATAATGGCGTTTTCACTACGTTGGAGCAGGTGGTAGATTTTTATAACAAAGGCGGCGGCCTTAGCGCAGGTGCCGATCTTCCAAACCTTACACTCCCGTTTGATAAGTTAAACCTTACGCCTAAAGAAGAAAAAGACATCGTAGCTTTTTTAAAGAAACTTACCGATAATAGCGCCGGAACAGGTGATTAACAATTGATTAATACTTAATTAATTGTTAATGATGTGTGTTTGCCGTTTTAGTTTGTATTTTACAAACACTACATAATTATGCTAAATTTTTGCTCATGCCTTACTATCAGCACTATTCGTTCGACCTGTGGTTAACACTCATTAAATCCAATCCCGATTTCAAGGCGAAACGGGCAAAATATTTCCATACACATCATAATGCTTTCCACAAATCCGAAGAGGATGTAGCCAAAATATTCCGCCAGGTAGACTTGATGGTAAACGCCGTAAACGAAAAGAGCGGTAAAAACATAGATGCCGACGAAATGTACCTGATGGTGCTCAATTTTATTCACGATGGTAATATAAACTTTGATGATGTAGATACCGGCCATTTGCACCTGAAAATGGAGGAGTTATTATTTCAGTATCCACCCGCATTGTACAGCCGTGTAACATTTTCGTCCCTTCAGCATCTAAAACAAAACAGTGAGAGCACTTTTAGCTTACTGAGTAATACAGGATACATCACCGGGAAAACATTGAGAAAAGTATTGGCGTTGCATAAGCTGGATGATTTTTTTGATTTTCAGCTGTATTCAGATGAAGTGGGCATGTCGAAACCAAACAAGGATTTCTTCAAGCTGATGTTGACCAATGTCGACATTTGCAGGCCGGGCAGAAGTGCTCCGCTCGGGGATATCATCCATATTGGTGATAACCCAAAGAATGATATCGTACCTGCAACAGCTATCGGGATAGATAGCCTGCTCATCAATTCGAACAAAAAGACCATCCTAAACCTTATTAACTGATGAACGCTACCTATTCATTACATCATATAAACAATACCGATAGCTTTGGTTTCAGCGCCGATGACTATAGTCGCTTTAAATTTGGCGACGGCAGGGTGTCAAAGTCATTCGGCACGGCACTGGCCGATGGTTTTATAACCCAACGCTTGGCCGTAAACCCTATCCGGCAGCAAATTGTGGTGATCTCGAGTCCGTATTCGTTCATTCCAACGGCCACCTTCGCCATGAAGAATTGGTTTGTTTATAGGTTGAACCACTGGCTGGCCCAGCATCACTTCCCGGTAGCGCAGGAAGCAAAGGTACACCGCACCATCACCTATAAAGAGGACTATGGAGAGCTTGATGCCGAGCAGCGCATGAAGCTGATAGGTAACGACCACTTCCACATCGATAAAGATTTTTTGGCAGGCAAAACGCTCATCTTCCTGGATGATATCCGCATTACCGGCAGCCACGAGCGCATGATCATGAAAATGGTAGAGGAGTACGGTTTAACCAATGATATTTACATGCTTTACTTTGCCGAACTGGTGAATAAAAGCATCCACCCGAATGTGGAGAACCAGCTGAACTACCATCATGTAAAATCAATATTTCATTTAGAGGATATAATAAAAGCGGCGGATTTCTGTATAAATACACGGATAGTGAAATACATGCTGAATTATGATTTTGACAGTTTTTGTGTTTTCATACAGGAACAAAACAATACATTTACCGAACAATTATATAATATGGCTTTAGGCAACGGGTACCATACCATCGAAGCTTACCGTCAAAACCTGGATCACATAAAAAAACGTTTACTTTTAGATAATTATAAATTAATAGAATATGGCAATTAGTCTTCAAAAGGGGCAGCGCGAAGCTATCGACGCTCCTAAATTTACTATAGGTTTAGGTTGGGATACCAACAGTTCATCTACCGGAGCAGCGTTCGACCTGGATGCTTCTATCTTCATTATGGGCGATAATAAAAAATTAGTAGCCGATGAGTTCTTCGTGTTTTATAACAACCTTAAATCTCCGGATGGCGCTGTAGAACATGCCGGCGACAACCTCACAGGTGCGGGCGATGGCGATGATGAGCAAATAAAAATCGACCTGTCTAAAGCAGACCCCCGCGTTACCGAAATTTGTGTTGTGGTAACCATACACGAGGCGGAAGCACGCCGCCAAAATTTTGGGCAGGTGCGTAACTCGTTCATCCGTATTGCTGATGCAGCTACCGGTGCCGACATCTTGAAATACGAGCTGGAGGAAGATTTCTCGATAGAAACAGCCGTAGAATTTGGCCGTATTTACAAACGCGATAACAAATGGAAATTTGAAGCAGTAGGCGCCGGTATGAAAGGTGGCCTGCAGGATTATTTGAATAAATACAATTAGTGAGTAGGGAGTGGTGAGTGGTTGCCAAAATCAATACCATTAACTGTTCACCACTCTCTATTAACTACTCACCATTCACTACTCACAACTCATAAAAACAACAAGATGGCCATTAATCTTCAAAAAGGACAGCGCATCAGCCTCGAAAAATCGGATGGTGCCAAGCTGCAAAATATATGTGTAGGTATTAACTGGGGCGCTATAGAAAAGAAAGGCCTTTTTGGCTTTGGCAGCACCAAAGAAGCGGTGGATCTGGATGCCAGCTGCGCTTTGTACGATGATCAAAAAAGGCTTTTAGAAGTAGTTTACTTCGGTAACTTAAAATCTAAAGACCAATCGGTACGCCACAGTGGCGATGACCTAACCGGCGATATGGGCGGTGATGATGGCATAGATAACGAAGTTATTACGGTAGATTTTTCGCGTTTAAGCCCGGCAGTAACCTATGTTGCCTTTGTACTGAACAGTTTCCGCGGGCAGGATTTTGGTGATATACCTTTCGCCTCTATCCGCATTTACGAGGGTACGCCAAAACGCGTTACCGAAATTTTCGCAAAGTATGATATCGCTAACGGCGCCGCCTTTAAGGGTCATGTATCTATGGTGTTGGGCGTGTTTTACAAAAAGAACGGCGAATGGAAATTTAACGCCATTGGTGAGCCAACTAAAGACCGCAAACTGGAAGAAACCGTAAAAACGGTGACACAAAATTATTTATAAGCTGTAAACAGCATCAACATTAAGCAAAATGGAAACTAACCCAAGCAATAACGAGTTGAATTTGAACATGCCGGACCTGAACCTGCCGCCTCAACCGGCGCCGGGTACAACCACGCCGGTAAAATTGGCCAAGGATGGTACGGTAGACCTTACCACTATTACCCCGGCCGAGGAAACAAAGTTTAAAGAGATTGCTAAAACCATCGACCCGAAGGACGTAAACTCGATACTGAACTACGGTACCGAGGTGCAGAATTCGATGGAGCGTTACAGCAATACGTTCTTAACATCGGTGCGTACCTACAACTCGGGCGAGGTGGGCACGTTAATTACCGATCTGCTTCATGAGCTGAATTATATTGATGTGGATGAACTGAACCAAAGCGCGTTCACCAAATTCATCTCCGCCATTCCGTTTTTAAAAAGTATCGTAATGGATACCAAAAAGTTGTTTGCCAAGTATGATACCGTGGTAAACAACATCGATAAAATTGTGAATAAGGTTAAGGCTGGTCGCGTAAACTCATTAAAAGATAATGCATCGCTGCAAACCATGTTTGATAGTAACGTTACCTACATCCACCAGATGGAAGAGCTTATTATCTCGGGCCAGTTGAAATACAACGAACTGAACGAGCAGCTTGCCGTGATGGATGGCAACCCGGCTGCTTACGAGGATTACGAAATTGCCGACCTGCGCGATTTTGTAAATCGCCTGGATAAACGCCTTGCCGACCTGAAGGTGGTGCGCTTTATTATGATGCAGTCGCTGGCGCAGATAAGAATTGTACAGAACAACAATACTACTATTGCCGAGAAAGCGCAGTCCATTGTATCAACCACTATCCCGGTTTGGAAAAACCAATTAACCATTGCCGTTGCTTTGAACAGGCAAAAGGAAAATGTGGAGATGCAAAAGAAAATATCAGACACTACGAACACCATTTTGCAAAAAAATGCCGATTTGCTGAAGCAAAACAGCATAGAAGTTGCACGGGAAAACGAAAAAACCGTAGTTTCGTTAGAGACTTTAAAACGCACCACGGCTTCGCTGATTGAGACGCTTACAGAGGTAAAGCGTATACATGATGAAGGCACGCAAAACCGCAGGGTACTGAACACCGAATTGCAGAATTTGGAATCGGAACTGAAGAAGAACGTGGCCAATGTGAGTTAAACTAATAGGGGAAAGGCTTTTTCACGTATGCGTCGCCAGGCGACTCATCCCCCGCCCCCTCTCTGCTGCGCAAAGAAGGGGAGACATTGGGGGTATTTTTATTCAATCTCTTCACCCTCTTTGCGAAGCAGAGAGGGTCGACGCACGATAGTGCCGTCGGGGTGAGTCAAATATGCGAGCGATAGGAAACACCAATGGCGCGAGAATGACGGGTAGGGCAATCGGAAAAGGCTTCTCGTGCTAACAAGCAACGCTCTTCTATTATAATTCGCAATGCAAACGAACTACAATATACTTAATTGGCCTGAAGCAAACGAGCTGAAATCCCATATGGATGGCGAGGTTGTAGAGCGCGTTTATTTCAACCTAAGCACGGTTTACAAATTGAGTGATGGAACATATTTAGTAATGCCAATCAATCCGTTCGCAAAATGCCTGGCAGCCAAGGACACGGTTTTGTTGGAAAAATGGCGAACAGATTGCTATTATCCTACAAACGAGAAAATCAACGATTTTTACTTTGCAAACAAAGAAAAGTTTGAAAATCTGCTTCAGTTTCAAGAAGTGCTGAATAACGATCTGTTAAAGTATGTAGCTAAATATGAAAATGAATTAACGCAACCGTCAGACCTTGATGAGATATGCAAATTATTAAAAAAGAAAAAAGCTTTTAATAAGTATAAGTTAAATTTCATTGTGCTGGTAGGCAATTATATTATCAATAAACATCCGGATGACGGACTTATTTGGGCAAAGCTTGTAAACAAGCAATTGCTGAATCCACTGGTAACGCTTGTGTTATTAGGAATCGTAAATAACGAAGAGAGGTATTTCGATCTTCAAGAATTGGTTGATGGTAAATGGGGGTATCAAGGGCTCCAGCATATTGAGCACCGTTTCTTATATCCACTGCGGAGGCCGGATGAAATTGTTTCCCTGCAGAAATTTAATTGATATATTTTATTTGGCTTAGCGCACCACCTTTTTCCTATTTAAAATCTGATAAGTGCCTACGATAGTATTTTTGTATTTTTACATTTTAAATGGGCTTACTATTGATGGATGAAAACAGGATAAATATTTTAAATGAATCTACCCGTACCATCAGCAAACTGCAGTTGCTTACGGTGTTCTTTAATAACGATATCATTTATAAAATTTATCTGCGTACCCAAGTAATCCACCAGTTATTTGCAACCAATCCCGATCTGGATATCAATAAACTGGAGTTGTTTCATCTCCAGTTTACTGTTACCCTAATAGATCTGCTGAAAAAGATCAAGAAAAACAACGAGAGCCGGGCCGACTTAATGTTGGATGAAGTTCAGCTAAACAACGAGCTGATAGGGCAGATGGACGATACCATTTTTAGCGAGAACGATTTTGCCAACGATAAACAACGGCAGGCGCTAAAGATGAGCCAAAGCCTGCGCAAGTTGTTCGAGGTGCTTTCCAACGATCTGGAGGATTATCCTTTCGCCAAAAATATCAACCTTTTCAGTTCGCGGTACGCGCCCGATTACTTTTCGGAGATCCCGGTCGAATTGCTGGATGAGCTGCTTCGTTACAACCCGGCCGACCTGTACACGGATAAATACGCCACCATTCAGCGAAAGCTGATGGGGAAACTAAACAAGCACGGTTTTAAGATAGAATTTTATGCAGGCTTAAAAACCGGAGACATTACCATAGAAGTTTATAAATTCACGGAAGTAGCCCTGTACTTTCTATATTCGCCCTCAAATAATATTTTTTTATTTTGCGATATCGCTAAAATTGGCAGTATTTCGCATCAGAGTAAGCTTTCCAAAAAAGAGCGGGTGATGCAGGAGTTGCTGGATAAGAATGTAAGGCTGCAAAGCAGCGCCGGCGTAATGAAAACGCACCTGCCGGCAGAGGTGATAAACCTTTTGGATGAGGATTATAAAAAAATTGCCGATGTTGATTTTCTGCAGCATATGAATAGCTTTGATGTGCAGGCAAACATTTTAAAAACAATGCTTAATACCGATTTAATTTAATAAGACCTATATATGGATATTTTACACACCCTGCTTGGGGAAGATATTAAAGCTGGTTTACTGATTGTACTGAACCTGATCGTTATCGAGAGCCTACTTTCGGTGGATAACGCCGCGGTGCTGGCTACTATGGTGATAGATCTGCCACCAAAACAGCGCAGCAGGGCACTTAAATATGGTATTATTGGCGCTTATGTGCTGCGCGGCGTATGTTTGTTTTTAGCCGCATGGCTGGTAAAAATATGGTGGTTGAAACCACTGGGCGGACTTTACCTGTTATACCTCGCTTTCGACTACTTTAAAGGCAAACTACAAACCAAAGAAGCAGGCGAGGCTGAAAGCGTTGATAAAGAAAAAAACTGGCTGTACAAATCAACCGTTGGGTTGATAGGCACCTTTTGGGCAACCGTTGCATTGGTAGAGTTGATGGATCTTGCGTTCTCTATAGATAACGTATTTGCCGCCGTCGCCTTTACCGATCACGTGTTCCTGATCTATACAGGGGTGTTCATCGGTATATTGGCCATGCGTTTTGTGGCACAGGCATTTGTAAAGCTGATGGAGAAATTCACCTTTTTAGAAACCGTTGCTTTTATTGTGATTGGGGTATTGGGGATTAAACTCACATCATCTTTATACATCCACTTTTATCCCGAGACACCGTTCTCTAAATTTATGGAAGGCGAAACTGCGGATATTGCCGTATCGGTATTTACTGTAGCTATCTTCCTGATCCCTGTTATTACTTCCCTGCTGTTTAACTTCCCTAAAAAACATACGATAGAACCTGAAGTTGCTGAAGCTGCGGAAGATGTTTTAAATAAAAGCTAAGTACCGGGGGTATGAATAAACTGATCGCATCCATATTTGGGATAGGCTACATAAAGGGCGGCGGTACGCTTGCAGCCATTGTAACCTGCCCGCTTATCTGGGCAATATGGCAGCTGAATATTTACCCTTCCTATATCTTATTTTTAGTTACGGTACTCATTACCTTCCTGGGTATTTATGTTGGCAACAAAGTAGAACCCGAATGGGGTAAAGACAGCTATCGTGTGGTGATAGACGAAGTAGCGGGTATGTTGGTGACCATGTTATTCATCCCGGCAAATCTTTACTTGCTGTTGGCAGGCCTGGTGCTGTTCCGTTTTTTTGATATTTTAAAGCCTCTTGGTATCCGCAAAATGGAAGCCTTACCCGGTGGGGCAGGGGTGATGATGGATGATGTGCTGGCTGGCGTGTATGGCAATATAGTGCTGCAGTTGGTGGTGTTTTTCTTTAAGTTTTAAAGCCGGCAATGGCCTTTTTTAATTAATAAGCACTTCGGCGTTTATCATTGGTGAGCCTGTTTTCTCAAAAAGTTCGCTTAAAAACTGCAGCAGCTCCGATTTTTGGCAAGGGGTTAACAGCGCATTCGCAAGTACATCCAGGTTATTTTGCTGCCCGCTTTTGGTGACATATATCACACACCATTTTAATATTCCAAACCTGCGCTGCTCATTAGCAAAACTGGTATTAATTTGCGCTATAAGTTTACTGTCGAAGGCATTGTTGTTTTTCTGCAGTAAGGCTTTGGCTATGGTTAGCTCTAAAAAATTACTGTTTACAAACTCCACAACAGTATGATACTGCAGATTGGCACTGGTATTTAATTCTCTTAAAAAACCAACGCTTAACAGGTCATGATAAGCCGGTGCGCATTGTTTTATCAGGCCGTTTACTTTTAGTTTGTCAACCTCAAATACACCGTTTTTAAAGTCCATTAATTCCACCAGCGCGGTCAGTAACAGTAGCTTATCAGCCGAATACGGCCCCAGGTAAACTTTGTTTAAAACAAATGCAGAGAGCAGCTCATACAAACAAACATGGTTGATATTGTTAAGTGAAAAATCGTCTTTATGTTGTTTGTAGTAAAATTGGAAATATAATGGATGATTAAAATTTTCGGCAATATCTTCAGCTAAACAAACCTCCTCTCCGGGGTTTATCTTTTTGCACAGCTCCTTTATTTCAGCGGCGCTAAATAACGGCACGTTAATTTCCAGGTGGCTGTTATTGGCGGTGAAAGCCGTATACCAGTTATCCGGATTGTTTTGCAGCTGATGTTTATTGTTTACCCAGGTTGCGGCACGCATAGTAAGTATCAGCTTAAACCAGCCGGTATTTTGGTGTAAAGCGGCGATATCATTTACCTGGCTAAGTAATAGCTGAAATTGCTCCGATTTGTAGGAATGATCGTCCAGGCCGTCTATTATCAGGTAAAAATTACCTTCCTTGCGGCGGTCGTTATCAAAAAGCGACCGAAGGTCTACGTCGGTAGCGTACCCGAGTAATCCCAAAAGCCAGTCGTTAAGGCTACGGCCACTTAAAAAAACATTCATCAGCGCGCTGCTGCTAAAAAACAATACAACATCGTTAGTTATACCCGATGCGTTTAGCGCCAGTGCTTCTTCCACCCAATGGCAAAGCGCTATAGTTTTGCCATAGCCTGCCGGTGCCGATAGCACGGTTGCGGTATGATCGCCTCGCGAAAAAGCAGCAAAGTGGCGGTCGATAAATTCCCGTTGTATGGTTTGAGCGTATGGTATACCTGCTTTGTTTTGCAGCGCCTGCACGGTAAAGTTGGTTATTTTGGCAGCATTTTGTTTTAGGGTTTCCCAGTTGGCGTTTGTTGGGTTGTTGCCTGCGTGTTGTATTTCCTGCTTAAGGCAAAAATCATCCCAACCTTCGTAGCCGCAGTATTTGGCCATTGTTTCTATAGTGAACAACGAGGGGCGGAATTTGCTGTACGCAAAACCGTATACACGCTTTAGCGTAGTTTCGCTTATACTGTGTTTAGTACGCTCGAATACTTTAAGAGAGATCACTTTACAATCGCCGGGAGCAATGCTTTTAAAGCCCGAACTTAAAAGTACAGCAGATTTAAGCGCTTCGAGGGAATGAGTTAAAAATGTGGTCATGAACAGATGATATCATTTTAGGTACTATAAGATGTTACTTATACAATAACTAATTCGATGCACTGTCTAACGGTAAAGTTTTTGGATACGGCCCCACGAGAGATACTTCTGCCGGTTTGGTATTCTTCGGCAACCATTTGTAATTTGTTTTCAAGTTTTCTGCACAATTCACCATCATCGTCATAACCTATTGAATGAAGCGGAGTATCAGTTAATAAGTTATAAGCCTTTGTGGCGGGTTTGCCACAAATGGTGAGTATATCATACTTAATTTGATTACTAATGTAAACAATATCCATTTTACCACTTTAACGAATGCTTTTATACGTAAAGATAAAAATTAAGTTGCCAAAAAAATCACCCGTTTTTCTCCTTGGTTGGTGGGTTTTTTATTGTGGGTTAATTAATGGACTGGTGATTGTGTGAGAGAACAGTAAATTTACCAAATCAGCCGTTTTATTAACTAATAATTACATAATAGCGGGATTGCCATTTTTACCCGATTTTAAAAACACGTATAAGTACGTGGTTTTAAAAGGGGATCTCGAAAAGGCCGAATTTGATGGCGAAAAGCACCAAACCAGCGGTGTTTCTGCAGTTGGTTTTAATGATGAGGTTATTGCGGTGGCCTTCTACCGTGCGTACGCTTAAATAAAGCTGATCTGCTATTTCGGCGTTATTAAATTCTTTGCAAATAAGTTCGAGCACCTGTTTCTCGCGCCGGGTTAGCGCTATTTGCAGGCCGCTTAATATAGTTTGCGAAGTATTGCGGTGGTTTGCGCTGTTGCGGATGGCATTAAGCGCGTCGTTATTAAAATAAAAGCCTGTTTTATACACGGTATTAATGGCTAATATCAGTTCGTCTTTATCGCAATTCTTGGCCAGGTACGATGCCGCTCCTGCGTTTATCATTTTGGTAATAAGCGCCTCATTCACATGTACCGATAGGATGATAACTTTTATCCCGGGGTATTGCTCGTGCAGCGCTTTGTTTAGTTCAATTCCATTCATGCCCGGCATATCCATATCTATCACAGCAACATCAACCGGGGCAGTGGTGGTTTTAAGGGTATTCAGAAATTCCTGCCCGCCGGCGCTATCGGTAACAAGCGTAAATTCTTCTACCGAGTTGATAAGCAAAGCTAAGCTCTGGCGGAATAAATTCTGATCGTCTACAATTGCAACGCTTATCTTCTCCATCTTAATTATATTACAGGGCAATTTATTTGTATATGAAAGCCTTCGCCTGGTTTGGTGGTTATATCATAGGTAGCATTTATATTGAGCAGGCGACTCTCTATATTTTGCATCCCCATGCCTTTTTTTAGCTGGCTGCTCGAACCTGAGAGCCCCTTGCCATTGTCTTGATAGGCAATTAACAATTTGCCCGGCGCACTGTTAAATTGTATATCGGCTTTACTTGCACCCGAGTGTTTTATAGTATTATTCAGCAACTCTTCCAGCACACGGTATAGTGCGGTAGCGCTGGCAAGCGGCAGGTTTTCTAAAACAGCATCGGCATCGTTTTCTACATTGATAGTTAACTTGCCCGATTGGTTGATAATATCGCTATGCTCATTAATGGCCGCGGCAAGGCCGTAATATCCCAAAGTAGCAGGGGAGAGATTGTGCGATATATGGCGCACATCCTTTACAATCTTATCTATAGTTAGTTTGCTGGATTTAACGAAATTAAGGTATTGCTGGTTTTTATCGTCAACAGGCTTAAACATTTCTATCAACATTCGTAAACCGGATAAGGTAGTGCCCACATCATCATGCAGATCCTGCCCGATGCGCTTACGTTCAGCTTCCTGCGATTGGATAACGGCACCCAGCAATTCTTTCTGATGCGCAATTTCGGCCTGCTGAAACTGCTGTCGTTGCCTGAGAAGCCTATTTTGGTTACGGATAGAAAACAGGATGAACGATACCACCAGGATGAGGGCACCGCTCATGCCCAGGATCATCTGGACGTAGATATTGTCTGTTGTGCCTTGCATTTGTGAAATCCTATTGCAAATAAAACATATTCTATAACTAAAATGGTAGCGTTTAGGGTCCAGATAACGTACGTCATGATATCGTCCCTTGTTAAGTTATCAAAAAAGATGAACATGAATAACGAACTGCCATAATACAATAAAAGCCCGGCTACTACCCAGTTGCTGGCGTGGTCGGCCCAGCGGCTGTCCAGATCGCTATTATTTTTAGCGAAGAACAACATGCAAAAGATAATAAGGATAATGGCATCTACGGACCGTGCATTGCTATCCATTTTCATCATGCTTTCTATAAAAACCGTATTAAGCACGCAAAAAACGGCGAACGCAGCAATAAGCCCATACAGGATATTCCGGATACGCTTGTTATAAAACTCAGAAAAAAAGGCCGTAATGAAGCCGAATTCAAATGGGGTATAAATATGGTATATACCGGTTGTACGCATATGGTAACCACGTGCCATTACACTGGCTATGGTATTCATCACAGCCGAAAAAATGATAAAAGCTAAAATTATTTTAAAAGCACGGGTTAAACCCCGATAGTTGATAAAGGCGTAGGCGATGGGGATAAGTACGGTGGCCGGGACGATGAATGTTGTATATATAAAAAACAGCATTTGCTAAAAAATTTATAAGCCTTAAAGATATTAAAGCTTATAAACTTCTGAAGAGTAAATTTTAATTAGCTTTCTATGGTAGGGCCGCCACCTGTTGGGCAAACAGGTGGGCAAGCGGTTACCAGGTCAACAGTACCGGGGCGATCCTCGCCGCCGTTTTCGCCGGGTATGGTAAGTACTTCTTCGCCATTAACTACCGACACGATAACCAGCTTAGCAGTCAACGGGTCTGTTTCGTCTTCCATCCCTATATATGCTCTTACACCCTCGGCGTTAGGGCTGTTTGCAAGCAAGGTGTTGATTGAAGCGGTCGGAATAAAAAAAGACCTGCCTTGAAACTCGTCTTCGGAAGTTGATAGGTGGCTGCGCCAGTTTGCCGCCCATGCTTTAGCTGTTTCTAAAGGGATGGTGCCGTCTGGGTTGTCGTTGTTTGTTGGGGTGGTGCTCATAGTAATTAGTTTAAAGTTAATATTAAGGGATAGGTTAATTTTTGCATAGCTATTAGTTACATAATTATATCCGATAGTAATACGCGTTTATAGGTCATTATCGCCCGTAAATATATACTTCCTGTGGGTATCACCCCGGCAATTTATTTGATTAGTACACGATTTTGAATCTTAAAAACACAATGAACAAAATGAATAATTAATAAGCACCATAAATCTCGCGGTGTTAGTTCGAGCGTAAAAACGGGGCTTATTTGCCTTGCAACGCAATTTAGCAGATAAAGCGGCCGCGCCGCTGCAGCAAATTACTTGTTACTTTATTGGCTCCGTACGCTGTTGAAAATTACCCTATCAAACTAACTTGCTTGCAAAATCGTAATATGCACGGTGGCTTTTCCAAACTAAAACTTTGTGTTATGAAGATACATGCAATTACAAGCACCCGGCCAAACCTTAAAACAAAAGGTTTCTCAACCCTCCATATCGAAATATTTATGCTGATACTGGTGGGCAAAACCAATAAAGAGATCAACGATATATTTGGGTATACACAGCGTTCGCATGCTGTTGTAGACCATTCGCGCAAGGTGATGTTTAAGCTGCTGGCATTGGAGAATTTATCCAAACGCGAATACTCCGAACAAGTGGTGTACCCGCGCAGTTACCAGTTTTGGTGGAAGAAATTATTTGATAAGCACCAAAAAGCGCTGATGGCCATGGCTATATCACCGGAGTTTTATGAGTAAGGGCGGCGCTTAAGGTATAATATCGGTTTAGCTGGACTATGGCATTTATATTTATTGGCCTATTTAATTAACGGCCAAAGTGTTAAAATTTGAAACATTAATTTTAACCATTAAAGCAATATAAAATGCCAGGCCCCGAAATTATTTACCAACGCGAAGACACATTAGACCCTCAGGAATTTGTTGATGTATTAAAACGCAGCACGCTTGCCGAGCGCCGCCCTGTAGATGATATGGACCGGATAAAGCTGATGTGCCAAAATGCCAACCTGTTTGTTACCGCCCGTATAGGTGGTAAATTGGTGGGTATAGCGCG
Source organism: Mucilaginibacter pankratovii (assembly GCF_014773265.1). GTDB lineage: Bacteria > Bacteroidota > Bacteroidia > Sphingobacteriales > Sphingobacteriaceae > Mucilaginibacter > Mucilaginibacter pankratovii. The sequence goes on along the minus strand of NZ_JACWMY010000002.1, from coordinate 657,827 downwards.
TTCTTTAAGTGATTTTGCTTTTTGCACCTACATGTCCGATCTGGCGGTAGACCAGGCATACCAGCGCATGGGCATTGGTATCCGCTTAATAAAAGAAACCAAAAGGCATACCCCAATTGCCAAACTGATATTACTTGCTGCCCCTGCCGCGGTAGATTATTACCCTAAAACGGGAATGACCCGCTTTACGCATAGTTTTTTATTGGATAATATTAATGATTTGAAAGTTTAGCGCTACATCGCAGGCATTCGGCACCTGATTGTTTTCAATCGGCAAAAAAAATAGATAAATTCAAAGGCCAATTGTAAATAACATCCTGATGAAAAAATACCTGCTGCTTGTGTTCTTTTTCGCTTTCTCCAAAATTGCCACGGCCCAGTTTACCGTTAGCGCCGATAAGCATTACATCCTGAAAGGCGGCAAGCCTTTTTTTTGGCTCGGCGATACGGCCTGGGAGCTTTTCCATCGGCTGGATAGGGAGGAAGCTAACCGATATCTAAAACACCGCAGCGAGCAGGGTTTTACCGTAATACAGGCTGTAGTATTGGCCGAGATGGACGGCCTGCACACCCCAAACGCTTACGGCGAAAAACCATTGATTGACGACGACCCCGAGAAGCCAAACGAGAAGTATTTTGAGCATGTAGACTACATTATAGATAAGGCCAACGAATATGGCATGAACATAGCCTTGCTGCCAACCTGGGGCGATAAGGTTTTTAAAGATAAATGGGGTAAAGGCCCTGAGATCTTCACCGAAAAGAACGCGGCAACTTATGCCGCCTGGCTGGCAAAACGCTATAAAAATAAAACCAACATTATATGGGTACTCGGCGGCGACCGCCAGCCCCGTGGCGAGGCAGATATCGCCATTTGGCGCGCCATGGGCCGGGCTATTATGAAGATAACCGGGGGCAAGGCGCTTATTACCTATCATTGCCAGCCAAATCAGCTGGGCTCGGCGCAATGGTTTAGGGGCGAGGATTGGTTCTCATTCAATATGTTTCAGAACGGGCATTGCAGGGATACGCCGGTTTACGATAAGATCTTCGCCAGCTATAACGCCTTGCCGCTAAAACCCGTGCTGGATGCCGAACCCATTTATGAAGACCACCCGGTTTGCTTTAATGTGAACGACCTGGGCACCTCCAGCGCCTATGACGTACGCAAGTATGCTTATCTCGACCTGTTCTCGGGTGCCTTCGGGCATACCTATGGTTGCCATGATATCTGGCAGATGTATTCACCAAAATACGAGCCGTTGAACGGGCCGCATATGTTTTGGTATGATGCGCTCGATCTGCCGGGGGCCAAACAAATGAGCATTGTACGAAAATTGATGGAATCACACCCGCTATTGGACAGGGTGCCCGATCAATCTATCATCCGGGAAAATAATAATGGTCCCGCGGATAGGATCCAGGCCACCCGTGGCACCGATTACCTGTTTGTTTATACAGCCGCCGGAAAACCATTCACCGTTATTGCCCGCAAAATAAAGGGCGATAAGTTAAACGCCTACTGGCTGGATCCAAGAAACGGGAAAATAAAGGAGTTGCCGCAGGTATCTAATCTTCAAAATAATACTTTTACCCCGCCATCTGCCGGTTACGGGCAGGATTGGGTGTTGGTGTTGGATGATGCAGCCCGGCAATACAAAAAATTATAACCGCCATGAAATACCTTTCTTTTACTATTCTTTGCTTGTGCCTGTCACTTTCCTCCTTTGCTCAAAAACAAACGGAACTTGATTACACCATCGCGCCCTGGTTCAATAATAAAAAAGCGGCGGTTAGCTTAACCTTTGATGATGGTATCCCCGGGCAATACGCCGTTGCGGTGCCCTTGCTGGATAAGTACGGTTTTAAGGGGACCTTTTTTATGTCGGTATCTATTGTAAATAGTCAGCACATCAGTTGGGAAACAATTAACAGGGCCGCTTTAGCCGGGCACGAAATAGCCAACCATGCACTAACGCATCCACATTTTCCTAAAATGCCCCTTGATAGTATTGCCTGGGAATGCACCGAATCTAACAAGCAGATGGATGCTCTGCTGCCGGCGCAGAAAATGATCACGCATGCCTATCCCTTTGGCGAAGGCGGTGGTATTACCGAAAAGGATAAGGCTATCCGCAAAACAGTTGCGCCGTATTTTATTGGCGCGCGTGCCACGCAAAACAAACCGTACCCTTACAACGCCTATGATTTTGCCAAAACCAACGATGATTACTACAACATAAACAGCCAAATGATAAGCGATTCGGCATCGATGGCGAATTTTGGGAAGTACATTGATGAAACTATCGCTGTTGGCGGCTGGTTTTGCCCAACATATCATGGTATAGAAGACGGCTGGATCATCACACCCGGCAAAGTTTTCGCGCAGCATTTAATTGAATTAGATAAGCGTAAGGATTCTGTATGGATAGCGCCATTTAAAAATGTGATCCAGTATCATAAGGAGCGTAACTCGGCAAAGCTTAAACTACTGAGCAAAAATGCCCGGCGTTGGACGCTTAGCCTTACCGATACCCTGGCCAACCGCCAAAACTGGACACAGCCCCTCACCATCAACTTCAATACCAACGGCGCTGTAATTAAAAGCATTAGCCAAAAACGTAAAAAACTGTCCTTTAAGCAAAGCGGACAGGTATGTGTGTTTGATGCCCTGCCGGGGAAAGACAATATCGAGGTGCAATTTACCCCTAATGCAACTCGGTAATCCCTAAGTGCCCTTCCTACAGATCATAGCCGTCAACTTAAGGTGTTGAATTTTAAAAGAGCCATCGGCTCGATAAATATTGTAACGGCGGGTTTTAACCCGCCGATGTAGCCCACCGTTTTGATGAGTGCCGTAGGTACGACCCATATTTAGGATTTATATCGGCCGAACCGATGGTTCTTTACGCTGGTGCTATTTTGCGACAACGGATTAAAATCCGTTGCTACAAAATAGGTCGACGCTACGCGTCTGCACTACTCCTTAAGCTGACGGCTATGCTCCTACAGATGGAATATCGCAATCACCCCTGCGCGTTTTATACCCGCTATTGTTACACCCTTTGGTTTTGAAAAAAAAATACCGAAAACTCCTGTAACCATAACAGTGCATGACGGTTATTGTAAACATCTTCTTTACATTGGCAACACCATATATAAAGCTCTATTTCATGTAAAAATCCACTAAAAACATGCTTAATGCGTTTGTAACGCACACGGATAAATGCTACCTTTTGTCGCCCATTCATAAACCTCCGGCGGATGTTTGCACCCCGCTTTTTATCGTATAAAAATGAGAAGAATTTTTACCCTCGTTACCGTCTTTACGTTGGTTGCCACCTTTGCGCAGGCCCAAATTTCTGTAAACAAAATACTTTGCGAAAACCGCACTAACCCCATCGGGCTTGATAACGCGCAGCCGCGTTTTACCTGGGAGCTGGCCTCCGCCGGGCATAACGTAAGCCAAACGGCTTACCAGGTAAGGGTAAGCACTCATTCCGATTTCCGTAAGATCATATGGGACTCTAAAAAGGTTGCGTCCGATTCTTCGGTACACGTAGGTTATAAGGGTAAGGCGCTTTCATCGCATACCAAATACTACTGGCAGGTTAAGGTGTGGGATAACACCAAAAAAGCATCTGCCTGGAGCGAAACCGGCTACTGGATAACCTCGCTGTTTAATGCCAATGAATGGCAGGCAAAATGGATTGGTCCGGGTTTTAAGGAAGATAGTCTGCGGGCCTCGCCCATGTTCAGGAAAACATTCAGCTCTACAAAAAAGGTAGCTTCGGCTGTGGCTTTTATTACTGCGCACGGCCTATACGAAGCGCAGATAAACGGTCGTAGGGTAGGGGATGCCTACCTTACCCCCGGCTGGACGAGCTACGGCAAACGCCTGCAATACCAGGCTTATGATGTTACCGATCTGTTGACCAATGGTAACAATACCATCGGCGTTACGCTGGGTAGTGGTTGGTACCGGGGCACCATTGGCTTTGCCAACAATTCAAACAGATACGGCAAAGATATCGCCCTCCTGATGCAGATGCACATAACCTATACCGATGGCACATCAGAAGTGGTGCTGTCCGACGGAAGCTGGAAATCGAGCACTGGCGAAATAACCTATTCTGAAATTTACAACGGCGAAACCATTGATGCCCGTAAAATAAAGAAAGGCTGGGCGCTTAACGGGTATAACGATACCGGTTGGAACGGCGTGCAGGTAGCGGATTACGGCTTTAAAAACCTGCTGGCTACTTATAACGAACCCATCCGCAAACACGAGACATTTAAAGCTCTGCGGGTAATCAAAACAAAGAAGAACGAGCATATTGTAGATTTTGGGCAAAACCTGGTGGGATGGGTGAAAATAAGGCTAAAGGGAAAAAAGGGACAGAAAGTGACCATATCACATGCCGAGGTATTGGATAAAGACGGTAATTTTTATACCGATAACCTGAGGTCGGCCAAGGCGCAGGATAATTTTATACTCGGCGGGGACGATGTGGAAGTGTTTGAGCCCCACTTCACGTTCCATGGTTTCCAGTTTATTAAAGTTGAAGGGTATAACGGCGACCTGAACCCGGACGATTTTACGGCTGTCACCATATATTCAGATATGGCACCAACCGGCACTTTCAGTTCTTCTAATGCGCTGGTTAATCAACTTCAGCATAATATCCAATGGGGGCAAAAAGGTAACTTTTTAGATGTGCCTACCGATTGCCCGCAACGCGATGAGCGCCTGGGCTGGACAGGAGACGCGCAGGTATTCTCGCGCACCGCATCGTTTAACATGAATGTAGATAACTTTTTCTCTAAATGGCTGAAGGATATCACCGCCGACCAAACCGAAAAAGGTGCGGTACCATTTGTAATTCCGAATGTTTTGGGTAAAGGTGCCGCCGGCAGCGCAGGCTGGGGCGAGGCCGCTACCGTTATCCCCTGGAATATGTACGTTGCGTACGGGGATAAGCAGGTACTGAAAGATCAGTACGGCAGCATGAAAGCCTGGGTTGATTATATGAAGAACCAGGCTAAGGATGATCTGTGGAACACCGGCTTCCACTTTGGCGACTGGCTGTTTTACAGCGTGAACGACGATACCGACGGCACATCTGCCGTAACCGATAAATACCTGATAGCGCAGTGCTTTTATGCCTACTCCACCCAGCTGCTTATAAACGCGGCGCAGGTTTTAGGTAAAACCGACGATTACGAAGCTTACGGCAAAAACCTAAAGCGTATAAAGGATGCCTTTATGCGCGAGTATGTTACTGCCAACGGCCGTATGGTATCTGGTACGCAAACCGCCTATGTGCTTGCCCTTAATTTTGATATGCTGCCCGAGGACCTTCGCCCGCAAGCCGCAGCAAGGCTGGTAACAAATATTAAAAATTATAACAACCACCTTACCACCGGCTTTTTGGGTACACCATACCTTTGCCATGTACTCAGCAGGTTTGGTTATACCGATGAGGCTTATAAACTGCTGCTGCAGGATACTTATCCAAGCTGGCTGTACCCGGTAAAAATGGGCGCAACCACCATTTGGGAACGCTGGGATGGTATAAAACCCGATAAAACCTTCGAAACACCAACCATGAACTCTTTTAACCACTATTCTTACGGCGCCATTGGCGATTGGATGTACCGCGTAATGGTTGGGTTGGATACCTATAATGATGGCCCGGGGTATAAGCATATCAAAATAATGCCGCACCCGGGTGGCGGCTTTACCAATGCATCGGCAAGTTTACAAACGTATTACGGTACGGTAAGCTCGGCATGGGCAATAGCAGATGGCCAGCTTAATTTTGATGTAGAGATCCCGGTTAACACCACGGCATCGGTATATATCCCCGCAAAAGATGCCGCGAACGTGATGGATAGCGGCAAACCGCTAAAAAATGGCAAGCCTTATCAGCCGGCAAACAGCAAAGAAAATTATATTATGGTGGAGCTTGGCTCCGGAACGTACCATTTTACCGCGCCAATAGAGGTGCAGAAGGTGGCCGTGAAATAAAAATTGTGGCCATTGGTTCAGGGCTTGAGTGTTAGAAAGAATAAACGTCATAATAAATAACCGTCATCCTGAACTTGTTTCAGGACCCCACGGGACAGGTAGCCAATATGCATAATCGCCCTGCCTGTTCGGCTACTGTGCATGTGGGGTGCCGAAATAAATTCGGCATGACGAACTGTTTTTTATAGTGCTCGAACCCGCCGCTTCCTCTTACAACTGCTTGGTAAACACAAACCCAACAACGCCATCGCTGTAAGTAGGCATGATCACTGTCTGCTTGTTTGATTTTTCATCGTGGAATAATTTGTTTCTGAATAGCGGATAGATAGCATACGCTGCCTTGGTTGAAAGTATCCCAAAACCTGCCCCGGCAACAATATCGCTAAACCAGTGTTTGTGGTTATAAACCCTTAAAATGGCAGTGGCCGAAGCGCAGGTATAACCAAAAATGCCATACCAGGGCGATTTATCGCCATACTCCTGTGCCATAAATTCGGCAGCTACAAAGGCGCTTCCCGAATGGCCCGAAGGGAACGAGAACCTGTCGGCACCGTTAGGTCTCAAACGGTCGGAAGAACGCTTTAGTCCATAGGTAGCCAAACCAAAAATCCCTTCAGACATGCCCAGGATTATCGAGCGGTCGATAAACGTATTCTTCCCGTGTACGCCCGCGAAATTCAAACCGTACACCAAGGCAATAGGGGCGTACTGTAAATAATTCTCAACAGGGTACAAGTTGCCGGGGTGGTCTTTCTGGGCATCCCTGTCGATACTGTAATCGAGGTTCCGGATAGCTTTCACATTAAAAGATAACGCGCCATATGTAATGAAAACAGTTGGGGGAATAAATGATTGCCAGGTAGTTTGCAGATGCTTTACGGTGTCCGGCAGGGCCAATAGATTAGCAGAATCTGTTTTTAACGAATCTTTTGTACTAATCTTGATCTGCGCGTTAACACTTAGCGATGCGATGCTCAGGAGTATGATGATGATCTTTTTCAAAGAGGAGTTATACTGAAATAAAGAATGCTGCTAATTAAAAAATAAAATCTGTAGAAACTTTGTATGGCGCTACATATTACGTAAAATGACGTAGATATTAACAATTTGTTTTAGTTAGGTTAATATTGAGAACGGATTTAAATAAAAATAACCTCGTTTTTGGGTTAGGAAGCAGATAAGGTTTTGATGTTGATAGTTAGCGGTTTGGCGTAGGCCTATGGGTGTTCTTTTGCATTCAGAAAGGTATAAATAACCGGATGTCGGCACCCAAAATGAATTTTTACTAAACAATCTTCCGCTCCTGTAGTTATCTATGAGTTAATAAACTATAAAAAATCCTGCTATACGATAAACCATTACCCATTAATTAATCAGTAAAACACAGAAAATCTAAAACAGGAACAACATGAAAAGATCCATTTTTTTAGCTGCAGGCTTATTATTATTGAATTTGACGACCAGCCGCGTATTTGCACAAACCACACAGGATACCACCAAAAAAACCACACAGGATACCGCTAAAGCAGTTACTCCTGCGGTAGAAGGCGCAAGCGACGTTGTAGGCGCGCTGGCAAGTAATGCCGACTATAGTAACGCGTTGATAGCTGTAAAAGCTGCAAAGCTCGATTCGGTTTTAAAAACAGGTGGCCCATATACCATATTTGCCCCGCACAATAACTCGTTGACCACCTCCAAACTGGACAGCTTGCAAAAAGATCCAGCAAAATTGGCTTCGATATTAAAAGGCCATGTGGTTAGCGGTAAATACGGTAAGAAAGAAATAGTTGCCGCTTTAAAAGCAGGCAAGGGTAAAGCAGTCGTAACTACTTTAGACGGCCAAACGCTTACGCTTTCCTTAGCCGGCAGTAAATTACAGATAACTAACGCCGCCGGCAGTTCTGCCCAGGTTACCTTATTCGACCTGATAGGCGCAAATGGAATTGTTGACGGTATTAACGGCGTACTATTGCCGAAATAATTGCATATAACTCTATTCAACAAAACCCGGCCAAAAGCCGGGTTTTGTGGTTTAAAAACATCGCTCAATGGCTTACATTTGGCGCTATCAAATTCAAAACGATGCAAGAACCTAATGCCGCATACTGGATACAGCAGCTATCATTATTACCGCACCCCGAAGGCGGCTTTTATAAAGAAGTGTTCCGTTCACAGCAACAGGTGAAAAGGGCAGGCATAGAGACAGTTTTGCAAGCCTGCACCTCTATTTACTATTTATTGGAAGGGGAAGATTATTCGGGCTTTCATAAGATCTCCTCAGATGAGATCTGGTATTTTCATAAGGGTGCGCCGCTCATTGTGCACGTAATAACTGCCGAAGGAGAACATCAGGCGCTGCAACTTTCCGACCAGCCCGGCGGAAACTTATCCTTAGTTGTACCGGCTGGTTTATGGTTTGCGGCAGAGGTGCCCGGCAAAACGGGTTACGCTTTGGTAAGTTGCGCCGTAGCCCCGGGTTTCGAGTTCAGCGAATTTGAAATGGCGAAAAAAGAAGAATTGATAGCAACTTATCCCGGCAACGTAGCATTATTTGAGCGCTTGTGCAGACCCTAACAAATGTGCAGGTCAATGTCGTTTTACTTAAGCTACTAAGTAGCCTCACCTAAACGGCGAAGCCCTCATGCAATAATCCTCTCCAAAGGAGAGGACTTTTAGCCCCTCTCCTTTGGAGAGGGGTTGGGGTGAGGCTATGCAGCAGGCCAAATTTTAAGTAAACGACATTGACATACAGATGGAACTCCAGAATACAATGATGTAGCTTTTAGTCAATATTTTATTTCTTAATCTGCACATCCGCATATTTCCGCATTTGCAAATCTATCATCCTGTCCTGCCATCTGCTAAAAAACATCACCATACAAATAGCGCCGATGGTGGCAAAAAGCATATCGCTTTGAGTATCCCATATATCGCCTTGCGTGCCTAAAAAAGAATCGCCGCTGGAGCCGGAGGTGACCGATACAAACCACTCGATAAATTCATAAGTAACGCTGATGCTCATGCAAACGCACACGGTTAAGAATGCCACCCAGCCTCGCTTCAGGATAACACCGCAGCGGATAAACAGCTCGCGCGCTATGATGGCCGGCACAAAGCCCTGTGTAAAATGCCCTATTTTATCGTAATTATTGCGTGCCTGGTGGAAGTTGTCGCGGATCCAGTTGAAGGCCGGTACTTCGGCATAAGTATAATGCCCGCCGATGAACAGGATATAGCAATGCAGCAATATCATTACATAAGTTAAATACGTGAATTGGAAACGCTTATAAGTGAGCACCAGCACTATAAAGCCAATTATCGCCGGGAAAACTTCCAGTATCCAGGTGAAATAATCGTGCGGGTTAATGGCCGAGAGGATAAGCCCGGCAAAGAAGAGTATAATTAAAATAACATGCTTATTCATGCGGTAAGATATAAAGAAAAAGCAAACAGTTCGCTGCGCAATCCTAAACGGCGCGTATTATCCTTTATCCTCCACGAAATTTACGGGCAGGCTTTCATCAAAAGCTATATAAACACGTCTCCATGGGTCTTCACCTTTCATTTTCCAGCGGTGGGCCGTGCCGGTGGTATCCATGGCTACCAGTATTTCGCCGGGGTTTAATGTAAATGTTTCACCGGGAAACGTCTCAAACTCCAGTGTGCCCAGCAGGTTTATTACATACTGGCAGGTGGGGGCGTTATGCCAATGGTAAAACGAATGCGGCGGCGATTCCTGGAAACGGATACCGGAAGCCTGGTTAAGTATTCCTTCGTTCACTGTTCCTGTTTTAATATGCGAATGTCCGTCTTCGCCGGTATATAGTTTGTAGGCTTTTAGCATGGGGTAATATAAACTGGTGCCAAGCTAAAAATAAATGCCGGCATCAAAAAAAACATCTGCATGAAGCCTGGTATTAGTGATGGCTATCATCCTATGTTTCGCTGGCAATTAATTTAACTGTATCCTGTTAAATGGTAATAAACGGTTACAAGAGGTAATTTTTGGGCATAAAGTTATAGTTAACAATCATTAGGTTTGTTTGCTGTTTAAAACCAATTATAGCCAGTTTAATGAAGAGAGTTTTACTACTCAAATGTGCGTGTTTACTCGTGGCCGGTATTTTACTGTCGGGCAGGTACGCTTTTGGTTTGCAGTCGGTACAATATTTAGGCATCGAACAGGGGCTCTCTAACAACGCCGTTACCAGTGTTTATAAAGACCACCACGGCTTTGTTTGGATAGGCACTTATGATGGGCTCAATAAATACGATGGCAGTACAGTAAAGATCTTCAGGAACGTTTGGCTGGACGCGGGCTCGTTAAACGATAACCACGTTAACCGCCTGGCCGGTTCCGGTAACCGCATCTTCGCGGGTACATTAAAGGGCCTGGTTTACTTTGATTATACCGACTCGCGCTTTCACCCGGTTTATTTTAAAGGTTCGGCAGGTACTGCCGTACAGAAAATTGCTAATAATGTTACCGCCCTGCAAACCGATGCCAAAGGGAATGTGTATGCCGGTACCGATTACGCAGGGCTTTTTATTTGCCGCGCCGGCGATTCCGTCAGCAGGCAAATTCCTCTGCCAAATGGCGATAAAAGCTATAGCGTACAGGCATTCTCTATTGATGACGCAAACAATATTTGGGTGTTTATACGTAACGTTGGCCTTTGCATGCTTAACAGGCAGAATAGTAAGATAGAGCTAATAAGCCAGGCTATAAAATATGCCAACTGCATTTTAACAGATACCAGGCATCAGGTTTGGATAGGTGCTGATAATGGCCTTTTTACCTATAATTTAATCAGCAAGTCATTAACAAAACTTACTGCCGCGAAGCTGAATAACGAGAATATCGTTGATATCAAATTTTCGAGGTCATCGGAATTGTGGTTGGGTACAAACGGCGGCGGCGTAAATGTTTTAGATACCGCCAGCCACGCCGTTAGGTATATTGTTAGTGGCGCGGGCGATAATAATAACCTGCACAGCGATGCCATCAGTATGATTTACCAGGATAACCAGCAGCGCATGTGGATAGCCACGCTTAGGGGAGGGGTAAGTTTTTTAGATAGCAGGCGCAACCAGTTTAAACTCATCACGCATAATCCCTTCAATAAAAACAGTGTGGTGAACAACTTTATCCTGTCGTTTTGCGAGGATAACCTGCATAACCTTTGGATTGGTACCGATGGCGGCGGCCTGAGTTACTGGAACCGCAAAACAAACCAATTCACCAACTATGTACACAGTGCAGATGCAGCTTCCCTGCGCAGCAACTTTGTGGTGAGCCTTATACATGATAAAAAGAAACAGCTCTGGGCCGCTATGTTTAGCGGTGGAATTGATAGGTTCGACGCGCAAACGCAAAGGTTTATTCATTACGATTGCTATAACAGCACCACCAAAACCATTGATAAAAACCTATGGAAGCTTTACCTGGATAGCCACAACAACCTTTGGGCCGGCACCACACGCGGTGGTACGCTTTATAAATATAACCGCCGGGCCGATAAGTTTGAAGTGTTTGACAACCAGCTAACCAATATCCACGCCATTTTTGAAGACCGCATGGGCACGCTCTGGGCGGGCGATTATTCGCGGCTGATAAAAATAGACACCGCAAAAAAGCAGCACCAGTTTATTGCGGTAAAAAACGCTGTTAGATCTATCACCGAAGACGGCGTGCGCAACTTGTGGATAGGCACCGAGGGTGGTGGTCTCTTACGATATAATATCGCGGCCAAAACATTAAAACGCTATACCCGTTCGGATGGCTTACCCAGCAACTCGCTGCTGAATGTTGTGGTTGACGATAGGGGGAAGTTGTGGGCGAGTACTTATAACGGCCTAACCGAGTATAGTGCTAAAACAAACACTTTTAAAAATTTCTACGCGTCGGACGGGCTGCAAAGCAACCAGTTTAATTTTAACGCCGCGGTAAGGTTAAGTTCCGGCGAGCTGGCTTTCGGGGGTATCAACGGCTTTAACGTGTTTTACCCGGATAGCATCAGTCTGCCGCTGCACCAACCCGAACTAAAGTTTACGGGCCTGCAGATCAACAACAAACCCATAGATGGCAATATAAGTTACACTGATGGGAATGCCGTGGTAGATCTTAAACAAATTACAGTGCCCTATAACGAGGCTACCCTGGCTATAGATTATACAGCGCCCGAGTATTCCTTTCCGGATAAACTGAACTATGCCTACTACCTGGAGAACTGGGACCATGGCTGGAACTACGTAGGCAAAATAAAAACGGCTTATTACGGCCGCTTAAACGAGGGTAAGTACATCCTTAGAGTAAAAACAACCAACAGCGCCGGCGAATGGAACGGCAAGCAACTGCATCTGCAAATTATTGTGTTGCCGCCCTGGTACCGTACCTGGTGGGCGTATTTGCTATATATTTCGGTATTATCCACCATTGTTTATTGGTTCTGGCTGTATCGCATCAGGCAAACAAAGCTGAAATACGAGGTAGAGATAGCCAACCTAAAAGTAGAACGCGAAAAAGAACTGAACGAAAAGAAGCTATCCTTTTTTACCAATATCTCGCACGAGTTCCGTACGCCGCTTACGCTGATCATCAACCCCATAAAAGATCTCCTGCAAAGCGACGGTAACAAACACAGCGATGAGTTAAACACCATTTACCGCAACGCCCGCCGCCTTTTAGGCCTGGTAGATCACTTGCTGCTTTTCAGAAAAACAGAAAGTGAGAACGACAGCCTGAATATGGTTAACCTCAACTTTGCCAAACTATGCAGCGATGTGTACGCCTGCTTTTTACACCAGGCAAAAATTAAAAGCATTAAATACAGCTATCATTCTGATGTGCAGGAGCTTATTATAGCTGCCGATCGGGAGAAGATAGAGATCGCCATTTTTAACCTCATCTCCAACGCCATAAAATTTACATCCATAGGTGGCGAGATTGATATTACGCTGGAAGAAACCGATAAAAGCGTTATTTTAAAGGTGGAGGACAATGGCTGCGGTATAGCACCGGGTATCGGCGAAAAGTTGTTTGATAAGTTTTACCAGATAAAAGATAACACCTCGCTAAAAACCGGCTTTGGCATAGGGCTTTATTTATCCAAAAGTTTTATCAATAGCCACGATGGTACCATCTCTTATACAGGTAACAACCGCAATGGTACCACTTTTACGGTTAGCCTGCCCAAAAAGCGCCTGCAGGAATCAAATACCGAACCGGAAAGCGCTGAACTCAGCCAGCATTTAATTGATGAGCTGATAACCGGCGATACCACTACCGAAAAACTTGCCGAAGAAGAAGTAGCTAATTTTGAGCTGTTGATATCAGACAGGCAATCCATCCTCATTATTGATGATAACGAGCAGTTGCGCGATTATATCCGCAAGATATTTAAAGAACATTACAAAATTTTTGAGGCACAAAGTGCCGAAGAAGGCCTGGAGTTGATAAAAAAACATCTGCCCGATCTGGTGATCAGCGATATTTCGATGGGCGCGCTGTCGGGTATCGATCTCTGCCGAATTATTAAGCAGGATTCATCGCTGAGTCACATCCCCGTTATATTGCTTACCGGCGATGGCAACCCCGAGATTAAACTGAAGGGGATAGAAGTAGGGGCAGTTGATTTTGTAACCAAACCGTTTGAGAAAGATCTGCTTGTGGCACGGGTACAAGGTATTTTGAAGGACAGGCGCGAGCTGCAGAATTATTTTTACAATGAAGTAACTCTCAAATCTACCACGCGCAACATCTCCGAAGACCATAAAGAGTTTTTGTACAAGTGCATAGCCATCATCGAAAATTACCTGATGGAACCCGATTTTGATGTAAAAACCATCGCCGATGAAATGGGGATGAGCTACTCCAGCCTGTTTAAAAAAATAAAATCCATCAGCGGGCAGTCGGTAAATAATTTTGTGCGTTTTGTACGCCTGCGTAAAGCCGCCGAGATGATGATCAATACCAATTGTAACGTTAACGAGGCCGCGTTTAACACCGGTTTTAACGATATTAAATATTTCAGAGAGCAGTTTATCAAGCTGTTTGGTGTTAAACCGTCGGAGTTTATAAAACAGCACCGCCAGGCTTTTAATAAACATTATTCGGTAGAGCAAACATTTCGTTAACGAAAACCGCCTGTTTGGTATTAATTGTATAAAAACACTTAATTATCAATTTTACCCCCCCCTCTATTTTACTGTTTTACCCCTCTAAGCTTCCAAATAAATACCCTTATTTCGTCTTAACCAATAACTGTAAGTTCTACATTTAATGCTTACAGTGCAATTATTAAACCCAAAAAACTGCTATGAACTTCAACCGCTCCGGCGCGTACTTGAGTTGCCCCGACCTGTATGGATAAATTTAATCAACTCCCCAAAAAACCAATACACTCTAACAAACCAAATCCAAACAATATGAGAAAAACAATTACAAATTTAATTCGCTTAACCTTACTTATGAGTGCGCTCATTATAGGCTTAGGCGGCGCGGCTTATGCGCAAACCGGGCCTTTTACCGTAAAAGGTACCGTAGTTGATGATAAAGGCATCCCGGTACCGGGGGCAAGCATAGGGGTGGTGGGCACCTCGCAGGGCGTAGTTGCCGATGTAAACGGTAAATTTACCTTATCATTAACCGGGCCATCAACACTTAATGTATCTTTTGTGGGCATGGGCAGCAAAACAGTTAGCGTAAGCCAGGCAACTGATGCGCTTAAAATTACGCTCACCCAGTCCGGTAAAGACCTGGCCGAAGTAATAGTAGTAGGTTACGGTACTCAAAAACGATCGGACGTTACCGGTTCGGTAACATCGGTACCAAAACAGCGCTTATCGCAATTGCCGGTTACCAACGTATTGCAGGCTATTGAAGGTGCAGTGGCGGGTGTAACCGTTACCACTACCTCGTCTGTACCGGGCAGTCAGCCGGCAGCGCTTATCAGGGGGCAAAATTCTATCAATGCCAACTCCGGCCCTTATGTGGTTGTCGACGGGATTCCACTGAGCAAAACAGGTGGTTCGTTAAATGATATCAACTCCAATGATATCGCCTCGGTAGAGATCCTGAAGGATGCATCGGCTACCGCTATTTACGGCACCAATGGTTCTAATGGCGTTATATTAATTACCACCAAGCGCGGTAACACCGGCACGCCGGTAATACGCTACAACGGTTATGCCGGTGTAGAAGATCTTGCACGCATCCTTACCCCGCGTAACGGTGCCGAGTATGTACAAAAATATGCCGACTACCTTAAGCAAACAGGCCAAACACAAACCAACCCGGTGCCAAACTTTGGCGAATTGGCCAACTATAACGCAGGTAAAACTACCGACTGGGTAAAAGAAGCCACGCAGCAGGGTGTGATACAAGACCATAACCTGAGTGTTTCGGGCGGATCGAACGATGTGAAATACTTTATCTCGGGCGATTACCTCGATCAGAAAGGCGTAATAAAAGGATACCAGTTTAAGCGTGTTGCCCTTCGTTCAAATTTGGATGTTAACGTAACCAGCTTTTTAACCATCGGTACGTCGCTTTTTTTATCAAGCAATAATTACGATGGCGGCCGTGCAAACCTGTTGTTTGCTACTGCCATGAGCCCTTATGGCCAGGAGTATAACGCCAACGGCACGTATACCATTTACCCCATGAATCCCGAGCAGTTATACACCAACCCCATGTTGGGTTTAACTACCAAGCAGCTAAGCCGTACAACCAACATCAATGGTAATGGCTACGCCGAGATTAAATTCCCGGGTGTGCTTACCGGCTTAAAATACCGTTTAAACGCGGGTTACACTTTCTTCCCCGAGCGCAGATCCAGCTATACCGGCAGGCTTGCAAATGACATGATTGGTACTGCCAGTAATTTCAACGCGTCAACCAATAGCTACACGCTGGAGAATATCCTGAGCTACGCAAAAAACTGGGACAAACATCACATCGATTTTACTGGCTTATACAGCTCGCAGCAGCGTAAGTACAGCTCAACCACTGCAGGCGCAAGCGGCTTCATCAACGATGAACTGGGTGCCGATAACCTGGGTGCCGGTGCAACACAAACAAGCGGATCATACCGCGACAGGTATGCTTTAAACTCGCAGATGGGCAGGTTGAACTACTCGTACGATAGCCGTTACCTGTTAACCATTACCGCCCGCCGCGATGGATCATCGGTATTTGGTGCAAATACTACCAAATATGGTGTGTTCCCTTCAGCTGCATTGGGCTGGAACGTGAGTAACGAATCGTTTATGAAAGACTCAAAGGTGGTTGATAACCTTAAGCTGCGTTTATCATACGGCCAAACCGGTAACGAGGCCATCCCGGTGTACCGCACCATTACAACAGATGGTACCGCGCGTTCTCCGTTCAATGGTATCAGCACCATTGGTGTGCTTGCCGGTAACCTTGGTAACAGCGCGTTGCAGTGGGAAAACACTAAAACCGCCAACATCGGTGTAGATTTCTCTCTATTTAAAAACCGGGTAAATGGTAGTATTGATGCCTATCAGAATAAAACAAACGGCTTGCTGTTGTTAAGGAGCCTGCCTATTATTACCGGTTATTCTTTGGTATTTGAGAATATAGGCAAAACTCAAAACAGGGGCATAGAAGTTACGTTGAATACACATAATATCGAATCGACCGATTTCCGCTGGGAAACCACCATTGTATTCGCCACCAACAAAAACCAGATCACTTATCTGTATGGCGATGGTAAGGACGACTTAGGTAACCGCTGGTTCCTGGGCAAACCTATCAGTGTAGTGTACGATTATAAAATGACCGGCATTTGGCAAACAGGCGAGGATGCTTCTAAACAAGATCCAGGCGCAAAACCAGGCGACCTTAAATTTGCCGATCTGAATGGCGATGGTAAGATAACCCCCGATGGCGACAGGATGATATTGGGCCAAACCACCCCGAAATGGACAGGCGGTTTAACCAATACCTTCCACTATAAAAACATCAACCTTAGCGTATTTATACAAACCGCGCAGGGCATGACCAAAAACAACCAGGATCTTACCTATGGCGATGAAACAGGCCGTCGTAATACGCCTGCCGAAATAGGTTACTGGACAGCCGATAACAAAAGCAACACCCGCCCGGCTTTATCATACAATAATACAAGAGGTTACGGTTATGCTTCAGATGCAAGCTACACCCGTATAAAAGATGTAACACTGAGCTATGTGTTTGGGCAATCGGTATTGCAGAAACTTCATTTGGGTGGTTTAACAGTATACGCCAGCGGGCGCAACCTGCATACCTTTACCAACTGGATAGGCTGGGATCCGGAGAATAACTACTCAGGCAGGGGCTCCGGCGACTGGACAAACAATTACCCGCTTACACGCACATTTATATTGGGCCTCAACGTGTCATTACGTTAACATTTAAAGAAACATTGATATGAAAAAATATATAACCATACTGGCAGGTTTGTCAGCTTTGTTTTTTGCATCTTCATCATGTAAAAAGAACTTTCTCGACG
Source organism: Mucilaginibacter pankratovii (assembly GCF_014773265.1). Classification (GTDB taxonomy): domain Bacteria; phylum Bacteroidota; class Bacteroidia; order Sphingobacteriales; family Sphingobacteriaceae; genus Mucilaginibacter; species Mucilaginibacter pankratovii. The sequence goes on along the minus strand of NZ_JACWMY010000002.1, from coordinate 640,280 downwards.
AAAAACCATTCTCGTCATACACGCCGCTAACGCTAACCGATTCGTTGGGTTTCGAAGCATCCTTAGTAGGGCTGTACAATCACGTAAGTACTATATTCTCCTGGGCCGATCAGCAGGGCTGGCCGGCGGTTTGGGCGGTTGGTACCGATATTGCCAACTCCACCGCAAACCAGCAGGGTGTTGAGATCCCTTACTACAATTACGCCTCGTTAACGCCAACAGATGGCGCCGCAGGCCGTACCTGGAACCGGAATTATATACTTGTGAACCTTACCAACATTATTATTGATGGGGTGGAAAACCCGAGCGTAACCAGCCTGAGTGCAAACGGCAAAAAAGCTGTAAACGCCGAAGCGAGGTTCTTTAGGGCTTATGCCTACAACAACCTGGCAACATGCTTTGGCGCCGTACCATTAGTACAGCACGCGCTTACCGGCCCCAAAATAGATTTTGTGCGGGCTCCGCTAACCCAGGTGAATGATTTTATTGTTGCCGACCTGGTATTCGCCGCAGCCAATTTGCCGGATATTGAAAGTGTTAAAACCAACACAAAAGGTAAGCTGTACGGCCGCGCCAACAAGTTTATGGCTATGCAGTTACTTACCGAGGTTTACCTGCGCATGAATAAAAACGACCTGGCCGAGCAAACCGCTCAAGCTATCATCAATAGCGGTAAATTTAGCCTGATCAAAGCACGCTATGGCGTAAAAACAAGTTTGCCGGGCGATTATTTCTCGGACATGTTTAAATACGGAAACGAAAGAAGATCGCAGGGGAACACCGAAGCCATTTGGGTATTGGAGCAGGAAAACCCAACTGTAGTTGTAGGCGGTATTACCGATAACCCGCAGCAAAGGCGTGTTTGGGGTGCAGCTTATTACAATCTGGCTGGTATGGCAATCGCCGATAGTCTTGGTGGCCGTGGTATAGGCAGGCTGCGCCTAAGCAACTGGGTGCTTTACGGGCTTTACAAGGGCAATGATATCCGTAACTCTGAATACAACATCAAAAGGCACTATTATTACAACGACCCGGCCCCTGCATACGCCGCCAAATATGGCAAACCGGTGCCATTCACCGGGCCCGATACCCTTTTTAAAGTTTGCCCGAGCACTACTAAGTGGGGAGCTTTCGACCCGAATGATACCTTCGGTTACGCCATGATCAAAGATTTTATACTAATGCGTTTAGGCGAAACCTATCTTTTACTTGCCGAAGCACAGGTAAAACAAGGTAAAACCGCCGAAGCCGCTACTACTATAAACGTTTTACGCACAAGGGCAAATGCTGACCTGGTGAACGCATCTCAAATGGACATGAATTTTATTTTGGATGAGCGTGCCCGCGAATTGTTAGGCGAGGAAAACCGCCGCATGACGCTGATGCGCACCGGCACACTGGTTGAGCGTGCGATCCGCCTTAACTCAAACGATGCACAGAAGCCTATTACAGGCCTCGCAGCTAAAAACCTTTTAATGCCTATTCCTTTAGGAGAAATTCAATTGAATAAGGATGCGGTATTAGAGCAAAACCCAGGCTATTAGAGAGATAGTTTATATATTGGTTGTAATGCGGCAGCGCGATGCTGCCGCTTACATTTTTAAACGATGCTATGCTGTTAAACCCAAAGGTTAAAATAACGATATACTTATTTTGCGTGCTGTTTTTAACGGCACCATTTGCCGCGTTTGCACAGGTAAGCACCATCGCTGATAATGGCTGGGCAAACAACTCTGTTAACACGGTTATTTTTCGAAAAAATGCATTGGTTACCTTTAAAGGCACGCAATACGCGGCCTTTTATAATGCAGAGCAATTTGTAGTGCTGGCTAAGAGGACGCAAACTTCTTCTCAATGGCAAGTTCAGCAGACTGCCTATAAAGGCGATGCCGCTGATGCCCACAAGTCCATCAGTATTATGGTTGATGGTGCAGGGTACCTGCATATAGCATGGGGGCACCATAACCAGCCACTTAATTATGCCCGCAGTGTATCACCGGGCAGCTTAGTGCTGGGTGCAAAACTATCCATGACAGGCCAAAACGAGGATAAGGTAACCTACCCCGAGTTTTACAAATTACCGGGCGGCGACCTGCTATTCTTTTACCGCGACGGGCAATCAGGCAATGGTAATCTTATTTTAAACAAGTATAGCGTAAAAACAAAAAAATGGATGCGCGTACAGGATAACCTGATAGATGGCGAAAAAGCCCGCAACGCTTATTGGCAAATTGCAATAGACAGCAAGGGAACCATCCACCTGTCATGGGTGTGGCGCGAATCGCCGGATGTGGCCAGTAACCATGATATGAGCTACGCGCGATCTGCAGATGGCGGCAAAACATGGGCACGTACCAACGGCGAAAAATACAGCCTGCCCATTACAGCAGCCACGGCAGAATACGCGGCCCGCATCCCGCAAAAAAGCGAACTCATTAACCAAACATCCATGTTTGCCGATGACGAGGGAAACCCATACATAGCCACTTACTGGCGCGATGCCAACCAAACCGTGCCGCAATACCACCTAATTTATTATGCTAACGGCCAGTGGCATACCGCTAATTTAGGTTTCAGAAAAACGCCTTTTAGTCTCGGCGGCATTGGTACCAAAGCGATCCCGGTTTCGCGCCCGCAGATAGTGGCCTGGAAACAAAAAGATAAAATTGCGGCAGCACTTATTTTTAGGGATGAGGAGCGGGGCAGCAAGGTTTCGATAGCTGTTAGTAATGATTTGAATAAGGCGAATTGGGCATTGTCTGATATATCCGCCGGATCTGTTGGTTCCTGGGAGCCAAGCTACGATACCGAATTGTGGATGAATAAAAGGATATTAAACCTGTTTGTACAAAATACCACGCAAATAGATGGAGAAGGAACCGCAGCGGTAAAGCCCCAACCGGTGCAGGTGATGGAGTGGAAACCGAAACTAAAATAATAATGCTTAAAGACCTGATGATGATTAAAAAGTTGTTGCCCGCCTTGTTCATAACCATGCTTACGGTTGGCAGCTCATACGCGCAAAAAGCAAATTTTAAGCCGGATGCCAAATTGCTGAAAACGATAGATGCCGATTACAAAAAAGCCGTTACTCAATATAAGTTGATGGCAACAAAGCTCCCGCCGGATCAATTCCCCAAAACCTACTTTTCGGCTACAGATAAATTCGAAACCAGCGGTTCGGGCTGGTGGTGCAGTGGTTTTTACCCCGGCACGTTGTTGTACTTGTATCAGCAGTCAAAAGATCCAGCGCTTTTAAACGAGGCGAACCGTATAATGCAGGTGCTTGCCAAAGAACAATACAACACCACCACCCACGATCTGGGTTTTATGATGTACTGCAGTTTTGGTACCGCTTTAACCGTGGAGCCAAAACCCGAATACAAACAGATCCTGATCAACAGCGCGAAATCGCTGGCTACGCGGTTCGATCCTAAGGTGGGATGCATCAAATCATGGGATTCGAAAAAGTCTGATTACTTGGTGATCATCGATAATATGATGAACCTGGAGCTGTTATTCTGGGCAACCAAAGTTACCGGCGATTCCAGCTTTTATAAGATAGCGGTTACCCATGCCAACACTACGATGAAAAACCATTTCCGGCCCGATTATAGTTCCTACCACGTTATAAACTACAACCCACAAACCGGCGAAGTGCAGCAACGCAAAACCGCGCAGGGCTTTGCAGACAGTTCGGCATGGGCAAGGGGACAGGCCTGGGGTTTATATGGTTACACGGTAATGTATCGCGCCACAAAAGATAAAAAATACCTTGCGCAGGCTAACCACATCGCCAAATATATCCTGAATAGCCCCAATTTGCCTGCCGATAAGATTCCCTATTGGGATTATGATGCGCCCGGTAAACCAAACGCTTTGCGAGATGCATCCGCAGCCGCGGTAATGGCCTCGGCATTTTTAGAATTATGCCGATACGCCGATGCTAAATCAGGAGCACTTTACTTTCGCGCTGCGGAAACCATTATTAAAAATTTATCCGGGCCAAAATATTTTGCCGCTGCGGGAACCAACGGTGGCTTTATCTTAGAACATAGCGTAGGCAGTTTGCCCGCAAAATCTGAAGTGGATGTGCCGCTTACTTACGCCGATTACTATTTTATAGAAGCTTTAAACAGGTATAAAAACTTTAAACGTAAATAATGAATAAAAATAGATTGACATTGAAATGCCTGGCAGCAATGCTGATTGCCACAGCCATATACACCGATGCAAGCGCGCAGTCGGCCGATACCTTGAATGCTCCCGCGCCGGTTTTGCCCGGGGTGTATGCTGACCCAAACATCGCTGTTTTTAACAATAAGTTTTACATTTACCCTACTACCGACGGCACGGTTGGTTGGCAGTCAACGGCTTTTAGTTGCTGGTCGTCAGGCAACCTTATCGACTGGAAAAACGAAGGGGTTATCCTTAACCTGCCAACGGATCTTAGCTGGGCAAAAGCGCGGGCATGGGCACCCACCATTGCCACCAAAAACGGTAAATATTACTACTACTATTCTGCCGATGTAAACATCGGCGTGGCCGTTGCAGATAAGCCAACCGGTCCGTTTAAAGACCCGCTCGGCAAACCGCTCATCAGGAAGGGATTGCTCCCCGGCCAAATGATAGACCCCATGGCTTTTGTAGACGATGATGGCAGCGCTTACCTGTACTTCGGGCAAGGCCAATGCAACGTGCTGAAGCTTAACGATGATATGATAAGCTACGATACCACCAAAATAACTTCCTTTAAACCCGAAGGCTACAACGAGGGGCCTTTTATGATCAAGCGGAAGGGCGTTTATTACCTCATGTGGTCGGAGTACGATACCCGCGATCCGCGTTATTCCATCGCCTACGCTACCTCTAAATCACCGCTTGGCCCTTTTGTTAAGGCTGTGGGGCGCCCAGTGTTAAAAGGCAAAGGCGTGGTAAAAGGAGCGGGGCACCACTCGGTAGTGCAGGTGCCGGGTACCGATAAATGGTACATCGCCTATCATCGCTTTAAGATCCCCGATGGCAACGGTTACAACCGCGAAACCTGTATAGAACCAATGTATTTCGACGCAGAAGGCAATATAAAGCCGGTTGATGTTTTTGGGACATTGAAGCCGGTTAAAATAAAGGCCGCTAAATAACAAAAATTTATGATGAAGAAGATCGCTACCTGTTTGTTGCTGCTTTCTATATCGGTGCTGTCGTTCGCGCAAAAAAAACCTGCGAAGGCGATACCCGTGCGCAAAGTGTGGTTGAATTACCTGGATAAGGTGGCGCGCCCTGTTCTGTCCAACCTTGCCGAAGACCAGTTAAAGTTGAAAATGCAGATGGAGCTTTCGGACAGGATAGACAATAAGGAAAGCCGCACCAAAGCCGGATATCTCGAAGCGTTTGGGCGTACACTAAGCGGGATAGCGCCCTGGCTGCAGGCAGAAGGTGGCGATGCCGACGAGATAAAGCTACGCAACCAATACCGCGAATGGACCTTAAAAGCCATAGCTAATGCTGTAAACCCGCAGGCGAAAGATTACATGCAATGGAACGGTGGTCAACCGCTGGTTGATGCCTCCTTTGTAGCTCTGGGGCTTATCCGCTCGCCATGGTTGTGGAAGCATTTAGATGAAAAGGTGAAACTGCAGGTAGTTGATGCCCTGAAAATAACCCGCAACACCGTACCGGTTTACAGTAACTGGATCTTGTTTTCGGGGATGATAGAGGCGTTCTTTTGCAAATATGATCTGGGGTACGACCCGGTGCGTGTAGAATACGCCGTACGCGAATTTACCCAGCACTGGTACGTGGGCGATGGGATGTACTCTGATGGAATGGAGTTTCATTTAGATTATTACAATAGCATTGTTATCCATCCCAACTTGAGCACCATATTGGATGTGCTGAACCAAAAAAGTAAAAAATATGGCGCCGAGCAGGCACGGGAAGTGATTACCGGCCAGCGATACGCCGAAATTTTGGAGCGGATGATCAATACAGATGGCAGTTTCCCGGCTACGGGGCGCTCCATTGTATACCGCGGCGGGCTGTTTACCCACCTGGCCCATGTGGCCTATAAAAAGCAACTGCCAGCAAAGCTTTTACCTGCACAGGTACGGGGAGCATTAACTGCCCTCATCCAAAAAACACTGGGTGCGCCGCAAACTTTTAACGATGCGGGCTGGCTCAACATAGGGCTGTACGGAAAGCAGCCCGGCCTGGCCGATTTTTATATCACTACGGGTAGCCTTTACATCTGTGCCAACATATTCCTTCCGCTTGGCCTGCCCGATACCGATGAGTTTTGGAGCAGCCCCGATGCCCCGTGGACCTCGGTTAAAATTTGGAGCGGGCAGGATGTACCCGCCGACCACGCCTTAGATATCAAAAAATAACACCTATACGCTACATGAATATCAAAAGAATAACATTTACCATAAGCCTGCTTGCTGGCTTGTTTCTTTTGCGTCCGGTTATTTCAACCGCGCAGCAAACGCAGCCTGTTAAAGCAGCGCAATTTACGCCCGGCACCATCTGGCCCGATAATAACGGTATCCATATTAATGCCCATGGCGGAGGGCTGCTTTTTGATAAAGGGAAATACTATTGGTTTGGCGAGCATAAAATAGCCGGACCTGCCGGTAACAGCGCTATGGTGGGTGTACATTGCTACTCCTCCAAAGACCTGTATAACTGGAAGGACGAAGGCATTGCTTTGCCGGTATCGCCCGATTCTACCAACGATATTGCTAAAGGCTGTATACTGGAGCGCCCAAAAGTGGTTTACAATAAAAAAACCAAAAAGTATGTGATGTGGTTCCACCTGGAGCTGCGCGGGCAAAGTTACAAGGCCGCCCGTACAGGTTTGGCTACCAGCGATAAAGTTGCCGGTCCGTACACCTTTATAAAAAGCTACCGGCCCAACGCAGGGTTTATACCTTTTTATCCTGAAGGTACGCCCGACGCGGATAAAGTGGACTGCGCCAATCCCAAAAACAAAAGCGAAGGCTTCTTTTGTCGTGACCTGCCCGGCGGGCAAATGGCGCGCGATATGAATGTTTTTGTTGATGATGATGGTAAAGCCTACCATATATTTTCTGCCGAGGAGAATTTTACATTGGATATTGCCGAGCTGAATGACGACTACACCGCCCACACCGGCAAGTTTTCGCGGGTATATGCCGGGCATCAAACCGAAGCGCCTGCCATATTTAAGCGCAATGGCATTTACTATTTAATTGGCTCGGGCACAACGGGCTGGGACCCCAACCCGGCGCGCTGGTTTACCGCGAAATCCATTTACGGCCCATGGACCTACCATGGCAACCCCTGCAAAGGTGCCGGTGCCGAAATTACTTTTGGCGGCCAAAGCACCTACGTGCTGCCCATAGCCGGTAAAAAGGATGCCTTTATTTTCATGGCCGATAAATGGACGCCCAAAGATGCTATCGACGGCAGGTACTTATGGTTACCTATCACCTTTAAGGGCGACGACATAGAAATAAACTGGGCCGATAAATGGGACCTGAATGTGTTTAAAAATTGAGACGGCCAAACAAGGCAGATAAAAACCATGGCTAATATAACCGCCGCCGCAGAATTTAATAAGCTGTTTAACAAGCAACCTGTTAAAGAATATTTTTGCCCGGGCTGGGTGAATTTATTGGGCGAGCATACCGTACAAAACGGCGGCTTTCTGATATCATGTGCCGTCGGCATGGGTACTTACCTGTTACTCGCACTCAATAACGACGGGCTACTGCGCTTGCGCAGCCTGAATTACCAGGAAGCGCTGGATATACCTATCGGCGTACCTTACCGGGAAATTAACGGCCTGTGGTATAATAAGTCATTGGCGGTGCTCAGCAGATTTTCGGCAAAGGGACATCAACTTACCGGGGGGCTTGATATACTGTATTTTTCCGACCTGCCATTTGCTATGGAACTAATTTCAACATCATCCATAGAAATTGTGACTGCTTTTGGGCTGAATGAATTATTTAATACCAATTTCAGCAAAGATGAGTTGATGAATTTGGCAGATCTTTATACAGGCAAAATCAGCTGGTTGGCTGCAACCCATAGTGTAAAAGATGCCGCCTTACTCATTAACGGCCAAACCGGGGAGCACAACCTGGTATCTCTGAATTTAGGTGATTATTGCCTGGCTATAATTAGTGCTAAGCGGCAGCGCAGTCAATCCGAATCGGTCTACAACGAAAGAGCGGCGGACTGCAATGCCGCACTTGCCTGCCTGCAACCCGAACTGGGGATAGATAATTTGTGCCAGATTGATACAGTTACACTTCATTGGTACAAATACCTAATAACAGATGAAAATATTTTTAAACGCGCGCTGCATGTCGTCGAAGAAAACGATAGGGTAAAGGCTGCCGCGGAATTACTTGCGCAAGGCGATATGGAAGCTTTTGGTGAGTTGATGTACCAATCGCATCAATCATTAAAAAACTTATACGGGGTAAGTAGTGTGGAGCTGGATACCATTGCAGAATACTGCCGTTTTTATAAAGGTGTAATAGGGGCCAGGATGGCCGGGTATGGCTTTGGGAGCGGTGTGATCGCCCTGGTTAAAACGGATGCTTTTGCTGGTTTTAAAGAGGACATGATCTCCTATTATACCGATTTGATAGGATATCCGCCAACGGTTCATCAAACATCGGTTGGTAGCGGCATTGAAGAACTTATCAAATTAAATTCACAGCTTTGATAAAACGAAGTAATATGAAATACATCAGCCTAATAGCCCTAATATTAATTATAATGCTCAAACAAACAGCGCAATGCCAGTCCGGCGATACCACCGCTTATAAATTGGTTTGGGCCGATGAGTTTAATAACGAAGGCCCCGTAAACGCGAAGTACTGGCGGTTTGAGCATGGCTTTACCCGTAATAACGAATTGCAATGGTACCAGCCCCAAAATGCGGTATGCCATAACGGCCTGCTGGTAATAGAGGCACAAAAGGTGCATTTGCCCAACCCCAATTATGTTGCCGGGAGCAAAAGCTGGAAAACAAACCGCGAGTTTATCGAATACACGGCATCAAGCATGAATACGAGCGGACTAAAAGAATTTAAATATGGCCGTTTTGTAATGCGCGGCAAGATAGACGTCGATTCGGGCTTATGGCCGGCGTTTTGGACACTCGGCGCGAAGGGCCAATGGCCATCAAACGGCGAAATTGATATCATGGAGTACTATCGCGGGATGTTGCTGGCCAACATAGCTACCGGCACAGACGTGGCCTACAAAGCGCATTGGTTTAGCACCACAAAAGAGGTAAAACTATTTGGCCCGGAATGGTGCAAGCAGTTCCACGTATGGCGAATGGATTGGGATAAGAACGCCATTAGCCTGTATGTAGATGATGAATTGCTGAACCGCGTAGAAATGAAAGATCTGAACAACCGCGATGCCGAAAAATTAAATCCTTTTAAGCAGCCCCATTATATATTACTAAACCTGGCGGTAGGCGGAGACAACGGCGGCGATCCATCCCTGACTAAATTCCCCAAACGCTTTGAGGTAGACTATGTGAAGGTTTATCAAAAGCAATAACTCAACTCAAAAAATATGAACATTATCGACATAAAAAAAACAATAGCAGCCACCACAATTGGTGTGATATATGCGCTGGGAGCGATCGCTCAAACACAAACGGTTCAGACTGCCGACTCTGCTCTTCCAAAGATCGGCAAGGATAGTGCTTACCTGTTTGCCTATTTCACCGGGAACGGGAAAGATGAGGAAGCTATCAGGTTCGCGCTGAGTGCCGATGGGTATAATTACCGGGCACTTAATGCCAACAACCCGGTTGTGTCTTCCGAAAAGGTAAGTTCTACGGCGGGCCTGCGCGATCCGCACATTTTACGCGCTGCGGATGGCAAAACCTTTTATATGGTGGCCACAGATATGAACGTTGCAAAGAATGGCTGGGGCGCAAACTATGCCATGGTTTTCCTTAAATCGAAGGACCTTATTAACTGGAGCAGCACCATCGTTAATATCCCGGCCAATATTCCGGAGTTTGCAAATATCAACCGGGTTTGGGCACCACAAACCATTTACGATCCAGCGGTGAAGAAGTATATGGTGTACTGGTCTATGCGTACAGGCAACCAGGCCGATATTATTTACTATGCCTATGCAAACGCAGATTTTACGGGCATTGAAGGCACACCCAAACAACTTTTTTATAAACCCGACGGCGGCGCGTGTATTGATGCCGACATTGTTTATAAGGATGGCTATTATAACCTTTTCTTTAAAACAGAAGGAAATGGGCTCGGCATAAAAAAGGCGGTTTCTAAAACACTAAAAGGCGGTTATGAACTTTTTGATAAAATTTTAAACCAAACTACCGACGCGGTAGAGGGTGCTGATGTTTTTAAACTCATCAACTCAGATACCTGGATATTGATGTACGATGTGTACATGAAAGGCAAATACCAGTTTTGTAAAAGCACCGATCTGGAGAACTTCCGGGTGATAGACAACGAGATCTCTATGGATTTTCATCCGCGGCATGGCACCGTCATCCATGTTTCTGCAAAAGAGGCCCGGAAACTGATAGCGTTTTGGGGCGGTAAAAAAACGTAAGCTGGCAACTGTTTTGTGAAATAAGATATTACTACAAAAAAAAGATTTGTTTTTAAGTGTAAACTAAGCTGATACCTGCATGCCGCCATTTCACCGCAATGCCAACTGGCGGCAAAGCAGCGTTAGCAATAATTTAAGGCTATTTATAAACTATCTCTTTTGTATTCCTCAATCATGCGTTTAACATCGGGAGCACTTTCAACTTGATTTTTTAGCCCGTTTACAACTTTATCAGATAAGTTAACCCTTAAGTCTACACCATTTTTATCAACCACCAGAAAAGATTTTGGCTGGCCGTAATTCAAGTTTTTTCGTTCTGTTATTTTTTGATTGTAGTATCTTTTTAATGCTGTCAGGTATGCTACCGTGTCGTTATCTGCCTGTACACTATCAATCACATTGTTTGGTATAAACTTACCGGTTGATTCGTCGAACTTGTCCTGATAAAACGTGATCACATAATTTTTAAGATTGTCGTTTTTGGCGGTTTCACTTTTAGGTTTGTCATCTTTTGCGTTGCTACCGCTTTGAGTGCAACTTTGGCAAACGATGAACATGGCTGAAATCAGAAGAAATTTTTTCATATTCTGTGATAATAAGGCAGGTGTTTTTTAATTAGTTATAGAAAGCAATAAAAATAGAAATATAAGCTCAATATCGACTTTAAAAGTTAAAAATGCGACAAGCTAATTTGCACTTGTTTGGACCACCAGGAAATGATATCGTCGGCGATTATTCAACAATCTGTTTTGGAACCTGGTAGCAACTTCAATCCTGATGGGTTTGTTTAGGAATATTACCTTGCTCCAACTTTTGCTACGCCTCAAATTTTTAGCTTTGGTACATGGCGAGAACGCGGAACACCATACCCAATAACGATATTACCTTTAAGCAGCGCCTTTCGGCCTTGAAGAACCTGCCCGAGCTTTTTCGGTTGGTTTGGCAAAGCAGTCCCTCCAAAACACTATTGAGCTTTACGCTGCGCATTATCAGGTCGGCTATGCCTGTTTTGCTGTTGTATGTTGGCAAACTTATTATCGACCAGGTGGTGGGACTTAACCGCTCTGGTGGCAGCCAACAACATCTTTGGGAACTGGTTGCTATTGAGTTCGGATTGGCTGTGCTGACCGATGGCCTCAACCGGATGATCAATTTGGTAGACAGCCTGTTGGGCGACCAATTCTCCAATTACACCTCTATCCGCATTATGCGCCACGCCGCTACACTGGATCTCGACCAGTTTGAAGATTCGGTATTTTATGATAAACTGGAACGGGCAAGGCAGCAAACCGTAGGGCGTACCGTATTGCTATCGCAGGTAATGAGCCAGGTGCAGGACCTTATCTCAATGGGTTTTTTGCTGACAGGGCTCATCGCGTTCAATCCCTGGCTGATACTATTGTTGTTGGTAGCCATTATCCCGGCTTTCCTTGGCGAATCGTATTTCAACAGCCAGAACTATGCCCTCAGCCGCAGCCAAACGCCTGAGCGCCGCGAACTGGACTACCTGCGTTACCTCGGCGCCAGCGACGAAACCGCCAAAGAAGTGAAGATCTTCGGCCTGGCCGATTTTATTATCGGCCGCTTTAAAAAGTTGTCGCAGAAGTTTTACGCCGATAATAGCAAACTTGCCCTGCGCCGGTCGGCCTGGGGGACTTTCTTTTCGGTGATCGGCAGTATAGGCTATTACGGGGCCTATGGCTTCATTATTTATAATACCGTAACGGGCAAAACATCTATTGGCGGGCTCACGTTTTTGGCAGGCTCGTTTCGCCAGCTCAGCACTTTGATGGAAAATATGCTGAGCCGGTTTACGTCCGTTTCGCAGGGAGCCATCTACCTCAACGATTTTATCGAGTTCTTTGCCATCCGGCCAAAAATTACGGTGGCCGTAAAGCCATTGCCGTTCCCTAACCCAATTAAAGAAGGTTTTACCTTCGAAAATGTAGGCTTTCAATACCATAACACCGAACTCTGGGCGAACAGGAACCTTAATTTCACCCTGCATCCCGGCGAAAAACTGGCGCTGGTAGGGGAAAATGGTGCGGGCAAAACCACGCTTGTTAAACTGCTGGCCCGCTTGTACGACCCTACCGAAGGCCGCATCCTGTTAGATGGAATAGACCTGAAAGAGTATGATATCGAACAACTGAGGCTCAATATGGGTATTATCTTCCAGGATTACCTGCGCTACCAGATGACGCTTTCTCAAAATATTGCGGTAGGTAATATCAGCGAGATAGATAATGCCGAACTCATTCAAAAAGCCGCGCAGGAAAGCCTGGCCGATGCGCTGGCAGAGAAACTCCCCGGGCATTATGAGCAATGGCTTGGCAGGCGCTTTAATGAAGGCATAGAGCTGTCAGGTGGTGAGTGGCAAAAGGTGGCGCTGGCACGCGCTTACATGAAGGATGCACAGCTGCTTATTCTTGATGAACCCACCGCCGCGCTGGATGCCCGCGCAGAATACGAGGTGTTTCAACGTTTTGCCGAACTCACCAAAGGGAAATCGGCGGTGCTGATCTCTCACCGCTTCTCCACCGCGCGCATGGCCGACAGGATACTGGTGCTTGATAAAGGGACAGTAATGGAAGTAGGTACCCACGCGGAGTTATTGGTAAAAAATGGCCGGTACGCCGAGTTGTTTAAGCTGCAGGCAATGGGCTATCAATAAAACGTTGTTTAAACAGGCGGGAGTTGTTAACTCCCGCCTGTTTATTGCCATGCCTAATAGGTGGTCATGTTATACATTTCAATTTGCTGGCCGGTTGGGTTGGTGCCTCCGTACCAGTGGTTGGTACCTACAAAATAGTAAAATTTATTATAGTAGCTGCCGCTGTTGTTGGTGAGTGTGCAGTTATAAACACCGTCTACATAAATCAACCATGTGAGTATTGTTTGCCCGTGCCTGGCATTTAAACGTGTGGTACCCATTGTCGTTATGCGATATCAACGCGGTAATGTACTGGCCCCGCCTTGCAGATAGGCTTTAAGATCGTTGTTCTCCAGTGTTTTAACAAAGCCCATTTCGTTGCCGTTCCACTGGGTTACATTATCGCATACGAAAACTGCTTCTTCGCTGGCACCGCTGTAGGCATTGCTGCCTCCTTTAAAAGCGCCGTTAAATTGCATCCCGGTGGCGTTTTGCCCCACTTTTTGCTGGGCAGCATCAATATCGGTACTGCAATTACCAACCGGGATAGCGATACCGTTAGTGCCCGAAATGTTGTAAGGGGTACCGTTACAGGTTTTCCAGAGGTTAAACGCGCTTTGTGGCAAAGCAGCGCGGGGCACGGTTGTTTTTGCGCCGTCGCCGGAAGCGACCGGTTTGTTGGCATCTTTTGCGCAACCCAGAACAAGTGTAAGCAGCATAAAGCAGCCAACAGTTAGTTGATCAATTTTTCTCATAAAATTGTTTGTTAGGTGAATAATTGACCAAAGCTATATTGCCTATAACTTAAACAGCTCCACAGGATTTTCTTTTTAGTACACTATTTTATCAGGCGGGAATATTTTACCAATTGATTTGGTTATTAGTAAGATAACCTACTTTATTAAAAAGCCTGCACACCCAAAGTTTGCAGGCTTTTTAATACCTAACTATGGTAACGTTTTAATGCAAGACGGATTATTGTTTCAGGCTCATCCCGCCATCCATAATAATTTCGGCACCGGTAATAAAGTTGGCGGCCTCTCCGGAGAAATAGGCAACCATTTTGCCAATATCCCCCGGTTGGCCAATTTTCTTCAGTGGGATCCGGTCTATCATCCAGTGGTGTATTTGGGTCAATTGTTCTTCGGTATAGCCTGCCTTGTTTAATATTTCAGTCTGTATCGGCCCCGGGCTAACGCTGTTAACGCGAATTTTACTGGGAGCAAGTTCAATCGCTGCGGTCTTCATTATCGAATTGAGCGCTGCTTTGCTGGATGAGTACATAGATGAATTTGCCGCGCTCATTCCTGCAGTGTTTGATGATAGAAATACAACCGATGCCCCATCATTTAATAAGGGGATAAACCTGCTGAGGGTAAAATATGCCCCTTTAAAGTTTACGCCAATAACGTTATCAAACGCGTTTTCTGTAGCATTTTCTATCAGGGTCATTTCCAGCACACCGGCGTTTATGAACAGGATATCAATTTTACCATACCTTAACCCAACCTGCGCTGCAAGTTCTTCTATATCACTAACCTTCCCTTGGTCGGCCAGTAAACCTGTTACGCCGAGTTCAGCGGCAGCCTTTTCAATAGCTTCTTTCCTTCGCCCGGTAATAATTACCTCTGCACCCTGTGCCTTTAACTCTGCGGCTGTAGCGTAGCCAATACCACTATTGCCACCTGTAACTAAAGCTATTTTGCCTTTTAAATTTTCCATTTGTTGATGTTTTGTTAATTCGATGCAAATGTATTGTGTAAATGGTATAATTTTGTAACCAGTATCACAGAGTATACCAATATGAAAAGCGACAATAGATTTGAAAAGGCCAAAGAGATCCTTAGCGAACCCCGTAATCAAAAGGAAGAGGTACAGGCATTACAGGATACTATTTATGTAATAGGCGGGAAATGGAAACTGCCTATTATCAATTCAATCTGCAATGGCAACAAACGCTTCAGGGAAATAGAGCGTAGCATACCGGGCATTACCACCCGGATGCTTTCGCGCGAGTTGAAAGAAATGGAAGCCAATCAGTTGATCGTAAGAACGGTTACGCCGACAACACCGGTAATGGTTGAATACACCTCCTCGGACTATTGCCATTCATTTGGAGATATTATACTGGAGATGATCAAATGGGGTAAAAGCCACCGCGAGCGGATAAAAAACAGCTGACCGGGAAAAATGTCTAACCGGCGGTGTATTCTGTCCGGTTCAGACTGATGTTGGTTTTCAGGGGGTTGAGCTTAGAGTACTTTTGTTATGCCGGATGAGTGATAAGCGCTTGAAGGATAAACAAACAAAACTAAAAACATCCCAGGACCTATGGAAAATAAAACAAACCTTGGCCGCCGTCGCTTTTTGAGCATCGCCGCCCTTACCGTTGCAGCTGCAGAATTTGGTAACATTAACATGCTGAAGGCCGGCACCGGGCCAACTGCTGCTGTCGTTAATCGCAGCTTTAACAACGCTTCGTTTGAGAATATTAAACAAATAAACGCCGGTGTGCTTAATGTTGGTTACGCCGAGCTTGGGCCCGCTACGGGGCAACCCGTTATTTTGCTGCACGGCTGGCCATATGATATTCATAGCTACAAAGATGTTTCCGCATTGCTGGCCGCAAAAGGATACCGGGTAATAGTTCCGCATTTACGCGGCCATGGTACCACGCAATTCCTTTCTGCACAAACGCCAAGGAACGGGCAACAGGCAGCCATTGCAAGCGATATTATCGCTTTAATGGATGCATTGAAAATAGAAAAGGCGATCATGGGCGGTTTCGACTGGGGCGCACGCACAGCCAATATTATGGCGGCCTTATGGCCCGAACGCTGCAAAGCGCTGGTATCAGTAAGTGGCTACCTCATTGGCAGCCAGGAGGCGAACAAGAAACCTTTGTCGCCCGAAATGGAGCTCTCCTGGTGGTACCAGTTTTATTTTGCCACCGAGCGCGGCCAAATGGGCTACCAGGCCAATACGCACGATTTCGCAAAGCTGATCTGGAAAACCGCGTCGCCCGAATGGCATTTTGATGACGCTACGTTTCAGCGGTCGGCCGTTTCGCTGGATAACCCGGACCATGTTGCCATTGTGATCCATAATTACCGCTGGCGCCTGGGCCTTGCCGAAGGTGAGGCCAAATATGATGAGCTGGAAAAGAAACTGGCTGCCGGCCCCGTCATCAACGTACCGACGGTAACCCTCGAAGGTGATGCCAACGGCGCGCCACACCCTAATCCGGCAAATTACGCGGCAAAATTTAAAAGTAAATATGCGCACTACACCCTAAACGGGGGTATTGGCCATAACCTGCCGCAGGAGGCGCCTAAAGCATTTGCGGATGCCATTATAGAGGCTGATAGTTTCACGAAGTAAACTGCCACTCAAATACCCAGTGGTATCGGTTAACACGGATCGCCGGAATATTATAACTTTGCTAAGCTGACAGTGAGCCTATCCTATCTCCATGGAAAAAACATCCTTTAAAATATCACCCGCGGTCATTTGGATCAGCTCTATTTTCCTGGGGCTGCTATCCTCCGTACCGCAAATTGCCGAGCGTCATTTTAACCCTTTAGAGGCGGGCGTAAACGCGGGCATAACGGCCGCATTCGCTTTGCTGATGTGGTACTTTAATATTTTTATGCTTTCGCGGCAACCGGCTACCCGCCGTAAGCAAAGCATCTCCTATTCAAAACTCTTAACCAGTTTATTATTCGGGCTGGTGGTGATGCTGGTGCTCGCTTCGGTTCAGCAACTGATCCTTTCGCATATCAACTTTGGCCCGGTAATGCTAATGGTTGAGGTACGGGGGATTTTGATCAACCTGATATTTTACATGTTTCTGCATTTGCTGCAGCAGAACTACGAGAACCAACACGTAAGCATGGAGCTGGAACGCATTAAAAGTGATAACCTGGGTGCCCAGTACGAAATGCTGAAGCAACAGGTTAACCCGCATTTTTTGTTCAATAGTCTCAATACCTTAAAGTCGATGGTGGAAAGCGGCGACGCGGAAGCGGTTGAATTTATCCTGAAGCTCTCCAACTTTTACCGCTTTACGCTCGAAAGCCGCAAGCACGATCTGATCCATCTCAATGAAGAAATGGATATACTGAAAGCGTATCTTTTTTTACAGAAAGCAAGGTTTGATGAAGGCTTTACCTTTACAAGCGAGCTGGATGAAAAAACATTAAATACGCTCGTGCCGCCCTTTACACTGCAGCTGCTGGTTGAGAACTGCCTGAAGCATAACGTAGTTTCGCTGCAGAAACCCTTGCACATCAGGCTGTATAAAGAAGGTGAAAAACTTGTGTTGGAAAACCCGATACAGTTAAAAACAGGGAATAATAATTCGCTTGGCGTGGGCCTCAAAAATATCGATCTGCGCTACAGCCACTTGCTTGATAAGCATATCGACATCATTAACGACGAAAAAGTATTTCAAATAAAACTCCCGCTTATTTATGAATATCATCATCATTGAAGACGAGCTGAAAACCGCCCAATCGCTTGAGAAAATCATCCTCGATATAAAACCTAGTGCTAAGATAACCGGGCGCTACCAAAGTGTAGAAGAGTCGGTAGAGGGGTTAAGCAACAATGCACAGCCCGACCTGATGTTTATGGATATCCAGTTGGCGGATGGCCTTTGCTTTGAAATATTTAAAGCGGTGAAAATTACCTGCCCGGTGATATTCTGCACTGCTTACGACGAGTATTCGATGGAAGCATTAAAAAGCAATGGGGTGGATTATGTACTTAAGCCATTCTCTAAAAGCGATATACAGGAGGCTTTTAGGAAGGTTGATGAGCTAAAGAACTTCTTCCAGCAAAAGGTAATGCCTGATCTGAACGACCTGCTATTAAAACTTGGTGGCCCACCCGCCGGGAAAACCAGCTTCCTTGTTTTTAAGAATCAGAAGTATACAACCGTGCAAACCGATGATATCGCCTTCTTTTATATCCGTAACGATTCCACTTCGATCATGTGCTTTGATAAGCAGGAATATGCGTTAAACCAGTCGTTGGATCAGATAGCCGGCGCGGTATCAGCCAAGCAATTCTTCCGTGTGAGCAGGCAATACCTGGTCAATTTTAAAGCGATTAAAGAAGTGGAGCATTATTTCCTGCGTAAGCTTTACGTTAAACTGGTGATAGAAACGCCGGAAAAACTGCTCATCAATAAAGAAAAATCAAGCGGCTTCCTGTCCTGGATGGAGGAGCGGTAATTGCCTGCATTTTCGCGCCCACTTTGTCCCGGTTGAGGTGCGGATGTGTCCAACTGAGCCTGTTTTCACTTAGTTTTGACGCCGTCGGCAGGTACTTTTGGATCATAACAAAATCCAAAAGATATGAAAAATCCAATCATCGCAACCATATGCACCTTAGCGGTGTGCATGCTTTCTGCCGCGGCCTTCGTTGATAAAAAGGCCCCCGTAAAAAATAAAAAAGATCTGCCCGCTACCGGAAGCGGCTTCGCCGTTTTAGAGCTATTTACATCCGAGGGATGCTCCAGCTGCCCGCCTGCCGACGAGGTGCTTGCCCGTGTGCAAAAAGAAGCCGGGGACAAGCCGGTATACGTTTTAGCTTACCATGTAGATTATTGGAACCGCCTTGGCTGGAAAGACGTATTCAGCAAGCCCGAATACAGCAAACGCCAATACCAATACAGCCGCCAGTTTGCCGGCCAGGTATATACGCCCCAGGTGATTTTCAACGGCAGAGCGGAATTTGTGGGATCGGACGAGCCGGCGATAAACGCCGCCATTAAAGAGGCCTTAAATACTCCTGCACCGGCATCCTTAAACTTGCAGGGTAAGCAATCCTCCGCAAAATTAGACCTTGATTATCAGGTTACAGGCGATGCTGCTAACAGCCAGCTTATGATTGCCGTCGTACAGAAACATGCCCTTAGTGTTGTAAAAAAAGGCGAGAATGCGGGCCGTACCCTCTCACATGCGCAGATCGTGCATGAGCTTTACGCTATTGATTTGCCGGCCGGCAAAAAAGGCACAAAACAGATCGATCTGCCCGTTGGCTTCAACTCTAAGGACTGGGAAATTATCGGCCTGATCCAAAATTCCGAAACAGGTTTGATCACAGCCGCCGGCCGAGCCAGTCTGAGTGCCGCCGCACCAACCCTGTGATTCAACCTTAAAAATAGTTTATATGAGCCAGTTAATTAAAGATGCACAAAAGCGGTTGTTAACCGCCTTTGTTGCCATTTTTTCGATGTTTTCAATCGCGGCGGCCCAGTTTGAGCCTAATCCTCAAAGCTGCGGAATGATCAATAGCTGGGTAAGTAAGCGTAAGGGAACTTTAGCCGGGGGCTTCGGAAACCTTCCTTCGCATTCGTAAAACTGTTTAACGTTTAGCCCCGGAAGCCGTATCCTCGCTGTTTCCGGGGCTTGCTTTAACCTTCTTTCTGTATTCGTTTGGCGAGATGCCCATCAACTTGGTGAACATCCTGGTAAAATAATACTGGTCCTCTATCCCAAGGCTTAAAGCGATGTTTTTGATAGACATGGTGGTGAACGAGATGTACTGACATGCCTTCTGAACTTTCAGTTGGTTAAAATATTCGATGGGGGAATATCCCGTCTTCGCCCGGAAAATAGCGGAGTAATGCGATGTGGAAAGCCTGGCATAACCGCTCAGGTCATCAAGCCGTATCATGGTATTGATATGGTCCTGCATATACCGAATGGTTTTTTCCACCATATCGTTATCAGCAGGCTTATCATCCACCTGGTTAAATTTATCCTCGTATATCAGCGATGATAAAAAGTGCGAAAAGATCATATTCACGTAGCGCAGGGCATCGCTGCTATACCCTTTTTCCAGGTTAAAACAGATATCCTCGAACAGCTTAATCCGGTTCTCATTAAAGGACAAATACGGCTTATAGTTTTCGGAGTTCTTCAGGATAAGTTCCAAAATAAAGGAAGCTATCTCGCCTTTAAAGTGAATCCAGTAGATAGTCCATGGTTTATCCATATTGGCCGCGTACCTGTGCGGCGTGTTGGCCGGGATAGCTATAAACTGCGAAGGCGATACTTCTACTTTTTTCTTGTTGATCTCTAACCAGCCGTAGCCCTCGGTGCAATAAATAATAATATGCTGGTTAATACCATGCGGGCGTTCGGCGTAATGGTGCATGGCTTTTGGGTAGTAGCCAATATCGGTGATGTATATCTGTTTGGTAACTAAATCCTTACTTAAAAAATTCGTGATTATTTTTTTTGGCAGCACAATCAGTTTTTGTCCCTCAAAACCATCTCTGCGACGTATTACAGTGCTTTTTGCCATGCTAATAAAGGTGTATTATGATGTAAACTTCAGGGTAATTGGTAACGCCCTGGATACAAACATTGATAAAAAATATTAATATATCAGCATCCCGCAATAAATTTAATAAAAACAGGTAAACCGTAATAAAGTCCATCAAGTCCGTAACATTACCTATTTTATTATCCTCTTTAATCTGTGACATTTACACCGTAACCAATTAGCGATACCGATCCTGTTAATGCTTTGTATTATTTCCGCTTGCGTAATTGCCGCGAAATAAAATGTGCTAAGGAATCAGCTTTTATGCCTGCCATTAAACGGGGCTTTAAAGTTTGACGGGGGGACCTGATAAAAAACAACAACCGTAAATGCCGTATTTCAATACCACAATAAGCAATTTTAAAATAACGCAAACCGGGCCGTTCAGGTTGATCGCCCTGTTCGTTTTAACTTTTTTGGGCGGAAGCCTGCAGGCCCAGGAACTTCAAAAAAGAACCGATAATACTTCTATCAGCAACCCGCAGGTAAAAATATCGGTTGATAAAAAAACCGGGATGGTGAATTACGTATTCGGCAATGGCGCGCATATAGATAATGCGGTGGCGTACGTTCAGGATGTAAATTCAGGATACTTGTCAACTACGGCATTATCTAACCATACTTGTACCGTTGAACCGGTAAGCGACCAGGTGGGCAAGGGCTTACGTCTTACGGTTAAGCATAGCGATGCACAGCACGATATCAGTATCACCCAGCGATTTACGCTTTACCAGGGAAAGCATTACGCGCTGGTAAAAGCAAGTGCCACGTCGGCCGGTAAGCCTATCGAAACGAGAAATATTAGTCCTATAGCCATCCTTCCTGTTAACAAAGGCAAGCTTTTTATCCCGGGGACAGAGCCCCGCATACTGGATGTACCTTTTGATAACGATGATTGGACACCTACCCTGGAAAGGCATTGGCCAAAAGGCGCCGAGCCAAAAAGCAAGGGCATCAGCTATGAATTTTTAGCGGTTTACGACCAGTTGAAAAACTCCGGATTGGTTATCGGCAGCGTTGAGCATGATTTCTGGAAAACCGGCCTTAGTTATCAAACCGCCACAGAATCGGGCTATATAGATTCGCTAAACGTTTTTGGCGGTGTAGCTACGGAGGATAACCCCTCGTTGAAGTCGGGCTACGGCGGATTGGATGGCACGCATGACCATACACAACACGGTACCGCGCTTGTCCAAACGGTGAGCTCGCCCACAATTTATATCAGCAGCTCGGATGATCTGCACGAAACATTTAAGGATTATGGCAGGGTAAACTCCATCATCAACGGCAGGCAAACCTGGCAGGCCCCGGCACCGGTATACTGGAACAGCTTTGGAGTAGAAGGCGTGCTGGGTTACGAAAAGGTGATGATGCCACCGGCGGTACACCAAGTCTCCGATTTTCTGCATTCGATGCCCAACTTCAGCGCTTATTCAAAACCGGTGCTCAGCGTCGATTCCTACGATCAGGGTATCTACACCACCGAAGTTCTAAAAGAAATTGGAGAGTATGGCAACAAGAATGGACAGCAAATGGGCTTTTACTTTATCCCCTTTGCCATGTGGAGCTGGAAAGATAATATCAAAGGGCACAAGGTACCCGGCTCTGATTACCTGCTGGAGGACGTTTTACTGCACGACAAGAATGGTAAGCCCATTATGTACAAAGATGGACAATGGGGCGCTTATGCCATGGATCCATCGCATCCGGCTATCCGGTTATACATCATTCAGCAATTAAATAAGGCAAAGGCCATCAACGCTAAATTTATTAAAATAGATTTTTTAACCGCCGGGGCGCTGGAAACCACAAAACGTTACGATCCGAAGGTGCGCACCGGGATGCAAGCTTATAACTATGGCATGAAAACCCTGCGGCATTTGGTAGATTCCATCATGGGTAAGGATATTTTTATCACCCAGGCTATTTCCCCGCTTTTTCCGCACCAGTATGCGCATACCAGGTTTGTATCAACAGATGTTTATTCGCACCTGCGCGATGATCAGAAAGGCTTCCCGGGATGGGGCAGTACAGAGTCATCGCTGGCAACAGGCTCACACATGGGCTGGATCCAGGGAACGTTATTCCCCTATACCAACCTGGATGTAAGCATCATGAAAAACTTCCAGCGCAACCTCGACCTGAACGAGCAGGAGATAAAGGTGCGCCTGTACGCCATGATGGTGATGGGCAGTATTTTGGGGGACGGGTCTGATTACCGCAACCCTATAGCCGCTTACCGCGCACAAACATTTTTAAACAATGAAAATATAGCCAAATTTTTCAGTGACCCGAAGGCATTTACCCCTATTAAAACCGCCGATGGCGAAAGCTTCGATCAGCAGTTGTCTTTTTACCTGCCGGGTGATACCTCGATGGTAGCTCTGTTCAATTTCGATCTGAAAAAAGATTTTAAACAGGTATTCAACCGGGGCGATTTGCACCTTGACGCGAAGAAGAAATACGAATTGCGCGATTTTATGAATGATAGTGTAATTAGCGAATTAGCGGCTGATGCACAGGAGCTTGTCATTACATCCGCTCCGGGTGATGGAGTGATGCTGAAATTAGTTCCGGTAAAATAATCATCAAAATAAATAGTAATATTATGCCACCAGTTAAACTTATACAACCTAAAAATGAGCAGTTCCAAAAGCTTTAACAGCAGTTATATTATCGGCATTTCCTTTATCTCGGCACTCGGCGGGTACTTATTCGGGTTCGATTTCGCGGTCATCTCCGGCGCCTTACCCTTTTTGCGCACACAATTCGCGCTTACACCGGTATGGGAGGGTTTCTTAACAGGCTCGCTGGCTTTGGGCTGTATTGTGGGTTGCCTGCTTGCAGGCAATATTGCCGATAAATATGGCCGCAAACCCGGGCTCATCATTGCGGCATTAATTTTCGCGGTATCATCTATCGGTATAGCGTTCTCGGCATCCTTAACCTATTTTTTGGTGTTGCGCTTTGCAGCGGGAATTGGCGTAGGTATGGCTTCTATGCTTTGCCCCATGTACATAGCCGAAGTTTCGCCGGCCGAAGTGCGCGGCCGCAATGTGGCTATTAACCAGCTTACGGTGGTGATAGGTATATTGGTTACCAACTTGGTTAACTATTTCCTTGCCGACCATGGCGCCGATTCGTGGCGCTGGATGTTTGGCCTGGGCGTGGTACCATCGGCAGTATTTTTAATAGGCGTTACCTGGTTGCCCGAAAGCCCGAGGTGGCTGATGAAGGCAGGTCAGCCTGAAAAGGCAAAGCTGATCCTCAACAAAATCGGCTCACCGGATTTTGCAGATATGACCTTTAAAGCGGTTGAAAAATCACTGGTTGGGGCTACAAAACAATCATACGCCATGGTGTTTGAAAAGGCTGTTCGCCCGGCTGTTGTGGTTGGGGTTACGCTGGCAGTTTTTCAGCAGTTCTGCGGCATTAACGTGGTGTTTAATTATACCTCCACCATTTTCGAATCGGTAGGGGCAAACCTCAACAGGCAGTTATTCGAAACTGTTGCTATTGGCGTGGTAAACCTGGTGTTTACGCTATTGGCCATGTGGCAGGTAGATAAATTGGGCCGCCGCCCGCTGATGTTATGGGGCTCATTAGGCCTGGCTATCCTGTACATTGTACTGGCCGTGCTGCTACAAAATCAATTCCCTGCCGGGCTGGTATCTATGGTTGTGTTGCTGGCGATAAGCACCTATGCTATCTCGCTTGCGCCGGTTACCTGGGTGCTTATCTCCGAGATCTTCCCGAATAAAATCCGGGGTGTGGCTTCGTCTGTTGCCATCGTGTCGCTTTGGGGGGCGTATTTTATCCTCGTATTTACCTTTCCAATACTGGCTAAGATACTGGGTACCTACGGGCCGTTTTACCTGTACGCGGGTATTTGCCTGGCGGGCTTTTTGTTTATAAAAGCAAAGGTGAAAGAAACTAAGGGGCAAACCCTGGAAGAACTGGAAGACAATTTAATAAGACATTAAACTATTATATATAACATGCAAAATTCATCTGTTTCCGTTTGGGAAGAGCAAGTAATTATCCCTACGTACGGTGTTGGCAAACCGGATAAAAACCCTATGTTTTTCGAAAAACGGGTTTACCAGGGCAGCAGCGGGGTGGTTTACCCAAACCCCGTTATCGAAAAAATTGCTGATGAAAAAGAGGACAAGGCGTACACTGCCTTATTCCTCGAGAACAAGTACCTCAAGGTGATGATACTGCCGCAATTGGGCGGGCGTATTCAAACCGCTTTCGATAAAATTAAACAGCGCCATTTCATTTACCATAACCAGGTAATTAAGCCGGCTTTGGTTGGCCTTACTGGGCCATGGATCTCGGGCGGTATTGAGTTTAACTGGCCGCAGCACCATCGCCCAAGCACTTTCGATCCGGTTGATTATAAATTGGAAGAACACGCCGATGGCAGCAAAACCGTTTGGGTGAACGAGGTGGAGCGGATGTTCCATACCAAGGGGATGGCGGGTTTTACCCTGCACCCGGATACGGCCTATATCGAAATAAAAGCAAAGCTGTTTAACCGCTCGGCCCTGCCGCAAACCTTTTTATGGTGGGCCAACCCCGCAGTAAAGGTGAACGACTATTACCAATCGGTATTCCCGCCGGATGTGAACGCGGTGTTTGACCATGGCAAGCGCGATGTATCTGATTTCCCCATCGCAACCGGCACGTATTACAAGGTGGATTATTCCCCGGGCACGGATATCTCGATGTATAAAAATATCCCGGTGCCAACCTCGTACATGGCCATCAATTCTGATTATGATTTTGTTGGCGGCTACGAGCACGATAGCGAAGCCGGTCTGCTGCATGTGGCCAATCACCATGTATCTCCCGGTAAAAAACAATGGACCTGGGGCCACAGCGATTTCGGCCAGGCCTGGGACAGGAACCTCACCGATGAGGACGGCCCGTATATCGAACTGATGACAGGCGTTTTCACCGATAACCAACCCGATTTTAGCTGGCTGATGCCCAACGAAGAGAAAACCTTTACCCAGTACTTTTTGCCCTACCGCGAGTTAGGTATGGTGAAAAATGCATCGAAGGATATTTTGTTGGCGCTCAGCAAAACCGGCGATAAGGTAACGCTTAAAGTGCAGGTAACCTCGGCGCAACCAGGTCTGCAGATCAGCCTTAGCTACAAAGGCGAAGATCTGCTGACACATACCGCAACGCTTACGCCTGAAGCCGTCTTTGTTAAGGACATTACTGTTGATGCAGGTTTGAACGAACAGGAATTATTGTTGATTATCACGCAAGATAGCCGCGAGGTGCTGCGCTACGAACCTGCCAAGAACAAAAAGAACGAGATGCCTATCCCGGCAAAGCCTGCTTTGGAACCTGCGGATGTGGAGAGCGTTGAGCAATTGTTTTTAACGGCACAACATTTGGAGCAATACCGCCATGCCACGTTTTCGCCGGTGCCTTATTACGAGGAAGCACTCCGCCGCGAACCGGGAGATATCCGCAATAACAACGCTCTGGGTAAATGGTATATCCGCAAAGGGCAGTTTGCCAAAGCGGAACCATTTTTGAGGAAGGCCGTAGAAACCAGCATCCAGCGCAACCCAAATCCATACGACAGCGAGCCATACTACAACCTTGGCTTGTGTTTGAAATATCAGGATAAAACAGACGAAGCTTACACCGTTTTCTACAAAGCTACCTGGAGCAACGCCTGGAAGGATAGCGGCTTTTTTGAAGTAGCAAAGACCGATGCAGCCCGCGGGCACTTTGCATTGGCGCTTGACCATATCAGCCAATCGCTGGACAGGAATGCCAACAACAGCAAGGCCTATGTGATCAAAATTGCCGCGCTGCGCAATCTTCAACAATTGGATAAAGCCTTTAAAGTAGTCGATGCAGCACTGGAGCGCGATAGCTTTAACCTTGGGGCCGTTTTTGAAAAAATGCAACTTTATAAGCTGGACGGCAATATGGAGAAAGCCGCCGAAAGCCTGGATGAACTATTGGCTTTGAGCAGGAACGATGACCAGAATTTTATTGAATACGCCCTCGATTACGCTTCCGCTGGGTTATATACCGAAGCTGATGAACTGTTGCAACTGGCTTTAAAAGAACAGGGTAATAACCCGATGGTTTACTACAGCCTGGGCTATATAAACCATAAAAATGGACTGAAAGAAGAAGCTCAAAAATGGTTTGAAAAAGCCGCCGCTGCCGACCCGTACCTGTGTTTCCCGAACCGGTTGGATGAGGTGAAAATACTGCAGCTGGCCATGGAGCTAAATCCATCAGATGCCAAAGCGCCATATTACCTCGGCAACCTGTTTTACGATAAACGCCAATACGACGATGCACTCGGCTATTGGGAGAAAGCCGCTAAGCTGGATGCCCAATTCCCAACCGTGTTCAGGAATTTGGCGATAGCCTATTTTAACAAGCAAAACGATGCTGAGAAAGCGCTGAAGTATTTTGAAAAAGCATTTGCTTTGGATACCACCGATGCCCGCGTATTGATGGAACTGGATCAGCTTTATAAGCGCTTAAACTACCCGGTAAGTGTGCGCCTTAAATTTTTGGAAGACCACCTGCCGGTAGCGGAGCAGCGTGACGATGTTTATTTAGAGCGGGTAACGCTTTATAACCTGCTGGGCGAATATGATAAAGCCTTAGGTCTTCTGATGCAGCGCCAGTTCCACCCATGGGAAGGGGGCGAGGGCAAGGCATCAGGGCAGTATATTTTTAGTTTAATACAACTGGCTAAACAAGCTATAGAAGATGGTGGTTTTGAAAAAGCTATTGCCTATCTCAACCAGGCCAAAAGCTATCCTCATAACTTAGGGGAAGGTAAATTATACGGCACGCAGGAAAACGATATCGACTACTGGCTGGGCTGCGCCTATGAAGGTTTAAATAAGGCTGATGAAGCTAAAGCTTTTTTTAGCCAGTCGACCGTTGGCTTGGATGAGCCTTCTGCCGCTGTTTTTTATAACGACCAGCAACCCGATAAGATCTTTTACCAGGGCCTGAGCTGGAATAAACTGGGCGATAAGGAACGGGCGAAAAGCATCTTTAATAAACTGTTGGCTTACGGCAAAGCCCATGCAAACGATGTTGTAAAGATCGACTACTTCGCGGTATCGCTGCCCAACCTGCTCATTTTTGATGATGACCTGAATCTGCGGAACCTGTGCCATACCAGCTTTTTACAAGGCTTGGGTTTGCTTGGGCTGGAGGATTTTGATGCCGCAACAGAAATGTTTACAAAAGTGCTGCAACTGGATGCCGCACACGCCGGCGCAAAGATCCATTTAGAGATGGCAAAAAAACAAATGAACGTGTCCAGCTACTAAAAACAAAGCAACCCAACAATCAACGATAACCATCGAACCGGTGAAGCTGAAAACTTCATCGGTATTAAAGGGTTTGCGCAACTTCTACCATATCAATTTAAAATATGTATCTATTTTATTCTTTAAAAAAGGCTGCGGCAACATTAGTTGCGGGCTGTTTTTTGGCCACGGCCCAGCCGGTAAACGCGCAGGTGATCACCATTCCTGTAGAGACCGCGCACCATGCTTTTTTACTGCAGGTAGATGGGGAGAAAAACCTGAGCACCGTTTATTTCGGTAAAAAACTGGCAGATGCTAAAGAATATAACGAAGTGGCGGCCATGCACAAATCCTCTGCCGATTACAGTGGGCAGCTCAATTCGGCTTACACTACAGCGGGTTCGCGTAACCTGGCTGAACCGGCCATCGCCGTAACCCATGCAGATGGTAATATGTCGCTCGATCTGAAATATGTGAGCCACCAGCTCACTAAAGTGGATGAAGATGTGGCTTTGCTAACCGTGAATTTGAAAGACCCGGTTTATGATGTGGAGGTAACGCTTTACTACAAATCATACTTCAAAGAAGATGTGGTTGAACAATGGAGCGCCATCAAAAACCTGGAGAAAGGCAATATCAGCCTGCAAAAATTCGCTTCGGCAAATTTATACGTGCAGGCCAAAAGTTATTGGTTAAGGCAGTATCATGGCGACTGGGCCAAAGAGATGCAGCCCGAAGAAAAAGAACTTAGCCACGGCATCAAAGTTCTCGACAGTAAACTGGGCAGCCGGGCCAATTTATTCCAGCCATCGGTGTTCATGATCTCGATTGATAAACCCGCATCAGAAGATGAGGGGACCGTGCTTTACGGTTCACTGGAATGGAGCGGTAATTTCCGCATCGACCTGGAGGTGGATCCGCAGGATAACCTGAGGATCATCGCCGGGATCAATAATTACGCTTCGCCTTATCTGCTTAAAGCGGGAGAAGAGTTTACCACACCGCCATTTTTATATACCCTTTCTGATAAAGGCAAGGGCGAGGCCAGTCGCAAATTACAGCGCTGGGCGCGTGAGTATAAACTGCTGGATGGCAAAGGCTCGCGTTTAACTTTGCTCAACAACTGGGAGGCTACTGCCTTCGGTTTTAATGAAAGTAAACTGAAGGAGCTTTTAAAAGACACCAAAACGCTCGGCGTTGATCTGTTTTTGTTAGACGATGGGTGGTTTGGCAACAAGTTCCCCCGCAATGATGACCATGCAGGTTTGGGCGATTGGCAGGAAAACGTGAAGAAACTGCCAAATGGCATCGCTTCGCTGGTAAAAGAAGCGCAAAACACGGGTGTAAAATTCGGGATATGGATAGAGCCGGAGATGGTAAACCCGCAAAGCGAGCTTTACAAAAAACACCCTGATTGGGTGGTTAAACAAGCCGGCCGGCCCGAATACTATTTCCGTAACCAGCTGGTGCTGGATCTGGCTAACCCCAAAGTACAGGATTTTGTATACAGCATTGTAGATTCGCTGTTTATTAAAAGCCCCAACCTGGCTTACATCAAGTGGGATTGCAACGCGGTTATTTATAACGCTTATTCAACCTTTCTGAAAAAAGACCAGTCACGGTTTTATGTAGAATATGTGCGTGGGCTTTATAAAGTTTTGCAGCGCATCCGCACAAAATACCCCAGTGTGCCCATGATGCTTTGCTCGGGCGGTGGTGGCCGTGTTGACTATGGCGCGCTGCAATACTTCACCGAATTTTGGCCAAGCGATAACACCGACCCGCTGGAACGCATTTTTATGCAGTGGGAATACTCTTACTTCTACCCGGCAATGGCTACCGCTAACCACGTAACCGACTGGGGCAAACAACCGCTAAAATTCCGGGTGGATGTAGCCATGATGGGGCGTTTGGGTTTTGATATCGTTATCAGTAAACTGGCCGGGAACGATCTTGCTTTTTGCCAGGATGCGGTGAAGAACTATAACAGCTTAAAACCGGTGATATGGCAGGGCGACCAATACCGTTTATCAGATCCGGTTACTGAAAGTGTAGCCGCTGTAATGTATGTAGATACTACTAAAACGTCGGCAGTGATCTTCAATTACCTGGTTAATAACCGCTACGGGCGAGGCAACAGGCTACCCATAAAACTGAAAGGATTGGACCCTGCCAAACGCTACAGCCTAAAGGAAATAAACCTTTACCCGGGCTCATCATCACCGATGGATGGGAAGAAAACCTACTCCGGCGATTTCCTGATGACGGTTGGTTTTGATCCGGGGATCAGCACTAATAAAACCAGCGCGGTTGTACAGCTTACCGAAGCTAAATAATAAAAAAGTTTACAAAAGTTTACACAATTTCATTGTGTGTTTAGTAAGGTATTGATAATCAAATAATTATAAAAAACCGAGGTTTACACCGTATCCAGTACCAACATTAGCTTAATAACAAATGCCGGCTAAAAAGATTTAACCTGTATTTGTTAAGTTAAAAACTTATACCTTATCTTGACCTTTAAAACAAACTCTACCATGATCCAAAGCCCCGCCGCTATATCGTATCGCCAGTGGGGCGACCATGCAGGTTGCCCGGTTTACCTGTTCAGGCTACAAAATGCTACAGGCGCTTATGTAGAGTTAACTAACTATGGGGCCACTGTGGTTTCGGTAGTGGTTGCCGATAAGGATGGTGGTTTTGACAACGTGGTGTTAGGCTACCCGGCATTGAACGATTATGTGAACGATACTTGTTACCTCGGCGCTACGATAGGCCGTTTTGCAAACCGGATAGGCGGTGCCGAATTTACTTTAGATGGCACAGCTTATCAGTTACACGCCAACGATGGCCCTAACACCAACCATGGCGGTAACGCGGCGTTTAACACCCGGGTTTTTGACTATGAGTTACATGACGATAGCCTATCCTTCACCCTCCATAGCGAAGATGGCGACGGCGGCTTCCCCGGCAACCTCCAGCTTACCGTAACCTACCGCTTTACGGATGAAAACGAGCTTTCCATAGATTTTAAAGCGCAAACCGATAAAAAAACCGTAGCTAATTTTACCAATCATGCTTATTTTAATTTGTCGGCAAAAGGCGAGGGTGTTTTCGGGCACGCTGTTAAAGTTTATGCTGATAATATGCTGGAGGTAGACGAGTCATATATCCCCAATGGACAAATAAAACCGGCGGGGAAACATGCTTTTAACGGCGAATCTTTGGAGAGTAAAATGATGATTGGCGACCAGGTTACTGCCCTGTTCAATGATTGCTACGTGTTGACCGATGCAGCCAAAGTACTTAAACCTGCTGCCGAATTGATAGAAAAAACATCAGGCAGAACGCTGAAAGTGTATACTACTTATCCATCGGTAATGGTTTATACCGGTGATTATCTTAACGGTGAAGCCGAGGGGAATTTTAAGCGCCCATACAAGCCGTTCGACGGTTTATGCCTGGAATGCCAGTATTATCCGGATAGCCCCAATCACCCCGATTTCCCTTCTGCTGAGTTACATCCGGGCGAGGAATACCATGAAATTATCGTATACAAATTCGGAACGGTGAATTAAAGGATACCGTGGCGTGGTTACTCGTCAAATGGACAAATATCTTCAATTTGGCCTATTAATACCCGCCTCCTAAATTATTCGCCCAAAAAATGTGATAATCGTAATATTGTCTATCTGCAATAAGGGCTTATCCCAAAAAAGGTATTTTGCTCTTTAAGCCTGTTTCGGCTTGTAATCCGATTGTTTTTGCCGGTATTGACTGCAATAATGTTTTACCTGTCACACAAAAACTGAGGGGTTCTTTATCTTTATCCCCAGATACACCCCTAAAGGTTTTTTTTTAAAAAAGTTAAAAATCAGAATATTGTCTATCTTTTTTGAAAGTTAATCCATTTTTTTATCGGCCGTTGCACTATACATTTACAAAACCAATTATTCACTAAACCAATTAATTATGTAAAAAATTGACTCTTATATTTTAAGGGGAAAGCCAACGGGCCACGTAAGCCGGGTCGTAATAATTCCGGGCGAGTGGCCAATACCGCTGTTTTTTATCGCAAGCTGTGCAGTTCAGGAAGCCCTGGGCGATGGCGTTGTATTGCCAAAAAACTTGCAAAGCGCCGATCGATATCCCCGCAACAATTCAGCAGACCTCAAGAAACTGATTGAGTAAACCCGATTGATTAAAAATAAATTTTATGAACAAAACTTTATGAACCAATCTCATATTTTAGGTAAAGCACCTTTAACAGCGCAAAAAAAGCCGGGCAGCCCTTACCAGCGGCGCTGCTTACTGCTTATTGTGTTCTCCTTGTTTTTTGGTACCGCCTTTGCTCAAACCGCAAAAATTACCGTAACCGGTAAGGTTACCGATACCACCGGGATCACCCTGCCCGGCGTTAGTGTTACCGTTGTAAACAACAGCAAAGTGGGCACTTTAACAGATGTGAACGGCCGGTTTATCTTAGATGTAGAAGATGGCGCGACCCTTCGGGTTTCGTTTGTAGGTTTTACATCTCAAACGTTTGTTGTATCTGCTACTAATAAGATCTTTAACGTCCGCCTTGCCGAAACCAAGGGCCAGATTGATGAGGTAGTTATAACGGCCTTCGGTAAAAAGGAGCGTAAGGAGGCTTTGGTTGGTTCGGTAACCAGCATTAAACCCAGCGAGCTAAAGATACCCGCAAGTAACTTAACTGCCGCACTGGCAGGGCAGGCGGCCGGTATTATTTCCTATCAGCGCAGCGGACAGCCGGGGCAGGATAATGCTTCGTTTTTTGTGCGTGGCGTAACTACGTTCGGCTACAAGCAAGATCCCCTTATTTTGATAGATAACGTGGAGCTAACCACGTCAGACCTTGCCCGGTTACAGGTTGACGATATCGCCAGCTTCTCCATTTTAAAGGATGCAAGCGCGACTGCTCTTTACGGAGCAAGGGGTGCCAATGGGGTTATCCTGGTAAGTACAAAGGAAGGTAAAGAAGGCCCGGCCAAGATCAATTTCCGGTCGGAGTATTCTTCATCGCAGGCCACACAAACACCACAAATAGTTGGCCCTATCGAATACATGAACCTGTACAACGAGGCCTCGCTAACCCGCGACCCTGCATTGCCTTTGCCTTTCCCGCAAAGCAAGATAGTTAATACCCAAAATACAATTAACGGCGGCCCCGGCGCCAACCCGTATGTTTACCCGGCTGTAGACTGGCTAAAAATGCTGTTCAACAAAAGGGCTACAACACAACGCAACAACTTAAGCGTTAGCGGTGGCAGCGGATTGGCCCGCTATTACATTACCGGTACTTATAACCAGGATAATGGCGTTTTAAAAACAGATATCCGCAATAATAACAATAACAACGTAAGCTTTAAAAACTACCAGTTACGCTCTAACATTAACCTTGCCTTAACTAAAAGCACCGAGGTTATTGTAAGGTTATCAGGTACTTTTAACGAATACAGCGGCCCTCTCACCAGCGACGGTTCCTTCGCATCGGATCTGTATAACATTGCCGTTCATACCAGCCCGGTGCTTTTCCCGGCATTTTACCCTGCCGATGCAGCTAATGCAAACGCGCAGCACATATTGTTTGGTAATGTAGGCCAGGCCGATGGTGCCGACAATAATAGTATTTTATACAATAACCCATACGCGGCGCTTTTACGGGGACATAAGAATTTCTCCGAGTCGCGGATGTCGGCCCAATTGGAGCTGAACCAAAACCTGAACTTCCTTACCGACGGATTAAAATTCCGCACCCTGTTTAACACCAACAGGCACTCGTATTTCGATTCGCAATTAACTTATAGTCCGTTTTATTACAATATCGGCTCGTATGATAAGGTGACCGATCAATACACTTTAACCTGGCTTAACCCTAAGCCAACGGGCAACAACGTGGCGCAGGAATACCTATCATACAATAAAAACGAACCAAACGCGGATACTTTCATGTATCTGCAAAGCGCTATGGACTATAACAAGCAGCTGGGCGACCATAATATCAACGCAACGTTGATCGGTACCGTTCAGCAAACTGTATATTCCAGCCAAAAAGATCCTAAAACCAATAAAACTACATTACAATACTCCCTTCCGTTCAGGAACCTGGGGTTGGCGGGCCGCTTAACCTACGGTTTTAAAAGCAAGTACTTCATAGAAGGTAACTTTGGCTACAATGGTTCGGAGCGTTTTAATGCCGTGCACCGTTACGGTTTCTTCCCAACCATTGGCGGCTCATGGGTAGTATCAAACGAAAGTTTCTGGAACCCGGATATCATCCAACGCTTAAAAATACGTGCAAGTTTCGGCAAGGTGGGTAATGATGCCATTGGCCAGCAACGTTTCTTTTACCAGTCTGACGTTAACTTTGTCGACGGCCCCAACTACGCGCAATTTGGTTTTAATAATTCCTACGAGCGTAAGGGTGTTTTCATCAACAGTTACGAGAACAACAATATCACCTGGGAAACTTCAAAGCAAACCAACTTAGCGGTTGAGTTTACGATATTGAAAAACCTGAACGTTATTGCCGAGATCTATAAAAATCACCGGTACGATATTTTACGCCAGAGGCTGGTTCCTTCAAGCGAAGGTTTTGAATCGGCTATCAGCTCCAACTTAGGTGTTGTAGATTCCAAAGGCGTGGACTTGTCTGCAGATTACAAACAAAATTTCAGCAGCGGTTTGTGGGCGTCTTTTAGGGGTAACTTCACTTACTCAACCAACAAGTATACTTTTATAGAAGAACCAAACTTTAACGAGCCATGGAGGCACTTTATAGGCCAGCCCATTAGCCGGGGTTATGGTTATGTTGCCGAAAGGTTGTTTGTAGACGACCAGGAAGCAATGAACTCGCCATCGCAGGTATTTAGCGGAACAGGTATTAAGCCGAAAGGTGGGGATATCAAATATCGCGACTTAAATGGCGATGGCAAGATAGATAATCTCGACCTAACCTTTTTGGGTTACCCGCAAACACCGGAGATCGTTTACGGCTTTGGCTTCTCTACCGGTTATAAAGGGTTCGATCTGTCGGCGTTTTTCCAGGGGCAGGCAAGGGTATCTTTCTTTGTCGACCCTACCCGTGTTAGCCCGTTCATTCCAAGCCCGGATGCTTATGTGTATGGTAATACACAGGTTTTGCAGGAATTTGCCGATAGCCATTGGAGCGAAGAAAATCAAGACCTGTATGCTGCTTACCCAAGGTTGGGTACTACAAGGGCAGGGATTGAGAATAACCTGCAGCCCAGCACCTGGTGGCTGCGCGATGCAAGCTTTTTACGGTTAAAATCGTTAGAAATAGGTTATACATTACCTACCCGCCTATCAAAAGCATTAAAACTTAACAACCTGAGGATATATTTTAACGGCTTAAATTTGGTTACCTGGAGCCCCTTCAAGATGTGGGATCCGGAGCAGGGCGGCAACGGGTTTGCTTACCCTATCCAAAAAGTATTTAATGTTGGCCTTAATGTTAATTTATAACCATAACAGATTAAAACAGAGAAGACATGAGATCATATTATAAATATATACTGATGGCCCTTTTTTGTATGACGGGTGTGTCGTGCAAAAAATACCTGGACGTGGCTCCTGATAACGTAGGTACGCTTGATTATGCTTTCAGGAACCGTAACGAGGCGGAGAGTTACCTTTTTAGTTGCTACTCTACCATGCAGCAGCTGAACAACGTAATTTATAACGCCGGGTTCACTACCTCGGCAGAAATTATTTACCCTAATAACCTGGGCGTCACTTTTTTTGATCAGAGCGGATTCAACCTCATCAGAGGCGTGCAAAGCACCGGCTCACCGGTTTTAAATTACTGGGGCGCCGGCGGCGTTGGTAACGTTAACCTCTTCCAGGGCATAAGGAGGTGTAACACCATGCTGGAGAACATTGATAAGCCGATAGATCTGAGCGAGTCGGAAAAGAGGCGCTGGATAGCCGAGGTGAAATTCCTGAAAGCATTCTATCATTATTATTTGATGCGCATGTATGGCCCGATAATCATAATAGATAAGAGTTTCCCGATAGATGCACCTACAGATTCTTTAAAAAGGAAGCGTTCATCTACCGACGAATCGTTTGCTTACGTAGTATCACAGCTGGATGCCGCGATACCCGATCTGCCGCCGGTGATAGAAAATCAAACAAAAGAGTTTGGCCGCATCACTAAGTTTATAGCCATGTCAGTAAAAGCTGAGGTGTTGGCCACAGCTGCCAGCCCCCTGTTTAACGGCAACCCCGATTATGCGGGTATTAAAGATCGTAGCGGCAAACTGCTTTTCTCGGCCGGATATGATGCCACTAAATGGAAGGCAGCAGCAGACGCGGCAAAGGCGGCCATAACCGAGTGCGAAGCAAGGGGGCTGCATTTAAATACCGCGCCACCCACAACCGCAGTAAGCGACGCATCAGACGAGGTGAAGAAACTTTTAACGCTGCAATCGGCTGTAACCGGCAAATGGGAGCAAAACCCCGAACTGATCTGGGCGCTAAACTACGGCTTTGGTTACCAGGGATTTGTTATGCCTAAGTTAACCAGTGATGCTGTTAGTATGGCAAATACGTACCCATCCAACTGGGCGGTGCCAATTGCCGAAACCGAACTGTTTTACACCAAACAGGGCGTGCCTATTAACGAGGATAAAACCTTTGATTACAACGGCCGTTTTACCCCAAAGGCAGGCGACGACGCTAATAAGCATTACATAAAACAAGGCTACGAAACCGCGCAGGGTAATTTGGGCCGCGAGCCGCGTTATTACGCCAGCTTAGCATTTGATGGCAGCATTTGGTTTGGCAACGGTAAGCTTAAGGAAGATGACGCACCTTATGTACAGGCAAAAGGTATTTTTGCAACAGCCGGCCCTAAAAGCTTTAACTCTACCAATATTACCGGCATCTGGCCAAAAAAACTGGCCAATTACCAAACCGTAATGGATAAAACCTTTGATGTGGTGAGCTATCAGCTGCCTATTATACGCTTATCGGGCCTGTATCTTTTATACGCCGAAGCGCTTAATGAGGCCGAAGGGCCGTCGGCAGAGGTATACAAATACATTGATATGGTTAGGGCGAGGGCGGGCCTGCAGGGTGTGCAAGCTTCCTGGACTGCTTATTCAACCAACCCGGGGAAAGCCACCGGTAAAGACGGTTTGCGCCAGATCATTCACCAGGAAAGAAGGATAGAGTTAGCGTTTGAAGGCCAGATAGGCTGGGACCTGCGCAGGTGGAAAGAACTGCAGGAAGT
Organism: Mucilaginibacter pankratovii; assembly: GCF_014773265.1. GTDB lineage: Bacteria > Bacteroidota > Bacteroidia > Sphingobacteriales > Sphingobacteriaceae > Mucilaginibacter > Mucilaginibacter pankratovii. The sequence goes on along the minus strand of NZ_JACWMY010000002.1, from coordinate 603,082 downwards.
TTTAAGCAAACCATTGCAGGGATGGAACATTAACGAGGGTAGTTCTGCCGCTTATTATCGCCCAAGCACGGTTCTTATCCCGGTATTTGGTGTAAAGGATTATTTATTTCCTATTGCAACGCAGGATGTCATTATAAATGAAAACCTTACGCAAAATCCGTACTGGTAGTAGTTTTATATAATCATGTGTTTGGCAACAACTAATATTAAAATATAAATTATGAAAAAGATATTTAAACGCAGGTACTTCGCATGCTATATGCTGGTCTCGGTGTTGCTTATCGTGCTGGCTTCGCCATCATGCAAGAAAGCCGAATCTAACATCCAGGTGGTATCAACCGATCAGACTAAACCCGGGCCGGTAACCAATGTTAAGGTAGAGAACCTTAATGGTGCAGCCCGCCTAACCTATACCTTACCAAATGAGAAAAACCTGTTATACGTTTTGGCCCGCTATAATATAAACGATACCAGGACAAGAGAGACAAAGGCCAGTTATTATACCGATACCATTATTGTTGATGGTTTTGCAAGAGCTAAGGAATACACGGTAACTTTATACGCGGTAAGCAGGGCCAATGTAATGTCCGATCCGGTTACCGTAACCGTAAACCCGGCCACGCCAAATTACCTGTACATTAACTCTAATTTGACTATCACGCCCGATTTTGGCGGTGCTAACTTCTTTGGGTTTAACCCTAACAAGGTGCCGGTAGCCGTACATGTTATCACCTTTAATTCGGCTACCAATAAATACGATGAGCAAGAGCCTACCTACCTAACCGGCGACACTATCAATGTTTCGGCACTTGGTTTCCCGGCGGCTCCTCAAAAGTTTGGTGTTTTTGTTACCGATAGGTTTGGGAATATATCCGATACGGTTTTCAAAACCCTTACGCCATTGTTTGAGGTTGCCTTGGATAAGAAGAAGTTCTCTACCTTCCATTTACCAACCGATAGCCCTATCGGCTACGGCTGGGAGTTTAAATTCTTTTTTGATGATAACCTGGGCGACCCGGGATGGCATACCACCAGCAACCCTCTAAAAATTGGCACCATTGCATTAGGTGTTACCGCAAAAATAAGCCGTGTTAGGTTATATAACAGGCTGTCGGATATTTATGGCTATCAAAACACAAGGCAGTTCACCATCTGGGGTTCGTTGAAAGATAACCCGGCAGATTATTCGGCCTGGCCGGCAGCAACCACGCCTGTGGGTACCGTACTTGGCGATTGGGTTAACATGGGCAATTTTGTTTATCCAAACCCTCCGTCGGGCTTACCCCCGGGCAACGCAAACGCGGCTGATATAGCCTACGGCGCGGCAGGTGTCGATTTTAAAATGCCAAACACTGCCCCTAAGGCTAAGTTTATCCGTTTCCAATGCACGCAAACCTGGGCCGGGCTCGACTATGTTAACGCAAAGGAGATTACATTATTTGGCGACCCTACACAATAAGCCTTAACTAATAAATTAAAGCAATGAAAAATATTTTCCGTGTTATAGTTATCTTATCCATCATATTTATAGTAACAGGTAGCTGTAAAAAGTATGCCGATGACTATAAAACATTTTTAGATAATCACGAAGTAACTTATCCGGGCCTGGCAACCGGCGTAGGGTATCGCCCCGGTAATTTGCGGGCGGTATTGGTATGGCACCCCAGCCCCGATCCAAGCATTAAAAATTATGTGATCACCTGGAATAACGGCAAAGACTCGTTAACTCTTGATGCTACAAGCCACAGCCCGGCCGACTCCGTTAAAGTATCCATCCCCGGCCTGAAGGAGTATGTATATAGCTTCAGGATAGTAGCGCACGATAACAGCGGCGGTACCTCGGTGGGGCAGGATCTGAACAATGTTCGTGTGTACGGGCCTGTTTACCAGTCTACCCTGCTTAACCGTGGTTATAATATAGCAAACCCGTATATGGTGCGCCCTGATGGATCGGTAGATCTTAATTTTATTCAGCCGGATAGTGGTAACGTATCTACATCCATAGAATACAATACCAATACCGGCGGGTTAAACACCGCAACCTTGCTGCCAAAGAACAATGCCATTAATCTGCCCGATTTTAAATTTGGAACGGTGGTAAAGTATCAATCGGCTTACGTACCAGCCTCCAACGCGGCTGACGTATTCACTACGCTGGAAAAAGCTACCTTCCCCACCATCAGATTTATTGCCGTATGCGATAAGTCGTTATTCAGGGAGAACCCTTTACCTGGCGATGCCGGGATCTACGACTCCAACACCACGGTGCGCAAATTGTGGGACGGGTCGGTTGGCCCGCAGGGGTACCCGGATGTATTCCATAGCGATGGTAGCCATGGCATGCCGCATGCAATAACTTTTGATATGGGTAAAGTGTATAAAAAGCTTACATCGGTAGAAGAAACCGGGCGTAGCTGCTGCAATAATCCAGATCAGTTTGAAGTTTGGGGGATAGCGGATATTACCGGTGCAGAAACAAGCCTGTCGCCGCGCGACAGCGGATGGCCGGCCGAAATGACTGCCAAGGGATGGACACTGTTGAAGGATATACGCAGAACCGATGATGGCCAGAACGCGCAGAAATTTGATTTCGACACGGTGCCTTCGGTAAGGTACATCCGTGTACGCATTAAACACGTAACCACAAACGATAGTAACTATAGCAACATCAGTGAATTTACCTTCTGGAATGAAAAAGTGGATTAGTGCAGGGTAGCCGTTTGCAGTTCAGAAGCATCAGGCTCAGAAAAACAGAATAATTATTGGTTCATATATTGGTTGAGTTAAAGCCGGTAGCGTATTTCGCTTGCCGGCTTTTTTTATGAATAACACAAAACTTCTACAGCCCGGTTATTGCCACAATCGGTAACGATTGCGTAATTTTAATTTACGGTATTCTTTCTTAATTGCAAGGGAGTAATTAATCTTGTTTAGTTTAGGCTTGCCAACCATTACACCTAATAAATATTATGAAAAAAATAGTATTGCAATTATTATTGCTGCTGACGGGCGTTAACGCGTTTTCGCAGGAAACGGTTATTAAATATTTATCCGGTACGGATAAGGACCACACCGTGCAATGGGATTTTTATTGTACCGGGGGCCGTAAAAGCGGCAGCTGGACAAAGATACCCGTTCCCTCCAACTGGGAGCAGCAGGGTTTTGGTACCTATAATTATGGGCACGATAAGGTAAAAGCCAACGAAAAGGGCCTCTACAAATACGAATTTGCTTCGTCGGGCATGCAAGGCAAAAAGGTTTTCATTGTTTTTGAGGGCTCGATGACCGATACCAAAGTAACGATTAACGGCAAGCAGGCCGGCCCCATACACCAGGGCGCTTTTTACCGCTTTAAGTACGATATAACCGACCTGCTAAAACCCGTAGGCAAAAACCTGCTGGAAGTTACGGTTGATAAAACTTCCGCAAATTCATCTGTGAACGATGCCGAGAGAAGGGATAGCGATTTTTGGGTGTTAGGCGGCATTTACCGCCCCGTTTACTTGGAGATAGTGCCGGCAACCTTTATCGAACGGACATCGGTAAACGCCAAGGCTGATGGCTCTTTCCTGCTGAATGTTTTCGCGCGGAATTTAAAAGGAGACGAAACCATTATTGGGCAGGTGCAAAAGCTCAACGGACAAAATGTTGGCGCGCTCTTAACGGTTAAAGCAAATACTACGGCAGACAGCCTGCAATTAAAAGGCAGCTTTAATAAACCGCAGCTGTGGAGCGCCGAATTCCCCAACCTGTACCAGGTAATCGTCAGTATCAAAAATAAACAGGGTGTTGTACACCGTATCAAGCAAAAGTTTGGTTTCCGCACGGTGGAAGTCCGGACTAATGACGGTTTCTATGTTAATGGCGCAAGGGTAATCTTAAAAGGTACTAACCGCCACAGTTTTTGGCCCGAAACAGGGCGCACGCTAAGCAAAGGTGTCCATTTGATGGACGCTAAGCTGATGAAGCAGATGAATAATAACGCGGTACGCATGTCGCACTATCCGCCCGATCATGAGTTTTTGGATGTGTGCGACTCCCTGGGCCTTTATGTACTGGACGAACTCACCGGCTGGCAGGCAAAATATGATACCATAGTAGGCCATAAGTTGGTGAAAGAACTGGTGCTGCGCGATGTAAACCACCCATCGATTGTCTTTTGGGATAACGGCAACGAAGGTGGCTGGAACCGCGGACTGGATAACGATTACGCGCTTTACGATCCTCAAAAACGTACCGTAATACATCCCTGGGAAAAGTTTAACGGTACCGATACAAAGCATTACCCCGATTATAAATATATGGTTAACGCAGCCTCTGCCGGGCAGGAAGTATTTTTCCCGACGGAATTTATGCACGCCTTGTATGATGGCGGAGCAGGGGCTGCGCTTGATGATTTTTGGGGCGCGATGATGAAGCACCCGCACGGCGCAGGCGGGTTTATATGGGCCTTCTTGGATGAGGCGCTTATTCGCACCGATAAGAACGGAGCGTATGACGCTGATGGAAACCACGCGCCGGATGGCATTGTAGGCCCGCATCGCGAAAAGGAAGCCAGCTTTTATACCGTTAAAGAGATCTGGTCGCCGGTTTATGTCGATCCGCAGCCGATTGATAAGCGTTTCGACGGGAAGATCCCGGTGGAGAACAGGTACTCGTTCACCAATTTTAGCCAATGCACCTTTAAATGGAAACTGGTTAAATTCCCTCCGGCAAAAAGTAAAACTTCGGCAGCTATTTTACAGGCCACAGGTGTCCCCGCGGCACTAAACTTAAAACCGGGCGAAAAAGGCGTATTCAATTTAAACCTGCCATCAACATGGAAAAAAAGCGATGCCCTTTACCTCACCGCTTACGATCCGGATAAAAAAGAGATCTTTACCTGGAGCTGGGCTATCCACGCGCCTGTCGCGGCGCCAAATGCTCCGGCAATTGCAAAAACACCGGGCATAAGCATTTCCGAAAGCGATAAAGAACTTACCGTAAAATGCGATGGCATCAGCTATTATTTTGATAAAACTACCGGGTATATCCAAAAAGTAGTGAAGCCAACGGGTACGGTTTCCCTATCGGGCGGGCCGGTACTGGCCGGGGTTAATACTACCTTAAAGGAATTTACTTATAAGGCAGATAAAGCCCAATATATAGTACAAGCCGAATATGAGGGCGCTGCACCGCTGCAAATCAAATGGACCTTTAAACACGGTCAGCCCGTTAAGCTGCAGTATCAGTATACGCAGCAGGGCGATGTTGATTTTATGGGCATCACCTTTAATTATCCCGAAGAAAAGGTTACGGGTATGAAATGGCTGGGCCGCGGCCCTTACCGGGTATGGAAGAACCGGCTGAAAGGTCAGCAATTCGGCGTTTGGCACAAAGCCTATAACAATACCATAACCGGCGAAACCTGGGGTTACCCCGAGTTTAAAGGCTACCACGCTGAAGTAAACTGGGCCGTTATCGAAAATAAGGAATCTCCATTTACGGTTTACATCGCTGATAAAAATACTTACCTGCAAATGTATCAGCCGGCCAGGGAGCAGGCGGCTTTAAGTAATAATAATGTGGAACCCACTTTCCCGGCAGGCAGTATTGGGTTTATGAAAGCGATAAACCCTATCGGTACCAAATTCCAGTCCGCCGACGTGATGGGCCCGCAAAGCCAGAAAAATCATTTGGATGGAAAGCCGGTTAGCGGCACCCTGTGGTTCGATTTTACCAACTGATCAAGTTTAAGTTACCCCACAAAACGGGTAGACTGAAAGAAAGAGGCATCGCCTCGGCCAATATTGTAGCAACGGATTTTAATCCGTTGTAAGAATACGATAGAAACCCGAGAGCCGTAGGCTCGATATATATAAATAGCCATTGCAGCGCGCCAAATATGGATCGTTTCTATGAAACTTGCTTTGTTTGGTATGCTTAGCAAGGGGTTGAAACCCATTGTTACAAGATTTGCCGTCCGCTATGCGGACTCGTAAGTTCAGGAGACTACAAATTTGGTCCAATATTTTATGGGTTAACTTAAAGATAAACAGAATCAAACAATATATCCACGGATAAGAGTTCAATCTGAGCAGAAATAACGATATTGGCGGTGCAAAACCCGAGGGAGCCTTGTAAAAGGAGGGAGATGCACTACATATATCTAATTTTTAATTACTTATCAAATGAGAGGTCCACTCAGAAAATTTGTAAGCATTGCCGCATTGTGTCTTGTTGCAACTGCATCCGTAAAAAGCCAGCCAAAACCGGTTTACACAAAGTATGTAAACACCTTTATAGGCACGGCACCGCTTAACGATCCAAAAATTCTCGGTTACGAATTGCCAAAGGGATGGCGTTCCTGGGCGGGGTTAACGTTTCCCGGCAGTTCGCTGCCAAACGCGATGGTACAGCTAAGCCCGGTTACCGAATATGGTTCGGGCGCGGGTTACCAGTACGAAGATTCCGTTATCCTGGGGTTTACCCATACCAACAAGGGGCACTGGAACCTTTGTAACATCCCCATCCTTCCCGTATCCGGCGGGAACGGCAAGTTTGGTTCGCGGTTTACGCATAAAAAGGAAAGCTCGGCACCGGGCTTTTACCAGGTTTATCTGGATGATTATAAAGTTGATGTGAAACTCACCTCGACACTAAGAAGTGGTTACCACCAATATACCTATCAAAACAACACCAACAGGCAAATACTTTTCGATCTCGGCAAAGCCAACAGCCGGGTAACAACCTGGAACATCAAGCAGGTTGGCGATAACGCCGTACAGGGTTTCCAGGGAGGCGAGAATGTTTACTTCTATGCGGTTATCAACACCAAAATAAAAAGTTTAGACAAGACCGATGAAGGCAAACGCACCGGCAATGCGCTCATCACCCTGGCCAATGAGGGCACCGGGCCAGTAGAGCTTAAAATAGGGCTCTCCTTCGTTAGCGCGGAAAATGCAAAGCAGAATCTCGAAAAGGAAATAGGCAATAAATCTTTTGAAACCATCCGCGCAGAAGCTACCCAAAATTGGGAAAAACTGCTTTCGTTTATCCAGGTAAAAGGCGGCACAGCTAAGCAAAAGACGATGTTTTACTCCTGCCTGTACCGCTCTTTTTTATGGCCGGCATTACGCAGCGATGTGAACGGCGAGTTTACAGATGTCAAAAAGAACGTGGTGAAAACCGGCTTTAACTACTATACCGAACCTTCGCTTTGGGATACTTACCGCAATAAGGATGTGCTTTTGGGCTTGATCAGTCCGCAGGTTACGCTCGACGTCATTAAATCGATGAAGGATGTGGGCGATAAAACAGGCTTTATCCCCACCTTTTTTCACGGCGACCACGGCGCATCCTCTATTGCAGGTGCCTACCTCCGGGGGATCGATAATTTTGATATCAAAGGCACATACCAAATACTGTTAAGAAATGCCAACGTCTCAGGCGGAGCGCGGCCTTACATCGCCGAGTATATCGAAAAAGGTTACATCTCCGACCCGGATATAGCTAACCCAAATGTGGAGACCAAGGCCAAAGCCGGTGTTTCTAAAACTCTGGAATATTCTTATGACGATTATTCGGTAGCGCAGATAGCCAAAAAGTTAGGCGATACCGCCAACTACCGCATCCTGATGGCCCGGTCTAAAAACTACAAAAACATGTTCGACCCGTCCACCCGCTTTATGCGCGGGCGACTGGAGAACGGCGATTGGATAAAAAACTTTAACCCCCAATATCCTTACTACGAGTACATGTATCGCGAAGCAAACGCCTGGCAGGTATCTTTTTTCGCGCCGCATGATATGCCGGGCTTAATTAAATTATACGGCGGGCCAAAGGGATTCGAGTCCAAGCTCGATTCGCTGTTCACCCTGCCATGGAACCCCAGTTACATCGCACGTAACGTAGAAACCATGATAGGCCAGTATTGCCAGGGCAACCAGCCCGACCATGAAGCACCGTTCGCCTATATTTTCATCAACAAGCCGGCGAAATCGCAAAAGATCCTGGATCACATCATGAATGATCTGTATGGTATCGGCAAAGAAGGACTGGAGCTGAGCGGAATGGACGATGCCGGCGAGATGTCGTCCTGGTACGTGTTCAGCGCTTTGGGTTTGTATCCCTTCTCGGCAACCGACCCTAAGTACATCGTTACCGCGCCGCTTTTTGATGAGGTAAAATGGCGCACCAGCAATGGCAAGTTGCTAACCATCACCAAACCTGGAAAGGGCAGGGCCATCACATCAGTAAAAGTAAACGGGGCAAAACTGAACGGATACTTTGTGTCGCACGATCTGTTTAAACAGGGAGGGAAGATCTCTATCGCCTCAAAGTAGTTTAATGCTAAAAATGATCACACGGTAAATCATAATGTGCTACAGGTTCAATATCTTCGTCCTATTGAATATTGGAATGCCATAGCACATTCCCTGCCGGTATAAGTACAGAAAAACAAATAATAAATAAATACCTTACATGAATCTAAACGTCACAAAGGCGGGTCTTACGGCCACGCTCTGGCTTTGCGGAACCGTACTGGCCCTTGGTCAGCGTATCGATCTTAAAGATCTGTCTGCTTTTAAAAACCCCGGTAGTTCCTGGTCGGTAGCCGGGAATGTTTTTGCCGACCTCAACGCCGAAAATGCGCTGAAAACCACCAAAGGCGACGGTATTCTGGTTAACCAGTCCACAGAAAAAAAAGCCGGATCGGACCTGTTCACCACTGCCGAATACGGTGATGTTGCTGTAGAGCTGGATTATTTAACCTCAAAAGGAGCAAACTCGGGTATTTACCTGCAGGGAAATTACGAGATCCAGATAGACGATGCCTGGGGATTGAGAACGTCCACATCGCACAACAATGGTGGTATATACCAGCGCTGGGATGATAGCAAACCCGAAGCCGAAAAAGGTTACGGTGGTGTTGCGCCCCGCCAAAACGCGAGCAAAGCACCCGGCTTGTGGCAGCATATCAAGATCATCTTCCAGGCTCCTAAATTTGACGCAGCGGGCAAGAAAATCGCGAATGCGAAAATAATAAGCATCGACCTGAACGGCGTAACCATCCATGAGAATGTAGAACTGTTTGGCGCGACCCGTGGCGCCGCCGGTGCAGAAAAAGCTACAGGCCCCTTGCGCTTGCAGGGCGACCACGGTTCTGTAGCGTTTAAAAACATCTCCGTTACACCTTTAACAACATTGCCTAAAATGAGGCAGGGTAATGATGACGACCCGATTTACATCAACGCGGAAAGCAACAATATGCTGCGCAGCTTTGTGGATATTGGTAATGTTCGTTCGGTGCATGCCATATCGGTAGGCGGGCCGGAGAAAACGGCCTACAGCTACGACCTGGATAACGGCACCCTGTTGCAGGGCTGGCACGGTGGTTTTGTTGATGCTACCCCCATGTTTCATGATCGTGGTAACGGTACCTCGCTCGCTTTAGGCAGTGTAACCCATTTTACCGCAAAACCTGTTTTAGCTATTAATAAACTGGCAAGCGCACAGGACAAATGGAATGCAGATACCACCGGCACCGGCTTTTTCACCAAAGGATATGTACTGGATAGCCAGGAAAGGCCCGCCTTTAAATATTACATCTACGGCAACACCGTTACCGATGATGTGAAGATACTGGCGAACGGGCAGGGTATAAGCCGCGAGATTAGCCTAGAGAAACCGGCGGAGGGCCTGTATTTCCTACTGGCGAGCGCCTCATCTGTTGAAGATCTGGGCAACGGCCTGTATTTGGTAGGCGATAAAGCATACTACATACAGCTTGCCGATGGATCGGCGAAGCCGGTTATCAGAGATGCTGATGGCAAGAAACAATTGATCGTAGCCATTGGCAGCAAGTTAAGTTACACCCTATTATTCTAAGCCGCACCGCAATGAAATATACATTTAAAACGATACTGACACTGGCGCTAAGCTTAAGCTTTTCAACGCTTTTTGCCCAGGAGACCCCTAAAGAGGAAGATTTTTTCAAGATAAATAAAGTACGTGTACCCGAAGGCCCCGTTTTAGAGGTAGGTGGTTTAACAACCCTGCCAAACGGCGACCTGGCGCTGAGCACCCGCCGCGGCGAGGTGTATATTGTAGAAAACCCAACCAGCGCAAAGCCTTACTGGCGCCGTTTTGCTTACGGCCTGCACGAGATATTGGGTATTGCCTATAAAGATGGCGCGCTATACGTAGCACAACGCGGCGAGCTTACCAAACTGGTTGATAAAGACCAGGACGGCAAAGCCGAGATCTACGAAACCGTTTACGCATGGCCACTAAGCGGCCACTACCACGAATACAGCTTCGGACCTAAAATAATGAAGGATGGCACCTTTATGATAACTGCCAACGTTGCCTTCGGCGATGAAGAATGGTGGAGAGCCGAAAGCCGTGTGCCTATGCGTGGCTGGGCAATGAATATTACCCCAGGCGGCAAAATGACACCTTACGCGGCGGGTTTCCGCTCGCCGGCAGGTATAAGCTCAATAGATAGCGAGTTTTATTATACCGAGAACCAGGGTGACTGGGTAGGCTCGGGCGGTTTATGGAAAGTGAATAAAGGCGACTTTATGGGCCACCCCGCCAGCTTAAGGTGGACCAGCCTGCCAAATTCACCGGTGAAACTACAGTCTGATTTCTTTTACTCGCAGATGGACGAGCGCCGCATCAAAAACGAGCAGGGCCGATACATTAAGCCGGAGAACCGGGTGAACGAATCCTTCAAAACCCTGTTTGAGATGAAGAAGGTATTTCCCGAGCTGAAATTACCATCGGTATGGCTGCCTTATGGTATTTTAGGGATCTCCTCATCAGAGGCTGTTAAGATCCCCGCCAATACCTTTGGCCCCTTTGCAGGCCAGATCCTGGCGGGCGACCAGGGGATGAGCATCATCTCGCGCATCTTTCTCGAAACCGTAAAAGGCCAGGAGCAGGGTGCAGCATTCCTGTTCCGTAAAGGTTTCCGTTCGGGCGTTCTGCGTTTAGAATGGGGTACCGATGGCTCCTTATTTGTAGGCGAAACAAACCGCGGTTGGGGCTCGGCAGGTGACGCTAACGAAGGGCTGGAAAGATTGGTTTATAACAACAAAACACCATTTGAGATGAAAGCCGTAAGGGCAATGCCCGATGGTTTTGAAGTGGAATTCACCGCGCCTGTCGACCGTAAATCGGCCGAAGACCTGGCATCCTACAACGCCGAAAGCTTTATCTACAAATATCACCCGGTTTACGGTTCGCCACCGGTAAATACCGAAAAATTGAAAATCGCGGGCGTTAAAGTTTCTGCCGACGGATTAAAGGCAAGGATCATCGTTCAGGGCCTTCGCCAGTACTATATCCATACCTTAACGCTGGATGGCTTACGGTCGCAAACCGGATTTTATTCACTGGTACACCCGGTAGCCTATTACACCTTAAACCAGATCCCCGATGGCGATAAGCTTTCGATGAGTGAAGTGAGCACTAAAAACTCTGCCACCACACCGGCCGTAACTCCAGCAACCAAAAAAACTACCGCACCGGCAAAAGGCGGAGCTGCCGCGACTAAGGCCACCAGCACCAAAGCACCAACCTTTAAAGAGGTAGAAGGTTTGCTGACCAAAAATACCTGCCTCTCGTGCCATAACCCAACCAAAAGGCAAATAGGCCCGCCATTCGCAGAGATCGCGAAGCGTAAATATTCACCGGAGAAGATCTTCTCGCTGATCCATAACCCGCAGCCGCAAAACTGGCCGGGTTACTCCACCGAGATGCCGCCAATGCCGCAGGTTACCAAAGCCGAGGCATACAAAATTGCGGGTTATATTAACTCGTTACGGTAAACAAATCCAGATATCAACAAAAAGAGGGTTAGCGGAAATGCTAACCCTCTTTTGTTTTAATTTGTTTTGTGGCTTATTTCAATATCTTAAATATAACCACCAGCACAAAAATATCGCGCAGCGCCTTAATGGCATTGTGGAGCGTGTTGTATATTGTGCGCTCAGTAAGGCCGGTTTGTAAGGCTATATCGGCAAAACTCTTCTCATCAAAATAGCGCATCCGGATGATCTCTATTTGCCGCGGCGATAACTGGTTCAGCGCTTTCTGCAAACGTTTCTTGGTTATCTCATCGTGCTGGCTGGCAATCAGGATGTTTTCGTAGGGCTGTTCGGCAGCGGCGGTGGTAATGGTATCCTCATCCAAAGTAGAGGTAAGCGTATTGCGCGTATAAAGCTGGTACGTTTTATAAAGGATGCGCTTATATATGGTAAGCACGTATTGCTGCACATTCTGTACATCGGCCAGTTTATGCTGGATGCGCCAAAGCTCGATAAACAGGTTGTTAATGCCCTCCTTCACCAGTTCCGGGTTTTTATACATGGATAGGCCGAAACGGTACAGGTCGTCGTAAAAAATATCAAAGCACGCGTAAAGCCCTTGTTCGCCGCCTTCTGCAAGCAGCGCCCAATTCTTTTTTTCGCGTGTGATCTTATTACTCATTTAGCTGTTTTACAGGGAGGTTAAGGCCCGGTTTATTAATTAATGATGAAATTAATAAAATCTTTTTAAAATAATTTAAAAAGCGTTGGTAAAAACGAATAATCTTTTGCACTTGTGTGTAAATACCAACTAAATGGACTACAATAACTATAATGTCGAGGATTTTTTAACGGATGAAAGCTTTATTAACTACTGCTACGATTTAAACGAGGCAGATAAAGCGCATTGGGAAAACATCATCCTTACGCAGCCGCTGTTGAAAAAGAAGATTGCCGATGCCCACGAACTTTGCCTGCTCTTGGCCATACGGGTTACCAAAGCCGATAAACACAAAGAACTTGAAAAACTAAAGGCCGCCATTGCCGGCGAAAAACTAAAAGGCGTACCTGTTGCCAAAGTGCGCCGGTTATGGATTCCGCGACTGGCTATCGCCGCTACCATATTGGCCCTGGTAATTGCCTACGGTGTTTACAAATTCAGCGCGCCGGTATCGGGCGTGGTCTTGTACAGCCGGGTTAATACCTCAACGTATCACATGGTTGCCCAAACAGAATCGAGCAGCCGCAAAATTGTGGTACTGCCCGATGGTACGGTGGCTACGCTAAACGGATCGAGCTCGCTGCAACTGGCAAACGACTATGGCCGCAATGATCGCCACGTTGTATTAACAGGTGAGGCCTTCTTCGAAGTGAAAAAGGATAAAACCCGGCCCTTTGTAGTGCTTACCAACAAAACCGCCACCACCGCATTAGGTACCTCATTTAAAGTAAGCAGTTACGCTAATGCTAAAACCGCGAGTGTAATGCTGGCTACCGGTAAGGTAAAGGTGGAAGCCACCCAGCCGCAATCGCCTATTGCTGCCCAGTTCTTAACGCCCGGCCAACAGGTGGTACTAACCAGCGGTGCAAATACCTTCCAAAAATCAAGTTTCGATCAAAATGAAATTAAAAACTGGCTGGGCATTAAAATGGTGTTTACCAACGCCAGCTTTAGCCAGATAGCCGATAAAATAAACTATACCTATGGCGTGCGCCTAATTGCCGATGGTAAAGCAGCAAACAAGATCATGTTCACCGGCCGGTTTGATAACAAAAGCCTTACCGAGGTGCTCGATGCTATCGGTTTCGTAAACAACTTCAGCTACGTGCAGAAGGGCGATACCGTGAAAATTGTGTTCTAAACTCAAAAAACAAACGATACAATCAACAAATCCTAATTCTTAAACTATGCAAAAAAAACTACCCGATCCGCATTTTATCTCTAAAATGTTATTGAGGATGCTTGGCGCGGTGTTCCTGGTAATTTGTACCGGTGCCTACGCCCAATCGTCGCCGCAAAAACTTTACACCTTTAACTGGCAAAAGGTGCCGGTAGAAAAAGTGTTTAAGCAAATAGAAGATGCCACCAAAGTGCACTTCTCCTACAACCCTGCCGATGTAGACCTCAGCCAAAAAATAAGCCTGAAGGTTACCGATAAGCAGCTGGTTGAAATTATGGAAGCGTTGGCTGCCCAGATCCCGGTTAAGTACAAGATCTCGGGCGAAACCGTGCTGATACAGGCGGTAAAAACCAACAAGGGGGCCGCCGTATTTACATTACGCGGTAAGGTGTTAGATCCCGATAAGATGGCACTGCCCGGCGTAACAGTTACCAACACCAAAACCGATAAAATAGCAGTTACCAATACCGCCGGCGAGTTCTCCATAGAGGCAAACAATGGCGATGTGGTTACTTTTAAGATGCTGGGTTTCGAGCCATCATCACTTATCGCCAATGAGCAAACCAACGGCATTGTTGTAAACTTAGCGCTGAGCAGCACCGAACTAAAAACGGTGGTGGTTACAGCATTAGGTATCAAACGCGAGCAGCGTGCCTTAGGTTATGCGTTAAGCGAAGTTGATGGCAACGACCTTAAAAAGGCCCGCGAAACCAACGTGATCAATTCACTTGCAGGTAAAGTGCCGGGTTTAATTATCAATAGCACTGCAGGTGGCCCTGCCGGTTCCTCGAGGGTGATCATCAGGGGTAATACCACTATTACCGGTAACAATCAACCGCTGTACGTGGTAGATGGTGTGCCGATTGATAACTCTAACTACGGCCAGGTAGGCGGTGGTAAATACAGCGGTGGCCAGGATTTTGGCGATGCCATATCTGCCATCAACCCCGATGATGTAGATAAAATAAGCGTACTGAAAGGCCCTGCCGCGGCAGCGCTTTATGGCAGCCGCGCGGGTAATGGTGTTATATTGATCACCACCAAAAGAGGCGGCAACCGCAAAGAATTGGGTATCGAGTTTAACAGCACCTCATCTATAGAAAACCAGCTGACCACGCTCGACGGCAACCAGTTCATCTACGGGCAAGGTAGTGCCGAGCAACTGGTAATTGATGCTGCACAGGCAAAAAATACGCTGTTCAACAACTTCGGCCCGCGCTTAGATCCAAGCCTGAACGTAATAGGCTTTGATGGCGTTTACCGTCCGTTTGCCTTGGTGAAAGATAATATTAAGGATTTCTTCCGCACAGGGTCAACGTTTACTAATACCGTTGCGTTCTCTAATTCAACTGATAAAACATCGTTCCGCCTCTCGATCTCCGATCTGCGTAACCGCGACATCGTACCCGGCAGCAACATCCGCCGTAACACCTTTAACTTTAACGGTACCTCCAAATTTGGCAGTAAAGTTACTTTAGAGGCCAGGGTGATGTACATGAACGAGGATGTAGTTAACCGCCCTTCGCTTGCTGATGATCCGGGTAACATCGGTAATAACTTTATCGGCCTGGCTAATAACGTAGATCAGTCGTACTTCAAAACCGGCTACAAAGACGCCGAGGGCAACTACGTAGAATGGGGCGGCGGCCAGTACAGGCTTGACCCATACTGGGTAATAAACGAGATGAAGAACCAAACCAAAAAGAACCGTATGATAGGCGGTTTGCAGGGTAATTATACCATCACCAGCTGGTTGAGTTTACAGGGCCGTGCTTCAACAGATTTTACTTATTTCGATTACAGCAAATTTAGTCCGCGCTCTACACCGGGCTCCCTAACCGGCAGGCTGGAGACCACCAACCAAAAGGTACAAACTACCGAAGCGGATATGCTATTAACAGCCCAGAAGCAACTCACACCGTCGTTCAACCTGTCGGGCCGTTTGGGTGCAAGTATCTCGCACACATTCAATCCGGGCTACACCGGCAATTATATCAATATGGTGGCTACGGATGTAATAAGCTCTAATAGCTTCTCTGATAAAACCATACTGGATGTATCGCCTCGTGGCCGCGAAACCCGTTCGGTTTACGGCTTATTGAGCGCCGGTTACAAAAGCATTTTATACGTAGATGCAACCCTTCGCCGCGATGCGGTATCTACGCTGCCATCGAGCAATAACACCTACACCTACCCCTCCTTAACAGGTAGTTTTATTTTTACCGATGCGTTTAAGATCGATAAGTCTATCCTTTCATTTGGTAAGTTAAGAGCCTCCGTGGCCGAGGTAGGTAGCGATACCGACCCATACCAATTGAATTTGGTTTATGCGCTTAGTCCCCAAAACTTTAACGGCACACCTATCGGTGGTATCGGCAGTACAATTTTGCCGCCGCTTGGCTTAAAACCAACCCGCACCCGCTCTTACGAGTTTGGTACCGAGCTGAAATTTTTTACCGATAGGATAGGGCTGGATGTAACCTACTACACCTCCAAATCGCGCGACCAGATCAACGTGGTGAATATCCCGCTGTCAACAGGTTTCGCGCAACAACTGATCAACGCAGGCGTTATCAGCAATAAAGGGGTGGAGGTTCAATTGAACACCAAACCAATTGTATTAAAAGATTTCAACTGGGATTTGAATGTGAATTTCGCCCGCAACATCAACAATGTAGAATCGCTGGCAGACGGTGTGCCTTATTTAACCTTATCTGATGCACGCTGGTTGGGTACATCGGTAGTGGCAAGGCCGAACACCGCATACGGCGCTATCCTGGGCTACGGCGCACAAGTTGATAAAGACGGTAACGCCATATTAGATCCGGTTACTTTAGCACCGCTGCAAACTACGGATCGCCAGGTATTAGGCAAAGGCACCTGGAGCTGGACAGGCGGTATCAGCAGTTCGTTCTACTACAAAAATTTGGGCTTAAGCTTTATTGTTGATATCAAACAAGGGGCGAGCCTGTTCTCCATGACCAACCTTTTCAACGTGATCCGTGGCAGCAGCTTAACCACTTTACCGGGCCGGGCCGAATGGATAAAATCTGAAGAGGACCGCCAAACCGCTGGCCAGAGCATTGAGCAATGGACAGCAGCAGGCAATGTTAGGGGCTACGTACCGCAAGGCGTGGTACAAACAGGTACCGATGGAAGCGGCAATCCTGTTTATACCAAAAACACCAAAGCTTTAGATCCGGCCGTTTATTGGGCAAATTACTACAGCGATGGCAACGGTGTGGCAACACCTTTCATCTACGATGCCAGCTACGTTAAAATGCGCGAGATCACTTTAAGCTACCATGTACCATCGGCTATTTCATCAAAATGGGGCATCAAAAACATGACGGTTGCATTGGTGAGCCGTAACCCCTTCATTATCCACAAAAACGTACCCAATGTCGATCCGGATTCCAACTACAACAACGGCAACGGGCAGGGGCTGGAGTATGGGTCGTTACCATCCCGCAAAAGCTGGGGCTTTAACTTAAATGTGAAATTTTAACGAGGTATTTGAAATTGATAATCATAAAAAGATGAAAAGACATATAAATAAATTAACCATCATGCTTTTAACGGTTACCATGATTTTGGGATCGTGTAAAAAGTTTAATGATTTTGGTGACATGAACACCGACCCCACCAAATCGAGCAACCTCGACCCGGTTAACCAATTGGTGCTTACGCAGCTGCGCTATTCGGGTGAGTTGACCATTAATGAGCGTACCGGCATTATCATGACCATGCCGCTGGTGCAGCAAATTGGTGGTGCATATTACACCCGATACGGTTTCGAGTACGTGAAAAACAGGCAGTACATGTCGGAATTGTGGGAGCTTGGCTACCCCAATGATGTGCTGAACATTGTTGACGCGACCGACCGCTCTGCTAAAATGCCCCTTAAACCAAACCTGAACGCCATGTGCCGCATTATGAAGGTTTATATTTTCGACAGGATAACAGATTTGTATGGCGATATTCCTTACAAACAGGCGGGTGCGGGATACATCTCGGGAGTTATCCGCCCAACGTTTGATGCGCAAAAAGATATCTATGATGATTTCTTTAAAGAGTTAACCGAAGCATCTGCCCAGTTAGACGCATCAAAGGACAACGTATCTGCGGATATATTTTACCAGGGCAATATTGCCGCCTGGAAAAAGTTTGCTAACTCCCTGCGCCTCCGTTTAGCCATGCGCCTGAGCAAAGTTGACCCTGAGAAAGCAAAAACACAGGTACTGGCCGCCTATGCCGCCGGTGTATTTACCAGCGCTGCCGATAACTGCATTACCCACCATGCCGATGTGCAAAACAGCTATGCCGATATCCGCGGCAACTCGGTTTCGGTTGCGATAAACCAATACCCCGACGAAGGCCGACCGCGTGTTTGTAATACGCTGCTCGATCAAATGAAGAGCACCAACGATCCGCGCCTGCAATACATTGCCCGTGCTTACTGGGTAAACCCCGATAAACCATCGGAAAGGCTGGACGTTACCGACGGCGTAAAAGCGCAGGTTGGCATCATTGGCGTTGGCCCCGGTAAGTATAACTACGATGATTATTTAGGTGCCATAAATGTTGACCTTGGCGGCGGCCGCGCAGTGCAGGTGCCAAACAACGGCCAAAAAGTACAGTTGGCCAACTGGATGATCACCAATGATGCACCATTCTTCCACATTACGTATGCTGAAACAGAGCTTTTGTTGGCAGAAGCCACACAGCGCTGGGGCTTAAGCCTGGGTGTTAACGCTTCAACGCATTTTCAAAATGGCGTATCGGCGGCTATGAAACAACTGGCCGAGTTTAAAGGCGGCCCGGTGTTAACCGATACCCAGATCCAAAACTTTAAAACGGATAATCCGCTTGCGCCGGGCAACGAACTGAGGCAGATAGATACACAACTTTGGGTAGCCTTATTGCTGAACGGTCCCGAGGCTTATGCCAACTGGCGTCGTACGGGTTTCCCGGTTTTAGCACCTGCTATCACGACAGAATCTACCGCGACCACTACGCCGCGCAGGTTTGAATACCCGCTTACCGAAACCGAACAGAACCTAACCAACATTAACAAAGCCATTGCTTTGATACCCGGTGGGCAGGATGACTGGACCGGACGCGTTTGGTGGGATAAACTATAATATACAACAATGATGAGCAAAAATATTTGGTGCGCCATTTTCCTGGTGATAGCGATGATAAGCTGCAAAAAAGGCGGCGCAAAACCCGAAGTTAAGGTTGATGATAAAATCCCGGCAGGGAGCACTTCTTTTAGAGTAGTAGGCTACCTGCGCGCGCATAATGTGGAGGATGGGCAGGCCATAAAGTTTGATCTGAGCAAGATAACCCATCTCAACATCGCTTTCATCAATCCCGATGCTGCGGGTAATTTTACAACGCTGGATGGTTTGAGCGCTTTGGTTGCAGCGGCACATGCAAAAAACGTAAAGGTGCTGGCATCCATAGGCGGCGGGCTTGCCCCGGCATACTACACCACGCTGATAGCTGATAACAGCAGTCGTGCTAAACTGGTGAGCAGTATTGCCGCGTTAACCGATCAGTATAACCTGGATGGTATAGATGTTGACCTGGAAGGCACTTTTGTTGATGGCAACTACGAGGCCTTTATGGTTGATCTGAAAAAGGTGTTGCAGCCCAAAAGTAAGCTGCTTACTACAGCCATTGCCACGGTTTATGCTACGCAGTACACCAACAAAGCGCTGGCGCAGTTCGATTTTATCAACATCATGTCGTACGATAAAACCGGGCCATGGAAACCAGAGAAACCTGGTCAGCATTCGCCTTATAATATGGCGGTGGAGGACCTGGATTATTGGGCAGGTACACGCGGCATCGCCAAAGAAAAACTGAGCCTTGGGCTGCCGTTTTATGGCTATGGCTTTGGTGCCGGTGTGCGTGAGGATATGACCTTTGCCGATATCATTAAAACCTACCCCGGTGCCGAAGATAAGGATGAGGTAACCGTGGCAGCCGGTGGCACCATGTATTACAACGGCAAAACAACCATCAAAAGCAAAACCACGCTGGCACTGCAAAAAGCGGGCGGTGTAATGGTTTGGCAACTTTTGCAGGATGCCGGTGGCGCAAATTCATTGCTCAGTATTATTGATGCCGAAGTAAAGGCGGCGAAGAAATAAATTAAAGATTAAGAAATTTCAAAACATAAGAAAATGAAAAAGATCTATCAAAAATTATCGTTCCTGCTGGTTTTGCTGGTGGCCCTAAGTGCCGGATGTAAAAAGGACGTGGCGCAGGAGCAGGAGGCGGCTAACCCGCTTCAGCCAAGGATATTTGATATCCTGCGGCAATTCTCGGGTGCGCAGGTGATCAGCGAAGGCGATACCGCCAAGTTTACCGGTGTAGAAATTACCCCGGCAGATAAAGCGGTTGTGAGCTGGCAGGTGAACAACGTAGAAGTATCTAAAGACAAGAAATTTGTATTTGCGCCAAAGGCAGGCGGCGAGTTCACCATCAAACTAAAAGTTACCTACAACGGCGATTCTACCGTGCGCAGCACCAAAGTGTTAGTAAACCCAACTACATACACCTTTAAACCTTACACGCAGATAGCCATGAGCTATTTAACCGGGGACGCTACCGCAGCCAACGTGAATTTTAATAACGTTACCCACATAGCATACAAAGTAGGCCTGGTTTCGCCAGAGGGTGATCTGGATGTATCATCGGGAGAGGTGAACCAAAAAGCTAACGAACTTGTTGCCCGCGCGCATATTGCCGGTGTACCGGTTATTATGGGTATCAGCGGCAGGCTCTCGGGTATCGACGGCTGGGCCATCTACGAAACCAACGATTTTGGTACCGCCATTCGCGATGCTGCCAAACGCGCTAAAGTGATTGCTGCCGTAAAAGCCTATGTTGCCGCCAAACGCATGGATGGAGTGGATATCCTGATGACCGACATCAACTCGGGCAACGCGCCGGATAACATCCACGCCATAGGCCCGTTCCTTACCGAACTGAAGGCAGCTCTGCCGGCTAACGCTATCGTCACCGTTACGGCTACCGTAAACTACCAGCACTGGGAGTACCCGGATCTTTCCGCTGCAAGCTGGGTGAATATCCACGCTTATGAAGATAACGGCCACATCGGGCCTGATGCACCGGTAGATCAATCGTCCAGCTACGATTTTATGGTGAGCAGCGCCAACATCTGGACAAACTTCCACCTGCCTGCCAGTAAAATTGTGGTAGGTATGCCCGCATTTGGTTTACGTTATAACGAATTGAACGCAGCCGGCAACAACGCCAGCTGGGGCTCTTACGATTACGTAACCTACAAAGCCATTATCGCTGCCGACCCGGGTGCTTTTGCAAACGAAGTGACCAATAAGCTTGGCGTAAAAACCTATTACAACGGCGTTCCTTTGATCAGCAAAAAGTCGCTGTACGTAAAGGCCAGCGGCTTTAAAGGCGCTTATTTATGGGGCGGCGATTATGATACCGCCGACGCAAACTCCTTAATGCTCGCTTTATTTAACGGACAGAAGTAGTCACAATAAACACCAATTATAAACCTAATGATGAGAAGATTATTCGGGGCGGCATTTGTATTGTTTTTATTATCCGCCCATAGCAACGTTTCCGCCCAAACAAAAACCATTAAATGGAGCGGCTATACCTGGAACGTAAAGGAACCTGCCGAGCAGGTAGGGCCGGGGCCGAATTATTGGTCGGCCAGTAATGTATGGGTTGACGGGAGCGGCTGGCTGCACCTTAAAATAAGCAAGAATGCCGCTAATGGCCGCTGGGAATGTGCCGAGATCAGCAGTACCGAAAGCTTCGGCATGGGCACTTACCAATGGCAGATGGATGCCGACCTGGATAAGTTTGATAAGAACATAGTGCTGGGATTGTTCAACTATTCGGGTGTTGATGCAAGGGACGAAATGGATATTGAATTTGCACGATGGGGTAACAGCGCCTATCCAAACTTAAACTACACCGTTTACCCAAAAGCGGGCGATCCGCCCAGGCATACCAGCTATTCTACCGAGTTTACTTCACCGAATGGTACCTACACTACGCAAAGGTTCATCCGTACGCCCGAAAGTGTTACGTTTAAAACCCTGTACGGCCACGTAGACGGTGATAACCGCGACAACCTGTTTTTAACAAAGGAGTTTAAAAGCCCTGCGGTATCCATCAGTAGCGTTGCTATGCCGGCTTTCTTAAACCTTTGGTTATTTAAAGGGCTCGCCCCAACCGATGACAAACCGGTGGAAGTGGTAATCCATAGCTTTAAGTTTACGGGAAAATAGCGTGATATTTTAATATCGAACACCGAATGTCCACATCGAATAATGAAGTAAAGTGAAAAGCACTTCGGCGTTCGATATTCAAAATTCATTATTCGATATTCAAAACTCATCGACTTTGTTGGTCTTGCGACTATAGGGTCGGAAGATTAAAAAAGCCAGGGCCATGCGCGATTCCCCTCTTGAGAGGAGCGGAGGGGTGTGTTCTGCACCATGCTTTACGCTATTGCATCGTGGCAAACACACCCCTGCCACCACACAAACCGGCGCGCCCCCTCTCAAGAGGGGAACTAAAAAATCTTCCGATAGGTGTGGCCTTATGACCAACAAACCCGGTTGCCGAACGGCAGCCGGGTTTGTGTTTTTTAATCGGGTTTCCTTACCATTTCGATGTGTTCTATCCCGTCTTCGTCGTAACGGTCGCCATCTTCCACAAAGCCGAGCGAGCGGTAAAACAGCAGCGCATAGGTTTGCGCGCCTATACGAATAGTCTGCGGGCCAAATAGCGTTTCGCAGCTTTGTATAGAAAGCTCCATCAACTTACGGCCCAATCCACTGCCCCTGAAAGCAGGTGAAGTAACCACCCGCCCAATGGACGGTTCTGAATAAGATAAACCGGCAGGCACCAACCGGCTATATGCAGCAAGTTTGTTATCCACATACAACAGCAGGTGATGGCATTGCTGATCCTTATCGTCCTGGTCTAAAAACACACAGTTTTGTTCTACCACAAATACCTCGCTGCGCAGGCTGAGGAGTTGGTATAGCTCATCAACGTTAAGCTGGTGGAAGGGGAGGGTTTTATGGGTGAGGTGCATGAGGAGATGTTTTGGGGCGAAATTAATGAAAATCTGCTAACATGCCCTTTACGTGCCTTTGTTGGTCTTGTGACTAACAATGTTCAAACAATAAAAAGCGGAGGGATGTGCGATTCCCCTCTTGAGAGGGGTGCAGGGGTGTGTTTCTGCCCGATGCATTTCGTGATTGCATGACGGCTAACACACCCCGCCACTACACAAACCCGCGCGCCCCCTCTCGAGAGGGGAACAAAAATAATCTTCCGAACATACCTATGGTCTTATGATCAACAAAGGTACGGTAGACACCTAAACGTCATCCTGAACTTGTTTCAGGACCCCACAGGACGGGTCGCCGATATGCTAAACGATTTGCACGTCGCTACTTTGCAGGTGGGGTGCCGAAATAAATTCGGCATGACGTGGGCGTTCTGCCCTTTGTTAGTCTTGTGACCAACAAAACCGGGTGCTGTAAAGAAATTGAAAGATTTAATATTAGGCTACTGAGGGGCATCTCGTTTGTCGTTGAAGACAACACCAAGGACAGCGGAATTTTACATTATTGCTCTATACAATTGAGTATCGGATCCGGTCTGTGGTGCGGTGATAACATCGACCACAGGCTAAATTGGAGTTAAATATTCTTTAATATATTGATTTTAGCGTTTAGTGAACTGTTATTCCAACAAATATTTTGCAAAGAACGCTATTGTAAGATCAGCATCCTTCGCGTTAAAAACATGGCCCAGGTTGGGCTGTACAACTATATCCAGTTTGTCGGTGGCGTTCCTGGCCTTGTAGGCGTCGGTTACCGTAACGAAACCGATCTGTGCGCCGGGGTATGGGTTGTTAGTGTCCTTGTCCTTACTTAATATCAGTAAAGGCCGCGGCGCGAAAAGCCGTATCATTGACGGGCAATCAAACTCGCCGGTTATGCCGGGCAGTATCTTGTCCCATACGGCTTTTACATTGGCCTGATTAACGGTGCTATCGCCCAGGTCATGGGCGGCTTTTTTATGGGCGTCGCCAATAGTGCCGGCACGGTCTTGCCATTTGTTATTCTCCAGGCTCCATTTAAAGCTTTGTACGGCAATACCCAGCACCGCCGCGTGTATCCTTATATCTACCGATGCCGCCATCCAGGTCTCCACCCCACCCATGGATATGCCGCCCATACCGATACGGTCGGCTTTAACGTCAGGGCGGGTGACCAGGTAATCCACCAATCGCCACAGATCATAAGAGGTATCATACAAAAAAGGATAAGCATGGTGTGTTTGGTCGTTGGTTTTAAAGGCCTGGTAAGCGGCCTCGGTATATTCTTTACTGCCGTGAGCGCCGCCGGGTATGCGCTGGCCATGGTAACGTGCGTCAATAGCTACACCCATAATGCCCAATTTGGCCAGTTTGATAAATATGGCCTTGATGTTGCCCTGATCCTTAGTGCCGCCGGTGCCATGCAGGAATATCGCCGCCGGGAACCTGGTTTGCCCGGCTATTACCGGTTTGTAAATAAGCACCGGCATGCGTTCGTTGGCTTCGGTATAGATACTCCCGGTATCTACCTGTATCGTATCCATGCTTACGTTGCCGAACCGGGGCTTCGGGTCCACCATCGGGCGGTTCAATAGATCTTTAAAATCTCGGGCTACTTTGTCCGGCAATGGGTAGTTCTCTGCCTGGCCAAATGCGACCGCGGCATTCATTATCAATAAAAATAAAAGCGCAGCGAACCTTGTATCTGGTTTGGTCTTCGGCATGATGTGGGAGCTAATTGATAACTAAATATATCAAGTTTCAATATAATGCACAACTTTTTATGCCATTTATATCACTCTCCAATCGCACAACACATTATAAATAATCTTGTAATTACCGGCCTTTGTTAGTAGTGGAGAAATTACCTAACAACTACCGGCAACTCCATCACCCTATCCCTAACAATATTCTCAATCTGTAGCAGCTGTTCGGCGGTTAACTGCTTTAGGTTTTCCTGGCTCAGGATGGTGTTGTTTATTTGGATGTAGTTCTTCTGCTCGGTTACAACGGTGTTGGTGCCGGGTTTGTTGATGGCGCCAACCATTTCAAAATAAAGCCTGGCGGCCCGCATGTTGCCGTTACGGGCAAACTTAAATACGCTGGCCAGCATTTCGTGGCTCATAAATTTAAATTGCTCGGCTTCGGCTATAAATTCCGGGTGCGATTTGTATTCTTTAAAATGTTTGGTCACCGTTTGCCGGCTGAGGCCGGTTTCTTCGGCTATGGCGCTTTTAGTGGGCATAACACCATACTGGCGCATAAAATCCGAAATGGCGCTGCGGATCACCGTATGGTTATGTTCCCACACGTCGTTTTTTGTACTGTCGGGGAGGATCAGTTCTATTTTAGCTAAAAGGTTGTCTCGTTCCACGCCTTTCGAGTCTGCTAATATTTGGGTAAGCCTTTCCTGGAATATTTCCCTTTCGGCACCGGTGAGCTCCTGCACATTTTCTACTGTGATTTTTTTCAGCGCAAGCAGTTCATCCACTTTACGTCGCGCAACAGTTAGCGTTGCCATAGCGGTTGTTTTCTTATTCATGTTATTCTTTATTTATAAAGATAAAATTAAAGAATAATCTTTATAAATGCAAATGTCATTTGTGTTTATTTTTATAAAAAAGTGTAAACTCGCTTAATGGAATAAATGTCTTATAATCAATTAGTTGTAAAATATATTTTTAAATAGTGTAAACTTTTGTAAACCCTGTCGGGTATTTATTGCGCTGCCTTGTTCTGTAGATCTGCGAAACAGATGGTCCGGATGGAAGTGCTATATAAAGGCATGACCAGCTAACAATTTATACAGGATATTACTAAATTTGCCAAAGTGGTAGAACTGAACGAATACGAATGTGAAATGCTGGACGCGGTGCTGGAAGCCTTTGGCATCCCCGACAGCTTAACGCGAAACCAATTGCTCACCCTGTTCGATCAGGACGAAGCCTCCGCCTTCGCCCTTATTCAGATCTTGATTCGCGAGGGCCTGGTAGCCGAAACAGGCAAGCACGGCGATTACGACCTGCCCGAAAAACTGGTGCTGAAGCTAAAGGGCGACAAGTTTTTAAAAGCGGGCGGTTTCCTCAAACGCTACCAGCTGGAACAGGCAAAACCAACAGAGGTAAACAGTATCCTGTCTAAACTACAGCAGCAAAACCTTTCCCTCCAGAACGAAAAGCTCCTGAACCAAAGAATAATTGCCGGCCTTAAAACACGGCAATACATTTGGTGGGCGCTTATGGTGGTAGCCCTCATCATCGGCTATTTTATTGGCCATGCTGTAAAAAAGTAATACCCCGGGTAACAACTATCTCCATAGCTTTTAACTATTTCCCATAGAATAATTCGATTGGGAATATCGCTGTTAATACCCTAATTTTATATTTCTCTGTAAAACCAAATACTTAACAGAAACCTATAAAAAATGGAAAAAGATTCGAACGACATCAGCAAATGCCCGTTTCACAACGGTGAGATGAAACACAATACTGCCGGTGGCGGTACCCGCAACCAGGACTGGTGGCCCAACCAGTTAAAGCTAAATATCTTACGCCAGCAGTCGTCTTTATCAAACCCAATGGGTGATGATTTTAATTACGCCGAAGCATTTAAAAGCCTCGACCTGGAAGCTGTAAAGCAAGATCTGCACGCATTGATGACCGATTCGCAGGACTGGTGGCCGGCAGATTTTGGCCACTACGGCGGCCTGTTTATCCGGATGGCATGGCACAGCGCAGGTACTTACCGCGTAGGCGATGGCCGTGGCGGAGGCGGGGCAGGGCTGCAACGTTTTGCACCACTTAACAGCTGGCCCGACAACGTAAGCCTGGATAAGGCTCGCAGGCTGCTTTGGCCTATTAAACAAAAATATGGCCGCAAAATTTCATGGGCGGATCTGATGATCCTTACCGGTAACATCGCGCTGGAATCGATGGGTTTTAAAACCTTTGGCTTTGCCGGCGGTCGCGCGGATGTTTGGGAGGCGGATGAATCGGTTTATTGGGGCTCTGAAACCACCTGGCTGGGGAACGATAAACGTTACCCGGGTGGTACGCCGGGCGTTGCGGGGCATGGCGTATTGGTATCTGACGAAGATGCAGGCGGAGGCAAGCATGCTCACAACCTGGAAAAACCGCTTGGAGCGGCACATATGGGCTTAATATATGTAAACCCCGAAGGCCCGGACGGTAACCCCGACCCGATAGCTGCCGCAAAAGATATCCGCGAAACCTTCGGCCGTATGGCTATGAATGATGAAGAAACGGTTGCGCTGATAGCGGGCGGCCACAGTTTTGGCAAAACCCATGGCGCTTCCACTTCCGACCATGTAGGCAAAGAACCCGAAGCAGCAGACGTTGATCTGCAGGGCTTCGGCTGGAACAATAGTTACGGAAGCGGTAAAGGCCAGGATACGATTACCAGCGGCCTGGAAGTAACCTGGACCAAAACACCTACGCAGTGGAGTAATAATTTCTTCGAAAACCTGCTGGGTTTTGAGTGGGAACTTACAAAAAGCCCCGGTGGCGCTCACCAATGGGTGGCTAAAAATGCAGAGGCTTTTATTCCGGATGCATATGATAGCTCGAAAAAGCATTTGCCAACCATGCTCACTACCGATCTTGCTTTAAGGTTCGATCCGTCTTACGAAAAAATATCAAGGCGCTTTTTAGAAGACCATGAAGCATTCTCTGATGCCTTCGCGCGTGCCTGGTTTAAATTAACCCATCGCGATATGGGCCCGCGTGCCCGCTACCTGGGTGCCGATGTACCACAGGAAATATTGCTTTGGCAGGACCCTATCCCCGCAGTTGACCATGCCTTAATAAATGATGCTGATGTTGCGGCCATTAAAGCAAAGGTTTTAGGTTCTGGTTTAAGCGTGTCTGAACTGGTTTCCACAGCCTGGGCCTCGGCCTCTACTTTCCGTGGTTCTGATAAGCGTGGTGGTGCCAATGGCGCGCGTATCCGTTTGGCACCGCAAAGGTACTGGCAGGCAAACAACCCGGCACAGTTGCAAAAAGTGCTGGGCGTACTGGAAGGTATTCAACAGGAATTTAATAGTGCAGATGGTAAGCAGGTTTCGCTTGCCGACCTGATCGTGCTTGCCGGCAGCGCGGCTGTTGAAAAAGCGGCTAAAGATGCGGGACAGGGTATTACTGTACCGTTTACACCCGGCCGTGCCGACGCTTCGCAGGAGCAAACCGATGTAGAATCGTTCGGGTACCTGGAGCCTGCTGCGGATGGTTTCCGTAATTACCGCAAATCAAAGATCCCGGTTTCAACCGAGGAACTGCTGATAGATAAGGCCCAGCTGCTTACCCTTACCGCGCCGGAATTAACCGTGCTTATAGGCGGTTTGCGTGTGCTGGATACCAACTTTGATGGGTCTAAACACGGCGTATTTACTTCTACTCCGGGCTTACTTACCAACCATTTTTTTGTAAACCTGCTGGATATGGGCACCGCCTGGAAAGCCGCGGACACCAGCAGGGAGATCTACGAGGGAAAGGACCGCAGTACCGGCGAAGTAAAATGGACCGCTACCCGTGCCGACCTCGTGTTTGGTTCCAATTCCGAATTGAGGGCCCTTGCAGAAGTTTACGCAAGCGCAGATGCCGGCGATAAGTTTGTGAAAGACTTTGTAGCCACATGGACCAAAGTAATGAACCTGGACAGGTTTGACCTGGCGTAAGTTGGGTTAGGAGCAAATTTAATATAACATGCAAGAGGCTGTTTCAGAGATATGAAACGGCCTCTTTTTTTTATTCCGCAATACTCAAAATAAAGGATATCTAATAATTGTCCCATGAAAATTACAGGCCGTGTTATCTTTTATTGATGATTGGATATTTACATTTGCCTGGTTTTGTAACAATAATATAAATGGAAATGATGATAAGGCCCTTGGGATCGATAGCCGCTCAAACATCTCTTTTAGGTAGAAGACGATTGATGATAAGAAACTTATTTTTCATTGGCCTCGTTGGATGCATAACCCTGGCCTCCTGCGGCGGTAAAAAACAACAGGATGCCGACGCGCCCGGTACGCAGGTATTAGATTATAAGGTGCTTGAACTGCAGCCGCGCAATGCTACGCTAAGTGTAGATTATCCGGCCAGCATACAGGGCCAGCAGAATATCGAAATAAGGCCGAAGGTTGATGGCTACGTAGAAAAAATATTTGTAGACGAAGGCAGCATCGTAACCAAAGGCCAGTTGCTTTTCAAAATAAACGCCCCGCAGTACGAGCAGGAAGTACGCACCGCCCAGGCAGGCATCAAAACCGCCGAAGCCGACCTTGCCCTCGCCCGCATGCAGGTGAACAAAGTAAAACCCCTTGTAGAAAAAGATATCATCAGCAAGTACGAACTGGAGTCGGCGGAGTATACACAGCAATCTAAGGCGGCGGCTTTGGCGCAGGCAAAGGCGGCGCTGGCCAATGCGCAGGTTAACCTGGGGTACACCACCATCACCAGCCCGGTAAGCGGGGTTATTGGTTCGTTGCCATTTAAATTGGGTAGCCTGGTAAACGGCACTACAACAGATCCGTTAACCACGGTTTATAATACCGCCAATGTGTACGCGTATTTCGCAATGAACGAAAAACAATTGCTCGATCTGAATAGGGATAGCACAGGCACCCGGTCGTTAAAAGCGGTTATCAATAAAATGCCAAACGTATCGCTTATCTTGTCGGATGGCACCACCTATGAGCACACCGGCCGGGTAGAAACCGTGAACGGCCTTATTAACACCGCAACCGGTGCCGCCAATGTACGTGCCGATTTTGTTAATCCGCGCGGGCTTATTCGCAGCGGGAGCAGCGCCTCGGTACGCATCCCCAATATCATAAAGGATGCCCTATTGGTACCGCAAAGCGCTACCTACGAATTACAGGACAAACGTTTTGTGTACGTTATAGATGCGCAGAACAAGGTGAAGAACGTGGCTGTAAAAGTAATGGATAATACCGCCGGCAAATTTTATGTGGTTACCGAAGGCTTAAAAGCCGGGGATAAGATTATCCTGGAAAGCTCAGGCAACATTGCCGATGGCACAGCCATTAAGCCTATTCCGGTTAGCGCCCAATCGGTTTACGGCGATCTTAAATAATCAAATTTCAGCTTACACACTAAAGCAATATCATGCTTAAAAAATTTATAGAACGCCCGGTTTTATCTACCGTAATATCAGTGATACTGGTAATACTGGGTGTGCTGGGCCTTATTACCCTCCCCGTATCGCAATACCCGGATATAGCGCCGCCAACGGTGCAGGTGCAGGCTTTTTATAGTGGTGCTAATGCCGATGTGGTTTTAAAAAGTGTCATCATCCCAATGGAGGAGCAGATAAACGGGGTGGAGAACATGACCTACATGACCTCCAGCGCCAGTAACGACGGCTCGGCATCAATCACCGTTTATTTTAAAGTAGGTACCAACCCCGATCTGGCAGCTGTAAACGTGCAGAACCGCGTATCAAGGGCAACCAGCTTACTGCCGCTGGTGGTAACACAATCGGGTGTGTCGGTATCCAAAAGCCAAAGCAGTAATCTTCTTATTTTTTCGCTATACAGCGAGAATAAAACTTACGACGAAACCTTTCTGCAGAACTACACCAAAATAAACCTGGTGCCGGCCATACAGCGTGTAACGGGTGTGGGTAACGCCATGGTATTCGGCTCTAAAGATTACTCGATGCGTATTTGGCTGAAACCTGATGTTATGTCGCGCTACAGCTTAATACCCGATGATGTTACCGAAGCACTCAACGAGCAAAATATAGAAGCGGCGCCGGGTAAGTTCGGCGAGAACAGCCACGAGCCTTTCCAGTATGTGATCCGTTATAAAGGGCGTTTGCAATCGGCCAAGGAGTTTGGCGATATCATCATCAAATCGGTAGGCAACGGTCAGCTATTGCGATTGAACGATATTGCCCGGGTAGAGCTGGGCGCGCTGGACTATTCCTTCCAGGAAGTGACTAACGGCCATGAATCGGTGGGTGTGGCTATCAGTCAAACGGCGGGGTCAAACGCCCGTGATGTAATTGATAATACCAAAAAGATCTTAGATGAAGCATCAGAGAAATTCCCGAAGGGCGTCAAAATAGCCTACCTGGTTGATGCCAATGAGTTTTTAAATGCCTCGATAGAAAAAGTGATCAGCACATTAATAGAGGCCTTTATACTGGTTTTTATTGTGGTGTTTGTTTTCCTGCAGGACTTCCGCTCTACGCTGATACCCGCCATTGCTGTACCCGTAGCAATTTTGGGTACATTCTTCTTTCTCAACCTGTTTGGCTTTACCATCAACCTGCTAACCTTGTTCGCGCTGGTACTGGCTATTGGTATTGTGGTGGATGATGCCATTGTGGTAGTAGAGGCCGTGCATGCCAAAATGGACCAGGGTTATAAATCGGCACGAAAAGCATCCGTCGATGCCATGAACGAGATCTCGGGCGCCATTATTTCCATCACATTGGTTATGTCGGCAGTATTTTTGCCGGTTACTTTTATCTCCGGTTCAACCGGGGTGTTTTACAAACAATTTGGTATTACCCTGGCGGTGGCTATTTTATTATCCGCTGTAAACGCTTTAACCTTAAGCCCCGCATTGTGCGCGCTGTTTTTAAAGCCGCACGAGAAGGGAACAAAAAAGCATGGCTTTATCAATCACTTTTATGTGGTGTTCAATACCGCCTTTGATGCGGTAAGCGGTAAGTATAAAAAATCTGTTGGCTTCCTGTCGCACCGTAAGTGGATAGCGCTTTTGGCTGTGGCCGTGTTCTCGGCTGTGTTTGTTTACCTGGTAAAAACCACACCATCCAGCTTTGTGCCTAATGAGGACCAAGGGACGATATTCGCTGCTATCAGCTTGCCGCCTGCTTCGTCAATGGAGCGTACTGCAGCGGTTGCCACTAAGATAGACAGCATAGGCCGCACTTTTCCCGAAGTAGAAAACTCGCTAAAACTGGTGGGCTTTAACTTCCTCGCGGGCTCGGGAAGTGCCTACGCCATGGTGATCTTAAAACTGAAGGACTGGGACCAGCGCAAAGAAAAGGAACAAAGCCTGGAAGCCATTATTGGCCAGTTGTTTTATAAAACCAAGGACCTTCGCGAAGCGAGCGTATTCTATTTTTCGCCGCCAACGCTGCAGGGTTTTGGTAACAGCGACGGCTTTTCTTTTGAATTGCAGGATAAAGGTGGCCATACCGTAGAAGAGCTATTTAAGGTGAGTAATAACTTTCAGGCAGCGCTTGGGCAACGTGCCGAAATTCAAAGTTTAAACTCTTCGTTCAATCCAAACTTCCCGCAGTTCCAGGTGGATATAAACGTAGCAAAATGTAAAGAGGCAGGCGTAACCGTAAACTCGGTACTAAGCACTTTGCAGGGATATTACGGTGGTTTATATGCATCAAACTTTAACCAGTTTGGCAAGCAGTACCGCGTTATGGTACAGGCCGATTATGACTACCGCGCCAAGGAAACCGGGCTGAGCAAAATATTTGTACGCAACAACGCCGGTGTAATGGCACCCATCACCACCTTCATCACGCTAAAAAAAGTGTTTGGCCCCGAGGCTATCTCCAGGTTTAACCTGTTTACAGCCATTTCGGTATCGGGGTCGCCAAAACCGGGTTACAGTACCGGGGATGCTATCAACGCCATTAAGGAAGTTGCCAAAACACATCTGCCGGCAGGTTACGATTATGAATTCTCGGGTTTAACACGCGAGGAGCTGAGCACAGGCTCGCAGTCGGCTTATATATTTATTTTGTGTTTGGTGTTTGTATATTTCTTATTGAGCGCGCAGTACGAAAGTTACATTCTGCCTTTCGCGGTATTGCTTTCGCTGCCGGTTGGTTTGGCAGGCACCTATATCTTTGCCACCATATTTGGTATAGGCAGTAATATTTACCTGCAGATATCCCTCATTATGCTCATTGGCTTATTGGCCAAAAACGCCATTTTGATAGTGGAGTTTGCCTTAGACCGTCGCAGGGCGGGGATGGACCTTATTCCATCGGCTATTGCCGGGGCTGAGGCACGCTTACGCCCCATCCTGATGACCTCCTTCGCCTTTATCTTCGGTATTATGCCATTGATGTTCTCTACCGGCGCAGGCGCTAACGGTAACAGATCTATCGGCGTAGGCGCGGTAGGGGGCATGTTTGTGGGGACGGTATTTGGTGTATTTGTGATACCTGTGCTGTTTATCATCTTCCAGCATTTGCAGGAGAAGGTGGGCCGCGATAAATCGCACGACGACGACGATGATGATGTGGTGGCTGAAGTAAAACCAGCCAATTAATTTTGAAGATATTTTAACAATGAACAGATCTGTCATAAAATACATAGCCCTTTTTGCAGTAGTGGCGGTTATCCTGCAGGCCTGCAAGGTTGGTAAAACGTATAAAACGCCCGATGTAAATACCGCCGGTTTGTACCGGGGCGTTGCCGCAACGGATAGCGCCACCATGGCGACCTTACCCTGGCAAAGCCTGTTTGCCGATACCGCCCTAAAAAGTTTGATACAGGAGGGTATCAGTAATAACCTCGACTTGAAATCGGCCGTGCAGCGAATATTGGCTGCTCAGGCAACTTTGCAGCAAAGCAAGGCCGCATTTCTGCCAAGCTTAAGTGGCAGCGCTAATGTAACCCGCTCCAAACAATCGCAGGCAGGTTTAAATTTCCCGGCAGGCATCAGTTTTAATACTTTAACCACTACCTACCAGGCTGGTTTAAGCACTTCGTGGGAGGCTGATGTATGGGGCAAATTAAGCAGTACCAAACGCGCCGCCTTAGCCAACTTTTTGCAAAGCGATGCTGCCAAACGTGCGGTACAAACGCAGCTGATAGCAGATATTGCCAATAACTATTTTACCCTGCTGGCTTTAGACAAGCAACTGGAGATCACACTCGAAACCCTGAAAAACAGGATAAGGGATGTAGAGACCATGAAGCAGCTGAAAGAGGGTGCCGTAGTTACCGGCGCAGCCGTGGTACAAAGCGAAGCCAACCGCTATGCCGCCGAGGTATCAATCCCGGATATAAAACGCAGCATCCGCGAAACCGAGAATGCTTTGAACGTTCTATTATCGCGCCCGCCCGGTCCGGTTAGTCGGACCACGCTGGCAAGCCAAAACATAGCGAGCGACCTGCAAACCGGTTTCCCGGCGCAACTGCTAACGAACCGCCCGGATGTGCAGCAAAGCGAACTGGCCTTCAGGGTTGCGTTTGAGAATACCAATGTTGCCAAAAGCTATTTTTATCCGCAGTTTACCATCACTGCGCAGGCCGGCCTATCCACCCTGCAATTGAGCGACTTTTTTAATAAATCGATATTTTATAATGCCGTGGCGGGGCTTACCCAACCCATATTTAACCAGGGTATTAATAAAGCCCGTTTACGCACCGCGCAGGCACAGCAGCAACAGGCGTTAAACAGTTTCCAGAAAACCTTGTTGGTAGCAGGGCAGGAGGTATCTGATGCCTTGTACGCTCATCAAACAGCTATCGAAAAGGAGGATGCCCGCAGTAAGCAGATAACCGCGCTGCAAAAATCGGTAGAGTACACGCAGGAATTATTGCGTTACAGTTCGGCTACCAACTATACGGATGTTTTGACATCGGAGCAAACGTTGTTATCGGCGCAACTAAGCGGTGTGAACGATAAGCTGCAGGAATTGCAGGCGGTTGTGAACCTATACCGTGCTTTAGGCGGCGGCTGGCGATAACGAAAAAAGGAGATGCTCTGAATTGAACATCTCCTTTTTGATTCAGAAGGGTTAAAATCGAAACTTATCCCTTTTTGGTAACCCTAACCCAGTCTACCAGCATTTTTGCTTTTTGATTTTTAATGAGATTTAACGCTTTCTCGGATAGGCCGTAATAAGGCTTTTTGAGGCCGTTTATTTTGAATGGATAAATACCACCTACAGCAAAGTTCAGTATCAGGTATTGCTTATCGGTGAAAACCCATTTGCCATAATGCTGCGCCATGGTTTTTGTCACCCGGAACATAGGCACGCCATCGTATTTAAACACAAAGCTTTCGGGGGTCCAGTCAACCGCGTAGGTATGCCATTTGGTTGCATCATTGTTTTTATTTAAATATAAGCGGTTTACAAATGGCGTTTCGCCGCTATAACCGGGGCCATGTACGGCAGCGCTAACCCAGTCGGCTTCGCCTATAAACTCCATAATGTCGGTTTCGCCGCCGGCAGGCCAGTTAGGGTAGCCTAACATCCACCAGGCGGGCCATAAGCCATCAGCTGCTACCAGTTTAATACGTGCCTCGGCGGTGCCATAGGTAAAATCAAACTTATTTATGGTGGTGAGCCTTCCCGAAATGAAATCGAAGGTTTGCCCATCGAAAGTTCTAAACCCGGGCGAATACCTTGGGCTTAATACAAGCGCGCCATTACGCGCACCTTCGGCGGCGGCACCGTTTACAAACGAGATCACATTGGCAGAATCTACGTAGGCCTGTAATTCGTCGTTAACATGAAAGCCGGTAACTATTGGCGTCCATTTGCTGCGGTCGAGCTTATTTCCCGAAAAATCGTCAAAAAAAATCACCTTACCGGCTGGTTTCGCCGCGACCGGCTTTTTTGTTTGAGAAAGGGCGGGCAAGGCAATTATCGCCGCCATAGCAGCAGCAAAAAAATATTTTTTGTAAAGCATAAACTAATAGGGTTATGGTCATATAAAAAGGAGCACCAATGTTGGCGCTCCTTTTTATAGATGTTGTTATCTGTAAACTCGTACGTACTCAACCTCCATGGTGGCATTGGTGATGGCCGGATCTACTGCGCCGCCAAAGTTACCGCCCATCGCCACGTTCATGATGAGGAAGAAATTGGCATTAAATGGTTTGCTTGAGTCATTGGCGAAAGTATGGAACACCGTACCATCAACAGAAAACTTCATTTGGGTAGCGGTCCACTCCATGCTATAAATATGGAATTCGGTTGATGCTGTAGGTATCATGGTGGTATTGCCTACCCCGTTGCCCCCGGAATGGCCCGTGTAATGCAGCGTAGCAAATATTTTGTTCTGCTGGTTACCTACATGTTCCATAATATCTATCTCACCGCAGGCAGGCCATGGGGTGGTATCTATACTGCTGCCCAGCGCCCAAAGCGCAGGCCAGGTGCCCGCACCGGCAGGTAGTTTTGCCTTAAATTCTACGCGGCCATATTTAAAGTTGAACTTACCTTTTGACAGCAATCGGGCAGATGTATAGTTAAAGCCGCTGAAGTTTTCTTTCTTCAGCATGATCTTCAGCTTGCCATCTGCTACGATAACGTTATCGGCGCGGTTGGTGTAATACTCCAGTTCGTTATTGCCCCAGCCGCCGTTGTTGCCCAGGTCGTAACCCCATTTACCGGGATCGGGAGCACCGGCTTTATCAAACTCATCTGAAAAGATAAGCGATTCGCTCGCCGCCACGGTAACCTGTGTGGTTTGCGTGGTTACGCTACCTGCAGCGCTTTTTACAGTAACCTTTACGGTATAGGTACCCGCAACCGGGTACTTGTAAGTAAGCGTACCGGTAGTGGAGCTTTGGTAAACGCCGTTGCCGAAATCGAACTCGTACGATGCCGCGTTGGTGGCCGTAACCGTGAACGCTACGTTGCCGCTGTTATCGGCACTCGGAACTGTCTTTATCTCGATATTCGCCGGCTTATTAGGGTCGGTTTTGTTAGTTTCTTTGCTGCAACTTGCGAACACGGCCACAAGCGCAATTATCATATAGGAGCCTAATTTTTTCATATCCTTATTATTTAACCTTAAATTTTTGATACCATGCAAGCCCGTCGATACCGATGTTACGCAAGGTAATTGTTGTTGCGGTAAGCGATAGTATTTCATAAGTATTGCCACCGGTGCCAAAGTTTATCAAACCGTTACCGGGAACTACGAATTGTATGCGTGTAGAGTTTGCGGCTGTTGAGCCGGAAGTTGCATTCATGAAAGTAAGCTTACGCGGCGCTGTTATATCAATGTTATAGCAGTTGTCGCCACCGGACGCTCCATAGAACGCTGTTGCCCCTGCGATAAAGAACGATTGGCCCTTGTTATTGATAGTAAGCGTAATGTTATTATTAGCATCCTTACTAAAGGTCATTTCATCATCGTACAGGCACTCCGCGCGCTGGTTTGGCTCGGCGCTGTAATAATCAGAACTGTAGGTGTTGGTTGGCCCTACACCCACGTGGCCGGGGGTTTCGCGTGCGGTAACCCATGTTCTCGAACTTCCGTTGGTCAGGTTCTGTAATATGGCAGCCGGGATCTCGAAGGCTACAAAAACCGTTATCTTTTTGGTAGCGGTTGATGTTACGCCGCCGGTACCAATTGCGCTTACGATGATGGTATAATCTGATGTGCCCGGGTTAGCGTATTTATGCGTTACCTTACCGGTTGGCACAATTTCCACATTGCCATCGCCATAATCTACTTTGTATGATACGGCACTGGTTGCCGTGGTAGTAATGCTTACATTACCACTGCCGCCGCCATTAGGGTTGGCAGCATCTACGCCTTCAATTTGGGTAGTTACAGTCACATCGGTAGGGGTGATGATCTTCCCGAAGGTATACTCCTGCTTTTTACAGCTCACCACCACTATAACAGCCAGCAGGCAAGCCGCTGTTAATACTTTTATATTGATTTTCATTTTTGTTAAATTAATTAAGTGTTATATCATCAAAATAGAAAGTGAAGTTGGCCGAACCGTCACCTGCAGTACCATTGTCAAATATCAGTACTACTTTCTGATAAGAGTTTGCGGTATTGATGGCGCTATAGTCGAAGGTCAATTCTTCCCATTCGTTGGCTTTGGTAGTCAATACTTCTTTTTCGAAGCTGATACCGCCATTGGTAAGGTTCTCAACCTTAAGCAACACCTTTGCACCAATCCTCGGCGACCATACCTTCATTTTAATGATCTTTTTGCTGAAATCGATAGGATTATCAAGCGCGATGAAACTACCTCCATAAGTTGCACCGGGATTTTTGATCATTTTGGCAACTTTTGTGCTGGTGTTTATTCCGCCCGAAGCAGGGTTGTTTACTACGGTAACGTTACCTCCTTCAAAATCGGTAAAGACGTAGTTTAGGGTTGATGACTGAAAATTAAGTGGGATCCCTAAAACCGAAGATGGTGCAGGTACTGCCTTCAGGTCGTCCCAATAAAATACCTTGCCGGATCCGGCTACGCCAAAATCGAAGAATACGGACGCTTTATCGTAGTTGGTAGTTGCGTTAAAGGCCGGTGTACCTGCCGAATTGTTGAGGAAGTTGAATGTCAAAGTTTCCCAAGCGTTAGCGACGGTGGTTACCGCGTCTGTCTCAACAGATTTTGCGCCGTTGGTATGATCCTCCAGTTTTAATTTAATGGTGAGGCCTGCCGCAGGTGAGTATACACGCAGCGTCATTTGGGCAAAGTCGGCAGCAATGGGCACTTTGGTTGCGAAACCGGCTGGCGTGCCAATAGTTGTACCTGCCCAAACTTCGGCGCCGCCTGGTTTGGTGGTCTTTTTAACCTTATTGGCCGCGTTTAACGGGTCAACTGCATCGATACTACTGTTGTTGCCAAAATCGGTAACGGTGTAATCTGTATTTGCTGCGTCAAAGGTCACCGGTAAGCTAATTTGCTGAATAGGGACACTCATTTTCAGGTCGTCCATATAAAACACTTTACCGCTGCCACCGTTGCCAAAGTCGAAGAACATTGACGCCTTATCGTAAGTAAAGGCCGGGTTTATAGCCGGGGTGCCTGCCGAGTTATTATTAAAATCGAAGGTTAGTGTTTCCCATTGATTTGCTTTGGTAGTTTTGGAGTCTGTTTCAACAGAGTTTGCGCCGTTGGCATGATCCTCTAATTTTAACTTGATAGTTAAGCCCGCAGCAGGGGAGTAGATCCTCGCTGTCATTTTTGAGTTAGCAGCGGTAATGCCCACCTTTGTTGCAAAACCCGCTCCTGTACCCAAAGTTGTACCGGCCCAAACCTCGGCACCGCCTGGTTTAGTAACTTTTAAAACTTTGTTTGCCGCATTATCGGGGTCGGCAGTTACGCCGGATTGGTTGCCACCAAAATCGCTGGTGGTGTAATCAAAGTTAGGATCATCAAAGGCCAGCGGCAGGTCTATCTGCTTACCAACCTTAATGGTTTGCGTGGCCTGGGTGGTGGCTACGCCCCCGCTAAGTGCTACAACGCGTACGGTGTAGGTGCCTGCAGCCTTGTAGGTGTGCGCAGCCGGTTGCCCTTCCAGAAATGTATCGAAAGGTTCGGGAGTGGTGCCGGTTTCGTCGCCATAGTACACATGATACATAGTTTCGTAATCGGCTTTTGCATCAACCGTAACCGTTAAACCGTTGGTGTTTACCGCAGGTACAAGGTTGGCCGGTGCGCGGAACGATACCGTAAGCGCCTGGGTAAACTCAACGGTTTTACCGCCAATGTTGTGCCCAACCAATTTTACGTTATAAACACCCTCCGCATACTTATGGTCGATAGTTTTGCCTGCACCTACTTTGGTGTAGGTTTCGCCACCATCGCCAAAGTAAACATCGTAGCTGGTAACGCCCTCGCCGCTTGGTATGATAGTAACCAGGCCGGTGTTATCCTGCGTAATGTTAAATAACACGCCCAACTTACCCGGCTCAGCGGCCTGGGTAACAAAAGATGTATCAATATAATCCTTTTTACAGCCCGCTACTGCGGCCAGTGCCAGGGTTAATCCTAAATAATATTTTATTGCCTTCATATTTTAAAAATTAAGGTTAATAGCCGGGGTTTTGTGTGATACCTGTAATAGTTATCTCTGTCTGCGGGATAGGGAACAGCTCGTGTTTACCCGCTACAAAACCGGTTAGTTTGCTTGCTGCCTGCCCGGTCCTCACCAGGTCGAAGAAGCGATCTCCGTCCATAGCCAGTTCCAGCCTGCGCTCGTCCCAAATGGCCAGTTTAAGTGCATCGCCGGTGGCGGTAACATCATGTGCATTGTCTTTAAATGCACGGCGGCGTACCTGGTTAAGGTAACCCAGTGCTTTTGCATTATCGCCACCGCTGCGGTTAATTGCTTCGGCTGCCATCAGTAAAACTTCAGAGTAACGCATTACACGGAAGTTATTCAGGTAATTCAACTCTATCTGGCCGGATGTTTCGCCTTTACGTGGTAAGTATTTACCGTTATAAAGGCCGGTGTTTTTATAAGGCGCCACCTGGTAGCTGATGCCAAATTCCGGGTGCGCTGTTTTATAAGCCTCGATATTGAAAGCTGTAATATCCTTACGCTGATCGCCTGCTGCGTAAGCATTGGCCAGGTTTTGCGATGGAAGGTTAGTGCTCCAGCCTGCTGCGTAAGGCATTGCGCCACCGCCGCTAAGGCCCCTTATACCGTTTTGCTGAACCGCGTAGTTACCCTGGCCGCGGGTTGCACCACCCCAGTTATAATATGGCGAGCCATTGGTGTATTGTACCTCGAAAACAGATTCTGTACCGTTTTCGCCCGATGCCAGGTAGATAGATGGATAATCGGCTACCAATGTAAATGCGTTTGAAGCAATTATCGGTTCCAACACGGCATCAGCCTCGCTGAATTTATTCTCGTACAAATAAACCTTTCCTAATAAACCCTGAGCAGCATATTTAGTAATGCGGCCCGGCTGTGTTGATGTTGTTGGCAACACGGCGATTGCGGCAAGCAGGTCTTTTTCTATCTGGGCGTACACTTCCGTCTTTGGTGAACGGGCAAGGCCCCTTGCGTCGGTAAGCGAGATGCGTTTATCCAAAAATATTGGCACATCGCCCCACATTTTTACCAAAGTAAAATAGTAATAGGCACGTAGGAAATAAACCTCGCCGTACATGGCATCTTTACCGCTGAAATTAACGGTTTCACCTGCGGGGTTTTTGTCCTTATACTGAACAATATAATTGGTGCGGTTAACACCTTCATAAGCAACCCTATACAGGTCCTCCAGCGCGGAGTTGATAGGTGTAAGCGTAAAATCATCTATCTGTTGCAGCGCCAGTACGTCTGATGCGCTTTCGCCGCCTGCTACCGAGTTATCAGAAGCAATATCGCCAATTACGGTAACCTGGTTAAGCCATTGCACCGGCGTATAAGCGCTCACCACCATGTTGCGGTAATCGCTTTCCGATTTAAAGTAATCCAGATCGGTTACAATAAAATCTTCGTGCGGGTTATAATCAATAAACTTTTTGCATGAACCCATTAGTGTTGCAACAACAACCAGGGCAATCATCTTCATATATATCTTTTTCATTGTTTTCCGGTTTAATTCATTACAAGTTAATATCAAGCCCTACTGCGTAAATACGTGCCTGCGGGTATGCACCACGGTCCACGCCGTTCTCTAATAAGTTGCCGCCGCCCGATATTTCAGGGTCGTAACCGTTATATTTGGTAATAACGAACGCGTTTTTCACCTGCGCGTAGATCCTAACCGACCTGAACACGTTTTTCAACGCAGCTTTCGAGAAGGTGTAACCCAACTGGATGTTTTTTACTTTCACAAAAGAACCATCTTCAACATACCTGTCTGATACGCGGATGTTGCTGTTTGGGTCGGTGAAAGAGTAACGCGGGTAGCGTGCATCGTTGGTGCTGCCTTCGCCTGTCCACCTGGCCAACACCGCGCGGTATTTGTTGCTGAAGTTGGCGTTACGCTCGTAAGCACGATAGATATCGTTACCTATTGAAGCGTAGGTTAAGGCGCTGAAATCAAAGCCTTTGTAGGCCATGCTCAGGTTCCAGCCTAAAGTAAAGTTAGGGAAGGGGTCGCCTATTTTTACCCGGTCATCGGCGTTTATCAGGCCATCTTTATTGGTATCAACAAAGCGGATATCGCCCGGTTGCGCGCCTGCCTGTGTTGGCGCTGCTGCAATTTCGGCGGCGTTTTGGAACAAGCCATCGGTTTTATAGCCGTAGAAATAAGCAGGCGTTTGGCCTTTCTCAAACACGGTAACTGTTTGCGACTGGCCGTTAAAGAAACCACCACCCAGGATCCGTGCGGTACCATCGGCGTTGGTAGCCGTTACCATGTTTTTAATAGTGGTAATGTTGAACGAGTTGTTCAATTTAAAGCCGGTACCAATGGTTTCGTTGTAACTTATGGTAATATCTAAACCGGTGCTTTTTGTGGAGCCAATGTTATACGGCGGCACGGGTATGGTACCGTAGATGCCCGGCGCATTTGGGGTAAACAACAATCCACTAACCCTTTTTTGATAATAATCGGCAGAGATAGACAGTTTGTGGAACATGGTAAGATCGAACCCGATGTTGCCTTGTTTTTGTTTCTCCCAGGCCAGGTCGTCGTTACGCGATGAAGCAAGCGTTGAGCCGGTGTAGAAAACGTTACCATAGTTGTAACCGTTGCTGTTGGCCGTAGAGCCATAATCAGGGCCGCCTGTGTTTATTTTATTATACTGAGGGGACACATTTTCGTTACCGGTTACACCGTAGCTGCCGCGGATCTTCAGAAAATCGATGAACGATGGTTTAAAGAATTCCTCGCTGGTAACTACCCAGCCTAAGGAACCTGCATAGAAATCGGCAAATTTGTTGTTGATACCGAATGCATACGAACCATCGCGGCGTGCCGAGAATGAGGCCAGGTAACGGTTTTTGTAATCGTAGTTAACACGACCGAAGTACGATAAGTTCCTCCTGAAGTACTGAAAGTAGCCGCCTGTTTGCGCATTTGGGTTATCGGCACTGTTGGTGCCTGTTGCAGCAGAATAATCGGCAAACTCCCACGAGTTGAACGGAACATCCTGCCGGCCTACATTCATACCGTTGCCGGTGATCTTAGCCATTGAGAAACCTAATACGGTCTCAAAATGGTGATCTGTAGCAACGTTGAAATTGTAGTTGGCAAAGTTTTCCCATGTGTAGTTGAAATTGCTGTTTTTGCTTTGGTTTACGCTGTTGTGCCTGCCTGCAATGGGGTTGCCTCCGGCATCAAGGCCGTTCTCAACGTTCTGAGGGCCGAAAAATACCAGCGGCGAGAAGCTTTTAGATTTATCATCGTATTTGGTATAACCAAAGCGGCTGTTAACTTTTAGGCCTTTTATGATATCGTACTGCAATTCAAACTTGCCGTAAATTTTGGTGCCGGTGTTTGTATTGTAAGTATTATCCAGTTGGGTAAGCGGGTTAGAGATCTCTGAAAGCAACAAATTGCTATAACCATACTTGCTTGTCACGCTCGGGTCGGTGTTTAAAACCGATACGGTAGGGTCGAAGTTGAGAGCGTTGCCTATAACACTGTTAAACGAGTTTTCGCCCACACCCTTATTGTTCAGCAATACACCTGTAGTGTTTACAATGAACTTTAGTTTCGATGTAAAATCGAAAGTTAAATTGGCTGTGAACGTACCACGGTTAAAGTGCGATTT
Organism: Mucilaginibacter pankratovii; assembly: GCF_014773265.1. GTDB lineage: Bacteria > Bacteroidota > Bacteroidia > Sphingobacteriales > Sphingobacteriaceae > Mucilaginibacter > Mucilaginibacter pankratovii. The sequence goes on along the minus strand of NZ_JACWMY010000002.1, from coordinate 559,818 downwards.
ATCATAACCACCTACAATACCGCCCTGGTTGAGGTACCCTCCCGACAGGAAGTACGACATTTTTTCGCTGCCGCCGCGTGCCGATATGTTATGCGATTGCATAGGCGCGGTCTGGAAGATCTCTTTTTGCCAGTTGGTACCCGCGCCCAATATAGAAAGATCGGGGAAGATAACGTTACCGCCCGATGCCACGCTGCCTTCGTTTACAATGGCACCGTATTCAGAAGCGTTAAGCACCCCAATGCGGCGGGAAACATCCTGTACGCCGTAGTTGCTGTTGATGGAAAACTCGGTTTTTTGGTTTTTGCGGCCTGTTTTTGTGGTCACCACAATAACGCCGTTACCGCCTTTAAGGCCGTAAATAGCTGTGCTGGCAGCATCTTTAAGCACGTTGATAGATTCGATATCTGATGGGTTGATAGAATTCAGATCGCTTAAGGTTTGGATAGATCCGTCGACCACCACGGTTGGGTCGTTACCCGAGAAAGAGGGGATACCCCTTACCAGTACGGACGGCCTTGCACCCGGCGAACCCGGCTGTATAACGGTAACACCTGATACCAGGCCCTGCAGCGCTTCCTCGGCGCGTACAGCGTTGAGCTTTTTGATATCCGAGCTTTTTACTACAGATATAGCACCCGAAATATTGGTAACTTTTTGTGTACCGTAGCCTACTACTACCACTTCGCTAAGTGCTTTAGCATCATCATCCAAAACAAAGTTTTCAACTCCGGCTGCGGTTACGGTTCTTTCAACCGTTACCATACCGATGAAGGAAACTACTATTACACCGCCACCTTGCGGCAAATTAAGCGTGTAATTGCCATTTACATCTGTTACTGTACCTAAGGCGGTGCCTTTAATGGCAACGGTTGCACCGGGTACGCCTTGTCCGTCGGATTTCTGGGTTACTTTGCCGGTTAAGCGGGCGGATTGTGAATATGCCTCGCCAACAAAACAAAACAGCAAAGCGATAACCACAAGAAACTTGAGTTTAAATTGCATAAGGTTAAATGTTAGTTTATAATTAATTGAAAGGGGGCTGAACCCGTGATTGGTTGTAAAAGTTTTTTCATAAAAGGATTTTAGGTGCACGGAAATGCACATGTTACATTAGATCATGATTTAGTTATACGTTTATATTGGTTTACAAAAGCGCCGGATGCGCCTGGTTCGGGGTCAAAAGTATAGCACAGATGGGCGTTTGCACGAATAACAGACTACATCACTACTACAACAAGGCAAAAAAAAGCCATAAAAAAAACGATATTAGTACCACCATCATAACCTCTGATTAATAATGTTCATATTTCGGCATAAATTGCTGTTTTTCAGTTTTTTACTTGCGATGCTTTTTATTGCGGGGAGTGATTTTGCCTTTGCGCAAGCGTACATTGCGCAACGAAAAACCATTAATTACGAGAAAAGGCAGTACAACGCGGGCACTCAAAACTGGAAGATACGCCAGGATGCGCAGAAGCGTATCTATTTTGCCAACAACGAAGGCGTACTGGTTTTTGACGGTGCCAGCTGGCAGCTTTTTCCGTTGCCCAATCGTACCATTGTACGCTCGCTGGAGTTTGGTAGCGATAAAAAGCTATACGTGGGCGGGCAGGACGAGATAGGGTATTTTTCGCCCGGTAAAAATGGCTCGCTGGTTTTTACTTCATTAAAACACCTGATCCCGAAATCCGACCAGGTATTCTCCGACCTGTGGGATATAGTAAGTTATGGCAATGATGTGTTCTTTCGTTCTAACGACAAACTGTTTAAATATAGCAATGGTAAAATAACGGTGTATCATAGCCGGTCGTGGTTGTTTTTGGGCTGTTACCAGGATAAACTGCTGGCACATGACGAACAGAAGGGCCTGCTGGAGTATGTTAACGGCGGCTGGCAACCTTATATCGATAAAAAAGACCTGCCTAATGGCTTTTATATTACGTCGATATCCAAATATAGCACCCCATTTAGCCTGGTTACCACGGCTAAGGATGGCATCTTCCTGCTTAGCGGTAAAACATTGCGCAGTTTTAAACTTTCAGGATTAGGTATAGATAATCATCAGCATTTTTCGGCAGCCGTGGCATTAAACGACGGTACTTACCTGCTGAGTACGTTTTTAAACGGCGTTTACCAGGTTGACCGCACAGGAGCGGTAATAGAGAACATCGCAAAAAAAGAGGGGCTGCAAAATATTTTTGTGCGCAGTATGTATACCGATGCTAATCATAATGTTTGGCTGGGGCTGGATAACGGCATCGATTTTATTGCTTACAATAACGCCGTAAAACACATTAGCCCGGATATATTTAAAGATGGCGGCGGCTACGCTACGGCATTATATCATAACAAACTTTACTTCGCACTGTCTAATGGGATCTACCAGGTGCCCATAACGGATATGGGCGACCTGAGCTATGTAAAAAACAACTTTAAAGTAGCTGCCGAGGGCCAAACCTGGAACATCGCAGCGGTAGGGGGGCACTTATTAGCCGGCCGCGACGATGGGTTGTTTGAAGTAGGGGATGGCAAAATATCGCCGATATACAATTCAACAGGGTTTTGGATCTTTCAGCAATTGACTGGCAAGCTGGGGGTGCCAATGATAGCCGCCGGTAATTACTACGGTGTGCGTTTGTTTGAAAACAAAGGTGCATCCCTTGCGGATAAAGGTAATTTGGGCACTTACTACGAATCTGCCAGGTTTTTGCAGGTTGATGAGAATAACGTTGTATGGACATCTCACCCTTATCGGGGCATTTACCGGCTTGATCCTGAAACAAAACAGGTAAAAAACTATACCAATGAGCAGGGGCTGCCATCACCGCTGAATAATTTTGTGTTTAAGGTAAAAGGACGCATTGTTATAGCCACCGAAAAAGGTATTTATGAATACGATGCAGGCACCGATAGATTTAAACCTTCTAAAGCATTCAAAACCATATTTGGTACGCGGGGCATAAGGTATTTAAATGAAGATGCCACGGGCAATATTTGGTTTGTAGAAGGCAAAAGCCTGGGCGTAGTCGACTATTCGGCGTCGCCAACTATCATCAATTTCCCCGAGCTTAACAACCGTATCCTTAGTGGTTTTGAGAATGTTTACCCCATCGATGCTGAAAATATATTTGTTGGGAGCGAAAACGGATTTTATCATATCAACTATGCAAAGTACAAGCAGAATATTCAGCCCTTAACCGTTTATATCCGTAATGTACGGTCCGGGTCGGATACCGACAGTTTGTTATTCGGCGGGTACAACAATAACATAAGTAACGCCAATAATGAGGCAGGTACCGATGCACTTGATCTGGGGTACGAGTTCAATTCGCTTCATTTCGAATATTCGTCGCCTGTTTTTGAGGAACAGTCAAACGTAGAATACAGCTATCTGCTCAAAGGTTTCGACAAGGGATGGTCTGAGTGGTCAAAAAAGTCCGAAAAAGATTACACCAACCTGCCTGCCCGCAAGTATGTGTTTGAGGTAAAGGCCCGTAATCATAATAAGGAATCGGGCGTTACGGCGTACACTTTTGTCATTAACCCGCCATGGTATCAAACCGTGTGGGCATATGGCTTATACAGCCTCATTTTTGCCGGTATATTTTACCTGTTATACCAAATGCAGGAGAGGCGGCATACTTTAAAACAACAAAGAGGATTGCAGTTACAACGACAAAAGAGTGATGAGGAGCAGCGACAGCTTGCTTACCAGCACCAACTGGAGCTTGAACGATCGGAAAAGGAGTTGGCCAACTTAAGGAGTGAAAAATTGCTGGCGGAGGTGGAGTTTAAAACATCAGAACTGGCATCATCCGCGTTAAACCTGGTGCAGCAAAAAGAATTTTTAACCAAGGTAAAAGAAGAGTTACTGCGTTTGCAAAAATCGGGCACAGACACGGTAGAAGTAAAGGAAATTAAAAAGATCCAGCGGATGCTTACCGAAGAGGATAAGCTGAACGAGCAATGGCAGCAATTTTCTATCCATTTTGACAGGGTGCACGCGGGCTTTTTATCGCTGCTTAAAGATCGTTACCCAACCATAAACCAGCAGGAACTGAAACTTTGTGCCTACCTTATTATGAACCTGTCGAGTAAAGAAATTGCCCAGTTAATGGCTATATCGGTACGTGGCGTAGAAGTAAGCCGGTACCGTCTGCGGAAAAAACTGCAGATCCCTACCGAGATGAACCTTTTTGAGTTCCTGTTCAATATTCAGCGGGAACTGATGAAGTAGGTGCTTTCGCCGTCCGGGTAATTCTGCGATATACATTCTATCAAACCCGGCTTTTTAATTTAACTGGTGGTAGCCCATTTTTCCAGCATATTTACCAGCCCTTCCAATTTAAATGGCTTGCTTATATAGTCGTCCATGCCGGCATCTATACAAATCTTCAGGTCGGCCGGCAGCGCGTTGGCTGTCATAGCTACAATGGCCGGTCGGTTGGGGAACCGTTTTTTTATTATCTGTGTGGCTTCCAGGCCATCCATTTTTGGCATTTGTACATCCATTAAGATAATATCGTATGCTTTTTTATTAACACATTCCAGGGCTTCCAAGCCGTCTACAGCCAAGTCAACCTCATATCCCAGTTTACTCAAAATTTTCATGATCAATTTCTGGTTCATCTGGTTATCCTCGGCCACCAAAATATTTAATGGGTACAGCTCCGAAAAGTTATCCGGCAATGCCCGTTTCAGCGTATCAGGCTGCTGATGCTCACCAACCGCTGAATTTACCTGCCTGCTAAGTTCCTTTACAATGTGTTTAAATAAAATATGCTGCTTTGCCGGTTTTGTTAATATGGAGCAGAAAAGGGTGGGATGGTCTTTATGCAAAATGTAATTTACCGAACTTAACAGCATAATTGGTAATTCGGGGTACTCGCTGCGGATGATGGTTGCCAACTGTATGCCGTCCATAGAAGGCATTTGCATATCGGTAATTACCAGTTTAAAATCATTCGCTTCTGATAATGCTTTAAGCGCCTGTTCGCCAGATTTAACAATTACCGGGCTTAACTTCCATTGTTCCAGCTGGGCCTTTAAAATCCGGCAGTTGGTATCATTATCGTCAACAGCTAAAATTTTAAAGTTAGCAAAACCATTCATGTCATAATTTTCATGTGGTAATTCCGGCAGCATGCTTTTTTGCGAGCGGATAGAAAAACGGAACGTGCTTCCTTTGCCAATTTCGCTTTCTACGCTAATTTGGCCGCCCATTAACCTTACCAGCTGTTCGCTTATAACCAGGCCAAGGCCGGTGCCGCCATACTGGCGGGTTGTAGAAGAATCTACCTGCGAAAATGCTTTGAACAAACGGTGCAGCTTATCGGCAGGAATACCGATGCCGGTATCCTTTATATCAAAACCCAGCTCTATTTGGTTATCATCCGAGATGTTAAGTAAGCGCACGCTCACAAAAATTTCTCCCTTTTTTGTAAACTTAATAGCGTTGCTTATTAAATTGATGAGCACCTGCCTAAGCCTTAAACTATCGCCAATAATTTGTGCCGGCACATCGTAGTCTATCTGATAAACCAAATCGAGTTTTGAATTAGCCGCTTTTAAAGCAAAAACATCAAAAACTTCTTCAATGCAGGTACGCAGGCTAAAATCCTTTTCTTCCAGCTCCATATTGCCCGATTCTATTTTAGAAAAATCTAAAATATCGTTGATCACCGCCAGCAGGTCTTCACCGCAGGTTTGAATAGATTCTGTAAAGGCCCGCTGTTCGTCATCCAATGGGGTTTCGCCAAGTAAGGCCGCCATGCCTATTACCCCATTCATCGGTGTACGGATCTCATGGCTCATCGTAGCCAAAAATATACTTTTAGCCTTGTTAGCTTCTTCTGCCTCAAGGGCCAATTTTTTTTCAATCTCTATTGCGCGCGCTAACTGCTCTGTACGCTCTTTAACCTGCCGCTCCAGTTCGGTTTTCTGTTTCTGAATAGCGCGTGTGCGGATAAAGTAAAACGCCGGCCCGCTAAAAACAAATAGTAAACCTGCCGCTAATTTAAACCACCAGGTAAGCCAAAAGGGAGGCTTTATGTAGATATTGATAGCGGTGCCCTTGTCGTTCCATTTGCCATCGTTATTTGAGGCCTTAACCCTAAAGGTATAATTCCCCGGGTCGAGGTTGGTATAGGTTGCAGTTCGTTTAGTGCCAACGTAATTCCAGTCTTTATCAAAGTTCTCCAGCTTATAAGCGTATTGGTTTTTTTCGGGGAAGGTGTAATTAAGGGCTGCAAATTCAAATGTAAATACCGAGTGTTTATAGGATAAATTGATGGCATTCGTTTCGGTGATATCCGTTTGAAGCGGGGAGTTTTTACCGCCTGCTATAACTTGTTTGTTGAAAATTTGGAACCCGGTTACATAAACAGGCGGAATAAAGGTATTGTCTTCTAAACTATCAGGATAAAAAGTGCTGAACCCGTTTACACCACCAAAAAACATTTGCCCATCCTTAGTTTGAAAACTGGAGTGGCCTTTAAATTCATCTCCCTGCAACCCATCAGAAATACCATAGTTCCTCACGATCTTAGTTTTGGGGTTAAACCTGGAGATGCCTTTATTGGTACTTAGCCATAAGTTGCCTTTGCGGTCTTTTAAAATGTTGTAGATCACATTATTAGGCAAGCCGTCTTTTTCGGTGTACACCGTGAAGGTTTTGGTACGCCTGTTTAAATAGTTTAACCCGCCGCCATTGGTGCCTACCCACATATCTCCGTTGCCCGCCTCGGCAATAGCCTCTATCGTGTTGTTTGATATGCTTTGCTTATTTGCCTCGTTGTGTTGGTAATGCGTAAAGCGGCCGGTTTTAGCATCCAGCATATCCAGGCCGCTATCGGTGCCTACCCATATATTGCCTTGTTTATCCTCCAGCATGGTATTACTTATATCGCTGGCTATGCTATTAATATCTCCGGGCTTATTTTTATAGTGGGTAAAAACACCGGTTTTAATGTTGTAATGATTAAGCCCACCTTTCCAGGTACCTATCCATATACTGCCGTCCCGGGCTTTATACATATTGTTAACATCAGACAGGGAAAGGCTTTTTGGGTTATTTGCCTGTGGCATGTGATGCTTAAAAACGCCCTTTTTTTTGTCGAATAGGTCAAACCCTCCAATGTGGTAACCAATGCCAATGAGGTTTTTATCTACAGGCACTATCGCCATTGCGTAATTGTTGCTGATGGTATTAATGTTACCATCGTTATGCAGGTAGCGGACGAACGTTTTTTTCTTCCTGTTGAATAAATTGAGTCCACCACCATCGGTGCCGATCCAAATATTTTCGTCTGTGTCGTCCCCGGAGATGGAGAGCACGTAGTTATTGCTTAAACTATTTGGGTTGTTTGGGTTTTGCCGGTATGAGTTGAATTTGTTGCCAAACCGCGGCAAAAAATTTACACCGCCCGAGTATGTGCCTATCCAGGTGTTTCCGCCATCATCTTTATATAGAGAATAAACGGAATTACTGCTAAGGCTGGAACGGTCATTCGCGTCAAATTTGTAAGTAACAAACTTATTGGCCGGATAATCAAATATGCTCAGACCACCGTTTTCGGTTCCAACCCATAGTTTGCCGTCGCTGCCTTCCATAATCGAAAGAATATCATTATGGCCGATGCTGTTGCTGTTATTGGGGTTATACTTAAAATTTATAAACGAATTGGTTTTGGGGTTATATAAGGCCAGCCCGGCGCCATGCGTGCCTATCCAAATATTGCCTTTGCTATCTTTATAAACGGCTTTTATCCAACTGGCGCTAATGCTGTTTTTATTCGCAGGATCATGTGCATAGCGGATAAACTTACCGTTTTGCGGATTAAAATGATACAAGCCGTCATCCGTTGCTATCCAAAGCCAACCGTTATTATCCTGGGTAACCTGGGATATATAATCGTTGGCTAAATCATTTGTTCTCTTATCGGCATGGGTGAATTTCTTAAATGTGCCATTTGCTGCATTAAACAGATACAAACCCTTGCTGGTGCCCAGCCACATCCTGTTTTGAGTATCTAAAAAGATAGACCGGACGGCGAAAGTTATACCATTGGAGTAATGGATAAATGTGTTTGTGGCCCGGTCGAACCTGTCCAGTCCGCTCTCCGTCCCCACCCACAAATTGCGGGCACCATCCTCCGCTATCGCTAATATATAATTATCAATAATGCTTTTTTTGTTGCTTTGGTCGTGCTTGTAATGGGTGAATTTATATCCATCATACTTATTTAAGCCATCTTCGGTGCCAAACCACATAAAGCCGCGGCTATCTTTAATAACGGCACACACATGGCTTTGCGAAAGGCCTTCATTCGTACTAAGCTGTTTAAAATTGAGGTCGCGGGTTTGCGAATAAGATAAACCGGAGTAAAGCAGGTATAAACACAGAATAAAAGGAAATACGCGTTTCATTTTATCGTATCAGTGATTTGTTGCAAATATTTTTTAAGTAACCCACCGGATATTTTAATCAAAGTAAAACTACAACGGTAAAATAATGCTATAGACTTCGGAGGAAGCAATTGGTGTTTTAGCTATTTACTTTGGTAATTTATAAAGGAGGGGCAGCACTGTGTTTTAGCATCATAAGAAATTTGAATCGCCTGCATTTTATTGTATGTAGCCTGGTATCTACTCTTACGGTGTTTCGGCAAATTTGTTTCATTAATATTGTTTTTTGTCGTAAACATTAGTAACAAAAAACTATTTCGTTTCGGGTGGGGTGAAGTAAATTATTCAGTAAGCTTATCGATCCTAACAAATGCATTTAAATAGTTGATTTAAAGGTTGTTTTTTGATGGTTAAGCAAAGCCGGAGGAATTCCGGTCGAACACCGTAATCAATTTTTGATGTTTTTGGATAGATTGTACTAACGGTTCCTGTGATGTAGTTGATAAAGGCATTGCCGGGGAATGGGCGCTAAGCGATATCGCAGTATAACACGAAAGCCCATAAAATAGCCTTGCAGTATTTACAACCGCGCCCTTACTAAGCCAGCCCAAAAAATGGCAATAATTGCGCTAAGCAATAATGCCAGCCCCAACAGTTTTAACAAGAGAATAACTAAACTGACCAACCAAAGCGGCAATTTAAAACCTACCAAAGCGAAACTTTTCAGGGCGCAGAATTACGGCGTTATGAACACCCGGAATGGTATCTTGAGGTTCGGCGTTACAAATAACTCAGCCACCACTTTTCTTTGTGCGCTTGCTTATAAGCGTCGTAACGTTTGCATAAGGGGTATAAAGCTATTACTATTGCCAACCAAAACAAGTAGGCAACAGGCAAAGAAAAACCGTAACCCTGGAGGCCTCTTGTGAACCAGATGGGTTTGGTCAGTATCCAAATTTTCCAATCCTGACCTGCTGTAACCGCCGACTATAGAATAGCGATGGTATGGATAACGTATATATGAATAAGGTAATAGAACATTGGCACCCTGCCATATACTGAAATTATGTTTACAATACGCCCTCTCAGCAACTCGGTAAGCGACAGGAATATAAATGCAGCGCCTAAAGTCAACAACAGGTATAAAAACGATGGCGGGTACTTACTTACATTGATAAACGACAAGAAAGTAAAAAAGGTGTTCTTTTGTACCGACCATTTTACCGGATCCCCGTACACGTTAGTGTAACGCAATGCGGCAAACACCGCTATGCATAAAATGCCCGCAAGCAATAAATTTCGCTGCCTTTTGTTGCTGTTGTAGCCTGTAGCAAACCAGGTACCCAGGCAATAACCCAGAGGCATCACAGCCATTAACGGCAAAATTGGATAACCTACCAGGAAAAGCTCGTTGTGCTAGGTAAAAAACCGTTGATCGTGAAGGAGCGACCAACCAAACGCCGGCAGGGAATTGCCTTCTACATGAATTCCATCAAGCAGATTGTGCCCCGCTATGATCAGGATGCTGACAACCAGGATGGCCTTTATGGGCAAATGAATAATAGCTGCAAGGATGAGCATGCTTATACCAAGTGCCCAAATGGTGATGAAAAAAAACATCGGAAACGTGATATTGAAATTCCAGCCGAGGTTAACCACAATCAGTTCGAGAAACACCAGCCATAAACCTCTCTTTACAAGAAATATTGATAGTTCCGTTTTAGTTTTTCGCTGGCCGATAATGTATGCCGAGGTGCCGGCTAACAACATAAATATGGGCGCACAGAAATGGGTGATCCACCGGGTAAAAAATAATATGCCGCTTGTTTTGGTAAGATCCAAAGGATCATAAAGAAAAGAGCCTGAATATAAATAATCCCTTACGTGGTCAAGCGCCATGATGATCATGATAGTGCCGCGCAGAAAATCAATGGAAGTTATCCGGTTTTTTAAAATTGTGCTCATTGCTAGTTAGGTAAAAATACCGGAAATTCGAAGCCTCCAAATTCACAGTCGAACTGGTATAGAAGCATCACGTTTTACGGCAAGGTGATAGCTTAGTTTGTTATATGGAGATAAAATTACACGTAGGGTGGACTATTCATGTAGTCCAGAAATAACAATCGGTATAGTCCAGTTATTGTCTGACTTTGAATTGACTGTTGCCGCCTCTGCCGGTTTGCCTTCTAAGCTTACGGGGTAGAAAAACACGGTATTTGTACCGTGTTTTAACCCTGCCGGGTATACGATAAGTTAATATTTAGCTTCAAATTAATTATGTGTTTAACCATTAATTACATATTTGAATGAATGTTTTTGTAAGAAGCAATAATTTCATTTGCATTAAATAAAATTAACTCTACCTTTGGTTTGCATTCCCCGTGTATATCTACCACCTAATCTTATGTTGTGAAGTTGGTTTTCTATTTTTTCAGGGTAAAACATATTTTTTTGTAGGTCTGGCGTTTTTTTGTTTTTTGTGAATTTTAGCTTTTTTGGCGATGATTAACGAGACTTTAAAATTTCTTTTAGACGAGGTAAACCAATTTCTATCGCAGAAGCTGGGGGCCAACACCGATCCGCGTTTTGTATTGGGCAACATTACAAAAGCCATGGATAATGAAGGGGCCGGTACAAACTCCTTATCCAATAAGGGCATACTTTCGCTTGTTAACGTAGAGGAGGACCGCATTGCCCGTCAGCAAGAAAATTTCGTAAAAACAGATAACGGCATCAACTACAAAAACCCGCCGCTGTATCTTAACTTGTATGTAGTATTTGCTGTAAACGTTACCGAATATGCCGAGGCGCTTAAATGGCTGTCGTACGTTATCCAGTTTTTTCAATATCAGCGGGTATTTACCCCGCTTAGCCATCCGGCGCTGGATCCTAAGATACAAAAGATAATACTTGATCTGCACTCGATGAGCTTTGAGCAGGTAAACCATCTGTGGAGCATATTGGGCGGTAAATATCTTCCATCGGCGTTATACAAAATAAGGCAGATAACCCTTGATGAAGAAGCCATTATTGCAGGCGGCGGCATCATTACCGAAATTGAACTAAGTGGCCGTACTAAACTTCAACTAACATGAGCCTGCGATATAAAATAGTGTTCAGCGTAGCTATTCTGCATGAATACTATACTAATAAGTTTTGTGAGGACCTGGCGGTGACACCATCTACCGCTACCGCCGCTATTTTAAAAGGGCATGGTATGGTTTGGAAACAAGCCGGCCACAAGCTAATCGTATTAACCCGTGTAGATGATGCAGGGAAGCCTTATGTAAAGCTTAGCCCCTCAATAAAGCTGAGCTTCTACCTGCGTATCAACAACCCGTATTTCAATAATTATACTAATTTAAGCTATCACCCTGCAGAGCCATTAAGGTATTACTTTAGCAATGGCAACCAGGTAAAAATAGGCACAGATCTGTATCTCAACTTGAAAATAGCTGCTTACAATAATGCCCGCCAGTATCCAATTGGCAGTTTCGCTGCAAATGCGGCAAAAGATGTTTTTGAATCGATAAAGCCAAGTAATTCGGGCAACGCACACGCTTTATCTGATGTGGGTTATTGGATGAAGCTCGGAAAATTCCAGTATGCCAACGCTGCCGACCTGATAGAAATAACGCCCTTTTTATACTTGTTTAATACTGTGGCCGCAACCAATTTTGTTGTTAGTGTTTTTGGCTTTAACCCGGCAAATGGCAATTATGATAAACAAGTTACGGATCCTGTCAACATTGCGTTTGACACACCTCAAACTACCGTCCCTGTACGTTTAGAGGCACTGCCACCGGGTAAATACCGGGTAAATGTTAACGGCACCGACAAATTGATATACCTTGATGGCGACGTTGTTTACCGCAATGTTTTCGGCGTGCTCGAGCTCGTAAATAACCTGCCTGCCGCAAATGATTTTGCCTTGTTTGATGCCGCCGGCAAACCTAAAGGCACATTATTTACCCTGCAATTTGCAAGCCGGGCTGTTATTTGGAAATACCTCTCCAGAACCAGCGATGTTACCACTATAGAAGATACCGCAAACAATATCACTTTTTCTTCAGATACTGTAAACCAATTTACATCCGATAAACCCATCCCTCTAAAAGAAATCCCCCTTACTACCATTTTGTTAAAATCTGCCACCCTGGGCGACATTTTACCTATTGCCAACCCCGGGAAAGACAGGCTCGGTACAATTGTCAGAGCCGGAAATACCTATTTGTGTTCAGAATTGCATTTAAACTATTAGCGTATAAGAATTTATTATGTATCACATTTAATCATTTATTATGGCAACAACCTACAAAACCCCTGGGGTTTACATTGAAGAGATCCCAAAGTTTCCGCCGTCAGTGGCGCAGGTAGAAACCGCTATCCCGGTGTTTATCGGCTATACGGAAAAAGCCGGTTTGGCCGGTACGCCCTTACCATCAGAAACCATTAGTGGTGTAGTGGTAACCGAAGCGAAGCGTATAATCTCATTGCTGGAGTACGAAAGCTATTTTGGCCGTACACCTATGGAAAGCTTTGATGTTACTATTGAAGAAACCTATAAAAACGGTACCACCGAGCTGAAAAACCGGGTGATAACTGCAACGGTGCCTACGCCATCAACACAAACCATGTACTACCATATGCAAATATATTTTGCTAATGGCGGCGGCCCCTGCTATATTATTAGTGTAGGCGATACTACCGGTACAACCATAGCCAGGGCCAATTTGGCTGCCGGCTTACAAATGGCCGAACGTTATGACGAGCCAACCTTGCTGGTTTTCCCGCAGGCGGTGCATGTTGCCAATGCAGGCGATGCCGGCGATTTGTATGATGCTGCATTATTGCAGGCCGGTACTTTAAAAGACCGTTTTGTGGTAATGGATTGCTATGCCGATGATCCGCAAAATGTACGTGATGAAATAGGTACCACCAACTTAAAATACGGCGCGGCCTACCATCCGTTCCTGCGCACATCGTTAAACTATTTGTATGATGTAACTGTAGCTGCCAACTTTACTATCGCGCTGAATAAGGATATGAACGAGGACGGCACCTTTGAAGTTACCAGCACACCCGATTTTGACGCGCTGAGCACCGAACTGCAATCGCTGGTTAAGCTGGAACTGGATAAACAGCGCGTTACCCTACCGCCAAGCGCCGCTGTAGTAGGTGCTTATGCATTAACAGATAGTACCCGCGGTGTGTGGAAAGCACCGGCCAACGTAAGCCTCAACATGGTATCAGGCCTAACTAAACAAGTTACCGATGAAGCGCAGGGTGGCTTAAATGTTGATGTTGATGCCGGTAAATCTATCAATGTTATCAGGGCGTTTACAGGTAAAGGCATACTGATATGGGGTGCCCGCACCCTGGCCGGTAACGATAATGAGTGGCGTTACATACCCGTTAGGCGCTTCTTCAATATGGTGGAAGAAAGCAGCAAAAAAGCCAGCGAAGGCTTCGTGTTTGAACCTAACGATTCGGGCACCTGGGTGCGCGTACAGGGTATGCTGGAAAACTTTTTGACCACACTTTGGCGCCAGGGTGCCTTACAGGGAGCCAAGCCCGAGCATGCTTTTTATGTAGCAGTGGGCCTTAACAAAACAATGACCGCGCTTGACATACTGGAAGGGCGGCTCATTATTGAAATTGGGATGGCCGTTGTGCGCCCGGCAGAGTTTATTATCCTGCGCTTTAGCCACAAAATGGCCGAGAGTTGATAGATAATGTTCTGTTATCACCAATTATATAAATACATCTGTTAAAAACCTATTACATAAAAACAATGGCAACACAATATCCACTTCCCAAGTTTCACTTCTCGGTAACGTTTGGGGATAAAAGTTTCGGTTTTACCGAAGTAACCGGGCTTGATATGCAGGTAGAACCTATTGAATACCGCGATGGTTCGAGCCCGCAATACACCAAAATAAAGATGCCCGGTATGCAAAAATTCAGCAACATCACCCTTAAACGCGGCACTTTTGAGGGCGACAAAGAATTTTATAATTGGATAAACACCGTGCAGATGAACAAGGTAGAACGCCGCGACCTGCTCATTAGCCTGTTGAATGAAAACCGCGAACCGGTTATCAGCTGGAAGATCATTAACGCCTTCCCGATAAAGGTGCAGGCAAGTGATTTAAAATCAGATGGCAACGAGGTGGCGATTGAAACGCTCGAACTGGCGCACGAAGGCCTCAATATACTTAATTAGATAAATACAGCTGAAAAGATCGCGCCTGTTGCCCACGCTAAAATTGGTAACAGCGGGTAGTTTATTGCTTAAAAACTAAAATTATGGCTAATAACACGTCGGCGGGGGGCTATTATCCCCCCGTAGGGTTCCATTTTAAGGTTGATTTTGTTGGCATTGGTAACGACAACGATTCGCGCTTTCAAACTGTATCGGGCCTCAATGTAGAATACGATACCGAGGCTTACAAAGAGGGCGGCGAAAACCGGTTTGAGCATAAGCTGCCCCTGCGCAGCAAGTACCCCGACCTGTCGTTAAAACGCGGTATGCTTACCGATTCGAAGGTGATCAGATGGGTATTGGATGCCTTGCAAAACCGCACGTTTAAACCCGTGCAGATCAACGTAATGCTGCTTAACGAAGAGCACCAGCCGCTTAAAACCTGGAACATTTTTAACGCCTGGCCAAAAAAGTGGGCTGTATCTGATTTTAATGCACAGGAAAACTCGGTAGTCATCGAAACGCTGGACATAAGCTATAACTATTTCACTGTAAAATAATGCCTTTAGAGATAAAAGAACTCCACATCCGGGTAACGGTAAACCAGCCGCAGGCTGGCGGTGACGCGCCGCCTGCCTCAGACACATCGGCGCAGGACGATGATAAGGACGGCGTTATCAGGCAATGTATTGAACAGGTGGTTGACATGATCAACGCTAAAAACGAACGATAATGGCTGAAGGAAAACTGGAAAAGATCAAAATACTGGCATACAACAATCCGGATTATGCCGATAGCCACCAGGTTGGGGCGCCGTTTACCGCGCTTATCAACCCCGAAGCTTATGTGCTTGATTATAAAGTAGAGTTTACCGAAGGGCAGGGGCACGGCACCAGCGCGGCAACGCAACGCTTTAACGTGAAGAAACCCGAGGAAATGTCCTTTGAGTTTTTGTTCGACTGTACCGGCATTATTGATGGCAAGCCAAAGGCCAGCGTGCACGATGATGTAGAAGACTTTAAAAAGCTGCTGCTGGAATTTGACAGCTCCTCGCACGAGCCAAAGCACTTTAAGCTGGTATGGGGCAACTTCATTTTCAAGGGGCGCTGCAATGCCTTAACCATTACCTACAAACTGTTTAACCCTGATGGCAGCCCCATCAGGGCGGTTTGCAAAGCCGGGTTTAAAGGCAGTATTGAGGAGACGCTGCGGGTGGCAACAGAAAATCCGCAATCACCGGACCTTACACATTACCGGGTTGTAAAACAGGGTGATACCCTGCCGCTGATGTGTTTCCTGATCTATGGCGACTCGAAATATTATGTACAGGTGGCTAAGGCAAATAAGCTATATAATTTCAGGCACCTGCAACAGGGAACGGAGTTGTTTTTCCCGCCGATAAGTAAAATAAATAACCGGTAAGATATATGCCCAACGAAAGAACAATACCCTCTGATGCGCCTAAAAGCGTATGCACATTTACCATGCTATCAGATGGGAATGAGGTTTCTAAGGCGTACCAGGTATTGTCCATCATTGTGAATAAAGAGGTTAACCGTATTTCATCGGCCAATATAATTCTGCTGGATGGCGAACCCTCAAAGGAATCATTCGCGATAAGCAATACGGCCGATTTTGAACCCGGGAAAAAAATAGAGATAAAAGCGGGTTACCGCGCACAGGAGGAAACCATTTTTAAAGGAATAGTAATAAAACACGGCATCAAAATAAGAAAAACAAGTTCGGTGCTGATGATAGAATGTAAGGACGAAGCGGTTAAAATGACGGTGGCTTGCAAAAGCAAATACTTTAAGGATATAAAAGACAGCGAGTTAATGGAAGAGCTGATAGACAAGTACGGTATTCAAAAGGATGTAGAAGCTACCACGCTTAAACACGAGGAAGTGGTACAATACAATACTACCGACTGGGATTTTATGCTTTGCCGGGTTGATGCTAACGGTTTGCTTTGTAATACCGATGATGGCAAGATCAGCATAGCCAAACCCGATTTCGCTTCGGCACCGGCATTAACTGTTCAATACGGCGCTACCGTGCACGACCTCGACGCCGAGATTGATGCCCGCCTGCAATTTAAGTCGGTAAAAGCTGCCGCCTGGAATTCTACTGAACAGGAAATGATAGATACCGTTGAGGCCGAGGACCCCAATGTGCCCGATGCAGGCAATATTACTGCCGATACCCTGGCCGATGTGATAGGAGAGGATAGTTTTAACCTGCAGCATAGCGGGAAGCTGAACGAGCAGGAATTACAACAATGGGCCAACGCCAAAATGTTGAAGCATAAGCTGGCAAAAGTTCGTGGCCGGGTAACTACCGATGGCACCGCTGCTGTAAAACCCGGGCAAATGATACAGGTGAATGGCATAGGCGAACGGTTTGAAGGTAAATTGTTTGTAACCGGCATACGCCAGCAAATAGATAAAGGTAATTGGGAAACCGTATTTCAGTTTGGCCTTAACCCCGAATGGTTTGCGCAAACCTATAACCTGCAGCAGCCACAGGCGGGGGCCTTACTGCCGGCCATACAGGGCCTGCAAATTGGCGTGGTAACCAAACTGGAAGGCGATCCTGAACATGAAGACCGTATTATGGTACGGCTGCCATCAATAAATAAGGACGATGAAGGCATCTGGAGCCGTATCTGTACACTGGATGCCGGTAAAAAACGCGGCACCTTCTTCAGGCCCGAGATTAGCGATGAAGTGATAGTAGGTTTTATTAACAACGACCCGCGTTTTGCCGTGATACTGGGTATGTGCAACAGCAGCGATAAGGAAGCGCCGCTGGAAACCAAAGACGATAACCACGAAAAAGGCTATGTATCGCGCAGCGAAATGAAAGTGATATTCAACGATGAGAAGAAGACCATCAATATAGAAACGCCTGCAGGCAATAAGTTCATCCTGTCCGAGGATGAAAAGTCCATCAGCATGGAAGACCAGCATGGCAATAAGTTCGTGATGGATCAGGATGGTATAAAGCTGGATAGTATAAAAGATATAGTAATGAAGGCCGCTACCGATGTAAAGGCCGAAGGGGTTAACGTAAATATAAAAGGCAGCGCCCAAACCAAAGTAGAAGGCAGCGGAGGCGCGGAGGTATCATCGGGCGGTAATACGGTGGTACGGGGTTCAATGGTACAAATAAATTAAAAACTAAACGATATGCCCGCAGCAGCGCGAGTAGGAGATATGCACGTTTGCCCCATGGTTACAGCCACGGTACCGCATGTTGGCGGCCCCGTTTTACCTGCCGGATGCCCAACGGTATTAATTGCCGGGCAACCGGCAGCAAGGGTTGGCGATATGCTTACCTGCGCCGGCCCGCCGGATAGCATAGTGATGGGTTCATCAACAGTAATGATTGGCGGTGCACCGGCCGCACGTATGGGAGATTCAACGGCGCATGGCGGGACAATTGTTTTGGGCGCGCCAACAGTAATGATAGGCGGTTAAAAATAAAGCGATATGGAAACTGAATTTAAGAACAACGATTTTTTAGGCAAGGGCTGGAGTTTCCCGCCCGCGTTTGATGTGGCCGCACAAGGCGTGGAGGTTACCGAAAAAGTGCTGGATATTCAGAGAAGCCTTGAAATACTGCTTTCAACCAAAGTAGGCGAGCGTGTAATGCAGCCCAAATACGGCTGTAATATGGACGAACTGGTTTTCGAATCGCTGGATACCACCACCAAAACCATTATAAAAGATAAGATTCAAACGGCCATCCTTTATTTCGAACCGAGGATAGACGTAAAGAAAATAGAGATGAACACCGATAACGAGTTAGAGGGCATCATTATGCTGGAGATAGAATACATGGTGAGGGCCACCAACTCCCGGTTCAATTTTGTGTACCCGTATTACCGTAACGAGGGCACCGAGCTGGAACTGATCACTACTAATAACCTTGTAGCGCTATAAACTATGTCATGCAGCGAAAATAAAAATCCTTTACAACGCGGCGGCACCAACCAGCAGCAGCGCCTGCTTGCGGCCACAAAAAGCGGCTACATCAATATTGATGAACGCGATTATGCCGACTGGATTGTTTTTGCCAGCCAGTTTGCCGCCTACCTTAATTATTACGATGCTACTAATAACATCAACGGCAACTGGAAACCATTTTTTGAGAACGATATTTCGGCAGCCATTGGTACCGTAGCCATACAGGATATTAACCAGTACCGCATTGCCTTAAGCGAACGTTTTGCCATCATAAAAGGCGATGAGGATTTTAGCACCGTCACCCTTAAAAAAGAAGCTTTGGGCGGCTTGTTTGCTTGTATACTTACCTTATGCAAAGGGCTTGATGGTGCTTTGGTAAAACTGCCCGATACGCTTAGCCTGAAGGCAACCATACAAAACCTCATCCGCATAAAATTGCAACCATCGTTGCAAAAGCTGCTGGCCTATTACAAGGGCGGCAAGGCAATGGGGCTTATTAAGGAAGTTGATAATCCGGATTGGAAGGTGCTCGATCTGCCTGTTTTAAAAGCATCTGCGCTGATTGCCGCAGGGCTATCACCCATCTGGATAAAAAGCGCCCTTAACTGGGGCGATTTTATGAATGCCATACCAGAGGACCGGAGTATTTATGGCGATATCAGCTGGAACAATCACCGCAAAATAAACCATGCGGCCAACCATAACCTGTTTTCGGGGCTGTTTGATCAGTTCCTGCTGTCGTATTCAAAGATCATCAGCGATGCCGGTAACAGCTTAGAGCAGACACTTAACGCCTGGAACGAACATCTACCGCATTATACCTTATTCCTGGCATTTTTAAAGCTGTTCCGCACTGCCCGCGATCATGCCAATACCTTAACACAACGGCATCTCGATTTTTACTATAAAGAAGTATTGCAGCTTTTCCCCAAAAAAGCCGAGCCTAATAAAGCGCATGTTATTTTAGAACTGGCCAAACAGGTTGATAATTACCTGGTACCTAAAGGGACTTTGTTTAAAGCCGGTAAAGACAGCACAGGTAAGGAAGCAAGCTATGCTATCGACCGCGATGTGGTATTTAACAAAGCCAAAGTTGCTAAGTTAATGGCCGTTTACAAAGGCAACACAGCCGATAGCTTTGGCGCGGTAAATAACGCGGGCAGGCTTTTTGCCTCACCTGTGGCCAACTCGGCCGACGGGTTGGGCGCGCCGCCCGAATCGGCATGGAAGGAATGGCACCCATTTATCAATAAAAAATATACCGATGGCGCGGTGAGCGCGGTTACCATGCCCAAAGCTACTATAGGCTTCGCGGTAGCGTCGCATTACTTGTATTTAACCGAAGGCGACAGGCTGGTAAATATTAAGTTTGCCACCGCGTTTACAGCAGCCCAGCATACTGCGCTGTTAAAGGCCGAATGCTACCTCACATCAGAAAAAGGCTGGGTAAAGGTAAACAGCTTTAGCTGGGGAAGCGGCGTAATAAGCGGCACCACCACGGCAGCCAGCGTGCTTAGCTTTAGTCTCGCGGGCGATGTGCCGGCCATTACCAATTACGATATTAAGGTTCATGGCGGCGCGTTCAGTACCGCGTTGCCGGTATTAAAGCTGGTGCTTAAAAATGAGGATACCGTACCGTATGTATACGAATCGTTAAAAAATATAGTGATCTCGGCCGTTGAGGTTGAAGTAAAAGTAGGCCTTAACGCTGCAGATTCGGTTATTAATGGCGGTATAAAAAATCTCTCCCTATCCAACGATACCGGTGTTTTAGATGCAGCCAAACCGTTTCTGCCATTTGGCACGGCACCAAAAAAAGGTGCCTCGTTCATCATCGGCAGCGAAGAAGTGTTTAAAAAGAGAGGCGCTAAGGTGTTTTTTAGGGTAGAGTGGAAGGACCTGCCTGATAGCGCTTACTATATTGATTTTAATAGCGGCACTTTTTTGGGGAGTGATTATGTAGATTCCAATCCACGGGTAAAAGCACTTGCCTTACAGCAAGGTGTTTGGCAGGCGGTAAGCGGTGGTTCGGATGTAGCAATATTAAGCGATTTTATAGTAGAGCCGCCTTATACAACGGTAAATCCATACCTGGCCACTATTAATTTCCCGGATAGTTTGCTCGCCCTGCCCGACGCAGCTATACTCGACTATGCACAAGTATGGAGGCCCTTTGATATTACAGCCGTAAAAGGCTTTTTAAAGCTCACATTAAAAGATGGTTTCGGCCACCAGGAATATCAAAAAGCTTATACCAAGTACCTGATAGATTTGGCTAATGAGGGTACGCCTTCCTTACCTGTAGAGCCGTACACGCCGTGTATTCAAAAAATATCACTGCATTACAAGGCATCGTCGGTGCTTGATGTATCAACTGCCTCATCATACGATAACCGCGCCGTACAATTTTTCCATGTTTTTCCTTTTGGGGAGGTAGAGCAGCATAAAAAACTTACAGGTGGCAACGTAAGCGTTTTACCTCAATTTGTAAACCCTGCAAACACCGCCTTAAATAACGAGGGCGAGTTTTACATCGGCTTCGAAAATTTACTTGGAGGGCAAAGCGTTAACGTGCTATTCCAGGTACTGGAAGGTACCAGCAACCCTTTATTAGAAAAGCCGGATGAACACATCAGTTGGAGCTATCTAAGTAAAAATAAATGGAAGGCATTTACCAAACAACAGGTAAGCGATAATACCGGCCAGATGGTGCGTTCGGGTATTGTATCGTTTGTGCTGCCTGCCGATGCAGGTACTGATAACACTGTGCTTCCGGCCGGGTATATCTGGATCAGGGCATCGGTAACAGACAAAGCCGAAACCGTTTGCAAGCTGATGGCGGTATTGGCGCAGGCTGCCGTGGTGACCTTTCAGTATAATAATAACGCTGCCGATTTTATGGATAAGGCCCTGCCCGCCGGCGCCATAAGCAAGCTTAAAGAAACCACATCGGCCATTAAAAAAATTGAACAGCCGTATGCCAGCTTCGGTGGCAGGGCTAACGAAGCCAACGGCCCGTACTATGTGCGCGTAAGCGAGCGGCTAAGGCATAAAGCCAGGGCGATAACCATTTGGGATTACGAGCATTTGGTTTTAGAAGCTTTCCCGGCCATACATAAGGTAAAATGCCTTAACCATACCAAATACGAGGGGAATGATTATAACGAGGTAGCGCCCGGCCATGTAACCATTATTACCATACCAAATTTGGTTAACCGTAACGATGCTAACCCCCTGCGCCCTTATACCAACCAGGATGTATTGAGCGCGATAAATGATTTTCTGCGCGAGCGCTTATCCTGCCATGTGAAACTGCACGTGCGCCACCCGCAGTTTGAAGAAGTAAGGCTCGATTTTAAGCTTAAACTGGTTAACGGGCTGGAATTTAATTTTTACCACGACCTGCTGCAGCAGGAAATAACCGCCTTTTTAACGCCCTGGGCTTATGGCAAAACCACGGATGT
This sequence comes from Mucilaginibacter pankratovii, assembly GCF_014773265.1. Lineage (GTDB taxonomy): Bacteria > Bacteroidota > Bacteroidia > Sphingobacteriales > Sphingobacteriaceae > Mucilaginibacter > Mucilaginibacter pankratovii. The sequence goes on along the minus strand of NZ_JACWMY010000002.1, from coordinate 537,772 downwards.
GGAGTTTGGCGGAAAGGTGCATAAATCGGTACTGATAGATTTTATTGAAGAGCGCAGCTATGTGGATTACATCACCGATGTGAAAATGTATCACCGCGTTGATGAAACTATAGCTGCAGAAAGTGCCGATACGGATTTGATAGAAGCCTCAACAGCAAAATCGGTACTGGTATCGGCACCGGCTAAGAAACATGCCATTGCCGGGATCATTGAACTGCTGTCGGCAACGCTGGCAGAGGATTGTATAGACGAATATAATAGTGCGGACTAATTTAAGGTAACATACTATGCCCGAAAATATAACCATACAAAAGAACCCTCAGCTGCCTCAAAGCATGGATTACGCCGTTCTGCGCGAACTGGGTATGAAGTATATTGAGGGCCTGGGCAATAAATTCTGGACGGATTATAATATTCACGACCCGGGTATTACCCTGCTGGAACTGTTTTGTTACGCCATTACCGATCTGGGGTATCGTACATCGCTGGATATTAAGGACCTGCTGGCACCGGCACCCGGCGAAAAAGCCGATTATAACCGCCAGGGCTTTTTTACCGCCCGCGAGATATTAACCGTTAACCCTTGGACAACCCGCGACTACCGCAAGCTGCTGATAGATATTGATGGTATTAAAAATGCCTGGCTCTTCTGCAAGGAATGCCCCTGCGATGAGATGTACCTGTATGCCAGTTGTGCCAAAAGCATACTGCAATATACACCCGCTACCGAGCACCAGATAATTATAAAAGGCCTGTATGATGTGCTGATAGAATTTGAGGACGAGGAGGGTATAGGTGACCTGAACAGTGGCAAAATAAAATACAATTTCAGCTTTGCTACCGATGCGATGACTACCGTTTTCGCTACAGCCACTATAGAAATGCGGCTGCCCTCCTGGCACGATGTGGAAGCGGATAAGCCTAAATACAAATCGTTCCGCAATGCTTTAAGTAAGGTTACCGGGGTAACTGTAAGGTTCATATCGGGTAACAAAGGCGATAATCTGGATATCCCGCAAAGCGAATTGGGCAGAGCCTTGCGCCGTCCCATTTTTGCGAGCCTTGATATTGAGTTTTTACCTGATGCGGCCGATGAAACCCTTACCGAAGTATTGCAACTGGATGATGTACCGTTCTCGGTTTGGTTTAGCAGCGATGCTGAGCGCAAAGCTATCCAATTGGCCGACCTGAAATTCGCAATCGCGGATGCTTCGGCTTCGGGCATCATTGTAAAATATCTTGATAAAATAAAAAAAGGCGACCAGGTTATAGCCGAAACAAGAGTTGTATTGCATGGCCACCGCAACCTGTGCGAGGATTATTGCACTATAAAAGCCATAGAGGTAGAAGATATTGCCATTTGTGCCGATATGGATGTTACGCCCGACGCGGATATTGAAAAAGTAATGGCGCAGGCCTACTACCTTATCAGCCAGTATTTTAGTCCGGATATTAAGTTTTACGCACTTAAAGAACTGATGGACAGTGGCGTAACTGTTGATGATATCTTTGATGGCCCTGCCTTGAACAACGGCTTTATCAATAACGACCAGCTGGCTTCAACCCAGTTGAAAAAAGTGCTGCATACATCAGATATTATTAACCTGCTGATGGATATTCCGGGTGTGGTAGCTGTGCGCAACCTGGTGCTGGTAAAATATGATGAAGAGGGTAACCGCATAGAAAGCCAGTCGTGGACGATGAATGTATCCTACAACCATCAGCCTCGCCTGTATATCGAAGGCTCCAAATTCCTGGTGTTTAAAAACGGCCTGCCATTTCTGCCCGACAGGTTCGAACTGGCCGATACCCTGCAGGTAATAAAAGGCATCCACTCACAACCCCAATATTCGGTGTTGGAAAATGACTTGCGCGTGCCCGAAGGCAATTGGTACCCGCTGAATGATTACCAGCCGGTACAAAATTCCTTGCCTTTAACTTATGGCGTGGGGTACGAGGGGTTGCCGCCGCATGCAACACAACAGCGCAGGGCGCAGGCCAGGCAGCTAAAGGCGTACCTGTTATTTTTTGAGCAGGCGTTTGTAAACTACCTGAGCCAGATCAGCCATTTAAAGGATTTGTTTGCGCTGGATACTGCTGTAGCACATTCATATTTCTCAACCGTGCTGGATGATACACAGATCAGCGATGTATCAAGCCTATACGCTACGGTTGATGGAAGTGTACTTACGCAAGCCACACTGGATAAACTGGCCGAAAATAATACCACGTTCCTCGATCGCCGCAACCGTTTCCTGGATCACCAGATGGCGCGCTTTGCCGAGCAGTTTGCCGATTACGCACTGATGCTGTATTCGTACACCGGCAGTAAACAGGTGGCCGATGAAATATTGATAAAGGATAAGATCAGTTTTCTGAAGGATCTTCCGTTCATGAGCCGCAACCGCGCAAGAGCGCACAATTACAAAGATCCGGCCCCTGTATGCAGTAACGAGAATATAGCCGGCCTCAAAAAACGCATAGAGCGTTTGCTGGGCTTTAAACAGGCCGAAAATCATTTTGAGTATTATGAAGAAAGCGATATAGACAATAAACTGTATGAACGCCGCTGGCGCCTAAAGGACGAAAACGGTAAGCTATACCTGAGCGGTACCACACGGTATTACGATATGGATTTTGATGCCGCGCAGGCAAAAGCCGCTACGGAAATTCGCGAAGTGCTGAAGTATATGGCCAATCCGGCTATGTACGCTGTGCAGCAGGTAAAGAAATGGGTCATCAACCTGAAGGATCCTGCGGGCGAAATCATAGCCACCCGCAAGCAGGTATTTGAAACCGAGGCCGAAGCTATGGCTGTTCGCGATGAGATTGTGGCCTTTGCAAAGAAACTGATAGCGGCCGAAAAGATATTTATTGTTGAACACCTGCTGCTTAGGCCGCGCAACAAACCGGGGGTAGATTTTCCGGACGGCGACCCCCTGCTCTCTATTTGCCTTAGTCCCGACTGTTCAGTTTGCGGGGAGGAAGATCCGTATTCGTTCCGCCTCACTATTGTAATGAACGGGGAAGAAGGCCTGGCTAATGAGGGCATAGCCTTCCGCCGCTTTGCCGAAAACACCATCAGGCTGGAAACGCCTGCACATCTGGGCTTAAAAGTTTGCTGGGTGAGTACCACGCAGCTCGAAGTTTTTGAACAGCTGTATTGCGATTGGTCTGCCGAACTGGCAAAACAAGAACCCGATGCGGTTGCGCTGTACCTGAAACTGGTGGCCCTGTTAAATGAATTTAAGCAACTAAAAAGTGTATATCCAAAAGCGTCGTTACATGACTGCGCCGATGGAAATGACGAAAACAGGGTTTACCTGAATCAAACCATAGTATAAATTTTGTAAAACGTACCGTTATGCTGCCTACACAAGTAAACTATCCCGAATTTGTACCTGATCAATTACTTACTTCTGAGCATCTCAATCAGTTGTTTGGATACCTCGAAGAACAGGGAAGGCTAACCAGAACCAACCTGATAGGGATTGGTATAGTTTGCGGCCTTGAGGTAAAAACCAATGCCACGGGTACGCAGATAACCATAACAAAGGGCTGCGGCGTAACGTCGGAAGGGTACCTCGTGGCCGTGCCCGAAACAACCTATACCCAAAGCAAACCCTTTAACGCGGTACAGGAGCGGATATACGATAGGTTTGTGGATGCCAGCAAAAACCCGCGTTTCCCGATACTGGAACTAAAGCAGGCCGCCGTTGAGGAAGGCACCACACCGCTTACTGCTGCCGGCTTAGCTAATAAGGTGGTGCTTGTTTTTGTTGAGATACTGGAAGAAGGCGCTAAAAACTGCAACCCAAATTCCTGCGATGATAAAGGCATTAATGTTACCGTAACGTTTCGCCCGCTGCTTATTGATAAGGATGATGCCGACAGTATGGGCGTGGGCAATGTGCTGCCACAAAATGTGCAGGCACTGCCGGGCCTAAAAATGCGCCGGTACGATGTTACTTCAACTTCGCTAAAAGATACCGCGGCCGTATTTGAGGCTTATCAAAAAGTACTGGATGCTGCTTTTATTGATAAGGCAAAGAACGTGCTTAGCCAGGCTTATACTACCTTTACGCCGCTTTTGCTTGATGTGTATGCCAGTGATCCGTTTGCCGATCTGGTGAACGATTTTAAGTTTTTGCACGATGGCACCATCAACAACCAGCAACTGCTTAACCTGCAATATTATTACGATCTGTTTTCGGACATACTGCTAGCTTATGAAGAATTGCGGAAAACCGGGTCGGAACTCATCAGCATTTGCTGCCCGGACAGCAACCTGTTCCCGCGGCATTTATTCCTCGATCTGGCCATACCCAATACCGGCAAAGCTACCAGCGATTATCGCCATTATTTTATACCATCGCCTATATTACAGGGCAATGCGGCTTTAGTAAAAAGCTTACGCTCGCTGTTTAAAAAGATAGTATTGCTGCTGCAAAAGTTTTATCTGCCGCCTGTGGAAATTGGTGGCGGCGCCGCAACCAAAAAGCAGGGGACCGATGAAAATATCCGCATCACCCCAAGTAAATACGGCGATATACCGTTATCAGAAAAGTCTGTTCCGTTTTATTATAAGGTAATTGATGGGCCCGATAAATTGTTGGAGGAATGGAGCTTCCGGCGCTCGGTAACCGGGCAGGCCAACAAAAATCTTTCGTACCACGCCGCTACATATAACGCTGCAGATGAAGATGTTTACGCGCCGCTGTTGTACGATATCGAGCCGTATAACTTTTTACGCATAGAGGGGCACCTGGGCAAATCATATACCAGTGCGTTACGCAATATATTACAGCTAAAAAGGCAATACCGCTTGCCATTCGAAGTAATTGCGCTTAGCGCCGATGTGGCCGCCCTGCGCAACGAGATCAGGGGCTTATCAGGCAAAACATCTGCTTCTGGATTGAGCGGTACAGTGCGGGGGCAGGAGTACCCGCAATGCCAATTCCAGGATCTTGAATCATTATACGATACGCTGGCCGCCGAACTTACCTGTTCGCTGTGCAAGGAAATGAAATATTTTTACGACATGCCCGGTAGCGATAATTTACCTGCGCCGGCGAGTACCGTACCGCAAGCCACCCTGTTGAGAAAATGCGACCCCAATTTCAGGTATACCGCGGGTACGTTTGGCCAGGAGTTTGAAACGTTTTTTGCCGGGGTTAAAGATCAGCCTTATATAACATCAAACGTTTTTCTGGGTAGCCTGTTAGGCAATTTCTCGGTAGCGGGGGCTCCTGCCGGCAATAATGCTATACTGGGCCTCGGGCTGTTGTATTATATCGAAAAACTATCGGAAACCATATCTTCCGATCTGAGCGAATTTGATATTGCCCAGTTTACCTTGCGCTATACCGATATGGTAAAGGTAGCCACGCAAATACGGGACAGCATGCGGCAGGGTAACGAAACAGGCACCATGTCTGAAGATGTGCTGGATCATTTGGATGCACTGATATTTGCCTGCAAGCAGGCACAGTTTAAGGCGCTTTACAAGGAATATCTTAGCCGCTGGCTGTATGTGATGATGTTGCAAAAGTTTGGCTACTTTTTACAAATGCACCCCGGCATACAGCATAAAGCCGGCGTAAGCATTGGTGGTACATTTATACTGGTATATCATCAGGTAACCGAAGACAACGATGCTACCACGCCGGTAAACCCGGCAACGGGGGCCATATTAGGAGATGCTGTAGCCAATCCTGTGTTTTTTGCAGAGGCCGCACCTTTAGCTAAGGCAGTGGATGCAGTAAAAACAGCCCGGCCCGCAGCAAAAGAAGCCCCTAAAACGGGAGAAGCCAAAACCACTAAGGCCGAAGCGGAACAAACCGTGGCACAGGCAAAAGAAGCTGCAACTTTGCAAAGCGAACAATTGTTGCGCAAATCATTAGCAGGCAATAAAATAAACGGAAGCAGGCACTTGCAATACCTGGAAAGCGTAATGGCGGCCAGTGAAGGAAGTGGGCTCGACTCATTGATCAACGAGATAGAAGATGGTACGGTAATAGCCGACTTTTACCTGCCCTACCTGTGCTACTCTGATTGCCCGCCCGTAAACTTCATATTGGGAAACGAAAAGGAGCCCGATGAAAAGCTAACTATTGAGGTTAAGCAAAAAGATTACTGCTCTATCGACAAAACATCTTATCCCATTGATGTTACACCGGCAGGCGGTACAGTAACCGGTGAGGGTGTAAAGGCAACAACCAGCAAGGTCAGCTTTTCGCCGTCAGCAGTTGATATGCAGGGTAATAAGCAAAAAAGCATTACGCTTACCTACACTAAAGACGGCCAGTCGGCATCAACACAAGTGGTGGTATTTCAAACCCCAACGGCTTCGTTCACCTTTACCAGCGGAAGTAAAGCAAACATAGTAAGGTTTACCAATACCTCTGATTTTGCCGACCTTTGCCTGGGACTTTGGCGACGACGATACATCAACCGAAGAAAATCCGCAGCATCCCTATGAGGAAGAAGGTACCTATACGGTAATTTTAACAGTAACCAACGGCCTGTGTACTTCTAACCCCAAAACGCAAACGGTTGATGTAAAACAGCAGCCCGAGCGCAGTTGTTTGCCCCTGGCTGATATTATTGGCGAGTTTGCCGATCTGCAGCAGGGCGAGCACTTCGACGCTTTTAAAATAAATTTTTCTGCTTACAACGATATAGAAACGGTATTTAAAGAATTGGAGAGTATTGCAACCACGCCAGTGGCCGACCAGCTGCAATACTTTGTTGATAATAAAATACCTGATCGTTTGCTGGAATGGCTGACCGAATTGTTCAGGATGATACAGGTCGGCGATTTAAAGAAAATAGCGTTGGCCTTATACCGTGTTTTGGCAAAACTGGCCATGTATATTCAATGTATACAAAAGCCCGATGACCTGGATAAAGCTAACGTAGATATGCGCGACGTTTTCGGGCTGATACAAAGCCAAATGGACATTTTAGCTAAACTGGCTAAGCAGTCGCCAACGGTATATCAAATTGGGGTTAATGCACTGATAGCTGCATTTAGGGAGGAAATTGGGCGCATTAACAAATTAAAAAGACCGCTGTACTTTGAGATGATCATGAAGTACGTTGAAACGTTAAGCTGATACCATGCAGGGAGCCGATAAGCATATCATTCAAAAGCAACTGTTGGAAGTTACAGCCAACGGTGCTGATAATGCCTTTACTTTTCAGCAGGACGTGGAAGCTTTATGGAAGCAAAACCTGGCACCTCGGTTAGAGAAGCTGCTGGATAGCTACAATACCGGCGGGGATAGCATACAGATAGGCCAATTATATATTGATGTCAGCGTGGGCTCGTTAGCAGATATTGAGGGAAAGGTAGTTGCCGAAATAGACAAACAATTACGGCAAAAAGTAGCTATACCGCCGGGTGAGCCGGTTACAACTGTTGCCCGGCGCCAAATAGAGCTGTTGGTGTTTTACCTGCAAAAGGGCCACCTGCCCTGGTGGAGCCCGGTTAAAAACCGCATGGAATGGCAGCAGTATTTAACCGAATTATTATCAAAGCAGATAAATAATTCAGACAGCTATGTATTAACCACAGCCCTTAAAGCAGATGCAGTAAGAAACCGGCTTTTAGCCGAACTTACCGCACCGCAATTCTGGCAATTGGTGGCAGCCATCACCGCAAAAAGCAGCGAAGCTTTAAAGGCTGATTTAAGTTCTTTTAATAAGGCACTGGGTGGTAGTTACATTTCAGATGATTTCAGTGTAGCGTACAAGCACGCTGTGCTTAGGTCCGTACAAGCAGAAGCACCCGCGAATGATATTTACGCTTCTATAGCTGCGCATCTTGCCGAATTAATATCCGGGCTTTCACAGCCGGTAATTTCTGCTATCAGCAAAGCAGCTATTGGTAATATGCCGTTAAAACAGGTTATAGAAAAACGCGCGGTAAATTTAGCAGCGCGCGAAGAGGTATTTAAAGATATAAAGCCCGAATTGCCCTTAAGTAATGAGGGGAAAAGGGCCGAAGATCAGGCAGTCGAACAAAAAAAGGAAATTAACGCAACTGATGATACCGGTAAGCCGGAGGATATTTATATAGCTAACTCGGGCCTGGTGATCGTGGCGCCGTATCTGGCTGAATTTTTTAAGCAGATGCAACTGGCGGATAAAGGCCGGCTTACTGCATCCGGTAAGGCTGTTGCCTTATTAAACTATCTGGTTTACGGCCATGATGAGCTGGCTGAGTTTGAGTGCGTACTATCAAAAATTTTATGCGGGCTTGAGGTAAGCGCAGTTGTGAAAAGCTACCGGCTTAATGATGCCGAAAAACATGAGGCTGACGAATTGCTAACTGCGGTGATAGCACACTGGCAGGTATTAAAAAACACATCGATACAAGGGCTGCGCGCTTCATTTTTACAGCGCGAAGGACGATTGAGCTTCGCGGATAACGAATGGCGGCTAAAGGTACAGAACCAGCCTTACGATGTGCTGTTAGCGCATATGCCTTGGAATATTTCGATGATAAAATTAAGCTGGATGCCACATTTGCTAAAAGTGGATTGGGTATGATGGCTTCATAAAGGGTAAAAGAGATTAAAAAATGTTTTCAACTGCAGAAAAAACAAAGAATGTATCTGTATCGCGGCAACAGCAGGCGGGCGGCACGTTCTTTCGTAAAGCTGCGGATGAGTCATTTTTTAGCACGAATGAAAGCCCTGCATTTTTTGGCGCGGCCATACAACCCAAATTATCGGTAAGCCAGCCAGACGACCCTTATGAAAAGGAGGCCGACAATGTGGCCGATACCGTTATGCGCATGCCCAACCCGGTAACCGCGCCACCCACACAACGGGATGAGGGCTTGCAGCTAAAAGAGGATGAAGAACAGCAAGCGATCCAACCCAAATTAGCATCGCAAATAAGTGCTGTACAATGTAAGGAAGAAGAACATGAGGAAGTAGTTCAGGCCAAGCTGATGTCCTGCATACAAAGGCAGGGCTCGGGTTTTGAGTCGGCAACCAGCATGGAAGCCGATAACTATCCCGATGGCATACTCAGCCGCAAACCACTTCAAAATATCAGTACATCTATTATACAACTCAGTGGCAGAGGGCCGCCGGCAGCCGGAACATCTTTCGAACAAAATTTAATGAGCTCCAAAGGAGGTGGCAGCGCTTTGCCCGAAACTACCCGTAGTTTTATGGAAAGCCGCTTTAGTTCCAGCTTCGAGGGGGTGCGTATCCATACCGGCAGCACGGCGCAAACGCTGAGCAGGAGCATTAATGCCCAGGCCTTTACGCATGGAAACGATATTTATTTCAACAGCGGTAAGTTCTCACCTGATACCGCTGCGGGTGGGCATTTGCTTGCCCACGAGCTAACGCACACCATACAACAGGGGGCGAGCAAACCCGCAGCCGCCAATACTTCTGTATCCCGCAAACCCATTATACAACGCAGTGCCGAGGGTTCGGTTCCTCAATTAACAAATGCCGTAGCCAAAGCAAAAGGGGAAGAAGGCAAAGTAAACGCCAATAAAGAAGGCCCCGATGGTTACCGCGAAGGCTGGGAACGCCTGATGGAATACTTTAAAACAACTTTTGGCGAAGATAAGATCATCCGTAATGGGCAGCCAACTGTTGAGGGCGGTGTAGGTGAAGATCACATTAAAAAGAAGAGCACGATAAAAGGCCCTGTTCCGGCTGTTGCCAACCCAAGGCCGGCCAATGATATGCGCGATGCCATGCCAAGCTGGTGCGGCATATTTGTATTCTGGGCGCTTAACAAGGGCGGTGTTCCTATGCCTAAATGGGAACTGGGCGGCCGTATGGTTACGCCGGAATCGGCTTACCCGCCGGGCTATATTCCCAAAGCAGGTGATATTGCTTACCGTGATAATTTCTCGCATTATGCTATTGTTGAAAAGGCCGACGGCAGCACCGTTACTACCGTTAACGGCAATACATCCGGCGAAGACAACCTGGGTGCGCAGGTGCAAACCCGGGATCATCCGCTGTCAGACTGGACGGCATTTTTCGACCCGATAAAACTAAAAACCGGCGCGCTTGGCAACGGTGAGGGTGCGATTGAAGAAAAACCTAAGACATTAAAGGAACTGCGTAAAGAACTGTTCAACGTGAACAGGAAAGCAGAGCCGGGTACCGGGCAGGAGGAAGACCATGAGGTGCCTGCAGGCGAACATGTACAGGCGAAACCCGAGCTGAGCGACTGGAGTATAAACACTGATGGCCATCTGCATCATACTCCGCAGGTGCAAACCAAAACTGAAGACGAAAAATTACAGGCCAAAGAGGAAGAAGCGCCTGAAGAGGCCTTATCCGCCAATAATATGGAGCACAGCCTGCAACGCAAAGCGGGTTCATCGCCTGTAAATGATGGCGCGGCTTCAAATAGTAAAGCTAATACCGGTGGCAACGGGGCAACAGCTTCAATAAGCACAGCAAGTGTTGCCAGTTCTTTAAATAGTGATCAGTTTATACAAAAACAGGAAGAAACAGCCGAGAATGACCGCGGCCCGCCGGTACAGTTAAGCGCAGAACATAACAGTGTACAATGCTCATGGTTCGACGATGCATTCTCCACTGTAACCAACTTTGTAGCCGATACCCTTGCCGAGGGTAAACGGATGCTATTGGCCGAGGCCCGCGATTTTGTAATGGCCATACCGGGCTACCGTGCTTTACGCGTGGTGCTGGGCGAGGATCCTATCACCGGTGAGGAAATTGACCGCAACGGGCACACGTTTATAGAAGCTGCTTTTGATATTATGCCTGGCGGCAGGCTGCTGCACGAAAAGCTGACCGAATTGGGCGCATTGGATGATGCCGCAAATTGGATAGACGGGCAAATAGCAGGCGTAGAGAACCTGGTTGATAGTGTGCTTTCCCGTGTAAGCCAGTTTATTGAAAGCATTACGCTGGAAAGGCTGGGTTCGCCGCGCGAACTGTTTGAAGAGGCCGGCAACATCATTTACAGCACCGTACAAAGTATAGTTGATTTTGCTGTAAAAGCCGGTACTGAATTGCTGGAAACGGTTAAACGCTTCCTGATAGATCAGCTGGTAACCTTTATCCGCGAGCAAACACCGGCTTACCCATTACTGCGCGTACTGCTGGGTACCGATCCGGTAACCGATGAGGTAGTGCCACAAAACGGTACCACCATACTGGATGCCCTGCTTGAACTGGGCGGCGAAGAAGGCCGCGAACAGCGCAAGCAAATGCAGGAAACGGGCACCTTCCAAAAAGTGGCAGGATGGATTGACGAGGGTATTGCAGTATTTGGCGGCGCTTATGACGAGATAAAGGCCGGCTTTAAGGCAATATGGGATGATGCCAGCATCGAAATGCTGATGCATCCTATTGATACCTTTAACCGCATATACAACCAGTTTGTAGCCCCGGTTACCCGTGTATTTGAATTTGTTGAGCGTGCCGCGAGGGTGATACTTGAATTTATTAAAGAGGTACTGATGCGCCGTTTGGCCGCCTGGGCAAGCACGGTGCGCGGCTACCGTTTGGTAACAGTTATTATTGGCGAGGATCCGTTTACGCACGAACTGGTTCCTTTTACAATGGAGAACGTTATCCGCGGTTTTATGAGCCTGATGGATGGCGGCGATGCACAGTACGATCAGTTGAAGGAGTCGGGCGCTATAGATCGCACCACAGCTAAGATTACGGCGGCGGTTGAAAAGCTGAACATGACACCGGCATCCATTGTGCAGTTGTTTATCGACCTGTGGAATTCATTCAGCCTGGACGACCTGGCCGATCCGATAGGGGCGTTCCAGCGTATTATCGACCGCTTTGGCGAGCCAATTGGCAGGCTCATCGCCTTTGTGGCCGAGATAGTAATGATCGTTATCGAAACTATCCTAACGCTGATGAACTTTCCGTTCGCTCTGATCAACAACATCATAGCGAAGGCTATGCAGGCGTTCGAACTGATAAAGGCGGACCCGGTAGGCTTTTTGAAGAACCTGCTGCGGGCTATAAAACAGGGCTTTATCCAGTTCTTTGATCATATTGTGCAGCACCTGGTAAGCGGGCTCGTTGGGTGGCTCACGAGTGAGCTTAAAGATGCGGGTGCTCCGGAACTGACCGATCTTTCCTTAGGCGGGATCATAACATGGGTGCTCGCTGTGCTGGATATCACCATGGAAAAAATATGGGAGAAACTGGCGGCACACCCCCGTATAGGGCCCCAACGGGTGGCGCGCATCCGCAGCATGATAAATACGCTCGAAGGCATCTGGACCTTTATTAAAGATGTGCAGGAACGTGGTATGGCAGCCATTTGGGATAAGATACAAGAGCAGCTAACCAACCTGTGGGATACCATTATCAACGCGGTTAAAACCTGGGTGATGGATCAGATCATAAATAAAATGATAACCAAGCTGCTCTCCATGCTCGATCCTACCGGTATTATGGCGGTGGTTAATAGTGCGATAGCCTTGTATAGCGCTATCCAATCGGCCATTAAATACCTGCGCGAGATGCTGGAGATAGTAAACAGCTTTGTAGAAGGCGTGGTTGATATTGCCAACGGAAACATTGCTACAGCGGCCAATTATTTAGAGAATACCATGGCAAGGGCCGTGCCGGTCATCATCGGCTTCCTGGCTAATCAGGTAGGTTTAAATGGTATTGGCGCCCGTATAGGCCAACTGATAGGGCAAGCCCGCGAACTGGTAGACCAGGCCATAACCTGGCTGGTTAATAAGGCGGTAGATACCGGCTTTGCTATATTCGATAGGCTGGTATCGATGGGGCGCTCTGCGGTTAACGCGGTAATGGGCTGGCTGGGCTTTAGAAAAGATTTTACAGCAAATAACGGCGAACATCATGAACTGTATTTTGTTGGCAACGAAGAAGATACTGCAGAAATGTGGGTGGCCAGCCGTAATCCGATGCGCTACCAGGAGTTTTTGAATCAGCTTGGCGACGCGGTTTTAAACACGCCCGAAAAAATCTCCAAAAAGAACGAAGCGGTTACCATATTAGACAGCATACGTACTGCCAAACGGCAGCCATTGGATGCAGCAGTGCCCGAAGAACAAGCCAGGACCGCAAAATCAAATGTGATAAATGGTTTGGTGATCAACCTGAGCGTACCTACAGCATACTTATTTGGAGGGCCCCAAAGGCCCCTGGAGATGAACTACTCGGGAGTTGACCCGGCTGGTTTTGGATTGGGGATGACCATTAAAAATTTAAATAAAAATAACAGGCCGCCTACAGGCGGGCCGCCAAGGGTAAGTAATGCTGCATACCGTAAACTGGATAAAAGGCGCAATGGCGGCGGCACCTACTATATAAAAGGGCACTTGTTAAATGGTTTCCTGGGTGGTAGCGGCGCTGATTTCCGGAATCTTACACCGCTATCGCGCGAAGGTAACGGCAGTCATGAACGCGACGTTGAATCAAAAGTAATTACAGCAATAAATGCAGGAAAAACGATAGAATATATAGTTACGCCGGGCGGCAGCGCGGGTACCAGCAGAAATATGGAAAATGAATTGAAGACAATTGATGCAAGTAAACATGCTGCCCTAACAGATATCGTTTCGGCAGAAATGAATGTGCCTGCTACGCTGAACTGCGAGGCTTATGAATTAAATGACGATGGCAGCCGGGGCACCGCAATTGCAAACGTGCCGATAACCAATTCCATCGCGCCATCAAACCTGTCAAGTTATGAAGTATGAGTATGATAACACAAATAAGTAATGAGCTTTCGCAGCTCGATGAGTTTTTAACCGGCAATGGCGCTATTAACGAGGTAGCTTATGCGTTTGAGGAGGCCAAAAATAAAACGGCAGCGGTCAGTCCGCTTATCAACGCGGTCAGGGCGCATCAGTTTTATCAGCATTATGATAAGGCGGTTTTGCAGTGGAATTTAAAGGATGCAGATGGATACGACCTGAGATTAACGGGCAGTATCAAAATACTTTCGCCGGAGGAGATTGATAAAGATTGGAAAGGCACTGTGTATTTCGATTCAACACCAAAAGAATACGATTTGCAACGGTTTAAACCAGTGGATATGTTTTCGGAGGATGCCGTTGCCGGTATTTTCGGGGGTGACCTCCAGCATGTTATGCACCTTTACCTGTATGAGGGTAAGCCACAAAGTTTGCAGCTAACGCTTGATAATTATATACTGATGGCGCTTAAATGCCGGGGCTTTTATTTTTGGCATTACCTGGTATTGTACTTTATAACCGGCGATAAAAATGAAGTGGTTGCCGATTACGAGAGCTTCTGCAATACCATGAACCATCTGTATACTATTAATGAATTAAGAGATGAATATGATAAATTGAGAAAGATATGAAAGCATTACCCAAACGTATGATCCGCAGGCGCAAAAAAGCGCCGGCCGACGGGGCCTTCTTCAAAAAGGAAGGGCAGGAACCGGGGTTCTTTAGTGAAGCCGCCCACGATACTTTCTTCCAACCCTCGGCTGCTGCGGTGCAGCGTAAATGCGCCGATTGCGAAAAGGAAGAAAAGGCCCAGCGTATGCCCGATAAAAAGGAGGAAGACAAAAAACTGCACAAAAAAGGAGAGGAAAAAAAAGAAGAGGATAAGAAACTGCATAAAAAGGGCGACGATAAAAAAGAAGAAGACAAAAAGCTGCAGCGGCAGGAGGCGGTTTCGGGCGCTAAGGCTGCAAATACTTCGTCATATATCAATACCTTATCGGGCAGCGGTAACCCGCTGCCAAATAGCGCGCAACAGTTTTTTGGCGAACGCATGGGCTATGATTTTAGCGGTGTAAGGGTGCATAATGACCGGGGCGCTGTTGAATCGGCACAGGAAATGAATGCTAAGGCTTATGCAATTGATAACCATATTGTATTTAGCGAGGGGCAGTACGATACTGAATCGCATGCAGGTAAAAAGCTGCTGGCGCACGAGCTTACGCACATTATGCAGCAGGACGCCCGGAATACCATATCCCGTAAGGAGGGAGAAGCGGTAGAAGAGGAGCCAGCCTGTACCGCCGGCTCTGTAGACCTGGAAGCAAATACCTCTGCCGGGTACGCTAAAGGTGCTGGTACTGTAGCCAAAGAGAACAAGACAAAAAGCAAAGGTTGCCCCAATTGCGAGGACGAATGCGTTTCGGTCACCGGATCGTTGAGCGTGCCGTACAAAGTAACTACCAACATCACACTGCCTGCGGTGCCGGCAAATCTTACGCCCTGCCAGCAGGATAGGGTAAAAACAGCTATCAATGGCCCATTGGCAGCGCACGAGCGGCAACATGTAAAGGCATTTGAAACCTTTAATGGCACGCCCTCGTTACCCATTAATTACCAGGGTTGCGAAGGTGGCTACAATTCGCACCTCGAAGCTATGGCCGAGGCCGAATTCGAGCGCCGCAAGGCATCGGCTGATGCCAAAAGCGCCGCGTTAGATCCGTTTAGCGTTCCGGTTGATTTATGCTGTAAGGATAAAGAAGTGCCAAAAAAATAATAACTTTAATTGTTACACACTTAAAATCAATAAGGTGCTATACACTATCCATAAAAACACAAGTCCCGAAAACGGCATAACCGCGGCCATTGGTTTGCTTGGCGGCTTAATAACCAAACGCATCCAATCGCACGCCGGCGAAGGCTTTTTTAACCCGGATACCTGGCTTAACGATGCTTTTGCCGGGACGGAACTTAAGCAGATCTCGGCATTCCTGCCCGGGCTAAGCAATGAGGAATGGGTAATTGTTATGTTAGCGCTGGTGCCGCACGTGCAGCCCAATTTTTTTGAATCTATTATACTGCAGCATTTTCCTAACGGGGGGGATTTTTCGGAATTTGGCGGTGTAAAGGCCACCAACCAGCGCAGTATGCTGCCCACCGGCGAAACCGCGCAGTTTATCATAGCTGGCAACGATATCGGCAGGCGCTTACAGGCACAGCATTTTTTTAGGGAAGATCATTTCTTTTTTAAACTGGGTATTTTATGGCTGGAGCCGGTTAAAGAGGGCGAACCATTAATGAGCGGCAGGATAGTATTGGCGCAGGAATGGGTGGAAAAGATCTTGTTCGGCATAGAATCTTCACCACGATTCGGGCTCGATTTTCCGGCAAAACATATCGAAACCAGTATGCTATGGGAGGATGTAGTGCTGCATCCGCGAACCATGCAGCAGATAAAGGATATCAGCACATGGCTGGAATATCATCCTAAATTAATGGACGATGAAAACCTCAAACGGAAGATAAAACCGGGTTACCGTGTATTGTTCTACGGCCCGCCTGGTACGGGTAAAACACTTACCGCAGCACTTTTAGGTAAGCAATTTGGTAAAGATGTATATCGTATCGACCTCTCACAGATAGTGAGCAAATTTATTGGCGAAACAGAAAAGAACCTGGAAGGCGTTTTCAAAAAAGCTGAAACCAAAAACTGGATCTTGTTTTTTGACGAAGCCGACGCACTATTCGGCAAGCGCACCAACGTGCAAAGTGCGCACGATAAATATGCCAACCAGGAAGTAAGCTACCTGTTGCAGCGGGTAGAAGATTACGCTGGTTTGCTGATACTGGCTTCAAACTTTAAAAATAACCTGGATGATGCCTTTATACGTCGTTTTCATGCAGTGGTACATTTCCCTATGCCCGGCAGCCGGGATAGGCTTACCTTATGGCAAAAATCACTACCCGCCGGTTTTGCCTTGCACTCATCAGTTAACCTTAACGAGCTATCAAACAAATATGAACTAAGCGGCGCATCCATTTTAAATGCGGTGTACTTTGCTGCCCTGCAATGCTACGCCCGCAACGATGGCATCCTTACACAAGCCGACCTTATAGAAGGTATACGCAAAGAGTTTTTTAAAGAAGAAAAATCAATTTGAATAAATAGCGTTAATCAACGGGGGCTTTAAGGGGCATCCACAAAAGCAGGTGCCGGGCAAACTGGTAGGTCATGACAGAAGTGCCGATAGTGTGCTGGCGTGGCTCACGCTCAATGAAGTGATCCGTACTGGCGCAGTTATTAGTTTTGGCCGGGAAAGTTTTCCCGGCCAAAACCAATCCTGATATGCTGGTTCCCGTAGCCATACATTTTCTGAAGGCAAGAGCATAATCCCATAATCATAAGCCGTTAGCGGGGATTTTAGTATTGCGAAAGCCGCCGAACCGGACATTCTATTATGATTTCCGAAAATTTATAATAATAACTCTTCTACTAAGGGTAAGCTATGTTTTAATGTACTCCAGTATATGGGCGTGCTATGCCGTTGCTGGAAGGGTTTGCGACCAACGCCTATAAATTAAATCTTAGCAATAACATCAAACTTTTACCCAAACTAAAACAATAACAAATGAAAAGAAGATCTACAAAACTTTATTTGGCCCTTGTAGCTGTTATGTCAATTCTGGCTTCGTGCTCTAAAACAGATGATAACTACAATTATAAAAATATGCCCACATCCATTGAGCTGCCCATAGCTGCACATGCGGGGCCTGCAATGTTTGATAATGGCGGGTTTAAATTCAACATTGCCAAAAGCATTAGCTCTGCGCCCCAACCGCTGGTTACAACTGTGCTTTTGTCGGCAACAAAGCCGCTTAGTAAAGACGTAACGGTTACCCTAAGCGTAGATAATGGATCCATATCAGCCCTTAATGCCACACACAAAGCACTTTATACTGCAGATAGCCTGGCCGCTGTAAAAGCAGATACCGATGTGCCTGATGCTACCGACTTTAAGTACGAAATTTACCAGCCGTTACCCGCCGATGCTTACAGCGTTCCCAGTACAAAGGTAACCATACCAGCAGGGCAAACCACTGCAGACCATATTGTAAATATTATTACCGATAAGTTAACCCTTGGCGTTAAATACATGCTGCCCGTAGCAATTGCCGATGCGCAGGGTGAAAAGATAAACTATTACAGCACCGTATATTACATAGTAGGTATAAAAAGCGAGTACGAAGGTGAGGCTAAGGCCAGTGGATCAATTGCTTTTCCAGATCCCTCTATAAATAGGTCGTGGACAGACAGGGCAAAAACCTTGACAACTGTAAATGGCAACATCATACGCGCCGAAGCGGCTGACTTAGGCGGGAGTAATTATTATATGTGGTTAATAGTAAACCCAGATAACTCAGTTACAGTGATCTCGGCACCAGGCGCTGCCAATCCAAGTATCCAAACTAACGGAAGCTGTACATTTGATCCCGCTACACGTACCTTTAACCTTAATTATAAATACGTTGGAGGTACAGGCGACAGAAGAATAACTGAGGTTATTAAGCTTAACTAAATTCGATCGAAACAATTCAGCCGCTGCCGGGATGCAGTGGCTTTTTTTGTGAAAAGCGTTTTGACTTTGCGTTAAAACAATATTTTTTAATCACTATTGCATTAAAAACAACTTATTGTTAAAGAATTATTAATAATTTAGTAAAAACATTGCCATGCCCGATGAAAATTGACGTAAAGCCAACTGATAGCGAATTACTTGAACTTTTTACCACAGGTAATGATGCCGCCTTTACAGAAATTTACAACCGGTATTGGAAAAAGTTAATTGCATTAGGGTATAGTTATACCAAAGACAAGTTTGCAGCAGAAGAAATAGTACAGGAGGTGTTTGTAAGCCTCTGGAACCGGCGGGATGTTGTGAAGATTGATACCCTGAGTTCGTATCTGGCCACATCGATAAAGTTTTCTGTCTTTAAAAGCATCTACACAAAAAACCGGCGTGAGAAACTTCTGAAGCATATGCCCGGCAGTCCGCTGGCCGAACTGCCGGAAGACCTTTTCCATGCAAAGTTCCTGGAAGAATATGTGAACGGACTGGTAGAACAACTGCCCGAAAAATGCCGCCTGGTTTATCAGTACAGCAGGCAAAAAGGCCTCTCTCCCCAGGAGATAGCCGATGAAATGAATATTGCCAAAAAAACGGTAGAAGCCCATCTTACCAAAGCTCTTAAGATGCTCCGCTTAAACCTTAAAGAAATGATGGTGCTTCTTATAGTTCTTAAAGAGCTATAAAAGTATTGCTGACGGCTGCGGTAGTAATTAAATAACACTTTTTTTAAAAATATTGTACTTCAACTAAGGGTACCCCCTTGCTTATGGTACTTCTAATTAATTGCGCTGAAATGGACGAATTAAGACAGACCTATTTAATAAAAAAATATATCGACGGCACAGCTACCCAGGCCGAGCGGGAAGAGTTGTTGCTATGGTATCGCCAAAAAGGTATTGATGATAACTCATGGCCTTACCTAAGCGAGTTGGACGAGGCTGAAGCAAAAGAACGCATATTTAAGGGTGTAAAACGGCAGGTAAGTGATACGCCGTCGGCCCGGGGCCGTACCGGTACCCTTTTTTATAAAATTGCTGTTGCAGCTTCGGTAATTGGGGCGGTATGCTGCTTTGTGTTATGGCGTTTTGCACAAAAGGAAGTTGCGCCCGCGTTGATCACCATTAGCACAAGGGCCGGCGAAACAAAAACCCTTCAATTAACAGATGGCTCGGTTATTTGGTTAAGTGCAAAAAGCACGCTTACGTATCCGGCATCCTTTAAGGGGCCAACACGCGATGTAGCCTTTTCGGGGGAGGCGTTTTTTGATATTGCCAAAGATAAGCAGCACCCTTTTATTGTTAGCACAGGCAGCACCAGTACAAGGGTATTAGGTACCAGTTTTAACATATCGGCTTTAAAGGAAAACGATAATGTTACTGTAGCATTGATAACAGGGAAGGTCTCATTTACCGGTAGTAAAACGGCCGTATCGCTGTTGCCAAATAACCAGGTTGTTTACAATAAAGCAACGAAAGAAGCCAGAGTTATGCCTATTGCTGATATAGACGCAGTTGTTGGCCGGCACAATGGTTACTACGAGTATAAAAATATCCCATCTAAAGATGTGGCCGAAGATCTAGGCCGCTTATATGGTATGAATATCAAAGTAGTTGGCAACGTACAGAATTGCACGTTTTACGGCCGCATAAAGCCAGGTGAGAGCCCGGTTAAATTCTTAAAAAAGATGGCGTTTGTACTTAACGCATCTGTAACCACAAAGGATAGTGTATGGATCATTAAAGGAGGAGGGTGTAATTTGAAGTAACGATACCTGCTCATCCAAAGATCAATTAACGCCCCGTGCGAGGGGGCGCTAACTGTATCAAAAAAACATCACAGTAAACAGCTATACCTCAACGGAGTGGAACCCAGGGTACCTGCTATTTTTTAACGTTTTATCGAAGTGAATATATGAAAAATAATGTATCCCGCAATAAGGGACGCAAGTATATGCTTTTTATGAAGATAAGCACCCTCATACTTACAATTTTAAGCAGTTCAACTATCCTGATGGCAGCGCGCCCGGCAGATGCGCAGGATCTGTTGAAAAAGCACATCACTGTTAATTTAAAAAACAGCTTATTGGTAGAGGCTCTTGACAATATTTCGACTGCCTCGGGCGTAAAATTTACGTACAACGGCGCGGTAACCAACAGCAAAACGCGCATATCTGTAAAGGTTGTTAACCAGGAGCTTGGCAGGGTGCTAAATAAAGCCCTCAGCAATACTTCCTATACATTTATAGTGCTCGATGATGAAATTCTCATTCGGTACGAAGAAAAGGTACCCATTGCCAAGCCAAAACAAGCTCAGCGTATTGTTACGGGTAAAGTGGTTGATGAAAAGGGCGAGGCTTTACCCGGTGTTACCATCAGGGTTAAAAACACCACCCGCGGTGGTATCACCGATGCATCAGGAAAGTACCAGATACAGGTAAATGATGATACCGAAACGCTGGTGTTTGCCTTTATTGGTTATCAAAGCCAGGAAGTGGTGGTAGCCGATGCAAAGGTGATAGACATAAAAATGGTACCTAATCCGCAAAACGAGCTGAAAGAAGTTGCGGTGGTTGCTTACGGTACGCAGCGTAAAGTGAGTTTAGTAGGAGCACAGTCTACAGTTGACGTTGGCGAATTAAAACAGCCTGTTGCTAACATTTCTACTTTACTGGCGGGCAGATTATCGGGTATAGTTGGCGTGCAGCGTTCGGGTGAACCCGGCGGCAATAGCGCCGATATCTGGATCCGCGGTATCTCTACTTTTACCAATAACGCTACAGGCCCTTTAGTTTTGGTAGATGGTGTTACCCGATCTATAAACAACCTCGATCCGCAGGATATCCAGTCGTTCACTATTTTAAAAGATGCATCTGCAACAGCAGTGTACGGTGTTAGGGGGGCAAACGGTGTTATATTGGTGCAAACCAAGCGTGGTAAAGCAGGTAAGCCAAAAATTGATGCCGACTATTATGAAGGTTTCACTTCATTTACCCGTGTGCCCGAAATGGCCGATGGCATCACCTTTATGAATGCCGTTAACGAGGCTAATACTACAAGGGGAGGAGTTCCTAAGTATTCGCAGCAATACATTCAAAACACACAGAATAATGTTGATCCACTGCTTTATCCGAACATTAACTGGATGGATGCAGTATTTAAAAATACAAGCCGTAACAGGCGTGCCAATGTTAACATCAATGGTGGTGCACCTAATTCCCGTTACTATATATCGGCCAGTTACTATAACGAAGGCGGCCTTTTAAAAACCGACAAGCTATCTACATACAACTCTAACATTGACTACAGCCGTTACAACTTTACCAGTAACGTTGACCTGGACGTTACCAAGAGCACCAAGGTAGCTTTGGGTGTACAGGGATATGTAAGTAAGGGCAATTACCCATCTGTATCTTCCGGCGATATTTTCCAACAGGCCATGATTGTTTCACCGGTTGTGTTTCCGCTTGAATACCCGGGTGGTTTTGTACCGGGGGTAAACCCTAACGGTGATCAGCGTAACCCTTATGCCGACCTTACCCGCAGAGGTTATCGCACCAACTTCGAAAATCAGCTTTACTCTAATATCCGCGTAACACAGGATCTGGGCTCGATTATAAAAGGTTTAACCTTTAACACCCTCTTCGCCTTTGATGCTTTTAACAGTAATGGCATTACCCGCCAAAAAGGCGAGGATACGTGGTACCCTGATCAGAATACTCCTTACAAACCTGATGGTACCTTAAACCTGGTAAGAACTTACACCGGGCAGGGTAATTACCTTAACTATGGTGCCGGCAGCGGTGGCCGTAACAAGGTTTACACCGAGTCGTCTTTAAACTACGATCGCGGGTTCAGCAAGCACCGCATTGGTGGGCTTTTATTGTTTAACCAGGAGGATGAGTCGCGTTTTCCGGCAGACAACTTTACCACTTCTATCCCATATCGCCTGCGAAGCCTGGCGGGCAGGGTAACCTACTCTTATAGTGATAAGTATTTTGCCGAGTTTAACGTAGGTTACAACGGATCTGAAAACTTTGCGCCGGATAAACGTTACGGTTACTTCCCTGCATTTGGTTTAGGCTGGCTGGTATCCGAAGAAAAGTTTTTTGAACCTGTCAAAAACACTATCTCCTTCTTTAAGATCCGCTACAGCAACGGTATTGTAGGCAGCGCAGATATTGGTTTGGGCCGTAGGTTTGGTTATTTAACGCTATTGTCAGACGGTGCCCCGGGTTATACTTATGGCCAAAACAATACCAATGGCATTAGCGGTATCAATATTACCGATTATGGTGTTGATGTAACATGGTCCAGATCGCACAAGCAGGATCTGGGTTTTGATATTAGAGCGTTTCACGAAACCTTCTCTTTAACCTTCGATCTGTTTAAAGAACATCGCAGCGGTATCTTCCTGCAAAGGGCAGCTGTACCGGGTTATGTGGGCTTATCATCCGCACCCTATGCTAACCTTGGTATAGTTGAAAACAAAGGTTTTGATGCCACCATCGAACAACGCCTTAACATAGGCCAAACGGTGGTGAATTTGCGTGGTAATGTTACCTACAATAAAGATGTTGTTATTGAAAATGACCAGCCATCTCCTAAATATCCATGGAACGACCGGCGCGGACATAACATCCTGGCCGATTTTGGCTACGTAGCCGAGGGTTTATTTACAAGCCAGGAAGAGATCAACAACAGCGCTGTACCAGGATCGAAAGAGAGTATCCGCCCGGGCGATATTAAGTACCGCGATTTAAATAACGACGGCATCATTAACGCTTACGACAGAACACAGATTAGCAAGGGCGATGTGCCTTTCTTAACCTATGGTGTTGGTTTTAACGTTGCTTACAAAGGCTTTAATCTGGGTGCGTTTTTTCAGGGAACCGGCCACGCATCGCGCTATATATCTGGCAATGCTATACAACCCTTTGCAACCAATGGGGGTATCAGCAACGCTTATGCCAACATCACCGACAGGTGGACGGAAGATAACCCGAGCCAGGATGTGTTTTATCCGCGTTTAGCTTATGGCGATGGCGATAACACCAACAACACGCAGCACAGCTCGTGGTGGATAAAAGATGTACAGTTCATCCGCTTGAAAACACTTGATGTTGGATACACCTTCCCGAAAGCCACATTCAATAAATTTGGTATGAGCAACGCCCGTATCTACATAATGGGTTACAACTTGTTCACCATCAGCGATTTTAAGTTATGGGATCCGGAACTAAACACCGGCAACGGCACTACTTATCCTAACGTGAAAACAATTTCCTTAGGTATCAGCGCTCAGTTTAATTAACGGACAAACATTTATTTAAAGCAAATAAAATGAAACGAATTGTAATAGCAGCCTTTGCAACTTGCATATTAACACTTAGTCTTTCGTGTAAAAAAGGTTTCTTAGACCAGGTACCCGATGATCGCCTTACACTCGACGAGACTTTCAGAAACCGAAACTCGGCAGAAAAATTCCTGGCCAATGTATACTCGGTTATACCCGATGAAGCTTCGCAACGATTCCCGGGATCGGATAACAACATAGGGGAATGGACAGGCGGGTCTGACGAAGCCGAATACGACTGGGGTTTTGTAGCAACCCAAAATATCAATAATGGTACCTATGATGCATCAAGCGGGTTTGTAAGCGGTTTTTGGACAACTTATTACCGTGGTATCCGCTCAGCAGGAATCTTTATGGATAATGTTGATAAGGTATCAGATCTGCCGAGCTCATTAAAGGTGCAATACAAGGCCGAAGCAAGGGCTTTAAGAGCCATGTACTACTTTTGGTTGATGCGTATTTACGGCCCGGTAGTAATAACCGGCGATAAATCCATTAATCCGGATGCTTCTTTTGACGATGTACAGCTGCCCCGCAGTTCGTTTGACGAGTGTGTAACTTATGTAACATCAGAACTGGATGCAGCCATGGCAGATCTGCCTTTAAAAGCATCAAACACTAATAATTACGGCCGTATAAACAGGGCTTACGCAATGGCCATTAAATCGCAGGTGTTACTTTATGCCGCCAGCCCGTTATTTAATGGTAATACGGATTACAGTTCAATGCAAAATGCCGATGGTAAAAAACTGATCAGCGATCAGTACGATGCATCTAAATGGAAAAAAGCTGCAGACGCAGCCAAAGCGTTTATAGACCAGTTTGTACCTACCCAGTTCGATCTTTACCGGGTAAACGATGCAAGCGGCAATTATAGCCCGTACCTGTCAACCCGCGACGTAATGCTGGTAGACTGGAACAAGGAAGTAATTTATGCACGTATTGATGCCGGTATCACTAACAGGGCGTACGAACTGGCGCCATATCATTCGGGCTATGCAGATGAAGTAAGGGGCAGCGGCGGATTAGGTGCTACCCAAGCTATGGTAGATGCCTATTTTACAGCAAACGGCCGTTCCATAGACGATCCTGCTTCGGGTTATGTAAAAACCGGGTTCTCCGATTTTCAGGCACCCTATGATGATAAGGCAAGGCGCACTTATAACCAATGGGCAAACCGCGAACCGCGCTTTTATGTGGGTATTACCTACAATGGCAGCAAATGGCTAAATACCAACAGCGGCGAAGTAATTACCGAAACATATAACACGGCCAATTCCGGAAAACAAACAGGCGGTAACGATTATTCGCCAACTGGCTATATTGTGCGCAAAAACATTGTAACCGGCGACTGGAGACAAGGTGGCCGGTCATGGGTAATGCTGAGGCTTGCCGAGATCTACCTGAATTATGCCGAAGCTTTAAACGAAGCGGAGCCAGGTAATGCCGACGTGCTGAAATATGTAAATCTCATCAGAAACAGGGCGGGTGTGCCCGAATACGGCAGTGCCAATCTGCCTGTGCCTGCCGGCCAGGCTGCCATGCGCGACGCTATCAGGAGAGAACGCAGGGTAGAACTTGCCTTTGAAAACAGTCGTTTTTTTGATACGCGCCGCTGGAAAATTGCCGAAGTTACAGATAACGGTCCATTCAAAGCATTAAACATCAGCGCCAACCTGCCCGAGTTTTATAACCTGGTAACGTTTGAGAACCGCGTGTTTAACAAAAGGCATTATCTGTATCCAATTCCCCAGAAAGATGTTGACAGTGATAAACAATTAGTTCAAAATACCGGCTGGTAACAATTTAAAAACTGAGGGGCATCTTCGGATGCTCCCTCAGTTTTAATACAATGGCATCCATCCTACACTGCCGCTAAAATCATGGCAGAAAAACACCTTTAACAACATGACCTTAAAAATCAGTTTAACACTGTGCGCATTAGCATTTGCGGCAGTGATAGAAAGCTCATGCAGCGAAACCAGGCCACAGCGCAATCAAACGCAGCGTACAGCCGCCGACACTTCAAAGACTGGCACGCCGCCGCTTAAATGGAAGGAACACTGGTTTGAGCATGATCTTACTGTATCCAGAACATTCTATGATAATAACGCTGCTATTTACTATGATGATAATATGCCGCGCAACATAACGTGGCCAAACAAGGTAATATCTGATGCCTGGGCCTACGTTAGGAAAACATATGGCAGTTTTGGCGATTCTACCCGTGTATATGCTATTTTCCATAAGGTGGTTGATGGGAAACTTGGCGGCGGGCACCCCGCTTCGTATTTCGATGACAGCCACGATTTTAGGAACGTTATTGACTGCGGGTTGGACGACTGGACAAATCCAACCGGCCAGCAGATAGGAATGCCGATACACGAGCTGGGCCATATAGTATGCGGTGCCAGCCACGGTGTAAAAGGTTCTCCATCTGATGCCCTATGGGGCGATAGTAAATTCATGGAGATCTTTATTTATGATGTGTACCTCCATATTGGTTACGAAGCTGAAGCAGCCAAAGTGTTTGCTGAAATGCAGTCAAAACACGATAATTTCCCGGCTGCAAATACCCAGTGGTTTAAAAACTGGTTCTATCCAATTTATGATAAGCATGGTAAAGCCGCGGTACTAAATAAATACTTTGAGCTGCTTGCCAGTTACTACCCAAAAAAGAACGGTAACGAGTTTGACCATGATCTTAACTGGGGCGAGTTTGTACACTTTTGGAGCGGCGCTGCCGGCATTAACCTAAAAACGCAGGCAACTACCGCCTTCGGTTGGAACGCCAAATGGGAAGCAGAATTTAACAAAGCAAGAAAAGATTTCCCGGCGCTTAAGTATTAAACCGGTTTGCCTTACATAAAGCCCTACATCAACCTATGAAAACATTAAAAATAATTACCGGCATTGCCTGTTTAGTTATCCTAATGCCGTTTATTGCCTGCGCGCAATCGTCAAACTTTAAGTTATCCGGTAAAATTGGCAATTTAAATAAGCCGGCAATGGTCTACCTGGATTATATGGATAACGGCAAAAGCCACGAAGACTCTACCGAATTAATTAACGGTGCATTTAGCTTTTCCGGGCAAATAGCCGATCTCGCCACAGCACGGATGGCACTTGCACCAAACGGAGGCGGTAAGCAATTTGCTATTTACCGGGGTGGCGATGCCATCTATTTTTATTTCGGTAAAGAACAGATCATGATGGCCTCGAAGGACTCATTAAGCAACGCGCTTGTTACCGGCTCTAAAACGTACGATGAATTTGCGGCTTATACCAAAACGGTAGGCGGCTCCATCATGGCGCTTACCAAAGCTGTAAACCTTGATTTTGCAAGCGGCACACCCGAGCAGCAAAAAGATACCACCTATATAAAAGCCGTTGATGCACGGTTTCGAAGGGCTATAGCTGCACGCAACGAAAAGCAATTGAAGTTTGCCAGGGAAAATCCGAATTCTTATTTCGCCCTGGTGGCTTTATCAGAAGCAGCCGGCAGTAAAGTAGATGTAGCTGTGGTAGAGCCCATATATAAAACGCTAAAGCCCCAATTTAAGCAAACCGATATGGGCATTGAGTTGGCCCAGCGCATAAAGGCGGCCAGTACAATTGTTGTTGGCAACCAGGCACCGCTGTTTACACAAAACGATGAAACCGGAAAGCCACTTTCGTTAGCGGCCCTAAAGGGGAAAGTAATCCTCATTGATTTTTGGGCAAGCTGGTGTGCCCCCTGCCGTGCGGAAAACCCCAATCTTGCACAACAATATCAGCTTTATAAAGACAAAGGTTTCGAAATACTTTCGGTATCGCTGGATAGCGATAAAAAGAACTGGACCGGCGCCATTCAGCAGGATGGAATGCCCTGGAAACACGTATCCGACTTAAAAGGCTGGAACAATATGGTTGGCCGTTTATACGGTATCAGGGCTGTACCGGCTTGTTTCCTGATTGATGCTAACGGTAAAATAATAGCTACGGATATAAGGGGCGAAGGCCTTAATGCCAAACTCGCCGAGATATTTAACAAGTAATTACAAAGCGGTAAAGCCGCATTAATAAAAATAATATGTTCAAACTTAAAGCCTTTTGCTTTATACTTTTTGCTGCCATATCGTTAAACGTAATAGCGCAAACGGCGCCTAAAGAGCCGGTAAAAACACTTGCTCAATTACAGCAAGATTTTGTTGACCTCCGCTTCGGAATGTTCATTCACTTCAACATCCCAACTTACATGAACCAGGATTGGGCGGATCCGGAGGCATCACCCGCTTTGTTTAACCCAACAAAACTCAATTGCGATCAGTGGGCAAAAGCGGCAAAGTCGGCTAACATGACTTATGGTTGTATTACCACGAAACATCACAGCGGTTTTTGCATCTGGGATACCAAAACAACCGACTATAACGTAATGAATAGTCCGCTAAAAAAGGACGTGGTTAAAGAGTATGCAGATGCCTTCAGGGCCAACGGTCTTAAGGTATTCCTGTACTATTCAATTTTAGATACCCACCACAAGCTTAGGCCTAATGCCATTACGCCAAAGCATATTGATATGGTTAAGGCGCAGATAACCGAACTGATGACTAAATACGGTAAGGTTGATGCCTTGATCATTGATGGCTGGGATGCACCATGGTCGCGTATCTCTTATGACGATGTGCCATTTGAAGCAATATACCGCCTCATTAAATCTCTGCAGCCCAATTGCATGGTGATGGACCTTAACGGCGCAAAATATCCGGCAGAAGGAATGTATTATACCGATATCAAGACCTATGAAATGGGGGCGGGGCAACGCGTAGCAACAGACAAAAACAGGATGCCTGCGCTGGCGTGCCTGCCTCTGCAATACAACTGGTTCTGGGAAACCAACCATCCAACTGATCCTGTAAAATCGCCGGCAAAAATTGTGAATGATATCTTGATTCCGCTTAACAACGTAAGCTGTAACTTTATATTAAACGTTGCGCCAAACCGCGATGGCCTTTTTGATGATAACGCACTTGTAGCGCTAAAAGAGATAGGCAGGCTTTGGAAAAACCAGGGGCCGGGCACAAAGCTTCCGTTATTAGATGCACCTGTTATATCACGTAACCTCGCCAAAAAAGCGTTCGCCAATTCCAGTTGGAGCGATGATTCGGCGATAATGGATTATGCTAACGACGATGATTTCGGAACCTCGTGGGTATCAAACCCTACTGTTAAAGCACCATGGTATGAAGTAACATTAAAAAAGGGCCAGGCCTTTAATGCAGTTGTTATAGCAGAGCAGAAAGCCAATATTTCTGACTACAGCGTAGAGTACTTTGTAAACGGCACCTGGAATACTTTATTTAACGGACAAAACGCCAACAGAATTAAGGTGCACCGTTTTGCAACAGTTATAGGTGACAAAGTAAGAATATCTATCCGTAAGGCAGACAGCCAGGTATCAATTGCAGAATTGCAGGTTTACAACGAAAAAAAGATAACAAGCGCTGCTTCCAACAGGCAATAGCTTTAAGCACAGCAATCAATTAGTTCTCATAGTTAATTATCCGGAAGCCGGTTTTACCGGCTTCCTTTTTTTATCCATTGCGGCATGAGTAAGCGACAGCTTTCAATGGCAATCATTATTCAACAAAAAGACACTTCAATCTGCGGCGGGCACCTTAGTAAGTGAGACTTGCAAAAAATTAAAAAATCAATCCCGCAGGGTTTAATTGCTTTCAAAGCTCACAATCGCTTTTATCACGCCATTTGCCGGGTTTAACCAGCTTTTAAAGTTGTTGCCTACCTCATCAAATGTAACGCGGTGGGTTATATAGGTTTCGGGCTTTATTTGGCCGGTTTTAATGGCTTGTACTACCTGTTCAAAATCTTCGCGGGTTGCATTTCGGCTGCTCATCAGGGTAGCTTCCCGTTTATGAAATTCCGGGTGACTAACAATAAGCTCTCCTTTTTGCAGGCCAACTAAAACGTATCTGCCGCCATGCGCCAAATAATTAAATCCATTATTTATAGCTTTTTGGTTTCCCGTCGCGTCTATCACAACGGTGGGCATATCGCCGCCGGTTATTTGTTTTAGTTGCTCAATAATATCCTGGGTTTGCACATTTATAGTAAAATCCACCTTTAGTGCTTCGCTGCAGAACAACAAACGCTGCTCGTTCATATCGGCGGCAATTACCCGGGCACCGGCCATGCGGGCAAATTCCATAATTCCTAACCCTATAGGGCCGGCGCCAACAACCAGCACATATTCGCCTTTTTTAACATCAGCCCTCCGCACACCGTGTGCACCTATGGCCAAAGGCTCTACCAGCGCCAATTCATCAAAACCTAATCCTTCGCTTTTTACCAGCAAGCGCGTGGGCACCTGCATATATTCGGCCATGCCGCCATCGGTATGTACACCGCAAACCTGTATGCTGGTGCAACAGTTTGGTTTTGCCGAACGGCAGGCAATGCAGTGGCCACAGTTGTAGTAGGGGATAAAAGTAACTGCTTCGCCTTTTTTAAAACCTTCTGCGCCGCCTGTATCAATCAATTCGCAAGCCAGTTCGTGCCCCAAAATACGTGGGTAGCTAAAATAGGGTTGTGTGCCTTCAAAGGCATGCAGGTCGGTTCCGCAAATGCCTATCCTTTTAATTTTCACAAGGGCATTGCCTGGTAAAAGTTGAGGCAAGTCGGCAACGCCATATTCTAAATGCCCCGGCTTGGTACAGGTTAATATCTTCATTTAATGGGCTTAATATTTTAGTTGAAATACCAATTGTGGCTGTTTACACAAATAAATTTTTAGCTGTGCAAGTAATGTTTTTGTTTGTAACTCCTGTTGATAATGAGCGGCAGATAATCTACACTTATCAAGCCTTCGGCGCTTAACTTGCGCCAAAATTCCATCGGGATAACGGTGGCCGCCATCGCCACATTTTGTTTAACCCTTGCCGGATCGGTAGTGTTTAAGGCAATACTGGTTACCCCCGGCGCACTCAACGCAAACTGTACGCAGGCAACAGCCGGCTTAATTCCAAAATTATTGCAAATGGCGTTGAAGCAATCCCGCCAGGCAATCAAACCTTTACCCTCATCAGTTTTCAGATCGATGGGCCGGTAATTATAAAAATCCCCTCCGGTTAAAAAACCTGCATTAAAAACGGCAGAATTGATGATGGTAATACCCCTGGCTTCCAATTCTTCCATAAAGCGGATCAGTTCCGGCGGGTGACTATGGATGGTCATACTATTAGCTATCATCACCCAATCCAGCTCTACATCCTTTGTTATCTTTTGAATAACCTTCCAGTCCTTAGCGCCAACGCCTATCGCCTTTACTTCGCCTTTTTGTTTTAGATCTGCCAGCGCCCGGTAGGCATCCAGTATATCCAGGTAACGTTTGGCACGGTCGTCATCATCAGCCGCCGCCAGCAGGTATTCATCCGGGTCGTGCACGGATACCAGCGAAGCGCTATACCCATTTAATAGTTGGTTGCCTTGTTTATAACATTGCAATATCCCCTCATAGCTGATGTTTTGCACGGCATCATATTTAAGCCCTTTCCAAACACCTGGTTCAAAGGTTGGTTCTTCGGTTTTCAATTCAGTGCGCAGCCAGCCTAATTTATTGCTGATAAGCACATCCTTAGGCGCTACCCCGCTTTGTTTGAGGCATTTTCCGAGGCATTCCAGCGAAAGGCCCGCTCCATATTTCCCGGCGGTATCAAATACAACCGGTTTTGCGGAGCTGGCGATACTTTCTTCAACAATTGCCAGTTTTACGCTATCTTCCAGGGCCACATATAGATTGCCGAGGCCGCTGGTTCCAAAAATCACCTCCGGTAGGTTAAAGCCAGTCATCCTCCTTAGTTTAGTGTTATTTTTAAGCCCTGCACGGTCCAGGCTGGTGTATTGGCAGGTTTCGTTATAACCAGTGCATCATTTTCCTGCTTCCATTGCAGCTTTTCGCTGCTGCCCAAAAGCTGCACCGATTTTATGGCCTTGTCGTTCACTTTCGAGTTTTTCCCAAGCGAGGTGATCCGGATATCTCCCTTAGGTGCATCCATGCAAAATGCATATAAGCTGTTGCCTTTGGTGGTAAAGCGGATATCAGTTGGCTGGTAAGCATTAACATCGCTCAGGCCGCCAAACTGGCCCTTCTTTTGGTTTGTTTTGATGGTAGACGGGCCTTCGCCGTAGATCTTCCAGGGGCGGGTACCATAAATGCCCTCACCGTTGGCAGGTATCCAGGCCGCAATCTGCTCTATAATGTTCAATACATCAGGCTCCAGGTCACCTTCGGGTGTTTGCACAACGTTTATCAGCAGGTTGCCATTCTTGCTCACGATATCCAGCAGCATTTGTATCACCTCGGTACCTGTACGATATTTTTGCCCGGTTTGGTAATACCAATCGCCAATGGATGTATCAGTTTGCCATGGATACGTACTGATCGAATCGAGCACGCCGCGCTCTACATCCTGCGCCCATTTTCCGTTAGAAGCCTCTTTGCAGTTATAAACAGCAGTTAGTTTGCCGCCGTTGCGGGCAATATCGCCGTTATAATAGTTTGCCAGCATACTGCGGCCAACCTCATCAAACGGTAATTTACTGTCGGAGTATAGCAGGTCGGGGTGATAGGTGTCCACTAATTCTTTAACCTCGGCATACCATTGTTTCATGTATACAGGGTTTGTAGTTAGCCATGCATTGTCACCGGCTGCTGCTTTGGTCTGGTAAAGATCAGCGTACTGCGGGTCGGCACCATCGTAAGGTATGCCTTTATATTGCCCGGCGGTATCGGCACCGTGTGCGGGTTGGTACCAGGTATAACTGGCTGCCAAATGCTCGGATACCCCAAACCGGAGGCCTTGCTTTTTTGCTGCTTTTTGCCAAAGGCCCACCACATCTTTATGCGGTCCCATATTAGCGGCATTCCATTTATGGATCTTTGAGTTCCATAGAAAGAAATTATCGTGGTGGCTGGCCATGCTTACAAAGTATTTTGCGCCGGCGCGCTTGTATAAGGCCATTAATTTTTCGGGATCCCATTTCTCGGCTTTCCATAAGGGGATAATATCCTTAAACCCGAATTTCGACGGAGTGCCGTAATGCGCTACATGGTATTTGTTTTGCCTGCTGTTTTCCACATACATATTGCGGGCGTACCAATCGCCCTGGCGCGGAACCGCCTGCGGCCCCCAGTGCGCCCAGATGCCGAATTTGGCATCTCTAAACCACTCGGGATATTTATATTCTTTTAATGACTCATCCGTAGGTTTAAATGGCCCCTTGTTTATGGGCAGGTCCTGCGCGCAAACAGCCGACACGCTTATTGTGAGCGCTGCGGCTAAGCCGGTAAATATTAGTTTTCTTCTCATGGTTTATTCGTTTGGTGTTTTGAAAATCAGCTGGTTAGAGAATGGGGGATACGATTAGCTCATCTGGTTCAACTTTGCGTACCCGGTGGCCCTTTAGCCCAAACAGGGCAACTACTATAAAACATACCAGCGGTACATAATAGCCCGCCTGTATATTGCCGGTAGCATCACTCAGGTAGCCAAATAAACGGGGGATGATTGCCCCGCCCACGATAGACATAATGATAAGGCTGCTGCCAAATTCGGTATCGCCTTTCAGATCCTTAATGCCCAGCGCAAATATGGTAGGGAACATGATAGACATAAAAAAGCAAATGCCAATTACGGTATAAACCGTAATAATGCCGTGTGCAAAAACCGCAACTAAACAAAGCCCGATATTGATGATGGCGTAAATAGCCAGCAAGTTTTCTGATCTGAAAAAACGCATGAGCGCCGTGCCGACAAACCGGCCGGCAAGAAACGCGCCGCCGCATACACCAAGGTAATCAGCCGCCTGTATATCTGATACACCTGCAGCGTGCGTAGCATACAAAATAAAAAGGCTGAATACCGATACCTGTGCACCTACATAAAAAAACTGGGCTGCCACTCCCCAGGATAAGTGACGGTGTTTAAATGCATGCAGGATATTTTTACTCGCTGCAGGTCCGTCGGTATTTTGAATTTTTGGGAGTTTGGTAAACGCAAACACGACGGCGATAACTACCAGGATAGCGCCTAAAATAAAATAAGGCGTTTTTACGGTTGATGCTTCGGCGGCCAGCGCTATTTTACGCGCATCTGCGGTCATGGTATCCAATTGAGCAATAGTGTTGCCCTTGTTTAATATCAGCCGGGCGCCAATAATAGGGGCAAGCGTAGCAGCAAGCCCGTTAAACGATTGAGCAAAATTCAAGCGGAACGTAGCGCTCTTTGGGTCGCCCAAAACGGTGATATACGGGTTGGCCGCAGTCTCCAATATGGTTAAGCCGCAGGCTATTACAAATAGTGCACCTAAAAACGGTGCATATTGTTGCGTATTGGCTGCCGGGATAAAAAGGAAACAGCCTACTGCAAAAAACAGCAGGCCCGTTATAATGCCGGTTTTATAACCAAATTTTTTCATGATATACCCGGCAGGCAGCGCCATAATAAAATAGGCGATAAATACTGCCGAATCCACCAGGGTAGCCTGTACCGTTGAAAGGGTGAACGACCGTTTTAGATGGGGTATAAGTATAGGGTCGAGATTGTGGGCAAATCCCCATAAAAAAAATAACGATGTTATTAAAATCACCGGGAACAAGGTGCTTTGCGCGTTCTGTTTCATATTTGCAGGAATCGGTATAATAATTGGTTGCCCAAAGAAAGCGCCTTTTATTATCCGTCTGGTTATTTAATTATCCATTTATTAAGGAATTTTATCTATCGTTATTCTAATTCCTATTTTTAGGGAATATTTATCAGTATGAAACCACAACTGCTTAAAGTACCTTACGAGCCCCATCAGTCTTTTGGCGTACGAAAAGAAATGAGGCCCAATATTAATAACAGGTGGCACTATCATTCGGAGGTTGAACTGATCCATTTCCATAAAGGACAGGGTACACAGTTCATTGGGGATAACATTAAACAGTTTGGGCCGGGTGATATTGTACTGGTGGGGAGCAATTTGCCGCATTTTTGGAAGTTTGAAAACTACGACCTCAGCGAACCCGGAGAAGAAGAACCGTATTCTACAGTTATCCATTTTTTTGAGAACTTCATCGGCGAGCGTTTCCTGCATTTGCCGGAAGCCCGTTCGGTAAAAAATTTCCTGGAGAAGGCCCGGCGCGGGGTTGTTATTACCGGTACCGATTCGGAACAGGCGGCTGTGCTGATTGAAAAGGTTTACCAAACAGAAGGGCTTTATAAAATAATTGCACTTATAGAATGTTTGTGCTTTATGGCCTCATCGGGCCAGGTTACCGAGCTTTCGTCTATCGGTTACAAGTATGAGTTCCCCGAGTCGGAAAATAAACGGATCAATGCGATATATAACTATACGCTCAAGAATTTTCAGCGTAAAATTCAGTTAGCCGAGGTTGCAGAAATCGCCGGAATGATCCCAAATTCGTTCTGCAGATATTTTAAGCATTATACCGGCAAAAGCTACTTCGATTTTTTAACAGATATACGAATTGGCTACGCCTGCAAATTACTGGTCGAAAATAAGTTATCGGTAAAGCAGGTGTGTTACGAATGCGGGTACAGGAATTTCTCTTGCTTTCATAAGATATTTAAAGAAATAACAGGAAGAACGCCGATGCTATACAAGCAGCAATTTGAAGTAAACTGTTAATTCATCCCGGCTTGCCGTTACTTGCCAGCAAAGCACCCCGCCAGCAAGCTGGGCTATTCCTGTTTATTTATTAAAAAAACGCAGGTGCAAGTGATTAGTATTAATTTATTCGGAAGCATTGAACTGGTACTTTGCAAGGATATTAATGCTTCGGGTTTATGGGTTATAGTTATATAGCCTTTACTGCAGATATTGTGTTTAATAGTGTTATTTGTACACTTAAATAGCGTGATGATTTTTATGCCTAAGTATGATTTTTTTAAAATTTAACCTTGCTGAATAGAAATTAATATTTATAATTGTTTAATAAACACTAATAAATAATTTGTTTTTTCGGCAATGTAAGGCAAAACCCTGCACAGGGGTATTGCGCATTTATTTGCAGGCTGTACATAGTTCAACCCTCGCCGCCAACGCTAAAAAAATAAAACTAAATAACACGATTAGATCCAATTTCTACCAACCAAAATTAAATGATGAAACGGTTTTGTTTAGTCCTTTTATTTATCCCTGCATTGTTGAGGGCCCAACCCGGCAGCCGCCTTCAGGAATTTCCATTGCAGCAGGTGAAACTTTTACCCGGTATTTTTAAAGAACAGGAACTTACAGACCTATACTATATTCTGCAACTAAATGCCGACAAACTCCTGGCTCCTTTCAGGCGCGAGGCGGGCCTGCCCAAAAAGTCGGAAAGTTATGGCAACTGGGAAAACTCCGGTTTAGATGGCCATATAGCCGGGCATTATCTTTCGGCCCTGGCCATGATGTATGCCAATACCAACGATAAGCGAATATTGGAGCGCTTGAATTATACAATTGCCGAATTGAAGATCTGCCAGGACAAAAACGGCGACGGTTACCTGGGTGGTGTTCCCGGAAGCCGCGGCCTATGGGCAGAGGTACACAAAGGCAATTTCGACACCTTTAATAAACGATGGGTGCCCTTCTACAACGTTCATAAAGTGTTTGCAGGCCTGCGGGATGCTTATCTGTATAATGGTAATCAAACCGCAAAAGCAATGCTGATTAAGCTTGCCGATTGGTTTACCGGTATTTCGACGGTTTTAACGCCGGAGCAAATGCAAAAACTGTTGCAAAACGAACATGGCGGCGTTAACGAGGTGCTGGCAGATGTTTATAGCATAACAGGCAATAAGAAATACCTGGATGCGGCGTACAGCTTTTCGCAGCTGGCTATTTTACAACCGCTCGAAAAGGACCAGGACAAACTGGATAACTTACATGCCAATACGCAAATACCAAAAATTATTGGTTTTAAACGCATTGCCGATCTGGGCAACGACAGCAGTTATAACCACGCCGCCAAATTCTTTTGGGAAACGGTTGTAAAACACCGCTCTGTTGCTACCGGGGGGAATAGCGTTAGGGAACATTTTAACCCCTCGGCAGATTTCTCCAGCATGGTATCGAGCGTGGAAGGCCCCGAGACCTGCAATACCTATAACATGCTTAAATTAACCGAGCAGTTGTACTTTTCCGATCCGAAAGGCCTTTATATGGACTATTACGAAAGGGCATTGTATAACCATATCCTTACAACCCAACGGCCGGGGAAAGGCGGATTTGTATATTTCACGCCGATGCGGCCGGGGCACTACCGTGTTTACTCGCAACCTCAAACCAGTATGTGGTGCTGCGTGGGTTCGGGGATGGAAAACCATGCTAAATATGCCAAAATGATCTACAGCCATTCTGCAGACGCGCTGTTTGTGAATCTCTTCATTCCTTCGCAGTTAAATTGGAACGAAAAGGGTTTGGCTTTAACTCAGTTAACCTCCTTTCCAGAGAGTAATACCACTCAATTGAAAATTAACAAGGTTGCTAAAAGTGATTTTTCGCTTAATATAAGGTACCCGGCATGGGTAAAACCGGGTAGCCTAACCGTCAGGATAAATGGCGTTATACAAAAGGTTAAGCCGGCAGCTTCTTCTTACATAGCACTAAAACGGAAATGGCGAAAGGGTGATCTGATCACCATATCCCTGCCCATGCAAACTACCATCGAAAAACTTCCGGATGGCTCTAATTATGAGGCCGTATTACGCGGACCCATTGTGCTGGCATCGGTAATTGATACAGCCAACGAGCAGGGCCTTAATGCAGATGACAGCCGTATGGGGCATGTTGCAGGGGGCGAGTTGTACAAAATAACCGATATGCCTGCCTTTGTAAGCGATGCCGATAATGATGCCTCGCAAATAGGCGTTGATAACAACGCACCGCTAACATTTACAGCTCAAAATTTAATTTATCCGGATAAGTACAAAAAATTAAAGTTAGTACCCTTTTATAAAATACACGAAGCCAGGTATGTGGTGTACTGGCGCAAAGAATCTAAACAGAATTTCGCCGCTTTACAGGCAAAGTTAGCCGATGAGGATGCCAAGGTAGCCGAACTTGCGGCCAAGACCATCGATGCTATTAATACGGGCGAACAGCAGCCGGAATCTGATCACTTTATGGAAAGTGAACGGGCATTTAGCGGCGTGAATTTTAACAGGCACTGGCGGGCTGCAAACGGGTGGTTTAGTTATTTGCTTACCGATAAGAAACACGAAGCGAAGAAGTTGAGTATAACTTATTACAGTAAGGAGCGAAACCATAGGTTCTCTGTTTTTATCAACGACAAGGAATTAGCAAAGGTTGATTTACAGAACGGTAAGCAGGACGAATTTTTCACCGAAGTGTACACTTTGCCCGGTGATATTAAATATACCGATAACCAATCCTTCAGGATTAAAATTGTGGCCGAAAGCGGCGCGGTTGCAGGCCCTGTTTACGAAGTTCGTTTGCTAAAAGACTAAACCCAGATCGAGCTAAATATCTGCAAATAAAAAAGTGGTGTTTCTGATAAAAAGTGTAAACCCTTGAATTTATTTAATTTATTGATTGTCAAGCATTTAATAGGTTAACACATTGAAAAGTGTAAACTTTTGTAAACCCTGTTTTTCAAAACACAAGCTTATATAACTACTAACTGTACCGCTGCTGCAGATCGGAGATGATATCAAACTCATCTGCTACTTTTGTTATCAGGCTTTCAAATACTTTAAAGTATTGCGCATATATCTCGTGGTTTTCTGCCTTCGGATAATAGGTTTGATGCATGGTAACCGTTTTAGAGGCTTCTTCCAGCGAAGGATAAATACCCATCTCGGTCGCGCTCAACAGGAAGGCTCCTCTGCCAATGCTGTCGCCATGGCTTAGGGTACTTACAGGCTTATTAAATATATCGGCAATAATTTGCGTGCAAAACGGTATGGAGGCAAAGTTACCGTTGATGGACAGCCCCTTAATGTCGCGATGCTTTTCCAGCGTACGGCCAATGCTGTACATTTCGTACAGTATTCCCTCAATGGTAGCCCTGATGAAATGCTTGCGCTCGTGCCTGATGTTTACGCCAAAATAGCAACCCCTTGCATTGGGGTTCCAGATGGGCGCGCGCTCGCCATGGAGAAAGGGGAGGAAGATTAAGCCCCCCGACCCAACTTCAACGCCCTCCGCTTCCTGTATCAGCATCTCCATCGATTCGTCGATATCAAAAGCTTTTGGAAAATCGCCGAATTGTTTGGTGAACCAGTTAAATATCACGCCGCCGTTGCTGGTGGGCCCGCCGGTAATGATATGCTTTTCGGTAAGCAGGTAATTAAAAATTTGCTGTTTAGAATCTTCTATTATCTTATCGCCAATAATGCGGAACGCGCCGCTATCTTCGATGGTAATAGTGGCCATGCCATTATCCCAAACACCTGCCCCCAGGGTTGCCAGGCAACCGTCGCTGGAGCCGATAAGGATCTTCACTGTAGGCAGCAATTTTAAAACCCGTTGGTATTCTTTTTTAAGCGCTACGCCCGAATAGAAAACAGGGTGCAAAGCAGGTAACTCTTCTGGTGTGATGCCCGCAAAATCCAATGCTGCCTGGTCCCAGGTTAAATTGTGGATATTCATCAAACCCATAGCAGATGCAATGCTGTAATCTATTACACATGATCCCGTAAGCTGTTGGATAATATAGCTTTTTATAGGCATGAACTTTTTTGCCAGTCCGAATTTTGCCGGGTCATTATTTTTCATCCAGGCAATTTTTATTAACGACGACATGGGGTGGATGGGTGTTCCGGTGGCTTTATATATTTCCTCGCCAAGGGCGCTGGCTTTTAGTTCGGCAGCCTCTTTTTTGCCCCTGTTATCGGCCCAGGTAATAGCGTTGCCCAATGGTATGCCATCTTTATCCACGGCCAGCAGGCTATGCATAGACGAGCCGAAGCAAATACAGCTTACCGTGTATTTTTTGGGGTAGATCTTTTCTATAAGCAGGTTTTTTAAGATGTATAACATCGTAATGAACATCTGCTCGGGGTCCTGTTCGCTATGGTCGGTTTGCTCATGAAAGGTTGGGTAATGCCCTTTAGAGGAACTTATTAAATTGCCGGAAAGATCAAAGGCAAAAACCTTAACTGCGGCCGTGCCCATTTCTATGATGATGATACAGTTCATGATATATATTATTGATCTGGTGTTTTATTTTTTCTGAATTCGGTTGGCGTATAGCCTGTGAGTTTTTTAAAAGTTGTAGAGAAATGCTGCGATGAATAAAAGCCGGTATTAAGTGCTATATCTGTAACATTTGCCTCGTTCCTTTTTAAAAGCTTGGTTGCTTCGGCTATTCTGATGTTTATCAAATAATTCAGCGGCGAAAATCCGGAGTAATTTTTTACTTTTTCGGTAAATGCGGTAGTGCCCATACCAATTAGTGTGGCCATTTCTTCTACAGTCCATTGATGGGCGAGATTTTGCCTTAAGGTTTGTTCCAGCTTTAAGAAAGTTTGCGGGAAATCCCTCCTCGAATTATTCTGCCTGATGAGTTGCCGGCTTATTAAAATAAAAAGCTCATCCAGCAACTGGTTTGCGCGGGTATAAAAACCTACTTCTTCATTTTGCAATTCGGCTTGCAGGTTATGCAATAGCAAGTGTGCCTCTTTTAGTTTCAAAACATGCTGCTCTTTATTTACCAGCAAAATTTGGTTTACAGATATTTTTTCTTTTTTTGTTAACCCGCTCCATTTACCCAGCAAAAGCTTGCCGCTGTCTTCGGTAGCTATCTTTATCCAAAAAAGTGCGCCAATATTTAATATGCTGCTTTGCCCGCCAATGCGCTGGCCGGGCAATACCATTGCAAAGTCCCCGGGGTATAAAGTATGTTCCTGCAGATCAATTATCCAGGTGAACTTTCCTTCCAAAATATAATACAGGCAAATGCAGTCGGTAACATTGCTGCTAAACGAGTTGAGTTGAATGGTATTATTCTTTTTGTGGGCAAACTCAAGTATGTGCGGAAAATGCACAAGTTCTTTAGATGCCCCCTGCTGAAGTATCAATTGATTCATTCAGAATAAATAATTGGTATGCCGCGGTGGTAACTGCCGTACCGTTGCGCGTATTAGGGAACCATAAACCGGTATCCATAAAAAGCAAGTTTACATAATATCAAACTAACATTTGTATAAAAACCATCGCTGTTTTTTAATGGTATTTTCAGGATTTTTTATTGTCATTCTTTGTACGCAATCATAACCAATTCCAAAAATAAACCAGGCTGCTGCTAACCGGGACGACCGCTTTAACAGTGTGCATATCAAATTTATACTATGAAAAAATGGCGTTTCCTTTTCGGCATTTTAGGTGCCGCACTATTGCATTGTTGTTTCGTTTTTCAAAAAGCCTCTGCCCAGCAGATCAGCAGGGAAGAGCTGATCTTCCTAACCCCGGAGTGGAAAGGTGAGCGCTTTGATGACGGTCGCCCCAAAGTCCCCGATGCTATTTTGAAAAGGATGAAATCTGTGAGTATTGAAGAAGCCTGGGCTGTATTAAAAAATGCCAATTATGCCTACCAGCTCACCGAGAATTGGCTGGTGATAAATCCTGACAGTGTTTTGGTAGGGCGTGCGGTAACTGCAACATTTATGCCTGCACGGCCCGACGTATGGAAAGCGATTGACGACAGGGGTAAAAAACAAGGGAAGAAGGGGCAAAACACCTGGCCCGTAGATTTATTGGTAAAAGGCGATGTGTACGTTGCCGACCAATTTGCCGCGCATAAAAACGGGCCAACCATTGGCGATAACGTAGGTAACGCCATATATGCCAAAACCGGGAACGGTATAGTGTATAACGGAGCGGTAAGAGATATTCGCGGATTAAAAGAGATTGGTGGCTTTACCTCATTTGTAGAAAGTTACGATCCATCGTACCATAACCCGCCGGGCGACCTCAATACCATGATAATAGGTATTAACCAGCCCACCCGTATAAAGCAAGCCACGG
Organism: Mucilaginibacter pankratovii; assembly: GCF_014773265.1. Lineage (GTDB taxonomy): Bacteria > Bacteroidota > Bacteroidia > Sphingobacteriales > Sphingobacteriaceae > Mucilaginibacter > Mucilaginibacter pankratovii. The sequence goes on along the minus strand of NZ_JACWMY010000002.1, from coordinate 496,045 downwards.
TAATGCCCGGAGATGTCGTGCTTGGCGAAAGCGGCGTAGTAATATTTATACCGCCGCATTTAGCCGAGAAAGTTGTAACCACTTCTGAGATAGTGAGGCTAAGGGATATGTTTGGCCACCTGAGGCTAAAAGAAGGGAAGTACACCGCCGGGCAGATAGATGCACGCTGGAGTGAAGAAATAGAAAAAGATTTTTCGCGCTGGCTGAATGATCATATCAGCGAACTGCCGGTACCTAAAGAACAAATACAAAATATCCTAAAAAACCGAACCTGGTAAATAAATCTATCGCTAATTATAAAATTATGTCAAACAATCAAAACAGGCGCAGCTTTCTTACGAAAGCTTCCATAGCCGGTGCGGCTGCGCTGGCAGCACCGCTGAGTAAAACATTTGGGCAGGGGTTAATAGATGCCAAAGAACGCACATCGCAGGCATCATCTCCGGCCGACCTCAAAATTACCGAAGTTAAGTGCGCATATGCCGGCGGCGGGCTTTTTGTGAAGATATATACTAACCAGGGCATATGGGGCTCGGGCGAAGGGGTTGATGCCATTGCCGGTACTTATTACCTGGTTAAACGGCTGGAGTTTTTCCTGAAGGGGCGTAGCCCGCTAAACCCCAACCGCATAGCCGAAGAAATACGCAAAGCGAACTTTTTTGGCGGGGCGCAGTCGGGCATGTTTGTAGCGGTATTAACGGCCATAGAGGCCGCACTTTGGGATCTTATGGGCAAAGCCCTGGGGGTGCCGGTTTACCAGCTATTGGGCGGTAAATACCGGGATAAATGCCGGGTGTATTGCGATACGGAATTATATACGGCTACGCATCCTACACCTAAAGACTATGCCAAGGCCGCCCGTGGCGCTATCGATCGGGGGTATACTGCTGTGAAATTTGATATAGACGATGGGCGCGACCCGAATAAGTTTGACCGCTATAACTGGACGGCCAGCAACGCCGAACTGGACAGGATGTACAATGCCATCGCAGCGGTAAGGAAAGAAGTAGGGCCGCATATAGATATTTGCGTAGATATGCATGGCCGCTATGATGCAACCACTGGTCGAAGGGTTGCCAAAATGATGGAGCCCCTTAACTTGATGTGGCTGGAAGAACCTATACCAGCAGATAATATTGATGTTTACAAATCGGTAACGCAGGAAACCTCTACACCTATTTGCGCCGGAGAGAATTTTTACCTGGCGTATGGTTATACCAGGCTGCTCTCGGAAGCTGCGATAGATATTGTAATGCCCGATCTGCAGAAATGTGGTGGCTTAGGCGAGGGGCAGCGGATAGCCAACCTGGCCAACTTATACTATGTGCCATTTTCGCCGCATATGGTGGGTTCGTTCCTGGGTGCGATGGCTACCGCGCACGTTTGCGCATCCGTACCAAACTTTCACATTATGGAGTGGCAAACGCTGAGCGATACCGAACCTAAGTGGAAAGAAATAGTTACTTACGATAAGCCATTTATCGAAAAAGGCTTCCTGGTGCTATCTGATAAGCCGGGGGTAGGTGTAGAGATAAACGAAGAGGGGCTAAAAAAATACGCCATGCCCGGTGTACCTTTCTTTGCCTGATGATGGTGTGCGCATGAGCACCTTCTGCAAAATAACCACGGTTTTGGCTGTAGCCGTATTTGCCACGTTGGTATTAACGATAACATTTAGGGGGCTGGCCTATGCCGGCCCCTATGTGCTTGCTTTTTTTTTACTGCTGGCCATAAGTGCACGTGCCTATCCAAAAACCAAAAGCTTTGCTTATACCATAGTTATATTCGGAGCGGCGGCAATGGCGCTTTATTATCCTGCGCTGTTCATCAGCTATGGCGACTTTAAATACGCTACACTGATCATTCCCCTTATCCAGCTCATTATGTTTGGCATGGGCACCTCTATGCATTATAGGGATTTCCTTGGGGTATTGAAGGCACCAAAAGGGATTTTGATAGGGGTGGTGAGCCATTTTATTATTATGCCGCTGCTCGGCTTTAGCATTGCCACCCTCAGCGTAAAATTCGCGGCCATGCCGCCCGAGGTAGCTGCCGGTATCATACTCATTGGTTGTTGCCCCAATGGTATGGCATCTAACGTAGTATCCTATCTGGCTAAAGCGAACCTCGCGCTGTCGGTTACCATTACCAGTATCTCCACGCTGCTTTCGCCGGTTGTTACACCCTTTTTGATGAATTTACTCGCGGGCCCGCTCATTAAAATTGATCCTTGGCTCATGGTTGCGGATATTTTTAAAATGGTAATGATACCTATTGCCCTGGGGTTGCTTTTTTCATCTGTTGCTAAGGGGCGTGCAACCTGGCTTAAAAAAGTGATGCCATTGGTATCGATGGGGGGTATTATCTGCATCATTATTATCATAACGGCCGCGGGCCGCGATAGCCTGCTTAAAGTTGGGTTATTACTGGCCGTATTGGTGTTACTGCACAATATTGGCGGCTATTTGCTTGGCTTTTGGTCGGCAAAACTGTTTGGAATGGAAGAGCGCGACTGCCGCACCATTGCCATAGAAGTTGGGATGCAAAACGGCGGTATGGCGGCAGGGCTGGCAAAGGGGATGGGCAAAATAGGCACGCTTGGCCTTGCCCCGGTTATCTTTTCTACCCTGATGAATATTACCGGCTCCTTATTGGCCTCTTACTGGCATAAAAAACCAACTACAAGAGGTGATGAAGCCACTGTGCCTGACGCCGTTGAAGGATAAAGAGTGAATATGAGCTAAGTAATTTTTTGTGTAAAAATCATCGCTGTGGTTTTTTAGAAGATAAAGCGATTTGCTTTAACATTCTTTGTAATGTAACCAGTTAACCGAACGAACCAATTTTTTTAACCCAATAATTAATACCGCAAAACGCGGCATATAATAAACTGCTATGCATATTTTTAAAACCAACGATAAAGTTATTGTAAAACACTCGGGCCTGCTTTACAGCTCGCCGGAATGGAACTGGGACAGTTTTATAAACCGGGAAGGGCTGCATAACGCGGTGCTGAATGATATTCAAAACCTACCCGCCAATCCTGCATTATCGGCCGACCTGGAGAACCCGGGCGCACCTATTGGTAACCAGGAGATCTGGGCATCGGGCGTAACCTATCTGCGCAGTATGGATGCTCGTATGGAAGAATCTAAAGACGCCGGTGGCGGCGATTTCTACTCAAGGGTTTACAACGCCGAACGCCCCGAAATATTTTTTAAATCTCCGGGCTACCGCGCGGTTGGTACAGGCGGAACCGTACGCATCCGTAAGGATTCGAAATGGAACGTCCCCGAGCCGGAACTCGTGCTTTTTATTTGCAGTACAGGTGCTATCGAAGGGTACATGATAGGTAATGATATGTCATCAAGGGATATTGAAGGCGAAAACCCCCTGTACCTGCCACAGGCAAAATCATATGATGGCGCGGCAGCCGTGGGCCCTTGCCTTTATGTGCCGGGTGCGCCGATCTCTCACGATACTAAGATCCAACTGGAGATTTTAAGGGGCGATGAGCAAATGTTTGCTGATGAAATTTTGATCAGCAGGATGAAACGTGCCCACCAGGAACTGGCAAAATACCTTTTTATGGAAATGTCTTTCCCGGTTGGTGCATACCTGATGACAGGTACAGGCATTGTACCGCCCGATTCGTTCACGCTGAATTATGGCGATGTTATCAATATCACCATCAGCAATATAGGCACACTTACAAACCGGGTAGGGGAATAATGATGATGAATTTCGAAGGCAAGCAACTGATAGACGGCCAAAGTATCACTTCGGGCATCGAATATTTTTATGCGGTGAACCGTACTTCGGGAGAAAACCTCGACCTGCGCTTTTTCAATGCCTCGGCAGAAGATATCACCATGGCTGTGGCTGCCGCACAAAGGGATTTTGTAATAACCCGGAATAAAACGGGTATAGAAAAAGCCCGTTTTTTAGATGCAATTGCATTGGAATTGGAAAAGGCCGGCCCGCAGCTCATTCAAATGGCCTGCCTGGAAACCGCGCTAACCACTGTGCGGATAGAGGGCGAACTGGCCCGCACCATAAACCAGGCTAAGTTGTTCGCTAAGTTGTTGAGAGAAGGCAATTGGGTGGACGCCAAAATAGATACCGGCGACCTACAGCGCAAACCCGCGCCAAGGCCAGATATCCGCTCGATGCAGCGGCCAATTGGACCGATAGCAGTATTTGGAGCCAGTAACTTCCCGCTTGCCTTTTCGGCCGCCGGCGGAGATACGGTGAGCGCGATAGCTGCAGGCTGCCCCGTGGTGTTTAAAGCCCATCCAGGCCATCCGGCAACCTGCGAAATAGTAGGTAAGGCTATAGTTGCGGCATGTGTTGCCAGTGACATGCCGCCGGGGTATTTCTCCCTGCTTCAGGGCGAGAGGGCGGAGGTGGGCATAGCACTTACCAATAGCCCTGCAATTAAAGCAATTGCTTTTACAGGCTCTTATCGCGTTGGAAAATTAATATTCAACGCTGCCGCTGCAAGGCCCGAGCCTATCCCGGTTTTTGCCGAAATGGGAAGCAGTAATCCTGTTTTTGTATTGCCGCAAGCGTTAAAAGAGCGGCGCAGTACTATAGCTGCTGGTTATGTAAACGCGCTTACCCTCGGAGTTGGGCAGTTTTGCACAAACCCGGGTTTGTTGATACATGAATCAGATAACAACGATGTGTTATTCCACCAGGAATTAACAAATAATATAAATGCTGCCCCGGGTGGGGTAATGTTAACGCAGGCAATAACCGGCGCATACCGTGCTGGTGTGTCAATCAGAAGCGCCATTAAGGAATTGCAAATCCTTGCAGAAGGGGAGGTGACGAATGATCCGCAGCGCCAGTCGCCCGTGCTCTTCAAAACAAGCTTACAAGAGTTTAACCAGCACCCGCAACTGGAAGAAGAATTGTTTGGTCCGTCTGCGATAGTGATAACCACTACCTCTCCATCAGAAATGGTAGCCTTTGTAGAAGGCCTGTCTGGCCATCTTACTGCAACCGTACATGGCACCGAAGACGAGCTCCCGGCATATAAAACCCTGCTGGATGTACTGGAAACTAAAGTTGGCCGGCTTATTATCAACGGCTACCCAACCGGTGTGGAAGTGGTAGAACCCATGGTCCACGGCGGCCCTTACCCTGCTACAACTGATGCCCGCAGTACGTCTGTAGGCACCGGGGCAATTTACCGCTTCACCAGGCCGGTTTGTTACCAGGGTATGCCGCAGGCTTTACTGCCCGATGAATTAAAAGATAGTAACGTGCTTGGGATTTGGCGCCGGGTAAACGGCAATTTCAACAATACCTCTATATAAACTAATAATAAAAGAATAAACAATGTCACAATTTAGAAGTTCGGATTGGTTTGGAAAAACAGGAAAAATGGGTTTTTTCTACAGAAGCTGGATGAAAAACCAGGGAATGCCTACCGACATGTTTGACGGCAGGCCGGTAATTGGCATATGCAACACCTGGTCGGAATTAACGCCATGTAACGCCCATTTTCGCGATATAGCAGAATCTGTTAAGCGTGGCGTATTGGAGGCAGGTGGTTTCCCGGTAGAATTCCCCATTATGTCGCTGGGCGAAACACTGCTTAAACCAACCGCAATGCTTTTTAGGAATTTGGCCAGTATGGATGCCGAGGAGTCGATCCGTGGAAACCCTATTGATGGGGTGGTACTGCTTACCGGCTGCGATAAAACTACACCATCAACCATGATGGGTGCTGCGAGTGTTGGCTTGCCAACCATTGTGGTACCGGGCGGCCCGATGCTGAACGGCAAGTACCGTGGCACCGATATCGGATCGGGAACGGCGGTTTGGAAACTGACAGAGGACCTGAAAACGGGGAAAATAACCAATGATGATTATCTTTTTGCCGAGTCCTGCATGTCGAGAAGCGCAGGGCATTGTATGACAATGGGCACGGCTTCAACCATGGCGTGTATGGTAGAATCCCTTGGGATGTGCCTATCGCAGGGCGCGGCCACCCCGGCAGTAGATTCGAGGAGGAAAGTGATAGCACAATTATCCGGCAGGCGCATTGTCGAGATGGTGAAAGAAGGGTTAACCATATCAAAAATACTTACCCGTTCGGCTTTTGAAAATGCAATTAAAGTAAACGCCGCAATTGGCGGTTCTACCAATTTCATTATACATCTCACCGCAATTGCCGGGCGGGTTGGTGTTGATCTGAGTATCGACGATTTCGACAAGCTGGGAAGCAAGATCCCATTGTTGCTAAACCTCATGCCATCGGGCAAATACCTGATGGAAGATTTTTACTATGCAGGTGGCTTGCCGGTGATATTGAAAGAACTGAGTAAAGAACTGGATATGGGCGCGATAACCGTGACAGGTAAATCTCACGCGGAGAATATAAGCGATAACAGTACCTGTTATAATAATGAAGTTATAGCCGGTTACAATAACCCCATTATCCCCGAGGCAGGCATAGCTGTTTTAAAAGGCAACCTGGCCATTAACGGCGCGGTTATCAAACCCTCCGCAGCAACACCGGCGCTGATGCAGCACACCGGCAGGGCGGTGGTTTTTGAAACGATGGAAGATTACCACGCCAGAATTGATGACCCGGAGCTTGATATAGACGAAACCTGCGTAATGGTGCTGAAAGGCGTTGGCCCGGTAGGCTACCCGGGTATGCCCGAAGTGGGAAACATGATACTCCCTCAGAAACTACTGGAAAAAGGTGTTAGAGACATGGTGAGGATCTCCGACGGGCGGATGAGCGGTACTGCTTATGGTACAGTTATACTACATGTATCGCCGGAGTCGGCCATTGGCGGAAACCTGGCATTGGTAGAAAACGGTGATATGATTTGCCTGGATGTACCTGCAAGAAGAATTGACCTGCTGGTTGATGATGCCGAACTGGACCGACGGAGGCTGTTGTGGCAGAAACCAGCTTACCATACCGATAGGGGGTATGTATCGATGTACCAGCGCCATGTGCAGCAGGCCGATAAAGGGGCCGATCTTGATTTCCTGGTAGGGAATTCCGGGTCGGTTGTAACGCGCGATTCTCATTAATAAGATAGAGCTGATTAGCCATGATGATATTTGTACTCATCTTTTGTATTCTGCTGCTGGTAACGCTTATAACCTGGGCAAAGGTTAACGCATTCCTTGCCTTTATCATCGTGGCGCTGCTGGCTGGTTGCCTGTTCGGCATGCCGTTCGCAAAAGTTATCGCTTCGATAAATAAAGGGCTTGGCGATACTTTGGGGTCGGTGGCCATTATTATAGTATTAGGGGCCATGCTGGGTAAACTGGTTGCCGAAAGCGGTGCCGCCCAGCGCATCGCCCATTTTATGCACGACCTGTTTGGAGCCAAGTACGTAACCTATGCCATGGCGCTAACCGGCTTTATTGTAGGTATCCCGCTGTACTACAACGTAGGGTTTATACTGTTGGTGCCTATTATTTTTTCAGTTGCTTCCAGCTACCGCTTGCCCCTGCTGTATGTAGGTATGCCAATGCTTACGGCTTTATCTGTAATGCATGGCTTTTTACCACCGCATCCATCGCCAATGACGCTTATCAGCGTTTTTCATGCGGATATCATTAAAACATTTGGCTACGGCTTGGTGATCGCTATCCCGGCTATAATCATTGCGGGGCCAATATTTGCAGGCACACTAAAAAATATAGGATCAAAAGGTTTGAGGTTTGCAAACAGCCAGGCCCCGTTGCCCGATAACGAATTACCGGGTATTGCTAACAGTATCTTATCCTCGCTTTTACCTGTGATCCTCATCTGCCTGGCATATGTGCTGCCGGTACTTTTTGTGGCGCCGCCCGTAATAAAAACTATAGCACAATGGCTGGGCGAACCAATTATTGCCATGCTGCTCACTGTAGTTATCAGCACCTATACCCTCGGCCTGCAAAAAGGGCGGCCCCTGGCTAAGATAATGGAAGGGTATGTGTGCGCCGTAAAAGATATAGCCATGGTGTTGCTCATTATAGGCAGTGCCGGGGCGCTAAAGCAAATATTTGTAGATAGCCGGCTAAGTGATGCGCTTGCTGTAATGCTGGTACAAAGCGCAATGCCGCCTTTGTTACTTGCCTGGCTGGCAACAGCCTGTTTACGCCTTTGCCTGGGCTCGGCCACCGTAGCTGGGGTAACTGCCGCTGGTGTTTTATTTCCAATTGCACAGCATGCAGGGATCAATACCAATTTGCTGGTGCTGGCTATTGGCGCCGGCAGCTTATTTGGCTCGCATGTAAATGATACGGCCTTTTGGCTCTGCAAGGAATATTTCGGGCTGTCAGTAAAAGAAACGCTGCGCTCGTGGACGGTGATGGAAAGCCTGGTATCGGTGATCGGCCTTGCGGGCGTATCGGCACTAAATTGTTTACTATAAAATATATCATTCAATAAATGTGCATTAAACCAATTAACAACTAAACCCCTACATCAACATGAAGAAAAAACTACATTAAAACCAAAAAAAGGCGCTTAAAGCGCCACTTAGAAAGGGCTTTTTCGCATTTACCAATTTTTGAGGAAGAGTTAAATTAAGAAGTTACCAAATTAAATAAACCTAAAATTATGAGAAAAAAGATTAAAGCATCACAGATGCTGCTATCTGTTGCGATAAGTGTTGTTTGTACACTTATCGTCGCGGTAGATTCAAAGGCTGCGAGTGCCGTCGGTTCAGCTATCGGCATGGAAATGAGTGTGCTAACAGTTAGCGGAAAAGTGCTCGATGAAAAAGGTGCCCCGCTTGTTGGCGTTAGCGTAAGCGAAAAAGGAACCAGCAACGGCGCAATGACCGATGTTAATGGTAATTACAGAATACAGGTATCTGGCGACAATGCCATATTGTTATTCAGTTACGTAGGATACCTACCCAAAACAGAGCCACTTAACGGTCGCAGTACGCTTAACATTACACTCGAACCAAGGTCAAACGCTATCAGCGAGATAGTGGTAACGGCCCTGGGCATTAAGCGCGAATCGAAAAAATTAGGCTATGCGGCAGAAAACGTGCGCGTAGGCGAAATTACAACCAACCGGTCTACAAACTTTATTAACTCGCTTGAAGGGAAAGTAGCCGGTTTAGATATTTCACCACCATCAGCAGGCCCGGGCGGAAGTACTAAGATCAGGCTGCGGGGACAATCTTCCTTTACCGGCGACAATTCTCCTTTGATCGTGATCAACGGCCTGCCAATGTCTCAAAGCCCATCCCCAACCAACGGTTACACTCAGTCGGTAGATCTTGGCGATAATATGCAGCAAATAAACCCGGACGATATCGAATCGATGACGATTTTGAAAGGGGCCACCGCAGCAGCGCTTTATGGCTCCAGGGCAAGCAACGGTGCCATTATCATCACTACAAAAAGTGGCAACAAAAACACCGGTATAGGTGTTGAGTTTACCTCAAACTTTACCCAAAACCAGGCACTTGATTTTACCGACTTTCAGTATGAGTACGGACAGGGCGAAAATAACGTTCGGCCCAAAACGCAAGGACAGGCACAAAGCTCGGGCGCATGGAGTTTTGGTGAGAAATTTGATAATGCACTTACGTACCAGTTTGATGGGGTACAACGCCCCTACGCTCCTGAGAAAAACCGTATAAGCAAATTCTTCCGGCTTGCCAACGCTTGGTCTAATACCATCGCATTCTCCGGCGGTAATGACAAGGGCAGCTTCAGGTTCTCTTATTCTAATCAGGATGCCCAAGGCATCGTACCCAATAATGATTACCATAAAAAAATCTTTAACCTGGGCATGAACTACAATTTTACGTCTAAATTGTCTGCACAGATCTATATGAATTATGATCACGAGAATAACAAAAACCCGCCGGTAATAGGAATTCAGGGGTCATCGGTTACCAACTACATGTATCGTTATTCCAACTCGGTTAGTTTAGATGTGTTAAAGGCAGCAGCGGTTGATGCTAACGGTAACGAAACGCCTACATCGCGTTTTACTACCCTTACTAACCCGTACTGGATAATGAACAAACAATTTACTAGGCAAACCAAAGATCACCTTTTGGGTACAGCAAGCCTGCGCTATCAATTTTTTGATTGGCTTTACCTGCAGGGCCGTGTGAATATGGAATACAGCACTTCGTTTTACGAACAAAATGCGCCAACGGGTACTTTGGCGAATGCTGCTGCGCCGGCGGGCCTCTATAATGGCAGTTATAACTCAAATGATAACAGCTACCGTGCATTAAACGCCGACTTTTTATTAGGTGGTGGCCACAAATGGGGAGACTTTTCTTTTGATGCCACTGTGGGCGGAAATACTTTCCCTCAGTCATCGCAAGGGTACAACGTATCGGCAACGAACTTTTATGTAAGGGACTTTTACACACTTGGTAATGGCGTAACCAACACAGCCACCTTTGGCGTTACCAAGTCTACAGTTAACTCACTTTACGGAACTGCGGAGTTTGGTTATAAATCATATTTATTCATAAACCTGACGGGCCGTAACGACTGGTTCTCGGTGTTAAGCCCTGAGAATAACCACTATTTTTATCCTTCGATAAGCGGCAGTTTTGTGTTTTCGGAAATGTTCAAAACCCTCCCTTCATGGCTTTCATTTGGAAAGATCAGGGCCAGCTATGCCGATGTGGGCAGTGCAAACGGTGCCAATCCGTATAGTAATTCGCTTACGTACACCGTTTCTCCCAACAGCTTTAATGGGCAGCCACTTGGCAGTATCAGTAACACCGCCACCCCAAATCCGAACTTAAAACCTTTTAGCCTAAAAGAAAAGGAGATTGGGTTTGAGTTGAGAATGTTTAACAGCCGCGTGAACCTGGATGTTGCTGCGTATGAAAAGCGTACAACTAACCAAATCCTGGGTGTTGCCATTTCCAATGCATCAGGCTATACAAGTACAATTGTAAACCTGGGCGAATCAAAAACCCGTGGTATGGAGTTCCAACTGGAATTAGTGCCGGTGAAAACTCAGAACTTTACATGGCGCTCGGCATTCAACACAGCCTTAAATACCACCAAAGTGCTGGCTTTAGCAAACGGACAACAGCAGTTTACAATCGGTACCGGTGAGTTTTTTGGTTCAATAGTTCACCAGGTTGGCCTTCCGTATAACCAAATCCTGGGTTCTACCTACCGGAGGGATGCTAACGGTAAAATTATCGTATCCGGAGGTAAACCGGTAGCAAGTGCCACACCGGTTCTTTTCGGCAGTGCATTACCTAAAGCTACCGGCGGTTGGGTAAATACATTTACTTATAAAAAGTTTACGCTGTTGGCTCATATAGATTATAAAGCCGGTGGTAAACTATTATCAAGTTCCGCCCTGAATTTCCTGAGAGAAGGTTTATCCAAAGAGTCATTGGTTGGCCGGGAAGGTGGGGTGAAGTTTGATGGCGTAAATGCCGATGGTACACCTAACACTACGGCTGTGAATGCTGAGGACTTTTATGCCAATTATCGTTCGCAGAACATCCTGGATCCTTTTATTTATAAATCAGATTTTATTAAGCTGAGAAATGTTTCGTTAAGCTATGATTTTTCGAAGATGGTGAAAGCTAAATTTATCAAGGGGTTGGTGCTTTCTGCAGTTTGCCACAACGTACTTATTATCAAAAAGTATACGCCAAATATCGACCCTGAGGCTATATCATCAAGCGGCGATATTTTAGCCGGTTACGAGCAGAGTTCGCTACCAACAACGCGGACTTACGGATTTAACCTTAACGTCAAATTTTAAACGAGTAAATTATGAAAAAGTTTATAAAAATTATATTGTCTGCTGCTTGCCTTTGTTCCGCAGTAAGTTGCGATAAAGGATTTAGAGAGCTGAATATTAATCCAAACAATACAACCAGCCTCGACCCTGGCATATTGTTTTCTAACGCAGAGCTATTAACCTATGCGTCTTTAATGGAAACCGAGGCAACCGTTGTACAACAGTTTATCGACCCTTTTGGTGGAATTACCTCGGCGTTTAACTTCAATGTATTGAATCAAACGTATACGGTAATACGGTGGAATAATACGTACCCAAACAGCGTGAAACTGCTTGAACAAATCTTGTCTCAAACCAAGGCGGATGCCGCGCGGACTAACTTATACAACGAGGCGAGGATATTGAGAGCCTATAATTATATGACACTGGTTGATACGTATGGTGATGTGCCATATAGCCAGGCCGGCCAAGGTTACTTAAACTCAGTTCTTTTGCCAAAGTACGATAAACAACAGGATATTTATACCGATCTGGTAAACGAAATAACCACGGCAACTGCTGCCTTAGATGCTACAAAAGACGTAGTAAAAGGTGATGTTTTCTTCGGCGGTAACGTCCCGCAATGGAAGAGGTTGGGCTATTCCCTATTGTTACGTATAGGGATGCGGTATTCTAAAACTGATGCTGCAAAAGCAAAAACTATTGTACAGGCTGCATTTGCAGGCGGCGTAATGCAATCCAATGCTGATAACTGTTATTTAAAATATAACAGTACTTACCCTAACCCGGTTACGCAACAAATTCAGCAATTAACCAATACCTATTACCTGGCCGAGCCGTTTGTTACCCAGTTAAAAACAACCGGCGACCCAAGGCTAAAGTACATTTCTGCAATTTATGCCGACCCGGGAAAAGCGTTGTCGCTTTCTCCTGATACCGCATCTGCTAACCAATTTGGCTTGCCGATAGGGTATGATAGTGGTACTTTGCCATCAGCGCCCGGTTTTCGCGGCAGTAGTGGTTCTGGCTTTAAATATTCGCAGGTTAATTACAGTGTATTTGGGAAAATAACCGCGCCCCAGTTTTTTATAACGTATGCGCAAACTCAGTTACTATTGGCCGAAGCAACATTCAGGGGGTACATTTCGGGCACCACAAGCACTTTCTATAACAATGGTGTTAAGGCTGCCATGGATCAATTTGCAGCCTACGATGCCGCTGCAGTGATACCCGGCAGTACCGAAGATGCTTTCCTAAATAACCCGCTGAATGCATATTCTGATGCGAACGCTTTGCGGCTCATCAATACGCAGTATTGGATAACCTCGTTTGGCAACGGTGCAGAATCATGGGCCAATTTCAGGAGAAGCGGCTTCCCGGCATTAGCGCCTAATACGTACCCTGGTAAGCAAATAAAGGGGAGCTTTGTACGCAGGTATACTTATCCGCAAACCGAAGCTTCTATTAACGCAGATAATTACCGGGCGGCTGTTACAAGTATAGGCGGTTCGGATGACCTGGATACTCCTGTGTTTTGGGATAAATAACAATAATATCACCCCTAACTATTATTCTTTTAACGCCCCGGTACCGGTTGGTTCCGGGGCGTTTTTTTGATCAAAGTAATCTTCGGTCTAATTTTATGGTGATCTAAATCTGCAGGCAGCTACTGTAACTAATTCACCGGGGTTTAATATTTCACCATCTGTTGCGTCCAGGTTGGGCCTCCAATAGTAAAAATACCATTCCGGAAAAATACCGGCTCAATACCTAACTGTGGCCTCGGCGAATAATTCTCGTCAGTTGGTGTAAAGGTTCGGCCATTATAAAATGTGTAATGGCACGAGCTCCATAGTTTACCGTCGGGGCCTTCAAAAATTGCATTGTGGCCGGTTTCGGCATAGGGGTCATAGGAATCATCAAATGGTGCTGCAACCTGTGCGGAAGCACCCCGATAGATCGCTTTCCTTGTGCCGAATATAGGTTCGGGCGAAGCTAATTCCCAGGGCCCAAGCGGCGTTTTAGACCGTAAAAGGCCAACCTCGTAACCGCGTGTCCAGGTAGAAAAGAACATATAATATATGCCGTCCCGCTTCAACACAAAGGGGCCTTCTATGCCTCCCCACATCCATTTTGGATTTTCAGGGTCTTTTGCCGAGCGGAATTTTTGAATTTCGCCAATAAGTTTTCCTTTCTGCAGATCTATTTTTGCCTGGAACAAGCCGTTACCACTGCAATACAAATAGGTTTGTCCGTCCTCATCTTCAAATAAAGTTGCGTCGTTGTTGTACTGCGGGGTTAAGGGGCCGTTTACCAATGTGTATGGCCCTTTAATATGGTCAGCTTTAAAAAGCCAAACGCTGTGCGTTTTCATGCCTTTAGGGTCTTCCGCGGTTACTTTTCCGCTGTTTACTGTTAACCAGTATTTGTTTTTTATAAAATGGATCTCGGGTGCCCAAAAGCGACCGTTATAGGGACAATCTGCAGGCAATTTACTTGCGTCGATAAGCCAGGCCTCCTGTTTCCAATGGATAAGATCATCAGATACAAGCAACCTTACCCCGGGAGAGTGGCCCGTCCAAACGGGAAGCGAGGTTCCGGTGCAATACCATTTATTGCCTACTTTTAAAATACAATGGTCGCGCATGCTTATGGAAGTATCGCTTGTAATAGGGTTGGTATATCTAAAGACCCGGGGCTGCTTTTTTGGGGTGTCTTTTTTGCCGATGGTTAAATTTAAATAGGCTGGTCGTTCGCTTGTCGATACGGTTTGAGCATGAAGACTTTGCGCACCCAATAACGTCAGGCACGTTAAAAGGCCGCCTCCGATTGCTTTGCGCTGAAAATGTGTTAACCTGGTTTTCATTTTAAAAATGTATTTAAGTGATATTAAGCGCTAAGGAAGAAGCTGGACTATGGCATACTCAATTAGGATATAAGCGAGGTCCTATCATCCGTTTTCTGTGCGTCTATTTTTTAAAAAGCAATGGAACAAAACTATGCAGGCTACGGCGCCAGGTTTGCCATTCATGAGCCGTTCCGGGCGATTCGTAAGTGGAATACTTAATACCTTGTTTATCCAACATAGCGCGGAACGCACCAATAGACCCGGGGAAGGGGTTAGGCTCTTTGCTGCCCCAGCTCAGGAATAATACCTTAAGCTGTTTGTTGATAGCGGCACCGTCTTTATACTTCCCGTCGAGAAAAGTGTTGGGATCTATAACATCAGCACTTGGATAATTAGGCGTACCACTAAAAGCACCGATAGCCGAGAACTTATCCAGGTTGTTCATGATGATGCGCATGGTTTGATTTGCGCCCATCGAAAGGCCGGCTATCGCCCTATGCTCGCCGTTGGCAATTGTGCGGAACTTTGCATCAACCATGGGTATAATTTCGTTTATCACCACTTCTTCAAATATAGAAACCGGGCGTGCGTTGTTGTCTGTTGTTCCATTTGAAGGTTTGTTTGCGTAACCATTATCCATAACAATGATCATCGGTACGGCCTTTTTATCCGCGATGAGGTTACCAAGTATCAGGTTTGCTTTTCCCTGCGTAGCCCAGCCGGTTTCATCTTCAAAACTGCCATGCTGAAGGTATAGTACAGGGTAACGGGTTTTAGTATTTTCGTTATAACCGGCGGGTGTATAAACAAAGCAGCGTCTCCACAAATTGGTCAGTTTTGAGAAATAGATATTTTCGCTCACCAGGCCGTGCGGTACGTCTTTCAATGCATAAAAATCATGGTCAGTAGCCGGGATCTCAATTCCGCTGCCCAGGCGGCCCGCTCCATAATAGTAAAGGCTGCCCGGGTCGGGAACAGAGGCGCCATCTATATTGAGCTGATAATAATGGAAACCCTCATCCTGTGGGAGCGATTCACCCGTCCAAACGCCTTTTTCATCCTTTACCAGGTCGTACTTTTTACCTCCTAAATCTAACTGCACTTTAGTTGCCTGTGGTGCAGAAATGCTTGCTCTTACCCGGGCTTGGCTATTTACCTGTGGGTATTGCTTACCCGGTTGGTTGGTGGTTGCCGGTTTAAAATCTTCAGCAACCGAAATCTGACCGGATTGCGCCAAACTGTAGCTACCGCTCCAGGCGGTAACTATCAGTATCATGGCTATTTTATAATATAATGGAATTTTTTTCACGTTTTTAGTTTTTGTAAACTGACATCGTTAATTGCAACGCTTGGTATAACGCGGTATGGCTTATTTGTTAAATAGCATAGGTGCAAGTTCGAGCAGGCTTCGGCGCCAGGTTAAAAACTCGTGGGCAGTGTTTTCAGACACATAGGAAACTGCATTATAGCCCGCATCTTTTAGCGCAGTTGCAGCTTTTTTTACTCCTGTTGGGTTCTCCTTGCTGCCGCAACTAATGAAAATAAGCTTGGGTTTTGCTTTGCCGGTAAATTCAGCAGGCGTGTAAACACCGCCGCTAAGTAAAGCGTAGTAATCAAAAACCTCGGGTTTGTTAAGCGTTATGGTATGTGTTTCCATCCCGCCCATTGATAGGCCGGCCATGGCGCGTTGTGCCTTATTCGCAACCGTACGGAAATTAGCATCCACAAAAGGGATAAGTTCATCTGTTAAAACCGTTTGAAAAGGCTCGATCTTAAAATTTCTTATTCCGCCGTACTTAATCTCGTTCGTCATGCCGTAAGTCATTACTATAATAAAGGGTTTTATCTTACCGTCGGCAATCAGGTTATCCATAATTAAATTGGCATGCCCCTGGTTGCTCCATGCGGTTTCATCTTCTCCCCAGCCGTGCTGCAGGTATAATACCGGGTAACGTTTAGATTTATCTGTCCCGTAAGCAGGAGGGGTGTAAACAAATGCTCTGCGTGAGGTGCCCGTACTTTTAGAGGGGAAGAGTATCTGCTGAACATTGCCGTGCGGAACATCTTTTAGCGCGTAAAAATCCTGGTCGTGGGCAGGGATTTCAATGCCGCTCTCCCAACGGGTAGAGCCATAAAAATTCAATGCTCCGGGGTCGTTAAATACACCGCCATCGATGGTAAGGTGGTAATAATGGAATCCTTCGTCCATCGGCCCTTCTGTAGTGCCGGTAAAAGCTCCATCGGCTCCCTTGGTAAGCCTGGTTCCGCCTCTGCCGCCAAGCCCGAGGCTAACCTTAATGCTATCTGCCTTTGGTGCCATGATCCGGAATCGCGCGTACCCCTGCGAGTTCACCTGGGGATATTCTTGCCCTGGCTGATTAACTGTAGAGGGTTTGAAGTCTTCCAGTACCGCGGTCTGGCTGTTTTGGGAATAACAAATACCACTTGCTAACGTGGTTGCTAATACAATAGCTAAACATTTCAGTTTCATTGTTTGATAATTTAAGTTTATAAAATTGGTGGTTTGAATGGTTTAATCGTGAGAGCATGGGGACCAATCACGATATTCAATTTTAGTAATTAATTGTATAAATAACAATTAATTACTTTATTTTTTTTGAGCTATCACCTTTTTATGAAATTTTAGCCCAACAGATACGTGTTTGCTTCTGCTTTTAAAGTTCAAATGGGGAGTGCAGATAGCAATAAAGACCAACTATAATGGTTTAATTTGATTTGAAATTGATTACAATTAAGAAATCAATCGAAATTAAGGACGTTTTTGTAGTTTGACAATGGACGAGAGCAATTGCGCCTGTGGTACCGACTGGACAAAAAGCAGTATATTGAAATTATTTTTAACAATCGATTGTTAATTTGATAAATCCTATTACATTTGTTACCCTATTTAAGTGTATAAAACACAATTAATAAACCAAAAAAACCAATTATGATGAAGCCATGCACCACTATAAGCTTGTGCGTATTCGTGTTTATTACAACCAATTTGGTAGCACAAAACCCTAAGCTAACGCTTGATCTAACTAAACCCGGGGTAACCGTTAGTCGGCAACTTTATGGGTTAATGACCGAAGAGATCAATCATTCATACGACGGCGGCCTATATGGGGAATTGATCAGAAACCGCGTATTTAAGGATAATGCGAAAACACCCGAAGCATGGAGTGTTCTTCAGGAAGGAAATAGCAGTGCTGCTATCCATTTGGTCGCCGGAGATCCCGATAATGTCCCCATGGATCAGCGGGGGCACGCAATCAATAGTGCGCTTACAACCTGCTTGAAACTGGTGGTAGAAACCGATGGTGGGAGAGCAGGAATTGCCAATGAAGGCTATTGGGGTATCCCGGTAAAACCTAATACAACCTACAAAGCTTCTTTTTATATTAAAGGTTTGGGCAGCACACCTCCGCGCCGCCGTCCGGATGGTTCTACGTTAACCCCAAATTCCCCTGTCATCGAAAATAATACCCCCGGGCCGATAACCGTAAGCATAGAAAGCAGTGATGGTAAAACCGTTTACGCTTCGGGGATTATTACATTAATTAAAAGCAATTTTTGGAAAAAATACGAACTGCAGTTAACTACTGCATCTGATATAAAACCCACAGCAGATGCCCGTTTTGTGATCTCAACCAATCGCAAGGGCATTTATTACTTTAACCTGGTGTCGTTATTCCCACCGACTTATAATAACCGTGCAAACGGTAACCGGATCGATATCATGAAATTAATGGCCGATATGAAACCGGCTTTTTTAAGGTTTCCGGGCGGTAATTTCCTCGAAGGGCCAAAGTTAACGGACGCTTTTCCCTGGAAGATAACTTTGGGGCCGCTCGAGAGCAGGCCCGGCCATAAAGGCTCATGGGGTTACCATGCAACCGACGGAATGGGATTGCTTGAGTTTTTAGAATGGTGCGAGGACATCAAGATGGAACCTTTGCTGGCTGTATATGCAGGTTACTCGCTCGATGGCGATCATGTAGACGCAGGCCCCTTATTGAAACCTTATATCGAAGATGCCTTAAACGAAATTGAATATATTACAGGAGACATACATACTTATTGGGGCGCAAAGCGTGCGGCCGATGGCCATCCGGCGCCATTTAAGTTACGGTACGTAGAGATTGGTAATGAAGATGGTTTCGACGCATCGGGCAGCTATGATGGGCGTTTTGCGCAATTTAATGATGCTATTAAAGCTAAATATCCAGCTTTAAAATGCATCGCGACAATAGGGGGGAGAGATTTCCTTGGAGTTCGCGGTAAATTAACCATACGTAAACCCGAAATTGTTGACGAGCACTACTATCGTAACGCCTGGGAAATGGAAGAGGATGCCGCCCATTATGATAATTATGATCGGAAAGGCTTTAAAGTATTTGTTGGCGAATGGGCAACACGCGAAGGCGCGCCGACCACTAACCTGAATGCAGCCCTTGGCGATGCCGCGTGGATGACGGGTATGGAGCGTAACTCAGATCTGGTTATCTTGTCGTGCTATGCACCACTTTTCGTAAATGTTAATAAGGCTACCTCTACCGCCCCAAAGGCCTGGCAATGGGACTCTGACCTGATCGGGTATAATGCTTTAACAAGCTTTGGGTCTCCATCGTACTACGTACAAAAAATATTTAGTAACTATATAGGCAACAAGGTTGTGCCTTTAACTGGTGCAAATATCCCAACCCAAACCAGGCCCGCAACTAAAAAAGACAGCGCAGATAAGAAAATGCCGCAGCCTATACCCGGCATGTTTTATGTAGCCACAAAAGATACCAAAACAGGTAAAATATTTTTAAAAGTAGTAAATGCTACAGGCAAGCCGCAGCAGGTTGATATCGAATTAAATGGTGCAACAACGCTCTCTCCCGAAGGTACTATCGTAGTTATAAAAGGGGATAAGCCAGAAGATACCAATACAATTGATGATCCGGAAAAAATAGTCCCTGTTACTTCCGCTGTAAAAGGCCTCGGTAAAAAGTTCACAAGAACATTCGATCCATATTCGGTAAGTGTGCTTCAGATTAACACCATTAAATAGTTAGTAAACGGTTGGTAAGTAATAATTTACGGTGATGAAAATTTATAAAAAAACCTTTGTGCTGTTATGCGGATGCCTGTTTGCCTTAGGCAATTGCCTTGCCCAAAATCCAATTATAAAAAGCATGTTCACCGCAGACCCGGCACCACTGGTTTACAAAGACACCGTTTTTTTATACACCGGCCATGATACCGCAGCCATAGGCGTAAAAGCTTACAAGATGCCCGACTGGCTCGTTTGGTCGTCAACAGACATGGTTAACTGGACCAATCGCGGCCCTTGTGTTTCTACAAAGGATTTTGCCTGGGCTTCGGGCGATGCCTGTGCTGCACAATGCATATACCGCAACGGCAAATTTTATTTTTACGCATCAATAACCCATAAGCAAAACCAGGAAAGCAAAGGCGGCATTGCCATTGGGGTAGCGGTTTCTTCCAGCCCTACTGGTCCGTTTAAAGATGCTTTGGGCAAGGCGCTGGTAACTAATGAGATGACGGTGGATAAACCGCACTCATGGGATGACCTGGATCCTTCGGTATTTATTGACGACGACGGCCAGGCTTACCTGTTTTGGGGAAACGGCAGCTGCAAGTACGCCAAACTGAAAGACAACATGACCGAACTTGATGGACCTATCAAAACTTTTACGCCGACTAATTACACAGAAGCACCATGGATTTATAAACGTAATGGCTTGTATTATCTCGTTTATGCCGCCAATTTCCCCGAGACGATAGAATATAGTACAGCTAAAAATATCAACGGCCCCTGGAGTTATGGCGGCTTAATAGAAGATAAGGTGCCCAATAGCAAAACTACCCATCCCGGTATTATAGATTACAACGGCAAAACTTACTTTTTTTATCATAACGGCATTTTACCCGGCGGCGGCGACTACAGGCGGGCCGTTTGTGTAGATTACCTGACTTATAATACAGACGGAACAATAAATAAAGTGGAACAAACCACACAAGGTGTTGGCCCCGTTAAACGCATTAAATAAACCAGCAAACTTTTACAACATGAGATATTTTTTTGCCCGCATCAGTATAGCTCTCGCCTTTCTTTTTGTCCCCTTTTTAGTTAAGGCGCAAAAGAAAGCTGTTAACCCGGTTATATATGCCGACGTGCCCGATATGAGCATGATTCGTGTTGGCGATACCTACTATATGAGCAGTACAACCATGCACATGAGTCCCGGCGTGCCCATCATGAAATCGAAAGACCTGGTGAACTGGGAATTGATCGGCTATGCCTATGACACACTTGCAACTGTAGATGCACTTACTTTAACCAATGGTAAAAACACCTACGGCCGTGGTTCCTGGGCCAGCAGTCTCCGTTATCATAAGGGTGTTTTCTACGTCACTACTTTTGCCCAAACCACAGGTAAAACCCATATATACACTACAAACAATATCGAAAAAGGGCCATGGAGATCCGTTTCGTTTAAACCAGACCTGCATGACCACTCCTTGTTTTTTGACGACGATGGAAAAGTATACATGGTAACAGGCGGTGGAAAATTAAGGATAGTTGAATTAAACGCAGATGCGTCGGGTATAAAACCCGGCGGAATTGATCAAACCCTGATTGAGAACGCCAGCTTGCCTTCCGGTAATAATGGGGGACTGGGTGCAGAAGGCTCCCAGCTATTTAAGGTAAACGGAAAATATTACCTGTTCAATATCACCTGGCCACGCGGCGGTATGCGTACCGTAGTAATTCACCGTGCCGATAAAATTACCGGCCCCTACGAAGGGCGGGTTGGACTACAGGATAAGGGTGTAGCGCAAGGCGGGTTAATTGATAAACCAGACGGTACATGGTATGCGTACCTATTCCGCGATTTTGGTGCAGTGGGGCGCGTACCTTATTTAGTGCCTGTGAAATGGGAAGATGGGTGGCCGGTGTTAGGCATCAACGGCAAAGTGCCGGATACGCTTGATTTGCCGGTATCGCGTGGCTTACTGCCCGGGATCGTATCCCCGGATGAGTTTACCAGAAAAAAGGGAGAACCGCCGTTACCACTCGCCTGGCAATGGAATCATAACCCTGATAACGCCCTGTGGTCAGTTACGGCGCGCAAAGGTTACTTGCGCCTTACCACCGGTAGGATAGATACAAATTTCTTGATGGCCCGGAATTCGTTAACGCAACGAACCATCGGCCCGGTGTGTACGGGTTCGATAGCGCTCGACGTGTCTAACATGCAAGACGGCGACTTTGCGGGCCTCGGCTTACTGCAGAAAAATTATGGCCTTGTAGGAGTTAAATTAAACGGCAAAAGCAAAACCATTGTAATGGTAAACGCTACTACCGATAAACCCATAGAGGTGCAAAGTATCGTACTAAATCAACAGAAGGTTTTCTTTAAGGCCGAGTGTGTTTTTTCGGATAAAAAGGATGTGGCGAATTTCTTTTACAGCCTTGACGGGAAGGTGTGGACATCTTTGGGAACGCAATTGAAAATGACTTATACTTTACCTCATTTTATGGGCTACAGGTTCGCATTGTTTAATTATGCTACAAAGAAGCCGGGCGGATCAGCCGATTTTGACTATTTCCATATTACAGACAAGGTTTCGGGGGAATAGCTCAATAGTCGATAGCTTTTCAGTACGAAGAAGGCTTTTGGATAGCTATGGAAGTTAAGTGAGGCATAGCCTATAACTTTGCCTTAAGAACTGATGAGATATTTGCTTCTTCTATGAAAAGAATTGTAAATTTAACAATTATAAACCACCTCGTTTTTTTCTTAATAAGCACCTCTATAGGGCGTGATTTGGAGCTGAATTGTCTTTCGGGGCATATTTAGTTTGATATTCCTTGTTCTTTACACGGGTAAATTGCGTTGGGTTACCTATAAAATTGAAAAAGAAATGCATGATAAACCGCTATTTTCAAGTAAATCAGTGTTAAAGCAACTTTT
Source organism: Mucilaginibacter pankratovii (assembly GCF_014773265.1). Taxonomy (GTDB): domain Bacteria; phylum Bacteroidota; class Bacteroidia; order Sphingobacteriales; family Sphingobacteriaceae; genus Mucilaginibacter; species Mucilaginibacter pankratovii. The sequence goes on along the minus strand of NZ_JACWMY010000002.1, from coordinate 473,478 downwards.
GTCTCGGTTGTGCTTTTCGGTGCTGATGGTATGTATGTTCGTCGGCAGGGCAAATGCGCAGGATATAAAATTTACTTCGATAACATCGAGAGACGGATTGTCATCAAACACTATAAACAGTATATTGAAAGATGATGATGGTTATATGTGGTTTGCCACCCCCGAAGGTGTAGACAGATTTAACGGGCGGGATATTAAAGGCTATGGTTTCAATACGGGTAGGCAGGCCACCTTTCAGGCTAAGGAAGCTACCGCGCTATACAAAGACCGATCTGGTCGCATTTGGGTCGGAACCATGGGAGGAGGCCTTTATTTTTATGACAAAGCGCATGATCAGTTTAATCCTTATACGGTGCTTAGCTATCCCGGCGAAGTATCTAATCAATATATAAGGGCAATATGCGGCGACTCCCTGGGCCGAATATGGCTCGGCACCATCGATGGGATCACCATAGTTGATCTGAAAGCAAAAACAGCCCGCCGGTTTTTTCCGGCAAAAAAACGGGAGGGGCAGCTAATTCCGGAAAGTACCTTGTGTTTGTACAACGATAGGGCAAACAGAATGTGGATAGGTACATCAACCGGTCTCCACTTATACGACCCCAGGACCGGGAGCCTCCTAACGTTTACTCATAACAATAAGGATATAAATAGCATTGTTGACGATAGAGTTAACACTATTACAGAATCGGGCGACGGTAGAATTTGGATAGGCACTTCTAACGGGCTAAGTTGTTTGTCACCTGATCTGCAAACGGTTAAAAATTTCAAATACAGTTCGGTAAATAGTCAGACTTTAAGCGGTAACCTCATTTATAGCGTAGCCATAGCAGATGCCAACCAATTATGGATCGGCACCGAAGGTGGGCTTGATATTATGGATATGCAGACGGGTAACGTAAACCGCTTTAAACACGACGACCGCGAACTATTTAGTATAAACAGCAAATCCATCCGTTGTGTGTATTTAGATCATAATGGTATTTATTGGCTGGGCACTTACGAAGGTGGGATAAATAAATATGATAAAAGCCTCACCTTATTTAATTTAAAGCAAAATAACGGGTATGATCCTAAAAGCTTAAGCAACCCGGTGGTAACATCCCTTGTAGAGAATAGCAAGGGTAATATATATGTGGGAACAGATGGCGGCGGACTTAACCTTTTTGATATAAAAACACGCTTATTTACCCACCTGGAAATTAAGCCAAAAGAAAAAATAAACTCTGCGGGTTTACCGATCTTATGCATGGCCCTTGATGATCATCAACAACTCTGGATCGGTACTTTCCAGAACGGCATATTTGTTTATAACACCCAAACGGGTAATTATAAGCAATTAAAGGCAGGCAATACCACTACAGATATCAACAGTAATGAGATATTTTGCCTGAAGCAAGATAGCAGGGGCAATATGTGGATTGGAACAAACGGCAACGGATTAAATAAATTCAACCCCGTAAGTAAAACATTTCAAAAATATGAGGGCACCTTCGGTTCTTTAGATCAAAAAAGCCTGCCATTAAATGGCTACATCAGGGCAATTGCCGAAGACCGGGAAGGAAATCTTTGGATAGGGTCTGTTGGAACAGGGGTTGCCATTTTAAATCAAAAAACGCAAAAATTCAGGGTGCTGAACTTTGCCAATACCGGTATGGCAATAGACAGGGTTTTTAGTTTATTGGAAGACCGCCTTGGTAATATGTGGATCGGAACCAGTGGCGATGGTTTGTTTTGTTACGATAAAGCTACAAACAAAATAAGTGCGTATTCACAGCGTAACGGGCTTTCAAACGGCGTTATTCATAAAATATTAGAAGATAACCAGGGCCAGATTTGGGTGAGCACTAATAAAGGCATATCAAGTTTTAATAGCAAGCAAAAGAAATTTACAAACTATTCAAAATTTAACGGCTTGCAGAACGCAGCTTTTTCTGATGGCGCAGGATTAAAATATTCAAACGGTTCGCTTTTTTTCGGTGGCGGCGAAGGGCTTAACTACATAAACCCTTCAAAGGACGTAAAATTCAACCAAAACCCACCACCGGTATTTTTAACCGGTTTGCACGCTGATAATAAAGAGGTTATAGCTGGTAAAGATGCACCGATAGACCGCGATGTTTCGGTGGCAAAAGTGATCAGGCTTCATTATAAGCAAGATTTCTCTTTAAGTTATAATGCTATCAATTTCACAATTCCACAGCAAAATAGCTATGCTTACAAACTTGTTGGGTTTAACCCGGATTGGAACTACGTAGGGCAGAGCACTACAGCTTATTTTACCAACCTAAACCCCGGCGAGTACACCTTTATGGTTAAGGCTGCCAATAACAATGGTATTTGGGGCAGCAACGTAGCCCAGGTGCGCATTATTATACGCGCACCCTTCTGGATGACATGGTATGCTTACTTTGCTTATTTAATTGTTATATCTGGCACCCTGCTTTTTATTCGTCACCTGGGTATTAAGAAAGTTAAACGGCAACTCGCTATTGAACAAGAAAGAAAAATAGCCGAAGAAATGCACCAAGTAGATATGATGAAAGTGAAATTTGTTACTAATCTTAGTCATGAATTTCGTACGCCCATTTCGCTTATCATGGCACCGACAGATAAACTGCTTGCACAACACAGCGACCATCAGACCACCAAACAGCTCGCTGTTATTAAAAGGAACAGCCATAGGTTGTTGAATATGGTAGATCAAATGTTGGATTTTCGGAAACTTGAAGAGCATGAAATGAAAATAGCGCTCGCTGATGGGGAAATTACGTCGTTTATAAAAGATGTGGTTGATTCCTTCCATGATCTTTCAGAATCTAAAAACATCCAGCTTAATTACGAGGGTTTATCATATCCTTTATTTGTGAAATTCGACGGAGACAAAATCGAACGGATACTTCTCAATCTTCTCTCCAATGCATTTAAATTTACGCCACCCGGCGGAAAGGTAAGAGTAGAAGTGCTTCAAATTGCTGCAGAAAGCGCTAAAACAACGGTTTCTCTGGCAATTAAGGTAACAGATAACGGCATCGGGATTGAAAAGGAAAACTTGAATAAGATTTTCAACCGGTTTTTCCAGGTGGGCGATCTGTCGGGCGGTTTAAACCAGGGCAGCGGCATAGGGCTTTCAATAGCAAAAGAATTTGCCGAAATGCACGGCGGTAAGATCTTGGTTGATAGCAAACCAGGTAATGGCGCTGTTTTTACGGTGATGCTTGACTTAAGATTGTTTGATCATCAGCCAGTGGAGCAAAAATTGATTGTAACGGCAGAAAAACTGGAAGAAATAGACCACCAGGGCGATGATCTAACTGAACAAGTAAGCACCAATTGCGCCGCAAAACTGCGGGTGCTTGTTATAGAAGATAATGCCGAATTACGATTTTACATTAAAGATAATTTGAAAAGAAACTTTAAAGTTGAAGAAGCGGCAGATGGCAAGGAAGGGTGGGAAAAAGTGCTTTCGTTTCATCCGGACCTGGTTGTAAGCGATATCAGTATGCCCAATATGGATGGCATTTCTTTAACCAGTAAAATTAAAGCGGATAAAAGAACATGTCATATACCGGTTATTTTACTCACCGCGCTTACCGGCGATAGGCAGCAACTGCTTGGATTGGAGACCGGCGCAAATGATTACCTTACAAAGCCGTTTAATTTCGATATCCTAAATATCAAGATCAAAAATCTGTTATCTCAAAATAGTATATTAAAAAATACCTACACCAAGCAGCTTAAGGTTACTCCGGATGAGGTAGAAGTAGAATCGAGCGGCGAGAAATTTCTGAGTAATGCCATCAACTATATAGAAAAAAATCTGACCAACCCCAAATTTTCTATTGTAGACCTAAGCGAGCATCTTGGGATGAGCAGAGGAGCTCTTTACAACAAGATATTTGCCCTTACCGGCCAGCCGCCGGTAGAATTTATCAGGTCGTACAAACTCGACCGCGCCGCATTTTTATTGCTAAAAAGCGACATGACCGTTTCACAAATAGCGTATGAAGCGGGTTTTGGTACACCTCATTACTTTTCAAAATCATTTAGAAATAAATTTGACGTGCTTCCATCGGAATATCGTAAAATGGAATTTAAAGAGGGAGCCTTATCCGGTACACCAGCGGCACAAGAGTAATCTTAGGATCAAACTAAATTTTAACGCCTGGCTATTACCATCTCCCATAATTTAATGTCGATTATACATTTCTTGCAGTAACATGTTAAATAGTGTTACTTAAAGCCTGCCTGTATGAATATTTTTGAAGTGTTAGGATCACCTTAACCCGATTAAGAAGCTAATTCATAACCTTTCAACTATTACTAATTGTCCCTATGCGGTTTGATATGCATAGGCCAGCCTATGCATATAGCTTTAGGGATTAATGATAGACAAGGAGCCGGTATCCCCGGTTGCGTACTGTTGCGCAGCTTAGTTTGTTATCCATAACAATTAATTATAAACCCCGGATATGAGGCATCTGTACACGATTTCTTTTTGCTTGATCTTTCAATTAATTTGCATTTCAACTTTGCTTGCGCAAAATAAGGCAACAACCGATTCTGCGTCGTTTTTTTCAACAGTTAAAACTTATGTGAATCCCGTTTTACCCGGAGATCACCCCGACCCAACCTTGCTCAGGGTGGGCAACGATTTTTACTATTGCGGCTCCACATTTCATTTTAATCCATATCTGCCCATTTATCACTCAACCGATTTGGTTCACTGGGAGGTGATCAGCAGGGTTTTGCCGTCAGCAAAGGCGGGTTGGGTTAATGACCGCCCGTCTGGCGGAATATGGCAGGGGGCTATTACTTATTTCTATGGCTCTTATTGGATCTATTTCTCTGCAGGCGGCCAATGGTTTTGTAAAGCCAGTTCTCCGGCCGGCCCCTGGTCTGATCCTGTACAGGTAAAATCTAACCCTGCAACAGGTAATCTGGGGTATGATAACTCCATTTTTGTAGATGACGATGGCAAGCCTTACATGCTTATTAAAGATGGACAAAAAGTAAACCGTATCCAGGCTTTGGGAACCGACGGACAGATAACCGGCACGGTAATTAACATGGACTGGGTGAATGCCAAATTGCAATACAGTTGGGCGGAAGGGCCTGTAATGTGTAAACGGAACGGTTATTATTATTACTTCCCCGCAGGTGACGTTTCCGGCGGGCAATATGTACTCAGAGGGACCGCTTTAACAGGAGACTCCACCAAATGGGAACGGCTGGGGGATTTTTTTAAACCCATAACCGATGCCAAAGCGGGCTTCCGCCGCCCAAATCATATAGCGGCGCCGTTTCAGCTGGCGGATGGAACCTGGTGGACAATAGGACAAAGTTATGAGAAGTACGAAGGAAATGATTGGTCGGGGTTGGGGCGACAAACGTCTTTGTATCCCGTACTATGGGAAGGCGACAGGCCCTGGGGCATGGCGCCAACTACCCAGCCTATTATAAAACCATTGCTGCCCAGGTCGAGCGTACCGTGGCGTAGTGTTAAAACCGATTATTTTGACGGGGGCACACTTGGCCCATGGTGGCATTTTTTAACCAAGAAAGCCTCCATAAGTTATTCTTTAACTGCGCGAAAGGGGTGGGTAAGGCTTATGCCCGATACTAACCGCACGCATTTGATGCAGAAGGAAACAGACCATTTTTATTCTGTAGTCACCAAAGTTTCGTTTCGCGCGCTTGAACAAAACGCTAAGGCGGGGTTGTATCTTACCAATGGTAATCAAAAGGTAATTGCAAGGTTATACTTGGGATATGAGAAGGGCAAAAAGATCATATTCACATTAGATACTGCAACACGTTCTGCTACAAATTTGGCCGGCGATATTATTTGGTTAAAGCTGCAGCGCGAACAACATCTTTTAACCGCCTTTTACAGCGGTAACGGAAAAAGCTGGGTTCGGCTGGGCGAGCCGATCAGCGCGATAAACCTGGATAAAGAGCAGCCCAATTTTAATTCGTGGGTGGGCACCAGTGTGGGGCTTTTTGCCGAAGGCAAACCTGCAGATTTCGACTTCTTTATTGGCAAAGATGGTTCATCACCGTTGCCCGCAGCAGGATATAGCAATTATTTTGGTGTGATGGCAACTGATTCAAAATTAGGCCCGATAGTAACTAATACATCAACTCTGGGCGGATGGTTGATGATCTCGGGAGTGGAATTAGGTGCTGCATCGCCATCGGCAATAGAGTTGGTAGTTTCTTCTGTAAAGACGGGCAATTTTGAAGTATGGCTTGATGATCTGAAGTATGGAAAGTTGATAGCGACGATCCCTTTCACGCCAACCGGGCCGGATAACTGGAAAATATTTAAAAAGACCTTAACTAATATTACCGGGCAGCACGACCTGTTTATAAAATTTCCGCCCGGAACACCTAATGAGACATTTGTTAAAAATATCAAGTTCCTAACCAAATAAAAGATATTAGAATGAAAAAAGCGTTCGCATCGTTGTTGGTGATTGCATTAATGCCAGCATTAGTTTTTGCTCAAAATAAAAAACAGGGTAAAAAAAAGAGTATTGCAGCAGTTAAAACCGGCGTTTATAGCAACCTGTTTCGCAAGGCAGGGTATAGCCAAGCAGCAATCGATGAAAAGGTTGCAAAGGCATATCATGATGTTTTTGAAGGCCCTAATCATGTTTTTTTTAAGGTTGGCGATACCCTTGGTTATGTAAGCGATATAAAGAATCATGATGCCCGGACGGAGGGGCTCTCTTATGGGATGATGATCGCCGTGCAATTAAACAAGAAAGATGTGTTTGACAGGATTTGGCGATGGTCTAAAAAATACCTCCAGCATCAGGATGGCCCAAGGGAAGGGTATTTCGCCTGGAGTATCAATACCACTACCATGAAGCGCAATTCGGAAGGTTCCGCTTCAGACGGGGAGCTGTATTATATAACCAGCCTTTTATTCGCGTCGAACAAATGGGGAAATAATACAGGTATCGATTATTACCACGAGGCGCGGCGGATATTGGATGCGATGTGGAAAAAGAATGGCTCGAACAATATCTATAACTTAATTAATACCGAACATAAGCAAATAACCTTTGTACCAGAAGGCAATAATTACAATTGGACCGACCCATCTTATCATCTCCCGGCTTTTTACGAGGCCTGGGCCCTGTATGCAAAGGACGGGCACGAGCAATTTTACAGAGATTGCGCTGATACGTCCCGCGTTTTTCTCCACAGGGCTTGTGATCCGGTGACTGCGCTGAATTCTGATTATACTGAATTTAGCGGCAAACCACATGCAACCCCCTGGATGCCGCCCGGCTTTCGGTACGATTCGTGGCGGGTGCCTATGAATATCACTATGGATTATGTATGGTTTGGTAAAGATAAAACCTGGCAGGAGCAATATTCCAGGCGTTTTCAGAATTTCCTGCGTTCGAAAGGTATAGATACTTTTGAAGACCAGTTCAACCTTGATGGCACCCGCCCGGGTTTTATTTTGAAGGCCGGCAGTGTTGAAAAGTTAAGACATTCCCTCGGCCTGGTTGCTACCTCTGCTTCTGCCTCAATAATGAACAAGGATAAAGCCAGCCTCGATTTTGTGCATGCTTTATGGAACGCCAAACTGGAACCTTACGATGATGGGTATTTTGACCCGTATTACGATGGATTATTGTACCTTTTTAGCCTGATGCATCTCAGTGGAAAATACCAACTCATAAAACCACATGTTAACTAACCTTTTATCTGAAGAACTTTAGCCAAAAAAATGAAAAAACCACTACAAGTTAAGCAACTGCTTTGTACCATAGCTGCGTTGTTATTTACCTCCTTTGTTTTCGCGCAAGATATTGCAAAACAAGCACAGGCGGGTTTCGATGTTCTGCGTGCCGACATCCCGCATGGAAAGATCGACACCATCCTTTACGATTCAAAAACAGTTGGCAATGCCCGTAAAGCATTGATCTATACGTCTCCGGGCTTCTCCGGGAAAAATAAATACCCTGTGCTCTACCTATTGCATGGTATCGGCGGCGATGAAAAAGAATGGCTTAACGGCGGCACTCCGCAGATCGTTCTCGATAATCTTTACAGCGAGGGAAAGCTAACGCCTATGATAGTTGTATTACCAAACGGGAGAGCAATGAAAGACGACCGCGCCACGGGTAATATCATGGCTCCCGACAAAGTCGCAGCATTTGCAACTTTTGAAAAAGACTTGCTTACCGATCTGATACCTTTTGTTGAGAGCAGATATCCTGTAATTAAAGACAGAGAGCATCGTGCTATTGCGGGCCTTTCGATGGGCGGGGGGCAATCGCTGAATTTCGGTTTGGGTAACCTGGATAAATTTGCGTGGGTGGGAGCCTTTTCGGCTGCACCAAACACAAAAAAACCTGAAGAGTTAGTGCTGGACCCTGAGACGGCAAAGAAACAACTTAAACTACTTTGGATATCCTGCGGCGCAAGTGATGGCTTACTTGCCTTTAGCAAACGTACACACGAATACCTGGTAGAAAAGGGCGTTCCGCATGTGTACTACATTGAGCCGGGCGTACATGATTTTAAGGTTTGGAAAAACGGCTTATACATGTTTTCTCAATCTATTTTTAAACCGGTGGATGTGTCCAACTTCGCCAAATACGTTTATTCGGATAAATAAATATGCCGTACATGAAAGTTAAACTTCGATTTATTGTCACCGGCATATTTCTTTTTATCGCGTCGGACTGTTTCTCTCAGGATAAAGATTTTTATATTTTTTTATGTTTTGGCCAATCCAACATGGAAGGCAATGCGAAAATAGAGCCGCAGGACACAATTGTTGACAAACGTTTCCAGATGTTTGAAACAGTTGATTGCCCTACCCTGGGCAGAACAAAAGGTAATTGGTACCCCGCTGTGCCACCGCTTGCCCGGTGCAATACAGGCCTTACACCAGTAGATTATTTCGGCAGGACGCTGCTCGCAAATTTGCCCGAAAAAATAAAAATTGGTATCATAAATGTTTCGGTGGCGGGGTGCAGGATAGAATTATTTGAAAAAGACAGCTATCAATCCTACGCCGCCAAAGCCCCCTCGTGGATGGTGAATATGATTAACGAGTACAACGGAAACCCCTATGGGCATTTGGTAGAAATGGCAAAACTGGCTAAGAAATACGGGGTGATTAAAGGCGTTTTACTGCACCAGGGCGAATCGAACCCCAATGACACCCTTTGGACACATAAAGTTAAAGGAATATACAGCGGCCTTTTGAAAGATCTGCACTTAAAACCCAAAAAAGTGCCATTGCTGGTTGGCGAATTGGTTAATGCTGATGAGGGCGGGAAATGCGCAAATATGAACACTATAATTGCCGGGTTGCCCAATTTACTTCCAAATTCGTACATTATTTCTTCCAGTGGTTGCCCGGCGAGCCCGGATAAGCTGCACTTTACTGCCGAAGGGTACAGGATCATAGGGAAACGGTATGGCGAAAAAATGCTTTCGTTATTAGGATATCAGGCTACTGTGGTAAAGTGAGCGAATTGAATCCTCATTCCTTATACACACCGGCTTACTGATAATGTTAAGAATTGGCTGATTTTAGATTGGCTGCCCGGTATTCGGATGGGAGTACCCCAAATTTATCTTTAAACGATTTGGAAAAATAATGAGCTGTAGCAAAGCCGGTCTCCATCGCAATTTGCGATACTGCGATATCGCTTTTAATTAATAAATCAGCCGCTTTTTCCAGTTTGTAAGATCTTATGAATTCTACCGGCGGCTTACCGGTAAGTTCCAGGATACGATTATACAGCGCCACACGGCTTCTACCCAGATGTGCGCTTAAATCTGCGACGCTTAATTTGGGGCTTTTAATATTTGTTTCGATATAGTTGATGGCCATACTAAGAAACTTATCTCCGCTTGATTTAATGTCCGCGTCAACCTGCGCAACTATTATTTGCTCACCATAGCTGTTTTTAAACATATCGGTTAAGGCAAGTAAGTTCCTTACTTTAATATGTAGGATATCGAAATTAAACGGCTTTATGAGATAATCGTTAGCCCCGGAGTTGAGCCCCTTAATTTGATCCTCTTCACGGTTAAGTGCTGTCAACAAAATCACCGGTAAATGCTGGGTTCTTTTATCAGATTTGATCTTTTTAGTCAACTGAATACCGTCTATCAATGGCAACTTTATGTCGCTGATTACCAGATTTGGGTCGCATGAAAATACCTTGTCCCAGCCTTCCTTACCATCAGCTGCCTGAAACACTTCATAGCTTTGCCGTAGGTTATCTACCACATAATCGCGCAAGTCTGCATCGTCTTCAATCACTAATAAACGAAACTGATGCTTTTTCATTTTCTGTATAAGTTTTAAGAAGTTTTATTACAAAGGTCTTATAATTTGTATTTAATATTCAATTAATACCATGCATTGCTAAGGATTTAATTGAATTACCGCGCCTAAAATGGATAATGCGTTTTTGGTTTATTGGCGTTGGTCGGGCATCTGAAGTATTTGCTCATACCGATAACAATTATACTAAAAACGAGCCTTGTTTAAAACCAGGCGATTTTCACTAAAATTAACGGCGGTGAGGAAATTTACCTTACAGGCAAAGGAGTTACAGCTATGGTAATAGATGAGTAAGGTTTAATTTATTACTTAATGTTTTGTAAATGAGCAATATAGATAAAGAAAAATCTATATTAAACATCCGGTATAGCGGGAGAGTATTACACTATTTGTTAATGGTGCTGAACAAATGTTGTGTAAATATGGTAAAAAATTGCACCTCCTCTTTTCCCTGCGGTGTAATTTTACTGTTACTATCGTCCTTGCTCTCAAACAGTTTGAACGACTATAAACCAATTACTAATTCACGATCACAAAGCTAATCAGGTTACTTAACGCGAAACGTTTGACGGCAATAAACCTGCAATCGATTGTTTTATGAAATTGACTTGAAAATTATTAAAAATAATCCATTTGGCGGAACAAGTAATTCAACAGGGAACATGCATAAGATAAATTAATATTCCGCTGATTGGCCTAAGCGATAGCCATTAAGAAACCAACATAAATTAAATAACCAATTAAATAACTATAAACTAAAAATACATGAGAGACACTATTACCTATTGAAAATTGATGAAGATGATCGGGGACATCATTCTTCAGAATTGGGAAATGCATTGTCATTATACCCAAAATTTGACTTACTCCAATTTAAAATTTTAACCAAATTATGAAAAGAAAACATTTACTTAATCATTACATACGAACAACGTTATCACTAATTTTGTTAGGTATTGTTACACTTAATTCTGTTTATGCTTCGGCTACAAATGGGCGCTCTAAAAATTCGCTTCTGTTTGAGGCAAAAACTGTTGCTGCTATCACAGTAACAGGTAAAATTACCGACGAAGCCGGAGCTCCTATTCCCGGCGCTACAGTAATGATAAAAGGCACATCAATGGCCGCGGGTACAGATGTTAACGGGAACTATAAAATATCCGTACCTAACGAAAATTCTGTTTTAGTGTTTAGCTTCCTCGGTTACATTTCAGCTGAAGTTTCGGTTGACGGAAGGGCTATAATCAACGTTCAGCTAAAACCCGATACTAAATCACTGAATGAAGTAGTAGTTGTGGGTTACGGAAGCCAAAAGCGTGCAGCAGTAACCGGTGCCATATCCTCGGTAAGCGGGAAAACTCTTACGCAGCTTCCCGTAGCCGGTCTCGATCAGGCCTTACAGGGACGGGTAGCCGGCCTTACGGTTACCAATAATGGCTCACCGGGCAGTGCCCCTATTGTGTCTATCCGCGGTAACAGCTCTATCAGTTTTGGCTCAGATCCGCTTTACATTGTTGACGGATTTCCAGGCAGCATTGGCGGTATCGACCCTAAAGATATCCAGTCGATCGACGTATTGAAGGATGCGAGCGCGGCTGCGATCTATGGCTCAAGGGCTACAAACGGTGTGGTTATCGTAACTACCAAAAAAGGCGCTACAGGAAAGGTGCAAATCGATTTGGACTCATATGTAGGTGTGCAAAGCATAACCAAAAGATTTGATCTGTTAAACACTGCCCAATATTTGCAATATGAAAGAGCATTAAATGCAGGGTCGGCAGTGCCACCTAGGCTGGAGTCGGCAAATTTCAATCAGCCAATTTATGCTGGCTCGTCTCAAACTTTTGCAGGAACTAATACCGATTGGCAGGACGAATACTTTAGGAACAACCAATTATTGCAACAGCATTCGGTAGCCATCAGCGGTGGTAATGAAAGCTCTCATTTTTACACCTCCGCCGGTTATTTTTCACAAAACGGTATCGCACAGGGATTAGATTTCAACAGGAAAAATTTCCGTATGAACTCCGATCATAAGATCCGTTCTTTTTTAACATTTGGAGAAACATTCAACGCATCCGTTACGCATCAGCGCTTCGATATCCCGCCGGGCAACCGTACCGCTTTAACAAATGTTATCAGGATGTTACCTTATATCCCGGTGCGTAATCCGAATAACGCGGGTGGCTTTCAGGGCCCGCTAAACAGTTTTGATGGTTCTGACCCTACCAACCCGGTTGAGGCGGCACTGATCAACGAAAACTACAACAACGGCTTTAATATCCGCGGTAATGCGTTTATGACGTTAAAATTCACCGACTGGTTGAAATTTACTTCCACCTACGGACTGGATTACGGAACAAATCTTAATGAGCAATACACCCCGATATACAACGATGGCGGAACTTTAAGTTCGCCAACTGCCACAATTAACAAAAGCAGGGGAACAGGCACAACTACGCTGTATTCACAACAGCTTGCCTTCGATAAATTGTTTGGCAAGCACCACGTATCAGGTGTTGCTGTATACGAAAGCCAGGGTACCAAAAACACAAACCAGTCTTCCAGTGGTAACCAGTCAACCAATGATGTTAAAACATTAAATGGCGCCACTAATTTGTTTACAAATTACACAAAGGATAATACACTGCTCGTTTCGATGGTTGGCAGGCTTGCTTATGACTTTGACGGTAAATACTTCATTTCGGGATCTATCCGCCGCGATGGTTTATCTGTATGGGCACCCGGCCATAAGTACCAAAACTTCCCCGCTGTTTCTGCAGGCTGGAAAATTGACAGAGAGGATTTCCTTAAAGGTGTTACCGCTATAACAGAATTAAAGTTACGTGGAGGATATGGCGTTACTGGCGTAAACGGTACCGCATTGGGCCCAAACCCTTACTTACAGCCTATATCCAGCAACCAGGCAACTTATCCTTTCGGCGGTTCACTTTCTGATCTGGGGAACGCTTCCTTCTACAGTGGCTTAACCAACCTTTCGCTCGCATGGGAAACTACCAAACAAACCAACGTTGGTGTAGATCTGGGGCTGTTTGATAACAAGATAACTCTATCTGCCGAGTTGTACAAAAGGAAAATGGACCGTTTGATCATCAACGTACCAACAGCACCAAGCCAGGGTTTTGGTGGTGCAGGAACGGTTGCAAACGTGGCATCTTTAGAAAACAAAGGTTTGGAGCTTACCATTGGGTATCATCAAAATAAAGGCGATTTTAAATGGGATGTTACCGGTTTATTAAGCGTTGTGAGGAATAAGGTGATAAATTTAAACAGTCCTAACGCTTCTATCGTAGCCGGCGGCGATGCGGATTTTGGTGGCGGTGGCCCTATTACCAACACTATCGCAGGGCAGTCTATTCAATCATTCTATGGCTATGTTGTAGAAGGTATCTTTCAAACGCCTGCCGAAGTAACCGCGCATGCAACACAACCAGGTGCTAAGCCCGGCGACTTGAAATTTAAAGACTTAAATGGGGACAAAATTATAAATGATGGCGACCGTACCTTCCTCGGAAGCTACCTGCCTAAATTCACGTACTCTTTAAACTATTCGGCGAGCTATAAAAACTTCGATCTGAGTATCTTTTTCCAGGGTGTACAAGGGAATAAAATATTCAACGCTGAAAGGATCATACTGGAAGGTATGCCACGTTTGTTTAATGCCGGCGTAAATGTTTTAAACGCCTGGACACCAACAAATACAAATACCAATATCCCAAGAGCCTCCAAAGGCGATCCTAACGGGAACGTCAGGCCATCCACCCGTTGGATAGAAGATGGCTCTTATCTGCGCCTAAAGAATGCAATGATAGGTTATAACGTGCCATCAAGCTGGCTTAAAGCAAAAACCAGCAATGGTTTAAGCAAATTAAGGTTGTACGTTTCCTCCCAAAACCTGTTAACGTTTACCAAGTATTCAGGTCTCGACCCGGAAGTTGGATCTAAAAACGGAACACTGACCAACGGAATTGACTACGGACAGTATCCAACGCCAAGATCATTCCAGTTCGGTATCCAGGCAACCTTTTAATCAGTATTCACTAATAATTTTATAAATTATGAAAAAGAAAAATCTTTATATCTGGTCTGCATCCACCATACTTTTGGTGATGGCCACCACTTACTCGTGCAAGAAAAGCGACCTTGATACCACTAACGTTAATGCGGTAACTACCGATCAGTACTATAAAAACGCAACCGAGCTTACCAAAGGCGTTAACGCTGTATATAAAGCCGTGCAGAGCATTAACCTTGTAAACAGGGAGTGGTTTTTTATACATGATCTGCGAAGCGATGAGGTATCGCCGGGTGGAAGCCAGTTAGAAGTACCCAGGGCGCAAATGTTAGCCGGAACTTTCGATCCGACGAACAGCGTGTTAAACTCTGTTTGGAATGGTTGGTATACGGTTATTTTCCGCGCAAATGTTGTTTTAGATAACGCCGGCAAAGTAACGGACGATGTGGCAATAAGAGACAGAAGAGTAGGCGAAGCAAAATTCCTGCGTGCATGGGCTTATTTCGATCTGGTAAGCCAATGGGGCGCTGTACCTTTACATACAACTACCATTAAAAGTCCAAACGAATTTAAGCCAAGGGCTGCGGTGGCAGATGTGTATGCACAAATTATTAAGGATCTGCAGGATGCTGCGGCTGTTCTACCGGGTAAATCGGGTACCGATAAAGGAAGAGCTACCAATGCCGCGGCCAACGCCTTGTTGGGCAGGGTATTGATGCAAAATGGCGATTATGGTGGTGCGAAAGCAGCTTTGTTGAAAATACCAACATCAGGTGCCGATGGATATTCA
Source organism: Mucilaginibacter pankratovii (assembly GCF_014773265.1). GTDB lineage: Bacteria > Bacteroidota > Bacteroidia > Sphingobacteriales > Sphingobacteriaceae > Mucilaginibacter > Mucilaginibacter pankratovii. The sequence continues at coordinate 458,319 of NZ_JACWMY010000002.1, read as the reverse complement.
CTAACCGCCCGTTTTCTTGATAATTTTGAAGAAGAAACAGAGTTTAACTCAGAGTCTATTTTCGAAATGGTGTATGTTGACAAAGGTGACAACGGCTTTAACTGGGGTGGTGATAGCCCTACCGAAGCGCAGTCGACTGTAAGGAACCAGGAATATAACCCGGTTGCCTGGAGGAATTTAATCCCATCCAATAAACTCTTAAACGAATTTGAAAACACAGCTACCGGTGCTGCTAAAACAGATCCGAGATACAAATTTTCATTTTATGAAACCGGAGATGCATACAACAATGGCGCCTCTGTTTTACTTGCAAGCGATCAAAACGGCGAATCTTCAACGGTGAACGGCGTAACAAAAAAGGTAGGTTTCCGCAAATTTATGATTATCTACAAAGAAGGCTTACCTGCTGCATCCTTCCATCCGGGTGGCAACAACCAACGCATTTTACGTTATGCTGAGGTATTGATTAACCTTGCCGAGTGCGAGAATGAATTGGGTAATATAGGCGCCGCCGCAAGCTACTTAAATATGGTAAGGGCGAGGGCGAGTGTTGCTATGCCGCCTTATCCAACAGCGCAATTTCGGGTTGCATCAAAAGCGGATGTAACAAAGGCCATTATGCACGAGAAAATGGTTGAGATGGCTGATGAAGAAGTAAGAAACGTTGATATAGTAAGGTGGAGGAAGAAAGGTTATTTCACTACCGATCCATTATCATATTTCAAAGCAAACAGAGATGAGCTATTACCTATCCCTACTGCAGAACTGGATAATAATCCTGAAGTAAACGGGCACCAAAATCCCGGTTATTAATTGATAAATTATTAAATTACAACCGGGAGCCATCATGGCTCCCGGTTTTTTTATATGCTAATTGTTGCACTATATGAAAAAAATTTACTTCTTCCTTATTTGTTGTTATTTAACAACCGGCTGCAAAAAACCTGCTATGTTCAACCAGGTGTCCTCTGCGCATTCGGGTATCCACTTTAATAATTTAATAACCGAAAACGATTCTATAAATCCCATAGATAACGCTTACATATATAACGGCGGCGGAGTAGGGGTGGGCGATTTTAACAACGATGGCTTAGCAGATCTTTATTTTACAGGAAATATGGTGTCTAATAAGCTCTACATAAACAAAGGCGATTTTAAGTTTGAAGATGTAACTATCCCGGCAGGCGTAACCGGATTGGGCCGTTGGGGAAGGGGCGTTGTTGTGGTTGATATTAATAACGATGGGCTGGCAGATATTTACGTTTGCAATTCCCTCGCCGGCGACGCTCAAAAACGACAAAATATACTATACGTTAACAAGGGCCTTAATAAGGAGGGCGTACCCATCTTCCGGGATGAAGCTAAAGCATATGGGCTTGATTTGCAATATCATTCAACCATGGCGAGTTTTTTTGATTACGACAACGATGGCGACCTGGATATGTATCTAACCGTAAACAGGCCCGAACCGTCAGAATATCCCAATAGTTTCCGGCCGGTTAGCAGGGATGGATCCGGCAGAAGCACAGGCAAGTTATATAGGAATGACTGGGATAAACAACTTGGGCACGCGGTGTACAAAGATGTTTCGCAGGCTGCAGGTATTACCATAGAAGGCTACGGGCACGGCGCTACTATTGCAGATATAAATTTGGATGGATGGAAGGATATTTACGTAACAAACGATTTCCTTTCGAGCAATATTTTATACATCAATAATCACGACGGCACCTTTACAGACCGGTCCAAAGAATATTTTAAACACACATCCTTTAACGCGATGGGGCAGGATATCCAGGATATTAATAACGATGGGCTGGCCGATGTATTTGAACTGGACATGAACCCGGCGGATAATTATCGCAAGAAAATGATGCTGATGCCAAACAGTTATCAAACCATCCAGAATTTTAACCATTATGGTTATCAATTACAATATGCACGCAATACGCTGCAGCTAAACCAGGGGCCAAGCATTGGTGAGCAAGATTCCATTGGAGCCCCTGCGTTCAGCGAGATTGGTTTTATGAGCGGGATAGCTCAAACAGATTGGAGCTGGACGCCTTTGATAGCTGATTTTGATAATGATGGCTACAAAGATATAATAGTGACAAATGGTTATCCAAGGGACGTAACAGACCATGACTTTATGGTTTACCGGTCTCAGCCTTATCTAAGCGCGTCCAAACAAGAAATCCTCAAACAGATACCCGAAGTTAAAATCCATAATTATGCTTTCAAAAATGGCAAGGGCTTACGTTTTTCCGACGAAAGCAGCAATTGGGGGCTTACCACGCCGTCATTTTCAAACGGCGCCGTTTATTGCGATTTAAATAACGACGGAAAGCTGGATTTGATTGCCAACAATATTAATGATGAGGCCTTTGTATATCAGAACACTGCCTCGGAGGATACTTATACCAATTTTTTTAATGTTAGGTTTAAAGGAGATAAGCAGAACCTGAATGGCCTTGGAGCAATGGTGCGAATTTATTACGGCAAGGGATTAACACAAGTTTATGAAAACAACCCATACCGCGGCTATTTATCCAGCATACAACCAATGGCACAATTCGGTTTGGGTAATTGTTCGGCGATAGATTCTGCTGTAGTAGTTTGGCCCAATGGCGCAAAGCAATTGCTCAAAAACGTTAAGGCAAACCAAACCTTAACGGTAAATATTGCAGATGCACACAATATAAATGATGGGGCGCGGCCGTTGAAAGTAACGAAACCAATATTTACCAACATCACATCGGCAAGCGGAATAAACTATGTGCAAAAAGATTCAGATCGGGTCGATTTTAACATTCAAAAGCTTTTGCCGCATAAACTATCAGGTTATAGCCCGGCTTTGGCAGCCGGCGATTTAAACGGAGACGGAACAGATGATATTGTAGTCGGCGGAAATTCTACTCAACCGGCGCAAATATTTCTTCAACAAAAAAATGGCAAATTCACACAAAAGCCCCTGGCGATCAATACCCCAAACGCTGGGTTCTATCAAGACGGCGGAGTGCTTTTATTTGACGCTAATGGAGATAACACGCTGGATATTTATATTGCCCGGGGCGGATATACCGCAAAACCAAATTCGGGCAATTATCAGGATAAACTATACATAAACAATGGCAAGGGTGAGTTTACGCTACAGTCATCTGCGCTGCCAGTAAATTTCACCAGCAAGCTTTGCGTAAGGGCGTTTGATTATAACCATGATGGAAAATTAGACCTTTTTGTATCGGGCCGTGTGGAACCATGGCGGTACCCCAAACCCGTTAGCAGTTTTATTTTAAGGAATGACAGCTATAACGGGAAAGTTAAATTTACAGATGTAACTGCTGAAATTGCCCCGGCGCTAAAGGATATTGGTTTGATTTGCGATGCGCTGTTCACCGATTTTGACGGAGACGGAAATTCCGACCTCTTACTCGCGGGCGAGTGGATGCCGCTCACCTTTTTAAAATATCAAAATGGCAAGTTTATAAACACCACAGCAACGAGTGGTGTGAATGGTATCCCTGGTTGGTGGAATTCAATCGTGGCGGGCGATTTCAGGCACACGGGGCGTACAGATTATATTGTGGGTAACGCTGGCTTGAATACACTTTACCAGGCAAGCACAAGGCAGCCCGTTTACATTACGGCAAAGGATTTTGATAAACGCGACAGGTACGATGCCTTCACGTCACTTTACCTTCCGGGGAAAGATGGCGTTATGCGTGAGTACCCCGCAAATGTGCGCGACGATGCCTTTAAGCAAATGATAAGCCTAAGAACCAAATTTACAAATTATCATAGCTATGCCGAGGCAACATTACAAGGCCTATTTACCGATGAACAGCTTAAGGGTGCCTTGCGGCTTAAAGCAACTGAACTTCGATCATGCTATTTTAGGAATGATGGTAACGGGAAATTCACAGCGATCCCTTTGCCCGAACAGGCACAGATATCTGCACTAAACGGTATGGCGGCAGATGATTTGGATGGGGATGGAAATACCGACCTGGTAATTAATGGCAATGATTTTTCTACCGACGTATCCATCGGCCAATCAGACGCTTTAAACGGAATGTTCTTGAAAGGCGATGGTAAAGGTGGTTTTTATCCGCTAAGGATAGCGCAAAGTGGTGTATACCTGCCGGGCGATGGAAAAGCGCTGATAAAACTTCGTGGGCCCGATAATAGCTATTTACTTGTAGCAAGTGAGCATACCGGCCCGTTAAAACTGTTTAAATTAAACACAAAAACAAAGCTGATAAATGTTTCGCCGCAAGATAAAAGCGCGGTGATAACAGACAAGAACGGCAAAATTACCCGCCAGGAATTTTATCATGGAGATTCCTTTCTGTCACAATCTGCAAGGTTTATTTCAATAAGTAACCATGTAAGCAGCGTGGCAATAACGGATAATAAAGGGAACGTGAGAAGAATGCAGTTTTAAAACCCAGCCTCCCGTATAGTTATTTAAGCGATCGGTTGTTTAAGCAGCATGCAACAATACTTGGTTATTTATCAATAAATTAATTGTCTGAACGTGAAATCATCCGTCTGTTACCGGCAGACGGATGATATCCGTCGGGGCGCAGCCTTTCCGTAAATTTTGATAATAGACCAATACTCGCCGTGTAATTAATTGTTTTCCAAAACTTTACTTTGTCCGAAAGTTGTTTTACTCACCAACTCATTACAAGAAATTGGATGAAATGAGAATGACAGATTTTCAACCCGCCATGATATCCTCAACTTTTTTTAGTACTCTGTTTATTTGATTTAATATGTAACTACCTTATTTGCAAACCATTGCAATGGTTTGCACATATGGTCTATATTTTTAATCATCCCTGCCCCATCCTTATTTCCTGGTTACCATAGTTTCAGCCTCCGGAATAACATCTCAACGCCGCGTTTTTTTGCGCTACTTTTTGAGCAATGTTCTACCACTATCAATTAAACCGACAATTAATTTATTTTTTGATTTAGTAAGCAGCTGAGCGCTGTTTAAAGTTTGATGCAATGGCAGAAATACATGCTAATGGATTGTGTTATAGGCCTTTTATATCACAATTAGGCAATCGATTGCAGGCTTATAATCAATGTTTTTGTATCCCTCATCAAAAGGTACGAGGGGTACAGGATATAAACAATACCAGGAAGAACTCAGCTACAAATATAACTACTTATGCATCAGGACCTTTCGCCGCCAACTAACCTATCCTTAATTCAATAATAATCTGCAATTATTTCACTTAAATTTTAAATTCATGAAAAGAACACTACTCACAAAATTCCTGATTTTTATCGGGATGACCTTATCAACTATGATGATAAGTCTGCCGGGCTTTTCCCAAACGGGGAAAATTACCGGCAAAGTTTCAGACAAGGGCGATGGAGGTCCACTGCCTGGCGTAACTGTTAAAATTAAGGGCACGATCGAGGCCGTAAGCACCAATATTGATGGGGTTTATTCCATCAATGCTGGTCAGGGAAGCACGTTGGTTTTCTCATTTATTGGTTACGATTCAAAAGAGATCGTAGTTCCGGCATCGGGCACAATTGACGTAGCCTTAACTAAAAACACGAATAACCTTAACGAAGTAGTAGTAATAGGATATGGTACCGCGCGCAAAAAGGAACTGGTAGGTGCTGTTGATGTGGTGTCTGCTAAGGATGCCGGTGCTAATACATCGCTAAGCCCTGCACAACTACTCATAGGAAAAGCCCCCGGCGTTCAGGTAGTGCCCACGAATGGTGTGCCGGGTTCAACTGCGAAAATTATTGTACGTGGCGTCGGTTCTTTTACTGATGTTAGCCCGCTGTACGTGGTTGATGGCATACAGGGTAATGAAGGGTTGTTCAATCAAATTAGCCCACAGGATATTGAGAATATTACCATATTAAAAGACGCAGCTTCCACGGCAATATATGGCGTTTCCGGTGCTAACGGTGTTGTGATCATTACAACAAAAAAAGGTAAATCTGGCGCCACCCAAGTATCGTTCACTTCGCAGGTAGGTTTTGCAACCATACCTAAAATGTTCGACCTGCTGAAAGCTGCTGATTATGTGAAGCTCCTAAAAGATATTGACGTTACCAACAACAACCAAACGCCTGCAAAGCTTAACACACCTTATGTTTTGGTTGACAGGACCGATTGGCAAAAGGAAATTTTTAAAACCGCATTATCAACGCAAAATAATGTAAGTATAAGCGGCGGAAGTGATAAGGTTATCTATAATTTTTCGGCAGGATATGTAACGCAGCAAGCTACGATTAAGGATTATCAATTAAAAAGGTTTACTAACCGGTTTACGTTAGAAGAAAAATTAGGCCGTTTTCGTTTCGGGCAAACCTTAAATTTGAGGTACTCCAAAACGGCGGGCCAGGTAGCAGGCATAGGTAACGCGCTTACATACGCACCTTATCAACCCATCTATGATGCTTCAATTCCGGGCGGTTACTCCATCCTTACCAACGTTGATGATGACAGCAATGCGGTAAACCCGTTATCAGACTTAGGCATAAAAACCCAAAGCGGCCATGAATTGGTATTGTTTCCACAAGTATTTGGCGAAGTGAAAATTATCGATGGTTTAACCTTCAGGTCACAAGCATCAGCACAATATGGCAGCAGTGTGAGTGATTCTTATAGTATACCCTATGTAACTGCCAATAAACTGGCTTTCGACCGGCAAGCAGGCCGTAGTTTTAACAACAACTCCAGTTACACCCTTGAAAATTATTTTTCCTATAATCATAACTTTGGTAAAAACAATGTTTCGTTAACAGCAGGTACAAGTTACAAAGGTGCGGGCAGCAGTAAATCTGTTGGTTTAACAGGTACTGGTATGCTAACGGATGAAGTAAGGGACATATCGGTAGCCACAAAAATTACCGCCGCCAGTTTTTCAGGTTATGCCAATGGAGCTGGCATAGAACAATCTTATTTCGGACGTTTGATCTATTCTTATGACGATAAGTATATTCTTTCAGCCAGTTTAAGGCGCGATGGGTCCTCCAACTTTCCCAAGGCAAACCGTTACGGTAATTTTCCCGGCGTGGGCTTAGCATGGCGTTTCAGTCAGGAAGATTTTATAAAATCAGCCCTGCCATTCATCAGCGATGGTAAACTTCGCGTGGGATGGGGGCGTACAGGTAATAACCGGATCTCTCTTACTGCGAGTGATGTTTATACCTTTAATGGATCGACTGCGGGAAACCTGGTGTATTCCTTCGGGCGTAATGAGCAATTTATTAGCGGCACAACACTAATTACTATCGGAAACGGATTATTGCACTGGGAAACAACAGACCAAACCGATGCCGGAATTGACCTGGCATTTCTTAACAACAGAATAACGTTTAGCGCCGATTACTACAATAGAAAAAGCAGCGGGTTATTGGTTGATATACCTGTGCCCCCAAGTTTAGGTATAGGAATAAATACAGGCGGTAGCAGCCAGACCGTTAACGCGGCAGATGCCCAAAATAAAGGTTTTGAATTTCAGTTAGGCTACCGTTCTGAGGTTAAAAATGACTTTAGCTATAACGTAAGTGTTAACGGTGCTTTTAACAGTAATAAAACAATATCGTTAGGCACTCAATCGCCAACGCCAATATTGCGGGGGGCCAGTGTGGCAAATACTTTAACCCAGCCGGGCACCCCTATCGGCGCATATTATGGTTATAGGGTTGATCACGTGGCCAAGGACCAGGCCGAAATTGATGCATTAAATGCAGCAGCATTGGCTAAAAGCGGCAATGCAAAATACCAGGACGGCTTACTCCCCGGCGACTTTATTTTTAAGGACCTGAACGGTGACGGGGTCGTTAACGACAAAGACCAGCAGTTTTTGGGAAGCCCAATTCCAAAGTTTATGTATGGCTTTAACCTGGGGGCTACTTACCACAATTTCGACCTGAATGTAGTACTATCGGGAGTGCAGGGTGTGCAAATTGCAAATGCGCTGAGAGCCACTTTGGAGTTTGCGCCAACGGGGCATAACGCCTCAACTGCCATACTAAACAGGTGGCAAAAGCCGGGCGATATTGCTATCCTTCCACGGGCCGGGCAGAATGGCAACGGATCTGGTAATTTGAGGTCATCAGATTTCTTTGTAGACAACGGAGCCTATCTACGCGCCCGTAACATTACCCTGGGGTATACTTTTACAAAAGCGGCTTTACGATCGTTTTCTGGTAATGTTTTAAGCAGACTGCGTATGTACGTTGCCGCGGAAAATTTATTTACCATAACCGGCTATAAAGGGTATGACCCCGAAATAGGCTCGGATGGGGGCGACCTTATTTTTAACCGCAATATTGATAATGGCCAGGTTCCGCAGCCGCGCACAATTTTATTCGGCATACAAGCAGGATTTTAAGTAACATTTTTAAAAATACAATGATGAAAAAATATATAAAATTCTTTATGACGGGAGCGTTGTTGGCTCTCTCAATAGGGTGTAAAAAAGATTTGAGTTTAATTAATAAAAGTGCGTACACTTCTGACACGTATTTCACCAGCGATGCTGCTTTAAACGAGGCCGTTGTGGCCACTTACGCGGGTTTGCTGCACAACGGTATGTGGGCACGCGAGTGGTATTTTACTTTTGATTTGCTTGGCTATGATGCCAAAAATAATCAGCCCCTGGTAGGTGATCTTCTGCAATTGGCCCAGTATAACTACGGTCCGGATCAGAATCAAATGGGGCAAATATGGTCGGCATTATATCAGATAATAGCGCGCGCCAATGTGGTTATTGATCGTGCGCAGGTATGGAAGCCGGATCCGAATAAACCTATAGAGGCAACGCATCAAACGCAATATATTGCCGAGACCAAATTCCTGCGGGCCTATGCTTATTTTCAATTAGTTAATTTGTATGGCCGGGTACCACTCCGTACCAAGTATATAACCTTGCCAACGCCTGCAGATATTAACCTTGGCAGATCGCCTGTTGCCGATGTATGGGCATTTATTGAAAAGGATTTGAAAGATGCTGAAGCTGGCCTTCCGGTTTCCTATTCTGCTTCTGAAAGCTACGGACGTGCTACACAAGGTGCTGCGGTGGCACTTTTGGGTAAATCTTATTTATATGAGAAAAAATGGGCATTGGCACAAACCGAACTTACTAAGTTAACCCAGGCGCCTTTTAGTTATTCGCTTGCGCCGGTTTATAATGATCTTTTTGATGATCCCAACCAGAATAATCCGGCTCTAAATCCTGAAACCATTTTCCAGGTGATGAACCAGAAATGGACAGACTGGGGCGTAGGTAACCAATATTACGTTTTCGGAGGCCAGGAAACCTGGGGAGGCAAAGCAACACACTCCGACCGTGCGCAGGAATACGGCTGGAATGATTGGAATAACGTACTTGTAACTACAACCGCTGTTAAGGCTTTTACCTATCCTAACCCAGTTACCCCTGCTGTGAATTACGTAGATCCCCGCGCAGCCTTCACCTTTTATGGCGATGCTGCAAGTGGCGGGCAAACACAGTATTGCCAGCAATGTACCCCCGGAGTGCCGCCTATAGCTTATCCCTATGCTTCAAAAGGGTACGCATGGCTTAAATATGAATATTATAACAAACAATCGTCTTTTGGCGGGCCGCAAAGCGGTATAAACGGCCAGGTAATACGCTATGCCGATGTATTGCTTATGCTGGCAGAAAGTTATATACAGCAGGGTAATACCGGTGCCGAGCCATTGGCCTTAATTAACAAGGTGCGCAGCAGGCCAAGTGTTAACGCTCTGCTTTATCCCTCGTTGGGTAGCCAGGCAAATGCAATGAGCATCTTAATGCGTGAAAGGCAGTTAGAGCTAACCGGCGAACAAAGCCGTTATTTTGACTTAATACGTTGGGGTATTGCAAAGCAAACAATAAATTCTGAAAGGCAAATTGAGGATGGTACACAGCCCTTTCAGGACAAAAACTTACTGTTTCCAATACCTTTAGCGGAAAAGAATGCTAATTCTGCAGTTGCTGCCGATATTTCGGGAGACTGGAATTAATATACAATAATGTAATTTATAAAGGGCCTGTGGCAGTAGTGTCGCAGGCCCTTTTTATTTAAAACTTATTATATACCTATTCAAAAACTTGTTTTCAGGTCATCCGCTTAAGAAAACGGCCAAACAACCTCGTGGCCTATATGGAAGTACTGATAAAGCAATGCCCATTAACGATCCCAAAAAGGCTGGTTATCATAATTAGGGATTTCAAAATCAATCATTTAACGTAGCTTTGGTAAGCCAATACCGATAATATTTATGAGACATCTAATCTTATTGCTTGCTTTATTGCTTACTGCTCCATTTATGCAAGCTCAACCTTCTCCTGTTAGGGTGAAAGAAGGGTTGTTACAGGGGACTACTGAAAATGGCCTGACCATTTATAAAGGCATTCCTTTTGCAATACCCCCGGTAGGAGAACTGCGCTGGCGCGCTCCGCGACCCGCTGCAAAATGGGATGATGTTCGGCAGGCTGATAAATTTGCTCCCGAACCTATGCAGGGTGGCAACCCCGTTTCTGGAAAAAGCGAAGATTGCCTGTATCTGAACGTTTGGACACCCGCAAGGTCGCCGGCGGACAAAATACCGGTGCTGGTGTGGATATATGGCGGTGCTTTTAACTTTGGGGGAACGGCTGAACCATCTTATAACGGAATGAAGCTGGCAAAAAAAGGTGTGGTGTTGGTAAGCATCGCCTACAGGGTAGGACAACTTGGATTTTTAGCGCACCCTGAACTTAGCGCCGAGAACCCTAATCATGTTTCGGGAAACTATGGTCTGCTGGACATGATCGCGGCCCTTAAATGGATCAGGGAGAACATCGCCGCTTTTGGCGGTGATCCTGATAAAGTTACAATTTTTGGTGAATCGGCAGGTGGTATAGCGGTAAGTATGTTATGCGCAAGCCCTTTGGCAAAAGGCCTTTTCCATGGTGCAATCTCTCAAAGCGGCGGTTCATTTGGGCCTACGCGTACTACAACATTTCCGGGCGAAAATATGAAAAGCTTGCCTTATGCGGAAGCCGCAGGTGCAGCGTATGTTAAAGACGCCGGCTTTACTTCGATTGCTGATTTGCGAAAGGTTGATGCAGATAAGCTACCAGCGATACGCGGATTAGCATGGCCTATTATAGACGGCTGGGTTATATCGGGCGACCAATATAAGCGCTACGAGGAAGGTAAATATAACGAAACCCCTGTCCTGGTAGGTTATAATTCCGATGAGGGTGCCAGTTTCTCACCTCCAAAAACTCCGGAAGATTATGTTGCCGCGGTAAAAGACCGATATGGCAAATTTGCTGATGAACTTATTAAAGTTTATCCTGCCGGCGCAGTTAATGTTGCAAAAACCGCCCGCGACCTAATGCGGGATGCCGCGTTTGGTTGGCATACCTGGAGTTGGGCAAGGTTACAGTCAAAGGGTAAATCGAAGGTTTTTTATTATTATTTTGATCAGCACCCTGATTATCCGGAGGGTTCGCCCCTTGCAGGATATGGATCGGCCCATGGGCAGGAAGTAGCTTATGTATTTGGGACACTTAATGCTTCAAGCCCGCAAACCACTAAAACAGACTTGTATATTTCAGATACGATGGGTACGTATTGGACAAATTTTGCGAAGTATGGCGACCCAAACGGTGCCGGAGAGCCTAAATGGCCCGCTTTTGACGATTCTCACCCTATTGTAATGTACTTCTCACAAACCGCACATACCGGCCCCGTACCGGGTGCCGCAGCGTTAAAGGTGTTGGATGGTTATTTCAAATGGAGGCGTTCGCCTGATGGCGAAACCGGGCTTAAATAAAAATCTGTATTATAAACTAATGTAAATGGCTTTATGTAATGTATCCGCTATTTTAAACTTTAACGGGTGCTGTTTAATAAAAAAATCATTTCTGAGCCCTTATAACACTCAGGGTTTGTTGCGTAATCCCTAAATAGGAAGCAATATGCCCAAGGGGGACCCGCAATAAAATATTTGAATAATTATCTGTCATCGACTTATAGCGTTGCTCCGCAGTTTGAAATTGCAACGAAAAAAGTTTGTCCGAAAATCGTTTTAAAGTCTCTATCGATACCATAAAAAAGAATCCTTTGAATACGTCGATATTGTTAAATAAATCATTAAATTCCTTAAAGTGTATAGTCCTTAATGTAGTGTCTTCAAGGACCTCCCTGCCATAAGGGTCTGTTTTATTAAAATAGTTACTCTCTAACGACATGGTAAAGGCATTTTCGTCAAAGAAGAAATGAGTGATATCTTTCCCGTCTTTGTTATAAAATGTCCGGATCATTCCTTTTTCAATAAAATGAACTTTTTGAGAACGGTTGCTGGGTTCTGCCAATATAGTCCCTTTGGAATAAAATTCCCGTTTGAAGGCGGCGTCAATTACGCTGCGTTCCTCTGCACTAAGCTTTATTTTAGTGTTTATATACCGGGTCAATTCCATATACTCTTTAAAGGGATCTTAACTAAGTAATTGAAAGGCAAATATACCATATATGTATAAGTTTATCTGTGCGTTTGCCCATGAGATTAAAAATGTCCAAGCCAGGTTCACCCCTTTACCCAGGGCACGGGAAATTTCGTCAATTTGAACATTTCGTGCCCTATTTATTCACTTTTGTACCCCTTCATCCACTTTTCCGGTCTATATTTTTGGCCAGCCCGATCAATAAACCTGATAGCATTTTAAAAAAAGAGATAGTAGTTTCTTTGTCTTCGGATAGGAAGCGAAAGTACCGGCATTTATGCAGGGACGGCTTTATCAGCTATCATTTTATAGCCGGGAACAAAATGTAATTTATTACCAATTAGATAAACCTATATTCATGTTGAATAAAACACAAGTGCTGAAGCAGGGTCGCTTCAAGCTAATGACCTCTTTGTTTTTGCTTTTCATAAGCATATCTGTAAAGGCATCTGTTATATCGTATAAAAAAGATGCAAACGGATTGCTATTTAAGCTGGATAAAGGCTTAATGTATATCGCCGTTTGTAAGGATGATATCATTGAAGTTAAATACACCACGTTTAACAGTTTCAGCAACAAATCCTCACTCATTGTCAATAAAAAATGGGGGCACACCGTTTTTGATGTACGGGACAATAAAGACCAGGTTGTTATCACAACTGCCAGGTTAAAAGTACTAATTAACAAAACCACCAATGCCATAACCTATGCCGACCTTAACGGCAAAGAGATTACTTCTGAGGATGAGAAAAGCATTACACCGGCTACCATTGCGGGCATAAACACCTGGAATATAAGCACCCGGTTCAATTCGCCAAAAAACGAGGCACTTTTTGGCCTGGGCTGCCACCCGGTTGATACGGGTGCCATCAACTACAAAGGCCGAAACCAGGATATGGCCATCAAGTACCTGACGGGCGCAATACCGGTATTATTATCTACCAGGGGTTATGGCCTGATGTGGGATAATTATTCGGCATCCAACTTTTATGGCGCTGAAGAAGGCAATACCAAATTCAAATATGTATCTGAAAGTGGGAGGGAGGTTGATTATTATTTTTTCTACGGCCCCGGTTTCGATCAGATCATCAATTCGTATCGCACGGCTACCGGCAAGGCCCCCATGTTTCCTAAATGGGCATTTGGGTTGTTCCAGTCGCAGGATAGGTATATGAGCCAGGACGAAGTGCTTTCTGTTAAAGATAAATACCGCAGTAATCATATTCCTGTAGATGTCATTGTGCAGGATTGGTATTATTGGGATCCATTCCCGATAGGGGTACACGTAATGAACCCGGCCCGTTATCCCGATCCTAAAAAGATGGTTGACGAATTACACAAGGCAAACATCCATGCAATGATATCCATTTGGCCCGTATTTGGTAAAGGAACAAGGAACTTTGACACTTTGAAAAAAATGGGTGGATTAACCAGTATTACCTGGGACAATGTTGTTACGCACACCTTCGATACCTATTATGATGCCCATAACCCCAAAGCGCGCGAATTATATTGGGACATGGCACGCGACAGCCTGGTTAAAAGATACGACTGGGATGCATGGTGGGTTGACCAATGCGAACCTGATAACGGCGCACTGTTAGATGAGCGGCGCAAAAGCGATTTCTGGACAGGGAAGGGGATCGATTACTTTAATACCTATGCATTACAGCATTCTACAGGCTTATATAAGGGCTGGCGCAGAGATATTCCGAATAAAAGGGCCTTTTTCTTACTCAGGCAATCCTTTGCAGGCGAGCAGCGAAATGCCGGCACACTTTGGTCATCCGATATCTCCTGTTCTTTTGAATCTTTTAAAGTACAGGTACCCCAGGGCATTAATGCCTGCACATCCGGTATACCCTACTGGACGTCGGATATCGGCGGATACCATTACAACTGGACCGCGCCGGATTGGTCGAAACCGGAATTCAGGGAGCTGTTTACCCGTTGGTTCCAGTTTGGTACCTTTTGCCCCATTATGCGGATCCACGGCAAGGGTGAGCGGGCGATATTTTCGAAAAACTGGGATGAAGATACCCGCGCCATACTTATGAAATTCGATAAACTTCGTTATCGCCTGCTTCCATATATATATTCTCTTGGAGCAAAAACCACCCTGGAAAATTATACTATGATGCGTTCGCTCGCATTTGACTTCCGGAATGATGCCAACGTTTATAAAATACCCGACCAGTACATGTTTGGCCCCGCATTTTTGGTGAACCCCGTGACAGCCAAAGGCGGAACAACAAGAAATGTTTATTTACCCGGGTCTGATTTATGGTATAATTTCTGGACGGGCGAAAAGCTATCAGGAGGTAAATATATTGATGCGGATGCACCAATAGACATGATGCCATTGTATGTGCGCGCCGGCTCTATCGTTCCAATGGGGCCTGACGTTGAATACGCTACACAGGTAAAAAATAAAGTTATTGAGTTGCGCATTTACCCGGGTGCCGATGGGCGGTTTACCTTTTATGAGGACGAAAATGACAACTACAATTATGAAAAAGGCATGTATACCACCTTTTCATTAACCTGGAACGACAAACAGAGAAAACTAAGTATTTCCGGTACCAAAGGGAGTTTCCCGGGTGCTTTGAGGCAACGTACATTCAACGTTGTTTTGGTTAATGGCAAGCACGGATCTGGGCCGTTGGAAGCTATTAAAACTGATAAAAGTGTAGTATATAACGGAAGTGCGGTAGTGGTGAAATTATAACATAACCACACTACAGGCATTATGGATGTACCCGGATGCAGCCGATTATCTGATTAGGCAACTCAGTAAATATGTTACATCCGTAATGCTGGCGCGTTCTCGTTGTAGGCTTTTCACAAGAAACCAATTTTACCTTCAATATGAGAAACTTAAACTATTTTTTCGGTATCGTCATCATGCTGGTGGCGTCGGGGTGCCGCAAACAGGAAATTGCCGCCCCGCCTGTTAAACCGTTAATTAAAACCGCGATCAGTAATTCATTAATGGCAACCAGCTATCCAAGCTACAACCTTTCACCACTTCCGCCCGATCAATCAGGAGTATCCAGTACGGCGGTTCAAATCGCATCAAGGATACAGTTAGGATTTAATATCGGCAACACAATGGAGGCCCCTAATGATGAACAGGGATGGGGAGCGCCCATGATCACCCAGGCGTTCGTCGACAAGGTAAAACAAAAGGGCTTTACAGCTATACGGATTCCTTGCCAATGGGATTATTCACATATCATAGATCCGGCAACCGAACAAATAGACCCGGCCTGGCTTAATCGTGTGCAGCAGGTAGTACAATACTGCGTTAACGACGGTTTGTATGTGATATTAAATATACATTGGGACGGCGGGTGGCTGCAGCAGAATTGTACAGTTGCACAACAGCCGGCCGTTAACGCCAAACAAAAGGCCCTTTGGGAACAAATTGCAACAAAATTGCGTGGTTTTGACGAACATTTGCTTTTTGCCAGTACTAATGAACCTGGCGTTGCGGATGCTACACAAATGAGCGTTCTACTTTCTTATCATCAAACTTTCATCGATGCGGTTAGGGTAACCGGTGGGCGTAACAGGTACAGGACTCTTGTTGTGCAAGGCCCTGATACTGATATTTCAAAAACAAACAATCTGATGAACACAATGCCTTCAGATTGGGTGGCCGATAAATTGATGGTTGAAGTTCATTACTACACCCCCTATAATTTCTGTTTGATGGAAGGAGATGCATCATGGGGAAACATGTTTTATTATTGGGGTTCGGGGTATCACTCCTCCACCGATCCTACCCGCAATGCAACCTATGGCGAAGAGGCTGACCTCAATGGATATTTTCAATCGATGAAAACGAAGTTTGTTGACCATGGCATCCCGGTTGTACTGGGAGAATTTGCGGCAGGGCGCAGATCTTCCCTTACGGGCGACGCCTATGATCTGCATGTTGCTTCCAGGGCGTACTGGTATAATTACCTCACGCACCAGGCATTGGCAAACGGTATCCTTCCATTTCTTTGGGACACAGGGTCGATCATCGACAGGTCAACATATGCAGTAAGCGATCAGCAGCAATTAGCCGCGCTTGTGCAAGGAACGCAAACTGCCGCATCCCCGGGAATTCAGGTTGGAAGTGTATATCAGATCTTCAATAGAAATAGTTTTAAAGCTTTAGAATTTGCCGGCTGGGGTGCTGCCAATCAAACATCGGCAGATCAATGGGATTACTTAGCAGGAGCAAACCAGCAATTTAAAGTGGAAGATGCCGGAGGGGGCTACTACAGGTTAACGCCTATGCATGCCAACGGAAAGTGTTTGGAAATGTATGGCTGGTTTGGTGCTAACGGTGGCCAGGCAGATCTGTGGGATTATACAGGTGGAAATAATCAAAAATGGCTCATTCAGGCCACCGACAATGGATACTATAAGATCATCAACGTAAATAGCGGAAAGGCCCTGGATGTTTCAGGATATTCGCTCCACAATGGTGGCACTGTATATCAATGGGATTACATGGGCGGCAAAAACCAGCAATGGGCTTTTGTAAAAATATAAAGATAATTTGCTAAAAGCTCGCTGCAAACCTGCTTTAACGGCATTTAAGCGTTCGTAAATAGTTAGTTGATTAAAATGCAAGTGAATGCGTTCCGGGTTGAGAGCCGGACGCATTTTTTATTTAATAACTCACCTGCTGAAGGCTTCGTATAAAATTGAAAAATGCATGCTTTATTAAGTACGAATGTGTAGTTATGTAACATTTATACTACCTTAGTGTACTGACTTTAAAAAGTTAACCTGGTGGATTTGTGCTTTCCAATGATATTCCGATGCAAATAAAATTTTATTATCTTCTTGCGGTTACGTTAATTTTTGCATGTAATAATTCGTTAGGGCAAAGCAGTCAGTACCGGTTTTCACAACTCGATGTAAGTAACGGGCTGTCACATAACCAGGTTAACTCCGTATTCAAAGATTCGGGGGGCTTTATCTGGTTTGGGACTGCATCTGGTCTTAATAGATTTGATGGTTATACGTTTAAGGTATTTAGGCATGATGTTAATAATAAAAACTCCATAAAAGGCGATTTTATATATAGGGTTTTTGAAGGCCCTAACAAAAAACTATGGATATCAACGCGTAGCGGGTTTTGTTTTTATGATCCTGATACAGAGCAGTTCAATGATGATATGTCATTGTTGTTGCGTCCTTTAAAACTTCCGGTTAATCTGTCGGTCACTAAAATAATGCAAACCAGTGCTGTGGATTTTTGGTTTTTGTCTCCAGACTCAGGTATCTACCGATATAATACCCTAAGTAAGCAAACAAAACACTATTACCATCACAATAGTTCCAACCCATCTTTATATTCAAATTCCATTACAGATATCACCGTTGATAGTAAACGTAATATATGGATAGTATACAGCAACGGCACAGTTGAAACGTTGGATATTAAGGCCGATAAAATCACCTACCACACAGATGTTTTTAGTAAGATAGCAAAGAGTAAAAACGGTCAGTACTCTTTAATTATCGACCGCGATAACGATCTTTGGTTTTACGGGTCATATGTTGAGTTGGGTGTATATTATTATAAGCCGTCAACAGATACTTTCCGGCATATTGATAAAGAATCGCCGGGGCCAAGGTTAAAGGCGAACCTCATCAACAATATCATACAGGCCGACGATGGGCGTATATGGATCGCTACCGACCATGGCGGTATCAGTGTGCTGGATAAAAAGAAATTTGAAATTACCACGCTGCTAAACCGGGAAGACGATGCCCAATCATTAAAGCAGAATAGTGTATCACTCTATAAGGATAACTTTGGTATTATTTGGGCTTTCACCTTTAAAAAGGGAATAAGTTATTATCATAAAAACATTATTAAATTTCCGCTTTACAAACACTTTGCCTCAGACCCCGGCAGCTTGAGTTTTGAAGATGTTGACAAATTTGTTGAAGACAAACTCGGAAATCTGTGGATTGGCACCAACGGAGGAGGCCTGATTTACTTTAACCGGAAAACGGGTAAGTTTACACAGTATAAGCACGATGCCGGGAACCCGAATAGCTTAAGTAATGACATTATTGTTGATTTATGTATTGATCATGACCAAAAATTATGGATCGGTACCTATTTTGGCGGCCTGGATTGTTTTGACGGGAAAACCTTTATCCATTACAAACACGATGACAAATCTGCCAACAGTATTGCTGATGATAGGGTATGGAGCATTCTGGAAGATTCTTCAAACCGTTTATGGATAGGGACCTTTGAGGGCGGCCTTGAGATTTTTGACCGATCGAAAAAAACATTTTATCATCCTTTTAAACAATCCGATATAAGGTCCCCAATGGTATCATCAATTTTTGAGGATAAAAAAGGGAATATATGGATTGGGGGATATTTGGGGGTAGATGTTATATTAAAAAATAACGGGCGGGTGATCCATTATACCTCAAATGGAGAAGCCCCCAATAGTTTAATAGATAATAACGTAAGCAGTATTAACGAGGATAGCCGCGGTTTAATGTGGATAGCTACAGCGGGCGGATTGAGTATTCTGAACCCTAAAACAAATACTTTCACCACATTGACAAAAAAAAACGGGCTTCCCGCTAATTCAATATTAAATATAGTGGAGGATAGCAAGGGAGCGATGTGGTTGAGCACGTCGAACGGACTAAGCCGCATTACCCTAACACCAATAGCTAAAGCTTTTACTTTTCACTTCGAAAACTTCGACGAAATGGATGGTTTGCAGGGCCGGGAATTTAATATAAACTCCGCTTTGAAAACACGCAACGGTGAACTGATATTTGGGGGTGGTAATGGCTTTAATATTTTTGATCCGGCAAGTATAGAACCCGTAACAAATAAGCTCCAACTGGTTTTTACCGATTTTCAACTGTTCAATAAAAGTGTAACAGCCAATGAGGACATTAACGGCCATGTAGTGCTGTCGAAAGCTATAGCTGTAACCCATGATATTACGCTTAATCACAGCGAAAATGTATTTTCTATAGAGTTTGCAGCCCTTGATTTTTTGAATCCCGGTAACGTTAAACATCAATATATGCTGCAGGGGTTCGACAAAGGATGGGTAAACGCAGATAACAGAATACGAAAGGCAAGCTATACCAACCTGGATCAGGGCGATTATGTTTTTAAGGTGCGGGCCTCTAATTCAGAGGGAGTGTGGAACCCGGATCAAATTTCGCTAAGGATCAAAGTACTGCCGCCATTTTGGGAATCTACGCTCGCTTATATCATTTACCTGGTACTGTTTCTTAGTATTCTTTTGCTTATACGGCGAAGAGGGATACAAAAAATAAGAAGAGAATTTGTAGCAGAAAAAGAAAAACAGGAAGCAAAACAAATAATTGAGCAGGAGCGCCAGGAAGTTAGGCGTATGCAGGAGCTCGATCAACTGAAAACCAAATTTTTAACAAATGTAAGTCACGAGTTCAGAACGCCGCTATCATTGATCATGGCGCCGGTAGATAAAATGCTTACCCGTGCCGACCCGGAACAGAACCAACAGCTGAACATGATACGAAAAAATGCCAGGCGATTATTAAACCTGGTAAACCAATTGCTGGATTTCCGTAAGATGGAAGTTCAGGAATTGAAATTGCACAGCAGACCAGGAGATATAATCAGGTTCATTAGCGAGGTGAGCCTGTCATTTACAGATATTGCCGAAGAAAAAAAGATCGATTTTGTATTTGATACTACCGTTGAATCGATGTTTACCAGCTTCGATCATGATAAGATAGAAAGGATATTGTTTAACCTGATATCCAACGCCTTTAAATTCACCTCTACCGGCGGCCAGGTGAGCGTACTGCTTAATGCAGAAAAGGGGGCATGTAGCGACGCCTGTCTGGAGATTAAAGTAATTGATACCGGGATAGGTATTCCGCTGGAAAAGCAAAGTAAAATTTTCGAGCGGTTTTTTCAGAACGATATTCCCGCATCGATGATCAACCAGGGCAGCGGCATAGGTCTTGCCATAACACGGGAGTTTGTGAAGATGCACGGAGGGGAAATAACTGTTGAAAGTGAGCCGGACCATGGCAGCAGTTTTATTATCAAACTGCCGGTAACTATTTCTGCCGACAAGCAAATTGTTACGTTGGTAGACGAAGAAGCAGACCATGAAAATCTGGCTGACGTTCTCCATCTTGAAAGTAAAGCTACTGCCAAACAGGAGCGTACAAACAAAATACCGGTCGTTCTTTTGGTGGAAGATAATGACGATTTTCGTTTTTATTTGAAAGATAATTTAAAGGACATATTTTTTTTAATCGAAGCCTCAAACGGCAGAGAAGGCTGGCAAAAAGCCCTTTCGCAACATCCGGATATCATTGTAAGCGATATCAGCATGCCGGAGATGACTGGAATTGAATTGTGCCAAAAATTAAAAAATGATAAACGCACATCGCACATACCCCTTATTTTGCTCACCGCCCTGACGGGTGAGGCAGAACAAGTGAAAGGTTTGGAAATTGGTGCGAATGATTACATGACAAAACCATTTAATTTCGAGATACTTCTTTCAAAGATCAAAAACATCCTTACACTACGGGATACCTATAAACGCACATACAAAAAGCAAATGGACGTGCAACTGCAGGAAATGCCATTGCAAAATGAAGATGAGAAACTGTTAAGGAGTATAGTTGAATATATAGAACTTAATATTGTAAACGATAGCCTGTCGGTAGAAGAATTAAGCCGCCAGATGAATATGAGCCGTGGGTCGCTTTATAATAAAGTGTTAATGCTTACCGGTAAATCACCCGTTGAATTTATCCGTTCCATAAGGCTGAAAAAAGCAGTATATCTGCTCGAGAACAGCCAGATGACCATTAGTCAGATCTGCTACGAAGTGGGCTTTAACACCCCCAAATATTTTACAAAATTATTTAAGGAAGAGTATAATACGCTTCCTTCTGCCTATATCACTTCTATTCGCCAAAAGAAACTATCCCAGGCGGAAGGCGGAGAGGGGTAACGTCCCGATGGTTTTGCAATAAAACACTCAGGGAAATGAGTAACAAAGGCGGCAAATATCTCAATATTTCTTCTGTCTAAAGCATCGCCACCGTGCTCCAAAAGGGACATCGCTTTTAAAACAGAACGACTAACAGTACGGATTTTGGCAATAATTTCAATTGCTTTTCAGGCTTGTTCGCGTTCGGCACGGGGCGCGAACAGCCCGAACAAGCCCGAACACGTGTGATTTTAAACGAATCTTTACTGAATATGCCTGTAAAAATGCTAAAAGCGATTTCCCACCGTGCCCCAAAAGGATAGTTTAAGGTAAGTTGGCCATTGGTTGTAGGTGCTGATTATTAGCAGATGGTACAAAGAAGCATAGTCCCCGGAAGTCTGCCTACTATATTATTTCTAAAATTTCCATAGCCATATAATGCATTAAAGGATATTGAATATGTATTTAATATCCTCATTTAAAGCTTATTGTGATTGATTGAACATTTGGTCTATATTTTTACTCAACTCTGCCACCCCTCCTTTTTTTAGTTATCATAGTTTCATCCCTTAGAATATAGGCTCAAAGTTGTCTGTTTAAGATTTGCTTATGAACTATGTTCTACCAATAACCAATTAGACCAACTGTTAATATTTTTTTGAATTAGGAGCCTGCGTTTGGCTGTATCTGAAGTTTTTTACTGCTCGTTCGGGCGGTTGTAAATGGGCACTTTAGGGTATTTGTTTATCCAAAAGGTATGATAACGAAAATAATTATGAATGAAATAAAACCAATTAATTACTAACCAACAAACAATGAACCAATTATCAAACCTTAAAATCCTTTTATAAGATGGATAAAAATTTACAAAAGAGAGTGAAATATCGAATTTCCTTAATTATCATGGGCATGTTCCTTTATATTTCGGCCCATGCACAAACCCTAAATATCACCGGAAAAGTAACAAGTACCGACGGTGGCCAGCCTATACCAGGTGTAAACGTTAGAATTAAGGGCACAACCATCGGAGCCGTAACCGGCGTTGATGGTAACTATTCTATAACGGCTGCCCCCGGAAACATACTTGTTTTTAGCTTTTTAGGTTTCTCCACCCAGGAGATAAACGTTAAACAAACCGGAACAATAGACGTTAAGCTGAGTTCAACCTCCAGCAACTTAAATGAAGTGGTTGTTACCGGTTACGCCCGCACGAGAAGAAAAGATGTTACCGGGTCGATAAGCTCGATATCGGGCGACGAACTCCGCAAATCTCAACCAACTACTTTTGACCAGGCCCTGCAGGGTAAGGTTGCCGGGGTTGTGGTTCAACAAGTGTCAGGTCAGCCTGGTGGTGGCGTATCCATTCAAATACGTGGTGTGTCGTCAATAAGTGGCTCTAATTCGCCGCTGTATGTTATAGATGGCGTTATTATTCCTCCGGTAAACGACCCGGGTAGTGGTTCCAATCCATTAAATACCATCAACCCTGCTGAAGTAGAATCAATAGATGTATTGAAAGATGCTTCGGCAACAGCCATATACGGTTCGCAGGCAACCAATGGCGTAGTTGTTATTACTACAAAAAGGGGCAAAGCCGGACCACCGCGGATAACTTATGATTTCTATGCCGGTTACCAGGAACTGGCCAAGCGACTCCCAACAATAGATTTGCAACAGCTTGCCACTTTCATTAACGCCCGGGCCGTTGCCTGGGGCTTCGATTCGAGGCCCGAATTTGCCAACCCCCAATATTTAGGTAAGGGTACCGACTGGCAAAAAGAATTATTCCGGAAAGCTCCGATGAACAGCCACACAATTACTGTAAGCGGCGGAGATGCCAGAACCCAATATTTGCTATCAACCTCGTTTTTTAACCAGCAGGGGATAGCCCTTGGGTCTGATTTTACCAGGTACTCGGTACGGTTGAACCTGGACAATAAAACCACCAATTGGCTAAAAATAGGAACCAGCCTTCAATTGGCCCACGTTGACGAAAATGTATCTTCAACTAACGGTAATGTAATTAGGGCCGCGTTAGACAATACCCCCGATATCCCGGTAACAAACGCCGACGGCTCCTGGGGTGCGGTTACCAACACCAGCGGTTGGGTGCAACCCTCTGCCAACCCGGTGGCATTAGCCTCTATCCTCAAAAACCTGAGAAAGAGAAACCAGGTATTCGGCAATGTATATGCCGAAATACGATTTGCTGAAGGTTTAGTGCTTCGAAACGAATTATCAGGTAATTTCGATTTTAGTACAGAAAATCATTTTTCGCCATCTTATACTTTTGGTAAAGGTACTCCCAGCCAAAACAGCGGTTCTTCATCCGCCGGCCAAAACTTTTATACAGTAATACGCAATTTTCTAACCTATAACCACAGTTTTGGGAAATTTAAATTCGATGCTTTAGCAGGGCATGAAGCGCAGGAAAGCTCTTTCGAAAATGTTAGTGGCGGGCGGAGAAATTTTGCTTCAAACAATGTGCAGGGCGTTAGTGCCGGGGATCCTACCACGGCCACAAACGGAGGCGATAATTCATACTCAAACCCTCCGGGGGGCAGTGCACAGGAATCCTATTTCGGCCGTATGAATTTTTCCTGGGATGATAAATATCTGCTCACCGGCAATATACGAAACGATGGTTCTTCAAATTTTCCGAGCGGAGATCGTTGGGTTACTACCTATTCTGGTGGATTTGCCTGGAAAATTAATAACGAGGCGTTTTTAAAAGGTATAAAAGCTATAGATGAATTGAAGTTGAGGCTTGGTTATGGGCTTACCAACAATCAGGGCATACCAGGCAATACCTTTGTAACCCAACTTACATCGGTGTCTAATAGCCTGTCGGGTACAGCACAATTTCAAAGCAATTTGGCAAACCCTGATGTGAAGTGGGAAAAAACCGATTATTACAGTGCGGGGATTGACGGAACGTTTTTAAACGGACGGTTAAGTTTTTCATTTGATGTTTACGACCGCGAAACACACGGACTTTTATTAAAGGTACCGCTTCCGTTGTATACCGGTACTGCTGCGGGTTATTCGCCGGGAACCATGGTGGCGCCCTATGCCAATGTGGGTTCGGTAAGCAATAAGGGTTTTGACTTCCAAATCAATTCTACCAACATTAGTTCTAAAAACTTTAATTGGAAAACCAGCCTTACCCTATCGCGGAATGCTAACAAAGTGCTTGATTTAGGTTCCGGTGGAAGCCAGGCTAACTTAAGTTCGACATTTGGTAACGATGTAATTCAAACAACCCGGGTGGGCCAGGCCATTGGCGAATTTTATGGATACATATTCGATGGGGTTTATTCAACGCCAAGTGATTTTGTAACACATGCACGCCCTGTTAACTCAACCGGCGTCCCATATCCAATTTCTTCGTCGGGCGGGGGTATTTGGTACGGCGACCGTATGTTTAAAGACCTGAACGGCGACGGTATTATCGACTCAAGGGACGAGACTTTTTTGGGTTCTCCGCTCCCGAAATTCCAGTATGGTATCAATAATACGTTTAACTACAAAAATTTTGATTTGAATATCTTCTTCGCCGGTAGTTATGGCAACAAAGTGTTTAATCAAGTGGGTGTATCGCAAACCGATTCGCAAAACAATACCAGCTATTATACAGACATATTAGGTTATGCAAGATTGGCTTTGGTAGATCCTAACGGCTCTGCATCTGATATTAACAATGTATATGTTACCAACCCAAACACAACGGTTGTAGGATTGAGAAATGACAATACCAACGGTAATAATCGTCCTAATAATTTGTTTATCCAGGATGCTTCATTCCTGCGGTGCAAAAACATCACATTAGGTTACCGGGTACCAGAAAAAATTCTATCAAAAATCTCTGTAAGTTCTTTTAGAGTATTTGCTACTGTATCCAATGCCTTTGTAATCACAAACTATAAGGGCACCGATCCTGAAATTGGCTCATGGAACCCGCTTCAGTCAGGATGGGATGGTGGTTATTACGCGCAGCCGAGGGTATTCACTTTTGGTGCAAACATAACCCTGAAATAAGATACGATCACCGATGTTAAAATATATGTTTATGAAATCAATTAACAAAATAATTATCATCCTGGTATTTGCAGCAGCAATTGCCGGATGTAAAAAGAGTTTCCTGGACCGTCCGTCCAACTCGCAGATCAGTTCAAATAATTTTTACAAAACCACCTCCGATTTACGGTTGGCTACGGCAAGCCTGTACGCCGGCGGGCAGTGGTGGCGATGGAACAGAAACGGTATGTTACCCCTTGGCGACGTACTGGCCGGCACGGGTAGTTTCGGATATAGTAACGATTTAGTACAGCTTTTTACACGCACCATTACCGCGCAAAATAGTTATGTAACAGAGGGTTGGACCGGCTTGTACAGTCTTATTGCGCAATGTAATACAGTTATTATTGCCATAGAGAAACAAGCTCCTGCATCCATCCCGCTGGCAGAAAAAAATGCGGCTATAGCAGAGGCGAAATTTATGCGTGCCGTAGCTTATTATCATTTGGCAGTGTATTGGGGCGCTGTGCCCATTGTGGAAGATAACAGTAAACTAATAGAAAACCCGCTGCTTGTCCGTAATATTACTTCGGACGTTTATAAATTCGCTGCCAATGACCTGACCTACGCAGCGAAATATCTCCCCATTACAGACGAAAAAGGCCGGGTAACTACCTGGTCGGCGCAGGGAATGCTGGGCAAAGTATATTTAACGATGGCGGGTTTGGGCAAAAGCGGCAGCCGCGACCAGGCCTTGCTTGACAGTGCCAAAAAGTATGCGGGCAATGTGTGTAGAAATAGTGGATTATCGTTGCTTCCCAACTATGCCGACCTTTTTAAGGCGCAAAACAACGATAACCAGGAATCATTATTTTCCCTTCAATGGGCCGCAGGTGTGGGCTATGGAAATGGCAACGATTTGCAAACCTGGTATGCGCCAACCAGCGATGTGCTTCCTCAAAAGAGCGGTGGATGGCAATCATTATCACCAACTTACGATTTATACCGGATGTATTCTGCTAAGGATACCGTAAGGCGCAAAGCCACTATTATGCTCAACGGAGATTTTTATCCCGAATTGAATCAAGCCGCTGGTGGTTATAAGGCCACCGGTACCGGTATGAAAAAACACGTTATTGGCAACGAAAAAGATAACAATGCCCCAACAATGGATACCTGGTCGTCCATTGAACACAATTCATATCTCAGATTGGCCGATGTGTATTTGATATATGCCGAAGCTGTTTTGGGTAATAACGCGAGTACGAGCGATGGTAATGCGCTGGTCTATTTCAACGCTGTACGGAAAAGGGCAGGCGTGGATCCTGTAACTGTGCTGGACGCCGCTACACTGCGCGTTGAGAGGAGAGTTGAGCTTGCCTATGAAGGACAATATTGGATAGACCTTGTTAGGTATTCTTATTATGATCCGAATAATGCCGTGAAGTTACTTAATGATCAGGATGCCACTCACGGTCGTATCGGGTTTACTTATGATCCGGTAACAAAAACAGCTACAAGGGATACTACTGCCACTCCAACTGCGCTTCCGGCTACTATCAGTTCATTTACGTTACCTATTCCGGCATCAGAGTTGGTTAGCGACCCCAAATTGACACAGCCACCAGTACCATATTATTAATTAAAAACATTTTAAATATATTGTTATGAAAAATAAATCATACTTACACCTGTTGTTTTGTTTGCCGCTTCTGTTGATGATGGTGGCTTTACTGCCAGCTTGTAAAAAAGATGCTGCATCCGGTCCTGCTCCTGTTATTTCGAGCATCAAGAGTTATGTAGCCTCGCCAAACGATACGGTTTTGCATAGCGCCGTGGCAAATGGCCAATGGGTGGTAATAACCGGGCAGAATTTGCAAAATGCAACTCAAATAAATTTTGATGGTGTACCGGCCTCATTCAATACCGCATTATTTGCGCCTAACAGCGCGGTGGTACAAATACCCGCCATACAGTTTTCACAAATTGATACTGCTAAGCTTTATACCGTAGAGTATGCTACAGCAGGCGGTTCAACAACGTTCTCGTTTAAATTGGGTCCGGCGGCACCTACTATTGTCGCTATTTCTAATGTGTTTGCTGCCCCGGGCGATTCGGTTTACTTATATGGTGCAAATTTAGTTTTGGTTCAAAGCTTCACTTATGGGGGTACTAAAATCAATTCGTTTAAATCAAACCTTTCTGGAACTTCGCTTGGTTTTCTTATGCCACCGGCAACGCCCACCGATCAGATATCGCTAATAACCAAGAGCGGTGCAGTTAATTTAAAAATAGTAGCAACGCCAACCATAAGCCGTGTTTCTAACGAAAATGCTAACCAAGGCGATTCGGTTTATGTTTACGGTACCTACCTTAAAAATATTGAAGCGCTGACTTTTGCCGGCACTACAGTTACTTCTTTTAACGTGGCGGCCGATGGCAGTTCCCTTGGGTTTGTTTTACCTAAGCTAACGCAAAGCGGCCCGGTATCAGTCACTACAAAATTTGGCACAGCAACCACCGTGTACAAAGTAAATGATGTACAAACCGGCAGGATATCAGATTGGGAGTGGGATGGTAATTTTAATTGGCAATGGTGGGGTGGAGCCAGCGTTTACAGCGGCAATCCCTCGGCGGGGTGGCCTCCTTATAACCCTGATTTTCCTGGTAATTTAACGCAGTTTATGACGCTGAAAAACAACATCCTGTCGGCTGGCGAAGGAAACACATACTCTAATTATGCAATACGCATGAATGGAGCACAATGGGTGCCAACAGCCAACCTTAGCGACCCTGTTGATAATTGGGCATTTAAATTTGAAGTAAGTATTCCGCAAGCTACAAATGGCGTTACCGTGGATATTATAGGTGGAAACGACAGCCCATTGGCCAGATGGGAACCATGGCAAAAGTCTGCGACTACAACAGCCCCGTATTCAACAAAAAAATGGGTAACTGTAACTATTCCTTTATCAGCGTTCCGTTCAAAAGATGCTACGCTGGGCGAAGGGAAAGGGGTTTCCATAGCCAAAATTGCCGATTTAACCGGGCCTTCGGGCAATACCGCATGCACAGTGTATTTACATAACTACGGCACCGGGGCAACAGCAACCGGCTTTTATGGTGCTTTTGACAACTTCAGAGTTGTAAAAATTAAATAAGGTAAAGCCCCACGGCAGCATATCGCTGTGGGGCTTTACCAATAATGGATGAATTTTTAATAAAAAATGAATATGAAGATAATGAAAGTTGATACAGCATATAAAATTGCAATTGCGGCGATATTTTTGGCAATTATAGTTTCGGTTTCCTGTAAAAAAAACGAAAAATTAACACCGCAGCTTACACTTACGAATTTAACAGACACAATACCCGAAGGTGGTGGTACCGTGTCTTGGGCCTTTACTTCTAATGCTGCATGGAACGTTGAGACCAGCGGGAGCGGATGGCTGAAGTTAAGCCAAACATCGGGCAATGGCGGCGATGCAACTGTTGATTTAACGGCCGAAGCAAATAAAACAGGCGCCACCCGGTCTGTGATTTTAGTTGTAAATTCAGCCAATGGCCAGAGCAGGCGCATCACTGTAATGCAGGATGCCATAATTTATCCATCGTACAATGTATCGCCAAAGGCGCCTGATGCCACCGGTATGGGCAGCACAGCTGCGCAGCTGGCCGCAAAAATGACAATGGGATGGAATATTTACAATACTTTGGATGCGCCCGGATGGGAAACCGGATGGGGAAACCCGAAAGTTACCCAGCAACTGATTGATCTGGTAAAATCAACCGGTATGAATTCCATAAGGATCCCCTGCACCTGGAGTAACCACATCATAAATAACCAAACTTCAGAAATAGACCCACTCTGGCTCGCCCGCGTAAAAGAAGTTGTTCAGTATTGCATTAACGACAATATGTATGTGATACTTAATACCCACCACGAGGGTTATATCGACTGCACACTTACAGGTGCTAAACAGGATAGTGTTAATGCCAAGCATAAGGCAATTTGGCAGCAGATAGCCACATCGATGCGCGATTTTGACGAGCATTTGATACTTGCCAGTACCAATGAACCCAATGCGAATGATGTACCGACAACCAATACTTTAATGCGCTATCACCGGTCATTTGTTGATGCAGTGCGCAGTTCCGGTGGTAAAAACACTTATCGTGCGATAGTTATTCAGTCGCCTTCTACCTCACTTGATTTGCTTACTTCCTATCTTGATCCGGCTAATGTGTATAAAACATCGTCACTACCTACCGACCCTACGCCTAATAAAATGATGGTAGAGTTTCACTATTATAGCCCGCCGCAATTTTGCATATTAGGTGGCTACGGTAGTACTACACCTATGGACGCAAGCTGGGGAAAAGAATTATATTTCTGGGGGAAAGACTTCCATACAAAAAACCCGCTCTTCCTGGATCGCAACTGCGTAGCCTCAACAGAAGAAGCTTATATGGATAACGCATTTAAAGCCGTTAAAACAAAATTTGTCGATAAGGGCATTCCTGTAGTTATGGGAGAATTTGACATACAATATCACGCTCAGAGATTAACCGGACACCCGGCTGATTCGATATTAGCACTAAAATCGGGTTGGCATTACTATGCTTATATTACAAAGCAAGCCAAAGCACATGGCGTGCAGCCCTTTTTATGGGCCAGCGGTATATTTCAACGGCCAAATACCGGTCCCGCATATATAGGCGACCAGAACGCATTAGATTCGCTAAAAAAAGGCGCAGGCTTTTAGGCAACTCATAATTTATATAAAACCTTTCGTTAATTCACCTATGTGGGTGGTAAAAAAGATCATCTGAACAGAATTCTGTTCAGATGAATCTTTTAGGTAAAGATGAGGAGAAAATGAAAATAAAGTATTCTTTTAAAACATTAGTATTTCTTATTACGGTAATATCTTTTTTCTCCAGTAAAAAGGCCAGTAGCGCGGCACCGGAATTAACAGTTGATCAGTCTGTAATAACATTTACTCCTGAAGGCGGAACCCAGGATCTATCGCTGGTATCTAATACTGATTGGAGTGTGAGCAACCCGGCTTCTTCGTGGCTTAAATTGAGCGCTGCATCAGGAAGTAGCGGCAGTGTTGTTATTTATTTAACAACATTGTCTGAAAATGGTACAGGATCAACCCGCACCGAATATTTAGTAATTAATTCCTCCAATGGACAGGCAAGAAGGGTAAAGGTGTCGCAAGACGCCACCATCTATCCCACTTATAATACTTCACCCCAACCCCCAGATGCCACAGGTATGAGCAGCAACGCTGCTCAGCTTGCGGCTAAAATCAGCTTGGGGTGGAACATCGGCAATACCTTTGAAGCTCCTGGCGGAGAAACAGGCTGGGGGAGCCCTGTTATTACAGAGGACTATGTAAAATTTGTAAAGCAACAAGGATTTAATGCTATTCGTATTCCCTGCGCCTAGAATTGGACGCATTTAAGCAACCAGGCCACTGGTTCGTACGGAACTTTAAGCAGTTGTGGTTTCATTTCAATAAATATTCCTTAAAAATCAAAATTGTAATATTAAATGATAAAATTCCTTAATACATGGATAATTACATCTTACCATACATAATAAAAGCTACTTTCTTTGAGCAACCAATTATTATACCGGTTCCTACATATGTGAAACAGAAAGCGCAAAATACCTTGTTCCCGGTGATTTTAATAACATAGATTTTTTTATGAGAATTTGCCCACAATCTCGACCCATATTTATACTGATTATTGATAATCCTGAATAAAAAATTATTGTGAAACAACCTATAACATCTTCTACAGTTAAGTGGCATCGACAGATGCGAAAATTTATAGCGATATTATTATTAGGCTTCTTAATTCCCCCGGCAGCGTTAAAGGCACAGCAAGCCAACCACTTTTTCCCGGAAAAAGATCTGGTAACAACCGGTATTTATTATTACCCCGAACATTGGAGTGAAGCCCAATGGGAAAGGGATATAAAAAAGATATCGGAGATGGGTTTTGAGTTTGTTCACCTGGCCGAATTTGCATGGTTTAAAATGGAGCCCGAAGAAGGACGGTTTGATTTTACCTGGCTCGACAGGGTGCTGAGCCTTTGCGCTAAGTACCATGTAAAAGTATTGCTATGCACGCCTTCTGCAACCACCCCAACATGGATGCGGATAAACTACCCGGAGACTTTTGTCACGGATGGTCATTATATCCGTGCAGAGAATGGTACCCGGGGATTAGAATCGATGGTGAACCCCAAATTCCGTGGCTATGTAAAAAGAATAGTAGCGGAAATGGCCAAACGATACGGGCAAAATAGCAATGTAATTGGGTGGCAAATAGATAATGAACCTGGTGCTGTTTCCGATTATAGTCCTTCATCGCAGGAAGCATTCAGAACCTGGCTGAAAAATAAATACAAAACAGTTGATGCCTTAAACACAGCCTGGGGGGCCGCCTTCTGGAGCCAGTGGTTTAATAATTTTGATCAGGTGATCATCCCCAATACCAACCTGGTAGGCTGGTGGGGTAACAATCCTCATGCCTTGCTGGATTTTAAAAGATATTCGGCAGACGCGCAGGCCGGTTTTCTTGATTTTCAGGCCGACGTTTTACGCAGTTATGTTTCAAAGGCGCAATTTGTTACAACCAACTATACTGCCGTTTGTACCGGCTCAGATCCTAACCGTACCGGGAAACTGGATTTTGCTACCTATACCGCATATCCAAACGGAGGCTCCGATAATATTGGCGATTCTGGTTTCCGTTTAGGCAACCCGGATCTCGTTCTTTTTGTTTCGGAATATTATAAATCTGTAGGCGGTGTGTCGGGGGTTATGGAGATTCAGCCCGGGCCTGTAAATTGGGGAAGCTACAACCCCCTGCTTTTGCCTGGGACCGTCCGCTTATGGCTGTACCATAGTTTTGCTGCCGGAGGAAAGATCGCCTGTTCTTACCGCTTTCGTCAAATTTTATATGGTGCCGAACAATATCATTCGGGTGTGATACAAACAGATGGCGTAACACCCTCGCAGGGTGGTAAAGACTATATGCAGTTTATGAAAGAAATAACCGAACTGCGGAAGAAATTTACTACAGGCTCGAAGACGCCGGCAAAACTGGCCGCACGGTCCACAGCGCTGCTCTGGAATGTGGAAAACTACTGGAGTATCGACAGGCAAAGGCAAACAGGGCAATGGAATACATGGGACTATCCGGTAAAGTTTCTTAAAACGGCAAGGTCATTAGGGGCCCCGGTTGATGTAATTGAAGAAACAGCCGATCTATCCAAGTATAAATTCGTAATCGTTCCCGCCTATGAAATGGTTGATTCTGCACTGGTGAAGAAATGGAACGACTATGTAGCAAAAGGCGGCCATCTGATTGTTACCTGCCGTACCGCTACTAAAGATCGCAGAGGTCATTTTTGGGAAGGGGAGACCGCCACGCCAATTTCAAACCTGATAGGCGCCCATATCGGCCAAACGGATATGCTTTCATCATACGGTAAAGGCGATATATTGATGAATGCTAATCATTATCCATGGCATAGCTGGGCGGATTTGCTCGTGCAGGATAGCTCAACGGAGGTGCTGGCCACCTATAATAATCAGTTCTACAAAGGAAAAGCTGCTGTTGTAAAACACAGGATAGGCAAAGGCGATGTAACCTATATCGGCGTAGATACCGATGATTCTAAATTGGAAAAGGATCTGTTGAGGCAGATCTATAAAGACGCCGGTGCTACAACGGAGGACTATCCACCCGGTGTTTTTGTTTATTGGCGAGATGGCTTTTATACAGCATTAAATTATTCGTCAGAAAATTATACGGTGAACCTACCGGAAAATGCAAAATTTTTAATTGGGGAAAAGACGCTAAAACCGGCAGGTGTGCTGGTGTGGACAGAATGATTTTATTAAGAATAACAAACAAATGAAAAAGATAATTTGGGTATTGGTGGTTTCGCAATTCGTGTTTTTGGCGAATGTAAACGGCCAAAGAACGATCAGTGTGGATTTAAGCAAAACCTCGGGTAAGCTTAATACCATGTTTAATACCTGTGTGGGCGCAGGCCGGGCAAATGAAGGGCTGCGTGCCGACTGGCAACAACAACTGGAGTATGTAAGAAAACAATGTGGCTTTAAATATATCCGCATGCATGGACTGCTGACAGACGATATGGCCGTATATACCGAAGACGCAAAGGGAGTTCCTCAATATAACTATATGTATGTAGATGCGCTTTTTGATTTTCTGCATAAAATTGGGATGAAGCCTTTTGTAGAACTCGGCTTTATGCCAAATGCCCTGGCAAGCGGTAACCAAACCATTTTTTGGTGGCGCGGCAATGTTACCCCACCGAAAGATTATAACAAATGGCAGGCACTCATTAGCAATCTTGTTGAGCATTTTACAGAAAGATATGGTGCCGAAGAGGTAAAAACCTGGTATTTTGAAGTATGGAATGAGCCTAATTTATCTCCCGGATTTTGGACGGGGACCCAGGAAGATTATTTCAAACTATACGATTATTCTGCAAAGGCGGTTAAAGGCGTAAATCCAGCATATAAGGTTGGTGGACCAGCCACTGCAGGAGCAGCATGGGTTCCTGAAATGATAGCCCATTGCAGCAAAAATAACATCCCGATCGACTTCGTCAGCACCCATTCTTATGGCGTTAATCAGGGTTTTTTGGATGAGTATGGAAATTCGGGCACGGTATTAAGTAAAGATTCGATGTCGGTAAGTGGCGATGTGTTGAATACCCGTAAACAAATTGCTCAATCTGCTATACCCCGCCTGGAACTGCATTATACGGAATGGAGTGCGTCCTACACGCCGGCTGATCCCGTACACGATAGTTATCACGAAGCAGCTTATATTTTGGAGAAAATAAAACAAGTTGGTAACGCGGCCAACTCCATGTCGTACTGGGTTTTTACCGATGTATTTGAAGAGCCCGGCCCGCGATATACACCCTTTCATGGGGGTTTTGGTTTGCTCAACATCCAGGGCATAAACAAGCCCGCTTTTTATTCTTATCAATTTATGAATAAACTCGGGAGGACAGAATTAGCTAATACCGATACACGTTCATGGGCTTGCAAAGATGATAAAGGGGGCGTACAGGTCTTATTGTGGGACTATACATACACGCTGCCAGATTCTGTTAATAACCAGGCTTATTATATTAAAGACCTGCCCGCAAAACCAAAAGGAAAAGTGAAATTAAACTTATCGCATGTGCCTGCCGGAAGGTATACCATGGAGATTTATAAAGTAGGTTACCGGGTGAACGATGCGTATACAAGCTACGTGGATCTGGGCCGGCCAAAGCAGCTGAAAAAGCAACAGGTTGAAAAATTAAAACACCAAAACGGCTCTCCCACCGCCATACGGCAAATTGAGATCAAACCGAACGCCAAATATTCCAGCGAAGTTGATATCCGGGAAAATGATGTCATCCTGATAAACCTGATCAAGAGATAACCGATGAATGTATTGATATTAAAGTTGAAGATAATGATGAAGACATGCTTCCAGATCCTTTCTTTTATTCTGCTGACAGCAGGAATGGCCAATGCACAGCAAACTTTGAATGATAATTACCAGAAAGAAAAGATCCGTTCCCTGATCAGCCAGATGACTTTACAGGAAAAAGTGAGCTTATTGCACGCGAACTCAAAGTTTTATGTATCCGGGGTAAAGCGACTGGGTATTCCAGAATGGGCGCTGAGTGACGGGCCGCACGGCGTACGTGCCGAAATTAACAGGCATGACTGGGCCTATGCAGGCTGGACCACTGATTCGGCAACTTGCTTTCCTCCGGGGACAGCCCTCGCTGCAACATGGAACCCTGCCCTCGCTGTAAAGCAGGGGCTGGTATTGGGCGAGGAAGCCCGGTTTCGGAAAAAAGATGTTTTACTGGGGCCGGGTATCAATATTATCCGTTCGCCACTTTGCGGCCGAAATTTCGAATACATGAGCGAAGATCCTTTTCTCATTTCAAAGATGGCCGTTGCCTACATTAAAGCTCTGCAATCTAAAGATGTGGCCGTGAGCGTTAAGCATTGGATAGCCAACAACCAGGAAACGCATCGCGATTCTGTTGATGTGCAAATGAGCGAAAGAGCTTTGCGGGAAATTTATTTGCCGGGTTTCAAAGCCGCTGTAACCGAGGGTGGTGCTTATACGGTAATGGCAGCGTACAATAAGTTCAGGGGCGATTGGTGTTCAGAAAACGAGTACCTCAACAGGCAAATTCTAAGGAAAGAGTTGGGGTTTAAAGGTGTATTAATGACCGATTGGGCCGCAGCACATACAACCGTAAAGGCTGCATTAACCGGCCTTGATCTGGAAATGGGCACCGATAAAAAAGACTACAACGAATGGTATTTTGCCGATCCGTTAATAAAAGCTGTTGAGCGGGGAGAGGTACCGTTATCTGTAGTTGATGAAAAAGTAGGGAATGTGCTTCGCGTAATGTTCAAAACAAAGATGTTTGACGAAAGTAACCGCGAAAAAGGAAAAATGAATACGCCTGAGCATCAAAAGGCAGCCTACAATTCAGCAGCCGAGGCCGCGGTGCTGCTTCAAAATAAAGGCAACATTCTTCCCATTAGTTTCAACAAAATAAAATCGGTTGCCATCATTGGTGATAATGCAACCCGCAAACAATGCGGAGCGGGGCTTAGCTCAGAGATAAAAGCATTATACGAAATAACGCCCCTGGAAGCAATTAAGCAGAAGTTCGGCGCTAACGTAAAAGTGAATTTTGCCCGGGGGTATGAAAAACAATCTACTTTTAAAGAAGGGAGCAACCGGGGGCAGTCAAATTCAGATAATGTTGATTGGAAATTGATTCAGGAGGCTGTAAAGGTTGCTAAGGAATCAGATGTGGTTATCATTTTCGGAGGGTTAAACCACGATTTTGATACGGAATCTTTCGACAGACAAAATATGGATCTGCCCTACGGACAGGAAGTTTTGATGCGGGAAGTAGCAAAAGCAAACCCTAAAACTGTTGTAGTAATAGTAGCCGGTTCGCCTGTAAAATTAGCAGGCATTGTTAACCAGGTGCCTGCTATTTTATGGTCGTGGTATGGTGGCATGGAGGCAGGCAATGCAGTGGCAGATGTATTAAGCGGCAAGGTAAACCCATCCGGCAAATTGCCTTTCACCATACCCGTTGCGCTGGATCAGTCGCCTGCTCATGCTTTGGGCAATTTTCCCGGAAAAGATTTAAAAGTAAATTACGAGGAAGATGTTTTAGTAGGATATCGCTGGTTTGATACTAAGAAGATCCAACCCCAGTTTCCTTTCGGATACGGGCTCTCTTATACAGGTTTTGCGCTCAGTGGTTTTTCAACAGACAAGAATATCTACGAAAAAGATGGTATCATCCATGCAAAATTTGCAGTTAAAAACACTGGCCGCCGTTATGGTGCCGAGGTTGTGCAGTTGTACGTAAGCGATCCCGTTAGTTCGGTTTTGCGTCCCGAAAAAGAATTGAAGGCTTTCGAGAAAGTTTTTCTGCAGCCTGGCGAAACTAAAACGGTCGAACTGCAGGTAAAGGTTAGTGATCTGGCTTTTTACGATGAAACAAAAAAAACATGGAAAGTTGAGGCCGGGGAATTTGTACTTCAATTGGGCAATTCCTCACGCAATATTTCAAAAACAGTAAAAATTTCAGTTAAATAAATTCATTTCAGAAACCGGGCGGGTTTCAATAAATAGGGTGAAAGTTTATGGGACATCTGTGAATAGAAAACACAAGCCATCCTGATAACCCTGCACAAAAGATAAATACAATAATGAAAATAGAAATCAAAAAGCTTTTGATAGTCTCAACGCTTTTGCTTGCCGTGTTATCGGTTAAAGCTCAGGTGCTATACGTTGGCACCAACTATCATCCACATGATGATAAAGACCAGGAAAAAATAAAAAAGGATATTGCCTTAATGAAGGCTGCCGGATTCAAGGCAGTTAGGATGGGCCACCTGGCCTGGGACAGTTATGAACCCTCTGAGGGTAAGTTTGATTTTCAATGGTTTGATGCTGTGATGGATATGATGAACGAGGCGGGGATCAAGGTGATCCTTGATATCGCTATTCGCCCCGCACCTGTTTGGCTGCACCATAAATACCCATCTATTGATGTTACCAGTCCGGGCGGCGTTGCGCAATATCCAAACCATCGCTACATGGATGATTTAGGCGATCCGATGTATCAAAAATATGCTGTGCGCTATGCGGATACACTTACAAAGCATTACGCCAAACACCCGGCCCTCTTAGCTTTTGGTGTTGATAACGAATCTGGTGATGGCCCCATTTCATATTCAGAAACGGTGAGGAAAAGATTCGTTGTTTGGCTGATGAAAAAGTATGCTACCCTTGATAATTTTAACAAAGCCTGGGCTACACAGCGTTGGTCCAGAAGGGTCAACGATTTTGATGAAGTTGGCCTACCCGTAACGGGCGAAAAGAACGGCGCCCCGGAGAAAATATTGGATTTCAGGCGTTTTATTTCAGACGAGGTAAACCACATCTTATTCAAAGTGCTCGACAAGGTTAACACAAATGCCCCCGGTGTGTTGACAAATACAAATGCCTGGTATTACAGCGCCTTAAAATATTTTGACTATTCACAGATTGCTTACTCAGGCAAAATGACTCGTGAGGGAGCTGGCTTTTATCCCGGTAACTCTTTAACAACGAATTGGGGTGTGATGAACGCCTTGTTTGGGATTTCCCGTATTCAGTTTGAAAGCTCTAATCCTTTTTGGTGCAGCGAGTATACAACCATGACGGCAGTGCCCAATTCGATCAGGAAGTCGGCTTATGCCACACTGATGTACGGCAATCAGATGATTTGCGGATGGACCTGGCAAAGTATGTGGTCGGGCGAAGAACAATACCTGGAAGGGATGCTTGATTGGGACGGAGTCCCCAACCGTAAATATGATGAATACAAAAAGATAGCCACCGAATTTAAAAAGATAGAAAAATTCTTCCCTTACAAGGCCAGCCCAGAAGTTGGCTTAGCATTCTCCTTTCCCAGTCAGATAGCCAGCAGCGCCTTTCCCGAGACGCAGGACCAACAGTTACAGAGCTGTTGGAATTTGTTTCATTTTCGTAATATGGATTCCCGGATTGTTGAGATCGGCAAAAGTACATTAAAGTACAAATTACTTTTTGTGCCCGGTGTAACGGTAATGGATGAAATAACCGGCAACAAGATCAGGGAGTTTGTAAAAAATGGCGGCACTGTTGTTATGACAAGTAATTCCGCGGTGGTTGACGAAACCGGGAAAGTATTTGCGTCCACCCACCCGGGGCGTTTAGATGATGTTTTTGGTATAAGGGTAGCAAGTTACGAAGAGACAGAAAACCTGAATGAAATATCAAGAAAGTCTTATCGGGGAAAAAAATTAGAAGTAAACTATAAAGGGACATCTGTGAATGCAGAGTCGGCACGGTTTGATGTTATAGATCCCAAAGGTGCCCAGGTTTTGGCCAGCATCACAAGTTTGGACAAGGACTACCCGATCATAACTTCTAACAAATACGGCAAAGGCAGGGCAATTTATGTGGGGTTACCTGCGGGTAGCAATGTATTGAACCCATTGGTTGACGAGCTGATCAACGAACTTGGCATTAAGAAAGGGCCGCAGGTTCCCGATGGTGTAATGGCAAGGCAAATTGACAAGAATCACTTCTTATACCTGAATGTAACGGGTGAACCAAAGGAAATTTCAATGAATGGAAACTCAAAGAGTATTCTTTTTGATAAAAGCTATACAGGCAATTTTACTATCGCGCCGTACGAGCCGGAGTTTATAGAAGTGAAATAGATTTAGTATTTTTCATCAAATAGCCAAAGGTGAAAAATAGCACAAATTATATTGGGAATTTACCGGCAAGTTCACAGTTCACTTGGCGGCGTATTACTTAAATTTTAAAAAATGAGGGGAATTAAGAACCTGATCATCATATCTGTAATTTTCTTTGCTTCGTTCCTGCGGCCGGCTGGCAGCAACGCACAAACAAATCTATATGTTTCTGTTAAGGGTAATGATCGTAATCCGGGTACTAAAAACAAACCATTTGCTTCCATAAACGGGGCAGTGAGCGCTGCGCGAAAAATTTCCGGAGCGGTTTTTATCAGGCTTTACGGCGGTACCTATTATTTGAGCAAGCCCGTAGTGTTTACATCGGCCGACTCCAGGAAAGATAATGAACCGCTGACTTTGACCAATGTGGACAACCAAAAGGTCATCATAAGCGGCGGGGCTTTATTGCGCGGACTGAATTGGACAGCATTTAAAAATGGAATCCGGCAGGCTAAGATTGCCCAAGACCTTGTTTTTGATGAACTGCTTGTAAACGGAAAATTGCAGCATATGGCCCGCTACCCCAACTACGACCCTTCGGCGGAGATCCTCCGTGGTACAGCAGCTGATGCCATGAGCAAAGAACGCGCTGAAAGGTGGAAGTCCCCTGCGGGCGGGTATGTGCATGCATTGCACAGCGCAAAGTGGGGCGATTTTCATTATATCATTACGGGGAAAGACACCAGCGGCACGCCTGTTCTGGAAGGGGGCTGGCAAAATAACCGGCGGTCGGGTATGCACGAAAAATACAGGTATACAGAGAATGTTTTTGAAGAACTTGATACGGAAAACGAATGGTTTTATAATAAGAAAACGAAAATCTTATATTACTATCCGCCCGCAGGCCTTGATTTAAAAACTGCAAAGTTGGAGATACCGCAACTTGCCCATTTATTTGAATTCAGGGGCACTGAAGAGAGGCTGGTCAAAAATATTATTATCTCCGGCCTCACCTTAACACAGACGGTACGCACCTTTATGCAAAACAAAGAGCCCTTGCTGCGCAGCGACTGGACAATTTACCGGGGCGGAGCAGTATTCTACGAAGGGGCGGTACGTTGCCGGCTCGAAAAATGTGTACTCGAGAATTTGGGCAGCAACGCGGTGTTTTTTAGCAACTTCAACCGCAATTGTGAAGTATCCGGGTGCCGGATCTCCGACATTGGCGCAAGCGGTATTTGTTTTGTAGGCGACCCGGCTGCGGTGCGTTCACCCAGTTTTGAGTATAACGAGTACATACCACCAGCGGAAATAGACCTTACACCTGGCCCTAAAACAAACAATTATCCTAAAGACTGTAAAGTTTATGATAACCTGATGTTTAACCTTGGTTATGTAGAAAAACAATCGACCGGGGTAGAGCTATCAATGTGTAGCGATATTGTGGTAAGCCACAATACCATTTATGACGTGCCACGTGCAGGCATCAACGTGAGTGAAGGGACCTGGGGAGGGCATATCATTGAGTATAACGACGTGTTCAATACTGTAAAGGAAACAGGTGATCACGGTTCTTTCAATTCCTGGGGGCGCGACCGCTACTGGCAGGCAGATAAAAAGAAGCTTGATTCAATTGTTGCTGAAAGACCCGGTTTAGCTCTCCTTGATGTTGTGAGACCAATCGTCCTGCGCAACAACCGGTTCCGCTGCGATCATGGTTGGGATATCGACCTGGATGACGGATCCAGCAATTATCATATTTACAATAACCTGTGTTTAAACGGAGGTATTAAGTTGCGGGAAGGTGTGAAACGCATTGTTGAAAACAATATCATGGTTAATAATACCTTTCACCCCCATGTTTGGTTTAAAAACAGCCAGGATGTATTTCGCCATAATATTGTTGGCACGGCGTACCTGCCTATCGGTATTGCCGACTGGGGCCGTGAAATTGATTACAACACTTTTCCCGATTCCGTTTCACTGGCCGAAGCCCGTTCGCGCGGAACAGATAGCCATTCTGTATACGGCCCTTTAACTTTTGAAAATCCTGAAAAAGGAGATTTTCGGATTAAAAAAGGGGCTGCCGCCTTGTCCGCCGGCTTCAAAAATTTTGAAATGGATAACTTTGGTGTGGTTTCCGTGGGGCTGAAGAGGATCGCCAAAAAGCCAATTTTTCCGACGGTCCTAGTAATCAATAATTTAACCAAAGATGAAACCATAGATTTTATGGGTGCGAGGATAAAAAACCTTACCACCGCCGGCGAGCAGTCCGCAACAGGCATGGACCGGATAAGGGGTGTTTTAGTCCTCTCAGTTGCTCCAGGCTCTGCTGCCTCAGCATTCCTTCAGGCTAATGATGTAATTCTAACTTTTAATCGCAAACAAGTCGGCAATCTTAAAGACCTACAGGAAGCCCGGAACGCGGTTGCCGGGAAAAATACCGAAATAGTGATCTTTCGTAATCAACAACAACTGAAACGAAAGATTGAAGTAAAAATGTAATAATGTGAATTTTATGAATAGAAATTTTTTTTGGGGGATTGTTTTTTCTCTGTCTCCAACGTTGTTTTGTAACGCTCAAATCAGTGCGCCAAAGCCATTTGGCCCGGTACCAAGCCGTAACCAAATGCGCGTGCAGCAGATGGAATCCTATGCATTTGTGCATTTTTCGTTGAATACCTATACGGATCAGTCATG
Source organism: Mucilaginibacter pankratovii (assembly GCF_014773265.1). Lineage (GTDB taxonomy): Bacteria > Bacteroidota > Bacteroidia > Sphingobacteriales > Sphingobacteriaceae > Mucilaginibacter > Mucilaginibacter pankratovii. Next base: position 416,262 of record NZ_JACWMY010000002.1, on the reverse strand, counting down.
GGGATTTGGTAATGAAGATGTGAATTTATTTAACCCAAAGAACCTGGATTGCCGGCAGTGGGCACGTACCTGTAAAGAAGCGGGTATGAAAGGAGTTATCATTACCGCAAAGCATCACTGCGGTTTTTGCCTTTGGCCATCAAAATATACGGAGTACTCCGTTAAAAATTCGCCATGGAAAAATGGCAAAGGAGACGTGGTGAAGGAAATGGCCGACGCATGTAAGGAATATGGTTTAAAATTGGGCATTTATCTTTCTCCATGGGACAGGAACGATCCGGATTATGGTAAGCCGGAATACATTACCTATTTCAGGAACCAGCTGACCGAGCTGCTCACTAATTACGGGCCCATCTTCGAAGTATGGTTTGACGGTGCTAACGGAGGCTCGGGCTATTACGGTGGCGCTAACGAAAGCCGTACCATTGACCGCACCACCTATTACGACTGGAAGAATACCTATGCGCTTATCCATAAACTACAGCCAAATTGTGTGATCTGGAACGATGGCGGCGATAGGGGCGATCTGCGCTGGGTAGGAACCGAAGCCGGTTATGTAGGTGAAACCAATTGGAGCCTGCTCAACGCTACCGGCGATGTGCCCTACAATATGCTGCATTACGGTTTGGAAAACGGTAATGCCTGGGTTCCCGCCGAAGTAAATACATCCATCAGGCCGGAGTGGTTTTATCACCCGAGTGAAGATACTAAGGTGAAAACGTTGCCTCAACTGATGGACACTTACTACAACTCCATTGGCCGTAATGCTACTTTCCTGCTTAACTTTCCTATCATGCCAAATGGTTTGATCAATAATAGAGATGAAAAAGCAGCCCTGGAATTTGGCAAAGCGGTTAAGGACGCGTTTGCTGTAAATCTTGCTCAATTGAAAAAAGCAACTGCTTCCAATGTTCGGGGCAACAGTAAACAATTTGGTGCCGGTAAAGCGATTGATAACAATACAAATACATATTGGGCAACAGACGACAAAGTAAAAACCGCTTCGCTGACCATCGATTTGGGTAAGGCCACTTCATTTAATCGGTTTTTGGCTCAGGAATATATCCGGTTAGGCCAAAGGGTAAAAGCATTCAAAGTTGAAGCATTGGTTGGTGGCAGTTGGAAGGAAGTAGCAACTGCAACCACTATTGGGTATAAACGTATTCTTACTTTCCCGAGTGTGAAGGCCACAAAAGTGCGGTTGACTATTACCGATTCGAAAAGCTGCCCTGTTATCTCCAATATCGGTATTTACAACGCACAGCAGATCTTAACCGCTCCGTCTGTTATCAGAGATCAATCCGGTAAAATAATAATAACACCTGCCGATAAAGAATCGGTAGTCTACTATACATTGGATGGAAGCACGCCTACCCCCGGTTCAAAAAAATATACCGGCCCTTTTGAAACAGTTGGAAAATTAGAAGTAAAGGCGATTGCCAGTGACGGAACTACTGGCAAAAGCAGTTCCGTGGTGGAAGAAAAGTTCGACCTGCCCCGTAAAGATTGGAGAATTTTGGGCGTAGATGTGGAAAAGGCTAAAGCAATTTTAGATGGCGACCCTGCTACGGTATGGCACCAGGACAAGGACAAAAAAATGCCGGTTGACCTGGTGATAGACCTGGGGAAAGAAGAAAGCCTGTCTGGCTTCCGATACTTACCCGATCCTGGTTTATGGGGGCCGGGTATTATTACTACCTATCAGTTTTATGTTTCGCCCGACAATAAGGAATGGAAATTGGTTGATGAAGGCGAGTTCCCGAACATCAAAAACAACCCATTGCTGCAAATTAAAAAATTTGCGACTGTACAAGCACGCTATATTAAATTGAGGGCTTTGAAGAATACAGAGGGCAACGATAATATAGGATACGCCGAGGTAGATGTGATCACAAGCCAGCCCTGATGTTACCATTCGGTAATTCAGGAGTTGCTTATCAATTTAAATTATGAACAGATATACACACTTTAAAAATCAGGTGCTTAAAATATTGCTTTTTGGGATCTCATCCTTCTTGCTTTCGGCTTCATCATTTGTTGATGCAACAGCGCAAAGCATATTAACTGCTTCATCGAAAAGAATAAGAGAAAAATTTGACTTTAACTGGCAGTTTCATAAAGGCGATATAGCTATAAAGCGGGCAGTGAAAGCTGCTGGTTATGGAGGTTTAACAGATATCAATGTAAAAGTTGAAACCAACAAAGATGCCATTGTTGCTTATACCGATGTTGATAAAGCAGCTACATTTAAACCCGAAGATTGGAAGGAAGTAAACCTTCCGCATGATTGGTGTGTTGAGGGGACTTTTGTTAATGATAAATCAATCGGGAGCTCGCCGGCTGTCAGTGGATATTTGCCCGGTGGGATAGGCTTTTATAGGAAAGAGTTTGAAATACCGGAAACCGATAAAGGGAAAAAAATATCCATAGAATTCGACGGTATTTTCAGGAACAGTTCTGTTTGGGTTAATGGTCAGCTCATGGGCAACCATCAAAGCGGCTACACTCCTTCAAACTATGATTTGACTGATGTTTTGCGCTACGGTAACGAGGGCAAAAATGTTATTCTTGTAAAGGTTGATGCTACCGACTATGAAGGCTGGTGGTACGAAGGCTGTGGAATTTACCGGCACGTTTGGCTCAATAAAACCGATAGGCTGCATGTCGACCGCTTTGGTACCTATGTTACTACCCCTGTAGTTTCGCCTGATGAAGCTTCGGTAAACATAAAAACCAATATTAAAAACGAATACGGCGTAATTAAAAACATTACACTCGTCTCTAAAATTGCCGATAATAAGGGAGTGATAATTGACACAAAAACTTCATCGCAGGTAATTGAGCCCTTTAGTACAACGGAGATTTCGCAACAAGGGATTATTAAAAAACCATTGCTTTGGACGCCCGAAACACCGGGCCTTTACAAACTACTCACTGAAGTTTCTGAAAATGGGGTTGTTGTAGACAATTACGAAACCACTTTTGGGGTGAGAACCGTGGAAGTAAACCGGAATGGGGTGTTTCTGAACGGAAAGCTTTACCCGGTGAAGGGTACTTGCAACCACCAGGATTTTGCCGGGATTGGTGTAGCACTCCCCGATAAAATAAATGAATACAAGTTAAAATTACTTAAAGAAATGGGTAGCAACGCTTATCGTTGTTCCCATCATCCTCCCACTCCAGAATTGCTTGATATGTGCGACAGGATGGGTTTGCTTGTGCTGGACGAAAATCGCATGTTATCGGGTTCTGAAGAAGGGATAAAGGATTTGAAAGCCATGTTATACAGGGATCGTAACCACCCGTCCATTTTTATGTGGAGTATGGAAAACGAAGAATGGATACAAGGTACGGTGACCGGGGCCAGGATACTAAAAACATTGGTTGACATAACCCATCAGATAGACCCTACGCGCCCTGTGACGGCTGCCATGAATCACGGACGGAACGAAGGCGGGTATAGCGATGTGCTGGATGTTGTGGGATATAATTATGGAGACAAAGGGCTGGCGTATGTGAAGGACCATGAAAAATATCCCAACCGGGTTGAGTTTAATACAGAGACCACAAGTTTCATTTCAACCCGCGGTGAGTATAAGAACGATTGGGGAAAGGGTTATGTTTCAAACCTCGGGTTATGGCAACCAGGCTGGGGGCCACTGCCCGGCGAAGATTGGGCAGACGTTGTTAAATACCCCTACCTGGGCGGATTATTTGTTTGGACAGGTTTCGATTACCGTGGTGAGCCTACGCCATATCAATGGCCATGCGTTACATCACATTTCGGGTTTATGGATATATGCGGCTTCCCTAAAGACGGGTACTACGCGTACAAGGCGGCCTGGACAAACGAACCGGTGGTCCATATTTTCCCGCATTGGAACTGGCCCGGCAAAGAAGGAGATAGCACGCAGGTGCATTGTTACACCAACTGCGACGAAGTGGAGTTATTCCTCAATGGTAAAAAAATAGGCCGGCAGAAAACAACTCCCTATACCAAGCTGATATGGAATTTGATATATAAGCCCGGTAAACTGGAAGCCAGGGGATATAAAAACGGTAAATTGGTTACTAAAGATATTGTTGAAACCACAACCGCTCCGGCACACGTAGCCTTGAACAGCGATTGTACCGTACTTAAGGCCGACGGTACCGACGTGGTTATTATCCGGGTTGCTATTAAAGACGCCAAAGGAAGAGTTGTCCCTACAGCGGGGGATTTGGTAAAGTTTTCAATTGAAGGCCCCGGAAAAATTATTGGCACAGGTAACGGTAACCCCAGCAGCCATGAGCCGGATAAAGCCAGCCAGCGGATGGCCTTTAACGGATATTGCTTAGTGCTGGTTCAATCAAATAAACAAGCCGGGGAGATCCGGTTAAAAGCATCTTCCGAAACCCTTAAGGGAGATGAAGTTATTATCAACGTCCAATAAAACAAATATTGCTATAAGAAGTACACCCCTATGGATCTGCGTAAAACCTATATTATTACCCACTATATTAAAGCGATAGTTGCAACCGTTTTGATTTTGGCTGGTAACCTTGCATGCCAGGCTCAAAATCCCGGTGAAACGGAACGAAAGCAATTGTTTGATTATCAATGGAAGTTCTTCCAGGGAGATACGGCCTCGGCCAAATCGAGGGATTTTAACGATAAGGCCTGGCGAAGCCTTGATCTGCCGCACGATTGGAGTATAGAAGGTAAAGTAAGTCCTAAAAACCCAATGGGCGGTGCCGGCGGATATTTCCCGGCGGGTATTGGCTGGTATCGTAAAACCTTTAAAGCTCCGGGTGAATGGAAAGGTAAAAAAGTCTCCATTTATTTTGAAGGGGTTTATATGAATGCTGAGGTTTTTATAAATGGGAAATCGCTTGGAATTTACCCGTATGGCTATTCATCCTTTAGTTATGACCTTTCGCCTTATCTGGATTTTAACAGTGAAAACGTTATAGCGGTGCGGGTAGACAATTCGCAACAAGTAAACAGCCGGTGGTACAGTGGTTCAGGGGTCTATCGCCATGTTTGGATGATCGCTACCGAAGCTGTACATATAGCCCAGTGGGGCGTTGCCATTACAACCCCTGATGCGTCTTCCAAAAAGGCAACCGTTCAAATTAAAACACTGGTAAAAAACGAAACCGATCTGCCCAAGAGTATTGTTTTAAGTACCTGGTTAAAGGGCGCAGATGCTAAAAATGCCGGGAATGGTCAGATAAAGGTGGAGCTGGCTGCTCATAGTGAAAAAGAAGTTGCCCAAACTATACCTGTAACAGCCCCCCGGCTATGGACGCCGGAAAGCCCTGCATTGTACAATGCCCGGATACAAGTACTACAAAATAAAAAAGTAATCGATCAAACGGAGACGAGTTTTGGCATACGTTCTGTAAAATTCACTACCGAAAATGGATTTCAGCTTAATGGCAAAACCGTAAAGCTGAATGGCGGTTGCGTGCATCATGATAACGGTTGCCTGGGCGCCGCCGCTTTTGACCGTGCAGAGGAGCGTAAGATAGAGCAACTCAAAGAAGCGGGATTTAACGCTGTAAGAACCTCTCATAATCCCCCTTCCGAGGCTTTTTTAAATGCTTGCGATAGGTTGGGTTTATTGGTTGTTGACGAATCGTTTGATTGTTGGAAAACAGGTAAAAACAAATATGATTACGCCCAATATTTTAGCCAGTGGTGGAAACGTGACGTAGATGCCATGGTTTTGCACGACCGTAATCACCCTTCCATTATCATGTGGAGCATTGGTAACGAAATAGTGGAGAGGGGTACCCCCGGAGCGGTAGAAACAGCCAAAATGCTTGCTGATGCAATAAAAAAGATAGATAACCTTCGCCCGGTTACATCCGCAATTGTGGATAATGGTAAGGAGTGGGCTACGCTCGATCCGCTTATGGCGGCGCATGACATTGCCGGTTATAATTATCACTTGTGGAGTGCGGCTGCCGATCATCAGAGGGTGCCTTCACGGATGATTATGCAAACGGAGTCGTATCCTAAGGATGCCTTTGCAAATTGGAAGTTGGTAAAAAACAACAATTATGTTATCGGAGATTTTGTTTGGACTGCTATGGACTATCTTGGCGAATCGGGGATAGGCCGTTGGTATTACTCTGGCGATATGCCGGGTGAACATTGGGAGCATGACTTTTTCCCCTGGCATGGCGCCTATTGTGGCGATATCGATTTGATCGGATGGAGAAAGCCGATCTCCCACTATCGTAGCCTTTTATACAATAATACCGAAAAGCTCTACATGGCTGTTCGGGAGCCCGAGCCGGATCCAATTGAGATTAAAACAACGTGGTGGTCCGTATGGCCTACCTGGGAAAGTTGGACCTGGCCGGAATATTTTGGAAAAGCTATTAAGGTTGAAGTTTATTCAAAATATCCCGGTGTGCGTCTTTACCTCAACAACAAACTTATTGGCGAGAAGCCAACAACTGAAGAGCAGGAACATAAAGCCGAATTTACCGTACCTTATGCGCCCGGCCAGCTTAAAGCAATGGGTGTGGATAATGGTAAAGAAATTGAAGCTACTGTTTTACAAACCGCCGGGGATGCTGCAAAAATCGGGGTAACTGTTGATAGGAAAGAGATAAAAGCCGATGGGCAGGACCTGTCTTATGTTACTGTGGAGGTAACCGACAAGGATGGTATACTTCAGCCAAATGCCGCAAACCGCCTAAACTTTAAAATTGAAGGGCCAGCAACAATTGCCGGAGTTGCCAATGGTGATTTGAAAGATACCGACCCATATGTTGGCAACGCGCACAGAGCATGGCACGGGCGTGCTTTAATAGTAATTAGAAGCACCCATGATGCCGGTGATATTAAATTAACGGTTAGTTCAGATGGGTTGTCCGCGGCTATTTTAGACATCAAAGCAATTCCAGTAAAGAGTAAGTAAAACCTAACACAGATCAAATACATTTGCTGTATTAAGTATAATAAGACGGCACAATACTTTATCAACTATGAAAAAAACGCAAATCCTTTTTATTTTTTCCTGCTTGCTTATACTGGGCTGTTCTAATACCAAAAAACTGGCCGATACGGGCGATGCCGACAAAGGCTGGAAGAAGCTATTTAACGGGCACGACATTAACGACTGGTTTGTAAAGATCAATCATCACCTGGTTGGCGAAAACTATGGCAATACATTCAGGGTACAAGACGGCATGATCAGGATAAGTTATGACCAGTACGGCGATTTTAACGACCAGTTTGGGCACCTGTATTATAAAACTCCGTTCTCGCATTATAAACTCCGGTTTGAGTATCGTTTTGTTGGCAAACTGCAAAAAGGTGCTCCCGATTACACACTTCTTAATAGCGGTGTAATGTTCCATTCTCAGGACCCTAGGACAATGTTGAAGGACCAGGACTGGCCCATATCCATTGAAATGCAGTTATTGGGCGGTTTAGGTGACGGGAAATCGAGGCCAACCGGCAACATGTGCTCACCCGGCACCGATGTGGTTTATAAAGGGAGCGTGTCGCCCGATCATTGTATCAATTCTACTTCAAAAACTTACGACGGCGAGCAATGGGTAAAGGGGGAATTGATCGTTCAGGGTAATAAATTAATTACGCATATCATCAACGGCGATACTGTGCTACAGTATTCCAGGCCTACCATTGGCGGCGGGATAGCGCATGGCTACAACCCGAAATACAAACAAGACGGAACTTTACTAAGCAGCGGCTTTGTCGCCCTACAAAGCGAGGGGCAGCCCGTGGATTTTAGGAACATTGAAATTAAACAGCTGCCGGATGCTGAGCGTTAAATGGTAAGTAAATTTTTAAGATGAGTAAGGTTTTCAGAAAGTCAACTCACCAAATTACTCGCCCTACAAATGAATTCTAAAAGAGGGGTAAATAGTAACATTTGACTAAAAAACAAAAGCCTGCAATTATTTTATTTGCAGGCTTTTACTCTTTTTTTGGCGTTGAGCTTTGTGGAGAAGGGATTTGTATTTCCCTTGTATTGATCTGATATTCAATATGTTATAATGGCTTATTTTCTTACTCACCACTTTTTCGTTTGCAGAATAATTGCAAATCCTATCATACAAATATAATCATTTTGGTTTAAGCAATTTTATAACTTATTGATATCTTAGACAAATGATTGCCACCAAGGGCGCTAAATGTTAATTTGTCAAAAAAAAATGGAATCTGTAAAGATTTTGTATAAATAGCCACCATATTTGAAATAAATTGATAAAATGGCATCGGAAATAAGTGTAACCTCCTAAACGATAACGTGTAACAACAAAAAAGGTGATGAAGAAACGCGGGGGGTGCTTATTTTTTTTAGCATTTTTTATTATCGCACGGCTTCACGCCCAAAATAACGAGTTCCAATTCTCTAAGCTTGATATTACCAGCGGGCTTTCGCATAACCAGGTAAATTGTGTTTTTAAGGATAGCAAGGGCTTTATGTGGTTTGGCACTTTATCGGGGCTAAATAAATATGACGGCTATAAGTTTAAAGTATTTAAGCACATCACCGGCGATACCACCAGCCTTAACGACGATTTTATACTAAGCATATCAGAAGGCCCAGGGGGCAAGCTTTGGATAGAAACCCGTAACGGTTATAATATTTACGACCCGCAGACAGAGCGTTTTAGTCATGACGCGGGCGGCTTTTTAAGGTCGATAAGTATCCCCTCTCAAAACCTTACCGCGGTAAAAAAAGACAGGAAGGGTAATTTTTGGTTCCTCAATTCGGTCACCGGTGTGTACAAATACACGGCCCTTAGTAAAACAACCACGCACATTAGCAATAAACCGGGCGATGGGCAGTCTATTTACAGCAACACCGTATCTGATTTAGCCACGGATAGTAAAGGCAACATTTGGCTGGTATATAATAAGGGCGTTTTAGAAAGGGTAAACCCTGCAACTCATAAAGTTGATTACCGCAAAACGCTGGTCGGCATAAGCCCCGGCTTAAGCAGTAGTTACTGCGTTTTTATTGATAACCAGGACGATATATGGGCATTTGTGCCTAATTACTCATTGGGTGTTTATTACCTTAACAGCGGGCTTAACTTGTTTAGGCACGTTGATAAAGATAACGGGCATGGCGGGTTAAATACCAATGTAGTTACCAGCCTGATACAGGACGATAAAAACCGTATATGGATAGCAACCGACCACGGTGGCATTAATATTCTAAACAAACAGGATTTTACATTCAAATACCTGCTAAACCGGGAAGATGATAATAAAACGGTTGGCCAAAACAGTATTATATTGCTGTATAGGGATAACACCGGCATTATATGGGCCGGCACCTACAAGCGGGGCGTAAGCTACTACCACGAAAGTATCATCAAGTTTCCGCTATACACGCATCACCTGTCAGACCCGGCCAGCTTAAGTTTTAGCGATGTAAACAAGTTTATAGAAGATAAGTATGGCAACCTTTGGCTGGGCACCAACGGCGGTGGTTTGGTTTATTTTAACCGTAAGAACGGCAGCTTTAAAAAATACATGCACGATGCAGCCAACATCAACAGCCTCACCAACAATATAATAGTGAGCATGTACTTGGATCATGAGCAGAAGCTATGGATAGGTACTTACTTTGGCGGGCTGGATGTTTTTGACGGTAAAAACTTTAAACATTACCGCCATAACGATGCCGATTCCACCAGTATTTCCGAAGACCGTATATGGTCGATCATTGAGGACGGAGACCAAAATATGTGGATCGGTACGCTTGCCGGCGGTTTAAACCTGTTTAACCGTAAAACCGGCAAATTCTCTCATTACAAACCAACTCCTGGCAGCAGCAACTCTATCCATTCTAACTACATTTCGTCGCTTATGGAGGATAAGCGGAAGAACCTTTGGATAGTAACTGCATTTGGCGTGGATGTTTTAAATCGTAAAACGGGGCAGTTTTCGCACTATATCCATGACGATAAAGACCCGCACAGCGTTGCTAATAACAATACCAACAATATTTTAGAGGACAGCCGTGGGTTGATATGGGTAAGTTCGCGCGGGGGGATAAGCATATTTGACCCGGAAACAGGCAGCTTTACCAACCTTACACATAAAGACGGGCTGCCCGATAATACCGTTATTGATATACGGGAGGATAATAGCCACCACGTTTGGGCAAGCACTCAAAACGGGCTATCCAGCATCACCATAAACGATAAAGTGTCGCCTCGTAAATTCAGCTTTGTTAATTATAATGAAAAGGACGGGTTGCAGGGCCGCGAGTTTACGCCGCATTCATCATACAAAACCCGCAGCGGCGAACTCATATTTGGCGGCGGTAACGGCTTTAATATTTTTAACCCGGCGGATCTGCATTCGAGCAAGCATGTACCCGAATTGGCGCTAACCGATTTGCAGGTTTTTAACAAAAGTGTATCTGTGGGCGAAAAGATCTACGGTGAAGTTATCCTGCCTAATGCCATCAGTTATATGAAAAGCATCGAGTTGAAATATAACGAGAATGTGTTTTCGATAGAATTTGCCGCCCTCAACTATTTCGATCCGGATAAAGTTAAATTTGAGTACATGATGCAGGGCTTCGACAGAAACTGGATCACGGCCGATAACCTTAGCCGAAAGGCACCCTACACCAACTTAGATGCAGGCGATTATACTTTTAAAGTACGCGCATCAAACACCGGTTTTTGGAACAGCAAAGAATTGACCTTGCATGTAACCATATTGCCTCCCTGGTGGAAAACTACCTTTGCTTATATCCTTTATGCCCTGGCATTTATAGGCGCTTTATTTTACATCCGCAGGGAGGGTATAAAAAAACTGCGAACCCAGTTCCTGCTGGAGAAGGAGCGGGAAGAAACGCAACGCCTTCATGAGCTTGACCTGATGAAAATCAAATTCTTTACCAACGTAAGCCATGAGTTTCGTACGCCGCTATCGCTGATAATGGCGCCGGTAGATAAGATTGTAAAACAGGTGAAAGACCCCGATGTGAAAAATCAGCTTTTACTGGTTAACCGCAATGCAAAGCGCTTACTTAACCTCGTGAACCAGCTGCTGGATTTCCGTAAAATGGAGTATCAGGAACTGAAGCTGCACAAAAACACGGGGGATATTATAAGCTTCATCCGCGAACTATCACACGCGTTTACCGATGTGGCCGAGCAAAAGGGGATAGATTTTGTGTTTGATACTGAGGTTGATGAGTTTTACACCAGTTTCGACCACGACAAGATAGAGCGTATCCTTTTTAACCTGCTATCTAATGCCTATAAGTTTACGCATGCAGGGGGGCAGGTGAGCGTACTTTTAAATTTGAGGAATAGTGATAGTGATGCCGCCACGCTGCTCGAGATAAAGATCATCGACACAGGTATTGGTATAGGCAACGATAAAATGGAAAAGATATTCCAGCCTTTCTTCCAAAGCGATATCCCGGGTAGCATGCTTAACCAGGGCAGCGGTATAGGGTTATCTATAACTAAAGAATTTGTAAGGCTGCACCAGGGCGAAATTGTTGTAGAAAGCGAACTTAACCAGGGCAGTTGCTTCACCGTGTTATTGCCATTGCAGCAATTAGATAAAAAAGTATTTACAGATGCCTCTGTATTGCTTCCGCATATAGGGGACGAGCCGGTTGATATAGCAGGAAAAAAAGATAAGCGGCCGAAAGAAAACCGGGATACCAAAAAACCTACCGTTTTGCTGGTGGAGGATAATGACGACTTCCGCTTTTACCTCAAAGACAACCTGAAAGATTTCTTCGACATCCTGGAAGCTGATAACGGTAAAAAAGGCTGGCAAAAAGCGCTTGCCCAGCACCCCAACCTGGTGGTAAGTGATATAACTATGCCCGAGATGAACGGTACCGACCTATGCCTTAAAATAAAGGGTGATAAACGCACATCGCACATACCGGTTATTTTGCTAACGGCCATAGCAGGAGAAGAGCAACAGCTAAAAGGCCTTGGAACAGGTGCGAGCGATTACATGACCAAGCCCTTCAATTTCGAGATACTGGTATCTAAAATAAGGAACATCCTTAGCCAGCAGGAACACATGCGCAAAACTTATCAAAAACAGGTAGATGCCAGCCCAACCGAGGTGGGGGTAGAATCGCCTGATGAGTTGTTCATCAAAAAAGTGCTGATATTGATTGATAATAATATCTCTAACATTAATTTTTCGGTAGAGGAGCTTAGCAGCGAGATGTTTGTGAGCCGCTATACCCTTTATAAAAAAATACTGCAGATGACCGGCAAAACACCAAACGAACTGGTACGCCAGATGCGCCTGAAGAGGGCAGCCCAACTGCTGGAAACCGGGCATCTTACTATCTCCCAAATTTGCCACAAAGTAGGTTTCAAAAGCCAGAAGTATTTTGTGAGGACTTTTAAGGCTGAATTTAATACCATCCCATCAAGGTACGTAGATAGTTTTATTGAGGATTAGAAAACGGGCCAATAGCTTCCGCCTCAGAATGCCCGGTACTACGGCTTCTGTTTCCTTTAGGGTGCGCGGATAGATAGTTGCTTCGGTAATCCAAGTCGGCATGCCGCACTTCAATCTTCAAATACCATGTTTGCCGCTGTGCTCATGCAGCGTTATCCGCTCATTTTATGGCGTATTACATAAGCCTTCCGGGTACACATTTGTAATTAGTTGCCTAAAAAAAAGCCGCTCATAAATATTAAGTTATTTATTTTCAGTTGTTTACGAAGGGTTGACATTTGTGCCCCTATTTATCCACAACCGGCTTCGCAATAGCCTATAATTTCATCCCCTGTAAAACAATATCGTTAGCTCCAATTAGCCTAACCGATATTATATAAACCGAGAGTACCATTTTTTTATTTTTTATTGAGCCAGGCCACCGGTAATTTTTACACGGCCTGCGTAAACCGGCGGCAGCAATGTGCTTAACCCGCTATGTTTTTTATGAGCGTTTAAACCATTTATTAAAACAAACCAATAACAACCAACAATTCATTATGAGGAAAATTCTACGAATAGCGCTGCTGTTTGCCTCCTTTTTTATCTGCGTCCGAAGCATGGCGCAAAGCGGGGGCACAGTGGTCAGAGGGACAGTGTCAGACGAAAAGGGCGTTACCCTGCCGGGTGTAAACGTATCTGTTAAAGATGTTAAGATAAACACTATTACAGATATTAACGGTAATTATAGCATCTCTGTACCTGCTACGGCAAAGGCGCTTGTTTTCTCGTTCATCGGGATGGCACAGCAAGAGGTAGCTATAGGAACCAGAACACAGATCAACGTAACCCTTAAATCATCAACCACATCGCTTACCGATGTAAACGTTGTGGCAATTGGTTACGGCAGCCAAAGGCGGCAGGATGTAAACGGTGCCATTTCATCAGTAAAGGCGTCGGATATTGCAAATATCCCGCAACCCAGTATCGACCAGTTATTACAGGGTAAAGCGGCAGGTTTAACCATTACCCAAAATACAGGTGCGCCGGGCAGTTCAACGTCTGTGCATGTACGCGGGGTAACTTCGCTTAGCGGAACCAACGAACCCCTGTACGTTATTGATGGTGTGGCCATATCCGGCGACGCCCGCAATCTTTCTACAAGCGGAAGATCGCCACAGCTCAACTCCGTTAACAACGATCAATCGGCAGTGAGCCCTTTAGCGCTGCTAAACCCTAACGATATCGAATCGATAGACATCTTAAAAGATGCTTCGGCGAGCGCCATTTATGGTAACAGGGCATCTAACGGGGTTATCATCATCACTACTAAACGCGGCAAAAACGGCAGCGCCAGGATAGCGTATGATGGCTACGCCGGTTTCCAGGAGCAGGGCAAGTTTTTAAATATGATGAACCTGCAACAATACGCGGTATTGCAAAACGCGCTTGCTGACGCACAGGGGACGCAGAGAAGAGGCGAGTTTGCCAACCCGGATCTGTTGGCTGCCGGTACCAACTGGCAGGACGAGATATTCCGCACAGCGCCAATGCAAAGCCACCAGGTATCCCTATCGGGCGGTAAAGAAGGTGTAGATTACTATATATCAGGCGGGTATTTAAAGCAAACGGGTACTATCCTTGGCAACGATTTCAACCGCTTCAACTTCCGTACAAATGTTAACGGGCAGGTAAAGGATTGGTTTAAAATAGGCGCTGCTATACAAGGCAACCGCTCTATCCAAAATACCTCGATCGGCGATAACAACGGGGTTATTTACGGCGCATTATTGAGCGCGCCGGATCAGGCAGTACGTAATGCCGATGGCACATTTGCAGGGCCATTGCCCGAGGCAAACCAGCAAGGCGGCCAAATAAACCCCGTAGCACGTGCGCTGGATATTTATAACAACTTAATACGCAGTAATTTTAATGGTAGTTTATATGCCGATACCCGTTTTTACAGGGATCTTTCTTTACGGTCTGAGATCAACGGCGACTTTAACTGGTCAAACAACAAGGTATTCCAGCCATCGTACAGGTATGGGCCGCTGTTTGTTAACCCAACAGCAAAACTGAATGTGTACAACGCTAATTCCATTTACTGGGCCTGGAAAGAATACTTAAATTACAACCATACCTTCGGTACCAAACATGTGGTTACGGGCTTATTAGGTTATGAAGTAAACGAATCTACCTGGGGCGGTATTGATGCAGGCGTTCAAAACTTTTTAAGTAACGATTTAATAACCCTTAACCTGGGCGATGCCAAAACTGCAACCAACGGAGAATATGCCGGCAGTGCTTCGCTGGAGTCGGTATTTGCACGTGGTGTATACACCTACAACAACAAGTACAGCATAACGGCTACCATCCGCCGCGACAGGACCTCTAAATTTGCGCTGGGCCAGCAGGTTGGGTACTTCCCGGCGGCGGCAGTATCGTGGCGCCTTTCTGAAGAGCCTTTTTTAGCAAGCATCAAAAAAATTGCCGACAATGTTAAGATACGCGTTGGGTACGGCGAAATTGCCAACCAAAACGTGCCCAATTATCTGTACGGCTCGGCACTTACCGCAGTAACAACCGGTTTGGGTACCGGCTTTGCGGTAGACAAAGTACCTAACAACAACTTAACCTTTGAGCGCGCCGTGCAGAGCGACGTGGGCGTTGACTTTACATTATTTGGCCGGATTGACGGTAGCTTTGACTATTATATTAAAACATCCAAAGGCTTCTTATTCCAGCCAGCCTTGCCTGCATTCCTGTTAGGCCAATCGGCAGAATATTCGGGCACTGGTGTTATTGCACCTGCTTATGTTAACGGCGGTAAAGTAACCAACCGTGGATTTGATATAACCATCAATTCCCGCAATTTAGTTGGGAAGGATTTTAAATGGAATACCACCGTTATTTTCTCCAAATACAAAAACAGGGTAGAGTCTTTGGCAAACGGCATTCCGTTCATCAACAGAAGTGTTGGTGTTAGCTTCCTGAGCCTTCCGGTTACACACACCGTTGCGGGTGGGCCAATCGGCGAATTCTACGGCTACAAAGTTAAAGGCATTTTTAAAACCGACGAGCAATTGCGTAACGCGCCAGTTCAGTTTGGCCGCCCTGTAGCCAATACGCCAGCCGGTACTTTCCTTGGCGACATACAATACGAGGATTTAAACAATGATGGTAAAATAGATGAGGCCGACCAAACTGCGCTTGGCAGCGGTAACCCAACATTTACTTACGGTATCACCAATACCTTTTCGTACAAGTCGGTTGATTTTTCGTTTTTCCTGAACGGTTCATACGGTGCAAAGATATTTAACGTATTGAATTACTCTATCTCGGGTTTGTCGGGCTTATACCAAAACCAGTTGGCCTCGGTATCCAATTTCTGGAGCCCTACTAATCCTAATTCAGACATCCCGGCTCCAAGAGGCGGCGATAACCCCAACCTGAAAAACTCAGACCGGTTTATTGAAAGCGGTTCGTTCCTGCGCATTCAGAATGTGAGCATTGGCTATAGCCTGCCTTCAAAATGGATTAAAAAAGCCAAGCTTAATCGCCTAAGATTTTATGCCAGCGGGCAAAACCTGTACGTGTTTACGCCCTACAAAGGGCTCGACCCGGAGATTGGTGCTATAAATCAGGACGCATTTTTAACCGGCGTAGATGTAGGCAGATACCCCTCTCCGCGTACTATAACTTTTGGCATCAACGCTGAATTTTAACTTTTTAGAAAAATAGAAATGAAAAAATATATAAAATATTTATTAGGGCTAACAGTTGTAACCGGCCTTACAACCAGTAGCTGTAAAAAAGAATTTTTTAATAAGCCACCAAAAGACGCCATTACATTGGATAGCTATTACCAAACAAACGACCAGGTTTTGGCAAGCACCAATATATTGTACAGCGCAACCTGGTTTGGCTGGTGTGGTAAAGCGGGCTGGTCTATCACCGATTTGAGCGGCGGTAACGGCCGTACCTACTCTTCGGATGTGGTAAACTTTTCCAATTTTTCGGTTACGGATGCCAACTTTGAGCTTGGCGGTGCATGGAACTCATTATTTATTACCGTTGCGCAGGCTAATGCGTTGATAAACAATTTGCCGGCGAAAGTACCTGCAACCGTTGATAAAGCAGTGGTGAATAACGCCTTAGGAGAGGCTCGTTTATTTAGGGCGTTGGCTTATTTCCACCTGGTGCGTACATGGGGGCCTGTGCCTATCATCGAGAACAGCCTGGATTATGTAGATAACTACCAGATAAACGCCAACATAGTGCCCGATGTTTACAAATTTATTGTAAACGATTTGAAGTTTGCGGAAGAAAACCTCACCAAAATGGGCCCTCGTTCGGGCAAATCAACCGGGCGTGTTTCCAGCGGTTCGGCTTCAGCCTTATTAGCAAAAGTTTACCTGTACATGCAGGATTATACTAATGCCAAAGCACAGGCGGATAAAGTGATCAACAGCGGGGAGTTTAAATTATATGGGGCAGATGTTGCCGGTAAAACTTTTAACGATCTGTTCCTTACTGCCAATAACAACAACGAAGAATCAATTATTCAGTTGCAGTGGTCTGCCACCGGCGGCTACGGTAAAGGCAACCCGCAACAAGCTTCTTTTGCCTACAACTCCCTCATTACCGGTACGGGCGACGGATACGGCGTTTTAGCGCCAACCTTCGACCTGCAGGATATGTACGAGGCGGGCGATTTGCGCAGGAAAGCCACCATTATGCTTCCTGGCGACCATTACCCCGAGATCAATTCAGATAAAGGCGGTTACACGCTGCCTGCTGATGCCAACTCGCAGGGCACGCATGCACAGGTAAAAAAATATGTGGTAGGCACGCCGGCGGATAATGGCGGCGTAAGCGCAGCCCAATCGGCCCCTAACAATACTTACATGATGCGTTTGGCCGATGTGTACCTGATAAAAGCCGAAGCAGTAATGGCAGGTGCATCAACCAGTTCAGACCCCGAAGCGCTGGCTGCCATTAATAAAGTACGCAACAGGGCAGGCTTGGGGAATTTATCTGTCATCAAACGGTTTTACACCGTAGCCAATCCAAACCTCTCTAAATATGGTGCTACACCGTCATCGGCAGTGCCGCTAACCGTGTTGAGGGACGATATTATAGACGAGAGGCGCAGGGAGTTTGCCTTTGAAGATGATTTTTGGTTTGACATTGGCCGTGTGGACGGTTTCAATGTAACTACACACCCGCGGGGTATTCAAATGATAAAACAACAGGATAGGGGCACATCAGATAACAGCACGCCGCCTGTACGCTACGCCAACGAGTTTAACGCAAATGTAACCGATGCAAGCTTCAGGCTGCCTTACCCGGCTACCGAAGTTGCATCAAACCCTAAGTTGAAAGAAGCACCGGTTCCTTACGTCTTCAAATAACCATAACATGAAAAAGATCTTATATAAATCAAAATTTTACTGGCTGCTGCCGGTGATAATGATGTTTGTTATTGCATCATGCAAAAAAGATAACAACGCTAAAGGCGGAACGGGCGTACCAACTGTTGAGAAAGTGCGCCTGCTAAGCAAAAGCGATACCATACCCAATGTTGAGCATCGGTATACGCTCGATTCGAGCAATTATTATGCGGATATAAAAACCGTGCCGTTCGATTCTACCGTGGCCGCCGGCCGCTTAAACAACCAATATGCTATTATTGGTACCAATCTGGCCAGTACAACATTGGTACAATTTAACGGTGTTACGGCTTACTTTAACCCGGCTTTACTTACTGATAAAAGCATTATTGTAACTATACCGAGTACGGTTCCATTCATTGGCAGCAATAAACTTACGGTTACAACAACCCACGGCACGGTAGATTTTGATTTCCCGATAGTTCAGCCGCCGCCAACCATCACCTCGTTTACGCCACTTGCAGCGGGTGCCGGCGATATTGTAACCATTACAGGTACCGTGTTCGACGGGCTGAGCGCTGTTAAATTTGATGATGCCCCGGCTGAGATTGTTGGCACGCCAACAAAAACCGAGATAAAGGTAAAAGTACCCCCAGGTATTGTACAGGCATATATTTATGTAACCACCCCCGGCGGTACAACCAAATCCCCGGCATCATTCGGTTTTAAGTATGTGATATATGATGATGCATTGGCCTTTGGCTGGGGCGGTAACGGCGGCGGATACGATGGCTATAGCAGCACAAGAAAGTACAACAGTACAGATCACCCTAAACGTGGCGCAAACGCCATAGAGGTTACGGTTGATAACGGCTACGGCGCATTGCAGTTAGGTTACGGCGGCGCTACGCTCGATGCTAAAAAAGCCGGCTTCGCAGCCTTGAAGTTATCCATTTATGGCGGCGCAAATTTTAAAGCAGGCGATAGGGTGCAGATAGTGGTAAACAATGCTTACGGGCATGCCTTTGCTATAGAGGTGAAACCAGGTGTATATACCGATTACACCATTCCTCTGAGCGCATTGGGTGATGATATTGGCCCATTGAGCGAGATCACTTTCCAAACACTTGGTGTGGCCGCGCCGGCAACCTTCTATGTAGACGACCTTGGATTTATATAATTTGATTTAGCCATTAAGCCATCACCAGCTTTTGTATAACCTGGTGGTGGCTTTTTTTTAACCTTAAATGGAATAGCCATGAAAATTTATAAGCTAATCTGCTGTGGCTGGCTGCTGCTGCTTTGCCAAAGCGTATGGGCACAAAAAAACCTGGTGAGCAATGGAGGCTTTGAGGATGATTTAAACGACTGGAATGGTAGCGAAAATGCCAAAATTACACCTTGGGACCTCAAGGCGGGAAAAGGCAGCTGTGCCATCATTGTATCAACAAATGCAAACTGGGTAGGTATAAACCAGGCGGGCCGGGTACCCAAAAACGCGTTGGGCATGGAGTTTTCTGCATGGATAAAAACCAATAACGTTGTTAAAGGGCAAAACGAATGGATGGGTGCTATTTATAGTATTGAATTTTTAGACAGGTATGATAAAAAAATAGGCGACGGCGAAAACCTTGCCCGCCTTACCGGCGACAATGAATGGGCGCAATTTAAAAAAGCGGTAAAAGTACCCGCGGGTGCGGTGAGTTTTAAAATATTGCTGGCCATGGGGTACGCATCGGGTACTATGCTGGTGGATGAAGTTTCGGCCAAAGTATTGAATACTGAGGAAGTAACAAAACTGTAGGCAGTATAGTTGGGGAATAGTCGGGGCGGAAATTATGAAATTACATATGAGATATATTAAAGTATTAAGTGTTACGGCGGTAGTTGTTATTTGTATAATGCAAGCCTGCACAAAAGAAAAAAAACAGGTTGCCCCGGTAGATACAGGTGGCGCTGGCACAACCGGCGGCACTGATGGTTCTACCGTTATACTACCGCAAACCGATGCTGCACTGGCTGCAACGCAGGGCTTTTTTATGGATGCCTGGCAAACCAAAACATTTACAGCGCCCACTGCTGCTGTTAGCGCCGCTAAGCCGGCGGCAGGCAGCATTTTCGCCAATGTGGATTACAGCAAAGTAATAAGCAAAGTATCTAAATACATGTTTGGCAATAATACCAACCCATACATGGGGCAGTACGTAACCGAACCCGTTTTAATGAACAACATAACATCCCTGTCGCCTAATATCCTTCGCTTCCCGGGAGGCAGCTTGTCTGATATTTACTTTTGGGATGGCGTTACCCCGGCAGATGCACCCGCTGAATTATTAGATGCTACGGGGAAATCTTCCCCTGCCGGTTACTGGTACGGCAACAAAACAGACAGCTGGACCTTCTCGCTGGATAATTACTACAAAGTACTGCAGCAAACCAACAGCACAGGTATAATCACCGTTAATTACGGTTATGCCCGTTATGGTACAGGTACAAACCCTGCCGCGGCAGCTGCGCATTTAGCGGCGCAGTGGGTGCGCTATGATAAAGGCCGAACCAAATATTGGGAAATAGGGAATGAAAATTACGGAAGCTGGGAGGCCGGCAACCGCATTAATACTGTTGCCAATAAAGACGGCCAGCCCGAGCGGGTCACCGGCGCTGTTTACGGTACCCACTTTAAGATTTATGCCGATTCGATGCGTAAGGCAGCGGCTGAGGTTGGCAATACGGGTATAAAAATAGGTATTGTTTTAACCGAAGACGATGAAAGGAAAAACACTTCTGTTATCACTCAAAACTGGAATGCCGGTGCATTGGCACAGGCCGGCAACTCGCCCGATTTTTTTGTAGTGCACAACTACTATACGCCCTCGGGCCAAAATTCTACTGCTGATGTGATATTGGCAACACCGGCTTCGGTTACACCAAACATGGTATCATGGGTTAAAACATCAGCCAGCAATGCAGGCGTCACCTTAAAACCTATTGCGCTGGACGAATGGAATATTTTTGCAACCGGGTCGAAGCAAATGGTATCAAATGTAGCCGGTGTGCACGCTGCCTTAACGCTTGGCGAAACCATTAAAAACCAGTTTGGTATGGCTTGCCGATGGGACCTGGCCAACGGGTGGGAGAGCGGCAACGACCATGGACTGTTCAATACCGGGGATGAACCCGGCGCTGCCAAATGGAACGCACGGCCAGCTTTTTATTACCTGTATTTCTTCCAAAAATATTTTGGCGACCGTATGGTGAGTTCAACCGTTACCGGGAGTGCAGATATCATGAGCTATGCCTCATCTTTTACATCGGGCCAGGCAGGCACGGTGTTGGTCAACAAAGGCAGCGCCGACCATGCAGTTACCGTTAAGCTAAGCAACTTTGCGGCAGGCACAAAATATTATTATTATACCTTAAATGGCGGTACCGACAATGGCACCTTTTCGCAAAAGGTTTTTGTGAACGGTACAGGGCCTGCAGGTGCATCCGGAGGGCCGGCAAATTACAGCACTATGGCCGCCAGTAGTGCCGACATTGCAGGTGGCATAACCGTAAATGTCCCCGCACGCGGTGCGGTTTTTTTAATAGCCGACGGTAAATAAAAT
This sequence comes from Mucilaginibacter pankratovii, assembly GCF_014773265.1. Lineage (GTDB taxonomy): Bacteria > Bacteroidota > Bacteroidia > Sphingobacteriales > Sphingobacteriaceae > Mucilaginibacter > Mucilaginibacter pankratovii. Next base: position 394,840 of record NZ_JACWMY010000002.1, on the reverse strand, counting down.
GGCTGTGGCAACATTTGTTCAGGCCTATTTATAAGGCATTCTTCAAAACAGGGACCCGTTAGCATGGGTAAGGCAGGCATGTGCTGCCATACAGAAATTAATAAGATAGTAAATGTCAATCCTCATTAATAGAAAAAACACGGCTGTATTGCTATGTGTGCTTTTTGCCAATTGTATCTCTCAACAAGTATTTGCCCAGGGCGGAGTAAAGCAGCTGCAGCTAAAACAGTTTCAATTGCAATCTTCAGCGATAGTGAGGGCCGATGGTAAAGCGCTTTCCGGCTCAGGTTATACTTCCAAAGCAAAATGGTACCCGGTAACGGTACCGTCTACCGTGCTAACCGGGCTGGTTGCCAATAAAGTATACCCGAGCCCATACCAGGCTTTGAATAACATGCTGATACCTGATGCATCCGACGAGTTTAACAAGCAATACGGCCTCGAAAAATATAGCCACATTCGCGGTGTTGGCAACCCATGGAAAAAACCTTACTGGTACCGCACTGCTTTTACCCTGCCGGTTGCAGATAAAGGCAAGGTATTTCAGCTGATATTTAAAGGAATAAATTACCGGGCCGAAGTTTGGCTCAACGGCCAGCGCATTGCAGATTCATCGCAAATGGTTGGCATGTTTGCCGAGCACTGCCTTAACGTGAGCAAGCAGGTAATGCCCGGTGGTAAAAACGTGCTTGCCGTGAAAATATATCCCTTAGACTATCCGGGGTTGCCATCAAAAGAACAACTGGCAGCTTTAGGCCCTTTTTATGATAATGGCGGGCCAACGGGCGATATTGGCAAAAATGTAACCATGCTATGTTCTGTAGGGTGGGACTGGATGCCTCCCGTTCGCGACAGGAACATGGGCATCTGGCAGCCGGTATGTTTGCGCACAACAGGTGCGGTAACCATTGGCAGGCCGAAATTAGTAACGGATTTGCCCGCCCTGCCTGATACCGGGAAGGCCACCCTTGCTTTGAATTTATCCTTGTCAAATTATAGCGGCATAGCCAGCAAAGGAAAGCTTAGTATATCCATAAGCCCTGAAAACTTTTCTGGCCCGGCGTTTAGGTTTTCTAAACCGGTAACAGTACAGGCGGGGGAATCGAAAGAGATAAAGCTGAATGCTGCGCAGATAAAAGAATTGACGATTGCCAAGCCCAAACTATGGTGGCCCAACGGATATGGCAGGGCCAATTTATACCGTATCCGTATGCAGTATAGTAACGCCGGGCATATTACAGATGATACCACGTTTGTTTTCGGGATCCGGACGGTAAGCTCTAAAGCGACCGAAGCAAATGGCTTTACCCGCCGGGAGTTTTTTGTTAACGGGCAGCGCGTGCACTTGAACGGCGGCGCATGGGTGCCCGATTTGATGGTGAACCGCGATTCTGCAAGGTATTATGATGAGCTGCACCTGTGCCGGACGGCAAATGTAAACCTGGTGCGTATATGGGGTGGCGGCGTTACCCCACCCGATTATTTTTGGAATGCCTGTGATAAATATGGACTGATGGTATGGTCGGACTTTTGGATCACAGGCGATACGCAGGGGGAATTTAAAGGTTCGCCCGAGTGGCCGCTGGAGGGTAACGTGTTTATCAATAATGTAAAGAGCACTATTTACCGTATTCGTAACCATCCAAGCCTATTAGTTTGGACCGGCGGCAACGAAGGCCATGCACGCAAAGAATTATATGATGCTATGCGTAGTAGTATCATCACGCTGGATGGCACCAGGCCTTATATCCCAAGTTCATCGGGTTTTGCCAAATTACCAGCCGGCTGGGATAGTGCCTGGCCCGATAATAAGCCTGCCGGCGTTTACAGCAGCGGCCCCTATGCCTGGCAGGATCCTAAGGTTTATTACAAATTAGCTGATGCAGGCCGCGATTGGGTTTTTAAAGACGAAACAGGCCTGCCTTCGCAACCGCCCTATAATACCCTGGCTAAAAACATCGCCGACACCACCTGGGACGAAAAACTGCCTTTTCCCCTTAATAATATGTGGGGGTACCACGATGCGGCAACCGGGGCAGCCAAATACGACGAATATTATAAAGACATGGCTACCCGGTATGGCAAACCCACCACCCGGTTGGATTTTTCCAATAAAATGCAGCTGATGAACGCCACCGGCTACCAGGGGATATTTGAAGCTGCAGGCCATAAACTAACCGAGACCGGCGGTGTGATGCTATGGAAATTAAATGCAGCCTTCCCCAGCGTGGTATGGCAAATATACGATTGGTACCTGCAACCCAATGCGGGCTATTACGCCATGCAAAATGCTGTAGAACCCATCCACATCCAGTTTAACCAAAGCGATTCTACGGTGGCTGTTATCAACCGCACGCATCACGCAACAGGCGCGCTTACCCTGCAAGCTGATATTTATGATATTAACTCAAAATTGCTTGCCCACCACGAAACAATGGCAACATTAACCGGAGAGGGGGTGCAAAACAGCATATCCGTTAAAGAGAAACTAAAAGCGGTTAATGAGTTTTGCTTTGTGGTATTAACGCTTAAGGGCCGGGGCAAAGCGGTAGTTTCACGTAACACCTACTGGTTTGCCCCTGGCAACGATTATACTGCCCTAAATAAAATGCCCAAAACAGCGCTTACCGCCACATTGATAAAAGGTGAAGCAGGAAAGCGCGAACACACCTGGACTTTGCAGATAACAAACAACAGCGAGCAGATTGCCTTTTTTATCCGCCCGCAACTGATGCTAAATGGTGATGAAGTAAGGCCGAGTTACTGGAGCGCCGGCTATTTTACGCTTGCCGCACACCAAAGCACCACCGTTACGGTTACAGCCCCCGTTTCGCAATTGGGGCGTAAAACGCCGCTTATGACCATTGAAGGTTGGAATGTAAATAAACAGGTAGTAAATTAGAATTGATTAACGTCAGGCGATGCCATTCCAATTTGATGGGTCGCACGCTCTACACATGGTGGTAGTTTCAGAACGTTGACCATCGACTACAAAGCGAAACAAAATTAAGCTTGCAATCACATCTTCACAAGATGGTGAAATTTAAAACCTTGATTATTAAAGCAATAATCCGTTGTGGTGGGTGGGGGTTTTTAAAACTACTCACCGAATTACGCTCCTTTTTAAGATTTATTTAAGGAGTTTTTTGAATAGTTTGATGCGTAACTACGGGAGAGGGAGAGAACAACTGCGGGTCAGCTGTGTGCTCTAAATCAGTATTTTATAATTTTTAAAGGTCACCGGATAGGTAACCGTCCAAAAAACCAAAAATCGCGCTTATTTATAAAAGTAGGCGACGTATGCGAGGCCGTTAAAAAACAACTGAAGAGGCCTTTAGTTATAAAATAACTACATCAGTCGCCACCAACTTAAACCTTAATCCTGGGTCTTTTTACTCTTGTAGGTGCAGTTTCGATATTGGCCGATGGTCTCGTGAATTTATTTTGAGATGTATTAGTGAATTTATACGGCGTCGGTCCGGTTTGTTGCTTTGACTTTACATTCTCTTCGGGGACGATATTAATAGTTAATACCCGTTCTCCGAGCATAGTGCCATTCAATGCTTGTATAATTTGATTAGCATCGTCCAGAGTGGCTGTTTCAATAAAAGCATATCCTTTACACTTTCGGGTTTGTTTATCGCGCACTATTTTTATGGTAACTACTTCACCATGGTAGCTTAAAATCTGTACCAGGTCAAGTTCGGTAATAGTCAACGGAAAACCGCCCAGGAAAATTTTTGTCATATGTGGGATTTAAAGTATTAATTTATTGTATTTGCATTCAAAAGAATCATATTTTAACCGAAATTGCTATCATACTAAACAATTGCCCCAAATATGTGCATAGTGAGTGCAAAAAAATTACTCGCCCTATAACCGATTGGTAGATTAACATCATGAGGTTTGGGTTAAGATTTAAGATGATCTTTTTGTAATCTGCCAGCTGTGCTTTGCATTTATACATAATGCTTATCAAAAATTGTATACCCTATGACCAAAAAATGGGTAGATGATTTGTACCTGACCTCGTTATCTTTATAGCCAATAAGTATCAAGTTGTGCTACCAATTATAAAAACTAAATCTAAACTTATGAGCGTAATTAATTACAAGCTGGTTTTTGTTAGCGCGTTTATATTGTCATCAGCATGTACCATAAATATTTAGCTGCCGTTTATGATTACTAAAATACACGCAACAGATTTTGGACATTAAAGCCCCGTAATATCATTTCTGTAACGCCGGTGCGGTAGACGGATTGGTGGTGATTAAAAAGACATTATGAAAAAAGTTGTGAAAAGGATACTGATTATAGAAGATGACCGGGAAATTTTAGAAGTGTTAAAAACGATATTAGAAGACCATCATTTTGAAGTGGTAGGCTTAGAGCGATCTGACGATATTTTGCAATTGGTAGAACAACACCATCCCGATTTAATCCTTACAGATTATTTGCTTTGGGGTATGAATGGCGGCAAAATTTGTAGCGTTATAAAAAGTCATAAATATACATCGCACATCAAGGTGGTACTATTAACGGGCTACCAGGATTTAGCCATGTCTTTCGGTAATTTTGGTTTTGATGCGTTTCTCAGCAAACCATTCGAAATAAAAAAATTACTAAAAACCATTAGCAGCTGTTTGGCAGCATAGCACATTTCTTTTATAAAAATAAAACGGCCGAGCAAATTTGTTGCCCGGCCGTTTTAATAAAATGGCTGCTTTTTACAATAGTATCTACTGCAGCGTTATCTTACGAATAGTATTGCGCGTATCTGAAACGAACAAAGCTGTTTCACTATTGGATAATGCTAGATTTGCTGCAACTACATCGGCTGCTGCGCCAACGCCATCTCTGCCATCGGCAGCCGATAATGGGCCGCAAATTGTGGTAATGGTGTTACCAACAATTTTCTTGATCTTGTTTCCTTCTGCAAGGTAAATGGTGTTACCGTCTTTAGTCACCGCTATGCCGCTTATGAAAACAAAACGTTCATTTTGGAAAAGCCTGGTGATTTTGCCATCATTAGTAATTTTAAAAAGTTGGGTGGCGGTACTAACATATTTTACGCCATTTGGCCCAGTTCCTATTCCTCGTAAAGATTCATTGGGCGCCAGTAGCGACGAAAAGTTCACAACATTTCGTTGGATAGTTGTGCCTGTGATTTTGCCGAGGCTAACATCGCTCACAAACCACATAACGCCCTTGCTGTCTTTCTCCAGGTCGAGGTTAGAATCACTGTTGGCGATTCGGTCATAAACATCTATGCCTTTTTCTTTATTGTAAATCCTTATGCCGTACCCTGTAGAAACAATATACAAGGTACCTCCCGGCGAGATACCAACAGCCTCGGGTAATAGTCCGCCGCCGGTGTCTGGATTATAGGATAATGGCTCGGTGTATACGTTGTTTTGCACCGTGATCTTCCTTATCGCACTGTTAAAAAAGTCTGCTACATAAATGCTCCCGTCACCATCTACCGTAATACCATGCGGTTTCCAGAATTTAGCTTTAAGCCCCGGGCCGTTTACGAGATGTGGATCGCTGCTTGATGGTTCAAAAATACCGGCAATAGTACGCACGGTATAAGGAGCAGTCGTTGCGTCGATAGTTGCTTTGCTTAAAGCTAATTCATCAAGGTTGCGTATATCCTTTACAGGGGTGGCTTCTTTTGTACATGAAGCTGCCAAACAGCCGGCTAACAAAATAATTGAAAAAGGTATTTTCATAGTAACAAATTTATTTTCATGCAATTACAGGATTTCTCTTCGTGGATTTGCCCTGAATTTGTGCTTGTATCCTAAATTGTGTAACGGTTTGAAATTGCCGCGTTTCGGGCATATTGTAGTATAACGATTGTGCCATTATACAAATCGGTATACAACTGAGTTTTTGGGAGATGATTGGCTCTCTATGTGCGCATGATTATTAAAACCGTAAAATCATGAAAAAAGCATTTTTTGGAGTAACTGCAGTGGTAATGTTGTTGCAATTTTATAACGCAGAGGGTGCTCCATTCGTAAAACCTCATGGCACCCATAAGGTGTCGAAGAAAAGTAAGCTATCCATTGATGGCCTTACTAAAAACGTACAATTTGCATTTTGTGAGGCAAGCGTGCCAATGATTGACTCAACGCAGTTAAATCAGCTTGCGCAGTTTCTTACAGAGAACAAATATGCAATATCGTTGCGCGGCCATGCAGATGCCATCGGGTCATACTTAGGCAATTGGAAAATGTCTGAAGCAAGGGCGGTAGCGATCAAAGAGTATTTAGTTAAAAAGGGAGTTTTAGAGGATCGGATTGTAACTACTGCATTTGGAAGCACTATCCCAATTGCCGATAACAAAACAAGTAATGGGCGTAAAAAGAATCGCCGGGTTGAAATGAGGTTAAAGGCAATAGGTGCTTAAGAGCCTGGGATTGTATTATAGACTGTTAAAAATAGCTATCTGGGTTGCCGATATGTCCTTTATATGCTGTTCAAAAAACTGAACAATATCATCAGGCTTTTGAAAAAACGGTTCTATGTAACCTGCTGCAATTAGCAGTACCGTTAAAGTACTAAGTAAATTACTTAAAAAAACTTTGTCGCCGGTATAATTTGCAGTGGTGTTTTCAGAACCAAATACAATTGACGAGAAGTATTGATAGATTTCGTTAACCTTTTTAAATGAGTTTTTTACTTGTAAAACCGCAGAACTATCACTAAGATAAGTTAAAGCTTCCTGTAGCGATACTTTATAGTCGTTATAAATGTGAGTGCCATTATTATCGAAATAACCAGGATTATCTTCTTTTAACTCATCAATTTCTCTTTCGATCTCACTTTTAGGCTTGTTAAATTCTCTACCATAAGTGGCAATACTTTCAATGCTGCTTTTTAGGTTTACGGTATTTATGCCTTTGATATTTAGAGATAGCATATCAAGATCTGATGCTTCCTCTATTAAATAAACAACCGTTGCCGCATCTGTGATGGATTTCTTTAGTGATATCAGATCCTGGCCTTCAATCTCGTCTATGGTTCCCAAAACCAATCCTAAAGACGAAAAGCCCTCACTTAAGCCGAAAAAAGAATTAAATAAATAAAGGTAAGGTTCGCCATACCCTGCTTTGTTGCTTGCATCTGCCAGATAGTTCTCAATTAAAAAATTATTAAATTGTGCAGTTTGCAGTCGCAGACTATTTATTAATTCGCTCATTCATTGTAATATGATGAAGCGAAGATAAAAACTTACTTTATTTTTTATTTTATAATTATACTAATTATAAATAAAAATTGTACAACCAATGAGAATAAATAGCAAAGGAATCACTATTTAGTAATACAAACTAATTATGAGACTAATTAGCGATAGCTTTTCCTAAGCCTTGTTTGTCTTCCTCTTGCATATTAAGCCTTTTTAAAAGTGCTTCGTTATAGCTTTCTAAAAGATTAAGATACTTATCTTTCCAGATCTCTTCCGCAATATTATTGGGCGGCATCACTGCTACTACAGCAAGTTTGCTTTGTTTGTAGCTGTATGCAAAGTCCTCCGGAGTAAATAACTCTGGAAATTCTTTGGAAAAATCGTGACGTATCACCCGACCTATTTTAAAGATAATATCACTTTTTAAAAATGGATTTTGAAAATAGTTATAGATAGATCTTCTGTTCACATCTAATTCCGTTGCTAGGTCCGTAATACTGTAACCATTCTTTCTCACCAAATATTCAACAATCTGTCCGTAGTGCTTTTCCATATGCTTATTTGTATTATTTACTAAACAAATTTCAAACCATTCATTTGGCTTGGGTGAATTTCACAGAAGGATAAAAAGTTTCTTTTAATGACAAGCTTAAAAAGCGCTGATTTTCAAGGCAAACGTTTGTTTAAACATTGATTTCTGCTTTTTTTGTCTTTATTTTCGTAATTTCAAATAATGTGTATTTATTACACAGCAGTATTCAAAACTGAACACAAATGAGTTGTATTTAGACACACTTACCTCACTTTTCATACAATTTTTAAATGCCTGTCAACAATCTTGTTGTATTCGTTCAACAGCGACAGGTATTTATCTTTCCAAAAATTTCCGTCGTTGCCCAGCAATTGTTTTTTCTTAGGCATATTAATCACACTGAATTCATCCCTTGAAAACATCTCCGGAAACTGTGTTGAAAAATCATGTCGTATTATGCACCCTATCCTGAATACAATATCCTTTTTAATCGTTTCGTGATTAAACCAATTGTAAAGTGTTCGCCGATTAACATTCATAGATTTAGCCAACTCGCTAATATTATAATCGTTTTTTCTTAGCGTGTATTCTATGATTTTGCCATGGTGTTTGTCCATATTAACTATTTAGTTCAGTAGATTTTTCAACTGTAAAAATACCAAATAGGGATATAAGAAAACGTTGATAGTGTAGAACGTACGCCTCTGCACACATTTTGGCCATCGTGTTTTATTAGCGTTAGCTACTTATTTCAGCCGTTATTAGCGCCATTAACCCATGGGTTAGCAGGATATCCGGTGTTTTCTCGTTAAATTGTAATGCGGATCTTGCTGCTTAAAATACTTTTGGTATTATTACGTGTTATTTTGTAACAAAAGTTGGCATTAAAACGTATAAAACTGTACCTATAATTACTCAAATGAAAAGATTATCAGTAGCCGTTAAAGCCCTTAGGCTTATTATCTTTAACAAAGACATCAGTCTTACGCTCAGATATGACAAAAAAAGTGAGCTCACCTTTGAAAAAGGGTGTTATGCTGACGCTACAGAATTTTTGGATAGCCTAAAAAAACGAGATAACTTTCCAGAATACATCCTCGATCAGTATAAAGAGGTTCTTACAGACTACAATTACAAGCACTAAACTTATATTGTTATAAGCAATCTTTTCATATTTTCTATTCTCCTTTAGCTAAAGCACTTGCAAATTGTCTTTTGCTACTCGCTCTTTGTTTCAGTCCGTATAACTCAACTATTACACAAACTTTGGGCAGTTTAAACAAAGCGTAATACGGCTGTTGTATATACGATATCTTCGTATAAACAAACAACCACCCATGAAACTCAATTACCTAACACATTCAACGCTCGTTATCGGATGTTTATTAACGGCATGTTCAAAAGAAAAATCTTTAGTAACACATCCCCAAGAAGCGCTAAGCGTAAATAATAACACTTCATTAGCTTCCGGCGCTTTAAAGCCGCTCACAGTAATCACTGTAGCAGGTAAAGTAAGTGAAGGTTTTTTTTACGATGGCCAGGGAACTGATGCGCGGCTAAACTCACCAGAGGGGATTGATCTGCTGGAAAACGGTACATTTTATATAGCGGAGAATACGGGAAACGGCACCCGAAAGGTAACGCCAGATTATTATGTAAGTACGGTAAATATACCGCCCAGCAAAAACGGAGAAAAACCCAGCGGTGCCATAAGGGTTAAAGTGCAAAAAGATGGAACGATCAATATCCTTACAAGGGTGGGTGCGTATCCGTTTTCCAATATCAGGGTGTTTATTGTAAAGCCAAACGGTGATGTGATTACGCCTGCTTTTAAAAATGACTATAGATACACTTATCTGGATTTGGAAAAGGACCCTTATGACGACAGGCTTTGGGTGAGCGGAATTGCAACAGATACGGTAAATAATAAGTCTTTTGGGATATTGGAGAGATTTACCGTAAGAAATGGGAAAATAGGTACAGAAACCTTTAAAACACCTATCGATTCTTTAACGGATGACAATAAAGTATCTCCGCAGATAACAGGTTTTTTCTGTGGATATAATGGCGTTAAGTATATAGTTATTAACGGCAATGCTATTTATAAACTTACTCCGTCGGGTGTTTTCACGCAAATATACAAAAGCTTACGGTTTGGCCACGAAACCACTATAACAGGCAGCCTTACCAGTATAGTTGCCACTAAGGACAGCCGTACCATTTATATTGCTGATGTAAGTACGATAAGAAGTATTAGTAATGGCGTCACCAGGACGCTGGTAGGGCCGCAGCCAGGCAGGCAGTATATGGATGGTACGGGCAACCAGGCCGACGTACATGCAAAACAACTGGCTTTATCAAAAGATGAAAGTGCCCTTTATTTTACAGACCGTAATGCGTTAAGGAAATTGATATTAAGGTAACTGCAAAAGCGAAAGATCAAAAGCTTAATATTGTGGCAATAGATTCATTACTGCATCGTCGATATAAATTGATGGTGCAGCAGTGATTTTACACAAGTTACCGGATAACACTGACAGAATTTAACGATTAAATAAAACGCCTTCTAATAAATTGCCTGAAGAAACCGTTACCTCTTTAAACAACAGTTCCTCTATCTCAAATTGCCCTTCAAGCCATTCTTTGGCATCTAACGCTGATTGCCATAAAGCGTTATCAGGATGCTGGTGAAACATTTCTGACACGGATAGGTAGGTCGAGTTGATCCACAAGTTAGACCGGTTATTCCTGATCACATCAAGCATAATAAGAACGAGCTTTTTGTTATCGTTTCCAAAGCAACTATAAGGCACACAAGTGTTTAAATTCCTTTCAAGCTTTGTTATCGCGTTTATGATTTCTTGGGGGTTGCGGGTCATGTCAACATTAAAAATTAGTTTAGTTTTATACGTCATTTTCTTTTTTTTGTTGCGTAAAAAAAATGAAAATTAACGTTTTGTAGAAGATATTAATAAGATGACGATTAAATCACTTTATTACAATAACCTTTGAAACTTTAGAGCCGGTTGCGTATTCCGCTCTGATTAAATAAAACCCAACTGCTTCGCTACCATCAATAGTAAAAGTAGTTTTGTAAGCGCCGCTGAAATCGGCGTTTGCCTTTAATGTTTTTAACTGCCGCCCGTTTCTGTTGTATAAGTATATATTGAACGCTTCGCCGGGCCTTAAATTTTTCAACGCGACAGAAACGGGTTCGCCATGATTAGGGTTTGGATAAACAGTTAGTACAGGAGAGAGGCTTTTATCAGCGTTTAGCTGCGGGGTTATGATATTGTATCGCGATTGCAGGCTGTCTGCCGCTCCAATATTGTCAATCTGTACATCTTTCACCGTGTCATCCATCGTTACTACTCTTAACTTCGCCATAATTGATCTATCAAACGCAGTTGTTGAATTCACCCTAAATGATAGCGAACTGTTTTTATTGATCAACAAGGGTTGTTTGGCAGAAGGTAATGGTAAGCCTGCAATTCTAAATTTGGTAGCTCCTTCTCCGGTAAGGTTTATGTTTTTAACTTTCAACGGTCCGTCTCCCTGGTTGGCTATTGTAATCCAATAGTTTTTGCTATCGTAATCGTTTACCGGGGTTTCTAAATTCGCAGCGACTGCCAGTTTGGCCATGGGAGGGAGGGGCTGCGATTGCGCTTTTAACAGCGTGATCTGGGATGTGAGGTTCGGGTTGTCATTCCAGTTGAATTCAACTACATACAGATTTCCGTTGGTAACATCTTCAACAATATCCAGGGGATTGGTAAATCCCGACATACCCACTAAACCGCTATTGCCCGAGCCCGTGGTTACTTTTGTAATATCATAGATATGGTCGTCGTTATCTAAATACGTAGTTTTGGTAATAGAACCGGGCTCCATAACCACAATATCGCCTCCGCCACTAAAACGGCACACCAATAATTTACCTTTTAAAACACCGTTGAAATTATTGCTTTTATATTCCAATGCTCCGTTTGGTGAGTGGTTTAGTCCAAAATCATACGCGGCCCGGTAGTTAGAATCGGGGTTAACGGAGGGGGAGTAAAGGGGGTTGTCGATATACCCCCGGTTGATCACATATTCGCCTCTTAACGGGTTAGGGTGACCAAAATACCCCGTTGGTTTATCGGGGTTTACGCGGAACAACCAATCGTCCTGTACTTTCACACCTTTAGTGCTTTCAACTATGGGGCCGTTATATAATGTGCCGTTTGGCCGCCTGGTGCCCGGTACTGATGCCGGGGAATTACCGCCCCCACCGGAGCCATTTGCTGGAATGTACAGCTGCCCGTTAGAATGCCAAACCAAATCAAATGCGTTGCGCACGCCCGAGGCATAAATAGTTAACGGCGATGCGGTTCCGTAAGGGTTATAAGTGCCGTCGGACAGGATGAGGGACACGGCAGGTGCAGCGTTAATAACTGCTTGGTTTGACGTAGTTTGTGCGTTTAATGGTAAAATTAGCGCGTTAAGTTTTTTTTTATCTAAACGTAAGACCGTTCCGGATAACAGTGTTTCCTCGCGTTGCCAGTCGGCATCATAATCGCCTGCCGAACTGTTGCTTCCCTGGCAGATATACAGCGCACCATCCGGCCCAAAATTTATGCTGTTTACCATATGATCCCTTGTAGAGCGAGGAAGTTTTGTAACCATTAACTGCTCATTTTGTAAGCTGTCGCCATCTAACCGTGAGATATTACCATCAAAAGACGGGGCGGCCTTTAATCCCCCGGAGGAATGGGATACCCACAGCATCAAATTTGCCGGTGTAGATTGTGGGTCGAAAGCCAGGCCGATGGCAGTGCGCGCTCCATACTTGTTTACCAGGGTAGAAATAGTTTGTTTTCCGGAAAGTGTACCATCGGCGTGGTTAACGGTATAGCGCTCTACTAACCCGTCGAGCCTAAGCGCATAAAGTTTACCATCAGGGCCAAACGTAAGAGAGGAATATTTTATATTCTGCGTACCAGATATGGGGATTTTTTTAAAGTGTGCATTTAAAAAAGTACTCGAGTCCACAACCGCGGCTCCCGTTGTGAAATTAGCTTCATAAGGCGTAAAGGCTGCGCCCGAATATGACTTAACACCCGATGTGACAACAAACTTATATGATGTATAAGGTTCCAAAGAACCCGACGGTGAAAAGCTGATGGCATCGCCGCCGCCCGTACCCTGAACAGTACCCTTAACCTGGTAAAAGGATGTGTCAATTTGTTTAAGTAGTTTAACGGTAGTATCCGTAATGGTTTGGTTATCAACACCGCCCTGGTAGCCGGCTACTGCCGGAATGTGTAAACTGTTAGCGGCAATGCTTACCGTATTCAGGCTTACCTCTTTAGCCCCGTTAGCAGGTGTTGTCGATAGCACATAAGGCCTGGCATCGTCAACTACATTCAGTTGTACAACTATTTCGGCACCGGTGAATGTGGGCGATGTAGCACGTATGGTAGCATAATAGATGCCCACATTAAAATCTTTAGCTAATGAATAATTGAAAATAATTTCAGGTTGTGTGCCGGTGGTCGCAACGTCGGTAGTTAGCCAGGCAGGGCTACTGGTAGGAAAGGTAATGCTAATCTGGTAGGAGCGTGCGAGGTTATTAGAACTACTCAACACCATCGGGAACGACAAGCTTTGACTAACATCTTTGTGAAGCGTTAAATTTTTATTTCCGGCCGCCCAAAATAAGTAAGGGGCGGGTGTAACCGGCATAATGTTGGCAAAATTGATCTTGGTATTGGTGCCGCCATCGGCATTGATAGTTAAATGCTCATCGGCTACGGTTACCCTGATGGTGTTTGATTTGAACCTGCCAATATCGCCCTGCTTACCAATAGGTTTAAAACCGGCTATGGCGTTTGTGCCTTCTATGTTAATGTAATGAATTTCGGGCGCGGTAGACACGTTGCCATCACCGGCTGATACCGTGGCATCATACGTGCCATTAGGTACTTCTAATTCCCAGTAGCCTTCTGTTTTTACGCCCTGAAATGTACCTGTAATACTATTAGCCTGCATGTGCAAAACTGTTGCCAATAAAATGTCTTCGGGAAGTGTGCGCAGCCGGCCGTTACCTACCAAACTTAATAAACTGCCGTCAGATCTTTTTCTCCAGCCATATCTCAATAACGCGCCCTGGCGCTGACCTTTCCGGTTGCCAAAAGCCTGGCCATAATCTATTACATAATCGCTTGGAGGTACCGTTTGGTCGTTTTGGAAATTAACATTAATGGTTTTGGGGATAATATTTTCTACCACATCCAGTGAGATTAGTAAGGTTGCCGGTTTATACCCGTTAGATGAATAGGTTACAAGCGCCTGGTAGTTACCCGCCGGCAAGTTGGAAGAAATATTTTGTGCGCCAAATTTCAAGCTATCTGTTGGGTTTGTTGGCAATGTAAGCCAATCTGCAGTGCTTTTTGTTAAGGTGAATGCAGATGTTGCCGGAGTAGAAAGCAACTTAACAGCTTGCGGTAAAATTTCTGCGCCTTTTAAAACGGTAAAGCTTAGGGTGTCTTTCGAGAATGCTAATTTCGGTTCGGGCGGTGTTTGAATTGCTTGCGAGACCGCCGATATATTAAAATCATCAAAAGTATACGTAACAGCACTCGTGCCGTTACGATACGTGGCAAATATCCCTGCATACAGCATACCTGATGCCAGCCCGGTGTTTTGGATGTTTACGGAGCGGCTTGCGTAGCCTACACTTCCTGTACTTTCATAATTAATGCCATCAATAGAATAAAAGCCTTCTGCAGTTTGTGCAGCAGAATCGATAACCAGCTTTAATAAAACTGCTTTTGTGCTTAAGCCGGTAATAGCGGCAGTTAACCGCTGGTCGGGATTGCTTGTGCCCGTCACCGTGCTGGTAACATCGTTCAGCTCCCTGCGCAACTCTACCTTATTTCCTGTAATTCCTAATTTAATATAGGTTTTATCATTTAGCCCATACCACAGCCCACCTTGTTGTGATTGCGTACCATTATAAGGATTGATAATTTTCACATCCAACTGCACTTTTCCAAATGGCTGAAGCTGTACACCCAGAACGTTAAGTTGGTTGTTATTGGTTTGGTAATCGATACCCTTATTTGCTACCAGTTGCAGGTACCCGCCTGCAACTGTTATTTTCGAAGGTTCGTAACCCGGTACTTGTTTAAAAGATGGCTGCCCATCGGCAGTAGGCCTTGTGCCGGTGTAAGTATTTACGGTTGTAAAACCAGTGCCTATCGCGTTCTTATCGGTAATAGTGCCCGGTACGGACGTGTCGAAAGACAAACCGAACGGCAGGCTCACTTTTAACGCACCGCAAGGTAATGGGCTTAATGGTGCACAACCAATAAACACTGGCGGAGCTATTGCGGCCACGCTAAAGTCGTCAAAAGTGTACGTTACGGGGGCGGTGCCATTGCGATAAGTAGCGAATATTCCTGCGTATAGCGTTCCGGATGCAATGCCCGTATTTTGGATGCTTAATGATGAGTTTGGATAGCCAGTGGCACCTGCGCTGCTAAAGTTTACACCATCGGTAGAATAAAAGCCCTCCGCCGTTTGCGCCGTCGAATCTATAACCAGCCTAAGAGTTACCGTTTTTGTGCTTAAGCCGGTGATTACCGATGTTACCCGCTGGTCGGGATTGGTTGTGCCGGACACCGTACTGCTTACGTCATTTATCTCCTTGCGTAACTCTACTTTGTTACCCGTAATGCCCAGTTTTAAAAAAGTTTTATCATTTAAGCCATACCAAAGGCCGCCCTGCTGCGATTGGGTATTGTTATAAGGATTAATAACTTTAAGTTCCAATTGGATTTTTCCGGTGGGCTGTACCTGTACTCCTATAACATTTAATTGGTTGTTATTGGACTGGAAATCTATCCCCTTATTCGCAACCAACTGAAGACGGCCTCCGTTAACGCTGATCTTTGATGGTTCATAACCTGGCACCTGTTTAACTAACGGCTGGCCATCTGTCGGCAGGCGTACACCTGTGTAAGTGTTTACAGTAGTAAAGCCGGTACCTAATCCGTTTTTGTCATTTATAGTTCCTGGTATCGGTGCATCGAATGATAAGCTGTAAGGCAGGGTAACTCTTAGAGCAGAGCACGGCAATGTACTTAATGGGCCGCACGTATCCTGGGTAACGAGGCTTCTTGCTGTGTGAAAGTCGTCACTTAGTGCTACAAAGCATCGTAGCATAAAAAGCAGAAAGAAAATATACCGTTTCATAAGTAATTAAAGCTAAACGCGGATAACGAAGAAGTATATCGGTTGTTCATGCTTTACCGAAAGGTAAATGCCTAATAAGTAGCACTGTAAAGTATAAATACACCAATATTTAATGCAATTTTAACGGTATTTTATGGCTACTTCAGGAGGAGTGGGAAACTCGTTACTGTTATGTATAAATGTGTGTATTATGGCGAAATGCAACGCTTGTATATCAGGAAGATAATTATTGAGACAAAGCTATATGTTTAGCTGGCAGCTTTTAAAATGCAGCGGTTTTGCTAATTACGTAAAATGTTTTGCAGGCATTAGCAGGTTTATTTTTGCGCCATTAAAGGCGCTACGCTTTTGTTATAAAGCTTAATATTTTCGATGTAGTATACATTGTCCTGGTAATCGTAATTTGTTCCTTTTTTCCCAAGGTAGTCGCTTCCTAATATATAGGCGTTGCTGATAACTTTCCCATGCTCATCAATGGCTTTCCAAACCCTTATACCAATTTTTTTACCATGGTTTCTTGTTCTATCCGTAAAACTTTCGCCAATCTTTACTGCAAAAGGGCCCGAGAGTTTATCCAGGTGTTCAGAGCCGGACAAGGCTAACGTGTAAGGCAAGAGCATTTGCCCGCTGTATTTATTCGTGTATTGCAATTGCCTGGTCAACCGTTCATTTAAATGATATATGGCTAAGGTATCTGAGTCTTCGGTAGTGCAGCACCCATGATAAGAAGCAATTTTTCTTATCCTCACAGGTTGGCCTGCGTTTGCAACTTCAAAGTAGTCTGCAGTTATTTCATCTGAGTGCTCGGTAGTTTTCTCGCCTTTTAGGCCATTGTCAAAGTAAGTAAAGCCAACTTTGGTTTTAAAATTCAGAGAGTTTAGGATCATTTGCAACCCGGGTTCCCAATCGTTTTCGTATCTGTACTCCCAAATTCCGTTTAAATGAATCGGACTAATGGTTGTCGCTTTATTGCTGGTTTCAAAATATACTAACCCACTAATAGTTGAACAGGTGCTACCGTGAGGAAGCTGGTAATTGAAAAACCGACCAAGAGCAACAGCTGAATGTTGAAATTTAAGGGCAGCTTTCCAAAAGGGGGATTGAATCCGCTTGTTTAGCACGTTCGCTGTAAACACAACGTTCAGGCTAACAGAATCACCTGGCGCAATCATCATAGGAAATACTTGCTTGCCGCTTTGGCTGCCTGGAAGCGCTACTGCCCACAATTCATCGTTTGAAAAAGTAGCCCGCGTTATGATTATCGTTTTATTTAAAGTGTTTTTAATCCGGATGGTAGTTGTATCGCGATCAATGATCGTATTTTGCCGGGCAGGGTTTTTTAATGGTGAGTCCGGGTCATAAGTGTATGAAAATACTGCCCTGTTATAAGCCGGGAAACCATCTGTGTTTTGAATTAATATTTGATCCTTTTGCAGTGGAATATGGGTAAGCGCGTTAACGGCTGAATTGTTCTCTGTGTTAAATCTTGAGTGGAATTGGCTATTAAAGTTATTGAAATTGATATTAAGCGCTATGCCGATGATGATATTGATGCAAATGAGAAAAAGCAATACAACGCCCCTTGCCAAATACGTTTTATTAATAATTATGGTAATGCCAAATAAGAACATAGTAGCAATACCAATAAAAACGGGCATGTAGATGTTTATAATAGCACCGAGTTCATCGTTTTGTAGAGGTACAGCTACAGCTATTGCTGCGGAAATAACGATACTAAGTATTAATGAAAGAAATTGAAAATAACCCCGGTTTCTTAGTGGGACAAGCAACGGCATGATAGATAAGATTAACGTTACCTTACAAGCAGGTAATGCCTCAAATTTATGCTTATCTTAATTTTTAAATCAATGATGTTGGGTTTTGTACCCTATTTGTGCAATAGTGTGCAAATTACCTCGCGACTAAGTGCCCTGGGCAGTATTGGAACTTTTTAAAGTAGCAGGTTCAATAGAATTTACCAGCAAATCGTTGTATTGCTCCAGCAGAGCTACATATTTGTTTTTGTAACGCTCGTTCTCCTCGGTATTATTTGTATTTTGGTTAATGCCCGTTGACGGAGTTACCCGAAGACAATTAAATTCTTCGGGTAAAAACATTTCGGGTATTTCGTCCGAAAAATCGTGTCTTAAAATACAGCCGATATGAAATATGATATCTTTTTTTAGGTGCCGCTGATTAAACCAATTGTATATCGATCTCCTGTTAACCTGGAGGTTTTTTGCAAGATCGCTTATGCTATAACCGTTTTTTCTTACCCTATATTCAACAAGTTGTCCGTAATGTTTTTCCATAAATATAAGTTAATAACACACGTAGCTGTATTCTAATAATTACCGTAAAATTATCACTACGGAAAAATACATTGCCGTATTAGTACGTTGCTTACGTATTATAAATACGGTATTTATAGGATAAGGGGTTTTTTTATGCCCAGCTATGGCAATTTTATGACATTTGATTGCTAAAATAGCAATTGAAGTGTTGCTTTATATGTAGCATGTTACAAACCGGTATTAGATGATCTTTAATTATTCAAAAAATGGAATTGAGGCGTTAGCCTTTATTCTCTGTAAAATATTTCTGTTTATGCGGCATAACGATTAAAAAAACTTCAACGCAATATTCCAGGCCGTTAACCTGTAAAACCATCCGTGTACACCCAATGATATGATCCTTATCGGTGTTGCTTTCTCATTTGCTTATACAATTTTACACTATTTCACAACCTGTTATACACTCTTGGGATAAAGGGTTTTTTGCGAAAAGTATGGTCTACTTTTATGAAAAATTAACAGATGAAAAATTTAAGAAACAATTTTAACACACTTCGCATAAACAGATCAGCAAAGTTTATCCAGTCAATTACCTTTAAAAGTATGTTGCTTTTTTCGGTGATTTTGTTACTCAGTACAGGATGTAAAAAAGATAAGGCCACTACTACTGATAGAGATTACGGATACGCTAAGCTAACTGTAGAATGTGCAGGGAAATGCCATATCAGCTATGGTACAGGAACAACGCTGAGTGAAATTGATGTGGATAAATCGCAGGCAGTTTATTATATCAGGTATCAACGTAATTATGATCTGATTCTTAACGTAACTCCAATTGATGTAGACCAGAATGTGATTATAAACGTGTACAGCCGCGAAGAAAAACAGATCTTCCGTAATAGCGCAGTAAAAAAGGTTGGCGAAACCTGGACTACAAAAGTTCTGATCCCATAGTCAAAAAATATTTAAACAACCAGGCAGATTGGATACGTTCAATCTGCTTTTTTTGTGCCTGATTTTACTAATATTAAAATCGAACAAACACTTTACGTAAACAGGCTTAATTGAATTTATATGGTGCCATAATCGGTTTGCCGATCTGATAGTGCACTTGTTAGGAAGAGAACGCGAGGGTGAGGGTGGAAGCGATCATTATTGAAATGCCGTGGGATAACCTATACTATTAAGAAATAACGGCAGAACGCCGGTTTGCCGGATTATCGTATTTATAAACGGTTTAAATTTACTGAGGATAGGTGAAGTTTATATATTTCGCTCGTATTGTTCTAAAAGCAATTGATTGTATTTCTCCAACAGATCGATATACCTGTCTTTCCAAACTCTTTCGCTTTCAGGTTCGTTATTCCAACCCTGGCTAAAGCCAACTTTTAACTTTTCGCTTGGGATAAAATCTTCAGCGGTAAAAAGTTCGGGGAATTCCACTGAAAAATCATGCTTGATGAACCCGCCTACACGATGAATTATTTCTGGTTTAAGATATTTTTGATTAAACCAATTGTAAACACATTTTCTATTAATATTTGCAAGCCGTGCAAGTTCACTTATGCTAAAGCCCTGCTTCCTGATAGTTAGTTCGACGATTTGACCGTAATGTTTATCCATAGTTGGGCGGTTAACACCTCCGTTTAAATTTATTTAGCAAGCAATCAGTTCCTTTGAATCAATCTTGACTGTTAAAGCACAATTCATGCTTTTAAGCACCATTACTACCGATTTTCCGTTTACCTGCTGCACTTCTCCGCGCTGGTTGCATAAAGGTCCGTCTGCTATAATAGCTTCATCACCAATTTGCAAGTCGTTTAACGGAATCGACTCAATATCTGAGTATTTCCGAACGATCTTCCGGATGCTCTCAATTTCATTGTCGCGCACAATTGCAGGTTTCCCGCAAAAAGTTACGTAGGTTATCACGCCCGATGTTTGGGTGATTTTTTCCAAATCGGTGTAATTTGCACGCACGAACAAATAAGAGTTAAAAAGGGGTATTTCTACCGTTTTATTCCTGTCGGCCCATTTCTTGCTGGTTTTTACCAACGGGCAGTATGATATTATATTTTGTTCTTTTAATAATTGGTCAACTTTCTTTTCCCAGCGCGACCGGGTATAAAGTACCATCCAATTATCGTTATTAGCGCTATTCATAAGTAGATGCAGATAGTGTAAATATTGTGAGGCTATCTATCAATAATAGATGTAACAGCCACACATTTTATCCAACTAAATTACGGCAAAAGGGTAAGCAAAATACCTGTAACAGCGCCTTGTATATCAATATGTGAAGTGTTGAGCAATGCAAAAATCTATATTTGTGCGTCTGCGCTAAATAACTGCTTCATTTAGCCATTTTTTTATTTAACCGTTCTCATTTCCGGTTGGTGTACTACTCACACCTATACAATCTTTCTCACAGTTGCACATAAACCGTACAACTACCTTTAACCAAGCTTAAAATGGGGCAAAATGAGTTAAAATTGTATCAAATAATCAACGCTTGTACGCAGTAAATAACTGTAAGCGAGAGGGCGAAGCTTTGCAAGCAGCATTAGCCACCACTTTTAATTTATCATGACATCTATTTTTAACTTTTTAAAAAAGTTCCTGTTTTTACCCTTTCTCATAATAGTAACAGTTACGTTTATTTTTTTCAGCGCGAATGCATTAAAAGGGAAAATAGCTGCCAGTGATAACATAAAAACGCCCGACCTATTTAATTTAGCTTCGGCGCCTCTGATAGAGAACATCCGTATAAACTTCCAGGACGAAAACACACAGGCGCCCCCCGGGTGGTTAAAAGATACCGGCGAACCATTTTCAGAGCATCCCGGTATTTATGAGGGATCAGGATTAACATTCGGCTGGAAAAATCAACTAACTAATCAACCTCTAAGCTTACAAGGCAACGGCAGGGCAAGGCTCGAGCCCGAAGACGTTTTGTTATCCACTTTTGTGCATATGCAGGCGAGCGATATAAGTGCTCTTAGGTACGGCCCGTTTGACGGCGTAAAAGCCAACGGTTACTGGGAACTGAAAGTACTAAATGGCGTGTATAAGGTAACCGTTGCAGCGGGCGACGGCGCAGTTACTAAAGCTAAGCAGGTAGATTGTTTAAATGTAGAAGGTGTTAAAGCCATCTCCAATTTTATACCGATAGGCAAATTACGAAGCCCTGGCCGGTTTAAAGAAGCTACTGTTACCGTTACGGTAACGGATGGTTTGCTAACCATTGATGCCAATGGCGGCACGAATACTAAAATATGTTATGTAAGCATAGTGCCGATTAGTGCCACCCCGTATTTGTATTTATTGTCCCCTCAGCAAAATCTCCTGATCGAAAAGCAAAGTAAAGCTAAACATATAGCTATTTTGAAATTGAATAATTCATTGCAGCAAAAAATTACTTACAGTATTTCGGCAACTTACTTAAACGGTAATAATAAATGGCTCTCATTTAGCGCAACTAAAACCAACAAAGATTCGGTTCAGATCGATTACTCATCCGGACGTAGTCTTCCTGTAGGGAATTACCCTGCAAAAATACAAGTATCATCTGATGGCTATGCGCCGGCAAGTATAGATATACTGCTCCGGGTGGTGGATAATACCAGGCCTTATGTAATAGCCGCCAACCCCATAAATGGCTCAACCATCACTTCTAATATAACTATAGCGGCAAATAGCCTTTTTATCCCAGCTGCCAAAGGATTTAAAGGAGGCACAGACAACGCAACAATCACTAATAAAACTGTTAGGCTTTTAAAGCTTGATAACGGAAAGGAAGTAAATGTACAGGGGAATGTACAAGGTACCGGTGGGGGAGATGCGATCAGTTTTACGCCATCGCAACCGCTGGAGCCTTACACAAACTACAAGTTCATTATTACCAATGGTGTGAAAACTTATAATGGCACACCATTCGTTCCATTTGAATCATCGTTTTCGACTGCTTTGGCCCCAATTGACTCAAGCAATATTATTAAGGCAGAATTTACTAAGATATCTGTGCCCGGCACACAAAATAAAAAATACACATCGCTTTTATTTGGCCCCGACGGTAAGTTTTATGCGCTTAAGATAGATGGTGGGATAGAGCGGTATAAAGTTGATCACCAAAGCGGGATGTTGAGTGGAATGCAGCCGATTAACACGTTGGTTAAAAAACGCGGTGAGTCGACAGCCATAGGCTTAACTTTCGATCCCAAATCAAGTCAGCAAAATTTAATTGCCTGGGTGTCTTATTCCTCGGCCGGACTAAACGCAGCGCCGGTATTTGACGGTAAAATTTCGAGGTTAAGCGGCTCGGAATTACAAAACGAAGAGCAAGTTATTGTAAATCTTCCACGATCCACAAGAGACCACATGGTTAACAGCATGGCTTTTGGCCCGGATGGTGCTTTGTATATTTCGCAAGGAAGCAATAGTTCGGCAGGTAATTATGATAAAGGCTGGCAACGGGAAGAGACTTTGCTGTCGGGAGCCATACTAAGGCTGGATATTAGCAAATTGAACACCGTGAAATTACCACTCGATGTAAAAACCAGCGATAAACAAAACCTGATAAACCATGCCTCAGCTGTAAATATAAAACTCACCGACGGAGGGTATAATCCATATGCGTACAACTCGCCCTTAACCATTTATGCATCGGGGATCCGCAATGCTTACGATATGGTTTGGCACAGCAATGGCCAATTATACATTCCGGCTAACGGCTCTGGTGGTGGAGGCAACTCACCGGCTTCGGTTGAGAAAACTAAGCGCCCGGATGGAAGCTATTATACTGGCCCCGCCGTGTCAGCTACAGAAAATGTGCCTGTACAACACGATTGGCTTTTCAGGGTAAATCCTAATAAAGGCATTGGTTATTACGGGCATCCAAACCCGTTGCGCGGAGAATATATTATAAACCGCGGTTTTGCTGATAATCCGATGTACAATCCAGCTGTAAAGCCGGATAAAAACTATCGCGGAGCAGCATTTGATTTTGGTTATAACAAATCACCGAACGGCGTAATTGAATATAAGAGCAACGCTTTTAATGGAGCCCTTAAAGGGAAACTGCTGGTTTGCAGGTTTAGCGGAGGGGGTGATATTATGGTGTTGGAGCCGGGCTCGATGAGTAAATTAAGTGATGCTAAATCACAAAACGGCAGCGAATATAATATTGTAAAATCTGCAACGGGTGCTGGCAACTATGGTTTGCAAGGAATGGTTGGATTTGCTAATCCATTAGATCTTACAGAGGATGTCACCAACGGCAATTTATACGTAAGCGAGTTTAATTGGAATGAAAACCCAAATCTAACATCGCAGATCACTCTTTTAAAGGTAGTGCAAAAACAACAGCGCAAGGTAAAAGCTGCGCAAAAGCGCATTACTCGTCCGTTAAAACGCAGGTAAGTACAGCGTTTTTCATCTTCTTCAGCTTAATTAATTATTA
Organism: Mucilaginibacter pankratovii; assembly: GCF_014773265.1. Lineage (GTDB taxonomy): Bacteria > Bacteroidota > Bacteroidia > Sphingobacteriales > Sphingobacteriaceae > Mucilaginibacter > Mucilaginibacter pankratovii. Next base: position 371,123 of record NZ_JACWMY010000002.1, on the reverse strand, counting down.
TGATAGGGAAAAATTACAAAACCGGTACGGTTAACATGTACAAAGCTTTTTTTATGCTGTTCTTTTTGGGAATCGGTTCCAAGGTGGTCGGTAAGCCACTGGTGGCTAAAAGCATGGCTATGTACAACGTTGGCAGCAAAGCGATAGCAGACACCTGCAGCCCTATAAGCACGCTTGATTGTAATGCGATAAAAGTTGCCCTGCCATTTAATCTAAATTTTAACGCAGCTACCCCAGGTACTCTAAATGATAAAACAGGACAGGGTACTGGCTTCACAACTGTTAATACCTATTCGGGTACCAGACTGTCAGTTGATGGTGCACGAACTTATAGTGCTGTCCCCGGCTACGAACCGTCAAAAATTACTTTAACGGGCGGGCGTTTACAATTGGTTGCCAATAAAGGGATAGACTATCTTACTAATAATAACCAAATCAACATATTAGGCGTACAAGTTGCTCCCGTTAAAAAACTACAGATAGACGCTAAGATTGTTAACCCCTACAACGGTACGCAATCTCAGCAAGCGGGGATATGGTTTGGCTTAAATGATAAAACTTTCATTAAGCTGACTATTGCAGGTAATAAGGTAGAGCTAAGAAGAGAACTTAACGATATATCATCTACCGCTGCAGGTACGGGCAACCCCGACCAACGCGTTACTGCTGTAATTAGCGGCCTGAGCAGCCAAACAGTTAGTCTACGTATTGTAGTCGATTCGCTTAACAACACTGTTGAGGGTTTTTATTCTACCGACAATTCCACGTTCATTAATGTTGGTTCATCTTATCCTGCATCATCTATAAGTGTAGCAGACATGGGCATAACAAACACTGCAGCCTACACGGCAATTTACGCTTCATACCGTAACGGCACAGCCGCTGTAACTTATACTTTTGATGATTTTGCGGTAACTTCTTTAAACGTACCAGTTGTGCCTCCTACACAAGATGTTAATATAAACTTTCAAACTGCTGCAGCGGCTGTCCCGGCCGGGTATGTTGCCGATACCGGGTTGCCATATGATGCAACGCGTAAATTTGGGTGGATAAACCCTAATACAAAACAACCGGCAGACCTGCAGGCCAACATGCGCCTTAGAACAGGCACTGGTGATGTAAAACAGTTAAGCCTGGTACAAATGCAGGCTACAACCAGCCCGCAGGTGCCGGGTACCTGGGAATACATGGTAACCAACGGACAGTACCGTGTAACGGTTAGCGCGGGAGATTTTAGCTATTTCGACAGTAATAACCAGATTAATGTGGAAGGATTACCTGCCATTGCAGACTTTAGCCAAACATCAGCCAATAAATTCAGAACAGCCACTGCTGTGGTGCAGGTAACCGATGGTAAGCTAACGGTTGATGCCAGTGGCGGGGTAAATTCAAAAATGAATTACATTACGTTTGCCCCGGTAACGCCTGTAACAGACAATACCGCTCCAACGGCCACTGCAAGGCTTGCCGGCACTTTAAAATCAGCAGGCACGTATGACGACGAGGTGCAAGTGTTTCTATCAAGCACAGATGCGGGTGGATCAGGGTTAGAATCCTTACAATACTCGCTCAATTCCGGGAGTTTTATTGATTACAAAGCGCCGTTTATTTTAGGCACAGCCGGGAGCTACCAATTGGCTGTTAAAGCTACTGATGGTAATGGCAATACAGCTACCAATAGCTACAATTTTAGCGTAATTGCACAATCAAATTCGGGTGCTTATATGTCGTTAAAAAACCTGGATGCTTTCCCATCAAACGAACGCCTCGTGTTTTCATTGATACAAACGCCATGGAGGCGTACCAGCCCTGATACTACGCCATATAACGCTAACCACGATAGGGTTAAACTACGAATAAATAATAAGGGTACAGGCAAACTAAAGGTGAGTAATCTTAAGCTATCTAACCCCGTCGCATGGAAAATTGTGTCGGTAAATACCGATACCCTGGCAACAGTTCCTTTTTCGATAACGTCAGGCAATTTTACGGATGTTACTATCCAATTTGTTGCTAAAGATGCTGGTACCCGGTTGAAAGTACTTAACGATACCCTTACCATAGCCAGCACGGATAGTATTTCGCCGGTTAAAAAGGTAGTGCTGTGCGGTATTTGGCAAAAGGAAGGTGAAAGCACAAATGAACCGTATGCCCAACAGCTAATTAATGCATTTGGATTTGGTACAATAGTAGGTTACGCCCAAAACGACGGCAATGTAGATGGTACTACACGAGTTAGCAGTTCAAGCGAAATTAATGCAGACTACTTTGTGAGAGCTGATGCCTCTAAACCTGTAACCATTGTGCAGTTGGCTGCTTATCACGGCTGTTGCTCGGCAGTAGAATCTATTAAGTATTTCAACAAAGGTTCTACCTCCAACTTAACTATCTTCACTCACAATAATTTAGACGGACAATCAATCCTACCCAGGCTAATCGGTTCGAGCATAAACCTTGCCCGCGGCACTTTTAACCCAACAACCGAGTTTGGTTTCCGTGTAGGTACGTCATCAACCGATCGTACACAAAATGTTAACGGGTTAATAGGTATCAGGGTATTAAAGGCTTTGGATGCTGCAGGCAACATTATTCCAAACGCTTACTTTTTAAATGGCGATTACCTGGGCACTTCATATACAAATTACGATTACCAGGATAATATCTATTATATAGAAAATATGAGGCCCGATTCCGGAACGGTGAATTACTCCGAACTGGTATCGCTGCCTAATACCGCATTTACCTTCGATCCAACAGTAACGGGAAGCAGCAAAACGATAGCTGTTACTTTAAAAAATAATGGGAAATCGTACGCGGATAGCACCAGCGACCCGTCCATACAGATAAAAAGCGTAAAGATCACCGGGCCAAACGCCAGTGAATTTTCTACCCCGTCACTCGCAACAACAACAGTTGGTGTGGAGGGCAGTAAAGTTATCAACGTGAAATTCAGCCCGGCAACTATTGGAATAAAGAATGCAGTGCTGGTGGTAAACTACAATAGCGCTTTAGCACCGTTGCGTATTCCGCTTTATGGCATAGCCAATACAGCAAACGCTACGGTTAATGTGGTAAAGCGAATAAAAGGAGGTACCGATGCTAATGTAACTATAGGGAACGTAGTATGGGAAAACGATAAAAATTATCGCAAAGGATCTATTAAATTAGATATGCAGATTGCTGTAAGCCCGATAGCTTCTACAGATATCGATTCCCTTTATCAAACTTATTTATCAGCAGCAACCGACCTTGCGGAGACAAGGTACGAAATACCTGTAACCAATGGCAACTACCTGATACGGATGCATTTTGTAGAAAATTATTGGACAGATGCGGGCTTAAGAGTCTTCGGAATAAATATTGAAAATCAATTAGTACTGCCCAATTTCGACATATTTACCGAAGTAGCATACCGCACAGCATTAGTGAAAGATTTTGCAGCCACGGTTAGCGATGGCGTATTAACCATTAAATTTAACCCTACAGCTAATAGGGTAGCACTGGCGGCTTTAGAGTTATATCAGGCAACAAATGTTGCGCCTCCAACTGTAATGGCCTCCAACAAAAATAGCTTATTATCGGAAGTGCCAGACTCTGCTGCCCTGAGTAAGAAATTGGTTGTATACCCTAACCCAAATCTGGGTAGCCAGTTCAATTTAAGCATCTCAAACTTTCCTAAAGGCGAACAAGGCGTTATAACTGTTACCGATACTTTTGGTAAAACCGTTCAAACGCAAAAGTATATAACCGATGATTACGGAACTGCTTACCTGCAAATACAATTCAATCGTGTACTGGGGAGGGGCGTTTATATGATAAATGTTCGGTCGAATTCAGGAGCTATGTACTCAAAACTACTCGTTCAGTAAAATTGATGCACACATCTCAACACTTATTTCCCATTATTTTACATTAACGTACCAACCCCTTCAAATGCTAATTTTTAAGGCTTTTAATTGCAATATTTGATCATAATTAAAGCCATAGTTATCAAAATAAAATAAATAATCGGCAATAATTGGAATCATTTTATTTTAATAAATCGCTTATGTAAGCGGAGTGGCGAAGCTCCATAAACGAAACTAAGCAAGTCTTCATCTCAAATTAATAAATACTCACATCTACACCATGAAAAATATTTCCCTGCCGAAAGGCATTTTGTTCACAGCAGTTATTGCGCTATGCGCGCTTAATTCCTGTGTTAATACCAAGCGCCTTAAATACTTCCAGGATCTGCCGGAGTCAACCCAGGCAAAAGAAGTTGACATTGCAACCTACAGCGAAACTTTTATACAACCCGATGATATTTTAGCGATTAACATTAATACTATTGACCCAGCGGCCACCAACAGTATCAACAGCCGTAATGGTGGTTTTTCGAATGCTGGTACTCCGCAGTCAGGTATGATTACGCCGGTATCGGGTTACCTGGTAGATAAAATGGGCTTTGTAGATGTGCCGATACTCGGTAAAATAAAAGTAGGGGGGCTAACCACGCTGAAGGCCCGTGAAGTTATTGCGGGCAAGGCTATTGAGTCTTTTAAAAACCCGGTGGTAGACGTGAGGTTTTTGAACTTTAAAATCACTGTGATTGGTGAAGTCAACCGCCCGGCATCATACGTTGTTCCTAACGAGCAGGTGAGTTTACTTGATGCAATAGGCTTTGCCGGCGATTTAACTGTATACGGTCAGCGCGAAAACGTGTTGCTAATCAGAAAAGACGCCGCCGGTAAAAATGTCACCGTGAAATTAGATCTCACCAAAAAAGCAACGCTGAACTCGCCGTATTTCTACTTGAAGCAAAACGACGTTATCTACGTAGAGCCTAACAAAACCAAGGTGCTGAACAACGATAATAACCTTATCAAATACATTACCGCCGGTGCAACAATATTTACTGCAATTATACTGGGTATAAGATATTTATAATCATCCCAAAATATACTTCTAAAAATCAACTAAATATATCTTTATGGAAACTCGCCTGGTAAAAGAAAACGGCAACGCCATTAGTAATTTTCTTTTACAGATCAAATCGCATTGGTATCTATTCGCAATCAGTTTCATCGTGTTTTTGGGTTTGGCTTTTGCATATGTAACCTTTGCAACTAAACAATACTTGGTTACAAGTACCATATTGCTTCAACAGCATCCAACCACGCCCGACGCATCTTCTCAATACGCCAACGGCGGTGTATCATCTGCGTTAACTGTAACTGATAACATTAAAAACGAGGGAGATGTATTACGTTCGAGAAACCTGATGAAAGAAGTGGTGCGTAACATGCATCTGAATATACAATATTTTTATCGGAGCGGCTTACTTGCTACCGAGGCATTTGAGGAAACTCCTTTTATCGTAAATATTTCTAAAAACAAAGTCGATTCCTTACAGCTACGCAAGTACGTGATAAACGTGGTTGACGATAACACGATCAATATTGCAAACAGCGACGAGGATATAAACTTGAAAGTTCCTTTCGGTAAAATGGTTAGCCTGCCTCAATATAATATCGAGATCTCGAAAAGGCCGGGCGTTTTGCCGGTTAAGCAGGAATTCTCGGTAAATATTATGTCAGAAGACGACGCGGTTACAGGGCTACTGAATAATTATGATGCCGAGTTTACCGATAAGGCGACTACGACTGTTGAATTTACTTTATACTATCCAAATTCCAAAAAAGGTGAGACAATACTGCAGAATTTAATGAACCAGTACCTCGCCGATAATTTGGCGAATAGAAAACGCAACATAGATAGCACCATCAACTTTGTTAACAACCGTATTGCTGTTGTAGCAGAAGAACTGAGCGGGATTGAAAAAAATTATCAGGCTTTCCGGAGCGATAATAACATAACTGATATTGATGAGCAATCGAAAGTTTTGGTGGGCAACGCAAGTATATATGCAGACAGGTACCAGCAGCAGCAAGTACAACTTTCAATTATCCAAAGCCTAAAAAACAGGCTTAGCGACCCCGGCAACAAAGAAGTAATACCAAGTTCATTAAGCATTCAAAATACATCGTTTGCTACAGGTCTTGCGCAGTATAATAACCTGATTAATGAACGCGAAAAAAGCAAATTATCGTATACCGATTCTAACCCGGTAATTCAAAACATCGACCAGCAGATTCAACTTGCACGCCGCAATCTTTTGCAGAGTATTGATAGCTATGCAAAGGAAATTGAACTGACAAGCGCCGGATCTAATAACCAGAACAACATAGTTAATAATACAATAAAGGCTGTGCCTGGTAAACAACGTGCCCTGGGCGATTTTGCAAGGCAGCAGGAGTTAAAACAGCAGCTGTATGTTTACTTATTGCAAAAACGCGAAGAAACGGCAATGGCTAAAGCGGCAGATATGCCTTACTCTCGGGTTGTTGATAATGCAAAAAGCAGTAAGTCGCCCGCAAAGCCAATAAAGCCAATAATTTATGTGATGTCCTTCTTCCTTGGCTTTATTGTACCGCTGGGCTATGTAAACTCTAAGAGTTTATTTGCTAAAAAGATTAATTCGGAAGCTGACATCGAAAAACAAACAGATGTATTGGTTATTGGCAAGATTGGACATAATAATTCATCCGGGAAATATCTGGTTGATATAAACTCAAGGTCTCCTGTAACGGAGAGCTTCAGGACGCTGCGTACCAAATTGCGTGGCCTGCTTGATAACGACCAATCAAGCGTGATCATGATAACATCCAGTGTAGAAGGAGAGGGTAAAACGTTTTTAACGTCTAACCTGGGCAGCACGTTAGCCATGTCGGGTAAGAGCGTAGTCTTAGTGGAATTAGATTTGCGTAAACCGCGTTTATCCGGATTTTTAGGGTTAGATACAACCAAGGCAGGGTTTACTAATTATGTAATGGAGGAGCTGCCTATAAGTAAAATTATAAGGCCAAGCCAGTTCGATGAAAACTGCTTTGTGATATCCTCCGGACCGGTTGTGGCAAATGCAAGTGAACTACTGCTAAGTGACAGATTACCGGAGTTAATTGCAGAACTGCGCTCCAAATTCGATTTCGTTTTAATTGACAGCCCGCCTGTTGGGTTGGTATCTGATGCGCTGGTAATTCAAAAGCATGTTGATATGACCATTTTTGTTTGCAGGCACAACTACACTGATAAAAACCAAATGGAGATACTAAATGACATTAAAACCAAGGACAACGTAGATAATTTGTACCTCGTGATAAACGACGTTGATTTTTCCAGCTCGGGCTATTCCGGCTATGGCTATGGTATGGGTTACGGAGACAAAGTAAATTAAGACTGAAGTATCATCGCTACCATGATCGCCAATAATTTTTCCCTGCAGCAAACGGATAACACAGTAAGTAATTTCATTACCAGATACGTTAACTTTTTGATGTTGTTTTTCCCAATAACAGCGTTTTTATTAGTGCCCGTTATTCCGGGTACAACCATCATCACGGTATTAGCAGGGTTGATGTTCTTTTTTATCCCCTTATCAACGCTTAAGGAAAATAAGTACTTGTTTTATAGAGACCTATTTTACTTTTTATGTGTGGTAACGGTTTTAAGTTTTTGTTCGCAGTTTATTAATTTAGTTACCAACCTTAAGCTTATAAAACCGCTTATTTTAATTAACCATAACGATTTTACCAAGACTTTTTACCGTAAATCTCACCTTACGCAAACGCTGCCTTTATTAGTTGGCTTTGTAATATATGCGTACGTAAAGTACTTTTCTACGGATAAGATCATCGATTATATATATTGGGGTTTAAGGCTATTGTGCTTATACGGCCTATACGAGTTTTGCTTTTACATGCTAACCGGCCAAAACGGCGACTTTATGGTTAACCGCACTTTTGGCGAGGGTGAAAAATCGGCTTCGCTTTTTCAAACCGTTAATCTCGGCGGTATCAGTATGATGCGCTTTAAAAGTTATACCGGCGAACCATCCATGTTTGTATTTACGGTGTTCCCTTTTTGGGTGTTGAGCTTTGGGCTAAACAGAACATTTGATAAATTTTTACTGCTGGGCTGCCTCATTTTAACATTCTCTACAACCGCTTATGCATGTATGCTGCTGTTTGGAGGATTCTGGATCATTTACAGAAGGCAGTTCCAGTTGTTCTATTATTTAAGCATTGGCATTGTGTTATTGTGCTTTGTTTTACAGATGGATATGTTTCAGCACCTGCTGGATAGTATTTACAACTTCGTTTTTGCAGGTAAGTTGGAAGGCAGCGCATCTGCCAGGGACAGGAGCAATAGTTTTGCAACGCATGTATCATATTGGGCCAGCCTCAATGGCTTTAGCCAGGCTTTTGGGATAGGGTTTGGGTATGTACGCTCCACAGATTTTTTCTCTACCATAATTGTAAATAACGGGTTGGTAGGAATCGTTGTGTTCACAACGTTTGTCCTCAAAAACTTATGGCTTAAAATACCCGGTGAGTTAGTTTCAATCTGCTACAAAGCAGGCTTATTCCTGGTTTACCTCATCATGATGGCTACTGTGCCGGAATTTGCTTACCCTTCCTTATGGATCTATATAGCCTTAGGTTATGTGTTACAAAACGTAAAGAAACCGGCAGCAGACGAAGCGCCAACATATAATTACACCAGTTCTACCAAGCTATTAAGTAATGCGTAACACAGTACTTAGGGTTGGCATAGCCATCATAACATTATGTTTCTGCTGTAAGTGTAACGCACAGATGCCTGCCCGGCAGTTTATATGGGGGATAAACGGGCACCCGCTTACACAAGTAGCATACTATTATAATATTGATGCCCAAATTAGCCAGATAAATGATTTAAAGCTGAAGAGTTACCGGTTTGATGTTTTGCTGGATAGTAACGGCTATGCTAAAAAGGAACAGTTGTTTAACCAACTGCTTATCAAGCTAAAATCGAACGGTATAATGGCATTGCCAGTACTTATGCAAAGTGGTTTAAAAGGGCTCGACAATGCGGCAGTTTATCAAAAAAGCTACACGCAAGGGCAAAATTTTGCAGCGCGTTACGCAAAGTACATGCAAGTACTGGAGGTTAATAACGAAGCGGATAATAAAATGATGCTCCCGGGCGATCCAAGTGGTACAAAAAAAGGTGATTACAATATTCAGAAATCGCAAAAAATAATCGCCGCCATTAAAGGGTTTATCGATGGTGTAAAATCCGGTAATTCAACAATAAGAGTTACACTATCAGTTAGTTACATACATTATTACTATCTGCAGTTGCTGAAAGAGAACAACGTTGATTACGATATCATAGGTTGCCACTGGTACTCAAACATGGGCCCGATAGGCGCCGCAAAGCCAAATGGCGATGACGTGCTGGCTCAAATGAAAAACAGATTTAATAAGCCAATATGGGTGACGGAGTTTAACCATTCTAAAGGAACGGGTAAAGCAAGCTTTGCTAAACAGAGCCAATATATTGCAGAAAGTATACCTGATATGATATCCAGGGGCGTAACGGGGCTGTTTATATATGAACTATATGACCAACCATCCCTTATGCAAAAAGACCCCAATGAGGCATTTTACGGACTGGTGTTTAAAGACGATTCCGGAAAATATGTTATGAAAGATGCTTACCAGAGCTTCAGGCAGTTAATTCAAAATCTAAGGCCTTAAGCTCAACATTCGCAGATAGCCACTGACAGCTTTAGTTTAAATACTACTGTTCAGGCTTTGCCGCTCAAAAAACTCAACATCTACTTAAAAAAAACCAATTTATTAACCATGAAAATAGCAATTGTACACGACAATCTTGTGTGTAAAGGAGGTGCAGAACAGGTTGCCCTTAGCTTTCATAATGCTTTCCCGGAAGCGCCCGTTTACACATTAAGTTACGATTCGCAAAATACTTACCCTGAATTTAAGGATTGCGAAGTAAGGACCAGCTGGTTTGGCAAATTCATCCGCAGCGAGAAAAATTGTAAAAGATTTTATTTCCCTTTAGGGATTTTGGCAATGCAGCAATTAGATGTTAGCGGGTATGATATCGTATTGCAATCCACTACACATTGTGCTAAATATATCAAAACAAGCCCCAATACGCTTATCATCACCTATTGCCATAACCCGTTTCGTTTGGTTTGGAGTACTGAGTCTTATGAGAAAGTGTTTAATTCGGGCTTCGTTAAGAAATTTGTTTACAACAAAGTTTTAACTTTTTTAAAAGGTCTTGATAAAGACTTTGCTGATAAAACCAATTGGTTCATTACCAATTCCCGGGAAGTGCTGCCAAGAATAAAAGCGGCTTACCAACCAAAAAATGAGGTAACCATCATTAACCCATCGGTTAAATGTAATAAGTTCTTCCTTTCGGGCACCGCCGGCGAATATTATTTAGTTGTATCGCGTTTTGAACCTTACAAAAAGGTGGACATGGTGATTGATACTTTTATAGATATGCCAGATAAGAAATTGGTTGTAGTGGGGAAAGGATCGATGGAAACAGAGATCAAGAAAAAATCTGGTCCTAACATAACTTTTTTAAGCGGCCTTAACAGCGAAGAACTTGCAGGTGTATACGCAAACTGCAAGGCATTTATCTTTCCACAGTTAGAGGACTACGGGATAACACCTCTGGAAGCTAATGCTTCGGGCCGGCCGGTAATTGCTTACGGCAAAGGCGGCGTATTGGAAACTATGATACCCTATGAAGGCGACTCTTTTAGGTCGACAGCTGTGTTTTTTGAAGAGCAAACCAAAGAGTCGTTAACAGGTGCTGTTAAGAAATTTGAAATGCTGGATTTCGACCCTGAATTTATCCGCAAACATGCCGAATCATTCGATGAAGGCGCGTTTGTATCTAAGATCAGGCAATTCGTTCTTAGGAAATACTCGTTAGCTAAAGGGATACCTGCAGAAGTAGTAGATGTTTTAACACCAAAAGCGATTGTTGCATGAGGATTCTGATCACTAATACTTACTATTTCCCGGCCTTTGTTGGCGGAGCTGAAATATCTGTTAAACTCCTTGCTGAAGGTATGTTTGCAGCTGGTAATACAGTTTATGTGCTCACTACAGGTTTAGAGGATAGAGTTTACCGGGTTAATGGGGTAGTAGTAATTAGTATTAAGCAACAAAATATATTCAATAGCTACGAAAAGAGGGAACGTTCTCAAGTGAGCAAAGTGTTATGGCACTTGCTGGATTCCTTTAACTTTTCTTACCATAATAAAATAAAGGCAATACTCAAAAGGGTAGCGCCCGATATCGTGCATACAAATAGTATTCAAGGGTTTTCGCCATTTCTCTGGCGTACTATAAAGTCTTTAAATATTCCTTTGGTACACTCCATGCGCGACTATTACATGCTTTGCCATAAGTGCAATATGTATAATAACGGTAATTGCCAGTCGTTATGCGCGCCTTGTGGCTTAACCAATTCTGTAAAGAAGGGCTTTTTTAAATATCCGGATCACTTTATAGGTATCAGCAACTTCATCTTAGACAAGTATAATGCTTATAGTAAAGAGGTAAGCGATAATAGCAGTGTTATTTATAACGCGGTTGACACGAGTGAATCGTCGTTGAAAATCAATGCCACTTCACTCAAGGTTGTATTCGGCTATATTGGCCGTATTGACAAAGATAAGGGCGTTGAATACATGGTAGATGAATTGGCACTACTGTCGGCCAAATTACAGAATGGCATTAAACTGGTGCTTGCCGGGAAGGGGGAAGTTGACTTCGTCAACAAGCTTGAAGCCAAGCTTGTGGGGATTGAGCACGAGTTTTTAGGTGTTGTAAAGCCAGCAGATTTCTACAGTAGCATAGATGTTTTAATAGTACCGGCATTATGGAATGAACCATTTGGGCGAATTGTAATAGAGTCTCTGTCTAATATGGTGCCGGTATGTCAATCTGATAGGGGGGGATTAAAAGAACTTTACAGCCCGGACAGTTCATGGATATTTTCGCCTCAATCGGGTCATTTATTGGCACAGGTAACTCACATACTAAATAACCGGGATGAACTGGCTGAAAAGAAACTGAACTGCGTAAATGAAGCCGGTAAATTTTCTGTAGATAAATACATTGATAAGCACCAGGCCTTATACAAATTTATTACCGCTTGTGCAGCACCACAAGAAGAAGAAGAGGTTGAAAAGCATCTTGTTTAAACAACGCTTTGTAAGTGATAAGTACAATTTATTATAATTTTAAATGGAGAGTATCCTAAAAAAGCCAGTTATACAAACCGATAAAAAATTAGTTGCCAGTGGTATCATTTGGAATTTTGTTCAAATGATTATCAACCAGGCCTTTGCTTTTGGGCTTAAGCTTATTCTTGCTAAGCTACTATTTCCGAGTCAGTTTGGCCTTGTGGGTATGGCCGTAGTATTCACCGGTTTTGTACAGGTACTTAACGATTTAGGAGTGGGTGCCGCATTAGTGCAAAAAAAAGCCGAAGATCTGCGGAATGAACATTTCCATACGGCATTTTGGGTAGGTGTAATATGGTCGGTGTTCCTGTACCTCATCATGAGTTTAGGTGTTGCACAGCTTGCGGCAACTTTTTACCACGAGCCTATGCTGCGGCAGATCATCCCGGTTCTGAGTATTGGTATTTTGTTTAGCCCGGTTAACCTGGTGCATAAGGCACAGCTAACCAAGCAAATGAACTTTAAAAAACTTGCTTTTATAGACAATACGTCCAACATACTGGCGGGCACCATATCCCTGGTTATGGCATTGATGGGGGCCGGGGTTTGGTCGCTGGTATTCAACTCAGTTGCAACGGTATTATTTGCAATGCCGCTATTCTTTAATGCAACGAGGTGGAAACCCGCTTTCATTATGGAGAAGCAGGCCTTTAAAGATGTGTTTGGTTTCGGCGTATACACTACGGGGTCCAATATTTTAAACTACCTGTATAATAATATTGATTACCTTTTGATAGGGAAATTGTTAGGTGCATCTTCATTAGGTATCTACACGCTGGCGTTTGTTTTAACAGATACCTTCAGAGGAAGGCTAATGGCTGTGATAAATAACGTAATGTACCCCATTTACGGTAAAAAACAAGGCGACCCGGAATCTTTAAAACGATACTATTTAAAAGTTATCCTTTTTAACTGCCTGTGCATATTCCCTATCATGGTTTATTTCATTGTGTCCGGCGAGCAGTTTGTAGTAAAGATATTCGGGGCCAAATGGAGCGAAACCGTAGCGCCATTGCAAATATTATCATTATCAGTAATGCTGCACATATTAGTTAGTGGTAACACCGCCTTGTTAAGAGGGCTTGGTAAACCGGGGCTCGAGATGAAACAACAGATTTTAAAGGCGCTTATATTTTTACCATCATTGGCTATAGGTATTTACTACTATGGCATAACCGGCGCTGCCTGGGCTATTTTGTTAAATAAAGTGGTTGTAGTGCTTTTTGCACAGTACACGTTCAATTACCTAATTCCCATAAAAATTACTTTCAGAGAGTTTTTAATAGCGATAAAGGCGCCCGTTATTGCGGCAGTTATTACTGCTATTGTAACATATTTCTTTAAATGGATAGGAGTAAACTACCTCTTGATAGGAGCACTAACCTGCGGTTGTTACGGCGTAACCATTTGGCTGCTGATGAAAGAGGAATTAACGTCTTTATATAATGGCTTTAGAAAAGCTTAATTAAATTAATTAACAAATGGTATCGGTAATTATTCCCTGTCATAATTGCGAGAGTTTTATAGAACGCGCTATCTCCAGCGTTATCGCGCAGTCGTTTAAAGACGTTGAAATAATCCTTGTTGAAAACAATTCTACCGACAACACTTTTGATGCATTGATAGACCAGCAATGTAAGTACCCAGAATTGATCCAAGTTTTTAAGGAGGCAAAAAAAGGTGCCCCTGCTGCCCGTAATTATGGGCTAAAACATGCAAAAGGCGAATGGATACAATTTTTAGATGCCGACGATGAGCTGCTTCCCGACAAGATATCGAAGCAGCTGAGAATTGCAGCCGACACCAATGCCGACGTTGTTGCCGGAGAATGCTTGCTTAAATACCATAACAATAATACCGAAGTTACCAGGCGTACCGATAGCAACATTTGGAAAGGGCTGATCACCTCTAACCTCGGTATCACCAGTTCAAACCTGTGGCGCACCACTGCGCTTTTGCAGGTAAAAGGCTGGGACGAACACCTAACCTCATCTCAGGAGTACGACCTCTTGTTCAGGCTATTGAAAAATAGAGCCAACATATCCATAGATAGAAGTTTGAATACCATTATTCATTTTTCGGCTAATTCGGTATCAAAAACAACTGATAAAGAAAAACTAAAGCAAATTTTGAACAACCGCATTCAACTGCGGATGCGCATTAAAAATGAATTAAGGTACCGCTCCTTACTTACACCCCAATTACATTCCGCAATTGACAATTACGTTTATACAGAAATCACAAATAACTACGCCAGTTTCCCCGCATATGCAAACAGTTTGCTACAGCAATATAATTTGCGTGTTAGCCTGCTTAAGCAGATGAAGTTTAAAACTAAATTGTACTTAAAACAATTGAAATAGGCTTCACCGCCATTACATCTACATTTAATTAATTTATATGACCCCGAAATTTGTTTCGATCATCATACCCACTTATAAAGATTGGGCCAGGCTGTCTTTATGCCTTCAATCTTTAGCCAATCAAACCTACGATGCCAATTTTTTCGAAATTATCGTAGTGAATAATTATACAGCCGACAAGGTACCGGAAGACTACTTCATCCCCAAAAACTGTAAAATAGTAGTTGAGAGCCGGCCTGGCTCGTACGTTGCCCGTAACACTGGAATTAAGCTGTCTGTTGGCGAAATTATTGGCTTTACGGATTCAGACTGCATACCCGACCAGGATTGGATTAGCAACGCTGTAACAGCTTTTGAAGAGGACGATAACTTTGCCCGCATTGCTGGAAAAATAAGATTATACTATAAATCGGACAAGCTTACCAACGCGGAGCTTTACGAAACGGTTTATGCATTTAACCAGGATATTTATGTGGAACAGGATGGTACTGGTGTAACCGCCAATATGTTCTCTTTTAAGCACGTTTTCAACGAAGTAGGCATGTTTAGGGAGGATCTCTTATCCGGTGGTGACTATGAATGGGCGGTAAGGGCGCGCAACGCAAACCACAAAATTCAATACGCTAATAAGGTTATCGTGAGTCATCCGGCGAGGCATCACCTGGCAGAATTGGTGAAAAAAGCTAAACGCGTTGGAGGTGGCCAGGCTAACTTTAGTAAAGCCACAGGAAGTTTTTTTCAATCGGCGGTAAAGTTCATTTATGACCTTCGGCCGCCTATTAAAAGCATCCCGTTGATATTATCAAAAGGGAAACAAATGCATGTAACGCAGAAGCTGTTAGTTTTTTACATCAGGTACTATCTATCCGTTATTACTGCCCGCGAAAAATTTATGGTCAGCCTGGGTAAATCGGCCGAACGAGAATAAAAAATCAACTAAATATTTAATCATCTAATATAAATACTATGAAAATTGCAGTTATCGGTACAGGCTATGTTGGCCTTGTTACCGGCACTTGTTTAGCCGAAACCGGGAACGACGTAATTTGCGTTGATATAAACCAGCAAAAGGTTGAGATGCTGAGAAACGGCGAATCTCCTATTTATGAACCGGGGCTTCAAACCTTGCTTCATCGCAACATCGCTGAAGGCAGACTTAATTTTACTTCGAATTTAGCGGAAGCCGTGAAAGAAGCGGCAGTTATATTTTTAGCGTTACCAACGCCTCCGGGCGGCGACGGCTCTGCCGACCTAAGCTATGTGCTGGGAGCATCAAGGGATATCGCATTGATCACGTCTTCCTATAAAGTAATCGTTACAAAATCAACAGTGCCGGTGGGTACAGCTGATAAAGTAAAGGCAATGTTTGAACAGTATTCGGATATCCAGGTTGCCGTTGTTTCTAACCCGGAGTTCTTACGCGAAGGCGTAGCCATAGAAGACTTTATGAAACCTGACCGGATTGTGATTGGCACTACGGACGACCGGGCCAAAAAGATTTTGACAGAACTGTATACTCCATACGTTCGCCAGGGTAATCCTATCATTTTTATGGATGAACGGTCATCTGAATTAACAAAATATGCCGCAAACTCCTTCCTGGCCACAAAAATTTCCTTTATGAACGAGGTGGCCAATTTATGCGAAAAGGTTGGCGCCAATGTGGATATGGTAAGACTTGGAATTGGTGCGGATGAACGTATCGGCAAAAGGTTTTTGTTTTCTGGCATAGGTTACGGCGGTAGTTGCTTCCCTAAAGATGTACAGGCGCTGGCTAAATCTGCTCAGGAAAATGAGTACGACTTTAAGATATTAAACTCTGTAATGGAGGTTAACGCCTTACAAAAAACTGTTCTTGTTGATAAGATTAAAAAGTATTACGACGGAGAACTAAGCGGTAAAACATTTGCGTTATGGGGACTGGCTTTTAAACCTGAGACTGATGATATACGCGAAGCACCGGCTTTAGAAATTATAGAAGCCTTGCTACAGCACGGTGCAAACGTAGTGGCCTATGATCCTGAAGCAATGGCCAATGTAAAAGATTTACTAGGCGATAAAGTAGCATTTGCAGACAACCAATACGACGCCTTGCGCGGCGCGGACGCATTGCTGATATTAACCGAATGGAGCGTTTTCAGGAACCCCGATTTTGTCAAAGTTGGTGCTTTGTTGAAAAGCAAGGTGATATTTGACGGGAGGAATTTATTCGGGCTGGAGCAAATGGTTGAACATGGTTTTTATTACAATAGTGTAGGCCGTAAAGCCATCAGCGAGCTAAAAATCGAAAGCGCTCTTTAGGCGCACGAAAAAGGTTCACACATTTTCTCAATAAAGGTCCAACAGTACGTGTTGGGCCTTTTTATGAATAAAATGGATGTATAATTGCACATGATTACGGTATCAATAAAAATGTATTTAATAAAGTTTTGAGCATTTTATTAAAAAATTATTTTAAAACAAGCTACTTGTATAACATACTCGAAATTATTTAGTCCCATCTGCCCATGAAAACACGCTACCTTTATATGGTCTATTTGGCAATGTCCGTTATAGATATTGTCATCACCAACTTCTCATTTATCACAGCATTTAGCCACAACAGCTTTGGAATAAACAATTTTACAAGCCAGCTCATTGTTGCTAATTACCTTTGGATATTTACAGCAATTTACTTTGGCTTGTATAACCGAAAGTTTGTACATAGTCGCCAAAATAGTTTTGCGTTAACTTTAAAGAGCTTTGTCCTTTTTGCAATCCTGTTCTCCCCGTACATTCTTATTTCAAAAGGCGCCGACTCTGCATTGAGTTCGACGTTTATGTTTTATACAATTATGCTGCTTTGTATGATGGTAAACAGCTACCTGTATTTTTTATCTGAAACGCTGTTTAAAAAACATTTTAAAATCGCACGTTCTGTAGCAGTAATAGGGAATAATGCCGTTGCGCTAAAGCTGGCAAATTTCTTTAAAGAGCAGGATAGTCATTTTGCTTTTGAAGGTTTTCTGGATCAGGATAACGCTTCTTACCTAGATAGTAACGGACTCGTGCTACCGTCCATCATAAGCCAGATAAAATCTGCCTCTGCCAGCGGTATCAAGGAAATTTATTTATCGCTTTCTCCTGATAGGATCTATGAATATGACCTGCTTCAACGCGAAGCAGAAAAAGAATGTCTCCGATTGAAATTGATACCTGATATGTCAGCGTCAATGTTAAATCATTTAAAAGTTAGCTACATGGGCGAGTTTGCAGTGTTAAGTCATCGTAATGAACCTCTTGAAGATATAGGTAACAGGGTTAAGAAAAGGCTGTTTGATATTGTGTTTAGTTCGCTGGTTATTGTGTTTTTACTCAGTTGGCTATACCCGGTTATTGGGTTACTTATAAAGTTACAAAGCCCGGGCCCAATTTTATTTAAGCAATTACGTAGCGGTAAAGACAATAAGGACTTTGTTTGCTACAAATTCCGAAGCATGAAAGTAAATGCCGGTGAACGGCAGGCTACCAAGGATGATGACCGTATTACAAAGATAGGCCGTTTTTTAAGGAAGACCAGCCTCGACGAACTTCCACAGTTTTTTAACGTGTTTTTAGGAGAAATGAGCGTAATAGGGCCAAGACCGCACATTTTAACCCATACGAACGAGTACAGCCAAATCATCAACCAGTATATGGTAAGGCATTTTTTAAAGTCGGGCATTACCGGTTGGGCACAGGTTAGCGGTTATAGGGGAGAGACGAAAGATCCTTTACTAATGCAAAAACGTGTGGAGTATGACATCTGGTATTTAGAGAACTGGTCGATGTCTCTTGATTTGAAGATAGTGTTCATGACGATTTTCCAGGTGCTCAAAGGTGATAAAAATGCCTATTAGCATATAATTCATAATTTGATTTTTAACTATAATTTTAAGATATGTTAATCGATAAAATAAGAAACGTAAGGTATGCCGGGAAGCAACCTGCAATATTGGTTATCGGCGATCTAATGATCGATCATTACCTCCACGGAAAGGCCAATCGGCTTTCGCCAGAGGCGCCTGTGCCAGTTGTTAATCTAAAATCGGAGTATTTTACTTTAGGTGGTGCTGGCAACGTAGTTCAGAATTTGGTATCGCTGGGTGCGGTGGTAGCGGTTAGCGGCGCTATAGGTGATGATATTGCCGGAGCGCAAGTGATAAGCATTTTGAACAATGAAGGTGTTAGTACTGACGGCATACTAACAGACAAAGACCGTACAACTACTGTAAAAACAAGAATATTAGTTGATGGGCATCAACTGGCCAGGCTTGATAAAGAGTGCACACATAATCTTGACATAGTTGCAGAGAATAATCTGATGGAGCAGTTGTCTAGGCTTATTGAAAGCGCTGATGTTGTGGTATTGTCTGACTATAACAAAGGCTTTTTATCCTCAACGCTTACCCGCCGTATTATCACCGTTGCTAAAAGTTTTGATAAAAAAGTAATAATTGATCCCAAGGGGAATAATTATACCAAATACAGCAATGCCTTTATCATAAAACCCAACAGAAGTGAACTGGCTGTTGCTGCAAAACTGGAAAATATAGAGACAACTGAAGCCTTACAGGTTGCGGCAAACATTATCTTAGAACAAACGGAAGTTGAAAATTTAATAGTGACTCTGTCTGAAGAGGGTATGATGATCTTTGGCAAACAAGGGGCTACCGCTTTACCGGTTAAGGCTACCGAAGTTTATGACGTTACAGGTGCGGGTGATACCGTGCTGGCCACTGTATCCTATTTCGTCGCTTTAGGTTTAAATGTTGTGGATGCGTGCGAAATTGCTAATCATGCGGCAGCTATTGTAATTCGCCAAATAGGTAGCGCTACCACTACAATAGACGAAATTATTATTGAAATTGAAAACGAAATGCACAAACTGCAGGCCGTAAACTAAATATATTATGGTATTACAAGAACTCAACGACCATCTAACAGCTATACAAGATCTGATAGCAAACACATCATCCCAAATAGAACAAAGCTGCCAGGTTATACAGGATGTTATTAAGAACAATAATAAAATTTATCTTGCCGGCAATGGCGGTAGTGCGGCCGATGCGCAACATATTGCAGCAGAAATGACCGGCAGGTTTGTTAAGGAACGCAGGCCTTTGCCGGGTATGGCGTTAACAACTGATACTTCGGCGCTTACAGCAATTGCCAATGATTATGGTTACGAATTTGTTTTTTCCAGGCAGTTAGAAGCCTTTGCACAACACGGAGATCTTTTCATCGGTATATCTACCAGCGGAAATAGTATCTCCATTTTGAATGCTTTAGAAACAGCAAAAATTGCCGGATGTAGGACTATCGGCTTAACAGGCCGAGGAGGGGGCAGGATGAATACCATGTGCGATATTAACATTGTTGTACCTTCAGAAGTTACGGCGCGTGTGCAAGAAATGCATATTTTGATAGGGCATATTTTATGTAAAGCGGTTGACGATTTGTTTGCATAAATAAAAGAGAATGATCATCGAAGCAATGGAATATATCCAAAACAAAATCTATCATTCGTCTGATATTTCGCCTACCATTAAAAGCTGGAAAAGCGGTAACAAAACAATAGTTTTTACAAATGGCGTTTTTGATATACTTCATATTGGCCATATAACCTATTTGGCAGAAGCTTTTGAACTTGGCGATAAACTGGTTATCGGTTTAAACGCTGATGCATCTGTAAAGCGCTTAAAAGGAGAAAATCGACCCATAAACAATCAGGATAACAGGGCTAAATTACTTGCCGCTTTATTTTTTGTTGACGCTGTTGTAGTTTTTGATGAAGATACCCCTAAGGAACTGATCACCATTATATTACCTGATGTGTTAGTTAAAGGTGCAGATTATAGTATAGAAAATATTGTTGGTGCAAGCGAGGTATTGGCAAACGGTGGCTCTGTAAAAACTATAGATTTTGTTAACGGACACTCTTCAACCTCGCTGATAGAAAAAATGAGAGCCGTGTAAGCCCGATTAGCTTTAATAGCCCGGGCGCAAAAATTAGTCTTATAAAAACATGAAAGAAATTGTATACAGATTTAGCCCTAATATATCTGCAAAAAAAATAAGGGTTATTAAACTGACTGATAAACTGCTTTCGGGTATTTTTAGAAAAGGTGATAAAAAGGTTATCGATAACCAAGTAATTAAAGAAGTTACCATTGTACAACTTGCACATATCGGCGATCTTATTTTGATGCTCCCCGCCTTGAAGAAGCTAAAGGTACTATCCAATTACAAGATTAATCTCGTTGTAAACAGTCAAAATTTTGCGATTGCCAGCAAATTGAAATTTGTTGATTCGGTTACCGTTGCTGATGCTCCCTGGTTTGCAAGAGGTAAAAAAGGGAGTTACTTTGGTTTTCTCAAGCAACTTCGAAAAATTAAAACAGACTTTATATTTGACGTTCGCGGAGATCTTCGGAACAACTTATTTATCAAATTATTTACCCGGCATAAAGTTTTTGCTGGTTATAATGTAGGCGGGGGAGGAGCCCTGTTAGATGAAGTTTTTCCGTTTGACCATACCGGCCACAGTACGGGACTCACAAAACCGCTTTTTAATTACCTGAACTTACCTGATTTTGATTTTTCTAATTTTTGGGAGGCTGACGACATTCCTTATGAAATTGTAAATAACCATGTCTTCCCGGATAATTTTATGGTGATGCATTTAGGTGCCGGTGCCGAATCCAGACGCTGGCCTGTGCAAAGTTTTATTGAAACACTTAAGGTTGTAAGCAAGGATATACCTGTTTATGTATTAGGAACTAAGCAAGATGCAACACAGGAAGAAATTGCCGCAATTATTGCGATGCCGAATGTGGTGAACTGCGTTGGGGCATATTCCATACCGCAATCTATATACATACTAAAACGATCGAGCTTGTTTATGGGCCTCGAATCCGGCTTTTCGCATATAGCAGCCATGCTGAGGAAAAAGTCGTTCATTTTATTTAGCGGAACCTCTAATATAAATGTATGGAAGCCGTATAGTTTTACCGAAGGCCAGGTAACTTTATTAAACCATGTGGTTGAATGTGATTTGGTAACAGGTTGTGGCAAATTTACCTGCGATAATAACATATGCATGAAACATATTTACCCTTTCGAGGTGAGTAGCCTTATTCAATCACATTTGCAAAATACTGCATCTGTTGCCTGATAATACTCCGAAAGGAGTGAATAACTAAATTATCAACTAACTAAAACCATATACTTAAACTAAAAGCTGTCTCTTCCCCGAGACAGCTTTTTTTATGAAGCGCCCGTTTTTTGCAGATCGATTCATAAAAAATGCCGGCCTGGTTTAATTTCAGGTCGGCATTTTTAAAAGTTTTACTTGTAGATTTTAGTTGGGTTTTACAGCAGCTATTTTGCGCAAGGCGTTATTATCTTGGTCTGTTATAAACAGGCAACTGTCATTGACCGATATCCCGGCAGGATTAGAAAATTGCGCTGTTTTAATGTCGCCATCGGTGAAACCGGCAGTAGTAATTTTAGCCAGCGTTGTTTGTACGCCGTTGGTAGCAAAATGGATAATAGTATTATTAGAGAAAACCAGAAACACGTTTACAGCAGACGACGGATTAAGATCCTTGTCTATTTTTGCAAGCGCCATATCCATAATAGTTAATGCTTTGTTCTGCTGTGTAAAATAGGTATTCACTTGCCCTTTCTTAGTCACCCGGCGAATAGTTTGCCCGGTGGCTTTAGCGCCGTCACCATCTATTACCCACAAAAACCCGTCAGAGGCAAGTCTTATATTAGTAGGGGTGCTGAAATGGGCATCTTGCCCAATGCCATCCTTCAGGCCGAATGTTGCAATTTTACCTGCCAATGTAGTAACAATACCATCGGTATTTACCTGTAGTATCCTGCTATTACCGGTGTCAGCTATGTACAAAGTTCCGTCACCTGCTATTGCCAGATCCTGCGCTGAATTAATATCAGCATTTATTTTTACGGTGGTAATAGTGCCGCCCGGGGCGATTTTCGCTATCTTATTTTCCCTGGTTAGCATCACATAAACGTTTCCTTTGGAATCGGATTTAATGCCGACCGGGTTTTTAACGTTTTTTAAAACCGTAGTCACGATGCCCGTCGTTGTAACTTTAAACACTTTGCCCTCAATGGCGGAGGTGATGTACATGGTGCCATCAGCAGTAGTACATATCCTTGAAGGATGTGGTAATGTGTTTATGCCTTGTACGTAAGTGGATACGAATAAATGCGGCTTTTTAACATCATCAACTGTAGGCGAATTATGCGAACCACTATTGTCAGGGTAAATAGGAGCATCTAATTTACAACCTTGTAAACTAATTAAACCTGCAATAAAACTTATATACAGGGGGTTTTTAATAAATATTTTGTGCATTAATTATGATTACTTAATATTAATTTCCTTAGCTTTTTAGCTATAATCATAAAGCTATATAATGTTTAACATTAAAGTATTATGCCGATTTAGGTTGTCCTTTTTGTGTGTAATTATTCACTAAAGCGAATAATTTTTTCACACAAATGCACAGGGCCATGATTGTTATGCAGCGTTGAATGTTCTAAATGGGTTTTTGGGAGACAATATCAAACGCTCGTGTACATCTAACTGCTCGCCTATGGCGTTGATATCCTTTTGAGATATGGAAAATTTACTGTAAGAAATTAAATGGTATTGTTGATCGCCACATTTACTTACTGTGCCCACCCAAAAATTATCCTTGTAAATATAAAAATAGGCTATAGAAGATTGCCTGAATTTGACGGTAAGCTTTTGAAGCTCATTTTTGATAATACAATTAATAGTAAAGTTTTTCATGATGGATAAGTATGCTTAAAAATAAGCAATTCCTTAGCCAATCGCTGTCCGGGACCTCGCTACACGGTAGCTTCGTTACCGTAATTGTGCAATTTGCACGTTATTTCACATCGGTGAATTTCCCGCATTTAAACGAGGAGGTGTGTGAATATTTAAAGCGTGTTGTTTTAGTCGTTTAACAATAACATCTTTCAGCGCCTGGCAGGGGGTCAGCTGAGCCATAAATGCCCATGCGCCGCTTTCGTTTATTACTATATAACTTAGGCCCCTGCACTTCAGCTGATATATTACAGCATTGTTATTTTGTACAATTTGATAGACCTGGAAGGGCAACTTCAACCCCAAATAATTTATGGTTAACCGGTAGGGCTTTAGTGATCTCATATTACTAAAATACCAATCACCGCCATTAAAGTCGGGTCGTGCGAGCCACAGTTTGGTATACAATCTTGCTGTAATAATGTCGCGATAGCTCAGGATGGACAATAATCCGGTCTTTTAAGGGTTAATTTTCCATGTTTAATTACCTGAGTTTTATTCTTTCTATTTAAAAAAATACAATTTTTCTATCCTGTTGAAATTATATTTCGAAAATATTAGGCGTTA
The DNA here is from genome assembly GCF_014773265.1 of Mucilaginibacter pankratovii. Classification (GTDB taxonomy): domain Bacteria; phylum Bacteroidota; class Bacteroidia; order Sphingobacteriales; family Sphingobacteriaceae; genus Mucilaginibacter; species Mucilaginibacter pankratovii. The sequence continues at coordinate 347,137 of NZ_JACWMY010000002.1, read as the reverse complement.
GATTGTTTTGAGATAAAAAAATATCAATTTTTGAAAATTTCACACAAAAAGCACACAATTGTTTTAAGTATTTTAATTATTGATAAATATTTAAAATAAATATATCTTTATTGCAATATTTTATACCAAAGTGCATTGGTGTTTTTAATTATTTAAAAAAATAATTAATTATTTGCAACATTGTCTTTACAAATACCGTTAAAAGGTTAACTATTGACTAAACACCCAAACAACTTATGCTAAAATCAACTTTACAAAAAACTGCGCTGCTAACTTGCCTTGTTGCTGTAACCTTTGCTTCCTGCAAAAAAGAACTTGATGTAGAACCGGCCACCGAAACCGTGGGCTTTGGAACAAAGGCTGCAGATTTAATGCTTGCTACAACCACACCGGTATCTAAATTATCTGGTAGTGCCCTTGCCCTTGGTATTAACGGTCATATGGGCGATGCACCGTATCTGGCAACTTCACCGGCTAAACAAATTCAAATGTTGAAAGACAGGGGGATGACGTGGTACAGGCTTAACGTACAAACAAAATCTGATGGTAGTGCATCTTCTTCGGACTTATTAGACGCTTTACAAGCTGCGGCTACCAACGGCGGAGTGAAAATTTTACCAATGCTGTATTTACGCACGTTAGACTACGCTGATTCGCAAGCCGAATCTTATCAGAAAGGTAAAACATTGGGTGGTAATTTTGCTGCTAAATACGGGGCGTATTTTACTTATTATAATTTAGGGAATGACCTGGAATTGCCCTTGTTAATGTCTCAAAAAACCGGGCAAAGCCAAAACGATTATTACCGCGATAAATTTAATGTTGTAGCTGCGTACTTAAAGGGTATGGACGATGGCATTAAGGCTAAAGATTCTGATGCTAAAACCATGATCTCTGCGGGCTGGTTGCATTATGGTTTTTTAAGAATGTGCGAATGGTATGGCGTTAAGTTTGACGTTGTTGCCTATAACTGGTACTCTGATATGGAAGGCGCTGCTGCTAAAGGCCCCGGAATTCCTGATATCACTCTAAAATTGTCGGCGTTGTTTCCAACAAAACCTATTTGGTTTACCGAATTTAATTATCGGTATAAAGCAACAAGCTTAACCAATGAGGCTGACCAAAACGCTTTTGTAACTAAATTTGTGGCAAAGTGTAAACTCAATCCCCAAGTTAAAGTAGCCATGGTTTATGAATTATTTGATGAGCCTTACAAAAGCACCCAGGAGGGAGCATATGGCATATTAAAATGGACCACTAAATACTCCCTTCATGCTGATAAAGTTCTATCAAAAACTTTTTTGTCTAATGTTTTAAAGTAGTTAACTACAATTAACAATAGTACAAGCACAATTAGCGTGCCAGAAGTGTTTGCTTGCAACGCATTTTTGGCACGTTAATTATTTATTGTAAATTAATTAGAAAAAGCCTTTAAGCTGCGATAGCGAGGGGGCTTTTGTTATAAGATAGTGTTAAGATGCTGAAACAAATGCCGTGCGCTCTGGTTTAACTTATGATTCGCTCATACTCTCTATAACTATCGCTTTGAATAATATTTCAAGTTTAAAATCACGCCCGGATGCAACTGATAATCCTGGTGACCTTAAAATGGGTCATGTTGAAAATCTTATTGCCACTAAAAATTCAATCAGCGAATCGGAGGAGCAGATTTTGCTTTTTTCTAACCTTTTCAATCTCGCACCCTTTCCCTATTTTTTGTTAGATAGGGATGGTATAATTGATCAGGTTAATATCAAAGGTGCAGGTTTATTCGGAGTAAGCAGCGAAAGTATAATCGGAAAAAAATTTTCTGCGTTTATAACATCTGAATATATAAGAGATTTCGACGGGTTTTTAGACCGATTATCTCAAAACCAGGTTGCCAACAATTGCGAATTAAAATTTGTGCTGCCCGATAAAAAAGTTTTGCACGCCTGTACTGAAGGCGCAAGCTTAAAACAAAACGGGCGGATAACTTATTATTTGGTTTTAAAGAACCTTACTGATACGTTAACAGGCGCCTACAATGTTGACAGATCTAAGGAACAGTTAGAACTGTCGCTGGAGGCATCACACGCCGGCACGTGGGAATTGGAAATCTACACTATGAGATTTTATCTGGTGTTATTTAATCGCCTGATGTGCCCAATACCCGATGTTGATTTTGACGGCCGATACAGAACTTTTATCGATTACATCCACCCCGAAGATCGGCCAATGGTAGAATCCAGTTTCCGGAAATCTATAGATTTTGGTGTACCAACAGATGTAGTTTGCAGGTTTCCAACGCAAAACGGGGAAATTTGCTATTGCCGCACTAAAGGGCAAGTGATTACCGATAATAATAGTATTAAGCGCCTCGCCGGCATCATGATTAATGTTACTGATCAAGTGCTTGCAGAGAAACATGATAGGGAATTAAAAGCAAGTCAGCAAAAACAAATATCGCTTGCAATCATAGAAGCTGAAGAGAGTGAAAGAAGGCGTATAAGTAACGCTCTACACGATAGTGTAAACCAATTATTGTATGGCGTAAAAATGAAACTTGACATTTTAAAACCCAAAACAACAGAAACGCCGGCTGTTTTAGAAATTGAACACCTGGTGGAGCAGGCAATTAGTGATGTGCGTAATATATCTTTTGAACTTGCGCCATCTATTTTAGTGGAATTTGGCTTGCAAGCCACTTTAACGGAATTAGCAGACCGGTTATCTTCAAACAGGTTAGAGATAAGAACAACGTTTCTTAAAAATAAATTTAGGCCGCCGTTAAACCTTGAATTAAATATTTTTAGAATTATACAGGAGCTAATTAATAATTCTATTAAGCACTCGGGTGCCAGTTTAATCGATATTAAAATAAGGATAACTAAAAGAATAGAGATTGAATTGAAAGATAATGGCAAAGGGTTCAATTACCCCGAGCAACTGGTAAGTCCAAGTGGTACCGGTCTTAGCAGCATTAAAAATCGCTTGGCCTTATATAATTGCGATTTGAAAATCGAATCGGCAATTGGCAAAGGCACAGTAGTTTTTATATCGTTTAACCCGTAAACCTAATTGTTATTTAACTTAGATTGTTACACATGATATTAGAGCTTTCGCGAGGCCGTTAAAATGATTGTTATCAAATCCGCTTATATAAATTAGAATACACCTTGATTAACATTATTCTTGCCGACGACCACAATCTTGTTAGAAACGGCATTAAAGCATTGTTAGATAGAGAACCACTATGTAAAATAGTAGGTGAGGCTGACGACGGTGCAACTGTGTTAGCGCTGTTGAAACAGGGTATTATTGCTGATATTGTCCTGACGGACATCAGTATGCAAGGAATGGGAGGGCTTGAGCTCGTAGAAAGCTTAAAAACTAGCCATCCCGAAATTAAATCAGTTGTATTAAGTGTACATGATAATGAACAATATGTAACGAAGGCTTTTAGAATGGGGGCTATAGGGTACCTTTTGAAAAGCATTGGTGCCGATGAATTGATTTTTGCTATTAAGCATATATCGCAAAATAACCAATATGTCTCTTCACAATTGTCAACCAAGTTTTTAGACAGGTTACTTACTATTCCCGACCAAATTCCAAATCTTTCTAAGCGTGGTATTGAATTCTCAGAAAAGGAATTGGAGATACTGAGCTTAATAGCAGATGGCTATACTAACCAGGAGATAGCCGATAAAACTTACTCGGGCAAACGTACTATTGAAGGATACAGGCAAGGGCTTATTGACAAAACGGGCGCACGTAATACCGCCGCTTTAGTTCGCTTTGCGATGGCGAACGGGATAATAAATTAAAGAGTTACCCATTAACGTGCCAATTTTGTGATGGCACTCTCGCGCAGAGTGCCAGTATCGTTACACCCCGCAAAAAATTGAGCGAATTGTATTTAATTCAACTGGTTTAGAGAGAAAAGTTTCTATCAACGGGTTGGAAATAGATTTTAATACGTCGGCCCGGGAAATTGACGAGGATAATATAAATATTCGAATCTTATTATCCGGATCGATGTCGAGTTGGTGAAATGCTTCTAAAAATTCCCATCCTCCCATAACAGGCATATTTAAATCGAGAAAAATATAGTCGGGAAAATAGGAGGGATCATTTATACTTATTTGTAACAACTTGTTGATGGCTGCATCTCCATTATTGAATAATTCAATGTCGAGTTTACCCAGAACTTGCTCCAACCCAATTTTTACAATAACGCTATCAAGTTCTGCATCATCTACAATGAATATTCTTGAGGGGCGCTTACTAACAAATACTTCTGGTAAATGCGGTCTAAAATCGAAATCAATTGCATTGCCTATAACGGAAATTATTGCGCCATTAAGGTTTTTCGTTTGAAGCCAATTGTGAATCGTCCGGGTGTTAACCATCAATTTGCGGGCAATATCGCCTATCAAATATCCGTTACTAATCAAAATCTTTGCAACTATCTGTCCGTAGTGTTTATCCATAATTAACTGATTAAATCCGCGTGCCTATAAGATTCGTTGATCTTATTACGCGCCAATTATTGTAGCACTAATTTTTGATACTTAAACCAGGGAAAATACTCGACCAATTTTTTTGTACCGTGCCTTCCGGATATAGCAGATCTTCAATTTCAAATTCCCCGTCGAGCCACTCCCTTGCATCGGTAGCGGTTCTCCATTCCGTATTCTCAAGCTTTTCTCTCATGTTTTGAGGAAAGGTGAGGTATTTATTATCTATCCAGTTTTGGGCATGATCCATTGAGATCACTTCTATCATAATCATGATCTGTTTCGAGTTGTCGACTCCCAACGCGCTAACAGGCTGGCAGGTTTCCAGGTTATTTTCCAATAATCGAACTGCCTCTATGATCTCTTGATTGCTTCTAATCATTTCTTTTAAATTAATTGCGATTGTAAATATGGATGGTAATTTAAATAATATGGAAGGGGTATTTAGCTAAAATTGCAGTATTTTTTATCAAAGGTTAAATTATGAATTTTTTATTTAAAAAACTAAAGAGAAACGATATTTTAACTGAATGAGTTGTTTTTTAGTTTTCTCTCGCCACACGTGAGCAAATAGCTGTTTAAATTGAAACGCACCTTTACTAAAAAGAGGATATATCAATTGATATGATTTGAGCCGTTTCTGTAGCATTCGCCGCCGCGGGCGGTATTATTTCCCGTAATTTGCACAAATACCCGTTTGCCTGGCTGATGGCATAAATGTTGGCAACGATTTATAAATTAATCAACATTTTATGTATCCCGGGCAACAATTTATTAATTTGATATCCGATTTTATCGACCAACTCGAAAGCATCCAGAATGAGTACTGGTGGTGGTTTAAATCACGCCACGGAAATTCTCAACAAACTACCGATGATCTAATCTCCAATCACGTGGTATTAGACTATTCAGGATTCGACTATTTGATATTTAAATTCGCCGATAATTCTGAGCTGCCGCGGGCAATCAGGATGGAATGTATTTCTGCTTATGTAAAAGTATTTGGTGACACCGACAATCTTTAAACAACGTTTCTCCCAATAATAATATTTAATTTATTTGAGGATGATTTTCCTGATCGCATTTGCTTTTGAATCTGAAAAATAAATAGCGCTTTCGTCTTTACTCAATGCGAGATATTTTGCATTTACATCAGCCTTTGAACCAACGCCGTCACGTCCGTCCGGGAAAGTTTTGTTGGGGCCGGCAATAATGCTTAGTTTCCCATTATCAATGCGTTTGATATAACCACCGTCAGCAACGTATAAGGTTCTGCTGTCTTTATTAGCTGTAATGCAAGTGATATTGTTAAAAGTAAGTTCGGGGAAGATAACCGCCCCGGTGTTGTCTTTAGAATGTTTGTAAAGCTTCCCTTTATATGCAAAGTAAATTACTCCATTGTAACCGGCAAATAGTGCGGGATATGTATAATAGCCGGGCTCATCGGGCAAAAATTTGTTGGTAAATACTATAGGCTCATAATTAAAAGTAAAGTTCGACTTTTTAGCTGTCACCTTTTGTATCGTATTACCCGAGATTGACCAAAATGCATTGGCATAGGGGTCTTTAACCATATCCCTTTGATCATAATATTGATTGCCATATCCGCCAATAAGTGCACCATCTGGTGTAAAGATAAGTACCCGGTCAGTTGGTTCAGATGGGTCGTCATCAATAGTATAAACAACGTTGTTATCATCAATTCCCAAGTATTTTGGCGAATGCAGCCAGTAGGCAGGGTTGGTCAATTCATGATTTGGCACAGCAAAAGACGAAACATCCGCGGTTGGGCTTACCATTCGGATAATATCGTTACCGGTATCGGCAACGTAAATTGTCCCGTCAGCCATCAGTTGAATGCCAAAGGGGTTATTAAAGCGGGCGTTTTTGCCGTTAGCATTTACAAGTGTTGCCCCTGATTTGTAAGGAGCACGGGCAATTGTAAATACGGAATTTACAGGTACGCCCGATATAGTCATCTCGGTTAGCGCTAAATTGTCTATTTGGGGGCTTATTTTGCTTTCAGCAACATCGTTTTTTTTACAGGTTGTTAAGCAAGCAAGCGCCAGTAACATTGCCGGAATGGTAAATTTACGTTTCATAGGTATTATTTATTGGTTAAGTGAATTTAGTTTAATGAAAGGCTAATGCTCAATTATTGCTACACAGTTTTGTATACAACTCCACGATTTTTCACATAATGAACACGTATTAATTATCCTTGGTAATTTTAATTTTTCGACGAGTAATTTTATGTTATTGAACTACCAATTATGCCTACAACATTAGAATCATCCGTCAAACAGCATGCAACAGCGTTCGTTTCGTGCCCTAAATGTAACAGTGCAGATGTTTCCAGGGTAACCCGTAATCTTTTTTTTAAGGTTTGTTCTCCTGTTGTGGATGTACGGAAGTATATCTGTTATAAGTGTTTAAATAAATTCCATAAAACATCCGGAAACGATTAATACGCGTGTTTGCAAACACGAAAAAGCCCGGGGATTTATAACCCCGGGCTTTTTCTATAAATTGATTATTGATTTCGGGATATCTTTCTTAATGCATGGTTACCTGCATCTACCACATAAATATCATTTTCGTTAAAGGAAATTCCGGTCGGCATGGAAAATCTGGCATCCTTTCCTAACAAGCCGCCAGTGAAACCAGCATCGGTATATGCGGAGAGTTCTGTTTCTACACCATTTGTACCCAATTGAGTAATTCTATTATTCTGATACACCAGAAAGAGGTTTTCGATAGGAGAAGGATTTAGGTTTCTGTCAAGTTTCTTAACAGCCATATCTAATATATCATATTTCTTATCTTTTTGAAAAAAGTACGTATTAACTTGTCCTTTTTGTGTAATTCTCCTGATAGTATGTCCGTTTCTTCTAACTCCATCACCGTCAATAACCCATAAAAAGCCATCCGCCGCTAATCGTATGCTGCTCAGGTAGCTAAAATGTGCGCTGGCGCCTATTCCATCTTTAATTCCAAAAAGCCCTGTCTTTCCTGCCAAAATACTGCACTCATTATCCGGAGTAACTTTAATAATTCTTCTGTTATAACTATCGGCTATAAATAAGGTACCGTCATCGGCAATGGCTATATCCTGGGGCGTATTGAGGCTGAGGCTAAGTTTTACCTTGCTTATATACCCGGAAGGCTTTATTTTAATAATCTTGTTTTCCCCCGCAACTGCAACATATATATCACCATTTTTTGCGGCCTTTATGCCATAGGGCCCGCGTAGTTTATCAACTGCTATTGTAACAGTACCGTTTTTTAGTACTTTATAAACTTTTCCCTGGTTTTGTGATGTAATGTACATCGACCCGTTTGGAGCTGTACAGATCCTTGTAGGTTGAGGGATATTATCCGTTCCGGATACCGTGGTGGATACGTATAAAGGAACTATTTCAGTGGTTGGAGCCTCGTTAGTTATTACATTTGTTGTTACAACCGGTGGCGTAACGTCCGAATAAGCGGGCTCATCTTTTTTACAACTTTGTATGCTGATAAGCAACCCAACCAACAACAGCTGAGCAAAATGTTTCAGGTAGATTTTTTTCATTGAAAGCACTTTAAAATAACACCATCTCCGCGTTAATATTGGAGGATTTTTCATGTTAATATTATTCGTGATTTAAAGTTATATATAGTTATAACCATAATTGTTAACGCAGAAAGGGTTGTGCGTTTAGTGTATAAAAAATGCACACTTTACACATTATTTATTGATAGATAGGTATTTATATCTGTGACGCCCGTTATAATAACAATTTATAGAAGACTGGAATATAAATCTTTAATGTGTGTAAACAATAAGGGTATGCAAGCACGTAAGTGGAAATCACTTTCAGTCATTTTAGACTGCAGGGTACTAATGCCCCGATAAATTAATCGCCCACAGGGAGCGCGTGGACCTTAGTAACTTTAGATCATTTGACGTGCACTATCAAATATTTGTCATTAACCGATCATCGACAGGCCCGATTGGAATGATCTTACCGGATGTGCGTTTAACTCGTTTATTAAGCCTGTTTCCGGCTCTGTTACTTTTATCATCTTCACAAGTTATTGCTAATCGTTAAAGATGCATGTTGCTGAATTATAGCGCGTGCAAACTGTAGAGTGTTATCGCGGGTAACCAATATTTTAACACGCTTCACCAAGTCATCTATATCAAATGGTTTTGCAATAAAGTCGTCACAGCCATAACTCCCCTTTGTAATAGGTTTAGAGCCGGCGGTAAAAATAATAACCGGAATAGCCGTAAATTCCGGATCTTTTTTGAGTTGCGAACACCAATCGCCGCCATTGATGTCGTTCAGGTAAAAGTCCAATAAGATCAACCCAGGTTGGTGTTGCCTTACTAAACTTATGAGATCGTGAGTGTCCTGCACTACGATAGCCTCAAAGCCTTCATAGTCAAACAATACCTGCAAAATATCCAATACAGCAGCATCGTCATCCAATACTAATATGCGCTTTCTCATGGGCTTACCTCCTTAAATGCATTCATGTCCACCAGGTCTACCAGGATAATGGTTTCATCAACACCCAGTGCCATTTGCACCGGTTCTTCAGCAAGGTCGAAATAGGTATCGAATTTTTCCGGCAGGTTAATAAGTGACGGTTCGGTTTTTACAGGAACCAGGGTGATGCATATATTTGCATCGTCTCCCACGATAGCGGTAGTTTTAGAATAGCAGTACCGGTACCCTTGGCTTACCAGCCCGTTGAGTAGCTTTGTAGTTAACATCTTTTGCATGGCCCTTATTTTTAATAAAGGTAGCCGGGCACAATTTTACACACGAGGGGATAACCCCCTAAAGCATTACGGGTTTTACTCTAAATGGTTGTATGGTTAGATAACTCCGTTAAGCATTGCGAACCGGATCAGCGCGATGGTATTTCGGGAGTCGGTTTTATCGATGAGCTGTTGCCGGTGGTTTTCAATAGTTCGCTTGCTGGTAAAAAGCTTGTCGCCTATTTCCTGGTTGGTATAACCTTCGGCGAGCAGGGTGAGGATCTCAATGTCCCTTGTAGAAAACTCGATGTTGTGAACGTTTTCATGGGTAATAGGATCGGGGATGGTGAGCAAACGAGTAAGAAAACGCGTTGATAACTCCGCGCAGATATACTGCCCGTATTCATGAGTGTGACGAATGGCAAATATTAACTCAGCGGTACTGACACTTTTTAATAAGTAGCCGCAAGCTCCGGATTTGAAAGCCTTGATCACATATTTTTCAGTGTCCAAAGCGCTTAACATAATTGCTTTTACTTTAGGGTAATCTGCTTTTAAGCGTTCAGTTAATTCAATGCCGCCCATTACGGGCATGTTCATATCCACCAATATGATATCCGCCATGGTGCCATTTTCAAGCAGGCTAAGTACTTCGGCGCCATTATTAGCTTCGCCGGTGATTTGGAAAGCTTTCTCCTTTTCCAGCATTGATTTGATGCCGCCTCTTACAATGAGGTGGTCATCGGCCAGTATGATGTTTAAGGTAGATTTTAACATGGCAATTACTCAGAAGTGATGTCTAATTTGATCTTAACTACAGTACCCTCTCCGGGTTGAGACTCAATAGTTAGATAACCGTTATATAAACTCAGCCGGTTTTTGATGCTGGATAGTCCTGAACCGGAAGCGATATCTTCCTGTTTTGCTACATCAAACCCCTTTCCGTTATCCGTTACGCAAATCTCGATACTTTTACTTTTTTTAACCTCAAGGGTAATTAGTGTGGCACCGGAATGCTTCAGGGCGTTATTAACGAGTTCCTGTAAAATGCGGAAAATATTTGCTTCAAGTGGTAGGCTTAATCGCTCGTTCAGCCGCGTAAGCTTTGTTTTGATCAGCATTTTTGGCGTAGAGAGGCGCTTAGCCATTTCATCGATTGTTGCCCGCAAACCAAAATCATTTAATATCGACGGCGCTAATTCAAAAGAAATGTTCCGTGTTTCCAGCACAGCCATATCTAAAAGCTCGTAAACGGTTTTCATTACTTCGGTAGGGTCTTCCGCATCAAATAAGGTGCGGAGCTTGATCCGGATTCCGTATAATAACTGGCTAACACTGTCGTGAAGTGCATCACTAATTCTGGCGCGTTCGTTCTCTTCCGCATGGATAGTAGCCAGCGCAATATTTTTTTGCTGATCAATTTTAGCGCGGATGGCTTCTTCCTCCAGATTTTTTTTTCCGGTAATATCCATCATTATACCCACAAAGCGGCTCGGTTGCCCGGATTCGGTGATCACGTGCCCACGGATGCTGGCGAAACAGGTAAGGCCGCTTTGATTGTTAAAACGGCAAACAAGATCGATCGATTGTTGATTATTCATCGCAACCCGGAACTGGTGATCTATATTGGCACGGTCATCCGGGTGAATAAGGTTGATAAACGTTTGGTATCGCCCGTCGAATTTATCGCCGGGAATAGCCCAGGTTTGGTAATTGAATTCGTCGAGGTAAAATTTCATGGTATCCAGCTCCAGTTCCCAGGTACCCGATGACGAGGCCTCTAAAGCAAGTTCGAGCCGCTCCTTGGTTTTCGCCAATACCATCTCCGCATGTACCCTTTTCGTTATATCCATTACGGCAATGTCGCATTGCAATGGCAAAGTACGCACAGGCGTAATAGCGATGCCTTCCATCTGCACATAAAACTCCCGGCCTTTCCTCGATCTTATTTTTAGGTGGCAGCTTTGCTTTCTTCCGCTATTAAGCATCTCCCTGAAAAAGATATGATACGTATCCATATCTTCGGCCGCAACAAAGCTTTGCAGTTTGTTATTTAAAATGTTGCTTTTAACAGATTCCAGTAGGGTAATTCCTACATTATTAACTTCAATGATTAGTCCGGTTTTATCAAGAATGTAATATCCTATCGGGGCCAGGTCATAAATCCCGGCAAACTTAATTTGCTGAAGTTTTAATTTCTCGTTAGCAATTCTAAGCTCATCGTTTTGCATCTCCAGTTCGGCCTGGTACAAGTGTAACTCTTCCAACACTTTTTCCAGGTGCTCTTCATGGGGAGATATGATACTTTTCTCCTTTACACTTAAAGGCTTACGCTCCGACTGGTTTTTCATTAATGCTCAAAACAATTAAAGGCGTAGTAACGGTGTCTTCAAAAAACGGACGCACTTCCAGCAGGTAAGTAATCGGCTTCTTCCCCTTTACAATTACTGTTGCCATACCCATTCTTCGTTCAAATAAGCATTGTTGCAGTAATTCGCCCGGTGTATCTGTTTTCCAGTGCTTTTTCAAAAACTCGTCAACCTTTTGGCCAAGCAGCTTATGCGGAACCAGCCCAAATAAAGTGGAAGCTGCTGTATTAGCGCTGGTGATTTTTAAACTTTTGTCGAGTTGAAAGGTAGCTTGCGGCATCTCGTTTACGATGGAAGCCAAATAATCCTTGCATACCTCCAGGCTCGATTGCATCAGCTTATAGTCAGTGATTAACGTCAGGGTTAAAACCGCGCCTGAGATATAATTATCTAAAGTGCGATAGGGCATAATGCGTATTCGGTACCATTCATTGTTCTTGGTTTTAACATCGGTAACTTTTATGCATAACTTATCTATTACCTCCCTGATATCATCTTCATTGATCGGCTGGTCGAAGTTGGAAACTACGTGACTAATTGGGCGGCCCACATCGGTTGCAATGAGGTTAAATAATTTGCGAACCTGCGGTGTATACCGTAGGATATTCAGGTCGTTATCCAAAAATAAAGTGCAAACTTCCGTGGCTTCCAATAAGTTCTTCATATCGTTATTAAGCCGGGTAAGTTCTTCTGTTTTAGATTGGTATTGAGAATTAACGGTCATTAATTCCTCATTTAGCGATTGCATTTCTTCTTTAGTGGTCAGCGATTCTTCATTCGTGCTTTGCAGTTCCTCGTTGGTGCTTTGCAGCTCTTCGTTACTTAGCCTTATCCGTTCCAGCGAGCCTTCCATTTGCTCAACTGTATTTGTTAACTGCTGCTTGGTATAAACGAGTTCTTTTTTAAGTTTCGTTGTTGCTGTGCTATCGTTAGGTCCGTTTATGTCTGGTTGGTTTTTAGCGGCATTTCCCAAACCCTGATCTTCAAAAACAATCAGCACCTGCACGGGGGTACCCGGTTCCCTAACTGCTGTAGCCCGGATACTTACCACCCGCTGTTCTTTATTATCTTTAAAACTTACGTTATCAGCAACAATAATATCATCGCTTTTCAGCGCTTGTTGCATGCTGTCAGATAAGGCGTACTTCAACTCCTCGCGTGCCAGTTTTAAAATATTGTTCACCACGGTTTCGCCGCGTGGCAGTTCCAGGTAAGTAGCGGTATTGCCGTTGTTATACAGGATGTCGCCTTTCTCGTTAACCAGCACCGATGGCGGTAAAAATTTATCTATCAGGATTTTGTTAAAAATATCTGTAATGGAGCGTTTTTGATTGGGTTCGGGCATATCATTCTGTTTTAACGGCTGTTTGGGTTGCTGGCCGGTTTGAAAAGGGAAATCTATCATGGTGCTTAGCCTGATATTGCCTTCCAGCCGGGTAAATATTTTCCATTTAGGGTCAATCGATTTAAACATGTCGGTAAAACCGCCTATGGTTTCTGCCGGCCCCATAAACATTACCCCATTTGGGTTTAGGGCATAATAAAATAAAGGGATGATTTTTTTTTGCAGCTCGTTTGTAAAGTATATCAACATATTGCGGCAGCAAAGCAGGTCGAGTTTGATGAAAGGCGGATCCTTCACCAGGTTTTGCTGTGCAAATACAATGAGGTCTCGTAATTCTTTTTTAACCCGAAAACCATCTTCATCTTTATGGAAAAAGTGTCTTAAACGTTGCGGCGATACTTCGGATACAATGTTGCTATGATAATGGCCCACACGTGCATGTTCCAATGCAACCGGATCCAGATCGGTTGCATATACCTGGATTTTCGACGCGTGTGTTAGTTTTAGCTCGTCTAAGCTTTCCACCAGTAACATAGCCACTGAATAGGCTTCCTCGCCCGTAGAGCAGCCTGCTACCCATACACGGATGGCATCATCATTTTTTTTACGCTGAAAAATTTCTTTTATATGGTGGCTAAGGGACTCGAATGCAGCCGCATCCCTGAAAAATTTTGTTACGCCTATTAGTAGCTCGTTGAAAAGACTTTCGGTTTCTTCGGAATTATCAGCCAGGAAATTTGCATACTGCCCATAATCTGTAAACTGGTTAAAAGCAATGCGGCGGTCGATCCGCCGCGTAACAGTGCTTTTTTTGTAAAGCGAAAAGTCGTTACCCGTATGCGTGCGCAGTAGCATCAGTATTTTCTGGACCGCGTTATTGTTTTTTAGAGAGATTTTAATATCATCACTGGCTTCTTCTGCAATTGCGGGGTGGTTGAGGTACTGAATGATCTTTAGGGGCATATCTTCGGGCGCAAGCACATAATCTATCAGGTTGGTGCCTATGGCCGCCAGGGGCATGCTGTTATAAGCAGCGGTGTTAGGGTCCTGGGCAAGGGTTAAGCCAAGGTTTTCTTTGATCATGCGGATGCCGGTTTCACCATCAGAGCCCATGCCCGAAAGAATCACCGCTACCGCCCTGTTCCATTGATCGTTGGCCAGGCTTTGCAAAAAGTAATCTATTGGTTGGCGTAAGCCTTCCTGTTTGGAGGCGGAAAGTAACAATAATTTCCGGTTATGAATTCCCATATCTTTATTAGATGGGATAACATATACATGGTCCGGCTCAATCGCAACACCGTCTGTTGCCTCAATAACCGGCATTGGAGTATAACGTTGTAACACCTCCGAAAGCTGGCTTTTATGCAAAGGGTCGAGATGCATAATGATCACTATTGCCGTTCCGCTATCGGCGGGCATTGTTCCGAAAAATTTCTCGTAAGCCGTAAACGATCCTGCCGACCCGCCTATGGCAATAATCGGGAAAGATTTGGGCTTACTTGCCTTTCCGGCGCTTCTCTTTACAATAAGTTCCGGTGTGATTGCTCTTCTTGCTTTGACCATTGATGGGTTGTAGATTAGGTAGGTAATTAACAGCTAAAGTTAATGTTATTTACTTTACACTAACCTTAGGTTGTTAAGAAAATTATTGCCTAAAAAGCAATTTATGTTGAATTTAAAGGCAATTTCTAAACCTATAACCAAAATAATAAGATTATGTTTGCTACTCACTTTCGCCGCGATAATCGTCGGCAAGTAAAATAGCGCGGATGCGGTCTATGTGCACCTGGGATAGTTCGGCACGTTCTATAGAAGAGCGTGCCGTAGCGCCACTTTGGTCTTTTGCAAGTGTTGTAAGCAAGTTCCTTCGTTCTTCAAACATGCGTAGAGCCGTCCACATGGTTTCTTCTATTTTGTTATTTTGTTCGGAGAGTAAAGCTGCAGCGGTATAAGCATGCCCGGTAAAGCAACGGAACCTCAGGGAGGGCCCTTCCTTCATTTTCCATAGTACGCCCCCGCATCCGGGGCAATTAAAGGGCACCTGCTCGCCTAATGCGTTTACAGCATCCAGGTCACCTACAACCCGTTCGGCAATTTCCGCCTCCTTTTGAATGTCTTTTGGTATTTCCTGCTGCTTTTTAAATGGCTTGCTCAATATACCTATTATTGCGCTGCCCATTTCTTTTACAGGTAAACAGAAATCAACGTCCACCTGGTTTAAAGCATTTTTAGGCATATCCGGGTATTCTGCATCGTTTGGGTCCTGTATAATGCAGGTGCCGCCGCACCGTTGTATAGCTATTAAACCCGCAGTGCCATCATCCAGATAACCTGATAGTATAATACCGATGGCCCTGTTTCCGAAAGCAACAGCGGCCGACCGAAACAGCGGATCTATTGCGGGCCGCGACCGGTTTTCCCTTGCGCCTTTTGTAACCTGCAAATGCCCGGTTTTATTAACCAAAAGGTGATGATCGGGTGGTGCCAGATAAACGTATCCTTTTTTTATCATCTCACCGTGTACCGCCTGAACGCAAGTTAAAGGGGTGCTGTTATTCAAGGAGTTTAACAAAGCCTCACCTGAGGCATCACCTGATATATGCTGTACCAGCAGAACTGGTGCAGGAAAATCAGGGCTGAGTTGTTTTAAAAATTCAATAGAAGCGTTCATTCCGCCTGCTGATGTTCCAATAACTACGATTTTATCCTTGGCAGGTTTAAACGATTTTTCTTTTTTATCCATATAATTAATTAACTCTTAATCACGTAACTAAATTTACGTGATCAGTGTTTGGCGTCTCTTCATTAAATTCAGTAGCGCCGCCCAATACATAGTCATAGGCATTTAATTGATATACGTGGCTATTATTTGTAGAAACAACACATTATAGTATCTACCCAAAGATACCCATGGGGACTTTTACTTGAATGGTTAAAACCACCAACCCGGTATGTACATATACCTAAACATTTACGCCGCTAACCAAGCGATTAATTGCAATGCACTTGATTGAAATTTCGACCATCAATTTAAACTTAAATCCACAATAAATGGGGAGGCGATCAAAACAGAAAAGATAGGCAGGAGTACGACTTATTATACGGAGGGGCAGGAGTGGTTTAAATTGGCAAGATCGAATTTTGAGAAAAAAAATGCCGTAGGTTAATGGACTTGATCAACTATTCACACAATTAGCGCAATCCATTCATTGCTTTCTATCTGGCTTCCTTTTTGCACTGATGGTGTTGTGTAACTATAAGTTTGCATGGCATCTTAGTTTAAGAAAATAATCATTATGAAAAAATTTACCCTCAACTCCTTTCGCTACATCGGTATGGTTTTAATCATGGCATTCGCGTTAGTATCCTGTTCAAAATCACTCCGCTTCGACAAGTCGGTAGTAGTGCCATCGGCCGAGGGTTCGGTGAAACTTGGTAAAGATGGAAACGGGAACCGGCAGGTAACCATGAAAGTGGATAACCTTGTAGACCCATCAAGGTTAACCCCGCCGCACAAAATGTACATCGTTTGGGTTCAAACTAAGAGCGATGGCAACAAAAGCCTTGGAAAACTCGTAAGCAGCGAAGCTTGGTTCTCTAAAGAACGTAATGCTGAATTTACCTCTGTACTATCTTACGATCCCGTCAAGTTTTTCATTACTGCCGAGGATGACGCTGACGTTACCAATCCTGGTTCAACTATCGTACTGTCTACAAGTAATTTCTAATTATCACGTCCACATGCAGCAAGTCGCTGTGTCTGGTTTAATAATAATAATGCACTATTACTCTGTAATACATACCGCTGTTTTCATTTGTTACGGATGGTGATTGGGCGAAATAGAGAGCAGCGCCTCAGTTAATTTGTTTCCAAAAAAATGCATCCTGGTTCATGGGGATGACCTGACGATCTGCGCTCATTTATGTCTCGGATTGCTATTGACACCTAAAACAAAAATCGCCTTTAAATGCTTGATTTAAAGGCGATTATTTGATGGTTAAGTGGAGCCGGAGGGATTCGAACCCTCGTCCAAACATGGTATAAGGTAAGCTTTCTACATGCTTAGCTGTTATTTAATTGTAGAGACTATGGAAGGTTAACCGCTTACCTGTACCTTAATCCTTAGGTGCTTTGTTTCGCTTGCTTACCACACCTTTAAGCAGGCTATTTCCGTTTTTCGATGCCCCGGTTGCCGATCCAACAGAACAGAAAACCGGCGGGACAAAAGCTATGCTAATTCTAAATTAGGCAGCTAAGGCGTAGTTATTTTCGCCATTTGTAAGTTTGAGCGTTCAGATTTAAGCGCTAATTCACCCAACGCGCTGCATGCTTACTTATTTATCTCCATCCTGTCAATTCCGGTCGACCCCATTTTTTGAGTTGGCAGTATTATTTGCCAGTTTGCAGATAGTACAAAGATACGGCATTTATTTGGCAGTATCCAGTGAACTTTAAAAGCAAATTCTTTGCCAGATAAGGCTACCCGGCCAAATGCTTAACTACGGGGACTTTACTCATAACATAAATTAATAACCACGATATCACAAAGCACAAAAGCGCTACAAGCGGGATGCTCAGCCAGGGATTGAAGATGGCGTACGTAACACCATTCAGGTCCAGTATATTCAATATCAGCGCGTGGCTAAAGTAAATTCCCAGCGTAAATTTGCTTGTATTTGCAAAAACGCGTTCTAATTTGGGCGGTATTATTACCCTGATGTTCTTTGCTATGAGGAATCCGCCGACCGATAGCATCACCACAAAAGGCCCCACCGGTTCGTAAAAATAAGTGCTCAGTTCTTTTGTCCTTATCTCCAAATAATAGGTGCCGATGGAAATGACCGTGGCGAAGCAGATGAATATTAACGCCGCCATAAACACTACTCCCGGAAAATTGAATTGTTTATTGGCCAAATAATAACCGAGTACCAAATAACCAGTATAGCCGCTGAAATACCGGAGTTCTACCGCAGTTTCAAAACGGGTAAGATAGGGGCTGCTGATTAATATGGTGATAAACCAAATCGCCAAAAAATAAAGGAGCTCTTTCTCCGAAGCATTCCGCACAAATTTGCTGATGATGGGGATAACCAGGTATAAGCCCACCAACAGATAAACATACCATAAATGGTAGGAGCTGCCGATCTTAAGCTGATGCAGTACCATGCTGATATTACCCCAGGTACCCCGATTAAAGTAGATGATCTCTTCGTACCACTGGTACCCCACATAAACCAGGCTCCAAAACAGGAAGGGGAGGAGCAAGCGGCCAAGCCGTTTCTTCAGGAAGTCGCCCAGTTCATAATCCTTGCCCAATACCAATGCACCTGTTATCATCACAAAAACCGGTACGGCAAACCGTGTAACGGCATTATAAACATCGGCAGCCATCCAATCGCCCAGCGCAACAGTTTTATAATTAAAGAGCAACGGCGAGGCCGTATGCAAAACCACCACGGCAAACATGGCCAACAGCCGTAGGTTATTTATCCAGCTTAGTTTTTGTTGGTTCATTGGTTCACTTGTTCATTAGTTCATTGGTGTTTAGATCAAGACAACTAACTGCAAACTCTCCGTTGCCCACTGCTAACTGCTAACTGCCAACTGTTTTCCCCGGATATGCTTTAAGTCCCTCTGCCAAAACAACCATTGCCTTGTTCAGGTCATCGTTATTCAATACGTAGGCCATGCGCACTTCGTTGGTGCCCGCTCCGGGTGTGCTGTAAAAGCCGGTTGCCGGTGCCATCATCACGGTTTGGTTATCGTAACTAAATTCTTCCAGCATCCACTGGCAAAATTTATCGGCATTATCTATCGGGAATTTGGCCACTACATAGAACGCGCCGCCCGGGTTAGGGCAGTAAACACCTTCTATTTTATTAAGGGCAGTTACCAGTGTATCGCGGCGTTTGGTATATTCTTTATTAACGGCGGTGAAGTATTCGTCGGGGGTATCAACGGCAGCTTCGCCTGCAATTTGCTCTACCATGCCAGGTGATAAACGTGCCTGCGCAAACTTTAAGCCCGCGGCAACAACCGCTTTGTTTTTGGTGATAAGGCAACCCAGGCGTGCACCGCAGGCGCTGTAACGCTTGCTCACGGTGTCCATTATAATTACGTTCTCGTCCAATCCATCCAAATGCATGGGGGAGATGAAAGTGCGGCCATCGTAGCAAAACTCGCGGTAAGCTTCATCGCTGAAGAGGTACAGGTCGTATTTTAGGGCCAGTTCTTTCAGTGCATCCAGCTCCGCCTGCGAATACAGGTAACCGGTTGGGTTATTGGGGTTGCAAATGATGATCGCCTTTGTTTTCGGGCCGATCAGCTTCTCAAACTCACTGATAGGTGGCAAGGCGAAGCCATTATCAATATAAGATAAAATGGGTTTTACTATCACATCGGTTTGGTTGGCAAAGCCGTTGTAGTTGGCGTAAAAAGGCTCGGGAATAATTACCTCGTCGCCCTCATCCAGGCAGCTCATCATGGCAATGGTGATAGCTTCTGATCCGCCGGTGGTAACAATAATATTTTCGGGCGTAATGTTGTAGCCCAGTTTATTGTAGTATTCTGTAAGTTTTTTGCGGTAGCTAAGTGTACCTTCACTTGGGGTATAGGCCCATACCTTAAAATCTATATTTTTAATGGCGTTCAGCATGCCCTCCGGCGTTTCAATATCCGGCTGGCCAATGTTTAAATGATATACTTTTTTGCCTTCCAGCTTAGCTTTATCGGCAAATGGTGTTAGTTTACGTATAGGCGAGGCTGGCATCCGCTGCCCCTTTTGCGAAATTTTTGGCATGCTGCAAAATTAGTAAAAAAATCATACGCTCACCGGCTTTTCAGTTTGTTGAAAGGCTGCCGCCGCCCGGCCTTGTAACTGTATCGGCTTTTTTACGCAATAAGTGTCCCAATTAGCGAGTGAAACACCTTGAAATTTGTTTTACATTGATTGTTAGTGATTTACATGTTTTAGGCGGGACACTTTGGGACATCCCTGTTATTTAAATAATATCCATAAGGTGCTTATTATAAATACGATATGAAAATTAATGAAAATCGAAAAAGAAAATCAGATGGGACAGTTTGGGACAGTTAATGCGCTCCGCTCGAAATAAACATTAAGCGTAACCAACTTAATAACGCGGAGAGAGATTCTTATCAACAAAAAAGGCACCGCTGTTTGCGATGCCTTAAAATTTTATCTCTCTCCTGAAGAGGGCCGGGCTGAGGCTCCTTATTTACTGCTTGCCGTTACCTTCTCTACAACCTCGCCTGATATAATTAAATATTTGGTAGGTGTTTTAGAGTTTGATGTAACTACAATGGTTTTGTTAAATGCCGATACACCAGCTGCGTTGTAGGTGATCTTGATTGAACCTTTACCTCCTTTTAATACCGGTGTTTTGGTATAATCGGCAATGGTACAGCCGCAGGTAGGGCGTACATCGGTTAAAATAAGAGGCTCCTGGCCAACGTTAGTAAATTCAAATACGGTGGTAACGGGTACGCCCTTTGGTATTTTACCAAAATCGTGCTTTTCTTCAGTGAATTTAAACTCGGCTTTGGTATCATCCTGCGCCATCGCTGTATTTGCAGTGAAGGCTAAGCCTAAAAACACTGCGCAAATCATCATTATTTTTTTCATGGTTACTGTTTGATTATTACAAATATAAAAGGTTTAACGCAAATTAAAAACTATTGCACAAACTATATGTTTTACAGTTACCAATTACAAAAACAGAATAGAATTTTATAATTTTACCGCCTAAACAAAATATTGTATGCCCGAAACTGTAATACACCATGGCAATGAACTAACAGCTGCCGAACTCAGTTTTGATGATTTCAAAAAAATTGTGATCAACGATTACCGCGTTGGTTATGAAAGCAGGCAGGCCAGTATTTTGGGCCGCAGGGAAGTTCTTACAGGTAAAGCCAAGTTTGGCATTTTTGGCGACGGCAAAGAAGTTGCCCAGTTGGCTATGGCCAAGGTTTTCCGCAATGGCGACTGGCGCGCAGGCTACTACCGCGACCAAACTTTTATGTTTGCCACCGGCATGAGTAACCTGAGGGAGTTCTTCGCGCAGTTATACGCGCACCCCGATATTGAGAAGGACCCTGCATCGGCAGGCAGGCAAATGAATTGCCACTATGCTACACGCTACGTTGATAAAGACGGTAACTGGGTAAACCAGGCCGAAACAAAAAATACCGCGTCGGACCTTTCTACCACCGGCGGGCATATGCCGCGGCTGCTGGGCTTGGCCTATGCATCAAAATTATACCGCCAGAATAAAGAGCTGGAATACCTTAAACAGTTCTCGGTGAACGGTAACGAAGTTGCTTTTGGCACCATTGGCAACGGCTCTACCTCCGAGGGCTTATTTTTCGAGACTTTTAATGCCGCCGGGGTTTTACAGGTGCCTATGGCTATCTCTATATGGGATGACGCTTACGCGATATCTGTGCCCGCCAAACTGCAAACCACCAAAGAAGATATCTCCGAAGTGCTAAAAGGTTTCCAGCGCGATGCCAGGGGAGCAGGTTACGAGATCTTTAAAGTGAAGGGCTGGGATTATGTTGCCCTTTGCGAAACGTACGAACGCGCTATAAAAATTTGCCGCGAAGAGCACGTACCTGTAATGGTACACGTAATAGAGATGACCCAGCCGCAGGGGCACTCTACATCGGGCTCGCACGAGCGCTATAAATCAAAAGCCAGGCTGGGCTGGGAAGACGAACACGATTGCCTGGTGCAGATGCGCAAATGGATGATCGAATCGGCAATTATTACTACCGAAGACATCGACGAACTGGAAGCTACCGCCAAAAAATATGTGCGCGAATGCCAGAAAGAGGCATGGGCAGACCTGGGCGGTGAGATAAAATCTGAAATGGACGAGGCTGTTGAGTTGATAGAGAACATTGCCGAGTATTCGCCAAAGCATAATGAGTTACACGAGCTGACAAAGGAGTTACAAAGTTGCGTTGACCCCGGTCGTAGGGATACTATTGCTGCCGTGCGCAAGGCATTGCGCATCACCCTTGGCGAAAATTCGCACGAGCGCAAGGTGCTGGCCGATTATCTGAAAGAGGAGTTTGTTAAAAATAAAGAGCGTTTCAATTCTAAATTATTTACGGATACACCGCATTCGCCGCTGCTGGTGCCCGTTGTTAAAGCTGAATATGCCGAAGACGCCAGGCTTTTAGATGGCCGCGAGGTGCTGAACGCCTGCTTTGATGCCAATTTTGAACGGGATAAAAGCATAGTCGCCTTTGGCGAGGATGTGGGTGCCATTGGCGACGTAAACCAGGGCTTTGCAGGCTTACAAGCTAAATACAGCGATCTACGGATCACCGATACAGGCATCCGCGAAGCTACCATCATAGGGCAGGGGCTGGGCTTGGCCATGCGTGGCTTACGGCCCATTGCGGAGATCCAATACCTCGATTACCTGATATACGCCCTCACCGTTTTAAGCGATGATGTGGCCAGCTTAAGCTACCGTACACGCGGTGGGCAAAAAGCGCCGCTGATCGTCCGCTCGCGCGGGCACAGGTTGGAGGGGATCTGGCACTCGGGCTCGCCGCTGGGTACCATACTCAATTCTATGCGCGGCATGCACATCTGCGTACCACGCGATATGACCCAAGCTGCAGGTATGTACAACACCCTGCTGCGTGGCGACGAGCCAGCGCTGGTAATAGAATGCCTTAACGGTTACCGTTTAAAAGAGAAATTGCCGGCCAACGTTGGTGAGTTTACCGTGCCATTGGGCAAAGCCGAGATACTGAGAGAAGGGAACGATATTACCGTAGTAACCTACGGCTCCACCCTGCGCATTGTGATGGAAGCGGCCGTGGAACTGGAGAAAATGGGCATCCATATAGAAGTGGTTGACCCGCAAACCCTTTACCCTTTTGATACCGAAAACGTATGCGCCAGTTCGCTGCGCAAAACCAATAAGCTGCTGGTGGTTGATGAAGATATCCCCGGCGGCGGCTCGGCCTACATCCTGCAAAAAGTAATAGAAAAGCAAAAAGGCTATTACTCACTTGATGCCCAGCCACGTACCCTTTGCGGCGCCGAACACCGCCCGCCATATGGCTCAGATGGCGATTACTTCAGCAAACCATCGCTTGATGATGTGATAGAAGCCGTTTACAGCGTAATGAATGAGGCAAATCCCGGGAAATATCCGGCGATATATTAAATTATTAGATTTGACAACTCTCTAAAGTTGTCAAATCTTTTCCCAATGAAACCCAGAACCAAAAAATCTGCTAAAACCGACCTCGGCTATAAGGTGCGAGAAACACCACTATATAATTCTGTGTTCGTAGAGAAGATATTACAAAGTCGACAGGATATTCAAAATGGCAAAGGGATTAAAATTGATTTAGGGAATTTGTGGAAATAAATAACACTAAAGTTATTAAGGATAGTAATTTTCGCAATCTCTATGAGACCGAAAAATTAATTGCCGGTAACATTTTTGAATACGCTTACCTTTTTGATAAGGTTAGAAATGCAACTATTGATATGGGCGATTTTTATGGTGACCCGTATTGCGCATTGATTGATGTGAATAATCAATGGTGCTTAATAGGCGGTGAGCATTTATGCGTCTGGAACGGGGGGCAACGAATTACAGAACTCATTAACAAAAATTTAAAGTGGATATTGCAAATGCGGCAAATCGGGTCTTTTGAAGCTGAATTATTGGTTGAGGGCGACTCTGATGCCAATCTTAGTGTATGGAGCATTAACGTCAATTCCCTCGTGAATAATAAAATCAGAGAGATTGAAAGAGGCGGTGACCTACCAGAGGAGATGTCATGGTAACGGAGGCAACGCAAGAATAACTTTTGTAAACAAACCTCTATTTTTTCTTCCTGTTCTCCAGCATCGCCACAATACTTATCGCTGCACAATCCACAATTAGCTGCGTGGCTATCTCCATCGGCATCGCTTCCGCACTCGTAAAATTAACACAGCCTTTCTGGAATTTAGCTAATGGTAGTAAAGGCTCATATTTTTGATGTATCGCCGGGTTCATATACATCGGCAGGCAGTGTAACGAGATATGTGCCTTTACGCCGGATAGTGCATACTTCATGGTGGTAGCCTCTTTGTAAATGATCATCTCTTTGCCCATCATGGGTTCTATAATGGGCGTTACGGTTTTATCATTGGCCATGATAGCATCGTGGAGGGCGATCATGATAGGCTGGCGTTCGGGTAATTGCTGGCTGAGGTATTCGTTGGGGGACATGAGTTTAAATTGATGAACTAAATTAAAATTTTAATCTGGTAATAAAAAATGGGGGTTTGCTGTTGAAATAATCGGTTAACTATAGATATTTCGGAATAAAATTCTGTTCGCCTACAAATTTTAACAAAAAATAAAATTATCTCTTGACAAATTGATTTTTACTTGTACATTTACGGCATAACAACAACAATGAACAATTCACGTGCATATTTTTATGGTTTCTACTTTTACTTTAGCAGTAAAAGCCGGGACTGATATGTACTAACAAAACATACAAAAAACTGAAAAGTCCCGGCCCAAAAAGGCGGGACTTTTTTGCTTTAACACAATGATGAAAACCGAAATACCAAGAGTTGCCATACAGGGGATCCGCGCTTCCTTCCACGAGGAGGCCGCATTTAAGTTTTTTGGCGAAAAGATCCATACAATAGAGTGCAACTCTTTTAAGCAAACCTTCGAGGCGCTTAAGAACGGCGAGGCCGACTATATTGTAATGGCGATAGAAAACAGCATTGCCGGCAGCATTTTGCCCAATTACTCGCTGTTGATGAGCTACAGTTTTCCGGTGGTAGGAGAGGTATACGTGCCCATACAGCTGCACCTGATGGCTTTACCGGGCGTAAAGTTTGAGGATGTAAAATACGTAACATCGCACCCCATCGCTATTCGCCAGTGTGTTGATTTTTTTGACGAGTACCCAAACCTGAACATAGTAGAAAGCAACGATACCGCTGCCTGCGCCAAACGCATCCGCGATGAGCAATTAACCGATACGGTTGCCATAGCCAATTCGCTTGCCGCCAACCTTTACGGACTGGATGTTTTAGAGCGCCGGATAGAATCGAACAAAAAGAACTTTACCCGCTTTTTGATCCTCACCACGCACGAGAACGCTAAGAAGAAACCGGGCAATAAAGCTTCGCTTTGTTTCCAGGTGAGCAACGAGGTGGGTTCGCTGGCTAAGGTGCTCAACATCTTCGCGCAGGAAAACGTGAACATGAGCAAAATTCAGAGCATGCCGGTATTAGGCAAGCGCAACGAATACAACTTTTATGTAGACATAGAGTGGACGGAGACCAAGCATTACGATGCCTGCATCCGCCAGATCCTAAAATACACCCAAAACTTCAACATTTTAGGCGAGTACGAACGGTATGAAGAAGAGATAGCGCCACTATTACCAAAAGCACAAAAAGCAAAAAAGTATATCACGATAAAGAAAATAGAATAAAGCCGGATGTCCGTAAGTCGGAAAGTCCGAAAGAAGGGAAAAAGTCGGGAGTCCGAAGTAGGAAAGACCGAAAAGATAAATAAAAGAAACACAAACCATAACAATACAATAACACAAGTAACAAAGCACTTCCGGACTTTCGGTCTTCCCGACTTTCGGACCAATTTAAAAAAGATATGAAACTGAATTTAAACATACAACCGCTTAATACCTGGATCAACAAAACAGGTATCGAACCACTTGTAATTGCCGGCCCATGCAGCGCCGAGACGGAAGACCAACTGGTGGCTACCGCTCACCTTTTAGCTAAAACAGGTAAAATAAGCGCCTTGCGCGCTGGTATCTGGAAACCACGTACCCGTCCGGGAGAATTTGAAGGTATCGGCAGCATTGGTTTGGAATGGCTTAAACGCGCCAAAGCAGAAACCGGCTTGCCAACTGCCGTAGAAGTTGCTACAGCCAAACACGTTGAGGAAGCCTTAAAAGCAGGTGTAGACATCCTTTGGGTTGGTGCACGTTCAACCGTTAACCCTTTCACCGTACAGGAAATTGCTGACGCCCTGCGCGGCGTTGATGTACCGGTAATGGTAAAAAACCCGGTTAACCCCGATCTTTCTTTATGGGTTGGCGCTTTAGAGCGTATCAACAATGCGGGTATCACCAAACTGGCAGCAATCCACCGTGGGTTTTCTTCTTACGAAAAGTCTGCTTTCCGTAACGAACCAATGTGGGACCTGGCTATCGGCTTAAAAACCCTTGCACCGCACTTGCCTATCATCAACGATCCAAGCCACATTACCGGTAACCGCGATCTGATCGGTTACATCTCGCAAAAAGCTTTAGACCTTGATATGCAGGGACTGATGATCGAATCGCACATCGACCCAAGCGTAGCCTGGACAGACGCTAAACAACAGGTTACGCCTGCTGCCCTTGCTGATATCATCACCAACCTGCACCTGCGCAAACCGGAAGTTCGTAACACCGAGGTGAACGATAAACTGGCCGAATTACGTAACCAGATAGATAAGATCGACGACCTGGTGATCCAAAAGATGGCCGAGCGTATGCAGATAGTAGAGAAAATTGGTAACTACAAAAAGGATAACGATATCACCATTTTACAGGTAAGCCGTTGGGACGAGATCTTACACAAACGCACCAGCTACGCAAAAGCATTAAAACTGAGCACCGAGTTTACCGAGAAATTGCTGGAGCTAATGCACAGCGAATCTATCCGCAAACAAACGGAGATCATGAACAAAAGCGAAGCAGGCCAGGCAGCAGAAAAATTAACGCACGCGTAAGGAGCCTCACCCCAACCCCTCTCCAATGGAGAGGGGCTTTAAGAAGCTAATAGAACCCTCTCCTTTGGAGAGGGCAGGGTGAGGCTGAAACTATATATACAAATGAAGCATAACATCATACTTACCAAAACAGGCAAATCGGCCAATGGCACAGTGCAGCTCACCGGATCGAAAAGTGAGTGTAACCGTGCCCTGGTGATAGAGGCGCTGAGCGATGGTAAGGTAAAAGTTGAGAATATTTCTGATGCGGCGGATGCCGTTTTGTTAGCCGGGATTTTAAGAAAGTCGGCAGTTGATAGTCCGCAGATTGTTGTGGGGACGGATGAGTTACATGAGGTTGAAGTAATTGATGAGAAGCTTCCGTCTTCAAACCATGAACCATCACCTATCAACCATGAACCAAAAACCGTCAATATCGGTCCCGCCGGTACGGCCATGCGTTTTTTAACGGCGTATTATGCCATCGGGAATGAGGAAGTAATATTAACAGGCAGTGAGAGGATGAAGCAAAGGCCAATAGGAGTATTGGTTGATGCGCTGAGGACGTTGGGTGCCCAAATTGATTATGAAGAGCAGGAGGGGTATCCCCCCATCAAACTAAAAGGCAGCTTTGAGCAGCAAACTCGTAAGATCAGTATAAAAGGTAATATCAGCAGTCAGTATATCACTGCGCTATTACTCATCGCTGTCAAGCTGCCTTTTGGTTTGGAATTACATATCGAAGGCGAGTTAACCTCGCGCCCTTATGTAGAAATGACGTTAGCTATGCTTAAGGAGGCAAATATACTGCACACCTGGGAGGGGAATGTCATTTCTATACCAAATCAGGAGTTTGCAACCACATCGTTACACATCGAACCGGACTGGAGCGCAGCATCTTATTGGTACGCCATAGCGGCCCTAAGCGATGAGGCGGAACTATTCCTTCCCGGCTTAACCTCTTATAGCCTGCAGGGTGATAGCGTGATCACCGAGATCATGGCCAACTTTGGCATCACCTCGCAGTTTAAAGATGGTGGCGTGCATTTAACAAAAGAGGTAAAGCCCATCTTCCGCAAGATCTTCGATATGAAGGAATGCCCCGACCTGGCGCAAACCGTTATAGTAGTATGCGCGGCATTGGGCCACGAAGCAACCTTTACCGGGCTGGAAACTTTAAAAATTAAAGAGACCGACCGCATCCTGGCCCTGCAAACAGAGCTGGCGAAAATTGGTGTTAAGCTGATTGAAAAAGGGCAGGTTTACAAACTGGACTGCAGCGAAAAACAATTGCCGCAGCGTATGTTCATCAGTACCTACCATGATCACCGCATGGCGATGGCCTTTGCGCCATTGGCTATCCTCATCCCCGAACTGGAGATAGAAGATGCCGACGTAGTAGAAAAATCGTACCCGGCGTTTTGGAAAGATTTGGAGAAGGTGGGGTTTCATTCGGAGGTTAAAGCTTAAAGGTAAAAGGTAGCGTAAGCGCCAACCACCGCGTCATTGCGAGGCACGAAGCAATCTCCCGATAAGCAGGGCGGATTTGCAAATCGGCTCTGCTTGCCGAGGGTTGCCACGCTATCGCTCGCAATGACGCGGTAGAGAAATCGGTGAAATCAATAAATAATAATCGGTGTAATCATTAAAAAAAAACATCGGTGAAATCATAAAAAAATGGCAGGTAACTCATTCGGGCAATTATTCAGGATAACAACTTTTGGCGAATCGCATGGCGAGGCTATCGGCGTAATAGTAGATGGCTGCCCGGCGGGTTTAATGGTAGACCTGGATTACATACAGGGCGAACTGGATAAACGCAAGCCCGGCCAAAGTAAAATAACCACACAGCGCAAAGAGGCCGATACCGTTAAAATACTTTCGGGTACGTTCGAAGGGAAAACTACCGGTACGCCCATCGCCATGATCATCCCGAATGAAGATCAGCGTTCTAAGGATTATGGCCATAACGTGGACGTGTTCCGCCCCTCGCATGCCGATTATACTTATCATACCAAATATGGCATCCGCGACCACCGTGGTGGTGGCCGCTCATCAGCCCGCGAAACTGCGGCACGTGTTGCAGCGGGTGCATTGGCCAAGCTGTTGCTAAAAACACAAGGCATCGAAGTGTTAGCGCACGTAAGTAGCGTTGGTAAAATAGATGCGCCTAATGTGAGCATCACCAGTGCCGAAGAATTTTTAGCAGAGAGAGAAAAAAACATCGTCCGCTGTGCCGACCCGGCCACCGCAGAAGAAATGATAGAATTTATCGACGGTATCCGCAAGCAGGGTGATACCGTTGGCGGTAAGGTAAGCTGCCATATCCAAAACTGTCCCGTTGGCCTTGGCGACCCCGTGTTTGATAAGCTGCATGCTGATTTGGGTAAGGCCATGCTCAGCATCAACGCGGTACACGGTTTTGAATTTGGCTCCGGCTTTGCAGGCAGCGAAATGCGTGGCTCGGAGCATAACGATATTTTTATTACTAACGATGCGGGTAAAGTAAGTACCATCACCAATTTCTCGGGTGGTATACAGGGCGGTATCAGCAATGGTATGCCTATCGATTTTAAGGTAGCCTTTAAGCCCGTAGCCACCATTATGCACAACCAGCAAACGGTGGATAGCGAAGGCAACTCCGCCGAAATCTCCGGCAAAGGCCGCCACGACCCTTGCGTGGTTCCCCGCGCCGTACCTATTGTAGAAGCCATGGCCGCGCTGGTACTGGCAGATCATTGGCTGCGTAACCGCAATTCAAAACTGTAGAGACGCAATACTTTGCGTCTCCAGTATGCAAAGAACCCGCAAAATGCACTTAATTGCTCGTTCAGAGACGCCAAATATTGCGTCTCTACGTGTTGCCATAGGGTAATAATCTATAAATCGCGCTTGCTTTTGATAAGCAAATACTAAATTAGGCGAGTATTCAACCGCAACTATAATTCCTAACCGTGTCTATACTGCAACTCTACAAAAACGCTTATAGCGGGCTCTCCCGCAATAACTGGTATTTGAGCATTGTTATGCTCATTAACAGGAGCGGGACTATGGTGGTGCCCTTCCTTACTATTTATTGCATTAACCAGCTTCATTTTACGGTTACACAGGCGGGTTTGGTAATGACGCTTTTTGGCGCAGGCTCTATCATCGGCGCATATTTCGGCGGTTGGCTTTCTGATAGGATCGGTTTTTATGATATGCAGATCGGCGCCCTGCTTACCGGCGGGCTTATGTTTATCCTGCTCGGCTTTCAGCATGCCTTTATTACGCTCGGCATCGGTACATTCATCTTAAGTTTTTGTAACGAATCGTTCCGGCCGGCAAATTCTATGGCGATCGCTTATTACAGCAAGCCCGAAAATAAAACACGCTCATACTCGCTTCATCGCTTAGCGGTAAACCTGGGCTGGGCGGTTGGTGCCGCAACAGGCGGGTTTCTCGCATCGTTCAATTACCATTTATTGTTTTGGGTAGATGGCTGCACCAATATTTTGGCTGCGCTAATTTTGTTGAAACTGATGCCGCGCTCTGGTTATAAAAAGCCCGAAAAGCCGGTGGGCAAGGTTTCTGCCACCTTATCGCCATATAAAGACAAAACCTACCTGCTTTTTATGGGGCTCACAACGCTGTTCAATATCTGCTTTTTCCAATTCTTTGTAATGGAGCCGGTGTTTTATAAGCTGGAATGGCATTTTAGCGAGCGTTTTATTGGTTTTTTACTTGCGCTTAACGGCATCATCATCGTATTGGTAGAGATGGTGATGATCAACTATCTCGAAGGTAAAAAGCATCCTTTAGTTTATATCGCCTGCGGTGTGGTAGTTACCGGGAGCGGGTACATATTGCTTAACTTTTTACCGCCGGGCGCGGTTGCCGGCTTGTTGGTGGTTATAATTATCACCTTCGGCGAAATGCTGAGTATGCCCTTTGGTACCTCTTTTTGGGTAACCCGCTCATCCGAGCATAACCGCGGGCAATACGCCGCGCTTTACACAATGTCGTGGTCGGCAGCGCAGGTGATTGCTCCTGCCCTGGGCGCACAGGTGATCCAGCACGGTGGTTTCCGGGTATTGTGGTGGCTGCTGGGCGCTATTTGCGCTGCAGTAGCCGTTGGCGTAATACTGATGTACCGTTTCAACACCGAAAGCAAAGTGGTGGCCGATATAAAACAGGCCCAAGCAGAAATGCAGCAATAGGCCGATTAAAAGCCGCGAAAAGTGGTGCCCACAGCCAGTACTATAAAGCCTATCATCACCAGCGTAAAGCTATACAACGTTAAATACGGAACTGCTATCAGATGGCCAATAATACCGGCAATGCCTAAGGCTAAGCCAATTATCCAGGTAATTCTTTTGGGGGCGGATGGGTTTGTCATGATAAGATTGGGTATTTGTAAATATTTAATTGTGAATATGTTAAGAGGGTAACGCAGTGAGCGGTAAAAGGTTTGAATGTATTTTTTATGCTTCGAAAATAAATTATTTAAACGTTTCAAATCCCTCCTTGGGGAGGGGTGCGGCCGGAAGGAGCGCAAAGGCAGGGAGGGGTTTAGCCATTTAGTCAGCGATTGCATAGCTTGCGAAACCCCTACCTCCTCCTTCCCCAGGGAAGGAATCGCACATTCCCCGCTTTTTGTTTGTTTCGAACATGCGAGGTTTCAGCCACCATCCCTATCTTTACCACTATGAAACGCGTCCTCATCCTCGATCTGGATAATACCATCTATCCAGTAAATTCTATCTCCAACCACCTGTTCGGGCAGCTGTTTAAGCTGATAGACGAACAACTGGATCCGGAAGACAGCGACATGGTAAACAAAGCTAAAGACGAGCTTACCCGCCGCCCGTACCAGCATGTGGCGGATGAATTTGGCTTCAGCGCCGAACTGAAAGCTAAAGGAATGGAGCTGCTTAGTAACATTGAGTTCACCGAAGTAATGCATGCTTTTGATGAATACGCCGACCTCCGTTCTATCGATATCGACAAATACCTGGTGACAACCGGCTTTACCAAACTGCAACTAAGCAAAGTAAAAATGCTGGGTATCGAAGCTGATTTTAAGGGCATCTACATTGTTGATCCGGAGAAATCCACTCAAACCAAAAAGGATGTATTTGCAATGATCATGGCAGAAAACAGCTACGCTGTTGAAGAAGTTTTAGTAATAGGGGATGACCCCAAATCAGAAATAAAAGCGGCTATTGATCTGGGCATCGATACCTTTTTATTCGACCCAACGGATAAACATACCGATGTTACCGTTACGCACAGGGGTAAGGATTACAAAGGTGTGGGGAGGATAGTTAAAGGGTAGCAATTCCCTACGTCATGTTGAACCTGTTTCAACACCTCATCATACAAGTAGCTACTATGCATATCGTTTGCATTACCGCGAGCCGTGCGCGTGGGGTGCCGAAATAAATTCGGCATGACGGTAGGGCACAGCCACTCACTACTGTCTCAGTACCCTCACCGTCACCAACAACTGCCCCCAATGCCGCATCGTATGCTCCGCAGCATGCGTATAAAGCCCGATGACGGTTGAGGGTAATTTCCCCCTGCCTACCGGGCGAAAGTCTGATAAAATGGTTGTATCAGCTTCGCCCAACTGTAAAAGTGCTTTATCCACCTGCTTGTTAAAAGCTTCAACCAAACCCCGCGTAGTGTATGTTTTATTGGTCGGCTTGCCCTCTTTGCTCAAGTATTCCAGTTGTTCCGGGTTAAGGGTCTCATTTTGTGCATAAGTAAAAAGCCTGTCCAGCACGCCGGTTAAATGCTGCAAATGAAAACCGGGCGAGGCCATGCCCGCAACCTTATCCCACAATAGTTCATCCGGAAAGCCCGCCATCAGCTCATTCAGCTCTTCGCGGGCCTGCAATAAAGCGTGCGCAACAGGCTGCAATAAAGCGGGCATATTGGGCAGGGGGCCGCGCAGCCATACTTCGGGTTGGGCGCTCATGTGTTATGGTTTTGTGGCAAGCCGGGCTTTCACGTCGTCGTGATTAAGCGTTTGCGGCAGGCTGTAAATTTCTTTGGCGCGGCCTTTTGGGTTATCAGTCCAAAGCCAGCTGGTCCAGGTCATAAACCAAAGCCATTTGGGCTGTGCCTTAAGCACCTGCGGGTTTGGGATCTCGCCATTCTCGGTGAGCGCTATCGGCTTGCCGTTTGCCAGGGCAAGCAGTTCGTTATAGTCGTTTTGTTCGTAATCAAAATGGTAAACGTCGGTACCTAAAATATCCACGTAATTGGCACCCGGGTAATAATCCTTGTAGTGATATGCCTCATCTTCAGGGATATCGCGCAGGCTGTTGGCGCCCCAGACCCAGATAAGGTTATTCAGCTTATGGTAATTGGTGTACCTGTCGTACATCATTTTATAAAGTTTGGCAATGCCGTCCGGGCCTTTTTTATTCCCCCACCAAAACCAAACGCCGTTCATCTCGTGGTATGGTCGCCATAAAACCGGTACTTTGGCATCCTGCAATTGCTTTAAGTAACCGGCAATAACATCTATCTGGGTCAACCATTTTTTGTTTAATTCGGTACCGGGGGTGGTGAGTTCGGTCCATTGTGCGGGTGTTAATTTGCCCTGCACGCTTTCCTTCCAGCCGTATGGCGGGTTATCAATAGGGCGGCCCTGGTGCCACATCAGCGTAATCAGGTATCCCTCGCGCGATTTTTTGATAGATTCGTTTACAATGTTCTGTCCCAGGTCTTTATCTCCCCATAAAATAAAATCGGTACCCCAAAGGGCCGGGTACTTACCTGTAATAGCCTTTGCCGAATCGGAGAATACATTAAGATCGCTGTTGTAGTTGTGCTGGCCGCTGAGGATATGCTTACCGTTTATTTCGTACAGGTAAGCCAAAAGGTCGGTAGCTTCTTTACTGGCATTTTTGTTTACCGGCTTAAAGGTTTGCGCCATTGGGCTGCAGGCAACAAGCAATAAAATGGGGAGGACGAATGCTATTTTTTTCATTGTTTGTATTGAGGTTAACATGAGCAGGCAGATGTTTAAAACTGACCCGAAATTGTGGTATAGCTATTGCTATATGCTTCCAAATTTAATATTATAAATTCATCCTATGATAAAGTTCAACTTAAAAAAATTCTCTCCTATACCTTTGCTGCTAATATTCGCGGCTTTTTTATTGGTGTTTCAAAGCTGTAAGAAAAGCCGGTCGGACCTGGGCGCCGTGCTCTACAAAAAAACCAAGAACAAAGTTTTTAAAGATGCCACTCCCGAGGGGCTCGCCGAAGTATTTAAACAAGTGCTGGTTGAAGAGCGTAAGAACATGACCAACCCCAACCTCATTACCGCTTATTACGAGCAGAACGATTACGACCCGGCGTTTGTAATGGATCACATATTTAACGGGGATGTAGACCTTACCGCAAATTACTTTGAAAAAGTAAACCAGCATGGCCTGGACCCGAAGATGTTCAACGCTGATAAGATAAAAGCGCTGGTTGATAAATTCCAGGATAAAAAAGCTATTAAGAACATTGATGAAGCTTATAAAGATATCGCTTTGCTGGAGATCACTACCGCAAACTCGCTTATTAATTACTCTAACGCACTGCAATACGGCATTTTAAGCCCGCGTAAGATCTACCAGCGTTATTTTACGGCCACTAAAAGGCCCGATAGCATCAGCATGTCGAAGATCTTTCACATTACCAACATGAAGGCCTACCTGGATAGTATTCAGCCTAAAGATCCGCAGTACCTTGCTTTGCAAAAAGCCTTAATGGATGGCAGCACAGCGCCGGGCTTGAGCAAGGAGGAAACTACCCGCTACCTGGTTGCCAATATGGAACGCCTCCGCTGGAAAAACAAGCCAACGCAATCGAAATATGTAGTTGTGAACATCCCCGATTACCGTTTGGATGTAATGGAAAACGGCCAGTCGGTTTTGAATATGAAGGTATGTGTAGGCGAGGGGCGTAATAAAGACAGGGAAAATAGCCTGGTAGATTACGATGAAAGCGATAAAATAGATCGCCCCTTCAGCCGCGAAACCCCGCAGTTGAACAGTGTTATACACAGTGTGCAGGTAAACCCGGTTTGGAATATCCCCGAGAGTATTGCCAGTAAGGAAATTATGGTGGAAGCAGCTAAAGATCCTTATTATTTAAGCAGCAAAAATATCGACGTTTATGAAAATGGTAAGAAGATAGAAGATACAGAAACCATCAATTTTGCGAACGCTCCCAAAGACAAGTACGAGTTTAAGCAACGCCCCGGTGATGATAATTCATTAGGGAAGATCAAATTCCTTTTCAATAATAAAAGCAGTGTTTACCTGCACGATACACCGGCTAAAGAACCCTTTAACTGGGCAATGCGTGCGGTAAGCCATGGTTGCGTTCGCCTTGGCGATCCGCAGGGCCTGGCGCAGCAGTTGTTCGGTCAGGGCCCAACTTTCGACAGGATAGCCAAGGCAATGAGCGAGGACAACCCGGAGCCAACCACCATCGCAGTACCGTCTAAAACGGCTGTGTACATTACCTATATCACTTGCTGGGCAGATAGCAATGGCATTATCCAGTTCCGCCCGGATGTGTACGGGTTGGATATAGTGTTGTATGGGCACTTGCAAAAGTTTTTGGCAACTAATGACCAGTTAGCGAAGCTATAAGCACCGATTTCACGGATTTAAAATTGATTACACCGATAGGATTGCTATAGGCACCGATTTCACAGATTTAAAATCGATTACACCGATAGATTGATTATTTCGAACAAAGCCGATTGATTGCGAGAATCGGTGTAATCAATCCCTACAATCAGTGAAATCCCATAAAATAATAAAGCCCGGTATCATAGCTGATCCCGGGCTTCTTATTTATAATTGGTTAGTAGTATTAAAGGCTTGCAACGCGGCCCGAATCTGCTTTTACAGTATCGGTGCCAACAGGCATCAGGTAGTTTAAGGGTGCAGTTTCATCCAAAAATTTAGATGTGTAATTGCTGCTGCTGCCATTGATAAACATCATCGAATGCCCTTTAATGGTATTAATAACCATATCGGATACGGCAGGACTTACCGCCGGGCAGCCAAAGCTGCGGCCTAAGCGGCCAATGGCGTTAATAGTGCCCTGGCTTACGTAATCTGCAGCGTGTACTACAATACCACGTGCTAAGGCACCACTGTTGATGCCCTGGTCTAACCCATTTAAACGTAACGAACGACCGTGTTTGCCCATGTAAACATCATCGGTTAAGTAAAAACCAAGGCTGCTCTGGTGCGATTCGTTGTTGTTTGAAAAAGCGGTTGCCATATCATTACCACTGCCTTGCCCGTGAGCAACGAGGGTGTTCAGCAACAAGGTTTTGTTAACCACGTCGATGATCCACATCCGTTTTTCGCGGCTCGATTTATTAAAATCTATCACGGTAATAATATTGCTGTTTTTGGGCAGTTTGTTAGCCAGTTTCAGGTTTAAATAGCCGGTGATCGCTTTCTGAAACACGGCAACATCCATACCCGTT
Source organism: Mucilaginibacter pankratovii (assembly GCF_014773265.1). Classification (GTDB taxonomy): domain Bacteria; phylum Bacteroidota; class Bacteroidia; order Sphingobacteriales; family Sphingobacteriaceae; genus Mucilaginibacter; species Mucilaginibacter pankratovii. The sequence goes on along the minus strand of NZ_JACWMY010000002.1, from coordinate 310,875 downwards.
TGCTGCAGTTGCGCAGCCTGGTAAATATCGTTTACGTATTGCGCAAAATATTCTTTCGCACCTACGGTAACGGTTTTTACTTCAATATTTTTTGATGCGTTTGAAGGTTTCCAACTGATAACAGTTGTAGAAATTAACAATAAAACGCAAATAGCCCACCAAAGATGTTTTCTCATAATTATATAGTTTAATCCAATAGTTTAATCAAGTCAGGGAACGCAGGCCGAGGATTTGTTGGTTTACAAATTGTGATTTGTTAGAACAAATATACGCAAATTAGTTAAAAATATTGTCATTGCAAAGCAATTGTGTAGTTTAATGATAATTTGTTTCAATAAAGTTAATTCAAAGCTTTTGTAATAACAAAAAAACCTCATTCAAATCCATATAAATAATGGGTTCGAATGAGGTTTTTTATACGCAGAAACGCTGCGTTTTGTTATTATTTATTCCAGGTGATCTTTTCTTCTATCGGGGTTTTGCGTACACCGGCTGGCTGGGTTTCGGTGTAACCTAAATAGATAACGCCTAAAACGCTATCCTCGGGGCCAAGGCCAAAATGTTCTGCAAAGGCAGGTTTTAAGGCCATACCGCCGGTGCTCCAAAACGCGCCGATGTTTAAGGCGGTAGCGCCTAAAAGCATGTTTTGTACCGCGCATGATGCCGAAATAACTTCTTCAAATTGGGGGATCTTTGGCAGATCGCCGCGTTTTTGGTAGGCGATAACTACATGTGATGTATTATTACCCTGGCTGCTTAAGTTGGCAAAGGTGGTTGCATTAAAAGTTTCTTCGGTAGTGCCGGCTTTGTAGATCTCGGCGTGCTGCGCGCAATATTTCAAAGGCTCTTCAAATACAATAAAACGCCATGGTTCGGTAAGTCCGTGGGTGGGCGCCCAGTCGGCAAGCTCTAAAATAGAGGCCACGTGGCCGTTTGGTATTTTGTTACCGTTCATGGTAGACGGCTTGATGGTGCGGCGTGCTTTGATATTATTGGCAACGGTTGCGAAAGTAGTTTCCATAGTGTATATGTTGTGCTGTTTGCTGAGGCGCAAAAGTAGTAAATGCCCGGTAGATAGCTTGCAGGTTTGTCAATTTTTCAAATTGGCAAATCTTGTGCGTATGGATGGTGGGCTGTGGTTAATTATGATTGATTATTGAACACGATTACACTGTTTTCTGCTGCAAGAGGAAAATAATCCGATAAAATCTCTACCTTTCACCATTGCCGTTAGCGGTGTTTACTTATGAATAACTGGTTTAAAAATTATAGTAGTATTATATGGCTGCTCGGCAGCATTGTTGCCGGCTCTGTAGCAGGCGTAGTGTTAGGTAAGGATGCGGAAGTGTTAAAGCCCATTGGCGATATTTTCCTCAACTTGTTATTTGTTGCCGTGATACCGTTGGTGTTCTTCGCCATCGCTTCGGCAATTGCAAACCTGCAGGGAACGCAGAAGCTCGGCCGCATTATGTGGATCATGACGGCGGTTTTCCTGGGGATGATACTCATGGCCGCCATATTAACTATTACAGCGCTTTGGATATTGCCCCTGGATAACAGCATGGCAAAAGCTGCTGTAGATGTTTCGCAGGATGCCGGTAAGAAATTTTCGGGCGATTCCATCGTGCAGCTATTTACCACCAGCGAATTCTTCAATTTGCTATCCCGTAAAAATATGCTGGCCATGATCATCTTTGCCATACTGGTGGGCTTTGGCGCATTGCGTGCCGGGGAAAAGGGGAAAGCCTTCAGTGATTTTTTAAATGCCGGTAACGAAGCTTTTAAGCAGGTGTTCATCATCATCATGAAAGCCGGCCCGGTTGGCCTGGGGGCCTATTTTGCCTACCAGGTAGCTGAATTCGGCCCGGCTTTGTTTGGTACGTATGCGCATACTTTGGGTATTGGCTATGGGGTGAGCCTGTTTTACTACGCCGTATTCTATAGCCTGTATGCTTTTATAGCCGGCGGCGTAAAAGGTATCAGGCGGTTCTGGAAAAACAATATTATACCATCGGCCACAGCAGTTGCCACCTGCAGTAGTATAGCCACCATCCCCGCCAATATCGACGCTGCAAAAAAGATGGGGGTAAGCGATGTAATAGCGGGCATCACCATACCATTAGGCGGCCCTTTGCATAAGGATGGTTCCAGTGTATCATCCATATTGAAAATGGCGGTGGTTTTTGCTATGTTCGGCAAAAGCTTTGATAGCCCCGGCGTTATTATCATAGCTCTGGGCATGACGGTTTTGGTAAGCATTGTAGAAGGCGGCATACCCAACGGCGGCTACATCGGCGAACTGCTTTTTATCTCAGCCTACGGTTTCCCGCCCGAAGCATTGCCACCTGCCATTATCATCGGTACCCTGATAGATCCGGTTGCTACATTATTAAACGCCACAGGCGATAATGTTGCGGCAATGATGATCAATAGATTTGCGGAAGGGAAACTGGTGCCGGAGGAGGGGTAGCCTGTATGCAAGTAAGCGTGGACGCTTACGAATTTCTACAGTCAAGCGTGGACGCTTGCCCGGGCGTTAATGAATGAGATAACCTCATAAACAAAAACCGCCGATTCAAGCGCTCGCTTAAACAGGCGGTTAAAATAAAATTATACATAAGGTTATATCAGCTTATCCTCTAATAGCTTAGCGTACAGCTTATCTACACCGGTTTGTGCCGCCTCTGTTATGCCAAATTGGCCATATACTTCAAAAGCACCCTTCCAAACCGGTTTTTTGGTTTCACCGTCTATAATGGTTATCTCGAATGTGCCGCCATCTACCATCTTGTTTGTAGAGTGTACAACCGTTTGCCTTATCACCATTAAAGCTTCGGGTTTGTACTCGGTAATTTGTTTATCAATGTCTCCTTCGCTGTCCAGGCTTAGCTCGTTTCTTACATAGGTGGTCGATTCTACCTGGCCTGTAGCAAGTTTGCTTTTTAAGCCTTGCGAAAAGTAAGTGAAGAAGTTTTTGGCTTCCCTGGAGCCATTAATCAGGATGAAAAATTTCTTGATCTTTTTGTCGTAGCCCTCCTGTTTGTTAGAGGTGATCTTGGCCGTTACACAGGCCTGTAACAAAAACGCAGTAGTTAATACAGTAGTAAATAGTAGTTTTTTAATCATATCAAATAGTTTATTGGGGGTTATTAAATTAAGCCGTCGGCTATAAGTTTTTTGATGATGGAATCGACAGTTATAGGGAGGGTTTCGTCGTGGTAAATAGCGCTCATGCCTACGTTGACGCTGCTTTTCCATACAGATCTTTTTGTTTGGGCATCTTGCAATGTAAGGAAGAAAATTCCCTCGCCGGATTTGAGATCTGTATCCGTCTGCGTTATCAATAAAATTGCTTCGGGGGCGTAGGCGGATACTTTTTTGTTGATGTCTTCCCCGGTATCGAAAGACTGGTCGTCATGCTCATAGCCGGTGCAGGCAATGTTTTTGAGTTTAAATTGCTGTTGTAAAGCCAACGACAATTCCTTACCAGCCTTTTTTCCGTCTTTTGTACAGGTGGTAAGTACAAATATTTTCTTTGGCTTCTTATTGTAGTCGGTGGCCTTGTTGGATACGATTTTTTGTGCGCACGAAAAAAATAGCAGCAGGAGGAGGGGCAGAAACGGGTATAATATTTTCTTTTTCATTCAATCGGTTTAGGATTTCGGTTTAAATATAAATTATTGCGGCCAATAATTAAAATGCTTACTTACCAGATCTATACTCCTTCTGCATCACTCTCGCCGTTTGCGTGCTGCCATCATGGCTCCAGCCGGGCGGGTTAATAAAATACAAAAGCTTATTCTTAAAGCCTGGCGCGTGCTTTACATCGCGTAACAAAGCTTTCCATTCGTGGAAGAGGATATTTACCGGGCCTAAGTCTTCCGGCTGGTGGGTGAGGCCGTATTTTACAGGTTCTGCAGGGTCTTCATCGTGGAAGGTGCCGAAGAGCCTATCCCACACGATAAACATCATCCCCATGTTTTTATCCAGGTAGGGGATGTTGGAGGCATGGTGTACCCGGTGATGGGCGGGCGTTACAAAAATATAGCCGTACCATTTAGGCAGCGGGATGTGGTACTGCGTATGCACTAAATTGCCGTAAAGCTGCGTAAGCAGGTAAGCGTATAAAATATCCACCGCGTTAAAGCCAAACAGTGCCAGCGGCATGTAAAAGAAGGTACGGTATAGCGGCTCGAACACGGTAGAGCGGAAACCCGTGCTAAAATTAAAATGTTCGGAAGAATGATGCGTTACGTGCATGGCCCAAAACATGCGGCAATAATGCCCGGTATAATGCAGCACCCAGTATAAAAAATCCTGCGCTACAACCAGCACAAACCAGTATACAAAAGCGTTGCTTATCTGCACAAACCGGTATTGGTAGGCATAGCTCAGCAGGAAAAAGGCCGTGCCGTTAACCAGCAGGTTTACAAAAAATGTGAGCGTGGTGAGGTAGATGTTGGTCAGCGTATCGCGCTTTTCGTAGTAATGGCGATTTTCGCGGTAGCTAAACCACATCTCGGTTAAAGTAAGGAGTACCAGCAAACCTACCAGTATCACTACAGCTTCGTTTCGGGCATCTAAAGGGGGCATTTTTCTATAAAGTAGTGTAATATCTCAAACTCTCGCAAAGTTCTTGCTCCGTGCAGATATTATCAATACTGTATCGCCCTATGCTTGTCAGCAGGGTGCAATTTATTTGGCCGTTTTGATTTTTCTTATCCTTTTGCATGAGTTGGAACAATGCAGGATAACAATCACCGGCTATAGAATGTTTAGGGTAAAGCTTTGTTAGTACTTCGGCTATCTCAGCAAGCTGCTCATCTGGCAACCCAACTTTTTTGTTGGAGAGCCATGCCTCGCATACCATACCAACAGCAATGGCTTCGCCATGGGTTAGCGGGTTGCTGTCGTTCAGCATAGAGTAGGTTTCCACCGCGTGGCCAACCGTGTGGCCAAAATTTAAAGCCTTGCGGATTCCTTTTTCGTGCGGATCTTCGATCACCACTTCATTTTTGATCTCTACCGAACGGTGTACCAGCTCGAGAGCTGGAAGGCTCAGATCGCTGGTTTTTAATTTGTCCCAATACGCAGCATCGCATATCAGCCCATGCTTCAACATTTCGGCAAGGCCGGAAAGGATCTGGCGCTCGGGCAGGGTTTTAAAGAAATCGGACACCATAAACACCGCTTTTGGCTGGGTAAATGTGCCGATGATGTTTTTGATGCTATCCAGGTCAACCCCGGTTTTACCACCAACGGAAGCGTCCACCTGCGAAAGCAGGGTAGTGGGCACCTGCACAAAATCGATACCGCGCTTGTAGGTAGAGGCTACAAAACCACCAAGATCGGTAACTACACCGCCGCCAAGGTTTATCATCAGGGCTTTGCGGTCGGCACCAAAATCAATCAGCATCTTCCAAACGCCTATACAAAAATCAAGGTTCTTGCTTTCTTCGCCGGCGTTTATCTCGATGATATCGAAATTATCCGCTTCGCCAAGGTATTGCTGCAACAGGGGCAGGCAATGCACGGCGGTGTTCTCGTCGGTTAAAACAAAACTGCGCGAGTATTTGCCCTCTTTTATAAAATTAACCAGTTGGGTTAAGCTGTCTTCAAAAAATATCTGGTAGCCGTCGCTTTGTATCGTGTTCATGTTATATCACCTTGATCTGCTGACCTCTGAATTCAACCAAATCGCCCGGTTTAACCTTCAGGCGTTTGCGGTAGTCGATGGTGCCATTATAGCTAACTTCGCCATATTGTACGGCTATTTGCGCCTCGCCGCCGGTTTGTACCAGCCCGGTCGCTTTTAGCAGTTGTATCATGGGGATATAGTCGCCCTCTACCTTAAATTCTATCATGGGTGGCAAAAATAAACTATTCGTGCAATAATGGGTTATCATTTTATAATTTTGCAGCCTGTTGGCAGTTCATAGTTAATGGTTCATAGTTAATGGTAAGCTCGAAACTGCCATGAACTATCATCTATGAACCATGAATCATCACCCACGAACTAAAGTACATGAACGAAAAACTGTCCTTCGAAAATACCGAGATCGCTTTTAAACACTCCAGCAATACCGACCTTAACCGCGCCTACTGGCTTTTTAAGGTTATTAACGTGAACTTTTTGGTAAAGATAGGCCCGCCCATCACCAACTTTTTTATGAAGATAGGCCTGCCTATCAAAAGCCTCATAAAAGCTACCATATTTAAACATTTCTGCGGCGGCGAAACCATCCAGGAGTGCGATAAAACCATCAAAAACCTGGCCGATGGCAGGGTAGGTACCATCCTCGATTATTCGATAGAAGGGGAAGATGATGAGAGTGTTTTTGATAACACGCGCGATGAGATCATCCGTACCATTGTGCGGGCCTCTAAAGATAAGGCCATCCCCCTTACCGTGTTTAAAGTTACCGGTGTTGGCCGTTTTTCTTTGCTGGAGAAACTGGACGAAGGCCTGAAATTAAACATGGACGAGCAGATAGAATGGCAAAAAGTGCAGGACCGCGTGCTGGAGATCTGCGAAATGGCGCACTCTGAAAACGTACCGGTGATGATTGATGCCGAAGAAAGCTGGATCCAAAAAACTATCGACCACCTGGCCATTAACATGATGCGCTTTTTTAATAAAGAGCAAGCCATTGTTTATAATACCTACCAAATGTACCGCCACGATAAACTGGCTTCCATTATTACCGATTTTACCGTTGCCGAGGATGAAGGCTTTATTTTAGGTGCAAAGATCGTTCGAGGAGCCTACATGGAAAAAGAACGCAAACGCGCCGAGGAACGCAGCTATCCATCGCCCATACAGCCGGATAAAGCGGCTACCGACCGCGATTATAACGATGCTCTTGTGTTCTGCGCCGACCATGTAGATAAAATAGCCATTGTTGCCGGTACCCATAACGAAGACAGCTGCCGCCTGCTTGCCGACTTGCTGGACGAAAAGAAAATAGCCCACAACAACCCTCATGTGTGTTTTTCGCAACTGCTGGGCATGAGCGATAACCTGAGCTTTAACCTTGCCGACGGCAGTTACAATGTGGCCAAATACGTGCCTTATGGGCCTATAAAAGCTGTGTTGCCGTACCTGTTCCGCCGCGCGCAGGAGAATACCGCTATAGCCGGCCAAATGAGTAGGGAGCTGAGTTTGATTGTTAAGGAAAAGAAAAGAAGAGGATAGAAGATTTCAAATGTGCAGATTTTAGATGTGCAGATTCAATTTCGTCACATCGTCATTGCGAGGAACGAAGCAATCTCCCGATGAGTAGAGCCTCCTTGCGAGTCTGCTTTGCAAGCTTAGAGATTGCTTCGTGCCTCACAATGACGCTGGGGATGATCATTCCCTCACCACATCCGTATCCACCGGCACATAACCTAATTGCCTGCTCATATTCACCACCTGCCCTTTGTGGTGAAATTCGTGGGTGATGGCGTGGGTGAAGATCTCAAATGGCGAACGGGTAAGTTGGCTACCATCGGGCCGGGTGATTAATATCTGCTGGCCCAAGGTATTAGTAAAATGATGCAGAAATTCATTCATCACCAAATCTACCTGCCCGTAAGCGTTGCGAACGGAAACAAAGTTCTGGTGCTCTTCGTTTTTAAAATAGGGGCGCTGCTGCTGCATTACACTTTTTGAGAGCCAGAACAGGTAGCAGTTGGCTACATGCATCATTTGCGTTATCATGCTCTCATTATTGAATGATGGGAGCGGCCTAAGCAGATCTTCCGTTTTTACAGTTTCGCAATAATCAAACAGCGCGTTGCGCGCCGAAAGCACTAATTGATACTGATGTAGCAGGGTGGTATACATACGAGTTAAATTAAATGTTCGCGTTGGGCGAAGGCCTGCAGGGTATCTGGCGCGGTCATTAAAAAGGTTTGGATGCCTAATGTTTTAGCTGCTTCCAGGTGCTGCGGACTATCGTCTATAAACAACGTTTCGGCGGCGATAAGGTTGTTCTCTTTCAGCACTTGTTCAAAAATATGCAGTTCGGGCTTGCGCTTGCCTACCAGGTGCGAATAATAGGTTTTCTCGAACAAGTGCTCGTTATCATCAAACCCAAATTCATCCTTCAGGTACTTCATGATATAGGTGTAGTGGATATCGTTGATATTGCTCAGCAAAAACGTGCGGTATTTGTCTTTCAGCTTCAGCAACAGGTCGTGATTGCCGGGGGCGATACCTAACAAAAGGCTGTTCCAGGCATCGGTGATTTGCTGGTCGGTTACATCGGCGTTTCCTATGTGCTTTTTTACATACGCACGGAACTCATCGGCAGTAACTTCGCCGCGGTCGAACTTATCAAAGATCTGATCCTGCTGGCTGTGGCCGAAAAAGCCTTCTGCATCGGTAACGCCCAGCTTTTTAAATTCCTGCTGCGCTATGCGGAAATCGATACTAAAGATAACGTTACCGTAATCGAATATGATGTTTTTGATGTTTTGCATAAATATGTTGTAATTTGATGGCAAATATGTGCAAACGGCTTCAAAATCCCGTTGCACATCAAGCTAAATTTAAACCTTTTATGCAATGCTGAGCAGCAAAAACTGGCAATTATTACTGATACCCTTACTTTGCCTGGCGGCCTTCATCGTTCTTAGTATTTTACACAAACCCGTTGCCGGCTGGATGCTTACGCTGGCTTTTATATCGCTGGGCGTCTCGTTCAGGCGCTACCCCAAACTAAAAGGCTTTTCGTTCACCATGATGATCTTCGCGGCCTTTATTGTGGCCATGTACTACCCGCAATATTTTATAAGCGTAGGCGGGTTTAAATTGTCCTTGCTCATTATCCCGCTGCTGCAGGTAATTATGTTTGGCATGGGCAGCGAGCTCAGTTTTAAAGAACTCGCGGCCATCGTTAAAATGCCTAAAGGAATCCTGGTTGGCGTAATTTGCCATTACACCATTATGCCGCTGATAGGCTTCGGGCTGGCCAATATCTTCAGCTTTCCGAAGGAGATTGCCGCCGGTATTATTTTGGTGGGATGCTGCCCCAGCGGATTGGCGTCAAACGTGATGGCTTATTTAGCACGCGCAAACCTGGCGCTATCTGTGGCGGTAACCACAGTATCTACCTTGCTGGCACCCTTATTTACACCCTTGCTGATGCGTTTGCTGGCGGGCAAATTTATAAAGGTAGATTTTTGGGATATGGCCTGGGATACTACCCGCGTGGTGATCATCCCCATACTGGCCGGGCTGTTGTTTGATAAGCTGTTGCGTGGCCGCTTAAAATGGCTGGATAAGCTGATGCCCGTGATCTCGATGGCCGGTATCGGCCTCATCATCGTGGTGATCACCGCCGCCGGGCGTGATAGCCTTATTAAAGTGGGCTTTTTATTATTCGTAGCGGTGTTTATTCACAACGTTTTGGGCTATACGCTGGGCTATTGGTTTAGTCGCTTATTGCGCTTTAAAGAAAGGGATTGCCGCACCATATCGCTGGAAGTAGGTATGCAAAACAGCGGCCTCGCAGCCGGTTTAGCCTTGCTGATGGGCGGGATGGGCACCGTTGGGCTGGCCGCGGTTATCTTCGGCCCGGTAATGAATATCTCCGGCTCATCATTATCTACCTGGTGGCATGGTAAACCGCCAAAAGACGACGAAGAAACGGAAGCTAAACCTATTGGTCTTTCAACAGCTTCCTGAAGAAGGGGTTAAGCTGTTCCGCTAAAATGGCATGGTCCTCCACGCTGGGGTGGCCACTGCAACCGCGCGGGTCCATCGGCGGGAAAAAGAATGTGGCCACGGGTTTATCTTTTGGATAAAGCGCGTCGATTTTGGCTTTAATGGCCGTTAGGCAATTCTCTAAGATCTTACCGGACTCTCCCTTCACCATCGGGCTGCTCAATAGAGCTATCTGTGCTTTAGGGTATTTACTTTTTACCGATTGGATGAATTTTACAAAATTCCCCTGGTACACTGCGGTATCAAAAGGTTTGCGGGGATGTACGCCATCACCTTTGCTGATATCGTTGGTGCCCAGGGCGATGCTTACAATTTTGGGGCTGTAAGTGCTGAAATCCCATTTCTGCTGCTGATTCACCTGGAAATCTACATTCTCATAAACCTGCGGCATCGAAGGGCTATCCATGTTCCAGGTGCGGTAGATGCCAATGCCGCTTACGCTGCTTAAAATAAAATTGGTTTTAAGCGCCCGGGCCACCCTCGGCCCATAGGCCATATAAGCGTTATGCTGATCGTGATAGGCTCCTGTTCCGCAAGGCACTTCGGATGCATCTGCCGCGGCACCGCAGGTGATGCTGTTGCCAATAAACTCAATTAAAGGCAGCTTTTGGACCGATAAGGGCGCTACTTTATCGGCGGCAATCTTCTCAATAATAACTGCCCCGGTATGCGCTTCGGTGGTTTTATAGATCCAGATGGTATGTTTGCCGGGTTTTGTGTTGATCACGATAGGGGCGTTTGAATTACCTTCAATACGCAGTCGTTTTTGATAAACCCCATCCAACTCATATTGAATATAATTATGCGCGTTTGCATCGGCAAGGCTTACATGTAGTTCGCATTTTTCACCGGTAAAGCTGAAGCCAAAATGCACTGCCGAGCTGATCAGTTCCAGCTTATGCTGCTGGTTGAATAAGTAGCGGCCGTAGGGCTTTAATTGTTCCGCTTTAAGTGTATCGGTTTTGGGTTGTGCATCACACGATCCAAATAAAAAAATCGCGATAAACGACAGCATAAATAAACGCATACGGGTTGCCATAGGTTCTATCAATTGGTTGATACAAGTATAATGCCTGCGTAGACGAAACACAAGCGCGCAGGTTTATTTGTAAACAAAATGCTAAGAAAGTACCAACAATTTAATTGACACTTTTTTTGATGCAAATTAGTATGGCTTAATATCCTTAATATTTATAAATTTGGTAGGATTGATTTGATATGTACCTACACCCTATTGCATGAGGAAACTTTTACTTGTCGTATTTTTTTTAACAGCCTTATTCCTTATCCCTGGCGGTGTAATTGCGCAGGAAAGCCAAACCGTAACTACCGGCGATTTCACCAAACCCGTTGAGTTCCCGGGCGGAAACTGCGTTTACCGGTGGACCAACAGCAACCCCTTTGTTGGACTGAGTGCCGCGGGCGGAACCGGTAACATAGCGCCTTTTAAAGCTATCAATACACTGCCAATCCCGGTTGTAGCCACTTTTACGGCAGAGCCTGTTGCATCTGATTTTGCCTACGTTCCCGTTAGTTCCACCAATAGCGTTTCGGTTATCAGCATTGCAACCCACAGCGTTGTGGCAAACATCCCTGTGGGAAACGCGCCTTCCGGCGTAGCGGTAAACCCTCAGGGTACTTTGGTTTATGTCACTAATGCCGACGCTAATGCTATCGGAAACACTGTTTCGGTTATCAGTACGGCCACCAACAAAGTAGTTGCAGGTGTTTTTGTTGGAGAAGGCCCGCGCGGTATAGTGGTTGGTGCCGATGGGAGCCGCGTTTATGTAGCAAATTCCAATTCGGATAACGTGTCGGTAATTGATGCAGCAAATAATTACGTAATAGCCACTATCCCAACAGGGCAAACGCCGGTGGGTATGGTTATAAGCCCCGATGGCAGTAAATTATACGTAGCAAATACCAACGGAGGTTCGGTATCGGTTATAGCACTTTCGGATAACAGCGTCATAGCCACCATCCCGATAGAGAAATTCTCCAACTTCCTTGCCGTTAGTCCCGATGGTAAAACCTTATATGCAACTAACGGGGGAGGGACAACGGTAACCGTAATTAACGCGATAACCAATAGCATCATAAAAAAAATAGAAGTAGGCTCCAATTCATGGGGGATAGCAATATCTCCCGATGGCAGTAAAGCTTATGTGGCTTTAACCACGGGTGCAACGGCTATAATAGATCTTGTTAGCGGCACGGTTTCCACCCGGTCTACGCCCTCTAACCCGCAAACTATAGCCATTGCTCCTGATGGCACAATTTATATAACAGATGCTGCAGGCGGCAACCTCAACTATTACAATGCCGATTTTTCCTATGGTGGCCAAATACATGTAGGTGCTGGTTTGGTATTTGGTAATTTCATTAAAAAGAGCCAGCCCTGCACGGCCAGTCCCGTAACATTTACTATTACTGTTAACCCGGCATCAACTACCACTATAACCAACGGACCGGTTAGTGGCGACATAAGCGCATGTATTGGCGCGGCTTCTGCAAGCCCGTTTATACAGCAATTTAAAGTTTCGGGCACGGGCTTAACTGATAATATTACCGCCACCGCCCCAACGGGTTTCGAGCTGTCACTTGCCCCAGCAAGCGGCTATGGAAATTCGGTGAGCGTTCCGCAGAGTGGCGGTAAGGTAAGCGAGGTGAGGGTTTACGTAAGATCTGCCGCCACGGCAAATAGTGGCTATATATCCGGTTCGGTGGCTTTGGCATCGGCGGGAACGCCTGTAAAATATGTGGGCGTGAACGGTTGGGTAAATAAATTGCCCGCGGTAAATAACCCGGACGACAAATTTGTTGCAAAAGGAGAAACACTGCCGGTTATTAATTTAACAGGCACTGCAAATATTTACCGATGGACCAACGACAATCCATCCATTGGCCTTGCGGCAAGCGGGGAGGGGGATATTACATCGTTTACGGCTATCAATACCGGTAGTACCCCGGTTGTGGCCAACATTAGGGTAACGCCCGTGCCGGCGCAGCTGGCCTATATTTCAAACTACAATGATAACACTGTTTCGGTGGTTGATATTGCCGGGAGCAGGGTATTGACAACGATTCCGGTGGGTAAAAGCCCAACTGGGATAGCCGTTGCCCGGGACGGGAGCATGGTATTTGTCGCCAATTATGATTCGGATAACATATCGGTGATCAGTACTTTTTCAAACAAAGTTATCAATACAATCGCGGTAGGGAAGAATCCGTCGGCGGTGGCGGTATCTACAGACGGGAGCAAGTTATATGTGGCTAATAACGGCACCAACAAGGTTGCGGTTATCAGTACCTCTAACTTTCAAACGCTGGATATTATAACGGTTGGAGAAAACCCGGACGGGCTGGCTGTTAGCCATGATGGTACACGGCTTTATGTTTTAAATTACAGCAGCTTTTCCATTTCTGTTGTAGATGTGGCCTCGAACACCATAGTGGCAACTATGACCGGAATAAACGGAGCGGTCAGGGATATTTGTATAAGCCCGGATGACAGCAGGTTATATGTATCGATCAATAGTTTCGACAATGTATTAGTATTTAGTACCGTAACGAATACTTTAGAAACAAAAATACCAGCGCCCGGGGGGCTTGGGTTTATCGGTATAAGCCCCGACGGAAATACGCTATATGGGGGCAGCGGGCAGGTATTGGACATACCTACAGGTACAAAGAAAACTAATACATTCACTTCCCCAACGCAGTCAGGGCTCGCCTTATCTGCCGACGGCCAGCTATTAATTGTACCCATTGATTATCAAAATAATTTGTTGGTGGTGAATGTTACGACCAATGCTGTCGTTAGCAAAATAGCTGTTGGCAAGTCCCCATTCGTTATTGGTAATTTTATAAAGGAAAACCCCGGTTGCGACGGCCAGCCAATTGATTTTAAGATAACCGTAAACCCTACTTTAACAGCAATTACAACTACCGCTGTAACGGGTAAAATTTCTGCGTGTGTAGGTAGTGCTTCGGTTAGCCCTAATATTCAGCAGTTTAAGGTTTTGGGCACTTTTCTAACGGAGCAAATCACGGCAACGGCCCCGGCGGGTTTCGAACTATCGCTTAGTGCCGGTAGCGCTTATGGCAATGCTGTAAGTATTCCGCAAAGTGGTGGTAAGGTAACCGATGTTATTGTTTATGTACGGTCGGCAGCGTCTGCTCCCCTTGGTTACATCCAAGGCAACGTATCACTTACATCGGGTGATGCGCCCTTGCAAAATGTAAACGTATCCGGCTACGTAAACGAACTGCCTTTTGTTAATAACCCGGGCGATAAAACAGTTGATAACGGGGCAGTATCAGCCGCAATTGTTTTCGAGGGGACAGGTAATTTTTTCGAGTGGACAAACGATAATCCATCCATCGGCCTGGCTGCAAATGGCGTTGGAGATATTGCATCCTTTATGGCGATAAACACCGGTAAAACAGCCGTTAAAGCCAATATTAAAGTCACCCCGGTGTCGGCGCAGCTGGGGTATGTCACCAATTTTAACAGCAACGATGTATCGGTGATCAACACGGCCAATAATTCGGTTATCAAAACTATCCCGGTGGGTACCAACCCCGTTGGCGTTGCCGCAAGCCGCGATGGTAGTATGATGTATGTCACCAATACCGGCTCCGGTAATGTTTCAGCGATAAATACATTTCTTAACAAAGTTACATACACTATCGGTGTTGGCTACAGGCCAACAGGGATAGTAATGTCGCCCGATGGGCTTAGTTTATATGTTACTAATTTTGGGCAGAAAACTGTGTCGGTTATTGCGACGTTAACCCAGCAGGTGGTTGCCACTTTCGTTGTTGGCGAAAACCCCAATGGGATAACCATCAGCCACGATGGAAAGCGGTTGTATGTAGTGAATTATTCAGGGAACAGCCTTTCGGTGGTCAATACAGGTAGCAAGACAGTAATAGCTACCATACCTATAGGAGACTTGCCCCAGGGCATTTGTATTAGCCCGGATGATAGCAGGGTATATGTGGTTAACGAAAATTCCGGCAGTGTTTTGGTTATCAATACAGCAACCAACAAGGTTATAGCCGAGATACCCGTTGGCAGCGCGCCCGAAAATATTGCTATTAAACCTGATGGCAGCCTGGTTTATGTAACCAATGTAATGTCTAATACGGTATCGGTTATCAGTACCGTCACTAACTCGGTAATAGCCAGTATCCCTACCGGCAATGCCCCGATGGGTGTAACGGTAAGCTCTGATGGTACACGGTTATTTGTGGCCAATACGCTGGATAATAGCATGTCTGTTATCAATACGGCTAACAATACGGTGGTAGCTACCATCCCGGTAGGCGATCACCCATATGCAATAGGTAATTTTATTAAGGAAAGCACCGGCTGCCCTGGTGTGCCTGTAGATTTTAGCATAACGGTTAATCCAACCGTGCCACTTATAACAGCTACACCTGCAACGGGTACAATATCTGTCTGCACGGGCAATGTATCAGCCGGCACCAATATCCAGCAGTTTAATGTATCAGGCATTAATTTATCCGCAGGTATCACTGGCAACGCGCCGGCTGGGTTCGAAATATCGCTGACCGCTACTGGGGGTTATGGAGCAACTGTTACCATGCCCCATACCAACGGAAAGGTAAACGACATTATCGTATACGTACGGTCGGCAGCTTCTAATATCCCGGGTGCTGTTTCGGGTGATGTTATTTTAAGTTCAGTTGGCGCAGAAAATATTCCTGTTCGTGTTGCTGCTTTTATTAATGCGCTGCCTACCGTTAATGATCCGGGCAATCAAAGCGTGGTAAATGGCGCTGTAACCACTGCAATTAATTTTACCGGAACGGGCACTACGTTTACCTGGATAAACAACACCCCCTCTATCGGACTGGCCGCCAGCGGCACGGGTAATATCGGAGCGTTCACTGCCCAAAATACAGGTACGGGTACAGTTGTTGCTACTATTACCATTATTTCCCAAAACCAAACGTGCACCAGCGATCCGGTTAGTTTTACCATCACCGTGAATCCCACCCCACCACCCACCTTATCCGCATCGGGTACGCTTTTGCCGCTAACCACGGTATATGGCACATCGTCGTCATCAGAGAGTTTTACCGTATCTGGTACAAATATTATTTCGGGTATTTCAATTGCCGCGCCCGCCGGGTTTGAAGTAAGCACCGATAACCTTACGTTTAGCAGCACGGCTGCCGTAGCGGGCACCGGCACCATTCCGGCAAAGCCAGTATATATCAGGCTGACATCAAAAGCAGCCGTTGGTACATACGGGGGCGATATTTTGGTGAGCGTAAGTGCTGCTACATCTGCAACGGTGGTAATACCCAATAGTACGGTAACGCCCGCCCCGCTAATGATCACTGCGGATAATAAAGCCAAAGCCTTTGGCGAGGTAAACCCGGCGCTCACGGTAAGCTACAGCGGTTTTGTAAACAACGATAACGCCACCAAGCTTACCCGCCAACCCAGTGTGTCTACCAGCGCAACCACTACATCCGAACCGGGAGATTACGCCATAATTGTCAGCGATGCGGCGGCTTTAAATTACACTCTTAGCTACCTGCCCGGCGTATTAACTATTAAGCCGGCTATAACGCTGGTAGCTATCCCCAATACTTTTACGCCCAATGGCGATGGCGTAAACGATACCTGGAACCTCTCGTTTTTGCAGGGATACCCAAAAGCCACAGTAAGCGTATTAAACAGGTGGGGCGATAAAGTTTATTCATCCATAGGGTACGCCGTACCCTGGGATGGCAAATACAAGGATGCCTTTTTGCCCAGCGGTACCTATTATTACGTCATAAACCCCAAAGACGGCCAACCGGTTATAAGCGGCTGGGTAGCACTTATCCGTTAATAGATTTAACTATGGACAATCGCGCTTACTTATTTTGCTACAGGCAAGCGATGTTTGGCCCGGTACTCGTTTGGCGAGCAGCTGTAGATCTTTTTAAACTCCCGGAAGAAATAGGTTTTATTGTTGAACCCGGTTATATCGGCTTCCCCGGGGGATAGCTTATCCGTTGTATTGTTCGTCGGTAACCTGTTCCATCCAGTCTACCGGCGAACCGTTTAGTTTTTCCTGTATCGCTATATGGCTCATGGCGGTGGTGGCGGTAGCGCCGTGCCAGTGCTTTTCGCCCGGCGTAAAATATACCACATCGCCCTGGCGGATGTCCTGCCTCGCTTCGCCCTCCTGCTGTACCCATCCCGCGCCTGCGGTAACAATAAGAGTTTGCCCAAAAGGGTGGGTATGCCAGGCGGTGCGGGCACCCGGTTCAAAAGTAACCAGCGCCATAGCTATGCGCGAGGGTTCGGGCGGATTGATCAGTGGGTCTATCCTAACCGTTCCGGTAAAATATTCGGCGGGGCCTTTTCCTGAAGGCTGCGTTCCAATGCGTTTTATTTCCATATCGATGTGTCTTTGTATTTGTTAAAGGCAAACAGTTTTTATTGAAATGTAGGTATTATAATCGAATAAGTGTTATTATTGTAATGCTTTGTTATCATGTTAGCCCCTGATGGAATCTTCTAAACCGTGCCTTTTACTCCAGATTGTCCGGCTGTTTTTATTCTGCATTATTTTTCTTCTGCCCAAACTGGCATCGGCACAAATAGATAAGGAATTCTGGTTTGTTGCACCTAATGTACATGCGGAAGGTTCGAGACAGTTTAACCTGCCCATTACCTTGCGCATAACAACCCTGGCGTCACCGGCCACGGTAACTATCTCAATACCGGCCAATCCATCTTTTACCCCCATTACAAGGGATGTTGGTGCCAACGAAAATATCAGTGTAGACTTAAGCACCTGGGTGGATCAGCTGCAAAATACTCCGGCAAATACCACGTTGGATAAGGGCCTTTTAATAACATCTACAGCAGATATTACGGCTTATTATGAAGTAGTAAGCGGTTTTTGCAAATGTAACCCCGAAATATTTTCTCTTAAAGGCAAAAATGCATTGGGTAAAGAGTTCTTTATATCATCGCAGTATACCTATAATGAATCTACCAGTTACCCGGGTACAAACGCGTTTGATATTGTGGCAACTACGGATAATACACACGTTACCATTACCCCCACCAACAACATTGTTGGCCATAACGCCAATATCCCGTTCACTATCACCTTAAACAGGGGGCAAACATTTTCGGCAGTGGCATCAAGCAGCGCTGCCAGCGGGCATCTTCAGGGTTCGTACATATCATCAGACAATCCTATTGCGGTTACCATTAAAGACGACCTGGTGCAGATCTCCAGCTGCGCCGACCTTATTGGCGACCAAACCGTACCCACCACTGTATTGGGCACAGAATATATTGTTACGAAAGGTTTTTTGCAGCCGATTGATAACATTTACGTGATGGCTGTTGAAAACAATACATCTGTTTATATTGATGGCAATACATCTCCAGTAGCGGTGTTAGCTAAAGGGCAGTCGGCTATCCTCGATCTGACCAACCCCAATGTTTACATTCGGGCCGACAAAAAAATATATGTTTATCACCTAACAGGGAATGGTTGCGAGGCAGGGTCGGCAATTATCCCGAAATTAAATTGTACGGGCTCAAGGTCGGTAAGCGTGGTACGAAGCAACGAAGGCTTGTTCGCGGTGATGATCACCACAAAAAATGGCAATCAGAACGGTTTTACGGTTAACGGGAACAGTACACTTGTGAAAAGCAGTGATTTTGCCGTTGTGCCGGGTACGGGCGGGGTGTATGTTACTTCGAGGATAGACCTCAGCGGCAATGCCTCTGTTGGCGATGCATTGAATTTTGCAAATTCTACCGGGAATTTCTCCCTGGGTTTTATAAACGGCGGAACTGACGATGGAACACGGTATGGGTTCTTTTCAGATTTTAAATCGAGCAATGTAGAGAGCAGTTCTTTTGAAACCTGTCCGTCTTCGCCCGTGCAACTAACCGCCTATGGTGGCGTAAGCTATAAATGGACGCCTGCCGCCGGGCTAAACAACCCTAATATAGCCAATCCAACAGCCTCGCCGGCATCCACAACAGATTATACAGTTGAAATTACCACTGCCGATGGCTGCGTGGATTTTGCTACGGTGCATGTAACGGTCTCGGGCGGGATAACACCTTCCGTCAGTATCGCGGCCTCAGCAAATGATATTTGCCCCGGTACGCTGGTAACGTTTACAGCCACACCGGTAAATGGCGGCGCTACCCCCGTTTACCAATGGCAGGTTAACGGCGTAAATGCCGGTACCAATAGCCCCACGTTTAGCAGCAGCGCGCTTGCCAACGGCGATAAGGTAAGCTGTAAAATGACGAGTAGCGCGCCATGTGCTGCCCCCGCCGGCGTTACAAGCAATAGTATTACCATGAATGTTGCCAGCATTGTACCGCCAACCATTGATATCGCGGCTTCGGATAACAACGTTTGTGAGGGTACATTTGTTAGTTTTGCCGCAACGGTTACAAACGCGGGCAGCAGCCCTGCTTATCAATGGCAGGTAAACGGTATAAATGCCGGCGCTAACAGCCTCACTTTTAGCAGCAGTACGCTCGCAAATGGCGACAAGGTAAGTTGTACCGTAACTACAACATCTGCATGTGGTACAGTTTATGCCATTACGAGCAATACGGTAGCCATGGTTGTTAATACTAATCTGCCGGTGTCGGTCAGTATTACGGTTTCACAAAATAACGTTTGCGTTGGTGTTAATGCCACCTTCACGGCAACACCAACCAATGGTGGCACCGCGCCGGTTTATCAGTGGCGGGTAAACGGTGTAAATGGCGGCACAAACAGTCCAACTTTTAGCAGCAGCACACTTACCAACGGCGACAGGGTGGTTTGCGTGATGCAAAGCAATGCCATATGCGCCACGCCGACTGCTGCAAGTAGCAACGAAGTTGTTATGATCGTAATGCCTTATGTAACCCCTTCTGTTAATATTGCAGCTTCAGCAAATAATATTTGCCCCGGCGATATCATTACATTTACTGCCACACCGGTAAACGGCGGCGCAGCCCCCGCCTATCAATGGAAGGTAAATGGCAATAACGCAGGCACCAATAGCGCCACCTTTGCAGGCACTACCTTTGTAAACGGCGATGTAGTAAGTTGTATCATAACCAGCAATGCTGTTTGCCCTACCACACCTACTGCCACAAGCAATAGTATTAACATAATTGTAAACACCCCGGTTAGCCCATCCGTATCTATCACAGCTTCGGGTAATAACATTTGTTCGGGCACTTCGGTCACATTTACAGCTACACCTGTCAACGGTGGTAGTGCTCCCATTTACCAATGGCAGGTAAATGGCATAAATGCCGGTACAAACAGCAATGTTTTTAGCAGAAGCACTCTTGCCAATAATGATGTTGTAAGCTGCCGGTTAACCAGTAACGCAAAATGCGCGATACCTGCAGTTGTACCCAGTAACACGCTTACCATGGTTGTAAATCCGGTACTGTCGGCATCTGTGAGCATTGTGGCTTCACAAAATGATGTTTGCACGGGTACTAACATTACTTTTACCGCGACGCCTGTAAACGGCGGCAGCATTCCTGCATACCAATGGGCGGTAAACGGTGTAAATGCCGGCAACAACAGCGCAACCTTTAGCAGCAGCACTTTTGCCAACGGCGACAGGGTAACCTGTATAATGACAAGCACCGCGCTATGTGCCACCCCGGCTGCAGTAAGCAGCAACACGGTTACCATGATCATAAATCCATATGTAACGCCTTCGGTTAGTATCGCGGCATCTACCAATAATATTTGCCCGGGCCAAACAGTTACCTTTACGGCTGTCGCCATAAACGGCGGCACGGTGCCGGCTTATCAATGGCTGCTCAATGGTAATAACGCGGGCTCTAATAACTCAACTTTTGCAAGTAATACATTTATAGATGGCGATGTAGTTAAATGCATTATAACCAGCAGCGCTGCCTGCACTACAACCTCTACAGCCACAAGCAGCGACATTAGCGTAACCGTAAACCTGCCGGTTAGCCCATCGGTAACTATCGCGGCTTCAAACAATAATGTTTGTTATGGTACTTCGATCACTTTTACGGCTACACCAATTAATGGTGGTAACGCGCCCGCTTACCAGTGGCTGATAAACGGAGTAAGCACCGGGACCAACAGCAATACGTTTGTTAGCAATACGCTTGCCAATAATGATGTGGTAAGCTGCCGGTTAACCAGTAATGCAAAATGCGCGGTGCCCGCAATTGTACCCAGTAATAATACTATAACTATGGTTATTAATCCGCTCCCTGTGGTTAACGGCGGCGGCGATAAAACCATCGAAAAAGGTAACAGCGTTACGTTAAGCGCAAACGCCTCGGGTAATATCGCTAATGTAACTTGGAGCCCTTCGGCAGGGTTAGATAATACCACAACATTAACCCCCACGGCAAACCCGGAGAAAACTACCTTATACACCTTAACAGTGCAATCAGCAGCGGGTTGCGTAAACACAGCCACCGTAAAAATTACGGTGCTTACACACCTCATCATACCCAATACATTTACGCCAAACGGCGACGGCATTAATGATAAATGGGAAATTGGCAACCTGGCAGATTACCCCGATGCCTACGTTAAAGTATTTAATCGCTGGGGATCGGAAGTGTACCGTTCAAAAGGCGGCAGTGGTACCTGGGATGGAACGATAAAAGGTAAACGTTTGCCTTTTGGCACCTACTACTATGTTATAAACCTGGATAAAAAAGCGACCCCGATAAGTGGCTATGTAGCTTTGATAAGGTAACATTTTTGGGTAACACGTAGTAAATGGCAGAGGCGAAGCTACCGGGACGGGTCTTCGGATCAGGTTCGAGCCCTGCAAGGCTATTGATTCTCCCTGAGGGCTAAGTTTTACTTCCCTTTGTCTTGCTCGTATTGCCAGGCTGAACCCTATTTAATATATTCAATTTTTAAAAGAATATTTATATTTAAAAATTGTTGTGTTATTGGTAATACAAGCTATGGAAGCCAAAGAACTGTTACGAACTCACGTCACTAAATCAGCCAGTCTAACTGAGGAACAGTTTGATTATTTCTTTTCACATTTTCAAAAACAGGATTTCAAGAAAGGGCAGGCTATCATTACCGCGGGCGACACCGTAAATTGTGAATATTTTGTGATCTCAGGATGTTTGAAGTCTTTCTACATCAACGAAGATATTAAAATGTTCATCCTTCAGTTTGCCATGCCTACCTGGTGGGCATCGGACTATAGCGCTTTATATAACAACACTAAAGCTTCCATCAATGTAGATTGTATCACTGATGCCGAGGTGCTTTGCCTTAGCAACGACGACAGGGAGAAATTATGCAATGAACTTCACCAGGTGGAGCACTTTTTTAGGTGGCGAACCAATAGAGGTTACGTTGCCGCACAAAAAAGGCTGCTGTCTTTTATGAATAATAATGTGAAGTATAGATACGAGGAACTGCTAAAACTATATCCCGAATTGTATAATATAGTACCGAAAAACCTGATTGCCGCCTACCTGGGTGTTTCAAGAGAAACGCTTAGCAGGCTTTACACCTCCTGATCCTACCATCTTCATAAACTTTCGCTTTTAGCATACTTGCCTCTATACCGATTTTTTGATCTGTTAATTTGATGTAGAAGAGTGAAGTTTAAGTAGCTCTGCAGCGCCACTCCGGCCATAAATTTGTAGACAGAAAGGGCCTATCCTAAATTCATTTATTATTTAAGTTAAACAGAGGCAGTCACTTTGTCGCCCTGGAACAACCCCAAATCTTTGCCGGAGAAATACGCGGGGCATTTAAACGCTGCGCTATAAAATGCTGCCATTGAGTATGGCAATTGGGTAGGGGAGTGACCTACATCACATAAACAGGCTGCTTGTTTGAATGTGATGTAGGTCACCTTCATAACCGCCAAATGCTGCCGTAATTTGTTCTATAATTTAAAACATAAATAAAATGAAAAATCAAAAATTCGAGATCGTAACCCCACAAAGTAATATCGGCTGGGTGGGAAAAAAAGTAACCGGCGCGCATAACGGTACCATCGCCATCAAAGAAGGCGAAGTGATTTTAAACGACGGTAAACTTGCCGGTGGTAAATTCATCATCGATACCACTTCCATTAAGATACTGGATGTAACCGACCCTGATTTAAACGCTCAATTTTGGGGACACCTGGCTTCTGATGATTTCTTCTCATTGGAGAAATACCCGGAAGCTGTTTTAGAAATAACCTCGGTTGAAGGTAACCATGTGGAAGGCAACCTGACCATTAAAGATATTACACATGCTATTGGTTTTGATGTTGCCGTAAATGTGAACGGCGATGTATTAACCGCAACAGGCCTTGTGGTAGTTGACCGTACCAAATACGGGATGAAGTTCCGCTCAGGAAATTTCTTCCAAAACCTGGGCGATACCCTTATCTACAATGATTTTGAACTGAATGTAAACATTATTGCTAAAGCTGTTTAACCAACAGCTTTAGCTTAAAAATTAAAGCCATGCCATACGTAAAAATAGAAGTAACCCGCGAAGGAGTTACCAGGGAGCAAAAGCAAACACTGATAAAAGGTGTAACAGATTTGATAACCGATGTGTTGAATAAAGACCCGCAGCTAACCCATGTGGTGATACAGGAAATTGAGCTGGACGATTGGGGCTTTGCCGGCGAACAGGTATCAGTACTCAGAGAAAAAGGCATTACTGCCGAAAAAAAATAATACAATGAAAAAACAAACAATAATTGTTACCGGTGCCTCATCTGGCATTGGTAAAGAGATAGCCCGCCATTTTTTAGAAAAAGGCGATAATGTAGTGATCAATTCATTTACAGCAAAAAAGCTGGAAGAAGTTTACCAGGAACTTGGGGCAGGTGAAAACCTGGCCATGGTTGCCGGTAATGTGAGCGATAAAAAAACAGGCGAAAGGCTTGTGGCAACCGCTGTAGAAAAATTCGGTTCGGCAGATGTACTGGTAAATAACGCCGGTATTTTCGAAACCAAACCTTTCCTGGAGGTAGATGAAGCCTACCTCGACCGTTTCTTAAATACGAATTTGAAGGGTACTTACTTCACCACCCAGGCCGTTATTCCGCAAATGCTGAAACAGCGTGATGGTGTGGTAATTAATATTGGCACGCCACTGGTAAACCATGCACTCGGCGGGGTACCTATTACTGCGCAAATGGCATCAAAAGGGGCAATACACGCGCTAACCCTGCAACTGGCAGCCGAGTTTGGTAAAGACAACATCAGGGTAAATACCGTTGCACCCGGCACCATCCGTACACCTATGCATGGTAAAGATGCCGACGATAGTGCAGGTTTGCACCTGCTGAACCGTGTTGGCGAAGTGGAAGACATTGCCGAAATGGTTTATACAGTTGCAAAGAGCAACTTTATCAGCGGCGCCATTATCAACGTAGATGGTGGTTTGGCAGCGGGCCATAACTTAAATTGAGTGAAAACGTTTTTATTAACAGCTTTTTTGTCCTGTATATTACAGGTATCTAAAGCACAACTTCAAAACAAAATGGAAACTGATCAACAAGATAAATTAGCGATCACCCGGGCACTGGAGGATCTTTATCTGAAAGGAATATACGAAGGTGATATCAACCTGCTCCGCAAAGTGTATCATCCCGGCACGCTCGTATTCGGAGATATTAAAGGGGTACCGTACGCTAAAACGCTCGAACAATACCTTGATGGCGTAAAAAACCGCCAGAGTGTAAAAGACTCCGGGAAGCCGTTCAAGGGTATAATTACCTCCATCGATGTAGTGAATTCTATAGCCGTAGCCAAATTACATGTTAAAATGTATGATTTCAATTACGATGAATTTCTGTCTTTTCATAAAATTGACGGACAGTGGTTTATCGTCAATAAAATGTTAACAGACGTAGCCCAATAAATATAGCAGCATCATGTGGTATCAAACAAAAGCAACCGAAATTCTGGGTATTCAATACCCTATCCTGCAAGGGCCGTTCGGCGGTAACCTTTCATCTGTGCAACTGGTATCAACTGTATCAAATGCGGGCGGACTTGGCGGATACGGCGCTTATACGCTTAGCCCGCAAGAGATCATCGAAGTGGACCGCCGGATAAAGGCGGCAACTAATAAGCCCTACAATATCAACCTGTGGGTATCTGATACCGACGCGGTTGACGGCACGATCTCCGACGAGCAGTTCAGTCGGTCGCAACAACTATTCAAACCTTATTTTGATGAGTTAGGGATAGAGCTGCCCGAAAAACCTGCACCATTCAAAACCCGGTTCGAAAACCAGGTTGAGGTGATCCTGCACCAGCGACCACCGGTATTTAGCTTTATGTTTGGTACCCCATCTGCTGATATTTTAGAACAAAGCAAAAAGCTCGGTATTGTTACCATTGGTGCCGCAACCACGCTTGATGAGGCTATTGCTTTGGAAGCAGCAGGCGTGGATATGATCATCGCTTCGGGTTTTGAGGCGGGCGGCCACCGGCCATCATTCCTGGCACCGGCTGAATCGTCAACGGTGGGAACGTTTGTATTGCTGCAACTTATTAAAGAGAAAGTAAAAACACCGGTAATTGCAGCAGGTGGTATAGCCAATGGCAAAGGCGTAGCCGCAGCGCTGGCGCTTGGCGCCGATGCCGCGCAAATAGGTACAGCTTTCCTGGCCACCGATGAATCAAATGCCACAGCTGTTCATAAACAAATGCTGTTTTCTGACGCAGCCAAATACACCACATTATCGAGGGCATTTACCGGCAGATTGGGCAGAGGTATAACAAGCCGGATTGCAAAGGATCTGGTACACCAGGAAAAGGATTTTCTGCCTTTCCCTTTGCAAACACAGTTTATGGCGCATATCCGCAAGGCGGCCATCGAACAGGAAAAATGGGATATGATCTTGTTTTGGGGTGGGCAGATAGCGCCGGTATTGAAACATAAAAAAGCCGCCGAACTAATGCACGCGTTAATTGAAGAAACCACCGCCTATTTTGAAAACTTAAAAGCTTAAGATGATGGAAAATGAGATCAATGTGATTTTACGTGTGCGGCTTAGTCGGCGGGCCCTTTGGTTTATCGGAAAATTCAATAAAAAACCGCCCCACAAATATCATGAGGCGGTCTGTTTTATTAGTCTGAATAACGTCAAGGGTTAAAACAATTTAGCCTTTATCGTTTTTACCGGATTGCCCCGCTCCAGGGCGTTATGTTCCTGCCACTGGCTTTGCTGTTGCGCTATCAGTTGTTCGGTTTGCCAAACCATTATTTTGGCTTCCAGCCGGGCCAGGCAAAGCTTCTTATTCTCCAGTTGTGAGCGCGTATCCATCGCCATAACTTGCAATCCCGACGGCAGATGGGTTCCCCGAACTGCGGTTTCCACCTTATTTACATTCTGCCCACCCGGCCCGGAAGAACGGCAGGTTTCCAGCTTTACATCTTTAGGGTTCCATTGCATCAGTTCCTGCACATCAAAAGCGGCTACACCAACAAACCAGTTCTTGCGCTTGTGGTATTTACGATAAGGGCTTTGCGCTATCCATTGTACGGTGCCGCTCCATTCTTTTACAAATGCATCCAGGTTATGACCCATAGCCATCATGGTTGCAGATAACAAGGTGCCGTTTAATTCGCCGGCTTTGTTTTCCAGCACTTCAATTTGGATATCCTGTTGTTTGGCCTGCTTCATCATCAGGCTTTGCACGCAGGCTACAACCCGGCAGCATTCTGCCGGGCCTTTGCCCGAGGTGATTTGTATCATCATCTTTTTCATCACTAATCCTTGTTCATTCTAACGATCCGTGGATAAAACTTGCCCTGGATATCTATCAGGTCGTGTTGAGCTGCTATTACAGTCTCGATATCCTTGTAAGCCAAAGGGTTCTCTTCAACCGTGCCGCCAATCAGGTTTACATTGGCATTGGTCAGCATTTTTTTCATCGCTGATACTGTCATGCTATCCTTAGCCTTTTGCCTGCTCATGGCCCGGCCGGCACCGTGCGATGCGGAGTATAATGCATCGCTGGTTCCTTTGCCTGCTACCAGGTAAGCCGGTGTGGTCATGCTGCCGGGAATAATACCCAACTCGCCTTTGTGAGCAGGTGTTGCACCCTTGCGATGGATAATAACATCCCGGCCATCAGCCAACTGGTCTTTCCAGGCAAAGTTGTGGTGGTTCTCTACCACGTGCAGAGCCTTCAAACCTAAGGCCTTTAACAGATTAGCATGGATACGTTCGTGGCAAGCTTTGGCATAATCGCCGGCCAGAGTCATAGTTAACCAATATTCCTGCCCCGCTTCGCTACTCATATCCAACCAGGCCAATTGCTGTGCATGGCGCGGAAGTTTGCAGGTATTCATGGCTATCTGCGTGTAATGCCTTGCAATGGCCGAGCCTAAACCACGGCTGCCTGAATGTGTCAGCAGGGCCGCATACTTTTTAGCCGGTAAGCCTAATGTGTTATCGGCTAATAATTCGATCTCGCCAAACTCCACAAAGTGGTTGCCGTTACCCGATGTGCCTAATTGCCTTACAGCTTTACTGCGCAGTGGTTTCAAAAATGGAATTTGGTTAAACACGGGGCTATCTAAAACTTCGTGTTCCTGCCTGGTTTCCAAACCACCTTCCATCCCAAAATGGGTATGAGTTTTTAGGGCTTGTTTAATTTGATATTCAAATCGCTTTAAGAAACCATCACTTTCATCAATAATTGATAGGGCCATGCGGCAGCCAATATCCATACCTACAGCATACGGTATTACCGCATTATTTGTCGCCAATACGCCACCAATAGGCAAACCAAAGCCCATGTGCGCATCGGGCATTAATGCACCTTGTACGCTCACGGGAAGCAGGTTAGCCAGCTCCATTTGTTTTTTTGCCGATTGCTCAATGTGCTTGCCGCCATAGGTTTTACAGTATACCGGTTCATCCCGCAGTTCAAATGTTTTAAACAGAGGCGCATCCGTTTTGCCGATTACCTTTTCGGCTATCTTGCTTGTTAATTCATCATCCAAATAGGCGCCCGGATTATTTTTAATATTCACCAACAGGTCAAGCAATTGCTGGTTGCTGTAGTGCTTGAAATTTTTAGAGGCTATGCCAATTATCAGGCTTCGCAGCTGATCGTTATGATAACCTATTTTACTTAGATCTTTTGTTCTTAAATTGCCCATGTGGGTTATGTTTCTAATTCCAGGTAGGCTTCTTTATAGGCATACCCGGGTATGTTTTTTAATTTGTTAATGTATTTGGCGGGCTCGTTAAATTCATCTTTCCAGCGGTAACGACGGCCGCGGGTTAAGCGATAGAGACGCGGTTCGAGATAGTAGCTATCGATACGATTATCTATATACGCCAGCTCCTTTTCAATATCTACATCCATCAATTTAACATGCGTTATTATGCGAGGCAATATTTTCAGTACATAGCGCCAGGGTTCGGTAACCACATATTTCACATCTAACCTGCGGTTCGTATTCATAAATTCCACGCGTGTAAAGCAGGTTTTCTCATTCTCGGTTAATTTCATCCGGTTAACTTGCCAGCTGTAGTCATAAAACTCCTGTAATTGCTGTTGCTTAACTACGTACACGTTGCGCCCTTTACGTCGCTTTTTGCGTTTGAACGATTTATCGTGATGATACTCAACCGTGTTAATTTTTACCAGCAAAGCCTCATAAAAATCGGCTTGCGGACTACGTTTAATATCATCCCGCAGCACAAAGAAACGTTTCCAACCGCGCTGATAAGGGTGTTCTAAACGCACCTTTGGCAAAAGCCTTTGTTGTTCCCAAAGTTCATCGCGCCTTTTGTTAAGCTGTATCAGTTGCTTATCCCGATCTGTTTTTACGAGCCGCCTTTTTTGCCGCGCAGATTTGATACAGCGCGGCCATTCATGTATGTCCATCGGACTTCCATTTAATTTTGTCTTGAAATGTTATTGGATCTCTATTTCGTCCTTGAGTAAGGATATACCCTTTTAAGAGCGCTCAACAAAAGCCCAATAAATTAATTCGGCAGGCAAAAACAATCAGCATAACCACTAAAGCGGTTTAAATAATTTCAATAAAAAAAAGCATGGTGTTTGCCTACCTAATTGGCAATGAGCGAAAGGGGCGATATGTAGCGTAGCTCTGTCATGATTCCTTGATATTTAAAAGATTAACAAATCAGGAATTGGATGCAAAGATAGAATTTTAATTGAATTAACCATGAAATATACAATTATGCTTTCTTGTCGGATAAATCTTCCGGTTCAAATATTTTCGTACCTATTCCATACCAAAAAAAGCAGCTACATTTTCATGTAACTGCTTTTTATCAGTGCGCCCACCTGGGCTACACTTATATCTCTATTTCGTACTGAATTTCAATCATTTACGAGGTGCACAAAAGGCTTGGTAGCCGCTTTGGGGATTCACCTCTCTGACAATACAAAAATACCTAAAAATCAATATTTTACAAAGGAAAAAAAATCGGGGTCCCAGGTTCGAGCCGAACCCGGGCTATCATCGATAAATTGATTGTTTGATTTTCACAATGCTTGATGCCAGATTTGTGTTACACCTTAAAATTACCTGATTTTAAGGTGTAAATGAAATTATAGATTCGAGCCAAACCTATGCGCATGTGCAAATTACTTGATAATGATAGACATACTTTTTAAGATTAAGGCTTATGGCTGTTCTGTTTTTCAACCACCTTTTCCTTGAAGGAACTCCTGATCCGATCACAGTGATGTAAACCCCATTCAATTAGAGAACGCAAGCCTGGTAGCCGTTATTATCATGCTTCCACGGAAGAAGCGATCGCGGCTAAGTCTATTGCCGAAGTCATCGGTAAACAACTGAACCTGCTGGTAATGGTCTGTATTACCGGAAACAGTGGTTGAATACTGCAGTTAGCCGGTTAGCACATCGCATATTAATACGAAGTACTGATCGTTTGATTGTTACTATTAGTCACCTCAATAGACCAACGGAAATTGTCGGATTTGCCGATACTCATCAGGACAGCATCCTGGTAACTTTTCCCATTATACGCAAACCGAACGTTGGCCTGGCCGAAGCTGTTGTTGGAGCCGTCATGAGACCTGTAAGAAAGGCTGCTGTGGCTGGAGGTGGCGCAGCCTGAACTGGAGCAGGCGGTGCGAACGTTGCTGTAATCAAAGAAGCGTATAGTTCCGTTGATGTGCAGCCCGTCCGATTCATAATCCTTAAAGGTAATAATGACATCAGCGGTAGAAGTATTAAGGCTGGAAGATGATGATGACGCACGCGTCACACTATAACTGCCGCTCACAGTCGCTGTTCCGGAGGTACCGTTAAGTACCTTGTTGGTGTAGGTCTGGTTGGTTCCGGATAGCGCGGGCCCCAGTGTATTGGTCCACAAACTGTTCATTTTAGAAAACAGCGCTTTGGCACCGGTCTCATCGGTGATCGGCGCTCCGCTGCCGTTGGTATCATTTCCTTCTTTTTTGCAGGCTCCCAGCACGCAGATGGCAACCAGGGCGATGATGGTCAATTTGTTTTTCATGGTATGTTTTTTTATTCAAAATTACCGGCGGATTTTTCCTTAACCAATAGAACAAAAGTTACATTTTACGTAAATTAGAGGCGTGCAGGTTAAATACATTTCTTATTTAACGTTTTGGTTACTGCTTTTTTTAGCGGAAAATGCCTTCGCACAGATGGAAACGGGACTGGATAAAGACAGCCTGAAAAGAAAGTTATCGGTTATGCGGGCAGATTCGGGTAAGGTACAGACTCTGATCAGGCTGGGGCAGCAATATGAAACCAATAGGCCCGATTCGGCTTTGTATTATTATGCGGCTGCCGGCAAATTGAGTGCAGCGCTGCATTACCCACAGGGCACTCTACGTTATATCGCCAACTATACGGCCGTACTGAATGTCCAGGGGAAGTTTAAAGAATCATTGCAGCTGAACTTAAAGGCCATAGCTATTGCCCGGCAGGGCCGTCTGCAGCGGCAGTTGATGAAGGCGCTCAACAATACCGGGGCCGTTTATCAATATACGGAGCATTACCGGGAGGCGGTGAATTATTATTTGCAGGCGCTGCCGCTGGTCGATTCCATAGGGAGTTTACAGGAACGTTCGATCGCCTACGGGAATCTATGCGGCCTCTACCGTAATTTAAAACAGCCGCAAAGCGCTTTGCGATACGCGCAGCTGGCATTGGCTTTCGGCGAAAAGAACAGGGATGATTACGCCGTCGCTATGGCCAGCACCAACCTGGGCAACTGTTTGAAAGATCTGGGCAAGGTACGGGAAGCGATCAGTTCTATTGAACGGGCAGGAAGACTTGGCCGTAAATTAGCTGACGATAATATACAGGAAACGGCCTTGATCAACCTGGGGGACGCTTATCTGTCCCTTAAGCAACCGGCGAAATATGTGCCGGCTTTTAAAGCGGCCCTGCCCATCGCCCGTAAAATAAGTGATGTATCCGGGGAGTGTTTTGCTTTACATGGGATAGCCCTGGGCCTGTTTTTTCAAAAAGAATATCTTCAAGCGGAACGACTGCTGAACACTTCGATCGCTTTTGCCCGGCAGCACGACCAGAAGGAAGTCTGGAGCCGTATGCTGCTGCTGATGTCGGATGTCCAGATCGGACTGGGCCGACCGGAAGCTTCGCAGGATTACCGCGGACGCTATGATTCGGTAAGCAATGTGTTGCTCAATGCGCCACTGCAAAAAAACATCCAGGAACTGGAAGCGCGGTATGGGTCGGAGAGAAAACAAAGACAGCTTTTACAGAAAGACCTGCAGTTAGCCGGTAAACAACGCTGGCTGGTGATCTCTCTGGCCGGATTGGCAGTGCTGGCGCTGGTTTTTATGCTGGTTTACCGAAAACAGGAAACCTTGCGGGTTAAAGCGATGCTGGCCGGTGAGCAGCAGGAACGCCGGCGGATCAGCCAGGAAATGCATGATGATATGGGATCGGGATTAACCCGCTTACTTTTTCTAACCCGTTCTTTGATAGCCGGCCATGAGGCGGCACCGAAGATCAGCGATGCTGTTAATGGCCTCATCCGCCAGATGAACGAGGTGATCTGGATGATGAACAACGAGCGGGATACGCTGGAAAGTTTGGTCGCTTACCTGCGTGCCGCTTGCGGGGAGATGTTGGATGCGGCTGGTATAGCTATGATCTTTAAAGTGCCGGATAAAGTGCCGGACGTGATCTTAACGCAGGAGGTCAGGCGGAATATGTACTTAGCAGTCAAGGAAGCCGTGCACAATGCTTGCAAGCATTCAGGGGCAAACACTGTTACGATCGCCATCCTTACGGAGAAGGGATTAGCGGTCTCTGTGCAGGATAACGGCCGGGGTTTAGCTACGGCAGGAACGGCTTTGGGCAACGGGTTGGGCAATATGCGGCAGCGTATGGAAAATATAGGGGGAAATTTTGAAATGGTTAGTGAAGCAGGGACGACGCTGCTGCGTTTTTCGGTGCCAATATCTATATAACTTTTGTTCTATTATAAATGTGAACAGCAAACAGGAACTTTACCTGATGGAAAATATACGCGTAAGTATTGTAGAAGACCTGCCCGAGATCAGGGATGGTCTCCGTTTTATTGTTAGCCAGGCCGCCGGCCTGAGTTGTTTGGCGGCTTATGGCAGCGGCGAGGAGGCTTATGCCGGTTTGCTGGCAACCCCGCCAGATATTGTGATCATGGACATTTCGCTACCCGGCGAAACGGGTATTGCGTGTATCAGGAGATTAAAAGGTAAGGGATTTGCCGGGCAGTTCCTGATGTTTACCGTTTACGAGGACAGCGACCAGGTTTTTGAGGCGCTGAACGCCGGGGCAAGCGGTTACCTCCTGAAAAGCGCAGCACCGGAAAAGATCATTTCGGCGGTGCAGGAACTATATGAAGGCGGCTCGCCGATGAGCGCCGCTATTGCCCGCAGAGTGGTCAATTCCTTCCGCTCCTCGGGTGAAGGTGATAAGCTCAGCTCCCGAGAAATGGAAGTCCTGACCTTGTTATCCAAAGGCTATTTATACAAAGAGATCGCGGCCCAGCTTTTCCTGAGCGTAGGTACCATCCGGCAGCATATCCATCATATCTACGAGAAACTGCACGTGCAAAACCGTACCGAAGCGCTCAATAAGGTCTTCGGAAAAATGTAACTTTTGTTCTATTGAGGCGCTTTCTTCAGCAAGCTAATTTTGATGCATCACTCACCAAAATCAAAGCTTATGAAAACGCTGAAAATGTTGATCCTGTTGGCTACACTACCGGTACTGGCGCTGGCGCAAACCAAAGAGCAGGCACTCCAAAACGTCAAAGACCGCAAAGGCTGGTACATTGGTCCGGGCATCTATTATGCGGACCTTACCACCCAATGGAAATACAATCAGACGCCGCCGGCGACCGGCGTGCCTTTCTTTGACGCCTCGCAGGGTTTCGGCCACGACGAAAGCCGCACCTTGATAACCATTGGTATTGAGCGCAAATCCATTTTCGGAACGCCGGCCCTTAGGGATGGTATTTTCGTGAACCACTATGATTACAGCGGTAATTACAGGGGAACGGAATATGCCCCAAGCTTCAACTTTGTAGATTTTGATTTAGGTGCCGATGTATTGATCGGCCCGTCGGGAAAAACCTATGCGCACTGGCTGGATACCGATGAACCTATTTCTTCAGGCGGACTGACCGCAGGCGCTTCCGCCTATATCCGCATGTCATGGCAACTTATTTTATCGCCCAAACTTCGACTTACACCATTCTCTGTTGCAATTGGCGGGCAATACCTACATATCAAAAACAACGGTAATGGTTCGGCCCAAAGCCCGCTATTGAAAGATTTTAATTACGATCAGGGCTGGAATGAAAATCTCAGCACGCTTTATTTATCAGTAGGTATCTTGGGAATAGAAACTGGCAGTTTGAGTATTACACCAGAGGTCAGGATACTTACGCTCAGCGCTGCTTCCACCAGCCTGAAACCGGCCCGTATCATTGGCGGTGTACAAAGTGAATCGAACCCGACATTTATTACTTTCGGCGTTAAGGTATTGAAGAAGTTTTGAAAGGCCGTCATCAACACCTTTGATCCGGATGGATTTCAAGATGCCCGGCAAAATTGCTTAATTTCCAAAGTATTGAATATTCCGATCAGTTCAGAAGCACATTTTGTTTCTTAATTGAAATAGATTTAATCTGTATTTGAATAAGGATTTCCTGGTGGTTGGTAATTTACGTAGCCCATCCGCGGCTACCATTGAAAAACTGTAAAATAGATTTATGTGCTTTTAGACAGCCGCGCGACAGTATCAACAAAAAAACAGGCAAACTGATGAGCCCTTATTTTTGCAAAGATCAACAGAACAAAAAACAACAAAAGCTCATACCATTTATGTTCAATGGCCGAGATGAGACATCCCGCAAAGAAAATCACATATACCGCTTTGAAAAGGTCGTTGAGTATATACCAGTAGCCCGCATTATCATAGTTTTTGTCCTTCTGTAACTTCGCACATAATATCCAGAATTCTTCAGTTGTGGAAAATGCCTTCGGGGTCGTATTTCCTTTCCAGTATGTGACCACCTGGAATACGATCCTGTGCCGGTAAAACAGGAATTCGTTTATTTTAAGGAACCACCGCCACCATTTGCTGGTTTTAAGTAATGGATGAAGCCATACATAGTATTTCATCATGATAAAGTCTATGGTGTTGACGATATGCCCGACGATATAAATAAATGGGATAAGAAAGATGACCAGTATAACAGCATAGTCTTTTACAAAAGTGTACTGTACCGAAATACAGGAAATCTGATTAACTACAATCTGAAAGAAAATAATTCCCAGTGTGATAAGCAGCAATAGTCCGGTCATTAAATAAACCAGAAAATCCCTGAAAGTAAAATTGGTTGTCATAGGGCCGGTTATAAGTTATCATGCAAAGGTCTTTAAAGCGTCTGATATATTGATTTTTATCAGTAACTTTATTTACAAAACCAATTTTATACTATGTCCCAAAATCTCTGGATATTGAAGTCAAAGGGCGAGAAAAGCAGTTTCGGCGGAAATGACGGGTATGATGACAAACCTGATGCCTATTATGTGTATGATAATTTTGTGCCTAACCATAACAAATTACGGAAAGGCGACTATGTACTGATTGCAGATAAAAAGTATCTGCATGGCTTTGCGGTTGTTGATCATATAGCTGTAACCGAAGGCCTGGAGAAAAAACGATACAGCTGCCCGGTATGCGGGATCAAGGAACACTCCGCAAGAAAGAACAAAACGCCGAAATACAAATGCAGAAAAGGACATGAGTTTGAAACGCTAAAGGAAGAAATAACACCTATTCGCGAATACCGAGCCGATTACAGCACCAGCTTCATCAATCTGCCCGAAAAGACAAGTGTCCAATTGCTGAACAAGTACTATATGAACCGGAATCGATATTATTCAATTCAGCGCGCAATGCCATCGTTCCTGGAGGAGCTGTTTCCCGATCTGTTGCGACAGCTGGGCTCACCTGCAGGAGTTGTTCTGAGGCCATATATCAATACGGAACCTTATAAACCATCAGAAAAAGACGAAAGGGCATTCCGCACCGGGAGATCATATTACCG
Organism: Mucilaginibacter pankratovii; assembly: GCF_014773265.1. Lineage (GTDB taxonomy): Bacteria > Bacteroidota > Bacteroidia > Sphingobacteriales > Sphingobacteriaceae > Mucilaginibacter > Mucilaginibacter pankratovii. The sequence continues at coordinate 275,528 of NZ_JACWMY010000002.1, read as the reverse complement.
GCCGGATCAAAGTAAATTCAGGAGCGATCTGTTCGGATATTACGGCATAAAATGTATGCTGACAAATTGTACAGTTGCTACTGCACTGGAGGCCAGCCATATCTGCCACTATCGCGGTGATGAAGACAACCATTGCGAAAACGGGCTTTTATTGAGGCGTGACCTGCACGCCTTATACGATGCTGACCTACTCGGTATCTGCCCGGATGATCTGACAGTTGTGCTGGGCAGTGAAATCGCAAATACTGTCTACGCCGGGTTTCAGGGTAAAGCCCTTGATCTTAATAATTCAGGTTGCAGGCCTTCATCAGTGGCGCTGGAAATACGCTGGAAGGTATTTCAGGAAAAAAATCACGTCGTAACCGCTGCATTGCGATAGATTTCCAGCAACGCAACGGCCTGTTCGCTCAGTTGTTCTGTCAATTGCCGGTCGAGCTTCAGTCGCCGGATCACGTTTCTTATGATATTGATCTGGAACAGGTCAAATCCCAGCCTTTCCCTACCTTCTGTTTCTATTTTCTCCCAATCTGCAATCTTCAGTCCGTTCAGGTTATCCGTATTTCTGTTCAGGACTGTACCGGCTGCAATAGGTTCATTAAGGTCCGCAGCGATAAGTTCAAAGTTTATGCCCATTTCGGCCGGGGCAATTGATGAAAGGGCCTTCCAGCATTCTTCGCGTTTTCCCCATTCGCTGATCAGCGCAAATTCCTCCGGTTTCTGCTGAAAGAACTCATTTATCTTCAGCAGTACGCTTTTCAGTAATAGCCATAGCGAGTCGGATAACCGCTGCGCGTTCCAGATCTTTGAAAGATTCAGCCGTTCTTCGGTATGATAATTTATCCATGCAACTGTATAAGGTACCACCAGATAACGGAGATCACCCATCGAGTTCGGTTTTTTGCCGTAAATACTTTCGGCGGCTTTAAAAAAAATCGCAACAGCCACATTATCCTTGAAATATTGCCTTGAGGGCTCGGTATCTTTTTCCTGCCAGACAAAATGAAGATAGTTCTTCTGGCTCCCTCTGGCCACCCAGTAAGGCAAAAGCTTCCAGCTGTTCCTGTATTTGGCAAACTCCTCTTTCCGAAGCACCTGCCACGAAGGATTTTTCAATTTGAATGCATTTTTTCGGGTGGTGGTGTGCTCTTTATTCAGCTCTTCTTTGTATTGACCTTTCACCCGTTCATAAAACCATCGGGTCTGCTGATTCCCGTTTCCCGCTGGATTGGCCCAGGTAGTTCTGGACAGTTCTTCCAGTTTGATCTGGAAAGGCTGATTTGATGTCAGGTCAATTTCGCTCACTTTATTCTGGCTGTTGGCATATTTGGATATTTTGGAAACGATCTGATCCATCTGCCGCGCATTATTAACGCAGGTTATTTTAATCTGTACATTGACCTTACGTAGTTCGGCCCTGTCCTTTTTTCTTGCATAAAATATTGAAGATGTGGTTTGACCACCGTTTACGATCTGAAGACCATTGATGCGTTTGATAAAAGGGAGTCCTGTAATACTGTCATCTTCAAAAGTTATGTCGCTTGCCGTTGCTGATATCCCGTTATTATAAGCCATAAACATGCCTGGACTGTCAAGAATTGTTTTACGGATTTCACGGTTCACTTTGCCAAGATTCTGAAGATATACCCGCACGTTCTGCTCCAATAATCTGGTGCCATAAATATTGTAAAGGTCGGCAAGCAACCCTGCGGGTGCTACGGTTAAATAAGCAGAGTACTGATCGTCTTCCTGTTCAACAGCAAGGAAACGGAGTTTCTGACCGAATTGTTCTGGCAGATCAATTTCGATAGATTCCCTTTTACCCTGTGATGACCATACCTGATAGATGCGTTGCAGATCCCAGACCTCAAAAACAATATCTTCATCTTTTGAAGTTTTGGGAAGGGCAAAATCACTGCGTGTGAGCGCATCTGTTAGCAGAATTATCCTTGTCCGCATTATTTTCGTCTTAAACTCCTGAAAATTGCTGATGAATTCTGTTTCGGCGGCTGATTCCTCTGTCTGCGTTAGATCACCTTTCTCAATATATCTGAGAAACCTGTATCCTAAGTTCAGATTGCTGGTTACCCTTGCCTTCTCCATATTATAGATGGTGCCATCGCCTTTATAATCGGCAATGAAAATGTCCAGCGTTTCAAAATCATCCCATATGGCATAACCATTCATCTGACGAAGACGGTTCTGGGATTTGTTTCGATGTACACTTGTACATATCTGGCAGTTCCCTGTCTCACCGGAATCGGCAAAATATTCCATGACCAGCTGTGTGAAAGCGGTCTCTCTGAACATCCCGTCCCTACTGTTTTCCAGTATCTCCTCGATGTTCTGGAAAAGCAGTGAGCTGAAATTCTGTATTTCAAAATTAGCCGCCATCCCTTATTTCGCCTCCTCTTCGTCGTCCGGAAGTTCCTCCCCCGCATCATCCGGCTGATGAAAGAGCTCATTGATTTCTTTAACAAACTGAGGATTGGCCAGATATGAGATCGGTTCGTCACCGGTGACAACCGGTAAACTTATGGCATATCCCGTTGCCGGCACATCAGTGCCACCAAAACCTGCGGGATCTAAAATATAGATCAACAACAATGCATTTTTAGCACCACGGTATTTGCGGACAAACTTACCAACTGCCTTGGTATTCACTTCGGCTGCGGCCCGTTTTGCTTCAGTGAACCGGCTGTCCTGATCATCCATATCCAGATACTCGTGCGGCGGACTGATAATATGGGATTTTCTGATCCAGTAAGTATCTTGCCTGGTATATTCCTTGCCGTCCTTATCTTTAAAACTTCGTTCCTGACGACGCGTTCTGCCGACTGCAACATCGGCACCATTCACATCAAACAGATGAGGATTCTCATCGTTACTGTTACTGATCAGCACAATGGTCCAGTTTGTCAGATTATTTTTTGCTGCTTGCGCTGCAAAATATGCTCTCAGATATGCCGGAGAAATATTCGCCTGACCCGTACTGTAATTATTAATAAAACCGTCAACCACGCTTAATTCCGCATTTTCCCAGATCAGGTGTTGGCCCTGCCTGGTAATACCGGACGGCTGACCCAATGCCGCCATTAAAGAGGCAGCAGTATCAAGGTTTTTTTGCAGAATCTGCGGCGATTTGGAAAGCAGATAGGTTTCCAGAAGTTCTCCGGAATAGCTGAGATCAAGATCAGTACCGCTTCTGGTTTTCGCCGGAGAAGATACCAGCAAAATTTTACCAGGGGCTTTCCAGACTTTCAAACCGTAGTTTCTTGGTTTCCGCTCAGCAAGTTCCATAATATCAAACTGATCTTTCAGGTCCTCAGCAGCCTTGGCAATATACTGATACCATAATACCAGGTCTTCTGTTGTAAACAGACGGCACAAATCAGCATACCCCGGGCGGTAACCGAACCAACGTCCCATCTGGAGAAGGGTGTCATAGAATCTTGTCGCACGAAGAAAATAACTGATCGAAAGACTTTCCAGCGTTAGTCCTCTGGATAATTTATTGCCGCCGACCGCTATTACCCAAAGCCCGTCCGGATGTTCTTCATAGTCCAACGGTGCAGTATTTGTGTAGGAAAGACCTTTCTGCGGGCCATGGACAGCGCGGACTTCTATTTTTTCAGCAGCAAAAGAAAGATACGGAATGATCTCATTCCACGAATTTTCCATCACCCTGGGGTCATCGTATCCGAGCCCGGCCATGATCGCCTCGCTCTTTCCCGCAAATTCTGCCAGCCAGATATCATGAAGAACGGATAAAAAACTTTCGTCATAGCGAATGAGATTCCTTAGCTCAGTAAGATAATCATTGGTCAGCTCTGCTATTTTATTGATCCATCTGATATACCAGGAAATATGGACTAGCATAGAATTATGATCTCTTTCCTGACCGCGGGCCATCCTTATCGCACATACCAGGATAAAACAGCAGACTGCCCGCTTCAGGCTATGCGGAATTGCCTCTGGCAAATCATCATTTTTCCGGTGGTCGGCAGGTATTTCCGGACTGTCCGCCTCGATGAAATTTACAAAACTCAGCTGATTGCCTTCGGTTTCACTTTCCGGGTCTTCCAGGGTTGTCCGGAAGACCTTCTGATAGCCGATGTAGTTGGAAGGCGGTGGCAGGTTAATGATGAAATCTCTGGGAAAAAGATCTTCACACAGTTTTATCTTTTTCCCACCGATGTCAAGTGTATTTTCTGCCGTCTGGTTGATATCATCGATAAATACATTGGCAAAAGGTGTCGCCGTATAGCCTATAAAAGCGCTCTGATCAAACAGACCCAGCAATGCTCTGATACAAGCATTTATGGTGGATGCTGAATCTTTGCTGATGTTCAGTGAGGCATAATCAGCCTCATCGTCAATAACCAGCACCGGAATATTACGGATGATAAGTGAGCCGTTATTTTCAACGGCATTCGGACTGTTTACAAACCAGGAAAGCAAGCTCTTAAGAACGGTAGGGTTTTTCTTGATAACGAGCGCATAGTAGTCATTTGTATTCAACGGATTATTCCGTAATGTTCTCATTTTAATATCACCGTCAGAACCGCTGTGGGTGATGGTATGCACCGGGGGCAGGTTGCTTTTGCGGTAAACTCCTGTTCCGGTTACGGTCTGTGATTGTGAAAACTTCCCGGTAAACCCTTCGTCCACCCGTAGTTGGGTTTGTTTACGCAGGTTTTCATAGAGACCGGACAGCACAATGATAATACGGTAGCCCGCATCTGCAGCTTTATTAATCAGTCCGATATAATTGCCTGTCTTTCCTGACTGCACATCGCCGACAATCATTCCTCTTTTGTCCCACGAACCACCCGCGGCCGGATTGCCAAGCCTGGTCAGGATATCGTCGGTTAGCTGGTCCAGCTTTTTAATTACCGGAACCGGCATGTTTTTCCCGTGCAGGTATTCTTTATAGAACTTCCAGAAACTCCAGGGGGCGCGGTCTGTATCCACTGTCCAGCGGTCTGTTATGTCTTCCCGGTCAAAAATCTGGTAATCCGGCGCATTGACTTTATGTTTACCCCTGAAACTTACTTCAACGGCGATGCGGTTAAGCAGGGAGTCAATGTTACCCGCGGAAAATGAATCAAAACCCCGGAATGCGGCTTCCAGTGCCTGCGTCAGCGCTTCATCATCGATATTGGTTTCATCAGCCATTTCAAGAAACCCCTCTGCAGTCTGCAAAACATTTTTTCTGATCTGTTTTTTCCGGGCAAGTGCCTGTTGCATCTGTTTCAACTCCTCAGCGATCTCTACCGGCGGCTTTCCCTGCATAGCTTCCTTTACTAACTGCTCTGCCTCATCAAAAGCATCCAGATTTAAGGCGAGGTAGGCGGCACTCTGATAAAGCACCGACCTGCTGGGTTCGACATCTACTCTTTCTTCCAGCGACCTTGCCGCTGCCTTTTCAAGATTAAGCGCTTTCTGTATCAGTTTACAATAGATGCTGTATTCTTTACGGCGACGGGCGGAAAAAGCCATTTCAGCAAATTCCATAGACTCTTCGTGCCGGTCATTAACCTTTTTTTCGAGCTCGTTCATCTTATTCCGCTTAATGTTCTTGGGTTACTGAATTCGACTACCACCGCGTATGCAGGCAGATATGTTTCTTTATCATCAGACACTTTTGTCTGCTTCAGCTTTTCAGTCAGGCGGTATCCGGTCTGCTGTTCTGTTCCGGTGATAATACCGCTGACTTCAAGCCGTGCAAATTCCTGAAAGGGAAAACTTTCAGTCTGTGTGCCCAGCCAGTAGTCGAATCCCGTGCCTTTCACACTTCTTTTTGCGATCATCGAAGTTTCTGTAGCTACAATAGACAAGGCAATGCCGCAGGCACCGTACTCGGTGGCTTCCTGCATATCGCTAAAACTGTTCCTCATGATCTCGCTTACCTCACTACACGTAAATTCATAATCATCCTCAAAGTGTCCTTCAGCCGGCATGACGATCACCCTCGGATGGCCGTTAAAATCGAGACATACAGAGGCAGCTTCTGCCAGATTACCTCCGGCACCGGGTGATAATCCGACTGTTCCGTCTTTGAGAATGTTCAGGTTTATTTGTTTCATTGTCAGGTTAATTGTTCGGTAAGGTGGGGATAATTACTGAACGGGTCAATGAAATAAAGTTCTTCTTTTGCTTTCTGCGGGGAAAAGCCTTCACTTATCAGTTTATTATAAACCGCTTTCATCATTTCCGCGACAGCCTGGTCGTCAACTGGCGGTGGTGCAGGCTGGTCAGCGTACAGGTTTTCATTAAAAACAATGGATTGAACCGGCAGCGTCATTTCCAGCAGGCTGATGAGGCGTTCAAAATCGCGCGCGTTTTTTCCAAGCTGATCACGGACAATCCGGTATGACGGATGTTTCCGGTTGATCTTAAACACTTCCCGGCCTTGTTCCTCCGCGGTTATCCAGGCAAATTCGAAACTGGAGCGTCCCATCTTCCGTTGTTTCTGTTTACCTCGGTAACGATAAACCTCAACAGCATTTTTTCTGATCTCAGCACCGTATCGTTTCAGTTTTTCCATGAACATTTTCGGTGGCTGGGCTTTGGACTTGCGTATATCGATCTGCCAGCTGAAATCCAGCGATGAATCAATTTCCACCATGATCCGGGCAAGCCGGGTAAAATCGTCTTTTCTGAACAGGTCCAGCCAGTCGCCTGCCACAAGTATTCTGTCGTTACGGTATATGTAAAATCCCTGCTGCGCTGTCCAGCCGGCGGTACCTCCGGCAGTCTTGAATTTTTCCGGACTGATCTTTGAAACATGCGGCAATACAAAACCTTTGATGCTGATCTGGCCGTTATCGTATATTTCTTCCGGGAAGGATTGTGTAGCGGGTTCTTCAATCAGGAAAGGGTTCCAGGGCTGAACCGGATTGCCGTTAACAGAGAGTGTAATTTTCTTTTTTTCTATAAAACGGTGAAAAACCATGGAAAGGTGTTTTTCGACCTCCCTTACGGCCTCCCAGAATTTTGTTTTGCTGATTAGTTGTTTGTTCTGACCAAAAATGATCCTGTCCAGTTTTTCCCAGAAAATAATGGTACCTGAAGCCCGGGCACCAAGTTCCGCAGCCAGCTCCGGTTTGGACAAATAACGGATGATCTGCCAGACATCCTTGCTGACCACATAATCTAGGTCCCAGCCGCGGTAGGCCGGTTCTGACCCTCCGGCAGCTTTTGAAATGACCGTCAGTCGACGGCATTGGGAAAACGAAGCAGTTTTGAGCCCGAGCCCGAAACGACCCAGGTCCGATGGCCTGCGGTCAGACAAAGGATTCGATGTTCCCGGCCGCAATGCCTCGATCATTTCCTCTTCCGTCATGCCTCTACCATCGTCAATAATGGTTACAAACGATTTCTCTTCTTCCCACTGAAAATTCACCATAATATTCCCTGCATCAGCAGAAATGCTGTTGTCGATAATATCGGCTATTGCGCTCGCAAGATTGTATCCTATGGCACGGAAAGTTTCTATCAGCGCAGCGGGCTTCGGCGGTATGGTTTCTGCGCCTACATCATCTGGAAGTTCGGTATCTGACATGGTATTCCGGTTCTGATAAGGTTTATTATTTTATCGGCAAGTTTTTCGGCCATCAGTGGCGGTACTGCATTTCCGATCTGGCGGAAGGCGGCATTCATCGCTCCTGAAAACTCAAAGCCGTCAGGAAATGACTGCAGCCGGGCAGCCTCACGTACAGTAATCGTTCTTGCTTGGTCACTGTCATAGTGTATATGGGAATAACAGTCTTTTCCCAGATGTGCCATCAGTGTTCTGGCTGGCTGATTGCTCTCCATTTTGCGCCATTTATTCGGGAATTTCCCGACATCATAAGGGGGTATGATGCTCTTTCTGATCTGTTTATGAACTTCAGGGTCGTTATCCGCGGTGATATTCATTTCGAGCAGTTTTGCTGCGAGCAGTCTTTCGGCTCTTTCGATTGCCTGAGGATATTGATCTCCGGGTTCCATGATCCGGAATATCTGATAATCCCTCGGCAATATCCGGGTCACATTGGCAGTAACTCCTGTTGAGGCCTGATAGCCCGGCCAGTTGCGCATAAGGTGCTGATAATTATTTGCCGGATCGCTTAGCAAATAAGCACGGTCGGTATTCAGTTTTTTGATACCCCTTTTCATTTTCGAGGTCAGATGTTCCATAATAATCGGCAGATCGGAAAGGGCTTCTTCAGCACTGACCGGAGCAGGCAGGTTGGCATCAAGCTGAAGGGCTTCAAAATGCCCCGGATTATTCAGATCAATATGTTTTAACGCAACATTGCGTGAACCATTGTATCCTCTCGGCAGTTCGATATATCTGGTCGGTGCAGGAAAAGAAATTTCACCCTGAAAGGTATTGTGTACGGCAATTAAAAACATCCTTTCCCGCATCTGCGGCAGGCCGAAAAAAGCAGTATTGAGCAGGGTATATTTACAGTGATAACCATATTGTTCCAGATCATGGCATACAAATTCGGCAATATTGGTGCCGCCGTAATTGAGCATATCAGGCACATTTTCCATCAGAATAGCCATCGGACGCAGTACACGGACATATTCGAGGTATCTGCGGTACAACTGACTTCGTGAGTCGTTAAGAAAAGCCTGCGCATCACCATTAATTTCCCGGAGTTTGGCCCTGCCTATCCTAGTGAACGCCTGACATGGTGGTCCGCCGATGATGATATCTATCTGCTGATCAATAGGGCCTGTTATTTCCAGGTCTCTGAACAGATCGGCGGGGGAAGTGTCTTCAATATTCCGTGATTTGGCATATTGCTCAAATAATTTATGGCCTTTATGAAAGTTTAAGGCATGTGATCGTGCCGCCTCCTGATCGAGCTCCACATTTCCTATAATTTCGCAGCCTGCCTTACGAAAACCCAATGATAAACCACCGCAGCCTGAAAATAAATCAAGTACTCTTAAACCATCTCCATTCCTAAACCGATCAATTTTAAGCTGCATGTAAATTCTTTTTCATTAAAAAACCTTTATTCTGCTCGTTTTAAGCATAAAAAGATCCTTCCTTTTTTTTGGAAAATTAACGAAAAAAAATCATAGCCGGGATGGAGAAGAAGGTTTCAGGCTGAATACAAGGTAGTAATTAAATTCTGTAATGTTTCTTCCACTATATTTTTTTTTAATTGACACTCCCAGATCGTGATCACGCGGAGATTCTTTTCCAACAGCAAGCCATAAGCTGCGCGGTCATTTTCTTCATTCCGGCTGATCTTGGTCAGCCACCATTCGGTGCGGGATTTGGGTACGGTAAAATATTTACAGTTCTGGTGGCCATGCCAGAAGCAACCGTTGATAAATATGACTGTTTTATATTTAGGGAGGATAATATCCGGTTTCCCCGGGAGTTTTTTATCGTGCAGCCGATAGCGGAATCCTTTTGAAAAGAGATATTTTCTTACCAGGATTTCCGGCTTCGTGTTTTTGCCGCGGATGCGCGACATATTATAACTTCGGGTTTCTTTTGAGTGAACATCTGCCATTATCGGGATATCAAAGGCAATGCCTCATTCTTGTTCGTTATATTCCTGGGATGGCAGCGGTATATATTTATCCAGCCCTGTTTCCTTCAGGTATACTTCCTGCATCCTGTCGTAAATATCAATCTCTGAACTTTCACATAATTCAAGGGCTTTTGACATCAACTCATTTCGGAGGACTGCGCCCTCTGCTGTAAAAGTAGGTTCTCCGGTTTCAATATTGATATACTGCGTAAAGTCATCGTCCGGATGAGCGTTGACCCCCTCTGCAATCAAGTCATGAAAAAACAAATCCACGTCCTTTATATCTTTAATTTCAGTAATCATCTTATTATCGTTAATTGATTAACCCTGTTTTCTGCTGCCTGCCGCAGCATTATTTCGACGCCTTCTTCCCGTGTCATAACCGCGCCGAACTCCCGTTTAGAATCTTCATCGCTATATATACCATTGCGATCATTCCACATCAGCCATTCTATAATATCGCTGCGTTTCAGATTTTCAGCCAGTTGCAACAATTCCGCTTCCGAAATTCCCACTACTCTGATGTAAGCATAATTATTGTCTTTCCAGAAACTCCCGCGAGTGTGAATGATTTCCATCTGATAATCAGTTTTTTATATTCCAGGATTGTACGTATGAAGTAAGGTCTTCACCTACGACCACCAGCTCATTTTTGGGCACGGCTATTCTTTCTGCATTTTCGGTCTGTTTGATATTCCTTTGCAGCTCTTTAAGGTTAACTACCAGAATATCATCCTCCGGATCAAATTCAGATGGGTCTTCGGTTACAATGAAAACTTCTTCTGATTCTTTATCCGGCACATCAGAAATCACTTTGCAAATCTGGCCCTGCCTTACCGGCATTAATAAGTTATCCATTTTCAAATTTATTAAAATTAGATGTTAAATCACTTTTCGGTTTTACAATTCGCAATTTCTGCGGTAATCAGCGGCGTAAAAGCAGTATGATTGCAGTAATGATCATCAGCATCGCTATAATATTTACCGATTTTTCAACAAATGCGGTAATCAGCGCTATACTGTAAGATTTAAAATATTGTAAACCTCCAACGCCACGGCGGTTAAACCTGCGCTTTCCGATGAGGAAGCGCAGGTAAATACCGACTACCGACAGTAATATTTCAATATGATTGCAAATCAGATTTTTCATAGTCATAATTTTTGAATATCTCCGCTTTTCAAAAATCCCTGCTGTACAATACTCTGCAACCACTGATTGGCAAAGTCGGCATGTTGCTGTTGCAAATACACGTCATATTCTTTTACGATTTCATTCTTAAAGGTCAAACTTTCTTCGTAAATGCCCATGTTTGCCTGCTGATACAGGTACGGTATCAGCATCACTTTTTCAAAGTCTTTTTTATCGCTTTCCCGTTTGTCAATCATAATAAAGCACATTTCGGGATCTTGCATCAGGTCGCCGTTTTGCTTGTAATAATGACATAGACTGATTATTTCGCCATGACCCCAATAGACAGTACCGGCACGCTCAATTGTAAGCGGCATAAACGGCTCATTAAAGATTTTCAAATGCTGTTTACCCTGCATCTTATCTACCAGTTCACAAAATATTTTGGTGCTGAATTTATTTAGTGTTTCCATATTAAAACGCGCCCTTTGTGCGGTTGCGCATCCGACTTGATCAATTGATAAAACGGTTTCGCCCCCGTTTGTCTTCATTCAATACTTCGCTGCCGTACTTATTCCTTATTTCTTCGAGCGATTTGCTGCTGCTCTTATTTACTTTGTATTCGGCGGTACGGAAATACCAGGCCTGTTTTTTGGAAGCGAACAGAAAACCGGCGGCTTTAAGGGTTGCCCTATTCGGGTAAGTATTGCCTGTAACCCAAATCCAATAGCCTACCAATTCGATGGTGACAGCTTCTAAATGAATAATTTGTTCTATGGCAATGCGATAGGCCTCTGATGACAGTATTTCGTTCTCGGCTTCTTCATCAGAGAGATTTGCGCCCCTAACCGCTTTAGCGGCGGCAAATGCATATTCTTTATTGATATCCTGCATCGTAGCAGTATCACCCCCTAAATCGGGGTGGTACCGCTTAGCCAGTTGTTTATATTTCGCCTTCACTTCTTCGAGCGTGGGGCAATCATTAAACCATTTCATAAGCTGTAGTTATTTAAGAATTCGTTAAACTCAAACCGGAATGCTTGCGGGTTCTCTTTAGCCAGTTGTTCGGCATAACCCTCATAAAAAAGTTGGTCGGTCAGTTCAATAAATAGTTCGTACATGACAGTTGATTTTGGAGGTAAAGCCTTAAAGCATGCCCCGACATTCAGACGGGGCATAGCTTCGTTTAAGCGTTAGGGAATACAATGTTTGCTTCGATCTCGCCCAATTTCTCATGGCAGGCATCAAAGATGAATTGGGTAACCATGCGAATGAGATTCGGGGTGTTGGTGGTAAATTCACGGCCTTTATCATCTTTGATGATCAATTTGCAACTCTGATACGGGTTGTTTTCCAACTCGTCGTTTTCTTCCACCAGTTTCACCTCAAAATCTTCCAAAGTTTTAATGCGACCAATGAGCGCCAACCGTTGGATCGTCAGGCGGTGCAGATTGCCCACAGATTTCAGGGTTTGCTCCAAATTCAAAGCGGGTTTGATATATTTTATTTCTGCCTTTGGCGCTTCTTCCGCTTTCGGGGCTTCGTCTAATCCCTGTCCTGTTGTGTAGGGCGCAGCGTGAGCGTGTTGGTTATCCACTGCAGCGGTAGTATAGGTCTTTGCTTCGGGGGTTGGGGTTGCCTCAGCTTTCGCAGCCTCGGCGGTTTTTTCATCTTTAACGGATTCATCTGTTTTGGCTACTTTTCCTGTTAAGTTCGGACGATTCTCAATTCGTGGTGCGTTGTTGTTTTTTGCGTTTGTACCTTGTACTTCCTTTGCATTTTTTTCTGCTGTTTTCATTTTGTTAAGCATTAAGAGTTAAAAAATTTGTTATTTCTTTTCTCTTTTCCCGACCCTTTCCCTGAAAGCTTTTTCCAAAAGAAAAAGGAGAAAAAGAAAGCAAATGGCCGGGCACGAAAACAGAGCAAAAAGGAAACGGAATAATTGGAGGGGACCCTTTGGGGAGGCAGCCGTTTATGCCGTAGTCTTTTTGCATACTATCAGCATTCTTAAAGCAACAGTGCCCAATTTAGCATCCTTTTTCTCCTTCTTTTGGAAACAGCAATCCCAAAAACAACCTGTTATAAGTATATCGCAAGTGCGGAGGTATTCAGGGCTATCTGCCTGAATGGTGATGCTTTTGCGCTTTAAAGAGCACTTGTTTTGAACGGAGGTGAAAATCAGGTGCCCGCGATAGGGATCGCAATGGCATCCTGCGCAGCAGATACAATGAAGAGCCCGGCCGCAGGATCGCCATATGGAATGTTCAAAACTCCTTTATGATGATACCACTGATATTCGTAAATTTCCTTTTTAAATCCCATCAGCATGTCAGCAACACTTGTTTACCACCGTACCCGCCCATATTCGGACCGGGAACTGTACCAGGCCTTAATGGCTTATCTGGAGAACAATTACGTTTTCCGTAAACTGGAAATAGACCAGTGGTTAGGCAATGACCGTATTATTTATAAGCATAGGGAAGAATATGATCCGACAGACTTTTCTTTGGGAAAAAGTTCCGAAGAGCTCTGGGCGGACGGAGCATTCGAAGACTGGCGGGTTTGTACGCCAATGGCAGTAAAAAATATCTGTTCAGAGTTCCTGTTCCGGAACGGGGCAACAGCAGGCAAAAATCGTAAGACCCTGATAAAAGATATTGTCACGGCTGAAACCAACCATGGTTCGCTTATAGAAACCATAAAATTTAATCCGCTGTTAAAGCAGCTCATTGACAAGGGGCGGCAAAAGATAACCGGCGTCAAGCCCTTATTATATGCCAGTATTAAGCGGGTAAAAATTGAAATAAATGAAGGCGACACTTGCTATTTTTGCTGGAACACCAAAAACCCTTACGTCGCCAATCCGGCATATGTGTTCAGAAAAGCCGGTGGTTCATACATTATTATCTTTTTCACGAATCTGTCCAAAGGCACAGAAACAGGTAGGCTGGAAATTAATATGGCCCGTTTTATCAATGCACCTGCTGATGAAGTCGGACTGACACCGGAACAGGCCGTCTTGCAGCGTTTCTGCTGATACCGGCAGGAATCACCAAAATGAGCATACAGAAATACACTGTTGATTTTCAACCAAACCTCGCGCAGCAAGAACAGGTAAAAAGCTGGATGGTTAGCGAAAACCTGGAAAATACCGGGCTGTACCACTACCCGGACAATATTACCTATCACGCAGATAAGTGCACACTGGCAATAATTACCCGGGATCATGAAGCAATTGGATTTGTAACATGGGATATATTCAAAAGGTCCGGGCATATCGCTGTGGCAGCTATAGCTGCCACGTACCGCAAATCAGGTGCCGGCAGGTTTATGGTTGAAGCTGTTTTGAACTATTTAAAACTACAGGGCCTAGCCGCAATTCACCTGGAATGCGCGCCTGCCAATTCAGAGAATTTCTGGCGTAAAATGGGATTTCAGCCAATGCCTGAGATACCCGCTTATACAGGCAAAGGATCTCCAGCTTTATTTAAAATACTTTCAACTGCACAGGAGATCGGTGTTACGCCTGGTGAAGCCGTCCAGATTTACAAATGGGGCAGCGATGAGAAAACTTTATGGCCCGTCAGCTACCGGACAGGAACAAACCAATTAATAAATCCTATTATCACACCGGCATACAAAGACTGGTGTATCGAGCATATCAAATTCGGCATCGCCCTGCGAAGCGATAAAATAAAGAATTTCCGGTCAGGCACCTGTTATGACGATCCTTTCCTCATTATCACTGAACTTTAAAACTTATAAAACTACCAGATCAACAGTAAAAGCAAATTTATAATGGTTAAGAATCAGCATTACGTTCCCCGGTTTTATTTACGGCAATTTGAAAATGATCAGGGCCAATGCTGGGCATTTCATAAAGACACTGAAAAAGCGTTCCCGACAAGTGTAGCAAATATAGCCAGTGAAGGTTATTTTTATGATGACCAGAAACTTGACCAGATCACCGGGGTAAATCAGTTTGTGGAAAATTACCTTGGAGAACTGGAAGCGGCATTCAGTCCGTTTCTAACTAAATTCCTGGCAGATGTCGATCAATGGAAAATTAAAAAGCTTGACCAGTTTACCAGAGAAAAGTTATGTGAATTTATCGTATTTCAGATTATAAGAACAAAAGAGCACAGGGAATCGATCTATCAGGGCATAACCCAGTTTCAAGAGCAAATGGCCGCTTCGGGATGGCAGTCTGATGAAATGATAGCCAGTATAAGGAAGGACGATACAAAAAGCCGCGCAAAAAAGAACCAGATCGAACAGATCGTTTTTGACTCAGATTTCAGAAAAAGCATACAGGAGATTTTAAACAGCCACATCTGGATCATGTTTAAAAACCTCGGACCTGTTCCTTATTATACATCCGATCACCCTGTCGTAAAGCGGCCGCATATCAACAGGCCGCACAGGGGCGACTCGGGTTACAGGTCAAAGGGAATTGAGATAGCTATTCCTTTATCAGCTACTCATTTGCTGGTCATGTTTGAACGTATTTATTTTAAAGAGCTTGAATACCGAGAAAACTCGGTTTTGGTACATCGTGATATTGAAGATATTGACAGCTACAATTCTATGCAGGTTTCCCAATCATTCAGGGGTATTTATTGCAGTTCAGGCGAATTTAGACTGGCGAAAGCCATGGTAAAAGAATATCCGGACTTAAAGAATCTGCATCACCAAAGATTTGGCTCGGCTTGATACCCGCAACTAAATGACATCCACCAAAACGTAATGGTCATTAGGCGCATCATAATGTGCAAGCCCCTGGTCCACTAAAGGCTGCCAGACCCGCTGGATTGCTTCAGGCCAGTTAGCTTCACTCGTGAAGCTTTTGTTGGTATTGGAGGATGATATGATCTTTTTTCCAAAAAGTTCGCGGGCTTTTAAAATAATGGCAATCGCTATTCCATTACCGCTGTAATGTTTCATAAAGAGATCGATCACTTTCAGATGGATATCATCATTCATGATCAGGAGGCTAAAATCAGCCGCATTTTCATCCGGCCCGCCTTCGCCCGCCCAAATCAGAAATGCGTAAGTGTCGAATTTGTAGGTGTTATTGAAATGGAGAAAATACTCAAACTGGAATTCGCCCTTTCTGGTCACTAATATCCCTTGCGAACGATCGTTATAATGCATGTTGATTGGGTGGTAGTCTAAATATGCAAAAACTAACTCTTAGATTTGAGTTATAACAAAACTGACTAAACCTTTCCATATTAACACATGAATACCAGCGCTTCCAAATTAGAATCGATCACCGCTCTCCTTATGGAGAAATGTGCGCCTTACGAAACGACATATTTTTTGACGTATCTGGGATCTTTGCTGCTGGCTTTACCCAAACGAAAAGAGCATCCCGGTCTTAGAAAACTGCTTTCACCGCTGCGGCAAATTTTTTACGCGGGTAGTTTGAATATGCAATCGAAAGTGCCGGGAACCAGAACAGATGTAAGTAAAGAAGCCTGGGATGAAATTGCTGATCTTCTTCAGGCGGTTGAGGTGGAGTACTCCAAAAATATAGGCTTCTACCAGATCGAAGGAGAACCGCTTGATTATGAAAAGATCAAAGTCGTGTTGCCAACTTTCTTGAGTTACTTTTGCAGCGGGCCGCTTTCATACCAGGAACAGGAGATGGAAAGAATAATGCGGACATTCGTACACTTCGAAAAGACTATCTATAACTCAATGGGTGTTTATCCCCAAGACTTTGTTGCTTATTATGAGCATCTTGATTCCCTGATGAATAAAAAGCTGAATAAAGCGATTTATTATGCACACCCGGATCGCTGGAAAGCGTTCACTGATGCCTGCCTGGCCAAGGGCCTTGATGATCCTAAAGACTGGGTGGCCGAAGCGCCGGAAGAAATTCACGCCTACGCCCAACTGATGCAGGATCCCGGCTACCTGATCGTTGTGAAAACGGAAGATATTGATGATGAGCAATTTACGCGCGCAAAGTTCAGGATCATCAGCGATCTTCTGTCATCGCAACGGTTGCCTGCGGATGGACTCATCTTTTACACAAAGGAAAATCCTCTTTTGGAAAAACCTGTATTTAAAATTGAGGAAGATACTTATTTGCTTTTTTTTCAGAAACATATCCTGGACGCCGCTTACAAGTTGCTATTTAATTTTTGCAAGAAGGAACCGGGGCAGGTCACTAAACACCGGGACACGTTACTCGAAACAAAAACGGCTGAAATATTTGAGAAATTCTTTAAGAACGGGGCTTTTATTTATAAAGGGTATTATGTTGATGGAAAGGCTGAACAGGACATACTGATCCTCCACCGGGGATTGGCGCTCATCATTGAATGTAAAGCCACCAACTTCCGTGAGCCCCTGCGCGATCCGCTCAGAGCCTATACCCGTTTGAAAACAGATTTTGATGCCAACGTCCAGTATGGCTATAATCAAACCTACCGGGTAAAATCAAGGTTTATGGCTGGGCAGCCATTTAACCTTACCGACAAAAACGGCAATATGCTGTACAAGGTCAATCCTAAGCGCTATCCTGACGTCTTCTCGGTGGTGGTAACATTGTCCCGCTTCGGCATGATCGAAACAGATCTTGGCGCGATGCTCAGTATAAATGATGATGACCAATATCCCTGGGCTGTCAATATTGATGATCTGGAGGCCATTTTGCTGGTACTGGCCAAAGAAAACAAGCATCGTGCGGGGCGTTTAAAAGACTATTTAACTCACCGGGAAAACTATCATAACCACTTGATCTGCGATGATGAACTTGAATTGTTCGGCTTATTTCTGACTAATAGACAACAATATGAAAAGATGAGCGCCGCAGAAGACTACGTAGTCCTGGAACCCGGCTATACAGCGCCGGTTGAAAAGGCTTACCGCGAAGGCCTTGGATTTGAAAATGAAAGATATTATGAAGAGAAAATTTCCCGAAAAATAGGATTTATGTACGAGTCATAGCTCAACAAGTCTAATTAAAAAATCACATTTGTTTACCTGAAAAATATCCTGAACAGTAACGTTATACAACAACATGATCAACTTTATCGACGGAAAGATGCTTTACATTTTATATGGAGAACGTTCGTACTTCAAATATAACAGGCTCTATGTAGACACGCTTTTAGGGAAGTTTGGCGAAGGGAAATTTGACCAGGAGCCATTGACCCATGAGATCTTAAAATTCTCTTACGAGTGGGCAGCAGACACGTTTTTGGAACTCATGCACAGTCAAAAGGATGTACGATTCCTGTATTACCTCTTCAAGGTTCACGAAGACAGCATTAAACTTTACTACCACAGTCAAACGGACCCTGTCGCCCTGGAAAATAAAGATGTTCACATCAGCACGCTTTCCGTAAACAGGCGCATACTGAAACTTGCTTTGGAACAAGCCTGCGATATAGATTACGTAGGTAGAATTGATCCTGATCCTTCTGTCATGCCGGGATTTCTGATGCGTATGGAAGATCTGCTTTTTGTCGGAGAGCGTTTGTTTGCTTTCGCGGAATATATGGCAGAACAAAGAATGATGGAAGATCCTATGGAGATCATTATAGAAAAAAACGCCTATACTATTCAACGTAAATACCACTATGACGCCATCTACGGCAACATGGAAAAGCTATTTCAGGAAGGTTTTTCAAGCGGCTTGGTAGACAAAGATTCTGTTAAGGAATTACGTGAAGAACTACAGAAATGCATGGGCATCAACTATGATTTCGCTGGCGGCCAGATCAAGGAGATCAAGAAATATTTTTCACCTGCGGCACCGGATATGCAGACTGTCCAGTACGAAGCCTTACTTATCAATCTGCAGCACAATGGAGTAAGTGTAGAAAACAGTGAGAATTTTTATGCGGGGCTGGCTTTATGGAGGGCGAATAAACTGCCGATACAAAA
The DNA here is from genome assembly GCF_014773265.1 of Mucilaginibacter pankratovii. Lineage (GTDB taxonomy): Bacteria > Bacteroidota > Bacteroidia > Sphingobacteriales > Sphingobacteriaceae > Mucilaginibacter > Mucilaginibacter pankratovii. The sequence goes on along the minus strand of NZ_JACWMY010000002.1, from coordinate 256,952 downwards.
GTCAGTATACCTATCACACTCGCTCAAAAGGTATTTTTTCCGCCCCATACTGATCGTGAATATAAACGGTGAAGAAAGGGCATTGGTAGGTGACGAAAAATGGCAGGAAAGTATCCTGGTGATGGCGACGAACGGTTTTCAGTGGCAGCATGCACCGGAAGAATGGAAAAGAAATGAGGCTTTCAAAAAGTATCTTGACCGCAAATCTGAAGAGCATGACAAGATCCTTGAAGATAAGGTTAAAGAAATACTTACCGCGCGAGGAATTCCTTTCATCCACCATGTCGTACAATTATCTCCGTTAAAGGGACCTGCCATCAGGGTCGACAAAGAGCCGGGAGAGATTGACTTCATTATCGTTGATCCGAATTGTAAAAAAATACTAATTACCGATTGTAAGTATCATCGCGCACGCTACGAAATGGTCGGATTTTCAACTGACTTTAAAAACTTTCGTGATGAATACGAACCGAAAATAATCAAAAAAGTAAAGTTTATAAAGGATCACCTGCCGCTTTTACAGGAACATTTTGAAAGGGAGGCAGAGATCGGTTTTGACCTGACGGTATTCGACGTAGACGCACTTTTTATCGTCAATACCCCGACCTTTTATATATTGAACGGTACAATAAAGACGGTAACCATTACGCATTTAGGTGAGCTGATCGACAACTGCTACGCAATTCCCGATGTAACCGCCAATTTTGAGGACGGGTCAAAAAAATCTATAAAACATCCCTATTACACCATCCAATAAGCCAATCATGTGTCCGGCAAAGCCTTGTTAAGATTTCGTCCGCTGCCTTAACAATACAACATTTTCGGGGTCAGCATTTTCACGCAGTACCCTCAAAGACATAGAAAAATCAAGGTTATGCTGCTTGGCAAACTCCTCCAGTTCTGCCTTGTCTTCGGCTTCCCCGACCTCCCTGATCTGAACGACCAGGGCAAATTTTCCGTTGTACCATTCCAATTGCGGTAAAATTATCGGTGTATAGGTCAAATCACGAAGATCTGCGCAAACGGCTTCCAATGATTCGAACGGGTTTGTTTCAGCTGGTTCCATAATATAATTTTCCTCAAAAATATTCGATTCCGCTAACTTCCGGGATAAAGTGTTTTAAAAACCTGTTCAGAAAGTACTTCAATATGTTTGTTAACCATTGGCGCTACCCGCTTGTAAAAAGTCGTTCCCTGGTCAAAGATAACCTGAACGGAATTCGCAAATTCCGGGATGCGTTTTGCTTTAGAATTTAATTCGGTTCCGTGTTTGATATTATTGACGATTGTCCGTAATTCATTGATCTCCGCAAATCCTGCAATACGGCGCGCATTTATTCCTTTGGTTTTCAGAAAGGCTATCTGGTCATCAGCAGAGGAAAGAGAACGTGCAGGTGCATTGTAGGCACTTTTCAATAACTTCTTCAGTTCTATTTCAAATGATTTGTAGAGGTAAACAAGTCTCATTTCGGCTATTACCGCCATTTGCTGCTCCAGCAAAATCTGATTGTCCACACAATCGCCCGAAAATTCGTCCAGATTTTCTATCAGTTCCTGCGGCAGACCATCGGCAACAGCCTGCTGACGTTTGATTGTGATTTTCTGCTGCTCCAGATGTTGGTTTTGTATTTCCGTTTTAAGTTTACCGATGGACGGAACGATTGCGAGGTCATAGGGTTGCCCCAGGTCGGGGTCCTTTTTAACGATAACCATTTCTTTCAGGTCTTTGAGGAAAGCTTCAAAATCTTGCATAGTTTAAGTTTTTTAATTCCGGGTTCCGCTAATATAGCTTTAAGGCGCAGCGCAAATCCAGGCAAAACAAAATAAGCTAAGACGTGCGCAGCCTATTTGCGTAGTAGATAGAAAATCGAAATGTGGTGTTATTTATTTGCTCTTTCGATCTTTCCTAAGCGGAGAGTATTTAGGTATCTCAAAATCAAAATCCAGAAGTTCCCTTGGATGAACTTCTAAAGCTTTGGCAATTGCAGCGATGTTACTAATTGACGTGTTGCTTACTCCACGCTCAATATTGCCTATTTGTTTTATTCCAAATCCAGTTCTATCAACTAAATCTTCTTGAACGATACCTTTTCGTTTCCTTATTTCTATTATTTTTTCGCAGACTTTCTTAATAAATTCCTGATCTCGGTACTGACTTGCCATGTATCAAATTGAGACCGATTTATTTTCAAAAATTAGGTAAAATTTTACCTAAAATTAAAATAAGTATTTATATTTGATAATTAGACATATACGATTTATGTGAAATAAATAGGCGTTTTTAAACGCGAGTATTATTTTTGCGAATCTTCATTAAAAATATTGAAGCATTCGCTTTGAGTCTTGCATCGGAAAATTGACACTTTCAAATGAACGCAAGGTGAGAAGCAGGAATGCCCATGCTACAGGTATGGGTATCCCTTCTTATTTGCGTTCACGGGTGTGTCAACCCTTCCGGTGCGATAAGTTGGGACCCATGCCTGTAGTATATTAAACAGATCATCCCCTTCAGCGGACTCCTTACTGATGACAAAAACTCATTGTAATGGATGCATTAAAACCAAACAACAGCAGACCTGATTTCGGTAGCCTTACCGGGATAATGGAACGTTTTGCTCAAATTCCTTATGAGCAGTTCCAACAGGAGCTACATGACTGGTTTTATAATTCGCTTTCGGAAAAAGGGATCGATCTTCAACAATTACAGGATAAAGGGCTTACCCGCTTATCCGATCTGGTAAGCTTTATTTATCACGAGGCTGAATTAAAGCAATTGTTGAACGATCAATCCAATTCCGATGAGCCGCGCGACGATTAAGCTTGAAATTTGGTTCCTCGTAATCTGCCCGCCCGAATGAGCAATCGATGACGGCAGCCTGCAGTCAGTTAATAGTTAAGCATTGCAGGCAGCTGTTATCACATCTTCGTGCCCTTATTTTCTATAGATTTTAATTAGAACACACATGAAAAAAACGATACTCTACAGTGTCCTGGCCGCGCTTTGCCTCCTCACAAAGGTTAGTGCACAAGACAAAATAATCAAGCCCATAGCTATAGGTGACCACCTTCCGGAACTCATCTTAAACAACGTACAACATTATTCAAGCCCGACGTTAAAACTGTCCTCTTTCAAAGGCAAAGCCATCATCATCGACTTTTGGGCCACATGGTGCACTCCCTGTGTGAAGATGATCCCACGCATGGATTCCCTGCAAAAAAAGTATGCGGGCCAGTTACAATTTATCTCCGTTTCCACCCAGGCTGCCGCAACCGTAGACCTGTTCAACCGCCGCATCGAGCAACAGCAAAAGATAAAACTGGCGGTGCCATCGGTTACGGATGACCGGACGCTTTCAACGCTGTTTCCGCATCAGTATTTACCGCATTATGTATGGATCAATAAGCACGGCATTGTGACGAACTTCAGCAGCTTCGACCAGGTAAACGACGAAACCATAGCAACTTACCTAAAAGGCACCAACCCGGAGCAAAAAGAAATGCCCGAAGTGGCCGAGGTCGCTTATGATAAAAGCAAACCTTTATTTTTCGATGGAAATGGCGGCGAGCCAAAACAGATCTTTGCCCACAGCATCTTAAGCGGCTATGTCCCCGGGCTATCCCTTGGGTTTACTGTGAAGATTGATTCCACGAACGGCATCAAGATCAGTGCCCGAAATCAAGGCATCGCCCAGTTGTATGAAACCGCCTACGGCTATGGTTTGAGATTTGCCGGCGGAAAGAACGTAATCTATGAGGTTAGTGACACTACGCTCGTCACTTCAGGATCAATAGGCGAGCGATATCTTAACTGGTTGAGTTCCGGTAATGGGTATTGTTACGAATTGCACTTTCCTGCCGGAAAGGTCGAATCAGCCTATCCACGAATGCGGGAAGACCTCAAAATTTATTTTCCGCAATACCGTGCTGCGGTTGAAAAAAGAAAAGCCACCTGTATGGTACTTAAACGGACTTCGGCGGCAGATAAGATACAGAGTAAAGGTGGAACTCCAACTGTAAGCTTTGAACCAATACACGCTTCTGTAAAAAATGCTTATCTCAATAATTTGATTGTAAACCTGGATATGATGGATTCCAATCGGGCGGTAGTTAACGAAACCGGTTACAAAGGAAGAGTTGACCTGGAGATCAGTGCCGGCATGGGTGACTTTGACGCCATTAACCGGGAACTGGCCAAGTATGACCTGCACTTTGATAAGGAAGAGAGGGAAATCGAATTTTTAATTATCCGTGACGCGCCTGCAGTAAACGCAGCACCTCCGGCTGCAAAGGGGGGCCAACAATGAAAAAGTTTATACTCTTTTTGTTTTCTCTGATTATAGCCACGCACGCCTTAGCCCAGCAAGCATATAATATAACAGGTATAGTTACCGGAAGTGATGGACAAATCTTACCCGGTGCGACGATAAGTATTACTGCACTTCAAAAAAGTATCGTTACGGATATGAATGGCAAGTTTCAAATCAATGTCCCCGCAGGCAAAACGAAAGCAACAGTCACCTTCATCGGCTATGATACTACGTATTATACATTCGACCCGTTAAAAATGCAAAAAGTATCTATCGTGATGCAGCAGAAGCAAACGGGGCTGAAAGAAGTCGTGATCAGCACCGGTTACCAGAACCTGCCCAGAGAACGTGCCACCGGCTCGTTCTCCCGCGTGGACAGTTCGCTCATGCAGCGTCGTGTCAGTACCGATGTATTGAGCCGGTTGGAAGATAATGTGCCTGGGTTAAGCTTTAACCGGAGTTCCACTGCAGGCGGTGTAAACAACCCGATCAGCATCCGGGGGCGCAGCACACTGTTCGCCAATGCCAACCCGCTGATCGTATTGGATAATTTCCCTTATGAAGGCGATTTGTCTGCGATCAACCCCAATGACGTGGAGAGCGTAACCGTGCTGAAAGACGCGGCTGCGGCTTCCATTTGGGGTGCACGGGCAGGAAACGGGGTGATCGTGATCACCACCCGTAAAGGCAAACGCAACCAAGCACCGACAGTATCGCTAACCTCTAATGTGACCACCGGCGATAAGCCCGATCTTTATGCCCAGCCCAGGATCAGCAGCGCAGATTACATCGAACTCGAAAAGACGCTGTTTGCTAAACAATTCTATAGCAGCGATGAGGCATCGGCGAATCATCCCGCGCTATCCCCGGTGATCGAACTGCTGATCGCACAGCGGGACGGCAAGATCAGCGCAGCCCAGGCACAGCAACAGATCGAAGCATTAAAAAATCAGGATGTGCGTAAAGACTACAGCCGTTACCTGTACCGTAAAAGCGTAAACCAGCAATACGCCCTGCAACTGACGGGAGGCTCGGATAACCAAAGCTACCACTTGTCGACAGGTTTCGACCGTAACCAAAGCAACTTGTTACGCAACGACCTGTCACGGGTTACAGTGAACGCGGGTAATACCGTTTGGCTGCTTAACCAACGCCTGTCCCTAAGCGGTGATATGCTGTTCAGCCGCCAACGCAGCACGAATAACAATCCCGGAACGTTCTTCTGGAACGGCGGACAGCGGCTGTACCCGTATGCCAGCCTGGCCGACAACAACGGCAATCCAGCAACAGTCACCAAAGACTATCGCCTGTCTTTTTTGCAAGGTGCAGAGAATGCCGGCCTGCTGGACTGGCAATACCGCCCATTGGAAGATCTTGCGCTGGCAAACAATACCATTACCGCACAAAACCTTCGGATCAACACCGGATTGGGTTACCGGATCATCACGGGGCTGAATTTGCAGTTGAGATACCTGTACGAACATAACAACACCACCGGCGCAAACCTGCAAAGCGCGGGTAGCTATATTGCCCGTGATCAGGTCAATCGTTATACTTCCGTTAACGATGATGGGACGATTAACCGGCCATTACCCTCAGGCGGCATCTATACCGGGGAATACACTAACGCAGAAACACATTATGTGAGAGGGCAACTGGACTACAGCAAACAGATCGGGGAAAAGAACGAACTGAACGTACTTGCGGGTTACGAACTTCGCCACATCGGCACCGAAGGGCGGCTATTCCGTTATTACGGCTATGACGAAGAACACGGTACGAGTCAGCCCGTTGATTATATTTCCAATTTTCCATTCTATTATAACCCGTCATCTTCCGGCCGTATCCCCAATCCCGAAAAAAGTAATCTGCTGACGGATAATTTTGTATCGTGGTTCAGTAATGCCTCCTGGGCCTACGATGGTAAGTATATTTTATCGGGGAGCGCAAGGTTTGACCGTTCCAATCTATTCGGTGTTAACACCAATCAAAAAGGTGTGCCGCTCTGGTCTGCCGGCCTGGCCTGGGATATCACTAAAGAAAGTTTTTATAAAGTTGACTGGTTACCATCGCTGAAGTTAAGGGCAACTTATGGCGTAAGCGGTAACCTGGAGCGAACGCTGTCCGCATACACCACCGCCACCTATTACGGTGGCGCTTCGCAACTGACCGGATTGCCATTCGCCACCATCGTCAATCCACCCAATCCCGACCTGCGCTGGGAACGTATTCACATGCTCAACTTCGGCCTGGATTTTTCGACCAAAGGGAACCGGCTTTCCGGCAGCATCGAATACTATCGTAAAAAAGGAACGGACATTATCGGGGACGCGCCATACCCGGCTTCTTCCGGCATTATTACCTTTAGGGGGAATACGGCCCAAACTGAAGGTAACGGGATCGATATCAACCTTAACGGGCGGATCATCGAAAATCAGCACGTCACTTGGTTATCGACCCTGCTGGTCAGCCATGCGACCGATAAGGTCACCCGCTTCTTGCTCAAGTCATCTGCCAGCAGCTATGTGCAGCAAAACATACCGGTGGAAGGCAAACCGCTTTACGGGATATACAGCTATGCCTGGGCAGGACTGGACCCTAAAAATGGTGATCCGCAGGGCTTACTGGATGGGGTGATCAGCAAGAACTACAGCACCATTTTAGGCAATACGCCCGACGAACAGGTCATCTATCATGGCCCTGCACGTCCCACATGGTTCGGTGCCTGGCGTAATACGGTACGCTGGAAGCAAATCACACTTTCCGCTTCGGTCAGTTACCGCTTCGGTTATTATTTCCGGATGAACTCAATCATTTATGGCAGCGATATGGGACTAAGCAATGGCAATGGAGATTACGCACGGCGCTGGCTAGTACCCGGTGACGAAACGAAAACGAATGTGCCTTCGGCTCCGCAGAGCCGTAACAATGGCCGCGACCTGTTCTATTCCTATTCATCAACACTGGTGGAAAAAGGTGACCACATCCGGTTGCAGGATGCGAGGCTATCCTGGCAACCGGGAATCAACTTTACGAGATGCTGGGCAAGCCATGCCGAAGTATTCCTGTACGCCAATAACATCGGCCTGATCTGGAAAGCGACGAAACTGAATATTGATCCGGACTGGGCTTATCAGGCACCACCGTTCGCTTTATCAGCCGGTATCAGTTTAACCCTTAAATAAAAGCAAATGAAATATAGCATCTATATCCTGATCGGCGTCATATTGATCCTGATTGTGACCCTCGGCCTTACTTCCTGCCAAAAAGAGTTCCTGGATAAAAAACCAAATCAATCCGTTCTGGTGCCGACCACGCTCAGCGATTTTCAGGCTTTATTGGATAACAGTACCACCATGAACAGCGCCCCCGGAATGACCGTCATCGCATCTGATGACTTCGATAATACAGCAGACGGACTTGACCAGGTAGAAGTTCCCCTGGAGAAAAATGCCTTCCTGTGGGCATCGGACGTTTATGAAGGCTTTGCGGTTACGCCCGACTGGGATACGCCATATCAGCAGATCTTTTACGCGAACGTGGTGCTGGACGGGCTGAAAAGCCTGGAGCAGACCAGCACCCAGGCAAAGCAACTAAAGGGCAGCGCCCTGTTTTACCGGAGCTTTGCGCTCTACCAGTTGCTGCAATTATTCGCCAAACCCTATAACCCCGCAACAGCGGCAACTGATCCCGGCGTGCCCGTTCCGCTTACCCCAAATGTCAATAACCGGCCCGGGCGCGGAACCGTGGCAGAAGCTTACCGGCAGTTGACCGATGACGTGAAAACCGCGGCGGGACTGTTACCGGTAACAACCAGTATGCCGACCAGGCCAAACCAAGCGGCCGCCTATGCTTTACTGGCGAGGGCTTACCTGACTATGCAGCAATACGGGCAGGCCGCTGCGGCGGCTGAAGATTGCCTGAAAGGCAATAACAAATTATTGGATTATAATGATCTGGACCCGTCCTCCGGTGCACCGCTACCGGCAAGTATTCAAGGCGGCAACCCGGAGGTATTATTCTATACGGCCAGTTTATATTCCTTTTACTTTCTGCCCTCTACCGTGATTAACAAAGAACTGGCAGGCAGCTATGCCGCCAATGATCTGCGAAAAAAGATATTAATCGATCAAAGCGGGCCGGACCGTAATTTTAAAGGAAATTATACAGGAGACGTCTTTTCTTACGGACTATTCGCGGGACTTGCAACCGATGAAATCTACCTGACACGGGCTGAGGCTAATGCGCGCACGAACAAAATCACCGATGCGCTGAAAGACCTGAACACACTACAAAGCAAACGTTATCAAACAGGGACTTTTTCGCCGGTAACTATCACAGACCCCGAACAACTGCTCAATGCCATATTAACCGAAAGAAGAAAGGAACTGCCGGGCAGAGGAACCCGCTGGTCGGACCTGCGCCGGCTGAACCAAGACGGCAGGTTCGCAGTAACGCTCAAACGTAACATTGGCGGAAGCGAATACACGCTATTACCAAATTCGCTACGTTACCTTTTTCCTATACCCGAAAACGAGATCAATACAAGTGGTATCGCTCAAAATCCAAGGTAAATAGAGAACGCCTCACTGATCAGGGTGAGGCGTTCTTTTTGTACGGCTATTTCTATTACAAGATGTTGTATGAATCGCGGCCGGTTATAGAGATTTAATTACTGAACCCGTTGGCAACGTCAATGGAAACAGCATGGCTGATGGCATCGTTATAACTGCTTGCCGTGTTAGGATCATAAGTAGCATCAAATGTTGCTTTACAAACCCTGGTGGAAGCGGTACACGCCGCAGAAAGATTTGTTGTCAACCAAACATTTGATGAGTTCCTTTTCCATTGCTGGGTCGCAAATTTTGCAGGTTTGTGTACGGTTGAGGCAAATGCGGCGGATACGCCTACTAACAATCCTGTTAAGGCTAAATTTAATTTCATGGTACGCATAATGTTGTATGCTTTATTTTATCAAAAAGCACGAAAAACTTTAATGTAAATTATAAACAGATATCCTTCACCACTCTCGTTAGTGATTAGTTAACGGCCGTAAGCGTTCACCTGGTTAAGCTTACTGCATAAAATTTTTCAGTTCTTTGGCTGATTTCTCCTTCCCCTGTTACAGATAGATATGGCAAAACATGTTAACAGCAAAAAAAACAGGTTGAAAATCAGATGGGTATTCCAGCCCATTGATTTAAGCACACCACCACAGGAACACGGTGTCCGCCTGTAAAATCCTGCGACAACCAATGTGATATAACCTGAAAACAATGTCAGCAGTATAGCGGAGAACCATAATCCCGTTAACCGTGCACGTGGAATAATCAGCAATACGGCTGTCACAATCTCTGTAGGCGGTAACGCCATAATCAATATACCGGCAATCCATTTCGGAAATTCCTGGTTGTGCATCTGATCACGAAACACAGGCAGATCCATCAATTTACTAACGGCGGTATACGTGAACAGTATGACCAGCAGAGTGCTGATGATCTCAATAATGAAGGTGTTCCTCATTTTCAGCATAACCAAATTTACTGGCCGAGCTAACCTTTTACTGGTGATAAAAATCACCAGTTTGACGGAAGAGAGTTACCAACTGCTGTGATATTAAAAGCCTTTAGTTATCAGGCGGCTAAGGTTTTCCCTGGTCATGTTCAGGTATGATGCGATGAGCCGTAAAGGGACATCCCGAAAAATGCCGGGGTAAGCATTCCGGAACTGGCGGTACCGTTCTTCGGCCGCATGAGAAAGCAAGCGGCTTCTGAAAAGTTCATATTGGCGCTGTTGTAAAATAAAGTATTTGATCAAAGGCTCAGCTTCAGGAAATTCCCGCAAAGCTTCCAGGTCGGCATAACGTAAAGTATAAACGTTAGTAACCTGTAAAGCCTCCAGGTAGTGGTCCGTGCGGTGTGACAGATAACCTTCCCACAGGAAGATCAGATCCCTGGCAGAAAAGAAAGCTTCCGTAATATCCCTGCCCCGGCCATCAACATAATAGCTGCGTACAATACCCGATTCTACCAGCCACATCCGGTAGTGCTGATTTCCCGGTGCATCGATGATTTGTCGGGGCTGGTATACTTCCCTGATTAAAAGCTCACGTAACCTCTCTTTGAAAGCCGGCGATAGCGCCACAATATTTGCCAGTTCAGCGATAATTTCCTCAACACTCATTTTTCACCTCCTATATTCTATTGGTTCAGATTGAATCAGAAAAAACCTTAAAACAACCAATAAAAATGCACCCAGGTGGTGACATGTGTTTATTTTAACAATTAATTAATATTTATTTTCATGTCACCACTTAGCTTGTTTTTGTAACATAATTTTCGGGCATAAATACTTTACCTATGCCAAAAGACTATACAAATACCAGCTTTAAAGATTTCGAAAACATCGCAGGACAGGATGTTTTCACCACTGCTGTAGAATTTCAGGAGTATCTCGATTACCTGAAACGTAACGGACATCTCAATTACCGCATTGAATCACTCAGCCCGGTCGGGCCGGAAATGAACCTGATGCTGCCGGGTGATAGCGGGCCTAACCGGTCGGTCTGCCTGGTATCCAACGATTACCTTGGCTTCAGCCAGCACCCAAAGATCAAAGAGGCAGTTATCAAAGGGACGGAGATGTTCGGGACCGGTTCCGGCGCTTCCCCGGCTATCGGCGGCCACTTTATATACCATCAGCAACTGGAAAAGAAGATCGCCGAGTTTTACCGCCGCAAGGATGCTATATTGTATACCACTGGTTACACGGCTAATAGCGCCACTTTACAATGCCTGTTGCATAAAGAGGATATCGCCATTTTAGACATGGCGGTACATGCCAGTATTTACGAAGGGGTCAGTAAAACCAACGTCAAAACATTCCTGCATAACAACCTCGAAATGCTGGAACAGGTACTCAGAATGGCAAAAGATAAATACCGCACAAAAATGGTGATCATCGATGGCGTGTATAGCCAGGATGGTGACCTCGCGCCTTTAGACCGGATCGCGGAATTAACGCACAGGTACGGTGCTTACCTGGTCGTTGACGATGCCCACGGCATCGGCGTGGTCGGGGAGAACGGCCGGGGCGTGATCGAACATTACAACGCATTCGATCAGGTTGATATCATTACCGGAACTTTCAGTAAGGCGCTCGGCAATATCGGCGGCTATGTGATTGCCAAACCTGAACTCATTAACTATTTAAAATTCCAGTCTAAACAACATTTGTTTTCAACCACCGCCACGCCGGCGGTACTGGGAATCATACGGGCTATTGAACTGATAGATGAAGAACCGCAATGGCGGGCCAAACTTTGGCAGAATATATCCTACCTTAAAAATGGCCTGACTGGCCTCGGCCTGGATGTCGGCACTACGGCATCTGCGGTTGTACCGGTCAAAGTGGGCGATATTCCCCGGACGCTGGAAGCAGGGCGCCGGCTTTTGCGCGCCGGGGTTTACACTAATCCGATCATGTACCCGGCAGTGTCCAAAAAGGATGCGCGCATCCGGATGAACGTGATGGCTACCCATACAACCGAACATTTAGATAAGGTCCTGTCAGCATTTGCAGATATCCGGGATTTACTTTTTATCCCAGGTGCCAGATGAACAGAATAGCCGAAAAATTCTATGCAGCCATGGATAACCAATTGGCCGAGGTTACGCTAAGCGGTCAATCACCAACCGAACAATATAGGACCTCCATCATGATCTGCAAAAAAGCGATGACAAAAATGAAGCGGTTTGTCTCTCATTATGCATTTGAAAACGTAGCGGAAGAAATACATTTTTTTAAAGATGTCAAACCGTTATTTTACAGCAAGTACATCTATTTCATCAACGTTTATAATTTTTTGATGCAGTACCCTGCGGGTGGTGAAGAAGCGGTCAAGACCTATATAAATTTTCACATGGCAGACCTGCAACGGTTTTTTGATAACAATAAGGCATTTTACCAATATTACCGATCTGGTGGTACCCAAATGGATGAGGTCTATTTTACGAGAGGTGGCTTTGACGTCCAAATGGAACTGGAAGATTTTGAAGAAGATGAACAGTACAGCACCAGCCATGATTACAAACTATCCAAGATCATGGCCAATGAAAAAGTTCAGGATTACCTGAACCTTGAACTCGCCCGAATCGATAACGGGGAACTGATCCAGCTAAACAATCAAAAAATATTTCCGTTCAACCATCCGAACTGGACCGCCAGCCAGACCGATGCTGTAGAACTGCTTTATTCTCTTAAAGCATCAGGTGCAGTAAATCATGGCAACATCGATATTAGTGAACTGGTTGGGGTTTTCGAGTTCGTGTTTCAAACCGAACTTCACGAGACTTATCACAAATTATTAGACATTACCCGGCGAAAGAAGGATATGTTCATATTCCTAAATCGTTTGATGAATAGTTTTGCCAGCTTTATTTATGAGAAGTTTAACTAATATCGAACGAAGATAACGGTATAGGACCCCAGGTCAATTAAAGCTTGCCTGGCATCAATCAAAAGTTTCCAGATCTCGCAAGTCTTAACAAAAAAAGCGTCCGCAAACTGCGGGCGCTCTTTTTGTTAATGAAAAAGGCAAAGCCTGAAATAGTTAAATATAAACCGCTGATGTACCAAAATCCCGACCTTGCCGACGATATTTATTTCGTTTTTTTTTCCGTGCAGCAATTGCATTATATCGACTTACTGATATAGTTTTTGTAACAACTGAAGATATTGCCTCCGTCGTCACAATGCACATCCCATTTGAACCACCTACGATAGGGTTAGTGCTCATACAAAGAAAATCATTCATCGGTATATGCAAGATGGCATGCGCCGCCTCAACCGCACGTAAATTAAGCGATTTCGCAGTGATGATTACTTTCTTTACCTCTTCGTCACCATAATAACTTAACACCTGACTTACGTCCCGCATCGTTCCGCGTTCGAAAGCACGTGTGATTGTAAATTCGTCAGCATTCACTGCTTTACGGAAATCATCGTCGAAGCCCCAAGTGGCCTGGACAGATAGTTGTGGTTTGTCAGAAGTTAAATTCATCGTACGACGATAAGGCTCTGGGTCAAGGTGAAATAATCTGTTAATTTTCGAGAGCCAAAAATATAGAAAAACTTTTTTATTTAACAACAAAAGAATAATGTTTTATTTTTTTTGCCCTTAAATGACTTAACAAGCGTACGTTACTATTGTTTCTTTGGTTAAATTTTATCATTTTTATCAATCACACACTAAACCTAGATCACGAATAATGCCATATGTTAATATAGCAGACTCCTATTTATCCCAAAAATGCATTAACAAATGCGTGGCGGAACTTAGCAAGTTAACTAATGAGGATCCGATCCTTGTAATCGAAGCAAGCAATACCATAGAAGAGGTCGACATACTTGTCATCGGGTATTTTCTGCTTTTCCATCAATACGCTAGGGAACGGAGAATTATCAATTTCAAAATTGAACTTCGACTAACGAAAAACTTAAAACCTTTTAGTCGCCCGGACGCCGACGAGTTAGATAAAATCGCGGAACTTGACGCACTGAAAGGTCGATACGAGAACGATACCCGTAAACTATTTTCAGACGAGGTAGGATGGATTATCAGACAGTATATGGCCTACGCCTTTTTACAGGGCAATAACAATCCGTTCACTGTAACTTATGGTTACGTTTTTAATTATGAAAATGAAGATGGCTCAGTCGATGACATCTCCATACATTCGGATCGTAAATCATCCTGGTTTGTTATTTCGGGGAGTTTTATACCCATTCTTCGTGTCAACAATATTAGCTATGAACTGTATTTCACAGAGCGAACGGAAGCTTTGGAGTTAGAAATAGATTATGTTTATTATCCAAAGAACAGTGAACTTTATAGCTCCGTTTCCGCGGCGTTAAAGAAAAGACTTTATAACAAGGATATATATATTCAAAAAAATAAAGTAAAAGCATTTCGGGTACTTACGCGACTCGCTTTCGTTCAAGCCCTCAGTAATGCAAGAATCCTTAACTTTTATCTAAATAACACGTCATCCTTCGCAGATCAGTTACAAGCGGGAAGCCTGAAAGGCCAAACTGCCATCAATTACTTCAGAAGTATTCGGCCAATCTTTAATGAATTACAACTTAAACCGCCAATATTTCATTACATTTTCTCAACGTTAATGGCATCTAAACTGCTGCCAAATAAACTAAACGGCGATACGAAGTTAGAATTTGAAACCACCATTAAATCATTATGGAGCTTTGTTAAAGAATTAATATTTGGAATACAGGAACTCGCAAAAAACGTGGTGGAACATTCGACCTATCACGAAGGTATAATTACAGCCCGCACTTATAAATTAGATAGTTATGAAAAGCTTAATCCGGAGTTGATCAGCGTCTTCCGAACATATCAACAATGCCTGAAGAAAGAACACTCATCGTTTTTTGACGTTAATGTTGCAGACGGCGGCTTGGAAGGGGTATTAAAGACGCTGACCGAGCAATCAAAGCAAAGCCATCAAAATCACCCATCTGAAGAACTTGCCAAGGATATCGAAAGCCTGGAGACAAACAAGATCACTTTTGGAGATCTATTAAATCCTAATCAGCCATTAAGACTATTTCAGCAAGCAAAGCGTGCTACAGCCCACCTCGGACTTCTTACACTGGCCAAATTAGTAGACAATAATCACGGTCTTCTAAGAGCAAGTAATTGGGAAACTGACAGTGATACGATGCTAAGGGCAAGCGAAACAATTTACCAGCAACAGTTTCGGGATAAGACAGCTATGATAGACTATGGTACAAATTATCACTTTGTACTTCCAATCAATCATGAGTACACTTATCGTCCCCAATTTCATGAAGAAACAGGGATTCCTGAGGTGTCGGCTGAATATGCCTTAGGCATTGAACATTTATCTGATTTTATATTAATTCCAGTACTGCAGTTCAAACTTGAGAACCTAGATGATCATCAGATTTATGAGGTTAGATTCCAAAAGCCGGACACGGATGATGTAAAAGTGGATTACTGGGATATTTTTCCGCTTCGCAACATCGTCCGGTCAGACATTAAAGCTAAAATCGCATTCTGCCTGCACTTGGACAATATCAACGTTGACTACGATCGATTATACCGGTTCCTTGGCAACTGGGAATTAACGTTCACTGGCATACCACTTATATTAACAGGTATAGCTACGGAGACCCATTTGCGATTGGTTGAAACTATTAGGATGCATGGACGCACGCAGCAGTTACCTTTTTGGAATGAAAAGTCTCTGATTGTCGTATATAATTATGTCGAACATGTAAAGAGTAATCAACGCTTTTATTATATCGACGTTATATGGGGGGAATCAGAAATCGACTATCTTGCGTTAAATAAGTTGATATCAAAATCCAACTTTAATTCAACTAGTGTTTTACAGCAATTAGCAGCGGTTGATAACAGTGAGTCGGGTGATGATCAAGCTGAAGAGGTAATCGCATATGAACTTAGCGCACGTAAAATTGCAGCGCTCGATGGTTTCGGACTGTTTCATCACCCGGGTTTACTTTTGCCAATAGACCTTATTATTAAAGCAGGCCCTCCTTATTCTATCTATGAACAAAATGCACTTTCTCTGCTACAAAACAGGATAGCGACGCTTGAAAAGCCAGCTTGGATATATGAAGACCCTTTAGTTGCTTACTTTTTGTCCATTCCAGGTTACAAAATAGCTGATTCACATTTCAGAATCGGTTCTAAATTACATGTGGATAGTTTTTATTACGCTAAGCGTTTTTTCCAAAATAGTTTTTTTGCCAGTCCTATCGCTTTTCTTTTAACACAGGAAATTTTAAACGCAATGGTGACGGAAAGCATAACCTGGTCCGACCTTAAAACACATGGAATAACAATTTTTGGATATGGTCAATACTCTGGCTTGGTCTTAAGTTTAGTAGAGCAGTTTTTAATCCGCACCTATGAACGGAAAACCGGCTTCAAACAATCGGTAGATAAATTAGAGATCAATTACGAAATTATCAATGATACGGAACATGTTAGCTTTTTAAAAAATGAGATCGTGCATGGTTATGGCGTATTAATCACACCTATTGCCAGTACTTTTTCAACATCTATCAAAATGCAAACGGAGATTAAAGCTAAATATCCCGCGATCCAACTTTTTAAGTTGCATTTGAACGTCATATACGCTCACAATTCAAAAAAAGCTACCATTGAGAACGAGGACATAGAGTACCGGTTTGGAATCAGACATCAAGACTTTACGAATCGATTAGTTCAAGTAGACGCGTTTAGTAATCAGAACCGGCGTGTTGAACAACGATTTTGGCTTCCTCTGCAAACTAACTGGGAACCGGTTGAAAATTGTAATATTTGCCGGCCAAAAAATGAAAGGAAAGTAGAATTGCCGCTGTTTTACACCGACAAAACAATGTCTACACCATCACTGATATTTTCCACCCCTGTATCCAAAGACGTAGAGATTATTAATAACAACCCTTTCAAGCTTACTCGTGATAGTCTAAAATATGGCCACTATGTTGACAATAACACGCACTATCTCTTCTATGTTGAGGTAAATAAATTCTTTCAGGACAATTATGGAGTAATCCGTGACTGGCTTAAGAAACTGCGTGACAGCAAATCGTTGAAAAAATGTATTAATAGAGGTGACCACGTTATATTAATTGCCCCCGGGCACTATTCTAATACGGGTTTCTTGAATTTGGTGAATGAGATCTTATTTTCAAACATAGCAACCGTTATTCACTATGATGCTCAAAGTGATCACATTCAAAATTTCCAACTGTTTTATGAACAAGAAATAAAGCGCCCCGGCAACACCATTATTTTTGTTGACGATGTGATTATGAGCGGGAATACGTTTCTACGCACTAATTACTTTCTTAAACTTAACCGGGAACGTAACAAAGGATTTGACGCCTGCATAGTACTTTTAGACCGTTCAGACTTTCATGTGCATGAAAACCTTAAACGTAAGTTGTTCGGCTCTGCCAAAGTATTTTTCTCTTTTGGTAGTTTACACCTTCCAGCACTGAGTTTGACTCCACATGACTGTCCGATTTGCCAAGAACAAGAAAGATATGAAGAGATTGCCGCCAATTCATTTTTAGACAAAGTAAAATTTCATTTTCTTGAGCAAGCTTCCAAAATTACTCCTATTTCGATAGACAAGTTAAGAAAAGGCCTCATTGATCCGCAAAGAAGTCCCAAGACGTTAGATGGGTTTAAAGACACTTATTTTGATTTGTACTATCACGAGGATTCTAACCGATATATTAGACGAATTGATGCAATTCATCGGATTTATGAGTGGTTTAAAAAATCGGACAATGCGTTAAAATTTGAAGAGCAATTGTCATTTGTAGAATGGAAGCAAGCTCTAAGAGAAAACACCAACAGCCCGATTCTTGGATCCGATCTGTTTAAGCGAAATATGGAGGTAACTGATAGTCGTTATGTTTCCTGTTACTGTTCAGATACCTTACTCAAAGTTCTGACACAATATCCTTTCACACAGTACAAGCCTGTAAGAGAAAGAACTTTTAGGTGGGTAATGGATTTTATGCGCGAAGAAGTGAGAGCTTATACAACGAAAAACATTCCATTTACAAATGAAAAGTTTCGTACCCTTAAATTCTTAATACGTCGGGCAGGTCTTTTGCACCAAAATTATATAATTTCAAATGACTTCTTTGAGTTACTGAAAGCTATCCTCGGTGACCAATACATACCAAAATTAATTACAAATGAAAAAGAAACTCTTCAACGAATTTCGACTGAAATTAATGATTTACCGCAGAAAAATAGGATGCAATTTGAGATAGATAATTTTCTATCCCAGTATCATGCATCACTACGCTCATTAAAAAATTTAAACAGTTTTATTTGGTTTTTGACTGGTCAAATTAAGGAACTCATACATCAAAATGAGGCGAGAAGTATTCGTTTAGAAGAAACTCTGCTGTTCTTCGAAAAGCCTAATAACAATAATCCACCACTGTTTAAACAATTGTTACGCATCCTTAGAGAGGAAAATGGCATTCTTTTCAAACGGTTTGCCGAATTTTTTAAACCGCATACTGTACAAAATATCGGTGCGTATAAGTATGACACTGCTCAAATTTATCAGGCCTTAGGGGATGAACTGGTTAGAGAGCATTATCGATTTCAAACATTAAAATTTTTCCTAAAAGAAGCTGCAGGGGGAGAGCCGCAAGTTAGCGAGCCTTTGAGGAACTATCTGTGGCTGCTCCAATACTTATCAGAGGAGCAATCAGGTTTGCAGGAATCACTAATTTCTAAAACGGCGACTATTATGTTGCGCTTACAGCGTATTTTGTTCGAAACCGACGAAAAGTGTGGTTCTTTTTTTATCGTAAAATACAAAAAAGACAAGGATGATGAGTATTTCATCGCTTATAACGATGGAGAAAAGGGCCGGTTAAATACAGAAATTTGGAAGGCAGATCATTCTGCATATATAAAAAATTTTCTGGATGGTGATGTTGAAAATAACGGCGTTTCAATGATCACGATCACCGACTTGAAACGGCAGGGCGAACGATGGATTGATACCTTTCGAGTGACTAACGTAAACACACCGGTTAATCTTGCCAAAGATATATTGACGGGAAATTTCAATCGACTGATGATGGTCAGAATTAATGGTCTTGGCATCGAATCGGTCAAGGAAGGCAGCCGATTTTTTGAAGCAAAAGATAAGCCATTAGGTGTAATCGGTTTCTTTAACAATAAAAAAGAGTCGCAGCCCGAAAGTAATTATAATCAACGATATCTACTGCTCTTGAGAGAGTCGTTAGCTACATTCATAAAAAACCATCATGAGAATAATGAGTTCCGAGATTGGATCGATGCCGATAACTTTCGGCGGGTCGCTCTATTAACAGGGCATGGACGCGATATGCTCATGCGGCTTGCTACAACCGAATTCCCTGCATACGAGGGATACTTGCCCTATAAGCGAATTGTTTCTACGATACATCTAATTCAACATTTTATTCTTGATATAGAGCGCGATCCGACTATGAAGAGTATTTATAAGCTGCTTTTTAAAAAGTACTTTTCCCCGATACCTGTAAACATCGATTCACTAAAAAATATTGAAAAGCTGGTTAATCACATCCACTGGTTGGACGAGATTGAAAACCGTGCCGCGGTAAAATTTAATTTTTATGATTCGATTAATGGAAGGGAGGTTATAACTGACTCACCACTCGACCCCCAAATAGACTTTTCATTGCCTTTATTGGACATGATTTTTTTTGAACTGGCTGTCAACGCAAAAAAAAATAGATGGCTATTGTATCCATCCGGGGAGTCAAATAAAGTTCAATTAAATGTGTATAAAGAAGGCAAGAACGTCATCATCACTTTTAGAAATACAGGTCCAGAAGTAAGTGCTCAGGAAATGAAAAACCTTAATTCTTCCAGTAATTCGAAACGCGAAAACGAAGCTTCCGGAATTTATTTAATTAAAAACTTACTTCATATTTTTGATCTTGGAGAAATTGGTTTCTATCTCAGTCCCATTCAACAAAAGCTGAAGTGGTTTAATGTTAAACTCACACTTTATCCATGGAAAAATGAAGAAAGTACTACTAATTGAGAATCAATACCTCCAATTTAAGTCCATAAGAAAAGAGCTTCAAGAACATTATGAAGGCGAATTTGAAATTTATCCACTAGAAATCGGCGACGAAGAAACAGACCGAAAGGAATTTGAAGCGTTGATGGATCAGGTAAGAATCGCCTTGAATGAACGTTATGGCAAGATGGAAAATAAAAAATCAAAGAGTGTTTTGCGGACTTTAATCAAGGATGAAAACTTCGATCTCTTGATTATCGACTATAAGCTTGTAGGTTATGATGGTGCCCCTACAGGAATTCAATTGGCTAGTGATTTTAGGGCGGATAATATCAGATGTCCTATTCTGTTCTTGAGCAGAACGCCAGACAATCGGTCAGATATTTTAACAACAAGAGGATCGGTATCCGAACCCTACAGTTGGGCCAGTAAAGGCTATAGTGATCATGATCTTCTGGATGGAGGTTACGTCAATAGTGATGTGACTTCGAAAATTGATGCTTTGATAAAACTCAACAAACTGGAGGAGGTTCAGACGATATTGCTTAGTTTGGTTCGGTCCGAACCGATGATGCAACTAATCAAAACCGATGATGTCAAATTTTTTACGGATCGAGTCTATAGATTCAATTTCGACGAAGGGCAAAAAAAAGAAATTATGGAAATGGAAGAGGATCCAATGCAAGATGAGGAAATCCGCGTTCGATTTTTAAATAAATACAGAGAACTTTTAAAAAACATATCATAATGGAAGAAACCTTACTATACCTTTACAAAAAATCCTATCAGCTTTTCAATCTGACCCTGTTGAACTTTATGTTGGGTCTAACTTCCGGAATGGCAGTAACGATTTACACAGGAAGTGATCATTATGTGGATTTGGATTTAGCAGTATATTCTCTGAGTGCATCGGTAGCGATTGCGATTATCATGTCGCTTATACAAAATGACATTCAGGATAAACTAAGAAACAACCTTGATGCAAATAGCGGACTTAAGGAGAATCAAAACAAAAAGTCATATTCGGCCATCGAAATGATCGCTCTGAAAGCGGTTTGGTATTATAAATTTGTTTATCCGTTGCTTTCTGTCTTACTTGTCATAAGTTTATTCTTCGGCATGAAATTTTATCGTGACGGCCGTAACTATTTAGCACAACACATACAAAATCCGAACGCGACCATATCAGCCAAACTAGACCGTGTATATGAAGAACAAATAAATTCAATGAAAGAAATTCAGGCAATGAAGTTAGAGCTAAGAAAAAGTCATGCTTCTGACTCAATCGAAACAAAACCCAACGACATCAAAATCCCTCATGCTGTAGGTAAGTAAATAAGGACATCGACGCAGTCTAGTGCAATAAAAAGGTAAGTTCACTGTGGATTTCTTTTGATTTTTTTACAGCCGAACCCTCCTTATTCCATATTGCGCATAATAAACTAAGCCTTTAGCTCTATTACCTCGTACGTGTTTTTAATCTTTATATGTCTACTTTAGTTTTTGCTTCAGCAAATCGTTCGCCACAACGTCCCAAGTTGTGACGTAATGTTTTAGCATCTCCTCACTTTTGTTTTGCCCGGCGGTATGGTGCCGCCGGGTTAAAAATAAAGGCTATGTTAAATACGATTTCCTGGCAGCAATACCTGACTGCCATTATCCTCCTCAGTGCCGCCTGGTATAGTTATATCGGGTTGCGCTACTACCGCAATGAAGTTGCCGCCTGGCTAAAGATCAAACCCCGCGACAAAAGTACTGTGCCTGCCGTCGCCAATAAGTTCACGGTAGTCATGGGTGAGGCAAAACCCGACACAGATACCGGCTTATACCCGTCAGAAGAACTGATATTTTCCGGTGCCGAATCTGATGGCATCAGTGATCAGACCCTGCCTTTGGGCCCCGGTGATGACCTGCTGGCAGAAGCCAAGGCCTTAGTTGACGCGTATGGCGACAACGATAACAAAAATGAATTCCTTTCTTTTTTAAAACTACTGCTTGATAAATATGAAGTTTTCCGCGATGAGATCAGCCTCCCCGCTGTAATCCAACCGTTGCGCGAATTCGCGGATAGCCGCTTACCGTTCCGTTTGAAAGAAACCGAATGGCCATTAACCTTTTAATACCAAATATCATGAAAGCGAAATTAAAAAACATTTATTCGATCATCATCCTGATGGTCACCAGTTTCAGCGCATTCGCGCAGGATGGTAACGCCGGTATCAATGAAGCGACCAACCAGGTAAAAAGTTATTTCTCTACAGGCACAAACCTGATGTATGCTATTGGGGCAATCGTCGGCCTGGTAGGTGCGATCAAGGTGTACAAAAAATGGAATGACGGAGAGCACGACACAGGGAAGGTTGCTTCCAGTTGGTTTGGCAGTTGCATCTTTTTGGTGGTCGTGGCCACTGTGCTCAAATCATTCTTTGGCGTATGAGTTATCAGATCAATAAAGGGATCAATCGCCCTATAGAGTTTAAGGGGTTGAAAGCCCAATACATCGGCTATTTAGGTGGCGGGCTGGTCGCCCTGCTCGTCCTGTTTGCAGTGATGTACCTGATCGGCCTGACTGTTTACCTGTGCATTGTAATCATTGCCGGATTGGGCAGTGGGCTGTTTTACAAAATATTCAGCCTGAGCCATCGATATGGCGAACATGGGCTGATGAAAAGGAACGCCCGGAAATACCTGCCCGAATATTTAAAATTCAGATCAAGGAGATTATTTTATGAAAAACGCTGAGCAAATATTCCCGATCTACAAGGTCGAACACGACAGCCTGCTGTCGATGCAGGGCGAAGTGAGTATCGCATTTGAAATTCAATTGCCTGAGCTTTTTACGTTATCCAACGATGAATATCTGGCTTTTCATCAGACTTGGGTTAAGGCCATCAAACTGCTTCCAAAAAACAGCATCTTCCACAAGCAGGACTGGTTTGTTGAATCTGCTTATCAAGCCGGTTTCGGCGACAGGACGTTTCTCAGCCATGCCAGCGAACGTTTCTTTAACGAGCGGCCTTACCTTGCGCACCGTTGCTATGTGATCCTCACCAAAAGGCCCGAAAACTTCCGGCCCGTGATCAGTGCTGCCAGCAGCCTGATGCGCAGGCACCTGGTACCGGCATTAACAACAGATGCCGAGTTATTCCGCGATTTCCTGGATAGTGCAGGCCAGTTCAAACGGGTCATGGAAGATAGCGGATTGGTGAAGTTGCGCCGGTTACCCGATGAGGAACTTGCCGGTACGCTCGTAACGCCCGGAATCCTTGAACAGTATTGCTTTTTGCTCAGCCCGGATGATGAACCTGCATTAAAAGATATTCATTTAAAGGATGAGTTGCGGATCGGTGATAACCGCTGCCAGTTGTACACGCTGGCGGAGCCTGAAAATTTACCGGCGTTATGCGGGCCGAGGATCACTTATGACCAGTACAGTACGGACAAAACTAAGTTCAGTACGGGTTTTGCCAGCCCCATCGGTGCCTTGCTTAACTGCAATCATATTTACAACCAGTATATATTTATTGAAGACAGTGCCAAAACCCTAAAAAAACTGGAAGCCAAAAAGCTGCGCCTGCAATCGCTATCGGCATACTCACGCGAAAACGCAATTGGCCGTGATGCCACACAGGAGTTCCTGCACGAAGCGATCAGCCAGCAACGGCTTCCGGTTAAGGCACATTTCAATATCCTTGGCTGGACAGATGACAAACAGCAGCTTAAGGATATCAAAAATAAAGTCAGCTCGGCGCTGGCCCAGTTAGACGCGCAGCCCAAACAGGAAACGGATGGCGCTCCGCAGATCTGGTGGGCCGGCTTGCCCGGCAACAGCGGCAACTTCCCGATGAACGATACCTTCGACACATTTGTGGAACAAGCCGCCTGTTTCTTTAACCTGGAAACGAATTACCGCAGTAGTTTATCACCTTGCGGCATCCGTTTGGGTGACCGCTTATCAGGTAAGCCCTTACACGTTGACCTGAGTGATGAGCCGATGAAAAGCGGCATTACGACCAATCGTAATAAATTCATTTTGGGCCCTTCCGGGAGTGGTAAGTCTTTCTTTACTAACCACCTGTTGCGCAGCTATTATGAACAGGATGCGCATATCGTGCTGGTCGACGTCGGCCACAGCTACGAAGGCTTGTGTGAGTTTGTAGATGGTTACTATTTCACCTACTCAGAAGACAGCCCGATCAGTTTTAACCCATTCTATATAGGTGAAGGCGATACGCTGGACACCGAGAAACGCGAAAGTATTAAAGCGATGATCCTTGCACTCTGGAAAAAAGAGGATGAAGGTGTACAACGCTCCGAATACATTGCCATATCCGATGCCCTGTATAATTACTACGAACAATTAACAGGATTTGCCTGCTTTGATACCTTTTATGAATTCCTGAAAGGTGACTTTTATGAAACGATGAAGCAAAGCAAGGTGAAGGATCAGCATTTCGACATTGACAACCTGCTCTTTGTGTTAAGGCCATATTACAAAGGTGGTGAATATGATTACCTGTTAAATGCGACAGAAAACCTTGACCTGCTGCACCGCCGCTTTATTGTTTTTGAACTGGATAATATCAAAGACCACCCTATACTTTTCCCGGTTGTGACGCTCATTATCATGGAAACCTTTGTCAGTAAAATGCGGAAGTTAACGAAGGAAACGCGCAAAATGATCCTGATAGAGGAAGCCTGGAAAGCAATCGCAAGAGAAGGAATGGCTGAATATATCAAGTATCTTTTTAAAACGGTCAGGAAGTATTTCGGGGAAGCGTTGGTGGTTACTCAGGATATTGAAGATATCATCAGTTCTCCCGTGGTGAAACAAGCGATCATCAACAACAGTGATTGCAAGATCCTGCTTGACCAGCGCAAATATCAAAATGACTTTCCGAAGATTCAGGCTTTGTTGGGTATCACGGATAAGGAAACCGCGCTTATCATGAGCATGAACCGGACGAATGATGAGCGGTACAAATACAAGGAGGTCTTTATCAGCCTGAACGGCCAGCTTTCGAGGGTATACCGCACAGAAGTAAGCCGTGAAGAATACTGGACTTACACCACGGAATCAGCTGAGAAAGCCAAGGTCAAAGCTTACAAAAAGAAATATGGCGACATCCGCAAAGCAATAGCGGTAATCGTACAGGAAGAACAACAAACTAAAAATAACGCCGCATGAAAAAATTACTGATTGGATGCACCATGTCGATGGCTGTCATATCATTGGTTAGCTGCCATAACAAAAGCCATAACGGAATTTACGTTGCAAGTTGGAAAAATGAATTTACGATGGCTGATGATACAATCATTATCAAAGATAACATTGTAACAAAACGCACAGGTTTCCGAAAGATTAGAAATGGTCAAGTGAAACCTAAAGAATGGGGAATTGATAGGTGGGTATTTAACGCGCCTTACGGCCCAATCATAGAAGTGGGAGATCAGCAGATAAGTATTGGTAACACAGTTTATAAGCAGATAAATTAATGAAAAAATTAATTCTCATTAGCATCGTGATATTGACTTGCTATAGTAGCAGATCACAAGCACAAATCCCAGTGGTAGAAGCCGTCAAACTGGTAGTAAAAAAAGTAATCAAAGCCATCGACCTGAAGGTTCAGCGCATGCAGAATAACACTATCTGGCTGCAAAACGCGCAGAAAACGCTGGAGAACGAACTCTCCAGATTCCGATTAAACGAAATATCGAACTGGTCGGAGAAGCAGCGGTCGTTATATGACGAATATTACCAGGAATTATGGAAGGTAAAATCGACGATTGCTTATTACCAACGGATAAAAGAGCTGACTTTTAAACAAGTAGCTATGGTCAGTGAGTATCAACGCACCTGGAACCTTTTCCAGTCCGATAGACATTTTCATCCCGAAGAGATCAATGAAATGCAGCGCGTATATCTTGGTATCCTGGATGCAAGCGCCAAAAACCTGGATCAGATCATGATGGTCGTTAATCCCGGCAGGACACAAATGACTGATCAGCAAAGACTGGAAGCTATTAACCAGGCCGGCGACCGGCTGGAAGAGAACTATGGCGACCTGAAGCAATATAATAACCAGAATATGATCCTGAGCCTGCATCGCAGCAAGGACCTTAATGAGGTACAAACCATCAAAAACTATTATGGACTGCATTAAATTAACCTGCTTTTTTTTGTTGTTCGGCACAATTGTCCGCGCGCAAACATTCGCTGAATGGTTCAAACAAAAGAACACGCAAAAGAAATACCTGTATCAGCAGATCGCGGCTTTGCAGATCTACAGCGGCTATCTTCAAAAGGGTTACCGCATCGCCAAAGGCGGATTGGGTACTATCGGCGATGCCGTAGGGAATGAGTATGATTTACATCGTAGTTATTACACGCACCTTAGTAAAGTGAACATTGTGGTAAAGAACAATCCTCAGGTAAATGACATCATTCGCTGGCAGCAGGATATATTAATACAAACCCGCGACCTGAAAAACATGAACGGACTCACCGGTAACGAAGCGCTTTATGTCAGTAAGGTATGTGAGGCTCTTTTAAGTGATTGCGATGCCCGGTTAAATGATCTTCAAACGATTATGACAGATCAAAAAATTAAAATGAGTGACGAGGAGCGCATGCGTCAAATCGGGCGGCTACATCTTGCAATGCAGGATAATTACCGTTTCGCAGCAACTTTTCGTTCGCAATTGCAATTATTCATACGCAGCAAAAAACAAGAAAACCGGGACATAAACACTTTAAATCATTTGTATGAAAACCGTTAAAACGTTCAAAATTGGCGGGGTCATGTTGATCCTGTTTTTAGGCATGGCCATAAGAGTCAATGCGCAGAGTGACGAATTGCAGCAATTGTTGCTGAACATCGAAAAGCTCACCCAGTTTAAAGCAATCCTATCCGATATGAAAAAAGGTTACCAGATCTATCAGCAAGGTTATGGTACAATATCTAATTTATCAAAAGGCAATTTCGACCTGCATAATGTCTACCTGACCGGTTTGATGGGGGTAAATCCGGCGGTACGGAACAATCCCAGGGTCTCAGAGATCGTAAGCCAGCAAAATGATATCATCAATGAATATAAACGCAGTGCCGGTATGTTCCGTCAAAGCGGTTCATTTAGCCTGAAAGAACTAAACTATTTTGATAATGTGTATAATCAACTGGTGAGGCAGAGCAATGCCAATATCGACGACCTGGCCAGTGTGACATCCGCCGGGCAATTGCGGATGTCAGATGATGACAGGTTACGGGCCATTGACCGTATTTATACGAACAGTTCAGACCAGCTACAATTCCTGCGTTTTTTCAACCGGCAAGCGGTAATGTTGAGCTTGCAGCGTAGTAAAGACTTAAACGATATGCAGGCCCTCAAACGGCTTTACGGCATTGCTAAGTAAAACTCTCAGGCGCCATTTTAAAAAAATGGTTGTGCGAAAAACTACATCTAATATTATGAAAAAGAAGCTAATATTAAGCGCCACACTGGCGCTGACGGGGATTTTCATTCCCTTATTTTCCAGGGCTGACGGCCTCGCAAATGACATTCACGGCCTGCAAAGTGTACTGGATAATGTCTACTCCGAAATGCTCCCTATGTGCAGCCAACTGATCGGTGTGGCCCGGGGCATTGCCGGTTTCGGTGCCCTTTGGTATATAGCGGCCCGTGTCTACCGGCATTTAGCGAACGCCGAAGCGGTTGACTTTTATCCGCTGATGCGTCCTTTCGGTATTGGCCTGGCCATACTTTTATTTCCAACCGTGATCGCAGTAATTAATGGTGTAATGAATCCTGTGGTGACCGCTACGGGTAACATGGTTAAAAGTTCAGATCAGGCCATCACCAAATTATTGGCGCAAAAGCAGGTCGCAATTGAAAAGACAGATACATGGCAAATGTACATTGGAGACGACGGCGAGGGTGACCGCGACAAATGGTACAAATACACTCATCCAAAAGATCAGGACGGACAAAACGATAAATATCTATCAAGCCTTGGCAATGATGTTAAATTTGCCATGGATAAAGCCAGCTTCAAATTCCGTAATAGCGTAAAGCAGTGGATGTCCGAAGTACTACAGGTCGTGTATGAAGCTGCCGCGCTTTGTATCAATACCATTCGTACGTTTTACCTCGTGGTACTGGCAATACTCGGGCCAATCGTATTCGGCCTTTCCGTTTTCGATGGATTCCAGCATACACTTACGACCTGGCTGGCCAAATATCTGAATGTATTCCTATGGCTACCCGTGGCTAATATCTTTGGCAGTATCATCGGGAAAGTGCAGGAGAATATGTTAAGGCTGGATATTCAGCAGGTACAAAGCGCAGGTGACACATTCTTCAGTTCCACAGATACCGCTTACCTCATCTTTTTACTGATTGGTATCGTAGGATACTTCACCGTTCCCGCTGTAGCAGGCTATATTATCAATCCCGGTGGTGGTAATGGCTTACTAAACAAAGTTACGAATCTCACAGCAATCACTCTAAGCACCGTTCAGTCATCTTCTTATGCTGCCGGATCAGCATTAGGAGGGCGCATGGCACAGGGGGCTCAGAATATTGTCAATGCGCCGGGCCATGTTGCTGAAGGTTATCGCTCCGCAGGCTCCAGTAATGTCCAGTCTGAAAAATTAAATGGCAACCCTAAAAAGCAATAATCATGTTTACACACCTAAAAAATATCGAAACTGCATTTCAGCAGAACAAACGCATTGTCGCCTTGGTCATCATGACCAGCGCCATCATCTCTGTCGCGGCAATTTACTTTGCATTTGCCGCTTATCAGAAGGCCTCAGCGCATATTTATGTATTGGCCAACGGTAAAGCACTGGAGGCCATCGCAGCTGACCGGAAAGACAATATCCCGGTTGAAGCAAAAGATCACATCAGTATGTTCCATCATTACTTTTTCACGCTTGATCCGGATGAAAAAGTTATCGATGACAATATCAGCAAAGCATTGTACCTGGCTGATGAAAGCGCCCGTAATCAGTATAATGGCCTGAAGGAAAAAAGCTATTACAACAATCTTATTTCGGGGAATATTAGTCAGACCGTACAGGTTGACAGCATTCAATTAAACATGGATAGCTACCCGTTCGCGTTCAAATGCTTCGCGACTGAAAAACTGATCAGGGCGACCTCCACTATCTACAAACTCCTGGTCACTCAGGGTTACCTGCGTAACGTCAGCCGTTCCGATAATAATCCGCATGGTTTCCTGATTGAGCATTGGGAGACCCTTGTTAATCGAGATACTACCATAAATAGCCAGCCATGATAAAAAATGTAATCGACCGGTTCAGCCGTTGGTTTAATAACCTTCATGGGGGCAGGCAGGTGTGTTATTATTTCGCGTTTTGCCTCTTATTCCTCCTGCTGCTATGGCTGAGTATACGCTATATAAGATTTGATGTGCAAATGTATACCGGCCGGATGCCGCAGCACATCGGCAAGCCATCCGGCCCGCAATTCTCAGATTCATTAACTTTTAAAAAACACTGATATGGAAAAGCAACAAAATTTTTTAATGGTACTACCACTATTGATCATTCCATTTTTAACGATGGCATTTTGGGCTTTGGGTGGCGGCAAAGCCAGCAGCCAGCCTGCAGTCGCCAACAAAGGCCTCGATACCAATCTGCCGGAGGCACAATTCAAGGACAAAGCCAAAACGGATAAAATGGCCATTTACCAGGCAGCACAGCATGATTCCACACAAAACGGCGTTAGCCCTGCCTTTTTACAGTCCATGGGCCTTGATAAGGCATCGCCTAAAAAGACGGATTCAATTACCACTTCCGACGACCAGGCGCAAAAAATCCAAGCGAAACTTGCCCAGTTAAACAAGCAGTTGAGTCAACCTGAGGATGTACGCTCACCAACGGCGGTAAGCGACGAAGAACCAGAACCGCAGCAAGTAAAGCAGCTTAAAAAAATGATGCGCAATATGGATGGTAATAATAACAGGCCCGATCCCGAAATGCAACAATTAAATAAAATGCTGGATAAAATACAGGCTATTCAAAATCCCGCATCCGTGCAGCCGAAGAAAACTACTACGGATACCAGCCGACCGTTCCGGGCCATTCCGGCAGTTATTGATGGAAAACAAAAGGTAGCCGACGGTGCATCCGTCAAACTTAAACTTACTGACACGGCGACGATCAAAAATCAGTTGTTACCCAAGGGCCAGGAAATTTTTGGTTCGTGCCAGATTACCAATCAACGGCTTCTTTTGACCATTCAAAATATCCGTTTGGACAAGCAAATTATTCCGGTCAACCTCACCGTCTTCAGTTTGGACGGCATGCCCGGAATACCGGCACCCGAAGCAGAACTTTCCGGAGCCGCAAGCGGAGGCGCTGATGAAGCCATTCAAAGTATGCAAATCATGAGCATGGATCAAAGTTTTGGTGCTCAGGCAGCGGCGGGTGGCGTGAATGCCGCCAAGGGTTTATTCAGCAAAAAGATCAGGAAAATTAAAGTAAAGCTGAGCAACGAATTTCCTGTGTTACTAAAGGTCAATAAATAAATGATCATGGATGATGAATTGCCTATTGATCCAAGGGAAACGGATTATCTCGACCATTACGACATGTCCTCAGCTACCAATTTTTTCGAACTCAAAACACAACTCGCCGATCTTGGATTCAATGATCCCACTTTGGTGGATGCGCTGCGCGAAAGCATATTTACGGCGGAGTACGCTGTCATTTCCGCCGGGTACAAAGAAACCATCAATGACTTTCGTTTTACAGGGTGGTTCGAATTTCACCGTAATATGGAATCCGGCGCGTACGAATTGGAACAATATCAGGCTATGCTTTACGACTTTGACGGCAGGGCTGCTGATATGATGCTGGATAAAGACATCAATAAAACTGAAGCATTAGAGGTTCTGCGAACCGAGTTTTCGCGTAACGAGCCTGACCTGACTTTATACTGGCCGATGACGCGCCAAACCATGCAAACGTATTTTTTAAACATAAATCAAAATCAGATGAACACAGAAAATTTAAATTACCTGCAAAAGCAATTGCTAAACCTGGGGTTTGGTGAAAAATCAAATGATGAATTGGAAAAGAATATTAAATCCGGAAAAAAGGAGTTTACTATTCCTACCAGTCAGGAGTACAACAAACAAAATGTTGATTATACCCTGCATTACAAAGCGGGTGACAACAACGAAATGTATTTTTTCAATAAATACGATGCTTCCCTACGGGACAAAGAAATGCAGCAGACCTTTTACATTAATAAAGGAGGGGCCATTACCGCTAAAGAGGCCTATAACTTAATGGAAGGTCGCGCCGTGCATAAGCAACTGGAGAATTCAGAGGGGGAGAAGTACAATGCCTGGATCGTTATTGATAAAGAGAATAAGACAGATAACGGAAATTTCAAACTGCGGCCGTTTACGGAGGGTTGGAATTATAAACCAGAAAGGGCCATTGATAAAATGGATATCGTGGGTATCAACGACGAAGGTGCCCGTGAAAAGCTAATGAAGTCATTGGAGAAAGGCAACCGGCACCAGGTGACTGCACTAAAAGACGGAAAGGAAGTAAAACTGTATATAGAGGCTAATCCGGCTGAACACCGGGTAAATTTAACTAACTATAAAGGCGAAGCCCAGCAATTGGAACATTACAAGAAGCCGGAGTTCAAGAATGAAAACAAAAAAGATCAAAAACAAGCGCAGAGTACGGAGGATGCGCCTGAAAAAAAGCAGCGCAAAGGCGCTAAAATGAAAGTTTAATATTAGATTGGCCGAATCTTAATAACCGGCATCCTTGCCGGTTAATTGTGATAAGGTTTAGGTTGAAAGTCCCCGGCAGCGAGTGTTGGGGACTTTTATTGTTGTTTTTACCTGCCCTTTGGTACAAAATCATGAACTATTTCATGGGAACAGCACCGGAACATAAACATGATATTACTTTTGATTTAAGCAGGGTTAATAAGAATTTACTGTTTAGTTTTGCCGACTTAAATATCATCAGTTACATGGCTTACACCTTGACAACCAAATGGGGAAGCTTTAAATACCAGAAGCCGATCGCGCTGGTTATTGCCTCTATGTTATTTCTTTCCGGCGTGAGTTTACTGAACGGAAATATCCCTGTACTGATCCTTTATTACTTTTTTGGTAGTCAGGGTGATTGTTTTTGTAATTCGCCCTGGTATATTACCGCTTTTGGGTTTCTGGTAGTTCTGTTATCCCTTTTTATATTTTATTTGCTTATAATAAACTGGCGTAAGGAAGTTTATCTGAAACTCTTTTATGAGGTGCAACTTGCTGTTAATGCCTTTTTTACCGGGCTTACCATGCGGTTAAATACTGTTGATACCCAAGTACTTGAGCAGCATCATACAGAAGCCCATGCCGCTTATTTACAAGCCCTGAAGTTCGTTTATGAAAATGCGACGCTGTTGGATGACGAAACTGACAAAGACTGCACCAAGTTACTCCATGCGATAGGGTTGAAAATCATTGATTTCAAAACTCACATTAAAGGCATTGAAAGCAATTCTCCAGGCAAGTTAAATTATGACCCCCACCAGGCGAACAGTGGTTTAGCCGCTGAAATGGAACACATCAGAGATCTTTATAAAAAGATAAAATCTGATCTCCGCAGAAAAAACAGATATAAATTATAAAAGCTTAAATGCACCCCGGATTAGCGGTCAAAAAAAGTGTTTGTTATTAGGATTTCGCTTGCCCAACGGTCATTTTCAACGTTTCGGGAGGTAACATTTATTGCGCTTTAATTATACGATAAATTGATTTGATTTATTTGTTATAATCCTTATCTTTAATGCATTAACCGACCTGTCATGAAAAAGTTACTACTCCTATGCTGCCTGACATTATGCGTTTTAACTGCGCGTCCGCAAGCTAATCTGAAAGTTTATTACGGTTTATTACATGCACACACCATGTTGTCTGATGGCTCCGGAACGCCGGAAGAAGCCTACGCGATGGCAAAAGCCAATGGCCTCGACTTTTTCGCTATAACCGAGCACAACCATGCAAAGGCTGAAGATAGCGGCGACGAACGTAAGGATGGTGTACTTATTGCCACTGATCCCAGGCTTTACAACGGCCAAAACAATGTTACGGTTACCCGCAGATGGACAGAAAACGGTCAGCAGCAAACAGAGACCATTAGTGTAAAGCCCCTGATAAAAGCTGCCGCTGCGGCTACTACACAAACTTTCCTGGCGCTTTATGGTCAGGAATTTTCAACCATCACCAGTGGTAATCATGTAAATGTTTTCGGATTGCCGGAAGTAATTACTGTGCCTAATGGAAATTTCAAAGGTTTTTTTGACCTGCTCCGCCAATATGATAGCAACGGATTAAATGCTGTAGTGCAGTTAAATCACCCCGACGTGCACAAGGATCTATTTTACAAGGGCGATGATAACTCGGTAAAAAAAAATATGTACAATGATTATGGCATAGATGCCGGCGATCTCGGGCCGGACTTCGACAACTGGGTAAAAACACAATCCCAGTACACCCACCTGATCGAAGTGCTGACCGGACCGGCTCTATCAAAGGTTTACAGGGACTATAAGCCGTTGGAAGAGGAATATTTCTTTTATTTGAAACAAGGTTTGCGTATTTCACCTACAGCGGGACAGGATAACCATTACAGGACCTGGGGCAGCATTACCGATGCCCGGACCGGTGTACTAAGCGAATCGCTGTCTGAAAAAGATATTCTCAATGCTTTCCGTAACAACCGCACATTTGCGACAGAAGATAAAAATCTCAAAGTAGTCCTTCAGGTGAACGACGCTACTATGGGTTCTGCCATCAACGCAACGGCTGAAAGCGAGCTTAAAATTAAGGTGTCGATCAGCGACACTGATGAACCCAATGCTACTTATGATCTGCAAATTGTCGGTGGTGCCATAAAACCAGAACTGAGCACTATGGCTATCGATTGGAAGGTCGAAGACGGCATACTCCTGACAAAAAACAACGTCAACGGTGGTGATGTGCCATTAACCGGCCTGTTCGCTGCTGCTGAACCTTCATTTTATTATATCAGGATTACTCAAAATTCCGGGCAAAAAAAGGATCGCGCCTGGACTGCACCGGTTTGGGTAAATTTAAATAACGCAGCCGCAAATGTTACACTGACCATGCCGACCGTTGTACCCGCTTCATTTTACTGGACTTCATCAAGCTCATCACAAGTTTACCATAAAAAAGGTTGCCGTTCCATTGACCTGATTAAACCGGAGAATTTGCGATCTGGCGATATCCCGCCTGCGGGACGCACACTGCACGCCTGCGTCATTGAAACGAACGCCGAACAAGAACCTTAAACATAAAAACCTTTTCATTATGTATAAATATCTATTGACCATCCTGGTTATATTTAGCATACAAATCGCCTTTGCACAAACTAAAGATGATTACTATTACGATTATCAGAAAACGTCTTTAACATCAGGCCGCGTTAATACCATATTGCGGGGCATCAATACGGAAAACCTGGGTAGTTTGGTCGAGCAGCAAAAAGACGGTAAAAAATATAACCTCGTGTCCAAATACACTTTCCGCACTTTGATCAAAGGTGACTTTGCGAAGCTCACCGGTACAGATAATTCCGCTACTGTAGGACAATATGCAGCTTTAAGTATTGACCCAAACACCTATAAACTCACTTTTAGCCCATACGCCTGGGTGCCGAGTAGCTCCGTATTG
Source organism: Mucilaginibacter pankratovii (assembly GCF_014773265.1). Taxonomy (GTDB): domain Bacteria; phylum Bacteroidota; class Bacteroidia; order Sphingobacteriales; family Sphingobacteriaceae; genus Mucilaginibacter; species Mucilaginibacter pankratovii. Next base: position 222,252 of record NZ_JACWMY010000002.1, on the reverse strand, counting down.
CAAAAGCGAAATTTTAAAAATATTCTATCTTTCGATGTGGGCGCTACGCTAAATAACAAATCGATCCTGGATCTGAAAGAATGGCGGAAAGTTACGGTCGCCTTTTCCTGGACAGGTGTTTTTGGCGTTCGTTACGGTTATGAAGTTGCCGACGCCGAAACTGAAGAAAACCACAAAGCGCCCTATGTTCAGTTGTACAGTGACTTGACGCAACAATTTACTAATGGGTTTGATGCGGCTTTCAAGTATAATGAGCTCAAAAAACGCTATGAGGTCAATAATCGCCGCTACGCTATTAACCATTCCGAATATGCTGATGAGGACGGTTTGAAAGGAGCTTACTTAGATAGCATTGCATTTTACGAGCAAGCAATGGTCAAATCTGAATGGAAAAAAAAGTCCTTTTGGTGGTTGAAAGTCACCGCTAATGCGCTGTCTTTCGATAATGCAGATTATATCGTAAAAGCCCTTCCTGCCACCATCGACGCGCCTTTATCAAAGGCCACCTATACACCTTCAGTAAGTTTGTCGATCAACAATTTCTGGGGTTTTGCCTCAAAATGGAGTTTTTATTGGAATTTGAATGCGCAGCTTGGCATGAAGAATACCTTTTCAGGCATTTACACTCCTGCGACTTACTACGGCTTAAGTAAACTCTCAGATCAGGCTTATTTAGAAAACAGTAAAAAAACGGTCTATCAATTAGATAACGATGAGATCAGAACCAAAATCCTGCCGGATCTTGGAGGTCAGTTCATTATCCTTTATAGTTTGAAAAAGATCGGCCTTGGCCTGGATGCCAGTTACAGCAATAAGTTCGCGATCTCTAATATCACAGGGCAGAATACCGGCTATATATCTTCACCTTCTGTCGGCTTTATCCTGGGTTTAAAAGATAAGACCGGCAAAAGCAACATCAATATCGAACCGTTTTTTAATTATATCGATTACAGAAACATCAATGTGAAAGATGCGCGTTTATGGGGCATAAAGTTTAGCATCCCGGTTAATTCATTATTTTAGGTTAAATGAATATAAGCGGCCAGTTGCGTTGCCGAGGTAAAGGCCCGGCAGCGCACTATCTGGTTGTTTTTTCCTTCATAAAACACTTCAACATAGAATTCAGGATGACTGTATAACGCTACTTTAAAATTGTCCTCATAACGTATGTCAACAAATTTCCCATGAATCGCTGCAGCGGCACTTTCATCCTTATTCAGCGCGTTAAAATCATTAAGGGTCATAAGGCTAAGATATATCGTTGAAGTGGTAATACCAATCTTCCTATTTTTTGTCAGCGGCCACAAGAGTTTACCGTTAAAATTTTCATCGATAAGGAAGGTTTTCCAGTGGCTCTGCTCGGAAACCATGTGCCTTACGGTAATGGTTAAAGTTAGATCCGTGCGTCCGTCCCGCTGTAAATTTTGAGCAATAACTACGCATGCCTTTCTGACAAACTCATCTATGGACGCCTTCTTAATTTCAGGCGGATAAAATACTTCCAGGTAATACTCGGGTTCAAAACGCCGGAGGTCAATGGACAGGCCACGGTTAGCATGAAACTCAAACAGGTATTTAAGGTTGTGCGGTGTGATCTTACGCAGGAGCTTTTTGTTGTTCCAGACCCAATCACACAAATCCTTTTTGAACACTTCGTAAAATTTCCCGGCATAATACATCACACAAAATTATCAAATGGATTTTAACATACTAATGTTTTTAGCATAAATTGTAAACATAAAATAAGGAACGATGGTAAGGATACAAATTCTGTCTGCCCTAAATCATTAGGGCAGACAGGTAATATTTAAGGAGTTGGGCTAACTGTTCCGCCGGAGTAGATATAGTTCATGACATCGCTGAATATATTTTGAAGAGTAGGGCTCGCAGTGTAATTATTAAGCGCCCAATTATCGTTATAATATATGTTCGCTGTCCCATTAATAGCATTCAGAGCCTTGAGCTGTAGCGTCATGGAATTATAATCGCCCATTGTTGCTCCCACGTTAAATGACAAAAGGCGCGATAAGCTTCCGGGTGCGTTAGCACCGACAAACAGCGTAGTAGAATTATCAAAATTTGAGGAAAATCCGAAACTACCGTTTACAACACCTAATTTGTAAGGTATAGAAATGCTTCCCCTGGCACTTCCCTCACCAAAAGGCACTGAAATACCTAATCTTGCCGGACCTTGTGTATTTAACCTGATAGATGCACTTGAACTTACCCTTGTACACAAAGGTAGCCTGCTGTCTCCACACGGATGTTGTTTGTCGTTATATATATCTATTAAAGCCCCAGAAAGCGCCCCATTTGCAAATTTACCCCCGCCTAACATGGAAGACGTACCCCCAATCAGTGCGGAGACCATAGTCTTAAGTTCAGGAGATAAAGAAATTTGAGATGATAATGGCCCAGCCAAAGTGACAAATGAACCGGCAAGAAAACCGTGCTCAAAGCTTCCTCCCATTGCTTCGCTGGCGATTCCTTGGTTTATTCCATGTACAGCAGCTTTCGCGAAATAGCCACCGCTCATTGCTTCTGGATTCCCGAAAGCGGTGCCTATACCAAAAGTAAAGCCGGCAGTCACGCCTCCGATTACGCCTCCTTTAAAACCGTTTTCCAAAGCCTGTTCGAAATTCCCTCCGTTTACTAACGTTGCGGTAAATCCACCGGCAAATCCAGCCGCAGCTCCGCTCAGTACAGCGGTTCCTGCCGTCATACCTCCCGTGAACATCGCTGGCCCCGCAACTGCGTACCCTCCTGCAACTGAAACTACGCCAACCAGTGCCCCCTTCCACCAATTTTCATTCCACTGCCAAGGTAGGAGAGAGCCACCAGCCGCTGACCCTCCCAGGTACGCTGCCACTACAGCAACTACTATAAACCCCCACTTACCGCCGGGATCAATGAAGACAGGCGGATTATTATAGCCATAAGTATATCCGTTAGCAAATTGCGTTGGCGAAAATGAATTATCGACAACTGGATCGACACTTATGAAGCGACCGGTTATGGGGCAATACATTCTAGCGGTCATGTCTACCAAGCCGTAATTTGCCAATGATATTCCACCGAGAAAACCTTTTTCAGCTAAATCCAATGTCTCTTTTGAAAGCGATTTCCAATCATATTTCCAATTGTTTACGTCTCTCTTTAGACCCCAGACGTCGAAGGCCATGCTGTCCAATAACTTTCCTTTAGTATCGGCTATGGCAATAAGTGAATTGTTCGCATCTTTTAATAAAAATGAAATTCCGCCTGTCCTGCTATCAACATGTGCAACAGGACTGCCGTTTACCAAGATAACAGCACGATGATTAAACAATATCCCGTTATTGTCTGAACCGCTGAAGTGATATTCCAATTCAGACATTCCTCCTAAATATGACACGCCTTTATGATTGTCATAATCATAAATACCCACTTTGGATTCATCAAAAGCATAATAGAAATTAATATCCCCAACGCTGAAAGGTAAATTATATTGATTATAGGCTATACCTGCAGATTTATTCGAAACCGAGAAAGGAAAAGTTGAAAGTTCATTTCCGTATCCATCGTACTGTACTCCTTTTGTTGAGGTTATTCCCGTTGGAAGTTCCGTTCGCTTTATTGAACTGAATTTATCTGTTCCTGGCTCATATGAAAACTCAAACTTCATTTCAGTCCCAAATGTTTTTTCGCGAATCGACCCGTTAAGGTTATAACCCACACGTGTAGAGTATTTACCGGTCCTTACCTCCGCGATACGATTTAAATTATCGTAAAAAAGCGAATCGACTAACAACGGTCGTTTTAAATCACCTTGACGAATCACGTTGCCGAGTTTATCGTAATCGTAACTAATGCCTGCCAGCAACTTTCCTGCCGAGGAGTATTCCAAACGCTCTAAGTTGGAAACCATTGGATCATATTTTTGAGTTGCCGCAATCTCATCACCCAATTTATAGGAACCAACCAAGCCGGAAGCATCAGTTTCTCCAAGTTCCCAGACATTCTGTTTGGTGCCGTTTACGGAAACTTCAGCTTTAACTAAAGTACCGTTGTTATAATTATAAAGCACAATGAAGCGTTTGTCATTTTTTTGGGCTGAATAAGGATAGGTGATAGATTTCACTAAACCTTTCTCATATGTATAAACGTATTCTAAATTATCGCGTTCCTTAATACCTGTGTAAGTGAAGACATTTTTATTGTTTGCGTGCATTCGATTATTTAAATTGAATGCTGCGAAACGATGAGTTTTAATTTTACCGGCCTCAGTATATGTAAATATTTCATCGTAAGGATGATCATCAGAGAAACTCTGAATAAGTTTGATTTTGCCTTTTCCATTCTCTTTTTCAGATTGCTGAACATAGGAATAAATTATCCGCTCCAGGTGCCCCGGCCGCAGTGCATTCAGTTGAGTTAATCTGTCCAGCGCATCATATTCATAACGCTTGGCGTAACCGTTAGCATCGGTATACATTGTTTTTTGGCTAAAGGCATTGTATTCAGCAATTTCATCTCGTTTGTAATTCGGATTACGATACAGAGTTCTGTTTCCATTCAAATCATATTGCATACGAAAGGTCCTTTGCTGGGCATCTGTCATTTGTATTATTCTTCCGAAACCATCATATTGATAGGTTACGTAAAATCCATTGTCATCGGCAGTCTTTTCGACTTCGCCAAGCAAGTTTTTTACTGTTATCCGCCGCTGACCTTTCTCATTAAAAACAGTATCAGTAAGTCCATAGTACACGAATTTTACTTTTGTAGAATCTGGAAAAATCGAAAGTATTTTTCTATTTAAGGCATCGTATCGATGTCTCGTAAATCGGGGTTTTGAACCGCTGAAGTAAGGCATTGATTCTCTTATAAGATTACCCTGCCGATCAAAATTATTTACGGTAATGATTGCTCTGCCTTTATGATCGAATATTATTGTTCCGACATTCTTATCTTCAACGTTGTAAAAACGTAGTGTCGGAAGGTTCGAAGTATTGTTTCGCTCAATAGAGACATATCCGTTAGGCAAACCAAACCCGCAATCATTACATATTCTTTTTTCGATTTGAGTTTGACTACCATCTGGCGCTGATATGGTCTGGTATCTGCCTATCACGTCAGCTTTTATTATAGTCTGTGTCTGAGCGTCGCCCATTGCACTTGATACTAAAAGTCCCTGAACAGGTTCGTATTTCTTATATGTAATATAACCCATTGGATCCAGCATTTGCTCAACAAAGCGCCCGTCCTTTGAGTATTGTGTAATTGTAATTCTGGTATTGTTTACGGTTTTAGAAAAGGTCGGGTAAAGGGTGCTGCGGTAAATATTACCGTATTTATTGAGTGCATATTCTTTAGTAATACTGAGCAACGTATCTTGGGCATCACTAACCTCCTTTATCAACTGGCCGTTTTGACTGTCATATTCAAATTTTGCGATACGCTCTACCTCGGTGCCGCTTCGAATAGTTTTAATTGAACTAGACTTTAGCCTGCCGATTAACCAGGAGTTTTCCCATTCGTTCCCTTGCTGTTCATAATAGGTATTCTTCAGATCAATTATTATTTCCCCGTCACCGCCTGTTCCTTTTTTTGTTCGGGACGTTAATAAATTTCCATAACTATCATAGGTCGAACCTATTTCAGAAAAATAAGTCATAATCCCGTTAAGGTCGTTACTAGTAACATTTTGACGAACACAGAACAAGTTGAAAGAAGTCCCTTTGTCCGCAGCACTTAACAAGTATTCAAAATTCTCTTCATTAACCTTCCGGCCTGGTTTTACAAAGGTCTGAATCTGCGTTACAGGCATTAATCCTTTCAACATGTTTTTCCTGTCCTGAAGAAATTTTTTGATTGAATAATTCCCATTTTGAATATTATTAACTGATGTTTCTTGAAAACCCAGAAACCCTCGTCCGTTTAGGGCATAAATGCCTCCTCGATAAGTGTAATGTGTTTGCTTAAAGGTGTTTTTCCCCTGTCCGTCAGTAACCGCTAAAGTATCTACTGCATATTGTGCTGAATTCCACGGGATAAAGGGGTAAGACATCGTAGTAATAAACTGGGGCGCGGTCGACTTAAGAATTGAAGAGTAACTTATTTTTATTCTTTCCTTGTTAGAGTGGAGAAAATTGGAAATAACACCAGCTTTTGTGTTGTCATTTATAGCTGTGAACGTATATAACCCGTCTTCAAGATCGTTCCGTTGCTCTCGTAAACTTGTATCGCTCGGAATTTGTACAGGGTAGGTTAGCAGTAAATCTGATAGGCCATCGCCGTTAAGATCTACTACATATGGTTGCCAATAATCCCCGTACGTTATTTTAGTATAATATTTATAACTGCCAAAAATGTTTGTTACCGTTGAATCCCCTGTATAAGATGCTCCGATAATTCGCTTAACGTTGTTATCAAAATTAAGGTCGGTGTCGATAAAATCCTTAAGCGGTTGCGCCATGGGTGCTGCATATGGTCTTTGCTCGTTGGGAAAAAAACCCGTTTCAACCGGAAAAATCATTCGGATATTGCGCATTACACATTCATGATCGTTAAGATTGCATGCTTCAATAGGCGTTATCTTTGAATCAAACAATGTTTTGTAATGTCTATTATAAATTACCGGCAGGACAAAGTCGGTTACAACCTGCTGACTGTAAGAGAAATTTCTATTCAACAATGTAACTAATTTTGACGACTGGTTTTTGAGTTGAAAAGTTCCTTTACCATCCCCGAAACCGACCAGTGAATGCCATCCTTTTTGATCGGTACGTTGTATTATTATATCAAGAATGCCATCCCCATTAAAGTCTCCAAAACTTGATTTTTGATTTACAGCGAAAGCCTCTTTTGTTACATTTTTTTTATCATTAAAATCAAATTCGCCATTTCCTTTACCAATTGCGCAATAGTAGTCCCACCCGTCTTTACCTGAATTGGAAATTATAACATCTACATTTCCGTCCCGGTTCAGGTCTGAAATCATCATATTTCCCAATTTGGAATAGTCTCCTTTAACAATTACAGAAGAAATAGGGATCGGCGCATTATGTAATGTATCTATGGTATAACCTACAATCCCGTAATCAATCCGATGACTACTTAGCTGATCTTCCACTGCAGACAGTCCGAGCTGCCGGCTATTTGAAAAAACAAAAGATCTTGTAAACCATCCGGAATTGTCTGTCCAGGTAAAGAAAAGGTCTGTAATTCCATCTCCATTTATATCCGCAAGCTGCGAAATGAAGCTCTCATCAGGAATATCTCCCTTATCCAGCTCTCGCGGTTTATCGGCACGTATCATGTCGGCAAAAAATACTATTGACTGATATTTTAATTTATCTTTTTCGAGGTAATAAACCATGATGTCAGAAAAGCCGTCAGCATTGAAATCACCAAAACCATATCGAATTTTTTTCATTCCGATAGCTGGCAATTTCAAAACTCCATGTTTCACTGTTTCTTTAAATCCGGTGTGGTTTCCATTGGCATTGCTTTGAGCGAGATAAAGATAAATAGAGAGACTGTCCTTTTCATTCGAAAGAAATACCAAGTCGTTTTTGCCATCTGCATTAAAATCTCCCGTAAAAGCTTTTGCATCTTTTGGAATCGTTCTGACTATTGTATCTACAATTGACGGCTGGAAACCGCCTTTTCTGTCGTTTATCCCTAGCAAGAGGGAAATTCGGTCACCGATATTTCTGTGTAGCAATTTGTCCGGAAACCCATCACCGTTGAAATCTGCAACTGCTACTTTATAATCTTCTTCGAGATGAAGATTATCCCGCGAAGCACTGCTGACTTTAACAAAAAAGTCTTCTTTTTTTCTATCTGTTTTTTTCCATTCAAATAATATGGCATTTGGCGAATCATCTATTAGATCGCTGTTTTTGCTTTGTTTGACACTTTGTGCAATTTTGGTTAGAAGAAGTTTATTTGAGATATCCTCATAATCATAGGTGAATCGATAAGTTCTGACTGTAAATTTTTCATTCTTGTCCGTCAAATATCTGGACGTAATAGATTCCAGGGGCTTATTTAAAATAATTTTTTCTCCCTGTATATATTTTACACTTTCCCAACCCCAACGGTTTACTGCTTTCCCATCATCATAATAAGAAAACACTATCTCGCCTATTGGACTCTTATTGTCTGTTCCCCCATAAGATATCGAAGATGGTTTGTAAAAGCTGGATAATATATCGTAATTAAAACGAATCCAATTTCCGGTCCTGTCTTTTACTAATGTAAGTAACCAAAGATAAGCAATACCTTTTTTTTGTGTGGTTGAAGTCCTGACGATACCATTAAGGTTTCCTAAAAGACCATCGTTTAGAGTGCCGTAATAATACTCTAAGCCGTCTTTGGTTACCACTTTAAAATAGGCGATTCCGTCCACGGGAGCTCCATTAACTTCTTCAACGGTAATTTTTTTGTATTGGTTATTTTCAGTTCTGTATTCTGTATTTTCAATTCCGTATATTGCTTTAGGATCCACTCCGACCAATCTCGCACCATCGAGGCTTAGTTTGTCTTCTGGTCCAAATGTTATATTTTGCGTCATTGAATCCGTTGCGGCTGTATTTGGACTACGACTTATATAGGAAAACCCGCCTACTGACCAGCCTTCTCCGAGTATGGATACAGAGCTACTTGAATTATAATTTAAGGAAATTCTCGGCGTCATTCCTCCGAGACCAGGCGTAACAGGAAAAGGTAAATTATAAACGGCTGATCCGTTGTCTGAAACAGAGAACGCTCCTTTGAAGCCTGAATAAAGGGGATTCTTATCAGATTGGATTTTTTTTAAATAATCTTGAGAAGAGGTTTGAGCAAATAGGCGAGAAGAGCAAAGCAATAAAACTAATATGGATCTAATCTTTGACATGGCTTTAGGGTTTTAAATTATTATTATGGCGGCTGGCCCACTTTCCATCATCCCTAATTCCCCTTCTGTGCCAGAAACGTTTAAGTAATTATATCCAGTTTATTTTAAAGGAACTTTTCATTGAAGCCAAATTGAAATTAAGTACATGAGGCTCAGGTAATTATTCCAAGTGTATTTTGTAGGCTTATAAAATTAATTATAATTTTAATTGCTTGTATGATTTTGAAAAAATATTTATAGCTTTTGAATTTACTCTTTTTATACGACCTTAATTGAACCTTATGCTCACATGATTTCAGCGCTATATTTTACTACTATATCGACTTCATGAGTGCGACGAGGCTAAATTTGCGACTTCGGGAAGGCCCGGTGCGGGAGAATTCAAATTTGCAATTCAAAGCTTATATCTCATTGATAATCAATGCTACGATACTTTCTGTATCTTGCAAGTAGTCCTGTCAAATAACCAGAAATTTAGACAACAACTTTCCAAAGCACCATGCTTTTATGCTTAAAATACACTTTTTGTTAATGGTCATGGACGATTTCTTCAATAAGTACTTTAATATCCGCCTTAATGCCTTGGTACTTCAATAATATTTCTTTCGGGCTAATATCTCGGATACTTGGTATTTCTCGGTAAGCACCCTCTTCTGCACTGATTGTTTCGTGGTTATTTTGGATCTGGTTATGAAACATTTTAAGATCGATCTTATTGGTGGGATCATCTGCTACCATACCCACAAATTCGCCCGATGACAGGCCTGCTATTTTAGAGGCTGGTATAGCATAATCGAGTTGGTTAGAGCGACTGATGGAAGTATCGCTGCTATTGATCGAAACGCTTTCCTTTTGCTGGTTGATCTTACCAAAGCGTTCGGATAACTGCTTAGCGGTATCACCGGTAACCTGTCCACAGATTATGTTACCAACGATATTCATGATCACCTCAGCCTGTTCGCGACCATAGTCTTTTTTTAACTGGCTATAGTCCTGAACTGCCAAAGTCACCGCTACCTTATTAGAACGTGCAGTTGCAATCAGGTTGTCGATGCCGTTAAAATAAATCGTCGGAAATTCGTCAAAAATGAGACTGCATTTTTGTTGGTTTTTACGATTAACCAACTTGTTGATACGATTCACATACAAGGATAAAACTGCGCCGTAAATCTGTGACTTTTGCGGGTTGTTTGCTAAGCAGACTACTTTAGGGTTATCAGGGTTATTTATATCCAACGAAAAATCATTGCCACTCAACACATAATAAAGTTGTGGCGATGACAGCCGGGCCAGGCTGATTTTAGCACTCGCAATCTGGCCTTCCAATTGCTCATAGGCTTCATTTTTCCAGGCTGAGATGAATGGATTGATCAGTACTTCAATTTCTGGTTCCTCACTTAACGCAGCGAAAAGGTCTTTGTAGTCTACCAGGGACAACTCGATCACATGGGGTAATGTGCAGTATTTACCGCCTTCATACTTTTTAAGAAACCAGATCAACGCGGTTACAAAGTTTATGGGTGATTCCACGAAAAAGTCTCCTTGTTTTTTGATCCATTCGCGGTTTAACCCGAGCATGATCGTACGGGCAGATTCTATAGCATCGGTAATATCCTGCATAGTATCAGGTTCCAGCGGATTGCTGCGATGCATGATCTTTTCAAAATTAATCACATAAAACGACCTGCCTCCATGTTCCCTAAGCGCATTGTAAGCAATTTTGGATAAGTCATCGTACTTGAAATCGTATATGAGCATACTAAAACCTTTTTTAATGTGCTGGGTGATAATGTGCCGGATCACAAAATAGGATTTACCGGCACCGGGACTGCCGCCAACCAATGTTCCGCGAAAAGGGTTTATAATATTAATCCAACTATAACGCTCTTTCCCTTTTAATTGATACTTGGCAGGCAGGTTAATCGAATATTCGTTTTCCAATAGCCTTTCTTCCTGCGGAAAGGTTTCATTTTCCTTGTTGAAGATATCGTCGCCCATTTTGAGTTTCAGTATCCTAAACAATAGGCCACCGCCAGTCATAAATAAAAGATAGCCAAATGAAGTGGTACCTATATAAACCGCAGCTACCGTGATTATTGTAAACGGAAGCGATAGAAACATGGTGCTGATAAAATACAACAGCAAACCAGTAAAGCAATAAGTAACGACAGTTTTCGTCCTGATCTTTTCATCCCTTTTGCCCTTGCTGCCGATCAGCGAAACAACCAGCAACAACAGAGCGATCAGTTTAGCGATGAGCACCGTTTTAAATATTGCCATTTTGGAAAGCGGTAACAAGACATGATCTGCAATTTTATGGGTAAGGTTCAATTCTTTAAATGCCGGGTAACAGCACAAATAGAAATGAATAACCAATATGGTGATACTTATTAGCCTGGTAAAATCAATAATCTTGCGCAGGGCCTGTTCGTTTTCTCCGGTTTGCATAGTGTTATAGATTAAGTCCTTTACGTTTCTTCTTTTTGAATTTGTTGAGCGCGGCCATGTCTTCACGCGCGGGAGCGAACAATATGTCTACTAATCCTTCGCCACTGGTTGATGCATGGCTTTGTGCGTTATCGGCAGACGCATTCAGGCCCGGTTTCCGGATGTTTACGGGGTCAGGCAGTAATTGCGCACTGAACTGATTGGCACTGTAAGTTTTTCCCAGATCGCTGCCATTAAAAACCGCTTTGTTTTTTTGATCGATAAAAGTTACGCCATAGATGCGGCCTTCATCGTTTTGGCGCAGGATAGATTGAATTCCTTCAGCCCTGAGTGCTGATTGAAAACTCCTCCTGGTTTGCGGTTTGGCTAATACTTCATCCAATATTTTGATCAGGCCTTCTTTAAATGGTTTACGCAAATGCGTGTTAAGCCGGAACTTATCCTCCAGCGTTATCAATGTAGGTTTACCATATAGGGTACTTGCTTTAATGGGTACGCCGATCTTGTTGCCTTGCTTATCCAGTATCCAATACACTAATCCTTCACGCGCATACATGCGGGAGTCTTTGGAGCCCCGGTCCGCCTGGATGTTGTACTGTTGTAAAACCGCGTTGAGTTCGGGAACACTGGTAAACTTATAAGCCCTTAATACAAAGCCCAGGACATTGGTTATGGCCCGCTTGGTTTCGGCTTTGCCATATTCTGCCGGAGAGATTTCCGCTTTCAAGTTTGGTTTTTGTGAAGGCTGCTCCTCAGCTTTAGTCAGTCCATATTTGATCTCGATAGCTTTGCGTGTTTTCTCTGATTCATTTTGCCCCAGGTAGTGCAGGCTGATCCGCTCGCCGTCCCGTTTGATATTCGTCGTGACGATATGGATATGCGGATGTCCTGCATCCTCATGCCGGTAAACTAAATAGGGCTGCGTTTCAAAACCGACACCCTGGAGATAATCTTTGACGATCTCCCGCAGGGTTTCATCCGCCAAATTTTCGCCGTTCGGGAAATTCAGGGAGATATGTACGGTATTGGTTTTGGATCGCTGGTTCATCCCGGCCAGGTCGGTTAACCTGAAAAGCTTGTCATTAAAAGACAGTTCATCTTTGTCCTTAAAGTATTTTGCCGCCTCGATCAATGCAGCTTTTTGCTGTTTCACTTTGTTCTCGTTATAGTTTAGCGCGCCGATCAGGCTTTTGCCGCTTTTAATTTTTGCGACCATATATCCGCGTATTGGTTCATCCTGTCTTTAATTTGTTGAATCGACGGCTCCAGTTTGGTGTTGATCACACTGAGCAAATTCATCCAGAGCCTGGCATCGGCATTACCGTGGGCGCTATTGATATTGCGCATCGCCTGGTTGAGATTGTTGCCGATCGCATTCAATTCCTGCCGCAGCAATACCATTTCTTCCAGCATATCATCCATAGCTTTGTCACGGTAAGTAACCGTTACGGGCTTATCCAAAAGCAGGCTGCGCATGTATTCGCTTAGCTTCCTGAACTGGGTCTTTTTGAACTTCCCGTTCAGCAATTGGTACTCGTCAGGTTTCAGCCGGATATTGTACCACCTTGACCTGTTATCTTCCTGTTCACTCATGATCTAAATCTTTAAAAATCCGACTTCGGAGGATTTTTGCCTGGACCGTGGCCGACAGCGGAGGCCGGGGCAAGATTCAATTGTGACACAATTGTACATCTTGCTGACTGCTGCGAAGCGGGCGGTCTTATCCTGCTAACAGTGTTTTAATCGGCATTTTTTGTTTTTTCCTCCGGCTTCGCCTTGTGGCTGAGATAAAGTTCAAGTGCCTGTATATTGATGTCTTTAAGGGACTCATCATACTCCAGTCCGAATGTTTTAAGCCGCTTTAAAAGGCCTTTGGGTATCCGGTTGTTGAACTGTACTTCGGGCTCATTTGGAACGGGTACGGCCTTGACCGGTGTCACCTCTTGGATAGGGGTAGCAGGCCTTTCCTGTCTGAGTTTGTCGGCAAGATTGCCGAGTTTGTTTTTATAATTTTCCATTTGCTATCATTATAGTTTGTTAGCAATTGTTGCCAGTTTACTAGCTTGATAGCTTCCTGTCAACCGCAGCTAGCTTGATAACTTGCTATGACCTTAGCGTGCTAAACTGCTACGATCTTAGTTTGCAATTTTGCTAGCTTGTTAGCTAAATAAAAAGCTAGCTTGCTATATTGCTATTTCAGCACTGATGTGCTCGACAACTTCTTCAGTCAACGCCATAATCTCTTCTTTTGCCCGCTTGTCAGCGCTATTTAAAACGCCCGCGGTCATGGAGGACCGCGCGATACTTACCCGGTCATGCACCCTTGTTTTCAGCAATGGTGTATCCATGCTTTGCAGCAGGACTGCCACTTCCCGGGTAATGCCTGATCGTGGCTTGACCATATTGAGTACGATACCGGCCCTGATCTGCGGCGTCTTTCGCTGCGCTTCCTTAATCAGTGCCAGAGTAGAACGAATGGCCATTACGTCGAAGAAACCGGCCTTGGTCGGTACCAAAATAAAATCAGAGTAAAGAAATAATTCGGGTAAGCGATTGGAGAGATAAGGCGGCGTATCGATGATGACCAGGTCATAGGCCAGCTGCCGGATATCCTGCAATTTATCGACGCCGATAATAGCCAGGTCGGGAAAATCCTCCCGGATGTGATATAAACTACCCTGAAGATCGGTGTCTACAAGGGCTACTGATAATTGATCCTGGAAACAAAGCGCCAGGTTGATCGCTAACGTGCTTTTACCTACGCCACCTTTTTGATGGGCTATGGTGATGATCTTTGCCATGATGTTAGATTTCTGTTTGATAATGATGAGTAATGAGATTACAGAACTGCGTTTTCCCGTTGCCTTTTCTGCAGTTTTAATGATTGCTGGTAGTCGAATATCCAATCGGTCGCCAGCAATTTCCAGTTACGGTAAGGTGTTCCTTTCGGACTGCTCCATTGAGCCCGGTCAAAAAAACTGTAAAACAATTCGGCCTGAACGGTAAATCCTTTTTGATCGAAATAGATCTCAACCAGTTTCTTTTGTGGCGGCATTTCGGTGCCGAAACCTTTTTGACGAATCAATTCGGGTTTGGAAACGGCCCTGCGTTCGGCCAGAATCCGTTTCGCTTTTCGTTTAAACAACATTGCTTTGATTTAAGGCCGGCCTGCAAACAGGCAGGTCCGGCATGGGATAATATGCTATGCGCTTTTGTTGGCAGACATCATGAAGGTGATGTCCTCATAATCGTAGTAAATGGAACCGCCAATTTTGGTAAAAGGCAGGACACCGCTGTCTCGCAAAGATTGAAGGAAACCGTGCGAGATACCCAGCAGCTTTTTTACTTCGGCAGACTTCAACCATTTTTTGCCGGGCTGGCCGCTAAAACATTCTTTAACGATACGCTTAAATTCCTGCAGCATATCTTCTTTCAATACTACAAGATCGCTTTGGGTAACGATCTGGTCCCTTGTTGGGACGATACCGGACATTTTTGCCCGTTGTTGTGTTGCTTTATCCATAACATTCTGATTTATCGGGCATCAAAGTTGGGGTTTATCCAAATAGTTAAATCACAACCTGAAAACACGTTGTGTTATTTTTGTTTAAACGGTCCGCTCAGTCAATACCATTTCCATACTACAGATGGACTTAAAAAGGATAGCACGAAGTTTCAGGTGATTCAAGAAACCCTGTCGCGCCGGCTGGATACCGGCCGCTCAGTTTGTCAACTCAGTTATTTTCGGACAGGCTACGATCAAAGACCATATCGATCACCTGGTCAATTGCATTTAAAATATCCTCCCGTCCGCTATCTGTCGACAGATCTAGATCAGAAAACATTCCACCGTTATAGCGGGTGTGCAGGATCGTGTAATAAATGCCACCGACGATCAGCGCCGCAACTGCTCTGAAATTGATATCAGCGTTATTCAGATATGGGTCTGTCAATTCCAAAAATTGCTGTCCCATTGCTTCCCGGGTACGGTGGATACTCCGCATTAGTTCACTATCACTTGATAATTCCCAGAGAATGAGTTCCTGCATTTCTTTGTCGCGGTGGAAATAAAGGAACTGATTTTTCAGTACGTTGCTGATCAGACGTTTTGTGTCCTCAAGATCTTTAGGCACGGTAAGTTGCCGCATGTTCTCCGCAAATTGCATCCAGTAATCTGTTTCCACCACATAGGCTTCTACCAGGTTGTTAAAGCTTCTAAAATACCGGTAGATCAGTTTCTTATTTACCCCCGCTATTTTTGCTACTTTATTGACGCCTAAGCCGGCGTATCCGTCAGTGCGAAAAACTTCGGCGACGCCGTTGATAAGTTTACGCATGGTTTGCGCTTTATTTTTGACAGGTCGCTCGTTAAGTCCTTTATACATCGTTCCGGTAAAGTATGGTTTGCCATTCGCCTACATAGGCTGTTGGCCGCTGATGAAGTTAAGCGGATGCAGATCACAGCCTTTAGTTATTATACCAAACCGGCGAATCATTATAGCAAAAGCCATTTGACGTATACAAAACAGCTTTACATATGAATCCCGAGGGTTATTTCAGCTGCCAAACCTTATCCTTAGCCGGAAGACCGGCCATGCCGGATCTTAACCGGTAAACAACTCCAACGACATTTCGTATAATTTATAAGCGCTTTGATATAATATTTCCCGGGAGGGTTTTAGCATTGTTTATATTTGATCATACAATTATGTTCGATCAGGAAAATAAAACGGATGCTTATTCACGATTCAAGCGGGCAATAACGAGGTCGAGGGTATTCAGACACCTGTTTATTTTGTCGGTTATTGCTGTAGCTTTCTATTTAAGCAATGAAACCCCATTATACGTACAGTCATTTATTACTTATTATAAATTAGCCTACTGCTCTCTTTGCCTGGCGCTTTGCTATATCAATATGTACGTACTGGTGCCCAAACTGCTGTTTAACGGCAAGCCGACCATTTACAGATTTTCATTCTTCGCAATGATTGCAATAGCCTTTGTCGCTGTGTTGATCAGCCAACTGATATTTAAATCAATAGATCAGCGCCTTTACGACAAAACTATTTTTATTCCCCCGATCATCCCCAACGTATTTATCGCTTTCGTTTTTTTGGGGACCTCGACAGCGATCAAATTATTCCAGCAATGGATAAAGGACACCAAGCGCATCAACGAATTGACCAGTGCCGGGCTCCGATCTGAATTGGAGCAATTGAAAAATCAGATCAACCCGCATTTCCTGTTCAATATGCTTAATAATGCTAATGTGCTGATTCAAAAGGACCCTCAAAAAGCGTCCCAGGTATTGATGAAGTTAAGCGACCTGTTACGCTATCAGTTATATGACAGCAGCAGGGACAGAGTGTTGCTGGCCGGAGAAATCCAATTTTTAAATGATTCACTTGACCTGGAAAAAATCAGGCGGGATAATTTCGATTATACCGTCTCCAACCATGGAGATATTAATGGTGTGCAGGTGCCGCCCTTTCTGTTCATCACTTTTGTTGAGAACGCCATCAAACATAGTCTTTCCACAGAAAGCGCTTCTTTCATTGATATCAGATTTGATATTCATAATGACCGGGTTGATTTTTTTTGCATTAATTCATGTCCGCAAAAAAGATGTAAAAGCGAGGTTGGCGGATTAGGGTTGATCAATATTAAACGTCGACTTGAACTCTTGTACGCGGAACGTCACGAGTTGATCATTCGTGATGATGAGCATCACTATACTGTTAAACTAAATATTCAACTATGAACTGCATCGTTGTAGATGATGAGCCATTGGCCAGGGAAGCCATAATCAGCCTGATCCGGCAAATGCCCGAACTTGAATTAATTAAAGAATTCAGCAGCGCCGACGCCGCGGCCAGGTATCTGGACGCCGAACACGTTGACATCATTTTTCTTGATATCCAGATGCCCGGAACGGATGGCATTACTTTCGCGCAGAACATCCCGCAAAAGACGATGGTGATCTTCACTACAGCCTACAGCCAGTATGCACTTGAAAGTTATGAAATTGACGCATTGGATTATCTGATCAAACCGGTTAAGCCGGAACGTTTTCAACGAGCTGTTGCCAAAGCCATGTCTTATAAAAAATTACTGGAAACAGATACCTACGTTGTTGACATCAACGATATACAGGAAAACTTTTTTTTTATCCGGGCAGACCGGAAAGTTTTTAAGGTGCTTTTTAATGATATATTGTTTATCCAGGGGCTTAAGGATTATGTGGTGCTTTACACGACCGATCAAAAGGTCATTACAGCCATGAACATCAAAACAATACAGGCTAAGCTGCCACCTAATATCTTTATCCGGACCAGTAAATCCTATATTATCAATAAGCATAAGATTAGTTCATTTGATAATAATACTGTTTATATCGATCAGCACGAAATTCCTATCGGCAATACCTATCACGCCGCTTTTTTTGAGGATTTCGTAAACAAAAAACTATTTTCAAAATAACGAACGGTCAACGTTCAAACTTACGCCACTATATGAGCCCCTTTCTGAGCAATCAGAAAGGGGCTTCTTTTTTAAAGGGCAATCTGATCATTACCAATTTAGAATTAAGCGGCAGTATCATCCATTTCATCTAATTGACAGCCTGTTTGGTATAATATCAAAATTACGTCATGTCTCCAAGAGTAGTTTTGAGCATCAAACAAAATAAGATGTACAAGACAATCACCATTTTCCTATTACGAGTAAGCGGGTTTGACCTGCCTGCCTCGCAGGTTTTGTCGGCGGGTCTGCACTTCATGATAGACAACATTCTTTATTATTTCAGGATATCAGGCAATCCGTTCAGGCAAATACTACAACACACATTCACTATTAACTTTTATCCCATGAAGATCATTTTAACCCTGGTGCTGGCATTAGGCTTCACCCCGGCATTTGCCCAAACTGTTGACACGATAACCAAGGTCAAAGGCGAACCCATACAGGAAAAGTTTCCGAACAGAAGAAACTTCGAAGTTAAATACGAGCAATTCGCTCCGACAGATTACGCCCCGGATTTTAACGGTGAGCCCAAAGGCACGGGAAGAATAAGCAATCATTATCGTTTCAAGGCAGCGGTTACCGTTCCGGTATATACCAGCAGTCAGTGGGTGATCAATACCTCAGTAAAGTACAAATATGAAGCCTTTGAATTCGGTGATTTTATACCCCTGCCCGGAACTACGTCGGCCATAACACAGAATCCGCAGGAAAATTATCACCTGTTCACCGGTTCGTTAAGCGTCACGCGCTTTGGTTCCTTATTCGGTAAAAGAATGGCTTATAACGGTTTAATATTGGCCGATGCGACAGACCAGGATTTTGGCCGGGTAAAAGGTAATCTGTCAGCAACAATGATCCTGAAGCGAACTAAGGCAACCAGTTTTGCCCTCGGGATCTCCGCGATGATTGACCGTTCCGCGCCCATTCCGTTCATGCCCATCATTTCCTATCAGCACGCCTTTAATAACGATTGGGCGCTGGACGTATTCCTTCCGCAACGCCTGATGATTAGAAAAGGTGTCTTCAAAAACGGCAGGATATCCCTGGGGACAGAAATGGAAAATGAACTGCTGTATGTGAGAATAGACCCGGCGCAGAACGGAGCCCTGTACGATTACAGGCAGATGGAACTCAAATCGGGACTTACCTACGAGCATAATCTTGGCCATAACATCATTGCCACCTTTAAAGGCGGTATGACGAACTACATGAACGCAAGGGGTGTCATTAAAGGCCAGTCAAGCGACACCTATGAATTCAGGACACACCCTGATCCGGCGGGCTATTTCAGTATTGGCATCTCGTTCCATCCATTTGAGAAATAGACAAAAATTTAAATAAAACCCATAATCAAAACACCATGAAAAAGAGCACCAATCTGCTAATGTTAATGATCGTTATCGGTATAAGTAATATGGCCTTTAACGTGATCACTACCTGGAAGGTAAAAGAGGACGACTATTCTGTTAAAATATCCGGCAAAAAGATAGAAGGAACATTTACGGGCTTAAAAGCGACCTTGAATTTTGATCCCGCGCATTTGGAATCCAGCAATTTAACGGCTACGATCGATGCAGGAAGTTTAAGCACCGGTAACTTTCTGAAAACCAATCATGCACTTTCTGAAGAAGCGCTGGATGCTAAAAAATATCCTGTCATCAAATTTCAGTCTGAAGCTATTTCGAGAAAAGGAAACGCTTATGAAGCCAGCGGCAAACTGACCCTTAAAGGTATCACCAAGGAAATTCTCATTCCATTCACTTTTACGGGTAATAATGCAGAGGGCGCCTTTAAGGGCGATTTTAAATTCAACCCGCACGATTATAACATCAACCGCCATGGCACTCCTGAGGAAATACTGGTTACCCTGAACATTCCCGTAACGCGTTAATCATGAAATCGGCTATCTTTTTATTTATACTGGTATTGTTGCTGCGTGGCCCGTTTGTTTGGGCACAGCAAAAGATAACCTTTCATTCCCTGGATGAAGTTTATACTTATGCAGACAGCCACAGCACTACTTTCCGCAACGCCGGTCAGCAAACCACCCTGGCAAAATACCAGACGCTGGCGGCTAAACTGGGTCAATGGAACCTGCAGGGCAGAACGACGTTCACGCTAACGGATAATACCAAGCTCAATACGAGTTTTATCCCGGCTGAAGTATTTGGCGGGCCGGCGGGTACGTTCCAACCCGTGACTTTCGGGCAAAAATACCAGAGCAACGTCACCTTCGCTCCGCAAATTGACCTGATCAATCCATACGCAGCCGCATTGGTCAGGGCAAATAAAAACAACGAGCAATTAGTTGCCGTTAACAATCTTCTGGATAAAAAGGCTGTTTTTGAAAGTATTTCCGCGGCTTATCATAATATCCTTTCTTACCAGAGACAGATCGCTGTTACGGAGAAAAGCCTGGCGAATGCCGATACGCTAAGTATCATTTTAAATAACAGGCAGCAGGAAGGCCTCGCCAGGGGGCAGGATGTAAATAACGGAGAGGCAAACCGGCTGACGGTTAAAGACAAGTTACAGCAGCTGGAAATACAGCTTTCCCAGCAATACAATAGCCTGAAAGTATTAGCGGACATAGATTCTGCCGCGACCGTCGTTGTCATTCCGTCAGAGAAAGATATGCTATCCGGTCCGAACCTTAGCCTTTCGGCAAATGGCGATCTCCTCCAGCGGCAAAGCGAGTGGCAAACCAAATACCAGGAAGCCACACTCCGTGCTGACAAAAGATGGTATTTGCCTACGGTAAACCTTTTCAGCTCTTTCGGCTGGCAGCAAACCACCAACAATCATTTTTTTGATAGCAGCACTTGGTTCGGAACAAGTTTCGTTGGTTTAAGGTTAACCGTTCCGCTGCTGCCGGAGGCATCGAAGATCGCAACGGTCAAATATGACCGGGTCAACCTGCAGATCGCCAAAAACAACTGGCAGCACAATATGCTGCAGGACCGGATCAATAATAACCAGCTTGAACTGGATTATCAGAAAGCTTTCAAAAGCTACCGGCTTGCGGTGGACATAGAATCCCTCCGTAAAGATTCCTATTACAAAAACCTGGCGATTTACCGGGAAGGCCTGCTGTCGGCAACAGATCTTATTAACTCGTTTGACGACTGGCTTAACAGCGGCCTCAATACAGTGGCGCTCCGGGCGACGGCCGAATACGCAAAAAGTAAAATTATCATTAGTAATACGATCAAATGAAAAGAGAATATATAGGTATAGTGATCGCCGGCTTGGTGCTGTTCACTTCCTGCGGAAGTAAAAACCCGGAAACAAGGGCTATTCATAAAGACATCACCGAAATGGTGTTCGCCTCCGGGATGTTGCAGGCGGATGATCAGTATAATCTGACCGCACAAACCGATGGTTACCTGGTGAAAATGAATTTCAAAGAAGGTGATGACGTGCAGCAGGGTCAGTTGCTGGCCGTTATTGATAACAATCAAAACGTTATAAATGCACGGAGTGCCAGCAAATTGTATGCTATCGCACGCGAAAAAACCGATCCATCTGCGCCGGCACTTTTACAGATCAAAGCGAATATTCAAGCTGCGACGGCCAAGCTTCAGTTGGATCAGCAGCAGGCTGACCGTTATCAAAGACTTTTCGCAAATAACAGTGTTTCGAAATCAGAATATGAAAATGCCCAACTGACACTGACCAATTCGCAGGCCAGTTTAAACGCATTACAGGAGCAATACCAGGATCAGCAGCTGAGCGCCAGGCAACAGGAGGTTTCGCAACGTTATGCAAGTGATGTTAACCGGGTAGTCAAGCTACAGAATCAGCTCACCGCACTTCATACGGGCAGGATATACATCAGACAGAAGCAGTTGGGTGATTATGTCCGTCAGGGTGACGTGATCGCGGTCATCGGCAACCCGGAACTGATCTACGCCCGGCTTAATGTCGACGAAACCAATATGTCGAAACTGAAAACAGGTGATACGGTACTGGTCAAATTAAATACCAATAAGGACAAAGTTTACGCCGCTATTCTGAAGCAGATCCTTCCTGCCTTTGACGACACTACACGTTCCTTCATTGTAAAAGCCTATTTTTTGAAACGCCCTGAACTGGATATCACAGGTACCCAGTTAGAGGCAAATATTATAACCGGCACCAGGAAGAACGCATTGGTTATCCCGGCTGCTTATTTGAGTTACGGCAATAAAGTGACTTTAAAGGAAGGCAAAAAACAGATACCGGTTCGCCCGGGAATTATATCCACCGATTGGGTGGAAATTTTAAGTGGAATCAAGGAAGACGAAACGATCATTATCCCGCAGCATTAATTATGGCAAGGCAATTCAAACATAACATTGATACAGAGATATCGATCACCTATATCATCACCAGCAGAAAGCTGACTTTGGTCGCTGCCCTGGGCGTGACCATCGGCATAGCGATCTTTATATTTATGAACTGTATGACTGCTGGGTTCACCCGCAAGTCCAATACAATGATCTTCAATAATACCCCCCATATCAGGGTGTATAAAGATGACCAGATCAGTCAGCCGCTGATTAAAACCGTCAGCTCAAAGAAGCTGGACATGATCAGCAATCCTAAAGTGGTACCGGAAAGTGACCGGATCGTCGATCCGGATAAGATCGTAGCCTTACTGAAGGCACAGCCAGACGTCCAGATCGTCACGCCGCAAATAGCAGTGAGCGTCTTCTACAACAGCGGGCTTTCCCAGATCAACGGTAACGCGTCCGGTGTAGATATCATAGAAGCGGACAGGATGTTCAATATTAAACCGACGATGGTAGAGGGCCGGATGGAAGATCTGGCGATCCTGCCGAACGGCATCCTGCTGGGTGTCGGGATCGCCGCTAAAATGAACGTCAAAACAGGTGATAACATCAGCATCACTTCATCAAGGAACGTCAACCGGGTCATGAAGGTTGCTGGTTTGTTCAAGACGAATAATTCCATCACCGATAAAACCAAATCGTACATCAGCATACATTCCGCCCAGCAACTCATGCGGGAGGGTGCCAGCTATGTCACCGATATTGATGTCGACGTCACAGATTTTACAAAAGCCGCCGATTATTCTGCTCGTTTTTCTGCACTTACAGGCTATAAAGCCGAAGACTGGAAAGCGGCCAACAACACGCTGGTCAGTGCGGCCAATATGCGAAGCGTTCTGGTTACTGCCATATCCATGTCTATCCTGCTCGTGGCAGGCTTCGGAATCTACAACATCCTGAACATGACCATTAGTCAGAAGATCAATGATATCGCCATCCTTAAAGCCATGGGCTTCCAGGGCAGCGACGTGATCCGGATCTTTGTTTTGCAAGGGGCGCTCATCGGCCTGATGGGCATCATTGCCGGATTGGTCATGGCCGGCCTGCTTGTGTTCTTCACTTCAAAGATCTATGTCGGGGGCGACATCGGCTATTTCCCGATCGTATTTGACGGTTCCATTTTTGTCCGGGGCAGTTTATTCGGACTGGTCATCACCCTGCTGGCGGGTTATCTGCCCGCCAGGAAAGCCGCGAATGTTGACCCGGTATCCATTTTCAGAAAATAATTATGCAACAGGAGATCATTTTACAGGCGGACAGGATCGGGAAATACTTCTATGATCCTGAGAAATTCAAAGTATTAAACGATATCTCGTTTACAGTCAACAAAGGTGAATTTGTAACGCTGGTCGGCAAATCCGGCAGCGGGAAGTCCACATTGCTTTATATACTTTCCACGATGGATACGGACTACCAAGGCGGCCTGAGCATAGACGGCGACCTGGTCACCGGCAGAAAGCAAAATGCGCTGGCCGCACTTCGTAATGAGAAAATAGGGTTTGTATTTCAGTTCCATTACCTGCTCAACGAGTTCAGCTGCCTGAAAAACGTGATGATTCCGGCGCTGCGTTTAGGCAGGTACTCTAAGGAAGAAATAGAAGAGAGGGCATACCAAAAACTACGGATGCTGGGCCTGGAGGAACAGGCGCTTAAGCCAGCCTCTAAACTTTCCGGCGGCCAGCAGCAGCGTATCGCCATAGCGCGTGCGCTGATCAACGATCCGTTGATCATTATGGGTGACGAGCCTACCGGAAACCTGGATTCCAGGAATACGGACACGGTATTTGAAGCTTTCCAGGAACTGGCGCACGAATATGGCCAAACCATTATTGCCGTCACGCATGACAATGATTTTGCAGCTAAATCTGACCGGATCATCGAAATGATGGATGGTCATATTATCAGCCCGCAATAAAGAACAAATATTATGAAAATTTCGAGAACGATCACCCGCAGCTTTTTGTCCATTTGTTTCCTTACCGGATCATTAATTCCTATGATGGGAAACGTTGCCCTTGCACAGGTTACTACTGTGAACGGAACGGTGACCGACGGAAAAAGCGGTAAACCGATATCGTCAGTATCCGTCCTCTTTACCGGGACTAACTACGGTGTAACGACTGATGAGGAAGGCCATTTTACCATTGCCGCGAATGCTTCTTACCATAAGATCACGATTACGCATATGGGATACAGCAGCAGAACACTCGATATAAAACCCGCACAGGAGCAACAGGTCAATGTTGTTTTGCAGCAAAATAGCCAACAGCTTAATGAAGTTCGTGTGGTATCTGCTAAAAAGAAGAAATACAGCAATAAGAACAATCCCGCTGTGGAACTGATCAGGCAGGTGATCGCACATAAAAAGCAGAATCAGCCTGAAAGTTACAAACATATCGAATACAGGCAATATGAACGGATGGTTTTTTCGCTAAGCAATCTGTCAGACCAGTTCAAGAACCGGAGGATCTTTAAGAATTACCAGTTCCTTTTCCGTGAACAGGATTCGACGAATATCGGGGGGAAGAATTTACTGCCGATTTACATGGAAGAAAAGCTTTCGAACAATTTCTACCGGAAATCGCCATTTGCCAAAAAACAGGTGATCGAGGCCAGCAAGCAAGTAACGTATGACGAAAAGTTTGTAGATAACCAGGGATTGACGACCTACTTCAACCGGATGTATCAGGATATTAATATTTATGATAATAATATCTCGCTGCTGTCCAATCAACTGCTTAGCCCGATCTCGGATAATGCTCCAAACCTATATAAATTCTTTATCACCGACACGCTTAAAGAACAATCACCGCAATTGATCGAATTGAGTTTTACCCCGAGAAACACCAACAATATGCTGTTTGAAGGGAAGATCTATATCACGATGGACGGAAATTTTGCGGTGCAAAATGCCTTACTGACGGTCAACAAAAATATTAACCTGAATTTCGTTCGGGAAATGGAGGCCACACTTTCCTTCGAAAAGAACCCGGATGGCCGTTTCCACCTGAGCCAAAGTGACCTGAAGGTCGAGTTCGCCATTAATAAAGATAAAGGCGGCGGGGTTTTCGGCGAACGGGTGGTTACCTTAAAGAACTATAAGATCAATGCTCCCCGGCCGGATGAGATCTATAACGGGCCTGCGCTGGTAACCGCTCCGAACGCTGCTACCAAGGATGATGCATACTGGGTGAATAACCGTCCGGACACCCTGGACGCCAATACAGCGGGAATTTATAAAAACATTGACAGCCTGCAAACCATACCCTCGTTCCGGCGCACGATGGATATTGCCACTTTGGTCCTGGCAGGTTATAAAAGTTTCGGCTGGTTCGAAGTCGGGCCGGTCAATACTTTTTACAGTTTCAACCCGGTGGAAGGTTTCCGGCCACGCCTGGGCGGAAGGACGACCACAGCGCTGAGCAAGCGCTATTATTTCGAGACCTATGGTGCCTACGGTGTCAATGATGAAAAGTTTAAATACTTCCTGAGTACCACCTATTCCATCAATAACAAATCTATCTATTCATTCCCGCAGCATTATGTCCGGGCCAGTTTTCAGCACGATACCAAGATACCCGGACAGGAACTGCAATTCGTGCAGGAAAGCAGTCTGCTTCTTTCCTTTAAAAGGGGCAATAACGACCAGTGGTTGTATAACGACCTGTTCAAGCTGGATTACGTGCACGAGTATCAAAATCATTTTTCCTATGCCTTCGGCTTCAAAAAATGGGGCCAAAGCCCTGCGGGTGCGTTGCACTTTGACAACCTGTTGCCCGATGGAACACTAAACCCTGTGAACAGGATCAACACCACAGAACTTTCCCTTGAACTGCGGTACGCGCCAAAGGAAAAATTCTACCAGGGTAAGTTATACCGGACACCCATACCTGATAAGTATCCGATCTTTACGATGCGTTATAACCAGGGAGTTAAAGCACTGTTCGGCGGCGAATACAATTATCAGAATGTTACCGCCAATGTCACTAAGCGCTTTTACCTGTCCAATTATGGCTTTACGGATGTATCAGCGGAAGGCGGTTATCTCTTTGGAAAGGTGCCTTTCCCGTTATTGGATATCCACCGGGCTAACCAGAGTTACGCGTTCCAGCTGCAGTCGTTCAACCTGATGAATTTCCAGGAATTCGTAAGCGACCGTTATGCGAGCATCACGATGGACCATAATTTCAATGGCTATATTTTTAACAAGATCCCGCTGCTTAAAAAACTAAAACTGCGTGAGGTGGTGAATTTCAAGGCGCTTTGGGGCGGTATCCGCGCTGAAAACGATCCGCAGAATGATCCTTCCCTGTTACGTTTTCCTACAAATGCCGATGGTGTTCCAACCACTTACGCACTAACTAACGGGGCCTACATAGAGGGCAGTGTCGGCATCAGCAATATCTTTAAGATCCTGCGGGTGGATATGGTTAAACGGTTCACCTATCTCAGCAATCCGGATGCCCCGGAATGGGGAGCAAGGGTATTTATCAAGTTTGATTTCTAATGGAATAAAAAAACAAAGATCATGTGGAAAATTTATCGCCTGGTTAAGAAAATTATCCGAAGGATCACTCGGTTGCGCATCATGGTACAAGGCGATCAGTATGCAGTGCCTGATTGTTATCAATCAGCGTGCGAACTTGAAAAAATCCAAGTATGGTACGAAAACCATGAAGATCTTTGGAAACAAACGATCCGCGGGCGGATCATTGCAAGGGTACTTTATAAAGCGCATCGGGCGATCAGTGATGCGGAGGGCCTTTTAGGAAACCCGAAAGGCGACCAACCGCTGTGAATGACAATACCTCCCATTTTTATAAACTATTTTAATTAATAAGACGTGAAAATATTATTACTTGGCGCCACCGGTAAAACCGGAAAATTAGTCATACAGGAGGCCTTAAACAAAGGGCACGACATTGTCGCCATTGCCCGTGTACCCGGAAAATTAATAGATTACAAGGTGAAGATCATCCAGGGAACACCTTACGATTACGAAACTGTTGAAAAGGCAATCACAGGCTGTGATGCTGTCATCAATTTGCTGGATGTGTCCCGGAAGACAAGTAATCCATTTGCTAAGCTGATATCTCCTAAAGATATGATCTCCCGTTCAGCAGGTAATGCCATTAAGGCGATGGAAGCCCGGGGAATCACCAGGTTTATTGCGCTGAGTACTATCGGGGCGGGTGGCTCCTGGAAAAAGGCACCCCTGATTCTTAAATTTTTCGTTTCTATCAGTAATATGAGATACGCTTTCACGGATCTGGGAAGACAGGAGGAACTGCTCAAAAAGTCCTCTCTCGATTACACGATCTGCCGGGCACCGAAGCTAACTGATGAAAAAAAAGGAACGGGTTATCGCATCACCATTGGAGATATAAATCCCCTAACCAGCCGTTTGAGCAGACGTTTTGCTGCGGCCTGTTGTCTAACCTTAATAGAAAGTAAGGAACATATCCGGGAAATCATAAACGTAACAAACAGGTAACTATTCTTGTCCATTTACACATAGGTATCGTTTATTACCTGTGATATGAATGTCCGCAATCCTTTAATAAGCTTTTCAAGAATAAGATTCAAATTACCCCTTGCGTTCTATCGTCTTTTAATTGAAAGAAGCTTTAGTGATACCATGAAGCTTTAACCACAACAGCATTTTTTCTTATACAATACAGGCTCCCGTTCCATTTGGGTGCCTGCAAAACGGGCCTACGCACACCTATCTCATCAGTTTTACCGGTACAGGTTCCGAACGAGCTAATTGTTGATCCATTATTAAATAGGTCAAAAAGCATATTTGCTATAATTTATAATGGCTTTCGTCGAAATATTAAAGGCGGTGTCTTTGCCAAACCTACTTTAGATTAAGCAGATACCAAATTTAATATCATGAAATTATTGATCCTATTCTTCGTGTTTCAACTATCAGCTGTTGAATGGCTGGGTAACATTGACCTTGCCAAAGCCGAAGCGCAAAAGTCCCATAAATTGATTCTGGTTAATTTTGCCGGTTCCGACTGGTGCATACCCTGTATCAGGCTTCGCAAGGAGATACTGGAGTCGGAAAAATTCACTTCCTATGCGCAGGATCACCTGATCCTGCTTCGTGCCGATTTCCCAAGGCAAAAAAAGAACCAACTGAAAAAAGAACAGGCCGCATTAAACGAGGCACTGGCAGATAAATACAACACAGCCGGAACTTTTCCGCTGACGTTGCTTATCGACGCTGACGGAAAGATTTTAAAAAGATGGGAAGGCTTTCCCGATATCACACCGGAACAGTTCGTCGCTCAGATCGTAGCGGTCAGCGAGGCTCAAAATAAATAAACACTAATCGATACATCATGAAAAAACTTATCATCAACGTCACGGCCGGCTGTATGCTGGCATTTTCCTGTGCTTCCTGCGTCAATGTCAAAGAGTATCAGAAAAGCCGGATCAATGATTCGGAAATGGCATTAAGCAACCGGAGAATAGAAAAAAATGAACTGAATTTTCAATCCTACCGCGAAGCCGGGTCTGGAGCAAATGCCGGAAAGACCGGTGGAGGCTGCGGCTGTAATTAACAAAATTAATTAAAAGCAGAAAGATGAAAAAAATCTATTTAACCGCTCTCGGTTTTGCTATGCTTTGCCGGCCGGATGCCTTTGCCCAAACCGGCAAGGACAACTTTAATTATAAAACGCCGTACACCATCGGCAGCTCACCAAAACCGGACACTTCGCATTTCAATCCCCGAAAGTTTCATTTGGATGAGATCAATTTTGTATCCAGTTATTACAGTCAAACCGGGATTCACTCTCCGGTCACCGGAGGTATCGGAAGCCAGGAAGTGACCGACGTCCTGGGTGGCATTACCTTAAATTTTGTCCGCACAAATCGAAATGATAATAAAAATACACTTACGCTTGGCCTGGGCATTGACTACCATTCTTCCGCATCACAGGCCTTTGTTTCGACAACCGGCGCGTCACGAAGGACCGGGAGAAGGATCTACCCATCCATTGACTGGTCAGTAGAAAGCAAAAAGACCGGTAATGTTTTTGGCGTTGGTGCATACCTGTCCAACGAATATAATTATAAGTCTGTCGGCGGCGATGTGCATTACGCGCTCAAAACAGATAACCGGAATGGCGAGTTCACTGTAAAATTACAGGGCTATTTTGACCGTGTAACCCTCATTTATCCGTCGGAATTTGTCCCGCCCGAAACGGTGCCATCGGAAGGCAGTGTGCCCGGTGCTTTTGGCCATGCGGATAACTTCGGGACATCTCCGCGGCGAACGTTTACCGCTTCCTTCGGCTATAGCCAGGTGATTAACAGCCGCCTGCAGATAGCTTTGCTTGCAGATCTTGTGCGACAGAATGGCCTGTTGAGCCTGCCTTTCCACCGCGTTTATTTATCCAATGGACAGGTCGCCATGGAGAAATTGCCTTCCTCCAGGTTTAAGATACCGATAGGTTTCCGGGCAAACTATTTTGCAGGCGATAATATCATTATCCGTTCCTATTATCGCTATTTTTCGGATAACTGGGGAACGAGGGCAAACACCGCTAACCTGGAGGTGGTCTATAAATTCTCGCCATTTTTTTCCATTTCACCGTTTTACCGGTATTATACACAAAATGGTTCAAAGTATTTCGCTCCGTATGCCGCGGCAAATCCTTCTCAGGAATTTTATACCAGTAACTATGATTATGCCAAGCTGAACAGCCACTTTTTGGGTGCCGGTTTCCGGATAGCCCCGCCTAATGGTGTACTTGGCTGGAAGGGCTTACATGACATGGAAATAAGATATGGCCACTATTCCCAGAATACGGACCTGGTATCAGATGTGTTCTCTATCAATCTTGGATTTAAATAAAATATCATGGCCTGTTATCAAACCTTTAAGCAAGCCCTGAAACTGATGGGTAACCGATTTGAGCTCAGCGTCGTTGGCGACGACGAAAAATGGGCCCACGAAAAAATAAATTCGGGCGTAGAGGAGATCAGGCGGATCGAAACACTGCTGACTACTTTCAGCGATGACAGTGAGACCAACCGGGTGAATAATGCGGCAGGTGTCCGGCCCGTAGAGGTAAGCCGTGAAACCTTCGAGCTCGTCAAACGCTCGATCAGGATATCCCATCTGACCCAGGGCGCTTTTGATATCACCTATGGCTCGATAGATAAGCGATTATGGAATTTCGATCAGAACATGACTTCCCTGCCTGATGAGGCTACCGCCAAAAAGATGGTGCGCCTCATCAATTACAGGAATATTGTGCTGGACGAAGATAACTGTACGATCTTTCTTAAAGAGCCGGGTATGCGCATGGGGTTTGGCGGTATCGGAAAAGGATACGCAGCAGAACGCGCCAAGCAGGTCATGATCGGACAAGGTGTTACCAGTGGCGTTGTAAATGCATCGGGCGACCTCACAGCCTGGGGCCTGCAGCCTGACGGCAGAAAATGGACCATAGGTGTTGTCAACCCGGATTTTTCGGACCAGGTCTTTTCCTACCTGGATATTTCGGGCCTGGCCGTTGCCACATCGGGCAACTATGAGAAGTTTATTACCATTGGCGGCAAAAAATACTCACACACCATTAACCCCCGCACCGGCTTGCCGGTGACGGGGATTAAAAGTGTGACGATCATTACGGCAAATGCAGAACTGGCGGATGCCATGGCAACACCGGTCACGATCATGGGCGTCTACGCGGGTTTGGATATGGTCAACCAGATGAAAGATATTGCGGCGATCATTATCGACGATGATGATTTTATTTATACCTCCAATAATATTCGTATCAGTAAGCCCTTATAGCTGGTTTTTAGTACCTGAGGGCATTTCCGCCATCACCGGGAAAGCCCGCAGGCTAAGATTTCAGATCAAATAATCACTATCTCATGATATGAACGAATGCTGGAGCTCGCTTTTTATTTTACTTTAGAGGCCTGGGTAATTATGGGCATTGCACTATATGTACAGCACCGTAAAGACAGCAGGAACAGCCGCCGCGGCCCTACCAAATAAACACGCCGGAATTACCCAATGGCGGGATCGGGTCATTCTGCCGGACAGGATTAATTCTGTTGACTACCATTTGTGAGTCAATCCCATAATTGTTTCTCATTTGTTTAGCAGCCTGCGCTGCATTTTTTCTTCAATCTTGAACAGGTAATTTGTGCCTGCTTTACCCTGACCGGTCTGGAAGATCTGATCGGAAGCAGGACTTTATTTTTTATGGATCAGGATTTTGATTTTACTTCCCGATTTTACAGCGCTTTATTTCTGCATTTACATAACAACGTAAGCCAGATGTTTAACTGCAGGAGCATAATCCCTGCGATAAGATTTACAAAATTGCCGGTCAGCAGACTCAGCAGGATTAAAATACTGAGTACAATGACCAACAGCGCATTGACCTTACGAACATAACTGTTGGAAAGCAGCGGCAACGCCGCACAAAACATCACCAGTCCGGCAACATGCATGACGTAACCGCTCGTCGTTATTCCCGGACGGCAAAAAACAGTAAAACTCTCTGCGAGGCTTCGTTTTGAATCTACTTGCAAAACAAGTATGGCGGTGGCCATCAATAAGGTTCCCGACACCAGTCTTAACGCGGTGTATTTGTGCAAATTATAGGTAAATAATTTATCCATATCGATTATGACACGAAGATATTTCGATAATGGATCGATGGCTGTTTTTTTATACGAAACCCTTTTTAATTTATACCAACTTGATAAAAACACACCGCTCCGTGTCACGGGCTGATATCACCTAATTAATTATTTGAATACTAGAACTGTAGGGTAATTTCGATACGATTTTGTATGGAAAAAACGGGCTTTGCTATAGTTCTTAATGGGTTTGGTATAATACCCGGGCTACGGGTTGCTTTCCCGGTTAATTTAGGGTTAACACCTTAAACATAAATCGATTGACCATGAATTGTATCATTGTTGCGGAAAACGTCGGGGATAAAAGATCCCTTGAGTATTTGATCGTGGACAGACCGGGCTTTACGCTGCTGCAGGTCCTTAACAGTATGAAAGAGGCGATCGTTTATATGCAGGATATTATCGTGGACCTGCTTATCCTGGACAAGAACACCCTTGGACCAGATGACCTGGAAATGAAAAAATCCATTCCTCCCGGTACACTCATTATTTGCACCGGTACGCTGAACAGTTATTGCGAACATGCCAGGTTAAAAAAATTACTGTCCTTTCCGGCCAAATTTCAGCGGATGTTTTACCAAAAGTGTTCGACCCAGGATTCAGCCGTAGCGAGTGTTGACGAAAGTGAGGGTTTATTAATGATCGACCTGGCAGGTGAAGACTTTTTTTATGCCAGGAAGAATAATACCCATGAAAAGATCTTTTTTAAAGACATCACCTATATCGAAGCTTCGGAAAATCTGGCCGTCCTCCACCTGGAAGAGCAGCGACTGATCACGAATCTTAGCATCAACAGCATCCAAACGTTCCTTCCTTCCAAGTTTCAGCGCATAAATTTATCTCTGATCGTGAATATCGATCATACGATCCTGTTCGATCATCAAACGCTATTCGTCGGCAATGAAAAGATCAGGATAAAAGGCACAGCATCCCCGGTATGCGAACCATCGACGGCCGGGATTCCGGTTTGTAAGAGCAGTGGCCGGGCATGTCAAAACCTGTCATGCCCGGCCAATCGGATCAGTGCCTGATGGCCAGCCCATTTACTGATTTTAAAAATCCGCTATGCTTTTTCTGGTCAAAACCCTTCTTTGCTATAATTCTAAACTGCTTTGGTATAATATCCCCCCGGCATTTTATCGCTTCAAATAGTTTTGGGAAACATTATTTATCACACGATGCGCAAATTAATACCATTATTCATTTTCCTTTTGTCTGTGCTTGGGGCGCAGGCCCAAAAAAGGGTCACGATCAGCGGCACGATCACTGCCGGTGCCAAAGCCGAAGGCGTAGAGTCTGCCACAATTTTAGTGGGAAATACAGGAGCCGTTTCTAATCGGAATGGTTATTATTCCATCAGTTTGCCAAAAGGGAACTATCAAATACGTTTCAGTGCGGTCGGCCTCCAGGCCACATCCGTACAGGTTTCCTTAAAAGCAGATACGGTCATCAACATTGCCCTCCAGGCGGACGACAAGTCGTTGGACGAGGTCACCATATTTGCCAATTCAAACAGGCGCAGCCTGGAAAGCCCCCAGATGGGGGTAGAAAAGCTATCGGTCAAGCAAATGAACAAGATACCTGTCTTTATGGGGGAACGCGATGTTCTAAAGACGATCCAATTACTTCCTGGTATCAAATCTGCGGGCGACGGCAACAGCGGACTTTATGTTCGCGGCGGTGCGGCAGATCAGAACCTGATCCTGCTGGACGATGCACCGATCTATAATGCCTCCCATGTGTTCGGTTTTTTCTCCACCTTTAATTCCGATGCGATCAAGGACCTTGCCGTGTACAAAGGAGGAATGCCGGCACAATACGGAGGCAGGCTGTCATCTGTGATCGATGTAAAGATGAACGATGGCGATAACCGGGACTTTCACGTTGCGGGCGGTATCGGGCTGATCTCATCCAGGCTGAATGTGGAGGGTCCGCTCCAGAAAGGCAGATCGTCTTTCCTGGTTTCCGGAAGGCGTACCTATGTCGATGCTTTCCTGCGTTTATCGGGAGATTCGAGTATCAACCGCAATACCATCTATTTTTATGATATCAATGCCAAGATCACCTATGACCTGGGCAAAAAAGACAAGCTTTATTTCTCCCTGTACAACGGTTCCGACAGGCTGGGGATCACCAACAACTTTATCGTCAACTGGGGCAATACGGCATCCACACTGCGCTGGAGCCATAATTACAGCAACAGGCTTTTTGCGAATACCTCGCTGATCTATAGCAATTATGACTACAATATTCAGGTGCAGCAGGGCGTGAACGATGTTAACCTGTTCTCACAGATCCGCGACTTCAATATCAAGCATGAATTGCAATGGTACCTTTATCCTGACCATGAGCTGCGTATCGGCGTCAACGCGATTCATCATACGGTTAGGCCGGGTGAGGTAACAGCTTCGGATCGGTCCAGTTATAACAACACCATCCTGCAAAGGAGATATTCCTGGGAAAATGCCGCTTATATCTCCGATAACTGGAAGATATCGAATAAGCTGAACCTGAATTACGGTGCGCGGTTAACCGCCTTTAGTATCCTGGGTGCGGGAGATTTCTTTAACATCAATTCTGCCGGACAGGTAATTGATACGCTCAGTTACAGCGGGGGGCAGGTTGTGAAAACTTACCTGAACCTTGAGCCTCGGCTGGCCGCAAGTTACCAACTGAACAGCCAGTCCTCGGTAAAGCTGTCTTATGCCCGTAACGTGCAAAACCTGCACCTGATCTCCAATTCGACTACGGCGACTCCAACCGATAAGTGGATAGCCAGTACCAATATTGTAAAGCCGGAAATTGCTGATCAGTTCTCGCTGGGATATTACCGCGACCTTTCCGCGGGAAAGTATGAACTGACCCTGGAAACCTATTATAAAAACATGCAGAACCAGATCGATTACCGGGATGGTGCCGATGTGCTGAACGGGCAGAATAACATCGAATCGCAGTTGCTTTTTGGTAAGGGACGCGCTTATGGCCTGGAGATGCAACTCAAAAAGCAGACCGGGCCAATAACAGGCTGGATCAGTTATACGCTTTCCAAAACGGAGAAGCAGATCAACGGAATCAATAATAACCAATGGTATGATGCCCGGCAGGACCGGACACACGAGATCGCCGTGGTTGGCATGTACCAGATCTCGCCGAAGTGGCAGCTGTCTGCCAGTTGGACCTACTATACGGGTAATGCCGTTTCTTTCCCAAGCGGAAAATACACGGTGAACGACCGGGTCTACTTTTATTACACAGAACGAAACGGCTACCGCATGCCGGCCTATCATCGCCTGGATATCGGTGCAACCAAGAAGCTGAAGCAAACGAAAAAGTACTCTTCGGAACTGACCCTGAGTCTTTATAACGCTTACGGCCGGGAAAATCCATACACGATAGAGTTCGAAACTGCGGACAATGACCCGAACAGGACGGTTGTAAACCAAACGACCCTGTTCCGTTTTGTACCTTCTGTTGCCTATAACTTCAAATTTTAAGACTATGAAAAGATACATTTATATAGCAGTTGTACTGATTGGGGGCTTATTCAGCGCCTGTGAGAAAGAGATCCAGCTTGATCTGAACTCCGCGAACACCAAATATGTTATCGAAGGCATGGTGACCGACCAGCCGGGGCCGGCGATTGTGACGATCACACAAACCAAAAACTTTGATGCGGATAATAACTTTCCCGGGATAAGCGGGGCGGTGGTTACCATAAGTGACAATAACGGGCCCGAAACAACCCTGAATGAAACAACAGCCGGCCGGTATGAAAGTACGGTCGTTACCGGAGTACCGGGTCATTCTTATGCCTTAAAAGTTGTCGTTGGCGGCGAAACATTTACAGCAGTTTCAACCATACCGGCTATTGTAAAGTTCGATAGCTTATATGTTTCCAATGAAGTACTGATGGGCGATGACCGCAGAGTGGCGAATGTGATGTATAAAGACCCGCCTGAAAGAGGTAATTCCTTTCACTATATCCAGTTTGTTAATGGCAGGCGTACCCGCTCCCTTTTTGCAGAGAACGATAACCTGACAAACGGCCGAAATGTCACCACCCAGCTAAGGGTCTATGGCGACGAAGGCGAAGAAAATCCAATCGTGACGGGGGATTCCATCAGGGTGGAGATGCAGGGCATCAACCCGGGCGTGTTCCTGTACTGGTTCAGTCTTCAATCCGCTTCTGGTCGCAGCAACGATGGTGCACCTGCAAACCCGGTTACCAATATTCAGGGCGGGGCGCTCGGTTATTTCAGCGCGCATAATGTTCAGGTTAAAACGGTAGCAGTACCATAAAATTTATAAGATGAATGCCCTTATGTCAACGGATTCGCTCAGCGATTTCTTTCTGCATTTTTTTACTAACGGAAGATACCGGATCGCCCGTCATGGCTTGTTGATCCTCCTGTTGATCGCGAGTACCTGGAAGAACACTATTCCCGGGCCGATCAACGCGGTTATCCATATTATTTTGGCCTTGCTGATCTTATCTTTATTCTATTTCAATATGTACTACCTGGTTCCGAAATACCTATTTAAGGACGGGTTCCTCAATTACTGTTTTCATATCGCCATGATCATCGGTACTATCGTGGTATTGTTGGGTTTATTGAAATATATATGGGCAGTAAAATTAAATGAGCCGCAACGAAGCGAAATGCAGCAGCTGAACCTTTTCAGCGTGGCTTTTGTCGTGATCATGCTCATTGCTTCCTCCGCGACCATCAAGTTGTTCCAAAGATTAATTGTCGATTCCCGCCGGATCAGCGAACTCGAATCGATCACGGCAAAGGCTGAACTGGAGCAACTGAAGAACCAGATCACGCCGCATTTCTTGTTCAATATGCTCAATAATGCCAACGTGCTGACCAAAAGGGACCCGGAAAAAGCCTCACAGGTGCTGATGAAACTGGGCGACCTCCTGCGTTATCAACTGTATGACAGTACCAGGGGTTCGGTGCTGCTGACCGCAGACATTCACTTTTTAGAGGATTTTCTCAATCTGGAGAAGATCAGGCGGGATAATTTCCAAAGTATTATATCCAAGAACGGCGACCTGAGCGGTATTCAGATAGCACCATTGTTATTTATTATTTTTGTTGAAAACGCAGTTAAACACAATATGGATGCCGAGAACCGGTCATATGTGCATTTGTTTTTTACAGTATATGAGCAGGAATTACATTTCAAATGTGTGAATTCAAAGCCGCTTAATAACCATTCAAAACCGAAACCGGGTGGCCTGGGCTTGGTCAACATTGAACGAAGACTCGAGTTATTATATCCTGATAAACATCAATTGAATGTCATCGAAGACGTTGACTCCTTCACGATTTACCTGACCATTAAATTAGGCTAAGATTAGCCTGCTTATATTCCGGATATGAAATCCAATCGCATTAATTATATCAGTCTTGTTTCGATCGTATTGGTCATGGTTGCGGCAGGATGCAGCTTAGTCAGGTCGATCGGCAAAAATCCGGATGGTGCAGAATTAACCCGGGTAGCGTCGCAGCCAAACTATAAGAACGGACAATTTCAAAATCGTGAAGATGAGCGGACCGATTCTGTAAAAGCAAGGGGCAGCAATAATTTTTTTTCAAAATTCAATCGCCCTTCCACAGTCAAGCCGTCATCTCCATTACCCTGGGTAAAAACCGATCTGAAAACCTTGTCCGGTGAGCGGCCTACGGTCGTGTGGTTCGGTCATTCGTCCCTGCTTGTCAAGACAAGGCAGGGGAACGTATTGATCGATCCGATTTTTAGTGGTCATGCTGGTCCCGTACCATTTCTCGTAGGGGCCTTTGAAGGCAGTGATCATTATAAAGCTAAAGATATGCCGCAGATTGATGTGCTCCTGATTTCTCATGACCATTATGATCACCTGGATTATCAAACGGTCAGAAAACTAAGAAAAGCCGTTAAGGCGGTTGTCGTCCCTATGGGGGTAAGCTCTCATTTTGTCTATTGGGGATTCGATCCTAAAAAGATTATTGAACTTAACTTGGGTCAGTCCATAGATTTACCTGGAGGCTTACATATTACCGCATCGCCTGCCCGTCACAGGAGCAACCGTACGTTTACCCAAAATAAAACGTTGTGGGCTTCTTACATTATCCAATCCGAAAATTATAAGCTTTTTTACAGCGGCGACACAGGATATGGTCCCCATTTTAAAGAGATCGGACAAAGTTACGGCCCCTTTGACCTGGCATTTTTGGAGTGCGGTCAGTATAGTAAAAACTGGCCTTATACCCATATGTCGCCGGCGCAAACTGCGCAGGCCGGAATCGATCTGCGGGCCCGAATGATCCAGCCGGTACATTGGGCCAAATTTGCGGAGAGTGATCACCCCTGGCATCAGCCTGTGGATCTGTTGCTACCGAGCGCGAAAAGACTGGCCATAGCAGTAAATACTCCGCTTATCGGAGAACCATACGTTATAGGTGATCCCGCTAAACGAGCGGTATGGTGGTCCTTTGATTGAAGCAACCAATTTCTTCATGTCCAAAGCTTAATAACCCGCATTCATTTTACCAAAGCCAGGAGACGGCGACGTAATTTATAGAATGGACACATTTTCGATATATGTCCAGATTTTTACTAAAAATGGACATATTAGCATTTTAAGGCCCTATCAATATGCACTATACTAGTGCACATATTGTGAACTTTTGCCTAAGCGTGGGTAAGATCGGATCACTTCAGCGGCTTTGTTCCTTTCTATTTAGTCAAATAGGTTCACTGTCAGAACTTGACAGACACTGTTGTTTTTATGGGATGATAAACGGGCTGTAAATTCAGCCCGTTTATTTATATTAATTTGCTTACTTTTTTAAGTTTTCCGGAAATTTGACTTTGCTCATAATGGCGTTTGCCTCCTCCAGTTTTTTAAGCACAAACGGGTCGTTAGCATGGCTCTTTAAATCTTTTACCACAGTGACATGACCGTCATATCGAATGTTGTTATTTTCTTTATTTGTCGCTGACATATCCTTATCGTTGATTATCAAATTTACTGTTTTACTTTCTTTTTACCAAAAATGCATCGTAATTCACATTCGTTTGAAATTGATAAATTTCATCACCGATCATGCCATAAACGTCAAAACTTTTACCGATTTCACTTATCAATCTATTAATTCCCATTTGATACAGCCTCGTTCGCGTAGGGGTACTACCTTTGGCAAATATGAAGTGATCGCCATAATGGTCACAAAATTTAATGATCGTATTCGCCACTGTTGCTAAAACAACATCGCGATCCTCATTATTGCTTGTTATAAGATCATTCATCAAACCAGTTTCGGGGTCTGCATCACCAAAAGCTAAATTGTACATTACGGGATAAACCTGCATCCTGGTGAATGTCACTAATTTTTTTATTCTTCCCTTTGGCCCGTCGCTAAAGAATTCATATTCTTTAAAATCAGTGGTCGTAGAATTATAATGTGGTAAATTCATCGTTATCAATGATTTTTTTGTAAGAAAATAATGATTCAATGATCAGCACGCTTACTTGTGCAACCCTTGTTCCTTTCAGAACGCCGGATAGCATGAATAGTCCGCTATTGGTAAATGCTAAGGGCGGCAGCCGCTTTGTGGCGGACAGGCCTGGCGAAATTTGCTCAGCGACCTCCTGCCACTCATCGGGCGTCAGCCAGAACATGAAATCAGGCGGGAAACGCTTCGATTGTCTGGTTACTGTTTTGTGGAGAACTGCAATGTTCACCTCATATAATGCGGCAGCATCGAAATCAAACACTACCGTTTGGTTACGTACTTTGAAAACTTTGCCGGTTAATAATTCTATCAATTTATCTGGAGTTGCCATGGTCTTCATTTTGATTATTTCTGTTCAATATTTACCTGATTGTTCTCGATGATCTTTTTGAGCTGCCCCATATCGTCGCTGATCTTTTTAAGCAGTACTCTGGCATAGATCTGGGTGGTAGCGATCTTGGTATGGCCCATCATCTTGCTTACTGTTTCAATGGGAACATTATTGGATAGGGTGACCGTGGTGGCGAACGTGTGACGCGCAACCCCGAAAGTGAGCACCTTTTTGATCCCGTTCATAAAGCCGATCTCTTTCAGGTAACTGTTCACTTTTTGATTGGACAGATTAGGGAACAGCGTGCCGGTGATCTCAGCCCGGTCGGAAATACGGTAACGCTCCAATATTTGCTGTGCGAAAGGAAGTATCGGAATGTTGGTCGGCTCGTTGCTTTTCTGGCGGAATAGCTTGATCCACTGCGCACCGTCTTCGCCGGCCGTGATATTGGACTCTTTCAGATTCATCAGGTCTACATAAGAGAGACCGGTATAGCAGCTGAATACAAAAAGATCCCGTACTATATTCAGCCGGTCGACTGCAAAATCTTTTCCCTGGATGGAATTAAGCTCTTTTTGATTGAGAAAGGCGGTCTCGACCTTTTTGTACCGGAACTTGTAATTCTTGAAAGGATCGCGGGATATCCAGGTCAGCTTCAGCGCCAGGGTCGTCATTTTACGGAGACGGATCAGGTGTTTCATCACGCCGTTGTTATTCATCGGCCTTTGATAGTCTTTAGGCTTATGGTTCCGCAAATAGGTCTCAAAATCAATGATGAACTTATAGTCGATATCATTGATCCGGATATCCGTCGTGTTCCGCTTTTCTTTCAGAAATTTCTCCAGGTAGCGGCGCGTAACGGCGTAATGTTTAAGCGTACTCCAGGTCAGGGCCGCAGAGGCCGTCTCATAATGGTAATCCATCAGTTTGCTGAGGGAATAGGTTTCCTCAATTTCTTCTCCCAGGAACAT
Organism: Mucilaginibacter pankratovii; assembly: GCF_014773265.1. Taxonomy (GTDB): domain Bacteria; phylum Bacteroidota; class Bacteroidia; order Sphingobacteriales; family Sphingobacteriaceae; genus Mucilaginibacter; species Mucilaginibacter pankratovii. The sequence goes on along the minus strand of NZ_JACWMY010000002.1, from coordinate 181,575 downwards.
GGATTTAAGCAATTGCGGCGTTACTTCTTTGCCGGCGATCTGCAGTTGCTGGTAATAAGTAGTGATCGTGAATTTCACCTGCTCCAGGTATGCATTGGTCTCTTTGGCTTCGGGAACCTTGATCTTCAGGCCGCCGCGTCCTTTGTCCCAGTTGTCTACTTTGACGTAGTGTTTCAGCGCAAAATGGATACGCTCTTTGTTGATCGTTACGGACACGTAAACGTTGGTCACGCCATCCTTTGCCTTTTCTTTTTTGATGGTGAAATGCACACCAAATGACTGCGATGTCTTCATCTTTTAACAGTTTTTAAATGAATAAATGATTAATTACCGCCTGAAATCGTCATTTTTCAGGGCGCAAAAAGGGCGCAGGAAAGATTTGAATTGCAGTCTTTTTAAGTCTTTTTTGATCTATATTTCAAGACTTAATTAACTGTTTAACAGTCTGTTAACCCATAAATGCGCCTAAAATTAAAAACTAATTTCAGGGTGCCGGATTGGTGTTCCAAAGTGTGCATTCGTAAGGACTGAAAAGGATTGGAATAAAACAAAAAACCCTCTAAATCAGCAATTTAGAGGGTTTTAAGAAGCGGTTAAACTTCATTTTGTGCGCCCACCTGGGCTCGAACCAGGGACCAAAAGATTATGAGTGTTACACACCATAACTGAAGCTGTGTTTAAAGGCTGTTTTTCCTCGAAAAAGAATAAAGTGCGCCAACTATGCGCCAATGTTTACAGAACCTAAAATTGTATCATCAAACGATTTAGAAACCCGCAGCTATGTAACTTTTTATCTAAATAAAAAGAGAGTAAGAGAGTACAACGGTAATTGCCTAAACCTTACTTTAAATCCGAACAGGGCCGAAACGATAACAGAAAGAAACAAGCTTTTAGATAGGCTACGATACGAATTGCACAAGGCATTAGAAACTGAAGCATACCCAGCTTCTAAGTTAATTCCTTTGGAGAAGCCAATCGATGTTATTAACCCTACAGAAGCGCTATTACGAGAAGCACTCAATAAGAAACTTGAATCCGATTTGAGTAAAACGTACAAACGAAATCTTAGACTGATTTTTAACGACTTTATATCCTTTTTAACTGATAGTGAACTTCAAACTGATATAGCTAGCATTTCCACCGTAAGAATTGAAAAGTTTCTAACCAAATATAAATCTTCAGGAACGTACTATATGAACAAACGGAGAGATTTAGGGGTACTGTTTTCCGCTGCCGGTAGGATGATAGATCAAACATTGACATCGGTAAAGAAAACGGAGAGTAGGAGGGTAAAGGCTCGCTTACATAAAGCGTATGATAAGGAACAGCTAAAACCAATTTTAACCTACTTAAAGGAGAATAATTACAATATGTATCTCTGCTGCTTGATTACTTATAGTTGTTGGCTCCGCCCACATGAAGAAGTTAGATTGTTAAGCAGGCAACATTTTAGAAATAACAATTCTAAAATTCACCTCTCAGGCGATGAGAATAAAAGTCTTAAAGTTAGAGTCGTCTATATTCCCGATTACGTTCAGCTTGAATTAAACCCAATATTAGCACTACTTGACAAGAATCAAAATATCTTTAGTCATGCTGTTAAGCCTTTTAACGATGCTTATTTCAATACGCAGTGGAAAAGGGCCTGGAACAAGATGTTTGACAAGGGATTGGTTCACGTAAATCAAACAATTTACTCCTTTCGCCACACTGCCGCGATTGACGTATTCAAAAGAACTAAAGATGTTTACCTTTTACAACAGATGATTTGACTAAATACATATTAGACAGCCAATCAGGCGACTTTTATGTTGATGCAGCAATCACCATTCATGGACATTACCACCGTCGAAATGAAAGAGATATGACGGTGAGAGAGTTGTTTTTGCGCGCATTGAAGAGTCGTCGCAAAACAAGAACGGATTACGTACTTAAGCACTTGGGAATAGCGGCTAAACATTTAGAACAGTTTGAAATTGATGTACCGGATGCGTACAACCAATTATTAAAAACAGTTATGGGATTTGAGCCAGCTGCAATCGGTTCGCTTTGGAAATATCCTGTGTATTGGGATTTTGAGAGATTTGTGCACATATATCTTCGTCATTACAAAGAGTTTTTTATAAAAGCGTCCGGAAAGGGGCAAGGAACAAGTTTCCAATATAACTATGGAGACATAAGACGAATAATAAAAATTGTTTTGGACATGCATAAAGACGATATACAAGCTTCGCTAAGTGCTGGAAAACCGTACAATAAGTATGATAACCAAGGAGCATATTATAACGGTAACTACTATACCTTTCGAATTGCTGAAGATGGGAAACTGATGCAGTTTCATCCGCAGGAACAATAATTGATTTTATTGACAGCGCGCCATCTTAGTCATAGCGTAAAGGCAACGACCACCAGTCCCGCAAGGTGGGTCGACAATAATTAAATCAAACCATTGGATTTAGTAGGAATAGAATGTAGATTTGTTAAACAAGAAACCCCAAGGCTGGCACCTTAGGGTTCTTACGCTCATCCGGACGGAATTTTACCGTCGAATACCGAGTTAGTTCTCGATACTGTTTCATCTCTATCGGCGCGATTGAAGTACAAAGCAAGGAAGTAAAACTTCTTTGCTTTTGTTATGTAAAGATACACCAGACGACAATTTTACAAGAATTCATTTTACTAACATAGGCATAACGGCATCATGATTCGATCATGTCCGAATGCACAGTGTCACAATGATTTACATTTGTTGAAAACTCGTAAGTCTACCGCACTTTAGTGCCGCTATTATATGTTGGTCTGAACTTACTATTTTGTCTGCTATACTAGCAGCAATCTATTTTGTGGTGAACTGGTACAAGAATAAGCAAAAACGATATCGCCAGTTATTAAATGGACAATGGGCTAATTTTGATGCAATTGGCGCACCTTCACAGACCCATTATTTTAATCTTAGTTTACATGCTGATAAAGAAGACGGCACGGTGATCGGTACTTTGGAAATTACAGAATTTGGAAATGATAACAGCGCCCTATTTAGCTTAAATGGAGATATGCGTTATAAAAGTGTAAAGTTAACAACTACCGTTGTACGTCATGGGGAAGCACATCATTATGACATTGTTAAAGTGAAAGTATTAATAAAAGGAATTTGTCATTAAGGAGTACTTCTAAAACAAGCGACTTTTTTCCAAGTAAGGCGTCAATAATATCGAGGAACGACCCGCAACCGGTTTTGCACTATTAAGCCTATGGCCAGCACAATGTTAACAAAGCTAACTGCATGACGCTCCAAAACGCGATGTTGCCGTCGCCGATTCTCCTCAGGATTATCTTGATTTTAACGTACCCGCCCTTGTTCCTGACGATTGCAACAAATCCCCAAAACGCCATCTCCCTCATGTCCTGGGAGCCGTTTGCCTTCTTTCTCCCGACTTTGCACCACTGCCTCCGGTATTCCTGCTCCGTCCCGGATTTCGTGACAACGCCCGGAACGAGGCGAAGAAGGTCAAACTTCAGCAGCTGGCTTGGCTTTTCCCGCTCCCCGCTGTCGGAAAATTGGAGGTGATGAAACCCGTCCGAGTTGAAGACGACCGGCTTCGCGAAGTACGGGCAGGAAAGCTGCCCTATTCCCTTGTAGAACAGGTCTGCTTCCTCCTTTTCCTTCTTGTGTCGAGACAGTAATCCCACTGCTCACTATTCTATCACCATGGCCGCGTTTGTGTAACACGCTTGTGTAGAATAGCAAGTGAAAGCGTATAGCATCGTCTTGCAGCAACATGAGCGACGGATTAGGCGTAAGTGTTAAAAAGCTCCAGACATAAGACGATTGATTTGCCAAAACTTATTTGCAAATAAATTTGGCAATCCGTTTATAATGTATATTTTTAGAATAAATCCTAAATAGCCCAAATCACAATAACATGCAGTCATACCCACAAAACACTTAGCGCGGAGCAAATTCCCAGCACGGGCATCACAATGATTCCGCCAAATCACAACCCGACGAAGCGACTCGTTCGTTCTGTATTCTCACGTTGCGTGAAAACGGCGGATTTAATACGGTGTCCAATTTTCTGAATCAATCGTACTTCTGATTTCCAAAACACAATCTCATATTATGAAAAGACTAGTATTCACTTTTGCAATGATTGCCTTTGCGTCTGCAGCCGCGAATGCCCAAAACACGTATCCCTGGCCCTCTACGGCGGCCAACATAGGCATCGGTATCGGCAATACGACCACTCCTTCGCAACCCCTGACCGTTGCCGGATCCGGCGCGACATCCGTAGCCTTCCTTCGGTCAATTGCGGGAGGAAACGCCTCGCTGGGAATGGCCCTCGGGCAGAACTTCTTCGGGTCATTTAACTCGACCACTTTATCGGAACTTCAGACGGCGCGGATCCGCGCAATTGCCACCCAGAACTGGTCCACCGGCTCGCGGGGAACCGCGCTCGGCTTCAGCGTGGTAGCCAACGGCACAACCACTCTGAACGAGGCTCTTTATATCGATCAGAACGGCAGGGTCGGCATTGGAACGAACATGCCCGTTTCTGCCCTTACGCTCGGAGGCACTGGCAACGCCAACCCGAACACGGGCGCGGAAGTCGAGTATGTCGGAGAGAACCTCTCTTTTCAAAACCAGGCTACAGGAGGCGGAGCATACACGCTGGGCAGCATCAAAATAGTGCAGCCCACCGGCTACTATGGAGACCGTGGCGACATGATATTCTCCTTAGGCTCCGGCGGCGGCGGGATTGCCGAAAGGATGAGAATCAACGCATCCGGTAATGTTGGAATAGGCATTACAAATGCGCAAAACAAGCTCGATGTCAACGGTACCATTCATTCACAAAAGGTGGTTATAGACTTAATCGGATGGAACGACTATGTGTTCGACAAGGGCTACAAGTTGCCAAGCCTGTCAGAAGTCAAAGCCTTCATCGACAAAAACCATCACTTGCCGGAAATACCATCAGAAAAAGAAATGGTGAAGAACGGTTTGGATGTTAGTGAGATGAACAAACTTTTAATGAAGAAAGTAGAGGAATTGACGCTTTATTTGATTCAGAAAGATAAGCAGGATAAAATAAATGATCAGAAAAATCAATTCAAGATCAAGCAGCTGCAACACGCTGTAATGCGGCTAAGTAAACCGAAAAATAAACGCGGATTGGAAGCTAATTGAACCTGACAGACAAACTCAAAAATGTTATGAAATATTTATTATTTTTCATACTTGCAGCAATTTCCTTAAAATCATTTGGCCAGATGACGCAAAAGCCAAGCGACCTGCAAAATGTAATTCCTCCTTCGCCAAACGCGTCGGGTTTAGGAAAATACGCCGACTGGCCCGTCAGCTTGTACACAGGAGTCCCGGATATCAATATCCCGCTTTATGAATTAAAGGGCAGATCAATAAAGATTCCGGTATCATTGAGCTATCATGCTTCGGGTATAAAGGTTGGTGAAGTTGCCTCTTCGGTTGGGTTAGGATGGTCGCTTAACGGAGGCGGAGTTATTACAAGGTCGGTAAGGGGGTTGCCGGATGAGACAGGCGGCATAGGGTACCTGGATGTCCGAAATCAATATAGCAATCCGGGTGATATGTCGTCAGCAACGACAAATGCCGCCTCAGATTCTTTGATCACCGTACAGGCCGCCCAGGGCCAGACGGATACCGAGCCCGATTTGTATATGTTCAATGCGCTTGGAAGATCGTTCAAATTTTATTTTTCGGGGGACGGGACGATCCTGACACAGCCCTACAGTAAGATCATCATTAAAGTCAATAAACCCGACAGCACCTGGAGAGTGACCATGGACGATGGCACCAGATTGTTATTCGGCGGAGCTTCTGCTGTTGAACTGACAACGACAACCCGAGCCATGGCATCTGCTTCCGAACTGCCTAATTTTATCGGTGCCTGGTACCTGAAAAAAATAACAACGCCCACCGGCGAAGTTATCAAATTCAACTACGAAACTTCGGTGATCAAACAAGATGCTTTCTTCTACCAGGTTGATTACCTTTTTAAAAGTATGCCGATAAGCAGCACCTGCTCACAGGGGACGTCGACCAGCAAAAGCCCGTCGTCCAAGTGGGAAACACAGCAGGTAGTTCAGCTTAACCTATCAAGCGTAGAATCGGACCTGGACAAGGTCACTTTTGTTAATGATACTACCGGCAGGATTGATCTTAAGGGAGGAAAAGTGGTTAAAGAATTAAATGTATTTTCTAAATCCGCCAATAAATATATCCATAAATTTAAATTCTTTTACAATTACACTGTAGCAACCGCTGGAAACCACTACACTAATCCAAACTCTATACAATCAGGCTACCGGCTTAAACTGGCCTCCATTCAGGAGGTGCCCACTGACAATTCATCACCCAAAGTCTGGAACTTTTCTTACAATCCATTAACGCTGCCAAGCCGGCAGTCGTACGCACAGGATCACTGGGGCTACTATAACGGCGGAGTAAGCAATACTACCATGTTACCCAAGGTGCCGGGATTCGATAATCCAAGTTTGTATTCATGGGGAGAACGGGATGGCGATTCTACATTTATGGCTGCGGAGATGCTGACAAAGATCACCTATCCAACCGGCGGGTCTTCGAGATTTAATTTCGAACCGAACAGCATACCTACAACAAAGGATTACCAGGTAAGCCAAACCGTGAATTCTAATTTATACCTAACCGTGAACCAGAACCCGTTCACTAACGTAAAAAGTACTCCTTTTACATTAACTCAAGGCCAGTATGTTACGTTAAGCCTGACATCAAGTTTCAGCAACAGCATTTCTAACGATTATGGGCCTACTATCAATTTAGGATCACTGGCGATATTAAATTCATCTAATGCTATGGTGGGGATCATCCAAATAACAAACAATAAATTATCCGGTGGTAATTACAACACATCAGTCACCGCTCATCTGCAGCCGGGCAGCTACACCCTAAAAGCCACCAGCATTTCTCAATCTTCCGATTTCGTTACCTCGTCAGACTTCGTTTCTATCCAGGGTAAAGTAGATTATCAGGGCTCAACCGGCGTAAGGGCCTACAATCAGCCCGTTGGGGGGCTGCGGGTGAAAAGCATTGTCGATTCCTCCGGCACGTCGCCGCTCAAAGTGCGAACCTTTAAGTACGAGAATCCGAATGTGGTGCCCTTTGATCCGGTAAATGGCTACATCACCTCGGTAAAGGACATCAAGTTCGATTGTACAGGAGATTGTGAACCGGCATCCGGAAACTGGAATGGGGACGGGCACGGTAACAGCAGCGGCAACAGTATCAGCAACAGCGGTGGCTGTAATGAAGTTACCGTATTAGTACTTTACTTTAATCCTGATGGTACCGTGTTGAGTAAAACCTCTTATCGAACGTGTTCAACATATATCAGGGGGCCACTGCGCGACACTGTTTATTACGCAATGGAAAATAGCGGCTACAACGAACCGGGTGAAAAAGACGTGATCGGCTTGTTAAAAGATGGCGATGATGAAACTTCGCATTTAACGGATCTGGCCCCAAGTATCAGCATTACAGGATTACCGGGATCAATCATTTCGTCGGTAATTTACGATGCACGGAGTATGTCCACGAAATATTCTTTGGGAAGTATACAGGGCGGCACTGTCGGGTACGGAAAAGTGACTAGTTACGACGGGCAGAACGGAGAAAACGGGTACACCGTTTCGATATTTTCGCAGGCGCAGGATTTGGGCGTTGGTGTAGCCCTGGTGTTCCCCTACCCACCGGTCGTTCCGCTCGACTGGCAAAAAGGGTTGTTATTAAACGAAACCACCTACACCGGCACCAATATTCCGTCAAGCAGAAACGTAAGCAGCTACCAGTTTGTAAACAATAAAAGCATAAAGGTTTTTAAGGCGGCAATGGCTTACAACGTTTTAACCGGTTGTTATGCCTTTGGAAGGCTAACTGATTTTGTGACTAAAACCTTTTACACGCTTTTAACCCAGCAAACCCAAAAAGTAAATAGTTCAGCTATCAGCTATTTCAACAACGGTGCCGATTCCGTAATAACTACTACCAATTATTTTTACGATAACGCATCAAACCTACAGCCAACGCGCATAGAGGCGCTGAACAGCAAGGGCGAAAACATGAAGACCATCAGCCGTACGGCGTTGGAAAAAACGGACATTAACGCCTCGATACCCTTAACTACGGCGGCTTCGGCAGCCATTGATACCATGCTTGCACGTAATATCCTCACTAACCCGTTAGAAACGGAAAGTTACAAGAACGGCGTTTTGGTGAACAAGACAATTACCAATTACCAGCTATTTAGTAATAATGTGCTGCCGCAAGAAGTCCAGACGCAGGATGGGGCCAACAGCCTGCAAAGCAGGGCAACCATAACCGGTTATGATAGTTACGGCAACTTACTGGAGCAAAAAAAGACCGGGGGGCCAGTTAACGCCTATATATGGGGTTATATTGCTAACTACCCCATAGCCGCGGTGGTGAACGCCGCGGCTGCGGATATTGCCTATACCAGTTTTGAAAACGGCGCATCCGGCAACTGGGTGATAAATTCGCCCGTTCGCGACAGCGTTACCACGGCCCTTTCGGGTGCTAAATGTTATAACCTAACTAACGGCAGTTTAAGCAAAAGCGGATTAAACTCTTCAGGCACCTACATTATTTCCTACTGGAAACAGAACGGCGGCCCGCTCAGCATAACAGGCACGGTAAGCGGCTACCCCGTTACCGGCGATACCCGGCGCGGCTGGACGTATTACGAGCATAAAATAACCGGACAAACCGCAGTTACCTTATCGGGCACAGGCAATATCGACGAAGTGCGCCTGTACCCTGCGGGTGCACAGATGAGTACTTATACCTACGACCCGCTCGTGGGGATAACGAGCGTTACCGATGTAAACAGCAAGACCACTTATTACGAGTATGACAATTTTCAGCGACTGCTAAATATCAGAGATCAGGATGGGAACATCGTAACGAGGAATATTTATCATTACCAGGGCCAGTAAAGGATAACCTAAACTAAAAAAGACATGGTGAACCATAACCTATTAAAAACAACCACCTGTAAGGGGGCCATGGCCCTTATTCTGGCATTAATGCTCAGCTTAGGCCTCAAAGCGCAATACATTGCCAGTCCGGCACAAATAAGTACGCCGCCGGTTGCACCAGGTGAATTTTATAACGAAAGCAGCATTACACTACTACCGGGGTACGAGGCAACGGGAAGCGCCACCAATACGTATTTGTATTACATATCGAATATTTCATGCACACCCCTGGCGGCTGCACCAAGCGCCGCTCAGAACTACATCATTACCTTTGTGCCGAGAAAGCCGGGTGTCGACCCTGCTTTGGGCAGCTATACCAACTGCGACCTGATCCAAACCATCCAGTACTTCGACGGGCTGGGCCGCCCTATCCAAACGGTGCAGGTAAAGGGATCGCCGTTAGCAAGGGACATTGTGCAGCCTATAGCTTACGATGCCTTCGGGCGCGAAGCGCAAAAATTTCTGCCTTATACTGCAATGGCAGCTAACAGCGACGGCAGCTATAAGGCAACCGCAATTGCCGACCAGGCTTCGTTCTATAACAACCCCGGCAGCATCTGGAATGCGCCGGGTGTAGGGTCGATACCTGTAACAGGCTCGATAACCCCGTCATATGCCCGCACCAATTTCGAGCCTTCGCCATTGAATCGTATAACCGAGCAGGGAGCAATAGGCAACGACTGGCAACCGGTGCCCGGCAGCGCGGCGGGTCATACTGTAAAAATTGAGTATCTCACTAATAACATGTTAACAGATACTTCGGCTACGCGCCGGGTAATGCTTTATTCGGCAGCGGTGAACAGCGACCAAACGCGTACGCTTACTTATGGCAATGCGTCCGGCAATTATTATGCGGCAGGGCAATTGTATGTAACGGTAAGCAAAGACGAGAACTGGAAAAGCGGCAGCGGCCGGGCAGGGACCGCCGAGGAATATAAAGATAAAGAAGGCCGTGTATTGCTAAAGCGCAACTTTAACTGGGTGCCCGGCTCACCCGGCACTCTCCAGATGCTAAGCACCTATTACGTGTACGACGACCTGGGCAATCTGGCCTTTGTGCTGTCGCCGGGGGCAAATGGAGATGCCGGGATAACCAGCGCGTCAAACCAGGTCGCACTGAATAATTTTTGCTACCAGTACCGTTATGACGAGCGGAACCGGTTAATCCAAAAGAAGCTGCCAGGCAAAGATTGGGAGTATTTAATATATAACAAGCTGGATCAGACTGTTTTATCGCAGGACGCGAACCAGAGGTTAAGTTACCAGTGGACGGTAAGCAAATATGATGCGCTGGGCCGGGTAATTATCACCGGGCTGTGGAACGCCGGTGCCACCATCGCTTCAAATACATTGCGTGATAGTATTTATAATAAACCGCAATGGGACACCCGTAATTATAGCGACACTACCAGTGGTTACAGCATCGGCAGTTACCCGGCGCTGAGCAAAACACTGATAAGGAACTATTACGACGAATACAGCCAGATCCCTAAACTGGCGGGTACGCCTTATATTATAGCGCCTATAGGGGCAAGTACCCAAACCAAGGGCCGGCTCACCGCAAGTAAAACAGCAGTGCTTAATACCATTGGCAACACTACGCCGGATATGCTGTGGGATGTTGCTTACTATGATGGCAAGGGCCGCAACGTAAAAACATACAAACAACATTACCTTGGCGGCACCGGGTCGCTAAACGTTTACAATTATGATGAGATCGCTACTACTTATAACTTTAATGATCAGGACACCTCTTCTATCCGGCAACACTATAAAAAAAACGGCTTAGGAACGGACAAAGTGTCTGCCCTAACCATTGTCAATAAATATATGTACGATCATGCAGGCCGCAAACGGCAAACCTATGAGCGGATCAACGGGGGTAGTAATGTGCTTTTGGCGCAGGTTGATTATAACGAAATAGGCCAGGTTTGGAAGAAGCATTTGCATAGTACAACCGGCGCAGCGCCATTCTTACAGGATATTACCTATGCTTATAACGAGCGGGGCTGGTTGAGTAAAATAAACGACCCGTCGGTTGCTGCAACTGCAACCCAGCTGTTTGCCGAACAACTAACGTATAACCAGCCGCAATACGGCGGATCTGCCCAATATAATGGCAACATATCCGGGCAGGGTTACCGGGTGTATAATTCGCCAAGTGCAGGCTTGCAAACTGCCGTGTACAACTATGATAAACTGGACCGGTTAATAGCGGGCACAGGCAGCAGCGGCTATACTGAAAAGGATATTACGTATGACCTTAATGGCAACATCACCGCTTTAAACAGGCTTACCGCGCCCAATAACGCTTCGCTTTTGTATACCTATACAGGTAACCAGTTGCAAGCGGTGAGCAATTCGGTGGCAGCTTTTCGCAGCTACCCACTGTACGATGCCAATGGAAATGCAAGAAGCGATGGATTAAATAATACCATTAATTACAACCTGTTTAACCTGCCGGAAAGCGTCCCATCCAAAAACCTCAATTACGCCTACGACGCAACGGGTCAAAAGCTAAAGAAAGTAAGCGGTACGGTAACAACAGAATATATTTCAGGGATTCAGTATACAGGCACTACAATAGATTTTGTTCAAACGGAAGAGGGCCGGGTGCTGAACCCAACAACTTCGCCTAACTACGAATACACACTTACCGACCACCTGGGCAATAACCGGGTAACGTTCGACCAGGTGAGCGGCAAGGTTGGCGAAGAGGATTATTACCCGTTTGGATTAAACGTAAACCGCTTGGCAAATGCCAGAAGTAAGTATCTTTACAATAATAAGGAGTTACAGGAAGAACTGAACCAGTACGATTATGGCGCGCGGTTTTATGATCCTGTAATTGCGAGGTGGACAAGTTTTGACCCATTAGCTGAAAAAGGTAGAAGATGGTCGCCCTACGTTTATGGGTTTAACAATCCTATCAGATTTGTTGATCCAGACGGCATGTGGCCAGATTGGGGGCACTTCAGGGCAGTGACGGGGTCATATTTTAGCGCATTTGGGCAAAATTTTAGTAGTGCCATACACGCTATTAAGTATGCAGCAGATAACCCGTTTACAACAGTCAAATCTGTCTTTAACGGCTTGAAAAGGGATAAGCCCGGTCATGGTAAGACAATAATACAGGCGAATATTGAAAGACAGATCGCTGCAGGCTATAAGAGATTTCAAACAGGAAATGATATACAAAAAGCTGCAGTTTTAGGTGCTGCTTCAAGTGAATTTTTGCAGTTATTCGGAGGCGAGGCCGCTGATGTAATAAAGGGCGCAAAAGCCGGTAAAGTGGCAGAAGTTGTAAGGTTTGCTGATGAGGCTCTCGTTGTGAGAGGAGGAATTGCTACCCCAGAAAGGATTGCAGCGTCGATAGGCGAACACCCTTCAGGTGTTATAGGCTTTTCTGTTGAGTGCGGCACATGCACTCTGGAAGAACTAGGAAATGGCGTTCCGCACCCGCAAATAGGAGTGACAACTGTAGGCGACGTTCGGCAAGCAGGCGGAGATGTAATAAAAACACCATCAGCACGAAGCCCCAATCATGCAACAGTTACCAACTTATCTCCAAATGCGGCGACCGAACTTTTAACACCACCGATAAAGAATCCAAACCCTAGAAAAAAACCATGAAAATTTTAGAAACCATATATGTAGATTTCAATAACACTGACGCAGAAGGAAGGGTGCGGTTAATTACCAATGGTGCTTTGCGTGATATAAAAGAAAAAGGTATTATACTTAAGGACGGATTAGAAGTACTTTTAGATGATAGAGAAGACTTTAAAGTAAAAGGCGTAGTGCAACATTCTGTCAGTGAGAATATTTGGGTTGCCAAATTTTCTTGGAAAGAATTAACTTCAGGGAAAAGCGACTAAGTTATTAAGATTCGACTTTATTGTAAGTATAAACTTTCAATCTGTATTAAGCGGGATGATCCAACCTGACGCGAGAATGCAACATAGATAAGTGGGCTGTTTAAATGTGCCTAACCAGCCAACAAAGTTTTTTCGCGAATACTTTTATCCCTTAAAACCCATGCTTCAAATGATATTATAAGGCTGTTTACGAACAACAATAGAGGGTGGATTCGGGTTGTACCCAAAAAAACGAAGAAATATTAATGTAGTTAAGTGTATGATTTATTGGTTGCGGGGTAGGATTTGAACCTGTGGCCTTCAGGTTATCCGTACAATGGCGGCGTTCCTGCCACCGATAAAGTGCAGCGTATTCTCACAGGCTGCAATAAAGTCTTCCTTTCGCTGGCTCATAGTCGCTTCTACATACGTAAGTTGACTGGCTTCGAGGATAGCCACAAAGACCGCAACTGCAATATATTCGCCTGTACCTTAACGGGTTATAGAGTGTTGTGTTACAAGTTGATTCTTGCAGATAGATAAGTATATCCTGCTTAATTGATTAAAAGGTACCTGGACATGTCACTCACTGAATGACGATACTGGTAAAGTGCTTCTGTACCTTTTAATAAATTAGGGAAGAGTGTAATTACTAATTCCTAAACTGCATTTGTAATTCAGAATTTTAACACCCTCTATAAAGTATAAAATTTCACTTTTTCTGAATTGACAGAAAGGGCATTTAAAGAGTCATTGAGCAGTTTACCTTATAATAAAATAGGGAAGTGTAGCAATTAACAAATCCAATCGAATCGATCTAATTCAGGATTTTAACTACCCTTATAAAAGTAAAAAAGTAAGAATTTTTGAATTAGATATAGATAGTGAGGAATGAATTATTAAGCAAAGTTACGATTATAGCTGCTGTAGCGAGGCAAGGAACTACGGCATAAACGCTCATAGCAGCCACACAACCCATTTATTCCGTTCCTCCTTGCTCTTGATTGCTATAATCGTCATGGGCATCATAATTCATTTAATCACTAAAATCAAAAACCAGTATGGAAAACTCCGAAATCATGCGCCAAACGTGCGCCAAAATCAGTCTAATGTGCTACTTTGGTGTGCAAAGTTCGTATATTAGACTAAACTAAAAAGCAGTAAAAGTATTAATTAATAGATTGTAAAACCTGCATTTTAAGCTTGTAGAGGCAGATTTAGCTACAAAACAACAACACCCCTTAGAATTAACTAAGAGGTGTTTTGTGCGCCCACCTGGGCTCGAACCAGGGACCAAAAGATTATGAGTCTTCTACTCTAACCGACTGAGCTATAGGCGCGGTTATTTTCGAGGCTGCAAATATGTAAAAATGCGGCCGGAATTACAAAAATCATTTCATTTTTTCCGGCTGGGCTGTAACCGCCTGTTTCATAGGTGGGTTTTTTAATATCGAAATGAGGAAGAGGTATACAAAGCCTGCAAAGCTACACCTGTACTAAGCAAACTATCCCTTCGGAGTTCCTAACAGGACTAATGAAAATTTCTTCCCTTATGAAATGCTCCTTCCGTAGGCACTGCCGGCATGGTAGAGCGCATATCGTAAGGATGTGGCTTGCTGGTTTCGTCGGCTCGGGCCAGCGTTTGGGGCAATTCGGTGCTGGTTTCTGTTAAGCTCCGCAGTAATGCTGTTAAATTAAAGCAGCGCTGTACCACCAGGTGCGTTACGCCGTTGGCAATTTGTAGTTTCCCGGCCACCATCAGCAAACGCGATTGTACGATCTCCTTGCGGTATTTATCAAAGAGATTTTGCCATACCACCAGGTTGGCCGAGCCTGTTTCATCTTCCAGTGTCATAAACAGCACGCCTTTAGCTGTTCCGGGCCGCTGCCGAACGGTAATTAAACCGGCAATGCACACATGGTCGCCATCTTTTTTTTGTGGGATGTCGCTTACTTTTATATTACGCATTTGCGTTAATTTGGAGCGCAGCAAACCCACAGGATGATCTTTCAGCGATAGTCCGGTAGAAATATAATCCTGCACTACATGCTCGCCGCGGGTCATTGGCGGCAGATCCGGTAGTGCTTCTAAAACGGTTTCAGAGAGTTGGCCATCAAATATGCCTATTGGCCTGTCGGCCAAAGCGGAGACCTCCCATAAAGCCATACGGCGGTCGGCACCCAGCGAACGGAAGGCATCTGCATCTGCCAGTTTTTCGAGAGCGGCCTCGGGTATGCCCACCGCCCGCAACTGGTCTATGTGGGTATAGCCATCGTTGCGCATGGCCACCAGCATGGTCATATCATCCTCCTTTAAACCTTTTACCTGTCTAAAGCCCAATCTTACCAAATGCTTCCCATTGTCTTTTGCTTCCAGCGTGTTGTCCCATTCAGAATAGTTTACGTCTACGGGCAAAACCTGTACTCCATGATCGCGTGCATCCCTCACAATTTGTGCGGGCTGGTAAAAGCCCATTGGCTGGCTATTAAGTAAAGCAGCGCAGAACACATCAGGGTAGTGGTATTTAAGCCAGGAGGAGATATAAACCAACAAAGCAAATGAGGCTGCATGGCTTTCGGGAAATCCATAGCCTTCAAAGCCCTGCAATTGTTTAAACACCCGCCGCGAAAAATCTTCATCGTAACCATTCGCCAGCATCCCATTTACCATTTTTTCTTCGTAATGCTTCAACATACCATTAGCCTTAAAGGAAGCCATACTTCGCCGCAATTGGTCTGCTTCTGCGGGGGTAAAGCCGGCTGCTACAATGGCTATCTCCATGGCTTGCTCTTGGAAGAGCGGTACTCCTAACGTGCGTTTTAATATTTCTTTAAGTTCCGGTTTTGGGTATTCCGGCTCTTCCTCCTTATTCCGCCGCCGTAAATAGGGGTGTACCATATCGCCCTGAATAGGACCGGGCCTTACAATGGCTACTTCAATCACCAGGTCATAAAACACACGTGGCTTTAACCGGGGGAGCATACTCATCTGCGCGCGACTCTCTATCTGGAAAACGCCAATGGTATCTGCCCGGCAGATCATGTCATAAACCTTCGGGTCGTTCTGCTCTACATTGGCTAAGGTCAGTTGCTTGCCGTAGTGCCGTAGTACGAGGTCAAACGCCTTGCGGATCATGGTGAGCATACCCAAACCCAATACATCTATTTTAAGGATGCCGAGGTCTTCCAGGTCGTCTTTATTCCATTCTACCTGGGTGCGGTTTTCCATCCGCGCATTCAGTATGGGGCAAAAATTGGATAGCTGGCCTTCGGTAATTACAAAACCGCCCGTATGCTGGCCCAACTGCCGCGGGAAACCCATCAGGTCGCAAGTGAGCTGCAATACTTTTAATATCAGCGGATCATTAGGATTCAATCCCTGGTCGCGCAGCCGTTTTTCATCAAAACCTTCCTCGTAAAAATCCCAAATGGTGGCGCCGATGCGTTTGATAGTGTCTTCGGACACGCCCATCGCTTTGCCTATATCGCGGATAGCGCCTTTATGCCGCTCCTGCGTAACGGTAGCAACAATAGCGGCCCTATCGCGTCCGTAATCATCATAAATAAACTGGATAATTTCTTCGCGCCGCTCATGTTCATAATCCACATCAATATCCGGCCACTCATCCCGCGCATCCGACATAAAGCGGGAAAACAATAAGCGTGATTCTTCGGGATTAACAGCTGTAATGCCCAAACAAAAACAGACCGTAGAGTTTGCTGCCGAGCCGCGGCCCTGGTGCAAAATACCCAGCTCTTCGGCTTTTTGGGTTTTGCGGTGTACCCGCAAAAAATACCAGGCGAGTTTTCGCCGTTCAATAAAAGCCAGTTCAAATTCAATTTGGATACGGTGTCTTTCGGGTACCGGTTCGCCAAAAACTTTCTTAGCGCCCGCCCAGGTTAAGTTTTCTAAACGCTGCTGCCGGGTGAGCCCATCAACCAATTCTTCTTCAGGTGCCAGGTATTTAAGTTCGTCTAACGAAAATTTACAGGCTGCGGCAATTGCATTGGCGTTGGCTATGGCTTGCGGATATTTTTTGAATAACCTGTCGATTTCGTCGCGTTCTTTCAAAAAACGCTCGGCATTGGAATGTAACTTAAACCCCGCCGTATGGATGGTGCATTTTTCGCGTATACAGGTAAGCACATCCTGCAGTTCGCGCCGTTCGCGGCTATGGTAATACACATCGCCGGTGGCCACTAAAGGTATACCAGTTTCCGCAAGGCGGAACAGGCGTTTTTCATCCTGCCCCTGGTAATTAAAAGATGCCGCCAAGTAAAGCGAAGAGCCAAACTGTTGCCGATATTCTAACAAGTCCTTTTTAAAAGCTTCATCAAATTCAAAGCGTGCGTTTAATTTATCCGGCGGAATTGCCACAAACAATAAGCCTTCTTTATGATCATATACGTCGGCTTTATTTAATTTACATTTGCCCTTTTCCGTACGCAGGTTACCTTTGGTAAGCAATGCAGATAGGCGGCCATATGCTGTAATATCAGTAGGGTAGGCGAGCAGGCTGGTGCCATCCACCAGGTCGAGCCGGCAGGCGGGGATAAAACCGATCTTGGCTTCCTTAGCGGCCATATGCCCGCGTACGATGCCGGCCAAAGAGTTCCTATCAGTTATAGCGATGGCCGAATAACCTAATCGTTTAGCTTCTTCTACCAGTTCGTGCGGATGCGAGCCCCCGCGCAGGAAGCTAAAGTTGGATGTTACCTGTAATTCTGCGTATTCTATCATCCTCTATCTAAGCAAAAAAGCCATGTAAATACCATTGTGCGTCGCCACCATCGTAATATCCCGAACGGAACACCCAGTAACGCTGTCCATCAGTATCTTCTACAACGTAATAATCGCGGTGTTCGCCACTGTCATGCCACCATTCGCGCCCGATTCGTTCCGGGCCATCGGCTTTGGTAATGTTATGGCGTTTGCCTTTATAAACAAATAGTTTTGGCGGGTTATCGGGCACTAAGGCCATCACTTCAATGCGTTCGGGCGGATTTAACAAACGCATGGGCCGCATTTGCATGGGCCAGGTGGTTTCGGGTTCTTCGGTAATGGAGGTTGCTGCTTTTACAGAGCGTTCGGGCCAGTAATGTTCGGCAGGTAAAAAACGCTGAATGGTTTGCGATCCTACCTTCCCGGCTACCCGGTCAAGCATTTCGGCCAATGAAGTATCAGCCAAGCCTTTATCCAAAGCCCATAACTGTTCTTGCGGGGTTTCCATTTCTTCCACTTTTGGCACTTCCAGCACAAATAACTCTATCCCCAAAGCGGGTTCTATTTTAGAGATCTGCAGCTCGAAGAGCTTTAAAAGGTGCGAAACGCTGTGCGAGCCCCTGTTGGTGGTAATGCCCGTTTGAACCGTGCGACCGTCTATCCGGTAACATTTAAGCACCGCTTTGCGCACCCCTTTTCCTTCGGCCTGCAGGCGTGTGCATACTGCGGATAACAGTTTCTCTATGGCGATAGCAATACCCGGCGCGTTGCGGATGGGTTCAAGGCAAGGTAATCGTTCTACGTAGGGTACCGGCGGCACCAATGGTTCCGGGTATTCTGTTACCCGGCCCAAAGCCTGGTCTAACCGCAATAGTAATTCTTTGCCAAAGCGCCGCCGCAAGGCTTGGGCCGGGATGGAAAGCAAAAGCCCGATGGTACGAAACCCTAATTTTTGCAATCGCTCTAAAATTTCATCGCTTAATCTTAAAGCGGCAGGTGGTAAACCAGCAATGGCCTTAGCCTGGGCACCGGACTCTACAATGGGCCTGGAAACGGCAAAATGAGCTACAGCCCAGGCTGCGCCGGGGGTATCTGCAATGGCTGCACGGGCATCAAAGCCTGCTTTGCGCAATTTTAAAACGATCTCTGTTAGATAACCACGCTCGCCAGCCCAAAGGTGGGTGCATCCGGAGATATCAAGGATCAAACCGTTGGGCAGGTCGACAGATACAATAGGCGTGTAACGGATACAACCAAGGCCTAATAAGCGCAGTAGCTTTGCTGCTTTGCCGGGTGTATCATCAACAACCACCAGGTCGGCTACCGCTGCACGCGCATCAGCTACGGCCATACCCGTAAATGCGCCCTGTTGTTCTGCCGCTGGACTGGCTGCGGTAATCACAACCCGGTTTTTTACAGGTGCCGCCAGCACAAAAGGAGCTTCCTTAAGCTCAAGCCGACGAAGCGCCAGGGCATCTGTCAGCAAATGGCGGAACACGATAACCATATAACGTTTGGGCATGCTTCAACCTACCTGCCTTTCTTCTGTAAGAGTTATTTCCTCAACCGGGATAAACCGGCCTTCCTGCCATTCCAGGATCCAGCTGCCCGGTTGCCCGTTGCGTACTTTTAACAGGTCTACCTGCCAGCGCAGGTGGCCTATACCGGGCAAGCCATCCATATCGGCACTTGGTAAGGATCTTACCTGCCAGCGTGCCGCGCAGGAAGTAGAGCCGAGTTTATCAGCAGCATTCCGCAGCACAAAACCGGTTACCCGGCTTTGCTCTACCGCTAACTGCAGGCGGCGCGATTGTTTAAAATTTATTTCGCCCAATTCGCAAACCACGGCTTTTAGTCCGGGGCATTTTAGGGCTTCCTCCATTACCCAAAGGGCATCTTTATCTTTGCTGAGGCTGATAAAGATGACCTTATGCGGTTCTACACCAAAAAGTGCGAGCGCAGGGGCAAACAGCCGCCTTGCCCGGCCTATCCATACACAGACGCCGCCCTGCTGCATCAATACCGAAAGGATGCCCGTAACCAGCCCGCCGGAAGCGGCAGCCTGTTCGCTGCTGCCGCAAACCAGTTCATGTATAGCCCCTATAGGGAACACCCCATTTGGAAAAGCGGCCTCTACCATACCCAAACCCACCAAATTACGCGTACCCACCGGCGGAGGCCTGTAACCTTCCCATTGCAGAATATCTTTCTGCAGCCTTTCGATCATTTCTCTTTTTTCAACGGGCATAATATCGAATTGGGACTGTAAAGTTATGCTAATATTTTTAGTATTTTATAATTTATTTTAGTATTTGTTAGATTGCATTATCCTCTTTTCGCTCTCATATTGACTCACCCCGACATCGCTGCGCTGGTCGACCCTCTCTACCTTCGGTAAAGAGGGTGAAGAAAGAAAGGAAAAAAGAAAAAAACTCCCCTCTTTCCCACGCAGGAGAGAGGGGTTGGGGGTGAGTCAACTCGCCGGTATGGATATAGCCCCTACGAAACGGAATTGGTGAAATAATCGGGCTTAACTACCCTTCCATTTTGAAAAAAGTATGTTGAAATGATAGGAGGTGGATGCATCGTTCCCCATAATTTAAGCTAATTTTATACGGCGAGCCGATAAATAAAAAAACTTGGCATAAGTTTGGGGCGCAAGCTATTTTTACATTCTGGTACCATGCAACAAAACATACTCATCATTGATGATGAAAAAAAGCTGAACGGTCTTTTAACCCGCATCATCGAGCTGGAGGGCTACAAGGTTTTCCAGGCGTACACCGGCAAGGAGGGGCTGAAGATACTGGCCCAGGAAGAGATTCAGGTGGTGATAAGCGATGTGAAACTCCCCGATGTGAATGGCGTTGACCTGGTGAAACAGATCAAAGAAAAGCAGCCTTACGTGGAAGTGATAAATCTTACCGCTTTTGGTACCATTGCCGATGGAGTGCTCTCCATTAAAAACGGCGCTTTCGATTACATAACCAAGGGCGATGATAACGATAAGATACTGCCCATGCTTGCCCGTGCTATGGATAAAGCACAACTGCAGTTACAGGTATTTAAGCTGCAAAGCAAAATTGTAAAACAATTTACTTTCGACGGTATTGTAGGGCATTCCAAAGCCATCAATGCCGCTATCGACCTCGCCAAAAAAGTTTCCGTTACAGATACCACCGTTTTACTGCTTGGCGAAACCGGTACGGGTAAGGAGGTATTTGCCAATGCCATCCATTACAATAGCCGCCGCAACACCGGGAATTTTGTTGCAGTGAATTGCAGCTCCTTCAGTAAAGAATTATTGGAGAGCGAACTGTTTGGCCATAAAGCAGGGGCATTCACGGGTGCCATGAAAGATAAAAAAGGCCTTTTTGAGGAAGCCGACGGCGGAACCATGTTTTTAGATGAGATCGGCGAAATGGATATTAACCTGCAGGCCAAGATCCTCCGCGTAATTGAGCAGGGCGAATTTATCAAAGTGGGGGATACCAAAACAAGCAAAGTAAACGTGCGCATCATTGCCGCCACCAACCGCAAGCTGGAAGGTGAGATAGCCAAGGGCAATTTTAGGGAGGATTTGTTTTACCGCCTATCCGTATTCCAGATCATCCTGCCATCGTTAAACGAACGCCGCGATGATATCGCCCTGTTAGCAAAACACTATCTTAAGGAATACACCCGTAAAGTAGGGCAGAAGATAGGGGATATGAGTCCGGAATTTTTGACTGGTTTGGAGAAACACAACTGGAAAGGCAACATCCGCGAGCTGAAGAACATCATCGAACGTGCGGTAATTATCTGTGATGGCAACACCCTAAGCGCCGACCTGCTTCCGCTTGATTTTTATGACGGCGGAGATAATACGCCATCCTCCTTTGCGCTTTCGGCCATTGAGAAACACCACATCAATAAGATACTTCACTATACCAAAGGCAATAAAACAGAAACTGCCCGCTTGCTTGGCATCGGCTTAACCACCCTCTACCGTAAAATTGACGAGTACGAGCTGGAAAAATAATGCCCCAAAATGGAAATTTCCACTCCAAAATAGAAAAACCACCACCCCAAAATGAAAAAACGACCACTCCATTTTGGTAGGGTTGTGCTTGCGGTTATTTCCGAAAGTGCTTTTTAAGCGCGTATAAGCAATTTTTTATTTTTGGTATGCACGTTGCAGGCGGCTGGGCATGAATAATTACCCCTTAGCCCCAAACTATTGCATTTACTGCGTACCCGTTAAAATTAATCCAATATCAACCCTTAATCATTTTAGTTTATGAGCCACGCACGCAAGCTTTCTGCGGGTGGTGTTTTAGTTACCCTCGGTATCATTTTTGGCGATATAGGTACCTCGCCTTTATACACCCTGCAAACTATTTTAAAAGAAGGTGGCCGCGCCGACGAGTTTATGGTGCTTGGTGCTATCTCCTGCGTTTTTTGGACGCTCACCCTGCAAACTACCTTCAAATACATTTTCATCACCCTGCAGGCAGATAACCGCGGCGAAGGCGGCATCTTCTCACTTTTTGCCCTGGTAAAACGCTACGGCAAATGGCTGGCTATCCCGGCCATCATCGGCGCGGGCACTTTACTGGCCGATGGCATCATTACCCCACCGATATCAGTCACCTCGGCTATAGAAGGGCTTGGGCTGGTGCCGGCTTTATCGCATGTGATCATCCCGGGCAGTACCATCATCCTCGTTATCGTGATCATCATCATTATACTGCTCTTCTTTTTTCAGCAGTTTGGTACCAATGTAGTAGGTGCGGCTTTCGGTCCCATCATGCTGGTTTGGTTCCTGATGCTGGGCGGATTGGGTGCTGCGCAGATAGCCCAATACCCTGCCATATTTAAGGCATTCAACCCTGTTTATGCCTACGATCTGCTGGTAGAACACCCTAACGGTTTTTGGTTGCTGGGTGCAGTGTTTCTATGCACTACGGGTGCCGAGGCATTGTACTCCGACCTGGGGCATTGCGGCCGCAAAAACATCCAGGTAAGCTGGATATTTGTTAAAACCACCTTGCTGCTCAACTATCTTGGCCAGGGAGCCTGGGTGTTGAGGCAGGCCAACCCGGATATTGTGCATAATGTAAACCCGTTTTTTGCGATAGTGCCGCATGGCTTCATCATCCCGGCGGTTATTGTGGCTACTATGGCTACCATTATTGCCAGCCAGGCACTTATCAGCGGCTCGTTTACCTTAATAAGCGAAGCCGTGAGTATGAATTTTTGGCCCCGCATAACGGTAAAATACCCATCCAACATCCGCGGACAAATTTATATCCCCAGCATCAACTGGCTGCTGTGTATTGGCTGTATACTGGTAAGCTTATACTTTAAAACTTCCGAGGCGATGACGGCTGCCTATGGTTTCTCTATCACTATAGCCATGTTGATGACCACTATTTTGATGTATTATTTTATGCGCTATAAAATGCACTGGCCGGTATGGTTGGTTACCATTATCCTGTGCATGTTCCTTTCGGTAGAGTTTTCTTTCTTTGTGGCCAACGCCGTTAAAATTATGAAGCGATTGTTCTTTGTCGGGTTCGAAGTTGGCTTGATATTTACCATGTACATCTGGTTCAGGGCGCGGAAGATCAACAACAGGTTCCTTAGTTTTGTGGACCTGGCCGATCAACTCCCTGTATTAACGGCCTTGAGTGCAGATACCACGGTATCTAAATTTTCTACGCACCTTATCTACCTTACTAAGGCCAACAACAGCAAACAGATAGAGCAAAAGATCATCTACTCTATCCTCAGCCGCAAACCAAAAAGAGCCGATGTATACTGGTTTTTGCATATCGAACGTACCGACGAGCCTTTTACCATGGAATATAGCGTAGAGGAGTTAAAGGAGGATAAAGTGATACGGGTGGAGTTTCGCCTCGGGTTCAGGATCCAGCCGCGTATAAATGTGCTGTTCCGCAAAGTGGTGCAGGAGATGGTAGCCAATAAGCAGTTGGATATTACCAGCCGATACCCGTCTTTAAAACAATACCACATGGCTGCCGACTTCCAGTTCGTGCTGATGGAGAAATTCCTCTCGTACGAAAATGAGTTCAGCGCCAAAGAAGGTTTTATCCTGAACAGCTATTTTGCCATTAAACGACTGGCACAGTCGGATGCCAAGGCGTTTGGGTTGGACACCAGCGAAACCAAGGTAGAAAAGATACCGTTGGTGGTAAGCCCGGTGTCGTATTTTAACTTGAAAAAGATAGCGCCCTCCGGGCACGCCTGATGTTTTCCCTTTATGATAAGCAACCCTTCCAAAACGGAAGGGTTTTTTGTTATACAGTATTTTTATTTATGGCTTTATTTTGATTAAAATATTGATAATGAGTATTTTATGAATAAATATAAAAATGTGGCCCCTCTATTGGCATAGGTGGTGAAAATAATAAGACAATGATCACCATAATCCTCTTCCTTTCCCTGCTTGTGATAAGCTGGTTTATTTTTAAATCAATCGACTGGTTCGAAAAAATCTAACACATCATGATCGCATTATTCATCATCTCTATCGCAGTTTTCCTATACATGGTATACGTGCTGCTTAAACCCGAAAACTTTTAACTAAGAACACAATGAACACAGAACTATTAGGAATTGCGGTCTCCTTTGTGCTGATGCTGATCATCGGCATCCCGCTGGGCAAGTACCTGGCAAAAATGTTTGCCGGCGAAAAAGTATGGACCGATTTTATGAAACCCATCGAAAACGGTATCTATAAATTATCGGGCATTAACCCCAACGAGCCGATGGACTGGAAACAGTTTTTAAAAGCCATGATGTGCATCAACATGCTTTGGCTGGTTTACGGCTTTTTTGTTTTAATGCACCAGGATAAGCTGCCCCTTAACCCCGATGGCAACCCCGGCATGACTGCCGACCTGGCCTTTAATACCATCATTAGCTTTGTAGTGAACTGTAACCTGCAGCACTACAGCGGCGAAAGCGGTGCCAGCTACCTTATACAGCACTTTATATTCATGTTTTTGCACTTTACCAGTGCGGCTACAGGTATCGCCTGCGCGGTGGCATTTTTTAAAGCCTTCCGCGATAAAACCACAACCAACCTGGGCAACTTTTGGCAGTACTTTGTAAAAGCCATCACCCGTTTACTGCTGCCGTTATCTATCGTAATAGCTCTAATATTAACTTTTAACGGTACGCCAAGCAGCTACGCCGGTAAAGACCAGTTTATATCCCTACAGGGCGATACCGTACACGTATCGCGCGGACCGGCTGCACAAATGATAGCCATTAAGCACTTAGGTACAAACGGTGGTGGCTGGTTTGGCGCAAACTCGGCACATCCGCTGGAAAACCCTAACTACTTAACCAACATCACCGAAATTGTTTCGCAAATGATCATCCCGATAGCGATGGTACTGTGCTTCGGTTATTTTATCGGTCGTAAAAAAATAGGCTGGGTAATATTTGGTGTAATGATGATAGGTGCTTTAATGCTCCTCATCCCAAGTATCAGCAGCGAAACCGGTGGTAACTCTGCCATCGCCAAAATGGGCATCTCGCAACCAACCGGTGCCATGGAAGGTAAAGAGGTAAGGTTTGGGCCAACTGCCACAGCGTACTGGAGTACTTTCACTACCATCGTATCTACCGGCTCTGTTAACGGTATGCACGATAGCACCATGCCCCTTACCGGTTTATGGCAATTACTGGGTATGATGATCAACGGTTTTTTTGGAGGCTGCGGCGTGGGGATACTCAACTACTTTATCTACCTCATTATCGCGGTGTTTATTTCCGGCTTAATGGTAGGTCGTACCCCCGAATTTTTGGGCCACAAAGTGGAGGCGCGAGAAGTAAAGATAGCCGCTTTGATCACCTTGCTTAGTCCGTTTTTAATTATGGCGGGCACGGCCATAGCAGCCTTTGTTTTTACCAACCACGGCAATGCCGACTGGGCGGTTAAACCATCGGCCTGGTTAAATAACCCGGGCTACCACGGCTTTAGCGAAATGCTTTACGAGATGACCTCATCCAACGCCAACAACGGCTCCGGTTTTGAAGGCTTGGGCGATAACAACATCTTTTGGAACGTAAGCACCGGCATCCTGATGATACTGGGCAGGTTCCTGCCGATCATTGGTCCGGTAGCTATCGCAGGTTTGCTGGCCAAAAAGAAGTTCATCCCCGAATCGGCAGGTACGTTGAAGACCGATACCGTAACCTTCGGCCTGATGACCTTCGCTGTAATATTGGTACTCAACGCATTATCATACTTCCCTGCACTGGCTTTAGGGCCGATTGCAGAGTTCTTTTCAATGCCTAAATAATCTAAATCATGACAACCAGATCAAATAAATTGTTCGAACCGGCACTTGTGCAAACTGCATTGAAAGAGTCGTTCATAAAACTGAACCCAAAGGTAATGCTGCGCAACCCGGTAATGTTTACCGTGGAAGTGGGCACCGTTATTATGGCCTACATGTGCGTTTACAGCTTTTTGCACAGTGGCCAGGGTTCATTCGCATATAACCTTATTATCTTCATCGTGCTGCTGCTTACCCTGTTGTTTGCCAACTTTGCCGAGGCTATTGCCGAGGCACGCGGTAAAGCACAGGCCGATAGCCTCCGCAAAACCCGCGAAGAAACACCCGCTAAAGTGTTGTTGAAAGACGGCAGCATCGTAGGTAAGTCATCAAACGAACTGCGTAAAGGCGATGTGTTTGTTTGCGAAACCGGCGATACCATCCCAACCGATGGCGAGATCATCGAAGGTTTAGCTACCATAGATGAATCGGCCATTACAGGTGAATCTGCCCCGGTTATCCGTGAGGCAGGCGGTGATAAGTCATCTGTTACAGGTGGTACCAAAGTATTATCCGATAATATTAAAGTAGTGGTAACTACCGAACCCGGTGAAAGCTTCCTGGATAAGATGATCGCCTTGGTAGAGGGTGCATCGCGCCAGAAAACACCGAACGAGATAGCTTTAACTATCCTGCTGGCCAGTTTTACGCTGATCTTTATCATCGTATGCGTTACGCTGAAACCTTTTGCCGATTATGCAAATACCCCTATCACTATAGCCGCGTTAATTTCGCTTTTCGTTTGTTTAATCCCCACAACTATCGGTGGCCTGTTATCGGCCATCGGTATTGCGGGGATGGATAGAGCGCTGCGTGCCAACGTGATCACCAAATCGGGCAAAGCGGTAGAAACTGCCGGTGATATTGATGTATTGCTGCTGGATAAAACCGGTACCATTACCATTGGTAACCGTAAAGCAACCCAGTTTTGGCCGGCCCCCGGTGTTTTACCTGCCGACCTGGTGAAAGCCGCCGTGCTTTCTTCCCTGGCCGATGAAACCCCCGAAGGTAAATCTATTATAGAACTGGCACAACACGGCGATTTGAAAATTTCGCTTACCGCACCAGCCGGGGCCGAGTTTATCAAATTTACCGCCGAAACCCGATCCAGCGGTATAGATACAAAAGATGGCCTGCGCATCCGTAAAGGCGCTTTTGATTCTATCAGGAACATGTCGGTAGCGGCGGGTAACAAGTTTTCCCCCGATGTGGAAGAACGCGTAAAAGCCATTGCATCAAATGGTGGTACGCCACTGGTGGTGGCACAAAACGAAGTGGTTTTGGGTACCATAGAATTGCAGGATATCATCAAACCCGGCATTGCCGAACGTTTTGAACGCCTGCGTAAAATGGGTATCAAAACCGTGATGGTAACCGGCGATAACCCGCTTACCGCCAAATTTATTGCCGAAAAAGCGGGTGTGGATGATTTTATTGCCGAGGCCAAGCCCGAGGATAAAATGAACTACATTAAACTGGAGCAGGCCAATGGCCGCCTGGTAGCTATGATGGGCGACGGTACGAACGATGCCCCTGCATTGGCCCAGGCAGATGTAGGCGTGGCCATGAACAGCGGTACACAGGCCGCAAAAGAAGCCGGGAATATGGTGGATCTGGATAACGACCCAACCAAGCTGATCGAGATAGTAGAGATAGGCAAGCAGTTGCTCATCACACGCGGTACGCTTACAACCTTCTCTATTGCTAACGATGTGGCTAAGTACTTCGCTATTGTGCCGGCTTTATTTATCGCCTCTATTCCCGCCCTGCAAAGCATTAATATTATGCGCCTCCACAGTCCGGAGAGCGCGATATTATCGGCTGTAATATTTAACGCCATTATCATCCCGATGCTGATACCATTGGCGTTGAAAGGAGTGGAATACAAACCTATCGGCGCCAGCGCGCTGCTTCGCCGTAACCTGCTGATCTATGGTTTGGGCGGTGTTATCGCACCATTCATCGGTATCAAATTAATCGACTTACTTATTTCCCTATTCTTCTAATTAATAGAAATCATGAAAACGAATTTAATGAAATCCATACGCTTAACACTGGTACTCATTGTGCTGCTTTGTGTAATATATCCTGTGTTTATCTCTTTTGCCGGTAAACTTTCTAAAGGCAAAGGTGACGGTGAAACCATATCTGTAAACGGCAAAGTAGTTGGCTATGCCAACGAAGGCCAAAGCTTTACCCAACAAAAATACTTCTGGGGCAGGCCATCGGCAGTAGCTTATAATGCCGCAGGTTCTGCAGGCAGCAACAAAGGCCCAAGTAATCCTGATTATTTAAAAGATGTTGCCGGCCGGATAGATACCCTGCTAAAATACCACCCGTATTTAAAGCGCAGCGATATCCCTGCCGAAATGGTAACCGCATCTGGCAGTGGTTTAGACCCGGATATTTCCCCGGATGCTTCTAAGATCCAAATTAAACGCATTGCTGATGTGCGTGGCCTAAGTGTGCAACAAGTAACAGATTTGGTTGCTGCACATACCGAAGCCCCGCTGTTAGGCTTATTTGGCCCTGCAAAAGTGAATGTATTAAAATTGAACGTAGCGCTTGATCTGTTAAAAAAATAAGTAATCTCGTCATGCTGAACTTGTTTCAGCACCTCATCATAAAGGTAGCCATTATGCTAATTGCCCTGCTTAGCTGCGAGCTTTGCATGTGGGGTGCCGAAACAAGTTCGGCATGACGTTTAAGAAAATTAACATGAACAAAATACTATTATCAGCTGCACTAATACTATCAGCAGCATTCGCAAAAGCACAGGACACTACCAAAACTGTAGAGGCCCCCTTAACCATCTCCGGCTCTGTAGATGCTTATTATAAATATGATTTTTCGCGGTTTCGCAATGCGGCGGGCAGTTCCAATATCCCCACCAGCTTTGCTACCGACCAAAACTCTATATCCATCGGCATGGTCGATCTGGCCGTAAAAAAGAAGGTGAGCAAAGCCTCCTTCGTAGGCGAAATTTCTTTTGGTCCGCGCGGGGAGGGACAATCCATTCCTAACGCCGGTACCAACGGGCAATCCTTCCATATCCAGAATTTATACATTGGCTATGATGTTACCGATAAACTGAACCTTACTGCCGGTTACATGGCCACCTTTGTAGGTTATGAGGTAATATCGCCGGTAGGCAACTTTAATTATTCTACCTCGTACCTGTTCACCAACGGTCCGTTTCAAAATGCAGGGTTTAAAGCTACTTATGCTTTCAGCAGTAAAGTAAGCCTGATGGCCGGCATCTTTAACGATACCTGGAACAACTACCAATCCAACCGGGATGTATCTACCTTTGGCGCACAGCTGTTTGTAAGTCCGGTAAACGGCTGGACGGCCTACCTAAACGTATTGAGTGGCCCAACATCGGGCACCATATTCGACTTAACCACCGCTTACCAGGTAACCAACGCCTTTAAGCTCGGGCTAAACGGCGCCACTTTCTCGGCACCGGATGCTGTTGGCGGTGGCTTTGAAGGTGTAGCACTGTATCCGCAACTCGCCGTATCTAAAGATGTAACTTTGGGCTTACGCGGCGAGTATTTTAAAACAAAAAACGGCGGTTTTGTACCTGCAGGCCCTGCGGCAGGCCAATCTATCAAAGCGTTTACGTTAACGGCTAATGTAAAAGCCGGCCCGTTGACTTTGATACCTGAGGTACGACTGGATAAAGGCAAACAAATGCAGTTTGTAGATAGTAATGGTGCGCCAACCAAAACGGCATCGCAGTTTTTAGTAGCAGCGGTTTACGCCTTTTAATTCTATAGCAATGGCAGAAGAGCAGGAACATAAAGACGACTCCGTAAAAAACTTCATCGAACTGGTGAAGAAAAGCAGGCGCGGCAAGCTGAAGATCTACATCGGCATGAGTGCCGGTGTGGGCAAAACTTACCGGATGCTGCAGGAAGCGCATGCCCTGCTCAAAAATGGCATCGATATCCAAATAGGCTATATCGAAACCCACAACCGGGCCGAAACACATGCCCTGCTGGCCGGTGTTCCGTTCATTGGCCGCCGTAAAATATTTTACAAAGGCAAAGAGCTGGAAGAGATGGACCTGCAGGGCATCCTTAACCGCCACCCCGAAGTGGTGATAGTAGATGAGCTTGCCCACAGCAACATGGAGGGTAGCAAAAACAGCAAGCGCTGGCAGGATGTACGGGATATTTTAGAGGCCGGTATCAGCGTGATCACCGCCGTAAACATTCAGCATCTGGAGAGCCTGAACGAGGAAATAGAATCCATTACCGGCATCGCCATCACCGAGCGTGTACCCGATAAAGTGCTGGAACTGGCGGACGAGATCGTCAACATCGACCTGACAGCCGATGAGCTGATAGCCCGTTTAAAAGAAGGCAAGATCTACGATAAAGCTAAGGTGGCTACCGCTTTGCAAAACTTTTTCCGTAACGAGAAGATCCTGCAGTTGCGCGAGATCGCTTTAAAGGAAGTTGCCCATCACCTGGAGCGGAAGATAAACGTAGAGGTGCCCAAACAGATCAAGCTACGGCCCGAGAAGTTTTTGGCTTGCATATCCTCCAATGCCGAAACCGCTAAAATTGTGATCCGCAAAACGGCGCGGCTGGCCTCTTATTACCGTTCGCCCTGGATAGTACTTTACGTGCAAAGCAGCAACGAAAGCCTTGACCGGATAAAATTGGATAAGCAGCGGCACCTCATCAATAATTTTAAACTCGCAACTGAGCTTGGCGCCGAGCTCATCAAAATAAAGAGCGACGCCATCACCAAAACCATTATGCAGGTGGCCGAAGAAAAGGAAGTAACCACCATTTGCATAGGCAAGCCTCATTTAAATTTGTGGCAGGTGATATTAAGAACGGCTATATTTAACGAATTACTTAACAAAATTGCAGCGACGGAAACGGACCTGGTGATATTATCATGAAAGTAAAAA
Source organism: Mucilaginibacter pankratovii (assembly GCF_014773265.1). Classification (GTDB taxonomy): domain Bacteria; phylum Bacteroidota; class Bacteroidia; order Sphingobacteriales; family Sphingobacteriaceae; genus Mucilaginibacter; species Mucilaginibacter pankratovii. The sequence continues at coordinate 150,639 of NZ_JACWMY010000002.1, read as the reverse complement.
CTAAACTCCGGTTAGGCTTCGGCTTCTTATTTGTAGTGGTGCTATTTTTTGGCGCTACAGCATTATTCTACATCCGCGATATCTCGGAGAACTCGAAGATCATTCTTAAAGATAACTACGAGTCGCTGAGTTTTGCGCGCGAGATGCGGAATATATTGGATGGTAATGAACTGCCATTAAATAGAGGCGCCCTGGATAAATTCAATAGTTACCTATTAAAACAGGAAAATAATATTACAGAACCGGGTGAACGGGAGTTGACTCATGGCGTAAGAACTGCGCTTGATTGGCTATCCGTATCTCAACCAATCGAAAAGCAAAAATACGCATGTCGACTGATAAGGAAAGACCTTGCGGAGATAGAACGCCTTAACATGCAAGCCATTGTGCGCAAAGACGAGAATGCCCGAAAGGCAGTAAGCAAGGCCACCTTGTTTTTGGGTTTGGTAGGCAGTTTTACCTTTTTGGTGCTGTTTAGTTTCAGTGTGAATTTCCCCGGTTTTATTGCTAATCCGTTACGTGCCTTGCTAACCGGTATCCGCGAAATTGGGCAGAAGAATTACGATACCCGTCTCCATTTTGAAAAGGACGATGAGTTTGCCGAAGTAGCTAATGCCTTCAACTTGATGGCCTCCCGGCTGAATGAATGGGAAAATAGCAACCTCGCCACCGTAATATCCGAGAAGCGCCGTATCGAAACCATTATTGAGCAGATGCAGGATGCCATCATCGGGGTGAATGAAAAGCAGGAGATACTGTTTATGAATGATGCCGCCCGCAAAACGCTTAATATCAATGATGATAAAGTAATCGGCAAAAACACGGATGCGCTAATAAAAGGTAACGACCTGTTCCGGTCTATCATTGGTGATGAGGCTATAGTTAAGCCCTTTAAAATTGTGCTGGATGGGCGGGAAGCTTATTTTCAATTACAGAGCAGCAGTATTGTGGTGCCCAATGTTAGCGAAACTGAGGAGGTGCTGCGGGTTGCCAACCGCTCCGCCGGTAAGGTTTATATTCTTAAAAACATCACCGAATTTAAGGAGCGAGACGAGGCTAAAACAAATTTTATCGCCACCATTTCGCATGAACTGAAAACACCTATCGCCTCTATAAAAATGAGTTTGAAATTGTTGAATGATGAGCGCGTAGGGGCGATGAATAGCGAACAGCATCAGCTGATAGCCCATATAAAAGACGATAGCGACCGCCTGCTGAAGATCACCAGCGAATTACTGGAACTCTCGCAGGTGGAAACCGGCAATATTCAACTCAACTTTGTGCCGGTTAGCCCCATGAAGATAGTCGACTATGCCATCACGTCCATTAAATTCCAGGCAGACCAGAAAAAAGTACAGCTGGAAATAGTGCAGGATAACACCTTGCCCGATGTACATGTTGATATCGAAAAAACGGCCTGGGTGCTGGTGAATTTCCTATCGAACGCCCTGCGTTACAGTGCCGAAAAATCGAAGATCGTGATACAGGTGGCAGCTAAAAACAGCAAGGTAGAGTTCTCTGTAAAAGATTTTGGCAAAGGCATAGATGAAGCCTACCAAAAACGCCTGTTCGACCGCTACTTTCAGGTACCAACCGATGGGCAGAATAAGTCTGGCTCGGGTTTGGGCCTCGCCATCTCCAAAGATTTTATCAATGCCCAGGGCGGTACCATCGGTGTAGAAAGCGAAATAGGAGAGGGCAGCAGGTTTTACTTTAGTTTGCCGGTGTAGGTTATGTAGTTCATAGATCATAGTTGATGGTTCATAGCCGGTGAAGGATCCTCCATGGATTGTAAACCATCAACTATGATCTATTAACTATCAACTTCCTCACATAAAACTATCCGCTTCCCTGTACGCCTTTATCAGCGCCAGTTCGCCTTCTTTGCCTTTGCCGGCGTTGCCGTGTTCCATGCCCATTACGCCGCGGTAACCTTTATCGTAGATGTGCTTAAAGATATTTTTATAGTTCATTTCGCCGGTGCCGGGTTCGTTGCGGCCGGGGTTATCGCCAATTTGATAGTAGCCAATTTCGCTGATGCAAAGATCAAGCGTAGGAATAATATTGCCCTGGTTACGCTGCACGTGGTACATATCGTACAGTATTTTGCAGCTTGGGCTGCCAACGGCTTTGCAAATTTCATACGCCTGGTCGGGCGTGCGGAGGAATAGGTTGGGGTTATCGCTCAGGGGTTCCAATACCATCATAATGCCATGCGGTTCGAAGATAGCAGTGCCTTTTTTAATAGCCTCTATCACATGCCCGGTTTGCACACCAATAGGCAGCCTGCGCTCAAAATCGCCGGGGACAACCGTAACCAGCTTGCTGTTGATGCGTTTGGCAACTTCCACTGCCTGTTGGCACGATTTTATAAAGTTATCCGTATGCTCCTGCTTACCCGAAGCCAGCATATTGCCATCGTTGCTTAAGCCGGGCTGTACAAATACGCCCATGGCCATGCCCAGTTTCGCTAAGGTATCACCTATCTTTTTCTGCTGCTCAACCGGGCGGCCGCTCATGCCATTATCTTCAATAGCGCGGAAACCCTGCTCATAAGCAAACTTTATTTGCTCTACAAAATCATCGCCTGCGTGGTTTTTAAACATGCCATCATGAATGCCATAATTTAAATTGAAGGTTTTGCCTGCGAGGGATGAACTGTTTTTATCAGATGCGGCGGCTTTTAAAACACCACCGGTTAATAAAGCACCACCGGCAAGCACGGAGCTTTGTACGAAGTTTCTGCGTTTCATATATAGGTTTATTTGGAAGAGGCAAGATAGGGGAAATGGGCGGAATGGCAAAGGGCGGTTTGAATGTCGAACACCGAACGCCCAACTCCGAATAATGAAGTTTTAAAATTCATCATTCATTATTCGAAATTCGGTTTTCGATATTGTTTCTTTACTCCTCAAACACCCTCACCGTCTTCACATACCTGCCCACATAATAGCTGTTCATGGGCGTTTCGGTAACGCCAAGGTTATCATGGCCGGAGGTGGAGTGGATAAACCTGAGTTCCTGCCCGGGCGTGGCTAAGATGATGCCCATATGGCCTACAACACGCACGGTGCTGTCGGTGCCGGTAAAGAGCACCAGATCGCCGGTTTTGGCGTCTTTCAGGTTCACCTCGCGGTGCAAATAGGTAAAGCCCTCCGATGTGCGGGGCACGGCGATACCGAAGTGGTTAAAAACATAAGTAATAAACCCCGAGCAATCAAAACCTTCGGCAGGGTCTATCGAGCCATATTTGTAAGGCACGCCTGTAAGCGTTTTTGCAAAGGTAACGAGTTCTAACGGTGTGGTTTGCCCGGTTACAATACGGGTGGTATATCCTGCGCTGTCTGCCGTCGGCAACGGGATGATGCCTTCGGGTGTTTTTTTAACGGTATCGCCTGCGCTGGTTATTACATAGGTTGGCTCATCGGGGCCACCGCAACCCATGGCGGCAATTAATAATATTCCGTATAGCAGCGTTCGTATCATATCTATAATACACAAGTGCAGTGCTTTAGTTTTAAGCAAAGGAATAGCGGTGACATTTAGCAGCGTGAACCACTTAATACCTGTCTGTTTTACATTTTATCATTTGTGCCGTTTTTAAACTGCAATATTTTTCTTTATTTGCATCCTAATTATAAACCTACTATGAAACGCTACTGCCTTACCCTCGATCTGCAGGACGATCCCGCCCTTATAGCAGAATATGAAGCTTACCACCAGCGCGTGTGGCCCGAAATTTTGCAAAGCATTACCGGCAGCGGGATAGAAAATATGGAGATCTACCGCCATGCTGATCGCCTGTTTATGATCATGGAAGTGAATGATAGCTTTAGTTTTGAAGCCAAGGGCGCTGCCGATGCCGCCAACCCTAAAGTACAGGAATGGGAGCAACTGATGTGGAAATACCAAAAGCCCCTGCCAACTGCAAAGCCCGGCGAAAAATGGCTGTTGATGGATAAAATATTTCAGCTATAATTTATGCAGAAGATAGATGCACACCAGCATTTTTGGAAGTTCGACCCGCTGAGGGATGCCTGGATCACCGATGATATGGCCGTTATTCAGCGCGATTTTTTCCCCGCGCATCTTGCGCCTGTATTGGCAGAGAATGCTATAGATGGCTGCATAGCCGTGCAGGCCGATCAAAGCGAGGCGCAGAATAGTTTCCTGATGGAGCTTGCGGCAAACAATTCATTTATAAAAGGCGTAGTAGGCTGGGTAGATCTGCAAGCAGATAACCTGGACGAGCGCCTGCAATATTACAAACAGCATAGCATCATTAAAGGCTTTCGCCATGTTTTACAGGCCGAGGCAGGGGAGTTTATGCTGACGGAGAAATTTACGCGGGGCATTTCGCAGCTCCATCAATATGGCTTTACTTATGATGTTTTGATAAAGCACGATCAACTCAGCTATGCCGAAAAACTGGTGGCCGCTTTTCCGCAGCAAAAATTTGTGATAGACCACCTGGCCAAACCTGCCATTAAAGCACAGGAAACTGCACCCTGGGCGCAGCAGATAGCTGCCATAGCGCAGCATAAAAATGTGTATTGCAAGATAAGTGGTTTTTGTACCGAGGCAGATTGGGATAACTGGCAGCCAGCAGATATAAAACCATATTTGGATGTGGTGTTTGATGCTTTTGGTACCGATAGGCTGATGTTCGGTTCAGATTGGCCGGTGAGCCTGCTGGCTGGTGGTTACAATAAAACAGTTGAATGCCTTACAGCATACCTGGCCTCGTTTTCGCCTGCCGATCAGGAAAAATTCTGGGGCGGCAACGCGGCGGCATTTTATAATTTATAAAAAATGGACTTACAGCTTAAAGATAAAGTAGTAATAGTAACCGGTGGTGCCCGCGGCATTGGTAAGGGCATAGCCGTAGCCCTTGCCGGGGAAGGTGCTATACCCTTCATCATCAGCCGTACCGAAGCGGAGAATGTAAAAACGGTAGGGGAGATAGAGCAATCCGGTGGCAAAGCGTACCATACTGTTGCTGAGCTGAGCGACCCCAAGGCCTGTGAGCGCGCCGTAGCCGAAGTAATAATGCAATGCGGCCGTATAGACGCGCTGGTGAATAACGCCGGCGAGAACGATGGAGTAGGGCTGCAAAACGGCAGCTACGAGCGCTTTATGCAATCGCTGCATAAAAACCTGGTACATTATTACCTAATTGCGCATTTTGCGTTGCCGGAGTTGATAAAATCGCAGGGAAGCATCGTTAATATCACCTCGAAGGTTGCCGATACAGGGCAGGGGGGCACATCTGCCTACGCCGCATCAAACGGCGGCCGCAACGCCATGACGCGGGAGTGGGCGGTGGAACTATTACCACACAATATCCGTGTAAACGCCGTTGCCGTAGCCGAGTGTTACACTCCCTTATACGACCGCTGGATAAAAACCCTTGATAACCCCGAAGAAAAACTGGCATCTATAACAGCCCGTATCCCGCTTGGTAACCGGATGACCACTATTGAGGAAATAGCCAATACAACGGTGTTCCTGCTGTCGCCATTATCAAGCCACACTACCGGCCAAATTACTTATGTAGATGGTGGGTATACGCATTTAGACAGGTCGTTGTAAGCTTTTTTCCGGCCTGATAACCGCAAGAGCGGCTAAGCGGTCTTTCGCTTGTTTTCATACCAGTATCTCGCCAGCACAATGGGCAGGGCCACGCAAATAATAAGGATGGCCATGCCCGTAACGGTGCCCTTAAATGTGAATTTGTTGATATCTATTTTTAGTTTGCTAACCGGTAAAACCAGTAAATTCATTATCACCCACATCAATATCCCGTAAACAAAGGCTACTACGCCGGCATTCCTGCGCAAAATTGCTTCGCGCTGATAAAAGATAAAGAAGATTAGCGTAAAAATGGCGGCAATAAGGTAATGAAAGCCCACACCAATTAATATCGAACGGTTCCCTCCCAAAAAAGCGGCTTCGCGGCCAATAGCACCGGCGGCGATGTATTGAAATACCATTTTACCCTGCCCCGCGGCAAGGATATAAACGGCGGCGAGCGCGTCAAGACTACCAGCTATCAGAGCGGCTACGATACCGGTTAGCAGCAGCCCCGGCGTGTTTTTGTTTGGCATGTATAAGGGTTGTTATAAAAGGTGCGGTAAATATGCATATTTATTACCGTATAATATTGGCCATAAACAACAAAAGCCCCCTCACACTCGCTGCTTGGGGGCTTTAACCTAAACCTTATCACAATGGTGGCAGACGCCACCAGTAATAGATACAGCGAATTTATTAAATAGTATTCGATATCACCAAGTGTTTTATGGAAGTATCATTAAATTTAACGTAATGGGCAACAGTTTTTCTTATTAGTTGTGGCGAATTTCTTATAAATGTGTTTTTATGACACATCGTGCCTTAAATGCTTACCTATATCATGTTTTAGGTGTTTAAACAGAGATTTTTGCTTGTTTTCTATCAAAAGTGCAATAGATAATACACAAGTGAAACAATGCCCTTGCCACCGGTTTTTCTACTGTGTTGATAAGTGTTTAAAGTATTTTTTAGTATATAATATCTATTGAATGCATGTAAATAATATAGATGGCGATATTGACAGGCTGTTACCGTGGTGACATTAAAATTTGCTGTTTATGCCATACATTTACCTCATGAAAAACCTCGCCGCCTTGTTACTCACCCTGTTCGCCTGCCTTAACGGCGCTTTGGCGCAAATAAGCTACCCGGATGCGGGCCTGCCCACCGATACACCGAAACTTTTTGCCCCCGGCCTGCTTACCGATGGGTTAAGCAACCGCGATCTTACCATGTCGCCCGCCGGCGATGAGCTGTTTTTTACCATCCAGCACCCCAAGTTCATCGCCAGTGTGATCGTCCGCGTGGACAAAGTAAACGGCGTTTGGGGCAAGCCGGAAGTAGCACCCTTCTCGGGCATTAACCGCGACCTGGAAGCCGCATTCTCGCCGGATGGGAAAACGCTTTACTTCAGCAGCGACCGCCCTCTTGCGGATAAAAAGCCAAAGCGTGATTTTGATATCTGGAAGGTGAGCAAAACCGCAGGCGGCCAATGGGGCGTGCCCGAAAACCTTGGTGCGGTGGTCAACAGCACCAAAAGCGAATTTTACCCCAGCGTAGCAAAAAATGGCAACCTGTATTTTACGGTAGAAGCCGCTTACGGCAAAGGCAGCGAAGATATTGTGCTGTGCCGATACACGCCTAAAGGCTACGAGGCCCCCATCAGCCTGCCCGAAGATATCAACACCAAATTTGATGAGTTTAACGCCTTTGTAGATCCTGATGAGCAATTCATCCTCTTTACCTGCCAGGGCCGTGCCGACGATATGGGCAAAGGCGACCTGTACCTTGCCCGTAAAAACGCCGCAGGCAACTGGCAGCCAGCCCAGCACCTGCCCGCCGGCATCAACAGCACCTCGCTGGATTATTGCCCCTACATAACCCCCGATAAAAAGTATCTCATTTTCACCAGCAACCGCCTCAGCAAAGGCTGGTACGATGACAAGGCAGTGGATTATAAAACGTTGAAGGCCCTGTTAAGCGAAGCCGGGAATGGGTTGGATGATGAGTATTGGGTGAAGTGGGGGTGGTGATAATATTTGAAATTTGTTATACTAGTTTAGTATATTTAAATTTTTATGCAATATGTTTATAATTAAAAGTATAGAGGTCGAAGGTTTTTGGGGTAATAGCAGCATTCAAGTAGATTTAAACCCTGATGTTAATATTTTCATCGGAAAAAACGGAAGCGGTAAAACTACTTTTATCAATTTGTTGGAGGCAACGTTAACTGGAGACGTTAATAGGTTGTCAACTTATCGCTTCAACAAAATCAAAATAAACTTAATCGAATCATCTCATAAAAGGCAGATCATTGTAGAGAGAAATGATGTCACAAACTTTATCTTGGTTAAAATTGGCACTTCAAAGTTCGAGTTTTCAATGTATGACCTTAACAACATATATCGAGCACAATTCGGTTACCAACATCCGCGTAATTATAACCAGAAATTATTAAAGGATAGGTTAGGAGAGTTATTAGGTATTACATATTTGTCCGTACATCGAAATGTTATAAAAAAAGAAACCGATATAATTCAAGACGAGCAATTGGGACAGCAAAATCCAGTTGATGCCAGATTGACTGACTTGATGAATAGATTACTCTCTTACCAATTGGAGTTGCAATCTTTCGTAAACGATTTATCTAAACAGTTTCAACGAGATATCTTGAAATTGATGTTATATAATCCAAATTATGATGTTGTAAAAATAGACTCATTTATAAGCATAGATTTCGAAAAACTAAAGCGCGGTTTAACCCAAGCGTATAAAGATTTAGGATTGTTGGACGATGAGCAAAAACAAAACATAAATCATCATTTATCAATAATTAAAAGAGCATCAGATCAAATTAATAGATACACTAATAAGGAGGCACAGGACCTGTATGTGGATGATGTTACAGCTCTAACATTGATGAAAAGATCTGAAAAAATAGTTGAACTATCCTCTGCGCTTGAATACAAAAGGAATGAAATTTTTGAGCCAATTGATAGCTATATGAGATTGATAGCTGACGATTTTATATCTAACAAAACGCTAAAATTTTCAACTGGCAAAAAACATGATTTAGTCTTTACTAATGATAACAAAGACTTCCTACCATCCCAGTTGTCATCCGGAGAAAAGCAGCTCTTGATTTTATTTACTGAGGCATTATTGCAAAAAAGAAGTAAAAGCATATTTATAGCTGATGAGCCGGAATTATCCTTACACATCTCATGGCAGCGTAAAGTGATATCAACTTTGCAATTGTTAAATCCAAATTCACAAATAATTCTTGCGACCCATTCTCCAGAAATTGTTGGGCCATTAAAGTCCAAAACTATAAATATGAAAGATATTATAATATAATGAGGGAGGATGATCTTGTGTACTCGACGGCTGCGTTAGAAGCAAAAGCGACATTTTACAATAAAGACTACACCATTTATGTTGAAGGGAAAGATGATTTATTGTTTTGGGACACCATATGTAAATACGCAAAGTTGAGTAATTATCACATTGAGGATGTTGGAGGCGAACCAATCAATTATTACAAAGAGCTTCTTACCGACGATCCAGATTTTATTGTTGCGTGTGACTTAACATATGACGAGATTAAAGGAATTAAAAATAAGTCTCCAAAACTCGTTTATACCTATGGTCACTCAATAGAAAATAGCATGTATAGGTCAATTGACCGTATTGATTCAGCAATAAAAAAATATTCAAAGGATTTGAAATCTCATAGAGAAGAAATCAAGTCAGCTATTGATGAGTTGATTGATAAAATTAAAAAACTTATAATTTACGATATTGCAAACGAGGTGTTTAATAAGTCTGTTGCTGTTATTGCAAATAATTGTGCTCGTTATTTAAAAGTAGGCTATTCATATCATCTATGTAATAATAAGATCAACGAAACGATAAATAAAATTTCTCACTTATTTGAAAAGGAAGAGTTGGAATTTTGTGAAAACAGGCTTAATAAAGTTAATAAAAGTTTGTGGTTCTATATACGTGGTCATTTTCTAACTACTTGGATATTAAAACTAATCAAATATTTGTGCGAACAATCTTCTAAGGTAAAAATCGATATTACTTATAATGCTATTTATTCAGAGTTTATTGAATGTAATAAAAGTGATAGCGATATCAAGTATCTAATAAGAAGTTTAAAGCGAGCAAAAAATAGTATTTATGTTACGTAGACTCAAGTTACCGTTCTCGCAGGCTCTCGCGATAGAGGACTCTGTGCGTTGTCACAATCAACCAACGCCAATCAAACGTATTAAAGTTCTTTGATCCGCTCTCTATTCCCACCATTCGTCAAACCTCCACTACCATTCGTCAAAACAATTTCCCCACCCAAAGCGCAAGCCATTCTTTTGAGTAAAAATCAAAGAAAATGGAAACCACGCAACGACAAACTTACCTGGACTGGCTCAGAATAATCTCCATTGCAGGTGTACTTATTTTCCACTCGGGGATGCCCTATGCAGATGATGAATGGTGGCACGTCCGCAACCACGATACCAGCCAGTTGATGGCCATGAGCAACTATTTTATGCACTTGGTGCGGATGCCTTTGCTGTTCTTTATCAGCGGTACAGTGAGCTATTATATGATGCAGCGCCGATCGGCCTGGAGTTTTATCGGGCTGCGCTTTACCCGGTTATTTATCCCGTTGGTGGTAGGCATGTTCATCATCGTGCCGCCGCAGATCTACATGGAACGCCTTACCCAGGGTTTTACAGGCAATTACTGGGATTTTTATAAAACAGTTTTCAGGTTCGAGCCTTATCCTAAAGGAAGCTTTAGCTGGCACCACCTGTGGTTCATCTGCTACCTTTTTGTGTACGACCTGGTGTTCGCGCCGGTATTTATGTGGCTCATCTCGCCAAAAAGCGCCCGTTTTAAGCAAGCGCTCCATGCGTTAGGCAAAGGCAAATGGGTATACCTGCTGGCCATCCCATCTATTGTATGGTACACCATGTTCGCCCGCAAATTCCCCGAAACGAACGATTTAACACACGATGCCTGCTTTATTGTTTACTGGCTATTGTTTTTGCTGGCGGGGTTTATCTGCATACTGCAACCCAGCCTGATGGAGAGCCTGCAGCGCAATCGCCGCTTTGCCATTGCTATCGGCTTTATCAGCCTTGTACCTATTTATTACCTATGGCTAAACCCGCCGGCTAATGGTGCCGCGTGGAGTGCTCTGCGGGGCTACAGCTTCCGGTCGTTCTCGGTAATTGTGGCCTGGAGCTGGGTGCTGGGCCTGGTGGGCTACGGCAAACAATATTTGAACAGGCCGCACCGTTCGCTGGCGTATTTAAACCAGGCAGTGTACCCCTTTTATATCCTGCATCAAACCATAATTGTTATTTTAGCCTACTACATTGTAAAAACCAACGATACGGTGATCATGAAGTATATTTATACGGTAGGGGTAACGCTGTTCTTCACCATGGGTATTTACCACTTGTTTATAAGGCCTTACGCCATAACGCGATTTTTATTTGGGATGAAGCCTTTGGAGAAGAAAGTGGAGAGGTTAGAGGTTAGTGGAACAGACGTTAGAAAGACGGAAGTGGTGGTAGCGGAAGTTAAAGAAGCGGTGCTCGTATAATTCGCTATTTTACTCACCCCGACTACGCTAACGCTGGTCGACCCTCTCTGCTTCGCAAAGAGGGTTAAAAAAAAGAAAAATGCAGCTCACCCTCTTTCCGCTTGCGGAGAGAGGGTCGGGCAGCGAAGCGTACCCGGGGTGAGTCGACTCACCGCCATGCAATAACAAATAAAAATGAATCAAGTCCTTAAAAATATATTCCCGGCGTTTTACGGGCTGCTCAACTACTTTACCATCAGGTTGCTGCAAGATACCGATTCGCACTCGCATTTTTGGGGGCGCCCCTGGCAAACCACGGCCGGAGAAATGGCCGTTAGCGTTGTGGTGGGGTACGCCACGCTTTTTGGGGTAAAGCGCATTTGCCGGTACAACGATAACAAAGCGGTAAAAAGTTCGCTCACTAAGGAGCTGCTTACAGTAATGGCACTTTCCGTGGCGGTAAATAACCTGGTGCTGGTACCCATGGCAGCCTTTACAGATGATGGACTGTCCATTAGCGACCTGGCGGAGATAAACACCATTCCGTTGTTGTACACCATTTTATATTACGGCATAGTACGCAGTCGCATTTACCTTAAAGCGTACGTTGCGCACCAACTATTGGTAGAAAAACTGACAAACGACCAGCTGGAAACCGAGCTGAAATTCCTACGGGCGCAGTACCACCCGCATTTTTTGTTCAATGCATTAAATACCATTTACTTTCAGGTAGATGATGATGTGCCGGGGGCGAAGCAGAGCATTGAACTGCTCTCAGAACTATTGCGCTACCAACTGTACGACCGGCAGCACCAGGTGAGTATTAAGCAGGAGCTGGACTACCTGCAAAACTACATCCAGCTGCAAAAAGTTCGCGCCAGCAAAAAAATGGTATTAAATGTTGATTTTGATGCCTCGCTCGCCGAACAGCAGGTTTACCCGCTGCTGTTTTTGCCGCTGGTGGAGAACGCTTTTAAATACGTGGGAGGGAAGTACGGCATCAGCATAATTGCCCAAAGTGAAGCAGGCGGCATTCTATTTACGGTAGAGAACGATCTCCCCGGGCAATACCAGCCGGATAAGGAAAACAGCGGCATCGGGATAGAAAACCTTAAACGCAGGCTGGAACTTTTGTATTCCGGCAGGCACCGCTTAACTTTAGATAAACAGGCCGATAAGTTTACCGCCACACTGCACCTTAATAACTAACATGAAACCCATCACCTGCATTATAACCGACGATGAACCCTACGCGCGCAAAGGCTTGCAGGCCTACGTGGAAAAAACCGCGTTCCTGCAATTGAAGGGGCAATGCGAAGATGCCATGGAACTTGGTGAAATGCTGAAACAGCAGCCGGTAGATCTGCTGTTCCTCGATATCCAGATGCCGCATATTACAGGTGTGGAGTTTTTACGATCGCTAAGAAACCCGCCAAAAGTAATATTTACTACCGCTTTTAAAGAGTACGCTATAGAAGGATTTGAGCTGGACGTGCTGGATTATATGCTGAAACCCATCAGCGAGGAACGGTTTAAGAAGGCCGCATACAAGGCCAAAGATTACTTTGACCTGAAGGGTACTACTGAAACACCTACTTACCTTTTTGTAAAAGCCGAGGGCAAATTGGAGAAGATAGTTTTTGATGAAGTGCTGTACCTCGAAGGCATGGAGAACTATGTTATTATCTATACAGCCCTAAAGAAGGTGATCACCCATAGCACCTTAAAAGCCCTTATTGAGAAATTACCCAAACAGGCCTTTATGCAAACCCATAAATCCTTCGTGGTATCTCTTGATAAGGTAAATAGCATCGAGGGCAATATGCTGCATATTGGGCAGCACCGTGTGCCTATTGGCAGGCAATTGAAGGATGAGGTGATGGAGCGGCTGATAAATCGGCGCTAAGCTTGTAAATACCATACCCGTAGCTTAGTTTTGGATAGATAAATCACATCCTATGGCTAACTCCCCGTCCGCTTCGCCCGAAAAACTGGTGTTTAAAACCCTGCGCGACCAGTACCTGCACTTCGGGCTGCCGGTGGATGATATAGATGAGAAAACCGATTTCTCTATCCATAACCTTAAAGATATCCACGCAACGCTGCCCTATATCTCGCAAACCTTCAGGCCGAATTTTTTTTCCTTTGTGTTTGTGAAAAACGGCTCGGGCAAATACACTACGGATGACCTGGTTTTTGATACCGTACCCGGTACCATTTACTTCACCAACCCGGGGCACTATAAATCGTACCATTGGAAACAGATGGAAGAAGTTTACCTGGTCACGCTAAGCGAATCCTTCCTGAAGGAGAACGTGCACCCGGATGTTTTTGAGGAGTTTCCATTCCTGCTGGCCGAGACCGTGCAGCCAAGGGTACTGGCCGAAGCCGAGTTTGCCGAATTTGAGCAGCTGTACCTCCAGATCAATAAAGAGTACCTGGCGGCGAGCCCGTACCGTAACCGCATTATAGGCAACCTGTTTGTGGTATTGCTGTTGAAGATAAAGGAATACTTCTGGAAGGATTATAACCCTATTTATGAAGGCAACCGCAGTTCGCAGATCGTAAAAACCTTTAAACTGAGCCTCGAAAAACACTACCGCGATCTCATCAGCCATAAAGTGGAACATGTATTTCGCGTGCAGGATTATGCGGATGAGCAGTTTCTGCATCCAAATTACCTTAGCAACGTTATCAAAATAAAAACCGGCAAACCCATCGGCACCTGGATAGCCGAGAAAACCATTGCCGAAGCAAAATCGTTGCTGCAAAATTCAGCCACCTCTATTAAAGAACTCGCCTGGATGCTGGGCTTTACCGAGGCTACCCACTTTAGTAACTACTTTAAAAAACATACCGGTACCTCACCGGTGCTGTATCGCAAGCAGCATTTAAGCAGCTCTTAACAAACGGCGCTCTACGGGTTTATTTTATTGATTTGTTCTACGCTTATCTTTAAAATTTATACCAATCTTTAATATTCGTATGTAATGCTTTGATATCTGTATTTCTGGCGTAGTGCGTTCTCCGACCTTTGTTCTATCAAATAAAACAAAGAGAAAACATGAAAACGCTATCACAAAAAGTAATCTTAGTAACCGGCGCATCAAGAGGTATTGGTGCAGCTATCGCCCACAAACTGGCTTCACAGGGGGCAAAAGTAATTGTAAACTACGCCGGCGGTAAAGACGCCGCCGCCGAAACCGTAAACAGCATTATCAGCAAAGGCGGCGAGGCCATTGCCCTGCAAGCCGATGTAAGCAAAGCCGATGAGGTAAAGGCCCTGTTTGATAATGCCATTGCCCACTATGGCCGTATTGATGTACTGGTGAACAACGCCGGTATCATGATCACCAAATTGATAAAAGATACAACCGACGAGGATTTTACCCGCCAGTTTGATATCAATGTACGCGGTACCTTCAACACCATGCGCGAGGCCGCGGCCAAACTGGCCGATAAAGGCAGCATCATCAACTTTTCATCAACCACCACCCGCGTAATGATGCCAACTTACGGCACCTACGTGGCTACCAAAGCTGCTGTTGAGCAATTAACCCGTGTATTTGCCAAAGAGGTTGGCGCAAGGGGGATCAATGTAAACTCGGTGTCTCCCGGCCCTACCAATACCGAACTGTTCACCAAAGGTAAACCACAGGAAGTTATCGACCGCCTGGCATCCCTGTCTGCCTTCAACCGCATCGGCGAGCCCGAAGATATCGCACAGGTAGTGGCCTTCCTGGCCGGAGATGAGGCTAAATGGATCAGCGCCCAAAATCTGGGCATCAATGGCGGAATGGCTTAATCTTTAGATAAAAGAGAAAAGACAAAAAGAATCAAGACAGCAAGAATTAAGAATCAAGAGAATCACCAGAATCGGTGAAATCAATAAAAAATCAGTGTAATCACAATAAATAAAAACAATCATCATGAACTCACTAAAAAACAAAGTAGCATTAATAACTGGTTCGGCCAGGGGTTTGGGTAAGGCAATTGCAGAGCGTTATGCCGCGTTAGGTGCCGATATCGTCATCAATTACTCACGCGATAAAGCCTCTGCCGACGAAGTGGTAAGTAACGTCAAAGCCATGGGTGCGAGGGTAATTTCGGTACAGGCAGATGTTAGCAAAGTGGCCGACCTGGAGCGTTTATTTGCCGAAGCAAAAGCGGCTTTTGGCAAAATAGATATCGTAGTAGCCAATGCAGGTATCGAACTGGTGGAAACCCCGGTAGTTGATTTTACCGAAGAACAGTTCGACAGGGTGTTTGGGATCAACACAAAAGGCACTTATTTTACCATGCAGCAGGCGGCAAAAAATGTGGAGGACAACGGGCGCATCATTTATATTGCCAGTAGCACCACATCGTTCCCGGTACCCGGCATGGCGGTTTACGGCGGCAGCAAAACCACGCCACGTTATTTGGTAGATATCCTTTCAAAAGAGATAGGGCACAAGGGTGTAACCGTAAACTCTATCATCCCTTTCGCGGTAGACCACTCCGGCATATTCGCCGAGGCCGACAGCTACCCAGAATTAAGGAAACAACTGCTGGATAGCTGCCCGATGGGCCGTTTAGCCGAAGTGGAAGATGTAGCCAACGCCGCCGAGTTTTTCGCCAGCGATCTGTCGTCCTTTGTGTCAGGCCAGCACCTGTTGGTAAATGGCGGCGCGACAAACTAAACGGTAAATTACAACCAGGTTTGAGCCTTCACCGGTTCAGCAAAACGGATAGCCTTTGGTTAGCCGTTTTTGTGCGTTGGAAAAAGGCACAATTGCGAAAGCAAGGAGGGAGCGGGGCCGGTAAGCTATCCGTCATACAACCACTTACTACTCACTTTTCACCACTCACTAAAGCGCCTTCTTTATCGCCCTTGCTAAAATATCCACCGCTTCCTCCAGTTCCTTTACATTCATGGATGCAAACCCCAGCCTTACAAAATTATGCCTCACAAGCGGGTCGTGGTAATGCTCGCAGCCGCTGCCTATGGTAAGGCCCATTTCGGCGGCTTTCTCGGTCACTTTCAATCGGTCGATGCCGTTTTTATACTCCATCCACACGGCAAAACCACCATTAGGGATAGTAAAGGATACATTATCGCCCAGTTTCTCCTGCAGCAGCCGGCAAAGCACATCGCGGCGTTCCTGGTAAAGTTTGTTGGCCTTTTTTAGGTGGCGGCCTATATCCCCGTTTTTAAGCAGGTTGGCCATCGCTTCTTCTAATAGCTGCTCGCCTTGCCGGTCAATTAGCCTGCGCAGTCGGGTGGCTTGCGTAATAAGGTTCTGCGGGGCTATCATAAAGCCGATACGCAGGCCCGAGGCAATAGTTTTGCAAAACGAGCCCACGTATATTACGCTGCCATAATCATCGGCACTGGCCAGCGGTAAAATAGGGCTGCTGGAGTAGTGGAAATCATAATCGTAATCATCTTCCACAATGGCAAATTTGTAGGTTTTGGCCAGTTCCAGCAGGCGCATCCGCCTTTCGGAACAGAGCGTAACCGTGGTGGGCTGGTGGTGGTGCGGTATCACAAACAGCATTCGTATGGGCTGCTTTTTGCAAATGGCCTCCACGGCATCCAGGTTAATGCCAAACTGGTCTACGGGTACCGGGGCTATTTGTGCCCCGGCCTGCTCAAAAACTTCGTTGGCCATGCTGTAGCCCGGGTCGCCCACTATTACGGTGTCGCCCTTGTTCAGCAGCACTTGCGCAATAATGTAAAGCGCCATTTGTACGCCTTTGGTAATAATGATGTTATCGGCGCTTACATGCAGTCCGCGGGTTTCCGAGAAGAATTTGGCCAGTTCTATCCGCAGGTTTTCAGAACCTTGCTCAGGGCCGTACATAAGGTATTTGGTATTGAATTTTTGCGATGCCAGGCGGCGGTATTCGCGGATCATCAGTTCCAGCGGTGCTATGCGTGTATCCGGCGAGCCGTTGTTGAACACGAGGTTACCTTCGGGCGGGGCCACAAACATATCCTGGCAAATGACACGGGTATCATCCACATCGTACAGCGTTTGGCGTGCAAAGCCAACCGGGTGCGGTGCATCTGTTAAAGCCCGTGGCGCTATATTGGGCAGATTTTTGGCTACGAAGATACCTTTGCGCGGCAAAACATCCACCCAGCTTTGGGCGTAAAGCTCGTCATAAGCCGCCACCACGGTTTTACGGTGCACATTAAGCGACTGCGCCAGTACGCGGCTACCCGGCAAGGCTACACCCGGTTTTAAAATGCCTTTGCGGATAGAGCATATCACTTCGTTGGCTACCTGCAGGTACACCGGCACCTGCAGGTTTTTGTCAATGCAAACAAGGCTTTCTAATAATTCCATCTGGACTATCTTGATTGTTATTTCTGGACTATGTGTATAGTCCACCAAGTACGTAATTTTATATCAATAAAACAAATCAGATCATGCAACTCGCCGGAAACTTCAAAGCCCCATCCGTTTTTCTCAGAATAGCCATTGCCGCAAGCTACCTTTGGGCATCAGCCGATAGGTTAGGTATTATAGGTGCCCATGGCCAGCCACATATAGGCTGGGGCGATTGGCAGCATTTTTTGGATTACAGCAAACAAGTAATGAGCTTTTTACCCGATGCATTGGTAGCGCCACTGGCTGTTATAGCAACTGCGAGCGAGGTGATCATTGGCCTGATGCTGATCATGGGGTTGTTTACACGTGTGGCTGCTGTTGCCAGTGGCCTGCTGAGCCTCAGCTTTGCGTTATCGATGGCTATTTCCTTAGGCATTAATGCACCGCTTAACTACTCGGTATTTACGCTGAGCGCCGCGAGTTTTTTACTGGCGACCGCGCCTTATTATGTTTATAGTTTGGATGCCATGAAACAGTTGCCGCTCTGCCGGCGCCTGGACTACTATGCAGGTGACCACCTGATAGATATCATCAGGTAATAACTTTATTTAATAAACAAAGGCCTCACCCCAAAGCCCTCTCCAAAGGAGAGGGGCTTTAAAAATTTTAGAACCCTCTCCTTTGGAGAGGGCAGGGTGAGGCAAAAAAACATATAAAACCACAACACAATGGAAACCAGATCGATCAATAAACCCTCTACCTTATTAGTAGTGGTAGCATTTGCTACCGTATACGTGGTATGGGGGTCCACTTACTTTTTTATACAGATGGCTCTTAACGGTATCCCGCCGATGATAATGGGTGCCATGCGTTTTGTAGCAGCCGGTATTTTGCTACTGGGCTGGTGTTACTTAAAAGGCGATAAGATATTCGATAAAGCAACCATCAAAGCATCCGGCATCAGCGGGCTGTTTACCTTGTTTGTAGCAAACGGGATAGTAATATGGGTAGAGAAATTTATCCCCAGTGCCATGGTGGCTATTATGGTATCGGCCAACCCCATCTGGTTTGTGATACTGGATAGGGCGAACTGGAAGATCAATCTGAAAAGCCGCAGCACCATTTGGGGCCTTATTATTGGCTTTAGCGGTGTGATACTGTTATTCGGCGAGGCTTTCTCCAAATCGGTTGCAGGCGGTGTAGATACACAGCACGTTGTTGGTTTGCTGCTGCTTATTGTTGGCCCGATAGCCTGGGCAGGCGGATCATTATATTCGAAAAAAACAGCGACCAACGCGCCGGTGCGTGTTAACACGGGCTGGCAAATGATGGCAGCAGGTATTGCGTTTATCCCGGCAGGGTTTATAGATAATGAGTACGCTACATTTAATATCGGCGCGGTACCTGCACAAACCTGGATGGCTGTTGCGTACCTGATATTCTTTGGATCGATAGCAGCCTTTAGCGCTTATGTTTGGCTGTTGCAGGTAAGGCCGGCTACGCAGGTAAGCACACACTCGTATGTAAACCCCGTTATAGCGGTGTTGCTGGGCGTATTTTTCGCCTCGGAAGTAATTAGTTGGATGCAGGTTGTAGGGCTTGTTATTATCCTGCTGAGCGTATTGCTGGTGAACCTGAGCAAATATTCGTTCGGCAAACCCGTGGCGATAAAACCCATTAAACCCGCGCCCGCAGAAAAGACCGAAGCTGTATTAGTGGAAAAACTTTGCGGCGTAAATTCCTGATCAGTTAGTTAATAGTGTGAAGGCCGATAGCTGTAATGGTTGTCGGTCTTTTTTATTTTACCTTGTGGTACGACAAGAGTATCAAGCCAACGATATCCCATAAAAAATGGCAGGCTATCAGCACTTTTATGTTGCGGTATTTTTGGTAAAAATAAGCGAATATAAAGCCGATGAGCATCGGACCCAAAACGTTCACGAGGGTTCCCCAGCGCATATGGGCCAGGCCGAATATTACAGAAGTGATGATCACCGGCCAATGTGTGCTCTTGAAGAAGAGCTGCAGCCTTGGCATTAAGTACCCCCTGAAAACAAATTCTTCTACTACGGCGGCGGTAACCGAAATAAATACTTTTAACGGCAAGCTAAACTGACCGATGCCAACCATGGCGTCGCTGCGTTTAAAGAGCTTAAAAACCGTTAAAAGTCCGCCAATAATATTGGTACCAATAATTAGGGTAAACAGCATACCGAATATCGACGCGAAATAAAAACCGGCGCCGTATCTTTTTTCGGACCAGAGTAAAACCGGCTGATGTTCGCGGCGCCACACGTAAACAAAAATTAGCGCCAGCCACAGCCAATATAAAAAGCGGGATATAATGAAAGATGTTGGCGACCAATCGGAAATACCGATGGCGGTGTTGATACCCCGGTTAACAAAGGAGATAATAGCGAAGAACAGCACAGTTAAAGCCATGCCCCTGATAACAATAGCGTGTTGAGGTGTTGGTTGTTCGGCGGTGAGCGGCATGTATTAAGGTTTATCGGGGGATTTGAATACCTAATATAGATAATTTATCGTAAAAAATCACCTTGTTCGGGCTTGTTCGGGCTGTTCGCACCCCATGCCGAACGCGAACAAGTCTAAAAAAGCAGGCATTGGTGGTGATAAAATACCTATAGCCATTAATTTGTTCGCTTCCCCATCAACCCATCATTAAACTTCAGCAATAAATTAAACAGATCCTCATACTCGTTCAGGGGCAGGGTGGCGCTGATGTCATAAATATCGTGATAGGCCTTTATCCCGCCAAGGGTGTACATAAAAAACGCAGGTACGCCCTTCTCGCTGAAAAAGTAATGGTCGCTGTTGGCGGCTTTGCCGCGGGAGTTCACTTTTACCAGGTAATTGCCCTTTTCGTTCACCTGTTTCAGCAGGGCAAATTCAGCAGGGAAAACCGAAGCGTTTACCACCGTGATACCGTCTATGCCGGTACCTTCCAGATCGAGATTCGTGAGAAAGCGGATGTTTTTTAAGTCGATAAGCGGATGCTCGGTAAAATACTTGGAGCCAAGCAAACCCGCTTCTTCTCCCGCAAAAAATATAAAGGCCATAGTGTAGGGCTGCGGATGTTCGCCGTAATATTTGGCCAGGCTAAGCACCTGCGTTACGCCGCTGGCATTATCATTGGCCCCCGGGAAATAGGTTTTGCTGCCCATGCCGCCGAGGTGGTCGTAATGTGCGGTGAATACGATGATAGAATCGGGTTTGGAGGTGCCTTTTACCACACCGCAAATATTGCCGGTTTTAAAATTAGGATTGAACTTGTTTTCTATATCCACCTTGATGGTTTGCGGCAGGGTGTTTTGCAGTTTTTTGTCCAGTTGGATAACCGTATAATCCAATACCGTTTGCTCTGCCGACCAGGTGAGCTTATTCTCCAGCGTAACGATGATTCGGTTCGCCTGGTCGATAAAATGGGTGCTGTCCTGCTGCGTTAGATTGCCTTCGCCTTTTACGCCTTTGCTATCCGGTGTAACCAAAAAATCTTTGCCGGGCACAAGCAGTACGCCGTTTATCGCTACCTCCACCTTGCCGGGGAAGGTATTTACGGAGTAGCTGAACTCCTGCAGGTAGCTTTTGCCGCCCATGGGTTTTACGCCGTATCTTTTTAGCTGGGCACTGATGAAATCCGCCGCTTTGCCCATCCCATTGTTGGTGTAGCCGCGACCCCAAAAATATTTGGAGGTAAGCGTATCCACCATTTTGCGGGCGAATTTGATGTCCTGTGCCTGGGTGAATTGGGTTGCGAGTAGGAATAAGGTTAGGAGTTTGAGTTTCATAAGTGCTTAGGTTAAGGAAATGGGTTATGCTTTGCTGTTCTTAACAGTGCAGCCGGTTAACTATACCGGCATCGTCGGGTCAACCTTCTCCGTAACTTTCTTATAGATGGAAAAGCCCCCGTATGCGTAAACCACAGCAATAAATATATACACCCAAACCGAGATATTGCGCCCGGCAAATATCAAATAGGAATAGGGGATACTGAAACATACACAGGCGATGAGCAGCTGCGTCATAAATGGTTTTTTGTTGCGCATGTTTTTGATCACCCAACCCAGGAAGAAGAAGAATAGCGGCTTGCTTACTAAATAAAGAATGGCAAGCAGTAAAGGATTTACATCATGCTCTTCGCCGAGACTGAAAAGCCAATCCTTAAATATGTTGAAATATTCTATCATTGGATGCAAGGTAGGATTTTCTTGTTAATCTGCCACCAACAAAAAACGCCGGACATTAGCCCGGCGTTCCATCATAATTATAAGACCCGTATTTAATCCGCTTTCAAGCCATACTTTTCGCTGAATTTGCGGTACAGTTGCTTGTGCAGATTATCCAGGTTGATGCTGCGGCCTTGTATGTAGGCTGTTTCTACCTTCAGGGTGATCATATCCAACGCGTCGCCGGCGGAGATGAAAAGGGTGGCATCCTTACCGACTTCGAGAGAGCCGGTAGTTTTATTGATGCCCAAAATTTTAGCGTTGTTCAGGGTGATCATGGATACGGCCTGCTCTTTGGTTAAGCCGTAGCCAACAGCCTGACCCGCCTCGAAAGGCAGGTTACGCTGGCGCCAAAAGCCGGTGCCGGTTAAGCCGTACAATACACCTGCATCCTGCAATATTTTTGGCATTTTGTAGGGCAGGTACACATCGTCCTCATCCTTGTCGGGCAAGGTTTGGGTTTCGCGGAGGATAACGGGTACGTTGTTATCTTTCAACGTTTCGGTAACCAAATAAGCTTCCTTGCCGCCAACAATTACGGCCTGTACGCCAAAAGTTTTGGCAAAGGCCACCGCCTGCATAATTTGCTTGGCTGCATCGGCATTAATAAATAGTTTTTTGCTGCCGCTGAACAACCCCTTCATAGCCTCGAAACGGAGGTTAGCTATAGCAGGTTTGGCGCCTTCATTGTAAGCTTTTGCTTCGGTAAAAAGGCGGGTAAGGGCGTCAATAGCTTTCTGCGCGCGTTCAGCAGGAGTTTCGGCACCCGGGGCGGCAGGGCCCCTGCGGCGACCGGCTGATGAGGACGGCCAGTTCAAATGAATAGCTATATCGGTTTTGTAAGCAGCATCTTCCCAGTTCCAGGCATCAAGCTGTACAACGGATGATTCGCCCGGGATAAGGCCACCGCTTGGTACGGGTTGGGCCAGTAAAATACCGTTGCTGCGTACCGTTGGTATTACTTTACTATCAGTATTATACGCGATGATAGAGCGCACATGCGGATTCAGTTCGCCGGTTTCTTCATCATCCACCGTGCCGCGCGCGCCGGATTCTACCTCTATCAAGCCCAGCGTGGTCATGGGGGCGATAAAGCCGGGATAAATTTGCTTACCGGAAGCGTTAACTACTTCGTAACCTGTTGCAGGGCCGGTGCCTTCGCCAATGGCGGTAATTTTGCCTTTATCGAAGGCGATGTAACCGTTATTGATCACCTGCCCGTTACCCACATGGATGGTGGCACCGGTGATGATAACGGGTTTGCTTTGCGCTTTGGCCGGCGATATATTGGCCTGCGCAAAGGCGAGGGTAGTGCCAAGCAATAATCCCCCTATGCTTAAAATTGTTCTTTTCATGGTTATTGTCATTTGGGATTATCGTATTTTGCTTGCTGCCTGTTTTGCGGCGCGCTCTTTTTCCATTTCGGTGTACTCATCGGCTACCACAAAGTTTTCTTCTTCCAAAGTTTCGCACTGGTAGGAGCGTGGCCTGCGCGGCCCGCCCGGCTTTTGGGTGTTTTGGCCGGCGTTTTTCAGCTCCAGCATTTTTTGGATAATGCGTGCCGCATCGGTTTTAACCGCCTTTTGTTTTTCTGCATCCTGCGAGTAATCCCAATATAAAATACCATCTACAAAGGTTTTCTCCGCAACTGCGTAAATACTCAACGGGTTGGCCGACCATACCACAATATCCGCATCCTTGCCTGCTTTTATACTGCCAATGCGATTATCTACGTGCATCATTTTAGCCGGATTAAGGGTGACAAGTTTCAAAGCATCTTCCTGGCTCATGTTGCCGTAGGTTACCGCTTTACCGGCTTCCTGGTTTAGGCGGCGCGCCATTTCTTCATCATCCGAGTTAAAGCCGGTTACCAAACCAACTTCGTGCATCAGCTTGCCGTTGTATGGGATAGCTTCGGCAACTTCGTTTTTGTAGGCCCACCAATCGCTGAAGGTTGAGCCGGCAATGTTATGCGCCTTCATTTTATCGGCCACTTTGTAACCCTCCAAAATATGGGTAAAAGTGTTGATCTTGAAACCAATCGAATCGGCAACGTGCATCAGCATATTAATTTCTGACTGTACGTAGGAGTGGCAGGTAATAAAGCGCTTGCCGTCCAATATCTCTACCAAAGCGTCCAGCTCCAGGTCGCGGCGCACGGTATTGCCTTTTACGGCACGCGCAGCTTTATATTCTTTGGCGCGGGTAAAGGCATCTATATAAACCTCCTCTACACCCATACGTGTTTGCGGGAAACGCAGTACTGAGCCTGGCGTAATGTTATTATTACTGCCTTTGACGTTCTCGCCCAGGGCGAATTTGATAAAACCATCAGAGCCCTCAAACTTAATTTCCTCGGGCAATAAACCCCAGCGGTGTTTGATCAATTGGGTTTGACCGCCAATAGCATTTGCCGAGCCGTGCAGGATATGCGAGGTTGTTACCCCACCTGCCAGCTGTCGATAAATGTTGATGTCTTCTGCATCTATCACATCGGCAATGCGCACTTCTGAGGTTACGGATTGTGTACCCTCGTTGATACCGCCGGTGCCTGCAATGTGCGAGTGCTCATCCACAATACCCGCGGTAATATTTTTCCCTGTTGCATCTATCACCTTAGCGGTGCCTGCTGCCAGGTTTTTACCAACAGCTTTTATTTTGCCATTCTCTAACAATACATCGGTGTTTTGCAGGATGCCATCTTTTTCGTTGGTCCAAACGGTGCCGTTTTTAAGTAATACGGTCTCAGCCTTGGGTAATTCTGTATAGCCAAAAGGTGCGAAAGGATAAATAACCGGGCCTACCGCTAAATTTGGTTTAGTAGTTGGCTTTGGTGTTTGCCCTACAGGTGCAGCACCAGTATAGGTAGCGCTAAACCCTGTAGAACTTCCATCCGGCAATATAGCGTTGCCGCGAATAGTAATTGGCGATACCGATGAGATATGTCCCGCTAAGCGGATCACGCCCGCCGGTTTGGCCTTATAGTTAAAATAGATGCTGACATCATCGCCGGTGCGGGTGATGGTGCCTTTTACTTTTACGCTATCGATACCGGTACGTTCGATGTTTACATCATAAGTGCCCGGGGTACCGCCTATCTTAAGAGAAGTATTGGCAAAGCCGTCGCCGGTTAAAGTATAGGTGCCACGAAGGTCGGACACATCCATTTTTGATACCACATACTGGCGGCCTTCTACCCAGTTCTCGTAGATCACGTTCTCGGCTTTAAACAGGCTGTCGGAAGTGATGATAAAGCTGGCCATTTTGCCTTTCGCCAGGGTACCCACTTTGTCGCCCACACCCAGCATTTCGGCGGGGATGGTGGTTAATGCGTTCAATGCTTGTTTCTCGGTAAGGCCGTAACTGATGGCACTGCGCAGGTTGGTCCAAAAGTCTTTAGCACTGGCAATACCATAAGAAGTAAGCGCGAATTTGATGCCTGCTTTTTCCAGTGCGCCGGGGTTGGTAGGGGCAAGCTCCCAGGCTTTTAATTGCTCATAGCTTACGTTACGGGCATCCAGCGGGTCCTCGATATCATAAGGTGCCGGGAAGTTTAGCGGAACAATCAGCGTGCTGCCGGTTGCTTTTACAGCGGCAATACGCTGGTATTCCAGTCCGTCGGTTTTCAGGATGTATTGTTTACCGAACTCTTTGGCGATTTTCACCGCACGCAGGATGGATTGCGGGTCGCTCACCTCAAAGATCTGCGGAAGCGCCTGGGTACGGTTAAATTCATCCAGCGAAATATTGTACTCGGTTTTTTGAGTTTTGTACCATGCCGCATCCAGGTAGGTTTGGCGCAACAAGGCTATGCTGCCCATTAGCGAGGATGGATAGTTGGTAGCAGCGGTACCCTTACTGAAGGAGTAATGCGCTGCAGCCTGGTCGTTCAGCATCACGAAATTATCGCGTTCATCGGCGAGGCTTACCACTACGGATGTACCGCGGGCAATACCATCATGTATCAATGATTGTACGGTGCCGAAGCCATTCTTTTTCAAAGTTTCAGCTGCATCAGCATTTACATGGAAAAGGTTTTTGGCGTTTATTTCGGGGCGAATGGCTTCGTTCCAGCCGAATGCGCCGGGCTTGGTAGATACATATACACGCGGGCCGCCGAAACCACCACCACCGGCTGTACGGGGCGCATCGGGGATGCCGTAGGTGGTGTAAGCATCAACTAAGCCGGGGTAAATAAATTTGCCCTTCAGGTCGATAGTAACATAGCCTTTTGGCACGGTTACCTGAGCGCCAACGGCCTCTATTACGCGGTCGTTAATCAGCAGGGTAGCCTTGCTGATGGTTTGGTCGGCATTTACTACAATGGTGGCGTTGGTAAACGCATATTTCCCGGGTCGGATATCCCAGCTGCCGTTCACCGGGAAGGTTTCCTGGGCGCGGCATAATTGAAATATCAGCAGGAAAAAACAAAAAAGTAAAGGTTTTTTCATTTGATGTGATTGTTTACTGCTAAACTATTAAATTTTCGTTTGGCTATTACCGGTTAAGGCAAAATCATACAATTGTTACATCTTTGTTAGGAGAGAGGAGGGGAGCAGTGTGGCTATTTGACTCACCCCGACGACGCTTCGCTGGTCGAATCTCTCTGCTTCGCAAAGAGGGTTGAGAAAAATAAAACTCTTTACCCTCTTTGCCGCAGGTAGAGAGGGGCGGGCAGCGAAGCGAACCCGGGGTGAGTCAAATAACAGAGCGGACAAGATGACTAAATCACAAACGGGAATACAATGCGGATATTAATTTTAGGCGCCACAGGCCGCACCGGCAAAATACTCCTCCAAGAGGCGATTGCTCAGGGCTACGAGGTGAATGTTTTGCTGCGCGATAAAAGCAAACTGAATATAAGCCACCCCACACTTCGGGTATTTGAAGGCCTGCCTACTGATAAGCCCCTGTTGGCAGCCGCCATGGCCGGGTGCGAAGCCATCCTGAGCGCCTTAAATATCTCCCGTACTTCCGACTTCCCCTGGGCCAAACTGCGCACACCCGCTAATTTTCTTTCCGAAACTGCTGAATGTATCATCGAACTGGCCCCTCTTCATAACATTAACAGGGTTATCCTCACCTCGGCCTGGGGCACGAGGGATACCCGCGAAGACATCCCCTGGTGGTTTAAATGGATAATTGATAATAGTAACGTAGGCATGGCTTACCGCGACCACGAACGGCAGGAGGAATTGTTCTCTGCATCAACCTTAAACTATACCATTTTGCGGCCGGCAGGGCTTATCAATTCAACAAAAAGCAAAACGGTTATTGTTAGTCTTAATAACCAACCCAAACCCCACCTTACCATCAGCCGCAGCAATGTGGCCAAATTTATGGTGCATGTACTGCAGGATGATCTTCTTTTGCGCCAGATGCCGGTGATATCAGTCTGATAATATTTATCAGACTGTTGATGAACCACCGCTTATTAACCGTAAGTTTTTATTTTTTTAAC
The DNA here is from genome assembly GCF_014773265.1 of Mucilaginibacter pankratovii. Classification (GTDB taxonomy): domain Bacteria; phylum Bacteroidota; class Bacteroidia; order Sphingobacteriales; family Sphingobacteriaceae; genus Mucilaginibacter; species Mucilaginibacter pankratovii. Next base: position 123,441 of record NZ_JACWMY010000002.1, on the reverse strand, counting down.
TTACGGAGATTGTTTTCTCTCTCTCTTAATATTGATATGTATCATATTTATTACAAAGCAATTTTATTATTATTTATAAATGGTATAATAGTTTAAACATATATATTTGGAGCATACAAAGCCGTAGCCTGCTGCTGTTTATGTCTTTTAAACGCAGTATTATCACAGTCCCATATTGTGCCTGCAGTCTAAACCCTGCGGTCATTATTAAATCATTGTTAGTGCAAACTATTATAATATCATAAGATGAATAACCTTACCTTATCTGCAATTTTATTGCCCAAACTTTCCTACCGGAGGGCTAAAGCAATAATCCTGGCGCTTGCTATTAGCTGCACCGCCTTTTCGGCATCGACCGCTAAACCGATACCTGTTGCCAATGGCCGGCACGCTACGGCATTCGCTTCAACCATTAGCTCGTTTGCACCCGCATCGGGTGCTCCGGGTACGCTGGTAACCGTAACCGGTACCGGCTTTACCTCGGCATCTACGCTTATTATCGGCGGAAAGCCTGCTATAGTAACCTCTTTTACCTCTACACAAATTGTGGGTATGGTAATGCCAGGCGCGAGTACGGGTAAAGTAACCGTAAATACCGGTGCCGATGTAAATTCAGCTACCAATTTTACGGTAACGCCAACGCCGTTCCCAACACAACAGTTGGGCGGTAAGCTGGCGGATACCACGACTTACCCTAATGCTTATCAACTACAATACGCTGAATCTCACGGAGGGCTACCACTGCCTGCCACCAGCTATAGGTACAAAAATGTAAAACAAGGCAATAACGTAGTGGTAAGCGCCGACGGCAATACAGCCGTTGCAGCATCATTGGTAGGGTTAAATTACGAAACACAACAAGCCTACGCTATACCAGGAGGGTTAACGTTTTATGAAAAGCATGACGGTGCCTGGGTTAAAACCGGCTATTATTTTTTAAATTTCAGTATTGGCCCTGCTCCATTTGGAAAAGCGCTTGCGTTAAATGCCAATGGAACAGTGCTTTTTGTGACCCATTCCGCAGATTACGACCCCTACAACGCGCCGATAAGCGTATTTGAAAAGCAAAATGGGGTATGGAAACCTACTACCTTCCAGGGGAATGGTCAGTCGGTTGCGGTAAGCGCCGATGGCAACACCGCTGTAACTGGATATGGAGCTCTCAGATACGTTAGGGGCGGTGTTATCACAACGGAGTATACAACTGTATATCATCGTATAAACGGCAACTGGGCCAAAGACCCAACGTTGCCGGGCGACGGCTCTTTTAACCTGACCGGGATACCCGATAGTGTAAAAACGATAGATTTTGGAGAAAACCAAAAGGCAGGTGGCAATGTGGCGCTAAGTGCTGATGGAAAAACGCTGGCGGCTACATCATACTTAAGTGGTACTTTTATTATGAAGTTGAATGGTACACAATGGGTTAAAGAAGAATTGCTGACAGGAGCGACTGGCCTTATTTCATTGAGCGCCGATGGTAATGTTTTGATAAGCACAAACGCAGGTTATCTCGGTAATACCGCACCGGGGTATTCAAAACTATTTACCCGCGCCGGTTCTACCTGGAGCAGTGCGCAAATCATACAAGAGGCGGGCACCGAATCTATTACAGCCGATGGCAACATCATATTGTTTAGCGGTAATTCCGGCCCCGTAATATATATACGTAACAACGCGGGTGTGTGGGTAAAGCAAAACAAAGCACTATCCGCAGGCTCGGCTACCTCGGTAGCCATTAGTGCCGATGGTACAACAGCCTTCTCGGGTAACGTAGATGATAACAGCGTAGGGCAGGTGAAAACAAAAATTTATACCAGTAATACAGTTTATGAGAACGGCCAATATATTACCACAACTGATACGAGCTACCGTACCGACCCTTACGGTTCACTTACGGCGTACAGTGTAGCGCCACCAATGTCCATAGCCTCGGTAAGCCCAACAACCGGGCCAGTTGGTACACTGGTTAAAGTTACGGGTACCAGTTTAGAAGGTGCTACCTTAAGCATTGGCGGTAAAGATGCCATTGTGGTATCTAACACAGGCACGGTTATTACCGGTATGGTTATGCCGGGTACTGTTACGGGTGTGGTAAGCATTACCAATGGCACTACCGTGGCCGGCGGCAATTTTACGGTAACCCCTACGCCATATCCGAAACAACAGCAGGGCCCGATAATGGCCGACTTAAATACGTATAACGGAAGCAGGCCTGTCGGCCAGGGCAGTTCGCTGGCCTTAAGCGCGGACGGTAACACCGCTATGGTTGGATCGCTTAACGGTTTAAACGGCGTAAACCGGGGCGGTCTTACGTTCTATGAAAGAAATAATGGTACCTGGGCACAATCCGGCCAGTATTATGCAACCGCCGCTGAAGATGTACAGCTTGGAGGAAATATTTCTATAAATGCCGACGGCACAGTGGCCATCTCAGCTTCTAATTGGCGCGGAGGGAACGCTCCCGAAAACTTAGTTTATGCTTTCGAAAAACAAAATGGCGTGTGGAAAAAAACGGCTGAGCTTGGGCGTGGTTTCTCGGCATCAGTAAGCGCCGATGGCAACACAATTGCTGTAGGATACGGCGTTTCTAGAGCGACCCCTATCCAGGGCGTTACTATTTATCACCGTATAAATGGCATTTGGGTAAAGGATCCAGAAGTGCCAAATTCTCCTGTGCCTGCAACTATAGACTTTGGCGCGGGTATTTCAGCCGGTGCGATAGTAACTATGAGCGCCGATGGAAAAACCATAGCGGCGGCGTCGTTATTCGGCCATGGTACTTATATAGTTACATATAATGGTACAAAATGGGTGGTACAGGCCAATATACCCCAAATTGAGAATAGAATGAGTTTAACCGCAGATGGCAACTTATTGCTAATGGGCGGAAATATATATGCCCGTAAAGGTACAGCCTGGAGCCTTGCACAAACCATGCCGGAGCACACTGATGGTTCTATCAGTGCCGACGGCAATAGCATCATTTTGTCGCGTAACACCGGGCCCGTGGTTTATACACGTAATGGTGCCGGCACCTGGGTAAAACGAAATGTTATCTTATCAGACAAGTTTGCGCCGGAGGTAGCCATAAGCGCCGATGGTACTACCGCATTCTCCAGCAATTCAACTGACTTTACTTTTGGGCTGCAAGGTGGCCCTAACGTAGGCTCAGTTACCGCTTATACTACCGGCGAGCCAACTACCGTTGCATCGGTTAGCCCGACTACCGGGCCCGTTGGTACCATCATAAAACTTTCGGGAACAGGTTTATTAGGTACCGGCGTAAAAATTGGCGGTGTAGATGCTGTGATCGTTAACAATACAGGTACAACAATGTCGGCATTGGTTATGCCGGGTACTATTACAGGGGCAGTAACCATTACCGATGGCAACATTGCCGCAGGCAACTTTACTGTAACACCCACTCTATACCCCAATATAAGGCAAAGCCCGGCAATGGCCGATACGTCAAAATATATATCACACAATCCCGGCAGGCAACCGCTATCGTTACGCCGCGCACAGCAAGGCTACTCGGTAGCCATTAGCGCCGATGGTAATTCGGCTGTGGCAGGCGTGGGCGTTGGCGAAATACAAAATTTTGTAAACGGAGGCGTGATTTTTTATGAGCGGCAAAACGGAGCCTGGCAACAATCCGGAGGAGTGTTTAGCACAGGCTCCCAAAACGGAAACTTCGGCCCCAGGGGTTATGAGAGTACCATGAACGCAGATGGCACAGTGGCCATTGTAACAGGGCAAGGGGCCACCGGTGTTAATAGTGGGAACTTTGCGGGGGTTTATTACAAAGTAAACGGTATATGGACCGAGGGCGCCGGCATTGGCGGAGGCCAGACAGCGGCATTAAGCGCGGATGGTAATACTGCCGTAATAGGCGATTACCATACGGGGAAAGGCACCAAAGGTGGAGTGCCCCAAATTAGAACATTAAATGTATACAACCGAATTGGCAGCAACTGGGTGCAGGGCTCCGATATTCCATTTTCAGCCGGCACAACGGCCACCGCGGCTATAAGTGCCGATGGCAAAGTAATAGCCGGAAGCACGCCTGTTGGCAGCAACCAGTATACTTCTGTATTCGTAAAAACTGATGCCGAATGGGTGCTTGCTACCGATTTGCCAAATATAGCGGGCGATAAACTGGCACTGAGCGGCGATGGCGCACTGTTGCTTATCTCTAATAGTATTACCGGGGCATCTGTTTATGGCCGCAATGGGAATACCTGGGCGCTTAAACAACAATTGCCTCAAAACGGCAGAGGCAGTATTAATATTGATGGCAGCGTGATCATGTTTGCCGAGGCAACCGGTACCGTGGTTTACACCCGCGCTGGTAGTGCCAACTGGGTAAAACAAACCACAAGCTTTGATCCATCGGCTGGCTTTGCGATAGCGGTAAGTGCAGATGGCACAACTGCCTTTATGGGCAACCCGCGCGATAGCAGTAAGGTGCCTAACCAAAATGTGATGATAGCTGACGCTTATTACCCTAATGTGGGTGATCTTACTAAGTTACAAGCCCTGGGCGCTGTAACGGCATTTGTAGCAGGCACGCCGGTAAACGCGCCAAGCGGTTATGCCAATACATTAACCTTTACCAATACAACTACAACAGGCACCACCCTTAGCTGGACAAAAGGTAACGGAGGCTTACGTGCAGTGTTCATTGGTGTAAAAGGCACCGCGGCACCATTGCCGGCAGATTTTACCACCTACAACGCCAATGCGGCGTATGGTTCGGGTAAGCCACTGGGTACGGCGGGCTGGTACTGTGTTTACAATGGCGATGGCTCATCGGTCAATATAACTAACCTGCTGGCCGGTACCACTTACCGCGCCGAAGTAATAGAATACAACGGCAATAACGGCAACGAAAGATACCTCACCACAAGGTTTGCGCCTGCTGATGTTACCACTTTAAAAGCGCCAGGAACGGTGCAGGCATCGGCTGTAACATTTGCGGGTACAACAGGTACCACAACAACCGTAAACTGGGTAAACGGTAACGGCACAGGCCGCGCGGTGTTCATCAACAAAACCAACAGCGGCGCACCGTTGCCAGCCGACGTTTACTATTCGGGCAACTCTAAGTTTACAGGCGGCAACCAAATAGGTAGCAGCGGCTGGTATTGCATTTATAACGGCACCGGGTCTACTGCAAATGTAACTTTGTTAACTTCAGGCCAAACCTACCGTGTAGCGGTGGTAGAATACAGCGGTACTATTGCAGCACCAAAGTATCTTACTACAGGCATAACACCTGCAAATGTGTCAACGCCAATTGAAGCCCCATCCGGTTATTCAACAGCCTTAACCTTCAGCAATACAACGGCAACATCAAGCACCTTAAGCTGGACAAATGGTAACGGTGCCGCGCGTATCGTATTTATTAAAAAGGGTACAAGCGGCGGCTTTACCCCGGTAGATGGTGTGGGCTATGCGCCAAATAACCCGTATACACAGGGCTTCGCCTTATCTGATGGCTGGTACTGCGTTTACAGGGGCACAGGCAATTCGGTAAACCTGTTAGGTTTATCGCCTGTGTCTACCTACCGCGTTGCCGTGATTGATTATAATGGCACGGGTAACACCGGCGGCGTGGCTTATGGCAAACGCTTTAATTCGCAAAACGTAACCACTCTGGCCGCGCCAAATGTACAGGCAACGCCGCCAACCGGATATGCAGTTTCTTTAGCGTTTAGCAATACGGCATCAACATCAACCACCTTAAGCTGGGTAAACAGCAATGGCGCTGCACGCGCGGTGTTTGTGAGGATAGGCACCAGCGGCGCGCTTGGTGTTACGCAAGGCACTACCTACACTGCCAATAACACCTTCGCAGCGGGTACACAGGCAGGCACCAGCGGCTGGTTCTGCGTTTACAATGGTACCGGTAATAACGTAAACATTGTTGGATTAAACCCATCAACCACTTACCGCGCAACGGTTATTGAATACAACGGTGCACCCGGTTTAGAAGGTTATAACCTGAGCAGGTATAATGGCGCCAACGTAACTACAACTGTAGCACCTGTTTTACTGTTAACCACAAATCAAAAACGGATGCTGGTAGAGCAGGATGTAATAGCAGATGATGCGGTGTCTGAATTGAATGTGCATCAGGGGGTATCTCCAAACGGCGATGGGGTGAACGACGTATTTACTATCGACGGGATAGGCGCTTACCCGGAGAATACTGTGAAGGTTATAAACAATAGCGGCGACGTTATCTACAGCGTTACAGGCTATAATAATTACGGCAAATCTTTCGACGGCCACGCCGCCAACGGTACATTACAAAAAGCCGGTACTTACTTTTATTCATTAGAATATAAGAAAGGTACTGAAGTGATCCACAAAACCGGTTATTTGGTTATTAAGTACTGATGTTTAAGCTTAAGCAAATGCCACGCAGAAAATACTGCGTGGCATTTGCTTTTTAAGCCCTTAACGGCGTTTACTTAACACATTTGATAAACAAGGTGATTTTATTTAATGGCTTGTTTGACCAATTTGTTGCATGCAAAGAAATTAACTGCTTTAAAGGCAATCTATAATCGCGAAAGTTGATTTTTTCGTGCCGATTTCTTTTTAATCACCTTATTAAATTGCCCCAGTATTTATTAAATATTATTATTTGATTTAAGCCGGATATTAGTTTAAACATCTATATTTGGCATATACAAAGCCGCAACCAACTGAGGTTTAAAATTTTAAACTTTAGTTATATAAACAACCTTATTACATCTGTCGGTGCATATTTAGAAAGTATGTGCATTTATTGGTGAGTACTTAGTAACTCCATTGCACACAAATACTTATTTAAATATGATGAATAACCTTACCTTATCCAGGATTTTATTGCCCAAATTTTCCCGTCATAAATTCAAAGCGATTGCTTTAGCGCTGGTTTTGGCGTCTACAACATTGGCCTCCTTTGCTTCAAAACCAACTGCTGTTGCAGACAGAAGAAGTAATACGGCATTTGCCTCAACCATCACATCTTTTTCGCCGGCTTCGGGAGCACCGGGTACTTTGGTTACCGTAACAGGTAGCGGCTTTACATCGGCATCAACACTTACTATAGGCGGCGTGCCCGCTATAGTTACGTCATTTACTGCAACTCAAATCGTCGGTATGGTAATGCCGGGCGCAGTTACAGGTAAGGTCACGGTTAACACGGGTATCAATGTAAGTTCAGCCACCGATTTTATAGTAACCGCTACACCATACCCGGCTTTTCAACAAGGTGCAAAGCTTATCGATACAACAATCAAATACGGCCCTTACAACTTGGTGCAAACATCTGCCCTGGCCGCTGATGGAAACTCAGCACTTGTAAACGGCGGCTCAAGCTATCTTTTTTACGCCCGTAAAAACAACACGTGGACTGTTTCCTCAGCATTTACGGGCAGTAACCGATACAGAACAGTTAGCAATTACCTTGCTTTGAGCGCAGATGGTAGCACCGCATTAATAGGAGCCGACGCAGGGCCTGCTAAGTTGTACAAGCGCAATAATAGCGCTTGGCAAGATGCCGGTACGCTAAACGATTCTTTAGGTAACGTAGTAGGGCTTTCTGCCGATGGTAAAACAGCCATATTAGGTAAAAATACGTATGGGGGCAGTTATAGTGGCGGCGAAACGGGCTTGGGTATCACCATCATGAAACTTGTTGGCAATACCTGGCAGAAACAAGAGGTAGCGGATGTTCCAAACTACACAGAAGAGCATGTGTATTATGGCATGCTCCGTTTTGATGAAGAGGGTAACCTGATCAACACCCCTATATATTATACGGTGGGCAGGTCGGCTCCGGGCAACCGCGTGGCCATAAGCGCCGATGGCAAAACGGCCGCAGCATCCTCTTTTCAAAACGCCGGGCGTTACAACCGCCTGTTTAACCTGGGTTACACCGCTATTTACAAGCTTTTATCAACGGGGTGGGAAGTGCAGGCAGTGCTGCCGCAATATCGTGATTTTAAGTTTAGTGCCGATGGAAATACTTTTTTGGCAGGCGGGGATGTTTACAGCCGGAACGGGGCTGTATGGAGCCTGCAACAGACATTACCCTACGGCGGGGGTTCTATGAGTGCCGACGGAAACACCATTGTATTTGCCGCCCCAACGCCTACTGCCTATATCCGTACAGGCAATGGCTGGGTACAAAAAGAAATACCTGCGCCAAACCCGGCGGCAGTTGCAACAGAGAATAGTTTGAACAATATTGCCCTTAGTGCAGATGGCGCCACTGCATTTTTCGAGGTTCCGGACGATGCAACACGCAAGGGCCAATCTGGATCGCCGCTTGGTTCGATAACCGTTTATGGTACCGAACCATATAACCCACTTGATTACGCTACCACCATAACGTTCTCAAATACAACTGATAAAACCACCACCCTAAGCTGGCCACGCGGAAACGGCACTACCAATCGCGCGGTATTTTTAAAGATGGGTACGGCAGGTTTACCGGCAGCCATTAAAGGTACAGCGTATGCCCCTGATAGCTCTTTTATGTCGCTTGGCTCGTATGTAAAGGGCGGTGTTGCGGCTACAGGCTGGTATTGCGTTTACAACGGAAAGGGTGGCTATGTAAATATTACCGGGCTAAAAACCGGTACCACCTACACGGCATCGGTAGTGGAATATACCGGCAGCGCAGGAGCCGAAACCTACCAGGTAACCGGGGTTACCACCAGGGTAACTACCCCTATTGTTGCCCCTAATTACACAACGTTTGTACGCGCTAATCCCGGTAAAAACCCTGCCACGATGATGGACATTGAATACTTCCCTTTTGGACCGCCACCGGTAGGGCTCGCCATATTTGTGAAAGAAATAGGTTTAGTTAGTAGCACTGCATACCCATGGAATTATAGTGAAATGCCTTTGCCTGGAACAGCCTCTTACGCGGCAAACAATAAATTTGGTACAGGCGAACAAATAGGCAATAGTGGCTGGTTTTGCGTTTACAATGGCGAATATTCGCAGAACGCGGTAAGCGTAACCGGTTTGCGGCCTGCTGCATATTACCGTGTTGTTGCTGTTAACTATAACGGAAGCAAGACAATCCCGGTTTACACTGAGCCGGAATATATGGGTAATACGGGTAATACATATAGAACAAATAGCTTTGACCCGCCAACAGGTTATGCCACCGCTTTAACATTTAGTAACACCACAGCAACATCCAGCACTTTAAGCTGGACTAACGGAACAGGTGCTTCGCGCGCAGTATTTATCAAAGCAGGCTCGTTGGGTGCGCCGGCACTCTTAGATGGATATTTTCCCACTGCAAGTAATCCCTATACGCAGGGTGAGCCGATAGATTCTTCAGGAGATAATCAAAATTGGTATTGCGTTTATACAGGTACAGGTAACTCGGTAAATTTATTGGGCCTATCACCTTCAACAACTTACCGTGTTGCCGTGGTTGATTACAATGGCGACAGTGGTTTAGCAACAGTAGCTTTTGTAGCGCGTTTTAACGGCGCAAATGTGACCACCCCTGCACCTGTTGGTGCGCCGGCAACGCCACCAACAGGCTACGCAACGGCTTACGTATTCAGTAACACGGCAGCAACATCAACCACGCTAAGCTGGGCGAAAAGCAACGGCAGTGCACGCGCGGTATTCTTACATTTAGGCACCAGCGGTGCGCTTAATGTAGTACAGGGGCGCACCTATACTGGCAACAGCACATTTAAGCTGGGTACCCAGGCGGGTACCAATGGCTGGTACTGCGTTTACAATGGTACGGGCAGCAGTGTAAATATCAAAGGCTTAATAGCATCAAGCACCTACCGCGCTATACTTCTGGAGTACAACGGCACTGCTGGTTCGGAAGGTTACAACCTGAGCAGGTATAATGCGGCTAACGTAACCACAACTGTAGCCCCGGTTATGCTGTTAACCACCAATCAAAAAAGGATGCTTGTAGAACAGGATGTACTAACAGACGATGCCGCTGCTGAATTGAATGTGCATCAGGGGGTGTCTCCAAACGGTGATGGCGTGAATGATGTATTTACCATAGATGGGATAGGTGCTTATCCGGAGAATATCTTGAAGGTTATAAACAATAACGGCGACGTGATCTACAGCGCTACAGGTTACAATAACTACAGCAAAGCTTTCGACGGCCGCGCGGCTAACGGAACGCTTCAAAAAGCGGGCACTTACTTTTATTCGTTAGAGTATAAAAAAGGAGCGGAGGTGATACGGAAAACGGGTTATTTGATCCTCAAATTCTAATACAATGGTGATGAGCTAAGCTATTACCTATAAGCAAAGGCCACAGGGGATCTCCTTGTGGCCTTTGTTATTTAATATTTATAAGGTACTTAGGATAGTGTTAAAGCCTGATTTACTCAACACGAATTACGCCTGCTCTTCGCCTTCTTTTTTTAGCAGTTCCAGCTTGCCATTCTCGTTTACGCCGTAAATGGAATGGATCTCGGTTTGCTTTTTAAAATCAATTTCGCGCCGCCTGGTTTTGGGGCCAAACAAGGGCATCAGCACCAAAAGGGCGGTAACAATAATCTGTAAAATAACATCTTCCATAAATTCCTTTTTTACTGCTGCCGTGCAAATGCCCGTTGGGTGATATAACGTTGTAATGGCCTGTTTTGTTGGGCGTAACTAAGTATTAGTCAGGCTGGGGGGGATAAATGTTACGCCTGTTACGCCAATTTTTAGCGAATGGGTTATTTAGCCCTCACCGGGATCCATATTTCCTCTTCAGAATCCGCCGAATCGCTTTTGTACTTTTCGCCCATGATGGCAAAATGAGGGCGCTGGTCAACCACGTAAGCTGAGGAGGGGAGCCATTCAGTAAAAATATAACGGAACGTTACAGGGCCGGTACTGGCGGGCCCGTAATGTACAAATACCGCGTATAGCCCTGCGGGCGATAAAAGCGTTTCCATCCCTTCGGGGACACTTGCAACGGACGATACCTCCACGGCGGCCCATTTCTCAAACTGCGCCGCCGGGTTAAAGCCGATGAAAAAATCCTCCGGGTAAACCTCTATCGAATAGAGTTCGGTGCCGATGGTGTTGGCTATCTCCCGCCGCTTTGGCATAAATCCGCGCCATAATTCGCCCGTTTTATTATCCGTATAAGACATAGTAAGGTGCCTGCCGATAAACTTTTTTTCGGGCAGGGTTTCAAACCGGGGCTGCATTATTTCCCTTCGAGGTTTTTAAGCGCGGCCTGCTGTTCCGCCGATGGGCTGGCCATCGGTGCCAGGTAGTTTTTGGTTTTAAAATGGCCGTCGAAGATGGGGCCCTTCATTGTTTTTTCTTTGCCATCGCGCAATACGGTTATCTCAATTTCGGGATGTTTGGTGTTTTCGTTGAAATAGTTATCCCATATATCGTCTACGTTACTTTGCGTTACTTCCACGCCATCCATCTTTTTAAAAATGTCGCCTTCTTTTACCTTTAAAGGATTATCGCCCACGTTCATAAAAACAAAGGCATTGTTTTCAAACTTCAGGCCCATTTTACCGGGATAGTACGATTGTACGTCTTTTGACGCGGCATACTCGTAGCCCACCATTGCCAGGTAATCTCCGTAAGGAACAGTCTCACTGCCGATGATATATTTATCTACAAACTGCCTTACATCCGGATGCGAAGCGGCTACGAAGTCGTTAAAGAACTCATCGTCGTTAAATGGTTTGCTTGGCCCGTATTTTTGGGTGAGCGATATAATAACGCTTTTCAGGTCCTTGGTGCCGCCCGTTTTTTGGCGGATGAACATATCCAATGCAAAGCCTATTAAAGCGCCTTTGCTGTACACGCTGCTGTACTTTTTCTGGAAGCTGTCTTCCATCACGCGCTTGCTCATTTCCGTCATCGAGAAGTTGCCAAACTCCTCTGCCGAATTCATCTTGTCGCGCATTTCTTTAAAATAGCCTTTCTCATCTACCAGCCCGTTCTGCAATTGTATCAGGTGGGCAAAATACTCGGTAACGCCCTCGTACATCCAAAGGTGGGCCGACATTTTCGGGTCGGTAAAATCAAAATTCTCTATCTCGAAGCTATGCAGGTTCAGCGGTGTCAGGATGTGCAAAAACTCGTGCGATGATACATCGTTAACCATAGATATCAATCGTTTTTCATAATCTACCTCGGGCAGGTAATACAACGACGAATAATTATGTTCCAGCGCGCCGTAGCCGCCTTCGCCGTTCTTGCGGTCGGCAAGGGCTTTTTTAGGGTCCTCAAAATAATACAGGAATTGGTACGATTTTACCGGCAGGCCCTTAAAGAAGGCGTTGAGCGATGCCGCGATAGGTTTTAAATACCCCGCCACCTGCGCGCTTTTCACCTTCCCGGTGGCCGAAAATACAAACACGTTTATTTTGCTTTGGCCCACGTAAAACGAAGTAGTATCCGGGCGGGAGTAGATCACCGGGTTATCGGCCAGGTAAACAAAATCTTTTGCTTTGATCACATCCAGGTTGGCAGACGGGTGCTCCACATCCAAGTGGGTGGCACCAAAAAAATCCTGGGGTTTAGTAATTGTTACTTCTATCGGTAGCTTTTTATAATCCTCAAAATAACCGTAGAAGGCATGGTTGTTCATCACCACGTTTACACCCGCTTCGATGTTGCTGCCGCCCGGCTGAAAAATAAAGTCGTCGTGCTTTTGATCCCAGGTATCGTTCACCCTGTATTTGATTATGGAGAGCGTATTGGCCTTGCTGATGCGGTATTGATCTTTATTCAGTTTTTCCACCTTTAGTTTTTCGCCTTCTTTATCAAAGGCCTCAAAGTTGACGATGAAGCGGCCAAAATCCTTGCGGGCGTAGGAGCCGGGTATCGCCTTGGCGAAAGAAAACACGGTGCTCTCCTGCGAAATAGCCGGAGTGGTTAGCGTAACGGCCACCTGATCGTTAATGATGTGCATCAGATCTATCGCGTACTCGTATTTCTGCTGCGCATAGCTGCAGATGGAAATGGCAGAAAATAATAAGCTGAAAGTGATGAATTTCTTCATGGAAATGGAATAAGGTTTATGGGTATGAAAATAGGGGTTTGGTTACATTTTACAAATTATTTAATAAAATATAACAGGTATAAAAAAGCCGCCCCCGTGCAATGGGGCGGCTAAACTATATAAAGGAAATTATATAGTTTTTGGGGTGTAAACTTTTATAACGCCGTCGTTCTCGCTGCTCACCAATAACAAGCTCTTTTTGGTAGGGCTGTTTTTGGCAGGGATGATCAGCACGCCTTCGGGCGCGTCGCCGCATTTTAAAAGCTGCAGAAACGCTGGTTTGGTAGCATCGGTAACATCGTAAACAGCAACTGCGTCGGCGCGTTCCATACCTACAAAAGCCACTTGTTTGTTGCCTATTTTGCCTATGGTGATACCTTCGGGCTCAACAGATTTATCATCGCTGCGGGCATCGTCGTAAGCGTTTGCTGCATTAACTTTTATATCAAGCTCGTTCTTACTATCAAACACCTGGTTTCCGGTGCTGCCGTTCCAAACGCTGAAAGAACGTGCGCCGAGCGAATAAAGCGCCTCGAAGGTGCCATCGGCTTTTGCGCCAAGCGTGGTGGTGATGTTTAGCCTGCCCAATTGTGCATCGGTTCTTAAAGTGGCAGCATTAGGGAAAGCAGTTGTGTTAAGCGTAATATCTTTTACGCGTTTAACCTCTGTTAAAGCGGTGTACTCGCGGGCATCACCTTCGTTGGCGGTGAACAGGTAGGGGATGCCGTTCTGTTCCAGCACCACAATGGCGTCGGGCATATAGATGCCCTTTACCGGCCATTTAGCCAATGCAAATTTATCGTCCTTGTCGCTTGGGTCAATTTCGTTGCCGGCGGCGTTGTAATCTTTAAAGCCGAGCGGGAATATATTGGTGATGCTTTTGGCCGCGATATCAATTTTGGCGATACCGTTGTTCTCCTGCAAGGTTACCCAGGCCGTTTTCGAATCGGCCGAAATAGTGATATATTCCGGTTCGATATCCTTTACAAAATCATTACCCACGCCAAATATACGGAAGCCTTTTGCCATCAGGTCGGCCTTTTGGCCCACATAGCCAGCAAAATCGATGGTGTTTACGCTGTAATTATCGGCCACAGAGATAATGGATATGGTACCTGCCGGGTCGTTAGTATAAGTGGTGTTAGGTTCGCCTTCGTTTGCCGTTAAAATGTATTTACCATCCGGCGAGTAGGTGATCATATCCGGCAGGGCGCCAACGTTTATCACTTTCACTTCGCTCAGGTCGTCGGTTTTAAATACGGCCACTTTGCCGTTAGCCTGCTTGTCTACCGATTCTATAGCAGCGGCCAGCTTGCCGCCATATACAGCAACGCTATTTACTGCGCCGCCGTAAGGTGCCATGTTGATGGAGTTGATAACCACCATGTGCTGCGGGTCTTTAAAGTCTATTACATCTATTTTGTTTACCGTACCATTGTTTACCACAAATAAGCGGTTGGTGGCCGGGTCGAACGCGGTTATTTCGGCTGCGCCTACGTCGCCGATATCAATACTGCCTATCTCCTCAAAAGTGGCAGGGTCTTCATTCACAAAAAATTCAGGTTCGGGCGCCGAATCTTTTTTACAGCTCACCAGGAAAATACATAATAAAATAGGTAGTAAATAATTCTTCATACGATAGTGTTTTATCTAAGTCGTAAAAGTATTACCACAACGTTAAGTAACTTTAATGTAGGGGTTAAGCCTGTGTTATCATTTGTTACGTCGCATCTCACCCCTTAAATAGCCGTATTTGCACCCGACGGCTTTTTTATTAGGAGCGTACCTTTATCAAAATAAACCAAAGTATCAACCCATTTGTAATCAATATCATGACACAGCAGGCCATTAACGAGTATAAAACCGCTACCGATAATTTTTTGAAGGTTTTGAGTGTATTTAACCAGCAGCAATTTAACATGGTACCTTTTGAGGGCAGCTGGACACCCGCCCAGGTTGCCGACCATATGCTGAAATCGCAGTGGGGGTTACCCGAAGTGCTCACCGGCAACACCAAACCCGCCGACCGCAAACCCGATGCAAGTAATGCGATGATCGAAAATATCTTCCTCGATTTTACCACGAAGCTTAAATCTCCAGAGTTTATTCTACCTGCTGAAGAGCCACAGGACAAGGCCGAAATTTTGAGTAAATATCATAGTAAAAGCGAAGAGATCCGGCAAACCTTTAAACCGCTTGATCCAACCGAAATCTGCCTCGATTTCCAGGTACCAGGCGCGGGGCCTTTCACCCGGTTAGAGTGGCTGCATTTTGTGGCCTGCCATACCATCAGGCATACCCGGCAGCTGGAGAATATCCACCAGGTGCTGGTAAACTAAAGTAGCTAAGAAACAAGGTAGAGAATCAATATAGAATAATGAATTTTGAATATCGAACGCCGAAGGTTTAACTTCATCATTCGGTATTGGATATTCGGTGTTCGATATTAAAATTGGGTTTGTCTGTAAGAGAAGGGCGCTTACACCACCAGCTTCCCCTTCATCACCATACTCTTCCAAAAGTAGGGGAGCCTGCCGCAGCCAACAAAATTGGTAACCTCAAAACCGGTTTGGGTAAGCAGCTGGCTCAACGATGCTTTCGACCAGAATTTGATATGCCCGCCAACGGCGACCGCGTTGGTATGCTTATCCCATTTATTAAAAATGCTCAGCATCAGGTTTTTAAGATAGCCATGGTAGGGGGTGGTTAATATCAGCTCTCCGCCGCCATTTTTGGTCAGCACATCCTTACAAAGCGCCATAAAAATGAAGGGGTTGTAAATATGCTCTATCACCTCGGTAGATACGATGGTATCAAAAGGCATATCGCGTATTTCGGCGGGGAGTTGGTTATCGTCAAGGTCCTGTATAAAAAAGCGGCCGGGGTTAACCTTGTTGGCAATGGCTATACCCGTTTGCGAGGCATCAATGCCATAGGCATTATACCCCTGCGAAATAAGGAAGTTTACCAGGTAGCCGTTACCGCATCCCAGATCCAGTATGCAACGGTTTTTATCTTTGCTTAAAAGCGAGATCATAGTGGCTTGAACGTATTGCCAAAACGGGCGGGCATGTTCGCTAAAAAAACTATGTTCCTGGTATTCTGCCATAAATATTATATTATTTGCCGCAATATAATACATTTTTGATAACGGATATGGCATTTATCTAACAAAAATGAATGGGTAAAACACATGGCATAGTTTTGTGTTATAAAGCATAACTTTTATAAATTAGCCCCTTATTTTCCGTTCCGCAGCATGTTACCATCCGCCATTTAAGAAGATATATTTCACGTATGCCTACATCCACCCCCGAGATCGGTTATCAGGATATTTTTAAAAGCAGCCCCGCTGCAATACTTATTATTGATATAGATGCACCCCATTATACTATACTGGATGCCAATGATGCCTATTGCCACGCCACCAATACGCAGCGCTGCGATATGATAGGCACGTCGGTTTTTGGCTCGTTTCCCGCTAACCCAACAGATGAGGTATCGCGCAATATCGAAATGACCCATTATTCGTTTCAGCAGGCCATTCAAACCAAACAATCGCATACCATGGCCAACTACCGCTATGATATCCCCATCCGCGGTACGGGTGAGTTTGAGGAACGATACTGGACAACCACCAACACCCCTATACTGGATGCCAGCGGCGAGGTAAGATATTTTATCCATTCGCCCGCCAACGTTACCGAATTGTATAAGCTAAACCAAAAAGAACAAGCCGGCATCGACGCGCTGAAAAATCAGCGGCAGCAGTTATATTCCTCATTTATGCAGGCGCCACTGGGCATCTGTATCATTAGCAGCGGCGACCTGGTAGTGCAGATGGTGAACGATAGCTACCTGGAACTGGTTGGCAAAGACCGCAGTGAATTAGAGCACAAGGGCATTTGGGAGGCCGTGCCTGAAGCAGCCGACGCTTACGCGCCGATATTAAACCAGGTGATTAATACCGGCGAGCCGTTTTTTGCCAAAGAACACGAAGTTGTGTTCATTCGCAACGGTACGCCCGAAAGCCTCTTTCTTGATTTTGTGTACGAACCCATAAGCCATGTGGCCGGCGAAAACAACGCCGTTATGGTAATAGTGATAGATGTTACCGATAAGGTTTTGGCCCGCCGCCGTATCGAGGAAGCCGAAGAACGCGCCCGGCTGGCCATAGAAGCAGCCGAGATTGGCACTTTTGATTTCGACCCGGCTAATGATACCGTGGTTACATCGGAAAGGTTTAATGCCATTTTTGGTTTTGATGGCACACGTACCCGCGAAGAGTTCAGGCAGCGCATACACAAAGAGGACCTTGCCGCGCGCCAGGCCGCGCATGAGCGCGCGGCGGAAACCGGCAAATTATTTTATGAGGCCCGCCTCATCTGGCCCGACGGCAGCCTGCACTGGATCCGCATACAGGCCGATGTGTATTATAACGGCGGCGATAAACCCTATCGAATGCTGGGCACCGTTTTAGATATTACTGAATTTAAACGCCTGCAGCAGCAGAAGGACGATTTTATAAGTGTTGCCAGCCACGAATTGAAGACCCCCATGACGTCGGTGAAAGCATCTATGCAGCTGCTGGAGCGACTGATAAAAACGCAGCCGTCGTCTGATAAGATCCCGGCGTTTTTGGAGAAGGCCAACACCAGCCTTACTAAAATGCAGCACCTGGTTGATGCGCTTTTAAATGTATCAAAAATAGCGGCCGGGCAGCTGGCGCTGCATAAAAGCGATTTTGTAGCGGCCGATATGGCCAACGAGTGCTGCGATCATGTACGCCTTATGGGTACACATGAACTTATCCTGACCGGCGATACCCGGCTGCAGGTTTACGCCGACAAAGAACGGATTGACCAGGTAGTGGTAAACCTGGTGAACAATGCTGTAAAATACGCTCCCGACTCCAACAAGATCTTCCTCCATATCGCCCAAACAGGCAAAATGGCCAAAATATCCGTGCAGGATTTTGGGAGGGGCATTCCGCCCGAGAAGCTGCCGCATTTGTTTGAACGTTACTACCGGGTTGATGCCAGCGGCGTACAGTTCAGCGGCCTCGGCCTGGGGCTTTACATCAGCGCCGAAATTATCGAACGCCACGGCGGGCAGATAGGTGTAAACAGCGTAGTAGGCGAGGGGAGCACCTTTTGGTTCACACTGCCGTTGAGCTCAAGCTAAATTATACCACGAACTAAATATTATTGGTGCTCTTTAACGCCCAAAAAACCAGCACGGGCTGAAAGAACAGCCTCACCAGTCGTTTCCTGTCGGTATCCAGCCCAAAGGCGCTGCGCTTATGCTGGTATTGCGAAATATTGCCGGGGAAAACGCCCACAAAAAATGCCGCCGCCGCTTTACCAACCGCCTCCTGGTATTTGTCTGGTGTAAGCACCAGCGCGCTGCCCAGAGCAATTTCGGCAATGCCGGAGTATACTACGGTATCATCTTTGTCCAAAGGCACCCAATCGGGCACCTGCGCCTTAAACGCGTTACGGGCAAAGGTAAGGTGGCTTATCCCCGCGAATATCAAATTGGCCCCCAGTAGTATCCTCGCTGCTTTTCTTATATGTTTTGCCTTCACAGTGTTGCTTTTGCTTGATGGTATGCAAATATTGTTCCAAGGGGATTAAAACAAATGATTGCGTTATCGCCCGTGCCTCCACAGGGTCGCTCGAAGAGGGCCTTGCGCGAGCAAAAAAATTAAAAATATATAATTCATAAAACAGTAGGAATCGATTTGTAAAATAATAAATTGCGTAATGTTGTAACTAACTCATCGTCAGTTTATAATACCGGCGTTTTGATATAGGGTTTCACAACTATCACAAAAATAAATTGCGATTATATGCCTAAATTCGGTTCACACATCATTTTTGCAGAGGAGGCTCACAAAAGACGACCAGACCTTTTCCCAAACTTTAATTTAAATGCTTACAGGTTTGGCGCGGTTGGGCCCGATGTTACGCTATTTATGTTTGACCCCGCAACGTCAAATCCCGATATCCGAAAAGGTTTTAAAGTGTGCCTGGATGTGTTGGAGTCGATACAGGATATTAAAAAGCAAATTGAAGACGTGGTTGACAAATTAACTCAACCAATCAGCGACATTCAAGACTGGCTTTCCGGAGGGCTTTCCACCGATCTTTCATATACAGTGAATACTGCTATCGAAACGATGTTGTTAGCGGTAAAGTTAGGTATGGCCGAGGGCTCAAGCTCAATTAATTTAAAAAATCCGTTGATCGGGTTTTTTACTAATCCGAATTTCCCCGTCGATTTTATAAAAAATGAAGACTGGAAAAACCCAACCATCTTAATTTCTGCATTAGATAATTATGGCTTTCCTTTTAGGATGTTTGGGCATCCGTATACAGATGATGGTACATGGAAACAACCGGAGCCAACCGGGGATTATTCTAACTGGTGGAGGATGGATATGCTTCATTACCGAAAAACAGCAACTTTTGCTTATGAAATGCTGAGCAAAGCAACCACTTCTGCCCAACAATCGTACGCGCGGGGCTACATGACTCATGTTGCAGGCGACATAACAGGGCATCCATTTATTAATTCATTAGTGGGAGGCCCATTTAGAAATCACGCATTTCGGCATTTGGTTTTAGAAACGCTCGCAGATACCTGGCTGTGGGACCAACAAGGCCGGGGAGATGTTTTAGATTCCAGATTGAATGAAAAAATTGACGTAACCAATAGCGAAGCGGAAGAAATTGCCAACTTAGTCACCGCCGCTATGAAAGAGGTTTATAAAAGCCCGATGGTGCCGAAATTACTAAGCGGAGGCTACCCATCCAATGAAGAGTTTTTGTTTGGATACGACGCACTAAAGCAATATCTAAGACTCTCTACCGGTGGCAGCGTAAAACGGCCAACAGCGCCGCCAGATACCCCAAAAGAGTTATTTAAAGAGATACAGGAATTATTGCAGAATAACCTGCCGGGGAATCCGCCTGTTTGGAAGGGGGATCTGGCAAGTTTCCTGGAAGCACTTTTTGCGTGGTTTGGTAAAGGATTGGCGTTACTTGCCATGATCGCAACTTTGCCGTATGCAGTTATGATGAGGTTTTTAGCCATTGCCCCAAGGTGGATATTGTACTTTTTAAACTTAGGGATATTTTATATTCATAGTGCAATAAGAACGATGATCTGTATGGTAGGGTGGGGTTACGCCGGCAAGGAGGATTTTGACAATTTTTCTTTCCTCGAAAACCTGATTACTTCAAAACAATACAGTGGAGAAAACAATCAATACCCGTATAAAACGCTGCCCAATCCTAAGTTGCCATTTTATTGGTTACAACCGCCTTCCTGGTTGGGCGAGATCGAAAAAAGAGGCCTTCATCCTCAAGCGGTAAACAAAGCGGTACAGCCCGATTGGATGTTAAGTATTGATAACACAATGAACCCTGAAATTGTAGATGCTTTAATAAATGCTGCAACACCTGCTGCTACTTTGGCAATTCAGAATCAAATTGGCAAGTACCCGCATGGTTTTGGCAATGCCATAGATTTTGGTATTAACATACTCGATGGCACCATAAAAATTCCGGATTTTGACCTTGACGGCGACAGGGGGTATGGCTATAAGGGCTGGGAAGAACTACCACCAAATGAATATTACGTATAAAAATTATAATTATGGAACCAGTAATTGAGATCCCCTGCTGTGGAGGCGAGAATGGTGAAGTTGGCAATCCGTACCTTTTTTTACCATTATATGATGGCGACATTGGGGTAAGGTATGACAGAACAACAAAAAGTGAATTTATTACAAGGAAACCATTTGCAGTAAGCGACTTTACCCAAAATGGGTTGAATTTAACTATTGCTAATTCGGGCCTTGTACCAAGCGATTTGGTAATGATCGAATACCAGATTGTTTATTGTACGGCACCCGGCCATAACGCGCAAGATGGATTTATTCCGGGTCAAAGTTATACAATACATGCAGGTGAGGTAACCAGTAATGAAATTGATTCGTATCAAACAATTGATTTTGTTCCGGCAAAAAATACGGTGATTAAGCAAATTAAATTCCCTAATATTGGTTACGGGGTTTATAATATGTACTTCAGGGCAAAAGTGTCTACTGTGTGGCACAAAAGTGTTCCGATGGAAGAATGGGATTTTGCTACCGATGTTACCGTTATAGAAGCGCATCTGAGAGTTAGGCCCTAACGACGGGCTAATCTCACTCTAAGCATCAAATTGCTCCCACTACAAAGGCTGTATCATAACTTGCATTGCGCAGCCTTTTTACTTAAATGCTAAAAAAAAAGGAGCTAAGAAGAAGCGGTTTACCAGAGGCAATGCCAATAACCACTAAAAGTAATTACAACCGCTTGATCTTAATATTTTTTAACCAAACTTTTTGCCCGTGATGTTGAAACATAATATGTCCGCTGGTTGCTTTGGCAAAATTAGGGTTGGTGCTGTATTTACTTTTGGCTATCAGGTCGTTCAGTTCCTTCGACCCTAATTCGTATTCCACTACTTTTTTGCCATTAAGCCATTGCTCTACATGGCCATGGTTAACCAGTAACCGCGCGGTATTATATTCTCCAACCGGTTTTAGATGTTTGTTAACGGGGGTTATCAGATCATATAACGACCCTGCGGATCGCCGTGGTTCATGGTCATTAAAATCAATATCATCCAATAGCTGGAATTCAAAATTATCCAGCCAGTTTGGGCTGTTTCCATTCCCCGACTCGTGGCTTGAGTTTTCCTGCACGTTATAAAAAATGCCGCTATTACCGGCTTTTGAAACCGCCCATTCAAACGTCAGGTCGAAATTCGTATAAGTGCCCTTACTCACAAGATCTACATTGGGTACATCTGTAAGGGCTACTAAAGCACCGTCTTCAATTTTCCAGGCATCCGGAAATGTGTTCATCTTATAGCCCCGTAATTCATTTACAGCTTTGCCATCGAATAAATAATGCTATTTATGATCGTTTTGCGCGTGCAGATTTAGGCTGATGGTAAAAAGGGCAATTGATAGGAGGATTTTTTTCATTACCGGATGTTTACTGAATATAACGGTGGTTTAATTCAAAGGTAAAACATAAGCATCTACTATTAGCGTCACAACTTCATTACCTTTCCCTGCCCGATGGGGCATTATGTACCCGCAAGGTCTCTTGATAGATAAAAGTTGGCCTTCGTTCCCGCAGGGGGCCTTCATAGCGAACCTGGAATAATAACTTACTTTAAGGATATGCTGCGGACCGTGTTTGCCAAATCGTCGGTAAAATAAATGATGTTCTCGCCCTTGCCCAGCGCCAGGCTGTTTGCATGTACATCGGCCGTTAAATTAGCACCATCCCTGCCGTCGTCTGTGCCGCGTGGCCCGGCTATAACCGTTAGCTTACCACTGTCTACCCGTTTAATGTAGCCGTTATCCGCCACGTACATGGTACGGCTGTCTTTATTAAATATCATGCTGGTAATGTGGCTAAAGTTGAGATCTGTAAAAACCCGTTCGGTTACGCCCCCGGGCGTGTATTTATAAATACGGCCGCTGGTAGTAAAATACACCACTTTGTTGTAGCCTACTGCAATTGCATCCCAACTAAACCCTCTCCTCGCTTCATTTTCCGGATAAAGCAGTTTATCCCTGTTAAACGGTACATTCATTCCATAAATTTCCCCTTCCGGCTGTGCAAGGTGTTGTGTTATGCCTCCGCCCTGGCTGTAGTAAAAAATGTCGGTGTAAGGGTCGCGGGCAAGGACTGTTGCGTTTACGTAGTAGATGTACGATAGCGTTATAACATCGCCATTTGGCTTAAATATCCACGATTGATCGTACGGATCTCCATCACCATTACCATCCTGAACGATATGTATTTTACCGGTATTATATTCAACGCCGATATAAACGGGCTTAGTAAGAATGCCTCCGTATTCGGTTGGTTTTAACGGCACGGTTGACACTACGCCATCAGTGGAAATTTTCCGGACGGCGTTGTTTTTGGTATCGGCCACGTACAAGCTGCCATCAGGCATTAATTGCAGCCCGTGCGGACTGTTGAAACGCGCCTGCATACCTTGCCCATCGGCAAGTGCCCCGGCCGCATACGGCGACCCGTACAGCGTTTGCACATTTATGCTGGCAACGGCTGCCCTGGCCAACGAAAGTTCTGCACTGGGGCTCGCGGTTTTATTTGGTTGAGCAATTTGCTCTTTTTTGCAATTAGATAATGAAAGCGCAATGCAAAGTGCGGCCACATAGTTAAAATTTATTTTCATAATAATAGGTTGGGCAACTGGTAATGCCTCAATCAAAGCTATTTATATGTAAAAAAAGTTTATGGTACTTTTGCGGGATGTATACAAAAATGTATAGTGGTGTGCTAATAAGGGCATTAGCTTGTGTTAGTATGATTACCCATGTCTATGTAGGGCTCTCTATTGATAGACCCTGCGAGGACGGTGACTGACAGATGTTTTACCTTAACTCCGCCTTCGCAGTAGGGATTGATAGGGGAAGCCGCCTGCGCCAGCGGTTGAGCGGCAGGTAGGCGGCCGAAGCGCAGCGTAGCCCGGTAAAGCCCGGCCCGCTTCTATCAGCGGGACTGCCATAATATTTTGGTACCAACCAATCAACCATTCCACAATCTCCCCCTTTGTAATAAACTCTTTACTTCCCCCTCCACAATAACCCGCCGCAGCAGCTGTTAATATCCTATCTATTAACACATCACAGCCCCAACGATGAAAACTCCCGTTCGTTATTTTTTGCTGGCCGCTTTTGCGCTGCCGCTAACTGTTTGCGCCCAATCTAAAAACGAAAAACCTGTTCTGCAATTGCCACCTGCCACTGTTGTGGTTGATGGCAAGCTTAGCGAGTGGGGCGACAGCCTGCGCTATATCAACGAAGAGAAAAAGATCCCTTACACTATTGCCAACGATAAGGATAATATTTACGTGGCCCTGCGCATCAGCGACCGTACCGAACAGCGCCGCGCCCTGATGGCCGGCATTACGTTCTCTATCGACCCGAAAGGGAAGAAAAAAGAGGCTTTTAGCGTAACCTTTCCTTATACCGATCCGGAGGCCATGCCCGCCGAAAGGATAATGCCACCACCGGCAGACGGCGGGCAAGCCCAGCCCGGCAGCGATGACGACCGGCAGGAGCGGATGGAGGCCAGCCTTACCCGCCTCAAACAAATAAAAGCCACCGGCTTTGCCGATGTGCTGAACGAGGTGATGATCACCGCGAACACCTACGGCATTAAAACCGCGCTCGGCGTGGACCGCGACGGTTACCTGGTATACGAAGCCGCGGTACCCATTGCCATGCTGCATGCAGGCAATGCGGATAAGAACGAATGGGCCTTCAATATCAAAATTAACGGCATCACCCGGCCAAAACAGGGCGATAAGCCCGAAGGCGGCGGTCGCGGTGGGATGGATGGCGGCATGGGCGGTGGTCGTGGCGGTATGGGCGGCGGAGGCGGCATGGGTGGCGGTCGCGGCGGAATGGGTGGCGGCGGTGGCCGAAGGGGTGGTGGCATGCGAGGCGGTGCCGGTGGTAATACTACCTTCGACAGGAGCGAGATGACCAAAACGGTAGACTTTTGGGAGAAATTTTACCTGGCCGGAAAATAGAACCGGCTTGTCCGTTTTGTTTAGGGGGCCCAAAAAACAAGAATTTTAGGGTTTAAATAGGTCGCTTTTTTGATGAAAAAAGCCCTTTTTTTTGATAAAAAATGTAAAAAGGTGTAAATTTTTGTAAGTAAAAACGAGCTTTTCTTTACCAATAGTTTGAATTATGTAACTTTGCTTTATGGCAACTACAGAAACACTCGAGGATTTTTACCGGCAAAAGTTTAACTGGATGCCCGATAACCTGAGCCAGGATATCGGCCACTTCAACGTTTTCCGCACGGAGGACTGCTACATGCCGGGGGCAAAACCCGTGGTATACAGCCGCCGCGATTTTTATAAGGTGAGCCTTTTCAGAGGGAAGGGTGTTGTCCATTATGCCGATAAAAGCATCGAGATGGATGGCAGCGCCCTGGTGTTTTTTAACCCCTTTGTGCCTTATACCTTTGAGAACCTGAATGATACGCATTCGGGGCGATTTTGTATCTACAAGGAGTCGTTCTTTACCGAAACGATGCGCGGCAGTATCCACGAGCTACCCATGTTTGCGCCCGGTGCAAACCCGGTATATGTGCTTAATAGCGAGCAGGATGCGTACGTGTTCGCCATATTTGAGAAGATGCTCGCCGAGATCAATTCCGATTACCGCTTTAAGTACGATCTGTTGCGCAGCTATATCACCGAACTGATCCATTATGCCATGAAGATCCAACCGTCGGACAGGCTGTACCAGCACCCTGATGCCAATTCCCGCATCACCTCCGTGTTCACCGAGCTGCTGGAGCGCCAGTTCCCGATAGAGTCGCCCGCGCAGCGCTTCGGGCTGCGTTCGGCCAAGGATTTTGCGGATCAGTTGTCGGTACACGTAAACCACCTTAACCGGGCAATCCGCCAAACCACCGGCAAAACCACCACCGATCATATTATGGAACGCCTCGCCAGCGAAGCCAAGGCCCTCCTCCGCCACACCAACTGGAATGTATCCGAGATCAGCTACAGCCTGGGGTTTGAAGAGCCGGCGCATTTTAATAACTTTTTCAAAAAACAAACCAGTAAAACACCCTCCGCGTTTCGTGTTGTTTGAATTTTGCAATAATTGGTTTGAATAACGTAAACGCTTGCCCTGTGTTTCGCCCTACTTTTGTTTTATCAAACAAACAAACTTATGGAAAACACAAAAACATGGTTCATCACAGGCGCTTCCAAAGGATTTGGTTTGAGCCTGGTGAAGCAATTATTAAATGCCGGGCAAAATGTTGCCGCTACCTCCCGTAACATAACCGAACTTGTAAAAGCTGTTGGTGTAACCGCCCCTAACTTTTTGCCCTTAGAAGTAGAATTGGGTAACGAGGACAGTGTTGGCTGCGCCATCCATCAAACAAAAGCGGCTTTTGGCAGCATTGATGTAGTTATAAACAACGCCGGCTACGGCGTTGGCGGCAGTATAGAAGAACTTACCGACCGCGAAACCCGCGACAATTTTGAAGTGAATGTATTTGGTACACTGAACGTTATCCGTATGGTGATGCCTTATATGAGGTATCAGCAGTCGGGGCATATTATCAATGTATCGTCTATAGCGGGATTCGCAGGGGCCACCGGTTGGTCTGTTTATGCGGCTACTAAATCCTCGGTAGTGGGCCTTTCAGAGGTATTGGCGCAGGATGTGGCCGAGTTTGGCGTAAAGGTTACCGTAGTTGCGCCGGGGGCATTCCGCACCAGTTTCTTAACGGAAGAATCACTCAATATTGCTAAACACACTATTGAAGGTTATACCGCGGTACATGCTACGCAGTCGCGTTACCTGCAAATGGATGGCCAGCAAAGCGGCGACCCCGAAAAAGCTGCGGCGGCTATAATTGAAATAGGCCAAATGGAAAATCCGCCTCTATACTTACTGCTTGGCGAAGATGCCTATGACCGCGCTATGGCAAAGCTCGAAAAACTGGAGCGGGAGTTTCGGGTGAACGAAGCGATAACCAAATCAATGGCCTATAACGCTTAATGAATAAAGATCTACTCACACAAAACAAATAAAAAAATGAACACTCAAAAAACATGGTTCGTAACCGGCGCCTCTAAAGGTTTAGGGCTTAGCCTGGTAAATCAATTATTAAATAAAGGGTACAATGTAGCAGCAACAAGCCGCAGCATTACCGATCTTACTAAGGTGGTTGGCGAGCATCCAAACTTCCTTCCCCTTTCGGTAAATATTAAAGCTGAAGACAGCGTAAAAAATGCCATTGATCAAACTATCAGCCACTTTGGCAAGATCGATGTAGTGGTTAACAACGCCGGGTACGGTTTAACAGGTAGCTTAGAAGAACTAAGCGATGAAGAAGCCCGCGAAAACTTCGATGTAAATGTATTTGGCTCGCTAAATGTGATCCGCGCGGTGATGCCACATCTGCGTGCGCAGCAGTCGGGCCATATATTTAACGTATCGTCTATCGGCGGTTTTACCGGTAACTTCCCGGGCTTTGGTATCTATTGCGCCACTAAGTTTGCCGTACAGGGCTTTACCGAATCGCTGGCTGCGGAGAGTAAATCATTCGGTATAAAAGCTACTGTCGTTTCTCCTGGATACTTTCGTACTAACTTTCTAATGCCGGATTCGTTGAGCACACCCAAAAACGAGATCCAGGAGTACAAAGAGGTACGCGCCGTGCAGGCCGCTCATCAAAACGATATCAATGGCAACCAAGCTGGCGATCCGGATAAAGCCGCATTGGTAATGATAGCCGCAGCCGAATCTGCAGAAGCGCCCATGCACCTATTTTTAGGTGCCGATGCCTACGGCATTGCCGATCAAAAAATAGCGGATGTAAAAGCCGATATGGAGGCATGGAGAGAACTAGCCACCTCTACTGGGTTTGATGTAGAGGCATAGGCAAATCCGAACCCCGGCATTTAAAGCGGACGAATCCTATCGTCCGCTTTTTTAGCTATGGAGCTTTTAAGAGGTCATGTACTGTTGTATTTAAGTAATTTTTTTACACTGTAGTTAATATTGTAATTGATTTAGTTGATTATTTCTATCTTTAATCCGTATATCAATGCCCTAATAATTTTAACTGCTTGAGTAATTTATCCTATCCCTTACCCGAAAATGAAGACGAGCGCCTTGAAGCGCTGGCATCTTATAATATTCTGGATACGATGCCCGAGGACGATTTTGAGGAATTAACTCACCTGGCATCCGAGATCTGCCAAACATCAGTCGCGTTGATCAGCCTGCTTGATGACAAAAGGCAATGGTTTAAAGCTATCCTGGGGCATGATGTAAGGGAAACGCCAAGGGAATACGCCTTCTGCTCGCATACCATCCTCAATAAAAATGATATTATGGTTGTGCCCGACGCCCGTAAGGACGAGCGTTTTTTGGCAAACCCGCTGGTTACCGGCAACCCTAACATTGTTTTTTATGCCGGTGTACCCCTGGTGAATGAGGATGGGTTTGCCCTTGGTTCATTATGCGTGATAGACACCATCCCGAAGGAGCTGAACGCGCGCCAGCTAAAATCTTTACGGATCTTAGCCAAGCAGGTAATTACTCAAATGGAGCTGAGGCGGAAGCTGGCCAGATTAGAGCGGAGCAATCAAAACCTACTGGAAACAAATTCCTTTATCCAAAAATTCGCGTCGACTGCTGCGCACGATATTAAAAACCCGCTGAGCAGTATGCTGCTTACTTCGCAGGCACTGCAAATGCGCCTGGGCAAAAGCGGCGATGATAAAAGCAAGGGATTGCTGGATCTGAACATCACTTCTACCAAAAGGCTGTTAACGCTGGTTGATGAAATGCTGGCGTACTCGTCGAAGCCCTCATCATTGCTTACCAACCAAAAATGTTTGGAGCTAAACACCCTTTTAAAAAATGTAGTTAGCCTGATAGATGTGCCCTACGGTGTAAAAATTAACCTGCCGCAGGTAGATCATACGCTTACCTGCTCATCGGTAGCACTGGAGCAGATCTTTATTAACCTACTAACCAATGCCATTCGCTATAACGATAAAGAGGCCGGTATTATCACCATACAGTTTCGCGAAGAAGGCGATTTTTACAACTTTAAGGTAACCGATAACGGTATGGGTATAGCCGAAAAGAATCTCGGTAAGATATTTTATAAGGAAGTTACGCTGGACGTTATCGATAGGTTTAACCAGAAAGGCACGGGCGTTGGTTTATATACCGTTAAAGCGTTGGTTGAGAAACTAAAGGGCAGCATAAAGGTAGACTCGCATATAGGCTCGGGCACTACCTTTACATTCTCTGTAAAAAAGAATGCCGGGGTAGGCGAAGACGACGAGTTGTTGTAGTTACCGTTTCATATCTGCCAGCACCTCATCTAATCTCACATTAAATTCTTTCGGCGCTTCTACCATCGGGAAATGCCCGGTGTTGTGCACGATCAGCAGTTTGTATGGAATTTTATTTTTAACCAGCCACGTGGTATCATTAGGCTGGTAATCGCTGTTGATCAGGTAAAGCTTCTTTTTCGATTTAATGAGATTGGGTACGTCATCATAAGCCTGCTGTTCCATCGATCCTATAGCGGCCGCTGTATCGGCATGGGCAACATCGTTCAGTATCCGCGCTCGGATAGCTTTGCTGGTAGTTTTATAGAAAAGCCCCTCGTTGAACCATTGGGACGCTACCTGTTTAAAATCTTTTCGCATGGCAGCTATGGCATCTGCAATCTCTTTTTTCTGCGCGGTGGTTTGCGGTGGCGTGCCCTGCCCTTTAAAATTATCAACGCCCACAATGCCTATTACTTTATCCGGTTGGTTGATAGCTGCCTGCAACACAATTGTGCCCGACATAGAGTGCCCCACCAGGATCACATTTTTTAGTTTCAGCTGATCTATCACGGCATTTACATCCGTAGCAAAAGTATTCACATCCCATGCCTTGCGGTTTTTACCCGATTGGCCATAGCCCGGCAAATCGATAGCCACCACGCGGTATCTTTTTTCGAAATAGGCAGCCTGGTCGGCCCAGTAACTTTTGTTGATACACCAGCCATGCACAAAAAGCAGGGTGGTATCGCCTTTACCCGTGTCGGTATAAGAAATAGGGATGCCATTATTTTGGATGTGCGCGCGCACATCTGCTTTTTTATCATTAGTTTTACGCTGCGGGTTACCGCAGGCAAACAATAAAGTACATAAAGCAATTATGGGCAGGAGGCGGTGATTTTTCATGTGCTTTGGTTTACAGGATGCAAATTAGCGTTAAAAATATTAACGTTCAATTTGTGGCAGATGTTTAACTTTATTTAACAAAACGAGCGCTAACCGGCTCATCCTAAATTATAAACAATTGAAAACCCACACCCAACCAAACGATGTCCCGGTAATTGCGCCTGTGGCGAGTAACCGCCTTATATCCCTGGACGCCTATCGGGGCTTTGTTATGCTGCTGATGATGGGGGAGGTGCTATCCTTTCAGCACGTTTCCCAATCCTTACCAGGGAACGGTTTTTGGCGTTTTCTGTATTTTAACCAGGATCATGTGCAATGGGCGGGATGCTCCCTGCACGATCTTATTCAGCCTTCGTTTTCTTTTATGGTAGGTGTGGCCCTGCCTTTCTCCATAGCCGGGCGTATGGCCAAGGGCGGCAAATTTGGCGAACTGCTGAAGCACGCGCTCATACGGTCAGTTATTTTGATCGCACTGGGCATTTTTCTGCGCTCGTTGTGGAGCAACCAAACCTACTTCACCTTTGAGGATACACTGAGCCAGATCGGTTTAGGTTACACTTTTTTATTCATACTGGGCTTTAGCAAACCACGTACCCAACTAATAGCGTTGGTAGTGATATTGGTAGGTTACTGGGCCGCATTCGCTTTATACCCGCTGCCCGGCGCGGGCTTCGATTATGCTGCCGCCGGTGTTACGCCCGATTGGGCGGGTAACTTTAAAGGCTTTGCCGCACACTGGAACAAGAATACCAACCTGGCCTGGGCGGTTGATAAATGGTTTCTGAACCTTTTCCCGCGCGAACAGTATTTTAACTTTAACGCTGGTGGTTACTCCACTTTAAGTTTTATCCCTACGCTTGGTACTATGATAGTTGGTTTGCTGGCCGGCAATATGCTCCGTTCGGGCAAGGCTCCGTTTGTTTTGGTAAGGCGCTTTGTGGTGCTCGGCATAGCTTTATTGGCCCTCGCTGGCATCCTACATTTTACGGGTATCGCCCCGGTTGTAAAACGGATATGGACACCCGGCTGGGTTATCTTCAGCGGGGGCTGCTGCTTTTTGCTGCTGGCTTTGTTTTATGGTATTATAGATGCCGGCAAGCACAAACGCTGGACGCTGTTTTTTGTGGTGGTAGGCACCAACTCTATTGTGGCTTACGTGCTGGCAGATGGCTTCGGCAGCTTTATCACTAAAACGCTGTACACCCACCTGGGCCAGCATTACGACCAGCTTTTTGGTGATGCCTACAGCACGCTGGTAAAAGGCGCGCTGGTGTTACTGATTGACTGGCTGATACTTTACTGGCTTTACCGTAAGAAAATATTTATAAAGATCTAAGCTTGAAAAACTGATCAGTCCTACACAATATACCAGGTACCGTCGTCCTTTTTGGCGTAGCTTAAGCTATCGCTCATCTGGTACACATCGCGGTCTTCTTTTTGATTGTAATAATTTTTCTTTTCATAGACGCGCATTCCGCCGTTTTCTTTTTGCAGAAACACCAGCAGGGCATTCATGGATGGACCTATCTCGTGCAGCCACTGGTTTTCTCCCTCTTTTACAAATGCCAAACTCATAATCTTTAAGTATTAGTTATGTTTACCACAACACTTTTTGTGCCGAAATGTTAATTTACCCAAATGGAACAGCTCAGCTTTTTTGATGGCGGCCTGCAAAGCCCTAAACTGCCCGCCGACTTGATGGAATACAAGCCCGGCTTTTTTACAAAAGCCGAGTGCAACGCGCTTATCCCATCATTAAAAACCAACATTCGCTGGAACCAGGAAACCATACAGATGTACGGCAAACTGCTGAACACACCACGTCTTACGGCATGGTATGGCGACAACAGCAAAACCTACGCCTTCTCCGGCAAAAAGTACGACCCATACCCATGGACGAATGAGTTGCTCTTTATTAAGAGTAGGGTAGATGCCGCCGCCGGTATCACGTTTAACAGCGTTCTGCTGAACCTTTACCGCAATGGCAATGATTCTGTTGCCTGGCATGCCGATGATGAGCCTGAGCTGGGCGTTAACCCCGTTATCGCCTCGGTAAGCTTTGGACAGATTCGTAGGTTTGATGTAAGGCATAAAACGGATAAGAAACAGAAGTACTCGGTAGAGCTGGAGAATGGTTCGCTGCTTATGATGAAAGGCGACCTGCAGCACCAATGGGAGCACCAGGTGCCTAAATCCGCAACGGCGTTAGGGGAGAGGATCAATCTTACATTTAGGGTGATATCGTAGAATAATAATCTCAATTCCACTTTCTTTAAAGTAAAATAAGTTTGTTAATCAAATGTCTATGAACATTATTTAAAGTAAAACTTATAGTCGGCCGATAGACGACGCATCTTTTCGATCTGTAGAAGTACTTCTTTAACCTGGGATGCGCTTATCAGGAATCAGTATAAACTAATTAGGAAATGTACGCCTTATTATCTTATTTTTGTGAGGCATATCTATTATCAAAAACCAAATTAACCATATGAAAGCTATAGCATTATTGATGATCTGCCTTTGCTTTTCGGCAGTAACTTTTGCGCAAACAAATATTAAACCCGCCGATGCCGGTGTAACTTATGGCAAAACCGTAACCGCCGATAACGCTTTAACTACCGCTGCGTTGAAAACCACCCTAAGTGCCGATACCGCCTATACAGGTAAAGTTACAGGTACCGTGGTAGAGGTTTGCAAAAAGAAAGGTTGCTTTATGAAACTGGCACAGGAGGATGGCAAAACCATTATGGTGCAGTTTACAGATTACGCTTACTTTATGCCGCAGAATATTGTTGGTAAAACCGTTGTGGTTGAAGGCCTTGCCAAGGTTAAAGAAACCTCGGTTGAGCGTTTGGTACACTACGCTAAAGACGCTGGTAAAAGCGAAGCCGAAATTGCCGCTATAAAAGAGCCTAAAAAAGATATCTCCATTATGGCCGATGGTGTTTTGGTGGTAAAGTAACGAGACCATAACAACCGTGATATTTAAAGCCTGTGACCACCTCACAGGTTTTTTTGTTTTATCAGGATGTGCCATTTCGCATCTTCCGGCAACGTTTTCGTAGATAAATTTTTAGTATTTGGCAGAATAACCCTATAATTACAAATCCCGGAATTATTATACCTATGAAGACCTTTCTCGACAAGGATTTTTTGCTGCAAACGGATACGGCGAGGCGTTTATACCACGACTTTGCCGCCGATATGCCCATTATAGATTACCATTGCCACCTGCCGCCAAACGAAATTGCCAACGATATCAGGTTCGACAATATCACTTCGGTATGGCTGCACGGCGACCATTACAAGTGGCGGGCCATGCGCGCCAACGGCGTAGATGAAAGTTACATCACCGGCGGGCGCAGCGATAAAGAGAAATTTGAGCAATGGGCGGCAACCGTGCCCTACACACTGCGCAACCCCCTTTACCATTGGACACATTTGGAGCTGCAGCGCTACTTCGGTATCACCTCCAGGTTGATGCCGGGCACCGCGGATTTTATTTACGATGATTGCACGGCCAAATTGCAAAGTCCCCAGTACAGTGTGCGCAACCTCATCACAAAAATGAATGTGGAGGTGATCTGCACTACAGACGACCCTATCGACAACCTGGAGCATCACAAAAAAATAAAAGCCGATAACTTCGGTGTGAAGGTATTGCCCGCGTTTAGGCCCGATAAGGCAATGAACAGCGATAATATTCCCGCGCTTAACAGTTATATCAACCAACTGGAAAAGGTTGTGGATAGTGAGATAACTGATTTTTACCGTTATATCTCCGCTTTAAAAAAACGCCATAACTACTTTGCTGTCAACGGCTGTACGGTGTCTGACCATGGGATTGACCAAATGTATGCGGAAGATTGCACCGAGAAGGAAGCAAGTGACATCTTTGCGAAAATAAGGAGCAACCAGACCATCAGCACTACGGAGAATAACAAGTTTAAATCGTACATGTTGTACCAGTTTGCCATCTGGGATTACGAGAAGGGCTGGGTGCAGCAGTACCACATTGGCGCCTTGCGCAATAACAGCACACGCGGCTTTAAACAAGCGGGCCCGGATACCGGCCGCGATTCTATCGGTGATTTTCACCAGGGAAAAAGCCTCTCCAAATTTTTGGACAGGCTGGACGCCGAGGATAAACTGGCTAAAACCATCCTGTATAACCTCAACCCTGCAGATAACGAACTGATGGCAACCATGGCCGGCAACTTTCAGGATGGCTCGGTGGCAGGTAAAATTCAATGGGGCTCTGCATGGTGGTTCCTGGATCAGAAGGACGGCATGACCAAGCAGCTCAACGCGCTCTCCAATATGGGGCTTATCAGCCGCATGGTAGGGATGCTGACGGATTCGCGCAGTTTCCTATCGTTTCCCCGCCACGAATATTTCAGGCGGATACTATGCAACCTGTTCGCGGATGATATAGAGAACGGAGAACTACCAAACGATATCGGCTGGACGGGCAAGATCATTCAGGATATCTGCTACTTTAACGCAAAGAATTACTTTGATTTTGATAAGAAATGAGCAAGGGGTTATCAAAGAACTATAAAGATGGCGCGGTACTTTCCTTCGGCGAATTACTGTTAAGGCTTAGTCCGGATGATGGCGGGCAATGGCTGGCCGACAATGCCTTATCAGTTTTTGTTGGCGGTGCCGAATTGAACGTGGCTTCGGCCTTATCCCTTTGGGATGTGCCATCGCAATATTTTACGGCCCTGCCAAAAAACGGCTTGTCGGATCAGGTGATCGGTTATGTAAATCAGAAAGGCATCAGCACCTCCAAAGTGTTTTATGGCGGCAGCAGGATAGGGCTTTATTTCCTCACCAAAGGAAAAGACCTGAAGCACGACGCGCTGATATACGACCGCGCCAACTCCGCTTTTGCCGAACTAACACCCGGCACGGTGGATTGGGATAAGGCGCTCACGGGTGTTACCTGGTTTCATTTCAGCGCGATATGCCCCGCCATCAGCCAGCAAACTGCGGATGTATGCCTGGAGGTTTTACAGGCGGCATCTGCAAGGGGTATCACCATATCGGTGGATCTGAATTACCGCTCTAAGCTATGGCAGTACGGCAAACAACCACAGGATGTTATGACAGAGCTGGTAAAGTACTGCGATGTAATAATGGGCAATATCTGGGCAGCCGAAACGATGCTCGGCATCCCCGTTTTGGGGGATATCCACGAGAGCGGGCAAAAGAGTATTTACCTCAAGGAAGCGCTGTCTACCTCTAAAAGAATGGTGGAGCTTTTCCCAAAATGCAAGGCTGTTGCCAATACCTTCAGGTTTGATGGTTCGGGCGAAATTGAATACTATGCCGCCCTGTATGCCGAAGGTGATTTTTACAGCTCGCACGAATACAGCGCAAAAGAAATAGTAAGTAAAGTAGGCTCGGGCGATTGCTTTATGGCCGGGCTGATATACGGTTTTTATAACAACCTGTCGCCGCAGCAAACATTAGAGTATGCAACCGCGGCGGCATTCAAAAAACTTTTTGTGGCAAGCGATGCTACCACAAATACAGTTGAAGAAATTACTAATACGATAGAGGATGGCAAATAAAGAAGAAGTATTAGACAGCATACTAACGCAGGGGATGCTTCCCTTGTTTTTTTATGAAGATGCGGAGGTGAGTGTAGAAATTGTGCGAACCCTGTATAAAGCAGGCGTACGGGTATTGGAATATACCAATAGAGGCAAAGAGGCGTTGCATAATTTCCGCTTGATTAAAAAGGCGGTGGTTGAAGAAATGCCGTGTTTATACTTAGGTATTGGCACCATAAAAACCGGGCTGGAAGCTGAGACTTTTGTAGATGCAGGTGCCGATTTTTTGGTATCGCCGATAGTGGATAACGAAGTTGCCATGGTGGCATCAAACTATAAAATGCTTTGGATCCCGGGATGTATGACACCTACCGAGATCCATATCGCGCAGCAGTATAAAGCGATGCTGATCAAGCTGTTCCCGGCCAATATCTTAGGTCCGGCTTTTATGTCATCGATAAGGGAATTATTCGCGGGGCAGCTGTTTATCCCAACCGGTGGTGTGGAGATAGAAGCAGGCAATATATCGGGTTGGTTCCGTTCGGGGGTATGCGCGGTGGGCATGGGCAGCAAGCTGATCAGCAAGCAGGTGCTCGACGAGCGTTTGTACGAGCAGCTATATGCCGATACCGTAAAAGCATTAGAATTGGTGCAGTTAAGTAAATAATTACCAGTACAATAATGGCACAACCCAAAAGTGTTACTTACAGATGGGGCGTGGTGGCGCTGCTGTTTTTCGCTACCAGCATCAACTATCTCGACAGGCAGGTTATCGGCCTGCTGAAACCCACGCTGGAAAACGAACTGCACTGGACGGAAACCGACTACGGCCACATTGTGATGGCTTTCCAGGCGGCATATGCGCTTGGTTTGCTGGCTTTTGGCGGCATTATTGATAAGTTGGGTACAAAGATGGGTTATACCATATCCATTATCTTCTGGAGCGTATCTGCCGTGCTAACGGCCGCCGTTAAAACAACTTTTGGCTTTATTGCCGTAAGAGCCGCACTGGGGCTTGGCGAATCGGGTAACTTTCCGGCGGCTATTAAAACCGTGGCCGAGTGGTTCCCCAAGCGCGAGCGGGCGCTGGCAACGGGGATCTTTAATTCGGGTGCTAATATAGGCGCGGTGGTTGCCCCTGTAATGGTACCCTGGATCCTGGGCGTTTACAACTGGCAAATGGCCTTTATCATCACCGGCGCTATCGGGTTTGTATGGCTGATATTTTGGCGCATCTTTTACGAAACGCCGGCCAAACACAAAAAGATCTCTACCGAGGAATTTGAATTCATCAACAGCGATACTTCCGAAGCTGCCGCCGCAGGTACACCCGAAACCAAAATAAAATGGCTGGAACTTTTTGGCATCAGGCAAACATGGGCCTTTGTGGCGGGCAAGCTGTTGACAGATCCTATCTGGTATTTCTTCTTGTTCTGGCTGCCTTCCTACTTTGCCACTACGTTTAACCTCGATCTTAAAAAGCCGAGCTTGCCTTTAGTGCTGGTTTACACCGCTACTACCATTGGCAGCATTGGTGGCGGGTATCTGTCGTCGTGGTTTATTAAACGGGGGATGCCTGTCTTTAGGGCGCGTAAAACAGCGATGTTTTTATTTGCCCTTTGCGTGCTGCCGATATTCGCGGCGAGGTATGCAACCAATGTATGGCAGGCAGTGGCGCTTATAAGCCTCGCTGCAGCCGCTCACCAGGCCTGGAGCGCCAATATCTTCACCACCGCGTCGGATATGTTCCCTAAGCAGGCTGTAAGCTCTGTGGTGGGCATTGGGAGTATGGCAGGTTCGGTAGGCGGGATCTTCTTCCCGTTGCTCATCAGCTATATTTTGGAAGCGAATAAAGAGGCCGGGCATATCACCGCCGGTTACAATATCATATTCGCTATTTGTGCCTGCGCTTATTTAGCGGCCTGGCTCATCATGCACCTGCTAACGCCCACCATGAAGCCTGTGCAATTGCACGGCAAGGATGTATAAACTGTGTAAATGGTTACCTTTGCGTTATGGAGCAAAAACCTAAGGACCCGCTGCAGGGCAAAACATTAGAGGCCATCATCAACGCCCTGGTGGCGCATTTTGGCTGGGCCGAGTTGGGTTACCGCATCCGCATTAATTGCTTTTTGGAAGATCCGAGTGTAAACTCCAGCCTTAAATTTTTGCGTAAAACCCCTTGGGCGCGCAAAAAGGTAGAAGATTTATACGTTAAATATCACAAGGAGATGCCCACGGATAAGGCTTAGCGCTATCCGGCTGTCCCACTTCTAAATGTGGGACACTTGTTTTCGAAAAAGTATTGATTATCAGTGATTTACAGTTTTTCGTGAAACACTTTGGGACATCCCTACTCTTTAGGTAATGGCTGTAAATATTTGTAAGTTAAACTATTAAATAAAATAGCTGTGCGCGCAATAAAATGCCTGGAACACCTAAAGTGGGACACCTAAAACCGCACAAAACCAGCCCGGTGGCATTTTAAAAGATCAAATCTTAATGATTTTTCTTCTTATTCATCTTGGCCTTCTTATTTGCACTGAGGTTGTAAGTCTTGGCATTTTCCGGTTTCTTTTCATGAAAAGCTTCTCCCGGTACGTGTTTGTTAGGGTCAACTTTTACAGGCTTTACAGCTTTCTCGCTTTCCTTTTGCTTGCGGGTTTTTTCAATAACTAATTCTTCCGGTAATTCCACACTTTGCATTTTTTGCCCGGTAGCCTGTTCTATCTTGCGCACCTGGTCTAGCTCAATATCGGTAGCAAAAGTAATGGCCAGGGTTTCTTCTTCGGCAGTAGTATTGGTATTGATGATATGGTTGATGAATACTTCCTTCTCCAGCGGCAAATCGAAATGCAGGATGAATGGGATCTCCTTTAAGTCGATAGATTCAACGCTCTCATTTGCTATGATCAATACCCTTAAAGCCTCATTCGCCTTAAATTCGCTGATATCCTTTACCTGGTTATATTCAAAAAAAGCGGGAGCTAATAGAGCTACCGATTTACGCAAACGGTTCTCCAGGCTCTTATAAAGCGTTTCCGCGGTAGTTTTTGTATTGGCGAAGACAACCGTTTTGGTAAACAGTTCCTCATCGTACATAAATAGGCTCAGCAGGTTTAGCTTGGTGCCAAAGTTGGGTACATGGTACAGCATCTGCGGGTGGGTAGCTACCTTTTCTTCGGGGAGTTCATCAACCTCTATCGTAGCCGGGTTCACCATAAACGGTGCTATCATCTTGTGCAGCTTATCGTGCAATACCTCGCTGAATACAATATGCTGGCCTTTATCTATACTGTTAGCCAGTTCAACCACAGGGAGTTGCAGGCCTTGTTTAACAATAAGGTGAGCATCATCTACCACCAAAAATTTTACCTTGTTCAGGTTCAAACCAAGTTTCAGGTAAATGGCACGGGCGCGATCAGGCGTGGCCACTACAATGTCGGCGCCATCGGCCAGGTC
Organism: Mucilaginibacter pankratovii; assembly: GCF_014773265.1. Classification (GTDB taxonomy): domain Bacteria; phylum Bacteroidota; class Bacteroidia; order Sphingobacteriales; family Sphingobacteriaceae; genus Mucilaginibacter; species Mucilaginibacter pankratovii. The sequence continues at coordinate 84,546 of NZ_JACWMY010000002.1, read as the reverse complement.
ATCCATTTGCTGGTCAACCGGGGTGCCATTATGCAGACTTACGATGCGGATGGATGCATTTCGGTTTAATCTTTCAAATTGTTCTACTATCTCAAAAACGCGTTCCTGGTCGGGAGCTAAAACTAAAGCGCGTGGCACACCATCGGCTTTGTGGTTAAAGCGGTTAAGAGTAGCCAAAACCAGGGTGGTGGTTTTGCCGCAACCTTCGGGACCGATGCCAATAACATCCTGCCCGCCGGTTATGCGGGTCAGCGTTTTTAGCTGTATTTCCTTCGGTACATCGAAGCCTGCTTCGGTTACCGATTTTACCAATTGTTTATTCAGCTTAAATTTATCTGCCCACACCATTGTACTAATTTTGAGGGTGCAAAGATACTTTTTTTAGTTGGCAGTTACCAGTTTGCAGTTTGCGGTGGGCAGCTCGCAGTTTGTGCGGTGGGTAGTGGGCAGTTCAGGTTAGTTAGTTTTGCATGAGTGGCTTAGTATTGCGTCTAACTGGAAACTCCGAACTAAGCAAACTGCCCACTGCCAACTGCAAACTATTTCCTACTTTTATTTTTATAAACCTCAATTATGAAGAAGCATTTATTTTTAGCGGGGATGCTGTGCGCCCTTGCCTTTGTTGCGCGTGCGCAGCAAAAATACGATGGGTTAAATAACAACATGGGCAACATCTTCCGTACCTCGGATGCCATCAGTCGCTCCATTAGTCCCGAAAATTTTAACGGCGAAAAAGGCAAAGGCGGCATGGCCACCACCGGTACCGGAGCCGGCGCTTCCCGTGAACTGGGCCAAACCTGGAAGGTGAGCCCCAGCGTTGTCATCAAAAAACATACTACTTATACCGTTGCCGAAATAGACGGACCGGGCTCTGTTCAGCATATCTGGATGACTCCTACCGGCAACTGGCGTTATTCTATCATCCGTTTTTATTGGGACGATGAAACCACACCATCGGTAGAGGCCCCTGTAGGCGATTTCTTTTGCATGGGTTGGGGTAAGTATGCGCCTATTACTTCTTTGGCAGTGGTAGTGAACCCGGGCAGCGCGTTCAACTGCTATTGGCCCATGCCTTTTAAAAAGAAATGCCGCATCACCATGGAGAATATCGACAATGAAGACATGGTGCTGTATTACCAGGTAGATTACACGCTGACCAAAGTACCCGAGGATGCCGGCTATTTCCACGCGCAGTTCCGCCGGATAAACCCGCTGCCGTATAAAAAGGACTATGTTTTGGTAGATAGCATACAGGGCAAAGGGCAATATGTGGGTACTTACCTGGCTTATGGATCTAACAAAAATGGCTGGTGGGGCGAGGGGGAGATCAAATTTTTTATGGATGGCGATACCAAATTCCCAACCATTATTGGTACGGGTACGGAGGATTATTTCTGCGGATCGTACAATTTTGATACCCGCCGCAAAAACCCGGATGGCTCCGAAACCCATGCCTACACCGAGTTTAGCGGGCCATACACCGGCCTGCCGCAGGTAATAAAAGGCGACGGTCTGTATAATGTTGCCCAGCGTTTTGGCCTGTACCGCTGGCACATTGCCGACCCTATCCGTTTTGAAAAGAACCTGAAAGTAACCCTGCAGGCTTTAGGCTGGCGTGCCGGTGGCCGGTACCTGCCTTTACAGGACGACCTGGCATCGGTAGTATTCTGGTATCAGACCGGGCCCCATGGCGCCTTCCCTAAACTACCATCGAAGGATGATTTGGAGGTGAACTAAGCACAAAAGCAATCCGCACACGGTATTTTGTTTTACAGGGGAATATTAAGCGTTAAACGCAATTGCTAACACTATTTTGGCAATTTCGCTTAATGGTATACAAGCTGTCTTTAAATAATATATATTCAGCCCACCAATTTAAGATTTTAACTAAATGCAAAAAAACAGCAACGTAATAGCAGTAGCGCTCATCACTTCCCTTTTCTTTTTATGGGGATTTGCCCTGAACCTTAACCCGATATTGATCCCGCACCTTAAGAAGGCTTGTCAGTTAACCGATTTTCAATCCTCTCTAATTGACTCGGCTTCTTACATTGCCTACTTCCTATTGCCTATACCGGCAGCGCTGTTTATGAAGAAATACGGCTATAAAGGCGGTATTGTGTTGGGCTTGCTGCTGTTTTCTTTCGGTGCCATCCTGTTTTATCCGGCCGCCGCCGTTAGGAACTACGCGTTCTTCCTGGGCGCTTTATTTATCGTATTTTCGGGTATGGCCTTTTTAGAAACCGCCGCCAATCCGCTCATCACGGTACTTGGTGATCCGGCAAAGGCTACACAACGTATCAATTTTTCACAATCGTTTAACGGCCTTGCAGCCACCGTTGCACCGTTGATGGGGGGCTTTTTTATCCTCTCCGGCAAAACCCTAACCGAAGCTGAAGAAAAGGCGATGTCGCCTGCGCAACTGAACGAATATTTAAATCATGAAGCCTCATCGGTACAAATACCGTTTATCGTAATAAGCATTGTAGTATTTATAGTGGCAGTAATGGTATGGCGTACCACCTTCCCCGTGATCCACGAGGAAAGTGCAGGTGAGGCCAATGAAGAAAAACGCCCCCTTGGCGACCGTATTGCCGAACTGTTGAAAAACAAGCAACTGATGAGCGGCGTACTGGCCGAGTTCTTTTATGTGGGCGGACAGGCATGTGTAAGCAGCTTCTTTATCCGCTTTAGCGAAAAGGTAGCGGGCCTGTCAGAAAAAGTCGCATCCACCATTTATTTACCTGCGGCCTTTGCAGGCTTTATGGCAGGCAGGTTCATTGGTACATTGCTTATGCGCTACTTTAACCCGGTAAAGCTGCTGGTTATTTACGCTGTCATCAACATTGTACTTATTATATCGGCTGTTAACCTAACTGGCAACGCGGCAGTTTATACGCTGATGGCTGTTTGGTTCTTTATGTCTATCATGTTCCCAACCATATTTTCTCTCAGCATCCGCGATCTTACTGCCAAAACCAAAAAGCTCGGTTCATCGCTGGTTATTATGGGTATTGTAGGTGGTGCTATTATGCCGCCAATAATGGGCCGCGTGTCAGATATGTTTAATATCCAGGTTGCCTATTTGGTTCCGGGTATCAGTTTCGTCGCCATCCTTTGGTTTGCCTTAAAGAACTTGAAAGTGAAGAAGGTGGAGATGGTAGGTGGACATTAAAAATCAGACACGAATTTCACGAATTATTCTAATTTCACGAATCTTATAAGCGGCTAAAATACCGAATAGCCAAGTTCTAAAAATTAGTGGAATTCGCGGCATTCGTAAAATTCGTGTCTATAATATCTCTTTCAGTTTTTCCCAAACATTTGCACCCAAAATTTTAGCGCCTTCTTCGGTTGGGTGGATACCATCGGCCTGGTTTAGTTTACGTACGCCACCCACACCCTGCAGCAGAAAGGGTACAAGCGTCATCTTGTTTTTGGTGGCCAGTTCAGGGAAGATGTTTTTGAAATCGGATGAGTAGGCAGCGCCCATATTGGTTGGTACCTGCATCCCCAGCATTACCAGTTTAGCCTGCGGATATTTGGCTTTTACTTTATCAATAATAGCCTGCAGGTTTTTTTCTGTATCAGCCACGGGCAGGCCGCGCAGGCCGTCGTTAGCACCCAGTTCCAGCACAAAAATATCGAAGGGTTGCTGTTTTAGCAGCCAGTCTATACGGCTTCTTCCGCCTGCGGACGTTTCGCCGCTTAGTCCGCCGTTTATAATGATGTACGGCAATTTTGCCGAATCTATCTTAGTCTGCACAACACCCGGGAAGGCCTGCGTAGCATCATCCAAACCATAGCCGGCTGTTAAACTATCGCCAAAAAATAAAATTACCTTTTTTGGTTTGCCGGCTGCAGCGGTTCCGGTTGAAGTGCTATCGCTTTGCGCCGGTTTTTTATCGCCGCCACATGCTGTTAAAAATAAAGTTAACACCAGTACAGATGTTATCCTGAATAAATGTTTCATCTTATAATTATGCGTTTGAACGTAACACCTCCAGCGGTGGTTTGTTTAAAATACCCCGGCTGTTAAGCAGGCCAATGATCACCGTTAAAAAGGTGATCGCAAAAAATATGGCTGCCACCGGCCATAGGTTAACGTTATAAGGCATATCAAAAGTGTATTTGGCCAGCAGCCAGCTTGAAGCAATGGCTATGACGATACCCGTTAAAGCCGATAGGGTGCCCAAAAACAGGTACTCCAAAGCGGTGATAGAAAAGATCTGGCCTCGGCTGGCGCCCATGGTCCGCAATAAAACGCTCTCCTTTATCCGCTGGTATTTGCTGATGCGCACAGATGAAATAAGTACGATGATACCAGTGATGATGCTAAAGCCGCTCATGAATTTGATCACGTAGCCTATTTTGTCAAGCAGTTCGTCAAGTACGGTAAGCACTAAGCCCAGATCGATAATAGAGACGTTGGGAAAAGACTGCACGACGGCCTGCTGATACTTTGCCGATACGGGCTGCGATGGCACATGCGTAAGCAAAACATGAAACTGCGGCGCATCTTCCAATACACCGGCGGGGAACACTACCTGGAAATTGGTTTGCACCTTATTCCAGTTTACCTTGCGGATGCTGCTTACATAGGCATTCATCATTACGCCCTGTACGTTAAAAATCAGCTTATCGCCAACTTTTACGTTGATCCGTTTGGCAAAGCGCTCCTCTGCCGATACCGGGATATCCTTACCAGGCTCGGCCTTGCCAATGAATTTTCCCGAACTGATCTGTTCCGAATTGGTGAGCGAGTCGCGGTAGGTAACGCGGTATTCCCAGGCAAAAGCACGTGGTGAAATATGCAGGGTACTGTCCTTTTTAGCATCGGCGGCGGTTTTGCCGTTCACGCGGTCCAATCGCATGGTAATGATGGGCACTTGCGATAGTACCGGCAGGCCTTGTTTGCGGGTAAGCTCGGCAAGCGCTTTTTCCTGGCTATTTTGGATATCGAACAGGATCATGTTGCTTTGGTTGCCGCTGGATGAAAGCGATACCTGGCTGATGAGTAGTTGCTGGACCAAAAACAGCGTACAGATAAAAGCGGTACTTAAACCAATGGATACCGTAAGAATGATGGTTTGGTTATTTGGCCGGTATAAGTTGGCGAAGCCCTGCCGCCAGATATAGCTCCAACTGCTCATGATAAGCACGCGGGTAAAGCGGATAAGCAGCCAGGCAATAGCGGTAAGGATGAGGAAGGCCACTAAAATGCCGATGGTAAACACCACGGCGCCTATCCAATCATTTAATTGTAAATAAGAGAAGCCTACCACAAATAGCACCACAAGCAAATAAACCAGCCAGCGGAACGGGTCGCGTTTGGTGGCGGTTTCCTCGAACGACATGCGCAGCGTATTAAGCGGCGAAATGTTGCGGATATTGATGAGCGGCAATAATGCGAACAAAACCGAGATGATAATACCCAGGCCAATACCCTGCCAGATGGCCATCCAGGAGATTTGCACCGATATGGTTATCTGCAAAAAATCTTTTAAAACATAAGGCAGCAAATGCTGGATGGAAGTACCCAAAATTGCACCCGCTACCGAGCCAATAAGCCCGATGCCGGTTATCTGGATCAGATAAATTAAAAACGCTTCGGATGCTTTTACGCCCATGCAGCGCATAATGGCTATGGAGGCTATCTTTTCGCGGATGTAAATATTAATGGCGCTTGCCACACCAACGCAGCCCAACAACAGGGCAATAAAGCCTACCAGTGATAAAAACCGCGACAGGTCGCCAAAGGAACGGCCGGTGTTTTCTTTGCGGTTCTCTACCGTATCTGAGCCATAGTCTGCTTTATCAAGCGCGGGGTCTATCTTCTTTGCCAGCTTCTCTACATCAAAACCGGGTTTAAACTTGTAGTAATAGGCATAGTTAATGCGGCTGCCCGTGCCGATGAGTTTTGTATCAGCCAAATATTTAAACGGGATATAAACAATAGGCGCTATGCCCGATGACAGCCCCGTTTGCCCGGGAGCTTTGTTCAGGATACCCGCTATTACAAAGGTGGCGTTCCCTATTTTAATAGAATCGTTTACCCTGGCGTTAAACTGTAGCATCAGGGTTTTATCTACCAAAGCATATTTACCGGTTTTAAAATCTGCCCCGGCCTGCAATGGTGTGGTTTCTAAACTGCCATAATAGGGGAAGGCACCTTTTAATGCTTTGATGTTTACCAGCCTTGTACCTTTTGTGCGGGTAAAATAGATCATGGATGCAAAACTGCGCTCTTCCGAGCGTTCGCTGCCAATGGAATCCAGCAGTGTTTGCAGTTTTTTATCGGGTTCCTTATTGCCATTGATGCTGAGGTCGGCACCAATTAGGGTAGCGGCCTGCGCGTTAATATCGTTTTGGATATTGTATTTAAACGAGTAAATGGCAACCAGCGCCGCTATCCCAAACACTATGGAGGAGATAAACAGGAGCAACCTTGCCCGGTTACGGCGACTATCGCGCACGGCCATTTTAAACAGCCAGCCGAAGTTTATTTTGCGGTTATAATTTACGTTATCCATTTACCGCCTGTTCGTTACCGGTTTTTTCATCAGATACCAGCTTGCCGCCTTTTATTTTTAATATGCGATGTGTTTTGGCCGCCAGTTCCAGATCGTGCGTTACCAAAACCAGGGTGGTACCTGCTTCAGTATTCAGATCAAAGATCAGCTTCACCACTTTTTCGCTGGTTTCGGCGTCCAAATTCCCGGTTGGTTCATCAGCAAATAATATTTTTGGCGAATTGGAGAAAGCCCTGGCCAATGATACCCTTTGCTGCTCGCCGCCCGAAAGCTGGGCAGGGTAGTGGTGCCCCCGGTCTGCAAGGCCTACCTTATCCAGCAGGTCTAAAGAACGGGCCTTAATGTTCTTCTCTCCGCGAAGCTCCAGCGGAACCATTACGTTCTCTAAAGCAGTTAATGTAGGCAGCAGCTGAAAATTCTGGAAGATAAAGCCCACATACTGGTTGCGTACCTGCGCGCGTTTATCCTCGCCCAGCGAGCCAAGGTTAACGCCATTTAACTCCACAATGCCCGATGAGGCGCTATCCAGCCCGGCACAAAGCCCAAGCAAAGTAGTTTTGCCGCTGCCCGATGGGCCAACTATGGCATTGGTAGAGCCTGCAGCGATGGCGAAATTGATATTGTCTAAAACCGTTAACATGCGCCCGGCGCTTTTATAAGTTTTATTGAGGTTGGATATGTTTAAGATAGTTTCCAAATTTTGTATATTTTGCTGAGCTAATGTAAATATCAAAGTATTATTAAGATTGTTGGGCGCTATTATGTTTACTTACAAACGCATTACATTTTGGCTGTTTCTTTTTAAATGGGGATATTATTTTTACACTTGTAAATAAAAGTACTTCGCATGCATGAATATCCCGGGCAACATCGAATTTTAGTTGCCGTAGACTGTATCATATTTGGTTTTGATGGTGTAAACGTTAAATTGTTACTGGTAAAGCGCAGTTTAACCCCCGAGCAGGGTAAATGGAGTTTAATGGGTGGTTTTATCAATCCGTCAGAAAGCCCGGATGATGCCGCAAACCGCGTGCTGGAAGAGCGCACCGGGCTTAAAGATGTTTATATGGATCAGTTTATGGTGTTTGGTAACCCAAAACGCGATCCCGTGGAACGTACCCTGTCGGTAACGTACTTTGCTCTTATCGATATTCATCAATACGAGGAGCAGCTAAGCGGCGAGCACAGCCCGGAGTGGTTCTTGCTGGATAATATGCCCGATATGGTTTTCGACCATGCCGAAATGGTGACGATAGCTTTGAAACAACTGCGTTACAAAGCCGCACTGCACCCCATTTTATTCCAGTTGCTGCCGGGTAAGTTTACTATCCCGCAATTGCAGGCCCTGTACGAGGGCGTGTACCAAACCGAGTTTGACGACCGTAATTTTAGCCGCAAGCTACTTTCTACGGGCCTTTTGGTGAAGCTGGCCGAAAAGGACAAGCAGTCGTCAAAAAAAGGCGCTTTTTATTACCGGCTGGATCAATCGCACTACGAAGAGAACTTTGAGAAATTTTTAAACCTGGTACCCAATCCCGATAAGTTTTTTTAATCGCAAAAAACAATATATTTACCTACCAATTTGGTGTTTTGCAGCATGCTAAACGCTTAAGCTATATTTATTTAAATAGCTTGTGTGTTTCATTACTCGGGCAAGCTGTTACAGGTAGTTTAAATTATAAAAACAAACAATTAAATTGAATAGGGTAAAGGCGATAGGTGCAGCAATAGCATTCATTTTAATTTGTTGCGCCCGCGCAGGCTTAGCCCAATCTAACCAGGGCAAAGAGTTTTGGACGGCCTACATGTCGCACATAGAGAGTACCGGCCAAAGCCAAATGAGCCTTTACATTACCAGTGGTACCAACACCTCCGGAAAAGTAGAATTTGCCGATGGCAGCAAATCCATTCTTTTTACGGTAACTGCAAACGAGGTTACTACCGTACAAATTCCGCGCAGTGCTTATTTAAAAAGCCAGGGCCAATTTTTAAAAGGCGTGCATATTACCGCGCTAAAAAGTGTAGCCGTGTACGCGCATATTTATGCCAGCAGCGTGTCAGGCGCAACGTTGTTGCTACCTGTAAACGCACTGGGCAAAAATTATTACTCTATCAATTACACACAGCAGTCTAATTCCGAGATGGATAACCTGCGCTCGTATTCTTGCTTTATGGTTATCGGCACTGAGGATAATACCATTGTGGAGGTAATACCTACCGCCGACCTGTTAGACGGATCGAAAGCAGGGGTGGTGTTAACACTCACCCTAAGGAAAGGCGAAGTTTACCAGGGGCTTGCATTGTCGGATCTAACCAATACCATTATCCGCACCAAAAGCAATAATGGCGATTGCAAACGGATAGCGGTTTTCTCGGGCAGTACAAAAATTGGCATAGGCTGCCGCCAGGCAGGTTTTACTTCCGATAATTTTTTTCAGCAGGTTTACCCAACCGCTTCCTGGGGTAAAAGTTATATCACTGTGCCGCTTAAACACCGCAACTATGATATTTTCAGGGTGATAATGAGCGATGATAATACTAACCTGACGGTTAACGGGCAGAAAACGTTTATTCCAACCCGGGGGCAATATAATTACGAGTTCAGCTCGCAACAACCCAATATTATAACCGCCGATAAACCGATACAGGTGGTACAATATGCCGTATCGCAGGGACAGCAGTTGAATAGTTGCCAAACAGATTTTTTTGACCTCGGCGACCCTGAAATGATCCTGTTGACCCCTACGGAGCAAACGCTGGATCATGTTACCTTGTATTCCAGCCCTTATTACAATATAGCAGCACACTATATCAACGTGGTTATTAAGGATGCGCAGAAATCTACCTTTACACTTGATGGCCGGCCGTATACCGATTTTACGCAGCTTAGCAGCGATCCCACATACGCTTATGCGCAGATAGAGGTTTCCAGCGGTACCCATAACATACGGGCGGCAGATGGCTTTAACGCCATTGCCTATGGTTTTGGCCAGTACGAATCTTACGGCTATGCGGCTGGTGCCAGCCTTAAAAATTTAAACCAGTTTATAGCACTGCAGGATAATACGCCTAACAGCCCTACAAAGATTAGTGGCTGCAAAGATATTGAGTATAAGATACAGCTCACGCTACCTTATCAAACAACAAAAATAGACTGGGATTTTAAAGACGGCAGCCCTGTTTTTACAGACAATAACCCTTTGGTGGCCTCCACTACCGTTAAAGAAGGAAAAACGCTATACAATTACGATTACTATAAAACGGTGAAGTTTAATACGGGAGACTATGGTGTAACCGCTACCGTAATAAACCCTAATGGTGATGTATGCGGTTTAACTACAGATATAGATTTTGATTTTAATATTACCGATTATCCCGACGCTAAGTTTACCTACCTGGGTAATTGCCCCGGCGAACCTGTACAGTTTACAGATGCTACCGATGCCAAGGGCGCCGAATTGAAAACCTGGCTATGGGATTTTGGTGATGGTAAAACCAGCACACAGCAAAACCCCGAACATATTTACTCTGCAGCGGGCGATTACAACGTGATTTTAACAACCCAAAATGTAAACGACTGCTCTAATACTTCAGGTGCGACGAAGGTGCATATATCCAAGCTTCCGGTTGCCCTGTTTAATGTAAGCACCCCTTTTTGCGCCGATAGGGATATTACTATTACAGATGCATCGACGCCGGGTGATGGCCCTATTGTGAAATGGTTATACGATTTTGGCGACGGAACTACCGAAACACGCACAGATAAGACTCCATTTACGCCTTTGTATGCTGCTACGGGCACTTACAAAATTAAACTTACACTAATAAACGATAAGGAGTGCAGCAGTGCAGTCGCCGAAAAAAGCATTACGGTTGGCCCTATACCGGTTGTAGATTTTTCGCTGCCCGATGTTTGTATATCTGATGCCGCAAAATTTACCGATAAAAGTACGATAGCGGATAACACCGAAAGTGGCTTTACCTATTTATGGAACTTTGGTGATGCCAACGCCAATGCTGCCAACCCCAATACCTCAACCGCGAAAAGCGCGCAGCACAGATATACCGTGGCGGCTGTGTACACGGTTACTTTAACGGTTACATCGACTGGCGGCTGCTCGTTCACCAAATCGCAGCAGTTTACCGTGAATGGCGCCCAGCCTGTGGCTAAGTTTAGTATAGATAACAAAGACGCGCTTTGCAGCAGCAGCCCGGTTATCTTCCACGAATCATCTACTCTTGATTTTGGCAGCTTTACTAAAATAGTTTGGTATTACGATTACAATGGCAATCGCCAGGATGCCGAAACCTTTACCCGTGCCGACTTGCCTGCCAGCCGGACGTATAACCACAGTTACACCTTATTCAATACCCCGGCCAGTAAAACTTACCGGGTACGCATGGAAGCATACTCCGGCGAAACCTGCGTGGATGTTGCCGAGCAGGATATTGAGATAAAAGCCAATCCGGTAGTGTCGCTTTCGCCAATAGGCACAGTTTGCCAGGAGGTTGAACCTATTCAAATTGTTGTTAATAAAAACGGCTTTGCCGGTACGGGTGTTTTTAGTGGTAAGGATGTAAGCGCTACCGGCTTATTTAGCCCTGCCGTGGCCGGCGTTGGTACTTTTACCATTACCTACAAATTTACGGCTCAAAACGGCTGCGATTTTACAACATCGCAGGATATTGTAGTAAACCCTACACCAACTGTTAATGCAGGCGGAAATACCGGGCTGCTGGAAGGAGGGACCGTATTACTAAAAGCACAAGCGGCAGGTAAGAGTTTAAGCTATAAATGGGTACCAGCTACCGGGCTGGATCATGATGATGTTTTAAATCCTGTTTGCTCGGCAGTTGACGACATACGTTATACCTTAACCGTAACCAGCAGCGACGGCTGCCAGGCATCTGACGAAATTTTTGTTAAAGTGCTGAAAAAGTTAGCCGTAATAAATACCTTTACGCCTAACGGCGACGGCTTTAACGATACCTGGACCATAAAATACTTAGAAAGCTACCCCGGAAACACAGTTGATGTATACAACCGATATGGAGAAAAGGTATATTCGTCTACTGGTTATGGTATTCCATGGGACGGAACGTACAAGGGCGCCAACTTACCATCAGGAACATATTATTATATTATAAATCCCAAAAATGGCCGTAAGGTTGTCTCGGGCAGTGTCACAATTATCAGATGAAGAAAAATTTACTTTTACTCGTATTGCTTTCCTTTTGTATGCAAACCGCTTTTAGTCAACAGCGGCCACAATACACGCAGTACGTTTTTAATAACTATTTGTTAAACCCGGCGGTAACCGGCATAGAAAATTATACCGATGCCAAACTGGGCTACCGCAGCCAGTGGACCGGCCTGCAGGGCGCACCTGTAACCAGCTACTTCAGTATAAATGCACCTATAGGCGATAATTTTGTGCAGGGTGATGCAACAGCGTTCCCGGCATCGGGCGGCGAAAATCCATCAAGCAGGCTGTTTACCCAATACTACCGCGCTGCCGAACCTCACCATGGTATCGGCTTCATGATCGTGTCTGATAAAGCAGGCCCCATTACGCAAACCAATATCGATGCTACTTATGCTTATCACCTGGGCATAACCGATCGGCTTAACCTGGCCGTTGGTGTATCGGCAGGGGTGAGCCATATCAACCTCAATACCGATATGATAACACTGGAAAATTCCAACGACCCGGTTTTAAACAATATCAATAACAGCCAGTGGAAACCCGACTTGGGCGTAGGTGTTTGGGCGTACTCTTCAAGGTTTTATTTCGGGATATCGGCACAGCAAATATTACCGCAAAACCTTTATATCACTACAGGTAATACCGCCAACCAAAGCAAAACAGTGCCACACTTTTTTGCTACCGGCGGCTACAAGATCTTCTTATCAGATGATGTTACCCTATTGCCATCGGCATTGTTAAAATTCATCGACCCTGCACCAATAACATTTGATGTTACCATGAAGCTTTCCTTTCGCGATAGATTTTGGTTCGGCGGCTCTTTCCGTAAGGACGATTCGTACGCCGTGCTGGCGGGCTTTAACCTAAGCAGCGTGGTAAACGTAGGTTACTCTTACGACGTTACCACATCGGCACTACGTACAGTAAGCAACGGCTCGCACGAAATTGTGTTAGGTATCTTACTCAACAACCGCTATAATTTAAAGAGCCCGCAGCACGGATTTTAACCCCCCAGCCCCCTGAAGGGGGAGCAGAAGTTATAATAAGCTGCGATGAGATAATATAAAAAATGCCCTTTAGCGTAAGTCAAAGGGCATTTTGCTTTTCAAAAACTCCCTTCTTGCTGACTTGCGTGGCTTCTAATAATTATGGAAACACAAGCGGTGGGTATGACGGCATAGATTATAATCGTTAAGAGATTATATTATTAAAAAATACCGTTTTTTCACGGTATGTAATTGTTTTATTGTATAGCTATATTTGCTTGCAAGTAACTTATTCACAAATCATTAATCCTATACCTTGTCTTATGAATACACCACATGGTTATCACGAAATAAACGCGCTGTTTGGCAACCCAGCCAACACCGACGGTTCTGAGAATAAAGCGTGGGTCCACGCCCATATTCAACTGGTAAAGCCACCAGCAGGTTGGAAATTATATTACCAACGAGACAATGGTTCGCTGACTCCGTACTCCGGCTTGCAAATGCATATTTTACTTGCGCCTATTTTTACAAACGTTATGAACGAGATATGGGCCTATGCCGCTGCACAATTGAACAACCCTACTGACGACGACATCCGCGCCTGGCTACACAAATACAGGTTGGATATCACCGCCGGCTGTTTTAATTTCAGACCCAACACCAGCGACCCCACGAAATTATCATTGCACAGTTATGGTATAGCCATTGATTGGGATCCGCTCCATAATCCGCGTAAGAAACCAATGACCAAAAGCTTGCCGGACTGGTGGTATGATATCTGGGTGAAACACGGTTGGAGCGACGGTCGGCATTTTCACACACCAGACCCAATGCACGTACAATTCGCTACCGGAGCCTGAAGGAATAATTAATCAGCCTATCCATTGATTTCGCGCTGGCGAATAGAGGCAAGAGTTCAAGAATCAAGACAAATATTCAAAAATAAAGCCCTTTAATTAATTTAAAGGGCTTTATGCTTTTTTATCTTATCGTCTTGCTTTCTGATTCTAAACTCCTGCTCCCGCTTAAGGGGGGCCGGGGGGCTTGCCATTATTAAAGCTCTTTCCTCAGCCTCGCTACCGGGATATTCATTTGTTCGCGGTATTTGGCTACCGTGCGGCGTGCGATGTTGTAGCCGGCATCTTTTAATATATCGGTTAGTTTTTCATCGGCAAGGGGGTGGCGTTTATCTTCCTGGCCAATGTGTTCTTCCAATATCTTCTTCACCTCTTTGTTTGATACCTCTTCACCGCTTTCGGTTTGGATAGCTTCACTGAAGAAGGATTTCAGCAGGAAGGTGCCATGTTCTGTTTGTACGTATTTGGAATTTGCTACGCGCGATACGGTGGAGATATCCATGCCTATCCGGTCGGCAATATCTTTTAAGATCATCGGCTTCAGGTTTTTATCATCGCCGGTTAAAAAGAAATCGTACTGGTATTGCATAATGGCGTTCATGGTTTTCAGCAGGGTTTGCTGGCGCTGTTTTATGGCGTCGATAAACCACTTGGCCGAATCGAGCTTCTGCTTTACAAACTGTACCGCTTCCTTTAGCTTTTTATCTTTTTGGGAAGCCTTATCGTAATGCTGAAACATCTCCTGGTAAGAGCGGCTCACTTTTAGTTCGGGCGCGTTTTTGGAGTTGAGCGTAAGTATCAGCGTGCCATCATTATTACTAATGTGGAAATCTGGTATCACCTGCATTTGCTTGGTGCTTACCTCATTGCTGTCGCCCGGTTTCGGGTTAAGTTTTAATATTTCGTTAACAACACCGCGCAACTCTATCGAGTTCATGTTTAACGAGCGCTCCAGCTTATCGTAGTGTTTGCGGGTAAATTCGTCCAGGTAATCCTCAACCACCATTATCGCTTTTTTGATGATAGGGTCGTTTGGGTCTTTTTTACGGAGCTGGATCAGCAGGCATTCCTGCAGGCTGCGTGCGCCAACACCCGCAGGGTCGAAGCTTTGGATCACCTTAAGCATATCCTCAACCTCTTCATCTTCGGCCATAACGTTCTGCGAAAAAGCCAGGTCGTCGGTTAACGACATGATGGGCCTGCGCAGGTAACCGTCATCATCCAGGCTGCCTATGATTTGCTTGCCAATGGCAAAATCTTTATCTGATACCGGCAGCAGGTCCAGCTGCGATTGCAGGCTCTCAAAAAACGAGCTTTGCACGGCAATAGGGATCTCTTTACGTTCGTCTTCATCATCACCGTTTTGGTCATACCGCGAACCGTAGTCGTTTACGTTATCTTCCTGCAGGTAATCATCAATATTAAACTCGTCCATTTCACCTTTTTCCTCGTCGCCGTTGTAGGTGTCTTCGTCGGGGTCGCGATCGGGGTATTGTTCCTCGGGTTCGTTTATATTGGCTAAGCTGATATCTTCAAGTGCGGGATTTTCTTCCAATTCTTCCTTAATACGCGTATCAAGCGATACGGTTGGCACCTGCAACAGCTTTATAAATTGTATTTGCTGCGGCGAAAGTTTTTGTAAAAGTTTTTGTTGAAGGTTCTGTTTAAGCATAATTAAGACAAGGGCAAAAGTACATCAATTACCTTAACTTATAAAATAAAGAAGCGGTAAGCAGTGTAAAGGTGTAAATGCTTTTAACTTTAATTTGTTTGCAATAGTCAAATATTGATAACTTTAAAAATACATAAACATTTACATTATGGGATTCTCAAAAGAATTTAAGGAGTTTGCCGTTCAGGGCAACGTTATTGATTTAGCAGTGGGGGTGGTTATCGGCGCGGCTTTCGGTAAGATAGTCACCTCTTTAGTGTCTGACGTGATTATGCCACCTATCGGATATCTTACGGGCGGCGTAGATTTTGCCGATAAAAAAATAGTACTTACTCCGGCAGATGCCACGGCGAAAGTAGCCGAGGTAGCCATTCATTACGGCCTGTTCATTAACGCAATTATCCAGTTTTTGATCATAGCCCTTTGCATATTTGCCGCGATAAAAACCATTAACGCGCTTAGAAGGAAAGAGGAGGAGGCCCCGTCTGCGCCACCTGCACCAAGTAAAGAAGAAGTTTTACTGGCTGAGATAAGGGATATTTTGGCTGCGAAGAAGTAATGTTGGCCAGGAGGATATTTACCGGAAGCATTGCGGCATTGATTCTTGTAAGTGGTTACGTATTTATACGTTACTCACATCGTTACAATTCGCATTATGAGATAGGCTCCTTAGTTGGTATTTGTGGCGGATTTATAGTTTTAATTGCTGTTAGGGTAAACGGCCAGACATCGGAAGAACAGCGCAATTCAATCATCGTTACTTCAATAGGGCTAATGGTTAGTTGCGTTTTAGGAGCGTATGGATTGAGATGGGCTTACAAAAAATACGAACTTGCAGCGCACGGGCTGGTTGCAAAAGGCACGGTTATTGGATTTAACCGCAAGACTATAAAAGGCGCACTTAGCTACCACGCAATTGTCGATTATGAATTTAATAACCAGGCTTACACACAGCAGTTCAGGGATGACGATTATGTGTTTCTCACCTCAGATTCAGTTACAATGTTGTGTTCATCAACCGACCCGGAACTTTGTACGATAACAGCTTATCAACGAAATGGGGTTCAAATAAAATGGTGAATGTAGGTTTTTTCAAGCGTGAAGCGTTATCGCTACCAGATTCGGTTGAAGATGCGCATTTCGAAAATCGCTCGTTCAAAATATCTAAAAAAATATTTGCCACACTGAACGCTGCGGAAAACCGGGCAACCGTAAAGCTATCCCCGGCCGACCAGGATATCTTTTGCCTTGCCGATAATAATAGCGTTTATCCTGTACCCAACAAATGGGGTAAACTGGGGTGGACACATATAAACCTGCAAATAGTTAAACCGGAGATGTGCACCGAACTATTGAAAGTAGCTTATTGCGAAGTAGCGCCAAAGAAGTATGCTGCGTTAATTAATTTTGATGAGTAACGAACCAATTAACGCGAAAGCAAATTTCAACTAATGAACTAATGAACTAATGAACTAAAACGTCTTCGGCAACTTAGGATTAGTCAGAATAATATAGTCGCCAAACTTGGTAAACTTGCCCCAATCCGGTGTCTCGAAGCTATCATCTGCGTACGCCTGGGTATTGATCACTTTAATACCAGGCGCATATTTCTTTAGCTGCGCAACCGTCCCCAGTTTTTCCTCGCTGTGGAAGCCGCCATTCACCTGGAATATTTTGATGCCTTTGTTGGCTTTGTAAAACCGGGCTATGGAGTAGGCCATGGTAGCATCCCACAGGTTTTGCGATTGATATACTTTCATGGGGCCGCCATGGCCACCCATTATCTCACCAAATTTTTCATAGTAGCGGCCCGTGGCGGTATCAATTGGCAGGGGAGGGAGCCAGCTTTTTGCTGTGGCATCCAGTTTTTGCAGGTCGCCCAGCCCAACGCGGGTAACCATATTGGTGTAGCGGGTAGGGGCATTGGCGGCAATAACCGGCAAGTGGTTGTCTTTGGCAGCATCAACCATTGCGCGGTAGTCTTTATAGTTTTTCCAGGCGCGGCCTTCGGTGATCAGGTTCTTCTCGCGGATAAACCCAGCGAGGTATTCATTCAAAACGGTTTGGCAATCGGTTTGGAACATCTCCATCGATAGCGCCATTTTTGCCGGGTATTTCTCGATCAGTTTTTTAAATATCAGCGCTTCCAAATAGTGCCCGGTGCTGTCGTTATGCTCCTCGCCAAAGAAAAGCACGTCGGCTTTTGCCATATCGTTCACCATATCATCTATAGTCGCAGGGGCGTTTTTGGCCGTATTGTATACCTTATAGTGCGCAGCCATGGGGTCCTGGCAAAAGGCAGCGATCGGCAATATCAGAAACAAAAGGGCGGCAGTAAATTTCATAGCTTAAACAGGGATGTTAATATGTTAATAAATACGCGTTATCAAATTACAACATTTCTATTTGAATAAACTAAAAAATACGCTACATTTGCACTCTTGTTTTTTAAAAGGAAGATTAAGGATAATAAGAATAAAATATAGCCATGAAAAGAACGTTTCAGCCCTCACAAAGGAAAAGAAGAAATAAACACGGTTTCCGTGAGCGCATGTCAACTGCTAACGGCAGAAGGATATTAGCAGCAAGAAGAGCCAAAGGCCGCAAAAGATTGTCAGTTTCTGACGAGCGCAGCCACAAAGCTTAATCTACTGGTTGTTTCTCCTTATTAAATAAGGGGCCGAACCGGTTACAAGCTTAATTTAGGTTCAGCACTAACAACTATGCATACTTTTAAAAAAGAAGAACGGTTATGTAACAAGAAGCTTATCGACGGGCTTTTTCATAACGGTTCTTCTTTTTTATGTTACCCCTTCAGGGCTTCCTGGATGCTCTCGGATCCCGGGCAGCAATTCCCCGTGCAGGTATTATTCGCGGTAGCTAAGAAGCGCTATAAACGCGCCGTAGACCGTAATTTGATAAAGCGCCTCATGCGCGAAGCCTACCGCTTAAACAAACAATCGCTTTTATACTCACCGCTTACCGATGCCGATAAACGTATAGTTTTATCCATTGGCTATATTGGTAAGGAGATAAGCGATTATTCGTTCATCGAAAAAAAGATGCTGAAGCTTTTAGCGCAAATGGCGGCGGAGGTATCCAAATGAAATTTTTGTGGGATATATTTGCCGGCCTTATTGGTGGTGTTTTTTTGCTGCTGATAAAGTTTTACCAGTACTTTATATCGCCATTAACCGGGGCATCGTGCCGTTATACGCCAACATGCTCGCAGTACGGCGTAGATGCCATAAAAAAATACGGGGCCTTTAAAGGCGGTTGGCTAACCATAAAACGCATAGCCAGTTGTAATCCATGGGGCGGACACGGGCACGATCCGGTACCATGATATTGGTTCATAGTTGATGGTTCATGGTTAATGGCACCAACCTGGTGCGTAATTTTCCTAATAAACTGTCAACCAAAATCACCCATGAACCATCATCTATGAACTATGAACCATTTACTAACATGACCATACTACAAATAGAAACCGCCACTACCTCCTGCTCCGTAGCGCTTGCGCGTAATGGGGAGGTGCTGGGTTTTAAAGAGATAGACCAGCGTAATATACATGCCGAGGTTATCACCGTTTATATTGACGGACTGGTAAGGGCGGCCGGCATTACTTATGCCGATATTGATGCTGTTGCGGTAAGTTGCGGGCCGGGGTCGTACACGGGTTTACGTATAGGGGTGTCTACAGCCAAGGGACTTTGCTTTGCGCTGGATAAGCCGCTGATAGCCGTAGAAACTTTAACAGCTATGGCCAATGGTGTTGCACAGGATGATGCCGGAATGCTGTTATGCCCTATGATAGACGCACGCCGCATGGAAGTGTTCACCGCTGTATTTGATGCGCAAGGTAATACAATTAAACCCACAGCTGCCGAAATTGTAGATAGTAATAGCTTTGCAGATGTGCTGGCTGCTCATAAAATTTTATTTTTTGGTGATGGTGCCGAAAAATGCAGGGAGGCTTTGGGCCAAAACCCCAATGCCCACTTTTTACCGGGCTTCACAAACTCGGCAGTTCATCTTACTGCCATAGCCCTTACTAAATTCAATAAAAAAGATTTTGTGGATGTGGCCTATTTTGAGCCCTATTACCTTAAGGATTTTATTGCAGGTAAAAAAGCAAACGCCTAATACTCGTCGTCTTTCCCGAAGATGCGGCTAAACATCCGTTTAAAGAACCCCGGCTTATTTTCAATTGGGATAAAGCTGGCGTTAAGCGGATGCTCTATCAGCGGGCCAAATTTAAAGGTAACACCCAAAAATATATCGGCTGCAGTATAAGAAGCATTACGGTTTATTTGTGAATTACTTTTGGCGGATGCCAACACCAGGCTGCCTGTTTGAAACAGCCTTTCGCTACCAATAAAAAACTCTGCATTGGGTGTTTTTATCATAAACTGGCCGCCTAAACTCAATAACTTATAATTGTTGTAAGCTGTGGTAAACGTTAGCGTGTAATTATTATGCGTTATGGGGTTAACCAATGCAGCGGTAAAGCCATCGAAAAATACTTCCTTTGACAGTATCAGCGTAGGTGAGTACCGGTATTGGCTGTTGTAATCTAACCAGTATGTTTTGTTGGCACTGATCTCAAATTTGGCATTTGTAGCGGTTACAAATGATCCTAAAACCTCGTTGGTTTTTGCCACGTTTTTTGCCGCTTCGTAAATATTACGTTCGCGCCTTGAAGTAGAAAAGGCGGAGATGGTGTCCATCGACGCGAAGTCATACGTGGTCGACCGGCTGCTCCAACGGATAAAACCAAGATCTTTTACATTGAATTGCAGGTTAAAAGCATCGCGTGTACGTAACGAAACACCCGCGCCGATGGCTGCCCCGGGGTTTCTCAATGTGGGCAGGTAATCATGCGTAGTAAAACCACCCGGTACATAGTTTAATTTGTATTTACCGGTCATGGATAAAAAAGCCTGGTCGTTCGGCCTGTCTATATCCAGGGCAGAAGTGGCGACATCTATCTTTTGATAGCGGAACCCCATCAAAGCGCTTAGCTTAACGCCCACGGCAAATTTTTTGTTTATTTTTTCGCGGTAGCTGAAACTAACCTGGTGATAGGCCTGGTAGGTTCCGCTGTTATTAAAAATATTATCGTAATGGTCGTCTGCGAACGCGGTAGGGCCATTAAATAAAGCTACAGATTCATCACTGAAAAGGCCCCTTCCTTCTGCCTTTGTTTGGGTGGATATACCAATCTCGGCATCACCATCCAGGTTGGTATACGCCTTATACATAATGGAGTAATAATTGATGTTGGCGTTGAAACGGTTAAACCTGTTCTCGCCAAATTTTAAATTGGTAGTGGTATAATTTCCTAAAAAGGCCCTGGTTTTTAATGGTACCTGCGAATTACCCGTTAAAAACGAGTTTACCGAAAAGTTTGGCAAAAAGAAGTTGAAGGCGTATTTTCTGCTGGAATCGGGCGTGAAGGAGGCACGCGAGGGGTTTTCGAAAGAATCGTAAAGGGTGCCGGTGTTGTATTGAGAAAATTGTTGGCCAAAAGAATGGAGTGTAAAAAGTAGTAAGGAAAGTGCCAATAAAAATTTCTTCATAAAATCTCGCCGTATCTATGCTCGCGCTAAACGCCCCTAAATATATAAATGCAATTTGACTTGGGGGTTAGCTTAGCCAAATATTATACCTTTTAACGGAATAAAGCGCTTAGGGTTGTATTTATTGGAGACTTTTGGCTGTTTTAACACTACCGGTTGTATCAATTGCATTTTGCAACATACAGAAATTGGTATAAAAGTTATTATCGGTAGCGGTAAGCTGGTAAGATGCGGCGTAAAAGTTTTCCAGCGATAATTTGTTGCTTCTGTAAGCATTAAAGAAATTGTCTTTCAGGTCGTTCTCTAATATCAATTGGGCATTTTTAAAGTTGATAAAAAACGTAACGTTGCTGCGCTCGCCCATTAAATTATCAAAGCGATTGTATTGTACAGTTTTGTTTAAAAATTTACGGTTAAGGTAACTATCGCTGTAGCTATCCAATTCTTTTAAGCTATTTGCCAGTACCAGGTAGTTATCAATAATGCGGAAGTACGGGCGTTTAAAAGAATTGAAAGCATCACCTAATAAAAAGTAGGGGAGTTTATTATAATTAAACTCGCCGGTTTCGTCATTTATCATGGTGCTTATGTTGGTCATCACCGGGCGCAACTTCGAACCATCTTTTATGGCTATCAGGGCAAACCGCTCGCGGTAACGTGTGGTAACCACTGCAAATTCATTGCTTAATTCTCTGCTAAACTCTGTCCGCAGGTCGATCCCCGTTTCGGCTTTTATACGTGTAAAGAGGGTATCCTTCTCTGTTTTTAAACCGGCTTTATCATGAAACACTGCCAGGTCGGCAAGGAATTTTACCGGGTTAGAAACAGCCATATCCATAGAGTAAGCGATGGTTGAAGGGAAGATCTCCTTCAGGTTGTTTAGTACCGGTAGCTGGCTGGTAAACAGGTTTAGGTAACTTGCCGGTTTATCGGTTTGTATATTGGTGTACCCGTTAAACATCAATGCATCTGTTTTATAATTAAGGTTTAACGCGGCCGACGCAGGCAGTAGCCGGAAGCTTTTAAACAGGTCTTGGTTTTTGCTTTTAAACAACTGATCGAATAAGGGCGAGAGCTGGCTGTAGTTGATGTATAAATTGGCCAGCGAGTTTGAGTTTTGCTGATCGGGCAGGGGGATGAACGTTTCGGTTTCTTTATCGTTTTTGTATAAGGCGGCCCTGGTAAGTAATTCTTTAGAGAAACTTGCTGAGTAGATGTTTTCGTCGGTATTAATAATATAAAAGCGCTTTTTTAATTGGGCGAAGAAGATAGTGTAGCCCTTTTTTTCGTCGATAGTTAGTGGGCTTATCAACATGCCGGTCTTCTTTTGTTTGGCAAGGGCATCAAATGCAACCATATCTGCATCTTTTGCGGCTGCTGCTGTAAGCAGTAATTCTGTTTCGGGCTGGCCGGATGAGTGGAGCGAGATGAAAATATTGCTGCCATCAAACAGCTGCTGCAATAAGGGATTGGCGAAGAGTGTTTTTCTAACAATGTCCAGCTCGCTCATTTTTTGTTCGCCAACCAAGCTGCCCAGTAAAGTATTGTCGGCAAAAATATCGTAAAAACCCTTATCGTTGCTAAACTCAAACACGGCAACGGCACTATCCGGAATGGTACGCATAATATTGCCGGCGTGCATACCTGATGACTTTAAGCTTTTAAAGTACTTAACGGTAATATACCCGGTTGCGGCAACTAAAATAAGTGTAAATAGAATGAGTTTTTTCATCTCGGTTTTGCGAACGCAAGTTAGAATTTTACCGTACCACAATAAAGTAATACTTTCATTTGGTTAACTTAGCCTTTTATATCTGCATGAACAAACAAATTATTATAACCGCGGCGCTGTTTGGCGCTATTGCTGTTATTTGTGGCGCTTTTGGGGCGCATGCCCTAAAGGGATCGCTTGAGCCCCGGCAATTGGAAGTATGGCAAACCGCGGTGCAATACCAGTTCTACCACGTTTTAGCCTTGTTGTTTTTGTCCACGTTTTCCCAGTTTAAAAATGGGCCGTTAATTGCCACTTATTATTTGTTCACATTTGGTATTATCCTTTTCTCGGGCTCGCTTTATTTACTGGCTTGCCGCGACCTGCTGAAAATGCCCGGCCTAAAGGCCATTGGCCCGGTTACTCCTGTTGGTGGCTTGCTGTTTATAATTGGCTGGGTAACACTGGCACTTGCCGCTTTCCGAAACAAATAACCTGATGTTAGAATTTGCTGAGGTGCAGCTGCACAACCGTAAAACGCTTTTTGTTGAGGTGATATTGCCTTTGGCTATCAGCCGCAACTATACCTATCGAGTGCCGTTCGAGATGAACGATGCAGCCGTAGTGGGTAAAAGGGTGGTGGTGCAGTTTGGCAAAAGCAAGCTCTACACGGCCATTATCGCAGCCATCAGCGAGCATGCGCCAGAAAAATACGAAGCGAAATACATTATCGAAATATTGGACGATGCACCGGTAGTTACCCAACGACAGCTGCAGTTTTGGCACTGGCTTGCCGAATATTATATGTGCAATGAAGGAGAAGTGATGAACGCAGCTTTGCCTTCGGCCCTAAAACTGGCCAGCGAAACAAAGGTGATGCTGAACCGGGAGTTTGAGTACGATAAAACCCAACTGAACGATAAGGAATACCTCATTACCGAAGCGCTTGATATTCAGCCGGAGTTAACGGTAAGCGATATTGTGAAACTGCTGGGCCAAAAAACGGTAATGCCGATATTGAAATCGCTTTTCGAGAAGAATATCATTACGATATCCGAAGAAGTAAGCGAACGGTATAAGCCGCGCAAGAAAACTTATATCACTTTAAACCCCGTTTACCACAACTCCGACAACCGTAAAGAGCTTTTTGAGATCCTGGAAAAGCGCGCGCCAAAACAAGCCGATGCGCTGCTGACCTACCTGAAATTATCGCGCCAGCAAAAAGCGGTAGCAAAAAACGAGTTGATAGAAGAAAGCGGTGCGGGCGAGTCAAGTATCAAATCTCTTATAGAAAAGGAGGTGTTTTTTGCCGAGCACAAAACGATAAGTCGCCTTGGCTATGAAGAAGACGACGAGGCGATAAGCAATTTTACGCTGAGCGAAGCCCAGCAACTGGCTTTGGGCGAAGCACAGCAATATTTTGAAAAGAAGGACGTGGTGCTGCTGCATGGCGTAACAGCCTCGGGTAAAACGCAGATCTATATCAAGCTGATAGAAGAGATGATAGCAACCGGCCGGCAGGTACTTTATTTGCTGCCCGAAATTGCTTTAACTACTCACATCATCGAAAGGTTGCGCATTTATTTTGGTGGTACCATAGGTGTTTATCACTCGCGCTTTAATGATAACGAGCGGGTGGAGGTTTGGCAAAAGGTTCTTCGTAATGAATACAAGGTTGTGCTTGGCGCGCGCTCGTCGGTATTCCTGCCTTTTCATGATCTGGGATTGATCATTGTAGATGAAGAACACGAAACCTCCTATAAACAATACGACCCCGCGCCACGATACAATGCCCGCGATACAGCTATTTATTTGGCTAACATGCACAGCGGCAAAGTGCTTTTAGGCTCGGCTACACCCTCGTTTGAAACTTATTACAATGCGCGCACCCATAAATATGGCCTGGTTGAACTAACCGAGCGTTACGGCGGTGTACAGTTGCCCTTGGTGGAGGTAGTAAGCATTTCTAAAGAACTGAAGCAAAAAACCATGCAATCGCACTTTACCAGCGTGCTGATGGCGGATATGCAGCTGGCGCTGGAGAACAAAGAACAGGTGATCCTCTTCCAAAACCGCAGGGGTTATGCGCCGGTGCTGATGTGCCGGGTTTGTGCCTACACCCCAAAATGTATCAACTGCGATGTGAGCCTTACCTACCACAAACATACTACCAAGCTGCATTGCCATTATTGCGGTTACAAAGAAGATACGCCATCGGTTTGCCCTGCATGTGGTTCTACTCATTTAGAATACAAGGGATTTGGTACCGAGAAGGTAGAGGATGAATTATCGGTATTAATGCCCGATGTTCGCCTGGCGAGGATGGACCTGGATACCACTCGCTCCCGCAATTCGCTGCAAACCATTTTGAATAATCTGGAAGAAAAAAAGATAGATATATTAATAGGTACCCAAATGGTTGCCAAAGGGCTCGATTTTGCGGATGTAACCGTGATAGGCATAATTAATGCCGATAGCCTTTTAAAATATCCCGACTACCGTGCCAATGAGCGCAGCTTCCAGATGCTGGCGCAGGTGAGCGGCAGGGCAGGTCGCCGGGGCAAGCAGGGTAAAGTAGTTATACAAACCTACGACCCCGGCCACCGCGTGATAAAACAGGTGATAGAGAACGACTACGCCGACCTGTACTTTACGGAAATGGAAGAGCGCAAAAGCTTTAAATACCCGCCATTTTACCGCATTATCAGTGTAGATGTAAAGCACAAGAACCCCGAGATATTATATAACCAGGCCGAATATCTTACCAACGAACTCCGCAAGCACTTCGGCGACCGTGTCATAGGCCCTGAAGCGCCGCTTATCAACCGCATCCGCAACTACTACATCAAAACCATTATGCTGAAGTTTGAGCGGGATAGTATCTCTGTAGTAAAGGCAAAAGCCTTAATGCGCGATGTGATCACGCAATTTCAGACCACGAAGTTGAGTAAGGGATGTATTGTGCAGCCGGATGTTGATCCCTATTAATGGTTGTGTATAACTATTTCGCCTCTTAGTCAACTAAATAAAGCTAAATCTTTTGGCAAACTTATTAGGTTAATCGTTAAATCCTTTAATCGTGTTAATTTTGTAACGATGGCGTACAAGTTTATTGATAATTACCGCGAGCAAGGTGCACGAAAAAGACTGGTTGAGGTTTTACGAAAAAAAGGAATTGAAGACGAGCGGGTATTAACAGCCATTGGCAAAGTACCCCGGCACTATTTTTTTGATGAAACTTTTTGGAACCAGGCTTACAAGGACATTGCCTTCCCGATAGGGGCAGGGCAAACCATTTCGCAGCCTTATACGGTAGCTTATCAAACCGAATTGCTCCACATTCGTAAAGGCGATAAAGTATTAGAGATTGGCACCGGCTGTGGTTATCAAACCTGTGTATTGATGGAGGTTGGTGCCAAAGTATTCACCATAGAGCGCCAGGAAAAACTTTACGAACGTACCATACAAGTATTGCCTTATATGGGTTACAAGCCAAAATTCTTTTTGGGCGATGGCTCGATAGGCATAGCAAGTGATGCGCCGTATGACAAGATCATTGTAACCGCCGGCGCCCCAACCGTGCCCGATCTGCTATTAAAACAGCTCAATATCGGCGGTATTTTAGTTATCCCCGTTGGCGACGAAAAATCCCAGAAAATGGTTACCGTATTAAAAACCAGCGAAAATGATTACGAAAGGCATGTGCTGGATACCTTTAGATTTGTGCCGTTAGTAGGGGATAGGGCGTGGTGAGCCAGTTGGCAGTTTTCAGATAACGGTTTGCAGTCAGTAAAGCGCTGCAAACTGCAAACTGCAAACTGCAAACTGCAAACTGCAAACTGCAAACTGCAAACTGCAAACTGCAAACTGCAAACTACCTTTTCATCGCCCTATCCATCTCAATCTTCGTATCGCGCTCCTTCATGGTCTCGCGCTTGTCGAAGGTTTTTTTACCTTGTGCAAGGCCTATTTCTACTTTGGCAAAACCACGCTCGCTGATAAACAAGGCAAGGGGGATAATGGTTAACCCTTTTTCCTCACCACGGGTAAGTAGTTTTTTTAGTTCTTTTTTGTTGAGCAGCAGCACGCGATCGCGTTTGGCCTCGTGATTGTAGAACGAGCCGAAGGAATACTCGGAAATATGCAGATTACGGATGTAAAGCTGGTTGCCAATAAAAGTGCAAAAAGCATCGTTCACGTTGGCTTTACCTTCACGGATGGATTTTATCTCGGTACCCAGCAGTTGTATACCCGCTACGTATTTATCTAGTATGTGGTACTCAAAGTATGCCTTTTTATTCTTGATGTAGATATCCTGCTTCATTACGCTGCAAATATGCAAATTATTTTGCGGCCGGCTTAACAACCAGCACCGGTACATTTACCTTGTGCCTTACGCTGTTAACGGTGGTGCCAAATATCAGGTCCTTAAGCGCTTTGTGCCCATGCGAACCCATTACAATAAAATCGATGCCTTCGGTATTAACAATTTCGGCAATAGCAGTTGCCGCAACACCATAGCCTATCCTGGCTTCCACTTTGTAATTTAGTTTGGTTAAGGCATCCACATACTTTTCTAAATTGTTTACGTCGCTTTGGGTTTCGTTGTCCATTACCTGTTTGCCGTAGTACCGTGCACCGGCCGTTTCTACCACGTGTATCAGGCTGTACCTGGCCTTCTTGCCGCCCTGCATTAAAGCATGGCGTATACAGTCCTGGTCGTTCTTAGAGAAATCGATCGTTACTGCAATATGGTTGTAATGTACGGGCTCCAAATTATCCAGCGAAGCCGCGATACCATGGGGGATGTAAACTCGCTGATCGGTATGTTTCCATAACAGCGGGCGCAGGAAAACGTAAAGCAGCAGCGCCGCAACACCAACAGCTATCGGCGTTATTACAAAGTGCACTAAATTGGCCGAGCCCTGGTTAGCATCTGCCCAGTTGCCTATCTCTTGTATAACCAGCCTTGCATTCAATCCAACTATCAACACTGCAAATACCCAGGCCAAAACCCTTAAAGGCAGGCTGGTAGCAAATTTGCCCATCCGTTTTTTATCAGATGTAAAATGGATCAGCGGGATAATGGCAAAACCCAGTTGCAGGCTTAACACCACCTGGCTTAGTATCAACAGCTTGCCTAACCCTTCTTCGCCGGCATACAATATGGTGAAAAACGCGGGCACTATGGCAAATATCCGGGTGATCAAACGCCGTAGCCATGGCGCAATACGCAGGTTTAAGTGCCCCTCCATAATAATTTGCCCGGCAAGTGTACCGGTTACGGTGGAGCTTTGCCCGGCGGCTATCAGCGCTATAGCAAACAGTGCCGGTGCCAGCTTACCAAAGATATTGCTAAGCAATTTATGCGCATCCTGTATTTCGGCCACCTCGTGGTAGCCCCTGCCAAAAAAGGCGGTTGCTGCCAGTATCAGTATCGCGGCATTTACAAAAAAGGCAAGGTTAAGCGCGATGGTGGTATCCCAAAAGTTATAACGGATGGCGGTTTTGATGCCTTCTTCCGTGCGGTCTATCTTCCTGGTTTGCACCAGTGATGAGTGGAGGTAAAGATTATGCGGCATTACTGTGGCACCGATAATACCAATGGCTAAATACAAAGACCGCTCATTTAATGCCGTGGGGATAAAACCTTTGGCAACATCTATTACATGTGGCTGCACAATAAACATCTCCAATAAAAAGGCCAGCCCTACAATAAATATCAATGAGATAATAAATCCTTCCAGCTTGCGCATCCCTTTGTTCAGTAAAAACAAAAGCAGCAGGGTATCCAACATGGTAATAGATACGCCCCATATCAGGGGCAGGCCAAATAGCAGGTTTAAACCGATGGCCATGCCTATCACCTCTGCCAGGTCGCAGGCGATTATAGAGATCTGCGCCAATATGTATAGGCAAAAATTCACAAAACGCGGGTACGAGTGCTTGGATGCCTGCGCCAGATCAAGCCCGCGCACTATGCCCAGCCTTACGCAAAGGTTCTGCAAAAGCAGGGCAATCATATTTGATAACAACAACACCCATATTAGCTTGTAACCAAACTGGCTGCCGGCAGCCAAATCCGTTGCCCAGTTGCCGGGATCCATATAACCTACACTTACCAAATAGGCCGGGCCTAAAAAGGAAAGCAATTTGCGCCAGCCGGTTTTATTTTCGGTACCTACCGAGTTGTGTACATTGCCTAACGATTCGTTTGTTATCATATAGCTATTAAAAGGTTATTGGCCACCTCGCGGCTTATTTGTAAAGTTTTGTTATCCATTTGCAGTACTACTGTGTTATCGTAACTGATAACCTCTTTTATCATTATTTTTTTGCCGATGATGAGCCCCTGTTTCTCCAGGTATTGTAAAAATACTGACGTGTGGTCCCTAACTCCCGAAATGATACCCCCGGCACTAACAGCCAGCGCTGAAATTGGTTTAAGATCATTTGTTTTAAACTGCCCGTTGCAATCGGGGATCGGGTCGCCGTGCGGGTCGCGCTTTGGGAAGCCCATAAACTCATCCAGCCGGTCTATTAATTCGTTAGAGGAGATATGCTCCATTTCTTCGGCCATATCGTGCACCTCATCCCATTTAAAATTCAGCTTCTCTACCAAAAAGTACTCCCAAAGCCGGTGCTTACGGATGATGTTGATAGCCACTTTTTCGCCGGCCTCGGTAAGGCTCACGCCCTGGTAGCGGGTATAATTAATGAGGGTTTTATCTGACAGCTTGCGCAACATATCTGTAACCGACGAGGCTTTTGTTTCCAGCGATGCCGCTATTTGGTTAGTGCTCACGTTTTCTGTAAGCGAGGCTAACTTATAGATGGCCTTTAAGTAATTTTCCTCGGCTAATGTATTCATTTAGGCAAATATAATATTATTTTTAGACTCGTCTAAAAAAATGAAATTATTCTTAAATTGTTTTGTTAAATGATATTTATATGGAATTATATTTTGTGTGAAGCAGATTATTTTATATTTGCATGTACCATGGCAGCTGAATTAGATAAGATAGACCTCCAAATACTCAAGATATTACAAGAAAACGGCCGCATAACCAACTTGCAGCTATCTAACGAAATAGGGCTTTCGCCGGCACCTACGTTAGAACGTGTGCGCAAACTGGAGAACGCCGAGTACATTAAAAGCTATCACGCTTTAGTGGACGAGGAGAAATTGGGTTTGGGCATTAAGACCTTTATACAGATCTCACTGGATTTTCATCAGAAGAATACCATCCAAACATTTTTGGACGAGATCCAAACTATTAAAGAAGTTACCGAGTGCCATCACGTAACCGGGCAATGCGATTTTCTGCTGAAGGTATACGTGCGCGATATTAAATCGTACGAACGCCTTATTATGGATAAGATAAGCCGCATCACCGTGGTAAAAACTTTCCAAACCATGATGATCATGAGCACCAGCAAGAAAGAGCCGATAGTGCCGCTGGAATATTAGAAATTAGATACAAGAATTCAAGAGCCAGGAATCAAGACTTTTTTTTGATTCCTGGCTTTTTTGTGTCTCGTACCTTAATTGTTTTGCCTTTAAATATCCGCTGTAACACAATTATGGTTTTAATGGTCTAAACAGCAATGAAACTTAAAAACCTACCCTGGATCCCATTCGCTTTTTTTGCCATTGCTATTGGCCTGTATCCCTTACTTTATTTTTTGGTCGATATGCGGTCGAACGGTTTATTGCAGTCAAAACCAAAAGCTATTCTGAATAGTGATATCTGGAACACCGCTTTTTATATTCACATTATTTTTGGCGGGGTGGCCCTTTTAATCGGCTGGACGCAATTTAGCGCCCGTTTACGCCGGCGTTACTTACAAATACACCGCGTAGTGGGTAAAGTATATGTTATAGCTGTGGCGCTGAGTAGTATAGCGGCCTTATACATCGCGTTTTTTGCTACAGGCGGACTGATTTGTGTATTGGGCTTTGGCTCGTTAGCCATTATCTGGCTAATTAGTGACGTAAAAGCATATACCACTATAAGGCAGGGCCATGTCAGTCTACACCAAAAATGGATGATCTGTAATTATGCGCTCACGTTTGCAGCTGTTACCTTGCGTATTTGGTTGCCGCTACTATCAGCCTTTGTGTTTCATGATTTTATCCCTGCCTATCGCATTGTTTCGTGGCTGTGTTGGGTGCCTAATCTTGTAGTCGCCCTTATCATTGTAAATAAAAGGAATGGTATCTCCAGTCCCCAAACCCCCTGAATGTGGAACAAAGTTTTAATAAAGTCCTTTGACGAATGTTAAAGGGCTTTCACTTTTGAAAAACTCCCTCTTCAGGGGGGCGTGGGGGCCGCGCTTGGGCTCATATCTGCCAATCGATTTCTTCCTTACCCTCTTTCTTCAAAAACTCATTTGTTTTAGAAAACGGTTTGGATCCGAAGAACCCGCCGTGGCTTACCGCCAGGGGCGAAGGATGGGTTGATTTAATGATGAGGTGGTTATTGTTGGGATTAATGAGCACGCTTTTTGATTGGGCGTAGGCACCCCAAAGAATAAACACCAGGCCGGTCTTCTCGTCCGACAGGGTTTTGATGGCGGCATCGGTAAATTTTTCCCAGCCTTTTTTTTGATGCGAGCCGGCAGTAGCCGCGCGAACAGTTAGCGTTGCGTTTAATAATAGTACGCCTTGTTCGGCCCATTTGGTGAGGTCGCCGGTTTGGGGGATGCGGAAGCCGGGGATATCGGTAGCTAATTCTTTATAAATGTTTTTTAAGGATGGTGGAACTGGTACCCCTTCGCGTACCGAAAAGGAAAGCCCGTGTGCCTGGTTGGGGCCGTGGTAAGGGTCTTGCCCGATAATTACTACCTCTACCTTATCAAAAGGTGTAATATTAAAAGCGTTAAAAATTTCCTTGTTTTTTGGGTAAGTAATATGGCCGGCTTCCTTCTCCTGCATCAGGAAATTTTTCAGATCCAGCATATACGGTTTTGTTAATTCGGTGCCGATGGCTTTCTGCCAGCCGGGCTCTAATTCTCCTGCCATAAATATTAATACAGATGTTTTATTTAGCTTACAAATAACGATATTTGCACTTTGATTATACTAATACAAATTATGTCGAATATAGTTAGGTTAATTATTGCTTGTGTTACAATGGGTGGCGGTGTTGCCCTGTGTGTGTTTGGTTTTTGGGGATGGGGGATACCTGTGTTTTTAATTGGCGGTTTAATACTGCTTACCTTCTTTTTTAACGAGAACATGCTGATTGCGCAGTACTACCTGCGTAAAGAAAATACCGATGAATCCGGAAAATGGCTGCTAAAAATTACCGACTACGAAAAACAACTGTATAAAGGCCAGCATGGTTACTACAACCTGCTTATCGGCTTGATAGAATCGCGCAAGGCGCCGCTAAAATCTGAGAAATACTTTAAGAAGGCGCTAAGCCTGGGAATGGGCATGAGCCACAACACTGCGCTGGCTAAACTGAGCCTTGCAGGTATTGCGATGGCAAAACGCGATAAGCGTAACGCCGAAATTTATTTAAAGGAAGCTGCTAAGGACGATAAGAACAAACTGCTTGCCGACCAGATAAAAATGATGAAAGGCCAGATGGCACAGATGGATAAGCAGCAGGTAGTACGCGGCGGCTTCCGTCAGCAGAAATTCTAAGCAGGAAAGATCTTATTTCTCGTCGAGCGAGCTGAAATAATCCGGCTCCGAAGAATGATTTTGATTTGCGGCGATATGCCTGTCTACCACATTAAAAGCTTTCTCTTCGGATGGCTCGGCCACCTCCACCATTTTAAGCAGGCTGCGTATAAACGATAGATTGAAAGTATTTCTGTTTAGTTTTATCAGGTATTCGTTTTCGGTTATCTCGAGGATCGAATTAGTCATGGTATTCTTATTAGTGTGTTTGATATAAAGTTAAACATGTTAGTTAAAACGAAAGTTTGGTTAGTTTTATCATTCTGTTAAGGAATTGTAATTAACCGGGCCAATTGTTTTTCACAATTGTGGAAGACCGGTGTTGATAAAACTATCAGGAATAGAATGAGTTACAAATTTCTATTTGTGTGTAATAAGCCTTAATTCACACTTTATTGTTTTAATCATAACGAACAGCGTGAATTTATTGCGGCGTTTGTTGCAATTGAGTTAATGCAAACCTCCCGGCTTTTATCAGCAAATATTTAGGCCTATAAACATGCCTTTTCTGAACGGATTTGGACATGATTATATCCAATTGCGGTGGACTCTGCTACTTCCTGTCAGATTTGCGAATATCTTTCGCGCTATTAAAAGTTGCCAAACAACTATTCAGCGATTTACCTTGTTTATAAATGCAATCACAGAAAACCTGGCAGGCCGCGGGGTTTTTGCTGCCGGCACATTGATTTCTGCACTCTTCTTCAGAGTTACCCGGCACTATCTCATATAAATAGAAGTACCGATGATGATAAATGCTATGATTGCTAAGGAGCCTCCAAAAAACCAGATCCGAAGGCGCACACCCAGCGGTCTTTTTAACACAGGGGGCTCTGTTTCAGGCTGCTTAAATGGCAAAATGTGTTTCAACCGGTCGTAATTCCAGGCCAATAAAAACAAACTGGCCAATAACATAAAGGTGATGCCCCGGGTACCGTCAAACCGGGTAGCATAAGTAAGCACGCAAATATTAACGATAAAGGCAAAATACATCAATGCACCCAGAAGGGACGTTCTCGGGATCAGCAATAATATAGCTGTTATAATTTGAGCAATTCCAATAAAGGTATAGTAATACCCGGTAACATGTAAAGCATCGAAGTAATGCCCTAAAGGATTGTTAGACGGCAGGCCGGCGGCGAATCTTTCACCTGCGATCTTGACATAGCCTGCGGGAATAAAGCTCGCTGCTAAGGCGACGCGGCAGAAAACAGCAAATCGCTTAAACCACTTATCGGCCTTTGCCTCATAGTATAGTTCTTCAAGTCTATTCATAACGATATATTAAAACATAAGAGGCCGAATTTTTTTGGTGGTTTTACGCCAAACGTCATGCTTTTTTACGGGTGATTATTTTATTGAGGAGATAATAAAGAACTAAGGCTATCACAGTCCAGTATAAAGCAAACGCGAAAACTAAAATTGGCGGTGCCGGATCCGGATCTGTAAATAATGGCAATAAAGGGCCTATCAAAGCAATTTTGATAGGGTATATAATTGTGGCTGCCGTACTCTTCCAGGCAATTGCCGATCCTGTTCCCGGGAACCACTCGCCGTTTACGGGAAAGAGCCGGACCTCGGATCCCAAAAGTGAATTGGAGATGAATTGAAATGCAAACCCCGAAACGAGGAAGAGCGTAACGAATTTTGTTTTTGAGATCTTCATGTCATTGAGTCTATTGAGTAACTAAAAGTACTTTGTTATTCAAAGTTAAATAAAACACTTGTATTTCAAAGTATTTTTAAGAAAATTTAAACGGAGACAAACCGGCTAATAATTATCTTTATCAATCCTATTTAAACTTCAACATATCGCCATGCGAGTTTTCTTTTCCGCGCTTTTTGCCTGTCTCTTATCACTTAACGGTTATGGCCAATTAGCGCCATCCAAGTTATTTAGTAACCATATGGTTTTGCAAC
The DNA here is from genome assembly GCF_014773265.1 of Mucilaginibacter pankratovii. Classification (GTDB taxonomy): domain Bacteria; phylum Bacteroidota; class Bacteroidia; order Sphingobacteriales; family Sphingobacteriaceae; genus Mucilaginibacter; species Mucilaginibacter pankratovii. The sequence continues at coordinate 50,381 of NZ_JACWMY010000002.1, read as the reverse complement.
GAAACCAAACCATCCCTGTATGGGGTGTGGCCGCAAAGCGCGCTAAGGTGAGCGTTAGCTTAAACAACTTGATTAAAACCGCCATTGCGGACGCTCAGGGTAACTGGAAGTTAAGCTTCCTGCCGATGAAAGAGGGCGGCCCTTATACCATGAAAGTTTCTTCGGGTAAAGAAAGTATAATGTACACAGATGTTATGCTTGGTGAGGTATGGCTTTGCTCCGGTCAATCTAATATGGAATTCCAGCTAAAGAACGCATATGGCTACAAGGCGGAGCGCAAGGTTGCCGCGAATGTTCCCGTGCGCCAGTTTTATGTTCCGCATAAAGTTAGCCTGAAGCCGGAAACCGAACTGACAGGCGGCGAATGGAAGTTGGCAAATGCCGGTACCGTTGGCGATTTTTCTGCCGTGGGGTATTTTTACGCTAAACGCTTAGCCGAGAACTTACACGTTACCGTAGGCATTATCAATAGCAGCTGGGGAGGTACCGAAGCCGAGGACTGGATAAGCCGGGACGCCATGCTTTCCTCGCCCGAATTAGCCGCCGTGGTGCCGGGCTTGCCTGTAAATGATAAAGAATTAACAGCAAGAGCGGATAAGCGTTTAAAACTATGGGCGTATCGCGGTGCGCCTGTTGTAAATTATACAGCCGCAGAACTGGCCACAAAGTCGGCAAGTTTTTTTGATAACTGGCAGCAGGGATATATGCCCAGCTCCTGGGAATGGGTTGGAAGATTATATTCGTACCGCGGGCAAGGGTTTATGCAGCGCACCATTATTTTAGATAGCACGTACGCAGCTGAACCATCGGTTATTATGTTGGGGCAAACCAGTATCGACGCCAACCTGTTTAATACACAAGGGATGCCCGTAAGCCCGTTTCGTACGGATGATTGGCCAAGTGTATCGGCAGGGAAGAAATTTGAATAACTGTTAAACAGAAAAAGGCCCGTTAAGGCCTTTTGTATGCTATCTGGTTTTGCATTATGCAAACCAAGCCATCACCTCATCTTTAGTAGGCATAGCAATGTCTAATTTTAATTTTTTGCGCATTCCGCCCAAATCGTTAAACACTTTGTTGGGGTTGCCTGCTTTTAATTCTTCTACGGTGTTAAAGCCCATTTTATTCAGCACTGGCACCCATTCGGCAGGTACACCAATGGCTATAAAATCATCAGCAGTAGCAACCTTTGCTTTTTTCTCCGGGCGCATCTGCGGGAAGAATAATACTTCCTGTATGGTGCTTTGGTTGGTCATCAGCATCACCAAACGGTCGATACCAATACCCAGGCCCGATGTTGGCGGCATGCCGTACTCCAGTGCACGCAGGAAGTCGTCGTCCATCGCCATTGCCTCGTCGTCGCCGCGGCCGGCCAATACCAGCTGCTCTTCTAAACGCTCGCGCTGGTCTATCGGGTCGTTCAATTCCGAGTAAGCGTTGGCAATTTCCTTACCATTCACAAACAACTCAAAGCGTTCTACCAAACCGTCTTTTGTACGGTGTTTTTTGGCAAGCGGCGTCATCTCGATAGGGTAATCGGTAATGTACGTTGGCTGTATAAGGTTGTGCTCTACTTTTGCGCTGAAGATCTCGTCAACCAGTTTACCTTTGCCCATGGTTGCATTGGTCTCAATCCCCAGGTCGGCACAAACTTTAAGCAAACCTGCCTCGTCCATTGCAGATACGTCGATCCCGGTATATTTCAGGATAGAATCGTACATGCTTAATTTTTCGTAAGGGCCGGCAAAATTTATCTCATGCTTTCCAACCTGCACCACCGGGATCCCGTGAACGGCTTTGGCAACAGTTTCTAAACACTCCTCCACCATGGCCATCATCCAGATATAATCTTTATAGGCCACGTAAATTTCCATAGCGGTAAATTCCGGGTTATGGGTACGGTCCATACCCTCGTTACGGAACATCTTGCCAAATTCGTAAACGCCATCAAAACCCGCAACGATCAGCCTTTTCAGATAAAGCTCGTTGGCAATACGCAGAAAAAGCGGCATGTCCAGCGTGTTATGGTGGGTATTGAACGGACGAGCCGCTGCACCGCCATGTATAGACTGTAATATGGGCGTTTCCACCTCCATCCAGCCCTGGATGTTAAAATAATCGCGCATAGCGCTGATCACTTTAGAGCGGTTGATGAAGATGTTTTTATATTCCGGGTTAACGGTTAAATCCACATAACGCTGGCGGTAACGCATTTCCGGGTCGGTAAAACCATCGTGTATGGTGCCGTCTTCTTCGCGTTTTACAACGGGTAAAGGCTTAAGCGATTTGGATAAAATAGTTAACTCCTGAACGTGTACCGAGATCTCTCCGGTTTGGGTTAGGAAAACGTAGCCTTTTACGCCAACGTAATCGCCTATATCTAATAGTTTTTTAAATACGATGTTGTAGAGCGTTTTATCTTCGTCGGGGCAAATATCATCGCGTTTAATGTATACCTGCACCCTGCCGGTGCTATCCTGAAGTTCAAAAAAAGAAGCGCTGCCCATAATACGGCGCGTCATGATACGGCCGGCTACGGTAACCTGTTTATACTTATCTGGGGCGGCGTTAAAATTGTCATTAATATCTTGTGCCCAGGCGTCAACTTCATAAGCTTCGGCAGGGTAGGGATTGATGCCCAGGTCGCGAAGTTTTTGTAACGATTCGCGGCGAATAAGTTCCTGTTCGGATAGCGCAATACTCATATGAATACGGTGTATTTTAAGGGTGCAAAAATAGGGTTTTTGAGCGAGATATGAGATGTTAGATATGAGATTTGAGAACCAAACAACGTTATCCTACGATAATTAACGCACGATGTAATTTTGTCGGGTTTTATTTTGTCGGTAAATAAATACCTTTACCGCATGAACATCAAAGTTATCGCGTTCGACGCTGATGATACCCTTTGGGTGAACGAACCTTATTTCAGACAAACAGAAGAACGTTTTTGTGAATTACTGAGTGATTACCTGTCGCGCCACGACCTGGAGCGCGAACTGCTGCGCATCGAGATAGAGAACCTTGGTTTATACGGCTATGGTATAAAAGGCTTTATCCTCTCTATGATAGAGGCTGCCATGAAGATCACCAACGATACGCTAACTATAGATGTGGTTAAGCAAATTATGGATCTGGGTAAGCAAATGCTTAATCAACCCATAGAACTGCTGGATGGAGTAGAAGAAGTGTTGGAGGCCCTTAAAGGTAAATATCGCCTGGTAGTAGCCACCAAAGGCGATTTACTGGACCAGGAACGCAAGCTGCGTAAATCGGGTTTAAACCCGTATTTTCACCATATCGAGATCATGAGCGAAAAGGATGATGCCAATTATCTTAAATTGCTTAAACATCTGGATATTCAGCCATCGGAGCTGCTGATGGTTGGCAACTCATTAAAAAGCGATATTTTACCGGTGCTAAACGTAGGCGGATACGCCGTACACGTACCTTACCACATTACCTGGGCACACGAGCATATTGAAGACAGCATAGATAACGAGCGTTTTAAAAGCGTAGAAAGCATAAAAGATATACTGGAGTTATTGTAGATGAGAACCAAAATTGAACTGGAAGGCTGGCTGCGCGAAGACCATTTTAAACTCTTCAATAGTTTTGAAGAGCCTTATTTTAGTGTAAATGTAGACATAGATGTTACCAGGGCTTATGCAAAAGCAAAAGAACTGGGCGTATCTTTTTATATGTACTACATGTACTGTGCTATTACGGCTATAAACAGGCACGAGAACTTTAGGTACCGCGCTATTAACAACGAGGTTTTTTTATACGACCAGATAGATGTTACCCACGTGGTGCTTCGTCCCAACGGCACATTTGGTTTCGGTTTTGTGCCCTTTATGCCAACGCTTGATGAATTTGTCGCTTTAGCTAAAACAGATAGCGAACGGATACTGGCCACTAACGGGCTCGACCTGAGCATCCCTCACGAAAATATCATCCACTTTTCGGCAATGCCGGGGATAAAATTCAGTGGCTTAACTCATGCCCGCAGCTTTTCTTATCAGGATAGCTCCACCAAGCTATCGGTAGGAAAGGTTACCGAAGTGCACGGCAAAAAGATGATGCCCTTATCTATCACCGTTCATCATGGCTTAACAGATGGGCTGCATGTAGGGCAGTTTATTGATATTTACCAGGAGCTGCTAAACGCTTAACAAGCAACCGTGCCCGGCATAATCGCGTATTTATGAAGTAAGTATATCGGTACATTATAAAATGTAAATGATATATTTACTTTATCTCGCCAACCAATTATGCCTGTTAAAAAAGTATTCCTGTTATTTATTGCCCTTGCTATGCTTGTTTCCTGTAAAAAGGAAAAGCCTTTTGTGCCTAACTATGAGAACGCTTTACCAGGTTTATGGAAACAGCTTGGCGATTTCCCCGGCGTAGGAAGGGTGCGCGCTTATGCGTTCACCATTGGTAGTAAAGCTTATATTATTGGCGGTAATGCGGGTTCGGGGTTTAATGTGGTGCCTCTTTATGATTTTTGGGAATACGACCCCGCCACAGATAAATGGACGCGCAAAGCGGATTACCCCGGGCAGGCTGCCGAATATATCCGCGGTTTTAGCATTAACGGTAAAGCTTATTTGGGCACAGGATACGGAATACAATACGATGACCCCGGCGCTACCCCGCAGAACAAAGATTTTTGGGAGTATAACCCTGCAACAGATGTTTGGACGCAAAAGGCGAACTTTCCCGGCATAGAACGCGAAAACGTTAGAGCGTTTGAGATAAACGGTACAGGCTACCTGGGCTTGGGTACCGATAATAACTACGCCGCCAGTTATAAGGATTTTTGGAAGTACGACGCCACCGCCGATAAATGGACGCGCCTTGCCGATTATCCCGGCAATGGCAGTTTTGGTGTAGCTGCCTTTGCCATAGGTGGTAAAGGTTATGCAGGCCTGGGCGGCTCATCGCCGGATATTGTAAAAAAAGATTTTTGGGAATATGATCCCGCCACCAATAAATGGTCAGCCAAAGCAGATTTTACCGGCAAAGTGCGCGTTTTTAGCAGCCAGTTTGTGATTGGTACCGATGGCTACGTAGGCCTGGGCACTACTGCCTCCTCATCGGCAGACGATTGGTACAAATACGACAGCCTTAAAGATAGCTGGATAAAAATAACCACCTACGGCGGTGAGGCACGTTACGATGCCGTAAGCTTTTCCATCAACGGAATAGGCTACGCGGGCACAGGCAACCCCAACTTAAAGAAAGATTTTTGGAAGTATACGCCGACTAAGAAGCAGTAACGGGGGGGTTACTCCGCCTCCGCTTCCTGCAGATACAATTCGTCTATCGCTTCGGCGTATTTCTTTTCTATCACTTTGCGTTTGGCTTTTAGGGTGGGGGTTATCTCACCTTCCTCCATGCTAAATGGTACTCGTTTCAGCTTAAAGTTTTTGATGCGTTCGAATTTGGCCAACTCATGAGAATACTTTTTAACGTCCTGGTTTATCCATTCTATGATCTCCGGGTCTTCTATGAATACATCCGGTTTCTCAAAAAAGTCGTTACCCAGGTGAAAAGTTTCCTGCAATAATTCGCGGCCGGGGACTAATATGGCGGTGATGTATTCGCGTTTATCGCCTAATAAAAACACGTGTTCAATTTTAGGGCTTTTCAGGTAAGTGTTTTCTACCGGGGTAGGGTAAATGTTTTTTCCGTAAGCATTTACCAGCATATTCTTCAGCCTGTCGGTAATTTGCAGGTTGCCTTTGTAAAATCTGCCAATATCGCCCGTATGGAACCAGCCTTCGCTGTCTATCACGGCCGCGGTTTCCTCCGGCTTACGCCAGTAACCCTTCATCACACAATGCCCCCGAACAACGATCTCGCCCTCTTCTGAAGTGAAATCGGGCTTGAAATTATCATGCGTTTGTATGGTGTAGATCTTTTTGGTATCCACGTTTTGAATAGCCACCTCAATGCCCGGTATAATGCGGCCAACGGTGCCTATAATAATACGGTGGTCTTCGGTTACGGCCATTACCGGTGAAGTTTCCGTTAAACCAAAACCCTCTAATACCATGATACCGATATTGCCGAAAAACTCGCCGATGTTTTTTGGCAAAGCGCCACCGCCAGATACCAGCAGCTTTAACCGCCCGCCGGTTTTCTCTTTTATTTTGCTGAAAACAAGCTTATCTGCAAGTTTATGCTGGGTTGCTAAAACCAGTCCCGGTTTTTTGCCTGCCTCGGTGGTGTGGCGTACTTCCTCGCCTATTTTTAAGGCCCAGGTAAATATTTTGGTTTTCATGCCGCCTGCGGCAAGGCCGTTCTTCATGGCCTTATCGTGGATCCGTTCCAGCAATCGCGGTACGCAGCACATTACCGTTGGCTTAACCTCCATCATATTCTTGGCCAAAAGCTCCAGGCTTTGTGCAAAAGCAATGGTACAACCTTTGTTTAAGCAAATATAATAGGTGGCCATACGCTCAAACACGTGCGAAAGCGGGAGGAATGAAAGGAACAGGTCGCTACTCTCTATGATCGGGATCTGTACTAAACTCCACCTTACATTTTGCGTGAGATTGCTATGGGTAAGCATTACGCCCTTGGGCGTTCCGGTTGTGCCCGATGTATAAATAAGGCAGGAAACATCGGAGGTTAAAATAGCTTCGCGTGCAGCCTTGATGGCCCGTGCATATTTTTCAACACAAGCCAGCCCTTCTTCAATTACTTTTTTAAACCCTACAACACCGGCGTTCAGGTTCAGCTTATCGCTGAATTTTTCAAAATCATCAAAAGCCGGGATGATGCGGATAAGTGAGTTACAGTTATTGGCAATCTTTAAAACCTTGCGAAACAGGAAAGGGTTGCCGCAAAGGATGGTACGTGCTTCCGAATCGTTCAGGATATATTCTACCTCGGCTTCCGAAAGGGTAGGGTATATAGATGTATTTATGGCGCCAATTTGCTGTAGCGCCTGGTCATAATAAACGTAATCAGGGCCGTTCTCTATCAGGAGGGCCAGCCGGTCGCCTTTTTGTATGCCAATATCCAGGAACCAGGCCGACACAGCGTCGATTTTTTCGAGGGCTTGTTTGTACGTAATCTCTACCCAGGCATCCTTTACCTTATGCATCATAAAGGTATGGGTGTCGGGGTGTATGTTTGCTACAACATTACGGATGAGTCCCGGAATAGTTGATTGCTCCGCTACGATGTTCATTAAGTTTATATCAGGTTTATACTAAAACAAAGCTATATTAATTTCATAATAATAGCAATGTCTTTATTCCCCAAGAAAATAGCGGTTTTGGAAGTATCAATATAATTTTAATATATTAACCGTCAAATTAACAGGTAATATAAACGGTAAATTTAGTTATGAAACAATTTGGTGTGCTATTATTAATGCTTGGTGTGTTATGCAGCAAAGTTTATGCGCAAAAAACACCCGCAGTTATTAACGTAAACTTGCAACAGGAGCAAGGCGATATGAGGCCATTATGGGCATGGTTTGGTTATGACGAGCCAAATTATACCTATATGAAAGACGGACGCAAACTCCTTACCGAAATTGCGAAGCTAAGCCCCGTACCGGTATACGTGCGTGCACACAACCTGTTAACCACCGGCGACGGCACACCCGCCCTTAAATGGGGATCGACCAATATATATACCGAAGATGCCAATGGGAAGCCTGTTTACGACTACCGCATAGTAGATAGCATTTTTGATACGTACGTTAAACGGGGTATGAAACCCCTGGCGCAAATTGGGTTTATGCCCAAAGCATTATCTATAATGCCCGAGCCGTACCAGCATCAATGGAAGCCCGGTATGAGTTATCAGAAAATAGAAACCGGCTGGGCATATCCGCCCAAAGACTATAAAAAATGGGGCGAATTGGTTTACCAATGGGTGAGCCATTGCGTAGCCCGTTACGGAAAAAAGGAAGTAGAAAGCTGGTATTGGGAGGTATGGAACGAAGCAAACGGCGCTTACTGGAAAGGCACCCCGGCCGAATTTTACAAGTTGTATGATTATGCTGCCGACGGGCTGAAACGTGCGCTGCCTACGGCCCGCATTGGCGGCCCAAATGTTACAGGCGGGGGCGAAAAATGGCTCGACGGATTTTTGCGGCATTGCCTGGTTGATACCAATTACGTAACCGGCCGTATTGGTTCGCCGCTGGATTTGGTGTTGTTTCATGCCAAAGGCGCACCAAGTTTAGTGAAAGATACCGTTGTGATGAGTATAAGGCGCCAGCTTAATGATATTGTAGGCCATTTTAAAAAGATCAACTCGTTTGCGGCGCTTAAGAATATACCCATCGTAATCGGCGAATCGGACCCGGAGGGATGTGCTGCCTGCGGAATGTCGACCAACCCCGAGAACGCCTACCGTAACGGTACGATGTATTCGAGTTATACGGCGGCTTCGTTTGCCCGGGTTTACGAACTGATGGACGCCTACAAAACTAATTTGATCGGTGCAGTGAGCTGGTCGTTCGAGTTTGAAAACCAGCCCTGGTTTGCGGGCTTCCGCGATTTGGCGACTAACGGCGTTGATAAACCCGTGCTGAATGTTTTCCGGATGTTTGGTATGATGAAAGGTGCGAGGGTGCAGGTTACAGGTAACCGCATGTACGATCTTAAAACCGTACTCGATTCCAGCATCCGTGGTTCACAAACGGATATCGGCGGACTGGCAGCAAAAAACGACCGGCAAGTAACCGTTATGGTTTGGAACTATGCGGATAAAGATAAGCAAAGCAATGCCGAGCCTGTTGCGGTAAATATCACGGGCTTGCGTAGCGGCGCGAAAAAAGTTAAACTAACCGAATATCGCATTGATGATGAGCACAGTAATTCCTATGCAGTGTGGAAAAAGATGGGTTCGCCGGCGGCACCCACCACAGCCCAGGTTGCGCAATTGGAGCAGGCTGGAAAGTTGAAAACTATTGGTAAACCCATGGTTTTGAAAGTCGCTAACGGAAGTATCAATAAAGTGATAAACCTGCCCCGGCAGGGGGTATCCTTGCTATATGTAAGCTACCTTAAATAGGATTGTATAATTAAAACAACAAAGGCTCCGTTTTGCGGAGCCTTTGTTCTATTTGATATTGAACTGTCTGATCGAATCCATGTTAAAATCATATTGTTCCTGCACCGGAACAATTTTGCGAGTGTCTTTTTGGATATCCCGGCCTTCTTTGCTCCATAATGTTGGGTAAAAGTTGTAAACACTGTCGCCATGCAATCCCTTAACCCCCGTTTGCCAGTCTTTCCAACGATACGCCTCATAAAATTTATCCAAATCCCCATTGAGGCAAAAATCCACAAAGTCTGAATACCCTTTCTGGAGCGATTCCCATTTCAACGTTTCCGGCGCGAGGTAATACACTTTGCCCATTTCTGGCCCCAGGGCACCGCCGTTTATAGCGAAGAAGCCTCCAATAGCATCATCACCAATCAATAGATAGCCCGGGCGTTCGCCAAATTCTTTAAAAGTTTTGCCTTTGTTCCAGCCGGGTAGCGTACGGGTAAACCGCGGGCTGCCAGATCCTAACAGCCTTATCCAGCCATTATCTATCAGCAATCCGCCTGTGTAGTAAATTATAGCACCCATATAAGAATGTGTAGTAACCTGGGTTTGGTATAAGGCTTCCGCTGCCTTCGCGCTGTTTGTAGCTGGCAGAACATCTACCTTGTTTTTGGCGGTTTTAAACAACTCCTTTAATAATACCCAACCGGATGTGTCAGCTTTCAACTCCGTTAAGGGGCGCATTTTAGGTTGTGAAAATGAATATTGGGCGGAAAATAAGACAAGTAGTAGTGCGGGGGCGGTAATTTTAAATTTCATGCTAAGATTTGTGGTTTAAATATAGCATTTAGCTTTAAAACAAAAATAGCTCCGCAAAACGGAGCTATTTAAATATTATAAAGGGAGGAATTTATACCGAGAAACTTTCGCCACAACCGCAGGTGCGGGTTGCATTTGGGTTATGGAAGTTAAAGCCTTTGCCGTTCAGTCCATCGCTAAAATCAAGCTCCGTACCCGCAAGGTACAGGAACGATTTCATATCCAGCGCGAAACGTACGCCGCGGTCTTCAAAAAACTGGTCGCCCTTTTTTTCTTCGTTATCAAAATCGAGATTGTAGGATAACCCCGAGCAGCCGCCACCCTGTACCGAAACGCGCAGAAAATAAGAGGCATCGAGCCCGCTATCCTGCATCAGGTGGTCTATTTTAGCTTTTGCTTTATCAGTTACAGTAACCATGGTGAGTAGTGAAAAGGGAGTGGTGAATGGTTGTAAATAGCGGTGCAGATTAACTACTCACTATTCTCCACTCACCACTCTCCGAATTAATGATGTGATTTTTCAAGCACAATTGGCTCCATGCCATTTTTTACGCGGAAATCGTTGATAGCCGCTTTGATGGCATCTTCTGCCAAAACAGAGCAGTGGATCTTCACCGGCGGAAGAGCAAGCTCTTCTACGATATCCATATTGTCTATCTTCATGGCATCATCTACGCTTTTACCTTTAAGCCACTCGGTAGCCAAAGATGAAGAAGCGATAGCCGAACCACAGCCAAATGTTTTAAATTTTGCGTCGGTGATGATGTTGTTATCATCAACCTGTATTTGTAAACGCATTACGTCGCCACACTCGGGCGCACCAACTAAGCCGGTACCCACTTTGTGGCTGCTTTTATCAAGCGTACCCACGTTGCGGGGGTTAGTGTAATGGTCGATAACTTTATCTGAATAAGCCATAGCTTTTTAATTTAGTAATTTGAAAATTTGATGATTTGAAAATGAATCAAACCGTGTTATTATAGTTTATTAAAGACGAGGTAATTTTCAAATCTTCAAATTACCACATCTTCAAATTGAATTAGTGTTCTGCCCACTCAATCGAATCCAGGTCGATGCCTTCTTTAAACATCTCCCAAAGCGGTGAAAGTTCGCGCAGATGGGTAACCGATTTTTTGGTTACTTCGATGGCGTAATCAACTTCTTCTTCGGTAGTAAAGCGGCCCAAGCCAAAACGGATGGAGGAGTGTGCCAGGTCGTCAGACAAGCCAAGGCTTTTCAGCACGTATGATGGCTCCAAAGACGCTGATGTACAAGCCGAACCAGACGATACCGCCAGATCTTTCATCGCCATCATTAAACCTTCACCTTCTACATATTTAAAAGAGATATTAGCAACGTGTGGCAAGCGGTAGTTAACGTTCCCGTTTACATAGCTTTCCTCCAGCACGGTTAAAGCGCCTTCCAGTTTATTGCGAAGAGTAGAAAGGCGGATCGCCTCACTTTCCATTTCCAAACCGGCAATCTCGCAGGCTTTACCTAAACCAACTATACCCGGTACGTTGAGGGTGCCCGAACGCATACCGCGCTCGTGACCGCCACCGTCCATTTGTGCGGTAACTTTTACACGCGGTCCTTTACGGCGTACGTATAAAGCGCCAACACCTTTAGGGCCGTACATTTTATGTGCCGATAAAGCTAACAGGTCGATACCATCGGCAATAACGTTTACCGGTATTTTACCAACCGCTTGTGTAGCATCCGTCATAAATAAAGCGCCATACTTGTGGGCAATAGCGGCAATCTCTTTAACGGGTTGTATTACGCCAATTTCGTTGTTACCATACATGATAGATACCAGGATGGTTTCGCTGGTCATAGCTGCTTCCAATACAGCAAGGTCTACCAGGCCGTCTTCTTTCACAGGAAGGTAAGTAACCTTACCACCAAGCTTTTCAACGTGTTTGCAGGCGTCTAATATTGCTTTATGCTCGGTAACCGCAGTGATGATGTGGTTGCCTTTTTCTTTATACATTTCAAACACGCCTTTAATAGCCAGGTTGTCTGATTCGGTTGCGCCCGAAGTAAAGATGATCTCTTTTTCTGAAGCGCCTATCAGTTTGGCCACTTGCTCGCGTGCATAATCAACGCCTTCTTCTGCTACCCAGCCAAAAGGGTGGTTGCGGCTGGCCGCGTTACCAAACTTTTCGTTGAAATAAGGCAGCATGGCTTCCAGCACCCGGGGGTCCATTGGTGTGGTGGCGTTGTTATCTAAATAAATTGGGATGTTCATGGTTAAAAATTAACAACACAAATATACGCAAACTTTTACTTTAATACTTTGCAAGCCCTGTAAATTGCATTTTGATGCCAATAATTTACAATATTTGGACATGAACAAGATAGAGCACATCGGCATAGCGGTGAAGGATATGCAGGCCGCTAAGAACATATACGAGCTGCTGCTGAATACCGTTGTCTACAAAACCGAGGAAGTGCCCTCCGAAGGTGTTAATACCGCCTTTTTGCAAAGCGGCCCCAATAAAATAGAACTGCTGGAGGCTACCACTGCCGATAGCCCCATTGCTAAATTCCTGGAGAAAAAAGGGGAGGGGATCCATCATATCGCATTTGATGTTGTTGATATAGAAGCCGAGATGGCACGTTTAAAAGCGGAAGGTTTTATTTTGCTGAACGATAAACCCAAGCGCGGGGCTGATAATAAGCTGGTTTGCTTTGTACATCCCAAGAGCGCCAATGGGGTTTTGGTGGAGTTATGCCAGGAGAGCCCCCTGGCTCATGGAGGGAGAGCGGAAGTTTGAATTCGAGGGGTGATAAGTTAAGGGTCTACGGTTTAAAAGCCCATAGGCTATTAACCAATAAGTAAATATGTGCCTGCGTCTGTGTTAACCCTCAAAAATATAATTATTTGATAATCAATTAACTAAAATGTTTACACTTTGAATTGTGTTAACTTTTGTAAACTTTTTTGCAGCCAGCTGGCGCAGTATTGTAATCTATAGGAAATACAGTTTAAATAATGTTAGTGGCATAAGAGCTGACAGTTGCACATCAAATCCCAGCTATAAAAATCTACCAAAGCAACAATCCCATCAAAGCCACGTATAATAACTTTTGCAAAAGCGGGTTTTGAATTATAGCTAATAATTGTACCTTGGTTATCCAATTATTTACGGCCTGCCTGAGTTTTCACGAATGGGAATTAAAAGTTACATCATGCGCATAGTAGCAGTTATATTGGTGGTATCATCATTAATGATGTGTGCCAAAAAGATAAATAAAATTGAAGGAGGGCCAAACTCAAATGCAGACACGGATACCGAAACTCAGATAAATTCTTCTGATCCCGGCGTAAACTGCACCTATACCGTTAAGCCTTCCGAATGGTTTGTAGATGGTACAGGTATTCCCGCCGGGTCTACCATCTGCATTCCGGCCGGTACCAGGGGCCCTCTTTTGCTTAAAAATTTTAAAGGCACGGCTGCAAAGCCAATTATTATTATCAATAAAGGTGGCAGAGTAACTTTTACGGAACAAGCTACCGCGTCCTATGCCTTTAAAACACAGAACTGCCAATATTTTAAGATAACAGGTAATGGCAACCCCGCGATAAAGTATGGGTTTGTTGTAAATGGCGGCAACATCGGCATGACGATGGACGACCTCAGCTCGGATTTTGAGATTGCCAATGTAGAGGTGCGCAATAGCGCATTTGCAGGCATTATGGCGAAAACCGACCCGTCCTGCGATGTAGCAACGCAGCGCGGCCACTTTATCATGAGGAATATATTGCTTCACGATAATTATGTGCACAAAACAGGCGGCGAAGGATTTTATGTAGGTAATTCTTTTTATGCTAACGGAGTTTCGCTGGCCTGTGGCAAGGTTTTACCACATGACGTGGCTAATGTTAAAGTATATAACAATATCATCGACTCTACAGGTTGCGAAGGCATACAGGTTGGTAGCGCAACAGCCGGGGCCGAAATTTATAACAATACAGTTAGGTCGCCGGGATTAAAGCCCTTTGCTGCCGGGCAGGATAACGGTATACAAATAGGGGAAGGCACCGGTGGCAAATGTTATAACAACCTGGTAAAAGATGCGCCGGGTAATGGCATTATTGTTCTTGGGCTGGGGGATAACCTGGTGTTTAATAATTATATCCTCAATTCGGGGGCTCATGGTATTTTCGCGGATTCGAGATATACCCCGGGGCTTAACTTTCAGTTTATTAATAATACCATTATTGCTCCAGCTTTAAACGGCATAAAATTAAATTCCGAAATTATTCCGATGAATACGGTTATCAACAATGTTATTATCAGCGCGGGATCGGGCATTGCCATAGCCAGGAACAATCTGGGTGTGGAGCTTACCTCGTTAAATAATTATGTAAATAACGATATAAACACCTGTAAGTTTGTAAATTATAGTGCTGATGATTTTCATTTGCAGTCATCATCTCCTTTAATAAATGCAGGGGCAAACGTTTTGCCATACGGGGTGGGTTTTGATTATTACAGTACCGCACGCCCTGCCGGGAGCACTTTTGATATTGGCGCTACGGAGTATTAATGCCAAAAATCTGCTGCTATGGAAGCCAATCCAAATCCAGCAAAGCGGGAAAACTCCCTGATCCCGTTTTCGGGCAGCAATAATTTCTGTATGCTAATTTATTGCTTCGGAGGAAAACTTTACAACCTTTAGAAGTAACCATTTGATAAAACCGTCGTATAACAGCTTTTATCGCAATTAGCTCAAGCTAAACAGCTATGGGCCGTCTGCAGCTTGATTACTCTACCAAATGGGAAAGATAAAATACGTAATGCGCGTAACCGCGTTTTTATTGATCGCATCATCTTGTATGATGTGTAGCAAAAATGACATTAAAACTGAAGCGCAACGGAACGCAAAGAAGATCGCTTTAGTTTCCGGTGAAACACCGGAAATAGTTAACAACTGCACCTACACCGTTATGCCTAATGAATGGTTTGTTGATGGAACAAATATTCCGCCGGGCTCTGTGATATGTATTCCTGCCGGCATCAGGGGTGCCTTGTTACTCAAAAACTTTAAAGGGACGGCTGCAAACCCCATTATTATTACCAACAAGGGCGGCAGGGTAACCTTATCTACAACAATTACTGCATCTTATGGGTTTAAAACTATCAATTGCCAGTACTTTAAAATAATGGGCAACGGCGATCCGGCAACTAAGTACGGCATTGACGTAAATGGTGGTAACATCGGTATGACGATGGACGATCTTAGCTCGGATTTTGAAATAGCAAACGTTGAGGTGCGTAACAGCGGATTTGCCGGGATCATGGCTAAAACAGATCCAACCTGCGATGAGGAAACGCAACGCGGCCATTTTATCATGAGCAATGTAATTATACACGATAATTATGTGCACCAAACGGGTGGAGAAGGTTTGTATATAGGGAATTCCTTTTATGCCGAAGGGAGGTCACTTGCCTGCGGTACCGTTTTGCCTCACGATGTGCTGAACGTTAAGATCTACAAAAATATTACAGATTCTACAGGTTGCGAAGGTATACAAGTGGGCAGCGCCATAGCCGGGGCAGAAATTTATAATAATACCGTTAAATCGCCCGGATTAACGCCCTTTGCAAGCGGCCAGAACAACGGGATCCAGATAGGGGAAGGTACGGGTGGCAAATGCTATAATAACCTGATAAAAAATGCGCCTGGTAACGGTATTATCGTTCTGGGGCTTGGCGATAACCTGGTGTGTAATAACTATATTCTTAATGCAGGGGCTCACGGTATTTTCGCCGATTCGAGGTACACCCCGGGGCTTAACTTTCAATTTATAAATAATACCATCATTTATCCTGCTTTGGATGGGATAAAATTAAATTCCGAAACGATCCCCATGAACACCGTTCTTAATAATGTTATCATAATAAGGGAAGGCGGTGTTTCCGTAAACAGAAAAAGCAAGTATGTTAAAGTAAACATTTTACGTAATTACGTGCACAGTGATGTTAATAGCTGTAGATTTATAAATTATAATGCGGGAGATTTTCATTTGCAGTCATGGTCGCCATTGATCAATGCAGGGACAAACGTTTTATTAAACGGTGTAAGTATGGATTATTATGGCACTGCACGCCCTGCCGGCGGCGCATTTGATGTTGGTGCTACGGAGTATTAATGCAAGCTTGCTGTAGTTAATAAATAGCGAAACAAGGTGATATAAATCAGAAAGACCGGCATAATCCCGGCTGCAAGCGTCATCTCTCCACAGGTGTTAAAAACTTTTTAATTTTGACTTTCAACTTTTGAATTAATTCATTACATTTGCACCTCTTTTATAAGAAAGAAAAGTATACAATAGCAATGAAAAAAGATCTGCATCCATCAAACTATAGGTTAGTTGTTTTCAAGGATATGTCTAACGACTATTCTTTCATAACCAAATCATGCATCGATAGCCGCGAAACCGTAAAATGGGAAGATGGCAATGAATATCCGCTGATTAAATTAGAAATTTCACACACTTCGCACCCGTTCTATACAGGTAAAATGAAGTTAGTTGACACTGCCGGACGTATAGACAAGTTCCGCAGCCGTTACAACAAAAAATAAGTGTTTTTTCAATAAAATATTTACAGGTCCCCCGTTTACCGGGGGACTTTTTTTATTTTTGGCCCATGGCAATCATTCTCTTCGACGATAACGCCCGCAATACGCTTCTGCCTTTAACGTTCACCCGCCCGGTTGCCGATCTGCGCTTAGGTATCCTTACCATTGCCCAAAAATGGGGCAAACACCTCGCCCGGGAATTTTCGTTTTACACCGAAGAATACCTGCAGGCCAAGTTTCCGATGGTTGTGGAGAGCGATAATTTTTTCATCAACGGCTCCATCTGCCCCGACGAAAGCCTGGTAGCCATCATTAGCGAATTGCAAACCGGCGAGGCCATTGCTTTAGATGATGTATTGATCGCCGTTCGCCTGAACATGGCGGAAGCAAAAAACTTTTCGCCGGATATTTACCTGGCCGGCGCGCTTAAATACGACAGTGGGTTTACCCGCATCCAATACCCGGAACATATTTTTAGAAAGAATGATGCCGAGCTGCGCAAGGATTTTGCCCTGCTGACCATTGGCCGCACCAGCGCAACCATCAGCAGCACGAATACCATCATAGGTGATGGTTTTTTTGCCGAAGAAGGCGTACAGGCCGAATGCTGCACGTTCAGCACCGTTAACGGCCCTATTTATTTGGCTAACAATACCGAAGTTTGGGAAGGTACCAACATCCGCGGCCCTTTTGCTTTATGCGAGCACTCGCAGCTGAAAATGGGGACTAAGGTGTACGGCGCCACAACTATTGGCCCATATTGCCGCATTGGCGGCGAGGTAAACAATGCCGTGGTTTGGGGTTACTCCAACAAAGGGCACGAAGGTTATTTGGGTAATGCTGTAGTGGGCGAATGGTGCAATTTAGGCGCCGATACCAATAACTCTAACTTAAAAAATAATTATTCGCCTGTAAAACTGTGGGATTATACCACGCAGAGCTACCGTGATACCGGCTTGCAGTTTTGCGGCCTCATTATGGCCGATCATGCTAAAAGTGGTATCAATACCATGTTTAACACGGGTACTGTAGTAGGGGTAAATGCCAATGTTTTTGGCGGTGGCTATCCAAGCAACCACATTCCCGATTTTGCATGGGGAGGCAGCGATGGATTTGAGGAATATGCTTACGATAAAGCTATGGAGACCACGGCCCGCGTATTTGCCCGCCGCGAGCACCGCAAGTTTGATGAAGCAGAAAGGGCCATCTTAACAGAGGTTTTTAATTTGACTGCTTCTTACAGGGAATTTTAAAAGAGTTCATAGTCAATGGTCGATAGTCCATGGCTATGATTGAATTATAACTAAACATTAAATAATAATACAATGGACTATCGACCATCGTCCATGGACTAAACAAAACACAATGAGAAAGAAAATTGTAGCCGGAAACTGGAAAATGAACCTTGATTATAACGAAGGTTTAGCCTTGTTTTCTGAAGTGGTAAACATGGTAAAAGACGAAGCAACCGGCGATCAGCAAGCGGTTGTTTGCAGTCCGTTTATTCACTTGCACAGCTTGGCGGCTTTGGCTAAAGGCTATAGCAATGTTGCCATTGGTGCGCAAAACGCTCACCAGGCCGAATCTGGTGCTTATACCGGCGAGATCTCTGCAAAACAAGTAAAATCTACCGGTGCCGAATATGTTATTTTAGGCCACTCGGAACGTCGCCAGTACTTTGGCGAAAGTAACGAACTGCTTGCTAAAAAAACAGATACCGCCCTTAAAAACGGCTTAAAGCCAATCTTCTGTATCGGCGAAACTTTGCAGGAACGCGAAGCTAATACGCACTTTGATATTATTAAAAGTCAGTTAGTGGAAGGTGTTTTTCATTTAGATGCTGATGCTTTCGGCACTATCGTTTTGGCTTATGAGCCGGTTTGGGCTATTGGTACAGGTGTAACTGCAACATCAGACCAGGCACAGGAGATCCATGCCTTTATCCGCGCCGAAATTGCTGCTAAATACAGCCAGGCAGTGGCCGATGCAACTACCATCCTTTACGGCGGCAGCTGTAACCCAAAAAACGCGGCCGAGCTATTTGCCTGTGCAGATATCGATGGCGGCCTGATAGGTGGCGCATCCCTAAAATCGCGCGACTTTACGGATATTGTTAAAGCGTTTAATTAATTGTTAGAGGCTGGAGGTTAGTTAATTAAAGGTTAGAATACTCATTTCTAACCAGCGTTTTAACTAACCTCTATTCTCCAACCTCTAATCTCCTCCCATGAACTACTACGAACTTCTTTTCACTACCATTACAACCGAAGATTACCAGCAGGACCTGCTGATAGCTGCCCTTGGTGAGATAGGTTTTGATACTTTTGAAGAGGTCGACCTTGGCTTTAAAGCCTACATCCCGGTGGATGATTTTAACCAGGAAGCGCTCGATGATCAACTTGCTGATTACCGGGAGATGTTCACTTTCAGCTATGATATCACCCTTATTCCGCAGAAAAACTGGAACGAAGTTTGGGAAAGTAATTTTGAACCGATTGAGGTAAGCGGGCAGGTGTTTGTAAGGGCTACTTTCCATGCCCCTAAACCGGAATTTCCGTATGAGATCGTTATCGACCCTAAAATGGCCTTCGGTACCGGGCATCATCAAACAACGGCCATGATGATGGCGTTGATGCTAGAGAATGATTTTAAAGGCAAAAAGGTGCTGGATATGGGCTGCGGTACCGGCATTTTGGCCATTCTCGCCGCCAAATTAGGCGCTGCAGAACTAACCGCTATCGACTATGATATTGTTTGTTACGAGAGCACTATCGAAAACTCTGCGCTTAATAATAGTCAGAATATAAAGGCTTTATGCGGCTCCAAAGAGGTAATTCCAAACGAGCAATACGACATTATCCTGGCCAATATCAACCGCAATATCCTGCTGGATCAGATGGAGAGTTACGCCAAAGTTTTAAAACCCGGCGGCGAGATCTACTTCAGCGGGTTTTATGAAACACCCGACCTGGATATCATCACCGATGAAGCCCGGAAATACGGGCTAAAATACATCATCCACAAAAAAGATAAGGATTGGGTGGCGGCAAAGTTCGTTTCATAAACCACGTCGTGCTGAACTTGTTTCAGCAACCCATAATACAGGTAGCCACCATGCATTATTCGTATGCATGGTGGCTACTTTGCAAGTGGGGTGCCGAAATAAATTCGGCATGACGTTTTTATTAATATCCCAGTGTAAACCTGCTTTTCACAAATTGGTTATTTTCCAATTCATCAAAAATGGAAACGGCCAGATCGGCCACCGAAATATCATTTTTGCCATGCTCATCAAACACCGGGTTTTCGGTACCTAAACGGAAGTTGCCGGTTCGTTCGCCCGGGTGCAGGTTTATGGACGGGCTCAGGAAGGTCCAGTCCAGTTCTTCTTCTTTGCGCAGGGCGGCAAGGTAATCGCGGGCGGCGGAGGCACCTGCATAATACTCTTTCGGGAATTGTGGAGAATCTACCAACTGGTGCCCGCCAATGTATAAGCTGCCTGCGCCGCCAACGGTTAAGTAACGTTTTACCCCTGCCTTTTTCGTAGCCGCCTGGATGCTGTTGCAGCCCTTTGTAAAATCATCGTACAGGTTGGGGTTTGTCCACCCGGCGTTGAAGGCGTTTACTACGGCATCGTGGCCGGATAGTGCGACTGCCAGCGCATCTACATCATATACATCTGCAGATACCGCAGTTACACCTGCCGCTTTTTGAACTTTTGCCGTATCGCGCACGATAGCGGTTATCTCATACCCGCGCAAAATACCTTCTGTTACTACCGCGCTGCCTACAAAGCCTGTTGCGCCTATTATTGCTACTTTCATAAAATTGTGTTTGTTTAATTGTAATTAAATATGTTACAGTTTTGTTTAAATTTTTTTAATTGAATTTGGCTACAAATGCCAGCAAAGTTGTATTCCCCAGCTTTTGCATCAATACTTTATCTACATCTATATATAGCTCCGTTATATGCTGATTGATCTGCTTGCCGATAGGGCAGGCCGGGTTAGGCTGGTTTTTTGCCTGACCCAAAACGGCTTCGGGTTTTACAGTTTCGTAGATTTCGGCCAGCGTGATCTGTGCTGCTGGGCGGGCGAGGGTATAACCACCGTTTTTTCCTTCCTGGCTGCTTACCAATTTGTTTTTAATGAGGTTGCTGAGTTCCTTACGCACCAAAACCGAATTTACATTAATGCTGCCGGCCATATATTCTGACGACAGCAGGCCCTCTGCACTGCAAAGCAGCGTCATGATGTGTAATGCTATGGGGAACCGTCCGTTCAATTGCTTATTTGTAATAATTTTTATTACAGTACAAATGTAGCTTTGTTTTCTAATAAATCAATACCTTTAAACTACCTATTATAAAAATGAACCCCGGTTGACAATGCCGGCCCTGGGGTTAGCTAAATTTGTATTGCATTAACTTTTAGACTAAAATAGTCAGAAAGTATTAAATTATCGATATGAAAACTTATCTTGTACCTATCGACTTCTCCGAAGCCGCCTTTAACGCCGCTCACTACGCCGCCCAGCTAAGCCACGAAACTGATGTGGAGCGTATTATACTCATCAATGCCTATTACGTTTCTCCCTATGAGTCGCTTTTGCCCAACGCGGATATGATGATGCTGCGCGAGAGCGAAATTGAGGAGGAGGTCGGAATCCGTATAGGCCAGTTGGAGACCCTGAAATATACACTACAAAGCAGGGTGCGGGAAGGAGTGATTATTCAAACGCGCCTGCACCGCTCGCATTTGCTGCGCGCCGTTGTCGATGCCGTTGCACAAAACAAGGTGAGCCTTGTTATTTTAGGGAGCATTGGCAATAGCACCGTGCGCGAAAAAAATATTGGCATTGGCAGCCACGTAATTGCTATATCTAAAACCTGCCCGGTGCCGGTAATGGTAGTACCCCCCGCATATAAATACCAGCGAATTGACATGGCCCTGGTGGCCTGCGACTTTAAAAAAGTGAAGGATACCGTGCCTGCCGCGGCCCTGCATAAATTGCTGGAGAAGCGGCCCATCAAGCTATTGGTGGTGCATGCGGTAGCTAAGGGTAAACCAGGTGTTGCCGGCGGCGAACTACTTGCCGAAGAAACGGCCCTGCATCAAATGCTTAAAGAACTCAAACCCGAGTATCATTACATCGACGACCCCGAAATTATAAAAGGTGTGCTTGATTTCGCAGTGGAAAAAGGCGCGCAGCTGGTGATAGCCTTGCCACACACCTATAGCTTTCTGCAATCGATATTACATAACAGCATATCGCAGCAGCTGGCGGCCAGTTCGCCGGTGCCGGTGCTGTTGTTGAAGTAGGGGTGTGTGTTTCTCCGATAACCAATGCCGCACCAAATGATTTGCTTTGAACAATAGTTTATTACCCTACTTGATTGACTGCATAGAATTGTATACATTTAGCTGTTTAAAGGATGTTTTGTGCGGCATCGTGTGCGATAGTATTATTTAACCATAAAATACTCAGGGTAAGGGAGATATGCTGTTTGCCGGCAAACCGGGAGTAAAACTATGCAGAATGAATTTGCAAGGTTTTGAAACCCGATCTGAGGAAAATTAATTTGGGCGACCAAATAAATAATTATTATAAATAATATTAGTAATTAGTTTATTATTCAAATTAATTGTAACTTTATTAACTATTGAGAAACCCTTATCCTAATTAACCATATATGAAGACACTTGGAAAAAAGATCCGGTTGTTACGCCACCAAAAAGGCTGGAGCCAGGAAGAAGTAGCTAAGCGATTAGATATTTCTATTCCCGCCTTTTCGAAGATCGAAACCGGAATTACTGACATCAACCTATCCCGCCTGGAGCAGATCGCTGCTTTATTTGAGATGTCGGTTGTAGCTTTGCTTACTTATAACGAAACTGAGCACGATCAAAAGATCGCCAGTGAGTTAGAGAACGTCAATAAAAAACTAATGGATCGAGAAACCGAAGTTATCGACCTCCAGAAGAAAGTTATTGAGCTTTTTGAAGAATTAAGGCACAAAAAAGTTACCGCATAAATTTTAAGGCCCGGGAGTTTATTCCCCGGGCTTAAAAATATAGCGCATAGTTAAATGCCTTTTGCCAAATGTAGCGCCCACCGCTGCGTGCATGGCTATCATTTTGTCGTTAAAATCGCCCACCCAGGATAATTCAAGCTCATCATACTGTTTCAGGGGCAAAACATATTCTTTCAGTTTGATAAATATGGCCGATTCCAACCCGTGATTTTGGAATTTTTGCTTGGTACCCATTACAATAGCCCGCATACGCGATACCCCTTTCCAGCGGCGATAAACAAACAACAATTTACCTATCAGGTTTAATTTTCCATTCAGCGGTTTTATCATCTGGTTGGCATCGGGCAGTATAACAATAAAAGATGCCGGTTCGTTGTTAATGTAGGCAAACCATATCAGCCGCTCATCCATAATGGCTTTCATTTTTTCAAAACTCTCCAGGATGGTGGTGTGATTTATGGGCACAAAGTTTTCAAAATCCTGCCAGCCATCGTTATAGATCTCTATAAAATCGGCCGCGTACTTCTCAATTTCCTTAATTTTAAAATGCTCGAAACTGTAGCCAGGCTTTTTGATGACCCAATTGGCAATTTTGGTGAACCTTTCGGAGAAGGGCTTGTGTACATCCAGGTGATTGGTGATCTGTTCGTATTGTGTTTTAAATCCGTAATCGTCAAAAAAACCTTTGTAGTAGGGCAGGTGGTAGTTCATTCCGTAGGACGGAGGCGTAAAGCCTTCTACCAACAGGCCCCAAAAATTATCGTTTTCGCCAAAGTTGATGGGGCCATCCATAGCTTGCATGCCGTTTGCCTGCAGCCAGTCTTTCGCGGTATCGAAGAGTAGAAAGACGGCTTCTTTATTATCTATGCATTCAAAAAAACCCATGCCTCCGGTTGGCTGCTCGTATTGGTAAGCCTTTTTTTCGTTGACGAATGCAGCCACACGGCCTATGAGATGGCCCTCGTCGTTGCTCAGGATCCATCGGGTAGCCTTGCCATGGGTATGGAAGTTGTTGCGCGCGGGGTCGAAAACGGCTTCGATATCGTTATCCAGCGGGCACACCCAGTTATCATCGTTTTTATAAACGGTCCGTGCAACCTCCAGGAATGCTTTTTTATCTGCCTTGCTTTTTACTTCGGTTATCTTCATCGGGTAGCAAAAATGCCCTTTACAAAAAAAGCATCCAGCGGGCTACTGAATGCTTTACAAAATATTTTTATGCGGCTGCGTTAGTCGTCGTCCTCGTCATCATAAGGGTCAAAAGCGTCGAATCTACCCAGGTCGTCGTCCAGCGGTATCTCGTCATCAAAATCATCATCGTCGTCTGCTACTTTTTTGCCCGGTGTTGCGTCATCATCCAAGTCGTCATCCTCGTCGTCGGCAATTTTCTTGGTAACAGGTTTTTTTGGAGTTGCCATTTTAATAAATGTTTATTTGTTAAAATTTTTCGGTTAACCTAATTGTTTTTAAATGTAAAGGTTGTTGTTGAATAATCAACTTATTAAGAGTAAAAATAATTAAAATCATTTTCAATAAAAATATCTTTTGAATTTATTCTGAAGGCTCGCCAATAGTGCTGGTGCTTTCTGTAAATTCCTTTAGCTGTGGTAGTTCGGTAATGCTGTTTATACCAAAATAGTCCATGAAGAGGCTGCTTGTGCCATAAAGGATGGGTTTGCCAACGCTTTCGGCCTTCCCTGTAATGGCAATTAGCTCCTTTTCCAGCAGTTTTTGTATCGAATAATCGCAGTTTACACCGCGTATCTGCTCTACGTCCAGCTTGGTTACGGGCTGTTTATAGGCGATAATGGCGAGAGTTTCCAGCGCTGCCTGGCTCAGTTTCTTTTTAGAACGTTGCAACTGCAGCAGGCTGATAACCGGGTGATACTGCTTTTTGGTGAGGAACTGGTAACCGTTGTTGATCTTCACCACCTCAATGGCGTACTGGCTCTCGCCGTATTTTGCGCGGATGATATCGATATGCCCGTTCACCTCATCGGCGGTAAAACCATGCTCGAAGGCAGCCTGCAGGCAGTACAGAATTTCTTCCATGCGGATGCCTTGTTCTGACGCGAAAATGAGTGCCTCGATGTATTGCCCGATATTTTCCATATAGTCCGTAAGTCGGCAAGTCCGAAAGTAAGAAAAAGTTGGGAGGTTGAGAAGTCGGTAAGTCCGAAAGTCAGGAAGACCGAAAGAAGAATTTTTTAGGATAGAAATATGCTACATCCAGTGATGCACTTCTATCTCATCGGCCAGCAGGTTTAAAATCTCCGGGGATACGGTGCCTTTATCATTACAAAGGTGAAGGACGTTCTGTTCATCGGGGTTAAAGCCGGCAACCAGTACGCCATTCTGGTACACGTCAAATTTACAATGATCGTGTGTGTGGTGTGGATAATCGCTTATCTCGAAGCTGAATGTTTCATCGTTGTTGGTAATGCTGAGGTTGTGACGTTCCATGATTGGATAACAGGAAGGAGGGGGGATTGTTTCGCACAAAGTTCGCTCTCTATGCCGTCCGTCCCATAAATGGGACGGCAATGAAGGTGGATTACTCAATATTTGTCGGTGATGTATCCGCAATCCCACCTTCATTGCCGTCGGTTTTAACCGACGGTTTGAGGTTCTAAATTTTCTCGTCGCCCTTTCAACCTTCCCCACGTGCTCATGGTAGTTTTTAATTGCTACAATACAAATCAAAAGCTCCCCCTTCAGGGGGTTGGGGGGCCTCGCCTAATAATCTATCACCTGCTCTTCAATCTCCACTGGTACATCACGCCAATCGTACTTTTGGGTGCGAAGCTGTGGTTCGAAACCGGCTTCTTTAATAGAATCCTGGATGCCTTTGGCAGTAAAGCGGTGTGGCGCGCCTGCGGCAGATACCACGTTCTCTTCTATCATGATAGAGCCAAAATCGTTTGCGCCCGCGTGCAGGCACAATTGTGCAACTTGCTTGCCTACAGTTAACCAGCTGGCTTGTATGTTTTTAATGTTCGGCAGCATAATTCGGCTCAGGGCTATCATGCGGATGTACTCATCGCCGGTTACGTTGTTGGTGATGCCACGGACTTTGCGAAGCAGCGTACCGTCATCCTGGAAAGGCCATGGTATAAAGGCCACAAAGCCGTAATGGCCCTCGGGTTTTTCTGATTGTACCTCGCGGATCCAAACCAAATGCTCAAAGCGCTCTTCGATGGTTTCGATATGCCCGAACATCATGGTGGCTGAGCTTGGCAGGTTGAGCTGGTGCGCGGCACGCATTACATCCAGCCATTCCTTGCCACCGCATTTACCTTTAGAGATAAGGCGGCGTACACGGTCGTTCAATATCTCTGCACCTGCACCCGGCAGGGAATCCAGCCCCGATTCCTTCATAGCTTTCAGCACATCGTAATGGCTCATGCCTTCTAGTTTGGCTACGTGGGCAATCTCGGGCGGACCTAAGGAGTGAAGTTTCAGCTTAGGGTAAAGCTGTTTCAACTCGCGGAACAGGTCGGTATAAAATTGAAGGCCGAGATCCGGGTGGTGACCGCCTTGCAGTAAAAGCTGGTCGCCGCCGTAGCGGAAGGTTTCTTCTATCTTCTTTTTGTAGGTCTCAATATCGGTGATGTAAGCATCATCATGCCCCGGGCGGCGGAAAAAGTTGCAGAACTTACAGTTGGCGATGCAAACGTTGGTGGTGTTAACGTTACGGTCTATCTGCCAGGTAACTTTGCCGTGGGGCACCTGTATCTTGCGCAGTTCGTTAGCAGTGTACATGAGGTCGGCAGTGGAGGCGTTATTGTAGAGGTAAACTCCTTCCTCCATGCTTAGGAAATCGAAAGCTAAAGCGCGCTGCAACAGATCGGCTGTATTCATATACAAATATACGTGGTAGGAGGGAAAAGGTGAAAGCAGAAAGGTAAAAGCTTAAAGGTAAAAGGCGAAAGGTGGTATTGGGTTGACAAAGGCGCGATTTATGTTTAGATTTGAGTAAGCCTAACCCGATGAAAAAAACTATTTTTTCCCGCATCTATTTCCCCGGACTTATCAGTTTGGTGTTTTTGCCATTGGTAGTTGTGTACATTTATCTTCATAGACTTAAGACGGAAGCAAAGTGGGGAATTGAGATTGGGTGGAACAATGACACAAGTATAAAAGATGCAAATAAATTTAAAACGCAAAAGCTAAATATCCTCGATTATAAAAATTTCCCGGTTGTAACAATTAACGGGAATAAAGAAAATAACAACGAGTCGCTGCACCAACTGGCAATCGCATGCGCTAAAATTGTCAGCAATCAAAATGGGAAGAATGGGATAGTAGCAGAGCTAAAAGATAACGCAAGTTATGGCGATTTAGTTGATGTGCTTGACGTAGGTTTGCGTTTTAAGGATAAAATTGATATTATCCCTTATAATGATAGGGTTTATTTTACCACATTTCCCCGTAAAAAAGCCGGTGCTGATGTTAAGGAAACAATTCCACTTTTTATTATTTGCGGCAACGCCCTCTGGGGCGAGCGACGTGATAGGATTGCCCAATCCAAAGAGCTATTTAATGACACCGCTAAATCTTTTTGGCCTGCTTTGATACCTTTCTCGCTAATGGTCTTCTTCGCAATCCGCAACAGACGCCGACTGCGACCTGCACACTGCTAACTGTCAACTGCCTCCCCCTTATCCAGTCTCAAAACCTTATCCACGCTATCCGGTATCTCATGCTGATAATGCGTAACGTAGATCAGCGTTACGTTGCTGATGCTGCAGATGGTATCTACCACGGTTTTAAAGTGGAGCTGCTGGTGGTCGTCCAGTCCCTGGCAGGGTTCGTCGAAAATTAATAGCGCCGGGTTTTTGATGAGTGCCCTCGCCAATAAGCATAAGCGTTGCGCACTGGCCGGGATGTTCTTTAGTAGCACACGGGCGTATTTGTCTATCTCCAATGCCTTCATCCAACTTAAAGCCAAGGCTGCTTTGGTCGGACTGCTTTGCCGGAACAAGCCCAGTGTATCATAAAAACCCGATTCGATCACCTGCAGGCAGGAGTTATCGGTAGGGAAGTACTGGTACAGCTCGGGCGATACAAAACCTATTTTGCTTTTGATATCCCAGATGCTTTCGCCGGTGCCGCGCTTTTTATCAAACAATACAATATCATTGGCATAGGCTTGCGGGTTATCGCCGTTTAGTAAACTCAGCAGCGTGCTTTTACCGGCACCGTTGGGGCCAAGTAATGCCCAGCGCTCGCCGGGGTTCACGCTCCAGTTGATGTGGTTGAGGATGGTTTTCTCACCGTAGCGGATCACCACGTTGTTCATGGCCACAATTTCGGCGTAATTGTGCGGTTTCGCATTTGTGCTGATGAGCGCTTTTAAAGCATCCGTGTCCACATTCGGTTTCTCGGGATGGCTCTCCAGATCTGCCAGGAACTGCTGCTTATTTAGTGTTTTAGTGATGATGCCATTATCTAATACCGCTACATTACTGATCACATCGGGTATCTCATGCGCCGAAGTGGCCATCACCAGGGTAATGCCCGATGCACTTATTTCGCCCAACAAGGTGTTGAAATACTGGCGGGTAGCCGCATCCAGTCCGGTAAGCGGGTTATCAAGCAACAACAGTGTTGGATTTTTAAGTAAAGCGGCGGCTATCATCAACCGTTTTGTTTCGCCGTTTGATAGTTTTATCACCTGCTTATCGCGCAGGTGCTGCAGGTTTAGCGCGGCGATTGTTTTTTCGAATACCCAGTAAACAGGGGAATGGGTGTTGGGCTTAATAACCTGCAGGTATTGCTCTGCGGTAAGCGCATCTTCCGAATCGGAGGAGTTGTAGCGCTGCTGATAATAAAAATTACTGGTGTTTGCCAGGTTTTTAAAATGGTGCCGGGCACCTGCGAAAGCAATGTAAGGATGAAAATCGATAGCGGGTTTGCCTTGCCCGTTGGTAAAATTATAAGCAAGCGTACCGCCGCTGATACTTATATTGCCGGCTATAACTTGCAGCAATACGCTTTTACCCGAGCCGCTGTTACCTGTTAGCACCCAATGCTGCCCTTTGTTTACGGCGAAGCTTAGCTGATTTATAGCGGTGTGCCCCGCAAACTTTACAATAATTTTATTTAGCGAAAATAGTAAATTCATATTTGCGGCCAATTTACATTCTTTTACTGCAGGGTGCCCATAATTTCTAATTAATGTATACTTAACATTAATTAGAAACGTTTTTTATTTTCTTATAAATTATGTTTTTAAAAAATTTCATCTTTTTTTCATGAAAGTGTTTTTTTTCTCGAAACCAATCTATAAATTAGTAGAACCTATCTGATAAACAGCGCTTTTGAGCCGGTACGCCAACCTAAATTTAATTATTAACGGTGCTTGCACCCGCTAATTTTTTGAAATGAATTTACTATTGATACTGGAGACAGTGCTGCCACTGTTTGCCATGAGTTTTTTTATTGTATTGATTGCTGTACGCTTTTTGCCTGCAGAAGCCAATAATATAGAAGAAAACTAAGCTATCTTTCGCTATTTTAAATAGGGTGCGATTATTGTATTGGATTTTCCATCAAAAATCTATCAATAATCTACCATGAAAAAAATAAACATTTTATTAATTGTACTGGCAATGGTTGCCCTCAGTAGCTGCTCTGTTATAAGCGGCATATTTAAGGCCGGCGCTGCGGTTGGCGTTATAGCCGTTATTGTTATTATAGGCATTATCCTTTGGATCATCTCTGCATTCAGGGGGAAACAATAAACAAAAAAATTATTTAAATTAACTATGAAATATTGTTTCTTAATTGAAACAATATTTTTTTTATGTGGTTTTATTTACCAGGAGGAACAAAATCATGGGAAATACCAAAGTTGCTATTGAAACCCTTAACGATCTGATCTTGATCAACAACGACCGTATAGCCGGATTTGAACGCGCGCTAAGCGAACTAAAACATGAGGATACCGATCTTAAATACACTTTTATCAACCTTATTGGCGATAGCCACAGGTTTAAAATGGAAATTGCTACTGAAGTAGCTGCCCTTGGTAAAGATATAGAGACCGGCACATCTACCAGTGGTAAGCTGCACCGCACCTGGCTGGATCTGAAGGCTGCCTTTAACGGGCATAGCAAACACAGTATTTTAGAGGAATGCGAATTTGGCGAAGACACGATAAAGAAAGCCTACCAAACCGCGCTCGATGAAGATAATCTGCCGGCTTTTATCCGCGAAATACTGAGTAAACAACAAGTTGAATTGAATGCCGCGCACGATACTGTAAAGGCATTACGCGATGGTGTGCTGCACTGAAAAAAAGGATAAATTAAAATGAAAGAAGCGCTTAACAGGCGCTTTTTTCATTTCCGTTAGTGACTCATATTTAGGTTAACCACTCGCCAACTGCTGGTATCGGCCCAATCGCCGCCGGTGTAGGCCATATTTATTTGCCAGGTTGTTTTTGAGGAACGACCGGTGTTATCATGCGCATTGATGTACGACGATATATTGTATGAATTTTTAGCGGTATCTATCACCGCTTCAAATTTATTAAGGGGGAAGCTTGCCATGGCCGGTTGCTTCAATTTGCCTTTTATAAACATTTTAGCAACGCTGAATGCTTCCATGCCGTTTGGCTTACGGTTAACATGAACGCGCTTGTTTTTAAAAATGCGCAAAAGCGCCACCGCGAAAACAATTGCAAACAGTATAGAGAAAATGGTAGCAACCTTTATACGCGGGTGATGTTTCCAATGTGTGCTTTTCTTTTCTTCGCCGGTGAGGGTATTCCATTCTTTATATCTCATGTAAACTGCGCTTTCAGCAATAAACAAATACCGGCATAAATGTTTTACAGAAATTTATGCAACAAAAAAGCCCTTCGGAATAAACCGGAGGGCTTTTTGTTGTACTAAAAAATGAATTACATTTTTTTAGCTGTGTCCATTTTAGCAGTGTCCATCTTTGCAGTGTCCATTTTAGCTGTGTCCATCTTTGCTGAATCCATTTTAGCTGAATCCATAGCAGCTGAATCTGTAGCAGCAGCGTCAGTTTTACCTTTACAAGCAACAGCAGATACCGCGATAGCTAAGGCTAAAAAGCCAATTTTGAATGCATTTTTCATGTTTGTGTTTTTTTAAGTGATTTAATAGTTTTCACTCCTTAATACCACAAACAAAAAAAGGTAACCCATGTATTTAAAAAAAAATACACGGATCACCTTTTTTCAAAAAAAAAACTAAATAGTCTTTAAACCTTAGGGTTTAAGATTATTTTTTAGTTGTGTCTTTTTTAGTTGTGTCAACTACAGTAGAATCAACTTTAACAGTAGAATCAACTTTAACGGTAGAATCAACTTTAACAGTTGTATCTGCACCTTCAGAAGCAGATTTACCTTTACAAGCTACAGCAGAAACAGAGATAGCTAAAGCTAAAACTGCAAGTTTGAATGAATTTTTCATGTTTTTTTGTTTTGGGAGTTATAAATATATTTATCCTTACGCTGGTTAATACCAAGAACTTAAAAAGGTAACCCAAGTATTCAAAAAAATACAAGCGTTACCTTTTACTAAAGAAAACTAATAAATCTTTAAACCTAAAAGGTTAAGGATTATTTTTTTACAGTGTCTTTCTTAGTAACTACAACAGTAGTATCTTTTACAGTAGAATCAACTTTTACAGTAGAATCAACTTTAACAGTAGTATCTTTTACAGTTGTATCTGCACCTTCAGAAGCAGATTTACCTTTACAAGCTACAGCAGAAACAGCGATAGCTAAAGCTAGAACTGCAAGTTTGAATGAATTTTTCATGTTTTTCGTGTTTTGGGAGTTTATAAATATATTTATTCTTACAAGTTATTAATACCAGAAACCTAAAAAGGTAACCCATTATTAAAAATTATTTTTTAATTGTATCCTTTTTTGTAGTATCGGCCTTAACTACGGTATCTTTTGAAGCAGAATCTGCCACAATGGTGGTTTTGGTAGTTGTGCTGTCTACAGTGGTAGTAGTGTCAGCTCCATCCTTTTTTGCTTCGCCACCGCAGGCGGCAGCAGAAACGGCTATCACTAAAGTTACAATTGCTAATTTGAATGAATTTTTCATTGTAGGTGTTTTTATTAGTGGCTACCTTAATATCTTAAATTGAAGAAGGTACCCCATCAAATTTTAAATATTAAAATAAAATCCATGGATTTAGTGGTTAATACTTAAGATTTGAAAAGGTAACCCTGTTTTTTAATTATTTTTTTACTGAATCGATTTTTACCGAATCGGCCTTCATAACAACCGAATCTTTTTTGAGGGTATCGATCGCTTTTAACGAGTCGGTCTTTTCAACTTCTTCGGGTTTGGGTTTTGGCGGGTCGCAGGCAATAATGGTGACAGATGTTACAAGAGCCACCAGGGCGAGTTTGATTAGATTTTTCATGTTTGTTTTGTTTAGTATTAATATGCTGTACATGAAAAAGGTAACCCATGGGTATAAAGTATGATCGCAGGAGGAATATCGAACACCGAACTTTGAATATCGAATTTCGATTTATTTCATCATTCATTATTCGAAATTGGGCGTTCGATATTCATATTCTTTTATGGCTTCTTCGTTGTGTCCGTACCGCCCGCGCCCGATTTATCCAGCCCCGTATCAGCCGATATGGCCGAGCCGTTGGAGCCCGGTGCCGGTTGCACCTGCCTGTTGGTAGAATCAGACATTACAGAGGTGTCTGCCTTAAGCGAATCGGGATGCCGACCGCCATGGTCGCCGCCGCATGCCGTGGCGGCTATCGTGATAGCTAAAGCCGCGAAAGTGTATTTGATGGAGTTTTTCATGTTGAATGTTTTAGCGTTTGTAAGTATTTAAATACAAGTTTAATACGTACGCAAATTCAATTATTATGCCACAGCCCGCTTAAGCTCTCAAATATTAACCCGATATTGCAGGTTGATTCGGGCGGTTTTTGTCGCCATTTATCGTACAGAAGTGGATGATTTTCCCGCTAAGAAAAAATAGTTGATAATATTGGGTTACAATTTAGTATAAAGAGTATTAAGTAGTGAATAATCATTTAAATGTGGAGATACCGGCGGATAGCGAAGTAATACTGGGTATACTTAATAATTCCGACGTTGTTCTTAAAAAGCTTTACCTGGCGTACTTTCCGATGATATTGCAGCTGGTTATCAATAATAACGGTAACGAGGACGATGCAAAGGATGTTTACCAGGAAGCGATCATAGTTCTTTATAATAAGGTTAAACGGGGCGATTTTGAACTGAGTAGTAAGCTCAAAACCTATATCTACTCTATCTGCAGGCGGCTTTGGCTTAAACGGCTAAAGCAAATGAACCGGTACGGTGGCGATATTAAGGATTTTGAAGATTACCTGCCGGTAGAGGATGAGGTTGAAAAGCACCAGGACAGGGATCTGCAGCTCAATAAGATGGGCGAGGCGCTGAAATTACTGGGCGAACCCTGTAAGACTATTATGGAAGATTTTTACATGCACAATAAATCGATGCAGGACATCTGTGAGCGATTTGGATATACAAACGCGGATAACGCGAAAACGCAGAAATACAAATGCCTGCAAAGGCTAAAAAAATTGTTTTTTCAGCAACAATAGAAAGAGGGGCGAAGAATGAAAAATGATCAACTATTGGAGATGATCGAACGTTACTTAAACGGCGAAATGACGATTGAGGAACGTGCGGAATTTGATGCATTGCGTAACAAGGATGCAGCGGTTGAAACAAAACTGGAGGAGCATAAAAACTTCACCGGCTTATTAAAGCAGTATAACGACAGGCATACCATGGAGTTAAGGCTAAACGCCATCCATGATGAGATAGATGTGCACACCCTGGCGCACGATCTGATGGCGCACCCATCCATCGTGGTGCGTTTATGGAGGCAGCATCACTCTAAAATATCGGTAGCAGCATCGATAGCGATATTTGCGATGTTGGTTACCTTGTATTTTACAGGTAACCTTACCAATCAGGACCCACGCGTTGAACAATTGAAGAAGGAAGTTGACGGCGTTAAGGATCGGCAGAAAAAATTGGAAAAAAATGCAGGAGGTATTACTGGTAAATCTGTTAAAACAGGCCCTACTATTATAGCTAAATATCGTGGAACGGGTTTTGCCCTTTCATCTAACGGCTACATTTTAACCAACCTGCACGTTGTAAACGGTGCAGATTCTGTATACGTGCAAAACGCCGATGGCGAATCATTCCATACCAAGGTTATTGCTACCGATGCAAGCCATGACATAGCTGTATTGCAGATAAACGATCCTGCATTTAAAAACCTTGGGCCGGTTCCTTACGGTTTCAAAAAAGGGAAAAGCGATTTAGGCGAAGATGTTTATACGTTGGGTTACCCTACAGATGCAGCAGTTTTTGGCCCGGGTGCACTAACTTCCGATGCCGGTTTCCAGGGTGATACAGCCGAATATATGGTTTCGGTACCGGTAAACCAGGGTAACAGCGGCGGTCCTCTTTTTGATGCTAAAGGTAATGTTATTGGTATTATCAGCGGAAGACAAACTCAAACTCAAGGTGTTACATTTGCAAAGAAATCAGCATTTATCTTAAAAACTATACAAGATATCCCGGCAGATTCATTGACAAAAGCACTAACTCTTAATACTAAAAATACATTGGCCGGTTTAAGTCGCAAAGACCAAATTAAAAAGCTGAAAAACTATGTATTTATAGTGAAAGTTTATAATCAGTAATATCCAAAAAAATCAATATAAAGAGGAGAGGCGAGAAATTGCTTCTCCTTTTTTGTTGGGGTATAACGGTTGCAACATCTCATCTGCCCGACGTTTTCGCCACCACGTCATTGCGAGGTACGAAGCAATCTCCCGATTAGAGGAGCGGCTTTGCAAGGCGGCATGTCCTGCGTAGAGATTGCTTCGTACCTCGCAATGACGCGGCGGATTTACCTATCCACTTCCCCCAATACAAAATCAAGTGAGCCGATGGTGGCGATCAGGTCGGCTATCATCACGCCTTTGCCCAATTCTTCCAATACGGAGAGGTTACAAAAACTCGGTCCGCGGGATTTTACGCGGAATGGGATCTCTTTGCGGTCGCTGTCATGTATAAAATAAAAACCCAGTTCGCCTTTGGTACCTTCGGCGCGCATGTAGTAATCTTGTGGTTTCGGGGTAAGCTTACGGGGCAATTTGGCACGCGGGTCGAAATCCGGGGTGCGTTTCAGTTCTTTTTGCAGGCGGTTAAGGCACTGCTCAATTATTTTAAGCGATTCGTCAACTTCGTCAACACGTACTTTGTACCTGTCCCAGCAATCGCCGGTTTTACCCATCAGACCTGTGCCAATGGGTATTTCAAAATCCAATTCAGGGTAAGCGGAGTAATTATCGATGCGGCGCAAATCGTACTTCAATCCCGAGCCGCGCAACACCGGGCCGCTGCAACCGTAGTTTATGGCCACATCCAGGGGCAGCACGCCGACGTTAGCGGTGCGACTAATAAAAATCTGGTTATCGGTAAGCAGGCGATTAAGCTCTACCATTTTGGGTTTAAAGTAATCCAGGAACTCGCGGCAGCGTTCTTCAAAACCCACCGGCAAATCGTAAAACAAGCCACCCACCCATATATAATTATACAGCATGCGCGAGCCAGATGCCCATTCCAGCATCCCCATGATATGCTCGCGGTCGCGGAAACACCATAGGAAAGGCGTAAAAGCGCCGATATCGATGCCATAAGTGCCAATGGCTATCAGGTGCGATGCAATGCGGTTGAGTTCGCAAACCAGCACGCGGATGTATTCGATGCGTTTGGGGATGTCCTTATCAATGCCCAGCATGCGTTCCACACCCATTACCCAGGCGTGGCTGTTGTTCATAGATGCCAGGTAATCCATCCTGTCGGTAAAAGGGATAGTTTGCTGATACGTAAGCGATTCGGCGTGTTTTTCGAAACAGCGGTGCAGGTAGCCAATATGCGGAATAACCTCCTTAACGATCTCGCCATCAGTGATCAACTCCAGCCGCAAAACCCCGTGTGTAGACGGATGCTGCGGCCCCATGTTCAGCACCATGTCTTCAACGGCGGCATCAGCTATTTTCTGATGGTAGCGCTCGAGAGCAACGTTATATTTTGAATTTGTGGTAATCAATTCAATGTTTTTTATTCTTCACCGCGTCATTGCGAGGAACGAAGCAATCCCCGGCATGCAAAGCGGATTTGCATGGTGGCTCTGCATGCCGGGGATTGCCACGCTATCGCTCGCAATGCTGCGGGTTTTTATTAATCTATTTTAATCCCTTTATAATATTCCGCATTCTGGTAATCCTTCCTCAACGGAAACCCCTCCCAATCATCAGGCATCAACAGCCTCCGCAGATCCGGGTGGCCTTCAAAATAGATCCCAAGCATATCGTATGCTTCACGTTCGTACCAATCGGCAGCGCGGTAAACGGATGTGATGCTGGGGAAGGAGGGCAGCTCCTCCAGATCGCGGCTGTTAGCTTTGCTGATCTTTAAAACAAGCTGCAAATTATAGGGTATGGATGACAGGTGATACACCACGCCAAAACGACCGGCTTCCACGCCATAATCTACACCGCTAAGGCAGCCCAGGAAATCAAAATATGTACGCGGATTATTGCGCAGCTCCAGGCAAACCTCGGCAATCCTGTCGGCATCAATCAGCAACGCAGGCTGCATGCCGGTACGTTCTTCACCGACGATGATGCCTTCGCCAAATTTATCGGTAAGCAATAATTTGATCTCGTCGAAACTCATGGTGCCAGGCGAACTATCTTCCAGGTTTTATTATCGGTTTTTTTATAAACTATCCTGTCGTGTAAGCGACTGCGGCGGCCCTGCCAAAACTCTATCAGGCGCGGGCGAAGCACGTATCCACCCCAAAAAGATGGTTTTGGTACATCTTTATCAGCGTATTCCGCTTCCAGTTCGGCCATTTTTTGTTCCAGTAATTCGCGGCCGCTAATTTCCTGGCTTTGCGGGGAAACTACAGCGCCAAGCTGGCTGGCTTTTGGGCGCGAGTGAAAGTATTTTTCAGAATAATCGCGGTCGAGTTTTTCTATTGTGCCCTCCACGCGGATCTGGCGTTCCATATCACCCCAGTGAAAAATCAAGGCACCCAGTGGGTTTTTGGCTATTTCTTTACCTTTACGGCTGAGGTAGTTGGTGTAAAATTTAAAACCATCATCGCTAAAGCCTTTCAGCAAAACAATACGTGCCGAAGGGCGGCCATCGTGTGTGGCTGTGGCCAATGTCATGGCATTTGGCTCGTGTACTTTGTAGTTGATGGCCTCGTTAAACCACTTATCAAACTGGCGCATCGGGTTGGCATCTACGTCGGTTTCGTTTAACGAAGCGGCGGCGTAATCCTGCCTTAAATTTTCTATATCTTGTTCGTTCATTATCGCAAACTTACAAATTAATTATACCGTACTTATTGTATAAGTCTCCATTTTAAATGATATTGAACATAATTTTACAATTTGCGTTATAACATAATAAATTTTACACCCATGCTTAGTCAAATTCCGGCAGCCGCAGGGCGCTTATTAATATCACAACCATTTATGCCCGACCCAAACTTTAAGCGGTCGGTTATTATACTTACCGAGTATTCGGCAGGCGGTGCTATGGGTTTTATCCTTAACCACCAAACCGACTACCTGCTGGGCGATATCCTGCCCGATGTATCCTATTCGGAGATCCCGGTTTACATGGGCGGCCCCGTGGCAGAGAATACACTACATTATATCCATCGCTGCCCCGAAAAAATTGACGGCGGTATAGAAATAGCCGAAGGCATTTTTTGGGGAGGTGATTTTGATAAGATAAAAGAGCTGATAACCAGTTATCAGCTTACTGAAGCGGAGATCAAATTCTTCACGGGCTACAGCGGCTGGACGCCCGACCAGCTGGATAACGAGCTGCGCGAAGACGCCTGGATAGTAACCAATAAATTTGAAGCGGATGCGGTGTTCGCCAATAACGAGCACAACCTCTGGAAGGAAACCGTGATCAGCCTGGGGCAACGCTATGCGCACATCGCTAATTTCCCGGAGAACCCGTTGTTGAATTAGTTTATTGGTTCATTAGTTCATTGGTGTATAGCTCAATTATTATACTTGTCTGTGACAAGTATAAATTTGTTTTACCGAATTTCGCGATAGGGATTGGAAGGGTTTAGCCACGGCGCGGTTGGATGGAGCGGGGCAAACGGGGCCGGAGCGCAGCCCTGAAAAGCCCGGGCCGCAGGCATCGCCCATACCTCCTCTTAAAAATATACTTCCTTTCACCATTCAATATTTAAACTTTATTTTCTCCACGCGTTTCCGCCCACACCCATCGGTGAAATCAAAAAATCAATCGGTGTAATCCCAAAAAAATCTTAAATTCACCACCTCGTAATAAACCCGGTTAATTTGCTACTATGTTAAAAAAGATTCCCTCGTTGCTTTTTGCGCTATTAATTACCGCTGCTACAACTGTAAACGCCCAGGATGCCGATCCGAATATGGGGATCATTCCCGCCCCGGTTTCTGTTAAAAAGTCTGTTGGCACTTTTGTGCTCAGTCAGGAAACCAAAATACTGGCAGATACGCCAAATAATAAGGCGGTGCTGTTCTTCTCTTCCTTCCTGTCTAACAATATGGCTTACAACAAGCAGGTTGGCTTGCGCAATACAAATGCGGGCTCGAACGTGATCTACCTAACCTCAACAGGCACCGAAGGGCTTGCTGCCGAGGGTTACCGCCTAACCATAACACCACAACAAATTACCATTGCCGGTAAAGGGGCCGGCTTGTTTTATGGCATACAAACGCTAATGCAGCTGATGCCTTTGGAACGTGCCGCCACCGTGAAGATCCCTTGCGCTACCATTGAAGATTTCCCTCGCTTTGGCTATCGCGGTGTAATGCTGGATGTTTGCCGTCACTTTTTTTCGGTAGAAATGGTGAAACGCTATATCGACCTGATGGCCGGTTATAAACTCAATAACTTCCATTGGCACCTTACCGACGACCAGGGCTGGCGCATCGAAATAAAGAAATACCCGCGCCTTACCCAGGTGGCCAGCGTGCGCGCGCAAACCGTTATTGGCAACTACCGCGACCGTACCCCGCAGCAATTTGATAATACCCCTGTAAGCGGCTATTACACACAAGATCAGATCCGCGATGTGATCAAATATGCAGCCGACCGCTACATCAACATTGTACCCGAAATTGAGATGCCGGGCCATGCACAGGCTGCTTTAGCCGCCTTCCCGGAGCTGAGCTGCGACCCTAAAATAGACTATAAGGTAGCCGAAACCTGGGGTGTGTTCAATAACATTTATTGCCCGTCGGAAAAAACATTTGCTTTTTTGCAGGATGTGTTAACGGAAGTTATCGACCTGTTCCCAAGTAAATATATCCATATCGGCGGCGATGAAGCGCCAAAAACGGTTTGGAAAAACTCTAAATTTTGCCAGGACCTGATCAAAAAGTTAAAGTTGAAGGACGAGCACGGCTTACAAAGCTACTTCATTCAACGAATGGAGAAATTTGTGAACAGCAAAGGCCGCAGCATTATTGGCTGGGACGAGATCTTGGAGGGCGGCCTTGCTCCGAACGCCACCGTAATGAGCTGGAGGGGCGAAGAAGGTGGGATAGCCGCCGCGCAGCAAAACCACGATGTGATTATGACCCCCGGCAGCCAGGGTCTTTATATCGACCACGGCCAGGGTAAAATGAACCAGGAGCCCTTAAGCATCGGCGGTAACGAACCGCTATCAAAAATTTACAGCTACAACCCAACACCGGCAGTTTTAACACCCGAGCAACAGGCACATATTAAAGGTGTACAGGCCAACCTTTGGACGGAATACATTACAACCGATAAAAAAGTGGAGTTTATGTTGCTGCCGAGGATGCTGGCTTTGTCAGAAATTGCATGGGCACCTGTGGCCAATAAAAACTATAAGGATTTTGCCGAAACCCGCCTACCGGGACATTTGGCCTGGCTGGATAAGGCAGGTTATGAATATCACGTGCCCATTGCCATTGGTAGTGCCGATACCACCATTATTGGTACGCAGCTAACGGTGAACTTAAAATCGCCGGTAGAGGGTGCTAAAATGTACTATACTATTGACGGCTACACCCCGCGCGAAACCGAAATGGTTTACACCAAACCTATGACCTACGAGGTGCCTATAGACCAGTACCGCGAGCTGCAAACCATTGTGGTTACGCCATCGGGCAAG
This sequence comes from Mucilaginibacter pankratovii, assembly GCF_014773265.1. Taxonomy (GTDB): domain Bacteria; phylum Bacteroidota; class Bacteroidia; order Sphingobacteriales; family Sphingobacteriaceae; genus Mucilaginibacter; species Mucilaginibacter pankratovii. Next base: position 10,645 of record NZ_JACWMY010000002.1, on the reverse strand, counting down.
CGCAGTAACATCACCAAAACGGTGGTTTACAATAAGGCGCCGCTGCCTGCAGTTGATTTCACGGGTACCAATACGGGGCTTAAATACCAGGTATCGCAGGGCACTTATGTAAATACTACGCAGATAAACCCGGCCGCGGTGATAGACACGGGTATTGCCAAAAGCTTCCAAACGGCAAATTCGGCGTTCAAAAAAGCTTTTGGTAAATATGGCGTGGTTTACACAGGCTACCTTAAAGCCGATGTGGATGGCAATTATGGCTTCTCCACGCAATCCTACAATGGTTCGGTGTTGTATATAGACGACCTGCCTTTGGTAGATAACGATGGGCGCAAAGGTGTTAACGAAACAAACGCTGTTGTGCCATTGCTGAAAGGTTTCCACAAGATCACCATTAAGTATGTGGATGCTTATACCAGCAACAGCATGCTGCGTGTTTACATGACTATCCCCGGCAAGCCAAAAGGAGAGGTATCGCCGGAAATGCTTTACAACTAAGCCGATATAAAGATGAATGCAAGATATTGTTTATTAACAGCTACGGTTTGCATACTATTAACAGCATGCAGTAGCGACCCGAAAAAAGCCGTCCTGGCGAAATTAGCGCCGGCGAAACCAACCGTTATGGAGCCATTCCGCTTTCATAAAGCGATAGAGGTATCGCCGGGGCAAACATACGATGTGTTAAGTTGGGGCCGCGGTGCGAGCGCTGTGGGCGCCTTTATGATACTGCACTCCGATTCGGCTGCCGCAAAGTATACCACTACCACCGGCGACCTGGATGGTACTATAGCCGATGTGTACAATGCCGATATGGATACCGACGGTAACGCCGAGATATTGATACAGGCAAGGGCTATGGATACAGTGAAGTACGCCAAGATATACGCCTATGAGTTTAATAACAATAATGCCAATAAGCTCGATTTTCCAAAGCTGACCAGTTCGCAACGCAAAGGTTACAGGGGGGACGATAACTTTTATATTAAAGACGGGCTGCTGATCCGCGAGTTTCCGATATACGACCGGAACGATAGCCTGGCCAAGCCGACCGGCGCAAAAAGGCAAATTCAATACGGCCTTAGAAACAACGATTTCACAGTAAAGCAATTAAGTAAAGATTCGGTAGATGAAAAGGACGATAAACCTGTTGCACAAACCGTTAAGCAGGCTGAGCCGGAGAAGAAAACGGTAACCAAAAAATCTACCAAAAAGAAAAGAACGGAAGCGAAAAAGAAAAGGAGAAGAAGGAGGGTTTAAGTATAGCTTAACCGTTTACCAGTTCCATCATTTCTTTGGCGTTCCAAATGGCGGCGGTATCTACATCATTATTAAAATAAAACCAGGCTTCTTTAGTATTTTCATTCGATTTAACAGTGTCTGCAACTTTTTGCAGGTTGGATTTTGAGTAGGGCGACCTGTACAGATCAGGTACGCCATGAAAGCGATAATAAACCACCGTTGTGTTTTGAATAACTTCATCAGGCAAAGCAGGGTGGCTCATGCCGCAAAAACTGATATTATGTTTTGCGAGCCGCTCTTGTATTTCCGGTTGCCACCAGCTTACATGTCTTGGTTCCAATACATTTTTAAATGCTGGGCTAAGCGCATTTAATATTTTATCAAGCTTTTCTTCGGTGTAATTATAGTTTGGAGGGATTTGAAAAAGTATGGGCCCGAGTTTCTCTTTCAAGCCTTCGTTCACTGTGTCGTAAAAGCTGGTTAGTAGTTTTGTGGTGTCGTTAAATTTCTTGTAATGTGTAATAGCCCTCGGCGCTTTAACCGCGAATCTGAAATCGGAAGCGCTTTTATCATACCAGGTTTGCAGGAATGATAATTGCGGGAAGCGATAAAAAGTAACATTTAGCTCCAGCGTGCTAAAGTGCTGGATGTAGTAATTAAACCAATTGGCCATGGCCAGCTTTTCGGGGTAGAACGTGCCACGCCAGTGCTTATAATGAAATCCGGAACATCCCATTTAAGCGAAATGATGTTACGCGATAAATCCCGGAAAGGGTTTCATCGAAAAATGGATCTCTTTCAATTCCATTATCTTTTTTGCAAACAGGCTAACTATTGTGCACGAATCCTTTTTTACGGCTTTTGTTTTTTTGAATACAACTTTCATATGGAGTGTTAAGCCAAAGCCGTGCCAAAAACTTGCAGCTATTAGTATTTAGGGGTAATTAATTGCGTCTCTACGAAATATTTACCGGCAAACTTAGTTAGTAATAAGGCCACGAAGAAATCCTTCAATAGGTTAAATCTGCTTCATCCCGGTTCGGTTTATTTTTCGCAAATTTGTATCACATCCAATCCGCATCAATGCACTTTTTGTACCCGGCTTTCCTGTTTGCGTTGTTCACCCTGGCTATTCCCATATTGGTACACCTGTTCAATTTCAGGAGGTACAAAAAGGTTTACTTCAGCAATGTACAGTTCCTGAAAGAAGTGCAGGAGCAACAGGCATCGCGCCGGAACATCAAAGAGCGTTTGATCTTAGCCGCGCGGATGCTCACTTTAGCTTTTTTGGTTTTTGCTTTCGCGAGGCCATTTATTCCCGGCAAGGACAGCGCCGATGCCGGCAAACAACAGCTGGTGAGCATTTTTGTAGATAATTCCTATTCCATGCAAACCCTTAACCGCGAGGGCAGCCTGCTTGACGAAGCCAAACAAAAGGCCAGGCAAATAGCATCGGCTTATTCTATCAACGACCGCTTTCAGCTGCTGACGCAGGGCTTTGAAGGCAAACACCAGCGCCTGCTCAACCGCGATGAGTTTAACGATGCGGTGAATGCAGTGAAGATAAGTCCGCAAAGCAGGAGCATCGCCCAGATCACCGCCCGCCAGCAAAGCCTGCTGGGGATGACAGCCGGGGCGGTGAAGCACAGCTATATTATTTCCGATTTTCAAAAGAATATTTCCGGCAATGCCGATGCTGCCAAATCTGATATCGCGGTAAACCTGGTACAGCTTAAGGCAAACGAGCTGCCCAATGTGGCCGTAGATTCGGTATGGTTATTAAACGCCACGCATCGCCCCGGCGAAAGCGAAAAACTAATGGTAAGGTTGCGCAACTATGCCGGTAAATCTGCAGAGAAAATACCGCTGAAGCTGCTGATCAACGGTGTGCAAAAATCATTAGGGAGTTTTACGGTGGCAGCGGGGGCTTCGCAGGTTGATACGCTTGCTTTCTCCGGCTTAACGGCCGGCTGGCAGCGTGGCGAGATCCAGCTGCAGGATAACCCGGTGACCTTCGATAACAGCTTTTACTTCACCTTCAACGTAAATAGTAAACTGCCGGTATTGCTGGTAGATGGCGGTACGCCCAATAGATATTTAAACGCCGTTTTTGCTGCCGATCCATTCTTCAGCATCAAACGCACGCAGGATGGCAATGTAGATTATGCCGCACTGAGTACTTATCCGCTCATCGTTTTAAGTGATATTGATAATGTTTCGGCAGGCCTGGCGCAACAATTAAAAACCTATGTAAACAAAGGCGGCACGCTGATGGTGTTTCCTTCCGCTGAAGCGGAGCTATTAAGCTACCGGGCATTTTTACAGCCGATGGGCGCGGCTTACCCCGGCAAGATCGTTACGGAGGCTAATAAAGTATCCGGCCTAAACCTGCAAAGCCAGGTGTTTAAAAATATCTTCGAGTCTTTCCCGCAAAACCCCGATCTGCCGATGGTGAAGAAATATTACACCTTAAGTGGTAACACCAAACAAGCCGAAAGCCTGATGAAGCTGCAAACCGGGCAATCGCTTTGGGAGGGCTATAGCTTGGGTAAGGGAAAACTTTATGTGGCTGCCGTTGCACTGAATGAAGACTTTAGCAACCTGCCCGTACATGCCTTGTTTGTGCCGGTGATGTTTAGGGTGGCCCTGCTGAGCGGGCACGACCAGTCCCTTTTCTACACCCTTGGCAGTAACCAGGCCATAGAGACCGTGCCGCTGCAATCTACCGAGAAACAGGTGGTAAAACTGGTAAGGGGGAACGAATCTATCATCCCTGATGTTAAACAACAGGAGGGGAGCACTGTGCTTTACCTGCCCGGCCAATTGAACCAAACCGGTATTTACGATCTGAAAAAACAGGACAGCACGGCCGCCGTATTGGCCTTTAACGATAACCGGAGCGAGTCGGACCTGTCGTATCTCAACAGTAATGATCTGGCTAAACTCCTCCCGCAAAAAAGCAATTTTATAGCGGGCGATAAATTTAATGTGAACAATATCAACACTGCCGAAAATTCTGGTCTTCAATTATGGAAACTTTGTATAATTTTGGCTTTGATATTTTTGGCCGCCGAAACATTGCTCATCCGGTTCTATAAAACCGATATAAGCATAGCCACGCAAGCCGGATAGATCATTAAACCCACCTTAAACAGCGATAATGAATTTGCTTATCAAATCTGCCACTGTTGTATATCCCGCTTCTCCGTTTCATAATCAGGTTGCCGATATTTTAATTCAAAAAGGCATTATTACCAAAATAGGCTCAGGCCTTAGCGACGATAAAGCGGAGGTGATAGACGCCACCGGCAAGTACCTTGCGCCCGGCTTTTTCGACCTTAACTGCAATGTTGGCGAATTGGGCCTGGAAACCAAGGAAGACCTGCAAACCGGTACCGCTGCGGCAGCAGCTGGTGGTTTTACCGGAATAGCGCTTATGCCTAATACCCATCCGCCGGTACATTCCAAGGCCGAAGTAGAATACCTGCTTAACCGTGCCAAAGGCAATCTCGTAGATATTTACCCGCTCGGCACCATCTCGCACAAACGGGAGGGTAAAGATCTATCAGAAATGTACGATATGTATAAAAGCGGCGCCAGAGCCTTTACCGATGGCAACCGCCCCGTACAGGACGCCGGACTGATGGAACGCGCTTTATTGTATGTGCAGGGCTTCGGTGCAAAAGTAATTTCTTATGCTGAAGATGCTTTTATCGCTGGCAAAGCAAAAATGAACGAGGGTGTGGTAAGCACCATGCTGGGCATGAAGGGGATCCCTTCGCTTGCCGAAGAACTGATGATAGCCCGCGATATTTACCTCGCCGAGGATTCGGGTACGGATATCCATTTTACTACCATATCTACCGCCCGCTCGGTAGAACTGATCCGCGAAGCAAAAAAACGCGGGCTAAAAGTAACCTGCGATACGGCGATACACAATATAGTTTTGACGGATGAGGCCTTGATGGGCTTCGACAGCCTTTATAAAGTAAAACCACCGCTACGCACCCAGGCTGACGTAGACGCGCTGATAGCGGGCCTGAAAGACGGCACCATCGACGCCTTAGTTACCCAGCATACCCCGCACGAGATAGAGTTTAAGGATGTGGAGTTCGAGGTGGCTGAATATGGCATCATCGGCATGCAAACAGCCTTCTCAATGGCGATAAAGGTGGGTTTGCCGGTGGAGCTTATTGTGGAGAAACTGGCCATCAATCCGCGTAAGATCTTAAATGTGGCTATACCTACACTGGCCGAAGGCGAAAAAGCAAACCTTGTTTTGCTGGATACCAAAGCCGAGTGGGAATACAGCCGAACAGCCAATCGCTCTAAAAGCTATAACTCGCCATTTCTTGGGCAGAACCTTAAGGGAAAAGTTTTGTTAACCTGTAATAATAATCAAACATCTAACTCTAATTAACCATGACTGACCCAAAAATAAGCGCAGCTATCACCGGCGCGCTGGCGGCTTTCTCTAAATATGATAGCTTTGACGCTACCGCGCTTAATGCCAAATTCGAATCCGTTTTTTCGTCAGACGATACTTTCCTGAAAAAGGTTGACGCGATGGACGAGGTATTTAACGATAATCCTAAACTTGAAGAATTGCACGAAGTATTCTTCGACCTGCTTTTAGTGAACTTTTTTGGCGAAGACGTTAAAAAACTGGAAGATGATTACCTGGAAACTCCGGAGTGGGAAAAAATTGAAGAGCAAACCCTGGATAGGGGCACCGAACTGCTTAACCTGCTGCTTTACCTTAACGAATGCGAGGATGAAGACATCGACCCGGAACTGGAAGATTACCTGAAGGAATTTTTACTGGTTGATGAGGACGAGTTTCAGGATGAGTACCGTATTTACGAGCCGGTAATTGCCAACCAGATCCTGATTGAAAGCCCGGCTGCCGAGATAGCGAAAGTTGCGGGCACTTTAGATGAAGATTCGGAACTGAAAGAGCTGTTTTACCCGATGATCTGCTTTTTCCAAAACCCGGAGCCAAGCGAGGCTGAAAGAATTACTTATGCCGATAATGCGGTAAGTAAATCTTTTGATATGGCAGTGTTGGAAATATTAGTTAGCTTTAAATAAAATTTAAACTTATAATTAATCCTTATCAAACCCAAAAAATGGAAACCAAACCAAACAACGTAAAAATTGCCACCAAGTGGGCGGTTATTTATACTATCACAACAATTGTAATTACCTACGGAACAGAAATGCTGAACCTGGATCCAAATTCTCCGGTGAAGTATGTTAGTTATTTACCATTTATCGCTTTTTGCTTTTTAGCGCAAAAAGAGTTTAAAGATTCGTTGGGTGGTTACATATCATTTGGACAGGGGTTTAACACAGGGTTTAAATACTCGCTCTTTTCGGGCTTTTTGCTGGCTATTTTCTTTTACGTTTACCTTGCCTTTTTAAATCCGGGTGCTCTGGATAAAGCTGCCGAGCAACAACAAACCGTGTTGGCAGAAAAAAATATGTCGCAGGAACAGATAGACCAGGCAATTGAAATGACAAAAAAATATGGTGCTATGTTCGGCGCGGTTGCTGCGGCTATCGGGTCGTTAATATCAGGCTGTATTATTGCATTGATAACTGCTGCTATCTTAAAAAAGGAACGTTCTCCATTTGACGCGGTAGATACAACTGCAGATGAACCAGCCGTTTAATTAAAAATAGCCGTCACTATAGAACACAAAAAAGGCCCCGAAAATTTCGGGGCCTTTTTAATTGTTGAGTCTGGAGATTCCTTTTTCTAACAGGACCGCTTATTCCATGGTATCTATGGCAGATGTTACCGCCTTTAATAATTTGTTATCCAGTTCTTCACCGATGATAACTGCCCAGGTTTTACCCTGGCGTTGCAGCCAGTGCATAGTGGTACCGTTGTTAAGACTGCAAGGCATTACTACCTTATATAAAGCGTCTTTATTGGCGTAAAGCACTTTCATTACCTTGGTACGGTAGGCCTTTTGCTGATAGCCGAAAGATATATTGAATATTTTCGATGACGCTACCCCAGTAGTTGCCGCAGCGTTTGGCGCTTTGTTTACATTCACAACTTTAAGTTGTACATCTGCCGGTTGTTGGTATGCTGAGATTGACATGGTGTAAATAGTTGAGTTTTTGTGTTCGTTTAACCGATAATCAAAATCTTTGCCAAAGTGTAGTTTATGCGTATAAGTTAATATTAACCCCGGCGTTGCCTAATTTTAAATACAGTATAGCATACAATAAAAAACAGCAGGCCAGGCAATCGCTTGCCCGGCCTGCTGCCAATTTAACTATAACTGATCGTACTTATTATTTCGCTTTTTTGGTGTAGATGTAAACCACACCGTATTTGGCCTTAGCGCCGTATTTTTTAACCGCATCGGCATCTGATGAAGTGCTCATCCGGTCGATATCGAAAGCAGAGAGTTTTTTCAGGTCTTTTTCAGTGGCTTCCTTTCCATCTATCACGATCAGCTTATCAGAGATCCGGCTGATATTTTTATCGCTGTAAAATATGTTGCCCTGCAGGGCACGTACTTCGGCAATGTCAGCATTTCTTACCCTGGCCCGCCCTGTTACTGTAACGGAATTCAATTTTTTGCTCAAATCTGCAGGGGTGCTATAAGTAAAAGTTGATTGAATATTTTTTGTGGTTGCCAGGTCGCCGCTTAACTGGTGAAGTTTTAGCATCGGCCCGCCGCGTAATACGGTTATCGAATCCAATTCCCGGGGCGACAACCCATCCACATTTTTACCGTTTATCCTTAACTTAACGACATCGCCATTTACGCTGCCGTAGCCCCTCACGATGACCACAGAATCTGCAATGCGCGGGCTAAGGTCGCTTGCCAGTGTCCGACTTTTTCCATTTATACGGATGGCGGTTATCCGGGTATCGTTCAGTTTATCTGCCAGTTGTTTGCCTTTTTCCGAATCGCTGGTGGTAACAAAAAGGATCTTGCTGTGTGGTTTAAAACCCATGCTATCATAATCGTTCAGCATGGTTTTAGCTGTTTCGGCGGTTACAATGTTCACAGCGATAATCTTGTTCGGGTCTATCTTATTAAACTCATCAATACTTATCTTTTTACCGTTGAGCACGTAGTTGAGGGAATCCAGCAGGCTGATGTTATTGGTAGTGAAGGTGAAGGACGTTTTATGGGTAGTATCGGTAACCAGTGCACCATAGTTCTCCTTTTGTGGCACCGATACGAAATTGGCTTTTGTATCTGGGAAGCGAGATTCCAATTCGGCCAGCTTGGTATTAATCTTTGTAATTCCTGCAGGGCTAACCTGGTCGCGCTTTAGTTTGTTTTCGGATATCAATTTTTCAATTTTGTTTTTAAGGTCATTGCCATCAGTAGAATTGGCGGTGAAAGTAAATGTAACCTGTCCGTGTCCATCGCCGATATGAAGATATTTTTTAGCATCTCCGCCACTTATGAGATAAATGCTTTCATTATTATGTGGAAAAGGCTCCTGAGTGCTTTTTTTAATTCCGTTTATATAAATAGGGTGGCCAAAATCGTTTTCTTCTCCCACTAAGGTATCTGGCTTAATAATTTCAGCAATCCTATCAGTAAATGCATGCGGTATTACCGATTTCAAATCGATAGCGTTTAAATTGGCAGAAATAGTTTTGCTTATTGCTTTATATGCCTTTGCACCATTCCTTTTAACAATAGCAGCCTTAGAAAAACTGAACACCAGTAGCAGCGCCACTGCAGGCACCACAAAGGCGTAGCGGGTGAGGTTCACCCTCGAAGATCTTTTCGCGTTCATCATGATTATACGTTTTTTAATGGTTGAAATATTAAAGTGATTTACAATGCCGGGTGTGGTAGCGTTAAAGCTTACGTTCACCAGGCTGTATTGGTAAGCTTTGGTATCAATACCCTTGTTCAGGATCTTACGGTCGGTAATAAACTCGATGTTCTCGCGCACCGCCTTCTTCATCAGCCATACACCGGGATTGAACCAGTAGAAGATGCTGCTGAGCTCGGCCAATAGAATATCGATGGTATGCCAGCCGTTTACGTGCACCTGTTCGTGCAGCAGGATGGCCTTCAGGTCGGCAGCGGAATGGTTGGCAGGGTTTACGTAGATGCTGCGCCAGAAACTGAATGGAGCCGCCTCGCCGCTGATGAGCCTTACCTCGTGGTTAAGCACATTGGCCGATGTTGATCTGCGGTGAAGTTTTAATAATGAAAATAGCTGCACCAATAAGCGTACGGCCAGCAGCGCCGCGCCTGCCCAGAAAACTATGGTTGCCCATTGCCAGTAATCGGGCTGGGTGAGGGGTTTCACTAATTTTGCCGCCGGGGCCTGCCAGTTTAATATTACCGACTGTACCGGAAGGGCAATATTTTCGTGCCGTTGGGCAAAAGCCGTCAGATCTATTTTTGGGTAGATGCTGGCAAATATGATGGCCGTTATTAAATAAACCCTGTTGAGCGAATAAAAAGTAAGGTGGCGCAGCACCAGGTAATAGCCCGCGCAGAAGATCAGGAGGGCCATGTTCACTTTAAATAAAAAAACAAATAAGGTTGGCATTGTAGTGGTTATTAAGGTTTTTCTATCAGTTTAATGATCTCTTTCAGTTCGCTGGCGCTTATCTTTTTCTCGTTGGCAAAAAAGGTAACCAGGTCTTTATAAGAGTTTTTAAAGTAATCGCTTACAAAGCCGCTCATAAAGCGTTTTTTGTACTCTTCTTCCTGTATAGCGGGCGTGTACCGATAGGAGTTACCAAGCTTTTCACTTTTTAAGAAACCCTTGTTCTCCAGGTTTTTTATGGTGGATGCCAGGGTGGTATAAGGTGGCTTCGGCTCGTTTAGTAATTCCAGAAAATCCCTTATAAAACCGGTACCCACCTGCCAGGCTGCCTGCATGGCTTCTTCTTCTTGCTGTGATAATTTCTCCATCTTTCTACGATTGTTTCGTAAAACTACGATTATTTCGTAAATAACAAAATGTTTTAACAAATTTTAACAAAAAAGACAGGATTAAAGGGATTAACCGATTGACACGATAAGTTATCAGAACGTCATGTTGAACTTGTTTCAACACCCCACACGGCAGGTAACCCGCTATGCTTAGCTGCTTTGCATCGTCGATAGCTTTGCATATGGGGTGCCGAAATAAATTCGGCATGACGTGTTTTTTTCGCCTTTGTTGGTGTTGTCACCAACAAACCCGTTAAGCAATAAGATACGTGATACCGACAAGGCCCTTTTACGATTGCCGCCAGCTCTATCTATTTACAAGCATCCGCGTTGTTGGTGATAACACCATAGCCGTTAACTTAAGGGATTAAATATATCATCAACAATCTGAAAAGCCGCTTTTTTGCCTTTTTTGGGTTCAATAAGCAAATGTTTTATAATGGGAAAGATGAATAATTCGC
>NZ_JACWMY010000029.1 GCF_014773265.1 Mucilaginibacter pankratovii | reverse complement strand
ACCATAGCCGTTAACTTAAGGGATTAAATATATCATCAACAATCTGAAAAGCCGCTTTTTTGCCTTTTTTGGGTTCAATAAGCAAATGTTTTATAATGGGAAAGATGAATAATTCGCACCATTCTTTGAAACTCAAGGTGTCTTTCATAACTTTCCTTAAAGCGTAGCTGTATTGCCTGACCTGTTTAAAGAACTTCCACATAGAGCAAGCATACCCTGGGGAGTCTTTTTGAACAACTGCGTTAAGGCATCGGAATATTTTCCAATTCATCAAGATCCAGATAAATTTTGCGATCAACTGGCACTCTAATCTGTCCTTTTTGACAGCCTTGACCTTGTTTACACCAAGCAGCGACTTCCATATCTTGAACACTAATTCTATCTGCCATCTTAAGCGGTATAAATCTACGATTGCAGCCGCATCAAGCATTCTTTCCGGTGCATTAGTGATAAATATATTAAACCTGGAACGCGCCTTATACTCATCCGTAATCCTGCTTTTCTGTGTTTTTGCTTTTTGCTCTGCCTTTCTTATCCGCTCAGCCCAAACCTGTTCGGGTACAGGTATAGCAATCAGCCGGCAAGTAACGGTATTCTTCCCTAATCCTACATTAACCATGGTATCAAAATGGCTTTTTCTACCCATCATTTTAAGGTGTAATGCTTTCCAGTTAAGAGAATCACCTGTGCTACATTGAACTAACTTTACCTGTGTATGAGGCCTGTTTAAGAAAAACGCCCTTTCTTCAATTATCCTTGTAAGATATTCCAGCGTTACAAACCCGAGGTCCCGGATATGCAGATCACCCTCACGGATGCTATCCAATGTTTTTTTTGAATGGCTTTGATCGTTTTGGGTTGCTTTTGTTAATTCCAGATTCTCCCAGTTTCCATGCTTAAGATCGAAAGAATATTGAATGTTCATGATTGACGATACGCCAAAGTTTCCGAAACCGGGATAATCCGTCATCAATTGATTGGGCAGGTTGAATTTAGAAGAGTCCGCGATCAACACCCGTGAAAAAGGCTGCCAGCTCATTTTATTACCTGTATGCAGTTTAGAAGCTATCTGGGTGGATAAAACCGACTTCAGAAAGGTTAAAGCGTTCTCATTAAAACGCTTGTGTAATCCTACTTTACTTAGCTTTTTCTGGTGGTTTTGGGCCAGATCGTTACAACAATCCTGTAAACTAAGCTGACTATGATTAAAATCGCTGAAGATAAGCGTATCGATAAATTCCGCCGGCTTTAGCTTAGAATTCCGCTGTTGAAATCCACTTTTGCGGGCAAGTTCGGAAAGTTTGCCCGGCTCAATAACTGACTGGATATCGGCTTGTAATTCGGGGATGTAATTGGCTACGAATGTGTTTTGGCTGAAAATAAAAGGTGCTTTTCCCCTTAAGAAAAACAGATTTTGCGAAAAAAATCCTATATTTAAATAAGAAAAGGCGGTCTTGCCTCGAAAACAAACCGCCTTTTCAATAAAAAATAAAACTATACAAATATGGGAAAATCTAAGTGGTTTTGCCCAAAGGCGAAGCCCCGTCTGAATGACATTCTGAAAATAACTTTCCAAATTCCCTTAAGTTAACGGCTATGGTG
>NZ_JACWMY010000028.1 GCF_014773265.1 Mucilaginibacter pankratovii | reverse complement strand
GGGTTCTTTGTTAAGGCCTGTTGGCATTAAGATTTGGCACCGACCTACTCTCCCACATTTTACTGCAGTACCATCGGCTCTGGCGGGCTTAACTTCTCTGTTCGGAATGGGAAGAGGTGGACACCGCCGATATAGGCACCTGAATTTCTTCAGTTCACTGGTTCATTAGTTCAGTTGTTCATTGGTATTTGCAACGCGGCTAATGAATAGCGTACTATATTTTATATTGTTTATGTTCTTCGTTGTATGGATCATGGCTACTAATGAACCAATGATACCAATGAACTAATGAACCATATAAACAATGACATATTATTGAAAGAAGTAAGTTTCAGAGAAAACAACAGCTTTGTTTTTGCTGGTTCATTGGTGTCTTCGTTCATTGGTTCATTCGTATTGCTACTAATGAACTATTGAACTACTCAACCAATGAACCTTTAATTACCTGCTATGAGAAAGCTTCGGATTATTAGTATTACTCGGCTTTGATGTCACCACCTTTATACCTGTAACCTATCAACGTAGTAGTCTGCTACGATCCTCAATGGAAGTCTCATCTTGTGGCTAGTTTCGCACTTAGATGCTTTCAGCGCTTATCTATTCCCAACGTAGCTACTCTGCAGTACACCTGGCGGCATAACAGATTCACCAGAGGTTAGTCCAACCCGGTCCTCTCGTACTAAGGTCAGCCCCACTCAAACTTCCAACGCCCACAACAGATAGGGACCGAACTGTCTCGCGACGTTCTGAACCCAGCTCGCGTGCCACTTTAATGAGCGAACAGCTCAACCCTTGGGACCTTCTCCAGCCCCAGGATGTGACGAGCCGACATCGAGGTGCCAAACCTCCCCGTCGATATGAGCTCTTGGGGGAGATCAGCCTGTTATCCCCAGCGTACCTTTTATCCTTTGAGCGATGGCCCTTCCATGCAGAACCACCGGATCACTATATCCGTCTTTCGACCCTGCTCGGCTTGTCTGCCTCACAGTCAAGCAAGCTTATGCTATTGCACTCCGCGTACGGTTACCAAGCGTACTGAGCTTACCTTTGAAAGCCTCCGTTACCTTTTTGGAGGCGACCACCCCAGTCAAACTACCCGCCAAACAATGTCCTCCGTTATACAGAGTTAGACACCAAATACAGAAAGGGTGGTATTTCAACGTTGACTAACTGACTCCTAGCGAAGCCAGATCACAGTCTCCCACCTATCCTACACATCCTGTATCCGATATCAATGTTAAGTTGTAGTGAAGGTGCATGGGGTCTTTCCGTCCCGTTGCGGGTAACCGGCGTCTTCACCGATACCACAATTTCACCGAGCTCATGGCTGAGACAGCGCCCAGATCGTTACACCATTCGTGCAGGTCGGAACTTACCCGACAAGGAATTTCGCTACCTTAGGACCGTTATAGTTACGGCCGCCGTTTACCGGGGCTTCGATTCAATGCTTCGCCTTGCGACTAACATCCCCTCTTAACCTTCCGGCACCGGGCAGGTGTCAGGCCATATACGTCATCTTTCGATTTTGCATAGCCATGTGTTTTTGTTAAACAGTCGCCTGGGCCTTTTCACTGCGGCTGATATTGCTACCAGCGCCCCTTCTCCCGAAGTTACAGGGCCATTTTGCCGAGTTCCTTAGCCATGATTCACTCGAGCACCTTAGGATTCTCTCCTCGACTACCTGTGTCGGTTTACGGTACGGGTTTTTATAACCTGAAGCTTAGCGGGTTTTCTTGGAAGTCTGATTACCTGAACTATTACCTTACCCGAAGGCTCAGTATACTATCAGCTTTCAGCAAATCTGGCGTACTTAACTACCAAACCTATACCTACGGCCTTTAACGAACTATTCCGTCAGTTCGCGTCAGTGTCACTACTCCGTCACCGCATCGCAGTTATAAAAAGTACTGGAATATTAACCAGTTGTCCATCGGCTACGCCCTTCGGCTTCACCTTAGGCCCCGACTAACCCTGATCCGATTAGCGTTGATCAGGAAACCTTAGTCTTTCGGTGGGCGGGTTTCTCTCCCGCCTTATCGTTACTTATGCCTACATTTGCTTTTCTA
>NZ_JACWMY010000027.1 GCF_014773265.1 Mucilaginibacter pankratovii | reverse complement strand
TTCCGGGCGGTGGCACCGCAGCAAAGTGGCATACTGGTAAAAGGTGCCGTACGCGATATCATGCAGATCGGTGCGGGCCGCAAAACCCTGCTCGTGTTTGCTAAAAATAATGATAAAACCGAAATAATAAGTTTAAATAAGAAGGCTGTTAAATGATAAAACGGTATAAATGGTTGCTTTTTGTTGCGGGTATTTGCTCGCTTGCGGCGTGTCGGTCAGACAATCAGCGATATGAGGATTCGGTGGCGCGCGAACTGGCTACCGGCATCCGGCAGGATAGTATTTTTATGGGCATAAAACTGGGGATGACCAGCAAAGAATTTTATGCTCATTGCTGGAGGATGAATAAAAAGGGACTGTTTTTCGAAGGCCCGGGTAACATGTCGGTATTGTACCATTTCAAAAACGAATTGAAGCACCCTGCAACCATGACCTTTTACCCCGATTTTCGCCAGAATAAGATCAACAAAATGGGAGTGACATTTAGTTACGACGCATTCGCGCCCTGGAACAAGGCATTGTTTGCCGATAGTTTACAGCTTGACGTATTCAACCTCTTTAAAAAATGGTACAAAGGTGCCGATTTTCTAACCATGACAGACCCTGTGCGCGGAACCATTTTTGTACAGGTAAAAGGCAACCGCAGGATCATCATTGGCAAGTATGACGAGCAGCGTGTAAAAGTGGATTTTACCGATCTGTTGACAGAAAACAGCAAAAAGTAATGAGATATTTTATCCCCGGTAACGTTATTCGCAACAGGTATTTGAGCCGGTACGGTGCCTTCCTGTTGCTAACTTGGGTTGTTTGCGGCTGCGGTGACGGCAACAGCAAATCGGGTACAAAGCTTTTTGAGCTTTTGGATGCGGGCTACACCAATATCAGTTTCAACAACAAGCTTACTTACAACAACGAGTTCAATATTTATACCTACCGCAACTTTTACAATGGCGGCGGCGTGGCACTTGGCGACATTAATAACGATGGGTTGATAGATGTTTTTATGGTAGGGAATACCGAGCCAAGCAAACTTTATCTCAACAAGGGGGATTTTCGGTTTGAAGATATTACCGGCAAGGCAGGTATCGGCAAAGTGGGTAAATGGTCTACCGGGGTAACCATGGCCGATGTTAACGGTGATGGTTTGCTGGATATTTATGTTTGCAACAGCGGCGACGTTAAAGGCGATCATAAGCAGAATGAACTATACATTAACCAGGGGAACTTAAAGTTTAAAGAGAGTGCCGTAGCATATGGCGTAGGCGTAAACGGTTACTCTACCCACGCCGTGTTTTTTGATTACGACCACGACGGCGACCTCGATCTTTTTATCCTCAGCAACTCCTTTAAGGCCATCGGGACCTTTAATATACAGAACAACGAGCGGAACATGCGCGATCCCCTGGGCGGTCAAAAACTCTTCCGTAATGATGGCGGGCACTTTAAGGATGTAAGTGCTGAGGCCGGGATCTTTGGTAGCGTGATCGGTTTCGGATTGGGCGTGAGTGTGGGCGATGTGGATCATGATGGCTGGGACGACATCTACGTGTCAAACGATTTTTTCGAGCGCGATTATCTGTACATCAATAATAAAAATGGCACATTTAAGGAATCGTTGGAAGACCAGATGCATAGCATCAGCAATGCCTCGATGGGGGCCGACCTCGCCGATATTAATAATGATGCCAGTCCCGATATTTTTGTGACCGACATGCTGCCTGAGAGCGAGGCGCGCCTGAAAACCAATACCACCTACGAAAATTGGGACAAATACCAGATGGACCTGAAGTATGGCTATTACAACCAGTTTACCCGTAACACCCTGCAACTGAATAACGGCAACGGCACTTTCAGCGAGATCGGGCGTCTTGCTGGTGTGCACGCTACCGACTGGAGCTGGGGAGCGCTAATTACCGATATGGATAACGATGGTTTTAAAGATATTTTTGTGGCTAACGGCATATATCAGGATCTGACCAACGGCGATTATATCCAGTACCTCTCTAACCGGGAAGTGATGGCAACGCTGATCAAAGATAAAAGCATCAACTATAAAAAGCTGATAGACCTGATGCCCTCAGAGGCAGTACCAAACTATGCTTACCATAACAACGGGAACCTTACGTTCAGCAACAAGGCAGGCGAGTGGGGGCTTGGGGACGCAGGGTTCTCCAACGGCTCGGCTTATGGCGACCTGGACAACGACGGAGCGCTTGACCTGGTTGTGAACAACGTGAACATGCCTGCCTTTGTGTACCGCAACAATAGCCGTAAGCTCCACCCGGAGAACAAATACCTCAAGGTAGTGCTTCAGGGCGAGGGCAATAACCGTTTTGGCACCGGCAGCCGTGTAACGGTTTATTACAACCATACGCTAAGCTACCAGGAGCAAATGCCCGCACGCGGGTTCGAATCCAGCGTTGATAACCGGCTCAACTTCGGGCTTGGGAAAACCAGCCTGATCGATTCGGTAGTGGTGCAA
>NZ_JACWMY010000026.1 GCF_014773265.1 Mucilaginibacter pankratovii | reverse complement strand
AAAATAAAACTATACAAATATGGGAAAATCTAAGTGGTTTTGCCCAAAGGCGAAGCCCCGTCTGAATGACATTCTGAAAATAACTTTCCAAATTCCCTTAAGTTAACGGCTATGGTGGATATACCGACCAGTATGAAATAACACAGCTCGACGCAAAGCAGCTCGATTTTACTACCGGTTCGCGCTTTGTTTTCGAGCCGTTCCCTTATCGCGACGGAACGCTTGCCAAAGTAAGCATTCGTATTATTGCTATACGGTAATGCAAATCATTTAAAAGATCCGCTGCCGTATCACCTCCATAAAACCTTCGCGGAATTTCTCGCTTACAGGGATCTGTTTGCTGCCGATGTAAATATGGTTATCCTGGATCTTGCTGAGCAGGCGGGTATTTACAATGTAGGAGTTGTGCACCCGTACAAAGGGATGAGGGAGTTGCTCTTCAATATCTTTAAGCCGGCGGTATATCAGCAGTTCTTCGGTGCCGGTTACCAGGCGTACATACTCTTTTTCGCTTTCGAAGTAGAGCACCTCGTCCAGCAAGATCTTACGCAGCGTTTTGCCGGTTTTAAAAAAGAAATAATCGGCTTCCGGCTTTGCAGATGCGGGTTCGGGAGATATTGCTTGCTTGCCAAAGCTCGCCTCTATCTTTTGTGTAGCCGCCACAAAGCGCTTCAGGGTGATGGGTTTTAGCAGGTAATCAACGGTTTGGTAGGCGTAGCTTTCTGCTGCATGCTCGGCGTAGGCCGTGGTGAAGACTATTTTAGTGTCTTTTGGCAGCAGGCCCGCTAATTCCATCCCCGTGAGGTGCGGCATATTGATATCCAGGAAAATAAAATCTACGGTATGTTTCTTTAAAAATTCGATCGCCTCCAGCGCATTATAACACTTACCCAAAAGCTGCCATGGGGTGGTTTGCCCAATCAGCACCTCCAGCAGGTTTACGGCATTCGGCTCGTCGTCTATAATGATGCACCTCAGGTTCATTTCAGCGGGATGTTTAAATGGGCACGGTAAATATCGCCATTATTTTGGGCGGACAACTCAAAATCATCCTGGTACAGCAGGATGAGTCGCTTGCGCAAATTCCCGATACCCGAACCGGTAGAGTTTGGGTTTAAAGGTACATCGGGGAGGGTGTTCTCCACGGTAAACAGCAGCCTGTCGCTTTCCTGTATCAATGAAAGGCTTATTCTGTTATCCGCGCTCGATTTATCGATGCCGTGTTTAAATACATTTTCTACAAAAGCCATCAACAACATGGGTGGGATGCTGAGCGCGGCATCGCATACTTTTGTAAAATTAAGGCTGATATCATACCGGATGCGGATCTTCTCCAGCTCGATATAGTTCTCGATAAACTGTACCTCAGTACCGATGGATACCAACTGTTTAGGGCTCTCGTCCACAAAATAGCGCATGATATTGGAGAGCCGCTCGATGAGTGCTGCGGTACGCGGCGCCTCCAAATAAGCCTCGTAATAAATATTATTCAGCGTATTGAACAGGAAGTGCGGCTGCACCTGCGATTTAAGCAGGTTGAGCTCGGCCTGTGTTTTTTGCACGATGATCTCTTCGGATTGCCGCTTCAGATCAAAATACGCTATCGCGATGCGGAAGATAAAGCTAAGCAGGAAAATGAGTATGCCGCCCACAATGAAAGTGGATAGGACTTTAAACGTCATCACTTGAGGCTTGGGAGCGAAGAAGGTGTTATAGACGGTCATGGTTACAAAGCCCCTTGTAATACCTACCACAAATAAAAACACGATCACCGCCAGGATATACAATACGATATGCCCCTTTTGATACAGGCGCGGAAACAGCCAAAGTATGTTTCCATAAATAATGGCCGCGTAAAAAGCCGTGTATATAATAGCGTAAGCAAAGGCCTGCCCGAATGTATCCATCGGCAATAACGAAAGCATGATCACCACAAATACAGATACCCAAACAGACTGCTGTAACTGAACGGCGGTAAGCTTGCCGGAGAATAATTTCATGCTTAAAAATACAAAGCTTTTTTGTGCTGCGCGATAGTTTTAAACGCCGGGCCTTATTTATTCAACAGATAGGGCCATTTCATCAATGCCTGCACCGATTGCCGGTTTATGCTGCTGTTTTGGGGCTTGTTGAATTTATAAGGCCGGCCGCTAAATATAGCAGGCATAAGGTTGAAAGGGTTTCGGGATGCTTTTGCGGCAACGCAAATTTGCGCTCAATAAATAAAAACTGAAAACCACCAACAATTCAACAACATGAAAACTTACATTAATATACCGGCCATTGTAGTTAGCCTGCTTACCTTATTTTTATCGGCACAGCCGAAATATACGCTGGCACAACAGGTGGATACCATTCGGTTAAAAGACAACCGCCTCAACACCGCCACGCTGAAACCCGGCATGCGCCAGTACATGGTGTATTTTCAAAACCCTAAAAGCCCAAAAGTAATGCGGTTTTGGCTTTGGCTGCGCGATACAAAGGTGGAAACCCAAAACGGACAAAAAGTATTGGTTACCAGCCAGCACTGGTATGGTGGGGATACTACCAGTTACCGCACCGTGTATTCGGTGAATAAGGCGAGCGATTTTTCACCCATCTACCATTCCGAAACAGTGAACGGCAAAAATAAATCCTTCAATTGGAGCAATACAAAAATTGTGGGTGCCGATACCGTTGCGGTAAATACGCAAAAAACTTTCTCCCTTGATTTTGCCGCTCCCTGCTACAATTGGAACCTGGATATAGAAACCTTTGAGATGCTGCCCCTTGCTGCCGGTAAAACCTTTGCCATAAACTTTTACGATGCCGGTTTCGGCAAGCCGGAGTACATCATTTACAAAGTAACAGGCAGCGAAGTAATTACCACCTACGATAACCAAAAGGTTGATTGCTGGATCCTCTTCAACGAAAGCGACAACGCCGGACGCCACGCCACCGAAACCTTCTGGATCAGCAAAAAGAACCACGAGTTTTTAAAAGAGGAAGACAATTTTGCCGGCATGTACCGCTATAAAGTGAAGATGCCGGCTGCTACTGCCAATCCGTTGTTAAAGTTTGGGAAGTAAAAAACACAACAAAAACGCGTCCTTGCGAGGAACGAAGCAATCTCTACACAGGACAAGCGATCTGCATAGTGGACCTGCCTGCCGGGAGATTGCTTCGTGCCTCGCAATTGTAAAGGTTAGATAATTCGGTAACAGATTAGCTTTACGTAACAAAGCTAAAAAGTTATGCGCATCAACACGAATGACCTAACACTGAAACGTAATTATTTGCAGACG
>NZ_JACWMY010000025.1 GCF_014773265.1 Mucilaginibacter pankratovii | reverse complement strand
TGAACAACCTGCAACTTAAAGGCAAGGCTATAATCGCGCTGACTGCGCCGATCGCTTTGTTTTTTTCTTTCTTTCATATAAGTCAACTTGGGTGTCAACTTATTTCAGGACGGGACAGTTCTCTATAAAAAGCCCCATCTAAAAACCTACTTCTTACCCTCTTTGCGAAGCAGAGAGGGTCGGACAGCGTAGCGTCGTCGGGGTGAGTCAAATAGCCACGCGGTATCCGTGTCCATCCCTCGCATTTTTCTGAACCGCTGATTTTACTGATTAATTGATTACGTTGATTGTCTGAACCTTGATTGATGAGATTAAATGATTTCCTGATTTTTTCCTAACCGTCAGCAGAGCAGCTTCGGGCGAAAGCGGGGAGAACGTGGTGGCCGGTGCGGCAGGAGGGGCATAGCAATACTTGCAGAAGGGAGGGGAATGCGGGGCGCGCCAGCGGGGCAAGATTTTGCAGCCCGTGGTTCTGCCCGGTTTGCAGGGCAAAGGCCTGTGCGGCAAAGAAGCCTTTCTACTGACTTGAACTTTTGCTTCTTTTCTTTCAAGAGAAAAGAAGTAGCCCCTGCGGCAATGAGCAGACGATGTTTTTAATTACACCAATAACCTGTTCAAAGGAAAAAAAATAAAAATATCTCACCCCACCTATTGCAACGTACGTTTTCAATGCATACCTTTGGTTTATGATGTTGTTTAAGAAAGATAAACCCGCTGATAACGTACCAACCAAAACCGAAATGGATGTGCTGCAGGTGCTTTGGCAGTACGGCCCGTCGACAGTGCGTTTTGTGCATGATAAACTGAACGAACAAAAAGAAGCTGTGATATATACCTCTACCCTGAAGCTGATGCAGGTGATGAAGGAAAAAGGCATGCTGGAGCGCGACGAAACCAACATGAAACACATTTACAGCGCCGCGCTGGAAGAAGACAAAGTAAAAGGGAACATGCTGGGCCGCTTTGTAGATTCGATGTACAATGGCTCGGCAAGCAGCCTGATGGTTGCCCTGCTGGGTAACGATAAAACATCCGAAGAAGAATTGCAGAAGATAAAAGAGTTGCTTAACAATATGGACAAAGGCAAATAAAACCAAAACAATGCAGCTGTTAACCACCATCACTACCAACCGCGTCATCCAGGCATTTAGCTGGATGCTTATCCACTCGCTGTGGCAGGGCTTGCTGCTGGCGATTTTTACGGCGCTGGTATTAATGGCAACGCGCAAGGCAAGCGCGGCTTTGCGGTATAACCTGGTGTTTGTGCAGTTTTTATTGTTTGTGACTGCCTGCGCCGCCACCTTTGCCTGGGTTTGGAACACCGGGAATGTACAAAGCATCCCGCAGGTATTTGCCGGCAAGCTCGCTGCCAATGCCACGCAGGCGTTTAACATCGATGCGGGCAGCATCAGGACTTTTGGCTTTGCCTGTGCTAATTATTTTACGGTAAATGCACCATTTGTTGTGCTGGTATGGTGCATCCTGTTCATCATGCGGTCGGTAAAGTTTATGGGCGGACTGATGTTTATCCAGCGGGCGCGGCACCGCGATATTTCTGTACCAAACGCTTACTGGCAGCAACGCATGGCGGTATTATGCGAAAAGCTGCAGTTAAAACGCGCCGTACAACTGCTGGAATCGGGTTATGTAAAAGTACCTTTTGTGGTGGGGCATTTAAAGCCGGTGATATTAATGCCGATCGGCCTGTTGACAGGCTTGCCACCCGAGCAGGTTGAAGCCGTGTTGCTGCACGAACTGGCCCACATCCGCCGGAACGATTATGTGGTGAATTTTCTGCAAACCATTGCGGAAACGGTGTTCTTCTTCAACCCCGGATTGATGTGGATCTCTTCCCTGCTACGTGATGAGCGGGAGAACTGCTGCGACGATATCGCCCTGGCGCAAACCAAAAACAAGCGCGAGTTTGTACAGGCGCTCATTAGTTTTAAAGAATATTCGCTTTATGGCGCGGGGTACCAGGTGGCTTTCCCGGGGAAAAAGAACCACCTGCTGCAACGGGTGAGCCGCATCCTGCAAAATCAAAACAAGGCTTTGGGCAGGGCAGAGAAGGTTTTCTTTATGGCGGGGATCATTATCCTCTCGGCTATGGTGGCAACAGCGGCCATAGCGCAGATCAGGGTGATAACCCGTGGCGAAACAAAGGTATCAGTAGTTGCAGGCCAACCTGCTGTGCAACCGGCAAAAACCGAAAGGCAAGCGATACGCGCTGCAAAACCGATTGTGGTTGTTAAAAAGAACAAACCCGTACCGGCGCCTGTCAGCCGCGAGCCAGAGGAGTTGATGCCACCCACCACATCGGCAGAAGAGAAAGCCGACCTGGACAAGGCCCTAAAAGAAAAATACGCCGGCGAGCTGGCCAAAACAGAAGCCGACCGCGCCAGGCAAGTGGCCGACTGGGCACGCTTTAACAGCTCCTCGACTACTGAAACCCCTGTAAAGCAAAAACAGCAAACCGAAATTGATATGCTGCAGGCCAAACGCGATAAAGAACAAGCCGAACGCGATATGAGGCAGGCGGCACTCGATCAGATACAAGCAGGCAAAGACCAAATACAAGCCAAACGCGACCAGGAACAAGCCGCCCGGGATCAGCAGCAGGCCTTCAAAGATCAGCAACAAGCCAAAAAAGACCAGTTAAGAGTTCAACAGTACAGCCAGCAACACAGTACCAGTAACGTCAGCATCCAATTATAAGCACATACCGCTAACGCAATTTGGTATAGGAAAGCGCGCCCGTACCTATGGCTAATAGCACCTGATAAACCCAACCGGCACCGCATTTTTTAAAACTTACCAAACGGTGAGGCGGATTTGTATTGCCTATTTTTTAACCTTTAGATCAACAACAAAATGAAAACACAATTTTTAAAACACGGCCTTTTATTGGCCGCAATGGCCGCCACTACCCTAAGCTACGGGCAGGCGAAGAAAAAAACAGTCCGCGATAGCTCGCCAAACAGTAATTACATGACCTCCTCCGTTACCAACGGGCAGCAGGTAGAGGAGTTTCGCACCAACTGGGATGGCGTGGTTTACAAAGCCAAATTTGTAAACAACAGCATAACCGAACTGAATGTAGACGGCGAAGAGATCCCTGCCTCGGGTTGGAGCAAATACAGCGATGTTATTGCCAAAATAAAAGAGCAGATAAGGCGCGATAAGATCCAGGCCAAGAAAGACCAGGCACAAGCCGCCCGCGATATGGTGCAAGCCAAACGCGACCAGGAACAAGCAGGCCGCGACCAACTCCAGGCCAAGCGCGATGCCGAACAAGCCCAAAAAGACGCCGTACAGGCCAAACGTGATGCCGAGCAGGCGCAGAGAGACCAGTCCGGTGCAGGCGAAGCCCAGTTACAAGCCAAACGCGACCAGGAGCAGGCCGCCAAAGACATGGCGCAAGCCAAACTTGACCAGGAGCAAGCCGCTAAAGATCAGTTGCAAGCGAAAAAAGATCAGGAGCAAGCAGCTAAGGACCAGATCCAGGCAAAGAAGGACCAGGAACAAGCCCGGCAGGACCAATTGCTGCTGAAAGCTTTATTAACCGACCTGGTAAAAGATAAAATTATAGCAACCGATAAAGACGTGCACGATCTCACCCTCAACACCGAAGAAATGACCGTAAACGGCAAAAAACAGCCCGAAGCTGTTTTTACAAAGTACAAAGATAAATACAAGCGCTTCAGCCATCTTAATTTGAGCTATGGCAACGCCGATGGCGTGCGCACTTACCAGGGGTTACATTTTAGTAATTGAGAGGATCTAGCCGATTTCACCACCACGTCATTGCTGTAAGGGTTTAGTAATTCGATGACAGATTAGCGGTTTTAATTTTTGTTGTTTAGGGTGCACATTTCAATAGGTTTTTTACCATTAATACCTTGATGAGGCCTTTC
>NZ_JACWMY010000024.1 GCF_014773265.1 Mucilaginibacter pankratovii | reverse complement strand
TGGGAAAGGCCTCATCAAGGTATTAATGGTAAAAAACCTATTGAAATGTGCACCCTAAACAACAAAAATTAAAACCGCTAATCTGTCATCGAATTACTAAACCCTTACAATTGCGAGGCACGAAGCAATCTCTACGTTGGACAAGCGGATTTGCAAAGCGGCTCTACTTGCCGGGAGATTGCTTCGTACTTCGCAATGACGCGGTGGAGAGTATAAAGCAGAAAAGCGAGGAAAACCCTCGCTTTTCTGCTTTATACTTTGTGCAAACCGCCCACTGGCAACTGCAAACAGCCCACTGCAAACCGACTACTGCACCAAATTCAGCTCATTCTGAAATATCTTGGCGTACTTCCGCCTGTCGAACTTGTAGAGTTTGGCGGCACGGTACGATACGCCTTTCTGTTTCTCGTCCAGTTCCTTTAAAAAACCGTAGCTCAGCATCTTCTTGCGGAAGTTGCGCTTATCCAGCTTTTTGTTCAGCACCGCCTCGTACAGCGATTGCAGCTGTGTAAGCGTAAATTTCTCGGGCAGCAGCTCAAACGCAATAGGCTGATAATTCAGCCTGCGACGGATCTTGTTAAAGCCCGTGTTAAAAATTTCGCTGTGATCGAAGGCGAGCTTCGGCAGATCGTTCACCGGGTGCCAAAAAGCCGATTTGGCGTAGTGCGTGACCGGTTTTACTTCTTTTTGCCCGTTAATACGGATCAAAGCGTAATAAGCAACGGTTATAACGCGCCCCTGCGGGTGGCGTTTCACCTCGCCAAATGTATGGAACTGCTGCATATGCAGATCGCGAAGGCCGGTGAGTTCGTATAAAATACGCTCGGCGGCATCATCAATACTTTCATCTTGCTCAACAATGTAACCCGGTAATGCAAGCCAATCTTTAAAGGGTTCCTCATTACGTTCAATGAGCAGAATCTTTAATTCGCCGGCTTCAAATCCAAAAATTACACAGTCAATAGAAAATACCGAATCAAATGTTGGTAACTTTACTTCCAAAAGTAGTTCTATTAGGTTTTATCGTTTAAATATATACCTTAAAATTCATTCCAAAAATAATAAATTAAATTTAATGGTGTAATTTCGACACCTTATATTCGTGGCTACAAATTTACATCTGTAAAAATGCGTAAAATTTCAAAAATAGCAGTTCTTACTTCTGGAGGCGATGCGCCGGGCATGAACCCCTGCATCCGCGCCGTGGTGCGTACTGCCATATATAATAAACTGGAAGTTGTAGGTATAAGGCAAGGATACCAGGGCCTTATCGACAACAATATGTACGATATGAACACCCGTTCGGTTAGTAATATCCTGAATTTGGGTGGCACTATTTTAAAAACCGCCCGCTGCCTCCCCTTTCGTACCGATGAAGGTATGGAACAGGCTTACAACAATATTAAAGCACAAGGCATAGATGGCATAGTAGTTATAGGCGGCGATGGTACCTTTACCGGCGCGCTGCGTTTTTCTAAACGTTTCCCGGATATTGCTGTAATGGGTGTCCCCGGCACTATTGATAACGATCTTTACGGTTCTACCTACACTTTAGGGTTTGATACCGCTACTAATACGGTAATAGAAGCGATAGATAAGATCCGCGATACGGCCGATGCGCACGACCGCCTCTTCTTCATCGAAGTAATGGGCCGCGATTCGGGCGCTATTGCCTTGCGCGCGGGAATCTCCTGCGGAGCAGAAGCAATCTTGCTGCCAGAGCGTGCTACCGCGATAGACGACCTTATAGAGAGCCTTAAAGCGGGCCAGTTCAATAAAAAATCATCCAGCATTGTAATTGTTGCCGAAGGCGATAAAAGCGGTGGTGTGTATGATCTGGCCGAACGCGTACGCGGGCAGGTTAAGTTCTACGACATTAAGGTTACCATTTTGGGCCACCTACAACGCGGCGGAAGCCCGTCGGCATTTGACAGGATACTGGGCAGTCGCTTAGGCTTCGCAGCCGTTAACGCCCTTATAGCCGGTAAATCGCAAATGATGGTTGGGCTTGAGGCTAACCATATTAAATTAACAACACTGGAGGAGGCGCTTACACAACATCAGTTTAAGCTGGAAGACGATTTGATGCAGATGTCAGAAATCCTGTCTATATAAATGATAGCGGTTGTATATAGCGGATCTAATAATGCAGGCTGGCGTTTGGCTTACAAAGGGCGAACTGTCGCTTCTTTTAATACGAATGCCATTAATCCCTATTTTAACGATGAGAAATACATCACCCAACTGCTAAACCGCAACATCAACCTAATACACCACGCCGAAGAAATAAGACGTATTTATTTTTTTGGTGCCGGCGCTTCTTCAGACGAGCGCAAGAAGGTGGTGCAGGACGCCCTGGAAGCATTTTTTAAATTTGCTAAGGTAACCGTGGAGCATGATATTGCGGCCGCTGCTATTGCCTGCTGCAAAAACAGCCCCGGTATTGTAAGCATCTGCGCAAGCGGCACCAACGCCGCCTGGTACGATGGCAAAAAAGTAAAACCAAATAATTTTGGCTTAGGCTACATCCTGGCCGACGAAGGCAGCGGTAACTGGCTGGGCAGGCAGCTCATCAAAAGCTTTATGAATGAGTCGCTTCCGGCACATTTACGCAAAAAATTTGTGCATAGCTATGATGCCGACCGCAAGACCTTATTAGAGAAAGTTTACCGCAAAAAAGAGCCTGCATTATACCTCAGCTCCTTCAGCGAGTTCTTTTCTGAGAACAAAAACGACGTTTATCTGCGCAGTATCATTAAAACAGGATTTACTAAGCTGATTGATACCTATTTATTACCTTTGCGCGCGGAACACCCGGATGCCCCTATTCATTTCGCAGGCTCGGTGGCCTCCAATTTCCAGGATTACCTGGCTGAGGCCGCAGAAGAGCGGGACATTAAAATAGCAGGCATTGTAAAAGAACCTATAAACAATTTGTTGACTTATTATTCAAATAAAAATTAGAAAAATCATGAAAATAGGAATTAACGGCTTTGGCCGTATCGGTCGTTTAGCTTTCAGGGCTGCAATTGAACGTGAAGGTGTTGAAATTGTTGGTATTAACGACCTTGTTGAGCCGGATTACATGGCTTACATGTTGAAATACGATTCAACCCATGGCCAGTTCAAAGGCACCATTGCTGTTGAAGGCGGCCACTTGGTAGTAAACGGTAAAACTATCCGTGTAACTGCCGAGAAAGACCCTGCAAACCTTAAATGGGATGAAGTAGGTGCAGAAGTTATTATCGAATCTACCGGTTTATTTTTAACCTTAGATACTGCACAAAAACATATTGACGCAGGTGCAAAGAAAGTGGTAATGAGCGCTCCTGCAAAGGATGATACCCCTACATTTGTAATGGGTGTAAACCACAAGCTGTTAAAGGCTGAGCAAACTATCGTTTCTAACGCATCATGTACCACCAACTGTTTAGCGCCTATCGCTAAAGTATTGGATGATAAATTCGGTATCGAAGAAGGCTTAATGACTACTGTACACGCGGTTACAGCTACCCAGAAAACAGTTGATGGCCCGTCTGCTAAAGACTGGAGAGGTGGCCGTGGTGCTTACCAAAACATCATCCCTTCATCAACAGGTGCTGCTAAAGCGGTTGGTTTGGTTCTTCCACAGTTAAAAGGTAAATTAACAGGTATGAGCTTCCGTGTTCCGGTTGCAGACGTTTCTGTTGTTGACTTAGTTGTACGTTTAAAAACGCCAACTTCATACGAAGGTATCAAAGCTGCAATGAAAGAAGCATCTGAAGGCGAACTGAAAGGCATCCTTGGTTACACCGAGGATGAAGTTGTATCTGAAGATTTTAAAGGTGATGCACGCACATCAATTTTTGATGCAAAAGCAGGTATCGCTTTGAATGATAACTTCGTGAAAGTAGTATCATGGTACGATAACGAGTGGGGTTACTCAAACAAACTGATCGACCTTGTACAAGAAATTGGTAAACTGTAAGGTTGAGCAACTTCTTATCTATAAACAGAAAGCCTTCCAATTTGGGAGGCTTTCTGCGTTTATAGGAGTGTGGCGGTGGGGACACCGCCACAAGGGATATATACCCCCTCCCGGAAGGCGGGGGTGCGCTCACGCCGGTTATAAAACCCTACCCCGAGGCGGTACCCACCGCCGGTTATAAAACCTCTCTCCGCGAGGCGGTGTCCTCACCGCCGATTACGCCCTCTCTCCCCGAGGCGGTGTCCTCACCCCCGATTACTCCCTCTCCCCCGAGGCGGTGTCCTCACCCCCGATTACGCCCTCTCTCCCCGAGGCAGTGTCCTCACCCCCGATTACTCCCTCTCCCCCGAGGCGGTGTCCTCACCCCCGATTACTCCCTCTCTCCCGGGGCGGTGTCCTCACCCCCGATTACTCCCTCTCCCCCGGGGGCGGTGTCCTCACCGCCGGCTTTAGAAAAATTAGATCATTTTGTTATTTTCGTAAATGGAACTAAACACCATTTATTTTTACACCGTTGCTATTGTTGATTGGACACATCTCCTCAAACCCGACCGTTTTAAAACCATTGTTTTAGATAGCCTTATTTGGCTGGTAAATAATAAAAAGATAAAAGTTTATGGATTTGTGATAATGCCTAATCACATTCATATCCTTTTGGAAAATATTGCAATGAACGGCAAAGAAATGCCTTACGTAAGCTTTATGAAGTTTACCGGACACCGGTTTTTGGAAGAATTACGAAACTCCAATGACCCCTTACTTCAGAAATTCGAAGTGGTTACCAACGACCGCAATTACCAATTCTGGCAAAAAGATGGCCTGGCTAAAATAGTGGGAAGCAGAAAAGTATTGGAACAGAAATTAGATTACATGCACCTTAACCCTTTACAAGAACATTGGAATTTAGTTACCGATCCCAACGACTATTATTTTTCGTCCTGTTCGTTTTATGAGTTAGAGGATAAAAAGTTTAGCTGGCTAACGCATTATATGGACGAATTTTAGTTTACGCCGAGTTCGTGGCGGTGAGGACACCGCCACGGGGGAGAGGACACCGCCTCGAGGAGAGGACACCGCCTCGGGGGAGAGTAAAGAATACTCATTAAAAGCACTTAGGTTTTCCAAAAAAGGCGGTGTCCTCACCATAGCCGTTAACTTAAGGGATTAAATATATCATCAACAATCTGAAAAGCCGCTTTTTTGCCTTTTTTGGGTTCAATAAGCAAATGTTTTATAATGGGAAAGATGAATAATTC
>NZ_JACWMY010000023.1 GCF_014773265.1 Mucilaginibacter pankratovii | reverse complement strand
GCCAGAGCCGATGGTACTGCAGTAAAATGTGGGAGAGTAGGTCGGTGCCAAATCTTAATGCCAACAGGCCTTAACAAAGAACCCTTTCATCAACAGATGAAGGGGTTTCTGCGTTTAGAGAGGTTTTTTTGCTGTCATTTATACCTGGCAAACTTCTTCGCTACCGCAAGCGTCCTCGCTTGTGGTTGGGTAATGCCTTTATAAGGTAGTACGATTAGAATTGCTTATTGAATATGCAGGTTGGTTATCTTTCATGCAGGGCACAAGCGGGACACTTGCGCCAGCCAACGATAACACCGACCGCGGGCTGAATTAAAGAGATTTGTTTCCATCAAGTTTTAGTGAAGATAGTGGTGTCAAACTCTGGTTTTTAGCACGTAGGTAAAAAGTATCGTTACCTGTTTTTTTACAAACTTTAACATCAGATGCGATAAATATGGTGTTTACAGCGTAAAGCTCTCTGATAGCCCTATCGCCTTCAATAAATATATTGGTTGGAAGGCCTTGCCCTTCCAAAGGAACAAACCGTTTTCGACTTGTTACAGAATCATGAATCAATTTGCATTTTAAAGTCTTATATACTTGATGAAGTTTCATAATTCGATTAACGGAAAATTTCCCAGTCCTAAAATTGTCTAAGCCAACGACTTTGCTAATGGCACGATCACAGTACGCCTCCCGCGTGTCCAGCCCGGCATACTGGCGCCCGGCAGGGGGGTTATCTATTTATTTTAAATAGCCAATCGTATATTTCTTGAATAAAAGAGAGCTCTTCGCTTGTTACGTAATAAGTATGATAATTCTCGTTCCGAATCCTATTTAATTCAACCATCCACTTTGTTTTTGCTTCTTTACCACCAGGGATTTTTTCTTCTCCTGGCTTTGTGAAAATCGATTCAAAGAGTTTTGGCCAATTTTTTACGATTATCTCTCTATAGTCAATGAGATGTAACTGATCCCAAGGCAACTTCTCATCTTCCTCTTCATCAATTTCTCGGTTTTTTCTTGCAGCGGCCGTAGTAGCTTCTGTATATATTTTTTCCGGAACTCCCTTCTTAAACCAGTTTTTTGAAAACTCTTCTTCAAGCTTTTGTTGCACAACGGTTTTTAAATAACTGTTCTCTATTTCCCTAATATATCTAAAAGCAGTCTCGTTATTTTCTTTTTCCTCTCTTTTTAGGTATTCAATTAGGCCTTCAAAATGGATCTCTGGAAAGTCGGCCTTTACTGCTACTTGTAGGGTGCGCCAATATTTTGCGTCACCCGGCATTCCATACGCAGATTTTAGTTCATTTGCCTTGCTTTCCTCGATATTTTTATAAAAGCTAATTATGGAGTTAAGGTAATCAGCCATCTCCTCGAATATCTCCTTAGGCGATGTGTTGTTATCGATAATATCATGGGTTTTTAAATGATTGACACAATCATTGAGAAGAAGGGTAATTCCATAAAAGCCTTTATTTATTACGATAATATTGCCTTCTTGATCCCACAATTCACCAAGGCCATTTTTTAGATACGTAAAACATCTGATTAAAAAGTCAGATATATTTAAATATGCTCTATTTAGATTGCCGAAATAAAAGGTGCCGGGTTTTTCAATAATTTTTGCTTTTACTTTACCCAGAAAGTCACATTTATTTAATGTTATTCCAATCTGCTGTGTTGAAATTGATTTTTTGTCTTCTCCTATAGTTATTTTATTATAAAAAGGAGAGTTTCGATCTTCCCCTAATTTAATTGCTATACGTGACTTTAGTGCTCGTATTTGATCAATATAGCTTTCAGAATCCCAAAGTAAATCCGCGTCTAGTGTATTACGTAAGTCTTTAGACACAGGCTTTTGGTTCTCATTGATTTGCATAAATAAACGTACCTGCTCAGAACGTTCTAAGTTTACTAAAGCGACAACGGGAATTGTATTTGTATTTTTATAAACCGAGTTTGAATATCCATATAAACGATGTTGGCCATCTATAATATAAGCAGATCGGTATTTCTTTGGCAAATGAAGTATTCCAATTTTGGATATCGAATCAATAACTTGGTTGCTACTTCTTTCAAAGTATAACTCTTTGCTCCTATCGGATACGATATTAATAATTATCGAATTTGGGAAATACCCTCCATCCTCTTCGATGAATTTATGGATTTCCTTAAGCCGTGTTTTTTTTATTAATCTTTGATAAGTTGGCATCATGTTTTCATTTGCTTTGTTTCTATGCAAAACATATCCAATTTTCAACAATTTTTCGGGTTCAATTGAGAAGGAGTAATATGTATGACCGCCCATTTTGCCTTCAATGGCTGGAATTTTATTGTCTAAATCAGGTATCTCTTGGCCAGCAAATAATGAACCAAGAAGTTGGTATCGAGCAGCGGTGCCTAATTGCGCACTTAGTGCGTAATAATAATCTATAACCTCCTCAGGAAAATGAATTGCATCAATTTTGTTTAATGTTGTTTCATTCTCTGATAGCAGTCCAATATTGCGCGTACATAATATATACTTAATTTTAGGTTTGGTCTGCGGGAAGACTGCATGAATTGTATTGATAATACCTGCTTTCTTATGTTTTATTTGTTCAAGTTCATCTCCGAAGTCACATGAAACATTTTTGACGGACGAGCGGCATTCAATAATTAAAACAGTCTCATCATCCTTTGCAAAAACATCAATATGGTGGGTTAGTGCATAATCCTTTTTATCATAACAGAAATCAAAACTTTCAGTATTGAGAGTAGTAAAACCTAATTGTGCAAATAGGGCCCAAACTTTGTCTTTAAAAAGTGTGTCGTTTTCCTTGGCTTTAAAAACTTTTGTTTTTGATTTCAAAACCGTGTCAATTTCCCATCCTGCATCGATTTTGTCTTGTAATGCAGAAGATCCATTATTATAGCTCTCTTTATAAACATCAAGCTTTTTGAGTCTTAACTGAGATTGGATATCATCTTCCGGGAGAAGATAATCCAATAAAGTAAACCGTAAATCTTCTATCATATGTCAATATTTGTAAATATATATTCACTTGTCTGCCCTCTTTTAGCTTTTGCTCCACCAATAGTACTGCCTCTTAACAGTTCTAATTTGGTATCCCCTTTTTCAAATATTTCGTCAATGGTCTTGTGGGCTGCATTTGTTAAAATGTAGAAAGCGCCCTTGCTTTTGATTTCGTCAATCATTTTGCTTAATCTAACCTGATCATTTAAAGAGAATATTTTTTCGTTGTAAGCTATGAAGCCATTATTGTTATGCGATACGGTATAAGGTGGGTCTAAGAAAACCAAATCCCTGGGCCGCAGATTATCTAATATCGAATAAAAATCTCCTGTTAAAATCGTTGTATTTGCTAATGCTAAACTGGCTTTCTTCAAATTCTCAATATTTATATAGTTTTTTTTTCTAAAACCATAAGGAACATTGTATTTACCACTCGAATTGACTCTATGTATTCCGTTAAAGGAATGTTGATTTAGATATATAAATCGAGCCGCTTTTTCTGTATCAGTGGTAAAAATAGCGTCTCTGGCTTCGTAATATGCAATTTCCTCATTTTTAAAATGTTGTAATTTTTCAATCACTCCATCAACGTTAATTTGAATTGTAATGTAAGTTTCTATTAATTCAGCGTTTAAATCTGATAAGTACGATTTTTTTTTTGGAGTTAGATAAAAAAACGTGGCTGCACCGCCGAGAAAGGGCTCGTAATAGTCGTTGTAGTTAAAACCTTTAACTTTTGAAAGGTATTTTGTTAGCCACGTTTTACCCCCAGCCCACCGAAGGAATGGCTGTGCTTTGCTTGGAATGTTTAATTCCAGCTCTTTCATTTAAAAAAAAAGAAAGATTTGTGGTCAAGTATCATGATTAAGTTGTGATTGGTTGGTATTGTAATATTAATTTAATATTGCAATAATACAATAGGGGCAAACACCCATTTTTCACTTAATTATTAAGCAAAGCAAAAGAAGGGGGGAGGGTGAAACCTTCAAGCCAAGTGTATGGCTTAACTAATTTCCGCTACCGCAAGCGTTTCCCGGCTTGTGGTGCCGTATAGTTTTTTAAATGGCGGTACGGGGAAGATTAAACTGATTTGCATTGCGGCTACCTTGCACGCGGGCCACAAGCCGGGGACGCTTGCGGCAGGCGATTAGAAGATCAGCTGTTCTTTTAAGCTAATTGCGGATATCCCTTATGCTCCCGTAAACCATAAACAAAACCCGTCACCAATAGTTGTAGTTTATAAGCCGTTCAATCGTTTGGTTGAGCGCCATATTCACACTAATGTTACGGGCATGAACAAACTGCAAAAAACAGCGCTTAGCGGCTTTATAGGTACCAGCTTCATGACGGCGTCGAGCGAGCTGATGTCGGTTTTGGTGGGCGAAAACTTTCGCGAACCGGATCACCTGGAAACGATGATCGCCCGGCTTGCGCCTCACCGGTCTAAACAGACCAAAAAAATAGCCGGATGGGGAGCGCACTATGCCATGGGCTTTGTGTTTGCAGCTGTTTATGTAGAACTGTGGGAAACCCGCAAAATAAAGCATAGCCTTAAAAACGGACTGATATTAGGTGTGGTAAGCGGCGTGTTGGGCTACCTCATCTGGAAGGGTACGTTTAAAGCGCACCCCTTGCCGCCCTGGATAAATTACAGCCATTATTACCTGCAGCGCATCCCCGCGCATATTGTGTTTGCCGTTTTCGCTACCATTACTTACCGCTTTATTAAGGCAAATGAAACCGAAGAAGCTGCTGCCGCGTCGGCCTAAACCCGATTGCAGCGGATACCGGCCTTTGCGCTTAATGCCTGTGCGCGTATGAGCGGAAACCTGCCTGCCGGCAGGCAGGGCGGGGCCAACCCCTACCCAAGCACCACAACAGCACCTTTTCTGAATAGAAGCAAGAGTTAAGAAGCAAGAATCAAGAAGAATTGCATGGTGTATACCTATGCTGTGGGGTGCTGAAACAAGTTCAGCATGACGGCGGGGGTATGGTTGCGGTTAGGTCTTCGATAGGCTCAGACAGACACGTTATATGCATCGCGTATACCTGCCCTGTGGGGTGCTGAAACAAGTTCAGCATGACGGTTGGGGGCATGTGTTGCGTTTAGTTCTCCGACGAGTTCAGCATGACGGTGGGAGGGTATGCGTTGTGGTTAGGTCTTCGAGAGGCTCGCCATGGCATGGTCTCGGTGTAATCTATCCCAAAATCGGTGTAATCCTAAAAATTACTTCACTACCCGGTATACTATCCAGTTTTCGGTTTCGTATACTTTTTTAAAGATGAGCTGGGGCAGGGTGCGTTTGATGCTTGTGAGGTAGCGGTTGTTGAGCTGGGTGTAGCCGGTTACGAGGTTTTTGGCGGTGGCGATTACAATGTAGTCGGCAGCTTTATCGGGCGATTCTACCCCGCTCAGGAAATTATCCTGGTAAGGCATCGTAAGCGATTTTATCTTCTCCGATTCTACAAAAGCTACCACGCCGTAAGCGGTGGCATCGTCCATCAGGATGTGGGCATCGTCGGGCAGGCTGTTGAGGTATTCGGCCACGTCGGCATTATCGGCCTGGGTGTGATCTTCGGTACGTTTGGTAAGCACGCTGAGGAAGTTACGGTCTTCGGCAATGGGCGATGTTTTGAGGAAATACCAGCCCGAATACAACTGCGCAACTACCGACAGCGCCAGCAATACCCTAAACGATTTTTGGTTTTTTACCGTTTGCGATTTAAACATTACGCACAAAAATGCCAGTACGATAAATATCATGTAGTACTGGTAAGCGAGGTAAACCTTATCGTACTTGAGGTGTAAAAACTCGATGAAGGCGAAGGGCGTTAGCAGCGTGAGGATCTGATAGGTGCTCTCCCTGAAGAGGTAGATGGCTATCAGTATCATGGGGCAAAACATCAGCACGCGGGCCGAGAGCAGCAGGCTGATCTCGGGGATCTGGTAATTGCTGTTAGTGGTTTGCTGGTCGAAACTGAGCTTATCTATCAGTACGTTCCAGGTGGCGTAGGGGCTTTCGCTAAAGTAGTTGAGATCGCTTGCGTGGGTAAGGTTGAGCAGCTTGTAGCAAAGCACGGCAACCAGCGGCAGCGCAAACAATATAATGTACAGCGCGAAGGTTTTGTTCACCAGCTTACGCCTCAGCGATGGGCTGTTGAAGCTAAGGAACAGGCGGAAGATACTCTCCTGCTCGCCCAGGTTTAAGCTGTGGATGGTAATGGTGAGCACCAGCGGTAAAAAGAACAGCGTAAGCCATACAAACTTATAATCGCAAAAGATGAGCGTTACCAAACATATACTGGCTATAGATACGTGGAACGTGGTGTTGCTTCGATAAAATTTGAGCAGGTTGAGAAAGAACAGGAAGAAGAAGATGAGTACCAGATAGGTGCTTTTGCCCGATGCCGCCGTATACAATATACCGGGGTGAAACAGGAAGATGGCCAGCAGCAGGTACATAAAAAAGTCGTCGTCGCGGCGTTTGATGAGGGTGCCTGCAATTACGTAGAACAGCATCCCTGTACCTATTGCCGATGCCAGCGCCGGTGCAAGCGTGTAGCTGATGGAGGTGAAAAAGAAAGTCGCCATAAAGGGGATCATGGGCGATGTGAGCCCCATTACCTTTAAGCGCTGGCCCACACCATCAAACACGATACGGGTTTTTTCGATGTAGAATAACGACTCGTGGTTGTAGTATCCCAGGTTGTTGAGGTACACGGCAGCCACCAGGTAATATATGATCAATATAACCGTGAGGAAAAGTAAATATAGCGACCTGCTGATTCTCATTTATTTAACAACGTTTGTTGGGTTATTAACTTTACTTAAGCCGTGGTTGGTTTTTTCCCAGTAGAACGGATTGGTGATGAGCTGGTAAAGCCCCTTATAAGCCGATATGCTGTGCATGAGCCAGTAAATAGGGTTGGCTATGGCAAATAATATCAGCTCGTAATAGCGCCTTTTAAATACGGCCATCATGTTTACGTAGATCATGAGGATATTACCCACCATAAGGTTGAAGATAGACATGAACAGCACCCAATCCGGAAACAGGGTACGGATGGACGACAGATCGAATACAATATAGCAGATAAAAAAGGTTAGCAGCAGCGGGTACACCAAAAATATAACCGGTGTGGCACCGATAAAGAAGTTAAAGCCCAGGAAGCCTTTCCATCCGATTTTTTTGATGAGCTTGGCCGGGTCGCGCATGTGCACCAGGTAGGTTTGCATGTATCCCTTTATCCAGCGGCTGCGCTGGCGGATCCAGTTAAAAGGTTCGTTATTGGCCTCTTCGTAAGTGGTAGAGTTGATGATGGCAATTTTGTGGCCCTTTGCATAAGCGCGTACGCCAAGGTCGGCATCCTCGGTAACGTTGAAGGGATCCCAGGCACCAAGATCAACCAGTTCCTGTAGTTTAAAGTGGTTACTTGTACCACCAAGGGGGATAGGGATATCCAGGGTATCCAGCCCGGGCAGCATATAATCAAACCAGTAGGAATACTCGAGGGTAAACATACGGGTAAGGAAGTTCTCGTTACGGTTAAAGTAGTTGAGCGCGCTCTGCACGCAGATATATTCTGACGGTAGCTTGCCAAAAAGCGACACCACTTTCTTCAGCTGATCGGTATCTGGGATATCCTCGGCATCATAAATGGTAAGGTATTTACCCCGGGCAAAGTGCAGGCCGTAGTTACAAGCTTTGGGCTTGGTTTTGGGCATGTGGAACGGCACCACGATCACCTCAAATATGGCAGGGAAATCAAGGTTACGTACCGCATTAAGGGTTTTATCGTCGTCTTCCTCTATCAGCAGCTTTACGTCCAGCTTATGGCGCGGGTAATCGATAGCCTGCAGGTTCCAGATGAGTTTTTTAATCAGCTTATCTTCTTTGTAAACCGGCAGCAGGATGGTGTAGATGGGCAGTTCCTCATCAAATACCAGCTTAAGCTCCTCTTTGGTAACGGCCTGGTGCAGCTCGAACCTCGACCCCACCAGCGCCAAAAACAGCTTAAATATAATGGCCACCAAAAAGAACGAACTGATGATAACGTTGAGGATGATGGAGGTATTTTTAAAGCTTAGCACCAATCCTACAGCTACCAGCCCTATTAGCACAAATATAAAAACCAGTTGTGCCGATGAAAAAGTAACTACAGCAGAACTATCCGGGTCGCGTTTCAGCAATTCAAATACCGATGATTTAAGGTATTTATCACCAATGAGTTTATTGCTCAGCCAAATGATATCCAGGTCGGACGCGACGATGACGTGGGGTTCCAAATCATACGTAAACCTTATAAAATCTTTAAACAGTTCATCATCCGGGTTGGCCATTACGGTTACCACCTTGCCGTTTTCTATACGCAGCGGCAGGGCCAGGTGCTCGTTGGCAAAAGCAAGGTCTGTTTTATCCAAAACAGCCTGGTCGTACTCCATCTCCCTTATTTCGGCAAAATCAATACCCGCCTGGTTTAAAGATCGCTCGTAGTTTTTGCGGGATATATAGCCAAAGCTAAGCGCTATCTTGATAAAAGATAAGCCGCTTTCGCTTGAGTACGTGTCAATTTTCTTACGATCAGTCGCAGTAATAAACCCATCTTTGACTAATAACTCAGGAATCGACATCGCTATGAAAAAATTAATAGGTTAGTAAATGAATATGCACCAGGTACATTAATCATTAAATAACTCCTGTGATTTTTGAACTTTAGAGCGTATGTAAAGGAACGACAGTAATATCAGCACCAATATACCCAGCAATATGTACAAGTTGTAGCTATCCCAAAACCGGGTAAGCGCGCTTTTGGTATCTATATACTCCAGGTTATCGCTGCTTTTGTTAATGTTGAACAGGTATTTATTGTTGTTTACATCAGAGATACAAACGTTACTGCTCAGGGTAGATAACTGCTCGGTGATGGATTTAGATGCGGACAGGAATGCTTCGGCCAAATGCTTGCCGGTAGCCGTTAACACCAGTGTAGCGTTATTGCTTCGGCCATAAAATATCTGCGCCAGGCCGTTGGAAGTAGTATCCGACAGGGAGTACACAATGGTGTTGTTATCGGTATTATACAGGCGGAAGTTCCTTTCAAAATTAATAGGCGCATCCGGGAACTCCTTAAACATCGGGTCATCCTTACTTAACAGGGCAATGATATTGTTCTTTTTAAGATCCGCAGCAGGCACATCCGAAGAATATACAAACTCTGGGAAGTTATTAGCGTTGATGTTGTTGTTTAGCTCGTAAATGATCTCGCCCATGGCGCCTGCGGCGTATTTAGCGTAATCTTTAGTAACCACTATTTTGGTAACCCCGCTGTTAAACGCTTCCGGGTACTGGTAAAAGCTCAGGTCGCTGGTGATGAACGGGTTTTTCGATTCGAGATAAGATTTATCTACGTCAACCTCGGCAAAGAAATTGGTAAAGCTGTTTTTACAGTTACCGTTGTTGGGGTAAAACCTAAACTCGGCCTCCAGCGTGTTGTACTTATGGTGCTGGTAACGGTTAATGGTTACGGTAGTGTTTAGCTTGCCCGATGCATCCAGCTTTTCGCTGCTCAGCAGTAAGCCGTTAAGGTAAATGTTAAAGAAACCACGGTCGCCGGGGTTAAGGCTGCTATAGTTACCTACAATGCGTATCTCAACTTCTTTTGGTGTAAAGCTAAAATCGGAGTTTTTAAAGTTGAAGGCACTTTTTAACGAACCAATACCCGACAGAAAATCGCTAACGCCGCCAATTTGTTTAAGCGATAGTTTAGAGCGGTTCTCATCAATAGTTTTAAAGAACTGGTTTTGCGCTTTGTTTACCAGCAGGTAATCGCCAAAGGTCGAGTTCAGGATATTCATGTTACCCAACGCCGTGATGGTTTTTTCGTAGCCGGTATCATCGCCGCCGGTTACAAACAATATCTCGGTGGGTACTACTTCCTGGGCAATTGATTTTACCGGCAGTAGTTTGCCCTTCACATCAACCATACGGGTAATGGTATCTGTTACGGTGCTTATTGCTTTGTGCAGGTAAAATAAACCCTGGTTGTTTTGCGGTGTAACTTTTACCAGCGGGCGCCTGTCGGCAGGTAAAGAATTTATATTGCCCACCATAATGTAGTTACGCACGGTATCGGGCAGTTTGCCAACCTCGTAAACTCCGATTGATTTTTGTTGCGTTTTCTTCATCCTGGAGTAAGCCCATGCAACTGCCTTAAGATCGTGCAGGGTTGGGTTACTTGGATATACAATAGCCGTTTTGCTGTCGAAACAGTTGCTGATGTTTATATTATTAAAGAAGTTTTTGTTGCTTTTTACTAACGACAGGTATGAATAGTTTTTGATCTTAAGCCACATCGCCGGGTTATCCAGATCGCGGCATGGGTCATCGGTAATGGTCAATAAGGTTTTAATCGCCATTTTAAGGTAATGGTCTGCAGATATATCGGCCCGGGTAAGGTTAACAGAGATCTTCTGAATAGAATCTTTGGTAAGGCGCGCACTATATACCGGCTTTGCGCCAATGAAAAGGTTAACGTACGATTTCTCGCGAATCAAAGCCTGTGATGGCTCAAAGTATATTACCAGCTTGCTCCCAACTATTTCATACTGGGGCGTGATCTTGAAATAGAAAGAAGTTGCACCACTCATTCCGTAAACGGGTTCGTCGTCGTCATGGCCCATCGCTTTGAACGACATAATGGTCTGCGCAAAGGATGTTGTGCTTAGAATTATGAAAGCCAATAAGGTAAATAATCTCTT
This sequence comes from Mucilaginibacter pankratovii, assembly GCF_014773265.1. GTDB lineage: Bacteria > Bacteroidota > Bacteroidia > Sphingobacteriales > Sphingobacteriaceae > Mucilaginibacter > Mucilaginibacter pankratovii. Next base: position 11,335 of record NZ_JACWMY010000023.1, on the reverse strand, counting down.
CATCGGGTTGTTGGTATTAGTTTATTACGTAAAATTCTACTCTAAAATAGTTGCCGTTATCATCGCTGCGATACAGCATCTCGCCGCCAAGTTCTTTGGTCATTAGCTTGGCTATGGATAAGCCAAGCCCCAGCCGGCTCTCTATACTCGCCGATGCATCGTTAAGGGTTTTAAGCTTATTAAACATCATATCAAGTTCCTGCTGGCCAATGGCAACACCCTCGTCTATGATCTCGAAAACAAATTTCTGGCGTTGCAAACTGGTAACAATTTTTATGTTGTTGTTTGTTTGCGAAAACTTTATAGCATTGGAGAGTAGGTTTTGAAACACCTGCCCCGCAAATACCCTATCCAGCTTCACATTCAGCGGTAACTTCAGGATATTATCAACCAGGTGGATGTTCTTCATCTGTGCGGTTTCCTGCAGGCCTTTAAATACATGTAATACCTCTGCATTGATATCGAAGATCTCCATGTTGAACTTCATCTCAGGCGATTCTATCTCTTTCACATCCATCAGCTTGTTTAGCATGTACTGCATCTTCTCTGCCGATTCTGAGATATAGCTGCTCATTTCCTTCTGATCGGAGCTGAGGCGGTAATCCTCTTCCTTAAGCATGTTATTACTCATGATGATCTGGCCGATGAGGTTCTTCAGATCGTGCCCGGCAATGTTAATGAAGCTGTTCTTCTGGTCGTCCAGCTTGCGCAGCTGTTCGTATTGCCTGTCTATAATATTATTTTTCTCGTTAATATCGCGGTTTTGGTCTTTAAGCTGGTCGTTAGATTTCTCGATCAAAATTTGCGACCGCACCTCGCGTGCTATAACCTTGTATCGTGCATTTGGTATTAAGCAGGAAATAAACGCGATAACAAAAAAGAAGTTACCGCCGGTACTCACTACCAGGTCGAGCGGGTACTCGCTTAGCAGGTTGTAAAAAATGGCGAGCAATAAAACCGCCATCAGGGTTTGTATAATAGAGTTGATGGGTTCCCAAAAAACCTGCAGGTTAAAAAACAATACAATGGCAGAATACATTAAGAAGTAAATAAGCTGCACTTGTATGCTAACCAGGTTACATAGTATGGCCGAGGTGACCGAAAGGAAGAAGAAACAGAGATGAAGCAGCGAGCGGTAATTGTATTTTTTGGTTTGAAAAAAGTTGTACAGGCCTAATATGATCAGCACAGTTATGATGCGTACTATTAAAAACTGCAGCCAGATGTTGTTTGCGTAAATAAAATCAACAATACTAAAGATCGGATAAAGGAATATGATGGTCCAAATAATATTATTAGTTTGGTACCAGGCCTTTTTTAGAATTTCCCTTTTATATTCCTCTTTTGATATTTGAACAAACATTATTTGTTAAATTATAATAAGATTTTAGATCAGTTAATAGTAACACGATTAAATACAAGTGAAAAATACAACTCTTAAACGATATTATTCCAAATTACCGGCAAGGGCACTATTTATAACTTTAATTATAATTATGCAGTGCTTTAATGCAAAAAGCAATCCAACTCCCTTAAACGAAAGGTTACTGGCGTTTAAACGCGCAAAAAGCCTAAACAACGCGGTAAGCATTTCGTGGCTGGAGCAATGGTGGAATAAGGACGTTTTAAGTATAAACCCCATCAAAAAAAGCGACTACGAGCTGATGAAAAAACTTAAAATTAAAAGTATCCGCCTTCCCGTGGCCTTTGAGCACTTCGAAACTACGAAAATTCCGGGTGAGAAAGTATTTACTCACATTGATGAAGTTTTGAAACAATGTAAGGTATACGATATAAAGTTGATCATAGATTACCATTATGGTAAAATAAATGATAATAATTACTTAACCGAGACCCCAAAGGTGATTACTACATGGTTATTATTAGCTAAAAGGTATAAAAAAGAAAGCCCCAACCTGCTTTTTTTTGAGATATATAACGAACCGCCCCCAATAAACCCCAAAGTGTGGAAAGATGCCGCATATAACATTGTTACCGCCATACGCAAAGTGGATGCCAAAAGAACGCTGATAGTGGGTGCATCAAACTACAACAGTATTTATGAACTAAGCCGTATGGAAAGATTGGCTGATGAGAACATTATTTACACCTTCCACTTTTACGAGCCTTTTTTATTTACCCACCAGGGGGCCGATTGGGTGGGCGATCAGGTAGCCACAACGGGTATCCCGTTCCCGTATAATGTAAAAACGTACCCGCCAATAAACCCCACTGTAATTGGTACCTGGGGCGAGAATAATTATTTTCAGTACCGTAATGATGGCAACGAACAATCTATCAGAGATAAACTACAGCTAATAAAAAACTGGAGCAACAAGTATTATGTGCCTATTATTTGCGGCGAATACGGGGTGTACCGAAAGTACACCGATGAGGAGAGCCGCTGCAGGTATATTAAAGCCGTACGCCAATCTTTAAAAAATTTAGATATCCCAGGAATTCATTGGGATTACAACAGCAATTTTTCGATATTTAACGGTCCGCCTTCTGTAAAAAACTTATCAGAGGGCATGAAAGAGGCAATTGATTATAAACAGTCAAAACAATAATTCATATAATTGCTTAACTTTGTAAGCTAATACTGTACTATGCATTTTTTCGAAGAAAAACGTAAGGAGGTAATGTCACATATCGAGCCCCATATGCTCGAGAAGATGTTTGAATACCTTAAACCTATCGATACGATTTGGCAGCCGTCAGATTTTTTGCCTGATGCATCCCGGTCTACTTTTTTCAGTGAGATTAAGGAATTACAAGAGAGCGCCAAAGGGTTATCTTACGATCTTATTGCCGTATTAATTGGTGATACCATCACTGAAGAAGCGCTGCCGACCTACGAATCGTGGTTAACCATGGTTGAAGGCGTATCTGATAACGAAGAAGGTGGCTGGATGAAATGGACCCGCCACTGGACAGCCGAAGAAAACCGCCACGGCGACCTGCTGAATAAATACCTTTACCTGAGTGGCCGTGTAAACATGCGCATGATGGAGGTAAGCACCCAATACCTGATTGCCGATGGCTTTGACATTGGTACCGGTCGCGACCCATACCGTAACTTTATTTACACTTCCTTCCAGGAGCTGGCTACAAACGTATCTCACCGCAGGGTGGCTTCACAGGCTAAGAAGGATGGTGATACCTTACTATCAAAAATGTGCGGCGTTATTGCAGGTGATGAAGCACGCCACGCCAAAGCATACAAATACTTTATAGAGAAAATTTTTGAAGTAGACCCCAACGAGGCCATGCTTGCCTTTGAGGACATGATGCGTAAAAAAATTGTAATGCCGGCACACTTCCTGCGCGAGGTTGGGTTGAAGATAGGCCAAACCTTTGGCCACTTTACCGATGCTGCCGAGCGCCTGGGTATTTACACCGCCCTGGATTATGTAGACATTCTGAAAGAACTGATTGAAGACTGGCACATAGAAAGTGCGACAGGTTTAGAAGAGAACGGCGAAAAAGCCCGCGATTACATCATGAACCTGCCTGCCCGCTTACTGCGCGTAGCCGAACGTATGAAAAACCCCATGCTGGAGTACAAGTTCAGCTGGATAAACGGGTAAGTAATTACCTTATAAATATGTAAAGCCTGCTGCAAAGCGGGCTTTTTTTGTTAGCGATTCGTTTAAAATCACACGTGTTCGGGCTTGTTCGGGCTGTTCGCGCCCCACGTCGAACGCGAACAAGCTTTGGCTTACCCTTCCAAAACCAGGTCAGTCCCTAACCCATCCGACAGGTCATCAAACAAACTATTCAAAATAGATTCAATAGTGATGGAATTTACATCATCTACATAGTGCTCGTTGCGGGTTATCCATAGCTCCTGCCCGTTTACCTCTATATTAAACAGCACGCCCTCGTACAGGTCGGGCTGCGATATGGTTACACCATCGGGTGTTTTTTGGGTGGTGAAGGAGATCTCGCTTTGCCTTTGTTTTTGAAAGATGGGGTTAAGCCGTTCTTGCAGGTGTGTAAAAAGTTCGCTGGTACTAACAGGTTTATGCAGGGTGATGATCTTCATGGCATGTGTATTTCTTATATTTACAATCGCCTGTTGTTATTGTTTAGCGCGTACTTTTATTTAACAGCTTAAAACAGCAGCTTTGCTTAAAGCGTTTATTACAAAACACTACTATGAAATACAAATTATTGGGCCGCTCGGGTCTTAAAGTGTCCGAACTTTGCCTGGGCACCATGGGTTTTGGTACCGAAGCCGGCTGGGGCGCTGATGCTGCCACAAGTTTTGAAATTATGGATGCCTATGCCAGCGAAGGCGGCAACTTCCTGGATACGGCCAATATTTACAAATTGGGAACCAGCGAAAAGATCATCGGCGACTACATCAGCAACCACGACCGCGATTACTTTGTGCTTGCCACCAAATACAGCTTAAAGGATAACATCACCAACCCCAACGCCAGCGGTAACAACCGCAAAAACATGATGCGCAGCGTAGAGCAGAGCCTGAAACGGATGAAGACCGATTTTATCGATGTGCTGTATCTGCACATTTGGGACGATATTACCCCGATAGATGAAGTGCTGCGCGCAATGGACGACCTGATCAAACAAGGCAAGGTAACCTATGCCGCCATCAGCGATACACCGGCGTGGGTGGTAGCCAAAGGCAATACCCTTGCCGAACTAATGGGCTGGAGCCAGTTTATAGCCCTGCAGGTAGAATACAGCCTGCTGGCCCGCACCGCCGAGCGGGAGCTGATCCCGATGGCCAAGCACTTCGGGATGACGGTTACGCCCTGGGCGCCGCTGGCAGGCGGAGCCCTTACCGGTAAATACCTTAAAGGCGATAAAGGACGCATAAAAGCCGGAAGCAACCGCTTAAATGACCGCGCCGAAAAGATAACCCGCGTAGTGATGGAAGTTGCAGAAGAACTCGGCGTATCCGAAAGCCACGTTGCTCTGCAATGGACGATGAGCAAAGGCTTTTCTTGTATCCCCATTGTTGGTGCTACCAAAGTAGATCAGCTAAAAGATAACCTGAAAACCGTAGACGTAAAACTAAGCGCCGAACACATCCAAAAACTGGACGATGCCAGCAAGATAGAGTTAGGCTTCCCCGGCGATTTCTTTAACGAAGAAGCCGTGAAGATGAACTCATTTGGTGGGTTTTTTGATAGGGTGGAGAACAGATAATCGTATGAAAAGAATTATTATCTGCTTGTTAATTGGTTTCTATGGAATGTTAGATGCGCACGCCCAAACCCGCAATATCAGCATCGTTTACATCGGCAACAGTATTACTTATGGTGCAGGTTTAGATAGCCCTGCAACCCAGGCACCGCCGGTTGTAGCTTCGGCATGGCTGCGAAAGCAAAAGGGTGTAGGAGATGTGAATTTCAGCAACCAGGGCCATAGCGGTTATACCACGCTCGATTTTTTGCCCGGTACACCGGCGTTTGCGCAGGCGGAACAGGCGGCCAAAGCACTTGCAAACGTTGGCGCCTTACTTATATTCTCCATAAAAATAGGCACTAATGATAGTGCGATACAGGGGCCGCATGGTTCGCCCGTTTCTACCGATAATTATAAAGCCAACTTAAAAGCCATAACCGACAGGTTACTTACCGATTTCCCCGGGGCAATAGTCATCTACCAACATCCGCTTTGGTATAGTCCGAGCACTTATAACGGTTCTAAATACCTGCAGGAAGGCCTAACCCGCCTGCAAAGCTATATACCGATAATAGATGCGCTTGCAGCCGACTATAAAGCTGCAAATCCCAATCATGTTTTTGTGGGCGATACCAAGGCATTCAAATATTTTGAAAAGAACTACCTCACCGATTTCCAGGCCGAACCCGGCAGGCAGGGCACATTCTATCTGCATCCCAATAAAAAAGGCGCGGCTGCTTTAGGGGAGTTTTGGGGTAAGGCGATATATAAAGTGGTAAAACGCTTATCTCACAAATAGTGATGGTTTCAAACCAATCGCTATGGCGGCAGATACCCCCGGCCCCGCCCATCTAAACCTGATTGCAGTGGAAAGCCCGCTTCCATCAGCGGCTTTTAGCGTAAAGCAGGGCTATCGGCACAAAAGAGCTGCTATAACTGCTTTTCTGATTGCATTTTACAGCATAATCGAGGGCTTAAATCCTTACAACCATTTAAACCTTTCTAACTCTTTTAACTAATCACAAATACCATTTGTAAATTAAACAAATAGGCGTATCTTTGCAGTCCCGTAATTACGGGGTATAGAATACGTTTAATACATTTAATTTAAAGCAAGTGAATACGTTAAGTTACAAAACTGTCTCAGCCAACAAGAAAACCGTTAATAAAGAATGGGTTGTTGTTGATGCAAACAATGAGATTTTGGGGCGCTTGTGTACTAGGATCGCAATGATGATCAGAGGTAAACACAAGCCAGGGTTCACCCCACACGTAGACTGCGGAGATAACGTAATCGTTATTAATGCAGACAAGGTTAAACTGACCGGAAACAAATTCAGCGAAAAGCAGTATGTTTCTTACACCGGTTACCCGGGTGGTCAGCGTTTCATTTCTCCAAAAGAGTTAATGGCAAAGCATCCTGAGCGTGTGATTGAAAAAGCCGTACGCGGTATGTTGCCTAAAAATCGTTTAGGCCGTGCTATTTACGGTAATCTGCATGTTTATGCAGGTGCAGAGCATCCTCACCAGGCTCAAAATCCAACAACCATTTAATTAAAAGGAGAAAAGAAAAATGCCAACAACTAACACTTCAGGCAGAAGAAAAACAGCAGTTGCCCGCATCTACTTAAAAGATGGCGAGGGCGCTATTATCGTAAACGGTAAAGATTACAAAGAGTACTTCCCTACCTTACCTTTACAATACATCGTTATGCAAAGCACAGAAGTTTCTGGCTCGGCTGGTAAATTTGATGTAAAAGTAAACGTAGCAGGTGGTGGTGTAAAAGGACAGGCAGAAGCCGTTCGTTTAGCTATTGCGAAAGCTATTGTTGAACTGGATCCGGAGAAAAAACCGTCTTTACGCGCTAAAGGTTTAATGACACGTGATGACCGTATGGTTGAGCGTAAGAAACCGGGCCGTAAGAAAGCACGTAAGAGATTCCAATTCAGTAAACGCTAAAATTTTAGGAGGACAACAACAATGGCAAGAACAACATATCAGGATTTACTGGATGCAGGTGTACACTTTGGCCACCTTACCCGCAAATGGGACCCAAAAATGTCACAGTACATTTTTATGGAGCGCAACGGTATCCACATTATCGATTTAAATAAAACCTTATCAAAGGTTGAAGAAGCTGCTGCAGCTATAAAACAAATTGTAAAATCAGGCCGCAAGGTATTATTCGTAGCTACCAAGAAACAAGCTAAGGATATCGTTGCCGAGCATGCTAAAATGGTAAACATGCCTTTCATCACCGAGCGTTGGTTGGGTGGTATGTTAACCAACTTTGCTACCGTACGTAAGTCGATCAAAAAGATGTCTAACATCGATAAATTGACAAAAGATGGTACTTACAGCAACCTTTCTAAAAAAGAAAGACTGATGATACAACGTGAGCGTATCAAATTAGAATCATTGTTAGGTGGTATCTCGGATCTTAACCGTTTACCGGCTGCTTTGTTCTTAATCGACGTTAAGAAAGAGCATATCGCAGTTTCAGAAGCATTGAAATTAAACATCCCGACTTTCGCGATGGTTGATACCAACTCTGACCCTTCTAACATCGATTTCCCTATCCCTGCAAATGACGATGCTACCAAATCAATTTCATTGATCACCGGCATAATCATTAAAGCTATCGAGGAAGGTTTGGAAGAACGCAAACGCGATAAAGAAGACGAAACTGAAAAAGAAGCAGCTGTTGCTAAAGCAAAAGCTGATGCACCTGAAGTAGCAGATCGTTCTGCAGCAACCGAAGGTGGCAAAAGAAGAAGGACCGCAGACGTTACAGCCGAAGCCGCTGAAACCGAAGCACCTGCTGCTGATTCAACAGAAGAATAATATTGGTGAGTGGTGAGTAGTGAATGGTGAGTTGTTAAAACTCGCCGGTTACTATTCACCATTTATTCATTAATAAAATTTAGTGTCTGCGGATAGCCAACACACCAACTATTCACCACTCACTATTCACTACTTAACTAAAATAAAATGTCTACAGTACAAATATCTGCATCTGATGTAAATAAACTGCGCCAGCAAACCGGTGCAGGCATGATGGATTGCAAAAAAGCTTTAACCGAAACTAACGGTGATTTTGAAGCAGCTATTGATTTTTTAAGAAAAAAAGGAGCTAAAGTGGCTGCAAGCCGCCAGGACCGCGAAAGCAATGAAGGCGTTGTTATTGCACGTACTTCAGAAGATTTCAAACGTGGCGTTGTTATCACTTTAAACTGTGAAACTGATTTCGTGGCTAAGAATGCTGAATTCGTAGCTTTCGCAAACCAGATAGCTAACGCTGCTGTTGAAGCAAACCCGACCAGCATCGAAGAGCTTTACGCTTTAGAAATTGACGTAGAGAACTCACGTGTTAAAATTGGTGATGCTATCATCGATAAAACAGGTAAGATCGGCGAGAAGATCGGCGTATCTAAATACGAAGTTATCGACGCTGAGAAAGTTGTTGCTTACATCCACGGTAACTACCGTTTAGGTGTATTGGTAGGCTTAAGCAAAAACGTTGAAGGTGCTGATGAAGCAGGTAAAGATGTTGCCATGCAAATTGCTGCCATGAACCCGGTTGCTATTGATAAAGATGGTGTTGATGCATCTATCATTGAGAAAGAACTGGAAATTGCAAAAGACGTTATCCGTGCAGAAGGTAAACCAGAAGCAATGGTTGAAAAGATCGCTGCAGGTAAATTGAACAAATTCTACAAAGACTCAACCTTACTAAACCAGGAGTTTGTAAAAGACTCTTCGAAAAACGTAAGCCAGTTTTTAGATGGTATTGATAAGGGCCTTACCGTTACCGCCTTTAAGCGGGTAGCTTTAGGAGCTTAATTCTATCATCCCTCCCGAGTAAATCGGGAGGGATTTTTTTTGCGATATTGTTTCGTAGCTTCACCACCGCGTCATTGCGAGGAACGAAGCAATCCCCGATAGGCAAGTAGACCGTATGCAGTTCGAAGTATGCGTCACACTAACTCGTTTAAAAAACAAAGGTTTATGATAACAGCACTTCATAATCTTAAACTCATCTCTAACGGTACCATCACCGATGGTAAAGCAGTTTTAATTTCGGGCGACAGAATCATCAATGTGATAGACGATTTTGCTCTCCCCGAAGAAGTTACAAAGAAGGATCTGCAGGGTGCTTACCTTGCACCCGGGTTTATCGATCTGCAGATATATGGCAGTGGCGGTAAGCTATTTGCCGGCACGCCGGAGGTTGCTGCACTAAAACGCATGGAAGATGACCTGTTAAACCAGGGAACTATCGGCTTCTTCGCTACCATTGGTACCAACACAAACGAAATTGTTGAAAAAGGCATAGCAGCCGCTAAAGCTTACCGGGCCGAAGCGCGCGGAAATTGCTGGGGGCTGCATTTAGAAGGCCCGTATCTCAACCCCGCCAAAAAAGGTGCCCATCCCGAAAAGTATATTAAGAAGGCAACGCTTGCCGAAGTGAAAAGCTGGGTGGAAAGTGCCGACGGTGTTATTAAAATGATCACTATTGCGCCGGAACTGCAGGATCAGGAAGTGATTGATTACCTGCACGCGCAGGGCATCATCATCTCATCTGGCCATAGCAACGCTACTTATGAGCAAGGGAAGCGCTTTTTAAATAAACCCATCCCGGCGGTTACGCATTTATTTAATGCCATGCCCCAGATGCATCATCGCGAGCCTGGTTATATCCCGGCGATATTCGAGGAAAAACCATACACCAGCATCGTAGCCGATGGCAACCATGTGGATTGGCCGATGATCCGCCTGGCAAAACGCGAGCTGGGCGATAAACTATTCCTGATAACGGACGCCGTTACCGCGGCAACCGAAGGCGCTTACCAGCATCGGCTGGAAGGTGATAAATACGTGATGCCCGATGGCACGCTTTCCGGATCGAGCCTGACGATGCTGAAGGCGGTGCAAAACTGTGTGGAGAAAGTTGGGATTGACCTGGCCGAGGCCGTGAATATGGGCACAAAGTATCCCGCCGAGTTGGCCAAAATGAGTAAAAACGGGCAAATAAACGCCGGCTTTTACGCTGATCTGGTTGTTTTTGATCAGGACTACCAAGTAAAGGCAACCATGCTAAAAGGTAATTTTTTAACAGAGACTACATAAAATTTTAACAATACCATTTATTATCTATTTTTGACAAATCATCCTACCAAATGAAATACAAAAGAATCCTCCTGAAGCTTAGCGGCGAATCCCTGATGGGGCAAAGACAATATGGTATTGATAACAACCAGGTTTTGCAATACGCGCAGGACATCAAAGCCGTAAAAGAACAAGGTATAGAAATAGCAGTAGTAGTTGGGGGTGGTAACATCTTCCGCGGGCTAAGTGCCGAAAAAAGCGGTATGGAGCGTGCCCAAGCCGATTATATGGGTATGCTTGCCACGGTTATTAACTGTATGGCTTTGCAAAATGCTTTGGAAAGCGTTGGTGTAGAAACCCGCCTGCAATCGGCTATAAAAATGGAGCAGATCTGCGAGCCTTATATCCGCCGCCGCGCTATGCACCATTTGGAATGCGGTAAGATCGTAATTTTTGGCGCCGGTACCGGTAACCCATATTTTACTACAGATACAGCTGCATCTTTACGCGCTATAGAAATAAAAGCAGATGTGGTACTGAAAGGTACCCGTGTTGACGGTATCTACACCGCCGACCCGGAGAAAGACCCGAGCGCAACCCGTTATGATGAGATCTCTTTCCAGGAAGTATATGACAAAGGATTAAGCGTAATGGATATGACCGCCATCACCCTTTGCCAGGAAAATAAGCTCCCTATCATTGTATTTGATATGAACAAACCGGGCAACTTTATGAAGATTGCCCAGGGCGAACCGATCGGTACGCTGGTAAGATAAAGTGGAACAAGAACGGCCCCGAAATCTTCGGGGCCGTTCTTGTATAAACCTGTGTCATTGCGAGCGAAGCGCGGCAACCGCGAACAGGCAGATCCGCAACGCATCGTCGCTGAGCAAAGTCGCGCCAGTCCTATGAGATTGCCACTTCCCCTTCGCACTTTCCCCATGCTGCTCCTCGCAATTGTAAAGGTTAGATAATTCGGTAACAGATTAGCTTTACGTAACAAAGCTAAAAAGTTATGCGCATCAACACGAATGACCTAACACTGAAACGTAATTATTTGCAGAC
>NZ_JACWMY010000022.1 GCF_014773265.1 Mucilaginibacter pankratovii | reverse complement strand
ACGCAGGATATTCCTGTAGAGCCTGTGGCTGTAAAGGTCATAAAGCTGCGTAAAAGCCAGTTGGTTATCTTGCCGTAGTTGGTTGATTAAAAGCTGATGTTCATTTTCCGAAGCCATAACTTTGCATTTGATAAGAAAATCAATGTAAAGCCAATAGATGATGGTGCCGGTCTGAAACTTATGCAATAGGGCCGGTAACCCGCAAAGTCTATTGTAGCCAGGCTCTGGTAAGCCTATTATTTTTTTCAAAATAACCCTCAACAATAAACACAAGCGAGCACCAGCCCTATAGCTATATAGGGGGTGATGCTGCACTTACGCTCGCTGAGGTTAAATTTACCAGATTTAGCTGCGAGGCTCGTATGCAATCTTATCTTAACAGAATTGACTGCAAAAGTATCAATTTTCTAAATATTTAATTTATTTTAAAAAAGGCAATTAATAACGTAAAAACAAATTTAAATAAATTTTTACATTATTTAATTAAGTTAAAAAGTCAATTTATATAAAAATTCGCTTTATTACAGCTTGTTATATTTGTTTTACATCAATAGGAATGAGTAAAACCATCTATAACCGTATTAAATCTGTCTTAGCTGAAAAGGGTAAAACCAACATAGATTTGGCCGGATCATTAAATATTACTCCCGAAACTGTTTCTAGCTGGTGTACAAATTCTGCCCAGCCTTCTGTAAAGAGATTGTTTGAGATATCTAAAGCTTTGGACGTAGATGTAAGAGTGCTATTGGTTTCAACTAAACAGTAACTACGCCGATTTAATAGCCATTAGCTTATAGAATAAATGGGGTTCCACCCTGAGTTGGATTACTCCCTTTACGCAAAGGCAAATTGCTTTATTGCGCCACACTCATCCGCTCCGGGCTTCATTTCGCAATTAGCCTTTGCGCCCTCGCAGTGATGTTATTCGTACCTCGAACACCACCTCCTTTCCCACAGCCTCTAATTTATTATCAGACTGGATAACTGTTATCATTCATTCGTTTGGTTTGCCCAGCGTCGTTTACCCATCACACCGCCAACACAAAATTAGCAACGCCGGAAAAAAGTAAAGGGTACATAAATGGCGCATTGTTAATTGTTTCTCAAAGGATGCGCCACCCTTGACATTTTTCCGGCTTGCCGCTACCAGCTGTTTAAGCGGTGCAATGACTTGGTATGGCGTGATTTAGGGGTTTTGTAAAAAGCTTTAGTCCCCGCGTTTTTACCGAATAACCCGGTTGCGCCAACGCGTGTGCTATTAACGGCATCGAATTAGTCGGACATCCAATTCCCACGGCCGCTCTCCTGAGTGTTTACGAGCGACCAGTGTTGTTTTATAGTTATAACTGAATGTGAGGTCGGCGGATTTAGAAATAGCTTGATAAGCTTTTAAATGAAGTATAAACCATTCTGGTTTATACTTCATTATTATACCTATGCTGATGCCTGCCCTTTTCTAACCATTCGTTTCTTTAGCCTGTTCATGTCTTCACTTACCTTAAGGTCGAGCGTCTTTGCATAATGTTGCGTTTGCTTGATAGTAGCATGACCCAGCATTTTCGAAACGGTCTCTATCGGTACACCATTACTTAGGGTGACAGTTGTTGCAAATGTATGGCGGGCTATATGATAAGTTAGCTCCATCTGAATAGCACAGCAGTCTGCTATCTCTTTAAGGTAGGAATTCATCTTTTGGTTGGTAAGAACCGGTAACACTACGCCGTTAATTATACATTTAGGGTGATCGTTATATTTTTTTATAATGTCCATGGCCTCCGGTAGCAAAGGGATTTTTGATAAGGCATTTGTCTTTTGCCGGTTGATAAAAACCCACAGTTCCCCATCGACACCAGTTTGTATATCTTCCCGCTTTAGATTTTTGACATCAACATACGCCAGGCCGGTATAACAGCTAAACAGGAAAATATCCCTGACATTACTTAATCTCACATTTTCAAAATTCTTTTCAGCGATCCGTTGAAGTTCTATGTCAGTCAGTGCTGTCCGCTCAACCGTTTTTCTGGTGAGTTTAAAATTGGAAAATGGATCTCCCGGCAGCCATTTGTTTCTTACACAGATCAGGACTATTTTTTTAAAATTCACTAAATATTTCATCGTAGTGTTATGATCGCAATTCCTCACGGTCTTCAACCAAAATGCATATTGCGAGATAAACTCATGGTCGAGATCTTTGATATCCCTATCGTCAGTCCTATACTTCCACTTAATAAAATCACGAGTATGGTTATAGGATATGCTGTAACGTTGCATGGTGCTCGGAGCGAAGTCAACCCCTTGCAATGCTTTCATCTGGGCGTTATGCTCAGTAAAAACCTCAAGGATCTTTTTTCGTTTTTCCACATTGCCGGTAAGTATGTCCTTAATTACTTGAGCAGAAACTTCCCGGTCCGCTTCTATGAGTGACCTTTTGGCCTGGAAGATTCGTAATTCTAATGCATCTAAGAAATGATTTAGTTCCCTGGCATCTTCTCTTGTACCAACGGCTCTTGCGGCAGAAGAGCTCCATTTGGCCGTTTCCCATTTTCTCTTGGATGACAATTCAACTGATTTACCATCAACAGTGATCTTAAGGTAAATGTAAAGGGGGCCTTTCTTTTGAGTTTTGGACTGTTTTAAATAAAAAAGCAGTCCGAAGCTTTTTTCTAACATAAACTAACATTTAAAGGTTAAACAAATGTCGGTTTAGAGCATCACTAAAACAAGATGTCCACGCGCCGAACAAGCTCGTTATCAATTTACTACGTGATTTTCATTGCGTCTTTGTTTGAAAAATAAAAGACGCAATGAATGACGCAATAGAATTATGCTTTTATATGCGAGTTTTGGTAAAGTACTGAAACGAAAAAGGCCCTTAATCTACGATTAAAGGCCTTTTTGATGTTTTTGATAACATAATCAGCGGAATGGACGGGACTCGAACCCGCGACCTCCTGCGTGACAGGCAGGCATTCTAACCAGCTGAACTACCACTCCGTTTGGGACTGCAAATATACGCCTCTTTTTGTTTTACACAAGTGCTTTTTAAAAATTTATCTGATAATAAGTTTTATCGCCTAATTCACAGCAAAATACAATCAAATTCAAAAATTAATTTAAATTCGTTGTTGTTATTCCAATTATACCTGTCCGCTAATTATAAAGTTAAATAACATGCTCTTATTAGGCATTGATATTGGCACCTCGTCTGTAAAAGTGAGCGTTGTTAATTCTGTAACACAGGCAGTTATCTCATCAGCGCAGTATCCCGAACACGAATCTCCCATCATTGCACTAAAAACCGGGTGGGCCGAGCAGTCACCGGATATGTGGTGGCAGCAAACCGGCCTGGCTATTTCTCTTTGCTATAAAAAAGGCGGTTACGATCCAAAAGATATTGCCGCCATAGGTATCGCCTACCAAATGCATGGGCTTGTGTTGGTGGACAAAGACCACCATGTGCTGCGTAACAGCATTATTTGGTGCGACAGTCGCGCGGTAGAAATTGGCGATAAAGCCTTTGAAGATATCGGGCACGAGACCTGTTTGTCGCATATGCTTAACTCGCCCGGCAATTTTACAGCATCCAAACTGGCCTGGGTAAAGCAAAACGAACCGGAGATATACGACCAGGTGGATAAGATAATGCTGCCAGGCGACTACATCGCCATGAAGCTTACCGGCGAGATCACCACCTCGGCATCTGCTATGTCCGAAGGGATCTTCTTCGATTTCCAGTTCAATGGGCTCTCTAAAGATATTATCGACTATTTCGGGTTCAACGACGGCTTATTCCCCGTTGTGAAACCTGTATTTTCTTCTCACGGTCGCATCACAGCCGACGTTGCCGCCGCGTTACAGTTGAATACCGGCACCCCGGTTACCTACAAAGCGGGCGATCAGCCTAACAACGCGCTATCATTAAACGTGCTTAACCCCGGCGAGGTGGCTGCCACGGCAGGTACATCAGGGGTTATCTATGGTGTAAGCGACCAGCTGGCTTATGATCCGCAATCGCGCGTGAACACTTTTGCGCACGTTAATTACGCCAACGAGCGGAAGCGCCTTGGCGTTTTGCTTTGCATAAACGGCACCGGCAGCCTTTACCGCTGGGTAAAAAATACTTTCGCGCCCAACTTAAGCTATAGTCAGGTTAACACGCTGGCGGCCACGGCTCCTTTGGGCAGCAACGGGCTCAGGGTTTTGCCTTTTGGTAACGGTGCCGAGCGGATGCTGAACAATAAACAGGTTGGCGCCCATATTCATCATATCGATTTGAACCTACATACGTCGGCGCATGTATACCGTGCGGCGCAGGAAGGTATTGCTTGTGCTTTCCGCTACGGCCTGGATATTATGCGGGAGAACGGCATGAACCCAACCGTAATTCGCGCGGGCCGTTCGAACATGTTTTTGAGCGAAGTATTTACCGAAACCTTTGTAAACGCTACCGGCGTGCCCATAGAGTTCTACAATAACGATGGCAGCCTCGGCGCGGCTATTGGCGCAGGCATAGGTGCCGAGATCTTTGCTTCGGCTGCGGAGGCGTTTAGTAATACTGAAGCCGTAGCGTATATCGAACCGAAACCAGCCGATACGGCGGCTTTTGAGGAAGTGTACCAAAGCTGGAAGGAAGTACTGAACGAGCATTTGGCGCAAATTGAAGCTAAACCTGTCCATTCTTAATTATTGGCAAAGTATTAAAGCATAGCAGCAAGTTTCACGCGAATTGGTAACAACGCTATCTCAAAATTTGATTAACCAATTTTATAGCGTATTATTAGCCCTCCAATTACTAAAACAATATAACTTAAACTGAGCAGATAAATGAAGACCCTTTCCACCGGCGATTACATCGTTTTTTTCATCTACTTTGTGATCGTATCGAGCTACGGTTACTGGATCTACCGTCGCAAGCACAATGCAGATGCTACCTCAAAAGATTATTTTTTGGCCGAAGGATCGCTTACCTGGTGGGCAATCGGCGCTTCGCTCATCGCATCAAATATCTCTGCCGAGCAATTCATCGGTACCAGCGGCTCGGCATTTAAAATGGGCCTCGCCATTTCCACTTACGAATGGATGGCAGCGGCAACTTTAATTATCGTAGCGGTATTCTTTATCCCTATTTATCTTAAAAATAAGATCTTCACCATGCCGCAGTTTTTGCACCAGCGGTATAACGGCACGGTAGCAATGGTAATGGCCATTTTCTGGTTATTGCTATACATCATTGTAAACTTAATGTCTATCCTTTACTTGGGCGCTTTGGCTATATCGGGTATTTCGGGCCTTGATGTTACTCTGTGTATATCATTGCTGGCTGTATTTGCGGTTATCATCACCCTGGGCGGCATGAAGGTTATCGGCTACACCGATGTTATCCAGGTATTTGTTTTGATATTAGGCGGCCTTGTTGCTACTTACCTGGCGCTTAATAAGATCAGCGAAGTATCCGGCACAACCGGCATGTGGAACGGTCTTAACATTATGCGCAGTGAAGCAAGCGACCACTTCCATATGATATTTAAGAAAGACGACGCAAATTATATGGACCTTCCGGGCTTATCGGTGCTTATAGGCGGTATGTGGATAGTGAACCTTAACTACTGGGGCTGCAACCAATACATTACCCAACGCGCCCTGGGTGCAAACCTTAAAACGGCACGTGCCGGTATCCTTTTCGCGGCCTTCTTAAAGTTGCTGATGCCGATAATTGTAGTGTTACCGGGCATTGCTGCTTACCTGCTTTATCAAAAAGGCATGTTTCACCAGGAGATGATGAGCTCATCGGGCGTTACCGACGTAAATAAAGCTTATCCATCGCTTTTAAACCTGCTGCCAACCGGATTAAAGGGATTGTCATTTGCAGCGCTTACAGCGGCTATTGTGGCCTCTTTAGCTGGTAAAGCAAACAGCATTGCTACAATCTTTACTTTAGATATCTACAAAAAGGCTATTAACCCCGAGGCAACCGATAAAAAATTAGTTTCGTTAGGTAAATGGTCGGTAGTGGTGGCTATGGCATTAGGCGTTATCATGTCGCTGATTATTGGCGAGCGGTTAATGGGCGAAGGCAAGCAGGGCTTCCAGTACATACAAGAGTATACAGGCTTTGTATCGCCCGGTATATTTGCCATGTTTATTCTTGGTTTCTTCTGGAAAAAGGCCACTTCAAACGCGGCCTTATTTGCAACCATCGGCGGTTTTGTGTTCTCGGTATTCCTCAAGTTCCTTCCAAAGTTCGCAAACCTGGAATTTTTATCGCCATATGGCTTTTCCAAGTTGGCTCTGCAAAATGATAAAGTGACATATTTATACGAGATCCCTTTTATCGACAGGATGGGCTTTGTATTCCTTATCTGCGTAGCGGGTATGTACATTATCTCCAAGATTGATGGTGCTAAAGGCGTTGTGGCAAACGGTCTGGAGATAGATTCTTCTATGTTTAAAACCAACCGCGCATTTACAGCCGGCGCTTTAATTGTAGGCGGTATTATTGTTGCCCTTTACTCGTTCTTCTGGTAACAGAACTCGTTCCAAATTTTCAAAAGCGGCTTGTTCACAGGCCGCTTTTTTTATGCGCTATTTTATAGTAGATATTATTTAATCGGAATAAAAACACAATTAAAGCACCCATGTTTAGCTGTTACAACCAATTACAACATGCCAAACGCTTTCGAAAACATCCCGCCGCAGGTAGAGGGCGAAAAAACCGACACCATACATATTGTGGATTGCCCAACGCAGGAGCAGGCGCACCATTTATTCCTGCTGGCTAAAGACCGTCTGAAGGATATCTCTATGTGGCATCAGTTCAGTGGCGTCGGTTCGGCCAGGTTTGCCATTACCGATACGCAGGGCAAAGAGCTTTACAAAATGGCCGAAAAAGGCGACCTCTTCTACATCAACCTACCCGCCCCCGGCCCTTTAGCCGGCGATGGCAAGGAATGGGTTCGTATTGAGGCTATGGATCTGCTGGAAGATGCTAAAGCGGAAAGCGAATACCTTACCATGACGGTGAGGCCTGTTGCCAACCCAAGGCATCAACCCGGGGGACCTATTGCTCATTTTTACAGTCACGGCGCTACCAGTACTTTTATTGTTGAGCGTTATAAAAACCATGTAAGCGTTGCTGTACACGGCCGTAACGAAACGCCAAATACCAATACCAACTTATACGATACTGTGCGTAACACCATTATAGCACTGGCGGCCCGGGAGGGCCTGTCTTTCCCGCAATGGAAATCACTTGTGAAGGGGATACTGGAGTATAAGTAATTAAAAAAGGGCACCACGTTTCCGTAATGCCCTTCTGTAAAACTTATCCTTAAAAATCATTAGTGTCCGTGACCACGGTTATCGCGGTTTGATTTTCTTACGTCCTTGCGGAAGTCTTTCCTGTCGTTACGGATCTCTTTTCTATCGTTACGTAATTCCTTGCGGTCGTCACGCACTTCGCGGCGATCTGCCATCCAATGATCACGATACTTGTTATCGCGGCTATCGCGGATGATCGGCTGGCTGGTACGGCCCCTATAGCCCGAGTATTTAGCACGATATACATTGTTGCGCATCCATGGGTTACGCTCGTTTACTACCACCTTATAACCATTGTACACGTTGTAATTATTGTACCTGGCAGGTAATGATGCCCTGCGTACCCAGCTGTTGTTCTCATAGTACACATATTGATGGGCCGGTACATCGTAATAGGTATCGATATCGGGCATGTAATAATAATCTGCGTGATCGTATCCTACAGGGCCCCACTCGGGCTGGCTGCCAATGTTTATACTAAAACTTATTTGTGCCTTAGCGGCCTGGAATGACAGGGCGCTTAAGAATATTGCGGTTGTTAAAATTATCTTTTTCATGTTTGTATGTTTTGCAGGTATGACATACAAACAGATACCATAGTTTAACCCGAAATGGGTGTATAACGTGGATGTTACAGAGCCCCCAACCCCCTGAAGGGGGAGCTTTTGATTTGCGAACTGGATTTAAATTACAAAGTGGCGCTTCGATTTTCGGAGCGCCACTTTGTTTATGCTTTTCAAGAACTCCTCCGTTAAACAACGGAGGCTGGGGGGCTACGCCCTAATCTTCGCTATCGTCTTTATCGTCGTCGTTCTTGGCGGCCATGGCCAATACCGGCTTGCCTATTACTTTAAAGGTTCCTTCGCCCTTCAGGATGGATGCCAGCTGCACTTTGTCCTGCATGGTTTTTACGGCCTGGGCCAGTTCTTTATCGTATTTAAAATTCGCTTCGTAGCGGCCTTTTTCGTAAAAATAGCGGGAAGCTATCTCATTCTCCAACACTTGTTTAATTTCTTCTTTATGCAGCTGCAGATCGTTCTTCTTGCTTGCGGCCATTTTGGCTTTCAGCACATCGTACTCCGCCTGGATCTCCGGGAATTGTTTTTCTTTGGTAGCCTCGGTTTTTAACTGATCAAGTATCTTTTCGGAGAATGTGCTGTAGGTATAGTTTTTCCCTGCCAGGTATTTTGTAAAATCGGCGTACTCCGCGTCTTTTAATACAAACGCGCGTGGGTCACCTATTTGCGGGTGAGTGGTACGATACAGCGTAGCGTAATCAAATATCAAAAGTTTGCTCACCAGCGTTTGGGTAATGTTGGCAAACCTGTCCTGCTTTACAAAAATATCGGGGTAAACACCGCTGCCATCATAAACCGAGCGGCCATTTTTTGTTTTAAACTCGTGCATCAGCGAGTCGGCCACTTTGATTACGCTGCCGTCATCTTTGCGATGGGCATAGTCCAAAGCCTGCACGCACCGGCCCGATGGTACAAAGTATTTGGCAATGGTTATTTTAACAAGGCTGTTGTAAGGCAGGTTAAACGTTTGCTGCACCAGGCCCTTGCCATAACTACGCTGGCCGATAATAATGGCGCGATCGAGGTCCTGCAAAGCTCCCGCTACAATTTCTGATGCTGAAGCCGAGCGGCTGTTCACCAATACAACCAGCGGCAGGTTTGGCTCCATAGGTGTAGCCATGGTGTTATAGGTAAAGTTCTTCTCCTTTACTTTACCTTTTTGCGATACCACAGTAACATCCTTGGCAACAAACAAGTTCACAATTTTTACGGCTTCCTGTAAAATACCGCCGCCGTTGGAGCGAAGATCGAGGATGATACCGTTGGGATTATTCTTTTTTATGGCGGCAAGCGCGCTGGTTACCTCATCGGCCGAATTTTCGAGGAATTTATTCAGCTTGATGTAGCCCATATTGCCATCAACCATGCCCGAGTATACCACGTTCGGCTGCCGTATCTCGTCGCGTACCAGGTTTTTCTCAACAGCTACTTCGCTGCCGCGCTTTATAACCAGGCGTATGGCGGCTCCTTTAGATCCTTTTAGTAATTGGCTTACCTGGTCGTTTGTTTTCCCGGCAAGGTCGATATCATTTATCTTCACCAGCTGGTCGCCCTGCCGTATATCGGCCTTTTGGGCCGGGAAGCCCGTAAAAATATCGGCTATATAAACTTTATTATCCCGTATAAAAATACTGGCGCCAATGCCGCCGTATTGTGTGCTTACGTAATGCAGCTTGTAATCTTCAATTTCCGATTCGGGTACGAATTCGGTGTAAGGGTCCAAGCCCTCCAGCATGGCATCCACGCCTGTTTTAACCAATTTTGCAGAATTGATGTCGTCAACGTAGTTAATGTTCACTTCTTTATAAACCGAAGCAAAAACATCCAGGTTTTTGGTGATCTGGAAAAGGTCGTCATTAAAACCCCAGGCCGCAACGGCCACAGCAAACATGCCGGCAAAAAAAGCCGGTTTCCTGTAATTTACCCACATCCTTTTCTCAGTACCCATTTTAAAACCCCGTTGAAATATAAAGCTACAAAAAGCAAACTGCTTTTATCTAATTAACTGATTTTAAAGGCGGTTATTATCAATATTAACCAAAGCTTTTTTCAGGGTGAACACCACGTAGTTCCTATCGCGGTTTACCAGCTGCATAATGCGGGTTATCAGGCCGTCTTCCTGCCCTTCTGTGTAAGCCAGCTGTTCATCGGTAAGGTGGTTATATTTACGCTGCACCTTTATTTTTATACGTTCCCAATCTTTATTGCTGATCGTTATCTCTGCCATAAAACAAATTATTTCAACAAAAATATAAAAAATACAGCGCCACATGCGTTTAATGTGCGGCTTAGCGTTAAACTTTTACGTGTAGGCTACATCTAAGGGCTAATAAACTAACAACAACCATATGCCGCAAACAGTAGTGATGAAACTACAGATTGGCATAGCAACTAAAAACACACAATTATGAAAAAGTTATTCTTAAGTATTGCAATTATTGTAACGGCTGCCATCAGCGCCAAAGCGCAGTTTTCGCTGGGTATTAAAGGAGGCGTAAATTTCTCCAAAATCAGCACCGATAATGTAAGCGAATCTACAAAAACAGGTTACCAGGCAGGGTTGTTCGCCCGTTTTGGGTCCAGCCTATACCTGCAGCCCGAGCTTTATCTGGGTAGCAGCGGTAGTAAGTTTAACTTCCCAACCAGTAATAATAACACCACTACCGAGGGAAAAGTAAAGTTCACCACCCTAAATTTACCTTTATTAATAGGTAAAGGCTTTGGAGGCGATAATTTAAACTTCCGGATTATGGCCGGACCGGTTTACAGCTACGTGCTGGATAAAAACGACAACTTCTCCAGTGCAATAAATGGAGCTTACCAGGACTTTGGCGATTACAAGAAAAGTACCCTGGGTTTCCAGGCGGGTGCAGGTGTTGATATCGGCCATATTACTGCCGATTTCCGCTACGAAGGAGGGTTAACCAAGATAAACGAGAACTTCGGCCAGCGCCAGAATTTATGGGCGTTGAGCGTTGGGTTTAAGTTTTTTTAAGGAAAGGCAAAACGTATTAATAGAGAAAGCTATCTAACCTGGTAGCTTTCTCTATTTAGCAAAATCTGATAAATTTATTAAACGTAGCTCTAAAACTCCAATGGCGATTGCCTGATTTTGCTTTTAAACAGCTTGCTAAACGATTGAGAATGCTCAAACCAGCAATCAGGCTAACCGAAAGTTTGGTTGCAACCTTCAGGCTATTAATGCCGCCATGACAAACCCCGTTAAAAGTTTGAAGAGCGAGTAGGGAAGCGCCCACCGGGGGTAAAACTTAACTTAAATTAACCGTTAGTTCTTCAAAATTAGATATTTTAGCGAGACTGAATAGTAATGCTAAAATGAAAAAGATTCTCATTATTCCACTGTTACTGCTTTGCAATGTAATAAAAGCACAGGTTCCGGGGCAGCAGGGTTCTGCAGGCAATGTCCGTGGCGATATAGATATTCCGATTCCCGACGACTCCACAAAACCCCAGGACAGGAATGCCGGCTACTACCAAAAGGATGGTAAATATGGTTTTGTTTACCCGGCCGATGTAAAACAAGCTGCCATTTACGACAAGATTGATTTTAGTTCGAACAATGGTTTTATTGTAAAGAAGGATGGCGCGTACGGAATTGCTGATAAGAAAGGGCAGGTGATAGGCAAAATCGAATACGACAGTATTGGCTCGATGTACCCGAAAGGCTATATACTGAAGAAAAACGACAAGTACGGTACTCTTGCAGCCGACGGAAGTAAGGTGCTTTCTGTAAAATACGATAAAATTTTGGCCACTACAGATTTTGTTTCGTTCGCTCAAAACCGGGGCGGGAAAATCCAAATGTTGTTTAATGACAATGAAAAGGCGTTTTCGGCACCAATAGAGTACGCCGCCATGTACGCCAATATGGTTATCATAAAAGCTAACGGCAAGTTTGGCGCGGTAAAAAACCAAGTGATTATACCCTTGCTGTACGATAGCATCTTTGTGGCCGACCGGGAAATAAATACGGTAATAAAACCGGCCAAAAGGGTAATAAAAGCACCCTGGCCAATTGATAAGAACAAAAGCTATCAAGTTGTAACGCTGCTAACGCTCCAAAATAGCAACAAATATGGGCTAGCCAATGCTGACGGAAGCATTATTTACCCTGTTGATAATGATGCCGTTTATAACCAGGAAATGTATAGGTACTACTCCGTTAAAAAAGGCAATTTGTTTGGCGTGTACTTTATAGACAGCAAAGTAAAAACCCCAATTGAATTGGATATGGTTTATGCCGATGGCGTAGGCTACGTAATGGCCAACAAAAATAAAAAAGGCGGGGTGTTTAACTTACAGGGAAAACAGATAGTGCCTTTTGAATACGACCCGGGGTTTATTATGCAATACCGCATAGGTTTTGGCGTGAAGAAAAACCAGAAGAAAGGGATTGTAAGTAAAGACGGCGCGGTGTTGGTGCAACCCATTTACGACGATGTAGACCCCTTTTACGAAACTGCAATGAACGATTTAGTAAAGGTAAGGCTGGGAGAGAAATACGGTATTGTTAACTTAAAAGGGCAAACCGTTATTCCGGTTGAATTTGATTGGATAGGCGAGGAAAAAGGCTTACTGAAAGTGGTTACTGCCGATAAACGCTTCGGCCTTTATGAAAAAACAGGGAAGGTGGTAATTCCTGCGGATTATAAGTGGATAATAGATAGCGACACAGAAAATAGTAACGTTATTATACTGAAGAAAGCGAATAATACCTACAATTTCCTGAACAAAAATACACAGCAGGCGCTCTTGAAGGAAAGCGTAAGCAGTTATGGCTACGTAAATACTCAGGATGGTTTATACAACCCCTTTAGTTCGGGAGGCAAGCTTTTGCTGCTGCTGAAAGCAAAGAGTGGTAAGGTGGGCATGTTAAACGAAATAACCGGCGCGCTGGATGTACCCATGATTTACGACGACATTATTCAGCGTTTTGAAGGGGGCAAGCATACTTATTATAGCGTGCGCAAAGGGCAAAAATATGGGCTGATAGATGATGCCAACAAGGTAGTGATTCCTTTATTGTACGATGCAATAGATATTAGCCTGGTATATCCAGATGATTATACAAAAATGCCTTCTACTTACACCATCATTGTAGCAAAGGCGGGTAAGTTTGGTGCGGTTAATTTAGAAAACCGGGTGGTTATCCCCTTTCAATACAGTAACCTTCAGCGGTTATCGCAAAATGGCTTATATAAGGCTAAAACCGGCGGCAGCTACCAGATTATCACCGCAAGGAACCAGGTTATAAACAAAGGGCCATTTGATGAGGTAGCAAATTATGAAGCTACCGCCGCCTATAGCAACGCCTACCAGGCGCTAACGTTCTATAAAGGGAATATGCGGGTGGTGAATGATAAAGGAGCCTTTACTACCGCGGCGGTACCTATGGCAGCCCACAAAGGCTATAAAACCTTTGATGAACTGAAGTGGGCGCTTATAAAAGCGTTGGATAGTAAAGATGATGCTTTGTTAAAAGATTTTGCCGATAAGGTAGCGCCATCTGAACATATACTGTTTTACTTAAAAGAAAATGCTTTTAGCAAGAGGCCACTTCAGGGTATGGATATAGATGCGGTTAGAGCCCGGTACTACACCGACCTGCTAAACTTTAAGCAACGCTATTGGAATGGGAGTTCGGGGCTGCCTTACAAACGAGAATCGCTCACCGATGTGGCAGATTACACCCGGGCCG
This sequence comes from Mucilaginibacter pankratovii, assembly GCF_014773265.1. Lineage (GTDB taxonomy): Bacteria > Bacteroidota > Bacteroidia > Sphingobacteriales > Sphingobacteriaceae > Mucilaginibacter > Mucilaginibacter pankratovii. The sequence continues at coordinate 26,822 of NZ_JACWMY010000022.1, read as the reverse complement.
ACAATGGTTTTGTTACCAATGCCAGAAGAGCCGATCATGCATTTGGTGACACCCGGTTTATGGAAAAACTATTGCGAAACGCTATTAAAGTAAACGGTTATTGGATAAGCACTTATTTTATGACGCGTAATTTTGAAAGGTAAGCATCTTACATAAACAAATCAGAAAGCTTCGTGGGTATCATGAGGCTTTTTTTATGTGCCGGGCAGAAAGAAAACTACCAAAACAAAAACCTTATAAAACAGCAAAGCCCCTGATGGGCAGGGGCCTTTACTAACCAATTATAAACCTAAATTATGAGAAGAGCTGTAGGAGAAGGGGTCGAACCTTCACAGAGTGGTTATTCTTATTGCTAAGAGTTTCCCATATTCTCCGCCACCGCGACAAGGAGGTGTGTCTGCCAAAAATTTCACCATCCTACAGGATAAAAACTAAACCTTGCGTTTAGCGTGCTGTTGGGGAAGGGATCGAACCTTCACAGAGTGGTTAGCCCGCTTCGGGTTTCCCATTATCTCCGCCACCGCGACAAGGAGGTGTGTCTGCCAAAAATTTCACCACCCAACAATTTTTTTTCTTTAAGAACAATCCGCAATTCTCATTTGCTTGATACAAATTTAAAGGACTTTGCTATTCCTTGCAAATATTTCAACAAAATATTTTTATTTTTACTTTAATTTTAATTAAACTTGTATTTGAATATAGATATTAAAATATATGCCTCACAGGAAACCCCAAAATTTAGAAATTGACAATCTGGATATACAGATTTTATCAATTTTGATGAAAAATGCGACCACTCCCTACACCGAGATCGCAAAAGAGTTGATCGTTTCCGGCGGAACCATCCACGTACGGATGAAAAAGCTGGAAGAGCTTGGTGTTATTAAAGGTGCAAGCCTTGAAGTGAACCCGCAAAAGCTTGGGTATGATGTTACTGCCTTTTTAGGGATCTTCCTGGAAAAGGGGTCGCAGTATAACGAAGCTGTGAAACAGCTAAAAATGGTGCCGGAGATAGTAGAACTGCACTATACTACCGGTAGCTGGAGCATTTTCGCCAAAATAGTTTGCCACGATACCAACCACCTGCGCGAGGTATTGAATGAGCAGATCCAGAGCGTAAAGGGCATTCAGCGCACCGAAACGTTTATTTCTTTAGAGGAAAGCATCAAAAGGCAGATCACTTTGGAGTAACGTTTACTTAGCTTTTTCGCCGGGCAGAGCAGCTGCCTCATAAATTACAAAAATATCGAACAATGAGGCGAAATGCTTCGCTGTTCGATATTTTTTTGGCTAAAATCCGGTGATGCTATACCCGGCAAACTATCGTATTAATCGCTCCGTCTCTTAATCCTGTATTACCAAACCCGGCACAAAAGCCCTTTTAAATACTCACCTTCCGGGAACGAGGCGCGTACCGGGTGGTCTTCGGGCTGGTGGAACTGGTAGATGAATTGCACCTGTTTGCCGGCATCCAGCGCGGCCCATGCCAGCACTTGTTTAAAGGTTTCCATATCCATTGCGCCTGAGCAGGAATACGTGGCCAGCAAGCCGCCACTATTGAGCAATTGCATGCCCAGGCGGTTCAGATCTTTATATGCCCTTGAGGCTCTATCCAGCGCGGAGCGCGAGGGTGCGTATTTTGGCGGATCGAGCACGATGATATCAAACTTCTCTCCCTCCTCGCGAAATTTGCGCAACTGTACATTCACATCAGATTTGATAGCATTATGTGCCGATGCTTCAAATCCGTTCAGGCGGATGTTCTCGGTCAGGGTTTCTATGGCCAGGGCAGAGCTATCCACACTGGTTACCGATGCCGCGCCTTCGCGCAGGGCGTTTAAGGTAAAACCGCCTGTATAGCTAAAGCAATCCAGCACTTTTTTGCCCCTGGCGTAGGAGGCCAGCAATTTGCGGTTATAGCGCTGATCGCAATAGAAGCCAGATTTTTGGCCTTCGGCGATGTTGATGCCATAGGTAATGCCGTTTTCTTTTACCATTACCAATTCCGGCGGCTCAGTACCGGCAAGTAATACGTTGTTGGTTTCCAACCCCTCGTGTGCGCGGGATGTGGCATCACTTTTATCAAATATACTTAGCGGACTAAGCAGCGCGTTCAATTCCGCTATAATAACAGGCATGGCGTTCTGCATACCCGATGTAAGCACCTGTACGGCCAAATGCCCGGCATATTTATCTACAATAAGCCCCGGCAGGTAGTCAGACTCGCTGAAGATGAGCCGGCAGGTATCCGTATCGCCATCAGCCAAAATATGGGCGCGACCGGCAACAGCGGTGCATACCTTTTGGCGGAACCAATCGGCATCAACTGCAACGGCTTCATCCCATTCCAGCAAACGTACCGCCACGCGCGACTGATCATTATAAAAACCGTAAGCCAAAAAAGCGTCCTGGCTGCTCAGCAACCGGATAATTTCACCATTAACAGGTTTGCCCTGTACCTTATCTATCGCTCCGGAAAATACCCAGGGGTGCTTGTGCAGCACCGCTTTTTCTTTTCCCTTTTTTAATACCACATCAATCATGCGGCAAAGTTAATAAACATCGGATACCTGTTGTATATAATATGCGTACCGTGGTATTGCCCAGTTTACCCCATGGCACTATCGCTTCGAAGTATTAATGGGCACTGGTGTCCCACTTTTACGGCCCGCTCCCGTTTTGGCCAACAAGTATATTTTTAATAAATAGCTTATAATCACACAATTACAGCTATCAATTAAACAACAGGGATGTCCCAAAGTGTTTCACTAAAAAACTGCAATTAATTGACAAACAATTATTTACGAAAAACAGGTGTCCCGCTTTGAAAAGTGGGACACCTGAAGCATAGATCCTGATCTGCATTTACACTTTACGCCATTAGCAATAGCGAAGTTAGACTACGCCCGCCTGCGGTGATTACTGACTGCAAAACAAAAAAGGGCACCCCGCAATCCGGGGCGCCCTTATAAAAACATAGTACTAAGAATTATTTTTGGTCGTCGGCAGGCTGCTCATCTGTTGGCAGGCCCACTACTTTGTAAACTTTGTTGTTGTCCTCGTCAAGCGCTTCCTGGAAGTAGGTGCCATCAGGGGCTACGTATAGCTTTTCGCCGTTTACCTTTATTTTGCGGCTATCCTGTGGGAGCTGGTCAACCACATCGCCTATCTTTAAAGGTGCATCGTCTGCTGATGAGTATGATTGATCGTCCTGGGCATCGCCTGTATTCAGCTCGCCATCTTTGCCGGCAACCTCGTATACCACGGTACCGTCGTCTTTGGTTACCTGGCGGTAGTAAACACCGTTACTTTCGTAATATTGCTCGCCGTTGATAGTGATCTCTTCCGCACCAGATGGCAGCGAGTTTACTGCTGCACCTACCGGCGGTTCAACTACGGTATATTGATCGCCATACTGGCGATAGTAAAGCCCGTCGTTATAGTAATATTGGTAATTGTCCCAATAGAACGGATAGTAGCCGAAAGGCAATACGCCTATGCTAAAGCCAATACGCGGACGGTAGTAAGAATTGTAGTAACCACGGTAGTTATAATAGCCACGGTTAAAGTAGCGCGGGCCGTAGTAACGGCCATAAGTGCCGCCCCTGTACACACCGCCACGGTAAGTACCGCCGCGATAACTGTAAACGCCACCACGGTAGCCATTAGCCCCACGGCCATAGTTGCCACCACGGTATGCATAAGTACCACCCGGGCGGCCAAAACCACCACGGTTGTAACTACCCTGCGGGCGACTGAAACCACCTGCAGAATTGGTACGCGGACCACGGCTAAAACCGCCGCCCTGCGAATAGCTGCCACCCCGTTGCGGCGCTACACCTACGCTGTTTGGCCTGCTGAAACCACCGCCGCCTGATGGACGGCTAACGCTCCCTTGCGGACGACTAAATCCACCGCCACCGGAAGAACCGCCACGACTGAAACCGCCGCCGCCGCTACTTCCACGGCTAAACCCGCCGCCCGACGATCCACCACCACCGCGACTAAAGCCGCCGCCACCACCGCCGCCTCTGCGTTGTGCAGCTGCAGGTAAAGCTAATGAGCCCAACAAAAGGGCACCAAAAGCAAACGAAAGGAATTTTTTATATGTCATTTTGTTTTGAATGATTGTAAACGACCGGTGTTTAAACCGATGTATTGTATAGACTAAGATAATTATCAACGGTTTAATTGCTGTTTAATTATTTTTTGAAGAAAATTATGAGGCGGTTTTATGACTATTTTAAGCGCTGCTGCACTGCCTATTCTTACCATTGATGTGTTGTCGCCACAGATGTTCGGAAGAGTTACAAAATGCCGTCATGCAGAATTTATTTCGGCACCCCATATGGTAGGTAATCAGCATGCATTAGCAGTAAGTTGTAGTGGATACTTTCATGATGGGGTGTTGAAACAGGTTCAACATGACGACTGTTTACGTTCCGAGCAGTCGTAACTCATTTTAGAAGCAAAACATAGCGTCTCATTCGGTTCTATATTTCCTCCGCCACAAACAAAAATGGCTCCTCAAATTGCAGCGTATAAAACCCGTCTGCTGTAGTAATATATACCGCTTCGCTTTCCGCTGTTAATCCTTCGGTCGTTATGCCGGTTGCTGCCGAAAGCAACTCCACCCGCTCCCCTGCAGGTTTCCATTTGCTAAAACCCGATGTTACCGGGAAGATCTTTTTATTGCGGCAAAATATCACCAGGTTTATTTTATCGGCATAAAATAAAAAATCGCCCAGCTTAAATTCATCGGTAACAATGTTTACGGCCGAATAATCCGCCGCTATCAAATAATTTAAAGCCGTTTCTACTGTGCTCCCCCCGCCTGCCGCTATTAGCTTTACATCAGACTGCGTTTCGGGTTCCAAAGCATCAGCAACAACGAGATCTATCTTGATGCCGTAGGCGTTTATCTGCTCCGCGGTGGCGGGCGTGGTAATTACCGTTGGGCTCCACTCCAGCAGCTGGCCCAGCAATTCGGCATCAAAGGTATCCAACCCAAGGACCAATAAGGCGGGTTCCTGTTTTTCGCGGACGATGTGGTGTGACGACATTTTTTATAAAAACCGTGTTGTTTAACAAAGGTAATTTAAATAAATAGCTTAATATTTGTTAGCACATCACAGTGGAAGAAAAGCAAACACCGGCCCGGCGAAAAATTATTCATATTGATATGGATGCTTTCTACGCGTCGGTAGAGCAGCGCGATAACCCGGAACTGCGCGGCAAACCGCTGGTTGTTGGCGGCCTGCCCGAGGGGCGCGGCGGTGTGGTAGCAACCGCCAGTTACGAGGCGCGGAAGTTTGGCATCCGATCGGCCATGTCGAGCAAACGGGCCCTGCAGCTTTGTCCGCATGCCGTTTTTTTGCGGCCGCGGTTTGCCGCATATAAGGAAGCATCGCAGCATATCCGCGAGATCTTTAGCCGTTATACCGACCTGATAGAACCCCTATCGCTTGATGAAGCCTACCTGGATGTTACGCATGATAAGCTGAACATCGGCTCGGCCATTGATATTGCGAAAGAAATAAAGCAGGCTATAAAAGATGAGCTGAACCTTACGGCCTCCGCTGGTGTGTCTATAAATAAATTTGTGGCCAAGATAGCTTCGGACATGAAAAAGCCCGACGGACTAACGTTCATCGGCCCCTCATCTATCGAAAGCTTTATAGAGAACCTGCCGGTTGAAAAATTTTATGGCGTGGGCAAAGTCACCGCCCAAAAAATGAAGAAGCTGGGGCTTTTTACCGGGGGCGACCTGAAACAGCTGACGCTGGAGCAGATCACCGGGCACTTTGGTAAGGCCGGCGCCTTCTATTATAATATAGTACGCGGTATTGATGACCGCGAAGTGCAGCCCCACCGCGAAACAAAATCCATGGGTGCCGAGGATACTTTTGCTTACGACCTTACCACGGTGGAAGAAATGAACGCCGAACTGGAGAAGATAGCCAAACTGGTGAACGAGCGCCTGCTTAAATACCAGTTGAAGGGCCGCACCGTCACCCTCAAAATAAAATACAGCGATTTCAGGCAGATAACGCGCAGCCAATCTTACCCCGATTGCCTGGATGATATGCAAATGATATTGGATATCGCCAAAAACTTACTGCTTACCACCGATGCAGACAACAGCCGGGTAAGGTTGCTGGGCATTACGGTATCAAATTTTAACACCGCAGAAATAAAACCATTGGGAATACCCACTCAATTGAAATTATTCTGATCAATTTACCCCAAAAAGCTTCCTAAATAACTGCTTTTAATAAAATTACTGATAAATACAGCTTATGATATCATTTTAACAATATGCTATATCTTTTTAGTAGTTATTTTAGTGAAATTTGCATTAAATTTTATTCCTTGTAAGAAAATAACAATTTTTTGTCATTTTTTTTGTCATTTTCATTTTATTATTCTACTTTTAGATTATGCCTCTAAGAAAATATAAACATATTTTAACTTTTTTCTTGCTCTGCGAGGCGCTTTTTCTATTATCCCTGCCATTTTTTGAACAAAAAGAAAACTCTTCTATTGATTCGCTTACAAATCAAAGAGTCAATCAAGAAAAACGCCACATCAGCGCGGCTTTTTATTTAAAAAACCGGTCGAACAGTTTTCAAACGCATAGGATTCGCTTCCAATCCATACAAAAGGAAGCATCCACAATTTTAACTTCAGGGTTCTCTTTCCTGAGAAGTGATTACCGTCAGTATAACCAAACCGCCCGGCGGCTTACTAAACTGATGCTGTTTCCGTACCATTCCTTTTGGTAGGGTAACAAGGGAGCAACAAACTACAAGTTTTTCTGAACTGACATTACCAAAAAGCCTCTTTACGTAGCCAACCGTTTTGAAAGTACCCGGAAATAACATGCCGTTATTGTTTCCACTTTTGTTTAATGCCCACCACCAGGGCTCCCCGACTATTTAATTTAATCACTTATCACAACAACAAAATGAAAAAAATTGTACCATTTGGCATACTTGTAATTGTAGTTATACTGGCGTTTATATACCCGGGTAACGTAGCCGCCGCCAAACCAGCCGAATTTGCACCAGCCGATGTTGCCTGGTTGCTTATCTCTACCGCACTTGTATTATTAATGACCCCGGGCCTCGCCTTCTTTTACGGCGGTATGGTTCGTAAGAAAAACGTTATTTCTACCATGCTGCAGAGCTTTGTTTGTATGGGCCTTATCACTATCATCTGGGTAGTATTTGGTTTCAGCATGGCATTTGGCGAGGACGTTGGCGGTTACGGTATTATTGGTAACCCTAAATCATTCTTTATGATGGGCAATACCATTGGTGTTGCATGGGGTACTATCCCGGTTGTATTGTTTGCAATGTTCCAGCTGAAATTCGCGGTTATCACACCAGCGTTAATCACCGGTGCATTTGCAGAGCGTATCCGTTTCAACTCTTACTTAATTTTCATCACCCTTTTTATCGTAATCATCTACATCCCGCTTGCACACGCAACCTGGCATCCAGAGGGTTACTTCTTTAAAATGGGCGTGCTGGATTTTGCCGGTGGTACCGTGGTACACATGAGCGCTGGCTGGGCTGCATTAGCATCGGCATTATACCTTAAAAAACGTAACGTAGCAGAAGAGGCTCACACGCCTGCACGTATCAGCTACGTAATATTAGGTACAGGCTTGCTTTGGTTTGGCTGGTTCGGTTTCAACGCAGGTTCTGCTTTAAGCTCTGGTGAGCTTGCTGCTACTGCATTGGCAACTACGACAACCGCATCTGCTGCGGCTGCCATGTCATGGATATTTTTTGATATTTTAAGAGGCAAAAAACCGTCTGCAATGGGTGCTTGTATAGGTGCCGTAGTAGGTTTGGTTGCTGTAACCCCTGCTGCCGGTTTCATTACCGTATCAAGCTCGTTAATAGTTGGTATTGTTGCCGCTGTGGTAAGTAATTTAGTAGTTATATGGCGCTCGAAAACAAACATCGATGATACGCTGGATGTTTTCCCTTGCCATGGTGTTGGTGGTATGATGGGTATGCTTTTAACAGGTGTATTCGCTACAAAAAGTGTTAACAGTGCAGGTGCAGATGGTTTAGCTTATGGCGAAACATCATTATTTGTAAAGCACCTTATTGCACTGGTTGTTGTTTCCGCATTTGCTTTCTTCGGGTCTTTGCTATTGTTGAAGATCACCGATATGATAAGCAAGTTGCGTGTATCTGAAGCCGACGAACTCGCTGGTCTGGATATGAGCCAGCACGACGAAGAGCTATAACTATACATCGAACGTGTTTATAAAAAGGGGGCGCAATTTGCGTCCCTTTTTTGTTTTACAGCGGATTGGTGCTTGGGGTGGTTTCCCTTCGATGAGAGGCGAAATTTTAACATAGAGACACGATACTTCGCGTCTTTGTCTATTTATATGAGGGAGGGCGTGTTAACCCGATGTCATTCCGAACGAACAGAAGCGCAGGGCCATGAAATGGGGTGAGGAGAAATCTTATGCGATACGCACAGCGGGTTTGCAGAATGCAACGGCGGCGCGTATAGGATTTCTCTTTCGCGCCACCGCTTACACCCACCACTTGCTCTATCGAAATGACAGCGGGGATTAACTATCTCTACATCATCACGTTAATTCACCTTCTCAAACCTAGCTGCCCAGCCACCGCCGGATGCCAGCTTTACAGTTAATTTATCCTTTGAGGTTAGTGTTACTTCTTTGCGTACATAATCTTCGCCGTTACGATTGGCGTTTATCCCATCGCTGAATAAAATGGCTTTATAGCTTCCTTCGCCTAAAAACGAGAGGTCTATCGTAATTTCTCTTTCATCCCAGTTGGTCATGGCGCCGGCATACCAGGTGGTGCCTTTGCGGCGGGCGATGCTTACAAAATCGCCAACTTTGCCATCCAATGCTACGGTTTCATCAAAAGTAGTGGGTACCGATGCGATGTAATCTGTACTTTCCTGCTCTTTTTTATAAGCGGTAGGGTTATCGGCCATCATTTGCAGCGGCGCCTCAAATATGGTGAACATGGCCAGCTGGTGGGCACGGGTCCCCTGTGTCATGGGGTTGCCGTTAACCGGGCGGAAACTGGCTTTGGAGGCGTTTCGCATCCCGCCGGGGGTATAATCCATCGGCCCGGCCAGCATCCGGATAAAGGGGATGCTCACATCATAAACCGGCTGGTTGTTTACGCCCCATTTCATATTCTCCAGGCCTTTTACACCTTCAAAGTTGAGGATATTGGGGAATGTGCGCTGCAGGCCCGATGGTTTGTACATGCCATGATAATCTACCAGTAAATGATGGTTGGCGGCTTTTTGCGCTATTTCGTATAAGGAATTTACGGCAAATTGATCGTCACGGTCGATAAAATCTATCTTGAAGCCTTTGATGCCCATTTTTTCGTACTTATCAAAAACGGCTTCGGTTTGCTGCATGGTGGCGTACCAGCTTGCCCATAAAATGATGCCTACATTTTTTTCTTTAGCATAAGTCACCAATTCTTCAATATTGATATCCGGCGAGATTTGGTTCAGATCGGTATCCTTTGACCAGCCTTCATCAATAATAATATATTCCAGTTTATTAGCCGAAGCGAAATCGATATAATACTTATAGGTAGGCACATTGATGCCGGCTTTAAAATCAACACCGGTGATGTTCCAGTCGTTCCACCAGTCCCAGGCAACCTTGCCGGGTTTTATCCATGTTTGGTCGGCAATGCGCGATGGCGATGCCAGCTTTTGCACCATGTCGTTATCGGCAAGCTGTTTGTCTTCCGTGCTGATGACCACCGCGCGCCACGGGTATTGGCGGGTGCCGGTTGTTTTGGCCATGTATTCGGCGCGGCGTTTTACCACATAGTTCATATCGGCATAACCACCCGCAGCCTGCTCCAGCGGGTAGGGCGCGAAAGTGCCGCGCAGGCTGTTGCCTTTTCCGCTGATGAGATACATGCCCGGGTAATCTTCAATGTCAGCCTCTAAAATGGCGGCTTTTATTTGATCGTTTACGTTTACTAAAACCGGTAAAAAAGCAAGCGTATCTTTTTTTACGGTTGATAATTTCAGCGTATCGTAGTGTGCCTCGTACGAGGTATTGTATTTATCCTTTGCGCGGAAATCATTTACAAAGGGCAGGTAGGCTTTAGTATCGGTGGCAAAATTAAAGTTGGCTTCCTCGTCCTTTAAGGTGATGGTTTCCTTAAACTCGGTTGTAAAGCGGTAGGCTACACCATCATTGTACGCCCGGAAGATGAGGCCGTAATCGCCGTTGAATTTTAGGGCAAGCTGATTGTACTGATCATGCACCTTTGCCCGCTTGTATATGGGCGTATTAAAATACTCGTCCTTATCACTTGTCTTGTCGCTTTTTACAATGGCGTTTAATCCCAAAACGGAGCCGTTGTTGAGCACCAACGATACGTTTGACGGCATGATCACATCCGTTTGCTGGTATTTTACTGCCCAGTTAATGGTTGCACCCGCGTTCACGGTCATATCAATTTTGCCATCCGGCGATTTGATGTGATAGGTTTTTGTTTGCGTTTGTGCCGTGGCGAAGAACGGCATGGCAGCCAGCAGCAGTAATATTCTTGTTTTCATGGGCGAATTAAAAATTGGTGGATGAAAATAAGTTTTTTATTGTTTTGATGACGGTTAATATTTAACCATTTATAGTTCAATTTTGCTCAAAATGGTACTTAAACCGCTATCCCCAACCCCGGCGCATTATTCAGCACCCATTTGCCATCGGTAAACTGCGGCAATTGATAAGGGTTATTGCTCGTAAGAAAAGGTCCATCCAGGTCCGCCCAGTCACATTGCGGGGCAAGTGCTGCGGCAGCGAGGGTGGCGCAGCTGGTTTCGGTCATGCAGCCTATCATTACCTTCAGGCCAAGTTCGCGGGCTTTATTCAGCATTTGTTTAGCCTCGTACATGCCGGCAGCTTTCATTAGCTTAATGTTGATGCCATGGTAAACACCGCTGGCCTTCTCCACATCGGCCAGGCGCTGTACGGCTTCATCGCCAATAAGCGGCAGGGGGCTATGCTCTGTCAACCAGGCGTTGCTATCCACATCGGTTTTTAGCATGGGCTGCTCTATCAAAACCACGCCCTGTTCTTTTAGCCAGTACACCAGGTCGAGGCTTTGTTTGCGGTCGGTCCAGCCCTGGTTGGCATCTACAAAAAGGGGCACATTGGTTACCGAGCGGATGGTTTGGATGATCTCCTTATCGTTATCGCGCCCGAGCTTTACTTTGATAATTTTAAAATCCGCGGCTTCCTTCAGCTTTTGAATAATTACCTCTTTGGTATCAATCCCAATAGTAAAGCTGGTGATGGGCATTTTTGCCGGATCGGTGCCCAGCAATTCCCAGCAGGGCTTGCCCTGCAGTTTGCCATCCAGATCGTGCAGGGCGATATCGATGCCCGCTTTGATAGCCGGGTTGCCGGGCGCTATGCTATCCAGGTAGCTGATGATAGAACCAAAATCAAAGGGGTATTGAAATTGCCCGGCATCTACCTTGCTTAAAAATTCGTTAGCGGTTTCGTAGCTCTCGCCCATGTAGGGCACCATAGATGCCTCGCCATAGCCCACAACACCTTCATGCTCCACCTGCAGCAGCATAACCGGCGTACTGGTGCGCGAAAATTTAGCGATAGTGAACGTATGTTTTAAAGTGAGTTCGAATTGCTGGTAAGTAAGCTTCATTCTTATTCTTCTGTTTTGATCATTAGCTCCCAGTAGATGCCCATTTGCCCGCGGTTTTCAAACGTGCCGGCAGGGAGTTCTTGGGGGAATTTCTTTTTGGAGATATCTATGGTTTTTACAAACTGCGTTAGCTCGAATAATTTACCCTCCACAAACTGCAGAATGGCGTAATCCCAAACGGCGTAGTGGCTCAGCATCCAGGTGAATTCCGCATCAAATTTTCCCTGGGTCATGTAGTCGTTCAGGATACTGTAGGATTCGAAGATTGCGGCCTCGTCCAGGTCGTCTACCCCGGTGAGCCAGTCGGGTTCAACTATCGACTCCCAGTTTAGGTAAATCAATCTCTTCATGGCTTCAAGCTTCGTCGACTCATCATCCGCTTCGTGGAAGACTTTCAGGTATTCACCATGTATAGCCTTGTAATTATCCAACACCAGTTTATCGTCCTGCCAGTCATCTTTAGTCGATGCATCGCTATTCAAGCGATATTGAGTCCGTTTATAGATCTCATGCTCGTTTTGCGACAGGCTTAAAAGGGATAAAGTCATTTTTACTACATAAAACTCAAAGCTAAAATAATACTTCTAAAAGCTGCTTATCTTTGCGGCCATGGCGGTACAAATTTATCACCCTTTCAGCAATTTCAGCTTCGGTAATACTAAATGCTTTTTAACCGGCCAGCCGCTCAGCACCACTGAAGAAAAGATCCAGGTTTTTCCGCAATGGCTCATGAGCATGTACAACCTGCAGGACCAGCCCTTTAAACTGCTCGATGAAAGCATCGCCACCTACAAAGACCTCAAGATCCCCTGCTCTGCAGCCATTAACGAGGCGTTTTTAGAGCCCTTAGAGGCCGAGATAGCCGCGGCCTTTAGCAAGGGCTACGAAGGGGTGAAAGCGCTGGATGAACACCGGCTTTTTCTATGGGTGGCCAAGCTGATGTACGGCATTATTTTTAACGAATTGCAGGCCGGCATAAAAATGCAGCACACCCAGGGCGAGGAGTTTAATATCTCGCAATCCATTATCCACAAGTTCGGCCATTTGCATTTGATGCTGCAAAGCATTAACCTGCCTATACAGTTTGAAGATTTTAAGCCCTACAGCCTGTTTTTATTTAAGGTAGATAATAACGAGAAGGAATTTGGCTACCGCGACGAGATAAACACCCAAACCTTTGCCCTGCGGATAAAAGACTTTGGCCTTGTGATGTGCCTGCAGGATAATGGTGCTAATGGCAATTATCATCGCGAACTGTTTGATAAGATAAAAGACGAAACCCTGCACCCTATACAATTCGAGGAGTTTTCGGGACGGGTGTTTTACTCCAATTACCTGTTTAACCGCCTGCCCGAGTACGAGGTGATGCCCTTGGGCGAGGATATTTTTATAGAGGCCATGCCCCTGCGAGGCTTTAACAGCAAGCCTTTGTTTGACGAATGGATGAATAAAACCTACGGCCAGGTGCTGGAGAATTTTTGGAAAAACTGGGGCTTCTTACTGCTCGAGATCATCAAAAACCCCAACCAGCCCATGAGCTTTTTGTTTACCCCGGATGGCACCCGCATTGCTGCATCGACAATTGAATTGCCCCGCTAAAACTGCGCGATAAATTCGTTGATGATACCGTGATGCAGTATGATGGTTATTAAAATACCGCTCAAGGCCCCAAACAAGTGGGCATCGTGGTTGATATTATCGCGTGCGTGTTTGGATGCAAAGTGGCAGTACACCAGGTAAAGGATGCCAAAGATCCAGGCGGGGATCATGAAGGGCAAAAATATGAGCCCCATTTGCCCTTTTGGATTGAACAATATCGCGCTAAAAATTACTGCACTGATAGCGCCCGATGCCCCTAAGGTGTTATACCAGGAATCTTCCTTGTGCTTATAAATTGATGGAAGGTCGGCCAGTATCATGGTTGCCAGGTATAATACCCCAAACTGCCAGTGCCCCAGCACCGCCTCTAACTGAAAGGCGAAAAAGTAGTACGACAGCATATTAAAGAACAGGTGGTTCCAATCGGCATGGATCAATCCGCTGGTGATGATGGTATATACCCGGTAACCGCGCGAAACCTCGTAAGGGTTCAGGATAAATTTGGCATAGATGTTTTGGTTAGAGAACGCCAAAAGCGAAGTGCCAAGCGTTAGTACAAATATAAAGGAAGCCACGGGGGCCAGCGTTAGGTATTCTATCATTTAAGGTCGAGTTTGGTATCAGTTAGCAACCTGCCTACCGGGTAGCGCAGGTATGTTTTTTCGAAATAGAGCGAATTACGGTAAACAAAATTGAGCTGGGCCGCGGCGCTGTTTGCCATTTTAGGGTCCTTTGCTTTTTCATCATCCAGTTTTTTGCGCAGGTCCGGGTCTTTTTTTAGCAGGTCGGCGGCAATATCCTCAAACACATAGTCGGAAAAATATTCCTTTTGCCCCAGCACCGAATCAAAAAAGTTCCAGGCGAAGAACGAGTCCACGCCCTGCGGCTCCAGCGTTTCTACAATGTAACGGTTAATGGGCTGGTTTACATATACCACGTAATCACCGGCGTAAAATTTAATTTTATTAGCCACAGGGTTCAGCTTTACACCGCTGTGGATATAGTGCCCTTCGTAAGGGCGGGTGCCCGTTTTATAATCGGCAATGTAATACATCTGCAGGCTCAGCGTGGTATCATGCGCCAGTTGGCGCATGGCTACCCTGTTCAGCTTAAACAGCTCTATCACCTTACCCCAAGCCTGCGGGATAACGTAAGCCACCGGCTTTTCGGCTGTGGCGGTTGCTTTGTAGGTATTAAAGAATTTAATGATTTTAGTGTAAGGTTTATCGCGGTCGTAATACAAGCGTTTCAAGCCGCTTACCTCGCTGGTTTTGTACCCGGCCTCGTAGCCTTTAAAGGTAATGGTATCTACTTTACTTTCATCTAAGCCCCAGGCCAGGGCGAATGTTTTTTGCTGACTCACTTCAGCATCTACCTTTTTACGCAGGTCGCCTATTGCTTTTGCATCCCGCTGGCAAATGGCTATCAGGTGCTCCATAAAGTTATAGGTGGCATACAGGCGCTTGTCGAACGGTTTCAGCATGTGCGTCTCCGTCATATAGCTGATCATGTTATGCTGAGCCGCAAAACCGGTGGAGAACCTTGGTGTTTCCATAAAACTTACGATCCCCGAATCCGGCAGGCCGCTTTCGCCGGCACCATAGGGGATCATCTCAAAGCCGCTTTTCTTCATGCCTTTGTACAGGTCGGCCGTCATTACTTTGGCGGTATAATCTGCCAGCAGCGGGTTTTGTTTATCCTTTTGCGTTTCTATTAGCGTCATCACGTACTGGTAATCGGCACCATCGCTTACGTGGTTATCCAGTAGTACTTCGGGCTGCCAGGTGTTTAGTATTTGCGCAAAGGCCAGCGCGTTACGGCTATCGGCTTTTATAAAATCGCGGTTCAGATCCAGGTTGCGGTAGTTGCCACGGAAACCATAAGCGTCGGGCCCGTTCTGGTTAGCGCGGGAGTGCCCCCGGTTCATGTTCCCATCAATGTTATATACGGCTATGATGCAGATCACCACATCCTCAGGCAACTTATTGTTTTTGAGCAGGTCGCGTGTAAGCATCATGCTGGCATCGATGCCTTCGGGTTCGCCGGGGTGGATTCCGTTGTTGATGAGCAGCACCCGTTTGTTTTGCTTTTTTATACGCGCCAGATCGAACACCTTGTCCTTAGATAAAACCACCAACGTTAAGGGCTTGCCCACATCCGTCATCCCGTAATTGACGGTGCGCATCTGCGGGTACTGTTTAGCCAGTTTTTGGTAGTAAGTAATTACTTCGGCATGGGTGGCCGAGTAGTTCTTATTTTTGCTGAGTTCGAATGGGGTAAGCTGGGCATGCGCCTGTATAAAGCAAAACAGGGGCAGCACCAGTAACAGGGATCTTTTCATATCGGTACAGCAAATATAAAATAGGCGTTGAATAATTATTTGGCGGGCGATATTTCTGCCTGTAACTTTTTTGGGAGGCTTTTAAAAACCAGGTGATACGAATGATCTATCATTTCGCAAAGTTGCTTGCGGGTGAGTGTACCGTTCATGTAAACCGTGTTCCAATGGGCTTTGTTCATGTGGTAGCCGGGTTTCACCTCGGTATAGCGCTCTCGTAGGTCTATGGCAAGTTCAGGGTCGCACTTGGCATTAAAATGGTGCCCGTCTTGCAAACCGGCCAGCAAAAATATTTTTCCGCCAACTTTAAACACTAAAGTATCCTCCCCAAAGGGGAAACCTTCTTCCACTGCTGGCAAAGCAAGGCAATAATCGCGCAGTTCTTCTATATTCAACTTAGTTGCCGCTTATAGATTTATCGTAAGAATGTTCTGCCCCAAAGTTGTACTTCAGCCCGATGGTTATCTGGCGGTATTGGTCGGGCGCGTTATTTTTAAATTTAGAGGTTGGGTCCTCGTAGCCATCCAGGCCTTCTCCAAAGGTTACATTATGCTGGTAGCCGATATCAATACCAAATTTTGGCACACCGGTATAATCAAATATCTTAAACTCGTAACCAAACCGCAAAGGCACAACAATGTTTACCGTTTTTTGCTTCCCCGGGAACTGGTAGCCCGGGTCTATCAGGCTAAACCTGTTGGTGTTTACATCATTAAACATCGCCCCGACACCTATACCGCCGTAAAAATTCTTCAGGATATTTAAGAACCCGCTGCGGTAGTAATCTATGGCATCTCCCAATTGATAATCTACATGTAGAATAAGGGCTTTATATTTGTTTTCGAACCGGCGGGTGTCTTTATCTTCGGCAACGGTATTACCACCGCCTCTTAATTTCCCCGTCTGAAATTCTAACACAATTGGCACGTAAGGGTTGTAATAGTAGGTAAAGTTGGCGCTGTAGCCAAAGTCGCTATACCCTTTTTTCAGATCGGCAAGCGGGTGGATATAGCTGGCCCCAACACCAAAACCGAAAGAATTATAGTTATAGCCGCCCTGGCCTTTCGCTAAAAAGGAAGCAAACGTAACAGCAACCAATAATATGTACTTTTTCAAAATAATTAAGTTAAGATTATTTACAATTTTGTACCCGGAACGCTTCACAAAAAATTTTCACTAATATAGGCTTTATATGGATTTTAACACACCGCTAAGTTTTACTGTTACCGAAAGATTTCTGCGCTACGTAACCATCGATACACAATCCGACCCGGCATCGCCAACCTGCCCTTCAACAGACAAACAAAAAGATCTTGGCCGACTATTGGTAAAAGAGCTGTTAGCTATAGGCCTTACCGATGCCCATCTGGACGAATTTGGTTACGTGTACGCCACCATACCAGCCAATACTGATAAGATAGACGTACCGGTGATATGCTTTTGCTCGCACATGGATACCGCGCCCGATTGCAGCGGCAAGGATGTAAAACCATTGCTCCACCGCAATTATACCGGTGCGGATATTGTTTTGCCCGATGATACCGCACAGGTTTTACGCATGGCCGGGCATCCGGATCTGAAGAATCAGATGGGTAACGACATCATCACCGCATCTGGCACTACCCTTTTGGGTGCCGATAACAAAGCCGGTGTTGCCGAAATTATGGATGCCTGCTACCAGCTCATTAATCACCCCGAAATAAAGCACGGCGATATTAAGATCCTGTTTACGCCCGATGAAGAGATAGGCCGCGGCGTTGATAAAGCCGATATTGAAAAGATAGGCGCCTTTGCCTGCTATACCATTGATGGCGAAAGTGCGGGGAATATGGAGAATGAAACGTTCTCGGCAGATGGCGCGCGGCTGACCATCAACGGGGTAAGCTCTCACCCCGGTTTCGCCAAAGGCAAAATGGAAAGCGCTATAAAAATTGCGGGCCTGATCATTGCCGCCCTTCCCTATGATCTATCGCCGGAGGGCACCGAAGGTATGCAGGGTTTTGTACACCCCGTAGATATTGCCGGGCACGTAGAAACCGCTACGGTAGATTTTATCATCCGCGATTTTGAGGAAGAATTGTTACAGAATCATGCGGACGCGATCAGGAAAATTACCGAAGAAGTATTAAAAGGTTTTCCTAATTCCACCTACACCCTCGATGTAAAAGCCCAGTACCGCAACATGAAAAATGTACTGGCACAGCACCCGCAAATAGTAGATTACGGCATGGAGGCCATTCGCCGCGCCGGTATGGAACCTAAACTTTGCAGCATCCGCGGCGGCACGGATGGCTCGAGGTTATCATTTATGGGTTTGCCCACGCCGAATATTTTTGCAGGGGAGCATGCCTTCCATGGCAAACAGGAATGGGTGAGTGTACAGGACATGCAAAAGGCAGTGGAAACAATATTGCATTTGTGCAGTATTTGGGAAGAGAAAACGTAGGCCCTGAAGAGTGGCGGAGCCCCTTGTCATCCTGAGGAACGAAGGATCTAATAGCCACCATGCTATCGGCGACAGCATGGTGGCTACTTTGCATTTGGTTAATAGATGTTTCGCTATCGCTCAACATGACAAAGCGAAAAGAACTCTTAATACAGCAAATTATCATACGGGTATCTCTCCGTATGGATCTTCTTTACGGCATCGTATAACATCGTTTTAAATTCTTCCACGTTCTCTTTTTCGGTGGCGGAGATGAATATGGCCGGGGCGTTATTCTTAGCCATCCAACTGTGGTTAAAATCGTCCATAGTGAGTGGTGTGTCTTTTATGTCGATGTTGTGGTCGGCGGGGTTAAAAGCATCTATCTTGTTGAACACGGTGATTGTTTTTTTATCAACCACTTTCAAATCCTTCAAGGTCTCATTTACCGTGCGGATCTGGTCCTCAAAAGTAAGGTGTGATACATCCACCACGTGGATCAGGATATCCGCTTCGCGCACTTCATCCAGGGTAGATTTAAAGCACTCTACCAAATGGTGAGGCAATTTGCGAATAAACCCAACTGTGTCTGATAATAAAAATGGCACGTTCTCTATCACTACTTTGCGTACCGTGGTATCCAGCGTGGCAAACAGCTTATTCTCCGCAAACACATCAGATTTTGCCAGCATGTTCATGATGGTAGATTTACCTACGTTGGTATAACCCACCAACGCCACGCGGATGAGTTGCTGGCGGTTTTTGCGCTGGGTTTCGTTCTGCCTGTCGATGAGTTTAAGGCGTTCTTTCAGCAGGGAGATCTTGTTCAGGATCAAACGCCTGTCGGTCTCTATCTGGCTTTCACCCGGGCCACGCATACCAATACCGCCCTTCTGGCGCTCTAAGTGGGTCCATAAACGGGTCAATCGTGGCAGTAAATATTGCAATTGGGCCAATTCCACCTGCGTTTTTGCCTGCGCCGTTTGCGCGCGGTTTGCAAAAATATCAAGGATAAGATTACTCCTATCCAGGATCTTCACCTGCAGCTCACGCTCTATATTGCGCATTTGCGAGGGTGTAAGCTCATCGTCGAAAACGACGATGTCTATTTCTTCGGCAACAACATATTCTTTTATTTCTTCCAGCTTACCCGTCCCCACAAAGGTGGAACGTTCCGGGCGCTGTAATTTTTGGGTAAAGGTCTTTACGGTGAGGCCGCCGGCTGTGGCAACCAAAAACTCCAATTCTTCTAAGTATTCTTTTTCTCGTGCTTCTGTTTCGTTGGGTGTTATCACACCCACCAGCACAACTTTTTCCTGCTTCACAGCAGTATCATAAAATTTCTGTTTCATTCAAAAAATGATTAACATTTAACCATAAAGGTAAATGTAATTTACCTTATTATAACTCACGGGGTGGTGGTTATGTTCACATAGCGCAAAATTGTTTTGTATTAACGATATCGCTTCTAATAAATATTAAGAAGCATTAAATAAGGTGAGCGTTACAAACAGGTAAGTTGGTAACAAAGACTTTCGTGCAAAACCATCACAGGCCCGGCTAAATTGAAAGTGTGGTATGGAGTATTACATTAACATGATGGCACAAAGATATGGAAAGCGAAGTTAATTACAAACATTCACAGATTATCGCAACAATTAAGGTTGTTAAAACCAAGAAACTACATAAAAATCACGCTGTTCCACCTTGATTTCAAAATCCCTTTTTAAAAGAAAAATATTATCCGGATTGTTTGCAAGCAGAATATTTATTGCAAAAAAAACTGTCGCCAATAAAATTAAAGTAACCGGTATAAATCGCGGAGCCTTATTGATATCCACAAAATTTTTAAGGCTTAAAAAAATGACAAACCAAATTAGCAGATAAACTACAAGATCAACAAGCAACGGCAATAAAAAGAATTGCTGAGACATTGATGTGTGAAAGCCTTTGCATGTGTAAAGAAAAGGAAACCCGGTAAAATCGATCGACCCAATGTCATCTACAAATGCGATTGATCGCATAGTAATTAATGAAAAAGAAACGATTGTAAGCGGAACAACAAACTTTATAACTATCTGCTTCATCATTTTTATTACAACCCCTTCACAAACTCCTGCATCGCTTTCCCCGGATCGGCCTGTTTCATAAAGTTTTCGCCGATGAGAAAACCCTGGAAACCAACCTTCTTCAAGTCCTTAATAGTTTGCGTATCGCTGATAGCGCTTTCCGAGATCTTTAAAAATTCGCTGGGGATGTGCTCCACCAGGTCGTAAGAGTTTTGCACCGATACCGTAAAATCGGCCAGGTTGCGATTGTTTACACCAATGGCATCCAGGTTGGTATCGATACTGCGTTCCAGTTCTTCCAGGTTATGTACTTCTAAAAGCACATTCAGCTCCAGGCTTTTGGCAAGGGCGGCTAAGTTTTTTATTTCTGCGGGGGTAAGGATTGCAGCAATGAGCAGGATAATATCGGCGCCTAACGCTTTTGCCTCTACAATTTGGTACTCGTCTATCATAAAATCCTTGCGCAGCACCGGGATGGTGTTGGCGCGGCGGGCACGTTTCAGGTCTAATTTACGGCCACCGAAGAAATTACGGTCGGTAAGTACGGATAGTGCCGAAGCGCCTGCATCGGCGTATTGTTTGGTCACCTCTTTTACCAGGGCCTCATCATTGATGATGCCTTTGGAGGGTGATTTGCGTTTAAACTCGGCGATGATGCCCGTGCGGTCTTCCGCTAATAAAAAATCACGGAAGGAATACGTTTCCCGGTGGAAATATTCAGATTCCTCCAGTTCGATGTAAGTGGTTTCGCGCTTATCGCGGTCAACTTCTCTTTTTTTATGTGCGACTATTTTATCGAGTATGTTCATGCCATTTCAAATTTAAATAACAATTGTCATTTCGAGCGAGCGAAGCGACGAGAAATCTTATACGGCTTGCAAAACTCGCCACTTGTTATATCGAACAAGATTTCTCACTATCGTTCGAAATGACAAGTTATTGAACGCGTTATCCTTTTAACCAGTTCTCCATCATTTCCTTACCATATTCGGTCAGTACCGATTCGGGGTGGAACTGTACACCGCGCACATCGTATTCTTTATGCCTTAAAGCCATCACGGAGTTATCTTCCTCATCAATGGCGGTAACGGTAAGCACTTCCGGCAGATCTTTTTCCACTACCCAGCTGTGGTAGCGGCCTACTTTAAAACTTTCGGGCAGTCCTTTAAAAAGCTGCTCGGTACCGTCTGTCACCTTTATGGGGGTGGCAATGCCGTGCATAGGTTGCGGCAGGTTGTACAACTTGCCTCCAAAAACTTCGGCAATTGCTTGCTGACCAAGGCACACACCAAAAATACTTTTGGTTGGTGCGTATTTTTCAATTACCTGCAGCAGCAAACCAGCTTCAGATGGTACGCCCGGCCCCGGCGACAGGATGATATGGCTGTAAGCGTCCACGTCGGCTATCTTAAACTGGTCGTTCCTCCAAACATCGCATTCCAGGCCAATCTCATTAACCAAATGCACCAGGTTATAGGTGAACGAATCGTAATTGTCTATTATTAATATATTGCTCATTTGTCTGAACCTTGATTTTTCGGATTAAGGGATTTCCCTGATTCCAATGTGTTTAATCTAATCTCTATTCTCCAGCCTCTAATCTCTAAAGACTTTCCGCCAACTCTATCGCTTTGCGCAATGCAGCTATTTTATTATCTACTTCTTTTAGCTCGCTTTCGGCAATCGAGCCGGCTACAATACCAGCACCCGCCTGGTAGTGCAGGGTGTTGTTCTTGCTTAAAAACGAACGGATCATGATGGCGTGGTTAAAATCGCCGTTGAAACCCAGGTAGCCGATGGCGCCGCTGTAAAAGCTGCGTTTGCTTTTTTCGTTCTCGTCGATAATTTCCATGGCGCGGTATTTTGGCGCACCACTCAGCGTACCCGCCGGGAAAGTATCCGCCACAATTTTAAAGGAGCTTACGCCCGGTTTTAGTTTGCCACTTACGTGCGATACCAGGTGGATCAAATGCGAATAATATTGCACTTCTTTAAAAGCCTTTACGCTCACCTGCTCGCAATGGCGGCTCAGGTCGTTACGTGCCAGGTCAACCAGCATTACGTGCTCTGCAGATTCTTTGGGGTCGGCCTCGAGTTGACGGGCTATTTCGGCATCTTTTTCATCATCGCCGCTGCGCTTAAAGGTGCCGGCTATCGGGAAGATGCTGGCGACGCGGTTTTTGATGGTGATCTGCGCCTCCGGCGATGAGCCAAAGATGCGGAAATCGCCAAAATCGAAATAGAACAAATATGGCGACGGGTTGATAGAACGCAACGCCCGGTATACATTAAATTCATCGCCCAAAAACTTGCGCGAGAACGCCCGCGATGGTACTATCTGGAAAACATCGCCGCGGTAGATATGCGTTTTCATTTTTTCAACTATCGCAATAAATTCCTCGTTGGTCAAATTTGATTGCTCGGCTTCCTTGCTCTCAAAAGTATACTCCGGGAAGTTTTTGTTTTTAATGAGATACTCCAGTTTTTCCAGTCCGTTGGTTTCCGGCTGGCCTTCTACCTGGTTATGGAAAATATAGAGTTCGTTCTTAAAGTGATCTACCGCTATGATGTAACTGTAGATGTGGTACTGCATCACCGGGATCTTGCGCGGGTTATCGGCAGTTTCTTTCAGTTTGATGGTCTCGAAATGCTCCACCGCCTCGTGGGTAAAATAACCAAACAATCCATTAGAAATAACTTTACCGGTTTGCGCATCGGTTTCAAAACGGCTTAAAAAGCTGTTGATCTCGTCCGTTAGTTCAAAGGTACCGGGCGCGCTCACTTCTGTGCTGCCATCCGGGAATTTCTTTTTCAGCTCATCATTATCCAGCACAAAACCGCTGATGGGCGCGCAGCAAATATAACTTAGGCTGTTTTCGCGGCTGTGATAATCCGAGCTTTCAAGCAGCAGCGAATTTGGGAAAACATCGCGCAGGCGCAGGTAAATGCTCACCGGCGTGGTGGTATCTGCAAGCAGCTTTTTATGTGTGGTATTTATTTTAAAAGTTGTCATTTTTCAATAGTCGTTAAAACGAAAAAACCCGGCGAATTGGTGCTCGCCGGGTTTCAATATAGGTTTATATTTGATTAGTAATGCATGTCAAAAACTATCCGGCTGCCAAATTTTGTTTGTTGCCACCAATAGATATTGTTCAAAGTTTTTTTCATGATCGGGGAGCAAATTTATAAAGAAAATTGATACTGCAAACTTTTTCTGCTTTTTTTTAATTACTCATGCCAAAAAAGGCGCGTTTGCTCTGTACAATTGCCACAACTACCACTATTATAGCGAGTGTATAAAAAATGGCGATGGTGCGGTGCTTGTTCTCGGGCAGGGTTTCTTTCTTCGATTTGGAGTGCCCGATGGTGATGAGCACGATAGCGAAGATCATCATGCTGATGTGCTCCACCGTCCAGTAACGGGCGGTTGCTTCGTGCATGGTTTCTTTGGCAAACACTACAAACGGACTGATAAAATACAATGCCAGGCCTATCAAAAGCTGCGTGTGTGCCGATATCAAAGCAAACAGGTTAAGCTTGCGGTTACCTTCTGTATATTCTTTTTTGCTAAGCCAGCCGGCAAACGATTGCAGAACGGCCAGCAGCAATAATACCATTACGATGTACCGGAAACCGGAATGCAGCAGTAGTGTGAGTTTATATAAAGTCATTGGAGTGAAAATTTGGTTCGAATATAAAAGTTTTGGTTGATATGGATGGGTAGATACGATGGATATTTAGCCGTAAAATAGAAAGGTGGTTCAGGTACACATAGTGATCTATAAGATTACAAACTTTAGTAGGACTTTGACTTACTCGTTTAATGTTTGGCTTATCTTCTTTTAAATCTGTGTTATCTAAAAAGAGTAAAAATTATGGCATTGCCTTCGGCCCGGGCTTTCCGTTACAACTCCTCACTCGGTACTGCTGATAGAAGCAGCGCCTCGTTCCGGGGTTTTCACTGCAATCCCTAATGCAGGCGCTTTGCGGTAAAACTCACTCAGGGAAACTAAATTTCCCCATCAGCACTTTCGGATTATTGCCTATCGCAATTGGCTCGCCGCACAAAGCCTCATTCCCCAGCAGGGCAAATAATATGGCCTCCTTTGCATCCGGGTCGATGCCTAATTCGCTGGTATTGGCGATAGTCACATTTGGTAGCGCCTTCTTAATATATTCCACTACAAAGGGGTTCCTGGCCCCGCCGCCGCTGGTGAAAAGTTTAATATCGGGTTCGTTAAAATTTGCGCGGATAAAATTGGCGATGCTTCGCCCGGTGAATGTGCTGAGGGTGGCCACTAAATCGGCTTTGGTTAAATTTAAAGTGCGGGTGGCTTGCTGGGCATCTGCAACAAAGTTTAAATTGAACAGCTCCGGTCCGGTGGTTTTGGGCAGGCTTTCGTTAAAGAACGGGTGATGCAAGAGGGCATCTAAAAGGGTTTCATTTACCGTACCCGAATAGGCTATCGCCGAATCCTCGTCAAAAGGCTTATCGAAGTACGCGCGGCAGGCAGCATCTATCAGCGTATTGCCGGGGCCTATATCGGTACACATCACGTTGGTATAATCGGCATCGGCTGGGAGATAGGTAAGGTTAGCTATGCCGCCTATATTGAGCAAAATTCGGTTTTCGCCGCGTTTGCTGCCTAACAATACGTCGCCATATAAGGCTAATGGTGCCCCCTCGCCGCCGGCGGCGATATGTTTCTGCCGGAAATCGCTGATGGTTAAGATGCCGGTTTTAACGGCAATATGGTCGGCATCGCCGATCTGCAGGGTGGCGTTGCCGTAGTTTTGGTGCTGATGCAGGCGCTTTGGCGCATGATAAATGGTTTGCCCGTGGCTGGCGATAAAATCTACCTCGGCTGGGTTAATGCGCCATTCGGCCAGTGCCTGTAAGATCAGTTCCGCATGGAAGCTGCCGATATAGGCATTCAGCAGGGTCACCTTTTCCAAACTTACCTGCTTTTGGGCAAACACCTGCTGTACTTCTTTTTTAAAAGCTTCTTTGTAAGGTGTGGTGATGAAGTTGATAAGCCTAAATTGCGTTTGCAGACCGCTGCCGCTGAAACTGCACAGGGCAATATCCAAACCATCCAGCGAGGTGCCCGACATGAGCCCGATGCCCAGCCGCTCCTCTTTTTGGGCAACGGCAAATAGTTCTTGCAGGTTTTTGTTCAATGGCGGCATGCGTGTAATTTACCAGTTTTGGGCAGCATAGCAAATGTAAATTAAAATGCCCTGTTTGTAAATATCCTATATATTTGTTTAACCCATTGTACACCAATACAACCCAAACCAACATGGCAAGATTAAATTTACTGGAAGAGACACGTTACGAGAAGCTGCCGGTGAGCGTTTATGCGGACCAAAAGACCGCATCGCTGGCAGTAGCAGCAAGGATAGCCAAACTGATCCGTGATAAGCAGGCAGCAGGGCAGCAAACCGTTTTGGGGCTGGCAACGGGCGTTACGCCCATCGGTGTTTATGCCGAGCTCATCCGTTTGCACCATGAGGAAGGGCTGTCGTTTAGGGATGTGATCACGTTCAATTTGGACGAATACTACCCCATGAAACCCGATGCCGTGCAAAGCTATGTCACTTTCATGAATGAGAATTTGTTCGACTATGTAGATATCGATAAGAATAATGTGCACATCCCTGACGGCACCTTGGATCAGGATGAGGTGGCCGCTTTTTGTTTGGATTATGAGAGGCATCTGTCGGAATTGGGCGGTTTGGACCTCCAATTGCTTGGTATCGGCCGTACCGGCCACATCGGTTTTAACGAGCCGGGCTCTGCGCCCAACTCGGGTACGCGCTTGGTGACTTTGGATGATCTGACCCGTCGTGATGCTTCCCGCGATTTTGGTGGCAAGCAGAATGTACCAACGAAGGCCATCACCATGGGTGTGGGTACCATTTTTAAAGCCCGCGAAATTATCCTGATGGCCTGGAGCGCCAAGAAGGCCCCCATCGTACGCAAAGCCGTGGAAGGCGAGATCTCGGGTGAAGTGCCTGCTACCTTCTTACAACTCTCCGACCATGTGGAATTTGTGCTGGATGAGGGTGCTGCATCAGCTTTAACGCGCTTTGATACCCCATGGCTGGTGAAAGATTGTGTTTGGGAGAATGAGTTGAAGAAAAAAGCGGTGATCTGGCTTTCGGGAACGGTGGGCAAACCCATCCTGAAATTGACCGAAGAGGATTATAACAATCATGGTATGGCACAACTGGCTGTGGAGCAGGGGCCTGTTTACAATATCAATATCGACATTTTTAACCAGGTACAGCATACCATCACCGGCTGGCCGGGCGGTAAGCCGGGTGCTGATGATAGTCAAAGGCCGGAGCGTGCCGAGCCTGCACGCAAACGTTCTATCGTATTCTCTCCTCACCCCGATGATGATGTAATCTCCATGGGTGGTACTTTTATCCGTTTAGTTGATCAGGGGCATGATGTGCATGTGGCTTACCAAACATCGGGTAATACTGCGGTATGGGATGATGATGTATTACGCTATGTAGAGTTCGCCATCGATTTTAAAGAAAGCGTTGGTGAGGATGCAGCTGAACTGAAGAAATTGTACGGCGAGATGCGCCATTTTATCGAGAATAAATTGCCTAATCAGATAGATACCCAGGAGATCCGCAACGTGAAAGGGTTTATCCGTAAA
>NZ_JACWMY010000021.1 GCF_014773265.1 Mucilaginibacter pankratovii | reverse complement strand
TGAACAACCTGCAACTTAAAGGCAAGGCTATAATCGCGCTGACTGCGCCGATCGCTTTGTTTTTTTCTTTCTTTCATATAAGTCAACTTGGGTGTCAACTTATTTCAGGACGGGACACTCTAAACAAAAAAGCCTTCCCAAATTTGGGAAGGCTTTAGAATATCTGATGGTTACAATTATTTTGTAACGTACATTACCTCTTTAACTGCTTTAATTACACGCTCGGGGTTTGGCAGGTATTCCTGTATCAGGGTTGGTGCATAAGGCAATGGCACATCGCCGCCCATGATGCGCAGGATAGGTGCATCCAAATAATCAAACGCGTCTTTCTGTACTTTGAAGGCAATTTCTGTAGCGATAGAGCCTAAAGGCCAGCTTTCTTCTACAATTACCAAACGGTTGGTTTTCTTAACCGATTCGATGATGCAAGGATAGTCGATAGGTCGTACGGTACGTAAGTCGATAACTTCTGCGTGGATACCTTCTTTTTCAAGCTCGGCAGCAGCAGCGTTAACTACTTTCATTATTTTACCAAAACCAACTAAGGTAACATCGCTGCCTTCTTTAGTTACAGCAGCCTTGCCTATTGGTGTATAGTAGGTTTCTTCGGGCACTTCGCCTTTATCGCCATACATCAATTCCGATTCCATAAAAATAACCGGATCGGGATCGATAATAGCAGATTTTAACAGGCCTTTTGCATCGGCAGGGTTTGATGGTACAACCACCTTTAAGCCCGGGCAGTTTGCGTACCAGTTCTCAAAGCACTGGCTGTGCTGCGAGCTTAGCATACCCGCGTTGCCTGTTGGGCCGCGGAATACGATAGGCACCGAAAACTGGCCACCGCTCATGCTCATGATCTTGGCTGCGCCGTTAATGATCTGGTCGATAGCAACCAGCGAGAAGTTAAACGTCATGAACTCGATAATAGGTTTTAAACCATTCATGGCCGAACCTATGCCTATACCGGCAAAACCTAATTCAGAGATGGGCGTATCTATTACGCGTTTAGCGCCAAATTCGTCCAACATACCCTGGCTTACTTTGTAGGCACCGTTATATTCGGCAACCTCTTCACCCATCAGGTATATATTTTCGTCCTTGCGCATTTCTTCCTGCATGGCTTCTCTAAGCGCTTCTCTGAATTGTATTTCTCTCATTATTGTATAAAATGAAGTTTTTTGCGATGGCAAATATAATCAAAATGTGGAAAATGCAATTAGGCACATTGCACACTTATTGTTTATATATTATTTGTTACATTGCCGTAACCAAACCGGTCATAAATGAAGTTCCCATCAGTAAAAAACCTGTTCCAAAGCGCGGGCCGTACCGTAGAACGTTTCCCGTTCGAATCGTTGTTCGCACTTGCAGGAACCATTGCCGCAACCGTAAAAATAGAACTCACTTACACCAGCCGGGTACAGGAAAACTGGAGCCTGCGGACTATTTTAGTTGCCAATTTGGGCTTGCTGCTTAGTTTATCGGCAACTTTGTTTACAGAGAGCAAAACTATAACCGGCAGCAAAAAACTTTTAATAAGGGCCGTTGCGGCTATAGTTGCTTTACTGCTTTTATTTGTGATAAACCCCGGCGAGCACGAGGCAGATTACATTAGGTTTGTGCTGTTCAGCCTTTCGCTGCATTTAGCGGTGGCTTATGCCGCTTTTACCGATAAGGGACATATACAAGGTTTCTGGCAGTTTAATAAAACACTTTTCTTACGGTTTTTAACAGGTGCCTTATATGGAATTGTGTTGTTTGCGGGCCTTGCGGCGGCAATTGGCGCCATGAATTTCCTGTTCAACTTTAAATTCGAATGGGATACCTTCTCTATACTTTTCACCTGGATAGCGGGCATATTTAGCACCCTGTTCTTCCTGTCGGGCGTGCCTGATGATTTTGTAGGCCTGGATACCGACGATAGTTATCCTAAAGGTTTAAAGGTTTTTACGCAATATGTGCTTATACCGCTGGCTACTGTTTATGTGGTTATCTTACTGGCATACGAAGTAAAAATACTGGTGCAGTGGCAGCTGCCTAAAGGCCTCGTATCTAATTTAATATTAGGCTATGCGGTATTTGGCATTTTATCTCTTTTGCTGGTTTACCCTATCCGCGAAAAGGAGGAGAATAAATGGCTTAAAACTTATACCCGCTATTTTTATTTTTTCCTCATCCCCTTGCTGGCACTATTATTTGCAGCGGCAGGCACGCGTGTTTTCAGGTACGGAATAACAGAGATGCGCTACTTTTTATTAATGCTGGCCGTTTGGTTGCTGTTTATCAATTTGTATTTCCTCATTGCGAAAAAACAGAGCATTAAACTTATCCCTATATCCTTATCCCTGTTTATACTGCTATCGGTGTATGGCCCGCAAAGCGCGTTTTCCGTAGCCATGTACTCCCAGCGAAGGATCCTCGTAGAAACCTTTAAAAAGCATAACGCATTTAAAGATGGCAAGTTAATGGCAATTGACAGCACAAAGATAAGCCGGAAGGATGGCAGCAAAATAGTTGCCGACTTAAGCTATCTTATTTATAAGCATGGCCTACAGTCGTTGCAACCTTATTTTAACCAGGACCTGGATAAAGTGAGCGATTCGCTGGCTATACACAAGGATAAGTTAGATGCAATGGATAATACCAATTATGGTGTGCGGTATGCGAAGCTGGAGTGGACAAAAAAACAACTTGGGCTAAACAAGTTTTCAGAATATTATAACGGCGAGGACGAACCATACAACCCGGACCCGTTAAAAATTCACAGTTATGCGAGGGACAACACAAAGGTTACCGTGATAAAAGGGTTCGATTATATTATCAATGAGAACAGGGTATATAGCGATACTTCTAAGTTTAAAATTGACGGAATTGAATGCAAGCAGTCGGTTTCTGATCAGGCCCTGTATTCACTACAAATAGGCAATACTACGGCATATTTCAACGTACATAAGGTGGCAGAAAAGATTTTGAAAATAAAAGAGCTTAAAACCACACCTGATCCAAACAGGCCTGTTGTATTATCAGATAGCCTGCTAACATTGACACAAGAGATAAAGGGCTACACAGTAATATTAAAAATCAATCAGTTAAATTTCAGCACCAATAACCGTGATTTTGATATAGATTATATCGACGCCAATTATCTTGTTAAAAAGCAGTAGTGCCGATACCTGAAAACTTTAGTATTAGCGCCGGATCGGGGATGTTGTTCAACAAAGTATCCTTTTCAGAAAACTTGCCTACGCCGGGGTAATCGCCTTTGGCATCGTCAATATCCAGCATCAGCTGAAAATGCAGGTGCGGCGGCCAGTGTCCATTTTCATCGGCCCTGCCCAGGGTGGCTATCTGCTGGGTGGGTGCTATTGGCTGCCCTGTTGCCAATCCTTTCAAACTTGAGCGGCTTAAATGCCCATACAAGCTATACAGAATGCCCCCATCCAAAGTATGCTGTAAAATAATGGTTGGCCCGTAATCGCCGAAATTATCGTTATCGCGGAAGCTATGCACAATGCCTGCTAATGGCGAATAAACCGGTGTGCCTGCATCGCCCCAGATATCAACACCTAAATGCAGGCGGCGGGGTTCGTCTTCTGTATCAAAATGCGCGCTGCGGGCATAAATGGTACGATGCTCCATATAACCGCCAATAGCATAACGGCAATTGCTTCCCGCAAGTTTTTTGTTAATGTAAATAGTGAAAGCTTCGGTATCAGCAACCATATCCGGGTCCAACTCTGTGTTGGCGGCGGTTAGATCAAGCGCGAACAACCTGTCGTTAGCTGCATCAAAATCCACAACTTTACCAACAACGCCCCGGTATTTGGCCAGGCATGCCGCTAATTTTTCGGTAGCGCCCATTGGGTTTAGCTTTCGTCGGTAGTGTCGGGCTGGCGCTCTTCCTTGCTTATCTTGTCGAAAATTTTATCCATCCGTTCCACGTATTCGCTGGTATCATCAACAAAAAATTCCAGTTGCGGTATAACGCGTACCTGGTCTTTTATGCGGGCGCCCAATTTATAGCGGATCTCTGATGCATGCAGTTTTATAGCTGCCAGGGCGTGCTGGTTGTCGGTTCCGTTAAAAAAGCTAAGAAATATGCGGGCGATGGCCAGATCGGGCGTAACACGTACTTTGGTGATGGTTACTAAAGTATTGGGCAGGTAGTTCATGCCCTCGCGTTGAAATATGGCGGCCAGGTCCTGTTGGATTACCCCGGCAAATTTTTGCTGACGTTTTGATTCCATGATGATTGATAACGCCGTTTAGGCTAATGAGTTTGAATTAATATGTATATATCGGCAAAAAGATAAAGCTAATAAATTTGACCGCTGATTTTTAATGATTTAATTATTTTTAACATTGGCACTCAAGAGGGAAATTCAAAAACCACTCTCCATTCACCACTTCCTACAAATCCTGCTTTATCTCATCCAGTCCCTTTACGCTTAGCCTTGCGCTAATCCCCGATGCGATAACCGCTATAACGCCAACGGTAACAAAAACAAGCAAAAAATCGCTTGCCTTAAACGCCACCGGGTAGGCATCTAATACGGATAGCTTTGCCCCCATTTTTACAAAGTTGAACTGTAGCTGAAGCAGACATACAATGGTGCCAAGTACAACACCCGTAACACAACCAATAGCGGATATCATCATCCCCTCAAAAAAGAAGATGCCCTGTATCAACCCTCTATGGGCACCCAGGCTGGTTAAAATGGCGATATCTTTTCGCTTATCGATCACCAGCATAGTGAGCGAGCCGATGATGTTGAAGATAGCGATAATAAGCACAAAGGTGAGGATCATAAATATCGACCAGCGCTCGTAATTGATGGTTTTATAGAGCTCGGTGTTTTGCTCCTTCCGGTTTTTTACGATGAAGTTATCGCCTATTTTTTCCTGGATCTCGTCCTGCACGTCGTCCACATTAGTGCCGGGTTTAAAATTTATTTCTACCGATGACACGTTCCTGGGCTCATCCAGCAATTCGCGCGTAAACTCTATCGGGGTTACCATCAGGTTATCAAAGTCCTGCTGGATACCAAATACGCCGGAGGGAAGGATAGTACGGAAAATAAAATCGTTCATCGGGTTGGTAGCGTTCCCGGATGTACGCCTTGGCGAATAGATCTGCAGTGGCGTAAACTGGTCTTTTAAACTTACTCCCAGGCTGCTTTGGATAGTGGTACCGATCACTGCAAACTGGTAGCCGCTATCCTTTAGTGTAAACGATCCGTATTGGATAGTACTATCCAGGTCCTTGTTCTTCAAAAAATCGTCGCTTACCCCTTTTATAGATGCGATAAAGGGTTTATCCCCATACTTTATCAGCACTTTGTCCTGCAACACATAGGTGTATGAAAATATACGCCCGTCTTTGCTTAAATGCGTTAAATAAGAAGTATTAGGGTCGAACGTTTTGCCCAGGCGGGGCTCAATTTTTATTTCGGGTGTAAAATCACTGTACATGGACAGGATCACCTTCTCGAACCCGTTAAATACCGAGAGGATAATAATAAGCGCTGCGCTGCCTACCAACACCCCAAGCATAGATATGCCCGATATGATATTGATAGCGTGCGTCTGTTTCTTGCTGAACAGGTACCGTTTGGCTATGTAAATGGACGTGTTCAAATCTTATAAATAAGGATTGTGTTGTTTCTCGTAGCCGATAGTTGTTTCGGGGCCGTGGCCGGGATATACGGTACAATCATCGGGCAGCAGAAAAAGTTTTTCTTCGATATTTTTTATCAGCTGACTGTAGTTTCCACCCGGCAGGTCCGTACGGCCAATGCTGTTACGGAAAAGCACGTCGCCACCTATCAAAATATTAGCATCCTTGTCATAAAAACACAAGTGCGCCGGCGAATGGCCGGGGGCGAATATCAATTGCAATTGGGTATTGCCAAAGCTTATCGTTCCTTCTTCAGGCAAAAATTCATCCGGCAAAGGTGAAGCATCATACCTGAAACCCATAGCCGGGGCATAAGCAACTACCGCCGCTAACGTTTCCGATTCGCCTTCATGAAATTGGGGTTTCAAGCCATACTGGTCGAACACAAAGCGATTGCCCAACACATGGTCTACATGGCAATGGGTGTTTAGCAGCAAAACGGGTTTTAATCCGTTTTCTTTTATAAAGCCGACGACGGTGTTTTGCTCCGCGGCGGTATACATGCCGGGATCGATGATCACGCACTCCTTGCTATCGTCGAATAAAATGTAGGTATTCTCCTGGTAAGGGTTATTTACAAAGGATTGAACTTTTGCCATGGCGCAAAGCTACTTTTTTAAGGTGAAAGGTCAGAGGTAAAAGGTTAAAGGTTTTGCAAGCGGTTTAGGTTACGTGTGCAAATAACCTTTTACACTTTACCTTTCTCCTTTTACCTCCACTTATTTCTTCCACTTAAACGTTTTTATCATTACATCCACATCCTTCTTCAAAAAGTTCAAAACAGGTTGTATCGAATCTAAACGGGGTTCCGAATTAAAATATAAAGCGCCGCGCAGGTAGTGTTTAGTACTATCCGTCAGGAAAAATTGTGCCGACGAGGCGGCATTCCCATCGATGGTATAATAAATGCCGTATACGTTTCTTTCGGGGTAGGCAATTGCCGCTTCGTCTATTGATGTGGCTTTTACGGTGTGCTTAAAGCTTAGCTTGTGCGCATCTTCTACCAGTTCGTTAAATTCTTTTGGCGAGGTTACCGGCTGATAGCTTAAATGTAGTGTTGCGTTAAACTGCGGGAACTGGATATTTTGCCAGCAGGGCTTTGCCCCGCGCGATCTATCGGGTTCTATGGTGCCGTACTGGGGGTAATCAAAAGTAAAAGGGCATCCTTCGGTATATGCCTGGTATTTTTTTTCGGGGTAAATGATACGGAAATAGCCCCGTGGCTTTGGCGAGTAATCGGGCGCGCCGCCACAGGAAGCGATCAATAAAACAGCTATAAAAAGGGCCGGGTATTTCATTTTATTAATCATTTGAGTTCCAAATCTCCCATGCTTTTTCGGCTTGTAGCACCAGCATCTCGTAACCATTTTTGGTGGTTGCACGGCGCTCATCTCCTTTTTGTAAAAACAGGGTGAGTGGGGGGTTGTACACCAGGTCGAACAGAAGGTGATCGCTGGTGATGGCATCGTACGGTATGGGCGGGCATTCGTCCACATTTGGATAGGTGCCTATAGGTGTTGTATTAATAATGAGTTTGTACTCTTTAATATGCTTTTCCGTGAGGTCCGTAAACAAAATATTGCCTTTCCCGGGTTTTCGGGTAACAGATACGTGGTCTATCCCCTTGTTTTCGAGCACACATTTTACGGCCTTTGCCGCGCCGCCATCGCCTAATATCAAAGCTTTATCATGGTGGCTGCTCAGCAACGGACTTAACGATCCCTCAAAACCATATATATCGGTATTGTATCCTTCCAGCCTAAAATCGTGCCCCTTTATGCCCAACTCACCCGAAAATGCTGCAGATACCGGGCTTTCTGATATTACTTTTATACAGTTTACCGCGCCGGCATTTTTGGCATCGTGCTCTATCCAGTCCAGGTGCTTCATTACATTTACCTTGTGGGGGATGGTCACATTCAAACCGCACAGGTTTGGGTTCTTGTGCAACAATGCAGGTAATTCGTCAATATTTTCCAGGGGGTACAGGTCATAAGCCGCGTCCGTTATCTTTTCGGCAATAAATTTTTCTGTAAAGTATTTTTTAGAGAAAGAGTGCGAAAGCGGAAAGCCGATAAGCCCGTAATTTTTCATTTTTTGGCGGAAATAAACAGGATAAATTGATAACGGTAATATTAGCAACAAAGCGCGAAGATTTATAATTTTTTATCTCCCCGCTTCAGGATACCTGCAGCAGCGCCATATACAGGCGGTCAATTTCAATTGGTTTACGCAGGAAACCTGTGAAGTAATTTTTATAGTCCTCGTTGCTTTCGGCGGTAATATCGGCTGTTAGCGCAAAAACCGGGGTGGCTTTATTCAGGCTTCCGTTCAGGCGGATCTGCTCAGTTGCATCAAAGCCATTCATGCCGGGCATGTGGATATCCATCAAAATAAAATCGAAGGTTTTTAGCTGTGCTTTTTCTACCGCTTCCATCCCGTTTATAGCATGCTCTGATTCGATACCCCAATTGGCCAGCAACTTGCGGGCAACCATAGCGTTGATCATGTTATCCTCTGCTAGCAAAACGGTTTTACCTTTTAGCCCTTCAACAGATAGGGGGGCCACCCTGCCGGGTATGTTGGCCGGTTTTAGTTCGATATCAAAGGTGAATTCGGAGCCAGCTCCAATTTTACTTCTTACGGTTACATTGCTGCCATAAAGCCCGGTAAGCTTTTTTACGATGGCCAGGCCAAGCCCCGAGCCTCCATGCTTGCGTGTGGTAATAGCTTTTGGCTGCGAAAAGCTTTCGAATATTTCTTCAAAATACTCCTCGGGTATACCTGTTCCGGTATCTACTACACTAAACCGGATGTTGTCCATCTGCTCGTTAACGGCTATTTTCCGAAGACTTAAAACAACCTTGCCGTTATCCGTATATTTCACAGCGTTGCTGATAAGGTTACCCAAGATCTGCGACAGCTTGGTTTCGTCAAGCTCGTAGCAATCAGCCAACGCGGGGTCTTTACTCAGCAAAAGTTCCACCCCTTTTTTATGGGCAAGGCTGCTATAGGTTTTAATTACACTTTCCAGCAGGTCCTGGAGCAGGCAGGCACGGTTTTGCAACTCTACCTTACCCGAATCGAGTTTTGTAAAATCTAAAATATCATTTATTACCAGCAGCAGGTTGTTTGATGCCGACTTTAGCGCCTCCATCAGCTCCTCATCATACGCAGATTTGGCGGTTATCATGCCAGAGATGGTAGTAACCGCGTTTAGCGGCGTACGTATCTCGTGGCTCATGGTTGATAAAAACTCCTGCTTCATCCGGGCAGATTGCTCGGCGCGCTTTTGCTTTTCTTCGTTGGCCTCCCGCTCTTTCTGTAGTTTTGCTTCCTTCTCCAGCGATTCCATTTTGGTGATGAGCTCGTAATTCTCAATCACTTTAAGGGTTTGGGTATTAATAACGGCTTCCTTCTGATGCAGGTAAAGTTCCAGATATTCTAATGATTTCACCGTGTCGTTCTCCATTTTACTTACCTGGTAAAGCAGGTAATTGCATTTAAAGCGTATAATGGCTATAGTATACCGGTTGCAAAAATCGAGGCACTTTTGCAGGATGGCCTTGGCTTTATCTAACCGCCCCATGGCAATATATAGTTCGCCCATTTTTTGGTAGGCCATCCCAAGCCCCAGCTTTTCGCCGGCGTTTACATGGATCTCTATGGCGTTTTTATAATCGTTCTCGGCCTCCTGCAGCCGACCGGTAAACGCGTAAACCTTTCCACGCCCGTATAAAGCAAAAGCCAGCCCCCGTATATCGCCCGTTTTTGATTTTATGGCGATAGATTCCTGGATAATACGCAGGGCCTTTTCTACCTTACCCTGGTTAAGGTAAATGCCCGAGAGCGGATTGTACGCGTTTGATACCAAGTTAAGGTCTTTTACCCGGCGGGCGGCTTCTATGGCCGATTCGTAAGAACGTACGGCGTTTTTAGGGTCGCCAAAGTATTCGTATATGGTGCCCAATGATTTTAAGGTACGCGCCTGGTTGTGGTGATCCTGGTACTTGCGGTATATTTTAAGGCAATCAAAAAGGCAGATGAGCCCTAAATGGTAATTATCTGTTTTATAATAAACGCCTGCTATGCTGTATTTGGCATCAGCAATGCCCCGGTCGTCCTGCAGTTCTTCAAAATAGCGAATGGCTTCCTTGGCCATATTTACCGAGCGCTTATGGGCTCCCTGTATCATATAAAATAACGAAAGCTGGTTCAGGCTTTTACCTATAAGCGGCTTTTCGGCCCATTTCCGGCTCAGCATAAGGGCTTCGGTGGCCAGCTTTACGCTGTATTTTAAATTGTGGACACGGTTGCTGTATGCATCATCCAGCAATTGGTTGATGGTGCCGTATTCCGTAGTGTCTGCAGCCTCCATTATCCGTTTTTATACAATACTAATATACTGAATATTAATTTACAAACCCACCGGTGTTTAAACACAGCAGCGATAGATAAGTTGCTGACTACCAAAAATAAAAAAGGCCATACCATTCATTAACGAACGGTATGGCCTTTTAAGTTGCTTCCGCTTAAATTATTTTATCGCTTCAAATTTCACTACCAGTTCCCAGCGTTTTTTATTTTCAACAAGTTTAAACATCGGGTCGGCGCTATCGTTAAACTCGCAACGGCGGATATTGGTAAAACCGGCATCGCGCAGCTCTTTCTCAGTCGATTCCCAATCCCAAAGCCAAAGATGCTCCAAGTAGCCAAAAAGGTGCTTGGTAACCGCCATAAAATTGCGGGGGCGTACTTCTACGCCCATCATCATGCGTTTAATAAGGGTGATGGATGCCTCAGGATCGTGCTTTACATCTTTATCATGGATGTAATCGCGCACCAATACTTCCAGATCGGGCATAATAATGCGAAAGATGCCTCCCGGCTTTAGCATTTTATATGTATTACGTAAGGCGATGCGGAAATGCTCGAATGACATATGCTCCAGCACATGCGAGCAGTAGGCCCCATCAACGGTGCCATCTTTAATGCCCGGCAGCCCTTCGGTTATGTCGCCATAGCTTACATTGCCATCAAATACCTGGCCCAGGCTCTTTCTCATTAAAAACCCCAAAACCGGCGTTTTTTGAATACGTAATGTTGGCGATACATCGAAATTCCTCCACTCGGGAGGGGCGGCCTGGCCGCAGCCATAATGCACGTATATTTTTTCTTCTATGGGCATTTTTAAAGATGGATATGCTGTAAATTGATATTAAAAAGCAAAACTATTTGCCGTTTTAAATATAATTGATTTTGATAAATAAAGCAGAAAATTTAAATGTTATTGTAGTGTGTACACTTGCAGGTTGTGAGTAATTGAAAATAATATTATTAGTTTAGCAGAAAGAACCATTGCCATGTTAACCAACCGTAATATACTATGCATAAGCGGCACCGAATGGCATGGCAACTACATTAAGGCGGTTGTTGAACTGATGAAGGTTCTATCGGCCGATAATAAGATCTTGTTTGTTGAGAATGCCTACACTTATAAGGATGCCATTGCGGGCGTAAAGGGAAAAAACGAGGTAGATTACGTGCAAGCCCTTGGCCTTAAAAGCCGCCTCAGCGAGATCCATCCCGAGCATGGCGGCACAGTTTACATCCTTACTCCCCCCCTTGTTTTCCCGGTTAGTTTTTTACCTCCCGGCAGGTTTTACAAAGCAATGCTTAACTATAACGGCTGGTTGCTGCGCGGAAGTATCCGCAAAGCGCTAAAGCAGCTTAACATGAACCACGAACTGATCAACTTTGTATCGTTTAACCCGGGCATGGGGGTAATGACGGGGCGCCGGTTCAACGAAAAAACGCTGATATACCATTGTTATGATGAGGTAAAAGGCGCACACTCCTGGCTAAGCAAGCATGGCGTAAAGCTGGAGCAGACTTTTATGAAAATGGTGGATGCCGTTATCGTAACCTCCAAGGGGCTGTTTAATAGCAAACACGCCCAAACCAAACGCTGCTACATCGTAAATAACGCGGTTAAAGCGTCTTTGTTCCGCCAGGGTTTTAACCCGGTTGTTAGCCCCGATAAAAAAGTAATAGGCTACGTAGGCAGCGTGGATGACAGGCTGGATTACGATATATTACAGTACCTGTTTACCCAAATGCCCGATGCTACCTTCACTTTTGTTGGCCGCATCACCAGCGAGCGCGGGGAAGCAATCCTGAAGAAATACAAAAACGTAAAACTGGAGGGTGCCAAAGCCCCCGAACTGTTGCCTGCTTACTCCAGGGAGTTTTCGGTTGGCGTCATCCCGTTTATTAAGGATGAGTTTACTAAGGGTATCTACCCCATGAAGATAAACGAATACCTGGCCGCCGGCCTACCGGTGGTGAGCACGGATTTTAGCGACCTGTCGGATTTTGAAGATATCATCAGGATAGCTAACAACAAAGAGGACTTCCTTAAATATCTTTTAGAAGAAATAAACACCGATACCACTGCCAAACGCCAAAGCCGCCTTGCTATAGCCGAAGGCAATACCTGGGGCAAACGTGCCGAAGAACTTTCTGATGTAATAGAGAAAGTTGAAATGGAACTTTACCCGGCATAAACTCGGTATGCTTGGTTTATTAAAAAGATATATCAGCTTAAATGTTGAGATCGGCGACGCGGAGCTTAATCTGATTGCCAGCTATTTTACACCACTGAAAGCCAAACGCGGCACGCTCTTATATAGCCACGGCGATATTTGCGATAAGCTCTTCTTCATCAACCAAGGTTGTTTGAGGGTTTATACCTTTCTGAACAAGGTACCCAGCGCACCCGGTTTTTTGCTTTTGAAGGAATGACCTCAACCGCGCTGGCCAGCTTTATGTCCCGCGAGCCTTCATTTGAATTTGTGGAAGTATTGGAAGAAGCCGAACTGCTTGCCATCACCCGCGCCGATTTTTTTAAATTGACTACGGAGCTCCCCGCATGGAAGGATTTTTATTGCCGCCTGCTGGAACTGGCTTATATCCACAACAACCATATGATAGAAAGCCTGGTAACGCTTACCGCCAAAGAACGTTACCAGCAGCTGTTGAACCAAAACCCGCGTATTGTGCAGCGAATTCCTAATAAAATTGTGGCATCTTACCTCGATATCACTCCCGAAACTTTAAGCCGCCTTAAATCAAGCTGAATTTATTGACCTGTATCAATGCGTATTAAAATATAGCAGGCTACTATTGTTAAAAATATTCACCATGAATTTTGACCCGGAAAACAAAGTAGTAAAATTATGCGCACAAGGTATGCAGGCCGAAGCGGAAGGTAAAATTGACGAAGCCAACGCCTGCTTTAAACAAGCCTGGGATGCTGCCACTAATGATTTTGAACGCGTTACCGCGGCCCATTACTGCGCCCGCAACCAACCCAACCCATTAATAAACCTGCAATGGAATTTGGATGCTTTAAAGTATGCCGATGCCATTAAGGAAGACTCGTTAAAAGGCCATTACCCATCGCTTTATCTCAACATCGGCAAATCCTACGAAAACCTGGGTGATTTTGCATCCGCCGGTACTTATTATCAATTAGCTGCCGATAATGCCATTTACCTGCCCGAAGGCGGTTATGGCAATATGCTGAAAGCCGGCATAGCAGATGGCCTAAAGCGCACGGGGCTTAAACCTTTCAGCAACGCAGTATTGGATGGCTTGATAAGCGCCTGGTGCGAGCGTAAGGATCTGCGCCCGCTATCGCTGGTTTTGTCGGCCTACCTGCAGTGTATGGGTACAGAAAGCGATATTAATAAACTGATAACTGCATTGAGTTATTTGAGTGCAACACGTTGCCTTAGTGCGGAAGAGCAGGGGAAGGTTGAAGAGATTATTGCGGAGTTGGCGGGTTAATCAAACTCATACATTCACCCTTACGTCATTGCGAGGAACGAAGCAATCTCCAAACTATGCGTTCCGATTTGCTTAGCGGCTTGTCCAGCGTAGAGATTGCTTCGTTCCTCGCAATGACGCGGTTGTTTTACAAATACGTAACCCCATCAAATATCGATCGGGTATAATAGATCGGTTTAAAGGCTTCTTCATCTACAAACTCGCAGGCAGCGCGGATATTGGTGCAATACACATCACCAAAAATGCTGGCAATGGCGGCATCAGCGGCATCGCGACCGGTGGCTATTTTTACCAGGCCATTTAATGGTATCAGGCGGGTAGCATCAAACAATACCCAGTCGCCGCCCAAATAAGCTTCAAAGCAAGCATGAAAATCGGGTGGTCGCAACTGGTAGGCGTAGCCGGTAAAATAGCGCGCAGGGATAGTTAATGCCCGGCAAAGCGCTATACCCAAATGCGCAAAATCGCGGCAAACGCCGGCCTGCTGAGTAACGGTATCGTAGGCAGAAGTTTCGGAGTTAGTGAAACCGCTGAGGTATTCAACGTTTTTATAGATCCAGTCGGTAATGGCAAACACCTGCTCAAACGACGTGCGGATATTGCCGAAGGTATTGTTGGCTAAGCGGTATAGTTTGTCCGACTGGCAATACCTGCTTGGGTTTAAGTAGGGCAGTACCGATGCATCAAACTTGGCCACAGGGATCTCCTCCACATTGGAGTGGTCCTTCACTTCGTAGTAATTATCTACAATCGCCTCGTACTTAATATTGATGAGCCCGGTATCGGGGATATCCAGCCTGGCGAAACGGTTCTCGCCGTTCATGGCGTTCAGTTCTTCAATTTTTATGTAGGGAGAAATGAGGAGCGTTTCATTCAGCACGGTTTGGTGTGCTGTTCTTAGGGCATGTACGTTTAATATTAGGGTGCTCGGCGCCTTTACATCATATTCCAACTCCGCCGATACTTTAAATTTCATTGTGCTATTTTGGTATTTTTTTAAACGCTTTATCCATCCATTCGCCCGGAATGTTCACCAGGGCATTTTTCAACTCTTCGTCCCACTGGGCCGATATGTCTGCCATGTCCCGCTGTGTGTACCGCTGCTCCACAATTTCAAAAGAATCCTTTTTATACAGCGCCACATCTATCGGAAAATCTACATTGTTGCTGCTTACCCGCGTACTGTCGAAGGAGAGGAAACCTGCTTTCAGCGCCAATTTCATGTCCGAGTCTTCGTTTAGTATCCGGTTGAGTATTGCCTTACCATGCCCCGAGTTGCCTATCACTACAAAAGGTGCGCCAAGCCCAAGTTCTACCCAATTCCCCTCGGGATAAAGCAAAAACAGCTTGTGCTCCTCGTCATCTTTCAACTGCCCGCCAATAATGGTATTGAGGTCGAATTTGAAGCCGTTCTTTTCCAAAGTTTCACGGTCCTCATCAGCAACGCGCCTCACCTGCTGTCCAAAGGCATTTACGGCCTGGTACAACTTGCTGAATTCGGCGGTATCTAACAGTTCATCAAAATAAACAATGGCTTTATCCCTTACAGAGCGTAAGCCGCTGGTCATCACAAACAGGGAGTAGTGCTCTTTTTGAATAATGGTGATCTTCTTTTTAACCGTAGTATCTGTCCCTGTAGTAATGCGGGTATCGGCTATAGCTACTAATCCTTCTTTAACCTTAATTCCTAAGCAGTAAGTCATTCTAAAAAATATGTTTATAATTCCGTTTATTGCTGCTGCTGCTGTTGTTGCTGCTGCTGAATTATTTCCATATACCTTTCATAACTATTGCGTGATACGGTAGTTTTTTCGGGCGTTGGAAATGTTGAAACGGTAAATATATCTTTTTCCTGTGGTAAACTGCTTTCATCTTCGTAACCTACCGAAACCGACACTTCCAGTATGTGCCTTGCCGAACCTTTGTAAACACCTTTTACAGGCGAGCAATCACTAAAGTTACGGCCCACGGCCAGGCGCACGTGCATTTCGTTTGCTACACAATTGTTTGTAGGGTCTAAGCCCAGCCAGCCGTAACCCGGCAGGTAAGCTTCGGCCCAGGCATGGGTTGCACCTTCACCTCGCATACCATCGCGGTTGGGGCAAATGTAACCGCTAACGTAGCGGGCCGGGATACCAACCAGGCGCAGCATCACCATTAGCAGGTGTGCAAAATCCTGGCAAACACCGGCTTTAAGCGCCCAGATCTCGTCGAGCGTGGTTTCCACGGTGGTTACGCCTTTTATGTATTCAAAATTCTTGTAAACGTATTCGGTAAATTTTAAGGCTGCCCGATAAGGGGTATCGTTTGTTTGGCGTTCGCCCTCCACTATCGGGAACAGTTCGCTCAGCCCTTCAAAGTATTCCTGCTTTAAAAAATCGATATAGGGAACAATATATTTAATGCTGTATAACTCGTCCCACTGCGCTATCGAATCCACCTCATCTGTTGGCAAAGGGCGCGGATGCGTATTTACCGATACCTGCGAATTGATCACCAGCATATTATGCGGCTCGGTGTAGGTAAAACTGCCTACTTCGTTACCAT
Organism: Mucilaginibacter pankratovii; assembly: GCF_014773265.1. Lineage (GTDB taxonomy): Bacteria > Bacteroidota > Bacteroidia > Sphingobacteriales > Sphingobacteriaceae > Mucilaginibacter > Mucilaginibacter pankratovii. The sequence continues at coordinate 50,384 of NZ_JACWMY010000021.1, read as the reverse complement.
AATAATCTACATAGGTATCTATCTGCGGGTGCCCGGTGATGATCAGGTCGTGCTTCAGCACATCCTGGTAAATATCCACAATCGGGAACAGGATGATCTTATTGGCGCTATCTCGTACAAGATTGTCGTACGAGTATTTGGTAACGTGCTGGATCTTAAATTCGGGCATGGTCGATCAATGTTTTAATTTGATGATTTGATGATTTGAAAATGAAGCACCGGAATACGCACATTTTCAAATCATCAAATCATCTCATTTTCAAATTAGAAATTAGGAGTTTGCAAAGTAGTATTCGTTTAGCGAATTACCAATTTTATAAAGATCATCTTTTATCAATGTTAAAAACTGGTGCAACCCCTGGTTGGTAATACTTTTTACCGAACTGTATTTGATGTTGCTTTGCAGCTTCCCTATCTGGAACGAGATCTCGCGGTAATCGTTCACATTGCTGTTATTCTTCAACCTGTCGAAATACCGCTGGATATTGTTTACCGAATAGATAACCGAACGCGGGAAATCATTGTTGAGGATGATCTGTTCAATTACGTTCTGCGCTTCTAACCCGTCGCGGTAGGTTTTCAGGTACAGCTCGTAACCGCCTATAGATAACAGCAGGTGCTTCCAGTAGGTAATATCCGTTAGCAGCGTTGGGTTAGTGTTGGTTGGCTTGTATTTGATATCGAGGATGTCTATCGATTGGATCGCCCGTTCCAAATACTTGCCAATATTCATAAAACTGCGTCCCTGGCCGCGCTCCATGGTAATTTCGGCGGTACCATAATACAGCATTACCTGTTTTATAATAACATCCAGCACGGTTATCGGGTCTTCCCGCTGCAGGCGGATATCCAGCTTGGGATCTTTTACGGTATGGTAATACTCGTTAAGGCATTGCCAAAGATCCTTCGGGATATGCTCCTGCACACTGCGGGCGTTTTCACGCGCGAAGGTGATGATGTTGAGGATGGAGTTCTGGTTACTTTTATCGGTAACCATATAACGTAAGATCGTACGGCTATCGTTGCCCAATTTCGCCTCCAACTCCTCATCCAGGCCCGAAAAAACACGGATAACGGGCGCCCATGTAAACCCCTCGGTAGAATCCTGCGAGGAGTTATAGTTGATCTTAAGCATCCTCAAGATCCCGTCACTCCTTTCAATATACCGGCTTAACCAATAAAAACTTGCTGCTACCCTGCTTAACATAATTTCTTTATTTCGGATGTCGAATTTTCGATCTCGGATTTATATTGATCCTTTGATTTCGAATATCGAGTTTTCAATTTCGGATTTTTTTTTGTCTTGATTCTTGCTTCTTATCTCTTGCCTCTTTTAAGAAAGCACCCATGTATCCTTACTTCCCCCGCCCTGCGAGCTATTTACTACCAGCGAGCCTTCGGTTAGTGCCACACGGGTTAAACCACCGGGCACTATTTCGATGCCATCCGGGCCGCATAAGGCGTATGGGCGAAGGTCGATCCTCCGTGGCTGTAACACACCGCCAATATAACAGGGTGCCGCCGAAAGGCTGATGGTTGGCTGCGCGATAAAATCCCGCGGGGCCTTTAGTATCTCCGCTTTGTAATCTTCAATTTCTTCCTCTGTAGATGCATGGCCCATCAGCATACCGTAACCGCCGCTGCCGTTGGTTTTCTTAACCACCATTGTGTTGATGTTTTTGAAAACGTGCTCGCGCTCGTCCGGGTCGCTCAGGCGATGGGTAGGCACGTTCTTTAGTATCGGCTCTTCGTTAAGGTAATATTTGATCATATCGGGCACGTAAATATACGTTGCCTTATCATCTGCTACACCATTGCCTATCGCGTTTACAATGGCCACATTGCCTTTACGATACGCGCCCATCAACCCGGCTACGCCCAATACGCTGTTCGGGTTAAACACCAGCGGATCTAAAAACTCATCATCCACGCGGCGGTAAATTACATCTATTTGTTGTAAACCCGTAGTGGTTTTCATGTACACTTTGTGGTTGTTCACTACCAAATCCCGGCCTTCTACCAATTCCACGCCCATTAAACGCGCAAGGGTGGTATGCTCAAAGTAGGCCGAGTTATAAATACCCGGACTCAGCAATACAATTGTGGGGTTACTTATCTGCCTCGGCGAAAGCGATAACAGGTTTTTATACAGGATTGACGGGTATTCGGTAACGCTGCGTACATTACAGTTCGGCAGCAGATCGGGAAACAGGCGTTTGGTTATCTCGCGGTTCTCCAGCATATAGCTTACGCCCGATGGGGTGCGCAGATTATCTTCCAGCACGTAAAAAGTACCGTCGTGATCGCGGATCAGATCGATGCCGGCGATATGCACATAAACGTCATAGGGCACGTCCAGCTGGTACATTTCGCGCAGAAAATGCGGGCAGGAGTAGATAATATCTATCGGTACAATGCCGTCCTTTATGATGAACTGGTTGTGATAAATGTCTTTCAGGAATAAGTTGAGCGCGGTAAGGCGCTGCTTTATGCCTTTCTCCACAAAGGCCCATTCTGCAGCAGTGATGATGCGCGGAATAATATCAAACGGAAAGATCTTTTCGATGCCCTCTCCGCTATTATAAACGGTAAAGGTGATCCCCTGGGTCATGAAAAGCCTTTTGGCCAGTTCTTCTTTTTTATTGAGATCATCCGGCGATTCGTTGGCCAGATATTCAATTACTTTTTGATAATGGTCGCGAACAATGCTGTTTTGATTGTACATTTCGTCCCATACGCCATTAATTAGATTGTATTTGTCAAAATGCTGCGATTGGTACATAAAAACTCCCCCTTGTTGCCTGAATTGTCGCTGAAATGGTTTATAAGATTGTAAGTATAATCAATAAACGCATTAAAGCAGTATATTTTTTGGTAAATTATGAAAAAAATAAGGTAATTAATGCAAGTTTTGTATTAATTTAAAATATAACTGCCAAAAAGCATGATAATTTCTGCAAAATACTGTCTGCTTAATTATCCGTTAAAAAGCAGCCTGGGGATCTTCTAAAAGTTTATAATTATATGTAGGCCGTAATTGCCATGTTTTAGCTCCATAATAACGCCGTTTAACCAGGAAAGTTTAATACAAAAACCCGCTAAATAAAAATGCCCCATTAATGGGACATTTTTATTTAGATTCATCATTCGGCGCAATAAAAGCTCCTGGGATTATCCTATATCTCGCTCAAATACTTATGCACAAAGCTGATAGCCATAGAGCCCTCGCCCACCGCTGAGGCAACCCGGTTCATGGCCCCGGCGCGTACATCGCCGGCCGCGAATATGCCGGGGATACTGGTCTCCAGCAAGTAGGGGTCGCGTTTAGATTTCCAGATCTTTTCAAAATCCTGGCAGGTATTCAAATCGCGGCCGGTTTCTACAAAGCCGCGGTCATTTTTTATAACAGCCTTGCCCAGCCATTCGGTGAAGGGTTTAGCTCCTATAAAAATGTAAAGCGCATCAGCATCAACTGTATTGCTTTCCTTTGTATCGAGGTTTTGTATTATCAGTTGCTGTAAACGGTTTTCGCCTTTTGCCTCCATAATTTCGCTGCAAGGCATCAGGGTGATGTTGCTCACGCCGTCTATCTGGTCGATAAGGTATGACGACATGGTAGCCGCCAAACTCTCCTTTCTGATCAAAATATAAACATGCCGGGCGAATTTAGAGAGGTACATAGCCCCCTGGCCGGCAGAGTTACCTCCGCCTACAATATATACATTGGCATCCTTGCAGGATGCAGCCTCCGTCATCGCCGCGCCGTAGTAAATACCAGCCCCGGTGAATTGCTCGATGCCCGGGGTTGTTAGCTGGCGATAATCAACGCCGGTGGTAATAACCACCGATTTGGTAAGTACCTCGGAATTATCATCCATTACTATGGTTTTATAATTATCCTTCAGTTTGATTTCTTTTACCGATTGCGGCGACAAAAAATCTGTACCAAAGCGGGTAGACTGCGTAATCGCCCTGCGCGTAAGATCAGCGCCGCTTAAACCCGCCGGGAAACCAAGGTAATTCTCAATCCGCGAACTGGTGCCCGCCTGGCCACCGGGTGCTTTGCGTTCTATCAATAAAGTTTTTAAACCCTCGGACGAGCCATAAACCGACGCCGCCAAGCCAGCCGGCCCGGCACCAATAATTACCACGTCATACAGTTCGTTTTTCGCCGATTGGCTCAGCCCTATCTTAGCTGCAATATCTTTTACAGCCGGTGTTTTAAGCACGGTACCGTCCGCGAAAATAATGGCGGGCAAGTCTTTGGCATCCAGTTTATTTAAACCGGATAACTTTTTGGCCTCCTCTGAGTTTGCATCCAGCCATAAATAAGGCACCAAGTAGCCCGACAGGAACTCCTTAATGTCGTGCGATTTGGGCGAAAACTGGTAGCCGATCACTTTGATACCCTTAAAGTCGGGCCGGTAATTGCCTTGCCAGTCTTCCAGCATATCGGTTATCAGCGGGTATAGTTTTTCTTCGGGTGGGTCCCAGGGTTTGGTGAGGTAATAATCAAGCTTTACATCGTTTATAGCTTTAATAGCAGCCTCAGTATCGGCGTAAGCAGTAAGCAAAACACGCTTCGCGTTCGGGAAAAAATTCATGGCTTTGCACAAGAAGTCTACGCCTTCCATCTCGGGCATGCGTTGGTCTGATACAAACATTGCCACTACTTCGCCTTTGTTCTTTAACTCCAAAAGGCTGTCTAATGCCTCTTTCACCGATGTGGTGCTTAGGATGCGATAGTCCTGCCGATAATGATTCTTCAGGTCGCGCGTTATGGCCCGCAATACCTGCGGGTCGTCGTCAATAGCAAATATGATAGGTTGGTCCATGTTGTTTTAAAATCTTAATTAATCATCATTAATAGGGAAGCAGATCACAAATTCGGTGCTCCCAGGTACCGAGTGCACTTTTACCGTGCCGTTATGCTGGCGGATAATGCGGGTAACCACGTCCAGCCCCAGTCCTGTGCCTTTGCCCATATCCTTGGTTGTAAAAAACGGGTCGAAGATCTGCGACTGCAGTTCCTCGGGTATGCCGGGGCCATTGTCTTTTATCGTAATCTGCACAAACTGCCTATCCTGCCGGGTTTCTATTTCCAGCGTACCGCCGCCGTTTACTTCCATGGCGTCGATGGCGTTATCAATCACGTTTGTCCAAACTTGGTTCAGTTCGCCGGCCATGGCTTTTACCTGCGGCAGGTTCAGGTCAAAATTTTCGACTAATTTAACATTGCCTTTCTTTAATTTATAATCCAACATAGTAAGGGTATTGCGGATGCCGGTGTGAATATCCAGCAATTGCTTATCGCCGTCCCTGTCCATGTGCGTAAAATTCTTTACCGAGTTTACCAGTTGCGATACCCGCTGCGATGACTCCTTTATATCGGCTATCATTTTGCTGGCCAACAAATAATTATTCACCCATGCCAATACGATCTCCAACTGCTGCGAAACCGGTGTACAGGCGTTCATGTGGTCCAGGTCCTCCGGCTTAAAATCAAAGTCGACCAGGTTTTCAGCAAATTCCAGCTTTTTTATTTCATGGTCCATCAGCCAGTCGGCCAGGTCATCCTCGCGGTCGGCCTTATCCATCATGCTTAGTACCGGCCTGTCGGTTTGGTTGGCGCGGGTAACCAGTAACTCGTTAATAGTATCAACTTTTTCGGGTGTCATGTTCAGGCTTACTATCGCCTTAAACATGGCCGGCAGGTTTTGGATCTGTGCATTTAATGACGATGCACCCCTGCTGATGGCTGCCGCCGGGTTATTCAACTCGTGCGCCAGCCCTGCGGATAGTTTACCCAAAGCAAACATTTTTTCGTTCTGCTGCTGTAGCGATGTAAAATCGCGGATGCGGCTGGTCATGGTATGTACCAGCGCTTCTGTCAATTCGTAATGGAGTTGGGTTGCTTCTTTTATCTTTTCGGCCGGCACCCTAAAAATACGTCCTCTTTTGGTGCATTCGCCAAAACCCGGCGTTTTCTTGGCCCGGGAGAATGGCAGGTAGCCCGTAATGCCCTGCTCGCGGATAACCGCTATCTCGCGGAATTTTCCGTTCTGCATTACACATATACGTATGCGACCCTCTAATACTATGGAGGTCATGTTTACGGGTTCGCCCACTTCAAATACGCGCTGGCCTTCTTCCATCTCTACTATTTCGCCATTATCCAAAAACCATTGCAGTTGCTCATCGGGCACCTCGCTTAGTACGGGTATGGCTTTTAATTCTTCTAAGGTTAACTCGCTCATGCTTCTGGTATATAAGGCCCGCCGGGTACGCCCCAACCCCATTTGGGCATTGGTGCATCCTGCTGTAAAGGGTTATCGGTTAGTTTTGAATTGATGACGGCAATACGGCTACCCCATTCCAGGTAAGCTACCAATGCCGAGCGGAACTCCGGGTCGTCGGCCAGTTGCAGTTCATCCACGCTTTGCAGCAACAGGGCTATCCAGCGTTGGCGCTGCTCTTCGCTCAGTAGCTTACCTATGTGGTGCGCTACCATTTTGGAGTGGCTGCCCTCATCGCCCTGCGTATATAGGGGCGGACCGCCAAACACTTCGCCTATAAAATGCGCCACGTATTTGGTATGCGCTGCCGACATGTTTTTAAACAACGGCTCCAGCAGATCATCCCGCAAAACTTTATCGTAAAAAACTTTGGTGAGGTTTTCTAAAGTCTCATTACCGCCCACCCAGTCGTACAAGGTTGGTATGTTTTTCATAGTTCATAAAATTAGTAATAAAAAATGCTTGGTTGCAAAGAGTCGGGAGGTGAAAATATTTAGAGGGTTTATAACCCGTTGCTCCTGAGCGGTTGCGTTAGATGCATTTTTATTCGCGGGCCATTAAGGTTTTTAACTGCAAACGCGGGCAAAAAAGTTTACAAAAGTTTACACACTTTCATATGTTAACTTTTTAAGTTACTCATAATCAAATAATTGTACTTTTACAGGGTTAACATAGAATGTGCGCTTTTAACGTTGCTTTTTTATTAAAGTGCTACTCTTTTCCCTAAAACCGTGAAGCTTGTTTTCTGTACAACCAACCCCGTAAGATATAGGCAACTGTATACAACCCGGCAACTACCCTCTTAAAGCAGTTTTCCATCAATTAAATTTATTTAAAAATAAATTTGCGTAAGCGAATGCTTACCTATTATATTTGTAAGCGAACGCTTACATAATGTACTGATGAGAAGAGATGTTTTCCAGGCCATTGCCGACCCAACCCGCAGAGATATTATCAATTTAATAGCCTATAAGCCCTTAAATTTAAACAGCATAGCCGACAATTTTGAAGTGAGCCGACCCGCCATATCGCAACATATTAAAATACTGATGGAGTGCGGGCTGATAGAAATGAAAAAACAGGGGCGCGAACGCTATTGCGAAGCCAAACTGGAACAACTGCACGAGGTATCGCAATGGATAGAGCAATACCGCAAGCTTTGGGCCGATAAGTTCGACCGGATGGACGATATTTTAGAGGAGTTAAAAAACGCCCCACCTAAATCCTCCCCGGAAGGGAGGACTCAGAATAATGCGAACAAAGCTTGAGTCTCCCCTTCCGGGGGAGATTAGAGGGGGCTAACATTGCTTGCGCGCCGCCTTTGGCCCGTTAAATGGTCGCATTACCACCCTATGGGAGTTGATGCACGACAGTACTTTTGATAAACACCTGTAAACTAAATATTATGCAAAAGATCACACCGTTTTTATGGTTCGATGGCCAGGTAGAAGAAGCTATCAACTATTACACTTCCGTTTTTAAAAATTCAAAGATCAAAGATGTGCGTAACCATCCCGATGAACGCCCGGGACAGAAAGGCAAGGTTTTCACTGCTACTTTCGAGCTGGAAGGCGTGGAGTTTATGATATTGGATGGGGGCCCGTATTACAAGATAGAGAACCCGGGCATATCCTTTTTTGTAAAATGCAAGGACCAGGCCGAAGTGGATGAACTATGGGATAAAATTGCCGAAGAAGGCACGCCCATGAGATGTGGCTGGATAACCGATAAGTACGGTGTATCCTGGCAGATCATCCCCGATATCTTAGGCAAAGTGCTTGGCGGCCCGGATCCGGCAGGGGCGCAACGCGCTATGCAGGCCATGATGCAAATGGTAAAATTAGATGTAGCCAAACTGGAGGCTGCTTACAACAATGAGTAAGCATTATGAGAACCCCAAAAGATGTTGAAGAGTATTTTACCTGGTTCCCGCAGGAAACACAGGAGAAAATGAAGCAGGTAAAAGCTACTATACTAAAGGCTGTGCCGCGGGCAGAAGAAAGTATTAGTTACGCTATGCCAACGTACAAATACAAGGGCTTGCTTGCGCATTTTGCGGCATACGAAAAGCATATCGGGTTTTACCCTGGCTCCAAAGCTATCGAAGTATTTGCAGATGATATTACGGGATATAAAAGCGCAAAGGGCTCCATACAATTCCCACTGAATAAGCCGATGCCTTTGGAACTGGTGACCAAAATTGTTGAATTCAGGTTGATGGAAAATTTAAAGGATCCAAAAAAATCTAAATAACACTACTATGGCAAGCAAAAATGAAACAAGCATTAAAGCCGAACCCGGCAAACAGGAGCTATTTATAACCCGCGAGTTTGATGCCCCGCGCGAATTGGTATTTAAAGTATTTACCGACCCCGAACTGGTCCCCCGCTGGCTTGGTCCGCGCGAATTGACCATGAAAATTGATAAATGGGATGCCCGCAGCGGCGGCCACTACCGCTACGTGCATTCGGATGCGCAGGGTAATGCTTATGGTTTTCATGGGGTGATGCACGAAGTAACTGCGCCCGAACGCATTATCCAAACCTTCGAGTTTGAAGGAATGCCCGAGCGGGGCCACGTATCATTAGAAATAGCGCGGCTGGAAGAGCTGCCCGGCGGCAGGACCAAAGTGGTAGTGCAATCCATCTTTCCATCCGTTGCCGATAGGGATGGCATGATCCAATCAGGCATGGAACGCGGTGTGAAAGATTCGCACAGGCGGCTGGATGAGTTGTTTGAGGAACTGGCGAAATAAAGTATTGTAAACGATGCAGATGCTTATATTTGATATAATCTAAATATAAGCATCTGCATTTAAATGAATTATTACGCCATCCCCTGCAAGCCAAACTTAAGCGCCCATGTGCGCTTCTTTTGGGTGCTGGAACATGATGGGGTTACCGCCGCCCGGCCCTACACCCACCGTTCTATGGCGGATGGTTGCTGCGAAATGGTGTTTCATTATAAGGGGCGCTTTACAGATATTGCTAACGATGGCTCGTCGAGTGCTTCTTTTACCTCGGGCGTTGGCGGCCCATCTCAACATTTCAGCAGGTTTCATGCGCAGGAGGCTTTTGGCATTTTCGGCGTGTACTTGTACCCTTACGCCATTGCTGCCTTATTCGGCGTGCCGGCATCTGCTATTGCCAATCAGCAGGTGTCGCTTTCAAGTCTTCTCGGCCAAACTGGGGCCAATATAGAAGAACAGGTAATGCTGGCTGCCGATAACCATGCGCGCGCTGCCATCTTAACCACCTTTTTCGAAGCCCAGCTTCAGCACCGCCATAAACAGCCACCCGCCGTTTTTAATGCCATCAGTTATATCATCAAAAGCAAAGGCACGGTTACCGTAGATGCATTGGCTCAAAAGCATTTCCTCTCTACCCGGCAGTTCGAGCGTAATTTTAAGGAGTTTGCAGGCTTTAGTCCCAAATTGTATTCGCGTATTATCCGTTTCCAGTCGGCAATAGAAAAATACAAGGATAAAGGCCGCTCGCTCACCGATATTGCTTACGATTGTGGTTATTACGACCAATCGCACTTTATTCACGATTTTAAGCACTTCTCGGGCTATCATCCCAAAACCTACTTCAAGGGCAATAACGAGGCTACTGATTGGAAAGAAGCGGAATAATGTCGCGTTTTTCCAATTTTGGCCATGCGGGGCAGGCTACTTTTGATGTATTATTTAACTAATCAACCAACAAAAATGGAGATCCCAAAAGTACACCAGGCCATTATGCCTTACCTGATGCTGAAGAATGCAGCCGGGTTTATTGATTTTACCCAAACTGTTTTTAATGCCGATGCGGGTATGAAGCGCCTGCGCGATGATGTTGAAACCATTATGCACGCCGAGATGATGATCAGTGGCTGCACCATTATGTTGTGCGAAGCCAGCGACCAGTGGGCCGTAGCCAATGCCAACCTGTTTATTTATGTGGATGACGCAGATACTACCTACAATCTCGCCATCGCCAACGGCGCAACAACGGTTATGCCACTCAGCGACCAGGATTACGGCCGTACCTGCGGCGTAACCGACCCGTTTGGTAATACCTGGTGCATAACGTCTGTAAAAATGTAAAGTCGCTTTTTAAATTAACAAGGCGGCCAGCTGGACCTGCTTTGTTAATTTAAACCCATTTTACCCGTTATTCTTATAGCCGACGTATAAATAACGTAATATGTTAGTTACCACGGCATAAACTAAAACAAAACGGGCTTATAACCTTTGTAAGATAAATTACTCGCAATGCCTAAGTGGTTAAAAATATTATTAAAAGTACTGGGAGCTTTGATCCTCCTTTTCATCCTGCTCGCAGTGGGGGTAACTATTTACGTGGCTAATAATAAAGAAAAGGTGCTGGCGCAAGTCACAAAAAAACTAAATGAGAATTTAGATGGTACGTTAACCGTAGGTGATATTAAGCCTTCTTTTTTTTCCAATTTTCCGGCTGTTTCGCTGGTGTTGAAAAACGTAGTCATCCGCGACAGGCAGTTCCCCAGGCATCATCATACCCTGCTTGATGCTAAGGACTTTAATGTGTCTGTAAATGCAGCTTCATTGTTTCGTGGCGTTATCAGCATTAACAATATAGGTATTAACAATGCATCTATTGATTTGTACACCGATAGCACGGGCTATAGTAATACGGCCGTTTTTAAAAAAGGCAAAAAAGACAGCGTTAAGGCAGATGCCAACGAGGGGAATTCATCAACTCAGCTCAAAAAATTCAGTTTGAGCAACGTGAGTTTCACCATCAACAATCAAAAAAATTATAAGCTCTTCAATTTTGCCGTGAGCAGCCTTAATGGCAAAATGAACTACCCGGATACGGGCTGGCACGCCAATGTGCATTTAAATGTATTGGCCAAAAGCATGGCTTTTAACACTAAACGCGGCAGTTTTATAAAAAACAAACAGATAAACACCGATCTGGAGGCTGGCTTTAATGAGGAAACGGGCAAGATCTCGGTAAAATCGGACAATTTCGATATCGGCGGCGATGTATTTGGGCTAAACGCGCTGTTTGTTACCGGTAAAGGTGATGACAGCTTTTCCTTTCATTTAACTAATGATAAACTGTTGTGGCGCAACGCATCGGCCTTACTGGCACCCAACATCACCAAAGTACTTAACAGGTTTAACCTGGATAAGCCCATCGGCGTTAAGGCTATCATCTCGGGCAGTTTTGACGGCGGAGACCCTTATTTTCATGTTGCCGCAGTGGTGAACAATAATAAGCTTACTATCCCCGGCGGTGTGATAGATGATTGTAACTTCAATGCGGTTTTTACCAATGAAAACATCAAAGGCAAAGGCTTTTCGGATGCCAACTCGGTTATCAAACTGGCTAAATTTAAGGGTAGCTACAGCAATTTACCTTTCGCGATAGATACCGGCAGCATTACCAACCTGGAAGTACCTATAGCCACCGGGAATTTTAAAGCAAACTTCCCGGTTACTAACTTCAATAGCCTGTTGGGTGCCAAAGTTGCTAAATTCACAAAGGGCACTGCCGATATGAACCTGCGCTACAAAGCAGACATTATTAACCTGCAGCTGAATAAACCGGTTGTACAAGGCACTATTAACCTCAAGGGCATCAATATCAGCTATATCCCACGAAACCTGAACTTAACCAATAGCTCTATCTCGCTGGATTTTACCGGCAACGATCTGCTGCTTAAAAACATCCGCCTGCAAAGCGGGCAAAGCATTGTGCGGATGGAGGGACAAGTGAAGAACTTTATGAACCTGTACTACAGCGCACCCGAGAAAATACTGATCAACTGGCAGGTGACCAGTCCGCAAATTTACCTGGCAGAGTTCCTGGGGTTTCTAAACACGGCCAAACCATCGGGCAAACCGGCTAAACGCACGAATAGCGAAAATGCCGTTAAGCAATTAGCCACCGTGCTTAATAGTGCCAAGGCCGATATGCACATGCGGATAAACGAATTGCATTACCGTAAATTTTTGGCCAGTAATGTAAATGCCGATCTGCTGCTCTCCGAGGATGGTATCCGCATTAACCAGGTGAGCCTTAATACAGCAGGAGGCTCGTTAAAATTAAATGGCAATTTGGTGCAAAAGGGCCGGGTAAACGATTTTATTGTGGCAACCACCATAAGCAGCGTAAACGTAAGCCAGTTTTTTTATGCATTTGACAACTTTGGGTTGACTGACCTGACCAATGAAAACCTCAGGGGCTTCCTATCAGCAAAAACAAGCACCACTGGCTCTATTACCAACACCGGCGACATTGTAAAACACTCTATCAGAGGCAAGGTACTGATCAATCTAAAAGACGGTGCTCTGTTAAATTTCAAGCCCATTAAAAGCGTGGGTAAGTTCGCCTTTCCTTTCCGCGATCTTGATAACATCACCCTGTCTGCTTTAAACGGCGATTTTGACATCATGGGCGACAGAATAACCATTAACCCAATGGAGATCAGTTCCAGCGTGCTGAACATGGACGTAGCCGGGGTTTATGGACTGACCAACGGTACCGATATTGCCCTGGATGTGCCCCTGAGGAACCCCAAAAACGACTCGAAAATAACCGATAAGGAAGAGTTACAAAAAAAACGGTTTAAAGGCATTGTATTGCACATCCGCGCGCACGAAGAAGAGGGCAAGCTTAAAATAGGCTGGAATAAAAACCATAAATAATTTGCATACCAATTGGTATATTTGCTGAATGGAAAGCAAATTATCCAAGGCAGAGAAAACCCGGCAGTTTATTATTGAAACCACGGCAGACATCTTTAATACAAAGGGTTATGCGGGTACTTCCATGTCGGATATTACCGATGCAACCCGCCTGACAAAGGGCAGCATCTACGGAAATTTTGAAAATAAGGAGGATGTAGCCCTTGCCGTTTTTGATCACAACCACGCCCGGGTGCGTAAGGTAATACAGCAACGCATGCAGCAAGCTGTTACCTATCACGAGAAATTAATGGTTTACGTGCAGGTTTATGATCATTTTACCCGTTTAAATTACTTCCCGCGTGGTGGCTGCCCCATCCTGAACACTTCGGTAGAAGCCGACGATACCAACAGTTTACTTAAAGAGCGCGCTGCCAAAGCGGTATTGGAATGGAAAAAAAACATACAGGCTTTGATACAGGAAGGCATCGCCGCCAAGGAATTTAAATACGACGTTGACGACTCGCGTATCGCCTTATCCCTCATCGCGCTGATAGAAGGCGGCATTATGATAGCCAAAGTTACAGATAGCCAGGCCAATTTAAACCAAGTGATGAAGACAGCCGAGCTGCTGATCAAAATGATCCGTGTGTAAAAAATTTGACATAAAATATACCGATTGGTATATTTTATGTTTTAACATTGCATCGCCAAAACAGAACAAGTGGCGGCATAAAAAATAAAAACGCTCACGAAACTAAAAATACCGATTGGTATAATATCATGTCGCCCTTAAAAAGACAACTCCTCATCTTCACCGTTATCCTGGCAGCCATTATGGAGCTGATAGATACCTCCATCGTTAACGTTGCGCTATCGTATATGAGCGGAAATTTAGGTTCCACGCTGGAAGATACCTCCTGGGTGATCACCTCTTACGCTATCGCCAATGTGATCATCATCCCCATGACGAGTTTCCTCACCGCCAAACTTGGCCGCAGGAATTACTATATCGGCTCTATCATCCTCTTTACCTTTTGTTCGCTGATGTGCGGGCTGGCAAGCAGCTTATGGACCCTGGTATTGTTCCGCTTTTTGCAGGGATTGGGCGGCGGCGCTTTGTTATCAGTATCGCAGGCCGTAGTGTTTGAGCTATTCCCAAAAGAAAAGCAGGGGGTTGCAAGCGCCTTGTTTGGCATAGGTGTGTTCCTGGGCCCAACCATTGGCCCAACGCTGGGCGGTTTTATTACCGAGCAAATTTCCTGGCCCTGGATCTTTTATATCAATATCCCTATTGGGATAGCGGCAGCCGTTTCCTGTTATTTCCTCTTAACCGAAGCCCCCATAAAGGTCGTCGTTAAAAGTATCGACTGGACGGGCATCGCACTGCTGGCAATTGGCGTAAGCACCCTGCAAACCGTATTAGAACGCGGCGAAACCGAGGACTGGTTTGAAACTAACTATATCATCTGGTTTACGGTTATCGCCATTATTGCTTTAACCGCCTTTATTCTTTGGGAGTTGAAGACCGAGCACCCCGTGGTGAACCTGCGGGTGCTTAAAAGCAAAACTTTAAGCATCGCAGCCATCTTAACTTTTGTTACCGGCATTGGCATGTTTACCTCTGTGTTTTTAACACCAGTGGTTGCACAGCGCTTATTAGGTTTTACACCCTCGCAAACCGGCTTGCTACTACTCCCGGGAGCAATTCTTGCCATTATAGGGTTGATGATATCCGGCACGCTTTTGCAAAAGGGTGTGCCCGCGGTTGGCATCATCGCGGTTGGGTTCTTCTGTTTCATTTATTTTAACTGGCGCATGGCGCAGATCACGCTGGAATCGCCCGCTTCTGAGATCACCTTCACTTTGGTTTTCCGTGCATTGGGGCTGGCCTTTCTTACGGTGCCATTAACGGCATTGGCCATCTCCTCGCTGGCGCCAGCCGACGTGCCGCAGGGTGCTGCTTTAAATAATATGATGAGGCAATTGGGCGGCTCATTCGGTATCTCCATCATCAATACCTACTCTTTCCAGCGCATTGCATCACATCGGGTAGATCTGATAACGCATGTTACCGCCACCAATACACAAGTTACCGATAGGCTGAACGGCTACGTAACCAATTTTCAAAAACACGGCATTGGTTTATTGGATGCCAAACAGAAAGCTATGAAATTGCTCGACCTCAGCATTGTAAAACAATCTACCCTGATGAGCTACCTCGACAGTTACATGCTGATAGGCTTGCTGTTCGTGCTGGCATTACCGCTGCTGCTTTTTGTACTGAAGGCGAAGAAGCCGGCGCCCGGAGCCATCATCTCAGATCACTAATTAATTCACAACAATCTATACACAACAATAAAATTTAACATCATGAAAATTACAAATAAAACAGTGCTGATAACCGGAGGAGGTTCTGGTATCGGCTTCGAAATTGCAAAACAATTGATCGAACAAGGGAATAAAGTGATCATCACCGGTCGTAGTGCCGACAGGTTGAAAGAAGCGGCCACCCTACTTAGCGGTGCAGATACTTTTGCATTTGATGTTACCAGCGCAGCAGATACCGATAATCTGGTTGCCTACCTCGCCGAGAACCACCCCACATTGGATGTGCTCATCAATAATGCCGGGCAGGCTTTCTATTACAACCTGGCAACCGAGGAAAACACCTACGAAAAAGCCAGTGCAGAAATGCTAACTAATTTTACAGCCATTCTGCGCCTTACTGATAAATTATTGCCGGTATTAAAAGCACAACCCGAAGCTGCAATTGTGAACGTGAGCTCCATTTTGGGCCTGGCTCCGCACTATACCATCCCAACCTATTCGGCAAGTAAAGCGGCTTTGCATGCCTATACCCAATCATTAAGGTACTCATTGCAGCAAAAAGGCAGCACTGTAAAGGTATTTGAGCTGATGCCGCCACTGGTAAACACCGAATTTTCTAAAGAAATTGGCGGCGAAAACGGCATCCCGGCTTCCCAGGTAGCAACGGAGCTTTTACAAGCTTTTGAAACCGACACCTACGAGATCCACGTTGGCGGCACAGCTGATTTTTACAATGGCTTTTTTACCAAATCAGAAGCGGCGTTTGCTGCGTTGAATAGTAAAGGTGAGTAATTGAAAAAATTTGGAATAAGATTCCTTTAGCAAATTGCTAAAGGAATTTCTATTCCGTAGGTAACTTACTTATATCAATAACCGGCGCTTTTCCATTTGCTGCCCGCTTAAAAGGCGTATTCAGCGGCACCAATTCATCAAAAAAGCCGCCGTTCTTTAAAAAGAACATGCCGCCATTGCTGCCGCCTGCATAATCTTTACGATAGTTGGCTTTGGCGGTTGCATCGCCGGTATAGGTGGCACCGATGGTTTCGTACCATTTATCGTTGGCATCGCCGAGCCATTGGTTTTTAAAATTGGCGAGTCGGATCTGGTCGCCGCTGTCGGGTTCGAAATTTTCTACAAAAGAATACAAGCTGGTTAAATAGGTATCGGTTTGCGGGCGGCTGAAACTGGCCACCAGCAACCATTTATCTGCTGCAACATCTTTAAACCAGGCGGTATAAGTGGTGTGCCTACTAACTTTATCAGGCTCGGCACGCAGCAGGAAAGCATAAGTTTTGCCGGCTTGCCATGGGTACAGCATATAGCTTTGTCCGCCCGAGCCTTCGTCGCCAAACTCGCCACCGTGTACCGTTGCACCTTTTTTCAGGAGTTTTACTTTGAGGCTATCGGGGATGCTTTTAGGGTCATCGGTAGTAAAGGGGCTCCATACGGAGAACAGCACGCGGCGTTCGGTGGGCGAATTTACCTGCATACCAAAATAGCCGCCGCTAAATCCGTCTGCCATAAAATAAGAACCTACCACATCCATCTTCGCGGGCACGCTGATCTCGTTATAAAACCATTTTACTTCTTTTTTAATTTCTCCCGGGATATCGTAACGCAAATGTACCGACGGCCCGCGCCGGCCGAAGTGGTAAGAAGAGCCAACCCTTACATAAGTAAATTTCTTCTCGTCTTCTGCGCCCGTAATAATAAGATCGGTTACATCGGCGTAACGAGGACCCGTTTTGCTCAACCCTTTCAAACTAACTTTTACATAGCCTGCCTGCCCGATATTTATTTTGCCGATGGCTATGGTGTCATAGGCAGCATTACTAAACTCCTTTGCAAACAGTGTTTTGCCAACGGTGATGCTGATCTTACTTTTCCCAGCGGGTACGCGTAAACGCAATGATAGCGTTAACTCCTGCTTATCTGGCACGCGGAAATAAATATTGGCGGTTGATTTTGGGCTTGTCCATTGCATCAGGCCGTCGTCCGTTATCAGTGCGCTGCCGTTGACCCAGGCATTTCCTCCAAGCGGAATTACAACTGGTTTTTCATCGCCAAAGGCGAAAGCAGTAAGTCCAAGAAAACAGGCTAATAGCAACAAGATCTTCTTCATAAGCAGAGAATGAGAACGCTAAATTAAAACTATTCCCATTTGATTACCATGGTTTCTTCTGTATCAATACTGATATGGTTGCCCCCCGTTTTGCCACCCTTGTTGGCAAATAACACCATCGGTTCGGGTGAGTTACCCTGCATCACAAGGTTGAACTCCTTGCGCTCAGCAGATTTATTGACGATGATGGTTAATGTACTGTCGCCGCTGCGCATAGTCTTCATCAGCATGCCTTTTTGCGGTGTTTCGAACATAAAAGGGATAGTCAGGCCGGAGTAATCGAGCGCCGATTTCAGGAAAATGTTAAGCCCGGTATAATCTTCCAATAACCTGCTGCCCAAACCGATCATCGACGGGATCCACCATGCCTCCCCTCTGCCGTAATTGTTTTTCACCGCACATATCTCCTTGTCGTTGCCTGCTATCGCGGTGCCGCTGGTTGGGCGAAGCAGCCCTGTCCATTGAAATGCGGGAAGCAATGTACCGGCAACGGTGAGGTCTGCTATATTGTCGATAGCTTTATACTCCAGAATATCCGCGCCAAACATAGCCTTCAACGGCGAACCCAGCCTCATGGTGCCAACCGCATTCTCGTCGTAATAACCGGTAAGTCCGTCGGCTATGAGTTTGCCGCCTTTCTGCACAAAAAGGTGCAAACTTGTCCAGTATTTGGATGGAATAGATACCTGGTGCGCAAGGATAATGCAGATTCCTTCATAACTCTCCTTCGAAAAATCAAACTCGCTGATCTCTTTAAAGTTCACCTGCAACCCGGCCTCGCTCAAAGCTTCAAAATAAGCCAGCGCCGATTTCATTACCCCGCCCTCGTCGCGGCCTTCGTAGCTTTTGCCGTGCATTTGCAATGTCCTCTCTATCCAAAGCGATTCGCGGGTGTAAAGGATGTTGATGCCCGATTCCACTTCTTTCGCGCTTTCAAACAGGTCGATGTTATCATTAATAACATTTGATACTTCCATAGCCGCCAGCATCCGGTCGCTGGGTTCGTTCAGGTAATTCAGCATGGCCCACTCGCCGGCTTCAATGCCCGAAGAGCGTGGATTAAGGCACCAGAATATCGCGCCCTTGCTTTCGGTACCCATCGCAATCCAAAGCCATTGGCAAATTTCTTCAGCGGTGGGGCAAAGCGCTAAAAAACCGCTGTAGGTATTATTCCCGCCCTGCAATTCGGTCATAAACCAGGGGATCTCGCCTGCGCCCGAGCGGATGATCTCGCAATTAGCTGCAACGGCCAAAGCATACTGCTCCCGGTTAAAATAGCCAAAATGCCAGCTGGCGTGCGCTGAACCGCCAAGGCTGGTTAAAAAGCTGCGCCAGGCCGGGAAATCGTACTCCGTCACATTTTTAAATATGGCGTGGTTGTTTACGTGGATAATGCTCCCCTCGTCGTATTTATGGATCTCATCGGTAAGCCATTGCAAAAACCAGGTGTTATAATAGAGGTGAAAGCGCTCATCAGCAAAATCGAAATGGTCGTAACCCATGCTGTTATATTCCGGGTTCGCCTGCGCGGCTTTCAATTCCTGGTATTTATCGGTGGCGTATTGTTCTTGCGGAAAATGCCCAACGCCCGGCTCATTCACCGGTACCCAGCCATAACATGCACTGAACTGCTTAAAGTGCGGTACAACATTTTCAACATATCTCGCTATGGCAATTAAATGATCCTCATCCTTAGGGAACTTCAATCCCCCGAGATCGGTAAATGCCGTTGCCGGGAACAGGTTGCCATATATTTTGATGCCATACTTTTCTGCTGCTTTGTAGGCCAAATCAAACAAAGTAAAATCCCAACTACCATCCGGCTTATGCATATAGGTTTCGAACAGGCGGATACGGGTTACCTCCATCCCGGCTTCCTTCAATCGCAAAAACCAGGTATCTATCTCTTCGGGCCTTTGCCCTGGCTCTATAAAAACCTCCGCGCCTATCATCAGCGGTGTAGCTTCTTGTTTTGATGAGTACTGCATGCTTTTTATAACCGCAGCGCCTAAGAATGGTTTGGATACCGTTAACGCTATATAACCATTTCAAGCTAAGGCGTTTTTACCAGCTCGAAACGCTTTTTTTTAACGTTCCAATTAATAGTTAAATAATCAGAGATACCTGTTCCATGTTTATCAATCATTACTATTTCAAAATAATAGGGTTTGATCTGAACCATTTTATAGCCATAAAAATCTTCTCCACTTACCTGTACATCAACGGTTTCCTTTCTAAAAAGGACGTTATTTTTTACCTGGTATAATGTATCCGTAACTTTCCCGGCTTGCTCCTTTACGATATATAGATGTTTGAATATGTTTTTTTTGATATAATCAACGTATAAGCTGCCGATAATTTCCCCGTTTTTGTCTTTAAAAGTTTTTAAAAGGGTTGAAGCAGCATGTTGTTTACTAAGCGCGCTTTTATTTGTTTGAGCCCGGAGGGTCACAGTATAGCAAATTATAAATATCATGCTAAGGGTAAAATTTTTCGTCATGTTTGTTTATCTTTTTATTTAATAATTATTGTACAACGCTTTTCTGCAGCATCAACATCCTGACTTAAAATTTGCATCCAAGACGACTCTGCTGTTAAACCAGCGCTCCGGCAGTTTGCTCTTAAAGAATCGGCGTTAATCACTAAAATTGATTCCGCCGCTTTCATTCTCGTGTTCATTATCCCCGTTTGGCCACTTTTGATAATTTTAGGATAGCTTGTGCCATCAAATTCAGAATCAGGTTCACAAAACCACCTTATATTTCTACCAGCTATATTGGTATCGCAACATTCATACTCGTCAATAAGGAAATCAGATTTGGTATTATTGATGATCGTAACCTGCAGATCTGGCGAGTGCTCAAAAACACATGATTGACACAACCATAAAATCAATATCGTTGTTAGTGCTTTTTTCATTACTGCAAATTAAGGTTAATATCTAACATCAATTCTAAATAATTTTAATTGGATCAAGGGTTTACCTGCCCCACAACAGCAATCCCGTTAATTAAAACTACCTTCACCAAAATGCAGGATCGCGAATTGCGGTGCACCCAGTTTGGAACAAACCTTCAGCGACCTCATCGACACCTACCTGGACACTCAAGTAGGTATCTCCGAAGATTTTCTCAGCCTCGCCCTTTCCGGCCATTTAAAGGATAACCTCATTGCTTTATTTAAAGATAAGCTGATGCTTGCCGCCGGCACCGGGAACGATACGCTAGTGGCGCACAACAAACTGGTACGGGGCGACAGCATTTACTGGCTTGACCGCAAGCATAACGATCCGCACGAGAACGCTTTCTTCGACCTGATGGACAGTTTCATCGAATACCTTAACCGAACCTGCTACACCGGTATTACCGGCTATGAGTTTCATTACACCCTGTACGAAAAAGGCGCCTTCTACAAAAAACACCTCGACCAGTTTCAAAACAACGGCAGCCGCGCCTACTCCATGATCATGTACCTGAATGCCGGCTGGGTACTGGCCGATGGCGGCGAACTATGCATCCATCACACCGGTCCTGAGCAACGTATCTCGCCAACTAATGGCAAAAGCGTGTTCTTTAAAAGCATCGAGATGGAGCACGAGGTAATGGTTACTACGAAATCGCGGATGAGCATCACGGGTTGGTTAAAGGTGAATTAATAGTAGTTTTTACCTTTTAAAATCCTTGTGTAGCCCATTTTATATGCTTTTATTTTGATAAATTGCTGCAAAGAAAAACGATGCTTTCCCGCCTTTCCACAATCATTTTAATAAGTTTTATTTGTTTGAATGCTAATGCACAAGTTGCACTCGAGTCGCAACGCGTGGCTTTGAAAAAAGGCGTCAGCATGGATTTGAAGATCCCGAAAGGGTATCATATTACTGTCGCTGCCGAAGGCATGCGCCGCCTGCGTTTCCTGGCCAAAAGCCCCGACGGACGGTTATTTGGTACCGATATGCACAGCCTGGCAGATAATAAACGGGGAAAAGTCTACATTTTCGAAAACTGGGACAACACCGCAAAGCAGTTTAAAAAGATAACACTGTTTGCGGCTAAGTTGCATAACCCCAACCAGGTAATGTTTTATACCGATAAGGGCGTAAACTATATTTACATAGCCGAAACCGGTAAACTCTCCCGTTATGAATACCATGCCGGTGATAGTACCCTGCACGGCACGCAGCAGATCCTTGCCCGCTTTCCCGATCAGGGGCTGAGTTATAAATATGGCGGCTGGCACCTCACCCGCAGCCTGGCGCAGCATAACAACAAGATTTACGTAAGCGTAGGCAGCAGCTGCAATGCCTGTGTAGAAAAGGAAGCCATCCGCGCCTCCATCATCGAAATGAATCCCGACGGCAGCGGACAAAAAACCTATGCCACGGGCCTTAGAAATTCCGTAGCCATTAAGTGGATAAAAGATAAACTTTGGGCCACCTTCATGAGCCGCGACCTGATGAAACCTGATAACCCCGAGGACCTTTTCGGTACTATTGAGCAGGGTAAAAATTACGGCTGGCCCTGGTACGCCCAATACAAACAGCAAATTTACCCCGATCGCCAGATGATGGATTCTGCCGAGATCCAAAATATCACCCCGCCGCCAAAGCCGCCCCTCGCCTATTGCGGTTTTAAAGCGCATTCGGCTCCGCTGGGCTTCGACCTGTTCAGCAACTTTAACGATGCGCAGTTAAACGGAAACTTCCTGGTGGCGTTGCACGGCTCTACCAGCGTGTGGCGGCAACGCGGCAATGCCGTGGTGATGGTAACCGGCAGGGATAGGTATGTGGAGATAGTAAGCGGTTTCCAGGTGGGTAAAAAAAAGAGCGACCGGCTTGGCCGCCCCTGCGATGTAATGATGAATGATGCCAACTCGTTTTTTATAACCGATGATAAAAATGGCGCGTTGTATTATGTATGGAAGTAACAATATTCAATATCCGCTGTCAAAACGCACAAGGAAAAAGAGGTATTATCTTTTTAATGCCTGATTATCCAATAAATTTATATTTTTGATTACACGAGAACCTGATCGATGCCTTATCAACCCGGCCTGCATATTTTAGCTGAATTTTCTGTTGCTGCTGTCACAAGCCTCTCGGCATCTGCTCCCTGTAAGTTATTTTTCGATGGGCTGATCGCCGAGTACGGGTTGGAGAAAGTAGGAGAAGTTTATCATGATTTTAACGGCGCGGGTTTTACCGGTGTGGTTTGCTTAACAGAATCGCACCTTTCTATCCATACCTGGCCGGAATTTAACCTCGCCACCTTCGATATTTTCCTGTCCAACTATCAAAAAGATAATTCTGAAAAAGTAAAAGCGATATACAATCGCGTATTAAGCTTTTTTGAGGCAACTGAAATTAAAAAAACCGAACTGGTAAGGTAATATGGCTACAATAAACCTAAGATCTTTCCCTTACGCAGAGGATGTTGCCTGCCCCAAATGCAAGCAGCAAATAACGCTTTACGACCCCGAGGGGAGCGAATACTGTGTTTGTATCTCCTGTAGCTCATTCATTCATTTTACTAATAACGATACTGCCCTCATTCAAAAGCAGGCGGACCCGATAGATCAACAACCGGTGCTCAAGCTGGGCAGCGTTGGTATGTTTAAAGGCTATCAGTTTAAAGTAATTGGCTACGTAGAAAAGAAGGAACAAGGCGCTTCCTATGCCTGGCGCGAATATATCCTGTATAACTACGAAAAAGGCTACGCCAACTTTGCCGAATACGACGGGCACTGGACCTTTGTTGCCGGTAAAGAATTTTATCCCGCCCTGGGCGAATTAAAAAACCGGGGCTGGACGTTTATTAATTACGAAGAGAACGAATACACGCTTTTTAGTAAATATACCGCGGTTACCACAGGCCTTATTGGCGAGTTTGACTGGGATATTTTGTTTGAACGCCCTAAAACAACCGAATTTGTAGCCCCTCCGCAAATTCTTTATATAGAACATGTACCCAATCAAACTGCCGGTCAGTTTTACCTGGGCGAGTATACCGAGCCTGCCGTTATCGCCGATGCTTTTAAAACAGACATCAAGCTGTTTCCTGAAAGGGTTGGCATTGGCGCCAATCAGCCATCGGTTCATGCGAAAAGGTGGTTCGCGATATATAAACTTATCCCGGTGATTGTCCTGCTGCTGGCAGTGGTTGGCTTTGGAGGGTCGTTCATATCGCCGGAATATCAGGTACTGGATAATTCCCGCAATATAGAAAGGGACACCACCAAGGCCAATGAATTTAAGCCTTACATCACGCCCTCATTTGAATTGAACAAGCAATCGGCACTAAATTTTAAAATACAATGTGCAGTTGATAATAACTGGCTGGAGGCTACCGTGGTGCTGGTTAACGAGAAGAACAACCAAAGCTGGGAAGTAACTGAAAGCATTGAATATTACCATGGCGTTGAGGGCGGCGAAAGCTGGTCGGAAGGTTCGCAGGAGGCCGATGTGTTGCTTTCTGCCATCCCGGCGGGCAAATATCATTTAAATGTTTATCCTGCGGCCGGCGATAATAATATAAAAGCGGCAGACCCTACCCTTAACATTATACCCGAACCCGGCATTCCGAATATCAACACCTCCGTGGGAGATATCAACGTAAAAACGATCCACATTAATGTTACTGCAAACCCTATTATATGGAAGAACTTTTGGGTTAGTCTTTCATTACTTTGCCTGTACCCGCTGTACACCTGGTGGCGAATGCGCAACTATGAAAAAAGGCGCTGGATGAACAGCGATTATTCACCTTACGAAACAGAGGAATAATGATGAAAACTATTAAAGACGCACGTTATTACCTGATTTTTGTACTACTTGTTGTAGGGTACTACGCCTATTCGGCAATCAACGGTATTGCTTTTTGGGAAAGCAGCAGCGTAACCCGCAACACCGAATACAACAACAATACCCGCACAAGGGGCGTTCACGCATTTTATCACAAATAAACCATTAACATTATGAGCTTACATGATTTAATTAACTTCAAATACATTATCGCTTCGGTATTGTATTCTGTAATAGGTATCGTTATTTTGCTGGTGTCTTTCTGGATAATTGAAAAGATAACCCCCGAAAATTTATGGAAAGAGATCGTACACAATAACAACACCGCTCTGGCTATCGTTTGCGCCTCGTTTATGATAGCGGTAGCTTTGATCATCAGTTCTGCTATACACGGGTAGGCTTATGAACAAAAAACTGCATGCGCTGCTGCTGATCTCCGTTTTTGTAGTAGCAACCTGCGGACTTATCTATGAGCTTATAGCGGGCACATTAGCCAGCTACCTCTTAGGCGATTCGGTAACTCAGTTCTCTACCATTATTGGGGTGTACCTGTTCTCTATGGGGATAGGCTCCTGGGTATCCAAATACTTCGAAAAAAATATCATTTCGTGGTTTATCCAGTTAGAGATCCTGGTGGGCCTGGTGGGCGGCACCAGTTCTACCATTTTATTCCTCGTGTTCGAGAGCATCGCCTCGTTCCGCATTATCCTTTATAGCCTGGTGGGCATTACCGGCATATTAGTGGGCCTGGAGATCCCGCTACTGATGCGCATATTGAAAGACAGGTATGAATTTAAGGACCTGGTATCAAAAGTATTCACCTTCGATTATATCGGCGCTTTACTGGCCTCGCTCATATTCCCCTTGTTGCTTATCCCGTATCTCGGGCTGGTAAAAACATCCTACCTGGTAGGTATCCTCAATGTGGCGGTAGCGCTTATTGTTTGCGTAAGCTTTAAAAAGGAGATAAAAGCCGCGATATACCTGCAAACAAGCGCCGTTATCAGCATACTTGTCCTTTTGGTGGGCTTTGTTTACGCGGGCGTTATCACCAATTTTTCGGAAAGCCTCACCTATGCCGATACCATCATTTACGCTAAAAGCACGCCGTACCAGCGCATTATACTTACCAAAAAAGGCAAAGTGCTGCGCTTGTTTTTAAATGGCAACCTGCAATTTAGTTCCGATGACGAATACCGGTACCACGAAGCATTGGTGCATCCCGGTTTGCAGGCTTTGCCCAACGCGCGCAATGTGCTGGTAATGGGCGGCGGCGACGGGCTGGCGGTACGCGAGATCTTGAAATACCCCAATATAAAGAGCATAACCCTGGTAGACCTGGATAAAGGTATGACGGGCCTGTTCAAATCAAACCGGATGCTGCTGGGCCTCAACAAAAACTCGCTGTTATCGCCAAAGGTAAAGGTGATCAACGCCGATGCATTTACCTGGCTGCGGCAGGATAAAACCAAGTTTGATTTTATGGTGATCGACTTCCCCGACCCTTCAAATTATTCCGTGGGTAAACTTTACACCAATTCCTTTTACAAACTGGCCAAAGGTGTGCTGGCGCCGGGCGGCATTATGGTTATTCAGGCAACATCGCCGTATGTGGCGCCCAAATCCTTCTGGACGGTTGATACCACCCTGCGTTCGGTAGGCCTGCATACTATCCCTTATCATAATTACGTACCATCATTTGGCGAATGGGGGTATATTATGGCAACAGAAAACCCGGTATACAAAAAGCCATCAACGTTTTTACCGGGGATGCGCTTTATCACCAAAGAAAGCCTCGACCTGATGTTTTACTTCCCAAAGGATATGGCCAAAGTAAAAACAGAGGTTAATAAGTTAAACAACCAGGTGCTGGTAAAATATTTCGAAGATGAGTGGTCGTCCGTTTTATAAACGCGCATGCTTTGTAAACGCGCTGAGCCGCCGTTCGTTCCTGCTCAAAGCGGGTATTGTTACAACGGGGATCCTATTAAGTGGCTGTATCCGTAAGCTTAAACCAAACGGGGCTTATAAAAGCATAAAAGGCAGCATTAAAGGCCCCAATGCCAAAGCCGGCCACATCCTGCGCGATAAACTGCCCTTACCCGCTCCCTCGGGCACCCGAAATGTAAATACACTTATCATTGGTGGTGGTATCTCGGGCCTTTCGGCAGCACGCTGGTTAAAAAAACAGGGGTATGATGATTTTGAATTGCTGGAGTTGGAAGACCATGTGGGTGGTAATTCACACTCGGGCAAAAACAGCGTATCGGCATACCCGCTCGGCGCGCATTACATCACTATAGCCAATAACGAGGATACGCTGCTCACCGGCTTTTTACAGGATTGCGGCGTAATCACCGGTTTTGAGAACAACCTGCCGGTTTACAACGATTATTACCTGTGTTTCGACCCGGAAGAGCGCCTGCTGATCAACGGGCAGTGGCAGGAGGGCATCGTGCCCGATTTTGGCTTGCAGCCGGAAGATAAGGCGCAGGTAAAGCAGTTTTTCGCGCTGATAGACGAACTTAAAAAAGCAAAAGGAACTGATGGTAAATACGCTTTTGATATCCCGATAGATGACAGCTCGGCCGACGAAAAGTATCGCGCCTTGGATGGCATCACTTTTAAAGATTACCTGCATCAGCAAAAGCTTACCTCTGTTTATTTGCTCTGGTATTTAAACTATTGCTGTAAGGATGATTATGGGCAGAGGATAGATAAAGTATCGGCATGGGCGGGGATGCACTACTTCGCCTCGCGACGTGGAAAGGCGGCAAATGCCGATACCAACGCCGTGTTAACCTGGCCCGAAGGCAATGGCTGGCTAACCAAAAAACTGGCCGCCGAAGTAAGCAGCCATATCGTAAAAGGCCATATGTGTTACAGCATCGCGCATAACCCACAAGGTAAGGTGGTCGCTTCTATCTACGATATAGCCAAAGGCACAACAAGCCTTATAACGGCGGATAACGTTATAATGGCCACCCCTCAGTTTGTAAATCAAAGACTTTTTAAAGATAGCGTAACCAGACCCGTTGATTATGCCGAACTGAATTATTCGCCCTGGTTTATTGCCAATATTACGGTTAACAGCTTGCCACAGGCAAAAGGCGCGGGCCTTTGCTGGGATAACGTGGCCTACGATACGCCATCGGTAGGGTATGTAAATGCCGGGCAGCAAAGTGTTAAGCTAACCGACAATAAAAGGGTTTTAACCTGGTACCTCCCCCTGTGCGACCACGAGCCGCGTGTGGCACGATTAGCAGCCTATACCCGCACTTACGAACAATGGATGGACATGATGATGCCCGAGCTGGAATACATGCATCCGGGTATTACAGATGCCATCGGAAATGTGGAATGCTGGATCTGGGGCCATGGTATGATATACCCGGCCGTAAACTATATTTGGGGAGCAAACAGGAAAGCGGCGCAGCAGCCCGTAAATAACAGCCTTTTTTTTGCTCATACCGATCTTAGCGGGGTATCCATTTTCGAAGAAGCGTTTCACCAGGGCATCCGTGCCGCCAACCAGGTTTTAGCCAGCTATGGAAAACAAGCTAACACATAAACAGCCCTGGCTGCATTCGCCTGTTATCGACGGGGTGTTTATCCTGTCGCCACCGTTTGTGGGCTTATTGCTTGTTATTTGCTTTCCCGCGCAGTTCCAGGCCGCGTCTGCCATACCTGTTTACTACTGGTTGTTCTTAGTGGTTTTTATTGATGTTGCCCATGTGTACAGCACACTTTACCGCACCTATTTTAACCAGGGCGCATATAAAAAAAATGCTTTTTTAATAGTTGTGCCCATTGCTTGCTATATGGTTGGGGTGCTGCTTTACAGCTATAGCGGGATGCTTTTTTGGCGGCTACTGGCTTAACTGGCAGTTTTTCATTTTATAAGGCAGCAGTATGGGTTTATGCGGCTCTATTCCAGGCAGGAAGGTGATAACTTTTGGTTCAGGGTTATCGATAAGATCGCTATTTACACCGCTACCATTTACCCCTTGTTTTACTGGCATTTGGAGGGGAACAGAAACTTCAGCTGGTTTGTAGAGAATGATATCCTGTCGTTTCATTCGCCCTTGTTGCTTGGTTGGGGTTCTGTGCTTTATCTTTTAATTATCGCCCTTTATGTAATTAAAGAAAGCATCTACATCCTTCGTACCAAAGCATTTAACCGGCCTCGTAACTTACTCATAGCGGGTACTTTTTTATCCTGGTATTTCGGCATTATATACTTTAACGGCGACCTGGCCTTTACTACCCTTAACGTGATCTCCCATGGCATCCCCTACATGGCTTTGATATGGATCTTTGAGAAAAAAAGGCATCAAAAAGCTAATAACAGCCAAAGCCTCATTTTAAGGTACACTTTTAGTAAATATGGCGGCGTGCTGTTTTTTGTGTTGCTGCTCGCCCTTTTCGCCTACCTGGAAGAAGGCCTGTGGGATGGCATGATCTGGAAAGAGCATGGCAGTGTGTTCGGTATGTTCTCGCACCTTCCGCAGATCAGCAATGAGCAGACACTCGCGCTTCTGGTGCCGCTGTTGTCGCTGCCCCAGTCTACCCATTACGTGCTCGACGGTTTTATATGGAAGATCAAAAAAGAAAAGCAGCTTAATAATAGTTGATGATTATAATATCTCAACATAGCCGTCTGTCCCATTCACTCTTATCCTCTGCCCGTCTTTGATCAGAGTAGTGGCATTTTCTACGCCTACAACTGCCGGCAAGCCATATTCGCGTGCGATAACCGCGCCATGGGTCATCAGGCCGCCGACTTCGGTTACCAGGCCTTTTATGGATACAAATAAGGGTGTCCAGCTGGGGTCGGTAAAGGTGGTCACCAATATATCGCCATCTTCCAGTACCGCATCTTCCATGCTTAAAATAACACGTGCCCGCCCTTCAATAACTCCCGAAGAAACAGGCAGGCCCACAATAGCACCTGCCGGGAGGTCTTCCCGCTTGTATTTCCCCGTAATGATCTCGCCGTCGGACGTGATCACGCGCGGCGGGTTCAGTTTTTCATATAACTTGTGATCTTCTCTCCGATTATTGATGACTTGCTGATCGAGTTTATTGGTACGTACCACCTCGTGCAGCTCCTCGAAAGTGAGATAGTATATATCTTCCTTTTCACGAATAACCCCGGCTTGCACAAGTCGTTCGGCTTCTTTTAGTAAAGCCTGCTTATAAACAAAGTAGCGGCTGATCATGCTATATTTTGGGTACTCCCGGTACCCGGCAAATTTCCTCACCAGGTTTATCATTCGTTTTGTTTCTGCAGCTTTTTGCTCACCATCGGGCAGTTCCATTAAGCGGCGTAATAGCTCTTCCTCTTTTTTAAATGCTTCCTGCAGCCCTTGGTCAAATTTCAGTTTGGCGGCACCGGGCCCAAAGTTTTTAATGTTACCGAGGATCGTCGGGACAAGGGTAATTGGTTTTTCGCTCCAGCGGGTTTTGGTGATATCAATTTCCCCGCTGCATCGCATGCCATATTTGTCGAGATAAGCATGGATAGCGTCCCGGGCTTCCTCTCCGCCATCAAATTGAACCAGTTTATCCAAAAAATCATCCTCTTTTACATCCTGCAAATAGGCCACTATACCCGGATAAGGGCGAATAACATCCGCCACATCCAATAGCGCCAATCCCATTTCGGATGTGATATTGTTGGGTACAGATTGTGCGATCGCATCCGCCGCGTTTTTTTCGCCCAGCCATTCCTGCATTTTTTCATTGATCCAAAATGAAGCATCCATGCCGGCCATGATGACAGCCAGGCTTTTGGAGTCGGATATCACTTTTTTTAGCTGCGGAATGTCCTCCAGGATAAAATCAAATAACGCCGGCCCCGATTTGGTTTGTATGTTTTGTTTGGCCAGCTCTATAGAGTTTTGGCTGTTGCCGATGAGGTGAGCAACAATATCCGGCTCATTTTCGATCTCTGCCTGTGAAACCGAAGGCTGCATAACTCTATTGGTTGGGGCTGGATTTTGTTCTTCATCTGGTAAGAGTTTTATAAAATCGGGCCGCTCAATGATGGTCACTAATGCGTCTTTTATCAGCGGGTCGGATTTCCCCAGGGCATCCACAACCCATTTCCGGCTGGCTGGCGATGCCAGGTACTGCGTTACATCTACAAATAACCTTCCACCGGCTTTGCGCATGGGTGCCGGCGTGATCAGCAGGAAAAAAGACAATCCCAATGGTTTCATCGGGTCAGTCATCATTTGCTGATGGCCAACGGATACGTAAACATGATTGTCCTGGTCATTCGTCTCGGGGATGGGGAATAAAGTAGTGATGGGGCGGCTCTGCACGATATAAAATGTATCGTCGGCCAAACACCATTCAATATCCTGCGGACTGCCGAAATGTTCTTCTATCTTCCTGCCCACGCGTTCAAGCATCAAGATCTGTTCATCCGTCAGCGCCTGGCTATTCTGTTTTGCGGGTTCGATCTTCTCTTCTATCGTACCGCCACCTTTTAAGGCGTAAATTGCCAGTTTCTTGGTGGAGATCTTCTTATCGATAATATTTCCGTTGCACACTTTATAGAGATCGGCGTTCACCAGGCCCGACACCATAGCCTCACCCAACCCAAAGCCGGCATCGATAGATACTATTTTCCTGTTAGCGGTAACAGGGTCGGCAGTAAACAGGATGCCTGCCGCCTGCGGGAAAACCATTTGCTGAACAACTACAGCCAGATGCACTTTTCGGTGATCAAACCCGTTTTGCAGGCGGTAAGTTACTGCCCTATTTGTAAACAGCGATGCCCAGCATTTGCTGATATGTTTGATAATAGCGGCCTTCCCGATGATGTTTAAATACGTATCCTGCTGCCCCGCAAAGGATGCGGTGGGCAGATCTTCCGCTGTTGCACTGGAGCGCACGGCAAACGCCTCATTTTCATCAAACTTTGCGAGATGCTCTTCAATCACATCCACTATACCTGCGGGAATAGGCGTTATTTCGATGGCCTCGCGGATCTTCGCGCTGATCCCGCTGATATTTTTCCGCTCGATCGCATTCAAATGCGCCAATTCATCAAGCAAGCTATTAAGTTCCCGGTTGTTTTCGGTTATTTTTTTATACGCTTCGGTGGTAACGCAAAAGCCATCGGGTACCCGTATTTCTTTGATGCCAAACAATTCGCCGAGGTTAGCGCCCTTGCCACCGGCAACCATGAGCCATGCTCGGTCGATTTCCTTTAAAGAAACCACATAGATGTTCTGCGAGCTTTCTAAAGCTTTATGTTTGTTTTCCGGCATCATATTTTTGGCTTTTTAGGATGTACAAAGCCAAAAATATAAGGTAGAATTTATCAAAACACGGTTTTTTAACTATATTTTTTTAGCCGCAATATGATGAAAACATGGCCGTTATCTATACAACGAAACAGATTGAAGAGATTGTTATTGATTAGCTTTTTATGCCGCTTGCAGACCGGTTTTTTATTGGGGGTGTAGATTACCCTGCGCCAAATCTAAGCGGCGAATTTCGCCGAACTGGCATTGTAATATTAGAAACAAAAAAAGCGCTTAGATCTCTCTAAGCGCTTTGATTTTCCTGCGGAATGGACGGGTCATGAACTCGGTTCACAACATATTCATTATCTGTATCTTATGTAAAACAAATTTCAAGTACTTTATGAATCACGCAATGCAAACATTGTGATTCTAAATCGTTGAATAAAAATAGTAATTAATCTTAAGATTTCCATCAATGTTTTTTGTAAATAATTACAGCTGACTTATCAATATTTGAAACAATTGATAGATCACTCAAAGTTTTTAATTGATGTGCTAGGTAACCATAAAAGATGTTCGACTCCCTATGATGGTATGAGCAATACTTAGGTTCGAGCCCAGTCAGGAGCTCAGGGACAAGGTTATTATCATTGCACCCCAATGGATACTTCTCGAACCATTTTATAGATGATTTGAGAAGATTGGCTTCATTAGCTGTGTTATGAAATACGTGGTTCGAGTCCATTCTCTGGATAGTCCCAAAAACCGTTTGGACATTAAAACTTACCCTCAAAAGAATCATATACCACATCCTAAATATCTTCTACCGAATTCTCATTGCATATTGGTTCCCTGAAAAATTTAAAGCAAGTTTGTTCAGCTAAAGACCAACAGACGGTATGCTTTTAAGAACTAAGTGTTTGCAGAATTACCATATGGCCCTAATATACCGGGGGGCTTTGTTATTGGTACTTATGCAAATGATCAACCTTAAGCTTTTCGCACAAAAGGAGGTCGATCTACCCTTTGGAAACAATTTTCAGTTCGAAACGCTGATGACCGACCTGAAGACCATGGTCACCGAACCGGTATATATTACTGTTAGTGACAAGCATATTTACCAGGTATTTGATAAGTTTAAGAAAAACAAGAAAGTCGTATTTACACCTATAAGTCCTATCCTCCTTGGTGTTAAGCTTAACCCAAAGCTTACCCAATATTACGCTAATTCGGTTCAATCACTATCCAAGGACTATCAAACTTTTGTCATAGCCGACAGTTCCGAAGCTATACTGATCGCGATGGGGATTAACGCCGGGAATATACGGGATTATCGATATCACGTGATCGTCAATGACAGTACCGAGGTAGTGCCCTGGTCGTTCATACCCAGGTTAGCACAAGGTTATGGCGCCAGGCAGCCTTATGGTTTTATCGGCAAATTTAAAGCGCCGGGCAGTCGGTTGGTGGTGGAGGTTGTCAACATCAAGAATTACAGTATCCGCGAAGGCCTGATCCTGGATTGGCGCAGGAGTTTCAAACCGGTATTAGCCGAGATAAGGTTAAGTACGCCTGCTGCTTATTTTAATCTGGGCCGATCTCAACTCAATCGTGGCTATGCCACCAGATTTGACCGGTCAGGTATCCCTATTGACCTGCATTTTTACGCGGATAGTGTTGCCCGGATCATCTTACAGTTAAAAAGGCAGGAAACATTATTACACTCAGCCTATCTGATCAAAACGATCAATGGCCGGAAAGATACCTCTGAATGGCTTGGTTTTGTAGACCGGTATGGTTTCTTCCAGCTCGACAGATCTGCGTTTACCGCCGCCGGTCATTATGAACTGATCATCAAAAAACAAGAGCGGAGGGTCCTTTGGAAGGAGGGGGATATGTTGCGTATCCCCTTTGAGGTATTGCCGCCACCTCTGCTGGCAAAAAAGCTAACTTTAAAACTGTTTTTATTGGTTTGTGGTGGTATGGCCGTCGTGTTTGTGATCTACTTGTTGTATAGCAAACGCATATTGCAGCGCACACAACAGCAAGAGGCCGCCACGCAATTAAAGCTGAGATCCCTCCGTTCACAATTGAACCCGCATTTTATGTTCAACGCGCTAAGTTCTATTCAAAACCTGGTCAACAAAAATGAACTGCTGCAGGCTAATCTTTACCTCTCCAAATTTGCCGGGCTTACCCGTAAAGTTCTAAATAGTACAGTACAAGAGCTGATCAGCCTGGAAGAAGAACTGATCATTGCAGATGATTACCTGCAAATGGAGCAGCTGCGTTTCGGTTTTGCCTATCAAATAACAGTTGATCCTGCGCTCAGTCAAACCAATATTGATATCCCGGCAATGATAATCCAGCCCTTTATCGAAAACTCGGTGAAACACGGTATTGCTACCTTAAAAAAGGCCGGTTTGATCCGGTTGCACGTTTTTACTAAGGGATATGATCTTATCCTTTCGGTGGAGGACAACGGCAAAGGATTTGATACCCATAAGATCCGGTCAGAAGGTTCTTTTGGGTTGAAGCTCAGCCAGGAAAGGATTAGTTTGCTTAATCAGATCTACAAACATCAGCCTGCTGAATTGAATATTACTTCCAGGCCGGGCCAAACCACTATACTCATCACTTTAACAAACTGGATCTGATATGAATATTAATGCAGTAATTATTGACGACGAGCCTCACAATATAGAGAACCTGCAGGGGATCTTAACTAAATGGTGCACGGGGGTAACGATCAACGGTACAGCCGAAGATGTGGAAAGCGGCATAGCGCTGATCAGGAATACGGCACCTGATCTGGTTTTCCTGGATATCCAGCTAACGGAAAGTTCGGGATTCGACGTACTGAAGGCTTTTACTACCATTACATTCGAGGTGATCTTTGTTACCGCCTATGATCATTACGGCATACAAGCCATCAAATTTTCGGCGCTTGATTACTTGCTCAAGCCGATCAACGTATCGGAATTACAGCAGGCCGTAGAAAAAGCCAAATCGCGCCTTGCAGCGCGTGAGCAAAATCTGAGTATCGCGAACCTTGTCAGCTTCTTTCAAAAATCACAGCAGGAGTTTCCCAAGATAGCCTTACCCACGTCCCGGGAAACCCGTTACGTAAAGGTCGATCAGATCATCCGTTGCGAGGCATCTAATAATTATACTACCTTTTTTATTCAGGGCGGCGACCAGGTACTGGTCTCTAAAACGCTGAAGGAATTCGAGGAACTTTTAAAGCCTTACGATTTTCAGCGGACGCATCAATCACACCTGGTCAACCTGCAGTATGTTAAAAGCTTTTTAAAAGAAGATAACGGCATGCTGCTGATGGACGACCGGTCTAAAATACCCATATCCCGGCAAAGCCTGGAAACGGTCAAAAAAGCGTTGAATGCCATGAGCTGATCCGCTTTATCTACTAACAATTCTTATCTAAATATCCATGAAAAAATTAATCTTATTACTCATGGCTGCCTTTGTTGTGGCCATTGCTTTTGGTAAGCCACAGGAAATGGGCACTGTTATCATAACCGGGAAAGTGATCAATGTTTCGCCGGCCACGCCTAAAGTAGTCAAATTCAACTTCTGTAACCCCCTGATACCGGGCGGAAAGAGTGTGCAATTGAACCACCGGGATGAGTTTGTGGTGAGCGAGCATATGCTGTATACACAAAATATGACGGTCCATTACCTCAACAATTTTATCAATCTCTATGTGCAGCCAGGCGATTCTATACATCTTACTATTGATGCGGCTTTACTGGACAAGCCCAATTTCGCCTGGCTGCGCATTAGCGGTGATCATGCGGTTTTCAGCACCCAATTAAATTCATGCGTGGACTACCTGTATAAGTTGCCTGTACATCACAATAACCCTGCGCTGGAGCCGGCCGCTATGCTGGTAGCTGTTCAGCAAGACTACCAGCGTTATGTAAGGAAGATCGATCAATATGCGGTAGAGCATCAGCTTTCCAAAGCAGTGGTAAACTGGGCAAAAAGGGATGTAAAATACCTGATCGCGAACGATATCGGGGATTACGGTAATACAGGGAAGTACCGTCTCCCGGCCGAGCGCATCGCGCGTATTCAATTTTATACCGAATCGTTTTTTGACATCTATGATCCGGCTAATTTCCAGTCGATGATGTTCCCCTATCATCTCAGCAATTATATTTATTATAAAATACGGACCGACAGCACCATTGATCAGGCCGCTAAACAAGGCCGTATCGCTGAGGCGGAGCAAAGGGCCGTGCGCATCATCCTGAAAGAACCGGCCGGCGAATGCCGGGACTATATGCTGTATAATCATTTGGCGGGTACAGTAAGTCAATTTCCGGGGATATTGGATTCCCTTGCAAACGCCGGGCAATGGTTTACAAAAGCCGTTTATTACGATGCTTTAAAAAGCCTGTCGGAAAAGATCACCAAACCCAGTTTCCCTCCAACCAAGATCAATGGCGTGAACTATTTGGATCAAAATAAGGTGATTGATTTACCGCCGACAGATATATTCACTCATTTCCGCTCCAAATATCCAGGGAAAGTGGTGTATGTGGATATTTACGCTACCTGGTGCGGACCCTGCCTGGAGGAGATGAAAAGTACGCCGGCGCTTTATCGTGCGATGCAGGGTAAGGACATCGTCTTTGTCAACCTTTGCCTGCAATCAACAGAAATTAAGTGGCAGGCCTTAGTCAAAGAAAAACACCTGGAAGGTGAAAATTATTTCTTCAGCGATGATGCCACCAAACTATTCATGGGTACCTATCGATTATCAGGCTATCCATCCTTTATCCTGATCAACAAGCAGGGGCAAATAATAACAACAAATGCGCCAAGGCCCTCTGACAGGGCGTCTATAACCAAAGCGATTACTCAATTGTTACAAGAAAAATAACATATAGCCCCTTAGCCGCTACAAATCTATTGTCGATGAGAAGATTTTAGACGTTAAATAAAAGTGTTAAATTTCCAATTTACGGTCCGAATACCATGCAGTTAGGGGCGCATGATAGAGCTCGGATCAACTGTTTCGAAAAGATTTAATTGAGATAATAATCTTAAGTTTTCCAGCAAATGGTTCGAATTATGTCCAGTCTGGGGAACATGGCGATGAAGCGGCCAGGTTAAGCGCAGCGAACGGTCCGCTTCGTCTAAAGGGTAGGCGTTCGGCTTACGGGATCTTGCTGCGCGCCCGGAATCTTGATCTCTATAAATTTTTGCCCGACGAAAACGCGAATGATCCTGAATTTGATCGGGATTTTATGGCAACCACCTTGCCTGAAACAATTTCGGTCGCCATGAAAGCATTGATAGCCTTTGACCATTATTTTTCAGCCACCAGGGAGGTATGTCGACGGCGCGCGTGAAGGCTTCATCTAAAGACAATCACAAATGCCCTTTTTACACCTGCTGTGACTTAAAAGATCGGCAGGATAATAGTGATATTTGCTGCGCAAAACCTTGGAGGATGTATGAAATTCAATTCCAACGTGACAAAAAGTATTGTTGGTATGCCATCGGCGTTTTGGAAGCCAAGGGGCATACCGTTCGGCGAAACTGAACCGTCATCCCTGCGAATTTTGAAATAAGTATTTAGAAAGGTCAGTATCCCCATTAATTAGCTTTTTTGACAAAAAAATCCTCTTTATACAGTTCTTTGTAACTGAGTTCTACATCGTTTAAAAAAATCATAAAATCGTAATTTCTTGACCTGAAAAGATCATAAGTCCATTGAAGTGCTTTTTGAAAATGCTTCTTGGACTTATCATATCTTCTTAATGTTAACAGATTCATGTGTATCATGCCGCCTGCAAGCCTAACATTATCCAAGTCCAAGTGACAAGCTATAAGCATTGTTAGTGTGTCTGATGCCGATAACCATATGTCGTTGTCATCTGACAACAGAGCCGTTTGAATTTCTATTGCTTCGTTTAGTGGGATCAACGCATCCTTTAAACTCCCTCGATCACCTAACATTTTGCCTTTCTTTACCAGGACATCAGCAAACGGAAGTTTATAGAAATCTTTATCCTTTGTAACTATATTTCTGTAGATCGTGATCGCTAAGTCGATAGACTTCTCGAATTCAGGATCGTCGAGATCATGTTGTACATAGGCTATGTTTGTAAGGATATTTGCTCTTAAACTGCTAACAGCAAGTT
The DNA here is from genome assembly GCF_014773265.1 of Mucilaginibacter pankratovii. Lineage (GTDB taxonomy): Bacteria > Bacteroidota > Bacteroidia > Sphingobacteriales > Sphingobacteriaceae > Mucilaginibacter > Mucilaginibacter pankratovii. The sequence goes on along the minus strand of NZ_JACWMY010000021.1, from coordinate 12,743 downwards.
TTTCATCATCTAGCCCACCTTCCGCGATCGCTAAAGCCTTTTTAAAATCCTCCAGTGCTCTTTCCAAGTTTCCCATCGATCTGTAAAGTCCTGCTCTATTATTGTATACAGACAATTTTGATGACTCAAAAGAGGGATTCTTTAACGCTAACTTTTCTTTGATCGACAAAGATTCGTTGTAGGAAACTTCCGATAGATCGTATTTTCTCTGTTCAGCATAAATTACTCCAAGATCCATGTAGGCCTTGGCTATATTGACTTGGTATTTCTCTGGTAATAATTCTGAATGTTTTCTATATCGATCCAATCCCGAAAGCAAAATTTCTTCGGCTTCGTCTAATTCGCCAAATTCTCTCTTACATGCGCCAAAATGACAAAGCAGATTAGTTAATACTGGCCCAAAAGCATTTTCAGACTCTTTAGCCAATGCTTCTGCAAGTGTAATACCGTGTTTATATATCCTTTCCGCTTCATTTTTCGCGCGAGCTTTTTGTAACACCTGCCCGAGCGTAAGATATATTTCAACTAACGGTTCAAGTACTTCAACCGTGGGTGACTCATATTCTTTAATGATATCAACTGCTTCCTTACAGTATCTCTCCGCAATTATGTATTGTGATCGCATAAAATGAATCTGAGCGAACTTATTTAATAGCCTTGCTTTGCGTAATTTAATTGCAGCGGTGGGGGCTTTTTCTATTGCCAGGTCCCAAAGAAGCAGCGCTTGATCATAAAATTCTCCGGCATTATAAAGATCATGGTATTCTAACCAATAGTCTCCAAGGTTAGTAAGGGAATGCGCAGTGTCCTCCGCTGATTTTAAACCATCTTTATACATCCCGTAGTCAGTTTTTGCCGCGAGTTCTAAGAACCCTAACGCATCTTCAAGATTGTTGAGTTTCATTTCAATTACGCCAATGTTTCCGATCACCGTCGCGGCCGAGGAAATAGCAAATTGATCTTTGTTATCTCTAAAAGGTATGATGATTTCGTAAGCTTTCCCCAAAAAACTTTTAGCTTTTGTCAAATCGTTATTTTTAAAATAATCCACACCGATGACGTTAAATATCAGTGCTATTTGGACGGTATTTTGTTCCTCGGAGGTAAGCCTACCTACGAAATGTTCAAAGTATGGAATGTGGTTTTTCGATTTTAATAATGTTAAACCTTCCATGATTAATTTTTTGTAGCGAGTTTATAAAATGTCTGGAGCAATGGCTGAACGTCTTTCAAACTTGGATTTAATTTATAAAATATCATCTCTTGGATCAATCGATGCATTTTGCATGAATTGTTCTCTACATAAAGCCAACCTTTTTCGCTTAATTGAGATATAGTCCTGTTGAACTGTCTCAGATCCTTTTCCGGGATATTTAACCACTCCGCCAATAATTTCACTTCATAAAATTCAGACGGTAGGTAATAAAAATATTTAAGCGTACTGATCTCTGCATCACTGAATTTGGCCATATCAAATGTCATTATAAGTTGTTCAAATAGTGTTGTTGACATTCCTGGCTTTGATATTTTGATCAATTCATTGATGTTAGGGTCATGTAGTTCATGATTCCTAAACTTCAATTCGATATCAGACACACTAATAAATCCTTTTGACGCAGTAATAGTCTTACTAATTAATTCCGTCATAAGCGTATGATAGTCAATCAATTTTAGTAAAGTACCAACTTCTTCCTCGTCAATTATTGCAGGATGCCAATAACGGAATAGTTTAATGGTGTTTGTAGGACTTAACGATGTGAGTTCCCGGGTTTGGAATCCGTCGATTTCCTCTCGACTTGAGATCAGAGTTCTCCAAGTTGGAGGGCTTGGGATAATATCGATCAACTTAACTACGCTTTCATCAGCATTGTCAATGACCATTAAGTTAAGTCCGGGAATATTCTGTAATTGAAACATAATTTGCCTGCACTTGAACATATTGGTTGCATCCTCATTGAATGTGAGCCCCAGGTTTTCAATCAAAATATCATCTCCAGCAACCAAATTAACAAAGCGTTCCGGATCACTTAGAGTCAACTCTTCGTTATTGGAGAACTCAAAAAAAACGATGTGATTGAACTGTTCTCGATATTTTCTTAAATAAGCTTTCAGAAACGTTGACTTTCCGATACCCCCAATTCCTTTAATTAAAATGTTACTTTCACAATTTACTAAATCTTCGTTCAATAATTCTAAATCCTCATTTCGCCCTATCACCTCCCCCAAGTATTGTGGCAGAATATTAAGGGATTTTCTCTCAACAGCGGTAGTACCTTGGGTAGATAATGATGAGATTTCTCTTCTGATCGTGATCAATTCATTTTTTAAATCATCGATCTTGAATTCAGATCTCTGTGCGATAACAAATGTCTCTGTTGTTGTATGATCGATTTGCTTTAAGCTGGTTTTTAAAGTCTTTATCCAACGATCTAGTTTCGGCCCGAGCTTTTCAATACTTCCAAGTTTTGGGAAATACTTTTCAGGGTCGTTTAAAACTTTGGCCATATCAAGTCGAATATTTTCGGTTTCGATCTTAATATCTGATAACAAACGCATTTGAAATGCTAATTGCGCTTCCGCATTACCACTGTCCTTAAGTAGGGCTGCGAACTTCAAAGCCATTAGTTCAAACCAATCGATAAATTTACCATCTAAAAACCACCCATTAATGATCATCTCGTTCAACTTAGCGGGAAAGGCGTTTAAGCCTAAATCTTGCTGAAGCTGTACCACGTAACGTGATTTTATTTCAGCGGATAGTCGATTTCTAAATTGAATAATATTTTCTTGATTTGCAGAAGAAGCCGCTAACAACCCTTCGATCCTTCCGTAAGCTTCATCGTGTTCTAACTCTGGGTATGGCAATTCAAGTATAGCTTCTTGATTATTTAGATAGACGTCGAATGTTGCCCTAAATGCATCATTTTCGATCCCGAGTGGCCATTCGCCGGTTAGCCGCTCCATAGTTTCTGCTTCACTTAAGAATGCCTCAAATAAAGCCTGCGAGGCGAATAAACTCGCCTTTTTAAGCATTCTACCGAGATGTTCGTTAACGGGAAGACCATTTTGGTCTACCTTAGGTTTTAGGCCATCTAACACGGGATCAATGATGTGATTTACCGTCATGGCATCTACGCGATTTCCGATAAATCCCCCTAACGCGGAGCTGCCTATAAATGCGGAAATAGTCCCTAAGGTGAGTGTTATTACCATAATTTTGCTCTGGTGACTGTGATTTCTACAAAGGCTTAAAATAATAATAGTCCGCTGAAATGTTGTAATGTTTGCGGAAATTATTGCGACTATAAAATTGATATCTAAGGCATGAAAAACATTCTTCTAATTGGAAAACGGCCTGTCGAGTATGGTTTTATTATTGGAAGAAATTAACTGCGTTTTAAGCCCTCGGATCTCCTGCTGCATGTCATTCAGCGTTCTATAGATTTGACCAATCCGCTGGTCCAGTAAGCCCAAAAATCTGCGGTTACTGTATTGCTCTAATTCCTCCATTTTGATTGCCAGAGCCTTATTCAGCAACTCGCGGTTAACCATCCGCTGATCAGGGTCTTTCAATTGCGAGCAGCGACATATTTCCGACAGTAAAACCTCCATTAAGAAGGCGGGTTGTTTATCGTCAAATTTCGGATTGCTTAATAGGGCTAAAATTTGATTGTAGAGCATTTCTACTGCTGCTTCCGGGACTTGTCCTGAAAAATCCCAGCTAATTCGTTTGATGAAGTCTGTTAAAAGTTGAGTGGTAATCTCGTCGTTAATGGAATTGAAATAAGCCTTGATCTCATTTTTATGATTAGCGGGAAGGGAGTCTGATGATAAATGACCATCCCTTAGAACTGTGGAATTTCGTCTTATCAATTGGAGAAAGGACAATGCGCGCCTCAACATTAGCGATCAGTTGCACAGTGTTTTCGGCGCGCAAAGTCATTGTTGGTTATATAATAAAACTCACAATCAACTTGGCGATTTCTCCAATTTGATCTTCCAGGGTTCTGGCTGGCTGTGCAACATTAATATAGGCACGATTAGATTTTGATTTTCTACATCCATTTTTCCCAATGCCAAACGCTCTTTGTAGCGCGGTTTTGCAAGCAACCTTACATTAGTCCGATTGTGGCTAATCGGTATCTTAGCGGGAGCAGGACTCGAATCTTAAACAGTATTTAAACAACTCTAAATTTCTTCGATTCTTTTGCTTCTTTTCTTCCAACAAATCAAGGTCGGGAATACTAAGGTTAAATAATTTTATGTTAACTAATTTTTAAAAGGAATATTTTGCAATCTTTTAATAAATGTTTCAATTTCAATACGTTGATAATTGTTATGGCGCGGCCAACAATCTTAAATCATCTAAAAAGAGGTTCGAAAAGCTTCCTCTACGAGCTACGTAATAATAATAGTTATAGATGGTGTATCTGTAATGTATTTTTTGTAATTTGGGTTAGCTTTGAACATTACAATAAATATGATGAATGCAAAACCTACGATGGCTGAGTGCCTCACAAATGTTTATCAGGCATCTGATTCCTGCGCAGAAGGTAATTGTTTATATCGAGGTGAAGATAGTTTATATCCTACTACATATTCGTCCCATTATCGCCTGTTCTTTAAATCTAACCGCTTCACAGATAGTCAAACACAAGCAGTCAAGGAACGGTTATTGATAATCGCGCAAATGATGGAAGTAATTGGGCTTGGTAAGCCCCTTTTTTCATCCGAAACAGATGGTGCGAAGCACGTTGAGGATTCCTCATTTCAATCTATAAACGAGGTGATTTACTGCTTTATGCAACATTATCACTTAGCTACACCGTTTATTGATTTGACAACTGATATTGAAATTGCAGCTGCTTTTGCAACCTTCGGCGCGGCTAAGGAAAATCCGTCTAAAAAGAAACAAGGAGTGATATATTTATTGAACAAATCAGAGCTTGAAAATAACGGATACCGAATTACTGCTTCAGGCTATTCTAAAGCGAGACGCCCTATTGTACAAAAGGCTGTATCACTTTTCTTGGATCATGATACTGACTTCCAAATGCTACCAACTTCAGTTATAAGCCGTTTTGAATTCGAAGACACATGTGATAATTTGTCGAGATATGATAAACCAGAAATTTATAATGCATTAAATGATAAAATCGCCGAAGAGGTTGCCAGATTATCATATAGATGTGCTTATGGGGATTTGGCATCCGACGATCCAAGTCATGGAAGAGTTTCGAAGTATTTTGAAGACATTGCGTACCTCCTCGCTGATGCAGGCGCTATTCCACGGTCCTAGATTTTTACTGTTTGGAAAATACGAGGCAAAAGGAAAAATCAGGCAAAAGGATATCTATTACTTAGCCCTAGGGGAATGTTTTCGAACCCCTTTCTCGCAGATTTAAGAATTTTAGCTGCGTCCTGATTTTACCTAATGCTTTGATTTGCAATTCCTTAAAATTTCATGCAATTTAATTTATACGTAATTTCACTTAACATAAATATGTTTTGAGTGTTGCGCTACGGACTTCTTTTCTTGTAAAAAAAGAAGCAAAAAAACTAAGCTATAAAGATTTTGAGGATTTACATTGATTTAGCTGGTCTTGTTTTTTTGCGAAGGTATTGTATTTGCCCTCCCCCATGGTAGTGTTATAAAACAAAAAGCAACCCAGAGATAGGTTGCTTAAATTATGTATGTACTTGGAGCTCTGCTGCTATGCGCCGGTAAATTATTGGTTATGATTATTTATGAATGCTCAAATTAGATAACCACTATTACTACTCGTGTACGATCACCATACTTTTTACCCATAATTTGTGCACCTCCTTCCAAAATCGTTATAGACTTTGGAACCGATTTTGTGCTAATCGTACCCTCTTTTTTGATAACCCACTGTGAATTTGAAATCTTTTCAACCAAGTAGTAAGATTGTGGTGAAAATTTATTTACAGTTTCAATAATATTATTCAAACAACTTTTTTCTGAACATGTAATAACGCTTTCTCCTGAATATTTAAACTTTTCATTCTGTTTCAACGTGATGGTATCTGAATTCAAAGTAGATTTTGATACGGCCAGATCGCTACAGAATGATCTGCTTGTAAAAAAAGTTGCTGCAACTGCTACTAAAATAAACTTTTTCATATATTTTTTAAGGACGTGGTGATAGCATTATGACACAGTACCAATAACGTTTTGCTAATATAAATATTATCTTAAAATTAATTTGCATTGAAATTAAAAAATTTGTTTTTCTAAAAGAAATATTTTAATTTTACGTTACAACGCCTAAGCCATGAAAAACTATATATCATTCGTTTTCTATACTTGTTTAGTCCTTTTGGGAACTGCGTGTCAGAATACAATTAATTATGACTATCAGGAAAATCTTGAATCGTTTGTAAAAAAGGAAAGCGGATTTGATTTAGCAAAGGAGAAAAAATCGGTTGTGCTCATTCTACAAAACGAGGATTGCATTTGCACAAAAGAGGACATTGAATTGTCCAAATCCATTTATAACAGCTTGGAATACAAAGATTACAAGTTTAATGTAATTTTAAGCAGCAGAAAACACAAGTTCTTACGCGAAATTTCCCCAACCGCTGCCAAAAGACAAGTCAACATTATATATGATGAAAATAATCTGTTGATAAATAGTGGATATGTAGCCGTTACGGATCGGATAATAGTTTACAATGACGGTAAACCCACCTATTTCGCAGATATGCATGTCACTAAACCTAGCCAGATTAGGGAACAATTGCTTTAACTAATAGTATATATATCAATAATTCTTTAAATCAAACATTATGAAATCAAAATTCTTCTTATTGCTTGTTCCTTTTGGAATGCTGTTGTTAAGTTCATTTACACCTGCTACAACATTCACTCAGCAGATGTATAACACCGGCGTGTGTTCAAAGACAGATGCAAATGGGAATACTACATGGGGCAGCCAATGTAATAATCCAAACCCGGACGGGCCTTGTACCAGGCAAACCGAATGTAAGTACGAATAATGATAATACTGCATTTCATAAAAATTTATGAAATGCAGTATTATTTACTGGCCTAATCTTATCCGTAAACATTATCGTATTATATGCCAAACAAAAACTGGTTCAACCTTCCAGCGGGTCTAGTTGCATTTATTTTAATTTACTTCGTAAGCTGCAATGTCGAAAACAATTCGTTTAAATTAACGCCAACCGGTTATTCAAATTCCGGTTTTAAAATCGATACGTCAACACTTATTATAGATGCCGATACGCCTAAAGTTTTTACTTACAAAATATTTTCGGTAGATAAGGACGGTACGTTTGCCGGCTATAACGAATATGATCATAAAGTACATTTATATTCATTGGATCATAAAAAAGCATTTAGCAAATTTAGCTTAATTCCTAAATCGCTTTCTGGGACTCTTCCGTTTATTACAGGTTTATACCTTCAAAACAGAGATTCGATATTTGTTCTTTCTCGAACAGAAATAGGATTATACGATTATAAAGGAAATTTAAAAGAAACTTTTGTGATTAACGCCGTCGATGATTACTTTAAAGCAAATTACTTAATGGATTTTTCCGAAGCTTTAAGTTTTGAGTTTGATTCAAACTCAAAAAAGCTGTTGGTTCCTACTATTAATCCACTGGCAACCAACGTCAATCATTTTAATTACTCATTTATTACAGAAATCGACACCCGATTAAGGCGCTCTTTTAAAAGACTGCCAATTCAATGGAGCGAGCTATATAAAAATGGGTACTATGGATTTATGATAGATCCACAATATTCAATTTCTAATATTAATGGGCATAATTCTATTTTGTACAATTTTGTAGTCGAACCTAATGTATATGTTTTAGACTTAAAAACAGGTAAAGTTTCGATACATGGTGGTAAGCCTTCTAGTAAGTTACCATATAGTGAAGTCGCAAATCCTATTGATGGTAAATGGGCGCATTATGACGACAAAAAAATTGTTCATTTCCTTGAAAATGTGCGGTATTTTAAAATATTAAAAATCAAAGGAGGTTATATAAGAGCTTTCGAAGAACCAGTAAAATACTCAAAAAAATCAAACGGTCAGTTCCCCGATTTCAAGGATAAAAGAAGATTCATAACTGTATTTGATGAAACGTTCAAGGTTTTAGGAAACATTGACTTAAACGATAAATGGTATTTTCTGGGAAGGAGCTTTGTGGTAAATAACTCGATTTTTGTTCCTTATCCTTCAAAAAAAGATTTCCGATTTAAACAAATAAAAATAACATATATTAAAAATTAATCATTATGAAAACTAAACTTTTTTTACTTACAGCTGCAATATGCTGTACAGCTATTGGCAGCGTAAAATCTCAAAAAGCACAACCGAATGTCGTGCAATGGTACACTTGGGATACTGCGTTATGTTATAAAGAAACATCCACTGGAACTACAATGTATTCAAGATGCGTTACTCCTGCAACTGATGGGCCTTGCATTACTCAGCAGTCTTGCCCTCCTGGAAGTGAAACCGGTGGCTTCTAAATCTGATTTTCAGCTTAAATATTAGCTTCTAATTGGAGGAGAGGCTGTCTCAAAAAGTCCGAGGCAGCCTCTTTTTAATTGGTTTATACAGATAGAAGAATGTGGCAATTTCCGCTGATTGATTTAACAATTCGAATTTTACTTTTAACACAACCCCTTTCATTACTCACAGTTACTTTCATAGATTGATTTGATGAAGATATTTTATTCTTTTTTGCTTTTTTGTTCTTTCGCAATCTCAAGCTTTGGACAAAACAACGGTTTAATTAAAGGTAGAGTTATTGACACAGCAATTAAACAGGCAATTTTAAATTCAACTGTTACCGTATTCCGTGCTAAAGACTCTTTATTGCAGGCTTTTTCATATCCAGATAAGTTCGGGGCTTTCACTGTCAGCAATTTGCCTCAGGGACAGTATTTTCTCATGATAACTGCAAAGAATTACGTTGACCATATAGTATTATTAGAACTTAACTCTAACTCAATGCAAAAGGATGTTGGCCAAATTAGCTTGTTGCTTAAAACAACTTTTTTAAATGAAGTTCTTATTAAAGGTAAAGTTAAGTCGATAAAAATTAACGGTGACACGACAGAATACAATGCAAAAGCGTATGTAATCCAACCCAATGATAAAGTAGAGGACCTTCTTAAGCAATTGCCTGGAATTCAAATTGATGAAAACGGGAATATTAGCGCAAATGGACAAAAGATCAATAAGATATTGGTTGACGGCGAGGAATTTTTTGGAGATGACCCGACACTTGTAACGCGGAACATAAGAGCTGACATGGTGTCAAAAATCCAGCTTTACGATAAAAAAAGCGACCAAGCTACGTTTACAGGTATTGATGATGGCTCAAAAAAAAAGACTTTAAACGTCAAATTGAAGGAAGATAAGAAAAATGGAACATTTGGTAAAGTGAATGTTGGGATAGGCTCTCATGATATTTACAGCAATCAAGGGATTTATAATAGGTTTAAGTCGAATGAAAAATACTCTGCATATGTCACTGCTGCAAGTGACGGAAAAACAGGATTAAAATTTGGTGATAGCAATAATATTGGTGCATTAGGTAATGTTCAAATTGCGGAAGATGGGTTAATAACCACAACTGGGGATAATAACGTTTTAGATTCATTTAATGGAATGTATGATAACCGCGGTTTGCCGGAAGCTATAAACGGTGGAGCACATTTCGATAAAAAAATGGGCAATGGTAATCAAACCATTAATGCAAATTTTAAAATTGGGTCGTTTGATGTTAGTGGCTCGACAAATACCAGCACTTTGGTAACATTGCCAGTTGGTGCAATAAATGGATCATCTTTTCAAAAATTCTCGAACGAACTCAGTAGGCAAAAACTAGATGGGACATACCAGATAAAATTTGATGGTGCTACAACGTTAAAGGTGGCCTTGGATGAAACAGGCAAATCAGCTAAGTCGTTTAATAATTATGATTCACAACAAATATTAAACGGTTCTTTATTGAACGTTCAACGACGAACATTAGATAATAATAGTGATCAACAAATAGTAAATTTCGCTGCTCTATTGACGAGAAAATTCAAAAAAAATCGGAGGACCCTTGCCTTAACAATAGCTCGTTCCTCAAACGATGAATCAATTAAAAGCTATCTTAACTCAGAGATAGACTACTATCGTTTGAATACAACTCCCGATAGCATAGTTAAAGTAAATCAATACAAAACTAATAATTTATATAAGTCGACGTTAAGTACAAATATTGCTTATTCAGAACCAATAACGAAAAAAATATCTTTAACATTAAACTATGGATTTGGGACAAATAATTCTGAATCAAATCGCAAGTCTTTTAATCAATCTGCCTTAGGCACTTATGACTTAATAGATAAAGACTTTACTAACGACTATGTCTTTAAGCAACTCATTAATCAATTTGGCGCAATTCTAAACTTCTCATCAAATAACGTTCTGGTGAATTTGGGGAATAAAATTTCAATTATTGACTTCAATCAATCCGACAAAATACAGAACATTCAAACGAGTAGAACATTTTTGAATTACTATCCCCAAGCAAATTTTCAACTTAAACTCGCCCAAGAAACCTCTTTTAAATTCAATTATCTAGGAACCCCGTTAATACCGAGTATCGAAAAAATCCAACCGGTGCAAATTAATAATGATCCATTAAATGTAATCATTGGTAATCCAACTTTAAAGCCCTCTTTTACAAATAGCTTTAATTCTTCGTTTAGTTCTTTCAAAGAAATAACGGAAGAGAGTATGGAAATTTACGGCTCGTATGCTTTTACTGGAAATGATATAATTACGAAAACTTATACAGATAATTTTTCTGGTAAATCGATAACAAATTATGTTAATCTCAATGAAAATAATTCTCATAATTACTATATCAATTTAAATTATGGCAGAAAGTTGAAAAAATACAACATTGGAGTTAATCTCAATTTAAGCACTTCAGGGGATGTCTATTATTCCTATATAAACGATGAATTGGGTAAATCAAAAAATGGCAGTTACGAATTCAGCTTAGGGTTAAGTAAATATTTGGTCGAAAAATACAACTTAAGCTTTAACGTCGGGCCAATTTACAACATCAATCAATTCTCTTTGCAGCCAGGCAACAATAATGCTTGGGGAGTAAATACAAATGCGGCGATTTTAATATATCTGCCAGCTAAATTTCAACTGACTACTAATTTTAAATATAATTATTTAGCAAAAACTCCGCGGTTTGATTCCCAGAAACGAGCGATCTTAAATGCTTCGTTTAGTAAAACTTTTTTGCCGACAAATAAACTGAGAGCATCATTATTAGTAAATGACATCTTGAATCAATACGTGAATTTTTATCGAAATATATCTGACAATTCAATAATACAAAGCGAAACTAATGGCATCAGAAGGTATCTTTTATTGTCGGTTAGTTACGATTTTACCAAATTCAGATCTGTTAAGGAGAAATAAATTATGAGAATATTTTCAATCATTTTTTTGTTGTTTTTGTGTTTTCCGGCTGTCACCAGATCACAATCGGCACTTGGCCATTCCGGTGTTGTAGAATACGAGAAAAAAGTAAATATCCATGGAATTTTAAAAAAAACAATTGGAGGATCACAAGATGTGAATCAACAAGTTTATGATGATTATGTAAACAAAAACCCCCAGTTTGCAATTTTGAATAGTAGGCTGACATTTAGTACTGATGAGTGTTTGTTTGAGCCCTTAACAAGCCCGAATTTAAATAACAGTACGCTATTCGGGAAAATCCCCCTATCAGAGCAGATAAATATAACGTATTCGGACCTTAAACAAGGGTTGACGTGGACACGCAAAAATGCTTTTAACGAGCAGTTTCTAATAGAAAATACAAGGAAAATTCGTTGGAAGGTTACTAACGAATTAAGAGACGTGGCAGGGTTTAAATGCCGCCGGGCTAATGCAATAATTATGGATTCCATTTATGTTGTTGCTTTTTATACAGATGAAATTCACGTTTCTGGCGGCCCCGAAACTTTTGGTGGTTTGCCTGGGTTAATACTTGAAGTTGCATTGCCAAACGATAATATTCATTGGGTGGCAAAGCGTGTGAATTTTAATAGTAGTTCTCATCCAATAGTAAAGACAACTCAAGGCAAACCAATAACGGATACAGATTTCACAAAATTAGTTATCACACGTTTTCAATCAGATAAAAATCGTAAGAGAGCACGTCTAAACATAATTAATTATTTGCTTTGAAAGGACGGATTGGCAGAGGTGTGAAATACTGATACGAAAAAAATTCTGCGACTTTACTTCAAAAATAAACCTAATGGCTCAATTAAAGCAAGCCATGTTTTGGTCGGACCAAAACGCTTGCCGGGACACCCGTACCCGGTATGCTTTCACTTTGTTCTGCATAAAAATTTGGACAGGGAGCAGCAAATAAATACCTTTGAGTATGGCATAGTTGCCGGGCCGTTTTCACAGCCAATAAACGCGGGGTTGCCCTGCGGCCCTTGCGGGGTTTTAAATTGCTCATTGCCTTGAGCAATTCCATCAAACATTTTTTTGAGTACTTATGGCAAGGCCAAAAGTTTCTCCATCAGAAAAGCGGTCTTTAAAGATCACTTTCAGGGTAACCGAAAAACAACGGCAGCGATTGTTGACCCTTGCAGATTCGTGTGGTACTAAGCCAGGCGACTTGGTCAGGACTAAGATATT
>NZ_JACWMY010000020.1 GCF_014773265.1 Mucilaginibacter pankratovii | reverse complement strand
CGTTTGTTTTAATATTATCCTTGCTGCTTTACAGCGTTTAAAGGAAACCGAAGACTGGGTAAAAGATTGCTGGATGTGGCTCTACCGCGGTGCATGGCACGAGTTTGCTACCCACGAGATCGAAATGGCGGTGCCTTTATCTCCTGCCGAGGTGATCCGCAAACGGAATGCTATCTTTAAGCATCAAAGCCAAAAAGACCGCCCGGTGTTCCCCGGTGATGATGCCCGCGAATTTTGGGTGCGTGCCGAGGACCGCAACCGCGAAACTGCTGTTTGCTATGATAAGCTCGGTATGGCAGAATATGCGGCTATGGAGGCATTTGTGAGGTATCATTACTAAAGAGAAATCAACTAATCTCTCTATACTTCCAAAGAGGCGCGAGCAATTGCGCCTCTTTTTATTTATAGCAAACTGTGTCATTGCCACGTCGCCCCCTGTCACTTCCCCCGCCGCGACTCGCAAGGACAAGGCGGTTAGAGTTAGCGGACTTTTACAACCCTATCTTCTCATTCACCAACGCAATTATCTCCGCCTCCAACGCAATAGTTTTCCTTTCAATTTCATTCCCTTTGCTGATAACATCCTGCGTATAAATTTTATCCTTATATCCGCTGGCGTTTATCTTCACATTCATAAAAGCGCCCAATACTGCCGAGCGGGCACACAGGGCAGCCACGCCAGCATCTGTAACCGAATTGGGGTTACCTGTTTCTACCATAGCTTTTATCAGCGTTAAACTTTCAAAAGCGGTTTGCATTACTTTAAACGGTATTTCAATAGCGTATTTGGTAGCATCCTGTATGGCTTTATCACGCGCAATCTTTTCTTCATCGGTAGCTTTCGAAAGGCTGAACGCCTCCATAATTTTATTGAATGCCGCCGTATCCAAATCAACTAATTTTAGCAATTCATCCTTATAAGCCTGCCCCTGCTCCGCCCATTTGCTGAACTCTTCCCACCGGTTATCCCAGCCCTTTTTGTGTGAAGACAGGTTGGCCACCATCGTAGCCAGCGATGCTCCTAAAGCCCCCATATACGCCGATATCGACCCGCCGCCGGGTGCAGGGCTTTCACTTGCCGTTTCATCGGCAAAGGCGGTTAATGTCATGCCAACCAATTTGCTTGCTGCGCCATCCTGCAATAAGTATTCGATAATGCGCTCGCGCGGATTAAAGGGGCCCAGTTCATCCAGCCCCATCGATTTAATGGCGATCTTGATCAGTTCCGCCTCGCTCACCCCTACTGAGCGCTGCTGTTTCCGTAGGAAATATTTACCGGCATCCAGCATGGCTTTTAGTGGGATCAGCCCCACCAGTTCGCTGCCGGTTACGCGGATGCCGCGCTCATTGGCTTTTTTGCACACCTCATCAAAAGCGATGTGGATGGGCGTTATCTCGATATTAGTAAGATTCATGGAGATCTGCGCCACGCCATATTCCTCAATATACCAGCCGATAGCCTTCACGCTCTTCAGCGAGCCAGGGATGTTTTTTGGTTTACCGTTCTCATCTGTAACCACTTTGCCGTTTTCCTGCATTACCCTGCCAGCTTCGCGTACATCAAAGGCAATGGCATTTGCCCTGCGGGTGCTGGTGGTATTCAGGTTTACGTTATAGGCTATCAAAAACTCGCGCGCACCAATTACCGTTGCGCCCCGTTTTACATCATTCTCTGCCGGGCCGAAATCAGGCTTCCATTGCGGCAGCTTTATCTTTTTGAAAAAGCCTTCATACTCACCCGCCCTAATGATCGACAAGTTACTGCGGCTTTTATCCTGCTGGGCATACTCGTATAAATAGGCTGGGATCTGTAATTCCTCGCCTACGCGTTTAGCCAGTTGTTTGGCATATTCCGCCGTTTCCTCCATCGTCATATTGGCGATCGGTATCAGCGGACAAACATCCGTAGCGCCCATCCGGGGGTGTTCACCCTTATGCTTACTCATATCAATCAATTCGCCTGCCTTTTTTATCGCCAAAAAAGCAGCCTGTATCACCGCCGAAGGCTCGCCTACAAAGGTTACTACGGTACGGTTGGTGGCTTTGCCCGGGTCAACATTCAGTAGCCGAACGCCATCTACGGTTTCAATCTCATCGGTTATTTGTTTAATGATAGCCAGGTTTACGCCTTCGCTAAAATTGGGCACGCATTCTATTAGTTGGTTCATTTTGATGGTTCTTTTTTGGTTCAATTGTTCATTAGTGGTTTTGTCGATAGGCCGTAGGTAATCATCAGCGAAATCTAAAAATCATTAAAATCAGCGGTCCAGACATTGACGGGTTTCATTTTACCCTGGTAATATAGTATTTCGCGGTAATCTGCGCATGGGTATGCCTGCATATCGGCAAACATTCCGGGCGCTAATATACCACGGTTTGTTATTTTTAAAGCGGCGGCGGCGCGATAGGTTAATCCTGCCAGCACTTCGGCTGTTGTTAATTTTTCGGCGGCACTCATCACAGCCACCTGCATCAGCAGATCGCCCATGGGAGCTGAGCCAGGGTTCCAGTCGCTGGCTATGGCGAGGCATGCGCCGGCATCCAGCAACTTCCGGGCAGGAGCATATTGCATGCCCAAGCCCAACGAAGCGCCGGGTAAAGTTACCGCAACGGTATTGGAATTGGCCAGTAATTTTATTTCGGCTTCGCCTGATGCTTCCAAATGGTCGGCCGATAATGCGCCGGTTTCAACAGCAACCTTGCTGCCGCCTGCCGTAAACTGGTCGGCATGTACGGTGATATCAAAACCCATTTGTTTTGCATCGCTTAGGTAAGCAAATGCGCGCTCTGCATCAAAAGCGCTTTTTTCAATAAATATATCTACCCTCCCGGCAAGGTTTTCCTGCTTTATCACGGGCAATAATTCGTTCAGCACATATTCCAAATATTCACCTTGCGAACCTGCAAAATCCCTCGGCACCATATGCGCGGCCAGGCAGGTGGGCACCAGTTTGGCTTTGGTTTTTAAAGATGCCGCTTTTATCGCCCGCAGTTGTTTTAATTCTTCTGCCAAACTCAGTCCATAACCGCTTTTCACTTCTATCGTGGTTACACCTTCTGCCAGGTGCCGGTTGGCGCATTCAACAAGCCATGAGGTCAATTCAGCTTCGGTGGCTGCCCGTGTTTGTGTAACCGTATCCCAGATCCCGCCGCCGCTTTGGGCAATCTCCAGATAGGTTTTGCCAGCTATCCGCATGGCATAATCCTTAGCCCGGTTACCGCCGAAGCAGATATGCGTATGGCAATCTATAAAGCCGGGAAGTAAAACCTGCGGCCCGGTTATTTCTTCTATTCCCGCGTCGGGATTTTGTCGCCGCAGCTTTTCAAAATCGCCAACTGCTAATATCCGCCCATCCTCCACCAGCGCACCGCCGTTTGGGATGATGTGCAATTGCTCATCCTGCAGCGCGCCTTTTTGGGGCATGCCGGTTAAGGGGAGTATTTGGGTAAAGGGGCCTGTTAGTTTTTTCATTTGTATTTTACTTCTATAGTGATGGGTTTGAAACCTATCACTATGTTAATACCCTATTACTCCCGCGTCATTGCGAGGAACGAAGCAATCTCCCGATTTGCTTAGCGGCTTGCATGGCGGCTTGTCCTGCGCAGAGATTGCTTCGTGCCTCGCAATGACGCTTTATTATTATTTTTTGGCTGCAAGCTACCAACCTCTTTAAACCAATTTGGGCGTTGCCTTCGGCCGGGCTTTTCGCTGCAAATCCTCGCCCTTCCCGCCATATGCCACCCCGCGGCTGTGGGTTTTACGCTGCAATCCCTAACGTGGGCATCCGTTCGGAGACGCAAAATTTTGCGTTTCCACAAATATCCGTCAAGACGCGAAGTATCGCGTCTCTACAAATCCGTCCTTCGGACTTTCCGACCTCTGACTTCCGGACTCACATCTACCACACCTTCAACCCAAATCTATCCGCCCACTCGCTTGCTTTATCATAGCCGGCATCGGTATGGCGGAAGATACCCATTGCCGGGTCGTTGTGCAAAACGCGTTTGAGGCAGGTTGCGGCGCGTTCGGTGCCGTCGGCAACCACTACCATGCCTGCATGTTGCGAGTAGCCCATACCCACCCCACCACCGTGGTGGAATGATACCCATGTTGCCCCGCCCGAGGTGTTGGCCATCAGGTTGAGCAGCGGCCAGTCGGATACCGCATCCGAGCCATCCTTCATGGACTCCGTTTCGCGGTTTGGCGAGGCTACCGAGCCGCAATCCAAATGGTCGCGGCCGATCACTATCGGCGCTTTTACCTTGCCGCTGGCCACCAATTCATTCAAAATTAACCCCGCTTTTTCGCGCTCGCCCATACCCAGCCAGCAAATACGGGCGGGCAGGCCCTGGAAAGCGATCTGCTTCTGCGCCTTCTCCAGCCAGTTGATGAGCGGTTTGTTTTCAGGGAAAGCTTCCATCAGCGCCCGGTCGGTGGTATAAATATCTTCCGGGTCGCCTGAAAGGGCTACCCACCTGAACGGTCCTTTCCCCTCGCAAAACAGCTGGCGGATAAAGGCCGGGGTGAACCCCGGGAAATTAAAGGCATCCGGCTCGCCGCCCTGCCGGGCAAACTCGCGCAGATTATTGCCATAATCGAAGGTAATAGCGCCCTGTTTTTGTAGTTCCAGCATCAAACCAACATGGCGGGCCATGCTTTTTAGCGAGAGGCGTTTGTATTGTTCGGCATCTGCTTTGCGCAAGTCTAACGCTTCATCCAAGCGTAAACCATTCGGGATGTAACCGTTCAGGGGGTCGTGCGCTGAGGTTTGGTCGGTAAGCATATCGGGCACAAAACCGTCTTTTATCAAATGCTCCAGCATATCGCCGGCATCGCTTACCAAGCCTACCGAAAGTGTTTCGCCTTTAGCCATTGCTTCTTTTACCCAGGCAATTGCCTCCTCGTAAGAGTGGGTAAGCTTATCTATATATTTACTATCAATTCGTTTTTGTATTCGGGTTACATCTACATCGGCACCTAAAAATACTGCGCCGGCCATGGTTGCCGCCAGTGGCTGCGCGCCACCCATGCCGCCAATGCCGGCGCTCACAATAAGCTTCCCGGTAAGGTCACCGCCGAAGTGCTGTCGGCCTGCTTCCACAAAGGTTTCGTAAGTGCCCTGCAAAATGCCCTGGGTACCGATGTAGATCCAGCTGCCCGCGGTCATTTGCCCGTACATCATCAAACCTTCGGCGCGGAGTTTATTGAAATGCTCCCATGTTGCCCAGGCGGGCACCAAATTGCTGTTGGCTATCAAAACCCTCGGCGCCTGCGGGTGACTGCGGATAATCCCCACCGGCTTGCCTGATTGTACCAGCAGCGAATGCTCTTCATCCAGTTCCAGCAAAAGCTCTATAATTTTCCTGAGTGATTCGCCGTTGCGTGCTGCCTGGCCGATGCCGCCGTACACCACCAGTTCATCCGGGTTCTCGGCCACCTGCCCGTCGAGGTTGTTCAGCAGCATGCGCAGTGGTGCTTCGGTTTGCCAGCTTTTGGCATGCAGCTGGTTGCCAACCGGGGCTTTATACACCGGGTGACTGGCGTATGTTTTAATAAATTCCGAACTCGTCATCGTTATTTAAATTGATGTTATGTTTTTTAGCGGCGTTATCTGCCACTTGCAGCAATTCGCCGCTGATGATCAATTGATGCAGGGCATTAATATCTTCTGAGAAGATCCTGTCCTCGTTGATAAAAGGCACATGTTTGCGCACCAGCTGGTGGCAGGCTTCGATAACCGGCGCAGATAACAAGGGCCTGCGGAAATCGAGCGCCTGCGAAGCATAGAGCAGCTCAATAGCCTGGATATATTCGATATTATCAAGCACGATGTGCAGCTTGCGCCCGCTGATAGAACCCATGGAAACATGATCTTCCTGCCCCAGTGAGGTGGGCACACTATCGGCACTGGCGGGGAAGCAAAGGGTTTTATTTTCGGTAACCAGCGCGGCGGTGGTATACTGTGGTATCATCAGGCCGGAGTTTAAGCCTGCACCGTTGGTTAATAGCTTTGGCAAACCGTAACGCCCTTCGCTCATGAGGTAGCAGCGCCTGTCGGAAATGTTGCCTAACTCGGCGGCGGCAACGGTTGCATAATCTAAGGGCAGCGCCAATGGCTGCCCGTGGAAATTGCCCCCGCTGATGGTGTCCTCCGCAGAAAAAAC
This sequence comes from Mucilaginibacter pankratovii, assembly GCF_014773265.1. GTDB lineage: Bacteria > Bacteroidota > Bacteroidia > Sphingobacteriales > Sphingobacteriaceae > Mucilaginibacter > Mucilaginibacter pankratovii. The sequence goes on along the minus strand of NZ_JACWMY010000020.1, from coordinate 63,201 downwards.
TACCGGGTTATCCGTAACGGAGTTCAATTCTACCTCTGTAAGCTCCTTTAAATGCAGCCAGGCATTGCGCGATGCGCCGTGCACCTGCGGCATGCACCGGAGCGAATAAGGATCCTGCACACGGTTGCAATCTGCATGTGCGCAATTAACGGCCGAGCCATCCAGCAGGGCAGCTAAGCGCTGTGCAACGTGCATAGTGCCCTTATACGGCCGGATGGCGTGCAATCGCGCATCAAAAGGGCGCGAGGAGCCCATCAGGCCTTCCAGCGACATAGCACCTATCAGATCTGCCATGTTCAATGCATTGTTCAATCGCTCTACCGCTTTAATGGCAAATGCCAAAATAAACTGTGTGCCGTTAATGAGCGCAAGGCCCTCTTTAGGGCCAAGCACAAGGGGTTCTAAATTATGCTGCTGCAATATTTTCCCTGCGGGATGTTTCCCGTCGCCAACAAAAACTTCGCCCAAACCCAATAGCGGCAAAAACAAATGGGCTAAGGGTGCAAGGTCGCCCGATGCACCTACGGAACCTTTCTCGGGCACTACAGGTATCACATCATTGTCGATATGCCAGATCACCCGCTCCAAAGTTTTGGGCGAGATGCCCGAATAACCCTGGGCCAGCGCCTGCACCTTGGTGATGAGCATCAGTTTGGCTACTTCCTGCGAGATGGGCTTGCCCACACCCACGCTATGGCTTTTAAGGATATTGCTTTGCAGCAGGCTGGTATCCTTTTCGGAAATACTGGTATCGCAAAGCGGACCAAAACCAGTATTGATGCCATAAACCGGCTTTTGCGCATGGACTATTTTTTCAACTTCCTTCCAGGATGTGGTGATCTTTTCAGCCGAATCATGATTAATAACACCTCTCACCTTGCCCGATGCAATATCAAGAGCCGTACCTATTGAGAGGTGTTCTACGCCATAATTAAAATCATTCATGGCTCACGGGGTTTAATTTTCCACTTACACTATTAGCAAAATCCGACGAACGGAATATATTTTCCATGGCCGAGATGGCGGGTAATAACTGCATCGCGGTAGCATCACTTTCCGCAAGTTCCGTCATGCTGTTGTTGATAGCTTCCCAAATGGGCAGGATCTGGTTAAGGATAGCCTTCCCTTTTAGGGTGAACTGCACCAGTTGCCTGCGGCCATCATCGGTACAAACCGATGTTTCTACAATGTTTTTATTTTTTAAGTTGGTAATCAGCTGGCTTGCCGCCGGGTGGGAAACCTCGGTTTGCTCGCTCAATTCCTTAATGGAAAGCGATTCATTCTTCGATAGTAAATAAAACACCGGGAACCAGCTGGCCTCAAACTCGATGCCCTCGTTTTGGTAAATGCGGTTTATTTCGGCTAAAAAGGTCTCGCTCATCCGCCGTAAGCGGCTGCCTAAAACCAGGTAACCTAAGCTTTGGTACAAATTCATGATGCAATTTATATAAGTACTTATATAAATGCAAGTGTTTGCGTAAAGTTTTATTTACACACCCGCATACTGGTGGTATAAAACTTATTTTTAGCCTCATGAAAAAATTAACATTACTTCCTGTACTGATACTTTGCCTTTTCTGCCGTGTTGCTCATGCCAGCGCTATCGATACCATTAAAAAGTATGGCTATACCCTTATCATATCCGGCAACGACGAGCATTTTGATAACGCCATCAAAGAAAGGCTCATCAGCACGTTCTTCACCGTTTATCCAAAAATCGTAAAGGAGTATAACAAGAAAAGCCTGAAACAGGTAGTTTTCTTTATCGATACCGCTTACCATGGCGTTGCAGCAACGGATAACGGGCGTGTGGTTTTCAGCCCTGCGTATATGACCAAGCATCCTAACGACATCGACGTGGTTACCCACGAGGTAATGCACATAGTACAAGATTACGGCGACAGCAATGGCCCCGGCTGGCTTACCGAAGGCATTGCTGATTATGTACGTAACGAACATGGCGTAGCCAACGAAGCCGCCAACTGGCGTTTACCCGCCTATAAAGCCACCCAGAATTATGACAACGCCTACCGCGTAACCGCGCGGTTTTTAGTTTGGGTAGAAACCAAGGTTAAGAAAGGTGCCGTTAAAAAGCTGGATGGTATTATGCGGAAACATACTTACAATGATAATACCTGGAAAGATGTAACCGGGAAATCGGTGGATGAGTTGTGGAAGGAGTATGCAGCGGATCCAACACTCTAATTATTTGTTATTGCGAGTCGCGGCGGGGTGGACAAGAGCGGTTGGGCGACGTGGCAATCTCATAGGACGAGCCCCGGCGCTTTGCAAGTTGGCTAATTGTCCTATGAGGTTGCTCCCGATTTCATCGGGACAGGCTGCGCTTCGCTCGCAATGACATAGTTTTATAACAAGAGAGGCTTTCCAAATTGGAAAGCCTCTCTTGTTATAACTATTTGATAAGCAATTTATCAACCACCCAGTGCTGCTGCACCACTTACAATTTCGGTAAGCTCGGTGGTGATGGCTGCCTGGCGGGCCTGGTTGTATGAAAGTTTAAGGGCTTTCAAGAGGTCGCCGGCGTTTTCGGTTGCCTTATCCATTGCAGTCATACGTGCGCCGTGCTCAGATGCGTTTGAATCTAATACCGCGCGGTATAACTGTATTTTAATGTTTTTAGGGATCAGCTGCTCAACAATTTCTTCCTGAGATGGCTCCAGGATGTAATCAACCTGGCTTTCAACTTTGGCTTCTTTTGTTTTCAGCACTTCTTCCTTCGGTTTAGCCTCTGGTTTTGGTACCGGCAACAATTGCTCAGCTACCTGGAATTGTATCGCCGCATTGCGGAAATGGTTGTACACCAGTTCTACACGGTCGTAATCACCATTGATAAAACCCTGCATTATCGACTCCGTAATTTTCGAAGCATTGATAAAGTTCAGGTCCAGGTACAGATCGTTATTGTTACCGATAACGTTGTACTTGCGGCGCTGGTAATATTCCTGGCTTTTTTTACCGATAGATACGATAGATACATTGCCCGCTTTAAGCTGCTCGCTGTATTTCTCTGCTATCAGGTTATTAGCCGTTTTTATAACGTTGGTGTTAAACGCACCCGCCAAACCACGGTTTGATGATACAACAACAACCAATACACGTACCGGCTCGCGTTCCTGCAGGTATGGCGATGCGCCATCCTCCAAACTTGCCGATAAGTTTGCCAAAAGGTCTTTCAACTTATTAGCGTACGGGCGTAATTGTACAATAGCATTGGTTGCCCTTTTCAACTTCGCTGCCGAAACCATTTTCATGGCCTTGGTGATCTGCTGTGTAGAGCTTACCGACGATATCCTGTTTCTTACTTCTTTTAAATTAGCCATTCTTTTTGGTGAGTGGTTAATGGTGAGTAGTGAGTAGTAAGCTTAAAGCTCACTATTCACCACTCACTATTCAAATTAATACTTCCCTGCCAGTTCTTTTGCTACTGTTTCCAGTACGCCGGTTAGCTGGTCGTCGAATTTACCTGCTTTAAGGGCTGCCAGCACTTCAGGGTGGCGTGCCTCTAACTGGCTGGTGTATTCGCTTTCAAATTCACGGATCTTGTTAACCGGTACATTACGCATCAGGTTTTTGGTACCCAGGTAGATAATAGCAACCTGTTTCTCAACCGTTACCGGCGAGTACTGGCCTTGCTTTAAGATCTCCACGTTACGTGCACCTTTGTCGATTACGTTTTTGGTAGAAGCATCTAAGTCCGAACCGAATTTAGAGAACGCTTCCAGCTCGCGGTATTGAGCCTGGTCGAGTTTCAAAGTACCCGCAACTTTCTTCATCGATTTGATCTGCGCGTTACCACCCACACGAGATACCGAGATACCTACGTTGATTGCCGGGCGGATACCAGCTAAGAACAAGTTCGACTCCAAAAATATCTGGCCATCGGTAATCGAAATTACGTTGGTTGGGATATATGCAGATACGTCACCCGCCTGTGTTTCGATAATTGGCAACGCGGTTAACGAGCCACCACCTTTTACGATGTGCCTGATAGACTCCGGCAGGTCGTTCATTTGCTGAGCGATGTTATCGTTGCTGTTTACCTTTGCGGCACGCTCTAATAAACGGCTGTGCAGGTAAAATACGTCACCCGGGTAAGCCTCACGGCCCGGTGGGCGACGCAGTAATAATGATACTTCACGGTAAGCAACAGCCTGCTTAGAAAGATCATCATAGATGATCAAAGCAGGGCGACCTGTATCGCGGAAGTACTCGCCGATTGCAGCACCTGCAAACGGAGAGAAGAATTGCATGGTAGCAGAATCCGAAGCGTTGGCCGCAACAACGATAGAGTATGGCATAGCGCCGTTCTCTTCCAGTGTGCGTACAATGTTTGCAACGGTAGAGGCTTTTTGGCCGCAGGCTACATATATACAAGTTACCGGCTGGCCGGCATCATAAAACTCTTTTTGGTTGATGATAGTATCGATACAAACCGCCGTTTTACCTGTTTGGCGGTCACCAATAACCAACTCACGCTGGCCACGGCCGATAGGGATCATCGCGTCGATAGCTTTGATACCTGTTTGCAAAGGCTCGGTTACCGGCTGGCGATAGATAACACCCGGTGCTTTACGCTCCAATGGCATTTCGTACGTTTGGCCAAGTATTGGTCCTTTACCATCAATTGGGTTACCCAAAGTATCAACAACACGGCCAAGCATACCTTCACCTACGTTGATAGATGCAATACGATTGGTACGTTTTACGTTGTCGCCCTCTTTGATATCGTCAGACCGTCCCAACAATACCACACCCACGTTATCTTCTTCAAGGTTCAAAACGATACCTTGTAAACCGTTATCAAATTCAACCAGCTCACCTGATTGTACTTTAGTTAGTCCGTAAACACGTGCAATACCATCACCCACCTGGAGTACGGTACCCACTTCTTCTAATTCAGATTCTGACTTGAAGCCTGCTAATTGCTGACGCAAAATTGCTGATACTTCGTCTGGTCTTACCTCTACCATTTTTTGAATTTATTTTAGAGTTTTAATTTAATATTATTTAGTTGCAGCTTGTGCAAAATCCTTTTTCAACTTCTTTAAGCTGGTCGCTATGCTGGTATCTACCTGCCTGTCGCCAACTGTAAGCACAAAGCCGCCAATCAGTTTCGGGTCAACCTTATCGGTTAGCTTAACAGTACCACCAATTGCCGCCTGTACATCGGCCAGCATTTTTTGCTTGTTGGCTGCTGATAAAGGAGAAGCTGTTGTTACCCTGGCATTGGTAATGTGGTTCTTCACATCATACAGGCCAATAAATTCGTTAGCGGTGGTGTATAACACTTCGCCACGGCCTTTATTTACCATGATGTTTAAAAACGCGGTAGTTACCTTGCTTACCTTGGCACCAAACACATCGCCAAGGATATTTACCTTTTTGCTGTGCGAGATGATAGGGTTAGCTAAAACAGCGCCCAATTCCGGGTTTGCCTTTACGGTTTTCAGGAACAGCTCCATATCGCCTTTAACCGCCTCAACAGCGTTCTGTTCTGCGGCTAAGTCGATCAATGCTTTTGCGTACCTTAATGCTACTGTTACTTCTGACATATTTTAGTTAATGGTGAGTGATGAGCGGTGAGTGGTAAGCGGCGTAACCACTCACTATTCACTACTTACTACTCTCTATTATAATTTCACTTCTTTCAACAGTTCTGCAACCAGTGCATCCTGTTTGCTGCTGTCTTCAAATTGCTTGCGCAATACTTTCTCAGCAATTTCCAACGATAAAGTTGCAACCTGGTTTTTAACATCAGCCATTGCAATAGCTTTCTGGTTGTTAATTTCTATACGGGCAAGCTCTATCTGGCGTGCACCTTCTTTGTGTGCAGCTTCTTTAGCTTCGCTGATGATACTGTCCTTAACTTTTTTTGCTTCAGACAGGATAGCATCACGCTCTATGCGGGCTTGTTTCAAAAGGGCATCGTTCTCGTTTGTTAAACGGGCCATTTCGTCTTTAGCTGCTTCGGCTTTAGAAAGCGAATCTTCGATAAAGCGTTCGCGCTCGTCAATAGCGCCCATAATAGGCTTCCATGCAAATTTGGCAAGTAAGAAAAACAGTACTAAGAACGATACTGTGGTCCAAACTACAAGGCCAATTTCCGGGGTTACTAATGGATTCATTTTTATATATAAAATGTTAAAATTTCAATTTTAAATAACCGTAGCTGCGGCCAATCGCAACAGACTACGGTTAAATGTTTTCCTTTCGGGGATTGATTATCTCAAGCCCAGGAAAGATACAACCACACCGAACAAAGCAGCACCCTCTACAAGGGCAGCAGCGATGATCATAGCAGTTTGGATCTTTGAAGCAGCTTCCGGCTGGCGAGCGATACCTTCTACGGCTTTACCACCGATCTGTCCGATACCGATACCTGCTCCGATTACTGATAAACCTGCACCAAGTGCAGCGATACTTCCAATCATTGTATTAAATTTAAAGTGAATATATAGTATAAAAATTATTAAAAATTAGTGGTGATGCTCTTCAATTGCTCCGCCGATAAATAAGGCAGTAAGCAGCGTGAAGATGAAAGCCTGCAATGCTGCTACCAGCAATTCAAGCACATCCATAAAAATAACAAAGGCAACTGATACCGGTGCGATACCCATCGATTTGAATACAAATATTAAGGATATTAAGCTTAATACGATAATGTGCCCTGCGGTGATATTGGCAAACAAACGTATCATCAAGGCGAAAGGCTTTGAGATGATACCTACGAGCTCGATAACCCACCATAAAGGCCAGATCCAAACAGGCACGTCGGCAGGGATAAAAATGTGTGCCCAGTAATGTTTGTTACCATTTAGGTTAACTACTATTAAAGTGATAACCGAAAGCACAAGCGTTACCGCTATATTACCGGTAAGGTTTGCACCACCCGGGAAGAAAGGCACCAGGCCGATCAGGTTGTTAACCCAAATAAAGAAGAAAACAGTTAAAAGTAGCGGCATAAAGCGCTGATACTTATAACCGATGTTGGGGCGGGCGATATCATCCCTTACAAAAAGAATAAGCGGCTCCATAAAAGACTGTAAGCCTTTTGGCGCTTTGCCTGAACGTTTTTTATAAGCTGATGAAACACTAAAGAAAATTACTAACAGAACAATCATCCCCATCCACATACTGGCAACGTTGCGGGTGATTGAAAAATCTATTAAACTGCTGTTCCATTTCCAAACGGTAGCGCTGTCTGCTAAAATATTATTTGCACCTACAATTTTTACCTTATCTTCTACCAATCTATATGTATAATATTTACCGGTATAGTCTGCATGGCCATGCTCGAAGTGCGACGACGAAAAAACCTCAAGCCCCTTATCGGTGTATAATATAACCGGAAGCGGAATAGCGGTTGTATTCCAAACATGCAGGGAATGCGAATCGGCAATGTGCTCTAAAATAACTTCGCTCGGCTCAAATGGCTTTTCAGCGCTTTCTTCATGCTTTTCCTGGGAAAAAGCCGGGATCGAAAATGTCGCCAATGTTAAAAAGACGGCACAAATTCGTAAAAGTGTAAATATTTTTATTTTCAAAATCGAGCTATTATACATCAAAATAAACTTTTCTACTTCAAATTTTGGTTGCGCAAGTTACGTAATAACACGTAAACTTCAAAGGCAGTATTTAAGAAATATAGGTAAAAGAAATTACCCACAAAAACCGGCTTATCTACCTTAATTTTCATGATAAAAACCACTAAAAATGCCAGGCATGCGAGTAATTTAAAAACTGTGGTGGCTAAAAAGGTCTGAGCATAATTTTCGGGGTTCACCTGCTTGGTAATAATAATGGCAACCATTACCAAAAAGGTAAGGCCGGTTATAAAAGCAAATATCAGCCAAAAATGAGGCACCAGTAAATTGGGATGGCCCGTGAATATTAAGGCAAGGGGCGGTAAAGCCAATATTATGGCAAATATTAAAAATGCGGTGATCGCGGTTTTGGTCTTCATTTTTTTACAGATCTGATAACTAAGAATAAGGATATAAATACGCCCGCAAGTGATAGTACAGCGGTTACCCACTTGGTTGCGTGGCCGGTGCTTTCATCTATTTTATACCCGGCAAAGGTAAACACACCAATGATAATGATCATCTGGAAAGCCAGCCCGGTATATTTGGCGTAGGAACTTGCTTCCTTCGCGCCTTCCTTTATATCGTTTGGTTCATTTTCGGCCATGGCGCAAATTTATTAATCCTATTGCATACTATTTAGTAAATTAGCGATGCTTTTTATAATACCTAATTTGTATAATGTTTGGGCGATGATTATATTGATTTAGATATACTCAAACAGGCCCGCCAATAGTTAAGATAGTGATGGAAAAGGTTGTGCATTTTGTAAAACAGGACGAAGAAGAAATGCTTTATATACGGCATTGGTTAAAGCAGCCAGTTATTGAGCGCTTAAAAGAGGTTACCCGTTTAAGATATAATTATTATAAATGGCTTAATAAGTCCTTCCCCGATAAAATTGAAAAGGTAGTGAACAGACAGCCGTTATGATATTAGAGAAAGATTTTCAGGATTTCATCGATTTGTTGAATAAACACGAAGTGGCTTATCTTATAGTTGGTGCACATGCACTGGCTTTTCATGGAAAGCCACGTCATACAGGTGATTTAGATATTTGGATAAACCCGACTGATGAAAATGCAGCTAAAATGATATTGGTTATAAATGATTTTGGCTTCGGTTCTGTCGGTTTAACTAAAGGCGACTTTTTACGGGAACATTATGTTACTCAATTAGGATATCCCCCGTTACGAATTGATATTTTAAACAGTATTTCGGGAGTTTCTTTTGACGAAGCATATGAGAATAAATTGTTTATCGACATAGATGAATTGACCATAAGTTATATCGGGTTAGATGACTTGATAAAGAACAAGGCAGGAACTGCAAGAAAGCAAGATATAGCTGACTTAGAAAACCTCTATAAATTGGCTGATGCTTCAAAAAGCGGCGGGGATAAAAAGAATTAAGTATCTACCTATAATTATACCATCTTGAGGCGCAATTCTAACCTATTCCTGCAAAAGCAATTCAAACCCGCTCTGTTTGTACTTGTACTTATTATAGCCGGCTGCTCGCTCGAAAAAAAGAGCGCGCTAAACCGCGGGCTGCAGAATCTCACGGCACACTATAATATACTGTTCAATGCAAAAGAGATCCTGAAGGAAAAAGAAGAAGGTTACGCTGCCGGATTTGTAGATAATTACAGCGAGCTGCTTTCGGTTTACCAGGATACTGCTGCCACCGGCGCCGCACCGGATAAAGACCTGGAAGCTGCCAAAGCAAAGGCCACCACCATCATTAGCGTAAAAGAACAAAGCCATTATATACCCGATGCCTATTTGGTGCTGGGCAAGGCCAATTATTTGGCAGCAAATTATTTCGACGCGGTTGAATACTTTAATTACGTAGTACTTACCGGTCGGCCCAAACAAACAGAGATAAAACAGGAGGCCCTGGTTTGGAAGGGACGCGCACTGCTATTTCTCCATAAAGATGCAGAAGCAAAGCAGGTAATAGATAGCGCCATACAAAACATCAACCCTAAAAAAAGCATTACTGCTGACGTTTATGCTGCAAAACTGCAGTACGATATCAATACCGGTGAATATGCTGATGCCGAGGCGATGGCCAAAGAGGCTATAAAATACAGTACCCATAACCTGCAGCGTATGCGCTGGACCTTTATCCTCGGCCAGTTACAGGAACTGAACAGCAAGCCTGCCGATGCCGTAATAAGCTACGCCCGTGTGGCCAAAAGCAACGTCAGCTTTGATATGGCCTTTAATGCCGACCTGAACCGTATCCGCATAGAGGATAGCCAAAATGGGGTAAAGATAAGTCGCCTCGCCCGGTTACGCGCACTGTTAAAGAACCAAAACAATGCCGATTTTACCGACCAGGTTTACTACCAGATAGCCCAACTGCAATATGCCGATAACCAAATTGATGATGCTATAAAAAGCTACAAACAATCTGCCAATTACAGCACCCGCAACCAAAATCAAAAAGGGCTCTCCTACCTGCGCCTGGCGGATACCTATTTTAAAAACAAAGCCGATTATACGCTGGCGAAAAACTATTACGATAGTACGCTTGTCACTTTATCACCAAATTACCCCGGATACAGGACTATCCAAAAGAAAGCTGAGAACCTGCAATTGCTTACCGATAACCTGAAGGTGATAGCCCGTGAAGACACGCTGCAAATGCTTGCCGCCCTGGATGAGCCGACACGCGAAAAGCGCCTTGATGAAATGGCCAAACGCCAGGAAATAAAAAAGCAAACTGCCGCTGCAGTTAATAATGGAACATCCGGCTCATTGGCAGATCCGTTTGGGGATACACCGTCGCCGGTTGCAAGCGTACCCAATGGCGGTAACTTTTATTTTTATAATACCAACGCGGTAAGCCAGGGCTTTAGCGATTTTAAACGGGTTTGGGGCAACCGCAAGCTGGAGGATAACTGGCGCCGAAGCGGTCGCTCCAACGCCGACCTCACTACCAATACCTTAAATACGGCAAAAAACGTAGATACCAATGCCCTGCCCGATTCACTGCAGCGCAGCCCCGGCGAGGTAGATGCCAATAACTTTAAGCAAGACTTGGTGCAAAACCTCCCGCTTACACCTCCCCTGCTGGCACAATCAAACATGAAGCGATATGAGGCATATTTAGCTATCGCCAATTTTTACCGCGATGTGCTGGATGACAAAAAGGAAGCCGCTGCCGCTTACGAAAAGGTGCTGGCGCTTTTCCCTAATAATGATAATAAGGCCGCCATCTATTATAACCTGTATCGTTTATACAGCGAAAGCAATGTCGCGCTATCAGATAAATATAAAGCCCTCGTACTAAAAGAATACCCCGCGACGGCCTTCGCCAAAACCATCCTCGATCCTGATTATGGTAAACGATTGAACGATGAGGATACCGGCTTTAGCGCCCTGTACAACCAGGTGTATGATTTATATGCAGCTAAAAAATACACGGCGGTTATTACTTCTGCCGATGGTTTACTAAAAACCTATCCAAATAACAAGTACGCTTCGCAACTGGAGTATTTGAAAACATTCGCGGGTGGCCACCAGGAAAAACTTGATCCGTTTAAAGCCGATCTGCAACAAATTATTGCCAGGTACCCCGACGACCAGCTGATAACGCCTTTGGTAAAACAGCACCTCAGCTATATTGACGTGAACCAAACCGAGTTAGCGGCACGCAGCATTGTTATAACCGACAGGGATATAGCCGATGGCACTTTCACCATACCCATTGTGTACCAGCAACAAACCGAATACCGTGTACCCTATACGGGCGGCCCCATTGCGATTGTACCGGATGTGCGCAAGCCTGAGAAGAAGCCGGTGCCGGCCCCCGTAGTAACTACGCAGCAATTGCCGCCACCCGTAAAACAGCAGGAGACAATACCGCCGGTGGTAAAACAAGAGCCGATTAAAGAACCGGAAGTGGTACAAACTAAACCAGAGCCGGTAACACAACCGGAAGTTACACAAGCTACCCCGCCTGTAAAGGCACCGGTAGCTACAGTTACCCCGCCGGTTGTTAAAAAACCATCAATATTTAATATGCGCGACAGCACAAACTACTATTTTGTTGTAGCTGTAAATTCGGGCACAACTAATTTGGCCTCTTCGCGTTTTGGTATCGGGCAGTTTAACCGGGTACAATACCAGGGCAGCCCTATCAATCACAACTTAAAAAATGCCGGTACAGATAACCAATTGATATACGTTGGGCGCTTTGGCAACCTGGAGAATGTGAAGGATTACGCCCGCCGCATAGTACCGCTACTGCCCGACATTATGAAAACACCAAAGGATAAATACAGCTTTTTTATCATTACGAAGGAAAATCTGGATAAATTAGCCGACGGAAAAACATTAGGTAGCTATATCGAGTACTATCAGCAAAACTATTAGGCCAGTCATGATCATCACTAACAATAACCGCAATAATAAAAATAAGCTTACCACGCAGGATATCAGGCGGTACAACTGGTATATATGGCGTTTTGTAATTGCCGGCTTCTCCTTTTTTGTGATCATGATATTACTGATCGCCTTCCAGGTGTTTGGCACGCTGCCATCCTTCCGCGAGTTGGAAAACCCCAAAAGCGATCAGGCATCCCAGGTAATTTCATCAGATAACCAGGTTATTGGCAACTATTATGTAAAAAACCGCACCAGCGTTACCTACAGGCAATTATCGCCAAACGTAATCAATGCCCTGGTAGCCACCGAAGACGCCCGCTTTTACGAACACTCGGGGATCGACTTTCAGCGTTCCTTTACCATCGTATTATACAACCTCATAGGCAAAAAACAGGGCGGTAGTACTATTACCCAGCAGCTGGCAAAAAACTTATTTACCGAGAAAACGCATAACCCCTTCGTTCGGGTTATTCAGAAGCTAAAAGAATGGATAACGGCTGTTAAGCTGGAACGCAACTACACCAAAGAAGAGATCTTAACGCTTTACCTCAATACGGTAGATTTTGGCGCGTATAACACTTACGGTATCAGTTCGGCATCGCGCACCTATTTTAATACTACGCCGGATAAGCTTACGCCAGATCAGGCTGCGCTTTTAATGGGCATGATAAACGGCCCGGGCATTTACAGCCCCATCAACCACCCGGATAACGCCTTAAACCGCCGCAACTTTGTGCTGCGCCGCATGGGCGAGGAGGGCTACCTGAGCGAAGGCCAAACCGAGGAATTTAAACAAAAACCGCTTGGCCTGATATTTAAAGTAACCGACCATAACGAAGGTATGGCCACTTACTTTAGGGCGGTGCTGAAAAAAGAGATCCAAAAGATCCTGGTAGACAAATCCATCCTCAAACCTGATGGTGTTACGCCTTATGATCTTGACCGCGACGGCCTGAAAATTTACACCACCATTGATGCTACCATGCAGCAATATGCCGAGGAAGCGCAAAAGGAGTACATGAAAAAATTGCAGGGGCAGTTCAATTCGCACTGGAAAGGGCTGAGCCTTTATAAAGCCATCCCGACATTTAAAAGTTTGCTTGATAAAGGCATGCATCGCTCTGACAGGTACATCAGCCTTAAGCTGCAAAATAAAACCGACGAAGAGATAAAAACCGATTTCAACACGCCCGCCAAGATGAATATTTTTACCTGGCATGGCGATATCGATACGGTGATGAAACCTATAGATAGCATTGTGTATTGCAAAATGATGCTGCGGAATGCCTTAATGAGTATGGACCCTACTACCGGTTACATTAAAGCATGGGTAGGCGGTACCAACTTCGAGCATTTTAAATATGACCAGGTGAAAACCGGTACCCGCCAGGTTGGCTCAACCGCTAAGCCATTTACGTATGCGGTGGCCATTGAAGACGGATTTTCGCCATGCATGCAAGTTGCTAACGAGCCGATAACGATTACAGGCTATGGTGCCGATTGGTCGCCGCGTTCGTCGCCATCTGAAACTGTGCCCGGTGTAATTACGTTGCGTACAGCATTAGCCAGATCGCAAAACTGGGTTACTGCTTATATTATGAATGAAGTAAAGCCGGTGCCTGTAATGGAACAGATAAAAAAGCTGGGCATTACCAGCGATGTGCCGCCTTACCCTTCTATTTGTTTGGGCACGTTTGATGCATCTGTTTTTGATATGACGGGCGCTTACTCCGCCTTCGCCAACGAAGGCGTTTGGACAGAGCCCACCTTCCTGCTCCGTATAGAAGACAAAAACGGCAACGTTTTATATAATAACACACCAAAGGTGGTGCAGGCACTTAACCCGCAAACCGCGTACGTGATGACCTATATGCTTAAAGGCGTTATAGATGAAGGCACCGGCTACCGCTTAAGGAGAGATTATCATATGATGAACCCTATCGGTGGTAAAACAGGTACTACTAATGATAACTCCGATGGCTGGTTTATCGGCATCACACCGCAACTGGTTACTGGTGTGTGGACAGGCTGCGAAGACCGCGATATTCACTTCCGCAGTACCCGCCTGGGCGAAGGAGCAAATACGGCACTGCCGATATTTGCAGGCTACATGAAAAGGGTATACGCCAATAACAAACTCGGCATTAAAACAAACGTAGACTTTGTTCCGCCGAAAAGCGGTGTAACCATAACCCTCGATTGCGGCGCCTACAGCCAGCAGCAAAAGGGCACCAACGAGGTGGAGAAAAAACTTGACTTTTAGGTTCGCAGTGGGTAGTTTACAGTTAGCAGAAAGCTCAGTTTGGCAGCTGCAAACTGCCCACCGCTAACTGCCAACTGAACGAGATGGACAAATTTGATCACCGAGAAGCTTTAAAGAATATACCGCACAAACCGGGGGTTTACCAATATTGGGACGTTACAGACGAACTGATATACATTGGTAAGGCTAAGGATCTGCGTAACCGGGTAGGATCATACTTTAATAAGGATACGCAGATAAATGCCAAAACAAGGGTGCTGGTATCTAAAATACGCAAGATAACTTTTACAATTGTTGATACCGAGGTGGATGCCTGGCTGCTGGAGAACAGCATGATCAAGAAGCATCAGCCGCGTTATAACGTGATGCTGAAGGATGATAAAACCTACCCTTGGATCATCATCAAGAACGAAAACTATCCCCGCATATACTGGACACGCCGCATCATCCGCGATGGCTCTAAATACCTTGGCCCATATGCTTCGGTAAGCATGATGCATACCATTTTGGGGCTGATAAAAGAGACATACCCCCTGCGTACCTGCAACCTGCAGCTTACCCGGCAGAATATCGAAAAAGGCAAGTTTAAGGTTTGCCTGGAATATCAGTTAGGCAACTGTAAGGGCCCCTGCCAGGATTACCAGTCGGAAGCAGACTATGACAACAGTATTGAGGAAATAAAGGATATCCTGAGCGGCAAGATCAGCGCCGTGGTACGCAACCTTAAAACCGACCTGGAAAAGGCGGTGAGCGAACTGAACTTTGAGCAGGCGCATCGCCTGAAACGTAAATCGGAATTGCTGGAGAATTACCAGAGTAAATCTACCGTAGTAAATTCATCCATTACGGATGTGGATGTATTCAGCATCGCGTCCGAAGAGAAATATGCCTTTGTAAACTACCTTAAGGTGATGAACGGCACCATCACCCAAACGCAAACCATCGAGCTGAAGAAGCGGCTGGACGAAACGGATGAAGAACTGCTCACCATCGCTATCACGGAGTTCCGCACCCGTTACGAAAGCTCTTCGAAAGAGATCATTGTTCCGTTTGAGATCGATGTAGAGGATTCGAAAATCAAATTTACGGTACCCAAGCTGGGCGAAAAGCGCAAACTGCTCGATCTTTCTCAAAAGAATGTAATGTTCTTTAAAAAGGAGAAGATAGACCAGTACGAAAAGCTGAACCCGGACATACGCACCGATAGGTTAATGGAATTGATGATGAAGGATCTGCGCATGAACCAGCAGCCCCGCCACATCGAGTGTTTTGATAACTCCAACTTCCAGGGCAAATACCCGGTATCGGCCATCGTGGTATTTAAGGATGGCAAGCCATCTAAGAAGGATTACCGCCACTTTAATGTAAAAACGGTAGTTGGGCCCGATGACTTTGCTACGATGGAAGAAGCCGTGTTGAGGCGCTACCGCAGGGTACTGGACGAAGACACGGGTTTGCCCCAACTTATTATTATTGATGGTGGTAAAGGGCAGCTATCATCGGCCATGAAGAGTTTAAAGCTGCTGGGTATTGATAAGCAAGTTACCGTTATTGGTATTGCCAAACGCCTGGAAGAACTTTATTACCCCGGCGACCAATACCCCATGTACCTGGATAAACGTTCCGAAACCCTCAAAATCATCCAGCAATTGCGAGATGAGGCTCACCGCTTTGGTATTACCTTCCACCGCAAAAAACGAGATAAGGGCACGCTTGCCACCGAGCTGGAACTGATAGAAGGCATCGGCAAAACCACTGCCGAAAAATTACTGAAATACTTTAAATCGGTTAAGAAGATCCGCGAGGCCAGCGAAGAAGTTTTGCAGGAAGTGGTTAACCTGAAACAGGCAAAAGCCATTACCCAGTATTTTAACCCGGCAATCAGCGATGTTACAGGCTTGCAATAGCAATTAATAATTCAACCCTAAAACAAAGCCCTCACAAGTAAAACTTGCAAGGGCTTTTATATTATTGGGGGCGTTAACTATTTTCTAATTAACCAACCTCTATTTTCTAAATTAGTAGCTCCACAGATTAAGCTCCCAGTCCATCAGGTTCTTTTTGATCCTTTCGGCTTCGTAAAGCTTATCAATACCCTGGGCGTAATCACGTATACGCTCGTCCTTATCGTTAGATTGCTTAACAATATAACTGCTGAAAAGACGCTTCATAAATACGTCGTCGAAACTCAAACCGGTCGCATCATTATTGCGGCTTACCGCCTCTTTAACGGCAAGTACCGGCCTTGCCTCAGGGAAGTAGATCCAAAATGCCGGTTGGTATTCGTTGTTAACAACGTTACCTGATGTCTTTATTTTCACCATTGGCGCGATACCTACGATACGCGGCTCAAAAATAGAACGCTGCCTGTCAAAAACCCAATCTTCCTTGATGCGGAACTTGATAAGGCTGTCTGCTAAAAATTCACCTGCAACAACTTTAGAACCTATTTTTTCTCCTGTTTTAGTGTCGAACTTATCCACTACGCTGCTATCCGACAATTGGCTGTGGGCCTGCGCACCGGTTAGCGGTTTAGAAAAGCTATCCCCATTTGGATCATCCTTAGTAGATGTTGGGTCGTACGCGGTTAATTCGCCATTATCAATAGCGGTCATCAAAACATCTATCAACCTTTGCTTAGGCGACGCCAGGTACTGGTTCATTTTCTCGCGCAGATCGATCTCGCGCCACACACGTTTCGCAAATGCCACGTCAGATTCGCGCAGGTTAGCGTAAGGTGTAACCTTAGCACTTAAAATGTTGGTTTTTTTGTAGTAACCATCCAGCGGGCGGTCAAACGGCTTTAATGGTACGGCAGCCACTTTCTTGGTAGTATCTAATACCGATGGCTGCAAAGTTGCGCCACCATTAGCACCAGCTTTTTGAGTAACCGGTTTACGTGCCACCGTTTTTTTCGGCGGGGTTCTCTTTTTGGCTACCGGTTTCTTTTGTGCAAACGAAGCGCTGCAAAGCAGGCAAAGCACAATAACTAAAAATCTTGCTTTCATATCTAATTTTTAATTAGCTGTTAATACTATCGCGTCAAGTCCACGCTGCGTGCCATCGGGGCCTACTGCTATAATATCTTGTATTACAACTGTTGTACCCGGCGTAACACCTGCCATTGCTGTGCGCATTTGTCCGCTGAGCTCGGCACCAACGGTTGAATATCTTACCACATCCTGGCGCGGTTTTAAAACCACTAATGTAAACCTGGTTACAGCAAAAGTTGCATCGAACTCAAAATTCTCTAACCTGGCAAATACTCTGTCCTGTCCTCTTAAATTAGCTGCGCTTGTGCTGCCGCTGCTTTTACCCGCAAACTGTGGCTTAGGATCTGGTATACGTTTTACACGGAATAAGGTTGAGCCTAAAACCTGGGTTTTACCCGGAGAAGTTTCACCTGATACCGAAACAGTGGCCTGGCCTGCACTACTTACAGTAGCCGTATAGTGCCCGTTAGACCCGCTTACCGATCCACCCGATATACTCACCCTTAATTTCTCTTTGGGAATACCCGGGGCCGAAATAGATATTGGGTTTGGAACACCAATGTACAATACGTTCATCTTATCAGGCGATACAACAGCCGACGGGCGCGCTACCTGGTAAGTTTGTGGATTGGTATCGTATGTTTTAGAAGTTCCATCTGCTTGTTTAACAGTTACACGCCCAACCCAGGTGAATACACCCTCGCTGCCGGTATTTACGGAATACTTTCCCTTACCATCTGCCACGGCCAAATTTGATCCGTTAACAGTTATGCTTGGGTTAGATTTTGAATCTGAGGCGGTAAGGAACACTTCAGCCGTGTAGGGCTGGCCTGCAATTACGTAACTCGAAGGTGCAACAGCTACCGCGCTGAACTTATCAAGGTTTACTACAGCCTGGTCAACTTCGCCTAATAGCTTCTTTACAATTTCGTTCTCAGCGTTCTTTGCATCAGCCTTGATTTTGGCAAGCGTGGTTAAAGTAGCTCCCAAAGGAATACCTTCGCCAAAATAAGCATCCTCCCAGCTCTTTTGCCCATCTATTCCTTTTGGAGGATCATTGGCCACAAGTGATAGATTGATACCTGTTTTTTCCTTTTCGCTTAATAAGCTAAGTAATTTTGTACGGGTTGCGTTTATCTTTTGGCGTAATTTCTCCGCGTGTTTATTCGCGATCATTACGCGTGGGGAGATATCCAGGTTATCCCGGCCATCAACGTCATCTATTTCCGGGTTAATGCCTCCACCCTCTTTCACCAGGAGCGCACTTAATTCATCAATATAAGTGCTTAGTTCGCCCGCGGCTTTACTTGCCTCCTTCGCCTTTCTGTAAGGCTCTTTGGCTCTTTCCGGCTGATCTTTAAGTTTTGTTTTCTCAAAAGCAGCGTAAGTATTATCTATCCCGTTGGTTACGTTACTACTTGATGTATTTAAACTGTTTTTGATATTTTTAAATGCATCCAGCAACCCCTCCGGTACGTTTAAGGCGATGAGCCCTAAAAGAACCAGGTATAGGATACCTATCATTCGCTGTCTTGGGGTTTCTTTACCTCCGGCCATTTATATTTATTCTAATTTTCGTTTGATTAAATATTATTTATTAACCGCGTGGCTGATTCATTGCACTAAGCATGTTACCGTATACCGAGTTAAGCGAAGCAAGGTTTTTAGCTAAACGGCCAACCTCATCCTTAAACTGGCGCGAATCGTCTAACGAATCGTTAAAGTTATTCATAGTTGATGACAGGTTTTTGTAAAAGCTGTTCATCGCTTTTAAATGCGCGCTCGAATCCTGTAGCTCCAGT
Organism: Mucilaginibacter pankratovii; assembly: GCF_014773265.1. Classification (GTDB taxonomy): domain Bacteria; phylum Bacteroidota; class Bacteroidia; order Sphingobacteriales; family Sphingobacteriaceae; genus Mucilaginibacter; species Mucilaginibacter pankratovii. The sequence goes on along the minus strand of NZ_JACWMY010000020.1, from coordinate 44,142 downwards.
TCGTAAACGCCGTTCAATTCGGCAAGGTTCAGGGCCAGTTTGTTAACCTGGTCGTGATATGCTTTAGAATCTGTATTAGATGCTGCCATCTCTGCTAAATTAGCCGATGCTTTATCAAATGCAGTACTTAAGTTATCATAGCTGGCGGTTGCCGCTTTTACTTTGTTGGTAAAAGCAATAGTAGCATCGCCGGCATCGGTAACTCTCGAGATCGCGTTAACCTTGTCGCCAAAATTACGCAAGCCTTCGCCAAGGCTGCCAATCAGTTCGGGCCCTATCTTGGCATCTTCCAGCATTTTGTCTAATGCAGCGGTATTAGAAAAGCCACTGTTTATTGCAACAGGTTTTGCCGACGCTTTTGGCAACTCTCCCGCGAATTCTTCACTTAACTCCGGATACACACGCACCCAGTCGATATCTTTATCCTCCCTCTGCAAACCTAATATCAGGAATAGTATTGCTTCAGTACCCAGCCCAACTGTTATAAATTCAGATGCGAATTTCCAGTGCTGAATTTTAAATAGCAGACCTATAATAACAACTGTAGCGCCAATTGATATGATATTACTTATTCCGAAAGGTTTTTTCTTACCAGCCATACGTTTTAGTAAATAATAATGATTTTATAATTGATTTGTTTTGATTAGCGCTTGTCCCGTATATCGCGGCCCAGATAATGGGTTACGCAACGGAAGCCGATGTAAGATTTTGCAGTATCCTGGTACTCGTAAGTACGGGTAGAATTCTGCAGGTAATAGCCAATATCCTTCCAGGAGCCGCCGCGTACTACTTTTCTTTTGAGTACTTCAGGGTCGTTTGGTTTGGCTTCGTAATTAAATGTTGGGGAAAGGTCGTGTACAAAAGTTGTGGCAGATTCGTCGTAAGCAGACATAGTCCATTCGGCAACGTTGCCTGCCATGTTATATAAACCAAAATCATTTGGAAAATACGAGCGTACGTTTACGGTATATGCACCGCCATCATCGGTATAGTTACCGCGGCCCGGTTTAAAGTTTGCCATCAGGCAACCCTTTGCATTTTTAATATAAGGACCACCCCATGGGTAATCGGTACCTATCCTGCCACCACGTGCGGCGTATTCAAATTCAGCATCGTTTGGCAGGTCGAAAGGCAAGTTTGCATCCAGGCCGCGGGCATGTTTGGCACCTTCGCTAAGGCGGGTGCGCCATGCGGTAAATGCCCTTGCCTGGCGCCAGGTAACACCTACAACAGGGTAGTTGCGGTATGCCGGGTGCGAAAAGTAACCTTCAACCATAGGCTCGTTGGCAGCGTAAGAAAAATCGCTCAGCCAAACCAAAGTATCCGGATAAATTGCAACGGTATCGCGCAAGATGAAATCCGAACGTTTTTTTGTTTTATCGTTTTTATAGTTGGCAGCATCGCGCAGCACAACCATAGCAAAGTTATATTTTAACAAACGGGTGTCTATCTCGTTACGATCGAACACGCGGTCGTCGCCCTGGTAATAAAGGCCTTGTAATTTCTGGGCGTTGGCAGCGGCGTTTTTGCCCCTGGTGCTAAAAATGGGGTTGCTGCGGGCGTAGTTCCAGTTAATGTACTTTTTGCCGTTAGGATTTGCAGGTGCCCCTTTTTTAGGCTGAAGGTAATATTTTTGATCGTTAAGGTAGTTGGTGATGGCAATAGAGTCGCGAACCCATAATACAAATTGCTTGTATTTGGTATTGGAAAGCTCGGTTTCATCCATAAAAAACGGGGCAACGGTTACCTGTTTGGTTTGCGAGGTTTGCGCAAAGGTTACATCCTGATCGGTTTGGCCCATCAGGAAAGTACCACCTTTAATATACACCATGTTTAGCGGAGCAGTTGCCCTGAAAGCGCGCTGACGCACACCAACAACTTCGCCATTTCCGGCGCCGCCGGTGCTGCATCCTACTAAAACAGAACTCGCTAAAACTACTATCAGAAAGTATATTTGCTTCATTTTTGTATTAAAAATCATTAACACGTTATCAACTTATTGCAACATAACGCACCCCCGAATATATTAAATATACTTCACTCCAATGCAAAAATGTTTTAAAAAACCAGGTTATAAGCCCCTTTAGTTAAAAATTGGCAATTATTTGGCGTTTAATTGAACATTAGCTAACAGCTTAAATTGGCAATTTAATTTTTTAATTATTTAGCGTTATACGCTATTGCTGAAAAAATGTTGCAAAAACGCTGTAGTAAATACAAATTATTTGTTTACTTGTTTTACGTATTGGTCTATAGCCATCGTCATGGATGGGGCGGCTGGGGTTGGCGCGGGGATATCCAATATTAAACCAGCCTGTAACACGGCTTTGTGCGTAGTAGCCCCAAATGCGGCAATACGGGTGTTGTTTTGTTTAAAATCGGGGAAATTTTGGTATAAGGACTGGATGCTTGACGGGCTGAAGAACGCGATAACATCGTAGAATACCTCGGCAAGATCGCTAAGGTCGCTGCATACGGTGCGGAACAGAACCGCCGGGGTAAAGTTATAACCGTTATCCAGCAAAAACTTTTGGGTTTCTTCGGCAGCTACATCCGAGCATGGGTACAGGAATTTCTCGCCAGAGTGCTTTTTCAACACTTCGGCCAGGTCGGCAGCGGTTTGCTTGCCAAAGAAGATCTTACGCTTACGGTATTGGATATACTTTTGCAGGTAAAGGGCGATGGTTTCCGAAAGGCAAAAGTATTTCATTTCTACCGGTACATCAAAGCGCATCTCTTCGCATATGCGGAAAAAATGATCAGCGGAGTTACGGCTGGTGAAAATAACCGCAGTAAAATCGGCGAGGTTTATTTTCTCCTTGCGAAAATCTTTTGCAGGTACGCCCTCAACATGAATAAACGACCTGAAATCGATCTTCAAATTGAGCTTCTTAGCCAGTTCAGCGTAAGGATTTTTATCATTCTCAGGCTTTGGCAATGTAACTAATATGCTCTTAACCTTTTTCTTTCTGTCTTCCAATGCTATACGTTATAAAACTAACTACTTAAAACCTATATTAAGTGCCTTTACCAATATCAATATCGGGCAAATTTCGAGGGCACAAAGATAGATAAATAAATAAAATTTATGAAATTGAAAATTTGTAATAATACTCACGCTACTACGCAGGTATTGCCATATAAAAATAACTATGGTAAGTAACAGCGTAATGCCCAGTAAGTAAGGGAAAAATTTATCGGCTATGAGGCTAAAACACAGGGCTACGGGTAAAAAAACAAAAGTAATATTAAAATACGTTAATGACAACGCCGTGATATATTCGGTAACCAGCTTATTAATATCAAATACAAAGCCCAAAAACTTTAGCACCAGGAATTTAACTGCAAACAGCCCAATAATAACCAGTGATAAGGTGCCGAATAACTGGAACCCGCTGATGGGGTAATAAACTTTATAATAGCCTGTAGTAAGTAAATACAAAAATATGCCAAAAGTAAAGCCGAAGAGCAGGAAAAGGCCGATGAACGTCCAGGCGTTTATGGGGCTGTCTTCTTTACCTGCCTGCGCCATGCTGCGCTTATTGTAAAAAGAAAGGAATACGTTGTTCATATCCTTACTGGAGTAAATATTAAGCACCGGGATAAACAATATCAGTACTACAATAATGGCAATAACCCATGGATCGCGCGCGGGGCGCACGTGGCCATAGCCCTTTATGCTGGGTTTTGTATTTGCACGCACGGCCATATCCAGGTAATGGTTGCCCGTGTAAGCATTAGCTTTTAGTATGCTATCTACAAACAGGCTGATACGTGTGCTATCGGGTTTTAACAGGTACACCATCGATAACGAATCAGACACGAATTTTTCTTCCAGCGCTATGGCATGGGCAACAGAATCCAGCACGGTCATGGGGCGCTGTACCCTTACGTAGCGCCGCGGGGTATCGGCAACGCCGGCAGTACTATCCTGCTGCGCAAAAACTGCAGAACACGCGGCAAAACATAATATAAGTAAACAGATAAACCGGCGCATTAAGTATCCCTCAATTAAGGCGCTGCAAATTTACCTTAATAATTGGGGCTTATGCAAAGTATATGTTAAATGTTTAAACACAAATGGATCTGCCATGGGGGGCGCACTGCCTAAGCACCAAACTGCCGAAGGTGATGGTCGATGTGTTTATAGGCAAGCCGGCCGATCTGTTCATTCGTCATCTTTCCAAAAAACGGATGCACAAAACCATGTATAGGGTTAACCGCATTGTACTCCAAAAGTTCTATCCACCTGGCTTTTTCGGCGTCAAAATCTCCCGGCGTATCTTTTATGATCGTCTCCGGTGCCGAGGGGGAGTTTCGCCGTATCGGCTTATCATCCTTTAGCACAGCTTTTAATATTTGCCGGCCAAAAATACGACCGATAAATATGCGTTTGGCCGGCAAGGTTCCGTTTGTTAATTCTTCCCAGCACCTGCAATGCTTTACCATTTGGCAGGCGGTCATTTTACCCCATTGGGCAGGCGAGTTTTCGTTAAGGGTGCTAATGCGTTTCAACAGTGCGCTGCGGGTTGCTTTATCAGAGGTGGTTTGCATAATGATGGGCTTATTTGTAATAACAAATTTATACGATTGAATTGATTGTGCGAAAGTGTATTATGACAACTTAAGGGGGCAAATGCGGCAAATGTTCATGGCAATGCCAACCAGTACCGTAAATAAAGCGCCCTTAACCACAACGCCACCAGCTGCCGACAAAACTTACTGTAGTGCGTTAGCCGATCTAACGGGTGGCGGGCTTACCTCGGTAAATATAATATACGGCAATGGCAGCGCTGTGCGGGCTGCGGTGGGCACCTATACCTGTTCGGTAGCAGCATTGATAGTGGCCGACGGAAACGGCTTTTTGATAGGCAATTTTGATGTTACGTACAAAATTGCGGATATTATTGTTGCCCCGTTTGTCCATACCATCACCGTTAAGGCCTGACTTAATTAAGTAAGAGCATTTTACAGACTTATGCAGTAGTGATTCGCTTAAAATCAAGCTTGTTCGGGCTTGTTCGGGCTGTTCGCGCCGCATGCCGAACGCGAACAAGCCTAAAAGCAATTGAAATTATTGCTAAAATCCGTGCTGTTAGCGGTTTTGTTTTAAAAGCGATTGGTGAAAAGGCCTCCAGAATAAAGAAACCCCTGTCTCTATTTTTTTACCTTTGCGCCATGGCCGGCATCTACCTACATATCCCTTTCTGCAAACAAGCCTGCCATTACTGCGATTTTCATTTCAGCACCTCGCTGAAGTATAAAGATGAGATGCTGCAAGCCCTGCTGAAGGAACTAGCCCTGCAAAAGCATTACTTGCAAGGCGAAACCATCGAGACCATTTACTTTGGAGGAGGCACCCCCTCGGTTTTACAGCCGCAGGAAATAAACCAGCTGATAGATGCCATCACCCAAACGCATACCGTAGTTACCGGCGCCGAAATAACGATGGAAGCCAACCCGGACGATCTTGGCAGTGCAAAGCTGGCGGGTTTAAGGGCAACGCCTGTTAACCGTTTCAGCATTGGCATCCAATCTTTTTTTGATGAGGATCTGCTTTGGATGAACCGTGTACATCGCGCTGCCGAAGCAGAAGCATCGGTAAAGCGGGCGCAGGATGCCGGATTTGAGAATATTACCGTCGACCTGATCTACGGCTACCCCCTGCTAAGCAATACCAAGTGGAAACATAACCTAAACAAGGTTTTTGAACTGGATGTGCCCCACATCTCTGCCTACAGCATGACGGTTGAACCCCAAACCGCCCTTGCCGCTTTCATTAGCAAAAAAAAGCAGCTGCCCATGAGCGAGCAGCAAAGTGCCGAACAATTTATACTGATGACCGATGCCATGCAGGCCAATGGTTTTGAGCAGTACGAGATCTCTAACTTTTGCAAATCTGGGCATTATTCGCGCCACAACTCCAATTATTGGAAAGGGGTAAAATACCTTGGATTAGGCCCATCGGCACACTCGTTTAATGGCCACACCCGCCAATGGAACATTGCCAATAATGCTAAATATATCGCGTCTGTTTTAGGGGAGAATACGGTACCTGCCGAAGTAGAAGTACTCAGCGAAACCAACCGGCTCAACGAATACATCATGACCTCCCTGCGCACCATATGGGGGCTGGACACGGATAAGCTGAATGCTGTAGCCAAAGGCTCGGCAGCCGAACTGCTAAAAGCCGCCCGACCGTATTTCGAAGACGGCAGTATCATACAAACCAACAACACCATCACCCTTACCCAACAGGGGAAACTTTACGCCGATAACATAGCTTCGGCGCTATTTTTCGACGACCGTACGTAATTTAAGGGCACAGGGTATCAAACTTTCTTATCCTTTTTTGTTGTAACAACATAAACGCCAAATAAAACCGCAGCTAAAGTTCCGGCGTATCTCCCTGTACATTACTTAAAAACATAATACATCTACCTATGAAAAAAATTATTATCGCGGCATTTGCTTTAGCAGCTATCGCAATTGCCCCTAACACTTACGCGCAAACCAAAATGGTGGGCGGCGCGGCCATGTATCCAACCAAAAACATTGTAGCCAACGCTGTAAATTCAAAGGACCATACTACACTGGTGGCGGCCGTTAAAGCTGCCGGTTTGGTGCCTACGTTACAGTCTGCCGGGCCGTTTACGGTATTCGCGCCAACAAACGAGGCTTTTGGCAAACTGCCTGCGGGCACGGTTGATATGCTGGTAAAGCCCGAGAACAAAGCAGCTTTGACCAAAATTTTAACCTATCACGTGGTAGCAGGCAAAATAAGCTCTGCCGACCTGCTGGCTAAAATTAAAGCAGGCGGCGGCAAAGCCGAGTTAAACACCGTTAGTGGTGGTATTTTAACCGCCATGGCCGATGGCAAAAAGATTTACCTGGTCGACGAAAAAGGCGGCAAATCATGGGTAACCATTGCCGATGTTAACCAAAGCAACGGCGTTATCCACGTAGTGAACACCGTGCTGATGCCCAATTAATTAGTGAGCGGTTGAATAGGGAGTGGTGAGTGGTTTTCAACTGCTAACCACTTTTTATTTTTATATAGCCCGATAACCGTTGTTCCCATTCACTTTCTAACAGACCGCAATAACTTTACATAATTTTAACGCGTTTTTAACGGGGCACGGATTTTTATTTTGTTATTTTGCTAAATTCGGGTGAACTATTACATTATAGCTTAATAGTTTATTAACCCGATACGCACATTATGAGCTTTATCCTTTCCCCTATTGATACTGTTGATACCATTTCGCCGGAAGATTTCCGCGAGAACTACCTGAAGCCGCGCCGTCCGCTGGTAATAAAAGGCCTTACCAAAAGCTGGCCCGCCCGCGAGAAATGGACGCCAGAATACCTCAAGGAAGTAGTTGGTAAAAAGGTTGTGCCACTGTACGATAACTCCAAGGCCGACCCATCAAAGCCCATCAACTCCTCGGCGAAGGAAATGCCGTTTGATGAGTATATCGACCTGATCCGCAGCACACCTACCGAACTCCGTATCTTCTTTTTCAACATATTTAAACAGGCCCCGCAACTGCTGGACGATATTGTTTTACCAAAAGACCTGATGGGCGGCTTCCTGGAAAGTATGCCGGCGATGTTCTTCGGTGGCTCTAATTCGGTTACTTTTTTGCATTACGATATCGATCTGCCGCACATCTTTCATACCCATTTTGGTGGGCGCAAGCACGTGATATTGTTCGAGAATAAATGGAAACGCCGCCTGTACTGTATCCCCAACGCTACCTACGCGCTGGAGGATTACGATGTACAAAACCCCGATACCAAAAAGTTTCCGGCGCTGGAAGGCGTGGAAGGCACCGAGGTTTTCCTGGAGCACGGCGATACCCTGTTTATGCCAACTGGCTACTGGCATTGGATGAAATACATCGACGGCTCGTACTCGCTAAGCCTGCGCGCCTGGGATGCCAGCATTACCCGCAAGGCCGCCAGTCTGTACAACCTGGCCATAAAAGGCGGGGTAGACAGCCTGCTGAAAATGGCTTTTAAAGAGAAATACGCCCACTACCGCGAGGCCCTCGCCATTAAGTGGGCCGAGAAGGAACTGGCCGACGGTAAGCCTTTGTAAGCCGGTATCCAAAGTGTTCCGTTTTGAGCTTGTTCGCGTTCGGGATGGGGGGCGAACAGCCCGAACAAGCCCGAACATGCGGGTTTAATTTGAACTTGTTCGCGTTCGGGATGGGGAGCGAACAGCCCGAACATGCGTGATTTAATTTGAACTTGTTCGCGTTCGGGGTGGGGGGGCGAACAGCCCGAACAAGCCCGAACATGCGGGATTTAATTTGAACTTGTTCGCGTTCGGGATGGGGGGCGAACAGCCCGAACAAGCCCGAACATGCGTGATTTAATTTGAGCTTGTTCGCGTTCGGGATGGGGGGCGAACAGCCCGAACAAGCCCGAACATGCGTGATTTAATTTAAACTTGTTCGCGTTCGGGATGGGGGGCGAACAGCCCGAACAAGCCCGAACATGCGGGATTTTATTTGAACTTGTTCGCGTTCGGGGTGGGGCGCGAACAGCCCGAACAAGCCCGAACATGTGTGATTTAATTTGAGCTTGTTCGCGTTCGGGGTGTGGCGCGAACAGCCCGAACAAGCCCGAACATGTGTGATTTAAACAGATAAATACCGCACAAGCCTGTAAAATTCTAAACGCAATTGCTTCCCTGCTACACACCGTTGTTAGTGTTCTCCTCAAAAACTTTACGTGATGCCTTCCACTACAAGACCACTGGGCGTAGATGAACGGCGGCAGGAATGCTGCCATTTACAAAAATTGGCGTGGTGCGGTGAAAACACCGACCACAGGCTGAATTATATTTATATTTGTGAACCTTTATGACATTACACGAAGCAATACAAGAACTGCTAACAACGTCTGATCAAGCTTTAACAAGCTCAGAGGTAGCGGAAAAGATTAACTCTTCGCAATCATACAAGCGCAAGGATGGTCAACAACTAACTCCAACGCAAATAACCGCTAGAGTCAATCAGTATGCTAACGTTTTCACGGTAACGTCAGATGGTCTTATTACCCTTATAGATAAAGATATACTTAGGTTCAAAAATGCATACTACCATATTCTAAATCGCTTTAGAGATGGGAAATATGGATTTTTCGAATATAAACCACTTGCCTTAATTGCTCTTTTTGTTGGCTGGCGCGACAGATTCCCCTATCGATTTTTAGATTATCCTAGTCAAGAGGTGATTGATGAACTTATTACAAGTAATCTTGAATTTCTTGCCCCAATTACACGTGATGAGTTAATTAGTTTAATAATACGATTGGAAGAAAAAGATCGCCATTGGCTTTGGGGAGTTTTGCAAGATATTAAATCTTTCCCAAAGCCGTCGGCTGTTGACTTCCGAGATTTTTTTAATGATATTATAAACGAATTTACAAATGCAGACAGTTTTCATAATGGACAATATTCGTCACCTCAAGTACTTTCTAAATTCATAGGATCCCTCTTTTTTATTCCAAATAATGGCTTAATAATTGACCCATTTGCCGGGACCGCAAGTTCGTTGCTTCAAGCGTATCAATACAATTTTGAGAACTCACCACAGTTAATTGCCAACGACATCTCTCTTACAGCAAGTATTTTGGGTTCACTAAATATTTTTGTTAATGGTTATCAAGAGGTTGATTATCAAATCAGCGATTTTTTTGCTAAACCATTTCCTGATAAATTCGCTGACCTAGTAGTAACCGTCCCTCCTTTAGGAATAAGGCAAAAGCAATATATTTATGAATTGAAAGGAGTATCCCCTGTGTTACTCGATGACTTCATTTGGAATTCTTTTGATGGTATGATCGATGCAACAGCGGCGGCAATATTATCGACTGTTTCTTTATTGAAGGAGGGGGGAAAAGCTGTAATAGTGGTGCCCGATGGAGTTCTTTTCAGTGTAAAACGCGATTTTCTTTTTTTAAGACAAATTTTAGTTCATGCAAATTTGCTCAAAGGGGTCATATCGTTGCCAAGTGGCATGTTTCGCCCCTATTTTTCTGTCTCGACATCAGTATTGATTATAGAAAAGACTCTACCACGTAAAAATGGCATCTTCCTTTTTGACAGTTCCAAACTTACTGTGGAAGCTTTTGAAGCAAGGTCGTTTGAGATTAAAAGTGCATACCACAATCAAGATCGTATTGAAAATAGTATTTACATCGACCCCGATGAGATACCATTCAAAAATTATGACCTGAGTCCTAAGCGTTACCTTTTGGAGATGCCAAGCGGGGGCAACCATTTACCTCTTCATGAATTGTGCGAAATTATTTACACCGGCACCGGGGTAAATAAGAGCAATATAAACAAAAATCATGGCATTCCATTTATTCAATTGGGCGATTTAATCGATTCAACTGGTCTTAACGAAATTGACAACTCCAAAACCGAATATTTTATAAGCGACGAAGAACTGCTCGCAAAAAGCCCCAGGTATATCCCTGACAAAGCCGTACTCGTTGCAAAAGTAGGCAGCAAACTTAAATCATCGCTATATAGATATAGCGGTCCAGCGTTATGTAATCCTAATATTATTGTTGTAAAAACCAACGAATCGCAATTGCTTCCGGAATATTTAATTACACAACTTCAGAGCGAATATGTGATTAATCAGATTGAAGCTATAAGACACAATATTGGTGTACCTCATTATAGTAAAACCGATTTCATCAATATACAGATTAACGCATTACCCATCGAAGAGCAGCGTAATTTTATAGCATCTTTTTATGGGAAAAAATTGCAAGAGGTAAAGAAGATAGTTGATTTACAGAGAGAAGATGATCTTTATAATATTATAGCAAGTCTAAAACACGAATTGAAGCAGCCAATATCGTCTTTAGGAATGGATGTAACGACACTTGACGAATTTTTGCAGGATAAAATTGCTTCGGGAAATTCGCTATCTTGGGAAGATTATGTAGTGCCGCTACTGCCCGGCCAGAACCCAAGTGACGAAACCCATTTGTTATTTAAGAACGTAATGCACCGAATGTTGTCATCGATCAAGGATGCCCAGGAAACATTAACAAAAGCAGAAGAAATCCTTAATATAGGTGGAGGTGTATTTGCGCCGGAGAAAATCCCTCTTAAACACTTTTTAAACCAAGTTATCAAACCTGTATTTGCAAACAATAATTGTACAATCACAATTGTTGGTGATGAAAGGGAAATTATGGCTGACAAATATCAAATCGAGGTGCTTTTCAAAAGATTAATTGAGAATGCTATTAAACATGGTTTTCAGGGTAGAACAAATAAGGCAGACAATTTAATTAACATCAGGATATCAAGTAAAACTGCGAATAAAGACTATAACGAAATCATTGTGGAAAATAACGGAAAGACTTTTCCAGCCGAGTTCGATATTGCCAAATTCCAAATGGTTGGTCAAACGTCTAATCGTCGTAGTGGCACTGGGTTTGGAGGATTCCATATTAAAAGAGTAATCGAAAGTCACCAAGGCGAACTCCACTTAGCCGATAAAAAAGAAATCAGCGAATCTCAATTTAAAGTGCGTTTCAAAATTTATTTACCATGAGTCGACCAGACAAAGCAATAAACATTTTATTATACGAAGATAAACCAGATTATTCCGCCAGTTTTAGGACTACAGCGCAAAAACAACGGATACTGACTAAAGCTACCGACAATGCCGATGAATTATTAGAACTTTTAAAATCATCACCTCGAAAATATGTGTTCATTGTTTTAGATGCTCGAGCATTTATGCATGAAGGTCAGGCTGTGGGAACGGAAGATGAAATGAATCTAATTAAAATTATACAAGACTTAGAAGAATTTAAAAGACAGAATCATTTAACATTACCTTATTGCATCAACACTGGCTTTGCCGATTTAAAATTACGCTTGTCCAATAAAGTCAGTTGTCCAATCTTTGAGAAAGGCAATGAAGCAGAATTGATTGATCATATATGGATTGAGTATATGCGCACAGATGACGCTAAATTATTAATGGAACATCCTGAAATTTTTGGATTTGCAACAGATCATTTTGACGACGCTGCCTATGCCGTATTAGCAAATTTGTTTACCGGAAAGAAATATCTATCATTAAATATCGCTCAAAGAGTAAATAACCTTGCAGCATTAAGACGGACTGCGGAACATTTAATGGATATTATCAACAATGATTACCTTGGAAATGTCGTCCCCCCGTCTGGCAGTCGCTTAAATGACATTACTGCGTATTTAAATCTTAACCAAGATATTCCTGTACACGTATTTTCTACAGTTACCTCGATTCGGAAAATTGCAGGCTATTTTGGAAGTCATACGCCCAGTACTTCACAAGAAATTGCTGCATATCCGTCTGGCGAACTAATAGGCGGATTAGCCTCGTCTTTAAAAGACGTTTTTATTTGGGCACATACTCTTTGTAGTCATCATTAAAAACAAACACTCACAGCTCCCCCCGCTGCCTTAAGTGTCCCTGCTTGTGGCCCGTATGCGAAGTACCCCCCGCCCGGTCAGGCGTCCTCGCCTGACTGTAAACCTTTGTCAGCGTCCACGCTGACGGGTATGATTGACTAATTTAATGGAGCTGTTATTTTCAGGCAATTTAAGCGAGGACGCTTAAATTTTCAGCATCCGGGCGTGGACGCCCGGAAGAGCGGGGAACAATGACGCGCCACCACTCCATTTATCCGCCTCCCCAGCGTTAGGGATAGTAAGGGTTTGCCCCGGCGCGACAGCCCAGCGCGCAGGCAACGGGGCCGAAGCAACGCGGAGCCCTGCATAGCCCGGCCCGCTTCTATCAGCGGGAACGCCATTATTCTGTTGGCAGTGGGCAGTAACCAGTGGCAGTCTTGTCTCTTGATTGTTACCTCTTGAATCTATCTCACGATATATGGCTGCAAACCATCCACCAAATCCGACTTCCTAAATCCCTATTCCGAAATTTTTCACATGATCTCTAATCACAAAATTTATTAGCTTTATACTTTCAGTTCAACCACCATTTTATGAATAAACAGATCTTGTGCTTCGGCGAAGTTTTATGGGATGCCTTTGGCGATGTTAAGAAAGCGGGCGGTGCGCCTATGAATGTTGCGCGCCACCTGGTGCAGCAGGGCAACAATGTACTGTTTGCCAGCAGCGTGGGTATCGACCCATCGGGCGTGGAGCTTACCGGTTTCCTGAAAGAGAACGGCTTGTACAGCGACCTGCTGCAGCGCGACGAAAACCTGCCCACCTGCGAAGTAACGGTTGAACTGGACGAAGATAACCAGGCCACTTATATTATCCCCAAGCCGGTGTCCTGGGATAACATCGGGTTTACCAATGAACTGGAGGCCGCAGCAAAAACGGTTGGCGGCATTGTATTCGGCAGCCTGGCCTGTCGCGAAGAAGCTACTTTTGAAACTTTACTACGTGTGCTTGATGAAAGCTATGCGCTGAAAATATTTGATGTAAACCTGCGCCCGCCGCATTATACCCTCAGCAAAATTGAAACGCTTGCCGCCCGCGCGGATGTGATAAAAATGAACGAGGAAGAAGCCGAACTGCTGATCCACGGCAGCAGCGGCGACCTTAAACAGAAGATCCAGGAGTTCCAAAGTAAGTTCCATACTAAAATTATCTGCGTAACCCGCGGCGCGCATGGTGCCATCATCTGGAACGACTACGCGTTTTATGAGCACCCCGGCTGCACCGTAAACGTGGTTGATACCGTTGGCGCCGGCGACTCGTTCCTGGCCACCTTCATCACCGGCCTGCTAAACGAAACGCCGATGCAGCCCCTGCTGGATAAAGCCTGCGCCGTTGGTGCTTACGTTACCACCCAGCGCGGTGCCAACCCGGTTTATAATGTGGATGAAGTGGTAGCGCAGTTTTCGTGAAGTACATACTTATCCTGATATCATGGCTGTGCATTGCGCCTGCATTCGGGCAGGCAAAATTGCCTGTAATTAAAGCTACATCTAAAAAGGTTGCCATCAGAGACGGCGATTTCCTGGACAAGAATGCCTGGTCGCTTTCGCCCAAAATTAAGTTGGACGTTTTTACGGCCGACCGCAGTCGCAAGCCCAAATGGGTTACCTTTTATACCGATATCGATTCCATCCGCGTAAAAGTGAAGCCCGGTACAAAGTTCAACTTTGTGGTGCTGCTTAATGGTGTCGATTCCTGCTTCACCCAAATTGCCAGCGCCATACCGCCGGAGGATAAGCAGCAAAGCCGGTTTGCAAAAACAGATACCATACCTTTTACGCTTACGGCTTACAATGCCATCGCGGTAAAAGCAATCATCAACAATACTGATACCCTTACGCTGCATTTTGATACCGGCAGCTGGGATTTCCGTTTAACTAAAGACGCCATCCTTAAGAAAACCAAACTGTTGGCCGGGCAAGCCGGTGTTGCGGCGGGTACAACCGCGCCAAACTATAACAATTTGGCTAAAGTATTTAAGCTGCAAATGAGTAATATAGTGTGGACCAACCCCGAAGTGGTCCCCACCAGCCTTACCGCGCACGATATGGACGGCCGCTTCGGCTGGAACCTGTTTGAGGGTAAAGCCATAGAAGTTAATTACGACCTTAATGTATTGGTGATCCATTCCGGTCCGTTTAAAGCGCCGAAAGGTTATAATAGATCAGCATTTGAGGTGATGCGTTCTTTCATAGTGGCCAAAGGGGGCTTCCCAATGGCAGGCAAACAATACCCCGGCAATTTTTTGTTTGATACCGGTTCCGACCAGGCCATTATACTGGATAGCGCCTGGGCAGCCGGGTACAATTTTTCGCAAGGTTTAAAGCTTATCCGCACAACGGTACTCAGCAACCCGAGAGGCGTGAAATTCGAGATCAAAATAGTGCGCTCCCCGGCCTTCACCATCAATGGGCTTACTTTAACCAATATCCCCACGGCTATTTTAGGCAGCAGCAATCCGGCTGGTTTCCCTGTAAATAACCTGGGTAACGATCTGCTGAAACGCTTCAATATGATCCTCGATTTTAAAAATGACCTGCTGTATCTGAAGCCTAATCATTTATGGGCGGGGAAGTATCGGGAGGATTCGTAGCCGTTTTTCTGGAGAGGCGACACTTCGTTTGAGGTTCGAATCCCTTCGTTCTGTATTTCTCCGTTAGGGGCGGTAGTGAGTTAGCTTCAGCCTGTGGATGTTACTTTCTTTTTCCGCAAAAGAAAGTAACCAAAGAAAACTCTCGGCTGCGCCCTGTTCTATCAAAGGTTGTGCCGGGGCAGTTTCAGTGGTTGCCGAACAGGGCAAGGCCGATTTAGAAAGGGCTTCGTTAGGCCTCCTGACAAATCCCCTAATCAACGAAATCACTTAATCATTAAAATCAGCGGTTCAGACCATAAGCATGCAAATCAAAATCCTGCCTATCGTATAAATCGCAAAAATCCCGGTCCAGACGGTCCTTTGTCATATCAGCCTAACAATTCCTTTTAATTCATTTCCACCCCAAACTTTTGAGTAAAATAATCCGTTACTTTATACTAAGAAAGGGTACAACATGCGCGGTTATGGATTTTCAAAGTTTAAACCCAACCAAATTCCCAAAGGCGGATTTGAAGAATTACTAAAATTATTCCTGGAGCTGCTTAACTACACCGCCGGTGATGCGGGCGAAGCTTTGGCCTGGCTAAACGAATTGGATAAGCAATACAACCTTACCAATGATGAGTATGGCATGGGCGATTTCATCGACGAGCTGAAGCAAAAAGGTTATTTGAATGAAGACAACCAAAGCGGCGAGATCAGCATTACGGCCAAAACGGAGCAGAGTATTAGGCAGTCGGCATTGGAGGAGATCTTCGGCAAGTTAAAAAAATCGGGTAAGGGCAATCACCGTTCGCCGCAAAGCGGGCAGGGCGATGAAAAGAACGCCGAGCGCCGCGAATTTGAGTTTGGCGACGCGCTGGACCAGATAGACATGACGCAATCTATCCAGAACGCCCAGGTGAACCACGGCATCGGCGGCGATTTTATGATGACCGAGCGCGACCTGGAAGTGGAGGAAATGGACTATAAAACCCTCACCTCTACCGTGCTGATGATCGATATTTCGCACTCCATGATCCTCTACGGGGAGGACCGTATCACACCCGCCAAAAAGGTGGCAATGGCACTGGCAGAACTGATCCGCACCAAATACCCTAAGGATACATTGGATATTGTGGTGTTTGGCAACGATGCCTGGCCCATAACTTTGCAGGATCTGCCTTATTTACAGGTTGGTCCTTACCATACCAATACCTACGCCGGTTTGGAGTTGGCCGCCGATATGCTTCGCCGCCGTAAAACGCACAACAAGCAAATTTTTATGATAACCGATGGCAAGCCCACCTGCTTAAAGGAAGGCACCAAGTATTATAAAAACAGCATCGGGCTGGACAGGAAAGTGGTGAACAAAACGCTGAACATGGCCGCACAATGCAAAAGGCTGAAGATCCCTATCACCACGTTTATGATAGCGAAGGACCCTTACCTGCAGCAGTTTGTCCGTAAATTTACCGAAACTAATGGCGGCAAGGCTTTTTATAGCTCGCTGAATAACTTAGGCGAATACATTTTTGAGGACTACGCGAAGAACAGAAGGAAGAACGTGAGGTGATTTGAAGATGTGCCAATTTGAAAATTTGAAGATGCTAACTCCTTTTCAAATTTTCAAATCACCAAATTTTCAAATTACCAAATCATCAAATTTTCAAATCAGAAGAATGAACTATAAAAATATAAAAACACTTGGTCAGCTAAAGCAAACGGGCTATGTAAGCCGATCTGTTAAAGATGAGTTGCGGGCTAATCTGATCACCCAGTTACAAAATAAAGAAGGCGGTTTTGAAGGCATCGTAGGTTTTGAGGATACGGTTATCCCCGATCTGCAGACGGCCATCCTGTCGCGCCACAACATTTTACTTTTAGGCTTACGCGGGCAGGCAAAAACCCGTATCGCGCGCTTATTGGTGAACTTGCTGGATGAGTATGTGCCGTATATCGAGGGTTCGGAATTATTTGATGACCCTTTGGCGCCTATCAGCTGGTATGGGCATAATGTGATAGAAACTAAAGGCGATGACACCCCGATCGCCTGGGTACACCGCAGCGAACGCTATACCGAAAAACTGGCTACGCCGGATGTTACCGTTGCCGATTTAATTGGCGATGTTGACCCGATAAAGGCGGCTACCATGAAACTGACCTATTCGGATGAACGCGTGATCCACTTCGGATTGATCCCGCGCGCACACCGTGGCATCTTCGTGATCAACGAATTGCCCGATCTGCAGGCGCGCATCCAGGTATCGCTTTTCAATATTTTACAGGAGCGAGATATCCAGATCCGTGGTTTTAAACTGCGTTTGCCATTAGATCTGCAATTCGTGTTCACCGCCAACCCGGAGGATTATACCAACCGTGGTTCTATCGTAACACCGTTAAAGGATCGTATCGAAAGCCAGATCCTTACCCACTATCCGCGCACGGTAGAGATATCGCGCAAGATAACCCAGCAGGAAGCCATGCTTACCAAAGAGCAGCGCACTAATGTAGAGGCCGATGGTTTGGTAAAAGACCTGGTGGAGCAAATTGCTTTTGAGGCCCGTGCATCAGAATATATCGATAAAAAATCGGGCGTATCGGCACGTTTAACTATTTCGGCATACGAAAACCTGATCAGCAATGCCGAACGCAGGATGATCATCAATGGCGAAAGCAGCACCTTTGTGCGCATCTCCGATTTCCTGGGTGTTATCCCCGCTATCACCGGCAAGATAGAGCTGGTATACGAAGGCGAGTTAGAAGGCCCCGGCAAGGTGGCCAATATCCTCATCGGCAAAGCCATAAAAACACTGCTACTGCAATTTTTCCCCGATCCGGAGAAGGCCAAGAAAGCAAAAGGTGTGAACCCTTATGCCGAGATCATCAATTGGTTTGGCGATGGTAACAGCATTGCTTTGGTAGATGGCCTACCTGCGCAGGAGTACAAAAAACTGCTGAACGCTGTACCGGGACTAAAGGATATTGTGAAGAAATTCCATCCGAGCCTGAGTGAGAACCAGTCGTTATTATTGCAGGAATTTATCTTGCACGGGCTGGCAGAGTTTTCGCAATTGAACAAAGGATTTTTAGATAATGGCTTCGCTTTTTCGGATATGTTCAATAGCTTGTTTAACTTGCAGCCCGACGACGACGATCTGGACATAGACGACGACCGTTACTAACGCAATTTATTCACCAGCTTTAAATTAATGCAGGGCCCGCTAATTACTCTTCTCATCATCATCGTTCTGTTAGCCATCGACTACTATATTTTGCGGGGGCTGCAAACTGCGTTCAAGAAAACAAAGTTCATCCATAAAAAATGGTTTAAGCTTTTTTACTGGGCATCATCGTTGTTTTTAGTAGCGGCGCTGTTCATCAGCATTTATGTAAAGCTTGGTGGTGTAGGTGTGCGCGGCGCCCTGCTGTTCCTGTTCTTCATCGTTTTTATCTTCAAGATCTTTTACGTACTGTTTATCCTGGTGGATGATGCCCGCAGGTTTATCATCTACCTCATCCGTAAAAACAAAAAGCCGGAGCCTGCCGCCGAAACAACAACTGTAAAGGCAGAAACCGCTTTGTTTGGCTCTATCCCGCGCTCGGAGTTTTTAATGAAGGCCGGTTTGCTTGCCGGTGCCATCCCGCTTTACGCCATTAAGCATAACATGAGCAAGGGGCTGTACGATTACCAGCTGGAACACGTAAACCTTTACCTGCCCAACCTGCCAAAGGCCTTTGATGGGATGCGGATAGGGCAGATCTCGGATATCCACTCGGGCAGTTTTCACAGCAAATGGCAGATGAGGGCCGGCATAGAAATGCTGATGAAACAAAAAACCGATGTAATATTTTTTACCGGCGATCTGGTAAACGGCCAAACGCCCGAAGTGAAATATTATATGGATGTATTTGATAAAGTACGTGCACCGCTGGGTGTTTATTCTATATTAGGGAATCATGATTATGGCGATTATGGCCACTGGCCTTCTCCTGCCGATAAAGCAAAAAACCTTGCCGATATGGTAGTTGCCCACAAAGAACTCGGTTGGGACCTGCTGATAGACGTAAACCGCCGCATAAAAGTTGGCAACGAAGAAATTGGTATATTGGGTATTGGCAACTGGGGCGAAATGAGCCGTTTCCCCAAATATGGCCGCATGGATAAAGCCATCCAAAACACGGATGACCTGCCTGTGAAACTCCTGCTCTCGCACGACCCATCGCATTGGCGGGCACAGGTATTGCCCGAATATCCGCAGATAGATGTGATGTTTTCCGGCCATACGCACGGCATGCAGTTTGGCGTGCGCACGCCCGATTTCCAGTGGAGCCCTATAGAATATGTTTACACCGAATGGGCCGGGCTTTACCGCGAAAAACACCAGCAAATTTATGTGAATGTTGGCTACGGCTTTTTAGCCTACCCCGGCAGAATTGGAATATTGCCGGAGATCACTATTTTTACATTAAAAGCCGCGGCAGATCCATCTTTAAAAGCCTAACATCCGCAGGCCAAACCATACCGGTGCCAATGAAAAAGTTAGCCCGCTCTGCATTTGATTTTTTCCTGTTCAGTAACCTGTTCATGTCGCTTTGCGCGGTTGCACAGGCACTGGTAACTTTTCATCTCATCGGTTCTAAACCGGTAACAACGGTTACGGGTTTGCTGTTCACTTCCACATTGGGCATCTACAACTTTTGTATCCTGCTCTCCAAACCGGATAAGCCGGAGACTTCGCCTTACAGGCGCGTGCGCTGGTTCTTTTCGCATTACCGGCTGATGGTTACCTTCACCATCGTGTCGCTGCTATCGCTGATACCTCTGTTCTTTTTGTTATCGATGGAATCCAGGATCTTGCTGGTGTTCTTGTCGATACTCTCCTTTTGCTATAGTATACCGCTATTTACCATCGGCGAGCATAAGTTTGGTTTGCGTAATATCCCGGGCTTAAAGCCTATCCTCATTACGTTGGTATGGACGCTGAGCTGCGTTTTACTACCGATCTTAGAGGCCGAGAACCTACACCTGGCGGATGTATCCATGCGCGATACTATGATACTGATAGCCAAGCGATTTTTACTGATTGGAGCCCTAACTGTGCCCTTTGATATCCGCGACCTGTTCCAGGACCGCCAGTCCGGCTTAAAAACCATCCCCGTTGCCTGGGGCGAAAAAAACGCCTACCTGTTTTGCCAGGTGCTGCTTGTCGGATACGTGGTGCTATTGTTCCTTTTCCGCAATAACGGGTTTAATTTAGATTTCTTCGCGCTCACGCTAACCGCCGTACTCATGGGCTGGCTCATCTTCCGCTCTAAATGGGAAAAGAATGAGTATTATTATTTCTTTTATTTAGATGGCGTGCTGGTGTTGCAGTATGTGGTGCTGGTGGTGTTTAATTTGATTTTTCCGGGTTAAAAAACCTATTGTCATTTCGAGGGAAGCGCAGCGACGAGAACTATCTCTTGAACGCAGTGAAAAAATCTTCTGCGGCACACTATAACCGCTTCGCATGTGGTTATGCACTACCGCCTTGCATGATCGAATTGCACCGCGTATAAGATTTTTTCACTGCGTTCAAGAGATAGTTCTCCTCGCTATCGCTCGTTCGAAATGACAACGTGTTGAGGTGTTGTAGTGAAACTTCCCCTACTCCACCACCGGCAAGGCTACCGCCGATGCAAACTTCACCGAATGGTAAACCTTGTGTGTGGCCGGGGTGTAATCGCTTTCCTTTGCTTCAAAAATATTGGGCACGTATTTCTGCGGGTTACGGTCGATGATGGGGAACCAGGTGCTTTGTACCTGCACCATTATCCTGTGCCCCTTCTTAAACACATGGTTGCTGCCGTGCAGGTCGATGGTGTATAGTTCCACTTTACCGGGTGTTATCGGCTCGGGCTTTTCAAAACTTTTGCGGAAACGGCCGCGGAACACATCATTTGCTATCATAAATTCATAACCCGACATTTTTAATTCCTGTTTATATTCCGCCGGGTAAACATCTATCAGTTTCACTACCCAGTCGGCATCGCTGCCTGTTGTTGAGGCATATAGTTTTGCAGCAATATTACCTGTGATGGTTACATCGCTGGTTAAAGTATCGGTTTGCCAGCTCAATACATCGGGGCGGTTATCTACAAAGCGCTGATCCTCGGTAAGCCAGGTAAACCACCGGGAACCGGGGCCATAGGTTTCTTCGATAGGACGCGGGCGATAAGGCACGGGTTTGGCCGGGTCGGATACGTAACTGTCGGCTTCCTTCTCGGCAGCGGTTGGCGGCGTAAACGATAATTTGCCGTTGCTATGGAAGTAGATATTTTTGATCTTCGATTCGGCGGGCGGCCATTTGCTATAGTTCTTCCACTCGTTGCTGCCGGTTTGGAAGGTAATGGCTTCGGCAAATTTGCCATCACCCTTATCTTTCAGGTAGTAAGCAAACCAGCGCGCCTGTACATCCTTGCGAAAGGTAACTCCGGTATTGGTGCCGAATTTAATATTACCCAGTTTATCGCCGTTGCCGCCGGCCCATCCGCCGTGATTCCAGGGGCCAATTACAATGTAATTCTGATTGTTCTTGTCCTGCTTCTCCAGCACTTCGTAAGCTTTCTGCGGACCGTAAAAATCTTCCTGATCCCACCAGCCGGCTACGTGTTGTATGGCAATTCGCGGATGATCCAAACGAAATTTCATCGCCTGCTTTTGCCAAAAGCTATCGTAATTGGGGTGTTTGGTAAAGTCGTTCCAGCTGGGCAGTTTGTTGTGAAAATACTTTTTGTTGACATTGGAAAGCGGACCAAGTTTTAAATACCAGTCGTATGTATCATAGGTACCAAACTGGTAAAGGGTATCGGTTTTAGAGGCTTCCTCCATAAAGGCATACTCGAAACCATAGCTTAAACGGAATGCACCGTTATGATGGAAATCATCGCCCAGGAACATATCTGATGGTGTGGCCTGCTCAGATACCGCCTTCATGGCCGGGTGTGGGTCTGTGGCCCCAATGAGGGCGGTCCAGCCATCGTACGAGATGCCGTACATACCGGCCTTGCCGTTGTTATCAGCAATGTTCTTTAGCAGCCAGTCTACCGTATCATAAGTATCACTACTTTCGTCGATACTGTTGGGTTTGCTTTTATCGCGACTGAAGCGCTGCATCTCAAAAGCACCTTCAGATCTGTAACGGCCGCGAATATCCTGTGCTACAAATATATAACCATCTTCGGCCAGGTCTCTAACATAAGAACCGCGCTCCGGGCTGCGGCTTTTGGCAACGCCATAGGGTGTGCGGGTGATCAGAAAGGGCAGTTTTTCGTGCTGGTCCTTTGGGGTATAGATCACCGTGAACAACTTAATGCCATCGCGCATGGTTATCATCACTTCTTTACGGTTATATTTATCATCTGCGGGGGCCTGGGCAAACACATTATACGTGCCCAATAAAACCAACACGAGCAGCACAGGTTTAAGATATAATGCCTTCATAGGGTTTGATTTTAGATTTAGCTAAATATAACAAATACGCTTCAGAAAAACATCAATGGCAAGCAATTACGATAACTCCGCGTCTTTTTATGATGGCTTGTCGCGCGCCGTATTTAGCGGGGCGCTGGTTAATGCGCAAGCTTACTTTTTACCGCAAATACCCGCTGGTGCTGCGGTTTTAATTATAGGCGGAGGCACGGGCTGGATCCTGGAAGAAATAGCGAAAGTGCATCCAACCGGGTTAAACATTGTTTACGTAGAGATCTCTGCCAAAATGATGGCCTTATCGCGCAAAAGAGATCCGGGTGCGAACCAAGTAGACTTTATTAATAAAGCGATAGAAGATGTTGAGTATCCTGAGCATTTCGACGTCATCATTACGCCCTTCCTTTTTGATAATTATAAACAGGAGGATTTACCGGCAACCCTCCGGCACATCCATCAAATGTTAAAACCCGGCGGCTTGTGGCTGAATACCGATTTCCAGTTAACCGGCAAATGGTGGCAGTTTGCATTGCTGAAAAGTATGCTGCTGTTTTTTAAAATGCTATGCAGGGTGGAATCATGGCGCCTGCCGGATGTGGGTAAGGAATTTGAACGACTGGGTTATTCGCTTATAAAAGCAAAATCGTTTTTTAAGGATTTTGTGGGGACGAGAATGTATAAGAAATAAGATTTAGTTTTCGTTATATTTGAGTATGGAAAGATTAACGATACAAGTTCCTGAAAAGAAATCCAAATTGGTTAAATCCTTACTGAAGGAGTTGGGGGTGATTGTGGAAACGGAAGCTCAAAGATTAGTAAACGAGTTTGACAGCAGAAATGTGCCGGGTGAGGTCCCTTCTATGGATGAAATAGTCGAGGAAATTCGCCTTATGAGAGCTGAAAAATCGCGATGATTGTTGTTTTAGACTGCAATATTTGGATGACACTTGCAATAAGCAGAAAGTTATCGTTACTCTACTCCCTTAAAAAACACCAGATAAATACGGCTGGTTGCACCGAACTTTTTAATGAAATTTCAGAGGTTTCTCAACGTAAAAAATTCAAAAAATATTTTAATAGGTTAGATATAGAGCAACTCTTCCAAATCTATTTCACATTCACTTTAAATTTCGAGCTTTCAGAGATCGAATCGATAGTTAGTGATCAAAAAGATAATTATCTCTTCGCTTTATGCGACGCATCGAAAGCCGACTACCTGGTAACAGGCGATAAACTACTGTTAGATGTTATGAAGCATAAGAGCACCGAGGTTATCACCTTAGCCAAATTCCGGCAAATGGTTTCTAATCCCTAATAAACAAACTTATACCCTATCCCCCTAACCGTTTGCAGGTAGGTTGGCGAATCGGGGTTGTTCTCTATCTTTTTACGGAGGCGAACGATGTGCATATCCAGCGTGCGGGTGTTTACATCGGCGTTGTAGCCCCAAACCTCCATCATCAGCTCTTCGCGGTTTATTACTTTGTTTTTGTTCTTCAAAAAGTAAAGTAAAATCCGGTTCTCTAAAATGGTCAGCTCGGTTTTACGGCCATCGCGGATGAGCAGGTGGGTATTGGGAAGATGCTCCATATTACCGAATTTGTGCGATTCGGTTTTCTCGTTGTTCAGCGAGAATTTTATTTTGCTGTCTATCATCGCCACAAGCACATCCATATTAAATGGCTTGGTGATGTAATCAGATACGCCAAAATTATAGGCCCCTATCTTATCAATATCCTGTGCCTTGGCGGTCATCATAATTACCAGTTTATCAAAGCCCTTTTCGCGCAGGTTGGCGCATACTTCCGAGCCTTGTTTGCCGGGCAGCATCCAATCCAGCAACACAATATCAGGCTGCTCCAGCAATATCATACTTTCGGCCTCTATACCGTTGGCAGATTCTAAAACTTTATACCCTTCGCTTTGCAGGCGCTCGGCCACCAAAAACCTCAGGTTTTCGTCGTCTTCTACCAGCGCTATTTTAATTTCCTTGTTCATTTTTATATCGTAAAAAGTACCTGTCTTTTATAGGTGGCGGTGAGGACACCGCCACCGGGGGATTATTTTCCTGTAGACGGTGTCCCACCGCCTACTTTGTCAACTTTTTTTATCCCTGAGAGGCGGTGTCCCCACCGCCGCCGCGCTAATTTTCCATCGGCAATGTAACAATAAACGTCGAACCTTCATTTATCTTACTGTTCAGCGCAATGGTACCGCCCATAAAGTTTACCAGTTCTTTGCAAAAGGCCAAACCTAAGCCCACGCTGCCGTTTTGGTTGTACTGGTTCTCAATCCGGTAAAACTTCTTAAACACGTCGCCCTGCTCGTTTTTTTCCATCCCAATTCCCTTATCGGCAAAAGAGAATACAATATTACGCTTCTCCTGTTTTATACTGATGAATAATTCCTTTTTTCCGGGATGTGAGTACTTATAGGCATTCTCCATCAAATTCTGAAATACGCTGCCCAGCAGCACCGGGTCGCTGTTGAATTTGGCAACTTCTACCTGTTGCTCCAGCTTAAAATCCGGGTATTTAATTTTAAAGGTATCAATGTAGCCCTTTACAAAATCGGGCAGCTTTATCTCTTCCCGCTTTACGTTGATAGAGCGGTTCTCCAGTTGGGTAAAGGATAGCAGCTTGTTCATCAGCTCGTTCAGCTTATCAGCCTCTTCATCCAGTATCTTACCATAGTGCTTACGCTGGCGTTCGCTCAGTTCGGCATCGCCGCGCAAGTTGGAGCCTGCAATTTTTATAACGCTTACCGGGGTTTTAAACTCGTGGGTAAAGTTGTTGATGAAATCGTATTGCAACTTAAACACTTTTAAATTCACGTTTAAATTACGATAGATAAGGTAACTGATAAGTACCAGGAAAAAATAGATCAGCATCAGGATGGCCCCTATGGGTAAATACCGTCGGTCTATCTCCTTATTCACATGCGCCCGCTCCGAGCTGAAGTACAGCTTAAAGTTGGAGAAAGCTCCCGGCAGCGCCGCTTCGGTGATCACTTTTTCTTTGGCCACATCCAGCGGGTCGTACACCACGGGCTGTATGGTTACCTCCTGGTACAGCTCTTTGTGGGTATTATCCACCTCCAAAAAATGAGGGTCGAGCGAGAAGGTCATCATATTTTGCTTGCCAAAGCCATCGCTTCGCTTGTTGCGCAGCAGGGCACGGTATATGCGGATATCCTCCCTTCGGGGAATGTTGAGGTAACTTATTTTATCGGGGTTAACATTATAAAAGGTTTTAAAGATCTCGTCCTGCGTGGGCAGCCGCGAGGTATCGGCCACGCTGATAAAAGTATTTAGCTTAAGCGCCATCTGCTTAAAATCATCGTCGTTGGCGCTGCTCATATCCTTTACACCGGCAATGCCGTTGTTTTTGGGTTTATAGCGAAAAATAGCCTTTACCGTTATACCGTCGTGGTTATTTTCGCCGGGGTTACCTATCTGGATATCATAAAAAAGCACCTTGCGCACAAAGGGGTAAGCGCTAAAAACTGTTGCCGAGTAATTTGCTGCCGATGCCGAATCTAAAAAACCCTGGTAGGAGGTAATTTCGGGGATCTTGGTAAAAAAAAAGTCGTTGTAGGGCCTGATGGTTTGCTCCAGCACCTCAATCTTTTTGGAGGCAAACTCATTCTCTACGTATTTGGAAGTAAGCTTGTACGATACAAATATGGCGATGATGAGCGTTACCGTTATCAGTACCAAAAAAGCCGTTATCAGCGAAAAATTGGTACGATAAATTTTGTTTTGCGCCTTCATAGCGGCTATTGTTTACCCTGCATGTTTGTATCCAGGAATTTTTCTATTTCTGCATACATCTCCATGCGATTGTGCTCGCTCCTGAAAAATGCGCGCTCGTTTTCCTTTAGCCGGTAAATAACCGGCACATTACGTTTCATTAATTCGCGCACAAACTGGTTTAGCTCGCTGATGTTTGCACGGGGGTCTTTAGCGCCCTGAAATATCAACAACGGACTTTTAATTTTGTCGGTATGAAAAACCGGCGATATGGCACGCAACTGCTCGGCATCCTTTTCGGGGTCGCCAATCATTTCGTAAGTCATTTTTAAAAATGGCTTGTAAAAGGCCGGGGCATCTTTAAGGTAGGTAAAAAAGTTAATGAGCCCGTATTTTACCACCGCGCAGTTATACAGATCGGGATGGAATGACACGCCGTACAGTGCCGAGAAGCCGCCAAAGCCGCCGCCAAAAATGGCTATCTTTTTTGGGTTGGCTATTTTATTAGCTATAAGCCAATGCACACCATCGGTAATATCATCCTGTATTTTGCCGCCTACCTGCTTAAAGCCCGCCTTGCGGAAGGCCTTGCCATAGCCTGCCGAGCCCCGGTAATTTACCTGGAACACTGCATAGCCCCGGTTAGCTAAAAACTGCACCTCGGCATCGTACCCCCACGAGTCGCGCCCCCAAATGTTGTCATGCGGCATTACCACCACGGGCAAATTTTCGGGTTGCCTGTTGTTTGGTACTGTTAAGTATCCATTAAGCGTAACCCCGTCAGATGCCTTGAAGCTAATGGGCCGCATGGTGCAAAATTCATCAGGATTTATGCCGCTATAAATATCAGCCAGCTTGGTAAGCTTATCGCCATTCTTTTCGTACAGGTAATAAGAGCCCGGGTTTTTATCCGTATAGGTGTTGATGATGAATTTATTTTCGGCGCTATCGCGGTCAACAATGTTCATCTCATCCCCCTTTAGCTTACCCGCAATATTACCGTAGAGCTTTTCAACCTCGTTATTTAAAAAATACTTTTGGGGCTTTGCCTCGTCCCAGTAAGCATACTCAATGCGGCGTTTATTTTTGGAGTAGGCCAGGTCCATAATATCTGCTGTTGTGCTGGCGTATATCACTTTCACCTCTTTACCACTTTCGGCATCTATTACCACCACGGCTGTTTTATCCCTGTCTACGTTGGATAATGCGTAGAAATAATTTTTCTCACCGGTAAAAGCAACGGGCTCTACCCTATCATTAAAATTATTTTTGATGATGGGCTTAAAGGCTGCCTTTTCGTTAGCGCGATACAGGATGGTTTCGTTCACCCCGTCAGACACTTTTACCAAACGGATATCACCGTTCGGGTCGGGGTACCAGCGGGTAACATTGCCCGGGTTTTGAATGTAAAGCTTCAGTTCGCCGGTTTTTACGTTCATACGGTAAACATCAAAGTTGGCGGCGTCGCGCTTGTTCATGCTTACGGTGATCACATCTGGCTGCAGGCGGTTGCGGTTGAGGATGCGGATACGTACCTTATCCAAATTAAGCAGGTTTTTTATTTTGAGGCTGGCTACATCAAGCGTAAACACCCTAAATTCGTCGCTGGCGATGATGTCCTGCGTAAATACGATCTGGTTGTTGTACGTCCACGAATAATCGCGAACAGAGTAATCGGTATAAGCGGTGGCCATTTGTTCGGCCCCTGTCTGCAACGATTTGATGTAGATATTTTGCTTATCTTTATAAGGCTTTAGGTACGATACGAATTTACCGTCGGGAGATATTTTGAAAAAGCTTTTCTCGGGCGTCTTAAAAAAGTCGCTTACAGGAATCTGCCTCACCTCGTTATGCTTACAGGCACACAATAAAGCAAAAAAAGCAACGAATAATAATCTAAAGCGGCCGGGCATGAATTACAGGCTTAATTTATAATTAAGGGTCAAATTACTTATTTTAAAACAGGCAAAAGCAAATGTCACTACAATTTTACCCTGCAACAACGTTATATACAATTCACCGGGGCGCATAAATATAGAAAAAGAATGAAGCGTTTTTTCATCATAATTATACTCTTTTTTGCTTGCAATGCAAAGCTTTTTGCACAAAATAACGATCTGCTGCTGGCAAGGCAGTACGCGCAAAACGGCGATACCCAAAAAGCGCTGGATATTTACCTAAAACTGTATAAGCAGGATAACGAAGCCTATTACCAGCAATATTTTAACGCCCTGCTAAGTGCCAAAAAGTTTGATGATGCTGAGGCCATTACCAAAAAACTGGTGCGCAAGCACCCCGGGAGTTACGAGTATACCATTGCCCTTGGCACCATATATACCCAGCAAGGCAATACCGATAAAGCCGACGCCATTTATACCGACCTGGTAAAAAACCTGCCGGCCGACCAGAACGAGATAGCATCCATCGCGTCTCAGTTTTACCAGAACGCCAATGTAGATTATGCCGTGAAGATATTTCAGCAGGGGCGCAAAATTTTGCATAACGACGCGCTCTTTTCCTTCGAGCTGATCAACCTGTACCGCTACAAGCGCGATAAAAACGGGCTGACCGAGGAGTACCTTAATTTTCTCCCCTCGAACCAGCCCTTTTTAGGCCAGGCCGAAAGTATGCTGGCATCGGTTTACGAAGGGCCGCAGGATTATGATATCCTGAAATTCGCGCTGCTGAAACGCATCCAGAAAGATCCGCAGCAGCTTATTTATGTAAACCTGCTTACGTGGCAATATCTGCAGCAAAAAGATTTTGCACAGGCGCTTAACCAGGCACTTGCCCTAAGCCGCCGCCAAAACGACGACGGCAGCAATATTTACGAGCTTTGCACCACGCTAAGCACCAACGAGGCCTACGACGAGGCCATCCGCGGGTATGAGTATATCATTGCTAAAGGCAAGGATAACCCAAACTACGTATCGGCAAAAATAGAGCTCATCAACACCAAAAACCTTAAAATCACTTCGGGCAAATACACACAGGCCGATCTGCTGGGCCTGGAACAAGATTACCTTAACCTGCTGAACGAATTTGGCCGCAACCGCAGCACGGTTTTTGCCATGCAGAAACTGGCCAACCTGCAGGCTTTTAAACTGCACAAACTTAAAGATGCGCAAACCCTGCTGGAAGCAGCCGTTGCCATTGCCGATGTGCGGCCCAACCTGCTGGCCGCCTGCAAAATGGACCTGGGCGATATCTACCTGCTAAACAACCAGCCCTGGGATGCAACGCTAACCTATAGCCAGGTAGAGCTGGGCAACCCCAACACCACGGTTGCACAGGAGGCATTTCTGCGTAATGCCAAACTGGCCTATTACACCGGCGATTTTAATTTAAGCCGCCGCCAGCTGGATGTGTTAAAAGCCGCAACCACGCAACTGATAGCCAACGACGCGCTAAACTTATCGTTATTAATATCTGATAACCTGGCTATTGACAGCGCCGGCGCTGCCCTGAAGATGTACGCCCGTGCCGATCTGCTGATATTTGCGGAGCAAACCGATAAAGCCATACTTACGCTGGATAGTATCGGCAAAAAGTACCCGGGCAACGCGCTGGCAGCAGATGTATTGATGGCTAAAACCCGGATCCTGATCCAGCAAAAACAATATACCGACGCAGTGGTGCTGTTAAAACAAATTGCCGATAACTACTCTGATAACCTTTGGGCCGATGACGCTGTATTTATGCTGGGCGACCTGTACGAAAACAAGCTGAACAACCCGGCCCTCGCCCAAACCTTTTACCAAAAGATAATTACCGATTACCCCGGCAGCCTCTGGCTGAACGATGCCCGCAAACGATTCAGGCTGCTGAGGGGGGATAAGAATGAGGCGAGTTAAGCTTTGGTAGCGAGTCCATATGGCATTTAACAAATTAATGCGTTACTTTTAACGCATGAAAAAAACCTATTACCTTATCTTATTTGTGCTGATGCTATCAGCAACAACTAAGGCCCAAACCAATTGGGTTACAAAAAACATTGATGAAAAACTGTCGATAAAATTTCCTGCTGAACCCGAAATGGTAACTAAGAATGGCATTGACAGTTATTTGTTTAAAGGGAATGACAGCGTTAAATACAGTACTACTGCAGTAGACCTTAAAGTTGCAGCTCATTTAGATTCGGCCACCCTGGCACCAGTTAAGGATAAACAGGAATTCGCCGACAGTATGATGGCAGGTATGGCAAAAAAAAAGACAAACTATACCTTTGGAGCGGTGACGATAGGTAAATGGAAAACGTACACCACCTACACTATTTCCGGATTGGAAAACACTAATAAAAGTACGTTATATATAAAAATGATATTAGTTGGCAGTAAAATGTACACGCTCTCGTGCCTGATACCTGCAAACATGGTAACCAAAAGCAACGAGGTGTTTTTAGGCTCGGTGGAGATAGTGAAATAGAGTGGTTCATTGGTTCATTGGTTCATTGGTTCATTGGTTCATTAAGCTAAGTTGAACTGATTTGCTGATGTTTTGGTATATCTATAAAAAATCAAATCGGTGTAATCATTCCTCAAATCGGTGTAATACCTAAAAACAAAATCGGTGTAATCTCCTTATAATCGGTGTAATCAAAAAAATGTACTTTTGCCCCCATGATCATTTATAACGAAACCTTTATTCTGGAAGATACAGTTGAGCAGGAATGGCTTGCCTGGATAAAAGAGGTGCAGGTACCCGCCATTATGGCAACAGGCCATTTTAGCTCGCACCAGGTATTAACCATTATCGATTCGCCTAACGATGGCATCACCTATTGTGTGCAATACATGGCCGATACGATAGAGCAATTCCAGGAATATTACCGCAAACACCTTTTCCAGTTCCAGGAGATCCACCAGGAGCGTTTTGCCGAAAGGTTTGTAATATTTACCACCGTAATGCAAACTGTAGATTAACCAGATATGACCGTTACCGAAACCCTTATATCCGGTGTGCTGATACTGGAACCACGTGTATTTACCGACGACCGCGGCTATTTTTACGAAAGCTACAGCAAACGCACCCTTGCCGAAATCGGTATCGACGCGGATTTTTTGCAGGATAACCAATCGATGTCGCAAAAAGGCACGGTGAGGGGCCTGCATGCCCAGGCACACCCATTTGCGCAGGGCAAGCTGGTACGAGTATTACAGGGCAGCGTAATGGATGTTGCGGTAGACGCGCGCGTTGGCTCGCCAACCTACGGCAGGCATGTTGCCGTTGAATTAAATGCGGCCAACAATTTACAGCTTTGGGTACCACCCGGCTGCTTGCATGGTTTTGTAACTTTGGAGGATAACACCATTTTTGCGTATAAAGTAACCAATTACTACGATAAAGCATCAGAAACCGGTGTGCTTTGGAACGACCCCGAACTGGCTATTGGCTGGGGCATTGCCGAAACCGAAGCAGTGGTATCTGGTAAAGATCAGGTGCTGCCTGTTTTTAAAGAATGGGAAAGCCCTTTCACCATCTGATAACTCCTTGTTTAAAAAATATAAAAAACGCATAGCCTGTAAGCTATGCGTTTTTTTTGTTCCTGTAATCCCATCCTTATTCCAATAAGTGGTAAGCCATTTACACTTGTTAAGTTTTTCTTACAAGTTATCAACAATTTAATCAATCGTTAACTTATTGGTAACCCGAATGTCATCTTTTTCGTATATATGTATACTTAACAAAACAAACTAACTAACACTTAACTCACTTAACCCATTTACTACTTAAAACATTTACATGAAAACTAATTTTTTATTTAAAACCGGCCTTGCGGCAGCGGTAGTTTCCACCGTGCTTTTCGCTTGCCAAAAAAATGCAAAAACTACCGACACGACACCTGCATCATCAACAGAAGTATCTGCCCAGGTGAAGCAAAACATTGCCAGCATGGGTTTCAGCACCGACCAGGTGCATAAAGTTGACGGCGGCTACCTGGTAGAGGGCGACATCCTGCTTACAGATGAGAATTTTGCCGAAGGCACCTCCGGCCCTGTTTTACGCATTGCCGAATCTGAGCAGTACCGAACAACCAACCTGGTAAAAAACCTGCCACGTACGGTTACAGTTTCTATCTCAAACCTGCCAACCGTGTATGGTACGGCTACTCAAAATGCTATTGCCCGCTACAATGCGCTTAACTTAACCCTTAAGTTTCAGTTTGTAAGCAGCGGCGGCCAGATACAAGTAGTTGGCTTTAACGAGGGCCCAAGCGGTGGTTATATTACTTTAGGCTCATCGGGCTTCCCTACCAGAAAAGGCAACCCTTACGGCACAGTTCAAATGAACACCAATGCGCAGGCTTATGGCACCAATCCCGATGTAAATTACCTCACCTCAGTTTTACAACACGAAATTGGCCATTGCATAGGTTTCCGCCACACCGATTACTTTAACCGTGCTTACAGCTGCGGCGGCACGCCAACAAACGAAGGTGCATCTAACATTGGTGCCATCCTGATACCGGGTACACCATCCGCTGCGGATGCCAACTCGTGGATGCTGGCCTGCTCTAACGGCGGCGACCGCACCTTTAACGCAAACGATAAAGTTGCGCTGAACTACTTATACTAAGTTCAAATTAATTAAAAATTAAGTGTTAGTTTTACGTAAAGGGGAGTTTATACTCCCCTTTACGTTGTTATACCCGCTATGCTGAAAAAAGGTATCTGCCTGTTATTTTTTTTGTCGTGTTTTGTTTTTTGCCGGGCACAAACTACCCGCAACGACAGATCCCTTAATGCGATATATTCGGGCGGGAAGTCCGGCGCAGTAAGGCAGAGCGACAGCCTCTATTATTACCTCGTCAATTTCAAAGATCCCTCACGCACTCCATCACCAAAATTCCGATTGCTAAAAAGGGTCTCCTATAATGCCTACATCCTCTCCTCGGTACAAAAAATAAACGCCGGCGAAAACATAGTCGCCGTAGCTCCCGCAAACAGCCTTTGGAAAGCCGATGACGGGCTTGCAAAGCTAAGTACCGATCATCCAAACAGTACAAAACTGGTAACGCTGGTGCTTAAACAGGCAAATGAAAGCAGCCTTGCCGGCATCAATCAAAAAGCCGTCACTGTCAGTTCAAACGGCACTACCCTTACGGTAAAGCTGCCGCTGAAGCAGCTCGCCGCCCTGCTGGAGAACCCAAACATTATTTTTGCCGGCCTGGTACGTAAAGCCCATACCGAACTGGCGATAGATAATATCGACCTCGGTGTAAATAGCATATCGGCCATAACCGGCATTTACCCCGGCATCAATGGCGGCGGTATAAACCTAAGCCTTAAAGAAGACAACTATGACGAATCCGATATCGACCTGATGGGTCGTTCGTTTGATGCGGCGCCCAAATCGGCAAATCTCTCCGGGCACGCCAATATTATGGCAACACTTATTGGCGGTAACGGCAATTCCTATATAAAAGGCCTGGGCGCTGCCCCTGCGGTACGCTACACCTCCTCAGATTTTGCGAATTTATCTCCCGATAGTACACCCTATTTTAAAAACTATCACATCAGTGTTCAAAACCACTCTTATGGCGTTGGTATCGAAAACTTTTATGGCATCGAGGCGGTAGCTTATGATGCGCAGCTTTACGGGCAGGATTCGCTGGTGCACGTTTTCTCTTCCGGCAATATCGGCACCACAACACCGGCCACGGGCGTATACAACGGGATAGCTAACGTGGCCAACCTTTCGGGTACCTTTAAACAAGCCAAAAACGTTTTGATTGTTGGCGGTACGGGCCGTACCAATATCCCCGAAGCATTAAGCTCTTCGGGCCCTGCATATGATGGCCGTGTAAAACCCGAACTGGTGGCTGATGGTGAAGATGGCACATCGGGCGCGGCGGCGCTTGTATCGGGTACGGTGGCATTGTTGCAGCAGGCTTATAAAAAGCAATATCAAAAACTGCCTTCCGGCGCGTTACTTAAAAGCGCGCTGATCAATGCCGCCGATGATATAGGAGCACCCGCAGTAGATTTTAAAACCGGCTATGGCAGGTTAAACGCGCTGGAAGCTCTCCGCACGTTAACCGAAGGGCGCTTTAAAAACGGCAGCATAAGCAACAAAGGGCAAATCAGCTATCAAATTACGGTGCCTGCAAATTGCAGTCTGCTTAAAATATCTTTGGCCTGGAACGATGCCCCCGCCGTGTTAAATACCCCATCAGCCCTGGTAAACGACCTCGACCTAAAGGTTAGCACACCATCGGGCCAGGCTTTGCTGCCATGGGTACTCAGCAGTTATCCCGCATTAGATTCGTTAACAAAACCTGCAACCCGCCGGCGCGACACACTAAACAACACCGAACAGGTAACCCTGCAAAATCCCCAAGCCGGCGTTTATACCATTAGCGTAAGCGGCAGCCGTGTTACCACAAACGCGCAGGCCTTTTATCTGAGCTATTCCGCCCGCCCCTCCAATGCTTTTGAGTGGACGTTCCCCAACGTAAATGCGCAGTTATTCGCAGCTGATGATAATTACCTGCATTGGCAAAGCACTTACGGCACAACAATAGGGCAGCTAAGCGTAAGTTATAACCACGGCCTTACCTGGCAGCCCCTTGCCGGCGTAAACCTGGCTGATGGATTTTATAAATGGACAAGCCCTGATCTATTTACCCAGGCGATATTAAAATTAACGGTTAACGGGCAGGAGTACACCAGCCACGAGTTTACCCTATCTAAACCATTAACCTTAAATGTGGGCTATAACTGTACCGATGGCACCCTGCTGCACTGGAACCCGCAGCCGGGCGCAAGCGGTTATACCATATACAGCATTAAGGATAATATTTTGCAGCCGTTAACCACAAGTATTGATACCACTATCATTATCCCCGCAGCAATGCAAACCTCCAAATATTTTGCAGTAAGCGCGCAGGGCACCGGGTTTGAAGGTATAAAAAGCTACACCATTGATGCTACTACACAAGGTGTGGGCTGTTATATAAAAACCCTTTTGGCAGATGTTACCGTTGATCAAAAGATAGTGCTGAGCCTATCTGTTGGGAGTGTAGTGAACCTGAAAGATGTTACCTGGGAAAAACTGACGGGCCCGGACAAGTACCAGGCACTTGGCAGTACATCTGTCTCCTCAAGCGCATTATCCTACCAGTTTACAGATCCATCGCCAAAAAAAGGCATCAACTATTATCGTGCAAAACTCGGCACTACTGATGGTAAGATCATCTACTCGGATAATGCAAGCGCCGTTTTATTGCAAACAGATCAATTCACGTTATATCCAAACCCGGTTACAACGCAGCTCAACATCCTCAGTGGCGACCAGAAGGATTATGAGCTAAAATTATACGACACCATGGGTATCTTACGCTTTACTAAAACCTTTAACGGGCTACAAAACAACATCCCGGTAAAGCTAATTCCGGGCACATATGTTTGTACCATAGGCCTTAAGGGTGCGGTCCTCTACAAAAGCAAGATCATTAAGCTCTAGTAACAATATTGTGATTTTAACACTTTAAGGGCTGTTTTTAACACTATTTAACAAGTTACATTTCTTCTACTAAGAATTTAGTTATACCTTGCTGCCTCTAAACCAGCACCGATGAAATTAACCTTTACCGCTTTTTTCTTACTGATATTCTGCTCCTTTTCGGCACTTGCACAAAAAAATTATTCCGTTAAAGGCACCATCCGGGATTCGGTTGCCAACGTGGGATTGGTAAACAGTTCGGTAAGTGTACTAAACGCAAAGGACTCTACCCTACGTAAATTTATGCGTGCTAACGCGGGCGGCGCTTTCAATTTAGCTAACCTGGGCAAGGGTAATTTTATCCTCCTGGTTACCTACCCGGATTATGCCGACTATGTAGAAAAATTCACTTTAGACTCCATTCACACCGAGCATGCTTTCGGCAATATCAACATGTCGCTAAAATCGAGGTTGCTAAAAGAGGTGCTGATAAAGGGAACCGTTGCAGCCATTAAAATTAAGGGCGATACCACCGAATACAATGCAAAGGCATTTGTGATTCAGCCAAACTCGAAGGTAGAGGACCTGTTAAAACAACTCCCCGGCATACAGGTAGATAAAGATGGCAAGATAACCGCGCAGGGCCAAACCGTAAATAAGGTATTGGTAGATGGCGAAGAGTTTTTTGGCGACGACCCTACCCTCGTTACCAAAAACATCCGCGGCGATATGGTGGATAAGGTGCAGCTTTACGATAAAAAAAGCGACCAGGCCACTTTTACGGGCATTGATGACGGCGAGAAAACCAAAACCATCAATATCAAGCTAAAAGAAGATAAAAAGAACGGCTACTTTGGCAAGATAGACGCCGGCGTTGGTACCGATGGCTATTACGAGGGCCAGGCGCTTTACAATAAATTTAAAGGCAAAAAGAAATTTTCGGCGTACGGTACCCTCGGCAACACTGGTAAAACAGGATTGGGCTGGGAGGATAACAACAAACTGGGCACCGGTGGCATACAATTTAACGATGATGGCGGTGCATTCTTCGATGGCAGCGGCGGCGATAACGGGCTCGATTCGTTCAGCGGCAGGTACGATGGAGATGGGATCCCCGTGGCACGCACCGGCGGTTTGCATTACGACGATAAATGGAAGAACGATAAATATACACTGAACACCAACTATAAGATCGGATCGCTATCTGTAGATGGCACGCGCAATACCATAACCCAGCAAAACCTGCCCAAGGATGCTACCGGCAAAGTGGGTACCATTAACAGCGTTACCGATCAAACTTTTGATAACTACATGTTCCGCCAGAAGCTGGATGCCGCTTTCTCTATAAAACTGGATACCACATCTACTATAAAATTCACGGTAGATGGCACATTGAAAAACAGCACTACCCGGACAACCAACCAAACAACCAGCCGCCGAGAAGACGGCAGCTTGTTAAATATCAACGACCGCAACGTTGATAATGATGTAGATCAGCAATTGTTTAACTTCTCTACCTTCTACACCAAAAAATTAAAGAAAAAGGGCCGCACCTTATCGGTTAACTTTACTACCGGTTTTACCGACAACAAATCCAGCGGCTTTTTAAAATCGAATCTTGGTTTTTACAACAAGCAGAGCGTTTTAGACAGCAGCCAGGTTATAGATCAACTAAAAACGGACAATACCAAAACATCAAAAGTAAATACCAACGTTACCTACACCGAGCCGCTATCTAAATACCTATCGGCAATTTTGAGCTACGGACTAAGCTTTAATAACAGTAACGCCGACCGTAAATCGTTCGACCAATCTGCCCCGAACGAATATAATTTGCTGAACGCATCGTTAAGTAACCACTACATTTTTAACCAAGTATCTAACCAGGGCGGACTTAACTTTAACTACAAACGGGGTAAAAGCACCTTGCGCTTTGGCACCAGGATAGCCGATGTAACGTTTAAACAGGAAGATGCCTTAAGCGGGAATTTCGCAAAACGCAGTTTCGTTAATTGGAACCCAAGCGCTAACTACCAGTATAAAATATCTACTTATGGCTCGTTAAACGTAAATTACTATGGGAACCAAACGCAACCTACTATAGATCAGCTGCAGCCCATCCGAGTAAACACCGATCCGCTGAACGTGGTTATTGGTAACCCTCTACTTAACCCATCGTTCACCCATCGCTTTGGCTTGTGGTACAATATGTACAAGGTGCTGAGCGAACAATCTATCTGGCTGAGCGGTAATTATGGCTTCACTACAAACCCTATCATAAATAACGTATTAACTGATACATTAGGCAGAAGCATCATACAGGCCGTTAATTTGACCAACAAGAAACCATCAAACTACAATTTAAATATAGATATGGGCCGCAAATTAACTGGCTTAGGCGGTATTAACCTGGGTGCAAGGTTCAGCACCAACGGCAATATTTACTACAGCTTTGTTACCAGGCCGCCTGAGCCAACAGCACTTAACCGCACAAAATCTTACAATTACTCTGGCCAATTATCCCTATCGAAATACAAGGAGAAAAAATACCAGGTGTACATCAACGCGGGGCCGGATTATACTATCGGCCAATCGTCATTACAGCCCGATATTAATAATAACGGCCGTGGTTTTAACGCCGATTATTACATCAGCGTTTACCTGCCGTTTAAATTCCAGCTGAGCAGCGATGGCCAATACCAATACAGGGCGGCTACACAATCTTTCGATACTGATTTTAAGCAAACCATTATCAACGCAAGCCTAACCAAATCGTTCTTTAAAGCCGAAACG
This sequence comes from Mucilaginibacter pankratovii, assembly GCF_014773265.1. GTDB lineage: Bacteria > Bacteroidota > Bacteroidia > Sphingobacteriales > Sphingobacteriaceae > Mucilaginibacter > Mucilaginibacter pankratovii. Next base: position 5,606 of record NZ_JACWMY010000020.1, on the reverse strand, counting down.
TTGAAGTTGATACTGAGAGGTAATGACCTGCTTAATCAAAACTCCGGCTTTAGCCGCAACGCATCAAGCAACCTTATTACACAAAGTAAATACACCACTATCCGCAGGTACTTCATGCTTTCGGTAGTGTGGGATTTTAGCGGAATGGGCGGCGGCGCACCTGCAAAAAAATAAGACGATATTTAAAACATTTAAGATAGCACACACATGAAAAAGCACCTGTTTATATTGTTTACCTGCCTGCTCAGCAGCGGCATTTTATCGGCACAGAACGCACACTTTACCACCTCGGGCACTGTAGAATACGAGAAAAAGGTAAACATGTATGCCGTAATACAAAAGGTAATTAACAAGGATAACGAAAGCTGGTATACGCCCGCATTTGAATCGTACAAAAAGAACAACCCGCAATTTAAAGTGCTGAAAAGCAAGATGACCTTTGGCGATAACAAAACGCTTTATTCCCCTATAGAATCTGATGACCCGCCAAGCAACAGCTGGTTTAGCGATATGCCCCTTGCCCAGCAGATCAACACCGTGTATACCGACCTGAACACCACCGTTGCCACTACCAATAAAAAAGTATTTGATGAGCAGTTTTTGGTCAAAGATACCGCCCGCAAGATCAACTGGAAAATTACGGATGAAACCCGCGAGATTGCCGGCTATACCTGCCGTCGCGCCAACGCCATCGTAATGGATTCTATTTATGTTGTGGCTTTTTATAGCGATGAGATCCCTGTTTCTGGTGGCCCCGAATCTTTCACCGGCTTGCCGGGTATGATCTTAGGCTTGGCTCTGCCTCACGAGAACGTTACCTGGTTTGCTACCAAAGTAACCGATACGCCAATTGCCGAAACATCTTTAAAAATACCGGTAAAAGGCAAACAGGTAAACTACAAAAGCCTGTTCAACACCCTCACCACCGTAATGAAGGATTGGGGCGAGTATGGGAAGAAGTTCTTTAAGATCTACCTTTTGTAGAGCAAAGACAGAAAGACAAAAGAATAAAGACTAATATTTACAGTTGCCGCATTCCTTTTAGGTATGCGGCATTTTTTTTGGCGCTCTGCAGAGGCGTTTCGTGGTAGTAACGGCTTTGTTCTACAAAAAAATAATTTACACCATTATCCTGTGCTGCGGAAAGGAGTTTTGGGAAGTTGATGATACCCTGACCCAGATCGCAGGCCGATTCTTCTTCACTACCTTTGGGGAGTCGGTGTTTCATCACATCGCGCAGGTGCATCAGCTTAAAGCGGCCTTTATGGTTTTTAAGGTAGGCATATGGGTCCTGGCCTTCGGTTACGGTGTAATATACATCCATCTGGAAGTCCACCAGGTCCTTATCGGTATTAGCCAGCAGTACGTTGATGGGTAGTTGTCCGTCTACCGGCTTGTAAGGATAATCGTGCGGATGGTAGGCGTAGCGTAAGCCATGCTTTTTGCAAATAGCACCACGGGTGTTAAAATCATCGGCGGCGTGTTTAAAAAAGTCGATATGTTTTTGCGGGCCAAGCCATGGGCATACCAAATACTTCATGCCAATTTCTGCAGCCTGCGCGGCCATTTGCTCAAACTCATTCAGCAGCATCGGGTTATGATGGGCAGATACCAGCTTCATTCCATAACCGGCGGCAAGCTTTTTAAACTCCTTGTTGGTCATCCCCCAAAAAATACCTTTATCACTGCCATAGCTTTCTAACTGGGTATAGCCCATAGCGCCAAGTTGCTTTAGGGTGCCTTTGGCGTTTTTGGTCATTTCGTTGGTAACCATATAAAGCTGGATGCCCAATGCCGGGTGTTTATGTCCGGTTAAAATTGCACGCATTGCCGATGCGGCTGCAGATGAAGCAGCTAACAAGCCGCTCGTATATAGAAATTTTCTTCTGTTCATCATAAACTTATTGGTGAGCCCCCAAGCCCCCCTGAAGGGGGAGTTTTTCCGCTATTGTTCCCCCTCAGGGGGTTAGGGGACTTAAATATCCCTCACAATCACTTCGCCTGTCACTTTATCTTTTAATATCAGCTTCTTATCGCCGTGTGGCAAGATCTCTTCTTTTATCAAATAAAATTGTTCGTCGTAAACGGCAAATTCGGTGGCGATTTTGGTATCGGTGCTGCCGCGCCAGTCGTCTAATTTAACAGGCTCCCAAATGCCACTTTTGGCAGACGCGTAGGCAGCATCAATAATGGCGTTCACTACGTAGCCATCGTAAAAGGTTTCGGCGGGTTCGCGTTTGCCTTCAATGGCCTCAAACATATCGGTAAACATGTGGTTGTAGCCCAGTTCGTTCACCTCATCGCCTACGGGGAAAAGCCAGCCACTGCTGCTTTCGGCTTTCTCGGCAACATATCCGCCTCCCTTGCCTGTGCTGAACATATCAAATCCGGTACGCAGAAAGTTATTGAGCCAGATGGTACCTTCGGTACCCATCACCTCGTCGCGCAAGTCCATACCGCCACGGAAACACCAGCTCACCTCAAACTGCCCGATGGCACCGTTGGCGTATTTTACCATACCGATGGCATTGTCTTCCGCATTTATGGGATGTACCTGCGTGGCGGCCCAGCACATAACCTCCACCGGGCGAATATCTTTACCAATAAAACTCCGCGCTATTTCTATACAGTGGCACCCCAGATCTACAATAGCGCCGCCGCCGCTTTGTTCTTTGTTCCAAAACCAGTTGCTGTGCGGGCCGGGGTGTGCCTCGCGGCTTTTGGCCCAAAGAATGCGCCCCAATGCACCGGCCTTTACGCTTGCCAGCGACTTAAGAAACTTTGGCCCGTAACACAGGTCTTCCAGGTAGCCGCCCATTACACCGGCAGCCTCCACCGCATCCAGCATTTGTTTGGCTTCGGCGGCAGTACGGCCCAGCGGTTTAGTGCATAGTACATGCTTGCCAACGGCTGCGCAGGCTTCTACGGCCATCAGGTGCAAGTCGTTTGGCAACGAGATCACCACTACATCCACCTCCGGGTGGTTGATCACCTCCTGCATATCGGTACTATAGTAAGGCAGTTTATAATCAGCGGCAAATTGTTTGGCCTTATCGGCATTGCGGCCATAAACGGTGTGCAGGGTATCTGCGCGGCGGTGCCCCACTAACGAATCGGCATAAAAACGCGCAATAAAGCCCGTGCCAAGCATAGCAATTTTCATTTCAGGATAATTTTAACGGAGGTTTGTAATTGGGCTTAAGATAGGAGTAGATGCGCAGATATGCAAATGCTGGTAAGAATATCTGAACCCGAATTAAATAAATTGTAAGAATTAACAGAATGACAAATACGCAATTCGCAAAACTTCATTTAATTCGGGTTCGGATAAAGCACCTCAAGTAGAACAAGGGGATTGAAAATTAATGCTGCACAATATCCGCCAGTTCGCTTACATCGGTTTTTAGCTTTTTGGCCTTTTTCCTTTTATTTTCAAGGTAATCCTGTGCGTGCTCTTTCAATTCTGCGGCGGCAGCGTCAATATCGGCTTTGCGTTTGATATACAGGTAGGTGATGGCGCCGGCGAAAATTGCACCCAATGCTAATCCTGCTATTAATTTATTACTGCTATCGTGTTTTTTGAATGGATTTTTCATGGTATTGTTTTTATAAACTAACAAGCTGGTTTGGTTTTGGTTCTGATTATGTTGAAATAACTACTTTTTGGAGTTTAGATAAAAGGACAAAGCCAGAATTATTTTGGGGGATTGACAGGAATGCCCGCCATGAGTATGAACGCTTCTCTGCCGCCACCAGCATCCCCGCTTGTGGCCTGCATGCAAGGTGGCCGCCATGCATACCATACTTAGTAGCATTTACATTCTTCCCACCATATAAGAGCTTAGCCAACCACAAGCGGAGACGCTATGCGGTAGCGAAGGATAAACAAGAAAGCGAATGCCGGGCGCACCAGCCTGTTGGGATCACTTCGTACCCCGCAGTAATACGGCGGAGAAAAACCCTGCTAACCATCACCTTAATTGCTTGGTTGCTTAGCTGCGGTGCCCCATTTTTCTAACACGGATATTACCTCGTTCAGTTTCATGGGCTTGCTTAAATAGTCGTTCATACCGGCGTTTAAGCAAATTTCGCGGTCCTCTGTCATGGCGTTTGCGGTTAGGGCCACAATAACCGGCTGAATTTTTAAATGCTCGCGGATAAATCTTGTGGCCTCCAGTCCGTCCATCTCCGGCATTTGTATATCCATCAGTATAAGGTGGTAATTTCGCTTAGCCACAGCATCAAGCACCTCATGGCCGTTAGATGAAACATCCGGGTTATAACCCATTTTCTTCAGGATATGCAGTATCACTTTTTGGTTTACAAAATTATCTTCGGCTATCAAAATGTCCATCGGGTACCGTTCGGCCATATCTTTCGAAAATTGGTTGATGATAGTCGGTTGATTGGGTTGTGGCGCCACTTCAATATCTTTTAGCTGATCAGCAATATGCTTATAAAGCAAGTGATGCTTAGTGGGCTTGGTTAGCACGGTGTTAAACAAGTGCATTTCGTGTTTAAGCTGTTCGTTGCCGGTAGAGCTGAGTAATATCAGCGGGATATCGGCATCTTTTTTACGGATGCTTTTCGCCAGCCCTATGCCATCCACCTCCGGCATATTCATATCAGTGATAATGAGGTCGAATTTTGTGCCCGAACTTAGCTGCTTTAAAGCGTTTGTTGCCGAGCTTGCCAGCACCGGGGCAAAGTCCCACTGCCGCAGCTGTGTGCCTAAAATAAGTTGCCGGTGCGGCGGCTATACATATTAAGCCCGTTTTGCGTAGACAGCCAAATATTACCGTCGCGGTCCTCGGCGAGGTCGCTGATGGCGTTGTTGCTAATGGAATTATTATCATTAACGTCGTTACGGAAAGTTAAAAACTTATACCCGTCGTACCGGTTGAGGCCGTTGCGGGTGCCTACCCATATGAAGCCCTGGGCGCTTTGTTTGATACAATTAACGTTGATTTGCGTAAGCCCGTGTTCGGTAGTGATGTGCTCAAATTTTAAACTCTCGTTTTGCGAATAAGAGCAAAAGGGGTTTAATAGTAAAAAGAAAAACAACAAAAATATTTTTGCTGCGATAAAGCTTTCGCGCATATGACGATGATTGCAAGAAACTCAAAAAGAGGTTCTTAATTTACGGTTATAATAGCGGTAGTATACGTGTAGTTTTTTTTTAAGTTGCTAAATGTTACCTCCTTTAATGCGAGTATGCCAGGGCTGGCCCGCTGGAGGAGTATCTCGTGCTTTTACCACTGGCAGGATAGCTTACTTAATTTATAATTTAGATGGATGGCGAAATAAAGTAACGGGTGCGCTATGCTTTTTCACTACGCTGTATACTCAGGCCAGTATATAGGGTTTACTGCTTGATGCCGGATTGCCGCACTTCGCTGGCAAGGAGAAACGGGAGTGTGATGGGCCATGCTTACCATGACAGCAAAAAAAGCATATAAAAGCAGAAACCCCGCTATCTTTCGATAACGGGGTTCTTTGTTAAGGCCTGTTGGCATTAAGATTTGGCACCGACCTACTCTCCCACATTTTACTGCAGTACCATCGGCTCTGGCGGGCTTAACTTCTCTGTTCGGAATGGGAAGAGG
>NZ_JACWMY010000001.1 GCF_014773265.1 Mucilaginibacter pankratovii | reverse complement strand
GTACATGCCGATCCGCATTTTTCATAACCAGGGGGGGCGGTTAAACGAGATCACGGCAGCAGCGGGGCTGTCAAAAAGCAGCGGCTGGTGGAACCGGCTGCAGGTGGCCGATGTGAACGGCGATGGCTACCCGGACCTGGTAGCAGGCAACCACGGCCTCAACTCCCGGTTTAAAGCCAGCGTAAAAAAACCGGTAAGCCTGTATACGGGCGACTTCAGCGGGACGGGGGCCATCGAACAAATTGTATGCACGTACAACGGCGATAAGCAATACCCGATGGTGCTGCGGCACGACCTGATGGGCGAACTGCCGCTGCTGAAGAAGAAGTACCTGCGCTATGAACAATATAAAGAGCAAACGATGGAAGATATTTTTGGGGCGGATCTGCTGAAAACGATCACCAAAACAGATGCTTATGAAATGCGCAGCAGCGTGGTGCTGAACAGCGGCAAGGGCAGGTTCCAACTAAAGGCTTTGCCGGTAGAGGCGCAGTTCTCCACAGTGTTCGGGCTGGTGGTAAAAGACCTTGACGGCGACGGCAAGGCGGATATCCTGCTGGGCGGCAACTTCTACGAATCGAAACCGGAGGCGGGCATCTACGATGCCAGTTACGGGCTGCTGCTGAAAGGTGATGGCAGGGGTGGTTTCCGGGCGGTGGCACCGCAGCAAAGTGGCATACTGGTAAAAGGTGCCGTACGCGATATCATGCAGATCGGTGCGGGCCGCAAAACCCTGCTCGTGTTTGCTAAAAATAATGATAAACCGGCGTTCCTCATCAAACAGAACCCGGGCATCCATACCAAATTATAAGAAATACAGTTTAGCACTAAGGATATTTTCAACACACAATATATTATGGCGATAGAAGCAGCAAACATCAACAACAAGGCAACCGGGCACAATACGTATGATGCCATCGTTATTGGTTCGGGTATCAGCGGGGGATGGGCAGCCAAGGAATTAACAGAAAAAGGCTTGAAAGTGCTGATGCTGGAGCGCGGTAGAAACTATGAACACATTAAGGGCTACGTTACGGCAAACAAAGCCCCCTGGGAGTTTCAGCATCGCGGCCAGCCAACGCTAAAGCAAAAAACGGATAACCCGGTAATATCCCGCCCTTGGGCCATGTACGGTACCGCCGCACAAGAACCGCTAATGGATTCCTGGGTGAATGAAAAAGACAGTCCGTATGTTGAGAAAAAGCCATTTACCTGGTGGCGCTCTTACCAGTTGGGTGGCCGCTCAACCTTGTGGGGGCGGCAAAGTTACCGGCTGAGTGATCTTGATTTTGAGGCCAATGCAAAAGATGGCATCGCGGTAGACTGGCCCATCCGTTACGCCGACATGGCACCCTGGTACGATCATGTTGAGAAGTTTATCGGCGTCAGTGGCTCAAAGGAAGGGCTGGCGCATCTGCCCGACGGTCATTTTATGCCGCCGATGGAACTCAATTGCGTGGAGAAGGACGTAGCCTCACGAATAAAGAGTTTTTACAAAGAGCAGCGCCATATGTTCATCGGTCGCGTAGCCAATATTACGCAACCACTTCCGGGCCGCACTAATTGCCAGTACCGCAACCGTTGCTGGGAAGGCTGCCCTTTTGGCGCCTATTTTAGTACGCAATCATCAACGCTTCCGGCTGCAATGGCTACCGGCAATTTAACGGTGCGCCCCTTTTCTATTGTTACCCAAATACTGTACGATAAGAATACGAAGAAAGCTACCGGCGTGGAAGTACTGGATGCCGAAACCAACAAAACCTACGTGTTTAATTCGCGTATTGTATTTCTCAATGCATCCAGCCTCAATAGCGCCTGGGTGCTGATGAACTCGGCTACCGATGTATGGCCCGAAGGTTTGGGCAGCAGCAGCGGCGAACTTGGCCACAATATTATGGATCACCATTATATGCTTGGTGCCCAGGGAACCATTGAAGGGTATGAAGACAAATACTATTTTGGCCGCCGGGCCAACGGCTTTTACATACCCCGTTTCGCCAATATCAACGGTGACAAACGCGATTTCTTGCGCGGCTACGGTTTTCAGGGGAGTGCCAGCCGCGAAGGCTGGAGCCGCAACGTGGCCGAGATGAATATAGGTGGAGGTTTTAAGGATGCGCTTTCAGAACCGGGCGCATGGCACATCGGTGCCACCGGTTTTGGAGAAATCTTGCCATATCACGACAACAAGATGACGCTGGATAAAACGGTTAAGGATAAATGGGGCCTGCCCGTACTGGCGATGGATGCCGGGCTAAAGGAAAATGAATTAAAAATGCGCAAAGACATCGTTAAAGAGATAGTGGCCATGTATGATGCTGCCGGCGTAAAGAATGTTACTACCTGGGATGATAACTATGCAATAGGCCAGGGCATACATGAGATGGGAACGGCCCGGATGGGCCGCGACCCTAAAACTTCGGTATTAAACGGCCACAACCAGGTATGGGATGCATTAAACGTGTTTGTAACCGACGGTGCCTGCATGACCTCCAGTGCCTGCCAAAACCCTTCGCTTACTTACATGGCCCTTACCGCCCGTGCCGCTTCATTCGCTGTGGAGGAGCTAAAGAAAGGGAATATTTAACAGGGAAAAGCAAAGAAAAAGACTCGTTCATTTCAAATCGTTTTTAAGTGGATAAAATTAGTTGCTTCCTAAGCTATCTGTCAAGATATTTGCTCGCTTAAAATCTTGGTTAATAGTGACTTATAAGCTTTCTGGTGACCTAATGCCCACTGTACGTAACAGGTCACCAATAGGTCATCAGAAGAATGCGATCTATTGAATATTTTGGAGGTTCCCGGAAACAAAAAACGCCTTAAATGATGTATTTAAGGCGTTTTTGAATCGTTTGATATATAAACAGCGGAGAGGGAGGGATTCAAACCCCCGGTACCTATAACAGTACACCTGGTTTCGAATCAGGCACATTCGATCACTCTGACACCTCTCCGGGTTCAACAAAAAATCCTGCCGTTGCAGGATACACTTATTGAGGATACAAATATAGCGCTGCCGGCACAAAACGCAAAATTTAGTTGGAATAATCTTATTCACAAAAAAGGAGCTTATTTAGGTACACCCGCGTCAGCGGCAAGTTTATTGATAGCTAAACGCCAGTTAAAGTAATTGTCATCATGTGCCGCCCTACGGATGATATCCGCGTAACTGTCATCAAAATAAGCTGCTAATGCGAACGTTTCGATGCCGTTTTTAGGTTCGAACAGGGTGCCGGGCGCGTAGCCCTTTTCGTTGTTTTGGGCACGTTTTAAATCAAATGCTACCTTACTATTCACAAACTCGGGGTGTGTTTTTTCGCCTGTCATAAAAGGCGTCATGTAATCAACACATTTTTTGATGGAAGAGCCATTTGCGGTTTGGTAGGTAAAATAGTTTTTGCCACCAGCCCTGTAAATGGCAATGCAGGTAGATAATAAGGGTTCCAGGTCGTAAGTTTGATAGTGGAAGGCGTCGCGTTCCAGCAGGTCGTGCGTTGTGCCGTCGGGGTTCAGGTTCACGTTTAGTTGTTTTTCCAGTTCCTGTGTAATGATGCTGTTGTAGCTGTCATTATGCAGCGTATAAGCAATAAGCGTTATCATTTTTATCCGGTGCGAATTCCAGTTATTGATAGCAGTTCCCCTGTTACCCTTAGCGGATTGACTGTTCACCAGCGCATCGGCAATGCTTTTCATCCAGGCGTCTACCAGGGTGCGGCTATCGGGTTCTATTTTGTTCCGCACCAAGTCGTAAGCGGTTACCATATCTTCCAGTTTGGTTTGGTTGATAGGGTCGCCGGTGGCTTTATTGGTGTTTGCCCAGGCCTTCAAAAAATCTGTAGCTTTAGTTAAATATTCTCTTTTGCCGAGATACGTATATGCTAATGTCAGCGCGTAGGTTTTATAAGCATCTTCAACGGCTTTCAGGCTCGCGGTTTTCCGTGGGTCGCCGGCTAAGAGCCCCTGCGATAATATTTCAACAATGGGGTTTGGCGTTTGGTGCAACGCGCTATCTGCAGCTTGCCGATAGGGCTCAAATGCTTTTTTATAGCTGGCGTTGTTAGCAATGGCCTTGCGCATTAAGGTAACTTCTTTTTTATTGAGGCTGGTTACTTGCGCCTTTACAAAGGATACCACTGCCATTAAGCTTAAAAAACATATCAGCTTCTTCATCACCAAAAAACAATTAAACGACGTTTTATTCATGCCTAACCAAGTGTATTATTTATTACCGGTACTTAAAAAATCCAGGCGCGCCGGGCTGAAGGCGTCTACCAGGATGCCGTCCTCCAGGCAAACACAGCCGTGTACGGTAAAGGGCGGCACATAGTAACCATCACCCTGGCGTATGATCTTTACGGTATCGCCCAGGGTCATTTCAAAGCATCCGCTGGCCACGTACGCCACTTGCGAATGCTCGTGGCTGTGCAAAGCTCCGCAGCTTCCTTTACTGAATTTAAACTTCACCATCATCAGCCTATCATCGAAACCCAGCAACTGGCGCTGAACGCCCTCGCCTACAGTAAGCCACTCTGCCGTATCTTCAAACTGAAATAAATCGCTTTGCATCGTTCTAATTTTTTAAAGTACCAACGGCGTTGATCACCGGTTTCTTATCCGCCAGGCGCTTTTGGCGAAGCAGGGCCTCAAGGTAATAGTAATCCGCGTAAATTATAGGCACATCAATTTCACTGTTGGCCGGTTTGTGCCCGGTGCTGTGCAGCAATAGAAAGCCACGTGCGCTATCGGGTTGGGGCTGGTAGCTCTTGTTTAAACTGTTGATTATCTTATCAGCCTTTTTTTTGTAAGCCTTTCCGTTTGTGCTGTAGGTGCTTAACTCGTAAAGCGCGGATGCGGTAACAGCGGCGGCGGAGGCATCACGCGGCTGGTTGCCTTGCTTGGCAGCATCATAATCCCAATAGGGCACCAGGTCGGCAGGCATTTGCGGGTTGCCGAAAATGTATTTGGCTATCTTTTCGGCTTGCTGCAGATATATTTTATTACCCGTTTCGCGGTAGCACATGGTGTAACCATACAGGCCCCAGGCCTGCCCGCGTGCCCATGCCGAACTATCGGCAAAGCCCTGGTGGGTTTGTTTGTGCGCTACCTGCCCGGTTCCCGGGTCGTAATCAATAACGTGGTAAGAACTGTTATCCGCCCTGAAATGGTTCTTCAGCGTTGTGTTGGCATGCGTTACCGCTATTTTATAAAAGCTGGAATCGCCGCTTAATTTTGTCGCCTCAAAAAGCAACTCCAGGTTCATCATGTTATCAATAATAACCGGGAACTTCCATTCTTTCCGGTTATCCCACGATTTCAGGCTGCCTATGGTAGGGTTAAATCGGGTGATCAGTGTTTTTGCCGCCTCTATGATGTCGTCTTTATACTTCTGCTCGTGCGTAAGGCGGTAGGCATTACCCACGCTATTGTAGAGCTTAAAGCCCATATCATGTGTGCCGCCGTTGGTTTTTTCGGCTTCCATAACTACGGTAAAGGGTTCCGATTGCTCTTTCCAAAACTTATCGCCGCTATATTCATATAAAAACCAGAGGTTGCCCGCAAAAAAGCCACTGCACCAATCCTTTGGCGATACAATCAACAGGTTGCCGCTGCCATCCAGCGCGCGCGGCGAGAATAAGTTAGGCCTGGCCGCGGCTGCTTTTGCTTTGGCAGTTTCGTTGAGCAGTAATTTGGTTTGGTGCGCTGCAAACCCGAATGTTTTGGCATCGTTTTTTTGTGCTGACGCGTTGAAGCTTACCGCGCTACATAATAAAAATGGCAGAATGGGTTTAATTTTCATATCGGTTATTAATTGGCATGTGCTGACAGCGCCGGTACCGGGGCGGAAATGGCGCTCTCACAAGCCAATATTACAAGGAAATACTTGATATGCACCCAGCGAAGGGTGGTAATTCTACGCAAACGTTATAGTTGATGAGTAGGTTTTAGAGGTGCAGGTGCTTCCAAAATTCTTCGATAACGTTTGCGTAGAAATAACAAGCCGATTGTTTTTGATTGCTATGGCATAATTGTACACTTGCCCAACAATTATATTTTAACACCTTAACATTTCTTGTTTTGAAAGTACTACACAGTGTTCACCCTGATGATTTTAAAGTCTATCAGACGGAACAGATACGCGAAAGATTTTTGCTTGAAAACCTTGTGCAGCCCAACCAGGTAAATTGCGCTTATACCCACTACGACCGCGTTATTGCAGGTGTTGCCCACCCGGTTACACAAACTTTAACCCTCCATACTTACGATAACTTAAAAGCCGAATACTTTTTAGAACGACGCGAGATAGGGATTATTAATGTTGCCGGCGCTGGCGAAGTAGTTGCCGATGGAACCGTTTATAAGTTAAACAAGCTGGATTGCCTGTATATTGGCAAAGGGGTTAAACAAGTAACGTTTAGCGCGGCCAATGCTGCAGAGCCGCCGGTTTTTTACCTGCTATCCGCACCCGCCCATAAAAGTTACCCAACAGCGTTAATGACAATTAACGATGCTGAAAAAGTTAACGCCGGTGCCGATGATACCGCCAACAAACGCACTATCAATAAATACATACATAAAGCCGGGATAGCCGGTTGCCAGTTGGTAATGGGCTTAACTATTTTGCATACGGGCAGCGTATGGAATACCATGCCACCGCATGTGCACGACCGCCGAATGGAAGCTTACTTTTATTTTGATATCCCCGCAGGGCAAAAGGTGTTTCACTTTATGGGCGAGGAAACCCAAACCAGGCATATTTTAATTGATAACTATAACGCTGTGATATCGCCGCCCTGGAGTATGCACTCCGGCGCGGGTACAAGTAACTATAGCTTTATATGGGGAATGGGGGGCGAAAACCTCGACTATACCGATATGGATGCGATTAAGATAGAAAACATCAGGTAATAAGGCAAGGCGTACAGTCCGCACGATAGAATCATCAATTATGAGCGATACCAAAAAAACAAATTACCGCTGGGTAGTAGTAAGCCTGCTGTTTTTTGCCACAACCATTAATTATCTCGACAGGCAGGTGATCGGTTTCCTGAAACCAACGCTTGAAAAAGAATTTAACTGGACGGAGGAGGACTACGGGCACATTGTGATGGCGTTCCAGGCGGCGTACGCAATTGGCTTGCTTGGCTTTGGTGGTTTTATCGACAGGCTGGGCACTAAGCTGGGCTACACCATCTCGCTTATTGTATGGAGCCTGGCTGCTATGCTACATGCTTTGGTGAAATCAACCCTGGGCTTTGGCGCGGTGCGTGCGGCCTTAGGTATAGGCGAATCGGGTAATTTCCCGGCGGCTATTAAGGTGGTGGCCGAGTGGTTCCCTAAAAAAGAACGGGCCCTGGCAACAGGCATATTTAATTCGGGTGCAAATATCGGAGCGGTAGCTGCACCTGTAATGGTTCCCTGGATCCTGGGGATCTACGGCTGGCAGATGGCGTTTTTGATCACCGGTGCTATTGGCTTTATATGGCTCATATTCTGGTGGTTGTTTTATGAGGTGCCCACCAAACATAAGCAGATAAACAATGCTGAATTTGAGCACATCCATAGCGATGTAAGCGAGGAGCCGCAAGCGGAAAGCCCCCAGGCTAAAATTAAATGGGTACAGCTTTTTGCCATCAGGCAAACCTGGGCGTTTGTGATAGGTAAATTCCTTACCGACCCGATATGGTGGTTCTTCCTGTTCTGGCTGCCCTCTTATTTTGCCAGTACGTTTAATTTAAATCTGAGTAAGCCCAGCCTGCCTTTGGTTATTGTGTATACTGCAACAACAATCGGCAGTATTGGCGGCGGCTACCTGTCGTCGTGGTTCATCAAAAGCGGGATGCCCATTTTTAAGGCGCGTAAAACGGCTATGTTTTTATTCGCGCTGTGCGTGCTGCCCATATTTGGTGCCAGGTATGCCACCAATATTTGGCAGGCGGTTGCTTTAATAAGTTTGGCAGCGGCGGCGCACCAGGCCTGGAGCGCCAATATATTTACCACGGCATCAGATATGTTCCCAAAAAGGGCCGTTAGTTCTGTGGTAGGTATTGGCGGTATGGCTGGGTCAGTAGGGGGGATCATATTCCCGCTGCTGGTTGGCTGGATACTGGAAACGTATAAAGTTGCCGGCCATATTACAGCTGGCTACAATATCATATTTTCTATTTGCGCCTGTGCTTATTTGCTGGCCTGGCTGGTTATGCACCTGTTAACACCGCGTATGAAAGTTGTAACTTTATAGCAATATTTAGGCTTGATTAAGCAGGAATGTGCTATATTGGTGAAATGTTAAAGAAACAGCTGCCTCTGTTATTTAACACATTAGCCAATATGAACTTCAGCTCAATTACAATAAAGGATATCGCTACGGCGCTAAATCTTTCAGTCTCTACTGTTTCAAAAGCGCTAAGGGATAGTTACGAGATAAGCGAGAATACAAAAAAACTGGTAACCGGGTACGCGCAGGAACATAATTACCGGCCAAACCCCATTGCCCAAAGTTTAAAGCAGGGGCGGAGCAAATCCATCGGGATTGTGGTATCTACTATCGAAAATCAATTTTTTTCGCAGGTAATTAACGGCATCGAATCTGTAGCCTACGAGAACGGCTTTAATGTGATCATCACTCAAACACACGAATCCTACGAGCTGGAAGTAAAGAACGTGGGGCACCTTACGCATCGTTCTATTGATGGATTACTGATATCCCTGTCAACCGAAACCAAAGATATAGCGCACCTGAAAACGCTGCACAAGCAAGGCCTGCCCATTGTTTTCTTCGACCGTGTTACCGACGAAATAGACACCCATAAAGTAATTGCCGATAATTTTAAAGGAGGATATGATGCCACCTGCCACCTGCTGGATTCAGGGTATAAGCGCATAGCGCATATTACCAGCCCGGCTAATATATCTATCACCAAAGAACGTTTCGCCGGTTATAGCAAGGCGCTGGAAGAAGCAGGTATAGCCATTGATGATGACTACATAAAATATTGCCCCCATGGCGGCCGCGATATCGGCGAGGTAGAAAATGCCCTGAACGAGCTGCTTTCGCTTAAAAATAAGCCCGATGCTATCTTCACTACATCAGACAGGATCACCACAACCACGCTGATGCTGCTGAACCGGCTAAAAATAAAGATCCCGCAGGAAATAGCGCTTATCGGCTATACTAACACCACCCTTGCCGATGTATTGAATCCCTCGCTCAGTTCGGTTTACCAGCCTGGTTTCGAGATGGGGCAGAAGGCCACACAGAAGCTGTTAGAACTCATTTTGGCCAAAAGGCCGGTGTATGAATTCGAAACACTGGTGCTGCCTACACAATTGGTTACAAGGGATTCTACCGCCCGCCAATAATCGTAAACCCGGCGCGGGATGCCTACTTAGTGTTTTTAATTTTTTCGCTTTGATGTTTGTGCAAAATAGCACAGCAATAGCCCAACTATTGTTCAGCGAAAACGATGTAGTAAATAAATATGCCTGATATATGTTAACGGTAAGCTAACAAAGGTACTTTTGGTTTGTGCAGTTGTACATACGCCAATTATAAACACTGCAAAACTTATTAAATATCTCTCTAAAATGAAACGCAAGCTGGCCGTTATCGTGCTCTTCGTGTATTCAGTGGTTACCTGCAAGGCAATGGCCCAAACCGTTGCGCTTGATTATTATTTTAACCACGAAGTACACAATACCAAAGTCGGGAAGGCCGAGCGGTTCCATATAAACGGCAGGCTGCCGGTCGGTTTGATAATGATAAAGCCGCGGTCGATCTTGCCAAGTACCTCTTGTCTCTCATCCAAATGAACCAATAATCAATCTCAGTATAAACTAATCTCACAGCAATCATGAAACACACAGCCAAAGGAAAATTAACGTAGCGGGCCGCTAATGCCATAAACCGGCAAAATTTAAGATCCAGATTCTCTTGTTAAAAAAATTGTGGTGCATAACCGCCGGGGAATCCTTTTGTCAAAATTTTAAAAACCTTAATTCTTAACATATCAATATGAAGAATAGACCTCTACAAAAAACATTAAAAAGATGTGCCGCTTCTTTCGCCATCTCGCTTTTCGCGATGGCCGGAAGCGCATATGCGCATAATAACAAAGTACACCCGGCCTGGGCCGCAGCAGCCGGCAAAACACTTCTGAATATCAATGCCGTAATTACCCAGGCAAAAATAACCGGTGTTGTTACCGATGAAAAAAACCTGCCTTTACCCGGCGTAAGCGTAAGGATAAAAGGCACCACCATTGGTATCACAACGGATGCCAGCGGCAGGTACTCTATCGAGGCCGGAGAGGGAGCGGTGTTGGTGTTTTCGTTTATTGGGTATACCCCAAAAGAAATAACCGTTGGCCCGGCTACCGAATACAATGTGCAGATACTGCCAAGTTCGCGCGACCTTACCGAGGTTGTGGTTATTGGTTACGGCACACGGTCGCAAAAAGACGTTACAGGAGCCATCACCAGCGTAAAGGCGGATAAGTTTGAGAATGATAACCCTGCCAGTGTTACCGATATATTAAGGGGCGCTGTACCGGGCATCTCTGTTGCTTTAAATACTTCGCCAAAAGGTGGCGGCGTAGGCGATCTGCAGGTACGTGGGCGCAGCTCACTATCCGGCAACGTACGTCCGCTTATCGTATTGGATGGTGTAATTTACCCAGGTGACCTGGCGGATATCAACCCAAATGATATCGACAGGCTGGATGTGCTGCGCGATCCAAGCGCACTCTCTGTTTACGGTGCGCAGGCAGCCGGTGGTGTGGTTGCTATTACTACCAAAAAGGGTAAAAAAGGCGGCTCGGTAGTAACCCTCAACGCTAATTATGGCTACGCAGATCTGCTGCAAAACCAAAAATATTACCAGGGAGAAGATTTCCTGAAATGGCGCGCAGACGGGCAGCGCAGTTCTAACACAAGTAACCCCTACTATTTTTATAGCGACCCAAGGGCATTGCCGGATGGCGTAACCCTTACCCAGTTTTTGAGCGGCGCCACCGGCGACCCGGTTACCATTTACCTGCAGCGTTTAGGCTTATTTGCCAACGAAGTTGCCAACTACCAGGCGGGCAAGGTTACCGATTGGTCTAAACTTATTTTTAGGAAAGGCAAGCGCCAGGATTATACCGCAAGCTTATCGGGCCGTGGCGATAATGTGAGCTATTACTTTTCGGGTAACTTTACCAAAAATCAAAACCTGATACAGGGCGGCGAATACAACGATGCCCGTTTCCGTGTAAACCTGGAAGGTAAAGCAGCCAAATTCTTAACAGTAGGTGTAAACGCGCAATACTCTGTACGTGATGAAGGCGCTTCCGCCGATGCCTTAAGCGGCCAGGCAATTGACCGTACCGAAGCCGACTGGACGCAGATCATCAACTCATCGCCATACGGTGATGTGTACAATGCCGATGGTTCGCTGCGCCGTATCAATACCGATGATAGCGGCTTAAACCAGCGTAACCCCTTCCTGGGTAAGCAATACAACTCGAATGTAAACGTACAAAACGTGTTGTTTGCAAACCTGTTTGGCCGGGTAGATCTGCCTCTGGGCTTTAAATACACCTTAAACTTCTCTCCACAGCTGGAAAGCTATCGTAACTTCTTTTTCCGCCCGGTGGCCAACCCTAACGAATTATCGGGTGGTACGGGTATCCGTTCCATGGAGAACAGGTATCGTTATAACCTGGATAACATCCTTAACTGGAACAAAATATTTGGCCAGCATGCATTTGATGCAACCTTTGTGTTAAACAAAGAGAAGTTCCAGTCCTGGTACACCCGTACTGCAAACACGCAGTTTAGCCCTAACGATGATCTTGGTTATCACAATATTGGCGCAGGTACTTTGCCTGTTGAAAGCAGCGATGACCGTATTTACAATGCCGATGCTTTAATGGGGCGTGTAAACTACACCTTTATGGGCAGGTATAACATTACCGGTACAGCGCGCAGGGATGGTTTCTCGCCATTTGGCTTAAAAAAACCACGCCAAAACTACGGTACAGTTGCCGTGGCCTGGACTTTTAGCGACGAGAAGTTCTTTAAAACAGATTTCTTTAAATGGCTTAACTACGGTAAGCTGCGTGTGAGTTATGGCTCAAACGGTAACCGCCTTGCATCGGGTACGCTGGATCCAAGTATTGCGCTTGCCGTGCTGAGCACGCCAAAATATCCTACGGTTACCCCGGCTGGTGTCGTTGTAAATAATAGCGCTATTTACGTAAGCTCGTTGCAAAACGACAATTTGAGCTGGGAACGTACAACAGGGCCAAACATAGGCTTGGATTTCAGCATTCTGAATAACCGCCTTACAGGTTCGATAGACGTGTACGACCGTAAAACTACCGATATGATAGTAAGCCGCTCTACTTTGGCTATCCAGGGTTTAAACTCAGCAAATATTATCCCGGGAGGGCCGGATAACTCGGGCGTATTAACCAACATAGGCCAGGTAAATAACAAAGGTTTCGAATTATTGCTGGAAGGCAAGATCTATCAAAGCAAAAACTTTAACTGGGGCGCCTCGGGTACCTTTGTGCTAAACCGTAACAAAATAAAAAGCCTTTACGGCCCAACCACATTTAAAGATGCAGCCGGCAATACCGTTACCAAGGAGAAAGACGACCTGGGCAACGGCTGGTTTATTGGCAAAGATGTTAACATAGTTTGGGATTATGTGATACAGGGCGTTTGGCAAACACCGGAGGCAGTAGAGGCCGCCAAGTATGGTGCAAAACCAGGCGACTTTAAATTGCAGGATATGAACGGCGACTTTAAATTCACTAATGATGATAAAGTGTTCCTGGGTTCTACAAGCCCAAAATTCAGCTGGTCGTTACGTAACGATTTCAACTTCCTTAAAAACTTCGATTTCTCGTTCATGCTGGTTTCAAGCATGGGCCAGTTAAGGCAGTTTAACCAGGCAATCAACAATGCAGGCAGCGTAGGCTTTGGCCGTATGAATTCGTACGTGCTACCTTACTGGACAGCCGATAACCCAATTAATGATTATGCCCGCTTAAACTCAGGCTCATCTGGTACCACTATCAACGTTTGGCGTAAAGCATCATTTGTAAGGCTCCAAACCGTATCGCTGGGTTACAATTTCAACCCGGCGTTGATCAAGCGCCTGGGTATATCAACCGCTAAATTTTATATCAACGCAACAAACGCGGCTGTATTTTCCGACTGGCCTTTATGGGATCCGCAAAATGGCGGGCCAACGCCAAGGTACATATCGGCTGGGTTTAACGTAACTTTTTAATTATAAAGAGATCATAACATGAAAAAGATCAATAGAAATATCATAGCCGGGCTTGCGATGACCGCTTTATTTGTTGCAGGCAGCTGTACAAAACTAAGCGACCTTTCGCCCGAGGCACCATCTAAATTTACACCGGATATAACTTTAACCACGCCAACCGCCTTCAGAAGCGCCTTACAAACACTCAACATTAGTGTGCGGTTTGAGTACTTTGGCGATTCGGCACCAATGCTTACCGAATCTATTTTTACCGATGCGGCAGTAGAGGGCACAACAGATAAGACCACCCCGGCGCAGGATCTGAACGTAAGGATAACACCAACAGCCAACCTCAACAGCGATGATTATAACAAGATCGGCCGCTACTGGCAGGCCTGGTGGCAGGGTATACATGATGCAAACGTTATCATATCCCGCATTGATGATGCAAAATGGGCTACTCCTGCAGACAAAGACGCGGTTTTATCAGCAGCATATTTTCACAGGGCTTACCGTTACTATCGTTTGGTGCACGAGTTTGGCGATGTGCCCCTGGTGCTAAAAGAAGAAACAACCATTAACACGGGTTACTTTACAACCCAGCGCATCGTTATTTTAAAGCAAATGAAAACCGACCTGGAGTTTGCCGTAACCAAACTGGTTGATAACGGTAACAAAGGCGAGCCATCAAAAGGCGCAGCAGCACACTTGTTAACAAAAATTAACCTTGCCCTGGGTTTATTTGATGATGCCATTGCTTCTGCAAATCTGGCTATCAACGGCCCTTATGCTTTAATGAACGGGCGTTTTGGTATTGTTGCAAGCGATGCGAGCAAAAACGTTGTTTGGGATCTTCACCGCCCCGAAAATAAATCTATTGCTGCCAATACCGAAGCTTTATACGTAGTTATTGACAGGGAAACCTTAGATGGCGCTACACCAAACGGATCGCAGGTGATGCGTAACTGTGTGCCTATGTGGCATAATGGTACCATACTTACGCCGGGTGCGTTGAAACCGGGGATCTCGGATAAAGTTACAGAGGAATTCCCGCTTACACTTTGGTATGGCCGTGGTATTGGCCGTATGCGCGGTACGCCCTATGCAACCAAATACATTTGGACCGACAATACCGACCTGCGCCACGCAAAAGGCATGTGGATGGATATGACCGACCTGGTTTACAACCAACCCGCGCTTAAAACAACCGATGCTGCCTGGTATGGTAAAAACCTGGAGCAGTACACTGATGCAAACGTAAGTAAGCGGTTTTTGAACGGTGCAAAAGATACCATCCGCGCATGGTTTGGCTGGCCGCATTACAAAGTATTTATCGGCTCGGCGAAAACGGCCTCTGATAAATGGTGGTCGCCACCACGTGGTACCAATACCGATTGGTATGTATTCCGTTTAGCAGAAACCTACCTGTTGCGTGCCGAAGCCTACTGGTGGAAAGGCCAAAACGCCCTTGCCATGGCCGATATTAACAAAGTAAGGGCCCGCGCCAAAGCAGAGTTATTAACCGATGACAGTAAGGTAAACATAGGTACTATACTGGATGAGCGCCAAAGGGAGCTTTATTGGGAAGAGCCGCGTAAAACCGAGCTTACCCGTATAGCTTATATTTTTGCGCAAACCGGTAAGGCTGCTTACAATGGTAAAACTTACCAAATGGCTACTTTCTCTACCAATAACTTTTTTTACGACAGGATAATGGAGAAGAATGATTTTTATAAAAACCCCAACGTTGTTACCAACTCGGGTAATCACTACACCATTTCGCCTTACCACGTGCTATGGCCTATCCCGCAAAGCGAGATCGATCTGAATATTGCAGGGCATATCAACCAAAGTCCGGGTTATTCCGGTTCGGAAACCAATGTTCCGCCGTTGGATAAAGTGGTTAACTAAGCATAATGAGTAAGTATTAATATATCAATTTATAAGCCAGGCCTGTATTATGGGCCTGGTTTAGTTTTATAAAACCAGCTTTAATGAAGCGGAATTACCTAAGGCCTATTTTCTTGCTCCTGCTGATGGCATGTTTTAATGCAGGTATGGCCCAGCAAAAACAACGGTTAAACAATAACTGGGAATTTATACGGCAGGACCTGGGTGGTGTATGGGAAGCCATCAGGCCGGTATCGCCCGGTAAACCGGAAGCATACCCCGCCTGGAACAAAGTAACCGTACCTCATTGTTTTAACGATAGGGACGGGGTGGACCCGGATGTAAATTACTACCAGGGGCCGGGATGGTATCGCACACAGCTAAGTGTTACTAACCCGTATGCTGCAGGCCGCACCATTCTGCATTTTGAAGGTGCCGGGCAAAAAACAAAGGTGTATTTGTACAATAAACTGGTAGGCACGCATAATGGTGGTTACGATGAATGGAAGGTAGATATTACCGATGCCGTTGCAGATCTCAAAAAAACAGCCGCATTTGGCAAGCAGTTTAAAGGCAGGATTCCGCTGGAGATACGGTGCGATAATACGCGCGACCTGGAAAGTATCCCTTCGCAATTATCCGATTTTAATATCTACGGAGGGTTATACCG
The DNA here is from genome assembly GCF_014773265.1 of Mucilaginibacter pankratovii. Classification (GTDB taxonomy): domain Bacteria; phylum Bacteroidota; class Bacteroidia; order Sphingobacteriales; family Sphingobacteriaceae; genus Mucilaginibacter; species Mucilaginibacter pankratovii. Next base: position 742,468 of record NZ_JACWMY010000001.1, on the reverse strand, counting down.
GCAGGTTAATTTAGTTTATCAACCAGCGGTAAGTATTGATAAGCTGTACGCCAATGCTGAACTGGATAAAGGATTTGCCAGGGGCTGGATAACCCCTAAAATGGATTTCTATAATCCAACTAATGTGAAGGCGATAGATGGGGAATTGCTCGTAAAGGATGCGGCAGGCAAAATAGTGGCTAAGGAAAAATATCACGTTGATAGCCTGCAAACAAGCATCTCGCCGGGTAGGCTAACTATTAACAAACCTCATCTATGGTTAACAATTGATCCGTACCTGTACACTGTAGAAATTACCGGCAATGCAGGCGGTGAAACTTTTAAGCATACCGAAAAGGTGGGCTTCCGTAATTTCTTATTTGAGGATAACGGCCCATTTTATTTAAATGGGAAGCGACTGCTTTTAAAAGGCACCCACCGGCACGAAGACCACGCGGGTGTGGCGGCTGCATTAACCGACAGCATTATGCTGCAGGAAATGCTGCTGATAAAAGAGATGGGCGCAAATTTTATACGCCTGGGGCACTACCAGCAATCAACCACCGTGTTAAACCTGTGCGATAGCCTGGGCCTTTTGGTTTGGGAGGAAGAACCCTGGTGCCGCGGCGGCCTGGGTGGCGATGCTTATAAAGAACAGGCTAAAAATATGCTCAGCAATATGATACAGCAGCATTACAACCATCCGGCTATCATCCTTTGGGGTTTGGGTAATGAGAACGATTGGCCGGGCGATTTTCCCGAATTTGACAAGCAAAAGATCCGCGCGTTTATGAGCGAACAAAACGATCTGGCTCATAAGCTCGATCTATCCCGTAAAACCACCATCCGCCGCTGCGATTTTTGCAGGGATATCCCCGATGTATATTCGCCAAGTATTTGGGCAGGCTGGTACAAGGGTTTTTATCCCGATTATAAAAAGTTCACAGAAGAAGAGTTTAAGAAAGTCCCGCATTTTATCCATGCCGAATGGGGAGGCGACAGCCAGGCCAACCGGCACTCGGAAGAGCCGGATAAAGCGCTGGCGAAAGTGATCAACGGGAAAGGCATCAGCGGAGCGGTTGATTCTACCTTGTTTGGCGGCATTACCCGCATTGCCGATAACAGCGACTGGAGCGAAACTTACATTTGCAACCTGTTCGACTGGCACCTGAAAGAACAGGAACAAATGCCCTGGCTAACCGGCTCGGCATTTTGGACCTTTAAAGATTTTTCCACCCCTATTCGCCCGGAGAACCCCGTGCCCTACGTCAATCAAAAAGGCGTAGTTGAGCGCGATTTTACGAAGAAGGAATCTTACTATGTAGTGCAATCCTACTGGTCGGATAAGTTGATGGCACATATCTACGGGCGTAGCTGGCCCGTAAGATGGGGTGACCCCGGCGAAGAAAAGATGGTTAAGGTTTACTCCAATGCCGATAGGGCAGAACTGTTTGTAAACGGCAAAAGCCAGGGTATTAAAACCCGCGATTCGCAAAATTTCCCGGCAGCAGGCTTGCGTTGGATGGTTGTTTACAATAAGGGGGTGAACAATATAAAAGTTGTTGCTTATAAGGGTAAGTTGACTGTAACAGATACCATTACGCAATCCTACCAAACCGAAAAATGGGGCAAGCCTGCAAAGGTGGAATTGAGGAAGATCGCCGATAAAGATGGCGTAGCTACGGTAGAAGCGACATTGTACGATAAAAACGGAGTGCCTTGCCTGGATGCGACCAACTGGATGAATTTCTCCTTAGCCGGGAACGGAACTCTGATAGATGACCTTGGCACTTCAAAAGGTTCGCGCAAGGTACAGGCATACAATGGCCGGGCGGTCATTAGTGTGAAGCTAAATGCCGGTAGTTCGGTTATTGGTGTGCTGTCTCCCGGTTTACCGGTTGGTTTTTTAAAGCTGTAATAATTAAAACGATGATAAAATATTGGATATTAACCATATGCGCCTTTTTCGCTTTTCAATTAAGCTTTGGTAAAGTTTATAAAGTGGCAACGCAGGAAGAATTTAGTAAAGCAGCGGCTGTGATTTTACCGGGCGACGAAATTGTAATTGCCAACGGTAATTACACTGGCTGGAGTGTAGCTATAAACTCTAACGGAACCGCAACTAAACCAATTATAGTAATGGCAGAAAGCGCCGGTAAAGTGGTATTCACGGGGGAGGTTCGCCGGGCTATCCTAAAGTTAACGGGAAGTTATATACAGCTTAAAGGCTTAAAATTTGACGGCTGCCAATTGTTGAAGACCAAAGGCGAAGACGTTGTTCTAATACAGCTGGAAGCCGCAAAATATTGCCGGCTTACAAATTGTGTATTTACCAAAAATACGGTGGATACCCAGTTTATGCCCATCGTGGTAATATCTGGCAATGGCGATCATAACAGGGTTGATAACTGCAGGTTTACCGGTAACTTTAACAACCAGGAGTTGCAGGTGAAAGTTACGGGTACGGAGGTGTCGCTGTATACATTGATAGATCATAACACCTTTATGGATAAAGACAGCGTTACCTGGAAGGGCAATAACGGCGGCGAATGCGTACAAATAGGGCAGGACCCGATACTGCTGGGCAATCGCTATTCTTACGCCACGGTACGCGATAACCGCTTTATCCGTTGCAATGGCGAACCGGAGGTGATCAGTAATAAATCATCGGGTAACAAATACATCAATAACTATTTCGAAAACTGCAATGGCGAACTGGTGATGCGTGGAGGGCACGAATGCCTTATTGATAGTAATACTTTTGCGGGTGGTACGGGCGGTATACGGGTTAACGGCACCATGCATACCATTACCAACAATAGCTTTAAAGGCCTGCCAATTGCCATCAGGCTGATGTATGGCATGGCTAAAGGGAAGATAGATACGGGTTTTTATATAGCAGCAAGTGACTGCGTTGTAAAAAACAACCGGATAAGCCACTGCAGTACCGGCATTTTAATAGGCGGAAGTAAAAATGCGGATTGGACGGGCAAGTTTGATACCAAACGTTACCCATCCCGCGCCATTTAATAACGAGGTAGAAAATAATGTCATTAGCAATACCCCTGTGCCGGTGCTTAACGAAACGACTCCGTAGTTAGCAAGGGGGAACAAATGGTAACTGCCCGGCTTTGCCGAATTTATGATTTTAATTTGCCGAGGCTTACTTCAAAATCTTCCCGGTGAGAAAACATTCGGCCATCGTATTCCCAATCGAGGATAAGTTTCCACTTGCCTTCATTGCATTCTGTAACCGGTATCTCCAGCAAATTGCCTTTCGAGCTTTCTACCTTCATCCTCAAACAAGGGCTTCCGGCGCAGCCAACCCGTGTAAGAATGGCATTGCCATTTACCGGATGGTTAAAGTTAAATCGTATGGTTTTCATGGTAGTTAGATTTAGCAACTCAAAGTTAAATAGTTAATAGCAAAATAAAAATGACGTGCGTCATTTTATTAATGAAAAACCGGCACTTCAGGGAGCATCCATACCTCAACACTTACTTTAATACTCTGTTTACGGCATTTATCAGGTATTCCTTCTTATCGTCTGAATATTCCCAGAACATCACACCTGCCATGTTCTTCTTCATCACATATTTGCACTTCTGCTTCACCGACCATTCATCATCGTAGGAAATAAATTGCTTTGTGCTCGCATTAAAAATGTAAGGGGCATCTGCGTTGCGGTCGCGGTAGTATTTATATTCCTTTTTGCTCAGCAGGCTGTCTTTGATATAAGTGTAACCACCGCCGCGCATAAAACCATCCGTTTTAAGGCCAAGCCCGTTGCGCAGCACATCCGTAACTTTGCGCGAACGGCCATAAAAGGCCATCCCCATTACCAGTTTATTGGCGGGTACCCCGGCCTCAATAAATTCGTTCACTGCTTTATCGGCATAGTTGGCTGTTTCGTAGATCTTTGATGCATAGAGGCTGGTATGGTGCACGGCTATACCCAGGCTATCCTGGAAATAATCGTATGTCATCAGGTTTACATAATCCAGGTAACGCTGCACTTTGTCCATTTCGGTGTTTTTAATAAAACGTTTGAAACCGCCAACAGCCGCGGTAAGCAGCATTTTTTTGCCGGTTATACGCTCCACGTCGTCCAATTCGGTACGCAGGGCTTCAAACATCAGGGTGAAGTTTTGCTTATCCTCCGGGCGATAAATGTTGCCAGCGCCAATATCATTAGGGTATTCCCAATCAATGTCTACACCGTCTAACTGGTATATCTTTACAATATCGGCAGCGCTTTTGGCGAATGCCCGGCGCGAGGTATCGGTTAAGGCAGCGTCAGAAAAATTGCGGCTCCAGGTCCATCCGCCTATGGAGATGAGGATCTTCAGGTCCGGGTTTATCTTTTTGAGGTTACGCAACACCCTGAAGTTTACGGTATCTGTTTTACGGTGCGTTAAAAAGGCGCGGTTATTCTTTACATCAACAAAGGCGTAGTTAATATGGGTAAGTTTATTAGCGTTCACCATGGCGGTATCTATCAACCCGCGGTAGCCGCCCACATAGCCTATAATTACACGTTTGGGCTTTTTGGGCCTTGCAGAGGGCGGGTTCATAGCTGATAGTGTCACTATACAAAGCAGGCATGCGGCAAGGGCGCAGGTTTTAAGGATGTTTAAGGTTTTCATTGTTTATATCGGTCAGGGTTTTAATCAGTTTAAATTTTTAAGCGGAGGTGTTTCTTTTCCATAAGGCCCACCAGTACTATCAGCACAAAAGCAATAAGGAGCGAGCGCAGTAAGCCCGCGGCACCGGTATTGATGGCAGCCGGGTATTTAGTGATGAATAGCTTCAATATAAATACCTGGAAATAGGGCATCAGGTAGCAGGTGAGCGTACTGGTACCGGCAGGGCGGATCCAGCTGAAAAGGTTTTTATTGCCTCGTACATCAACAAGGTAAATAAACAACTCGAAAACCAACATGGTGATACCGGAGCAGATAAACACCCAGGCAGGGGTGGCGTGTATTTTGGAGATGCCCTGTGCGTGAGGCCTTATCACAAAGCCGGCCACCAGCAGCAACACACCAATTGCGCTGAATGTAGCCCATAGCAGCTGGGTTTTTCCCCGCTCAACCAAATAGGCGTACACGCTGGAGATGACAATGCCACCTATCACCAGCGCTACCGACGAACCATCGCCAATGAGCCAGAGCTTGCCCTTGGGGATAAGGCTATGGCAAACAATGTTGAGCGTAATAAATGCCACCCAGCAGCAAACCAGGTATGTGAGCTTTCCTTTTAACAGGTAATATAGAATGGAGCAAACCAGATATGCCCAGCCAATAATACCTAATATACCCCACCAACCCGGGCGCATGCCGTGTGCAATTTCATCGTCGTCGCAGCCTTTGTAGATGATAGCCATTACTAATAGTGTTACCAAACCCAGGCCTATCAGCAGGTTTTTTTTGTTTTTGGCGAGTGTTTCGGGGTAATCCAGCCATATTAAAAAGAAGGCCACCGTAATAATAATCGCCCAAAGGGCTTGTAGTATTGGTGCCGCCGGCTGGTCATACGATTCGAGGTTGACGTGGTAAAACCCCATAATAAGCAATGCCGCACTACGGGTAAGGATGTAAAATATCACCTGCCCCGGACCATCGCCTTTTTTGATACGATTATTGATAGCGAATGGCAGCGAAAGTCCCACGATCACCAAAAATGCAGGGAAGATAATGTCGGCAAAGCCCAGTGCGTCTTCACTGCCTTTGGCATGGCCTATCCATCCGGGTATGTTTTTTATACCGTCGGCATCGTTTACAAACAGCATTAAAAACATGGTGACGGCGCGCAGCATATCAATAGATAAAAGGCGTTTTGGTAATTGCGACATGTTTGGGTTGAAGGTATTAATGCGTTGTTTTTTGTTACCAGTTATAACCACGTTCTTTAGCGTAATCTGCTATCAAAGCCCCGGCATCAGCATCCAGCAAGATCTCGCAATTGGGATGCAGCTGCACAACAGATGCGGGGATATCCGTGGTGACCGGGCCGAGGATGGCTTGCTTAATGATCTCCGCCTTATGCGCCCCTTTGGCTATGAGGATGAGTTTACGGGTATGCATAATGTTTTTTACGCCACGGGTAAGTCCGCCCAGTTCCGTTTCGGGGGGTACCTGTGTTTCGCGGCGCACGCGGGCCTCAAAATCGGGATCCATGGGCGATACCCAGGTTTCGCTTTCGAAGGGTGTACCAGGTTGGTTTATACCGATGTGCCCGTTACTGCCTATGCCGAGCATCTGCAGATCGGCCCCGCCGCGTTCGGTAAGGCGTTTTTCAAACAGGATACTTTCCGCAACAAAATCATCAGACAGGGTGGGCGGCATAATGAAATTCTCCTCAGGGATGCCCAACGGACCGGCTATTTGATTTAATATCATTGTATAACAACTGCCCGCATATTCCCTATCCAGGTTGGTGAGTTCATCCACATTAAACAGCGTTATGTTTGATACATCGAACGGATATTGCGCATGAATTTCGGAAACGATACGGTGCATACCAATAGTGGTTTGCCCCGTGGAAAGACCAATTACCGAGTTGCTTTTCTCCAGCATTTGCGCAATAATGCGCCATGCTGCGGTGGTATCAAATTCCTGTTCGTTGTTGGTGATGGTAACTTTCATTATCTGTTATAAGTGCTTTAAGGTATCTGTAAAAAAAATATCAATTGCTACGGCCGCGCTTACCTCGTCGGCACCATCTATAATCAGGGCGACGGTTTCGCCGCTTTTAATACTTAGCAAGAGGATATTGAGCAAACTATTCATCTTTACCGTTTTATCACCCTTTTTTATGCTGATGGTTGCGCTAAACTCTTTTGCCAGCTTCACCAGCTGTGTTGCCGGGCGTGCATGCATTCCCTGTGCTGAGGTTATGGTATATCCTTTAGTTATCATAGCGTTGTTTCTTTTAAATAAGCCGTAATGCTTTCCGAACTTTCCATCTTCATTACATCGGCACATATTTGTTTTGCGCGGGCAATGTTGGTATTAATGATGCTGTTTTTAATGGTGGGAATGGAAGCCGCGCTCATCGAAAATTCCTGCAATCCCATGCCAAGCAGCAGCAAGGTAGCAAGGGAGTCCGAAGCCATTTCGCCGCACATGCCTACGTGGATATTGTGCAGCCGGCCCTGTTCAATTACATTATGGATGAGGCGTAGTACACCGGGGTTAAAGGGATCGTACAGGTGGTTTATCTTTTCGTTCATGCGGTCTACAGCGAGGGTATACTGGCAAAGATCATTGGTGCCGATACTGAAAAAGTCTACCTCTTTGGCCAGTATATCTGCCGTGATCGCTGCGGAGGGGATCTCTACCATAATACCCACTTTGATATTTGCATCGAAGGCTGTACCCGCAGCAATCAATTCTTTTTTTGCCTTTTCCAGGATTGCTTTGGCATCGCGGATCTCCTTGATATTCGAGATCATCGGGAACATGATGCTTACCTCGCCAAATGCAGCGGCCCTTAAAATTGCTTTTAATTGCAGCAGGAAAAGCGCTTCCTGGTCCAGCGAGATACGGATGGCGCGATAACCCAGGAAAGGGTTAAGTTCGGCAGGTAAGTTAAAATAGGGCAGGTGCTTGTCACCGCCGATATCGATAGTACGGATAGTAACCGGGTAACCCGCGGCACTTATTACTGCTTTTTTATAAAATTCAAACTGTTCTTCTTCATCCGGGAAAGTGTCCCTGTCCATAAAAAGCATTTCGGTGCGGAAGAGGCCGACGCCCTCGCCGCTATTATCGAAAACCATGTCCATATCATCGGCGCTTGAGATATTGGCCAGCAGCTTTATCTGCGTACCATCGGCAGTAATGGCGGGCAGATGTTTAACGTTTCTATACAGATCGGCCTGCTGCCTGAATGACGCTGATTTAGCCGAATATTTACGGATGGTTGCTTCATCCGGGTTTACGTAAACAAAACCGCTCAGTCCGTCGAGGATGATAAAATCGTTATGGTTGATGTTCATCAGTTCATCGCCGCAGGCAACTACCGCAGGCAGCCCTTTTGATTTGGCGATGATGGCCGCATGCGAAGTTTTGCTGCCGGCTTGTGTGGCAAAGCCGGTTACGAGGTTCAAATCGAGCGTAATGGTATCAGATGGAGTAAGGTCGTCAGCTATAATAATGGTATCCGGCGCAAAGGAGGAGCGGTTGTTGGTCTCGCCGTTGCGGTTAATGTATTTGAGGATACGGTTACCAATATCCTGGAAATCGGCAGAGCGGGCGCGCATGTATTCATCGTCCATACTTTCAAAAAGTGCCACAATACCTGCGGTAACCGCTATCATGGCATCGTTGGCGGTATTATATTCGGTCTCTATTTTAGCCAGTACATCCTCCCTTATCTGCGGGTCGTTGATCAACTCCACCTGGGTTTCCAGGATGCCTATTTCGTCATCATTAAGCATGAGTTGGGAGCTGTTTTTAATGGCTTCAATTTCGGCCAGGGCATTCAAAACAGCAGTGTTGAAACGCTCGGTTTCGGCTGCGATCTCTTCTTTGCTTTGTAAAACAATGCCATTGGTTGCCGGGGCACTTTTTTTGATGACGAATGCCCTGCCTACTGCAATGCCCGGTGAAACTCCAATTCCCTTCATTTATATCTTTCTTTATGCAAACAGGTGGATAACGCTTCCCGCAAAACCAAGCAAGAGCAGACCTATGAGCAGGTAAGTGGTTTTTATATTTTTTTTGACGAAGTAGTAAACTAAAAAGGTAAGTCCCAGTGGTATTATGGCCGGCACTACCTGGTTTAAAATGCTTTGTAAGCCAATGGCCGACCCTTTGTTACCTATCTGCAGGGGCGTGGTAATATTCATGAGCGTCGCCGGCATGGCGCCAACCACCATGAGCCCCAATATGGATGAACCTTTGATAAGCCGGTCCATTACATTGTTTTTAGCCAGGCTTTGCAGGAATTTGGTACCCGCATTGTAACCTACAAAAGTGAGTTTGTAACGCAAAAGCAGGTGCGGCACGTTAAATATCAGTAGAAAAAGCACTGGCCCCATGATATTGCCGTTGATGGCGAGCGATGTACCTACACCTGCGGCAATCACCTTAAAGGTACCCCAGAACAAAGAATCGAACACGCCGGCCAGCGGCCCCATCAACCCAAGTTTTACCGAGTTGATAGATTCCTCGTCAAATTCGTTGTCGAGGCTGTTTTGCTCCTCCATAGCAGCGGTTATCCCTAAGATTAGCGTGGACCCATACGGACTGGTGTTAAAAAAAGTCAAGTGCCTTTTTAAAGCCGCCGCCATTGTTTGCCTGGTATGGTATATTTTTTTAAGCACCGGTATAATGGCAAAGGCAAAGCCCGTGTTTTGCCATGTTTCGAAGTTAAAGTTGGCCTCTAAAAACAAGGAGCGGAAGAATAAGCTGCGGAGATCTTTTTTGCTTAGGCTATGTGTTTGTTGTGGTGTTTCGGGTTGTTCATCTTCGCTACCAAAATTGTCGTCGTCATCCGCAACCGGTTTCTCGCTTACCTGGGTTACCAGCAGCGCTATGATCAACCCAAAACCGCCAATGGCAATTACCGGCAGTTTTAAATAGGCGGCCAGCATAAAACCCAGAAAAAAGTAAGGTGCCATTTTTTTGTTGAACATAAGGTTAAGCAGCAGTGCAAAGCCTAATGCGGGCAGCATATTGCCGGCAACCTGCAGGCCTGTTTGCACCCATGGCGGTATGCTATCCAGTAAAGATTTGATAGCCGGCGCACCAAGGTTCAGCGTTAACAGGATAATAGTTCCCATTAGCAGGGGTTTTAAAAGGCCCGACAGGATATGCAGCCGCTCAATGCCTTTGTAATTTCCATCCTCTGCGTATTGACTGAATTTTTTATTCAACACTGCCCTAAATACAAATAAGCCGCTTATCACCATCTCGGCCAATATGGAAACCGGCACCGCAATGGCCAGCGCAATAGCAGGCCCCTTGCCCGATAGTATGGCGAAAGCCGTGCCCAATACCCCGCCCGTAATAACATCCGGTGGAATGGCAGCACCCACTTTGATGTTCCCCATAAATATCAGTTCCAGCGTGGCACCTATCATCACGCCCTGCGTTACATCGCCCAGTACAAGCCCCACCAGCGGGCCAAGCACCAGCGGGCGACTGAGCAGCGTAGTGCCCATCAGGTCTTCCGAGTGTCCAAACATCGCGATGAGGGCGATGAGTAAATAGGTTAGGGTCAAGGTTTATTGGTTTGTAATTGGTTATATATTGTTCATTATCATATCAGGTTTTGTAAAAACTGCCGGGTATCTGTAGGCACCTGCCTTACCTCCAGCTCAATCCCTTTCACTAACAGATCTTTTATAATAGAGATATCCTCCTCGTTAACCGCAATGGCCTTTGATATCAACCTTGAGCCTTCTTTTGACCGAAGTCCCCCAAAGTTTATAGAGGTTATTGCCGGTACGCTGTCGGCCAAGGCTGCCGCGTCTTTAATGCTGTTGATGAGGACAAGCACTTTTGCGTTTTTACTTTTCTCGTCGTTTAAAAAGGTAGCTGCTGCCTCAACCGATTTTATTAAAAGGCGGGTACCGGGCGGTTTGGCCAGGTTTAAGGTCATCTTCATAAACTCGTCTGCGGCTACTTTATCGTTGGCAATAAGCAGGCAGTCGGCGCCGAGGGCGGGTGTCCAGGTGAAGGCAACCTGCCCATGCACCAGGCGGTCGTCTATGCGTACCAGTTTAATCATGGTCCTCCTCCGTATTTTGGGCAGCTAACAGGGTATTTACATAAACCATCTGCTGTTTGGCATTTTCTATAGCTTCTGCTATTACCTCTTCGGCGGGGGCATCGGTATCAGCTAATAAAATTTCTATCACCAGCGCCAGGTTAAAGCCCGATACCACATGTACATTCTTTTGGCTGGCGTGCTGCAAAATTTGATTGGTGATACTGCCGCCAAGCAGATCGGTAAACGCGATCAGTTCATCGTTCTCGGTAAGCTGGGCTATAACCGCTTTTATATCATCCTCAACAGAGCGGCTCTCATCCACATAAGCCTCGATCAAAAAAACGTTATCGGCGGCACCGGTAATAATATCGAGGGAGGACTTTACACCCCCGGCCAGTTTGCCATGCGTTGCTATCAGGAATTTCCTGGTCTTTTCTGTAGTGGACATGTATAGGTTTATTAAGGCTTCAGCGGCGCGTTTTATATTGGTGCTGATACATTGCAATTATCCGCCAAACTTTAATCAATTGCTATTTTACAGCCACTACAATACCACTACTACAGGCCGGATAATGAATTTCTAAAATGAAATGATCTGGAGGAATGTCGGCCATTGGAGACCTTTGAAACGGGTGCAATAAATTCAAGTATTTATTGCTGGTAGTGCTGTTGTAGTGGTATAAAATTGTCTGCGGGGTACATAATGCTTTAGCTTTGGATAGTAAACCTGGAGTGTTCGAAACACGGTGCAAATGTCCGCGACACGAGTTGACTCACCCCTGCCTACCGGCAGGCAGGCCCAACCCCTCTCTGCTGCGCAAAGAGGGGAGATTTTTATTTTTGTTTTTAACCTTCTTTCTGCTTGCGGAGAGAGGGTCGGGCAGCGTTAGCGAACCCGGGGTGAGTTAAATATGCGAGCGACAAGAGACTATAGAGGTGTCGCCCACTACAGTTCGAATACTGCCAATACACGCTATATATGAGAAGAAGGGAATATATTTTGCTGCAAAAAAAACCGATGCTATGCCTGCTACTGGCGCTGCCTGCTTATGCCATGGCGCAACAGGTAAAAGTTGTTACCAACCATGTAGGTTATGAATTTGATAAACCCAAACATGCCGTATTGGTTGCCGAAAATAAAATTGCCGTCGGTAGATTTAAACTGGTAGATGCCGAAAGCGGCAAGGAAGCATTTTCCGGTAAAGTAGTTTACAGCGGCGCGGTAGATAAATGGAAGCACTGGCAGTTTTACATCATCGATTTCAGCGCGTTTACTACTATTGGCAATTATAAGTTGGTAGTTACATTGCCACAAAAAACGGTAAGCTCTTTTCCATTTGCCATCGGTAAAAACCTGCTGGAGCAGAAAACCATATCAGAAGTAGTATACTATTTTAAAGGGCAGCGCAGTTCGGGTCTGTTTGATAAGGCCGACCATACGCTAACCCTCTCGGGCAAAGGCAAAGATACCGTAGATGTACATGGCGGTTGGTACGATGCCACCGGCGATTATGGCAAGCATCTGTCGCACCTCTCATTTTCTGTTTACTTTAATCCGCAGCAAATTTCCCTTACCGACTGGAGCCTGTTTAAAACCTATGAACTTTTAAGCGCCCGCCCAGGTACCGATTATCGCCAGTTTAACCGCCGCATTTTGGATGAAGCCATGTACGGTGCCGATTACCTGGTGAGGCTGCAGGTAAAAAATGGCTCGTTCTACCGCTCGGTTGGTGCACCGGGGCCGGGCAAGTTGCCGAAGGATAGGGTGATACAACCCGATGAAGGCAGCTATCGCATTAAGCAAAATAAAAACCAATCATTCACCAAAACCATCGAACAAAAAAGCCTGCAGAGTTACCTGGCCAGTTACCGATCTGGCGGTGGCCTGGCTATCGCTTCGCTGGCCATGGCATCTGCTTACCCCACATCGGGCGAATACAGCAACGCCGATTATTTAAAGGCAGCTGAAAATGCCTTCACCTTCCTTGAAGAAAAAAACGCCGAAGTTGATTATGATGGGAAAGAAAATATTCTCGACGATTATTGCGCCCTGAGCGCCGCTACCGAGCTGTATAAAGTTACCCAAAAAGATGTTTATAAAGCAGCAGCGGAGCGCCGCGCCAATAACCTTTTAGGCAGACTTGCGGCATGGGACAAATACAAAAATTACTGGCGCGCCGATGATCAGGACAGGCCGTATTTCCATCCTTCTGACGCGGGGATGCCGGTAGTAAGCCTGTTAAATTTTTATCCGCTGGCCCCGGCAGCTACACAGCAAAAAATAAAAGCTGCCGTAAAGGCATCGCTTCAGTTTGAGTTGGGTATTACCAAAGAAGTGAATAATCCTTTTGGCTATAGTCGCCAGTTGGTACAGGACACTTTGGGCAAGCGCCGCAGCTCGTTCTTTTTTCCGCATGGAAGCGATGCCTCGCCATGGTGGCAGGGAGAGAATGCCCGGCTGGGCTCGGTGGCCACGGCAGCGAAAATGGCCGCGCAATTGTTTAAGGATGATAAACCATTTCATGACCAACTGCAGGGATTTGCGCTCGACCAGCTGAACTGGATCCTCGGATTAAACCCGTTTGATGCCAGCATGCTGCAGGGAACCGGCCATAACAATCCCACCTATGGTTTTTTCGGGACGTTTGAATATACCAACGCACCGGGCGGCATTGTTAACGGCATTACCTCCGGCTTTGAAGACGAGCACGATATCGATTTTAATATCCCGTACGCCGTATCAGGCAAAGATTCCGACTGGCGCTGGGCGGAGCAATGGTTACCACACGCCGCCTGGTATTTGTTAGCCGTAGCCACACAATAAACCCCGCCGCCTTGTATCCTTACATCAATACATAGATATCCATATATGAAAAGATCACTCCTGATAATCCTGCTCTGCCTTTTTGCCTTTGCATGCCAGGCGCAAAAAGCGCCACGCTTTAAAGTAATAGCCATCTACGAGAACGGCGGAAATCATATCGAATACTCAAAAGTGGCAAAAGTGTGGCTGGATAAACTTGCCGCCGACAGCAATTTTACGGTGGACTATATTACCAACACGGATACCATCGACAGCGCCTTTTTAAGCAAATACCAGTTATTTATCCAGTTGGATTTTCCGCCCTATTCCTGGAACGATAAGGCCGTAAAAGCGTTTGAGCAATATATTAATGAGGACAGGGGAGGTTGGATAGGCTTCCATCACGCCACGCTACTGGGCGAGTTTGACGGCTTCCAGATGTGGCCATGGTTCCACCAATTTATGGGCCAGGTGAGGTTTAAAAACTATATCCCCGGTTTTGCAAAAGGGCAGGTGAATGTAGGAGATAAAGCCCACCCGGTAATGAAAGGTATACCCTCATGCTTTTGGATACAGAAAGAGGAGTGGTACACCTATGACAAAAGCCCGAGGCCTAACGTAAAGGTTTTAGCATCAGTTGATGAAAATACTTATACACCCGCAAGCGATGTAAAAATGGGTGATCACCCGGTGATATGGACCAACCCGGCTGTTAAAGCCCGCAACGTTTACATTTTTATGGGCCATTCGCCGGTGCTTTTCGACGACGCTAATTACAAGCGGCTTTTCAGCAATGCCATATTCTGGGCCGCTACAAAAAAATAAACGCTAAACCTTATCACAATGCTTAACAGATTCTTACTCATCTGCCTCCTGCTTCCTTTAGCAACCTTAGCGCAAAAACGCGAGCCAAAGGTAATGCTGCCTGTAATACAGGGCAAAATAGTATACGATTCTACCTACGCCACTATCGGAAAAACCACCGAAGCCGAAGTGCTGAACAAAGCAGCAAAATGGTTTAAAGCCGAATTTGCCTTTCCCGGAAGCGGCTTAACAGCTATCGATAAACAAAACCACCAGGTAAAGGGTGTGGGAATATTCAAGATACCGGTTAGCGACGACGGGCATTATTACTGGATGCGAGCCGATATCAGCGTACAGCACACCGCTGTGGGCTATCGCGTTATGGTAACCAATGTGTTCGAAAAACCTGTTGAACCCGGCATCAGTAACGAATACTCGAAGCTGGAATACCGCTGGCGCGATTACAAAAATGGTAAACCATGGTCGGCAGAGGATGATAACCTTTTTACGGGCTTTGTTGCGGCATTGGGTAAAATGCAAAAGTCGCTGCAAAACAGCCTGGGCTTAAATACCGTAGCGCTTCAACCAAAATTTAGGGTGCTGGCATTTTACTCTACCATAGTCGAGTCGGACCATGTTGATTTTGCCCGCGACTGCATCAGCTTTTATACAAAATTGGCAGCCGCGCAGAATTTCGTATTCGAAATCACAACCGACTGGAAAAAACTGAACCCAGAGAACGTGAAGGATTACCAAGTGGTGATGTGGATAAATGATTTCCCGCAGGATGAGGCGCAGCGTAAAACTTTTGAGGATTTTATGGAGAACGGCGGCGCCTGGATGGGCTACCACGTATCGGGCTATAACGATAAAACCACCAAATGGCCCTGGATAGTAAACTTTTTGGGGGCTACCTTTTATAACAACAACTGGCCGCCGCTGCCTGCAAAACTCATTGTAGATGATAACACGCATCCCGCTACCCGTAGCTTGCCTAAAAATTATGTGGCCCCCATAACCGAATGGTACGGCTGGAAACCCAACCCACGCGATAATAAAGACATTAAGGTGCTTTTAACTATGGATCCGTCCAATTATCCCCTGGGTAAAAAGGATGTGATCCGTGGGGGCGATATCCCGGTAGTTTGGACCAATACCCGCTACCGGATGATCTACCTCAACATGGGCCATGGCGATATGGTGTTTAAATCGCCACTGCAAAACAAAATGTTTAGCGACGCCCTGTTTTGGCTGGGTACAGCACCCCAATAATATGTTAAGTTTTAAAGAACCGGGTATAGTTAAAGTTTGAGGGGAAACTGTTAAAAAAAACACTGCCTTTTTATGGTCCGGAAATGCGTGTTTAAACATTGTTCGGGCTTGTTCGGGCTGTTCGCGCTACACCACGAACGCGAACAAAAGAGGGTTTATTTACCGGGCAACCTCCATCAGGAAATCGTACAGGTTAGTTTCGGTAGTGATCTGTAGCTTTTTGCGCACCCGGTAACGGCTGATCTCTACGCCTTTTAAGGAGATATTAAGCAGTTGCGCTATTTCTTTTGATGAGAGGTTTAGGCGCAGGTAAGCGCATAGCTTAAGATCTGTTGACGACAGCGCGGGGAACTTTGCTTTCAGGATGGTTAAAAAGTTATTGTGCACCTCGTCAAAATACAGGGCGAAATTGTCCCAGTCGCCGCTTTTTTCGCTGTCGCCAAGCAGGCGGAAAACACTCCTGAACTGGTACGATGCATCGGGGATGTTTTGTTTTTTAATAAGCACCATCAGCTCATCTTTAATATTCAGCAAGAGCTTGCCGCGGTCTACCATTTGCATGGTTAGGGTTGCCAGCTCTTTGTTTTTGTAGATGAGGTCGGCTCCCAGTTTATCGTTTTGAAGTGCGATGATCTCTTTCTCATTACGGTCCAGCTCCAGGCTGTGCAGGTAGTTCAGCCGCTTTTGTTCTTCCTGGTGTTTTTGCTGCTGCAGGGCTAATCTCTTTTGCTGAAATTTCACACCGATGTATACGAGGTAAACCGCAAAAACGGCGTATAACAGGTACGCCCAAACGGTTTGATACCAGGCAGGCTCAACTATAAAGGTATAACTCACCGGTGCCGATGCCGCCCCAAGGTTATTGCGCACCTTTACCGAGAACGTGTATTTGCCGTAGGGCAGGTTGGTGTAATCCTTTTCCGTTTTACCTGACCATTTAGACCATTCGTTATCAAAACCCACCAGTTTGTAAGTGAACTCTTCGTTGCTTTTTTGAGCGTACAGGGTTGATGAATATTCGAAATGAAAGGAATTCCATTTATTGGCCAATGATGTTACCTGTTTAGCGTTTTGCGAGGAAACAATTTTACCTTTATCGGTAAAGTAACCACCGAATATTACGCTGTCCTTATCTCCAATGGTTTTTACCGAAGTAAGTATCACATTCAGTTTGTTTTCTGCCGATACGTACTGCCGGTAATTCAGGTGGAACACGCCATTTTCCGATCCTACAAATACGTTCTCGCGGTTATAAGGGTAGATGTATTGGGTCGCTTTTACCGTTTGCCCGGCCAGCTCCGGGAAATAGGTGATGGTGTATGGTTTGGATGCTGATCGTTTACCAAAATCTACCACACCGGCCCGTTGGCTATTGCTAAACCAAATATTCCCTTCACCATCCGTAGTTAAAAAATCAATGCGCGATTGGCCGAAGATCTTTTGATAAAATGGAGAGATAATGAATTTATCGGCAGCAGCATTATATTCATAAACACCTTGGGTGGTGGCGGCTATTACCTGGTCCCTGATAAAATAAACATGGTTATTGAGGGAAGAAGGCAGCCCATTTTTGTTGGTATAATGGGTGTAGCCGGGCACCTTTTTGTTATCCGCAGATAGCTTTACCCTGTAAAGCCCGCGAAACGGGTGGCTGGCCCATAATGTGCCGCTACCATCAATAGCTAAGTTTCCTAATGATTCGTAAATGCCATTTATTTTACCCTCAAAGCTAAAAGTGGCATCCCCGCCTTTTAGCAGCTGAAAGCCCGTGTAAGTGCCTGCTATAATATGGTTTGAATTGGGCATTTGTTTAAGCATCCAGGCGCCGGGGCCGGCGGTAATGGGCGTGGCTTTATTGCCGGTTATCTCCAAAACCCCATCCTGGTGGCCCGCAAGTAAGCGGCCGTTAATTTCGGCAAGGCTCCAAACATGGCCCTTGGTTTTTTCTACTTCTGTAAAAGTGGCTACATCTTTACTTATATCCGTTTGCAACTGATTAAGCGGGGCCGCGTAAAGTCCGTTGGAGGTACCTATATAGAGCTTGTCTCTGAAAACCGCTACCGCGTTGCTTTTAAGCTGATTTTCGCGGTTGGGGACGATTTGTTTAACCGCAGTATTATAGATAATAAAATCGATGCCGTTCTCCAGCCCCAGCCACAAGTTGCGGTTGTTATCTACCAATACGCGGTGCACATTATTGTTTTGCAGGCCCTGGTTGTTCGAGAAATGATCTATCAGCTTTAGATTTTTGTCTATTATAAAAATACCTTTGGCCGCGGTGCCTATGGCATAGCGGTTGTTGCCAATGTTTTGTATAAAGTTTACCAGGTCGGTACGTAAAGCAGCATTAATGGACGAGGCGACAGCCGTAATTTTTTTGCCGTTTAAAAGCATTAAACCATTGCTGCGGGTAGCAAGCAAAACGCTATCCCCGCCAAAATCGACTGCGCCGGTCACCCTTCGGTTGGGCAAGGGTTTATCTGTAGCGGGTTGCCAGCTACCATTTTTAAAAATTAGCAAGCCCTCATCTTTATCGTACGCGAACAGGTTGTGGCCTGCGCTTGTTAGTATCATCCAGCCACCGGGGGCATCAAATGTGCGGATGGTGTTATTCTTTAGTTCGAAAATGCACTCGATGGTGCGGAAAAACACTTCATCCTTATAAATAACAATGTCCCATACATCGGCAAATTGCTTCGCCCTCTTCGGCAATAGATGGGTTAGCGAGTGGTATTTAAGCACGCCCATATCATTCGGGAAGAAATAACCAATTTCGTCGAGACCGCCAACCAATATGCGCCCCTTGCTATCAATAGCTACCGATTTTATGGCGCTTTTATTGGGCATGGGGTAGGTTTTCCAATAACTGCCATCAAAGATTAACAGTCCGTCATCGTTGGCGAAGTAGAGCAACCCGTTCTTGTCCTGCGCCATATGCCAGGTCTCGTTGCCGGCGTTGTATTGTTCGTGGGTATAGTTTTTAATTACGGGCGTACCAAGCGTATTTTGGGCAATACAAGGGTATAAAAAAGCGACATAGAGAATCACGAGCAGCAGGATACACTTTTTCATTACAAAACAACCGTGACATTTATATAAAACAGGCGAACCCGTTCATTAGGCAAATAATTGAGCCGTAATTTAGTCAAGATTTTACACTTAAGATGAAGGGTGTGGCTACAAACATACATTGACCCAATATGCCTCATTATTTAAGCGGGTTGCGGCTCATCCTCCTGCTTTGTTAAAGGCTTACGGTGCCAGTAGGTTGCCAGTAAAGACCCTGTGATATTCATCAGCGGACCAAATACTGCGGGCGCCAGCCCTACTGTTGCCATTTTGCCCATCTCCTTTGCCAGGCCCGATGCAAGGCCGCCATTTTGCATGCCTACCTCGATAGCCATGGTGCGGCAATCGCGCTCGTCCATTTTAAACAGGCGGCCAGACCAATATCCTAATGTATAGCCTAAAAGGTTATGTGTTAGCACCACCAGTACCAGCATGAAACCGATATTTAAAAGGCTTGTCCTGCCGGCAGCGGTAATCACCACGATGATCAATGCAATACCCACCATGGATACTATCGGCATCACAACTTCCAGCCATTTCGCTTTTTTGAGCAGATATTTATTAAACAATATACCCGCACCAATGGGGATGATCACCATTTTAAAGATATCCCACATCATGTTCAGCACGTCTATTTTAATAAAGGCGCCACCGAGCAGCTTCATCAGCAGGGGCGTAAAAAAAGGTGCAAGCATGGTAGATACCGCAGTAATGGTAATAGATAAAGCCAGGTTTGCCTTAGCCAGGTACGATATCACGTTGGATGCCATGCCATTTGGCGAGCAGCCGATGAGGATGACACCCGCCGCTATCTCCGGCGGGAAACCGCTTAGCTTTGCCAGTGTAAAGCCAAGCGACGGCATAATTAAAAAATGACTGAACACGCCTATAAAAACGCCTTTTGGCATCTTTAATACCCCGGCGAAGTCTTTAACACTCATAGAGGTGCCCATGCCAAACATGATCAACTGGATAAGGGGGGTAATGAGTATGGATAGCTTTACCCCGTTTACGCTGATAAAATACTGCGGATAGTACAAAGCCATAGTAACTGCCGCGAAAATAACCAGCGTGTACGAAAACCCTTTAAGTAATGTAAACCCTCTGCAGGCCACCGCGAAGAGTAAAAACGAGGCGATGAGCAACAAACCCGCATTTGCTATTCCGCCGGTAGTTATTAAGCCCAGGGCGATAAGCAAACATAAAATTGCAAGCCCCGCTATTACTTTGTAAATATTGATATTGTTCATTTTTTTGTGAGATATTTTTGATGAGGTGCCAATATTTACCAGGTGCGTTTTTGCATAAACTCATCCAGTTGCTGGCGGGTCATTTTCATTTCGCCGGGATGTTGTTCCAGCCATTTCAAAAAAGCATCTTTTATGGCGGGTGTCCATTGGCTGTCAATTTCTCCGGTGGTGTAGGTGCCTGCTTTGAGCATGGCTTGGCCAAACTTGTCGCGCAGCCCAATAAATTCTGCGGTGGAGATCACTTTTTCTGCCAGGTGCGCGGGAATGAACAATACACCTTCCTTTTCTGAGATCACCAGATCACCCGGCAAAACGATAGCATTGCCTATACGGATAGGCGTGTTAAGCCCCATCAAAACCATGTCCTCAAGATAAGATGGGTCGAAATCGCGCACAAATGCATTAAAGCCCTCTATTTTGGCAAGCCCGGCAAGGTCGCGCGCCGCTCCGTTAAAGATCACTCCATTGCCCGATTTATTGAAGATGGAATTGCCCAGGTTATCGCCGATGAGCGTACCGGCTTTTATTTTGCCGAAGCCATCTGCAACATACACATCACCGTTAGTAAGTACATCGATGGGCCAGGCGTTGGTATTGCCTTTACGGCCCTGCTTGCTGCCACACTCCTTAATGTTCTTCTCCACATCCGGGCGCGATGGCATAAACATGGCGGTAACAGCCCTGCCGATAACAGGCTTATCGTTAACCGTTTTCCAGTTGCCCTCAAACTGGTTATTGTAGCCTTCATTCTTTAAAACCGTCCAGGCTTCTTCAATACCCACATTTTTGGCCCGTTCCAACAACGCATCGGGAATCTTTGGGCGCCCGTCTTTAAAACGTTCGCCTTTCCATTCTGATGTGTAGAATATTAACTCCTCCTTTGATATGGTTTGTGCCATTACTTTGCCCGCAAGTAAAATTGCGGGTAGCAGCAAGCCCATTGCAGCCATTTTTAGCTTCATATTTTTGTTTAATTTGGTTTATAATTGGTATGTATTTTATTCATTTCCCCTCTCGAGCGCGATAGCCCATCAAAAAGCAGATTTCATAAAACGTTCCGCTGGAACGTGAAAATTGTCGCTTTTTTTCTACCCATAAGACGTTCCTCCGGAACGATTTTGCTTTCTTCATCCCTTCGGGATGTTTTATGGGTAGAAAGTGCGGAAAAACCTTTTTACGTTCCAGCGGAACGTCTTATGAATTATCCGCCTGTTCGGTCCGGGCTATTACTCTCTCAAGAGGAGAACCGCACCGACTTTGCGCGCTCGCTAAAAAACCTCCTCGCCTGCGTTTAATTCTTCTTCACTTATTCGCTGCTTTTTGATAACACTGCCGGGTTGATGCCAATACCGTTTAGGTCGTAAACTATTTTACCGGCGCGCATGGTTAGTTCGCATTCCAGTTTTTTATTTGCTTCAACCTTAAAGCCGGTGTAATCAAAAAAGCCGAATTTTCCTTCTCTTATGTTCAATATGGCTACATCTGCCTCGGCACCCACGCTTAAGTTACCCAGTTCCTCGCGTTTTATCTCCATAGCGGGGTTTGATGTTGATGCCTGTATCACGCTTTTCAGATCCATCCCCATCGCCAAAAACTTCGACATGGTGGTCAGCATATCCTTCATCGCATTATTCATGCTGCCGGTATGGATATCGGTACTTATCGAATTTGGAAAGAATCCTTCCTTAATGGCCGGGATGCCCTGCGAGTAAGCAAAGCTGATACCGCCATAACCCACATCAAAAAAGATCCCGCGCTTGCGCGCTTCCCAAACAAAGGGTTTTACCTTTTGCGTTTGCAGATCAACAATATATTCGCGACTCCTTAGCTGCCCAAAACAATGCGTAAATATATCACCCGGCTTCATATGTTTGGTAAACAATTCTTCCAGCGAAAGGGGAGGATTACTGCCACCAAAATCGACCATTACGGGCAGGCCGCCGGCTAACTTGCCGGCCTCCACAGCGCGGTCTATAGGTGCCCATTCGTGACCTTCGTAATGGGCCAGCTTAAAGCCAACCACGTATTTTTTATATCTGCGGGCCACCATTGCTGCCATTTTAGGATCCATATCATTCATGTCCTGCTCGTAGCCGCCCCGCATACCTTCGCCAACAATGTTAATAAAAGCCAGCACCCTTGTTTGCGATTCATCAATAGTTTGCGCCTTAAAGGTAGGGAAGGTACGCCAGCCCGAACTGCCCGCATCTACCACCGTAGTAACGCCGTTACGGAACGTAAAGCCATCAGGCGGCAGGGCCAGGTTGCCATTCTCGTACTGGTGATCGGGCTGGGTGCCAAAAAAGTTATGGGAGTGGATATCTATCAGCCCCGGTGTAACGTATAGCCCTTTGGCATCGATAACCTGTTTGGCCAGTTGGGTATCGATATTTTTTGATACCTGTGCAATTTTACCATCAGCAATGGCAACATCCATCACGGCATCGATATTGTTTTTAGGGTCGATAACGTGGCCCCCTTTTATAATTATGCTGTACGATTGCGCATCGGCCCGGCCACATAAGAAGGCCATGCCAAGCATTAAAATAAGTATATTCTTCATCAACATCAGTCAAAAATTTTAAAATAGCATCTCCCGTTAAGCCTTTGTATGTAAAGGCCCTGCCAGCAAAAGCAAGAAAATAAATGATTATCCCAGTGGTTTTAGCATAGGCTTAAGCGGTTAAAGCTTGCTGTAAGATCTCTTTCACCCGGTTGCCAACAACGGCTATCTGGTCTTCCCGCAAAAGTACTACGCCTACAATCAGCGCATCACCTTTATCGTTGGCCACAATACTCGGTGTGCCATTTTTTAGCGCCACCAATACATCCTTAGGTTTCGTGCGGATCTTATTTGGGTCCCATCTTACAAACAGGCTCGGGAAGTTATTTGCCGGCCCCGGGTCAATTACGGTCTCGGTTTTAACGGTTGGCAATGCCTCCAGCTTAGTGCCGATAGTTTTGGCACGTAGCAACCAATCTGCCCATTCTTTTTTATGATCTCTGTCGAGGTATGATTTAAGCGCAGCGTACATGCCAAACATTTCTTCCTTGTTTACCTTCATAGGTCGGCCTATCGGCGCCTCGTGCGGGCTGTGGTTTAAACGGGCAGCGGTTATCAGGTCTTTACGACCAAATAGCAGGCCTGCGCTTTGCGGGCCGCGCATCATTTTACCCCCCGAAAACGTAACCAGGTCGAAGCCCATCTTCTGGAACTTGAAAAGATTCTCTACCGGCGGCACATCGGCGGCAGCATCTAAAAACGTAGGGATGTTTTTGGCTTTGGCAACCTTCAGGAAATCCTCGTGGGTGATGCTGCTTTTATCGGCAGCATTAAAAAACAAGGCCATAACGGTATTGCTGTTGATGGCTTTTGCCATTTCATCGGCATCCTCAACCTCTATAATTTTAGCCCCGGTGGTGCTCACGGCCTGGTCGAACAAATATCTGTGCGTTTTCTGCATGATCACCTCGGGCCTTGGGCCGGGGTGATTGGGCAGCATTTTTATTTTTTCAGCATCGGTGCCGGTAATGCAAGCGGCTGTACCCAATACCATTGCACATGCAGCACCAGATGTTACCATAGCGGCTTCCACATGCAGCATTTCGGCAATTTTGCCGCCTACTTTATCCTGCAGCTCGTACATATTGGCAAAATCGTGCGAGGTGGAGTTGATGGCCTCCAATACCTCGGGCAGCATCAGCGAGCCCGACAGGAAGGTCATGGTAACCGATGCATTGATAACCGGGGTAACGCCAAGCTCCTTAAACAGGTCGCGCTTTGGGGCGGCTGTTAATGCCGGCGTAATTGTTTTATGTATAGACGAAGCCCTTGCAGCCAATGCCCCGGTAAAGGGGAGGATGGACAGGCTTTTTATAAGGTTTCTGCGTTTCATTTTTGTTGTTAATAGGGAGTATTAAACTTAGATGTAGGCGATGCAATCCATCTCTACGAGCGAATCGCCGGGGACGCCGCCTTTTGCAACTGCCACGGTAGTGCGTACAGGAGGGTTTTTACCGAAACGGCCCTTGTAAACCTCGTTCATGCCCTTGTAGTCGGCAATGTCATTCAAATACACGTTCACTTTTAAAACCTTCTCCATAGATGAGCCGGCTTTGATGAGTTCTTTTTCCAGTTCTTTCAGCACAACATCGGTATGTGATTTTATTTCAAACGGCGCCTCGTG
The DNA here is from genome assembly GCF_014773265.1 of Mucilaginibacter pankratovii. Taxonomy (GTDB): domain Bacteria; phylum Bacteroidota; class Bacteroidia; order Sphingobacteriales; family Sphingobacteriaceae; genus Mucilaginibacter; species Mucilaginibacter pankratovii. Next base: position 718,381 of record NZ_JACWMY010000001.1, on the reverse strand, counting down.
CGCTCCTTTACCGGCAACAAATACCATGTTGCCCAATTTGGTTGAGCCCGAAAATAAAGGCACATCCTGGTATTCGGTAACGTTGTTCACCTCTTTTTCTTCTGCCTGTACCATATTGGCTTTTGCCAAGCCAAAAACAGAGATACCGGCAACTGATGCCAGCATTTTTTTAACGATAGATCTTCTTTCCATTTTGCTATTTATTTATGGTTATTACGGTTTACTCAGGTTATTGGCGAAGCATTAATAAATAGCCTGCCGGCCATATTCCGGCAGGCTATTTAATTAGTAAAAATTTCGCTTTACGGGCGATCCCACCACATCCGGGTGAGGAACTCATCGGCTCCCTGGCGTGCAATTACCGCCTGGTAGTTTTCACCGTTTAAGTTTTGCTCGGTGGCCGGGTATAAAAACCTTCTGAAGATCTTGCCACCTGTAGCATTACCTACATAGGTGTTTGGCACAAGCGCAGGGAAACCTGTGCGCCTGTAGTTTGCAAAAACCTCTGTTGCATTTGGGAACACACCCACCCAAAACTGGGTGTGGATCTGCTCCATCTGCGCGGCAACCGTACCCGCGGTATTCAGCGTATGGTATTTAATGTAGGTTTGAATTTGGTTGGTGCTTATGGCACCGCCGGTACCAAACTGTGCCCATTGCCGCATAGATGCGCTGATGCCGTTCTCGTAAGAAGTGCTTGCACTTGTGCCGCTGTACCAGCCACGCAGGGCGGCTTCGGCCAGCAGGAAGTTGGTTTCGGCATTGGTAAGCAACAGGTATGGGCTGTTCAGTTGTAAAATGGTGGCAGGGTTCGGTTCAGAGTAAGTGCCAAAATCAGCAGGCTTGGTACCCAATTTTGCCGACATACCTTTTTGTACCGCAAATGAGGTATCGGCTTTACCGCCAATCCACGCTACAGACAATACGCCTAAACGCGGATCCTTATTGGTTTTAAGGTAATCGATAAACACATCCTGGTACTTACCGCCTTCCTGGTTGCTGCTACCATCTGCCTTCACATAGTCTGAGTTGAGCCAGTTTAGCGCAAGCGGGTTTTTGTTGATATCCTGACCTGCAAGTACGTAACCGTTCACTTTAGCAACATCGGCGTCGTTTAAGATCACACCGCCGGCAATAGCTTTCTTGGCCCATGTTTCGGCCGCAGCAGCATCCACCTTGGTCATACGCATGGCCAAACGAAGCATCAGCGAATACGAGAACTTTTTCCATTTTGGCACATCGCCGCTATAGATCAGGTCGGCGGCGCCAAAGGTGGTTTTGCCTGCAGTAAGTGCCGTAGCGGCTTCATCAAGTTCCTTCAGCATGTCGGCATAAATGTTCTTTTGCTCATCATACTTTGGCTTGTAAATAGCCTCGGTATAGCCTTTGCCTGCTTCAGAATAAGGCACATCGCCATACAGATCGGTAATGCGGCTAAAGCAATATACACGCCAGATACGAGCGGTAGATAGAAGGTTCACCTGGTCGGCATTACCGCTTACCTGGCCAATTACCTGCTGTACTTCGTTGATCTCGCGCGGGTAAGCGTTGTTAAATACCGGCCACGATTGCCCGCTTTGGGCAAGTATATACTTGGCGCCAAAACCTGCCACATCATTATAGCTGGTGGTGTATTGCATAGTGCCGTGCAATAGTTGAAGTACGTCGCCCGCTCCATCCAATTGCGCTTTGGTGAATGCGAAAGCGGGAGTAGGGGTTGCCGATGCGTTTGGATTTGTGTTAAGTGTTTCAAAATTCTTATCGCAAGCCTGCAGGCCCATACAGGCGGCAATACAAATTGTTAAATATTTTAGGAGATTTTTTTTCATGTCAATTGTCTTTTAAATGATACTGCCATTAACGTGATCTTATTAAAACTTAACCATTAAATTCAAACCAAAGCTTCTGGTCCTCGGCAAGCCAAACGATTCAAAACCCTGGCTGGAACCGTTGGTAAAGCTCGATTCCGGGTCGAAGTTGTCTGTTCGCTTATAAATAGTAAGCAGGTTGCGCGCCACAAGCGATATGCTTGCACTTTGCAGGCTTAATGCTTTAAGGCCACTTACCGGGATGCTATAGCTTAATATTACCTGGCGAAGTTTCACGAAGCTGCCATCATGCAGAAAGAGCTCTGAGTATGATTTGTAGTTATCGTAATAAGTGCGAAGGTTGGCCACAGGCACAGTTCTTGAATACGCTGCGCCGCTTTGATCTACCCCGCTGATAGCCAAACCGCCATCGCGGCCCGGTAAGGTGGTTTTCATTAAACCAAGGCGTGTGCCGTAGATCTCCATTAAGGATAATACCTTGTTACCAAACTTGCCATCTAACAAGATATTCAAACTGAATCTTTTATACCTGAAATCGTTAGAAAGGCCCATGGTTAACGGGGCAACACCTTTACCCAGGGTTTGCAGGCCTGTTGCAACCGGTAAACCGGTAGTTGCGTTAAACACTACATTGCCACTGGCATCCTTCATCATACGCGTACCAACGATAGAACCGTAGGGCTGACCAACAATATTGTTGATATAACCCCATCCGTTTACCGATGATGCCATCTGAATTTGGTTTAACCCCGCAGCAAGCTTAACAACTTCGTTTTTGTTGTAGGCAACGTTGTAGCTGGCGCTCCAGGTAAAATCTTTAGATTTTATAGGTGTACCGTTGATCAAACCTTCAATACCTTTATTGCTCAGTTCGCCAACGTTTAGCAGTACGTTGTTATAACCTGTGGTGCCGGTAATGGCGGTTGATACGATATCGTCGGTTGTTTTACGATCGTACACGGTGATATCGATACCTATCCGGCTATTTAGGAAACGAGCCTCGATACCTGCCTCAATAGTGGTAGAGGTGTAGGGGCGCAGGTTTTGATTAGTAATAGTTGTGCTTGATACCGTTTGCAATGGCTGGCCCGAACTTGGCAGCATAATAAACGCCTGGTTTATCTGGTACGGATCCGGCGCGCCGCCACCTACCTGTGCCCACGATGCCCGTGCTTTTAAGTAATTGATCACCTCCGGTAGTTTAAACGCTTCGGATATTACAAAGCTACCACCTACCGACGGGTAAAAAATGGTGTTATTTTGCGGGCTTAACGTGGAGAACCAATCCTGGCGGCCGGTTACCGTTAAGTAAGCAAAGTTTTTATAACTGATATCGGCCGAACCCATTAAAGAGTTGATGGCAGTTTTGTTATTGGTAGGAGTGGTAGAAATTGTCGATAAGTTTGTGGGGCTATAAAAGTATGGGATGATGTAGTTACTGCCGACAGTATTCGACTGGTTGTAAACCGAGCGCTGCTGGTTGCCACCAACAAAGGCCGAGATGCCAAAATCCTTTACCCTGCCATTGTAGTTTAAGGTTAATAAACCATTGGTTTCTGATGCATCAACTTTTAGCTCGCTGTACTGGCCGTTTGGTACGTATAAGGTGCCTGTTGGCAATACGTAGCTATAGTTGTAGTAGTAGAAATCGCGGCTTACAACGCCTTTTAGCGACAAGTTTTTGATGAGCTCGTACGTAACGCCTGCCTGGCCAATAAACCGGTTCTTGGTATCGCGCTCCTGGTATTTGTTTACCACAAAGTAGCTGTTTGATGCAATAGGGGCATCGTTCCACGCTATTTCGGTGCCATTGGCGTCATAGCCCGGGTTAAGCCATCTGATATCGGTTGTGTTGGCTACCATGTACGGCGTCCAGTTTGGGTTGCCCAATGCATCGCCGGCGCTTGGCCTGTTCTTAGCCTGCTCTATATTGTATTGCGCAAGGGCCTCAAAGCTCAGTTTTTTGCTCAGTTTGCCGCTAACGTTTAAGTTGCCGGTTTTGCGGTCGTAATTGCTGTTTGGCAAAACGCTTTTGCTGTTAAGATCTGCCACCGAGAAACGATAGGTTAAGGCCTCGGTGCCGCCTGTAAATGCAACGGTATTGGTAAACGTAGAGCCTGTGCGGTAAAAGTTTTTGATGTTATCGCGCTGGGCGGAGTAGGGGTGCTCCAAACCATCGGCAGCTACGTAGGTAGAGCCATCTATTTTGGCACCGAACGAACGCCTGCCGGTTGTTATTGCCGCGGCCTGTGTCATGGGTTTTATACCACCATCGCCCTGGCCGTACTCGTACTGCCATTCAGGAAAAACAGCGGGTGTTTCGGCGGTGTAGGTTGTGTTATATTCAACACCAATGCCTTTTTGCGCGCGGCCTTTTTTGGTGGTGATGAGGATAACGCCGTTGGCCGCCCTGGCACCGTATAATGCTGCCGCTGTGCCACCCTTTAGCACGCTGATAGATTCGATATCATCCGGGTTAATGCCTGCGATACCGTCACCACGGTCAACGTTTCCACCGCCTGCATTGGTTGTTGCGCTGCCTCCCGGTACCGAGTTATCAATAGGCATACCATTAACCACATATAGTGGCTGGTTGCCGCCCGATAACGAACCGTTACCACGTATCAGTACCCGGCTGGAACCGCCGGGGCCGGTTGAAAGGCCCGTTGCATTTACACCCGCAACCTTACCGGTAAGCGCGTTAGCCAGGTTATTCTCTCTTGCCTGGGTAAAATCTTCGCCCTTAACCTCGGTTACCGAGTAAGCCAAAGCTTTTTTCTGGCGCGATATACCCAAAGCAGTTACCACTACCTCGTTAAGGTTGTTGCGGTTCTCTGCAAGTTGCACATCAATAGTTTGCCTGCCGCCTACGGTAATTTCCTGGCTAATAAAACCCAGGTACGAAAACACGATCACCGTATTTTCATCAGGCACTACCAGCGAGTAACGGCCATCGGCGTTTGTTACCGTACCACTATTGGTTCCTTTTATTTTAACGGTTACCCCCGGTAAAGGAGCTCCCGAATTATCAACAACCTTACCGCTTACGTTAACAGGGGGGATCCTGGTCGCGGTTCCGGCTATAGCCGTTTTTTTGTCGATAAGGATAACATTGCCGGATACGGTGTAATCCATACCAAAAGGGTTCAGGATCTTTTTTAACACCAGGCTTAATTGTTCGTTTTTTACATTAATACTTACTTCCTGGTCTGTAACAATTGAGTTACTGAAAACAAAACTGACCTTGGTTTCTTTATTTATCTGTTTGAGTACATCTTTTACCGGCATATTCACAACTTTAAGCGAAATGCGGGTGTTGAGGTCTTGCGCGGAATTATTTTTTGCCTGTACGCGGGCAAGGCACATCGTAAAAACGGTGCTTATAATTATTATCCGTGTGAGTGCTTTACGTAGCAAGTAAAAGGACAATGATTTATTTGTCATATATTTGATCAAAATTTGTAGTGACGAAATACCCTTAATGGGAAACTATGAATTTGGGGCTCTGTGCCCTGGAGGTTGGATGTGCTGGAACACATTCAACCTTTTTTATTTATGTCTTTTTTCTGTTCTATAGGCGCTTAGTTTAGTTTTAATTAATTAGTTTATTTAGTGTTGAATTGTATAAGTATTGTGCTTTACAGTGTATTTGGAATGGGTAAGCTTTGTTAAAGCCTCTAAAATACCCGGCAGGCTTTGCGATTCGAAAATGCCCGTAATGCGTTCATGAGCCAGTTTGTTACTGGTTATGTTTATCTGCACGTTGTATTTATTGCTTAGCTTCACAATAACATCCTGCAGATCTACATCCTCAAAAATTAGTTTATTATCTATCCAGGCAATGGCATCCTCCGGGGTAGCCAGCGTGCCAAGCACAAACGTTTTGTTGCCCGGTTTGGCGGTAGCCCATTGCCCGCGGGTGAGTATAGCAAGTGCCTGGGTTTGCTCGTCCTTAACAGCTACTTTGCCTGTAAGTACTGTTACATTCATTGCCTGGGCAGCCGAATAAGCACTAACGGTAAAAGTTGTACCCAATACATTGGTTTTTAATTTACCCGAATGGATAACAAAAGGCTTGCTTACGTTATGTACTACTTCAAAATAAGCTTCTCCCTTTAAATAAACCTCGCGGGTTTCACCATCAAGTTTTTCCGGGTACCGCAGCGTACTGTTTGAGTTGAGGGTGATCTTTGTACCATCGGGCAATAAAACCACTTTGGTTGTTGCCGGGGCCGAATACGCTGTTACATAATTTACCGAAGTGCCGGTAACCGATGTTTTATAGTAAAAAAAGAATGCCGTAACGCTAATGATAACCGCAAGGAGTGCCGCCGATCTGATATATTGCTTCCTTTTTTTAAGCGCCCACAACCTCAACGAGATATTGTTGCGCATACCATCCCAATTGGGTTGATGAGCCGGGACTTTAGCCAGGGCATCGTGCCAATGCTGTTGCATGGGGCCATCAAAATCTTCAAAATCTGAAGAGGCCTTTACCTGCTCTAAAAATTCGTTAAACTCATCCTGCGTACATTCATTATTAATGTACTTATTTAAAAGGTATTCCTTCCGTTGCGAATCGTTCATTAATTGTGCTTTAATAACCTAAAGACACAGCAAAACAAGAAACAGACTAATGGAAGTAAAGAAAAAGTTAAAAAATTATTAAAAAATAGTAGTTATGCTATAAATGCATGTAAAATGGGGTGGTTTTAATGGTCGTTTTTAATGATAATTCCAAAATGCTATTAAAATTGACCATACTTAGTGTAATTTTTACACTAAAAAAGGTTTTTGCCTGAACGATTACCGCTTATTTAAATAAATAGCAGTAGTTATGGCTATAAATGTTGGATTTACGCCATTTTTTGTAAGGAAATTATTGATGAAAGCCAGGGCGGCTAATAAATGATTCTTCACGGTATGTTTGGATAGGTTAAGCAGGGCGGCGATCTCATCATAATTCAATCCGTCCTCTTTACTCAGTTTATAAACCAGCTGCCTTTGAGGCGAGAGGTGATCCACAGCCTCTGATATCAGCTGCCTGCAGTCAGATACGGCCATACTGGCCTCGGTATTATTATGGTTGGTGACCGCAACGCGCATCAGTTCGTTTACCAGGCGGGTGTCGCTGGCAGCTTTGCGCAAATAATTTAGGGAATAATTACGCGCCATGGTATAAATGTAACCGCCAAGGTTATTTACATCCTGCAGAGCCTCTTTGTTCAGCCACAGCTTAATAAAAATTTCCTGGGTTAATTCTTCCGCTGCATAATCAGATTTGGCAATAGCATACACCTGGTTATAAACTTGCTGTTTATAGCGCTCAAAAACGTCTTCAAATGTCAGATCCTGATGCCTGTTTAAACTGAAGCCCCTCATTTATAATGATTATGGTGCAAATACGGAACCTAATGTAATCAAAAAATTACATTTTAAAATTAAACATCAAAATAGTTATCGGTGAATAATTACGTTACGTCTGTTTAGGGGCGTACAAATGATGCTCAGCCATGCTAATCTATGGCATCATTGCAGCCTATTTCATTTTGTGGCAGGAAGATCCCATCTATTTAAAATGTGTAGTTTTATGCTAAATAGGTGGGGATAATAATAATCGATGCGGTATACAGAATTTCATCCGGGCGGTATTTTGAAGGATTACGTACAATGTTATTTTGTGTGTGAAACGGATACCGCTGTCTTCACTAATGATAAAGTTTATGCCACCGGTTCCATCGAGATCATGTTCAACCTGGGCAGTGATGGGCCACAGCAAATAAAGAATGGCGACAGGGTTACACAACCCGATATTCAATTGTGGGGGCAAACCATCCACCCCTTAGCTTTTACTTCTTTTGGCAAACATGCCATGCTTGGCATTCGGTTTTTTACCCACACAGCAGCCTGTTTTTTTAATGAGCGGGTAGAGGAATTTAACAACCAGGTTATTGATCTTAAAGACATAGGAGGGAAGGAAGTGGCCACACTGCATTTAAAATTACTGGAAGCAGCGTCACTGGGGCAACGAATTGAGTCTCGAAAATATTAACGCAGTTGCGTCCCGCTACGGAATTTCATCCCGCTACCTTCAAACCATATTTTTGAACTATTCCGGCCTCAGTCCCAATCTGTTTACTAAAATAGCCCGGTTTCAAAAAAGTCTTTCCCTTGTTGCAGGTACGGAGTTGTCGCTCACCACCATCGCATACGAGTGCGGCTATTTTGATCAGTCGCATTTTATAAAGGATTTTAAATTCTTTACCGGCTCGGCACCCTCGTGGTTCTCTCCGGAAAGCTCTACCGATCTTTATGCCACGCTGCATAATTAAACTGTTCCGTTTTTTACAATTTCAACTTTTTCTGGGGAAGTAGTTTTGTTTTAATTATTCATTCAATTAAAACATCATGAAACAAAAATTCTTAGTAACTGCAGCGCTGTGTTTACGCCTGTTTTTAGGGCATAGCAGCTGCCTTGCTCAAACGTCCAATACTGCCGTTGTGCTCCAGATTAGAAAAGTGATCGAAAAAAACAATGCGCTTTATTTCAACCTGTTCGCAAAAAGTGACGCGGCTATTGTTGATATGTATACGGATGACGCCAGCTTATTGGCGCCAAATATGCCACCTATAACCGGGGAAAAAGCGCTCAAAAAGGATTTTGAAGACACCTTTTCTGCGGGGAAAGTTAAAGGCGTAAGGTTTAAAACGAGTAATATTTATGGCGATGGCAGGGAGTATGTAACCGAAGAAGGAAACTGGCAGGTTTTTGATAAAGGGGGCAAACTGCTGGACGATGGCAAGTATCTGAAACTATGGAAATTGACAAAAACCGGCTGGAAAATATTCAGGGATTCATTTAACAGCGATCGAAAAAATCCCTAACCTCATGGCAAATTCCCCGGCTTGAGCGGGTAGGGTCCCGTATGTTATTGTGGTCCGGCGGTAAACATACCTGCGACTATGATACGCCCACCCAACGCTATAGCTAAATCTAAGACCGGAAAATAAAGCACCCTAATTTTCCATAAACCCAAGCCGCCTTACGAAAGTAGGGCGGCTTTTTTGTTGAATAAAAACCACGCCGGGATCGATTGGTTTAAGTTGGGTTAAATACTTACTTATTTAAAAGAAATATTTCTCTTTATAAAGGATGAAAAATTTTTACCATAAAATAAATAGAATTTTGATAGCTAATTTATTGTTGCTTAGTTGTTTATTTGTATTATGAATTGCTAATTGTATAATGAAACTGCTTGTAACAGTATTTTTACAAGTAATAATATTATCAGTTAAACCATGCCTTATCTTTTTTTTAAATTTATAAGCAAATATTTTGTGTTTCGATATTGTTTCTTGTCAGCCCCCACTCACAGGAGTTATAATGCCTGGTGCTTGCCTGTTTTAAGTTTACCTGTTATACCGATACCGGATATTACAAACTCAATAATTAAAAATATTCTTTTTGCGCTGAAATAATTTAAAACTCATCAGATGAAAAAACTATTACTTCTGGCTGTACTTATTTTGAAGGTATCATTGTATGCCTTTGCCAATACCGGTCATTCGGCATCGTTAACATTAGGTGAGTTTACGGCAACTCATAACCGGAATACGGGTTCAGCAGACCCCACCGGTAATTTTGACGCAAATGCCCCAAATGTTACCGCTAATGCCATTACTATAGATAATGATGCGTACTTACGTGGCCTATTTATATTAGAGGGTCATTTAACAACCGGATTTTCGCCAGATAACTTTAACTACACCGCATCTTTCCCCAATAACATTTCTCAAATAACAATTACGCCAACCCTAAATAGTGCATCGGCAACGGTTAAGGTCAATGGGGCATCCGTCAGCTCAGGCAATGCGGCACCGGCTATACCATTATCAGTTGGCCCTAATACTATTACAATAAAAGTAACTGCAGGAGACGGCGTAACTATATTTTCATACACCATAATTGTAACCCGCGCCAAACCAGGGTTGCTGAGCAGCTTAGCTTTAAGCGCAGGTACATTAAGCCCCGGGTTTAACAGGAATATTTTTGCCTATAGCGTAAATGTGGCAAGTACAGTCGCAACGTTTAAAGTTACCCCAACAATTGCGGATGCAGGCACAACAATAACGGTAAATGGCGTGGCGGTTACAAGCGGTGCAGCCTCACAAGCAATAACCCTTCAAAGAGGACTAAATACTATAAATATACAGGCAACCGATGCGTCCGGATATATACAAAACTATATTGTAAACGTCACCCAAGCGAAATCTACAGATGCAAACCTTTCAAACTTAACTGTCAGCCAGGGCACCTTATCGCCGGGATTTAACACCGATATCGACAACTACGATGTAGTTGTCCCCAGCAGCGTTTTTTTGTTTACCGTTGTACCAACCCTAAGAACTGCGGGGGGACAAATTAGGGTTAATGGAGTAATAGTGGCCAGCGGCAGTGCGTCGCAAGCCATATCCTTACAAATTGGCGAAAACACCATTACTATAATAAGCTCCTCTGAAGCTGGCTTTGGCAAACCTTACACCATAACGGTAACCCGTGTACGTTCGGAGGTACTGAGCAATTTAACCTTAAGTGCAGGCACTTTAAGCCCGGTTTTTACTCCGTCAAGATTAGAATACAGTGCCACTGTAGCTGAAAACGTTTCTTCGTTAACAGTTTTGCCCGTCCTAACATCTGCCGCGGCTTCTGTTTGGGTTAATGGGGTTACCGTTGCCAACGGCAGCCCGTCGGCAGCCATACCACTACAAATTGGTATTAATACGATTACAGTAGCAGTGAACGGAAAAGTAGGCGGGGATGAGAGAACCTACACTATTACGGTAAGCCGCGTACCGGATCTGCGCCTCGATAATTTGGTTATAAGTGATGGTACATTAACCCCTGCTTTTAACAAGGATAGCCTTAATTATAAAGTGACTGTGCAGTACCCAACAACCAGCGTGAGATTTACGCTTACACCACATTATGTCGGCGCAACAATGAAAATAGATGGAGCGGCAGCAACCAGCGGCGTACCATCGCAGCCCGTAACCGTAAGTGTAGGTGAAGACGGCCACACGATACAAGTTTCGGCAGCCGGCGTAACAAAAACCTATACAGTAAAGATAAAACGACTTCCATTATTATTGCTAAGCGGTATGTTTATCAGTTCGGGCACGCTCACCCAGGTGGGCACAACAGATAACTACACTGTATCGGTAAGCAACAGCGTAAGCAGCGTTACCATGAAAATAGGTACCAGGGACCCTGCAACCATCAAGGTGAATGGCAACATAACCGCGCAGAATACCAATTCCGCGCCGATAACTTTAACCGGCACATCTACCACGTTCCCGGTAGAAATATTGGGGGCAGACGGTATAAATAAACGTATTATCAGCATCACGGTAAATAGGGCCGGCTCCAACAGCACAGCGATGAACTATATTGCTGTTAACACTGGCCCGATCACCAAAGTAAATGTAAACGACTGGGAATCAACCGTGCTGTTTAGTGTAACCAGCGTTAAGGTAACCCTGGGCACTAAAGACCCGGCTACGATAAAGATCAACGGTATTGTAACCGCGCAGCTTACGGCATCGGCACCGGTTACGCTTACTGGCGTAACAACTACTATACCGGTAGAGATAACGGCAGAAGATGGCGTAACCAAACTCTCGTTTAACATCATTATCCACAGACCACCCCCATCAAGCAATACCGGGTTAGGTGGAATGCTTATCAGTGCAGGCACGCTTATGCGGGTAGGTACAACGGATAATTACACTGCATCGGTAAGCACCAGCGTAAGCAGCGTTACCCTGAAGGTAAGCACTACGGACCCTGCAACTATCAAGATCAACGGCATTATTACTGCGCAAAGCGCAGTTTCCGCGCCTATAACTTTAACGGGTGCTACAACTACTTTCCTGGTTGAAATAACAGCACAGGATGGTATTACCAAGCGCAACATCAGTATCACGGTAAAAAAAGCCGGATCGAACAACACCGCACTAAACTATATCGCTGTTAACACCGGCCCAATCACCCGGGTAGACGCTACAGCTAACTGGGAATCATCCGTGCCCTTCGCCGTAACCAGTGTTAAGGTCACCCTCGGTACAAAAGATCCGGCTACGATAAAGGTAAACGGTGTTACAACCGCGCAGCTTACCGCGTCGGCACCGGTTACGCTTACGGGGTCAACAACGGTTATCCCGATAGAAATAACTGCAGAAGATGGTGTAACCAAACTGCCGTTTAATATCACTATCCACAGGGCACCCCCATCAAATGGTACCGGGTTGAAGTTTATCGCAGTAAGCACAGGGCCGGTAACAAAGGTAGGTACATCACTTAACTGGGTTTCTTTGGCAAGCAGCAGTGTAAACAGTGTACAGATCACCCTGGCGACGAAAGACCCTGGAACTATCAAGATAAACGGCGTAACAACGGCCCAGAACGCGGCTTCGGCACCGGTGACATTAACTGGAACCGCAACGGCTATCCCGGTAGAAATAACGGCAGAAGATGGCGTAACCAAACAACCTTTCACCATTACCATAAACCGTACAGGCTCCAACAGTACCTGGCTGAGCAACATGTCTATCAGTGCCGGCACGCTAACCCAGGTAGGTACAACGGATAACTACACGGCATCTGTAAGCAGCGTTACCATAAAAATTGGCACCAAATCCCCTGCAACCATCAAGGTAAACGGCGTAAATACGGCACAAAACACGGCATCAGCACCGGTAACTTTAACGGGGGCTGCAACAATGTTCCCGGTAGAAATAACGGCAGAAGACGGTACAACCAAACGCAACATTAGCATTACAGTTAACAAAGCAGGTTCTAACAATACCGCGCTAAATTACATCGCCGTAAACGCCGGCCCAATAACGCGGGTGGGCACAACAAACAACTGGGTATCCACAGTAAGCAGTACGGTTAGCAGCGTAAAAATTACCCTGAGGACCAAGGATCCCGCAACCATCAAGATAAACGGTACCACTACCGCACAGTTTACTGAATCGGCGCCAGTTACGCTCACAGGTGCCGCAACGGCGATCCCGATAGAGATCACGGCAGAGGACGGGGTAACCAAACTGGCATTCACCATCACCATCAATAAAACACCGCCGCCGGGAATAGCAGCCGTAAACAAAAACACGATAGATGTGCTGCAGAAACCAGAGCCATCGCCGGACGCACCGGAAGCGTTAACCGTTAAACAAGCCGTATCGCCAAACGGCGACGGTATTAACGACCGTTTTACCATAGCGGGTATCAACGCTTACCCGGAGAATACCGTCCGTATCATGAACCGTAACGGTGACGTTATTTATGAGGCTAAAGGCTACGACAATGAAAGCAAAGCGTTCGACGGGCGCAACAGCAAAAGCACCCTGCAGCAGCCGGGTACTTACTTTTACTCCATTGAATACAAGAAGGGGACGGAAACGTTGAGAAAAACGGGGTATATGGTATTGAAGTATTGATGCCAAGATCCCCGGCGGGCAAATTGTCGTTCGGTACCCGCGGCCATATTAAAAAAGAGAGAGCTCCGGGCCATATGATCCCGGGGCTCTCTCTTTTCTCAGGCTGCCGTAGAAAAATGAAATTACTCAAAAGCTATCACGAACGAGGTATTTAATAGTGTAATATATACACTTAAACAGATAGATGTTTTACTTCTTGGCTATAGTTTTTTCAATTTAAGCTTGTTTGATAATATTTTAATAATTATAATTGTTTAATTAACACTAATAACTATCTGGTTAAAATTTAGTAGCCCGATCATAACTGAATTGATCTGAATAGAAACTCAGTATAAAAATTAAAATATTTGATCATGAGATTGGTCAGATTTGGTTGATTAATGAACGTTCCAAGGTGAGATGTGGAACGTTTTTTATTTACGGTATGCTGATCTGTAATTAATGAAAGATAAGAATGTGATTTATTGAATATTTAGGAGATGCCCGAAAATCAAAAACGCCTTAAATAATGCATTTAAGGCGTTTTTTATGAAGCAACACCCAAATTACCAAAGTAAGCACGCAGGTAAAGAGCAGCATGTAACGCTCACCAAAAAAGTGCCGGTATTTATAGTCTGTTTTACCGCTTTTGCCTACCGCGCGGGCCACCTGAATTTCAGGGAAGATATTTGCAACTTTAAAGAGCAGCTGGCAGATATACTGTTACCCAGGGCTGATGTTAACTAATTGACAATAGGTATTTGAAGCAACGATTTAGGTTTTGTGACCAGCATCATCCTGTTTGATGATGGCCATCACACCTGCCCATGGTTAATAGGTCACCTTTACGGCACATCTATTAAACTATGCATCCTATGTCAACATTAACTTTAAACATTCCCGATACCGAACCGCATTTTAGAACTGAGCACGACTCGATGGGCGCTGTACAGGTACCTGCAGAAAAGTATTGGGGCGCACAAACCGAACGCTCGCGCAATAACTTTAAGATTGGTCCGACGGCGTCCATGCCCGCCGAGATCATTGAGGCCTTTGCATACCTAAAAAAAGCGGCAGCTTACGCCAATACAGACCTGGAGGTGCTGCCTGCGGAGAAGCGCGACCTGATCGCCACAGTATGCGATGAAATATTGCAGGGAAAACTACCGGACGAGTTTCCATTGGTTATCTGGCAAACAGGTTCGGGTACGCAATCAAACATGAACCTGAATGAGGTGATTGCCAACCGGGCGCACGTGTTACATGGCGGCGCGCTGGGCGATAGCAAAACCATTATCCACCCCAATGATGATGTAAATAAATCTCAGTCATCAAACGATACCTTCCCAACGGCCATGCACATTGCTGCCTACAAAATGCTGATCTATGTAACCATACCCGGTATTGAAGCGCTGCGCGATACCCTGAAAGCAAAATCGGTGGCTTTTAATGATGTGGTAAAAATTGGCCGTACCCACCTGATGGATGCTACACCTTTAACGCTTGGGCAGGAAATCTCCGGCTATGTGTCGCAACTGGATCACGGACTAAGGGCCTTAGGAAATACCCTCGACCACCTTTCCGAACTCGCCCTTGGCGGCTCGGCTGTAGGTACGGGGATGAATACCCCCGAAGGTTACGATGTAAAAGTGGCGGATTATATCTCTCAATTCACCAACCTGCCGTTCAGAACCGCCGACAATAAGTTTGAGGCCTTATCCGCCCACGATGCTATTGTGGAGAGCCATGGTGCATTAAAACAGATAGCCGTATCCTTAATGATGATCGCCAATAATATCCGCATGCTGGCATCTGGCCCGCGCTGCAGTATTGGCGAATTGCATCTGCCGGAGAATGAGCCAGGCTCGTCTATTATGCCGGGTAAAATAAACCCAACGCAAAACGAGGCGGTAACCATGGTGGCAGCACAGGTGATGGGCAACGATGTAGCTATTACCATTGCCGGATCTAACGGCCAGTTTCAGCTCAATGTGTTTAAACCGGTTATGGCTGCCAATTTCCTGCAATCTGCACGCCTTATAGGCGAGGCTTGTGCATCCTTCAACGAGCATTGCGCTATGGGTATAGAGCCTAATTACGATGGCATCAAAAAGCATCTGGAAGCATCGCTGATGCTGGTAACTGCTTTAAACCCGCATATTGGTTACGAAAATTCTGCCCGGATAGCCCAAAAGGCAATGAAAGAAAATTTATCGCTGCGCGAATCGGCTGTTGGGTTAAAATTAATGACCAGCATCCAGTTCGACGAATGGGTAAAAGCCGCCGATATGGTTGGTGCCTTGTCCTGAAAGTATATTTAGTGTACGCCTGCTTATTATAGTATCCGTGCCACTAATGCCATTTGTTTTAATCACCTTTACCACAGGCCAAAAAGCCTGTATCTGCCTCACTTCTAAATATTTGCCGTTACTTATGAAAAACAACCTGCGTTACCTCCTTGGGGTTATGCTGCTTTGCCCCTGCACCGCCATGGCGCAAAATGCCCCAAAAGCAAGATCCGGTACGGATACTATTACCAATTTTTCTACCTATAAGCGTTCCATAACTTTCGCGGGCCTCTTACAAACCCGGTTCCTGGGGTCGCTTACCAAAAACGTAGATGTAAACGGCAAGAACTTCGACCCGGCAGCCACAACGGGCAAAATCACCAACACGTTCTTACTAAAACGGGTGCGTTTTCTGGTAAAAGGCACAGTGAACGATCACTTTTCGGCCAACCTGCTGATGAACTTCGCCGAGTTTAGCAGCGACCCATCCAACAAAGTGCTGGAGAATGCCTTTGTGAAGTACACGTTGAGCAGTCACTTTAATGTACAGGCGGGGCAGTTCAGGCCCTTCTTCGGTATAGAAGATGTAGTGCCTAATGATATCATCCGCACACTGGATTACTCCAACCAATACTACGCCTTCGGCGCAAGCGGCTGGCAAAGCTTTCAAACGGGTGTTGCTGTATTTGGTAACATCAATAAGGGTGGCCAGTTGCGGTACTACGCAGGGGCATACAATGGCAACAACCGTAATCAGGCCAATGACAACGACAACACCAAAAACTTTTATGGGCGCCTGGAGGCCGACGTTGTTAAGGGTTTAACCTTTGGCTTCAACGCCAGCGCGGGCAGTTTAGGTGCGGGCAATGGCAACGCTTTAGGCATAGATATTAAAGGCGGCTTAGCACTAAACGAAAAATGGGAGCTTAGTTTAGGCGGAGAATACAAAACCGGGACAAATTTTGCGCTGTACAATGCCCTAACTGTAAAGCCCGCTTTAAGCCAGGTACGTATGCAGGGTTTTTATATCTTCCCAATTATACGCTACAATGCCAATATGCGCAGGGTGAGGGCCATCGAATTCTCGTCGAGGTACGAATATTTTAACGAGAACTATTGGTTTAACCACAACTCCAGGCAAACCATTATCCCCAATGCCTCGCTCATTTTTGCTGATGATTTTTACGCCGCCCTCCAGTTAGGTGTATCTATCGACATCTATCAAAAAAACATCCCCCTCACCACTGCTTATAATCACAACCTGGCTTATCTCCAATTACAGGTACGCTTTTAATTTATTATCATGAAAGAGATCAATTTAAAATCGTTCGCGATCACATTGGTGGTTGGCCTTATTATCTGGTTTATACAGGTACCAGAGGGCGTTAAGCCCAATGCTTGGCATTTGCTGGCTATTTTTGTGGCAACTATTGTCGGTATCATATTAAAAGCCGCGCCAATGGGCACTATGGCCATGCTGGGTATTACGCTTTGTGCCGCTACACAAGTATTGGCACCGGGTAAACCTATCGATGCGATAAAAAATGCCCTGAGCGGTTTCGGCAACTCCACCATCTGGCTTATCGGGCTGGCGTTTTTTATAGCCCGTGGCTTTATTAAAACAGGCTTGGGTAATCGGCTGGCTTATAACTTTATCAAGCTGTTTGGCAAAAGCACATTGGGTTTGGCTTACGGGCTGAATACTGCCGACCTGATACTGGCCCCGGCCATCCCAAGCAATACGGCAAGAGCTGGTGGTGTAATATTCCCCATTATGAAATCCATCGCCGTGAATATGGGCAGCGAACCGGAGAAACCGGAAACACATCGTAAGATAGGCGCGTTTCTTACGCTGAGCAGCTATAACGCTAACATGATCACCTCGGTGATGTTTTTAACGGCTACAGCAAGTAACCCAATGGCGCAGAAGTTTGCGCACGACTTGGGCGTTGATATTAGCTGGGGGAGTTGGGCAATGGCCGCCGCCATACCCGGTCTGGTTTGTTTTATGCTGGTGCCTTTGTTCCTTTATAAATTTTACGCGCCCGAACTAAAGAAAACCCCGGAAGCGCCCGCGATGGCCGCTGCCAAGCTGAAAGAGATGGGTAAGATATCGCTACAGGAATGGCTGATGGTTGCAACGTTTATCATCCTGCTGGTACTGTGGATCTTCGGCAACCTGATATCCATTGATGCCACAACGGGCGCACTCATCGGGCTTTGCATCCTGCTGCTTTGCGGCGTACTTACCTGGGAAGACGTAAAATCTGAAAAAGGTGCCTGGGATACCATTGTTTGGTTCTCTGCATTGGTAATGATGGGTTCTTACCTCAACTCTTTAGGGTTGATCGGCTGGTTTGGCAATCTGGTAGGCGGCAGCATGAAACAATTTAGCTGGCAATTAGCCTTCCCCTTAATTATCCTTGTTTATTCTTACTGCCATTATATGTTCGCCAGTGCGACTGCACAGGTAGCGGCTATGTACTCTGTATTCTTAGCGGTTGGTATTGCGGTAGGCGTGCCTGGGCCAATGCTGGCTATTTTCCTTGGCGCCTGTCCAACATTAATGGGCTCTTTAACACATTACGGCCACGGGCCTGCACCCATATTTTTCGGCAGCACTTATGTAGATATGAAGGACTGGTGGAAACAGGGCTTTTTCATGAGCGTGCTGTTCCTGCTGGTTTGGTTTTTAGTAGGTGGCGCGTGGTGGAAGTTCATCGGTTTATGGTAGCCGCGGAAAAAGTTCTCAAAAGCAATCATGTTCGGGCTTGTTCGGGCTGTTCGCGCACACCAGCGAACGCGAACAAGCCCGAACAGGCAAATTACAATATAGCCGGTACAAACAATCATGAAACAAACAACCATTCAATATAAACTCGCCATGGCGGGTACGGGGCTGTTCCTCTGCTTTTTCCTGGTGATACATTTACTGGGAAACCTGCAGTTGCTGTTACCCGCTGCCGAGGCCAAAGAACAATTCAACTGGTACTCGCACCTGCTTGCCGGCAATATGCTCATCAAGATCATCTCCTGGGTGCTGCTTATTTCGATAATCGCCCACGCGGTTTATGCGCTTTTGCTCGCTGCTAAAACCAAAAAAGCCAACGGCACCAAATATGTTTACGATAAACGAAACGAGGTGAGCCCCTGGAACAGCCGCAACATGGGGTTGCTGGGTACGGTTATCCTTATCTTCCTGGTTATACATTTAAAAGATTTTTGGTACGTGGCCGATTTTACCACCATGGCTTTAGATAAGCAGGGATACAAGGATATGTATAGCGTTGTGGTGCTAACCTTTCATCAATGGTGGTATGTGCTCATTTACGAGATCTCCTTTATCGCTTTAGGTTTTCACCTGCTGCACGGCTTTTTTAGTGCGGCCCGTACGCTGGGCCTTTACCATCCAAAGTATGTAAAAATCGTACGCTATACCGGCTGGCTGTACACCGCCTTTATTACCGGTGGCTTTATGCTGATACCTATTGTTGTTTATTTTAATAACTGATCACCATGTTAGATTCAAAAATACCCGAAGGCAAGCTTGCCGACAAATGGGACAACTATAAAGAGCACGTAAAACTGGTAAACCCCGCCAACCGCAAAAAGCTGGATGTAATTGTGGTAGGTACCGGACTGGCCGGTGCATCCTGCGCGGCATCATTGGGCGAACTGGGCTACAATGTTAAATCGTTCTGTTTCCAGGATTCGCCACGGCGGGCGCATAGCGTAGCAGCACAAGGCGGGGTAAATGCGGCCAAAAATTATAAGAACGATGGCGACAGCGTGTTCCGCATGTTTTCGGATACCATAAAAGGCGGTGATTTTCGTTCCCGTGAGGCTAACGTTTACCGGCTGGCAGAATGTTCTGCCAGCCTCATTGATCAGGCAGTAGCGCAGGGCGTACCCTTTGCGAGGGAATACGGTGGATATTTGAACAACCGCTCTTTTGGTGGTGTGCAGGTATCGCGCACATTCTACGCCCGCGGGCAAACCGGGCAACAATTACTTTTAGGTGCATACCAGGCCTTAATGCGACAGGTTGGCGCAAACAAAGTAAAAACCTACACCCGGCACGAAATGCTGGACCTGGTAGTGATAAATGGCAAAGCAAAAGGCATCATTACCCGCGATTTGGTAACCGGCGAAATAGAACGCCATGCCGCCAACGCCGTGGTGCTGGCAAGCGGCGGCTATGGCAAGGTTTATTACTTGTCTACCCTTGCTATGGGCTGTAATACCTCTGCCATTTGGCGGGCGCATAAAAAGGGTGCGTACATGTCGGGGGTAAGTTGGATCCAGTTTCACCCAACCTGTTTGCCTCAATCAGGCGAGCATCAGTCCAAATTAACGCTGATGTCCGAATCCCTGCGTAACGACGGGCGTATCTGGGTGCCCAAAAAAGCACACGACGAACGCAAACCGAATGATATCCCCGAAGAAGAAAGGGATTATTATTTAGAACGCAGGTATCCAACCTTCGGCAATTTGGCACCACGTGATATTTCATCCCGCGCAGCAAAAGAACGCATAGATGCAGGCTGCGGGGTTGGGGTGATGAAGAATGCGGTTTTCCTGGATTTCTCCAAAGCCATCAAAGAACAAGGCAAGGAAAAGATAAAAGAGAAGTACAGCAACCTGTTTAAGATGTATGATAAGATCAACGCGGTAAACGCTTATGAAGAACCGATGCTGATCTCACCCGCCGCGCATTTTACCATGGGCGGGCTTTGGGTTGATTATGAACTGATGACCACCATTCCGGGTTTATTTGCCTTGGGTGAAGCCAACTTTGCCGACCATGGCGCTAATAGGCTTGGTGCAAACTCTTTATTGCAGGCATCCGTAGATGGTTACTTCATAGCGCCATATAGCGTCCCCAATTATTTGGCAGGCGAGTTAAAAGCTGAAAAGATAACGACAGATCACTTGGCTTTTGTGGAAGCCGAACATGCGGTAAAACAACAGTTACAGCAATTTTTAGATATCAACGGGCACCTATCTGCCGATCATTTCCATAAAACATTGGGTAAGCTGCTTTACAATGGCTGTGGTCTGTCGCGTACAAAAGCGAGCCTGGAGAACGCAATAGTATTAATCAGGGAACTGCGGGCGCAATTCTATACCGAATTAAAGATAACCGGCGACCATACCGTTAACAGCGAACTGGAGAAAGCAGGGCGTGTAGCAGATTACCTCGATTTGGGCATTCTGATGTGTGAGGATGCCTTGAGCCGCGAAGAATCATGCGGTGCCCACTTTCGCGAAGAATACCAAACCCCGGATGGTGAGGCCTTACGTAATGATAAGGACTACTGCTACGTATCTGCCTGGGAGTGGAAAGGCGCAAATGCCGAACACGAACTGCATAAAGAACCACTTGTTTTTGAGAACGTATCCTTAACCGTAAGGAGCTACAAATAAATTCCGATCATGAAAATATACTTGAAGATATGGCGGCAGGATAGCCCCGCAACGCCTGGGGCAATGAAAAACTATGAGTTGGACGATGTATCGCAGGATATGTCGTTCCTGGAGATGATGGACCTGTTGAACGAATCGCTTATCCAAAAAAGCCAACGCGTGGTAGAATTCGACCATGACTGCCGCGAGGGAATTTGTGGGCAATGCGGTATGATGATAAACGGTCGGGCCCACGGGCCACTTACCCATACCACTACCTGCCAATTGCACATGCGCAGTTTTAAGGATGGCGATACCATATACATCGAACCGTTCCGCGCTGCTGCGTTCCCTATAGTACGTGACCTGAAAGTAGACCGGAAGGCTTTTGACAACATCATCCAGGCAGGTGGATTCATTTCCGCATCAACAGGCCAAACACCCGAAGCTAACGGTATATTGATATCTCATGCTATTGCCGAAGCAGCATTTGATGCCGCAGCTTGTATCGGCTGCGGTGCATGCGTGGCTACCTGCAAAAACTCCAGTGCAGATCTGTTCACTTCAGCAAAAATTACCCAATTGGCACTGTTACCACAGGGTAAGGTCGAACGCACAGAGCGGGTAATCGCGATGGTAGACCAAATGGATGCTGAAGGCTTTGGCCACTGTACCAATACTGAGGCTTGCGAAGTAGAATGCCCCCAGGAGATCTCGGTACTGCACATTGCAAGGATGAACTATGAATACAACAAAGCATTAATCATCTCCCACTAATTATGGCAACTAAAAAAACAATATTGCTGCTTACCGATTTTACTAAGCGGGCACAACGCGCGGCAGATATCGCACTGGAGCTGGCAATAAACAACAATGCCAATTTATTGATCTATAACTCTATTATCTCTATCGAAGCTTCGGTGATCACCGGTGAGCGGCGATCTGTCGAAAGCGAGATCGCGGCACAAACAGATAAGAGCGCCAGCAGGCTTAGCCAGTTAACGCAGTATTTAATAGCTAAATTAACCACCGGGCAGCAAAAAGAAATTACTATTAAATGCAAAAAGGGAACGGGGCCGGTTGTGGAAACTATTTTGGAACTGGTCGCCGAAAACAAAATTTGGATGGTAGTGATGGGCAACCATGTGGAAAACGCAATCGCAACATCTTTTTACGACAGCAACGTGCCTCCGGTAATGAATAACTGTGGCTGCCCTTTGTTGTTGGTGCCTTGATTGAAATAAAGCTGAGAGCCACATTTGGAAAGGCAAGATAGGTTACAGAGTTGAAATAATATCCCCCTTGGTCCTGTGCCACATCGGGCAATAATCCCGGTTAAATTGTTCTCGCATAATTACACAAAAGCATCGTTTTAGCCATTGCCGTGATAAGGCGTAGTAATTGGTTACTTTCGCATTAACTTAAAACTACCTTAACATCGGATTAGTAGCTTTGCGTCATGCCGAGGGAGAGCTTATCAGATGAGGAATTACTAACACGCCTTCAGCGCGGCGAACACAACGCTTTCGATATTTTGTTCGACCGGTACTGGCAACCCCTATATCAAACGGCCCGCGCCCGCCTCAACGACAGCGATATGGCCCAGGATATCGTACAGGAAATATTTATCAAAATATGGCAGCGCCGCTCTGAACTTCAAATTAAGGGCCCGCTGGAAAATTATTTGAGAAGCGCGGTTCGTTTAAATGTCATCAATCATTACCGTTCTGCTAAGGTTACCATTGTACAATTAGACGATGCCCTCGAAAGGATAAACCTGCTGGAGGATTCCATAGAATCGCTTACCGATTACCTGGAACTCGAAAAAACATTACAATTGACGGTTGAACTAATGCCCGAAATGTTAAAAAAGGTTTATCAGCTGCGAAGCGAGAACCGTTCGGTAAAAGCCATTGCCGGTGAACTGGGCCTGGCCGATCAAACCGTTAAAAACTATATTGGCGAAGTTTCGCGCCGCCTGCGTGTTACCATTGCCGAAAAACATCCCGAAAAGCACCTTACCTATATGGCTCTCATCCTGGCCATGCTTCACAAATAATTAACATAAACATCACTTTAATTAAAAGTACCTGCGGCCCTTTTCAGCGACTTACTACTGAAAACATGGCTAATGGACATTTATAAATTAAAGAAAATTTTATCACGGTATCTTAAAGGGCAATCAAATGAGACCGAGAGCGCACTGGTTGAAGCCTGGTATAGATCTTACGATGCAGAGGAAAAACCATTGGATAACAGCGAGGCTATTGCCCTGCGCAATTCCATCAAGAGCCGTATAGATGCTGATACCCTAAAACCCCGTATTATATCGACGCGTGCTTTCCGCATTGCGGCCACATTGGCCATTTTTTCTGTTGTCGGCCTTTCCACCTGGAAGTTTTCGCACCGTAAAGCTAACAATGAAGCTTATACAATAGTGATAACCGGCACCAAGGGGTTAAAAGAACTTAAACTGCCCGATGGCTCAACAGTTTGGTTGAATGCCGCCAGCCGCATAAAGATCCCCGAAGCTTTTACCGGCCCCCGCCGCGAAGTTGTGCTGGAAGAAGGCGAGGCCTTTTTTGATATAAAACACGATGCCGAACATCCTTTTATTGTTCATTCCGCACCTGTAAATGTGCAGGTTTTAGGTACATCCTTTAATGTGCGGGCATATAAAGCACTGCAAACAATAAGCGTTGCGGTAGCTACGGGCAAGGTGGGTATTACCGGGAAATCAAAAACATTGGCTATGCTGCTGCCCGGCCAGCAATTGAGCTTTAATACTTTAACCGGTGAAATAGCGCAAAGCAACGTTAATACCGACTTTTCGCAAAGCTGGAAAAAAGGCTACACGTACCTAAACCAGGCCAGCTTTAACGAGCTTGCCCTTGTAGTGAAAAATATTTACGGTTTATCCTTAAAGCCGGCCAATAAAAAGATAGCCAATTACCGGTTTAGCATGCGGTTGGTGCATAACATGCAATCGAAGCAGATCCTGGACTTGATAAGCCAACTGCATCATACGCATTATAGGAAGGAGGGGACTGATATAATTCTCTATTAAACAAAAAGCGGCCTGCTGAAACAGAACCGCCTTTAATTTTTTGCAGACATCGGACGGCAATCCGGTCTTGCAATGCCTCCATAACTCATTCAAAAATCACGTAAGCAAAACAAACATATGAATTATTATACACACTTGTGTAAGCAATTTATGCGAATTACTATCCTCTCGTTCAGTATTTTATTAACTATCGGCCTGCTGTCGGTAGGCGCAGCCAATGTTAAAGCACAAAGCTTAAATCAACGCGTTAGCATAACGATCAATAGCGGCAACCTGTACGATGCCATCAAAAAAATAGAGCAAACCACGGGCCTCGGCTTTGCCTATGATGCCGATTACCTGGGCCTTAAACAACAAACGGTTAAATCGGCAAACTTTAGCGACGAATCTTTAGAGAACCTGTTAAACACCCTGTTGCAAGGCTCGGATATTGTTTTTAAGGAATCAGCGGGGAATGTTATCCTCACTAAAAAACCTCAGCCCGGCAAATTGTACGGTAAAGTAACCGACGAAACCGGCGCTACTTTACCGGGTGCCAACATCAGGGTTGCTGGTTCCACAATCGGTACCACTGCCGATGGTACCGGTAATTACTCCCTTACTATCCCAGAAGGCACCTACACCATCCAGGCAACATTTGTGGGTTATAAAATGCTGGAATTTAAAGATATTACCATCGTCCCCGACAAGCCCAAACAGTTAAATATAAGCTTTACAGGTACCAGCATGCTAAGCGAGGTAAACGTAAGCTATGGTAAGCAACGCAACCGTGAGGTTACCGGCGCAGTATCGCAGGTAAAAATGGCGCCGTTACAGGATATGCCTGTAATGCAGTTTGGCCAGCAGCTGCAAGGTAAAGTTGCAGGTGTAAACATTGCCCAAACAAGCGGGCAACCCGGCCGTGGCATCGCTTTCAGAATTCGCGGCGCGGCTTCCTTTGCTACAGATTATCAGCCATTGTTTGTAATAGACGGTTTGCCTATTACCGGCAGCATCAATAATATCAATCCCGATGAAATAGAATCGTTAACGATTCTAAAAGATGCATCGGCAACGGCGCTGTATGGGTCGCGTGCGGCAAACGGCGTGGTATTGTTAACAACAAAACATGCCAGGGCGGGCGACTCGCGAATAGAGTTCAACGCCAATTACGGCGTACAGAAGATCCCGCAGGGAAGTGTGCCTAAGGTGATGAACGCGCAGCAATTTGCCCAGTTTATGAATGATAAGTTTACTGATGCCAAGCTTTACGAGCCGCCTTATACTGCGGTTGTTCCGGAAATTTATCAAAACCCGGGTCAGTACGGTGAAGGCACCAACTGGTTTAAATTAACTACCAGGAATGCGCCTACCCAAAACTATAACTTAAATATCCTCTCCGCCCGCGAAAAATCATCGTCGGCAGTAATGTTAGGTTACGAGGCTCAGGATGGTGTGGTCATCAATTCGGGCACCAAACTGATCTCTTTGCGAATCAACCACGATATGAGCCTGGGCAGCCGCAACCAGGTAAAAGTAGGCTTTAACCTTGCACCGAGCTACCGTTTAGATCATAATAACCGCACAAACTCCGATGGCGTTGGTGGTTTTTACGAACGTATTTTTGAAGCCAGCCCGCTTGTATCCCCCTACAATCCGGACGGTTCTTATACGGTAGGAGCATTCTCTACGGGCATGAGCGCGTATGTAAATCCCCTTGCCCTGCTTGAACAAACAAAGGATGATTATATTACCACCCGCATCCTCGCAAATGGTTATATTAACTATGGATTTTTACCAGGGTTTAGTTTAAAAACCAACGTTGGTATTGATAAAGGTGCCGAAACACGTAACCAGTTTTCTCCCTCGGTAACTTTAACTACGTCTGCTGTATCTCCTGTTGCTTCTACAGGTGTCAGTTCATCAGTTGATAACTATTCTTACACCGCAGAAAGTTATCTTAACTACGAGAAAACAATCGCCACTGATCACCATATTGAAGCGCTGGCAGGTTATTCCGTGCAGAAATTCGATTCGAAAAGTAACTCCATAACCGGTACGGGTTTCCCAAGCGATGATATTCCTTATTTAAGCGCCGCATCAATCATTTCGGCCGGGTCAAGCACTACTACACAATACTCGTTGCTATCCGCCATCGGTCGTTTAAACTATAACTATAAAGGGAAATATCTTTTGCAAGGCGCTATACGCCAGGACGGTTCATCACGGTTTGGTGCCGATCGGAAATATGGTTATTTCCCATCGGTTTCTGCCGGCTGGATCGTTAGCGACGAGCCATTTATGCAAAATTTTGGTAAGATAGATCTGTTGAAGATCAGGGCGAGCTACGGTATCACCGGTAACAATAGCTTTGGTAACTATACTGCTATCCCAACCCTTTCTAAATACAATTACCTGTTAAATGGTGTGTTAATTCAGGGGCAAACAATAGGTTCGCTGGGTAATACCGAGCTGGCATGGGAAAAGAACAGGCAGTTTGATATTGGTTTAGAGCTGGCCATTTTAAAAAACCGCATCTCCCTTAATTACGATTACTACCACAAAATGTCTGATGGTTTGATCCAGGCGCGCCCGGTTCCCCGCGGATCTGGTTTCGTAAACATCCAATACAACATCGGCCAGTTGGAATTCTGGGGCCACGAGATCACCATCAACACAATTAACACCACCGGTGCCTTTAAATGGAACACCAACTTTAACATCGCTTTCGAGCGTAACCTTATCAAAAACCTGGTTGATCCTGGTTACCTGCGCCGTAACAACACCGTAACGTCCGACTACTACCGCAACCAGGTAGGCCACCACCTGGGCGAGTTTTATGGTTTCATCAACTTAGGTTTATACAAAGATGCTGCTGATTTGGCCAGCTCTGCTAAATATAAAAGCACTGGCTTGTCTGACAATGGTTCGTCTGACATCGGTACGTTGAAAATGAAGGATTTGAACGGCGATGGCATTATTGATGACGTTAACGACCGTACCTTCATTGGCGACCCTACACCAAACTTTACTTTCGGCTTAACCAACACTTTCGCCTACAAAAACTTCGACCTGAATATTTCTATGGCAGGGCAGGTTGGCGGTAAAATACTGGCAGCCTCTAAATGGGCATATTTAACCAATCTTGATGGTTCGAGGGTGCCACTTGCCGCCGCCGCAGATCACTGGCGTTCTGAAGCAAACCCAGGCTCGGGCATTTATCCGCGTACGAAAACAGGTACAACAGCTATCGGCCGATCGGTAAACACGCAATGGGTGGAGGATGGCTCATACTTAACCGCCAAGAACATCTCTCTGGGTTATAGTTTCAAACTGAAGAATGCGCTTTTATTGAAAAACCTAAGGGTTTATGGCTCGGTGCAGCAGGCCTTTATTATTACAGGTTATAGCGGTGCTAACCCCGAGATCGCTCTTACAGGAGCGGATGCTATAAATGGTATCGGTGTGGATGAAAATGCATATCCGGTTCCACGCACCTTCTCTTTCGGTATAAACGCAACTTTTAAATAATCAATCTGATAAATAGATATGAAAAAGAAATATATATTACTGATGCTGTTGGTTGTCATCACATCATCGTGTAAAAAAGATTTTATAAACCTTGTTCCCCAGGATTCCCTTTCGCCGGAAACGTTCTTCCAAACTGATGATCAGTTGGAGCAGGCCGTTGCTGCGGCTTATGTTCCCCTTCGCGATTTGCTGATAAATGATTACCACACTTCGGAGATGCGTTCGGATAACACGCACTACATCCCTAACCCCAATAACCGCGGTACGGCTACTGTATACCGCGAAAATGTATCCGACTGGAACAATGACGCTAATAACGATTACGTTAACGCCGTGTATTACCATTGCTATACCGGCATTTCGCGGTCCAATATCGTAATTGGCCGTATTCCGGCAGCTGCAAAAGCAACAGATGCGGGTAAAGCCCGTGCCGATGGCCAGGCAAAATTCTTACGCGCCTGGAACTACTTTAAACTAGTGCGCTTATTTGGTGGTGTACCACTTTATTTAAAAGAGGTAACCAAAGCCGAGGATGCTTTTAAAGACCGGTCTACTGCTGATGAAGTTTACGCGCAGATCGTATCTGACGCAAAGGATGCCATCAGCGAATTATTGCCACCGGCCAAATTCCCGCAGTCTGGTGAGGCTACTAAGGGTTCTGCTACGATGCTCCTGGCTGATGTATACGTAACACAAAAGAAATATGCCGAGGCAGAAGCGTTATTGAACACCCTGCCGGCAATGGGCTACAGCCTTAACGCCAACTACGCTGATGCATTTTTGCCGACCAATAAAAACGGTAAAGAATCTCTTTTTGAAGTACAATACCTCGAGGGTACTGCTGTGGGTACACAACCTAATACGGTTATCTTCCAGTTTTTACCCAAAACCACTAGTACAGCACTGATCACGGGTACTGCTTTCCCGAGCAATACCTCAGGTTCGGGCTGGAACATTCCATCTTTCGATCTGTTAGCTGCTTACGAACCCAACGATAAGCGTTTAGATGCCTCTATAGGTATTGCCGAAGGTACTAACGATGCCAGCTTTGTAATAAAGATCTCGGCGGTTAAAAACGCTGCAGGCTATGTGCCAACTGCCGGTAAAGCCTATACACCATTCATTAAAAAGTATGTACACGGCCCTTACGTAGCCACAACAAACTCTAACGACGATTGGCCAATCTACCGTTACTCGGAAGCGCTTTTATTATTAGCCGAAGCGCAGAATGAGCAAGGCAAATCGCCGCTAACAGCGTTGAACGCTGTACGTACCCGGGCCGGTTTACCAAACGTAACCGAAAGCGACCCCTCTAAATTGCGCGACATTATTATGCACGAACGCCGCGTAGAACTGGCCTTTGAGAACAAACGTTTCCACGATATCCAGCGCAGTGCTACGGGTTTGAGCATTATGCAGGCCTATGCAGCAAAAGCAAAAACCACCTATACAAACCTGGAGGCAAACGCTTTTGATATTCAGGCTTATAAATTCTTATTCCCGGTACCCCTGCCGGAGAGGAACCTTAATCCAGGCATGCCACAAAACCCCGGTTATTCATTTTAAAACCAAACAAACATGGCATATCGCTATAATACGTTATCAACAACAAGGGCGCTGGGAACGGCGTTCTTGTTAATGCTTTGCTTTTACGCGCAGGCACAGGTACCCGGTAAAATAAAAAGTTCAGGGCAGGTATTACTGCCCAACGGCTGGAAATTGAGCCCGGCCGGGCGATCCCTGGCTACCGGCGACCTGCCGCTTAACATGCAGTTGAGCGCCAGTGGTAGATTGTTGGCTGTTACCAACAACGGGCAAAGCACGCAGTCGGTGCAATTGTTCGATCCTAAGAGCGAAAAACTGTTGGACGAACGCATATTGGCAAAATCGTGGTATGGGCTTGCCTTTAGTCACAATGGGCAGCATCTATACGTATCGGGCGGATATGATAACCTTGTGCTCGATTTTAATATCGAAAGCAATAAGCTGGGTAAAGCCGATACCATAAAGCTTGGCCTGCCGTTCCCGAAAGGTAAAATTTGCCCGACCGGCCTGGCGATAACCAAAACTAACACTCGCTTGTATGCGGTAACTAAAGAAGATAGCAGCTTATACGTGCTGGACCCTATTGCGCACAGCGTTATAAAAAAAGTACCATTGCCGGGCATGGCCTATGCCTGCACCCTGAGCCCAAACGAAAAAACGTTGTACATCTCGTTATGGGGATTAGGTAAAATAGCTTTATATAATACCGATACACAGAGCATCGAAAGCACCATTAACACCGGCGACCACCCCAACGAGTTGCTATTGAATAAAAAAGGAACGGTGCTTTTTGTGGCTAATGCCAATGATAACACCGTATCGGTTATTGATATTAAAACCGGTAAGGTGCATGAAACCATTTCCACCGTTTTGTATCCAACAAAGCTGGCCGGGTCTACCACAAACGGACTGGCACTCTCCGCCGATGAGCGCACGCTGTACGTTGCCAATGCCGATAATAACTGCCTGGCCGTATTTGATGTAACCAAACCGGGCAATAGCAAAAGTTTGGGCTTTATACCGGTAGGCTGGTATCCCACAAATATTAAAACGCTTGGCAGCAAGATCATCGTTGCTAACGGAAAGGGCTTAACCTCCAAAGCCAATCCGCACGGCCCGCAACCTTTTGCCAGGGACAATAACATTGGCGAGCATGTTGGGCAAACCGCTAAAAGCGAGATCCAGTATATTGGTGGTCTGTTTAAAGGCTCGCTGTCTTTTATAGACGGCCCTAAGCCCGAACAGCAAAAACTATACACCAGGCAGGTTTATGCCAATACGCCCTTTAATACTAAGCGTACCATCACCGCCGATGGTGAGGCCGGCAACCCCATCCCTCGTAAGGTTGGCGAGAAATCGCCCATCAAATACGTATTCTACATCATAAAAGAAAACCGCACCTACGACCAGGTTTTGGGCGATATGCCAAACGGCAACGGCGATACTTCGCTTTGCATATTTGGCAGAAAGATAACCCCCAATCAGCATGCATTTGCCGATCAGTTTGTACTGCTGGATAATTTTTATGTAGATGCCGAGGTGAGTGCAGACGGCCATAACTGGAGCATGGCGGCCTACGCTACCGATGTGATAGAAAAAACCTGGCCTACCAATTACAGTGCGCGCGGGCCGGCTTACAGCGGAGCAGCATCCGGGCCAAGGGATGGATATATATGGGATTACTGCCAACGTGCCGGCGTTACCTACCGCAGCTACGGAGAGTTTGGCAGTTATGCGAAGGCGCAGATAAAATCCCTGCAAGGGCATATGTCACCGCGCTCGCCAGGCTTTAACATGAAAATTAAAGACCAGGTACGTGCCGATGCCTGGGAACACGATTTCGATTCTCTGCTGGTAAATAACGCCGTGCCGCAGTTCAGTACGCTTCGCATTTCTGATTATCATACCAGCGGGCAAAAAATTGGAGAATACTCGCCTATTGCAGCTGTGGCGGATAATGATTTGGCAGTGGGGCGGATCATCGAGCACTTATCGCAAAGCGCCATCTGGAAAGAATCTGTTGTATTTATACTGGAGGATGATGCACAGGCCGGGCCTGATCATGTTGATGCACATCGCTCTCCCGCCTACGTTATTGGCCCGTATGTAAAACGCAATGCGGTTATTCATGGCATGTATTCCACATCGGGCATGCTGCGCACTATCGAACTCATCCTGGGTTTACCCCCTATGAGCCAGTACGACGCCGGTGCATTGCCGATGTACGATTGCTTTACCAGCAAGCCCGATTTCAGCCCTTATAAAAAGATAGACGCGCAGGTAGATATTGATGTGCGCAATGTTGCCGTAAACCAAAGCAGTAAGCGCTCGGAATCTTTCAACCTTGCCAATGAAGACAAAGTGCCCGACCGCGATATGAACGAAGTTATCTGGAAAGCCGTGAAAGGCGAGAATGCTGTAATGCCCGCCCCAAAACGCAGTGCGTTCGTTATACTGGAACAAAAAAAGGAAGATGACGACGATTAGGTTTACCAAACGATGGTAAAGGCACCTTGACTAAAGAAATTTTGAAATAGTATAACCAAAACACACATAATATGAAAAGATCATTTTTTGCTATGCTTGTATTGCTGTTAGCTACAGCAACAATGCGCGCACAATCCGTAACGGATATGAGAGCTGTGAATGCTACTGGCAGGGGAGCGGTACAACCGTTTTTGTTCTCGGTGAACACACTTACCGGCAGTAATGCTTATTGGGCCATAAATGCCAGTACCAATTATGCCGAGCGTACATCGGGTCAGTTTGGGTACGATGGTGCTGCACAGCAAATAGCCATAAAAGGTTACCTGGGTAACCGCTTCACTTTTTACGCAAATGCCAACCTTGGTTTCGCCCGTAATGGTGGCCTGAACAGCGCCCAGCAGGCCGAGGTCATCCACGATTTTGTGGGCGGCAGGCAAGCCTACGGCGCACGTTTCGGCCTGGGCCTTGGCGCAAACCGCGATTTTTCCAGCGTGGGCGCTGTGTTCAGCCGTTTCACCGCTTCCTACGAAGCACCACGCTGGCGTTTGGGTGGCAACCTTCGCGTAGAAAAAGCCTTCTCTGGCAGCCGCGATGGCATAGACCTCGTGACCAGCTTTGGTTTTCAACACCGATTAGTAGGGCCTGTATTCGCCGGGTTCGAGGCGATGGGGCAGGACCTGGAAGGCTTTTGGGAAGCAGATGAAGCCGAAGGTGGCGCTAAACTGCTTATCGGTCCGTCTTTAAATATAACGCCGGCAAACTCGCGGTTCTCATTCTCGGCAAGTGGCGGCGCAGTATTTTACGCAACGCACAGTACCGTACCCGGTTCTGGCGCCATCCGCGATGTGGGCAACACTGCCACGCAAAATGGCTACACCATCAGGGCAATGGTATCTTTTAATCTATAATATTTAATAATTCTATATCCACATTTCATCATGAATTCTAACCTCTTCATAAAAAGCGCTCTGATATCGTGTTTGACTTTAGCGCCATTTTTTTTACGCGCGCAAACTGGCCCTGTTGTTAATGCCGATAAAGACAATACGGTACTTAATACTCCAGGCCCTGCCGCCAAAGTTAAGGATGGCGATTTTTCTATCGCCGTGATGCCTGATACCCAATATTACCTGGCCCAGGCACAGCTTGGTGGCAACTTTGATATGTTTAAGGCACAGATAGACTGGATCCAGAAGAACCAGGAAAAGGAAAATATAGCTTACGTGGCCCACATGGGTGATATCACCGAACACGGCGATAACCCGGTAACTTCGCGCTCTGAATGGTACCTGGCGAAAACTGCGCTTTACGGCCTGGAGAGCCCGGTGAGTATTCCTTACGGATTAACCGTAGGCAACCACGACCAGTTCCCGGCACAATATCCAGTTAAGGGAACTACCAACGGATATAACCAGTACTTCGGCATAAAGCATTTTGAAGGCCGCCCATATTATGGCGGACATTATGGTACAAATAATGATAGCCACTACGACCTATTCACCGCCGGTGGGCGCGATTTTATCGTTGTATTCTTAGAGTTCGATTCGCATAACGAAGACCAGGCTAACCTGTATAGCTGGGCAAACGACGTGCTGAAGAAAAATGTGTCGCGCAAGGCTATTGTGGTAAGCCATTCAATTTTGCATTTCGGCCCGGTTACCGGAAGCAATACGCCGCAAGCGCCTTTTAATGCAGAAGGCAAAGCCATTTTCGAAGCGCTTAAAGATAATCCTAACCTGTTTATGATGCTTAGCGGCCACGTTGGCGATAACGGCGAAGGCTACCGTGTAGAAACTGTTGGCGGCCATAACATTAAAGCATTCCTGTCCGATTATCAAAGCCGCCCGAACGGTGGTAACGGATTAATGCGCTTGTATAAGTTTTCGGTAAAAAAGAACGAGCTAAGCGTAAAAACTTTCTCTCCTTATGCACACTTGGACGAAACTGATGCCGATAGCAAGTTTACAGTACCTTTGTTTGATTAAAACAAGAAAACTTTCAATTATGATCAGATTGACTATTAATAAATTTAATTTCTTCTGTGTGTTCACCAATAAAGAAGTTAGCCATATCACCTGTTTTATAAAAGCCAGGCTTTTCTGCCATATTATCTGTGATGCATTTACCATTGATATTTAGGTTGTCAAAAACTACGTGTTTGATCTTTCTTTTGTCATCATAACCAGTGATAATGGATAATGTCGCATTTTCACCCTTATAAAAGATGTTTTTAAACAATACATTTTCGATTCCGGCCCCAGGAGAGGTATTATATTTTGCATTATACATCACTCGTAGGTTCACTAACTGCCCTTTCCTGATATTTTCAATAGTTACGTCCTGAAATATTACATTGCGGATAAGATTACTGTCACCAGAATTAAGCGACATACATCCCTGATAATCAATTTGATTTTCATGTTGATCCAGGATTTGAATATTGTTGAACTTGATATTTTCAAGGGTATCAGGATTTTGCGAATCACCATGAGTGCCGATCAGTATAGGATGGGCTACATCGGCCCAAAGTATAGCGTCCTTTACGGTAATATTTCTGGTATTTCCAAAATAGTTCCAGCGGTGCCCATAAATTGCAATACAGTCATCCGAGTTTCGCATGAAGATATGGTCCAGGGTGACATCGGAGCTGCAGAAAATGTCAATGCCGTCAGCATTCCCTTCCGAACTAAAGGATTTAAAATGCTTTACTTTCACGCCTGAAGACTGTCCGATCATGATTGAATAACGGTAAGGAAGTACTATCAGTCCTTCAATATGAACGTTATCAGAATAATTAATTGTCAACAAATCGCTGCGGCCTTGTTTAACTTTGCCTGCGTCAGTAGCAATGGGTTTGGTGGCGTTTAAATCCGGTTCAGTTTGGGTCAATATACCGTGGCCGGTAATGTTTACATTTTTAGCATGGTCCATTAAAAAGCTACCAACAACAATTGCACCGCCGGCTATGTAAACCGTTTTGTTGGATGGTAAGTTTACTTTCCCTATGCGATGTATGCCAGGCCCGTAGAATAATATGCTGGTGTCTTTAGTTGTGGGTTTAGATCGTTCAATTTCGTTTGCAAAAAGTTGTAGATTATGAAAAATATCTCCGTTAATTTCAATAGAAACATACTGATTAACATTAATTGAAAAAGTAACGGTTTTGCCTTTAATTTGGGGTACAATTCCATAAGCCAGGGGCCTGATTTTAATATTATTAATTCTACCCGCCGGTATGGTTAATTCCACTTCAACCATTCCGTTACAATCGAAGTATGCAAAAGACGTTTGTTCCCGGATTGTTTTGGTTTTAACCACATTGGCTACACGCGCCTGGTAAACGTCCAAAGGTAACCAGGAATTACTGTGTTCTCTTATTTTTATGCTGTATGCAGTACTGACTAAATCACATTTCGGAGCTTTATAAGTAATGATTTCAGCAAATGATAATTGGCTAATTAACAGGATAGTGACGATGCACAAAA
Organism: Mucilaginibacter pankratovii; assembly: GCF_014773265.1. GTDB lineage: Bacteria > Bacteroidota > Bacteroidia > Sphingobacteriales > Sphingobacteriaceae > Mucilaginibacter > Mucilaginibacter pankratovii. The sequence goes on along the minus strand of NZ_JACWMY010000001.1, from coordinate 683,283 downwards.
ATTTGTATTTAAAAATCATAGACGGTATAAATAGTTTTATGAACTCTTATATATAGACAGATATTTCCGGGTTTAATACTCAATATTCAAAATAGTAAGTGGATGAATTATAGCAGATGTTGCTTCAAAAACGGTCATAGTCCCTGTTACCAAAACTATTTACAACGATTAATTTTAACACTCAATGTATTGGATACTTTGTTGGTAGCGTTCTTGATTTCGTTGATAGTAAGAGGACCAACGCCAGTTTAAAACGAACGGAGTGCTGCATGGTAGCGCAGCACTCCGTTCTTCATATTACCATCCCGGATTCTGAGTTAGAGCGGGATTCAATGTTATTTGCGTGGTTGGAATTGGATATAAATAATTTTTCTCAGTAAAGTTACGAGCTGTATTATCTAAAATCAGCTGACCATTGCCGTCGCGTGCGTTAGTAGGAGCGGGCGAAAGAGGATTCGGTCCAATTTGTGCTTGCGTTCCGGTATATTTAATGCCAACTGGCCAGGCGCTTACAAATTCTGCTGCATTACCGTAGGCAGATCCACCTACGTTGGTCCCTAAATCAGTGCCAGCACTGTGCCAGCGCTTGATATCGTCAAAACGAAAACCTTCATAATACAATTCAATAAATCGCTCACGTCTGATTTCGGTACGGAAATCCAAACCATTTGCGGAAACGAAAGCATTAGATAGGGGAGGCATGTTTTTATTTGCACGTAAACGCACCAGATTGATAGATTTGTTCAGATCAGCGTCAGAAATGTTGCCATTTCGTTCATAAATAGCTTCAGCATAGTTTAACAAAACTTCAGCATAACGAATAACAGGGTAATCCTCAGATTCAAGTTTATCCGGACAATTGCGTTCGGTTACCCATTTTTGATTGGTATACCCGCCAATTTGAACCGTTTTGCCTAACGATGTAGCAATATCAGCCAGGTCGTTTAACCAGGTAACGCGATAGTTGGCGTTACCATACCAATAATACATGTTATTCACTCGGATAGTGTATTTTAAACGATTGTCTCTATTAACAAATTCAGAACCATACGTTTGAAAACCCTGAAAAAGGGGCGATTTTTCTGTTGGTAGTCCGTCTTGGCACAAAAAAGCATTTATAAACTTATGTTGAGGGCCAATTTGAGTACCTTGACGGCTGATATTGATGTTTATAACTTTACTGATATCGTCATAGCGATAGGCCAGGAGATATTCGTGGTTGGCAGATTTGGTTACGCCAGCCGGGTTCGATTTCGGATTTTCTAAAATAAAAAGATATTTTTGGGCAGAATCGCCTAATACAGTGCTATTACCGCCTAAACCGTTGGACGCCAGCGTACCGAATAAAGCAAATTGATTACTGGTTATTGCTGCATTTGAAGAAGCTGACGACTTATCTAACAGCATATTAAATCGGGTCGCGTCACCGTTGCGGAATTTAAGCCAGGTTCCTTCATAAAGTGCCACCCGACCTAAAAAAGCCTGAGCTGCAGGACGGCTCACGCGACCGAAGTCGGCCAAATTCGATGCTATCGAAGCTGGTAAATTCGGTATAGCAGCTTCAAGGTCAGCAACAACCTGGTCAACTATTACATCCCGGGAGGCTCGTTCACCGTAAAGTTCAGGGGAATCCAATTTTAGTGTTTTAGTGATCAAAGGGACACCGCCATACAGCTGTAGTAAGTCAAAATAGCAATACGCCCTAAAAAACTTAGCTTCCGCGACATACTGCGCGATTGCATTTTGGTCATTGAACTCGGCTGCCTTTTCCAGCAGGTAGTTGCAGTTTCTAATTCTGGCATAATTATTTGTCCAATTGGCGTCGGTAGCAACTACCGTGTTTGTACCTGCACCAAAGGCCCCGCCTCCGCCAAACACATCTGCCCGTCCATCATAATGGGGATTATCTGCAAATGAAGTAGCAAAATTCCTGAGATATCCATAATATTGATTAGCGAACGTTTTAAAATCATTGGCCGTTTTAAAATATGCGGCCTCGGAAAGTTGATCCTGAGGTTTCAGATCAAGTACTTTGTTACAACTAAGCTGCGCCGTTGTCATCAGCAGTAGCAGAGAGTAAAAAATAGTTTGTGAAATATTTTTCATGTCGATTTAATTAAAATGTAATGTTTGCACCTAAAGTTACATAGCGGTAGAAGGGGTAGCGTTCGTTTCCCTGGGTGGTACGTGTTACTTCCGGGTCCCAGCTGTCATGGATGCCACTAATTTCCCACAGGTCGCTTCCCGAGATATAAATTCTTAAGCCGCTTATCGCTTTTGTGCGTTGAAGCAGTGCCTTTGGCAATGTGTAGCCAATTACCAGATTTTTTAAACGCACGTACGCGCCATTCTCTATCGACCAGCTTGATATTTGATAATTGTAACCGTTGATTCCATTAGCGTGCAGATTTGGATAGTAAGCATTAGTGTTTTCGGGGGTCCAGGTGTCGCCTATCCATTGTGTAGTCTGTGCTTGTCCAAGTGCGGTATATGGAACCCGCCAATTGTTGGCGCTACCGTTAGCCCGGAAAATAGTTCTTTTACCAACACCCTGGAAAATGCTCGTAAAATCAAAACCTTTCCATTGCAATGACAGGGCCATACCAAAGGTATAGCGGGGTACGTCACTACCTAAAAATACCAGATCGCCCATATCTGCAGTGGAAGTTCCACTGGTAAGCTTTCCATCGCCGTTGACGTCTACATAATAATTATCACCCGGACGCAACCCCGAATTTTGGCCCGGCAGATTAGTTAGGGGGCTGGCAATCGGGATACCAATGGTGTTAGTTGCGCCACCGGGATTGTAAAATTTCGCATTGTAGGCGTCAACTTCCGCCTGAGTTTGAAAGCGTCCGCCATATTTTAAACCGAAATAGGAACCAAGAGGGTAACCCTCTACCGTTGCATTATATCCCGGGCCCAAAGCAGGCACGCCATTAAAATATACAAGTTTGTTTTGGCTGTCGGTTATGTTTCCCGAAATCGAATAGTTAACCTGGCCTATATGATCCTTCCAGGTTAACTGACCTTCCCATCCCCAGGTTTTTAAGTTGCCGTTATTAGATTGCGGTGCGCCGATACCTAAAACTCCCGGGTAGGTAACACTTACAAGCATGTTCTTATTCTGATTGCGGAATAACTCAAAAGTGCCATTCAGATGCCCGTTTAACACACCAAAGTCAATCCCTAAGTTCCTTTTAATTACCGTTTCCCAAGTACGGTTAAGTGATACAAGGTTGCCGGTAGTGCTTGTTGCGGTCGCAATTGTCGATCCTAACAAAGTTCCGCTACTGCTCACATTAAGAGATTGCAGGTAATCATATAAACCTATGCCACCCTGGCTGCCTGCCGTAGCGTAAGAGGCGCGAATCTTTAGTTCGGTGAATATATTTGTGTTTTTAATAAAATTTTCCTCACTTAATCGCCATCCACCCATGAAGCTGTAAAAAGGTTTCCAGCGCGTAGAGGCGATAAATTTCGAGGAACCATCATATCTTCCGGTAGCTTCAAAAAGGTACTTGCCTTTAAAAGCGTAAGTTGCTCTGGCGAAATAAGAGCCAAGGGCATAATGATTACGTACCTCATTATTTGTCACAAACCCACCAACCGAGCTGGTCAAACCCAAATTCAGGGATGGTATATCATCACTGCCGATATTATAGGTGGTTGTGTTAAACAAATCATACTCATCACGCTCGTACGAGCTACCGATCATGAATGATATATCGTGTATATTATTGAACTGATTGGTATAGGTCATTCGTCCAATCAAATTATAGTATGGATCGTTAATGTTTTGCCTGAAATAGTTTTGACTTCCGCCTGTGGAGCCCCCGGATGGAGCTGTGGTACCGGTTAGGTATTTATCATCGTAAGAATATAGGCGAACTGTTTTAGTTTGTACCCTTGCATCCTGCCACCACACATTATATCCCGCAGTACCTGAGAAAGTAAGGTGTTTTGCGAAGTTGTACGTTAGAGACGTATTTAACAATGCACGAGAATTAAATTCAAGATTGTCTCCACCGTCTCGTAATAATCCCGCGGGGCTGGTAACACCTCCCCATTGATACGGGCGACCGGATTGTGTGTACATTGGCAAACCTATTTGAAAGCCGTTGCCGAGTGCACTATAGCTACCTGTTGTATACATAGTGGGCTGCTGAATATCATTTTTTTCTAACGCAATATTTGTTTCTATCTGCACCTTATCGCTGAATCTGAAACTATTATTGAAACGCAGGTTATAACGCTGGTTGCCGTTGTTGCCAATTTTCAGCTGGCTGCCGTCATTCAAATAGCCCAGCGAAACACGATACGTGTTTTTTTCTGAACCACCCGAGATGCTCAAATTGTGCTGGGTAGAGGTGGCACGGCCCCATAGGAATTGCTGCAGTGATACGTCGATAAAGTCAAGTTCCTTTACATCGAGAAAGGCTGGTACAGGCAGCCCATTATAAAAGGAGTTAGCTGTAATTCCTCCAGTCGTGTTACCTGGAATTTGGGATGCCGATACAACTGTACCTTTGTTTGCTTTAGCAAAATTGGCCATTTGATACCATAGATCGGTAGCCGGAATTACTCCATAATTATCATTTATTTTTGCCTGGAGTAAGCCGTCTGCCCATTGGTCAATATTTGCCATCTTAGGCTGAAGCCCTACAACTTTTTGTGATACCGAAGGGCTATATTGAATTTGCATTTTGCCGCTTTTCCCTTTTTTGGTTGTAATGAGCACAACCCCATATGCGGCGCGGGCACCATAAATAGAGGCAGCTCCGTCTTTTAACACGGAGATATTATCGATGTCGTCCGGATTTAGCGAATTCAATTCGTTATTATTATTAAGGGCAACATTGTCTAAAATGATTAATGGGTCCTGCCCGTTGACAGATGTAGCGCCTCTTATTTGAAAATTCCAATTTTCGCGACCAGGTTGCGCTGACGACCTGGTAACTACCATTCCCGGTACTTGTCCCTGCAAGTTTGCAATAGGGTTATTAGTTGGGCCTCTATCTTCAAATACTTTAGAGCTTACCGTGGAGATTGCCCCAACAACTGAAGGTTTCTTTTGCGTACCGTAGGCCACGACGATGACTTCATTTAACCCGGTTTTATTTGGGGATAGCTTGATAATCATTTCTTTATCAAAATCAGCCGGAACGTTCAAGCTGACATAGCCGATACTGTTGAAATGTAGAAGGCCCTTGGGCGGAACATTGATTTTAAATTTGCCATTAACATCGGCAGCAACTCCGGTTGTTGAATTAGAAATTGTTATTGTTGCTCCGACGACAGCTTCGCCGGTCTCTGAATCAATCACCTTTCCTATAACCGTTTGGGTTTGCCCAAACACGGTATTGGAGGAAAGCAACGCCAACAGCAGGACGGATATACGGGCTATCCGCCATTTTTTACTGTAAAAATTAATCATAATTCTTCAATTTAATTGTGTGTTAATTGGTTAGTAAATAGATTCGTTGTTTTGAGCATCAAATCTTCATAATTGGTTATTGTTCAATAGACAGGATAACACGATATGTATACTCTTCATTGAAGCCAAATTTTTTAATGGAGTTTATAGGAATAGCCCGGAGTTAAACCATTTAAGCCAATGGTCTATGCTGAATGCCCGATAATTGAGTAGCGGATTTATAAAACCCGGATGATTGGGTGAATGTAGCCTGTAGGTTTAGGGCAGATTATCAACCGGCTGCCCCTTTGTTGTTTAACAGGCAAGCGTAATTATGATAACTTACTTTTAAGAAGCCAAGGACATTTTTGATAGGATTATCAAATGTTCTGAAAAAAGGATTGATGGTGATGGAAACGTGACATAAACTGGCGAAGTTTTGTATGAATCAAAATAGCCGGCCTTTAAAGGACTAAACGGCAAGAAGGAAATTAAGTGAGTTTTTATCTGCCGTTCGGTTTCTTAAATGGACGATCCCCCGATGAACGTGATTTACCACAGATTGATAATTAATACCCGTCACGGCGGCAATTTCGTCATAATCCCATCCATCGAAGTACTTTAAAAATATCATTTCGCGCTGCCTTTTAGGCAAGGTATTTAATGCGATTGTTAGCATTTTGGACAATTCCGAGTGACTTTCATCTTTTACGACAATTTCCTCTTGCGAAAAAACAAAGTCAGCTTCCATTCCTTCTTCAAACGGCACATTTTGGTTTCTAATGCATTTGAGATGATTGATAGTTAAAGATCTGGCTGTTCTGAAGAAGTAAACTTTTACAAAACTAATGGCACCGATGGCCTCTTTTTTTTCCCACAATTTTACAAAAAGGTCCTGGAGAAGATCTTGACAGATGTCATCGTCTTTAATTATCTTAAAAATATAGCGGTATAAGGAAGGGTATAATGCATGATGAATTTGTCCGAAGGATTTAACATTACCCAGTCGGGATTCATCCCACCAGATTGATAATTGATTGTTATTACTCATATGTGGTTTATAGCTTAGCAACTTTAAAAAACTCCGTCAACAGCTTCGCCAGAACACTTATGAATTAACAGTTGTGGGTTCTGAAAAGTAAAAGTTTAACGACGCGTTATAATTTGGTTTTGCAGAAGCTAAAATGATGGGATTCTGTCAGAAATATAGGGTAGAAAACGGTCATTTAAAGGGTATAATTTGGCCATAAAAGTCCTGTAAGTGATTAAGACATACCGACCGGCCGTTTTGATTATTAATCGATGACGTTATATTTCTTTTTGAAAATCCGGCGGTTTTGTTTGGCAAAATCCGAAGGGTTTGTTTTGAATAACTTGTGGAACTGCGTCCTGAAATACTTTATTTCGTTAAAACCAGTTCCCAGAGCCACTTCATTAACGTTGAGCTCAGTTTGGATCAACAATTCAGCGGCTTTACGAAGACGTATAAATCTGATGAATCCGTTGATGTTATGACCAGACAATGATTTCACTTTGCGGAAAAGATTAGAACGGCTAACGCCAAGTTCTGCAGCAAGCATTTGAGTATTGAAGTTTGAATCTGTCATATGAGATTCAACGATGGTTATGCATTTTTCGAGGAACTGTTTGTATTCATCAGAAATATTTATCTCAGCAGATTTAAGAGTGATCGCGTTATAGAAATAATTTTGCAGGTTACTTCTGATCAACAAAAGGTTGGCAACCCTCGCCGTGAGAACGTCACTTTCAAAAGGTTTACTGATATAATCATCCGCACCGCTTTCCAGCCCTTTTATTTTTCCTTCCGGCGAGGAGGATGCAGTTAACAAAATCATCGGAATAAAATTCATCGACGGATCCTTCTTGATTAGAGAGCACAGTTCAAGCCCGTTCATTCCAGGCATCATAACATCGCAAATGATAAGCGAAGGATTCTTTTCCCTTGCCAAAAGTAATCCGGAGTTACCATCTTCTGCCTCGAAAATTATATACTGGCTTTCCAGTATACTTTTGATATATTTTCGTATATCAAGGTCATCATCAATGATTAGGACCGATTTTTTATCTGAAAAGATATCCATTCCCAAAAACTCTTCAGTTTTTACGTTAACACCTAAATTGTCATTCAGCACCAAAGGCTGATCAGATAGTTCACTTAATATTTCGGAAGATGAATCCGCAATCAGTGAAACGGCATTTTCAGGGTAATGTGCAATGCCTTTTTTAAGTTTAAGCAAGAAAGTTGTTCCTGAGCCGGGAGCACTTTCATACGTAAGCGTTCCAAAATGATCGCCCGTAAATTGTTTAGCGAGATAAAGGCCAATACCGAAACCGGCTTTAACGGGATGGCCAGCATCTCTCGAACGATAAAATTTGTTAAAGATCTTATCGCCGATCGTCGTTGGAATTCCGTTCCCGTTATCTATAACTTTAATTAAAACGTCATCCTGGTTGGAGTGGAGCTGCACTTTTACAATTTTTCCATGCGGCGAATATTTTATTGCATTTGAAATCAAATTGAATAATATGATTTCGATCTTTTCCCGCTCCCCATAAATTATCACTTCTTCTTCAGGTACCGTCAATTCAAATGTCAAGTCCGCCGCTTTAGCTTGCTGGACGAAGCAAAGGAAGACTTCTTGACAAACCATACCAATATTTAGAGGTGTGACGCAAATATTTTCAGCACCTGCCTCCGCTTTTCGAAACAGGAGAAGTTGATCGACAAGGCTGAGTAACCTTCTCGCATTTCGATACACCAAACTTAAATCGTTCCTGTTTTCATTTCCATTGCGTGTCAAAATATCTTTAATCGGATTTATAATTAACGATAGCGGTGTTCTAAATTCGTGAGAAATTCCCGTGAAAAACTCTACCCGTCTTTCGTTAAGTTCCCTTTCTTTTTCTTGAAGTTTCTGTTGATTGTCTGCGTTTGCTTTTGCGATTTTAATTTCATATCGTAAACGAGTTTCCCTAAATCGATAGTTCAGGAACCAATAGACGCAGCAAATTAATATACCGATATAAAACGCAATGGCCCACCATGTGAGATACCAGGGAGGCAGAACGATTACCCGCAACGAAATTGTTTTGCTGATCCATTGCCCTTCAGCATTGGTGCAATTGATGAGTAGGGTATAGGTTCCGGGATTAAGTCGCGTATATACGGCATTGCGATTCTGCCCTGAATTGTTCCATCCGCGATCCCAACCTTTCATCACGTACCTATAATTGATGCGTTCCTGAGCCGTAAATTCTATAGCCGCAAATTTGACCGATAAGGAAGCCTGGTTATATGGTACAGTGATTTCAGAAATTTGTTGATCTGTAATCGCCGATATATAATTTGCCTGATCGTTAATAGAATGATTATTAAGGTTTATTGCGGTTGCAACCAGGTTTGGCTTATTCTTAAGGGGAAGGATCTTCTCTGGCAAAAATATGCTTAAACCGTTGATCCCGCCAAATGCCATTTCGCCTGAACGAAGCGTTAACGACGCATTAAAGTTGAACTCCTTATTTTGCAATCCATCGCTTTGGGTAAAATTGGTAAACTTTCCACTTTTCGAATTGAATTTTGAAAGTCCGTTAAACGTGCTCAACCAAAGGTCTCCTCCCTTTTCTTCCTCAATACCAAGGACGTTATTACTGCTTAACCCGTCGTCTGTAGTAAACTGTTTTACTACTGCCTTCCGATTCTTGTTAAACAGCATCAAACCCGCTTCCGTCCCTATCCAAAACTGTTGTTTTTTATCTTCGTGAATAGCCCTTACAGGTTTACCTATTGCGTAATACAGGTGTTTTTTATTCTTAATGTCTAATCGGAACAAACCATCAAACGTTCCTGCCCACAGTTGTCCATTCAAGTCTTCATGGAAAGCTAATATGTTTTTAACAGAAGGATCAAAAAGCCTGAACTGGTCATTTGCCCGGTCATAAAGAAAAAGGCCATCCTGGAGGCCGCTTGCCCATAAATTTTTAAAGTGATCTTCAAAAAGCAACCAAAAAAATTTGTGATTTGCTTTGCCTTGTTCGTCCAGGCCGACATATGTTTTAAAGGTTTTTGTCTTTGGCTGGAAAAGATCGATACCGGAACTGTAAGTTGCCACCCAGATTTTGCCGGTATAATCCTGTTTGATGCTGGTAATGAAATTGGAGCTTAGGCTACCATACTGATTCTTTTTATAAACGTAATTTTCATATTTTTCATTTTTGCGATCCCAAATACTGAGCCCGCCTCCATCGGTGCCAATCCAAATCCGGTCCTTTGTGTCCTCATAAAGCGATTTCACAAAATTGTTTATTAAACTATTGGAAAGCGTGGGGTCTTGAACTATATTCTGAAATCTGTTTTTTACATCATCAATTATGTTGATTCCACCCCGTAAAGTGCCAATCCATTTTCTGTTTTCGTTATCCAGAAATATCGAGTAAACGGCATTGCTGGACAAGGCATGTCTGCGAAAGCCCCCGGTGAGATAGGTTACCCTTCCGGTCTTTTTGTTAAGTATGCTAATTCCCCCTCCATCAGTACCAATCCACAGTTTATCACCGGGCATAGCTTTTAAACAAGTTATCCTGCCCGAACTAAGGCCGCCATCTGTTTCTGTCAAAGCCGGCTCAAAGCTGTTAAGGCCAATATTATAGCGGTACAAACCAGCGTTAGTGCCAATCCAAAGCATATTATTCTCCCCATAGATACAACTGGCTTTTTTTAATTTAGAGTTTAATAATAATAACCTTTTGTTGTGGCGATCATAAATGCACAAACCTTTGCCTTCAATTAGAAGGAAAAGTTGCTCATCGAAAAAAAATAAGGTGGAAACGGAATAATTCCAATGGTTGCCGCCTGGCCCAAAAAATGGTATCTCCATACCTGGATCTTTCGACGAATGGTCAAAAATAACAAGTCCATTGTTTTGAGTTGCGACAAAGATATCGCCGGTTTTGTCAGTTTTAATTGAAGTAACAAAGGAAGTAAGTTTTTGACTAATTCGAATTCCTGGTTGGAAGGAAAAAACCTTTGTGAATTTTAAAGTGATTGGATCAAGTACGCTTACGCCTTGTCGGGTACCAATCCACATGGCGTGTTTACTGTCTTCTGCAATGGCATTGATAAAGCTGTGAATGATTGACCCCGGATCTTTCGGATTATTTCTGAAGACTTTAAAATCATAGCCGTCATAGCGGTTCAGCCCATCGTAAGTGCCAAACCACATAAACCCGCGGGAGTCCTGAAAAATGCATCTTACCTCGTTATTTGATAAACCGTCTTTTGATCCAAGCTGTTCTATAAACGGCGCGGCGCTTACCGTCAATGATGTTAGCAGTAATAAGAATATACTAAAGCAAATTGAGAGTTGTTTCCAGCAGACAATGTGAAAATACGGCAGCTTAATTACAGTAGTTTTCAATTTTAATTCGTTCAATGTTCGGCGGTTTCCTCAAATCTGCACATATCGTCATGTGAGTTCGGTTTAGAATAAAACAGTTTCAAAAATTGCATTCGGGCATTTTTTATCATTAAAACGCTGCTATCGTTTATTTGAGACCTTCTTTTTTTTTCCACTGCTGATTTTTGCTAAAATTCCGGTCCAGTGGGAAAGGATTTTCTCTTCACTTATTTTAACATCTTTTATTTTTAAGGAAGTTAAATCAGGCCCATCCTCTGTTTTATTTTTCATTACCTGCAAATTAGAACTATTACCTTGTTTTTTAAAATAAATTAACAGGTATCAAGCTATCTAATTACCCTGAAAAATATAAAAATAACCTGGGTTTTTAGGTTACCGTGTGTTTGGAATTTCTATTGAGCAGTTTATTTAAATTGACCCGAATTCGCCGGATGCTTTAGGCAAGTTAGTATTGATAGTTGCATCAGTAGAAGCAACAGAAATCTGCGAACATATTTTATTCCAATGAGCATTGATTGTATCTTCGGTAACAGGTAGCTGCAAAAAGTGGATTTCCAAATCGGGAAATTGATCCAAAGTTTGTTTGTTCATACCTTTAAGACAAGAACTTTATAGAATGATACTCTATCCACATATAGAAACATTCAAGATTTACCAGGGTTGCCAGAATAGCTGGTAGGAAAAGAACCGGTATCTGCTGCTTGTAATAAAATTTTAAGCAGGGTAAAGGGATAAATTAAGGTGACGTCGGTATAAACAAAAAAGGTAGGCTACCTGAATTCTCTACCATGATTTGATTTTAGCAATCTCTACGGATATAATAATCTGTTATGTACAGGAACTTAAATTGGCTGATCGCTGACAGAATATTGTTAAGAATTTTACACCGGAGATTGTTTAAGATTTTCCGGCATAAAATTATAATGTTGGCGAAACGATTACCGCCTGTCCGCTTTTCTCTGATATTTGCACAGGTAATTTGTCCTTTGATGTAACCTTTCGCGTTATAATTTTTACGCCATTATTGCCGTCATCTTCATATATGGTAGCTGTATAAGAAGTATGTTTTCGTAAAAAACTCAATTGAAGTTCTGTAGAAAGCGGAATTAAACCCGACGCACTCCCCAAATACCACACTTCGCCCTTGCGGCGTGCGACACAGATAGATTCGCCGATATCTCCTTTCAGGTATTTTGATTCATCCCAAACGGTCGGAACAGCTTTTAAAAACTGAAGATCCGGATCATTCGTATTATAATCTTCGGGGCGGCCGTACCAAAAAATGGCCTGTAGCGGGTCAAAGTAAATAACAGTCAACGCTAATTGTTGCACTTTACTAACTTTTATATTTTTACTGAAAGCATTGGCGGCGTTGGGATAGCAGAACGTAAAATCTGCAGGGCCGGCTATAAAGCGCGTAAAAGGAAGCACCGTGTTGTGAAATGCATCCGGACTGTTTTCGTCGCCACGGATACCTTCCTGCGATAACAGGTATGGGTATCTACGACTTAAACCGGTAGGCTTATAATGATCGTGAATGTTAAGTATAAAGCCATAATCATTCGTCTTTTTAACGGCTGTATCCAGCCAGGCCAAGCCACTTTGAGTGCCACCATCAACAAAACCAAACTTTAGTCCGCTTACTCCCCATTTTTTGTAAAGTGGCAGGATGGTGTCGAGTTTAGCTTTCAAGCCTACGTAGTTTACATACAAAATAACGCCTATGCCATTAACACGACCATATTCGATCACCTTTGGAAGGTCCAGTTCCGGAATGGCCTTTGTCGGATCAGAGGTTGTGCGGAATTCCGCACCGTACCAGCCGGCATCAAACATAATATATTGAAAATTCATTTTTTTTGCCAGATCAATACCGCCAATCCCCCCATTAGTAGTTACTGGCACTCTAAAAACCTTTCCAGGCTTGATATTGAGTGGAACTTCGTTTGTTAATGGAGTTGTAAGTTTTAAATTAAGCTGGCTGAATTCGTGCAGGCCGATCGCCGTAGTGCTACAACTGATGGTTCTCCATGGAGAAATTAGGCTATCCCGAAATCCCACGTTACTATCTTTGTTTATAGACTGAATCTTCCCATTTTTATAAATCGTATCCGTGTAGAAATTGAACTTAAGACTATTTGGTGTTTGGCCCTTAACTAATACGCATTTGGTAAAATTGCGGTTTTCCGCCTCGCCAATGCTAATGTAAAGTTTCTTTCCGGAGACCAATGTGGCTGGCAGGTCGCAAATTCCCGATAGGTCATTTAACGACACCCGCCGAAAAATAGATTCTTCATGGTATTGAAAAATGTCATAACTGTCGGCGAGATTAAATTCTGTTAACTCCCTATGCAATTTTACTATACCTATATCTTTATCAATGTAACGAAATCCGAAGCTCCCATTATATGCCCGCATAACTAAATCAAATTTAGCGTTAGACGACTTGCAGTGCAAAACCAATTGGTGGTAAACGTTATTTATACGCTTATCTTCTCCCAGCGGCCAATCGAAACTGTTTTTATGTTTTGTTTTATTGTGGCTTTCAATCCTAATGCCGTTGGATAAAACCGGGCCGCTCGTTTCTAAGCCTAAGAGAGACCATTCTGTTACCCTTTGCCCGTTAAATTTCAATTGATAAGACAGCTGGCCCGCTTCGGTTAACTTTAATTCGATTTTAGTTTTGTGATCGGGTGATTCCAGAGAGGTTTCCTGTCTGTTTTGCGCCTTTAAAAGTGAACAAGTACTTGCTGTTACCAGTAAGGCAGAAATTATGCTTGCGAATACGCCGGGTTTTATGTTTATCATGATAGTTTTTTGAGGACAGACAATGCATAGACAGAAGCTTTATTGATTTATACTCCAAACAATGTTTGAAAGGCGCTATTTTTCTTCTCTCATATTTTAAGTATTTGGTACGGTTGGAATTAAGTGCGCCGAAAATTGAATAAGGTACACAAATTAGAACTGGAACAGGTTAGAATATGCTGAACGATAACAACAGAGTATACCTTCTGGTATAGGCATTGCGTGTTTCACTGTTCAATTTTGACATGGTCAAACGTAACGGTTGTGCTTAGCTGTGTTTTGCCGGCAGCGACTGCCAGCCCTATATAAACCGGCGCAGAATTACGAGATTCAGTTTGGCCAATTTCCTGCCAGTTTTGTCCATCTGTGGAAATCGCTGATATCACTAAATTTCCTTTTTTTTCCAGTTTTAACCAAATATTTCCTACCAGTCGGCTATAGGTAACGCCCGGTGCCGACAAGGGTAAACTGGAGGCGATTGTTCTCATATTTTCGTTTTGGCCCTCTCGCAATTTGTGTTTTGCAGACCACTCCGGAGCTTCGATCTGTTTTGAAATTTCCGGCCCAATAATAATGGCCGCTGTGGGTGCATTAATTTGCAACCCTTGCCGAACGATAAGGCCGAATTGCGAAAATTGCGAACTTAATTGGGGAACGTAACGAACGGTGATGGAGCCGTTTCCAATCATTCGTTGGTAAAGATAAGTAAAGTGATCGGCAGCACTGTCTAATCCAGTTCCCATACCCTCAACCCTATACTGGGTGCCGTCAAATGATACAGTTCCGGAGCTTGCACTTTTGTTATGTAAACTGTTTGGCTTCGCTGTCGGGGTTAAAAGGCCAATATCCTTAATCGACCATTTATCAGGCAAACCGGTAGCTATCGAAGCCGGATAGCTGGGCGCGCTTTCTCCGTATTGATTTTGAGCTGAAACTGTGTAATAATAAATTTGATGAGGTTTAGCTGACTTATCCAAAAAAAATGGTTCCCTAACAGATTTAGCAATGATCTGGTAATTGCGGCCCGGAAACGTTGACCGCTTGATTTTATAGCATTTACTGCCTTCAACCGGAACCCAACCCAATTGGTTTGCTTTTCCCGAAGTTTCAATAGTCAAGCCGGCCGGAGCAGATGGAGGAGATGAATGTAAATCATCCGGGCCAGATCGGCTATATAAAAAGGTGCCAAACCCAATATGATCAGCGCCAGGTAACCCTTGAGGTTCCGGCCGAATTCTGGTAGCTGCTTCTGCAGTGTAAGGGGCGGACATGCCCCGTCTTTTTACAAAATGGTTATACAATTCCTCATAAATAGCCCTGATTTTGCCGCGCCCTTCCTCTGATATCTTATAGTGAGTATATTTTCCGGTCCTGTCTGCAGTAGCAACAAAAGGCACATCATAGCCAAGGTTATATTTGGCAGTGTATTCAAATCCTTTTAACAACAAATTATCATCATATCCATATAAATCTAAACCCTGATGCCAGGCCATTTCGCAGCAGTCGGCCAAATGTGCGAGCCCTAATTGTGTATGAGCCTGATCCCTGCCGCTTTCCTGGCATTGCCCGGTCTGATTAATGATGTAATTAGGTAGACTACCGTCGCCTGCTCCATTTTTGTAATAGCGAATGGCATTTTCAAATATTCCCCTGTCATTACAAAATATGCCAATGGCCATAACTGTCTTTAAAGCAGCTGCATCCCAATTGCCATTGGCAAACGGTGCGAAATTTTTTATAACCGGATAAATTACTTCTTTAAAATGCTTCTCCGTTTTTTTTATATCCTCATTATTCCATTCGGGATAAGTATAGCGAAGCAGTTCGGCTGCGTTGATCATTTTAAACGGTCCTAAACCAGCCATCAAAACAGCGTCCTTTCCGCTTATTGTTTTTAATTTATCTGACCAGGCGTTAATGATTTCAACCGCTTTTTGTGCATATAGTTTATTGTCTGATATTGCCCACATCATTGCGTTTTGATAAGCTGCATTGGCATCGTTGTCATAAATTGTTTGCCCAACTGTGGGATTACGGCTCACGACAGACAAGGGGCCCTGCATCTGGTAGCTATACTGGCTTTGCAAATGTTGTTTGAATGTATCATAGCCGGATGTTATATCAGCCTGACCATCGGAAATGCCCTTTCTAATGCGGGCAATATCTTCTTTTCCGGATAGAAGTCCCGGGTGTTTAAATTGTTGGCCGAAAGCCAAATTGTGAATGCTATTCCAAAGGAACGTAATTAAGAATATGTATTTGATCTTCATTATTTGAATAGTAAGGCAATTAATAAAAGCGGTTCCCGTCTGTTATTTGTTTCTGATAATGACCGACATCACATTGACAATTTTTAAAGTTAAGAATACTCATTTGTGTTGAAGGTTGCATTTGGCACCGTAGTTTGAAGCATAATAGAGCCTAAAAATGCGTTATCCCGATAGAAAATAATTATTCAGAAATGGTAAACACCGGAAAAGAGTTTCTTTTATACTTGCGATCCGTTTAAACCGTTCACGAATGCAGCAAGCACAGTTTTCCATCTGAAGAGGAAACAATCAGGCGCAAAAAAAGCGGAAATTTTCGGGTAGAAAATTTCCGCTTTTTAATACTTCATTACCCAAATTTGTATTAAGATAGCCAGTAACGGAGGTTGTTATTTTGAACAGTGTTAAATTGAATTTAAAAAGATCATCTGCTACTTTCAACCGTATAAACAAAGCTATCGGCCTTATAATAACCAATATTAAATTCTATAGGGCGCTCGCCCTGGTCGAAAACAAAGCGTTTTCGGAACAGGATAGGGCTGCCTATTGGCACACGCAGCTTTTCGGCAATGAATTTATCAGCAGCGATGGCGCTGATCTCTTCTTTGGATAGTGTTGCAATAACCGAATGCTCATGTTCCAGTAATTCATACAGCGGCCGTTTGAAATCCTCATCGCCGGTTAAACCCACCCGGGGGTGAAAGTACGAAGCGAAATATACAAAGGGTTCATCCGTTTTCCCCCTCACGCGTTCCATTTTTAAGACCTGTTTATCGGGTTTAATTTCAAAAAACCGCATTACTTCTGTATTGGGCATTTCCCAGGTAACATGTAGTTCAAAGTTCCTGATAGTGATGCCTCTCAATTTCATTTCCTGCGAAAAGCTAAGCCAATTGTTTGATTTTGAACTTACTCCGGCTTGTGCAACTTTGGTGCCCAATCTTTTTTTTCGCACTAATAGCCCTTCAAAAACCAATTTGTTAATAGCCTGCCTGAGCGTAGTGCGAGATATAGCCAGCATTTTTGCCAGCTCAACCTCGTTGGGCATTATTTTGCCATTTTGATATTCTTCTTCGGCAATAAGCTGCCTTAAAAGGGTTTCTGCCTGGGCGTGCAGTGGGATAGGGCTTTTATGATCTATGGAGTAGCGCATAACGGTTTACAGTAATACAAGTATAATGAATTTTATTAAATAGTTATTATGTACAAACATATTACCTTTAAAAAATGCTTAATGGTGTAGTTTTTACACTTTTGGTAGCCAAAAATATAATTCAATATTTAATTTGGATAATTAAATATTTTTTTATGTTTGTACATTATTACTTTATAAACCAGTAATTACCGCCATTTTTTTGAATACCAATAGCAACAAGGTGGTGTTTTTATATCTAAATTAATATGTACATACATTACTACAAATAAATGAATACTGAAATTAAGAATGATCAGCAGATAGAGTTAGAGGAAAACGACTTGCGTAAAACATCGCAGTACCTTATGCCCGCTAAGTTGGATGGCTCATTCACCGGCCTCGGCGAATATGATGTGTACCCTTTTTGCAGTTTAGGCAACGGTAAGATCATTAGCGGATATAAGTCGCTTGCTGCTTGGATAACACAGCAAAAAACCGTGGTGATTGACGGGTACGCCGGTGTTTTTTTCGACAAGGTAAAAGATGAACTGGATCGGCTGTTCGCAAAGGAAGGCCTTTTAGTTAACTGGGTAAAAACAGCCGACTTTTTAAAAGATACAGAAGAGGTACAACAATTGGTTGCGCCGTTTTTGGGCGAATATGAATCTGTATGGGGAACCAAATGCGCTTTGGAGCTTACCGATCTTTTTAAAGCCGAACTTACCGCCCAATTGCCTGATGAATCGGCCGCGATCAATATTATCATCGGCCCGGGCGCTGCTTTGGCCAACTGGGATGCAGCAATTATTTATATCGATCTGCCGAAGAACGAACTGCAGTTTAGGATGCGGGCCGGTTCTGTTACCAACCTTGGCGCTGCTAAAATTGCCGAGCCTTTCCAGATGTATAAACGCTTTTACTTTGTGGATTGGGTACTGCTCAACAACCACAAAAAAGCCATTCTTGATAAAATAACTGTAGTTGCAGACGGGCAATGGCCAAACACCATCAACTGGATGTTTAAAACAGATCTTACGGATGGTTTGAACACAATAAGCCGTTCAACCATCAGGGTGCGGCCCTGGTTTGATCCCGGTGCATGGGGCGGGCAATGGATAAAAGATCATATCAAAAACATCAACACCGACGTAGTTAACTATGCCTGGTCGTTTGAATTGATCGTGCCCGAGAACGGGATTGTGTTTGAAAGTGAGGGTAACTTACTGGAGGTTTCCTTTGATACCCTGATGTTTCACAACAACCAACAGGTATTAGGAAAACACGCGGATAGATTTGGTGATGAGTTCCCTATCCGTTTCGATTTCCTGGACACTTTTGACGGCGGCAATCTTTCCATCCAGTGCCACCCAACGCTGAAATACATCCGCGAAAACTTTGGGGAGAATATCACTCAGGACGAGACCTATTACATTTTAGACTGTGACGAAAACGCCAATGTTTACCTCGGTTTCCAGGAAAGCATAAACCCTGCGAAATTCAGAACGGTACTGGAAGAAAGCCAGGCTGCCGGTAAAGAGATAGATATAGAAGAATACGTGCAATCGCATCCCGCCAAAAAGCATGATCTGTTTCTGATCCCTAACGGAACTGTGCATAGCGCCGGTGCGGGCAACCTGGTGCTGGAGATCAGCGCCACGCCTTACATCTTCACCTTTAAAATGTACGATTGGGTGAGGCTCGACCTGGAAGGTAACCCAAGGCCAATTAACATCGACCACGCTTTTAATAATCTTGACTTCGACCGTAAAGGCAGCCGGGTGCAGGATGAACTGATCTCTAAACAACAAGTGATTGAGCAGGCCGAAGGCTGGCAAATAGTGCATGTGCCAACGCATGCCGATCATTTTTACGATGTGCACCGTGTGGAGTTTGATAGCCAGATCACAATTGCTACTCACAATTGCTGCCATGTATTAATGCTGGTTGAAGGCCTGGCTGTCAGTATTGAAACTGCTGATGGTACGCTTAAAGAATATGCCTACGCCGAAACGGTGGTTATACCTGCAGCTGCGGTTTCATACAAATTAACCAACCTGGGCAATGGCCGTGCAAAGGTTATTAAAGCATTTTTAAAATAAGTATCATGAGTATAGCTGTAAATAATACTGCAACAGCCCAAAAGAGCAATATATACCTGTACCTGGTGTGTTTGGTTGCTGCACTGGGTGGGTTTTTATTTGGATTTGATACTGCAGTAATTTCCGGTACGATCAGCCTCGTAAGAACCGATTTTAATTTAAGCCCGGTAAGCGAAGGCTGGTTTGTAAGTTGCGCACTGTTGGGTTGTATATTGGGAGTAAGCTTTTCGGGAAAGCTGAGCGACAAATACGGCAGAAAGATCGTACTGATCATTTCTGCGATTTTATTCCTTGCTTCTGCCGTAGGCTGTATGTTCTCCGGTTCATTTACAACACTGGTGATCTTTAGGCTGATAGGTGGTTTGGGGATCGGCGTAGCATCCATGGTGTCGCCGCTTTATATCTCCGAATTTGCGCCATCACGGCTTAGGGGAATGATGGTTTCGCTTTACCAGCTGGCGTTAACCATAGGTATTGTATTGGCATATTTCAGCAATGCTTACCTGGCCAATCATGCATCAGAAACCCATAGTGGTGATATGATGCACAAAATATTTTCGGCAGAGGTGTGGCGCGCCATGCTTGGTTTGGGTGCTCTGCCCGCCGGTATCTTCTTACTGTGTTTGTTTTTGGTGCCCGAATCGCCGAGGTGGCTTCTTTTGAAAGGGCAGGAGCAAAAAGCGACTGACATCTTAACTAAGATAGACGGAGCGCATGCGGCGAGTAACGAGATAAAAGCTTTTAAAGAGCAGGGAGATGACAACAGCACCTCTATAAAAGAACTATTCACCCCGGTTTACCGCAAAGCTTTGTGGATAGGCCTTTTACTACCGTTCCTATCGCAGGTATGCGGCATTAATGCGGTGATCTATTACGGCCCGCGCATTTTGGAGCAGGCCGGTTTTACCCTCAATAATGCGCTTGGCGGGCAGGTTACCATTGGGCTTGTGAATGTGGTTTTCACCTTCGTAGCCATTTTTACTGTAGATAAATGGGGGAGGCGGCCACTATTGTTCGCAGGCGTAGGCGGTGCGGTGCTATCGCTCGTGGTTATTGGTGCATTGTTTGCGCTTGGCCTTACTTCCGGGCCCTGGATCCTGATCTTTATTCTTGCATTCATATCCTGCTTCGCCTTTTCGTTCGGCCCGGTTTGCTGGGTTGTTGTGGGCGAGATCTTCCCAAATGCTATTCGTGGCAAGGCCATGGCGCTGGCTACCCTATCGTTATGGGTGGGCAACTTTTTAGTGGGCCAGTTAACACCCGTAATGCTGGAGGGCTTAGGCTCGGCATGGACGTTTTGGTTGTTTGCCCTATGCTGTTCACCAGCATTTTGGCTCACCTGGAAACTGATCCCCGAAACCAAGGGCCGTTCGCTGGAAAATATTGAAGCTTATTGGAAAGACACTTATCATAAATCCCCTAAAATCATGAAATAAGAAAAACACAGAAAACACCTGCAACTAAGCGGGCTGAGAATCCGCGTCACAATTAATCAGAAAAATCCAAAATAAACCAATTGCTATGAGAATGAAATTATTACAAAAACTAAAAAAATTAAGGAGGTTTTATAACACCCCCTTTCTGCTGATACTCTTTTGTATCGCAGTGCTCAACTACAGCGTTGCACAGGCATCTGCCCTTGCTGCTGCCAACACCGCAGGGATAGCCGATATTACCGTTACCGGGCGTGTGCTTGATGAGCAAAAACAACCGCTACCGGGTGTAAACATTAGTATAGCCGGCACTACGGTTGGTACCGTTACCGATGTAAACGGTAATTATAAACTCACCATGCCCGATGCTTATGCCAGCCGGAGTTTAACTTTTTCTTTTATAGGCTACACCACACAGCAAATTGCCATTGCAGGTAATAGCCAGATTAATGTAAGCCTGATTCCTGCCAATAACAATTTGAACGAGGTTGTTGTGGTTGGTTACGGTACACAATCACGAGTAACCCTTACCGGGGCTGTTAGCCAGATAAGTGCAAAAAGCATCGAGAATAAGCCGGTGCTGAACACACTGCAGGCTTTACAGGGCGAGGCGCCCAACTTAATTATTCAGCAGAGCTCCCTTAACCCGGGCAGTAATGTAACCATCAATATTCGTGGTGTGGGGACGCTGGGTAATAACGACCCTTTGGTAGTTATAGATGGTATCATCGGTGGTAATATCAACACGCTAAATCCTAACGATATAGCGAGCGTGTCGGTTTTAAAAGATGCCGGTGCAGCAGCTATATACGGTTCGCGTGCAGCGAACGGCGTATTATTGGTTACTACAAAAAGCGGTAAACTAAATCAAAAACCGGCGTTTTCTTACAATGCAAGTTACGGCTTGCAGGACCCTAAAGTGCTGGTAAAAAAAGTGCATGCCTGGGATAACGCTTATTACAAAAATCAATCATTAATAAACTCGGGGCTGCCGCCAATTTATACGCCCGATGATATCCAGGCATTAAAAGATGCCGGCGATGGCACATGGGATGTGGAGCACTTGCTACAAAATGCACCGCAGCAATCGCATAATGTAAGTATCAGCGGTGGTGGCGAAACCAACTCCTACTACCTGTCAGCAGGTTATCAGGATCAAAAAAGCAACCTGATAGGCAACGGTGGTTCGGGTGCTGATTTTGGCTACACCAAATACAACGTCCGCTTTAACCAAACATCGCTTATTGGTATCCTACGTGTAAACATGATCCTGAATTACACTAAAACCCGCAACAAAACCAACAGCGTTGGCGACAATAACATTTTTGCCGATGCTAACCGCGTTCCGCTAAACTATAGCTGGAAAGATGCCGACGGTAATTACTTAACCAATGCGGTAGCTTCACAATACAATGAATATGGCGTGCTGGAAAAAGGTGGTTTTAACCAGTCGGACAACGACGAGATCTTCGGAAACTTTAACGGGCAGTTGAACATCACAAAAGACCTGAAGTTAACCGGTTTATTTGGTGGAACCATAACCAACAATGGCAATTTCTTCCGCCGTACAAAGGTTAACTATGTACCTGCAGGAGTGTATGGAGACGACCTTTCGGTATTGGATAATAACGGCAAATCGTTATTGCTGAATACCCAATTGTTATTGGAGTATAACAAAACCATTAAAGACCATACTTTTAAAGTATTATTTGCCGCATCGAATGAAAACTTTAGCAACAGAGGGTTCCAGCTGCAGAAAACGCTTACAGATCCCTTTCTGGGCACATCAACAACGGGCACGTTAATAGATGCGATAAACTCCTACAATAGTATCGGCCAGGATCAAACAAGCCGCAACTCGATATTTTCAAGAGTGAACTACTCTTATAAAGGCAAGTACTTATTTGAAGCTACCTTGCGCGACGATATTTCATCGAAGTTTGCCAAAGGCAACAGGGCAGGATTTTTTCCGGCCGTTAGTTTAGGCTGGCTGCTATCCGAAGAATCTTTTATGGAACCGGTTAAAAACAGCATTAGCAATTTAAAACTGCGTGCTACTTACGGTGTTTTGGGTAACGAGAACGTTGGCTCGTACCAATATCAAACCACCTACTTTAACTACCCAATTGCATATGGTTTCAATAATCAATCGGTGGGAGGCGCGGGCTTTAACATTAGCAACAAAGACCTTACCTGGGAAAAGGCGGCAACGCTTAATGTAGGCGTAGATCTTGGTTTCTTCAACAACGCGCTGAATGTACAATTAGATTATTTCAATAAAACTACGAGTGATATTCTGCAGCCCCGTTATGATGTACCGAGAGTATTTGGTGCCGGCTTACCCGATTATAACGTAGCTAAAATGAACAATAAAGGATGGGAAGCTAATGTAACCTATAACTTTAGCACGAATGCAGTATCGCATAGCATCAGCTTTAATATTGCCGATAGCAAAAACAAGCTGCTAACATTAACCGGTGGTACCACCGAGCAGATCATTAACCAGGACGTGTTCCAGCTGATAAGGAAAGTTGGGCAGCCTATCACTCAATATTATGGTTACGAAACCAACGGCTTTTTCCAAAACCAGGCCGATATTGATGCATCGCCAAAAATTGCGGGCGCAGCCGTTGGCGCGGGCGATCTGAAGTTTAAAGATCTAAACAGCGATGGTATAATCGACGAAAAAGATAAAACCGTTTTAGGTAACCCTTTCCCGCGTTACACCTTTGGCTTTACCTACAGGTTAGCTTTCAAAGGCATCGATTTCTCCTTCTTTATCCAGGGTGTTGGCAAACGTGATGCATTCTTACGCGGCGAGCTTGTTGAACCGTTCCACTACAACTACGGGCAGACATTGTACGACCACATGACCGATTACTGGACTCCTGAAAATCCCGATGCAAGGTACCCAAGGCTGGCTGCTATCGGCTCGGCTTCCAATACTTACAACTGGCGCACCGGATCTGATCTGTACAAGTACGATGCCGCCTACGCAAGGTTGAAAAATGTGAACATTGGTTACACCTTCCCAAAAAGCATCAGCAAAAAAGCGGGGATGGAGCGGTTAAGGATCTCTCTTATCGGCCAAAACCTTTACACCTTAACCAAAATGAAATTTATTGACCCTGAAACAACCGAGTTTGGCAACAACGTTAGTGTTGGCTCCGGTTCAAACAGCGCACGGTCGTACCCGCTGCCGGTATTTTATGGTGCAGGCATAGACATCACTTTTTAAGTACAATATTAAAAAAGACGAACATGAAATTTCTAAATAAACTTTGTATCGCATTTATGGTGGCCACCGCGGCAACCGGGTGCAAGAAACTTGATCTGGCCCCAACCGACAGGTTTTCGGACCTAACCTTTTGGACCGTTGATGCCAACGTATATAACGCGCTTAACAACAACTACAGCTTAATTTATAACAGCGGTATCTACTTTTACAACGAGGCTACTTCTGATAATGCCTACAGCTCATCGGGCGATTACTCGCTGATAGCCAGCGGCAACTTTACGGCATCGCAGGGTAAGTTTTTAAACGACTGGGCTTATTATTACAGCACCATTAAGTCGTGTAATATATTCCTGGCCAATATAGATCAGAATAAAACCCTTTCTGCCGATGTAATTGCCCGTTTAAAAGCCGAAACCCGTTTTATACGCGCTTTCGAGCATTTTAACCTGGCTAAATGGTATGGCGATGTGCCACTGATTGATAAGGATATTACTGCCGATGAAGCAAAAACCATTGCCCGCTCGCCAAAGGCTACGGTAATTAAGTTTGTGATAGATGAACTGGAGGCTGCCGCTGCTGCGCTACCTACCAAAGACCAGATCCCGGCCAGCGAGAACGGCCGGATTACCAAAGGTGCCGCATTGGCTTTAGAGGCACGGGTGTTATTGTATGAAGGTAACCGTATGGCCGACGTTGCGGCGATTTGTGAAAAATTAATGGGCGGGCAGGCTGGTGCTTACAGCCTGGTAAGCAACTACAGCGATCTGTTCAGCAACCCAACGGTTAATAAAACCAATAACGAAAGCTTGCTTTCCCTGCAATATGTGCCGAGCATCCGCACCTGGGGCGAGTTTTTCGATTTTGCACCACGATCTGTAGGTGGCCGCGTAAGTGGTATGTCGCCAACGCAGGAACTGGTGGATAGCTACATCACACTAAATGGCAAAGGCATTAACGATGCCGGCTCCGGCTACGTGGAAAGCAATCCTTACACAAACCGCGATCCGCGCCTTACCGCCACTGTGGTTTATGATAAATACAATTGGGTAAACGGCAACGGCACAAGCAAAACCATTTATATTAAGCCCGGTACCGACCCAGACGCTGGGCGTCTGGACGAATATAACCCAGCTTCGCAGGCATCATCGCCAACAGGCTACTACTGGCGCAAATATTTCGACCCAATTGCGCAGACCTCTTTTACATCAGGCTCAAACCTGCACCTGATCAGGTATGCCGAAGTGCTGCTGGATTATGCGGAAGCCAAACAAAGCCTCGGCCAGATGGATGCAACCGTATGGAACAACACCATCGGTCTGCTTCGCCGCCGCGCGGGCTTTACCGATGCGGGTGCTTTGGATTTTCCCGGTACTGCTGATATGACCAATATCATCCGCAGGGAGCGTAGGGCAGAGCTGGCCATGGAAGGCCTCCGTACCGATGATATCCGCCGCTGGAAAACTGCAGAAACCGTATTGAACGGCTTTGCACACGGTGCCAAATTTGGCGATGCAGGGGTTGATAACGGTTACATCCGCGCGCAAAAACGCCAGTTCGATCCGGCTAAGAATTATTTGTGGCCTATCCCGGCATCAGAGATCGGGCTGGATCCAAACCTTACGCAAAACCCGGGTTATTGATATCGTTAAACCAATTTGAAAAATTATAAAGCAATGAGAAAATTTATCCAATCGGGCGGTGTGCTGTTAATGGCCATGCTCGTAATTACCTCCTGTAAAAAGGAAGTAAAACCATTAAACCTGAATTTAACTTCAGTAGGTAACCTCAGCCTGCCGGCAAACAACACAACGGTAGCGCTTGCCCCGGCAACACCGGCATCGGTTGATTTTCAATGGAGTGCCGCTAACGCCGCAGATGGCGATTATGTATTGTACCAGATAGCATTTGATAAAGAAGGCGGCGACTTTAGTAAGCCGGTTTATAAAACCGTATCGAACGGGGGCGGCGTAGAAACCAAAATTACCCTTACGCACAAAGATCTGAACAAGATAGCAAACATGGGCGGTATTGCTGCATCGTCAACCGGTAAGTTAAAATGGACCGTGCTGGCATCAAAAGGTACAAATGTAGTGGCGTCATCAGAGTCGAGAACGATCCAATTGAGCAGGCCCGCAGGATTTGCCGAGATACCTGTTGATATGTACATCACCGGTTCGGCTACCGAGGGTGGCGCTGATATTACCAAAGCCGTTAAGCTAAAAAAGAACGAAGAGGGTGTGTTTGAAATTTACACTTCGCTAAAAGCCGGGAACTATTTTTTAACGGATAAACCCAGCGACGCAGGTAAAAAATACTACGTGGATGGCGGTTTAATAAAAGAAGGCAGTACGCCGGTAACCATTAGCGCGGATAAAAAATACAAACTCACGTTTGATTTTAATGTGGCCACTACTTCCAGCGTAGAAATTCAGTCGGTTGGTTTATGGATGTCGGCGTATGGTTCAGAGATAGGGCAGCTTAATTACATTGGCAACAGCACCTGGGAAATTGCCAGTTTACCAATTGAGTTTTACCAGTTTTCGTGGGGGCGCGATGAGCGTTACAAGTTTGTAGTGCATACCTCTGCGGGCATCCATTACATGGGCAGCTCCAGGGGCGATAATGGCCCGCCTGCGGGCCAGGCGGCTTCTTACTTTTTCCTGCTGCCGGTTACAAACGACCAATGGGCCAATACCTATAAATTCGATCCTTCGGCAGACCGTCACAACGTAAAAGTGGATGTGAACTTTAAAACCGATGGTGCCTATACACATACAGTAACCACTTTATAAATAATAAGGCAAACGTTCCTTGTTAACAGATCACCTGCAGTGTTTTAAAACATTGCAGGTGATCTTTAAAACCTCATACTATGAAAAACTACTTATACGGATGCATGGCGGTTGTGCTTTTATTGGCAGCAGGATGTGGCAAAACACCGGTTACACCTGTTACCCCGCCGGTAACTCCGCCTGTAACGCCACCCGGTGGCGGTGGCGAGCCAACGGTATCAACTTACCTTACCAAGGCTAAGGAAACGCATGGCTTTATTGTAAGCAACCTCATGACATCGTACAGGAGTTATAAAGTAAACACCACTACCGATCCTAACAGCGCCTTTGAGTGGTATAATGCCAGCCAGATCTATGCCGATGCAGCTATGGTTGCCGCGGGTGACGCTACCTACCTGGCTGATATGAACCTCACCTTTAAATGGATGGAGAACATGTGGGACAAAGCCGACCCTAACGGGGGATACTTTGCTTTTGCTAAGTTGGATGGCAGCGGCGCATCGGGCACCAAGTATGTAGATGATAACGGGCTTACCGGTATGGTTTACCTGGATGCTTACGAAGTAACCACCGGTGCCGATAAGGCGGCTTACCTGGATAAGGCAAAGCAATGCGCCAACTGGCTGATCAAAAGCGGACTGTTTGATAATACCTACGGCGGCGGTTTTTGGTGGAACACCGAACGGAAAGTTAAACCCACACAAACCAATGGCGTTGCTTTGCAGCTTTTCTCCAAACTCTACATTATTACCGGGGATGCAACCTATAAAGATTGGGCAATATCTGTAAACGCCTGGCTTAACAGTAAAATGTATGATAGCGCCAGCGGTTTATACGTGTGGCAGTTTGAAGAAACAGGCACTCGTAACAACATTATTTTTACTTACGATAACGCAATTATGATTGAAGCCTTTTTATTGTTTGCACAGGCTACTAACGATAATAATTACGTGTCAAGGGCGCAGGCCGTAGGCAACGCCATGAACCGCGTTTTATGGGACGCACCGCATAACGTTTACATATTTAATACTGCCGACAGGAGAATAACCCCTTGCTGGTGCGGCTGGGCAACACAAGCCATGATCAAATTATACCAAACAGATAATAATGCCACCTGGCTAAATTATGCCAAAGGTAATTTGGATGCGATAAATACCGTACTTCGTAACCCCGCAAATAACGGTTACTTTCAGTTTGCCGGTTTGGACGGGGCGGGGAGGTATACGAATTACGAAGGTGTAGACCAGGCCTGGATGCAACGCTTGCAGGTAATGCTTTCCAAATATAAATAAGAAACAAACGCTGCCCGATTGGCAGCATACTATATACAGTTTTTACTATGAAATTATCTATCAGATCGGGTTTTGCGTTGTTGGCTGTTTCGCTGGCATCCTGCGGTGTGCAGCGCGAAAGTGTGCTAAAATATGTAGACCCCAATATTGGTACAGCACACAGTCGCTGGTTTTTTTATACGCCTGCTGCGGTACCTTATGGGATGGCTAAGCTCGCCCCTTCAACCAACGGGCATTATGGTAACCCAAGCGGCTGGGAGGCCGTGGGATACGATACCCGCCAAAATTCGATAGAAGGCTTTGTTCATTTTCACGAATGGCAGGTAGGCGGAGTAAGCTACATGCCAACCAACGGTGAATTAAAGGTGAAACCCGGCGATCTGGAGGGCCCTGCCGTTGGCTACCGCTCTAAATTCGACAGGAAAAACGAGGTGGCCGAACCCGGTTACTACAAAGTACTGCTGGATAATTACAATATCACTGCCGAATTAACCGCCACTAAGCGCGTGGGCTTTCAACGTTATACGTTCCCAAAGAACGGGCTATCGCACATTATACTGGATATTGGCAACAAACAGGGCGAAAGCAGCGACGTTACCGATGCCGGCATCAAAATGATCGACGATACCCATTTTGAGGGTTTTGTATTCACCTATCCCAAGTATGTAAAAATTTACGACCCCGAAGGTAAAGTTGCGATGTTCTTTTACGGCGAGCTCAGCAAAAAACCATCAAACGTTACAGCTTTCAATAAGGACAAAATCAACCCTTATGCCGCTGAAGCTAAGGGTGTAGGTGCGGGCTTGGCCCTGAATTATGAAACCATCGAAGGCGAAACCATAGAGGTGAAAACTGGCCTTTCGTACACATCATTAGCAAACGCCAAAGCTAATTATATGGCCGAAGCAACGGGTTTATCCTTCGATAAAGCAAAAGCAAACGCGCAGCAAACCTGGCAGCAGGAACTTGGTAAAATTGTTGTTGAAGGAACAAACGTACCCGATAAAACAAAGTTTTACACTGGCTTATTTCACGCCTTATTAGGCAGGGGTATTGCCAGCGATGTTAATGGCGATTATCCAAAACATGGCGGCGCCACAGGTCGCTTACCCGAACAAAGCGGCGAATTGAAGGCTGAATTTATTAACACCGACGCCATATGGGGCGGTTATTGGAATATTACGCAGTTATGGGCACTAAGCTATCCTAAATGGTACGGCAGTTTTGTAAATACGCAGTTGCAGTTGTATAAGGATAGGGGCTGGTTTGGCGATGGTATTGCCAACAGCGAATACATATCGGGCGTGGGGACAAACTTTGTCGGGCTTGCCATAGCGGCAGCCTATAACTCCGGCATCCGCAATTACGATGTTAATTTAGCTTATGATGCTGTTAAGGCCAACGACTTAAATTATAAGAACCGCATACTGGGTGCCGGTAAAATGGATACCAAAGCATTTTTAGAACATGGTTACGTGCCGCACATGGAGCAAACCGGGCGCGATTTTGTGACCGATTCTACGGGCTCCAACTTCTCTGGCTCGCATACGCTCGAATATAGTTTTAGCGCCTTTGCAACCGCCCAAATGGCAAAATCGATGGGTAAAACGGCAGATTATCAGCAGCTCATCAAATACTCCAATGGCTGGCGCCAACTTTTAAACCCTCAAAACAAATTGATGCACCCTAAACGGCTCGACGGCAAATTTGTAGACAAGTTTGACCCCTACCAGCCCTGGAGAGGTTTCCAGGAAGGGAATGCTGTACAGTACACCTTCTACGTCCCCCAAAATCCTGCCGGCCTGGTGGATGCCATTGGCAAGGATAACTTCAATAAACGGTTAGACAGCATTTTCACCGTATCAGAAAAGCTGGCCTTTGGCGGCGGTAAAACCATCGATGCATTTGCGGGCATCAACTCTATTTACAACCATGGCAACCAGCCTAACCTGCACATCAGCTGGCTGTTCAATTTTTCGGGCAAACCGTGGTTAACTCAAAAATGGACCAGGCTGATAGGGCGGGAGTTTTACGGTACCGAACCTATTCATGGTTATGGTTACGGGCAGGATGAAGACCAGGGGCAGCTGGGATCCTGGTATGTAATGAATGCACTGGGCTTGTTTGATGTTAAGGGCTTGACCGATGCCCGCCCTATAATTGAGCTGGGCAGCCCGCTTTTTGATAAAGCTGCCATCACACTGGGTAATGGCAAAACACTATCTATTACTACAAAAAATAACTCTACGGAGAATGTATATGTGCAGTCGGCCGAGTTTAATGGTAAACCATTAGATAACTGCTGGTTGTACCGCGATGAGTTGATGCAAGGGGGCAAACTGGTATTTGTTATGGGCCGCCAGCCAAATACCAATTGGGGCGTAAAAGTGCCTCCGCCATCAACACAATAACGTAGTTAGCACAAGGCCGTCGGATCAGTAGAGGGTGATTTAAAGATGAATTCTATTTAACCTTTATAAACATTCTATTATGAGAACTAACCAATCAAAAAAAGCATTGGCGGCATTCGCTATGCTTACATTTTGCCTTGCCGCATGTAAAAAAGATCATGCGCCCACCGCTGCGAAAACGGCTGTTGAAGAAACAACCACCGCCGGTAAAAAGTTGAAAACGCAAAGCACAAGTTCGGCCTATTACATTAAAGCCCACGAAACGCACAATTTTGTTTACGGCAATTTGCTCACAACTTATAACAGCTATAAAGTAAACACAACCACGCAAACCACCACCGCTTACGAATGGTATAACATCAGCCAGATCTATGCCGACGCTGAAATGGTAAAAATTGGGAATAGCGCGTACCTGCCTTACATGAATAACACCTACACATGGATGAATAACATGTGGAACGGAGCCAGCCCCACAGGCGGTTATTTCGCTGCCGCAAATGTGAACGGAACGGGTGCCGCCGGTGATAAATATACCGACGATAACGCCCTTACCGGCGTAGCCTATCTGGATGCTTACGATGTTACTACCGGCACCACAAAAACCAATTATTTAAACTCGGCAAAGGCCTGTGCCAACTGGCTCATGAACAGCGGGCAGTGGGATGCAACCTATGGCGGCGGTTTTTGGTGGAATACCATCAAAGAGAGCAAACCTACCCAAACAAACGGGCTTGCACTGCAGCTTTTCTTACGCTTATATCAAATAACCGGGCAAACTTTTTATAAGGATTGGGCAAATTCGGTAAAGGATTGGCTCATTAATAACATGCGAGATGCCACTACCGGGCTATATATCTGGAAAATTGACGGCCCCGGAGCGGGTACCAAACACACCGAGAAATTCACCTATGATAACGCTATTATGGTGGAGGCTTTTTTACTGTACGCGCAAATAATAGCCGATAACACCTTCGTAACAAAAGCGCAAAATCTAGGTGTAAGTATGAACACCACTTTGTGGAACAGTACTTATCATGTTTACATCTTTAACACAACCGACGGTAGGATAAACCCTGCCTGGTGTGTATGGGGATCGCAGGCCATGATAAAACTTTACCAGCGCGATGGCAACACCGCATGGCTGGATTACGCGCAGCAAAACATTGATTATATGAACACCAAACTGCGCAACACAACTAACCTGGGTTATTACCATTTCTGCAATTTTGACGGCAGTAATGTGGAAACCAGGCAGGAGGGCGTAGACCAGGCATGGATGCAGCGGACCCAGGGCATGCTGTCTGATTATAGATAGACGCTAAAAAAATAAAACATACAAATACATCCACCTTGAAAAAAGCTATGAGACGTAAATTTAATCCGCTTGTTCTATTATTATCGGGAGCGCTATTCGCCAATTGTTTGGATGCGGGTGCCCAGGATAAATTATCTGCGGTATACCGGTCGCGGGCAGAAACCATGTTCGCCAGGATCTGGAAGGATTACCGGGTCCCGGCCTATAAAGGATTGTTTTCGGAGAACTTTCCGTCGAACAAAAAAGATACGCTGAACTATTTTCAGGGCGCCGCTGTTACGGAAAAACCGGTGAGTTTTTTGTGGCCGTTCTCGGGTGTTTTTACGGCAACTAATATATTAATGCGGGTTCCATCGCTAAAAAGCAAGTATAAAACTTACCAGGATAGCCTTATAATAGGGGTGGAGCAGTATCACGATAGTGTCCGCCAGCCGACCGGATACCAGGCCTACCCAGTAAGGCTGGAGAAAGCCGACCGGTACTACGATGATAACGGGCTGGTAGGTATAGATTATATGGAATCGTATTTCAATACCAAAAATCAGCTATACCTTAAACGCGCTAAAGAGGTATTTAAATTTATCTATAGCGGATGGAACGACGACATGGGCGGTGGTGTAACCTGGCTCGAAGGACACAACGATCAAAAACCGGCATGTACCAATGGCATGGCAACACTAACCGCCCTTAAAATTTACCAGGGATGTAAAGAACCCTATTATCTGGAGCAAGGCAAAAAGTTTTATACCTGGATGTACAACACGCTGCGCGATTCTACAGGAGTAATAGGCAACGACATCAAAATGGATGGCAAGCTCAACCGTACTTTCTGGAGCTATAATACAGGGTCCTTACTGGAAGCTGCCGTAATACTTTACAAGGAAACCGGCGATG
The DNA here is from genome assembly GCF_014773265.1 of Mucilaginibacter pankratovii. Lineage (GTDB taxonomy): Bacteria > Bacteroidota > Bacteroidia > Sphingobacteriales > Sphingobacteriaceae > Mucilaginibacter > Mucilaginibacter pankratovii. Next base: position 650,748 of record NZ_JACWMY010000001.1, on the reverse strand, counting down.
AAATGTACCTGGCCCAGGCGCAGCAATTGGCCAAAGATAGTTATATGCATTTTAGTACCGTGCCGCATAACAAGAACCTCACCTTGCATATCGACCTCCCATGGTTTATGACGGTATTGTTCCGTGGATATGAGGCACTTTATAAGGTTGATGGCGATTACCGATATATAGGTGCCGTTGAGCACGATCTGAACTATGCCTGGCAAAACTCGCGCGATAAATATGGTTATACAACCCATAGCTGGACACCCAATGCTGATGAGCTAAAAAAGCCAAAATGGCTTTTGGATGAGGCGTGCATTGCAGAGTTGTATGCGCGTTTAAGTATCCTGCAGAAACATAAGAAATAAAAGGTAATTGATTGGTTGGTTATATAGGCGTTTCCCGGTGGTGAGAGCCGGGGGCGCTTTTTTAAAAACAGGTGGATAGAAATTAAATAACAGAGGAAGTGGTTATTATTGGCATATCCGATCACTTCACCACCACCTGTAGAGTGGCCAATGTGAATCGCATCTTTAAGGTACAGGAAAGCGGTAAGCTCCGCTACATCAGCTGCATAAGTGTCCGTATCATGCCCTGAATCACCCTGGCTTGATCTGCCGTGGCCCCTGCGGTCGTGTGCGATAACGCGATACCCTTTTTCGAAGGAAAAACATCATCTGTCAATAATTTCAAATGCTTTTTAGGCTTGTTCGCGTTCGACATGGGGCACGAACAGCCCGAACAAGCCCGAACAAGAGTGATTTTAAACGAATCATTACTGAACAAGCCCGCAAGAATTCTAAAAGCGATCTCCCTGCTTGTTTAATCACCTTTCGACTAATATTAATCATTTTTTTATCTTTAGATATTCTTAAGGCCGCTCCCTGGTAATAAAGGCCTTGTTTACTATTGATAATTGAGCACCCCTTGGCAGATTACGGTACATACTCAGATGCTGATTTAACGGAATTATTAAGATCCGGGGACAGGTATGCGTTCACTGAAATTTACAACCGCTATAAATTAGTACTCCATAACCACGCCTGGAATAAAACCCGTAATACAGAAGAAACTCAGGATGCTATCCAGGAAGTATTCTCCACCCTATGGACAAAAAGAGAAGTTATACAAATTGGCAATAACTTATCCGGATACTTGTATACGAGTGTCAGGAACCACATCCTTAATCTTTTTGCCAAAAAGCAGGTACGGGAAAAGTACATCCATTCTATTCAACAATATTCCCTGCAAAAGACGGCCATAACTGACCACCGTGTGCGTGAATCGATGCTGCGCGATGCTATAGAAAGAGAAATAGCAGAACTGCCACCCCGTATGCGCGAAGTGTTCGAACTGAGCCGTAAGCAGCACCTCAGCCATAAAGAGATAGCTGCTATTATGGGCACTACCGAGCAAACGGTAAAAAAACAGGTTTCAAATGCCCTAAAGCAACTGCGCACCAAACTGGGCCTAATTCAATATATCTACCTGCTATGGATGCTGAAGCATTAGTTTAACATTCTTTTCACAATTATTTTATAGATCGATACCTCCGTTGGTTTAGCACATTGTCTTACGGTTATAAAGCATCCTAAAGAGGGCTTAACTGTAAAAAACGTGGAAAACAGCATTGTAAAAGCATCGCATCTGTCGCATAAATACAGCCGCGACTGGGCAATCAGAGACATTAATCTTGAAATCAGTAAAGTTGGCGTATTAGGCCTGCTTGGTTCTAACGGGGCAGGCAAATCAACCACCATGAATATCTTATGCGGCGTGCTCAACCAAACGGAAGGCACCGTGCACATAGGTGGAATAGACATTAGGCAAAAACCCGAAGACGCTAAAATGCTTATCGGTTTTCTGCCGCAAAATGCTCCGCTGCATCTCGATCTTACGGTAAGCGAATATTTAACATACTGCGCCTACCTGCGTAATATCAATAAGCGCGATATAAAAACAGCCGTTGATGCTGCTATGGAAAAATGCGGCGTGGCCCATTTTCGCTCCAGGGTAATTAATAATTTGAGTGGCGGCTACAGGCAGCGCGTGGGCATTGCGCAAAGTATTATTCACCTGCCCAAATTGGTAGTACTGGATGAGCCTACAAACGGACTGGACCCTAACCAGATATTGGAAGTACGCAAATTGATCAAAGAAATAGCTACCGAAAGGGCCGTTATCTTCTCCTCCCACATCCTGTCAGAAGTGCAGGCCACCTGCGATGATATCCGCATGATTGAGGGCGGACGTATGGTTTTTGCAGATACCATGACGGCCTTTAACAACTATATACTACCCAACTCGCTGCTGGTTTATATGGATAATCCACCGCCGATGGAAACTCTTTCAGGTATCACAGGCATTACCAAAACCGAACTTTTGAACGATGGTGGTATCCGTTTGCATTTTGACACCAGCACAAAGGTGTCTTCCCAAATTATTGAAATGGCCGTTACAAATGGCTGGCAATTAACCGAAATTATGCTGGAGAAAAGCAGCCTCGACGAAATTTTCTCTCAGTTATCAAACAAAACCACCTAAGCTTTATGATCAAGATACTTAAAATAGCCAAACTGGAGATCAGCATACTTTTTTATTCGCCGGTGGCCTGGTTGGTGCTTGCCATTTTTATGGTACAGGCGGGTACGGGATTTTTTGGCATGCTGGGCAGTTTCCAGGAATTATTTATGATGGGCGAAAAAGCCAACAACTTAACTCAGTTGCTTTTTCCTGGTATAAACGGGTTATTTGATAAGGTACTGCAAACGCTGTATTTGTATATCCCTCTGCTTACCATGGGGCTGATGAGCCGTGAGTTCAGCAGCGGTTCTATCAAATTATTACTGTCGTCCCCGGTAAAAATCAGAGAGATCATTTTAGGTAAGTACCTGGCTATGCTGTATTACGCATTAATGCTGATGGCTATATTAGGTATTTACAGCCTTATCGGCATAATGATCATCAAAGATGCTGATGTGGGTTTAATCTGCGCCGGGCTATTATCCCTCTTCCTGTTAACTGCAACTTATGCAGCCATCGGCTTATTCATGTCAAGCCTTACGGGTTACCAGGTTGTTGCCGCTATTAGTACGCTGGCTGTATTCGCTGCATTAAAATATGTGGGCGGCATTGGCCAGAGCATTGATTTTGTGCGGGACCTTACCTACTTCCTTTCATTATCAGGCCGTACCGAAAATATGCTGAGCGGCCTGATCACATCCGGTGATGTTATTTATTACCTGCTCATCATTTCGTTGTTTCTGGGCTTGACTATTTTACGCCTTAAAGCAGGCCGCGAGGCTAAAGCGCTTACCGTGCAGATAGGCAAGTATGTGGCACTGATTACGGTTGTGCTTTTTTGCGGATACATCAGTTCGAGGCCGTTAAACATTTTATATTGGGATGCTACAGCTCAAAAATCAAGAACCTTAACCCCGGCCAGCCAGGAGATAGCCCGGCAAATCAACGGTCCCTTAAAGATCACTACCTATGTGAATTTGTTGGATCAGCATGTTTACGCCGGTTTGCCGGTTTCCAGAAATACCGACCTGTCGCGCTTTGAGGATTTCCGAAGGTTCATACCCGGCATAAAAATGAACTATGTTTATTATTATGACGCTACCGATTTGGCTAACAACCCAAACATGATCTACCAGGGAGATATAAAAGGCTTAAGTGTAAAACAAATAGCAGAAAAAGTAGCCGATAACCTGCAGGTAGATGTTGGCGGCTTTTTACCCCCGAACAAGATCCGTAAAATGATCGACCTGAGTGCGGAAGGGAATACGTTTATCCGCCGCCTGTCTTATCATGGTAAAACCAGTTATTTGAGATTGTATAACGAGAATAACCAGTTTCCAGAGGAGGCCGAGATAACTGCCGCCATTAAAAAGTTGATCAGGCCGAACCAGCTAATTGTTTTTATTAATGGCGACGACGAACGTAGCATCACCCTAAAAGGTGACAGAAGTTACCAACTGTTCAGCAATGCCCGTAAAACCAGGAAATCATTAATTAACCAGGGGTTTGATGTATCAAGCGTTGATCTGAACAACGCAGATGTGCCAAAAGAGACAACCGTATTAGTGCTGGCAGATGCCGCAAAGCCGTTAAGTAACCCGGCTATACAAAGAATACAGCGTTATTTGGATGCCGGAGGCAATATGCTGATCGCAGCTGAACCGCAGCACCGCTTGGTTATTAACCCGGTTTTATTGCAACTGGGTGTACAATTATCTGCAGGTATGTTAGTTAATGCCGACAAAAAGGCCCAGCCCGATTTGGTGAGCGCCAAATTTACAGGTAAGGATAATACGTACTTTGAACAAATGACGGGGCCTTATGCAAGAGTTGCTCTACCATCAGCAGCCATGCTTATAGCGGAACCGAAGGGATTTGTGGTAGATACTTTATTAAAGAGTAACGCGGATGGCTGGAATAGGATAAAGGAGTTTGATCCATCTTCCACATCTGTAAGTTATGAGCCGCAGCAAGGTGATGAAAAAGGCAGCAAACCTTTGATGATAACGCTGACGCGCGAAAAGGGAAACAAAGTACAAAAAGTACTTATAAGTGGTGATGCTGATTTTATGAGCGACAATTTAATTGGCCAGGCTTACAATTTCCCGTTTATTAATGGCATTTTTAGGTGGTTTAGTGATGGTGGGTTCCCGGTAAAGGTGAGCCGCCCTATACCAAAAGACGATGCAATAATGGCGAACCGCAAACAATTATCTGTTTACAGATCGGTTACGCTTTGGGGGTTGCCGGCCTTGATCGTAGCCGGCGGGGCAGCGCTGCTGCTGACCAGGAAAAGAAAATAAATAGATATACCTCCTGCCGGGGGTGTTGACTGTCTTACGTTTAGATTGAGTTATGGCAAAATTGAATGAACAGGAAATTCGGGTTATGCTGGAGCATTTCAGGCTTGGCAAGGCTACCGACGAGGAAATAGCGCTGCTGGAAACATGGTACTTAACTTATCAGGAAGAAGGTGCCGAAAACCCGGGCATGGCTGAACGCCTTGCGGCTGTTGACCTGGTATGGGCCAAACTGGAGAATGAACATCGCCCGGTTAAACGGATAGCCAAATGGTGGTCGGTAGCAGCTGCAGCTATCTTGGTATTATCGGTTGGGGGGTATTTTGTATGGCAGGCTGTACAGGTACCGGCAATAACGGTAAGCCAGTTGGCTGGTAGTAAAAAAGATATTGCACCGGGCACTAACAAAGCAACATTGACCATAGCGGGCAGCGGTACTTTAGTACTTGATTCTACAAGAAAAGGGATTGAAGTACATTCCGGCGGTTTAACCTATGATGATAGTACCCGGATAAACGCAGGCTTAACCGCGGATACTAAAATGCTTACCCTGCAGACGCCTAACGGCGGCACCTACAAACTGGTATTACCTGATGGCTCGATAGCGTGGTTGAATGCTGCATCCCGACTGGTTTTTCCCTCCACTTTCCGGGGGCAAAAACAGCGGGAAGTTGAGTTAACCGGCGAAGCTTATTTTGAGGTGGCAAAAAATAAAGCTGTGCCATTTATTGTAAAAAGCCGGGGCCAGCAGGTGCAGGTACTGGGCACACATTTTAATATCAAAAGTTACGAAGATGAGCCGGTTACACGTACTACCCTGCTTGAAGGCAGCGTGCGCGTAAACTCAACGCTATTAGAACCGGGACAACAGGCAGAGAAAACTGCTGCAGGCGTTTATGTGGTAACAGCAGATATTGATGAAGTAATGGGCTGGAAAAACAACTATATCGTTTTCCAGGACGAGAAGATAGAAAATATTATGCGAAAGATAAGCCGCTGGTATGATGTGGAAGTTGTTTACGAAGGGGAACTGCCAACTGATGATTTTGGCGGCCGGGTTAATAAGCGCGCCTACGTATCGCAGGTGTTAAAGAAATTGGAGTTAACCAATAAAGTGCATTTTAAAATAGCAGGAAGGAGGATTATCGTAACGAAATAAAAACTACTTACAGCGGTAATCCAAAATAAAAGCCAGGTGTGGTTGCAACACAGCTGGCTAATGCCTGGCATTACGTCAATAAATTCCTCATAGTATCAACTTATTAACCAGACTTAACAAATGTATAAAAATTATACTATCAAATTTGGCGTGCCCAATGCGCACGTTCGTAAAGTACTGCTGATTATGCGACTAACAACATTCTTACTGTTCATTATGTTCTTCCGGGTTTCTGCCACGGGCTATGCACAGCAGATCTCGCTTAACGAAAAGAATGTTGCTTTAAAGGTAATCATCTCAAAAATACAGCAGCAAAGCAATTTTGATTTCGTTTACACGGCCCAGCAGCTTAAAAATACCGGCAAGATCAGCATCAGTGTCAAATCCGCCGATATCAAAACGGTGCTGGAAATTGTACTGAAAGATCAGCCACTGGCTTACACCATTGACGACAACACCATTGTATTAAAAGATAAAACGTTAACCGCCGCAGCTATCGATTTTATTGATGTAAGCGGTTCTGTTTCTAACGGGCAGGGCACAGGTTTGCCCGGAGCTACGGTAAGGCTTAAAGGCACCCAGGTGCAGATCGCGACCGACCAGGCAGGCACCTATCATATTCTCCGGGTGCCGGATGACGGATACCTGATATTTTCTTATGTTGGTTACCAGGCTGATACTATCGCTATTAAGGGACGAACCAAAATTGACGTGATTCTGAAAGAGGCGTCACTGCAGATGAAAAGTGTAGCCATTGTATCTACAGGTTTGCAGGATCTGCCGAAGGAAAGAGCTACCGGCTCTTTCGAAGTTATTACTAAGGAGCAATTACAGCACAGTACCGATCCCAACCTGGTGAGGCGGCTGGAAGGTATAACTACCTCACTTGATTTCCGTAATGACCTCCGGACAAATAACTCTGCTAACCCCAATGCCAGGCAGTCGCCTCTGGCCAACTTAACCATACGTGGCAAAAACACCCTTAACGAGTCCGCTAATGCCGATCTGAACGGTAATTACAGCGGGCAGGTGCTGGTCGTGATCGATGGGATAGCCAGTCCGTATTCAATTGACAAAATCAATCCCAATGATGTTGAAAGCGTAACGATACTTAAAGATGCAGCCGCAGCCTCTATCTGGGGTTCACGGGCGGCAAACGGTGTATTGGTCATCAAAACCAAACGCGGGGGTTATAACCGTAAACCACGTATCACTTTCAACAGCAACGTTAACATTACCGAAAAGGTTGACCTGTTTTATAACAAAACCATGAGCGTATCTGACTACATAGATGCGCAGGCAAGTTATTTTGAGCAGCAAAACAGGCCTCTGCCGGATCTGAGCATATCACATCTTTACGGGCAGGAAATTAAATCGCCGGTGGCCGAGATTGTGGATGCCTGGAAGTTTAAAGGCACCCTGACCGATGCACAGGCAAATGGCCGGTTAGATGCTTTAAGAAAGAACGATATCAGGAAAGATTATGATAAATACTTTCTGCGTAATGCCGTTACCCAAAGCTATTCCTTAGGATTAGACGGGGGTACAGAAACATTTAATTACCGCCTGTCCGGCGGATTGGATAAAGGCATTAATAATACCAGGAACTCAGATTACAACAGGCTGGCCCTGGGTTATTCCATGGCGGTTAAACCCTTTACCGGTTTAGAACTGCAGGGAAACATCAGCTACAACGTTCAGCGAAATAATGAGCAGGCAGCATCTAACAGGATCACCGGTGCCACAGATGCGACATTCTATCCCTACTCGCGCCTCGCCGACGACCAGGGGAACTACCTTGAACTTGCCAAACTATACCGCCAGGGTTTTGCCGGCGCGGTAAATGACGCCTACGGCGATAAATTTTTAAGCTACAGTTATGTGCCGCTTAATGATATCAATGAAGGGTATAACAAAATTAAATCACAAAATTTAAATCTGAATTTTAGTGCTAACTACAAAATAGTAAACGGGTTAAGTGCACAGGTGGCCTATAATTATAATACCGGCCGGAATAATGATAACACTTTATACAGGCAAAACTCATTTTACATGAGGAATATGATCAATTATTTTACCACCTCGCCTGAATCTGTTGACCCCAGGACTTTTGACCCGGTTGCGCCTTATAACAGGCAGCTGCCTTTAGGTGGCCAATACGCTACCATTTTAACTACGTCAAACAATCACACGTTAAGGGGGCAGCTAAACTTTGACCACACCTGGAAAGAAAAACACCAGCTATCGGCTATAGCGGGTGTAGATGTTGCCCAAACTTACAGCATAGCAAAAAGCGACGGATATTACGGTTATGACGAAAATACGTTGTTTACCAACAATAAGCTGGATTATAAAACGATGCTTCCTATTGCTTTTGCTGAAGACTTTAGTGGCTACAATGGTGAGTATATCGCTAACCTTTCTACTGGTTTTATCGACAATAAAGTCCGCACATTTAGTTACTATTCAAATGCTGCCTACACTTACGACAGGCGATACACCATTTCAGCAAGCTTACGTAAAGACTTATCAAGCGAATTCGGCCGCGGCACCAACCAGAACGGAACGCCATATTACTCGGTAGGCGGCGCATGGAACATTCATAATGAAAACTTCTACCATTGGTCGCTGGTGCCATCGTTAACCCTGCGCGCTACGTACGGTTACAACGGGAACGTAAACCCCTCTGTTATTGCAAGGCCACTGATCACCTATTCGTTTGCCAACAACCAGTATACCAATCTTCCTTATGCCTATACCACGTTTGGAACTGGTATTACCAACAGCCAACTCCGCCCGGAAAGAACAGGCGTGTTTAATATAGGCCTCGACTTCCTGATACAGGGCAACAGGTTATCCGGTAATATTCAATACTACAGTAAAAAAACAACCGACCTGATTGCTAATGGCGCTCTCGATCCCAGCACAGGTTATACTAACATTACCTATAATACCGGCAACTTACAGGGGCATGGGGTTGAAGTGACCCTAAACTCGCTGAATTTGCAGCTGGGTAAATTTAAGTGGAACAGCAATCTTTTATTTGCCTATAACCGCGTTAAAGTAACCAAACTTTACGCAACAGCAACCAGTGAAGCCGGTTCTGCGGTAACCAACAGCGGGGGAACATACAACGAAGGATTCGACCTGTCGCGTTTATTCGGTTATCAATGGGAGGGGCTTGATCCCCAAACCGGTGATCCACGGGGTTATGCAGACGGCAAGGTAGTAACCATATCAGGTACGCCGGAGGGCGACAATAATTACAGGGCCATCCAGCAGGCTCCGTTGAGCTCACTGAAATATTTTGGCAGTGCAGTGCCGGTTTATTACGGGTCGTTCAGGAACACCTTCACTTATGCATCATTTGCGGTGTCGGCCAACTTGCTGTACAAGTTTGGTTACTATGTACGCCGTCCGACAGCACAAGTGATCAACTACCGCTCATTATATTCAGGAAACGCGCTACAGGCTATTGAATATAATAACAGGTGGCAAAAGCCGGGTGACGAGGCAAGCACGAATGTGCCTTCTGCGGTGATGTCGGCAAGTAACAATAACCGCGACAATTTTTATTATTCTTCGGCGGTAAATGTTCTGAAGGGCGACCACATCAGGTTGCAGGAAATTAACCTTTCCTATACACTAAAAGTCGGGGCGTCGAGCGCGATAAAAAATCCGAGGTTCTATGCCAACGTGAGTAACATAGGCATCATCTGGCGTGCCAATGATAAAGGCGTAGACCCGGAGGTTTTCGATTATCCTTTACCGCGTACTTACAGTCTTGGTTTTACAGCTAACTTTTAATCGTACGAGTCATGAAAAATTATATTAAATATATCCTCTTTTTTGCATTGATCATAACAGTATCTGCCTGCCAGAAATATGTCGATATTAAAAAGAGCGGCTCCCAGTCGTTCATCGAAACAACAAAAGACGTACAGCTTATACTGGATAATTATGACCTGTTCAATGTCAATTATCCTTTAGACGGCGAGATCTCCGCAGATGATTATTACCTGGATGATAACCGGTATAATTCGGACGTTATCCAGCCGGAAGATAGAGCTTTATACATTTGGCAGGAAACGGCCATCCGTGCATCTGCAACACAGTGGGTGGCATCATACAACAAAATTTACCACTGCAACCTGGCTTTAGAGGCTTTAGATAAGCTAAAGGCAGCAGAGGACCCTGCTGTTGTAAATAATCTTCGGGGCAGCGCCTTGTTTTTGCGTGCTTATGCCCTGTGGCCTTTGGCCCAAACTTACATCAAACCGTATAGCAATTCTACATTACAAGAGCCCGGACTGCCTGTTCACACCAAATCAGATATAAACGATGTGCCGGGCCGGGGCACGGTGAAGGAAACATATGATGCCATTGTTAACGACCTCACAGAGGCGGTTAGTTTATTAAATACCACATCGAGCATAGTTTCCCGCCCCAATAAGGCCGCGGCTTATGCTATGCTGGCAAGGGTTTACTTATCTATGGAAGATTACCCTAACGCTTTAGCCAGCGCCGATGCTGCCCTCAAAATAAAAAGTGACCTGATAGATTTTAACACCCTTAATTTGGGGAGCTATAACCCATTTCCCCGTTTTAACAATGAAGTTATATTTCATTCGATCATCGATAAACAGAACAGTGTGCTGGAAGTAGGTTATGGCGATGAAGACGATGCGCTGATAGTACCTGAAATTGTAAATGCTTATGACGGGAGTGATTTGCGGAAACAACTTTATATCAAGGAAAACCTTGATGTCCCTGTTCCATCCGGCACGTACCGTTTTGTAGGGAACTATGAAGGTGCCGTAGCCTCGCCGGCGTTATTCAACGGGTTAGCTGTTGACGAGTTATACCTCGTTCGCGCCGAATGCTATGCCCGCGCCAACCAAACTGCCGACGCCCTTGCGGATATGAACAAACTGCTGATCACCCGCTGGGTCAACGGCTCATACCCGGGCTTTACAGCAGCCAGCAGCGAAGACGCACTAACCAAGATACTTTTAGAGCGCCGAAAGGAGCTTTTAATGCGAGGTTTGAGATGGAGCGACCTGCGAAGATTGAATCATGATAGCCGCTTTGCAAAAACGCTTAGCCGCACGGTTAAGGGCAAGGTTTATACATTGCTTCCAAACGATCCGCGCTATACGCTGCTGATACCCCAGGAAGTTATCACTTATTCAAAACTGCCGCAAAACATCCGGTAATATTATCTTATCCTGATCACCCGCGGCTTTTAGCTGCGGGTGATTTAAAGCTAAATTATGATCAGAAAAATCATGAGCAGCCTCTTGCTATGCACATACGCTGCGGTTGCAACTGCTCAATCATCCGAGATACCTTTAGATGCTGCGGTAAGGACCGGCAAACTTAAAAATGGGTTTACCTATTACATCCGGCATAACGCAACCCCGAAAAACAGGGCGCAGTTTTACCTGGTAAACAAAGTTGGATCTGTACTGGAGAATGACGACCAGCTCGGCCTGGCGCACTTTGTAGAACATATGACGTTTAACGGTTCCCGCAATTTTCCTAAAAATACCATGATGAATTACCTGCAGACAGCCGGGGTGCGTTTCGGAGCGGATGTGAATGCCTATACCGGGTATGACGAAACCGTTTACCAGCTACCCCTGCCTACCGACAGTAAGGAATTAGTAGACAAAGGGCTGCAGATCGTTCATGACTGGGCCCAAAGCGCCACGCTTGACCCGGTAGAGATAGATAAAGAACGCGGGGTGATACTGGAAGAGAAAAGGTTAGGCAAAGGAGCTTCAGACCGGTTGCAGCAGCAATACTACCCCTTACTGTTTAACCATTCCCGGTACGCCGCACGCAACCCTATTGGTACTGATGCCATCCTGAAGAGCTTTAAACCGGCTATCATCAAACAATTTTATCATGACTGGTACCGGCCTGATCTGCAGGCGCTGATCATTGTTGGTGATATTGACGCGGCGGCAATGGAAAAAAAAGTAAAAGCTCTTTTTGATGATCTGAAGAACCCCGTTGCGAAAAAAAAACGTGTTGCTTATGCCATCCCGTTAACCGGTAAAAATCAATTTATTGCGTTAACAGATAAAGAAACCACCAGTACTACCGCCGAAATTGTCATCAAGCATAAGGCGCCTGTTATGTCAACGACTGCGGATTACAAAGGGCTGCTTACCCGTCAGCTGTTCAATAGCATGATCGCCAGCCGTTTTGCCGAATTATCGCGCCAGCCTGATCCTGATTACTTGTCGGCGAATTCAGGCATTAGAGATTTTTTAGGGGGACTGGATACCTACCGCGCTACAGTAGTGGTTAAACCCGGCGAACTGAAAAAAGGCTTTATGGCGATGTGGTACGAAACAGAGCGACTGCGCGCATTAGGTTTTAGTGCCGATGAACTGGATAGGGCTAAGCAAAACCTGAAGGAACAAATGGAGAATATTTACCGTGAAAAGGATAAAAATCCATCCGGGAACTACGTACAGGAATACTTGTCGCACTTTTTAAAGAACGAAGCGGCCCCAGGGATAGAAGGTGAATACAAGTTGATGAATAGGTACCTGCCGCTTATTCAACTGGATGATATGAACACATTAATAGGCAGTTACCTGAAAGATAATAACCGCGACATGATCATAACGGCACCTGCTGATGCGCAAAAAGACCTCCCGAACCAGGCAGAAATGGAAAGGTGGATAGCGGAGGTTAGAAGTATGCCTGTGCAAGCTTTTAGTGTACAAAAGTTATCATCAGCATTGCTTGCCGCAGAACCTGTTGCAGGTAAAGTGGTAACCGAAGTGACGGATAGCAAAGAAGGAATAACCACTTTAACCCTCTCAAACGGGGTTAAAATAATCATCAAACCCACTACCTTTAAAAATAATCAGATCATTTTCAGAGGGTTTTCTCCGGGTGGTACGTCTTTATATGAGGACAAGGACTACCCTTCAGCAGCAAACGCAGCATCTATTATAGCAGCTGCTGGGGTAGGGAATCTAAATGCCACTGAACTGGACCGCTTTGTTGCCGATAAGGAACTCGAAGTGCGACCCTATATAGCTGAGCGTTTCCAGGGAATTACCGGTGGCAGTTCTGTCAAAGATTTTGAAGTAGCTATGTCCCTGGTTTATGCTTACTTAACCCAGCCTCAAAAGGATTCATCATTGTACAAAACCATGATGGAGCGGTCGAGGGCAAGATATGATAAGCGGGCTAATGACCCGGGTAGCGTTTTTAATGATACGGTATCTGCTGTGTTAGGTAATAAGAACATCCGGCGTACCGGCCCCTCCATCAAAAAACTGGATATGGTGAACCTTGACAGGGCTTACCAAATTTACAAAGAGCGCTTTTCCAATGCAGGTAATATGACGTTTGTGTTTACCGGGAGTATAGACATTGCTGCTGCAAAACCTGTTTTCGAAAAATATCTGGGTTCGCTACCGCGTACGCCAATTGCAGATAAAGCCAGGGACCTTGATATTGATATCCCCGCGGGAAGTATATCCAAAACGGTTTATAAAGGCAGGGAAGCAAAAGCATCTGTTTTGTTGGTATATTCCGGCAAGTACGATTATAACGACCGTAATAATATTTTGTTCGATGCCCTTCGCGAAACCCTTAACATCCGCTTACTGGAGACCCTGCGGGAACAGGAGAGCGGCGTGTATAGTCCTCGGGTAGAGCTATCTACCACCCAATACCCGAAAGGCAGGTTTTCTTTGACTATCCAGTTTGGCTGTGCGCCGGCCAATGTAGATAAGCTGATCGCCACTGCCAAAGCGGAAGTTACTGCGTTGGCAAACAACGGCCCCCGCCCTGAAATTATTAGGAAGTGGCAGGCCGAATGGGTAAGGCAACGCGAATTAGACGTTAACGAAAACGCCTGGTGGTTAAGCTACCTGGTAGAAAAGTTACAATCTGGCGGTAAGCTTGATGGCTATGCAAACGATTTGATTATCGTGAAAGAAACGACCCCGGCAGCTATACAGGATATTGCACATCAGCAGTTGTTAAATGGCAACCTCATCAAAATGATATTAGTGCCTGAGCAATAGCTTCGGACGACTGGAATGCATGATCCCCCAATCGCATATTGTTGAATTTTTAGAAACAACTCATCATCTCATGTGAGATTAGGTTAGGCTGCGGGTGCGCCTGGATTACCGGCGTTTTGCAAGTGTTGGTTATCTTATTTATTTGATGCCTTTTGGCTGATAGATAGGTTTATTTGCCCAGTTTTTATCAGGCGCACCCTGCAGGTAAATATCCAGTTTGCCTCCGTTCATGATATCCCGGTAGGTGATATAATTATTTGGCATTGTTCTGCCATTTAACTTCACCATGCGGATGTACTTTGCTCTTAAACCAATTTTATGGCAAACCACATCGAATTTTTTACCGCTTTGCAGGTTGATAGTCACCCTGTCGAAAATGGGGGAGCATAGCAGATATTCGCCCGATACAGGGTTTACGGGATAAAAACCCATAGCTGCGAACATATACCAGGCTGACATTTGCCCGGCATCGTCATTGCCGCCCAGACCTCCGGGACCATCACTATATTCGGCCGCCAATATTTTACGAACAGCAGCCTGCGTTTTCCAGGGCGACCTTGAGTAGTTATACAGGAAAGGGATCTGGTGACCAGGTTCGTTGCCGTGCCAGTATTCGCCCTTGTTAAACAAGCTATCCAGCGCGAGTTCCAGTTTTGCGGCGCCTCCCATTAACCCGGCAAGGCCGGGTATATCGTGCGGAACGTAAAATGTGTACTGACGCGCAGTGCCTTCAGTAATATAAGTTTCCTTTTGATCGCGGTTAAATGGCGATACCCAGTTGCCGTCGGCATGTTTACCACGTACAAGGCCACTTGATATATCAAATACATTGGTATAATATTTAGCACGCTTAATTAAGGCGGTATAATCGTCAGCTTTTTTTAATGCTTTGGCAAACCGGGCCAAGGCATAGTCGTCATAAGCATATTCCATGGTGCGGCTCACCTGTTCCATCTTATGGAAAGCATCCGGCACGCTGTCTTCCAGGGGAATGTATTTGTATTTGAGGTAGCTGTCTAATGCTCTGCGGCCTTTTCCCTCCACATACTCGGCTCGGCTGGCAGGTATATCAAAGGCATTATGCCTCAATATCTGGTATGCCTCGTCGGCATTAAAGGTGGTGATGCCCTTTAGGTAGGCAGAACTGATCACCGAAGTGGTATGGTCGCCGATCATTTCGGATGTATAACTGTTCCAGCAGGGGAAGATGGGCATCCAGCCACCTTGCTTGCCTTTAAGGATCAGTGATTTCGACAGGTTATCAATGAACGGCGGGTTCAGGATCTCGAACAATGGGATCTGGGCCCGGTAAATATCCCACATCGAAAAATCATCGTAGTAGTTACCATTAGGCAGTTGCTCTACCTGGTAATTGCCTGCAAAGCGCGGGTACTTGCCATCCACATCATTAAACAAACGAGGCTGCTGCATAGCGTGATAATAGGCGGTGTAAAATATCCGTTTGTCTTGTTCATTCGTAGTAGTAATTTTAATTTGCGATAACGTTTTTTCCCATTTTGCTTTGGTGTTAGCGGCTATCTGGTCGAAATTATAGCCGGGCATTTCTGCTTGTAGGTTTTTACGGGCCCCTTCCAGGCTGGTGAATGAAGTGCCAATGCGAATGGTAAGCTTTTCGCCTTTATTCAGTTTGAAACCTGCATAAACGCCTGCACCTTCATCGTTTTTAATGCTATCTACACTAAATAATTTTTCATTTAAAAAAGTGCCTGTTTTTTCCGGCGTTCTTTCAAACCTGATCACAAAAAAGCCACTGAAGCCTGCGCTCTTGCCCCAGCCCTGGTAAATGCGGTGCGCAGGGTTGTAACCCGATATTTCTCCGGCTTTCACGTCCACCCTTATAAAGCCCTCATGGTAATCGCTGTTGGCTTTAATGAGGAGGTAAAGGCTGTCAGCCTTACCCATAGTAAATTGCATCATGCCGCAACGCTCGGTCGCGGTAACTGCTGCCTGTACCTGATATTGCGTGAGATTGATCTTGTAGATGTGGGGAGCGGATACTTCGTCGCTATGCTTAAATGTAGCACCGTAGCCGGTTGTTTTTAATTTGCCTGTGATGGGCATAACGCTAAAGCTGCCATAGTCCTGCGTGCACGACCCGCTTAGCCAGTGCGATCCGCGTATACCATTCAACACATTGTCTTTGTAGTAATACGGTGGGATGCATTTGTTTTCGCTGGCTTGAGTTTGCGGTGTCCATTGTGTCATGCCGAAAGGAACGGTTGCAGCAGGTATGGTATTCGCGTATCGTGCTAATACCGAACCATGTTTTAAAGCTGATGAAGTTGTAGCGGTTGCTGTACCGGCCATTGGCTGTACATATTTCACTAAACCCTGCGAGGCAGCGGGCGACATAACGAATAACAGGCAAGAGCCCAAAACATAGCTTTTAAGAATCTTTATAAAACCCATTCCGATCAAAATTGATATTGTAGTAAATAAACCAGGAGCTTTAAAATCAATAATACAGCCTGCCACAATAGCTATGGCAGGCTGTATTGTTTAATATCCGGGGTTTTGCGTCAACTTAGGATTCAACTGAATTTCTCTTAGTGGAATAGGGAATAAATTTAAAGTTGCGGTTACGTTCCCAATGGTTCCATTAGCAGACTTGTTATTTGCCTTGAAAGCGGTCATTACCTGCACGTAGGTATTCCACCGTATCAGGTCGAACCATCTTTCGGCCTCAAAACAAAGTTCTACGCGCCTTTCGTTTCGGATTGCCGTGCGGGCATCTGCTTGAGAAAGTCCGGATTTTGGACCCAGGTTTGCCCTGTTCCGCACCAGGTTAAGCTGTGTTAATGCCTCATTTGTTTTACCGTTTTCGTTAAGCGCCTCCGCATAAAGCAAAATAATATCACCATAACGCAGAACCGGCCAATCATTATCTCCCTCACTTACGCCCGTAACACTTGAATAAATAAACTTTTTGGCGTAATAATATACGAAGGTTCCCGAAGTGAATATACCTATCGATGTGTTCAAACGGCTGTCTCCTGGTTCGAAGGCTTTGTAAAGATCGGCCGTGCCAATGTTATTGCTATTGCCTGTAACAGATGCGGTAATAGTTGTTCCCGATGGCTGCGGCACGAAACCACGGGCAAAGGTATTGCCTTCACCAAATCCGCCGCCAAGGTATTGTACGGAGAAGATGATGTCTTTATTGTTATCTTTTCCAAGGCCAAATACCTGATCGTAAGGAATCAGCGTCCCTGCAGTCGCAGAAACCGTTGCCAGGATCGATTCGGCTTGCGGGAACTTGTTTTGGAACATATATACTTTACCCAGCAGAGCGTTGGCAGCAATGCTGGTTGCCCGGCCAATGTCGGTACCTGTATATGATGCTGGTAGTACAGCTGCTGCTTCTGTCAGGTCTTTTTCTATCTGTGCATAAACCGCCGCTGCGGTAGCCCTATTGTAAGTGTAAGCTTGCTCTTCGGAGGTTATTTCTGTTAACACCAGGGGAACACCGCCAAACATACGTACCAGATTAAAGTACATTAACGCTCTTAGGAACTTAGCCTGAGCTGTATAGCTGTCGCGGTTTGTCTGGGTCATCACCGGAGTATTCACATGCCCTAAAACGATGTTTGCATAGGCAATGGTTGCATAGAACCGGCTATAAGCGTTTTGAAGATTGGTTGATGTGGCAGCCCAGGTCAGTTTATCCTGTTCGCCGTAAGATACTTCACTTTCACTGTACGTTTCGGTGTTATCAGATGGAACCTCGCCAAATCCATATTGGTCGTTATAAATCGGCCTCAGACTGCTGTAGGCTCCTGTAAGCGCTGATTTTATATCGATCTCGGTATTGTAATAAGTACTTACCGGAACTATGCCCTGCGGGGTAAGATCTATAAACGACTTTTTACAGGCAGGTAACGCAGCCATCAGTGTAATTACGGATAGGCTGCTTATGATTAGTTTTTTAAATTTCATGATCTTCGGGTTAAAACAATTAGAATCCAAAATTTACACCTACGATAATTGTGCGGGCTGTAGGATAGGTACCCTGGTCAACACCAGGTGTTACTGGGTTGCCACCCATAATATTTGCTTCGGGATTGTAACCAGAGTATTTGGTAACAAGGAAGGGGTTTTGCGCGGTTGCATAGAAACGTGCCGATTTGATGAACATCTTGGTCAACAGTTTATCGGATATGCGGTAACCCAGCGTAATGTTACGAACTCTTAAGTACGAACCGTTCTCTACATCGAAGTCAACTAAGGCGTTACCCGGATTTACAAAACCGCCGGAAGCCGGTATCGGGAACTTAACATCCCTGTTTGGCTGAGCCGGGTCGAAATAATTCTGATAGTAAATGCTGCGGGAGTTCTGGTTATTATTACCGGTAATAGTTTGCCTGTTATTTCCATTGATGACATTAACGCCATGTACGCCCTGCACTAAAATACTTAGATCAAAGTTTTTGTACTGGAAGCTGTTGGTTAAGCCATAAGTGAAGTCGGGTAAACCGTGACCTAATACCGTACGATCGGCGGCAGTAATCACACCGTCGCTGTTTTGATCTTTGATCATCCAGTCGCCCACTACGTTGCCAGTTACGGCTTTTGGGTTGTTGGCCAGATCGGCTGCATTTTTAAATACGCCGGTTACCACGTAACCATACATCAAGCCCAGAGGCTGCCCCACCTGAACCTGATAAACGTTGTTCCAGCCGTTCATTGCCGCCACTGCGGGCAATGCCGACGGGCCGCCAAGGTCTAAAACCTTTGTTCTGTAGGTTGATAGATTGGCATTTGCAGTCCAGCGTATTTTACCTAAGTTAAAAGCGGTGTTTACATTAAACTCTAAACCGTTGTTGCTCAACTTACCCAGGTTCGCCTGGTAACTTGAATTTAATGCATATCCCACAGTAAGCGGTAGCGCTTTGTTTAACAGCATACCGTTAGAGGTACGACGGAAATAGTCAGCGGTGATGGTGATGGCGCTGTTTAAGAAGCTGATATCGATACCGACACTGGTCTGATCATTCTTTTCCCAGGTCAGGTCCGGGTTGGCGAAACCTAATTGCTGAGAACCAAATATCCGGTTACTTCCCGAAGCATAGTTTCTGTTAAGCGCAATGGCGTTAACATAAGTAAAACTGCCGATGTTGGCATTACCCGTACGGCCATAACCGCCTCTTAATTTCAGCTCGTTTATCTTTAGTTTTTCCAAAAATGGTTTCACGAATGGTTCTTCGCCTACGCGCCAGCCTGCCGAGAAAGAAGGGAATACCGCATATCGGTTATTGGGGCCGAAACGGGATGAACCGTCCTGGCGTACAGCAGCGGTAAACAAATATTTTTTACTGTAATCGTAAGTGATACGGCCTGCATACGATACAAAGGTATTGGCATCAAATAACTCCGTACCCACCGTATTTGGCGAAGCCAGTGGGCTTTCAACGGCTGTGGTGATAAAAGTGCCCGGCAAGCCGGCAGTATAGTTGATCTGTGAATTATATCTCTGTGCAGAAAACAGGCCCAACAAATTAAAATGATGTTTGCCGATCTGTTTATCGTAGGTGGCGGTATTTTCCCAAACCCAGTCGAAACTGGTACGGGCGTTATCCGAAGCAAAAATACCCGCCAGTTGTGGCGTTGATGCCGAAGCTGTAGGGGCCAGGCTGTAGGCCATGGTTCCAGGCACATAAGCGTGAACCTGCTCGTTTTCGAGGGTGGCACCTAAGTAGGTCTTTAATTTCAGATCACGAATGGGGCTGTACTCTAAGAACGTATTGCTCAGTGTGCGGAATGCCCTCGAACGGTTGATAGACTGCGCTAATATACCAACCGGGTTGTAAAAGTTGCTGGCAGAGAATACTGCGGTAGGAGACAGGTTGAAACCCAGACCGCGGTCATACGGTTGTTGAAAATCGCCGTTGGCTTTATAAACCGGCACAATTGGCTGGAATGTTAAAGCCTGGTTAAGCGGGCTTGGCAAGTTTAGATCAGCAACCAGCCCCGGTACGCCTATCAAGAAATCGGCAGGGTTGGCACCCGCACCGCTTGCCTGCCCGGATGAAGGTTGTTTAAACTGCTCCGCATACGATGGAGAAATGGAAAAGCCGAATTTTAAATTTTTTACCAGGTCGGCATCGAGATTTAACCGGGTAGTATAACGGGTATAGTCAGTACCGATCAGCACGCCCTGTTGTTTGTAAATACCGGCCGATGCACTAAACCTAACCTTTTCGCTGCCACCGGAAGCATTCAACTCAAAATTTCTTAAAGGTGCCGTTCTGAAAATGGCCTTTTGCCAGTCGACATCAGGCAGCGCGGAAATATCGCCGTCCAAACTGCTTGGGTACGCCAGATTTCTGATGCGGCTGATATTTTTAACCTGATCCACATATTGATCTTTATTTAAAACGTCGATGAACCTGTTTACTTGCTGAACGCCGGTGTAGGCACTTACAGAGAATACGGTTTTTCCTGCCTTCCCTCTTTTGGTAGTGACCAGTACTACTCCGTTTGCAGCGCGCGACCCGTAGATAGCCGCCGAGGCAGCATCTTTTAATACTTCTATCGATTCAATATCCCCGGGGTTGATGAGGTTAAAGTTGGATGCGGTTTCCAGCGGATAACCATCAACCACGTAAAGCGGATCGTTAGATGAACTTAACGAGCTCACACCCCGTATGCGGATAGTTGGTGCAGCACCGGGTTTTGAACCCTGGTCTGATTGTACCTGCACGCCTGCCGCTAAGCCGGCGAGGGCTTCCCCGGGCGTACTTACGGGCTGATTGCTGATGTTTTTTCCATCTACCTTGGCAATGGCGGCTGTTACCGTTGCGCGAGATTGTGTACCATAACCAATAACCACTACATCACTCAGCGTTTTAGGAGCATCGGCAAGAACAATATCTATTACAGTTTTATTGCCAACTACAATCTCCTGGGATACCATGCCAATAAAGGAGAAAACCAGTACGCTTTTATCGTCCGGCACTTTTAAAGTATACGCGCCATCATTATTGGTTATCACACCCAATTGGGTGCCTTTAACCGTAACAGTCACACCTGGTAGTGTCTGGCCTTTGCTATCGGTAACTTTACCGGTAATGGTGATCACAGCGGTTGCTGGTTTAACTGATAACAGTTTCTTTCGGATGATAATGGTTTTGCTATCGCCGGTAACAATCTCAACGGTTTCATCGCCGAAGCAATCTTCCAGCACCTTTTTTAATTCAGCGTTGGTTGCTTTGATGGTAACCGGTTTTGTGGTGTTGATCACATCTGCATCGCAAATAAAATCATAACCGGTTTGTTTAGTTAATTGGTTAAGCACCTCTCTTATAGATGCCTTTTTAACATTTATACTTACATGCTGTGCCAGGCTGACAGCACTTACCTGTAAAAAGGCAAGCATCATTATAATGACGGTAAGTTTCATGATCAGGAGAAATTTAGGGATACGACGATGCATCTTCCCGCACCATGGTGCAGTAAAAATTTTATACATTTGTTTAGGATTAAATAATTGGTTAATCGATTTAATTATTGTTTTGTCCAAATTAACCTTACAAGGCTAATTAACGCCGGGGGTGGTCTCAACACTCCCGGTTTTTGACTTTTGCAGAGGTAGTAACTATTTTGCTATAACCGTTACCCTCCTTTCTTCAGTAACAAAACGGACTTTATTTACTAATTCAATGTTTTTAAGTAAGCTCGCCAACCCTTTTGAGCGGGAATAGCTACCATCGAAATTAATGCTGGTCATATCGCCTTTATAGGCAACATCCACATCATACCATCTCGATATTTTTCGCATAATGGAAGTTATGTTTTCATTGTTAAAAATAAAGCTGTCATTCTTCCATGCCATTACTTCCTCCAGATCAGCCTGCTTTACCATTATACGCTGGCCGAAATTATTGACCGCCATTTGACCGGGGACAATGTAAGTGGATTTGTCCTTGTAAGTTACTTTAACCGAGCCTTCCAGTAAGGTGGTGGTAATGTTATTTTCGTCAGTATAAGCGCTGATATTAAAATGCGTTCCTATAACTTCAACAACCTGTTTGCCATTTACGTCTATTTTAAACGGCATTTTGTCGTTTTTGGCAACCTCGAAATAGGCTTCACCTGTTACGCGAACCATCCTTTCGGTTCCTGCAAAAGTAGCAGGGAATGTTAATGCCGATGAGGAGTTTAACCAAACTTTAGTACCATCCGACAGGGTAATATGGTATTTGCCGCCACGAGGTATTGTGATGGTGTTAAAAGCGTTATCAGCCAGCAAATTATCCGCCCCCTTGCCGCCATTGATAATAAGGCCGTTTGACGACTTTGATATGGCGAAATTCCCTTGTTTACTTACTACGCCATTTGGAGCATCATCGAGGGTTATTGTGCTTCCGTTTGCTAAAGTTAATATTGCTTTTTCTGTTCCTGGCTGGATATCGTTTTTTACGGGCTTGGTATGCTGACTTAGCGTAGGAGCAGGGCTACTGGTTTTATTGCCAACCAGGTAAATTCCAACGGATATAAATACAAGTATGGCGGCGGCTGCAGCATAGGGCCAGCGGCGTATTTTAACAACAGGCGCCTGCTGTTGAAATACGCCGCTGGCTTGTAACCGATTGTGCAGTATAGCTTTTAAGCGTTCCTTATTATTTGCTCCTACATCTCCCAATAAGTTGCTATTCAGACCTTGGGAATTCTGATAATCTTCGATCAAAATTTCTTCTTCAGGCGTAGCTATTCCTTTTAAATACTTTTCGCATAATGACAGATATTGATCTTCAGTCATAAATTATGTAATTGAATGAAAGTGTATAATTGGGCTTATATAATATATAGATACATTGGACGTATTGTTACACACATAAAAAAAGAAATTATTTCATTTCAAGTGCCTCAATGCGGTGTGGCGGCACGTTGATAACAAGAAAATTACGGCGATGTTGGTCGTTAAAAGGCTTAGTTGCGTAGCAGAAAAGTTACAGAAGTAATAAATTTTGTTTAAAACAAGTTATAATTCATAGCTTTATCGAACCCAATTATATGCCAAGCAATAATGTAACAGACTCAGAGCTATTTGAGGCTATCATACTTGACAACGAGAAGGCGTTTAACCAACTATTTGAACGTCACTGGTTTAAAGTGTATAGTGTTGCCAATAAGTATGTTAAAGATGAAGAGATTGCTTTGGAGATAGCCCACGATATTTTTCTGAATATTTGGAATAAACGACACCAGCTTAAGATCAACTCATTTAAAAATTATGTAACTACTGCTGCCAGTTATCACGGTATACGCAAAAAGCAGACACTTGCCGGATTGATTTTACAATACGTTGAAGATTACAATTATGTTGAAAACGAAATTCATCATTATGCAGGCAATCAGGGCGAAATGGCACTTGTCGAAAAGGATGTCACTGAAACCGTTGACGCGTTGCTAAAAACTTTACCTAAAAGGTGTCGCGAAATATATCATATGAGCCGCAGGGATAATTTATCAATTACTGAAATATCAGAAAAACTGGGTATTTCAAAACGGACAGTAGAAAATCAACTAACAACGGCATTGAAACACTTACGAACAAGTTTTAAATATTCTATTATCTTGATGATCATTGGTAATCTTTAATCCAAGTAGTAAGCCGGGTTTCAACAATCCCTGCTCTTACCAATCAATACTACTCAATCCCTGAGTTAGCTGCTTGTGAGCCCGTTAAACAGAGCCCCCATGTTTTTGAGTACACTTTCCATTACCGTAGGGGGAAATGGTCCGAGTCTTACCCATTCTCCGTTTTTATCAAAGTGCTTAAATTGGCTTAAAAAGCGTATTTGATCAATAAATTGGTTCGGATCTGCCCAATTATGGAATCCCTATTGTATTTATGACGTTCATGGGAACCATCCCAAAAATGGGAGCGTTCCCGCGATGGGTTTGCGACTAAAATCTGTACTTTAACAGCTATTACTGGATAGCTTTGGGCACCAATTATAATATATAACATACCGCTATGGGGAAGTTTTTAATGTCCATTTTTTTATTGTGCGCTGCTTACCACACTGTTGTTTTTTCAAAGGAGACAGAGTATGCGCAAATAGGGAAGGCCGCCGCCGATATTAACATGGAAATTTCGCTGAATGGAAAATGGGCCTTTAAAACCGATCCCGCTAATGAGGGTGAAAAGCAGCAGTGGTTTGCCAGCGATAACGTAAAATTCCCTGATGCTTTAACTGTTCCCGGAAACTGGAATACCAAAAATGAATATGCTAATTATACGGGTAAGGCCTGGTATAAAAAAACGATAATGATACCGGCTCAACTGAAAGGCAAGCTGATCAGGCTGTATTTTGAAGGGGTAAGCACCGATGTAAAAGTTTGGGTGAACGGGCAATTTGTAATTGCAAATAACCTTGGCTACCTCGAATTTGAAAAAGATGTATCTGCACTTTTAAAATATGGCCTAAGCAATACGATAGTAGTTAGCGCAGATAATAGCTTTAAAGTGGGCGCCTTATGGAACTGGGGCGGTATCAGGCGGCCGGTTAAATTACTGGTCAATAACCGGGTATATATCAAACAGAACCACATATCGCCAAAAGTGAACCTGGATAAGAATACGGCTGATATTGATTTCGCCCTGGGTATATATAATAAAGAAACATCCGCGCAAAAGGTAAGCGGAAGCGTTTTGATCTATCAGCAAAAAAAACTGATAAAAACTATTCCTTTTAAGGCTACACTGGGTGCCAATAACCTGGACACACTAAACCTTAAAACACAATTAGCGGCAGGCGAAGTAAAGCTTTGGAGCCTCGATGATCCATTGCTATACAATTGCAAAGTAATTATATCAAAGAACGGCATCCCGGTTGACGAGCAGGAGGACCGGTTTGGCCTGCGGAAAATTGAACTGGATAACGTAAAGCATCAACTCAAATTAAATGGCGAAGTGATAAGGCCGATTGGCTTTAACCTGGTGCCCGATGACAGGACTAACGGCGATGCGCTGCCGCTTTGGAGGATAAAGGAAGATATTGATATCATGAAAAGCCTCGGCGCAGGCATGGCCCGCATGTCGCACGTGCCGTATCCTAAGGAAATGCTTGATTATCTTGATGAAAAGGGGATTTTAATTGTAGAGGAAATTCCGGTATGGGGCGAGACCGATCTGGTAAAGAAGGATAATGAAATTACCAACGCCTGGCTTAAAAGGATGATCAACGATCACTTTAATCATCCGTGTATAATGGGGTGGAGTGTGGGTAACGAAATTGGCCGCAATGCCGATGTAATGGACTATGTAGAAACGGCAATTAAATATTCCCGCCCGTTGGATACTACCCGCATGCATGTAATGATAAGCCATACCGCTGATCGGGAAAAAGACCCGTTAATTTTTTCGGATCTCGGCTTCATCAACAGGTACGGCGTAAGCGGCAGCTACGCAGATAAAGTACACCAGTTGCACCCCAACAGCACGCTTTTTTTCTCGGAGTTTGGTTATAACCAATTGAACGAAGACTTGTCGGCAGATTTTCCGATCAGGGCTTTGATGGAATCGATATCGCAGAAACCGTACCTCATTGGTGCCTCGCTCTGGACGTTTAACGATTACCGGAGCGACTATACCGGCACTAAAGAATTTTCACAGAACCGCCCATGGGGGATAGTGGATGTTTTTCGTCAAAAAAAGAATGCATTTTATTCTTATAGAAGTGCGAACAAGCCTTTTGCCGATATCACATTAAGCAATGCGGTCTTGAGTGCCGGCGATAAGCAATTTACTGCTAAATTATTGCTGAAGCCGCATGGTGTTTTAGATATACCTGCTTACCCATTACATAATTACCGGGTTGTTTGGAAAGTGCTGGACGATGAGCAGCGAATAACGGGAGGGGGGAGCAAAGCACTGCCTGCGATTGTTCCGGGGGATGCGGCCATTGATTTGCTGCTGAGTAGCCAAATAACCGGCAGTGGGGCGGTATTGGCCAATGTCAGTATAGTTTCGCCTTTAAATTATACGCTGTACGATACCACCGTATATTTAAAAAAGCCACAAGCAACAAAAGTGACAGCTGCATACAGCACCATTAACCCGTATGTAAAAACAGGCGATCAAAACTATTTTATAAAGGTGCTATTTGAAAAGAATAAATCGGCCTCAGCTTATAAGTTAAGATACGCGGTTGATAATGGGGCAGAAATGGAGACTCCGCTGTCCTCTCTAAGCTATGTGAACATACCCGGTTTAAAACAACAGCAAGAGGTAAAACTGAGCTTGGTTAGCCAAAACAACGCTGGCGAAACCCTAACCGTTTTACCGCCGATTAAAGTAAGCGGTAGCATTTTGCGGCCTTTTATACAGTATACCGAGCCGGCAGATGGCGGCTTTTTTGCAGGGTTTGAAACATTATATAAAGACAAGGAGATAACGGTACAGGTAACCGACAAGGCCGGCAATTACACTCATGCTAAAGAAACAGTGGCTACTATAAAAGGCGTCATCCACACAGGCGGCCTTACCAATGGCAAGCAATATTATTACCGGATGAAACGCGATGAGCAAAATGATAACTGGTCGCCGGAGGTGGCAGTTACGCCTGATGGCGGGATGAAGCCGGCGAAACCCTTTATACAGGGCGTGATTTTGAATAACAACGATGCTGTTATCTTTTTCGAACCTGTAAAAAAATCCATAGGGTATCAACTGCAATACAAGCTTCCATTTGAAAGCATTTGGCACACCGAGACAATAACCTCCAGCCTGATTGATCAATATCAGTTTAAGATCAAGGGTAACCCCAAAACAATACAAGTTAAACTTGCTACGCTTAGCCAATACGGACAATCAGATTATGCGGAGTATTCTGCTATAAAATAACGAGTTTTTATACCTAAACATTGATATTATGGCCCCTTATGGGCCGTAATGTTTTAAGGGCTTATTAGCTGGAATTACGAACAATTAATTTCGTTTTTAGAACAACAGTAGGAGCTTTCCAATCGGCCACATCGCGGTCTATTTGGTCAAGCAACAGCTGGGTAGCCGTTCTGCCCATTTCTTTTATAGGCTGCTCAACCGTAGTTAGCGAAGGCTCGATAAGCGAGGATACAAAATCGTTACTGAAGCCAATGATGGCAATATCTTCGGGGATGCGTAAGCCAGTTTCTTTAATTAACCGGATCGCCTCAATAGCGGTTGGGTCGTTAATGCAAAAAATAGCATCGGGCCGTTCTTTCAGGTTAAGAAAATAATTAACGTAAATCTTCACTTTGTTAATGGCCAGATCATAGTGCACCAGCAGATCCTCGTCAAATGGTACCTGGTGTTTAGCCAGGGCTGTCATGTACCCGGCCTTACGCCGTTTGCATATACTTAACGATTCCGGGCCCGATAGGTGAGCAATGCGGCGTTTGCCACGGGCTATTAAATGTTCAACGGCGGCAAAGGCGCCTTCCTGGTCTTCTACAATTACCTTTGGCACAATCATTTCATCGCACACCCTGTTAAAAAAAACGATTGGAATACCCTTCCGCTGAAAAAGTTTCAGATGTTCAAAATTGTTGGTTTCCCGGGTGATGGATATCAGCAGGCCATCTACCTGGTGGGTGAGCATTACCTGCGCGTTGGAAACCTCAGTTTCATAACTTTCGTCGCTTTGGCTGATGATAAGATTATAACCGGCCTCTTTGGCCCTTTCCTGCGCCCCGATGATCAGCTGCGGAAAAAACGACCGCGAGAACTCCGGTACGATAATGCCGAGTGTATGGCTGGCTTTTTTCATTAGCCCGATAGAGAACATGTTGCGCTGGTATTCCAGCTGATTGGCCAATTTTAATACTTTATCGCGCGTTTGCTCATGCACGCTGGGGTGCCCGGTTAAGGCTCTTGATACGGTAGATTTTGATATACCTAGTTCCTTAGCGATATCAAAAATGGTAGTTTGATGTTTTTTCAACTTATATAAACCTAAGCAGTTTTTGCTCCCAACTTTGGGAGCGTTCCCAAAGTAAAGTATTTATTCTTAACTGGTTATTTTATTTTACCTGTAAAGTAATTACAATGTAAATGGGAGCCTTCCCAAATTTGGGAGCGTTCCCAGTGGCACTAAACGCTCATTTTGTTATTAAAACACCTGTTTCCGCAATATTTTCGAACAACCAATTAATAACCAGGAAGCCGGTGATGCTTTAATCATCGCGCTCCATAAACCAAATTATCATGAACCTTAAAAACACCGGGTTATCCGGCACAAGTGTACCTGCCTGGGAAAGCATAAACCAATACCGGCGGTATCACAGTATTCAGTCAAACCAATTATTAACACCTAAAAACTAATCTGATGATCAAAAAACTTACTTTTTTAGTCATGCTGATCTTATCACATAATTTGCTTTTAGCGCAAGGCACACAAGTAATTAAAGGTAGGATAGTTGATGACACCGGCTCGCCGCTGGTTGGCGCAACTGTTTATCTCACAGTTGAAAAAAAGGCTGCGGCAGCAGATGCTAAAGGTGATTTCAGCATTACTTCAAACAACGCAGAAAATAAACTTCGCGTAACTTTTGTTGGTTACAAAACCCAGGAACTTGATCTGGTAGCTTTTAAGAATGGCGGCACCATTACCCTGCAAAGCGATGGCAACAACCTTAACGAAGTAATTGTGGTTGGTTACGGCACCGCTGTAAAGAAAGATCTTACGGGCGCTGTAAGTACACTAAGCGGCGACTTAATTACCGAGCGTAAAACCACCCGCGTAAGCCAGGCTTTACAAGGTGCTATACCCGGCGTGCAGGTAACGCGAAATACCGGAACTCCGGGTGCCAGCGGCAGTATTCTGATAAGGGGGGTTACCACTTTGGGTGTGAATGACCCGTTGGTTATTATTGATGGGGTGCCCGGAAGCATTGATAACTTAAACCCGGATAACGTAGAGAGTATCTCGGTACTTAAGGACGCAGCATCTTCTGCTATCTACGGCTCGCGGGCTGCGGCGGGCGTTATTTTAATTACCACCAAACGTGCCAAGGAAGGACAAACAGACCTTACCTATAGTGTAGATTTTGGTTCGCAGAGGCCCATTACTATGCCAAAATTTGTAAATGCGCAAACCTATATGGCCCTGTTTAACGAGATGAAGGTTAACGATGGTGCTACCCCCATTTACGATGCGGCTATAATTAAGGATTATGAGGCACTAAGCGCCGCCGAACCTGATAAATATCCTAACACTAACTGGCAAAACGATTACTTTAAAAAGAGCGCCTTTCAGCAAAGGCACGACCTGAATTTCACCATCGGCACCAAAAACGTAAAAACGAAGGTAATAGCAGGCTATATTAACCAGGGCGGCCTGGAGCCAAACCGGTCGTTTAACCGATACTCGTTCCGCGTAAATAACGATTTGAGGTTTAACGATAAATTAAGTGCCAATGTTGATTTTTCGTACTACAGGGCACAATCGCTGTCGGCCACCACGTCAGACATTAATTTGGTTAGGCAACTACCTGCAATTTACGATGATTATTATACCGATGGCCGTTACGCGCCGGGTAAAGATGGTGCCAACCCTATAGCAAACAATATATTAGGCGGGCGTACCAATGTGCGTAATAACCAGTTCAGCGCTCGTATGCAGCTAAATTACTCGCCGGTGAAGGGCTTAAAATTGAGCGGGATATTTGCGCCACAACTCGGCTTCTTAAATTCAAGCGCTTTCTCGCAAATTGTATCCTACACATCGTTAACCGATCCCTCGGTTGTTTTAAACAGGTTTAATAATACCAACGCGTTAACGCAATCAAGCTCATACAACCAGGCATTAAACGCGCAGTTTTTAGCCAATTACCAGGTAACGGTAGCGCACGATCATAACATCACAGCTTTGTTAGGTTATGAGAGCAACGATTTTCGTGATGAAAACTCAAGCGCCTTTCGCGATGGCTACGTATTGCCCGCATACCAGGTAATTGACGCCGGCGCGAAACTGAATGCCACTAATTCCGGTAACGCATCAGAAAGTGCTCTGCGATCGTTTTTTGGGCGAATAAACTACAGTTACAAAGGAAAATATCTATTACAGGTAAATGCCCGGTATGATGGTTCTTCGCGCTTTGCGCCCGAAAATCGTTGGGGATTTTTCCCTGCAATATCCGGCGGTTGGGTAGCCTCAGAAGAGGAAATGTTTAAAGGCAAAATGCCATTTTCGTTCCTGAAGATCAGAGGGTCATGGGGCCGCAATGGCAATCAGCAAATAGGCAACTATAGCTATCAATCGCTTATCAATTTAAATACCGTGTTGTTTTACAATACGGCCGGGCAAATTGTGCCGGCTACCGCAGGCAACCAGTTAAACTACGCTGTTAAAGATATCACATGGGAAACCAAGCAGGATTTTGATATCGGTGTGGACGTTGCATTTTTTAAAGATCGCCTGTCGTTAACTGCCGATTATTTCAATAAAACCACCTTTGATATTTTACTGAACTTACCTATCCCGCTAAACACCGGGCTATTGGCAACCCCGCAAAATGGCGGTAAAATGTTGAACAAGGGCTGGGAGCTACAGGTGGGCTGGAACGACAAGATAGGTAAGGACTGGAAATACAGTTTTTCGGTTAACCTGTCCGACTATAAAAATAAGATTGCCGATCTGAAAGGCACCTCAACGCTTGGCTCGTACGCCTTACTGGAAGGGCAGCCATACAATGTTTGGTACGGATACCGTAACCTTGGCTACTTTAAAGATGCCGCAGATGTTGCAGCCTCGGCCAAGTTAACCGGTGCCGAAAAACCGGGCGATCTTAAATACGCCGACTTAAACGGCGACGGCAAAATAACGGCCGATAAAGACCAGGTACCATTGGGCAACTCTTTGCCACGTTATTTATTTGGCGGTAACGGTAACGTGAAGTATAAGAATTTTGATTTCGGGTTCTCGTTCCAGGGGATCGGGAAGCAGCTTAGCCGCTTAGGCGGGTTCATGATACAGCCTTTTGATAGCAACTTTGGTAATGTGAACACCTACTACGTTGATAATTACTGGACGCCCGACCGCCCCAATGCCAAATATCCCAGGTTAAGCTACAATAACAAAAATATCAACTACGATCAAAGCTCCGATTTTTGGTTCTTCAATGGCTCCTACATCAGGCTTAAGGATGTAACCTTTGGCTACACATTTAGCCCCGGGTTGCTTAAACGTTTCGGTGTGAAAAACGCGAGAGTGTTTATAAGCGCTACAGACTTGTTTACCGCAAGCCATTACCCAAAAGGCTGGGACCCGGAAGGCACACAGGGTAATAACCCACTGGTGGTAACTTATTACTCTGGCTTAAGTGTTACTTTTTAATTCAACACATCATGAAAAAGACATACACATACAAAATATTGTTGTTAACGTTATTAACAATGGCCGGTTGCCGCAAGCTGGATCGTTTCCCCCTGGATAGCCCCAGCACGTCCACGTTCTACTCCAATAAAACCGAATTAGAACTGGCTGTAAGCGCACTGTATAATGGCGGTATCTACCCGCAGGATTCGGAAGAATGGTCTGATAACTTCTGGAACAGAACAACCATCGGTAACGAAATTATCCACAGCACAGCTACCATACAATCTGGTAACTTCTCAAACACCTGGTTAGCCTGCTATAAAGGTATAGCCAGGGCGAACGGAATTTTAGATAATATTAACAAAGCAACAGATGTTACTGACGCTTACCGGCAGCAAATTGAAGCGCAGGCAAGGTTTGCCCGTGCTTATGAATACTCTTTACTAATCGTTCACTTCGGCGATGTACCCTTAATTAAAACTACGCTTTCCCTTGCCGATTCTTATACTATTAAAAGAACATCAGCCGCAGAAATTCAAAAGTTTATCAACAGCGAGTTTGATTTTGCAGCATCGGTATTGCCGGTAAGCTACACGGCGGGCCTGCAGTATTTTACCAAAGGTGTGGTGTTGGGCATGAAGGCCCGTTTAGCCATCTCGCTTAACGATTGGGCAACAGCCGCGGATGCATCCAAACAGATCATGGATATGAAGGTGTACAGCTTGTATCCTTCGTACCGCAATTTGTTTTTGAGGGCAGGCCAGCATAGTTCAGAAGTAATGCTGTCTTTTCCACGGTCGGTAACATACCTTAATACTTATGATATCCAGTACACCATATCCAGGTTAGCCGGTGGTTTTGCTTCAAGCATTCCATCACACGAGCTGATAGACAGCTACGAATGTACCGATGGTAAAACCATCGACAAATCGCCTTTGTACGATGTGAGTAAACCATTCGCCAACCGGGATCCCCGCTTAAATGCTACCATAGTTACGCCTGGCGATACCTTTTTAGGTTATGTTTTTCAAAATCATCCGGATAGCACCTTGGTTTTTAGCGCTAAGGATAATAAAAAGGTGACCAACAAGGATAACAAAGGTGCCGCCAACCCATTCGCCAGTTTTACAGGGCATTTATGGAAGAAAGGTATCGACGACAGCCAGTTAGCTAACATCAACAAGGTTGATCTCGACCAAATTGTGTTGCGTTATGCCGAGATCCTGTTGATCTACGCCGAAGCTAAAATAGAACTTAACCAAATAGACCAAACAGTTTTAGATGCCATTAATACCATCCGGGCGCGAGGATATGGTGTAGCAGTAGGAGCAACTACTGCATACCCCGCCGTTACCACAATAGTGCAGGCCGATTTAAGGAAAATATTGCGCAGGGAGCGCCGCATAGAACTGGCCCTGGAAGGAAGGCGCTACATGGATCTGTTGCGCTGGAAGCTTGTTGATAAAGTTTTTAGCAAGCAGGTGTATGGCATACCGCTTAATAAAGTTGATTACCCATACCCGGGCACGCCGGTTTTTGATGCAGATGATATCCCATCGTACGACGCTTTTGCATCAAAACTTACCGTAATTGATAAGCGTGTATTCGACCCTAAATATTATTTATGGCCGGTACCCTTTAACGAGTTGGCCTTGAACAGCGGCTTAGGGCAAAACCCGGGGTGGTAAGTATGGCAATCACTGCATAGCCAATATGCAGTGATTATTTTTTGCGATGCTTTGTAAAATACAGGGAATGAATTTATTAAGAACAGCAATTTTAGTATGGTTTTGCGGGACGCTTTGCGACAATTGTTTTGCGCAGGAGAAATTATTGTTCCTGGTTGCAGGGCAAAGCAATGCTGTTGGTCAGGGAGATTCGGGCTTGTCGGTAAAGTCTGGGCTGGAACAGGCCTTTGAATACCGCTACACAGGTAACGCACTTCACCGGCTGGCAGACCCTGTTGGTGCCAACGAGCTTAGTTTTGAGCGCGCTGCTACAGGTAGCGCCTGGCCTGCCTTTGCAGCACAATTACATCAGCTAACGCAAAAAAGTATCATCATTATTCCCGCCGCCAGGAACGGCAGCTCCTGCAATGGCAAAGCCGAGCAGGGGAGTTACGGTACCTGGGATACAACCGGTATGCTATTTAAAAACGCCGTACTTAAAACACAGCAGGCTATTAAAAAAGTTGGCCAGCCCATAAATGGCATCATTTGGGCGCAGGGCGAGCGCGATGCAAATGCCATTAACGCAGGCATTATTACCGCAGCTGATTATGAGGAGAGTTTAAGGCAACTCGTAGCACGTTTCAGGCGGTATTTGGGTTTGAATGTGCCGTTCTATATCGTTCAAACAGGGTATTACAAAAATCATCCCGCAGGGGGTTTTGATTCTGTGCAAGCTGTACAACAGCGGATTACCTTAACCATACCCCATGTTTTCCTGGTTTTTAAAACGGCTAAGTTTATGGCGCAAAACAGGCTTAAGGACGAAATACATTACAACCAAAGTGCCCTGAACGAGGTGGGAAAAGCCATTGCCGATACCGTTTATCGGCTTAGCCCGCATTTAAGCACTGCCAAAATTTTTGGCGATAACATGGTTCTGCAGCAAGGCATCCCTATAAAAATATGGGGTTATGCCATGGCGGGGGCACCTGTAACTGTTAAGCTGGATTTGAAAACAATAATGGTTAAAGCCGATAACAATGGCCGGTGGCTGGCGGCTTTGCCTGCGCATAATTACGGCGGGCCGTATGTGCTGCGGATTAAAACAAAGCAGCAAAGCATAAGCTACAAAAATGTAATGGTGGGCGAAGTGTGGCTGGCTTCGGGGCAATCCAACATGAATTTTGAAATTGGCCGCCCCATAGCAGATATGGAAAAGGTGGTTGCCGCCGCCAATTACCCCATGATACGTGAGTTTAATGTACTCCGGCAGGTAAGCAGAAACCCGCTCGATGATGTAAAAGGAGGAGAGTGGCTGCTTTGCAATAGCGGCAACGCGCCAAAATTTTCGGCGGTAGCCTATTTTTTTGCGCGTAAACTGTATTTGAAAAAGAAGGTGGCTATAGGCATCATCCATGCTTCATACGGTGGTACTGTTATTGAAACCTGGACGAGCAAAGAAGCCTTGTTAACCCATCCCGATTATAAAGAAAAACTACCGCAGCTGCTAAGCGATAAAACTGATTGGGGAGCCATGCAGGCAAGATCTGACAGTGTGAACAGGGAGAAAGACAGGGTTATACAAACAGCAGCCAATGGGCAAAAGCTGGGTGTGCAGCAGCCAACCTTTAACGATAGCGACTGGCTCTGGCGTAATTACCCTATCCGCACGCCGGATATTGGTGCCCCGGCTTATAGCATTGTTTGGTTTCGCAAAACTATTGATGTACCGGCTGCCGCCGATCTTAGCCAAAGCTATACGCTTGATTTAGGCAAGGTGCTGGAGTCTGACGTTACGTACATTAACGGTATAGAAGTAGGGCGAAGCAAACAGTTGGACCGAACGGTTTACACCATTCCAAATGGGGTCATCAGGGCGGGGAAAAACGTCATCGCTATCCGGTTGGTTTCGCAATGGGGAAATGGGCAGATTGGCGGTCCTATAGATTCGCCATCGCTAAAGGGTACAGGGGGCAAATTAATTATACCACTTACCGGAGCCTGGCAGTATAACTACGCGCTGGAACCTAAACTGGTTTTGGGTGGCGGCTATCAAAATAATCCGGCGGCTTTGTTTAACGGGATGATCAACCCCTTGATCCCTTACGGTATAAAAGGCATCCTTTGGTACCAGGGGGAATCAAATGCCAGTAATTATACCTCGTACAAAACACTGCAACCCTTACTGTTTACAGATTGGCGCACGCGTTGGAGGAATTTAACCATGCCTTTCCTGTTTGTGCAGTTGCCCAATTTGCAGGGGGCCATCCCCTTGCCATGGATGCGCGAAGCGCAAGCCGCATCGTTAAACCAACCCAATACAGGTATGGCGGTAGCAATTGATGCCGGCGATAGCTACGACCTGCATCCGCACAATAAACAACCCATAGGCGAACGGTTGGCTTTGCTGGCGCTACACGTTGCCTATAAAGGCACCGGGGACTACCAGGGGCCAATTTACAGTGGGGCAGTGATAGAAGACAGTGTTATCCGCATCAGTTTCAAAAGATCAACAAGTCCGCTTGTATTTAAAAATAATGCGGCAGGGAATGGCTTTTCTATAGCCGGGAATGACCACATTTTTTATCCTGCAAGGGTAAAGCAAAAGGGCGAAGAACTCTTAGTGAGTTCGCCAATGGTAAAACAGCCGGCAGCGGTAAGGTACGCCTGGGAAGCAGTGCCTGTGGTGAGCGTTTTTAACAAGGCGGGTTTACCGGCGGCACCTTTCAGGACAGATGCATGGGTGCCATAATAACAATGCCGGGCATGGGCAAAATTAATAGAACTAAACACGTATAAAATAATTGGAAATATGTTAACAGCGGACTATGTAGCGCAAAGGGAATTGAAATTAGAAGAGCGGTCTGCAGATCTTGTGGTAACAGGCGGGGGCTTATCGGGTGTATGCGCGGCCATCACAGCGGCACGGGCCGGGTTAAAGGTGATACTTGTACAGGATAGGCCGGTGCTTGGCGGTAACTCATCAAGCGAGGTAAGGTTATGGGTATTGGGTGCAACATCGCACATGGGAAATAATAACAGGTGGGCGAGGGAAGGAGGTTTGGTGGATGAGATACTTGTGGAAAATATGTACCGCAACCCCGAAGGCAATCCGTTGATATTTGACACGATATTGCTGGATAAAGTAGTTGCTGAGAAAAATATTCAACTATTATTAAATACCGCGGTTTACCAAGTTGATAAATCCTCAGCTGATATCATTTCATCATTGACTGCCTTTTGTAGCCAAAATTCTACGCAATACCTGCTTCAAGCCCCCTTATTTTGCGATTGCTCCGGCGACGGTATTGTGGGCTTTCTATCAGGGGCGGCGTTCCGTATGGGGGCGGAAGCAAAGGAAGAATTTGATGAAAAGTTTGCCCCAACCGAGGCTTACGGAGAATTACTGGGGCACTCGTTATATTTTTACTCCAAGGATACCGGCAAGCCCGTTAAATATATTGCGCCGGATTTTGCATTGGATGATATCACCAAAATTCCGCGCTTTAAAAGTTTTAACGCGCAGGAGTTTGGCTGCAAGTTGTGGTGGATAGAATATGGCGGCCGTTTAGATACTGTACATGATACAGAGCAGATAAAATGGGAACTATGGAAAGTAGTTTATGGCACCTGGAATTATATTAAGAATTCGGGAAACTTCCCCGAGGCCGAAAACCTGGCACTGGAGTGGGTGGGCACTATCCCCGGCAAACGGGAGAGCAGGCGATTTGAAGGCGACTATATGCTGAATCAACAGGATGTGGTAAACCAAAATACACATTTTGATGCGGTGGCCTACGGCGGATGGTCGATAGACCTGCACCCGGCCGATGGTGTATTCAGCGAAAAACCGGGCTGTAACCAATGGCATAGCAAAGGTATTTATCAAATTCCTTACAGGTGTTTATATAGCAAGAATATTAAAAATCTTTTTTTGGCGGGGCGTATCATCAGTGCCAGCCATGTTGCCTTTGCTTCTACAAGGGTTATGGCAACCAGCGCTTACGTGGCGCAGGCGGTTGGCGTAGCGGCTAAAATTTGTAAAGATCGATCAATTTACCCTGCCGATATTATTAAGGATAACAGTCTCGCGGTTCTCCAAAAAGAACTTCTTAAATCCGGGCAGTATATCCCCGGAATAGCATTACATGACGATGCGGACCTGGTGCAATCGGCAAAAATACATGCATCCAGCGAACTGGTTATTAACGCCATGGACGCTGATACGCAATACCTGCCTTTGGAGATAGCTACGGCACAACTCATCCCATTGGCTGAGGGCGAATGTCCCAGGATAGTTTTTAATGCCGAAGCTGACGAGGAAACCCAGTTGAAAGTGGAATTACGTACCAGCCTGAAGATCGGTAATTTTACACCTGATAATACCATTGCCAGTACCGTCTTCTACCTTAAAAAAGGTAATAATACCCTCATGCTTAATTTCGGGTACGAGCAATCAAATGCTGCTTACGTGTTTATAATGTTCGGCAAAAACCCGAGGGTTAAATTACAGTTTACAGGGCAGCGCATAACAGGTATGCTGTCGGTCTTTAACCTGGTGAATAAGAACGTATCCAACTACGGGCGACAAACCCAAACCGAAGATATAGGTGTAGAAGAGTTTGAATTTTGGTGCCCGCAGCGCAGGCCGTGGGGCTTAAATTTGGCGCTTAATTTTAAGCCCGGGCTTGATGTTTTTAGGGTGGATAATATCCGCAACGGCATAGATAGGCCAACCGTACAACCCAATGCCTGGGCGGCTTCCTATGATGATGCCAGCCCCAAACTAACGTTGGAATGGGAAGAGGCGCAAAGCATTGGCACTATTCACCTCATTTTTGATACCGATTACGACCACCCGATGGAAACCGTGCTCATACATCACCCAGAATCGGTAATGCCTTTTTGCGTTCGTAATTATACTATAAGCGATGAAAGCGGTCAACTGATCTATGAAAAAAAAGGTAATTATCAAACCCGCAACATCATTATACTTGCTAACCCGGTAAAAACAAAAAAACTAATTATACATATGGAACATCCATCGGCTTTGGTGCCGGCTGCTTTATTTGCTGTAAGATGTTATGCTTAACTTGCCTCTCTAAATATGGTACAAATAGACTTCTACGTAATGGCGATCTTCGCCTTATTAATATTTGCAATAGGATTAACTTTTACAAAAGCAGGCAGTAAAAACGGGCAGGCCTTTTTCGAGGCAGGCGGCGCCACCCCCTGGTGGATAAACGGTTTATCCTTATTCATCAGTTACTTTTCGGCGGGTACATTTGTGGTTTGGGGCTCTATAGCATACAAAAGCGGGCTGGTGTCCAACGTTATCCAGCTTACCATGGCCATCAGTGGTTTGCTGGTAGCCCGCTTTATTGCCGGGAAATGGAAAAAAACAGGCGCTATGACCGCTGCCGATTACCTGGGCAGGCGCTTCGGCGTAAAAACACAGCAGTTTTATACGTACTTAATATTACTGCTTAGTTTGTTCTCCACTGCGGCGGTACTATACCCGGTAGGGAAGATGGTACATGTGGCTACGCTCTTTCCGCTTAATACCTGTATCATTGTTATTGGGCTCATCATCGTTTTGTACACTGCAGCTGGGGGCTTATGGGCAGTGCTGGTTACGGACGTGGTGCAGTTTGTCATCCTTTCCGCGTCCGTATTTATCGTAATCCCCATTGCGTTTAGCGAGATAGGCGGTGTATCGCAACTTTTTGCCAAAGCGCCACCCGGCTTTTTTCAACCCTTTAATGCCGATTACACTTTTGAATTTATGCTGGCCTTTATTGTTTACCAGCTGTTTTATATTGGTGGTAACTGGGCCTATGTACAACGTTATACCAGTGTGGCCACTGTTAAAGAATCAAAAA
Organism: Mucilaginibacter pankratovii; assembly: GCF_014773265.1. Classification (GTDB taxonomy): domain Bacteria; phylum Bacteroidota; class Bacteroidia; order Sphingobacteriales; family Sphingobacteriaceae; genus Mucilaginibacter; species Mucilaginibacter pankratovii. The sequence goes on along the minus strand of NZ_JACWMY010000001.1, from coordinate 611,848 downwards.
AAGTGGCATACCTGTTTACGGCTTTATACCTCGTTAGCCCGGTGATATGGATGCTGCCACCGATGATCTACCGCATTATTAACCCCAACCTGCAAGGACTGGAACCCGAAGGCGCCTATATGATGATCTGCCAGAAAGTATTGCCCGCAGGTTTAATAGGCCTGGTGCTTGCCGGGATGATATCCGCTACATCGAGCAAAGCGAACACCACCATCAATTTGGTGGCTACCGTTTTTGCAAATGATATTTATAAGCCGCTTATACGCCCGAAATCATCCGAGAAAGAGTTGATCCTGATGGCGCGTTTGTTTACACTGTTATTTGGGGCTTTAACAATTATTGTAGCTATCCTGATTCCCAGGGCAGGTGGGGTAGTGGAGGTGGTGTTAAGTACGGCTTCGATTGCCGGTGGCGCATTGTTCGGCCCCATTATATGGTCTTTATTTACCAGGCGGCAAACGGCATTTTCGCTGGTTACAGTTTCGGTCATATCGCTGCTGGTAAGCCTCTTTTTTAAAGTGGTAACGCCTTCCTTGTTCGATTTTAAATTTAACCGCACCATGGAAACCATCGTTGGCGTTGGTTTGCCCGTTTTGTTGCTAATTGCGTTTGAACTTTATTATCAGCTAAATAGTTTACAAGGCCCCGATTATATGGTTGCTGCACCGGAAACGCCCAACACACAAACCCTTGCTGAGCATGCTGCTTCGCAACAACAAAATGTTTTTGGCGTAAAGGTTATTGCTATCTCTATGTCCGTGATAGGTGTGGGAATCATTGCACTGGGTGTGCTGGCACCGAATTTTTCGGGTGTGGTGATAGGCGTAGGGCTTTTTATTTTGATAATGGCTGCAATTATATGGTACAAAATAAAGCCAAAACCTGCTGTAGAACCCCGGGCGGGCGGCTAAGCATACCGCCGATTAGTTAGCCTGCTAATTTCTTGAATTAAGGCAACTGCATTCAATGAATCGATTTAATGATATAAACTAAGTAAGTATATGGATTTAAGCAAATTTTCAGCCCTGTTTTTAACCAAAAATAACTTTGCCTTAAAATTTGCATTACTTCTTGGCGGGAAGTATCAAAAATAACTTTGTCCTTTATATCGGTATATCTTTATAAGATTTTTTATATAACTGCTTTAAACAAGCTATGCTTTGGTGATACTAAAATGAGTTGCTACAATAAGTTAATATGTTATTAATGTAGCCGTATCCTTGGCTTATTAACTTTGACGCGTTAACACCTGCGGTATGCCATTGCAAGAATATAATGATGATCAACTTTTAGCGCAATGGAAACAGGGTAGTAAACAGGCCTTTAATGTTTTGTTTAACCGTTACTTTAATAAACTACTTCAATTTACTGTAAAACGTATAAACGATAAAGAACTGGCAGAAGAACTGGTCATGGATGTATTATTTCGCTTATGGCAGCACCGGGACAATCTGAATGCGGAAAACTCCCTGAATGCCTATTTATTCCGTTCGGTGATGAACGGTATTGTTGATCACTTAAGAAAAAATGCCATACAAACCCTGTCTCTGGATGGTTTAGTCATGGAGCACCCCGGCGTTCCCAGCCATGAAAACCAGCTTCATCAGTTGGAGTTGAATGCGATATACCTTGAAACCCTTACCGGTTTAAGCCCCAAGCGTAAGCGCACGTTTGAGCTGAGCCGGCAGGAAGGCAAAAGCCATAAGGAAATTGCCGCGGAGATGGATATTTCTGTTAGCACGGTTAAGCAACACATAAATGCCACACTCGGCGTATTAAGAGAAACCATGAAAGAGCATACTGATGTAGCTTTCACGGTTCTTTTAGCAATTGTATCATTCCAGTAAGTAAGCGCTCTAATATTTTTTTACTTTCTCATTAGTACCATGTACCAATACTTACGTATTAGCAGGTAAGAAGACGGGTATGCAGGAACCAGAAAATAAAGATTTACTAAAGAAATATATCGGTCACCAATGCTCGCCCGAGGAATTGGCCCTTGTATTGAAGTATATTCAGTTACCTGAAGGAAGACAGGCATTAGAATACCTTCTTTTAAATGAATGGAATGCTTTTGAAGCTGATGATGCTGAACCAGGGCATTCAGAACAATGGCACGCGCTGCTGGATGCCAGGATCAAACAACATACAGCCCCCTCTTTTACTGCCCGGTATTCATGGTTAAAGTATGCAGCCATTTTTATTATGGTAACGGGCATTGGCGCGTGGTTACTGTTGGAACGGCAACCCAAAGAAACTTTGGGCCAGATTGCACTGGTAGAGAAATATAACCCACGCGGGCAACGTACGAGGATCACCTTACAGGATAGCTCGGTTGTTTACCTCGGTGCCGACAGTAGGTTGCGGTATCCTGAATTATTGAATGGTAGTACCCGTGAGATATTTTTAGAAGGAGAAGCCTTTTTTGAGGTGAAACACGATGTTAAGCATCCTTTTATAGTGCATACCGGCAAGGTGCAAACCCAGGTATTGGGTACCTCATTTAAAATAGAAGCCTTTAAAGATCAGCGCCTCACCGTTGCCGTTGCTACCGGAAAGGTAAGTGTTGGCTATAAAGACCAAGCCAATGCATTAAGATCACTGGCTGTACTTACGCCGGGAAAAGAAGTAAGCGTGAATGCGGTAAATAAAGCGGAGATCAACACAGTAGCTATAGTAGATATAAAAGGCTGGGTGGACGGTAGTTTAGCTTTCACCGATGCCCGCCTTGACGAAATATTCCGCGAACTGGAAAGGTGGTACAACGTAAAGATCATTATCAAAGGCGATAAGCTGAAAGCCTACAGTTTAAGTATAAATGTCAATGGTAAGGCGCCTATAACGCTGGCACTGGATGCAATTACGGGGGCCACGGGCTTAAAGTACCGTATTGATCAAAATCAAATCATCATATCACCCCAATAAATACTACAGGAGAAACTATGTAAAAATAATTTTACCCTTAAACAAAGAAATCTACTCCCGGAAGCCGGGAGCAGATCTGATCAGATTAATCTTAAGCCAAAAGTTTTCGAAGACACGGGCTTAAAAACAATCCACCCGCAGGTTTTACCCGGCGGTATTAACAGAATTATGCCATACAGACACAAAACAGTCAATGTTCAAATTTATACAAAAATTAGCAGAACCCTATTTTGCTGACAGAATTATATTAAACCCTCGTCATGTATCATCACTGCCATATAGCTACAAGCAGGAACGCGAACCGGGTTATAGCTGGTATTTCCTGATGAAATGTTCATTTATTGCCCTCCTCATCCAGTTTACTTTTGCCGGCTTGCTGTTGGCTTCGGCGGTTAAGGGCCAAAATCTCAATGAGGTTAAAGTTGCCCTTAAACTCAATAACGCTACCGTAAAAGAAAGCCTGCTTCAGCTGCAAGAAAACAGCGCCATTAAATTCACTTTGTTTAACCAACTGTTAGCGAAAGAAGATAAAAAAGTAACCCTCAACACTCAGCAGATCTCGGTAAGCGATGCGCTGAAAAAGATCTTATCGGGCACACGATTAAACTACAAACTTGTGAATGAGTTTATCGTTATCGAAGCAAAGCCGGTTCCGCCTAAACCCGGCCGCATCTCTGGTAAAATTGTAGATGACAGAGGCGAAGCCCTGTCGGGCGCATCGGTGCGTGTAATTGAGACAGGTAGCGGGGCTGTGGCTGCTGTTGATGGAACCTACGTACTGAACCTGCCGCCGGGGACTTATACGCTTGAATTTAGTTTCATGTCTTTCCAAACCCAGCGGGTTACCGGTGTTGTGGTAACCGAAGACAAAAACACGCCGCTGGATGTCGCACTCAGAACAGATACAAAAGGATTAAAAGAAGTGGTAATTACAACCGGCTATAAAAAGGCCTCGGTTGCAGGTTTGTATGCACAGCAAAAGAATACTTCCAATCTTTCAGACGGGATCTCCGGCGATCAGATCGAAGCCACGCCCGATAAACATGTAGGCGAAACGCTGAAACGCATCGCGGGCGTATCTACCAACGAAAACAGAAAAGTAGTTATACGAGGCATTGCTGAGCGCTATAACGTATCGCTGCTAAACGGTAGCTCGTTGCCAAGCACAGATGTGCAGGAGCGCGATTTTGAGTTTAACCTTATCCCTTCCAACCTGGTAGAAAATATAGTAGTGGCAAAATCTATGACCGCAGATATGCCTTATAGCTTTGCCGGGGGCCTGGTGCAGATCACCACCAAATCGGTACCCGAAAGCAACTTTTTTTCCATAAGCTTAGGTAATTCGTTTAACAGCCGCACCACCGGGAATGAGTTTCTGGGTTACGGCCGTGGTAAATATGATTATTTAGGTTTTGACGACGGAACAAGAAATCACTTTCCGACTGGCCTTTTGAATCTGATTGGCCAGTTTGACCCAACCAAGGACGACAGCCAAAATAAAATCAAAGCCTCCGAGGTTGCAGCACAGAACAAACGTATTGGAGGAACAGAGCGGTTAGGCGCACGCAGTTTTCAATCTTTGCCATCACAAAATTACCAGCTGAGTTTGGGCAGGACATATTCGCTTAGTCCCGATAAAGTACGCAAATTTGGTTTTGTGGGCTCTTTAAGTTACCGTAACACGCAAACCAATGATTATGTACCCAATATGCGCCGGGGCGACTGGTCGCACGAGCCTGCACGGGGGGATGACCCTGCTGATGTAAATACCGGTAATATTTATGGGTTTAACACCACTTTGGGCTTACTGCTAAACGGTGGTTTTAAAACAGAAAAGCACCAGATAAATACTTATAACCTATATACCCGCATATTTGATGACAGGTTTAGCCGCTACAGTGGCTGGACCTTCGAAAGCCCGAAAAACGATACGGATACGAAATACCCGAGTATACTGGAAGATGACCGGCCTAAATTTACAGATCTGCTTCAGAATAAAGTAAGTGGTACCCATCGTATAAATTCGTTTACCATTGAATGGGGGCTTGCCAGGACCTCTTTAAAATCGGTGGAACGGGATGCCATTTCGGCATCACAATCGGCCAAAGAAATTTCTAACAGGGTGCTTTACACTTATAGTACCGGTACAATAAGCGACCCTGGTTCTGGTCCGCTGCATCGGGATGAATACATCTATAAAGAAAACAACCTTGATGCCGTGCTTAGTGCCGCTTATGATTTTAAACTGGGCAAAACCAAACATACCTTTAAAACGGGTGCCAACTATTTAAAAAAGCATGCTTTTTACGATTGGCAGATCCTTCCTATCGCAAAAGGGCCAAATTCCACTGTTCCTATCGAATTGATCCCTGTACAGGACTGGGGCAATTATATGGGCATGGAGGATGTGGGACACAGTTTATTCTACTTTAAGCAGGACTACACCTCCAATGAGTTTGAGGCTACAAGCGTAAACGGAGGCACATTTTTAATGTTAGATCATAAATTGTTGCCCGGCCTGCGGGTGGTATGGGGAGCCAGGGCCGAATACTTTAAACTGGATACCATGAAGAACTCAGCCAGTTTGCTGAGAGACAAGAACAGTAAGATCTTTTTTGCAGAACCAAAGGATTGGTATTTTCTGCCTTCGGCAAACATTACGTACTCTCCTATAAAGGACCTGAATGTGCGTGCATCCTATGCCAAGTCAGCCGTTCGCCCGGGCCTGATGGAAAATTCGAGATTCTCGCGTTACAACCCCAACTACGGCTCTGTTGTGAGGAGCAATGGGGTTAGCAGTACCCTTATTGATAATTTCGATGCCAAGATAGAACTGTTTCCGGGTGCGGGTGAGCTTTTGTCGGTGGCCTATTTCTATAAATACTTTGATAAACCGGCAGAATATTACAGGTTAGATAATGAAAATAATGGCAGGGGGTACATCACGATTTCCAATTCCGACTGGGCAAAAGTAAAAGGATGGGAATTTCAGCTTCGTAAAAGTTTAGGTTTTGTGTATGCAGGGCTTCCTTTTCTAAAGGATGTATTTGTAAGCGGTAACCTCACCCTTCAAAAATCGCAGGTAAGGGCACGCGAGGTACAGTACGAAACAACGGCTGCCGGTGTTGATACCATGTATTACAAATACCTGAAATATCCGCGTGCTTTGTATGGGCAGGTGCCGTTATTGTACAATGCCGGGATACAGTACGCCGGCAAAAAACTTGGTGTAAACGTTACCTTAAACCACTCCGGCTATAAAACCTTTATCACCGGTATAGAGCCGGCTTATGTGGAATATGAAAGGCCGCGCACACAAATGGATGCGCAGATCAGCTATAAATTTCTTAAAGGAAAAATAGAAACCAAGCTGAATATGAGCAACCTGCTTGATGCCCCTATCCGTTATTTCATCAACGACCCCACAACGTATGAATTAAAACCCGGAAACGAAGGCAAAGTGAACCTGGAATGGAACGACAAATACGCGTATAAATTTGGTTTCTCGGAGAAATTTGAAGAAGGCTATGTTGATCCGGTGACGAACAGGCGGGTTGGCGACCGGGAAACTTTTACCCGTTACGTAGGCCGCACATTCAGTCTTTCTTTATCCTATAATTTTTAATTTATTAATCATGATCAAAAAAATTAAAATATCATACCTGGCAGCTATTCTGCCTGTTCTCTTGTTCAGTGCCTGTGAAAAGGAGGGTACCCATATCATGCCGACGATAAAAGCTATCAATAAAAACTTTGAGATCAGCGGATTTGTGTTGGGCGATACCATTGAACAGTATTTTGACGGCCTTAAAATGCGCGAATATTATGGGCGGGTAAGCCAATCTTATGCTCAAAACCAAATGGCTTTTGTAACCGACGAGGTAAATATGGAACTGAGAAAGAAAAGTACCGGGGAAACGGTTTACCAGCAAAAGTTCAGTATAAACGATAAGGACAACGTGGTTCCAAAATTTTATTTTAACGGATCGCAGTTCAGTAATCAGTACACTTACCCGGCCGTACAGGGCAACGATTATACCACTAATTTTTTTGTGGATAGTAAAGGTGCTTCTGCACCTGTCGACATCAACCTTGAGGTGCTTGAGTACCGCTATGACGACACCAAACCCGATCCGCTAATTGTGGTAAACACAACTGTTTTCCCTTTGGCAAAAAACATCCAGCCGGGGGAGTGGACAGCTTACGTGAAAATTCCGGCACCTGTGGTAATCCCGCAACAAAGTGGTACAGATCTATACCCCATAGTAGTGGTAAGGGATTCGAAGACCCAGGAATATTATATCGATAAGGACAGGGATCGGAGTGTGATTAATATGGAGCTTCCGTACGTTGGCGTTTCTCCGGGTAAAGTACAGAGTGTTTATTTAAACCGAAAGCCAGCAGACGGAACAAATTTCTATCTGGAGCAGTACGAACTTGTGCAACTGTTTCCGCGATAATATTTGTTACTGCCTCACCGGCTTTTATGCTGCTAAAGGAAAAATTAGTAGTATCATCCCGGCCATTTTTAACTAAAAGGGCAGCGTTTTGGCGCTGCCCTTTAAAAAAACATATCGTTTAAGCAGCTTTGAATTGGGTGTACAACCTTGCGGAGCCAATCAAATCCTTATTCCACATTAACTCTACCTGGCGATATGGACTAAATGAAAGATTAACGCCAACCTAACCCGGGAGCAACATGCTTTAAAATAGACGAAAGCACGTGCACATTGTAATCAACACCTAAGGTATTGGGTATAGTTAACAGGAGTGTATCTGCTTCCTGGATGGCTTCATCCTTAGCCAGCTCTTTTATCAATTGATCCGGTTCTGCAGCATAGCTTCTGCCAAATATAGCACGTTTGTCGCTTTCAATGTAACCTATCTTGTCGGCCTGGCCGGCCTCTCTTCCAAATAAATACCTGTCCTGGTCGTTCACTAAAGCAAAGATCGAACGGCTCACCGAAACCCTCGGCTCGCGTTCATGCCCTGCTTTTTTCCATGCTTCCTTATACAGCCTTATCTGTTCGGCCTGTTGTACATGAAATGGTTTACCACTTTCGTCAAATTTCAGGGTAGAGCTTTGAAGATGCATGGCATTTTCGGCCGCCCATACAGCCGTAGCGTTAGATGCAGCACCCCACCAAATCCGTTCGCGCAGGCCTTCAGAATGCGGCTCGAGGCGCAGTAAACCCGGCGGGTTGGGGAACATAGGGTAGGGGTTCGGCGCAGCAAAGCCAGCACCGCTTAGCTTATCTAAAAACTGCAATGCCTTATTGCGGCCCATCTCGGCGTCTGTTTCTCCTTCGCCAGGTTCATAGCCAAAGTAGCGCCATCCATCTATCACCTGTTCCGGCGAGCCTCTGCTTATGCCTAATTGTAATCGCCCGCCCGAGATCAGATCAGCCGCGCCGGCGTCTTCAACCATGTATAGCGGGTTTTCGTAACGCATATCAATTACACCCGTACCAATTTCTATCTTGCTTGTTTTAGCACCTATAGCCGATAGCAAAGGGAACGGCGAGGCTAACTGGGCCGCAAAATGGTGCACCCTAAAATATGCGCCATCTATACCGATCTCTTCGGCAGCTACGGCCAGATCAATCGACTGAAGCAAGGTATCACCTGCGGTGCGGCTTTTATATGCAGGATGATTGGACCAGTGCCCGAACGATAAAAACCCTATTTTTTTCATAAGTTTTTTTGGTTTGATGTAACCCATGCAAAGATAACAATCAACCGGGTAAGAATACGTGTTGGAACATGTTAAATGCCGTCGATATGTCTTTGAAAAGACAAAACTTCTGCGTGGCAAGGCAAACGGTGGCTTGAAAGCAAAAAAAAAGCTATCCATAAAATGAATAGCTTTTAATATCTGCGGAGAGCTAGGGATTCGAACCATCACTCTTATGTGCTTATTATCAGTAATTTACATTTTGAAAAGTTCCTTACTCTACGAATGACGCAAAAAGCAAGTTTACTCTAATTGTTAAGCCAAATATAGCATTTTTTTTACTTTTCACACTTTTCAATTGTAATTTTAATCAGGATGATCAATGGTTTGCTATGTGCCAGGGAATAGTTCATGCCGGTTAAATATCTTCTGCATGATGAGATGTTCCATTGGATTGTCATCAATCATGATCAGTTTGCTCATATAAACGAATTAGTATCTGAAAATCAATACACTACAAAAATAGCACCACGAAATCTTTATATTTAATATTCTGGGTTGGTTAGGCAGGCCGGAATCCGTTTATGTAAAACCCATTCGTATATTTGCACCTGCTATGGCAAAATTATTTATCGTCGGCTTTCCCAAAGATATGCAGGAGCTGGAGCTGGTCGAGATGTTTACTGCGCACGGGACGGTCAATACAGTAACTATCGTTACGGACAAAACTACCGGCGATAGCAAGGGTTACGGTTTTATCACCATGACGGATGATGCTGGTGCCGAAAGGGCTATTCACGCGTTGGATGGTGTAACGATCGATGATCGCACGATCAGCGTCAGGATGGCCGAAGAGAAGCAGCAGGCAAAAACTACGGCAGATCCGCGCCCAATTCAAAAAGACCAGACGTATTCGCCACGCCGCGACAACGGTACCGAAGCGGCAAGACCCAAACGCCCACGCCGCCAGCTTTGAACCGCTCACGTTTATTAATCGGGCTTGTTAAGCGAGAAGTTATGACCCCGTACAACGGGGATCACCAGTCATCTTATAAATAAGCCCGACACGATTCGGGAGAAAACGGAAGGATTTGCTTGAGGTCTTATATTCTTTTTAGATCGCCTCCGGCGGTTTATCGATTCTTGATCCGTTTACTTTTTACTTCGCCACTCAAAACCCGGTTAATGTCTTCGTACTCATAATACAAGATCCCACCGATCGTTGTAAATGGGATTGTTCCGTTATCCCTTATGGGTTGCGACGTATTATCGGATATTTTCAAAAGGTTTTTAACCTGGTAGGTTTTTAACCATCTTTTCAGTGCTTCAAAGGATTGACCTAATAATCCCTTGATTTGATTTAACAGGTTATTTCCAAATTCCTGTAGATCTTCTTTATCCCCATACCGGCAATCCTTTTTTTGTCCGTACGGTTGTTCATTCTGACACGTTGGAATTCATCGTGCATAAGAGAGGATTAAAGATTGTTTTATATCTTAGAAAGTTTTTCGGTAACCCCTAATGAATAAAATAAGCGCCTCATCCGATGAAGAATTGATCGCCATGCTAAAAGATGGTGTTTTCATTGCGTTTGGTGAACTATATGAACGATACTGGAATCCAATGCTGGCAAAAGCTTTTGACCGGTTAAAAAGCCAGGAGGATGCAGAAGAAGTAGTTCAGGAACTTTTTATAAAAATATGGCGCAGGAGGGAAAGGATCGAGCTGCAGTTTTCTTTCAAGACCTATATTTTTGCCGCCCTTCGTTATGAAATTCTTGATTTCTTAGCGAAACAATTACATCGGAAAAATCATCTGTCTATTGATGAAACTGATCATCTGCAGTTTTTAGTTCAGCACGAAGGGTATCATTCACTGGAAATGAAAGAACTTCAACACCAAATGAACGAAATGATAGATAACCTTCCCGAAAAATGTCAATTGATATTTAAAATGAGTCGAAATGACGGTTTAAGTTCCCGTGAAATTGCTAATGAACTCAATTTGTCGCACCGGACAGTTGAAACCCAGATAAGCAAAGCTATCAGGACGCTTAGGGGAGCTCTGAAAAATATGAACTCACTATTTTTTTAGATTTATTCAGCCTTTTGTTAAAAAAGATAACAAAAATTTAACTTTTTTTTCATCTTGCATACGTGTTGTTAGCGAAAAAGCACGCTATAGTATTAGTAAATTGATACAATAGCCATGGATGTTCCGGAAAATATCAAATATCTTAGTCTTAAATGGAAAAAAGGCACCTTAACTGAACAGGAAAAAATTGAGTTAAGGAACTGGTATGACACACCACTTCCTACATCTTTGGAATTGGAAGGATCTGATGAGCAGGAACTGAAAGCACTATTGTTCAAAAAGATTAAGAACGCGTTAGGGTATGAAGAGCAAAGAACAATAGTAAAATTTCCAGTCTGGCTAAAAGTGGCGGCGGCTGTTATTTTGTTCTTTGGCATGTCATTCCTGGCCTATCAATATTTTAATAAAGCGGTCGTGCCAGCGGCAAACGAACAGGTTGTAAGTGCCGGAGAAATACGACGTGTTATATTGCCCGATAGTAGTATTGTATGGTTGAAGGGAAAGAGCAAGCTTAGTTATCCGGCAACTTTTGGGAAAACCACAAGAGATGTGTCGCTTAGCGGTGAGGCACTTTTTGAAATCAGGCATGACACGCGATGGCCGTTCGTTGTAAGGTCGGGCCATTATACAACCACCGTATTAGGAACCAGCTTTAACCTGAAAACAGGAGCAGGTGACCGGGACTTCGACATTTCCGTTCTGACGGGGAAAGTTGGAGTAATGAAAATTATATCAGGACAGGATTCGAAGGTGGTTTTCGTTTCTGCCAATCAAACATTCAAAGCGGAGTCAGATAAGGTACAAAGCTTGGGCAGTCTGCCTAAAAAAGAAATTATTCAAGAGATAACAGCAGGAACGCAATATGACATGGCTTTTGAAAAAACGCCGGTTGAAGAAATCATGCATCGCTTTGAACAAAAATTTGATGTTCATTTTGAAGGATACACCGGCGAATACAAGTCCTGCAAAATCACTGCCGATCTCACGAACCAACCTCTTCAACAATCGCTCAGGCTCCTTTGCGGGGCGATTAACGCCACCTATAAAATTCATGATAATAAAATTCAGTTAACGGGGGGAGGCTGTTTCGATGAATAGATAGTCTTTACTAAATTAAAACGGAGGTGCTACCAACACCCCCGTCAATCGGTTCCTAATTTTTTTAATCTCAAAATTCAAACCAAACAAATGTATAAAAAAGATTTGACATGGCTCTTTTGTGCCGTCTCTAAACGGCTTGTTCACAAACCGCATCCGGGTAAAACCCCCTCCGTCGAGTTGAGTATAAGTAACTTGTTTTTTTCTGTTCGTCAGGCAACGTTCATTTTGCTTGGGGTATTCATGGTCCTCTCTTATTCCGCTAATGCCCAGTCATCTGCAGATAAAACCGTCACGGTTACTTTTAAGAATGTTTCGCTCGAAAGCGGGATCAAATTACTGGAAAAGCAGAGTCGCATTAAATTCGTTTATAACGATAAGTTACTGGATAAGAAAGTAATACTTAACCGTTCATTTCAAAATCAGCGCCTTTCCACGGTACTTAATTGGATGCGGGACCAATTTGCGATTGATTTTGAGGTGATAGACGATCAGTTTATTGTTTTAAAAAGCATAAGATCAGCGGTACTTCCGCAAGCACCAGCTGTTGGTGGCCAACAACCCTCAACCACCGGTTTTATTCAATCAGGTGTGATTAAAGATGAAAACGGCGATCCTATGCCCGGCGTTAATATCCGCCTTAGCAATGCTTCCAATGCAGGCCAGAGTGACCGCAACGGGGTTTTTAATATTGGTATTCCAAACGATGAATCGACGCTGATCTTTACTTTTATCGGTTACAAGCAAGTCGAACGAAAAGCAACCAGGAATCAGGAAATGACCTTTTTGTTGGAACCTGATCCGGGTAAACTTGACGAAGTTCAGATCATCGGTTACGGAACCTCTACAAGGAGAACAAGTACAGGTTCCCAGGTTAAAATTTCCGCTAAGGATCTGATGAATACACCTGCAACGAACCCCGCCTCGGCCATCCAGGGCAGGATGGCCGGTGTTTATGTTACGCAGGCCAATGGTTTACCAGGAAGCCCGATGACATTCTCGATCAGGGGAACCAATTCGCTTATAGGCGGGAATAATCCGCTTTTCATCGTTGACGGCGTACCATACCTGGCGGAGGCGCTCCCCGGCATGGCGGCAGCTAACGGTGCAACCAGTCCCTTAAACAGTATAAACCCGGCAGATATTGAGAACATCACCGTACTCAAGGATGCTGATGCTACGGCTATATATGGGTCGCGGGGTTCAAACGGAGTTGTCCTGATCAACACAAAAAAGGGTAAACAGGGTGATACGCACCTGGAAGGATTTGTTAAAAACGGGGTATCAAATGTTAATCACAACGTTAAAACGCTTTCTACTCCTGAATATCTGGCGATACGACGGACTGCGTATCGAAATACGGGTATCGACCCGGTAGCGGACGCGGCATTAGATTTGACCCAATGGGATCAGAACGCTTATACCGATTTCCAAAAGTTGTTGATCGGTAATACGGCACATTCGACAGAAGCCAATGTTGCATTGAGCGGCGGAGACGCACTGAACAACTTCAGAATAAGCGGAACTCATCACTATGAGGGGAATGTGTTTATCGGGGATCAGGGTTATAGGCGTAGCTCATTAAACTTTAATATGGGTCACAAATCCTTTAACGAAAAATTTGAGGTTAGCCTGTCCGCGATCTACAGTGCAGACGAGAATAACATTACCGTGTTGGATCAGACATCCGCCGCCTATTATCTGCCGCCAAATTACCCCTTGCATAATCCTGACGGTAGTCTGTACTGGAGTGGAGTCGCTTTCAGCATTCCCACCAATCCACTGGGGCAGCTTAATGCTGAGCAATCCAGCAGAGGGAGTAACCTGATCAGTAACATGATGCTGACTTATCATATTACCCAGGGGCTGGCTTTCAAAACATCGCTTGGCTTCAGCAGGTCGGACATGGACCAAAAGCGGCTTAATCCGATGTCATCGATGGATCCGGGTATCAGTTATAATGTATCAGGCAGTGCATTCTCTTATAATGTAGCCAATAATTATATCGTAGAACCTCAGCTCACTTATACCGCCAAAATAGCAAAAGGAGATTTGAGCACCTTGCTTGGAGGGACATGGCAATACCAGAGCATAAGGACACCATTTACGACCTTTGCCAGCGATTTCCCTTCGGACAATCTCCTCGAAAACCTGGCCTCTGCCCAGAACGTAAGCACCAGCAGCTCCTCCAGTCAGTATAAATATGCATCTGTTTTTGGTCGTATCAATTATAACTGGGAACGGAAATATATCGTCAACCTGAACTTCAGAAGAGATGGTTCCTCGCGTTTCGGACCGGACTACCGATACGGTAATTTCGGGTCAGCAGGAGCGGCATGGGTTTTTACCGAAGAAACCTTTGCAAAAGCCTTCCCAGTCATCAGCTTTGGTAAACTACGGGGAAGTTATGGTGTAGTGGGTAGTGATCAGATCGGTGATTACCAGTATTTAGATTCCTATGCATCTGTGCCTTATGTTTATAATGGGGCAACAGGCCTGGTGCCGACCCGTATCGCCAATTCCTCTTACCGCTGGGAGCAAACCAGAAAATTAGAAGCTGCGGTTGACCTGTCGTTTCTAAAAGATAAAATATCACTGACTGCAGCGTATTACCGAAACCGGACCGGGAACCAGCTGGTTTCCTATCCGCTCAGTATTCAGTCCGGCTTTACCAGCTACCAGGCAAATATGCCGGCGGAAGTGCAGAACACCGGTTGGGAATTTACGTTAAGCTCACAAATTATCAAAACTTCAGCCCTCCAATGGTCAAGTACGTTTAATATCTCGTTTAACCGGAACAAACTGCTATCCTTTCCCAATATAGAAAATACCTCTTATTACTCGCGCTACCTTGTAGGAAAACCACTGAGCAGTGTTTATCTCTATCGCTTTACGGGATTTAGTCCGCAAACCGGCTTGCCAACTGTAGAAGATATCAACGGAAATGGAAGAATTAATTTTGGGTTTTCTGAAACAGGCCGCGGTGACCGGTATTATGCAGGTTATACGCAGCCCCAGTACTTCGGAGGACTTACCAATACTTTAGTTTACAAAAATATCACGCTCGACTTTTTGTTCCAGTTTGTTAAACAAAAAGGCAGGTCGGTTTTATCTCAATCATTCTATCCTCCCGGAATGATGTATAACGGGGCAGCCCAGCCGATTCTGGCATATATCAATGCGGGCTTACCAGGACAACCTCAGATTACCAGTACTTATGATGCGGCCTATACAGCATATTCAAATTATACCACATCTGACGCGATACTGACCAACGCTTCTTTTATTCGTTTGAAGAATATAAATGTTGCCTATGATTTTAAAGGTGATTGGGTAAAACGGATGAAGCTGCAAAATCTCAGGCTTCAGGTACAGGCTCAAAACCTGTTCACCGTAACAAATTACCTAGGTTTTGATCCTGAATCACAGGGTTTAAGCGTACCGCCATTAAAAACTATTGTCGGGGTTGTTCAATTCACCTTTTAATTTAACTGCCATGAATAATATCACAAAACTTATTATGTCAGCTTGCTTAGCCTCTTTTATTCTGATTGGCTCAGGCTGTAAAAAATTATTGGATATCGATCCGCCAAAGAATGAACTTCCATCTGAGGTGATTTTCAGTTCAGCCGAGACCGCAAGGGGGGCATTGTCAGGAGCATACAGTCAGCTCTCCGGATCGCAAACATATAGCGTTAACCTGACGCTGGCTGATGCACTTGCTGCGGACGAACTACATGCGCTTTCAAGTTCCGCGCGATACGCCGTATTGGAAAATAACACCTATGATCCGCTAAATAGCAGCTATACAAATGATATATGGGGAGAAACTTACACGTCGATTTACAGTTTCAATACCATCATAGAACGATTGGCAAACAACACGGCGATCAGTGCGCCAGTTGCTATGCAAATGCTCTCGGAGGCCAAAGCGATGAGGGCTTACTGCTATATGGTTTTGACAGAACATTTCGGTGATGTACCCCTGGTAATTACCACCAACGTCAACGTTACAGCGCTGTTACCCAAAAGCCCGATTGCTGCTGTTTATGTACAAATCATACAAGATCTGACAGAAGCAAAAACCGGTTTGAACGAAGCGTATGTTTCCAATTCCGGTGTAAACGGCCGGTCTCAGATTAACCGCAGTGCCGCTGCAGCTTTACTGGCAAGGGCGTATTTAACGACGGGCGACCGGCAGGGAGCTATCAGTAACGCAACTGAAGTCATTAACCATACGGACCTGTATGAGTTATTACCCGGAAATCAGCTGAACAACGTTTTTCTTGCCGGTTCCAGGGAGGCGATCTTTCAGCTCGGTTCGGCCTTTAACGAAACCTCCGGGTACACCAACGAAGGACAGGAATTCGTTAGCAATATGTACACCTTTGCCTTACCTTATACCTTAACCCCTGCATTGTTGGGCTCTTTTGAGCCTAATGACTTGCGGCGTACAGCCTGGGTTCGGCAGGTATCACTAAATGGCGTAAACGCATCCGAGCCATTTAAATATCAAAACTCTGATAATGATGATGCTATCGCATCGGGCAGAAATGAGGCGCCCACTGTTATCAGGCTGGCCGAACTGTATTTGATACGTGCGGAAGCAAACGCAGGGCTTGGAAATACTGCCGCAGCTCTGGCCGACTTGAATATTATTCGTAACAGAGCCGGCCTGTCCTCACTTACTGCAGGTGTCAGTCTGGCTTTAGCTATCGAACACGAGCGCAGGGTCGAGTTATTCTGCGAGCATGGCGACCGTTGGCTGACCTTAAAAAGAACAGGACGGATTAACGCAGTACTTGGGGCTTCCAAACCAACATGGCAACCTTTCGCGCAGTTATACCCTATACCACAAACAGCAATTGATTCTAATCCAAACCTCACACAAAATCAAGGGTACAGATAATTCACCATGGTTGATATCCCGCGCTGAGCAGGTGCGGGATATTCTGCCTCTAAATTAAATTCAATGAACAATAATATTGTAAGGTTGACCGGGCTTTCGCACCGGTATGGGACCTCCTGGGCTATTCGTGACATTAATTTTGAGATCAGCGAACACGGTGTGTTAGGGTTATTGGGTTCCAATGGCGCGGGAAAATCAACCACGATGAACATCATGTGCGGTGTACTTAATCAAACCGAAGGCACGGTTGAAGTAGGTGGTTTTACCATGCAGGATAACCCCATCGCTGCCAAAAAACTAATCGGGTTTCTCCCACAAAATGCACCGCTTTATATGGAGCTTACCGTAAAAGAATATCTTACCCAATGCGCTTATCTCCGGCTGATTTCTAAGAAGGATGTCCCTTACGCAGTCGATAAAGCGATGGCGAAATGCGGCGTTTCTCATTTTAAAAACCGGCTGATCTCTAATCTTTCCGGAGGTTACAAACAACGGGTGGGTATTGCACAAGCCATCATTCATGAACCGCGGCTGGTGGTACTTGATGAACCTACAAACGGCCTTGATCCAAACCAGATCACCGAGGTACGGAAGCTAATCAAAGCGATAGGCGAAGAAAAATCGGTTATTTTTTCTTCTCATATCCTTTCAGAGATACAGGCAACATGCAGTCATGTGAAGATGGTCGAGAACGGGAAAATGGTTTTTGCCGACAGCATGGATGCTTTTAATAACTACATCGAGCCGGATAGTCTGGTGATGTCACTTCAAAACCCACCACCAATAGCAGCCCTGGAGAACCTCGATGAAGTAAACAGTGTGGAGGTGATCAGTGATACCAAATTCCGCATTCACTTTTCAGGAGGGCCTGAGATCTGTGAACGGCTCATCTACCGCGGCATAGAACAGGACTGGAAAATGCGCGAGATCACGCTCGAAAAAAGTTCTCTCGACCAAATATTTGCCCAATTATCAAATAAATCACCTAAGAATTAAATATGAAAAATATATTGAGGATTGCCCGGATCGAGCTTAGCCTTTTATTCTATTCGCCGGTAGCCTGGATCGTATTGCTGGTATTTATCATTCAGTCAGGATGGGGTTATATGTCCCTAATGGAACGCCTAGAGCAGGCGCAACAAATGGGTATGATCCTTAATGGACTGACTGATAGTCTTTTTGCTGGTTTTAGGGGCTTGTTTCCTAAAATGCAGGAATATTTGTACCTGTATATCCCGCTATTAACGATGGGGCTGATCAGCAGGGAAACCCATAGCGGGTCGATCAAACTGTTGTATTCCTCGCCAATCAGGGTGTTTGACATTGTTGCCGGAAAGTACCTGGCGATGATCACGTACTGTTTTCTTTTGATGACTTTGCTACTTGGACTGGGCGTACTTTCCATATTTACAATTAAGAACGTCGATTTTACCTTCATTCTGTCGGGTATCATAGGCCTCTATCTGTTGATTTGTGCATACTCTGCAGTAGGCCTTTTTATGTCCAGTTTAACGAGCTACCAGGTCGTGGCGGCGATCAGCACCCTGGTTGTACTGGCTATCTTAAATTTTATTGGTGGCCTATGGCAGGACATCGCGTTTGTCCGGGATATAACTTACTTTCTTTCTATTTCAGGGCGAGCCGAAGAATCAATCGCAGGGCTCCTGGGAAGCAATGATATTTTGTATTTCATTATCGTCATTGCGATGTTCATCGGCTTAACCTTTTTGAAGCTGCAATTCGAACGCAGGACAATCACCCTAGAGCGGAAAATCGCGGGGTACACCGGTTTGATCACTTTCATGCTTTTACTCGGCTATCTCGGCTCGTTGCCTCAATATGTTTACTATATTGATATGACTAAAAATAAAGACCGCACATTAACAAAACCAAGCAGGGAGGTGATCGCAAAGATCAACGAGCCCGTGGTGATGACCACTTATGTTAACCTGCTCGATGAGAATTATTTTTTCGGAATGCCTAACAGTCAGAATAATGATCGGAGGTCTTTCGATAAATTTATCAGGTTTATGCCATATATGCGGCTGCAATATGTGTATTACTGGGACCATTCTGAAAACGAACGCTTATACAAAGAGAATCCAGGACTAAGTGATGAACAATTGGCGCGAAAAATGGCAAAGATCAACGATATGCCTTTTGAAAAGATCCTGCGGCCGAAACAGATCAAAAAAATCATTGATCTGAAACCTGAAAGAAACAGGTTAGTCCGGACACTTTCCTACAAAGGGAAAACAGTGTTTCTCCGGATGTTCGATGATATGATGAAATATCCATCAGAGAAAGAGACCTCTGCTGCATTGAAAAAATTGGTGACTAAATCTCCAAGCGTAGGTTTTGTCACCGGGCATAGGGAACGAAATATTACTAGAACAGGAGACAATGACTATGAAGTATCAACCAATGAAATAGCTTTTCGTTATTCTCTATTAAATCAGGGCTTTGATATCCGGTCAGTGACCCTTGAGGATGCCGGACTCAAAAAAAAGGTCAATGTGCTGGTGATCGCTGACCCGTTAACAGCTTATACGCCGGTGGAATTAAAAAACCTTGCCGGCTACATCAGTGAAGGCGGAAACCTTTTGATCGCCGGTGAACCGGCTAGTCAAGCTATATTAAATCCTATTTTTAGTTTAGTGGGTGCTGAGATGGGAGAGGGCATGCTCGTACAAAAGAGCCAGAACTTTGAGCCTTCCTTTGTGTTAAGCGGGTTGGCTGCAAAAAACTGGATGCAAATAGTGGGCAACGGCGGATACTTAATGCGTGACAGTGCATTTGTAACGACACCAACGGCGACATCCGTTAGAATGTTACCTAATTCACCTTTCCGAAACTTACCGGTCCTCGTAACACAGGCCGCAAACACCTGGCTGATCCCGGACCTTCAGGTAGACAAGACCAAAGAACTGGTGGATACCCGGAAAAATGAAGACAAAAAATCCTACCCTGTAGCCATGGCACTTCGCCGGGAGACGCCGCACGGTGAACAGCGTGTTTTTGTTACCGGCGATGCCGATTTTATGAATAATTCCGAACTTAGGAGAGGGAACCCACGATCTATCAATTTTTCTTTCATGACCGATTTATTTAAGTGGTTCAGTAATGGAGAATTTCCTATAGATACTACCCGACCCGAGCCTCAGGATAATCAGATTCTGATGAATAGTGTCCAGCTAACCTGGTTACGCTGGGCTTGGATGGGTATTTTGCCTTTTCTTATAGCACTTTCTGTGTCATGGACTTTAATTGCGAGAAAAAGGCGATAAGACTTTATAGAAAAAGTTAACAGATATATTCCGGTTATCGGCCATTGCCTGCTTTTCACCGGCATGCTATGGCGGACTGCAATATTTGTAAACCAATTTCGAACTTTAAATGAATTAAAAGCTGTTTACACCGCCCTTTATAAATGAATCACAACCAATCAATATGCAAATTTCCAAATTAACCTTTTTCGCAGGGTTATTATTCTTTTCCGCAGCAGCAATAGCTCAGGAAAAGCCCCTGCCACTGGACCCCGCTGTTCGCACAGGCAAACTTGCCAACGGGTTTAGTTATTACATCCGGCATAATGCAGAACCCAAAAAGCGGGTTGTTTTTTACCTTGCCAACAAAGTTGGTTCGGTACTGGAATCTGAAGACCAGCGCGGTTTGGCGCACTTCATGGAACATATGAGTTTTAATGGCACCAAACATTTCCCCAAAAATGAACTGGTGAACTACTTACAAAAAAGCGGCGTACGGTTTGGAGCAGACCTGAATGCCTACACGAGTTTTGATGAAACCGTCTACCAACTGCCGCTACCAACCGATAATCCGGAACTCTTGCAAAAAGGTATCGCTATCATGCGGGACTGGGCACAGGAAGCTACCCTGGACCCGGTAGAGATCAATAAAGAACGCGGCGTAGTGCTGGAGGAAAAACGCCTGGGTAAGGGTGCACAGGAACGTATGCGGACGAAATACTGGCCGCTGATCCTGAATAATTCCCGTTATGCAGAACGTATCCCTATCGGAACGGACGAAGTGCTGAACAATTTTAAACCCGAAACTATCAGGAGATTCTATCATGACTGGTACCGCCCTGACCTGCAGGCGTTGATCGTAGTGGGTGACGTGGATATAGATCAAATGGAGCAAACCATTAAAACACAGTTCGGCAACCTAAAGAACCCGGCTAATGAAAAAGCGCGTGCGAAATATACCGTTGCTCTTGCAGGGACGAATCAGTTTATCTCCCTAACGGATAAGGAAGTGACTTCCACCACAATAGAAGTGTTATTTAAAAGGCCGATGATGCCCTTGCGTACTGCTTCAGAATATCGCAATTCCATTATTCGCGAACTCTACAACCAGATGCTGAGTGAGCGCTATGCAGAATTATCCCGTCAGGCTAACCCCCCGTTTGTGAGCGGGGGGGCCGGGATCGGCAGCTTTATCGGTGGTCTGGATAATTTCGATGTCAGCCTGGTTGCAAGGCCCGGTCAACTGGAAAAAGGATTTAAAGCTGTCTGGCGCGAAACGGAACGGGTTAAACGCTTTGGTTTTACTTCCACAGAGCTCGATAGGGCAAAGCAAAGTTATCTTAACAATATGGACGCCGCATTGAAAGAAAAAAACAAGACCAATTCGGATAATTATGTCCAGGAGTACCTTGCTTATTTTTTAAAAGGGACTGCAGCACCCGGTATTCAACAGGAATATGAAATGGTCAGGAAGGATCTGCCGGGGATTGCGCTCAACGAAGTCAACCGGTTATCAGGCGAATATTTTACCCAGGTTAACCGGGACATTTTGCTGATGGCTCCTGAAAAGGATAAAAACAGCCTGCCAGATGAAGCAACGGTTAATAGCTGGATAAAGACCGTGGCTGATGAAAAACTGGGGCCTTACAAAGATGAAGTAAGCACCGAGCCTTTAATAGCCGTACAGCCCTTAAGCGGTAAGGTAACCAGCACGATCAAGGACGATAAGTTGGGCACAACACTGCTCACTCTCAGTAACGGGGTCAAAGTGTTGCTCAAACCCACCGGCTATAAAGACAACGAGGTGCTGTTTACAGCCTTTGCCCCCGGAGGTACTTCCCTGTACCCGGATTCAGATTATCAAAGCGCCGCCAATGCTGCAGGTATCATTCCTTCCTTTGGCGCAGGGAATTTTAATCCCACGCAATTGGATAAGTTCCTATCGGGCAAACAGCTGGTAGTGAGGCCTTATATCAGTGAACGTATGCAGGGTGTAAGCGGAGCGGCAACTCTAAAAGACCTCGAAACAGCTTTAGAACTTTTGTATACTTATTATACATCGCCCAGAAAAGATACGGAATTGTTTCAGGGCATCCTGGCCCGCTCGAAAGCCAGTTTGCAAAATCGGGCCAACGAGCCAGGCAGCGTTTTCAAGGATACGATCAGTGCTGTATTAGGAAAATATAACATACGTCGTACAGGCCCGACTTTAGCTAAACTCGACCAGATCAGTTTAGACCGCTCTTTTGCGATTTATAAGGAGCGCTTTGGCGACGCATCCGGCCTTGTTTTTACTTTTGTAGGTAGTTTTGATGTGGAACAACTCCAACCGCTGCTCGAAAAATATATCGGCAGCCTCCCAGCCAGCGGACATCATACTCCGGCAAAGGACCTGAACATCAATATACCGGTCGGCAAGATCGAAAAAATAGTTTACAAAGGCACAGAGCCCAAAGCCAGCGTTCAGCTATATTGGTCTGGCAATTTTACGTATAACACTGCTGAAAAGGTAACGATTGATGCGCTCAGGGAATGCCTGGAAATTCGCTTGCTGGAACGGTTGAGGGAAGGTGAAAGCGGGGTGTATTCTCCTGGTGTTTTAGTACAGACTTCCAAATATCCGAAGAAACGTTACACATTCGAGGTACAATTCGGCTGCGGACCGCACAACGTTAATAAGTTAATTGCTTCCACACTTGATGAGATCAGTAAATTGAAAACACAAGGTCCTTCGCAGATGAATGTGGACAAGTGGCGGGCGGAAAGCATCCGGGCCCGGGAGTCAGAAAGCCAAACCAACCGTTGGTGGCTTAGCTACCTCAACGGTCAGGAATCCAATAGCGATGATCTGCATGCATTGGATACTTATCAATCGGATCTGCAAAAGGTAACACCTGAAAGAATCAAAGCGGCTGCAAACATGTACCTGGGTGGAGAGAATTATATCCAGCTCGTGTTACTGCCCGAAAATCAAGCCAAATCATGAAGATCGTCATGTTTGCAAAAGTAGCCTGTTGGCCATGTTGATAGGTGCGGGTGAACAGAGAAGATCATGATTCAGATCTACGATGACAAAAATCAGAGTTATTGCTCCAGTTGTTCTTACGTTTTTTCATGACGTGATATGAAGATCAGTTAATAGTAATCGCACCTCCCGGAGCAGGAGGTGCTTTTTGGGTTTTATCCGAAGCTTATGATGATCTTCCGGTTTTTTTAAATGACTGGTAATGTTGTTATAGAATAACCGATTGCGGCAATAATCTCTGATTATTCGTTGCGTGTTATCTGGCATAAAACTTGGCCGTACCGATCCTTGTAATAACAGTCTACAAAGCCATTTAGCATCCTTGCGATCAGTTTTCCGCTTAGGCATTTGCTTGATATGAACCGGATTTGCAACAATGACTTCAATACCGGCTTAGTGAGTAAGTGGTATAAGCTCATCCAATAAATACCCATGCTTTCCATCAGGCAATGATGAATATCATTCTCCTGTAACCAGTCTCTGATCTGTTTGAATTCGCAGGTGTAAGTACCAAATTCCCTGAACTCTTGATTGTTGCCATCTTTCCCGGAAATAAAGCCTACGATCTTGTCTTTGTGCATATCTAAACCACAGGCTTTATCTAATTGAGGCATAATGTTCACATCTTCAATTACTTGTTGTTTCAAAAATGTCCTCCGTTGATTATTTATGATATGCATTTTTATGAGCCCGGGTGTTTTTCAAATCATAATACTTAGGTTAGAACCCCCGAGCAGCGAGTGTTAGGGGGCTTTGTATTTCAGTGCAAAATAGCCGTGCCGGACGAAGCTGTCATCTTACGACTTGGCTGTCTGCGCGCAGATTGAAAGGATGCAAGGGATTCCGGGGGCTATTATAACTTAGAAAATTCAATACTTCCTTGATTTCAAGCGGCGATTGCTATATTTGAGCAACCGTTTATTGCCGAAGCAAGAGAGGCTTGGTTTTACCTTATTTTTAGACCGATGACTTCGAATTCCTCGACGAGACAGCAGCCTTTCAGAGCCTGTATTTGCGGCAGAACAGACTGGATCCGAACGCCCCGGCCGCTGCTGGCAAAAGTGCTGCTCTTCTGGCTGCCGCTCAGGCGGTACAAGTGCTACATGTGCGACCGGAAGCGATGGACGCTGGGAAAGTGATGGGGGGACTATTTTCGCTGCAAATAATTATTTCGACGTGATGGCCAAACTGTACTCAAAGACGACGGTTTTTACCGCCTGCGGCTGCGACCCCCGCAGTCCGGCGTCATACGAGCGACTGCCGTTGCCTGCGGCGGCCAAAATCACGCTTTCGTGGCTGCGGCTGAAGCGGTACCGGTGCCGAAACTGCGGTCGCAGGCGCTGGATGATGCCTTAGCACATTAAATCTTTATTGGGCAATGCAATTTGTTTAAAGCCGAAAATCATATCTGTGAATATTGTTAAGTCCACCTTTCTGCGCGCGAGCTGGCTCGCCAAGGCCCTAAGCGTTGTCAGCCTGCTCGTTTTGACGAACACGCCCCTGCTGTACGTTCTCGTCATCCTGCCGTCACCCGATGCGGCAATGCAGCCGTTTTGGCCTTTTGCGGCAATGCAGCTATTTCCCTATCCGCTGGTATATTTTGCTCTCGCGAAGACCTATTGCCGCCTTTTCGGGCTCATCGGGCTCAGGAAAAGCACCAGCCTGAAAGTTCTCTTTGCGGCCATGGCCGCGATTTTTTGCGCGGCAATTTTCATCACTCGCCAAAGAGTGCACAGCCCGTATGTTCAAGCCGTCGTTCTCCTCTGCTATTTCTTTCCCGCGCTGATAGCGACCGCAATCGAGTTCGTATTGTTTCCCATTCGTCAAAAGCGACCGGCGAAATCGCCTGAAACGCCGAGATAGTTCGCTAACAGAGGCAGCGTTTGTCGCTTGCCGATCCTGCCAGAAACTATCAGGCAAAAAAAGCCTCCAGAGGAGGCTTTCTGCATATAAAGACGGGGGAAAAGCGACGAGGCGTTTGGAGGACGATCTTGAAATGCCGCTGCAAGGTAGCGATGCTTTCCGGTGCAATGACACGTTTCCGGAGACTAATGGCGTCGGCGGCGCCGTTGCTCAGGGTTCTCGGCCGATGTAGGCCTCGACAACATCGCTGATTTCTTCTATATCGAACGGCTTCATGATGCAGCCGTCAGCGCAATTGTCCATGGAAATTTGCCCGATGTCGGTAAGGGCCGATATGATTATTACCGGGACATCCTTGGTGGCTTCATTTTGCTTTATCTCCAAGCACAGGTCGCCTCCCAGGCTGCTCCCTATCCAGTGGTCCAAAAAAATCAGGTCGGGCTTCATGCGTTCAATCTCTGCGAGGCCTATCACGTTGGACTTCAGTACTATTTCCACTTCGCTATTCTCGCAAATGATGCCGAGCAATTCCAACGTAGCCTCATCATCCTCGATAATAAGAATTTTTTTCATTGCTAAACTTTAGGTTCGGTAATATAGTCATTAATATAGCTAAAGCCCCATCACGCTTTAATAACCTTTATGCAACTGCACGCAAGAGAGGGCAACTCGCGGCTCACGCAAACAATAAAGACATCTTCTTGTCTTCCTTGTCTTTTTCAGGCAGGCTTCTTTGAGATAAAATTAGCCGTCTTATTCATCCTCGTTTCAAATCCGGAGAGATCCTAATACCTTATTTAAAACTTTGCTGCAGGTGTACTTCAGTAAGATTTCAGTAAGTTAGCAAATGGGTGATACAGACCATTGTGGTGTCCACAAGCGCCCGACTATTAATTAACGGCAGCGATATGAAAAGAATTTTATTAGGGTACGAAGCCTTTATCCGGGCTAACATTTCGAGCTACTCAGACAACAATGATCGCGACCTGCGTTATTGGCAGGACCGATTGTTTAGTAATTTTCTTGTTTATTGCCTTCCTATAAGTTTAATAGCACTATTACCCGGTGTGTTCATGGCCTTAAAAGATGGGTTCCTACTAATCGCGGTCGTGGATCTTGTTTGTTTCGGCCTGATCATGCTAGTGACCGTTGCGCCAAAGGTCAAACTGCGTTATCGGAAGATCAGTGTGATAACCATTTTCTATGTCCTGGCTATTTTTCTGATCAATACGCTAGGTTACCTTGGCCCCGGCGTATTTTACCTCTTTTTTATTACCATGTTGTCAGCATTGATATTTCCAATACGCTATTCTTATTTTTCTATATTTTTAAACGCAGCACTGCTTGCCGTCTTCGCCTTTATCATTGGCTTTAAACTTTTCCATTCTGCATTGATAAACGAATACAGTGCAGGGAAATGGATCGCATTCAGTGTGAACCTGATCTTTGCAAGTACTGTTATCGTCTTACTTATTGATAAAATCTTTCAGAGTCTCCAGTCGACCATCGTTGACAAAACCCATTTGCAGCAACGCTACCTCCAGATATTTAATAAGAGTCCGTTGCCCATGTGGTTATTCGATACGGATACTTTTAAATTCCTTGATATAAATGAGGCTGCAACCGAGCATTATGGCTATACTAGAGAAGAGTTTCTGTCTATGACGATCATGGATATCAGACAAAAAGAAAATATCCGTCAAACGGAAGAACTGGTTCGTACAAATAAATTATCGGGTGAATATTACGGGGGCGTTTCGCGGCACCTAAAAAAAAACGGCGAAATTATTTATGTCAACGTTGAAAGTAATTTGTTGAGCCTGGACGGGCGTCAAGTCCGACTTGTACAATCGACAGATATTACCACTCAATTGGAACATCAGTTGGAATTATACGAGGCCAATCTGAAAGTTAAAGAATCAGAGTCCAACCTTAGGACGTTGTTTGATAATGCTATCGATGGCTTTGTACTATTAGACCAGCAGCATAAGGTTAAATTATTTAACCCAAAAGCTTCGGAGTCCATGAAGTTCAATAAACATCAAAGCCCCTTCAAAATCGGGTGCAGTATTTTTGATTATGTTGAGACATCGCGCCTGGCCTATTTCCATGAGATCATTACCAAGGTTTATAATGGAGATACAGTTGATTATGACCGGATGTTCCGAACAAATGGGGCGGTCCAATGGATCCGTTATACCCTTAACCCCGTATGGGAAGAACAGCGTATAGTCGGGGCCTGTATAACTGGAAGGGACGTCACCGAAAGGAAATTATACTTGCGTTCTGTTGAGGAACAAAACAAAACTTTCCGGGAAATATCCTGGATGCAGTCACATCTTGTTCGTGCGCCATTAGCGCGCATTATGGGGTTGTTGCCGATGTTACCAAACGCAGCCGATGACCTGGAGCGTACCGAGCTCATCAACTTTCTGAATCTATCTGCTCATGAACTGGACGACATCATAAGGGAGATCACGGACAAATCCACCGTAATCATGGCGAAATACGGTGAGCCAAAAGGTCTGGACTGATACAATTATTTACAGACTTGGCAGAACACAATTGGAATTTTAGAATCATTTTTAGGAATTTGAAAGAATTAGCAAGTTGAATGAAATGGTTTCGAGCCCAATCTGGGGATGAAATAGGGTAGCGTGCCTTGGGATACTGTATGTCCGGACAATGGGTAATTTTCGAACCATTTTATAGATAAATTGCGAAAAATTGGAAATTAATGGTGATAATATTAAGATAATTGGACTATGAACTATAAAAACGAATGATAGTAGTCAGTTAATAGCTTTATGATCTTGGATTTTGATGGCTCTTCCTCAATCCATTGAGGAAAGGCGGGATGAGGATTAACCTCCCAAATAATAAGTTCTCCGTTTTTATCGTATGAATAATCAATAGCTCCAAAATCTAAATCTAAAACTTCGATTGCTTTTGAAAATATTTTTTTTTCTGTTGCACTATATATCGTTTGCATAAATTGCTGCTGTTCATTTTCCATCTCCTGATTTCTAATTGTATTGTCTCCATGTAAATACCAATTTCTTGAAATATGCAAATTGCCGGTCATCGAATCAGCTCTTGTGCTGAAGGCTCTGTAGCGACGATATAAGAGATCTGAAAATTTTGTATCAATCCATTGTATTGGAGATCATCACCTACACTTTAATGTTGGTTTCAGTATTCAGAATGCCCTGGGAAAAGTTTCTTCTCACAAATAGGTAAATTAAATTATCATCCAATCTAGATTGTTAAATCTTTAGCTTTCTCACGCTTTTTCAGGCTCTTCTGTGTGTGCGTTTAGAGACAGACATGGTATATTTTATATTGGTTTATTTTGCACCAATCATTACTTTATTGATAAAGGGCATTTGACAATAATTTAAGTCAGATAGCCTATTTGTTATCAACTTACTTTTTTAATACTTCTGCGATTTGTATATTTACGCTTCGAGCAACAATGTTTACTTTAAAGTGTAATTTTGAATTTAAATCTGTTCAACATAGCTCGCGGCTGTTTATGCACCCTACTTTGCTTTTACAGTATTGCAATAAAAGCTCAGGATACTACTAAAGTATTTCAATTGGCGGATAGCGCATATTTAGAGAAATTTGATGATTGGTTTGTTTTAAAAACTTCTATTGTTAACACAGCCGAAGTGCTTACCGCCAAAACCGGTAATTTTAATATTGCATTAGAGCCCAATACTTCAGAAATCCTCCGTACTTATTTTAGTTATCAATTCATTTCGTTTTATTTTGATTATCTGCCACGTTCCGCATTAACAAATAACGATAACCTTGAGAAAGGCAAAACACAGTTATTTACGCTGGGCACAAATATTAATACTCCCCATTGGTTTGGTGGCTTTAATTACTCAAAAACAAAAGGCTATTACGTTGTAAATACCCGCGATTTTCGTGATGACTGGCAGGACGGGGATCCATATATACAAATACCTGATCTTCATGTAACGAGTTACGATGCATCGGTAGGATATAATATTAATTCGCATTTATCTTTGCCGGCTTCGGTTTCGCAAACCGAGCGACAGCTTAAAAGCAGCGGATCTTTTTTACCAAAGGCTATTTTTCGCTATTACATTATTGATGATCGAACCCCCACCAGCAGTTCCAATCAAAAATCTAATAATTTACAGGCTTTGTTAGGTGCAGGTTTTCAGTACACCTTAGTTTTAAAAAGGTCCTTTTATTTGGTAGGCGCGTTTACGCCTGCATTTGGTTACATCGTTACAAAGGTACGAACAACAAGTACGGACTTTACATCCAGGTTTACCCAACGTGGCCCAATATACCAGTGGGATGGTAGCTTTGGTTTAGGTTATAATAGTCACCGCTTTTTTGCCGGCACCTACCTTACTGCAACATCAGCTAAATATTCGCAGGGCCTAACGTCTGCAGAAAATCAGAATGTCAATCTCTTTTTTCAAATATTTGTAGGCTTCAGATTACCAGCTCCTAAGTTTATAAGTAACAGTTACCATAAAATATTTCACTAATGCAGCAACGCTTCTGTATAACACTTTTGTTGCTATTTACATTTCTATCTGGCTGGACGCAGACACCAAATGATAGTGTGTTTGTACAAAAGAAAAGATTTGGCAGGGCAGCAGCGGAGTTGTTTGTTGTACAACTTTTGCCATGGAGTTATGATAAATTTATTACTAAAGCTGATTGGGCTAAGCTTAGTATTAAAAGTATTGGCAGCAACCTGAATCCTAAAAACTGGGAATGGGATGATAATAGCTTTAAGACAAACCAGTTTGGGCACCCTTACCATGGTAATTTATACTACAGTACTTTTCGAACCAACGGTTATTCTTTCTGGCAATCCGCGCCTGCTGCTGTATCAGGCAGCTTCATTTGGGAGGTGGCTGCTGAAACTAACAAATTTGCGCCGAATGACTTTATAAACACAAGCTTGGGTGGAATTGCATTGGGAGAAATGACCTACCGATTATCCAGAAAAATCGTTAATAACCGCTCGAGAGGAGCCAAACGGCAGGCCCAGGAAGTATTCGGATTGATTGTAAGCCCCTTAAATGGCGTCAATCGAATTTTAAACGGTGAATGGGGAAAGGTACATGGCATGGTCGATACCGCTCAAAAACTCACTGCATACATCAACATCGGTTCCCGGCATTTTAATATAAAAACCTATCAGCAAAACCTTCGCGGCAGAGAAGAAATTTACCTCCGTTTACGCCTCATCTACGGTGAAAAGTTTGAAGAATCTGAAACTCCTTTCGAACATTTCTCAACCGTTATGGAATTGGGAAACGGAGACTCCACCTATATCAACAACTTACAAGTAAGCGGCGCATTAAAAACCTGGCCAATGCAGTCAGCCGGAGATGGCCGCCACCTTTATACCGTAACCATGAATTACGACTTTATAAAAAATAACGCTTTTCAATATGGCGGGCAAAGCTTTACGTTTAAATTAATGTCTAACTGGAACGAACATTCAAAGATAAAATTCACAAGCGAAATTGGCAGCGGTATTGTTGCTCTCGGAGCCGTACAAGACAAATATCTATATTATGGTGAAGGCCGTAATTACGATTATGGTGTGGGTATTATGATGACTGCAGGCGGCACAATAAACTTTAATAACCTGTTAGAAGCAGAGTTTAACTATAAAGGAAGCCGTTTTGAAACGGTGAACGGCAACCCGTCTTCCTATATACTTAATACTTTAGCGGCAGATGTCCGCGGCTTTCTGGGCAAACGTTTTTCGTTGGCTGCGGGTGTTGGGCAATACACTTTAAACGGTTTTTTTAAAGGATTTGACAATGTTGCTGAGGTCTACCCTTTTGCTCGATTTTCTTTAGGTTACAAATTATAACAACAAAGAATTATTTAAATAACATCTAAACTTTCGATTAATAATTTCGTTAAGAAACAAAAGAGCACAGTGGCGTAGAAGATAAATAAATCTGTGTCGGCGATCTGTATTTAAGCAAAACGTATCAAGAGTATTATGCGATTCGCAGCAATAAATGACAGAGGTCATTAAGACAATAAAACACAGATATAAAAAACGTTTTAATCACAATAAATCACCAACCGGTATCCGAAAACATATGCCGGTATTAAACACATCACCAAATGAAAAAGGCACTAACATTCATCATTGCATTAACCAGTTTTATGATCAGCGCTAAAGCCCAAAAAGGGAACAACCAGTTGCAATTAGGGGGACAGGCAGCATTCCCGGTAAGCGAATTAGGCGACGTAACAAAAACGGGATTTGGTTTTTCCGGCAAGGGAATGTACGGAATTGGGACTTCAAGTCAACAAGTTACATTTGAGGCTGGGTTCAATCGGTTTACTGTAAAGAATCTACCTTCAGGCGTTGATGGCCACTACTCTGCAATTCCGATCTACACAGGTTATCGGTATCTTATTGGCGGTCTTTCTTTGGAGCCACAAGCAGGTATATCTATCAATAGAGTGGTGGGCTCGGCCGGCAATCAAACAGTAAGCAGCAGTGAAGCAAATTTTGGCTGGGCCACAAGCATTGGTTACGAATTTAATAATATAGAGCTAAGCGTAAGATACCAAAGTTCTGATGTAAAAGACTCTGACGTTGATCTAACTTTTGTAGGAGTAAGATTAGCTTGCAATTTTGGTCTCTAAGCCAATAGTCAACATTTATATATAATAAGTGCCAGCCTTATGGCTGGCACTTAATTCAAGCTTAAGCATTTTAACAACACACTTTTACAACAAAGCTACTCAGCGAAGTAACCCATATAAATATTAAGTATGAAAAATGTATTTTTATTAGCAGCTATTAGCACCATGCTAACTTTTAGTGTAAAAGCGCAAACAGCCACTGAATTATTAGGCAAATGGAAACTTGTTAAATGGACCAGCCAAAACGGCAAAGATAAAGAGGTTAAAGATTCAACTTTCCAGGTATTTAATGACAAAAACAAATTTGTTAGCATATATGAAGGTAAAGAGACAGGAGGTAAATGGAAATTGTCTAAAAACAATGATAAGCTGACAATCCGTTCGGGCATTATTACTGTTAACTTTAAGATTGATTATTTCGATACAAAAAAGAGAATTATTACCTCTGATCAGTTAGGAACCCTCGAATATCAAAAAGTCGAATAACTCAATAAATAAGATTCATCGGATTGTTTAAACACACTGAATTACCCATAAAGATGAAAAATAATTTTAAGATATTTTGTTTAATATCTCTATTGGCTACGTTATCCTGTAAAAGCAATCATGCTGATCATGATCTGTTCATCACGGATGCCGTTTCCGGGCAGGAATTGGAAATTCCTGCTAAGCCGCTAAGAGAAAGGGTACTTACTGCAGCAGAACAGGCGGCTTTGACTCCAGGCCAGGTGCTTGACAGTCTTAAATCTGGGAATAGGCGATTTGTTGATAATGATCTGACTTTACGCAATCATACCGAGATGGTCCGTAAGGCAGCCCTTGGCCAATATCCCAAAGCTGTAATTTTATCATGCATCGACAGTCGGGTACCGGTTGAAGATGTATTTGATAAGGGTATCGGCGATATGTTTGTTGTCCGCATAGCAGGGAATTTTGCTAATCCGGATATTTTAGGCAGCCTCGAATACGGATGCAAGGTTTCCGGTGCTAAATTAATTTTAGTTTTAGGGCATCAATCGTGTGGTGCTATAAAGGCTGCAATTGGTAATTATAAATTGGGCAACATAACAGAGATGCTAAGTAAAATTAAACCAGCGATAAAAATGTCGGATACCTTCAACGGCAATAAAACGGGTGATGACGCTTCATTTGTCGAACTGGTTTCCAAAAATAACATCGTCAATACCATCAAGGAGATCAGGAAAAACAGCCCATTGTTGAATAAAATGGAACAAAACGGCCAACTTAAAATAGTTGGGGGTTACTATAATATCAATACCGGAGAAGTTGTGTTTCTTTAAGGCCCTGGGTTAGTTCTAAGGCAGCAAACACTTCCTGAAATAAGATTGGAACAATGTTCAATAAGTTCAAGAGGATTTAACTCCTTAGTATAAAATTACTTTTTGGTTGGCAAATTGCCTTCATCAGGGGTAACAACCGGCGTATCAAAGTGTATATGCTGTTGCGGAAATGGAATTTCAATTCCTGCTTCGCTAAAGGCTTTGTTAATTGCAGCGATAATATTACTTCTCACATTGCCCCCATCCCTAAAATCCCTTACCCAAAAAAATATCTTTATATCAATTGAACTTTCTCCGAAGCCCAAAAACTGAATGGCTGGCGACGGGTGCTCAAGTATTCGTTCCTCTTTGGATAACAACTCGTTAATAATGACTTTAGTCCTGTCAAGATCTGATCCGTAAGCTACGCCAACTACGATCTCCATTTGTCGTTTATTACCGGCAAGCGTCCAGTTAATGAGGTGTTCGTTTAAAAGATCACCGTTAGGTATTACCACATCAGGCCCATCCCATTTAGATATGATACTGCTACGAAAGCCAATGGATTTCATAGTTCCGGATTGCCCGCCTATTTCAACGATATCACCCACGTTTACCGGCTTTTCAAAAGCGATAATTAATCCGCTCACTAAATTATTTACCAATGTTTGTAGGCCAAACCCAATGCCCACACCCAGTGCCCCTACAATCAGTGTAATACGTTCAAGTGGAAACCCTGCGGCTGCCAGGCCAAAGAAAAGTCCGATACTAATGATGGTAACCCGTATTAAAAGTAGCCAGCTACCTATTCCTGCATTTCGTTTTTTGTTATTTGCATGAGAGGATGGCGTATCTGAAGCAAAATAGGAAACTACTTTGGACAGTAACACAGAAAAGGCAACTATGAAAAAAAACGTTAAAATATTGATGATTGTAAAAGTGTAGCTACCTATAGTTCGTTCATTGGTAAAAAAGCCCTTTACAGGTTCTGCAATAAATCTAAAAACATAAAAATTCCTTCCCAATAAAATAAACCACCCTAACACCAGTAATATGTACAATAACGGGGATGATTTTTCTCCTACCAGATGAAAGTTTAAATACAACGTTTTTTTATCAGGCCGGGAATATGTTTTCGATGCGACTTGTAATCCCTCGTTGATTAATCGAATAGTCCATAAGAACAGGATACCTATAACGACATTTAAATACCCGGTAAGTAATAATGTTTTAGCAAGGTTATAACGCCCAAAAATATTACCGATAATCGAACCTAGTTCAAGAATTGCAGCAAATGCAATAAAATAGAGGATGAGCTTTTCGCGTAGCTCGTCCCTTCTCCCTTTAAAAAGATATAACAAGCTTGCCACTATTCCTATCAAAGATATAAAGATCATGAACCACCGCTCTCCCCTTGATGCTTGCAATAACAGATTATCGATACAACAAAATGTAAATAACGCTACAAAAATTAGCCACATTTTTAACCATGGCGTGGTTATAAAACCCCTGAAGATATATGCTAAGGCCAAAGCAGACGGAAGCCAGAAAAAACAGCTAAATATAAAAGGAGAGTCTATAAAAATAAATTGGCCGAAACTTAAGACGATTACTATTGATGATAAAAACGGATGCTTTAAAACGAGCACCTGTTTAAACGCCTCTGATTCTTCTTCGTCCCCGCTAACAAGGTGCTTAAGGGATCTTAAAAAGAAAGTAACTAACCCACATAAAAAAAACAGTAAAAGCAACTTGCCAATGTTATTTTGGGTATAAAAACGGAGATTTAAAATGGCTTTTATTAAAGAGTAATGAATAATCTCGCTGATAGGTCTGTTAAAGCCAATAACGTCTCCCAGGTTGGTGAATTCACGATCCCAATATCGGTGTGATAATTCAGTCTGATAATCCTCTATTTGTTTCAACTGAAGATTTAGCTGGTTTACAATTATATTTATCCGGTACTGTAATCTGTGCACATTTCCAATTGCAACCGGTAATCGCTGCTCTGCTGATGATAAGTCAGGAGAAATAATTTTTATTTGCTGAATGTAGTCTGCAATCTGCAACGAGTCATTAGAAAAGGCATACAAAACTGGATCGGCAGACAATGAATCGATTTCTGCATTTAAAGAAAAAAGATCCTGCTCAAATTTATCGATCTGCTTTTTTCTTACTGTGAGACGGTTTGAAAATTCATGTAAGATTTTGGATGTAGAATTAAGGTTTCTGTATGTCTGAGCCGAGCCTCTGTTAGTGAATATTCCATCTCCTGCCAGCAATATCCAACGCTCAATACGCTTAATCTCTTCACTTGTGCCTGTTGTATCAATCCCCGTTCTTAAATAAATATTGGCACGCCCGGCAGTTTTGCTAATCTCATCAAGCAGGCGTTTTTGTTTTAGTGAAGTTTGTTCAATTTTAAATTTCACAATGCTTCTGGCAGCTTCTGCAAGGCCTATTTGCTGCATCTTCTTCACATACGCGATTTTACTATCTGCGACGAGTGTATCACTAGTCGATTTCGCTTGAGAATACCCATGAAAGTGCGCCGTTAACAACGGAAAAACAAGGGCAGCTCTGATAAGTATCTTGTGGATATACATATTAAAAACTGTTAACTTTTAAGTTGTTTAAAACAGTCTTTAGAGAGTCCGAGGATTTGCCGACGATTGTTTGTTGCATACTGGGGTTTGATGGGTATTTTACGCCATCATATTTCAATAAGTGATGTTTACCGCTACTTTCTATAACCAGGTTGGCCCATTTGCCGGGTTTATTTTCCAAAATGGTTATTGGAAAATTGGTAACCGTGAAGCGATTTATTATTTGATATTTGGCATTTAACAGCAAACAGGTACAGCCACCCGAGCCGCAGAAATACGGACCGATTAACCCTATAAAATACTCCCTTTTACCATCGTTATTTAAATCATATACATCAAAAAGAAATTTTCGACTGCCTTGAGTTAGCAGCTGTTTTGAGATATCTATTTTAAAGTAATCTTTCAAAAAGAGTTTGGCTGTATCCAACGAGGTCGGTCCAGCAGATTTGATATTCTCGCGTGTGACTCTACTTTTATTTGCGTTACCTACAGAATCCGTATTGGAGTCTGCCTGGATTTGCTTCAGGGTTTCAGTTGCTATATTTTTTTTCGGGCTGGAAGTACAGGCACAAACAAACAATAACACAACGCAGTATATAACTCTGATCATAATATTTTTAATTTAAATAATGATAATTTAATATGTCGTTCACCGGAATAGATTGTCACCTTTAAAAATAGCAAGTTTTGCTCTAGAAGAAAAATTTTGTTAGCTTTTATATTAAATAGCGTTTGTTCAGAATTTATATCCGAATGATAGATACGTGCGTAGCGGGAAACGGATATTATATACTTCGGCTTTATCGACAGCAAGGTCAACAGGCCCAATGATAGACATGTAACCTAAATGCAGCCCGTATCCTTTAAAATTGCTTTTTCGGTTAAATAAATTCGCTGTCACATTGTATCCGTTGCCTTCTGCGCCATAGCTGAAGGTAGGTGTAACATAAAACCTTTTTACAGGTGAAAATTGGGCAGCTATATTGAGGACCGAGAGGCTACGCACCGGTAGCTCACTTTGTTTTAATCCCGGAAAATTTATGGTGGGAGAAGTTAACAGTTGCTCCACACCACCAAGTTTGAAATAGTTATTTAAATAAAAGTACCCACCTGATGCAGCCCCAAAATTACTACTGGTAATTACCCCGGCAAACGCAGATGTCCGGATAGTTAAATGGCGGTTTATTGGTATAGCAACTTCGTCTTTAAATAATATTCTCGAAACATTTCCAGGCAGTCCATTAGGGGTATATAGATTACTATTGGGGTTTAAATACTGATTTATTGAAATCGCACCAGAATCGCTGCTCTTTGTAAATTTTGAGCGATTATTGAAAAAAAATCTGAACTCTGCTTCGAAACTGTTGCCCTTGACCGGATAATATTTGGAGGAAAATGTATTTTGCACAAGCCGCACATAAAAGATTTTATTATTGTGCCGGTAAATCGTGTTTTTAGGGGTCAATCCTAATATTGCCGAAGCAAGTGATTTTGATTTGTAAACTTTCTCTGCATCGTATCCTAATCCGGCTTCAACTAAAGCTGAATGACTTAGAGAATAGCCTAAGCTTAAGGACGATTTAAAATCAAAATTAAAATAGTCCGGCGGAGAAGTATTCAAATCGCTGGTAGATAAAAGGGATAATAGTACATCGTTACTTTTAAGATTGCGGTATTCGGTATTAGCTCTTATCCATACTTTGTTGCTTTTGGTTAAAAATTTATAATAATCTACTCTTACTTTTAAGCGTTCAGTTGCGTCAACAGTCGCCAAAAGTCTCGAGCTTTTTAGAAGAAGGTCGTACAGGGTATAGTTCAATACAATTCCTGCGGATTGTTCGGTGTCATAATGAACAGCCGCTTTGAAATAACCTTTAGCTGCCTGTTTTACATGGATATTCATTTCCAGCCCTTCAGCAGTAGTGTTGAACGTATAATAGACTTTAGTGTATCGGCGTGATCCATAAATTTTTTCGACAGCAGCACTTATTTCGTCAGAACTGTAAGCCTTTCCTGGTTGCAATACCCAATTTTGTTGTAGTTGTTCCAGTTCATTGTTATCTTCAATCGGCTCATTTTTATCTGTTACAAAGTTGTATTTAACTGTTATTGCTGTACTGATTGGAAGCGACGGACGTATAACCGGCATATTCATTGCCTTTTGGGCGTCAGCAACTTGCTTAAGTTTTGGCAGATATTTGTCGGCTGCAATTTCGCCTATTCGGAGTATCTCCTTATATTTATTAAAATCTGCAGCGCTGTAATTTTGCAGCAGATCTGTATAGTCGACAAGCAAATCGGTATTTGCTATTTGTGTCTTAATATCGGACAAAGAGCCGAATGAAAATGCCTGCATTAATTGACTGAATGGGGAATTCATTTGCTCGGCATTTAAAAGATGGAAACCCGTATATCCACCAATTACAAAATTTGCTCCCATCCGCCTAACTTCTCCTACAGGGTAATTTCTGTCTACGCCACCATCTACCAATAGTCTGCCGTCAATAGTTACATTAGAAAATACCCCGGGGATTGACATGGTAGCACGGATAGCTAACGGTAGTGATCCATGTTGTTGGAATATTGTCCCACCATTTACAAGGTCTGATGTTGCTATTCGTAATGGTATTGATAGTTTGGAAAAATCATTAAAATCCCTAACAGGAAATGTGAAATCGTTCAAAATTTGAGATAGGTATTGCCCTTCTATTGCGGCATCAGGAAAAGTGGGCATTCCTTTTTTTAAAGGCAATTCGAGTAAATAACTGCCATATTCTGATTTTTCTTCAATATTGACTTTGCTAAGCGGCGTAGTATTACTTAAAACCCTATCCCAATCAATATGCCTTACAATATCCTCTAATTGTTTACCGGAGTAGCCGGCAGCGTAAAGTCCTCCAATTATGCCACCCATGCTAGTGCCGGTGATAAAACTTACCCTAATTCCAAGGGAGTCAATTTTTTTCAACAAACCAATATAAGCTATCCCTTTAGCGCCGCCTCCACTAAGTGTCAGGCCAACCTTGTCAGTAGCTTTGTATTCAGCATCGACACGATTTTGCGAAAACGTATTTGTTGTAAAAAGGACTAAATGGCATAGAGCCAAGATTGTGTAGAGAAGCCTTTTTTTGTGCATTAATCGAAACATTCAATTCAAATATACCTCTGTAGTCTCACAAAATTGAATAATTTAGATGCAGGTTAAAAGGTTTCCGGTTCTCTGTTAATTCTTAAATACATTTGTTGTCATTTATTGAGAATGAGTAACTTCGAAAAACAGAAAGTTTTAACTCCGAAAATGTTATGATGAAGAACGTCTTAAGGAATCGCTATAAACTCGAGCTGCTGTTCGTAATTCTGCTTCTAATAAATTCGGGCTGCAAAGGGCAAAGCAAAAAAAGCCCGACTAAGGTAAATCTGGACACAATTGTAAAGGGCAACTTTAATCCTGCATCTGGATTAGCTTTTGATAGCGTGAGTATAGACTCGTTCTTGAATGCCAGGCCTTTCTTTCGAAAGTTTTCATCCGATTTAAAACAGTTTTATCACATACACCTTCATAAATATGCTTGGTTTGATGCCCACGGAATAACGGAAAGCGCTAATAATTTGATCAATCATATTCAAACACAAGAGGATGATGGCGTTTTAAAAGAATATCCGTATAAAACTGATTTCAAAAGAATGGCCGATCAATTGCGTATTAGTGGAAGTGCATCTCCGCGAGTTGATTACGAATTGATGTTGACAGCGGAATATTTCAATTATGCTAAAAACGTTTGGGGTGGAGCAGAAGTTGATAAGACTAAAGATATAGGGTGGTATTTACCTCGTAAAAAACTTGAATATTTAGATCTGCTGCAAAAGCAACTTAACGGTTCACGAGATAGTGTTGAACAAAATGCGGTTATACCACAGTACCTCGAACTGCGAAAAGCTTTGCACCGTTACCGCCAGATTGAACAATCGGGCCCGGATGTTATACTATCATATAACGCAGGTTTTGCTGGCTTAAAGCCAGGAGATACTTCAAGTTTAATAATCCCCCTTACTAAGCGATTGCACCAATTGCAGTACCTGCAAAATCTCACGCCTTTCAACACTTACAATCCAGAATTGCTGGTGGCAATTACGTTGTTTAAATCGACTCATGGTATTACCCCTGATAGCAAAATAAACGCTAAATTTATTCAGCAGCTAAGTGTTCCAGTCCATAAAAGGATAGAACAAATTATTGTTAATCTGGAACGCCTGCGCTGGATTCCTGCAGATGACCATGGTGGTGAGTTTATCCTTGTTAACATCCCTGAGTTTCAATTACACTATTATAATTCCAATGCGCTCACTTGGAGCTGCAAGGTAGTTGTAGGTAAGGCGATGACTAAAACCGTGATTTTTAGCGGCCACCTTCAATACATTGTATTTAGCCCCTATTGGTATATACCACCGAGCATTATTCAAAAAGAAATTAAACCGGGTATGGCTCGAAATAGCAATTATTTGGCAGCGCATAACATGGAATGGAATGGTGGCAACGTACGACAAAAGCCAGGGACAAAAAATTCATTAGGATTGGTAAAATTTATTTTCCCAAATTCAAATAACATTTATTTGCATGATACACCTGCGAAACCACTTTTTGCAGAGGATACACGGGCT
Organism: Mucilaginibacter pankratovii; assembly: GCF_014773265.1. GTDB lineage: Bacteria > Bacteroidota > Bacteroidia > Sphingobacteriales > Sphingobacteriaceae > Mucilaginibacter > Mucilaginibacter pankratovii. The sequence goes on along the minus strand of NZ_JACWMY010000001.1, from coordinate 571,771 downwards.
TTTAGTCATGGATGCATTAGGGTGGGGGAGCCGAAAGAACTTGCAATAAAGATATTAAAACAAGATGCCTCATGGTCGCCCGAAAGAATAGATGCGGCCATGCATGCCGGGCGTGAAAATACTGTAATACTAAAAAATAAAATTCCGGTATATATCGGATACTTTACCGCTTTTGTAAATAGTAAAGGCGAGTTAAATTTCAGAGAAGACATTTACAAACGGGACGAACAGCTGCTGAAGCTTTTGATGCAAACCGATCTATGAACAACACAAGTTGATAAATTAGAGTTATTTAAAGTTTTTTTATTTCACCTGCATACAAAAAAGGTATACGAACGGAGAGATGAAAAGAGATAAATGTGATATCAGCACTATTTGCTACAAGCGACGTTTGAAACCTAGAGCCAAGTTCGAAATACTTAATCTTGTAACCCGCACCTAATGCCCAGGCAAAATAAGTTTTGGTTTGAAAATTATCATCGAATGTATCATCGCGAAAGGCGTTTATAGTATTAACTGCAAACCCAACTTGCCCTTCTGCATAAAAGCCTCCTGCATAACGTCTATATCCACCATAAATTGGCCAGCTCGAATAAGATGCTTCAATCTTATTGGTTAGATACTTTTCTTTAATATCAAAAAAATTATTCCCTGACTCCGCAGTAATTTGCTGTTTGGCTTTCCCAACCCCCCAAAGCCCTTTAGCAGAGTAACCGTAACCGCGTTTTACTATTGTTGCGAGGTCGCCAATGGGGTAAGGAATTTGACCGGAAACCTGAATTTCATTATTGCCAGTTTGCGATTTTACACTCTGATTAAAAAACAATGGGGCTATGCAGCAAAGTAGCGCCTTTAAAGCTGTTTTCATTAAATGATGATGCTAAATGAACGATGGTTATTATATCAAGGCAACTAATGCCTTAGCTATAGATACCCATTGCCAATCATGTCAATTATTAAAGCCGTTAAAATGGCTATAGTAATTGACATGAATAGTTGATTTGGGAATAGTTATTTCCTATACAGCGGGCATTTTTTTAACAAATACTCAAGTGGGCTACTGTAAGAACCGTCTGTATTTGTCCAGAATGCTTTGTGGCTTTCGTTGTAAATACTTGCGTTGTTATCCATGAATATATGCATACTTACTGATACCGCATAACGCTGTTGTGAATAGCTATTATTTGAATTATACCCAGATACATTTTTAATGTCTTTATTCCCATCACGTTTTACCGTTGCAGAACCGTATCCGCTCGAAGAACTAGTTTCAGCTGCTTTACTTTGCATTACTGCGCCATCAATAATATATTCTACACCTAAAATATCACTAAGTTCCTTCATCGTGAAACCAGCAATTTTATCTTTGGTAGCGCCCGCCTTAATTAACAATGCATTGGTAGTGCGGGGATCGAGTATCGTGTAACCAGCTGAATGCTGTGAAAGATAAGAGTAAGCATCTCCTTGGGCCCTTAGACCAATTTCTTCTGCACCAGGTTGATTATCCATTAAGAATGCAAATGGAAGGATGGCAATCTTATTGTGATGGTCAGAAGGTGTTGCTGTCATTGAAACCTGATCGCTTTGACGTATTTGCGCGGGAGCGGCAGTTTGACTAAACGTTTCAACCCGGCCGCTTGAATGCGTGATTTTTAAAATGTCTGATTTTTTAATTGTATATTCTACGGTTTCACCGGTGTAGACAAACGTAACGTCATCATCAGTAATTTTTGTTAATTTACCTTTTAACTCATCGCCATTAGTTTTTACAATTACATCTGGCTTTACAGTTAATTTTGTTTGCGCCGATACATTAAAAGTTATAATGACGGCGATAATAAGAAAATAAATTTTTTTCATAGGGTGTGTTTTAACTCAAATATAAATGTTTTTTGTAATTACTCATAATTTACCAAGTGACAAATTCTATTAATTTAACTATGAGTTTAGACGCTAAGATTGTTTTTCTTCTCTTAAGCATTTTTACGTAAATGAAAAATAGTCTATAGAATACACACTTGGCTGTTTGAATAGCAAATGCTAATCGGTGTAGGCGTAGTGCTGACGAGCAGTGTAATTTTCACATCAGAAATAGAATCTAATTGCTAAAATATTGCTTAGAATAGTAATACTGCTATATTTGTGTAATACATACATTTTATCATGAAAAGAATAATACTTATTTGTCTAGCGTCGGTGATTTTTATATTTCATGCAAAAGCACAAAAAGGAAATAACCAATTACAGTTAGGTGTTCAGTTAGCGCAGCCTACAGGTGAGCTTTCGGATATTGCCAAACTTGGTTTTGGGGCATCCGCCAAAGCGCTCTTCGGCTTTAGTTCGCGCCCTCAACAAGTAACGTTTGAAGTTGGATACAACAGATTTGGTATTAAAGATAAATTTTTGCCCTCCGGTGTTGAGGCTGAATACCGTAGTATTCCTATTTATACCGGATATCGTTATAGTTTTGGAAGTATCTATCTGGAGCCACAGGCGGGTGTAGCATTTAACACCGTTTATGCTTCTAATTTCTTTAATCTTAAGGGCGAAACAAAGACATATTTTGCTTGGGCAACCGCTGTTGGCTACTCCTATAAAAATGCCGACATTGCTTTAAGATACCAAAGTTCGGATGTTAAAGACGAAAGTAGTGACATCAATTTTTTAAGCCTTAGGGTAGCCTACCGCTTCAATTTCAACAAGAACAAGGCCCAATATTAGCTTATAAAACGGAAAACGATTTCTGTTTTCGATATAAACCTTTGCGTTATTAGTGTATAGTGCAACGGCTTCATTTCGCTGGGCAAGCTGAAATCTAACAGGTTTTATACGATCTGAAAATTACTTTCTTTTAAAGCAAGCCATGTTTTGGTCGGACCAAAACGCTTGCCGGGACACCCAGACCCGGTATGCTTTCACTTTGTTCTGCATAAAAATTTGGACAGGGAGCAGCAAATAAATATCTTTGAGTATGGCATAAGTGCCGAGCCGTTTTCACGGCTGATAAACGCGGGGTTCCCCTGCGGCCCTCGCGGGGTCTTAAATTGCTCATTGCCTTAAGCAATTCCATCAAACATTTTTTGAGTATTTATGGCAAGGCCAAAAGTTTCTCCATTAGAAAAGCGGTCTTTAAAGATCACTTTCAGGGTAACCGAAAAACAACGGCAGCGATTGTTGACCCTTGCAGATTCGTGTGGTACTAAGCCAGGCGACTTGGTCAGGACTAAGATATTTAAGGGTCATTTCCCTGCTACCCGGTTGCCTAAAATTGACGAGGACACCTACGTCGAATTAAAAAAAATCGGCGTTAACTTAAACCAATTGACAAGGCACGCCGACTCAGGCAAATTCCCTTTTGGTATTGATAAAACCCTTGCTGCGCTGTTGCGGCAGGAGGAAAAGATCTTAAGGCTTTTACTAAAAGATGATAGCGGATCAAAAGAGAGGTAAAAGCTTTATGGGAGCGTTAGGCTAAAACCTTAAAAAGCTAAATCTCAAAGACAACAGCCAAAGAGCCGAACTGCTTGAAACCAATTTGGCATCGCTGGATGTAGCGCTTATCAAAAAGGAAATCGACTTGGTAAGGCGCAGACGTCCCGCACTTGGTAATTATGTGTATCATACCAGCCTTAACTTCTTACAGGAAGAATCGACAAACTCGATGATCAACTTCTTGCAATCGGAAGCGACTATTTACAAGGCATGGGGTTTACCGATAATCAGTATATGATCTTCCGTCACCATGATGCAGGACACCCGCATATCCATTTAATGGTCAACCGCATCACCTTCGATGGCAACGTAATTTCAGATAGCAATTACGTCAAGCGTAGCGAAGCATTATTACGAAAGTTAGAGAGGGTGCATCAAAACTGCATTTTGACGGACAGCAACATCGAACCAGCCGAGTTAATGAAGCAATCCAAATTATATGATTTTCAATACGTTATGTAGTCAAAAAGAAGGGCAAGGACTGATAGAGTTGCCGACAATGTCACTTGGAATCGTAAGGAAAAGAAATAATTATTAACTATTAGAAATAGCCGTTAAATGTTAAGGATACTGCTAGCAGGTAGACCGGCGACGAGCCGATGACTTGTTCTCAACATTCATACTTGGGAAAACTTTTCAGCGAAGCTGAAGAAGAATTGGATGAAACGATGAAATCCTATTTGCACGTTCTGCTGGGCATCGCCAAAAAGGAAGGGTCGCCATTCATTAAATATTCTCCGAAAGGCGGCACGATCACGCTCGGTTATGAAATGCTGGATAACCAGGTAAGAAATTTGTCCAGGATGAGAGGGTGGGTATCAGCGAAGAGGATCAACAGCGCTTATTCCAGTGGTTTTACCGTGTCAAAGATCAAAGGGTCACCGGTTTTGGCATCGGTCTTTATCTGGTGTCAGAGGTATTGCGGTATCATGGTACACGTATTGAAGTTGTCAGTTCGCCGGGCGGCATTCGAGATTTCATTTTCGGATGGAATGCGCAGGTTTGATATTTACAAGATAACAGTTTCTCCCATTCGTTTGTTACAGTAGGATGAACCGGGCAGACTGCATCAGGCTACATCGAAATCAACCAATGCCTGGCCGTGTCTTTATCATGGAAGAAGGCTACCGGATCATAAGTCGAAGGCAAACTCACGTTGGCCGCGATGCGGCTAAAAGTGCTGGGCGAATACACCCAGGCAAATTTTTGCAGACCGGCTTTGGTCATAGCTGGAAACCAAACCTCAGCCCCCCAGTCGGAAGCCTCCGACCAATTGCCTTTGACTTCTGTATTATCATTCAATACCCGGCTACACTTGTTTTTTTGCATCAGGTCAAGTATGATACCACAGCCCTTAACGACCGATTCATAATTCTGATAGCCCTTCCAGTTCACATCCAGGTAATTGCCTTCAGGCTGGTAAAGAATAGTGATAAAGCTGCCCTCGTAAAAATTCTGACCGTTACCGGCGACGTCGCTGAACTCCTGTTTGCCGCCGAGCGGAAGGAGAAAGTAAAAAGTCGAGCCTTCACTGGGTTGGCTTTCGATCCAGAAGCTGCCGCCATGTCGTTTAACGATCTCCGCAGAAATGAAAAGCCCTAATCCGAGCCCCTGAAAGCGGGCCGAAGTATTGTCGATCCGGTAAAAACGGTCAAACAGGCCTTTGAGGTGCTCCTCAGCGATGCCAATACCGAAATCCTGGATGGAAACGATGAAGTTTTGCTGTTCCACTTCGCAATTGACAATGACCCGGTTACTATCCGGCGAGTATTTGATCGCGTTATTCAGCAAATTCACCAATACCTGCTCGATCCGGTGCCGGTCACCATGATATATCGTGCTGCAATTTGCATTTATTTCGATCCGGTGCTTGGCTGAAGTTTGCTGAATACTATCAACCGTCTCCGCTAACATCTGTGAAAAGTCGAAATCTTCCATGTTATAGACCATCTTGCCGGCGTTGATCTTCGATACATCCAACAGGTCCTCGATCAGCCGGCCCAATCGCTCTAATTGCCGCTCTGCTTTGCCTACGAATCGATTAAGCACCTTATGCTCGCCGGCATCCTTTTTTGCTAACTGGAAAAATGCTCTAATAGTTGTTAGCGGCGTTTTCAGTTCATGGCTGGCAATGCTCAGGAATTCGTCTTTCTTGTATTCAATGGTCTTCTGGGCGTCGATATTGGTATTCGTACCCAACCAAAGGGTGACTTTACCATCTTCAACCAGCGGTACAGCTCGCGCCAGGTGCCAGTAATAGTTACCGTTTGCAAATTTGAGACGGAACTCAGTAAGATACTCCTGCCCGCTTTGCAGGGCGCGCACCCATTTCTCCAGGGCAACGGGCAGGTCATCAGGATGAACAAACTCTTGCCAGCCATGGCCCACAACGGATTTGGTGGTGTGGCCAAAATCCAGACCTACGACTTGGTTCACATAATCCAATGCCCCGTCCAGAGAAGCGGTCCACACTTGTTGGGGAATAGCATTAAGTAAGAACTTGAAGCGCCCTTCACTTTTCTCCAGTTCACGCCGTGCCTGCCCCTGGACGCTTACATCTTGGCAAAGCACCATCACACCTGAAACACTACCGTCCGCTTCGCGGTACGGTTGGTAGATCAGGTTCAAAAAGCCTTCGATAGATACACCATCTTTATACACGAGATAAGGCTGGTCATATAAATATTGCGGTTCGCCGCTGTCGTGAACCCGTTCAATTACCGGGCGGAAAACGGCTTCCGCTTCGGGAATAGCCTCGAATAAGCGATGACCATCTAGTTCAGCAGCGGTTCGGCCAATGAGCTTTCCATATGAATCATTCACAATAGAGACCTGCAAGTCCGGGCCGGTTAGCAGGATGATGCCAACCGTGGCATCTCTGACTAGGTTCCGGAAGCGTTGTTCGCTTTCCGACAAGCCGCTGAGTGTTTGCTGAAGTAACCGCTGCGTTTCGTTAAGCTCTTCGTTCGTTACGGTCAACTCCTCATTGGCCGCAGCCATTTCTTCGTTTGCCGCACTGATCTCCTCATTTAATGCCTGCTGCTCGTTGAAACTTTCTTTCAGTTCCCTGGTACGGTCAGCGATCCGGACTTCCAGCTCTTTGTTCAGTGAATTCAATTCATCCTGCGCTTGCATGAGTTGCTCATTGCTCGAAATCAATTCCTCATGAACCGCCTGTAGCTCTATTAAAGTATCTTCCACAGCTTTCCGTGCCGCAACATGCGCTGTGACCTCGTATTTGAAGCTGAGTATGGCGTAAACTCCGCCTGTTTCGTCCCGTAAGGGCTGATAGACCAGATTAAAATAGTGATCCACTAACTCGGCACCCAGTTGTGGTGCCAGCGGGATATGCATCTCATTTTGTATATAAGGCTTACCACTGTTATAGACGGCTTGTAAAATATCCCAGATCGGTTGCCCCTTTACCTCGGGGAGAGCAACTAAAACAGGCAGACCCAGCACTTCTCTATTTGGGAAAAGCTCCCGCTGGTATTGCGGATTAATATAATCGTAAACCAGATCGGGACCGCGTGCTATGGCAATCTGCGCAGGGATATCATGAAAAAGTTTTTCCAATTGTTCGGCCTGAAGCCGGATACTTTCAGCGGCCTTTTGCTCAGCGGCAACCATTGACCGCATTTGTTTCTTTTCCAGGACTTCAGCCGTAACCTCCGTGGTATGATGGATGATATACTGTAACTGATCACCGTTTTTTACGGGCTGGTGGATCGTTTTCCAATAGCGTTCCTGTAAGCCGCCATCTTTAGTTGGAGTATCAAAACGAACAACCGCCATTTCATCGATTTGACCTGTTTCCAGAACTTTCGTTAGCGATCGGGCGACACCACCGTCCTGATCCGGCGACCATTGGACAGACTCTGGAAAGACTTCGAAGAGATAGTGTCCGGTTAGCGCTTCCCTTGTTTTGCCGGTAACCTGCAGATAAGCTTCGCTCATTCCCAGAATTTGCAACGTTGGTGAAAGCAGGAGGAAATTACCCGGTAGACAATCAAAAATATGCAGGTCTAAAGGACCGGGCTGCTGTTCAGTTATAGACATGCGTTAGCGTAAAGGTAATAATATCTTAAAAAGACAACCGGACAGCACATTTGTTTGTTTATGGCTTGACATTTGCTTCTTAAAAAATCATGGAAACGAATAAGTTAGCGGTGGCAAAGAAAATACTGGTTGTAGATGATGAGCCGGATATCCGGGACATCATTATGTATGTGCTGGAATCGGAAGGCTATCAAGTTTGCGGCTTGGACAATGGACGGGCGGTACTTGATACGGTACAGCAAATCCAGCCAGATATTGTATTGCTCGATGTCCAGTTAGGGGACCGGGATGGCCGTGATATATGCAGGGAATTGAAAGCGCAGCCCGCGACACAGCATATTCCCATCATTATGATCTCTGCAAACCAAAGCTGGCCGACTCTGCGTGAAAAACAGTGCAATCCTGATGATTTTCTCGCGAAGCCATTCGATCTATCGGAATTGGTAGATCATGTTAAGCGATTTGCAGCCTAAATGTGTGTTAGTCCGCATCGGGCAGGGTAAACCAGAAAGTAGACCCGTCGCCCACGGTACTTTCGACACCAATCTCGCCGCAGTGGCGCCTGATGATCTCGGCACAAATGTAAAGGCCCAAACCTAATCCCGAAGCTTCCGAAGCTTGCTTTTTTACGCGAAAAAAACGGTCGACCAACTGCTTCAGGTGATTTTCAGCGATGCCGTTGCCCCGGTCGGTCATGCTGATGCGTGTAAAGCGCGCCACACGGTCGACCTTAATCATGATATCTTTTCGATTGGGGCCCATATTTAACGGCATTATTCACCAGATTAACCATGAGCTGGTCTATTTTAAACTGGTCGGCAAATACCTTTACGGAATGATCGCCCTGATAAATAAGATTGTATTCTCCCGCCATCCGGAATTGGCTGTTCAGTGACGTCCTCTAAAATGGTATAACTCAGTTTCGCGCCGTTTTCTGGGATCAGTTTGGATGTTACCTGGCACCAGATCAATGAGCCGTCTTTTCTAATTAAACAGGTTTCTAAACTGAATGATGGCGTTAAATGAGCCCATAGCTTTTGCTGGAGAAAATGCCAGTCGTCGCGGCGGTCGTCTGGTGCATAGTCGAAGATGCGGGTGGCGATCAGGTCTTCTTTTTTATCATATCCCAGCATAGTAACCAGGGATTGATTCACCTGTAGGATAGTCAGATCCGGGTCAATGATCTTGTTGCCCAGCCGGGACAATTCAAAAACAGTTTCAAAGCGGTGTTGAATCTCTTCGTAAACTATCTTATCTTGTTTAAGTGCGTCGTTTTCTTGCTGCAAGCGTTTATCCCGGTCATTGATAAAGTTTCTTATAAAGATAATTGTTAGCTTAGGAATAACAAGGAATTGCAAAATTAGTTGACCGGCAGGGTGAATTTGAATATGCTGCCCTGGCCCGGTACGCTTTCCACCCAGATCTTGCCCTGGTGGCGGTTAATGATCTCGGAACAAAGATAGAGACCTATGCCAAATCCGGCAATCTTTTCGGTTTCCTTGGTTTCCGCCCGGTAATGCGGAGTAAACAGCTTGTCCATATCCTTTTTTGAAATACCCATGCCCTGGTCGAGGATGCTAACAGTAAGTATATTTTCTTCTTTTGTGCAGGTGACTTCAATGGTTTTATCCTTGCTGGAGTACTTTGCCGCATTGCTTAGTAGGTTGACCAAAACCTGCTCGATCTTATCCCTATCGGCGTTTGCTATTACACGATCGCAGTGAGCCACGGTGATATTGTGCGAAGAAGTAATGAACATCGTTTCTTCGATTACCTCCCTGATCAGTTCGTCCATCGCAAACTCCTGCTTGTTCAAATGGATCTTTCCGGCCTCTGCTCCTGATAGGTTGAGTAGACTGTTGATCATATTCAGCATTTTTTTGACCTGTTTCTCTGCTTTAGACAAAGCGCCCATCGTAAAACTATCCTTTTGTTTTTTAGCCCAATTGTTGAGCATTTGGATATAAGCTTTTAAAGCTGTCAGTGGGGTTTTGAGTTCATGACTGACCATGCCGATAAATTTGCTCCGTCGTAAATCGTTTTGCTTTTTTTCGGTAATATCTACGACTATCCCGGAGATGTAGCTATTCTTTTCATCAGTTGTGCTAAACCCGCCGGTGATGCTAAGCCAACGGTGCTTTTTCTCACCAGGGATCCTCACGGGGCATTCTACATAAAGATTGCTACGGTCTTTGATGGCATTTTCCACTGTTATTAAAAATAGCCCGCTGTCTTTGTCTGCAACCTTTGAGAGGGCATCTTCAAAAGACATTTCTTCCTCTGGTAAAAAACCGAATAAAATTTTAGTTCGGCTGGAGGGAAGAAATTTCCTGGTTGCCGCATCCATGACCCAGATGCCTACATTGGCAGAATCAAGCGCCATTTTCGCGATTTCTAATTCGGGGAACTTTTCATTAGTATCGAAATCATGTTGGTTTATCGTGGCCTTATCCGTCATACAGCTTTGTGCTAATAAATGCCAAAAGTACGGTATTAAACTGATAGTCAGCAGTTGAAATGTTAACAGCCAAACTGAAAAATTTCCGGATTTCGAAACGCTTTCCGAAGTCCGGAAAGCGTTTAATGTTGTCTTGTACTAAAAATTAATTATACTGCATCTATAGCTTCACGCAATGCTTTGGCAGCTGCAGCAGGATCCTCTGCTCCATAAATGGCTGCACCTGCAACCGCTACCTGGGCACCGGCTTTAATAACCGCAGCAATGTTGCTCAGGTTTACGCCACCTGCAATAGAAACGGGTACACCAGCTCTTGCTGCTTCATCGATCAGCACCTGGATAGAATAGCCTGCTGTCCATTGTTCATCTAATCCGGCGTGTAATTCCACGAATTCAACACCTAATTCAATAACTTCCTGTGCACGTTTTACACGATCCGGGTAACCGATGGTATCTACAACTACACCTTTACCATGTGCCCTGGCTGCTTTAACTGCACCAATGATCGTGGCATTTCCGGCAGCTCCCATAACGGTAACCAGGTCTGCACCTGCTTTAAATGCGATGTCAGCTTCCAGTTCGCCGGCATCCGCCGTTTTTAGGTCAGCGAAAACCAATTTGTCGGGATGTGCTTGTTTCATTGCGGTAATTACAGAGGATCCCATGTTCTTTATTAGCGGGGTACCCAGTTCGATAATGTCTACATAAGGCGCAACTTTTGCTGCAAGTGCTAATGCTTCCTCTGTTGTTAATAAGTCTATTGCTACTTGTAATTTTGCCATTGTTTTATTTATTAATTTGAAAAAATGATATGATTGATTATTAATTATTCCATGTTCGCATGACGTTTCCAAAGTTCTTCGGCAGGTGTTCCGTCAAGTTTCCATAACTCCATAAATACCGCATCGCCTAATAAGAGCACAGTCTGTTCAAAAAGGCTCCCGGCATATTGTATTGATTTAGCACCGTTATGATCCTCTTTTTCTGCTGCTGGTATCAGGATGTGTACATCCGCTAACCTGGCCAGCGTAGAGGATGCCTTAGTCGTCATCGCGATGACGCGTGCATCCACCTGTTTAGCCTTTTCAGCGGCTTTAACTATCGTACTCGTCGTTCCTGATCCTGATGCGGCCCATAACAGATCCCCTTTTTCGATAGCCGGGGTAGTCGTTTCGCCAACAAAAAAAACGCGCAGTCCTAGGTGCATCAGGCGCATTGCTATTGAACGCATAGCAAAGCCGGAACGGCCCGATGCGATCAGGAAGATGGCCGACGCCCCGTTTATATCGCTGATCAATTCTCCGAAATTGCTGTACTCGATTTTTTCTGCCAGGATACAGTTCTCGTGCAATATTTGCATGAGGTTCGCTTTTAGGGCAGCGGCGGTCTCCTCGTTGTAGTGATCTGTTAATTCCATTTCAAAGCGTTTAATTCTTCGGCAAAAGTATCGCCTCTGTCAGGGCAAACGGTTATACAAATAGCCCCATTGAGTGGACTATTAGGAATTAAGATCACTTAAAAGTCATAAATAAAGGGCTCTAATTACAAAGCTTCCGAATAGTCCACCATAATTATCCGATTATCCACCAGGTTAATGCCGAAGTAACTACCTTTACTTAATGGTAAATGACACGAAGGATAATCGCCTTGAAAGCGCGATGATCTACATCAGGAATTTAAATAACTGCCCGCCGAGTTATTTGAATGATCCGGGAAGAAAAGACTTCTTTGAGATCGTATGGCTAAAAAATGAAGATCCTCTACATGCTTTGAAAGCAAATGATTTCGAGGTTAAAGGAGACTGGATCTATCTGATCCCGCCGTACCGTGTACACCAGTTAAATAAAGCCGGAAAAAACGGTGAATTGATATCTTTTAAAAGAGAGGTCCTGGAGGAAGAGGATAAAGAATTTTTACTGGACATTTTTAAGATATTTAATGTGCAGGGCGAGTTCTCCTGCCTGCGATTAGACAAGGCTGCGGCGGATGATCTGAGTGGCATTTATAATTTATTGATCGGTGAATACCAAAAATCGTCAAAGGACCTGATGATCTTAAAAACTTTACTGAAAGTGTTTCTGTTAAAACTAATCAAGGTTAAAGAGGAGGAGTTTACCACGCATGATATTCACCAGAAAAGAGTTTACGAGTTTCTGATGCTGCTGGAAGGAAACTACCTGCAGGTTCGAAATATTGACTTTTATGCCGGCAAACTGGATATCAGTTCCAAGCGGTTAAATCAAATTCTCAAAGATAAATTGGGAAAAACCGGTACGCAGATCATCCATGACCGGATCATACTGGAGGCCAAGCGGCTAATCATACACAGCGAGCATACCATTAAAGAGATAGCCTTTGAGCTTGGATTTTCTGACCGACCTTATTTTAGCCGTTTCTTTAAAAAACAAACAGGACAGACGCCCGAGGAATTTCAAAAGCAGGCTCAAAATCATTTGAAATTAAAAGCTAATACATTAATTTAATAATGGTGAATATGGAAGATATATCAATTGCGGCCTTGCTGAAGTTCTTTGAAAAGTACTTCCCGCTCAATCATGCTGAGCGAAGTGAAATACCTGAGAAATTTTCTGCCCGGAGTATTAAACGCCGTAGCTTTATATTGCAACCCGGTGATATCTGCAAATATTTTACTTTCATCGTTTCGGGCTGCTTCAGGCAATATGCCGTTGATGAAAATGGAAAAGAACACAATCTGCAATTTGCTGTGGAAAACGAATGGATCACCGATCTTTCAAGTTTTTATAACGAAGACCCGAGCGGCCTTTATATAGAGGCAGTTGAGCCATCGGTGATATTACAGATCAAACATGATGACCTGTTGTATCTTTATACCACTTACCATAAGTTTGACCGGAACTTTCGCATTATCGTTGAAAGGAAATATATTGACCTTCAAAATCGTGTTATGCAGAATATCAGTGTGACCGCGGAGAACAGATATGTCAACTTTATCAACCGTTATCCGGACCTGGCTAATCGTTTGCCTAATATTCAGATTGCCTCTTACCTGGGTATAACCCCTGAATTCCTGAGTAAGGTCCGGAAGAAACGGGTGCGCCCATCCTGATTCTTAAACTTGTTTAAGAATATTTCTTAACTAAGTTTATTGGCCCATGAAAACAAAGCTGCCCACCTTTGCATCGTTAAGCAATAGGAACGATGAAAGGATTAAATACAATAACAGCTTTAAGTAAAATCAAAAAATTAGCTTTTGCAGCTCTTTTAATTTTATGCGGAACTTTTACCGCGAGCGCGCAGGAATACGTGTCACTGACCAATCCGGCAAAACCCGGCAAGGCGCCAGGTGCAAAAGTTAAACTGTTGAGCACGAACGGAAAAACAAAAACCTACCTGTTGGTACTGGCAACGGGTGATGAAGTCACCTCGGGTATCGCAGAATTTGCGCAAAAATACCAGGTAAAAAACGCTCATTATACCGCATTTGGTGACGCCACCTCAGCTAAATTCGGTTGGTACGATAAGGACCGCAAAATGTTCAAGCTTTCGAATATCGCTGAGCCATCCGAAGTAACCGGCCTTGTAGGCGATATTTCGCTTTATAACGGTAAACCTTTCGCCCATTCTCATGGCAGCGTTGCTACAAGTGACGGCATCTGTCACGGCGGCCATTTGCTGGAACTGATCGTTGGTCCAACCTTTGAATTCTATATTACTGTTGAGCCGACCGCAGTCTATAAAAAGATCAGTCCGGAATTTAACGCCTTGATTGTAGATCCTGATCTGGAGAAATAATTACAAGGTGTTCGCTAAACAATTCAAAAGATAAAATCAAAAAATCATGTTATTAAATAAAAAATCAAGCTATTTACTGATAGTTATATCCCTAATATTTTCGTTGGGAATTGATGCTCAGGACTTGAAACACCTGAGAAGCTTTATGCAGGCTGGTCCAAATCCTCCTAAGGCTGTTCCCTATGGGAATAATCCTAAAGCTGGCCACTACCTGAATACCGGCAACGCACGGATATACTATGAAGTGTACGGTAAGGGCAAGCCATTTGTTGTTTTACATGGCGGGGTTTTCGGGTCCACCTATGAAATGGGAAGATTCATCGATAGCCTTTCCAAAAGCTACCAGGTCATTGCGATCTCTACCCGCGGGCATGGAAGATCAGAAATGGGAACTACCGAACCTACCTATGAGCAAAAGGCCAATGATGTGAACGCTATTCTAAACGCTGTTGCCAAAGACAGCGCGATTGTTTTAGGTTTCAGTGACGGTGGTTATACCGGCTACTATTTTGCGGGTCTTTACCCGGATAAGGTAAAGAAACTGATCACCATTGGCGCAGGGGAATGGCTAAAGGGATCGCGGTCATTTAACATCACCCGTAAAGATGCGTTTGAACTGGATAGTTTGTACTGGAAACAGCAACTGGCTTTAAATCCTCATCCGGAAAAATTTGATGAGTGGCTGGTATCGATCAATCAATATTTCAATACAGTCAATATCAGTAGAGAAGTATTTGGTAAAGTCCGTTGCCCGGTATTGCTGATGGCAGGTGAACTTGATCAGAATGCAACGCTGAAAACAGTCATCGCAGCATATTATATGTTTCCCAAGGTACAGTTGGCTATTATACCCAATGCCCCGCATCCGGCATTCCAGGTTAATTTTCCGGCAGTTTGGGCAGATATTATTCCTTTTCTGCAGCAATAACTGAATTAAGCACTATTTATATTTTAAAGATTGATATGAGCACTATAAATGAAAAATTGGCCGCAGAGCAAGTATTACAAGGCTACGCGGAAGTATTGAACAAGGCTAACATCTCGTTAATTTCATCTTTTTATACTTTTGATGGCTTATTTATTCCCCACGGTTACAAATCGCTAACCAAAAAAGAGTTGGACGTGGCAGGAGGTAAATTACTGAAAGCTAAAGACTTTAGGATTAACTTTGATATAGAAAACGTCACCATAGGAAATGAATTTGCATTTATTGATGCCACTGCCCAAACGACAACCATCGGCCGGGGCGGAGAAGAGACAAGGGAGAAGAGCAGGGACTTTTTCGTGTTAAGAAAAGACGGCGCAGATTGGAAAATCTATAGGTATCTTTTCAACAGAGTACAAAATTAACAATCACTGATTAACCATCCCTAACATGAAAGCAGCATTAATTTATGAGCCCGGTGGCCCCGAAAATTTAATTTTGGAGGAGATCAATATTCCAAGACCAAAAGACGGCTGGGTATTAATTAAAATCAGAGCTTTCGGCCTCAACAGATCGGAACTGATGACCCGGAAGGGTTACTCTCCTGGCGTCATTTTTCCGCGGGTGCTGGGCATCGAATGTGTCGGTGAAGTAGCAGATGATCCTTCCGGAGAATTTGAACCTGGACAAAAAGTAGCTGCATTTATGGGTGGTATGGGCAGAGATTTCAATGGCAGTTATGCAGAATACGCTTTATTGCCCAAGTCCGTGCTTAATTCCTTTAAAAGTAATCTAGCCTGGGAGCAACTGGGTGCCATGCCCGAAATGTTTCAAACGGTTTTTGGTTCATTACACCTTTCTTTAAAGATCCGGCACGGGGAAACCATTTTGATTCGCGGCGGTACCTCTTCTATAGGTATGCTGGCTACGCAACTCTGTAAAAACAGCGGGTTGACGATAATAGCGACGACGAGGAACCCGGACAAAAAAGAAATGCTGTTGAAAAACGGTGCAGAATATGTGCTGATTGAAGACGGCAATCTGGCAACGAAAATAAAAGCTATTTTCCCTTCAGGGGTAAATAAAGTCCTAGAGTTGGTAGGTACTTCGACGCTTAAAGACTCCCTCAGCTGCGCTGCCCCTGGTGGTATGGTTTGTATGACCGGGATGTTGGCAGAGCAATGGTCATTTAAGGAATTCGCCCCAATGGAATACATTCCCGCTACCGTTGGCCTAACCGTTTATGACAGCGGGCAGATCCGGGTCGATGCACAAAGCTTCCAGCAGTTTATTAATGATGTTGAAGCGGGAAGTGTCAAACTTCCAATCGGGCGCACATTCCATCTTTCTGAAATAGCAGCTGCACACCAGTTAATGGATAATAATGCCGCTGGTGGAAAGATCGTTGTTCTTATCTAAGGATAGATTTAATTAGTGAGTAGTTAGTTATGAAAAATATAATTGTTGTACTGCTATCGATTACCTGCCTGTCAGCTTTTTCAAATGCGTTCGGACAAATGATTACGCTGGACAGTACCAGTCTTTCACCGGTACAAGTTTCCATGTCATTTCAAGCACTTTCAGGAAAAAAAGTAGTCAGAGTTACCAAGGATACAACCATCAAGGCGGTAGATCAGCCGACCTTTGCAAAGTTTAATCACATCAACTTTAAATCCAGTATAATTGAAGTTAAAGTTTTGAGCAGACTGCTCAGTACTGCGCAAAAAGATAACCGCGGTTTTATTGGGTTGGCGTTTCATATCAATGATGACAATTCAAAATTTGAAGGAATTTATATCAGGCCGACCAACGGACGCGCGGATGACCAGGTTCGCCGCAATCATACGGTGCAATATTTTTCTTATCCAGATTTTCCATACTTGCGCTTAAGAAAAGAAAGTCCTGAACAATATGAAACATATGCAGATATGGGCTTGAATGAATGGATTAAATTAAGGATAGAGGTAAATGGAAATAATGCGAAATTATATCTCAATGATGCTAAGTTCCCGACATTTCTGGTCAATGATTTAAAGCTAAGACAGGGAACTTCAGGCGGCATAGGGTTATGGGTTGATGTAGGTACGGAAGGCTTTTTTAGTGATTTTAAAATATTACCGGCAAATAAGTAAATATGAATTTGTACGCTAATAACAAGTCGGAATTTGAAGTAGTCATTTCAATAAAATGAGAAGTTTGGAGAAGAGGTTTTGGATCGCCTTTTTGGCAACACCTAAAAGACCGCAATAAAAATACTTTTATGACAAACAGCGCGACAATATTTAAAAACAAAGAGGTATGAAAAAAATCCATCAAATAATCCTGCTGATTAATTTATGCGCACTTGCTGCATGTAAGCAAAAACTTACTTTAAAAGATCAGTCATTCGAATTAGTGAACGTCACCGGGTCTGTCGTTAAAATTAATAGCGAGGAAGTACTAAAGGTAGAAAGAGATTTAAAAACACTGCCTTTTGATATCAAACACTTAGGCGCTACGGTCAATGGGCCTTTGTATGCCAAACTGAAAAACACAAATTTCGAAAACGGAACCATAGAAGTAAAAGTATTGAGCCGGATACAAAAGCACACTCCCTATCCGGACTCTTGGGGCTTTATCGGTCTGGCCTTTAGAATCAACGGCGACAATTCTGCATTTGAATCAATATATCTACGGCCTAAAGTTGGCCGTTCAGCTAACGAAATTGTAAGAAATCAGGCGGTTCAGTATTATTCATATCCGGATTATAAAATGGACAAGATAAACAATACACCAGGTGGGCCTTTTGAAACAAGTGCTGATATTGGCCTCAATGAATGGATAAAATTACGGATTGAGGTGAAAGATCAACAGGCAACACTTTATATAAATGATAAAAAAGAACCTGCCCTTACCATAAAAAACATGAAAGGCAACTTAAAATCTGGCGCAATTGGTTTGTGGGTTGATATAGGAACAGAGGGATATTTCAAAGATTTAAAGGTTAAAAAGAGATCATGAACGGTCGACATTCCTACGGCCCGTCACACCCCAAACTTGACTTAAAAAGTTAATTTTCAACAAACGAAATGGTTGAATAGCATTTTGTTTATTCTTTCATATCTCACTAACCAATTAAGTAGAGCTCATTTATATATAAATTAATCAAATGAAAAATTCAATTAAAAAAGTGCTGGTTACCGGCGCAAGCAACGGTATCGGTTTTGAACTGACAAAAAAATTATTGGCCGAAGGTGCTGAAGTAATTGCAGTAACGCGTTCTGGTAAAGTTGGCGATTACACACATGATCATCTTACGGTTTTTCAAGGAGACATCAGCAATACAGAAAGCATTAATAAAGTTGCCCAACAGATCGCAGAAGCCGGCATCAAATTAGATGTTTTGGTGAATAATGCAGGCGTAGGCCTGGATCTTGGAGATGAAGTGCCAACAGCTGACTTGCTGAATGCCTCTTTCGCTACCAATACAACGGGTACGGTTTTATTCACCGAAGCCTTGTTAAACAGTTTGAACGATGGCGGACAGATCGTGTTTTTATCGACCGCCATGGCACTGTTGCGTAACGCTGCGCCGAACGCACCGGCTTACCGCATGTCGAAAGCAGCCATTAATGTCTATGCCGTTATGCTCAGCCAAAGGCTTGCCGAAAGGAAGATCAGGGTAACCCCACTGCACCCGGGATGGGTACAAACCCGAATGGGCGGCGATACAGCACCAGTTACTATTGAGAAATCGGTTAACGGTATTTTTAAGGCCATTACCGAAAATACAGAAACCGGTAAATTCTGGAATATTGAGTTAGGCGGCTTAGAAGATTACTAAACATTCGTTACTTTTCAGCGGCTGAAACATACGTAAATATGTTTCCAGTAATTGCCGGATACGATAATTACAAAAAATTAAAGGTGCTTCGGAAAGGCGGTCTTTTATGGATCGCCTTTTTAATAGGCTCGAAATAATCCGTATCTTTTTGTGTGTCAGGAAATATGATAAGGTAGTCATCTTTCCATTGTTATATTCAAACTTTGATCCTTATCTCTTACTTATGCCCCTAAAAAAAGTATTAATTATCGATGATGATGAGGATTTACTTTCTTTGGTTGAATATATACTAAAAGAGGAGAACATTGAGGTGATATCAACGACTGTTTCCTTATCGGTCGTTGAAATATCAGCAATAGATCCGGATCTGATCCTGCTCGATGAATGGCTTAGGGATAATAAAGGAACTGAAATTTGTAAAGCCTTGAAAAATACACCGAGTTTTAGCAAAATCCCCGTGATACTACTTTCTGCTGTTAGCAATCTTTCCAACCTTGCAAAGCGGTGCGCTGCAGATGCTTTTATTGAAAAACCTTTTGACATCGGCGAGTTGGTATCGATGGTAAAAGCACTGATTTAAGTCAAGTTTATTTAATACTAACAGCGCATAATTAACAGGTTTTCGCTTATTCTAATTGGATTGCTGATTTAATAATTTACTTATTAAGGGGCAGATGATTTATGACCTGCCCCTTTGTTTAGATACAAAACATTACATCGTAATGCCGCCATCCACAGCAATAGCCTGGCCGGTAATTCTTGGTGACCTCGCTATAAAGACAACCGCTTCCGCGATATCTTCCGGTGTTTGGTCAACCCCCTGGGGAATGATCGCTTTCTTATTCCTCTCCCACGATTGCTCTTCAGTTTCCCCTTCCAGCTTCCAGCGGTCAGCTACTCCGCCTTCTCCGCGCCACATGCCTGTACCAACGATGCCCGGACATATTGCATTGACAGTAATGGCGTCGAGCGCTACTTCTTTTGCAATGCTGTTGGTGAATCCAATGACTGCAAATTTGGAAGCCACGTAATGAGAAAGATGAGCCATACCCATTTTTCCGGCAATGGATGCCGTATTGATAATGGCACCTGATTGTTTTGGTTTTAATATTTCAAGCTCTGCCTTGGTACAGACAAATATGCCTTTTGCATTAACGCCTAACACACGGTCCCATTCCTCAGGAGTTATTTCTTCTATACTGCCGATCCCAACCACGCCGGCATTGTTGACCGCGATATCCAGTGTTCCGAATGTTTCCACTACCTCATTTAGTGCTGCTTTGACGGAGTCATAATTGGTCACGTCTATAATTACACCTAACACATCGGCACCTTGTTCTTCCAGCATTTTAACTGTTCCGGCAACGAATTCCTGCTTAATATCACCAACAACAACTTTAGCTCCTTCTCTGGCGAACGCGGAAGCGATCGCTTTTCCTATTCCACCACCAGCTCCGGTGATAAAAACTACTTTTTCTTTTAAGTCATTCATAGTATTAATTTTTAAGATGTAAGAAATGAATCTGTAATTGAATAAGGCTTATTTAGCTTCCGGAT
This sequence comes from Mucilaginibacter pankratovii, assembly GCF_014773265.1. Classification (GTDB taxonomy): domain Bacteria; phylum Bacteroidota; class Bacteroidia; order Sphingobacteriales; family Sphingobacteriaceae; genus Mucilaginibacter; species Mucilaginibacter pankratovii. The sequence continues at coordinate 551,683 of NZ_JACWMY010000001.1, read as the reverse complement.
TTTGACGCTCTGGTTCTTGAGTAGCCGGTCGGACGATCATCCTTAGGTACTGGTCCTTTGATATGTAAGCCGCGCTCCAACTGATCAGGGTTTTTATTTTATTCCTAAAATTGACAAGCGAGAGCAAGTGGACGAATAGCCACATCAACCAGGCAAAGAATCCCTGGAAATGAAGAACTGGTTTAGGGAGGTCTGTTACTGCTTTGTTCCTGCCAATTATCGCCATTGATCCCTTATCATGATATCGGAATGGCTTCAAGGGATGTCCGGTCAATTCAGCATGAATATTATAGGCCAGATTTTTTCCCTGCTGTATGGCTACCTGTGCGAGTTGAGGATGGCCGTTGGGGAACCCTTTATCCAGCGTTAACATACAGCTGTCTCCAATCGCGAAAATATTGGTTGTGCCTTTTACTTTATTACAAGCGTCTACCAGCAACCGTTTACCGCGACCGTAATACTCAGCCGGTAAACCCGCAAAGACCTGGCCGGTTACCCCGGCGGTCCAGATCAGGTTTTTGGTTTCGATCCGGGAACCGTCGCCAAGCAACACACTTTCGCCGTCATAGTCTTTCACTAACTGATTTAAAGTAATGATAGCACCCATAGATTCGAGCGATTTTAGCGCGTATTCCTGGGATTTTTGGGCCATTGGTGCCAGTAGCGTAGGCAGGCCATCCAGCACATAAATATCAAAAGGCAAACCCTCCAGTTCCGGATAATCCTTTTTAAAGACGTTCTGTTTCAATTCAGACAGCATGCCCGCGATTTCCACGCCTGTGGGCCCGCCTCCTGCAATGACGACACTGGTGAGTTTTTTTTGCTCAGTCGGATTATTAGAAAGTGTAGCCTCCTCGAACCTGCTGAGAAGCGTGTTTTTTAACAACAGTGCATCGGCAACCGTTTTCATAGGAAGGGCGTGTTTCCGGACGTTTTCGTTTCCGAAGAAATTACTTTCCGTTCCGGTGGCTAAAATGAGTTTGGTATACCGCATTTCCCCTGAAGATAAGACCACCAGGTTCTCTTCGGGTTTGATCTCCAGCAGCTCACCCATCCGGAAGGTGAAATTAGGATGATTCCGGAATAATTTCCGATAAGGGTAACTAATATTGGAAACGTCTAAAAAGCCTGTCGCGACCTGGTACAGTAGCGGAGGAAAGAAGTTATAATTATTCCGGTCTACCAACGTAACGTGCAAGGTCTTATCTTTCCTCAACAGGTTTTGAGCGACGTATATTCCGGCGAACCCTCCGCCGATAATGACGATATTATTTCCATATGGTGTCATGATATTTTTAAGTTTAACGCTGTTTTTTTTGTTAATTCTTTGATTGGGACAACAATGACCGGGAAACCGACGGGGATTTGACCGGAAAGCCATCGGGCATAACTGGTTATATTAATATGGTCGCCGGCATGAACAAGCCTTGTTGCCGGGCCGGAAACAAAACAGGCCTTGCTACCTTTAGCTGCCTTAAGCGCGTAAGTTTCGAACCTTGCGCCGTTTGAATGATTACAGATGAGCACTTTTTCGTTCTCCAGAATGCGTGCCTTGTTTAAAATGGCCTCGTCAAGCAGCAAACAGTCTTGTCCGTCAGGATACACCATGCCTACCGGCATGTATTGTATTTCAGATTTGAGGAATAATGACGTAAGATCCATGATATATGAGTTAATATTGTTCCTTATCGCTGGGGAATTTTCGCGACTTGACATCTGAAACATAGGCAGTAGTCGCGTTGGTGATCTGGCTATACAGATCCAAATATCTGCGCAGAAACCGTGGGGCAAAATCCTTGGAAATGCCTAAAAGGTCGTGCATAACAAGTACCTGCCCGTCCACATGTTTGCCTGCGCCGATACCGATAACCGGTATTTGGAGCATTTCGGTAACTTTTTTTCCTAAAGTTGCCGGTATTTTTTCCAGTACGATTGCAAAACAGCCTGCATCCTGCAAAGCCTGCGCATTACTTAGTAAGACGTTCGCTTCGTTCTCTTCTTTCGCGCGTATGGCATAGCTGCCAAACTTGTAGATAGACTGAGGCGTCAGCCCCAGGTGCCCCATGACCGGGATACCTGCCTGGATCAGCCTGCTGACCGAATCTGTAATTTCTTTTCCGCCCTCCAGTTTTAGCGCATGTGCTCCTGCTTCTTTCATCAGTCTTACCCCCGAATTAAGCGCTTGCTTACTATCGCCCTGGTAGGTGCCGAAGGGAAGGTCCGTGATGATCATCGCCCTTTTAACCGCTCTTGATACGCTTTGGGTATGGTAAATCATATGGTCAAGGGTGATCGGCAAGGTCGTGTCGTAGCCCGCCATGACATTCGCAGCGGAATCACCCACCAGCAGCACATCAACTCCAGCCTCATCAAATATCCGGGCCATCGAAAAATCGTAAGCGGTGAGCATGCTGATCTTCTCACCCGTGGTTTTCATATCCTGCAAAACTTTGCTGGTGATTTTTGGAAATACGGTTTGTACTGACATCGTTTTTTATAGTGGCCAGCTGCTTATTTTAATAACAGCCTTATATGATCCCTGCAATAGTACAGGTCAATTTTCAGCCGTTTTCGTCGTAATAGCTTAACAATTCGTTCAAATGGAGCAAATGGGCATATTTTGGGATAAATTATGGCCAAAAAAAGAGTTTCAGTTATGATAATATTGTATTTTCACGCTATTGGAAGAGATCAAAACACTTTCGCTTTCCAGGCATAGCCGCCTTTTTTCTGTTGCAGATAACAGCAAGGAATACTTGTTCATATCCGCAGCAAGCCATCCTTATCCGGAAGAACCGTACCGGGCGGAAAGTTACGCCCTGGCCTATCTTTCTGAGGGCAGTATTTATCTGCAGGCAGGCCTTAACAGCTATGAGATCGAGGCACCCTCGCTCATCATCCTTGGTCCGTCAGTGATCCGCAGTTTCCGTAAAAGAAGTAACCAACTGAGGATGGATATCATTTTCTTTAAAGACACCTTTTTATTGGAACAATATGCTGACCGGCTTTTCCTTGATAAATATGATTTTTTTGAAAATAATGATCTTCACGTATTGGCTATTGAGGATGCCTATCAGATCAAATTCAGCAAGATCTTTGAGATCATCAAATCAACCCAGGCTACAGCCAATTATCACCAGGCGGAGATCGTACGAAATTATATCTTCGCGTTGATTTACGAGATCGATGCCTATTACAGACAGCATGCAGTGGGGGTTCATTCTTCGCTGACCGGCTATACGCTTTTTGCAAAATTCAAACAACTTCTCCACCGCAATTACATGCACGAGCGCAAGTTGGATTTTTATGCTCATCATCTGCATGTACAACCCAAGTCCCTTTCAGCTGCTGTCAAAAAACACACCGGGAAATCTGCCGGTAAATGGATCGATGAAACGATTGCGTTGGAAGCTAAAGTGCTCTTACAGAACAAATCGCTAACCGTTTCTCAGGTCAGCAACATGTTGAACTTTTCAGATCAGTCCGTTTTCGGTAAGTTTTTCAGGGCCAATGCCGGCCTTTCCCCGGTAGCTTATCGTAAAAGGTTCCTTTAGTAAGCGTTTCCTCTGTGCCTGGTATTAAAACAGATCATTAATACGCCATTTCGACGAACAATGAGGTAATACAGCCGAGTTATGCTGCTGAATACGACGGAAATTTGTCCTATCAAAAAAGATAGACAGCACATGACCGTACCGACAGATCATTCTACTCAGGATAGCAGGCAACTCTTACTAAAAGGTGCAGAAGAGCTATTTGCCAGGCATGGCTTTGACGGGACTTCTATCAGGCTTATTGCAAAGGAACTCCATATGAATTCCGGCATGATCAGTTACTACTTTGGATCGAAAGAAGCCCTCTATCTTGAAATATTTAAGAGCAGGCTAATCGAAATTACGTTAGAGATCAATGGGTTTGATCAACTTGAACTTAATCCCGGTGAAAAATTAAGGGGCTACTTACTCCTGTACATTCAAAGAATCTCTTCTAACAAAAGCTTTCATCGACTGCTTTATAACCAATTAGCTACACGTCGCCATCCGGCCGTTATTGAAATGGTAACGGAAGCACGCGTCCAGATCTACCGGTTCCTGCTAAAGATCATTCAAAGCGGTATTGATTCAGGGCATTTTAAAGCCATTGATGCAGAGATCTTTGCCCTTAACATCCTGTCATTTATACCGTCTGTATTTACAGGTAACCTTTCTTCACTAATGCATTTATACGAGCCGGTAAGAGATGATATGACCGGGCGAATGATCGACCATATCTTGCTAATGGTCATCCCGGAAAAACTCACTTCAATCAATTTAAGTCATGTTTAAGTCCTGTTTATATGCTAAAAATACCAGCCTGTCTGTTGTAACTGTAATGCTAGTTATTTTTTTGGCAGGACATTCAGCGTGCCTTTTTGCCCAGGTAAACAGTCCGGCTGGCTTCAACGTCTCTTTGTCCGAAGCGGTTCAATTTGCTAAAAGTCAGAACAAATGGGTGCAGGCAGCTCGTATTGAACAGAGCGCGGCGGGTGAAGACAGGCAGGATGCTTACCGTGCTGCGTTGCCAACGGTCAATGTGAGCGGGTCTTACCAGCGTTTTTCAGACCTTACTTTATTTACCGAAGGTCTTAGTCATTCCACAACAGGCCCGCGAAGACCAACACCAAATGCTGCCGCCTTTGGGGTCGATGCTTTATTTAATATTTATAGTGGCGGACGTCAGCGCGCTTTCCAAAAAGAACAGACTTCGCGGCTGGGCCTCGCAAAAATAAATGCGGAGGACCAGTCCGGCAACATTGCGCTGCAAACTGCCGGTCAGTATCTTGATCTGGTCAGGCTTGCTGACTTGAAAAAATACATCCAGGATCAGTTAAAAAGGGCACAAACCCGCCTCAGGAATATCAACGCACTGTATAAAAATCAAAAGGTTACCAAAAGTGATGTGTTACGCGCAGAGGTTATGCTCTCTACGGTAGAGCTTTCCCTGCAGCAAACCGATAACGATATCATTATCGCGAATCAAAAGCTGGACGTACTGATGAATGTGCCGGACAGCGTTCGTGTAAATCCTACCGATTCTGCCGCAATGCCAAAACCAGTTCCTGATTCCCTGCTGCAACTGATCGAACGGTCGGGAATCTCATCCTACAGCGTACGTAAGGCAGCGGAAAATGTGGAAATACAGCGTGCACGCGTGAGGGGCATTCAAAGCGCTAATATGCCATCCTTAGCTTTTTACACCGCTTACGGCTTAAATTACCCGAATTATCTGTTTTTTCCTTCCGTGAACCAGGCATATGCCGTTGGTTTTGTAGGTCTGAAAGCACAGTACAGCATCTCCTCACTTTATCACAACAAAAGCAAAGTTGCCGCCGGTAAGCTAAGGGTCAAAGAACTGGAACTTCAACAGCAGGCTACCGCAGATAATATCACTACCGACGTAAAATCTTACTACATTAAATATATAGAGGCATTGAACCGGATCGCTGTTAATCAGCGTTCTGTGGAACAATCGCAGGTCAATTACCGCATTGTTACCACCAAATATTTCAACCAGTTGGCGCTGCTTACGGACCTCCTTGATGCAGATAACCTGCTTCAGGAATCAAGGTTCAACCTGATCAGAGCTCAAACGGATGCACTCACCATTTACTATCATCTCTTATACACCAGTGGCAACTTGTAATTAATGCCTTTGACATGAAAACAGAAAATCAAAAGATCCACCCGGGAAATATTGTCATCACGATCATCGCTGTAGTTGTTGTTCTGGCCGGCATATTTTACTTCATTCAATACTGGGGTTTCAGCCGGCATTACGAAGAAACCAATGACGCCCAGGTGGATTCCTACATCAACCCCGTATCTGCACGGGCGGGTGGATACATCGAACAGGTTAAGTTTGAAGAGCATCAACTGGTGAAACGCGGTGACACGCTGGTCATATTGGATGACAGGGAATACAAAGCGCAACTGGAATCCGCAGAAGCAGCTATGGACGACGCACGCGCCCAATTGACCGTGCTGTCTGCCGGCATTCATTCATCCGAATTAGGCACTGATGTCAATAAGGACCAGATCAAAGGGGCTCAGGCCAGATATGTGCAACAGCAGCAGGATATCAGGCGCTATAAAAATCTGGTTAAAGAAGAGGCCGCTACCGGATCCGACCTGGAACAGGTGCAGGCGCGTTATGATGTGGCAGCCAGCGATTACAGCGCTGCGCAAAACAGCTTAAGAACAAATCAGGCACGGGTCAATGAGCTAAAAACTCACTTTGCCCTGCTTAAAGCGGATATCAAACGCAAGCAGGCGGCACTGGATCTGGCCAGGCTGAATTTATCTTATACCGTTATCCGTGCGCCTTACTCCGGAAGACTGGGCCGGAAAAACATTCTGGAAGGCCAGCAGATCCAGCCTGGACAACCTTTGGTCAGTATTATTAACGAAGATCAAAAGTGGATCACCGCGAACTATAAGGAAACGCAAGTCGAAGGCATGTATGTCGGCCAGCCGGTGGATATCAGGGTCGATGCCATAGGCGGCAAGGTATTCAAAGGCAGGATCGAAGCAATAGCCGGCTCGACAGGCTCCCGGTTTTCCCTTTTACCGGCGGATAATTCAACCGGAAATTTTGTTAAGATCATTCAGCGGGTTCCCGTAAAGATTGTCTTTGATGCAAAAGATACCGATCAGTTTATACCCGGAATGAACGTAACCGTATCCGTTAAAAAGAAAGCATCATGAGCAAGCCGGTTTATTTCAAAGACTGGATCAATGGCTGGCAATGGGGCGTACGGATCGCCTTATTCCTCATTCTGCTGGGATCACTTATGCAGTTCGGTATGTTTTCGCTGACCCAAAATTACATGATCGCCTATCTCGGCGCACAGCCTGAAGATATTTCGTTTGCCCTGTTGCTATGTTATGCCGGGATCATTTCGATACTGCCGGTTCAATTCCGTTTCCTCAAATATTTTGAAACAAGGAACTATCTGGTCACCAATATCATGCTGGCTGTATTGTTGAACTGCTTGTGCCTGAATTGTCAGGACATCCATTTCTTTTTTATCCTTCGCTTTTTACAGGGTATTTTAGTCGGTAATACCGCTGCCTGTGCGCTCATCCTGATCTTTACCCGTTTAGAAAGTGAACGTGCCCAGGCAATCGGTTCGGCGGTGTTTTACGGCACTATCCTTGCCAATACGGTATTGATAGGCTTGGTAGCAGCATTCGTGGTTGTTTCGGCAGATTGGAAGGTTGCTTACTATTACCTGATAGGTTTTCAAATAATTACGCTCCTGATCAGTTTGCTGGCACTGCGTGGCACATCAGGTCATAAGCCCTATCCATTGTACCAGATCGACTGGGCCGGATTTATATTATTTACCTGTACCTCCGCGGCCTTCGCTTATACCATGATTTATGGCTCTAAGTACTACTGGTTTTCAGACACGCGGATACTTTTTAGTAGCTTGATCACATTTTGTGGCGCGGTGCTCTTTTTCTACAGGCAATCGATCGTTAAACGACCATTGATCTATATCAAAGCGTTCAAATACCCTAACTTTCTAATCGGGCTTTGCCTGCTGGCCGTTTACTATGGCAGCAAGGACAGCATTAACCTGATCTATAATTACGCCGGAGGAGTTTTGAAATGGAGCACTATCCAGGTTATCGCTTTAAGCTTATGCAATGTAGGAGGGATCGTCGTATCGCTGATCATCTCCACCCGGCTCACCTTAGCTAAACGTCATTCTATCAAGGGCTTTTTAGTAATTGGTTTCTTGCTGATGGTCGGTTATAATCTTTGGATGTGTTTTTTAATGACACCCGACCTTTCTTTTACCGATCTGCTTTTTCCTGTGATGATGCAGGGGGCCGCATCAGGTTTTTTGTTCGTTCCTATTATCATTTTTACAGTATCCTCCTTACCTTCAGAAACAGGTACCACCGGGCTTGTGGTAGCTGCTTATGCCCGGTTCATGGCATCCTGTAATTCTGTAGCTGGCTATTATAACCTGCAGCTGTATTTCAACCAGCACTTCAAAGAAGGGTTTATGGGTTACCTGACTGTAGACAATGTGATTACGGCAGACCGGATCAAAGACTTTAAAGCTTTGTATGCTGGTAAAGGATTTTCTGCCGATCAGGCTTCGGCATTAGCTAATGCGGCGCTTGGCCAAAGTCTTGCCCAACAAACCCAGTTACTAACTAACCGTGCGGTATTCCTGTCCATTGCTTTGTTGCTTTTCGGCGTGGCCATGCTCATCCTGATGATACCGGCGATCAATAAAACTTTGTTACACTGGAACCGGCGTATGGTGGTGCCTGAAGGAAATCTTTAGCTTATTCTAAATTTTTACAGAAATAAATTAATCCATTATTCAAAACTAAATTAAATCATTATGGAAATCACAGCAGCTGTCGTTAAAGCACAAGGCAGCGAATTCGAACTAACAAAAGTAGTTTTAGATCAACCCAAATCTGATGAAGTGTTGGTCAGGATCGTAGCAACCGGTATTTGTCATACCGACATGGTAGCGCGCGATTTCGTCATGGGTTCACCCAACTTTCCCGTGATCCTGGGTCATGAAGGTTCCGGTGTTATCGAAAGTATCGGTGAAGACGTTCATCACCTGAACGTTGGCGACCACGTCGTACTGACCTACGGTTATTGCGGGGAATGTGAGATTTGCCGTTCCGGTACGCCTGCTTACTGTTATGAATTTTTCCCGCGGAACTTCTCAGGTGCCCGAATGGATGGTTCGCATAATCACCATTACCCGGATGGTAAAGTACTCAATGACAATTTCTTTTCGCAATCGTCTTTTGCTACCTATGCCATTGCACATAAAAACAATGTGATTGCAGTTCCTAAAGATGCGCCATTGGAAATATTAGGCCCATTGGGTTGCGGTATCCAGACTGGTGCAGGAGCCGTAATTAATTCGTTAAAAGTTAAGATCGGCAGCTCTATTGTGATCACCGGTACCGGTGCTGTTGGATTGGCGGCGTTAATGGCGGCCAAGGCGTCTTCCGCTACTGTAATCATTGCCGTTGATATCAATGAAGAAAGATTAAATTTTTCTAAAGAGTTTGGTGCAACCCATACCATTAACAGTTTAACTGAGGACGTATCGAAACGTATCCTGGAGATATTGCCCAATGGTGTGCAATACGGCATAGATACAACCGGAAGAAACGAAGTGATCAACAATGTTTTATCCAGCCTTGCGCCATTGGGCGAAATGGTTTGTATCGGCGTAGCCCGTAAGCCGCTGGAACTGGAAACCAATATCTTTCTGACCAAGGGTTACAAGATCAGGTGGATCAACCAGGGCGATAGCGTTCCGCAGGAATTCATTCCTAAACTCATCCACATGTATCAACTGGGCCAATTCCCATTCGACAAACTGATCAAAACATATGCTTTCCAGGACATCAATGAGGCGGTTGAAGATTCGGAAAAAGGAAGGACAATCAAATCTGTGCTATTGATCGGCGAATACAAACAATAGGCCGGCAATCTTATTGTTTATACACAGTGACATCAATACTTGACCCAAACTCATATTTATTAGTTTGGGTCACTTTACCCTTATTTAACAATCAAACAAATAAACATCATGAGCAAAACAATAGGTATTCTTGCAGGAAGTCTGCGCAAGGAATCATTTTCAAAAAAACTAGCAAACGCTGTATTAAATATGGCACCGGAAGGATTTAAGTTCAAAGTTATCTCTTTGGCTGATCTTCCAATTTATAACCAGGACTTTGACGATAACCATGAAGTTCCCCAAGCCATTATAGCTTTCAGAGAGGAGATGGCATCAGTTGACGGCATTATATTTATCACACCGGAATATAACAGATCTGTTCCAGCGGTTTTAAAAAACGCCTTAGATGTAGGTTCCAGGCCTTATGGAAAGAGCGTGTGGGATGCGAAACCTGCTGCTGTTTTCAGCAACTCGCCAGGTAACCTGTCAGCTTTTGGCGCTAACCACCATTTGAGGCAAAGTCTGGTATTTCTGAACGTGCCCACTATGCAGCAGCCGGAGGTTTACCTTCCAAAAGTAAATGAGCTGTTCAATGAAAATGGAATTTTAAAAGAAGGAAGCACCAAAGAGTTTCTTAAAAAGGCAGTAGATGCTTATATAACCTGGTTTAAAAAGAATAGTTAATAAATCTAAATTTTATAATATTATGGAAAAAGTAGAATACAGATCGGCAGCTACGCATGCCGAGGCGGGAAAAGCTCCCGCCATGAAAGTAAAATTGTTAAGTACTGTTGAAAATGTCAGAACCTATATGGTCAGTTTTTTTAAGGGCGATGAAGTGGTATCTGGTTTGACAGGATTTGCTTTGGAATACGATGTGAAAAGTGCTCATTTTCAAGGCATAGGAAGTGCGTTCAGCGTGGAGCTGGGTTGGTTCGACTTTGATCGCCTGGAGTATGAAGTAATCCATGTAGGCATTGCTGAAGTAACCTCTATTGACGGAAATATAACCTGGTATGAAGATAAACCTGTAGTTCATGCACATTCCAATGCTTCAGAAAAGGGCGGTTTGGTAAAAGGCGGTCATTTATTAGCAATGTATGTCGGACCCACCGTAGAGCTCATTGTAACGGTTGAACCGACAGCCTTACATAAGAAATTGAATCCGGAATTTAACGCAACAATGATTGACTTTGATAAATAACGCAAATTTGGATAATTTAGCGTTAAAGCTGTTTTCTTACCCTGCTTAAACTTTCGGGCGTAATCCCCAAATAAGAAGCAATGTATATTAACGGTATACGCGCAGCAATTTGTGGGAAATCACTAATGATAAGTCTATAGCGCTCTTCTGCATTCTGACTTACCGTCGAACTGAGGCGTTGCTGAAGGCTGACATAAGCCCGCTGAAATAACTGCCGGAAATATCTTTCCAGCGCAGGTACTTGGTCATAGAGCAGATCGAGTTCGTGATGTGGTAACAACCAAACTTCACTATCTTCGATGGCCTCTATGCTGACATTTCCAGGTGCCTGCGTTATAAAGCTGAGCAGATCTGCAATCCAATGATCTTCAACCGCCAATTGGATAACATGTTCTACACCGTCTTTATCTGTAGTGTATGATCGAAGTGCACCTTTTTCAATAAAATAGATGTATCGGCTGATTTCACCCTCCGTGAGTAAGGCTCTTCTTTTTTTAACGAACCTTTTAACAATTACCTTTTCGATCTGTTCAAAATCACTTCCAGTAATACGGGCATATTTATTAAAATTGTTGAAAAGGAGCGTAGAAACCATGCGGATAAATTACATCGCAATTTAAAGACTTTTTAATAATATCCAATCAACCAGGTCTCCAAGTTCTTTGTCACCCAGGGTATGCACCATATCGTACTCGTTGTAGGTGATATTATTGGTCATCGGTTTTAAGTAGGCAAGGGCGTCATGCGCGTAAGCCAAAGGCAAAACAGGATCATTTTTGCCATGTGCGATAAAAATGGGCAAACTTTGGAGCTCCTCTTTTGATCTGATCAAAGGCTTGACCTCTGGCAGCAATCTGCTGCTCAAAATAAATATACCTGCTAATTTTTTAGGGAAAGTGAGTCCGACACTATAAGACATGATCCCGCCCTGGCTGAAACCACCTAAAAAGACCTTTTTTGAATCAAGATCATATTTGTCGATCAATTGGCTGATAAATGTATTGATCACCAGGCGGCTCTTTTCAGCTTGTTCTGCGTTGATTACCCGCTCTCCATTGTTGAAGCCTAATTCAAACCAAGTGTATTTACCGTTCGAGATCGTATATGGCGCTCTGGCCGAAACGATAACAAAATCAGGTGGGAATCTATTAGCTAACCTGAAAAGGTCTTCTTCATTACTACCGATGCCATGCAATAGCAGGATCAAACCCGGTTTTTTTTGTGACCTTACTGGTTGATGTACTTTATATACGAGCATCAGCTCTTCCCCCTTCAAGGCGTTCGTTTTATTTTCCATTTAAATATTTTCTTAATAATAATTACCCGGCCTGAAAACAGCGCATGCTTAAACTGCCAAACTGATAGCCTTCATAAATGTGTTTGATAGCCTCGTTTTTTTCGATCAATCCCAGCGCATACATCAGCGGCAGGTAGTGGTCATTAGTTGGGATAGACAAACGCGCAGCTGCTCCTGCTTTTTCATAATTGATTAATGCCTCGAAATTCCGGTTTTCTAACTGATTCTTTACAAATTGGTCAAATTCCAGATTCCAATCATAAGGTTTGGCATCAATATCCCGCCAGTCGATCATTCTAAGGTTATGCACGATGTTGCCGCTGCAAAGAATGAGTACACCCTTGCGGCGCAATTCCTTCAACTGTTCGCCCAATTGATAATGGAATGCCGCTGGCTTCGAATAATCCATGCTCATTTCAAATACCGGCACATCGGCATCGGGCCAGATAAATTTTAAAACTGTCCATGCGCCGTGGTCAAGGCCCATATCGTGATCTTCGATTACATCAGTAATCGAAACCATTGACTTTAATTCACGGGCCAGTTCGGGATGGCCCTTTGGTTCGTATCTCACATCAAATAACTCCTTTGAGAAACCGCCAAAGTCATGGATCGTGCGTGGTTTGGGGTTGACGCTGACATACGTCCCAATAGTTTCCCAATGCGCTGATATAACCAATACCGCACTGGGTTTATCCATATTTTTACCAAGTTTCGTAAGCGTTTGCGTAAAATCATTATCCCACAAAGCATTCATGGGATGGCCGTGCCCGATAAACAACATTGGCATCGTTTTTTCCCTAACCGGGAAATTTCCGGCGATATTGGCCAGTTCCTGCAGTTTCATTTTTTTTATCCTTTAAGCAGGCATACTTTCAAAGTATGCCTGCAATATTATATTTGATTACTTGCCTAAACCAATTTGGTCAAGGTAAGCCTTGTTATCCCAGAATAAATGTTCTTCAGTCATTACACCATCTTTCCAGATGCCGATGGTTGCCATTGGTATATTGAATTTTTTGCCGGTCGGCTGGATGAATTTTCCATTGCCTATAGGCATAGGTTTAGTAAAAGTACCTTCGAAAACACCGGTAACAGCCGTAAAATTTCCAGAGCCGAAGCGAATAGGGTGCTGTTTGATGCGAGTATCAGGCGCATAAACAAATAATGCTTTCATATCGTCAACATGTTTAGTCAAACCAGTTGTGATGTGACCATCCGGCCAGAATACTTTAATATCCTTACCATGGCTTTCGTGAAAGCGGGCCCATTGCTGGCCGCTGAATACGGTATAATCTAACGTGTCAAATGTTTTTAAATGTTGTTGAACTAATTTGTCTGCTGCTGTCAGTTGTTTTAACTGTTGCTGCATCTTTGCGATTTCCTGTTTAGATTGTGCTTTTACACCTAAACCCATTGTGCTCACTATTAATAATAGTATCACTGTAGCCTTTGATAACGTTTTCATGTTTTTTATTTTTACTTTGTTCTTTAATTAACATGACAAAGTTGGGGCTAATCGCGCAGCTTCTATTTGATCTATGGTAAGAAATACGCTTGAGCTATGTTAAGATAGAGCAGCCTATCCAGAGAATCTGCCGATGGCAGAGATTGAAGGAAAACTGTTGTAACAGTTTGGTTTACCAGCTGGTTACTTTTAGATTCTCTGATTATGAACACATTATTCCCGCGCAAGCGCTATCACAAACGGAGTATATATTATCGAAATCCGAGATTAAATGAAATTCAACTTTCTATTGAAGGGTATCCGAGAATCGACAAAGTAGTAGGAAAGGGCAATATTCACGCTTGCAGTTCTCCCCGAAATCATCCGGTGGCGAACCTCTACAGCTATCATCTGTAAAGGATTAGTGGGGGAGAATGCGCTAATGATGCGGTCGTTTTTCAGTTCAGACGCAACAACCAGATTCTCTTTACCAAGCATCGCTCAGATTCAAACGAATTTACAGGTGCTGATGGAAAACAGTCACCTTCAGGAGCGCTTATTAGCTTTCAATCGACCATTGTAGACTCAACTGACCGGCCAAAATTATATCGTTTGTTTTTTCCGAAATTTTATAGCCAGTTTATCAATGATCAGGTACATCACCGGAACAACAAACAGCGTCAGGATCATAGAACTGGTCAATCCGCCGACGATCACCCAGGCCATACCGTTCTTGATCTCAGAACCCGCACCACTGGCAATAGCAATAGGGAGCATACCAAAGATCATGGCCAGCGTGGTCATCAGGATCGGCCGTAAACGCTCTTTACCCGCTTCGATCAATGCCTCTTTAACACTCCGTCCTTCCGCTTTAAGCTGGTTGGTAAAATCAACGATCAGGATAGCATTTTTAGACACCAGGCCCAATAGCATGATCACCCCGATGATCGAAAAAATGTTCAGCGTTTCCATGGCAAGCGCCAGGGCCAGCAAAGCGCCGATCAAGGCCACCGGTATAGAGAATAATACCACAAAGGGATAGATCACACTTTCATAGAGCGCAACCATAATGAGGTAAACCAGGACAATAGCAATAATGAGCGCGAGCCCCAGGCTGCCAAAGGCATCTGCCTGGTTCTTTACATCACCAAGATACTCCACGGCGATCCCTTCGGGAAGCTTGATTTTTGCCGCTTTTATTTTGATCTCACTGGCGACCGTGCCGGTTGGCCGGCCGGCAACATTGGCGTTGACCGTAATGGAACCCATCCGGTCGCTTCGCTGTAAAACACTTTCACCCAAGCCGTCCCTGACTTCAGCAAACTGGCTCAGCACAAAAGCCTGGCCGTCATTATTGATGAAAGAAAGATTTCTCAGATCGTTAATATTAGACCGGTCAAAACGATCCAGGCTGATCAGAATGTCATACTCATTGCCAGATTGTTTGAACTTGCTCTTACTGTTGCCACTGAAGGCATTCTGTAAAGCGCCACCAACCTGGCTGGCGTTGATGCCAAGCAAGGTCATTTTATCACGGTTCAACTTCACCTCCACCTGCGGCTTTCTGTCTTTGACCGAAAGCTGTACGAACTTGGTTCCGGGTATGGTTGCCACCATGTTCCGGTACTGCTCGGCCACACTTCGCACGGCTTCCCGGTCTACTCCTTTGATAGCGATCTGTATAGGCGCGGAACTGGCGTTACCGGTGATGGAGGTTGATGATGCGGTCACTTTAACACCGGCAATTGCAGCGCTCAGTTTTTGCTGCATGATGATACCGAACTCATCGGCAGTCATACTGCGCTCTTTGCGGTCTTTCAGGCTCACTGTGAGCTCAGCCCTGTTCGCGTTATTACCGGTACCTACTACACCGCCGCTCACAAACCCGATACTGGAAAAAACCTTTTCAACCTCAGGCTGTGCCATGATCATTTTTTCTACCCGTTGTGTTACCATGTTGGTCTGATAGATGGACGCTGCCGGTTCGAGTTCAAGATTGATCAGTAATTCGCCCTGGTCACTCGACGGAATAAATGACGCGCCGATAAAGCCTTTGCCGACCAGCATAAGCGAGCCGATGATGAGTACAATTACCCCCGACAGCAACCAGCGTTTTTTGTGCAGCATCACCTCCAGCATCTTACCATAGCTTTGTTTCACGATGTCAATCACATGCTCGAAGCCCAGGTTTATACGGCCCCATAGGGTGATTTTCGTCAGGTGCTCCAGCCTGCCGAAGCGGCTGGCCAGCAATGGCGTTACTGTGAATGACACAAACAGGCTCATGAGCGTGGAAATTACCACCACCAGGGAGAACTCCCGCAGTATAGAACCGATCATACCGCCCGACAATGCCAGCGGCAGGAACACCACAACGTCCACCAGCGTGATTGCCATCGCTGTAAAACCGATCTCGTTGCGACCATCCAGCGCGGCCTTCCGGCGTTCAGATCCCATCTCCAGGTGCCGGTAAATATTCTCCAGCACGACAATGGAGTCATCGACCAGGATACCGACTACCAGCGACATGGCCATCAACGTCATCAGGTTGAGGGAGAAACCCAGGAAATACATCGCGATAAAGGTTGGAATGATGGAGGAAGGCAGCGCTATCATCACAAACATGGAACTGCGGAAGCTGTGCAGAAAGGCTAACATCACCACCCCCACAATCACAACGGCCAGGCCAAGGTCTTCCAGTACCGCGTTGGCCGAGCGAAGCGTATAGGTGGACTGATCGCTCGATACCGTAAAGCGAATACCTTGGGCCTTATACTGGCTTTCCAACCGGCTGAACATCGCTTTTACACCTTTACTGACATTCACCGCATTGGCATCTGTCTGTTTGATCACCTGTATACCAACGGATGGTAAACCGTTGATGTGATTAATGGCCGTTACTTTTGCCGTCGCGTCAACCACCTCGGCAATATCCTTCAGATAGATACTGCCACCACCCGGTTGTTGTTTCACAATGAGGTCACGGATCTGGCTGACGGAGGCTACATTGGCATCAAACTGAATAGATACCTGCTGACTCTGGGTTTCAATCCTGCCCGCAGGGAAGGATTTATTCGCGTTATTGATCGCATCACTTACCTGGGTGATGCCCAACCCGTAAGCCCTTAATTTTCCCTGATCAATATTCACCTGTATCTCCCGCTCGTCGCCGCCAATAATGTTGATTTGTCCTACACCGCTCACATTCTGAAGCATGGGGCGAAAGTCATGATCTACCAGGTCATATAATGCTTTGGGCGCAAGCGTTGAAGTGACACCTGTACGAATAACGGGGGTTTCCTCGAGGTTGATCTTATTGACTATTGGGCGGTCAATATCATCCGGCAGGTCATTTTGAGCCTGATCGGCCTTCCGCTGAATGTCTCGCTCGGCCTGGTCCACATCTGTTCCGCTTTTTAGCTGAACGGAAATCTGCGACACGCCTTCCTGCGAGGTTGAACTGATCTTATCCAGGCCTTCTACTGAGGCGAAAGCATCTTCCAGTTTTTTGGTTACGGAAGTTTCGACCTCGGCTGCCGAGGCACCCGGGTACACGGTACTTACAGAGACGGTGGCTAACTCGATATTGGGCAGGAGTTTATAGTTGAGTTTGGAATAGCTCAGCGCGCCGAACAGGAAGAGTACGGTAAAGATAACGATGATAAATAAGGGCCGTTTAACGGCAATCTCTGCTATTGACATGTACCGGTGTTTTAGTTTGTAAAATCGATCGTAGGATCTTTATTTTTAAATAGGTTTGTAAAACGATCAGCAGCAGCATAATGATGCCAACAATAATAGTCGACCGGGATGGCCTGCCTTGTTGATCATTTCCCGTCATACCAGTAATTATTTGGAAATATTCACTGGCGTGCCATCTTTCAAATTGATCTGGCCAGATGTTACTACCTGATCACCGGCTTTCAGGCCGCCGGTCACCGTGATCATACCCTCCATTTCGGCTCCCGTTTGAATGCTTTTCTGCCTGGCAATGCCATTTTCAACTACATAAACCGAGGCATTCTTAATACTTTCCGTCAGTGCCTCACGCGGGATGACCAGCACCCGTTTGGATGTCTTTTCAGAGAAATCGGCATAAACAAAAGTTCCGGAACGCAGTATGGCTTTTTGTGTGTTATCGATCTGTATTTCTACCAGGTAATTATGGGTCTGATCCGCCTGCGGACTGATAAAAGTTACCGTGCCGGTGAACACCTTCCCCGGGTAAACGTCGGTGGTTATTTTAACTTTCTGCCCCTGTACGATCTGATAAACTTCAGTCTCCGTTAGGTTAACCTGCACCTTGGCTTTGGACAGGTTGACGATGGTGGCTATCTCCGCACCTGCGTTTACAAAAACGCCTTCCTCAACCGGCCTGGCAGCTATAATACCGCTGGTGGGTGCCCGGATAGCAGCGTCAGCCAGATTCTTGCGCGCCTGGCTGGCCTGGTTCACGGCATTTGAATAATCCTGACGGATATTGTTTACCTGTTCCTGTGTCGCGGCCTTCCCCTGTAGCAGCTCGGTATAAGTGTTCAGGTCGTTACGCAGTTTGGCTACACTGGTTTCCGCTTTTTGTAACTCCAGCTGCTGGCTCCGGGTATCGGTCATGGCCAGAACCTGTCCTTCGTTAACCTGGTCGCCCAGTTTAAATCGTACCCGCAATAAGGTGCCGCCGGTTTTGGCAAGGGCTTTGGCTTCTTTAAAAGGCGCCAGGTTTCCCGTTTTTACGATACTGATCTCCAGCAACTGTTCTTTGGCGGGAGCTGCCTTAACCGGAATGCGGACCGCGCTGACCGGCACCGGCTTGTTCTTTTCATCCAGTTTCTGCTTGTTGGATGTAAGCCGGAATACAATCAGCGCTACTATCGCTAAAAGGGCTATAAGTACAATATATTTAGTTTTCATGTGCTGATGATAAGCCGCTGTAAAAGGTTTTTAAGGTGCCGCCAGCTTTTTCAAGGTCGATACGGGCCTGGAAGAAGGCGTACAGCGAGTTGAGGTAATTATTTTGTGCTTCTTTTAATGAGTTTTGCGCGTTCAGCCAATCGGTAAGGTTGGTGATCCCTTTCTGTAATTGCAGGTCGGTGGTACTGAGTACCGATTGGGCCAGCGCTATATTACGGCGGTTGTTTTCTACATTGCTTTGTTCTTTAAGTACTTTGGTTCGCGCGTTCTCGTAATCCAGCTGGTATTTGTCATCATCCAGCTTCAAGTTCTCCTGCGCGTTCAGGCGTTTATATTTAGCCTGGCTATATTGGGCATTACGCTTAAAGAAATCAAATAGCGGGATGTTCAGTTTAAGGCCGATCGCCGAATAGGGTGACATACCGGAAAAGGCTGGCCCAAGCCGATCGCCGAAACCGATGAAACCATATTGTGCATAAGCGGTCAGTTTAGGGAGAGCACCCGCCTTGATCCGGCTTTCGTCAATCTCCAGCAGTTTGGCATTTACCTGCGAAATGCGGTAGTCGGTACGGTTATCTGCCGTAAATGGACTGTTAATGGCAAACGTCGAGGTAACAGGCATAAACACATCGCCGGAAGTTGTACTGTCAATGGTCAGTGTATCGTTGATAGGGTAACCCATCTCATACTTGAGCTGATTTTCGGCAAGGGTAAGGTTGCTCTCGGCCACCTGAATCTGTGATTGGGCGTTATTATAGTCAACAGTCACTTTATCCGCATCCTTTTGCAGAGCCGTACCCTTTTTTACCTGAAAGGAGATAATTTCCATTTGACCCTTGTAGGTTTCCTGGTTGGCTTTTAACAGGTTGAGTTGCTCCCGGTAAACGAATATCTGCGAATAAGCCGTACTGATATTATAAATAATGGTTTCGTCGTTCTGGCGTTGGTTCAGATCTGCTTGCTGAACATTGTATTTGTTCGCTTTTAAACCGGTAAGCAATGACTGATCATAAATGGTTTGATCAACGCGTGCCACATGGTTGGTGTTAAACTTCTTGGTAAAAGCAACACGCAGGTCGTTTGGACCGAAGATCCCGGCAGGGATGACCGATACCTGAACCTTTAAGTTATCGTCCAGCGTACTGTTCACGCCGATGCTGGGCAGATAAGCGGCTAATGCCTCTTTGGCTTTGGCATCAGCCATTTTCTTTTCATTGGCGTATATGGCGTTACTCCGGTTATTCTTTAACCCATAGTCAATGCAGGTTTTAAGCGACCAGGAGGACTGGGCGGCTAACCGGCAAGGTAGAAATGCGAGTAATAGAAATATGATATTTTTGTTCATGGTACAACGGGTTAATCCTGCCGCTGGTGTTTTGATTAATGCCTACCGTCTTTTTCTGGCAAAAGGGTTGAACGATAGGCCAATATTGAAATAGGGGGAAGCAGCTGGTTTGGCCTCGAATATTTGATCATTAAAAGATTGCTGCCGGTCAAATATCCTTGCTGAAGGGTTCAACTTCAATCCACCTTTCGCGGTCAGGATAAAGTAATTGAAGAGCAGGTGTTCGTAGATTAAACCGTTATTAATATCCACTTGGCGGAATTCATACGTTTTTCCCGTGTTATCCAGATTATATAAGTAAAAGCTTGTACGGTCAAGTTCAGTTCCAAGGGTTATCCTGCCATTCCGGAACACGTGTTTACGGATGAAAATATTACGGGGCAGGGTAATATCAACTATCAGCCCGTTGTCAAAACGATGTTCGTAGGCTATAATTGGCAGGATAGGTGTTTGTGTGCTTGGATCAAAATTGCCAAGCAAGCCTACGGTCAAACGTGTTTTTGCATTCGATTTCAAGACCATGCTGGCTGTCACCAACCCACGCTTACGCTCGAATTGTTTTTCGCTACCGTCAATGGTAAAAGTTCCGGTAAAGACGGTCGTTTTATTAAACAATCTCGATATCTTGGTTACGTTCAGGGACGAAGCATGGTACTGAAAATTACCGTCAAACGCACTGTTTAAGCCTGATACCGGCTCATCCAAAGCCGCAGTAAGCGATGTTAAGCGATAGCTAAAAGACGCGCCTACGATCCAGCTTCTGGTTTGTATGAAATTGATATTCGCGCTGGCCCTGGCTTGCATAAACTTGGTTATCCTTCCAGCAGGCAAAGCTTCTCCCCTAAGCGTAGAGGTGAAATTAGTAGCTCCGGATCCGGAAAACTCGAAGTTGAAAGTTCTCGTTGACGGAAATTTATTGGCAGCTATGGCGATAAGCCGTTGTGTTAGACTATCTTGCCTGGCCAGGCTGTCCCTGGTCTGGGCTAAACTGGCATTCGCCACCAATAATGCTGCAAATGCAAGCGTAAAATTAATCTTGATTTTCATGTGATTTGATAATATGGATTGCTGATTGAAAAAAGTCGAAGAGGAATATTTTGTCAAATAGGGCGGACAGATCATAGCTGTCGATGAGTTCCTTGAAGAAAGGGGAACGGCTCGTCAAGCCATTCGCGACAAATACCAGCCAAAGTTCAGAGATATTGGTACCTTCAGCCATAACAGGGAAGTTCTGGTCCTTAGTTGCCGGGCAGGTGCTGAAACGCGATGGCAACTGCAGATCACAAAAGGCAATCCCCGTTTTAACACCCGCATCTTCCATAATATAAATGGGGTGACGGTGCCAGTCAGCGATACGCATAGCCGGACGATAACATTGCGTGAAGTGGCACAAATAGGCCAATTCCGTAAATTGACCGCAAGATTGTTCTGCGTCCAGGCCCGGTAAGGATGACAGTTTTTCTGTTAATATTTGAACTATTTCCCGATTCATTTCATATCCGTTTAGCCCAAAGAAAAGCACATTAGCCACGCAGAATTTGGTTTTTATACTAAACCCCCTGTTTTTTATACAAGACGCCAGTATTTCAGAAATTTTGGTATAAAAAAGGAGCCCATTGGTATAAATTCCGGAGATACATAAACTGCAATAGCCTAATTTTGAATTCAAATAATATTATACATGAAGGAATACGCTGAAACATCAAATAATGAGCAGGTCATTTATCTGCTGATCGATAAGCGCTATCGCCTTGTCAGGCATACCGTATTTATCATCGGGCTTTTGCTTTTTGTATTGGGTTCAAAAAGATTGAATGATTATAGTGGACTGGCCAGGTACGGCAGGATGATGTCTGTTTACCTGGGTTTTCTGGCCATGTTTTACATCAATATGTATGTGCTTATTCCCAAATTCTTTTTTAAGGCTAAGTACGTGCTGTATTTGTTATTACTGATCGTCATGGTGATTACCGGACTGGGCTTTATTTCCTTGGTGATGAATAAATTCTTTGGTGATCCTGTAGTAGCAGCTAATAACAAAGATGATATGGGATTTTATTCCGGTACACTTGTATCTGCGGCCATTATTTTAGTGACGACCAGTATGAAACTTTTTGTCAGATGGATTAAAGATCATAAGCGGATGACAGAATTGAAGAACCTGACTTTGAGCATGGAGCTTAATGAACTGAAAAACCAAATCAATCCGCATTTCTTGTTTAACATGTTGAATAACGTCAAGGCCCTGATCCGTATTGATCCGGAAAAAGCCACTATGGTCATTATGAAACTATCCGAATTCCTGCGATACCAGCTTTATGAAAACGGAGACCAAAAAACATCGCTGAAATCAGAACTTGACTTTCTTTCTAATCTGGCAGAATTGGAAAATATCCGACGGGATAAGTTGACTATTACTATTGAAGTTGCCATCCACCCGGAGCGCCTGAAAACAATTTTTCTGCCGCCCAACCTATTTACGACATTCCTGGAAAATGCCATTAAATACAGTGTGGATATAGCAGAAAAGCCGGAATATATTCGTTTAGATATCTCGGTTAGCGCGGAAAATCTTAATTTCAGGTGTGTCAATTCCAGGGCGGCGGATATTTGGAAGGGCGATCGTCAAAATAGCGGGCTTGGATTGCCCAACATTAAAAGACGGCTGGAGCTTTTATATCAGGAAAATTTTAGGCTGAAGACCTCTTCAACGAATGAAGCATATTTTGTAGATTTAACGATACCCTTATGAACTGTATCATTATAGATGACGAACCGTTGGCCAGGAACGAAATGGAAACCCTGATCAAAGAGGTTTCATCAGTTGAGGTGTTAAAGAAATTTTCCAATGCATTTGCAGCGATGGAATACGTGCATGCAAACAAAGTCGACCTCCTTTTTCTGGATATTGAGATGCCGGGACTTAGCGGTGTTGATTTCGCAGCCAGCCTTCCCGGAAAATCCCTCACCATTTTTACAACGGCCTTTCCCCAGTATGCGCTGAGAAGTTACGAACTTGAAGCGATCGACTATTTATTGAAACCCATTGATAAGGCTCGCCTGGAGAAAGCGATCCGTAAAGCGGAATTGTACTGTAAGATGTTGGCTGATGATACCTCAAAAGATATAGTAGAGAATAACACGAACGAATACTTCTTTATTAAATCGGAACGCAAGACCTACAAGCTTAATTTTACGGATATCCTTTACATTGAAGGACTGAAAGATTATGTGGTCATCTACACGCAAAATCAAAAATTGATTACTGCTATGAATCTTAGAACCATCCATCAAAAAATACCGCAAAGTTTATTTTTTAGAGTTAGCAAGTCGTTTTTGGTAAATATGGAACGGGTTACTTCATTTGATAGCCATGCTGTATATATCGGAGAAACGGAAATCCCGCTTGGCGAAATTTACCGAAATGATTTCGTCAAAAAATATATAGACGGAAATCTTAACACGGGTCATTAAAGATGCCGGGCCCGTCGCGCACGTAATGACAAAAAGACTCCCTTCGGGCCAGGCTCATACGCTGTATCGGCCACGCAGGATGCCGCTTCTATCCCGTGATGCGAAAAACTAACTTTCGAAACACCATCTAAGGGCTTTACAGATATCGAAATCTAATCTAATACACTCCGTATTAAACTCAATCATCGTCCTCATTCCGCTCGGGTTTTAAAGCCGTTTTGAATTCATACTCCGCCCAATTGTTGAATCCCTTTTCTTTACACGCCTCGAAAAATGCCAGGAAATCAGCTTTTATTGCTGGCTCAACCTTTGTGTTTGCGGTAATAATTTCCTTGTATTCATCTGGCGTAGTAAATATTGTCAGCAATTCCGGATGAATGGCGACTAATTCTTTTTCGCGCATATCGTATTTAATACCAAACTTTAGAAATTGGAACGGGTCCTGCTCCGCCAGGGCAGCTTTAACGACCGGAATAACCGGCGGCTCAAATTGGAAATGTTTCGTCACATATCCCGGCTTTCCCGGTGCGGGTTCCGTGTAATCATGCCGTATACCCCAAAACATCCATGTGCCATCCCTGCTTAAGCCCTTTTCAGCGATATGCGCCTTGAAGTAGTGGGTCTGAAAGTCTATCAGGGCCGTGGTCGGAACACCTATTTCTTTTTGATCGTGTTTAATGTGGTAAATAACTTCGGCAGGAAATACATACGGACTTTCTGCGCCTGCAAATAAGCTTTCTACAAAAAGACGATAGGCGCTTTCATCTTTCTTATAATATTGTTTTTCAATCCGGTGATCATAATTATAAAGCAGATCGGTAAACGCATCGTAATCGAAGGAGCGACGCCCTTTTTCTCTCACGTACCTGGTTCCCAGGTAAAAAAGGGATGACACCTTCAGTTCAAAATCTATCCTTGTTTTCGGTTTTTCCTGAAAAATTCGCGTGGAAAGTTCATTGAGCAGCCTATCCTCCGCACATTGATCCACCAAATTTTTTACGCCCAAAATGCCGCGCTGCCATGCATCCTGGAATAGTTTTTCAGATATGTCCCGGTTACTTAATCTATAGCGGAAATAACGTTCAAAAAACATGGGGTAAATGATCGCATTTTTTGCCTTAGCTGAGCGGTTGAATTTGAAAAACAGGTTATTCAGAAGGCCGCAAATCAGGGTAATCTCGCTTTCTGTGTATTGTTGCTCTTCCCGCAGCGTACGGCCAATTATCGGCAGTTCCTCTTTTTCCACCAGGTAAGTCCTCAATTCATAATATTCTTCGTGCGATGACCTGGATGGCTTATCCCTGATAAAATCGTTTCGCCGTTCAAATAGCCTGTCATAAATTAATGGAAATCGGAATTTGAGCAGTTCCAAAACAAAAAGGCTCTCAAACATGACCTCTTTCCCTAAAAACTGGTAGGCGATCTTAAAATTATTGATGAATTTAATGACATCTCTAGTTTGCCGGAAAATCGTTTCAAACGCAAAATTAAATTGATTGCGAAATCCTGTTTCGAGGATATGGCTCCGGTACGCTTCCATATGATCGGAAGTGATAAAACTTTCCAGTAGATTTTCCAGTACCCGAAGCAGGTCTTCATTTTCTCTTTTGGGTAAAGGGATCTCCAGCTGGATTATCTTGTCCAGGTAGCTGCTGGAGACATTAGCGTTCATAGATTTGATAGACTCCTGGATATAACTCCTTTCGTAGGCAACGAGATAAAAAATATTGGTAAAGTTCGCTGTGTTCCGAATCAACCGCATCACTTCCATGACTTCATCCTTGTAAAGCCTGTCAAGATCGTCTATCGTTACGATTATTTTTTTACCGGATTTTTCCAATAACTGATTAATCCGCTCATAGTCATCAATATAATTCCCAATACTGAACAACCGGCCGGCAAAACCGATCTGACGAACGAGCTTCTCTGCCGAACTGTCTACACGGCTAAGTTTCCGGGAATATTCAAGGACTAATCCAGCAACCTGTGGGTTAAGTGTATACAACCTGCTGGCCAAGAGGTCAAAAAAGTCTTTTTGAATATTTGGCGTTCCTTCAGCGCTCCATGGATTGAAATCTACGATCTCTGATTTTTTTTGATCAACGTAACTCTTGATCAAATTGATAAAAGATGTTTTCCCACTGCCGTACTCTCCCAGAATGCCGATAGCAAATGATTTGCTATTGGCGGTCCTGCCAATTCTTACTGCAATTTCCCGTGCAACTTCCTTTCTGTTAAAGCTATCCTCATCAGCAGAAACTATAGCCAAATCTTCAATAAAGCCGTTGTTGTTAACCCCGGCAATCTCAATCCTCCTTACTGGGATAAAAGTAAAGACTGCAGGAATGATTAATGCAGCAACAATAAGATCCCACTCACGCATTCCCGGGATTAGGCGCATATGTCCAAAGTCCCATAGTGGCTGATTTAGCTGCAATACATAAAAAAATGCAGTGAAAATCGCTATCCGCCGCAGATATCCTTTGTCACCAAACAAGTATAGCCAGGCACCAGCCAACACCGCAAGCACCAACAAGACCAACTCATTCAGGATCGAATTAGAGAATGCTGAAATTAAAGGCTTGACTACCAGTTTATTTAGTAACTCGTTAATGGGACCGATAAAGAAGAGTAAAAAACCAATACAACACGAAATCCAAAGTACAGCCGGGAGTCGCTTTTTGATGTCCGCTATGAAGCTCATTTAATATTTGTTTTTAGGTCTGCATTCCGGGTGAACCGGATTATTAGCGAAGTAAAAATACAAAGATGAGCACCATTGCCCTATAGTAATTACCAACATATTAAGTGTAGGCTGCTGCTAAAGCGCTATGGGCATGAGTGAAAGGAGAACCATTACACCGATTGGGCAACTCATCGCCTGCGGCTCCAATGGCATTTTTTTATTTAATCCATTTTATTTTTAGGCGAAACGGGTAAAAAGCGCAGCTAATATCTTGCCGGATATAACGGTTGGTTTGACAAAAGACTACCGCATAAACGGCTGCCTCCCCAAAGGGTCCCCTCCAATTATTCAGTTTCCTTTTGCCTCGTTTACCGGCACTTCCTATTGCTTTCTTTTTTCCCTTTTTCTTTTAAAAATAATCAATCAGGGCATCGGGGCGAAAGAAGAACAATAAACAAAAATTTATTCATTAAAAAATCAAAAGTATGTTATTCACAGGAAGACTAACAGGAAACGCAGAAGTAAAAACGGTTTCGGAAAACAAATCCCTTATCAATTTTATCGTAGCCATTAACCAAAATGGAAAAACAAAGCAGGCGAAAAAAAGGAAAAAGCCGTATTCGTTGATTGCACCTACTGGCGCAATACTGGACTTGCCGAATACCTCAGCAAAGGCGCAGTAGTTGAAATTTTGGGATGGGTGGAAGCGCAAGCCTATCAAAGCCAAACCAAAGGGTTACAGTCGAGGCTGATTTGCACTTGCGATACCATTAAGCTATTCAGCCCGATGGCTAAAAGCGCAGACCCTGCCGAAGGCAAGGAGAAAAAGACGGTAACCGCAGGTGCAGGTCAAGACGACGACGACCTGCCATTTTAATCCCATTCCCATTCATTTTTTATTCAAAAGCAAAATCTTAACATCATGGCACACAACTTGAATTTCAACGAAGCAAATAACGAATTCAGCTTTTTTAGCGTAAAGGAAAGAGCATGGCACGGTTTAGGTAAAATCGTAGACCAATATCCCACAAGCGCACAGGCGATTAAATACGCAGGACTTGATTACCATGTAGAAAAACGCCCCCTGTTTACCTATGATACCGAAAATCATACAGGCGACCGCAACACGGATATTTTGATCCCAGAAATCGAAGTACCAAATTACTTTGCAACCATCCGCACCGATACCGAACAGGTTTTAGGGGTAGTGGGCAAAGATTATGAAGTCGTACAGAATGTAAACGCATTCGAGTTTTTTGATGCCATCGTCGGCGGGGGAGAGGGCATACTTTACGAAACGGCAGGGGCATTGGGTAAAGGCGAACGCATATTTATTACCGCCAAACTACCGGGCTACATCCGTGTTGGCAAGGACGATTTTATTGAAAAATATCTTTTTCTGACTACCTCCCACGATGGTTTTGGAAGCATAACCGCAGCCTTTACCCCCGTAAGAATTGTGTGTAACAACACGCTTAACGCTGCCATGCGTAACCATTCGGGCGGCATTAAAATCCGTCATACCGCATCTGCCAACGACCGATTGAAACAGGCGCATACACTCATGGGTATCAGTAACACAATGGCTGGCGAAATGCAGGAAATCTTCAATCATTGGTCAACCGTCCGCATCACTGATAAGGAGGTGAAGAAACTAATACAAGTTGCTATGGTGCCAAATAAAGAGGTACTAAACAACCTGATGGCAGGTAAAACCGATGAACTGTCAACTGCCTACACCAACATGGTAGACAAGGTTTACGAATATGCCATGAGCAGCCCGACACAGCAAATGGAAACGACTGCGGGGACTTTGTTCGGTGCTTATAATTCGGTGACTGGCTATTTTCAAAATGTACGAAACTACAGGGACGGTGAAGCCAAATTTAAATCCATCATCGAGGGAACAGCCAAACAAAGAGCGCAAACTGCCTTTGACCTGTGCCTCGATTTCTCCAAACACCTTAACGAAAGTTTCCTGCAATTCAATTAATCATCCAAAAGGGGGAGCAATCCCCCTTTATTAAATCATTAATCATGACAACGAACTTTTTTCAAAATATAGCAAGCCTGAACCTGCAAGGGGTTTGGAAATTGGCCATCACCACAGATGATAAAGGCAATTTTATTGTA
Organism: Mucilaginibacter pankratovii; assembly: GCF_014773265.1. Lineage (GTDB taxonomy): Bacteria > Bacteroidota > Bacteroidia > Sphingobacteriales > Sphingobacteriaceae > Mucilaginibacter > Mucilaginibacter pankratovii. The sequence continues at coordinate 523,693 of NZ_JACWMY010000001.1, read as the reverse complement.
TCTCAGTTATTCAATACCACCTGCGGGGATAAGGCAGTAAACCTTATTGTACCGCTTACCCTTTCCGGCACAGCCGAGGATTTAGACGAGGGCTTTTTTGACAAGGTAACCGAACCGACCTTAAAAAACGCAGGACTGCAAACCAATATGGAAGCCCATTTGAAAAGTGTAGAGGTAGCTAAAGCAGCCTCCAAACTGGAGCAGGATAAGAAGAACAAGGAAAAAACGCAAACCACCGCAACAGCTACTAAAAAAACCGACGATGTGGAACTGCCTGAACCTAAAATCAGCAAAGAGGATAAGAAAAAAGCCTACGATGAAGCGATGGAGAAGGTAACCGAACTGATTAAAAAGTTGAAATTTTCCGAAGCTTTAACCATCCTGCCAACCATCGAAGACCACCCTAACAAGGAGAATGAATTGAAGAAGAAACGCCAGTATTTGGAACAACAAGCCAACCTCTATGAAAAAGCATTGATAAATTTTAACGCCTAATTCCCATAGCCATGATAGCCACAAAATTATTACCACGGGTTTTTATCCATACAGAAAACGGTCAAAAAATACGGCTGACCGACCCTAACGAGGACTTTAGCCCCGAAGCGGTTTGCAACCATTTTGCTAACCTCTACGCCATCCTGACCACCGCCAAGATTGTCGGACCTGAGTTCAAAGACGACTTTAGAGAATACGAATTTGTATCCACCATAGGCACGAAAGGTTAATGATGAAAACAGGAACAGCAGACAGATTAGTAGAAAAACGAAACCCGCAGCAATGGAAACTATATCAGCAAATCGCACACTTCGCAAAAGACCTCGACAGGTTATCCGATGCGCAGGAAGTAAGGCAAAACCCGCCACGCTCCGCACCGCAGCAACTGTTACCGATGGTTTTTTAAGGCACAGCTTTACGCCGATGTACGCACCTGCGCAAGACCTGCCGGATCGTTCAGCCACAGAACGGGATTTTTTTAAATCCCGTTCTTACCTCGAAAAGCACTATGGTTTGGAACTGACTGATTATCGTTCCCTGCCATACCCGTATAATTTGCTGATGGCTGAAAAGGAATTGCACCGTAAACTCCGAGTGAAAGACAAATACCGGCATCTAAAAATTATGGAGCAGGAGAATAGCGAAATATGCCTGACCATAGAAGAAACTTTTGACGAAGAGTTTTGCCTGTACTATATCCCCGTTATGCCAATTTACCAGTTATGGCAAAACGAAGCGTATGTACCTTGTGCCGAACTGTTGACCGCTGTTTGCGCTTACCTCTATGCCGAGGCGGGTATTTCCTATTACAGGGATGAGGACACGTATATGTATTGCAATTACGAAGCCTTGGAAGAATGGATTAGCGATGATTGGGGAGACGGCGAGGAAGATGAATACGCACACGAAAAATCAGCCCTCGAAAACGCGAAGATACAAGGCGATTTTATACAGGCTAAAATGATGGAAACAGGTTTTCGCCAAAGTCTGGACAGCCTCATCGCCAATTTCAACGCCGTAAGTGAATTTGAAAAGGATTGCCTCGCAGTCGCTCAAACCTGCCTGAAATTAGGACAAGAATTCCCCAATGCAAACTTGTTTAGGCATGCCAGTTTACAGGATTACGAGGTCGAGGATTACGAAGATAATTACGTGGGGATGCACGAATATATTTCCTTTATCGGGAGCATTAATGATAACCTGAGCGAACGCTTGAAAAGCATGGTGAACGATGATTTTAACGAGCGAGCCCGATACCAGGAACCCGAAATAACCACCATTTTTAATGAAGCCCAACCCGCCTATACGAATGAATTAGCCTATGAGCAACGGGCATTCGGACTGATAGATGATTTATGTACCCTTTTATACCGCAAGCCATGAAAGAATTAACAGGCACGTTCGGAAATCTATACGAACCTATAAAAGCCTTAATTATCCTGCGCAAGACAGGCGAGCAGCACCAATCAGATTACTATATCGAAAGCTACGACATGGACGGGAAAGGTTACCCGATTAATGGGCATCCCTTATCTGTCAAAGAATGCAATAGCTTGGCTAAAGCCCTACAGCTGAACGAGAAGAAAGCGCAGGGATTCTTAACGCCTAAAGGTTTAATGCCACAAAATGTTTTGCACCTCAACAGCGGTGCTAACGGTTATGTGATTTGGCATACGCCACCGCAAGCCGTCAAGCTATTGTTTACCGAAAATTTGGGCATCCCCTCGGCAGCGGCAAACATTCCTGCATTGGTATGGAAAGCCGGAAAAGGTAGCTTGCAAATATTCGCAGTAGATGCCAAAGAATTTAAGGAAACGACACCGCTATATTATGCTCCTTTTTTCAATCTCTACAATGATGGCAGGGTTTGTATGGGTAACGTGCGCATCCGCATCCCGAACGACTGCGGCTTGGAACAATTTATGGAACTATGGCAGGACTATTTTTTTAATAGCTATTTCAGCCACTTAATAGGAGGGCATGAACCCATCAAAGGCAATATTGTGCAGTTGTGGCAACAACTGACCACCACCGCCGAACCGTTCCCGGCCAACGTACTCAACGCTACCAAATACCAACTCAAAAACTTAATCAGATGAAAACTTTAACCACAGTTCATATTACCGATAATTATTTAGTCAACCCGACCAATCCGATTACCGTTAACCTCATAGGGGCGGGGGGAACGGGTAGCCAAATGCTGACTTGCCTTGCCCGTATGAACCAAGCCATGCTTGCCTTGGATTATCCGGGCTTGATCGTTACCGTTTACGATGATGATACCGTAAGCCCCGCCAACCTCGGAAGGCAACTGTTTGCGGAAGCGGAAATAGGCCTGCACAAAAGTGTCGCCCTGGTAAACCGCATTAACCGCTTTTTCGGCACGAATTGGAAAGCGGTCAATAAACGGTACGATAACGACACCTGCCGCTATCTTTCTGACAGCGGCAAAGCCAATCTGTATATTACCTGCGTGGATAATGCAGCCGCCCGTTTTGAGATTGCTGAAATATTAGGCGCATACAAAAGCTATCGTAGCTACGAGCGTAATAAACCGCTCTACTGGATGGATTTAGGTAACAGCAGGGACACAGGACAAGTATTATTGTCAACAATCGGGGAACTCAAACAACCCACCTCGGAGAAATTTGCGCCCGTGGGAAACCTGCCCTTTGTGACCGAGACTTTTAAAGGTTTACTGGAAACTGCAGATGCAACCGATGATACGCCAAGCTGCTCTTTAGCCGAAGCCCTGACCAAACAGGATTTGTTTATCAACTCTACTTTAGCTAACATGGGGGCTTCCCTTTTATGGGCTTTATTTCGGGAAGGCATCCTATTGAACCGTGGGTTTTTCATGAACCTCCACGACTTCAGGACACAGCCCCTGAAAGTGGTTGATGACAAACCTGAAATCGCAAAACAAGCCGCCGCTTAATGCGGCTTTTAAACCAACATTCATGGAAATTACAGATTTAAAAGGCAAGGCGATACAAGTTACGGATTTGGATTTAGCCATCTTACAGGCGGATGATTACCGCCATTACCGTCATGCCAACCCCGCCTATGCCGCGCAGGACGAGGCTTTACAAGCTTATTGGCAGGATGTCTATGAAAAGTTAATCTCGTTGAAATCTTAAAAAAATCGCGCCGCCCTGCCACTTGCTGCTTTCATCCGCAACAGGCAGGACGGCGTGTTGGGTGGCCTGAATTTCAGCAAATCAAGCCGCCGTCCGGCCACCTCGCTTTGCTGAAAAACAGGCCTGTTTTAATTTTAAGATGATGGTGCAACTACAAAAAGGTTTGCGCTGAACGCCCGTGAGAGGCGGTTATCCGTCTTCATTAATCGTAGGGGTGTCAGGGTAGTAAATAAAGTAGTTGTTTTTTTAAAATGATACGACGAAACAGGGGGGCAATGTACGGCTTGAACCGATTTATGCAGAAAAAAGCAGAATTCTTTTGCCATTTACCCTCATTAAGCACCACCATTTTACTACTGTTTTAGTGCTTTGGGTTGTAGTTACTTTGTGATAGATAATCACAAAGATCATTTAACCCCTTATCTCCCCAGGAGGTAATACAAAGAAAGGACGCGGTGACAAAGAGTAAACTCATCCATGCGGGTTACGTACCTGCTAACGGCATCAGCCATCTTGTATTCCTAATGTCCATCATTATCCTCGTTTATGGAAAGTCGTATTATAATGAAGCGCCGGTTTGCCTCAACGGAACCAACTAAGGAATGGTTAATTACTGGCATTCGCCTGGTTTGCATGTTTCTATTCCTGTATACCGCCTATGCCAAACTGGTCGATCATGACCGGTTTCTTAAAGGCCTGTCCGGGGTGCATCTGATCAGCGGCCTGGCTGTTTTTATTTCCTGGTTCGTTCCGCTGATCGAAATACTGACCTTTATTTTATTGCTGATCCCCTATACGGCAAAATCGGGATTATACCTCTTCCTGGCGATGATGGTCGTTTTCACCGGTTACATCTCCGGAGTGCTGCTCTGGGCAAAAATAATCCCTTGCCACTGTGGCGGTGTCATCGAAAACTTAAGCTGGACGCAGCATTTATGGTTTAACCTCGCCTTTATCGGGCTGGCCATCATCGCGCTCCGGCTACACAAATCAAATAATCAATAAAAACACACAACATGAAAAACTTCAAACAAATCGCTTTAGGCCTCTTAGTAGGCGCTATGGCCATCGGGTTCAGTTCTTTTACAACTGCTAAAAAGTTTACTTCGGTAACTTATTACCAGTTGAGCCAGGATAATTATACCAAATTAACCAGCCCAACCGGCAATTGTGATCCGGCTCAGCCGAAAACTCATGCCTGCACCATAACCTATGCAAGTGATCCCGGTGTGGCTTCGTTTACTTATTCCGCAAGGCCGTCCGGCGGGTCAGAATCTGCATCAAAACAAATTTGGGCGGAATAATTAAGTTGTAATCACATAGGAGCAGTTAGTTTGCTCCTATGTGATTTTTTTAAAGATGTGTTCGAATTAACTCGTCTAACGCTAAAAGGGATTTCTCATCTGTGATTCTAACCGGGCTTGAAGTAATGATACTACTATTCTTGTCTACCAATAATAGTTGCGGGAATGACTGGTAATTATAAAAATCAAGCATAGGATGACGGTAGCCCATACCGTTTGTATGTAAATTAAGTTCCTCTTGGGATGAATAAATACCCTTGTCCAAACCCATCTTCCAAAGCTTCCTGTTGTAATCTACGTTTACGCTAATGAACACAACGTTGGGATTGTTTTTGTATCGCTCCCTGATCGGTTGTAATTCTTTTTCTTCCATGGCACAACCACTGCATCCATAGAACCAGAACTTGCAAATCATGACCTTGCCCTTGAAATCATCTAAAGTATAATATCTTCCATCATAACTTTGCAGTTTAAATGGATAAGCCCTGTTCCCGTTCGTTTTTGAATGTAGTAAGCCTGTTAAAATGTTTTGGTACGGATAATCAGTCACCTCGCCAATAATAGATCGAAGATCCGATGGCGCTGTGTAGGATTGATTAAAAAAGGACATGAAAAATACGGTAAGGATCTTTTGTCTCAGCAGGCCGGAATAATTGCTGCTGATGGCTTTAAACGTTCGTTCGAACCGGTCTTGTTTGAAATTACTGGTATCACTGTGCAGCCCGTTCCATGCCCGCTCTAATTCGATAAGATAAGGTGCATATGAAATAGAATTGGTGATCAAGGAGGAATCTACCGGGGGCTTGTTTTTTTGATAACGTTCATTGATGGCCGTCACTGCCAGGTTTTCTTCTGTTTGGCTATAGGTTTTATTCTGTATGATTACGCTCAATGAAGTAATATAGCCGCGGTTAAGCTCGCTATAGCTATTGATTTTAAGTATGGCTAACAGGTCTGGCGGTAATTGCTGTTGATATTTTAAAAGGATGCGGTCAAGATCCTTCAAAATGGAATCCCGTTTAAAAATCAAATAGTTAACAATGCCGGTATCGCTATTGTGAAATGGCTTGGTTCCGTTTACCGGAACATTTGCCTTTTTTAATTCAACCTGACAGGTATACAAGACTTCGTTGTTTGATTTAAAATGGAAATCATCTTTCCTTTTGATATCAAAGTAAAGGCTATCGCCGGGCCGGGCTAAGGTCAATCCAACCCAGCTATCCACCGGAAATCCTTTAAAGCCGAAATAGACAAAATCGGCTTTCGGCTTGATTTTTACCATAAATGTGTTGGCTGATACCTTTACCTGATAGGTCTGGTTTACATTGGAATCAATGCCGAGGATATTTCTATAAACTTCAAGACTAAAATTATCAGGAAGCGCTTTTCTTATTTCAGGTGTCCACTTGCCGTAAATGACAATTTCCTTACGGGGCTGTCCAGAAACAGTTGACAGACTTGTAAATCCTGTAATAAGTATCAGGACATATTTTAACAGTTGAGGATAATAAAACCAGTAGGTCTTGTTTTTTGAAATGTTCATCTTGTTTTAATGTAGTTTTATATTATTATGATGTGCTCATTAATTCGGCATCTGTTAGGCTATCGGGGATTTTGCGATATGCCGCTGTAATTAATTTCGTCATCGGGTATCGGGAACAAATACCGTGGGTCATTCGGGGGCAGCGTATAGGTTTTCCCATTCAATATCCTTGTGATAGTGATGTTGGCCCCTTCTTTATTCAACCGCTTCAGGTCTGACCACCGCAGGCCCCGCCGGATCAGTTCTTTTTGGCGCTCTGTTAAGACCATTGCTAATGCTGTTGCTGGATCTGATGCACTGCGTGGTGTAAAGGTGCCGCTGGTATACCTGGTAATTAATAATGTATTTAAGCTACTTAATGCGGTCTGGACAGCTGACCTTCTCGCAGCGCATTCCGCTTTGATCAGGTACAGCTCATCCGTTGCCAGCCCGGTATAAATCAGCGATCTTCCGCTGTACGTCCGCTTGCGTAGCGTGGTTCCATTGGCTGCTTTTCCGAAATAGATCGGCTTTCTCAGGTCGTTCGCATCATATAAGCTTAACAATTCCGGAGTTATAGCGTATCTTCCAAGTGAGGAGGAGATCACCTCGGTCAGATCAGTGGTTTGGACACTGTAGTAGATACTTTCGTTGTTGGAAAAAGTAAAAGGCGTGCTTGCTGTTTTTGAAACGGTGTTATAGTCAATAAGTTTATTGTAAATCAATAGGCAGCTATCTGCATACGCCTCCGCTTTGGGGTACTCGCGCATACTTAAATAGATCCGGGCGAACAAGGCGTAAACCGCAGCTTTGGAGGGCTGATTCCTAAAATCAACAGATAGATTATTAGGAAGCAATCTGCCTGCTTGTTGCAGGTCTGATAATAGCTGATCATAGGTCTGTTGCAAAGTGGCCCTGGGTAATAGCTCATCTATTCCTGAAGTAAGCCGCAAGGGAACGCCGGGGGAATTTCCCGCAGTGTTACCATCGTAAGCCTCACAAAAGTTTTGGGCCAGGTCGTAAAAAGCGAACGCACGGGCAAAATACGCCCATCCCTTGGTCTTGTTCCATTCACTGGTGCCTATCCCATCACTGTTGGGCAAACCATCCAGTACGCTATTGGCATAAAAAATAGCCGCGTAAGGAATATTCCAATCTTTTACATTCCCCTGCCCCCCGTAAAGATCTTTTTCCCATGTATAGGCATTCCTGGTGGTTAATTGTACAAGTGATTGATAGGTAGCATAATCGGGAATGATAAATTCATCAGAGGAGGCAAGCGGGAGCGCGCCTGTCTGGTTGAATACCTCCGTGTTACTAAGTAACTGCTGAAAATCTGTAATGGTATGCGGTTGGACCAGGCTTGTACTCGGTTTTACGTTTAGGAAATCTTTTTTGCAGGAAGTAAGTACTGCCGCGATAAGAAGCGCTAAACAGACACTGGCGCTTTTGATTTTTTTTCTGTTCATGATAGTTAATTTAAAAAGTCGCGTTTAACCCAAATGAGATGGTCCGTGTTGAAGGCAATAATTGTGTCCCTGCATCGGGATCCAATCCATCCTTATTTGCACGCCAAAGTATTCCGACATTGTTGATATACGAATAGATCTGCAGGCTTTTAAAGGGTAGATACGGGTGATACTTTTTATTCAGCTGGTAACTTAACCGGATATCCTGTAGCCGGATATGATCGCCTTTATCGATCACGTCTTCAGAACCTAAGTAGAAAACATCTCTGTAGCTATCATTGGGATAAATGAGCGATGGTATGGTTGTATGAAGTTCATCTCCTGGTTTTTGCCACCTTTGGTCAAATTCTCCCTGATTGTAGCCATAATTACTGCCGGAGAAAATCCCATTCTTCCTGAAATAATAGCCCAGCTTATAAACGACATTGACTGAAAGATCCCATTGCCGGAACGAGATATTATTTCGTATGCTGCCAAATGACCGCGGAGTTGCCGGCCCCTTATAAACGAGTTCATCGGCGTTTTGGGAATTGTAAATCCCCGCATAGTCAGTACTGATGGCTCCTGCCAGATAGCCCCTGGGATTACCGGTAGCATCAAGTCCGGCGGATTTAAAAGCAAATATGGCGTAATAGGGGAAGCCTACCAGTGGGTTGGAATAGTTGCTGAATACAATATCACCGTTAACGCCCTGCTGTGCGCTATAATTGATTATCCGATCAAGGGCGTAGTTGTATAACAGGTTCAGTTTCCATTTAAAACCCGGCTTACTGAGAATGTTTAAATTTGCGACGATATCAATTCCATTGGTTTTTGTATCCGCCGAATTACCTTTGAATGTCGTTACGCCGGTTTGCGGTGCGATAGGGCTGTTACCGATCAGGTCCATACCGCGTTTCCTGTAATATTCAAAACTCCCGGACAGCCAATTCCCTTTTGTCGAAAAATCAATCCCTAAATTGATATTCTCAATTTTTTCCCAACCCAGGGAAGGGTTGGGAGGATTAATGATATTAGCGTAAAGCGTGTTCCAGATGTTATAATAAAATGCATTAGCGGTAAGATAAGCCGAAGTTGTTTTATCCGCATTGCCATTATAACCATAGGTTGCCCTGATTTTCAAATACGGCAGTGCTTCTGAATGGTAAAAGCCCTCGTTGCTCAAATTCCAGGCTAAACCGGCGGACCACAGGGGAACACCTTTTTGGTTTGCCTTTACACCGAAAATATTGGTTTCATCTTTTCTGGCACTTGCCGTAAAGATATACCTGCTGTTATAAGTATAAGAAGCATTGGCATAATAAGACCTGTAACGGTCCGTGTTCCCTAACTGGCTTGGTGCGGTTGGGATCGTTTGGGCGCCATAGGGGTCGTAATAAATATTGTAGTATGCTAACGGGTTAATGGAGCCGTTAGCATTGCTTGCAGTAGAAGGGTCATAACCGTAATAACGCTGACTGTTCAGATCATATTGATAATCCTTAACCTCAAAACCAGCTATCGCACTAACGGCGTGTATGTTTTTTATCGTCTTTTCATACGATAGCTGCGCCCTGCCGTATTGCGTTGAAGCGGTTGCATCGTTTCTATCGGTAATGGCTCCCAGCGGGATGATCCGGCTTAAAGTACCTGTTGAGGGATCAATTGCAGAGAACCTGTTGATCAGGTCCCGTGCATAAAATGAATCCTGGTTATAAACACGGTTGTCCTCATTCTGATCCTGCTGGTATTGGTAGTTTACCTGGATCTTAAGCTGATCGATCAGCTTGTAGGTAATTCCAGCCAGAAACCTGTAATTCGTCAGGCCTGTATTTCTATTACCCTTGTTTTCATTTAAAGGGAAGTACCGCCAATCTAAAAGTTTTCCATTGCCGGCCGTATCAACATACGAGGCTCTCAGGGTTTGATTGATGTTATCAACGACAGGTAATGGACTACCATTTTTGTCTGCTAATTGGTCGTAAGCCGTATACGGCCTGTATGTATTTGCATTGGAACCCGTATTACTCCTGGTAAACGAGATAGAAGTAAACAACTCCAATTTGTCGTTCAACAGGTTCAACGTGTTGTTGGCATTGATCGTATACCGTTTGTAACTGTCTGAAACAAGATTTCCCAGGTTCTTGTCGAAGCCCGCAGAAATAAAATATTTCTGATGTGCCGCACCGCCGCTGACACTGAGGCTATATTGCTGGTTCGCACTTTTTCTATAGAAGTATTTACGCAGATCATTCCGTACATCACTTGGTTTTAAGGTATTGATTTGCCCATCATAATCAGTTTGGGAAATTTGACTGTTTCTTAGCTTATCCATCAAAGCGACCGCGGGCGATATGGCGCTGTAGCCATTGCTGATCGTATTATCGTAATAGCCCTGGTCAAATAGAAATTTTTCTACATAAATGTTGTCTGCCGATGACATCTGGTAAGGATAATTCAGGTTCGGCTTTTCACCGATGGTCAGGTTGGCGTTTAAACTAATAACCGGATCACTTCCCTTTTTACCTTTCTTCGTGGTAATAACAATGACGCCATTGCCTGCCCGTACGCCCCAGATGCTGGCGGCCGCTGCATCTTTTAAAATAGAGATGCTTTCTATGTCATTTGGATTGATACTATTTATGTCGCCATCATATGGGAAATTATCGACGACAATAAGTGGGTTGGGGTTAGCGAAAATGGTGCTGCGTCCCCGGATAGTGATCGTTGAGTTATTATTCCCGTCCAGGTTTCGTTGATTGAAAATCAGCCCGCTGGTAACGCCATCTAATCTTTCCAGGATGTTGCTGCCTACCCTGCGATTCAATAAGGCGCTATCAATGAGGACAAAACTGCCGGTTGCCCGTTCTTTAGGTAGCGTCTGATAGCCGGTTGAAACAACCTTTACCTCATTCAATTTTGAATTATCCTGTTTTAAAACGACCGTCAAATAAGCTGTGGTATCGGCTAATAAAACCTCCTGTGTTATAAATCCAATAAATGAAACCTGTAATCTGGCGTTAAGCGGAACATTGGATAAGACAAAATCTCCGTTCTTGTCAGTTATGTAAACCTTGCTTTCACCGACTATTTTCAAGGTAGCACCGGGCAGCACCATGCCAATGCTGTCAGTTACCTTTCCTTTAATGATGACGGGCTGCTGTTCCGCAGTTCTCTTTCTTTTTTGTGCGTCATGGCTGATGATGATTTTGTCATCTATAACCTTATAGGATAATGGAAAGGGTAGGAGTAAGTCATTTAACACCTCCTTTAATTGTTTGTTGACCGCCTGAAGGCTAACCCGGCTATTGATTAACTCTTTGGAATTACTGTAGATAATGGAAACCTCCGCAGCTTTGGCAATTTTATCAATACCGCTTTTTAAATTTATTTCTTTAAAGCTTACGGTGACTTTCTTTTCCAGGATCTGGTTGGCAGATTCCGCTACCGCCGGTAAAGACAAGCATCCGTTAACAAAAACGATGATAAGTAAAAGCCTGATTGATTTAAGGGAGGGTAAAATGGAAAACATAGTTTAATTATTTAATGGTTATAGCACATGTATATTCTTGTGAATGGGCAATACCAGGCCCATAAAGCAATTTTTTAACTTTTTGCAGTTGGTGTATTCTAAGAAATGTAAAATTGTTCCGTGCGTTATTGCGGCGGTACCCTAATTTATGGGTGGGATAATTTTGCTATCTGTCTCATTCTTCACAACCTCCTTTTAATATATACTTATCCTTTTGGGTAATCACCTTAGCATTGATTGCAGCCGCTAATTGTTCTAAAACAATGGCTAATGGCCGGTTCGTATTGAATTCGCCGTAACACAGACAATTCTTTGATTTGCTTTCGGTCAAAATCGGCACCCTATAATACCGGGTAAGTTCTGCCACCACTTCCGGCACGCTGACTCCGTCATAATTTAAAATACCGTTCTTTCGGTTCAGCATCTGTTTAGCCTCGAAATAATTTAAACTGATCAATGTTCCGGTTTGAGGGTTAAACTCGCTCCGCTGGTTGGGTCTTAGCACAACATTGGAACGTTTTCCGTTTAAAGCACCCGGAGCAGACACATTGACAATACCGGTGACTACAGTTACCGTATATTTTGCTTGTATTTTGTAAGATTGAATGTTGAAGGAGGTGCCAACTACACGGGTATCCATTTGACCGCTGTGTATTACAAATGGATGTTTTTTGTCTTTGGCAACCTCAAAAAAAGCTTCGCCTTCCAGTTTGACCTCGCGCAAATTACCTGTTAACTGATCTGGATATTGTAGCGAACTGGAAGGGCTAAGCCATATCTTGGTGCCGTCGGAAAGTGTTAAGATCTTATGTTCACCAGCTTTGGTGAGCAATGTATAAAGCTTGGGATCGCCGCTCGAATTATTCATGAAATAACTACGGTAGATGAGCGCGCCGGTACCAACCAGGATCAACCAAAATGCCGCGATCTTCAGCCACCTGGGAAATAGGGTGCCGCTCGATTTGCTATCGGTGTTTTCTTTTATTTCCTGGAGGATGTTTTCTTTGACCTGTTGGATGGCTCTTTCGGATGAAGCGTTTGATTCTGCTGAATCTTCGTAACCCAATTCCATACGGATTAAGCTTCTTAACTGGCTTTCATTCGGTTCGCTTTCAAAGTAGTTTAAAAGCTGCCTCGTTTCATCTAAACTACACCTGCCGTCCAGGTATTTCTGAAAGAGTTCGGTTAAAGAAATTCGATTGTTTGATCCGTTCATTAACCCTATTATGCAGTTAAACGAAATAAGGACTATTGAGAGAGAAAAATATTTTGTGAGAAGTTATTGTTTTATAATAGGCTGTTACGCATTTGAAGCCTGTATAATTATCGCCTTGACAGTATAGGAAGGGAACGTACCGAGCTGCTTTCTGAAGGTTGCGATTCTAAATAGGAAGGGAACGTACCGAACTGCTTTCTGAAGGTTGCGATTCTAATTAAACTGGCTCGAAGCCAAAGGGGAACCACGAATTAATCAATAGTAACCACTGCTTTCTCCCCGATGCCCTATAATCTTAAATTCATTATACCCAAGCTTTGGGTACAATTACTGTGCATTAATTGTAAAATTGGGAATATTATCACCTTTGGAACGGCGTAACACGGTTGCAATGGAATCACCTTGGATAGTCTGGCCGACATATCCAATAGCTTTAACATAATACCTTCCCGGAATTAGGTTACTAAAGATACCGATACCCGAAGGGATTTGTATTGCCATGAAAGACCTTATATTCAATGCTTTATATGGATATAAATTCTTACTTGCCAATTTTAAAACATAGATTAATTGTAATCTTCTGATATAAAGATACGAATTTTTGAGTGAGAAATTAAAAAGGCGAATAGATATAGGCCTTATACGAAAGAATTATAAGTAAATTACGTTGAACCCAGTATCCCTTATTAAACTGTTAAGCAACCAACAGGGCGAGCCGGGTAAGTAGTCAAGGCGGGCGGCTGAAAGCAAACAACTGCCGCCCGCTTGTATGCTTGACTTTTATCCCGGCGGTGGGTTATCTTCGCGACACAGGTGAATAAGGAATGTTGCCTTAATACGGCATGCTATATCGCCGTTTTATTATAAAGAAGATATTCCCTACATTTGCATCGAATGAGATATATCGCTTTCATATTCAGTTTTTATTTTACACTCCTGACCTTATTGCCCTGTCAGGACAGGGATGATATGATTGGAAGTATAACTCATGTAACCTTGCAAAAAAATCATTCTCCTAATGATGAAAGAGGACAGGAAACCTGCCCTCCATTTTGTACTTGTTCCTGCTGCTCTACTGCAAGGCAATTAACAGCTACAATTAATACTGGCATTCACACACAACAAGTTGTGCGTGAATATCCTGATTATGGCATCCCGGCTATACAGAAACAGCCGATCAAAATCTGGCAGCCCCCTCAAAAAGGTTAATACGAAATTCTTGATGTTTTCGCCTGCAATAAACTTTGCATGGCTTTTCCGTATCGTATTAATTTTTACAATTTATGTTCGACAAGATTATCGCGTTCTCTATCAGGAACAAGGTAGCTATCGGGATTATGACACTGGTTTTAATACTGGTGGGTATTTATTCAGCGTACAACCTGCCGGTTGATGCACAACCCGATATTACCAATAACCAGGTACAGATCATTACACAAGCGCCGAGCCTCGGCGCACAGGAAGTAGAGCAGTTTATTACCGCTCCCATAGAATTATCAATGGCTAATATCGCCGGGATCATTGAAAAACGTTCCATATCCCGATCCGGTATCTCCGTGATCACCATTGTTTTTAAAGATGATGTAGATATTTATTGGGCAAGGCAGCAGGTCAATGCGCAACTAAAAGAAGCCGAAAATAGCATTCCGGCGGGATTAGGAGAACCCACACTGGCACCTATTACCACCGGGCTTGGAGAAATTTACCAATATGTGATCCATACAAAAAAAGGCTATGAAAATAAATATACCGCTACCGATCTGCGCACGATACAAGACTGGCTGGTCCGTACCCAATTGGCCGGAACCGTTGGTTTAGCAGAAGTGAGCGGCTGGGGCGGCTATGTTAAACAGTACGAGATCGCCCTGGATAATGACAAGTTGAACTCTTTAGGAATCACTATACCGCAAGTATATGAAGCCCTGCAAAAGAATAATGAAAATACAGGCGGTTCATATATAGAGCAGCAACGTAATGCATATTTCATCAGGGGCTTGGGGCAGGTACAAAACCTGGACGATATTCGAAAGATCGTAGTCGCTAATACCCAAGGCTCACCCATACTGGTGCGGGATATTGCAACCGTACAGTTCGGTAGCGCAACCCGCTATGGCGCGGTTACCCGCAATGGCGAGGGTGAAGTAGTTGCAGGCGTAGCCCTGATGCTGAAAGGCGAGAATTTCAGCGAGGTGATCCAAAACGTCAAAGACAGGATGGTACAGATACAAAAGTCCTTGCCGGAAGGTGTCGTGATCGAACCTTTTATTGACCGTACAGAATTGGTTGGACGCGCTATCGGTACAGTAAAACGTAACCTTTTGGAAGGCGCACTGATCGTCATATTTGTACTGGTATTGCTTTTAGGAAATTTAAGGGCTGGTTTAGTGGTTGCTTCGGTTATTCCATTGGCCATGCTGTTTGCCTTTTCCATGATGCGGCTGTTCGGTGTATCGGGTAACCTGATGAGTTTAGGTGCCATTGATTTTGGGCTGATAGTAGATGGCGCGGTAATTATTGTTGAAAGTGTGGTACATCATATTACTACAGGCAGCTACAAACAAAAAGGTGTAGAAAAACTAACCACTGCGCAAATGGATGTAGAAGTTCGCGATAGTGCAAGTAAACTAATGAAATCCGCCGCGTTCGGGCAGATCATCATCTTAATTGTTTACTTACCATTATTGTCACTCGTAGGCATTGAAGGCAAGATGTTCCGCCCAATGGCTGAAACAGTAGCCTTCGCTATCCTGGGCGCTTTTATTCTATCGCTCACTTATGTCCCGATGGCAAGTGCACTCTTCCTTAGTAAGAAAACGTCCCACAAACGGAATATATCAGACCGCATTATTGAGTTTTTACAGCGGGTTTACCAGCGCGCTTTAATAGCTGTACTGAAAATAAAGATAATTACCGTAACCGCTGTATTTATTGTATTTGGCATAGCTATATGGGCTTTTAGCCGAATGGGCGGTGAGTTTATCCCGACTTTGGATGAAGGAGATCTTACCGTAGAAATTTCCATGATGCAGGGCACTTCGCTTACTGAAGTAGTGAAGACTTTCGGTAAAGCTGAAAAGCTATTAAAAGACAAATTCCCGGAGATCAAACAGGCAGTTACCCGTATTGGCAGTTCCGAAATACCGACCGATCCCATGCCAATGGAAAAGGGCGATATGATGCTTGCTATGAAACCAAAAGGGGAATGGAAAACGGCATCAAATAAAGAAGAAATGATCGAAAAGATGGAGGAAGTACTATCAGCCATACCCGGTATCAATGTTGAAATATCTCAGCCGATGCAGATGCGTTTTAACGAACTCATGACTGGTATCCGGCAGGATGTAGCTATCAAAATATATGGCGAAGATCTGGATATCCTGGCGGTGCAGGCTGAAAAACTGGCCAAACTGATCGCTCCTGTAAAAGGTGTCAGCGAACCCTATATTGAAAAAGTAAGCGGACTCCCGCAAATACAAGTAGCTTACAACCGGGATAAGATGGCGCAGTATGGTTTGAACATCAGCGATGTGAACATGATCCTTAAAACTGCATTTGCCGGAAGTGTTACGGGCGTAGTATTTGAGGGTGAAAAGCGTTTCGATATGGTGGTGCGGCTAAACCGTGATCTGCGCGAAAACATTTCAGGCGTTGAAAACTTGCTGGTGCCGCTACTATCGGGTAACAAAGTGCCGTTAAGCCAGGTTGCAGATATCTCTTTTAAAGATGCCCCGGCACAGGTATCCCGTGAAGATGGCAAAAGACGTATTTATGTTGGCTTTAATGTGCAGGGCCGAGATGTTGAAACGACCGTAAAAGAAATACAGTCGAAATTAAATACAACTTTGAAATTACCCACCGGTTATTACCTGACCTATGGGGGCCAATTCCAGAACCTACAGGCTGCCAAAGCAAGGTTGTTAATCGCCGTACCTGCGGCTTTGCTGTTTATCCTGGTATTACTTTATGTTACTTTTCGTTCGGTAAAAGAAAGCCTGCTTATTTTTACAGCGGTTCCGTTGGCTTCAATGGGTGGCGTAGCTGCCCTGCTTCTTCGCGGTATGCCGTTCAGTATTTCTGCGGGTGTCGGTTTTATTGCTCTTTTTGGCGTAGCCGTATTAAATGGTATCGTGCTGATCGGGTATTTCAACCAGTTAAAGGTAGAAGGCATGAGCAATATTTATGACCGAGTGTTAGAAGGCACAAAAACCAGGCTGCGCCCGGTACTCATGACTGCTTCGGTTGCTTCTTTAGGTTTCCTTCCAATGGCCCTATCTTCAAGTGCCGGGGCTGAAGTACAGCGACCTTTAGCTACTGTGGTGATCGGAGGATTAATTACCGCTACATTTTTGACGCTATTTGTGCTGCCATGCCTCTACCTGTTATTCAATCGTAAAGAAACAGAAAAGATCAAAGTGCCTAAAGCACTGGTAACGATACTGCTGGTCATTGGTTTTGGCATCTGCCAACAAAGCAAAGCCCTTGCACAAAACCGAATACCACTGACATTAGACAGCGCGATTAGTAATGCCATTAAAAATAACCTGCAAATCCGATCTGCGGGTTTGTCCGTCGAACAGGCCAGGGCGTTACAAAGGTCAGGTACCGATATTCCCAAAACCGAATTGATGGTCACGCAAGACCCTACCAGTGGAGGAAATATGGATAACGCCATTGGCATTACGCAAACCATTGCCTGGCCAGGTTTATATAAAAATCAGCGAAGATTGCTCAATCAGCAATCGTTGTTGGCAGAACGTTCAGGGCATTTAACACGGGCCGAGGTAATCAAACAGGTACGGAGCGCGTGGTATGCCTATATACTGAACAGGGAAACACTGCGCGTCCTGGACTTTCAGGATAGCGTTTACAAAGGCTTCGTAAAAAAAGCAGAGATCAGGTTTAAAACCGGCGAAACCTCCAATCTGGAACTGATCAGCGCACGGAACAAGTACCAGGAGATTGTAGCCTTAAAGATAGGTGCACAAGCCGATCTGCGAAATAACGAACTGGTTTTACAGCAATTATTAAATACTTCCGAACCTATTGTGATCGCCGAAAGTAAATTATCCGTGTTATTGGCAATTACACCAGATACCATTAATGTAGCTAACAACCCGCAGGTAAATGTTGACCTGCAAAACATGGAAGTTGCTAATGCAAGGATCGCTGTCGAAAAATCAAAAGGGTTACCGGATTTTACTTTAGGGTATAATCAGCAGTTGGTAATCTCCGGCTTTAACCCTGCTAATATCAACCGTGACTATTCGCCTGGGACTCGTATCGCCGGGATACAAGTTGGTTTCGCGCTTCCCTTGTTTAATGGGGCGAACCGTGCAAAGGTAAAGGCGGAACGCTTGTCTGCACAGGTTGCTCAAACCAATTATCAAAACACCCAATCACAGGTACGTTTGCAACATGAACAGGAATTACAACAATACCATAAATTTAAGCAATCGGTAGATTATTATTTATCGGGTGGGTTAAAACAGGCAGACGAACAATTGCGGATCGCTCAAGTATCTTTCAATCTGGGCGAAATTGGCTACATCGAGTATATCCAGAATATGTCCGCAGCCGTACAGGTAAAATTAGCTTATATCGAGGCCTTAAGCCGCCTCAACCAATCAGCCATTCAGATACAATTTATTAAAGGAGAATAATCATGAACATTAGAAAATATAAACTTATACCAGCTGCGTTCTTAATGGTAGTCGCCTTTGCATCCTGCTCAGGTGATTCTGACAAGAAAGAAGCTGATGCGAAAGAAAGCGCTGGTGGCGCAGAAACCAAAAAAGAAAAACCGGATGGCCTGGAATTGACAGCAGAGCAAATGCAAACGGTTGGTATCGTAGCTGGCCCAATAGCTCAAAAGAACCTGGATTCCGTGATCAAAGCCAATGGCCAATTAGCCGTACCACCTCAAAACAAAGCCGACGTAAGTATCCTTTCAGGGGGGATTATTAATCATATCAGTGTTATTGAAGGACAACAGGTAAAAAGAGGGCAGCTATTGGCTACCATCAAAAACCAGGATCTGATCAAAATACAGCAGGATTACCTGGCCGCCAAAAACAATTTTACCTATGTACAGGCAGAATATAACCGGCAGAAGCAGCTACAGGATGCTGGTGCGGGTACAGGCAAATCTTTTCAGTCTTCCGAAGCTACTTACAACGCTGAGCGTTCCCGTATCACCGCTTATGAAAGCCAGCTAAGCCAGTTGGGAATTTCGCCTGGCAGGATTGATAATGGAAGGATCGTTTCGCAGTTCCCTGTATTATCCCCTATCGGCGGTACGGTCGGCCAGATCACTGCTAATACCGGTGCCTTTGTTCAACCTGGCACTTCCATCATGGAAGTGGTAGATAATTCCAAAATCCACTGCGATCTGACCGTGTTTGAGAAAGACCTGATGCACGTTAAAGTAGGTCAAAAAGTAAGCTTTCAATTAACCAATCAGGAAAACCAGCTCATTACCGGAACGATCAATGGCATCAATAAATCTTTTGAAAATGAGAGCAAGGGGGTTACTGTTCATGCAGTCATCAATAATAAGGAGCAGAAGAACCTGATTCCCGGAATGTATGTTACAGCCCTGATCAGTACGGGCAGCCGCCTGACAGCAGCAGTACCTGTTGATGCGGTGGTGCGGTCAGAGGGAAAACAATTCATATTTGTGGTTATTTCAGAAGCAGGCAAAAACGACCTGATAAAATTTAAGAAAGCTGAAGTAACGACTGGAGTAACGGAATTGGGTTATGTACAGATCAAACCTCTTGACTACCTGCCAGCAACCGCGCAGGTCGCCTTGAAGGGCGCATTTTATTTACAATCAAAGGCAGCCGGGGGGGCCGAGGAAGAATAATATGAATAACCTGGAAAGCCTGTTACTCGAAAAACAGATCAATCCAACTGCGATGCGGTTGGTCGTACCTTGACTATTTACTCAAACAAAATAACGCCATAAGTTTAACCGATATGGAGTTAGCCCTTGAACGAACAGACAGGGTAACGCTATATCGCAGCGTTAGAACTTTTGAAGAACATGGATTGGTTCACCGGATAGAGGACGGGACAGGAGTAGCCAAATTTGCATTGTGCCAACCGTCCTGTACCATAGCCGGGCACGATGATTTGCATGTTCATTTTTACTGCATCAATTGCGGGGAGACGCATTGTTTG
This sequence comes from Mucilaginibacter pankratovii, assembly GCF_014773265.1. Lineage (GTDB taxonomy): Bacteria > Bacteroidota > Bacteroidia > Sphingobacteriales > Sphingobacteriaceae > Mucilaginibacter > Mucilaginibacter pankratovii. The sequence continues at coordinate 503,854 of NZ_JACWMY010000001.1, read as the reverse complement.
CCCAAAACGCTGATTCCCGAGGTCGGTCTTCCGGTTGGATATGAAAGGCAGGAAACAAGCCTTTTAGTAAAAGGCGTATGCTCTGAATGCAAAAGAAGTGCTATTTGATGTCTTTCGGTCACTAATTAATTATTCAACATGCAAATTTTGATTATTACAGGCCAGTTTTTATTAAGTATATCCCTTTTGGTTCTGATGCATGAGCTGGGGCATTATATAGCTGCCAAAGCATTTGGAATAAGGGTGAAGAAGTTCTACCTGTTTTTTGACGCCTGGGGCTTAAGCCTGCTCAAATTTTCTTATAAAGGCACTATTTACGGGATAGGCTGGCTTCCTTTGGGCGGATATATCAAGATGGCTGGTGTGTTTGAAGATGCGGACTCCGATGCTGGGATCACCAGTGTTTACGATTCCGGTACTTTTTATAGCAAACCTGCCTGGCAGCGCATAATCGTCATGTTAGGCGGAATCATCATGAATATTATTGTCGCTATAATTATTTTCTCGTCGCTGTCTATCAAATACGGCGATAACTACATGCAAAAACTGAAGGCCTATTTTGGTGTCATACCTGCTGATATTGGTCAAAAAGCGGGATTATTGCCTGATGATAAAATTGTAGCGATAAACGAAGATTCTCTTTATTATCAGGATGAATTAACAAGCACGCGAATTTTGCGGGGGAATACGCTTCTGACAGTAATTCGTTCTAAAGGAAGCGAACGTATCCATCTACATCTTAATGTATCTCCAAAGATCATGGGGCTGCTGGCCGACAAAGCGCCAACTGAATTTTTTAGTATTGGAACGCCTTTTAAGATAGACTCTATTTATTCCAATAGTAACCTTAAAGCAGCTGGTTTTAGTAAAAGTGATCAGATCACCGCAGTTAATGGCAACCCCGTAAACTATTATGAAGAGTTTATGGTAAAGCTGCATGAGAATAAAGATAAACCAATGTTATTGACTATCGTCCATGAAGGAAAAACCAGTCAGGTTGAAGCACATCGTGATAAAGACGGACATTTTGGATTTTCACTGGAGGCCATTCATACACCAAAGGCGAAACCCGCGCAGGTTACATTACCGCAGTCTGTTTCATTTGGAGCGGGCCGTACCTGGTCGGCATTTTCCGACAATGCCCGTGGCATTAAAGATATTGTGCAGGGGAAAGTTAAAGCTACAGATGCCCTGACCGGCCCGGTCGGTATCGCCGTTCTTTTTGGTAAAGCCCCTGATTGGAAGACATTATGGGGATTGATAGCGGTATTGTCAACCGCGCTGGCGTTTATTAACCTGATGCCGATACCTGTTTTAGACGGTGGGCAAGTGATGTTTTTAGTCATTGAAGCTGTGCGCGGTAAGCCTTTGAAACCAGTTATTATCGCTTATGGGCAAATGGCCGGATTTATCATTTTAGGCTTATTAACCTTTTTTGTTCTGTATACCGATATTGCAAAACTGATTGTTAAATGATTGCCGGCAACCAGATTACTGTTAAATGTTTGCACTACGGTTGCAGACATTATCCTTTTAAATTTGTTGTAAAATAAAAGCTGCACACCTCATAATATGAAAAAACAAGCAAATAAAAAGGATGTTCAAGAACAACCCCGTATAGATATTTCTTCATCGAAACAAAAAGAAGAAAAAGGCAACACGAATGATGAAAATGAATCTAGCCACGATCATGAACATGGTGGCATATTTGGTAAAAATACAGAACTGATATTCGCTGCCTTATCTGGGTTATTTCTCGCCCTTGGTTTCGGTTTGTCTTTCGTACATACGCTACCTCCACTAACCAGTATTATGCTATATGGCACCGCTTGTTTTTTTGGAGGATTTTATACTACCAAAGAAGCCTACGAGGCCATCAGTACGGGTAAGTTCGAAATTGACTTTTTAATGCTTGTAGCGGCTGTCGGCGCAGCCTGCCTTGGTCAATGGGCTGAAGGTGGTCTACTGCTGTTCCTTTTCAGTTTAGGGCATTCCCTGGAGCATTATGCCATGGGAAAAGCTACTAAGTCTATCGCCGCGCTGGCCGATCTGGCACCTAAGACTGCTATCGTGCGCAGGGATGGTAAGGAAACAGAGGTGCCAATTGAAGAATTGGTTTTAGGCGACATCATTATTGTTAAGCCTAATAGTAAAATTTCCGCTGACGGTGCAGTAATCAAGGGTGAAAGCAGCGTAAACCAGGCCCCTATTACCGGCGAAAGTGTGCCGGTAGATAAAACGCCGGTCGCTGATCCAGAAAAAGAATACGATGATAAAGCTTTAAAATCTGAAAACAAAGTGTTTGCCGGAACGATTAACGGAAGCCAGGTATTAGAAATAAAGGTAACCAAGTTAGCAGCCGATTCAACCTTATCGCGCCTGGTTAAATTGGTTAACGATACCGAGGCGCAGAAATCACCAACACAATTATTTACCGATAAATTGCAGAAGTATTATGTGCCGGCCGTATTGGGTTTGGTAGGTCTGCTGCTATTTGCTTTTTTGGTTATTGATGAACCGTTTAGTAAGAGTTTTTACCGCGCAATGGCGGTGCTGGTTGCTGCAAGCCCTTGTGCGTTAGCTATCTCAACACCAAGTGCTGTTTTAAGCGGGATAGCCAGGGCTGCAAGAAGCGGAGTGTTAATCAAAGGCGGTGGTCCATTGGAAGAATTAGGAAGCTTAACCGCAATCGCGTTTGACAAAACCGGCACGTTAACAGAAGGCAAGCCCCAGTTAACCGGCGTGATAGCATTAGCCAAATTGTCGGAAGATGAGGTCTTAGAGATCGCGATAGCAGTTGAGAAATTAAGTGACCATCCTTTAGCAGCAGCGATCGTAAAGGGGGGGCTGGAAAGAATAAAGCAGAAAGATATTCCATCAGCCAAGAATCTGCAAGCCGTTACCGGACATGGCGTAAAAGCCATCGTAGGTGGCAAAAAAATTATCATAGGGAATCGTAGCCTGTTCAAAAAACTATCGGATGAGGTGCATCAGCAGGTGGAAAAGCTGGAAAAGGAAGGTAACACCACCATGCTTGTTGAACAGGAAGGGGAAATCGTCGGTTTGATCGCGCTGATGGATGTTCCGCGTAAAGAGGCTAAGAAAACCTTGAAAGAACTAAAAGATTTAGGCATTAAGCGCATGATTATGCTGACAGGCGACAATCAACAGGTTGCCGAAGCCGTAGCTAAACAGATCGGTATCACCGATGCAATGGGTGGTTTACTGCCGGAACATAAAGTGAAAGCTGTTCAGGATCTGATTAAAAAAGAAAAAAAAGTTGCCATGATCGGTGACGGCGTAAATGATGCACCCGCAATGGCCAAAAGCACTGTTGGTATAGCCATGGGTGCCGCAGGGTCTGATGTGGCGTTAGAAACAGCTGATATAGCGTTAATGGCTGACCGCCTGGATAACCTGCCATTTGCAATTGGTTTAAGCCGCCAATCCCGCAGGATCATTAAGCAAAACCTTTTTGTAAGTTTGGGTATGGTTGCCGTATTGATCCCCGTAACCATTTTGGGAATTACCGGAATTGGCCCTGCGGTAATAGGCCATGAGGGTTCCACATTATTAGTCGTGTTTAATGGTTTAAGGTTATTGGTTTACCAGAATAACAGGAAGTAGGTTGTTATCATTAATGATTCCTGATGACATGAATATACTGTATAACCGCTTCAATAATGATCAGTAGCATACCTATTGCCAGTATGATCATTCCGATGATGCGAATTAATTTCATCCATAAAGGGCGCGGTTGAGTTTTTCGTGCATAATGCAACGTACGATTTGCCGCCGCTACTTTCCTTTTGTTTCGGGCCATTAATTGCCTGTAGAAGTAATCAAAATACTTTCCAAAAACTTTCTTGAAACGCTGATATCACCGCCATTGTTGATTTTGATTACGGCGGATTGGTCGAAATCAATGATTTGCTCGACCTTCAGCTTTGATCCGATCTTTATATCCAGTTTTTTTAGGTAGTTTAAAAACATTGATGAACTGTCTTTTACGCCAACTACCTCTAATTCTACCCCTACAGCAGACTCAGATAATAATGTCCCAAAAATTTTAGAGATGTTGCCTTTTATATCCGGTATCGGGTGACCATGCGGGTCGAATTGAGGAAATCCCAGGAATTTATCCAAACGGTCCGCTAATTCAGGGTGATGCACATGCTCTAACTGTTCAGCAATGTCGTGTATTTCTTCCCATGAAAATTCCAATTTTTCAGCTAATAAAACTTCCCATAGCCGGTGTTTTCGGACAATATCTATAGCTGCTTTTTCTCCTACAGTGGTTAGACTTGCGCCTTTCTTTTTGTCATAATCGACCAATTCCTTGGCCGTCAATTTTTTGAGCATACTAATTACAGAAGCGGCGGTATTTTCTAATGCCGCTGCCAGTGTTGTGATACTAACCTTCTCCTTGCTATTTCTGCTTAAATGAAAGATAGCCTTTAAGTAGTTTTCTTCTGATAATGTTCTTGTCATTCTGTGTACTTCCAAAACAAAAATAGTCTTTAATACTTAAAATAGAAATTAGACATGACTAATTTTATATAGTTGTATTATAAAATTAATAATATATGTTTGTACTATTGAAAAAAGTATGAATAATGAATAAAAATCATTTCGCGGCTATAGCCTTATTTTTGTTACTGATAACCATCATCATATCCTGTCAAAAATTTGAACCGGCTGCGCCTGCGGAAGATTCTATCCTTGACGGGCCGGTCGAAAATTTAACGTCAGCCCAAAATTTACAACACCTTGCCGGCGATGTCGGGTTTAATGACCAGGTATTTACAGCGGCCACCGGATTAGGGCCCGTATTTGTAGCTACCAGCTGTGGTAGCTGTCATGCCGGTGATGGTAAAGGTCACCCGTTTACCACACTGACCAGGTTTGGCAAAAATGATAGCCTTGGCCGTAACGAATTTGATCACGGGCCACAATTACAGGAACGTGCTATCCCGGGCTACGCTCCTGAAAAGTTACCGGAGGGCACCAGCTTTGCTAAATTTATGCCGCCTATAAATACAGGACTGGGTTTTATTGAATTGGTTAGCGAGGATGATATTTTGGCTATGGCCGTTGGCAATGTAAACAATCCGGATGGCGTTAGAGGACATCCTAACTGGGCACTTTTGCCAACGTATATTAAAATAAGGCCTAACAGCAAAAATCAGGGCAACAGATACATCACCCGTTTTGGAAAGAAAGCCAGTACTTATAATTTACTTCACCAAACCATACTTGCCTATAACCAGGATATGGGCATCGCGTCGTCGTTTGATCCAAGTGATGTTTTTACCTTGCTAGATACTGACCCGGAGATCTCCGATAAAATAATAAGGGATTTGGTGTTTTACCTTCAAACGCTTAAAACGCCTATTCAACGGGATCAACATAATTCAGATGTGATTAGGGGTAAAGACCTGTTTGTTCAAATAGGTTGTGAGAGTTGCCATAAGCAGACTTTAAAAACAGGTGTTTCGCCGGTTTTGGCTCTTGACAATAAGAATTTTCACCCGTACACCGACCTCTTAGTGCATGATATGGGGCCGGGTTTAGATGACGGCTACACAGAAGGATCAGCCAAAACAAGTGAATGGCGCACAGCACCGTTATGGGGCTTGGGCTTAGCGCCTAAATCCCAGGGAGGGCAGTTTTTTCTTTTACACGATGGCCGCGCCAGGAGTATTGACGAGGCGATACGAATGCATGGTGGAGAAGCTTTAGTGATCAAAAACAGGTACAATGCGCTCCAAGAGAATGAAAAGCAAAAAGTAATCAAATTTTTAAATAGCCTGTAAGATGGACAGACGAAAATTCATAGCTACGAGCTGTTTGAGCTGTATGAGCGGAGGATTATTATTGGCGATTGAAGGCTGTGGCACCGCTTCCAAACTGATTACGGCTGAGATTTCAGGGTCAGATATGGTGGTACAACTGAGCGACTTTGAACAAAAGAAAGCAGGAAAAAAAGAATTTAGGAAATACCTGGTCGTGCAAAATGATTTGTTAAAATATCCTATATGTGTGTACAGATTTAGTGATACACGGTTTGAAGCCTTATGGATGAGATGCACTCATCAGGGAACAGAATTACAAGTATTTGGCGATAAAATGCAATGCCCGGCGCATGGCAGCGAATTTAATAATCGTGGTCAGGTAGTAAATGGACCCGCTGCGACCCCCCTTAGAAACTTTCCGGTAACCATCACTGATAACCAAATAAGAATTTCTTTAAAATGAGACTAATAATTTTTACCTCTTTGATATTTATTGCTGTTAGTGCGCAAGCGCAAATTGATACTACGTTGTTAAGACGCACTCCGGCAGATACATCAAAAAGAAAAATGAATATGGATGCTATTTATAGCCGTCCGACGTTGCAGGCGGGTAAGTTTCCGGTGTCTTTAGGAGGATATGTGGAGGCAAACTATCAGCACTTGGGTACGGACGGAATTTCTGAAGGGCACCAGTTTCAATTCAGAAGGTTAACATTGTTTGTATCATCGACGATTTCCAGCCGGATCAAATTTTTATCAGAAATAGAATTTGAACCAGCCGACAAAGAGATCAGCATTGAATTTGCCGCAGTAGATGTAGAGTTTCATCCGCTTTTTAATTTGCGTGGCGGAATGATCGTTAATCCGATAGGTGCATTTAACCAAAATCATGACGGCCCCAAATGGGAGTTTACCGACCGCCCTATTTCTACTGAAAAAATGCTGCCTGCAACTTGGAGCAACGCAGGCTTTGGAGTATATGGCAAGTATTATCAAAATAAATGGCTGTTTGGGTATGAGTTGTATTTGACCAGTGGTTTTGATAACACTATCATTGAAAATGAATTTAACAGGACTTACCTTCCAGCCGCAAAAGCAAATACCGAACGCTTTGAAGAAAGCAACAATGGTGAACCATTGATAACTGGCAAGGTGGCGGTAAAAAACACCGGGATCGGTGAACTTGGTTTGTCCTACATGGGCGGCATCTACAACAAATACCAGGATGATGGTTTACGATTAGATGATAAGCGACGCGTTGATGTTTTTGCAGTTGATATGAATACCAGTATAAAAAGAACAGGGACAACATTTATAGGTGAGTATGCCTGGATTTTTGTAAATGTTCCTCAAACCTATTCGCAGCAATTTGGTAATAAACAGCATGGTGGTTTTTTAGATATCGTACAACCAATACTAAAAAACAATTTATTGGGCTGGCGAAATGCCGTATTAAACCTTGCCTGCCGCTTGGAATATGTGGATTATAATGTTGGCCGATTTAAGGAAACTGGTGGAAATATTGGAGATGAAATTTGGAGTGTAATGCCTGCCGTTAGTTTCAGGCCTAACCCACAAACTGTTTTTCGGTTAAATTACCGTATTCAAAAGCAACGCGATATTTTTGCTAACCCGGCGATTAATACCGCAGGGTTTAGTTTCGGCATATCAACTTATTTTTAAATTTAGTTAATAGGGGTGTCCAAGTTTGAAGTAAGTTTTGTACTTAATACTACCGTATATCGTTTAATACTTTTAACTTCCAAGATTCAAACCTCCTTGCCAAATGAAAAAGTTCCTTTTCCTGATTTTGCCCGCATTGGCATTTTTTAGTTTATCATCATTATCTGATTTCCCTATTAATTCTATAGGAAACGGACAGCAGCCGCAGGTAAGTATTGATACTAAAGGAATCGTAAGGGTTGTATTCGGCTCTGCCGATCAGATCTTTTGCGCCAGTTCCACCGATCATGGCGTATCTTTTGGCAAACCCATGCTGGTTGCCAAAGTTCCGGAAATGCACTTGGGTATGTCGAGGGGCCCGCAGTTCACCAGTTCTAAGAATTTCTCGGTGATCACCGCCATGGATAAAACCGGGAATATTCATTGGTATCAGCTCAATCATGCTACTTCCAAATGGAAATATATGGGTGTTGTCAATGACCTGAAAGGTTCAGCACCCGAGGGACTAATGAATATTGCAGCAGACGATAAAGATAATTTTTATGCGGTTTGGTTGGATACCAGAACAGGGAAGCATAACCAAATCTATTTTTCATCGTTGACAGGTAAAGCATTTAAATGGTCAAAAAATATCATGGCCTACCAATCACCAGACCAGCACGTATGTGAATGTTGCAGACCAAGCATTGCCGTCAACGGAACAAGTGTAGCGCTGATGTTTAGGAACTGGCTGAACGGTTCAAGAGACCTTTATGTAACCCGTTCATCCGATCAGGGAAAAACTTTTTCGCCGGCAGTCAAGATGGGTATGGATACCTGGAAACTGAACGGCTGCCCAATGGATGGCGGCGGCCTGCGCATCAGTCCATCAAATGTTGTACAAACCGTATGGCAGCGGAAGGGCAATATTTATTATGCTAAGCCTGGTGAACCGGAAACTTATCTGGCCAGGGGACGGACGTGCAGTATCGCCGGTAACGGCCCAAATCCGCTGATCACCTACCAGTCGGGTGATACCCTGAATGTCTTTAAATTTCCTCAAAAAGCAGCGACTATAATTGGTATCGGTGGTTTTTTAAAAGTGGCCAAGCTTAATGCCAACTCAAATTTCTATGTTTGGGAGCAAGACAAGCAGATTAAATATCGGAAAATGTAGTGTTCTCTAAACTTTACGAAAAAAAGCGTGATTATATTGATTTCCCCAAAGGCAAATGATCTTTTCGGGTTTATCCGCGAAAAATTCATCATAAGCTAATTTGACACCTGGGTTGATGTCGAGGCCTTCTGCTCCTTTTTCTGCATCAAAATAATCCATCATAATACAAACTGCATTTTTGGCCATTCTTGGATAAATGCTTTCGAAACAATGCAGCATCACTGCCTTATGTTCCATTTTATCCCCACCAAAACCACAGTCAATATGTACAAAAGCAATCTCTGATGGAAGTTCGGCAGGCAAGGTGGCCTTAAAGTCCCCTTTGTGTACGATGGGCTGTTTCAACCTGGCTTCGTTAAAATTAGACCTTAACTCATCTTCAATGTTACCTTTGACTGTAAAAGTGGCAAAGAAACTATCGTATAAATGCAATTGCTTATCGGAGCCGTTCAGCTCAATCATCTTTTCAAAAATAAGCGCACATTGGCCTGTAAAACATCCTAATTCAACTACATCGCCGGGAACGCCGTTGAAGATCACAGAATCCAATAAGTGGTAGTAGTTAATGCGCTGTTCGGGCGTGTTCATATCGATGTTTGTATCCAGTTGCTTCACCTGGTAGCCTGTACGCATGAACCGCAAACCTTTATTTACAAACTCAACTAAAGAGGAACGTTTCTTTTCTTTAACGGCATAAGGCTTTTTAATCAGAAAGTAATTGTCCATAGCGGTAAAGGATTAATAATATGTTTAGACATTAGTTTATACTATCAACTAATATTCAATGATAAGAATTTTGTTTTAAAATCCATTGGGAAAAGAACACGGTATTGTATAAACCTTTAACAGAATCCTGTAAAAACGAAGGCTTGTTGCCTTGGTAATTTTGTGCTGGTGTAGATAATGCCCCTGCGCTGGCCCAGGCGGATATTGGTATTGCAGTAGGTCCGGAAACGATATAGCAGCAGAAACGGCGCGAATAGTATTAGTGAACAGTAATCCAAAAGATATTGTGAATTTGATCTTATTTGGCAAAGCGACTTACCGTAAAATGATACATAACCTGATTTGGGCAACCGGCTACAATGTGGTCGCTTTGCCATTGGCTGCGGGGGTATTATATAACCAGGGTATACTATTAAGCCCGGCGGCGGGTGCAGTGTTAATGACAGTTAGTACAGCGGTGGTAGCAATTAATGCCAGTGCTCAAAGTAAAAGCATAGGGGGTTGATTTGTAGTCGGCAATATTGTAAGGTTTTTTACAATTTACGACTAAAAGTAGCAGGAAAAATGAAGGTGGTCTTTTGCCACAATTTAAGATTTTAATTAAAATACCTATATTCGATTAGTGAAACGCACCGCACTCATATATTTAACGGCCATTTATCTCTTATCCCTGGTGGGTATCGGGGTAAACCGTTTTTATTGCTGCGGTAAACTTTCGTCTGTTACACTCACTTATGCTTCAGCGGATCATACTGATAAGGACAATTGCTGTAAGAATGAAACTAAAAGTTTCAAGCTAAAAGATAATCATATAACCACTGCTTCATTTGTATTCAGTGATTTATCACCGGTAATAATACCTACACCGCTTTACTTGACTTTCATTGCAATTGCTACCGAACAAGTTAATCATTCAAGCTATGAGGCGAGCGCCCCACCGGGTGACCCTGATATACCGATCTATACCTTAAACTGCGCTTACAGGATCTGAACTGTATTCCCTTAGCCTTACATGCTGTATCCGGCTATATCTTCTACTTGAAGTCCATCTTAATTAATAATCACGTGTAGGTTTTTACCTATGCTATTTATCCATTTTTAAATTTTTAACAACATGAAAAAAGTAATGCTGTTGGCTGCTGCCATCCTGTTTTCTGCCGCGACTGTTTTTGCCATTGATACGCATGATGGTAAAATGGCTAATGACACTACCAAAAAAGTAAAGCCAGCTAAAGTACAATACACCTGTACGATGCACCCGGAAGTATTGAGTAACAAGCAAGGAAAATGCCCGAAGTGCGGCATGGCACTCGTTAAAAAGACCGATGCTAAAAAGAAACCCGCAGAAAAAATGAAGATGTAATCCAATTCAGCTCTCCACCAATTGGCGGAGAGCTGATTAAAGCAATTAAGATGATCAATCAACTTATTTCCCTGTCCTTAAAAAACAGGTATATCGTATTGCTAATCGCCATCGCGCTTTTTGCCTGGGGCATTTACGCAATACGAGAAAATCCTATTGATGCGATTCCTGACCTATCTGAAAACCAGGTAATCGTTTTTACCGAATGGCAGGGCCGCAGCCCGCAGGTCATGGAAGATCAGGTAACCTACCCGCTGCTGAGTAATTTACAAGGCATCCCTAAAGTCAGAGCCATTCGCGCGACTTCCATGTTCGGAATGAGCTTTGTCTATATTGTATTTGAAGATAAAGCCGATGTGTATTGGGCAAGAAGCCGGGTACTGGAAAGGCTGAATTATGCGCAGCGATTGTTACCGCAAGGCATTACCCCAACGCTCGGGCCGGATGGTACGGGTGTCGGCCATATCTTATGGTACACTTTGGATGCCAAGAGCATGGACTTAGGCGAACAAAGGGCTTTACAGGATTGGTATGTAAAATTGGGTTTGCAAACGGTTCCCGGCGTAAGCGAAGTCGCTTCTTTCGGCGGCTTTGAAAAACAATATCAGGTGACCATCGACCCCAATAAACTTAACTATTACCGTATCCCTTTATCGCAAGTGCTTAAATCCATCAAAAGCAATAATAATGATGTAGGCGGGCGCAAGTTTGAGATGAACGGCACTGGTTATATAGTCCGTGGCCTGGGCTACATCAAAAGCTTAGCCGATGTGGAAAATATCCCCGTTGGAGTAATCAATACCATCCCTGTTAAGATCAAAGATATTGCTACGGTGCAAATGGGCGGCGATGAGCGCCTTGGAATATTTGACCGCAATGGAAGCGGAGAAGCGGTTGGTGGTATTGTGGTGACGCGTTACGGCGAAAATGCAGATAAGGTGATCCATGCAGTCAAGGCTAAAATGGCGGATATTCAAAAAGGCTTGCCTGTGGGTGTTAGCTTTAAGATTGCGTATGACCGTAGCGAATTGATCGAAAATGCGGTTGGTTCGGTTAAGCATACGCTCATCGAAGAAATGATAACGGTATCCATTATCGTGATCCTATTCCTATTGAGTATTAAAAGTGCATTAAGCATTATTATACAAATTCCAATTACCATCGCGGCCAGCTTTATTTTGCTTAACGCATTTGGCATATCCTCCAACATCATGTCACTAACCGGTATCGCTTTAGCCATTGGGGTGATCGTGGATAACGGGATTGTGATGGTCGAAAATTCGCATAGGAACTTATCCATTGCACAAGAAAAAGAAAAATAATGACCACAGCAGAAAGAATAAAAATCATCGAAACCTCTTGTAAACAAGTGGGCCGTGGCGTGTTCTTTTCGACACTCATTATCGTAGCTTCATTCCTGCCGGTTTTTTTACTGGAGGGACAGGAGGGCAAATTGTTTGGGCCGTTGGCCTGGACAAAAACCTTTATCCTGGCTATTGATGCGATATTGGCGGTAACACTAGCACCGGTGCTGATCTCTTTTTTTCTGAAAGGGAAATTAAGAACGGACGATCATAACCCGCTCAATCGTGGATTGGAACGAATTTACCGGCCTGTACTCAACTGGTGCGTGACCTGGCGCAAAACTACCATCGGGATCAATATCGTTGCCCTGCTCGTCAGCATACCGCTTTTGTTAAGCTTAGGCAGCGAGTTTATGCCACCGTTGGATGAGGGAACGATCCTGTTTATGCCGGTTACCCAGCCGGATGTATCCAACGCCCAGGCCAAGCAGTTACTACAGGTTCAGGATAAGATCATCAAAAGTGTACCCGAAGTAGCCAATGTGTTAGGCAAAGCAGGCCGGGCGAATACCGCTACAGATAACTCACCCATTAGCATGACCGAAACCATTGTGTTGCTAAAGCCAAAAAGTGAATGGCGCAAGGGTATCAAAAAAGAGGATATTATCAATGAATTGAATGCCAAACTGCAAATTCCCGGTGTAGTGAATGGCTGGACACAGCCTATCATTAACCGTATCAATATGCTCAGTACAGGTATTCGTACCGATGTAGGCTTAAAGATCTACGGGCAAAACCTGGACACGATCAATGTTTTGGCAACTCACATGAAACAGGCTTTAATCGGGTTAAACGGCGTAAAAGACTTATACGTTGACCCGATCACCGGTGGCAAATACCTGGATATAAAGGTGAATAAAGATGCCATTGGAAGATATGGATTGAGCGTGGATGATGTCAATGAAGTTGTGGAAAGCGCTTTGGGCGGGATGAATTTGACGACAACCATTGAAGGCAGGCAACGTTTCAGTGTGAATGCAAGGCTGGCACAGGATTACCGCAATAATTTGGAGGTGATCAAACGGACGTTGGTGCAAACCATAAATAATGGCCCTGTACCCTTATCCTCGGTTGCAGATATCAAGATCAGCGATGGTCCCGCGATGATCCAATCGGAAAATGCCTTGTTGCGGGGCACGGTATTATTTAACGTCCGTGATCGCGACCTGGGCAGTACGGTAAAGGAAGCGCAGGACAAACTCAATAACCTGATTAAAACTTTGCCCAAAGGCTACTATATCGAGTGGAGCGGCCAGTATGAGAACCTGATCAGGGCAGAGCATACCTTAAAATTGATCCTGCCAATTGTGTTGATCATCATCTTTGCCTGCCTGTATTTCGCTTTTCATTCGATAAGAGAAGCATTCTTTAGCCTAATCTCTATTCCCTTCGCTTTGATCGGCGGGGCTTATATGGTGTACTTCTTCGGTGTGCATTTATCTGTCGCGGTGGCTGTCGGCTTTATTGCCCTCTTTGGCATTGCCGTGGAAACGGGTATAGTTATGGTGATCTACCTGAATGATGCCATGCAACAGTTGGTCACTTTAAAAGGTAACTCTAAGGAAACCATTACCAAAGAAGATTTAAGGTTTTATGTAATGAACGGCGCGGTGAAACGCTTGCGCCCCAAATTAATGACCGTTTGCGTGGCCTTGTTCGGTTTAGTGCCGGTGCTTTGGGCAACCGGGACGGGCAGTGATGTTATGTTGCCGATTGTGCTGCCGATGATCGGCGGTGTATTAACTTCTTCCACCCATATTTTATTGGTGACGCCATTGATCTTTTTGATGGTGAAAGAATACGAACTCAAGAGACATGGTAAACTGGAAGTATTGGAGGTAAAGGAATCATGAAAAAATATCAGATCATACTAACAGGCTTAATGTGTACTGCACTTTATGCAAGAGCACAGCATCTGCCTTTAGATAGTGTTTTAGCCCGTGTGGCCGCTAACCCGGCATTGCAAGCTTATGATGCCAAGGCGAGTGCGCAGGATGCCTACGCGGACGGGGCTAAAAGTTTAGATGCGCCTAAAATCAGCGCGGGGCAATACCAAGTGCCATACCAGGTTAACCCCAATGGCGGCGCATTTATGATACAGGCAGAACAAATGTTTACCAATCCGGCCAAGCTCAAGGCAAAGCAGGATTACATGAAGGGTTTATCCAACATAACCAGGGAAGATAAGAACTACCTTAAAAATCAACTGGTCGCGCAGGCCCGGCAATATTATTATGAGCGGGTGGTACTGGAAAAAAAATTGGTACAATTACAAAACACGCAGAATTTACTGGAGTATATGCTGAAAGATGCCAATATCCGGCTAACCTACGGCAAAGAAAAGTTGCCCAATATTTATAAAGCCAAAGCCGATCTGTTTGAACTGGATAATACCCGTGACCAATTGAATAATGAGATAAGCCAAAGGAATATTATGCTGAATACACTGATGAACCGAGCACAACAAACAGCGTTTACCGTGGATACGAATATTGTGCTGAAAGATTACGAAACCAATATTACCGATACCGCAATGCTGACCGGTACGCGAAGCGATATTAAAGGCATCAACCGGAATATCGAATTGCAGCAACTCAATTCACAAATGGAGTACGCTAAGCGCAAACCGGACTTTGGGATACAGGCAGCACACATGCAAAGTTACGGCGGTTATGCCAATCAATATATTCTGATGGGTTCGGTTACTATTCCTATCGTTCCCTGGGCTTCAAAAGAGTATAGGGCCAACTTGAAAGGCATCCGTTTTGAAGTGGAAGAATTACAGCAAAAGAAACTGGAGATTTTAAACCAGGCTCGCGGTCAGCTGGCAGGTTATAGAACCGATATGAGCAGCAAGAAAAGACAGTTAAAGAATTACCAGTTAAACATTATCCCTGCCTTACAGAATACTTATAAAACATCCTTGCAGGCTTACGAGCAAAATACCGGCGATCTGGCTTCAGTTCTGGACGGTATCAAAAGCTTGCAAATGGCAAGAATAGCGGCATTAGACCGATTACAAGAATTATTAACCTTACAGGTAGCTTACGAAAGGGAATATGAAAAGTATTAAAATTCTTTTAAGCCTATTATTAATCTTAATGCTTGTGGTAAGCGCCTGTGAAAATAAGAAACCGGTGCAAATTATTGCCTCGGCTAAAACCGATGTGAAATACACTTGCCCGATGCACCCGCAGGTGATGGAAGACCATCCGGGTAACTGTCCGATCTGCGGAATGACTTTGGTTAAGAGATCGGGCCATTCCAGTAAGGGTGCCGGGATTAGCCTGAATACAGTTTTACAGCCTGTTAACGGTAATGTCATTTCTTCAGTTGCCTCCCTTACACCTGTAGAAAAAATAACTCCTACTGCAATTTTAGGGGATGGTTACTTAGATTTCTACACCCGCACCTTTAACAATATCGCTTCGCGTCTTTCGGGCCGTATAGAGAAGCTCTATATCAAATATGCTTTTCAGGAAATACATATCGGGCAACGTATTTTTGATATTTACAGTCCTGACCTTGTAACAGCACAGCAGGATTTGACCTACCTGACCAAAAACTCAGCTCAGGAAACCGAATTAATCAATGCCGCCCGGCAGAAACTTTTGTTATTGGGCATGACTATGCCACAGGTTAACCAAGTGGTTAAAACAGGTAAAGTGTTTTATAGCTTGCCGGTTTATAGCGCTTATGAAGGCCATGTACATGATGTGGCGCATAGCCAAATGTCGGGCACTTTAATAACAGAAACACCAACTGACTTTACAAATAACCCGGCCTTAACCATTAAAGAGGGTATGTATGTTGCCAAAGGGCAAACGCTTTTCAACGTAGTTAACCCACGCCAACTATGGGCGATCATCAAAATTAGCCAATCACAAACAGCGTCTGTAAAATTGAACCAGTCTGTTCAAATTACATTACCTGATATTCCCGATAGAAAGATTACGGGAAAAGTCAATTTTATTGTGCCCACTTTACAGGATGGCGATAAAACCACCAGTATCCGGGTGTACCTCGATAATATGGACCATAATTTAAAAGTAAACAGCCTGGTTAAAGCGAACATACAAACCGGAACGATCAAAGGCTTGTGGATACCAAAATCAGCGCTGCTGGATTTGGGCAACACCAAAGTGGTATGGTTAAAGCAGGGCTTATCATTTAAAGCACATGAAGTCAATACCGGAATGACAAACGGCAAAGAGGTGTTGATCACAAAAGGGCTTGTAGCCACCGATAGCCTGGCATCAAATGCCCAATATTTAACAGACAGCGAAAGCTTCATTAAAACCAAAGATCATGAATAAGATCATATTATTAGCGTTATTGTTCGCCCTGTTTTTTGCGGCCTGCAAACAAAAGCCGCAGCAATCAGTAAAGCAGGAAACAAAAGTATATTATACTTGCTCAATGCACCCGCAGGTGCATGAAGACCATGATGGTAATTGCCCCATCTGCGGTATGAAACTCATTAAAGTGGAGGTGACTGATGCCGCAAGTTCCAATACGATCACCTTAAACGGTACGCAATTGCAACTTGCCGGAATACAGACGGAGACCGTGAGGGAAGAAAATACCGGTAATGAAAAAATGCTAACAGGTACGGTGACCACGAATGAAAATACAGCGGCTGAATTGAGCGCCAGGTTAGCGGGCCGGGTACAACAATTATTTATCCGGGCTGTTGGCGATAAAATAACAATAGGGCAACCGGTTTATGCGCTCTACAGTGAGGACTTGCAGGAAGCGGAGAAGGAATACTTGTTGGCTAAACAACAGCAAAAGGTATTACATAACCCTGATGTGGATTACCTGCAACTGATCGCTGCCGCAGAAAGCAAATTGAAATTATGGGGTTTATCTTCATCACAGATCAAAAACTTAGCAGCATCCCAGAAAGTTTCTTCCCTAACCACGATATTGAGTAGCGTTAACGGAACGGTGAGCGATATCGCCGTTCATGAAGGCGATTATGTAACCGAGGGCATGACGATCCTGAAAACACAAGGATTAAGCAGCCTTTGGGTAGAAGCGCAATTATACGCCAATGAAGCCGGGCTTTACAAAGAGAATGATTTTGTAAATGTTTCCTTTCCCGATCTTGGCGGCACATTGATCAAAGGCAAAGTCGAATTTATGAACCCTGAATTATCAGGGCCTTCCAAAGTGGATCTGATCAGGATTAGCATTCCTAACCCGCAAGGATTGATCAGGCCGGGGATGTTGGCTTACATTGCAATATCCGGCGGCGGTCACCATGCGTTAGCAGTACCCGCATCTTCAATTTTAACCGATGGTAAGGGTAGTAAAGTGTGGGTAAAAAACTCTAATGGCAGTTTTTCGCCACGAATGATTAAAGCAGGTGTGGGCAATCAAAACTACGTGCCTGTTTTATCAGGACTAAATGCAGGAGAGATCGTTGTAACAGTTGGCGCTTATTTGTTAAATAGCGAAGCGGTATTTAAAAATGGGAGTGATAATATGGCTGGGATGAAAATGTAAGACAACAAGCTTTACTTGTTATATTGGCAGGGTTAAGGAGGTGTGTTATGAAGAACGAATTCACTCCTGCCGTAGCTGCATGGGTCCCAATGGTTGTACGTGTCGTTTTGCTTTTCAGCGGTAAGGTCGGACAATTTAATCAACCGCCCGACATGCTACTTAGGGGGCTTAGCGGCATCTTGACGGTTAACAGTTTTTCAGAAGCAAGGCGGGGCGTTTTCCGTCAGGTTCTTGAAAGCCACCCTTAACAGGCTGTTATCACATAGTCGACTTTGTTGTGGCGATACAATATGCCTACCAACTGCAGATCGCCCTGGTAGAATTTAATCTCTTTTTGGCTGACGATCTTAGTAATCATTTGTTTGGTTTCTTTAACCTTGTCTATCTCAACCGCATCGTGGTAAAGTAAATCAAAAGAAGTATCATAAATAGCTACTTCCTCTCCCAGCAAAGTGTTTTCGGAGTTATGATAGATAAGTTGCAATACAGCAGGTGGTATTTTAGCATCAAGCAACAGGTTGGCTTTATTTATGGCAGCATGGGTTAGTGGATTGTAATACTCCTCCTCCCGGTTCTGCGAAAATGAGAAATAGTTCACCAGCGAGAAGGCAAGTAGTAATGCAGCTTCCAGACTTTTATTAGCCAGGCAGTGCGCTCTTCATCTTCAATTAATAATATCCGGCTCATATTCCTTTGTTGCCCAAAGGTAAATGTTTTTTGCAACAGCTTATTTAGATAGTCTGTAATCGATAACTATCTTTAGCCTGGTTAATAGAAAGACTGAATGGTAAATAAAATTATAAGTAAAACGGCAAATGGCTTTGAATGGATGGATATTACAGCACCCTCAGATGATGAGTTTGCGGAAGTTGCCAAGAAATATAAATTGCACCCGGCGTTAGTTAAAGACTGCCTGCAGCCAGATCATTTGCCCAAATTTGAACGGCTGGAAAATTATTCTTTTATCATATTCCGAATATGCACGGGTAATGACCTGCCTGAAGCAGATAGCGTGCAGGAATTAACCCACAAAATTGCGATATTTTATGCTGATGACTTTATCCTAACCATACATCGAAAAAAGCAAACGCTTTTTGACGAATTGATAGAGTCAGTTGGCAAACAGAAATGCACCGGAAGTCATGAACTCCTGAATTTATTGATCAATGCCTGTTTGGGGACATATGACCAGCCGTTAAAAAAGCTATCAAAATCTGTCGATTATTATGAAGAGATTGTATTTCTAAGGCCCAAGAATGCCCCTTTATTAAAAGGTTTGTACTATTTAAAAAGAAAGATAGACCTGCTCAAACAAATGCTTATCCTGTCCTATGACATCATTGATAACGTTGATTCGAAGGAATTAGGAGATGTAAATACACGTGACACGAGGGATCAGTACATTAAATTTCAGAATATGTTTTCATCCTATTCTGAAAACATACACCAGTTGCTGAATATATATTTCTCCGCATCATCGCAAAGAACCAACGAGACCATGCGTATCCTCACGATCTTTTCCGTGTTCTTTATGCCCCTGACATTTATAGTGGGTATCTACGGGATGAACTTTGATTTTATGCCGGAACTGAAATGGAAACTCGGCTACCCTGGGGTAATGTTACTCATGGCCGTCGTAACCGTTTTGATCTATATATGGTTTAAGAAGAAGAAATGGTTGTAGTTCATATTATTGTATTTGTTATTTCTCAATAAAAATACGGGCTTGGTAATTGGGTTTTACAAGTGTTTCAAGATCTGAATCGTGAAAATCATTATAGCTAAATCCTGTTTTGAAAAGAATAGCTTAACATCCTTATTAGCTTTTACAATTTGGTTACGTATAGTTGAAGTAGCTATACCTAATTCATGACTTACTTCTTCATAGCTTTTACCTTCTAATTTACACAAGGTGTAGATAAGTTTTTTTTGAGGAGCAAGGCTTTCTATAGCCAGTTGCAATAGCTCGTGATTTTCTTTATTAATTATGGTTTCTTCCGCAAAAGTATCGAAGGCGGTTGATGATAGGACCATGCGTTCAATTAATCGCTTATCCTTAGCCATTTTACGAAAATGCCCGTAAACTAAATTTTCAGCAATTTTATATAGGTAAGATTTGAATGAGGTATCCAGTTTAATATTGTGTCTGTTCTCCCAAATTTTAAGAAAAAGGTCTTGTAATAACTCCTGTGCAATATCTTCTTCTTTTACCAGTCGCAATATGTTTCTGTAAAGTTGATGACTGTAAAAGTCGTAGATGCTGGTAAAAGCATGCTCGTTTCCTTGTCGAAGCTGCTGAAGTAAAAAAGCTAAGTTTTCTTTATCCGCCACCATAATTTCATCTGTTTAAATGAATGGTGAGCCAATAGAAATTATGGTCGGGTATTGTATTTGACAATAGGGCCGGTTACCCGCAAAGTCTATTGTAGCATGGCTCTGACAAAGCCAACCAGTTATTTCGAACTGGTCTCCAACAAAGACACAAGCGAGCACCGGCCCTATCACATGTATAGGGTTGAGGTGCCACACTTACGCTCGCTGGAATAAACTGTCAGATTTAGCTGCAAGGCTCGTAAGCAAGTCCTACTTTAAATAAGCGGTAAGTCCTGCAAAAATATAAATTTCCTACTCCGATTTCTGATTTAGTGCCATTACATGTAGTAATCGCTATCGTAAATTGAAGTTTTTCAATTATTTTTTAAACAAATATAACTTTTTGATCATAAACTATCAAAAAATGATAGCTATTACTATTTATATATCATAGTTAAAAAGGAGCTTCTTGACATTGCCAATCACAAGCTTTGTATATGAGCGTAGAGATAGGTAAAATCATTCATGGATTTGTGCAAGAAAAAGGCTTAAAAGCAAAATTTGTTGCTGAATTTGTTAATGTTAGTGAATCCACGCTTTTTGGAATTTATAAAAGAAAATCAGTTGATATTGATAAACTAATATTGTTTTCTAAACTATTTGATAGAAACTTGTTCTTATATTATTTGAATGAAGAGCCACTGAAAGGAATGTTCAGTAAAGATTTTGTAATCCTTCAAAATCGTATTATTGAACTTGAAAATGAGATTGGTGCGTACAAAGAAAAAGTCAATTATTTGACAGAAATAACCGAGGCTCAGAAAAAGGTGATTCAACTACATGAAGGGAACGCATCCCATAAAAAAAAGCATAAAGGCGAAAACTAAATGACAATACCCTTATACAGGATTTGCAAATTAACTTATAAGTGAATATCTTTACATTGGAAGTTTGGGACGATGAGGGAAAGAAATGTACGTTTTACACTGTACGTTGGGACGATGCCAGTGAAAATGAAACGGACAAGTTTTTTAGAAAGTACAATGCCATCCCGGAGTTAAAAACAGCGACCCAGCAAATGTTGAGTTTTGTGCTGGATAGCCTGGGCGATGACCATGGTGCAATCGATGCTTTATTTAACCGTCCTGAAAATGAGGTTACTGGTTTACCAAATACGGGAAAAGTAACTGTAAAACAAGTATTGTTTGCCTATCCCAATTTTCCGCTACGGTTGTATGCTTTGCGGGTTAATAACCGGAACGATCTGGTAATTTTGTTTAACGGGGGCATTAAATCCGCCCAGACAAACCAGGCAAGCAAAGATATACATCTTAAATGGGTAGAAGCCTGCCAGTTTGCAAAACGTATTGAGGATGCGTTAAGTGATGGCGAAATTGTAATTGACGAAGGCAACAGAAGAATCATCTCTGCTAATGGAGATAAGGAAATTTATTTATAACGATTAAGCATATGAGAAGTAAGGTAGCACAGCAGATACAGGATGAAACCCCACAGGAGGTGCGCATTTTTGTACGGCAATATACCGATATTGTGGTTCGCATCAACGAGATTATGGCGGAGAAGGGCTACACTCAAAAGGATTTGGCAGCAAAAATGAACAAGAAGCCTTCTGAGATCAATAAATGGCTGAAAGGTAATCATAACCTTACCCTTAAAACCTTGGCTAAACTGGAAGCAGAATTAGGTGAGCAGCTTATATACACGTCCCGCGAGCATGCGCATGCTTAATGTCTGTCGGCCCGGTATAGGCGGTATTTAAAAATATTTGGAACCCCGATACTTAATGTATTGGGGATTTTATTTTTATACGAAATAGATAATGCGGATTTCGCCTCATGTAGCTAATCTTAACGATTTCTACGCCAAACTAAGAATGAATTAAATTGCCCGTTTACTCGATAAGTTACATATATGTTTAGGGTGACTCGGGAAAAAGATGCATCCGGATGTTAAGGGTGAAATTATAGCGGAAATAATATCTGATGAGAAGGTGTTGGGTAGAAATATACCGATGAAGACATTGCGAAAAGTACCTTTAAAATATTTTCGAAATATAATCCGGTGTCTAATGATTAACTATTGAAAATTGCTTTTTACTGTTGGTCTGTTTCAATAGTGTCATAATATGCCATAAGCCGATAAATTAATGTCGCAACACGTATTAAGGATATCTACCCTTAATACTTATGCGCATGAGCAACTACCACTTTTTTGGTGACTTGATTGTTAGAACGCCGTTCTTTAGCTACCTCGATTACACCGAGGTTAAGCTCAATAAAATTATTAATGATCCTTATTTCCAAGAGGCTTTGTTTTTGGGCAGCCCTGGATTTTACAATATTCTTGCGGAAAAACATTTTGACAGCACCCTGTTAACCGAACGGGAAAAGCTGAGTATACAAAAGTATTTTAACCGGATGTGCTTCCGGCCTACACCATTCGGAAGTTTTTCGTCATTTTCATTGACCTCATGGGGAAAAGACGAAACGATCGTACTTGATAACAAGCATACAAAACTCCATCTAAACGTAGACCAGGAAATCGTCAACCGCCTTGTTTCATTGCTGGTAAATGAGGATCCCGAACAAAACCAGTTTATCTGTAACCCGGCGCTGTATCAGTGGGGTAGGGATTTCAGGTTTATCTCCACTACCTATACTAACGATAAACGTAAAGTTTATTTTGACCTGGAGTCTATTGAAAATGATGAACTGACCCGAGCATTATTTTCGTTTTGCCGGACAGACTTTAGAAGCGGTGAAGAGATTATTACGCATATGATGAATTTATCCGGTTGTACAATGGATATAGCGAGGGATTACCTTCGATTTTTAATAGGCGCAGGCATTTTGATGCCGGATACAATCACCAACATCATAGGTAAAGATTATCTGCAACGGATATTAGACCAGCCCAATGGGGTATCTACTTTGAATACCGTTCTTAAAGACATTAATGGTAATATGAAATCTATTAGCTTTCCTGATGTCGGGCAATTAAAGGAACACGCGAATACGATATATAAGTTACTGCCTGGTTCCAAAGATCAAGATTCAGGACAAATGTTTTATGCCGGCCTCGAACGCGGTATCACCACAGGCTCGCTTTCAGTCATGATTCAAGATCAGCTTGTAGATGGGTTAAAAGCACTATCTGCTTTGGTAGTACCTGCGCAACCGGATATGCTTATTCAATTTATTAAAGACTTCAAAGTAAGGTATGATAAGCAGAAGATACCCTTACTTCAAGCTGTTGACCCGGATATCGGAATTGGATACGGGCCTGGTACTAACTCCAATATAGATTCTGATCTTTTACGTTTTGTAAAATTTAGTGGGCGGAAAATAGATCAACAGCCTTTGAACTGGTCAGCGGTGCATCGGTTGCTAATGAAAAAATGGAATGACAGGACAGCAGATCGAAGCCCAATCTTTTTAGATGAACTTGATTTGCAATCCTTATCGACAGATAATACAATGCCGTCCCCACCAAGTATAGCTGCACTTTTCAGAACCACAGGCGATGGGATTTATCTGGAATCATTAGGCGGCGTTACAGCAACGGCATTGATCGGGCGATTCACTGCCTGGAATAAAGACATACACCGTTTAAGTACAGAAATCGCGGCTGTAGAGCAGTTTGCAAATCCAGAAGTAACTTTTGCAGATATCGGCCAACTTTCTGAACCCCATGCCGATAACATCAACAGGCGGGAGCATGTTTACGCTTATGAAATACCCATAAATGTTATTTCAACTTTAGACATGGATCATCAAATCCCACTATCGGACCTATTGATTTATGTAGTAGGCGATAAGCTTGTTTTAGAATCGCTGACGCAACAAAAAGTGGTCATTCCGCGCCTGACTTCCGCCTATAATTATAGCCGGAATAACCTGGCTATATTTCGATTGCTCTGTGATTTGCAGTATCAGGGACTCCAGGGAAGTTATGCCTTTTCATTAGCTAACTACTTTCCGGGGATGGCCTACTATCCAAGAGTAGTATATAAGCAGACAATTTTAAGTCCGGCTACCTGGTATCTGTCAACTCAGGATCTGAAGGAATTGCAGCACTTATCACGGAATGACTCAATTGGAAAATTCCTGAGTATAAAAGAAAAACTTAAGCTCCCTAATACTGTAGCGATGAGCAAGTTTGATCAGCAACTTGTTTTCAATATAGATAATGAGCCGGAAATCATATTTTTAGTAGATTGCCTGAAGGGAGGCGAACAGGCGATTCTACAGGAGTTTTTCCTGCCGAATGACCAAACTGTTCAAACCGAGCAAGGTAAACCTTTATGTAATCAATTCATTTCTTTTCTCTGCAAGCGTGAAGCGGTTTATTCGGGTTTGCCGATCAGGGAAGATGTTTCCGGGCTCAAAAAGCAAAAGGAGTATATCGTCGGAAGCAAATGGCTTTATCTGAAATTATACTGCAATCCGGCTATAGCTAACGATGTGCTAACGAAGAAATTATTGCCTCTGTTGAAGAACCTGAATCAGTCTGAGCTACAATCGTGGTTCTTTATACGATACAGGGACCCGGGTTATCACATACGATTACGCCTGAAAATTAAGGAAACAGCAGTGGGTACTGTGTTGACTAAATTTAAAAGGCGGCTGTCAAAATCAGTTAGTTACCATTTGATCCGGGAATATCAGGCCGACACGTATCGAAGGGAGATGGAAAGGTATGGTGATGACATGATCGAATTGATTGAGTATTATTTTTATGGAAGCAGTGAACTGGTTGCTCAGTATATTAAATTGGTGAGTAAAAGGACATTTATCTATAGTTATCACAGTATAGCATTTGTTTCCGTTTATGAATTATTGATCCGTTTTCTTCCGGACATAACCGAGCGAATATCATTTCTTGAAAAAATGGTAGAACTGTTTTACGCAGAGTTTGCTACTGATAAATCGCTAAAGATTGATCTGGACCAAAAATACAGGGAGCTGAAAACAGAAATCATATTATTGATTACGAATGAGACATATTATCATCAACTCCGTCTCTTGCCCCATGCGGAGCTCTTCAGTAATGGAATCCAAAACATTCTGAAACGAGTAATAGCGTTCAGCTCCAAAAGGAAGCATCAATTACTGGCGGATATGGTTCATATGCACCTGAACCGGATCTTCGTCGATAAACAGCGTAATCAGGAATTGATTGTATATTATTGCCTTTTTAAATATCAGCTAGCTGTCAGGGCAATGACGAATAACAAGTCAAAACCTCCTGCGTGATTTAAGTAGCAGTTCATTCATTTTTTCAAGGAATGTGTCTTTATAAAACCTGCCCAGATTTAGACTTATATCGTCTTCCAATATCACCCTCGTTTGTTCAACGGCCTTGATCCGGTCTGTATTAATGATAAATGATTGGTGTACCCTGGTAAAATGGTCCATAGGCAGGTACTGTTCAATTTCATTTATCGTTAAATACGGCATGACATATCCTGATGTAAGGTGGATTTTGATATAGTTTTGGGCACCTTCTACATATAATATATCATTAATGGTCACCTTGACCATTTTTCCTTTAGTTTCAGTTTTAACAAAAAAGAAGTCTCTTTTTTTCTGTTGACTAGCTTCGGCCTTTTTGACATCTCGCTGGACACGTTGAACGCTCCTCCAGAAACGTGGATAACTGATCGGCTTTAACAAAAAGTCAAACGCTTCTTTTTCAAAAGCTTCTAAAGTAAACTCCTGAAAGGAAGTCGTAAAAATGATCTTCGTGTAAAGATTTGCCATTTCAGCAAATTCCATCCCGGAAAGTTCCGGCATTTCTACATCTAAAAATGTAATGTCCGGGGGATTAGTGCCGGTTACTTCATTCAGTGCGATTAGTGGGTTAGTTGAAAATCCTTGCAGTTCGAGACCGTCAGTTTGATCGATATAAGACAAAAGCATTTCAACCGAATGGTATTCGTCATCGATTACATAGCATTTTAAATTCATAGCTGCATCATTAGTTCAACGCCAAAACTGTCCTCCTCATCTCTAATATTAAGTTTATAATGGTGCTGGTAGCTATAGTCTAAACGCTTGATAACGTTTTTTATGCCTATAGATCGTAAACGTTTTTTCTCCGGCTGATGTTTTTTTAAATTCCAACTTACAAATCTCAGTTCGTTTTGCGCGTTGATCGTAATGTGCAATTTTGCTTCACCTTCCTTCTTTTTCATGTATCCGTGCTTGAAAATATTTTCAGTCAGCGTCAACAGTATTAAAGGAATGATTTGCGCTCTTTCCATATCCCCGGCTACCTGAAAATCTATATACAGTTCATAATCAAACCGAAGCTGGTTGAGTTCGATAAAATTTTGTATCTGCTCAACTTCTTTTGCTAACTGGGTTTTCCCGCTGATACTAACCTCCTCCAGCGAAAACCGCATAATATCAACGAGCAATAAAACACATTGAGAGGCCTCACGGGATTGCTTATAATAAGTGTTATGGATAAATGTCAGGGTATTGAACAATAAATGGGGACTGATCTGTTGCTGGAGATAGGCGTTCATTGCCTCCGCTAAGTTTCTCTCTAATTCCGCTTTTTCTTTAAGGGTTTTAAGCTGGATTGTTTCAGTATTATGCACACGGTTTCTAAACATGAGAACCCGTAGAATAGCCAAATAAAGTGAACTACAGCCCAAAAATGATATGCCTCGGTAAATATTGGGAAGCAATAATGTTTTAATATAGACAGTTTGACTTGGGATCTTATCTATCGAAAAGGCCAAAACTGTATCAAGAGCATATTTAAGTACCAGGTAAATGAACAACTCCAGGATCATCATCACGGGAATCACAAGATAAGACCTGCCGGACTTAATCGCAAAAGGGAGGACAACATGGGCATTGAAATAAAACAATAACACATTTAATCCATAGTAACAGATATAGTTTTGCAAAGGTGCAAAAGCACCGATGCTAAACCTCGCAAAACTAACTTCATAAATGATAAAAATGACCCAGCCGGCAAAATGCTTCAGGAGCAGTTTGTAATCCAATTTTTTGAATAAGCCTATTCTCAATTGTAATCCCATTGTCATTGCCGGTTATGTGTCTACTGCATCATGTCATGCGTGTAACAAAGTTGCTGTACCCTATTGATTACTCCTAATTTGAGTAAAAAGTAACTGATATGAAAAAGATAATAGTAAAAAAAATCAATAAAAAGATCAATAAGTTACATCGCTTCAATGATCTGATAGATGGCAATTCCGCGGAAACGACTGTAGGTGACCCAACTAATACAACGATTACCGTATTAACTACCGTCAGCGGGCAAACACATTTCGGCAAGCCACAAAGGGAAACGAACATAAGAATCTAATAATTAGGTAATTCCCGAATTAAAAATTTGATACTATGCTTAAGGACGAATTAAAAATGCTGGCCACCATGGCGGCTGGTTTTCCCGGTATGATAGACAAATCTGAAGTTTTGTCGACAGCCTATTTGACCGCGCAGGAAACCCATATAAGGGAGGAATGCCAGCGGATAAAGAAAGTCTGGACGGAACTACTATTCAGTCAGGTAAAGGATTATGTTCTTCGACGATATATAGCCTTTCAGCAACAGGTCATCCTGGAAAAGACAGATTTTATTTATAAGCTGATCGGATCTGCTAACGATAATGGCTTGACAGAAGATGATGCGCTTTTGAGAATACCATTGCTATTACAGGTGTGTATGCTTGATTTAAGAGATTTCCAGTTACAATATTTCCATTCTTATGTCGATCAGAACGGAAAAATACCGGATGCTATAACGCCATCCGTAAGGAAAAAAATGGCTGAGTTAGCGGAAGAGTTAAGCGCCGGCTTGGAAAATATCGAAATAGATCCAGGCCTTAAGGTTTGTTTAATGGACTATCTGGGCGTTATCATTAACACTGATAGCAAAGCTTTGCTTAGTTATCGTGCAGCTGAATATTTGACGACTTTTACAGAGACGTTGCAGGGCACCGTTGCTTTCGTTGGTAGCGCAGATCTTACACACAGCATCATTGAGGCACTATTCTATATAAACTTTAATCACCTTAACTTTTGCCAGTGGTATCAGGACGATGTATTGAACAAAAAGTTCGTGTTGCATGCGGAAGACCAAGGGCCAATGTTGATGAAACAGCTACTCTTACTCAAAACTATGCCGGTAATGACGACTACCGCATTTGATCCAAATGTTGCTGCGGTTCATATTCAGCTGGACCTTTGGTTGAACGAGGTTATCCGTCAAGAACATTTTACGGCCAACGGCGATGAACGCGAAATTCCAGACAAGTTAGAATTAAAGCTTACTGTAGCTCAAATGGCATTGTTGGTCAGATTGTTATATGAGGAAGGAGTCTTTACGATGAAAAATATTACTGCCATATTGAAGTTTTTTTCTACTCACTTCATGAGTAAAAAACAGGAAAGTATATCTTATGGCAGTATGAATAAATTATACTATAGCGGCGATCAGTTTACAGGCTATGCGGTAAGGGAGCTACTATTGAAAATGGTGTCAAAAGTCAATAAAATGTTTTTTCCAAAATAAAAATAAGTTGGTTAAAGATAAATCCGTCAGCAACTTTCCAAGAGGTCTATTTTATCACAAAAGTTGGACAATCGGACAAAGTAAATCTATGAAAAGCGTACACAGCATATATTATCTTTGATTCTAAAGATCACTTCGCATGAGCAGCTGAGCTTACTTCGTTAGCGCATTAAATCCTTATGCAATCAGGGTATTTCCCCTTTGAAGCAGTTCAACCATGATGAATTTTTGCTGTAGTTTAAAGTTGCTATAGGGAAATTTGAGGAGGTGGTTATGTACAATAAAGGTAAGAAGCAAGGCTATCCTTATGCCTGGCTGGACGAAGTAATAGAGGTAACGCTAAACCCAAAAAAAGCAAATGTTTCTGAGCTGGGAATACAACAATTATTATCGATTGAAAGCAAATTCGATCAGGAATTGCAAAATGTTCTAAGGAATCTGAAATCGGTCACTTTTTACCTTTTTTCACCAAAGAAAATCAAAGCAATCGTAACCCATTTCTACGATTCTCTGCGCTTGCTGGAACAGCAGGCTATGGAAAATCTGGCAGGCTACGATGATAACCAGCCATTAGCGGCAATAGGCGAAAACCTCGTACTTTCCCTACAAAATACTGCTGCAGCCTTAAAAAAACGGTACGGCAAATATGTTATTGATAAGTTTACTGAAGACCTTGTTACTCCAAAGCAGCCAATAGTCATCTCCAAAATACTCTGTAAGCTGAGCGTCGACCAAATCGGAATTATCCTGAAAGCCGCAGACGATGCCAAGCTCATCATAGCCAGTTCCATCAGCGTTATTTTTCGATCTATCGTACCCTTTCTTTCCACGGAAAACATGAAAAATATATCTTGGAACAGTATGCGAAAAAGCACTTATCACATTGAGCAGATTGATAAAGATGTCGCCATAGCAACGCTGGAAAAGCTGATCCTGATTATTAAGGATTACTGAATCATTTCTGCGATTTCTTTCAAAGCCGCCTCATAAGGGCGGTTTTTTTGTTTGTCGCCAAAAGAGAAGTTTTTTTATTGATGATAATCGCCTGTAAATCAATTGGGTGCAAGGGTGCAATTTGGGGTGCAATAAAAACTTGAACTTTTTGGGCAACTCAAAACACGGTTGCTTTGCCACATGATCTCCGGTTAGCCGGATGGAATACGAAAGTTATTTGACATGTGGGGATGAAACATTATCCGGCGGGGAGCCGGAAATTTTGCGAAGGTAAGCGTAAAGCCGCAACCCGAGAGCGCAAAGGCAGGCGAGAGCCCGGATCGTAGGATCTGACGCGAGTAATCCCGAATATCTGCCGGCAGAAGTGAATTAATCGGGATCGTTACCCGCTGCCGGTACTATCGTCAATCGACGCTTTTCATGCATTTAACTTCTAAACAATTATATTTTATGGCTAATTTATTAACTGCAAAAGAGCTCAAAGAACAGGCATCTATTGTTGGCCTGCTGAGCCGCTTAGGTTATCAGCCAGTACCCAAACGGGGACGGGAAAGAATGTACATCAGTATGTTAAGGGACAATGACTCCCAACCCTCCCTAAGTGTCAACGATGACCTGGGTGTCTGGTTCGACCATGGTACTGGCAAAGGTGGCAACATTATTGATTTCGGGCTGGCCTACTGGAAAAATCTAAATTTTAACGAGGTCATCAAAAAAATTCAGGAGGCCTGTGCGATCGAAATAGGGGAGGCCAGGATAACCCGCCCGCGTAAAGCCACAAAATTACCGCACTACATTGTTCATCAGGTGAAACCGTTAGGTACGCACCCGGCAATAACCGAATACCTGAAAAACCGCGGCGTTTATGAAGCCGCCGAAAAATGCCTGAAAGAGGTATATTATTATGTGGAGGATGATAAAGGTGTTCGTAAACAATTCTTCGCTGCCGGCTGGCAAAATGAAAATTCCGGCTGGGAAGTTCGGAACAAATACTTTAAAGGCTGCATGGGGCATAAGGGAATCACCGTGTTGGAGGCTAATGCTAAAAAGGCGGCGGTATTTGAAGGTTATATCAATTACCTGAGTTGGCGGACGGATAATCCTTTAGCCGATCATAGCATCATTGTTTTAAACACGCTATCCCTTTTACAAGCGGGTATCAATAAAGCAAAGCTGTATTCGAGCCTGGATGTTTATTTTGACCGCGATAAACAAGGCTTTTTAGCCACAAAGGACTTTATCAAAGCGCTCCCCTATGGAACCGACCGTTCATCGGTATACGATGGGTACAATGATTATAACGACAAAATAAAAGCGCTTCGTCATGCGCTTTTGTCGGCGGAAAGAAAAACTGATACGTTTTTTTCTGGTGTCAAGGTTCCATTTTCCAGGTAGGTGATAGCAAACTAAGGTACGTCGAAATCTGCAGATCGCCGGGCACAAATACCCGGCGAGCCATTGTCTAACTATTTGTTCAATCCCTGACAATTAGCAAAAGGGTGATTCAACTGCCTTTTCGATAAGCCAAAAAGCCGTTGTTTTTACAACGGCAAGATGTCTTTTTGTTACACAAAAAGTCTCTTGCCCTCCCGGGGGGAGGTAAAAAACTCGCAACTCGTTTTTCTATGGGTGACCTCAAAAAATTAAATGGCAGGCCCAAAATGATAGGGGGCAAAAAGACCAAATTTATTAATGTCAGATTTACTGATGACGAATATGAAGTGGTTGTGGCTTTAGAAAAGGAACTGGGTACGTCTAAAACTGACCTGATCAGGATGCGGGTTTTATCAGATGCCAAACAAGCGGTTATCAATTCAAAAGAACTAATTAAACATCTGGATAACATTGGTGCCGAGGTTGGCCGCGTTGGGAATAATATTAACCAATTAGCACGGCACGCCAATGTGCTGAAATTACAAGGTTCGTTGAATCCGATAGTCATCGATAGGTTTAACCGCCTGTTTGAAGAATATCTGCAAATACAACAAGCACTTGAAGGTGCTTTACGTAAAATACTTCGGGCCATGGCTAATTAAATTTGGAGGCCCATCCAGGGCCTTGTGATACATCGGTACGCTGATTGGAAGATCAAACGATGTAATGAAGGAACGTTACCCAGATCAACGGTTAATAAGATCTACCGATAGTCAGATAGTGTGATTTCCTGATACGCAGTTACAAGGATAGGTCGATACATCGATCAAAAGGCATACCGATAGATCAAGGACGGGATACAGTGATAGACCGATTTCAAGATAGGCTTATCACAGGTTATAAGGATCGCCTGATAGGTTGATATATGGATAAAGCGATATACTGTTCTGCTGATTTGGTGATAGCCAGATATTAGGATCTTCCGATAGGCTGATTGTTTGATATATCGGTCTTATGATACACAGTTATCCGGATAGCCTGATATATGATGCCAACAAATACAGCTATTAGGTACCAATGATTGCACATATCCTTAAAAAACCATCGATAACTTTTGCAGGTGTTCAATACAATACTAATAAAGTTGACCGTAATACGGGGGAATTAATGCTGATCGCCAATTTCGGGCCTCTCCAGGCTTTAAATAACCCCAGGCCACAGGATCTTGTTAACTATCTACAGGTGCTTGCGGCACAACACAGAAACAAAGGCCTGAAGAACACGCAGTTTCACGCTGTAATTTCGGCCAATGGCAGAAATTACAATAAACACGAACTGACGAAAGCAGCGGTGATGTGGCTGAAAGAAATGAAGTACGGTGAGCAACCTTACCTCATAGTATTTCATAAAGACACGGAAAATCATCACTTACACGTAGTCTCTTCAAGGGTAGACCGGCAGGGCAAATTAATCGACCGGGACTATGAACATGTACGTTCGGTCCGCAGCCTGGATAAAGTATTAGGCTACACATTTGCTTTACAATACCAATTTAGCACCAAAGCGCAATTCTATTTAATTCTTGAAAACCAGGGTTACCTCGGCAGGGATTATCTCAATGAGAAAAAACTTGCCAGTAAAATAGCAGGTTATGTTCCGTATAAAACCCGCATGGCTGAGCTCAAGGAACTCTTTCTAAAGGAAAGGCACGACCCGGCTTTCATTCAGCGTATGCACGACCGATATCAGGTAGACATTATCCTGCATGGCGCTGATGGTAAAAAGCCCTATGGCTATACCGTAATTGATCATGCGACCAAACGGGTTTTAAAAGGAAGCGAGATCTTAAGCCTTAAATATTTGCTTGATGAGAACATCGAATATATTCCGCCGAAACAGCGTGATCTCATTACGCTTAGCGATTTGAACAAGGATGATTCCCTTACTTATTCTTACGAATATCAATCCGAACCGGTGCATATCCAGCCGATAATGATTGCCGACGATATTGATGATCAGCAGGTGCTGGGTATGAAACGAAAGCGACAAAAGAAGGCACGCACTAACACCCGATAAGGGAAAAACCATGAATAATTATGATATGTCTATTTGGAAACCAAAAAGGTGGC
The DNA here is from genome assembly GCF_014773265.1 of Mucilaginibacter pankratovii. Lineage (GTDB taxonomy): Bacteria > Bacteroidota > Bacteroidia > Sphingobacteriales > Sphingobacteriaceae > Mucilaginibacter > Mucilaginibacter pankratovii. The sequence continues at coordinate 470,910 of NZ_JACWMY010000001.1, read as the reverse complement.
GTAGGAAAAAGTACGCTCACCGTCCTATCAGGGAATTACCTGAGCCTGGCTAAGGATTGGCCGGTAACCCTCATTGATATGGACTACCAGCAGTCCATATCTCAAAAATACGAAAAAGCCAAAGTGCTGGAAAATGAGGAACCTTACGAGGTATTACCCGCTAACCTGGACAGCTTTCCGGTACTTGGCCCGGTCCTGGCCAAAAACAAAAAAGATGCGGTGCTCATCGACCTACCCGGTAAGCTGGATGATGACGGGTTGATACCTGTTTTTAAGATCGCCGACCTGGTGATCTGCCCCTTTGCTTACGATGAGTTCACCTTCGAATCCACCGTGTTATTTACCGTGGTCCTCAAAAAAGTAAATCCTAAAGTGGACGTGATCTTCGTTCCTAACCGGATCAAAGCGAATGTAAAATTCGAGATCATGAGCGAAGTCAATGAGCAGCTTTCCCGTTTCGGCAAAATAACGCCGCCTATTCCTGACCGGATCGACTTTCAGCGCATCACCACTTTTCATACACCCCTTTCTTTATATCCGGTGATCACGCCGGTATTCGAAGAGATTTTTGCCGACTACTTATGGAAAAAATAAAATCACTGGCCGATCAGCTCCGCGAAAAAATGGTTAGGCCCGGCGAAAAGCAGACAAGTGAGCAACAGGGCCCGCCTGATGATATCCAGGGAAAAGCAAAGAAAAAGGCCGATAAGATCATGGAATCGACCATACTCAAAGCAATGATCGCTTATGACAATAGTGACTGCAAAAGTATGGCGCATATCCGGCTGGATAAACAGACCCTCGATCTAATGAACAAGTTCAAGATGGCTACCAATGTTGATGTGACCAAATTTGTCGCCTTTGCCGTGAAACACTTCTTTGATTCTTACCCGGAGCTGAAAACCATTATTAAACAATTTATTCAAAACACCGACTTATGACCTGGATAAAATTTGCCGTTTGGCTATTTGGCTTGTACACTTTGTACTATGCAGCCATCATCTTTTGGGATCAATTGCGCAGTAAGCGTGCCGATACCCAACAAGATAAACATGAACTCACTTTTGTTGAGGACATTGATCCGATTAGATCACATATAGAGGAATCCGCTGCAAATGATACCGGATCTTCCATCGCCTCTTCAGGAGGGGTAAGCCTCAAACAAATGTTTAACCTTGCCCGGGAAGAAGTGATCGAATACACCAGGGCAGTCAGTTTTTAGCCATGAAATGGTTCCTGACTGCGTGTTGCTTCCTCGGTTGGTTAGCAACTATGGCACAACCCGGCATCGCCGAAATGCAACAGGCCAAACAGGATCTGACAGCTTCTTTCTTCTCCGCTTTTGATTGTTCCCTCGTCATCGCCACTTTAGTGGGTTTGAATGGCGCATTGAAGATCTATCATAACGCGCAAATGGGGAAAGACCGCGTCGATTCAGATGTTGCTGCCTGGTTTTTTGCCGCCATTTTTATTACCCTCGCGGGTGCTTTCTTAAGGGCGTTGTTCGGAATCTGAACGCCTTTATTCTTCGCTTCTTCTCCGGAAGCTATAAAAGATTTCCATCTCCAAAATAATCACGTTGACCCAATGGACAAACGCTGATTAACTCCACCCGTTCGGGTTAAAGAACTGGGGCATATTTCGTGATCTGAATGCCCTTTTAATGATAACCAGCCGTCTCCCGGCAGGCTTTAAAAGATCTCCGCCAATATTTTTTCTCCTTTTTAATGTTTTCAAAAACCAAAAAGTTTTGGGCTTCAGCCGTATTGCTGGCCCTGTCAATTCCTGTATTCGCCCAAAGCGGCGTTAATGGCCTGAACACGGCCACATCCACACTCAAAACCTATGTAGCACCGGTTACCAATATCACTCTGGTGATTGGTGGTATCGTCGGTATTGTTGGTGCCATTCGCGTCTACTCTAAGTGGAACAGCGGTGACCAGGATATCAACAAAGAGCTGATGGGATGGGGTGGTTCCTGCGTATTCCTGGTGGTATCCGCATTGGTAATCAAAGCTTTCTTCGGCTTATAATGGCCAGAAAGTATCCAGTATATAAGGGGCTTCAACGGCCCCTTATATTCAAAGGGTTCAAAGGCAAGTTCATTTACTGGGGGATTGCCTCCCTTTTAACCGGTCTCGTTTTTGGCGCGTTAACCATGTCACTGGTCAATATGTGGCTGGGTGCCGTTGTGCTTATCGGATCTATTGTCGGCGGATTACTATTCACAGCCGGTAAGCAAAAAGGCGGCCTTCATTCCAAGAGCCGCACTTCTAACATTTACATTTTAAATCATTATGGCCGTAAAAACCTTATTTAGCATTCCCTATGCAGGGGTGGATAAGGATGGTGAATACGATCTGCTTATCGGGCTAAGCGGTGAATGTTCGGTTGTCATTCAAATGGTCAACCCCGTCACCCGTTTTTCCGCTTATCCTGCCGGTTACGATGAGTTTCACCATTTACTCAACAACGTCGTCAAAATTCTGGGCGACGGCTATTTGCTCCAAAAACAGGATATCATTAGCCGTGCACCCTACAGGGCGGGCGCTGCTACAGAATATCTCCAGCAAAAATATAACGAACACTTTAACGGAAGGGAATGCCTGCAGGTAACTACTTACCTGACGATTACCCGGCAGGTTAAAAAAGGCGCGTTTTATGTGTACAACAGCCGGGTGCTGTCAGAATTCAGGCAAGCGGTTGGCAAAGTACTCGATATCATTCCATCGGCATCAGCGCTAAATGAAGCCAGGCTGAACCGGCTGGTGCTCCAAATGCTCAGCATGGATTTTGGCAAACCCAATATTGTGCTGAATAATCTGGCTCCGTCAGAAACGGAGATCCGGATTGGTGATAAGGTTGTCCGGAATATCAGTTTGGTGAACATCGACAGCATCGATCTTCCGCCGGATGTTGCAACCCATATCGAGCTGAACGAAAAGGAAAGCATGCGGGGATTTCCGGTGGATTTTCTTTCATTCCTGTTTAAAGTTCCCGGCGTGGATGTGATCGTATTTAATCAGGTCATTGAAATCCCCAATCAGGTCACCACCCTGAGAAAATTGGAGCAAAAGAAAAAGCGCCATGCTGGTATACCTGATCCCGCCAACCTACTCTGTGTGGAGGATATTGACCAGTTGCTGGTGGATGTGGCCAGGGAAAACCAGCTATTAGTAAATTGCCACTTCAATATCGTGGTGACCGCTCCGGTTGTCGCTATCCAGAAAGCGGTTAATTTCATTGAAAGTTCGCTTTTTCAATTAGGGATCATCCCCAGTAGTAACGCTTATAACCAGCTCGAATTATTTAGAACTGCACTCCCGGGAAACGGCGTTGAATTGAAAGAGTACGATTGGTTCCTGACCACTTGTGATGCAGCTCTTTGTTTTTTCTTTAAAGAATCCCTGCCACAGGACGAGCCATCTGATTTCCTTCTTCGTTTTACCGACCGCCAGGGTATCCCAGTTGGCATGGATCCGGCAGATCTGCCGATGCGGACTGGCCGGATCAATAACCGGAATAAGTTTGTTTTAGGGCCCAGCGGCTCGGGGAAGAGCTTCTTTATGAATGCGCTGATCGAACAGTACATGCTTTATAACATGGATATGGTGATCGTTGACACAGGGCATTCCTATTCCGGGCTTTGTTCCTATTACCAGGGCAAGTATATCACCTATACCGATAAAACGCCGATCACGATGAACCCCTTCCGGATCACCGAAGAGGAGTATAATATTGAAAAGAAAGACTTTTTATGTACCCTGATCGGGGTGGCCTGGAAAGGTGCCGAGGGTACCTTCAGCGCAGTGGAAAGAGATGTGGTGGCCAACGTGATCAGCGGTTATTACAGTCTGTCCTTTGCTGAAAGCACGGAGCTAAACTTTAATACTTTTTACGAATTCGCACTGGTTAAGATTCCGGAGATCAAGGCTGAAGAGAAGATCATTTTTGATTTTGATGAGTTCCGGTATGTGCTTAAAAAATTTTATAAAGGCGGTGAATTTGCGCCTATTTTAAACAAGGAAGCAGATAAATCGCTGTTCACCGAACGCTTTATTGTGTTCGAAATCGATTCGATCAAGGAGCATAAGATTTTATTTCCGATCGTCACGCTCATCATCATGGATGTCTTCATTCAGAAGATGCGTTACCGGTCAGACAAGCGAAAGGCTTTAGTGGTCGAAGAAGCCTGGAAAGCCATAGCCAGTCCTTTAATGGCTGGTTACCTGCTTTATCTGTATAAAACGGTCAGGAAATTTTGGGGCGAAGCTATTGTAGTAACCCAGGAACTGGGTGACATCATTGGAAATGCGGTGGTAAAGGATAGTATTATTAATAACTCCGACACCATTTGCCTGCTTGACCAAACCAAATTTAAAGACAATTACAACGATATCGCAGCCCTGCTGTCGATCAATGAAACCGAACGGCGTAAGATATTTACCATAAACCAACTTGATAATACCGAAGGTCGCGGCAGGTTTAAAGAAGTTTACATCCGCCGGGGGGCCGTTGGTGAAGTTTATGGGGTTGAAGTATCCCTTCAGCAGTATCTGACCTATACGACCGAAAAACCCGAAAAATCTGCGGTGGAAAGCTACACCAATCGATTCGGTTCTTATCCGGAAGGCCTTGACACCTTTATCAGGGACTTTAAAGCCAGCGGAAAATCTTTGCCGGCTTTTATTACACAGGTTAATCAATATCAATCCCCATGAGCGTTAAAATTTTCATCGTTTCAATTTTAGGATTTGCCCTGAGATTGTTCACTACTACAGTTATAGCACAAACTCTCACCGTTGATCCTGCGGTTTCCGCTGCCATCGCGGTTAATTCAGGTATCATCAACGGCCAATTAAATACCACCAATAATAAGCTTGACCTGATACAGAAAGGCCAGTTGGCTGTAAGCGGCCAGCTGGTCATCGTTAATAATCTTCAAAACAGGATCTACCAGGGTTTAAGTCAGGTCGCTTCTGTCATCAACAACCTGGTTACCATTAAAGAGATCGCCCAGTGCGGTTCAGACATCATTACGGATGTGGAATCATCGGTTAAATTAGCAAAGTCAGATCCCGTGCTTTTACTGTTTGCTGAACAAGGCGCCCGTGATTTTCAAACCAGGGCGGTCACTCTTGCCTCCGACGTTAGTGCCTTTGTATTGAAAGGTGGAAACAATAACCTGATGGATTCCGGTGAACGGGGTAAGCTGCTTAACCACATCGCTGACGAAATGCGTATTCTTCGGGGTATCGCCTATGGGATGAACAGGGCCATGTACTGGGCCAAGATCAATGGCGTATTTCGGTCGCTAAACCCCTGGTCCGAGTGGCAAAATCAGGACGTAAGAATCGCTAATGAGGTACTAACCAATGCTAAATACCTGAAGCCGTGAAATTCAAATTAGCTTTCCTAACGCTGTGCTTACTGCCTTTCGCAAAATCATTCGCCCAGCAAAAGATCCTGGATATACCCGCGCTTCACCAGCTGGTTGATGAGTCCGAATCCGAAAATAAATTACAGGTCAAGGCCAAAAATCAGCAGGCGTTGGCTACCGCCAACGAACAGGCTAACCTGACCTTGCTGGATAAGATGAAAGCGACTTACCGGACACTACAGCAGCGTTACAATACGCTTGGAACGGCCATCAACCTTGCTGATATCGGCATTTATGCCACACCCATGGTTAGCCGGATCGTCAGTAACCAGGCACAGATCATCCAATTGGTTCAAAAGAACCCGGCACTGATTGCCATCGGTTACCAGTCGTCCCTACAGTTTGCGGCCCAAGCAAAAAGCCTGGTAGCTTATGTTACCGGTTTAACGCTGTCTTTAAGGGATATTAATCAGCTTAAAGCGGCTGACCGCAAAATGCTGTTTGACTACGTGATTTCGGAACTAAGTAATATTCAGAATTTGTCCGGCAATATGTTGAGCATGATGCAATATTCCAGCATTGCCGCCCTGTTAAGAGCTGCAAATCCGTTCCAAAATTTTATTGACGCCGATAAAGCGATTGCCGGAGAGATCATTCAAAACGCCAGATACCTCAAATGAAAATTTTACTTACCATCATACTGCTGCTATGTAATTTATCCGCTCTTATGGCACAGCAATATGTTATCGATTACCAGCACCTCATCGCCGTTACACAAAATGGCGTGGTGCGCAGCGGTGCTGAATCCACGCATGAGCAATACCTCAGTAAGATCAATAACAATATCACCGACCTGAATACCAACGTAGGTTCGGTCGTATTGGCACAGACCATCATCTATGAAGGCCTGGCAAATGTAAATTCAGCATTAAAAGATGGCCTTGCCGTTAAAAACATGGCAGTTATCATCGCCGATATGACCAGCTATATTAATCAGGCACTGGCTTTGGCCAAAAGTGAACCGTACCTGCTTGTCGTCGCCAATGATCTGGCAGCGGAAATGCGAACCCGGTCGTTAGCCCTGGTCAGCGATGTTTCAGGGTATATCCTGAAAGATGGTGATAATGTCCTCGCGGATTATAATTCGCGGGATCAACTTTTACGTAAGGTCACCCAGCAACTACAGATCCTGGATGGCCTTGCTTATGGTGCATGGAAGTCCATGTACTGGGCAAAGCAACGCGGCCTTTTGGCCACCCTGACCCCGTTTCCCGATTATATCAACCGGGACAAAATCTTTGTCAGCCAAATCATCCAAAACGCAAAATATTTACGCCAATGAAAATCTTAATTCCGATCAGTTTAATGCTGTTCGCCCTGATCCACCGGTCTTTCGCGCAAACCCTCGCCAGCGACCAGGCCGTCCGCTACCAGCAGGAGCGCATGGTTTACCTGCAATGGGACCAGAACAAATTCACACCCAAGGCGGGCTTTTTAAGTCTGAACCCTTATTACTGGTTAACATGGGGCCTCTTTCATCCGAACTATCACAAAAACGATCTGCGGCCGCTAAGCGCGACAGGGCCGCAAACGCAGCGCCTGGCTCTGGTCGGTGCCATGAACAGTACGGATAACAAATACAAACTCCAATCCGATACCGTACGGAACACCGCGCTTTCCGAGATCGCCAATCAATCCGGGCTAATTACCGATGCAGACCCGCTATGGCAACTCTATTACCGTAACGAATTAAAGCCCGTTCTGGACAACTCTTATGCTTCCATTTTAAGCGGCCTATCGCCGCAGGTGAGTTCTAAACTTGTTTCCGAGGGTTTATATGCCTGGTATAAAAATGAGCTGGATATGCTCAAAGAAAGGGTTCAGGCGGCACACGCCACAACCATGGACCGTGGCTCCCGTATTGTCGCCTATCATCGGCTGCTCATGGAATACCGCACACTTGCCGGTGTTTGGGCCATACGTACTTCTTCTGCCCAGGCCACGCTAAACATGACCGCGCAGCAACAAAAATTAAAGGCGGGACAAATAACCGTTACCGAATGGACACCGCAAACAGATATCCAGATCGCCCGCAAAGTTTTACAACATGTACAATGAAAAAAAAGTTCACCTTAGTGCTGCTGCTGACCTGTTGTATCACGGTAGCTTTTGCCCAGGCCGGCAATACCCCCGATAACTCCAAAACCTTGCAATTCCTTCAGGGTGACGGTGTATATGAACAAGGTGTGATGGTCTTTTTGAAAGGGCTTAAAGAATCGGTATGGTCTCATTTTGACCTTTTTATTACCGATGCGAAAGCCTTGTCCGCCATATTTATGATCATTTTCTTCGCCATCAAATCGTATGAAATGATAGTCGGCGATAAGCAGTTAGAGGTAATGCCGTTGCTTCGCCCTTTTGGCTTAGCAATGATTATCCTGTGGTGGGGGCCATTTGTCAGAATGATCGCTTTTCCAACTGATCTGGTGACTAATCAGACGGAGCAAATGTTTAACAGCGAACAAACGATCGTAAACAACCTTCGGCTCAACCGCTCCAGCCTGATGCTGGCCGTAGCCAATTCTTTATATACTTACCAGGCGCAGACGGAAGTTGCCGAAAAGGAAAGCGATACCTGGTACGGGCAGGCCTGGGATTCTGTCACCAGCACGGTTAAACAAGGGATCAGCTCTGTGGTATCACCCTTACTGGAATTGAAGAACCGTTTGACCGTCGGCATGCAGTTGCTATTTACCCAGTTGTTGGAATTATTGGGTATCTGGATCTTGCGACTGGCGGTCTACATCATCTTTATGATCCAGATCATCTATTCAACGATCCTTATTATCCTTGGGCCGTTTGCCGTAGCAGTCAGTATTCTTCCCGCATTTAGGGACAGCTTCAGTACCTGGGTAGCCCGCTTTGTATCGGTTAACCTTTACAGCGGCATTGCGTACCTGATCATGTACCTGACCGGCTTGATGCAGGAATACGCACTAACCTCCGAGATCAGCAAATACAAAGAACTCGTTGGAGAAAACGGGCTAAGCGCTAATTTGGAAAAAATGGCCTGGTTTGCAGGCAACGGCATTCTTTCTTTCGGAACTGTGATTATAGTTTTCATGATCGGTGCCATCTGTATGTTCACGGTACCCAGCATTTCCACATGGATCATTTCCACCTCGGGTATTAGTTCTGCTACCTCTACTTTCGGCCGGAGCGCCGGCACTGTCGCAAGCATGGCCAGGAAAGCCACCGGAAGCTTTTTCTGATTAATTTTCTTGCGCTCCTTTCTGAGGCTGGCCCGCTGCCATGGGGCAGCCTTTTTTATTCAAACCCATTTTTATGATCATTAAAAATATCGAAGCTAAAGTGCGGCTGGCGACGTTCATCGCCGCGGGAAGCCTGCTGACCTCGCTGGTCATCGTTGGCGTGAACTGCCTCTATGCTTTCAAGCTGGTTACTAATGCGCAGAAAAGCATTTACATCCTAGATAAGAACGTGCCCATACTGGCCCGTCAAACGGACATGCAAATGAATCGGCCGGCAGAATACCGTGCGCATGTGGACCTTTTTCATTCCCTGTTCTTTTCCCTGACACCGGATGATAACTATATGGAATACCAGATGAAGAAAGCCATGTACCTCGTGGACGAATCTGGCATGCAGCAGTATAATAACCTGAAGGAAAACGGATTTTTCAATTCGATCCTGTCATCCAGTTCGGTGCTTACCCTGCAGACTGATTCCATAACCGTGGATGTGCCCAGGCATTATTTCCGCTTTTACGGAAAATTAAAGATCGACCGGCGAAGTTCTACGGTCGTGCGCTCCCTGATCACGGAGGGCTACCTCAAGGATATCCCGCGAAGTGACAATAATCCCCATGGTGTACTGATTACCAATTGGAAAACGCTTGAAAATAAAGACTTGCAAGATGTGGAGAAAAATTCATTCTAACCGGGATCCAAGAGATACCCTTTACAGTGAGATCAGGAAAGAGTTCGGTACTTACTTTCAAATCGCCGGCCATGCAGGGCTGAATTTGTTTAAATCTTACCCAAAATTCTTTTATGGGTGTATGATCGCGCTGATGACGATTTCGCTTGTACTGTCCTTCACCGTTTTCCGGCATCCGGAAAAGGCAGTAGCAGTACCAAAGCAGGAGGTTAATCCGGTCGCAGACGGATTTAGCCAAATCATTCAGGCCACCGGGAATATCAGGCAAACGTTGCACCTGAAGAAGTTAGTGGACAGTTTATCGGCAAAGCAGCAACTCACTGCCGCTGACAGCTTGCGTTTGGACAGCGCACTCGACCAACTCTCAAAAATTCACCAAACACTTAAATAACATGTTATGAAAATTGATTTCAAGCAGCCCAAATATGTGCTGCCAATTATCCTTTTGCCCTTTTTTTGTCTGTTCTTTTATACCTGGCACAGCGGTTTTTCCAAACCGAAAGAAACTGCCAAGGAAAATATGGGGCTAAATGGTACAGTCGGCGATGTTTCGTCGGATGTCCGCAAAAAACAACTGGCAGATAAGCTGGACGCTTATCGGAATACCTATAAAGAAGCGGACGGCCTCACTGCCGTAAATATCATCCCCAAAGAAAATTCCAGTAATCCGGCTTATGCTAATGATTATTCGGATGAGCAAAAGAGAAGGCTCGATTCCATTCAGCAGGCTATGAAGATGAAGTTTGCGAACGGTTCCGGAGGTCATAAACGGGCAGATGTCGGGCAGGACCGCCGCTTAACCGATGCGGTAAATGCCATGGGTAACCGTCAGGCCAGCCAGCATCTTAATACCACGGGATCACCAAAGGAAAAAGACCCGATGGAGATTTTTAGGCTCCAAATGGCGGTCATGGATAGCATTACCAGATCCAACGATCCTGTTTACAAAGAAGAGCTGAAGAAAAAGCTTGCTGCGGAAAACGCAGCCAAACTCAAACAAAACCAGGTCAAGTTCACCGTTGAAAAGGCAGATGAGGTCTCCAAAGATTTTAATACGATCCTGCCAGAAAAAAAGGCGGCATTTATCAGCGCGGTCATTGATGAGAATGTTACCGGTTATGCCGGCTCACGTTTACGCTTAAAACTGCTGGAGGATATTAAAGCCGGAGGTACTCTGATCAGAAAAGGGACTTATCTCTATGCGCAAGTCAGCGGGTTTTCTGAACAACGCGTTACGCTGGCGATTACTTCCATATTATACGACGGTAAAATATTACCGGTCAAGCTGGATGTTTACGATCTCGACGGCATGCCTGGGTTATATGTACCCTCATCGGCCTTCCGGGATTTCACCAAAGATCTTGGCGGTAACTCGGTACAAGGCGTAACCATTGATGGAAGCTCGGGCAACAGCCAGTTTATCATGAGTTCCCTTGACAAGGTATTCCAATCTACATCTTCAGCTATTGCAGACCTGATCCGCAAGAACAAAGCCAAGCTCAAATACAACTCTTACCTTTTTTTAATTGACACAGATGTGCTGCAAAACGCACAAAAACGCGAAAGCTTCTCGAGTGCTGATGAAAAACAATAATAACACGAAAAAAAACACTAACATGAAAAAGATATTAGGCTATTTAATGGTGCTGATCGCACCAGCGCTTTATGCGCAGGATAAATTACCGGTAGTTTACCTGCCTGAAAATTTGACCATCCATTTTGTATCACCGGAACCTATCCAGTACGTGGATATCTCCACCAAAGACTTGGCAGGTGACCTGCCTTTAAAAAACGTTTTGCGCCTAAAGCTGCGCGATTCGCTAAAAACTTTTACAGGGTCGGTTCTTACAATCGCAGGAGAGAAATTTATTGCCCAGTACCGCTTGCTGCCCGGCTACCCCGGTGTTCCGACCGAACGGAATATTATACCCGAAGATATGCGCCCGCTGGATATATCCGGGATAGGCCTGTCTCAAAACCAATTGAAGAGTTTATCCCTTAACCTGATCATACAAAAGCCTGATAGGCGGGTGGAAAAAGTTAAAGCGTTTGGTATCGCCGGTCAGTTGAACCACGTCTATACGATAGGCGATTACATCTTCCTTGATATCTCGTATCGCAACAAGACCAATCTGAAATATGACATTGCTGATTTTCGGTTTAAGGTCGATGATAAAAAAGTAACTAAAGCAGCCAATAATCAGTCGATCGAAATAACACCGGAATTTGTTCTCTTCAATCAGCCTGCTTTTGCCAAAAGTTACCGGAACATCTTTGTCTTTAAAAAAATGTCCTTTCCCGGCAACAAAGTATTACGTGCTGAACTAAGCGAAAAGCAGCTTTCAGGCCGCGTCGTTACCTTAAACATCTCATACCAGGATATTCTCGACGCGGACATCTTACCCAATTAACCGCTATACTTTTCTTATGACCGATACCATAGCCTACGATTATGTAAAGCTCGTGTTGGAAGAAGAATTTTTCGGGACTTATCTGCGCTTCTCCAACCATGGGATTTTACACTACGAGTTAACCAATATCCTCGAAATCTGTGCGCCTTTAGTAAAAGGATTGGACGAGGACGACCGCTTCCTGAAGTACGAAGTGATCGGCACCATAGCAGCTTATTTACAGGAGGTTTAACATGGCATACAATCCGGCAAGGAAGATGGCAGACAACCTGGCTGCCATCCGGATAGCGCTGGACTTTACCGGCCAGCAACTTACCCCAACTGAATTAGAATCACTTAAAAAATATGCCGGGTTCGGCGGCCTGAAAGCAGTGCTTTTTCCCCCGGGAGATCTGAAAGAATGGGCGAAGTTCGGCGCATCAGCAGCGGATAGGAAACTTTACCCGCAAGTCATGGAACTCCATGACTTGCTCAAAGAAAAATTGCCTCCCGCTACTTACAAGGCGGCTATTGATGCGCTAAAAAGCAGTTCACAAACTGCCTATTTTACACCAGACTACATTCCCAGAGCGATCTATTCCGCCATGCGGGAAACCAACATTTTGCCAAAACGAGTTTATGAACCCAGCTCTGGCGCAGGTATTTTTATAGAAGAGGCCGTTCAGGCATTTCCGGATTTGGAAAAGGTAAACGCGGTTGAAAAGGACTTTCTGACGGGCAAAGTGCTGACCGCGATATGTTCGGCTTACCAGGTTCCGGTAGAAGTTCAGATCAAAAAATTGGAAGAGACCGCTGCTACGGAAAAGGCACAATCTGATCTGGTGATCAGTAATATCCCGTTTGGAAAGATCGCAGTTCACGATCCTGCATACAACAAAAGCGGGATTTCTGCTAAAGTCCACACCTATTTTTTTGCCAAAGGACTGGACAAGATCAAAGATGGCGGCATCTTAGCTTACATTGTAACCGACGCTTTCCTGAACAATCCTTCTAATGCCAATGCACGGAAATACCTGTTTACATCCGCAGACCTGTTAACGGTTGCCGTTTTACCGGCTAATCTCATGAAGGAAAATGCCAACGTAGAGGTAGGTATGCACCTGATCCTCGTACAGAAAAATGATAATAAGGAGACCCTCACGGAAGCTGAAAGTCAGCTGATCGAAAATGTGGAAGTAGAAAATGCTTTTGGTAAGTACTACCTGAACGCCTGGTTAGCCGATAAAAATGAACTGGTTTATGCCGATGAGATTATCGAGGGAACCAACGCCCGTGGCAAGGCTTCCAGGGTAGCCTGGAAAAATGGCGAAATGCAGAACATAGTCCCTTTATTGAAGGAACAACTGGTTGCCGGTTTCAGCAAATTAAATTACGCCAAATGGGAAGCGATCACTTTTGATGCAAAACTTGCCCCACTTCGGCAGTTTACGTTTTTGCCTATTCCTGAGCCGGAGAAAAAACCTGATAGACCGGCATTGAGATTTGGACAGTTAGGTTTATTTGATGCGCCTGTAAAAGATGATCAGGATAATAAGGCACTGCCTTATTTGGATGATCTCGATAAACAATTCGTGGATAGCGGAACAGCACGGATCATCAGCACCATTCGCACAACCACCAGGCCGTTACATGATAGCATCGTTTTGTTAACCGCCCGTGCCAAAGGAAATAACCGGTATAACTACAAATTGTATAGCAATCTTTCAGAAGTTTCCTTTCCTGCAAAATGGATGTCCGGTATAAACCTTGGTCAGGAACTGGACGCGCTTTCCGTCAAATTAAAGGCGTTTAGCCATGATTACCGCTATGAAGGAGACGCCACGCTTCAACCAGCTTTTAAGTTGCTGCCCGACAGGCCGGAAGCATTTACTGACTTAAAGCCGTTTTATATTAAAGATACGCTGGTGATCTTTAATAGTAAACTTGGACTCATCGGGGAACCCAATAATTTCGAGGCCAGTTTTGAGCCGCTCGACCCGCAGCCGCCATTACCGTTTTTTCAGGATTACCTGCCGCTTCGCGATACCTACCTCGAACTATCCGGATTTGAAAACGAACACAAGATCCAGTTTCCTGAACTGCGCAAGTCACTGAACGTTTATTATGACGCGTTCCTTGCCAAGCACGGAGAGCTGAACAACCGCGTAAACAGGAACCAAATACTATTCGACGCGGCATTAGGCTTCAAAATATTGTCCTCGCTTGAAATTAAAGACGGGGAAAAGTATGTGCGGTCAGATATATTTCACGGGCCGCTGTTTCAGCAAAAAGAATTGTTGAAAACGGATGATCCATCCGAAGCGCTGGCTCGCTGCCTTAACGATACCGGGCGGGTCGAGCTTTCGCTCATCAGTCAAAGCACAGGTTTAACCCAGGATGAGGTTATCCTTCAGTTAGATAAGCAAGTATTGCTAAACCCAAAAACACTGCTTTGGGAAACCACCGATAATTACTTATCCGGGAACGTAGTTGAAAAGTTAAATATTGCTGAAAAGCTGGCGGCTGAAGAACCACAAAATCTACAGTTTGCGCGAAGCCTCGCCGCTATTCGCCGGGTACAGCCGGAAAGAATACCATTTGAAAGGCTTGACTTCAATTTAGGCGAACGATGGGTACCAATCGAATATTACCAGCGATTTGCTTCCGATCTTTTTAAGCTGGACACCAACATTAAATACCTGGCTTCAATCGATGACTATAAGGTAAGCTACGCCAAAAAAGGCAATACCATTACCAACGAAGAGTTTTCGGTAACGCCGAAAGAAAGCAATAAACTGACTGGCCGCATTTTATTGGAATATGCCTTGCTGAATATCAGTCCGCATATTACCTACCCGGTAGAACAATACGGCAAAGTAGTGCGGGTGCCAGATACCGAGGCTATTCAGAACGCCCACAGGAAGATCGACAATATCCGATCCCGTTACCTGATCTGGCTGCTGGAATTGCCCAATGAGGATAAACAGTTTTTGGAGAAATTATACAACGACACCTATAACTGTTATGCTTTACGGGAATTTGATGGCAGCCACCTGACCTTTCCGGGGCTTGATTTCAAGGCTTTAAAGATCAGGGACCTATTTTCCTCTCAGCGTAATGCAGCCTGGCGGGTGATCCAGAACAACGGCGGGCTGATCGATCACGAAGTAGGTTTGGGAAAAACCCTGACGGCAATTATCTCCGCAATGGAAATGAAAAGGCTCGGCATTGTACATAAGCCAATGATCATCGCTTTAAAGGCAAATGTGCAGGAGATTACCGATACCTTCCGCCTGGCGTATCCGAAAGCCAAATTGCTGGCACCGGATGAAAATGATTTCGAACCAGCAAAGCGCAAACGTATCTTTCACGAGATCAAAAATAATAACTGGGACTGTATCATCCTGACGCACGACCAGTTCGGTAAAATTCCGCAATCGCCGGAAATTCAAAAGCAGATCCTTGAAATTGAACTGGAAAACACGGAATTGGATCTGTTAGCCCTTCAGGACACAGGCGAAGAGATCACCCGTGATAAACTTAAAGGCTTAGAGATCAGAAAGGAAAACCTCGAAGCTAAGCTTAAAGGCGTGATGGAAGCCATTGATTTGCGAAAGGACACGGGTATCAACTTCATGGAGATGGGCATAGATCACTTGTTCATAGACGAATCTCACAAGTTTAAGAACCTGACTTTTACGACCAGGCATACCAAAGTCGCTGGTTTAGGCAACATGGCTGGTAGTCAAAAAGCCCTGAATATGCTTTTTGCAATTCGCACCTTACAGGACCGTTTCGATTCCGATTTGTGTGCAACCTTTCTTTCCGGCACTCCGATCTCCAATAGCCTGACCGAAATGTATTTGATTTTTAAGTACCTCCGGCCAAGGGAACTGGAACGGCAGCGCATCTCCAATTTCGATGCATGGGCGGCGGTTTACGCACGGAAAACGGTAGATTTTGAGTTTACCGTTACCAACGAGATCCGGGCAAAAGAGCGTTTCCGTCATTTTATAAAAGTCCCGGAACTCGCCATATTTTATAATCAGATTACCGATTATAAAACCGCCAGGCATATCAATTTAGATAAACCGGAAATTGACGAGACACTGGTCAATATCAAGCCTACACCGGATCAGCAGGACTTTATCAAAAGGCTGATGCAGTTCGCTAAAACCGGCGATGCTACCTGGATCGGGCGAAGGCCACTCACAAAGGACGAAGACAAGGGGCGCATGCTGATCGCAACGAACTACGCCAAAAAGATGGCTGTAGATATGCGCCTGGTTAATCCGGAGAGATACGGAGATCACCCCGGCAATAAGATTAATGTATGCGCGCGAAACGTAGCCGAAATTTATAACGAGAGTACACCGCATAAAGGAACGCAGATCATTTTCAGTGACATTGGTACGCCAAAATCCGACGAATTCAATGTTTATGATGCCTTAAAGGATAAGCTGGTCAATGATTTCAATATTCCCGCTGCCCACATCACTTTCATCCACAACTGGGCGACTTCCAGGCAGCGCAAACAGTTATTTGCGAAAATGAATGCCGGCGAAATTCGCATTTTGATCGGTAGTACAGAAAAGGCGGGAACCGGCTTAAACGTACAGGAACGGGTTGTTGCCATGCATCATCTTGATATTCCCTGGAAGCCGTCTGAACTGGAACAGCGCAATGGCCGGGGTGCCCGTCAGAAGAACTGGCTGGCCAAACAGTTTTACGGCAACAAGGTAAAAAACTTTATCTACGCCGTTGAGCAATCTTTGGATAACTACAAGTTCAACCTGCTTAAAAACAAGCAAACCTTTATCAGCCAGATGAAAAATAATGAGTTATCAAAACGTGTGCTGGATGAAGGTGCCATGGATGAGCAAAGCGGTATGAGCTTCTCGGAATACATCGCCATTTTATCCGGCGATACCTCATTGCTGGAAAAAACCCGTTTGGAGAAAAAAGTAGCTGAACTGGAAGGTTATAAAGGCGCGCATTTCAAGGAGGTATCCAGGAGCCGCTATTTATTGGAGGATCTGGAAAAGAAAAGCCAGGAAACACTATCGACGTTAGACCTGGTACGAAAGGATGATTCATCCTATAAAAAGGTCTTAAAGTTTGACGGTGACGGGGCAAAATTAAACCCTATAAAGTTGATTGATATCCCTCAGGGCGATGCAGCAGCTATTGGGAAATACCTCATTGAGTTATACAAAAATTGGCAGCCTACTGATCCGACAAAATCTGAACTTCATTTAGGCGAACTATATGGCTTTGATCTTTTTATCCGGAGAAAGCTGCAAACGGTTGATACCACATTTTCGAGCCGGATTGAACACGTAACCTCTTTTTATGCGGAAAGCCGGAGCACAGGAATTAAGTACATGCAGAATGGCGGAGCACCAAATGTTGATAATCCCAAGTTAGCTGCACGGTATTTTCTGGATGCCATTAACAGGGTGGTTGGTATGGCTGAGCGTTACGAAAAGGAATTGGAGGAGATTAACCGGCAGATTCCCGAAGTTCGGGAATTAACCCAGCGGCCCTTTGAACAGGAATATGAATTGGCATCCCTTAAACGGGATGTTGAAAAATTGGAGGTGGAGATCAACCAAAATATCGCTGAAAAGGATAGAGAAAGATTACAAACTTCCGAACCGCCTTTGAACGATGTAGAGGAGAAAGAATTTAAGCACTCTCCAATGAAGCGATAAATTAATTTCTTGAGATGGATACTGGTTATTTGGGAGTACAAATCCTTATTATTTGATGCCCTTTTCCAGCTTCGCGTTTTGCCCTGCTTGTATGAGCCACACGCCATCATTTTTTGTAAGAACGATCCATTCGCCTGAATTCAAACGTTTCACCGGGGTAACGCGTGTCATCGGTTAATCCAGTTCGTACATGCGCTACGGCAATGTTCGGTGTAAGATATTGGATATCTTCTAAAGAACGCGTGTAATAATGGCTGAGCTTAAAATAACTATTATGTGTTGCTCGGTAATGATCTTCAATGTCCTGTCTCCCTTTGTAAAAGGCTCCGAACCAGTTTACCCAGGTTGCATCAGTACGATAATTCGCCGCAAGTCCAACAGGGTCGTGCCTGTTCCATGCCTGTTCGTAATTTTTGACGAGCTGACGAATGGCTGTGTTTTCTTTTGTTGTATCAACTTGCTGAGCACTGACTTTAAAGTAGATACCGCTGAAGAATAACAGGAGCATAAAAAGGACGCTTTTGTTTTTCATATCGATTTGAATTAGTTAAAACAAGAATTCTTTATGCGGTTAAATTTGATAGTCATCCAATATGAGGACAGACCGCCATGATCAAAAATAATGATTCTATGTGATTTTCCTATCAGTGAGGTCATTATCTGTGTGTAAATCGTCCTAAGCGTAAAATATTTTTCATCCGGTTATCGTAAAATCCAAGCTACCCGCTAAAGCCGGTGGCTTTTTTTATTTCTAATTCATTTCATTTTATGGAAGAAACACGGGAGCAGCAAAAACTCCACGGGTTTTTGCAGTGCGCAATCTATTTATCCATTTTACTGGAAGCCTGCATATTCATTTACCACGATGCCCCTATATGGGGCATTTTTCAAACACCGCTTGACAAGATCAGCCATATTTTTATTTTTTCTAAATTGATCTACAGTAAACTGTCGACGTTTGGCCTGATCTGCCTGGTCAGCATCGGTACGCTGGCAAAAAAGAAAACAGACCTCGACCCTAAAAAGCATATTGTTTACCCGCTTGCGCTCGGTCTGTTTTTATTTTTTGGCAGCATCGTTTATCAGGGACGTGCATCGACTCAGGTGTTTAAATATACCACTTGGTTCGACCTGCTGTATATGGTCTGCTCCTTTACAGGGGCGCTCATGGTGAGCGTGGCGATGGATAATATTTCCAAGTTCATTAAATCCGGCTTAGGAAAGGACAAATGGAATACGGAAGCGGAAAGTTTTATGCAGCCGGTCAAGCGAGTAGATACCGCTTATTCGGTCAATATTCCCATGCTTTTTTATTACAATGGAAAAGTACGGAACGGCTGGATCAATATCTGCAATGTGTTCCGTGGCACCATGGTCATCGGCACACCTGGTTCCGGTAAGAGTTTTTCTATAGTCAACCCTTTCATCCGGCAGCTGATCGCTAAAGAGTTTGCGGTTTGCCTGTATGATTTTAAATTTCCCGACCTCGGCCAGATCGCTTATTACCACTACCTGCTCGCCAAACAAAACGGCAAATTAAAAGGCTATGCTTTTCATGTTATCAATCTGAATGATATCGAAAAAAGCCGCCGTATCAATCCCTGGCGGGCTGATTATATCAAATCATTGGCCGATGCTGCAGAAACTGCCGAGGCGTTGGTGGAGGCCTTGAAAAAGGGAGACCGTTCAGGTGGTAGTGACCAATTCTTCACGCAGTCTGCCATCAATTTTCTTGCTTCGTGCGTGTACTTTATGAGCAAGTATAAAGGCGGCATCTATTCCAGTTTTCCCCATGTATTGGCTTTATTGAACCGTTCCTATGAGGAAATATTTAATGCGCTGACCTCTGAACCTGAACTGCGTTCGCTGCTATCACCATTCATGACAGCGTACAACGCCAAGGCCTTCGACCAGTTGGAAGGGCAGATTGGTACGCTGAAGATCTTTATCAGCAGGCTGGCCACAAAGGAAACCTTTTGGGTTTTTTCAGGCAATGATTTTGACTTGAAGATTTCCGCCAAGGACAATCCGGGTATGTTGGTACTCGCTAACGACCCCAATACGCAAAATATCAATTCGGCCTGTTATTCTATCATCATCAACCGGATCACCAAGCTAATCAATACCAAAGGTAACCTGCCATCTGCCTTGATTGTGGATGAGGTGCCAACCTTATTCGTCCACCGGGTGGAAAATCTGATCGCAACGGCCAGATCGAACAAGGTTGCTGTACTGATGGGATTGCAGGAACTGCCGCAATTTAACCAGCAATACGGGAAAGATACCGCAACCACGATTACTGCCGTGGTCGGTACTGTACTCTCAGGTTCTGTGCGAAATAAAGATACCCTGGAGTGGCTGGAGCGCCTGTTCGGAAAATCCAAACAGATCGGTGAGGGCCTGTCAATAGACCGGAATAAAACATCCACATCCCTCAATGAGAAACTGGAGGTGCTGATTCCGGCAGGAAAAATAGCCTCTCTCAATTCGGGTGAAATGGTGGGAATGATCGCGGCCGATGCTCAGGAAAACTACACCGGACAGTTCGAAACCTCCGCCGTGAACTGCCGCATTAATTTGGATATGAAGGAGATCGCCAGGGAAGAAAAAGCCTATAAGCCTTTGCCTGCCTTTTATGATTTCGGGGGAAAGATGGACGAGAAGCTCCGGAGCAATTTCAACCATATCAGTAATGAAATTCAGCAAATGGTAATTGCATTTAAACCACCAACACCCATTAAAGCTACCATGAAGAATGAACGAAGTATCGAATGAAAAACAGTTGCCCGAATTGTTGATGATACACCCTTACTTAAAGGATGATCCTGTAAATAAACAAGGAGAGATCGGCATTATTACAGCCGCCATCCTGAATACGGATGAGTTCTATATAGGATTTGACGACTTCGAAGTTGGCTTATACAGTGCTGACGCCCTGCTCACTTTTAGGGATTCCGGTGGTATTTATGATTTTATGCATAAACATGCGCTGACACTTTCAGTAGACCATTTTAGAGACCTTAAAAATATTGCCTTACTGCTGGACTACGGAACGCTGCCACAACAGCGGACTGCCATGGAAATAGTTCAAAAAAATCCGGGTCTGATAGCAGCGGCATTGGTCACACTGGAAGAAAGTCTCGGCCTTGATCAAGCCTATAAAAGAGGCAGATAAACTCCAAAATATAAAAAAAACAATCATGAATGAGCAAGATACTATTGACTTAATGGTCATGGTCAGCCCGGTCCTGTGGTTATCCGACTTCATGGGCAAGATCGGCATCATTGAACATTCGGACTTCAAGGCGGACGAAATTTGGGTAAGGTTTGAAGATGAAGACGTCGAGCCCTTTTGTTCACACACTTTATTCGTCCTGAGAACTCCCGATGAGTTAAACGAAACAGCGGAAAACAAACAGGCAGCACTGTGGCCGCCTGTACCTGAAAATCTCCGATACCTCGCCGGGTTGCAGGAATCCGGATCGGCCAAAGAGGTAAAACAAGCTTTCGAGCATTTAAACGACGACCCGGAACTTCATCGCTGGGCTACTATCCGGTTGAGCGAAGTCATCGACCATGCGGCAAGGCGCAAGATAGGCAGGTAAATTTTAAAACTTAAACATTATGGCTAATGCAAAATTAAACGGCACCCTCGTGTTGGTGCAGCCGGATCTCGAAAACGACACCGGCACTAAAAAGGGAGAGATCGGCATACTAACCTATGCCCGGTCTGAAAAAGAAAATTATGTAAGCTTTCCCGATGGAGGTGAAGCCTATTATCCTGCAGGCCAGTTAATGATGCTCAAGGATAAACAAGAGATTTTTAATGACCTGACCCAAAATGGCTCGTCCATGCCGCTGGATGATTTTAAGGCCATGTATAAGATCATGCTGTTACAGGATAGGGAAACTTCTCAGGCATTATATTCCGCGCTCGCTATTGCCAACGATCATCCGGGTCTGCAGGAACGGGTATTAGAATCCATTAACCCTGCACAAAAACAAGAACTGGCCAAAACCTACAGCCGATGAAAGTACTGATCAGCTTTTGCCTGGTATGCCTCCCCTTAAAACACCTGCGCATCAATTCCGATTTCGGCTACCGCATCCATCCCCTGACCGGGAGATACACAATGCATGAAGGAATTGACTTCAAGGCCCGCCACGATACGGTGTACGCCATCCTATCAGGTAAAGTAAGATCCACCGGCTATGATGATGGCCTTGGCATCAATATCCGTCTGTCGCATGACGATATCGTATCGGTATACGGTCATCTCAGCCAGGTTTTTGTTGGAGCTCAGCAAACTATCGCAGCCGGTGAGGCCATCGGGATTACCGGCTCAACCGGGCGGGTGACCGGCGAGCACCTGCATTTCAGCATCCGCTACCAAAACAGATTTATCAATCCACTTAAATTTTTATATGAACTGCTAATCAAAAATGAACATGAACGACAAAAATTTCAAACCGCTACCGGTACAGCTTTCCAACAAGCTTATCGCAGAAATTAAGGATGGCAATTCCTTATTTCAAAAACCCGTTAAGGAAAACGGGCTTCCGGCTTTTGTGAAGCCGATCAACCCCACTACGGGTAAAGGCTACAGTGCCATGAACGCTTTAATACTGGGTATGGAACGCCATGACGATCCAAGGTGGATGTCCGCCGATGCTGCCCGTTATGCTGGTACCTGGGTAAAAAAAGATGAAACAGGCACGCTGATCGAATTTCCTAAAACCAACGATATCCAGGCTATCCGGACTGCTGATGGGAAGCCCATTAAAAACGATCAGGGCGTTACGCAAACTAAAACCGTTGAATTCGATAAGCCCCAGCGCGGGCAGGCTTTCCTGTTCAACGGCAGCCAGCTTAAGGACCTGCAACCCTTGGCTGAGTTCCTGAAAAAACAAAACGAGGGACAAACCTTGTCTCCGGTGGAAAGGGCTGAAAAGCTGATCGCCAACAGTATGGCGGTCATCATTCATGGCGGTCAGGAAGCTTATTACGATAAGCAACGGGATGCCATTTTTATGCCTGAAAAGGAAGAATTTGAAAATGAAACCAAGTATTATCAGGCGGCCATCCATCAGCTTGCACACTGGACAGGGCATGAAAGCCGTGAAAAGCGCCCGATGGAAGGCAAGTTTGGCTCCCTGGAATATGCGCGTGAAGAATTGCGCGCGTCCATTGCTGCTATCCTGATCGGTGGTGAGCTTAAGATTGGCCATAATTTCGGTCAGCAGGCTTCATACATGAGCAATTTCGTCAAGCTATTTAAGGACGAGCCATTTGAGATTGCCAAAGCGTCCAGGGATGCCCAAAAGGCGGCTAATTTGTTATTAGGGGTAAATCCTAAACGGGAACAGAAACAAGGGGCCGATACCGCGCAGGGATTTAAAAAGGGCGATGAGATCGCTTACATGGATACCACCTATAAGGTTTTGGAAACCTATAAAACCAAAAGCATTAAAGTGGAAGATGCAGCAGGCACCCGCAAGATCCTAAAACCCGAGTACGGCCTTTACAACTCCCTGTTGGAAGCTAAATACAACCCGAGAGAACCGGAAATGGCTGAAGAACAAGGACAGGAACAAGAGCAGGGTCAGGAACAAAGTAACACTTATAAAGTAGGCAGATAAAATGAACCTCCTGAATTTTAAAGAAGAAGACCTTCCGATCAAGGATCTGGAGACCATCGGGCTGGCCGCAGGCGGTCAGCTGTTATTGAACGTGGATGATCTGAAAGCGCTTCTTTCAGGTCGCCGCACAAGTTTGCTGGAATTGCACGACCTCGAAGCAGAGAACATCAAGATCAAATCCCTTAACGCCAAAATTTCGTTACAGCCGAATGAGGCCGGAAAGATCGACCTGATCATACATCCCATTTACCGCAGGGCGGTAACACCCGATTTTCTGGATGATAACGAAGCGCAGCAATTGCAAAAGGGCGAAGTTGCCAGCTTATTGAAAACCACGCTTGATAACCATGGCAACAAAAAGGAAATGTTGATCGAATATGATCCGGAAACAAAGGAATACATCGTATCGGATACCGAGAAGATCCTGGCACCGGATATGGTTAACAACGAATTTTTGACCGCGGCACAAAAGGAAAACTACCGTAAAGGCAAGGAAGTACAGATAGCAGACGGTACGAAGTTCGCTTACTCCGGGGTCGACCATCACGGTGTTCGCGCCAACAAACTGGCGCTGATCGCTTCCATTATGATCGATGGCGGTGTAAGCTATATGGTGTATAAGGGGCTCAATGCATTGTTTAATCAAAAACACGATCAAATAGCTGCTGAAAAATTAAGCCCCGGTTATCATCATGCCATGAAGGATGTCGAAAACCAGCGGCCATTTGTACCTAATCAGGCCACCCGTTCATACACGAGAAGCGGCGGCACACGCTGATGCACGACTATTTATCGAGGCTTGGCGTTCCACCGGAACTCCAGGCCTTTTTTAACGCAGGCCAAGATTTGTCTTTCGACTATGGCGACGAGCGTGAGCATTTCGCAGAGGGTTTTCATATCATACCGACCACCCGTCATCTATGGGTGGCCGGTAATGATAGCGCTTTAGAGGTGATCGTTTCTTACTCAGTTATGGAGGCGATGGCGTTCCTGACCATAAATCGTGTCCGCTATCCGAAGCCCGAACAGCTATTATTTATTGCAATAGGTATCCGGTTGCATACCGAACAATCTACCTGGATCAGGCAACGCCTGCGCAAGCGAAAGTTTACGCTGGTATTCGGTAGCGACCTCATTGGTCACATTACAGATATCAAATTCACAGCTGCGATAAAAAATCTACCAATTCGTATAGCACATGAGAAACATCAGGTGCTGATCTATTGCCAGGAACAATCACGGTCGTTTGAAGATGAGTATATCAGCCTGCACCAATTCAGGCTTGCCTATGGGATCCGTGCCAACATCCGTACGCGTAAACCAACGCAATCCTCATCATTTTTAGAGCAATTAAAGCAGGATGCCCTGATAAAGTAACCGGGTTAATCTTGCTGGTCAATTTTTACTATTAAATTTAACCATTATGATACAGAACGATGATATTCTTTTAAAACCTCAATTATTGTTTGCCTTTTTAAAAACTCTGCCACTGATTTTGTTAGGGCTTACCTTTCTTTTACTGGCTTGGTTCCTTTCACCTTATTTTATTTTATTCAGCATCGGCGGTTGCGGTGCCGCGTGGTACCGGCTACTCTATATCCGTAGCTTCAAGTATTTAATTACCGCTGAGTACATCCGCATTACTTACGGCATATTCTTGAAGCGAACTGACCAGGTGGAGATGTACCGGGTAAAAGACTATACGATTAGCCAATCATTTATTTTGCAGGTTTTTAAGCTGATGCATCTGACTTTGATCACTACCGATATCAACAACCAGGCCGTTCAATTGGAGGGAATACCTGAGTCTACAATTATTGATACGATCCGTGAAAGGGTGCTACAGGCCCGTCATAATAACAATATTTATGAACTAAATTGAAAAAACAATTGGAGTTTACTAACTAAATTAGTAATTTTAATTAATAATTTTTACCATGAAAGCGATCGTACGTAACGTTTTATTGGCCTGTTTGATCTCGACATTTGCGTTTTTTGGTGCAATAGGTAACAGGCATACAAAGCAAGCTGCTCTTACGGCAACAGTTGCCAAACAACCCGTGCCGTTTATTACTGAAGCTCAGAAGGAAACTTTTACCTGTTTAGGTGTTGCTTTTTTAGCGTGGGTGCTTTGTTTTTGGAGATGTAGTGTGATTAACCGCAGGCTTAATCAGGAGCGAGAATACAAGCAGCGTTTTACTGAATATTCACGCACATCTTCATTTCATCGACAATGCTGATTGGATGAATATTAATTATTAATTTGCACGATCTAAAAGCAGGCGACCTGCCTGCATTTGTGATAAGGTTTAGGTTAAAATCCCCTGGCGGCGAGCGTTCAGGGGATTTTTATTTTAAGCCTGTCCATCTCATTTCCTTTACGTGAGTTAACCCAAATTCGAACAGCTGATAAACCAGTCTGTATGCGAAGCTCATATTAATAATGGTTTTATGAAACCTAATCTCCCTAAGGACGAACCGCATTACCCGTTCGCTCATATCATCATCTAATTAATTTTCATGTTTTCAGAAATTATCACCAAAGATGATTTAGAAGCATTTCGACGATCATTACTTAATGACATTCAGGATCTGTTGGCCAACAAAAAGCCGGAGAGCAAAGAATGGCTCAGATGTGCCGATGTTCGGAGGCTCCTCAAAGTTTCCACAGGCACAGTCCAAAAATTACGAATCAGCGGAAAACTTAAATCCAGAAAAATCGGGGGGATGCATTTTTACAAACTTGCTGACATTGAAAATATGCTCAGCGGTAAAGGTTAATAACTATGAAGCAAGAGCAATCAACGCCCTTATTACTGTATTCAAAAATAGCCGAAGATCCGCGCGTCAATGTTTGGCACATCAGTTTGTATACTTTTATTCTTTCGCTTTGGCACGAAAGTGGTTACAAAAAGCAAATAAAGGTTTCGCGGAAACAGCTGATGAAAGGGGCTCACTTTGGTAGTATAACTACCTATCATAAGTGTATCAGCAAACTTAAAGAACTTGAATATATTACTTATTTGCCAACTTATGACTCTTACCAGGGCAGTGTTATTGAGTTGAATACGTAGGCCACCAGATAACCTGTAGATATCCTAATTTACTGCCTGCTTTGCAGACATCTGTATTTTTATAAGGTACATTCTCTATTACAATAAACACTATTTACAGGCAGCATTCTTCTTTGCTTTACTGCCTGTAAATAGTGTTCCAACTCGTCAGCACTTTCTGCTAAACTTCCTTTCCTTGCCGTTCCAGGCAAACCGTTCCCAGCCATTATTCTCCCATTATGTTTCCATCTCACGCTTTTTAAACAGTGAATTTATAGGCGACGATGTACCATAAACCAGTCTAATTCTATACCTCTCCAAATCCTTTAATTATCCTTATAGTTTTTTCCCATCAAGCTGTCTTCCAGTAAAAGCATGTCTTTACTTACCTTGTAATTTTGCATTTTAGCATAATGTTGAGTCTGTCTTATGGAAGAGTGGCCGAGCATTTTTGATACTGATTCCATCGGAACGCCATTATTGAGTGTAACTGTCGTCGCAAACGTATGACGTGCTATGTGAAAAGTCAGTTCCTCCTTTATTCCGCATGTATCTGCTATTTCTTTTAAATAAGCATTCATTTTTTGATTAGTCAAAACAGGAAGCGCAGCATCAGTGTCGACGCATTTGCTATGATTACTGTATCGGGCTAAAATTTTTCGTGCTTGAGCTAATAAGGGTAGGTGAGAGGCTGAGCTCGTTTTTTGGCGATTAATAAATATCCATTCTTTATCATCTATACCGGTTTTTATATCAGAACGTTTTAAATTTTTCACATCAGCATAGGCGAGGCCTGTATAACAGCTAAAAACGAAAATATCTCTCACTAAAGAGAGTCGTTCGGCATCGAATTTTTTTTCCATGACCCTCTTTAGTTCCGCCTCTGTAAGCGCGATTTTTTCGACTGCTTTTTTTGTCAATTTAAAGTTGGCGAAAGGATCGCCCGGTAGCCACCGGTTTTTTACGCAGATCAACACTACCTTTTTGAAATTGGCCAGGTATTTCATGGTTGAGTTATGATTACATTTTCTGACAGTTTTTAACCAAAAAGCGTACTGCGAAATAAATTCATGATCTAATTCTTTGATCGGTTTATCTTCCACCTTATACATCCATCTGATAAAATCCCTTGTATGTTGCTTAGAGATCTCGTAACGGCCGATCGTTCCTGGAGCGAAGTCTATACCCTCCAAAGCTTTCATTTGATCATTGTGGTGTTTAAATACTTCAAGAATCATCCTCTGTTTTTCTACATTTCCGAGTAAGATATCTTTGATACCTTGTGCGGAGGTGATACTATCAGAATAATTAATAATCCGTTTTACATGATAAACATGTTGTTCGAAGGAATCGAGATACTGATTTAGTTCTTTCGACGCTTCCTTTGTACCGATAGCTCTCCCTGTATGGGCGTTCCACCTCAATATTTCACACCTGCGCTTGGTAGACAACTCGACAGCTTTACCGTCCACGGTAATTTTCACATAAATGAATCTGTTGTCCTCTTGCTTGTTTTTAGTTTGCTTCAAAAAGAAGATTAACCCAAATGTTTTTTCTAACATAACTTGTAAATAAAAGTTAAACAAAAATACGTTTAAGCCATTTTTCAAACAAGATGTCCATGTTGTAAACATGCTGTTATTCAAATGGTTATAAGCCATTCGTAGAGTCTTTTTGTTTTTTTGCCTGATTTTTAAAAGACTCTACGAATGACGCATTAGAGTTTTGCGATTATATGCGAGTTTTGGTAGGTATTGGAAAAGAAAAAGCCCCATAATTTCACAATTACGGGGCTTTTTACACTTTTAAAATGCTTCTGGCGGAGAGTTAGGATTCGTAAAATGTCCCTCTACGCTTTACTGACACTGTTTTTGGCAATTTTTAAGGAACTACGCTACGAATGACGCAGTTTCTTTTGTTTTGCCTTTTGGCGGAGAGCTAGGGATTCGAACCCCAGGACCTGTTACAGTCAACAGTTTTCAAGACTGCCGCAATCGACCACTCTGCCAGCTCTCCGGGGACAAAAGTACAAATCCGGGCCGAATTGCCAAACCCGATGTTAACTTTTTTTAAATTACTTGTAAACTCCTGTACGCCATTGGTTTATTTGTGCGGAGTGTTGGTTTTTGCTTGCGAAACGGCTGTTTTCGGCGCCCTGAAGCTGTTATACCGTGGTTTAACAATGCGTATATTCCGCTTGGAAAGGTCTACACTGGCGTTTAATTCAAAACCAATAAGCAGGATAAGCGAATTTAAATACAGGTAGATCATCACTACGATGAGCGTGCCAATAGAGCCGTAAACCTTATTGTACGATGAGAAATTGTTGGTGTAGTAGGTAAACCCGATAGAAGTTAATATAGCCAGCGAGGTGGCCAAAATAGAGCCCGGGTTGATAAACTTCCACTTGCGTTTGTTGGATGGGCCATAGCGGTATAGTATGCAGATGCTCACAAAAAATATGGCCAGGATAATTATCCAGCGCGATAACGCGATCAGGTAAAACCAATAGTGGGAATTGTGGTAAAATTTATCCTGTATAAAACCTATAACTGCCTGGCCGGCTATCATAATTACGATGGCTATAAGCAGTGCAATACTTATAACTACGGTAAGTAAAAGCGCTATGGCCCGCCTTTTAAGCCAGGTGCGGGTCTCTAATATCAGCGACGACTTGTTAAATGCCTGCATCAGGTTGCTCACACCATTTGTAGCAAAGTACAAAGCTGTTATAAATCCAACGGAAAGCAATTTGCCGTTTTGTATGCTAACGATATCCACAATAGTAGAGTGGAATGCT
Organism: Mucilaginibacter pankratovii; assembly: GCF_014773265.1. Classification (GTDB taxonomy): domain Bacteria; phylum Bacteroidota; class Bacteroidia; order Sphingobacteriales; family Sphingobacteriaceae; genus Mucilaginibacter; species Mucilaginibacter pankratovii. The sequence goes on along the minus strand of NZ_JACWMY010000001.1, from coordinate 441,973 downwards.
GCGTACGCATTAGCTGGCATTATCATGGCGAATAAATCAAGCAGTTTGTCCTGGAATTTATCTACCGGGATATAGGCTATCAGCGTAAATAAAAATATAATAGCCGGGAACAGCGCCAGCATAAAGTTGTAGGCAAGTGCGGCCGCACGGTTGTTAAGAGATGTTTTTTGAATTTCTTCGATAAAGAAAACAACCACCGTATATAACGGCAGGGGCCTGAAACCAGGGATGTACACGGATTTTGCCCAATCGGTTATGTAGTGGTAAAACTTAAAATGGCTTAAAAAGCGGTGTATCCATTTCATTATGGATAAAATTACTCAAAAAAAGGCTTTAATTTATCAATAAATTCCTGTGGTGGCAGGCATGGGCGGTTAGTTTTCATGTTGATGAAAGCCAAAAGCGTTTCGCCAATGTGGATCAGCTCCTGTTTTTCGTTAACCAATTCGTACTTAAAATGAATTTTTACACCCGGCATTTTCGCCATCGAAACATTGATGGTGATCTCCTCATCGTACCGGGCTGGTTTAAGGTATTTGCAGTTCAACTCCAGTACGGGCATCATAATGCCCGATGCTTCCATACCCGCATAGGTTAAGCCAAGGCTGCGCAGCATTTCTACACGGCCCACTTCAAAGAACTCGGCATAGTTGCCGTAATACATATAACCCATCTGGTCGGTTTCACCGTAGCGCACCCGTAGTTTAGTAGCGTACTGAAACATTAGCGGTAAATGTGCCTTTGGTTTAACGCCTGCTGGAATTTACGCGCGTTTATTTGGTGCTGCGCCTCGTTATTGGCAAAGTTGTGGTAGCCCGAAAAATCTTCCTTGGCGCACATGTACAGGTAGTCGTTATGCTGATAATCCAATACCGAATTGATAGCGTTTATAGATGGCATCATGATAGGCCCGGGCGGCAGGCCTGCGTACATATAAGTATTGTACGGCGAATCCTTCATCAGATCTTTCCTCAGCACGCGTTTTATGGTAAAATCGCCTACAGCGAATATTACGGTAGGGTCGGTTTCCAGTTTCATGCCTTTTTTAAGGCGGTTAAGGTATAAACCGGCTACGGCAGGCATATCATCATCGTGCAGGGCTTCGGCATCCACAACGGCGGCTAAGATAGATACCTGCTGTTGCGTAAGGTTAATGGCTGCGGCTTTGGCTTTGCGTTCGGGCGTCCAAAATTTTTGGTAATTGGCATACATCCGCTCAAAGAATTTCTCGGGCGTAGTGTTCCAGTAAAACTCGTACGAATTGGGGAGGAACATGGTATAAACGTTCTCGGTGGTAAAGCCGTATTTCTCTACAAAAGCGGCAGAATCAAGCAGGCGCAGCATCGCTACCGAATCCGGCTCCAGTTTTTTGGCCAGGAAACCCGCAAATTGCTCTTTTAACCTGATGTTGTGGATGGCCAGCTTTACCGGCTCCTGGTTACCGCTTTTCAGCATATTAATGAGGCTCCGGTTGCTCATGCCCGATTTTAGGCGGTATTTACCCGACTTAACCCGGTTTACATAATTCATGTTATGGGCGGCCCACATAAAAGTGGTGGTATCCTTCACAATGCCCTTATCTATAATAATTTTATAAACGTCGTGGAAGTCGGAGCCTGTGCGGATGTAAAGGTATTCCTGCTTATCGCTTACATTGGGGCCAAAGTAACGCAGGTAATAAAATACGCCCGTGCCGGCAAGCGACAAGATAATAATGACTACCAGCGCGATGATGAATTTTTTTAATGTCCCGCCCGAAGGCTTTTTTTGTTCTGACATAGAAGATATGTTGGGAGATGTGTTTTACTTGTTGTTTAATTTTTGCAAAGCTATTAATCCGCCTTTTAAATTCAGCACATTTTGGTAGCCTAAACCGCTTAAAATACCCTGCGCATTATCGCTGCGGATACCTGCGCTACAAATAACGATTATCTCATCAGTTTTGTTGTAATTAACCAGGTTGATATTGGCCGCGAGTTGGGATACGGGTATATTTAACCCGCCTATATTAAAGGTTGCAAATTCAATTTTTTGCCTTACATCCAGCAGGTTTATTATTTCGCCATTATTTAAACGCTGCTGCAGGGTAGCAGCATCAATTTGGCTCATTGGTTTTTTGCCCTTGTGAAACAGTAAGGTTTATGCGCGTGCCAATACTGGTTTGGCTCAGCGAATCTGATTTCATGGGAGATTGGCCCACTACAATAACGTTGGTAGAATCGGTAATGCTGCCCTCATAGGTGATGGTACCGATAGTTAAACCCGCACCCCTGATGGAAAATTTGGCAGCATCCAGGTCCAGGTTGATCAGTTCGGGGATGTCTACTTCGCTGGCACCTTCACCGTTGCCCAGTACCAGGTCTAAACGCGAACCTTTTGGCAGTTTGGTGCCGGGTTTTATCACCTGGCCGTTAAATTTAACTTCAAGTACCCGGTCGCGGGCTATATCGCTGCGGTAAATGGTGTCACCCACCTTAAGGCCATAATTGGATAGGGTGGCCACCGCTTCGCGGTAAATGCTTTGTTCGGTTATCAGATCTGGCAGCGCTACTGGCGGTGCCTGCTGGGTAATCATGGTGAGGTATATGGTACGGCCTTCTTTTACGTTGGTGCCTGCATCCGGGTCCTGCTCCACGATGGTGCCGGGTGTTTGATCGGGTACGTAAACGGAATCTATTTTATAATTAAACCCTTGTTCTTTAAGGGCGGCCATGGCTTTATCTACGTCAAGTCCTTTCAGTTGCGGTACGGGGATGCCGCTACCATGGCGGGTGTAGTAACCGAGGCTGAAGAAGGCGATGAGCACAATACCAATGACGGTGGATATTACCAATAAAACCGTATTTCTGAATTGCCTTGATTTTAAATAAGACCCGAATTTACTCATACCTGGTGATGCGATATTAAACTCAAACATAGGCTAAAAATTTTAGAAATAAAGTCCGAAAGTCGGAAAAGTCCGAAAGTCAGTAATATGTGTTTTGCAAAAGGTGCAATCGGCACACTGGTTTAGCTTTTCCTTACGGACTTTCCGACTTACGGACTTGCGGACTACCAAAAAAAACTATCTTTGGCTACATGAAAACCATAAACGTAGCCCTTTTGGCCGGGGGATTTTCCGGCGAATATGCAGTATCGCTCAACAGCGCAAAAAATATAGCCGCAAATCTTGGCACTCTCGAAAAATATAAGGTGTACACCATCCTTATCAACCGCGATAGCTGGGTTTACGATAATAATGGGGAAACGCTGGCGGTAGATAAGAACGATTTCAGCATTACCCTGAACGGCGAAAAAGTGAAATTCGATTTTGCATTCATCACCGTGCACGGTACCCCGGGCGAGGACGGCAAACTGCAGGGCTATTTTGATATGATGGGCATCCCGTACAATACCTGCGACGCCACCACATCTGCCATCACCATGAACAAGGCATACACCAAAGCTATTGTGAACGGTATCCACGGTTTACATACTGCCAAATCGATGCAGCTGCATCAGCGCGATATGCACGATACGGCTACCATTGCATCGGCATTAAAATTTCCGCTGTTCATCAAGCCGAACAATGGCGGAAGCAGCGTAGGCATGAGCAAAGTACACAACGTAGGCGGCCTGCAGGATGCGCTTGATAAAGCCTTCCATGAAGATTCGCAAATATTAGTAGAAGAGTTTATAAAAGGCCGCGAGTTTAGCATAGGAATAGCCCGCTTAAAAGGCAAAATTACGGTACTGCCCGCTACCGAACTGATCACCACCAAGGAGTTTTTTGATTACGAGGCCAAATACAGCCCCGGTTTTACCGAAGAAATTACCCCTGCCGATCTGCCCGCCGAAAAGGTGCACGAGATTGGCGAAATAGTTACCCGGGTTTACATACGCCTTAACTGCCGCGGTATGGTGCGGGTAGATTTTATACTGCTGGAAGGCACGCAGGATTTTTACTTTATCGAGGTAAACACAACCCCCGGGCAATCATCTGCCAGTTTGATACCGCAGCAGGTACGCGCTGCCGGCATGAGCGTGCCGGAGTTTTATAGCGAGCTGATAGAAGGGGCAATGTAATAATAAAACAATGTCCTTAGAAAATCTATTAGCAATTTCTTCAACAGTTTTGACGCTGGTAGCTATTATAGTGGCTCTCTTCGCCAATTACTATTCCAACAAGAATAACAAGCAGCAGCTTCGTGTTAAAAACTTGGAGGAATTATTTGAGGTAATTCAATCTTTGAGTAAATTCTACAACAGATTTAAAAATTTGTATTGCTTTGTTTTAGTTCTAAGAGACCCAACTAATAAAGATATACAAACCCGAAATCAATATTTCGCTGAAAGGGACAAATACATTTCAGAAAATGAATGGGAACAAATAAATAGATATTTATCGAGGATAGAAGTTTTGACTGCTTGTTATACCGATGGTGCTTTGAAGTCGAAACTACTTAATTATGAAAAACTCATGTATTCATTTGCAGACTTTATTTTCAATTCTGGAAATTTCCAACACGAATTATATTGGAAAAATGGGTATCCCAATTTCGATGAGTTTTATTTGATATTGAAGGACCTAAAGGAAGATATCGTTTCTGAAATAAAAGGCGAATAGGATTTTGTTAGCCTAAGCCGTTAAATTCATTTTATTAATCATAAGTTCATTTATTGGTATAAATATTGTTGGGATATAGTTTCACTTTTAAATAGCTCATTTGTAACTATTTGAAGCGCCCGAGCGTCCTATTTACCGTAAAAACTTACAGAAACCATGAAGATCCTGAAAAACAGCGCCCGTAAATTGAATAACGCTCTCACCATGAGCGTTATCAACCTGCACGACCAGGGGTACATCCATGATTTTTTGCCGATGCAAAACCAGCATTTCCTATGCCTGCAGGATAGTGTGGATTTTGATATCTCCGATCTGAATATAAAGGTGATGGCCCAGGGCTTCGATCAGTTAACCAAAACCCACAAGTATATCCACACCATCGAAACCATTAACGGTTCTAAAGGCTTACTGGTAAGCGATGTGAATTGCTGCGGGGACGCGATACTGGCGAATTAGGAGAAGTAATATCGAATAATGAATTTCCAATATCGAATGATGAAGTATTCAACTTCGTAATCATCATTCGATATTCGGTGTTTGATATTGAAATTATATCCCGTAATGCTCAATCACATCCTCGGGCACCTTAGTACCACGGCCGGTGGCCATATCAATCATTACGTAATCGAAGTAGCCATCGCAGCAAACCTTTTTGGTGGCTTTGTTGGTAATGGTGAACGCTACCCTGCAACCTTTATCGTTGATGCTTTCGATGCCGGTACGCACTGAAAAATAATCGCCCATTTTAAGGGCGCGTTTGTAGTCCATATACACCGTGCGCACCACCCAGCCAAAGCCGCGTTCCATAAATTTCTCCATGGCCATACCGTAGCAGGTTTCCATTTGCTCATAACGGGCAGCCAGCACGTAATCAAAATACTTGCTGTTATGCACATGCTGAAACATGTCGATATCATCGGGGCGTACGCGGTGCTCGGTTTGGAAAGTGGAGTAGGTGGGCATTAAGTAAAAAGTTAGAAGTCAAAAGTAAAAAGTAAAAACGAGGTTTTTGTTTTAGTTGCATCACTGCAATATTAAAACAAATAAAAACCCGTTAATATCATCATAATAAAATCACGCTACCTAACCCGCCTTTATGAAACGTTTCTCGCCTCTTTGGCTAATTCTCGGCTTACTAAGCTGCAGGCCTGCCATTTCTCAAACCCAATTTAATGGTGATTTAGAAACGCTGAGCGCCGACAGGTTGAAACCGGTTGGGTGGATCACCTATTTTCAGCCCGAACAGTTAAAAGCGTACCCTGTAAAAGTAGACAGCGTTGTAAAGCAGCAGGGGAAATACGCCGTATCTATTGAGAAAACTGGCGAGACGGCCGATTTTGGTGTGATAGACTATGTTATCCCCAAAACATTTAAGGGCAATAAAGTAGAGCTGAGAGGATATGTTAAAACCGAAAACGTAACCGCCGGCTATGCCGGCTTATGGCTTCGTGTGGATGGCAGCCAGGCTTTTGATAATATGCAGGACAGGGGAATAACCGGCACTACCGACTGGAAAGAATATGTGATTGAATTGCCATACGATGAAACTAAAGCCGTAAACATACACCTGGGCGGATTGCTGGTGGGAAAGGGGAAAATGTGGGTTGACAATTTCCGGCTGTTTATCGACGGACAGCCCGTACAGCAGGCAAAAGCAATAGAAAGAGAGATGGCAAAAGCAGAACGAGATACCGCTTTTAACAAAGGATCAAAAATAGATACGGTACTGTTAGGGAAACAGCAAATAAGCAATTTAACAATGCTTGGGCAGGTATGGGGTTTTATAAAGTATCATCATCCAAATGTTGCCAAAGGCGATGTAAATATGGATGCCGAATTATTCAGGGTGATGCCTGCTGTTTTAAAAGCCGGTAACAATGATGAATTAAGCGCGGCGCTTGCAAACTGGCTTAAAGGCCTCGGGCCTGTGCCAAAATGCTCTACTTGTGTGCCGTATAAAGGCAATAATATTAAACTGTCACCTGATTACGGGCAGTTATTTAATGGTAAGGTATTAAGCAAAACCTTAACGGGTGAATTAAGTAATATGTTGAATAACCAAGCAATTGCCAAAAACTATTATGTGAGCCTGGCGCCAGGCGTTGGCAACCCTGTTTTTACAAACGAAATGGCCTACAGCGCTATGAAATATCCCGATGCCGGCTACAGGCTGCTCAGCTTATACAGGTATTGGAGCATGATACAATACTACTTTCCGTACAAACACCTTATTGCAGAGAACTGGAACGATGTATTGGTAGACTGCATGCCGAAATTTGTTCGATCGGCGAATGCGACGGAATATACGTTGAATACGCTCGCCCTGATCGCGCGCGTGCACGATACCCATGCCAATATATGGGGTAGCAACCGGGTGCTAAATGATTATAAGGGTAAAAATGCGGTCCCTTTTAAGGCCAAGTTTGTGGAGGAGCAGTTGGTGGTAACAGGTTATTATAACGATACTTTAAACGTTAAAGAACTGGTAAAGCCGGGGGATATGATCACCGCGATAAACGGTAAACCGGTAACCGAACTGATAAAAAAGTACCTGCCTTATACGCCAGCATCTAATTACGCTGCGCAATTACGGGATTTGCCTTTAGCCTTTTTATTGCGGAGTAGTAGAGACAAGCTTACACTTAACCTGCAGCGCGACGGTAAGCAATTTACGGCTATAATTAATATGCTGCCAATGGCTAAGATAAATTACGCCGCAGATTACGACCCCAACCCGAAAGGAAAAGGTTTTTATTTAATGGATAAAAACATAGGGTACCTATACCCGGGTAAGTATCATAATAAAGACCTTGATGCTATCAAGGCCCTGTTTGAGCAAACCAGAGGTATCATTGTGGATATGCGTTGTTACCCTTCGGAATTTATGCCTTACACTTTTGGGCCGTATATAAAAACCAATAATACTCCATTTGTGAAATTCTCCACGGGCAGTATTAGCCGGCCAGGTTTGTTTGTTATAGGCGAACCAATAGCTATACCGCCGGCACCCTCCGGTGTGTATAAAGGTAAAATTGTGGTTATTGTTAATGAAACATCGCAAAGCCAGGCAGAATACACCACCATGTGTTTCCAAAGCTCGCCAAATGTTACGGTAATAGGCAGCACAACAGCCGGAGCCGATGGCAATGTTTCTTCCATAGCGCTGCCCGGCGGAATTTCTACCATGATATCGGGGATAGGCGTTTATTATCCTGATGGTGCAGAAACGCAGAGGAAAGGTGTAAAAATAGATGTTCTCATAAAACCAACCATTGCAGGCATAAAAGCGGGCAGAGATGAATTGCTTGATAGGGCAAAGGATATATTGTTAAAATAGTTCCTGTCCCCGCAGGGTCTCTTTGAAAAAGGACCCTGCGGCACCGTTGAGCAAAACCGTGGGACCAATATCACGGCTGAATGTCCCGCCGCCGCAGGATCCTCTATCAAGAGACCCTGCGGAGACGAAAACCTCATCAAAACCAGTTCCTTAACCCTGCAATTTTACAACCTTAAAACATTACAACCACTTCCCGATAAACATTTCAAACCACCCCTTGTACATATAAAAGCTTAACCGTATCTTTGCGCCACAATTAATAGAATTTTAAACGCTTTAATATTATTTACGTAATGTATTTAAGTAACGAAGCAAAGGCAGAGATCTTTGCAAAACATGGTAAGAGTGCCGCCGACACAGGTACAACCGAAGGACAGGTAGCATTATTTACTTACCGCATAGCGCATTTAACTGGTCACCTTAAGAAAAACAAACACGATTTTTCTACCCAGTTATCGCTTCAAAAATTAGTAGGTAAACGCCGCGGATTGCTGGCATACCTGTTCAAAAAAGATATCAACAGGTATCGTGCTATCATCAAGGCCTTGGCGCTGAGGGATATCATTAAGTAATCCTCCTGAATATTTTTCAAAAAGCCGTCCGCATTGTGCAGGATGGCTTTTTTACTTTTTGAAACCATTATTTGCTGCCCCTTATAAACCTATAAAACCAGCCAAAATGCTTCAAATTCCGGATGAAAACCGGTAAAAACATACGCATCGAAACATTATTATACACACACACATAAAAAAACCGGGGTGCTCCTGAAGATGAAAAGTGCCCCACAACACAAACAAGATGAGTTTAAACGTAATTAAAAAGGTAATTGATTTAGGTGACGGCCGCACCATTGAGATCGAAACCGGTAAACTGGCTAAACAAGCTGATGGCTCTGTAGTGATTAAGATGGGTGATACCATGTTATTAGCTACCGTAGTATCATCACGAGAAGCAAAAGAGGGCATTGATTTCTTACCTCTTTCTGTAGACTACCAAGAGAAATACGCTTCCACCGGCCGTATCCCGGGTGGTTTTTTACGCCGCGAGGCACGTTTGTCAGACTACGAGGTTTTGATCTCCCGTTTGGTTGACCGTGCATTGCGCCCTATGTTCCCAGAAGATTATCACGCTGATACACAAGTGATGATCTCTCTGATTTCGGCCGACAAAGACATTATGCCGGATGCACTGGCAGGTTTAGCGGCTTCTGCAGCATTAGCTGTTTCTGATATCCCTTTCAACGGGCCGATATCTGAAGTGCGTGTTGCTAAAGTTGATGGCCAACTGGTGATCAACCCAACCCTTACCCAGTTAAAAACTGCAACCCTTGAGTTTATTGTAGCAGGTAACCAGCACGACATCAACATGGTGGAAGGCGAAAGTGCCGAGATACAGGAAGCTGAACTGGTTGAAGCAATTAAGTTTGCACACACTGCCATTAAAATTCAGTGTTTAGCGCAAATTGAACTTGCTGAAGAAGTTGGTAAAACCGTTAAACGTACCTACAGCCACGAGCATAGCAACGAAGATCTGAAGCAAGCGATCTACGAAGCTACTTACCAGCAGGTATATGATATCGCATCTTCTGCATCTGCAAAAGATGAGCGTTCTGCAAAATTTAAAGAAGTACGTGATGCTTACATCGCTACTTTAGGCGAAATTGACGATATCACCAAATCACTTGCCAAAAAATACTACCACGATGTGGAATATGATGCCATCCGTAACCTTGTTTTGGATGAAGGCAAACGTTTAGACGGTCGCCATACCAAACAAATTCGCCCTATCTGGAGCGAAATTAGTTACCTGCCATCTGCACACGGTTCTGCTGTGTTCACCCGTGGCGAAACCCAGGCATTAACCACCGTTACCTTAGGCGCTAAGGACGATGAGCAAATGATAGATGGTGCTTTCATCAACGGTTATCAAAAATTCCTGTTGCACTACAATTTCCCTGGTTTTTCTACCGGTGAGGTTCGCCCTAACAGAGGTGCAGGCCGCCGCGAGATAGGTCACGGTAACTTGGCTATGCGTTCGTTGAAACGTGTGTTACCACACGAAGATGAGAACCCATATACTATCCGTATCGTTTCTGATATCCTTGAGTCTAACGGTTCTTCATCAATGGCTACGGTTTGCGCCGGTACATTGGCTTTGATGGATGCAGGTATTAAGATCACCAACCCGGTATCAGGTATCGCGATGGGATTGATCACCAACGAAATGGGTACCAAATATGCTATCCTTTCTGATATCCTTGGCGATGAGGATCACTTAGGTGATATGGACTTTAAAGTAACGGGAACCAAAAACGGTATTGTTGCTGTACAGATGGACCTGAAAATTAATGGTCTTTCTTACGAAGTGCTTACTAACGCTTTAGACCAGGCAAAAGAAGGCCGTTTACATATCCTTGGCGAAATGGCAAAAACCATTACCGCGCCACGCGAAGATTACAAACCACACGCTCCACGTATCGTTACCATTAAAATCGACAAAGAATTTATTGGTGCGGTTATCGGGCCCGGTGGCAAGATCATCCAGGAAATGCAACGTGAGACTGGTGCTACCATCTCTATCGAAGAGAAAGACAACCAGGGTATTGTACAGGTATTTGCCGATAACAAGGCTTCTATCGACGCCGCTTTAACCCGTATCCGCAACATCGCTTCTAAACCGGAAGTTGGCGAGATCTACGAAGGTAAAGTAAAATCAATAATGCCGTTTGGTGCATTTGTTGAAATTATGCCGGGTAAAGATGGCTTGTTACATATATCAGAAATTGATCACCGCAGGATAGAGACCATGGATGGGATCTTTAATGTAGGCGATGAAGTACGTGTGAAACTGCTCGACGTTGATAAGCAAGGTAAACTGAAACTTTCGCGCAAAGTTTTGTTGCCAAGGCCAGATTCAAACAAATAATCTTCTTGATTTATACGCAAAACCCTCCCAAAAAGAGGGTTTTGCTATTTAATTTAAAATTTTTGATAAAAAATCAAAACAAAATGCAAACCTTAGTGGTTACTTAGGCTTAAGTAAAGATATATTGAGAAACATTTAGCCGGATCCTTGTTTTGCAAATGACATCTACCACCAACGATCCTTTAGGTTTTCTGAATAATTCGCGGGGTATGGGCGATGGGCAAAACACCGATCTCATCCAGCAATTATTGTACGAAATTATAAGGGTTAAAGAGCTTATTACCTATTACGATTCTATCCCAAACGGGGCAGGGCAGCTTGGTTCTTCAATTTTGAACGAACTGGTTACCGAAGCCTACAATTCCCTCGTAAATTACGATACCGTTTTAATGAAGAAATACTACGAACTGTTGCTTAACTGCGATTAGTACTTTAATATACAGCAACCTCTTAAAAATTCCCTACCTTTCACTACATTGTACTTCGAAATAATATTGAAGTATGTCGCTGCGGTGTTTTTACAAGTATTTATTGATTTCCATTGTAACCATCTGTTTTGGATGCGCTACAAAACATATCTCTTCTGAGGCCGCTGAGAAATTAACTGAATTTACCGTTCCGAAATGTTTGCCGATGAAACTTGACCGCACTATAATACGAGATAAAGAATATAAATTATTGATTCCCCTGGGACTGCAATCTGTAGAGCGTACTACAAGCTGGTTTTTTAAACATCAATTAATGTTTAAGGATAGTGAAAGTGTTGTAATTCTGTACTTGCCGGAAAAGCTACGCAGGCCTGCAATGCGATTTAATCTTTCCAACGAAAAATTCAAACAATTAATTGACGAGGAAGATATTAAAGAAGAACTGGAAGATTTTCAGCCACTAAAAAGCAGGAGATTCGGAATTAGGAAAATCGGCGAACCCGCCATTTATATAATCTATCTAAACGTAAGGCCGGCAAATATAGCCGCCTTCAATTCCGCTATAAGTAGCCTCTCGTATAACTAATTACTTCCCTAATATCCGTTCCCGCAATTCCTGCGAAATTTCATCCGTTACCCTAAAGATATCATCTGCAACTGTGCCGTTGTTGATAATCACCTTGGCGCACTTGTCGCGGTGGGGCAGCAGGTACTCTTTATAAGACGGTACCACATGGTTTACCCATTTATAATAAGCGTCTTCATTAGAGTAACCGCGTTCGGCCAGGTCGCGTTTTAGGCGGCGACGGAGGGCTATCTCTTCATCGGCTTCGATGAAGATGGTCATGTCGAGGTCGTTTGCTATTTTTTGGAAGTGGAGGATGAACAAGCCTTCCACGATAATAATAGGGGCAGGCTTTATCTCCAATATCCTGGGGACGATATCGGGATTGTTAAAGGTGTATTCCTTTTGGTAAACAGTTTCCCAGCGCATCAGCTTGCTGATATCGCTCTCGAACAGGTCGGCGTCAATGGTGCTCGGCAGATCGAAGTTGTAGAGCTTATTTTCCTCCTTGGTCATGTTATGCGCCACGGGGATATAATAATCATCCTGCGATACCAGGCATACTTCTTCGGGTGTAAAATGCGCTAAAAAGGACTTCAAAAAAAAGGTCTTGCCACTTCCGCTTCCGCCGGCAACACCAATTACATAAGGTTTATTCATTAGGAGTACCGTAGCTAATAGTTACATGGAAACGTTTATCAATAGCGCCAATAGTTTCGGCAACGTTTTTGGTCATCACGATCATTACCCCCTGGGTAGATTGATTGTCAGTAAAGCGACCAACTACTTTGGCAAAGGTGCTTTTACCCGTCATAGGGTTGGTGATCCGCATTACGGTACCAATAGGGGCGGTACGGTGCAGTATCAGTTTTTTATTCGGGTCGAGGCTGGCATCGTCTATCCAGGTGGCCACGCCCTTTTCATTTTTTTCAAATAAGCCGTATTTACTGGCTCCCGCGCGTTTATCGGCCAATGAATCTGCCGGAGATGCCACATAAGTGCTGTCGCGTTTGGCAAGCGCGGTATCAACAGGGTGCGCAACTGGGGGCGGAGGCGGTGGTGTAGCAGGCACACCCGAGCGGATGGTTAAAACCTGGCCCGGTACAATGGTTGATGTAAGTTTATTGGTTGCGGTGATATCATCTACCGTAGTGCCAAAGCGCTTGGCTATAGAGTAAAGGGTTTCGCCTGCGCCAACTTTATATTGTTGTACAGTAATGCCGCTTACATTGCTATTGGCAACTTCCTGGGCTGTTTTCTGCTCTATCTTTTGCTCTGCCGGTTTTACAGCAGGCGGAGTAGTTGTTGCCACTTGCTGGCTTACTACCGGCGTGTTAACCGGTGGTGTGGTAGTTACCGGTTGCTGTACCACTGGTTTGGTTTGCGGCTGCTGCGCTGGCGTAGCAGTTACTACAGCAGATGCAGGCGCGTCGCCGCTAAAAGGGCGCTCGGTAGGTACTTTTATTACTTTGCCAATTTGCATACTGGCGTTGCTGTTAAACTCGATAATAGCTTTGGGGCTAACGCCATATTTGCGGCCAATGGAGTAGTAATTATCTTTCGGATCCAGCTTGTGGAGGATCACTTTCTTGCCGTTCAGGTTCTCCACACCAATGGAGTCAACCAGCGGGCGGGCAAACAGTGATGCCGAAAGTGTGAGGAATATGGTGGATACTAACAGGATCTTTAACTTCATAATCAATTATTATACAGTATTTTAGAGGGGTAATACGATAATTTCTGTTTTATTTTTAATGTAAACCAGGGCATTTTTATGTAATACAAACGCCTCGGGTTGTAATTTTTGTATACCGCTGTTCAATAAATCGGTATACAACACTTCTATACCGGCCATAATATAGATATGCTGTTGCAGCACACCGTTTTTTAACGCGTGCAAAGATACAATTCTATAATTATTGTGATTAAGGTAATGCACTATATTTCCAAAAGGCACAGGTAACGTTCCCGGAACAAATTGGTTTGCAGATGTTATTGCAGGTATGACTATACTATTGGGCAAAGGTTTATCCGCCGCCTGGTAGCCGCGCTGCACCTGCCCGGTTTTTATATCGGCCATCAGTAATTTTTTAGGCTGGAGGCTGGTGTTATAAACCACCGGTCCGTTAATGCTAAGGTGATCGAAAGCGTTGCTGTAGTTGCTCCAAAGCGCTGCCGAGGTACATGCATCGATAGCGATGATACCTTTGTGCTCGGGACCGCTTTCGTGCTTGTAGTAGTGTAGCAGGGCAACGCCATCGTAAACAGCTTCGATACCCGTAAGCCAGCGTTCATCGGTTTTAAAGCCTTCGAAATAAATTTTGCCGGTGTTTAGGCTAAGGGAGACAAAACTTACCTGCTTATCGGTTTCGTTGCGGATCTCTGCCACCATTGTATCGGTAAGCTCGTCTATCTCCATCCGCCAGATAGTGCCTCCGAAATTATGGCTGAGTAATGGTTGCAAAATTGTCATTTATGCTGCAAATATGGGCAATTATATCAAATGTGCTTACCTTTATAAACAATGCCGCTAAAGGCATGTTATCCACCAAAACATATACACAATACACTATGGACGCTAAAGAGATCAGCTTAGAAGAAAAAAAGGTAAAACCGGTTGTAGACCACCTGAACGACCTGTTAGCTAATTACCACATCCACTACCAAAAATTACGTGGCTGCCACTGGAACGTTAAAGGCCAAAGTTTTTTTACCCTGCACGTAAAATTCGAAGAACTTTACACGGCTGCGCTAACCACTATCGATGAACTGGCCGAACGCATCCTTACCCTGGGCAAACCGCCATACAGTACCTTTAAGGATTACATTAGCCAGTCAACTTTAAAAGAAATAAACACGATAGGCCTGCTGGATACCGATATGGTAAAGGCGATCATCGAAGATATGGCAGCCCTGATAGAAATGGAGCGCGAGATATTAGAGATAACCGACAAAGCCGGCGACGATGGCACCAACGATATGGTGAACCGCTTTATGCAATTCAAAGAAAAGAACACCTGGATGTTGAGGTCTTTCGTAAATGAAGATTAATTGATTTCGGATTTCGGATGTTCGATTTCGGAGTTGTTTTTTATTTTAAACTATAAAGGCGATGAATTTTTCATCGCCTTTATAGTTTTCTCCGTCCCTGCATTAGTCCAAGTCAGGAAGTAATTTAGCCGTTAAATAATAATTGTATAAATCTTCAGACAACACAAACTTGTCTTTTAGTAAATGGATAGTTTTTAAATCAAACTCGTCTGAGTCGTAGTCGTGCAGGTAATCATATTCACAAAAATTTAAACTGCCGTCCACATTGTAATGGAATTTACAATAGCCAGTACTACTCTCATCCTCGTAGTGACCTAAATACTTAGAAGTTCTGTCGTAAAGCGGAAGATTTGTTTCGATGTTAATCTCTTCAAAACATATGACTTTGTTATTGGCCAGCCACAAGATATTATATTTATATTTGAGTATGTTCTCGACATAGCTATCGTCATGTACTACACGGTAAGGGCCATATTCTTCAATCGTACGAATCCCGAAAGAAACATTTAAAGGAGAGAGGAGTGCTCGAATTTCTTCATTAGATTCTTCCTCTTTATAATAATTAACCGTTAGTAATTTGTGCCCGTCGAAACTATCTTCCCGTTTAACCATGCCATTTGGGAGGGTATAAATTTTTGTATAATCCCCTAATGATAGCGCTTGTTTTTGGGGAATTGGAGTGCCCATGTTTTCATATCTAATTTTCATCTTATAACTATAAGAAAACTTAAACAATCGAGGCGATGAAATTTCATCGCCTCGATTGTTTAAAAACTGTGTGTGTAAATCTCTGAGAATCTCTGTGGTTCAATTAGCCACTACATGTCTCAAATCTCACATCTAAAACCTATATCCCAAAGTTAAATACCCGTTATCCAGGGTTCTGTTTAATAAGGCACCCGGGCTTGCACTGCCAACCTCGTAAGGATATACGGTTTGGCTGCCGGTTGCGTGGGTGTAAGTAGCATCAAGGTAGTAAGCACCAAAACGCAGGCCTACGCCGCCGCTAACGGTTTTAATGTCGCTTGCGTTATCATCACGGCGGGCTTTACCTTGTATGCCGTAACCACCGCGCAGTAAAAAGAAACTGGCGATCCTTGCTTCGGCACCAACATGGTAGTTAACCGCCGATTGGTACAGGCTGCGGATAGCAGGGTTATCATCCTTGTCGGCATTAAAATTCTCATCGCTGCTGATATGGGTAGAACTGTAATCTATATATTCAATATCACCGGTGATAAAACCGAATGATTTGATAAATATAGATGCACCACCCGAAAATTTCCATGGCGTGCGCATGTTGTAGGTTAACGAGTAGTTTTGCGGGCCATCTTCAAACCGACTGCCATTGCTAATGCTTGTTGCAAGGCTTTCGTTGTAAGAATCGTCTATGGTGTAATAAGTGGGCGTGTTAATTACTGCACCTAAACGCACCGCGTCAACCGGTTTAAAAATAGCACCTATTCGGCCGCTAAAGCCTGATCCGCGGGTGTTTTGGTCCTGCGTAAACTTGGAGCTGTAATCGCGGGTTACCGCAACAGGTGTAGGGCTTCCTTCTAATACAGATAATGCCCCGTCCTCATAAAAATTACTTAGCGAGTTAAAGCGCACATCGGTAAAGCTTACGCCCAAACCAATGTAAAACTTATTGCTGTAATTGGCGCCGAATGCAAAATCTAAAGCCGACTGGCCGCCTGTGCGGGTAATGATGCTCTGCTGATCTACACCGGGGAAAGCGTTGCTTTTATAATTAGGGTTGGCATTTGTGCCGTAGTTGTCTATCAGGTTATGGTCGTATGCGTTACCGGCCAGGGTACCTATGTCGATACCAAATTGATTCGCCTGGCTGGCGTAATAATCGTTAATGGAATTTGTACCGTTACTGCCCGCGTAGTTAATGTTCTCGTAAAAATTATTGGTACGGCTGTAACCACCGCCATAATTAAAACTCAGCCAACCTTTGCTTCTGTCGGTGCCTTTTGGGCGGTTTAGTTGCTGGTATATTACAAAAGCGGCATGGTTTAAATTACCGGATGATTTGGTATCCGTACCGTGCGTGCTCTGGTAGGTAGAATTTACTTTAATGTTGTTATATTCCGGTGTTAGGCTCAGTTCAGATTTGGTAAAAAAACCAAGGCCGGCAGGGTTACCGCTTATCGAGCTAAGATCGCCGCCGATGGCTGTACCCGCGTTACCAACTGCTTTAATACGTGCTGTAGAGCCGGTTTGCGCGCCAGAAAACCGTACGGCATCCTGCGAATATTGGGCAAAACTATTTTTAGTGACCGCTACTATAGCGATCACACTGAGTAGATATTTTATTTTCATAAACTTTAGGTGTGTAAAAATGAATTATGGTCTTGTTGGCCTGCCGCCACCACCGCCGCCGCCGCTTGATCCGCTGCTGCTACCGCCACCGCCACTATTAGATGGAGGCGGAGAATAAGATGGTTGCCTGTCGGGCGTACGATCCTGGGTTGCCGGCCTTTGTTGTGGCTGCCTTTGAGGCTGGTAACTTTGGCCGCCTTCGCCACGCGCTACCCTGGTTGGGCGTGTATTGCTGTAACCGCCGTTACTATAACCGCCTGTACCGTTAGGGCGTACACTACCGCCGTTGCTGCCACCCCTGTTTGGCCTGTTAGGGTAATAACCAATACCATTATTTGCGGTACCTGTGTAGCCTATGCCATTACGGCCGCCTACACCAACACCACGCGGGCTGCCATTACCCCTGTTTGGGCGCGGCGTACCGTAAGTGCTGTTTGCCGATATTACACCCCAGTAGGGGCCACCGTAACCATAACCTGTACCATAATAAGAATATGGCGAATAACCATAACCACCATAGCCGTAATAGCCACCGTACCCATAGCCGCCATAACCACCCCAGCCGTACCCAGCATAAGGCGAAAATGCGCCATAGCCATAACCAATTCCGCCGTAAAAGCCGTTGTAACCACCGTAACCGTAGCCAAGGCCTATGCTAAAACCGTAATTGCCGTAATTGTATGGGCTGTAAGCACCGTAGTAACTATCGTAATAGCTAAAAGGAGAATAATAGTTAAAGCGGTTGATGCGCGATGAGTAATCGTCGTAATAGTAATAATCGTCATCACCTTCTTCCTGGTAGGCCACGTCTTCGTCCTGGCGATATACGGGTTTTGGTGCAACGTATTCAGGTGCTTCGCCGGCTGTAGCCTGCGAAAAATAAACGTCGTCGCTATTTTTTGAGGTGGATGCGGTTTTGTTTACGGAGCAGGAACTCAGCGCCATGGCGCCGATCATTGTGATTCCTAAGAGTAGGTTCCTTTTCATTTTTGCAGAGAGTATAAAGTTCGAGTTCAAATAAACGTATAAATTTATAAATTTGGCGGTTAGTAATATTAATTATAAAGTCAAATTCTATTCCAATAAATCAGTATATGAGCAAAGGTGTTATTAGTAAAGACGAAGATTATTCGCAATGGTTTAACGACTTAATAATTAAATCTGACATGGCAGAATATTCGCCAGTTAGAGGGTGTATGATCATTAAGCCTTACGGCTATTCTATATGGGAAAAGATACAGGCCCAGCTCGATAAAATGTTTAAAGAGACGGGGCATCAAAACGCTTATTTCCCACTGCTTATACCAAAATCTTTCTTCTCTAAGGAAGCCAGCCACGTGGAGGGTTTCGCTAAAGAATGTGCTGTAGTAACACACTACAGGCTAAAGAACGATGGAAACGGCAATATTGTTGTGGATGAGGAAGCAAAACTGGAGGAAGAATTAATTATCCGCCCAACATCAGAAACCATCATCTGGAACACCTACCGCGGCTGGATCCAAAGCTACCGCGATCTGCCTATTTTGGTGAACCAATGGGCCAACGTAATGCGCTGGGAAATGCGCACCCGTTTGTTCCTGCGCACCAGCGAATTTTTATGGCAGGAGGGCCACACCGCTCACGCAACCGCCGAAGAAGCTGTAGCAGAAACGGAACAAATGCTGGATGTTTACGCCGAATTTGCCGAAAATTGGATGGCACTGCCGGTGGTAAAAGGCCGTAAAACCGCCAACGAACGCTTCGCCGGCGCGCTGGATACTTATTGTATTGAAGCTTTGATGCAGGATGGCAAAGCCCTGCAGGCAGGTACCTCGCACTTTTTGGGGCAGAATTTTGCTAAGGCATTTGATGTAAAATTCACCACCCGGGATAATAAACAGGATTTTGTTTGGGCAACCTCATGGGGCGTTTCAACCCGTTTGATAGGTGCGCTGATCATGGCCCACTCGGATGATGCCGGATTGGTGCTGCCTCCGAAACTGGCGCCGATACAGGTGGTTATTGTGCCGATTTACAAACACCCCGAAGAATTGGATGCCATTACCGAATACGTAAAAGGCTTGACCAAAGAACTGCGCAGTAAAGATGTTACGGTGAAATTTGATAACCGCGATACCCATCGCCCGGGCGCAAAGTTTGCTGAGTACGAGTTAAAAGGCGTACCATTGCGCGTAGCTATTGGCAGCCGCGATATGCAGAACGGCACTGTGGAGCTTGCCCGCCGCGATACCAAAACCAAGGAAACCGTGCAACAGGACGGCCTGGCAGCGCATATTACAGCATTGCTGGAAGAAATTCAAACGAATATCTACACCAAGGCCTCAGCCTTCCGTGCGGAGAACACTACCGAGGTAGATACCTACGAAGAGTTTAAACGCATGCTGGATGAGCAGCCTGGGTTTATATCGGCCCATTGGGATGGCACATCAGAAACCGAACAAAAAATAAAAGATGAAACTAAGGCTACAATCCGTTGTATACCTTTGAACAATAAGCAGGAAGAAGGCAAATGCATCCTCACGGGGAATCCGTCTACACAAAGGGTGCTTTTTGCACGGGCATATTAGGGAGTTCATAGTTCATGGTTGATAGTTCATAGTAACAAATCGGCTAAAACCATGAACTATGATCTATGAACCATCAACTAACGCACATGAAATTCGCAACAAAAGCAATACACGCAGGGCAGGAGCCCGATCCAACTACAGGCGCTATCATGACGCCGATATACCAAACCTCTACCTACTGGCAAAAAACGCCGGGGGATAATAAGGGGTACGAGTATTCGCGCGGTACCAACCCAACCCGCAAGGCGCTGGAAGATTGCTTAGCGGCTTTGGAAAACGCAAAATACGGACTGGCATTCTCCAGCGGCATGGGCGCAACCGATGCCGTAATGAAGCTGCTGGCACCAGGCGACGAAGTAATTACCGGCAACGACCTCTATGGCGGTTCGTACCGCATCTTTACCAAGATCTTCGCTAACTACGGCATCAAGTTCCATTTCCTGGACCTGAGCAACCCGGAGATCATTAACGAATACATCAACGATAAAACAAAACTCATCTGGATAGAGACGCCTACCAACCCAACTATGCAGGTGGTGGATATCGAGGCTATCGGGAAGATCAGTAAGGCAAATGACCTGCTGTTTGTGGTAGATAATACCTTCGCTTCGCCATACCTACAAAACCCGATAGATCTAGGCGCTGATGTGGTAATGCATTCGGTTACCAAATACATCGGTGGCCACAGCGACGTGGTAATGGGTGCCCTGATGCTGAACGACGAAGAGCTTTACAAGAAGCTATGGTTCATCTACAACGCCTGTGGTGCCACTCCCGGGCCTATGGACAGCTTCCTGGTGCTGCGCGGCATTAAAACCCTGCACCTGCGTATGAAAGCGCATTGCGAGAACGGCCGCGCGGTGGCTGAGTTTTTAAAGGATCACCCAAGGGTAGAGAAGATCTACTGGCCGGGTTTCCCCGATTCGCCGAACCATGAGGTTGCCAAAAAGCAAATGCGCGATTTTGGCGGCATGATCTCCATCGTTTTAAAAGATGCCGACCTGCAGGAAACCTTCCGCATTGCCGGCTCCTTTAAAGTATTCTCCCTTGCCGAGTCATTGGGCGGCGTAGAATCACTTATCAATCACCCGGTAAGCATGACGCACGGCAGCATCCCCAAAGCCGAGCGCGACAAAGCCGGCGTGGTAGATAACCTGCTGCGCTTAAGCGTAGGGGTAGAGGATATTGAGGATCTGCTGGAAGATTTGAAACAGGCGCTGGCTTAAAATATATTACCACCGCGTCATTGCGAGGTACGAAGCAATCTCTAAGCTTTGCATCACGGCCCTGCTTATCGGGAGATTGCTTCGTACCTCGCAATGACGCTTTGAGATAAGATGAACGATAACCTCAAAGCTTTCCTCGACGCTAAAGTATCTCAATACAACCGCCCGGAATTCATTGCAAACGACCCGGTAAGCATCCCGCATATGTTCACAAAAAAGCAGGATATCGAGATCATGGGTTTTTGGGCAGCAACGCTGGCCTGGGGGCAGCGGGTTACCATCATCAATAAATGCAAAGAACTCATCACCCTGATGGATGGCGCCCCCTACGACTTTATTATCAATCACGAAGAGCCTGATTTAAAGAAGCTGCTGCATTTTAAGCACCGAACGTTTAATGATATCGATACGCTGTACTTTATTTCGTTCTTCAGGCATCATTATGAACACTTCGAGAGTTTGGAAGATGCATTCGTGCAGCCCCCCGGCCCCCTGAAGGGGGAGCAGGAGTTGTACGGTAGCAAGTCAAAAGCTTCCCCTTCAGGGGACGGGAGGGGCTCTGCGGAATGGGCTTTGGATCATTTTCGTTCGTACTTCATGTCCCTGCCCGATTTCCCAAACCGTACCAAAAAACACGTATCCTCGCCATCGCAAAAATCAACCTGCAAGCGCCTGTGCATGTTTCTGCGCTGGATGGTGCGGAAGGATGAACAAGGCGTGGATTTCGGGATCTGGAACCGCATCAGTCCGGCAGACCTGATTTGCCCCTGCGATCTGCATGTAGATCGCGTGGCCCGCAAACTCAAACTCATTACCCGCAAACAAACCGACTGGCAAACGGCCCTCGAACTCACCCAAAATCTCCGCGAATTCGACCCGCTGGACCCCGTGAAATATGATTTCGCCCTGTTTGGATTAGGGATAGAGGAACGCTGGGGGATAGAAGGAATATTGCCGGAGTTTTAAAAATCCTCGTTGATCATCTGGTGATTGATCATCGCACCCGCCCGGTTACCCGCAGCGATAGCTATCGATAGTGAACGGAACATAGTCGTATTATCGCCCGCAGCAAACACGCCGTTTACGGTTGTTGCCTGCATCTCATCTATTTTAATAAAGCCATGTTCGGTTAACGCGCAGCCCAAACTTTGAGGTAATTCGCAGGTTTGCCGGAATGGAAACTTGGCGTACATGGCGTTTATGGCAAGGCCGCTGCCATCTGCAAATGCAACATTGCTGATATAACCGTCCTGATGATTGACCTTTGTAACCGGCGTTTCATTAACACTGATGTTGTGCCCGGCAAGCGCAGTAATTTGCTCGCTGGTAAGCTGAGACGGTCCGTTGGTAAGCAGGGTAAGTTCTTTAGTCCAATTATTAATGATCTTGGCAAACTCAAAACCAACCTCGCCCGATGCAAAAATTGCCGTAGGCTGGTTGCGCACCTCGTAACCATGGCAATAGGGGCAATGCAAAACCGAGATTCCCCAACTTTGCTCAATGCCTGGAATGGCGGGCATTACATCCACTATGCCCGTGGCAAATAGCAACTTACGAGAGGTGTTACTTTCGCCTTTATCGGTCTCTATAACAAACAGCCCATCGTTTTCACGGGCAGCCGTTGCCGTTCCGTTGTAAAAATGCACGTTTGGATATTGCATCACCTGTTTCCTGGCTTTCGCACTGATGGTTGCTGGTGTTTCGCCATCGTTCGTAATAAAATTGTGTGCGTGCGGTGTTTGCCTGTTGCAGGGCTGCCCGGCATCTATCACTAAAACATTGCGCAATGCCCTCCCCAAAGCCATTGCTGCGGAAAGGCCGGCATAGCTACCACCAATAATTATTACATCAAAATCTGCTTTCATAGCGGCAAATGTAAACAAGTAATCCACAAATGCAACATTGTTGCTTTTGTGGAAATTGATTATGATTTTAATATGATGAAACGAGCCGACGCTATCGTTAAGGGAAGGAAATTCTTTTTTCCCAACGGATGCTTTGAGCAAAAAACTATATTTGTTTTAAATGGTGATTGTATGGAAGACGAAATGCTAAATGAGATTATTTCTGAGGAGCAACTCCAACTGCTATTGAAGCGAAAGCAGGAGTTTATTGATGGGACAACCCCGGCCCGCGATTGGGCGGAGATTGAAAAAGAACTGGATAAACGTTACAATTCCTAAAATGTATGCCCGTTTTCACATCCACACCCGGCGACGAACTCCAGCTATCTGCCTTTCTCGCAGGTAAATCGGCACATACTTTAATGCTGTTCCATCATTTTATTGCGGAGTTTAATAAGATAGGCAACATAAAAGTGGAGACCACTAAAACAATGATAGGCATTTCCAACAACCGGCACCGTATTGCCTGGGTAACGCAGTTGGGTAAGAATTTTATCCATATCGTGTTCCCGTTTAAGCAGGAGTACCCGGATAATCTTTGTTTTCAAAAGGTAGGGCAGGTGCCAGGCCAGCAGCAATACAATCACCATTTCAGGATGCTGAATATGGAGGATGTGAATGAGGAAGTGCTTGGGTTTATGAAGCTGGCGTATCACGACGAAATAAAATAAACAAACAAAAAACGCCCGGTGTAGTGCCGGGCGTTTTTTGTTTAATGGTGTCGGATTATTAAAATCCTAACCCTATTGTAAAGGCGGTTACGTTGCCGGTTAACGTTGCGCCGGCTGTTGCAGCGCCCGTCATGAGGTTAATGGTGTAAACTTTGGTTACACCACCAACGGTTAGCAGGGCATAAGCCGTGCCGCTGGTGCTGCCAATATCAAAACCGTTGGCTATGCTTGCGGTAACGCCGAGAGCGCCAACATCTACCAGGGTGCCGCTATTTGGCGGATCTTGTTTAACCAACCTGCCGACCGCTGCATCAATATCATACAAAACGGTAGCTGTTGCCCCTGCAAAGTTGTTGGTATATGCAGATGCACTTACCGATGAGGTGATTGGATTAATAGCGCCGTCGATAGCTGCTACAGCCCCATCATTCGGGTTCAGTCGTAGGTTTTGGCCCAAGTTGCTCACCACGCGGATCCTATCCACCGTAGGGTTAAAATCAAAACCGAAATCGGTACCTAACAAAGGAGTAGTTAAAGTACCTGTACCTACCTGTGTAGCTAAGCCCGATGATGCATTAAGCGTATATAACCTGCTGGTGCTTCCCAGGGCGTATAGCTGGCCGTTCACAGGGCGCATATCTATACCCAAAATAGTCTCTCCGGCCTGCAGGCCGCCAATGGCTTTTAGCACAGGGGCGGGGCTTGCCGGGTTAAAAATAGCCAGCTCTGTATTGACAGTAACCGCATAAGCAACCGGCTCGGTTGGTATGGCAAAACCGATGATGGTAGCGGGTAAACTGTTTTTAACAAGTACTGCCTTGCCGGTAGCCAGGTCAATAGTGTATAACCCCTGTTTGCTGGCCACTGTTAATATAGCCAAGGCCTTGCTGCCATCCGGGCTAATGTCAAAGCCACCTGTAGCTTCGGCATTTACGCTTAAAGCGCCAACTTCAACCAGTTTGCCATCGTTTGGCGGATCTTGTTTGTAAAGTTTATCGTTGTTCAGGTCAATGTCGTACAAAATAGTGCTTGCAGCACCTGCACGGTTTTGTGTGTACGCTGCAGCGCTTACGCCCGGCGCTAAGGTAGAGCCGTTAATGTTGGCATCGGTTGCTGCAACAGTTCCGGTTTCGGGATTAAGGCGCAGGTTTTGGCCATTGTAACCCACGTAACGGATCCTGTCAACCGTGGGGTTAAAATCGAACCCGGCACCATAAATAGAGGTAGTAATGGCAGGTGTAAAAGCGGTGGCGCTTACGGCCCTCGCTACGCCCGTGGTAGTATTAATAATATACAGGCGACTGGTGCTCCCCACAGCATAAAGCTGCCCGGTAGCGGGCCTGAAATCCATCCCTAAGATGGTTTCGCCGGTTTGCAGCCCGGTGATGGGTGCTGTTGCAACAATTGCAGATACGTCTTTCGCGTTGAGCGTAAGTAAGCGGTTATCTGATGTAAGAGCAAAGAAATTTACATCCGGGCCGTCGGTTTCTTCGATAGTAACAGGAGTTGGGAACGGTCCGGTATCGTTTTTACAGGATGATGCGAATATTAATAAAGCTGCAGCGCATACGATGCCCAGCTTAACAGGAAGGTTAAATGTTTTCATAATAGATTTTTATTTACAGTAAATGTTGTCGGTTGCCTTTAACTGGCTTTTGTTCAGCAGATCGGATGTAAATAAAGATCGGGCGGGGGCGAGGCGACCCTTAAGAAATGAGTTGCCAGGTAATTATTTTGGTAGCCCGTGATATGGATAATTTGCGTGTGCCAAAGTAAATGAACCGCCATAGCCCTGTTCATATCGGCAAATTCTTTTTCCTTTTCAAAAGAAGGACTTGTTTCTGCTTTTTTCTCCCCGTCGTTTTCGGTAACAGATGTATTTTCTTTATCAACTTGTTTAAGGCTGATAAATACCGGCGCAGCCGTTTTAAGCCCTATAAGCATAATTAATAGCATGCCGGTGGCTATGCGAAGGTAAATATGTTTGTTGTATAAAGCAGCTATCACGTAAAGTTTAACAATTGGTAGATTGTTATGAGTAGTTACGCAAATGCGGTACGAGGGGATTTAAAAAGAGTATTCGATTTGGGAGTGGAAGGGTTCGGCTGTCGGTCAGGTTTATAACGAACTTTGATCTAAACTATCAGCCATTGTCGCTGTATAAGGATCTCAGGATGCTGAATGCGGAAGAGTTGAATGAAGAAGTAATTGGTTTTATGAAGCTGGCGTACGCCGGGGAAAAATAGTAACGATAATTATGGATTGCCCGTGAATTCTACTTCCATCCATTTATCATTTGTTATACGCTTCCGCTTATCGAAGTAGTTCGGTTCCTTCTTTAGTATATAATACATCAGTATAGACCATGCGAACGGAATTGTCACTGCAAGAAAAATATTCAGGCGTTTTTGCTTCTTAGTAAGCACAATCGACCTGCTTATTTTACGAGCTATATACCCGGCCAACACCAAATGGGCAATAATGGGCAACAATGCTAACAGGTTGTAAATCATAATCTTTCACAAAGATACTAATCGGTGCAATCCTAACTATGCTTCCTCCTTAAAATAAACCTTATAATAGTTCATCGCTTTATCATCATCAAAGCCCTTCTCTATCAGTTTATTGTCGCCATGGATGTAGATGTGGAAATTCTTATCCAGCTTTAACACGCTTTTATAAATTCGTGCCTGTTTTTTTACGGCGTTGCCCGAGATCTCGAAGCTATCGCCAATGGGGGTATCAAATTCTTCCTCGTATTGGTTCTTAAAGTTTTTAAAAGAAGTAATAGCCTCCGGGTTACTGATCACCTCTTCCGCGAACTCATCCAGGTCGAAGGTTTCCTTTTCCTTAAAGTACTTCATGGAGCGGTTCAGCAGGTCTATCTTATCGGCTTTGCTCATTTCAAACTCGTCGTCGAGCTTTTGGGTCACGAAGTTTTTGTAGATGCCCAGCGTATTGCTGGTTTGGTTGTAGCTATCGTTACGGATCTTCAGCTGCAGAAATTCATCTTTCCAATACACCGCTGCTTCCTGGCCGCCGGTTGTTTTATCAATAACCACCACCTTGTAGCCGTTCTCTT
Source organism: Mucilaginibacter pankratovii (assembly GCF_014773265.1). Taxonomy (GTDB): domain Bacteria; phylum Bacteroidota; class Bacteroidia; order Sphingobacteriales; family Sphingobacteriaceae; genus Mucilaginibacter; species Mucilaginibacter pankratovii. Next base: position 415,283 of record NZ_JACWMY010000001.1, on the reverse strand, counting down.
TTTCGATGTTAAAAATAAGCACACCTTTATCCAGCTTATTAATATTGATGGCATCCTGCTCGTAATCCACCGCGAAACCGCCCTTATCGGGGTAAACCTTCAGGTACGTTTCCTTATTTTCCGATTTAAAGATGCCAATGGCATCCAGCGGATTACCTTCTATCTGCACCTCATTAAAATATACCACATACAATTCACCGCCTTTGATGTTGGGATGCGTGCTTACTTTGTAAAGGTGCTTGGCTATCTGTTCAGATGCTTCGTGAAACTTTTCTTTATCCTCAAAAGCCATGGTGGCAAAGTGGTGCAGTTCGTTCAGGGCCAGGTCGCCGCTGCTGTGCATCAGGTGGTAAACCTCGTTGGCTTTTTCAAAAGGTTTTAAAAAATATTGCATCAGCAGGTTGGGGATGATATCATCCTTCAACTCCAGGGGCACGTCAGATAAGGAATACATTTCGTTTTGCGACTGGTTACCCACATGGTGTACCGAAATTGTATCAAGTGAAGCTTCGAAAAAAGTTACCATAATTAGGGCGAAGGTAAATATTTGTCATGGAGTCATTGGGTCATTAAGTCATTATTTTTGAGTGCGGTTTACGAAATATGACTTATTCGTAAGTGTTTCATTGCATAATTTATTATTTATGCGGTTTTGTGTAAGTTATTGATAATGAATACTATGAATGGGGTATTTAAAGAACAGGATGTCCCAAGGTGTTTCACTGATTTTGTTTAAAGCGCTGATAATCAATAATAATCAAAAACAAGGCGTCCCACTCGCAAAGTGGGACACTTTAATATCCGGGTGCTTGCCCCGTTCATGCTAAATAGCGACTTTTGCTGTAGGTGGTTGGCAATGACCCAATGACCCAATGACCCAATGACCAACGAAACAGAAACTATCGTAGCGCTTGCCACCCCTAACGGAATAGGGGCAATAGGGGTTATCCGCCTCTCGGGGCCGGATGCTATTATTATTGCCCAAAAAGTTTGGAAAGGAAAGGATCTCCGCAAACAGGCATCGCATACGCTGCATTTCGGCCGCATTATGGATGGCGATATGGTGCTGGACGAGGTGGTGGCCTCGTTGTTTGTAGCACCGCGATCATATACACGCGAAAATGTGGTAGAGATCTCCTGCCACGGCAGTAATTATATCATCGAGTCGATTATTAAGCTGTTCATCAAAAACGGTGCCCGCTCTGCCAAAGCAGGCGAGTTCACACTACGCGCGTTCCTGAACGGGCAACTTGATCTGTCGCAGGCCGAAGCCGTTGCCGATCTCATCGCCTCTAATTCCAAAGCATCACAGCAAATAGCCCTGCAACAACTGCGCGGCGGTTTTAGCAGCCAGCTCCAATCCCTGCGCGATCAATTGGTAACTTTTGCCTCGCTGATAGAACTGGAACTTGATTTTGCCGAGGAAGATGTAGAATTTGCCAACCGCGATCAGCTGAAAAAACTAATCCACGAGATCACCAAAGTGATAGGTAGTTTGATACAATCTTTCGAGTTGGGCAATGCCATCAAAAACGGTGTAAATACCGTAATTGCCGGCAGGCCGAACGCCGGTAAATCAACCCTGTTAAACGCTTTGCTGAACGAGGAACGTGCAATTGTGAGCCATATCCCCGGCACTACACGCGATACGATAGAGGAGGTATTGAATATCAAAGGCATCAACTTCCGCCTGATTGATACCGCCGGCATCCGCGAAGCTACGGATGCGATTGAGCAAATAGGCGTACAGCGCACCATGGAAAAAATAAGCCAAAGTGCCCTGTTGCTCTACGTTTTCGATGCAGAGCAGATAACAGCTGAGGAACTGAACAGTGATTTAGAAAGCCTGCAAAAACCCGGCGTTGCCATGCTTATTGTTGCTAATAAGGCCGACTTGTTAACCGGGGCGCAAATTGCCAACCTGCCAAAGGACGCCATTGTGATCTCGGCAAAGGAAAAGCAGCATATAGAGGAACTGAAGCAAAAGATATACGGCGCAGCGATAAAAGAGCAGCTCACCGGCCACGAAACCCTGGTAACCAATATCCGCCACCTGGAGGCTCTCCAAAAAACCGAAGAAGCCCTTATCCGCGTGCTGAGCGGTGTGGATTCTGTAACATCCGATTTCCTTTCAATGGATATCAAGCAAGCCCTGCATTACCTTGGCGAAATAACAGGTGCGGTAACTACTGACGATCTGCTGGAGAATATATTTAGTAAGTTTTGTATTGGCAAATAGCCAACATAAGTTATTTTCAATTAGTTGTAAAAAATATATAGAAAATAAAATCCCCAAAATATTTTGTGGCAAGCTGAGTAATAACGGTTTAACGCGGAGACTTCGCGGCTAATATTTTCTGGTTTTAATGTCAGATTTTAAAGCGACAGGGGAATACTTTTGTTTTATTGAACACTGTTCAGTAGATTTGTATGGGTTTAACATTAGATCAAGTTATCATGAAAAAAGTATTGGTCACATGGCCGGCAATCTTAATGTTTGTAAATTAGTAATTTAGAATGGGCATAGCAGAACGGAAATTGGAAGAGAAGCAGGAAATGCATAAACGCATCCTTGACGGTGCGCGCAAAGTATTCCTGGAGAAGGGCTATGAACAGGCCAGCATGCGGAGTATTGCACAGGAGATCCGTTATAGTCCGGGCTCGCTATACTTCTATTTTAAGGATAAAAGCGAAATTTTCCACGAATTGCATAAAGAAGGTTTTCGCCTGTTATTGAACCAGTTAAAAGTGCTGGACAATGTTGGGGACCCCTTCGAGCGGTTAAAAGCTTCCGGGCGTGTTTTTATTCAATTTGCCCAGGAGAACAAAGATTATTATAACCTGATGTTTATTGTTGACGAACCGGTTAAAGATTCGTTGTCCGAGGGATTTCAGATCGCAGAAGAAGCGATCAGTTATATGCAGGAAATGGTAAAGGAATGTCAGCAAAAAGGGAAGTTCAGGGATATGGATACGGAATACTTTACTTTTCTGATCATCTCGGTGGTTCATGGCATCTGCGCGCTTTTTTGCAAACACCGCAATTCAAGCTTTATCGGCAAGACCAATGAAGAACTGATGCAGAACGGATACGAGTCTTTTGTGGCCCTGCTCGAAAAAAGCTAAGCCTTTTTTTTATAAATATATTGAACACTGTTTAAATTTAAAACAATGATTAAAAATGAAATTTAAAAATCAAACACTTTATCAACTTTTGCTTTTATCGTCGGCCTTACTGGCTGCACCCTTTGCAAAAGCTCAGGGCAAACTGGATGAGTATATCCGGCAGGGCCTTGCCTCTAACGAAAGTATAATGCAACAAAACTTCGTACTCGAAAAAAACATCTACGCGCTGAAGGAAGCCAAAAGCATGTTTTTGCCCGAGGTTACCTTTTCCACCACCTACACGAAAGCTGATGGCGGGCGTACGATAGATTTCCCGACCGGCGATCTGTTTAACGGAGTCTACTCTACACTAAACCGGTTGACGGGCAGCAACGCCTTTCCGCAGTTGCAAAACCAAAAGATCCAACTCAACCCAGACAATTTCTACGATGCTAAATTCCGCACGACACTTCCCATCCTGAATGCGGAACTGATCTATAACAAGCGGATAAAAAAGCAACAGGTAGACCTGCAAAAAGCCGAGGTGTTGCTTTATAAGCGCGAACTGGTCAAAGAGATCAAAACGGCTTATTACAATTACCAGAAAGCCGTGTACGCCACCGGTATTTACGAATCTTCACTTCGTTTGGTTTATGAAGGTCAAAGGATCAATACCAAACTGTATGAAAACAGCAAGGTAAACCGGACGGTGGTGCTCAGAAGCCAAAACGAAGTGTCGCGGATCAACGCATCGCTTATCAGTGCCCAAAAAACAGCGGAATCAGCACGTTATTATTTTAACTTCCTGCTTAACCGACCGCTTACAGACAGCGTACTTTTAGATGATATTAAAACACTGCCTGCAAGGGAACAATTGCTGGGAAACAGCGTTACCGGCAGAGAAGAGTTATCAAAATTGCGGATAGCTAAAGATATTAACGGCAACCTCACCGGGCTGGCCAGATCCTATATCGTCCCCAAGTTAGGAACCTTTATCGACCTGGGTTCGCAGGCTTTCGACTGGAAGTTCAACAATAACAGCCGTTACTACTTGTTTGGCGTCTCTCTCCAATGGAACCTCTTTTCTTCCGGCAAAAACAATTATCGGGTGAAGCAGGCGATCGCCGATCAGAATGCCCTGGCCTCACAAACCGATTACGTACAGCAGCAACTGCTTACCGAACTTAAAGTTCGGCAGGCCAGTATGCAAAGTGCCATTGCGCAGTACGAGGCTGCACAATCCCAATTAAAAACCAGCCAGGCCTATTACGGGGATATGCTAAAGCTATACAAACAGGGAATGGCCATTTACATAGAACTGTTGGATGCCCAGAACCAATGGATAGATGCGCAGCTTAAAACTAATATATCCCTTTACGACACCTGGATAGCAGACGCCGCCATCGAACGTGCCAATGCCAGTTTCACCATTCAATAAAAATAAGATCATGAAAAACCCCGAAGGGCTCTTGAATACCTTAAAAAAACAAACAATCATGAAAAACTTACAACTATTCAGCATTATCATAGCAGCGTTAACCATAATGGCTTCCTGCAAAGAAAAACACAAGGAAGGAAATCCAATTGGCGAACCGGATATTATTTCCGTTAAGGTTTCCAGGGTCTCTGTTTTAGGCGTGCCTGACAGCGTTACGGCCACCGGCCTCGTCAGCACGGAAGATGAAGCCAAATATGCCTTTAAGATTGGCGGCGTGATCAGCCGCATCATGGTACAGGAAGGCCAGTCCTTTAAGCAGGGACAATTGCTGGCAACCCTCAATTCCACCGAAATTTCGGCAGGGTTAGCCCAGTCCAGTTTGGGTGTAGAAAAGGCACAACGTGACTATGGCCGGGCACTGAATCTTTACAAAGACAGTGTTTACACTTTGGAACAATTGCAGAATACCAAAACAGCGCTGGATGTTGCCAAAAAAGCCATGGAAGCCACAGCCTTTAACGAGCGCTACTCTAAAATATATGCTGCTTCTGACGGTTTTGTAAGCAAGAAAATAGCGAATGAAGGAGAAGTAATTGCAGAAGGAACGCCGGTTCTGCTCATCAATTCAACCGAGCAACATAACAGTTATTCTCTTAAAGTGGGTGTGACCGACCGGGAATGGGCCATCATCAAGCCTGGACAAACCGCTAAAGTAACGCTCGACGGCTATGCCGGTCAAATTTTTGATGCCACCGTATTCCGTAAGTCTCAGGCGGCAGACCGCGAACTGGGCTCGTTCCAGATAGAACTGAAACTGCTATTAAACGGCGTGAAGCCTGCCGTGGGCATGTTTGGGAAAGCAGAAATAGCCACCCATCAGGATGAAAGCGTCATGGTCATTCCATATGCATCGCTGGTAGAGGCCGACGGCAACAAAGGATTTGTATTTACGACCGTAGGATTAAACAGAGTGAAGCGCGTACCGGTAAACATTTTGAAGTTTGATAACGAAAACGTGTACCTCAAAGATAAATTAGAGGGTATAGACCAGATCGTAGTTTCCAACAGCGCCTACCTCAACGAACAATCTTTTATTAAAATTATTAAGTAAGGCCATGAAGATCACCAATTTTGCAGTCAAGAACTATCAGTTCACGCTGATCATATTTCTTTTAGTGGCAGTTGTCGGCGTACTTACGCTGTTTACCATGCCCAGTTCGGAAGACCCGACCACGCATGCACCGCAATATATCATTACGGTTATTTACCCGGGCACCAGTCCGAAGGATATGGAAGAGCAGGTGGTAAAACCTATCGAAAACAAAATTTACGGCCTGGAAAATATTGAAAAGATCCTGACGACCGTAGAAGACGGCGTAGCGGTTATCCAGCCAAAGTTTAAATACGGTGTAGACAATAAATACCAGGAAATATCCACGGAGATCAATGCTTTAAAGAACAGCGAACTTCCCAAGGATATCTACCTGATCAAAACAGAAAAGGTTTCATCGTCGGATGTAAAGGTGTTGCAGGTTGCCCTGGTTTCTGACAATGCTTCCGGTAAAATGCTCAGGGACGAAGCAGACATCTTAAAAACGCAGTTAGAAAAAATCACCAACCTGAAAGAGGTGAAATACTTTGGTATGCCCGAGCAGGAGATTCGCATCGATATGCAGCTGGATAAGCTGGCGCAACTGAAGATACCGCTTAACGTGGTGATGGGTAGTTTGCAAAGCGAGGCTGCGGATATCCCCGGAGGTAGCATTAACCTGGATAGCAAGGTGTTTAATGTAAAAACCAGCGGCAAATTCAAAAACACCGATGATGTAGCCAATACGGTTATTTATAATGCCAATGGTAAGATCATCTATTTGAAAGATGTGGCCACGGTAAGTTATAAGGACGGCACGGTGAACCATATCACACGGATAAACGGTCACCGTTGCATCCTGGTTACAGCGGCAATGAAAGATAAGGTGAATATAGCCAGCGTTCAGAAAGAATATTTACCGGTATTGGAAGCGTTTGGCAAAACCCTGCCGGAGAATATCCGCATGGTCCAGAACTTCGACCAGGCCAATATGGTATCCGAACGTTTAGGCCATCTTGGCTTTGACTTTGGGCTGGCTATCGTGCTGGTGGTAGTAACCCTTCTTCCTTTAGGCTTCAGGGCATCGCTCATCGTGATGATCTCCATCCCGCTTTCCTTAGCCCTGGGACTCATTGCCTTAAACATGTTAGGCTATTCTTTAAACCAGCTGAGTATTGTTGGCCTGGTGGTGGCGTTAGGATTACTGGTGGACGACAGTATTGTGGTGGTGGAGAATATTGAACGCTGGCTCAGGGAAGGGCATTCGCGAATGGATGCCATATTCAAAGGAACGCAACAGATCGGTGCGGCGGTTGTTGGTTGTACCGCAACGCTGGTTATCGCGTTTTTGCCGCTGGCATTCTTACCCGATATTGCCGGTGAATTTATCCGTAGCCTGCCGATGGCTGTGATGACCAGTGTGCTGGCATCCATGATCGTAGCTTTAACGCTTGTACCTTTCCTGGGTAGCCGGATGTTAAAAACGCATACGCATGGTGAGGGTAATTTCTTCTTAAAGCACCTGCAAAGATTTTTGACCAAATCTTACAGCCGCGTCATGCCGCTTGCCTTAAAATGGCCTAAAGCCACTATCGGGATATCATTAGCCTTAAGCGGGCTTGCCTTTTTCCTATTTACATTAACCGGATTTAAGCTTTTCCCAACTTCCGAAAAGCCGATGTTCCTGATCAATATTAAAATGCCATTACAGGCAGATATCCCCGAAAGTGACCGGGCGACCAGGTTGGTAGAAGGAGAATTGAAAAAGCATAAAGAGATTGTCTATTACACCTCTAACGTAGGTAAGGGTAACCCACAAATATATTACAATGTACACCAGCAGGATGTAAAGCCCGACTTTGCCCAGGTATTCGTTCAATTGAGCGAAGAGGCAAGTCCCGGTGAAAAGACGGAACTGATTAAACGACTGCGAAAGAAGTTCAGCGATTTCCCTTATGCCAGGATCGAGATCAAAGATTTTGAACAGGGAACACCTATAGAAGCGAATATTGTAGTAAGAGTATTTGGTGAAAACCAGGATACCTTACGGTCCCTTTCATTTAAAGTGGAAGATATCCTGAGGAAACATCCGGGCACTTTCTTCGTCAACAACGAACTCAATACCTATAAGTCGGATGTTAAAATCAAGATCGATAAAGAAAAGGCCCGTACTTTAGGTGTCCTGACCAGTGACGTGGACAAAGTGGTACGCCTGGCAGTCGCCGGGTTAACCGTAGGGGACTACATTGATGACCGGGGCGATTCACGCAACGTAGTGATCACCATGCCCAGGGACAAGTTTTCCAATTTAAATGCACTCAAAAAACTTTATGTCAATAATGTACAGGGCACCCCGGTACTGGTAGACCAGATCGCTACGATCTCCTTTGAAACCTCGCCTACGGCGATCAACCATTTTAATAAATCCCGGTTTGCCAAGGTTACGTCGCTTACGAAAGAGCATGTACTGGCCAATGATATTTTGAAAGACGTTGTTCCGCAGTTAAATAAATTAAAGATGCCGCAGGGCTATTATTACAAGCTTTCCGGCGAGGCCGAGTCAGAAGGCGATACACTTGGCGGCAACTTCCTTTCCGTAATTATATTGAGCGCCTTTCTTTTTATCGCGGTCTTGCTATTGCAGTTTAAAACGTTCAAAGGGATCATTATTGTGCTATCGATCATACCCCTGGGGGTACTTGGTGGCGTGGTATTTCTGCTTTTAACCGGCAACCCCATGTCGCTGGTATCCATCATCGGTTTCATCGGCTTATCAGGCATACAGGTTAAAAATTCGCTGCTGCTGGTAGATTTTACCAACCAGTTACGTGCGGAAGGGCATAGCATAGATGAGGCGATCCATATGGCCGGCGAAACCCGCTTTCTGCCGGTTGTGCTTACCTCCATAACGGCAATCTGCGGACTGCTACCCATTGCCCTGAATCCTAACCCGCTTATTGCGCCCTTAGCTATCGTACTGATAGGTGGCTTAATCAGTTCCACTATACTATCGAGGATAGTAACGCCGGTAATGTATAAACTGATACCCCCAAGCATCGAAAATGACTGATATCATTGAATTAGAACTCATAAATGGAAATGAAATAACTGTTTTTTAGAAACTGTAAAAAACACGCTTTAAGAACTTTAAAAATCTCATTAAGTAACACATTTTAAAAAATCAAAAATCACTAACATAAATTTTAATCTACATGAAAGAATACATATTGCTCACCGGCGCATCATCCGGTATTGGCTATGAAATGGCCAATCAATTAGCAGCCAAAGGTTTAAACCTGATATTGGTTGCCCGTACCGAAACAAAATTGCAGCAAATGCAGGCAGAACTGATAAACAAGTATGGCATTTTGGTTCAGTATTTTGTTGCAGATCTCTCTGATGTAAATGCGGCTAAAGACCTTTACAAAAAGGTGCAACAGGAAAATTTATTGGTAACACACCTGGTCAATAATGCAGGTGTAGGCAACTATGGCAATTTTACCGAAACGTCATTGGAAGAAGAACTAAGCATGATTCAATTAAATATTTCCAGTTTGGTAGTACTTACCAAACTCTTTGCAAAAGATATGGTCAGCCGCAAGTCTGGCAGAATTATGAACGTGGCATCGGTGGTTGCATTTTTACCAATGCCGTATTTTTCTGTTTACTCTGCCACCAAGGCTTTTGTAAAGGCATTTAGTGAAACACTTGATGCCGAATTAGACGGCACTGGTGTTACCATTACTTCTCTTTACCCCGGCACCGTAGATACTGGCTTTACGACAAATGAGATGCAATCTACAAATCTTCACAAAACCAAACCAATGCATCCCAAAGAAGTGGCAGTACAGGGTGTAAAGCATCTATTGGAAGGGAATGGAAAAAAAGTAGTTGGTTTTCAAAACTGGTTTAACTCTAAACTCCCAGGTTTTGTGCCTGATAGTATTATGATGAAGATTAAAAAGAAATTAGCCAGTCAACAATAAGAACTAAGTTATAAATGAAATATTCCACACAATCAAAACAACAAATACAATGAAAACAAAAAAATTATTTATAATCGTTAGCTTAACGAGTCTGTCATTGCTACTTTCCTCATGTTATTCACACAAAAAAGTAGTTCAGTCAAGTTTACCTTATTCCGATAAAATCAAATGGCCGGAAGGGTTTAAACCATCTGAGTCTGATTTTTTCATACACAACGAAATAGACATTAAAGCTTCGCCTCAAGTGGTTTGGGATATTTTCATCAATGCTGCCAAATGGCCGGAATTGAACAAAAAAGCTGAAGGTATTAAGCTGCTAAATTCACCTGATGGTAAGCTTAATTCATCCAGTGTTTTTATCTGGTCTCCGGCAGGTAAATTCACGTCAACTATAAAGGAATTCAAACCTCCTTATAACGTAGCCTGGCTGGGGGAAACCGATAATAAAAAAATTACCATTTATAATGCATGGATGATTATCCCAACCGCAGAAGGCTGCAAGGTTATTTCAGACGAATCCCAAAATGGGCCTAAAACAAAAATGGAGAAAATTTTTGCGCCTAATATGGTTCGTAAAGATCTTAAGAATTGGTTAATCAGGCTGAAAGAACTGTCAGAAAAACAATCAAACAATTAAAACAAAGGAACTATCTCCCCTTGGGGTCATAGGCTAAATACGGCTTAAAGCTAAGGTCAACGGTGTATAACATGTTACTACAAACCGAAATCAATCCTCATTGCCGATTAAGTAAGGTATCATATAAGCGTTAGCGGTTAACAACTAAAGCAACTCAAATGGAAGATAAAAAAGAACGTCTGATTAAAGGCTGTAGCGCTAAATCCAACAGATGTTGACAAGGCGGCCAGCGAAATTAATCAATAAGCGGCTTGTTTCCTCTCAGCCTTTTACCGTCATCAACTATCCGCTCTATCAACTGGCTTTGCAATGGGCTGTCATCAGCGGCGTTAACAGTTATCGCTCCGTAATTATTTAATACGTCAGCAGCTTCCTGCGCTTCTCTTGTCGATAGAGCATGAACCGTAACGATGGAGCCGTTTCGCCCGAGTGAGGCAAAATGCGCCGCTTGCTTTTCATCATCCAGCAGATGGCTGAAAAAGTCGCTTACCCGGCCATAATCATCCGAATGATTGCCATGGGTGTGGATATCTATGTTTTCGTTGGTGAATTCATTCGCCAACAGGTACGAGCCTGCTTCTTCGGCCAGGCGTTCTTCGTTGAAAATACCTACTACTGTGATCATACTTAGTGAATAAAAAGAGCGGAAAATTGTTTTAAATAATAGAGGTAAAAAGCTTTTCTAAAAATTTAATAGTTTCGCATGTATGTTAACCGTTGAAAAAATAGGCGGCACCTCCATGAGTGCCTTGAAAGAAGTAATTGATAATATTATTTTTCATGAGCGCACCGGCGATGCGCTTTACAACCGCGTTTTTGTGGTATCTGCATTTTCGGGTGTTACCAACCTGCTGCTCGAAAATAAAAAGACCAAAGCACCGGGTGTGTATGGCAGGGTGGCCGCGCGGGCAGATTTCCAAACACCGTTGGCGGATATTGTTGAAAGATTTAAGGAAATAAACGCGGAGTATGCCGGCTTGGGGCTGGATGTTACAAAGGCTGATGACTTTATTACAGGCCACGTTGCAAAGGCCCGTACTTATTTAGAAAGCGCCGCCATTATGCTTGCTTCCGGCTACGTGAATGAGGGCGTACTGCAGGCTGCAAGGGAAATTCTCGCCTCCATTGGCGAAACGCATTCGGCCTATGTATTAACCAACATTCTTCTGGGCAAAGGTATAAATGCCCGGCTGGTAGACCTGAGCGGCTTTGATGATGAGCGAGCCCTTAAGATTGATGAACGTATTAAGGATGCTTTCTCGGGCATCAATCTTAAAACTTGTTTATGTATTGTTACCGGCTACACAAAGGGTACAGAAGGCATTATGCGCGAGTTTGACAGGGGATACTCTGAAGTAACTTTCAGCAAGATAGCCGAGATCCTGAAACCACAGGAAGCTATTATTCATAAAGAATACCATCTATCTACTGCCGACCCGGCATTGGTTGGTATCGAAAACGTTAAACCTGTTGGCAACACTAATTATGATATAGCGGATCAGTTAGCGGATGTTGGTATGGAGGCCATCCACCCAAAAGCATCAAAACCGCTGGAGATAAATGGGATACACCTGAGGATCAAAAATACCTTCGAACCATCTCATCCCGGTACACTTATCACCCGCGATTATATATCTGCACTAAAGCGCGTGGAGGTGATCACCGGTACCGCGCAACAGTTACTTATTGATATCTACGACCCATTGATGGTGGGCAACGTAGGCAGCGATCTGCAGATCATGCAGGTGTTTTTTAAGCACAGTGTTAGTTATACCTTTAAAGTAACCAGCGCCAACAGCATTTCTATAGTGATATGGGAGCAGGACCTTGTAACCGGGTTGATAGACGATCTGCAAAGTTTATTCGAAAAAGTAAGTGTAGAGGAGGTAGCCATGGTTTGCCTGCTTGGTACCAATATGGATCAGCCTGGCCTTTTGGCCAAAAGCACAGCCGCGCTGGCTAAAAACGATATCAATATTATTAGTACAGGTATGGCTATGCGCAAAGTAAATATCCAGTTCCTGGTAGCGCGGGATCAGTTTAAACTTGCCATCATCGCTTTAAACCAGGCTTTGGGGTAGCGGTTTACCTGCCGGTTTCAGTTAATACCATGCCTTTTCCGGCAAGCAACAGTTCCTGTGTGATGGCCCGCGTATAGGTTTTTATCTCCTCCTGGAATTCGCTTACCGAAGCACCGCCACGGATCTCTTCCAACCGCTTCTCCCAGGCGCCGGTTAGCTCCGCCTGCGCTATGCGATGGGTTTTTACCACCTCGTAAACCGAAAGACCGGTTGATGTAGGCACCAGGTTCTTCTTTTCGCGGGCGATGTAATTGCGTTTGAGCAGGGTTTCTATCATTGCCGCGCGCGTGGCTGGTGTGCCCAGCCCGCTATCTTTCATGGCTTGCCGCAGTTCCTCATCGTCAATCTCTTTGCCGGCTGTTTCCAGTGCTTTCAGCAAACTTGCCTCGTTATACAATGGCTTGGGTTTGGTTTGTTTTTCGAGGAGTGCTTTATCGGTGATGGGGAGTACCTCTCCCTGTGTCACCTTTGGCAGCGTAGCATTCTCTTCATCTTTCTTTTCTTCGTCTCTGTCATTAAATACCGCGCGCCATCCGGGTGTTTGGATTACCGTACCGCTTGCGATGAATTTGGAGCCCGATAGCACTGTGATCTTCGTGATCTCTTTGATGCAATCCACATGAAAAGCTTCCAGCATCCGGCCCGCAACCATATCATATATAGCCTGCTGGTCGGCAGATAGGTTTCGGGGTGTTTCACCTGTGGGCAGTATCGCGTGGTGATCGGTTACCTTCTTGGCATTCACGCTACGCTTGTTTAACTTCATTTCGCCTAACAAGGCAGCCTGTTTACCAAACTCCGTATGATCGTTAAATTTGGCAATGAGCGCGGGTACTTCTGCAAATACGTCGTCGCCTATGTAACGGCTGCCCGTACGCGGGTAGGTTACCAACTTACTTTCATATAAGTTTTGCAGCAGGCTCAGGGTTTGGTCGGCCGTAAAGCCTTTGCGTTTGTTGGCTTCCTGTTGCAGGCTGCTCAGGTCATGTAAAAGGGGCGGCGGTTCTTTCCTTGGTTGGGCTTCCACGCTTTCTATCAGTCCCGTAGCTTCTACTAAATTCAGCACCGCTTGTGCTTCTTCTCTGGTCTTAAAATTCTTTTCTGAGATAGCTTTAAATACCTGCCCATCCTTATCCGGTTGGATAGCTACCTGGTAATAGGTTTGCGGCACAAAATTCTTGTTCTCCAGGTAGCGCGCGCATATCATTGCCAGGGTAGGGGTTTGCACCCGCCCGAGTGATAATACAGCCCTGGAGCCGGATGATAAACTTAAAGCCTGCGTGGCATTCATACCCACCAGCCAGTCGGATTGCGAACGGCAATGTGCCGAATTAAAAAGTGTATCGTAATCTGAGCCCGGCTTCAGGTTGCGGAAACCGTCTTTTATCGCCGCATCCGTTTGCGACGAGATCCAGAGGCGTTTAAAGGGCTTCTTGCATTTAAGGTAGTAATAAATATAACGGAAGATCAGTTCGCCTTCCCGCCCCGCATCCGTTGCCACAATTATCTCCGTAGCTTCATCAAACAAGGCTTTGATAATATCCAGCTGTTTGCGCACGCCAGGGTCTTCTACAAGCCCGTCTTTGGTTTTGATCTTGCGGATTGCGAGTTTGAATTTCGACGGCAGCATGGGCAAATTTTGCACATTCCACCCGTAGTAGCCATATTCCTGCGGTGCGGCCAGTTGTAAAAGATGCCCGAAAGCCCAGGTAAATGTATAGCCTTTGCCTTCCATATAACCATCCTTTTTTGTAGTGGCCCCAAACACTTTAGCTATCTCTCTCCCGACGGACGGTTTCTCAGCAATGATGACTTTCATAAGCGGTGACGGCGAAAGTAGAAAAATACAGTGCCTGCTGCAACGTTTGTGGAGAAATGATGGTATATTTGTGCATGGGCAGATCCACAGAAACATTTAGTAAAAAAGAACGAGAAAAGAAAAAATCGATCAAATTAAAAGACAAAAAAGAGAAGGCAGAAGACCGGAAAGCGAGTGCTGTTAAAGGTAAATCGCTCGACGATATGATGGCTTACATCGATGAGAACGGTAATATTACCTCAACACCACCAGATCCGACCAAGCGCCGGAAGATAGTTACCGAGGATATTCAGATCAGCGTTCCAAAACAGGCAGAACTAACCGAGCAGGATAAACTGCGGACGGGAACAGTAACCATGTTCAACAGCGCCAAAGGCTTTGGCTTTATTCGTGACCACGTTACACAGGAGAGCATTTTTGTTCATGTGAACGGCTTAACAGAAGAAGTACGGGAGAATGATAAAGTAACATTCGAAACAGAGCAGGGCCAAAAAGGGTTGAACGCTGTTAAGGTGAAGATCGTGCCAAAATAATAATGAAGATTTTCCTTATCTAAATTACGCTCACCAGAAAAATCATTGACGTGAATCTGTTTGATTCACGTCAATGATTTTTCTGCGGATGGGGCGTCGATAAAATAAATAAATTCTAAGGGTTTAGGAGATCTGCTGGGCTACTTTCGAAAGTAAATACTCTAACTCAAAGGGTTTAGCAACAAAGTCATCTGGTGCTCCCTGCATATGCAAGGAATTCGAAAGGTTATGCGATCCCGAAATGAGGATGACAGGTAGGGTAGCTGTTAATTGATTTGCCTTAATACTTTTGCATATAGCCCGGCCATCCATGTCGGCAAGCATCACATCCATTAAAATCAGGTTTGGCTCAAAATCTTTGATATCGTCGAAAATGGTTTTACCATGTGCCAGGGTTCGGGTTTCGTATCCGGTGTCTGACAGTATTAACGATAAAATTTCGAGGATATCCGGGTCATCATCTACGATCAGTATTTTTTTGCTCATTTTTTCATCCTGTTATAACATTCGTTTATTGCAAGTTCTCATACCGCGGGGATGGTAAACCTCACGGTAGTACCAGCACCTATATTACTCTCCACATCAATTTGCCCGCCATGCTGGCTTACAAAATCACTAACCAAAAACAGGCCGAGGCCACTGCCTTGTTCGTTATTGGTGCCCGATAAGGACTTTTGGTCGGGGTTTTTAAAAAGCCGCTCCTTAATATCTGCGTTCATTCCGATGCCCGAATCTTCAACAAAAATGCACGCCATCTGCTCGTTCCGCTTAGCATTTACAATTACTGAGCCACCATCCGGAGTGTACTTTATAGCATTGGTTACCAGGTTTTGAACAATGGACCGCAGCATGAGGGCGTCCGCCATTACCTCCATATCTTTAGGCGTATGGTTTTGCAGCGTGATCTTCTTTTGCTGGGCATTAGGCCTAAGCAGGTCCAGCGATTCTTCGATGCCGCTTGCAAGCCGTATTCTTTCGGGATAAAAGCTGGTTTTCTGGCTTTGCTTTTTGGCCCACTCTATTACCTCATTAAGCTGATTGAGGAGCTTATTAGAGGTGCGGAAAATGATCTGCGATAACTGTTTAACTTGTTGCTGATTCAGGCTTTCCTGATTGGTATTTAATTTTTCTGCGGATACCATTAACGCGGTTAAAGGGTTACGCAAATCGTGCGACATTACCGAGAGGAATTTATCTTTGGAGAGATTGAGCGCCTGCAGATCCCTGTTCATGCTCTCGAGAGCCAGAGTGCGTTCCATCACGCGTTGCTCCAGCTCGTGGTTCAATTGCACCAGGTCGCTGTTTATCAGTTGTAGTTTTTCTTCCTGTTTTCTTAACAGCTGATTCTTTTTATAAAGTTCGGCAAACACCGCAACTTTCGACCGAAGTATCTCGGGGTTAAAAGGCTTCCTGATAAAATCTACTGCGCCTGCCTTGTAGCCTTTAAACATAGCGGCCTCCTCATAATCATGCGCAGTAATAAAAATGATTGGTATCTGCTTTAATTTATCCCGTTGATAAATCAGTTCGGCAGTTTCGTAGCCATCCATTATTGGCATTTTTACGTCAAGCAGTATTAGCGAAAAATCGTCTTCGTGCAGCAATATGCGGAGTGCTTCGCGGCCCGAATTTGCCCTGAAAAAGGTATAATTTACCTTCTCCAGTGCTACTTCCATCGATAACAGGTTGTTCTCGTTATCGTCTACCAATAATATTTTTACAGGCATCAGTTATGTTTTTTATTTGATCAACCATACGCGCATCAACGATAAAAGTTGGTCGGTTTTAACGGGTTTGGTTATATAATCCGATGCGCCGGAAGCAATACACTTCTGCCGGTCGCCTATCATTGCTTTTGCTGTTACGGCAATAATTGGCAGGCTTTTGTTTCGCGGTTCCTTCCGTATCATTTGTATCGTTTCATAACCGTCCATTTCCGGCATCATAATATCCATCAGCACAATGTCGATGCTTTTGTCCTTATTTAGTATTTCGAGCGCTTCGCGCCCGCTCTCTGCGGTTATCACGTCGATCTTCGATCTTTCGAACACCGCAGTTAGTGCAAACAGGTTACGCACATCATCATCTACAACCAAAACTTTTTTCGAATCAAGTACATCGGTGGTTACCCGGATGTCGCTGATCATTTTTAGTTTGCTTTCGCTGATGTATTTTTTATCAATATGCAGCAGCACCAATATCTCTTCGAGCAGGTAAACATGCGATGAAGGCGTTTTAGTAATTATTTTATGGTTTAACCGCTTAAGCTTAATTAACTCTTCCTGCGTAAAATCACGCGCCGAATGAAGGATGATGGTAGTTCCCTGCTGTTTGATCAGGTCTATTTTGTTCAGGAAATCGATACCGTTTGCGTCGGGTAATACAAAATCCAGTATAATGCAATCAAATAGTTCTTTTTTTAGTATCGCAAGCCCTTTTTTAGCGGTTGTGGCGCCAGAGATTTCAATCTGATTGTTTACCAAAAGCTCAGAGATCCGCTGCAATTCGTTCTCATTATCTTCGATGATCAATACCCGTTTTTTGGTATGCGCATTAAAGTTTACAATACCGGTAATTAATTCATGCAGCGAAGTGTTGGATAAAGGTTTCAAGCTAAACGATTTGGCACCATTCTTCAAGGCCAGCACTTTATTATCCTCGCCGGATATCACGTGTACCGGGATATGCCTCAGGTTGATATCGGTTTTCAGCAGTTTAAGTATTTTCCAACCGTTAGATTCGGGCATATTTACATCCAGCGTTATCGCGATAGGGTTGTATTTGATGATGCTGTCAAAGATCTCGAGGTAGCTGATGGCCACTACAACCTTCATATTCAGATCATGCGCTTTATCTATCAGGATCTTGGTGAAACGCAGGTCATCCTCAATTACCAGCAATACTTTATCTTCGGCTACTATGTTATGGCGGTCATCGTCCATTATCATTTCAGCAGTATCTATCATGCTGGTACGGAGGTGGGCAACCGGTTGAATTTCTTTTACCCTCACCGGTACCGATTTCTCCTCCCGATATTTTAACGGCAGGTACAGCGTAAATACGCTGCCTTTACCTAATTCGCTGCCTACGGTAATGGTGCCTCCAAGCAGTTCGGCAAAGCCTTTGCTGATGGACAGCCCCAGGCCTGTACCACCGTATTTCCGGCTGGTAGAACCTTCGGCCTGCTGGAAAGCCTCGAATATGATGCCCTGTGTGTTTTTAGAAATACCGATACCCGAGTCTTCGATAGAAAACGCGATGACGGCGTCGGGCCCGATCAAAGGGTTTTCCTGGCCGCGGCCAGGCCTGAACACGTGTAGTTTAACACGGCCTTTTTCGGTGAATTTAAACGCATTGGATAGCAGGTTTTTTAAGATCTGGTTGAGGCGCTGCATATCTGTTTCCATCAACTCCGGGAGGCCGTCTTCCAGTTCTATCTCAAATTTCAGGTTCTTGGCCTCTGAGATCGGTTTAAATGTCGACTCGGCAAAGGCAGCTATCTCTTTAAAGCTCACCGGCATCACATCCGCCGCGATAACGCCCGATTCGATCTTCGAAAGATCGAGGATATCATTGATCAGCTGGATAAGGTCATCCCCGCAGGAGTGGATGGTTTTGGCAAACATTCGCTGTTTTTCGGTCAGGTTGCCTTCGGGGTTTTCAAATAACTGCTGTGCAAGTATCAATAAGCTGTTAAGCGGCGTGCGCAA
The DNA here is from genome assembly GCF_014773265.1 of Mucilaginibacter pankratovii. Classification (GTDB taxonomy): domain Bacteria; phylum Bacteroidota; class Bacteroidia; order Sphingobacteriales; family Sphingobacteriaceae; genus Mucilaginibacter; species Mucilaginibacter pankratovii. The sequence continues at coordinate 396,884 of NZ_JACWMY010000001.1, read as the reverse complement.
CTCGTGCGACATGTTGGCCAAAAACTCAGATTTATATTTGGATGTTAAGGTTAACTGCTCGGCCTTTTCTTCCAGCGAACGGCCTTTGTCGTGCAGCTCATCATTCGCACGCCTTAATTCTTCCTGCTGGGCAGAAAGCTCACCGGCTAACGATTGCGATTGCGATAACAGCTCTTCCGTACGGGTGTTGGTTTCTATATTGTTTAACACGATACCGATACTTTCTGTCAGCTGATCCAGGAAATCGATGTGGGTGTCGCTGAAATTCTCAAATGACGCGAGCTCGATAACGGCTTTTACATTATTTTCGAATAGTACCGGCAGGATAACCAAGTCGATAGGGGGGGCGTTACCAATGCCCGAACTGATCTGTAAGTATTCATTGGGTACATTGGCTAAGCGTATGCGCTCTTTATCAGTGGCACATTGCCCAACCAGCCCTTCGCTCAGCGAAAATTCCTGATCGATCAGTTTTCGGCTTTTTTGCGCATAACCGGCAAATAACCTCAGTTTTGGCTCATCTGAAGATTCGGGCTGCTCTAAAATATAGAATGCGCCATACCGTGCGTTCACCAGTTCGGCCAGTTCTGAAAGTACTTTATTGGCTACCGCGTTCCTGTCGCGCTGGCCCTGCAGCATCTGTGCAAACTTGGCAAGGTTGGATTTTAGCCAATCCTGCTCGTGGTTGCGCAGGGTTGTGCCTTTAAGGTTGGCGATCATCTGGTTAATGGTATCCTTCAAAGCTTCCAGCTCACCTTTTGCCTCCACGCGGATGGTACGGGTAAGGTCGCCCTTGGTTACCGCAGATGCCACTTCGGATATCGAGCGTACCTGCGTGGTAAGGTTTTGCGCCAGCTGGTTTACGTTTTCTGTTAAGTCCTTCCAGGTGCCTGATGCGCCCGGCACACTGGCCTGGCCGCCCAGGCGCCCCTGCACACCTACCTCACGTGCTACGGTAGTTACCTCATCGGCAAACACAGCGAGTGTATCGATCATTTCGTTAATGGTATCCGTCAACTGCGCCACTTCGCCCAGCGCGTTGATGGAAAGCCGCTGCTTTAAGTTACCCTTTGCAATACCGGTAGCCACCTTTGCAATACCGCGTATCTGCCCGGTTAAGTTGGATGCCATCTGGTTTACCGAGTCGGTGAGATCCTTCCAGGTACCACCCACGCCTTTTACGTGTGCCTGGCCCCCAAGCTTACCCTCGGTACCCACCTCGCGTGCCACACGCGTTACTTCGGATGCGAAGGAGTTAAGCTGATCCACCATTGTATTTATGGTGTTCTTCAGGTCCATTATCTCTCCCTTTACGTCGATGATAACCGTTTTAGAAAGGTCACCACTGGCCACCGCTTTGGTTACCTCGGCAATGTTACGTACCTGCGATGTTAGGTTACTCGACATCTGGTTCACCGAGTCGGTCAAATCTTTCCAGGTACCCGCAACACCCGGCACAAAGGCCTGGCCCCCAAGGTTACCATCGGTACCTACCTCGCGGGCAACACGCGTTACCTCTGATGCGAAACCACGCAGCTGATCCACCATGGTATTGATGGTTTCTTTCAGTTGCAGGATCTCCCCGCGTACATCAACCGTGATCTTTTTAGATAAATCACCATTTGCGATGGCGATGGACACATCGGCAATGTTTCGCAATTGCGCCGTTAAGTTACCGGCCATTTTATTTACCGAGTCGGTTAAATCCTTCCATGTTCCATCCACACCGGGCACATTAGCCTGCCCGCCAAGTTGCCCTTCCGAGCCCACCTCGCGCGCCACACGGGTTACCTCTGATGCGAAACCACGCAGCTGATCCACCATGGTATTGATGGTGTCTTTTAGCTCCAGCAGCTCACCCTTGGCATTTACCGTTATCTTTCGGGACAAGTCGCCCTTGGCCACGGCTGTCGTTACCTCGGCTATGTTACGCACCTGGGATGTAAGGTTATCCGCCATTTTATTTACCGAATCGGTTAAGTCCTTCCAGGTACCACCAACGCCCGGCACATTGGCCTGGCCGCCCAGCTGCCCTTCGGAACCTACCTCGCGCGCTACACGCGTTACTTCCGAGCCAAAGGAGTTCAACTGATCTACCATGGTATTGATGGTGATCTTCAGCTCCAGCATTTCGCCCTGTACGTCAACCGTTATCTTTTTAGAAAGGTCTCCCTTTGCCACGGCCGTGGTTACCTCGGCAATGTTACGCACCTGGCCGGTTAAGTTACCCGCCATCTGGTTTACAGAATCTGTCAAATCTTTCCATGTACCACCTACACCAGGCACATTCGCCTGGCCGCCTAACTGGCCCTCAGAGCCTACCTCTCGCGCCACGCGGGTTACTTCTGATGAGAAGGAGTTTAACTGATCCACCATCGTATTGATAGTGTTTTTTAACTCCAACAGCTCGCCTTTGGCATCCACCGTAATTTTCCGCGAAAGGTCGCCCTTTGCAACGGCGGTGGTTACACCAGCTATATTACGCACCTGGTCGGTAAGGTTACTACCCATCTGGTTTACCGAGTCGGTAAGGTCCTTCCATACACCGCCTACGCCTTTTACACGCGCCTGGCCGCCCAGTTTTCCCTCGGTACCTACTTCCAGTGCCACACGCGTTACTTCAGATGCGAAGGAGTTCAGCTGATCCACCATCGTGTTAATGGTTTTCTTTAGTTCCAGCATTTCCCCTTTTACGTCAACCGTAATCTTCTTGGAAAGGTCACCATTTGCAACGGCGGTGGTTACACCCGCTATATTTCGCACTTGCGAGGTAAGGTTCCCCGCCATACGGTTCACCGAGTCAGTTAAGTCTTTCCAGGTACCTGCAACACCGGGCACTTTGGCCTGGCCGCCAAGCTTACCCTCGGTACCTACCTCAAGCGCCACGCGGGTTACCTCGGAGGAGAAGGAGTTGAGCTGATCTACCATCGTATTAATGGTATTTTTTAATTCTAATATCTCGCCCTTGGCTTCTACGGTGATCTTTCGCGAAAGATCGCCTTTGGCTACGGCTGTTGTTACCGCTGCCACGTTACGCACCTGGGCGGTAAGGTTACCCGCCATTTGGTTTACCGAATCTGTTAATTCGGCCCATACGCCGGCAACGCCTTTAATTTTTGCCTGTTCGCCCAGTTTACCTTCCGAGCCCACCTGCCTTGCCACCCGCGTTACCTCCATCGAAAAGAGCTGTAATTTGGAGAGCATTTGATTGGATTCTTTGGCGATGCGCAAAAATTCACCCTTTAAAGGATGCCCTTTTATTTCTAAGGGGATATGTTTGGAAAGGTCGCCGTTGGCTACGGAGTTGATCATGCCTGCTATCTCCAACGTGGGCGACGTAAGGTCTTCAATAAGGTTATTCAGCGAGGCTACGCCGCTTGCCCACTCGCCTTTGGCATCGGGTAGTTCAATTCGTTTTGATAAATTTCCTTTTTTACCGATGGTTATCTCGGCAGAGGAAATCTCGGCTACAAGCCGTTCATTCATTTCAATAATATCGTTGAGCACTTCGCATATCCGCCCGTTTATCCCGGCCTGGGTAACCGGCATTCGTACGTTCAGTTTTCCGTTTTTGACGAGGGAGAGAACACTTAAAAGTTCCTTTACGTCGAGATGGTCGTCGGTGCCATTAACAACAGGGGCTTTTTTTTGCTTGGGTTCAAGTAAAGCTGGTTCCATATAATTTATTGTAATAGGTTGATAAGCAGGTAGCAAGCTTTTAACGCCTTGCAACACCAAAAATGTATTAATTACCTTTTTTGGTAACTAAGTTAAATACTTTAAACGGTTTTTGGTGAAATACGACTACAAGAACAATAGTGTAACGCTGTTGTTTTAAAAAATTTATTTTTTTTAATAAATCGATAAACCGTCAGCATTTTACGACGGCCCAATAAACAATATTTAAAAAGTATTGTAAAAGCTAAATTTTAAGTGCTATTTTGACAATAATTATAAGGTGCTTCCGGCTTTTAATTATTCTTCCTTATTGTAGAATAAAAGCCACCTTTTACGAAGCACCAACCTGAGATTTGTTTATTAATTAAGTGATTGCGTTGCCGGATGTAATGAAACATATTGCCGATCTGCCTGTAATGAAGAAACTTTGCCTGCCCGCTTTCTTTTTGTTTGCTGCACTGCTGGGGTACGGGCAGGCACCTGTTAAAAATAAGGTGCTTAAATATGCGCTTAAGGATGGCCTTTCTTTTGGGATAGTAAACAGCATCACCCAGGATGCAGATGGTTTTATGTGGTTTGCCACCAGCGATGGTTTAAACCGTTTTGACGGATCGACATTTAAGGTTTTCAAAACAAAACCCGGCGATTCCACCGGGTTATCAAGCAATTTCGTGCAAAAGATCTTTTCAGATCGTGTCGGTAATGTATGGGTTTCATCCAGGGATGGTTTAAGTAAGCTGGATACCAGGAGCGAGAAATTTACGCATTACAATCTCCGCAATCACAATGTCGTAAAAAATGACGTAGATAATATTGCACAAGCAGGGAATGGCAACCTTTGGATAGCTTCTTATGGTTCGGGTTTTTCGTACTTCAAAACTAACAGCGGCGATTTTATCAGTTACGACAGGAGCAATTTGCCCCAATTAACCAGCGACCGGATAGTCTCTATATTTGAAGATTCTGAAGGTTTGCTATGGCTGGGCACGCAGGATGGCGGCATTAATGTTTTTTATCAAAAAAATGGGAAGGTTACGGGCAAAGCAGCCAATTCGGTAAAATTTGACGGTAAACCAGCGGAAAGAATTAATGAGATATTTGAAGATCATTTGCATAATATTTGGATAGCTACAAGCTCCGGGCTACTTTATTATGATCGTAACAGCGACCACTTCACCCAGTTTCACACACGGCAGCAGGCAATAAAAAGCGACACTTACATTGCGCTTAACGAAGACAAGGAAGGTAACTTGCTTGTAGGTCTGCAGGATGGCGGCTTATATAAACTTCCATTAAAAACCTTTACAGCAAACGCTGCTGATTTTAAGCTGACGCCCGTTGTAGGCGATGATGGTTATAATATGACGCAGCGCTCTGTGCAAAATATTTACCTCGATCGTCATCAGAATATATGGCTGGGCACTTATGGCGAAGGCGTTTACATGGTAAGTAGCATTAACGAAAAATTTACCAGGGTGCAAAAGGTACATGAAGACGCATCAGGTAAAAGTTTGGTTAGGTTTTATGGTATGTGCCAGGATAGTAATGGCATGTTGTGGTTTGGCACAGATGGCGACGGAATATATAAAACCCGGCCCGATGGCAGCATAGTAAAACGCTATTACGCCGATGGACGGCCCGGCAGTTTAACAGATAATGCCATTTTAACAGGCTACCGCGATAGGGACGGTAATTTGTGGTTTGGCACTTACGCCAAAGGGTTGTTCAGATATAACGCCAATACCGATTCATTTACAAATTACAGCCATAAATCTAACGATGCCAAATCGCTTGGCGCTAACGATGTTAGGGTAATTTACCAGGATCGCAAAAAAAACTTATGGGTAGGCTCTAACGGTGGCGGGCTTAGCCTTTTTGATGCGGCAACGGGTACCTTTACTAATTATACCAGGGGAAACAGCACGCTTAGCTCTTATGATGTAAGAGCGATAATTGAAGATGATAAAGGTAACCTGCTGGTAGGCACTTACGGCGGAAGCCTGGATTACATGGACCTTAAGACAAAGAAATTCACTGGTTTTTTTACCGTAGCCGAAGAGAAGCGTTACATGCCAAGCCAGGTGATATTTGCTTTGCATTTAAACCAGAACAAGCTATGGGTAGGCACAGAGGGTGATGGCTTAGTGGTTTATGATAGCGGTAAACATACCTTTCAGTGTTTTAACGAGAAAAACCAGCTGGCGAACAATACAGTTTACGCCATACAACAGGCAGCAAATCAATCGGTTTGGGTAAGTACTAATAAAGGATTGTCGAATATAGATCTGGACAGAAATTCGGTAAAGAATTTCGATCAATCCAACGGATTGCAGGGCGGGCAGTTTAACGTTGGATCGGTTATTTACGATAAGCAAAACCGCGCGATGTATTTTGGCGGCACCGAAGGGCTTAATATTTTTGATCCAGAGGCGGTTAACAAAAGTTATTTTAAACCCAAAGTGGTTATTACCAGCCTGCAGATTTTTGGTAACCAGCAGGAGGAACAGGATCAGCAGGGGAATGGAATTGCATTATCAAAAGCCATCAACGAAACCCGGCAGCTGGTTTTACAGCCAGATCAATCGGTGTTCTCTATTCAGTATACATCGCTAAATTATGCTTACCCGCAAAAAGGGGAGTTTGCTTACAAGCTTGAAGGGCTGGATAAAACATGGAACTTTGTAGGTAATCAGCACTCGGCCATATACCGGTATTTACCACCCGGCAATTACACCTTTAAAGTAAAATGCTCTAACCAGGATGGCGTATGGTTTAATGATTACGCTACTTTACAAATAAGAATACTGCCACCATGGTACAAAACCTGGTGGGCTTATTTAAGCTATGCTTTAGCGTTAGGTCTCGTTATTTACTACTACTTGCAATACCGTGCAAACCAGGCACATTTAAAGTACGAAATTAAGCTTGCCCAGCTTTCGGCCGAGAAGGATAAAGAGCTAAACGAACGTAAGCTTTCGTTTTTTACCAATATATCTCATGAGTTCCGCACGCCTTTAACACTTATCATCAATCCTATTAAAGAATTGCTTTATCACGAACGCGAGGTTGATACCAGCAGCCTGAATATTGTGTACCGCAACGCCAAGCGCTTGCTGAGTTTGGTTGATCAATTACTGTTGTTTCGCAAGGCCGATTCGGATGCGGGTACTTTAACCATTTACAGGCTTAATATTGTGGAGTTGTGTAAAGAGGTTTTTTTATGCTTTACCCACCAGGCGAAGGCAAAAGGGCTCAATTTTGAATTTATTTGTGCCGATCAGCACATCGAATTATTCGCCGATAGGGAAAAGATAGAGATAGCACTGTTTAACCTCTTATCAAACGCTATGAAATTTACACCTGCCGGCGGTAACGTTACGGTAGTGCTAATGCAGGAGGAACACCAGGTAAACATCGAGGTCATCGATACAGGGTACGGCATCAACAAAGACACAGAGGAGAAACTTTATTCTAAGTTTTACCAACAGGAAAGCGGTAAAGGCCCCTCTGTGGGCGGGTTTGGCATCGGCTTATTCCTGGTGAAAAAGTTTATAGAAGGCCATTCGGGAACCATTCGCCACGAAAATAATAATGGTGGCGGCACAAAGTTCATCATATCATTAATGAAAGGGAGCGATCACCTGAGTAACCAGGTGATCTACCAGGACAGCGAGACCACCTCTGTGCTGCTGCAGGAACTTGTGGCTACCGAGATGGTAGAAAGCGCGGTGGAGGAAGTGAATTTGCTTGCAGAGGATCCGGATGTGGGCGCCGAAATGAAATCGATCCTCGTTATAGATGATAATGACGACATCAGGGAGTACCTTAAATTGCTTTTCAAAAACGATTATAAGGTTCACTCGGCTATTAATGGCAGGGAGGGGTTAAGCATTATTAAAGATGTGCTGCCTGATATCGTGATCAGTGATGTAATGATGGAGCAGATGACGGGTATCGAGCTTTGTACAGCCATAAGGGAAGATATGAGCATCAGCCATATACCGGTGATATTGCTCACCTCCAGTGCATCGCCCGAAATTAAACTGAAAGGGATAGAAGGGGGCGCGGACGATTACATTAGCAAGCCTTTTGATAAGGAACTATTAAAAGCCCGTGTAGCCGGCATTCTCCGTAACAAAAATAACCTGCAAAAGTATTTTTATAATGAGATCACGCTGAATGCCACCAATCAGAAGATCCCGGCCGAGTATAAAACCTTCCTGGATAATTGTATAAAAGTGGTGGAGAAACACCTGATGGATCCCGACTTTAACATTCAAACCCTGGCTGGGGAACTGGGTATCTCGCATTCGTCGCTTTATAAAAAGATCAAATTCATATCGGGACAATCGGCTAACGGGTTTATCAGGTTCATCAGGCTGCGTAAGGCGGCAGAAATACTCATCAATAGCAGGCATAATATTTTTGAAACATCTTTCCTGGTGGGTATCAACGATATTAAATATTTTAGAGAGCAGTTTAAAAAAGTGTTTGGTATCAACCCTTCTCAGTACATGAAAAAGTACCGTAAAAACCTGACTGAGGACCTGGTGACCAATGAATTTGTAGGCAGAACGGGCAATTGATCGCAACAATAACCAGCATGGTAAATAAACGGGTGTTACCATATTAACCCCCAAATTATCACAATTTACCCCTGTACTTAAATGGTGCTTTGGGCTATCTTGCCTGCCAATTATAACCAATAATTATTTAACCGGCTGTTAACAGCCGGTGGACCCTAATTTATGAAGCTGCAACCCCGGAGACCTGTTTCCCAACCAACAAGCATTACTTGCGCGGGCCTATTGTTTTATATGCTTTTTGTTATGGCATGTAAAAGTGGCCCGATAAGTTCTTCAGACGACAGCGGCAATTCTGCATCTCTTTTTAAGGAATTAGATACCGCGCAAACCCATGTTGGCTTCATCAACCAGCTTACCGAAGGCTTAAATACCAACGTACTGGTATACGAGTATTTTTATAACGGGGGAGGCGTGGCCGTTGGCGATTTTAATAGCGATGGCCTGCAGGATCTTTATTTCACCGGTAACATGGTTGATAATAAAATGTACCTCAATAAAGGCAAAATGGCATTTGAGGATATTACAGCCCCCGCCAATGTTGCCGGCCGGCCCGGCCCCTGGAAAACAAGTGCCACTGTAGCCGATGTAAACGGAGACGGCCTTCCGGATCTGTACCTATGCTACTCCGGTAAATTGCGCCCCGAAAAACGCGTAAATCAGTTATTGATAAACCAGGGCAACAACCCACAGGGCATCCCCCAGTTTAAAGATCAGACTATCGATTACGGTCTTAACTTTCCCTCTTACAGCACTCAGGGTTATTTTTTTGATTACGATAATGATGGTGATTTGGATTTGCTGCTGGTTAATCACAGTCCCGAAAGATTGAATAACATCGACGTATATGCTCTTAAAGACCTGGTGAAAACAAAGGATGCAGAGCGGGGGGCGAGGCTGTTAAGAAATGATGATGGCAAGTTTGAAGATGTTACTACTAATTCGGGGATAGAAAATGGTACGGTATCCTATGGGCTGGCCGCTGGTATTGCCGATATTAATGGTGATGGCTGGCCGGATATTTACATGGATAATGATTACAGCGTCCCCGATAAACTATATATCAATAACAAAAACGGAACCTTTACCGATCATTTAAAACAAACGGTTGGCCACACCTCGTTTTACTCGATGGGCAATGAGATAAGCGATATTAATAATGACGGGTACCCCGATATTTATACGCTTGATATGCTGCCCGAAGATAATCGTCGCCAGAAGCTATTGATGGGTACCGACAATTACGAATATTTTAACATGAATGTAAAGGCCGGGTTTTATTACCAGTACATGCGTAATATGCTGCACCTCAATAATGGTAACGGCACCTTCAGCGAGATAGGGCAACAGGCAGGTATCTCTAATACCGATTGGAGCTGGGCACCTTTGTTTGCCGATTATGATAACGATGGATGGAAAGATCTTTTTGTATCAAATGGTTTTTTGCGCGATTACACTAATATGGATTTCCTGAAATACATGGGTGATAACCTGAAAGACCGCAGCGTTATGCGGGAGGATCTGCTGAATCTGGTAAAGAACATGCCGGCCTCCAGTGTAAAAAATTACCTGTTTAAAAATAAGGGCGGTTTTATCTTCGAGGATGTATCGGCCAGGTGGGGAATTACTCAGCCATCAAATAGCAATGGAAGCGCTTACGCGGATCTGGATAACGACGGCGACCTGGACCTGGTAACCAATAATGTTAATCAGCCGGCCTCCATATTGCAGAATAATTCGGAGGTACTAACCGGCAACGCTTACCTTGATATCAAGTTGAAAGGCGCCGGTAAAAATACCGATGGGATAGGGGCAACGGTTACCGCCGTTATTGGTGACAAGCAGCAAACTATTCAGCAAATGCCGGCGCGCGGGTATCAATCAACAGTAACTACGCTGATCCATTTTGGCTTTGGTAAAAATAAAACGGTTGATGCAATAAAGGTGCGATGGCCATCCGGCAAAATACAAACGATAGCAAAGCCGGCGCTTAACCATATTCTTACCGTATCAGAAAAAGACGCGGCAGGCGTGGATATCGCGACGCCGCAGCCAAAGACTATTTTTTCTGAAATTACCAGTCCGGTTAAATTTACCGCGTCGGCAACGGGCATTAACGATTTTAAGCGACAGCCGCTTTTAGTTAACCCGATTTCGTTTTCGGGGCCGCATGTTGCAAAAGGAGATGTTAATGGCGATGGTCTTGAAGATATTTTTATCGGTGGCGGCAGCGGGCAACCCTCTGTCCTTTTCATCCAGAATGCTGCGGGTGGCTTTGTTAAGAAAATACTTCCTGTGTTTAATGGTGATAAAACCAAGAGCGAGATCATCCCCGTTTTTCTCGATGCGAATAAGGATGGGCATCCCGATCTGTTTTGCGCTTCAGCCGGCTACCACGACCTGCAACCCGGCGACCAAACACTGGGCGATGACTTGTATTTGAACGACGGTAAAGGAAATTTCACTAAAGCTATAAACGCGGTTCCCGCACTTTACACCAGCAAAAGCTGTGCAAAGGCTGCCGACGTAAATGGCGATGGCTTCCCTGATCTTTTCCTGGGCGGCAGGGTTATCCCCGGGCGTTACCCCGAGGCGCCTCAAAGTTATTTGTTGATAAACGATGGTAAAGGGCATTTTAAAGATGCAACCACACAATACCTGCCGCAGCTTACAAAACTGGGCATGGTTACCGATGTTGCCTGGGTAGATATGAATGGCGATAGCCGGCCCGACCTGGTTTTGGTTGGCGAATGGCTGCCGGTGACCATTTTTATTAATATGAATGGAAAGTTTGAGGATCAAACCGCTAAATACCTACCCAAAAAATATTCAGGCTGGTGGAACTGCATCACGATAGGCGATTTTAACAAAGATGGCCATCCCGATTTGGCATTGGGTAACCAGGGCACAAACTCGCAGTGTAAAGTAAGTGATGCGGAGCCCGCGGAAATGTATTTTAAAGATTTTGATAAGAACGGAGCTATTGACCCCATTTTATGTTTTTACATCAATCACCAAAGTTACCCGTATGTTACCCGCGACGAACTATTGGAGCAGGTGAGCATGATGCGGTCGCGCTTTACTGATTATAAATCGTACGCCGATGCTACCCTTAACGATATTTTTTCTACCGCCGAATTGCAGGGTGCAGGCCATCTTACCGCCAACACCTTAGCTACTACGATGTTTTTGAGCGATAGATCGGGCAAACTGCACGAGGCGAAATTACCTGCGGAAGTCCAGTTTTCGCCGGTGTTTGCTATTACCCCCTTGGATTACGACAAGGACGGTATAACCGACCTGCTATTCTGCGGTAACATTGATAACGCGAGACTTCGCTTTGGTAAAGCGGATGCTAATTTTGGTTTGCTGTTAAAAGGTGGTAAGAATGGGAGTTTCGCAACAGTTAGTCAGAAAGAATCCGGGTTTAAGGTCACAGGAGATGTCAGAAGTGTCACCACCATCGGCGATAAGATCCTGTTTGGTATTAACCAGCGGCCTATGCGGGCCTATCAATTAAACAGCCGATGAAAAACCTATACTATTCAATTGCCTTTATTTTACTGATCAGTGTTAACCTTGGATGTCGACCGGCAAAGATTACGCCGAAATTAACATCAGCGGATATTACGAAGGTTATCAACCAGATGATGGTGGAGATGATCCATGATGTAACCAATCCGCCTTTGGCAGCACGTTTTTTTGCATACACCTGTATTTCGGGCTACGAGGTTTTATCGCAGAATGATCCGAAGATGCAGCAGCTCGACACCATTTTAAATGGTTACCCGGCTATAAAAGCGCCATCGGTAACCACGGGTTTTGATACCCGGCTGAGTGCGGTATTCGCGATGGTCGCCACGGCATCAAAATTACAGCCATCGGGTGCGGCGTTGAAAGTATTTGAACAGAAGTTGATTGATTCTTGTATAAACGCGGGCTTTTCACAAGGTAAGATAGATAGTTCGCTAAAATATGGGCAGCAAATAAGCGCGCAGCTACTGGCCTACGCCAAAAGCGACGGTTACAATAAAATAAGTAATTACAAACGCTATACCCTAAAGGGAACGCCAGGCTCCTGGGACCCAACCCCGCCCGCCTATATCGCCGCTGTTGAACCTTATTTTAGGACGGTAAGGCCGCTTACGCTTAAGTCATCGGGCCAGTTTATTCCTGTGCCGCCTGTTCCATTCTCTACCGATAAAACCTCGGCCTTTTATAAGTATCTGCTGCAATGCCATAGCCTTGATGCTGATTCGTTATCTGCAGATCAAAGAACAGTTGCCGCTTTTTGGGATTGTAACCCTTTTGCCGTGCAGGATAACGGCCACATGCAGATAGGCTTGAAAAAGATCTCGCCCGGTGCGCACTGGATGGGCATAACCGGCATTGCCTGCAAAAAAGCAGGTGTAGATTTCGAAAGAGCGATGCGGGTAAACACCATGGTAGCTATCGGCCTGATGGATAGCTTTATCAGCTGCTGGAACGAAAAATATAAAACCAACCGCATCCGCCCCGAAACGGCCATCCATAAATATATGGATGCAAGGTGGCATTCGTTTTTGCAAACACCGCCCTTCCCCGAGTACCTGAGCGGGCACTCGTTTATTTCTTCAACAGCCGCTGCTATCCTCACCTCGTTTTTTGGTGATAATTTTAAGTATACCGATGATGTTGAAGTTGCCTTCGGCATTCCTCCGCGGGAGTTCAGCTCATTCAACAAGGCCGCGGTAGAAGCCGGCTATTCGAGGTTGCTGGGTGGTATCCATTTCCAGGACGGCATTAGCAATGGCAAAATGCAGGGCGAATTGGTAGGGGCCTGGGTGCTTGGTAAATTCACCGGTAAAACGCCGGTTACAAAATAAGTTAATATCGTTTAATGCTGGCATCGGCTCCTTGCCGGCAAACCCTCAACCTGCCGCATTTATTTCTCATTTTATTTGCCGTTTTTAAATAGTTGCCGTGTTTTTTTTTGAAAGCACCCGGCCGTTACAGTTTGCTATTTATCCGCAGGCGATAAAAAAAATATTTATAGTAGTTTGAAATGTAAAAAAGGCCTAAAAAGGGCGTTTTTAAGATAAAAATACGTTTTTACCCCTGTTAATTTAAGAATTAACCACCCTTTGCATAGACGCTTTTCATCGACCTTAGCTACCATAAACCAATTGTGCGCGCTTTACTTTTTGCTTAATGTGATCAATCTGCAGATTTTTTGCTCGGCTATTATTGCAGGCACGCACTAAGATCAAACCAATTATCAAACCGTTAAATTAAAAAACATGAGAAAAAATTTACTGAAGGAATTTTCACCGCATGGAGGCGTAAGAGCAGCTATCGGCTTGCTGCTCATCTCGGCAATTCCGCTTTCTTCTCCGGCTATGGCAGGCGGCAGCAGCCATAAAATTTCTGTAAAGTTTACCAAAGTTGCAGACCTGTCTGTAACTGGTGTTGTAACAGATGAGAAAGGCCTCCCGCTGGCGGGGGTAACTGTTGCAGTTAAAGGCACCACACAGGGCGTTGTTACCGATATCAACGGTAAGTTTACGCTCCTGGTAAAAGACCCAAACGGATCGCTTGTATTTTCTTTCATCGGCTACAACACACAGGAAGTTGCTATCAACGGCCGCTCAACCGTTAATGTGCAGTTAGGGGCCGATGCAAGGTCGCTCAACGAAGTTGTAGTAGTAGGTTACGGCACGCAAAAGAAAGCCACCTTAACCGGATCAATATCGCAGGTAAAGGGTGCCGACCTGGTGAAAAGCCCGCAGCCCAACCTTTCCAACTCTTTCGCCGGTCGTTTTTCTGGTGTAATTGTAAATAACCGCAGTGGCGAGCCGGGTTACGATGGCTCCGGCATCACCATAAGGGGTTTGGCAACAACCGGCAGCAACAACGTACTGGTTGTTGTAGATGGTATCCCCGGCCAGATTGGCGGCTTAGAGCGCCTTGATCCGAATGATATCGAAAGCGTATCTGTACTAAAAGATGCATCGGCGGCCATTTACGGTAACCGTGCGGCTAACGGCGTTATATTGGTAACTACCAAAAGAGGTAAAACCGGTAAACCAACCATTAGCTATTCGTTTAACCAGGGCTTTAGTTCGCCAACGCGTTTGCCTAAAATGGCCGATGCAGCAACTTATGCGCAGCTTATGAATGAGGTTGCCCTCGATGCTAACAGCGGTGGCGGCCCTAACCAGACCTATTCAGAAGCCCAGATCCAAAAATTCAGGGACGGTTCTGACCCGATCAACTTTCCTAACACCGATTGGTTGAAGACCACTTTAAAATCTCAGGCTTTGCAAAATCAGCATAGCTTATCAATAACCGGCGGCAGCGATGATGTAAAATACTTTGTTTCACTGGGTACCCTATACCAGGACGGTATTTACAAAAATGGCGCTACCAAGTATAATCAGTATAATTTCCGCTCTAACATAGATGCAAACGTTACGAGCAAATTAAAAGTAGGCTTGTCATTATCGGGCCGCGAAGAGCAGCGTAAATTCCCAATGGTAGGTGCCGGTGGTATCTTCAGGTCTATCTATCGCTCAAAACCAACCGTTGCTGCGTTCTATCCAAATGGATTTCCAACACGGGGTATCGAAGATAACAACCCTGCGGTACAGGTAACCGATATTGGCGGAACAGCACAAAACCCTTCACAAACTTTAAACGCCATTTTAAGGGGTAGTTATCTTTTACCGTTAAAGGGGCTTTCGCTCGATGGTTTTTTCTCTGTTGATAAATCCTTCAACTTTAACAAAAACTACAATACACCTTATAACTTGTACACTTACAACCAGGCAGCAGATACTTATACTGCTACAGTGGTGGGAGGTAATAACAAAAAGGCGACCTTGTTCGAGTCTCAAAACAACCAGTCGCTTATCACATCAAACATTAAATTAAATTACGCACGCCGGTTTGGTGCACATGATATTAACGCGTTTGTTGGTTACGAGCAAAGCAAAAATCATCTCGATTACTTCGACGCGACACGTTTTAACTATTTATCATCGCAATTGCCGGAACTTTCGCAAGGCGGCAGCGCGGCAACAGATTACCTGAATTCGGGTTACAGCTCAAACTACACCCGTCGCAGTATCATCAGCAGGCTTGCTTATAGTTATGATGAAAAGTACTTGTTTGAAGGCCAGTTAAGGGCAGACGGAAGCTCGATTTTCCCGGAAGGAAAACAATGGGGTTACTTCCCATCTGCTTCTGTGGGTTACCGTATCTCCAAAGAAACCTGGTTTAAAGATAACGTGAAATTTATCGACGATTTAAAGTTGAGAGCATCTTACGGTTCGTTGGGTAATGATGCCGTAAACGGGTTTCAATACTTTAACAATTATGTAATTGTTGGCAATGGCTTTGTAGCTTACGACCCAGGTCCCAACTCAAACGTTATTCAGCCAAATATTAACCTGGTAAAACTGGCTAACCCTAATATTACCTGGGAGGTTGCCCGTAAACTTGACATTGGTATTAATGCAACGTTCCTAAGGAACTTTACCCTCGAGGCTATTTACTTCCAGCAAAAACGCTCAGGTATTTTGGCTGCCCGCAATGCATCTTTACCCGCCACCTCGGGCATAGTAAACCCATACAATGCCGATCCGCTTGTGCCGTCTGAAAACATTGGTAAAGTAAACAGCACAGGTTTTGAAGCTACACTGGGATACAACAATAGCGGCCGCGATTTTACCTGGGGTATCTCTGGTAACATCACTTACGCAAAAAGCAAGATCATCTTTATAGATGAAGCATCAGGTACTTTAGATTATCAAAGCCAAACAGGCCATCCTTTGAATACGTACCTTTTGTATAACAGCATAGGTATTTTCCGCACCCAGGCAGAATTGGATGCGTATCCGCACGTTTCGGGCGCTAAAGTTGGCGACCTGAAATACGAAGATTTTAATAACGATGGTAAGATCACAGCGGATGACCGCGAACGTACCAAGTATGGCAATATCCCATTGATGACATACGGCTTTACCTTAAACGCGGCATACAAAAAATTCGATTTGCAAATGTTATTTTCAGGCCAGTCTAAAGTGAGCCAGTACGTGTTACCAGAGACAGGTACTATCGGTAACTTTTACAGCAGCTGGGCCGATAACAGGTTTAGCGCAAGCAACCCCGACGGAACTTACCCGCGTGTAACAGAGCGTGCATCAAGCGCGATAAGCGGTGGCCAGTACAACAATACCTTCTGGCTTGATAATGCATCCTTCCTGAGGTTGAAGAACGTACAGTTAGGATACAACTTTGGCTCAACGGTTCTATCTAAAATTAAATTAGCAGGCTTGCGCGTTTATGCAAGTGCATTTAACCTTTTCACGATATCAAAAGTTAAAGATTATGACCCTGAGGGTACAAGTGGCAGCGGCCAGTTTTATCCGCAGCAACGCATAATCAACATAGGCGCAAACGTGAAATTTTAATTTAAACAGTCATGAGAAAAAATTATAAAAGAACATTTTACCTTTTTGCAGTAACGGCGTTAGCAATAGCCGGATGTAAAAAAGATTTCCTGGCCGTACAGCCAACAGATAGGATAGCTACCTCGGCGGTAGAAGCAGATACCGCAGTGTTTGAAGCTTACGTAACCAACAGGTATTTGGGTACTCAATTACAAAACAAAGAGGGTGACGGTACCGTGCCCGGTTTTGGTAGAGGTTTTGAGTACAGTATGTGGAGCTCGCTAACTGATGAGTCCATCTACAACAACGATGATGATACCTGGTTGGTACAGCGCGGCCAGCTTGCTCCCGAAAATTTGGGTGGAGCCGGCGTATTGTGGGCACGCAGCTACCGTGGTATCCGCGAGTGTAATTATGCATTGAGTGTATTGCCGAAAATAACCATGAGCCCAGGCCACAAAGTGCGTTTAGAGGGTGAACTGAAATTTATCAGAGCTTTTAGATATCAGGACGTTATCCGTAACTACGGTGGCGCAGTATTAGTAGGCGATAAGGTTTATGAATTAACCGATAACCT
This sequence comes from Mucilaginibacter pankratovii, assembly GCF_014773265.1. Classification (GTDB taxonomy): domain Bacteria; phylum Bacteroidota; class Bacteroidia; order Sphingobacteriales; family Sphingobacteriaceae; genus Mucilaginibacter; species Mucilaginibacter pankratovii. The sequence goes on along the minus strand of NZ_JACWMY010000001.1, from coordinate 379,614 downwards.
GCAGGACCCAGCACTATTTAAGCGTGCAACTATTAAGGAAAGCATTGCCTATACCATAGCTCAACTGGACGAAGCGGCTGCAAAGTTACCCGTTAATAACGACGGGACATGGCTGTTGGGCCGCGCTACTAAAGGCGCAGCACTCGCATTAAAATCTCGTTTGGCACTTTATGCTGCCAGCCCGTTATATGACGGCGCAGGTACCTGGGCTGATGCCGCAACTGCTGCACAGGCGGTTATAAGCCTTGGTAAATATGGGATTTACACCGGCGGGTATAACAACATGTTTTTGGTTAACGAAACAAACGAGGTAATATTTGAGCGCCTTTACACCAAAAATGATAACCATACCCACATGGAAATTGCCAACGGGCCAAATGGTTACGGCGGATGGGCAGGTAACACACCGCTGCAAAACCTTGTGGATGATTATGAGATGGATAACGGGAAACCAATAACAGACCCCACTTCCGGATACGACCCAACGCACCCTTATGATCACCGTGACCCAAGGTTTGATGCCACTGTATTACACAATGGCTCGCCATACAGAGGGCGCAATGTGGAAACCTTTCTGCCGGGCGGAAAAGACAGTAAAGACGGTAACAGCAACTGGAACACTACTAAAACAGGATATTACCTTCGCAAATACATGGATGATGCGTACCCGCTTGAAAACCCATGGGGCAACGCCGGCTTTCATCCATGGATCTATTTCCGCTACGCAGAGATCCTGTTGAACTTCGCAGAGGCTGCTAACGAGGCTTACGGGCCGGATGTGATCCCAGCCGGAGCAACACTAAGCGCGCGTACCGCTATCAACCTTATCCGTTCGCGCCCCAGTGTTAATATGCCAACTTTAGCAGCGGGTATGTCGCAGGCACAAATGCGCGATGCCGTGCGTTACGAACGCCGTGTTGAACTGGCGTTTGAAGAGCATCGTTTTTACGATGTGCGCCGTTGGAAGATAGCCGAGGTTACTGATAACAAACCTGCAGGCGGTGTTATTATCACCAAGACAGCAGGCGGTAGCTTTGTATATACCCCAAAAGTTGCGTTGGATGGCCGTTCATTCGCAACCAAGCACTACTGGTTGCCAATACCTCGAACCGAGATCCAGGCATCGGGTGGGCAATTACAGCAAAACGCTGGTTACTAATAACTGGTTACTAATAAATAAGCAGAGGGGAGTGTTACTTACTCCCTTCTGTTTTAATGGTGCTTTAACCCGGCTTACCTATGAAGAGAATATTTGGTTTAGTGTTAGTAGCTGGTGTTTTAATAACCGGTTGTAAGAAAGATAATGGCCATGTAGCCGATAACCCCGGGAAAACAGATGTAGTAGATTTACCAGCTGTCCCGATTACGACCGACCCGCCCCCGGCCGGCCCACTCAAGGGTGTAAACTGGGCTGCAGACGGCGATAATTTTAGTGATGGCATTTTGGTTTTAAGTGCCTTGTCATCATCAGATAATTACACTACCGTATCCGCAACAGCCGATGCGGTGTTAACCGGTATCAAGGCCAATACGGGTGCCAATACCCTGCGCTTACCGGTGAATTATTCAACTGTATCGCAGGCTTGGTGGGGTTCTTACATCGGTGTTATTGATAAGGCTATCAGCAAAAATATGAATGTAATATTGGCTTGCTGGGAATCCAAATCACAAGCCGATGGGAAGGTAGATAATATGACTGAGTTTTGGTTGATGTGGAAAGCAGTGGTTGCCCGGTACGGAAGCAACCCCCATGTTTACTTTGAGATATTTAACGAACCTCACGGATATTCGTTAACCGACTGGACCGCCATTTGCGCCCAATGGCTTAGTAATTATCCAACCGTACCTCAGGGGCACATATTAATAAGTGGCACCTCTTACTCGCAGGATATTAAAGGAGTGGGGGCCGATAGCCGCTTTACCGGTTGCCTGCTATCTATACATGATTATAATTTTTTTAGTGATGGCACCAACACTACCGCTGCCCAATGGGAAAATCGTTTTAAAAGCAATATAGGCAGCTATGCCAGTCGTGCTGTGCTTACCGAATTTGGTGTGCCCATGACGGGCAGTAAAAACTACACAGGCGCCATAGGTGGCGACCCGGAAATTGCCTACCTGCAGGGCCTTACCAATGTGGCGCGCAGTTACAGCATGGGTAGTGTTTATTGGCCGGGCATCCGCACGGGCGATAGTTATGCCATGCAGCAGTTAAGCGGAAGCGGAACAAGCCTTACGGTTACTAATACAAATTTATCGGGTTTAAGCCGTCTTATGTATGCATGGGGCGTGGGTGCCGGTGGTACCGATGTGTTTTACACCGGTGCATTCTATCGCTTTTTAAACCAAAATAGCGGGCAGGCGCTGGATGTTAATGCTTCATCTACAGCTGATGGCGCAGGCATTATTCAATGGCCGCAAAATGGGGGTAACAATCAACAGTGGGTAATAGCAAGCAATGGCGACGGCTATTATAAGATCACAAACCGTAACAGCAGTAAGGCCCTTGATGTAGATATGAGCTCAACTACTGCAGGCGCGGCTATTATTCAATGGCCCTGGAATGGCGGCAACAACCAGCAATGGCAGTTAACCGCTGCAAGCCCGGGTATTTATAAAGTTATAAATAGAAACAGCGGGTTTGCGCTCGATGTAAACGGCGCATCTACCACTAATGGTGCAAGTATTATCCAATGGAATACGAATACAGGTACCAACCAGCAATGGCAAATTGTACAACAGTAATTTACATGCGGGTACAGCCAACTGGCGTGCCCGCTTTGTTTTAAAATAATGACCAGAATACCCACTATTAAATTTGTCCTGTTAATGGTAACCTGCCTGGCGCTTGGCCGGCTGGTTGCCAATGGGCAGGGCAGTGAAGCAACTATTACTATTGATGTGTCAAAAACCTATCAAACCATCAGCAATTTTGCAGCTTCTGATGCCTGGGCGGGCCAGTTTGTAGGCAATTGGCCCGATGCTAAGCGCGAGAAAATTGCCGACCTGTTGTTCAGTCTGGATAACAATGCCGATGGTTCTCCCAAAGGAATTGGCTTGTCGTTATGGCGGTTTAATATCGGCGGCGGGAGTACGCAACAGGGTAACACAAGCGGTATAAAAGATGAATGGCGGCGCGCCGAATCGTTTTTAAACAACGATGGCAGCTACAACTGGCAAAACCAGGCCGGGCAAATATGGTTTTTAAAAGCCGCAAAAAAGCGGCATGTAAATCAGTTTTTAGGTTTTACCAATACGCCGCCCGTGCAATTTACAAGCAACGGCAAAGCCTATGCAAATGCTGGTAAAGTAAATATAACACCTGATAACTACGATGCTTTTGCCGGTTACCTGGTAAACATCGTTAAAGGAATAGAAAAGATAAGTAACATAAAGTTTGATTATATAAGCCCCGTAAACGAACCCCAATGGGATTGGAGCGATGGCGGACAAGAGGGTTGCCCTTACAATAATGCAGAGATCACGGGGCTTGTGCGGTCGATCAGTAATAAATTTAACCAAAACAACATCAGTAGCGGCATATTGGTGGCTGAGGCCGGAAGCATCAATTATTTATTTACCAAAGGCGATAAGCCCGGTAAGGGAAACCAGGTGAATGAATTTTTTAAACCCGGTTCGCCTAACTATTTGGGTAACCTGCCCAATGTTAGTAATATCATTGCAGCGCACAGCTACTTTACTACCTCGCCTTTGCCGACGTCTGTAAAGGCCCGCAAGGCTTTGGCAGATACCATTGCCAGCATAAAGGGGCTAAACTTCTGGCAATCGGAATATTGTATCCTCGGCGACAACGCCGGCGAGATCAGCGGCAATAAGCGCGACCTGGGGATCAACGCAGCGCTATACCTCGCGTCGGTAATTCATACCGATCTTGCGGTGGCTAATGCTTCGGCATGGCAATGGTGGACGGCGATCTCTCCCTACGATTATAAGGACGGCCTGATCTATATAGATAAAAATAAAACCGACGGGGATTTTTACAGCAGTAAAATGCTGTGGGCGTTTGGCAATTATAGCCGCTTTGTAAGGCCGGGGGCCATACGCGTTGACGCCAGCGTGTCTGCGGGGGCGGCTCCCAAATTGCTGGTATCCGCATTTAAAAAAGACAAAGCTTTAACGCTGGTTATCGTCAACCCATCGGCTGATGATGTAACCATTAAGTTAGATGCGGGTACAGCAAAGGTGAAATTTGCATCATCATACGTTACATCGCAAAATGCGGAACTACAAGCGGGTAAAATATCAGGCGGCAGTAGTGTAATTCCTGGCCGGTCGGTTGTTACCATCACCGGTTCTATCAAAAAAAGTATATAACCCATTACTGATATGAAAAATAAGATCTCCCTGTTTATCGCGCTGATGGTTTTCATACTGCCCTTCAGTATATTAAAGGCGCAAGATAAGTGGGTACCTGTTTTATTTAACTCGGGTTGGAGCTTCCACAAGGGTGATATTTCAGCAGGGATAAAAGGCGTAGACGGCGGTATAGAGTGGAAGGCCGTAGATTTGCCTCACGACTGGAGCATCGAAGGCCCGTTTAGCGATGAGTGGGCAAGCGCCACGGGTTACCTTCCCGGAGGGATTGGATGGTACAAAAAAAGTTTCGCGGGGAATAGCAATTGGCAGGGCAAACAAGTGTTTGTTTATTTTGATGGGGTATACAAAAATAGCGAGGTTTGGATAAATGGCCATTTGCTGGGTAAGCGCCCCAATGGTTTCATTTCCTTCCAATACGAACTTACCCCGTATCTCGATCTAAAAGGGAACAACACAATTGTTGTAAAGGCCGATCACAGCGATTTTGCCGATTCGCGCTGGTACACTGGTTCGGGTATTTATCGTAACGTTTACCTTGTTGTTAAAAATGCGGTTCATATCGGCAATTGGGACGTTGCATTCTCCACACCAAAAGTTTCGGCTTCTAAAGCTCAAATCAATATAAAAGCCGCAATCACTAAAGGTGCCGGCCTGTTAACGGAAGTAATTGTTAAAGCAAGCCTTTACGATGACAATAATAAGATCGTAGCATCGCTGCAAAAGCCGGTAAAACTAAAAGTCGAAAAACAGTTTATCGAATTTGATAAAACCATCGCAGCCCCCCGGTTATGGAGTGTTGAGAAACCTGCTTTGTACAAACTCCGGGTCTCCGTTTTCAGTAAGGGCAAAGAGATCGACGCCGTAACACAATCGGTCGGCATCCGCAGCATTAAGTTTGATAAGGATAAGGGTTTTTTCCTCAACGGGCAAAGTACAAAGCTGAAAGGCGTGTGCATCCATGATGATGCAGGTGCTTTAGGCGTAGCGGTGCCACCGGAAGTGTGGGTGCGACGGTTAAAGATCTTAAAGGAAGCCGGCGTGAACTCGTTAAGGCTGAGCCATAACCCACATGCTGATTACTTGTACGACCTTTGCGACAGGATGGGCTTCCTGGTAATTGATGAAGCTTTTGATGAGTGGGAAATAGGTAAAAATAAATGGGTTGCAGGCTGGAATGTGGGCACGCCATCAAAAAACGGCTACCACGAATATTTTAAGGAATGGGCCGATCGGGACGTGGCTGATATGGTGTTGCGCGCCCGCAATCATCCGTCCATTATCATGTGGAGCATTGGTAACGAAATAGATTATCCCAACGACCCTTACACGCATGAAGTGCTCAACACCGGGCGTAATCCGCAAATCTACGGTAAAGGTTACCTGTCCGATCACCCGGCTGCAAGCGGCCTTACACCTTTAGCCCGCCAGTTGGCAAAAGCGGTTAAGGCCGTAGACCAAACCCGCCCTGTAACTGCTGCGCTTGCGGGCGTTGTAATGTCTAACGAGGTTGGTTATCCCGAGGAATTGGATGTAGTAGGTTATAACTACCAGGAATACCGCTATGCTGATGACCATAAAAAATATCCTAACAGGATTATTTACGGCAGCGAGAACGGCATGGCACAGCAAGCGTGGAATGCCGTTGACAGCAACGAGTATATTTCTGCGCAATACCTGTGGACGGGCATAGATTATCTTGGTGAAGCCGGTAAATGGCCGCAACGGAGCAATGGTGCCGGACTTATCGACCTGGCGGGTTTCAAAAAGCCCGAATATTTTTACAGGCAAAGCCTATGGGCCGATAAGCCAATGGTATATATAGGCGCACGGGAAATTACCAGTGCCGATGAAAGGGGTATTTGGAGCCACCGCAACGCCTTACCCATATGGAACTGGAAGCCGGGCAGTAAAATAAAGATAGATTGCTATACCAATTGCCAGGAGGCGGAACTTTTTTTAAATGGCCGTTCGCTTGGTAAGCAAGCGCGGGGGGCTACCCCGGGGCGTGTACCGTCATGGCAGGTGGATTATCAGCCAGGCGAGCTCTTAGTTAAAGCTTTTAATAACGGAATTGAGGTTTGCAGTAATACGATAAAAACGTCCGCCGAAGCCAGCCAGCTTAAAGCCATACCTGATAATAGCTTGTTTGCTGCCAAAACAAAGGGGTTAAGCCAGGTAGAGATATCCATAACCGATAGTAACGGCAATGCTGTTTTCAATGCCGCTAATGAAATAACGGTCTCCGTGAGCGGCCCCGGTAAACTCATAGGGCTGGAAAGCGGAAGCACCAACAGCCACGAAGATTACAAAGGTTCGCAAAGAAAGGCGCTAAACGGGCGCTTGCTGGCCTATATCCAAACAAATGGTTCACGGGGTAAAACACAGGTGCTCGTAACCTCGCCCGGTTTAAAACCTGTATCAATAATACTCACCATAAAATAATCAACCATACTCAATTCATCTTTTAATAACCCTCTGTTGTTTCCATGAAATTTATAAAACTCACCTTACTTTCGGTTTTTCTCTCCGTTTCGGCTGTGATACAGGCTCAGCAGGTAAATCACACATTTTCCCTTGGCGATACTGCTTTTTTGCTCGATGGTAAACCACTGCAGATCATCTCCGGCGAAATGCATTACACACGCGTACCGCGCGAAGCCTGGCGGCAAAGGATGCGTATGGCAAAAGCTATGGGCCTTAATACCATTGGCACTTATGTTTTTTGGAACGTACACGAACCACAAAAAGGGCAATATGATTTTGCAGGAAATAATGATATAGCCGCGTTTGTAAAAACAGCGCAGGAAGAAGGCCTGTGGGTTATACTACGCCCAAGCCCTTATGTATGTGCCGAGTGGGAATTTGGCGGCTATCCGTATTGGCTGGAGAAAGAAGATGGCCTTATAGTGCGCAGTAAGGAGCCTAAATACCTGGCGGCCTACAAAAAATATCTTACGCAGGTAGGTAAACAACTGTCGCCATTGCTGGTGAACCATGGCGGAAACATCCTGATGGTGCAGATAGAGAATGAGTACGGTTCGTACGGCAACGATAAAGAATACCTGGAATTGAACCGCAAAATGTTTGTGGATGCAGGTTTTGACGGGCAGCTTTACACCTGCGACCCCGAGGCTGCCATTAAAGACGGGCATTTGCCCGGTTTGCTGCCCGCTATAAACGGGATAGATGATGTAACTAAGGTTAAACAGCTTATTGGCGACAACTACGCCGGTAAGGGCCCGTACTTTATTGCCGAATGGTACCCGGCCTGGTTTGATTGGTGGGGAACAAAACACCATACAGTGCCTGCCGAAAATTACCTCACTAAGCTGGATGCTGTACTGTCGGCCGGTATTTCTATCAATATGTACATGTTTCATGGAGGTACTACACGCGGTTTTATGAACGGAGCCAATTATAATGACAGAGACCCATACGAGCCGCAGATAAGTAGCTATGATTACGACGCGCCGCTTAACGAGGCTGGTAACGCCACCGATAAATTCATGAAATTCAGATCGGTGATAGCCAAACACCTTCCAGCCGGGCAAACGCTGCCAGAGGTGCCCGCTGCAAAACCATCTATGGCAATTCCCGCTGTTAAATTTACACGTTCTGCAAACCTCTTTAATTTATTGCCCGCTGCTAAACTGAGCGAAACGCCGCTTACCTTTGAGGACCTGAACCAGGCCTACGGATTTGTTTTATACCGCACCACCCTAAACGGAAGCAAATCGGGTTTGCTTAAAATTAACGGGTTGCGCGATTATGGGTTGGTATATATCAACGGGAAGCGTGTAGCAATACTCGACAGGAGATTAAAGCAGGACAGCGTAAATATCGACCTGCCAAAAGGCAAAGTGGTACTTGATGTATTGGTAGAGAACCTTGGCCGCATTAATTTTGGCCCTTACCTGCTCAAAAACAAAAAGGGCATTACCGGTAGTGTGCTGTTGGCAGGTAAAGTGGTAAAGAACTGGAAGGTGTACGGCATGCCCTTTAACGATATCACTAAAATAAGTTTAAAAGCAGGTGCTTCAAAAGCCAGCCAGCCGGTTATAAAAAGCGGCAGCTTTAATTTAACCCAGATTGGGGATACCTACCTGGATATGAGCAAGTGGGGTAAAGGTATCGTATGGATAAATGGCCACAACCTCGGCCGCTACTGGTATATTGGCCCACAGCAAACGCTTTATGTGCCTGCCGAATGGTTGAAGAAGGGGGTTAACGACGTGAAAGTATTAGAACTGATAAAACCAGAGCAAAACAAGCTGGTTGGAATAGACCATGCGATCTTGGATAAATTAGCGACTCAATAATAAAACACGACGGATTGAACTAAACCATGTTCATTGTAACCGCCAAGCTGGGTAAAACCCAGCTTGGCGGTCGTTCATATATCAATCATCCCTTTTCTGACTCCGGCAGCAGCCAATCTTTGAAAATACTGAAGCATCACTTCAGTATTTTCGGTTTATATACGCACCTTCCATATAATCTACCTCATTTAACTAAAGCAGGTGAAATCTATCAGCATTTACTTCCTATTAATTTATCGAGGGGGAGTCGTATATGGATTCAATCGATTAGCACTACACAATTTAAAGGCTCAATCCATATTGTATTAATTGCATTACAAATTAATAAAGGGTAAAAAATATTAATGCAATCGATTGTAAATTGAAATATTGTTCATAGTTTTATTGGCGTATACCAATTATATCGATAATCTAAAAATATTACGTTGACAGGTGAGGGAAATCACTTTTAGAGTTTTTACAGGCTTATTCAGTGATGATTCGGTTAAAACCACAATGTTCGGGCTTGTTCGGGCTGTTCGGGCCACATGTCGAACGCGAACAAGCCTATAAAGCAATTGAAATTTTTGCCAAAATCCGTACTGTTAGTGTTCTGTTTTAAAAGCGATTTCCCTGGTTGACAAGTGTAAAGCCATGCGTTTTAGTTAGTCAGTTGACTCGAACAACTAAGAGTGCTGCACAGCGACGAAACGATAACTTGAGTAGGGTAGCCCGGTTCGGATTTTTGTTGGAGATATCAAAGTATATAACATATTGATTATGAAGTGTTTTTTTTAAGAACGATCCTGATAAGTGTCACTGTAACATGAAATTGTATTTAAGGCTTTTCATTTTTTGTTGTTTTTGGTTTGTAGTACCCGCCTATGCCACCGTGCGGTTGCCGCAATTGATAAGCGATGGTATGGTTTTACAGCGAAACGTGCCCCTAAATATATGGGGATGGGCCGATGCGGGGGAAAAGGTAACCGTAGCATTTAAAGGAAAGCAATACAAAACTAAAGCTGCAGCCACCGGCGAATGGCAGGTAACATTACCGGCAATGAAGGCGGGCGGCCCTTACACGCTGGATATAACAGCAAGCAATACGGTCAGTATAAAAGATATTTTAATAGGCGACGTATGGTTTTGCTCCGGCCAGTCTAACATGGTGTTGCCTATGGAACGGGTGAAAGAAAAATACCCGGAGGATATTGCACAGACAAATAACCCGCAGATAAGAAACTTTTTCGTGGCCACCCAGGCGGATGTTACGGCAGAACACGCCGACGTTTTATCCGCTAAATGGAATATGGCTACGCCCAAAAATGTATTGGCCTTTGGTGCTGCAACATGGTTTTTTGCCAATCAATTGTACAAGAAATATCATGTGCCAATTGGTATCATCAATTCAAGTGTTGGAGGGGTGCCTATCCACGCCTGGATCAGCCGCGAGGGACTAAAAAACATCGCCCCATTCAATGCACGTATCCTTCAAATAAATACGGCCGCTTTTAAAGATAGCATTGCTAAGCTGCCTGTAAAAATTAACCCGCCTACCGAGCAAAATGACCTTGGCTTTTTAGAAACCGTACACTGGAATGATACTGCCTATGTACCCAACAACTGGCATAACTTTTGGCTCCCCGGCTATTGGGCCGACCAGGGCGTGAAGAGTTTAAACGGCATAGTGTGGTTTCGTAAGGAAATAACCCTACCCGATTCGATGGCCGGTAAACCGGCAAAATTATTTTTAGGGCGGATAGTAGATGCCGATGAAGCCTACGTAAACGGCAAATTTGTTGGCCGAATCACTTATCAATATCCGCCGCGCCGGTATGAGATCCCTGCGGGCTTACTAAAAGCAGGCAAAAATATTATTGTGGTCAGGCTCACCAATACATCCGGGAAAGGAGGCTTTGTTCCCGGTAAAACTTATAACCTGAAAGTAGGAAATGAGGTGATAGACCTCCGGGGCCAATGGCAGTATAAAGTCGGCTCAGTTTTTTATCTGGGTCAGTTTACACCGTTGCCTGCTTTCATCGCCCAAAACGAACCTGCCGGGCTTTTTAATACCATGGTTGCACCTTTTACCCGGTACCCGGTTAAAGGCTTTTTATGGAACCAGGGCGAAACCAACATCGGCGCATCCGAGGGATATGGTACATTGCTGAAAACATTGATCGGCGATTGGCGCAACAAATGGCATAACGCCGGTTTGCCCTTTATTTACGCCCAACTTGCCAATTACGGCGAGGTGGAATACTCCCCGTCAGAAAGCCAGTGGGCGGATGTACGGCAGGAGCAGCTCAGCGCTTTATCGGTATCCGATACCAGGATGATCACTACTATCGATTTAGGCGAATGGAATGATATTCACCCGCTCAATAAAAAGGATGTTGGGGAGCGCTTCGCTATCGCTGCCGAAAATTTAGCATACGGCGAGCTATCAATTGTTCCATCCGGGCCAATATATCAATCGGCAAAAACCATAGGTAATAACATAGAAATCACTTTTACCAATATTGGAGGAGGGCTTGTTGCCAAAGGAGAACCAACACTCTCATATTTCGCTGTTGCCGGTATCGATAAAAAATTCGTTTGGGCCACCGCGGTTATCCAAAATAATAAAGTGGTGGTACATAGCGACGTAATTGCTAATCCTATGTATGTGCGGTACGCCTGGGCAGATAATCCCGAAACCGCCAATTTGTATAATAAACAGGGGTTGCCCGCATCTCCTTTTGAGGCGGAGATTAAACAGAAATAGCTAAACAATCGTAAAATGAAATATTCGATATTCTTTTTGTTATTTACGGTTTGCGTATCTGCAAAAGGCCAAACACCGGCACCTGTAAATTTTACAGCCGAACAGGATCATCAAAATATGATGAAGCAATTGGGTATTAAAACATTGCGCCCTGGCCCAAGCGGCAACGAGGCGGATGCCAACCATGCTAATTATGATGAAGCCCTGGCAAATTCTTTTACCAGCTTGCCCGATGCACTCACCCTGGCCAATGGCAAAAAAGTTACCACGCCCGAAATGTGGTGGAAGCAACGCCGCCCGCAAATAGTGGAGGATATGGAACGCGAGGTGTATGGCCGCATCCCGAAGGATGTACCGGCGGTAACCTGGACACAAAAAGTGGCGGATAAGGAGCTTGTTGGCTTTTACCCCGTAATAGCAAGGCAACTTGTTGGCCATGTTGATAATTCAGCTTATCCGGCTATAAATGTAAATATAGAGGCGACATTAGTGCTGCCCGCAAATGCCAAAGGCCCGGTACCGGTGCTGATGATGTTTGGGCGCAGTACATTACCCGCGCCTGCACAGCCACCTGCTGCCGATGTAGAAAAAATAAACGATGCGATAAAGGAATTGCTGGTGAAGGCCAATCCTGAGCTAAAGGCCGTTTTTGAAAGCTACCCGGCCTATAAACCAATTTCAGAACAATCGCCCTTTGGGCCGGGCGGTTTCCCGGTAATGCGCGGCGACCCGCCCACCAATATGCAGTTAATAGCCGCTGGTTGGGGTTATATGCTGATAGACCCTTCATCTATACAAGCAGATAATGCCGAAGGGTTAACTAAAGGTATCATAGGCCTTGTAAACAAGGGGCAGCCACGTAAACCCAATGATTGGGGCGCTCTGCGGGCATGGTCATGGGGCGCGGCCCGGGCGTTGGATTATTTAGAAACATTGCCTGCCGTAGATGCTAAACATGTAGGTATCGAAGGTGTTTCTCGCTATGGGAAAGCGGCATTGGTTACCCTTGCCTTTGAACAGCGCTTTGCAATGGGGCTCATCGGCTCATCCGGAGAAGGCGGTGCTAAACTGCACCGCCGTAATTTTGGCGAAGCGGTAGAAAGCCTTACCGGGGGCGAATACTATTGGATGGCCGGAAATTTCATGAAGTACGGCGCTTCCGAGGCGACATTTGGCGCTAAAACCGGCAATGACCTGCCGGTAGATTCGCATGAGCTGATCGCATTATGTGCTCCCCGCCTTACTTTTATAAGCTACGGTATCCCAGAGCAGGGCGATGCCAAATGGCTTGATCAGCAGGGAAGCTATATGGCCACGGTGGCCGCGGGGCCGGTATTTAAACTCCTTAACGCAAAAGACATCGGGGTTACCAACGATTATAAAACGGAAAAAATGCCGCCGGTAAATACTGGCTTACTTGACGGCGAACTTGCCTGGCGACAGCACGACGGTGGGCACACAGATGCGCCAAACGTAAAGTATTTTATAAAGTGGGCAAATAAATTTATGCGTTATGGCAAAGAGTACGCGGGGAGATAACCCAATAATTTCAATTTCTTTTTAAGCTTGTTCGCGTTCGACATGGGGCGCGAACAGCCCGAACAAGCCCGAACATGGTGATTTTTAATCAACAACTACTGAATAAGTCTGTAAAAATGCTAAAAGCGATTTCCCTGGGTAAATTGCAGCGATATACTCATCTAAAATATACGATAGTGAAAAATATTAAATACCTCTTTGGCTTGGCTTTTATTTTGGGCGTTTTTAACGCCCGGGCGCAAAAAGCCGAATTGTGGAATAATAAACAATGCGCCGTTGTTTTAACTTATGATGATGCCATTAATGCCGACCTGGATAATGTTGTCCCCGCACTCGATTCGTTAAAGTTAAAGGGCACGTTTTATTTGATAGGTTCATCGCCGGTTGTAGAGCTGCGCATGCAGGAATGGCGAAATGCAGCGGCCAGGGGGCACGAACTGGGAAACCATTCCTTATTTCATCCCTGCGATGGCAGCCTGCCGGGCAGGGGCTTTGTTACGCCTGAAAGTGATCTGAGTAAATACACCGTTGCCCGCGCGGTAGCCGAGATAAAACAGAACAATACCTTACTAAAAGCTATAGACGGTAAAGACCAGCGCACATTTGCTTATCCTTGCGGTGATCTTAAAATTGGCGGCGAGCTTTTTTATAATCGACTTAAAGCTGATTTTGCCGGCGCAAGAGGAGTAGGGGCAGGTTTGCAAACCATAGCACAGGTAAACCTGGAGAATATCAATTGTTATTTCATCAACAGACATTCTGCCGAGTATATGATTGACCTGGTTAAACAAGCCGAACGCAGCCATACTCTACTGGTGTTTTTGTTCCATGGTGTAGGTGGCGGGCACAATATCAATGTTGATAAAAAAGAACATAGCAAACTTTTACACTACCTAAAAGCAAACGAAAACAATATCTGGATAGCGCCGATGGTTACCGTTGCTAATTATATAAAGAAACATCAAAAACTTACACACATGAATTGATTAAGGCTTTATAAAACACTAAAGGCCGCGAAGCGGCCCTTAGCAAATAATCAACTATCCAATCTCACAAGACAGTCTTATTAGCTTATAAATCAATTATAATGCATAAAGATGAAACATTTAAATTGCTTTAACAATCGATTGCTAAAATAAATTATATTTGATGTTAAATTATAAACGCCCAATATTTTGAATGAAGTTAAAACGCCCGGCTATAGGTGGGTAATCTGTGCGCTGATTTTCTTTGCAACAACGGTAAATTATCTCGACAGGTCGGTCATCAGCCTGCTCAAATCAAACCTTACCCGGGAATTTAATTGGAATGATGGTGACTACGCTAATATCGAGATAGCGTTTAAAATAGCTTACTCGCTGGGCCTGCTGGGCGTTGGTCGCATCATAGATTATTTAGGTACAAAGAAAGGGTATTTGCTGTCCACTTTTTTCTGGAGCGTTGCCGCAATTTGCCATGGCTTTGTAACCAGTACATTCGGTTTCGGGGTGGTGAGGGCCGCGCTCGGAGTAAGCGAATCGGGGAATTTCCCGGCGGCTATTAAAGCTGTAGCCGAGTGGTTCCCCAAAAAAGAGCGCGCTATGGCCACCGGGATATTTAACTCGGGTGCCAATATAGGCGCGATAGTGGCGCCTTTAACAGTGCCTTTTATTGCCGTATTGTGGGGTTGGCGATGGGCTTTTATACTAACCGGCGCTATCGGTTTTATATGGATAGTTCTTTGGCTTATATTTTATGAGATACCCTCCCGGCAAAAAAGGCTTACAGTGGCCGAGTTTAATTATATCAATGCCGATGAGGAAAAGTTACCCGCAGAGCACCAACCACAGCAAATAAGTTGGCTCAAGCTTTTAAGCTACAGGCAAACCTGGGCTTTTTCTATTGGTAAATTACTTACGGATCCTATTTGGTGGTTCTATCTCTTCTGGCTGCCCGATTTTTTGGAGAGTCAGTATAAAATTACCGGTACTGCTATCGCTTTACCCGTGGCCCTAGTGTATACGCTTTCGGTATTTGGTAGTGTATTAGGTGGCTACATCCCAAAGCGATTGATGGAACGTAGCTGGCCGGCGTTTAAGGCCCGCAAAATATCTATGCTGTTTTATGCTTTGGCTGTTATGCCTATTGTTTTTGCGCAGGTATTAGGCGGCGTAAATATGTGGCTGGCTGTGTTTATCATAGGCCTGGCGGCAGCAGCCCACCAGGCATGGAGCGCCAATATTTTCACTACTGTATCAGATATGTTCCCCAAAAGCGCGGTGGGTTCTGTAACTGGCATTGGCGGAATGTTTGGTTCCCTTGGCGGCGTTTTGCTTTCGTTATTGGTGCAAAAATCATTATTTATCCATTACCGCGCTATCAATCAAATAGAAACGGCCTACTACATCATGTTTGTTGTGTGTGGCAGCGCCTATATTTTGGCCTGGGTTATCATGCATTTCATGATCCCAAAACTAAAACCCATTAAGTTTTAAGTTATGTTTAAAAAATCTGTATATGCCATTGGGGCTGTATTATTTACCATTATAAGTAATTCATCTGCAAAAGCGCAGCAAACCGATCAGTCGAAAGGTCTTAAAGATTATTACTCCACCTATTTCCCTGTAGGTGTTGCCGTATCGCCCCGATCGCTTAAAGACTCCAAACAGGCCGCGTTAATAATCAGCCAGTTTAATAGTATTACGCCGGAGAACGCCATGAAAATGGGCCCGATTCACCCTGCGGAAAACCGCTATAACTGGCGGGATGCGGATGCTATAGTGGCTTTTGCACAGGCAAACGGTATAAAGGTGCGCGGCCATAACCTTTGCTGGCACGAGCAAACCCCCAGCTGGCTTTTTATGGGTGAAGACGGTAAGCAAGTATCAAAAGAAGTGCTTTTACAGCGTCTGAAAACGCATATAGATACCGTGGTGGGCCGCTACAAAGGCAAAATATACGCATGGGATGTAGTGAACGAAGCCATAGACGACGATAGTACTAAGTTTCTGCGTAACTCGTTGTGGTACAAGATCTGCGGCGAAGATTTTATTTTTAAAGCGTTTGAATATGCCCACGCTGCCGACCCCAATGCCGTGCTTTTTTACAACGATTACAACACCGAGCGGCCCGAAAAAAGGGAGCGCATCTACAAATTATTAAAACGGCTTATCAATGCGAAGATCCCGGTGCAGGGGGTAGGGCTACAGGCGCACTGGTCGCTGTCTGAGCCATCGGAGAAGGACCTGGAGGCTACTATTAAAAAGTTTGCTTCCCTTGGGTTGAAAATTCAGATCACAGAATTGGATATGTCTGTCTATCCCTGGGAGAAGAACAGGCGCGATAAACTGCCCGGCGAATCTGATGCGTTTTCGGCCGAAAAGGAACAACAGCAAGCCAAGCAATACGCCATGGTTTTTAAGGTTTTTAGAAAACACAAAGATGTAATTACCGGTGTAACCTTTTGGAATATAGCCGATAACTATAGCTGGCTGGACAATTACCCGGTAAAGGGACGTAAGAACTACCCTTTATTATTTGACCAAAACTTGCAACCAAAAAAGGCATATCGGGAGGTGGTTAAGTTCTAAAACACCTATAAAATCACTTGCATTTATTTGCGTGTTTTTACAGAAGTTAAGTGTTTTTACAGAGAAAATCGTCGTTATTGGTTCAAAACGACAGGCTGAAAAGCATCGCCAAAAAATAATAACTGGTGCCGCCTGCTCAACTTTTTTGGGTAGACGACCGGGTGATGAGCTTTGGTTTAATGCTGATGATTTTGGGCACCACCATCGTATCGGTGTTTTCCATTTCCTGGAAATACAGGTTGGCCACTGTTTTACCCATGTAAAAACTAAACTGATCAATAGTGGTGATAGAGGGGCTGGTTATTTCGGTGAAATCTTCGTTAGAGTAACCGCAGATGCCTAATTCCTCGGGTACCTTAACCGTCATGGCGGTTGCCACTTCTAAAACACCCAGGGCCGAAAAATCTGATGTGGAGGCGAAGATAGCATCAGGCGGCTGTGGCAGGCTTAGCAACTGGCGGGTGGCATTCGCGCTGAGTTCTTTGGTCCATGCGTTTTCTATCATCAGCTCTTGTATAACAGGCAAGCCGTTTTCTTCGAGCGCGCGCAGGTAGCCATTTTTTCGCTGCCTAAAAATATTGAGCTTTTGCGGTCCTTCAAGCAGGGCAACGCGTTTGTAGCCCTGTTTTATCATGTGGCAAACGGCCTCAAAAGATGATTGCTCGTTGTCGTTGGTTACTTTCAAAGTTTCCAGTTCATCGGCAACACGGTCAAACTGAATGAGTTGTATGCCGTGATCGAGGATGTTCTGCAGGTGCTTGTGATCGGTGGTCTCAACCGAGATCGAGATCACCACACAATCTACATGCTGATTTATTAACGTATTTACGCACTGCACCTCTTTTTCGTATAACTCATTCGATTGGCAAATAACAAGGTTATAACCTTGTTTATAGGTAGCATCCTCTATACCCGCTATTACATTGGAGAAAAAGTTTTGGTTAATGCGGGGCACAACCACGCCAATAGTTTTGGAATGGCCTTTACGGAGATTTGATGCCAGCGTATTGCGGGTATAGTTGAGCTCCTTAGCTGTTTTTAAGATCAGTTTTTTGGTGGCATCATTAACCGAACTACTATTATTAAGCGCCCTGGATACCGATGAGGGGTTAAGGTTAAGCTTTTCGGCGATATCGTAAATAGTAGTTCTTTTTTTTGATCTCATGATAGATAGTGGCTTATAAAATAAATTAAAACAATCGATTGCTTTTTAATGAATTTAATTTAATTTCGTTTCTGCAATTATAACCAAAAACAGCTACTATTTATGCTATTGTTAGGTATCGATTTAGGTACATCATCTGTAAAAATAAGCGTGGTCGATATCGACGGGCAACGCCTTGTGGCTTCGGCCCAATATCCCGAAACTGAGGCCCCAATACTCAGCCTGCAAACCGGCTGGGCCGAGCAATCGCCGGATAGTTGGTGGGAGCAAACACAAAAGGCTATTGCCTTATGCCACCAAAAAGGAGGGTACAATCCTAAAGACATCTCCGCTATAGGTATTGCCTACCAGATGCATGGTTTGGTACTGGTGGATAAAGACCAAAACGTTTTGCGCAACAGCATCATTTGGTGCGATAGCCGCGCCGTAGAAATTGGCGATAAGGCCTTTGAAGATATAGGGCACGAAACCTGCCTGTCGCACATGCTCAACTCGCCGGGCAACTTTACAGCATCAAAACTGGCATGGGTAAAGCAGAACGAACCCGGCATTTATGATAAGATAGATAAGATAATGCTCCCCGGCGATTACATCGCCATGAAACTTACGGGTGAGATCACCACTTCGGCTTCGGCCATGTCCGAAGGGATCTTTTTCGATTTCCAGTTCAACGGGCTCTCCAAAGATATAATAGAGTATTTCGGCTTCAGCGATAGCCTGTTCCCGGTGGTTAAACCTGTGTTTTCGGCACATGGCGGGGTAACACCGGCTGCGGCAACTGCGCTGCAGCTTAAAGCCGGCATACCGGTTACCTACAAAGCTGGCGATCAGCCCAATAACGCCTTATCTTTAAACGTATTAAAACCAGGTGAGGTAGCGGCAACAGCTGGTACATCGGGCGTTATCTACGGCGTAAGCGATCAGCTTGCCTACGATCCGCAATCGCGCGTGAATACCTTTGCCCACGTAAACTATGCCAATGAGAGTAAACGCCTTGGCGTATTGTTGTGTATAAACGGTACAGGCAGCCTTTACCGATGGGTTAAGAACACCTTTGCTGCAAACATGAGCTATCAGCAAATAAACGCCGAAGCCGAGAAAGCACCATTGGGCAGTGATGGGCTGCGGATAATGCCCTTTGGCAATGGTGCCGAGCGGATGCTGAGCAATAAACAGGTGGGCGCACACCTGCACAATATCGACCTGAACCTTCATACACCGGCCCACATCTTCAGGGCGGCGCAGGAAGGTATCGCCTGCGCGTTTAGGTACGGGCTGGATATTATGCGGGAGAACGGCATGTCGCCGACGGTAATACGGGCGGGCAAAAACAACCTGTTTTTAAGCAGCCTGTTTACCGAAAGTTTTGTAAACGCCACCGGCGTACCGGTAGAGCTGTATGATAACGATGGCAGTATGGGCGCGGCGCTTGGCGCGGGGATAGGTGCCGAGATATTTTCACCTGCCGAAGCGTTCAGCAATGCGAAACCTATCCGTCGGGTAGAGCCTGCAAACGGAGATTTCGAAGAAGTTTATCAAAGCTGGAAAGCAATTCTTGACCAGCATTTAACAAGTATATCATCAAATCAATAAAAAAAATATAAAATCAAAAGCTATGTCAATTGTAACGGGAGAAAAAGAATTTTTTAAGGGAATAAGCCAGATAAAATACGAAGGGCAGCAATCTGATAACCCGCTGGCATTTCGCTGGTACGATGCGGATAAGGTAGTTGCGGGTAAAACCATGAAAGAGCATTTACGCTTTGCTTGTGCTTACTGGCATTCGTTTAATGGCAACGGTGCCGATCCGTTTGGTGGTGCTACGCATGTTTTCCCATGGGATGCCAAGGCAGACGCGGTAGAACGCGCTAAAGATAAAATGGATGCGGCCTTCGAATTTATTACCAAAATGAATTTACCGTACTATTGCTTCCATGATATCGACGTGGTAGATTATACCAATGACGTGGCCGATAACGAAAGGCGCCTGCAGGCTTTGGTAGAATATGCCAAGCAAAAACAAGCTGCAAGCGGCGTAAAATTACTTTGGGGTACTGCCAACGTATTTAGCCATGCCCGTTATATGAACGGTGCTTCTACCAACCCCGATTTCCATGTACTGGCACATGCAGGCGCGCAGGTAAAGGCTGCTATTGATGCTACCATCGCTTTAGGTGGCGAGAACTACGTATTCTGGGGTGGCCGCGAGGGCTACATGAGTCTGCTGAACACCGATATGAAACGCGAGCAGGAGCACCTGGCCAAATTCTTGCATACCGCTAAGGATTATGCACGCAAACATGGCTTTACCGGTACGTTCTTTATCGAACCAAAACCTTGCGAGCCAACCAAGCACCAGTATGATTACGATGCTGCAACCGTATTCGGCTTCCTGCAGAAATACGACCTGCTGAATGATTTTAAACTGAACCTGGAAGTGAACCATGCAACCTTAGCGGGCCATACCTTCCAGCACGAACTACAGGTAGCAGCTGACAGCGGCTTGTTGGGTTCGATAGATGCCAACCGTGGTGATACCCAGAACGGCTGGGATACAGATCAGTTCCCGAATGATATTACCGAGGTGGCAGAATACATGCTCATCATTTTAGAAGCTGGTGGCCTCGCTGGCGGCGGTATCAACTTCGATGCGAAAATCCGTCGTAACTCAACAGATCCTGCAGACCTGTTCTACGCGCACGTTGGTGGTATGGATGTTTTTGCGAGGGCATTGCTTATAGCGGATAACATTCTGCAAAAATCTGACTACAAAAAAGTAAGGGCAGATCGTTATGCTTCTTTTGACAGCGGCGCGGGTAAGGATTACGAGAACGGCGCGCTTTCTTTAGAGGATCTGCGTAACTACGCTGCCGGTAACGGCGAACCTGCTGCTAAGAGCGGAAGGCAAGAATACCTGGAAAATTTGATAAACCGTTATATCTAACAGCCATACCGCTATAAACTTAATATTAAACTGAGCAGATAAATGAAATCCCTCTCGTACGCTGATTACGCGGTGTTTTTGATCTATTTTTTGATCGTAGCGTGTTACGGTTACTGGATCTATCGCCGCAAGCATAATGCCGACGCGACCTCCAAAGACTACTTTTTAGCCGAAGGCTCGCTTACCTGGTGGGCAATAGGTGCTTCTTTAATAGCGTCTAACATCTCGGCCGAGCAGTTTGTTGCCATGAGCGGGAATGGCTTTACCATGGGTTTGGCCATCTCCACCTACGAGTGGATGGCGGCTTTAACGCTGATTATTGTAGCAGTATTTTTTATACCGGTATATCTTAAAAATAAGATCTTTACCATGCCGCAGTTTCTGCATCAGCGCTACAACAGCACGGTTGCCATGATCATGGCCGTGTTTTGGTTGCTGCTGTACGTTATTGTAAACTTAACATCTATCCTTTACCTCGGGGCAATTGCTATCAATGGGATCTCGGGTATTGATTTTAAGCTGTGTATTGCGGGCCTGGCCATTTTTGCCATCATTATTACCCTGGGAGGGATGAAGGTTATTGGGTATACCGATGTTATCCAGGTGTTTTTCCTTATCCTGGGCGGGTTGGTAACAACTTATATAGCAGTAACCAAAGTAGGCGAATTTTACGGTCACCCGGGCTTGTTAAGCGGCCTGTCTGACATGTACACTCACGCCAATGATCACTTTGAGATGGTACTGAAAAAGGATAACCCCAGCTACGGCGACCTGCCCGGCCTTACGGTACTGATAGGTGGTATGTGGATAGTGAACCTTAACTATTGGGGTTGTAACCAGTACATTACGCAAAGGGCGTTGGGCGCTAACCTGAACACGGCACGCAGCGGTATTCTGTTCGCTGCTTTTTTAAAGCTTTTAATGCCGCTTATTGTGGTGTTGCCTGGTATCGCGGCTTATATCTTATACAAAGAGAACGTTTTCAATACCGATATGATGAGCAGCATCAGCAGCAACCACGATAATGCCTACCCGGTATTATTGAATTTACTGCCGAATGGTATTAAGGGGCTGGCGTTTGCAGCCTTAACCGCTGCGGTAGTAGCCTCGCTTGCGGGCAAGGCGAACAGTATCGCTACCATTTTTACGCTGGATATTTACAAAAAGAAGATCCGTAAGGATGCTACCGACCATCAATTGGTTGTAGTAGGTAAAATTACCGTAGTGGTAGCCATGATACTGGGCGTTGCCATTTCTCCATTTTTGGGGATCGATAAAAAAGGCGGCTTCCAGTTTATACAGGAGTATACAGGCTTTGTATCGCCGGGTATCTTTGCCATGTTTATCCTGGGCTTCTTCTGGAAAAAGGCATCATCAAATGCGGCGTTGTTTGCTACAATCGGCGGTTTTGCTTTCTCGGTACTTTTTAAATTCCTGCCTAAGATGGTCGACCTGTCGTCATTGACGGCAAGCGGATTTTCCTATAAAAACGCGGAGAGCGGTCTGTATGAGATCCCGTTCCTGGATAGGATGGGTTTTGTGTTTATCATCTGCGTAGCCGGTATGGTTATTATCAGCCTGATAGATGCCGCTAAGGGCAAAGAAACCAACGGATTGGAAATTGATGCTAAGATGTTTAAAACATCCAATGCATTTGCAGTAGGAGCGATGCTCGTATGCGGGATATTGGTGGCATTGTACACCATCTTTTGGTAAAATAGAGAGGAGTTTTTAAAAACAAAGAAGGGGCGGTTCATATTGAATCGCCCCTTTCTTGTTATATTTTATTTACGTTAAAACCCTATCGAATTGCCGCCATCTACCGGCAATATTACGCCGGTAACATATTTTGCTGCATCTGATGATAAGTAAAATATGGCCTCGGCGATATCGTCCGGCTCGCCAAGCTTGCCCATCGGGGTTCGTGATAATACCTTTTGTTTCCGGTTCAGATCGTTATCCAGCGCTTTGGCCGACATATCCGTAGCGATAAAACCCGGCGCCACGCAGTTAACCCGTATGCCCTGCGGCGATAGCTCGGTAGCCATTGCCCGTGTCATGCCCTCAATGGCTGCCTTGCTTGCGGTGTAGGCAATTACATACGGGATACCGTACTGCGATGCCATTGAGCTAATGTTGACAATGCTACCGCTGCCGGCCACCGCCATGTGTTTAACCACTTCGCGGCTTAATACAAAAACGGAGGTAAGGTTAGTTTGAATGATTCGCTGGAAATCCTCATCGGTTACTTCTGCAAAGGGTTTCTTTTGGTTGATGCCTGCGTTGTTCACCAATATATCCGGCGTGCCAAATTCATTTACAATGCTGCTTATGAGGCCCGGGATTCCCGCAATATCATTTAGATCGAAAACGCGATAGCTGCAAAACTGGCCCAGAAGCGTTGCGGCTTGTTTTAGTTTAGCCTCGTCGCGGCCGATAATAACGGTACTGATCTTGCTTTCTGTCAGTTTTTTTGCAGTAGCTAAGCCGAGGCCGGATGCCCCGCCTGTTACGATGGCCAATTTGTTGTTCAGATGCATTTTTATATGGGGGGCGGTTATTAATTCTTTTTTCGCAGCGATGATTCCCGCACAATTAACTCGGATCTTAACACCACGCTGTGCATTTGTTTAACATCGTAGTTGTTTAAATGCGCTACCATCAGCTTTGCGGCTGCTTCGCCCATTTCATAGCCTTTATAATTTATGGTAGTTAAATTAGGCTCTACCACACAGGTCGTAGGGTCGTTATTAAAACCGGCGAAAGCAATATCCTGCGGAATTTTTACACCGTGCTTTTTAAGCGTTTGTATACAACTGATGGCGCAGAGGTCGTTTGCAACAAACACGCCATCGGGCAACACGGGCATTTTTAATATTTGTTCGGCAGCTGCTATCCCCGCCTGGCTGCTCAGGTCGTTAACTATCAGTAAGTTGTCGTCAAATTCAAGCTGATGTTCTTCCAAAGCTTTTTTATAGCCGTTAAACCGCTCCGAGTAAACACTTCTGAGGAGATTGGCCGTAATATGTACAATGCGTTTGCAGCCCTGGTCGATAAGATGATTAGTCACTTCCCGGGCTGCTTTATAGTTATCTATATAGATCTGCGGGCAGGCAGGGTGTTCAAAAACACGATCGAAAAACACTACCGGTACTTTCCTTTTGATGAAGGGCTCAAAATGTTCTATATCGGCCGTATCATACGCAAGCGAAACCAATAGCCCCTCTACTCTATTATTAAACATAGCTTTGGCGTTGCTGGTTTCTTTCTTCATCGTCTCCAGCGACTGGCTGATGAACAAGTTATAGTTGGCATCGTTCACCACCTTTTCTATCCCGGCTATTACATCAGACATGAAATTGCTGTTCAACCGGGGCACGATAACGCCAATGATATTGCTTTTTTTATTCCGCAGGTTGCTGGCCATCGAGTTGGAGCGGTAGCCCATTTCTTCGGCCGCGTCAACTATCAACTTTTTGGTTTTGTGGTTAACCAGCGGATCATCTTTAAGCCCCCGGCTTACTGTAGCGGCCGAAATTTTAAGCCTCTCTGCTATATCATATATCGTAATTTCCTTCATTCTGATATGGTAGGGCTATTTCTTACCCCGTGTCTCTGCCGTAGTGGATTTAAGCTGTTCATTTGGATGGATAAATATAAAATTTATTTGGCAACAATAATGAATTTTACAATCGATTGTAAAAACATCTTTCAACAATGAAGATAATTTTAAATCTTTGAGAATTGCAACAATTATGCAATTACTTAATAAATGGAGAGAATACTATGGTAGCTAATTTACAACAAACATTCCGCTGGTTTGGTCCTTCGGATCCCGTCACTTTGCAAGCCATCAGGCAAACCGGCGCATCAGGCATTGTTTCCGCCTTACATCATATCCCCTGCGGGGAGGTGTGGAGTTTTGCAGAGATTCAGGCTTACCAGGCTAACATTAATGCGGCAGGTTTTAATTGGGCCGTAGTAGAAAGCGTTAACATTCACGAAGCCATAAAAACAGGCACCGTAGAGCGCGATAAATATATTGAGCGGTACATAACAACATTGGCTAAGCTTGGCAGGGCAGGTATTGGTACCGTATGCTACAACTTTATGCCGGTGCTTGATTGGACCCGCACACACTTGGATCACCGGCTGGCAAATAATGCCTCGGCTTTAAGGTATGATGCCAGCGCTTTGGCCACGTTCGACCTTTATATTTTAGAACGGGCAGGAGCGTATGAAGAATTTACTACCGCACAGCAAGTAGCAGCTAAACATTACCTGGATAGGCTAAGTGCCAGCGAGATAACCCAATTAACAAACACTGTATTAGCTGGCCTGCCCGGCACCGATGAGGTGTTTACCATCGCCGAATTTAAGGAACATTTAAAGAGATACAGTGAAGTGGACTCGGTTAAATTAAAGGAAAACCTGGCGTATTTTTTAAAGGCGATCGTTCCCCACGCAGAAGAGTACGGCATTAAAATGTGTATCCATCCGGACGATCCGCCCTTCCCGATACTGGGTTTGCCAAGGGTGGTATCTACCGGGCAGGATTTGCAGGATGTTATCGATGCTTACTCTTCGCCAAATAACGGTATCACGCTATGCACCGGCTCGCTTGGTGCACGTGGGGATAACGATATCCCGGCGATCATCTCGCGCTTAGGCAGTCACATCCATTTCCTTCACTTGCGCAATGTTCAGCGAGAAGCGGACGGTAGTTTTTTTGAGGCAGAGCATTTAAGCGGCAGTACCGATATGTTTGAAGTGATGAAAGCCGTTGTTGCCGAGCAGGTAAAGCGCCAAAATGCGGGAAGAAATGATGTTGCCTTCCCTATGCGGCCAGATCATGGGCATAAAATACTCGACGACTATAACTACAACACTTACCCTGGTTATTCGGTAATAGGACGGTTAAAAGGCCTGGCAGAATTAAGGGGATTGGAGATGGGCGTTAAACGTGCATTATTTTATTAATCATTTTATGCAATCGATTGTATATTTCGTTTTTTTTGTTCAGATTTGTTTTGTAGACTATAAACCTGCTATAAGTTATTTCCTGAACTTAAACCATGAAGGCAATCATACCGTTGAAACGATTTGCATTTTTTTTAGGGCTCCTGGCTTTTTCGTGTAACGTTTATGCCGATAATGGCTATAAGCTTTGGCTTGGCTATCATGCGGTGGCAGATAAGAAGTTAGCCGCGCAATACGTGCAGCAGTTGCGGTATCTGAAATTTACAATCGGTTCCCCAACGCTAAACGCAGCAAGGGAAGAATTGCTGACGGGTTTGGAAGGCATGCTTTCACTAAAACCTCAAAAAATTGAAAAGCTGGATTATCCAACGCTGCTTGTGGGTGTTTCTTCATCTCTAAACCTTCCAAAAAACACCATCTCCCAAAGCGATATCCAACAAACGGGGAAGGAGGGTTACCTCGTCAGGTCGGTATCTGTCAACAAAAAAAAGTGCATTGTTATAACGGCCCAAACCGACATCGGGGTGTTGCACGGCGTTTTTGGCTTTTTAAAATTGCTGCAAACACAGCAGGCCATCGGCAACTTAAACATATTGGAGTACCCTCGCATCATGTACCGGGTGCTTGATCATTGGGATAATCTTAACCGCACCGTGGAGCGTGGTTACGCCGGCTCATCCATCTGGAACTGGCATAAGCTGCCCGGCTATATCGATCAGCGTTATATCGATTATGCCCGCGCCAGCGCTTCGGTTGGCATCAATGGCTCGGTAGTGAACAATGTAAACGCCAACGCGCTGATGCTGACGCCGGAGTACCTGGAAAAAGTAAAAGCGCTTGCCAATGCCTTCCGGCCTTATGGCATAAAAGTATACCTGTCTGTTAAATTCAGCAGCCCTATCGACATAGGTGGCCTTAAAACCGCCGACCCGCTCGATCCACAGGTAAAACAATGGTGGAAAGATAAAGCAGATGAGATCTACCGCAGCATCCCCGATTTTGGTGGCTTCCTGGTGAAGGCCAATTCCGAAGGGCAGCCCGGCCCACAAGCATACAAACGCAGCCATGCCGATGGTGCCAATATGTTGGCAGATGCCTTAGCGCCCCATAATGGCATTGTGATGTGGCGGGCATTTGTATATGACAACAATGTACCGGATGACCGGGCGAAGCAAGCTTATAACGAGTTTAAGCCGCTCGACGGGCAGTTTAAAAGCAATGTGATCATCCAGGTGAAGAACGGGCCGATAGATTTTCAGCCGCGCGAACCTTTTCATCCACTATTTGGTGCCATGCCTAACACGCCGCTCATGCTCGAATTTCAGCTGACACAGGAGTACCTTGGCTTCTCTACAAACCTGGTTTACGAAGCGCCCTTATTTAAAGAATGCCTTGAATCTGACACCTATGCCATGGGAAAGGGCTCCACGGTTGCCAATATCATCACGGGGAGGTTTAATCCTAAGCTCATTACCGGGATGGCGGGCGTGGCCAATATCGGTTCGGATGTTAACTGGTGCGGGCATCCTTTTGCCCAGGCCAATTGGTATGCGTTTGGTCGCCTGGCATGGAACCCCGCACAAAGCTCGGCAAGCATTGCAGCCGATTGGCTGAAGATGACCTTTACCAATAAACCTGCTTTTGTCGCACCCATGCAAAGCATTATGCTGCAATCGAGAGAAAATACAGTTAATTACATGACCCCGCTTGGCCTGCATCATATTATGGGCGTTAATACACATTATGGCCCCGGCCCCTGGGTGGATAACGCCGGCCGCGCGGATTGGAATGCTACTTACTACCATAAGGCTGATTCGGCGGGCGTGGGATTCGACCGTAGCAGTACCGGCAGTAACGCCGTGGCGCAGTATCAACCGCCGGTGAGAAATCTGTTTGAAAACTTAGCCACCTGTCCCGACGAATATTTATTATGGTTCCATCATGTAAAGTGGGGTTATAAAATGCGGTCGGGAAAGACGCTGTGGGACGAGATGGTGCACCATTATTACATGGGGACCGATTCTGTTAAACAAATGCAGCGCACCTGGGATAAAATGGCGGGCTATGTAGATAAAGAGCAGTTTCAAACTGTGAAACAGTTGATGGCCGTTCAATATGAAGAAGCCATCAGCTGGCGAAATTCCTGCGTGCTATATTTCCAAACCTTTGCAAACAGAACCATCCCGGCAGGGTACGAAAGGCCGGCACATCCGCTAAGCTATTACAGGGACAGGAAATACCTGCTGGCACCCGGCATAGGCGGCAATCAATAAGTAAACCAAGCAATAAATTATAAACCAATGTATCATTCATTAATCAAAGCAAAGCCGTTTTTAATGCTGCCATTAGTTGCGTGCTCTCTGCTGGCCTGCAATTCGCCGGTGCAAAAAGTAAGCACTGCCAGTGCCGATAGCACCAAGGTAAAATTCCTTACTAAGCCGCTCATCAGCAGTATTTACACTGCCGACCCATCGGCGCATGTATTTGAGGGGAAGATCTATATCTATCCTTCGCACGATATTGATGCGGGTGTCCCCGAGAATGATAACGGCGACCATTTTGCCATGAAGGATTACCACATTTTATCGATGGACAGCATCGGCGGTAAGGTTACCGATCATGGTGTGGGTTTCGATATCAAAGATATCCCATGGGCCGGCCGGCAGTTGTGGGCACCCGATGCCGCTTATAAAAATGGTACTTATTATCTGTATTTCCCGGTGAAGGATAAGCAGGATGTGTTTAAAATTGGCGTGGCTACTTCAAAGCACCCCGAAGGGCCTTTTAAAGCAGAACCGCAGCCAATAGCGGGTAGTTTTAGCATAGACCCGGCCGTATTTACCGATACCGATGGCAGCTCGTATATGTACTTTGGCGGCATCTGGGGTGGGCAACTGCAACGCTGGAATAACGGTAAATACGATAGCAATGGCTCTAAAACCGACCTGCAGAAAGATGATGCACCGGCTATTACCTGCAAGGTTGCCAAATTAAAGGGCAATATGCTGGAGTTTGATGGTGCCGTGAAAGACGTAGTGATACTGGATAGCCTTGGTAAACCACTATTAGGCAAAGACCACAACCGCAGGTTTTTTGAAGGAAGCTGGATGCACAAGTACAACGGAAAATATTACTTTACCTATTCTACAGGCGATACGCACCTGCTTACTTATGCTATTGGCGATAGTCCGCTTGGGCCGTTTACCTACAAAGGGGTATTTATGAAACCGGTACAAGGCTGGACAACCCACCACTCCATCATCGAGTTTAAAGGCAAATGGTACATATTTTACCATGATACAGAAATCTCCGGCAAAACCCATTTAAGAAACGTAAAGGTAACCACGCTGGAACACAACGCCGATGGCAGTATAAAACTGATAGATCCGTTTTTGTAAGAGGAATCAGTACCCGGAGGGCCATAGCGATGGGTTTGAAATCTTAATTCGTTTTCTGTCGCTCGCATATTTGACTCACCCCGGGTTCGCTTCGCTGCCCAACCCTCTCTCCGCAAGCGGAAAGAGGGTGAAAAGGGAAAAATAAAAACCCTTCTTTGCGTAGCAGAGAAGGGGCAGGGGATGAGTCAACTCGTGATGCTGACATGACCGCCACGGTTCGAACAAAAGGCTTTAAACCCATCGTATATTACTAATCTTTCGGCTCCCAAAGCTCAATAATGTTGCCTTCGGGATCCATTATGTGGATGAATTTGCCGTAATCGTACTCCGCTATTTCATCAACAATGGTTACGTTTTCTTTTTTTAATTCTTCTATCAGTGCAACCAAGTTTTCCACCCGGTAATTGATCATAAATGGCTTGGTTGAAGGATCGAAATATTTGCTATCCTGCGGAAAGGTGCACCAGGATGTAGAGCCTTCTTTCGAGGGGTCATCGGCCTGTCGCCACTCAAACGTTGTTCCGTATGCGCTGGTAGTTAATCCAAGGTTTTTAGCATACCATTCGTTCATACCTTTCGGATCCTCAGATTTAAAAAATACGCCGCCAAGGCCCGTTACTTTCTTCATGTTTTTTAGTTTTATTTTGATCTATAAATTTACTGTAGCCGTTTTAGATTTATTTTTAAGTACCAGCGCCGCTATTAACGACATGATGATGCCAACCGGCGCAATTTCTAAATAAGTGAACATCACCCTAAAAGGGAAGCTTGATTTGTATGTCCCCATCATTTCCGCCGTTTCCGCCGTTTGCTTTTTTATTTCAGCTGCACTACGTCCGCTTGCCTTCATTTCGGCTACGGCCTGGGCCTGGTATTTTTCGCCGTAATCCGAAGCGAAATAATTAAAGTCTACCAGCCAGATCACCACGTATACGGTGGATGCGATAAGCGTTATCAAAAGACCTATTCCCAGCGCTTTACCAAAAGTGATCTGCCCATTGTTATAAGTATCCCGGTAATTTTTAACACCTACAAAAATGAGCGAGAATGCCAATATCATGGTGGCATAGCCCAAAAATAACTTGGTGTTCAGGCTTAAACTATCGCCCACCAGGGCCTCGCTGGCAACACCCCAGGTAACACTTATCAACCCGGCAAATACGCCGCAGGTCCAAATAATCTTTTTCATTTCTTTTGTTGTTTAAAGTTTAAATCTTCCTCAAAATTGAATTAATGGCTTGTGTTTTCGGTCATACTTTAGGGTGATTTTAAAAAAAGAAAGCATTATAATGGTTACATGTAAACCCTTCAAGCAATTTCTGGCTATTTTGCTCATTTACCAAATCTGTTTACAAATCGCCTATTAGGTCATTCGGTAAGCCACCGCCGTCGCCCGGAAACCACTTTTTTTTGGGGTTATTAAAACCGCTGATTCTCACTGCCTTAGTAATAAACCTGCAAAATAAATAACATCCCATTGTTTCAATCGCGGTGTTAAGCCCGTTCCACAGGATAAACATATAAACAATTTATAATTCAATCCTATGAACATTCTTAACAACAAAGGCTCTTTTGTTACCCGTATAGCGGGTGTTTTATTAACAGGTGTTGTCATTTTATCTTCCTGCACCAAGGATGATAATACCCCAACAGTCTTACCTGCAGGTTTAGCTATCTCGCATGTGTCTCCGGGTTCACCCGAATACAGTTTTAAGCTAAACGGCACCAAAGTGAATATCAAAGCGCTTACTTACAACACATTTAACACTTATGGCGCATTGCAGCCGGGCAGCTACGAATTTAGCATCACCAAAAAAGATTCGGCACGGGTAGTTACCAAATCAACCGTTACCCTTAAAACCGACCAGGCTTACTCTGTATATATTGCCGATGTACCTTCAAAAGCAACTTTAATTGTAACCGAAGACGACCTGAGTGCACCTGCTACCGATAAAGCAAAGCTTCGTTTCGTAAACCTTAGCCCTGATGCAGGAAGCCTGGATCTTGGTATAACAGGTAAAGCAGTTGTATTCTCTAAAACAGATTTTAAAGCAAGCACCGCCTACACATCAGTTGACCCGGGTGCCGAAGTTGGTTTTGAAATAAAAGAAAACGCAGGCACAACCATATTGGCAACCCTGCCTAAAGTAAAAGTAGAAAAAGGGAAGATCTACACCATTTTAGCGAAAGGCTTAAAGGCGGCTACAGATAGCACTAAGCTGGCTTTGGGTGTAATAACCAACAAATAATCAGTGAATTTTTCTGAACACCTTCTGCAATGGCAGGAGGTGTTTGATTTTTTGATGATGGTGTAGCAGGATTTGCGGATAGGTAAGTGATCAAACAAATAAAACGACTTGACAGTGTGATCACCGGTTGTATTGCCGGGGATGAAAAATGTAAAGAATGGCTTTACAGATACTACTACGGGTATCTGAAGGCTGTTGCCAGGCGCTATATTGATAATGCCAGCGACCTGGAAGAACTGGTGAACGACTCTTTTGTAAAGATATTTAAGCATCTGAACAGGTTTGGCATAACCGATGACCCCATTGTTTTGTCCCGCTCGTTTAAAGGCTGGGCAGCCAAAATAACATCGCGTACCGCGATAGATTTCCTCAGGGTAGATAAAAATTATTTCAGGGTGGAGGAGCTAACAGATGATTCGGTAGATGCGGAGCCGGTTAGCATTACCGATAAGATGAATGTGCAGGATATTTTGGCTCTGCTAAATAGCCTGCCCGCCATGCAGAAGGTGATTTTTAATATGTACGAGATAGAAGGATACAGCCACGAAGAAATTGCGGAGAGCTTGCAAATCCCTTATGCCAACAGCCGCGTGTACCTGGCCCGCGCTAAGAAAACTTTACGCACGCTTTATCAGAAAAATATAAACAGCATTAGCTATGCAAGTTGAATTAATAGATCACATCAAGGACGAACTGCAGCATTTTGAGCTGGATTACCAAGACGGTGCGTGGGAAAACTTTAATAACCGGCAAAAAAAGCCGGGGAGTAACGTTTGGTTTTTGCTGGCCAAAGCCGCCGTGTTCCTCTTAGTTTTCTGCCTTTTTTTGGGTGGCCTTAAACTGGGCGGGGATAAGCACCGGGTTGTAACTTTTTCCCGCGGGAAGGCAAGCCAGCAAAGAAATACCGCTAGTTATAATACGCACGAAAAGCATATTATGGCAATCAGACTGAAACCATCCGTTGTTGCCCCGGTTGCGTTTGTGGCCGATGAACAACCTGCTGATACTACCGATGCGATTGTTGTAAGTATAAGCCCTCAATTAGCCTCTGCTACTACTATAAAGTCGGTGCAACCCGCAAAAAAAGCAGCCATAGCTAAAACCATGCAGGATCTGTTACAGGAAGATAGTGGTATTAGAGACATCGCGGCAAATCGCTTACCCGCTAAAGGCCGCTGGAGTTTCGGCTTTGCAGTAGGTGGGGCGCTGGATTCGAGGCAGAAAGGGAATATCAACGTAGGGGCAGAAGTAAACTTTAAACTGAGCGAAAAAATATCCTTAAATACAGGTGTGTTTTACAATCAGATGGGGGCTAAAAAGGCAAATAACGGTGTGATTGCTACCGCAGCAGAAGAGAAGACACTGATCAGCGCGGAGGCGAACATGTCGGGTACCGAGTTACCGCTGCAGGTAAGCTACCATGTAAATAAAAAGTTTTACGCAAAGGCGGGGATATCTGCATATGCCATAGGTAAGCAGGTACAAACACTGCAATTTAGCGAGCAAAAGGCTATAGTTACCAGCTTTATTGACGAACAAGGGGCTGTGCAATACGAAAATAGGATGGTTAAGGAGGTCTCTACCGAATCGGTAACACCGGAAAAGCTTAAGCAAAACAAATTTGTCGCGCTTTATAACCTTTCCTTTGGCTTTGTACAGCCTGTCGCGGGGAATAAGTCCCTTTCGCTCGAACCATATTTAAAGGTCCCGGTTCAGGATTTTTCGGAACAGAAACTTAATCTGTCGCAAGCCGGGGTGCGGGTTGTTTTTAATTTTTGATACTGATCACCTTGCCTGTTACTGGTAGTAAAAGAATACTAAACAAGTAAAAGCCTGTCCGCATTACCGGGCAGGCTTTTACTATTAAACGGGCTTCTTATATAATGTTGGTCGCCACATCGATATTGCCGCGTGTTGCTTTAGAATACGGACAAGTTTGGTGCGCCCGTTCAGTGATTTCGCGGGCTACTTCCGGTGATAAACCGGGCAGGCTAACATTAAGGCGTGCCTGTAAGGAATAAGCGTCGCCGGTTAAAAGCAGGTCAACTTCTGCGTCAACCGCGGCATCGGCCGGGAACCTTACCTTTAACTGACCGGCGGCTATTTTCATAGCGCCAATAAAACAGGCCGACCAGCCCGCTGCGAACAACTGCTCGGGATTGGTGCCGGTACCTGCTGTGCCCGGTGTCGAAAGTTTAATATCAAGGCGATTGTCTGCACTAACGGCCGATCCGCCGTCGCGGCCGCCTGTGGTATGTGTTTTACCTGTGTAAAGCACTTTGTCGATTGTTGTATTTTCCATTTTATTGTTTTTGTTTGTTGATCAAAAGTACCCACGTGGCAAGCTTTATTCAATCAGTAAATAGGCTAAGTGGACTAAGCGGGTGCCGAAATAGACATTATCGGCGCCGAAGATCATCCGGCGGAAGCGTAGTAGAATGATGGGAAAGAATGGAGGAAGCACTGCTGCAATTGCTTGCTTATAGCGGCGGTGTTAGGCTATACAATTCGGTGCTGAGTTTCCTGGTTTCAAACTCGGTGATAGGGTACTTACTCTCGATTAGTTTGAGGAGCATACTTACAGCTATTTCGCCCATTTCGAAGGCCTTTTGCCTGACGTAGGATAAACCCGGTTGCAACAGATCTACCACATCAGAATTGGAGAACCCCAATACCCTAATTTTCTGCGGATCGAACTTTAGCTTCTTTAATGCACGTATGCAGGATATGCTGATCCTGTCGCTGGTAATAAATATCGCGTCAGGTTTATCCATGCCGGATAGTAATTCTTTAACCGCTTCCTCCACTTCCTGGTTATCGCTGCCGCCTTTAAGGCAGTTCCTGATGAGTTCGGGGCGGAAAGGTATGTCGTTTTCAACTAATGCCTTTTGGTACCCGGCGAAGCGTTCGTTGGTGATGGATAACTGTGGCGCATTGGCCAGTACCGCTATTTTTGTGCAGCCGGCCGCAATCAGTGATAGCGTAGCTTCGTACGATGCGTTAAAATTATCCGAGGTAACTTTAAAGGTATCTATCTCCGCAATTATCCTGTCGAAAAAAACGATGGGCAGGCCGTCCTGGTGAAGTTTCTGTAGAAAGGCATAATCGGCAGTGCCGGATGACATCGAGATCAGCAGGCCATCAACAGAACGATTGGCAAGGTGATTTACATTGATCAGTTCCCGTTCGGATGAATCGTGTGTTTGGGTAATGATGGTATGGTACCCCTTTTCGTAAGCGATGGACTCGATACCGGCTATAGCCTGCGAAAAAAAGCTGTTGGCCAGCTCGGGCACAACAATGCCTATGGAATAGCTCCGTTTGTTTTTTAGGCTTAACGCATTGGGGTTCGACTTGTAATTTACCGATTTGGCGTACTCCGCCACAATTTTTTTGGTGGCGGCGCTAATTTCATACCCATCCCTTAAAGCCCTTGAGACGGTTGAGGGAGAAAGCTTCAGCGCGAGCGCGATATCTTTTATGGTGGCCGGTTTATACATTGCTAACGAAGCTAAACACAATTATATGCATAATAAAATTTCAATTAATTTTAGGCTTGTTCGCGTTCGACATGGGGCGCGAACAGCCCGAACAAGCCCGAACAAACATTATTTTAAACGAATCACTACTAAATAAGCCTGTGAAAATGCTAAAAGCGATTTCCCTATGCGGGCCATCGCGTTTTGCGGCCTGCATTTCAATTTTGTACCATTACATTTTTTAACACAAACATATACTTTAACTAACCTGTAGTTCATATTTAATGGCGTGTTTGCGCCCCAACTACCATGAGAAAAATTCTATCCGGCTTAACAGCTATGCTGCTTGCGGCAACCATAAGCTTTGCCCAGGCTCCCGATCCTCACTATCAATTGGTTAACGCAGGGGATTGGGTTAAATCAAAAAATTATTACCTGCTTACTTTATTCGAACAGGATAAAGCGGCAAACGCCCTCCTCAAAGCCGATCCGCAGTTGGCGCAGCTTACGCAGGCCAAACTTAATGCCTTGCAAACATCACTTACCAGCTGCAAAGATGCGCTTTGCCTGCCCGCGCAGCTCAAATTTAGCGATGATGAAATTAAAACGGTGAGCGCGCGGCTGCTTGCCTTGTGTAAAGATGGTAACGCTTTGGGCAGCCTGGTGAAAACACAACTCATCCCATCGGGTACCTTTATATTATACAATACCGGCAAACCAGAAGAACTGTTGGTGAAAGCCTGGGAACAGGATGCTGCCGCTGTTAACCATACCATTGCGGTGTACGCCGAAGGTAAGAAACCTAATTATCCGGCGATAGATTCCATTAGTTTTAATACCAGGAGTAAAGGGTATTACACTTTAATGTACGATTGTTCCAGCGTAGTTTCGGCGGAGATTAAGAATACCCGCCTGTTTTTTGAACCGGCGTTGCAGGCGGCTTTAACGTACCTGGAGATAAACGAAAGGCAGGACGCTGCCGGCTACGAGCCGATGGCAACAACGGCAAACAAAGCGGCGGCGGATCGTGTAAAAACCATCAAATGGGACAAGTATGCCTATTCGCATATACTGGTGCCCGGTGCTGGTCCTGATAATTTAACCACGCCTTTAAGCGGCGAGGGGATGCTGCGCTGCAGGCTTGCGGCTATGCAGTACCGCTTGGGTAAAGCGCCTTTCATTGTGGTTTCGGGTGGCGCGGTGCATCCGTTCAAAACAAAAAATAATGAGGCGGTGGAAATGAAGATCTACCTGCTAAAAACCCTGCATATTCCTGAGAATGTCATCATCATCGACCCTCACGCGCGCCACACCACAACCAATATCCGTAACGATGCCAGGTTGGTATTCAGATACAGCATTCCGTTTAATAAACCCGGCTATATTGTAACTGATAAAGCGCAAATGGATTTTATTATGACGATGGCCGGGCGCTGCCAAAAAGAACTCAATTATGTGCCCTATAAACTGGGTAAACGTATCTCGGAAACCGAACTGGAATTCTATCCGCTGATAGAATCCCTGCAGATAGACCAGGACGAGCCACTTGATCCCTAACATCATCATGAAAAAGACTCTAATACTCCTTGCCGTGTTTTATGGCTTACTTACCGCATTTACCAATGCAGATATCGAAACCAAATTAGAACGTACCATAACTATCGATTCATTAGGCGCCTGCCAGGGTATTTCTTATCAAAACGGGCGGATCTTTTTATATGGCGACAGAGAGGTGGGTATGATCCGCGAATTTAAAATGCTGAACGATAGTTTGGTTTACCAACAGCACGAGATAAAGCTAACCCAGAACGGGCAGGATGTGATCAACCACCCAACCGGCATCGCCTGCAACGGAACCTCGCCCACTTTTATTGGCAACTCCATCCGCTTAAACCCGGAAGGTACCAAATGGCGGGCCGTTATTTACAATGTGGATTGGGCGGGCCTATTAAAAACCGGCACGCTGGACGGCAACCTTATTAATACCATTGAGGATGATGCCTGCATACAGGGAACCCGGCCGGAATATGTGAAATATAACAATAAATGGTACGTGGCTACTGCAGATTACGGCGACCACGGTAACGAGGTAAGGCTGTACGATCCGGAAAAGCTGAAGACAGCCTCGAAAACAAGCGAACCCGGCGTGCTATACAAAAAATTTACCTGTACACCCTGGGTACAAAATCTGCATTGGGTAGCCGACAAAGGCATTTTGATCCTCATCCAGAATAAAGTAGAGGGCCGCCAGTGGCGGTTTACTTATATCGATCTGAAAAAATCAATTGAAACAGGCAAGCAGGTTGTATTGAAAGTGATAGATGAAATTGACAAGCCTGACGAATTGGAAGGCTTCTCGTTTATTGGTAATGGCCAAAAGGGTATAGCGGTAACATCCTCCCGTAAAAACAATGTGAACTTTATGCGTACAGCCTGGTAAAGGAAATTGACAATATCAGGATAGAAGGTCGGCAAAATGCCGGCCTTTTGTATTTTATGTTAATACAAACTTAATGATTAAGTAGCCTTTGCTTAAGATAGGTGGTTTAGTTTTGCTGCAACATTTACAGCGTAACTCATGGCTTCTTGTCATTCTGCTAACAGAAGCTAAATTAATTTAGTAAAAATAAAATTCGCCCATTACTTAAGCAATTGCCTATGTAACATTTTGCCGTCCCCCAAATTTAACAACCGGTGAATGCGCTAACATTCACACGGTTGATGTCAACTTCTTAAATAACAAAAGCGCTCGCATGCTTTTCTGTCATTTTTAAACAATTAACATTTAAAACTATGAAAAAAAAGATTACCCACAATCTTTTTAAACGGTTTAATCATAAACTATTTTTCGCAATTTTTTCGTTTTTGCTGCTTGTAGCCAGTGCTAACGCCGCCACGCAAATATCTGGTACCGTTACCGACGAACATAACCAACCCTTGCCGGGCGTAACCGTTCGCATAAAAAACACTACGCAGGCTGTAAGTACCGATGTGAATGGTAAATACACCATATCGGCCGATCAGGGTACAATCCTAACCTACTCGTTTATAGGTTATGTTACCAGGGAAATAACCGTAGGCAGCACAGCCCTTATCGATGTAAAACTGGTGCCGCAGGCCAATATGCTGCAGGAAGTGGTAGCTATAGGTTACCAGACAATCCGCAAAAGCGACCTGACGGGCTCTATATCCAGTGTTAAAGCAAGCGACCTGAATTTATCTGCCCCAACATTAGGGCAGGCATTAGCCGGTAAAGTAGCCGGTGTGCAGGTATCGCAAACAAGCGGCGCGCCTTATGCGAGCACCAAAATACGGGTGAGGGGAGTAGGTTCCTTCAGCGCCAGTTCCGATCCGTTGTATGTAATAGACGGCTATCCGGCGGGTAACGATATCTTTATTAATCCAGAAGATGTAGAAAGCATAGATGTGCTGAAAGACGCGGCATCTGCTGCCATTTATGGTTCACGCGCCTCGGGTGGTGTAGTGTTGATCACTACTAAAAAAGGCAAAGAGGGTAAAGGCAGGTTTGAGTACGATGTACAAACAGGCATTAACCAGCTGGGCAAAAAAGTTAAATTGCTAAACTCCGACCAGGCCGCCCAGTTACTGATAGATGGTCGCAACAACAGCTACAAAGATCTTTGGATAAACGCCGGCAAAACCTGGAACGATGCCATGTTTTCGGATGCCAATGCAACCCGTATAGCCAACGTAGGTAATGCAGGAAGTGTAAGCATCCCAACAGATCTGTATAATTTCGGCACACAATCTCTTATTCACCAAACCGTTAATACCGATTGGCAGGACGAATTGTACCAAAACGCTTTCTTTCAAAAGCATAGCCTTTCGTTCTCAGGCGCGTCAAGCGGTATCCGCTATTATGTAAGCGGCGGCTACCAAAAGCAGGATGGTATCATCCGTTCTACCGGGCAGGACCGTGTTAACTTCCGCACCAATATTGATGGGGACGTGAGCAAAAAACTGCACGTAGGTGCAAATATCGCCTATACCCAAAATACAAACAGGGAGGCACAGGAAGGCCGTTTTGACCACGGCGCGGTTTTGGGCGCTTTAATTTATATGCCTTATTTCCCGGCTTATAACCCCGATGGCTCGCTGGCAACCAATGCCGAAGCTGCACAGGCTGCGGCGTACGGTTACCAAAGTATAGAAAACCCGGTTGCGCTGGCCACCCGTACAAAAATTACCCGCAAAGGTTACCGCAGTACGTATAACGCCAATGCTACCTATACCATATTGCCGGGCTTTAGCGCCAAGGTTAACCTGGGTACGCAAACCTATAACGAAAAGTACGATTATTACCTGCCAACCAGCTTAAGCAGCGGCGCGTTTCCTCCGGGTTCTACGCAGTCTATAGCTGCTGCAACGGCTACTGCCCAAACCATTACCCAGTTGGATCGCCTTGCCGAGTTTACCTTAAACTACAACAAGCAATTTGGCCAGCATCATTTTGATGCCTTAGCCGGGTACACCGCGCAAAAAACCACCAGCGACCTCATCAGCGTTAGCGCTAAAGGTTTCCAGAACGATAATATCCCCGAGATTACCGGCAAAGGAGCTGATGCCAGCTTTTTCACCCTGAACCCGGTTACCGGCAAATCGGCTTATACCTTGCTGTCGTACCTTGGCCGTATTAACTATAACTACGCCGGTAAATACTTCTTAACAGGTTCGTTCCGTGCGGATGGATCATCGCGTTTTGGCCCGCTGAATAAATATGGTTATTTCCCATCGGTAGCCGCCGGCTGGACATTGTCTGAAGAGCCGTTTTACCATAACCTGCTTGGCGAGCAATCAACCGTTAAACTTCGCGCAAGCTGGGGTTTAACCGGTAACTACAATATCCCCAACTACGGTGTGCAGCAAACACTGGCAAACCCTACCGGTGTGGTTTTTGGTAATAACACCATCACCACCGCTACCTACGCAGGTGGTATAAAAGATGAGAAATTAAGCTGGGAGTCAACATCGCAATACAACGGTGGTATCGATATCGGCTTGTTCCGTGGTCGTTTATCCATCATTGCCAATTATTATTTAAGCTACTCGTACAACCTGTTGTACAACCAGCCTATCTCCGCGATTTCCGGCAGTACCACGATATTAACCAACCTGCGCGATTCAAAGATCCGCAATACGGGTTTCGATCTGCAGTTGGATGGAAAGATCATTCAATCTAAAGATTTTAACTTTAACATGAGCGGTAACATATCGCTTAACCGCAACAAGGTGGTTAAACTGCCGGGCAACAACACCATTATTATTAACGGTGCCGAGCGCTCTTACTTAACCAACATTACTACCCAGGGCCAGCCGGTGGGCATGTTCTACGGTTTTAAAGTGGCAGGTATTGTTACCCCGGAGAATATATCCAAAGTAGCCGCGTCTGCAGCATCAACCAATTCACCAAAATTGGGCGACCTGTATTTTGTCGACACCAATAACGATGGCAAGGTAAATGATGCGGATAAAACCGTAATTGGTTCGCCTTATGCTAAATTCACCTACGGTTTTGCGTTCAATACATCTTATAAACGTTTCGACGCCGGTGCATCCTTTAACGGCTCGTACGGCAACAAAATTTTAGATGGGCAGGATTACTACCTCTACAATATGGAAGGATCCGGCAACCAGTACGCCGATGTGGCCGACCGCTACCGTAACGAAGCCAACCCGGGCAACGGTACGGTTTACCGTGCATCGCGCGGCGGTACCCAAAGTAACAGCACGCGTTTATCAACCTTTTACCTCCAAAGCGGCTCGTACCTGCGCTGTACCAACCTTACTTTAGGCTACAGCCTGCCTAAAACCTTACAAAGCATAGGCATTAGCAAGGCACGCGTTTTCGCCAGTGTGTTAAATGCCTTCACCATCACCAAATACAAGGGCTACAACCCCGATGTAGATTATAACTACTCGGGCAGCACATCAAACAACACCCAGCCGGCCAACCTGGCACCGGGTATTGACTATGGCGCTTACCCGCTGGTGAGGTCGTTCAATTTAGGTGTAAATGTTACTTTTTAAGGATCATATAAAAGAGAAAACAGAGATGAAAAAGAAATTTATAGCTATAGTTTGCCTGGCCTCGTTGGTAGCCATAAGCCCGGCATGTAAAAAAAGCTTTTTGCAGGAATCAGACCCGAACGCCATAACACTGGAGAATAATTTTAAATCGCCAAACGATGTGTTGCTTGCTGTAAACGGTATTTACGAATCGTTAAGAAGCAGCAATAATATCGGGGAAAGCAGCGACCTGTGGACCGACCAGCGTTCGGACGATACCGGTACCAACGATAACCAGAGTAATGCCGGCGAACCGTTTCAGTTTAATAACTTTTCTATTTTGCCCAGCAATACATATTTAAAAAGCCACTGGGTATCGTTATATGGCACGGTTACACGCGCAAACGTGGTGTTATCACATATAGATGCGGT
The DNA here is from genome assembly GCF_014773265.1 of Mucilaginibacter pankratovii. Taxonomy (GTDB): domain Bacteria; phylum Bacteroidota; class Bacteroidia; order Sphingobacteriales; family Sphingobacteriaceae; genus Mucilaginibacter; species Mucilaginibacter pankratovii. The sequence continues at coordinate 338,429 of NZ_JACWMY010000001.1, read as the reverse complement.
GCCGTTTACCGATCAGAATTTAAAGCTGCAATATACCGCCGAGGCTAAATTCTTACGCGCATTGGTTTACTTCCATTTGGTGCGCCTTTGGGGCGATGTGCCTTTGGTAACCAAACAGCTGTCGTCAACAGAAGTGGCTGCGGCTACTTTCCGCGAAAAGCAAGCGGTTGTTTATGCGCAGATAGTAGGCGACCTTACCGAAGTGATCAACAACAGTCCTCTCCCTAACCTGCAAACAGGTGCCGGAGTAGGCCGCACATCAAAAGCGGCAGCAAACGCGCTTTTGGGCCAGGTATATTTAACTATGGCAACTACGCTGGATGCGGGCACCCGGGCCGATAATCTGGCCAAAGCGAAAACTTACCTTACCGCCGCTTATAATATGAAATCGTTCGGCGCGTTGAGCAGCATTCCCTACACCGATGTGTTTGATGTAAACAAAAAATCTACCTGCCCCGAGCTGATCTTCCAGATAGTGAACAAACAGGGCGATATTAGCTTTAGTTCATCTATAGCGGGTAATTTCCAGGCCAAGGGCGAAACCATCAACTCGCAAAAAGCTACTTCGGGCGTGGGCTACAATGTAACGCGCGATTTGGTTAACGAATACGAAGCAGGCGACCCGCGCATGGCTTACTCCGTTAAATTTGCCAATGATCCTATTGTAAAAGATTATTTTGTAACCAAGTTTCGCGATGTAAGCGATGCCGCCGGCAAATTAGGCTACGGCGGTAACGACTGGATCCTGATCCGTTATGCCGATGTAATATTGATGCTGGCCGAAGTGAACATGTACCTTGGAGATAATGCTTCTGCCATACAATATTTAGATATGGTACGTACCCGTGCCGGTGTAGTGCCTTACGCAACCGCTATGGCAACCCCGGGCTACAGTGCCAAATTTCCAACTTTAAAGCTGGCTATTTTACACGAGCGCCGTGTGGAGCTGGCGTTTGAGCATCACCGCTGGTTCGATCTGCAACGCTTCTTCACTACCGACGAATTGGTTGCGTACTTTAAAAGCAAGGCACAGGCCGATTTCGGATCTGCTCAGTTGGCAAACTTTACCACGAAGGACCGTTACTATCCTATACCGTTTGATGAGTACAAGCTCGATCCGGCTAAGATGTATCAAAACCCGGGTTATTAATTATTAACAAGCAGAAAAAGGAGGGATTTTGTCCCTCCTTTTTTATATTACAATTTTTTAGATGTTTGATATGAAACGTTCAATTCTTTGCGCCCTTTTGCTGTCGATTGCTTGTATGGCCAATGCGCAAAATAAGGTACAGGTTACTGCCCATCGCGGCGACTGGCGCAACGCCCCCGAAAATTCTTTGCTTGCTTTCCAATCTGCTGCGGCAATGGGTGTGGATATGGTAGAGCTCGACCTGAAGAAGACGAAGGATGGCGAGATCATTATTATGCACGACGCCACTATCGACCGCACAACCAATGGCAAAGGCAAACCGGGAGATTATACCTGGGAGGAGATCAGCAAATTTGGATTAAAGAACGGCCTTGGCCGGGTAACCAGTAACCACATCCCCAAGTTAAAAGAGGTGATGCTGGTCCTTAAAAATACAGGGGTAAAAGTAAACCTGGATAAGAGCTACGAATATTACTTGGAAACCTACGCTATTTTAAAGGAAACGGGTACCCTAAAACAAGCGGTATTTAAAGCCGAGGTGACATTTGACGAACTGAAGCAAAAGTATCCGCAACTGATAGACAGTATAATTTATATGCCGGTAGTGAACCTGGATAGGCCCGGTGCAAAAAGGGTGATTGTGGATTATCTTAACAATATGAAGCCATACGCCTTTGAACTGAACTTTACGAGTGATACATCGGCTGTTTTGGCCGATAATAAATTCATTACCAAAACAGGGGCGAAGGTGTGGATCAACTCTTTGTGGGCATCGCTTAATGCCGGGCACGATGACGATACAGCTGTTGAAAAAGGCGATCTGAAGAACAGCTGGGATTGGATCATCGCCCATGGCGCAACCATTATTCAAACCGACCGGCCAGGGCAGATGCTTAAATATCTAAGGAGCAAAAAACTCCATAAATAGCGGAACTAACCGTGGCCTTTTATTTCTTGTTTTAAAATTCCATATCTTTAGGCGAATTGTAGTTACCCATGCTAACTATGCTTTTTGCCTGATTATGAGAGGATTATTGCTCTGCTTTTTTGTATTAATGCCGTTTTTCCTGCTTGCCGATCCTCAAACAAACGATTCGTTTGAAGAATTGAAGGTGGAATTTGGCCGCAAAGGTATTTACGACGGGCAAAAAGAGGCGCATATCCGTAAACTTAAAAATACACTTAACCAGGTAAGCGCAGATGACCTTAAAGGCCAGTTCGAGGCCTGTAGTAAGTTGTATGAGGAATATAAATCGTACCAGTACGATTCGGCGTACGTGTACGCCAATAGGCTGCTTTATATCAGCAGCACCCTCCACGATAAGCCAAAAGAAGATTTCAGCAAAATAAAGGTTGGGTTTATCCTGCTCTCGTCAGGCATGTTTAAAGAAACCTTTGACAGTATGCGGGGGATAGATGTGCACGACCTGGACGACGGTGCCAAGGTAGAGTACTACTCCATTATCATGCGTGCGTATTATGACCTGGCTACCTACAACAGCGACAGGCACTATTCGCCGGCTTATACCGCCACAGCCAATAAGTACATCGATTCGGCCATCGCCTTAAGCAAGCCTGGCTCGTACGATAATATGTACTTCACGGGGTATAAAAAGTATAAGAACGGTTTTAATGACGAGGCAGCCGTTATTTTTTACAAACTGTTGAATTCCAATACACTTACCGAACACCAGAAGGCCATTGTGGCATCAACATTAAGCAATGTTTACCTGAACACGCCGCAGCAGGAAAAAAGCATCCGGTTGCTTATCCAGGCTACCATCAGCGATATCCGTTCATCAACCAAAGAAACCATTGCCTTGTTTTGGCTCGCCGAGATCTTGTATAAAAAAGGGGATATCAAGAACGCCTACGTAGCCCTGGAACATGCCCTCGCCGATGCCGAATTTTATGGAGCCCGTCAGCGCAAGGTGCAAATAGGTACGCTGCTGCCTATAGTAGCATCCGAAAAGCTGCTGTTTATAGAGCGGGAAGAGAAGCTTTACATCCGTAGTCTGAGTATGATCACGGTTTTGGCAGTTTCTATAATTGTTGTTTCTATTTTGCTGTATAAGCGCAATAAAAAGCTGAAGGCTAAAGAAAAGATAATTGAGAAGGTGAACGAGAAGCTGATGGAAGGCACCAAGATAAAGGAAGACTACATCGGGTACTTTTTTAACGTCATCTCGGGTTACATACTCCAGCTGGAGCGGATTAAGCGATCGGTAGATACCAAGCTGCCTGCAAAAAAATACGACGACCTGCAGTTAATGGCCAATAACATTAACATTAAAAAGGAGCGCGAAACCCTGTTTAATACTTTCGACCAGGTGTTTATTAAGATCTTCCCGAATTTTGTGGAGGAGTTTAATACCCTGTTTACTAAGGAAAATCAGATCTGGCCCAAAGAGAACGAGGTACTTACTACCGACCTGCGCATCTTCGCCCTGATGCGCATGGGGATCACCGACACCGAGACCATCGCCAAAATATTGGAGTATTCCGAAAAAACCATCTACGTTTACAAAATGCGTATCAAAGCCAAAGCCACCATCCATGGCGATGAATTTGATCACCGCATAATGGCTATTAAGGCTGTTGATATAAACAGCAAATCGTAACCCATTATCCTCGCTAACCTTTCCAAGGGTTATTAAAAGTGCTGTTATTAATAACACACTAAGGAACCTTCCCAATCATAGGTCCGTTTTCCTGCCGGGCTTGCCTTAATCATCTACCGTGTATGTTTTCGCGGCACTACGCATTCGCAGATACGGGTAATAATAGCCGGATTTTCGATGTAAAACACGGTTAAAACCGTATATAAATACCCTTAGTGTAACCAAATAGTGCTACATCCATTAAATTTTCCAAATTTTTTGTTTTGTAACTTATTATTTATCAAATAGTTGATTTTTTATAAATCACTTTTCCTTTAAATTTTGAGTAAATAAGTAGGTTGCCGTTTTTTTGCTGATTTACTTTGTCTTGTCGCAATACGCTATCCCGGTAACCGGGGCGGTAATGCGAGAATAAGCCAATTATAATTTTTTTTACAGCATTTTTTTTAATCGTGGGTCTGCAAGGTTTTTGCCGGTAACCCCTGTGTTTTGCTGCTGCATTGCGCGCCTTAACGATAGGATCTCTGCTTAAAGAAAGAACAGTTTTACCAGACGATAATTATGGAGATGGAAGATCATTCAACTAACGAAGATTTATTAAACAGGCTTTCGGGCGCTGCAACCGGTATCTGTAAAATTTACAAAGCAACTTACTAATCCAACTATTAACCCAATTAATTACATGAGAAACAATTACCTAAAAAAGTATCTGCTCTTTTTTGCAATGCTGTTTATATCGCAGGCGATATTTGCACAAACAAGAAGCATTACCGGTAAAGTGGTCGACGAGAACAACCAATCTTTACCCGGGGCAACGGTATTAATATCGGGCACAAACACAGCAAGTGCTACCGATGTTAATGGCATTTACCGCATTACCGGCTTAAAGGCCGGTACCTACACCTTAACGGCCAGCTTTATTGGCTACACGTCGCAGCCGAAAACGGTAACTATTGATGCTGATAACGGAACCGTAAACTTCAACCTGCAGCCATCATCACGCACACTTAACGAAATTGTGGTGATCGGTTACGGCACGGTGCGCAAGAAGGACCTTACCGGTTCTGTTACCACCGTAAGTTCAAAAGATTTCCAAACAGGTAACATCACCTCGCCCGAGCAATTAATTGCTGGCAAGGTTGCCGGTGTATCTATCACCTCAAACGGCGGTGCGCCGGGTGCGGGTAGTACTATCCGCGTACGTGGCGGTGCATCATTAAGCGCCAGTAACGATCCTTTGATCGTGATAGACGGTGTGCAATTAAGCAACGATGGTATAGCTGGTGCGCCAAACGCGCTAAGCCTGATCAACCCAAATGATATTGAGACCTTTAGCGTGCTGAAGGATGCATCAGCAACAGCCATTTACGGTTCAAGGGCATCAAACGGTGTTATTATCATTACCACCAAAAAAGGTATCGCCGGCAAACCGCAGGTAACGCTTAATACGCAGGTTTCGGTTTCTAAATTATCTAAGGAAGTGCCCGTTTTAACCGGCGATCAGCTAAGGGCTTATGTAAAAGCAAACGGCAGTGCCGCTTTCCAGGCATTACTGGGCGATGCTAATACTAACTGGCAAAAAGAGATCTACCAAACAGCTGTAAGCAATGATAATAACCTGAGTGTTGCCGGTGGATTTAAGAATTTACCCTACCGCGTATCTGTTGGTTACCTCGATCAAAAGGGTATCCTCAGAACCGGATATTTAAACAGGGCATCAGCATCTATCAACCTTACACCAAAGTTTTTAGATAACCATATCAAATTGGATATCAACGTAAGAGGTTCGGCAAGTAAGGCTCGTTTTGCCAACCAGGGTGCTATTGGCGCCGCTGTTAGTTTCGATCCTACTAAACCGGTACAATCCGGTAACAGCAACTACGGCGGTTTTTACGAATACCTTGATACGGACCCTTCTTCTGCCACCGGCTTAAAACAACTTGCGCCGCGCAACCCGGTAGGTTTGTTAGAGCAGCGTTACGATGAAAGCGACGTTAAAAGAAGCATTGGCAACGCACAACTCGATTATAAATTCCATTTCCTGCCAGATCTGCACGCCAATGTAAACTTTGGTTACGATGCATCTTTAGGTAAAGGTACCATTGTGGTTCCGTCTACCGCGGCAGCAAGCTTTAACCGGTATAAAGATGCCAACAACGTATTGCATGGCGGTGTAAATAACCAGTACCGTACCACTATCCTTAACACCACTTTCGAAGCTTACCTAAACTACGCCAAGGATATCAAGGAAATTAACAGCCGCGTAGATGCGGTAGCAGGGTATGCGTACTACGATTATTCTACAACAGCAAATAACTACCCCGATTTGACTACCGATGGTACCGTGGTGAGCAAACCAAACTACCCGTTTGATAAGCCGCAGCACAGGTTGCTATCGTACTATGGCCGTTTAAACTACACTTACGCTAACAAATACCTGTTAACGGGTACTATCCGCCGCGACGGTTCATCAAGGTTTAGTCCGCTTAACCGCTACGCGGTATTCCCTTCGGGTGCATTTGCCTGGAAGATCAAGGAAGAATCCTTCCTGAAGGATAATAAAGTTCTTTCTGATTTGAAACTGCGTGTTGGTTATGGTTTAACCGGTCAGCAGGATAATATTGATAACTACGCTTACACATCGTACTACAATTTAAGCTCGCAAACAGCGTCTTACCAGTTTGGCGATACATTTTACCAGTTATACCGCCCTTCGGCGTATGACCCTAAACGTAAATGGGAGCAGAGTGCTACCACCAACGTAGGTATAGATTACGGTTTCCTTAATGGCCGCATAACCGGTTCAATTGACGCTTATTATAAAGAAACAAAGGATCTGATCGCTCCTGTAAATGTGGCGGCAGGCTCGGGTTTCTCTAACACATTTGTAACCAACGTAGGTAACATGACCAATAAAGGTATTGAGTTTGCCATCAATGCGCAGGTTATCCGTACAAAGGATCTGTCGTGGGATGTTGCTTTCAACGCTACCTACAATGTAAATAAAGTAACCAAGTTAACTTTCGTTAACGATCCAAGCTCTACAGGGCTTGCTACCGGCGGTGTATCCGGCGGAACGGGTACAACCATACAACGCTTTTATGTAGGCCAGCCGCGCGCGGCATTTTACGTGTACCAACAGGTTTACGGTGCTGATGGCAAACCGATTGATAACGTGTATGTTGACCGTAACGGCGATGGCACTGTTAACGACAAGGACCTTTACCTTTACAAACAACCCGATCCAAAATACATCTTTGGTTTCTCCAGCAGTGTAAACTATAAAAACTGGAATTTAGCCGTAGTGATGCGTGCCAACCTGGGTAACTATGCATACAATAACGTATTCTCCAGCACAGGTACACGCAACAGCATCCTTAATCCGCTTGGCTATCTTAATAATGGTTCTACCAACGCATTGGAAAGCGGCCTGATAGGCGCAAACGATAAAAATGTTTTATCAGATTACTATATCCAAAACGCATCATTCCTGAAAATGGATAACGCCAGCCTGGGTTACAATTTTGGTAAGGTATTGCGCGGCAAAGCAGCTTTAAGTGTTACAGGTAATGTGCAAAACGTATTTACCGTTACCAATTACCAGGGGGTAGATCCGGAAGTAGGCGGCGGTATCGATAATAACGTTTACCCGCGCCCGCGCACATTTGTGTTAGGATTGAACCTTAAATTTTAAATCATTCGTATATAAATATATACATACAGCTAATTAACAAAGCGATATGAAAAAGAACTTGATTATAAAAGCACTTACCCTGGTAGTGCTTACAGGCGGGTTGGTTTCTTGTAACAAGAAACTGGATTTACTGCCGACTAACGATATTACCTCGGCAACGGTATACAGCACGCCCACAGGTTACAAACAAGCATTTGCTAAGGTGTACGGCTCGTTTGCCTTAACAGGTAACGTAGGCCCTGCCGGCGATGATAACACCAAGGATGTTAAAGGTATTGATGAAGGTACATCAGATTTCCTGCGTCTTTTTTGGAAAGCACAGGAACTAAGCACCGATGAGGCGGTAATAGCCTGGGGCGATGTTGGCATCCAGGATTTTCATAACATGAACTGGTCTGCCGCTAACCCTTTCCTTAAGGGTTTATACTACCGCAGTTTATACCAGGTTACGCTTGCCAACGATTTCATCAGGCAATCTGCCGATGATCAGCTGAGCAGCCGCGGAATTTCGGGCGCTGATGCCGATAAGATCCGCCAGTTTCGTGCCGAGGCTCGTTTTTTAAGGGCATTCCAATACTGGGTTTTGTTGGACTTGTACGGCAGTGTGCCATTGGTTACAGAAGCGGACTTGATTGGTGTAACCATACCCAAACAAGCCGACCGCAAAACCATTTTTGCCTATGTTGAATCGGAATTATTAGCTATCGAACCTACCCTGGCGGCACCAAAATCAAACGAATACGGCCGTGCCGATAAGGCAGCAGCCTGGGCATTATTGGCCCGCTTGTACTTAAACGCGGAGGTTTATACCGGTACGCAAAAGAACAAAGAGGCTATCGACTACTCCTCTAAGGTAATTGGCGCAGGTTATTCGCTGATCAGCAACTATCCATTCATTATGCTGGCAGATAATAACTTAAACACCAGCGAAAATATCTTTACTATCAACTACGATGGCTTGCGCACACAAAGCTACGGTGGTACTACCTTTTTAACCCATGCGCCGGTTGGCGGGTCGGAGTCGGCAAGTAATTTTGGTATCAGCGGCGGCTGGGGAGGCGCACGCACAACTAAAGCACTGCCAAACCTGTTTCCTGATTATACAGGCGCTGCAGATAAGAGGTCGCAATTTTATACTACCGGCCAAAACCTGGAGATAAAAGATCAGGGCGCGTTTACCGATGGTTTTGCAGTTACCAAATACCGCAACGTAACACGTACCGGCGCGGTAGGGCAGAGCTTAGATTTTGCTGATGTTGATTTCCCGCTTTTCCGTTTATCAGAAATGTACCTCATTTATGCAGAAGCAACTTTACGCGGCGGTGCGGGCGGCAATGCTGCCACAGCGTTAAACTATATCAATATTATCCGCACCCGCGCTTATGGTAATGCCAGCGGCAACGTAACAGCAGGAGCTTTGACGCTTAATTTTATACTGGACGAGAGGGCACGCGAATTATATTGGGAAGGCTTCCGCCGTACGGATCTGATCCGTTTTGGGAGGTTTACTACCGCAACTTACCTGTGGCCGTTTAAAGGCGGCGTAGCAGGTGGCCGGTCTGTTGAAGATTTCAGGAACATATATCCTATCCCAACGGATGATATCACAGCTAACCCTACGTTGAAACAAAACCCGGGATACTAAAGATAAATAACAGGCCCGGGTAAAGCCGGGCCTGTATATGGAATTTAACATAAAACTTATTTAACATTTAAGTATTAACGATGAAAAAATTAACTACTAAATTTTTAGCATTCAGCTGCCTGGCCTTACTTGCCCTGGCATCATGCAAAAAAGATGAAGTGCGTACCGTTGCAAAAGTTGGCACCCCCGGTGCATTAGCTACATCAACTACCACTCCGGCTTTATCTAAAGCCAATTTAAACGAAACGGCCATCACCATTACCGGTACGCCGCAAGCCTACGGTTATAGTGCAGCTACCATAAACACGCTGCAAATTGCTGTTAAAGGCACCAGCTTTGCAACACCAAGCGAGGTATCGTTAACTGCAGGCGCGCTTACCAAAAGCTACACCGTACAGGATTTTAACAACCTGCTGCTATCTATGAATTTGCCTACAGGTGTACCATCGCAATTAGAGATGCGTTTAAAAACATCTTTAAGCACGATCGCCGGTATCGAATACTCCAATGTGGTTACCGTAACGGCTACACCATTTGCTTTGGTATCTTACATTTATGTGCCGGGCGCTTATCAGGGCTGGGAACCAAAAACAGCGGATAGCTTGCAATCGGCGACGGGTAACGGCGTGTATACCGGCATCATCAATTACCTTCCGGGTAAGTTAGATTTTAAGATCACCACGAAAAAGAACTGGGATGTAGCTTACGGCAAAACCAGCGGTAGCGGCATCAGCACTTCGGGCGGCGATATTTCTGCGCCGGCCGCAGGCCAGTACATGGTTAAGGTAGACTTAAATGCAAACACCATTACCATGGCACCTGCTGATTACATGGCTGCAATAGGCAACGCGCCCGTGGGAAGTGACTGGAGCGCCGATATTGATTTGAAATACAATAACGGTACCCTGGCTTGGGAAGGCGTTGTGCCAATGGTTGTTGGCGAATTTAAATTTAGAATGAACCATGCTTGGGCGAACAGCTATGGCATACCTAAAACAGGTGGAGATGGTACTTTCTTAAATAATAACGATAACAACAATATTCCAATTACAACTGCCGGTAATTACAAAGTAAGCATTACTCCAATTTATAAAGATTACAGCGCTGAAATTACCAACTTGGGTAAGATCAACACAGATCTTACGGCTAAATACACGTCTGTAAAACAATAATACCTTAATGGCCAACCTTTAAATAAGGGTTGGCCATTTTATTTGCCTCCTGTTCTTTATCTGCAGCGCATTTAAGCGTTGTATTTGCCAATTAAAACAGATATGAAATTAAGGTTAAAAATTACACTTGCCTTCCTGATGTTTGCAGGCGGCGCATTTGCACAGATCCCGGCGCTTGAGCGCGTGGAGCCTGCTTTTTGGTGGGTAGGGTTTAAAAATCCAAAGGTGCAGCTCATTGTACATGGCGAAAAGATTGCCGGCAGTGCCGTTAGTCTGAGCTATCCCGGCGTAAAGCTAACAGCTATTCACAAGGTAGAAAACAGCAACTATTTATTTCTCGATCTCACCATCAGCACGGCCACCCGCCCGGGTAAATTCCCAATTACCTTTAAAAAAGCGGGGGAGAAGGCGTTGGTTTATACTTACGAATTAAAAGCCCGGAATAGCAGCCCGCAATGGGCGCAGGGCGTTACCAGTAAGGACCTTATTTACCTGCTGATGCCTGACCGTTTTGCCAACGGCGACCCATCAAACGATGTGGTGCCCGGCATGTTAGAGACCGGTTTGCACCGCGATTCGATGTACTCGCGCCATGGCGGCGATATCCAGGGTTTAATAAATCATTTGGGCTATTTAAAAGATCTGGGCGTAACCACCATTTGGATGACCCCGGAAATTGAGAACGACGAACCTCATGCATCGTACCACGGCTATGCCGTAACCGATTATTACAAGATAGACCCGCGCTACGGTACCAACCAACTCTTTAAAACCTACGTGAACAAAACCCACGCCATAGGCTTAAAGGTGATAAAAGACCTGGTGCATAACCATATCGGCACCGAAAGCTGGCTGATAAAAGATATGCCGATGAAAAGCTGGGTACACCAGTGGCCAAAATACACCAACTCTAACTTCAGAGATGCCGCTGTGATGGATCCGCATGGCGCCGCTGCCGATAAAAAACAAATGCTTGACGGCTGGTTCGACCGCAGGATGGCTGATGTTAACCAAAGCAACCCGTATGTGCAAAACTACCTTACCCAAAACCATATCTGGTGGGTAGAGTACGCCGGCATAGACGGTTTCCGCCTGGATACTTACCCTTATAACGACCCGGTTTACATGGCCGATTGGGCAAAAAAAATAAAAGCCGAGTTCCCGCGCCTATCCATATTTGGCGAAACGCTGGTATGGTCGGTAGCTAACCAGGCCTACTTTACCCAGGGCAATACGGTAAACCGCGGTTTTGATACCCAGTTGCCCGGCATTACCGATGCGCAGATAAAAGATGCCATTACCGAAGCCCTTAACGGCAAAGAGGGCTGGACAGACGGTGTTAACAGGCTGTATAATATCGTAGCCCAGGATTTTATGTACCAGGATGCAACCCGCAACACCATCTTTTTGGATAACCACGATATGAGCCGCTTTTACTCTAATGTAAACGAGGACTTTACCAAATTCAAATCGGGTATGGCTATGTTGCTTACCATGCGCGGTGTGCCGCAAATGTATTATGGCGATGAGATATTGATGAAAGGTTACTCTAACCCTGATGGTTTGGTTCGCGAGGATTTCTCCGGCGGCTGGGCAGGGGATAAAAAGGATAAGTTTACGGCATCAGGTCGCGACAAAAAAGAGAACGAAGCTTTTGATTACGTACGCACGCTGGCCAACTACCGCAAAAACACCACCGCCCTGCAAACCGGTAAATTAATGCAATACATCCCACGCAATGGTATTTACACCTATTTCAGGTACGATGCGCAAAAAACGGTGATGATAAGCTACAACGGTAACGAAGAGGAAAAGGCATTGGATACCGGATATTTTAACGAGCGGACGACCGGATTTAAGGGCGGCGTAAATATAATTACGCACGAAAAGTTAGCTGATGTGAAACAGCTGATCATCCCTGCTAAAACCGCTATCATAATTGAATTAACTAAATGACAGCTTTAAAAGAAACTATAAAACAGCCCCTTAAGGGAGCCGTTGCCGAACGCCCCAAGCTCAGCTTTTGGCAAATATTCAACATGAGCTTTGGCTTTTTGGGCATCCAGTTTGGCTTTGCGCTGCAAAACGGGAACGCTTCGCGCATTTTACAAAGCTTCGGGGCCGATGTTGAGCATTTATCGCTCTTTTGGCTGGCGGCACCCATCACCGGGATGATCGTTCAACCAATCATCGGCCACTACAGCGACCGTACCTGGAACAGGCTGGGCCGCCGGAAACCGTACTTTTTAGCAGGCGGCATCCTTTCGGCAATCGCATTGTTTTTTATGCCGAATGCATCCTTGTTATTATTCCTTCCCCCTGTAATGGTGGGTGCAGGAGTGCTTATGATCATGGATGCATCGTTCAATGTAGCGATGGAACCTTTCAGGGCACTGATCGGCGATAACTTGCCCGATAGCCAGCGCAGCCTTGGTTTTTCGGTACAAACCTTTTTAATAGGCACGGGTGCGGTAGCTGGCTCCGTATTGCCCTGGGTAATAACCCAGTTTACCGGTACCCAGCAGGTGGCAGCCGGTCACGTGCAAAATAACGTGATATACTCCTTTTATGTGGGAGGCATCGTGCTTATTTCCTGCCTGTTGTGGACTATCTTCAAAACCAAAGAATACTCGCCTGCAGAATATGCCGCTTTCCACCCCGAAGAACCGGAAGAAACAGAAAAAGGGCTTTCGGTTATTTTAAAGGATTTTTCGAGGATGCCGACGGCTATGCGCCAGTTAGGATTGGTGCAGTTCTTCTCGTGGTTCGCGCTGTTCTCTATGTGGGTTTTTGCTTCCCCGGCCATCGCGCAGCATGTTTTTCATGTGGAGCCAAAAGATACCACTTCCGCCAATTTTGCCAAAGCCGGCGATTGGGTTACCCTGATGTTTGGTGTATATAACGGCATCTCCGCTGTTTACGCGCTTTGCCTGCCAACTATTGCCCGGTTAACCAGTCGTAAAATAGCGCATGCTTTTTCGTTGATGGCCGGAGGCGCTGGTTTAATATCCATATTTTTTGTGACCGATCCGCGTATGCTCATCGTTTCCATGACCGGTATCGGCCTGGCCTGGGCAAGTATCCTTGCCATGCCTTACGCCATTTTATCGGGTTCTATCCCGGCGAAAAAAATGGGGGTTTATATGGGCATTTTTAATTTCTTTATCACTTTTCCGCAGATCATCAATGGCTTTTTTGGTGGTTGGATAGTAAAAAACCTGTTTGGCGGGCAGCCCATTTACGCGCTGGTACTGGCAGGTATTTTTATGCTTTGCGCGGCCATATCAGTATTGTACGTGCAGGATGACGGCGACATCCGGTTCTCAAAAAAATTAACCAGTATAAAATAAAAACATGAGGAAGATATTGTGGATACCTTTAGTGGTACTTTTATTTACAACCGCTGCCTGCAGCAAAAAAGCGGTGGACCCCAATCCGCCAAGCGGAGGGGGCGGCCCGGTTTTGCCGCCTGTAACCAATGGTAAGGCATTACCGGCAGGCGCTGGCGACGGGGTTACTTTTATAAACTCGGGCACATCGGCTATATTTAATTTATACGCCCCCGGTAAAACATCGGTAGCAGTAATTGGCGAGTTTAACAGCTGGGCGCCAGCTACCATGAACAATACCCCCGATGGTAAAAATTGGTGGATCCAGGTAGATAACCTGGATGCCAGCAAGGAATATGCTTACCAGTTTTTGGTAGACGGCAGCCTGAAAGTGGCCGACCCTTACTGCGAAAAAATACTCGACCCGGATAACGACAAGTATATCCCGGCTTCGGTTTACCCCGGTTTAAAAGCCTACCCAATAGGGCAAACCGGTATTGTGAGCGTTATGCAAGCCAATCAGCCCACTTATACCTGGAAGAGCCCGGCATTTACCCGCCCCGATAAAAACAAACTGGTGATTTACGAACTGCACATGCGCGATTTTGTGGCCACGCACAGCTACAAAACTTTGAAGGATACCTTAAACTACCTGAGCAACCTCGGCGTAAACGCCATTGAATTGATGCCCGTAAATGAATTTGAAGGCAACTCATCTTGGGGATACAACCCTTCGTTTTATTTTGCGGTAGATAAGTATTACGGCACCAAGAACGATTTGAAGGCCCTGATAGACGAGTGCCATGCACGTGGGATGGCTGTTATCCTGGATATGGTACTTAATCACTCTTTCGGCCAATCGCCAATGGTGCAGCTGTATTTTGATAAGACTACCAACAAACCGACCAGCGCCAACCCCTGGTTTAATGTAAACCCCACGCACCCCTATAATGTGGGCTATGATTTTAACCACGAAAGCGCGGCGACAAAATACTTCGCGAAGAATGTGATGAAGTTTTACATGCAGGAGTATAAGATAGATGGATACCGTTTCGATCTTGCCAAAGGTTTTACCGAAAAGGTAAGCTCGGATGACGCTTCATTCGCCGCTTACGACCCAAGTCGTGTAGCCATCTGGAATGAATACAACAGCTTTATAAAAACTATTGACAATAATAACTTTTATACCATACTGGAGTTTTTTGGTGGCGATAAGGAAGAAAAGGAACTATCGGATAATGGGATGATGCTATGGAGCAACAATAATTATAATTTTAACGAGGCTACCATGGGCTGGGTGCCAACATCCAACTTCTCCCGCCTGTATTTTAGCAACCATACCGGTTTTACCCAGCCGGATAACATTGTAAGCTACATGGAAAGCCACGACGAGGAACGCCTGATGTTTAAGAACATCCAGTACGGTAATACAACAGGGGCAGGGGGCTATAATGTAAAAACGCTATCAACAGGGCTTGCGCGCCAGGAAGCTGCCGCCGCATTTTTATTGACGGCGCCGGGCCCGAAAATGATATGGCAATTTGGCGAATTAGGTTATGATGTATCTATCGACCAAAACGGCCGCACCGGGGAAAAACCTATCCACTGGGATTATAACAATGATCCGCAGCGCCGCAAGCTGTACAGCGCATTCGCCAAGCTGATAAAAATGAAGATCAAGAACCCCATTTTTAATACTTCCACCATCACCGCTAACGCTGCCGGGTCTGTAAAAACGGCTTATTTAAGCAGCGGTACGCAAAATGTGGTAGTAGTGGGTAACTTCGACGTGAACAGCCAATCGGTTACCGTGGCGTTCCCGGCTGCCGGCACCTGGTATGATTATGTATCCGGAACCAGTATCACCGTGGCCTTACCTTACAACGCTACCTATGCGCCCGGCGAGTACCATATTTACAGCAACGTTGTTTTAAACTAAAACTAACAAACAAAATGGCGGCTGATCTTGCAAAAAGATCAGCCGCCATTTTGCTATCAAATTCTTTATATTACACGTTAGCTACCCCAGGCAATGTTGTGGTTTCATTTGTAAGAAGCATCTCAAACACGCGCAGTTGTTCTTTAGTGTCGACAGATACGGATAATACTTCGTTGAAAAGTGTTTTATAGTAATTGATGCCGTTTAACAGCTGCTCCTTAAATTTCAACAACTGGTTCCTTTTTTTATCTGTTAAACACAGCAGGTTTTGCTGGATATCTTTCTGCAGGTAGTTAACATACAACTCCAGCTCTTTTATAAATACATGCGGGCGGTTGATGTTTTTCAACAGGTCTAATTTTCCGTAAATGTGCCCTGCCATCTCATCCAGCGAAAATGTTCTTTTAAAATAAGCCAGGTTCGGTCCCGGGCAAATGGCTACCGCTATGTTTTCTTTGGGTTTTGCTATATCATATTTCAAATATACCGATGAGCAAAGCCCCTCGCAAAGACAAATTTTTTCGGTTATGGTGTTAAATGCTGTATTACGTTCTGTCACTGGTAAGTTCAGCCCATCCAGTTGCTTTATCTTCAGATTTTGATACTCCCTGGATGCGGTGCAAATTGGTTTCTCGGTAAACTCGGTATTGGTGCATAAAAACTTTTTGGTACAGGGGCTGCCGGGCCGGTTATTCTCAATCCGGTTGAGCCGTTGCTGCTCTACAGTGCTGCTCCTGAAGTTGTTGAACAGGATGCCAAGTGGTGAGGAATCGCTTAAATAGTAGTCGTTTTCATTCGCGGCGGTTAGCTGAAGCAAAGTTTCGTCATCCACGTTGGTTGCCTCGGGCACCAACAAAAAGGGGCTGCCCCAACCCGTAGCATCGAGGTTGTAATGGCGTTTTAAAAAATCATTTTCCTCTGCTGTACCAATCCCACCCTGTACGCTCACACGTTGGGCCAAGGGTTTTTTTGTAACGATGCCTTTTAGCAATAATGCATTATGGTATAGTTGATATAGCTCTTCCAGCATTTCGGCACGGCGCACCTTAAATTCCTGCAGGATGGGGCCAAGCAAAAACCCTTCGGTAGCAAACGCATGGCCTCCACAGTTAAGTCCCGATTCTATCCTGAATTCGGATACCCAAAGCCCTTTTTTGGCCAAAAATTTAGCCTGTATAAATGCCGAGCGGAAGTCGCTCACCTTAAGGATCACCTTTTTATGAAGCTGCCCGTTGTCATCGGGGAAAAAATCGGGGAAGTTTTCGAGATAGCTGTAAAGCCGTGGGTTCATACCTGCAGATAAGATAACCGATGATTGGAGTTCGCTTTCGGCAAATCCTCTTAAGGCAGCAAGCGCGTCGGTATTATTGTCACCCGTATAGTCACCCTCAGCATTGAAATTCATCTTATCAACCTTCGCCATAATGTTTACGTCGATAGATCCTAAAACCATGTTTTTACGCAGAATGCCCTGGAAAAGCTGCTTCCGCTCACACTCGGGATAATCCATCATCAAGTCGTAACCCTGTCTTAACTGCGAGGTTTCGGGCAGCAATTCAAAATAACGGCACAAATCTGTACCGGCCTCAAATGATTGGGTGCGCAGGTCATCAAATTGCTCGTCAACCAGTTTTTTTACCAGGTTTAAATAAGCAGTTATACGTTTTGCCCGATAGTCAGTATCCGTTTTTTTGATGGGTATAAACGCTTCGGCATTTTGGGTGGTATGGTATTCGCGCATCCGTTCTATCAGTTCGTCGTCAACAACAGACATTACCGATGAGATACCGTAGCGTGCTACCTTAAGAGGAGTATCGATGGAAAAACCTAAACCTAAAACTGGGATGTGAAATGTATGGCTCATGGGCCAAAATTAGCTTAATGGCGGTTGACGAAAACTGACCAGCATCATATTTTCCGTCGTTTATCATCACTATTTAGGCGTGCAGAAAACGGCAACTTTGGATCATCAATATTCAGATATGACGGAGAGCACTGTTACCGAAACTACCATTTGTTACCATTGCGGCGACGAATGTTTGAGCACAGCATACGCGGAGGCCGAAAAGCATTTTTGCTGCCAGGGCTGCAAAAGTGTTTACAGCATATTATCTGCCAATAATCTTTGCAGCTACTATAATTTTAACGAACATCCGGGTTTAACCCGCGCCCGAACCGATAAACGGTTTGATTACCTGGATAACGCGGGTATTGTAAAGGAACTGATAGACTACGCTGATGATAACGTTACTATTGTTACGTTGTACATTCCCCACATCCACTGTAGCTCGTGTATCTGGCTGTTAGAAAAACTGAACAAGTTTAACCCGGCCATACTGCATTCCCGGATAGATTTTTTAAAAAAACAACTCCATATAAAGTACGATAGCCAGCAGCTAAGCCTGAAACAACTGGTAGAATTGCTGTTTGATATTGGCTACGAGCCGGCGATAAACCTGCAGGACGTTATAAAGAAACAAAACACCATTAAAGATAACCTGGTGCAGCGCATTGCGGTGGCCGGTTTTTGTTTTGGTAATGTGATGCTGCTGAGCTTTCCCGAATACCTGGGACTATCATCACTGGAACAATCATTTAAGCACTTTTTTGGATGGTTGAATATCCTGTTCTCGCTCCCGGTAGTGTTTTACAGCGGGCGTGAATATTTTGTTTCCGCCTGGCAAAACCTCAGGAATAAGGTTTTAAATATCGATTTCCCGTTGGCCCTTGGTATAGCTGTATTGTTTATACGTACGGTTGTAGAGATTGCGAATAATGCCGGTGCGGGCTTTGCTGATACGCTTTGCGGTCTTGTTTTCTTTTTGCTGGTGGGCAAGTTTGTGCAGCGCAAAACCTATCACCACATCTCTTTCGAACGCGATTACCGTTCGTTTTTCCCGGTTGCGGTGCAGGTGATAGCAAATGGCGTGGAAACCCCCGTTCCGCTTGCCGACCTTAAAATTGGGCAGCGAATAGTGCTGCGCCATAACGAGATCATCCCGGCGGATGCTATTTTGCTGAAAGGCGATGCGCTGATAGATTTTAGTTTTGTTACCGGCGAATCTATCCCGGTTGATAAAACATTGGGCGAGATCATTTACGCCGGCGGGAGGCAAACCAGCGAGGCGATTGAGCTGGAGGTGGTTAAACCCGTATCGCAAAGCTACCTCACCCAGCTTTGGAACAACGAGGCATTTACCCGCCAGCAGGATAACCGGATGCAAACCTTTAACGAGCGGGTGAGTAAGTATTTCACGTACGTTTTATTAGCCATTGCTTTAGGCTCGCTTGTTTTTTGGCTGCCAACCAGTTTAAACAGGGGGCTGGCGGCTTTTACCGCGGTACTTATTGTTGCCTGCCCCTGCGCGCTGGCCTTAAGTACACCGTTCACCATGTCGGCGGCGCTTAGCATATTTGATAAGAACCTTTTTTACCTCAAAAATACGGCGGTAGTTGAACAGTTGGCAAAGATAGATACCATTGTTTTTGATAAAACGGGTACCATAACCACGGCAACCGATAATAACATCAGCCTTAACGGGGCTTTAACAGGGCATCAAAAGCAACTGGTGTACAGTGTTTGCAGTAACTCAAACCATCCGCTGTCCCGCATGATATGCCAATACCTGGGGAACATAGAGAAGCTCCCGGTTAACCATTATAAAGAAATGCCCGGTAAGGGAATTACAGCGTTTATTGGCGATGATGAGGTTAAAGCAGGAAGCGGCCAATTTATGTTTGGAATGTTTAACGAAGAAAAAGGTTCCACCAAAGTGCACCTGATGGTCAACGGCGCCTACCTTGGCAATTTCTCGTTCAAGCAAAATTACCGGGATGGCCTTCAGAAAACCGCCGCGGAATTAGCCGCTTATCAGATGTTTCTGATTTCGGGCGACAGCGACCATGAAAAGGAAGCCCTTCAGCCGGTATTTGGAAGCGAGGAACAGATGAACTTTAACCAGTCGCCGCAAAATAAGCTGGGTTTTGTACAACTGCTTCAGCATTTAAAAGGCAAAGTAATGATGATAGGCGACGGGCTTAATGATGCCGGTGCCTTAAAACAAAGCGACCTGGGTATAGCGGTGACCGATAACATCAACAACTTTTCGCCCGGCTGTGATGCCATACTGGATGGCCGCTCTTTTAACAAGCTGCCGGCTTTTCTCAGATTCGCTAAAAGCACGGTTACCATTATCCATTGTTCGTTTGCTATCTCGCTTACGTATAACCTTATTGGTTTAAGCTATGCGGTTACCGGTAACCTGTCGCCGCTTACGGCGGCTATTCTGATGCCCTTAAGCACAGCCACCATCATCTCGTTTACCACCATTGCCACACATTTTGCAGCAAAAAGGAGGAAACTCGCATGAGCATTATTTACTTTTTAATAGGATGCAGCGTTTTGTTAGCGCTCCTTTTCCTGCTGGCGTTCTTCTGGGCACAGCGAAGCGGGCAAAACGATGACCTGTACACACCATCGGTACGCATCCTGCTGGATGACGAACCGGAGCCGCATGATAAAAAGTGACGGCGATCACCTTTTCCCAAAACCGCCATCATTCTTAGCCAGCCCGGCTTAAAATACTTTTACACCATAATAAAATAACAATTTATGCAGCCCGAAAAATTTTACTATGATAACAAGATCGTGCGGAATTTTGGTATTGCCACCATTGTATGGGGCATTATCGGAATGACGGTCGGCCTTATCGCCGCCATCCAGTTATTTAAGCCCGCCATGAATATGGGCAACCAGTACACCACCTTTGGCCGGATACGACCATTGCATACTAATGCGGTGATCTTCGCCTTTGTGGGTAACGCCATATTTATGGGTGTTTATTATTCATTGCAGCGGCTTTTAAAGGCACGGATGTTTAGCACCTTTTTAAGCAGCCTGCATTTTTGGGGCTGGCAGCTCATTATCGTATCGGCAGTGATAACATTGCCGTTGGGTTTTACCACCTCGCATGAATATGCCGAGCTGGAATGGCCCATTGATATTGCCATTACCGTTATTTGGGTGGTGTTTGGTATCAATATGTTCGGCACCATATTTAAACGCCGCGAACGGCATTTGTACGTAGCCATCTGGTTTTACATAGCCACGTTTGTAACTATAGCGGTGCTGCATATTGTAAATTCATTTGAGTTGCCCGTATCGCCTTTTAAAAGCTATATGGTTTATGCCGGCGTACAGGATGCTTTGGTGCAGTGGTGGTACGGGCATAATGCGGTTGCGTTCTTCCTCACAACGCCCTACCTGGGTATGATGTATTACTTTTTGCCGAAGATGGCCAATCGCCCTGTTTATTCTTACAAACTCAGTATCCTGCACTTTTGGGCGCTGATATTTATTTATATCTGGGCGGGGCCGCATCACTTGTTATATACTTCTTTACCGGGCTGGGCGCAATCATTAGGCGTGGCGTTCTCTATCATGCTGATAGCACCGAGCTGGGGCGGTATGATCAATGGTTTGCTTACCCTGCGCGGTGCCTGGGATAAAGTGCGCGATGATGCCATCCTGAAATTTATGGTTGTTGGCCTTACTGCGTACGGTATGGCTACGTTTGAAGGCCCGATGCTATCGCTGAAACAGATAAACGGTTTGGCCCACTTTACCGATTGGATAGTGGCGCACGTACACGTTGGCGCTTTGGGCTGGAACGGCTTTTTAACCTTCGCTATTTTGTACTGGCTGATACCCCGTATCTACAAAACAGAACTTTACTCAAAAAAGATGGCGTCCTTCCACTTCTGGATAGGCACCTTAGGCATTTTGTTTTACGCTATACCTATGTATTGGGCCGGTTTTACCCAGGGGTTGATGCTTAAGGAGTTCACGCCCGAAGGGATGCTGAAATACCCCAGCTTTTTAGAAACCACCCTGCGTATTATCCCTATGCATGTAATGCGCTCCATTGGAGGTACATTCTACCTGCTGGGCGTAATAGTAATGGCTTATAACCTTACCCGCACCATGATGCAGGGCAAACTGGTAGCCAACGAACCTGCAGAATCTATGCCTTTAGAACCGATAAACGTAGCCACCGAAAGCGGCTGGCACCGCAAGCTGGAACGCAGGCCAATTCAATTGATGATAGCGGCGCTCATTGTGATCCTGATCGGTACCGTGATAGAACTGATGCCAACTTTGACCATCGCTTCCAACGTGCCTACTATTGCCAGTGTAAAACCTTATACCCCGCTGGAATTGCAGGGAAGGGACATCTATATCCGCGAGGGTTGCTCCAATTGCCACTCGCAAACGGTGAGGCCCTTCCGGTCGGAAACCGAGCGTTATGGCGAGTATAGCAAAGCCGGTGAATTTGTATACGATCACCCTTTCCTGTGGGGATCTAAACGTACCGGGCCCGATCTGGCGCGCGAAGGGCAGAAATACGGCAACGCCTGGCATTATAACCACATGATGGATCCAAGGCTGATGTCGCCGGGCAGTATCATGCCAAATTACGACTGGCTGCTCACGCAAACGTTGGATACCACAACTACCGTAGCCAAAATAAACGCTATGCGTACCCTTGGCGTGCCATATGCTGCAGGTTACGAACATAAAGCCAATCAGGATTTAAACAATCAGGCACAGCAAATAGCGGATAACCTGGCGAAGGATAAGATAAAAGTTAAAAACGATAAAGAGATCATTGCCATTATTGCTTACCTGCAAAGGTTAGGTGTTGATATTAAGGCAAATAAACCCCAAAGCAAATAGTCGAAATCATGTTTAAACAATTCACACAGAACATAAACGGGCACCAGGTTTACCTGCTTAGTTCATTGGGTATATTCCTTGTATTTTTTATTGTAGTCACTATTATTCTTTTCAGGTTAGGGAAAAGCCATGTAGACCATATGAGTGCCCTTCCGCTGAGCGATAACGACGTTGATCCATCTAAAAACTTACTATAATGAAGCGGCGTATTTTTATAACCACAATTATTATTCTTTTTGCGCGGCAAAGTTTTGCCGCGGACGATAGTCTAATGTCTGCAGATATGCAAAATTACATAGGCTACGGCGCGATAGTGACCATGCTGCTATTGTTTTTAATAGCGCTGCTGATGCTGCTGCGAACTTTTAAAGTACTTACCCGGGTGGTTCTTAAATCGCAGGGATATACCGCTGAGCAGATTGAAGCCGAATTAAAGCCCGCCAAAAAAGCAAAGCGACCAAAAGCGGAAGTATGGCAAAAACTGCTTTCCTTAAAGCCATTATCTGAGGAAAAGGACATGATCATTCCGCATGAGTATGATGGTATACAGGAACTGAATAACCCAACCCCTGCATGGTTTATGGTGCTTTTTTATGGAACGGTTGCCATAGGTATAGCTTATATGCTTGTTTACCATGTATTTAATTTGGGGCAATTGCAGGATGCGGAATATAATACCGAAGTAGCACAAGCCGAGGTGGCTAAAAAGATCTACCTCAGTAAAGCCGCCAACCGGGTTGATGAAAGCACGGTAAAATTAGTTACCGACCCAGCCGCGCTGGCAGAGGGTAGAACAGTTTTTAAAGCAAGCTGCGCGCCTTGTCATGGTGAAAATGGGCAAGGTGTTGTCGGCCCAAACCTTACCGATGAGTACTGGCTGCACGGCAGCAAGGTGAGCGATGTTTTTAAAACCATTAAGTATGGCGTGGTAGCCAAGGGTATGCCAACCTGGGAAAAGCAGCTTTCTCCAAAGCAAATTGCAGATGTATCTAATTACATTCTTTCTCTAAAGGGAACGCACCCGGCAGGGGCTAAAGAGGCCCAGGGCGAAAAAGAAGAAGTGGAAAAATTGGCTTCAAATTAATTAATAATGATGGATGCAGCTGTAGTGCCGGTGGATGATGGGAAAAGGAAATGGCTGTACCCGGCCTTGCGGAAAGGCAAGCTTTACCAGTGGCGGTCTGCAATAAGCTATGTATACCTTGTTTTCTTTTTTGCAGGGCCATTTTTACGAATAGGGGGGCAGCCTTTTCTGTTGCTTAATGCTATCGAGCGGAAGTTTGTGATACTGGGGCAGGTGTTTTGGCCCGAGGATATCTTCCTGTTTGTGATAGCAACGCTCATATTCGTGGTTTTTGTCGTGCTTTTTACCATGGCCTTCGGGCGGGTATTTTGCGGATGGATCTGCCCGCAAACCATTTTTATGGAAATGGTTTTCCGTAAGGTAGAGATATGGATAGAGGGTGATGCCAATAAGCGCCGCAAGCTTGATGCAGGGGAGTGGACAAAGGAAAAGATATGGAAGAAGGTATCGAAACACCTGATTTTTATCCTGCTGTCGTTTCTTATCGCCAATACATTTTTGGCCTATGTTACCGGCAGTGAAAACCTGCTGAAGATCATTACCGAACCGGTTTCGGCTCATGTCGTCGGTTTTATCAGCATTTGGATCTTTACAGTCGCCTTCTACCTGGTATACAGCCAGGTGCGCGAGCTGGTTTGCACGGTAATATGCCCATACGGACGTTTGCAGGGCGTTTTGATAGATAAAGATACCGTTGTGGTAGCTTATAATGATGTAAGGGGAGAGCCACGCGGGAAGTTGAAAAGGGATTTGGAGCAGTCGCAAAAAGGCGATTGTGTGGATTGCGACCTTTGCGTTGTCGTTTGCCCTACGGGTATCGATATCCGAAACGGTACACAGTTGGAATGCATTAACTGCACGGCTTGCATAGATGCCTGTAACCATGTGATGGAGAAGATCAACAAGCCGCTTAACCTCATTGGTTACTACTCCGAAAACATGATCGTGAATAACCAAAAAGCTTCGTTCACCTGGAAGATGGGCGGTTACAGTACCATAATGGTTTTATTAATAGGCATACTCAGCTATTTTATATTTAGCCGCAGCGATATCGATATGACCGTAATGCGCAGCGGGGGCATGCTTTACCAGGAACAGCCGGGCAATTACATCAGTAATATATATAATGCCGAGATCATCAATAAATCGAACGAAAATAAAACGATCATCATAAAAGCGACAGATCCGGCTATCAAAATAAAGTATATACAGGCACCGGGAGCTATAGAAAAGGGGAGTTCGGTAAAAGTGGTGTTTTTTGTGATGGTACCGGCCAATACTATCCATTCGCCGAAAACCACCATCAAATTACAGTTAATGAGCGCCGGTAAGGTGCTGGAGACCGAAAGTACATCATTTATTGGGCCGATAAACAACTAACATTATGAATTGGGGAAAAGGATTAGTATTAGGGATGGCGCTGTTTATGGGCTTTATCATCAGCATGTGTGTTTACATGTTTAACATGCCTGCCGATGATTACGACCACCAGTATTACGAAAAGGGCCTGAACTTTAACCGCGACTACGACCGTGAACGGCAAGTGGTTAGCGACAAAGCGCAACCTATAATTACGCAGGCAAGCGCCGGCATCGCTATTGAATTTAAACAACCGGCTGTAGGGGTGATCAAATTTGTGAATCCCCTGGGTAAAAGTAAAGACCTTGTTTTTCCATTAAACACCGGCGCGGGTAACCAAATAAGCATACCCGCAAGAAAGTTAAGCCCGGGCAGGTGGGGGGTAAACATAGAGTGGAGCAGCAGCAAGAAAAATTATTTATACCAGCAGGATATTTTTATCAATGGGAAATAACCAGGTAGCGTTCTTTATCGGCCTGTTTGGCAGCGTGCATTGCGTTGGTATGTGCGGCCCGCTGGCATTTAGCATCCCTTCAGCCCGGAAATACTGGTGGAGCCTGGTTGCCGATAAGGTACTCTATAATTTGGGGCGCATTATCACCTACTCTTGTTTGGGCCTTTTGCTGGGTTTGTTGGGTAAGCTGTTTTGGCTGGCCGGTTTGCAGCAAACGGTGAGCATCATCAGTGGCATATTTATTATCGTACTTGGTGCTATCCGGTTATTCAAGTTTAAAGGCAATCTTGGGAAACCCTCTTCTTTCCCCTTGTTTTACCGGCTGATAAATCTCGCTGTGAAAAATAAGGCGGGCCATTTAATATTAGGTATGCTGAATGGTTTTTTACCCTGTGGCTTTGTGTATGTAGCGTTGTTTGGCGCGCTCAATACCACCTCACCTGCGGAGGCGGCGCAGTTTATGTTTTGGTTTGGCATGGGCACCTTCCCGCTGATGTTTATTGCTATGCTCAGCTTTGGGTTTTTAAGCCCCATTATTCGCCGCCGTATTAATGTAGCGATGCCTTATCTGATGGTTTGCCTGGGCTTTTGGTTTATACTGAGGGGATCGGGCTTAAACATTCCGTATCTCAGCCCCCTGTTAAAACAGGTAGGCACTACCATCTGCCGTTGATTTTATAATGTGACCAGCGTCACTTTCTAAGCTATCTCCCGTCATTCAACGGCTGTGTTCAATACCCCACCTTTGTCATATAAAATTTAATACCATGGCAACTTTAACAAACAACTCCGCTAATTGGAACAACGTAACACTCACAAACAATATTAACCATAGTGTATTGGCAAATCTCACTGCCTGGGCGGATAGGCAAGCGCCTAACCGCACCCTATGGTTTATGGTATCACTCATAGCTCAGGGCGTTTTATTCTTGCCTATCCCTGCTGTTTTACTATTTTATTTTAACGCACCGCTTGCTGTTTTGGCCGTAACATTAGGCTTGTTCTTCTCTAACATTATTGCAGGTATGGGCGGCGCGGGCATCCGTGTAATGCTCGGATTTTTGGCCCTGAGCGTATTTGTGCATCTGTTAATGATAATGGCATTTATAATTTAAATTATGATCCCTAAAATGATGAAAGCAGCGGTTGTTCAAGAATTTGGACAGCCGCTTGTTATTAAAGAGGTGCCGGTTCCGGTACCCGGCGATAACCAGGTATTGGTAAAAGTGATTACCTGTGGCGTTTGCCATACCGACCTGCACGCCGCCAACGGCGACTGGCCCGTAAAACCGCAGTTGCCGTTGATACCCGGGCACGAGGCAGTGGGTTACGTAGTAGCTTTGGGTGCAGGTGTGAAAAACGCTACGATAGGTGACATAGTTGGTGCGCCCTGGTTGGCAAGCGCCTGCGGGTGTTGTGAGTTTTGTATAACCGGCTGGGAAACCCTGTGCGAAGAACAAACCAACGGTGGTTACAGCGTTAACGGCGGTTTTGCCGATTATGTAGTGGCCGATTCGAGGTATGTCGCCCACTTTCCCAAGGGAATAAACTTTGCAGAGATGGCGCCCATAATTTGTGCAGGCGTAACTGTTTATAAAGGTCTTAAGGAAACTGAGGTGAAGCCCGGCGAATGGGTGGCCATCTCGGGCGTTGGCGGCTTAGGGCACCTGGCTGTGCAATACGCCAAAGCAATGGGTATGCACGTTGCTGCCATTGATATTGCCGATGATAAACTGGCGCTGGCCAAACAGCTTGGCGCCGATATTATTTTCAATGCAAAATCGGCCGATCCGGCGGAAATCAAGGCACAAACCGGTGGAATGCATGGTGTGCTGGTAACCGCGGTATCGCCCATCGCGTTTGAGCAGGGCGTGGCCATGTTAAGGCGTAAAGGCACTATCGCGCTTTGCGGTTTACCTAAAGGTAGCTTTGATCTTAAGATCTTTGAAACCGTGCTCAACCGCTACACTATTCGCGGCTCCATAGTGGGCACGCGCAAGGATATGCAGGAAGCCATAGCCTTTGCAGCGGAAGGCAAAGTGAAAGCAGCAGTGCATACCGCCAAGCTGGAAGATATAAACAAGATATTTGAGGATATGAAGAAAGGCGATATTACCGGAAGGATAGTATTACAGATAGCAACCCCCTAAATAAATATATATAAAGTAGAAAGGCTGCCTGGTACACGGGCAGCCTTTTGTTGTTATATGGCCATACTGAATAGCTGGGTGGAGGGTTTATCGCGGTATAGCCTTGTATCAAGCGCCATACATATATTCCGCAGGAAGCGTTTACCTGTTTCGGTAACCTTTAACCCCCAGGAGCACAGCTCTATCAGCCCATCGTTGGCAAGCGGTTCCAGGCGTTCTATGCCCATTAATAATGCTTCACATGGCTCGGCATGGTGGTTCCACAGTGTTTGGCCGGTACACATGATGTTGAGAATGTGCTTGCGGATCACCAGGTCATCCGTCGTTAATACGTGCCCTTTAAATACCGGTAATATACCCAGTTCGATATCGTTTATATAATCTTCCAGTTTCTTTTGGTTTTGAGCGAAGGCATACCAACTGTCGCTGATGGCAGATACGCCAAGCCCTATCATCAACTGTGTGTGCTGATGGGTGTACCCCATAAAATTACGGTGTAGTGTACCCTCTGTTCCGGCTTTAACCAAAGCATCGTTAGGCAAAGCAAAATGGTCCATGCCTACCTCGGTGTAACCATAGTTTTTTAACAGGCTGCGGCCAATTTCGTAAAGCTTTGCCTTAGTTGGCGCATCCGGCAGGTCGGCCTCGGTAAATTTACGCTGACCGGGTTTTATCCAGGGTACGTGGGCGTAACTGTAAAAAGCTATCCTGTCTGGCGCCAGCTCGCTAACTAAATTCATGGTGCTTACCAGGCTATCCATAGTTTGCAGCGGCAGGCCGTAGATCAGGTCGTAATTAACCGAGGTGTAGCCTATTTTACGGGCCATGTGAGTTACATCCCGCACCTGCTCCAACGTTTGGTGCCGGTTGATGATCAGCTGTACGGCCGGGTCGAAATCCTGTATGCCCAGGCTAAGCCGGCGAAAACCCAGGTCGAACAGCGTTTGTAGATGCGCTTCGGTGGTATTGCCCGGATGCGCCTCGAAACTCAATTCAGCTTGCGGATGGATGTTAACCCAATCTAATAGGCCTGATATTAATTTTTGCAGGTTCCCCGCACTGAAGAAGGTAGGCGTGCCGCCACCAAGGTGCAGTTCGCGTATTGCCGGCACATCGCCCATAATGGTTCGGTACATCTGCCATTCTTTTAATACCGCGTTTATATAGGGCTCCTCTACACGGTGGTTTTTGGTGATGCGTGTATTGCAGCCGCAATAGGTGCAAAGGCTTTCGCAAAAAGGCAAATGCACGTAAAGGCTGATGCCGTCTTTTGTATTTGTTTCGTTAAAAGAGGTTTTTACCGACCGGATCCATTGGTTCGGACTGAAAGTATCCAGCTCCCAGTAGGGCATGGTTGGGTAGCTGGTATAACGCGGCGCGGCCACATTATACTTGGCAGTGAGGCTTTTATCCATAACAGGCAGGTTGATTAGCTATGATTTAGTATTGTAGGCACCTGGCAGTTTTTAGCGCATACGCAGGCTTTGCCAACGCATTTGTTTTGCTGCCACAGGTCGAGGTTTTTGATGGTTTGATCGGCAATACCCTGCAGTGCTTCGCGGGTTAGGTAGGCCTGGTGCGGGGTTATCAGCACATTGCCAAAGCGCATCAGCTCTTCCAGCACCTGGTCCTTCATTTCGTCCTTTTCATGGTCTTCAAAAAACAGGCCTTTTTCAAACTCGTAAACATCCAACCCCAAATAGCCAACTTTGCCCGAGCGAAGGGCTTCTATCACATCCGTTGTGTTGATGAGCGCACCCCGGGAGGTGTTTATCAGCATCACACCATCTTTCATCTGCGTTAAGGTGCTTTTGTTAATAATATGTTTAGTGCCCGGATTAAGCGGCAGGTGAAGCGAAATGATATCAGCATTGGCATATAGATAGGGCAGTGAAACATGCTCAACCAGTTTATTATCTTCGGGGAAATTGAGATCGTAACCAATCACTTTGCAGCCAAGTCCGTTAAAGATGGCGGCAACAGCAAGGCCCGTATTTCCCAGGCCGATAAGGCCAACCGTTTTCCCGTTAAAATTAAAGCCCATGAGGCCTTCGTTGGTAAAATTAAAGTGGTGACTGTGCTCGTCGGCTTTGATAAGTTTACGGTTTAGCGCGAAGGCGAGCGCAACGGCGTGTTCTGCAATGGCTTCGGGCGAATATTGGGGTACGTTGGCTATTTTAATACCGTGCGATCCTGCAGCCTCGCGGTCGATGTGGTCTGTCCCGGCGGAACGGGTGGCGATGTATTTGATGCCCAATGCAGCAAGTTGTTCGATCACACCGGCCGAAACATCATCATTGATAAATACAACAACGGCATCTTTACCCTCTGCATAACTGGTTGTTTCTGCGCTAAGCGGATTGGAGATGAGCGTTATATCATGTTTTTTTTGATTGGCTTTTGAAAGGAATTCCTTTTCAAATGGTTTTATGCTATAGGCTACTACTTTCATCCGCGATATTTATTTTTTCAAAGTTATCGCTGCGCGGGTATATTACAGTTGAGCGTAGTCAGCCCAAAACGTGACCTTTATCAGTTTTTCATTTTTGCGAGGCGTTTTTCATCCAATATGGTGATCAGGCTGCCTTTTTTTTCTATCAGGCTTTCGTCTTTAAAATCGGTAAGGGTACGGCTTACGGTTTCGGTGGCCATGCCGGCCATTGCGGCGAGGTCTTCCCGGCTAATTTTAAACCCTTCGGGTGAGTTGCTTTGCTTATACAAGCGCAGCAGCGATTCGGCCATGCGTTTGCGCACCGAGTTGTAAGCGAGGTGTAACAGTTGTTCCTCTTTATTGCGTACGTCATTAGCAAGTATGTTGATGAACTGGCGCGCAACATCGGGGTAGTGGTTTATCAGTTCGTCCAGCTGTTCCCGTGGTATCAGGCAAAGCTGCGAATCTTCCAGCGCGGTGGCGGTGTCTGCATAGGGTTCGTTGGACAGCATGGCGTTTACGCCCAGGTAATCATCGGTAGTGTAAATGCCGGTCATCAATTCGCGGCCGTCTTCTGCCAGCTTCAGCGTTTTTATTTTCCCGCTTAAAATAATGTAGAGCCCGTTGCCTTTATCGCCATCGTAATAAATAACCTGGTTCTTTTTAAACTGCCGGCTCTTGCGCTCGGCGATAATGCGTTTAAGTTCGGCCAGCCCGTTGTTTTTTGATAACAGGCCGTTTATTCTATCGAGGGGGTTATTGTATTGGCTTTGCTGCTGTTCTTTCTTTTTTAACCGTGTCTCTATGGCGTTTAAAAGTTCAATATCGTCAAAGGGCTTGGTGAGGTAGTCATCGGCTCCCATTTCCATTCCTTTCCGCAGATCGAGGCGCTCGGCTTTGGCGGTTAAAAAAATAAAGGGAATAGTTGCTGTTTCGGGGTTTTTATTCAGCATATAAAGTACGCCGTAGCCATCCAGCTCGGGCATCATAATATCGCAGAGGATAATATCGGGTTTGTTTTTTATGGCGAGATCGACACCTGTTTTGCCATTATTTGCCTGTAAAACGCTAAAATCGGCCAGTTCCAATATCTCCACAATGTTTTCCCTGATATCGTCATTATCCTCAATGATCAAAACTTGCTTACTCATGCTTTTTAAATGAAATTGTAAATGATGTGCCCTGGTTAACGATGCTTTTAAACTCAACGCTGCCGTGCATCAAACGCGTGTAACGGGCTACAATATTCAGGCCTAAACCGGTTCCGGGGATATTCCCAGTGTTATGTGCTCTAAAGAATGGTTCAAAAAGGTGTTTTTGGTCTTTTTCTGGTATACCGATACCATTATCCTTTATTACCACGGTACACCCAAAAGCATTTATTTCGGTATTAAACTCAATAAAGGTATTCTCTCCCGAGTATTTAATGGCATTGGCCACCAGGTTAAATATACAGTTCTTCAGAAGGTTCGGGTCCAGCTTTACCATACTCTCCTTGCCGGTATGCTGGTAAATAATATGCTGGTTTTGCTTGGCCACCATCTGCATCTCCTCCGTTATTTCTTCTGATAGTTTTACAAGGTCGAAAGATGTAAAAGTTGGCTCAACTTTACCGGCTTCCAATTTCTCAAGTGAGAGGAAATCGTTTAGTATGGTTGTTAAGTTACCTACCGCGTTTTTTATCTTGCCAACATGCTTGGTAATATGTTCGCTTTCAAACTGCTGAGCGTACTTATCAATAAGTGAAGCTGAAAGCTGTATGGCGCTTAAAGGCGTACGGAATTCGTGCGAAGCCATTGATACAAAGCGGCTTTTTAATTGCCCCAGTTCTTTTTCCTTCTCCAGCGACAAGCTTACTTCTTCTTTTGCATCCTGCAGGGCCAATACGGTTTCCCTTAACGATTGGGTGCGCTCTTCAACCAACTCTTCCAGGTGCGCGGCATACTCTTTTAATTGTTCTTCCGCTTCTTTTTGTTTGCTCAGGTCATGAATAAAGCCGTTATATATTTTTCTCCCTGAATATTCAACCTCGCTTACACCCAGCCTGAATGGAAAGGTAGTGCCGTCTTTGCGTAAGCCGGTAACCTCGCGGCCTATGCCGATAATATGCGGCACGCCTGTGTGCTGATAGCGCCTGATGTATTCATCGTGCTGGTTACGATCGGGCGGGGGCATTAAAAACGAAACGTTTTTACCAATAACCTCTTCTGGTGTATAATTAAACAGCGTACATGCAGCCGGATTGATGGTTTCTATCAACCCCCTTTCATCAATGGTAATGATGCCATCTATGGCATTTTGTATAATGGCTTTAAGTAGCGCTGCGTTTTCCATAAACTAAGTTAACCTTTACGGGCAACATACCACAAATATCAGCGCCCTGCAAGTTTTAAAAAGTAATGTACTTCAGCCCAAAATGTGACGGGCGTCACTTTTAACGCGTAAAGTTTAGCCCGTAGAGTTCTATTGCTGATATACACCACCTAAATAGATGATGCGCATCACCCATTCGCCGCGCAAGCTTAGCCACCTTTACTACAGCTAAATAATTATAATATGCCCAAAAGTACAGAGATCCAGTTTCTTGATGGACCGCATTCCAGGTTAAAGGAGCTAAAGCTTGTGATGAATACGATGCTGGATCTGATAAGGGGCTTGCGTGCGCTCCATTTTATCGGCCCCTGTATTACCGTATTCGGGTCTGCCCGCTTTAAGGATGACCATCCTTACTATAAACTTACCCGCGATGCTGCCGCTGCCTTCGCAAAATTGGGTTTTACTATTATTACAGGCGGTGGACCCGGTTTAATGGAGGCAGCCAACAGGGGCGCTAAAGATGTAGGTGGTTTTTCGGTAGGCTGTAACATCCAGTTACCGGTTGAGCAAACGCCAAACCCATACCTGGATAAATGGGTTTACATGAGTCACTTTTTTATCCGCAAGGTATTACTGGTGAAATACTCCTTCGCTTTTATAGTGATGCCCGGCGGCTATGGTACGCTCGACGAATATTTTGAGGCACTCACACTCATCCAAACTCGCAAAATAAAGAATTTTCCCATCATCATTTTCGGCAGGGACTTCCATGAAGAGCTGATAGCGCATATCGAAGTAATGAAACGCAACGGAACCATCGGGCCCGAAGATGAAGAATACTTCCTGGTAACCGATGATATAAACGAGGCAGTAGAGCTGATCAAAGAAAAAAGCATCAAACAGTTTGGCCTGAAACCCAAACGCGCCTATAAACCATTCGGCTGGTTATTTGAGCATAAATAAAGAGTATCGGCTCCTTTTTCACGGCCTTTCGTTGCACGTCAGTTTTTTTGGTGACCGGCATCATTATTTAATCAGCCTGCTGTCCACACCTTTACACCATCAAGAACAAGTACATGAAAAAGCAAATACCTCCGGTAGAATATCATCTGTTAAGTTATAACAACAAGACAATTCTGTTAACATTCCTGTTCCTGGTAACCCTTATGCTTGCCGTGTTTACAGCAAAATCAGCTGAGAAACAGGTTGTAAAAAGGGACGACGACAAGGAGCTTGCTGACGAAATTAGCAGGCAGCTTAATAGCGTGAAATTACCTTTGAACTATCCGCAAATGGTAAAACGGTTTTACCGGCAACGGCAGTTTGCGCCAAACTGGATAGTTAAGGAAGCTGATGCCGGCCAAACCTGGGCAGCCATGCTGATGATAGATTGCGTTTTGCAATTTGGCCTTAACCATGCCGATTATCACCCTACCGAATTATTGTATGGTAAGCTTCATGATATCCTGGAACAGCCAAAGGGGGTGCCCGTAGCCCAAAAGGCGCGTTTTGAAATTATCCTGACCGATGCCATGATCTCGTTTACCAATAATTTGCATTTTGGTAAATACAACCCGCTTTTTCCCGCTTCAGAAATTGATAGGGGTGGAGTGTCTTTTGATGCCATAACCGTGCTTAACCAGGCGATGGTTGGCAAGGACTTTATGACAGCTATTATCAGCGCGCAGCCACAAAATAAACTCTATCAAAATTTACAGAGTCGCATGCATGTTGTAGCCGGGGTACAGCTGGACGATTGCTATGAATTCCCAGAGGCGGATGTGCGCAAAATCGCGCTTAATATGGAACGCCTGAGATGGTCGGCTTTAGATACCGGCAATTTTGTACAGGTGAATGTTCCTTCTTACAAACTTAGTTTTCATCACAGGGGGACTGTAGATACCTTTAAGGTAATAGTGGGGATGCCCGGCACCCCAACACCATCTTTAAACAGTGCCATCAAATATTTTACTACGACACCCGAGGTACGTGTGGCGCAGAAAATATTTGTGAAAGAGCTGCTTCCAAAAGCTATAGTCGATCCTGCTTACCTGGCCAATAATCATTACGCTATTTATAATAACGGCGGGATGCTGATAAACCCGGGTAAAGCCTACTTAAAATTGATATTAAAGGCGCCGCAGCGTTACTATGCTACACAAACCGAAGGGTGCGATAACGCCACCGGCCAGATGACGATTAGTTTTGACAATATTTATGATATATACCTGCACGATTCGCCCGAACAGGATCTGTTCTTTAAGAATAACCGGGCATACAGCCATGGCTGCGTACGTGTTCAGCATATTGTAAACCTGGCTAAACTGCTGCTTGCGAACGATGGTGCGCAGGCCACAGTGCCCGCAATGGAAAAGGCTGTTGAAAAAGGGCTGCGAAAAAACTTTTACCTGAAAAAGCCAATGCCTATAGCCATCACCTACCTCACCTGCGAAATGGTAAATGGTACCCTGGTAGTTTACGACGATATCTACGGGCTCGACAAAAGTTTGGATATGTTAATGTACAGCAAAAACGACCCGACACTAAAAGTAACCCAGAACTGATTTTCGGAGATCTGATAAATAGAATGATCAGCATCACGTAATAAAAAGCCTTTTAGATGACGGCAGTCATTATTTTAAGGCTTTGATGCCTGCAATTTTGTAACAATAAAATTTTCAACATGAAAACGATACTTGTGCCTACCGATTTTTCGCCGGCAGCAAACAATGCCGCCAAATACGCTTTCGCAATAGCCGAAACGGTTAAAGCAAACATTAAACTTTGCAATGCGGTAAAAATACCCGCCGAATCGATATACGCGGCACAAGTTGCCTGGCCCCTGGAAGATATGGCGAGTTTAAAGGACGGGGCAGAGGCAGAGTTAGCTTATTTAGCAAATGTTTTAGAAAAGGGGCATAATCCGAACAGTGATTTTACACCCCATATAGCGTGTTCAACAGGTATAGGGGATGTAACAGATTATATCCGCAACATTGTGTTGGATGATGAACTGAATATGGTGGTGATGGGGATGTCGGGCGCTAATTTGTTTTCGAAATTGGTGCTGGGCAGCAACAGCCGAAACCTGATTGAGAAGGCTGATTTTCCATTGCTGCTGGTGCCCAAAAACTATGTTTACACATCTATCAGGAAAATTGCTTTTGCTACCGATTTGAGTGATACCGATATTGATACACTGCACTCGGTTGCCAATTTTGCCAGGTATTTTAACGCTCAAATATTGCTTAGCCACGTAATACAATCTTCCGGGCAGGATCAAAAAGCTATCGACGCTTTTTTAAGTGAAGTAACCTGTAAAATAAATTATCCCAATGTTTATTATCGCAGCCTGCAAAGCGAAGGCGTGAGCACCGGCTTAAACCAGCTTGCAGAAAACAGCCAGATAGACCTGCTGGTGATGATCCACCGCAGCCACGGAATTTTTAGCAGCGGCTACACACAAAAACTTGCAACGCATACCAAAGTGCCCTTGCTGGTACTGCCCGATGGGTTTAACAAGGTGCTGATGTAATGGTTATTACGACGGTTGCTGCTTTTTAAATTCGCTTGGGGTACAACTGTATTTGGCCTTAAATACGGTAGAAAAATAATTAGGGCTGGAGAAGCCTACCATGTAGGTGATCTCTGATATCGAGTGGCCTTCGTTTATAAGCAGGTATTTTGCTTTTTTAAGGCGTCGGTTTAAAATATAGTCGGTAATGCTGCAGCCCAGCAGTGCTTTCACCTTACGGTAAAGCTGCACGCGAGATATGCCCAGTGTTTTGCAGATATCATCCACGTTGAAATTTTCGTTGCCGAGGTTCTGCTCAACAATGCCCGAGAAATCATTCAGGAATTTTTTGTCCAGCGTTTTAGATACCGGCATGGTGCCGTGGCTTACATCGCTGGTGAAATGCTCTTTCAGTATTACGCGGTTGCGGATGAGATTTTTTACCGTGGCCAGCAGGTGGTCGTAATTAAAGGGTTTGGTCATGTAGGCATCGGCCATACTTTTTATCCCGTCTATTTGTTGCTCAACGCTTACCTGGGCGGTAAGCAGGATAATTGGGATATGCGAAGTGCGCATATCAGTTTTCAGCGTTTCGGCTATCGCCTTGCCTGATATGCCCGGCAGCACCACATCAGAGATGATCAGATCAGGTACGTTCTGGAAGGCGTCATTTAAGCCCTGCGTGCCGTTATCAGCAATAAATATTTCATAGTCGTTCCCTAATTTTTCGGCCAGATAATTCAACAGATCGGTATTATCTTCAATTATCAGGATCGAATGCTCCCTGGGTGAATTAAGTGCATCGCTTGCACTTAAGGCGGGCAGTTCTTCAAAATCGGCTGTATAAACTTTGGCCCGCTCCTCAACGGTGGATGTGTTAGTCCCGCTTTTTTGTACCGACGTATCCGCATGCTTGTTATCCGCAGGCAATGTAATACTAAATGTAGTGCCCTGCCATTTTTTGCTGGTTACACTAATTGTACCCAGGTGCAAAGCGATGATCTCTTTAGCTAAGGCCAGCCCCAGGCCCGATC
Source organism: Mucilaginibacter pankratovii (assembly GCF_014773265.1). Taxonomy (GTDB): domain Bacteria; phylum Bacteroidota; class Bacteroidia; order Sphingobacteriales; family Sphingobacteriaceae; genus Mucilaginibacter; species Mucilaginibacter pankratovii. The sequence goes on along the minus strand of NZ_JACWMY010000001.1, from coordinate 301,801 downwards.
CTTTTGCCAAACCGTTATCTGCCTGGTAAAACTGCTCAAATACATGTTCCGCCTCGTTGGCTTCCATACCTATGCCGTTATCCTGCACAGCGATGTGTATCATGTCCTCGCTGCGAGAGAAGATGAGTTGAATGCGACCGTTTTCGTTACTGAATTTAAGAGCGTTTGATATCAGGTTGAAAAACACCTTATCCAGCAAGTTAACATCGTACCAGGCCATTATTACAGGCTCGTTAGTGGCAATACTTAGGCTAATGTTGCGCTTTTTGGCGTTATGCTGAAAGCTGTCCAGTATATCCCTTGCAAATTCTACGAGGTTATTGCGCGATACGCTGATCTGCTGTTTATCGTACTCAATTTTGCGGTAATCTATCAGTTGGTTAACCAGGCGCAACAGTCTAAATACGTTCTTGTGGATGAGCGCAAGATTTTTACCTGCTGCAGTGTTCAGCTTCTCGTTTCGCATCAGATCCTCCACCGGGGATAAAATGAGCGTAAGCGGTGTACGGAATTCATGCGAAATATTGGTGAAGAAATTCAGCTTGGCCTCGGTCGCAGCCTCTGCCCGTGCCGACATATCTATCAGTTGGTTTCGTTGCAGCAAGATCTCGTTGTTTTTGGCCTCCAGGCTTTTATTGGTCTTGCGGTTCTCGGTAAGCGAATAAAAGGCCAGCCCGCCAAAAACGATAGCAAGCACCAGTGTTATCACAATGATGTTGAGCACCAATTGCTGATTGTTGTAGATCTCGCGCTGCTCGGCAAGCAGGGCCTGCTGCCGCTCTATATCTTTTTGCTGACTGCTTATTTTACCCCATTGCAGTTTCATCAGCTCTACGTTCGTAGAATCTATCACCAGCGACTGCAGGATGGTTTCCCTGCTGAAGGATTCTTTATTCAGGATCCTGAAGGCTGTCATGATAGCTTCCTTTCCGCCTGTAGGGTAAACCACGCTGGCATTCAGTGTACCTGCCGACACCATTTGCAAGCCGCCGCCCGTACCCGGCAGGGCATCAATACCCAATACTTTTATGTTTTTGCTCAGTTTTAGTTTATTAAGAACCTCGCGCGAGCCAAGGGCCATCACATCGTTATGTGCAAAAAGGGCATCGGCATCTTTAAGTTCCGGCTGTATTTGCATCAGCTGGCGCTCGGCATTTTCCTTTAGCCAGTCGCCATAAACCTGTTTGGTGATATGGATATCCTTATAGTGCTTTATGGCATCGTAAAATCCGCGCTGGCGTTCAATAGCGGGAGAGGAGCCGGGCAGCCCCATTACTTCTATCACATTGCCCTTGCCTTTTAATATGGTGTGCATGTATTCGCCGGCCAGTTTGCCCACCTGGTAATTATCGGCACCCACATAAGCGGTGTACTGTGCCGATGCCGTTTTGCGGTCGATAACAATAACCGGGATCCCTTTATTATAGGCCTGCTCCACAATACCGGTAAGCGGCTGCGCTTCGTTGGGCGATATCACCAGCAAGTCGATACCCTCGTTTAGCATGGCTGTTACCTGCTCCACCTGTTTTTTGCTGCTGCCATCGGCGTCGGCATATACAAAGTTGGCGCCCGGGTGCAGAGAAAGCTCCATTTTCATTTCATCCAGCATATTGCGCCGCCACAGGTCCGACCCAATACATTGCGAAAAACCAATGGTATACTGCGAGGCCTTATCGGTGTTTTTACAGCCGGGTAATGCCAAAAAGCTTAATACCGATAATAATACTGCAATGCGCAGTTTGCCTATAAAAGTCATAAGCCCCTTTTTTTTGATCTTCAAATGAAATGCTTGGTTAACAGGTTTGCGCACATTTTGCGCAATTGGTTAATCAAAAGTATAGATAAATTATTTTACAATGCAAACAGCCGGCTTTGGGCATGTTCAAAATTGCTTCAAAGATGTATCAAAACTGTAAATAGCATGTAACATAACCAAAGGTTAAAGAAAACGGTGTCGGAACGCATAATTTTATTTTGCTGAATATCAGCGTGTTGATATGGTATGAATATTTAAACGTTTTTGATCTAAAACCAATAACGGTCGCCCCGCATATCGCCCTACTTTGCGATAGTTAAAACCAATAACACCTTTAGTGAATTTTATGAGAAAACATTCCGTCCTGGCCTGGTCCATGGTGGTAGCCCTTGGTGGCTTCCTGTTTGGGTTTGATACCGCAGTAATATCAGGCGCAGAAAAATCTATCCAACAATTCTGGCATTTATCAGTAGTAGAGCATGGCTTTACTATTTCCATCGCGCTTATAGGTACTGTATTAGGGTCCTTATTCGGCGCACGCCCTTCAGATATTTTCGGCCGCAAAAACACCTTATACTTTGTAGCTGCTGCTTACCTGTTATCATCAATAGGCACCGGGCTGGCCGATAACTGGTACATGTTTTTAGTGTTCAGGTTTTTGGGCGGGCTTGGCGTAGGGGTATCATCGGTAACCGCACCTATTTATATATCAGAAGTTTCCCCGGCCGACCGCCGCGGCAGCCTGGTGGGCCTGTTCCAGTTCAACGTAGTCCTGGGGATATTGGTATCCTATCTGTCTAATTACCTTATCAGCCAGGGCGGCGAAAGCTCGTGGCGCTGGATGCTGGGCGTACAGGCTTTCCCCTCGCTGCTGTTTTTAATACTGATACGCTTTATCCCCGAAAGCCCGCGCTGGCTCATCCTAAAAAAAGGCGAAGTAGCCAAAGCACTGGAGATATTACGTGTGATAAATCCGCTTAATTGCGATGAGGAGCTCGTCACAATTAAAAACTCAAGCCTTAATGATACAGGCAAAACTGCCAGCCTGTTCTCCGGCCAGTATAAAACGCCGGTGATACTGGCCGTTCTGTTCGCTTTTTTTAACCAGGTATCGGGCATCAACGCTATTATTTATTACGCTCCGCGGATATTTGAAATGGCGGGCCTGGGCGCACATTCATCGCTGCTCTCAACTGTTGGGCTGGGCGTTATCAACTTCATCTTCACCCTGCTGGCCATTAACGTAATTGATAAGGTGGGCCGGCGCGTGCTGATGCTTATCGGTTCGGTTGGGCTCATCGGCTCCTTGTTTTTAGTGGCATTTACCTTTTACTCGGGTTCTTTCAACGGCTTTGCCATCCCGCTTTATATGATGGTGTTCATCGCGTTCTTCGCCTTTTCGCAGGGCGCTGTTATCTGGGTGTTTATATCAGAGATCTTTCCTAACGAGATGCGGGCCAAGGGGCAAACGCTGGGCAGCTCTACGCACTGGGTAATGGCTGCGCTGATAGCCTTTTGCTTCCCATATCTGGCCGAGAAGCTGGGCGGCGCAACCACTTTCTTCTTCTTCGGCAGCATGATGGTACTGCAATTGATCTTCGTTTGGCGCATGATGCCCGAAACTAAGGGTAAATCGCTGGAGCAGATCGGGTCTAATTTAGTAATGCATTAATACAGCAGCGAATGAAAAATTTAAACACATCGGTAGTTTGTTTTGGTGAGGTACTTTGGGATGTTTTGCCCACCGGTCGCATCCCCGGCGGCGCACCCATGAATGTGGCCTACCACCTGCACAAGCTGGGCATCAACAGCCAGGTGATCAGCAGTATTGGTAACGATGTAGCCGGTGCAAACCTCGTTGTTTTTTTGAAAACGGTAGGCCTTTCAACTGATCATATCCAGGTGAATCAGCAATACGCCACCAGTGAAGTACTGGCCAGCATTAACGATCATAATGAAGTATCGTACGAGATAGTTTACCCCGTTGCCTGGGATAAGATAGCCTGGCAGCCCGAATTAGCGGAAATGGTTAGCAAGGCTGATGCATTTGTATTCGGCAGCTTAAGTTCGAGGGACAACGTAAGCCGCGAAACATTGCTAAGGCTGCTTGATGTTGCCAGGTACCGGGTGTTTGATGTAAACCTGCGCGCACCGCATTATACCGTAGACCTGGTGACCGACCTGCTGAACCGCGCCGATATGGTGAAGCTGAACACCAGCGAACTGATGCAGATTGCCCAATGGTACGATGCTAATTGTCAAACCGAGGCGGATTGCATTGAACTGTTATTCCGCGAGTTTAATGTGCGGGAAATTCTGATAACCAAGGGCAGCACAGGTGCCAGCTATTACACCGCAGCTTACCGTTACGATTACCCCGCCTACAAAATAAGCGTTGCCGATACCATTGGCAGCGGCGATGCCTTCCTTGCCGCGTTTTTGGCCATGAAACTTACCGATGAGCCGGTAGAAGTGGCGCTTGATTACGCAGTAGCGATGGGAGCGTTTATTACTTCACAATCAGGCGCCTGTCCGGAGTATTCGAGGTACGACCTTGGCCGGTTTATCTGGAAGAAGAAGCTTTTTAGCCACAACCCGAATTACCATAACCACGAATTGATAGCCAGCTGAAATGGCTGATACACAGATATAAACCAATTATAAAACTCAAAACCCTAAAAACCATGAAGAAACCATTTACTTTAACGCCCTGACCAGGCATTTTGCACCAGAAATTATAAACCGGGCACACGCCCAATAAATGTTTAAGTATTAACTTTTTTAAAGGAAATGAAATTGAAATATTTTCTACTCATCCTTTCTTTGTCCTTTGTTTTCCAAACAACGAGGGCTCAGAATAAAACCATAACGGGTAAAGTAACCGATGCCAAAGGCGAGGTACTCCCCGGTGTGAGCATAAAGCTCAAAGGCGGCAATGTTGCCACCGCCGCCAATGTAAACGGGCAATATAGCATTGCAGCAACTGGAGATAACGCGGTGCTGGTGTTTTCTTACCTCGGCTTTGTAACGCAGGAGATAACCGTAGGTAACCGTACAACTATTGATGTTGCCCTGCAAACCAACACCCGAGATTTGAACGAAGTGGTAGTTACCGGTTACCAAACCGAACGCAAAAAGGACCTCACCGGTTCCGTAGCGGTTGTTGATGTAGACGACCTGAAGAAACAAACCGTTGCCAACCCGATGAAAGCTTTGCAGGGGCAGGTACCGGGTGTTTACATTACCGGTAACGGCGCGCCCAGCTCGCCAACAACTATCCGTATCCGAGGTATAGGTACGCTGAATAATAACGACCCGTTGTATATCATTGACGGTGTGCCTACCAAAGCGGCCCTGCACGAATTGAACTCGCAGGATATCGAGTCGATGCAGATATTGAAGGATGCGGCATCGGCAAGCGTTTATGGCTCACGTGCAGCAAATGGTGTTGTTATTATTACCACCAAGCATGGCAAATTGGGCGGCACACAGGTAAGCGCCAACTCTTACGGATCAGTATCAACCTACGTAAATAAGCTGAAAATGTTGGATGCCGAAGGCTACGGAAAAGTGCTGTGGCAGGCCTATGTAAATAACGGCTTCGATCCGAACAGCAATGGCTTACACTATAACTTCGATTGGAATGTAGATCCATCAACCAACCAGCCCGTGCTGAACAAAGTTTATGTTTCGGAATACCTCAACAGCGCGCAAACCATTAAAGCAGCCAACACCAATTGGTTTAACGAGATCTCGCAATTGGGCGTTATCCAAAACCACGATCTGCAGCTATCAAACGGAACTGAAAACGGCCGCTACCTGTTGTCCTTAGGTTATTATAACAACAAAGGCATCGTGCAAACTACGGGTTTTAGCCGTATCTCCGCAAGGTTAAATTCGGATTATAAATTGTTGAAAGGTGCCGTAACCATCGGCCAGAATTTAAGCATCACCAAAACCCATGAAGTATCGGCAGATATCATCAACTCCGCCTTGCAGGCATTGCCCATTATCCCGGTGCATACCGTTGATGGTAAAGGCTGGGGCGGCCCGGTTGAGGGCATGAACGACAGGCAAAACCCGGTGCGTGTGTTGCAGGATAACCAACAGAACGGGTACGATTACCTGCGCCTGTTCGGTAACTTTTTTGCAGATGCCCAATTGTTTAAAGGCCTAACCTTCCGTTCCAATTTCGGTATCGATTACGGTGATTACACGGCGCGTAACTGGCAAAAGAAATACGTAAGCGGCTACCTGGAGAACGATGTGAACAAGGTGATCAACACACAAACCCACAACGTAAAAACCACCTGGACAAACTCCCTTAACTACAAGCTGGAAACTGGCAAACACCGCCTGGATGTATTTGCGGGTACAGAGTATTACGTGGATAAAACCACCTCCTTTATGGCATCCCGCGAGGGCTTTGTACTGGAAGACCCGGATTACCTGTATTTAGATGCCGGTACCGGTATAAAGGATAATGGCGGCTACGGTGCTAAGAACGTACTGTTATCCTATATCGGCAAGGCAAATTACTCTTTCCTGGATAGGTACCTGTTATCAGCCACGGTACGTTATGACGGCTCCTCACGCTTTGGGGCGAATAACAAGTTTGGTACTTTCCCGGCATTTTCTGCGGGTTGGAGATTGAGCGAAGAACCGTTTTTCAAAAAAGCCACCTCGTTATTTGACGACCTGAAACTCCGCGCCAGCTGGGGTAAAACCGGTAACCAGGAGATCAATAACAATGCTATCTATAACATCTACCTATCCAGCTACAACATTACCGCTTATGATATCAATGGTAATAAAAGTGGCGTGCTGCCATCAGGTTTCTACCTGGCGCAAAACGCGAACCCTAACCTGAAATGGGAAGCCACACAGATGACGGATGTTGGTATGGATTTCTCCATGTTCAACCAAAAACTTTACGGTAGCGTGAGTTATTACATAAAAAACACCTCAGATATCCTGTTGCTGCCGCCATACATTGGCGTACTGGGCGAGGGCGGTAACACCTACGTAAACGGCGCTTCGATGCAGAACAAAGGCTTCGAACTTTCCTTAGGGCACAAAAGCACCATTGGCGAAAACTTAAGGCTCGATCTGAACGGCAATATCGATATCGTGCGCAATAAGGTTACCAAGCTGCCTTCATCGGTAGTAAACGCTTACGGTGGCGATGGTAAAACCCAGAATATTTTGGGCCGCACTTACGGCTCGTTCTTTGGCTACATTGCCGATGGCTTGTTTCAAAATCCGGCGGAAGTTGCAGCGCATGCTACCCAAAACGGCGCTGCCCCGGGGCGTATCCGTTACCGCGACCGTAACAACGACGGCGTGATAAATGACGATGACCGTACCTGGATAGGCAACCCGCTGCCAAAGTTCACCTATGGCTTTAACGCTAATATCGCTTATAAGAATTTCGATATGTCGTTCCTGTTGCAGGGTGTAGGCTCGGTTGATGTGCGTAACGATGCCAAATACTACACCGATTTTTGGAGCGCGGTGGAATCATCATCCAACAAAGGCGCAAGATTGTTGAATGCGTGGTCGCCAAGTAACACCAGCTCCACTATCCCGGCCATTGCCTTAACTGATAATAACTTTGAAGCAAGATTCTCTACTTATTTTGTGGAGAACGGCTCGTACCTAAAGTTGCGGAACGCGCAGATAGGCTACACCTTTGGCAAAAGCACCTTATCTAAGATCAAGCTGAAATCCTTGAGGTTTTACGTAGGCGGCGATAACTTGGCCATCCTCTGGAAATCAAAATCATTCACCGGGCTGGATCCCGAAAGCCCCGGCTTTGGTTACCCCAACCCAACGGTTGTAACCGCCGGTATCAATATCAAACTCTAAAAATATACCGATCATGAAAAAGTATATATACATAACATTATTAGCGGCGCTTATTATAACGGGCTCGTGCAAAAAAGCATTGGAGGTTGGCCCTAAAGGCTCGCTAAACGAGGAGCAGGTGGCCACGCCGGAGCAGGCTGACGGCTTTGTAATTGCAGCTTATTCGCAATTAGGCAACGATGAAATAAACCGTGCGTTCAGTATGTACCAGTATGGTAACATCCGCGCGGATGATGCCTATAAAGGAGGCGGTGGCATCAACGATGGTGATGTTTTCCACTCGATGGAAACCTTTGTAAACTCGCGCCCCGATCAATGGAACTACGATGGAATCTGGTTCAATATCTATATCGGCATCCGCAGGGCAAACGAGGGCTTGAGGGTGATGAATAAATTCACAGAGTCGGAATTCCCGCTGCTGAACACCCGCAAAGCTGAGCTGCGTTTTTTACGCGGCTACTGGTACCTGATGCTGGAGAATTTGTTTAAAAACATCCCGTACATAGACGAGACCGTGCCTGCAGACGAGTACAAAAACAAAAAGAACAACGAGTTTACCCGCGACCAGATCCTGGAGAAAATCGCGCTGGATTTCAAGTTCGCATCAGAAAACCTGCCTGCTTTGCAGTCGCAGGTAGGGCGCGCCAATAAATACGCGGCGTTTGCTTTCCTCGCGAAAACAAGGTTGTTCCAGGCGTATAAGCAAAACGAGAACCACGGCGTTACCGGTATGGATGCAACACACCTGCAGGAAGTTGTTGATGCGGCCGATAAGGTGCTGGCTTCGAGCTATAAACTCCAGTCGGATTTCGCCAATAACTTTTTACCGGGCAGTACCGAGAATGGCTCAGAATCAATCATGGCGGTACAATTCTCTACCGATGATGGTGCGGGCCGTGGCCGTGTAAACTACGGCGATATGCTTACCGTGCCACAAGGCATTGGCTGCTGCGATTTCCAGAAACCATCGCAAACGCTGATGAACGCCTTCCGCACCACTACAGATGGCGTACCCTTGCTGGATAACTTTAACCAGCAGAATGTAGATTTCGCAGTGAACACTGTCGACCCGAGGGTAGATCATACCATCTCGCGCCCCGGTGCGCCCTGGAAATACGAGCCTACCCGCCTGGTTACTGCCGGCTGGAGCCGTAACGTTCCAATCTATGGTACCTACAATTCCATGAAGGAGAACGTATCGCCCGATTGTGATTGCTTCATCAACATAGCACCGTTTTATGGCAACACCAAAACCCGGATCATGATCAGGCTGGCAGATGTAATGCTGTTTAAAGCCGAAGCCCTGGTAGAATTGGGCAGGCAGGGCGAGGCGCTGCCTATTATTAATGAGATCCGCACCCGTGCGGGCAACAGTACCGCAAGGCTGAAAATGGAGAACGGAACCTTCACCTCCAAATACAACGTGAAACCATACAACCCAGGCGTAAACATTGTTTGGGACCAGGCTAACGCCCGCAAAGCCCTACGTTTTGAGCGCCGTTTGGAGATGGCATTGGAGGGCGAGCGTTTCTTCGACCTGATAAGATGGGGGGTAGCCGACCAAGTGATCAACGCTTATTTTGATACGGAAAAACCCGCGCGCAGTATTTTCCAGGGCGCGCATTTCACCAAGGGGCGTGATGAGTATTTGCCCATCCCGCAAAACCAGATCTTCTTTAGTGAGGGGCTGTACGTTCAAAACCCGGGTTATTAATTCCTATTAATCATCAATAAAAATGACAAGATATATTAATCCATTCAAAGCATTCTTATTCATCCTTGGGCTGGCTTTTTGTGCCGCTGGATGTAATAAGGAAAAAAAATCGGCCTTTAATGTAAGCGCTGATGTGCAGCTGAAATCGTTCGCGATAAACAATGTGCCGGGCGAGATCAACAATAGCACCGGCCAAATAACCGTTAACCTGCCTTTCGGTACGGATGTAACCTCGTTAACCCCGGTTATGCAAATGCCCGGTGAGGCAGCAATTTCGCCGGCTTCGGGCAAGGCGCTTAATTTTACCGGCAACGTTACCTACCATGTAACCAGCGGAAACCTGTACCGCGATTATACCGTGGTAGTGAAAATAACCCCGCCGCTCAGCGCGTTCAGTATCAATGGCGTAAACGGGACTATCGACCAGGAAGGCAAAAATATCTCGGTGATATTGCCCGATGGTACAAACCTCAGCAGCCTGGTGCCAACGCTCACCATGCCTGCGGGTATCACTTCTTCACCGGCATCGGGCGTGGCGCAGGATTTTACAAAACCCGTTGCCTACACCTTAACTATTGGCGGTGTTAGCGCAGTTTATAATGTAAACGTCATTAGTAATTCCATCAGCGAATACGCGTTCCTGGGACTTTCAGGCTCGAGGGCTGCCATCACCAACCCGGATGAGAAAGCGGCAGCGGACTGGTTCTTTACTACCTATCCAACTGCCGATTATATCTCTTTCCAAAGCATAGAGGGTGGTCGCAGTTTGGCCAATTATAAAGTTATCTGGTGGCATTACGATTCCTCACAGGATCTGCCCGCCGCCGCGCTTACCCCGGCAGTTGTTACCGCGCTAAAGGCTTACCGCGCCAACGGCGGCGGCTTAATGCTCAGCACCTTTGCCGCCCGCTATGTAGAGGCATTGGCCGTGGTGCCTGCAGGTAAAGGGCCAAACAACGTATTCGGCGACTTTTTGCCTGCCGGATTTATTGAAGGGACAAACAACTGGGGCATCTCCTTTAAAACAAGGGAAAGCCACCCGATATTCCAGGGTGTGGATACTTACGAGCCGGGTAAAATGTGGCTGCTGCAAAGCGGTACCTTCCGCCTTAACCATACCGCGTGGTGGTTTGTGAACGAGTGGGGGGGCTATGGCAACGGTGCCGGCTGGCGCGAACAAACCGGGGGCATCAACCTTGCATCAGAAAACTGGGACGATAACTTGGATGGCCGTGTAGGCATCGCCGAGTGGCAAAATGCAGCCGGTAAACCAAATGTGGTTGTTGTAGCCTTTGGCGCTTACGATTGGTATTCGGAACCGCAGGGCGGCGCAAGCTCCAATAACCTATACATCACCAATATTAAAAAGATCACCAAAAACGCTATCGATTACTTGCATCAGTAGCATCACATCAATTATAAATACCAAATAAATATATGAGTATGGTTTTTAAAAGATATTTTTTGGCGGGCAGCATTATAACAACCCTGCTTGCCTGCAGCTGTAAAAAAGATACGGTGACCAGTAACCCGGTTGCGCCTTATACCGAAGCAAAATTTAACATTTACCCTAAACCGGTGGCCAATTCGGCTGCCGGCAATGGCACCGGCTGGGTAGGGGATGTAATGCCTTATTATGTAAACGGGCAGTTTGAGATCTTTTACCTGTTTGATGCGCCCGACAGGGTGAAGCAAAGCAGCCCCGGGCAGCACCCTATCGCCAAGTTAACCTCTAAGGATCTGTTAAATTTCACCGATGCCGGGGAAATGATCACTTATGGCAACTCGAACACGCAGGACCATTTAATAGGCACCGGATCCATGGTGAAAGCAGGGGATACGTATTATTACTACTATACCGGTTTCAACAGCAACCCAAACTGGCTCACCAATAATAACCCCGGTTTTGTTGGTGCCAACACCCGTGAAGCTATCATGTATGCCACCAGTAAGGACCTGAAAACATGGACCAAAAAAAGCGATTACGTTTTAAAAGCTTCGGAAGGTTTCTCGGGAACCGATTTCAGGGATCCGTATGTATTTTATAACGACGAATTTTCGGAATACTGGATGCTGGTAAGCACCCAGCAGGCAGGCAAGGGGATAATTTTAGTGTATACGTCTTCAGATCCGGCTACCAATAAATGGACCATCCGCAGTCCGCTGAATGTACAGGGCGATTACCTGATGCTGGAATGCTCGGATATCCTGAAAATGGACGGCAAGTATTACATGCTTTTTGCAGAGGATTGGAGCAGCACGCCGGGCACGCATTACCGCGTAGCTACATCAACCGCAGGCCCATGGCTAAAACCCGCCGATGGCCAGGATATGTTTGATGGGCACCAGTTTTACGCCGGCCGTGCCGCTACCGACGGTACGGCCTATTATACCCTGGGCTGGGCGCACCGCCGCAATCCCGAAAATGATGGCGGTACCCGTACCTGGGGCGGTAACCTGATATCGCACGAGTTTTTTAAACTGGGCAGCGATAAGCTTGGCGTAAAAAGCCCGGCAGCAGTAAGCGCCTATTTTACTAAAGAGGCCGAGCCGGTTGTAAGCGCGAATACCGGTACTGTAGCCCACACGGGCGCTAATTATACGCTAACGGGTGGTTCCGCTTTGGCTTTGTACAAATTTGCAGGGTTAGATAGTACCTCAAAAATTACCGGTAGCTTTAGCCTGGCTAACCTTACCGGTACAGCATCTATCGGCTTAAATACAAAGGCCGATAATAGCAGCACTTATGTTATTAAATTAGAGCCGGCTAATAACCGCATTGCCGCCTACAACAATGGTGCAGAAGTAACCCGTGTGCCGTTTACTTTTGAGGCCGGCAAGAGCTACACTTTCAGCATGATTATTGACGGATCTGTGGCGGTATTGTACATTAACAACCAGGTAGCCTTAACAAACCGGGTATATAGCATGGCCGGCAACCCCTGGAGCTTGTCGGCAGATGCGCAGGGACTTAACGTAAACGGACTCAAAGTTTTGAAACACTAAATATGAAAACTTATCAACTATGGCCTTTACTGGGGGTAATGCTTATCGCGGCCTGCAGCACCAGTCAAAAAGTTATGCAGCAGACTACCGTAGCAGAGCAGTACCGCCCGCAGTTCCATTTTTCGCCAAAGGCTAACTGGATGAACGACCCTAATGGGATGGTGTACTTAAACGGTACATACCATTTGTTTTTTCAGTATAACCCCGGCGGTACCACCTGGGGGCCCATGCACTGGGGCCACGCTACGAGCAGCGACCTGATACACTGGACGGAGCAGCCGATAGCGCTTTATCCGGATAGCCTGGGCACCATATTCTCGGGCAGCGCCGTAGTTGATAAGGATAATACCGCAGGTTTTGGTAAAAATGCCATCATCGCCATTTTTACGCATCATAATCAAAAGATAGAGGAAGCTAAAACCGGCTTGCACCAGTATCAAAGTATCGCTTACAGTACCGATGAAGGCAAAACCTGGGCAAAGTATAAAGGCAACCCCGTGTTGCCAAACCCCGGCATCTGGGATTTTCGCGATCCTAAAGTGCAATGGTACGAGGCCGGTAAGAAATGGCTGATGACACTGGCAACCAAAGACCGCATCACCTTTTATTCATCGCCCAACTTAAAAACCTGGACCAAGGAAAGCGAGTTTGGCGAAAAGCTTGGTGCGCATGGCGGCGTATGGGAATGCCCCGACCTGATCAGCCTCGATTATAATGGGACAAAAAAGTGGGTTTTGCTGGTGAGCATTAACCCCGGCGGCCCTACAAGCGGCTCGGCCACGCAATATTTTGTGGGGAATTTTGATGGCAAAACCTTTGTGCCCGATAATACCAGCACGCGTTGGGTAGATTACGGCGCGGATGATTACGCGGGTGTAACTTTTTCCAACACCGGCAACCGCAGGATCTTTATCGGCTGGATGACCAATTGGAATTATGCCAACGTAGTGCCAACCAAAGCCTGGCGAAGCGCCATGACCATTCCGCGCGAACTGAAGCTGAAAGATGTTAACGGAACGCTTCACCTCGCGGCTGAACCTGTGAGCGAACTGGCAAAAATTACCGGGCCATCCGCCTCGTTAGAAAATGTAACCGTTAACGGCGATTATGACCTTTCTCCCCAAGTAAGCGCCTTCGGCGGGAAATACCTGCTGAATATTGAACTGGCAAACCTGGAAGACATTACGCTGCACTTAAGCAACGCTAAAGGCAACGAAGTGCTTGTGGGCTATGATAAGGCAAGCAATACCTACTACGTAGACCGCACAAGATCGGGCGATGTGGGTTTCGAGCAAAGCTTCGCACGCAAAACCACCGCGCCGCGCATTGCAGCCGGCGAGGGGCTATCTATAAAATTACTGGTTGATGTGGCTTCGGCAGAAGTTTTTACCGATGATGGGTTATCGGTATTAACCAATATCTTCTTCCCCCAGGAACCGCTAAACCAATTGCATATCACATCTACAGGGCCTTTAAAGCTTAAAAAGATAACGTACTCGGGAGTAAAGCCCTCCATCAGGTAAAACCAATTAAATAAACCGAATATGAGACTATCAAATGTAAAATTTGGCATAGCAGCTTCGCTGTGCCTTGCACTCTGGTGCTGTAAACCCGAAAAGCAGTATAAACCTGTGTTAAAAGCCGTAAGGACAGACAAAGCAGGCACTGCACTTTCCATGGCCGCACTCGTTTGTACACAGCAAACCGAGCAAACCGATTACACCATCTACAAAATGACGGCCGACGGCTACCGGGTAGGCGACATGGCCCCTTTTTTTGATGCAGCCACCAACAAATTTGTGGTGTATTTTCTGAAGGATATCTGGAACGATGCCACCAACAAGCGGCACCCGCTGTACGCCTTTACTACTACTAACTTTTTTACCTACACGGCAACCGGCGAGATCATCTCCTCCAGTTCGGCTACCTGTGCGCAGGATAACGCGGTAGGGGCGGCCAGCATCGTAAAAAACGGCTCTACTTATTACGCTTTTTATTCGGGCCACAACAACAATTACACCACCTGCGGTACAAAGCTGGAAGGTATTATGCGGGCCTCATCAACCACCCCCACTTCGGCGTATACAAAAAATACGTCGTTCAGTACCATTAACGTGCCCACCGGGCAGGGTTTTGATGAGAATGATAATTTTCGCGACCCTTACGTTTTCCTGGATGGCACCACCTGGTACATGCTGGTGGCCGCGCGTAAAACCATAGCCGGCACCATGCGGGGCGTTATTGTAAAATACACTTCTAACAATTTAAACAGCTGGACCTACCAGGGCGTTTTATACGATGGCGGCGCCACCAATTATTGGATGATGGAATGCCCGCAGGAAATAAAGATAGGCAGCACCTATTACCTCATCTATTCCGACCAGATAAATAAGTACATGTATTACCGCAAATCATCGTCGGTAGGCGGACCCTGGAGCAACCCGGTTGGGCTTAGCCGTTTTGAAGGAAAAAGCTTTTTTGCCGGTAAAATTCAGAAAGATCAGTTTGGCGATCATTATATTTTTGGCTGGACCAACGTTTTGGCGGGCCATACCGATGCCGGCGCCTGGACCTGGGGCGGTAATATGGTAGTACATAAACTTTACGCCCTGGCCAACGGCGACCTCGCCTTAACCATTCCGCATACGTTGAAGGCCAACCTCGAAACGAATAATTATGCGCTTACTGTGGATAGCCAGTGGGGTAATGTAACCAATACCGTACCCGGCCAGCAAACCTACCGGATGATAAGCCCTGCCGATTTTGACGTTGCCAATGTGATCTACGATCCCGTGGCTAAGCAAAAATTCAAAATAAGCGCTACCGTAAATTATGCGAGCTCGGCAAAGGATTTTGGCTTTATGATAGGTGCCTGTGATGGCTTTAACGATTTTTACAGCCTGCGGTTTGTGCCCTCGCAAAACAGGTTCAGCTTTGATAAAACGCAGCATGGCTCTATAACTCCAAGCACGGTTGCGGATAACGACGTACCCATCACATTGGCGCCAAACACCGATTATACGGTAGATATTGTAGTAGAGAACTCGATGGTGGTGGTGTATATTAACAACGTAGCTGCGCTAAGCTGCCGCATCTATAAAGCGCAAACAACCAACTGGGGTATTTTTACCGATCATAGCGATGTTACGTTCAAAAACATCCTCGTAACCAATCCTTAATGAATATAAGATATTTCCGGTATGCATTCGCCGGGATTTAGTTGATCAAAGGCGCTCCAGGTGAGATGGGGGCGCCTTGTTTTGTTAAGAACGCCAACCCTATGGCGGTTATGGAAGGAAAAAGCTGTTTTTTATAGCGTATAAAACCAACCCCACGCGCGATTTTAAATTCAGTTTCTGAAACAGCGATTCACGGTAGCTGTCAACCGTTCTTGGGCTAACAAACATTTTGTCGGCAATTTCTTTATAGGTGAGTTCAGAACAACACCATTTCATAAATTCCAGTTCTTTGGTTGATATCTGCGCATCGTCGGCCTTGTTGAACGACCGGAACATTTTGCCTGACACCATTTCGTTGAGGTACAGGCCGCGCTCCTTGAGCGAAACTATGGCGCCTAATAGTTCTGTTGGCCGGCATTCCTTTAAAACGTAGCCCCCGGCGCCATGTTTTATCATTTTTATAACGCTGTTATCATCCTCGTACATGCTCAATGCCAATACCGCCACGCCCGGGTGGTTGGCTTTAAGCCATGCTGTAGATGCATAACCATCCATCACAGGCATGTTAATATCCATCAGGATAACATCCGGTAAAGGCTGCTTTGTTAAGGCTTGCTGCATAAGCTTACCGTTACCCGCCTCAAAAACTATCTGTATTTCTTCGTGCTCTTTCAACAAGGCGCCAATGCCCTGCCTAAACAGCGTATGGTCGTCTACTATCGCAATCTTAATTGGCGTCATGTTCGGTTATTTTATCATAAGGTACGCTTAGTTTTACAACAGTACCCCGATCGGGCCCGCTTTCAATAACGGCGTTGCCGTTGATCATTTTTGCCCGGTGCTGCATGTTAAAAAGCCCCATATTTGGCGAGATTGCCTGCGCTTTAGCCACATCAAAACCAACGCCATCGTCGGTAACCTGTAGTTCAAGCATATTGTCCAGGTAGGTTAAAGTAACGGTCATAACAGTTGCCTCCGCATGCCGCAGGATATTGTTAATGATCTCCTGGAAAATACGGAACACCATCAATTCTTTGTTAGCATCCAGGCCGCTTTTGGCTGTTGGGTTATTATCATGGTATTCTATCCTCAGTTTACCCAATCGCTCCAGCCAATCCAACTCATAGCGGATAGACCGCGATAAACCATCCTTTATTAATTGCTCGCCATGCAGCAACTTGCCAAGCAGGCGCAGTTCCTGTATAGATTTGCTGGTTAAAGCGATAGCCGAATCTATCTTTTCGCGGGTTTTATCGGGCTTTTGCTCGTCAACCGATTTTAGGGTAAAATTAGTAAGGCTTAGCAACTGGCCAATATGGTCGTGCAGATCGGCGCCCACGGTTTGCAGCGTTTGCTCGTGTACCTCAACGCGCGCTTTCGCTATTTCCATTTCATAATTCTGCTGCATCATCACTTTTTCCTCAGAATGTCTTTTTTTGCGTTGATTATACTGGCTAACAAAAAGCACCAGGGTAACAGGCGCCAGTAAAAATACCGTGGTGATTAATACAATAAATATCTCTATCTCGTTTGTTGGTACCGACATTTGAATGAATAGCTCCAAAATCCGTACAAAAACAGGTTTAGGGCCACATAAACATACGAATAAAGCCGGGCATTTATACTTCTATCGGCAAAAGGCATTACCGTAAATAACAGGTTTGTTGCTAATCCGCCAAAGTAATACATCAACGCCCCGGTTACCCACCAAAACGCAGCGTGTTTTTTCAGCTCTACATAAGCTTCGTCTTTAATAAACAGGTACATGTACAAAAAACTATAAACCGAGAAGATGACCGCCATTACGGTGATGGTCATGTTCATGTATACAAAGGGCCCGTTTTTTATAAACTCGTATAAATAAAGGCCGTAAATAAGGGCCAGGCCGGTAATAACAACCGGCCCGGCCCTCGTATAATCTTTCAGCATACAATAAAACATACTGCTGATAAAAATAGCTTCGGGCAGGGTTAGTAAGTTATAAACCAGTTGGTTATTTTCCCATTGGTTTGTTAAATTAAAATGCCGGCCCAATTCTTCCATTACAACAGTAAGCAGCATAAACCCCATGCCGCTTTGCCAGATGAGGCTTTTGTCTCTTAAAACATAAGCGATCGCTGCAAGCAGGCACAACAACTCCAATACGATGTTTATGCTGATGTATTTGGCCATCCAGGGCTTTTATGGTAGTGTTACTCCCTGGCACCTTGGCTGGCATAATTCACCGCGATTTTCGGCTCCGGAGGTTTTCATTTTAATCGAACCATCCCCACCTGCTTCGTTTGGAGCAGGGAAGCTTAATCCCGTGAAGTAATCCTCGTGGAAGGTAGTTTCTTGGTTATCGGCGGTTTGGGCTCTGCCCACCGCCTTGGTAGAAACAAAAATAACGGTGTTTCTGTCTTTGTATTCTGCGGGTGGCGGTGGCACAAGTCCATCTACATAACGCGCGAAATATATTCGGACACCGTCTGTTTCTGCTCCCATCAATTTTTCTGATTTGAGCAGGGTTACCAATTGGTCCATTTGTTCGAGGCTGAACCAAACCGACTTGGTGTAGTTTGGATCGTTAGCTGGGGATGGGAACGCGGCCACCATTTTTTGTGCATCCGCCTGTGATATTTCACCTATCAGAGGCCTTTTTGTAAACTCCATTTTTTTAATTGTTTTAGGGTGATAAGAAATTGTTTAAGTACAGCCCAAAATTATGGCTGTTTAGGTAGGGTAATATAGTGATAATTACGGTTTTGTTTACCCGTAAAAATACCCCCTCGGGCCTGTGTTATTCGCCCTGCCGGTTGCAAAACTTACTCCCCAAATTTGGATAACAAAATAAATTACCACACTAAACAACTTATTATCATGGACATTTCAATTATCATGAAGCTTGTATCCATCATCCTCGCGATCAGCTTAGCCAGCGAAAGGCTGGTAACCTTTATTAAAACACTTGTACCCGCGTTGAATACGCCGGATCCGGCGCCCATACCACCCTACAGTACGCAGGAAAAACTACGAAGGTTCGCTGTTATGATCCTCGCTTTTTTAGCGGGCTGGGGCGCTGCCGCGATGATGGCTAAAGATCCTACGGGTTTTTTTGGCAACCTCAATGTGGGTTTGGATACAGATTCCGGTAAAATACTTATTCCTTGTTTTATTGTAGGCCTTATGGCCAGCGGCGGCTCGGCTTTCTGGGCCAAAATACTGGAGTATATTAAAGCCGTAAACGAAATAAAAGGGCAGTTTGCTACGCAGGAGAAAATGAACACACAATTTAAAATGGCTACCATGACCGCGATGGCCGGTGGCGGTGGTGCGGCTTTTAAAGCGGCCAATTTAGTTGCCCCTGTAGGTGCTGCAAATCTTGCAACCTCCGTTATCAGGACCGTTAGATTTAATACCGCTTTTTCGGGCGGGCTTGGTACTTTGGATATTATTATTAATGGCCAAACGCTTCACTTTGATAAAAACGAACACCAGGATATCCAGCTACCTGCGGGCGTTCATACTTATGCCGTATCTGGAGCGGCTGCTCAAGGTCCCGGTGGTGGTGTAATACTAACCATAACTGCCATTACCGGGGCGGTGATATCGCACTCCCCTCATCAATATAACGCGGGTATTATTCTGCCAAATCTGCATCCTTTGATGGTTTCTTAATCAATTAAAAATCATGAAAAAGAAAAATTTATACCTTACCCTTATTTGCCTCTTGTTGCTAAAGACGGTGACCGCGCAAATCTCCAAAGAAGAATTTATTAAGGGCCAGCAAGATGGATACCGTTTTAATACCGGCACTCTACAGGATATTTTAACGAACTATTTGCAGGTCGCTGCCAAAAACATAACTACCACAAATTCATCCCTACAGCTAAAACTGAATTGGTTCGCACTTAACCGGATGGATTCAGTACAAAAATACAACAATGATAATTTTCTAAAAACCTGGCGGCAGCGTAATGGTGAATTTATTACATCGGTTGGTGTAGACAAAAACAATAATTTTAACTCGTTTCAGTTTGGGGTTAATTATAATTTTCTTGACCGACGTGATGGATCCAAATACACTTATGACGAAGTATATTCAAAGCCATTCCACCATGAGATGATTATTTTGCTGGCCGCAGTTGATCATGCCAAACCGGTGGTAACTGTACAACTTGTAGATAAAATTACCACCTGGGTAGCTACACTTTACCAAAACGGCCAGCCTGTTACCGATTTTAAAAACAAGCTTGATGCAGCGTTACCTGGTATGCTTCAGCACACTTCATCCGATGATGCAATAGTGGCCACGCTTGAAAACCAGTTTAAAAGTGATCTCGCCGATAAAAAGCCACTTGGTTCGGCTATGACGCAAGCTATCCGGGGTTTTGCAGATTACGTAGTGGTAGAGATATTGACAGTGCCATTAAATGCTTACATCGTTGGCCTCGGTAAAACGCCATTAAAGTATGACAATTATGTAACGCCTGAGCAAACCGCAGACCTGGTTGCATTTATCAATCAGGAGGTCGCTCAAAATGCCTATTTCAAAGATACTTTAAAATTAGGAGCAAAAACTCTTACCGAACTAAACAAAAGCGTAGTTAAAGATTACGAATCGATGGTTAAGTTTGTAGGGCGGCAGCCACTGTTAACCGCAGGCTATTTATATTCCTACGGTAAAGGTACCCTGTTAAGCAGCCATGTAGGCAGTATCAACTTTTTGTATGGCACAGGCAATTTAACCACTTTAAAAACCGGGCAAATAAAGGCGTCGCTTACTGATACATTAAACAGTAACGATCCTACAGGAAAGCTTCGCAATTTTAAGCGCAATATTGTTTCGCTGCAGGTGGGGTATAACCAGGTGCTGGCCATGCAAAAAAAGGTATCGGTGATGGAACTGAATGGAGCGTTGGAACTCAACAGCGCAACAAGCGGTTATGTGAGCGGTACCAGCAGATCAAAATTTTATTTCGACGCGTATTTTCGTGCCCGCCTGCCCTCTACGCCATGGCTTAAGTTCGATCTGAAGTGGGACCCTAAAGACGGCAATGTACTTGGTTTTTTTGACTTTACCTATAACCTTGATAAACCCTGACGTTGATCTGCACAGAGAGAGATGGTCAATTTTGGCAAGGCCCCACAGATGTGGGGCCTTTTTTTGCTTAGCGCCGGGTTTAATCCGCAAAAAAGCCATGGTAAAATTGTATTAATAATTGGTAAATTCATATCAATTGCTTTGTGCGTTATACCGCCCGGCTCTTAGCTAATATGGTATATTGGCCTTGATGTGAACCGTTTTTATTGTATTTTAGCCATCCCTTGCCGCGAAAGCGCCAATACGTTTTTTAGGCTGGCCATTATAAACTATACTACAGGGTACTTAAGTTGCAATGCTTAACGTGTACTTATCAAAATGAGACTTTTTTTATCGGGATTAGCCGCGGTTATTTTATTAAATATCCTGTTTGTATTGCCAGCTAATGCGCAATCGTATGGGCTTGCGTTTAATAGCCATGAGGTGGTTCAGGATAAACGCACTACCTTAGATCTCGGCCTCGATAATGTTTCTCAGAAAGATAACCTCCAGGTATCGTTTGATATCTCCTTTATCCCCAACCGGGCCATCTATTTTGGCTACATTATGCGCCTTGTTGGCGACGATAAGCAAAATATCGACCTCGTGTATGATAACCAGGCCAACACCTGTCACTTTAAAATAATTGTGGGCGAGCGCCTCTCCAAAATTTCCTTCAATATTGATGATAAACTGCTTTTTGGGCAATGGAACAAGCTGCGCCTGCTGGTAGATTATAAGAACGATAAAATAACCATTATATCGGGCAAAGAAAGCTACACCGAAGCGGGCGTACACCTGCAGCGGGCAAAAAGCTACAAACTGTTGTTTGGCGCCAACGCGTACCGCCAGTATCAAACCACCGATCTGCCGCCTATAAAACTGCGCGACGTTAAAGTTATACAAGAGGATAAACTGATCTGCAACTGGCCACTGAACGAGTGGCAGGGCAACGTAGCCAACGAAATCGTGAACCAAAACAACGGTACGGTAACCAACCCGCTTTGGGTAAAAGCGCGCCACCGCAACTGGGCGTTGGATAAGGAAATAACACTGCCGGGAGATGCGACCGTGGCTTTTGATACGGCAAACGAGGTGGTTTACATCATCACGCCCGATTCGCTGCTTACTTATTCGGTAAACAAGGTGCCGCAGGTAAAAACTATAGCCTATGCATCGGGCAGGCAATTACTGGTACCCGGCGGTCAGACCATATTTGTAAACGGCAAGATCTATTACCTGTATGTAGACCAAATGAGCCTGGGCACCTACGACCCCGCAACCCAGCGCTGGGATAAGGGTTTCACCAATATAGCTACCAACAACGGGCACCTCAATAAATTTTACAACAAGGCTGATAGCAGCATTTATACCATAGGCGGCTATGGCCAGCTGGTGTATAAAGATAGCGTAAAACGCTACGATTTTGTAAGCAACAGCTGGCAGCAGGTAAAAACCAGGGGTGATGTATTTACCCCGCGCTACCTGGCCGGGCTGGGTACCAACGCCACCGGCGATACCGCCTACGTAATTGGCGGCTACGGCAGCGCATCGGGCCAGCAGATTGTAAATCCGCGGAATATTTACGATATGATGCGGTATTCGGTTAAAGATCAGTCGTTTAAAAAGCTGTTCACCATCGATGTGAAAAAAGAAGATTTCGCATTCGCCAATTCGTTGGTGATCAACTCAAAAGAGCGGTCGTTTTACGGGCTGATATTTCCGCAGCACAAGTTCAATTCCAGTCTGCAGCTCGTCCACGGATCATTGGACAAGCCAGCATATACCTTAGTGGGCGATACCATCCCTTATCGCTTCCATGATATTCATTCCTACGCCGATATCAGCTACTTTCCGCAAAGCAGCCAGTTTTTAACAGTTACGCTTTTTAAGGAGAACGATCAAACGCGCATCAAGATCTATTCGCTTTTAAGCCCGCCCGAACCCCTTACGGCCGACGGGGCAGAAGCAATGCACACCAGTTTATGGGTTTGGATAGCCGTAACACTCGCGTTGGCGTCGGTTGCGGCGGTTTACCTGCGTAAAAAACGCGCCGTTACGCCGCTTGATGTGATAAAACCTTCGGAAGAAACCACCCCCGTTGCGATCTTGCAAACCGGGCCCGAAGCGCTTGCTGAAGACGACCATAACCGCAATGGCAATAATAAAAACGCCATATTTTTATTTGGCGACTTGCAATTATTCACTCCCGATGGTAACGAGATAACCAAATACTTTACGCCGCTGCTGAAGGAACTGTTTCTGGTGATCGTTTTATACTCCATTAAGCTGGATAGGGGCGTAAGTTCGGAAAAATTGAACGAGATCCTTTGGTTTGATAAATCGGAAAAAAGCGCACGCAATAACCGTTCAGTAAACATCGCGAAGCTAAAATCGCTGCTGGAACAGATGGGCAACTGCCATTTATCCAAAGATACCGGCTACTGGAAGATAGAAATTGATTACAGCGCCATCTCGGTAGATTACCATAACTATCTCAACATCGTATCCAACAAAAATAAGCTGAACAAGCAGAAAGTGCTGCAGTTGACGCACATCACCCAGCGGGGCAATTTTTTATCAAACATCGAGTACGAATGGTTGGACGCCTTTAAATCCGAAGTATCTAACGAGATCATCGACTCCTACCTCCAGTATGCCAACAGCACCCAAATTGCCGATGACCCCGAGTTTCTGATCAAGCTGGCCAACGATATCTTCTATTTCGACCCGGTGAACGAGGAGGCTATGATACTAAAGTGCAAAGCGCTGGTGCACCTGGGCAAACACTCGCTGGCGAAAAACGCTTTCGAGAATTTTAACAAGGAGTACAAAGCCATCTACGGCGAAGATTTTGAACGCGATTTTCATTCAATTCTTGAATAAATGCGTTACAACGCGGTTTTCTGGCGCAATTAATCAAATATTAATAATTCATTAAGCCTTTCCGGCAAATTTGGTGTTTATAAACCTGTTATAAATTACATCAAATGGTCATCACTTTTTCCCGGTTATTAAGGGCGGTATTTTTATGTGCCTTATTTAGTATTTCGTCGGCGCGCCATGGCTTTGCGCAAACCGGCGATGAAGCCTTAAACTACATCGATCCGCGTATTGGCAGCGTTGGGCAGCTTTTGGAGCCCACACGGCCCACCATGCACCAGCCCAACCAAATGATAAGGATGTACCCCAAACGGGCCGATTACATCGACGACCAGATCAGCAGTTTCCCCCTCAATATGGTATCACACCGTCTTGGTGAGGTATTCGCTATCAAACCTTATAACGAACCCGTAACCCTTGCGTCATGGGAGCAAAAAATGCCTTATGACCACGACCTGGAAGTGATCCATCCCTGGTATTACTCCACATTCTTGATAGATAAAGGCATTACTGTTGAATTTACGCCCGGCAAAAAAGTGGGGATCTTTAAATTCTCCTTCCTGGCAAAAAGCGAGAGCAAAAGCCTGCTGTTTGATGTGTATAACGACGGCGGCTCGGCATGGGTATTTACCGGCGGCAACGAGGTGAGCGGCATGGAAACCTACCATGGCGATATAAAAGTTTACCTGTACGGGCAATTTAACGCAAAAGGTACCGCAGGCAACGTGCAGAACCAGGCCTTATCTAAAAAAACCTCGGCAGAGGGTAAAGGGCTTAAATCGTTCATTACTTTTTCTTCGGCTGTGCCGGATGTGATAGAATTTAAATATGCCATATCCTACGTGAGCGCCCAACAGGCCAGGCAAAACTTTAAGGACGAATTTACCGGCGTTGAATTTGATGCTTTGGTACAAAGCGGTAAAGCGGCGTGGGCAAAGGTGGTTAACCAGATCCAGGTAGAAGGCGGCACCGAAGCCCAGCGCCGGTCGTTTTACACGGCGCTTTACCGCAGCAACGAGCGAATGGTAGATATTAACGAGGACGGCCATTACTACAGCGGGTATGATAAAAAAGTACACGACAGCAACCGCCCATTTTTTGTGGACGATTGGGTTTGGGATACCTACCTGGCGCTGCACCCACTGCGAACGATTTTGAACCCGACGATGGAATCGGATATGCTGAACTCATACGTAAATATGTACCAGCAAAGCGGCTGGATGCCCACCTTCCCGGTGTTGTTTGGCGATAACCCTTGTATGAACGGTTTCCACTCCACCGTGATGTTTTTGGATGCTTACCGCAAGGGTATCCGCGGCTTTGATGTGGAGAAAGCCTACGAGGGTGTATTAAAGAACGCCAACGAAGCCACTATGCTCCCCTGGGAAAACGGCCCCAAAAGTATTTTGGATGATGTTTATTT
Organism: Mucilaginibacter pankratovii; assembly: GCF_014773265.1. Classification (GTDB taxonomy): domain Bacteria; phylum Bacteroidota; class Bacteroidia; order Sphingobacteriales; family Sphingobacteriaceae; genus Mucilaginibacter; species Mucilaginibacter pankratovii. The sequence continues at coordinate 276,910 of NZ_JACWMY010000001.1, read as the reverse complement.
AACCAAAGGATACTTCCCTGCATTAAAAAAAGGTGAAAAAGAAACCGTAGCACTGGTGCATTCCTTTGAGAAAAGGCAGGCCGTTGCCGTAACACTGGGCGGCGCGTATGATGATTGGGCCGTTGGCCAGTTTGCTGCCGATTTAAATAAACCAACCGATGCGGTAACCTTTGCCAAACGCGCAAATAACTATAAAAACTTGTGGAACGACGATAAAAAAATGTTCCTTCCTAAAGATGGCGATGGCAACTTTATTAGTATCGACCCCAAATTTGATGGCGGCATGGGCGGCCGCGAGTTCTACGACGAAAACAATGGGTGGACCTACCAGTGGCAGGTGCAGCACGATATAGACGGGCTGGCGGGCCTGATGGGCGGCAAGGACAAGTTCCAGGCCAGGCTCGATCAAACCTTCCGGGAAGGGCTCGAAAGAAGCAAATACGAGTTCTGGGCAAAATTCCCGGATGCTACGGGTTTGGTTGGGCAGTATTCTATGGGTAACGAGCCGAGTTTCCATATCCCGTACCTGTATAACTACGTGGGCGCGCCATGGAAAACCCAAAAACGCATCCGCTTTTTGCTGGATGTTTGGTACAAGGATAACATCTTCGGCATCCCCGGCGATGAGGATGGCGGCGGCATGTCGGCCTTCGTGGTGTTCTCGTCAATGGGTTTTTATCCTATTACGCCCGGTAAGCCGGTTTACACCATCGGCAGCCCGGTGTTTAGCAAGGTTACCATCAATCTGCAAAACGGCAAGCAGTTTAACATGAAAGCCAATAATTGCTCGGTAATAAACAAGTACATCCAAAGCGCCAAATTCAACGGCGAGGTACTTAATAAACCCTGGTTTACCCACGAACAACTAATGGCCGGCGGGACTTTGGAACTGGAGATGGGGCCGAAACCGAATAAGGATTGGGGGATATAGGGAGTAAGCAGTTTGCAGTGGGCAGTTTGCTTTAACCAAAGCGTCACCTGAACTTGTTTCAGGACCCCACAGGACAAGTAGCCCGCATGCTTAGCCGCTTTGCAACTGCATACTTTGCAAATGGGGTGCCGAAACAAGTTCGGCATGACGGGCTGTTTTTTTAATTCAATATTGATGAAGATAAGAAGAAGTTTGATTGCCGTTTTATTGATCCTAACGGGGATCGGCGCGTTCGCCCAAACCAAACACGGCAAAACATCGGCTTTTAAAAGCTATAGGGGTTTGGTGATGGCGGGTTACCAGGGCTGGTTCAACGCGCCGGGTGATGGCGCGGGCCGGGGTTGGAACCACTACCTCTCGCATGGCAAATTTGAGCCGGGCAGTACCAATATTGACGTTTGGCCGGATGTAAGCGAATATAAAAAAACATACAAATCGCCCTTTAAGCTGGCGGATGGGAGCGATGCTTACCTGTACAGTTCGTATGATGCCTCCTCTACTGAAACCCATTTTAAATGGATGCAGCAATACGGTGTTGATGGTGTATTCGTTCAGCGTTTTATTAGCGATGTACAAAAACCGGCCAGCCGTAACCATAACGATTTGGTACTGGGCAATGCGCTGAAGTATTCCGAAAAATATCATCGTGCCATCTCGGTGATGTATGATCTTTCGGGCATGCGGGCTGGTGGCGATTCCTTACTAATAAAAGACTGGAAGCACCTGGTGGATAGCCTGAAGCTTACCAATCGCGGTAGCAAACAAACCTGGCTGTATCACCGGGGTAAGCCGCTGGTGGCGGTATGGGGAGTGGGCTTTAACGATAAGAGGCGGTACGGCTTGGCAGAAGCCGAAAGAATAATAGATTTTTTGAAAAACGACCCTGTTTACGGCGGGTGCACCGTACTGCTCGGCGTACCTACCTTTTGGCGCGATTACGGCAGCGATACCGAAAAAGACCAGCACCTGCACGATCTGCTGCGTAAGGTAGATATTGTGCACCCCTGGTTCGTAGGGCGCTTTAACGAAGGTACTTATCCCAAATTTGCCACACGGATAGCCGATGATATTGATTGGTGCAATGCCAATAAGGTGGAGTACGTGCCTACCATATTCCCGGGTTTTAGCTGGCATAACATGAACCCCCGCGCACCGCAGAACCAGATACTCCGCAACCGCGGCAAGTTTTACTGGAAGCAGGTAAATGGTGCCATTAAAGCTGGCGCAGGCATGTTATACGTAGCCATGTTTGATGAGGTGGACGAAGGTACGGCGATACTGAAATCGTCGAAAAATCCACCGGTAGGGCTTAGTAGCTTTGTTACCGTGGAGGATGATATACCGAACGATTATTATCTGTACTTAACCGGCTACGCAGCCAAGGTGCTCAGAAAAGAACTGCCAATGCGCGACAGTGTGCCGCCACCTGTGAAGAAATGAAGCCTCTATTACCTAATCGTCCTTGCGAGCGATAGCGCGGCAATCATCGGCGTGCAAATCCGCTTTGCTTCCCGAGGATTGCTTCGTCGCTGCGCTTCCCTCGCAAGGACGATTGGGAATAAAAAGCTTTACAAAAAAATAAGGGGGCAAGCCTGTCAGCTTAACCCCCTTTCCAATTGATAACCAAGTAAAAATACAGAAGTTTTTATTCCACCGGTTTAGTTGGGCGGGTTGCCGTTAGCGGCGTTATTTTCTTAAACATTTTAGCGCCATCGCCGGTAAGGCGCAGGTAATAGTCGGAAGAGCAGGGGGTGCCATCTTCATCCAGCGCCAGTATGCCAGATCCTGCAGGTATAAATGCCTGTGTTTCGGCAGTCTTAGCTATCTGGTTACCCTCGTTATACTCATCATACATAGAGATATAGATGCCCTGTGCGCCCACGCGGGTCATGTTGTAAAACTGTCTCCACATAAAATCGCCGTGCGCGCGATGGCGTTCCTGCAGATCGCCTGGCATTACGCATGGCTGGTAATCGATGCCGTTAGCATTGCAGTAAGCCTGGTCGGGTTTATTGAGGGTGGTAAAGAAGCCATCCGACTGGTTGGCGTTACCAATACGCCCAACCATCCAGGGCGACAGCATATCAAATTGCTTATAAACGCTGAGGAAGCCGCTGCGCGAATCGCTGGTTTGTTTGAGCCAGTTGGTTGGTACGCCGCCAATTACATAGCAGCCCTTATCCTTGAACCATTTGATCACCTCGAGACATTGGGTGGTGGTAAAGTTGTGGTTACTATCGTTAAAGCCAAAGCCCCAGATACATACCACTGGTTTGCCGTTCTGTTTGGCATACATGGGCGAGGAGGTGTAGGTAGACATTTTGTTGGTCCAGTCGGTTTTTAGTTCGGCCTGCATATTGGTCCAGCCGCTTACATCATACATAATGTAAAACTTTACACCATTTGCCTCTGCGGCAATTTTGGTTTTGGCCGCCATAGCATCGCGGATGGGGCCTTCCAGCCCGCTTGGGTTAAAACGCTGCAATGCGGCACCGTCTATACCGTAATCCTTCATCCATTTAAACTGGATGTTGATGGTTTGATCGGTAAACGAAGAGAATAGTGTTGCCGGCTGCCCGTTGCCTAAATTGGCATAGCTGGTAGGGAAGGTACTGGTATAATCGCGCACATCAGGCCACGATTTGATGGCATTGTTGGTTGGCGAAGGCTTCTGCTCCCAGGTGTTGCTCCAGTGCCAGTACCGGTTAATGGGCGATCCATCGCCTATAGCGGCAAACCAGCCCTGGTAGCCAACAATTACTTTACCTACCACATCGCCCGGAGGCGAGGGTGTGATATCTATTTTGGTAGTATCTTTTGGCGGGGTTACCGGTGGGATAACAGGAGTGCCGCTTTTAGAGCAGCCAGTTGCTGCGGCTAATAGCCCGGCAAGTATTAGGGTATTTAATGTGTTTATTCTCATGTTCGTTTATGTATTTTGGTTGATGTTTGGTTATTTAAATAGGTTTAAAGTGAAGGCAGGCTATTTAACCTGGTTATAGTAATGTTACGATAGTACGCCTCTGCGGCTTCTGACTGTATTTGTATTTTGCCCTTTGAAAAACCTGTTTCGGTACCTTCTTTAGGGGATAAGCGCGAGTTTTGAAGTGCCATAACCACATGCCCGTTAACTACGTGGATGCTTTTATCGCCGTAGCAATATAGCTCCAGGGTATTCCATTCGCCGTTTGGCTTTTCGTAATTGCCTCTGTGCAAACAGGTGCTTGCGGGTGTACGGTCTGATGTAAATTGTACCAATGGGCCGGCCGGATCATAAATCCACTCCTTTTTCTCCGGATTGGGTTTTATGGCCGTGTTAATATCCATCCCAACGCCGGATAAGGAGTAGTAGTCGCCCATATCACCTTCCTGCACCTGGAATTCGTGCCCTCGCATCCAAACGTTCCAGAATTGGGCGTGCGGGCCGGTAGCATGGTAAATAATTCCGTTATCGCGTTTGTCCTTCAACCGGGGTTCATATTTGTTATCGCCCCATTTAAATTCAACTTTCAGGTGGTAGTTTTCAAACTCCTGTTTGGTGCTTAGGCCGCCATACATTTGCCCGCTTATATGCAATACCGGTTGCCCGCCAATCATTTCTACCGAAAACACATGAAGCGGGTCCTTATTTAAACCTATGGGCGTTCCGTTCATGCCATCACCCATCGGGTAATCCTTTAAAGCTAAGCTGGTATGTGGCACACCTAAAAAAGTGTCCCAGTATTTTAGATCTTTAGTTAAAAGATGGGTTGGTTTGCCCGATAGTTCTTGCGAAAAACATGGGAGAGCTACCAGCTGTGAAATAACGATTAAGAGCGTGATATAAAATTTCATAAAAAATTATTTTTTTACACCCGATAAATTGGTTTGAATAATCTTGCGAATGGTGCCGTCGGCATTGTAATAAAGCTTATTTACACAGATGGAGCGCAGCCAGTCGTTACCGGAGAGCGAACTGTTATGGTAAAACGCGTACCACTGGCCCTTAAATTCTACAATAGAGCCGTGGTTGGTAAAGCTATCGGTAGGGTCGATATAAATGCCCTTATAGGTCCACGGGCCAAGGGGATTGGTACTGGTGGCATAACGCATGCGGTTGTGCTTGCCGGCCTCGTTAAAGTTATCGGCGTAGGAGAGGTAGTAAACACCATCTTTTTTATGCACCCAGGTAGCTTCGTGGAAATCGTTCAGCCCCTGCATGGTTTTCATTTCGCCATCTATTTCCACCATGTTATCCTTCAGCTTGCCACCCTTGCAGATGTTGCCTCCGCCGTAATAGAAGTAGGCCTGCCCGTCATCGTCCACAAAAACGCAAGGGTCTATCAGCGATTCCAACCCTTTAATATAACCCTGCGATTTAAAATCTTTCGCCGGGCTTTTGCTGGTGGCTACGCCTATTTTCCAGGTGGTGTTCCATTCGGTGCCGCTTGGGTGGGGGTAGTAGAAATAGTAATTGCCGTTTTTGTAGGCTGCATCCGGTGCCCACATAAAACCACCTTCGGGGCGGCCCCATTCTGCATCAGTTGCGCGGAAGATCTCGCCTTCATCGCGCCAGGTAAGCATATCTGCGGTTGAATACACATGGTACTGGTCCATCAGGTCGCAGCCGCGGGGCGGGGCAATATCGTGGGATGGGTACACATATAAACGCCCATCGGTCCAAACATGCGCCGATGGGTCTGCCGTGTAGATACTGGTAACAAACGGGTTTTTAAAACCATCGCCTTTGGTATCTTCCACAACCACAGGCGGGGTTACGGGTTTAGTATCAACGGCCCCTTTTTTGGAGCAGCCACTTACCGCAAGGGTAGTTAAAAACAGTGCTTTGATGAGCTTTTTGTTCATGGCTATTATTTTAGTTGGCCTTGGCATCAACTATTATTTTTTTGTAAGCACTTGGTACTACTTTTTTGATGGTGCCGTCGGTGTTGTAGTAAAGTTTATCCACGCATATCGAACGCAGCCAATCCTCGCCCGAGATAGCGCTGTTATGGTAAAACGAGTACCATTGCCCTTTAAATTTTACGATAGAGCCGTGGTTGGTGTAGCTGTCGGTAGGATCCATATAGATGCCCTTATACGTCCAGGGGCCAAGCGGGCTTTTGCTGGTAGCATAGCGCATTTGGTTGTGCTTACCGTTTACATCGTGGTTATCGGAGTACGACAGGTAATAAATACCATCCTTTTTATGCACCCAGGTAGCTTCGTGGAAATCTTCCAGGCCTTCCATTTTTTGCAGTTCGCCGTCAATTTCCATCATGTTGGCTTTCAGCTTGCCACCCTTGCTGGTGCCGCCGCCGCCATAGTAGAAGTAAGCCTGTCCGTCATCGTCCACAAAAACGCAGGGGTCTATCAGCGATTCGAGGCCTTTAATGTAACCTTGAGATTTAAAAGGACCTATAGGGCTTTTGCTGGTAGCTACGCCAATTTTCCAGGTAGCATTCCACTCGGTGCCGCTTGGGTGGGGGAAGTAAAAATAGTACGTGCCGTTTTTGTAAGCAGCATCGGGCGCCCACATAAAGCCGCCTTCCTTGCGGCCCCATTCTACATCTGATGCACGCAGGATCTCGCCATGATCTTTCCAATGCACCATATTATCGGTAGAATACACATGGTACTGGTCCATCAGGTCGCAGCCACGTGCAGGGAAAATATCATGCGAAGGATATACATACAGCCTGCCATCCTTCCAAACATGGGCAGATGGGTCGGCGGTGTACATATTGGTAACAAAAGGGTTGCCCACATGCGTTGTATCGGCAGGTTTATTTTGTGCCGATGCCGTTTGAGTTGATAGCACGCTGAGGCTTAAGGCCAGCGCGGCTAAGGTGAATTTTTTTGATGTTTTTAGCAATTTATGGCTGTTCATTATCATACGGTTTCTGTAAAACGGCTGAGAGAGAAGCTCCCTCAGCCGTTGAAATTTTGAAATTGATAAGAAGGTTTAGAACGGTTGTTTAAATGCTTGCGTCGTATTTAACTCACCCCGAAATTATTTAGATATAAACTTCAGGTCATCAATACCTACCGTAATATCCGGGTGGTCTTTTGTGTTGGTAAAGAAGAACATCCGGAAGTGGTCTACCTTAGTCAGATCTACCCCGCCATCTGATGTTTTAATGGTCTTATCCAGGTCGAGGTTGATCTCGTTCCAGCCATTTTTCAAGCCGTCCAATAGCGGCGTTACATCCCAGGCATCTTCGTGGTCATCCGATTTTCCGGAGCTGGTGATCTCGATAGAACCATCCTTTTTAAGATACGATACATCAGAGATATAAAGCCAGAAGTGGAACCTGCCGTTAGCTGCTGTAAATGTGGTATTTAGCGGAGCGGGTAGCTGTTTGATGAACTGCATAAAGTCGCCACCGTTAGGGATGGTGTTTTTGAGGTACCCAGTGCCTTCTTTAGGGCTCAGCGGCTCAATTTTAACCTCACCTACGGTTTCCCAGCCATCTTTTACATCAACAGCATCAAATACCACCGGCGGCGGTGGTGGGATGGCGCGGAATTTCAGATCGTCTACACCGGTAACCAGGTCTGCGTGGTCCTTATTTTTGGTGAAGAAGAAGATACGGAAGTAATTAACAGCAGCAGGGTTTGGCACACCAGACAGGTCCGCATCCCTGAAGTTCAGGTTGATCAGGTTCCAACCATTGGCTAGTGTAGGCAGCAATTTGCCCACGCTCCAGCCGTATTCTTCTTTATCGGCATCGCCGCCGCTGGTAATCTCTATCTGTCCGTCGTCTTTTAGTAATGATACGTCAGATATGTACCACCAGAATGAGAACTGGCCGTTGCCCGCGGTTAGTTTGGTATCTAACGGAGCCGGCAGTTTTTTAATGAACTGCATAAAATCGTTACCATTAGTGATGGCATTTTTTAAGTAACCCGTGCCTTCCTTCGGACTCAGCTTCTCAATTTTTGGGTCACCTACGGTTTGCCAGCCTTCCGGTGCGTCGGCGTTATCAAATACCACCAGGGTAGGGTCCACCGGTTCCACAACCGGCGGGATAGGCGGCGGTTCTACAATGCCCGACCTGTCTCTCGACGGATAAGTTTCTTTTTTACAGCTACCCACAGTGAGCCCTATCATCAGGGCGGTGCAGGCTATTATTGGTTTTAAAAATTTCATTTGGTTTAAGTTTTTTGTTTATGGAACATCTACTTCTACTATCTCCGAGAAATTCGAGCTCTTGAAGCTGTCGTTCAGCCTCACGCCAACCCGCACAAAGAATTTCCTGCCGGAGATGAGGTTAGGAATGGTGAGGGTGATAGATTTATCCGCCATGCTCATATCAATAAATTCTTTGTTGATAACAACCGCCTTGGTTTCCGAATAATCGCGGATAGAGGCACCGGCACCAACCAGTTTGGTGGTGTTTACATAGGGCTGCGCATCAATAATGGTAGGCAAGCCAGCCGGGATAGGGGCATCAATATCAAATTTTAACGTAAGGGTGGTGCCCACTAAACTTTGCGTAAAGTTTTTGATGGTAATGTAAGGGGTTAGCTCAAAATCGTGCGAGCTGCCTTTGGTTATATCCACCCTTACCGAATCGTATATCGGCCAGAACGCGCCGCCTTTTGGTATAATTCGGTAGGTGCCTTTAAACAGTTTGGTGTCTTTAAACGTACCATCAAACTTACTCGGGATCTCCTGCGGGGTAGGGGTAGCGCTCCAGCTTACCTGCTCCATCCGCACCTGTATGCTGTTTTGCGAGGTAAGGAAGTTAGCGTGTGTGGTAGCATCTATCAGCCTGCCTTCAAAAGAAGCGTCAGGCGCATCGTAATTATCAATTTTTGTACATGCCGAGGCTGCCAGTACACATACGCCCAACAAAACTCTGCTAATCAATTGTTTCATATCTTAAAAATTGGATGATTAATAATTGGGGTTATTAGGATACAAATTCGGGTTTTTGCCAAGCTCACCGCCGGGTATTGGCTCGTAATAATATTTCTTTTCGAAATTGTAGTTACGGCCAAATGTCTCAGGCTCCGACAGGAAGATGTATTTGTTCTCGTTGATGACGTAGTATGGCATCAGGCCTTTAAAGCGGGCGTTATCCAAAACCACATCAGCTACTCTCCACCTTTTCAAATCCCAGTAATACTGGTTCTCAAAGGCAAGTTCCATGCAGCGTTCGTTGCGGATCTTGGCCATATCAATGCCGCCCAAAGCGGTTGCACCGGCGCGGCTGCGGATCTGGTTGATGCTGGTTAAGGCATCAGCTGAGTTGCCCAATTCAAAGGCTGCTTCTGCACGGTTTAAAAGCACTTCGGCGTAGCGCATGTCTATCCACGGTTGCTCGCTGCGGTAAAGGTCAACGGTGTTTATCGGCTTGGCATAATCAATATACTTGCGAACGTAGAAACCTGTACGGGTTAACTCATCGCCACTTGTTTTGATACCGGTGAACCCAATGATGCGCCTGCCCTCGAACAAAGTGTTCACATCGCCCGATATTTTATAAGCGCGGGCGGCAGGTTGTTTGGCAACCTCAGCAGCGGCGGTACCGCTGAAGTTTGAATAAAGGCCGCGTTGCGTATCAAATTGTAAGCCTCTAAGCGTTGCACCCGGAAAGTAAACAGTAGCTAACAGCCTTGGCTCCAGGCCTGCCTGTATATCGGCAAGGTTGGTGAAGCGTTTTGGCGTGCCATCGCTGTTAGTGATGCCTAACTGGGTAAAGCGCTCCACAAAATCGAGCGTAGGGTAGGCTCTTGACAAGGCGTTAGCCGTCATATAACGTGGCGAGTAAGTCGCATCCCAGCTGTGCGCGGTATTAGAGTTGATGGAGTACTGCTTGATGAAGATGTTCTCCGGGCTATCGCTTTTCAGGAAAGCATCAACATAGTTTTGTACTTTATCGGCATTTTTGTTGTAAAGCGAGTAGTGGCCTTCAACCAATTTTGCGGCATCAAAAGCCTTGGTGAAGTAGCCATTTGCTTTGCCGGCATCAATACCTACAAAACCGCCCGACCGGGCATCGCCATCAACAAAATTTACCGAACCGTATTTGGCTATGCAGCCGGCATACAGCATGGTGCGCGATTTGTAAGCGGCGGCTACGTATTTGTTAGCACGGCCAGCCTGGCTGGTTTCGGGCATTAGCTGGTAGCCCAGTTGCAGCTCATCGCCAATAAAATCCCAGGTAGCGTCTTCGCGGTCGCGGTGTACCTGCAGTTCTTCAAGCGGTGCGCCCGGGTTCTGTACGGTAGTAATTAGTGGTACGCCGCCATAACGTTTTGCTAACGCGAAGTAATAATAAGCACGTAAAAAGTGGGCCTCGCCTAATAAAGCGTTAACCTTTGCTTCGGTTAGTTGTGCTTTGTAGTTTGGTAATTGCTCTATCAGGAAGTTTACATCCCTGATGCTGCCGTATGGCCAATAACCAAAGCCGCCGCCGATATCCATGCCTCCGAAGGGGCCAACCATTTCGCCGGTTACAGCGCCTGCATGGTAAAAATTCATCCAGGGGTTATCGGGGTTAAAGCCGCGGCCGCCGTCGCCGCCATCGGGGCGGTATTTAAAGTCTTCGATAGGCAGCGAACGGTAAATGTTTGCCAGGTAGGAGTTTACGCCCGCCTCGCTGCTGAAGATAATATCAGGCGTGATGATATTGGTAGGCGCAATGTTTAGCTTCTGGCAGGAGGTTGTTGTTGCTGCCACGCCTATTGATATTGCTATAATTAGTTTGTATATACTTTTCATATTCAATAAGATTAAAAGGAAATGTTAGCTCCCAGGTTAAAAGTTCTGTTCATCGGGTATTTGTAACCACCCAGCGCCTGGTCAAATCCGGCTCCCGGCCTTTCGCCCGGGTGCTCAGGGTCGTAATTCTTCAGCCCGGTAAATGTGGCCAGGTTGTAGCTGTTCACATAAACCCTAAAGCGTTTTACGCCTATCCTTTTTAAAGTAGCGGTGGGTATGGTATAGCCAAACTCCAGTGATTTAATCCTGAGGTAGCTGCCATTTTGGATGGCCTTGGTGCCCTGTGCCACCGGCGAGCCCATGGCAGGGTAAAAGCCCGGTACCCATTGGGTGCTTGGGTCGAATACGTTATCGGTTGGGTTTACAGTGTGCCAGCTATCTAAAAAGCGGGTTAAAGCGCTACGGCCGTACATCAATGGCTCGGCGTATTGCTCCGAGTATTGTACATACACGCCTGTTGCGCCTTGCAGCAGCATGTTCATATCAAAGCCTTTGTAGTTTAAGGCCAGTGTTAAACCGTAGTTTATCAACGGGATATCGCTGGTAGCTATTGGGTGGTTATCTTTAGAGTCAATAACACCATCTTCGTTCCAGTCTTTGTAGTAGTAATCGCCGGGTACAACATTGTTGTTGCCGCCGCCGGTGTTTACGCCGTAGTTGTAGATCTGGTCGTAAGTGGTAAACTGGCCCGCATAATCTGTACCCCACCAAATATTTTGGTAGCGGTTGGTTTGGCCGTTGCGCCATTGCTCGTAAGCGTTGCCCGGGCGGCCTTCTACCAGGTAGCGGGTCATGGTGCGGGTGGTACCCACGTTGGCGCTCACGCTGTAGCCCAGGTCGCCGATGCGGTTGCGGTGCGTGATGATGAAGTCTAAACCTTCGGTGCGGTCGCCGTTGATGTTAACATCCGGCAATGCCGCGCCAACGGTACCCGGCACAGTTGCACCTGTTGTGCCTGCAAGGCCTTTTCTTTCTTTACGGAAGATCTCCGCTGTACCATCTACTTTTCCTCCCCATAAAGAGAAATCAACAGCGATGTTTTTGGTGTAGGCAGTTGCCCAGCTCAGGCCAGGGTTACCCACACGTACGGTGGAGCCATTTACATAGCCTGCACCAAAGATATAACCGGCAGTTGGGTAGTTAAAACCACTGATGTAGTTAAAAGCGCGCCCCTGCTCATCGCCCGATTCGCCGTATGATGCACGTAGTTTCAAATCGGTTAACACCCGGTCCGAGATCAGCTTGCGGAAGAATGGCTCCTGTGTAATTCTCCAGCCCACAGATACTGCGGGGAAATTACCCCACTGATCGGGCCCCGGCATGTATTTGTTAGAACCATCACGGCGGATAATAAATTCGGCCAGGTATTTGTTTTTGTAACTGTAGTTTAATTTACCAACGACAGATTTGGTAGCTATCTCTGATAGACCGTTAACATCCATGTAGCCTTCCTGGTCGGTAGTTAAGCCGCCAAAAATATAATCTATCGGCAACTCAATGTTACGCATGGCGTAAAAGTTATCGGTAGTGGCGTGGCTTTGCTCGTAAACCAGGGTAGCAGCAATGGTGTGGTCTTTAAAGAAAGTATTGTTGTAGTTTAATGATAGCTGTGTAAGCTGATTATCGTTAGTGTAATATGAGCGGCGAATACGGCTTGGCCCGTTCACTTTCGATGGCAGGTAAGTGTCGGTGTCGGCTTTGTAAGAGTACAAGGTATACTCTCTGCGGTGCTCGGTATTATCGGCCGCGCCGTAACCGTAGTTGTACATGGCTCTTGCGTTTAAGCCTTTTATCCATGGCAGATCGTACTGCAGACTTAGCTGGCCATTAAAATTCTTGTTCTTGAATTTTTTATCGCCTACCATATCTCCATTGGTAATAATAACCGGGTTGGCGTTATCGGGCATAATGTTTGGATAAAGCGGGTTGTTGTTGGCATAGATCTGGTCGCGGGGGATCTGGTTCCAGGTGTATTTAAAAATGGTCCACAGATCTTGGTAAGGCTGGTTCTTCTGATCCATCAGACCCGATACCAATACCTGCGCCCTAAGGCCCTTGGCGATGTTAACGGTAACGTTTGAGCGGAAGTTGAACCGGTCGTAATCCAGGTCTTCGCTTTTAAAAATACCATCCTGTTTCATGTAACCCAGGTTAAAGAAATAGCTGATCTTTTCGGTACCACCGTTTACGTTTAAGTTGTGCTGAATCTGCGGAGAGGATTTTTTAAAGGCAGCGCCAATCCAGTCGGCAGATTTGTAGGTGCCATCCATCCATGGTTTTATATCGGCATAAGACCATGCCGGGGTGGTGTTGGCAATAAAGTTGTTGGCGAAATCGCGTTTGGTTTTCTCGTTAGATAGTAGCATGTAATCAACCGCGTCTACACCCTCGGGCATGCCCAAAAATTGCTGGTAGCCCTGGTTAACCGAGTAGTTGATATCAAACTGCCCGTTCCTTTCGCCTTTTTTAGTTGTGATGAGGATAACACCGCCCGCGGCTCGCACACCGTAGATAGATGCAGCCGCATCCTTCAGTACCGAGATGCTCTCAATTTCGTTGGGGTCCATACGTTCGAAACCACCGCTGGGAACACCATCAATTACCACTAATGGGGCAGCTTTGTACCCGCGTATATCAAAGGTGTTTTCGTAACCGCCCGGTTCGGCAGTTTTTTGAACGATACGCAAACCGGGAATTTTACCGGTAAGCATGTTTACAACACTTTCGTTTTTGGTTACGGTAATTTCCTTGCTTTTTAAGGTTGATACCGAGCCGGTTACCGTTTCGCGCTTTTGTGTGCCGTAACCTACTACCACCACCTCGTTAAGGTTGGTGTTGGAGGATTTCAGGCTAACGGTATTATTATTGCGAAGCGCGGCAACGCTAACTTCCTGTGTTAAATAACCGATAAAGGATAGCTGCAGTACATCAGTAGCCGAAGCGTTTAGGGTGAACTTTCCGTTCAGATCGGTAATGATACCGGTGGTGGTGCCTTTTATTTTTACACTTACCCCCGGAAGTGTGGACCCATCCGTAAAGTCTACTACTTTTCCGCTGATGGCAGTTTGCTGGGCTAACAAACTAAGCGGGAAAAGAAAGAAAAGTATAAGTAAGTATTTAAATTTTTTCATATTGTCTCTCGTTAATGTTTAGGATTAATTTTGGTTGGTTTACCTGGTTAGGGTAATAAATGCGCGTGCGGCGGCATACTTACGGGGGGTTAAGATCAGTTTTGTTCATGGTTTGGTATGGTTGGTTTAATACATCTCCTGTTGCTAATGGTGAGCTTACAGGAGCGATAATTGGTTTAATATTATGCTACAAAAGAACTGGCGTTCATTAATAAAAAATAAATAATAGATTAATTTTAGCTGTAAAAACGCCGGTTAATAGTGTTTTGAAATGTTTTTTTGGGAAAGCGCACTTTTTTTGCAGAAAGCGGCGAAAATAAACCGGCTTAAAAAGCGGGCTGTAATAAAGGGGAGATAAGTAGCATAGGATACGGCAGGTTACTGGTTATGGAATAGGTAGCTTAGTGTACTGAGTACGTAAAGGTGGGTGGTGGCAGGCAGCAGGTTATGTATTTTAATATGATCGCTTATTAATGCAAATCGGGAGCGCGCTTTAATTTATTATTGGCTTCATTTATTTTATCTGCGAGGGTGTTCTCATTTTCGCGATTTCTTCCCATGGAAACCACGGATGGCCTCCTGTCCGGATCGCATATGCTATTTATAAGCACGGTATCGTTATAAAATAATACGGTTATTTGTTCGCCCCAGCTTCCGGAGAAAAAGCCAGGAAGGGTTTTTGCAATATATGTTTTTGTGGATGACGACATTCGCACCCATTTTAAGTCTTTAGCTACCTCGTTTATTATCCCCTTCAATTGTTCTGCGTTTAAACTTGTTTTAACGATCTTGAATTTCAGCCGTTTTTTTTGAATGAAATAGAAAATAACAGCCAAAACCGAGGGGAGAAATAGAAACCAAACCTCACCATCTTTATAATCAGTTGACCCGGAATTGAAGTAATCTATTGAATGAAGCACCATCAATACTAATGGTATAATAAGTAGAAAGGCCACAATGCCGTAGTGCGTCAATTTGTTCTCCAGGCCAACCAATTGCAACTCCTGCGTTTCAATCGATCTATTAAATATCTCTTCGGTCATAATTGATTACAAGATATTACACTGTCGACCTCACATTCGTCGTCAGTTTATATTGCTCGGGCGACATGCCCATGTATTTTTTAAACACGCGCGAAAAATAATACGGGTCGTCGTACCCCAGGTCCATCGCTATTGCTTTTATCTTGGTTTCGTTGGCGTATAAAAACTGGCAGGCCTTCTGCATTTTCAGGTGGATAAAATAATCCATCGGCGGCATGCCGGTTGCCTTACGGAACAAGCTGCTGAAATGCGAGCTGGATAATTTATGCTGCCCGGCCATATCCTCCACGGTCATTTTCTTCTCGATGTTTTGCTTCATGTTGAGAATGGTGGTAGTAATAATGTCCTCGTTTTCCACCTGCTCACTTACAATGTGCTTATCGGGGAATAAAAACGTGGCTATCAAATTATACAGGCAAAACGTGGCGTTGCACAAATTCTCTATGCTGTAACCCATTTCCAGGTTCTGGTAAATATTTTGCCATATCTCCAGCGCCTTATTATTAAAGGGGATCGTTATGGGGCCCTTAAAAATATTAAGGTTGAGCGAGGAGTTGAAGTTCTCGATATTATCACCGGTAAAATGTACCCAGTAGATGGTCCAGGGGTCTTCCTCATCAGCCCAGTAGCGCATGGATTCTTCGGTAGCAGGCAGCAGGAAAAATTGGTTAGGCGTTACCTCAAATTTCTTTTTATCAATAACATAATAGCCTTTGCCTTTTAGGCAATAGATAAGGATATTATCCACGCAGCCCCGGCGGCGCTCTTTATAATGGTACGATGCCTTTGGGAAGTAACCGATATGCGTAATGTAAATATTAAAAAGCGCCGGGTATCGCTTAACATATTCTGTTAATACCTTCTGCGGGATACTGATCAGTTTTTCCCCGTCGAAGCCGTCCTTACGTTTAAAAGAGTTACCCATTATTAATTAAGGTGTTTAATAGTATATGCCATCAGAGGTTGGCAATGGTTTATAATATAGCGGGCTAATTTATATTTTATTTGGATAAAGCGCATCATTACGGCAAATTATTCTTTCAAAATAATTCAGGCGAATTATCCATTAAAATAGCCGAATTACCTATTAGACGATTTTAAACCGGCAGTTAAATTTGGCTGTTGTATTTAACAAAACCAATTATAGCATTATCTAAAAAACACCGTGTTTTAGAGGGTAATGAAACCGGTTAAATACCAAACACCAACACATATAATATTAAAGCAAGTAAGTACAGTAATACCACATTGTTATTACTGTAAATAAAAAATGCAAAACCAGTATGCAATTACTAAAAGATAAGGTTGTTTTTTTAACCGGCGGTACCGAAGGGATAGGTTACGAATGTGCCAAAGCGTATTATAAGGCGGGGGCAAAAGTGAGTATCATCACGCACAAGGAAGATAGCCTGCGGAATTGCCGTATGCAGTTTTTTAATGATGATATTCATTATATACTGGCCGATGTGTCTAAACCCGCAGATGTAAACCGGGCGATAGCAGAAACCACTGTGCGCTTTGGCCGGATAGATGTTATCCATAATAACGCCGGTGTATCAAACCCCTCAAAAACCGTATGCGATACTACGGACGAGGAGTGGGACAAGGTTTTCAATGTAAATGTAAAAGGCATTTACCATACCACTAAATATGGCATAGCCGCGCTAAAAGAAACCAAGGGCGTTATTTTAAACACCGGTAGCCTGGTTGGCGATATTGGCCAGGAACTGCACGCTGCTTACACCGCTACAAAAGGGGCGGTTAACGCACTTACCAAATCAATGGCGCTGGATTATGCACCCTTCGGCATCCGTGTAAACGCTGTAGCCCCCGCCGGCGTTTGGACACCCATGCTGCGCCGCTGGAGCAATCAGCAGCCAAATGCCGCGCATATCGAACATTATTTAGATGAGATCCACCCGCTGGGTTATTGCCCCGAAGGCGATGTAGTGGCCGATGCCTGTTTGTTTTTAATATCAGAGCAGGCACGGTTTATTACCGGCACAATCCTGCCTGTATCGGGCGGCGCGGAACTGGGCTATCGCAGGCATATGGATAAGTCAGCTGCAAAAGACGGGGTTGTATTACCTATTGATACAAAAGCTAAGGAACTATGATCAGGAAGATAACTATTGATGATGTACGTTTCCCGCTGGAAGGCAATGCCGGCAGTGACGCTATCCATCGCGACCCGGTGTACTCTTACGCGGTAACCCGCCTGCACGATGACAGCGGCCTAACTGGCACCGGCTTTGCTTTTACCCTGGGCGAGGGTAACGACCTGGTGTGCAAAGCCGCCGAATATTACGGCAAGACTTTACAGGGTAAGGATATTGAAGACGTGATGGCCAATTTTGGCGAACTGTTTAAGCAGCTCAGCAACGATCAGCAATTCCGCTGGCTGGGGCCGCATAAGGGTGTGGTTCATTTGGCGCTGGCATCGGTAACCAATGCCTGTTATGATCTGTGGGCAAAAAAACGCGGCGTGCCGCTTTGGAAATTGCTGATAGACCTATCGCCCGAGCAAATTGTAAATACCCTGGATCTATCTTATTTAGAAGATGAATTAACTGCGGAACAAGCTTTAGCATTACTGAAAGCACAGCAACCCACCAAGGCGGAACGAATGCCAATTTTAGAAAAGGGCTATCCCGGTTACGATACTTCTATCGGCTGGTTTAATTATTCTGATGAACTCGTGCGCGAGAACTGCAAAAAAGCCCTGGCCGAAGGCTTTACCGCCATGAAACTTAAAGTGGGCTCTGCCGACCCGGAGCGCGATATCCGCCGGGCACACATCGTACGCGAAGTTGCCGGGCCCGATGTAAAGGTGATGCTGGATGCCAACCAGCAATGGAACCTGCCGCAGGCTATCGAGATCTGCAACAAACTAAAAAGCATTAACCCCTACTGGATAGAAGAGCCAACGCACCCTGATGATGTAAATGCCCATGCCACGCTGGCCAAAGCTATTGCCCCGGTTAAATTGGCGCTGGGCGAGCATGTGCCCAATAAGATCATCTTTAAAAATTACCTGCAATCGGGCTCTTCCTCGTTTATGCAGGTAGATGCTGTGCGGGTAGGTGGGGTGAGCGAGTTTATCACTGTAAGCCTGCTGTGTAAAAAGTTTGGCGTACCTGTAGTACCGCACGTGGGCGATATGGGGCAGCTGCACCAGCATTTGGTATTGTTTAACCATATTGCTATGGGGCACGAGGCTTTGTTTTTAGAGCATATCCCGCACCTGCAAAAGCACTTTGTAAACCCGGCGCAAATTATAGGTGGTGTTTATAAAACACCGCAAGTACCCGGAAGCAGCTGCGACCTGCTTGTTTTAAAAGATTAATTTTACGTAGTATATATTGTTATGATAGGTTCTTTTGATGCCACGGTAAGTATTTTATATGTGCTGGTGATATTGGCCATTGGCTTATACACCGGGCTGCGGCATCGTTCGGCAAATAAAAAGAACGCGGCGAGCAGCTATTTTTTGGCAGGCAAAAGCCTAAAATGGCCTATGATAGGGTTGGCACTGTTTGCCACCAATATCTCCTGCGTGCATTTGGTGAGCCTTGCCCAAAGCGGTTTTGATACCGGCCTCCTCAACGGAACCTTTGAGTGGATGGCCTCATTTACCCTCATCTTATTGGCCTTGTTTTTTGTACCCTTCTATATCAAATCGGGCGTATCAACCCTGCCCGATTTTTTGGAGAAAAGGTACAACCGCGCCAGCAGAGATTGGCTTGCCTTTATTTCTATATTGTCAGCTATTATTATCCATATTTCTTTCTCGTTACTGGCCGGTGGTATTGTGTTGCAAACCCTGTTTGGGGTAAATATGTACACCAGTGTGATCATCATAGCGGTTATCACTACTATTTATACCGTGGTAGGGGGATTGAAAGCGGTAGTGGTTACCGAATCTATACAAACGGTAGTGCTGCTTTCCGGCGCGGTGATCATGAGCGTGGTTGCCTACCAAAAAATGGGCGGCTGGGATGATATGGTGCATGTGCTGCAGCAAAAGAACGAACTGAATAAACTCTCGATGATGCGCCCGCATGGCGATGCAAGCGGCTTGCCCTGGTATGCCGTTTTATTGGGCTATCCGGTGCTGGGCATCTGGTACTGGTGCGCCGACCAAACCATCGTTCAGCGCGTATTGGGCGCTAAGGACGAGAACCATGCCAGGGTAGGTCCCTTGTTTTGCGGTTTTATTAAAATACTGCCGGTATTTATTTTTGTGATGCCCGGCCTGTTTGCCTATGCCTTGTACCAAACCGGGCATTTAGATGTGGGCAGCCTTAAAACTGTAGATGCAGCGGGTAAAGAGGTGGTGAACAGCAAGGGTATTTATACGCTGATGATATTACAGCTGATACCGAAAGGTTTGGCGGGAATATTGGTGGCCGCTTTACTATCCGGTTTAATGAGCCAGATCTCGGGCGCGTTAAACTCCATCTCCACCCTGGCCAGCTATGATATTTACAAACGCTACAAACCCGATGCCAGCGACGATAAGCTGGTACGCGCCGGCAAAATAGCGGCAGGGATTTCTTTCATCGTCTCCTTATTGTTGCTGCCTTTATTAAATAATTACGAAAGTATTTTTAACGGACTTAACGATATCATCGCCCACATAGCGCCGCCTATAACCTGCGTGTTTTTGTTAGGCGTTTTCTGGAAAAAAGCTTCAGCGATATCGGCACAGCTTACCCTGTACATCGGCTCGGCGGCAGGGGTGCTGGTTTTTATTTACAGTAAAGCCTTGCCGCACTCCCTGCTTGGGCAGGTGCCGTTTATGATGATGGCTTTTTACCTGTTTGTTTTTTGTGTTTTACTACAGGTGGCGCTTTCCTTTATCTACAAAGTGCAGCATACCGCCGAAAGCGGGGTGCTTTACTGGAGATCACCTCTCGAATCGCTGAAGAGCCCGGGCTGGGCAGGAGTGGGGAACTACAAGTTCCTTTCGGTGCTGCTTATAGTAATTATGGTGGCGTTATTCTGGGTGTTCAGGTGATAAAATAATATCATAATCCTGCATTTTTATATCCATCACAAAAAATAGGGCAATTGCAGTGTTTTTTGCCAATATCGAAACAAATTGACTATAGTTCCATCGGTATTGCATAAAGCAATCCATTGCTTTATGATAGTTGATAGAATGTGCTATAATATGTCAAAAATACAGTTGTTTTTGGCCGTACAATATCGCTGAATGCTTAGATAATAACATAAAATTATTGTTGGCGCAGATATATGTTATTTGTAATAACCAATACAAAAAACTCACGGAATAAATAATACGATTGTCCATCACCTTTAAAGGTTTATCCATTTTAAAGCCGTTGTGAACATTCTAAATTTATCCAACCAATTAACCAATTCTTATAATTATGAAAATTTATTACCAAACGCAAGCAGCAAAACTGCTTTCCCCGTTAAAGGTGCAGGATAAGCCCCGATCCCGCCCATCTTCAAAAAGGTTATTTCCCGAATCCCGGCAGCAGGCATAAACACGCTTTGTAATCAGCGTATTTTACAACTGGGGTTTGTAAATTTTTACACTGACGTACGGTGGGTGGATACCTATGCCTCCGAAAAAATAAATAACGATCCAACGAACTTAAAACCAATTATGAGAAAATATTTATGAGACCATTTTACGAACGCATAAAAAGCCATTGGTTATCAAAAATTGTGCAGGGCAACCTTGCTGTATTATGTTGCATATTAATACTATGCATTAATAGCAACAAAGCGGCGGCACAAACCAAGATAACTATTACCGGTACAGTAGCAGATACCACCGGCCTTAAAATTATAGGTGCCAACATCACCGCCGAAAACCGCAAGAATACTGGTACGGTAACCGATGTTAACGGTAACTTTGTTATCAATGCCGAGCCGGGTACCGTATTCCGCGTTACCTATGTAGGTTATAAAGAAACCACCTTTACGGTTTTATCGGGTAAGCTTACCTACCCAATTATTATTAAGGAATCTAAAAACGAGTTTGCCGACGTAGTTGTTACCGCATACGGCCGCAAGCAGCGTAAGGAAGCTGTAGTAGGTTCGGTAACTACCGTAACGCCGGGGGATCTTAAAATACCGGCGAGTAACTTAACCAACGCTTTAGCAGGCCAGGTGGCGGGTGTAATTGCCTACCAGCCAAGCGGCCAGCCGGGGCAGGATAACGCCTCCTTCTTTATCCGCGGCGTTACCACCTTCGGTTACAAAAAAGACCCGCTGATACTGATAGATAACGTAGAGCTGTCCACATCAGATCTTGCCCGTTTGCAGGTAGATGATATAGCCAGCTTCTCGATATTGAAAGATGCCAGTTCTACTGCACTATACGGTGCACGTGGCGCAAACGGTGTTATTTTAGTAACTACCAAGGAGGGTAAAGTAGGTAAGCCGGTGATCAATGCCCGTGTGGAGAACTCTACCTCGCAATCTATCAAAAACCTGGAACTGGCCGATCCTATTACCTACATGAAGCTTTTTAACGAGGCCACCATCACCCGCGACCCGTTGAGCCCGTTGCCGTTTAGCCAAAATAAAATTATTGCTACCCAGGCAACTTTGGACAACGCCCCCGGCAGTAACCAGTATGTTAATCCCGCTGTTGACTGGATAAAAACCTTATTTAAAGAACGCACCAATACGCAGCGCGCAGATATGAGCGTTAGCGGTGGCGGCGGCGTTGCCCGTTATTATGTATCGGGTTCGTACAATATCGATAGGGGGATCCTGCGCCAGGATATTGCGAATAACAATAACAACAACGTAAACTTTAAAAATTACCAGCTGCGTTCTAATATTAACATCAACCTTACCAAATCTACCGAGATGGTTGTAAGGCTGGTAGGTACTTTTAACGAGTATAATGGTCCGCTTACTGCCGATGCATCCTTCTCTACCGATTTGTATAATATAGCCATGCACACCAGCCCGGTGTTGTTTCCGGCTTTTTACCCGGCAGATGAGGCTAACATCAACACTAAGCATATTTTATTTGGTAATGCGTTAGCCCAGGGCAGCACGGCGCAATCAAATAATGTGGCTTATGTAAACCCATATGCTGCTTTATTAAGGGGGCACAAAAACTTCTCCCAATCGCGTATGTCGGCTCAGTTAGAGCTCAACCAGGGTTTGGATGCCATAACACAGGGGCTTAACTTCCGTGGATTATTTCACACCAACCGCTTTTCGTACTTCGAATCGTCTATGGGCTATTCACCGTTCTATTACAACATTGGCGATTACGATAAAGCAACCGATAAATATACTTTATCGTGGTTAAACTCGCAACCAGGTGCCGCCAAAGAGTACCTGGAATACTACCGCGACCCTAACACCAGCCAGTTAAATACCTACCTGTTCTTCCAGGGCGTGCTCGATTATTCGAAACGTTTTGGCGACCATAACATCAGCAGTGCGTTAATAGGCACCCAGCAGCAAACGCTGTATGGTAATGCCAATACCTTGCAAAGTTCGCTGCCATACCGCAACGTTACCATTGCAGGCCGCGCTACCTATTCCTTTAAAAGCCGTTATTTTTTGGAGTTTAACTTTGGTTACAACGGTACCGAGCGGTTTTCGAGCGAGCACCGTTTCGGCTTCTTCCCAACTATCGGCGCTTCCTGGATAGTATCTGACGAGAATTTCTTTCGCGGTTTGTATGATGTGGTTTCCCGCATGAAACTGCGCGCCAGCTACGGTACCGTAGGTAACGACCAGATAGGCAGCCAACGCTTCTACTACCTCTCCAATGTAGAGCTTAATGGCGGCAATCCGGCATATTTCGGTACTAATAATGGGTACGGGCGCAATGGTGTCACCATATATAATTACCCTAATGCCGATATCACCTGGGAAACATCGCGCCAGCTAAACCTTGGCCTGGAACTTACGCTGTTCAAAAACTGGAATATCGTGGCTGAGGTGTATAAATACAAGCGTTACAATGTGTTACAAGACCGTTCGGCGCTGCCTACTACAACCGGACTTGAGGCTAACGTGAGTGCCAACTTTGGTACCGCCAACTCTAAGGGTATTGATTTCCAGACTGATTACAAGCAAACCATAGGACGCACCGGCTGGATCCAGGCCCGGGGTAACTTTACCCTGGCATCTACCAAGTACGAGAAATACGAAGAGCCTGAATATCCCGAAGGATACCGGTACCGCGCCGGTCAGCAACTTAACCGCGGCATTGGTTATATAGCCGAGCGTTTGTTTGTGGATGATAACGAAGCTGCCAATTCTCCAACGCAGATATTTTCCACCAACGGTTTTCCTCCAAAGGGCGGAGACATTAAATACCGCGACTTAAACAGCGACGGTAAAATAGATGATAAGGATCAAACCTTCATTGGTTACCCCACCATTCCGCAAATTGTTTACGGTTACGGTTTATCTGCAGGTTACAAAGGCTTTGATCTTTCCGCGTTCTTCCAGGGGCAGGCAAGGGTAAGCTTTTTTATCGATCCAAGCCGTACCAGCCCTTTTATACAAAGCCCTGATGGCGCCTATGCAAGTGGCAACACACAGTTGCTGAAAGCATTTGCAGATAATCACTGGAGCGAAGAAAACCAAAACCTTTATGCGCAATATCCGCGCCTTGGGGTAACCGGTAACCAGATAGAGAATAACAGGCAAAACAGCACCTGGTGGATGCGCGATGGTAGTTTCCTGCGCTTAAAATCTGTTGAATTTGGTTATACCATACCAAAAAACATATCAAGCAAATTAAAGCTCACCAAAGCCCGTATTTACTTTAACGGTTTGAATTTATATACCTGGAGTCCCTTTAAACTTTGGGATCCCGAGATCGGCGGCAACGGCTTTTCTTACCCTATACAAAAGGTATTCAACATAGGCCTCAATGTCAATTTATAATCAGCACCTTTTACATAACAGTAACATGAAAAAGATATCAAAATTTGTATGCGTTATGGTAGTACTGCTACTGGGCGGCTCGTGCAAAAAATACCTCGACGTACCACCAGATGGTACCGGAACGCTGGAATATGCCTTCCGTAACCGCAACGAGGCCGAGAACTACCTGTTTACCTGCTACGCAACGCTGCAGCAATTTTACGATGCCACAGCAAACGCGGGTTTCGTAACCTCCGGTGAAATTGTATACCCTAATAACTTAACCAAGCATCCGCTCGATGAAACCGGCTTTGGTTTGCTGCGTGGAACCCAGAACAGTGCTCAACCAGGACTTAATTTTTGGGATGGCGAAAAGCATGGGCAGGCTATATTTCGCTCCATCAGGCGCTGCAATATCATGCTGGAGAATATAGATAAGCCGACCGATCTTTCAACCTTTGAAAAGAAACGCTGGATAGCTGAGGTGAAGTTTTTAAAAGCTTACTACCATTTCTATCTTGCCCGTTTGTATGGGCCGATACCGCTGGTAAAAACCAATTTGGATATTACCGCAGATGCCAGCGAATTAAAGGTAAAGCGCGCAACTGTTGATGAAACGTTTGCCTACATTGTAAGCCTGCTGGATGAAGCAGCGCCCGATTTGCCTAACGTTATCAGCAACCAGGTACAGGAACTAGGTCGTATTACAAGGCCAATTGCCCTGTCGGTAAAAGCAGAAGTATTGGCAACAGCAGCAAGCCCGCTGTTTAACGGCAACCCCGATTACAATAGTTTAAAAAATAAAGACGGCGTTGCGCTTTTCCCTGCTACGTACGATGCTGCCAAATGGCAACTGGCTGCCGATGCAGCCAAAACAGCAATTACCGCGTGCGAAGGTGCCGGTATGAAGCTTTATAATTTTATTGCACCCGCAAACATCACTGTACTACCCGATTCGTTGCGCACTGTATTGAGCGTGCAAAACGCCGTTACCGAAAAGTGGGATGTTAACCCCGAGCTGATTTGGGCCTTAAATCCTACTTTTCCGTTCCAGGGGTATGCCACGCCACGTTTGACGCAGAAAGGGGTTGTTAACATCTTTAGTAACCCTTCGCTTTTTGCGGTGCCGCTGGCTACGCAGGAGATGTTCTACAGCGACAAAGGTGTGCCGATAAACGAGGATAAAACCTTTGATTATGCGGGCCGCTACTCCATAAAAACCGGCGACGACGCCAACCGTTTCTATATCGCCAAAAATTACTCAACTGTTAAAGAACACTTTAACCGGGAGCCGCGCATGTATGCCAGCCTGGGTTTTGATGGCGGTATATGGTTTGGTAACGGCAAGGTGAGCACTAATGATATGTACCATGTAGAAGCGCGGGGTATCCAGTCTTTCGCCGGCCCTAAAGATATCAACACCCTAAATATCACCGGGTATTGGCCAAAAAAACTGGTGAACTATTTATCGGTGTATGATGATGGCTTCCAGGAAACCAGCTACCGTTTGCCCGTAATGAGGCTTGCTGGTCTGTACCTTTTATATGCCGAAGCGCTGAACGAGGTTAATGGACCCACCGGCGAGGTTACAACGTATATAGATAAAGTACGTACAAGGGCCGGGCTGCAGGGTGTTGTTGCTTCGTGGACAAACTACTCCAGCAACCCGGGCAAAGTGGCATCAAAAGATGGTATGCGCCAGATCATACACCAGGAGCGGCGCATCGAGCTTTGTTTTGAAGCACAAAGCGGATGGGACCTGCGCCGCTGGAAAGAGTTACAGATAGTGCTGAGCCAGCCTATACAGGGCTGGAACCTGTACGAAACACAGCCTGCCAACTATTACCAGCCACGTACCATATTTACATCGGTATTTGGGGTGAGAAATTACCTGTGGCCGATAAAAGATCAGGACCTTATTGTGAACAGCAACCTGGTGCAAAACTCTTACTGGTAAAATTATTGAACATCTAAAAGTATTAGATATATGAAAAAGATAAATAGATTTTCCATCAAAACAGTGCTTTGGTTACAGGTGCTGGTACTGAGCTGCATCATCGGCTCGTGTAAAAAGAATGAGGGGTTTAATACCGAGCCCGTTTCTACCGACAAAACCAAACCCGGCGTGGTAACCAATATTAAAGTAAAAAACTTTAATGGCGGCGCGTACATTACTTACGACCTGCCAACTTCCGAGAATATTTTATACGTGCAGGCCAAGTATAAAATAAACGACAGAACCGCCCGCGAAACAAAATCGAGCTACTATAGCGATACGGTTATGGTTGATGGTTTTGCCGACGTAAAGGATTATGAAGTAACGCTAACCACTGTTAGCCGTGCAAACGTGTCGTCGGACCCGGTTACGGTCACCGTGCACCCGGCAACACCGTTCTATAAACTGATAAAACCGTCGGTAAAGATCACGACCGATTTTGGCGGCGTGGCTATCAGCGCCTTAAACCCCAATCGTAAAGAGATAGGAGTAATACTCGTATCGTTAAGCAAAACCACCGAACTTTTAGAAGTCGTCGATCAGCATTACACCAATACCGATACAATTACCTACTCGGTACGCGGTTATGCATCCGTACCTATAAAATTCGGGGTTTACCTTACAGATAAGTTTGGTAATGTTTCTGATACCACCATAGTAACCCTTACGCCGCTGTTTGAAACACAGCTTGATAAATCCAAATTTTCGGTTTACCGCCAGGCAAGCGACAGCGAAATTGGTTATGGATGGGATCTGCCTTACTTATGGGATGGTAAGGTTGATGGCTACTCGAATGGATGGCACACCAACCCGGGTACCGGCAAACCAATGCAATGTACATTTGGTATTGGCCCAACTACACAGCTAAGCCGCATCAAGATATATGAGCGGCCGTTAGAGTATGCTTTCTTCCATGGTAACCCTAAAAACTTTACCATTTGGGGGTCTAATGCCGCTTCGCCGGCAGATGTTGTATTGCCGCAATCGGCACCGGCTGGTACTGTAGTAGGTGATTGGGTAAATCTTAGCAACTACCGTTACCCCAACCCGCCGTCAGGCTTAAGTCCTGGCTTTACCAATGCCGCCGACGAGAAATTTGTGATGGCGGGGGTAGATTTCCTGGTGCCGGCAGCCGCGCCACCTGTAAAATACCTGCGCATATTGGTGCACGATACCTGGGGGCAGGGCGATGCCGCGCACTTAATGGAGGTTACAGTTTTTGGTAAACCACTGTAGTAGATAATAATTAAAATAAGGAATTATGAAAAATATTTTAAATATCAGTCTGTTCTGCTGCATATTGCTGGGTTTACTCGGCTGTAGCCATGATGATAAGGACTTTAAAAACTTTCTGAAAGAAAAGGAGGTAACGTACCCGGGCCTTGTGGCAAAGATACATGCCAAATCGGGTAACCTGCGTGCCGCACTGGTGTGGAACCCAAGCCCCGATCCAAGTATAACCAAATACGTTATTTACTGGAACAATAAGGCCGATTCCATCACCCTTACGTCTACCAATCACAATACAGCAGACTCTATCACGGCTATCATCCCGGGACTGAACGAGTACATTTATTCGTTTACCATCTATTCTTATGATGCAAAGGGTAACCGCTCCATTCCATTGGATATCAATAACGTGAAGGTTTACGGGCCAATTTATCGCTCGGGTTTGCTTAACCGTACTTACAACGCGGCTAATCCTTTCTCGGTGAGCGACAATGGTAATATCAGGCTTAACTTTTTGCCGCGCGATACCAGCGTGGTAAACATTGGTACCGATATAAAATACACCAACCGCGATGGGATAGAAGTTGTAAAACAATTAAAACCGGACAGTTTGGGCATCACTCTAACCGATTATAAATCGGGTGTGCCGGTACAGTTTCGTTCTTCATATATCCCTGATAAAAATTCTATCGATACGTTCTTTGTGGCAAACTACGGCACCTTCCCCGCCATTACGGGTATAGCGCAGTGTAATAAAGCATTGTTCAGAGAGAACCGTTTAAATGGCGATGCCGGCACTTACAGCGGAGAAACTACCGTAAGCAGGCTATGGGACGGTTCTAACGGTCCGCAGGGTTATCCAAACATCTTCCACAGTGATGGCGACCACGGTATGCCGCATACCATCACTTTTGATATGGGTAAGGTGTACAAAAAACTAACCTCAATAGAAGAGATCGGCCGTAACTGCTGTAACAACCCCGATCAGTTTGAAATTTGGGGCATAGCCAACATCAGCGGCGCCGAAACAAGCCTGTCTCCTAAGGACGGTGGCTGGTCGGCAGAGATGGTGGCCAAAGGTTGGACTTTGCTAAAAGACATCACCAGAACAGACGATGGCCAGCAAGCCAAGAAATACGATTTCGGTACCGTGCCGCCCGTTAGATACATCCGTGTACGCATTAAGCACGTAACAACCGGCGATGGCAACTATAGCAATATGAGCGAGATGACCTTCTGGAACGACGTTTTGAACTAAATCTTATCTTAGCCGATACACACATCAATAAACCATTCTTTGCAAAAAGGATGGTTTATTGGTTTTAAACACCTTATTTTCGTTATACAAGGCCGCCTTACCGGGCCAAACCATGCTACTTATGTCGAAATACTACTTTACTCTTTGTGTTTTCCTTTGTTTTATACTGTCGGCCAATGCGCAGGAGGCCAGATCCGCAAACGCCAAATGGAAGGGTTTCGAACGCGTGAGTTTTAAGATAGAGGGACACGATGGCTATTATGTAAAGCCAAATAAGCCCCTGCCCGGTAACCCCTGGGCCTGGCGCTCTTCGTTTCCCGACTGGCATACCGATGCGGATAGCATTTTGCTTTCGCGGGGGATGTATGTAGCTTATATTGATGTGGATAACCAATACGGCGGCCCGCAGGCTATGCAAGTTTGGGATAAGTTTTACGCCTACCTCCTTAAAAACGCATCATTCAGTACAAAACCAGCTTTGGAAGCGGTGAGCCGCGGTGGCCTGTACGCTTACGCCTGGGCAAAGCGAAACCCAGATAAGATAAGCTGCATTTATGGCGAAACCCCGGTCTGCGATATTAAAAGCTGGCCCGGCGGTAAAGGAACAGGCATGGGCGATACCACATCATGGAAGCAATTTAAACAGGTTTTCGGCTTTACCGAAGAGCAGGCTCTGGCCTTTAAAGATAATCCAGTGGATAACCTGGAGGGCCTGGCAGCATTCCATATGCCCTTGTTGCATTACATTAGTAACGCCGATAAATTGGTTCCCGTTAACGAGAACTCCAATATCCTGGTGAAAAATTACAGATCCTTGGGTGGCCCGGCTACCGAGGTAGTGATAGATAAACAGCCACAGGAATTGTTCGGTCATCATTTTATGATAGAGCACCCGGAAGATATTGCCGATTTTTTGATGAACAATGCCTACCCCGTAAAACAGGTGCTGCCTTACGCTAACTATTTTAAGCTGAGAAAAGGATTAAATAAATCGCTGTATAGTTTCCGTCACAGCCCTGCAACGGTTGCTTTTCTGGGTGGTTCTATCACCTTTAACCCGGGTTGGAGAGATAAGGTGACTATTTATTTAAAGGAGCGTTTCCCTGGTACCAAATTCAGGTTTATCGCCGCTGGCATACCGTCTTTAGGTAGCTTGCCGCACGCGTTCCGGCTAAAGCGCGATCTGCTGGATTCCGGTAAGATCGATCTGCTGTTTTTAGAAGCAGCGGTGAACGACCGGGCAAACAGCACCGATAGCTTAACCCAGGTGCGCGATCTGGAGGGCATCGTCCTCCATGCAAAACGCGCGAACCCGCAGATGGATATTGTGATGATGTCCTTCGCCGATCCGGACAAGAACCGGGATTACGCATCGGGCAAAACGCCTGTAGAGGTTGCTAACCACGAGTTGGTGGCATCGCGCTACGGCCTGCCATCCATCAATATCGCTAAAGAAGTTTATGATAAGATCCGGAACAAAGAATTTGACTGGGACAGAGATTTTAAAGACCTGCACCCGGCTGCCTTTGGGCAGGAGCTTTATTTTGCCAATATAAAAGCCCTGCTGCAGGCGGCTATAAGCCCCGGCGTAGCTTCGCGAAAATATGAACCAAAACCAAGAAGGCTAAACGCTGCCAGCTTTGTAAATGGCGATTATTACAGCATCAACAAGGCGAAGCCTGGTGAAGGCTGGAGC
Organism: Mucilaginibacter pankratovii; assembly: GCF_014773265.1. GTDB lineage: Bacteria > Bacteroidota > Bacteroidia > Sphingobacteriales > Sphingobacteriaceae > Mucilaginibacter > Mucilaginibacter pankratovii. The sequence continues at coordinate 247,027 of NZ_JACWMY010000001.1, read as the reverse complement.
ATCAACCCAAACTGGGTACCAAAAGATGGCCTGGGCACCCGCCCGGGTTTTGTAAATGTACCGGTATTATCCGCAGAGAAACCCGGCGCGGAACTAACGCTGAATTTTAGGGGAACGGTTATCGGTATGGCCATTGTTTCGGGCGGGGATGCGGGTATCGTTTCTTACACCATTGATGGTAAGCCCTATCAAAATATCGACTTGTACACCCAATGGAGCGGTTGGCTACATCTGCCATGGTATATTTTGTTCGACGGGAATTTAAAGCCGGGAAAACATGTGCTCAAACTCAAAATAGCAGACCAGCATAACGCCAATAGTAAGGGCTATGCCTGCCGTATCGTCAATTTTTTAAGGAGTGAATAATCCATTCTTTTTGTGGTTTTATCCATTTTATAGCCGGGGCTAAGCTTTTATTTTTAATGCAGCCAATAGAATTAAACAAATGTTAAAACAGCCCGACTAAAGCCGCCTGTTTTAACCGCCCGCTTAGGGCGATAAGCCAAAAAGAATGAAAAGATACTGCTGCCTGTTTACACTCGTTTCTGTTTTTATAGCATTTAATACATACGCGCAAAACAAGCCGCTAAGGCTTTGGTACGATAAACCCGCCGCCCGCTGGGAAGAAACACTGGCCCTGGGCAACGGTCGTTTAGGGATGATGCCCACCAGCGGTGTCGACGAAGAGAACGTCACCCTCAATGATATCACCCTGTGGAGCGGTGCCCCGCAGGACGCCAATAATTACGAAGCTTACAAAAGCCTCCCCGAGATCCGCAGACTATTAGCCGAAGGTAAAAACGACGAAGCACAGGCATTGGTTGATAAAAACTTTATCTGCAAGGGTGTTGGCTCGGGCGGCGTGCCGTTTGGTTGTTACCAAATGTTGGGCGATCTGCTGATCAAATTTAATTATGCCCATACCAACAATAACATAAGCGATTACAAGCGCGAACTATCCCTGGATAACGCGGTAGCATCGGCCTCATTTCAGCGAGGCGGAGTCACCTATAAACGCGAATATTTTACCAGTTTCGGCAGTGATGTAAGCATTATTAAGCTATCTGCCGATAAACCAGGGCAACTGAACTTTAGCATTGCCTTATCCCGGCCCGAACACGGCGCAACGGATGAAAAGAACGGTTGCCTGGAAATGACCGGACAATTAGCAAGCGGCACCAATACCGGCGGGATGCAATACCTTGCCAAAGTAAAAGCGCAACTAAAAGGCGGTAGCCAAACGCATGATGGCAATAAGCTGATCATTAAAAACGCTACCGAAGTAACTATTTACATCTCGGCCGGTACCAATTTTAAGGGGGCCGACTATAAAAAGAATGTAGATGCCAAGCTAAGTGCTGCTTTAAAAAACACCTATACAGCAGAAAAAGCCACCCATATTGCTAAATACCAAAAACTGTTTAAACGGGTTTCGGTAGATCTGGGTACAAGTACTGCGTCGGAAGAAACCACCGATAAAAGGCTGCTTACCTTTCACCAAAACCCCAATGCTGATAAACTGTTGCCGGTATTGTTTTATCAATTCGGCAGATATTTAAGCATCTGCAGCACAAGAGTAGGCCTGTTGCCGCCAAATCTGCAGGGCCTTTGGGCAAACCAAATTCAAACCCCGTGGAACGGCGATTACCACCTGGATGTTAATATCCAGATGAACCAATGGCCTGTGGAGGTATCTAATCTGTCCGAACTTAGCCTGCCCCTTGCCGAGTTGGTAAAAGGCATGGTAAAACCCGGAGAGCGCACCGCCAAAGCCTACTATAATGCCGATGGCTGGGTGGCGCATGTCATCACCAACGTTTGGGGCTTTACCGAGCCGGGCGAAAGCGCGTCATGGGGCGTAACCAAGGCTGGCTCGGGTTGGCTGTGTAATAACCTTTGGGATCATTACGCTTTTTCGCAGGATAAAAAATACCTCAACGATATTTACCCTATACTAAAAGGCTCGGCACAATTTTATAGCAGCATGCTGAATAAGGATGAGAAAACCGGCTGGCTGGTTACCTCGCCGTCCTCATCGCCCGAGAATACTTTTTATCTGCCCAACGGCAAAACTGCCAGCATTTGCGTAGCGCCAACCATCGATAACCAGATCATCCGTGAGCTGTTCGGTAATGTGATAACGGCATCCAAACTATTAGGAAAAGATGATGCCTTCGCCAAAACTTTGGCCGAAAAACTAAAGCAACTGCCCCCTGCCGGGCAAATAGCCAACGATGGCCGACTGATGGAATGGCTGGAAGATTACAGAGAAACCGACCCGCAGCATAGGCATATCTCGCATTTGTATGGGCTGTATCCTGCATCGCTGATAACGCCCGAAGCTACACCAGCATTGGCCGAGGCCTGCAAAAAATCCTTAGAAGTTAGGGGAGATGACGGGCCAAGCTGGTCGATAGCCTACAAATTGCTGTTTTGGGCGCGCCTGAAGGATGGTAACCGCGCTTATAAATTGTTTACCGAGATTATGAAACCCACCACGCGTACCGATATCAATTACGGCGCGGGCGGGGGGATCTATCCCAACTTGTTATCAGCAGGGCCGCCGTTCCAGATAGACGGCAACTTTGGCACAGCCGCCGGCATAGCAGAGATGCTGATACAAAGCCACGCCGGTTTTATTGAACTGCTGCCGGCAATCCCCGATGGCTGGAAAGCATCGGGCCAGGTTAAGGGTGTGAAAGCCCGGGGGAATTATATAGTAGACTTTAGTTGGTTAAACGGGAAGGTGATTAGCTGTAAGATAATCTCTTCCCACCCCGGGAAAGTGAAGGTAAAGATGAATGGTTTGCTAAAAACGCTTAATACGGTGAAAAGCTAAGCCCTTATTTTCGTAAACGTCATAAGCCTGGGATATGTGCACAAAAGCCTCATCCCAACCCTTCTCCAAAAGGAGAAGGACTTAGACTTGTATAAATACAATTTTGGCCTTATAGGTACTCTCCTTTGGAGAGGATTTAGGTGAGGCCAAGGATAAAACCTAAAAACACATCATGCTTAAAATTTATATCTGCTATATAGCAAGCATCCTCTTTGCCTTTGTTTTTATATTTAACGCAGGGGCAAAGCCGCCCGTGGTGATTAATATCGCCTTTGGCGATGCGGGTAACATCCGCTACAATTTAAAAACCGGCACGTTCAACGTGATCCAGTATGGCCATGAAGCGTTTATGGATATTTACGCCGTAGCCATGGTGAATGCCGATACCCTCAGCACAAAAAGTTATGAGATAAGGCAGTATAACAAAATTGCCATAACAGATGGTTTTGGTAAAGGCACCAGACATACCATTGTATTAACCGCACCGGGCAAACCCATGATGAAGCAGGTGTTTTACACCTACACCGGGCGCAATTATTTCCTTACGGAGATATGTTTCCAGGGTGCAGCACTAACAACCAATTATATGATGCCGCTTATTGGTCATTTTAAGCCACTTACAGGTGGTGATGTGCGCAGCCTCTTTGTGCCTTTTGACAACGATACCTTCATCAGCTATAATTCAAAACTCTTTACAACCGCCCCGGTGATGAGCGCGGAGGTAGGTACAGTATATGCTAACGACAGCAGGATGGGCATCATAGCCGGCTCGGTAGAGCACGAGGTTTGGAAAACGGGCGTGGAGACGCAAGCAAACGCTACTAAAGGGCAAATCAAAATTTGGGGCGGCTATACAGAAGAAGCCATTACACGCGATAAAATTCCGCATGGCTTTATTAGTGGTAATACGGTAAGGTCGCCAAAAATATTTGTGGGTAGTTTTAACGACTGGCGCAGCGGTATGGAAGAATACAGTAAGGCCAACCGCATTGCCGAGCCGCCCTTTGTTTTTAACTGGACAAAACCAACCCCGGTAGGATGGAACAGCTGGGGTGTGATACAGGAACATATCGACTTTGATAAAACCGTTAAAGTGACCAACTTTTTTGCGGATAGCATTCCCGCTTTCCGTACCGGGAATACCGCCTATATCGACCTGGATTCGTACTGGGATATGATGATTTCGCATGGCGATTACAGTAAATTAAAAGAGCTTGCCGATTACTGCAGAAGTAAGGGCCTGGAACCCGGTGTATATTGGGCGCCCTTTACCGATTGGGGCCATGGCGGCGGGCCAGACAGGGTAGCTGACGGCGGCAACTACAAGTTCGGCGATATGTGGACCCAAACCGGCAAGGGCTACCACGACCTTGATGGCGCACGCGCACTCGACCCGACACACCCGGGCACAAAAGGCCGCATTGCTTACGTCATAGGCAAACTAAAAGCCTGCGGTTTTAAAATGATCAAGATCGACTTTTTAGGCCACGGAGCTATTGAAGCAAACCACTTTTATGAGCCGAAAATAACCACCGGCATGCAGGCCTATAAAGCCGGCATGGAGTATTTAACCGAACAATTAGGCAGCCAAATGCTGATCTACGCCGCCATATCGCCCAGCATGGCAAGCGGTAGATATGTGCACATGCGCCGTATTGCCTGCGATGCTTTTAAAAGTATTGAGAACACCCAATATACTCTTAATAGTGTAAGCTACGGCTGGTGGCAAACTTATTTGTACAACTACATAGATGCCGACCATGTTGTGTTTAACGATGAAAAAATCGGCGCGAACCGCGCACGCCTGTTATCTGCCCTGGTAACCGGCACCTGGATCAGCGGCGACGACTTCTCCAAAACCGGGCAATGGACCGAACGCATTAAAAAATATTACCAGGATAAAGACCTGCTGGAACTGGTTAAAAATGGCAAAGCCTTCCGCCCCGTAGAGGGGAATACAGGCACCAGCGCATCAGAACTGTTCACCAAACAGGTGGGCAAAACCTTCTATTTAGCCGTGTTCAACTATTCAAAAAACGAAAAGGCCTATGCACTAAACTACCAACGTTTGGGATTGGTAGCCACCAAAATTACCGCCGTAAAAGAGATCTTGCAGGATAACGCTATTGCGCTGAATAACAGTATCGATTTAAAACTTAACGCGGAGGATGCTGTATTGTATAAGTTTACGTTGAAATAAGTGACCCGCATTTAAAAAGTATAGACGCAATATTTTGCGTCTCCCGCATGCATGTCAACGGTGCATTTCGTCCATGCAAACCGGCAATGTAATTCGTCCATGCAAATCGCTATGCAAACTGGAGACGCAAAATATTGCGTCTCTACAGCAAAATACCTGCTTGCAAGGCTCTGTGAACCTCCGTGTTTTTCTCTGTGTTCTCTGTGGTTAAAAAAAATACTCCCAAATTCTCCCATTATCGAAATGCCTTGTCCGATATCGAACAAGTTTTAGTTCTCTATTTTTCATAAATAATTAATTACCAGTTATTTAAGTTTGGTACATCCATTGCAAACCCTTGTGCATATAACATTGTCACAAAATGGATCAACTAATAGAACGGGAAGTAACCGCCCGCAAAAAAAAGAAGGGCATCATGATAGGGATTATCGCGGTATTGGTATTGGCCGGCTCGATCTGGCTGATGCGGGCCACCCTAAAATCGAGCATTAAAAGATCAGAGATCACCACCGCCGTTGTCGAAATGGGCAGCGTGGAAAATACGCTGAACGCCACCGGCGAAGTGCTGCCCGAGTTTGAAGAGATCTTAACCAGCCCCATCAATGCCTCTATCAAAAACGTGGTGATGGACGCCGGTAACAAGGTACAGGCCGGGCAGTCTATCCTCACGCTTGATAAATCGGCATCGCAAACGGAGTTTGAGAAGATCAACTTCCAGATGCAGAGCAAACGCAACGAGATAGCCAAACTTAAACTCGACCTTAACAAGAGCTTCTTCGATATCCAGTCGAACAACGATATCAAACAACTGCGCATCAGCAACCTGGCCGATGCGGTGGAAAACGCCAAACGCTTGTTTAAAGCCGGCGGCGGTACCCGCGAAGGCATCGAACAAGCCGAACTGAACCTTAAGGTTGCCCAGCTGGAAAAGAAACAGCTGGAGAACGAGATCAAAAGCAAGCAGCAAACCATGCAGATAGAGATTAAAGAAGCCGAGATCGCTTTAGCCATTCAGCAGAACGATCTGAGCGGTCTGCAACGCAAGTTGCAGCTGGCCAATATCATCGCTACCCGCAGCGGTGTGGTTACATATGTAAACAAAAACATTGGCGCAACCGTGCACGAGGGGGATGCCCTTGCCCGCATTGCCGATCTCAGCAGCTTTAAAGTAAATGGCAGCATCTCCGATAGCTATATGGATCAGCTGCGCAACGGCATGCCGGTTATTGTGCGCATTAACGAGGTGCAGATGAAGGGCCACGTGGTAAACGTGTACCCATCTATCCAAAACAGTATTGTAACCTTTGACGTGCAGCTGGATGAGCGCAATAACAAACAACTCCGCCCCAACCAGAAGGTGGATGTTTACCTGATAACAGATGTACGCAGCAAGACCATGCGCGTAGCCAATGGTGCTGCGTTTAAAGGCCCTGCCGACCAGGACATCTTTGTACTGAACGGCGGTAAAGCCGAGCGCCGCAGCGTACACATCGGGCTCACCAATTTTGATTTTGTGGAGATAAAGGATGGCGTAAAACCCGGCGATGTAGTGATCACATCAGACATGAGCGAGTTTAAAAACGCTAAGGAGCTCACCCTAAAAGATTAAGGCCATGAAGTACTTATACATCATCATATTTACATTTATTGCGGCCAAAGCTGCGGCTGGCACCGGCGGGGATACCGTTAGGCTGAGCCTGCAGCAGGTAGTGGAGATGGCCAAAGCAAACTCCATAGCAGCCAAACAAGCTACCACCGTGCGCGAAACCAACTATTGGAAGTGGCGTACCTTTAAATCAAACTATCAGCCACAGCTCTCTTTAAGCGGGATTTTGCCGGGCTATAGTAAAACAACCCAGCAGGTATTGCAGCCCGATGGTACTATTATTTTCCAGCCGGTGCATAACGATAATTCGTCCCTGCAGCTTGATTTCAGCCAGAGCATCACGGCAACAGGTGGTACGGTTTACGGTACCACATCCATGCAGCGCTTTTACGATTTTGACAGGAAGAATGAATTGTTTAACGGCGTACCTTACGCTATTGGGTACAGTCAGCCATTATTCCAGTTCAACGCTTTAAGGTGGGATAAAAAGATAGAGCCGCTGAAGTTTAACGAAAGCAAGCAGGCGTACATTGAATCGCAGGAGCAGATAGCCTATACAGTTACCGGTTACTTTTTCGATCTGCTGCTGGCGCAGGTTAATTACCAGATAGCCCAAACCAACTTTACCAATACCGAAAAGATCCTGACCATTGCTAAAGTAAAGTTCGATTTGGGTAAGATCTCTAAAAACGAAATCCTGCAACTGCAATTAGAGCGTTTGAATGCCCAAAAGGCCGTAGGTACCGCCAAGCGCGATATGGAAATAGCAACACTGAACCTCCGCACTTATACCGGCGCGGAAGGAGAGGACAAGATAGCATTGGAATTGCCCGGCGCCACCATTAATATGGAGGTATCTGCCGATAAGGTTTTGGCGGAAGCTTTTGCCAACCGCAGCGATGCGATAGCTTTTGTCCGCAAAATTGCGGAGGCTAAACGCGATGTGGCCAAAGCAAAGGGGCAGAGCGGACTGGTGGCTACCTTAACGGCTAACATTGGTTTCTCCAACACGGCCCGCAACATTCCGGATGTGTACCGTAATCCGCAAAACCAGCAGTTGTTGCAGCTACAGTTCAGCATCCCGGTGCTGGATTGGGGGCGCTCCAAATCGCGCGTAAAAACGGCGCAGGCCAACGAGCAGTTTACCGAGTACGCCGTAGAGCAGGATAAACAAACCTTTAAACAGCAGATAGTAACCCAGGTAACGCTTTTTAACATGATGAAAGACCAGTTGGTATTTACCGCCCAGGCAGATAGTATCGCCTCCGAAAAGTACAAAATAGCCCGCGACAGGTATGTATTAGGCGACCTGAGTATTACCGACCTCAGCATCGCCTTCCAGGAAAACGACCAGGCCAAACGCGATTACGTAGCCGCCCTGCGCGATTTTTGGGGAGCGTACTACCAGTTAAGGTATTTATCGTTATATGACTTTGAAAGGAAAGAGAAAATTAACTATAAGTAAAAGACAGAATCAAGAAATTAATAATACAATCAAAAAAAGCTAAAAACCATTCACAACTCACTATTCACCATTCACAAACAATAACCATGATACAATTACAAAACATAGAAAAGGTATACCGTACCGACACCATCCAAACTTTAGCATTAAACAGCATCAGCCTCGATATAGAAAAAGGCGAGTTCTTATCCATAATGGGTCCATCGGGCTGCGGCAAAAGTACGCTGCTGAACATCATGGGCCTGCTGGATGCACCCTCCAAAGGCAGCATCAAAATTGATGAGCAAAGCACTGGTAACTTTAATGATAAACAGCTGGCTGCCTTCCGTAACAAAAAGCTGGGCTTTATCTTCCAGAGCTACCATCTGATAAACGACCTGCAGGTGCTGGATAATGTAGAGCTGCCATTGCTTTACCGTGATACTACCGCCAAACAACGCAAACAACTGGCTACCGAGGCACTGGAGAAAGTTGGACTGAGCAACCGCATCAAACACTTTCCAACGCAGCTCTCGGGCGGGCAGCGCCAGCGTGTGGCCATCGCGAGGGCCATTGTGGGCAGGCCGGAGATCATCCTTGCCGATGAGCCTACCGGTAACCTCGACAGCGCCATGGGCAACGAGATCATGGACATACTCCTGCAGCTAAACCGCGACGAGGGCACCACCATTGTAATGGTTACGCACGACGAGAACATGGCCAACAAAACCCATCGTTTGGTAAGGCTGTTCGATGGTTCGCAGGTTCAATAATTCATCAGCCTAAAACATTAACATCATGCTAAAAAATTATTTTAAAATAGCCATAGCGGTGCTCAAACGCCGCAAGTTCTTCACTTTTATCAGCTTGTTTGGCATCAGCTTTACACTCACCATACTGCTGGTGATGACGGCCTTTATAGATAAGGTGGTGAACGATAATTACCCCGATAAAAAACGCGACCGCTCACTCTACATCAGCCGTATAGAGCTACGCGGAAAAGAATCGATGAACTCGAGCGGGTTAAGTTATTCATACATCAGCCGCTACGTAAATAAAATGAAAACGCCCGTTAAAATCGCCATTTCATCTGGGTTCGGCTCTACCAATACTTACGTGAACAACCGTAAGATAGTGATCAATTACAAGTACACCAACACCGATTTCTGGGATGTGCTCGATTTTGAATTTGTGGAGGGTAAACCTATCAGTAAGCAGCAAACAGATAATGCCGAACGCGTTACCGTGATATCTGAAGATATGAAAAAGGAGTACTTTGGCGACGACAACAGCCCCGCGGTTGGTAAATACATTGAGGCCGATAATATTAAATACCGGGTATGCGGAGTGGTGAAAAGCCTGCCCATTACCTCGTACCTGCTGTATTCGGATATCTACCTGCCTATCACTACATCAAAAACAAAGCTGGATGCGGATAAGGGTTATATGGGCGGCTATGGTGCCATTGTGCTCGCAAAAAACACCGGCGACGTAGAGAAAATGAAAAAAGAATATGCGGGAATTGTTGCCAAACTGCCCATACCTGGTAAAGAGTGGGACCATATCTACAGCCATGCAGATTCATACATAGAAGGCTACGTTCGTACCGGAAATGAAAAAAGCTCGGGCATGGTTTACGCTTTCACGGCCATAACCCTGTTTGCCTTATTCGTAATGCTGCTGCCAACGCTAAACCTGGTGAACGTAAACATCACCCGTATTATGGAGCGCTCATCAGAAATTGGGGTGCGTAAAGCCTTCGGGGCATCATCAAAAACACTGGTGTACCAGTTTATTGTAGAGAATTTGATCCTCACGTTTTTGGGCGGCATCATCGGGGTGGTATTGTCGGTAGTGGTAATGTACTTCATTAACGATGCTCAATTTATAGCTAACTTAAATCTGAGTTTAAACTTTACGGTGCTGGGGTACGCCATACTCACCTGTATCTTCTTTGGCCTGCTTTCGGGTGTTTACCCGGCCTGGCGCATGTCTAAACTCAATATCGTTACGGCTTTAAAAGCGCAATAAAATTATCAACCTTAAAATCAAAATATTATGTTCAAGCATTTATTTAAAATGATCTGGAATAAAAAGAAGCAAAACTCCCTGCTGATAGTGGAGATCCTGCTTTCGTTCATGGTTATTTTTGCGGTGTTCAGCTTCGCGCTTAACTCCTATAGCAACTACGCCAAGCCAATGGGCTTTAATTACGACAAGGTATGGGCCATCAGTTATAACCATACGTTGGAAACCACCAACCCCGATTCGGTAACGCTGGTTTATCAAACCCTGCTGCGCAACATCAAATCAATGCCCTTGGTGGTTGATGCAAGCTACCATAGTGGAAATGTACCATTCTCTAACAACCACAGCACTACCGGCCTCACTCAAAAAGGTGTACAAGTCACCGGAATTAACGATTTTTTTACAGATGAAAACTATGTAAGCACGACGGGAACAAAAATGCTGTCGGGTCGTTGGTATAATAAAACCGATGCGATAACTAAATCAACTGTTATTGTTATAAACAACACGTTAAAAGAAAAGCTTTTTGGCAAAGCCGACGCAGTAGGAAAAATGCTTGGTGATAACCCCAAAACCCGGCAAAAAATTATAGGTGTAATAGCCGACATTAAAAATGATGGCGACTACCAGGTTGCAGCACCCGCACTTTATAACCGGCACGATACATCCGCCTACAAATGGATGGGTAAAATATTGGTAAAAGTTAGCCCAGAGGCCGATGCTGCCTTTGAAGGCAAGCTTTATAAATTGATGGCAGGGAGCCTGAAGAAATCCAATATCGAAATAGAGCACCTGGATAACAAACTTACCGCTTATAACAAATTTACGCTGGTGCCGCTGATCATCCTGTCTATTGTGGCGGCCTTCCTTATCATCAACGTGGCGCTGGGCATCTTTGGTGTGCTTTGGTACAACATTAACAAAAGGCGTGGCGAAATTGGCCTGCGAAGGGCCGTAGGAGCCCCGGGCGCTGCGGTATCGGCACAACTGGTTTACGAGGCGTTGATCCTGGCAACCTTATCCATCATTATTGGGGCTTTCTTCGCGGTGCAGTTCCCGCTATTAAACGTATTTGATTTGCCTGCAAGTGTTTACCTGTTTGCCATGCTGTTTGCTATGATATTTATTTACCTGCTGGTGCTGGTATGTTCGCTTTACCAGGGTAAACAGGCTGCCGCAATTTATCCGGCAGTTGCTTTACATGAGGAATAAAAATTTAGCTTTGGCATATGATACTGGTTATTGATGATGATATTGCGGTACGCACGTCGCTGCAGCTTTTACTAAAAAGCGAAGGCTATGCGGTAACCGGAGCCGAAACGCCCGAAGACGCGCTGCATATCATAAAGGAAGATGGCCCGGAGCTGATCATCCTCGACCTGAACTTTTCCATCAGCACTACGGGCGAGGAAGGGATGGCGTTGCTGGGCGATATTAAGAAGCTGAACGCTGCTATTCCAGTGATACTGATCACCGGGTGGGGCAGCATTGCGCTGGCTGTACAGGGCATGAAAATGGGCGCTAACGATTTCATCAACAAACCCTGGGATAACGGGCATTTATTGCAATCAGTAAAAACCCTGCTTGATCTGCGCGAAGAGGTGGCCGTAAATCGCACGCGCAAGCAGCTGGATAAAGAGTATAATTTTAAGCACATTATTGGCGAGGACCCGCAGATGCTGCAGATACTGGAAACCATAGGGAGAGTGGCAGGCACCGATGCCTCCATCCTCATTATGGGCGAAAGCGGTACGGGTAAGGAACTGATAGCCGAAGCTGTGCATCAGAACAGCCTGCGCCGTAATAAACCCTTCATCAAGGTGAACCTGGGTGGTATCTCTACCTCTTTATTTGAGAGCGAGATGTTCGGGCATATCCGCGGGGCCTTTACCGATGCAAGGTTCGACAGGGCGGGCCGCTTTGAAATGGCCAATAAAGGCACCATTTTTTTAGATGAGATAGGCGATCTGGATGCCGGCAGCCAGGTAAAATTATTAAGGGTATTGCAGGACCGCACCTACGAGGTATTAGGCAGCAGCCGCACTAAAACCGTTGATGTGCGCGTGGTATGCGCCACCAACAAAAACCTCACGGCAATGGCCAACAGCGGCACCTTTAGGGAAGATCTGCTTTACCGCATTAACCTCATCACCGTAACCCTGCCCGCCCTGCGCGAGCGGCCAAAGGACATCCCGCTGCTGGTGGAGTTTTTTATCAATAACCTCAAGCAGATCTACAACCGGCCGCACCTTTCCGTAAGTAAAAGCGCCATGAAATGGCTGCAGCAGTTGCCGCTGCCGGGCAATATCCGCCAGTTAAAGAATTTGGTGGAGCGCTCTATCCTCGTAAGCAATAAGAACGTGCTGGAGATAGATGATTTTAAAACGCAATTGGAGCTCTCGCCGCAAAAAAATGGCAACACCAAATGGCCGGGTGTGGGAACGGTAACATTGGAGGAGATGGAAATTGAAATGATAAAGCGTGCTATGGCCTTCCATAAAAACAGGGTGAGCAAAGCGGCCACGGCATTGGGCTTAACCCGCAGCGCACTGTACCGGCGGCTGGATAAATTTGAGATTCCTTACGATGAAGCTGAGGACTAAGTACATCATATTTGTAGTAATACTGCACCTGCTTGCGCTGGGGCTCAGCTTTTATATTTTTGATAAAGACAGGGTTTGGTTTATTATTTCGGAGGTGTTTATTATCATCTCGGTGATAATAGCTATACAGCTTTATCAGCAATTGATACGTCCTATAAAAATGCTGCTGCAAGGGATAGAAGCAATTAAAGACCAGGATTTTAACGTGAAATTTCTGCCCACGGGCAAGCACGAAGTTGATGAACTGATAAACGTTTATAACCACATGATAGACGCATTAAGAGATGAACGTACCCGGCAGGAAGAGCAGCACTTTTTCCTGGAGAAGCTGATCCATACCTCGCCAACCGGCATCATTATATTAGACCACGATAACCGCATACAGCAACTAAACCCTAAGGCTGCAGAAATATTGGGGCTTACCGAAAAAAGCCTGGTAGGGCAGGAGATAAGCAGGATAGAGAACCCGCTTTTAACACAGGCAGCAGGTTTAAAGGCAGGCGAAACCATCACCGTAAAGCCCGATGGCATTAACACCTACAAACTGCAGCGTTCGCATTTCATCGACAGGGGCTTTCAGCGCGGGTTTTTAATGATAGAAGAGCTTACCGCCGAAATACTGGCTGCCGAAAAGAATGCCTACGGCAAAGTGATTCGCATGATGGCGCACGAGGTGAACAATACTATTGGCCCGGTAAACTCTATTTTGCAGTCGGCTTTGCGTACCGATAGCCTTTGGCAAACCCAAACAGACGGGCAATTGAACAATGCCCTGCAGGTAGCTTTCGATCGTAACCAAAACCTCAACCACTTTATGCGCAACTTTGCCGACCTGGTGAAGCTGCCGCCCGCCAACAAAAAACAAACCGACCTTAACCTGCTGCTAAAGGCCGTTATTGAGTTGATGCAGATAAAAGCGCAGGGTAAAAACGTGCAGCTTTTATTCAACCCCGGCCCAAAACCCTGTATTATTGCCGCGGATGTGCAGCAATTGGAGCAGGCCCTTATCAACATCGTAAAAAATGCCATCGAGGCTATTGAAACGGAGGGTGTGGTAAACTTTGATATCGAAGTAAAAAAACGCCTGCTTACTATCACAGATAATGGCAAAGGTATAACAGATGAAGAAAGCGCACAGCTTTTTTCGCCCTTCTTTAGCACCAAAAAAGATGGGCAGGGCATAGGGCTCACCCTGGTTCGCGAGATCATGCTGAATCACGGCTATGAGTTTTCGTTAAAAACCATAGCTCAGAACCGCACAGTATTTATCATCAATTTTAATTGATAGTGTTATAGATACACTTCCTGCAGCAAGCTAACTTGCCGTTTTTCAAGCGGTTACCTGAATTGCACGATAGTGTTTTAACCCCCATACCTGTAGCATTCTGAACACCGCTCCCGTAATAAATTCGTTACAATTAAATTATTAGTTGATTTTTCGGGTAACGCATTGATTTTTAACTAAAACTATGTAAATTCATAATTCCAATATTTACCCAAATTCAATGACCAGAACCTTATACAAAAATGCACTTGGTTGCTTTGCCCTCCTTGTGGTTAACATAAACAGTTTCGGGCAAAATGCCAATAGTGATACCAGCACAAGACAAACCCAGATAGACAACGTAGTTGCCGGATATTACCAAAATATTGGCGAGCAATCCAGGTTGTTTAACGGACCGGAGCATAATTTCTACTATAAAACAATAGCGGGAAGCGCGTATTTTACGGAGCCGCTTGATTTTACCATCGGTACCGTGGAGTACGATGGCTTTGTTTATAAAAACCTGCAGATGATGTATGATCTTTATAAGGGGGTGGTAGTGATGCAGCTGCCCAGTAAAATTGCAGCTATTGAACTGTTGAGCGACAGGGTGCAGCGGTTCGACATATTTGGGCATCATTTTTTTAGGATGGATGCCGTTAACCAGGTAAACGGTCCAAACCTTATCGCAGGCTTTTATGACCAGCTATACGATGGGAAAACGAAGTTTATCGTACACAGGGAAAAAAACATCCAGACCAATACATCGGCCGCGCTGGATAACTATTTTACAGACGAAGCCCGGAAAATGTATCTCAAAATGAGCGACGGCTCTTATAAAATTTTCAGTAGCCAAAAATCACTGCTCGAAGTTTTAAAAGATAAAAAGCCAGAGTTAAAAAAATTCATTAAGGATAATAATGTGAGTTTCCGCGACGAGAAAGAACAGGCGATGGTTAAGGTAATAGCCTATTACGACCAAATAACAAATTAATATGAAGAAATTTTACCTGTTTGGCATCTGCTGGTTATTTATTGCTCAATTTGTTAAGGCGCAGCAGCCGGTCGGCCCGGCTATTAGTGTGAATTTTCAGCAAGCGACTATACAAACCGTAGTTACCGATATCGAGGCTAAAAGCAGTTTTCGTTTTTACTACGATGCCGCCCAGTTTGATAGCCTGAAGATAACCCTGCAGGCTACCGATAAAACGGTGCCGACCATATTAGATCTGGCGTTTAACGGTACCGATTTTCATTACGCGATAAACGGGCATCAAGTATTTCTTACAAAAACAAAGATCTTACAAACAACGCTTGTCCCTGGTTTTTTCGGCATAAAAGCAACGCCCGGTGTTCCGGCTGCTCCCCTTAGCCCGGTAACAGCATTTGTTAACGATGGCGATAAAATTATTCCCGAGGCTACCACCGAAAATAAGCTTTACGAGATAGGTGTAAAAACCAACACCATAGAAGCTGGGAAAGCAACCCTATCGGGTTATATCCGCGACATTAAATCGGGCGAAGCCGTTACCGGTGCCAGTATTTATATTACCGCGCAAAAAACCGGCGTGGCTACAGATCAGTATGGCTATTTTACTATTAGCCTACCCAAAGGGCGGCATTTGCTAAGCATCCGCGGTGTAGGGATGCGCGATACCAGGCGCCAGATCATCCTGTATTCTGATGGTAAGATCATTATAGAGATGATGGAGCAGGTTACCAGTTTAAAAGAAGTAAAAATATCTGCAGATAAGGTTGCCAACGTAAGGGCTGTTGAGCTTGGCGTAACCCGGCTGGATATTAAAAGTATAAAACAAGTACCAACCGTATTTGGCGAAGCCGATATATTAAGGGTGGTTTTAACCCTTCCCGGCGTGCAAAGTGTTGGCGAGGCCTCAACGGGTTTTAACGTTCGCGGCGGCTCGGCCGATCAGAATTTGATATTGCTTAACGATGCCACCATCTACAACCCATCGCACTTTTTTGGTTTCTTCTCGGCCTTTAACCCCGATATTGTAAAAGGAGTAGAGCTGTACAAAAGCAGCATCCCCGAAAAATTTGGCGGCAGGGTATCATCTATATTGGATGTTACCGATAGGGAAGGCAATAAAAAGAAGTTTGCAGGTAGCGCCGGTATTGGCTTAATAACCAGCAGGTTTAATATAGAAGGGCCTATTATTAAGGATAAAACATCTTTTATTTTTGGCGGCCGCGCAACCTATTCAGATTGGTTGCTTAAGCTATTGCCCAGTGCTTACAAAAACAGCCAGGCATCCTTTTATGATTTCAACCTGGATATAAGCCATCAGATAGACGATAAAAACAATATCTATATCAGCAGCTACATCAGCCGCGATAAATTTAAGCTCAATAGCGATACTTCGTATAGCTACAGTAACCGCAACGTAAATATTAAATGGAAACATAATTTTAATAATAAACTCTTTGGCTTGTTTTTGGCGGGGAGCGACAGGTACCAATATGATATTGCCAGCTTTGATAACCCCATTAATGCCTACAAGCTTAAATTTGATATTAATCAAACCAATTTTAAATCAGATTTTACCTATTATTTAAATACCAGCAATACCATCACCTTTGGGCTTAATAGTATTTATTACAAGCTGCACCCGGGCACTTACGGGCCAAACGACCCAAAATCCTTGGCCTTGCCAGACGTGGTACCCGCCCAGCAAGCTTTAGAAAGCGCCTTATATTTGGGTGATAAGTACGATGTGAACGATGACCTGTCGCTGAGTTTTGGCGTGCGGTACTCTTTATATAACTTCCTTGGCCCGCAAACCGTTAATAATTACGCGCCGGGCTTGCCACGCAGCAGCACCAGTTTGTTAGATAGCACCACTTACAGCAGCGGCAAAATCATTAAAACTTACGGCGGCCCCGAGATCCGGCTGTCGGCACGCTACAACCTTGGCGATAACCTGTCTATCAAAGGTGGCTACAATACCCTCAGGCAGTATATCCACCTGTTATCAAACACTACGGCCATTGCGCCTACGGATGTTTGGCAGTTGAGCAACCCAAACATCAAGCCGCAGTACGGCGACCAGGTATCGCTTGGGATCTATAAGAATTTAAAATCAAACACAATCGAAACTTCGGTTGAAGTGTACTACAAAAGGCTGAAAGATTACCTGGATTACCGCAGCGGTGCAACACTGGTGCTAAATCACCATATAGAAACCGATGTTATCAATACCCGTGGCAAAGCTTATGGGGTTGAGTTTATGATCCGTAAAAACACCGGAATGGCCAACGGCTGGATCAGCTACGCCTATTCCCGCACGTTTTTAAAACAGGACGACCCCACCGTTGGGCAGCCGGTAAATAACGGTAGCTTTTACCCGGCCAACTACGATAAACCGCACAGCTTTAATTTTGTGGGCAACTACCGTTTTACGCACCGTTTCAGCATATCGCTAAACGTAACCTACAGCACAGGCCGACCAATTACCCTGCCAACAGGTAAGTACTACTACGCAGGCTCGGAAAGGGTTTATTATTCCGATAGGAATGCCTACCGCATCCCGGATTATTTCCGAAGCGATTTTTCGATGAATATTGATGGCAACCATAAGGTGCACCAGCTAACGCACAACTCGTTTACTATTGGTGTTTACAACCTTACCGGCAGGGCAAATGCTTATTCTACCTATTTTACACAGGAGAGCGGTGTAATCACCGGGTATAAGCTGTCCATCTTTGCAAAACCAATTCCATTCATCAATTACAATATAAGGTTCTGATAAGTGATAACCGATATGAAGGGGCGTAGTGTTTACATATTAATTTTAAGTGTAGGGGTTGCATCGGCAAGCTGCAGAAAACCCTATGCCCCCGAAATTACCTCCAATTCCACCAGCCTGCTGGTAGTTGAGGGTGTTATTAACCCCGGAAACGATTCAACCTTTATAACGCTAAGCCACACTGTAAAAATATCGGATACCGTAAAAACGGCCGCCGAAAGGGGCGCTACAGTAGCTGTGGAGAGCAGTAGCACTACGCGCCCGCTCACCGAAATAAGCCCCGGTGTTTATTCAGCCCTGCCTTTAAACTTAGATACCACGCAACAGTATCATTTGCGTATCAAATTAACTAACGGTAAAGAGTACGTGTCTGACTATGAAAAGCCTAAGCTAACGCCACCTATCGATACGGTAACCTATACCATTAAAGATACTTCGTTGCAGATAAATGCCAGCGCGCACGATCCCTCTAATAGAACCCATTATTACCGGTGGGACTACAGCGAAGCCTGGCGCTTTAATTCGAAGTTTTATTCCAGTTTTAAAGTAGTGAACGGAACTATTTATCCAAGGCTCCCCGCCGAGGATATATTCTCGTGTTTTTCGAGTGCTAAGTCCAGCAGTATCGTTTTAGGATCATCTGTAAAATTGGCGCAGGATGTTATTTCCAAAGCCCTTATAACTACCATTATTTCCAGTTCAGAGAAAATTAGTATAAGGTATAGCATACTTATAAAACAATATGCGCTTACAAAGGAGGCCTTTGCTTTTTACGAAAACCTTAAAAAGAACACCGAGCAATTGGGCAGTATATTTGACGCCCTGCCTTCAGAAATAGGGGGTAACATCCATAATACCACCAATCCTGCCGAACCGGTGATAGGTTATGTTGGCGTTAGTACCGTTCAAACAAAAAGGATTTTTATTGACAAAGAGGAGTTGCCCGCCACCTGGATAATTCAATACCCTTTTAATTGTACGCAGGACACTGCGCTATTTAACAACCCTAAAACAAAGCTTAACGAAGTAAAGGCATTTATTCTTACAAACCTTACGCTGCCTACCCTAACACTTAGAGCCAAAGCCCCGGATACCACGCTACTGGGCTACTACCGAACAGATTTTATATGTGGCGACTGTACATTAAGAGGAACCAAAAAACGGCCAACGTTTTGGAAGGATAAATGATGATTAAAACCGATAAATATATAACTTATGATATGCTGTTTTTAACGGCATTAGCTCGCCATAAGGCTTCGGGCACGAGGTATGTAGCTTATACTTTAACAAGGATAGTAAGAAAAACCTGCAATTTGAATTGAATGAACATGAATAAAAATATAAAATACCTTAGTTACCTGGTTGTATTGCTGGTAGCTTTTAGTTGTAAAAAGCCATACCTGCCAGATCTGGCGGCCACGGCCAATAATTATTTGGTAGTAGAAGGATTTATCAACGGTGGTAACGATTCCACATTCATAAAACTTAGCCGAACAGTTAACCTGGCCAATTCGGTTACCACTGCGCCGGAAAGGGGCGCAGGTGTTACCGTAGAAGGTAATGGCAAAACCTACCAGCTTAATGAAATAAAGGCAGGCGTATACACGGCCTTACCGCTGAATTTGGATGTGTCGCAAAAATATCACCTGCGTATCAGGCTTGCTAACGGCAAAGAATACCTGTCAGACGATAGCGAAGTAAAAGTAACGCCGCCGGTAGATACCGTTACCTACCAAACCAAAAGCGATGGACTTCATATCTACGCCAGCGCGCACGACCCTGCAAATAATACCCGCTATTACCGTTGGGAGTACAACGAAACCTGGCTGTTTCACAGCAAATATATTTCAAATTATAAAGTAATGAACGGCGATGTGGTACCCCGTACGGTTGATGAGCAGATTTTCACCTGTTTTGCCAATCACACCTCGAGCACAGTGGCGTTGGCATCAACTACAAAACTTGCCTCAGATGTAGTAAGTAATGCGCCAATAACTAATATCATACCCAGTTCCGAAAAAATAAGTATGCGGTATAGCATACTGGTAAAACAATACGCCCTTACAAAGGAAGCGTTTGATTTTTGGGAAAATTTAAGAAAGAACACCGAGTCGCTGGGAAGCATATTTGATGCCCTGCCTTCAGAAATCAAGGGTAACGTTCATAATACGGCTAATGCGGAGGAACCTGTAATTGGTTTTGTTAGTGTTGGTACCATGAGCACTAAACGCATATTTATTAATAGGGATGATCTGCCCCGCGAATGGATGTTGCAGTACCCTTATGATTGCAGTCAGGATTCTACCCTGTACCTAAATCCGACGACCAAGTCTAACGATGTTGCCGCTTATATTATCAGCGGCATATATTTACCTACCTATGCTATAACAGGCCCAATGGGCGGCCCGGCTATAGGTTATGGCAGAGCAAGTTATCAATGTGCCGACTGCACCTTGCGAGGGTATAAAAGGCGCCCCGATTTTTGGAGGGATTAATAGGACGTAATGCACAAACACAATAAACATTTGAAAAGAATGAGCAGTAAAAAAACATGGAACGTGCTTAAAAATACTTTATCCGTATGGGTAGCATTGCTTGCGTTTATGCCGCGCGGCAACGCGCAGGAGCTGTCGCAGGTACAAAATGCCTTTAATAAGTACACCCAAACAGCCCTGCAGGAAAAAGTATTTGTGCATACCGATAAAAGTACTTACCTGGCCGGCGAGATCGTTTGGTTTAAAATTTACTGTGTAGACGGCGCTTTTAACAAACCGCTTACGCTAAGCAAAGTAGTTTACGTTGATATTTTAGATAATGCGCAGGTGAGCGTAATGCAGGCCAAAATTGCCATGACCGATGGTATGGGCAGCGGTTCGCTGGTAATACCACCATCTGTAGCTAACGGTAATTATAAATTGCGGGCATATACCAATTGGATGAAGAATTTCGGCCCCGAGAGTTTCTTCGAAAAAAAGATAACTATAATAAACTCCCTAAGAACGCCCGATGTGGCAGCCAAACCTAAAACACCCGATTACGACGTGCAGTTTTTCCCGGAGGGTGGCTACCTGGTTAGCGGCCTGCCGGCAAATGTAGCCTTTAAGGCGGTTGCCAAAAATGGATCGGGCTTTGCATTCAGGGGGGCTGTTGTAAATGAAAATAATGATACCGTTGCCCGCTTTCAGCCATTAAAGTTTGGCATGGGGCATTTTGTATTTACGCCGGCTGTAAACAATACCTACAGGGCCATTATAAATATTGGCAGCGATAAACCGATAATTACAGCCCTGCCCACAGTCAAAAGTAATGGTTACACCATGCAGGTAACTGATGCAGGCAATGGCAGCCTCAATGTAAAGGTAAACAGCAACACCGGCGACCAGCAGCTACACCTTTTTGCCCACACCCGTGGCGTGGCAAAATTAGTGCAGAATGCCGTTAGCAGCAACGGCGCGGCGGTGTTTACAGTAAGTAAAGACAAGCTGGGCGAAGGCGTATCATACCTAACTATATTTGATGGCGGCAGGCAACCCGTTTGCGAAAGACTTTACTTTAAACGGCCAGAGCAAACCTTGTTTATTGATGCAGGTGCCGATGCAGGGCAGTATGCCACCCGAAAAAAAGTGAGCGTTACCATAGCCGCTAAAAACGCAACCGCTAAAATGATCAATGCTGGCCTCTCCATGTCGGTTTACCGGGTTGATTCCTTGCAAACGGTAGATCAGGATGATATCGCGGGCTATTTTTGGCTTGGTGCCGAGCTAAGGGGCGGCATCGAATCGCCGGGTTATTACTTAAAAACCATAACGGCCGAGGCCGACGAAGCTACCGATAACCTGTTGCTTACCCAAGGCTGGAGGCGTTTCCGCTGGGATAATATATTACAGCCTGCCCCGGCAGCCTTTAAGTATCAACCCGAGTTTAACGGGCACCTGGTTATTGCTAAGGTTACCGATTCGGTAAAAAATATCGCTAAGGATGTGATAGCTTACCTTGCTGTACCGGGTAAGCGGGTGCAGGTATACGCTGCAAAAAGCGACGCTGAGGGTAAGCTGTATTTTAACACCAAAGAGTTTTACGGTGCCAACGAAATTGTGGTGCAAACCAATACCGAGCGCGATACCTCGCATAAAATTGAGGTTATCAGCCCATTCTTTGAGCAATATTCAAAAACCGCGCTGCCTGCGTTCGGGCTTACGCAAGGGATGCAAGCCTCGTTACAGCAGCAAAGCCTGGCTATGCAGGTGCAAAACATCTACGCGGGTAATAAGCTTAAACACTATTTTGAGCCGGCGGTAGATAGCAGCGGGTTTTTTGGCACCCCATACAAAACTTATAAGCTGGATGATTTTACCCGCTTTGTTACCATGGAAGAAGTAGTGCGCGAATACGTGCGCGAAGCGGGGGTATCCAGGTCTCGCGGCAGGTTCCATATTACCCTGATAGATGAAAAGGTACTGCTTACCGGCGACCCATTGGTAATGCTGGATGGCGTGCCGGTATTTAATATTGATAAAGTAATGGCTATAGACCCGCTTAAAGTGCAAAGATTGCAGGTAGTGCGTAGCCGCTATTTTTGGGGACCGGCGGTATTCGAGGGGGTCATGAATTATACCACCTACAAAGGCGACCTGGGCGGCGCCGAAATGGACCCGCATGCTGTAGTGATAGATTATGAAGGAATGCAGATACAACGCGAATTTTACTCACCCGTTTACGAAACCGATGAGCAGGCGAAAAGCCGTATCCCCGATTTCAGGAACCTGCTATTTTGGGCGCCCGAGATAAAAACGGGCCCGGTAAACGCCAATAAAGTTACTTTTTACACATCAGACCAGGCCGGTAAATATTTTGGCATAGTGCAGGGGATGACACCCAATGGCGATGCCGCTTCGCAATCATTTACCTTCGAGGTGAAATAATCTGGCTACCGTCAACCGCCCGTCAATTTTGGCAGGATGTTACAAAAAACCTAATTGTTGATCCATCTTTACCGGAAAAAAAAAGATGGATCAGCAATTGTTTGTAAAAATGGCGCTTCAGGGCTGGAACACCCAGGTGGCCCGCGCCGAAAAATATTTCAACGCGCTTAGCGAAGCCGATTTTCAAAAGACGGTAGCACCCGGCAAAAACCGTGTCATATATCTGTATGGTCACCTTACCAGCTATCACGGGCTGTTAAGCGATACTTTAGGCTTAGGCGAGGCATTTTACCCCGAGCTTGCCCCGGTGTTTCTGCGCTCGCCTGACGGCCCCGCCGTTAACGCTTACCCGGTAGAAAAATTAAGGGAGTATTGGAACAATGTGCACGCCCGCCTAACCGTGCTGTTTAACGCCCTGCCCGCCGAAGACTGGTTCAAGCGCCACAACGCCATGACGGATGAAGACTTCGCCAACGACCCAACCCGCAACCGCCTCAGTGTATTGCTCAGCCGTACCAATCATATAGCCTATCATTTTGGGCAATTGGTGTTGGTATAGAAGGTGTTAAAACGGTCATTGTTTTTAAGTCTTTCCGTCCCCGCAGGGTCTCTCGATAGAGGATCTTGCGGGGACGGACATTCCCGCCTCGTCACCGCACAATCCCAACCCACCTAAACCCGATAGCAGCGGCACGAAGTATAGCGGATAGCGGGGCTGCAGCAACCTAAATGCGCCAACCCCTGCTTTTCTCACCAAACAACACTTCTTTTTTACAGTTGGTCACAATTTAATTGGCAATCTTTTAAAAAACAAGTAAATTCCCGCTGTAAATGTCATTTAATGCTTTAGGGCATTTGCAATACTTATTTCGTCCCCGCAGGGTCTCTTGAAAAGGACCCTGCGGACCGATAACACCTATCACTGATCTGATATATTTTGGAAAATTTAACCCGCAGAAACTTTTTAAGCAAGGGGGCCATGCTTGCAGGCGGCACTTACCCGGCTATGTTGGCACTGGGGATGCTCAAATCTGCACCCGCGCATGCCTTTAATCTCACAGGCAGCGGCAACGGCAAACACATTATTATTTTAGGCGGAGGACTGGCCGGCATGGCATCGGCCTACGAGCTGAACAAGCTCGGCTATAAAACCACCATTTTAGAGGCCCGCGAAAGGGCAGGGGGGCGATGTTGGAGCATCCGCAACGGCAGCACCAACCAGGAAACCGGGATGCCGCCCGCAACAGCAAAATTTGATGACGGGCTTTACTTTAACGCAGGCCCATCGCGCATACCCCATCACCACCAGCTCACCCTCCACTACTGCAAAGAACTGGGCGTACCCATACAGGTTTATAACAATGTAAACGAAGGCGCTTATTACTTCGCCGAAGGAAAGGGTCCGCTCTCCAACAAAAAGATTCGCGCACGCGAAGTACATAACGATGTACGCGGCTACATGGCCGAATTGCTGAGCAAAAGCGTAGACCATGGCGCATTAGACGCCACCCTCACCAAAGAAGATACCCAAAAAGTACTGGAATACCTGGCTGCCGAAGGTGGTTTGGATATTGATAAGCTCTACAAGGCATCTGCCCGCAGGGGGTATGCCGAATCGCCGGGGGCCGGGAGCAAGCCCGGCAAAATATCGGAGGCCAATAAACTGGCGGATATCATCCAGTCGGGTTTGCTTGATCCTGATTTTTATAACGTTGCCGAGTATACCTACGAACTTCAGATGACCATGTTCCAGGCCGTTGGTGGCATGGATATGATTGCCAAAGCATTGCAAAAACAGGTTACGCCATCCTTAAAGCTGGGTGCCGAAGTAACCAATATCACCAACCTGGCAGAGGGCGTAAAAGTGACTTACAAAGATGCCGCAGGCGAGCACGTTTTACAAGGCGACCTGTGCATATGCACCCTGCCGTTGCCAGTGCTCAGCAACATTAATAACAATTTTTCGGGCGATGTGAGCCGCGCTATTGATTATATCGGTTACATCCAAACCGGCAAGATCGGCTTGCAGTTTAAGCGGAGGTTTTGGGAAGAGGATGATCATATTTATGGTGGTATCACTCACACTAATAACGATTTAACGCAAATGTTTTATCCGAGTTATGATTATTTGGGTAAAAAGGGTATCTTAATAGGATATTACAATTTTAACGAAAAAGCAGTACGAACGGGCGATTTAAGTTACACCGAACGCGAGCGGCTTGCCCTGCAAAAAGGCAGGCTGATTCATCCACAATACGATACGGAGTTTGAGCGGTCGTTTTCGGTAAGCTGGCATAAAACCAAATACAATTTAGGCGGATGGGCAGTGTATAATAACGAAACCCGTAAAACCCAGTACCCGGTATTGCTAAAGCCCGATAAGCAGGTGTATTTTGCGGGCGAGCATTTAACATACCTCAACGCCTGGATGGCGGGGGCCTTTGAATCGGCAAGGAGCGTGGTGGCGCAGGTACATGCCCGCGTAACGGAACAGCGGGTTAGCTATCCGACAACAAACAAGTAGAAAAAACTAAAATTAAACGATATGTCAAATTCACTAAACCGCAGAAACTGGATAAAAACCAGCGCTATGCTTGCGGGCGGTGTAGCTTTTTTAAGCAGCACCGTTAATAAACTGGCCGCAATGCCGCTTGTACGCAAAATGCGCACCGGCAATACCATGCTGGCCGAGGAAACCGCCCTGATGCAGGCACCTGCCGCCATGAAAGCAAGGCTGATGGCAAACGAAAACCCTTTCGGCCCATCGGCAACGGCAAAAAAAGCGATAACCGATTCGCTTGATACCAGCTATCAATACACCTTCGCATCTATATTTAACATGCGCCTTAAAGTGGCAAGTTACGAGGGGGTTAAGGCCAACAATGTTTTATTATCTTCGGGTTCATCGCCATTGCTGCTGGCTGCTGCCATGTACTACAGCAAAGGCGGTAAAAACATCATCACCGGAGACCCGTCTTACGACGACCTGCCAACCCAGGCCGAGCATTTTGATGGTAAATGGGTGAAGGTGCCGTTGACAGCAGATTACAAACTCGATTTGGATGCGATGGAAGCCAAAGTAGACGGCAATACGGGGTTGGTGTACATCTGTAACCCGAACAATCCTACCGCTACGGTGGTAGATACCGAAAAACTAAAAGGCTTTTGCGAGCGGGTATCAAAAAAGACGCTTGTTTTTGTGGATGAGGCTTACATAGATTACCTGCCAAACCCTAAAGCTGTCAGCATGATGGATTGTGTTAAAGCCGGGCAGAATGTGATCATCGCCCGCACCTTTTCTAAATTATACGGTTTTGCAGGCCTGCGCTTCGGTTATATCATCGGCCAGCCCGATACTATTAAAACATTGGGCAATTATACGCCTGGCTGGGCCGGATTATCATCTACCACGCTCGCCGCAGCTCTTGCATCGTACAACGAAACGGAATATTTACAGGATGCGCTGAAAAAAACCAACGCCTCAAAAGAGTTTTTATACGAAACGCTGAAGAAGGAAGGATACACTTATATCCCCTCATCAGCAAACTTCGTGATGTTCCCGCTGAAAATGGACGGTAAGAAATTTGCCGACGAGATGATGAAACGCGGCGTGGCCCTGCGCGACTGGAAACTGAACGGCCAGGACTGGTGCCGCGTAAGCATCGGTCGTATGGACGAGATGGAAGCCTTCGCTGCGGCGTTTAAAGAGATATCGTAAGTTGTTGTTGGTGACAACACCAACAACGGCTGAAAAAGAACAACAAATAATAAAGATCGTCATCCCGAACTTGTTTCGGGACCCCATTGGACAGGCCAGCCCACATGCTGGGCCGCCTTGCACATCGCTGCTTTGCATGTGGGGTGCCGAAATAAATTCGGCATGACGTTACATAACTAAAGCCATTGTTGGTGTTGTCATCAACAATTATGAATCAATTTTAGAATTACTAATGCGCAATTTACTATCTACACTATTTATACTTTTTGTTACCTCCACTGCTTTTGCACAGGAGAAAACCGTTAACCCGCGCCCGCTAACGCTGGCAGAGTACACCAAGGCAAAAACCTACACCATTGCCAACCTGGACCAGGATACTTACGTGAAGTTTGACAATGCTTACGTGCTTGACAGGTACGAGGGCCGCAAACCTTACTTCATCACCGGCAGCGATAACCTCAAAAAACGTATCGACTTGTATAAACTAGTTGCCAAAGAGGGCATGCAGGAAATTGGCACCATGGTTTTCTACACCAGCGAAACCGGCAAAAAATACCAGGCCCTGGTACCCGATTTTACCGCCGACGGCAAAGTTTGGGAGCAATACTTCCAGGATATTGATGATATTAACAAAGTGGAGAAAAATTTTATCCTGAAGCTGTCCTACGTGCTTTCAAAAGAGCTGAGCTTCCAACAATATAAGGTGCTAAATAACGGGAAGGACATGAAAGAAGAATCGGCAACTTATGGTAACGATATCTGTTTCCCCGGCGATGAGCTGGTAACCATGGGCAACGGCAGCAAAAAACTATTGAAAGACGTAAAAAGCGGCGACGAGGTAATTACCATTGATCCGCTTACTAAAAAAGCTACCGCCACTAAAGTGAAGGAACTGACTGTGCATGCTGCCAAAAACTATGCACTTACCCAATTGGTACTGATATCGGCAAAGGAAAATAATACCACCACAGGTACCGATGTAATCCTACGAGCCAAGGTGCTAAAGGCCACCCCAAACCACCCTATGCTCACCAGGCAGGGTAATTTTAAAATAGGAGAGATCAGCCTGGGCCAGCAGGTACTTTGCCTGAACGATAAAACCGGCAAATACGAAGCTTACACCGTGCTGCAAAAAACCGAGCAGGCCGGCGGTGTACAAAACGTTTACAACATCGTTGCGGAAAAAGGCAGCACCATTTTGATGAATGGGGTAATGGTGATGCAGAAATAATTCAGGAAAAGTTTTACCGTAGAGGCGCAATATTTTGCGCCTCTTTTTTTTACTTTCTGGTCGCGCGGGGTAAAAAATAAGTTTTTGAAAACAATGCCAAAAAGCGCTTGAATTTTGAGTGAAAAGGGCACAAAAAACTCCCCTTTTTTAAGGAAAAACAGCAAAAAAACGAAAGTTTTCGAAGGTGATTTTTGCAATTCCGGGCAGTTATGGCCTAATTTATCGTAATTTGCCACCATCAATGAGCAACGTTTTTACCCCGGATGATGGCAAAAAAAGGGATGGAATTTACATCCTGAAAGATAAAAGCATCGCGCAGTTAAATGCAGTAATCATCGCTCAGCACTCGCCGGTAACCGCTTATGATGAATTGGGGTCGGAGCAGTTAACGCCGGTGGAGTTCGGTATCAATAAAGCAAAATTCAGTGGCCTATATGCGTATGAAATTGTTGATATTCAAATAGTTCAAGAGCCTGATGCTATTGTGTTGTATTGCAGTTGCGGTCAACCAAAAACAAAATTATGCAGCCACCAATCATCGGCCCTGCTGCAGGTAATCGCCAATGAGAACTATCTTGTCTTTTTTGATAATACACTAAGAAATAACAGGTTAAAAAAGTTTGCTGCCGATTACGGACTGGCAGATGAGCAGGATCTTGACGCCTATTTTGTGCCCGAACTTCAGGGCAACAGGTTGATTATCAGTGTAAAAAATAAATCATTGCTGCCGGTTACACAAATCAGTTTAGGTTTAATGGAGCAGCAATTGATGTTCTCGTCGCCACAGGATCTTGTACCTAAACCTGCTGTAAATGAGGAACAAAAGCGCATCCTGGTGTTTAAACAGCACAAATTTTATAAACACCTTATTGTAGAATTATACGTGGCGGCCATGGCAAAGGATGGGCGCATCAAAAACCCCTTGTCGGCCCTTGCGCCGCTGCAATTGGTGCTGGATACCAACGACCCCCTGGAGCTGAAATTCTATACGGCGGTATCCCGTTTTCAGCAAAATATAGATGCCAAAATTAACCAGACTAACCTGGAGACCTTAAGATCTGTCGTTAAAAATCCGCTTAATTTTGAATGCTATCTACATGATAGTGAGATATCTGAGAAGATATCGGCCAATGCTTTGCAAGTCATTACCGTACGTAGTATTACCAAAGGACTGCAAATAACGGTTGATGAAAAAGGGGATTTTTATGAGGTCAGCGGAGAGTTACACATGGGCGAGGAGCGGTATCAGCTCCATACGCTCGAAACAATTTTTGGTTACTTCATCAGGATCGACAAAACACTTTACCTGGTAAAGGATCTGCAAATGATGGGCGCTATCGGGCTGTTCAGATCGGGTGGCGAAAAATTGCTTATTCACCAATCGCAGTTTAAAGAGTTCCGTGTGCGTATACTTAATAAGCTGGAGGAGAGTATGGTAGTAAAGTATCCATACATTCTTAAGGCTACCCCTGCGCAGCTAAAAAAATACCATTTCGATAAAAATGAGATGATCATCTATCTGTCGGATTTTGGGCAGCATGTGATGATATTGCCCGTAATGCGCTATGGCGATGCCGAGATCCCCATCCGTAAAGATACCCTGATCTACGCGCCTGATGGCAAGGGCGAGGAGTTTTTAGTACAGCGGAATGACCTGGCCGAAAAGCACTTTAATAATCTCATTACACAGCAGCATCCCTACTTTGAAGAGCAGGTTGGCGACGAGATCCAATACTTCTACCTGCATAAAAAACGTTTTCTGGATGAGGGTTGGTTTTTAGATGCCTTCGAAGCCTGGAATAAGGCGGGTATCACCATTCTTGGTTTTAACGAACTAAGCGGCAATAAGTTAAATCCAAACAAGGTGGAGATCACCATCAAGATATTGAGTGGGATCAACTGGTTCAATGCCCATATTACCGCTAAATTTGGCAAACGCCAGGCATCGCTTAAACACCTGCACAAAGCCATTCGCAACAAAACCAAATTTGTGCAGTTGGATGATGGCACCATGGGCATCCTGCCCGAAGCATGGCTGGAGAAATTTGATGCCTACTTCAAAGCCGGTGCCATCTGGGAGGATGAACTCCACATCCCCAAAACCAATTACGAAACCATTGAACAACTGTTTGAAAAACAGATGCTTGATGAACAGGTAAAGCTGGAAATAAAGGATTTCCGGCGCAAGTTTGAGAACTTCGAATCGATAGAGGATGTGGAGGTGCCCGAAACACTGCTTACCACCCTGCGCCCATACCAAAAGCAAGGGCTCAACTGGCTGAATTTTTTAGACGATTTCAACTTCGGCGGCTGCCTGGCGGACGATATGGGTCTGGGCAAAACCATCCAGATCCTGGCATTTATTCTCTCGCAACGCAACAAAACTGCCTATAATACTAACCTGCTGGTAGTGCCTACCTCGCTGATCTTCAACTGGCAGGCGGAGGTAGCCAAATTTGCACCCTCGCTAAAGATCCATACCATTTACGGTGCGGAGCGGGTAAAAAGCATTGCCGATTTTGATAATTACGAATTGGTTTTAACCTCCTATGGCACGTTGTTATCCGATGTTAACTTCCTCAAAGATTATACTTTCAACTACATCTTCCTGGATGAATCGCAGAATATCAAGAATCCTTCATCGCAACGTTATAAAGCTGTAAAGTTGCTAAAGGCGAGGAACAGGATTGCCATAACAGGTACGCCTATAGAGAACAATACATTCGATCTGTACGGGCAGTTATCCTTCGCCTGCCCGGGCTTATTAGGAACACATCAGTACTTTAAAGAGATCTACGCTGTGCCTATCGATCAGTTTAAGGTGAGCAAACGCTCACGCGAACTGCACAATAAAATAAGCCCCTTCATCCTGCGTCGCACCAAGCAGGAGGTGGCATCCGAATTGCCGGAGAAAACCGAAATGGTATTGCATTGCCCAATGGGGGAGGAACAGCGGGGCATTTATTTGGCTTATGAACGGGAGTTTAGAGAATACATTTCGGCCACCACGCAGGAGGAATTGCCCAAACGCTCCATGCATGTGTTGAAGGGCTTAACCAAACTCCGACAGATCTGCGATTCGCCACAACTGCTGGATGGCGTGAGGGTGCCGGGTAACCAGTCCTCCAAAATTGATACGCTGGTAGCCGAGATAGAAGGTAAATCCGCCAATCATAAGATCCTGGTGTTCTCGCAGTTTGTAGGGATGCTCGATCTGGTAAAAAAAGAACTCAGTAAACGCCATATCGGCTTTGCCTACCTTACCGGCGCAACCCGTAACCGCGAACAAGTGGTGAATGATTTCCAGAACAACATAGGTACTCGCGTATTTTTAGTGAGCCTAAAAGCCGGAGGCACCGGCCTTAACCTCACCGCCGCCGATTACGTTTACCTGTTAGACCCCTGGTGGAACCCGGCCATCGAAAATCAGGCTATTGACAGGGTATACCGCATCGGCCAAACCAAAAATGTAGTAGCCGTACGGCTGATATGCCCGGATACAATCGAGGAGAAGATCATCGTATTGCAGGAAACCAAAAAGGAACTGGCTGGCAAGCTGATCTCATCCGACGGGATTTTTAACTCGTTGACAAAAGATGATCTATTGGGGTTGTTATCGATGCCGTGACAATCGATGCATATCGGCGATTTACTCACCCGGCCATTGCTTCGCCCGGCTACCCTCTCTCCGCAAGCGGAAAGGGGGTTTTGCTCTTTTACCCTCTTTACCGCAGGTAGAGAGGGTCGGGCAGCGAAGCGTCCCCGGGGTGAGTCAAAACGGCTGCACGGCCTCCTCAATGCTCCGCCAGATCTCCCTTATCCTTACGCTGAAAGCTGTAAATAAGATAGCCCAGCGCGGGTAAAATAAACAAACTGCCTATGAGCAGGGCAATGCCTAAACCCTCAATAGCTTTATCTGCACCGCGGTCTGCTATCAGGGAAAGATAACCGCCATTTTTGAGGATAACGATATTGGGGTAATGCTTGTAGGTAGTGGTGAGCAATATCATCGTCATCTGGAAGCCTGCCAGTACACGGATGATAAACCGTTTACCCTTTACAATAAGGTACCACATCACTATCAGCGAAATACTTGCTGCACTCACAGCTAAAACGCCGATGATGCTACCAAATACCCACTCCACCAGCGGGATCTGCTCGGTAACAGAAGCTATAAAAACCAGGCCGCCGGCTACAACAGCGGCTATATTCATAAACCGGGCCTTGCGGATAAAGCTTTTGGTTTCGGCCTCGTCGTTGGCTTCACCAATTAAATAAATTGCCGCCAGGAAACCGCAAAGCGCCACCGTGAAAAAGCCGATAGCTACCGAAAATAAATTAAGCCAGCTATACACATAGGCCGAGAGAAAATCGGTTGCCCCGGTATCTATGCGGCCGCTAACGGCGCTGCCCGCAATAATACCCAGGAATAGCGGCGTAATAAAGCTGGAGTAAACAAAGATCTTGTTATACACCCGCTGCATATTATCGGTCACTGCGTCGTAATTGCGAAAAGTAAGGGCCGTGCCGCGGGCGATGATCCCCATCAGCATAATTACCAGCGGGATATGCAGGTAAGTGCTCATGGTGGTGTAGATCACCGGGAAACCTACAAACAGTATTACAATGGCAATGATGAGCCACATGTGGTTAGCCTCCCAGATAGGGCCGATGGCATTATACATGATCCTGCGCGTGCGCGATTTATTGGCGTTGGAGGTAAACAGCTCGATAATGCCCGCGCCAAAATCGGCACCGCCCATTACCAGGTACAACAGCAAGGCCAGCCATAAGAAACCCATCACTACGTAGATCATCATAAGCCTTATATTTTAATGTGTTTGGGGTTCTGCATTATTATAAAGTACCGGTACCATCTTTATTTGCCGGTACAGCAAAAATATAACCGCTATGCTCAGCGTAAAGTACACCGCGGTAAACAGGTAAAACGAATAGCCGATGCCCGGCATAGGCGTAACCGCATCTTTTGTACGCATAACGCCCTGTATTATCCAGGGTTGGCGGCCAACTTCGGTAACCGTCCAGCCGGCCTCTACGGCAATAAAACCAAGCGGCGTGGCGGCGATGAAGAGCTTTAAAAACCACTCTTTGGTAAACCAACTTTTCTTTTTTGCTAACGCGATGAGGTAAATAACGCCCAACGCCATCATGGCCATACCCAGGCCCACCATCAGTTGAAAGGCGTAATGCGTTACTGCAATAGGGGGCTGGTCGGCCAACGGGATCTGGTCGAGGCCCTTTACAGGTGTTTTAAAATCATCATACACCATAAAACTCAGCATGCCGGGTAATTCGAGGACGTAATCCACTTTCTTGTTTTTTACATCGGGGATGCCACCGATTATCAGGGGCGAATATGGTTCTGTCTTAAAATGCGCCTCCATGGCAGCGAGTTTTGCGGGTTGCCGTTTGGCCACCATTTTGGCCGAAATATCGCCGCTTAAGGGCTGCAAAATAGCAGCCACCACGCCGAATATGGCCGCAATACGGAACGAACGCATGTGGAAATCAACGTTACGTTTTCTTAATATCATCAGCGCGTGTACACCCGCAACGGCGAATCCCGTAGCTGCAAAGGCAGCTACCGACATGTGCAGCGCCTGTGAAAACCAAGCCGGGTTAAACATGGCCTTTATCGGGTCTATATTGGTGTATTTACCGTTTACCAGCGTAAAACCCGATGGGCTGTTCATCCAGGCATTGGCGGCAACCACCAATATGCCCGATGCAAGCCCGCTGATGCCCACCACTACTCCCGTAAACCAATGGAACCATTTGTTAAAACGTCCCCAGCCGTACAGGAAGAAGCCCAGGGCAATCGCTTCTATAAAAAAGGCAGTCCCTTCCAAAGAAAAGGGCATCCCGAAGATGGGGCCGGCGTGTTTCATAAAGGTGGGCCACAGCAAGCCCAGTTCAAAAGACAAGACCGTGCCGGATACCGCGCCTGTGGCAAAAAAGATGGCCACGCCTTTGCTCCAGGCCTTGGTTACATTCCGGTAAACCGGGTTATTGGTTTTGAGGTACATAAAGTGCGATACCGCCATAAAAAAGGGCATCACCATACCAATACACGAAAATATAATGTGAAAGCCGAGGGACAATGCCATCTGCGAACGCGCGGCCATAAAATTATCCATGCCGTAAATTTACGCAAATGATATCTTAACTATATTCCTATCAAGTATTTATGCTAATTTAAAATGAATATGTATTAATATTTTAATTGCTTTTACGCTGCATGCTTATCTGTGTTTCTCCCGCAGATAAAACAGCTAAAAAAAGCCTTGTAAAACAGCGGTTTACACCCTTTTGCAGATGCGCTATTTTGCCGTTCTTTCCAATAATTATTATACATTTATCGGGCCTATATATCAACATATTATCTAACCTTACCAATTATGAAACGCAGGGATTTTATCACTAAAACCGCCTTAACTACTTTTTTATTGAGCGAACTTTCTTCGTTCAATATCCTGGCATCGCCCGGCAGTACTTTAAAGGATCTTGATCCTGATAAAGCAACCGCTGCGCTTTTAACCGAAGACGCCTCTGTTAAATTTAAGGGGCTGCTGCAATGGATGCAGAGCAACGGATGGATAGATTATCTCAATAAAACCTTGTCGCTAAATATCAACCCCGCTAATACGGATATAAGCGCTTACACAAAAGATCAAACCTTTGCTAAAGTAAAAGGCTTTGATGATTTTATGGGGGAGAAGCTGATAGAACCCGGTTACCCCGCCGGCAGTTTACTTTACCATGCCCTGGCCAGTCCGAGAGTGCGGCCCGCCATTGGCATCGGTAATTATCCATCCGCAGAGATCATCGACTCGCTGGAGGATATCATCTACGGCCTCAGGACTTTTACGGCTGATGAGATGAAGGATATGGTGCTGGCCGTTTTTGCATACGAATATCGCCCGGCCTATAAAACGCCGCACCATTTACATGCCGATATGGTTTTCTCCCGCACCGGGATCTCGCGCATTGGCGATTGCGAGATGAATTACGATGCGCTGAACAGATGCTATACCAACAAGCCCGCCGACACCGCCAAAGTGAAGAACATAGCGGTAACACCCGCACGTTTTGGTTTATTCCTGGCTAAAAAGGTAACCGGCGAAGCGGGCATTAAGCTGATGGGCAAGGCAAGGGATGGCGAAGACGTAACCCGCACATTTCTGCAACCCATCCGCAAGATATTTAAAGGCGACACCCTGTTGGATACCAAAGAGCTCAACTTTAGCGAATACCATGTTAACGAAAAGCTGAACAGCCTGGTGAAAACCTTTCCCGATCATTTTAACAACCCCATAGATGCCGGTGGCAAACACCTGTTCGATATCAACAAACCGCCTTTCCGGGTAGATTCGCGGAACTCTACTACGCTGGTAAAGAGCATCGCTATTGGTTCGTCAGTACTCATCAAATCTGTCCCCGGTGGATTAGTGCGCTGGGCAAAGCAAAACGGCAAGCAAATTTATTACACTGTAAAAAAGCAGGATGGCGCATACTTCGCGGCCATGAACACCGCCTTTGTGGGCAATGAGGAGGTGTTGTATTATAATGACCTGGATAAGCAGGTAGAGCGCGAGGCGAACCCATACGATGTTCCGCGCAATACGCCCATGTTTGTAAACGCCAAGTTTAAAAAGGATGGGGCGATGCCAGGCTTTATCCATTTGGAACGTAACCCGCGCGGCAATTACCTGGCCGCTTTGTTTGAAGACAGCATTTGCGATGGCTGTGTAACGGTTGATACTAAAAGCTGGAACAGCAAGCTGCTGCCCGATCATGTTTTACATAATTGCCTGCCGGCCTTCTCTATCATCACCGCGCCCGATTTTTTCCCGCTGGTGGATAATTACGATTTGGCTGGCTTTGATTTTGAAGATAATACCACCAACTTTTTTGAGGGCGGGCTGTACAGTTTCTGTGCCGAACGTACCCGGCCAAACCAAACCATGCAAAACCCGGTTACCCAAAAACAGGCTTTTGACGCGCATGGCGATACCTTTACCGCAGTATTCTCCGAAAGTAAGAACATCAAAATTATTTCGGGCGCAAATTATACCGAAACAAGCAAACGGGAGTACCAGTCGAGCAGTTTCCTGCCGGATGTATGCTCGGGCGTGTTTGCGCCGGGTTGGGATATTACCTATGCTAACGATACCAAAAAGCCTGATGGAACTTATGCCAAAGTGGATAGCTATTTAAGCACCCGCGGACTGGGGTCGCCTTTTGCCGAGGATATGAAACTCTGCGCAGCTATGAATGGCATGTGGCCCGCCGCTTCGCCAGATGCCGCGCGCACTTACCAGGGATCAATGGATACCGATTACCGTAACCCTACTGCCGTACCTTTGCTTGATAAAGAAATAGGGTTGCATAAAGATTCGCCGGCATGTAAAGAATTGCACCTATTTGAAAGCACGGGATGGGACGGAGAGCAGGGACCGTTTTTGGAAAGGGTTTACAACAATGTTTTTGTGAACTTTACCGATCTTGCCTGTGCCGATTACATCCAAAACGCGATGAACGGGCAAATGGATATGTCGGTACTGCGAAATTTAACCAGCGCGGAATTACGTTCACGGATGGCATGCCTTAAACTATGTATCAACAAGCTGCCTCAAACCAATTTCGGCCAGGAAATAATTGACGACGCTAAACAGAAAATGGTTGGCCTAACCGGCCTTTGGCTGGTAAGCGCCGAAAAGGTGGCTGATTGGGGAACGGGTGCAAAAGGGCTGGGTATCCCTGCCGATCTGGTGGGCGATAATACTATTTGGGCTACTAAGCCCCGTAAAGGCATCAGCGGGCCGGGTTACCTGTATGTTTTCGCTAATACTGATAAAGCCAAGCCCATAATGGCGGATAACTTATCTACCAAGCGCCGTATCCAGGCCTGTCTTAAACTGTATGTTTGTCAGGTTACCGAAAGCGGCATCGCCTGGACGATGGTATATGGCGATCGCCTCACATCGGGACAAAAACTTGTTTGGAATTATTAAACCATGACTGCTGCTGATGTTATAGTAATAGGTGGAGGCCCAGCGGGTGTTGCTGCAGCCATTACCTGTGTGCAGGGCGGACTAGGCGTTATGCTCTTAACCGATCAACCCGAAATTGACCTTGCCGATGCTGAAACGCAACCGCCGGAGCCTTTGCAAAGCCTGCATCCCGGCGTGCAAACCTTATTGCAGCAATTACAGATAGAAGGCGTTACCGCCTATGCTTCTAAAGGAATTTATACAGGCATAAAAACGGGTGCCCATGTATCGCCCTTAAGTACCGTGGAAGAAGAAACCTGGACGGGGCATCACATCGCACCTAGGCTTTTCTCGGCCTACACGCTATTAAAGGTGAAAGAAATGGGTGTTGATGTACGTTTTGTCAGCCGGGCAAACGAAATAATTTGCAGCGACGAAGCGGTAACGGGTGTTGTGCTGGCTGACGGAACAACGCTTGGCTGTAAGTATTTGATAGATGCCAGCGGGCGCGGGCGTTTTGCCGGGCGGTATTTAAAATTTGATGAAGAGCTGTTAAGTCGTCCGCTACTATCGTGGACTGGTATCAGCATGGACGAACAAGGTGAAGCGCCTGACCGTGAATTGGCGTTGTTTGAACCCAACCCCTATGGATGGACGTGGACCGCCTACAGCAGCAATGGATACCATACCCAGACCAAACTCGCCGATAAAAGCAACAGCTACGCCTTCGCTAAAGAGTTATCTGCATCGCCGCAGGCTGCCAAAATCAAAGCGGCTAATATGCAGTGGCGCGTTTTTAAGCCACTGGCTTGCCCCGGGTTGTTGCTTACCGGGGATGCTGCCGGTATTTTAGATCCGGCGGCGGGGCAGGGGATACTAAGCGGTTTAATGTCGGGCATCATGGCTGGAGAAACGGTTCTCAGCTGTTTGGCGAATGCCCAGCTTTCCAACTGGTATCTTTCCCGGTATGATAACTGGTTTATGGAGCAATTCAATCATAAAAAGGATACCCTTACCAAACGCTACCGGGAGATGGGCATAGATGTAAGTCTGTAAATAAATAGCAATTAAGCTAAGCAACTGTTGCTTTAATCAGGGAAATTGCTTTTGTGATTTTACAGGCTTATCAGTGGTGTTTTATTTAAATCAAACTTGTTCGGGCTTGTTCGGGCTGTTCGTGCCACATGTCGAACGCGAACAAGCCTAAAAAACAATGGATTATTGCCAAATCTGTATTGTTAGTGGTTCTGTTTTAAAAGCGATTTCCCGGTTGCTTTAATGATTGTTTTCCAACGGATTTTTTTACTTTTAATGGCGGATATTTTTCGCTGCTAAATATTTCCGGGACTGAGCATGGGCCTAATATTTCAAAAATTTTCTGTTTGTAAATGGTTTTGCCGCGGCTGTGTTTTAGGCCTGCTGTTATTGCCCGCAAAATTAATCCTTGCCGAAGGAAGTAAAGAACTTACGGCCAATGGCGGCAACCGCGCCTACCTGCTTTCCTCAACAATACCCAACCCTTCGTACCCCTTCCCAACTTTAGGCACCATGAAGGTGTATGTAAAAGCCGGAGAAACTATTTACGTAGGCTCCAGCGCACAGGGGCAGGGATCGGGCACCATAAACATGCGCGCCCCGGATGGCGCGACTTTTAGCAGCGGCATCTCTACAATTATAGGTTTTATAGGCACCCCCGCGCAGGAACTTGCCGGGCCGCTGCCCAATGCGGGTGGCTACCAGGCTTTCACCAAAACAGTTGGCGCCGGGCAGGAAGGTATCTGGGAGATCGACTTTATTTCGCCTACCGATGGTGCCGATGTAGGCGGCAACCCACCTGCCATCCCGATAACAGCGCAGTGGGTACAGC
This sequence comes from Mucilaginibacter pankratovii, assembly GCF_014773265.1. GTDB lineage: Bacteria > Bacteroidota > Bacteroidia > Sphingobacteriales > Sphingobacteriaceae > Mucilaginibacter > Mucilaginibacter pankratovii. Next base: position 208,524 of record NZ_JACWMY010000001.1, on the reverse strand, counting down.
CGAATAACCGTTACGTGGCCGCCTTTGATGTATCGGTGCGTAATAGCAGTAACACAGCATTTTTAACCGGGCGCGTGTTCACCAATGTATTATCGGGCATATTAGGCACCTTTAACGTAGGTTTTAACGCCATTCTAAATATCCTCACCAAAGATGGCTACCGCTATAAGCTGGATAATAACGGGCAGGCGGGCAATGGCTTTACGTTTTTTGTGAACAACAAGGGTTTCCGCAACGCGGATGGTACGCCATCCTATAAAAGTGTGGATAACACCAATAACCCCAATGCCTACAGCCCGGTAAATAACGATACCCCTTCGGATATTACGCATAAGATATTTTTCAATGCCCCCTCGGCAGATCTCCCGGCTTCGGCCAATACCCCGGGCGGTGGCACTACCTGGCTCATCCATGTGCCGGTTGTACCAGCATTAACCAATATAGTCTTCACCGGCGCCGATGGGCGGGACGGCGTAGCCGGAACCGCGCTGCCCGGCGGAAAAATAAAATTCACAGCCACAGGTAACGGAACTTACGCCATTGCTATTGATGTAAACCGGAACAATGTTTTTACCGATGCGATAGACCGGCAGCTTACCGGCACCGTTAACAGCGGCAGCAACGAAGTAAGCTGGGACGGGCTGGACGGAACAGGTAACGGGGTAAAACCCAATGCGGCAAGTTATGCCATTAATATCTCCGTATCATTATTTGCGGCCGAGGTGCATTTTCCGTTTTTTGATGTGGAGCGAAACCTTTATGGTATATTACTTACCCGGACCAACGGCAGTAACTCACCGGACAATACTATTTACTGGGACGATAGCGACCTTACCGCAGTAGGTGTACCATCAAACCCTGTAAAAAATATCACAGGGTTAAGCAGTTTGCTCAACGGCCATAAATGGGGAGCGCCCGCCAGCAATGCTAATGATGCCGATGATTTTGGTAACGAGCGCAGTATTGATACCTGGGCGTATGTTATCAGTCCTGCCTTAAACGCCACGGTTGATATCAAAGTACAAAGTCCCGATCCTACAAATATCAACGTTCCTAATATCATCACCCCAAATAGCGACGGCAAAAACGATGTGTTTGAAGTGAAGGGAATAGCTAACTACCCGGGCAGCCGCCTGCTGATATTTAACCGCTGGGGCAACCAGGTTTACAAATCTGAAGATTACCACAATACCTGGGATGGTACCGGCCTTGCCGACGGTACTTATTATTACCTGCTGGAGTTGAATACCGGTGCAGACAAACCCACGGTTCATAAAGGATGGATATATATCAACAGGCGATAAATGAAAAAGCTGAAGAAATATTTCCTGCTTTTGGCAATGGCTGCTGCCCTGCAAAATAGCTATGCGCAACAAACGGTGCAATTTAGCCAGTATATGTTTAATGGCCTGGTGGTAAACCCCGCCTACGCCGGTTATAAAGAAGACTGGACACTTAACCTGAGCAGCCGCCTGCAATGGGCCGGGATAGATGGTGCACCGCGCACTAATACCATTTCGATAGACGGTGTACTCAACCCCGACAATAAAAATATGGCTCTTGGCTTTTTAGCCACCAATGATAGGTTGGGGCCCGAGAACAATACTTCGTTTTACGCGAATTATGCTTACCGCCTGCGGCTGGATGATGAGGATACCAAACGCCTTAGTTTTGGCTTTGGCGCAGGACTGGTGCAATACCGTATAGACGCCTCAAAATTTAACGCGAATGACCCCACCGATGGCAACATTATCGGCAACGAAAATACGCTGATGGCCGATTTTAGGCTGGGTGTTTACTATACCACACCATCCTTTTACGTGGGAGGATCGGTGCTTAACCTGTTTTCTAAACCGGTATCCGGGGCAAATACGGTGGTAATTAACCCGGTGCCGCACGGGTATTTAACAACAGGTATGGTAATAGCGCTGAGCAACACCATCGATATAAAACCTTCGGTGATGCTAAAAGGCGACCTGAAGAGCCCCGCCGGCTTAGACCTTACCACCTACCTGCTTTTTGATAAAAAACTTTGGCTGGGGGCATCGTATAATACGGGGGTTAACCTTAAACAATCGGGCCAGTATAAAGGGCTTGATAAAAGCAACACGGTAACGGGTATTGCGCAATTTAATATCAGCGATTTTTTGCGGTTCGGGTATTCGTACGATTTTAGCACCAGCGCGCTGGGTACTTATCAAAGCGGTACGCACGAGGTATCGCTGAGTTTATCGTTCAGAAGAAAGCAGCCAAGAGTAATAAGCCCAAGGTTTTTTTAATGAGCTATATGAAGAAGATATTGATCATAGCCTTATTGTTGAATTGTTGGGTGGCCGCAGCCGCCCAGGAGCAGCTGAGTAAAAAGCAACTGGCCGATAAGCTTTTCGAGCGTTACGAGTATTTTAAAGCACTAAATCTTTACCTGCCGCTTGCCGATAAAAATAACCCAAACGTACGCGTGGTAGAACGAATTGCCGAATGCTACCGCCTGATAAACGATCATAAAAACGCCGAAAACTGGTACGCAAGCGCAGTTGCCTACGATAAAGCTGCCGATACCGACCTGTATTATTACGCCGAATCGCTGCTGAGGAACAATAAATTAAAGGAGGCAAAAGTGCAATACCAGGCCTACTATGCCAAAGTAAATAACCCGGAGCAACTGCGTTTTAAGCTGGCCACCTGCGATTCTGCCGCCAAATGGATGGCCTCGCCACGCAAAAATTATACGGTGAGTCTGGAAAAGAGGCTCAATAGTATCTATTCGGACTGGGGCGCAAACTACTACGGAGAGAAGGGTATCGTATTTACTTCCGACAGGGTGATTGAATACGACGAAAGCGGCAAGCAAACCGATAACCGCACCGGCAACGGCTTTTTTAAATTATACAGCGCCAATAAGGATAGCGTTGTGTTACTCCCCGCAAGCAGCGACGGAGGCAAAATATTCAATGGAGATTACCATGCCGGGCCCGCGTTATTCAATGTAACTGCCGATACCGCCTGGATAACGGTAACAACCAGCGTTCCGCGCAACGATCTCCCTATCGACAAACGTGAGAAAGGCAGCCACCAGCGCCTGTATACCCGCAGGCTGATGCTGGTTACGGCCACAAAAGCAAACGGAGTTTGGGGCAATTTTAAAAACTTTGCTTATAATAATATTAAAGAGTACTCGGTAGGGCACGCCGCAGTATCGCCGGATGGCTCTTCGCTTTACTTTTCCTCGGATATGCCGGGGGGCGAGGGTGGAACCGACATCTGGTACTGCGCAAAACTGGCCGACGGGACCTGGGCAAAACCGGCTAATTGCGGTAAAACTATTAATACCAAAGGAAACGAGGCCTTTCCGGTGATTCCGTGGAATAATGGCTTGGAATTCGCCTCCGACGGCTTGCCCGGGATGGGCGGGTACGATACATTTGAGGCAAAAGGCAAAAAGGCCGAATGGAGTACGCCGTATAACCATCGTTACCCGGTAAACAGTACCGCTGATGATTTTTATTTCCTGACGATGAACGGACTCACCGGTTACTTCTCCTCAAATCGTGATGGCGGTACAGGGAATGATGATATTTACAGCTTTAAATACGAATCTCTCCCGCAACCAATGAAACAGATACTACCGCCTGTAATTGCCGGGCCGGCACAACCGGTATTTAAGCCGGAGGATATCCACGCCATTATTTATTATGACCTGGATAAGGCCAACATCCGGCTGGACGCGGCATCGGAACTGGACAGGCTTGTTCTCTTATTAAAAGCCAATCCATCGGTAAAAGTAAAACTGGCATCGTATACGGATGTGCGCGCATCCGGGAGTTATAACATCGGCTTATCTAAGCGACGCTCTGATGCTGCGATAGCATATTTGGTCGGGCAGGGTATTTCGCGTGGCAGGTTATCCGCGGGCTGGTTCGGCAAAGAGAACCTGGTGAATAATTGCCCGGACAGAGCGTCGTGTACAGAGGCAGAGCATCAATTAAACCGGCGAACGGAAGTGGCTTATGATGGAGTAACTAATTGACCTATCTGTTTTTAGCCGGCAATAAAACACCGCCTGCTTATACATTAGCCGTACAATTCCCACACCATCACTATTCCTTTCATCGGGGAACTGTACGCACTAACACCTCAATTTTCTTAGATCCTTCTTTTTAAAGTTAATATCACCTTGGTGAATTTCTTTTCGTGGTAGATCTCCAGCAGTAAACTCCTGCCATCGCCCGATCGGAAAAGACGGTCAAGCTCTTCCAGGCTCATGTTTACCACGGGTTTGAAATTTACGGAGGTGATCTCATCGTCCTTTATTAACCCCACATCATCGGCCGCCGAGCCTGGTTCCACGCGGCTTATTACCACGCGTTTAAGCTCATCGCCGCCCGCGTAGTACTCCAGCCCACTCATGTCGCGTTCAAAAGGTTCCTTCAGGTTGCCCCTCGATTTAACGTACAGCAAGTTTTTACTGTAATCAAATATCAGGATAAACCGCTTCAGCAGATCCATACCCAAATTGCCATCCCGCTCGGCAGAAAATGAATTATCGCCACGGTGGTCGGGGAAAGATGAAAGTATATTGGTAAGGTTGTATTTGCCCAGGTTCAACTGCCGTACACGGCCTATTTCACCTTTTATGGGCCCTGTTAGGCCCATGCCCAGGTTAGCCGCGATAGCTTTTTGAGTGGGCCAGGGGTTAGTATGGTTCTCATCAAGTGATAGCGGGTGCCCGGCGCCAATATCTACAATGAGCTTACATTCGCGCTCGCTGTTATCACAAAAGCGCACACAGGTTTTCAAAAAAGGCTTGTTGTTCTCTATCGTTATAGGCAAAGCCTCGTACCTGCGCGGTGTTTTCAAACTGCCCGGGCGATAGGCCGTTAGTGTGCTATCATTAAAGTTGATTTTAACAACCAGCCTGTTAAAAAACTCGTAGCCCAATAAACCGTGAATTGGCATCCCTGCATAATTGGACAAGCCAAAATGGTCTTTTTTAAATATAGCAGCACTAACGCCTACGCTGTTTATCCCGGGAATCTCTATGTTCAGTGGTTCAGTATAATAAGCATCAAAATCATCTCCTTCGCCAAGCCCGGCCAGTTTAAGGGTGCGCCGGTCAAGTATATTCAGGCTGTCTACCAGGCTTGGCTCTGTTATCACCATAAAGCCCACACCTGTATCCAAAATAAAATTGTAAGGCCCGTTATTATTAATTTTTAGCTTGATAATAATCATGTTGCGTACCGCTTTAAAAGGTACGTTAACGCGCTTACGATTCTCTGTCAGCTGAAAAAATTGCGCATAACTCCGTCCGCTGTAGCCAAAAATTAGCGCCAGTATCAAAAAAAAGTAATATAAAGTACGGCCCGGCATAGTAGCAGGAGGTTTATAACAGGTGGTTATATAAATGTACGCATTCCCGGGCTATTAAGTTGCCATGCTGGCCGGTTTATAATAAACCGCTGGCAAAGCAGCCACCACAAATGCCCCGCCGGCTATAGCAATATCCAGCATTGCGCCGGTCCACTGCTGGCCGCTGTGTACATCGGCAATAAGCAGGGGTACATGGTACAGCAATGCGAGGGTGAATAATAAAATGGCCAGCATCAACGCCGGCGCGCCCATGTACCGGTTGGTAATAATGCCAATCGCTGCTACTATAATAACTATACCTACAATATAATCCCAAACTTCTACCGCCGGGAACCATGCGGGTACCTTTGCGGTAACAAAATTTGCATGTGCAAAATGCTGCAATGCCAAAATGATGATGGGCACAGCAAACAAATATTTGCCGGCGGTTTGCAGCTTTAACTCGCCGGTAAGCATAAGCGCTGTGCCCATAAATAGCACATCCTGCAGCGCACGTGTCCAGCGCTGCGGATCTTGCGGGTGGTTAACCAGGTTTGGAATATGCATCAATAGGATAAACATCGCCAGCATAATGCCCATCATAACACAGGAGAACAAGGCATATTTATTGATGATGATACTTATGGCAGCCAGTATAAAGGCAACGCCTACAAAATACGTCCAGAATAAATGCCATGGGATCCACGCCGGTATTAGTGTAGCCGCAAATTCGGCATATATAAAATGCTGTATACCAAATACTATAAATGCTACAGCATAAAACCATTTACCTATAATTGCCAGCTTAATCATAAAAATATCAACGGGATTTGGTTATTTAGCCGGGTACATTTTATAACTTGCAGTACCAAAAGCGTGATACAAATGTAGATGCGCAAAAATCAATATGTATGCGTTGCGCCTGTACAAGTTGGTACAAGTTGATACAAGCCCGAACAAACCAATAGCGATATTAATTTTGCACCAAGTAGATGCCCATGCCTTTTGATGAACTTATAGAAACACTTAAACTGCAGTATGAGATCGAAACGGGCTGGGGCGACAGCCGCGGCTGGACCAACCAGGATTTTATTAACCTGAGCGAGCGCATACACCAGCGTACGGGCGTTACGCTTAGCCATGTTACCTTAAAGCGCATTTGGGGGAAAGTAAAATACGATAGCCTCCCCAATACTTATACACTGGACACCCTGGCTAACTTTATAGGTTTTAACGGATGGCGTGGCTTTGTAACCGCCCACCAAAAAAATGGTAGTACCAGCGTGGCCATATTGGAGGATGTTATAGTGAACCCCCAACCCGGACATGTACCCGCGCCAACACCGGCTATTACCGATAGGCCAACCAACAGGCGGATATGGCAAATTACAACAGGAGTTGCCCTGGTAACCGGCATTGTGATCACCTACCTCAGTATCAATAAAAATCCACCACCGATTGCCGATAGCGATTATACCTTCAGTAGCAAAAAAGCGGTAACGCAGGGTTTGCCCAATTCGGTTGTTTTTAATTACGACGCCAGTAAAGCGCCGGGCGATTCGGTTATTATACAGCAATCGTGGGATAAGAAGCTCAGGCAGAAGGTTTCCAAATTGGATAAGCAGCATACTTCGATATACTATTACCCTGATTACTATCGCGCTAAACTCATTGTAAATAATAAGATAGTAAAACAGCACGATCTGCTCATCAAATCTAACGGGTGGCTGGGAGTGGTTACGCTGAGCCCTGTACCTGTATATTTTGATAGTGTGGATGTGATGAAGGACGGCAAAATGTCGCTGAATGCGGCTCAAATTCAGGCACGTAACATAAAAATGCAGCCGGTAGCTCCCTTTGTTCTTTTTAGTAACGTGAAGGATTTTGGCGAGATCTACAGCGACGATTTTGTGTTCGAAACGTCTCTCAAAAACAACTATAAAGAGGGGGCGGCCATTTGCCAGCAAACGCACCTTTATTTGCTGTGCCGGGGTACGGCCATAGGTATCCCGCTGTGCGCAAAAGGTTGTGTGTCAGATGTCGATTTTATTTTTACAAACTATTTCCGCTCGGGTAAAAAGAAGGATCTATCTATGTTTGGAGTCGATTTTAGTAAGTATGTAAAGGTTAGGGTAGAGGCCCATAACCGGGTAGGGAAGGTGTATCTAGATGACAAACTGGTTTACACCGTAAACAGCGATATTATCCGCTCCAAAATTATCGGTATCGACTTCAGTTTTCAGGGGACAGGCTCCGTAGATTATGTGAAGCTATCCAACGGTAAAGTGAACTACGAGGATGATTTTTAGTCGGTTTAAGGAGTGAACAACTTCCAATTCCCCTCGGAGATAACTTCGATGGTATCATCGGTTACTTTAATGGCGGTTTGGTCGTCTATGGCATAGGAGGGTACTGGGATGGTTGCAGCCAGCTTTTCTATATTGGCGAGAGAATTGTTCGGGAACCATTCATGGTCCAGGTGCGGGTGAATGGCAAAATTGAGCAGGTTTAGCGCCTTATCCGTTTCGGCAGGCAGCGTATGGTTGCCGTAGGTGGTTCCGTAGCTTGTCATGATCATGCTCCCCGCGCTCAGGCCAACGTTACTATCCTTTGCAGCAACTCCGGTAGGAGGGCGGTAAGGCCGCTCTGCTGCATCCAGTAGCACAGGTACTGGCAGTCGCCGCCGCCAACCAGCAATACATCCGTTTGCTGCAGCATGGGTACCCAAAGCTCCTGTTTAATGCTGGGCAGGGCGGTTAGTTCCAGCAATCCCAGCGATTTCCAGCCCAATTGGCAAAACGGGTCGCCTAAGGTTCCGCAGATCACCTTTTGTACTATTTGTGCGTAGCCGGGTATGCCATATATAGCGGTTGGTATAAAAAGGGCGCTCGCTTCGGCAATGGGTTTGCCCAGGAGTTCAACCAGCGCGTTGTTTATGCTGGCGTTGCTGATGCCTGCGGAAGTGAGAAGAAGTTTCATAAAGTAAATTTATAAAACGCAGCCGGGAGTTCAGCCCATCATCAACCGAAAATGTGTTAATCTTTTCGCCATTGTTGGTGGTCTCAACAACAATCACCGTGATGCCGTTCATTGACGAAATACCGATCTTCGAACTTATATTTTCAGCATAAACTATTGACATTAGCCCTACGGCTGACATTAATTTCGACGAACATCGTTTGTTGGAGACAACGCGAACAAAGAACAAAAATGAATAGGATTGAATTAAAAGAGGAATTAGATAAACTAAGTGTTTACCCTGGATTTTATTCATTATACGATGAACTTTTGCCAGACCGGATAGTACTCTATCACAACTACAGTAAATGGGAGGTGTTTTATTTTGATGAGAGGGGCAATAGAAATGATGAAGTTGTGTTTCCAACCGAAGGTGATGCCTGCAACTATATTTACGGGTTATTTATAAGGAAAAAGGAGATAGAACAAAATCCGTTAAGTAAAATTCCCCAATAAATTGATGGCTGTTAATGGTTCGACAGGCTCACCATGACAAGGGGCTATATCTTTATCAACCCATTCTTCAATGCCGAGATCACCAGCGCCGTGCGCGATTTGGTCTCAAATTTTTGGAACAGTGATTCGCGGTAATTATCAATGGTGTGCGGGCTCAGGTTCATCTGGTCGGCAATTTGTTTGTAGGTAAGGTCCGAGCAGCAAAGCTCCAGGAAACGGAGCTCGTTGGCGTTAAGGTCCGAGTAATCGTTTTTTACCGCCTGCTTGTTTTGGATGTTGCGCAGTAGTTTGCCGGATACCAGCTCGTTTATATAAAACGAATGCTCGTTAATGCCCGCTATGGCGTTCACCAGGTCGGCTACTTTACTTTGTTTTAGCATATAGCCGCCCGCCCCGCTTTTCAGCATCTCAATAATAGGCTTATCCTCCTCAAACATACTCAGGGCAAGTACATTTATATCGGGGTGGTTTTGTTTAAGCCATTTGGTGCTTTCGTACCCATCCATTATGGGCATGGTAATATCCATCAGTACAACACTTGGCAAGGGGTGTTTGGCTATCTTCTGGATCATATCTGCGCCGTTACTGGCATCAAACACTACATTAATGCGGCCGCTTTCGGTGAGCAGGCCTACCAGGCCCTGGCGAAAGAGAGTATGATCGTCTACAATGGCAATATCAATTTTGTCGGGGGAGGACATGGTAAATGTATTAATAAGGTACTGTAATGGTTATAACAGAACCGGCACCACGGGTAGAATCTATCGACGCGGTGCCATTTATAATGGCAGCGCGTTTTTTAATATTATACAGGCCCATACCGGTTTTGCGTTGCAGGGTAGCGTCTACATCAAAACCAACGCCGTTATCGCGGATGGTGAGTTTTAAAGCGCCGTCAACCTGGTCCAAATTAACAAATATTTCTGTTGCCTTAGAGTGCTGAATAATATTATTTATAATTTCCTGGAACAGGCGGAACATAATGGTCTCTTTACCTGCATCATCGGTAAAAGATTCAAACGCGGGTTTTTTAAAGCTGATGGTAAAGCGGTCGCTGCGTTTCATCCAGTCCAGCTCAAACTCAATGGCCGAGAACAGCCCGCGGCTCAGCAATTCCTCGCTGTGCAGCATCCGCGAGAGGGCCTTCACCTCCTTGGTAGAGCGGGCGGTTAAGTCTTCTATCAAAGCAATCTTCTCGGCAGATTTTGCCCTGTCATCCAGGTTGATGGAACTGAGGGTAATGGTGGTAAGGCTTAGCAACTGGCCAATATTATCGTGCAGATCGTAAGCGATCGTTTTAAGGGTTTGCTCCTGTACCTCCATCTGGGTTCGCAGCAGTTCGGTCTCTAAGGTTTTTACCATAATCGATTTTTCTTCTTCGTGTTTTTTCTTTTTGCGATTATACAGCAGCACATACCGTATCAGGAAGATGGGGGCGATGAGGAAAACGATGGAGGTTAGTCCAATTAACGAAACGATTTCCTTTGGCGATATCGGCATACGGATGAAAATGACCAGAATGAGTACAATATAATATTTAGTACGTTAAAAATAATATACCTGATGGAACTGTTGTAGGCAGATACCTCGTTTTGCTTTAGGTAATCAAAAAAGATATTACAGGCGGTGCTGCCAAAGTAAAAGAACAGCGCACCGCTTACCCACCAAAACTCGGCCGATTGCAGCAAAGGCTCGTACCGTTCGTCGGTAAGTTTTATGTAGTAGAACCACATGCAGGCCAATACAAATACGATGGACATTACCGAGGCCGTTACAGCTACAAAATCGGCAAAGTTTACGTAAAACAACTCGCTGATATACATCACCGTAAATAACGCCAGCCAGCCAAACAGCCACTTAACGCTGTAGCCGTAGGGCTTAAACAGCGTGTAGAAAAAATAGCTGGTAAAAAAGCACTCCACTACCACAAAGGTATTGTATACCGGCAGGTTGGCCGTTAAAAATACTTTACGTATCACCAGCCCTGTAGTTTCGGCACAAAAGGTGAGCAGCAGATAAACTATAAATACCCGCCAGGCTGCGCTTTTATCCCGGTAAAGGAATATAAGCGCAACCAGGAAGCAGATAAATTCGGCTGCCGTGTTCAGGGTGATTAATTTACTTAACGGAACAGATCCCATTTTTTATTATTGGATAAGCGTTGCACCAATAGCTGGGCAGTTACTTGGCGGCGGGCACATTTCGCCGCGGTTTTCGGGGCCGGCACCGGCACCTACTATAAAGCCTTTGCCGGGCGCATTAGCGGTTCTTTTACTGTACGAATCAAAGTGCAGCGTGTCGGTGCCAACTATTTTCGGCACAGTAGATACCATTATCAGGGTGTTATAGTTCCAGTATTTTCTGTCGGGTGTTTTCGAGTTTGGATTTTTATTATAAGTACTATCATAAGCGGCGAGGTAAAAACGTACGCCGTCTCCCTTTTCTGCATCCAGTTCGGCCAGTATTTTGCGTAGTTTTTCTTTGTCGAACCATACACAGCGGCTGTTTGGCCTTGCATATTTCTTTTGCAGGCCGCCATTTTCGCCCCATACCGAATCTACAATTCCGGCCCTGCGCTTGTAATTCTCCACATACTTTTTAGCGGTGTCTAAGCTAATCTGATCGCCTATCTGCCCACCGGGAGCGGCGGCGGTTTCCGCGGTTTTGGTTTGGCACGATGCAAGGCCTAAACCTGCGAAAGCCATTAACAAGAGGGTGTGTTTGATTGTCATAACGTTTTAATTTTAAGGTTATCGAAAGTGGGTATTTGCAAGCGAATTCACAAAAACTTAGCAGCCTTTTTTTACCCCTAAATCACCCCCGTAAAAAAGCTGATTACACCCTGTTACGGCTTTTATCTTCAACATACATTTGGATAATAATAAATAATTAATGTTAAGGGAACCAGCGGCCAAATGTAGCCGGGAACAAAATACCGGTTATATTTTGGTTGCGGCGAACCAGAAATGCGTTAGTGGCCACTTAAATAAATTAATCGTTTGTTAAAAAAATATTCCTGAAAGGGATAAGTCATATATGTGAAAACCGTATACAAAGTGTATACATTACACAATTAAAGCATTGATTATTAGTGGTTTTAATAATTTAAATTGAGCTTTTAATATTAAATATTTCTTTTACTAACAATTAAATATAATATATTTACCCAACAATTATAAACCTAAAAACAAAACCCTAAATCATTACAACTATGGAACCTATCATGGGAGAAATTAAAATGTTCGCCGGCAGCTTTGCACCTGTTGGCTGGTTTACCTGCGAAGGGCAACGTTTGCCTATTAACCAGTACACAGCTCTATTTAGCATATTGGGCACCAGCTATGGTGGCGATGGCGTTACTTATTTTCAATTGCCGGATCTGCGCAGCGCGTTCCCAACCCAAGTGAGTAATATCGGCGGCGGGCGCTTAACGCCTTATCAATTAGGCGAGGTTGGCGGCAATCAACAGGTTACTTTAAGTGTGCAGCAAATGCCGGCGCATAGCCACCCGGTGCTTACCATTGCATCGGCGGCTGACCAAATCTCTCCTGAGAATAATTTCCTTGCAATTGGTGTTGATTCAACTACTGGCGCTGCGGAAAATAACTTTCAGGACTTTGTAGACACCACCCTGCCCCAAACCTATTTAAACCAAAAAACCATTGTGCCTGCAGGCGGCAGCCAACCGGTTAATATTACTCCCCCATTTGTTGCCATGCAATATATTATCGCCTGGCAAGGTGTGTACCCTTCAAGGCCATAACCGATATTAATTACCAATTATAAATCCCTAAAACCCCAAAATTTAAACTATGGATCAATACATGGCCTCTCTCATGCTTTTTGCAGGCAACTTTGCACCAAAAGGCTGGTTCTTTTGCGACGGAACTCTTTTACAAATCAGGCAGTACGAAGCTCTTTTTACATTGCTTGGTACAACATACGGCGGCGACGGTATTAGTACTTTTGCACTTCCCGATTTACGGGGCCGTGCACCGGTGCATCCGGGGCAGGGCAGGGGCTTGTCTAATTACTACGAGGGGCAAATGGCCGGTGTAGAAAGCGTAACTATAACACAGCAACAAATGCCGGTTCACACGCATGCGCTGCAGGGGGTAAGTACCGGGGCTAACCAGTCGGATCCGCTTAATAATTATATGTCGGTACCTGTTGATAGCCTTAGTGGTAACGCTATCGCTACCTACAATGATGGTACCGACCCTGTATTTGCGCTTGCGGCGTTAAACCCAAAAAGTATTTCTTACAGTGGCGGTAACCAGCCGGTAACAACTTTATCGCCGGTATTGGCCATAAACTACATTATTTGCTGGGACGGAATATACCCGAGCAGACCATAATTAAATATTAACAGCAGCGCCCTTTTTACATACAGGGGGCTGCTGTTTACGCTTATACTTAGTTGCAAGGCACCTAAGCGCTACAGTTTAACCATAGCATACCCGGCCCAAAACGGCTGATATCATTAATACGCAAACAACAAGTTTTATGCGGCCCGCATTAATAAGCGGTGCCAGACATAAACTTATACATATAATACCTGCACCGCGGCCCGGCATGCAGTTTTTACGGTTGAAACGGGCAAACATTAACATTAAAGTATAGCGGCGCTGCCGTAAAACACACACTACTACTTAAGTAAGCATTATGAAAAGAATTTTACTCTTATTAAAAAGCAACCTGCAAAAAGGGACTTATGCTATCCCGGCTGCTTTTTTGTTATTAGTATTGCTGACAATTAGCACCGCCGCCCGCGCGCAGGTTGTTTACACTATGGGCGAAACCGCCAGCAGCAGCCCTACAGCTACTGATGTTGTTAACCGAATGAATTATAATGGTACCGGGGGAACAACTGTTGCCACGGGGCTGGTATCGGGTTTAATACAGCCGGGAAATATTGCCCTGGACGGTAACAATAACCGCATTTTTGTATCGGACTTGTATACCCCCACCACGGCTATTAAAGTACTCAATGCTACTACAGGCGCGGTGATAAGAACTATCAGCAGTACCAACTCCAAGGCCATAAGAGATATTGCGTATGATGTTGCCGGCGACTGGTTATATTATATAACTGAAGGCGGCAGCATAACTGTAAACGACGCGGGCGATGCTGTTTACAGGGTGCATGCCGACGGAACCGGCACACAAACCGTAGCTACATCCATCACTAAAAATCCTTACAGGGTAGATGTGGATGCTGCAGGCAGTAAGGTTTATGTACTGGATGTAAGCTTCAGCGGAAGGGCTTTAAAAACGATCGACCTTGCGAATAGCAACGCTGTTACATCAAGATCATTTGCCACCAGTGCACCTTCTGTATATGATTTTGCTGTTGATAAGGTAAACGGCTATATTTATTACCTTACCGAAAATTCAAGTGCTGCCACCCTTGCCGCCACGGATGCGTTAAGGAGGCAAAACCTTGATGGTACCAATGACGTGGCTTTGGTAACTTCAATTGCCAATACGCCTTTCCGTTTAGCACTTGATGCGGGTAACAACCGTGCATATGTAGGCGATGCTTACAATGTAACCGCAAAAATAATAGCGGTTAATTTAAACGACAACACTTATAGCACGGTAATTAACTTACCACAAGGCAGCACTGCCGCTGTACATGCAGATATAGCCGTGCCGGAGCAACCTCAAGTAACCACTACAGCTGCATCATCAATAACAGCAACAGGGGCAACACTGGCAGGCAACCTGGTGTACGGCTACGGCATGAGTACAGAACGTGGCGTTGTTTATAGTTCAACTAACAGCACGCCAACCGTAAGCGATACCAAAGCAGCAAACGCTACCGTAAGCACAAACGGTGCATATTCTGCAAGTGTTACCGGCTTAAGCCCATCTACCACATATTACGCACGGGCTTACGCGGTAAACGGTGCAGGTACAACTTACGGTGCTGTTACCACCTTTTCAACCCAATCAAACGATGCAAACCTTTCGGCCTTTACTATCAGTTCGGGTACGTTAAGCCCCGTGTTTGCAGCGGGTACAACCTCCTACACGGCATCGGTAACCAATGCTACAACTTCCATTACGGTAACACCAACCCGCAACCAGGCCAATGCAACTATAAAGGTTAATAACACTGCCGTAACATCCGGCTCAGCTTCGGGCAGCATCAGCTTAAACATTGGCAGTAATACTATCACCACGGTAGTAACCGCGCAGGATGCAAGTACCAAAACATACACCCTTACGGTAACCCGCCCTAAAGCGGCACAAACAATTACTTTTAACGCTATACCTGCAAAAACCTACGGTAATGCCGATTTTGCACCGGGAGCTACGGCAAGCAGCGGGCTTACTGTAAGTTATGTAAGCAGTAATACAGCTGTTGCAACCATCGTTAGCGGGCAAATCCACATAGTAGGGGCAGGTACATCAACTATCACCGCTTCGCAAGCGGGCGACGCAAGCAATTTCGCAGCGAGTGATGTAACCCAAACCCTTACTGTAAATAAAAATGCCATTACCGTTACGCCATCGGCTAACCAAACTAAGGTTTACGGCAATGCCGATCCTGCATCGTACAGTTACACCATAACATCGGGCACGCTTAAAAGCGGCGATGTCTTCACCGGCGCGCTAACAAGGGCTGCCGGCTCTGATGTTGGCACTTACGCCATTACTATAGGTACCCTTAGTTTAGGCAATAACTATACACTTACTGCTGCAAACGGCGACTTTAACATTACCAAAAGGCCTTTAGAAATTACGCCTACTGTGCAAACAAAAGCTTATGGCGATAACGACCCCGCTTCTTATACCTATTCATTCACCAGCGGTACGTCTTTAGCTTCCAGCGATGGAATGAGCGGCCCCTTTGTACGGGCTACCGGCGAAATTCCCGGTGTGTACGCTTTCAGTATAGGCACAAAACATCCGGTTAACGCCACTACCGGTGTAGATGCCACTTCAAATTACACTGTTACCTTCGTAAGCACCAACTTAACAATTACCAAAAGACTCATAACCCTGAAGCCTGTACCGGCCACAAAAGTTTACGGTAATGCCGATCCTACCTACCCATACCAATTTGTTGTTGGCTCGGTTGCCCCAGGCGAAGGAATGACAGGTACCTTTGGCAGGGCCGCAGGAGAGGATGTGGGCGCTTATGCGTTGACCCTTGGTACCAAAAGGCCTGTAAACGCTTCAACCGGAGTAGCTACGGATCAGTATTATACCATATCATTTATATCTGATAACCTTACTATTACCAAAAGAACGGTTAACGTAAGCGCGAATGCGCAAAGCAAAACCTATGGCGATGCTGACCCATCCTTAACTTATAATGCAGATGCGCTTGGTTTCAGCGATACATTTAGCGGTACGCTAACCCGCGCTGCGGGGCAAAGTATTGGCACCTATGCTATCAGCCAGGGCACGCTTGCTTTAAATACCAATAATTATACCCTGAATTTTACCGGTGCTAATTTAACCATCGGCAAAAAGACGGTTAACGTGACCGCCGATGCCAAAACCAAAAGCTTCGGCGACAGCGACCCAGCATTAACCTATACTGCTGATGCATTGGCCAGCGGCGACAGCTTTAGCGGCGCGATAACCCGTGCAGCAGGGGAGAGTTTTGGCACATACGCCATTAGCCAGGGTACGCTTGCGGTGAGCAACAGCAGCAATTATACCCTGAATTTTACAGGTGCCAACCTAACCATCAACAAGAAAACCATTAACGTAACCGCCGCTGCCAAAAGCAAAACGTACGGCGACAGCGATCCGGCCTTAACCTATACTGCCGATGCCCTGATAGGCGGCGATAGCTTTACAGGTGCCATAACCCGCGATGCCGGCGAAAGCTTTGGCACTTATGCCATTAACCAGGGAAGCCTTACCTTAAGCAGCAACTATACCCTTAATTATACTGGCGCCAACCTGAGCATTGGCAAACGTGCCATTGACATTTACTCTGGCAGTCGAGATGTGCAATACGGCGATCCTGACGGTGTGATAGGGTACTCTTATTCGGGTACACCGGTTGCTGGCGATACATTCTCCGGGGCCCTTGGCCGCGAGCCGGGTACAGCTTTAGGTACGTACGCCACTACCATAGGTGCTTTTCAAATAAGCAACGGCAGCAATTACGACCTAATCTTCCATAGTGCGCCGTTTAACATTATCCAAAGGGAGATCATCGTTTCGGGTGGTTCTACCTTTAAGATCTACGGCGATGCCGATCCTGCTATCAATTACAGCATCTACTCGGGCACACTGCTGGGTGGTACCCAAATTACAGGCGCCTTAACCCGCGATGCAGGTGAAACAGCGGGCCCGTATAACGTAAGCCTCGGTACTTTAGCCATTAACGACAGCAATTATAAACTGACTTTCCAAGGCGGGTATTTTGAGATAGACCGCGCACCGCTTACCCTTACTATCGGCAATAAAACCAAAGTTGCTACCAAGCCAAACCCTGCACTTACCTATAGCGTAAGCGGTTATAAAAATGGCGATACCGAGGCAACAGCGTTTACATCGGCCATTCAACTAACAACAGATGCCACCATCAATTCGGGGGCAGGTGATTACAATATATACCCCGTTGGTGGTGTAACCGCCACTAATTACAATATCACCCAGGTAGGCGGTACCATGACCGTAACGCCTGCTTCAAGCGTCAATACACTGGCAAGCGCCACGCTAAATGGAGGCGGGTTTGACACACCTTTCGACCCGGAAACTGATTTTTACTCGGTAAATATTCCCAACGGTTCTACCTCTGCAACATTAATTGCAACCGTAACCGATCCGCTTTCAACCATGTCTATAGGGGCCTATCCGGAAATAGCTACCCCAGTTGCATCGGGCACGCCTTATACCATCAGCTTTAGCAATAACAATACCGAGCAGGTAGGCGTGCATGTAACGGCAGAAAACGGCTCTATAAAATCGTACTACTTTAATGTAAATCCGATCCCGTCAGACTCTAAGTTATCTAACCTGGGCAGCAGCGTAGGTATCATTGCTCCATCTTTTAATCCTCTTGTTACATCTTACTCGCTTAATGTTTCTGCCGAAACAGAATCGGTTATCATTACCCCAACCACGCACGACCCGGCAGCTAAAGCAAGGGTTAACGGTGGCGCCGGTGGTGGCGGAGAAGGCGGCAGCAGCTATGGTGCCAAAACCGTACTGTTATACGAAGGTCCGAACTATATAAACATCAATGTAAAATCGGCAGATAACACCGGCAATACATTTTACACACTTGTTATTAACCGCCCAATTACGCTTGCAGGCCTTGCCATTAGCGCAGGTACTTTAAGCCCGGCGTTCGACCCAACGGTTACTACTTACACCGCGAAGGTTCCGGAATCGGTACCGAGCATTACCATAACCCCATCGGCAAGGCAGGATTTTTACCAGCTGCTGGTGAACGGCGAATATGTTAGCAATAACACCGCATCGGCCCCGATAACCATTGGCGATGGCGCACCAACCGTTATCACCACAAAAATTACAGCCGGCGATGGCGAAACCAGCAAAACGTACACTATTAACGCCGTACATGCATCCAGCAATGCCGACCTTGCTGGCATCAGCCTTAGCACAGGCGCATTAGACCCGGTTTTTGATGCAGCAACGTTAACTTATAATGTTTACCTGCCAAACAGTACAACAGCGGTATCGTTTACACCAACGCTGGCAAATGCAAATGCAACCATGACGGTTAATGCCGCCCCTGCAGCATCAGGCGCAGCCATTACCCTTAACAACCTTAGCGTTGGCTTGCACAATTACTATATAGTAGTAACTGCCGAGGATGGCGTGGTTACCAAAACCTACACTTTAAGCATAACCAGGCCACCTTCAAGCGAACCGGGTTTAGCCAATATAACTTTAAACCATGGCAGCTTGTCGCCAGCGTTTAACCCAACGGCAGATCCTAATTACAGCGTAACTTTACCTGCCGGTGTCGAGTCGGTAGATATGAGCCTTACCTTATTGGATACAACCGCTTCGCTACAGGCAAGGCTTAACGGGCACAGCCTGACCATCCCTAACCAGCATTTAATAACTGTACCGGTTAACGCCCTGTACAACACACTTATCCTTACCAGTACTGCGCAGGATGGGACCACAGTTGCCATCTACACCATAACGCTGGAGCGCCCAATATCTACAGACGCTACCCTAAGCGCGTTAACCACCAGCATAGGCACCTTTACAACGCCGTTTAACAGTGCAGCTACCGCTTACGACGTTGTGGTGCCCGATGAAACCATCAATATTAATTTGACGCCTGTGGCCACCAGCGGTTTCGCTACCATAAAAGTGAACGGAGTGCCTTTAGCAAAAGGCTTTAGCTCGCAAAGCTTGCCGGTAAGCGCTTCTGTAAATAATTACCCTATTGAGGTAACAGCAGAAAGCGGCGCTATCAAAACCATAGCCGTACGGGTGATAAAGGCAACTGCCACTAACCCAAGCCTGGCCAGTTTAACCATTAGCGCAGGCACTTTAAGCCCTGTGTTTGATAAGGATGTGGTGAATTATGCAACCACGGTAGCCTATGCAATAACCAGCATAACCCTTACCCCAACCTCGGTTGATCCGTCGGCTACGATAAAGGTAAACGGCAACGGCACCACCAGCGGCGCGGCATCAGCATCAATCGCGCTGCTTACCGGCCCTAATACTATCCCGGTAGAAGTAACGGCAACAGATGGCAGCAGTGTTAAAACCTATACCGTAACAGTAATCCGTACGGGCTCCAGCAATACGGGGCTCAACAGTATGACCATCAACCCGGGTGTACTTACCCGTGTAGGCACATCAGATAACTACACTACCTCGGTAAGCCCTACCGCAAGCAGTGTGCAGCTTACCCTGGCCACAAAAGATCCTGCAACAATAAAGGTGGATGGCGTAACTACGGCTCAAAACACTGCCTCTGCACCTGTAGCGTTAATTGGTACCACAACAACATTCCCGGTAGAGATAACGGCGGAAGATGGGGTAACAACACGTGTGATCAATATCACCGTAAACAAAACAGGCTCCAACAATACAGGGTTAGGCTATATTGCAGTTAGCTCGGGACCAGTGACGCGTGTAGGCACATCAAATAACTGGACTACGATAGCCATCAGCACCGTAAACAGTGTGCAGATCACCCTGGGTACAAAAGATCCGGCTACGATAAAGATCAACGGCGTAATCACGGCACAAAATACAGCCTCTGCACCAGTAACACTTACAGGCGCCGCAACAGCGGTTCCAGTAGAGATAACGGCAGAAGACGGGGTAACCAAACTTACATTTAGCATCACTGTTAACAAAATACCATCAAGCAATACAGGTTTGAACAGTATGACTATCAACCCCGGTGTACTTACCCGTGTAGGCACATCTGATAACTATACGTCTTCGGTAGGTAATAGTGTAAACAGTGTGCGGCTCACCCTGGGTACAAAAGATCCGGGTACGATAAAGGTGAATGGTGTAAGTACGGCGCAAAACACGGCATCTGCACCAGTAACGCTAACGGGCGCTGCAACAACGTTCCCTGTAGAGATCACGGCAGAAGACGGGGTAACCACACGTGTGCTCAATATTACGGTTAACAAAACAGGCTCTAACAATACAGCGTTAAATTACATTGCCATTAGCTCGGGCGCGGTAACGCGTGTAGGTACATCAGATAACTGGACCTCCTCGGTAAGTAATAGTGTAAACAGCGTACAGTTAACCCTGGGTACAAAAGACCCTGCAACGATAAAGATAAATGGCGTAACCACAGACCAAAACACGGCCTCTGCACCGATAACGCTTATCGGCGTTACAACCGCTATCCCGGTAGAGATCACGGCAGAAGATGGCGTAACCACACTGGCATTTACCGTAACTGTTAATAAAACAGGCTCTAACAATACAGGGTTGAGCACTATGACTATCAGCCCGGGTGTACTTACGCGTATAGGCACGTCAGATAATTATACATCTTCGGTAAGCTTTAGCGTAAACAGCGTACAACTCACCCTGGGTACAAAAGACCCCGGAACGATAAAAGTAAATGGCGTAAGCACAGCACAAAACACGGCCTCTGCACCAATAACGCTAACCGGGCCTACAACGACGTTCCCGGTAGAGATAACAGCGGAAGATGGCGTAACTACACGTGTGCTCAATATCACAGTTAATAAAACTGGTTCCAACAATACAGCGCTCAACTTTATTGCTGTTAGCTCGGGCCCAATAAGCCGTGTAGGTACATCAGATAACTGGACGGCCTCTGCCAGCAGCACCTTAAATACAGTGCAGATCACCCTGGGTACAAAAGACCCTGCAACGATAAAGATAAACGGCGTGAGCACAGACCAAAATACGGCCTCTGCACCGGTAACGCTTATCGGCGTTTCAACAGCCATCCCGGTAGAAATTACGGCGGAAGATGGGGTAACCACACTGGCATTTACCATAACGGTTAACCGCACAGGTTCAAACAATACGGGGTTGAGCAGTATGTCTATCAACCCTGGCGTACTAACCCGTGTAGGCACATCAGATAACTATACTTCTTCGGTAAGTAATAGCGTAAACAGCGTAGAGCTCACCCTGGGGACGAAAGATCCGGCAACGATAAAGGTAAACGGTGTAGCAACAGCGCAAAACACGGCCTCTGCACCGGTAACGCTAACGGGCGCCGCAACAACGTTCCCGGTAGAGATAACGGCAGAAGATGGGGTAACTACACGTGTCATCAACATTACGGTTAACAAAACAGGCTCCAACAATACAGCGCTTAATTATATTGCAGTTAGCTCCGGCCCGATAACGCGTGTAGGCACGTCAGCTAATTGGGTATCCTCGGCAGGCAATAGCGTAAACAGTGTACAGATAACCCTGGGGACTAAAGACCCGGCAACAATAAAGGTGAACGGTGTAACCACGGCCCAACGTACGGCCTCTGCACCGTTAACACTGGCAGGTACCGCAACAGTCATCCCGATAGAGATCACAGCTGAAGACGGGGTAACCACGCTGGCGTTCACCATCACCGTAAACCGTACAGCGCCACCGGTAATAGCAGCTGTAAATAAAAATAGAAACACGATAGATGTGCTGCAAAAACCAGAGCCGTCAACAGATGTGCTGGCTATAGACCTGGTGGTTAAACAGGCGGTATCGCCAAACGGAGACGGTATTAACGACAGGTTGACCATACAGGGCATTAACGCTTTCCCTGAAAATACCGTCCGCATCATGAACCGAAACGGTGACGTGGTTTACGAAGCCAGGGGCTATGATAACGAAAGCAAGGCTTTCGACGGGCACAGCAGCAAAGGCACCCTGCAGCAGGCCGGTACTTATTTCTACTCGGTAGAGTACAAGAAAGGAACCGAAACCAAACGCAAAACCGGGTACATCGTAGTTAAATATTAATTATAAAAGGGAAAGAAGCGTAGCGCTTATTAACGATTATATTTAGCGCATACAACAAGAGCTAACGCAATGCTAACTAAACAACTAAAAACAACAGCCAATGCTGTTACAAATGGTATAAAACTATTAGGCATAACCCTGCTGCTTTTAACAAGCGGCAGGGCACTTGCCCAGCAAAATACCTTTAGCTACAACCAGTACGCAGATAATCTTACGCCTGTAAACCCGGCCTATTCGCTGCTGGATAAGGCAGGGAACGTAAATATACTGGGCAGAAGGCAGTTTATTGGGCTGGAAGGCGCGCCTACCAGTTTATTGATGAGCGCCAGCTTCCCTTTAGAATCTTTGGGTGCTGCTGCGGGGTTGTTTTTAGTTAACGATAAGTTTGCGGTAGAGAACCAAACCGAGGTTAACGGCTTCTTTGCCAAATCTATACAACTGGCCAATTCGGCGTATTTATCTGTATCCATTAACGCGGGGATAAGGAGCTATCTCGCCAACTACTCCACGCTGGACCCGAACGACCCGGTGTTTAGCCAGGACGTGCGCGAAACCAAGCCCAACATAGGCTTTGGTGTAATGTTCTATAGCGATAATTACTACGTAGGCGTTTCGGTACCCGAGCTCAGTTTTCGTAACCTGGGCACTGCATCGGTGCAGCAGGCCAATTACCTGCGCAGCCATTATTATTTCTGCGGCGGCGCATTAATAAAACTGAACGACGACGTACAATTTAAGCCCGCGTCGCTGGTTTCGTACCTTCAGGGTTCGCCTGTAATAGCAGATTTCTCTGGCACTATCTATTTAAAAGAGCAATTAGGGCTTGGCGTGAACTATCGCACCAATAAGCAAGTGGCCGGGATAATATCGGTAAACGCCAACAGCTTTAAAGTTGGCTACAGTTACCAGTTTGGCACATCATCATCAAACCTGGGTGGCTATAATAACGCCACTCACGAGGTTAGCATCAGCTATCGCTGGGGTGCCGATCTGCAAAGGAAGCTTCTGTAACAGCTTTTAAACCGGGCTGTTACTCTAATATAGGTATTCTGATCTCCATCTAAGTTCATCATCTTATTACAATTATGAGTACACCCGACCTAACAAAAATAGGTACCGAGGTTAAAGACCTTGGGCTATTAATTGGTTTGCTAACAGGCAACCGAACCAATCCCGATATTGATAAAAACTGGTTTTCGAGCCCTAAAGACGGCCTTAAACACGGTTTTAACTGGCCTAACCTAAAACCCGTAGCCCAATCTGTCCTTACCAAGGCAACAAACCCCATAGATGAGGACGGTAGCATCTTTCAGGAGAACTGGTTCCCCGTTACCGTGTCCGATGATAAGGGAGGAGTAAAACCATCCGGTTTCTACCTCGTGCAAAAAACTATGGACCCGCTGGCCTTACTGGGTATAGGTTTGCATAAACAATGCAAATTTCAGGATGGTAAAACCACATTCGATCCCTTTGTTTTTACGCCGATATTCCAGATGCCTAACGCCCCTGGTGTCGAGCCGTTATTCGCGCCCGATTTAAATGGCCCCGTAGAAATAGGCTTTAAATTTAAGTATGGCGGCAAGTTCTCGGATAAATTCCCCTATACACAGTTAATATTTTGGGTAGTATTCGATTTCTCAAAAGAAGACAAGAAACCCGAAGTAAAGTTCGATCTTAAGAAAAATGGGGTAAGCTTGGGTGCCGGGGCCATGCTGGATATTGATATCGTAGCGCTCATCAATAACCTGCTGGAGATGGATGCGGTTAATAATTTCCTGGCCAAACGCATCATCCCTAAAGATGATAAGGCAAAAAAGCCTATCGATATCGATATCACCTGGAGCGGTTTATTCAAATCTCTTGGCTGGCTTGAGCCGGAAGGCGACCACTTTAAAATCGGGAAGATCATCATGCCCGATGTTTTAGGGAAAGAGCTGATAACCTATGTCGCTAATACCATCGAGGCTGCTATTGAAGAGTTTTTAAATGGCACAAACGAGTTTGCCGTAGTAGAACAAAAGGCCGAAGAGGAAGGCGATCCCTCCTGGAAGATGTCGCTGATAATGAACGAGGGCCGGTATGGCGTAAACGTACAGGTTGCCGACGTTGTGGTGAAAAGCAGCCCTGAGGTAAAGCTGCAGATAGGCAGTTTTACTGCAGATGAAACCGATTGGATAGAAGCTGCCGGTGGCGAAGCGCCTTCACCCATGGGCCTCAACTTTTATTTATTGAAAAAAGATGAGAGCGGTTTCGGTGTATCCTTCGATCCGCAATTTGAGGCGGTTAGTGTTGGCCTTGATATTGCAAAAAACGATGAGGAGCCTTTGTTTGATATAAAAGGTTATAGCCTGCAACAGGCGCAGTTACGCGGCTATTTCTCCAGCCTGCAAAAAGACGACAACGATAAAAATCAATGGGGTGTTGCGGCGGCGTTAAATAACGTTTCTCTGCCGCTCGGGCCATCTACGGAAGGCGAGGGGGTAGCACAAACGCTGCTTGCATCGGGCGACGCACCTGCGGAAGATAAAGAAGAAGGTGATAAAAAACCGGCGGTTAACCCGGCGTTCTCTTTACTTGCAGCCTACCAAGCCAATTTTTACCTGCAATTATTTGATGAGGACGGCGAGCCGCAAAACATTGTGAGCATCCCGCTTAACAAATCCTTTGGGCCGGTAGCGCTTAAAGATGTTGGCATTGGCTGGAGCGATGAAGACAAAGCGCTTTTATTCCAGCTAAGCGGCGGCTTAAACCTCAACGCGTTAAAATTAGATCTGGATAAACTTACTGTTGGTGTCCCGGTAGAATCTCCGGGCGATCCCGGTACGTTTTCGCTCGGACTCGAGGGCTTCGACCTCACTTTTACCAGTGGTGCAGTAAGCATGGCAGGCGGGTTCCTGAAGTATAAGGAAGATCCCGATGATGAAGACGAGCAGCCGCAATATAACGGCGCGGTGGCCATACAGGCAGCCAGCTGGGGAATTACTGCATTGGGTTCGTTCGGCAGCGTAGAGGGTAACCCATCCTTATTTATTTTTGGTGTGCTAAATGCCGCCTTAGGTGGCCCGCCTGTGTTTTTTGTTACTGCGCTGGCAGCCGGTTTTGGCTACAACCGTAAGGTTATTTTGCCGGCCATTAACGATGTACAGAACTTCCCGTTTGTAAAGGCGGCAGTAAATCCTAAACTGTTTGAAGGTAAGAAGAACGATGAGATCCTTCAGAGCATGTCTAAAGTCATCCCAGTAGAATTGGGGCAATACTGGTTTGCAGCGGGGGTGAAATTCACATCGTTTGAAATACTTAACTCATTTGCACTGCTGATACTGCAGTTCGGTAAAAAATTCGAGGTGGATGTTTTGGGGCTCAGCACCCTACAGCTGCCAAAAACCTACGCCAACTCAAAGCTAAAACCTTATGTAAACGCCCAGATGGCTTTAAAAGCCACCTTCGAGCCCGAAGAAGGGATCCTTGCGGTTGAAGCGCAGTTGACCAATAATTCCTTTGTTATCGACCCGAAGTGTAAGATCACCGGGGGCTTTGCTTATTACAGCTGGTTTAAAGGCGAGCACGCCGACGACTTTGTGGTAACCTTAGGGGGCTATAACAAAAACTTTGATAAAACAGCTCACCCGCATTACCCAACGGTACCGCGGCTGGCTTTCGACTGGAAGGTTTCCTCCAGCGTCAACTTCAGCGGCGAAGCGTATTTCGCGCTTACCCCATCCTGCGTAATGGCGGGGGGGAAGCTGGCCCTTACCTATCACGAAGGGGACCTGGATGCCTGGTTTAAGGCCGTTGCCGATTTCCTAATCTCCTGGAAACCGTTCCGTTACGATATCGGTATCGCCATCAGTATTGGCGTATCCTATCGTGTCAACATCGCGTTTATCCACAAAACCATTACGCTGGAGCTTGGGGTTGATGTGCAGATGTGGGGCCCCGAGTTTGGCGGCCAGGCAGAAGTGCGCCTTTGGATCATCTCCTTCACCGTTAATTTCGGCGTGCCAAATATCCCTGCCGAAACCGCGGTCACCTGGCAGAAATTCTACGACTACTTCCTCACCGGGGAAAATAGCGAGAAGCCGTTATTAAGCCCGAATGCAGATCCGCTGCCAGGCAAGACACGCGAAATTATCACCATCAACACCAACGCCGGGCTAAAAGAAAAGCTGACGATAGGGGGCGAAGAGATCTGGGTGGTAGACCCGGGTACCTTCGATTTCAATGCGATGTCGGTATTTGGGGTTTCTAAAATAACCTTTGCCAATGGCCCCAAGGGTGAGGGCGACGCGCCTGAGCCACGGTTTGGCGGGGCCTTTGGCGCACGGCCAATTGGCAGCATCATTTTCCTTGGCAACTCTTCTAATTTTACTTTAGGGCTTACTAAAAAAGGTTCCGCAGGGTTTGCCCCGTATAGCCTGGTAGACTGGAAGATAGATACCAACAAACAAAACGTTCCCGAAGCCTTGTACGGCACCGTTAAGGATAATAAAGAAAAACCCGCCGCGAAACTTATCGGCGGAGTTACAAAAGGGCTTGGTGCCGTAGCGCCGCCTGTAGCCGAAGCAAATGGTCCGCGCGAATTTGATGCGGAGAAACTGAAGTTTTCTAAGATCCCGAAACCAGTGTACACGCTTAGTGCAACTGCCAAGGCAAGCCATATCCCATTAAAATGGGCAGGTTCGCTCGATAAGATAAAAAGCAGTATTAGTACTACCGCCAAAACCACCCGCGACGGCATATTTACCGCCCTGCGCGATCTGAACTCTCAAGCCAGCGT
The DNA here is from genome assembly GCF_014773265.1 of Mucilaginibacter pankratovii. Lineage (GTDB taxonomy): Bacteria > Bacteroidota > Bacteroidia > Sphingobacteriales > Sphingobacteriaceae > Mucilaginibacter > Mucilaginibacter pankratovii. The sequence goes on along the minus strand of NZ_JACWMY010000001.1, from coordinate 181,490 downwards.
TAACGCCGATATGTCGGTAATGGCGCAGGCTCCCGAAAATATCTTCCAGGATTCGCCGATGCTGGCCGATGCGAATGCACAGGCGCAGCCATTGCATATGCCAGAGCGACTGGTAGCTGCCGCCCGTACAACTCTAAGGCGCGATGCCGTATTAGCCGAAGGGCACCAGCTAAAAGCCACTATTATTAAGTATGGCTTTGGCAAAACCGGCCAAACCGGGGTGGTGCTAAGGGGAGGGATCTATAATACAGAGCTATCAAAAAGCAGATACCGTGTTAATAATTCGTTAAACGCCTTTAATATGAACCCCGGCATGCTGCAGGTATGGCAGCTGGATAACACATCGGGCGACGAGAACCTTCGCCACGCGGGCGCATTCCCGGTGCGGATGATACTGTTTGACGATAACCTGCAGGTGATAACCGATAAGATATTAACCACAACCGGCGTGAGTACCGAAACTATACCTGCACGCGCCAGCCAAATGTGCCTGCAGGGTTTGACTTCGGCAAGCGCGGCACTTGCCGGCTGGCACGAAGAATCGTGCCTGGTGCTGGTAAATACCAAATACCTGATGGGGAAAGCATGCCTGATAAGGCCTAAGCGCCCGCACAGTGTTGGATATAAGCAATTTCAGTACGATACAGGGCTGGTAAATGGCCGCGCACTGGTAATGAATAATATAAACCAGTTGGAGGATGAGCAGCCCGGCTGGATAGAGACCCGCTTTTTAACCGGAATAAAACAGGTGTTTGTTTTAATGAGGCCTGAGGCCGACAAGGTTGCCGGCGCGCCGGAATTAGACAGCCCTGTGAAGCTGATATACACTAATAACGAAGGCAGCAAAACGGCGTTGGCTCTGGTACCGGAGATGTCTGGCATGAACGGCGAGGAACTGTGGACAGCCTTTACCGTTCCGGATGTTGCGGGCGACAGTCACTTCAGCATTTGGGTGGAAGCCAAATCGGCAAGTGGCTTGGAACTTGCAGGCGTGGCCGGATCCCAAAAAACTTTGGAAGGCTGGACCGCTGAGCTAAGCACTAAACTTAAAACGCACGATGCCGGGCTTAACGCGGGCAACGCAAAAAATAAATTATCTGTCGGCCTAAAAAACCCACTAAATTTTTAAAGCAATGAGCAACCTGAACGAATTAAAACCCCAGATGCGTTTTTTGGACGAGAGCAGACCAAAACTTGCGGCCGGCACCTACCAGATAGAAGTTAAGCATGATATTTTAGATGTATCGCACGATATAAAGGGCAACTACGCCAAAAACCGGCAATTTGTTGTGCAGGCACCTCGCTTTGCTTTACCGCCAAACAGCGTGCAGGCACAATTCCCTACGCCGGAAAGTAATACTTATTTCCGCACCAGCCTGCCCTTCATCGTATTTAAGCAGGAACATTTGCCCTGGAGCCGCAAAATTGGCGGCAGCGTCGGCGATGCACCATGGCTGGCGCTAATGATCTTTCGTGCCTCCGAAATTGAATATACCAAGCCTGCCGATGCGGATGCAAGTCCAACGCTGTCCACCATTCGCGATGTGGTCACCGAGGTGAGAAAATACAATGCCAACAACACTATTGGCCCCGATATAGAGTTAGACCCCATAGAAACCAGCGTCAATACGCCTCTGCGCGCCAACACCATCGATGTTTTATACGGAACGTTTAAACAACTGGCCCCGCGTACCAGCGAGCTTCCGTTTTTAGCGCATATCCGCAAAACAGAGAACGGTGGCCTGGCTGCGGATGGCGAAACCGGCTCGCTGAGCTATGCTACCCTGCTGGCTAACCGCCTGGCAAACCCCAAAACCGAGGAATTGTACATAGCGCACGTAGTTTCGTTAGAAGGCTGGGCGGGCTATCTGCCGGGCGATACACTCCCGGGTCCAATTGCCGATACCAAAAAGCTGCGCCTGGTAAGTCTTTACAGCTGGAAATTCAACAGCAAAGAAGACGGCGTGAATTTTACGGAGCTCATCGAAACCATGAGCGTGGACACCCTGAAGCTACCGTTTAATCCTCCTGCAACCTGGGATAAGGACAAAAGCAAGTATACACCCGCCCAAACGGAGGTAAAAAAGAAATACGATAATGGCTACATAGCACTAAACTATGATGCCCGCACGGGCGAAAAAAGCTTTGCCTGGTACCGCGGCCCCTTTACGCCGGTAGTACCGGTGGTTATAGACAGGCTGGTGCCCGAAATTGATAACGAAGGCTACGGAACTAATGTAACAACCGCCGATAAGGCGATGATCTACAATGCCGACACCGGGATCTTCGACTATAGTTACGCTGTGGCCTGGGAACTTGGCCGTATGCTTACGCTGGGTAACCGCCCAGCCGCCATAGCCATATGGCAGTGGAAAAAAGCATCGCTGCAAAAGTTACAGGTGCTAAACCGCATGGTAAGCGATAAGCAAAAGAGGAGAAAGCAGCTGCTGGGTACGGCAGACAACCTGGGTTTAACCGCTCTGCTGGATGGGCTAAACTGGCACCAAATGCGCGATGACCTGATGGACGACCAGGCAGGTAAGTACGTATTTATGAACTACCTGGGTAATCAGCTTGGTAAACATATACTGGGTATAGATAACGAGAACGGACCCGCCATCAGCACGCTCGACCCAACAGGCCTCGATCAGCATTTGGATGCGATGCCCGGCCTGTTGAGCAAGGGTGAGATGATCAGCGCGTTGGAGAACGGTATCGATCCGCATGTGCTTATAAGCGATAAACTGGAAGCTGCCCTGAAAATGTACACAGCTACCGATCTGCAATAAACCTAATACCTCCACCTTAATAATAACTACACCATGAATAAGGATACAGGGCTAACACAAATAAAAGATATGCTGCAGCACAACGCCGCGCAGGCTTTGCTAAACGATGTTGCCGCTCCAACCGAAACCATTAATAACTGGCTTGGCCGTTTAGCGCTGCTGGGCGATATACCGTTTCAGAACTTAATTGGCGATGAGCGCCTGCTGCCTCAAAACGCGCTCCGATTTTTTTATATCGACCCAAGCTGGATCTGCGCGCTGATAGATGGTGCGCTCAGCATCGGCACAAATACCACGCTGGAGGAGAAAATTACAGCTGTATTGGCCGAAAACATACGCCACCGTGCTTTGGTTAACGCCAATAAAAAGCGCGCCAAATTATTGGGAATAGAAAAAGCCGCGAATGCGCCGGACCCCGAACCATGGACGTTGGTAGCCGGTATGCTTCTTCGGTCGGAAATTGTAAGCGCCTTCCCGGGCCTAAAAATTATCCCAACTTATGCAGCCGGGCAAAGCCAGCAGCAAATACCGCTGCGTTACGAAACCCTGGCCGATGGGCTGCTTTTGGTCATTTTTCCGGCGGTACCTGTATCTGTAAAAATACAGCAGCCGGCACAGGGCTTGCGGTTTGGCTTTATCTATAATAAAGCCGATAGCCTTTACAAAATAAAGCTAAGGCATATTGACGGCGTAGAAACCGGCGACCAGGTAATGAAGGATGGCAAACCGGTAGAGGGCACCATTACCACCGCCCAATTGCTACGGCCCGATGATAGTGCTGCTGTTGCAGAAAAAAAATATGTTTTAAACATAGATGCATTAAAAGCTGCCGTACAGAAAAACCTGGAAGACGCTAAGGTTTACCCTGCACCGGTAAAACCTATAAGTCCCTCTGCTTTTGCTATGCAAATAATAAGCAACCCCGAAGAAGCAAATTATACTAACCCCAACCCACAATTATAATACAGGTTATATGAGCAATAAATCACCATGGGCAGGGCCAAGGCTTTTAGTCCCGATTACGATAGATGCGCTGGTAATTACCCGGAAAAGGGATACCACCCCTTACTCGATACACGCTTTAAACTTAAAGGACAAGTACAGAGACTTTGAACCTTTAAGCACGCCATTGTTTACGCCGGTTCTTAAAGGCAAAGAGCCCGACCCGGGTATATACATTAATTGGTCATTACCCGATGGTATGACCAAGGGAACCATAAACGCACAGGGCAAGGCCGAATACCCATACCTGCCCAACCGTTGGATGATAACCCGTTTTAGCGCCGACCCAGGCGTAGAACGCCAAAGCTGGATAGTAAAGAGCGATGAGTTGTACAATGCCGAAAAGCCCGGAAAAAAGGTGCACCCGCAATTCATCAAAAATAATAACGGCCAACCCGAGATAAAATACATAGGCCACGCTTACGACCTGGCGGATTATAACGAAGAAAAAGAGGGTGAAGAGTTGATACTGACCGCAATAGGTAACTCCGACCCCTTATTTACAGCTTACTCGGGCAATAACATGTTTGTGTACAGTTTTACAGATAAGATCCTGGATCCCGATGCGCTCAACCTGAGCTATATGGTGACAGGCTGGTTTTCAAACAGCGAGTACGATATATTGTACCCTGCACCAAAAACAAGCAAGCCATGGACGAACCGTAAAACCTGGATAGAAACCATGAACCGCCTGCAATGGGCAGCAGGCACACAAGCCGGCGAAGGCGATTACGATCTTAAAATGGCTGCCGAGGCCGGCCAAAAATACCTTGCAGAGCAAAAGATAACGCCTTTTGAAGGTGATAAAGGTAAATATGCATCGCAAACGCTTTGCCATGGGTTGGTTTTTGATGTTAAATGGCCCGGCCTTAATGTATTATCAAAAAACGTTGTGCCAAAAATTGATACCGCAACAGGGTGGGTGCCTTATGTGGCGGCAGGTAACTCTGCTACCGACTGCATTTCGGCCTTTATGCAATGGCAGATCAACTACAATAAAAAAATTGTTGGCGCAACGTTTAACGAAAACGATATCCAGGTAGAAAAAATGCTGGAGGCTTTCAGCCATAAAATGCTGATACAGCCCGGCGGGGTTTACGATACGCCGGAGTTGGATAACGTTATACGCGAATCCTGGTTTGGCAAAATGCCGGGCGGTTTTATATGGGTGGCACAAGCGCCGCCAAAAGCAGGCGAACTGAATCCGGAAGATGGCAACAAAGATAGCTTGGCACAATTGCCCAATGATAGGGCATTGGAGCTGGCCGCGCTAAACAACCTGCAATACGTTTACGACGAAAAAAGCCGTGAGCTGGTAACACTGCAACGGCAGCTGTATGCCGACTGGTTAAAAGCAAATATCTACTCCCATTCGCAAATGCCGCCTCCTTTGCCCAAAGATTGCAATGTAGATGAAGTGCTTAGGAAATCTGCAAAGGCCGTTAAGGATTTGATGGATACAATGCCTGCCGCAAAAAGGGCCATTGAGGATGCAAGAATAGCGCTGAATGCAAAACTGGGGAAAGAATTTACCCTGAAAGACAAACCGGCAAATGATTTTTATAAGCCAGGCGACCCCGTAGTGCTGATAAATAATGCCAAACGCAGTTTTAAACGCGGCGAAGACATTATCTACAGCGAATACGACGATTTTCTGTTCACCCGTTTCAGCGGCCAGTTTATAACTTGTATCGAGGTAAAGCTAAACCTGGGTGGCGAAAGTAAAATTGTATACGCAAAGGATGTGTTTGCCAAATTGCCGGCCAACACCAACGTACCATCAGAGGTTTATTACCTGATGGATGAGGCTTACCTGCTTAACCCAGGCTTTGCAGCGGCAATAGCAAAAGCGGTAGTACCGGTACAGCCGTCCGAATATTTTATAAAGCGTATTAAAAGCCAGCAAACCCTTATTTGGAACAAAGGCCCCAAAACGCCTATAGACCAACGCTCGCTGGAAGAACTTGCCGGTTTTAACCCTAACGACCCTTATTTCCGCATACCCTCAAAAATTGCTGTTTGGGCATGGACTCAACCCTGGACACCACTTTACCTGGAGTGGAGAGTAGGCTTTATCCCTGTGGTTGACGAAACGCTTAGCAAATGGCAGTTTGATGGTAACGATTTTAAATGGAAACAGGACGTGCCCCTGCCCGAGCCAAAGCCAAACGATCTGCAGTTCCAGGGTCGATCGCTGTTAACACCTAAAGAGGCCATCACCATGCAGGCGCGCCTCAGGGAGTTTCTTGATGAGTTTCAGGGCAATATTCCCTCTACATTTGTACCGCTTAACGATATTTTGCAAAACGCCCGTAACTGGGATGTATTATCGCAAACGCTTACCGGGTTTAGCATGCAAATGATGCAGTGGGATATAGAGCAGTTTGGGCGCCAGCCATTGGAAAAAGAATACGCCGATGGTGTAGGCAACGAGGCACACGGCTGGGTGCTTGATGGCTACCCCACAAACTTCTTCCCGCTGCGGGCCGGGTTTGTAACGTTAAAAAAGCTTTGGATAGTGGATGATTTTGGCCAGGTGTGCGATCTTACCCCCGGCAGCGAAAAATCTTCGCATGGCATAAAACCCATACCCGCCATTGGCGTACGGCCCGATAAATACCAGATCAGCTCGAATTTGCCGCCATACTTTCAGCTGCCGCCGCGCCTGGTACAGGGAGCAAGGCTAAATTTAAACTTCTTATCGGCTGTAAACGATGCTGTGTTAAGCAGTCAATCGGCAGATACCACCCCGGTTTGCGGCTGGTTGCTACCCAACCACCTTAACCATAGCGTAATGGCTTATGATAAAGCAGGGAAGCTGCTGGGCGAAATTATGCCTATGGGCGCTACAGGCCGCCAGCATGCACAATGGATACCTGCACCTATAAAAGGTTGCCATACCGCGGATATTGATAATAAACATTTGCAAAAATTTGTGCTGGGTTTATTGGGCGTGGCTTCGGGCGACCAGGGTACCCCCGAAAGTGGGAAGGCGCTTAAAAACTTTATGCAGGTTATAGACGAAACCCTTTGGGCCGTAGACCCCATGGGCGAACGTAATAACCAAAGCCTTTCTATTTTGGTTGGCAGGCCTATAGCGGTGGTTCGCGCATCCATAGACCTGGAACTGTATGGCAAGCCGGGCACCAACCTGGCCTGGATGCAAACGGGGCTTAATAATGATGGCGGCGTAAAAAGGTACAAATTCCCCGTGCAGATAGGAAGCCTCGACCTGGGGCAGGATGGTGTAATGGGCTACTTTGCAAATAACGACTATAAAGTATTTAACTCGGTACACAACGGCCAGGTAAAGGATGTTGCCAACCCGCCCTATGTAACAAACACCTTTAGCGAATTAAAAGCCGATGGGGAACCGGTTTATCTTACCATGTTGCTTGACCCGCGCGGCGCTATCCATTGCAGTACGGGCATATTGCCGGTATTAAAAACCGAACTGCCCGAGGTGTATGTAGGCAAGGTGTTGGATGATATGCTGATAGAGTTTAAAGCAGGCCCAATAATAGTTGATAAAAAGCAATGGTGGATGCCATTGCCGGCAGGAGTGGGGCAAAGCTGGAGCTGGCTGGAACCCGGCTTAAAAGACGGCCAGCCAAATTGGAACGAGGTATCAACCCTGGTGCCCGCCAATGCGGTGCCGCAGTTTACCGGCCACCCTCAAACCATTGTGGAGGGCAGGCTAAGGCTAACCGGTGTACTTGGCGGCGATTTGCTAATATTATCTTTTGAAGTGCTTAACGAAAAAACGCCTTACAGGATAAAGGCGGGCAGCACTATCAAACTAAGCTGGTCATCGCAGGGCGGCGCAACCGCTCAATTGAAATTTGGATCGGAAAGTGCGGTGGATGTACCAACAAACCAGGCATCCATGGATTACACGGTCACCAAAACAATAGATATTACACTAACCCTTAGCGATGGTAAGCTTGGAACGCGCGGGCAAACGATAAATATTACTGCGCTTTAAATAAAAACACAACCTAAAATAATCAATATGAGTACAGATGAAATAAAGGGCACGGATAGTCAGCTAACGGCCAGCGGCACGGCAGAGGTGAAAATAACCAATAAGGCTGGGCAGATAGTAATAGGAGAAATTGATATTGCGGTAAATAATCAGGGTGCGGAAATTGAGATAGGGAACATATTTATAAGCCTGCCATGCGGAGATGCAGCAACCGATTTGGTGGTAGACAACACTGAGGGTAACATTGTGCCTTCGGCCGGTACACGTGGCTGGGTACTTGAGCCGGTTAGCTCTGTCCCGGGCCGTTTTAAAGGAAAAGCACCCGACGGTGCTTACCCTTTAGAACCCAGCAAAAGCGTAGGTTTTACATTAAGTGTAATTACGCTAAGCCACCTGGCGGGTAACGCGGAGGTAACGGTAACCGTATACCCGCCAACAGGGAATACGCCGCTGGCAACCCTAACGGTAACCATAAATAAAATAATTGATGAAGAGGCCAGGATAGCGCTTACAACTATAACGCCTACTGTTTGGGCTAAACAGCCGGTAACCTTAGATTACACCGGCAAGGCAATTACCAGGTTTACCCTCTCTGAGTCTATCTCCCCATGGACACATACCGATACAAAAGACGGCAGCATTATCAGGTATCCCGAAAAAACAGTGCATTATACGCTGGAGGGCACGGCCAGGGGAATCCGTTTGCAAACGCAATTAACGGTGGGTGTACTGCCGCCTACATTAAAAACCTTCACACTGGTTTCTAACTTGGTAGATGAGGGAGCCAAGGTATTACTCAACTGGGATACCGAATATGCTGAACATGTGATATTAACATGCGACGATAAGGAGGTTCCGCTATTGGCCAATTACCCAAAAACGGGAGCCGGCGTGGAGATAGGGCCGATAAAACGTGCTACAACCATCCATGCCCAGGCCGAATTTAATGGCGTGGTTAGTGTAAGGGAATCGCATAACATACGCATAGCCGGCCCCCGGGTTGAATCTTTCAACATCACGGCCTTACCGCTGGAACCCGGCAAAAAGGTCAGTTTTAAACTCGATTGGGTTTTAAAAAACACTACCCGTTTCCAGATAACCGAGCATTATGCCGGGCAAACCGATGTACATAAGCTGCCTGTACCGGAGGGCGTAACTACCTGCACGGTAAACCCAACACATGCCGAAACTACCTATAAACTGGAAGCATTGGCTATGTCAAAAAAGAAACCCGAAGATGCATTGATAAAAGAATAAAAGAGAGATGATGGAAGAAACACTAAAAGCAACCACTGCCTCGGTAACAGCAACCATAAACCTGCTGCCTGTAGGCACTATAATACCCTACGGCGGTCCTCAAAGTGCCGTATCTAACCTCGAAAATCAAGGCTGGCTGCCTTGTACAGGCGGCAAGGTATCTAAACAGAAGTACAAAGAATTGTATGATCTGATAACACAATCATGTGGAATTGCCGGTGCCGACGAATTTTACCTGCCCGATTTGCGAGGGCAATTCTTGAGAGGGGTGAGCCAGGCCGATGACATTGATTCTAAAACAAGAATAGCTCAAAATGCGGGCGGCAACGATGGCCCATTAGTTTTCAGCCGCCAGGGCGACGAAATCAAAGAGCACCGGCATTCGGTACATATGATGACTACGAAAGAAAATATACACTTTCCACGCACAAATGACCACTTTTCGGCACCTACCAATTGGGAGAATAAAGACAGCGACAATTTTGGGGGGAAAGAAACCCGGCCCAGGAACGTGTATGTACATTACATCATTTTTGCAGGGTTGCCTAAAACCTGATCTCAATCCCCAATAAAAAGATAACTATGGAAAACACAATCAACGAGATTGGTGCTTCGGTAAGCTCACCAATAAACATATGGCCGATAGGGATGATGGTTCCTTTTTCCGGAAACGCGGAGACGGCGGCCGAATTGAACCAACAAGGTTGGTATTTGTGCAACGGCGTAAAATTAAAACGTAACCAATACCCCCGCCTTTTTGATGTTTTAGGACATTCCTGCGGAGGAGAGGGGGATGAATTTAGTGTGCCTGATATGCGCGGTACATTTTTAAGGGGAGTGGATGTAGAGTATGGCCAGGAGGGCACCGAACGGGATCCTGGTGCACGATGGCGGATGAAGCACAACTCTTTTGCCGAAATTGGTAACAAAGTATTATCGCGCCAAAATGAGGAGATCAGGAAGCACCAGCATGTTACAGCCAAAGGGTCACAATTTGTTCGTGTAGAAAAAATAGGCATGACTATTTTCCCCTTGGTATTCTCACGTTTTCAAAAGGCCAGGGAGGGCAAGGCAATTTTTACCACTGAAACAGGAAACAGCGAAATGCGCCCCGTAAATGTATCGGTAAACTATATCATTTTTGCAGGTTTGCCCGCAAGCTCTGTCTAAAATAATTAATTACCAGTTACCTCCTGATGTACGTTAAACCAATTTAAAAATCACTAAAAATGGAAAATAAAACGAGCGTATCGGCTAATGCAACCGTTAGCGCCTCAATAAATTTATTACCAATTGGCACTATAATGCCTTTTGCAGGAAACACAACCCAGGCAACCGAGCTGAATTCGTATGGTTGGTATTTATGTAACGGGGCGCTTTTGCAAAGCAAAGATTATCCCCGCCTTTTTACTGTTTTAAAAAACACCTGCGGCGGAGTAGCGCCGGAATTTAAGCTCCCGGATCTGCGCGGCGTGTTTTTACGCGCCGTGGACGTACAAACGGGGGAACAAGGCACCGCGCGCGACCCGGATTCGGCCAAAAGAACAGGCCATGCCTCCGCAGATGTGATTGGTAACCAAGTGCTGTCGCGCCAGGTTGATGATATTAGAAGCCACAAGCATTTAACACCCGACGGGTCGGAATTTGTTAAAGTAGAAGTAGCGGGCACAGGCGATAGCGTATGGTTTGAAAGGTTTGAAAAGCCGAGAGATGGGCAGGCACCAATAGAGACAGCCGCGCTGGGTGGCTATGAAACCCGCCCGGTGAATGTATCGGTAAACTACATTATTTTCGCCGGGTTACCTGCTTAATTGATCTGAATTAATATTATTTGCTTTATACATGGAAAACCAGGACTTAAAAGATACAACCGCTTCTGTAACTGCTGTAATTCAGAATTTGCCGGTTGGCACTATAATGCCTTTTGGGGGCAATGGTGTTAAGGTTGCTGAACTTAAGCCTCAGGGCTGGTTGCTTTGCGACGGCGCAAAAGTGAGTATAAACGACTATAAAAACCTGCATAATGTTATAGGTAATGCCTGCGGCAACGGTGGTGCCGATTTTTACCTGCCCGACCTTAGAAGTGTGTTTTTACGCGGCGTAGACGGCCCTGACGCAAAAAATCATGATCCTAATGCAAATGCACGAAGTGCCCAAAATGATGGTGGGCATACCGGTAACGAAGTTCTAACCCGGCAAGGAGATGAATTTAAAAGGCATAAGCATAAAATTGTTGAATCGTGGTTAAGGTGCGGGGTTTATAGTATAAAGGACTCAGAAGGTGGCCACTATTTCGACCGTACCGAAAGAATGGATTCGGAAACGGTAGATCACGGTGGTGATGAAACCCGCCCGGTAAACGTATCAGTAAACTATATCATATTCGCTGGGTTGCCTGCGTAAACACTAAATTAAAAACTAATGAAGATTGAACAGTGAAAAACGAAAACGAAGAAGTCAAAACAGTTACCGCAATGATATTTAACGTCCCTGTTGGCACGGTAATGCCTTTTATGGGGAATTTTGATAAACTTGCCGGCTTAACAGCAAGCGGATGGCATTACTGTAATGGCGACCAGCTTAATAAAGATCAGTATCCTTTATTATTTGATATGATAGGGTACAGTTGCGGCGGAAGCGGCGTAAATTTTCATTTACCCGATATGCGGGGCGTTTTTGTAAGGGGCGTTGATGGCACCAGGGGGCAAGACCCTGATAAAGCGGACAGAACCCGTCAGGGCTCGGCCGACAAGGTGGGCGATGTTGCGGGCAGCTACCAGGGCGATCAGTTTAAAGAACATTTTCATACTACAAAAGCATGGATAAATGAGAATAAGCAGATAGATGACCCCGGTACCGGTATAAGACCTGCAAACGTAGAAAAAGCACTTCAATCCGACTCTAAAGGTGGAAGCGAGACCCGCCCAAAAAACATCAGTGCCCACTACATTATTTTTGCGGGCTTACCTCAGTAGTCCACATATTTAGTACCAGTTATATATTATTATGGAAAACGACACTATGAAAATTAACGAGGCAAGCGTAACTGCCACAATAAGTATTTTACCCGTTGGCACGGTGATGCCTTATATGGGTTTGTGGGACAACCTGATAGGTTTGCGCGCGCAGGGCTGGTTGCCATGCGATGGTACGTCATATGAGCATGCCGCCTTTCCGCAGCTGCATAAAGCAATAGGAAACTCAAATGGTGGCGACAGCAGCAAATTTAATGTACCCGATCTGCGTGGTGTTTTCTTAAGGGGGGTAGACAGACCGGACGGACCCCGCGACCCCGACTCGGGGAGCCGGCAAGCCCAGCACCCCGGGGGGCATACCGGAAACGGTGTTGGCACATACCAGGGCGATGCTTTTAAAAAGCACACGCATAATACCTATGAATGGAATACCAGCGCGTTCAGGATTACACATCACGACGATAACTGGAACCCGCCAAACGAACGGCAGTCTAAAGCCTCCTCTGAAGCCGGCGAAAGTACCGAGACCCGCCCCAAAAACGTGGCGGTTTATTACATCATCTTCGCCGGGTTGCCGGCCTGATAACACGCCCCTTTTTTCCCCTGATTAATACAGCCTCATTCGCTAACGGATGGGGCTTTTTGTTTTTTTTAATTATCCCCCTTGCGTCCAAATATCGCCAACTCAATCGTCAATTAGCGAAATGCCGTTTATAGGTATAGTGTATTATTATCGTAAGTGGTTGATATGTAGTTTTTTAATTCATTGGCATCTAAATGGATTAGCAGTTTGCATATCAATAATAAAAGCACATGTACCCAATTGATAACAAAATACCATCCATCCATTTTAGATTGCTGCGGAAGTTATTTTCTCATCTTAGTGTCATAAATACACCCGGGTTGAAATGTTTGTCCAACCTGGTCGTCTACAATCGTATAGGCAGAAAATACACAAATAAGCATAAAATTCATTTTAGTGTCACAAATACACCAGTTAACAAAAATATCGTAAACTAAGTTGACTATATTAGTCAACTTAGTTTACCTTTGCATCATCATTTACAGAATCATGAAAACTGAAAGCCTATATAAAACAAATACAACAACTACCGGTAACAACCCGGTTGCAAATACCGCGTTCTTAAAAAATCCAACCAAATATGTTATCGAGGCATTGGGCGAAGGCCTTAAACAAAGCCTGAACGGTTTGGATATCAATACTGAATTTTTAACGCTTACCGCACGCAGCCTGGTGCAAACATCGGGCAAAACGGTAAAGCACATGGTTGCAAAATATAGCGCCGCGGGCCGCCAGCTGGCTCAAAAGCGTTTCCATTATAATAATACCACCCTATCGCACTCTTAATATTACAACAAATGAAAAACCTACAACCGCTTTTTAAAAGCATCATAATTTTGCTGCTCTCGGTAGCAGCTGTTACCGGGGCGCAAGCCCAAAGCACTGTGGTGCGCGGTACCATTACCGATGCTAAAACGCATCAGCCGATGCCGTACGTTACCGTAACATTTGCCAATAGTACCATTGGCGGCGGCACTAATACCCAGGGTAAATACAATATCAGCACAACAGGCAACTACACCAAAATACAGGTTACCTTTGTTGGTTTTAAAACCGCTACCCGCACTATCGAACCCGGTAAAGAGCAGGAAATAAACATTGCCCTTATAGAAGATAACCAGGCACTAAGCGAGGTTGTGGTACGATCTGGTAAAAAGAAAAAATACACCAACAAGGATAACCCGGCTGTAGAACTCATCCGTAAGGTTATTGCCCATAAAGAGCAAAACCAATTAGAGAACTACAACTTTGCTGAGTACAAACAGTACGAGCGCATGAGCTTTGCGCTGAGCAACCTGAGCGAAAAATTCAAAACCAAACGCATCTTTAAAAATTATCAGTTTTTGTTCCGCGAGCAGGATTCAACTGCTATAGGCGGTAAAACATTGCTGCCGCTATACCAGGAAGAAAAATTATCTGATAACTATTACCGTAAATCGCCGTATGCCAAAAAGCAGGTGATATCTGCCAACAAACAGGTAAAATACGATGAAAGCTTTGTTGATAACCAGGGCCTTACCACGTACTTTAACCGGATGTACCAGGATATCAATATTTATGATAACAACGTATCCCTGCTAAGCAACCAGTTGCTGAGTCCGATAGCCGATCACTCACCCGATTATTACAAATTCTTTATCACCGATACATTAAAAGATCAGCAGCCCAACCTGATAGAGTTAAGCTTTACACCGAGAAATACCAACGGTTTACTTTTTGAGGGTAAAATATACATCACCATGGATGGCAACTATGCCGTGCAGAATGCCCAGTTAAACGTAAACAAAAACATCAACCTAAATTTTGTAAGGCAGATGCAGGCTACCCTCGCTTTCGAAAAGAACGCAGATGGTAAATACCACTTAAGCCAAAGCGACCTAAAGATCGAGTTCGGGATAAACAAAAATAAAGGCGGTGGCGTGTTTGGTGAACGTTTGGTATCGGTAAATAACTTCGTGGTGAACTCGCCGCGTACCGATGATACCTACAAAGGCCCTGCCCAGGTAATTGCATCCAACGCTGCAGAAAAAGACGATAAGTACTGGTTGATGAGCCGCCCCGATACACTGGATGCCGCCGCAGCCAGTATCTATAAAAACATTGATAGCCTGCAAACCATCCCATCGTTTAAAAGAACAATGGATATTGCAACGCTGGTGCTTGCCGGTTACAAAAACTACGGCACATTTGAAGTTGGCCCGGCTAATACTTTTTACAGCTTTAACCCTGTAGAGGGTTTACGTTTACGCTTTGGTGGCCGCAGCACGCCGCTACTAAGCAAACGCTATTACTTTGAAACTTACGGTGCTTATGGTACAAAGGATAAAGAGTGGAAATACTTTTTAAGCAGTACTTACTCGCTCAACAATAAATCTATCTACTCGTTCCCGCAGAATTATGTCCGCGCAAGTTTCCAGCACGATACCAAGGTACCGGGCCAGGAACTGCAGTTTGTACAGGAAAGTAACTTCCTGTTATCCTTTAAACGCGGTGCTAATGATATGTGGCTGTACAATGATATTTTTAGGTTGGATTATGTGCATGAGTTTACCAACCACTTATCGTACACTATAGGTTTCAAAAAATGGAACCAGAATGCGGCAGGTGCCCTGCAGTTCCAAAACCTGCTGCCAAACGGTACGCTCAACGATGTAGGTACTATCCATACAGCAGAGTTGTCTGGTTCGATACGCTGGGCACCGCACGAAAAATTTTACCAGGGTAAGCTTTACCGCACCCCAATACCTGATAAATACCCCGTGTTTACGCTGAGCTATGCACAGGGCGTTAAAGGCCTGGCCGGCGGCGACTACAACTACCAAAACATAACCGGTAACATCAGCAAGCGTTTTTATCTATCGCAGTTAGGCTTTACCGATGTAACTACCGAAGGCGGCTATTTATTTGGCCAGGTGCCGTTCCCTTTATTGGATATACACCACGCCAACCAAACTTACGCGTTCCAGTTGTACTCATATAATCTGATGAATTTCCAGGAGTTTGTGAGCGACCATTACGCCAGCATCGCTATCGACCATAACTTTAACGGCTTTTTGTTTAACCGTGTGCCTTTGTTAAAGAAACTGAAACTGCGCGAGATCATCGATTTTAAAGCACTTTGGGGTGGCGTACGCAGCGAGAACGACCCGATGAACCATGCCAACCTGTTACGCTTCCCATCTGGAGCTAACGGCGGTACTTATGCATTAGGTTCAACTCCGTATATTGAGGGGAGCATTGCGGTAGGTAACATATTTAAAATACTACGGATAGATTTTGTGAAACGCTTTACCTATTTAGATCATCCGGGTGCACCAGAGTACGGTGTACGCGCATTTGTTAAGTTCGATTTTTAACGTAAATTCGTAAACCAGGTAAGCCTTTAATCGTTATACTATCATGTCAGATTGCAATACAATTGAAGATTCGAAACGGATCACCTGTAAACTGGTGTACCTGCTTAAACGTTCGATAGACGACTGGAGCATGAAAAAGCTCTGCCGTATGGATAACCCCGATTTTAACAACGCCCATATCCCATTTTTTATGAGCATTGGCACTACGGGTATTACCAATAACGCGCTGGCCGCCAAAATGAGCGTAAGCAAGCAGGCCGCCAGTAAAATTGTAAAAGAACTGGAAGCCACCAATATGGTGCGCAGCGAAAAAAGCCCCGATGATGCTCGTGCATTCATGTTATACCTCACCCCACAGGGCGAAAAATTTTATCAGCACTTAAAAAACCAGGTGGAAAACCTGGAGAACGAGTACAAAAAAGTTGTAGGTGTTAAAAACTACGAAGCCGCTATAGACGTGATGCTGAAGCTGGTGAAATTCCACGAGGATTATAATTGCGCGGGAGAGCCGGTATAAATTAAGTTTGAATACAAGGAGTGTATTTATATAGTTTCGAAGGCCATAGGGATTATCCTTGTGGCCTTTATTATTAAACACGAATTTCACGGAACAAGATTGAATTAACACTAATTGAAGTAGGTGAGCTATAGTAAGCTTTCACTTTTTAATTCGTGAAATTCGCCTAATTCGTGAAATTAGTGGTATTTCATTTATTATTGCATTATCTATGGATTACGCGCCCATTTTAAATAATATTGCCAAATACGTTACTCTTACCGAGGAAGAAGAGATCTATTTTACCTCGTTTTTGCACTACAAAAAAGTAAAGCGTAAACAATATTTGCTGGAAGCCGGTGACATAAACACTAAGATCTCATTTGTTACCAATGGCTGCCTGCGCAGTTACGCGATTGATAAAAATGGCGGCGAGCATGTGCTGCAATTTGCGCCGGTTGGCTGGTGGATAGTAGATATGCGCAGCCTGCTGAACCATGAACCCGCCCGGCTGAATATTGATGCGATTGAGGAAACAGAGCTGTTGTACATCCTTAAGCCGGATCTGGATGCCCTGCAGCTCAAGTACCCCAAGTTCGAGCGCTTCGGCCGGATGCTCGCCGAGAACGCCATGGCTACCTATCAGCACAGGCAGATAGATAATATGATATTAAGCGCCATGGAGCGCTACTCCAATTTCTGTACGCTTTATCCCTCGTTAATCCTTTCACTCCCTCAAAAACAGGTAGCATCCTACATCGGTGTTACCCCCGAATTTTTAAGCAAAATGCTGAATACGGTGGTGGTGAAATAAGTGAGTGGTGAGTAGTGAATGGTAAGTAGTTAAATAACCACAAAGAAACCCCTCACTATTCTCTACTCACTAAATCCCTTAATCTACATTAACAATTACCCTTAACCTAAGTTATTTCTGGTCGTGGCTATAGTCGCTACCTTTATATTACTAAAGAGGAGTAAAACATAATGAAAAAGTCGATTGAAAGAATAATTCCCCGCCCTGCGCGGCCAGGTATGGTTGGCGATGGTTTCAGGGTTTATAATATGATACCGGGCGCGGGGATCTCGCAGCAGCGTATCAGTCCGTTTTTAATGCTCGATTTTAATGCGGAATTTGATTTTGGTCCGTCGGAGCATTTGCGCGGGGTAGATGTACATCCGCATAAAGGTTTTGAAACGGTTACCATCGCTTACAAAGGCAGTGTTGCCCATCACGATAGCGCCGGTAACAGCGGCATCATCAATCCCGGCGATGTGCAATGGATGACAGCTGGTGCCGGCATCCTCCACAAAGAATACCACGAACAGGAATTTTCGCGCAAAGGCGGCCCCTTTGAGATGGTGCAGCTATGGGTGAATTTGCCCAAAAAGGATAAATCGGCACAGCCAGGCTACCAGGCTATTACCGCCGACCAAATGGCCAAAGTACAATTGCCCGACGATGGAGGTATAGTAAACGTAATTGCGGGTACCTACAACAATGTAACAGGCCCGGCCAGTACTTTTAGCCCGGTGAATTTATTCGATATTAAATTAAAACCAGGCGGCGCCGCAGATTTTATCGTTCCCACAGCGCATAACACAGCTTTATTGGTTATCAATGGGAACATAGAAGTAAACGGGGAGCAAGCTAAGGAGCACAGCTTCATCTTATTTAAAAATGATGGAGAAGAAATTGCCATTAAAGCCAATACCGAAAGCGTTATACTGGTGTTAAGCGGTGAACCTATTAACGAACCCATTGCAAGTTACGGACCGTTTGTGATGAACACCCAGCAGGAAATTATGGAAGCCATCCAGGAATTCCAGTCGGGGAAATATGGGGTGTTGAATTAAATAGTAGGATAAAGCCTGTTTAAACTTAAGTTTAGGCAGGCTTTACTTTTAAAATGTGAGTAATATGAAAAAGAAGATCCAGCACATCCTTTTGGGCCGCGAAAAGCAGATAACTAAAGAAGAAACCGTAAGGCAGCCGCTGCCACATATGGATTTTAGGTTTGCCAACCCATTTATCGTATTGCACCACATGCCACCAAAGGAAGTAGCGCCGGGGCAAACTCTGCGCATCCATCCGCATCCGCACCGCGGCTTTGCGCCGGTTACCTTTATGTTGCAGGGCGAGGGTTACCATAAAGACAGCGCCGGGCATAACGAAATTGTAAAAGCCGGAGATGCCCAGTGGATGTTTGCCGGCAAAGGCATCCTGCACAGCGAAGGGCCAAGCGAACGTCTTTTAAAAGAAGGCGGCGTGCAGGAACTATTGCAGCTTTGGGTGAATGTACCAAAGGCGCATAAGTTTGACGAGCCAAGCTATCAATCGGCCACAAAGGAGCAGCAGCCATTGGTTTTGGAGCAGGAAGGCGTAAACCTGCGGCTGGTGAGCGGGATATTTGACGGTAAAACCGGTCCGTTGAAAAGTACTACCCCGGTGATATCAATTGTTGGAGAAATCGAGATTGGAAAAACCGTACAGTTTAATGCCACTCCCGGTTACTGGACCTTGCTGTACATTGCAAAAGGCAGCGTTTGCATCAACCAGGAAACAGTTACGCAATACAACCTTATTGTTTTCGAAAAGGAAAATGAAGAAATCATCCTCACTGCCGAACAGGATACTCAGATCCTGTTCTTATCAGCCGAACCTATAGAGGAACCTGTTGCCGCGAAAGATAACTTTGTAATGAATACCGCCGAAGAAATAAACCAGGCCATGGCCGATTACTCCACCGGGGTATTTGGCTCGCTGGCTTTTTGATATTTCATCTCTTCCGGGTCTATTTCCTGCAGCAATTCCTGGTAGGTGTAACATTTTTTTGAGGGCAGGCTGCTATCGTAAAGAATCTTTACCCTGATAGCTTTCAGGCCCGAGATGCCCTGCAGATCTTCCACCTCCAGCATTTCTATTTCGTCTTCCAGCATCCCTTTTGATTGTAAAAAGCGGATGTAGGTTAAATACTCTATTTCCTCATCGTGGTTGGTGTAAACCACAGTTAATTTACCAATGTTGGTGATGCGGTCGGTAGTGCCTTTTATGCAGGCCTTGTCGATGCGTTTTTTTACGATCTCGAAGCGGGCATTGTAAGTTCCATCCACATCAAACCGTTTCTCATCCATCCTGAACCTGATAGATAAAGGCGAACTGAAGGCCAGTATCAGCGAAGTAACCTCCAGCGGGTAAGGCAATATTTCCCGGTTAAAATGATGCTCCAGCTCCATCTCGCACAAAACCTGGATCTGCCACAGGCGCAGGTTATGCACGTGTTCCATTTCGAAAGGTATGGTTGGCGCAATCTTTTCGCCGATGTATAGGTTGTGTTCTACGCCATCGGTTTTAAAGCGCTCGTAATAATGCGGATGAGCAGCCTGGGCTTCTACCTGCCATTTATCCAGCATAGTAGCCATTCGTTCGTTGATAATGGCAACGGTAGTTTCGTATTTGCGGCGCTGTAAGTGGAAATCGCCCATTTTATCAGCATCTTCAAAGTATTTGGTAATAGCCGGGCAATTGTGAATTTCTAAAACCAGTGCCTGTTTAAAAATAGGATGCACCTGTTGCTCCAGGTACTGTTGTATCTGTTGCTCCGTATCTGCCCTTAGCGCCGAGGCAAGTTCTATTTCGTAAGACCTTAACCGTTGTGATACTGCGTCAAGTGATTCGATGCCCGAGGAAACGCTTAATTTTTCAACCAGTGATATGGCTGCACAAAGTTGGTTTTTAAGGTCGGTTTGCAGGCTGTTGTTGCGGGTATCTGATGAACCTTTAATATCAACCTGCCCATATAGCGGATATACGTTGGTAAACGTGATCTCTTTTAAATTGTAATGTTTATGCTGCGCTTTAAATTGGAGGAACTTATTAGCCTCCTTTTTAAACTTCCAGTAAACACTTGGGTGGATGCTGGTGTATTCGTCTTGTATGATGGCCTGTACACGGTTCTGCATGTCGGATACCTTACGGTCGATAGTATCGGTAATAAAGGGCATTACCACATCAAGCTGGTTGGCATTGATACTGTTCAGTTTACCCTTAAAGCCCGATACAAGCTCAATGATGCCCAGCATTTGACCGTTCTTAATAACCGGCGCTAATATTACACTATTAATACCCTGCTCTTTAAATCGTTTCCCCATTATGCTTGTTGGGCTGGTAGCAATATATTTGTCGATATCGGATATCGCGAAATACAGTTTCTCGTTCACAACAGTGCTTAGCGAGTGTACGCACAAAGTATCAGAGCATAGTTCCGCTTCCACCTCCTCGGGTAGTAAAAAGCTTTTAAACTGTTCGCTGAATGGCAGAACCGTAAAGCTGTGTTCATCCGGATCGAACGAAAGGAAACCCACGCGTAGATCGGGAACCCGGTATATCGACCGAAATACTGATTCCACATCCTCATGTTTGCTATCATCTATATCATCACCGCCAAGCAGGGTGCCTTTTAACGAAGACACAGCGCTCTCTATGGTCGCATCAAATAACGACATCAGCCCAAAACCTCTAAGTTCCCAGCTACCCGGCGGAAACTTCTCCTTCCAAAGATCAAAGTTGTCAAAATTATCTGCCAGCAGCTCTATATCGTCCTGCGTCAGATCAACCGCTTTGCTGGTGGGCGTTAGCTCTAAAAAGTCTGCATTGTAAAGAATGCGGTAATGCTTTAGTATGCCCTGGGCAGTGGGTATATCGTAATACAGGGGCGTAGTGAAGCTAAACTGCGTGCCGTAAACCTCATCTAATATGATACAGCAGCCCATTACATAAAACTGGTGCTCATTATAATCCCTGAACGCAATATTAAAAGCCTCGCCTGCAGAGGAAAGGATGCTTTTGAAACGCCTTGTTTGGTTAAAGATAATATCCTGGTAGGGTATGCTTACAGCTTTTATTTCGTTATCGGTAAGCGCTACCGGAAAAAGATTTTCCAGCAAGTGGCTGATAACCTCGGTATTGTTAATGATCTGATCTTTGTTGGTAATGCCGTTCCTCAGTTCGGGGAAGGGTTCAACCTCTTTTAATATCGAGCGCGCATAATTCGCCCGCGGCCCGGTCTGGGCAGCCGCCACCTCCTCAAGATGCTCTATCAGTTTATGAAAAGAGATGTGGAGACTAAAAGGGCTCTCGGCCAATGCATTTAAATTCATATAAAATATAGTACGGTAGACGAAGCTACGATCAATTTGTTACAGCAGCAGCACATCTATACGGTGTGCATGTACCATCTGCATTTCTACAGACCAGGCAAAAACGGTGAATTGCCCATCTTGCGAAGCTACCAGTGTAATGGCGTCATTTTGGTCGTACACAAATTGTGCCGCAGCCAGATGACGGGTACCTCCGTTTTGCGCGGGGTGCACTTTTGTCGCTTTTGCCTCTGCAAGTGGCTCAGTCAGGACAATTTGTCCAATCCGTGCGCTCTTCTCAGCACGGGTAAGCTTCGCGCCAAAAGCAAGCAGATCATATTTATTGGTGATGATGGTGGCGCCGTCAACCGCTGTAAAACCGCCAATGAGGTCTATAGCCTCCAAAAGTGCTTCCTGCCACTCCAGCTTTTTGCGTTCGGTATCGTCCAGCGCCAGCAATTCCGGTATCGCGCTATATTCGGGCGTTACCGGGTATTTAATAGGATGTACAACAGATTCGTGCCACTTGTTTGTACCAACCGGCACAATTGCAACCAACCCGCCCTTGCCGTGTAAACGCATAGAAGAAGCCAGTTGCACCAACACGTTAAAACTTTCGCCCATAAAAGAGGGCAGGGGCATATTGGCCAGCGATTTCAGCAGCACCGGGCAATCGGCAACGCCCATGGTCACCTCATCCAAAACCTTTATCTGGTCGCCCTGTAAAACGGCAATATTTACAAACTTGCCAAAACCATCTACGCGGCGGTGTTTTATTACCAGTAGGCCCGGTTCTACAACCTCCAATACAAAGCAAATGGAAGGGATACTGTGTGTGGTGCCCCAAATGAACAGATCGTCGTCCTCGCGCCAAACGCCCAGGTGTATGCCCGGCTGCTCTACAGCGGGAGCCAGTTTTATTAAATTTTGCGGCGTAAGCCGCAGCTTTTGCCCGAATATGAGCGGTTTATCAGATTGCCCCGGATTAAGCAGCGCCAGCGATATTTTTGGAGAATGCCCTTCCTCGCGGCGCAGGCTGGCCCAAAAACCAATATCAATCACCGCCTCAATGATCATGCTATCCGGCGCGGTCGCCAGATTCACGTCCTTAAGGCCCTGGGCTTCCAGCAGATGCTTTTTAAAGTGCGCCTCTATAACGGGTGCAACAATACGGGCCGGCAGGTAGGTAGGTTCTGATAACATTCGGGGCTGATAGATTATGAATACGAAAATAATAATTTTAAGGCCGTTTGCGGCTATAAAATATTCTTTATGACTTAATTAGGAGGGAAGGTTTAGTCTCTACTCAACTCACCCCGAATGCGCTGCGCTGTTCGGCCCTCTCTCCGCAAGCGGAAAGAGGGCTTGAAGAATTGAAATGAGCTTTACCCTCTTTGCGGAGCAGAGAGGGTCGACGCACGGAGTGCCGTCGGGGTGAGTCAACTCTCTACAAGGCTCCCCCTAAAACGCCGGCTTCAACGCCAGTGCCGTACCTGTCCCCAGCACTGCTCCACCCAACACATCGGTTGGGTAATGCACGCCCAGGTACATACGGGAGTAACCGGTAGCGCCCGCCCATAAAAACGAAGGTGCTATTACGTACCATTTTGGATAAGCCCTTGATACAGCCATCGCCGTAGAAAAACTGGTAGAAGTATGCCCCGATGGGAACGAGCTTTCGCCCGGGATATAAACAGGTACTATTTTTAAATTGCGGATGAACGGCCGCGGGCGCCCAACCAGTTTTTTGATAAGGTAAGTAGCCACAAAGCTGATAGCCGTGCTGCTGGCCACATAACCGGCGTTCTCGCGCATGTTGCGGTCGTTACTGATGATGCCACCTATGAGCAGGCCCGCTGGTATGCCAATATTGCCATACATCAGGTTGCGCGACAGGAAACGCATGGTAGGAGTTACCTCCGGCGTACGGTGCAGGGCAAGGCTAACCATGGTACGGTCGTCAAAGCGTTGAATAAAATTATCGGCCTTGGGTACAACAACGGCAACCTTTGGTTTTGGGTCGGGTAGGGCGGTAACAGTGTCTTTAGCGGGTAAAATTACGGTTTGAGCGAATAAATCTGTAGTGGTAAAAAAAAGTGTAAATAGCTGTAATACAGTTAGTAACTTAAATGTGCGTGCGCAAAAAAAATGCTTCATTTGTGTCAGCTATGTTTTAATATTTATATTTATGCCAAACCGGGCATTGTTTTAAGCAAAGTACTTAATAAATTGTTTTTGTACCTAATTCAATCGCATACAATTTTTACCAAAGGTTGTTAAATCAACATCTATATGAATTATCAGAATCTGCTAAAACAGGTTAACGAATATGTGTTAGCCTATTATAAAACCCATGCTGATCCGCGCCTTGTTTATCACGATAAACAGCATACCGAAAATATGGTTAACCGGGCAATAGAAATTGCCAACCATTACCAGGTGAACGACCGCGACTATTTTGTTGTAGTAGCAGCCGGCTGGTTCCACGATACCGGTTATATGGTTGATATTGCCAACCACGAGGAAGAAAGCGCGAAAATTGCTGACACCTATCTTAAAAATATCGGCGTTACCGAAGAAGATATAGCCGATATTAAAGGCTGCATTATGGCTACCCGGATGCCGCAATCGCCCCTGAGCTTGCTGGAGAAAATTATTTGCGATGCCGACCTGTACCATTTAGGTACCGATGATTTTTTTGATACCGATAAATTGATGCGTAAGGAAACGGAGACCCTTCATCATAATGAGATAAAAAAAACAGATTGGTGGCGTAAAAGCATCGCTTTTTTATCCGCGCACCAATACCATACCGACTATTGCCAGGTTTTACTGAACAGTACCAAAGAAAAAAACATACAGGAAATAAAAAACAAATTGGCAAAAGCCGATGCTAAGGCAGCCGCTGAGAAAGCCGCCGAAATTAAAACACAACCTACACTAATAACACAAGCCCCCGTGAAAAAAGGTAAAGAAAAAGAAGACAAAGAAAAACAGGAAGAGCCAAAAAAAGGGATCGAAACTATGTTTAGAATCAGTTCGGCCAACCATCAGCGATTAAGCGATATGGCTGATAATAAGGCACATATTATGATTACGGTGAATTCCATTATCCTGTCGGCCATTATCAGTTTAGTGCTGCGCAGGCTCAGCGAGAACCAGTTCCTTATCATCCCTACGTTTATATTACTGTCGATAAGTTTGCTGGCCATTACATTTTCAATCCTCGCTACGCGTCCGTCTATCCCCAAGGGAGAGTTTACGCGCGAGGATGTGGATACCAAAAATGTAAACCTGCTGTTTTTTGGGAACTTTTATAAAATGTCGTTAGAAGAGTATACCTACGGGATGGAAAAGATGATGGATGATCGGGATTTCCTGTACGGTAGTTTAATAAAGGATGTGTACGCGCAGGGCGTAGTGCTGGGGAAAAAATACCGCTTGCTGCGTATCGCCTATAATATCTTCATGTTCGGGTTGATCACATCGGTATTGGCATTTATTGTTTTTTCGGCGTTTTTTGCAGATAAACCTATATTATAAGGTATATGCTTCAATATTTTAACCGCGACCTTAGCTGGCTCACATTTAACCAGCGTGTGCTGGAAGAGGCTGCTAACCACGCCGCGCCATTGATCGAGCGGATCAGGTTTTTATCCATCTATTCATCCAACCTGGATGAGTTTTATCGGGTGCGAATGCCGGTTTTGCGGGCTCTCCAAAAAATAGGAGAGAAAAAAAGCAGCGATATCGATAGTGCAAAGCAAGCCGATATTCTGCAACAGGCCTCGGCTATGATACTGGCGCAGCAGCAGCACTTTGGCGAGATCCTGACCACGCAGTTGATCCCGCTTTTGCGGAAGGAAAAAGTTAACCTGCTTTACAATCAACCTCTGCCACAGGCTTTGCACGAGGACGTGAGCAATTATTTCCTGTCGGAAGTGCTGGCCTTTTTGCAGCCCTTTGCTTTGGATGAAAAGCACGACTTTTTTCCGGAAAACAACAAGCTTTATTTTTTGGTTGAGCTAACCGAAGGCAAGGATGATAAACTGGTGCTTTTGAATATCCCGTCGGACAACCTGCCCCGCTTTTTTTCGGTAAAGGCCGGTGGCGAACAGTACATTCTTTTTTTGGATGATGTGATCCGTTTTAACCTGGGTAAACTGTTTGGAAAGGCCGAGATAAAAAACTGCTACAGTTTTAAAATAACCCGCGATGCGGAGCTCGACCTGAAGGATGAATATTCCGGCGACCTCTCCGAACAAATTGAGAAACAACTCAACAAACGCGACCTTGGATACGCTACCCGTTTTTTATACCAGGCAGATATGCCCCTGAGGATATTGGATAGTTTGGGCACTTACCTTAATCTCAACAAACCTACCGCTGTAGAAGGCGGCAGGTACCATAACCTGAAGGATCTTTTCGCGCTGCCGGTAAGCGGCGATAAGCTGGTTTACCAAAAATGGCCTGCAGGTAAGCTCGCCGATGTCTCCACCGAAGAGCCGCTTGCTGATGTTATTGGCAAAAAGGATCTGCTGGTGAGTACGCCTTACCAGAGTTACGATACCATTCTTCGTTTTTTTAACGAGGCTGCCAACAACCCCGATGTTACCGAAATAAATGTAACCCTGTACCGCGTTGCCAGCGATTCTAAAATAGTGAACGCCCTCATCAGCGCGGCTAAAAACGGCAAGAAGGTACGGGTAGTAGTAGAGCTGAAAGCCAGGTTTGATGAAGCCAATAACATTAAATGGGCAAAAAAAATGATGGCTGCCGGGGTAGATATTATCTACAGTGTTACCGCCCTTAAAGTACACGCCAAAATCGCCCTCGTAAAAACAAAAAAGGGGAATAGGATAGCCTACTCGGGTTTGCTGGCAACCGGCAATTTTAATGAAGGCACCGCTAAATTTTATACCGACCATATCCTGCTGACCACCAATCATAAGCTGCTGCGCGAGGTAGAATTGTTGTTCATCTTTTTAGCCAAACGCGTAAAGCCTTCGGCAGATAATCATATCAAATTCAAACATATCCTGGTGGCGCAGTTTAACCTGCAAACCCGCTTTGTGGAACTAATAGACAGGGAGATTGCTTTTGCCAAACAGAGCCAGCCAGCCAGTATCATTATTAAAATGAATAACCTGGAAGAGCAGGAGATGATCAAAAAACTTTACGAGGCATCACAGGCAGGGGTAAAGGTCTCGCTCATTGTGCGCGGTATTTGCTGCCTGGTGCCGGGCGTAAAGGGCATGAGCGAAAACATCACCATAAGGCGTATTGTGGATAGGTTTTTAGAGCATCCGCGCGTATTTATCTTCGGTAATAATGGCGATAAGGAAGTGTTTATGGGCTCGGCCGACTGGATGAACCGTAATATCTATCACCGCATAGAGGTATGCTTCCCTGTGTATGATCAAGCCATACTGGCGCAAATTTCCGAATTAATACAGTTTCAGCTAAATGATAATGTGCAGGCGGTGTTCATAGACGAACATCTGAACAACACAAAGCCGGAGTCCGATGGCTCACCCGTGCGTTCGCAGGAAGCAATTTACAGGCATCTAACCAACAGGAATGCCGTTTAACCAAATAACCATGAGAAAAATAACCATTTTGTTTTCGATAGCATTAATAGGCATGATCGCGGTATCCTGCGGCCAGGGGAAAAACAAGGGCAAGAAGAAAGATAAAAAGAAGAATGACGCGGAAGAAGCCGCCGTGCAAAACCCGCCGGGTTACGATCTGAGCAATCCTGTTGAGTATAAAATGCCGCATGAATTATTGGAAATATCCGGAATTGCCTTTAGTAAAGGTAATGATAATGTAATTTATGCCGAGCAGGACGAAGATGGCGACATCTATTACCTGCACCCGGGCGATAACACAACAAAAAGTGCTAAATTTGGCAAACATGGCGATTATGAAGACGTAGCCATTGGCAACGGCCAGGCGGTTATTCTACGCAGCGACGGCGAATTTCATAGTTTCCCGCTAACAGAAGTAGCAAGCGGGCAGATAAAAAGCCAAAAAGTGAAAAACCTGATGCCAGCCGGCGAGTATGAGGGGATGCATTTTGATAACGATACCCAAAAGTTGTACGTTTTGTGTAAGCAATGCGATATTGATAAAGCTACCGATAATAACAGCGGATATATTTTCGACCTGGGTAAAGATGGCACCATCAGCAAAACCGGTGATTTTAAACTTGATGTTAGAAGTATTGATGCCTCCGGTGAGATGAAGAAATTTAAGTTCCGCCCATCGGCGTTGGCCAAAAACCCGCTTACGAAGCAGTGGTTCATATTATCATCGATAAACAAGCTTTTGGTAGTTACCGATGATAAATGGAAAGTACAGGGCAGCTACATGCTGAAAGGCTTTTTACAACCCGAAGGCATGGCTTTTGACAGCAAAGGCAATCTGTATATCTCCAACGAAGGCGACGAGATAGCCAGCGGCAACATACTGCTGTTTAAATACGCCAAACCCAAATAAGCCGATAACCGGTGGCCCCGCGCCGCCGAATAGCATACTTAATACCCCCTTTATCATGCGTAAAAACCTACTTCTCTTCTCTACAATTTTCACCACCGCTACCGCGGCCTATGCGCAGCAAACAACGGTTAAAGAACTACCTGCGCCTAAGTTTAAGGATAGCATTACAGTGAAAGTACATCCCTCATACAATGATGTTACCGGGGTGCATAAATGGCTTTTCGGCGAAAATTACCGTAAAGAATGGGCGGTGCCCGTTAAACTACCTGTTATAAAGCTAAGCGAAGTGTATGGCGGCCTTACGCCCGATAAAGAGGGTGGAGGCTACCAATCGAAATCTTTAAGGCTTAAAGATAAACAGGGCCGCGAGTGGGTGATCCGCAGCGTGGAAAAATCACCGGATAAATTGCTCCCGTCAAATTTTGCAGGCACCTTTGCTGTGGATTGGCTGGACGATGCCATAAGTGGGCAGCACCCGTTTTCGGCATTGATTGTAGGCCCTATGGCCGAGGCGGCGAATGTGCCGCACTCTAATCCGGTTATTGGCGTGGTGGCTGACGAGGAATTATTAGGCAAATTCCGTAAAAAGTTTGCCAATACCATTTGCCTGCTGGAAGAACGCGAACCGGGGGGCGAATCGGACAACACCCCAAAGGCATTAGGCAAAATTATTGAAGATAACGATAATCATTTTGATGGCGAAGCATTCCTGCGTGCCCGTTTACTGGACTTGCTGGTAGCAGACTGGGACAGGCACGAAGACCAGTGGCGCTGGCTCGACAGGCAAAAAGGGAACGGCAAAATGTACACTGGCGTACCGCGCGACCGCGACCAGGTATTGCACGTTGCACAGGGCCTTTTTCCCAGCATCGCATCGCTGCCGTTTATCACCCCGGCTATTGATAACTTTAGCGGCGAGATACCGCGGGTAAAATATTCTATTTTTAAAACCCGTTTTATTAAGCCTTATACCGATGCCCAGATCCCCTTTGAGGATTGGATGCGCATTACCAATCAGTTTGTAGCTGCCGAAACAGATGCCGTGCTGGAGGCAGGATTGCGTAAAATGCCCGTTGAGGCTTATAACATAAGGCACGATGAATTACTTGCCGAACTAAAACAGCGCCGCGACAATATCCCCAAGGCGATGGAGGAGTATTACCGCTTTATCAACCGGTTGGTAGATATCCGCACCAGCGATAAAAACGAGCAGGTTACCATTACCGATGCGCCGGATAACGGCATGCGGGTGTTTATCCAAAAGATCTCTAAAGAAGGCAAACTGACGGATACCTTATTAAATATGGTGTATAAGCCGGAGATCACCAAAGAGATCAGGCTGTATGTATCCGGTGGCGACGATCATGTTACTATCAATACCGCCGCGTCTACAGTAAACCTGCGTGTAGTGGGGGGGCATGGTAATAAGATATACGAGGGCATAAAATCAAACGGCAGGGTAAAGCTGTATGATAAGCCTGATAGCATTAAATTCATTGGCGACGAGAGTATCTTTAGAAAGCGTTTGTCGAAAGATACTTTTAACACCAAGTTTATACCCACTTACCCTTACAATGTTTGGATGCCATTGGCAACTGCCGCGCTGAATGTGGATGATGGCTTTATGCTGGGGGCCGGTTTTAAATACACCAAATACGACGGATTTCGCAAACTGCCATACACCAGTGTACAGCAATTGCTGATAAGCCACTCATTTTCCACTGACGCTTACCGGATAAGGTACAGTGGCGAATGGATCCACGCTTTCGGTAAGGCCGATCTGCTGATAAAATCGTTTATACAGGCACCTGATAATACCCAAAACTTCTTCGGCTTTGGCAACAGTACACCGCTGGTAAAAGGACCCGATTACAGGCGTTTTTATCGTACACGGTTTGATACCTACCAGTTTGACCCTGCGCTTCGCTGGCGGATGGATAGTACCAAGAGCATTAGTGTAGGCCCCTCGTTTCAATACTACCATTTCGGGGCCGACGATAACGTGGGGCGCTTGATCACATTCCCTGCGCTTGTTAATTCTTACGACAGCCTTATCGTAAACAAAGATAAGGTGCATGTGGGTGTGGCCATAAATTACATTGACGACGACAGGAAAGGCGGCATTTTCCCTAATGACGGACATTTGTTTACCGTTGGTTTAACCAGCTACCGCGGTGTTAATGGTTATTCGGCATCTTACGGTCAATTGCGTTCGGAATATACTGTATATAAGAAATTAACCAGCCATGGCGCACTGGTAATTACCGACAGGATCGGCGGCGGTATTACAGTTGGTCGCCCCGCTTTTTATCAGGGAATGTTTTTGGGCGGGCAGGGGAACCTGCTTGGCTACCTGCAAAACCGTTTCGCCGGCAAGCATATGGTGTATAATAATTTCCAGGCGAGGCTTAAACTGGCTAACATTCGTGGCTACTTGTTACCGGGCCAGTTAGGCATCACCGGCTTTTACGATGCGGGCCGTGTTTGGGCCGATAACTACAACTCCGGCGGCATTCACCATGGTGTAGGCGGCGGCGCATATTTTTCGCCTGCAGCGCTTATTGTAGTGCAGGTACTGGCCGGGCATTCGGTAGAGGGGTGGTACCCGTATGTATCGATGAATTTTAGGTTGTAAGTTTGTGGCGGCTTGTTGCGTGGCTATTTAACTCACCCCGACGACGCTCCGCTGGTCGACCCTCTCTGCTTCGCAAAGAGGGTGAAAAGAATTTTTTAAATAGCCAGGTTTGCACAGTAAACCTGGCTATTTGCTTTTTCTTTGCAGCTCACCCTCTTTACCGCAGGTAGAGAGGGTCGGGCAGCGAAGCGAACCCGGGGTGAGTCAACTCCGGCGGCGGAAAGAGCGATTTCCTGCGTTAGCGATAAAAGCGGATACCGGCCCAGAGCCTAACGCCCTGTGCGCGTATGAGCGGATAGCGCGGGGCAAAGCCAACGCCAAAAGAAGCCTCACCCTGCCCTCTCCTTTGGAGAGGGTTCTATATAAGCGAACATTCTTTTCAAGTCCTCTCCTTTGGAGAGGATTTAGGTGAGGCTTCTCCGCACATCCTCTTAACCTACATTAACTTTTCGCTTTAACCTACATTAAGTTGAAATGCTGTGTTTATACCGACATTTGATATCAACAAACAAGGAACAAAAACACAAACATTTAAAACAATAACATCATGGAAAATACAATCAACGGCATCCACCATATCACAGCAATAGCTGGCAATGCCAAACGCAATCATAATTTTTATACCAATGTTTTGGGACAGAGGCTGGTTAAGAAAACTGTAAACTTCGACGACCCCGAAACTTACCACTTATACTACGGCGATAAAGAGGGTACACCTGGCACCATCCTTACTTTCTTCCCATGGGAAGGTATCCAAAACGGCAGGAGAGGCGCAAGGCAGGCTACCGAAATTGGCTACTCGGTACCAAAAGGCAGTTTGGATTTTTGGGTGAATCGTTTCGAAAAACACAATGTGATCTACAACAAAGTAGCCGAGAAATTTGGCGAAGAATACTTAACCGTGTTAGACCCCGATGGCTTGAAACTGGAACTGACAGCCTCAAAAACTGCTGACAACCGTTTACCATGGGAAACCGATGAAGTTAAAGCAGAAAACGCTATTAAAGGTTTTCATAACGTAACCATCACCACTAATAAAATGCAGGCTACTGCCGATATTTTAACAGGTGTATTTGGTTACAAATTGTTAGAACAGCATGTAAACCGTTACCGTTTTGTAACCGATGCGGTTGAAAATGCAAATATTGTAGATTTGGTTGAGGTAGCCGGAGAAGTTGCCGGGCATGTAGCCGGTGGCAGCGTACACCACGTAGCCTTTAGGGTAGCCAACGAGGAGATATTGATGCAATACCGCGAAAAGATAGCCGCTTTGGGTTTGCATATTACGGATAAAATTGACCGTAACTACTTCTACTCCTTATACTTCCGCGAACCGGGAGGCGTATTGTTTGAGATTGCTACCGATAATCCGGGCTTTGCAGTTGACGAAGCGGTTGAAGAATTAGGCCAGAATTTGAAATTGCCTGCACAACACGAGAGGTTCAGGTCGGCATTAGAAAAATCATTACCAAGTTTGGTTTAATTATGTATAGCCACACAAAACAAATTAAAACGGCGGGTGCAGCACCCGCCGTTGCCAAAGGCGCCCTGATACTTCTGCATGGCAGGGGCGGTACCGCTGCCAATATCATTGGTATAGCAAATGAGTTGGATGTAGATGGTTTTGCCTTATACGCCCCGCAGGCCACCAATAACAGTTGGTATCCGCTAAGCTTTTTGGCACCCGATGCACAGAACCAGCCGGCGTTAGATTCGGCTTTGCAAATGGTTGATGAAACGGTGAAACAGGCATTGGCAGATGGCATCCCGGCGCATAAGATCTACTTCCTGGGCTTTTCGCAGGGGGCGTGTTTAACACTGGAGTACATCACCCGCCATGCCCAGCCCTTCGGCGGAGCGGTTGCCTTTACCGGTGGATTGATTGGTGAGCGCCTGAATTTGGAGAACTACAAAGGTGATTTTATTGGTATGCCGGTATTGATCACCACCGGGAACCCCGATCCGCATGTGCCCTTAACCCGGGTAGAGGAAAGTGTAAAGGTTTTAAAAAGCATGGATGCCGCGGTTACGTTTAAGGTTTACAACGGCAGGCCGCATACCATTAGCCGGGAAGAGATAGAGCTGGCAAACAGCACCATATTTATATGAACAAACTGATAGCATGGCTGTTGGCCTTATGGACGGCAAGCAATTTTAAAAAGTTAAAACAATGAATTACGACGATATCGAACTGATCAACAACGAAGCTATCCACAACTTCGAACTGTTTGTGGATGGGCAACGTGCCTTTATCGATTATAAAACTAAAGATAACAAGATCTACCTTATTCATACCGAGGTGCCCAAAGAGTTACAGGGGCGGGGCGTTGCCGAGGCCATTGTAGAAAAAGCTTTCCACTACATAGAAGCGCACAAACTGGTGCTGATACCGCTTTGTAGTTACGTACAGGTCTTTTTAAGGAAACACCCCGAATGGGACAGGCTTTTAGCCGCATAATACCATGGAACAGTTTAAAGTAACCCGTGTGTATGCTGATGAAAACGGCGACAGTCGCTTTGATGAAGTGTTTTACCCCTTAGCCAATGGAGGCCCGATAGGGCACCTGTCGCAAAGCGTGGCGGTAAAGGAAGTAGTGTTTAGGAAAGTACCCGCTGGCTATAACGACCTGCACAGAGCGCCTCAAAAGCAGTATGTAGTGCTGCTGGATGGTGGCGTAGAAATTGAAACCTCGCTTGGCGAAAAACGAAAATTTGAGCAAGGCGAGGTTTTGCTAATGGAAGATACTACCGGTAAGGGGCACCGAAGCAGTAATTTACAGGAGAAGGAGCGGAGTTCGTTGTTTATACTTTTCTGAGTTATTTCTCCACCTTGTCAATCCGGGTTTTAAAACGCCGCCCATCCAGGCGTCCACGCCTGGATGTAAACATTTGTAAGCGTCAACGCTTACAGTACTTACCGATGTAGGTAAGCGTGGACGCTTACAAATGTTATTGCGTTCAGCGTGGACGCTGAACGCGGCGCAGGTTAGCATACTAAAAATCAGCAAGTAAACAAGCTGAAAATATGTTAACCCTGTAAAATTATAAAATATTGATAATCAATTAACTACAAAGTTTACATTCTGAATTGTGTTAACTTTTGTAAACTTTTTTGCAAGCGCGTTTGCAGCAAAAACGCGTAAGAGTTACCGCCCCATCCGGGCTTGGTGCTAAAAGCGGCATTAGCAAGTATACTGCTAATGAACAAGCGCGAAACCCAGCCCCTCAAGATGCTCAGCCCCTCTTAAAACGCCATATGAACCGGATCTTTTTACTGACAGTTTCTTATCCACCGTATACTTCAATTGATTGGCTATTTTTTGAATTGCTTTCCAATCCCACGAATCAACTCTTCCATTGTCCAGCCTGGTACTTCCCCATTTTAAGGCACCCTTTTGGTTGAATGCCCAATGTGCGAATGTTTAAGATTTTTGCCACTTATGCCACCTAAATAAAGCTGTATAAGTCCCCAGCCTTCTGTCGCAAATCTGTAGGTAAGACCGTTACAATATTTCGGATTCAGTTCTATTTTTCTAAAAATGGGTTCTCCTTTAAATTGCGGCGACCATAACTGAAAATGAATTGCGGACGGTGTTTCGTTTTTTAAATCGAAACGAGAGCGGATGTCATCTACCGATTCATATCGTCTTATCGTTTCTCCAAATGGTGAAGAAAGGTCGAAAATTTGCAAATCGGTTTCTTGTAATATATAAGTTAACAGGCTTAACTTATCTGCTTCATCGGCAAAGAAATCGTAATTCATTCTTAAATTCGTGTCGTTTAAAACTGCTGCGATACTTTTCTTGCCGGGCTATCCAGCTTGGCGCTTTTGCGTACCCCGGCAACCGTCATGTGTACGATGTTCAGCTGATCTTCATACAAGTTTTGCAGCAGGCTTACATTGGCATCTATCTTTTTTGGTACGGCGATCTTAGCCGATTCGAGGTACACATTTACCGCCTCTTTATTGATCTCGAAGCCGAGGTAAGTTAAGGGCAGGGCAGCTCCGCCGGCGCGCACCTGCAAATGCCCGGCGGTGTATTTCTTCACCAGTTCATCCATCGCAGTATGCATTTCAGCTTTACTCAAATCGGTTTTGGTATTGAACTGCTTGGTTAGCGCGCTTTCAAAATCATCCGTAAAAATGGTGAGGATAACTTCCATCTGCCCGTCCTTGGCGTTGTAGCTGATATCAGATGTGCTCACATGCAGCGGGTGAAACTTAGCGGGAGCGGGCTTCTCCGCCCAAAACGATCCCAGTAAAATGTAACAATATAATAGCGGTTTGCCTAATAAAGCAGTCATAACAGTGCCCGGTTTTATTTATAATTAAAACCTGCTAAATTTACGCTTTCAACGCCTGTTTATTGCATGTCTGATTTTGTTTTTTATTTTGGCTTAGGATGGAAACACATAATCAGCCCCGACGCGCTCGACCATCAGCTTTTTATTTTGGCCCTGGCGGCCGTCTATACGTTTAAAAACATCAGGCAGGTACTCATCCTGGTAACGGCGTTCACCATCGGCCACAGCCTTACCCTGGCTTTAAGCGTGTTGGATGTGATCCGCTTCAGCAGTAAATGGGTGGAGTTTTTAATACCCTGCACCATTTTTATTACCGCCCTCAATAATATTTTAAGGGTTGATAAAAAGGAAGGCAGTGCGCAGGTAAACTACTATCTCGCCCTTGGCTTCGGGCTGATACATGGTATGGGTTTTGCCAACAGCATCCGCATTATGCTGGCGCAGGGCCAGGGGATAGGGATGGGGCTTTTCGGCTTCAATATCGGGCTGGAGGCCGGGCAGATCATCGTTGTAGCCATCATCCTCATTGTGGGTTGGCTCTTCATGAATTTGCTGCGGGTACGGCGCAGGGATTGGATATTTTTTTTATCTTCGGGAGTGTTTGCACTGGCCCTGAAAATGGCCTTTGAACGCCTCCCTTTTAATATTTAAAACGAACACAATTAATCACTAAAACAGAAATATGAAGCGGATCTTTACAGGGATTTTATTCGTGATGGGCACCGTTGGAGCATCCTTTGCACAGGATATCCAAAACAATCCGGGCAGTAATCACGGTAACAAGTTTGAGCAGTTGGGTACCATCCTGCCTACGCCAAACGAACAGCGCACGGCCAGCGGCGCACCGGGCGTAAAATATTGGCAGCAACGTGCCGATTACAACATTAAGTGCGAGCTTGATGAGAAGAACCTGAAGCTGATAGGCAGCGAGACGATTACCTACGTTAACAATTCACCGGATGTGCTTACCTACATCTGGCTGCAACTGGATGAGAACCAGCACAACACGCTGAACAACTCTAATTACCAGAGCAGTTCTACCATGCCAAAGCAAACCACCACCCAAAATATCGACCGTACTTTAGGCCGTAATGGTGATGTGGATAACGGGTTGGGTGACGTAATCACCAAACTAACCGATGCTACCGGCAAAAAATTAGCTTACACGGTTAACAAAACCATGATGCGTGTGGAATTGCCTGTACCCTTAAAATCTGGCCAGCAATTTATTTTTAATGTAGATTGGACCTACAAAATTACCGACCGCATGACCATTGGCGGCCGTGGTGGTTATGAATTCTTCCCGGAAGACGGTAACTACCTGTTCACCATGACGCAGTGGTACCCAAGGCTTTGCGTTTACAGCGATTTCCAGGGATGGCAAAACCATCAGTTTACCGGTCGTGGCGAGTTCGCGCTTACCTTTGGTAACTTCCATGTACAAATGACTGTACCTGCCGATCATGTTATCGGATCAACAGGCGAATGTATAAACTACGCGGCTGTATTAAGCCCGGAGAAATTTGCCCGTTACAACAAAGCAAAAACTTCAACCGTGCCTGTAGAGGTAGTAACCCTTGCCGAAGCAAAAAAGGCCGAAACAGCACCATCAACCGCTAAAAAAACCTGGGTATTCCAGGCTAATAACGTGCGCGATTTTGCATGGGGTTCCTCCCGTAAATTTGTTTGGGATGCTATGGGCATCAAGCTTAACGGCAAAAACATTATGTGCATGAGCTTCTACGGTAAAGAAGCTTATAACCTGTACAGAAAATACTCTACCAGGCTGGTTGCGCATACCATTAAAACTTATTCTGATTTCAGTATCCCTTACACTTACCCGGTTGCACAAAGCGTTGAGGCATCAAATGGTATGGAGTACCCGATGATCTGCTTTAACTATGGCCGTACCGAAAAAGATGGTACTTATAGCGAAGGCACCAAGAATGGTATGATAGGGGTGGTTATCCACGAGGTTGGCCACAATTTTTACCCGATGATCATCAATAGCGATGAGCGCCAGTGGAGCTGGATGGACGAAGGTTTAAACTCGTTTGTAGAATACCTGGCCGAAGAACTTTGGGACAATAAATTCCCAAGCAAAAAAGGTGCAGCGTACACCATGGTTGATTACATGAAGCTGCCAAAGAACGAGCTGGAGCCGATCATGAGCAACTCCGAGAACATCGTTCGTTTTGGGCCGAATGCTTATACCAAACCGGCTACCGGCCTAAACATCCTGCGCGAAACCATTATGGGCCGCAAGCTGTTTGATTATGCCTTTAAGGAATACGCGAAACGCTGGGCCTTTAAACACCCAACCCCTGCCGACCTGTTCCGCACCATGGAAGATGCCAGCGGCGAGGACCTGGATTGGTTTTGGAGAGGCTGGTTCTACGGAACCGACCCGGTTGATATTTCCTTAGATTCTGTAAAAGTGGGTAAAGCCGATCTGAAAGATACTTACAACATGTCTCGTAATGCTGCCCTATCAGGAGCAAAAGTTGCCCCGCCATCGGTAAACAGCTTCGAGGATATCTCCAAGATCCGTAACCGTACCGATAAATCTATCGTTTTCCAAACCGACAGGGATACCGCAACGCACGATTTCTATTGGAAATACGCTCGTGGCTTAGCAGGTGTTGATACCGTTAAGTTCTCCAACATGATAAAAGCACAAAGCGCGCCAACTTTCGAGACTGATGCGATGACCGCTGATGACAAATCGAAATACGGTTCTAAATACTTCTACCAGTTAAACTTTAGCAATAAAGGCGGGTTAGTGATGCCGATCATCGTTGAGTTTAAGTATGCCGATGGTACAACTTCTATCGACCGTATCCCTGCCCAGATCTGGAGGCTTAACGAGAAAAACTGCAGCAAGTTCTACATCCAGGATAAGGAAGTTGTTTCCATCAAGATCGACCCGATGCGCGAAACTGCGGATATCGACGAAACCAACAACTTCTGGGGCAAAAGCGGCGAGCCGTCTAAATTCCAGGTGTTTAAACAAAAAATGGGCGCTAACGGCCCGGTTCGTGGCCAATCTACCGGTGTAAACCCAATGCAGGTAGGTACAGGCGGCAAATAGAGAAATCCGTACGGCTACTGCCGCTAAAAAGTATAAAAGTAAATGCCGGCTGGGAAAACCAGTCGGCATTCTCTTTTATAGGGTGTGCGTGTCTGGCAAAGCCATGTTAAATGCTTATACTAAAAGTTAACAAATACACACCCTTAATGCTTTCTAATGCCGGTCAAAATTTGTTATTTTGTACTCTATGCCGGTGTATATAGCCTCATTAAATTCGGGAAGTAATGGTAATTGCTATTACGTTGGTAACGAGCGCGAAGCCGTGCTGGTTGATGCCGGCATATCCTGCCGCGAGACCGAAAGAAGGATGGCCCGGCTCGGTTTATCCATGCAAAAGGTAAAGGCCATTTTTATTTCGCACGAACATTCAGATCATATCCGCGGTTTGGGCGTACTGGCGCGTAAGTATAACCTGCCCGTATACGTTACCGATGGTACCGCGTATCATTGCGGCGATGTGCCAAAGGAACTATGCTTCGGTTTAAATGCCTACACACCTGTCCGGATAGGTGGCCTGGAAATAACCGCTTTCCCCAAACATCACGACGCGGTAGAGCCGCATAGTTTTATGATAACCGATGGCGATGTCCGCATCGGGGTATTTACCGATATCGGCGCCCCTTGTGAACATCTCATCCGCCATTTTGCGCAATGCCATGCTGCTTTTTTAGAAGCCAACTATGATGAAGAGATGCTGGCAGCAGGCCGATACCCATTTCACCTTAAACGCCGCATCACCGGGGGGAAGGGCCATTTATCAAACAGGCAGGCGCTGCAGCTATTCATCGATCATAAACCACATTACATGAGCCATTTATTACTGGCGCACTTATCTAAAGACAATAACGACCCTGAACTTGCCCTGCAGTTGTTTTTGCAGCACGCAGGTGCCACCCATGTAAGCGTAGCTTCGCGGTATAACGAGAGTGAAGTGTATTGCATCGACCCATTGGGAGCGGTTGCCGCAAGCGGCATGGCGCTTAACCAAATTACCGGGCAGTTTCAGTTTGCCTTAAGCTGATCTGATGCTTGAGATACTCTACCAGGACGATTACCTCATCGCCATCAACAAACCACACGGGTTGCTGGTGCACCGCTCATCCATAGCTGCCGATGCGGAAGAATTTGCGCTGCAGCTGCTGCGCGATCAGATAGGTAAAAAAGTAAACCCCGCGCATCGTATCGACAGGAAGACCGGCGGTGTACTGCTGTTCGCATTTGATAAACAAACAGAAATAGCCATGCAGCAGGCTTTTATGGAGAATCGCGTAAGCAAAAAATACTTAGCCATAGTTCGCGGCTACACGCCCGATGAACTGGAGATAGATTACCCGTTACGGAAAGAAAACGGTACCCTTCAGGATGCGCTTACCCGCTTCACCACACTAAAACGCGCGGAGCTGGATGTACCACTGGGCAAGCATCCAACATCCAGGTATTCGCTGGTGCAAGCCACTCCACAAACCGGGCGCATGCACCAGTTGCGCAAGCACTTCGCCCACATCTTCCATCCCATAATTGGCGACCGTACCCACGGCTGCAACAAGCAAAATAAATTGTTTAAAGATAAATGGGAGATGGAAACCATGTTGCTGCACGCCGAAGAACTAAGTTTTACCCACCCTGTAAACGGCTCGGAAATTGTTACGATAAATGCACCCCTGCAGCCTGGTTTTTTACAGGCCATGGCGATAATGGGCTGGTGAAAAATTTTACAAAAAAATAAACTTTACTGTAGTACTTTTGCGCTGCCGTAATTTAAACGGTTTTATATTAATGAAAAGAGTTGTAGTAACCGGCATGGGTGTTGTTTCCGCTACAGGAATGGATATCGCCGGGTTTTGGAATAACATAGTGGAGGGCAACAGCCCCGCAAAAGCTATTACCCGGTTTAACGCCGATAAGTTTAAAACACATTTTGCTACCCAGATAGCAGATTTTAATGCCGCCGAATACCTCGATAGAAATGAAATAAAGCGTAGCGATCTTTATACCCAATACGCGCTGATAGCCGCCGGGCAGGCCATTGCCGATTCGGGGTTTGATATGAATACTATTTCACCTTTTGATATAGGGGTGATCTTCGGTACCGCGCAGGGCGGGATGGATACTTTTGAGCATCAGTACAAGGAGTTTGCCGCCGGTGGCTTCGAGCCACACTTTAACCCATTCTTTATTCCCAAAACATTGGTGAATATGGCAGCCGGGTTAATATCCATTAAGTTTGGCTTTATGGGGGTTAACTTTTCTACGGCATCTGCCTGTGCAAGTGCCAACACCGCCATAATGGATGCCTTTAACTATATCAAGTTCGGCAAAGCTAAAATTATCATAACCGGCGGATCTGACGCGCCTATCAGCGAAGCCTCTATCGGCGGTTATAATTCGTTAAAAGCCTTATCAACCCGCAACGCCGAGCCAACCAAAGCATCCCGTCCATTCGATGTGGAGCGCGACGGTTTTGTAATGGGAG
The DNA here is from genome assembly GCF_014773265.1 of Mucilaginibacter pankratovii. GTDB lineage: Bacteria > Bacteroidota > Bacteroidia > Sphingobacteriales > Sphingobacteriaceae > Mucilaginibacter > Mucilaginibacter pankratovii. The sequence continues at coordinate 140,906 of NZ_JACWMY010000001.1, read as the reverse complement.
AGGGTGCCGGTGTTTTGGTTTTGGAAGAATACGAACATGCTAAAGCACGAGGTGCGCATATATACTGTGAAGTAGGTGGCGCCGCCATGACTTCAGACGCTTATCACATTACCGCTACTCACCCTGAAGGTAAAGGCGCCATCCGTGCGATGCAACTGGCTCTGGAAGATGCGGGTTTAAACCCATCTGATATCGGCTTTGTAAATGCCCATGCCACCTCAACCCCGGTTGGTGATATCAGCGAAGCAAGGGCCATAAAAGCCGTGTTCGACGGACAGGAGGACCTGCATATCAGTGCAACCAAGTCTGTAACCGGCCACTTATTAGGCGCGGCAGGTGCGGTAGAAGCTATCATCGCTGTAAAAGCGATCATCGACGGCATTGTACCGCCGACCATCAACACCCAAAATATCGACCCGGAAATACCAAAAGGGCTGAATATTGTGATCAACGGCGCTGTAGAAAAGAACATAGATGCGGCTTTAAGCAATACCTTTGGCTTTGGCGGCCACAATGGTGTAGTAATATTTAAAAAGATTTAAACAGTAGAAATTATGAGTAATAATGATGTAATGAAAAAACTACGTGTAGCATTATCGCTGCGCGATGATGATATTATTGAGATATTAAAGCTCGCTAATTTCCGCACCACCAAAACCGAGCTGAGTGCCATTTTCCGGGCGGACGATCACCCCAATTTTCAGCCTTGTAAAGACCAGCTGCTGCGCAATTTTTTAAACGGATTGGTGATATATAAACGCGGCCCAAGGCCCGATAACCGCGAAAAAACTGTCGGGGAAAAAGCAAACGACGTAAAACCTAAGGAAGATAAAGCTTAGTGGTTTTCCACTTCTTTTTGAACAAGCCTGTACTTACCTTCTTTTATTAGTTTCCGCTGTTCGGGCGAGAAGGAAACACGCCCGCCGAAATCCTGCACCCAGTAATGGTTGTTTTCGGCTACACCAACATCTTTAAAGCCGGGGTTCATCAGGTTTTGGCAATGGCCTTCGCTTTTAAACCAGCCTGTCATCACCTCGGCAATACTGCTTTGGCCCATAGCTATGTTTTCGCCCACCATAAAGCTTTTGTAACCTTTAAAGTAATATCCTGCAAACACAATACGATCGCTCATACTGCGGCCATCCTTACTGGTGTGACTGAAGTAATCGCGGTTGTACATATCATCTGCATGACCCTGTGCGGCTTTTTCAAGGTTATCGTTCCACACTATTGGTGCAGCAGGCGGATACCACTTATTGCCACAATTGCAACCCTTGGTACGCGTTTTATTAATCAGCCGTAAAAACTCCTGTCTAAAATTAGCGCTATCATCCGGCTGCGCGACGGTAAAACCAAATACCGCCAATACAGATACCAATAAAACAGCGCTAAAGATGTATTTTCTCATCAATGTTATAGACAGGCATTTGCCACCCTGGTTTAGTTAACGCTAAACTAAGCGGGTTATTTTTTACGCTTTAAATAGAAAATTACGGATAGGATAATGAGTATTGGGATGCTGAGAACTACAATGCGGCCACTATTTTTTTGGAAGGAGCCTTTTTGGCTTTCACCGGTTTCTTCATTGCTACCGCTAATTTTTTTTTCGTGGCAGAGTCTATCTTTTTAGCGGGTATAGTATCACGCGCAAATTTTTCAATAGCAAGCATAGTTGCGGCTTCCTTTGCTTTTATGCTGTCGAGGATAGTATCAGCACGTTTTAAGGCAACGGCTCCTTTAGCAGGGTTGTCCATCCGGTTGTATAAATAACCGAAGTTTTTCTGCACCGCTGCCTCCAGTTGAGGTATTTTGTTCGTAATGGAGAGGCTTAGGGCTTCGTTCAGATCGCGCATGGCAAGCTTATAGTCCTTTATCTCCATTTTTACTGTAGATAGCTTAATAAGCGATGATATCACATTCGGGATATCGTTTTTTATGCGCGATATATTATTGGATTGGAGGATGAACCATTTAGCCTGGCTGAATTTCCGTTGCGACGCGTAAACTTTAGCCAAATTGTCAAAGCTTACCCGTAACCCGGTCGAATCACTGTAACGGCTATACAGGTGCAGGGCCATCATGGTATAATTTAAGGCTTCGGTTTGATAATAGAGTTTTCTACGCCTGTTAGATATGGTGTCGTATTTTAAGTATACGCCGGCAATTTCGGTGTATACAGGGGCCTTTAGCGAATCATTGGTGATCAACTGCAGCTTTTGTTTAAGGCTGTCGAGGTCGCTTGCGGCGGCCTGTAGTTTAACTCCTGCTAATATTAAAAGGGTAAGGATAAGAAGTTTCTTCATCCGGATGCTTGTATCTGATAGTGTATAAAACCGTATTCAAATTATATGCCCAAATTCGCCGGAATGTATTTGTTCCGATGCGCAAATGAGCTTTTTTAACGGTTATTGCGTAACCCGCTGATATGTAAAGCAAAAATGGACAAAAATTTATTAGCTACGGCCTACAGCTAATAAATAATATTAAATATTAGTAGTTAATACAGTACATAAACAGCAGTTTATTCTACTGAATGATTTTTTCGTAGCGAAGAAGTGACCTTTTTAGCAGATTCGAAGACGCCAAGATAATATTGAATAGTAAAATACCAAGCGTAGCGCATAATATGCCGGCCAATACATCTAATATGTAATGGTGGCTGGCATAAACCGCGGTAAACCATATCCCAACCGTTACGGTAATAAAAAATAAGTTGATAAAGCCCAGCTTATTTTTGATGCCATAATAAACCACAATAACCGGGTAGGAGGAATGCAGCGATGGCATAGCCGCAAAAACGTTTGATCCCTTGGCGTATATGGATTTAAATATGGTTACGTTAAAATATTTATCAAACCTGGCAAGCCCCGCGGTATTACCCTGTGTTAAGGGGTGGAAGTTGAAGCCATGTACCTGTATGTACCAGGGCGGTGCAGCGGGGTAGGCGTAGTACACCACAAAACCAAGCAGGTTAACCACCACAAAGGTTAACGAAAAATATAAAAATTGCTCTTTGTTTTTAAAGAAGAGGTAGGCTGCAAAACCCAGCGGAACAGGGATCCAGCAGAGGTAAAAGGCCCCGGCAAAAATATCCATTACGGTGTTGCTTTTTAAAAGCAGGTATTCGTTTGGTGTTAACAGGGCATTGTTGTGCCGGATACCGAAGATGCTTTTCTCCAGGTTATATAAGCCACCTATAGCTACATCCTTGTAGTAGTAGTTGGGGAAGGCCTTCATGTAGTCGAAAATTATCCAGTAAACGATGAATATCGAAAAGCCCAGGATGAATTTACGAGTAACTACCGACGCGTAAAAAAGTACGTTAAAAATGCCAACTAAAACCAGCTGATCAGATTTAAAGCCAAGTAGCAAGTACGAAATAAATAAGTATAATAGCGACAGCCCAGATACAATACTTATACTTTTTGGATTGATCTTGATGCTGTCATTAACAGCATCAGCCATTCTGCTTCTTAATAAAATCTGAATTAAAAATTTTGTCCCACAGGGGAGAGCTTACACCATAACCTTTGGTAGGATCCTGGTAGTGGTGTAGCATATGGTGTTGTTTGATGCTTTTCCAAAAGGCACCTTTAAAGTTAAAGTGGTGTATAGCATAGTGCGATATATCGTACACCAGGTACCCTAAGATAAAGCCCGGGAAAAAACCGAATATATAGTTTGCTGGTAACAGGGCATTAAACAAAAAGTAAAAGCCGGTAGCCAATGGTATACTGGCCGATGGGGGCATTACCAAACGTTTTGCGTCGCTGGGGTAATCGTGGTGTACACCGTGGAAAATAAAGTGTAAACGCAGCGCCCATGCCTGTTTTGGCACAAAATGGAACACAAAGCGGTGCATAACGTATTCGGTAAGCGTCCAGATGAGAAGCCCGAACAAAAATAACCAGATATAGTTAAAAGCACCGATTTGCTTATCGTAAGCAAAATAGCTGGAAACCAAAATAACGGGTACAAAAATTATAATAGGTACAAAAAAATGCACCTTTGATAAACTCTCTAAAAAACTACTCTTAAACATCCTCACAGATTCCTGCGAGTTAGAAACAAAATTTTTCGCCATAAAACTCAGGGTTTAAACCGTTCTGTAAATTCTTTTCCTGTTGCCGGGTCTGTTCCTTTCATTTCCACATGCACAATATTTGGCAACCAAAAAGAACCTCCCTCTATTTTAATAAATATACTCCGCAACGCCATTAATTTTTGCGATACAGTTGCGAAGATATGATATTTTCCGTCAGCCGCCTTCATCAGGGTGAGCGGAAATTTTTTGTATGACACAAATCTGATATCATACTTATCATTCCCCAGCGATTTTTGGCTTAAACCATATGCGAATTTTCGTTGAATATAATTTAACTCCTCTTTTTGCCCTTTTTCGTTATACCGTATCCAATAAACGTGCATAGGGTCATCGGTATCGGGCTTGCCGGTATCCTTGTCAATGTTTAGCTCGTACATCAGCGTAGCCGTATTAGTGGTACGCTGCAGGTAAAACATAGTGTTGGCATTGGCCGGTGGCACCGGAAATACTGAGGCATCAACCGGTCTCCTGCGGGCAGAATCGTTAACACTCAAATGTACGCCATGGGTTACCACCGCTTTTACCGGCAATGCAAAAATAATAAATGTCAATAAAATTAACGGAAACCTAAGCGAAGAAGTATTATTCATGATCATTTTCTGACAGTGCTTTCTTGGCATCTACCAGTCGCTTAAATGCTGTTAAGTTTGTTAATACCGCAAGTATAGCGATAGGGAAGGTGAAGATAGACATGGTTTCGAAGACATGGAAGCGGATGCCCGGGATCCACAATTTGTAATCGCCGCCTATGTAGTTTGATGCCACGCCACAGGCAATAGCAAAAACCGCTATGGTGATCACACGCTCTGGCCTTTGCATTAAGCCGCCTTTACATTCCACACCAAGGCCTTCGGCACGGGCGCGTACGTAGCTTACCATCATAGAGCCTATAAGGGCTATAAAAGCAAATATTGAGCTTAAGAAATAGTGGTGGGCCACCAGGTAGTAACAAATGCCAAGGAACATAATGAGTTCGCTATAACGATCGAGCACGGAATCATACAGGGCGCCAAAAACCGATTTCATGTTACCTAAGCGAGCCACCTGGCCGTCGAGCATATCAAACAGGCCAGCAAACAAAATCAGGCCACCTGCCCAGCCAATGTAAGTAAGGTCGGCACGGTCGCCGTCTTCACCGCCGATAATAAATATGGCAGCTACGCCTACGTTTAAAACAAAGCCGATAGAAGTAACGGCATTTGGGGTTAAGCCAAGCTTTATCAGCAGCTTAACAAACGGATCAATGATTTTATATATACCAAGCTGTAAACTTGTACGTATTGATGTTTGCTGTTCCATTATAAAATAAAAATAAATAAAATCCTACAAATAATTAAAAATCGAACTTAATTTTAACCCTCACGCCAAAAGGCGCAATGTCCGGATGGTTTAAGTATGATAAGCGTTTAACAAAGTCAACCCTTACAAACTTGAAAATGTTTTCTACACCAACACTTGCTTCCATATAAGGCTTGTTACCGAGCGCATAAGTGATAGGCAGGCCCTTACTATCTACAGGGAACTGGTACACCGATGAACTAAGTGCCGGATTATTCTGGTCGGCTAAGCCCCCGTAAAGTGCTTTAAATGAAGCTGTTTCGCGCCATTTTAGTTTTTTTAACAAAGGCACTTTATTAAAAAAGAAACCGCCGAAGTGCTGGTCGATGTTAACGCTGGCGTACTTATCGCTCACAAACTCTAAAAAGTTCATTAAGTTATAAGAGTCGATCACATAGGCATAGGTTTGGTTCGCGCGATGGATATCCAGCAATGGATAAGGCACCTGCCCAAAAATACGCCCGCCCTCTACCGTAACATCGGAGAAACCTAAGGGTGCTATGTAAAAGCGTTTATCAAAACGCGCGCGGATCTTCTGATAGTTATATTGCCCGCCCAATACGTTTTTCAAGCCGGCTGTGAAATCTAACGACAGGATAGGGTACTTGTTGATGATTGGGACACGGAACAATTTACCCTGGTAAAACTGCTCGTTTGGCGCATACCTGATGCCGGCTGAAAGTTCGGTAGTGGTTAAGTTGTTAAAAATATTGCTTGGCCCGTTCACAAAAGGATATAGAGATCCTGCAGGTGTTTGCACCCATTTTCGCCCGCCAAAATTAAACGACAGGTGGTTCTCCAGCTCGTGTACGTAATCTATCTTATACTGGTCGGTATACAGATACTTATCGCTGGTGCCGCGTTTAAACGATAGCAATATATTGTCTTCTGAGATGAATTGCAGCTCCTGCCCGGGTATTTTGGTATCGCGCTGGAAGCTTGCACGGATAAAATTCTGCGGGAACTTGTAAACGCTTTTGGCATTTAACGAGTAGGTACCGCTGAAGAAATATTTCCACTTTTCATCCTTAAAACCATAGGCGCCATAGGTTTCAAAAAACCAGCGCTTGCTAAAATCTACCGTGGTACGACCGCCGACCCGCAACCTTAAACCTTCAACAGGGTTAAAGCTGTAAAAAGTACTGGCCGGGCCAACCTCAAACTTACCAAAGCCTTTATAGCCGGCAAGTAACAGGGTAACCAAGTCTGCCGTACGCCTGAATGAGGCCATGTGCGTAAGGCTGTCGATATTTTTATAAACCTTAGATTCGGCCATGGTAAGCGTATCCAGGCGATTCTCCGCCCAAAACTGTTCGCTTCGGTGCTTTACCTCGTCGTCTTCTAAATTAATATCGGGTGCGTATAAAATATCCGGCTGTGCTTTGTTTACCACATAGTTTTTGTAGGTAAGGGTACGGATGCCAAATAGCCCGCCCTTTCGCTTGGCAGTCACCCCAAAATCGGCATAGGTATTACTTTTGCTGAGGTGGTAGCGCCCATCGGGGTTCAGCTCAAAACTCTGGTCAACGTGCATCATGCGCACAAAATTTACGTTGATGTTTTTGTTGATGGTGAGCCCCGCTTGCTGTACGGCGTAGTTACCATCCAAAGTGATGTATATATCGCCTTCAAAAAGCACATCGTTGGTGTTGCGCGGCGTAAAGCTTAGCCTAACCAGTTTTGTGTTATTTTCGGTAGTGATGGTATCTGTAATAAAAAACTTATAATAGGTAGGGGCGGCATCAGCAATAGGGCTTAAAAACTGGCGGCCCAGCAGGTAAATGCTGTTGGTGTAAATATCCACCTTTTCGTAAAGGTGTTTAAAGTACTGGCCAACACCTTCGTTATCAACCGCGGCACCAAAGTTAACACCCTTTTCGCCAAGCACAACCACTTTGGTTTTCTCGGGGTTTTTGCGGTAATATACCTGCGATAGTTTTTCAACCAGATAAATTGGCAATAACGACTTGCCGGCATAACTGGTACTATCCCTGTTCTCGAAAATGAACTTATACTTACGGAAAAACTTCTTCTCGGATATTTTATCAGATAAGTTGCTGAGCGAGAACTGCATTTTATCGTACTCCTTGTACTCTACGTAATCGTAGGCCTCGGGGCGGTTCTTCTCTTTATTCGCTATAACCTTGCGGATCAGTTCTACCGCGGGGTTTTCTTTATTAGTGTATTTTGCCCGTTTGGCGGCTTGTATAGTAACCTCGTTAAGCTGCTTGGCCGATGGGAATAGCTTTATATTGAGTACCTGCTCTTTGCCCGGGGTTACCGTTACTACAGCATCTTTATAACCCAGGTAAGTGATCTTTAGCTGCGTATAAGGCTTGGCCGAACGGAGGAGGTATTGCCCATCATCATTAGTGTTGGTGCCAATGGTGCTACCGGTGAAGCTCACGGTTACAAACGATAGCGGCTTTTTTGTGCCGGCATCGGTAACAACACCGCTAACTACCGTGTTTTGGGCAGCTAAGGTTGTGCTTACAAATAGAAATGCAATAAAAATGAAACGCTTAAAAGTGTCTTTACAATTCATTTGTAAACTATACGGTTGCTCAAAATACAATGGCCAAAGGTAAAAAAAATTCCTTACAGACTATTGTGGTCAAAAAGTCAAATATCAATATTAAAAGTGCTGAACCCCCAGGCCATTGCAAACTTTACCCTTGCACAAGGCGCAGGTTAATTTGGTATCAGACCAATTTATACCAATCTACAATATCAGGTAAATAGATGGCTAAGGCTTAATAATGTTACTATATACGTAGAATATACTACTAATAGTGTTGCAATGCTAACAAATAATCGGGGGGTGGTGATCATTTATTACTTGCCAATACTAAGCTGCAATAAAAATAAAACAAAAAAACAGGTTAAGCAAATTGCCTAACCTGTTTTTTAAAGGATATAATGATGTTATGCTTCGGCAAACATATCGTCGTAATAATCAAGGCCCAGGTGCGTGATCAGGTCTTCGCCCATTAAGTAACGCAGGGTGTTCTCCAGCTTAATTAATTGTTTAAAGATGTCGTTCTCGGCGTGTAAGCCCGGCGCAGTTTGCGGCGATTTTAAGTAGAACGATAACCACTCCTGTATACCGCTCATGTTGGCGCGTTTTGCCATATCGCTAAATAAAGCAAGGTCTAAAGCGATAGGTGCTGCCAAAATAGAGTCGCGGCAAAGGAAGTTGATCTTGATCTGCATTTTGTAGCCTAACCAGCCAAAAATGTCGATGTTATCCCAGCTTTCTTTGTTATCGCCATGCGGAGGGTAGTAATTGATACGAATCTTGTGGAAGATCTCACCGTAAAGCTCAGGGTTATCTTCAGGGCGAAGGATATCTTCCAACACACCTAATTTAGATACTTCCTTAGTTTTAAAGTTATCCGGATCGTCTAATACCAAACCATCGCGGTTACCCAAAATGTTGGTAGAGAACCAGCCATGTACACCTAAGCTACGTGCTGCAAGGCCTGGTGCCAATACAGTTTTCATTAAGGTTTGGCCTGTTTTAAAATCTTTACCGGCGATAGGCGTTTGGGTTAATTTAGCCAGCTCTATCATCGCAGGGATATCAACGGTTAAGTTAGGGGCACCGTTAGAGAATGGTACACCAAGTTTTAAAGCCGCGTAAGCGTAGATCATGCTTGGCGCAATGCGTTTATCGTCGTCTATCAAAGCCTGCTCAAATGCAGCTAAAGTTTCGTGGATCTCAGATCCTTCAAAGTAAACCTCGGTACTGCCGCACCATACTAAAACTACACGGTCGCAGCCATTTTCTGCCTGGAAGTTTTTGATATCGTCCATCACCTGCTGTGCAAGCTCATAACGGGTACCGGTTTTTACATAAGTACCATCAAGGTTTTTAGCATAGTTTTTATCGAACGCGGCTTTCATAGGCTTAATAGCTTGTAAACCTTCTTTTACCTGATTCAATAACGATTCTTCCAATACCTTGGCGTTCATGGCCGATTCGTAAACGTTGTCTTCGTATAAATCCCAACCACCAAAAACGATATCCTCAAGCTTAGCCAAAGGCACAAAATCTTTAATTTTTGGGTGGCGGTTCTCAGTTCTTTTTCCTAAACGGATGCTTCCCATTTGTGTTAATGAGCCCACTGGCTGAGAAATGCCTTTTTTTACGGCTTCAACGCCGGCAATAAGAGTTGTAGCTACCGCACCTAAACCCGGAATTAAAATTCCAAGTTTACCCGTAGCCGGTTTAATGTTAATTTTCATTTGAATTGTTTGTTTAAAAATCGGTAATGAATGATCACGAGCTTTGTGTTAAGCGAGAACTCCTGACGCTTCATTGTTGTTTACTAAAATATAAATAGAGGCTTACAGCCATTTATTTTCTTTGTACCAGGCAAGGCTTTCGGTTAAGCCTGCATGTAGGTTATAACGGGGATAAAACCCCAACTCGGCCCTGGCCTTCTCAATACTGCAATTCCAGTTTAGCGCCGTTAGTTCGTTTATCTTATCTGCACTTAGCGTCGCCGCCTTGCCGCGCAAAGAACTTATTTTTCCATTCACCGCCGCAACTATTTTTACAAAGTTTACAGGGAGATGAAATTTATAAGCGCGAATTTTTAATATTTCGGTGGTGATATCTGCCAGTTCGTAACGGCTGTAAAAATTACCATCAGTTATGTTATAGGTACTTTTGGCTGGCGCGAACAAAGCCTTTATGCTTGCCATTGCCACATCCTTAGCGTACACAAAACTAAGTTTTTGCTCAATATTACCAATATAGGGCTCGATGCCTTTTTTTACTATCTGTTTTATAAAAACAAAGATGCCTTTTTCGCGCGGGCCATAAATAGCAGTGGGCCGTAAAATGGTATAATTTAAAGCCGGTAGTGCTGCAATTTTTTGCTCGGCAACAAGCTTGCTTTTACCGTAAACACTAATAGGAGCAGGGGGCGTATGCTCGGTTATAATACCATTGGGTACTTTTAATGGGCCAACGGCCGCGATACTGCTGATAAACACGAACTTTTTTACGCCACAAACTTCGGCAGCCTGCGCCAGGTTTTGGGTAAACTTAACGTTTACAACACTAAATTCTTTTTGCGAACGAGCCATAGTTACACCGGCAGCATGTATGATATAGTCATACCGCTTTTCCTGTATCTCCTGTGTTAATGATGCTACATCATTAAATTTGAGATTGGTGTATTGGATATTAAGGTTCTTCAAATGGCCGATGTCGCTGTTTTTTCTTACTGCGGCGTATACTTCTAAATTGTTATTAAGCGCTTCTAAAATAATATGATACCCCACAAATCCACTCGCACCGGTTATTAAAACCCGTTCCTTCATATTGCTTTTTCGTATATTCTATATGTTTTGTACTGGTCGCCGCCAATGGCCTCGATAGCACGGTTTACCATATCGTTTTTTTCCAGCGTCCATGATGCTTCGGCATATTTTAAGCCTTTGCGCCTGTACTCTTTTATAATGCTGCCGTAAAGGCAAGCTTCGATACCCATTTTGCGGTACCCATCAATTACACCTAAAAGCATAATACGGATACCATCTACTTTGCCTTTGTTCAGCAATAGTTTAAATATACCGGTGGGCAACAAGCGGCCTTTTTTAATGGTTTTTAATATCTGGTTAATATCGGGTATGGCAACGCCAAAACCTACTATTTTGCCATCCTGCTCGGCAACCAGCGCAAAATCCGGATCGAGGATCATTTTCAGATCTTTGGCGGTATAGTCAAATTCATCGTTGGTCATCGGGAAGAAACCGAGGTTTTTATCCCATGCCTTGTTATATACTTCGCGCAGCGCATCAGCTTCTGCCTTAAAGTTCTTCAGGTTTATCTTACGGATGGTGATACCACTGTTACGCGTTAAACGCTCCTGCAACCTATCCAGCATCTGCAACGATTTGTCGTTATAGTTTTGCCCATCCCAGTGCCATGCAAGCAGGTCGGTTTGCTTTTTTAAACCGTAGTTCTCCAGCAGGGTGATGTAGTACTCCGGGTTATAGGTCATCATCACCACCGGTGAGCTGTCAAAACCTTTTACAAGCAATCCACAGGTTTCGTTGGTGGATGGATTTACCGGACCGGTTAGCGTTTCGGCACCTTTTTCCTTCAGCCATTTTACCGCAGTATCTAATAAGAGGTTTGCAGTTTCCTGGTCGTTTATACATTCAAAAAATCCAAAAAAACCATCGTTGGTGTTGTTGAATTTATTGTGGTTGTTATTTTGTATAGCAGCTATACGCCCCACTATCTTATCACCATCGTAAGCCAAAAAAGTTTGCAGCGACGAATGCTTATGAAAGGGGTGGGTTGTTAAAATATCTCTTTGAGCAATGAATAATTCCGGTACATACAGTGGATCGTTCTTATACAATTCGTGCGGGAAATCAATAAAAGATGCGAGTTCTTTTTTTGAGCTTACCGAAACTATTTTCTTCATTTTTAGAGGGCTTAAAAATAAATGCCGATTCAAATGCTGTGGGCAAATGGATCGGCGTTAAGTTATTATAATGGTGATTATGTTTTCTTATTAATGGTAGTTATGCCAGTTTTTTTAGTGGCACGCCTACTTCTTTAAATGCAGCTGTCAGTTTTTCTACCGCCTCATCAATTTGCTCAAATGTGTGAGTAGCCATTAATGAGAAGCGCAGTAAGGATGAATCTGAAGGTACTGCAGGTGATACAACCGGGTTTACAAATATACCGGCGTTTTGCAGGTAATTGGTAACCATAAAGGTTTTATCATTGTCGCGTATATAGATAGGTAATATTGGGCTTTCTGTTGCACCAAGGTCAAACCCTTCGTCTGTTAATAATTTAACAGCATAGTTGGTGTTATCCCAAAGTTTTTGAATTCTTTCCGGTTCCGATTCGATGATATCTAAAGCAGCAATTACGCTGGCTACCGAACCCGGTGTCATACTCGCGCTGAACATTAAAGAGCGTGCGCGGTGTTTGATATAATCAATGGTTTCGTAATCGGCAGCAATAAAACCGCCAAGGGAAGCCAGTGATTTACTAAATGTGCTCATAATAAGGTCAACCTCGTTGGTTAAACCAAAATGCGAGGCGGTACCTGAACCATTTACGCCAATAACGCCTAAGCTATGGGCATCATCAACCATAATGTTTACGCCGTATTTATCAGCAAGCTGTACAATTTCGGGCAATTTAACAATATCGCCTTCCATGCTGAAGATACCGTCAACCACAATAACCTTTACCGCTTCTTCGGGCAATATCCTAAGCTTGCGCTCAAGGTCGGCCATATCGTTGTGGGCGTATTTAATTACTTTGGAGAATGATAAACGGGTACCATCGATGATGGAAGCATGGTCGTATTCGTCTAATATTAAATAATCGTTACGGCCGGTGATGCAGGATAGCACCCCCAAATTAACCTGGAAACCGGTGCTAAACAAAACAGCAGCTTCTTTACCAACATAAGCGGCCAAACGGTTCTCTAATTCGATATGGATATCAAGCGTACCGTTCAAAAACCTTGAACCGGCGCAACCCGAACCATACTTATCAATAGCCTTTTTTGAAGCTTCTTTAATTTTAGGATGGTTGGTAAGCCCCAGGTAGGAGTTAGAACCAAACATCAAAACACGCTTATTATTTATTATAACCTCGGTATCCTGGCCGCTTTCAATCGGCCTGAAAAACGGATACAGTCCCTGTGCCCGGATCATATTGGCATCCTGGAACTGGGCAATCTTATCGTGTAACTTTTTAACCATTTATTAACACTTCTTAAATTTTTTGTAAAAATACCATGAATATGCTTATCTCTTGCATTAGAAATGTAAATTTTTTCACACTATCTTAATACAACACAATTTACAATCATAAGGCAAATTAATTAAAATTTTATTTAAACAAAGGCAAGATTTTAAAATTTGTAATAAAAAACATAAAAATAGTGCCGGTAGTACAAGAATTATCTGAATTGCGTAAAATTCCTGTTGCTCATTTTTAATTCTTTCAGTAAAATATCATCTTCGCATACCCCTACTGAAAATTTAAAAAACTAAGCCACCTTTTCCTTAGTTTCGTTTTTAATATCGCACACAATCCTTATGAAAAAACTCCGCGGTTTATATATCACTAATATAGTACTTTTTTTCCCGGTAATCCTATTCGCGCAAACATCTTCTGATACCGTTGCTGCAAGCTTTACTTTAAAGCAAAGTGTCAACTTCGCTTTAAAAAATCAACCGCTGTTAAAGCAGGCTTATATTGATGAGCAAATAAACGAACGTGATGTTAATATCGGGCTTTCTGCCTGGTTGCCGCAGATCAACAGCACCAATAGTATACAGCATTATTTTCAGCGACCAACCGGTGCGGCCGCGGGTGCAGGTGGTGCGCAAAATTTTGCCATCGCGCATAATGTATCAACTCTTGGTGTTACAGCCAGCCAGGCCTTATATAATAATGATGTCGTACTGGCGTCGAAAGCATCCAAATATTCGAGGCAATATTATAAGCAGAACACCGAAAGCAGCAAGATAGACCTGGCATCGGATGTAAGCAAAGCGTTTTACGATGTATTGCTATCGCAACGCCAGCTGGATATTATAAACGAAGATATTGTAAGGCTGCGCCGTAGTTTAAAGGATGCCACCGCCCGTTACCAGGCTGGTGTGGTTGATAAAACGGATTATAAACAGGCCACCATATCGTTAAACAACGCTTTAGCATCGTACAAACAAACACAAGAAGCTATAAAAAGTAAAACCGCATACCTTAAACAGGTGATGGGTTATAATCCCGATAGAAGGATAATACTTGCTTATGATTCTGCCGCCCTGCAAACCGAAGCAGGCATCGATACCAATGAGATCATCAACTATAATAACCGTATTGAGTTTCGCCTGCTGGAGACCACTAAGAATCTGCGCAACCTGAATGTATCTTACTATAAATGGGGCTTTTTGCCGTCGTTATCTGCAACGGCAGGGTACAGTCTTGCTTACTTTAACGATACCTTTAGCAAGCTCTATAACACCGGGTACCCTACATCCTATATAGGGCTTGGTTTAACCTTCCCGATATTTACCGGTACAAAACGTTTGCAAAACCTGGCTAAGGCCCGCCTGCAGGTGCAACGTATAGACCTGGATATTGAGAACACCCGAAACGCCATTAATACCGAATATACACAGGCGTTGGCCAGCTATAAAAGTAATTATACCAACTGGCAATACCTCAGCGAGAACGTGACGCTTGCAAAGGATGTATATAAGGTTGTTGATCTGCAGTACCGCGAGGGTATCAAAACCTACCTGGATGTGATTGTATCACAAGCCGACCTGCGCACCGCCGAACTCAATTATTATAACGCGTTATTCCAACTATTATCAAGCAAAATAGACCTGCAACGTGCTTTAGGCACTTTAAGGGCCGAATAAATAAGAATATGAAGAACATATATATCCCCTTTATCGCTGTGGCAGGCAGCTTACTCCTTGCTGCATGTAATGGTACCGGTAACAAAGGCGCAGGAGCGGCAGCACCGCCGGCAACGCCAGTAAACGTAATAGAAGCCCAGCAATCCGAAGCTTTATATTATGATAAATACCAGGGCATTGTAGTATCGTTAAATTCGGTAGAACTGCGCAGCCAGGTAGGCGGTTTTATAACCGGCATATTTTTTAAAGAAGGCGATGTGGTAACCAAGGGCGCGCCATTATATGAGATAGACCGCCGTAAATATGTAGCCGCATACGAGCAGGCAAAGGCTAATGTAACAAGCGCTAAAGCCAACTTAAGCAAGGCTCAAAAAGATATCGACCGCTATAATATGCTGCTGAAGAATGATGCAGTGGCCCGCCAAACGGTAGACCAGGCCACCGCCGCGTTCGAAACCGCGCAGAGCCAGGTTGCTGTAGCGCAGGCAGGTTTATCATCTGCCGCTACTGATCTTTCTTATGCTACTATACGTGCGCCGTTTACCGGCCGCATTGGTATATCGCAGGTAAAACTGGGTGCGCAGGTTACGCCGGGCACTACCTTATTAAACACCATATCAACCGGCAACCCCATAGGGGTGGATGTGGTGATAAACGAGCAGGATATCAACCGGTTTTACAAATTGCAGCAACACAGTGCCGATACCACTTTTAAGTTACAATTATCGGATGGTACAACCTACGATAAAAACGGTAAGGTGTTCGCGATAGATCGTGGCGTTAATAACCAAACCGGTAGTATTAAGGTAAGGATCCAGTTTGATAACCAAAAAGATGTACTGAAGGATGGCATGAGCTGCGTGTTGCAGGTGCTTAACGATAACTCGGGCGAACGCGTGCAGATACCGTATAAAGCTATTACCGAGCAAATGGGCGAATTCTTTGTATTTACCACAAGAGATACCACTATAAAGGATACCGCCGAAGATAAAACCATAAAAGACAGGCGCGATACTATTGCACGCCAGCAAAAAGTAAAATTAGGCCCACGTATTCAAAGCAACGTTGTGGTGATGGAGGGTTTGAAAGTTGGTGATAAGGTGATCATCGAAGGTTTCCAGCGTTTAAGAGATGGTGGCAAGGTAACTTTAGGTCCGCCGGCAGGTGCACCAGGCGCGGCTCCTAAAAAAGCCAACTAATACTTAAAGCAAATAAGGGAGCAGATCCCGATTTTTTAAGCTAAAGAAATACAGAATGATCGCAGATGTTTTTATAAAACGCCCCGTAACCGCCATTGTTATATCATTGGTGATCGTAATAGTGGGCATCCTCTCGATGATGAGTTTGCCGATAGGGCAGTACCCCGAAATTACCCCGCCAACCGTGCAGGTAACCGGCAACTATATTGGTGCCGACGCATTAACCGTAGAACAAACCGTTGCTACCCCTGTTGAAGTACAGGTGAACGGTACCCCGGGTATGACCTACCTGCAAAGTAACAGCACAGGCAACGGCGCCATGAGCATGACCGTTAATTTTGAAGTAGGTACCGATATTAATAATGCCGCGCTTGATGTGCAAAACCGTGTAGGTATTGCGCAGCCAACCCTTCCGCAGGAAGTGCAGCGCCTTGGGTTAATTGTACGTAAACGTAACCCCAGTATATTGATGCTGGTGGCTATGTACTCGCCAAAAGGCAGCCACGACGTAACCTTTACCGATAACTACACCAACGTATTTATAAAGGATGCATTACTGCGTACCAAAGGCGTGGGCGACGTGTTTACCCGTGCCGATGATTTTAGTATGCGTATTTGGCTAAAGCCCGATAAACTGGCCGCGCTGAATATGACCGCCGCCGATGTTACCGCCGCCCTGCAGGAGCAAAACGCGCAGGTTGCAGCAGGTACCGTAGGCGCTACCCCGCAAATGAAGGGGCAAACCTTTGAGTACACCGTATTGGTAAAGGGCCGTTTAACCAACATATCCGAGTTTGAGAATATTGTGGTAAAAACACAGCCGGGCACAGGTTCGGTAGTACACCTTAAAGATATAGCAAGGGTAGAACTGGGTAAGTTTAACTACGCTGGTAACTCTTTTGTTGATGGTAAGCGCGCATCGTACCTGTTGATATACCAGGCGCCCGGCAGTAACGCCATCGAAACTGCGGATAACGTAGTTGCCACTATGACCGAGCTGAAAAAGTCCTTCCCCAAGGATATTGATTTCGTGGTTCCGTTTGAATCTGTTACGGTAGTAAAGGTATCGCTTAAAGAGGTAATAGAAACACTGGTTATAGCCCTTGTGCTGGTAATTATTGTAGTGTTTTTGTTCCTGCAAAACTGGCGTACAACGCTCATCCCTGTACTGGCGATCCCCGTATCTATTGTGGGTACGTTCATTTTCTTTATCCCCTTGGGCTTTACCATAAATACTTTAACGCTGTTTGGTTTTGTACTGGCGATAGGTATTGTAGTGGATGATGCCATTGTGGTGGTAGAGGCCGTACAGCATTATATGGATGAAAAGGGCATGACCCCGCAGGAAGCTACCAAGCACGCCATGAAAGATATCTCGGCCCCGGTTATAGCCATCGCGCTAATATTAGCGGCGGTGTTTGTGCCAGTGGGCTTTATACCGGGCATAGTAGGGCGGCTTTACCAGCAGTTTGCCATCACTATCGCCATATCGGTATTAATATCGGCTTTTGTGGCGTTATCGTTAACCCCGGCGCTTTGTACCATATTATTGCGCCCGCATAAGATCGACAAGAAATCCACCGGGCTAAACAAATTCTTCTTTGTGTTTAACCAATGGTTCGACAGGGTTACCGGGCGTTACCGCAATTCGGTAGACAGGGGGATCAAGCATTCTAAATTTGTTATCATCATACTGATATGTATTGTAGTTGGTACCATATTCCTCTTTAAAAATAAACCATCCGGCTTTATTCCTCTGGAGGATGAGGGCCGCGTGTATGTAACTTACGATCTGCCCGAGGGCTCGTCTACCGAACGCACGGTAGCGGTTTTACACGAGATGATGCATGTACTGGATAGCGTACCCGCCATTAACCACTACGCGGCATTAGGCGGATTGAACGCGGTAAACTTTGCTACAAAATCAAACAGCGCTACCATATTTGTGCAGTTAAAGCCATGGGAAAAGCGTGAAGAGAAAAAAGATCAGTTGCAGGGTGTTATTGCAACCATCACCCAAAAGCTGGCCAGGTTTAAAGAAGCCAACGTAGTGGTAATATCTCCGCCGGCGATACCGGGCTTGGGTAATACGGGTGGTTTCTCGTTCATTTTGCAGGAAAAAGAAGCAGGCGGCGATATCAAGAACTTCGAAAAGGTACTGAACACCTTTGTGAGCGCGGTTAATAAACGCCCGGAGATAGCCCGTGCGTTCTCGTTCTTTGGTGCACACACGCCGGCTTACCAACTAACTATCGACAGGGAAAAAGCAAAAAAATTGGGCGTACAGATCTCTGATGTGAACAATGCGCTGCAAACCTATATGGGTAGTTCCTATGTGAATGATTTTACTATTTACGGTCGTAACTTTAGGGTAGTAACTCAGGCCGATACAAACTATCGTACCAATATCCAAAACATTGGGCAGTATTTTGTGCGCAACTCATCGGGCGGCATGGTACCGCTTAGTACGCTTACATCCTATAAATTAATAGAGAACGCGCCTTTAATATCGCATTACAACCTTTTCCGCTCTGCGGAAATAAATGGTGCTACCAAACCCGGCTACAGCAGCGGCGATGCTATCAAAGCCCTGCAGGAAGTGGCAGCACAAACATTACCACAAGGTTATGGATACGAGTTTTCGGGCCTGAGCCGCGAGGAGTTATTATCCGGGTCAAAAACCATTTACATATTTGCCTTATCTATAGGCTTTGTGTTCCTGTTTTTGGCGGCTTTGTATGAGAGCTGGTCGGTACCATTCTCGGTACTGTTGGCTGTACCACTGGGTGCCTTTGGTGCTATTTTGTTCCTATTGTTCGATAAAAACTTAACAAACAACGTATACGCGCAAATAGGTTTGATAACGCTGATAGGATTGGCGGCCAAAAATGCCATCCTGATAGTAGAGTTTGCCAAAGAGCGTGTTGATAGGGGGATGGAACTTGAAAAAGCCACCCTGGAGGCGGTTAGGCTGCGTTTACGCCCAATTATCATGACATCGCTTGCCTTTATATTAGGTGTATTGCCGCTTTTGTTTGCATCTGGCGCAGGCGCCGAGGCACGTAAAACCATTGGTTTCACCGTATTTGGCGGGATGCTTACAGCAACATCGCTGGCCATATTTATTGTGCCGGTGTTGTTTTATATCATTACCAAGTTTGCATACGGTAAAAAGAAATTGGCCGAACTGGAGAAGAACTACAAACCCGATCCTGATTTAGACGCCGAAGTTTGATTTTAATAGGGCCTCTTGGAAAAGAGGCCTTATTTGTTTTTAAAATGCCCAAAAACAATTTGTGGCATGAAAAGCAGATGAAATTTTGACCCTTAAAAGTATAGTGTATACATAACACTATACAGTTATGTACGTTATCATACACATATTATTAACATTAAATTCATATCGACCGAGAGCGCGTAGGTGTGTTTTCATTATATGATTTGGCTGTAAATTGATTGATTATCAATTATTCACCTGCTGTTTTTTATCTTAAATATTGCTTTTACACCGTAGCTGTGTGTACACAAATACAAAAATTGGCACAATGGCAAAGTATTTGTTAAGGGGGATGTATCACAATAATAATTGTTTTAAAAAACACAACGATGAAAAAAATGACAACTTTAGTAGCGGCAGCGTTTACAGCAGCAGCTCTATTTTTAGGAACAAATGCTAATGCACAATCAACCCCAAAAAACGCTCTTCGTTTTGGTATAGGTGCAGAAGCTCTTTTACCAACAGGTAATTTGAAAAATGCATCAAACTTTGGTTTGGGTATTACTCCACGTTTACAATACGGCGTGGCTGATAATCTTGCTTTAACTTTAACTTCTGGTTTTTATAACTTTTTTGGTAAAGAACTAAGCGGCAGCCCAAGCGTTAAAGTTCCTGCTTACCAAATGGTACCTTTGAAATTAGGTGTAAAAGCGTTCGTTTCTCAAAACGTTTATTTGAGTGGTGAAGTAGGTGCTGGTTTCGAAACCAAGGAATACTACGGTAAAAATACCAAACTGATCGCTTCGCCGGGTATTGGCTGGGCTAACCAGTCATGGGATTTAGGTGCCCGTTACGAAAACTTTTCTGGCCAGAGCAATAGCTTCGGTACAATTGGTTTACGTGTAGCTTACGGCTTTGGTTTGTAACTACCACTACTAACAACCCTTAAAAAGAAAACCCGCTTTGCCATTGGCAAAGCGGGTTTTTTGTTGTCCGAACCACCATATTTACACGATTAATGATTTTCAGGATAGGATTGCAAAATCCATTCATCGTATAAATTGTATAAATCCCGGTTAAGACAGTTTTGCCAGCGCTTCTTTTATCCTTCTCACAGCCTCAATCAGTTTATCCTCGGCAGCTGCGTAAGAAATGCGGATAGATTTTTTATCGCCGAACGAATCGCCGCCTACAGTGGCAACGTGTGCCTCTTCCAGCAGGAAAATGCTCAGCTCGTCAGAATCGTTGATCACTTTACCGTTGAAGCTTTTACCGAAGAACGACGTTACATTCGGGAAAAAGTAGAACGCTCCTTCGGGCAGGTTAACGGTGATGCCCGGAATATCTTTTAATAAATTATAAACGATATCGCGGCGTTTTTGGAACTGCTCGCGCATCTGGTGAACGCTTTCCAGCCCGCCGGTGTAAGCAGCAACGCCCGCCTTTTGTGTGATAGAGCAGGTGCCCGAGGTGATCTGTCCCTGCAGTTTATCACATGCGGCGGCAATTTCGCTGTTAGATGCGGTGTAGCCAATTCTCCAGCCGGTCATGGCGAAAGCCTTGCTCCAACCGTTTACGATGATCACACGGTCTTTAATATATTCAAACTGGGCGATAGATTCGTGCCCGCCAATAAAGTTGATGTGTTCGTAGATCTCATCGCTCAGGATGTAGATCTCCGGATATTTAGCGAAAACTTTAGCCAAGCCTTCCAGTTCGGCTTTGCTGTAAACGCTGCCGGTTGGGTTACATGGCGAAGAGAACATGAACAATTTTGTTTTTGGCGTAATGGCCGCTTCTAATTGCTCGGGAGTGATCTTAAAGTTTTGCTCAACAGTAGTATCAATAAAAACGCTAACACCTTCGGCAAGCTTCACAATTTCTGAATAGGATACCCAGTATGGTGTAGGGATAATTACTTCTTCGCCGGGGTTTACCAAACAAAGTACAGCATTGGCAAGCGCCTGCTTAGCGCCGGTAGAAACCACAATTTGGGTGGCAGTATAATCAAGGTTGTTTTCGTTCTTTAGCTTGCCTACTACTGCCGCGCGCAGGTCGGGGTAACCGGCAACAGGGGTGTAATAGGTAAAATTCTTATCCATAGCTGTTTTAGCAGCTTCCTTAATATGCTCGGGCGTATGAAAATCAGGCTCGCCAAAGCTAAGGCTGATCACATCCACACCTTTAGCCGCCAGTTCGCGGCCCATTTTTGCCATTTTAATGGTCTGAGATTCCGACAGGTTGTTTATCCTGTTACTTAATGCGCTCATATTATTTGTGTTATTGCGCGGCAAATATAGAAAATTACTTTACGGATGGGGTGGTTGTGTTTAGATTTGACAATTTAGAATTTGTTAGATCTGGTAACATTCATAGAAATTCATTTAAATTGCTGCTGATGAAAAACCGAAGCACCGGCCTAAAGATTATAGCCTGCCTTGGAGCAGGTCTATTAGCCTGCATTGTTTTTTGGCCACGTTATTTTTGTGGGGAACTTGATTCGTCTCTAAAAGCAAGGATCAAGGAAGCTAATAAAAGATTTGGAGTATTTTTCGTTGCCGAGCCAACCCCATGTGAGTACAGTTATATAAACGTTAAACTCCAGCAAAAGTCGTATAAGTTATCGTTGTTAGATTCTTTACATTCAATGCTTTATAACAAAACAACACGAGAGGGATGGGCGGTGATTATGGTTTACGATGAAAACGGAGAATATGTAATCAGCCATTCACCAAATAGTAAGTTGTATAAACAGACTGGTGATTAATGCCAAATTACGAAGGCATGCAACGCAAGCAAGAGGAGAGCATGCCTGCGCTGTACTTATAGATAAAGATTATTATGGCGTTGCCTTCGGCCCGGGTTATCCGCTACAACTCCTCATTCCGCGCCGCTGATAGAAGCGCTGCTATATTCCGGGGTTTCCGCTACTACCCCTAACGCGGGAGAATTAAAAGTAGTTATTTTATATAGCTTCTGTTTAGCCCGGCAACATTCCCCCTAAACCATATTCCCACTCAATCGTTACAATTCTGAAAATGATGAGGCGAAATTTTGTTTAAGTTTGCCCTCTCGAAAAAAGCAGGGTTTTGAAGGAACACAAACGGATCGTTTTATTATCGCTTATTACCGGTGCTGTGCTCATGGTAATGAAGTTTGCCGCGTACTTTTTAACCAACTCCAATTTTGTACTTACTGATGCCGCCGAGAGTATTGTGAACGTTGTGGCAAGCAGTTTCGCGTTCTATAGTATTTACCTGGCCTCGCTTCCGCGCGATGAGAACCATCCCTACGGGCATGGCAAGGTGGAGTTCTTTTCGGTGTTTATTGAGGGGGCCCTGATTGGCATAGCCGGCGTTATCATCATCCTGAAATCTGTTTACAGCATCTTCAACCCCGAAGTAATTCGCGATTTGTTACGTGGTGCTATTATTATAGGCATTACCGGTGCCATAAATGGCTGCCTGGGTTACTACATGGTGCGGAAAGGTAAATCCCTGCCATCTATAACTATTGAAGCCGATGGTAAGCATTTGCTAACCGATATGGTTACCAGCGCCGGGCTGGTAGTGGGCTTGTTACTTATCCACTTTACCAAAATATTGTGGCTGGATAGCGTGTTATCCATATTGGTGGGCATCTATATATTATATACGGCATACAAACTGATCCGCCGCTCAGTTGCCGGGTTAATGGACGAAACGGATTTCATCATCGTAAGCGATGTGGTTAAACTGCTTGGAGAGAAGCGTCGCTATGAGTGGATCGATATCCATAATCTGCGAGCTCAGAAGTATGGTAACGAATTGCATATCGACTGTCACCTCACGTTGCCCAATTACTTCGACCTCAATAAGGTGCACGAAGAGGTAAAGCAAGTAGAGTGGTTAATTAACCGCGACGCGGGTATCCAAACAGAACTGTTTATTCATACAGACCCCTGCCTGCCTTTTTGCTGCCACTATTGCAGCATGCCCAACTGCCCGATAAGATCTGAAGCCAAGACAGAGGAGATAGAATGGACGATGGAGAAAGTGATGCGCAATAAAAAACACTATGAAGCTTAAGAATTTTTTTAACGTACGCGTTTACGGCCTGCTGATAAACGATAACAACGAGGTTTTAATAAGCGACGAGCAGGAGTACGGGATGCGCTTTACTAAATTCCCCGGCGGTGGGTTGGAATACGGCGAGGGGTTAACTGATGGCCTGAAACGCGAATTTGTAGAAGAATGCAATACCGAAGTAACGATCATCAGCCACTTTTATACCACCGATTTCTTCGTCAAGTCCGCCTTTAACGATTCGCAGATCATCAGCGTATATTACCTGGTGAAGAATATCACGCCGCTAAATTTTACCTGTAAAACAGCGGTATTTGATTTTGAAGGCGACGGGGATATCCTGCAATCATTCCGCTGGGTAAAATTGTCGGACTTAACCGCCGATACCTGCACCTTCCCGATAGACCAGTACGTTACAGATCTTTTAATAAAAACACTATGAGTTTGGTTGAGCGGGACCTCGCCGTTATCTGGCATCCCTATACACAAATGAAAACTGCGCAGCCGCCCATACCCATCGTTAGGGGAGAAGGCGCTTGCCTGTATGCCGAAGACGGTACCAAATACATCGATGCCATATCATCCTGGTGGGTGAATATCCACGGGCATTCGCACCCTTATATCGCGCAAAAGGTATCAGAACAACTGCATAAACTCGAGCATGCCATCTTTGCCGGGTTTACACACGAGGGTGCGGTGCAACTGGCCGAGCGCTTGCTGGCCATCCTGCCATCCAATCAAAAAAAAGCATTTTATACCGATGATGGTTCTACCGCGGTAGAAGCTGCCCTAAAAATGTGCCTGCAGTACTGGCACAACAAAGGTGAGCAGCGCACCAAAATACTGGCCTTTAATAATGCTTACCATGGCGATACCTTCGGGGCTATGTCGGTAAGTGGACGCAGTGCATTTACGGCTGCATTTGATAGCTTGCTGTTTGAAGTAGAGTTTATTGATTTGCCGAACGCGGAGAATCTTGAAGGCCTTAAGTCGAAAGTCTCAAGTCTTAAGTCGGAGATATCCTGCTTCATTTTCGAACCACTTGTACAAGGTTCAGCGGGAATGATCATGTATGCGGCAGAGCACTTGAATGAGTTGATGGCACATTGCCAGCAGGAAGGTATATTGCTGATAGCCGATGAGGTTTTTACCGGCTTTGGGCGCACCGGCAAAAACTTCGCCTGCGATCATGTGCAGGTACAGCCGGATATCATGTGCTTCTCTAAAGGGCTTACCGGCGGTACCATGGCGCTTGGCCTAACTACTTGTACGCAGCAAATTTATGATGCCTTCCTGTCGGATGATAGGATGAAAACGCTTTTTCACGGGCATTCTTATACCGCTAACCCGGTGGCCTGTGCTGCGGCTCTGGCCAGTCTCGATTTATTTTTGAACCCATCCACACAGCAAGATATTGATAGGATAGCCACCAAACACGCTGCCTTTGCTGAAACTATAAAAGGCCATAGCCGCATTAAAACCACCCGCCAAACAGGCACTATACTGGCCCTTGAATGGGAAACGGGCAGCGATACCTCTTACTTCAACGGTTTGCGCGATAAACTTTACCATTACTTTTTGGGCAAGGGCATTATTCTGCGGCCGCTTGGCAACGTTATTTACATTTTACCTCCGTATTGCATTAGCGATACCGAACTGGACTATATTTACAAAAGCATCGGGCAGGCGCTCGATGAGATCTAACTTATGCATCTAAACACTATTCTACCTAAAATTATAGCCAAGAACCGCTTACACGCTCGATGGCTCAATACCTTATCGCTGATGGAGAACACCGGCGCGCGCAAAATTTCTGCCAGTGAAGACCCCACAACGGTTACTTACATTATCCTGAAACATGCTGCCGAAGAGCATCGCCATGCTTTCTACCTCAAAAAACAAATAGAAAAAACAGGGATAGAGTGCCCAACCTATGCAGCCGAGTACCTGCTTGCTCCCGCTTTTAGCAAATATTACCTCAACCAACTGGATATTGATGTATGCCGTTACCTTAAATACGGCATGAACCTCAGTGGCCGTGAACTGCGCTTCGCCGCTTACTTATTGGTTACCTATGCCATAGAGGTACGTGCGGATGAATTATACCCCATTTATCAAAACGCGCTGGATGACGTGAACAGCAAAGTGAACGTAAAATCCATCATCCTGGAAGAGGAAGGGCACCTGGAAGAAATGATAAACCAGCTGCAGCAATTCTCGCCCGACTGGCAAGTACACGCCCAAAAAGCCGTAGAGATGGAAACCGCCTTATTTGCTAAATGGGTAGATAATTTGGCGGTGGAGATAGGGTAGGGTTTGTTTAATTATTTTGACATGCTTAGCCTAAAGTTTGCCTACATTGCTGTATGTAATGCTAAGTTTCTGACTTTGTAAATTTACCGCTTATTAGAAGTTGTTGATTAAACCAAGTATATTAAAAATGCTCAACCTTCTTAAGCAAAATATTGCCAAACATGTTGCTCTTTCCGACGGCGAATTGGATGAGTTTTGCCATTTGTTTCATATCAAAACCGTTAAAAAGAAAGAGTTTTTATTGAGGGAGGGTGAAGTTTGCAAATTCGAAGGATTTGTTGCAAAAGGCCTTTTTCGCTTATATCACGTCGACCAAAACGGCTTAGAGCAAGTACTTTATTTCGCTATGGAAAATTGGTGGATCACGGATATTGATAGTTTTACCAATGAAAAACCGTCGCAACTTTTTATAGAGGCGCTGGAAGATAGCGAAGTGCTTCTCATCTCCAAAAAGGATAAAGAGTTTGCCTATACAAACTTACCGAAAATAGAAAAGCTATTCAGGGTGATGACCCAAAAAACCCACGTTGCTTTACAGCGAAGAATGATAGATAATTTGGGTAAAACCGCAGACCAGCGCTACCTGGACTTTATCGGAAAATATCCCGAACTATACCAGCGTCTCTCTAATCTCCAGATAGCCGCTTATTTAGGTATCAGCCATGAATTCTTAAGTAAGATCAGGAAAAAAATAGTGGGTCACCAATAAAGTCTCCCGCATTTATTGAACTTGTTCAATCTTTTTGTGCATCGAACCTGAGCATCTTTGTCTCATCATTTATCTTAATAAAGATGAGGCAAATTATTTCGACCGTATTATTAACAACTTTAATTTTATTCAAAATGGATGTACAGGCACAAAGCTTCAAAGTTATTGAAGCAAACAATCTCAAGCTGGAAGTTTACAACGCAGCAGAAACCAGTTTTGGTGTTGCTTCGGTAATTGTATCCGGAAAAAACGATGCAGTTCTGATCGACGCGCAATTTACCCTCGCAGATGCTGAAAAAGTAGCCCGGGAAATTAAGAACTCCGGAAAAAAATTGACGGCAATTTATGTTTCTTACGGCGACCCCGATTTTTACTTCGGATTGGAGGTTTTTAAAAAGTACTTCCCGGAAGTTACTGCTTACGCCTCGCCCGCAACTGTAGAACATATTAAGGTAACGGCCCAAAAGAAATTAGATGTTTGGGGTGGGCAATTGGGTAATAAGGTCACCTCAAACGTTATATTACCACAGGTGTTAAAAGGTAACACTATTGAACTGGAAGGCCAGAAATTAGAAATCGTAGGTTTGGAGGAATTTCCGGCTAAAACTTTTGTTTGGATACCTTCCATTAAAGCAGTGGTAGGAGGCATCAGCGTATTTGGAACCACCTTCAACCTTTGGATGGCAGATGCGCAAACACCGGAGGCCCGTAAACAATGGATAGCGGTATTAGACAAAATCGAATCTCTGCAACCAACAATTGTAGTACCGGCTCATGCCAATTCGGTAAGCCCGTTTGACCTCAGTGCGGTAAAACATACAAAAAGCTACATTCAGTTCTATGAAGAAGCTTTGAAAACAAACAAAACTTCGGAAGCTCTTATTGCCGCTTTAAAAGCAAAATACCCTGCCCTTACTTTTGAGACTGCCTTACAAATTGGCGCTAAAGTAAACACAGGCGAAATGAAATGGTAAAATTGAATTTCTGTTAAACCAAGGCGATGCTGCTTGCGTTGCCTGCTTGTTCTTTAAATCAAAAGAAAGATGACGAATTTAGAAATTGTTAGAAGCACTTACGAAGGTAAGACCTCGGAAGAAAACGGTAAAAACCTTGCCAAATACGTAGCTGAAGATATCAGTTGGACTGAAGCTAAAGGCTTCCCGTACGGCGGGACTTATATCGGCCTGGATAGTATTACCAAAAATGTGTTCAGCCGCTTGGGTAGCGAATGGATCTATTACAAATTTACGCCGGAAGATTATGTGGCCAGCGATGATAAAGTAGTGGCCTATGGCACCTACACGGGCACCTATAAAATCACCGGCAAACCGTTTGAAGCAAGGGTAGCCCACCTGTGGAAGTTAAATGATGGAAAAATTATAAGTTTTGAACAATTTGTAGATAGCCAACCTGTAATTAACGCCATGTAATACCAAGTATGGCCGTAAGCAAAGATCTTAAAACCCAATCCCGGTGGGAATACAGATTTAAGATGGCCCAGCTTTTTCGCGCCGCCAGATTTCAAAGCATAGGGCTATAAAAAACAAAACCCCGGTAGCGCATCGCATTACCGGGGTTCTTTATTCATAACAACGGATTACATACCGCCGCCGCTCATGGCTTTCAGGTCGTCCATGGTGATCCTT
The DNA here is from genome assembly GCF_014773265.1 of Mucilaginibacter pankratovii. GTDB lineage: Bacteria > Bacteroidota > Bacteroidia > Sphingobacteriales > Sphingobacteriaceae > Mucilaginibacter > Mucilaginibacter pankratovii. The sequence goes on along the minus strand of NZ_JACWMY010000001.1, from coordinate 112,889 downwards.
TCGAAATCGCCGGGGATACCAAATGTGCCTGCTGGAGCTTTTTGCTCAACAATGCTTTTGATAGTAACCTCGCTTGACTGGCCATCCTGGAAACTGGTGTACTGGATAGGCACGCCACCCGCGCCCTGGTAATACTTAGCGATAGCGGTTGTTGGTAAAGAGATATCGTTAGTTATCCAGATGTCGTAAGTTTTGCTTGTTTTAGTATCAGTAGCAACTACTTTTTTGCAGTTAAAGCCATTGATCACCTTGGTTTCGGTACCTGGTGCAAATGTTAGCACAGGCATTTTAGCCTTGGCTTCTTCAATTTCGGCCGGAGATAAAACAGCTGCTTTTTTGATAGACGCGATAGAAACATCAACCAAAATGGCCATAAAGGTGGCTTTAGCATCAGATATTACTTTGATACTTGCGGGGCCGGCTGTGAAAGCCAACGCGGCAGAATCTGGCCTGAAGTAGCTTTTAGCCTCGGTAGCCTGGCCCATCATGCTGGTGCTAATGGTTGCAACACCCTCTGTGTAGGCTTTTTGAGCGTTCGCGTTAATGGCTGTTGCAGTAAGGGCAAGGCCCATGGCAACCGTAAATAGTTTAATCTTCATAGTGTTAGTTTAATGAATACAATTTAGTGTGTAATTAACTGAGATGCAAATTATTTATAAAATATAGAAATTATTATGGTTTAGATGCGATAATGATGGATTTGTTACGCTTTAATATTTTACAATGTACAGTAATATTTTTTAGTTTATCAATATACTTATCAGAATTGCTTCCGTCTACAATCAGCGTATGGTCGTTTACTGTACCGGTATCTATAAAAGCATTTCCGCTAATGTACAGGTAATCTATATCCAATTGCCGGGGGATAGACTGTGCCGGCGCCGTTTGGTTTAACAGCAACACCCGTTTATCAAAAAACTGCAGCAGGTTTTGCTGCTTGATGAGGTAGGGCAAGCGGATGTTATCTGCTAAATGAATAACCTTATAATTTATTACGCGCATACTATCCAGCCCCGGCTGGATGGTGTACTGATAGGTTTTATCGGTATCGCTCAGGTCGGTAAGTACCACGCCGCTACCACCGTTCTTGAACACGATGCCGGTATGTTTACGCAGGCTAAGAAAAGTGATGGACCGCGCTTCATCGCTGTTGAATTTCTTATAACTGATGCTGATGCAAAAAAGCAGCGTGGCTATCAGCGATGTTTTGAGTAGCCATGTCTTCTTTTTATCATAAATAAAATAGAAAAGGCCTATAATAATAATGTATAGCAGCAAATGCTCCGCGTGGGTTAACCAGATCTTACTGATGCTTGCATATGGGGCCTGCTCTATATAAGCAAGCGCTTTGTTCATCAGCAGGATGCTGTGTTCCAAAATATGACCTAACCATTGGGATAGGTATGGTATCTGTGGCAGCACAAGCAATAATAAACCGGTGTACATAATTACGGCTGCCGGCACAATGATGAGCAGGTTGCTTATTAAAAAATAAAGCGGGAACTGGTGGAAATAAAACGCGCTCAGCGGAAAGGTGATTACCTGCGCAGAGATGGACACAGAGCAGGCCGTCCATAAATAATTAGCCGCGCGATTTTTAAATTCCACCCACTCGTATACTATCGGTTGAAAAACAATCAATCCGGCAACGGCGAGGTAGGAGAGCTGGAAACCAACATCCATAAGCAAAAAAGGGTCGTAAAGCAGTAGCACAAAGGCCGAGAACGCCAGCAGGTTGAGGCTGTTGATATACCTTACAAAAGCCTGCCCGCAGATCACCATACTGATCATTAAAGCCGCCCTGTTTACCGCAGGCGAGAAACCCGTGAGGAGGGCATAACTCCATATAAGCACAATAATAACAAGCACTTTGATCACCTTCCCTTTGGAGCGCCCCTTGCGGAAACTCAGTGCCCAACCCAGCAACACAAAAATAATAGCCACATGCCCGCCCGAAACCGACAGGATATGAATGGTGCCTGTTTTAGAGTAAGCCTGCAATACATCGTTACTCAAATCGGCCTTGTACCCCAATATTAGGGTGGATGCTACCGCGATGGCGGTGGTATCCTGCATATTGGCCTTTAACTTCTTCACCAGGTTTTGGCGCGTTTGCAGGGCGTAGGCTATCACCGGGTTGCCCTGTCCGGCTTTAATGATATGGTATTGCCTTGGGTACAAAAACACCTGGTGGTATACATTTTTATTAGCCAGGTAGCGCTTGTAATTAAACTCGCCGGGGTTATACGGCGGTTCAACCGGGGAATAGCTGGCGGGTATCAGTAATTCTTCACCGTAGAATAAGTTGGTGGCCAGCTCATCTTTTATCGCGATGAGCAGGGTACCGCTGGCGCTCGTTGCCTTGCCCTTTTGGATGGTTTGTACCACATCCGCGGTGAACCTCACGATATCCCCCTTAACCTTTGGTTCGGAATTGATATGCACCACCAGGTATTTGGCAGATGTTTTAGAAAAATGGTCGGTATTGTTTAACTGGTAATGCTGCACGGTCACCAGCCAGCCGGCAAGTAAAAGGATAGGGGCGATAAGCAACCCGCCCAGCCAGCTTTTTTTATAAATGCCCAGTTTAGCGTAACCAATATTTAACGCGATAAATAACAGGCTTAACGCAAGTAAAGGGATAATTAAAGCTACTGCGCCCGTGCCAGGATAATTAAGCCCCAGCCCAATGCCCGCCATAAACGGAAGTAATAAAACTACAATGGTAATTTCGCCTTTGTGCGTAGCTATCATACAGGTTTTCCCGGCTCTGCATCAAACAGAACAATAAGGTTTAAGGAAATAAAAGTAGCTTATCTGCGGCAGATTTTTATATCTCGTCGCGCACTTCCAGCAGGAATTTTTTGAGGTTCTCCAGCGAATCTATCACGCGCTGGTTGTCGCGACTATCGCCAATGTTGCTTTTCAGGTAGTCCTTAGCGCCTTGCAGGGTATAGCCCTTATCGCGGATGAGGTTAAAAATGATCTTAAAGTTCTCCAGGTCCTCCGGTGTAAAGTAACGGTTGCCCTTTTTATTCTTTTTGGGCTGCAGTACATCAAACTCCTTCTCGTAAAACCGTATCAGCGACTGATTAACATCAAACATGGCCGACACCTCGCCCATGGTATAGTACATTTTGCTGATCTCGCGTTCTTTGTAAGGCATACGCAAAGGTAGGTTTTTAGTCGGAAAGTCCGCAAGTTCGGAAAGTCGGATTTGGGTTATTTTTTAAGTTTTAATAGTGATTTTGTGTCTTCATAATACTTCTTTATCTCATCCCAAGGGCGGGCCGAAACGAACTTACGCATTTGTTATCAACTATAAAACTTGGGCATTGCCTTCGGCCCGGGCTGTCTGCTCATACTGCACAGGCATTAGCCACAGGCCGGTATCCGCGCCCATCCCTAATGCAGGCCTATTCCACTTAAAAAATGCATCACCCGCTCAATTCTTTCTTCCACCGTGGTATCGCCCCGTATCTCCAGTACTTTTGCATCAACCCGGCTTAGCCAATCCTCGTGGGCTTTAATATTGCGCCCGCTGAAGGTAACGTCGTCGTATTTCTCGGCCCAGGCTACAAACTCCCGGTGCTGTTGTGCGCGTGCAGGGTTGGTATAAATAATGTCGCCATAGCGTTCCAGTTCCCGGGCTGTCAGGCGCCTCATGCGCAGATCATGCGGGATGTAGAGGAACACTACTACATCAAACATTTCTTCCCAGTCGGCACCCCATTTAATTACCGAGCCGGCCTGTACCCAGCTATTGTGCTTAGCCATATCAGCTTTGATGCTTGCGTTACGTAGTTCCGGCTCCCGCTTGGTGGTATAAGGCGGGTCGGTAAGCACCCAAAAGTATTCGTCGGTATCAAAAAAAGGGATGTGGAGACGTTCTGCCAGCGCGCGGCCCAGGGTAGTGGAGCCCGCGCAGGACGCGCCCATGATCTGTATTTTCATAAAGGATTTGAAAGGGGCGAATTTAGCAATTTACCTAATTGTCTGAACCATGATGCGCCTGATTTAAGGATTGCTTGATTTGAAAAGGTTTTCCCTACCGTCAGCAGAGGAGCTTCGGGCGAAAAGGGGCAGAACGCGGTGGGCCGTGGGCGGGAGGGGCATAGTGAATGTTTGCTGAAGCGTGGGCAAGAGCGGCGAAGCGCAGGGCAAATTTTCACAGCCCGTGGTTCTGTGCGTTTTGCAGGGCAAAGGCCCGTGCGGCAAAGAAGCCTTTCTGCTGAAAGCATTTTTGCTTCTTTTGATGCTTCAAAAGAAGTAGCCCCTGCGGCAATGAGCAGACGATGATTTCATTTAAGCATAATGCATCAGCAAATGGGGGGTATAGATGCATCGCTATCGCACAGCATAACAAAGGGCTATATAATCAAATTCGAGTTCCGACAAATTCGGAGTAATTTCTACCTTTGTCCCCATTATGACAGCTACCCAAATCCGCCAGGCATTTCTTGATTTTTTTGCCTCCAAGGGGCACGTTATTGTGCCCAGCGCGCCTATTGTAATCAAAAACGACCCCACCCTCATGTTCACCAACGCGGGGATGAACCAGTTTAAAGATATATTTTTGGGCGAAGCACCTGCTAAAGCGCCGCGCGTAACTGATACCCAGCGCTGCCTGCGCGTAAGCGGCAAGCATAACGATTTGGAGGAAGTAGGGATTGATACCTATCACCATACCATGTTCGAGATGCTGGGCAACTGGAGCTTTGGCGACTACTTCAAAAAAGACGCCATTGCCTGGAGCTGGGAACTGCTTACCGAAGTTTACAAACTGGACAAGGACCGACTGTACGTAACCTACTTTGAAGGCGACGAAAAGGAAGGCCTGGAAAAAGATACCGAAACCTACGAACTGTGGAAACAATATGTAGATGAAAGCCACATCCTCCCCGGCAACAAAAAGGATAACTTTTGGGAAATGGGCGAAACCGGCCCCTGCGGCCCCTGCTCGGAAGTGCACTTCGACAGTCGCCCGGATAACGAGCGTGCCGAAGTAAGCGGTGCAGCCCTTGTTAACGCCGATCACGACCAGGTGATCGAGATCTGGAACAACGTTTTCATGCAGTTCAATCGCGTAAAAGATGGTTCGCTGCATCCGCTGCCTAACAAACATGTGGACACCGGGATGGGCTTTGAGCGTTTGGTGCGGGTGCTGCAAGGCAAAACAAGTAACTACGATACCGACGTTTTCCAGCCGATGATCCAGTTCATTGCGGAGAAATCGAACAAGACATATAACAGCGCCGCCAAACCCGGCGATACTGATTGGGCCGATGCCGTAGCCATGCGCGTACTGGCCGACCATATCCGCGCCATTAGCTTTGCTATTGCCGATGGGCAACTACCTGCAAGCAATAAAGCAGGTTATGTTATCCGCAGGATCTTACGCCGTGCGGTGCGTTACAGTTATCAGACTTTGGGCTTTAAAGAGCCATTCTTTAACGAGTTGGTGCCTTTGTTGGCAGAGCAATTTAAAGGTGTATTTGACGAATTGTACTCACAAAAGAATTTTGTGCAGAAAGTTATTTTGGAGGAAGAGGTAGCGTTTTTACGGACGCTGGCCGCCGGAATAAGAATATTTAATGAGTACACCGTAAAATTGGTTGAAACCGACGGAACCGATAATATTGCTGCAATTAATGGTGACAATAAAATCAGCCCTTTAACCAATAAGCAACTTCAAAATATTAATTCGATTGGAAACAGGCAGATAACAGGAGAGATAGCTTTCGAACTTTCAGATACCTATGGCTTCCCAATCGATTTAACTGAGTTGATGGCCAGAGAAAAAGGATGGACAGTAGATACAGAAGGATTTAACGTTGCACTTCAACTTCAAAAAGAACGTTCCCGCGCAGCGACAACAGTGGACACAGGTGATTGGATTTTCGTTTTTCGATCTGATCAAGAAGAAAACGAAGAGCCGGAAATAATAGAGTTTACAGGTTACGATGACACCAAAACTATTGCCCATGTGGTCAAATACCGTAATGTTAACACTAAGGGTAAGGAGCAATTTCAAATCGTTTTAGATAGAACACCTTTTTATGCCGAAAGCGGCGGCCAGGTAGGTGATAAGGGCGAATTGGTTTTTCCCAATGGGGAGATTATCGAAGTTACGGATACTAAAAAAGAGAACGGTTTGATTGTGCATTTCGTCGATAAATTACCGGCCACGCTGGGAGATGCCTTAACTGCCATGGTTGACCCGGAGAAACGCAACAGCACAAACAATAACCATAGCGCCACGCACCTGCTGCATGCCGCCATGAAACAGGTATTGGGTACACACGTAAACCAAAAAGGCTCTTTAGTTAATGCCGATTACCTGCGTTTCGATTTTTCGCACTTCGCTAAAGTGACGGAAGAGGAACTGGCACGCATAGAAGCTATTGTAAACGAAAAGATTCGCCAGAATATCTATTTGCAGGAAGAACGCAGTGTACCTTATCAACAAGCCATCAGCAGCGGCGTAACCGCCCTGTTCGGCGAAAAGTATGGTGATTTTGTACGGGTGATCACCTTTGATGCATCGTTCAGTAAAGAGCTTTGCGGTGGCACGCACGTAAAAGCAACCGGGCAGATCGGCTACTTTAAAATTGTATCAGAAAGTGCCGTAGCAGCTGGTGTTCGCCGTATCGAGGCCATTACCGGCATCGCGGCAGAAAACTACATCAACGAGCAAACCAAACTGGTACAGCAGGTAAAAGAACTGCTGAAGAACCCTAAGGATATCGGGAAAAGCATCGAAAGCCTGCTGGAGGAAAACAATCGACTCAAAAAAGAGATCGAGAAATCGGTATTGGAGAAATCATCCGGCTTAAAAGATGAATTGGCAAAAAAGGCAGAGAATATCAACGGTATCAATTTCATCGCCCAAAGGGTGGAGCTGCCTAATGCTGATGCGGTGAAGAACCTGGCCTATAACTTAAAGGATATCGTTTCCGACCTGTTCCTGGTGCTGGCTGCCGAAATAAACGGCAAACCCAACATCACCGTAATGATAGCGGAGAATTTGGTAAAAGATAAAGGCCTGCATGCGGGTAACATTGTAAAAGAATTGGCCAAAGAAGTAAAAGGCGGCGGCGGTGGCCAGCCCTTCTACGCCACAGCCGGCGGCAGCGATGTTAGCGGGATAGATAATGCACTGGCGAAGGCGAAAACGTTTATTGTATAGGTGAACGCTTTTCTAATCCGTTTTGTCATTTCGATGAGCAGCGGGGAGAAAAGAGCGGGGCGCGAAGAGAAAACTTGTTAGATGAACAGTAGCGACATTACATAGTCATCACTTAGCATGCCTAACAAGATTTCTCGTCGCTGCGCTTCCCTCGAAAAGACAAAATAATAACAGTAAAAAAAGAGAGCCCTTCGAGTGATCGAAGGGCTCTCTTTTTGTATGTAGTATTGCTACTTAGTGTTTGCCGTGACCTTTGCCATTTCCACCACCATGGCCCTTGCCTTTGCCACCACCACCGCCATTTCCATGGCCGGGGTTACCCTTGTTAACGTACACATTTTTGCGTACATAGTTTTTGTTATGCGCGGCGTAAGAATTACCACGAACAATCACCTGTTTGTTAGAACCTTTGTATTTGGCGTAACGGGTACGGTCGGTAGTAAAGTAGCGGTAAGCCTGGGGGCGGTTCACAACTACTTTGTAGCCGTTATTAATATTGTAGCTGCTGTATCGTGGTGGCAAAGCGTTTCTAAAAACCCATTGGCCGCCATCCATATAAACGTACTGGTGTTTAGGCACGTAGTAATAGCTTTCTACATCGGGCAAATAAACGTATTGCGCGGTAGCATATTCGGCCGGTGGTGTCCAGGTGCCAATATTTACATTAAGGCTTACCTGTGCTTTGGTTTGGGTAACAGATGCGGCAAGGAAAAAACAACTTGCCAGCATCCCTAAAATAATTTTTTTCATGATATCGTAAAGTGTAAGTGTCCGTATATTTAGATACGTTATGATACAGACAGAATAAAAGGCAAATGGTTTAAGAAATTTATGATATTCCCAATTAAAGGCTGGCTTTATTGTTAAAGTAAAAATATTATCTTCAATAGATAATCATTGCTATTTTTAGCATTTTAGCATGGTTTATTACGATACAGGTAATACATTTGAAAAAATACCCCAAAAAATATAAATAACATTATATTTGGAAGGTTCAAACCAATGCTGTACAGCAGCTGAATTATAATATGGCAGTTCTAACAGGCGGCGTGAGTGATAAATATGAGTTAGTTGTAGGATTAGAGATACACGCGCAATTATCCACTTTAAGTAAGGCATTCTCTTCGGATTCGGCGGCTTTTGGCGCCGGGCCAAATGAGCATGTGAGTCCGGTTTCGCTTGGGCACCCGGGCACATTACCGCGCATCAACAAAAAAATGGTGGAATACGCCGTTAAAATGGGCTTGGCATGTAATTGCAGTATCAACCTTACAAATACCTTTGCGCGTAAAAACTATTTCTACGCCGATCTGCCCAAAGGTTTCCAAACCACGCAGGATCAGCGTCCCATTTGCATAGGCGGGCACGTTACCGTAAAACTTGCGAATCATACTACCAAAGATATCGCCATCCATCATATCCACATGGAAGATGATGCCGGCAAAAGCTCGCACGATCAGCACGACGAGTATTCCCTTATCGACCTGAACAGGGCAGGGGTACCGCTGATAGAAATAGTTTCGCAGCCCGATCTGCGCAGCGCTGAAGAAGCGGGCCAGTTTTTAACAGAAGTACGCCGCCTTTTACGTTACCTGGAGATCTGCGATGGCAATATGGAAGAGGGCAGTATGCGCTGCGATGCCAATATCTCGGTACGCTTACACGGTGCGGCCGAATACGGCAACCGCTGCGAGGTGAAGAACTTAAATTCCATCCGCAATGTGCAGCGCGCTATCGAGCATGAATTTGCGCGGCAGGTGGAAGTGATAGAAGCCGGCGGCCATATAGATCAAAATACACTAAACTTTAATGCTGATACTGGCGAAACATCGGTTCTTCGTTCCAAAGAAATGGCTAATGATTACCGCTATTTCCCGGAGCCCGACCTGCTCCCCGTGCAACTTACCGATACCTATTTAGAGGATATCCGCAAGCAAATGCCGGCCTTACCTAAAGAGCTGTTTGCCAAATACACTACCGAATTTGGATTGTCGGATTACGATGCCGGCGTTATCACAGCCGATAAGCAATTTGCCGCCTACTTTGAAGAGATCGTTAAACATACCAGCCACTATAAATCTGCCGCCAACTGGCTGATGGGTGCGGTTAGTTCTTATATTAACGATCATAGCGTCCACATTACAGATCTTGCGCTAAAACCTGCTACGCTTGCCGGGCTCATCAAATTGGTGGATGATGGCAAGGTGAACAACTCGGTAGCATCACATAAAATATTTCCTGAAATGCTGAAAGGAAATGATAAAACTGCCGACCAAATAGCCAAAGAGCTTAATTTGCTTATCAGCGATGATTCTTCCCAGCTGGATGAATTTATACACGCAGCACTGGCCAAATTCCCGGATAAGGTGATAGAATACCAAAAGGGAAAAAAGGGCGTTTTAGGCTTGTTTATGGGCGAGATAATGAAAATTTCCAAAGGGAAGATCGACCCTAAAAAAACCAATCAGCTTTTAATAAAAGAATTAGAATCTAAATAGAAAAATGAAGATCCGTCTGCTTACCTGTATTATTTTTTCGTTAGCTGTTTTTTTTACTTCCTGTAAGGATAGCGATAGTTTCACTATCTCGGGCACCCTGGCCAATACCGGTAAAATAGGCAAAGTTACCCTGCTGCTTGCAGATAGCACCGGCGCAAGCCCTATAGATTCGGTTGAGGTAAGCGGCGGCAAATTTACATTTAAACACAAGGCGCCTTATGCAAGCCTGTACAAACTGAGGATAGCCGGCCGCGTATTTGATTTTGTGGCGCAAAATGGCGACGATATTAAGTTTAACACCGACCTGAACGATGTGGCGCATAACTACGAGATCTCAGGTTCTGAGCCATCTGAACGTATAAAGGAGTTTAACAGGATCAGTAATATTTATGGCGAGAAGAACGGCAAGCTTTCTGACGAGTACATCGCTAAATCTGAAGCGCTCGGCCACGAGTCTGATTCGCTGCTAAAAGTTTACATGCCCGTTTTTCAGAAAAACCTTGCTGATTATAGCCAGGAAGTGCTGAAATTTATGGATAAGAACAAACATTCCTTAGCCGGTTTTTACGCTGCTACTTCGCTCGATCCGATAAAGTATGAGCAACAGCTGGTTGCTTACTCGGATGAAATTAAGGATGATTTTAAAGATAACCCGGATGTGGCCAGGTTTAAACATCAGATGGAAATAGCCAAACCTGTATCGGTAGGGCACAAAGCTCCTGAGTTTGCCATAGCCTCGATAGACGGCAAAGAGGTGAAATTATCTGATTATAAAGGTAAATACGTGATGCTTGATTTTTGGGCGTCGTGGTGTATGCCTTGCCGTAAGGAAAACCCAAATGTGGTGAAGCAATACGCTAAATTCCGTAACAAAGGGTTTAATATCCTTGGGATATCGTTGGATGTGGAGAAGAAAGCCTGGGCTTCGGCCATAAAAAGCGACAACCTTACGTGGGCGCATGTATCTGATCTTCAGAATTTTGAAGGGACAACAGAGCGCCTGTACCGCGTGCAAGCTATCCCCTCAAACTTTATTATCGACCCACAAGGAAACATCGCCGCCAAGAACATAACCGGCGCCGATTTGGAAGCTTTTTTAAACAAGACATTTAATTAGCCTAAACAATACGTTAAATTTTTACAGTAGTTAACAATTTGTTAATATGTATTTAACCGTATGCTTGCATTAACAGCATACATTTATACAAAAATTTAACCTGCCCATGAGCACCGTAAAACAAAAGATCTTAATTGTTGACGACGAACCCGATATTTTAGAGCTGATAGAATATAACCTCAAAAAAGAAGGTTACCAGGTTTACTCCGCCCGCAACGGACAGGAAGCCGTAGCCGAAGCCAAAAAAACACTTCCCGATCTTATTGTACTGGATATTATGATGCCAAAGATGGACGGCATCGAAGCATGCCGTATTATGCGCACCATGCCCGAGTTTAAAAATACCTTTATGGTTTTTTTAACTGCCCGGAGCGAAGAATATTCGGAAATCGCCGGTTTTAACGTAGGTGCTGATGATTACATAGCAAAACCTATTAAGCCGCGGGCGCTGGTGAGCCGCATTAACGCTATCCTGCGCCGTAATGCACCACCCGAAGAAGTTACCGATAACAAATTAGAAATTGGCGACCTGGTGATCGATCGCGAAGCCTACCTGGTTTATCAAAAAGGCGTAAAAGTAATATTGGCCAAAAAGGAATTTGAACTGCTTTACCTGCTGGCCTCAAAACCCGGCAAGGTTTACACCCGCGAAGTGATCCTGAAAAATATCTGGGAAGATTCGGTGGTGGTAACCAACCGTACCATTGATGTACACATCCGCAAACTGCGCGAAAAACTTGGTGATGAAGTTGTAGCCACCGTAAAAGGCGTAGGTTACAAGTTTGAAGCCAGGTAGATGAAATAAAAACAGGCCCCGAAATTTCGGGGCCTGTTTTGTTATTACACTTGCCAATGCTCAAATTCGGCAGATATTAACAATAAGCTTAGGCTTTTGCCGCGGCTTTTTTGCGGGTAGCGGTAGTTGCTGCCTTCTTAACCGATGCAGCACCTGTTTTTGCAGCGCTTGTTGTGGCTTTAGCTTTATAAGTTGCACTGGTTTTGGTAGCCGCTACCGACTTTTTAGCATCTGCAACGGTTGCTTTCGCTTTGTTAGCGATGGTTTTGACTTTATCATCCGCTTTCGCTTTAATTTCAGCGGCGGTTTCTTTGGCTGTTGCTGTTACCGCTTTTGCTTTATCGGTCGCTTTAGCTTTTACTTCGGCTGTTTCTTTTTTGGCTTTTGCGGCGGTATCGTTCACTTTTTTGCTTATCACTGCTTTAGTTTCGGTTGCTTTTTTAGCAACCGTGCTTTTTGCTGCAGACGCTTTTTTGGTGGCGTTTGCCTTTTTTGCGGTAACAGATTCTTTAATATCATCTATCTTGTCTTCCGCTTTTTCTTTCAGGTCTTCGGCGGTGTCTTTGGTGCCTTCCCAAAATTCTTCAATCGTTTCTTTTATTTTTTCAAAAAAACCCTTTTCCTCGGGCTGCGTGCTTTCTGTGCTCATGGTATTTTTAATTTAGGTACATGGTTAATGTTGTTTTTCAAGGGTAATAACAGCAGCAGATATAATTTGTTTTTAGCCCGGATATTCTGTTCTCAGATACATAGGCCGGATTAAATTAATAAACCGTATTTTTGCCGGCTATATTAAAATATGAAATTTCCAAAATTTGCCGACCTGATCCTGTTTGAGAACGATGATATAATTGTGGTGAACAAACCGCCGTTTATCAGTTCGCTGGATGAGCGCGAGGGCGGCGAGATAAATATGCTTCGCCTGGCAAGGCAATATACCGATGATGCCCAGATATGTCACCGCCTTGATAAAGAGACCTCCGGGGCACTTATTATAGCTAAAAACCCGGAAGCATACCGCGCGGTAAGTATGCAATTTGAAAGGCGGAAAGTAAAAAAAGTTTACCACGCTGTAATAGATGGTACACATGTGTTTGAGGAGTTGTTTATAGATCTGCCTATCCTCAATGTGGGTAAAGGTACCGTAACCATCAGCCGCCAGGAAGGCAAGCGCGCCGAAACCTGGTTTCAATCATTAAAATACTATAAACACTATACTTTGGTAGAGTGCCGCCCGGTAACGGGCCGTATGCACCAGATCCGTATCCATTTGGCCACGCAACGGGCATCCATAGCCGGCGACGAGATGTACAAAGGCCAGCCGGTTTTCCTCTCTAAACTTAAACGCAAATACCAGTTAGGTAAGGATCAGGAAGAACTGCCTATAATGAAGCGTTTTGCCCTGCATGCTTACGAGGTAACCTTTAAACTGGTGAACGAAGAAGAAGTAACCATCCACGCGCCTTATCCAAAAGATTTTGAAACGCTTTTGAAACTGCTGGATAAGTTTGATAGCTAATAAGCTAACTGATATAATACGTCAGTTTTGAACAGGATGCCTTCTGTTTAAAAAAAGACAATAATTAACGCACAAAAAAAGCCGATACATTAATTTAATGTATCGGCTTTAATATTATTAAAGCTAAAATTTAGCTGATTATTTGCTTGGTGGAGTTGTATCTCTCAGGAATGTTGCGCTTGCAGGCGGAGTTGTATCCTTAAACGTTTTGAAAGACGGCGGAGTAGTGTCTTTTTTCGATTTTGAAATAGCACCAATTGTACCTTTTGGTTTAACAGAATGGTCTTTTTGGCAAGAGTAGATGCTCATAGCAACAACGGCCATAGCAACAAAAGGTATAATTTTTTTCATGTGTATATTTAGTAGGTTTTTATATTGTTCCTTTAAAAATTATGTAAAGATATAAAATATTTTTATAACCAAGTATTAATACGTGGTTTTTAAAAAAAAGTTTCAAAAAAAAGTTTTTTTTGAAAACGGTCAAGTATAATTTTCTATAATTTGTTTTTATCAAAGGCAACCGTAAATTTATAGAAAATATACTTCATGCGTAGAACGCTTATTATTCTTATAAGTTTTACATTTTCATTTTTTTTAACTCTGCAGGCACAAGTGCCTAAAAGTGCTGTTGTGCCCTTTCGCCAGTCAAAAATAAATCAAGATACATTAGCCAATATCCTGGAGCAGAAAGACGATTTTACAAGGCAAAAGAGGTTGGTTGTTTTTATAAAAAATTATATACAAGCCTCTGCAGAGGATAAGCTTTTGGCTGTGCAAGATACTTTTAACCAGGTGTTTACAAAATATAGCATGGTTGATAGAGACGCATTCTCTAATTTTATGGCAAGTTTTGCGTTGTACAAAAAGCACAATTTAAAAGATGCCGAAGTATACATGAACAAGGCCATTCAGTTGGCCGAAAAAAAGAACGACGCCTATCTTTTGTTTCAGTTTTACACGCATTTGGGCTTCATTCAAACCGACCAGGGCAACTTTATCGGGGCTGTTTTTAACTACCGCCTCGCCAAAAAAGAAGTGGCAAAACTGAAGGATAAGCTGCCGGATAATCGCCCGCAGGCATCTTTAAACATTAACATTTCTGATCTTTATTACAAATCGGGCTTTTATATCCAGTCTTTAAACTACCTCGACAAGGCTTTGGCTCTGATAAGTAATGACGAAAAGAACATGAATTTGCTCTCGAGCGTTATATATTATAATAAATCTGAAAATTATTTCAGGCAAAATAATATTGATTCGCTGAAAGCTTATCATGCAAAACTGAACGATCCGCGAAACAAGAATTACAAAATATTCAATTACAGGCAGCGCACCGCTTATTATATTACGCTGCTGAAGCACGATTACCCATTGGCCATTAAACAAATAATTGCCATGGAAAAAAGCCCTAAATACATTTACAACGACCTGGAGGAGCAGCGCCTTGCCGATGCTTATTTTATGAACGGGCAGCTGGACTCTGCAAAAAAGAAGATAGATGCGCAGTTAACCATTGCCGCAGCAAATAACCACCCCGAAATTAAGTACCACTTTTACGATGTGCTGGCACAAATAGCGCAGCAAAAGGGCGATAACAAACTGGCATCATATAATTATATGCTGGCACTAAAGGAGTCGCAGGAGAATAACCTGCGCTTAACCCAGGTAGGGGATATCTCCTCGCAAATAAAAATAGACGAGGCCGAAAACTCTTATACACAACGCACAGCCATTTACGAAAAAGAGCGGCTTTGGCTAATATTTATGGTGATAGTAGCCGCTTTAATAATTGTGGCTATCGCGCTGATCTATCGTAACGTAAAGCAAAAACGCCATTACGAGCAGCTTTTATTTGCTACCAAAAAGGCCGAGCTTGCTTTTATCAATTCGCACGAGGTACGCAAACACCTTACCAACATCCTGGGTATTATGGATATAATACAGCATAGTGATAATAACAAAGAGGAATATAAGCAATGCGAAGAGTACCTGCTTAGTTCTGCCAAACGCCTTGATGAGGCTATTAAGAACATTTCCGAAAAAATTAACGAATAGCTTTAATCCCTCTGGTAAACCAGGAAATGCTGTATCGGCATAAATTCGCGGCGCTGCACCAGTGGAAACCGTTTGCTTTCATTTCTTTATTTACCTGGGCTACGCTCATTTTATGCAGTACTTTTATTGGTACCCCGGGGTCTTCGGCGCGGTACTCCAGTAACAATAGCTTTCCTTTTGGTTTTAGCGATAGGCGTATAGCCTGTAGCATCTCCTGCGGGTAAAGCAACTCATGGTATACATCTACCATTATAGCCAGGTCGATAGCATTGGCAGGTAAGTTTGTGGAGCGTTCTCCGCCCTTTATAACAGTAACATTATTTTGTTGTAGTTGCCGGCTCTTGTTTATCAGGTATTTAATGGCGTCATCCTGTATCTCTACGGCGTAGATCTTTCCCTGGGCCAATTTAGGCGCTATCCTGAAGGTATAATAACCCGTGCCTGCGCCTATATCGGCAACTATGCTATTTTTGCTAATGGGTAGCTTAGATATAGCAAGCTCAGCGTTCTCTTCCCGTTGTCGGCTATCGCGCTCCAGCCCTGCGGCGCCGTCAAAACTCATTACCTGCGCAATCTCCCGGCCAAGATAAAATTTACCCTCACCGCCCGCAGAGGCCGATTTATAAGTGTAAACCTTACCTGTTTGCTGCGCGGATAATTTAAAGCATACTGCTAAGGCATAAAGTAATAACCAGGCATGTTTTACATTGAGCATATTTACTTAACGTAAAACAGCCCTGCTAAGTTTTATTGTACAGGTGGATGATGGAAAGGTTGTCGGCTTAAGATTTAGGTTGTGCGTTTGCTTACAGGTTTATCAAATTGGTCTCCCTTGCAATAATATCGGCTATGCTGGTTTCTGATAGTATTTTTAGCGAAGCATCGCGTACTTCAATAAAAACATCACGGATACCGCAGGTAGTTTCCTGGTGGCATTCGTCGCAACGGTGGTAAAAGTTTAAGCTGGCGCAAGGCACCATAGCTATTGGTCCATCGGTAATACGCATAATGCTTACCAAAAATATCTCCTTTGGATCCTTATTTAAGCTGTAACCACCGCCTGCGCCCTTTTTACTGTATAAAAAACCCGCGTTGCGAAGGTCTAAAAGGATCTGTTCCAGAAATTTCTTCGGAATTTTCTCTACTTCGGCAATTTTAGATATCTGCATAGGCGGTTTATCCATGTTTTTGCCCATGGCTACCAGCGCTTTTATAGCGTATTTAGTTTTTTTGGATAGCATTTTAAAAATTAAGCTGCAAAGTTACGTAAACAAAATTTGTTAAGCTAACAGGCGAAAATTAAGTAAAAAATTATG
This sequence comes from Mucilaginibacter pankratovii, assembly GCF_014773265.1. GTDB lineage: Bacteria > Bacteroidota > Bacteroidia > Sphingobacteriales > Sphingobacteriaceae > Mucilaginibacter > Mucilaginibacter pankratovii. The sequence goes on along the minus strand of NZ_JACWMY010000001.1, from coordinate 96,399 downwards.
ATTTATCTGAGTGGCCCAAATTTTTCCCGGGACTGACTGTATCCCTCACCAATTGTTTCAATTCTTTTATCTCCGGGAAACGCCCCTGTTGTTTTCTGTCAAAGATCTCGGCATCGTTTACTCTTATCGTATAACGCCCGCTGGTTTCGCTTGGTTGCAGCGTTACACCATAAAGTTCATCACTAAATGTTGTAAGCAGTTCCTGGGCCATGTATGCGGCGCGCAGCAGCCAGTTGCATTTGGGGCAATATTCTATAATAACCGTAGGTTTCATCGGTTATAAAAGTAACAACTTATTTATAAACAAAGCGATATAAATAAGGTGCTTTATGTGCACCGCCGCTATATTTTTTTGCAACCCGCTCCAGTATACCCAGGCCAAGCATTTTCCGCTGAAATGCGGGCCGAAGCAAACTTTTGCCTAATATAGTTTCGTAGAGGCTTTGCAGATCGCCCATGGTAAAATCCTCGGGCAGTAGGTTAAAGCCGATCAGTTTATCATCCAGCATTATCCTTAGCGAATCAAGCGCTTTGTTTACAATGGCGGTATGATCTTGTATCAGTGGCGGCAAGGCATTAAGGTGATACCAGCCGCAGCTGTCAAATATTTTATCGGGGGTGGGTGTAACCTTAGTAAAATCTACCAGCGCAAAATAGCCCACGCTGATAAAGCGCTGCAGCAGCCAGTGGTCGGCATCGGGTTCGGTTCCGTTTGCAGCCATAAAGGAGGCGAATGGGGTAGGGTCGTGCCGGGCCAGGTCGCCAAATACATGGAATTGCTCTAAAAAAATATCGGTTAAACCTGTTCGCTCGGATGCTACGCGTTTTGCAGCATCGTTAAGGTTCTCGTTTTGGCGGATAAAACCACCGGGCAGCGCATAAAGCCCGGTTTTACTGTATTGCATCAGCAGCACCTTCAGTTGTTTATCGTGAAAGCCGAATATTACCGCGTCCACGGCGAGGTGAGGAATAAATCCTTCTCCCGTCGGGTGGTCTTCTTTTGATGTGGGTTGATCGCTCATTATTTTGCCCGCCGTAAACAAATAAATTTGATAATGCCAATATTACAAATTATTATTGTAACATAATGATACAATAGTCAACTGCTTAAAAATGATGCTTATTGTTCATGTAAATCCAACCAAAATAAACCAAATTCGAATGAAAAAATTAACACTTTTTGTGCTTGTACAAATGGCCGTTACCGTGGCTGTGGCACAAACACTAATTAAAACCGACAAAGGGCAGGTTGAAGGCGTTACCGAAAAATCTGGTGTTATCAGCTTTAAAGGTATCCCGTTTGCGCAACCACCGATAGGTGATCTGCGCTGGAAAGATCCGCAGCCGGCAAACAGCTGGGGCGGCATACGCAAATGCGATGCCTTTGGCTATAACCCTATGCAAAAAAAGGTGTTTGGCGATATGGGCTTCCGTTCGCCGGGCATGAGCGAAGATTGCCTGTACCTTAATGTATGGGTGCCTGCCAAAAAAACGAAGGAAAAAATGCCGGTGTTGGTTTATTTCTATGGCGGCGGCTTTGTGGCCGGCGATGGCTCAGAAGCGCGGTACGATGGTGAGAGTATGGCTAAGCGTGGTATTATAGCACTTACGGTTAATTACCGCCTGGGGGTATTCGGCTTTATGGCGCACCCGGAATTGAGTAAAGAATCTCCGCACAAATCATCAGGTAATTATGCGCTGATGGATCAGAACGCGGCGTTGCGCTGGGTGCAAGCCAATATAGCTGCTTTTGGCGGCGACCCAAAACGGGTTACCATTGCCGGCGAATCGGCAGGTTCTATAGCGGTATCGGCACAAATGGTTTCGCCACTATCAAAAGGATTAATAGCCGGCGCAATAGGAGAGAGCGGTGCCATGATAAAACCAACACTTGCCGCCATCCCACTGGCCGAGGCTGAAGGCAACGGCACAAAATTCGCCGAAAAGGTTGGTGCGGCCAATTTAGCTGCTTTACGCGCTATACCTGCCGGCGAACTATTGGAGCAGGCATCCAAACAAGGTATGCCGCCACTATCATCAGGTAATATCGACGGATATTTTCTCACCAAAAAGCCTGCCGATGTTTTTGCTGCCGGCGAGCAGGCAAAAGTGCCGCTGCTGGTTGGCTGGAACTCTGCCGAGATACCCTTCCAGGCGGTGATGTACGGGCTGCCGCCAACGCCCGAGAATTATGCTAAACAACTGAAAATGTTTTATGCCGATAAAGCCGACGAAGTACTTAAACTGTACCCCGGTGCAACACAGGAAGAGGTGCTGAAATCGGCCACGGAATTGGCCAGCGACCGGTTTATATCCTACAGTACCTGGAAATGGGCCGACCTGCACACCCAAACCAGCGGCAAACCGGTTTATCGTTACCTGTTCTCGAAACCAAGGCCGGCCATGACGGCCAAAATGGGTAACGCCAGGGCGGGCCTTGCAGGTGGTATTATTAAAGACGATGGCACCAAGCCCGCCGCAAAAGCACCCGAAGTATATGTTGGGGCTGCGCACGCGTCAGAAATTGAATATGCAATGGGCAACCTTGCTACCAACCTAACCTACGCCTGGACACCTAAGGACTACAAAGTATCCGCCACCATGGAAGCTTACTTTGCCAACTTTATTAAAACCGGCAACCCTAATGGTGCAGCTGTGCCAAAATGGACCGGCAATACAAAGGGCAGCCCGGTATCGTTCATCAACATCAATGTGAAAACGGTGTTAGAAAAAGAAAGCCCACAGCTTAGGGGCCGGTACCTGTTCCTTGATAAGGAGTACACCAAGTAATTAGTGTAAATATATGGTGGAAGCCGCTCTTACTTTGGTAGGAGCGGCTCACTGTTTTATAGAATGGTCACCTTTTGCAGATCGGTGCGTGGCGGGCCTGTAAGTACTTTGCCATCAATATCAAACCTGCCGCCATGGCAAGGGCAATCCCAACTGGTTTCGGCAGGGTTAAAGCACACGATACATTTGGCATGGGTGCAAACCGGGTTTAGAGCGGTTACCTTACCTTCGGCATCTTTGTAAACAGCCAGTTTTTCACCCTGGTACTTTACAATACTGCCGGTACCTGCTTCTATCTCCTTTAGGGAGTCGATACTGTCCGCGGTTAACCTGTCGGCAATAAACCGATAGGCCACATCGGCGTTCTCTTTCACAAACTCCATAAAGCCTGCTACAGGTTTTATCCGCGACGGGCTAAATAATGCAAAATATTCGTTTTCCTTACCAAGGATAGCATCACTAATCATCTTACCGGAGATGGTACCAAACGTCATTCCATTACCATTGAATCCCGTTGCAATGTACATATTATCGTACCCGGCAGGCAATTTCCCAATGTAAGGCAGGCCATCAGCGGGTACATAATATTGCGACGACCATTTAAAGCTAACTTCGGCCACATCATAATACTGGCGGACGTATTGCTCCAGGGTTTCATAAGCGGCCTCTGGGTCATCGTGTCCGGTTTTGTGGTCTTCGCCGCCTACGATCATATATTTTTTACCGTCGATGATATGCGAACGGAAATAATGATAGGGGTCTTTACTGTCGTAAGAAAGCGCATCAGTGTAGGCGTTTTCATTGCCGAGCCTAAGTCCTAAAACATAACTACGGTAGGGCGCACATTTAAAGTTTAATACATTGATACCCGGAGGCAGGTGCGTAGCATATACCAGGTTTTTTGCTTTGATTTTTATCGTATCACCCTGCGCAGAATGCACACCATCTTCGTAGGAACTGTCACGGATAAAGGTGTTTTCCAATATTACACCGCCGGCTCCCACAAAGGCTTCCGCAAGTTTAAATATATATTTAAGCGGATGGAACTGCCCTTGTTCTTTAAATACGATTGATTTTATAAAAGGAACATTTAAGCCATTCTTTGTAGCTTCTTCAACTTTTATACCTGCACGTTGAGATGCTGACATGATCTCGCCCAGCATTTTTACCTCTTCGTCAGTTTCGGCATACAGGTAGCCGTCTTTATACTCCAGGTCGCAGTCTATATTATACTGCTTAACGTTGTCGGTAATTAATGCAAACGCCTCTTTACCGCATTTTGCTAATAGTTTCGCGCCGTCTTCGCCGAAATCGCTGTCTACTTCGGCGTAGGTGGCATCAAAAAACGTATTAAGATGGGCGGATGTGCCGCCGGTGGTGCCGTAGCCAATGGTATATGCCTCGGCAAGTACACACTGTTTGCCTTGTTTTTGCAACATTAGCGCTGTAGTTAAGCCGGTTATGCCGCCGCCAACTATTAAGGCATCGTAAATATTGGCCTCTTCAAAAATATCGGCTGCATTATTCAATGTGTACGGCCCTTTTTGCCAAGGACTTAGTAATTGGCTGTCGCGAAGGGTTTGGTTACGGGGTAGGGCGTTGTTTTTTTCCATAGCTGTATCAGGTTAATAAAAAAGCCTTCCCAATAATGTTGAGAAGGCCTTATATCAGGCATCAATTGTTAAACAAATGTGATGCCACCCTGATAACTAAGGGTTAAAATATTTATTTAATAGGATTACAAGTGGATCACTTCGCCGTAAGCATCAGCGGCTGCTTCCATTACAGCCTCGCTCATGGTAGGGTGAGGGTGTACCGATTTGATGATCTCGTGACCGGTACTTTCCAACTTGCGTGCGGTAACTACCTCGGCTATCATTTCGGTAACGTTGGCACCCAGCATGTGCGCGCCTAAAAACTCGCCGTATTTGGCATCGAAGATGAGTTTTACAAAACCATCTTTAGCGCCGGCGGCACTTGCCTTGCCCGATGCCGAGAATGGGAACTTACCCACTTTAATTTCGTAACCGGCTTCCTTGGCTGCTTTCTCGGTATAACCAACCGAAGCAACTTCCGGCCAGCAATAGGTACAACCCGGTATGTTGTTATAGTTTAATGGCTCTGGGTGCTGGCCTGCAATTTTTTCAACGCAGATGATACCCTCGGCAGATGCTACGTGAGCCAATGCCTGGCCTTTAACAATATCGCCGATAGCGTAAACGCCTTCTACATTGGTTTGGTAGTAGTCGTCAACCAGTACCTTGCCTTTATCAGTTTTTACACCATTCTCTTCCAGGCCGATGCCTTCTATATTGGTAGAGATACCTATGGCAGATAATACAACATCAGCCTCTAATACGATGTTGCCTGATGCGGTTTTAACATTTACCCTGCAGCCTTCGCCGTTGGTATCAACAGATTCAACGGTAGAGCTGGTCATGATGTTGATGCCTTGTTTTTTCAGGATCCTGAACAGGCCTTTTGAGATTTCTTCATCCTCCAGTGGGACGATGTTATCTAAAAACTCCACTACGGTAACCTTGGTGCCGATAGCGTTGTAAAAGTAAGCAAACTCGATACCGATAGCACCCGAACCTACTACAACCATTGATTTTGGCTGTTGGGGCAATATCATGGCCTGGCGGTAGCCAATAACCTTTTTGCCATCCTGTTTAAGGTTTGGTAACTCGCGCGAGCGGCCGCCTGTTGCTATAATAATATGTTTCGCGGTAAAATCTTTTGTGCTGCCGTCTGCTATCTTAACTGCAACGGTACCTTTGCTTTTAAGCGAACCGTAACCTATAATAACGTCGATCTTGTTTTTCTTCATTAAAAACTGTACGCCTTTGCTCATGCCATCGGCAACGCCGCGGCTGCGTTTTATTACAGCTTCAAAATCAACCTCGCCACCGCTGGTTTTTATGCCATAATCTGCAGCGTGGTTTAAATAATCAAAAACCTGCGCGCTTTTTAGCAGCGCTTTGGTAGGGATACACCCCCAGTTAAGGCAAATACCACCTAATGATTCTTTCTCAACTATGGCAGTTTTTAAACCCAGCTGTGATGCACGTATCGCGGCCACATAGCCGCCCGGCCCCGAACCAATTACAATTAAATCGTAGTCCATATAGTTATATATCTTTTTTGATTTTGAATGCCAAAGCTAAATAAAAAGCGGGGAATTGAAAAAAAACGGCGTTTTTAGGATTTTATAATGATAAAGGACATCCACACCCTAAAAACCAATTCCCAAAAGTTGTGCAACGGTCTGAATAATGTAAATATTATAGCAAAAATTCACCAATTTTTCATTATTAGCTGCTTAGCGTGTAAAATGTTGAAAAATATATAATTATTGTTAACACTAACTTAACATTGGCAATGAGTCTATTACCTATCTTTGTCCCAAATTTAAATCACTTAACAGTTAAAATTAAAAAAACAAGCGTATGAGGAAGCATTTACTTCTATTAATTATCGGCCTGTTTACTGCAGTTGTAGGCTTTGCACAGCAAACAACAAGTAGTATATCAGGAACCGTAGTTGACGAGAAGGGTTTATCGTTGCCGGGTGTTACAATCACCGCGGTACATACCCCAACCGGTACCAACTACTCAACAGTATCCCGCGTGGATGGCCGTTACAACTTGCCCAACTTACGTATTGGCGGGCCATACACGGTAACCTTTTCTTTCATTGGTTTTACTTCTAAGGTTGAAAATGATGTTACCTTATCATTGGGCCAGGAGTTTAGAATTGATACCAAATTGTTGCCAACCAGCACTTCGTTAAGCGAAGTAAGGATCACAAGCACACAAAACAAGGTTATCAACAATTCACGTACAGGTTCACAGGAGATCATCACCCGTAACCAGATCGACCGTTTACCAACTATCAACAGGTCTATCCAGGATTACACCAAGTTAACTCCATCTGCAAACGGTAGCAGCTTTGGCGGCCGTAACGGTAACGGTAACAACGTAACCGTGGATGGTGCTTTGTTTAACAACTCATTTGGTTTATCTGGTACATTAGGTGGCCAGGCCAACTCACAGCCTATATCTTTAGATGCGATAGAGCAGATACAGGTAGCTGTGAATCCGTTTGATGTTACCCAGGGCCGTTTCGCAGGTTCGAGTGTTAACACCGTAACCAAATCTGGTACAAACGAATTTAAAGGTACCGTTTACCTTTACAAACGTACTGCCGGTTTAGTAGGTTTACACACCCTTACTTCCGATGTTGCTAAACCAACTGTAAATTACACACAGCGCGGTATCAGCTTAGGTGGCCCTATCGTTAAAAATAAATTATTCTTATTTGTTTCGGGCGAACAAGAGCGCATCAGCGACCCTGCAACTGCTTACACTGCATTACGTACAGGCCAAACTGCAGGCGGTACTATTTCACAGGCAACTTACGATCAATTGAACGATTTGAAGAGCTTCCTGCAAACTACCTACGGTTATAATGCAGGAGAGTTTGAAAACTATCAGCTGCGTACACGCTCTGATAAAGTTACAGCAAAATTAGACTGGAACATCAACAAGAACAACACCTTATCGTTAAAGTATTTCTACCTGAAATCTTTACGTGACGTACCTCCAAGCAGCTCTGGTGCTCAAGGCACACGTACCGCTGGCTTTGCTGGTTTGCCGTTCTTCTCATCTTACTATACCATCAACAACAACTTTAACATTGGTATTGCCGAGTTAAATACCCGTATCAGCAGCAAATTCGCTAACAAATTAACTGTTGGTTACCAGGCGCTGCGCGATTTTCGTTCTTCACCGGGTGGTGGTTCTTTCCCGCTTGTTGATATCCTGAACGCAGCGGGTACAGGTACTTTAACCTCATTTGGTTACGAGCCTTTTACTGCCAACAACGTGCTTAACACTAATACTTTCCAGGCAAGCGATAACTTTACCTGGTTTGCCGGTAAACACGAGGTTAATATTGGTGTAACCACCGAATTTAACAGCTACACAAACGGTTTTGCGCCTAACTACAATGGTTTGTACCGTTTTAACAGCATAGACGATTTTAAAACAGGTAAACCTGCTGTTCGTTATGCTTTACAATACTCTGCATTGCCTGATGGTTCTTTCCCGTTTGCTGTTACTAAAGCTTACACCATTGGCTTCTACTTACAGGATAAATGGCAAGCAACAGACAACTTTAAGTTGACTTACGGCGTACGTTTGGATATGCCGGGTTACAACACCGACAGCCAGTTTAACGCAAGCGCTGCTGCTTTAACCGGTTTCCGCGATGGTTACAAAGTTAACACTGCGCAATTCCCTAAAGCAGCTTTGCAGATATCTCCACGCGTTGGTTTCAACTGGAATGTTAACGGCGAAGGCTTAACACAGGTACGTGGTGGTGCAGGTATATTCCAGGGCCCGGTTCCTTACGTATATATATCTAACCAGGCAAGTAACAATGGTGTGCAATTTGGTTCGTACACATTGGTGCCTGGCGCTGGTGGTGTATTGCCAACCGACCCACGTTTGATCTTCAAACCGGATGTTAATGCAAACAGACCTACAACTGCTGCTGCTAATGTTAATTACAACTTAGCTATCACCGACAAAAATTTCAAATTCCCATCGAACTTTAGGATCAATATTGGTGTTGACCAGAAATTGCCATTGGGTATTTTGGGTACCATCGAAGGTAGCTATTCTAAAGATATCAACGCTATCCTTTATCAAAACATTGCATTGCCAACTACAGGTACTGCATTTGCAGGCAGCGATAACCGTACGCGTTACAGTAATACTACTGTTTATCCATCTATTACAGTAGGTGGTGTAAGTGGTAATACAGCTGCATTGCCAAACATTACCGATGCGATATTGTTGAAAAACACCAGCAAAGGTTATGCTTACACTATCACCGGCCAATTACAGCGTACTTTTAAAGACCTGTACTTCATGGTAGCTTATACTTACTCTGATTCCCGTTCGGTTAACGATGGTGGTTCTATTGCTCAATCAACATGGAGGGACCGTTCAGTATCCGGCGACCCGAATGCTGATGTTGCTTCTTACACCAATTTCCGCCAGCCAAACCGTGTTATTGCTGCATTCTCTTACAAGAAAGCATACTTAGGCCACTTATCTACTTCAGTAGGTTTAACTTACGAAGCTGCTAACGCTGGTTCTACATCTTATGCATATAGTGGTGACGTAAACGGTGACGGACAGACAAGCAACGATTTATTGTACGTACCTAAAGATGCAAGCGACATTATATTAGTTGCTGATAACGCTGCAGATTTACGTACAGGTACTAAAACACTCCTTAACCCGGGTGGTTCTGTTACCGGTGGTGCATTATTCGCACAGTTAAATAACTACATTAACCAGGATCCTTACCTAAGCAAACGTAAAGGTAAATATGCCGAACGTAACGGTTTGGTATTGCCATACTTCCACTTAGTGAACTTTAACTTTACCCAGGACCTATACCAAACTACAGGTAAAATCAAAAATACCTTACAGTTTGAATTTAACATCATCAACTTAGGTAACTTCCTTTACCGCAATTGGGGTAACTATAAATTTGCTAACAGGACATTGTTATTATCATATAAAGGTGTTTACAACAATACTGCGAATGCGGCCGACCCTAACAACGGTAAACCAACTTATTCGTTCCCTTACCTTGATAATACTAATCAAGTGCCGCTTACCTCTACATGGGGTAACGGTGTGTCACAAGCTTCACGCTGGCAAGCTCAGTTTGGTTTAAGATACATCTTCAACTAAGCGACGCTTAACTATAACAATAAAACCCCCGGTAGCAATACCGGGGGTTTTTTGTTTATAATATTTTGGTGCTCATTTGTTACTATTGCCATAAAACACAAAGCCCCGATATTGTTAATACCGGGGGCTCTGTTATTAGCAAAGGGCGTGTGCCTTAGTTATAAATAAACTCGCCGTATGGCGACGAAACCGTAACCTGTTTTTTATCCGCAGCTTCCACACGCCCTACTATTTGCGCAGGCACGCCAAAGCTTTCGGATATTTTAATGATATCGGCGGCAAGTTCCTCTGGCACGTAAAGTTCCATGCGGTGGCCCATGTTAAATACCTTGTACATTTCCTGCCAGCTGGTGTTGCTTTCCTCTTGTATCAGTTTAAACAGCGGTGGAATAGGGAACAGGTTATCTTTAATAATATGCAGGTTATCTACAAAGTGCAGCACCTTGGTTTGCGCGCCGCCGCTGCAATGCACCATGCCGTTGATCTGGCTGCGGTAGCTATCTAATATGGTTTTGATGATAGGGGCGTAGGTGCGGGTAGCAGAAAGTACCAGCTTACCGGCGGTAATGGTTTTGCCGTTGCCTATTTCAATCTCGTCGGTTAGTTTTTTACTGCCCGAGAACACCAGGTCGTACGGTACGGCCGGGTCAAAGCTTTCCGGGAATTTATCGGCTATAGTTTTGTTGAATACATCGTGGCGGGCAGATGTTAAGCCGTTGGAGCCCATGCCGCCATTGTATTCCTTTTCGTAAGTTGCTTGCCCGTATGACGCCAGGCCCACGATAACGTCGCCGGGTTGGATGCGGTGGTTGGAAATTACATCCTCGCGTTTCATACGGCAGGTAACGGTGCTGTCTACTATGATGGTACGCACCAGGTCGCCCACATCGGCTGTTTCGCCACCGGTAGAGTAAATGCCTATACCGGCATCGCGCAGTTCGGCTAAAATTTCTTCGGTGCCATTAATAATAGCGGCGATAACTTCGCCCGGTATCAAATTTTTATTGCGGCCGATGGTTGATGACAGCAGGATATTATCTACCGCGCCCACGCAAAGCAGGTCGTCGAGGTTCATGATGATGGCATCCTGGGCAATACCGCGCCATACCGAGATGTCCCCGGTTTCTTTCCAATAAGTATACGCTAATGACGATTTAGTACCCGCGCCATCTGCATGCATAATATTGCAGTACTCAGCGTCGTTGGTTAATATATCAGGAACAATTTTGCAGAATGCTTTCGGGAAAATGCCCTTATCAATGTTTTTAATGGCATTATGTACATCATCTTTTGATGCAGACACGCCCCGTTGATCATATCTTTGCGGAGAAATCATGGGCAAATATACTGCTTAATACCCTTTTGCGGGGTAAAATTGTTAATTTGCTACATCTGCCATATCTATGTTAAAATCCTTAGTGCTCAAACTCAACCGCCTGCGCTTAACGCTCAACGGGCAACGTAATTTTTTAATTTATTGCAGCGTAGCCGTGGGGCTGTTTGGCGGTTTGGCTGCTGTTGCCTTAAAGTTCCTGGTGCATTTTATGGAGGAGTTGAGTCGTAAAATATCATCCCACCTGCCATACCATATTATATATGTGTTTTTGCCGGCCCTGGGCATATTGCTCACGGTATCGTGGCAGCACTTGATCAACCGCGATAAAATGCAAAAGGGGATAGGCAGCATCCTTGCCAACATTAAACGGAACCGATCTAACATCAGGGTAAATAATATTTATTCGAATTTAATAACCAGTTCGCTCACGGTTGGCTTTGGTGGCTCATCAGGTTTAGAGGCACCTATTGTTTGTACAGGCGCGGCCCTTGGCTCCAACCTGGGCCGTTTTTTTAAGCTGAGCCCTTACGAAAAAAACGTACTGATAGCTGCCGGCTCATCGGCTGGTATTGCGGCAGTGTTTAACAGCCCCATAGCGGGGGTGCTTTTCTCGCTGGAGATACTGATAGGAGAGATCACCATACCAACGTTTATACCGTTGCTTATTGCTTCGGCTACGGGCGTGGTAGTTTCCAAGGTGCTATACTCCGGCCAGCTTTTTCATTTGGTTACCGAGGGATGGGTGATAACCGCATTGCCTTTTTATATTGTTTTAGGGCTACTTTGCGGTTGGGTATCTATCTATATTGCCAAAGTTGGCGGTGCGCTGGAAAAAGGCATTTTTGTAAAGCAGAACCGATACGTACGCGCATTGAGCGGCGGCCTACTGCTCGGGCTCATCATTATGGTGTTCCCGGCACTGTTTGGCGAAGGGTATCATCATTTGCAGGAGATCCTTAACGGCAACGTCTCTGTATTAAAAGAAGAAACCTTTTTTGGTGCCTGGTTATCCGAGCCCCTGGTGATGCTGTTATTCATTGCCTCCCTGGTGCTGATGAAAATAGTTGCCGCGGGGATCACTATCGGCAGTGGTGGCAATGGCGGTACTTTTGCACCCACTATGTTCACCGGCGCATTTTTGGGGCTGTTTGTGGCATTTGGCGTAAACCAAACCGGGCTGATCCACTTAAATACCAGCAATTTTATAGCGGTAGGTATGGCCGGGGCCTTAGCCGGTGTGCTGCATGCGCCGCTCACCGCCATATTTTTGATAGCCGAAATAACGGGCGGCTATGTGCTGTTTATCCCGCTCATGATCGTTTCAGCTATATCTTATTTGATCGCCAAGCTATCCAACCCACATAACATGTATTGGCACCACCTGGTGCACGAGAGTAATATTCATCCCGGGCAGGATCAAACGATGCTTAATAACATTACGCTGGACAGTATCGTCAACAAAAAATTTATAGCAATTGACAGCCACACCCCGCTGACCCAACTTTACAAGATATTAGCTACTACCGATGCAAATATTTTCCCGGTAATAACCGCTGCGGGCGAGCTGGAAGGTGTGATATGGATAGATGAGATACGCCGGCAAATATATGGCGGCGACACCGACGATGTTACCGTAGCCGATATTATGGTAACGCCGCCGGCTATAATTCAAAGCAGCGATACGGTAAGCAGGGTGATGGATCTGTTTGATAAGCTCGACGTTTGGCAGCTGCCTGTGGTAGATGCCGGAAGATTTACCGGTTTTGTATCCAAATCGGCCTTACTGGCCAAATACCGGCAAATTATTATTAAGCAGCACAGCGACACGGATTTATTTGCGCGCGATTAATTGTTTATTAATACCCATGCGCTATCTTAGGGCATTAAATGAAAATAGGATTCCGGATCTTTTTGATACTCACCTTGCTGTTTAGCTTTGTGATAGGTATGCCTAAACCTGCTGTTGAAGTAGAGACCGCGCTGGCACTAAACTTTACAAATGGCGCTGCCGATGCTTTAAGCAGTGTATTGATATTTCTACTGCTGGTGTCGCATGTACTGATGCTTTTCCTGTTGTTTATGAGGCAATCTGTTCAGTACCGTTATTTTCTTATCTGTTTCCCTATCGTGTTCTGGCTGTTCTACATAGCAAATACAATTACCGAGCATTTGGCCCAGCCGGATATGTTCCTCTCGCACATTCCTTATCTATTGTGTTACGTATTATGTGTGGTACAATACCATTCCATTTTAAAAGTAGATCCGGCGTTTGCCCTCGGCCTGCCACCAGAAAAAGAGCCAGAAGAGTCCTTGCCGCGCCAGCGTTTTGATACCAACGAGCCTATGTAATAAAAAAGCCCTAAACCCCGGTTTATAACCAAAAGCTTAGGGCTTGTCATTTATGTATCGCTACTGCTACTTGGTAAACAGCAACTCCCTGAATTTCGGCAACGGCCATAAGGCATCATCAACCACCTGCTCCAGCTTATCTACGTGGTAGCGTATAGGTGCAAAGTAGCTTTTTACCTTTTCGTCATAGCTAATGGCGCGGTCGCGGATATCTTCAATCGCGTTTGCTTTTTTACGCTCGGCTATCATTTCATCTACATTGGTTTTGATGAAATTAACGTGCTCGGCTATTTTGTTGATGATATCCAGTTGCGCAGCATAAGTGCTTTTATCCAGGCCAATCTCTTTTAGTCCCTGAACGTTACTTACGAGTTTGCTTTGGTAGGTAATAGCAGCCGGGATAATGGTGTTCATCACCAGTTCGCCAATTACACGCGCCTCTATCTGTAGTTTCTTATAAAAGCTGTCTAATAGTATCTCATGGCGGGCATGTGCTTCGCGACGGCTAAAAACACCGGTTTCGGCAAATAGCTCGGCTGCCTTTTCTGTTAACAAGGCATCCAATGCCTTTGGCGTGGTTTTAATATTAGCCAAACCACGCATAGCAGCCTCCTTTTCCCACTCTTCGCTGTAGCCGTTGCCTTCGAAGCGGATATTGCGCGATTCTTTGATGTATTTTTTGATGATCATCATCAGTGCTACATCTTTTTTCTCGCCTTTTTTGATCAGCTTATCTACATCAACCTTAAATTTCTTCAGCTGGTCTGCTACGATGAGGTTAAGGATGGTCATCGGGCTTGCCGAATTGGCCGACGAGCCCACCGCGCGCAGTTCAAACTTATTACCGGTGAAGGCAAAAGGAGAGGTACGGTTACGGTCGGTATTGTCCTTTAATATCTGTGGTATTTTGGGTATACCCTGCCATAGCGAATTTTCATCCTTTATTTTCTTGCTGAGGCGCGAAGTATCTATCTCATCCAGCACCTCGTTGAGCTGGCTGCCCAAAAATATAGAGATGATGGCCGGTGGCGCTTCATTCGCTCCCAAACGGTGATCGTTGTTTACCGATGCGATGGATGCTCTCAGCAGGTCGGCATGTTCGTGAACCGCTTTAATGGTGTTCACAAAGAAAGCCAGGAACTGCAGGTTGTTTTTTGGTGTTTTGCCTGGCGATAGCAGGTTTTTACCTGTATTGGTGATCAGGCTCCAGTTATTGTGCTTGCCCGAGCCGTTGATACCGGCGTAGGGTTTCTCGTGCAGCAGTACCTTAAAATTATGGCGGCCTGCAACGCGGTCCATAATATCCATTAATAATTGGTTATGATCTATGGCGAGGTTTATTTCCTCGTAAACCGGCGCGCATTCAAACTGCGACGGAGCAACCTCGTTATGGCGCGTTTTCAAAGGAATCCCTAATTGCAGGGCCTCGGTCTCCATATCCTGCATAAAAGCATATACCCGGCTCGGTATCGAACCAAAGTAATGATCTTCAAGCTGCTGGTTTTTTGCCGATATGTGGCCAAACAGGGTGCGGCCTGTTAAAAACAGATCGGGGCGGGCATTAAATAAGGCGGTATCTACCAAAAAATATTCCTGCTCTATCCCCAGGGATGCATTTACCTTCTCAATACTCTTATCAAAATAATGGCATACATCTACGGCTGCCTTATCTAAAACGCTCAGCGCTTTTAACAAGGGTACTTTATAATCCAGCGCCTCGCCGGTGTACGATACAAATACAGTAGGAATACACAAGGTACGGCCGATAACAAAGGCAGGGGAGGATGGGTCCCAGGCCGTATAGCCACGCGCCTCGAAAGTGTTGCGGATGCCGCCGCTCGGGAAGCTTGAGGCATCGGGCTCCTGTTGCGCAAGCGCGTCGCCGCTGAAGCGTTCTATAGCGCCCCCATCAGCGGTGGGTTCAAAAAACGCGTCGTGTTTTTCGGCCGTGCTGCCGGTTAGTGGCTGAAACCAGTGGGTGTAATGTGTGGCGCCTTTACCCATTGCCCAACTGCGCATGGCAGCGGCAACCTGCTCGGCCAGGTCGCGCGGAATGGTTTCGCCGTTATCTATAGAATTAACAATACCTGTATAAGCTTCTGAAGAAAGATACTCCTTCATTTTATGTTTATCAAAAACATTGGCCCCAAAATAATCGGATATTTTGTTAGACGGTGTTTTTACTTCGGGTATTTCCCGGTTAAGCACTACCCTGAGGGCCTGGAAACGAATATTGGGCATAACGTTATATTATTGGTTACCCCAAAAATAGAAAATCATTTAAAATAACAGCTATAATGCCTGCCTAATATCAGCATCAAAAGCCCGGGTACAATAGTATAGCGCAGGCGTTATTTAATGCTAATTCATTAATAGAATATGTAATTTATTAATAATTATGCATGCATAGCATACGTTTTGGATTAAATTATGTTTAAATCTTTGTAAATATTACGAAAACTTTAAAATAAGTATCTCTATTAAAGTCGTAATTGCAATATTTATAAATATTGACTGTTTATTTTTGGTTTTGAAAATAAAAACAACAATTATTTATGTTAATAATTGAAAATTCTGCCATTATTATTGAAATTATATCATTTATAATTTGTTTTTATTAAAATTCATTCATATTTTCATAAAAAATTAGTAATTAATACAAATTCTATAGAGATTATTATAATTAAGTAACAAGATGGAATTTTTATTGAGAAAAGGTTTTTAATTGCCCTAATTATAGATGCAGAAGCTTTACATACTCAAGATATTTAAGAACAACACAACAACAATTAACAAAAACAATTAATTTAATTCCTTATCATGAAAAAAAAACTTTTACTCTTATCATTTTTCGCAGCAGCAGCTACTTTTACCGCCAGCGCGCAGGACGCTCCTAAAGCAGATCCGCCTTTAGTGATCTTCGGTTCGGTAGATACTTACTACAAAAACGATTTCTCGGGCTTTAAATCACAAACTGGTAGCTCAAATATCGGTACCAGTTTTGCAAGCGATCAAAACTCGATCTCTATCGGTATGATCGACCTGGGCCTGAAGAAAAAAGTGGGTAAGGCAGCATTTGTTGGTGAGATGAGCTTTGGCCCCCGCGGACAGGCACAATCTATCCCTAACGGTTCAAGCGGCGATTCGTACCACATCCAAAACTTATACGTATCGTACGATCTGAGCGATAAGTTTACAGTTACAGGTGGTTACATGGCAACTTTTGTGGGTTACGAAGTAATATCTCCGGTAGGTAACTTTAACTACTCAACTTCTTACCTGTTCACCAACGGCCCATTCCAAAATGCAGGTTTAAAAGGTACTTACACCTTTTCTGATAAAGCAAGCTTAATGGTTGGCGTTTTCAACGATGGCTGGAATGCTTACTCATCAACAAAAGATGTTTCAACTTTAGGCGCACAGCTTTTTGTAAGCCCTGCAAAAGGCTGGACAGCTTACATCAACCTGGTTAGCGGTAAATTCTCTGGTACCGAAATTGATCTGACAACTGCTTACCAAATTACCGATGCCTTTAAATTAGGTTTGAACGCTGCAGACTTTAATGCTCCAAATGGTCCGGGTGGCTTTACAGGTGTTGCATTGTATCCGCAAATAGCCGCAAGCTCAACCGTATCATTCGGTTTAAGAGGCGAATATTTTAAATGGAAAGATACCGGTGCCGGCACCTCAAGTGTTAAAGCATTCACTTTAACTTCAAACATCAAAGCAGGCCCGTTAACTATCATCCCGGAAGTAAGGCTTGACAGCTGGAAAGATGAGGTGTTTGTTGACAGCAACATGTTGCCAACTAAAAAAGCCTCTCAGTTTGTTTTAGCAGCTGTGTACTCTTTCTAAAAAATCAATAATTAATTTCTTGTAAGCCATCCATATTTGTTTATGGATGGCTTATCTTTATTATATGAAAAAATTATTCTTCAGTATCGTTTGTATCCTATTGATAAATACGGCCCGTGCGCAAAAAGATGTGTTGCAGTTTGACGAGGATAACAAATATGTTTATTATCAGGTGGTTGATAAAAAAGGCTTTAGTGCCGATACCCTGTACAACCGGGGGCTTGTTTTTATGAAAAGCCAGGGCCTAAAGGGAGATGGCGACGCAAAAGCAGGCATCATTACTGCAAAACCTAAATTGGTGCTTTATGCCAATTCGTTGGTTTCAAAAAAAGAAGCGGGAGAGGTAAGTTATATTTTAAATGTTGAGACCAAAGACCAAAAGTACCGCTACAAATTTGCCGGCTTTGTATTTAAACCGTACAAAATAAACCGCTACGGCAGTATGGCCACACAACCCGGCGTGGAAATACCGTTGGAAAAACTGTGGACCAAATACAGCGCCAAAGAAACCGATGCTTTACTTGACCAGGTAGGGGCCTTTTGCAAAACCACCGCAGCAAGGCTGCTGCAACAAATGGATAAGGTACCTGTGTTACGCAGCGAGGACGCCGTAAAGAAGGTAGCTACTGATAAATGGTAGGAGCAAGGCGCTTGTTTTTGGCGAAATATAATTCTTAATAATACCTACCGGGCGGTATAAAATTCGTAATTAACAATATAATCGAATGATTATTTCGTAATAATTGCAAATTGTACAACATTTTGTATTGCAATAACGTTATATAGACAAATTTAATTCTAAACGTTATGCTAAACACAAAATTTGATTTGTACAAGACCGAGTGGCTCGACCTTGTATTCGATGACCGCAACAAGGCTTACGGCGCTTACGACCTGCGGGCACATTACGCCGGTACACTTAATAAGGCAATGGCTATTGCTTTTACGGTGGTAATTACCGGGGCGGTGGCTTTAAGCTTTGCTTTTAAGACTGAGCCCAAGGAATATGTAGATAAAATAGTAGATGTCTATGTCCCTCCAATAAAAGTTGAGCCTGTAAAACCCAGTAAGCCGGAACAGCAGAAAGCCGCTGCCCCGGATAAGCCTCAACCGCAAGTGAACACAATTAAGGATTTACCACCCGTTGTAACGCCTGATGATAAGCCTACGGAAGAACCTCCAACAATTGCCCAGTTGCAAACTGCAGCGGCAGGTACTGAAACTGTTAAAGGTGTTGATCCCGGGGAGGGTGGCAATATACCTGAGCCGAAAGGCGGTGGTGGAGGCGGAACTGCCCCAAAAGCTAATGGCGATGAAATTATAGATTTTAGGGGAGTGGAAGTAAACCCCGAGCCTTATGGAGGGATGGCCGCATTCGGAAAATTTTTAGGTAAAGCTTTAAGGTTCCCGCCACAAGCGCAGGATGCAGGTGTATCAGGCCGGGTGTTGATGAGTTTTGTGATCGAGAAGAATGGCGAGATCTCCAATATAACAGTAGATAAAGGTGCTGGTTACGGTTTCGATCAGGAGGCTGTGCGCGTTCTAAAACTGGCCAAAGCCTGGAAACCGGGTATGCAAAACGGCCAGCCGGTTAGGGTAAGGTACAGTATCCCTATCAACTTTCAATTGCCTGCAGAGTAGTTTTTGAGATAAAAGGTTAAAGGTAGAGGAGGCCCGCAGGAAATATTGAATTTCTCTGCGGGCTTTTGTTTTATATTTATCTCGCAGGCAAAGTGTAAATCAACCACAGGATTAACAATCAAAAGTTAAACATTTTTCTGGACGATACAGCGGGTTAAGTGTCCCAAGCTGTTCCAAAAAAGTGTCCCACCTCTTTCCATAAGATTTTAGTATTTTTCATTAATTGATTGTTAATGAGGCAAATATTGGTTTTACTTAAAGAAGAGGGATGTCCCAAAGTGTTTCACTTATTTTGATTAAATAATTGATAATCAGGTATTAATAAAAACGGGCTGTCCCACAAATGAATTGGGACAGTTTGGGGGAACCTTTTACCTTTCTCCTTTACGCTTTCAGCTCTTTTTGTTAATTTCGCGCATCCTTTCAACATAAACAATTAAACATTGGAGAACCAGGAATTAACTACCGTTGAGACCGCCAAAGACCTTGGCCTTTTACCCGAAGAATTTGCAAGAATAAACGAAATAATGGGCCGCGTACCCAACTTTACCGAGCTGTCTATCTTCGCGGTAATGTGGAGCGAGCATTGCTCTTACAAAAACTCTATCACCTGGCTAAAAACATTGCCAAAGGATAGCCCGCGTATGCTGGCCAAAGCAGGCGAAGAAAACGCAGGTTTGGTAGATCTTGGTGACGGCATCGGCTGTGCCTTTAAAATAGAATCACATAACCACCCGTCGGCATTGGAACCCTACCAGGGCGCTGCAACAGGCGTGGGCGGTATCAACCGCGATATATTTACAATGGGTGCAAGGCCAATTGCTCAAATGAACTCTTTACGTTTTGGCGACCTGAGCCTGGATAAAACCAAATGGCTGGTAAAAGGCGTGGTAAAAGGTATCAGCCACTACGGTAACGCCTTTGGTATCCCAACCGTTGGCGGTGAGCTTTTCTTTGATGAGTGTTATAACATCAACCCCTTGGTGAATGCTTTCTCGGCAGGTATTGTAAAGGCGGGTGAAACCGTTTCTGCAACATCTTACGGTGTGGGCAACCCGGTTTATATTGTGGGTTCTGCTACAGGTAAAGACGGCATCCACGGCGCGGCGTTCGCGTCAAAAGATATTACCGAAGATTCGGTAAACGATTTACCGGCTGTACAGGTAGGCGACCCTTTCCAGGAAAAGTTACTGCTGGAAGCTACTTTAGAAGTTATAAAGACCGGTGCCGTTGTGGGTATGCAGGATATGGGCGCGGCAGGTATTATCTGCTCCAACTCAGAAATGAGCGCCAAAGGCGAGCATGGCATGATCATCCACCTGGATCGCGTACCTATGCGCCAGGAAAATATGAAACCATACGAGATCCTGCTGTCCGAGTCACAGGAGCGGATGCTTATTGTGGTTGAAAAAGGCAAAGAAGCGCTTGTAGAAGCTGTTTTTGATAAATGGGACCTCAACTGCGCCATCATTGGCGAGGTTACCGACACCCAGCGCCTGGAGTATTTTATGAACGGTGAAAAAGTGGCCGATGTACCTGCGGATGATTTAGTACTTGGCGGCGGTGCACCCATCTACGAACGCGAATACCGTGAACCTGCTTACTTTGCCGAGAACCAGAAATTTAAAATAGAAGACGTTGCCGAGCCTGAAAATTTGGTTGATGTTGCCGAGCATTTGATAGCTCACCCGAACATTGCCTCTAAGCGTTGGGTAACCGACCAGTACGATTCGATGATCGGCACCGCTACCATGACCACCAATCGCCCAAGCGATGCGGCAGTTGTGGCTGTTAAAGAAACCGGTAAGGCCATTGTGCTTACCTGCGATTGCAACTCGCGCTATGTATACGCCGACCCGCAGAAAGGTACCGCCATTGCTGTTGCCGAAGCTGCACGTAACATTACCTGCGCTGGCGGCGAGCCGGTTGCTATTACCAACTGCTTAAACTTTGGTAACCCCTACAAGCCCGAAGTTTACTGGCAGTTTGTAGGCGCTATAAAAGGTATGGGCGAAGCCTGCCGCAAATTTGAAACCCCGGTAACCGGCGGTAACGTAAGCTTTTACAACCAATCATCAGATGAAGGCCCGGTATTCCCGACGCCAACTATTGGTATGCTTGGCGTAATGGACGATCAGAGCAACCTGATGACCCTCGATTTTAAACAACCCGGCGACCTGATCTACCTGATAGGCGAATCGCAAAACGATATTGCATCATCACAATACCTGGCATCTTATCATAAAATATCTAAAGCACCTGCACCATATTTTGATATCGATAAAGAATACGACATGCACCAGGTGGTTAAGGAACTGATCAAACATAAAGTAGTTCAGTCTGCTCATGACGTGGCTGATGGCGGCCTTTATGTTGCCTTGGTTGAATCTTGTTTACCAAACGGTTTAGGCTTTGATATCGAAACCGATAGCAGTATCCGCAAAGATGCCTTTTTATTCGGCGAGGCACAGGGCAGGGTAGTGGTAAGTATTGCGCCTGACGATCAGGAACGCTTTATAGAAATGATGGCCACCAGCGAAGTAGAGTTTAGCTTGCTGGGTACCGTTAACGGCATTGGCAACACCACAATTGATGACGAGCTGTTCGGCAATATCACCGATATTAAAATGGTACACAGCAATGTACTGCATGTAAGCCTTGGAGAAGCATAATGCTGAAGCTGAATAAGATTCATCACGTTGCCATTATCTGCTCGGACTACGAAAAATCGAAGCACTTCTACACCGAAGTGCTCGGCTTAAAAGTCGCACTGGAAACTTACCGCGAGGAACGCCGCTCTTACAAGCTCGACCTGGAAGTAGGGGGGCAATACCAGATAGAATTGTTCTCCTTTCCAGGCCCCCCGGGGAGGCCATCGCGCCCTGAAGCAGCAGGCCTAAGGCATTTGGCTTTCGAGGTAGATAATATTGAGGAGGCGGTGTTCCATATCAATGAATATGGTGTGGTAACCGAGCCTATCCGTATAGATGAAACAACAGGAAAGCGCTTTACCTTTTTTGCAGATCCGGATGGCTTGCCGCTGGAGTTGTACGAACGATAAGGAATTATCCAAATAGATTTTGTAGAGACGCGATACTTCGCGTCTCTTTTTGTTTTAGACGAAGCCTATTACCACCGCGTTATTGACGATATGGTAAAGCAGGAGACAGGTAAACCATCTGGTCATTCCCCCTCCCTTTTCTTTATAACCACAAAACCCAACAACAATAATAATTTAATCAATATTTATTTCTCCACCTCAATATTTATTCAATAAAAGTTATTTAAATTCATAGGAAAATAACACACCTATTCCATGAACTACATTACCAGCCTTTTCCGTTCGCGAAGAGGCCCTGCCGTTGTTGCAGCTTCACTTTTACTTGTAGCTTTAACCATTTATTTAGTCCGCGCGCGCGGCCACAAAAATAACGGGCCCGATTTTAGCCGTTATATCGAGTCGTACACCACCGGGGTTATCTCCAAACAAAGCACCATTCGTATAAAACTTGCCGGCGAGGTGGAGGTTACCCATGCGCAGGGAGAGGAACTGGGCGACAAAATATTTGATTTCTCCCCTTCTATAAAAGGAAAGGCATATTGGCTGGATGAGCGCACGATAGAGTTCCGCCCCGAGGGCAAGCTGGACCCGGATAAAAAGTACGATGTCGATTTTAACCTTGGCAAAGTAATAAAAGTGGACGGCGAGTTCGAGCATTTTAAGTTCGATCTCCAAACCATTAAGCCCGATTTCAGCGTAACGTTTGCCGGCCTCACCAGCGCTACCAACAGCTCTGCCGATTTGATGAAACTGGCCGGCTGTGTACAAACCGCCGATGCCGAGAACCAGGAAAAAATAGAGAAGATCCTGACGGCTAATTATGATAGCCCGGTAATTGTAACCTGGCAACACAACCCGGTTACCAAACTACACCGGTTTACCATCACCGGCATAAAGCGTGCGGCTATCTCGGCTCCCATTAAGGTAAACTGGGACGGCAGCGGGCTTGATATAGAGAAAAGCGGCAACCAAAGCTTTGATGTGCCTGCCATTGGCGATTTTAAAGTACTGGATATTAAAGCAGTTCAGGATAACGACCAGTATGTGGCAGTTCAATTTTCGGACCCGATAATGGTTGGGCAGGAGCTGAATGGACTGATAACCGTGGGCAGCCTTACCGATGCCGCTTACACTATAGAAGGCAGCGTGGTAAAGGTTTACGCGCCCGAAAGGCTGGAGGGCAACTTTGGCGTGGTAGTGAACGAGGGCGTGGAAAGCGTGTTCCATAAAAAAATAAACAAAGCCTATACCGCCAATGTGTTCTTTGAGAACCGCCTGCCTGCGGTAACTATTCCGGGCAAAGGCGTTATTCTTCCCGACTCGGGCAAACTAATGATGCCCTTCGAGGCCGTGAACCTGAAGGCGGTAGACGTGAGGATCATAAAAATTTATGCTAACAACGTGCCCCAGTACTTCCAGGGCAATGGTTTTGATGGTGGCAATGAGCTGAGGCAGGTGGGTAAACCTGTGTTAGAGAAAACGATAAACCTGGCAACCGATAAAGGCCTCAACCTGCATAAAAAGAACCGCTTTATGCTGGATGTGGATAAACTTTTCCGTGCCGAGCCGGGTGCTATTTACCGGGTGGTTATCGGTTTCAGGCAGGAATATTCGCTGTACAATTGTACCACCGGTGGCGGCGTTGTAAAAAGCGGCGACGACGAAGACAACGATTATTACGGCGACGAGTACGGCGGCGGCAACACCGGCGGTGTAAGTGATGAAGACGACGATTTTTGGTCGAGATATGATAATTACTATCCCGAAGGATATGAATGGAGTAAGCGCGAAGATCCTTGCAACAACTCCTATTTTAGTAAAGACCGCTGGGCCACGCGTAATATCATTGCATCAAATATTGGTTTAATCGTAAAACGCGGGAACGATAACCACATCACCATCGCGGTGACCAATATCTTAACCGCCGAACCGATGAAAGGCGTTGACCTGGAACTGTTGGATTACCAGAAACAGGTGATATGCAAAGTAACATCCGATGGCGACGGTATGGCCAAACTGGATATGAAGCGCAAGCCTTACCTGCTGGTTGCCAAACACGGTAAAGAGCGCGGGTATTTAAAACTGGACGATGGTAGTTCGCTACCTCTCTCCCGCTTCAACGTAGGCGGCGAGCAGGTACAGAACGGGCTGAAAGGCTTCCTATACGGCGAGCGCGGCGTATGGCGCCCCGGCGATTCTATCTTCACCACCTTTATTTTAGAGGACAAACTAAAAACTCTTCCTGCCGATCACCCGGTAGAGTTTGAGTTGTATAACCCTAACGGCCAACTGTATAAAAAGCTTACCCGCACCAGCTCGGTAGATGGCTTTTACAGCTTTCATACTGCTACCGAGACCTCCTCGCCTACAGGCAACTGGTCGGCTAAGATCAAGGTTGGCGGCGCAACGTTTGAGAAGAAGATCAAGGTGGAAACCATTATGCCTAACAGGCTGAAGTTGAAGCTTGATTTCGGCGCTGCGACAGAACTTACCAAAGGTAGTGGCGCAAATGGCAAACTGAGCGCGCAATGGCTCTTTGGCGGTGCGGCGCAGAATTTAAAAGCTAAGGTAGATGCATTTCTATCCTCGAAAAAAACAAGCTTCGAAGGTTTTGAGGGGTATGAATTTGACGATCCTATCCTCGCCTTCAACACTCAAACCCAAACCGTTTTTGATGGACGATTGAATGAGAACGGCGTAGCCGATGTAAACACAGATATCAACGTAGAAAAACAAGCGCCAGGGCAACTCCGCGCCAACTTCGTAGTAAAAGTGTTTGAGCCCGGTGGTAACTTCAGCTTGCAACAGGCCGCTATGGATTATAACGTTTACCCGGGCTATGTGGGCCTTAAAACGCCAAAAGGCAGCGAACTATCGGGCATGCTGGTGACGGATAAGGACCAGGTGATAGACATTGCCGCTGTAGACACCAAAGGAAAACTCTTCAGCGGTACACGCACCGTGGAATTGGAGCTTTATAAGATCCAATGGCGCTGGTGGTGGGACGAAAGCGGCGACGAGATGAGCAACTTTACCCAGGACAAGTACAACAAGCTGATAAAAACCGGTAGGGTTACGCTGAATAACGGACGCGGCAAATATACCCTCCGTATACCAAAGGCAGATTGGGGCCGTTACCTCATCCGCATAAAAGACCCGGAGACAGGGCACTCCACCGGCAAGATCATGTATGTGGATTGGCCAAACTGGTCGGAACGCTTGCAGAACACCGCGCCTACTGAGGCAGCGATGCTTTCCTTTACATCCGACAAAACCAACTACAAAGTTGGCGAGGATGCTACCCTTACGATCCCAACCGGTGGCGACGGGCACGCACTCATCAGTTTTGAAAATGGCAGCAAGGTGTTAAAAACCACCTGGATAGATACAAAAAAGGGCGAAACCCGTTACACGTTTAAGGTTGACGAAACCATGGCCCCCAACGTGTTTGTGAACGTAACGCTGTTGCAGCGCCATTCGCAAACTAAAAACGACCTGCCGATACGCATGTACGGCGCCATCCCAATTAATGTAGATAACCCTGAAACCATCCTGAAACCGGTGATCACGATGCCGGATAAGATCCGCCCCGAAACGCAATCGGCCATAACAGTTTCCGAGGCGAATGGTAAGGCCATGACCTATACCATCGCCATTGTAGACGAGGGCTTGCTCGATATCACCAACTATAAAACCCCGGATCCGCACGAAGCGTTCTACGCACACGAGGCGCTGGGGGTGAAAACCTGGGATCTGTTCGATTACGTGATCGGCGCATTCGGCGGCGGTTTGGAACGCATCCTCAGCATTGGTGGCGACGGTACCGGCGGCGTTAACAAGAACGTAACCGTAAACCGTTTTAAACCGGTAGTAAAATTCCTGGGTCCATTCCGCTTGGAGAAAGGTGCAAGCCAGACCACCAAATTCACCTTACCACAGTATGTAGGTTCGGTAAAAGCTATGGTTATAGCCGGGCACGACGGTGCGTATGGTACCGCAGAAAAAGCAGTTGCAGTTAAAAAGCCACTGATGATACTGGCCACTTTGCCGAGGGTTTTAGGGCCATCAGAAAAAGTGCAGCTGCCGGTAACAGTCTTCGCGATGGAGAACAATATCAAATCGGTAACGGTGCAGGTGCAATCAAACGCGTTCAGCAACCTTGGCGGTAACAATACCCGCACAGTTACATTCAGCAAACCGGGCGACCAGCTGGTTACCTTCGATCTGGATGTTAAGGATTTTGTTGGCGTTGGCAAAGTGAAGATCACCGCGAAATCGGGCGGCGAAAGCACGGCTTATGATGTAGAGCTGAACGTACGCAACCCTAATCCACCGGTAAGCCGGGTTACCGAAAAGGAACTAAAGCCGGGTGAAACCTGGGTTGCGCCATATGCAGCCGTTGGAATAAATGGTACCAATAAAGCCAGCCTTGAGGTGGCCAGCATCCCGCCGCTCAACCTTGGCAAACGCCTGGATTACCTCATCAGCTATCCACACGGCTGCGTGGAGCAAACCACTTCATCGGGCTTCCCGCAGCTGTATTTGAGCCAATTGCTCGACCTTTCTTCGCGCCAAAAGGCAGAAAGCGACCGTAATATTAAACTGACCATCAACCGTCTGAACGGTTTCCGGGCACCGGGCGGCGGCTTAACCTACTGGCCGGGCCAGGGCGATGCCGACGAATGGGGAACCAATTACGCAGGGCATTTCCTGTTGGCAGCACAGGCAAAAGGCTACAGCCTGCCCGCCGGCTTAATAAACGAGTGGAAACGTTACCAAAAACAAAAGGCAGTGAACTGGTCGCCCGACCCGCGCACCAATATTCACGGTTACTATTACTATACGGATCTGGTGCAGGCTTACCGCCTGTTCCTGCTGGCCCTCTCCGGCTCGCCTGAATTAGGCGCTATGAACAGGTTAAAAGAGTACCAGTACCTGAGCGTAGAAGCCCGCTGGCGACTGGCCGCCGCTTACAAACTGGCCGGGCAGCCCGAAGTTGGCTTGCGGATGATCAGCGGTCTGCCTACCGATATTGCTCCTTATAACGCCATGTACGGCACTTACGGCTCTGATATGCGCGATGAGGCCATGATACTGGAAACGCTCACCCTGTTAAACCAGCGCCAGAAAGCTGCAGGGGTATTGCGCTCGGTGGCGTCGAGGCTTTCGGTGGATAGCTGGTATAGCACGCAGACCACCGCCTATTCACTTGTCGCGATAGCGGAATATTGCGGCACCAATAAATCGGGCAGTAAGCTGTTGTTCAACTTCCAGGCCAATAACGATAAAGGGAACATTAACTCCGCTTCGTATATCTGGGCTTCGCCAATAGCCGCAAATGGTGGCAAGGTTACCATGAAAAATACAGGTACCAACCAACTTTATGTAAGGTTGATTCAGCAAGGGCAGCCATCATCGGGCCAGGATGTTAAAACCTATGTTAACCCTGATATCTTACAGATGCGCGTAGGCTATTTCAGTCTCGGTGGCAAACCTATCGACCCGACAAAACTGAAACAGGGAAGCGATTTTGTTGCACAGGTAAACATTAAAAACCCGGGCAAACGAGGCCGGTACGATAACATGGCGCTTACGCAGATCTTCCCATCGGGATGGGAGATCCTGAATACCCGTATGTTGAATAACGACGAGGCCT
The DNA here is from genome assembly GCF_014773265.1 of Mucilaginibacter pankratovii. Lineage (GTDB taxonomy): Bacteria > Bacteroidota > Bacteroidia > Sphingobacteriales > Sphingobacteriaceae > Mucilaginibacter > Mucilaginibacter pankratovii. The sequence goes on along the minus strand of NZ_JACWMY010000001.1, from coordinate 68,938 downwards.
TTAAATCCTCCGCATCCGACTACCGCGACATCCGCGATGATAGGGTGAACACCTACTTCAGCCTAAGCGAAAACACCGAGGTTACTTATTACGTGATGCTCAACGCGGCCTACGCCGGTAAATATTACCTGCCCGCCGCCTACTGCGAAGCCATGTATAACCACGATATAAACGCACTGATAAAAGGCCAATGGGTTGAGGTGGTAAAGTAAATAAAAACGCAATGTCATTCCGAGGGAAGCGCAGCGACGAGGAATCTTGTTAGATAAGCAAAGCGGCATGCAAGGTGTCGAGCTTTGCATCAACAACAAGATTTCTCTCTCGCTGTCGCTCGGTCGAAATGACAACGGGTAAATTTATGGCTTGCCGCAAATCACCCATAACAATGGCGTAATAGCCCATTTGTTGCGATGCAGTCACGCCATATATTTGCAATAAACTGCATCTGATGATGATTTTAAAAGACAACGCCCTAAGCGCCACCGTTGAAATAAGCGCACCGATTGAAAAAGTGTGGGAGATATGGCATAACCCTGCCGATATCCTGCATTGGAACAGTTTTTCTCCCGATTGGCATACCTCGCATGCGGAAAATGATCCGCGGCCCGGCGGCAGGTTTTTGTTTGTGATGGGTTTAAAGGATGGTAGCTTCAGCTTTAATTTCGAAGGCACTTATGATGAAGTTATTCCGCAGCAACTCCTCGCCTATACGCTGGATGATGGGCGCAGGTCTATCATAAAATTCAGTGGCAGCAACCCGGTAACCATTACCGAAAGCTTCGAACCACAGGGATCTGACCCGATCGAAAACCAGCAAATCGCCTGCCAGGCGGTATTGAATAATTTGAAGGCATACGTAGAAGGAAAATGAAATTTTCATTCACAAAAGAAGCGGCACAATTAATTGCGCCGCTTCTTTTGTGAATTGCAGGTTCTTATTTCGCAGGCGTAATCACAATATTCCTGTAGTCAATCGGCCCGTGGTCGCCTTGTATCATTAATGGTCCGGGTTCACCTTCGCGGCTGTTGATGGCGCCACCGGTAATGCCCGGTATCTCTGCCCTGCTTATTACTTCGGTGCCGTTAGCCACAATGGTAACCAGGCGGCCAACCAGCGTAATATCGTAAGACTGCCATTCGCCGGGATTTTTTGCCATCATTTTTGTTGGAGGTAAAAAGCCATAAACAGAACTGAACTGGTTGTTGATAGGCTCGGGCTCGCCGCTTTTGGTATCAATAACCTGTACTTCGTAGCGGCCACGTAAGTAAACGCCGCTGTTGCTGCCTTGTTTGTAACGGAACTCGATATGGAGTTTAAAATCGCCAAAGGTTTTGTCGGTAAGCAAGTTGGCGCCCGACTTAAGGCTGCGTAAAACGCCTTTTTCAACGATCCACTGGTTTGGCCTTCCGTCTGTGTGCCAGCCCTTTGTATCTTTGCCGTTGAAAAGGACAATAGGTTTGCCCCAAACCGGTGCTTTGGTAGGCAACATACGCGGTGCGCGTACGCCGGTAAAGCTGTAGCTTTTGCCATCGGTATACACCATGGTGCCTTTTATTACATCGCCACCAACTTCAAATTCAAAATCCATATTGCGGTTGCCCTCTTCCCATTGCGGGGGGATAGAGAAGCTAAATTTGCCGTCTTTAGGTTTCACTTCAGATATAGGGCGTGCACTACCGAATGCATATGTAAAACGCCCGATGAGGGTGTGCGTGCCCGATTTTTGCACCTCCAGCCACGATGGCTGGGTTTTGCCGTCCTTCTCCATTGTCAGGTCCCAGCGGCCAATTACATCAGGGTCTTTTTTCAATTCGTGATCCTGTGCCGAAACCTTTAAAGTTGAACAAAGCAGCAGCGCCAAAACAGCCTGTGCGCCTAAAAATCGAAGAATACGTTGGGGTGAGATTTTCATATTGGTTTATAATTAGATGGCTAAAGCTACAAAGTTAATTGAGAATAAGAAAGAACTGATAGTCTCCTCTCTCAACATTATCTTTGGTACAAAGCAATCTCCCGGCAAACAGAGCCACCTTGCAAATCCGCTTGTCCCACGTAGAGATTGCTTCGTTCCTTACAGCAATGACGAGGGAAACTGTAGAGACGCAAAATATTGCGTCTCTACAGTTTCTATTCGTGAAATTCGTTTTTGTTTATTTTACTGCTTTATCCAGGCATTCCTGCAAAACCCTGGCAAATTGCTTATCATTCGGAGGGGCGAAGATGGTATTATGCTCGCCGGGGATATCATGCACGTTAACGCCTTTAAGGGCAAATGGGAGCCAGCCTAAATTTTTAAAATCATCCATATAGAATGTCTTTTTCTTAGCACGGAAGAGTTCTATCTTGATATCAACAGGCGTTAACAAATAGTTGCGTTGCGCCATTTCGCTTTTTTCGTGGATATCATCGGTGTAAGCGGCAAAACCTTCTTTCTTCTTTACTTTATTTGGGAATGCTTTTTTGTAAACTTTCGCTATCCGCCTACCAATTTCGCGGCTTTTATATTCAATGGTACGTTTAGGATCTTCAATGAAAAGGATGGGCGTATAAGCCACCTGTTTTACAAAGAACCAGGCGTCTTTTATAGTGCGTTTTAATGGCGGCGTATGCACCTTGGTTTGGTCGGCATAGGTATCAAACATGGCCAGCATTTTTACATCCTTACCCAAAGCCAGCATTTGTTTGGCCATTTCGTAAGCTATCATTCCACCTAAGGAGTATCCGGCAATGGCGTAAGGGCCAACCGGGTCGTGGTTAATGATCTCTTCCACGTAATTTGCGGCAATTTCTTCCATTACGTCCAAAGGTTCATCTATACCGTTAATGCCTTTTGCCTGCAGGCCGTAAACCGGTTGCTCATCATCCATATTCATGGCCAGTGCGTTGAAGAGCAATACGTTTAAGCCGGCGCCATGTACTATATATAAAGGCATTTTGCTGCCTTTAGGTTTGATAGGAACCAGCGAATCCCAGGTGATCAATTCGGAATTAACATCCAGCCTTGCAGCCAGCTTTTCTACCGTAGAGTGCTCAAATAAAGTTGCCAGCGGCAGGCGTTTACCCGTTTTTTCTTCCAGTTTGGCCATTATTTTAACCGCTACCAGCGAGCGGCCACCAAGTTGGAAGAAGTTATCTACCATGCTGATCTTATCCAGCCCCATCATTTCCTGCCAGATATCGGCTACCAGTTTTTCATTACTGGTACGGGGGGCAACGTAAGCGTCGGAACGGATGATGTGGCTATAATCCGGCTTTGGGAGGGCCTTGCGGTCTATTTTACCGTTGGGGGTAGACGGAATTACATCCAGCAGCACAAAGTCATCCGGTACCATATATTCGGGTAATTCGGCAAGCAAGGCGTTTTGCCAGGCATCAAGCTGTTGCGCTGAAGCGTACCCGGTTTCGCCTGATTTTAACAGCAGGTAGGCTACCAGTCGCGGGTAACCGGGAGTATCCTCACGGGCTATTACCACGGCTTCTTTTATATCTTCCTGTTTACCCAGGTGAAATTCAATCTCGCCCAGTTCTATACGGTAGCCGCGCACTTTTACCTGGTGATCTATACGGCCGAGGCAAACCACTTCGCCATCGGGCCTTAGTTTACCTAAGTCGCCGGTGCGGTATATCTTATCACCCGGGATATTTGAGAACGGGTTATCTATAAATTTTTCGGCGGTGAGTTCTTCGCGGTTCAAATAACCCCAGGATACACCGTCGCCTCCGATCAGTATCTCGCCAATATCGCCATTGGTTAAGCTATTCATGGCTTCGTCAACAATGTAAATCTGGGTATTATCTACCGGCCAGCCAATGGTTACGTCTTCGGCATCGGTTACACGCTTTATTATCGAGTAAATGGTTGTTTCGGTTGGGCCGTACAAGTTCCAAACTTCGCTGCTGCGTGCTATCAGTTTCGCTGCGAGGTCCTTTGCTAAAGCTTCGCCGCCGGTGAATACTTTTAACGGTAGTTTTTCATCCCAATCTACCTCCAGCATCATGCGCCAGGTGTAAGGGGTGGCCTGCAATATGGTGATGCCCTGGTTACGTACAATATCCAGCACTGCGCGGCCGTCCTTCGCGGTTAACGAATCGGCCAGCACCAGCTCCGCACCAACGCTTAGCGGCAGGTAAATATCTAACCCGGCTATATCAAACGATATGGTTGCTACGGCCAGTGTTTTATCGGCAGATGTAATGCCCGGTTTTTTTTGGCAGCTCAATATAAAATTCACCAGGCTGTGGTGCGCAATTTGCACGCCTTTGGGTTTACCGGTAGAGCCTGATGTATAGAGTATGTAAGCAAGGTTGGCACCGGTAACGCCCGTATTCGGTTGTTCGGGTACGAGTTCTGCCGACTCTGCAAGCGCCTGCTCAATTAGCACTTCGGTGGTATTTGCCGCGTAATGCCCGGCGTATTTTGCCGATGTGATCAATATTTTTGCGCTGGAATCTTCCAGCATAAATTCTATACGGTCTTTCGGGTATTCAGGATCGAGCGGGACGTAAGCCGCGCCCGATTTCATGATGGCCAGCAACGAAATGATCATTTCGGGCGTGCGATCTAATGCAAGCCCAATAATGTCGCCCTTTTTTATCCCTTTCTGAACCAATAGAGCAGCTATCCTGTTGGCAGTATTGGCCACCTCGGTGTAGGTTAAAGAACGATCATGAAAGCTAATGGCAATTTTATCGGGATATGCCTGCGCGCTCTCATTAAAAAGATCGAACAAAGCCTTCTCTTTTGGGTAATCTACCTTGGTGTTGTTAAGTATTGTTGCTTCCATATATTCAATTAGCTAAGCAGGGGGACCTTTGCTAAAACCTATTTTTTATTTGTTATTATTCAAAGTGTGTTAGATACACAAGTATATACGTGTTAATTGCTGGTTGGATTATGCGGTGTGTGAATAAATTTCTTATTCGCGCCCTTCAATTTAAACAACAATGCCAGCATTGCGAAAAATATGAGAGGTAACTTTAATACCGCCCCTAATAGTTTGCTGTTGAAAAACTGGCCAGGTACAGCTACCAATATCCCAATATAGCAAAGCGCGGTTGCTGTAAGCCACATTTGCCACGATGGGCCAATTCCCGGCGTTAGCAGTGATATGAACAGCATGAAAGGCATCAGGCCCAGCATCAGTATCCTTGGCAGTATGGCTGTTTGATAGATCTCGTTAAAGTAATCAAAGTTACCACGTGCAAACAATTCGGTAAAGCCCGTCATCCCATAGGTTTTCAGCAGGCTAAACTGCGCCGAAAGCCAGCGGCGGCGTTGTTTTTTAAATACTTCGGGGTTGCTTACTTTTTCATCATATATCAAAGCCGCATCGGCATACGCAACGTGGATGTTTTGGCGGGTAAGCACCAGGCCCATCTCTTTATCAAAACCACCTACCGCATCTATCTGAGCCATTGTATCCTTAAATAACTTGTACTCAAGCGCCATGCCAGAACCAATTATAGCTGCCGACAGGTTAAAAACCTGCTGTGCCTTGCGGAAAATGTGATTGTTTACCTCCTCACTTATGGCATCCAGTATTGCAACCGGGGTTTCGGTGTTTTTAGCAACGCGATGGCCCTGTATCACCCTTTTGCCGGCGTGCAGGTAATTATTTATATGGCGCAGGTAATCGGGGGCGGCAATGTTGTCAATATCAAACACTACGGCTGCGTCAAAATCTTCGAACGTATTGGCGATTGCGGCGTGCAGCGCCTTTGATTTAGTACTGCTTTCAAACACTACCTCAACTACCTGTAAAGGCATTTCTTTTAGCTTTACGATAGTCTCCGGCTGCATCGAATCGGCTATTACGCACACGTGGAATTTATCCTTAGGATAATCTATGGTAAGGGCCTGCGCGGCCGAATCAAGAATGATAGCATCTTCTTTATACGAGCAAATGTAGATCACAAATTTGCTGTAGGCGGAAGCAACAGGCGGGGCCTTTTTAACAATAAGCTTGCCCACTACCGAAAATACAAACAGGTACAGGCTATAAACGCCCAGGTATATAAATACAAGGGTAAAAATGATAGAGAAGATAAGTTTTATGATGTCCATTTTTAAGCCTGTTTAATTATCTGTAAATTTAAGTAACCGTTTTGCCTTTTTCGGCCAATGCCCCGGTTAATAGTTCTTTAATATCGGCAATTCTGTGTTCCCAGGTGTTATTGGCTGCAATACTTATACGTTGCTTTACTTTTTCGGTTGCTTGTGCATCCACTAAAGCTGCATTTAATGCTGCGGAAAATTCTTCGGCAGTGTTGCAATAGGGCACAAGCCCGGCTGTGAAGTTTTGCAGATCGTCGTTAAAATCGGTAGACACCACCGGCTTGCCGGCACCCAGGTATTCAAATAGCTTCAGCGGGAAGATATTGTTGCTCACATCGTCTTTTTTAAAGGGGATGATACAAACATCAAAGCCTTTTAACACTGCCGGCATTTGCACGTAAGCAACCGGGCCGGGCAGGTGCAGGTTAGGCGCGGTAAAGTCGCCCTCGCGGATATAATCTTTGTCTACCGGGCCTACAAATACAAAGCTTTTATCCGGGTTATCGGCAATTACCCTTTTTATCAGCGCATAATCTATGCGGCGTTCTATGGCGCCAAAATAACCTACCACAGGTTTTTTTATTCCTGCTAAGATATCTGCTAACGGCAGGGCAGGGTCAAGTGCTTTTTGGCTATGTGTAAGATTAGCCGCATTGGCCACAAAGTAGGAGTTGCGGTTGAGGAATGATTTTTTGTTACGCAGTTCGCGACTGGTGCAGATGATCATATCTAGGCTTTTTGCCAGGATCTCCTCGTTGTGCACGCCATGTTTAAGCTGGTACTCTTCAATTATCGGGTCTACGCAATGGTAAACGCTTAAGGCAGGTTTAGGTTCCAGCACCTGGTGCAGTTGCGGGTACGAAAAATTGTACGAATTGATATAGATATAATCTTTGATACCCTGCTGCTTAAATACCTTTTTTAAGCGGGATGCCACCATCCACTCGTTAAACCTTACGGCAAGTCGATAGGCTTTACCTTCGGGCAGCATATTGATGGAAGGTACCGGCGGACAAATAACGATCTTAAAATTCGGCAGGTCCGACTGTATGAAGCTGTTTTTGGAATTGAAAAAATGCGGCTTACGCACTTGGTAGGCTTTGGTATCCTTAAACTTAAAGTAATCTTTCCAGGTGAAGGGCCTGTCTACAAAGTACACATAGTTATCCTTTGCCAACAGCCGCGCCATGGTGTATATGGTAGATTCCAAACGCCCGTCGAACTGCATCTGCGAAAAAACAACGATATGTTTGCCGGTTAAACTCACGTGCTTTGCGATCTCCTTTTTGCTAACAGGTTACTTACCATTTCTTTAAGCTGGCCATAGCCGAGGCTGAACAGATCGTTGAGGGTAAAATCAAGGTGTTTCTTCAGCATGAAATAACCAAACAAAACCCCCGAGTAATAAGTGAATAACGATGCAATAGCCACCCCATACAGATTATGGAAAATGGCTATCCCGGCAAAGTCGGCCACAATATTGATGGTTAGCATTAAAAACACCTTCGTCATGTTAAGGTGCGGCTTGTTCAAAATATCCAGCGTGATCCCAAAAAACCTGTCGATCGGCATAATGATCACATAACACATAAAAATGCGGAAGATGTTAAAGGCGTCGGAATCGACGTATTTATTACCGAACAGCAGGTGGATAACCAGCCCGCCCAAAATGCAACCGCCCACGGCCACGGGTAAAAGCAATACAGTTAAAAGCCCGCCATAGCGCTTCATTATTTCGGCTACCGCGGGTTTATCGTTTCGTTGCGCTGCAGCTGATAATTCAGGCAGGGCGGTAGAAACAAAGCTGCGCATAGGGATCTCAAAGATCTCCATCAAACGCTGGGGGATATAATAGATCCCTACATAAGCCGTAGGGAACATTATTTTGATAATAAAAGTATCTGAGCTGCGCAAAAGGGTAGAGCCCAGCGAAGTGCCCACGCTATACTTGCCAAAGTGTGCCAGCTCTTTCATAGAGGCTATACTTTTGTGCTTTATGGTATGCATTTTAGACCAGCCCATAAGCAGGCAGACCAGGCTTGTGAAAATATTGGTGCCCAGGTAACTGTAAATTACAGTTTCGAAGTTGATGTTTTTTAAATAAATTGCTATTAACACCAATACCAGGAAGCCACCCTGGTTAATGATCTGAATGATGAACATCTTATCAAAACGTTCCTCGGCCTGCAATATCCAGCCGGCGATAGCGGATGGGAGGGTACATATGTAGATGATGCCGAACCATTTAAGCGTATCCTCCAAATCGTTATTGCCGCTTTTTACAAAAAAGTAAAGCAAAAGATCGATAAAAGCCAGCCCGAAAGTCAGTATAAAGCCAACTGACCATGCCGAGCCTGCAACGTTTTTTGCGCGATCGGCGGGTGCACCGGCGTAAAATTTCACCAGTGAAGTTTGCAGGAAACCCGTGCGAAACATATCTGCCAGCAGAAAGGTTTGCAGGAAAAAGATGTAGTTACCAAAATCAACCTCGGGCAGCTGGTGCGCAAGGATAGATAGCACCAGCATGCCAATCAAAGGCATTGCTGCGCTGCTTGCCAAATTGATGGTATGCTTGTTTATGATCTTTTTAAAAAACGACATAAAGACTGATCGGCTTAAACTTTTTCCCAGTTCCCGGTTTCGAAATTGTATTTTTTTATCACTTTGGCGGGGTTACCTACCGCCACACTATATTCGGGGATATCTTTTGTTACCACGCTACCTGCGCCAATTACTGCATGTTTGCCAATGGTAACGCCCGCTGTAATTACGCTGTTTGCGCCTATCCACACGTTATCCATCACGGTAATTTGTTTGGTAATAACCTTCTGCACACGCGGTGGTAGTGTAATATCCTCGTATCCATGATTCAGGCCGGATAGTACGATGTTTTGCGCCATCATTACGTAGTTGCCCAGCGTTACCGGGCCAATAATAGTATTTGATATGCCCACCCCAACATGGTGGCCTATAATGATATCGCCTACGCCATTGTTTAGCGCGGCAAAATCCTCAATAATACTGTACTCGCCTATGGCAAAGTTATTAAACGGGAAAACATCCATCCGGGCGTAAAAACCAATAATGCTGCGCTTACCGTGTTTATGGTAAAATGGGTTTAAAAACCATCGCACCCAAAGCCTTGGCCTGGAATGGCCCGACCTAACAATAAGCCAATGCACAAATTTTTTTATACGGGGGTGAGATTTTATTACGGTAAGTAACGACATCTTATAAAAAAAACTAATTATGCTTTCAATCCTTCAATACTGGTATCGCCTTGTGCTTTCCTTTCTGCAATATCCAACCGCAGCGTTACATTAAGTAATGCACTTGCAAGATAGAACAAAATGTTGGAAGGGTACTGCACCAGCGCCTGTTGCGGGTAATTACCAATATTATAAATAAATATGGCCAATACCATTGCTAAACAGTATGTTTTTAATTCGGGGTTCTTGATCAGGAAATAATGGTTGATCCCCGTGTATAAAATTACAAACATTAACGTGCAAAACAATAGCAGCCCTATCCAGCCCATTTCTACCGCTACACGTACATAACCGCTATCGGGCGGGAACTTAGCAAGCATAGAGTTTGGCGCAAACCTGCGCCCCCAAATACCTACGGAACCCAGGCCGCCACCAATAGGGTGCGACAATATATACGGTTTTATACGTTTCTGGTTTTCGGCCCTTACATTAAAAGATGCATCTGCGCCGGGGTTAAAGGCCGATTGAAAACGTTTTATAGTTGGGTTTGAGGTTGGCATGAATATTAAGATGACCAACACAAATCCTGCCGCAAGCACAGCAGCAATTATTTTTTTATTGAACTTGAGTATGGCAAGCAAAGCCAACGCGGCCGGCAGCAGTACATAAGCACCCCTGGTGCCGCTGTAGAGCATGGTAAGCAGGTAAAATGGTATCAAACAGCCCAAAATAATTTTTTTTGTTTTGCTGATATTGAGCATAAAAAAACAAATGCACATAGTTGCTGCCACAACCATATTGTAGGAAAAAGTAACCGGATCGGGGAAAATTGCCACCTTACGCAAATGCCCGTTGATGTATAAAAAGCTTAAACGCAGCGGATCTGAGTAATACCACTTGCGCTCAAACTCCATTAAACCAAAGTTTTCCTGCTGAAAACCCGACATGGCCGCGAGTAAACATAAAAATAGCCATAGCTTAAACAAAAACCTGATGTACGCAATGTTATTTATCTGGTACAAAAACACAAAGTACATCAGCATAATAAAGCCCACGGTGCGCACCGTGTACACCCAGGCCAGTATAGAAGGGGAGGCAGGGTTTACGGCTTCCAGGAAGTTGTAGCCAAGCCAGGTAATTACCAGGTAGGTGATGGGGTTTTTAAAATAATCCCAGTTGCTGTCAAATTTCTTTTTAACAAAAAAACCAAAGATTAGCATATAGGTAATACCATCCAGCACAATACCGGTAGGGGTATCGTTGGGTAAAAACTCCGAGGCATAATTAAGCATGAACGCTACGATCATCAGCACCGCTATGCCAAATTGCGGGTAGGCTATAATGCCATAAACAACCGGTATGCCTATGATAACCGCTAACAGCCCGGCAACGCCTATAATCCCCATTTTTGCAACTACTACGCTGATAAATACAGCAACAGGCAGCAACAGCCAGATCATAGTTGTTGTGGTTAAATTGCTGGGTTGCAATTTTCTGCGTAGATAGCCTTTTAGCCCGTTATTTTGTACCTGGTTATCAAGCATATGTTGCCCGGTTATGCGAGGATCAATATTTTTACCGCCCAAAAAAATACGCCCGCAAATACAAATGCTATCGCTGCTTTACGTGTTTTTTTTTCGAGCGGGGAGAGCCCTTCGTAAGGGTCGGCTTTGCTTTTTGTGTTTGGGGTTATTTTCATATCAGCAAGGCTAATGTGTACGTAAATAAAAAGCAATTAGGCAAAAATCGCCTAACCTTCTGGTATGCTGGCTTTGTTTAATATCCAGCCGGCAAATTTTTCATTAAGGTTGCGCAAATAATTTAAATCATTTCTTTGCGATTTTTTTACGCCTTTATTGGCTTCAAAAACAGCTATGGTTTTATTGGCAAACAAGATCCATTCCTTTGATTTATTTAAGCTTGAAAGGGCAGGGGTTTCAATAATAATAATGTCGTATTTGGTTTTCAGCTCGTTAAAACGGCTGCGGATAAATTTCTCGTCGCTTACTTCAAGCAGGGTTACATCCCCGCCGTGGTTGCCCAAAACAGTTGTGGCGCCCGAAAAAGCCTCATAATTATCCGGATTGTTCTTAAAATAATCCTCAATATAAAGGCGTGGCTGCGTGGTGTTGGTGATGGTTGGGTTGCCAAAGTTGCCGTCAATAAGCAGCACTTTTTTATTGATCATGGCGTACGAATAGGCCAGGCTTATAGCCAGTACTGTTTTACCCTCGTGGTGCGCGAGGCTGGTAATGGCCAGCACTTTCTCGCCCTTTAGTTCCTGGTCAACCTCAAACCTTATCGATCTGATGAGCTCTTTAAAGTGCTTCATCTTTTCGCGGTGTTCCACATCCCATAGCTTTTTAAGGTCGAGCGTGCCACCCGTTACCGCGTTTAGGTATCCAAGCGAAGGCAGGTTAGTTTGGTTTACCAGTTCGGCAGGCTGTTTAACGGTATCATCAAAAAAGTAAATAACAAATAACGTGATAATGCAAAACGCAAAGGCCGCAAAACCGCTGAGTATGATCAGCAGCATTTTCTTGGATGGCTCGGCTGCATCCGGGGTAGCGTAATCAACCTGCCTGAGTTTTATCGAGAAGGTGGACTTCAGGTTGGTTTCGTTGTACTTATTCAACACATCCAGGTATTCTTTACTGGCTATATCCAGTTCAAAATTGTAGGTTTTAACGGTTGCATCAAACGGTACCAGGCGGTTAAACTTGGCGTTGAGTTGGTTTAAAGCCGAATTGATGGCCACAATACTGTATTTAGCCAGGTCGCGCGATACCTCGAGCGTTAATTTCTGGGTAACCAATGCATCCTTGCCCGTAAGCGGGTTGGTGATGTATTTATCAGACGTGAGGTTTATCTGTTGAGTTAACTGCTTGGTCAGCGAGTCTATCTGTGCCTTGTACTGGGGCGCAAAATTGCTGCGTACGTATTTATCGGTAAGCAGGTGCAGTTGCTCCTGTGTGCCCACTACGGCTGTATTATACTTATTTAAAGTAGCCTCGATGTAATTGCGATCTTTTGGGTCGAATTTATTATCGATATTATTTAACGCGCCGTTGTAAGAAGCCACATCTTTTTCGGCTTGCTGCTTACGGTCGTTATAAATCATTATCTGGTCGAATATGCCCTTTGATTGCTCTTCCAGGTTTAATACCCCGTTGGCAATTTTGTATTGCTGCAATTGGGCTGTTTTACGGTTCAGCGCTTCGCGTTTTTCATCCATCAGGTTCGCCAGGAAGGTAACCGCGTCGGTTTCGTTTTGCTTGATGGTATGAGTATAATAGTTGATAAATTCGCGACACAGCACATTTACCACAAATGCAGATAGCTGAGGATTTGGCGACTCACAACTTACCGAGATAAAATCACTATCCTCATCACGTACGATCAGCAGGTCTTCGCGCAGGCTCCGCTCATCGTACTTCATGGAGCGCATTAACTCGTTCAGTCCATTTTCATCCTTGTTATAATAGTCCAAAGGCTCCATGCGCTGAAACTTGCCCTTAAATAATTCAATGGCATGTTTCTTTGCGCCGGCATTCATGCTGAGGAACAGTTTGCTGTAGGGCTTAAATGGAGTAGGGCTGGTAAGATCGTGCAGTATTAGCTGGTATGATACCTGGTTAATGAGCTTTTTCAGCTTCATTATCTCAATCAGGTTGCTAAAGCTTTGGTTTATTTGCTGCGCCTGGGCAGCGCTGTTGCTCTCTTTATCAAGCAAATGCCGCGATTCGTCAATTATACCCGTTGCTATCTGCGATTTTGAAACATATTTATCAGCCAGATTTTTTACAAGGAAATAGGAGATGATGATAGTAACCAGCGGAATAATGATCAGCAGATTTTTATGTTTCCATAAAACTTTCAAAAAACTTACAAGCTCCATTTTTTATTTAACCTCTTCTAATTTAACGCCCAAAACCTCCTCAAGGTTGGTTTTTGCTGTTAACATCGCCAACTCGGCCGTTACTTTAAACCCACCCTGCTGATAAAGGCTTGTTAGTGCCTCGTTATAAATCTGAAACGTTGTTTCGCCTTTTTGAAACGAATACTTTAGCTGTTTAACTGCAGTTTGGCCATCAATGATAGCGCCGGAGCGTAAACGCAGGTCGGCCTGCGCGGCCAGGTATTGAAAATATAAACGTTTTACATTGGCTTCGATACTTAGGTTGTATTCCTGCTGCTGAAACTCGGCTATTCTAACGCTTTCCTTTGCACCGCGCGAGGCAAAGGGCTTTGCCAGAAACTGGCCCAGATTTACAGAAATGCTTAACTGATACCCATTAAAAATAGTAGGCTGTATTAAGTTAAGCGAGCTTTTTGGGCTGTAGATGTAAGATGCAGTAAAAGCATCCAGCCACGATACATTTGCCTGGTGGTATGCAGCTTTTGCAAGGTTAACCTGCGCCTGGCGTAGTTTTATCTCGGGGTAGTTCTTTTTTGCTGTGGCAATAAGTTTTTCTAAGAAGGGGTAGGATATATCCGGTATCAATGATTCTTGAGCGCGCAAACTATTGGTAAGCAGAAAGCTAACCAGTAAAAGGCCCAACAGTTTAAACTTGATATTCATAAATTAAACTTTCTCTTTTTGAAATAAAGCAGGAACGGTGCCTATTATAATTTTAACATCCAGCCAAAAGGAGTACTTCTGCGCGTAAAAGTTGTCTAATTTTTTTCTTTCCCGTTCGCTCATGTCTTCTTTGCCGCGTTTGCTTATTTGCCACAAACCGGTTAGGCCGGCAGGGCCCAAAAAGCGCATCGACCACTCGTTGGAAGTAAGCATCTCGGCTTCGTAAACAGGTAAGGGCCTGTTGCCGACTACAGACATATCGCCTCTTAAAATATTAAACAGCTGCGGTAACTCATCCAGGCTGCTGTTACGTAAAAAATTACCGAGCTTGGTAACACGCGGGTCGTTCTTTATTTTAACAAAGGCCGATTTGGTAGTACCCTCTTCCTCTGCGGCATATTGGTTGTTGGTAACGGCCATTTGCGCTAATAACTGGTCGGCATCGGTACGCATCGAACGGAATTTATAAAAATCAAATACCTTATAGCCGGTACCTACGCGCTTGCTCTTATAAAATATAGGCCCCTTCGAATCAAACTTAATGGCTATGGCAACCACCAGCATTACCGGTGAAAGACAGATAAGCATCATACCGGCGATGAAAAGATCCAGAAAACGCTTGCCCGGCGGCATTTTATAAGTGGTATCAACCTCTTTAGAAAGTTCCAGCAGGCGTGGTTTTATCAGTTTAAACCTTACTAAAAAGTTAAGGCGCTCGCGCAGGTCGGATGTGGAAAACGGGTAAGTATAAAAATCATGAAGCTTTAGCTTCATGGCTGTTTTAACCAGGTTTTTATCATTGCGCGTAGATAGCATTACAATGATAAGCCCGTTCATTAAAAAGTTTTGGCGTAATTTTCCTACCAGCTCAAAGCATTTTTCCTCTTTATCAACTTCTACCAAAATAATATCCGGGATAGTTAGGATAGATTGGTTACCGAGGTAGTTTTCCAGGTCGTTAAGGGTATCATTAAAGGCGATCCGGAAGTTGTCGCCCAGATCATTGGCGATCAGATCCTTAAGTTCAAGTCCTGAATATGCGATCCTGATTTGGGAGCCCGAATTTTCGTTCCAATCAGTTGCTGTCTGATGCGTCATAAACTAATAGGGCTTGGTTAATGGCTGATTTTAAGGTTGTTGGATTGAAGGGCTTGTGGATGTATGCCTCCACTTTAAACGGCATGTTGGCTACTTGCTCTTCCAGATCGTATGCTGCCGATAACATGATAACAGGTATATTGCGGTAAAAGCCGCTTATTTTTACATTTTTAATAAACGATTGACCATCAAAATAAGGCATTTGCAGGTCGGAGATGATCAATTTAGGTAAATTTCCGTCTTCCAGCCAGCTAAAGGCCTCAATACCATTGTTTTTAACAACGATCTCATAGTCTTTACTTAATATAAAGCTGAGTAGTTTTAATATACTCAAATCGTCATCAACAATTAGTAGTGTTTTCTTCATGCCGATATATCGTTGTTTATGCTATAAATATGGTGCTTTTAAATCAAAAAACGCTAAAAAAATTATCTTAATAATGAACTTTAAGTATTAAATTCATTATCAAATATTTATAAACAACCGGTAGTTGTGACTGCCGAACCTGATGATTTTATTAAAAGTAGAGTAAATTATTCATTACTGAATTTTATTTCAACCGTTAAACTTCAAAATGTTGACAAATAATACCGATGTTAATTACTTAATGCAATAACTTAGCCAGTATTCACACGCAGCCGGTTTTATGCCATTACCATATACGCTAAACTACTTTATAGGGATTGATCTAGGTACAGGAAGTACAAAAGCCGTAGCCGTTGATGAGGCTGGAAATAC
Source organism: Mucilaginibacter pankratovii (assembly GCF_014773265.1). Taxonomy (GTDB): domain Bacteria; phylum Bacteroidota; class Bacteroidia; order Sphingobacteriales; family Sphingobacteriaceae; genus Mucilaginibacter; species Mucilaginibacter pankratovii. The sequence continues at coordinate 53,254 of NZ_JACWMY010000001.1, read as the reverse complement.
GCTTTGCACTGCGCAATACCACTACAAAACGCAAAGCCCGCAGCCTGGTTTTAGCGAACAGGATGCCGATTTGATATGGAATGCCTTTAAAAAATGCGTAAATGATATTACCGGCTGCTTTGACCGTGCCCCACTGGCAATAAGCTTTAGCTCTGCCATGCACAGCATTATGCCTGTGAATGAACAAGGAGTCGCTTTATCCAATGCTATGCTTTGGGCCGATTCGAGAAGTGGGGATATTGCCCGGGCGTTACGTGCTTCCGCCGAAGGCGAGCATATTTACCACAATACGGGGACTGCTGTCTACGCTATGTCGCCCCTGTGCAAAATTATCTGGCTACGGCAAAATGCCCCTGCGTTGTTTCAAAGCGCGTATAAATTTATTTCAATTAAAGAATACGTATGGTATAAACTATTCGGCGTGTTTGAGGTTGACCATTCCATAGCCTCTGCTACCGGGTTGTTTGATATTTTGCAATTGGAATGGTTCGATGGCTCGTTAAGCTTAGCCGGTATAACCCCCGGAAAATTATCCAGCCCTGTAAATACCGGCCATACCCGTTTCATTGAAAATGAAAACTCTTTATTGCCCGGCGTTACAGCGCAAACCGCCTTTGTGATCGGCGCAAGTGATGGCTGCTGCGCAAACCTTGGCGGCAACGCTATCCGCCCGGGTATAGCTGCGCTTACCATTGGCACCAGCGGAGCCGTTAGGGTCGGGAGCAAGCAACCTGCTTATAATTATCGCGCCATGACGTTTAATTACAGGCTAAACCGCGATACCTTCATCTGTGGAGGCGCGGTAAACAACGGAGGTGCGGCGGCAGATTGGCTTATTAAAGACTTTTTAAAACTCAATATCGATAGTGAAAGTTACGGGGCTGTGTTCCGCCAGATAGATACCGTTAGTGCAGGAAGTGATGGCTTGATATTTTTACCCTATTTGTATGCCGAACGCGCCCCGGTTTGGGATGCCAAAAGTTCGGGTGCTTTTTTAGGGATCACGTTTAAACACCAGCAGCAGCATTTTTTAAGGGCCGCGCTTGAAGGGATCTGCTTTGCACTTTACAACGTGCTTAATGCCGTTGAAGAATCATCCGCTGTGCCTGTTGAAGAAATTGTTGTGAGCGGAGGGTTTATATCATCGCCTGTTTGGGTACAGATGCTGGCTGATATTACCGGCAAGAGGCTGGTTTTATTACAGGGAGGCGATTCATCGGCCATGGGGGCCATTTATTTGGCGATGGAAACTTTAGGGATGAACGTACAGGAAATGTTAGACAGGGAAACTGCAAAAAGTACCGTTGTGCAGCCTGATACAGTACGCCATCAAACTTATAGCCGCATATTTCCTATCTACAAAAAGCTTTATACCGATCTGCAGGAAAGTATGCACCAGATGCATGCGCTTAACTTATAATATCATTACCCCGGGCTTGTTCACTACCGGGAGTTTGATAAAGTTGCCATCTACTATACTTTCGGGCAAAAAGATGAATTTTTTATCGAAGATGTCCTTACCGATATAATAGCTGAGCCAGTATTCGTTATTCAACCCAAACGTAGCTTCATCTATCGGCTCTATCAGCTTAAACGATTTTGGAGGGATTACCGGGAACGCATGCCGCAATACTGAAGTTTTTACCTGCTCGCCGTCCTTTTCTCCGTAGCCTTTTGAGGTGATGAGCACAGTTTCCAGCGGCACATCCTTCAGGTTGATGAGGTAAACATACCATATTTTGCTTTCTACGGTCTCGCTTTCTAAAGCAACCGCAACGGCTATGTCTTTTACAACATTAGGGTGGAGGTCTTTTATCATTGTTTTTTGTTGTAAAGTTGGAACGTTGTAAGGTTGAAATGTTGCTTTTCGTTATATAACCTTTCAACTTTCCAACCCTAAAACCTTTCAACAAATTACTTCTTCTTCGCCACGGCTTTCTTTTTCGCCGGTGCTTTCTTAGCAGGCGCAGCAGCTTTTGCCGGTGCCGATTTGCCAAAACGACCTTTTTTAGCATCCTTTGGCATGGCATCAGCCAGGGCCTTGCATTGCTCGTAAGTTAGCGTAAGCGGGTCGGTAATATCTTTTGGTATCTTAACGTTAAGCTTGCCAAATTCAATATAAGGCCCCCAGCGACCGTTTAAAACTTTTACGGTTTCGTCTTCGGGGAAACTCTTTATCAGGCGCTCGGCGTCTTTTTTACGCTTAGCTTCAATTAGCTCAATCGCCTGCTCCTCGGTAACATCCAGCGGGTCAATTTCTTTCGGTAACGATACAAAAGCGCTGTTGTGGCTAATGTACGGGCCAAAACGACCGATGGCCACTTTCATTATTTTGCCTTCGTATTCGCCAACTACCTTTGGCAGTTTAAAAAGTTCCAGCGCTTCTTCCAGCGAGATGGTCTCGATGCTTTGACCAGTACGGAGGCTTGCATACAATGGCTTTTCTTCGCCCTCTTCGGTAGCTGTTTCGCCAACCTGTACAAAAGGGCCGTAGCGGCCAATACGTACCGACATTTTTTTACCGCTCTCCGGGTGTACCCCCAGTTCGCGCTCGCCGGTAGCTTTATCGGCGGTTTCTATGGTGCTTTGTACGTCTTTATGGAACGGGTCGTAAAAGGTGCGGATCATTTTGGTCCAGTCCTGCAGGCCCTGGGCAATCTCGTCGAACTGTTTTTCAACGCTTGCGGTAAAGTTGAAATCAACAATGCCCTGGAAATGCTGCACCAAAAAGTCGTTAACCACGGCACCAATATCGGTTGGGAACAGCTTGCCGCGTTCGGCACCGGTGTTCTCGCTTTTTTCTTCTTTGGTAATGTTTTCGTTCTTCAAGGTCATTACCCTAAAGTTGCGCACACGGCCTTCACGCTCTTCCTTAACCACGTAACCGCGGTTTTGGATGGTAGAAATAGTAGGGGCGTAGGTAGACGGGCGACCGATACCCAACTCTTCCAGCTTCTTCACTAAACTTGCCTCAGTATAACGGGCAGGCGGGCGGCTGAAACGTTCGGTGGCGGTCATCTCCTGCAGATCTAAAAGCTGGCCTTTGGTTAATGGCGGGAGGATAGCGTTCTCGCCGTCGGCAGTTTGGTTATCTTCTTCATCGTCGTTACTTTCCAGGTATACTTTTAAAAAGCCGTCGAACTTCATTACCTCGCCGTTAGCGGTTAGGTCTTCTTTACGTGTTGATATACTGATCTTTGCAACGGTTTTCTCAAACTGTGCTTCACTCATTTGCGAAGCGATGGCACGTTTCCAGATCAGCTCATACAGGCGTTTCTCATTCGATTCGCCGTTGATGGTATGGTTATTAAAATACGTAGGGCGGATAGCTTCGTGAGCCTCCTGCGCGCTTGCATTCTTGGTTTTGTATTTGCGGCTTTGGTGATATTTATCGCCCCATGCCGATACGATCTCGCTTGCTGCTGCTGCAATAGCGGTGTCCGACAGATTCACGGAGTCGGTACGCATATAGGTGATATGCCCCGATTCGTACAGGCGCTGTGCTACCTGCATAGTACGCGCAACCGAATAGCCCAGCTTACGACTGGCTTCCTGCTGCAGGGTAGAGGTGGTGAACGGCGCAGCAGGCGAACGTTTGGTTGGCCGGGTATCAAGCGATTTTATCTCGAAGATAGCTTTTACGCAATCCTGTAAAAACTTCTCGGCATCGTCCTGTTTGGCAAAGCGCTCGGCAAGCTCGGCTTTAAAGGCATTTCTGCCTTTATCAAAAATGGCAACTATTTTAAATGCAGCATCCGATTTAAACTTGTTTACCTCGCGTTCTCTATCAACAATTAAACGTACGGCAACAGATTGTACACGCCCTGCAGAAAGGGATGGTTTTACCTTTTTCCACAACACGGGCGATAGTTCGAAACCCACCAGCCTGTCTAAAACGCGGCGGGCCTGCTGGGCGTTCACCAAATTATAGTCTATTTTACGCGGATTTTCGATAGCACGTAAAATAGCGGGTTTGGTTATCTCGTGGAAAACAATGCGTTTGGTAGTGGCATCCTTAAGGTTTAATGTATCAAATAAGTGCCAGGAAATAGCTTCCCCCTCACGGTCCTCATCGGACGCGAGCCACACCATATCTGCTTCTTTAGCTAATTTCTTTAATTCGCTCACTACCTGTTTCTTATCGGCAGGTACTTCGTATTTTTGTTCGAAGTTATTGTTGATATCAATGGCATCTTCAGACTTCACCAGGTCGCGGATATGGCCGTAACTGGATTTTACGGTAAAATCCTTTCCCAGGTATCCTTCGATGGTTTTGGCTTTCGCCGGTGATTCAACTATGAGTAAATTTTTAGCCATTTAATTAGGGTTGTTTTTGCAAAGAAAACATAAAATGCGGTAGAAACGCAAATTGTTTTTATAAGTGTGTTGTTGAATCTTAGATATTAAGATTATGTTTTGGATATTTTAGGCAGCGTAGCCAGCCTGATTTTGGATAGGAAGCCAAGTGCTTTTTTATATAATTGTTTGCTTTTTTTTAAGCGGGACAGGAAGTAATGCTTAAGTTAAAATAAGAAAGAGCACATCAATATTTAACTCATTTTGGGCGTTCCCTTCGGGCCGGGCTATGCGTTTCAACTCCTCATTCCGTCCCCACTGATAGAAGTGGGGACTTCATTCCGGGGTTTCCACTTCTATCCCTAACGCAAGCTGCAGCTCTTCCTATAACAAGAATCCGCCGCCTAATAGGTCGTTTCCTTCGTAAAAAACCGCCGACTGGCCCGGGGCAATGCCTGATACCATGTGATCGAACGATACTTTCATGTGGTCGCCTATCTGTACGATCTTGCTTTCGGTACCCGCGTCCTTATAACGGATCTTGGTAACGGCTTCAATAGGCTCTGGGATGCTTTCGTACTTCACCAGGTTAAGGTTGCGTACCCATGCTTCTTTCTTTTCAAGTTCTTCTATCGTGCCTAAAACTACGGTATTGGTGGTCGGCTCTATTTTGGTTACAAACATAGGTTTCCCCAAAGCAATGCCCAGGCCTTTACGCTGGCCAATAGTATAAAAAGGATAGCCCTGGTGTTTGCCTACAATAGTGCCGTCTGTCAGCACAAAATTGCCCGGGCCAACACGTTCGTCCAGGTCCTCCACTTTATGCCTTAAAAACGAGCGATAGTCGTTATCGGGCACAAAACAGATCTCGTAGCTCTCGCTTTTGCCGGCAAGTTCCAATTGCCCCATGTCAACGGCCATCTGGCGGATCTCGGGTTTAGAAAAACTACCTAAAGGAAATTGCGTACGTGCCAGGTTTTTTTGAGAAACGCCCCAAAGTACGTAACTCTGATCTTTATTTTCGTCTTTACCTTTTGATATCACGTAACGGCCGCTATCCTGCTGGCGGATGTTGGCGTAGTGCCCGGTGGCGATGAATTCGCAATCGAGTTTATCGGCACGCTTTAACAAGGCTTCCCATTTAATGTGGGTGTTGCACAGCACGCAGGGGTTTGGGGTGCGGCCGGCCAGGTACTCGTCCACAAAGTTATCGATCACAAAATCGCCAAACTCGTTGCGGATATCCAGTATATAATGGGGGAAACCATAGCCAACAGCCAGGGCGCGTGCATCGTTAATGCTATCCAGGCTGCAGCAGCCTGTTTCTTTTGAACTACCGCCCGATGAAGCATAATCCCATGTTTTCATGGTAAGGCCTATTACTTCGTAGCCCTGTTCGTGCAGCATCACTGCCGCTACCGAACTATCGACCCCGCCGCTCATGGCCACTAATATTCTTCCGTGCTTGCTCATATTGGGCGCAAAGATAAGGGTTTACAGCAGATTATGGGTCAGGGGAGGGTAAAATGGTGAGTTGTAAATGGTAAATGGGGACAAAGAGTGGTGAACTCCGCGCTTACCACAATTATAGCCGCCTCGGCCCTCTAATTAACTAACCTCGAACTTCTGGTGAGCACTTAGGCCGTTACCGGCTCCTCCTTACGATGCTTCACTATGCGTTCGCGGTGTTGCTCGCCCCATTCTTTCAATGCTTCGATGATAGGGCTTACCGAGCTGCTGTAGGGCGTCAGCTCGTAAATTACGGTTACAGGTACCGTGTGGTACACTTTGCGCACCACAAACTCGTTCAGCTCCAGTTCTCGCAGTTCTTTAGATAATACCTTGGGCGTAATATCCACCAGCTCTTTCTGGATCTCGTTAAAGCGGCGGGGGCCTTCGCGCAGGGCTATGATGAGCGGCAGCTTCCATTTGCCATTTAAAACATACAACGCATCCTTAACCGAACTCATGGCCGATTTACATGCTTCTGTGCCGTTTCTTTTAGTTTGTTGCATACTACAAAGGTGCTAACTATCCCAAAGGATACCGCTATCCTTTGGGATAGTAGTATCTTTTTCATAGCTAATGTACATAGGTTTGCCTAACATTTAAAACATAAGCAAATGAAAATATTACATCTTATTTCGAGCCCCCGCGGCGCCGAATCCATCAGTACCAAACTGGGAAATGCCATAGCCGGGAAATTGCAGGCTGCCAACCCAGGCAATACTATCGTAACGCATAACCTGGCCACCACGCCTTTCCCACACCTCGAAGAAGTGCAAATTACCTCGTTTTTCACGCCGGCAGAAAAGCAAACGCCCGAGTTGGCCGAAGCCATCAAACATTCTGACGAGGCTATTGCCGAATTGATGGATGCCGATGCCATCGTTATCGATGCGCCGGTGTACAACTTCCAGATCCCATCTACCCTTAAAACATGGATAGACCATATCTGCCGCGCCAACAAAACTTTCAGTTATTCTGAAAACGGCCCGCAAGGACTGGTGAAAGGCAAAAAAGTTTACGTGGCCATATCTTCCGGCGGCATCTATTCAGATGGCCCGATGAAAGCGTTCGACTTTATTGAACCCTACCTTCGTGGCCTGCTGGGTTTCCTGGGCATGACAGACCTCACCGTTTACCGCGCCGAGGGCCTCAAAGTACCCGGTATAGGAGAGCACGCGCTCGAGAACGCGATCGATAGTATTGCGGTGTAAGTAAACTACACAAAGCAGAAAAACGTCATGTTGAACTTGTATCAACACCCCGCACGGCAGGTTACAAACTATGCAATCGCAAACTTTTATGATGGGGTGCTGAAAAGATTTCAGCATGACGTGTTTATTATTGGAAAATCCCCGGCGGTGTTGTCTCAACACCGCCTATTTATACTTATCAAATATCGGCGAATCCGCAGGCGTCCATAAACAGGCTTTTTGGCCGCAGCTTTTGAGTGCGTTGTTTGCCCATGTGTTACAGGTATAAAACAGGTTGTATTTGCGGTTGGCTTCGTAAAAAGCGTCGGCGGTGCCATAGTTGGCATTGGTTTTTATATTGATAAAATGCCCGGCGCTGTCGGTTTTAAAGCTTTTGGTGATGAAGGTGATGAGGCGGGCATATTGCTCTTTACTGATAGTGATCTTTTTACACGAGGAGCTTTCTTTCAGTTCTTTATGATAAGTGGCATGTATAGCCGAAGTGCTTAAAGCAAAGGCTGCTTTAAAAGCCACGCTGAATTTTAGCTCGGCCCAGGTTGGTGTGTTGAGATAGAAGCCTTTATCGCCCCAGCCCATGCCCACAAAGCTGGCTGCGGTATCTTTACCAACGGTGTTCTCAAATTTGAGTTCCTTGCTCCAATCCATCTGCTCGTTTTTTACGGGCACCACAATATCGGTATGCACGCCATTGGTTAAAATATAGATAGTTACGTCCTTGCTGGTTCCCGGTTCTGCCGAAACGGTAATTTTTGATAAGCCCCATGCAGCTAAAAGATATAAGGCCACAAAGGCTATAAAGCCTAATACTACGCGAAGGGTTATTTTCAGGAATTTTTTCATGACGAACTGTGATGCCAGGGTTAACGGTTGGCACAATATGCATAAATAATATTACAAGTTAATCCTATCTTTATGTTCCAATTTTAAACACCCGTTACCAAGTAATTAATATGGCCGCCAACGAAAACAGCATCACCCTGCATATCACCCTCGAAAAACCACCCCTGAACCTCACGTATTCCTTACAAAAAGGGTCGGGTTCGCATTACGAACCCGTGCAGGTGCAGCCATCCAAAGGAGATGACCTTCAGTTTAATTTAGCCGTTGAAATTAAAGGAACCCCCGAAACTCATGATATGCCCGATTTTCGCGGCCCGTTTGTACAGGGGCCTGTCGGTGGCAGGTTTATATATTTGGATATAGGCTCCTACGCAGGTGGCGGCGGCTGGAGTGGCCGACTTAAAATACCACTAACGGGGATAACATGGGCACAAGTGGCAACTGGAATGGAATTGCAAACTACGGTACCCGGCACTGGGAAAAATGGGCTGCCGAATTGTGCTACGGTGAAGCCGTTTGTTGGGTGGAGATTGAAATAAGCGACTTGAAAAAGTCCTCGGACCTTTTTCGTATAAATGGCAAAAAATCTTTATGAGTTATGAAATCTTTAAACTCAGGATTATTGAATCGTTGGATTACATCCTTCATAAATTCCTCAATATTTGGTTCAGAATTTTTCTTTCTATAATTGCCATTTACTCCAGACAATTTACCGTTGACAGTATCTTTAAAGCTCTTAACTCCCTGCGATGGAGAAATTTCAATCGAAATTTTTTCTAATATGCTTCGCCAATCTCTGTTATCAAATGGAACTACAAAATTAGTGTGGAGTACCCACCAATGGGTATTTATATTATTAAGTGTATATAAATAATAATTGCTGTAATATGGATAAGGGTCTTTTAAAAACTCGTGACCATCAAATTGGTGATAAGAATGTGCGTCGTGAGTACTTCCAGACCTTATTACAGTTCCTTCATCTTCCACACAAAACGAGATGCTTCCAGGTAAATTTAGCGTCATGTAGCTTGCTACTTTTACAGGATCTAATTTAGTTTTTTCGACAATTATTTTTTGTAGTACTGCCAAATTACTATTTTCTGTAAAAAGCTCTTGAACCCAATCCTTTGGCATTAAAATCGATTCAATTTCAAAAATAGCCGTGCTTAATCTGATACTAGCGGCTATATCAGAAACACCACATCTTTCACAGATTTGCGAAATCAAATAGTTACAATCGGAATTCTTTTTGTAGAGCGAATATATCCAATCGAATGGCATTAGTAACTCCGAAGCAAATCTATTGGCTTCTCTTTCTAATTCCCAATACTGATTATCAAGTTGATTTGGATTTTCGTCAATATCATCGACGAAATTTCCCAAATGCCAAGGGATGACGATGTGCCCCAGTTCATGTGCCAATGTGAATTTTTGCCTTCTTGTTGTAGAGTTTACATTAACAATGACTGAGGGAGTTTTATTCGGTGTTTTTAAATATAGGCAGATACCGTCTACACCTTCGACAGGAATTGAAATATATGTGATTTTGGCATATTGCTTTACTAACTCTTCTAAATCAAATGGTACGGAAAGAGAATGTTTTTTGATTATTCTTCGAGCCATTTTAACTTCCGGAGACAACACTAAACCCATAGCCCTTGGTTTTCAAGCCATTTTTGTACTTCTTTGGTTTTTTTCGGATCGTCTGAACGTGCTGCCATGCTCATTTGATCTTTTACGATAGATACTATGTTTTTACCAAATTTATGAGCGGTAATAATGCTAGCTAAGTAAGTTTCATCTTGAACAAATAAAGCGTACTCATTTTTTTTCATGCCAAGGTATTCATGTAACGTAATATTAAAATCGCCATCATGCCACGTGTCGATATAATCGTTAACGTCTGATGTCAATGCATCACCGTTAATACAATCTATAATAAAATTAGACATCTATTTTCCTCCCTTTTACTGCGTCTTTGATTAGTACCCCATATGCATTCAATACGCCCAAGTGTCGCCCTCTGTTGTTGTATATTTCAATTTCTCCGTGAAAAGAGTCCCATTCGTACAGTCTCGTGTTATCCTGGGATTTCCATCGCTTCCTTCCGTATCCGGCTCCGATAGGAATACATTCATCTAAAAAAGACGGTTTGGGAATAGGTTTACCTGCCACAGTACTATTTTTTAAAAATACAAATTACTTTTTTTTCTCGTGATATACAAAATTATTTCCTCACCTGCCCATTCCCCTTCACAATCCATTTATAACTCGTCAATTCTTCCAAACCCATCGGGCCGCGGGCATGTAGTTTTTGCGTGCTGATGCCAATTTCGGCACCAAGACCGAATTGGGCACCGTCGGTAAAGGCGGTGGAGGTGTTTACGTATACTGCTGCGGCATCTACCCGGTTCAGGAACGTTGCGATATTAGCCTCGTTCTCAGATATAATGGCTTCGCTGTGTTTGGAACTGTTGACGGCGATATGCTCCAAAGCCTCCTGCAATGTATCAACGGTTTTAACAGACATCTTCATCGATAGAAATTCGGTACCAAAATGTTCCGGCTGCGCAACGTGTAAGAGGTTGGCAGGGTAGGTGTCTTTCAATACTGCGTACGATGGTTCATCGGCAAAAACTTCCACTTCCTTTTCGGCAAGCGGTTTGGCTAATGCAGGGAGATCAGCGAGGCGGGTGGAGTTGATGATCAAGCAATCCAGCGCGTTGCAAACGCTTACGCGGCGTGTTTTGGCGTTATCAACAATTGCGGTGGCTTTCTCCAGGTCGCCGCTTTCATCTAAATAAGTGTGTACAATGCCTGCACCGGTCTCTATCACGGGCACTTTGCTGCTGTTACGCACATAGTTTATTAACGACTGGCTACCTCTTGGTATCAGTACATCTACGTAGCCTACAGCGTTTAAAAGTGCCTCGGTAGCCTCACGTTCTACAGGCAGCAAGGTAGCGGCATTTATATCAATATTATGCGCCGTAAGTACGCTGTGGATAACGCTAATAATGGCACGGTTTGAAAAATCGGCATCGCTGCCGCCTTTTAAGATACTGATGTTGCCGGTTTTAAAGCACAGCGCAAATACATCAAAGGTAACATTTGGGCGGGCCTCATAAATAACGCCTACCACACCAAGCGGTACGCGCAATTTGGTGATGTGCAGCCCGTTGGGCAGAATCTTATCAGATAACACAGTGCCAAGGGGGCTTGCAAGCCCGGCTACGTTCTTGATATCGTTGGCAATATCCTGAATGCGGGCGGCAGTTAGGGTAAGGCGGTCGTATTTTGGGTCGGCGGGGTCCATGCGGTCCAGGTCCTTTTTGTTTTCCTGTAGCAGGTACGCGGTTTGTTCTACGGCGGCTTTGGCCACATCCAGCAAAACGGCATCAATGGCAGCAGGGGCGAGGCTGAGGTTTCGGCCGGCCTGTACGGCGTTTTCAAAATATCGTGTGTATCCCATGGTTATCCCTGTAAGTAAAGATAGTCGTAATGTACCAGCGCGCGCTGGTTTTTTTTGCCGGTGAATTCGCGGGCCTTCTCAGAGCCGTATTCGGCCAGGCCGAGTCCTATCAGTTTGTTGTTCTCATCTACTATTTTAATGATCTCGCCCTTCTTAAAATCCGACAGTACCTTAATAATACCCACCGGTAACAGGCTGGATGCCTTGCTGGAAACCAGCACCGTTTTAGCCCCCTCGTTCACCTGCACCATACCCGTAGCGGCGGTTTCAGAATGGGCTATCCATTTCTTTTTGCCCGATGCTTTTTTGGTTGGCACAAAGCGGGTGTGTACGGCCTTGTTATCCAATACATCAAGCAGGATATTATCTGTAGTGCCATTGGCAATGTGCACGGCAATACCCAATTGTGCCGTTTTTTGTGCGATGGTTGATTTGGTGATCATCCCGCCGCGTCCAAATTGCGAGCGGCCGGTGCTTACGAAGGACGAAAAATCAATACCCTCGCCGGTAACGTCCTCAATAACCGAGGAGCCGGGTAGTTTTGGGTCGCCGTTGTAGATGCCATTTACATTACTGAGTACGATGAGGGCCTCTGCATTTAGCATGGAAGCGATGAGCCCGGCCAGTTCGTCGTTATCGGTAAACATCAGTTCGGTTACTGATACCACGTCGTTCTCGTTAATAACCGGGATCACCTGGTGCTGCAGCAAGATCTCCAGGCAGTTGCGCATGTTAAGATAGTGCAGCCTGTCGCGGAAATCTTCCTTGGTAACCAAAACCTGCGAGCAAAGGATATCGAATTTTTCGAATAAATGAGAGTAGGTGTTGATGAGCTTCACCTGCCCTATAGAGGCCAGTAACTGGCGGGTGGCAACGGCATCGTACTTATCGGTAACGCTGATAAGGCTGCGGCCTGATGCAACAGCACCCGAGGAAACAAGGATAACCTCCTTGCCCTGTTTTTTAATGGCGGCTATCTGGTCAACCAAATGGGCTATCCGTTCGGTATCCGGCAGCCCGTTTGGCCTGGTAATAACGTTGGAACCTATCTTGATAATAACCCGCCGGTAATTGAATGACATTAATGTAGATTAAATTAGTCGTCAATAATAGGGAATTGCTGTGTAAAAGCGGCGTTTTTGAGGATTATTTTGAAAATAATACGTTTTTTTTTGGATGCTATAAAAGTTTTAATATTTTTGTCGACATATTCTATAGACAATGTATTACTTAGTTAAATCTTCGTCAGCTCAAGCCTTTCAAATGCAGTGCCTAACTGTATGCTGTTGTTGTTAATTATCTGACAAGCAACCTATCACAATCCATTTTTTAATTTCTTTCAACCTAATTACATGAAAATTTCTACAAATTTTATAAAACTTATTGTGCTTTTTTTAGTGCTGGTGCCCACGGTGGGGCTGGCGCAATTAAACGGCAGCTACATTTTAAGCGGTAAAGTAAATGATGACCACGGGCTACCGCTGGTGGGCACAACCGTTACCATTAAAGGCACTACAAATGCCGCAGTGACCGATAGCACCGGTAAATTTAGCTTAACTACCAGTGCTAAGTTGCCGTTTACATTGGTTTTTAGCGCCGTTGGCTACCAGCCGCAGGAATTTTATATTAAAAATGCCAACAGCGCGGTTAATATCCAGCTTACATCGCAATCGTTACTGATAAACGAAGTTGTAGTTACTGCATCCCGCAGGGAAGAAAAACTGTTGCGCTCGCCGGTGGCTATTGAAAAGCTAAGCATCAACGCTTTGAAACAGTCGCCCGGCCCAAGCTTTTACGATGCGCTGGAGAACGTAAAAGGTGTACAGATGACCACTACCAGTATTACCTTAAAAGTGCCTAACACACGCGGTTTCAATAGTCCCAATAACTTCAGGTTTATGCAACTGGCAGATGGCGTGGATATGCAATCGGCTACATTGGGCGTACCGCTTGGTAATGCCATTGGGCCAACCGAACTGGATATTGCCAGCATAGAAATCACCCCGGGTGCCGCCGCTGCTTTGTACGGTACCAATGCTATTAACGGGTTATCTAACCTGTTCACTAAAGACCCGTTTAAATACCAGGGCCTCAGTTTTTATCACCGCAGCGGTATTAACCACGTAGGCGATAACCTTGGTTCGAGCGCGCTAACCGAAGATGCCTTCAGGTTTGCAAAAGCTTTCAATAATAAATTTGCGTTTAAACTAAACGCGAGTTATTTAAAAGGTAAGGACTGGCAATCGAACACCCGCCTGGATCAAAACCCTACCAACCTGAAAACGGCTAACCCGGCTTACCCCGAACTCACCGGCACCAGTAATGCTGCTTACGATGGCTGGAATAAATATGGCGATGATGCTCTTGCCGGCAGTAATACAGTATCTATAAAAGGCATTGTGGTTGATGGTGTTGCCCGCCCTAACTTAACCGTTGCACGTACCGGTTATAACGAAATTGACTTGGTGAAACCGGATGTAACCAACTTAAAACTGGATGGTACACTGGCCTATAAGCTTACTCCTAACACTACTTTATCCTACACTTACCGTTATGGTAAAATGGACGGCGTTTTCCAGCGAGGTAACAAAATATCTTTGAATGGCGCCACAGTACAAAACCACAAAGTGGAATTGAAAGGCAAGGATTTCCTGGTGCGCGCTTACGAGTCGATAGAAAATACCGGCAATTCTTTTAATGTAAAACCACTTGCCGATAACCTAGACCTGAACCATGCCAGCAATTCTGCCTGGGGTACTACTTATAAAAACGCGCTTACCGCTTATGCTAACGCCAATGGGGGGCTTAAATCCACCAATTTGGCCGCCGCTGAGCAAGCCGCACGTACCGCCGCGGATGCAGGCAGGGTAGAGCCCGGTACGCCGGAGTTTGATGCCCTGCGTAAAACTATCATCGGTATCAATAACTGGGATTTTAAATCGAGCCTGATACCTAATGCCCCGGCTACCGGTGGTGCAGCTTTGGTACAAAAGAGCAATATGTTCAACGGGGAGGCCCAATGGGATCTGACCAGCAAAGTTAAGTTTGTAGATCTGTTGGTTGGCGGCGATGTGCGTGTATACCAGATCATTCCGGATGGTAACAATTTTGTGGATTTTAGCCGCAGTATAGCCGATCGGAATACGCCTTTAGCTGATGGTAGTTTTGGCGAAAACGTTATCTACAAAAAATACGGTGCTTTCACCCAGGTTACCAAAACCTTTTTCGATGAGAAGTTAAAACTGTTCGGTTCGGTACGCTGGGATTATAACCCGTATTTCGATCCTAAGTTCACGCCACGATTGGCAGCGGTTTATTCGCCTAATCAGAATCATAACTTCAGGTTTACCTTTCAGAATGGCTACCGTTTCCCTTCATTATTTGAGGCGTTATCATACGTAAACAATGGCCGCGTGAAACGTGTAGGCAGTTTGCCATTCATCAACGAAGGTTTGGGTTATTTGAATAACAGCTACACACAGCAATCGGTTACTGCTTTTAACGCTGCGGTAAAAGCTGCATCTACCACGGGCGATGACGCTACGGCTTTGGCCAACCGCAACTTATTGCAAGTAGCCGACTTGCCAAAGGCACGCCCCGAGCAAATTACATCATTTGAGGTAGGCTACAAAGGCATATTACTTGATAACAAGGTTTTCCTTGATGTAGATGCCTACGCTAATCGTTACAACGGCTTTTTAGGCCAGGTGCAGGTGTTTGTGCCCAATGGTACTACAGTAGGCTCAGACGCAGCCGTGCTGGCCATGCTGGATATTAACCGCGATCCTACAACGGCTACCGCTACTAATGCTGCCAGCCAGGGACAAGCCCGTTACCGCGTTTACACCAACGCCAAGAATATCTACAACAACTACGGGTCATCTTTAGGGCTAACCTATAATTTTTACAAACGCTACACTGTATCGGGTAACGCCAGCTTTAACAAATTGAAAGCACAGCAAACGTCAGATATTTTTGTTACGGGTTTTAACACGCCAAAATGGTCGGGGAACTTTTCCTTCGGTAACCGCGAGGTAGTGAAGAATGTAGGTTTCAATATCGTTTACAAATGGCAGCAGGCCTTCCTGTGGGAGAGCCCGCTGGTAACCGGAACCGTGCCTTCTATCCACACGTTTGATGCACAGGTTACGTTACGCGTTCCTGAGTATTATGCTACGTTCAAAATTGGTGCAACTGATATTTTCAACAAGCGCTATATCCAATACGCAGGTGGCCCAACTATTGGCGGCATTTATTATGCCTCAGTTACCCTGGATGGTTTGCTGAGCGGAAGCGGAAAGAATTAGCTTATGGTTCATGGATGATAGTTCATGGACGAAGAGCAAATACAGTGTTTTTTTAGGTTTAATTTAGTTTTTAAAAAGCGGGCAAGCGAGTTGCCCGCTTTTTTTAATCCCAACCGTCGTTTCTGCTTGTTCCCGTTGCCTTTGGTGCCGGGATCTCTTTGAGTTTAATTATAGATCCGTTCTGATGATCTATCTTCATCTCATAAGTACCTTCGTCTCCCACACTTACTGCTAATGCCCCTAAAAGACCAAAAGCAGCGCTGGCTACCATCACGCTGGTAGGGTTGGGTGGTGTTTTGGCCATACCGGTAAAAATAAACTCATCGTTTACTTTAGCAAGAGGATAAAAACCATATGCGGTAGCGATGTAAGGCGCTCCTTTGTAAACAATTGCATACGTCTTTTTCAGCTTAACATCTCTCAGTTTGCCCTTGTCGTCGGGCGCTTTTACGTTGCCTTCAAAAAGATAATCATTTGCAACGGTCACTCCTCCTTTATCCGGTACCTGTTTTTTAAATGAATTGTAAGTTAAATACAAGCCATCGGCATAAGTGGTGGTGTTATATACCTTCAAAGCCCTTTTTTCGACGCTGTCGATATGGGCAATATCGTTGTAATTGTACATCACAACGTCATTTGCCGGAGCAATCACAAGGCTCGATTGTATGAATGCAGTTAACTGCTGGCTCCCGGCACGCAAAGTTTTATTGGTAACATCTATCGATGACCGTAAATGGATAAGCGTATCGATAGCGTTTATTTTTTGATAAGCAGTTCCTTTTTTGGCATACATCTCGGCTTTTATGGCGCAGTAACCGTGTTCGCCTAAGGCTCCTGTTGTTTCGGCAAAATTGAATTGCCTTACCTGGAGCAGTAACTCGCCATTGCTTGCGGCAGAGTCAACCAGTGAACCCAGGATCCGTTTAAGCTCCGCCGCAAAGGGGGCTTGCAAAACAACTTTTCCATTGCGGTTAAAGGCACCCGTTTGTACAAAACCAAAACTGTTGGTATCTGTCCGCGTATCTGCGAGATCTATAGAATTGTATAAGCTATGGCTTGTTTTAGTTTCCGATAAAGTGATTTCGAAATTAACCTTGTTTTGAGCGTATGTGTTTACGCAAAAAAACACAAGGAAGGTGGGGAGGAGTTTTCTTCTATACATTGTGATAGTGTTCAGGCAAATTTAAATGTTCAAATTAATATAAACTATTAAAAACAACAAACCCCGTACGAGTTGCACCTCGCACAGGGTTTTTCTGCTCACTTAAACAGAATATAATTGGTCAATTATATTTAATCTACGGCCTGCCTTAGCATCAGGGCGCCTACGGTTACGTTGGTGCGGCTATCAATAATGATAGCGCCACCGTTGGCTTTGTTGAGCTGGTAAGGGTCGAAGGCTAATGGCTCGGCGGTTTTGATTACGATGCGGCCGATGTCGTTCAGTTTAAAATCCTCGATGTAATCTTTCTCGAGCGTATTGATATTCACTTTATAAAGCACCTCGCTGATCTTGCAGCGGATAGTTTTAGTGTTGTGCTGCACCAGGTAGGTGAGCGAAGGATCCAGCGGGCGGGTATCCATCCAGCACAGGTCGGCCTCTATCAGGTTTGATAGCTGCGGCTGACCGGCGCTGTTCACGATGATGTCACCACGGCTGATATCGATATTATCCGCCAAATGCACCGTTACGGACATGCCGGCTATGGCCTCCTGCGGCGCCTTATCGTAAAATTCAATTTTGGAGATGGTAGAGCTAAACCCGGAAGGCAGTATCGTTACCTTATCATTCACCCTGAACGAACCGCTGGAAACACGACCGGCATAGCCGCGGTAATCGTGCAGTTCATCGGTTTGTGGGCGCACTACCCATTGTACCGGCAGGCGGGCATGGGCAGAGGTATCATCTACCTCCAGTTCTACATTTTCTAAATGTGTCAGCAGGCTGTCGCCGGTGTACCAGCTTATTTTTGCGGACGGGTAAACAATGTTATCGCCCTTTAAGGCGCTCACCGGGATATAGGTAACATTTTTTAGACCCACTTTGCCCGCTAATACTTTGTAATCAGCTACGATTCTGTTGAAAACATCTTCGCTGTAATCCACCATATCCATCTTGTTCACAGCAACCACTACCTGTTGGATCTGTAATAGCGACACTAAAAAAGAATGACGGGTGGTTTGCTCGATAACACCTTTGCGGGCATCTATCAGGATGATGGCCAGGCCAGCGTTGCTGGCACCAGTAACCATGTTGCGGGTGTACTGAATGTGCCCCGGAGCATCGGCAATGATGAATTTGCGTTTATCTGTTTCAAAGTATTTGTAGGCCACATCAATGGTGATGCCCTGTTCGCGCTCAGCCTTAAGTCCATCGGTTAGGATGGCGAGGTCGATGCTGCCATCGTCGTTTTTGCGGTTGGATGCGTGGAGAGCTTCCAACTGATCTACCAGTATCGCTTCGCTATCGTACAGCAGGCGCCCTATTAATGTGCTTTTGCCATCATCAACGCTGCCTGCAGTTATAAATTTTAGTATATCCATTTTCTATATTTCGGATGTCGGATTTTCAATTTCGGATTTTTGTTTGCTGGCGGTGGGGACACCGCCAGTAGGGGTAAAGAATAAAAAACACTTCCCCCAAGGCGGTGTCCCCACCGCCGACTGTTAATCCTTAAAAATATCCCCCTTTTTTCCTGTCCTCCATGGCGGCTTCGCTTACCTTATCGTCCATGCGGGCACCGCGTTCGCTTATTTTGGATGATGCTATCTCGTGGATAATATCGTCTATCTCGAAAGCGTATGATTCTACAGCCGCGGTACAGGTCATGTCGCCAACGGTACGGAAACGTACGTTCTTGTTCTCTATCTTATCATCTGCATCCATATTTAAGAACGGGGATGCGGCCATCAGTTGCCCGTTACGGGTGATACAATCGCGCTGATGCGCAAAGTAGATGGTCGGCAGGGCGATGTTTTCGCGGCGGATGTAGTTCCACACGTCAAGCTCCGTCCAGTTGCTTATCGGGAACACGCGCACGTTCTCACCTTTGTGGATCTTGCCGTTGTAAATGTTCCACAGCTCGGGGCGCTGGCGTTTCGGGTCCCATTGGCCAAATTCATCACGTACGGAAAAGATGCGTTCTTTGGCGCGGGCTTTTTCCTCATCACGGCGGGCACCGCCAATACAGGCATCAAACTGGTGTTTGGCAATGGTATCCAACAAGGTAACGGTTTGCAGGGCGTTACGACTGGCGTTTTTGCCTTTCTGCTCTATCACTTTACCTTCATCAATACTATCCTGCACATGGCCTACAATGAGTTTTTCGCCAATGCGGGCAATCATATCATCGCGGTAGGTGATGGTTTCTTCAAAATTATGCCCGGTATCTATATGCACCAGCGGAAAAGGGAATTTTCCCGGGCGAAATGCTTTCAACGCCAAATGCACCAGGGTAATAGAATCCTTCCCACCCGAAAATAACAGCGCGGGTTTTTCAAACTGCCCGGCTACTTCGCGCAAAATATATATGGCCTCTGCCTCTAACTCGTCCAGGTAATCTAACCGGTATTTGCTCATTCTTTTAAATCATTTAGTTCAACTGCATGTAAGCCACATTCTTTTTTGCTTTGGTCCTCCCACCACCAGCGCCCGGCCCTGAAATCTTCGCCGGGTTGTACGGCGCGGGTACATGGTGCGCAGCCAATGCTGGGGAAACCTCTGTCGTGCAGTGTATTGTACGGTATATTGTATTGTTTGATGTATGCTTTTACGTCATCGAGCGTCCAGCCGAAAATAGGGTGGTACTTAAACAAGTTATTGCCGTTATCCCATTCCACATCACTCATATCCTCACGATTGGCGGATTGATCGGCACGGATGCCGGTTACCCATAGCTTGTTACCCGCAACGGCACGGTGCAATGGTTCTATCTTACGGATACCGCAGCACTGTTTGCGGTTCTCTACCGATTCGTAGAAGCTGTTGGGACCCTTGGCATTCACCATAGCTTCCAAAGCGGTATGCTCGGGATAGTAAGCGTGAATGGGTTTGCCGTAGATCTCCATGGTGCGGTTCCAAACATAATACGTTTCGGGGAACAAACGGCCGGTCTCCAGCGTGAAAACTTTGATGGGGATATCATTGGCAAAGATCATATGCGTGATCACCTGGTCTTCCCAGCCAAAACTGGTAGAAAAAACGATCTCGCCCGGGAACTCCGCCGCCAAAGCCTGTAAAGCTTCCACAGGTTGGTTGCCCGCTATTAATTGCGATATGTAAAAAGTATCTGCCACTATATTAATTTGAGTGCAAAATTGATGATGCTTCTGAAGCTTATGAGGATAACGATAACAGCTACCGAGAACATAATGGCTTTTGCAGATATTTTATTAGAAATACGCGCAGCTATAGGCGATGCTAAAGCGCTGCCGATAACCAGACCCGCTACGGCTTCCCAATGCTTGCCATTAAGCATGGTAATAAATGTTAATGAACTGGTAAGTGCAATAAAGAAACGGGATAGTTTTACAGTACCCAATGAGAAACGGGGATGGCGGCCACCGGCTATCAGCGTTGATAATACGATTGAACCCCAGCCGCCACCACCAACTGCATCAATAAAACCGCCACCAAGGCCCAAAAGGCTGATGTTTTTTATTTTGCCGGAAGTACGCTTACGGTTAAGATTAATGGCTTTTGTTAAAATTACAAAACCCAATATTAGTGTGTATAACGATACGAGTGGTTTGGTGTATTGCGCGTAGTGCTCTAAAGACGATAACAGATATGCCCCGGTTACCGCACCAATTATACCTGGAACAAGCAATAACTTAAACAGTTTCCAGTTTACGTTGCCCATGCGGTAGTGCATCCAGCCGGCTATACCATTGCTCATAATTTCCGATAAGTGAACACCCATACTTGCCGAAGCAGGAGGGATGCCCATGGATAAGGAAAATGTAGTAGAGGTAACTCCGTACGACATGCCGATTGCACCGTCTATCATTGCAAAAACAAACCCAGCGGCTAAAAAGTAATAGAAAACCGGGTTGATATTTGCCACAAAGGCCTGGAAGCCTGGTTCTTTTGACCACAAGGCTGTGATGGTAATAGCAAGGAAGGCAACAAACGTACCCCAAACAGCCAGCTTTAAATTGTTGTTGCTTGGTGGTTTTTCTCCGCCTATTAACACTGCGGTAACCCTGTTTAGTTCCTGAACTTTATAAGCAAAATCGCCCGAGAGGCTATTCCTGATCTCGCTCATTTGCTGCAAAGTGGTATCCAGTTCGGCAGGTAAGGCCTCGTTTAAAACTTCTTTTAACCGTTTAGCAACCGTAGGCGATTTACCATTTGTGGAGATCCCTATCTTCAGATCGCCTTTTTGTACGATGGAGCCGAGGTAAAAATCGCAAAGATCGGGTTTATCCGCTACGTTAACCAGCAGCTTACGGTCATGTGCCGACTGGCGGATATACCTGTTTAGTTCGGCATCGTTTGTTGCCGCCATGGCCAGGTCTGCGCCATCAAGGTCGGTATCTGCAAATGCTTTTTGGATGATGGTAAGCTTTGGGTTACCTGCAGCCAGCTCTTCTATTTGGGGGAGAAATGTTTTAGAAATAACGGTTATAGCTGCATTGGGGCTGTTCTGCAGCATAGCCGTTAGCTTTTCCAAGCCAACATTACCGCCGCCAACCAGCACCGTATGCAGGTTCTCCAGCTTCAAAAATACCGGGAACAATTGGTTGCCCTGTGGTTTTGGAGGTGGCACCTCTGTTAAATTCTTATTCCTGGGCAACAATGTCATAAAACTCCCTGATAGGCTGAAACTTCGGATGTAAAGATACTACCTCGCCAAATACAATTAAAGCCGGAGAAGTAATTCCATTCTCTTCGGCAACTTCGGCAATGGTGCTTACCACGCCAACCACAACTTTTTCGTTATCGGTGCTGCCACTTTGTATTACGGCAACAGGCAGCCTGTGTTTGCCTTCGCTTTTAAATATTTCTGCAATTTCGGCCAGTTTGTGTATACCCATCAGCACTACAACGGTAGCTTTGGTCTTAGCAGCTTCGTACAGGTCGGCAGAAACCTTACCATCGCTGGTGGTGCCGGTAACTACCCAAAAACTCTCGCTTAAACCGCGGTGAGTAACCGGGATGCCCTGTAAACCGGGCACGCCTATAGAGCTGGAAATGCCAGGGATAACCTGCGCCGGGATACTGTAATCGGCAGCATGGTCCAATTCCTCGTAACCACGACCGAATACAAACGGATCGCCGCCTTTTAAACGTACCACGTGGCCGTAATTCAGCGCGTAATCAATCATTAATTTGTTGATGTTCTCCTGCGAGAAGGAATGGTCGCCGCTGCGCTTGCCAACATACACTTTGGTAGCGTGTTCCGGGGCAAATTCTAATAATTCTTCGTTCACTAAAGCATCGTACAAAACCACATCGGCGGTTTGTAAGGCTTTGATGCCTTTTATGGTGATGAGTTCGGCATCGCCGGGGCCCGCACCAACAAGGGTAATGCGTGGTTCTTTAACTGCAGTTCTGGTTTGAGTTTGTATCATGATTGTAACACCGCCTCTCTTTTATCTTTAACCGTTTGCAAAAATGCTGTGGCCTGTTGTTTATAGGCCGTTGCAAATGCTTGGGATGGTTCGTTTTTATTTATCTGTAGTACCAGGTCGTTAAATGTGCCGTCGAAGGCTATTTCGCCCGTCGCTATATAGTTGTTATCAAATTCTTTTATTACGCCCGATTGGGTACTGCTGTTTACACCTTTATCAAGCAATAAAGCCTTGGCCGCGCTGATCATGGTGTTATAGGAGTGATAGATGGCATCGCTCCACAAACCTTTTGCGTAAGCGCCGTTTGCCCAGCCCAATTTTTCTTCGCTTTCGAATAGGAGCGTAGCAACCAGATCGATGATCACCCCCGCGCACTCACCCACGCCAATAGCGCTTACGTAAGTTTCCTGGTGGCCCCAGTCTACAAACTCATCGTCAGTTAGGGTTGTCAGATCCGCAAGCGGTTTCAACATCCGGTAGAAGTAGTCCTTTCCTTGCCTGTCGTAATAGGCGTGGTAGGTTTCATCCTGTAGCGACAAGTTCTTGTAATCATTCAATATCAGCCTTAAAACGTCGGTAGCTCTTTTTGATGGTACTTTTATCACGCGCTCGGCAGCACGGCCTACGCCGTTGCCTACAGTGCCGCCGCCGAGCATAACCTGTACAGATGGTAATACTTTTGCACCCGCTTTTAGCGAACTGCCATGAAAGCCAATGTGTGCCAAACCATGCTGACCGCAGCTATTCATACAGCCACTTATTTTTATCTTGATCTCGCGGTTGTAAATCAGGTCCTCATATTCATTATAGATCACATCTTCCAGCACCTTGGCCATCGTCATGCTGTTGCTGATGCCCAGGTTGCAAGTATCGGTACCCGGGCAGGTAGTTACATCGGCTATGCTATCAAAACCCGGCGCTGCAAAGTCTAAAACATTTAAGCCTTCGTATAATGCGGGTAAAGCTTCCTTGCGGATGAATTTTAAAAGTAAACCCTGGTTTTGCGTGATGCGGATCTCATCGCCAACGTAAGGGCGGATGGCCGCAACAAGTTTACGCGCAACATCGGTAGGGATATCGCCAACCGGTACTTTAATAAACACGCCAAAGAAACCTTCTTGTTTCTGTTCGAAAACATTTGTGGCCAACCACTGCTCATAGCGGAATGGGTTGGTAATATCTATCGCCGGATACTCAGTTACCTCCGGCAAAGCGGGAGTGGGAACAGTATCGCGGTTGATAGGATAGGTTTTTACTTTGATGGCCGTGCGCTCTTCTTTAGCAAGGCGAAGCACTTCCGCTAAACCTATCTTCTGGATCAAATATTTTAGGCGGGCTTTGTTGCGGTTGTTGCGCTCGCCATAACGGTCGAACACGCGGATGATAGCCTCGGTATATGGTATCAACTGATCTTCCGGCAGGAAATCTTCAACCTGGCTGGCTAATAGTGGCTGTGCGCCAAGTCCGCCGCCAAGCATTACTTTAAAGCCGCGTTCGCCATTTTCATTTAGTTTAGGGATAAAACCCAGATCGTGAATATAAGAGAAAGCGGTATCCTCATCGCTTGAGGAGAAGGAGATCTTAAACTTACGGCCCATTTCCTGGCAGATGGGATTCCTTAAAAAATACTCAAACGTAGCCTGCGCGTAAGGTGAAACATCAAAAGGCTCCTTAGGGTCGATGCCCGAAGTAGGGGATGAGGTTACGTTCCTAACGGTATTACCGCATGCTTCGCGAAGCGTGATATCGTCGCGCTCCAATTCGGCCCAAAGCTGTGGGGTGCGGTCAAGACTTACGTAATGGATCTGGATATCCTGGCGGGTGGTGAGGTGCAGGTTGCCGCTTCCGTATTCATCGGAGATATCGGCTATCTTTAATAATTGCTTAAAAGTAACCTTACCAAAGGGCAATTTAATACGCACCATCTGCACGCCGGGCTGCCTTTGGCCGTAAACACCACGTGCTAAACGCAAGCTGCGGAACTTTTCATCATGTATCTTACCCTCACGGAACGCGCGGATCTTCCTTTCCAGGTCGATAATGTCTTGTTCAACTATCGGGTTCTCCAGTTCGGTCCTGAAGCTCTGCATATCAGTATCTAATTTAGTTAAGTATAAAAAAGCCCCTTCGCTGTGGCTGAAGAGGCATATATTTCTATTCTACATACTTACAACCACGGCCTATCGCTTCGCATACAGCAATACATCAGGGTGGTTTTGTGTGTAAAATTTGTTTTCATTTATTATTATACCCCAAATATATACATACTATAGGGGAATAGTAGAATTTATTTTAAAAAAATATGGATGCGATGTTTGGATGACGCGGCAGTAGAGGATAGAAACAAAAAAAGCACCGCCTTTCGGCAGTGCTTTCAACATATCTCAGGCAAAGTTTAAGTAGTATAGCCCAGTATTTTCAATACCTGCTTACTGTTCTGCTCTTCGCCAAATACTTCAAAGTTGAAGGTTTCATCCCTGTTTCTGCGGATGATAACATGCTTAGGGGATGGTAACAGACAATGGTGGATACCACCGTAACCGCTCAAAACTTCCTGGTAAGCGCCTGTATTGAAGAAACCGAGGTATTGCACCTTACGGGTCTTCGGCATAAACACGCTGTTCATGTGGGCCTCCTGGTTGTAGTAATCCTGCCCGTCGCAGGTGATGCCGCCAAGGTTTACGCGCTCGTATTCGTTGTCCCAGTTGTTTATCGGCAGCAGGATGTATTTTTGGTTCAATGCCCAAACATCCGGCAAATTGGTAATAAAGCTGCCATCCAGCATCAGCCAGCGCTCGCGGTCATTTTGTTGCTTACGGCCGAGGACCTTATATAATATGCCCGAAGCTTCGGCCACGGTGTATTTGCCAAATTCGGTAATGATATCCGGCTCCATGGTATCATGCTCGGCGCAGATCTCTTTAATACGGCTCACGATCTCGTTGATCATGTACTCGTAATCAAAATCAAACACCAGTGAATCTTTAAAAGGCATACCGCCACCGATATCCAGCGTATCCAGCGCAGGGTTCACCTTTTTAAATTTGCAGTAAAGCGTAACGTATTTCTCCAGTTCATTCCAGTAATACGGTGTATCAGAGATACCCGAGTTGATGAAGAAATGCAGCAGTTTTACCTGGAAGTTAGGGTTATCCTCTATCTTATTATGATAAAAGTCAATCACATCCTCCATACGCACACCAAGGCGCGAAGTATAGAACTGCGAATCGGGCTGCTCTTCTGCCGCTATACGGATGCCGAGGTTGCACGGGGTTTCCATTTCTATCTCATCGTCGTACAGGTTAAATTCTTCCTTATTATCCAATACCGGGATGATATTTTTAAACCCATCGTGAAGCATATCAATGATATACGTTTTGTACTGGAAGGTTTTAAAGCCATTACAGATCACGGTAACATCTTTGTTCAATGCACCTTTTTTCTCCAGGGCATCTATCATCGGCATGTCAAAGGCCGAGGATGTTTCCAGGTGGATCTCATTCTTCAGCGCTTCCTCTACAATGTGTCTGAAGTGCGAACTTTTGGTGCAATAGCAATATTTATAGCTGCCGCGATAATTATTTTTGATAATGGCCTGCTGAAATAACAGCTTTGCCTGCTGTATCTTTTTGGTGATCATGGGCAGATAAGTGAAGCGTAGGGGGGTGCCATACGTTTCTATCATCTCCATTAAATTAAGGTCCTGAAAGTAAAGTTCATCGTCGATGATCTCGAAACCATCCTGCGGGAACCCAACGCTTAAGTCAAGAAATTCCTGGTAACTCTGCATTTATTAAAATTTTGGCAAAAATGTAATTTTTAAACGGATTTTTTGCGAAAATGTTGGGGTAATTTATAGGCGGATTGTAATTTGTTTGTGTAGGTTAAGTTAAGGTTAAGCCAATATTGCCCCACCTATCAGGGTGTCCAGTTTTTGTTTTATGGACGGATTGGACACACATAGACACCCCTGAACGCACCTGGACACCCTTGTTTTAGGCTCACAAAAATGTACGAAAACTTCCGTGTTTTTACGAAAAAAAGGAAGAAAGACATAAGTCAAAGGAAGCGTGTGCAGTGATAAGTATATCTATCAAAAATTATATTATGCTAACCGAAGAAGAGAAAAATAGCATCCTGAATACTTATAAATGGATAAAGGTACCAAAGTTTGCAGATGATGATACTTTATCATGGGAAGAACGGTATAAGCGCTTAAATGAGCATCATATTGCAGAAACCACGTTCCTGGTAAACAAAATAAGAGCGCTTATTACAGAGATGTAAAGTGATTCTGTTTCCCCGGTGTCGGCGGGCTTAATGACAATGTTAAACATGTACATAGAGCTAAAAGGCACCTTAACACGGTTTACGATATACATACCAAACGGAATTTTCCCTTCGCTGTGCTTTGCGCAAAGCTGTTTGTGCCAAAAAACAATAGTGCCACGGAAAATACCAATGCTGAAAATTTTGTTGCTGTTTTCATAACATGTGTAAGTTTTGATTTTACTTGAAACGATAAAATTTCTTATGAATATTGGCGTGAGGGGTATTTAACAAAGTTTAACAGAAGAGGGTGAGAATACGGATGGATAACGTGATAGTTAAGCTGAAAGCTTAACTTATTATAGGTCGACGTTGGAAACTTCGACCAGTAGTAGATGCTGTAATGGTTAAGCTGAAAGCTTAACTCATTTTAGGTCGAAGTTAGAAACTTCGACCAGTAGGGGGGTGAAGGCTTGTGTGTATTTAAAGAAAAAGTGCATCAATTATAATATTTAACGTACTTTTAAATTTTTACCGTTTGAAATGTCTATCCCTTTAAGAAATATACATATTACTAATTTTAAGTCTCTAAAAGATTGCAAAATAAAGGCTTGCAAGCGCATTAATTTATTTATCGGTAAACCAAACGTAGGGAAATCAAATATATTGGAAGCGCTTTCTATTTTTTCATTGCCTTTTCTTGCAGAGAGTAAAATTAGATCTATAAAAAATTTGGTACGGGCACAAAGCGAACCGGAATTGTTTTATAAGGGTAATTTCGCCGAAACCGCCCACATAGTGGCAGACGGGTGTCACGCAAAACTGCACTACCATCGTGTTTTGGGCTTGAGTGTTTTATTAGATATGCCTGGTGTTTCTCAAAACTATCTTATCGATGAACATTTAAATTTACGAACTATAAAAAAAGAGAATGGCAAGTCTTTTATTAGAAAATATTCGTTTTCTAATAACGTCGATTTCAAACGGGGGCACGCACGTTATTTGATTCCGCCTTACGGACCAAACTTATTGACCGTTATCGAACAAGATGAGGCGTTATTGAGTGAAATATCGTCGTGGTTTGAAGAGTACGGTCTCTCGTTAGTATTTGATAAAGCCAGCCAAACCTTAAAGATATTACAGTCCGAAAAGGGTAAGAATGAAATTTTCTTAGTGCCTTACAATTCTATCGCCGACACTTTGCAACGCATGATATTTTTCAAAACAGCAATTGCAAGTAATACCAATTCGGTGTTGTTGTTTGAAGAGCCCGAAGCTCACTCGTTTCCGCCATTTATTTCTAAGATTACTCAGGAAATGATATTTAAAACCGATAATCAATATTTCATCGCTACGCACAGCCCTTTTTTACTTAACGACTTTTTAGAGAATGCCCGAGGTGAATTAGCTGTATACATGGTAGACTATGCTAAGCATGAAACTAAAGTTAAGTTATTAACCGACGATCAATTGCATCAAATCTACCAAAATGGAGTAGACTTATTTACTAATAGCGAAAGTTATATTTAATGGATTCGTCAATCATCCCAGAGTGTTTTGTCGATACGAACATGATTGAAACACTTGTTCCACCAAAAGGGCAATACAATCATCAAAAAGGTTGTGGCACAGTGGCAAAAGTAATGCAGGAAAAGTTTGGCAATTCGTTTGCTTTAGGAATTATTGACAAAGACAAGCGAGATATCGATTACCTTAAAATGTTCGATATTGTTTGTAATAAAGGAAGCCTTATTATGCACAAACACAAAACGCTTCACCATTACATGATTCAGATAAGCCCTGCAGTTGAGCAATTTATGTTGAATTGCGCAAATCTTACTGGCTTATCTTTGTCGGATTATCAACTCCCACAAGATCTAAGCGGGCTGAGGAAAAGTACAAAATCCACTACCAGTAAAAATGATGTTCGCTTCAAAAACCTCTTCAAAGCTTTACTGGCCAATGACTCTGAGGATTTGAAAAGACTTCAAAGGTGGGTTGTGTATTTAAAAACCAATGTCTACGAAGTAAGTTTGGGTGATTTGGACCTGTTGTAAATGTAAAGACCACTACACCTCCCCCAAATGCACCTCCGCCATCATACACCTTGCACTACCACCACCGTTAGTTTCAATCGTATTAATATCCGCATAAACCAATTTACCAAAGGCAGATAATTCAGTCCGCTGCGCATCCGTAAGCGAGTTATAAGCCGCTTGCGACATCACAATCAACGTTTCGCCATCTGCGTTGTTCACCTCCAGCATATTACCGGCAAAATGGTTCATCTGTTCAAAGCTGATATCGATAATTTGCTTGCCGGTTGTTTTTAGCGATTGGATAACTGTTTCTTTTTCTTTTGGATCGGTTATGCTATCCAAGCAGATCACCGCGAACAGGCTGCCAATACACATCAGCACATTGGTATGGTAAATGGCTTTACCATTCTGGTCGAAGGCATCAAAGGTAACGGCTTTGTAGCCGGTGTAATCGCAAAAGGCTTTCAATACTTCTGCATCGGTGCGGGGCGAGAGGCAGGCGTAGGCGATTTTGTTATCCCTATCCAGCACCATGCTGCCGGTGCCTTCTAAAAACTGGTTTTTAGCTTCAAAACGGCTCAGATCAATGAGGTGGTTGGCCTTGAAATTATCTTCCAATTGACGTATGATGTCCTCGCGGCGTTCCAGTCGGCGGTTTTCTGCCTGCATAGGGTAGAGGAAGATATCGCTGGTATCATGAAAGCTCACCCAGTTATTGGGGAAGATGGAATCGGGCGTATGGGGCTCGGGGGTATCATCTATCACGGTTACGTTTACGCCGTTTTGGCGCAGTACAGCTACAAAACCGTCAAATTCCTGTAGGGCTTTTTGCTGCACGGCCTGCTGGTCGGCCTGTTGTATTTGGAAAGCGTTGCTCTCCGCCGTTTGCGCGTTGAACCCGAAGTTTACCGGGCGGATCATTAAAATATTGTTGGTAGATTGCATGTCAGAATCAGAATTTACAGAATGATGGAATTTTCAGAATGTAAAAAAATGCAATATATGGATTACCGATAAACAAAAATCCTGTTCATCCTTAAATCCTATAAATTTTGATTCTGACAATTAATCCGCCCTGTAATCCAATATATCGCCGGGTTTGCAGTTTAATTCTTTGCAAAGTGCTTCCAGTGTATCAAAACGCACGCCTTTTACTTTTCCGGTTTTTAAGAGGGAGAGGTTGGTCATGCTGATGTCCAGGCGCTCGGCAAGCTCCTTTAAAGACATTTTATTCTTCGCCATCTCCACATCAAGGTTTACGATGATAGCCATTATACAAACTCTCCGATCTCTTTCTTTAATTCGAACCCATGTTTAAATATATCGGCCAGGATATATAGCATAGCACCTAATATGAGCCCGGTGAAGCTTTGTTCCCATACCATATTCATCAGGCTCATTTCCTTTACGTTGGTTTTTAAAATTACCGCCGTGCTGATGCCCAACAATATACTGAGTACAGTAGTCAGTGCAAAGCACAGTGCCGTTATTTTAAGGCGGCGCACATTCTCATAAGTAAAAGGCGCATTGTGCTTAATGGTATTAAAAAACTTACGCAACTGGTAAATAATGCTCATTACCAATGCCTCAAACGCGAACAGGAAAAAATAGGCTGTCGCTACATGGCTCAAAGTATTGTTGAGATGCATTTTTATCGTTGCCTGATCGGGCGTGAGGGTAATGTTGCTCACATCCGGTGTAAGTGCCGTTAACGGGCTGGATTTGGTTATCTGCGGATACTTTACCGGGTTGCTAAACTCGGTGTAATGGTCGGTGCTTATCTTCCAGGTGAGTACGCAAAAGGCAAATACCGCCAATACCATATTGCCGTACCAAAATACATTAAGCAAAACCCTAATAGTTGTTAAAAGCCACGATGCAGTTTTCATGTTCGTATTGATTTAATAATACAAATATATAAACTATATTTATAAAACAAAAATTATTTTATGTTTTACGTAAAATATTATCTGTTTATTAGCTTAATAGAATTTAGGTTTAATCCTGGTTCAGACAACACTATCGCGCTGCAATGGCATGCTCATGCAATGGAAGCCGCCACGGGCGCGCGATAACTCGGCCGAAGGCATCAGTATCAGGGTATCCGTCATGCTTTGCGGATCAAGTTCGTCGTCCTCAAATTTCTGCAGCAAATCCTTCACCTTTATAATACTGAAACCGCTTTGCTTAAAGGCCTCTACGGTTTTGTCGTTACGGTCGTAGCCCAACACAACCCCCTCTTTCAGTGCAAGCAGGTTGCAACTGTCGGTCCACTGTTCGCGGGCATCGTAGGGGAACTCATTATTGCCCGAGTAAATAAAGCGCGTTGGTTCATTGCAATGCAGGTCTTTCTGGCTAATGTTATCCAGCAAAGCCTCCAGCGTGGCAAAGCTTTTTGGCTTTTTACCCTTGCGGAACTGTACTATCTCGGGCTTATCCTTGTTCTTTTTATCAGCAAACCAGCCAACAGCATCGGCATCCTCCTGTGCGGTTTCGGTTACGGTGAGCGAGCGCAGCAGCACCCAAACATTGCGTTTTACCTGCGTAAATACGGTATCTATGTGCATATAATCGCGCTTATGCGGAATTTTTATGATGGTTACCTTTTCCACTACATCGTTCTCGAACAGTAGTTTAATGGCCTCGTTGGCGCCGCTAACCGAGGTGCGTTCGCTCCAGCCGATGAGCAGGTGGTTGGGGGCAACCATCATTACGTCGCCGCCCTCCAGCGTGGTTTTGCTTTCCTGTTCCTCGCCGGGGCGCAGAAAGTGCTGCACGGTATCGGGGATCTCTAAAATATTATCGCGGTAGCCTTCAAACAAAGGGTGATTGAAAAAGATGTAACGCACCAGCAGCGTTTCGCGGGCGCGGGCCTTTTTGGCGGGTTTGTTCAGCAGCATGTGGTTGTTAATGGCAATGCCGATATCCCTTGAAAATATCATATTGGGGATAGGGGCGAAGATCATCTGCTCATCATTCAGCGAGCCCGAAATAAAGATCTTGGCCAGCTCAACCGGGTCTATATCTATCAGCTGCAATTGCAGGCGGTAGGTTACGCCCTCTATGGCGCAAACAGCGGCCACCAATTTTTTACGAACGTCCTTTTGTTCGAGTATATCACTCAGCAGGGTTTGGATCTCTACCACTTTGGTAGAATTGTGAAAACCGGCATTATCCGGTTTGAAGAAGTCGCGTTTATTGGCCGGGTTGTTTATTTCGGCAAGTTTGCCTTTTATTTTGGAGGGATCGAGGAAGTACATCAGTAGTTTAATGTAGTAGTCGTACTCGCCGCCGCGCATGGTATCCAGGTGTACTATGTCTTCAAAAAGCCAATCCTGCGCTTTAGAAGGCACCACTTTACCCAGGCCGCTATCCGGACTGTGGACAAGCAGAACACGCAGGTTACCGATTTCTGAAGTTACATCGAGCTTAAAATTTGGATTAAGAGGTGTCATAGAAGGTTATAAGAGTAACAAAGCTAAGTTGAATTGTTGATAGTTCATAGTAGCCTCACCCTGCCCTCTCCAAAGAAGAGGGTTCTTGAAGTCCTCTCCTTTGGAGAGGATTATTTCATGAGGGCTTCGCCGTTTAGGTGAGGCTCACGAGAGAGCTGGGTCAGGCCTCTTAAAAAAACTATGAACCATGAACCATCATCCATGAACTATTCTTAATTTTGCCCGATGGATTTTATTATCGAGGCCGTTGTTAAAGCCATAAAGGATTTATACCAAACCGATATCGCTGCAAAGGATATCAATTTACAGGAAACCCGTAAAGAATTTGAGGGCCAGGTAACGCTGGTTACCTTCCCATATACCAAACTGTCACGCAAGGGCCCCGAGCAAACGGGTGGTGAAATAGGCGAATATCTGCAGGCGAACGTTCCCGAGATCTCTGCCTTCAACGTAATTAAAGGCTTTTTAAATATCTCCTTTGCCGATAGCTTTTGGCTGGGTAAATTGAATGATGAGATCTTACAGGATGATTTCGCGATAGCAAAACCAAATGGTAAAAAGGTAATGGTGGAGTACTCCTCGCCAAATACCAATAAGCCGCTGCATTTGGGGCACATCCGTAATAACCTTTTAGGTTTTTCGGTAGCGCAGATACTGGATGCTGCGGGTTACGAAGTGATCAAAACCAACCTGGTGAACGACAGGGGCATCCACATCTGCAAAAGTATGCTGGCCTGGAAAGAGTTCGGCGAGGGCGAAACGCCCGAAAGCTCGGGACTGAAAGGCGACCATCTTGCCGGAAAATATTACGTTTGGTTTGATAAGGCTTACAAACAACAAATATTGGAGCTGGTAGAAGAAGGGCAAACCGAAGACGAGGCTAAAAAGAACGCCCCGCTGATAAAAGAAGCTCAACTGATGCTCCAAAAATGGGAAGCAGGTGATGAGGAAACCATCAACCTGTGGAAAACCATGAACGGTTGGGTATACGCAGGCTTTGCCGAAACGTACAAAACCCTGGGCGTTAAGTTTGATAAATTTTATTACGAAAGCAATACCTACTTATTAGGTAAGGATACTATTGAGGAAGGCCTTGCCAAAGGCGTTTTCTTTAAAAAAGAAGATGGCTCGGTGTGGATAGATCTGACGGAAGATGGCCTGGACCAGAAACTGGTGCTGCGTGCGGATGGTACCTCGGTGTACATTACGCAAGACCTTGGTACGGCAGAATTAAAGTATGACGACTATCAAATGGACGAATCCATTTATGTGGTAGGTAACGAGCAGGATTACCACTTCAAAGTGCTCTTCCTCATCCTGCAAAAGCTGGGCAAGGAATGGGCGAGGGGCTTGTACCATTTAAGCTACGGGATGGTGGATCTGCCATCGGGCAAGATGAAATCGCGCGAGGGTACTGTAGTTGATGCCGACGACCTGATGGCCGATATGTTTAAAACCGCAGCCGAAACCACCGAAGCCATGGGCAAGGTAGATGGCTTTAGCGAAGAAGATAAAAACAAGCTGTACCGTACCATTGGTATGGGTGCATTAAAATACTTCCTGCTAAAGGTTGACCCAAAGAAACGCCTGTTATTCGATCCAAATGAGTCGGTAGATTTCCAGGGACATACCGGGCCATTCATCCAGTATACGCACGCCCGTATCAAATCGGTGTTGAGCAAGGCTAACTATTCGCCGCAAACCACAACCACCGATGTTACGGTGTTGGGCGGCGTGGAGCGCGACTTAATTGTACTGCTTACCAAGTTCGCCGAAACGATAGCCGAGGCCGCAACCGGCCACAGCCCGGCGCTTGTAGCTAACTACGTGTATGAACTGGCCAAATTGTACAATAAATTCTATCACGAAAGCCCCATTATGCAAGCCGAAACCGAAAGTCTGAAACAGTTCCGCCTACAATTATCTGCGGCCTCTGCAAAAGTGATCAGTAAGGGTATGAGCTTGTTGGGCATTGATGTGCCGGAGCGTATGTAGTTTGCAGTCAACAGTGGGCAGTTAGCATTTTTTACCTGTCAACCGCCCACTGCAAACTAATAAAATTATATACGGTTACTGCTAACTGCAAACCGCCCACTGCAAACTGAATTACCGCCAGTGCCCTCTTCTCCAAACATAACCCCGGTTACTATGTACCCATGCGCCTTGTACATAAACACGCTGGGCACGTGGGCGGGCGTAATAGCCGTTGCGATAAATATAGCGGTTACCACGCCAAACCCACTCGCCGGGCACCCAATAGGCATTTGCGTATGGTGCAACCGGGCGTACGTAAACAGGCTCGACCGGTTGTTCGGTAACGTAATTGTCTGTTGCGCATGATGACAGGAACACCGAGCCTGCTAAGGCACACATGATCCCTAACTTTGATATTGTTTTCATCTGTAGTGTATTTGATAAAATATTTTGACAGATGAAAAAGGGAAAGGTTTAGGCGGATAGGCCGAGCCTTTCCACCGCGTCATTGCGAGGCACGAAGCAATCTCCCTATAAGCAGGTCCGCTATGCAGATCGCTTGTCCTACGTAGAGATTGCTTCGTGCCTCGCAATGACGGTATTTATTAAGTTAATCTGGCTAAGCAAATTTTTTCGCCACCACCAAATCCTTACTCCCCGCTGTATACTGGTAAAACCCGGTGCCCGATTTTACGCCTAATTGCCCCGCCATTACCATGTTAACCAGCAACGGGCAGGGCGCGTACTTAGGGTTACCAAAGCCTTTGTGCAATACATTCAGTATCGCCAGGCAAACATCAAGCCCTATAAAATCTGCTAACTGTAAAGGCCCCATGGGGTGGGCCATACCCAGTTTCATTACGGTATCAATTTCGTTTACGCCGGCCACGCCTTCAAATAAAGTGTAAATGGCTTCGTTTATCATGGGCATTAATATGCGGTTAGCCACAAAGCCCGGGTAGTCGTTCACTTCCACCGGCGATCTGCCTAATGTTGTGGCCAGATCCATGATGGTTTTCGTCACTTCATCGGTAGTTGAATATCCACGGATCACCTCTACCAGCTTCATTACCGGTACAGGGTTCATAAAGTGCATACCTATAACTTTATCCGGCCGGTTTGTGGCAGCGGCTATCTCGGTAATGGAGATGGAGGAGGTGTTGGATGCCAGTATCGCTTCGGGTTTGCAAACCTCGCTTAGCTGTTTAAAAAGTTTGAGTTTTATTTCGCGGTTTTCGGTAGCGGCTTCCACCACCAGGTCGGCATCAGATGCGCCTTCGTAGGCATCGGTGTAGGTTTTTATGTTGGCGAGGGTGGCGGCTTTGGCGGCCTCGTCTATAGTGCCTTTTTTTACTTGCCTGTCCAGATTGGTGGCAATGGTTTGCATAGCTTTTTGCAGGGCATCGTTGCTGATATCTACCAGCGAAACACTAAACCCGTTTTGCGCAAAGGTGTGGGCAATACCATTACCCATGGTGCCCGAGCCTATTACTGTAATATTTTTCATCTTAGGTAAAATTATGATTACGGGGCTATATTAAGCAATAATTCAGTTTGATTTACAGTTAATATTCCATAATTTAACACCTGCACAATTTCTTGGCTCACGCTACCCGTTTTATTAATATCGCAATGAAATACCTTAAAATATTATCCGTCGCGCTTGGCTTGTCAGCTATAATACATACCGCAAGTGCGCAATTTATCCACCAGCGCGATTTTAAGCCCATCACCACAATCGATTATACCAATGTCGACGGCACGCCGTACCTGTATGATACCTGGCAGCAGGGCATGGTAAAACTTGCTAACGGTGTAAGCAGCAAAGACAAGATGCCGCTTAAATATAACCTTGTAGACGATTTGGTATCGTTTAAAGATAAGGAATCGGGAGAGGAGATGGCGTTTGTGGTGCCGGTACAGGAATTTACCCTTAACCTTACAACCGATGATGAGCTGTTTGTAAGGCATTTTCGCAGCGGTTATAAAGGCATTGAGGGCAGTACACCCGCTTCTTTTTTTGAAGTGCTGAGCGATGGTAAAATCCAACTGATCAAAAAGTTCAATAAGGTGGTTTTCGAAACTCAAAATATCGGGTCGGCATCAAAAACAAGGAGCTTTTTGGATAAAACTAAGTACTACATTGTTAATAACGGTAAAGCACTGCAGGTGAAGAATGACAAGAAGTCGTTGCTGGCCGCCCTGGGCGATAAGCAGGCGCAAATGGAAGACTATATCAAAACCAACAAAGTAAACTTCAAGAGCGATACGCAACTGGGCAAACTGGTAGATTATTACAACTCCTTATAAAGCTGTGCTTTTCTTTTTTTAACTGAATATTTAATATCATTTCCGTCATGACCCATCTCAAATTATTGTTCACCGTGCTTAGCTTATCAGCATTTATTACCACTGCTGATGCGCAATTTGTGCAACACCGCGATTACAGGCCCGTACCTACGCTTGATTACGCCGAACTGAAAGGTACCCCGTATTTATATGAAGATTGGCAGCAGGGTAGTGTTAAACTTGCCAATGGCGTAAGCAGTAAAGATAAAATGCTGGTGAGGTACAACCTGGTAAATGATATGTTGTCGTTTAAAGACAACGCCAGTGGCGAAGAAATGGCCTTTGTTGTGCCGGTTGAAGAATTTACAATTAACGATAATAGTGGAGATAGGCCGGTTGTAAGGCTTTTTCGCAGTTACCAGGGCATTGCAGGCAGCACGCCTTCCGGTTTTTTCGAGGTATTGAGCGATGGCAAGGTGCAGCTTATTAAAAAACAAAGCAAACTCATTACCGAAAGTATACACATCGGCGCATCCGGAATGACCCGAAGTTTCAACGATAAAACAAAGTATTACCTGGTGAATAATGGTAACGCCGTGTCCGTTAAAAACGACAAAAAATCGATACTGGCTGTACTGGGCGATAAACAGGCCCAGTTAGAAGGTTACATCAATGCTAATAATATCAATTTTAAAAACGACAGGCAATTGGGCAAACTGGTAGATTATTACAACACTTTATAAGGCAGCCCGATAATATGCTGGATGCTGAAGAAATAAGTTTTTACCTCTCGGTTTTTAAAGGTCTCGACTTAAAGGATATCTTTGACATTTTAAAGATAGCGCATGTTAAGAAACTGGCGGCCGGCGATGTCTACATCGAACAAGGTGCCACCCATCAAAAATTAGGCTACATCCGCAAGGGGCTCATCCGCGCCTATCATTTAAGAGAAAACGGCGACGACCTCACCCTGCTGCTGCAATGGGAGGGCAAGTTCATCGCCTCGCACGATACCATTATCCATCAACGCCCCTCGCGCTTTATTTACCAGGCGCTGGAAGATACCGTGTTAATGGAGGTAGACTACAATAAAGCCCTCCCCATCCTGAATAATAACCCAAGGCTCTCCTCTACACAAGCAACTTTTTTGCGCAACATGCTGGCCGAATCGATGGACCGGGTAGAGTCGTTTGTGCTTTTATCTCCCGAGGAACGTTACCTGCAGCTGGTACGCGAAAAGCCAAATATCGTAAACCGGGTACCCGATAAGTACCTGGCTACGTTGCTGGGTATCACCCCGGTATCGTTAAGCCGCATCCGCAAGCGCATTTCTTCGCAGGGCAGGCGTTAATTATCTTTTGTTAATTTTTTTGGGCTGGGCCAGCGCTACCTTTGATATATTAATAAAGTTGACATGGAAAAAATGCTGCAGGCGCTGGTAACGATATTCAGTATTACGGCTATCCGCTATTTTATACTGGCGGGCGTGCCGTTCTTTTTATTTTACAAGCTGATAGCCAAATGGTATGCTAAAGGCAAAATTCAAAACCGCAATGCAAGCGTTAAAGATTTTATGCGCGAGATATTGCATTCCATGCAAACTTCAGCAGTTTTTGCGGTGATAGCTTACGTCATATTATATACGCCGCTAAAAAATTACACGCAGCTCTACGATTCTTTTACTGATTTCCCGCCGTGGTACCTGCCGGTAAGCCTGGTGCTGAGCCTGGTGATACACGATACTTATTTTTACTGGATGCATCGCCTGCTGCACCACAAAAAACTGTTTAATTATGCGCATGTGCTGCATCACAAAAGCACCAATCCTTCGCCATGGGCATCCTATTCCTTCCACTTTTTTGAGGCATGGGCCGAGGGGGCTGTGCTGCTGGTCATCGTGATGATCATGCCGATCCATCCCATTGTGGTAGTTTGGTTTACTATAGTTGGCTTTGTAATTAACGTTTACGGGCACCTGGGGTACGAGGTAGCGCCGAAATGGTTAAGAGGTTCCTTTTTATTCCAAGTCATTAATACCTCGGTGCACCATAATATTCATCACAGTAAATTCCGGGGCAATTATGGTTTGTACTTTAGGGTGTGGGACAGGCTGATGGGCACCGAACACCCCGATTATGTAAAGGAATACGACCGCCTGCAGGAAAGCCGTTTCGGGAAAAAGCCGGCTAAGACAACTAAGCCTGAAACCTTAGAAACTGAGGTATCCGCCAGCCTCAGCAACGCTTAGCGGCGTAATTTCCGCTAAAACGGGTACCCGGCCCAATAGGGGGATTTGGGTGTAATTCAGAATATATTCTTCCGATGAAGCTTCCGTATCGCCATTAAAAATTATACCCTTTATTGGGATACCGCGTTGTTTCAGCACCTCTGCGGATAACAGCGTGTGGTTGATGCTACCCAGATAGTTTTGCGATACCAGTATCACTTCGGCATCCAACTGCCTTATTAGATCGATCATTAGGAAGTGATCATTAAGCGGTACCATTAACCCGCCCGCGCCTTCAATGATGAGTTGGTTATTGGTTTTTGGGGTAATGATGGAATGTTCATCAATCACGATACCATCCAGCTTTGCCGATTTATGGGGCGAATAGGGCTGCTTCAGGCGATATGATTCCCAATGAAAAACGGTTTTGGTATTTGATACCAGGCTTTGCACCTTCATCGTATCGGAGTTATCCAGGTCGCCGGATTGGATGGGTTTCCAGTAATCGGCTTTCAGCTTTTCTACCACAATAGCGGCTACCAGCGTTTTGCCGATGCCGGTACCAATGCCGGTTATAAATAAAGGTTTATTAAGCATGAATGATGGTGTTTAGGGTTGAAGTAAGCAGGCCGATCTCCTGCGCGCTGTTGAATGCATGCAGGCATATACGGATGCGTTCGGTACCTACTGCCACCGTAGGGCTCAATATCGGGCGAACATCCAGTCCGGCTTCCTGTAAAAGCTGCGCAGCTTGTTTGGCTTTTTGGTTACTGTTTAACACCAGGCATTGTACGGCACTATCGCTTTTAAGCAAAGGGAAGTGGTTATTCGGTGTAACACCCTGTTTAAAAAGGGCTATATTTTGATGCAGCGCCGTTATTTCTTGTTCGGTATTAGCCAATAGCTCATAAGCCATTTTTACCGATGCCAGTTGGTGAAAGGATGCCGCTGTAGTATAAACGAACGATCGGGCAAAGTTAATGAGGTATTGGCGCAGTAAGCTGCTGCCTAAAACTATAGCCCCATGGCATCCCAAAGCCTTGCCGAAGGTAACGATACGCGCGAAGACCCTGTTTTGCAAACCTAACCCGGGGATCAGTCCCGCGGGGCATAGGCCAACCGCATGGGCTTCATCCACTATTAAATTTGCGCCGTATTGCTCCGCTAACTGTAATATTGCCAAAATAGGAGGGGTGTCGCCATCCATGGAGTATACGCTTTCTATCACTACATAGCAATTGCCTTTAGCCTGCTTTAGCTTGCCCTCCAGGCTCTTCAGGTTGTTATGCTTAAAAGTATAGCGGTTGGCGTGGCTTAATCGCGCACCGTCGATAATAGAGGCATGTATCAGCTCGTCGCAAATAATGGTATCACCTTTTTGCGGGAGGGAGGAGAATAAACCCACGTTGGCATCATAGCCCGAATTAAAGATCAACCCTGCTTCGGCCTGGTGAAATTGCGCTATTTGCTGCTCCAATTCTTCGGCATACCGCAAATTGCCCGATAGCAGGCGCGAACCCGTAGAACCATTTAAACTATCGGGGTAACGGGCTATTTCATTGGCGATGCTGGTTTTAAATGCTGCCGAGCGGGCAAAGCCAAGGTAATCGTTGCTGCAGAAGTCAACCAGGGTGTTTTCCGACTTTAGTGAACGGTAAATGCCCGCAGTTTTCCTGTCGTCCAGCCTGTTTATGATAAATATTTCTGCTGATCCCAATTCCCGTTTAAATTTCGGCTAAAATAAAAAAAGCGGCCCATCGCCGCTTCTTTTATTTTTCTACAAAAAAATTATTTCTGAGGTGGGGCACCGCCGCCACCGCCGTTTTGCATGCGGGCGCGTCTTTCGTCCATTTCTTTCTGCCATGCAGCAGCTTGCTCAGCTGTTAACAAAGCTTTCACCTTATCGTTAGTAGCCTGCATCAGCGGGCGGAATGTAGACCTATCGGCACCTGCGGTACGCAAGCTATCCATCTGTTTGGTTTGCGCTTCGTAAACGGCGGTGATTTTAGTCACCTGGTCGTCGGTTAATTTTAACGATTCTTTCATCGCTTTAACCCTGTCGGCCGCTGTCATTCTCATACCACCACCCTGTGCGCGGCTTACTGTTGCAATCCCAATCAGGAAGCAGCAGATCAACATAATTTTTTTCATTTTTAAATTTTTAGTTTTTAATTGATGTTTTGATAAAGATAGTAACCAATAGTTTAACGAAAAGGTGTGTAACTTAATTGTTGCTTCGGGGAGGAGGTGTTTTAAAGTTGGAAGGTTGGACGTTAGGAGGAATTGTAAAAGGTGTGGAGACAATGATGTACAGTAAGGCCTTATATTGAAAAAGGTTGGAACCTTACAACGTTCCAACCTTTCAACTTTTTCCTAAACTTAATTACTTCCCTTCAACCCGGCTATGGAGCGCTGCATCTGGGCCATCATGGTGGTGAGGCTTTCCATGGTAGGCTCGGGAGTTGGCATTGGCATGTGGGTAGAGATATATGCTTTGGCTTTCCATATCTCTAATACGTCTTCGCCGTTGATATCGTAGGGTTCGTAAACGGGGTTATCAGATATCAGCTTTAATTTTTTATTCTCTTTAAATTTATTACCGGCACGTTTGTAAACCACGCCATCGCTTTTTGATACAATAACGTAGGTTTCGCCTGCTTTTACGTCGGCCCAGTTTTCCTGGTATTCGCCTATGATGATAGTGCCCGATTGCAGCGGCAGCATCGAATCGCCTTTGATCTCGAAACCGCGGAATGTGCCTTGCTTAAACATGGGCAGGTACAATTTTGGCAAAGCGGCCACATATTCGGTATCGGCGTAGCCGTTTAAATAGCCGGCAGCGGCCTTTGTAGGCACCAATTCTATGTTCTCGTTATCTTCTTTATCTACCGAAATACTAAGTACGCGCAGGTTGGCCGGGTTACCTTTTGGCTTGGGTGCCCACTTCTCATCAATTGTTTCGTTGATAAAATCATCAATTGATACATCAAAAAACAATGCTAAAGTTTTTAGTAGCTCATATTTGGGCTCCGCACGCTCTTCTTCGTATGCGCCTACTAATGAACGTTTTATACCTACCTGATCTGCAAACTGTTGTTGGGTTAACCCCTTCTT
Source organism: Mucilaginibacter pankratovii (assembly GCF_014773265.1). GTDB lineage: Bacteria > Bacteroidota > Bacteroidia > Sphingobacteriales > Sphingobacteriaceae > Mucilaginibacter > Mucilaginibacter pankratovii. The sequence goes on along the minus strand of NZ_JACWMY010000001.1, from coordinate 11,676 downwards.
TTTGCGTAAAAACTTAATATTTTGTGAAATATTTGCCATAAAATTTGGAATTGCTAAATTTATTAGTAATTTTATGCTCATAAAGTTAGTAATTATTTTTTAACCGGCAAATTTTTTTATCAAATGAAGAGGTTCGTTTATATCATCACCGACAGGAACAGGAAAAATTTACATGTAGGCATGTGCACAGACCTGTTAAAAACGCTAAAATTTTACGGCGAAATGCCAACGTTATTTTTCGATAGCGCGCAGCAGTTAAACCGCCTGGTTTATTTTGAAGAGATAAATACAGAGGAGCAGGCCATGGAGCGCTTTAAACAGGTAAGCACCTTTACCCGCCCGCAAAAAGAAAAAATGATACGCCCGGTTAACCCGGATTGGGTTGACCTTACTATAGGATTGAACTACGAAAGCAGCCAAAAAATAAGGCCATCCGTTTTTGCCGGACGGCCTTCTATACAACCTGCGCGCAGGGCTGTTACTTTTTAATGAATTTTAAGGCACCCGAATTCATGCAAAAACGTTTGCCGCCACGGTCTGCAGGGCCGTCGTCAAACACATGGCCCAGGTGCAGCCCGGTACTTTTTTCGATAACCTCGTCGCGGCTCATGCCGTAGCTGTTATCGGTTACAATTTCAACTTTACCTGCATCCACTGCTTTTACAAAGCTTGGCCAGCCGGTTCCGCTGTCGAATTTATCGGCAGAGCTAAATAATACATCGCCGGTAGCGGCACTTACGTAAACCCCTTTTTCGTGGTTATCGTAATAATCGTTCTTATAAGGCGGCTCGGTGCCGCTCTCTACCATAATATGGTATTGGTTTGGCGTTAATACTTTTTTCCATTCTGCCGCCGGTTTGCTTTTTGGGCGGTTTGCCTGTTGTTTCTTGGTTTGCCCGTTGATGTTTTGGCAACTGATGATGCCGAATATACTTACTATCAGTATCGCTAAGATCGATTTTTTCATTGTTATGTTTTCTGATGCTGTTAAGCTGTTTAATAGTACTATGTTAACGTAATCTACGAAATATAGTGCCAAAGCGATTGTCATCTCTTGGTCGTAATAACAAAGCGTTCCTTACAGGCTTTTTTGTGTTTTTCTTAAAATAAAAAGGATCAAAGCATTTTACGCCCTGATCCTTTAAATTCTGTATAAAACCTGCTTGCCAACAGGTTTCTGGATTAATGCTGCTTATAGTCTCAAATCTATCCTACTACCATCCTGGTGTAAAGTTGAAACCGAACACCGGCTTTTTAACATCTTTGCGGTTGAAAGGGAAGGCATAGTATGGCTCTAATACAAATGCACCAAATACGTTTATCCTTAATGATATACCCGCGCTAAAGGCCGGCACACGCGATACCGTGTAATAGGTGGTGGTTTGCCCGGTAGTTGGGTCGGTAATTGGTGTGGTTGATAAAATATCAGGCTCTGTTTTAAACAGGGTGATCTTATCGCCTTTGTTCCAGGCTAAACCGGCATCAAAAAACAAGTTCAGATCGGAAAAAAGGAATTTTGAGGGTATTACCGATAATTTCTCCGGCCCGGTAAACGGCAGGCGGATCTCGAAGTTCGCCACCGCGATACGGCTACCGTTAAGCTGGTTGCTGTTCCACAAGCTGGTGTTGGTTGTAGTAGTTACGTTATCGCTGTAAAGATCGTAACCGCGCACCAGCCATGGGTAACTCACCGAAAGGGGGTAGAAATTGGTAGCATCATCGCCAAAACGACCGGTACCATAAAACCTTGCGGCAAAAGTAACGGGTTGTATCCGCACATATTTGCGCAGATCGATATTTGGCGAGTAATATTTGTAGGTACCAAAGTTATAATCCATACCCAGTTTAAAGCGGTAACCACCAAGCGGGGCGGCGATACCGAAGTAAGAATCGTCGCCGGTGAGGGATGTACCTATGGTATAAGTGCTGAAAGGGCGGTAATCATACCCGGTTTCCGCCAGGTATTGTTCGCGGGTTATTTTGTGTTTTTTAAAGTCGATAGGCTGGTAATAAGTACCTGTAGCATCGGTAAAGGGGAGGATGTAAGTACTATAGCGATCGATGCGGAAGCTGCTGCGCGCCGCGCTAGCGCCAATTTCATACCGTAATTGCTTGGATATAGGGTACTGCACAAAGCCCTGCACCGCATCCTGGAAAATGCGGATAATATCGGTATGCTGGTCTAATACATTTGTTTGTTGCCCCTGGTAATCAATGGTTGTAGCAGTAATGCCATAATTACCAAACTGGTAGGGGATATGCGATAAGCCGAAGCCCCAGTTCCAGCGGCCTTCCTGGTTAATATAAATGCCCTGCGCGCCAAAGTCATACACTTCGCCATTTACCGATGCGCTCGCGTAGATCTGATTGCGGCCCAAAATATCACTAAATACGCCTACAATACCACTGGATAAACCGGTGCCATAAGTGCCGATCTGCGCGCCTACGCCGTTACTGGCCAATGCATCCAGTTTAAACTTTGGTTTGTAGGCAACACTGCGGATAGAATCGGAGTGTAGTTTAGGGTACGCTAAAAAGTTATTTAAGTTGGCGTTTATCAGGTCGACACCAACTGCGCGGGTTGGCGGCAGCATGGCAACATCAAAATTCGTGGCGCCGCCATCAACCACAAGCGGCGTAAATTCAGAAGCTTTGGCATTGTAGATAGTGTACTTTTGCGAGCGATAGTATGAGTAGATGATATCGTCGTTTGCCGAGATGCTGAGCGCCGGCGAAAACTCGGTGATACCGCAAATGCCGGTGAACAGATCTGTCATTTGCTCTACCTTGCCCGATGCTAAGGTGTATCGATACAGGTTACGGAAACCATCTCGATTGCTGAGGAAGTATACCTGCGTACCATCTGCCGAATATAGCGGGTTTAGGTTATTGGCATGGTTGAATATTTTGATATCGGTGATTTTACCGGTAGCAATGTCCAGTTCGGCCAGGTTGAAGGTGATCTCCTGCGACAGTACCTGGTCGTAAGTGCCGCGGTCGCTGGAGTAAATGATCTTTTTACCATCTCGCGAAAAGTTTGGCTGGTAATCGGAGTATTTATCGTTGGTGAGCTGTTTTACTGTTTTAGAATCAAAGTTATACAGGTACAGATCGCCCTGCCCTTCGGATAATGCCTGGAATGCTACGTTTTTGCCGTCGGGCGACCAGGTTAAGTTACCAAATTGCTCGGCCTTGCCCATCGAAACATCATTCAGCACGGTACCATCGGGCACCGCAACAACCAGCATCCGGTTGCGGCCTTTGCTGAATACGCTGAAGGCAAACTTCTTGCTATCCGGCGACCACGCGCCCGCCGACTCGATAAAGTTGAATTCATCTACGTGCGAATTGGCCGTTTTACTGGTGAGCCGTTTAATTATCCGCCCCGTTCGGGCATCGGAGAGGTAGAGATCGATACTAAACAAATTCTTGGAAGACAGGAAAGCGATGTACCGCCCATCGGGACTAACGGATGGCGCAACCGTCATGTCGCCGCCAATTTTATCGTCGATCACTTTAAGGCCCACCGGTTTTTGAACCGTATCCTTTAAAAAGGGCTTATAGGTGTTTTCTATCGAATTTTTCCACAGGCGCGACAGTGTTTTATCATCATAACCAAAGGTGCGCCTGATACCGTACTGCAGGCCAAAACGCGCTGTGTTTTTAAAGAACGGAACGATAATCGTATCGCCATAGGTAGAACCCAGGAACGACCAGAACGCCTCGCCATAACGGTAAGGGAAGTATTTATTGCCGTTGGTTAAGGCTTCCACCGTTGGGATATCATGATTTAAATAGGCATCGCGCATCCACATGGCCGTGTAGGCATCTTTTTTACCCAGCGAGAGGTATTCTGCCATACCTTCCACCATCCAAAGTGGAATGTTGCCGATGTTTTCGAAGTTAGACGAATCGCGGCCCAGCAGCATATGATACTGGAAAGCGTGCACCAACTCGTGGCCCAACACGTGGCGGGTGGTTTGGTTGGTTTCCATCACCGGCATTACCACACGGTTTTTCAATCCCTCGGTAATACCGCCCGTCCCCACGCTTATCTCACCATCGATAGCGGTTGTCTGCTGAAAATCGGGGTGATTGGCGTACAGGATAATGGGGTTGGGCTTGGCGAAAGTATCGCGAAACACTTGTTGATGAAGCGTATACCATAGCTCGGCTTCCTGCGCAAAGCGTTTCATCATACTATCGTTTTTGATGTAATAGTAGATCTCGAAATGCGGGGTTTTATAAACCTTAAAATCCAGTTTTTTATACCGTACCTTGTTTTGCCCAAAGTACTGTGCTTTGGCTTGCGGGCTAAACAACAGCGCTGCTGCCAGCAAAAACAAAACAAAAGGAAGCTTTATAGAGAATGAGTAACGTTTATTCATAATTTGGTTTAAGAATATGGCGTAATTTAATTAAAACCCAGCTTAAAGGCAAACGCAGAAATTTACTATTTATTAGGCGTAGGCGGAATATTTTCGGGGTTTTCCTCTGTAACAGGCGCTGGCACAATACTGGAGGTATCTACCTGCATATTCGTGCTGTCGGTTTCGGTAGTATCCCTGCTGTATTGCTGTGGTGTTGGGCAGTTATACTCCTTGGTGATCTTTACCCATGGTTTTGGGAACGGCCCGTAGGTGTAGCCCGAATTAGGATCGGCATACACCTTTTCCATAAACTCCCCAAAAATTGGCAGCGCCGTGTGCGAGCCTTCCCCGGTTTCGGATGTGGTGAAGTGCACGCTCCGATCATCAGCACCTACCCAAATACCCGTTACCAGGTCCTTGGTGATACCCATATACCAGCCGTCGACATAATCGCTCGAGGTACCTGTTTTGCCGCCTATCTGGTTATTCTTCTTCCAAAGGCTTGGGTATTCCCATAATGCCTGCGACGTGCCACCCGGTTCTTCCATACCACCGCGGAACATATAAAGCATCAGCCAGGCGGTTTCCTCGCTTAAAACCTGCTCGGTTTTAAGCGTAAACTCCTGTATAATATCGCCTTTCTGGTCGGTTATTTTAGTTACCAGCAGTGGGTCTACCTTTTGGCCTTTGTTTAGGAAAGTGCTGTAAGCCCTTACCATTTCAAATACCGAAACATCGTTAGAACCCAATGAGACTGATGGTACCGATTTCAATGGACTTTCGATACCTATTTTATGTGCGTAATCCACAATTTTATCCCAGCCCACATGCTCGGTTACCTGCGCGGTTATCGAATTTACCGATTTACCCATTGCCCAGCGCAACGACATCTCGCGGCCCGAAAAGTTGAAATCGGCATTGTTTGGTTCCCACACATCATCCTTGCCGTTATCTTTAAATTTAATGCTCACCCGTTTATCGGTAAACTTATCGCAAGGGGTAAAGCCGTTATCGAGCGCGGTAACGTAAGCGAATGGCTTAAAGGTAGAGCCTGCCTGGCGTTTAGACTGGTTTACGTGGTCGTAATTAAAGTATTTATGATCTATACCGCCAATCCAAACTTTGATCTTACCTGTTGATGGCTCCATGGTCATCATCCCGGTATTCAGGATCCTGGTGTAGTATTTTATCGAATCAACACTGCTGAAGGTGGTGTCCTGGTCGCCCTTCCAGGTGAAAACGCTCATGCGTTTCTTTTTTTCGAAGTAGGCGTTTATCTGCGTGGTATCGCCGTTATACTTTTTAACCAGCAGCTTGTATATCGGCAGTCGTTGTTCGGCTTTCAGCAAAAAGTCTTTTATTTCTACGCCTTTGCTGTCGCGCCATGGGTTTTTATCACCCCATAAATTATTAAAGCGCCTTTGCAGCATCCGCATTTTATCGGCAACGGCCTCTTCGGCGTATTGCTGCAGTTTGCTATCGATAGTGGTGTAGATCTTGAGGCCGTCCTCGTACAGGTCGTACCCGTTATCTTTACACCATTTATCCAGCCAGCGCTCTACCGCGTGGCGGATGTAAGAATCGCCCTGGCCGGTTTTATCTACATAGCTGCCATCTAATACGATAGGCAGTTTGCTGCTGGTATCGTAACCAACCTTGTTTAAGTAATTGTATTTCAGCATTTGTGCAAGCACCACATTGCGGCGCTCCAGCGCGCGCTGCGGATAAACCCGCGGGTTATAGGTAGAGGTTGCCTTAAGCATACCTATTAACGTAGCAGCCTCGGCAGGGGTAACCTGGTTGGGCATTTTGTTGAAATACTTTAAAGTGGCTGTTTTGATACCATAAGAGTTATTGCCGAAGGGAACCGTATTGAGGTAAAGTGTGAGGATCTGCTGTTTGGTATATTGATGCTCTATTTTATAAGCTGTTAGCCATTCTTTACATTTAAAAACAAGCGTTTTTACTCCCGGGATGTACTTTACCAGGCCCTGCGATTTGCGCTTGCGCGTGTTAAACAGGTTTTTTGCCAATTGCTGGGTAATGGTACTCGCACCACGGCGGTCGCCTTTAGCGGTTGATACCAGGCCACTTGCAAAACCAATAAAGTCTACACCGCCATGCTTATAAAAACGAACATCCTCGGTAGCCACCAGCGCATTGATGAGGTTGGGCGATATGTCTTTATATTCTACGGGAGAGCGGTTTTCTTTATAAAAACGGCCGATAAGTTTACCATCCGCCGTGTACACCTCGGATGCAAACTGCTGGGTTGGGGTTTTAATATCCTTCATATCGGGCGAATAGCCAAACAGCCAAAGAAAATTCAATTCAATGGCACAGAAAAAGAGGATAACAAAGTAAACAAAGATGGTAAGATATCTCAGGTATCGGTTTCTTATACTTCTGAACATTGGGTAAAGATGGAAATTTATGCAACTATTACCATAGCCGCGGCACAAAAAATTAACAACGCAATTTTATTAACTAAATTTTAATTTAATACGTTGCATGTTCATTTATTTTCTGAGCGGAGACAAATAATTACGAAGCGCTGCCTTTATCCATTTCACGGCACACTTTTTCCAGCTCTTTTAACCTTTGAATTTGCCCGGGGCGGGGGTTGATAAAAGTGCGCACGCTTTTTACGAGGTCAAAAGCATCCTGATAAGTTGCACCAGCTTTGATAAGGTAGGCGATAGCCATGGTAGGGCCGCGGCCCAATCCCTGCCTGCAGTGTACGTATACGATGCCCCCGGCTTTTATTTCGGTCTCCATAAAGGTGGCACCCTTCAAAAGTGTATCCAGATCGGGTGGTGTATTATCTACCGTAGGTAGGTGGAGATATTTAAAGCCTCCGTACTGCGCTTCGGTGTAAACCGAGTGGATGCGCATATTTACAATTGCCGTTACCCCAAGGGCTTTTAGTTTTTTGAGGCCAATTAAATTATACTGGCTCCCGAGGAAGAGGTGGGCCGTGATCTGGCTGCGTTTAATGTTGGGGATGCCATACACATAACGGTGCGTTATATCTGCCATCTTCTGTAAAAAGATGTACACAACAAGGGCCGAGCTTTTTATTTTGCTAAACATTGTTTTTATTTTGGCACCAAAACGTTAAGTGCTTTTGGTATTATACTTATTTCGATCTTTTTGGCTTCGTCTTCGCAGTCGTCGCAAATGTATTTTACATTATCGCTCAGCTCTATCACAACTTCTTTGCACCGCCAGTGCTTTAAAACGTCGGATGTTGTATGGAATAATGTACTGCCTGCAACCTGCAACATCGACAGCGGATCGGCGCTTTTAAGTAAGATCACGTCCAATTCGCCATCATACACGCTTATTCCCGGCAGGAACGACATATCGCCGATCCCGATGTTCCCTGCATTGGTTACCGTTAACGAAACACCTTCTTCTGTAACCAGCTCCCCATCTATAGTTAATTGATAACTTAAGGGTTTCGCGGCAATAGTGGTTTTAAGTGCAGTTATGCCGTATGCTACTTGCCCCAGTTTACTTTTGAGGCCGGGATCAGCATCCAGTATCATATCGGCCATGATGCCAAGATTTATTCGAAGCAGGAAAGGTGTGCCGTTAGCTATGCCCATATCCATCTGCATTACTTTGGCGTTTCCCGCCACAATGAGTTCTATCGCTTCGGGCGAATCCTGAGGTATACCCAGTTCTTTAGATAGGATGTTGGCCGTACCGCCGGGTATAACGGCCAACGGGGTTTTACTGCCGTAAAGTGCCGCAGCTACTTTGGTGATACTTCCGTCGCCGCCGTAAATAACTACCAGATCCGTTTTACCAATAAGCTGTTTTGCTGTATTATAAGTGTCTTCTTCTTTACGGGTAACGGTAATATCCCAATCGATATCAGACCCGTTAAGCGCATTGTGCAGGTAGCTTAGGATAGGCTCCTCTTTACCCGAACCCGGATTGATAATAAAGTGAATGTTCTTGAATTTCATTTGTTATGGCTTGGCAAATACCATTCCAGTATCGTATAGAATACAGGGGTGAGGCATAATTATTTAAAATAAAGTTTCAATATATTTTGAAAGTTCAATACAAATATTCTACATTTGTCCATGCAATAAGCACAACAATAAAAACATAGAAATCATGAACTACTTTATTTTAACCTATGCCGTTTACCTCACCGTTAGTATTTTATTAACCATTTGGGTAGCTAAAGTTTTATTTAACAACGGACGCATTTTTTTGGTGGATATTTTTCATGGCAATGCGCCGCTGGCCGATAGCGTGAACAAACTGCTGGTAGTGGGCTTTTACCTGATCAATATCGGCTACATGTGTTTGGTGCTGAAAGAGACCCACACCATCAAAAGTACACAGGAAGTAATTGAGGTATTGAGTTATAAAATAGGCACCATCATCCTCATCCTTGGTGCTATGCATTTTTTTAACATAGTGGTGTTTTTTAAACTAAGAAACAAGGCGCAACTGCTAAAAGGAGAGAATGCTAACGTTGTATTTGTACAACCTAAATAACCCAGGCCATGAAAGCGCTCCAAAACCACCTGATACTTTACGATGCCGATTGCCCTATGTGCAAAGCCTATACCAAAGCGTTTACCCGCAGCGGGATGCTGGGCGATGAGGGAAGGGCCAGTTACCAGGATATGCCCGTAGCGGTTTGTCCGCTGGTTGACAGGCAGCGCGCCGTTAACGAAATAGCTCTGGTAGATACCCAAACCGGCGAGGTGAGTTATGGTGTGGAAAGCCTCTTTAAAGTGATAGGCAACAGCTTCCCGGTGTTTAAACCGCTGTTTGGATTCGGGCCGTTTGTTTGGCTGATGAAAAAGGTGTACGCCTTTATATCTTACAACCGCAGGGTAATTATCCCTGCGGCTCATGATGTGCAGGGCATACAGCCCAGCTTCAGGTTAGGTTACAGGCTTATCTATTTAGTGTTCACCTGGCTGGTAGTAGGCAGTATCCTTACAGTTTATGCGCATCATTTAACCCCGCTTGTTCCACTGGGCGATCCGCTGCGCGAATATTATATCTGCGGTGGGCAGGTGCTGTTCCAGGGGATAGTGATCAGCCTGTACAGCCCGGCCAAACGCTGGGAGTATTTGGGTAATATGATGACGATATCTTTAGCGGGCGCGTTATTGCTGCTGCCTGTATTGCTGCTCGCCAAATTTGTTGCCCTAACGCCTATAATATGTACCTTATGCTTTTTGGCAGTGGCCGGACTGATGTTTTTAGAGCACATCCGCCGCACCAAACTAATGCAGCTGGGCTGGCTGCTCACCATGAGCTGGGTAGTTTACAGGCTGCTGCTTTTAATCGTTATTTTAAACTAAACGTATCATGAAATACCATAAAATAGTACTCGCAGGCGGTAATGGCTACTTAGGTACCGTACTGGCTGCTTACTATAAAAATCTCGCCGAAGAAATTATCCTGCTGAGCCGCAGGCCCGCAGTAGCCGATGGCAACATCAAAACCCTTATCTGGGATGGCAAAACTGAAGGTGATTGGGTAGCAGCCCTCAACGGTGCCGATATGCTGGTAAACCTCTGCGGCAAAAACGTGAACTGCCGTTACACCGAAGAGAATAAACGGGAGATCATCAATTCAAGGGTAATACCCACGACTTTATTAGGGAAGGTGATCAATAAATTGGCTAATCCTCCAAAACTTTGGATCAACCTGGCATCTGCCACCATTTACCGCCATGCCGAAGACCATGCGCAGGACGAAGCCACCGGCGAAATTGGCTACGGTTTTTCTATTGATGTATGCACCCAATGGGAGCAAAGCTTTTTTGATGCCGATACACCAAATACCCGCAAAATAGCCCTCCGCCATGGCATCGCCCTTGGGCGCAGCGACAGCGTTTTCCCGCGCCTGCTTAACCTGGTTAAACTGGGCATGGGCGGAAAACAAGGCGACGGCGAGCAATATATTGCCTGGATCCACGAGCACGATACCGCCCGCATCACCGAATTTTTGATGGAGCATACCGAATTGGACGGCGTTATCAATGCCGCAGCTCCTGAGGCGGCAAAGAACAAAGACCTGATGCACATCATTCGCAAAGCTTATGGCATTCCATTTGGCTTGCCCGCACCGCAATGGCTGCTGGAGATAGGCGCGAAGGTGATCGGTACCGAAACTGAGCTGATATTGAAAAGCCGCTGGGTAACGCCCAAACGCTTGCTGGATGCCGGGTTTGTGTTCCAGTTCCCCAAGGCAGAACATGCCATACACGATATTTTAAGTTTGAGGGTTTAAACCATGGCTATTATTAAATTAACCACTAAAATAAACGCGCCGGTTGAGGTGTGTTTTGATCTTTCACGCAGTATCGACCTGCACGTAAATTCTATGGAGCATACCAAAGAAAAAGCCATAGCCGGAAAAACCTCCGGCCTTATCGGGCTCAACGATTGGGTGACCTGGCAGGCCAATCACTTCGGCCTTAAATTAAATATGACTATCCGCATCAGCGAGTTTGCCGGCAATGATTACTTTATAGATGAAATTGTAAAAGGCCCGTTCAAGATGATGCGCCACCTGCATCAATTCAAACAAGTTGGCAGCTTTACAGTAATGGAGGATGAGTTTATCTTTAAATCACCGTTTGGTTATTTGGGTAAACTGGTTGATAAGCTGTTTTTGGAAAAGTATATGACCAATTTGCTGCTGAAGCGAAATGAAGTTATAAAATATGCAGCTGAGCAAGAGGCCAAGTTTTTAGCAAAGAAGAGGGTGGCAGTGTAAGATGATCGGACAAGCTTTCCCTGTACCATATTTGCCTCACGTCATCATAAGGGTAATAGCCCATGACTGGACAGGCGGTTAATTCATAAGACGTTCCGCTGGAACGAAAAGGATTTTCGGCATTCTCTACCCATAAAACATCCCGAAGGGATGAAGAAAAGCGAAATCGTTCCAGAGGAACGTCTTATGGGTAGAAAAAAGCGACAATTTTTACGTTCCAGCGGAACGTTTTATGGAATCTGCCTATTGATGGGCTATTACTCTTGCGAGGAAGCGAAGCGACGAAGCAATCCTCGGCAAGCAGAGCGGATTTGCATAGCGACTCTGCTTGCCGAGGATTGCTCCCGATTTTATCGGGACAGGCTACGCTATCGCTCGCAATTGTAAGGGTTTAGTAATTCGATGACAGATTAGCGGTTTTAATTTTTGTTGTTTAGGGTGCACATTTCAATAGGTTTTTTACCATTAATACCTTGATGAGGCCTTTCCCAGTTGTAATAAGCGAGGTATTGTAAAAGTTCATCTTCAAGTTCTTCGAGGC
>NZ_JACWMY010000019.1 GCF_014773265.1 Mucilaginibacter pankratovii | reverse complement strand
GGCCTTAAATTATCAAACACCACAAACAGTTCATCAACAAAAAATGCTTGCCAGTTTTACCTGACAAGCATTATATTTAGTTCATTAAAATCTGTCAACCTATTTCAGGACGACTCAGAGGCTTTTTTCTGCCGGATACGCTTACTCCTTTACCTGGTAAGTAAACTTAGCGGCGCCCGCAATGCCACTGTTATTTATACCTTCAATAATTATTTGGTACTGCCCGGTGCCATCGGCATTATAAAAATCAAAGCTGGCGTTGCCGTTTTTATCGGGGCTTATCTCCGGCAGCCAGTAGATTGTGCTGCGGAGGTCTGGGCGGGTGTGGTCGTTGATGTGGTCGTATTTGGGGGCGTAAAATTCGCGCGCTTTGTAAAACCCTGTAATGGTTAAGGGTAAAACACCACGGGATATAATGTCTTTTTCAGTTGTCCCCGCACCCTGTTTAGTTGTAATAATGAGCACGCCATTACCACCACTCATACCGTATATCGAGGCACTTGCATATTTAAGTACCTCTATTGTCTCTACATCACTGGGGTAAATGTCATTTATAACAGCGTACTTTCCTTCTCGCTGTACACCGTCAACAATCACCAACATCGGGCCACTTCCGATTTGCATTTTTGGGGCACCACCAGCAGGTTCATCCGATTTTGAAAAGTATACTCCTCCAATACGCCCTGCAAGTGCAGTTGCCAACATGCCCCCTTGTGGAAGCGTATTTCCCTTTATCATCACATCTGCATTACCGGCACCAGCCAGGCTTTGTGTGCGGTATGCGGGTTTTTTTACTGCTTGTATTTTCACCTCTTTCAGCTGGATGCCTTTGCCATAATATTTCAAAAACTGCTCGTGCTGGTTTTTACTATTTTGCAGATAGGCCTGGATGATTCCAGACGATGAAGTATCAGTGCTTGCATAGAATTTAATATCAACCGGCGGCCTAAATTCGGGGATGTAGGTTAATTCGGTGTTGTTTTTGCCTTTAGCATTCACGGCGTTTAGCACAAAACGCGTACTATCATAAAACACCAGGTTACTAAAATTAAACACGCCTTTGCTATCGGTCTTTTCGCTTAATAAACCACCACCCGCCTGCGGTATAAGCGTAATTAAACCGTTATTGAGGGGCTTACCCCAAACAGATTTGGCAAGGCCTGTTATATTTAATGATTTCTCGGCAGGGTCCGTTGGTGGCGGCATATCGTTATTGGCCAATGCCTTCCAGGTAAAGCGACGGTAGCCGTGGGTAAGCATCACCAGGTCGAGCTCTGAGCGCTTTTTATCATCCGTATTATTAAAGTAGTAGCCGGGCTCCTCTATATTACCTTTAAGGCAGGAGGTAAGCAACAGGTAGGTCAAAATATTCTCTTCCTTATCTTCATCAACCAATACTTTGCCCCTGTCGATAACCGCCACCGAAAAGTGTGCCGGCGCGGCATCAAAATCTGTATCCTCCACATGCAGGCTTACCTTTACCTGCTCCCGCTGCTTGTATTCTTTTTTATTGGTGGCAATGCTTACATCCAGTTTATCATCCTTATTAATAAACACCAGCCGCTCGCAAAGCGGCTCGCCTTTTGATGAAAGAAGCGTTATTTGCGTAATGCCCGAATGCAGCCCCGATTTTTGGATATCGAAACGCATATCGGGGCCGTCCATCACGTCAGAAACCGTGGTAAGCCTGCCGCCCGAATAAATGAACAGGCCAAGCGGCTGGTTTTTATTCTGCTCGTAAAAAGCGGTTGATGGGTTTATATGTACCGATATTTTTAAGGTGGAATCGTAAACAGCAACTGCTACGCCATCGGGCCTGGCTGGTGGTAATGCTACGCTTGCCTTGCTGCCGTCGGCGTAAACAAGCTCGGCGTGGTAAGTTTCGCCGGCAATGGGCGTAATACTAAACACGCCCATGCCCAGGTGTACCGATGAGATTTTTGCGACAGGCTGGTTACTATTATTCAATACCGTGCCGCTGACGTTGACACCGCCGCCGCGGGGTACAATGGCTTTAAAAGCTATTTTTGAGGGAACACCCGTCACCATGTCGCCGCCTTCAGGAAAGAATTGTATATCGGGCAACGCGGCTGCCGTGTTTTTGTTTTTGGGGAGAGCAGCCGCTGCCTTTGTCGCCGCAGGTTTGATAATAGCCCCGATAGGTATTACTCTGTCGAAAAACAACTCGTTGCCATAATTCTGCATCAGTTTGGTATAGGCACGCACGCGGTAATTACCGCCCGGGAGCGAATCGGGTAACGCGATGTCGCCCCAGGCAAGCCCGTCGATTACTTGTAGCTTTATAGCTTTGAGGATTTTGTTTTGCGGGTCTATCAGGTCGGTATACAAAACGCCGCTAAGTGGCGACAAAGCATTTTTTTCACCTGCTATCACATAGGCCTTAAAGTAAATGGTATCGCCTGCCGCGTAATACGGTTTATCAAAATGGAGGTAAGCCTTCTCTATTTCATGCTGATCGAGAAATGTTTTCAACCGCGAGGTCTGCCCCTTTAAGGTTGTAGACTTGTCCGTTTGCGAAAAAGCACAGCTTATCGAAAATAAAATACAGGCGACAAAGGTGAGCATGTTTTTCATAACGGGTTGTTTAGGTAACGAGGTGATTGGTTTTATCGGCAAAGACTCTGCTGATTTTAAGCAAGTTAAATAAATATTATGGGTAAATAAAAATGTATTTACGAGCGGCGATAGAACCATGGGCGATGGGTAAAGCCGCAAGCGCCTTTATTACTTAAAACTATTCTGCGTAGCTTCGCCCTATGAGTGATTTTATAGTAAAAGACAGCAACGGTAACCAACTGAACGATGGCGACAGTGTAACACTAATAAAAAGTTTAAAAGTAAAGGGTGGCGGCACTACGCTAAAGCAAGGCACGCTTGTAAAAAAGATCCGCCTAACGGATAATGAGGAGGAGGTGGATTGTAAGGTAGATGGTATGAGCATTGTGCTGCGTACCGAGTTTTTAAAGAAAAGGTAACATTTCCCCGGGCGCCGGGCCACTTATCCCGCTGGTAATTAACTTTATCTGTTAATTTAATATTAATTGTAATCTATTTTTGTGTACCTTTAAAATATGGCAACACCCGAAAACCGCAAACTCATAATCCCGCTGATGATCTTCATCGGGATGGTTGCTGTTGGTGTTAATACCATCAACAAGGCCATCGATTCCCACCAAACCTGGCGTTTAGTGATAGCAGTTATCCCTACACTGATGTTCAGCGCGGCTACTATTTTGGTGATCATGAAGTACAAATACGAAAGCAAGGAGCATGAAGAAGGCTCCGAGAACAGGCTCGACCAATAAAAGCCGCCCGCTTTTATTTACATATCTATCAGGATATTCTCCCCAAATTTTTGCGAAACCGTTGTGCGTTCGCCGCCGCCAATGCTGATCACCAGCGAACCATCAAACTGTATCTTCTCTACCAGTTGAATTTTTGTGCCGATACTGATGCTCAGCTTTTGCAAATACTGTAAAAAAGCGCTTGTGGTATCTTTTACGGCTGCCACGCGGCAATGCGTGCCGGGCTTAACATCCGCAAGGGTGATGGAGTGGCGTTTGGCCATTTTACCGTTTGCTTTGGGTATCGGGTCGCCATGCGGGTCGTACTCCGGGAAGCCCAGGAACTTATCCAGCCTGTCGGCCAGGGTGGCATCTTTTATATGCTCCAGGTCTTCGGCAATATCGTGGATCTCGTCCCAATGGTAGCCCAGTTTTTCCAATAAAAAAACCTCCCAAAGGCGATGGCGGCGCACAATGAGTGTGGCATCTTTTTGCCCCTGCGGGGTAAGTTCCACGCCTTTTTTCTTATCGTAAATGATCAACTGCTTATCGGTAAGCTTGCGGATCATATCCACTACCGATGCCGGGTTGTTGCCCAGCCACTCGGCAATGGCTGTAGGCGTAATTTTTTCGCCCCTATCCTGCCAAAGGCGGTAAATACATTTCAGGTAATTCTCTTCCGATAGCGTATGCATGCTTTTTTATTGGGTAATACAAACATAAACAAAAAATGGTCGCCATAAATAAAATTAGTCTTGCCTAATTTTATTTATTTAGTTTATCATTTTTTATTGATACGTTTGTGCAAAAATAATATCAATGCGCTATCTAATACTTGCAATATGTATCCTTTGTGTATCAACCGCTTTTGCGCAAAAGGCGAGTTTAACAGGCCGGGTTACCGCCAACAATACGCCGTTGGCTTATGCATCGGTTATGCTTGCGGGCACCAGGCACGGTGCTACTACCGATCAGCAGGGCTTTTACGAAATTAAAAACCTCACCGGCGGGCAGTACCTGGTGGTGTTCAGCAGTGTGGGTTATTACCCCGAAAGGATAAAGGCCACCGTAGCCGATGGCACGGTTGCGGCCTTGAGTGCCGATTTAAAAGAAGGCAGCTCAAAACTGAACGAGGTGGTAGTAACCGGTGTTTCGCGCGCTACCGAACTGCGCAGCAATCCGGTTCCCATTGCTGTAATGACCAAGGCAGACATCGACCAGCATGTGAACAACAATATCATTGATGCTATTATCAAAGGCGTACCTGGTGTTACTGCAGTTACCACGGGGCCAAATATCTCCAAACCCTTCATCAGGGGACTGGGTTATAACCGAGTGTTAACCTTGTACGATGGCATCCGCCAGGAAGGGCAGCAATGGGGCGACGAGCACGGGATAGAGATAGACCAGTATGGCATCTCACGCGCCGAGGTGATCAAAGGGCCAGCAAGTTTAACTTACGGCTCGGATGCGCTGGCGGGGGTGATCAACCTGATCCCCTATATCCCCAATGGCGATGAAGGCAAGTTAAAAGGCGATTTTGCTACCGATTACCATACCAATAACGGGCTCATTGGCTCTTCGCTTGGCTTATCCTACAAAAAAAACGATTGGAAATACGCCTTCCGCATCACAGGGAAAATGGCGCATAATTATCAGAATAAAATTGACGGACCGGTGTATAATTCTGCATTTCGCGAGTACATCGCCTCGGGCATGGTACGTACCGATAAAAAGTGGGGCTACTCGCAATTAGCCGCTACCATTTATAATAACCAGCAGGAGATCCCCGATGGCAGCCGCGATTCGCTTACACGCAAATTTACCAAACAGGTTGCTGAGGGGTCGAACGACGATATCAAGAACCGCCCTTTTGCGCCAGAGGATTTGCTAAAATCATATGCCATAACGCCGCTGCACCAGCACATTCAGCATTACCGCATCTACAGTAAAACTGAGTTTAAACTGGGCGATGGCGTGCTGGATGCATCTATTGGCGGGCAGCAAAGCGTGCGCCGCGAGTATAACCACCCAACGCAGCCGCAGCAGGCGGGCTTGTATGTTACGCTCAATACGCTCAATTACGATCTGAGATACAGTCCGCCGGTCTTTGCCGGTATCGAAACTTCATTCGGCGTAAATGGCATCTATCAAACCAACCGCAGCAAGGCTGCAACGGATTTTCCTATACCCGATTATAACCTGTTCGATGTGGGCGGTTTCTTCTTCGCAAAGAAAACCATTGGCAAAACAGATATTTCGGGCGGCATCCGATACGACACCCGCAACATCCGCTGGGATGATTTTTATGTGGGGCCAAACGCGGCCAACGGCTTTGAGCAAAGAGTAGCTGCCAATACGCCCGGCGGTCGGTTGCAGTTCCCCAATTTTAACCATAACTATCATGGTATCTCCGGCAGTTTGGGCCTTACCTATAACCTGAGCGAAAACCTGTTGCTGAAGGCAAACATAGCCCGGGGATATCGCGCACCAAACATTACCGAAATTGGGAGCAACGGGCTCGATCCCGGTGCGCACATTGTTTACCTGGGCAATCGCAGCTTTGTACCCGAGTTTAACCTGCAGGAAGATCTTGGCTTTATTGCCTACCTGAAAGACGCCGACATCACCGCCGAGATATTTAACAACCAGGTGCAAAACTACATCTATCAATCCAGGCTGGATGACGAGAACGGCAACCCGGTGATCATCGTCCCCGGCAACAGCACTTACCAGTACCAGCAATCTAAAGCACGCCTTTACGGCGCCGAATTTAGCTTTAACCTGCACCCGCACAACCTGAAATGGTTCAGCCTGAATAATAGCCTGGCTTACGTAGTGGGGTTAAACCAGAATGAAAAGCTTATAGCGCAGTCGAACGGTGCGGCCAAGTACCTGCCCTTTATCCCGCCGCTGCATATCCGCTCGGCTTTGGCTATCAAACTGCAAGGCACGTACGGGATTTTCAGCAAGGTTACCCTCCGTGCCGAGGCGGATATATATTCGGCCCAAAACCGTTTCTACGCCCTCAACAATACCGAAACCGCAACACCGGGCTATACGCTCATCAATACCGGTATCAGTACCACAGTAACCCACAAGGGCGGCAAGCCCTTGTTTGACCTGTTTCTGCAGGCCGACAATTTATTCGATGTGGCTTACCAGTCCAACCTCAACAGGTTGAAGTATTTCGAATACTATGACAGCTCGCCAAATGGCCGATTGGGCATTTACAACATCGGGAGGAATTTGAGCTTTAAGGTGATCGTACCGTTTTAGCCCCCGAGCACCGAAGTGTTTACTTCATTATTCGATATTGGACATTCGGTGTTCGATGTTAAATTCTCTTTAATTCTTAGTCTCCCGGCTCAAACCGCTGTTTGTCTCCCTCCTTCACTACATCTGTTCCGAAGATTAAAAAAGCGGGGGAATGTGCGGTTTCCCTCTTGAGAGGGGTGGAGGGGTGTGTTTCTGCCCGATGCATTTCGTAATTGCAGGATGGCTAACACACCCCTGCCATGGCACAATCCCGCGCGCCCCCTCTTGAGAGTAATAGCCCATCATTAGACAGGCGGGTAATTCATAAGACGTTCCGCAGGAACGTTAGAGGGTTCTTTGGCATTTTCTACCCATAAAACATCCCGAAGGGATGAAAAAACAAAATCGTTCCGTAGGAACGTCTCATGGGTAGAAAAAACAACGGCAATTTTTACGTTCCAGCGGAACGTTTTATGGAATCTGTCTAATGATGGGCTATTACTCTCTCAAGAGGGGAACAAAAATAATCTTCCGAATATTTATGCATCTTTTCGCCGACCCTTTTCCCGCGTTCACCGATATAATCACGCCATACATCTATTAGGCCAAAAACTGCTGTAACGGATCTGGTTTGGGGGCGTCATATGTGTGTATTTAATAAAACGAAAAACACAAAAAGCACTCACAATCAAAATATTATCAGTCATGAAAACTCAATTTTTAACCATAGCAACCATCCTTACTTTAGCCTTAGGTACAGTAACAACAAGCTTTGCCGCAACCAACAACAACCAAGAAGAAGTTAGTACGATGCTTACCAACGTAAGCCAGATCAAAAAGATCGAGATCCGCGGTAACGTACAACTGTTCGTATCAGACGGCACTGCCGACCAGATAAAGGTTTACAACAAATACTATGCAGAAAGCGCGATGGTACAAAACGACAACGGTGTATTGCGCATTGCATCATACAACGCAAAAACATTGGTTGTTTGGGTAACCGCTGCCGACCTGCGTGCAATATCTGCATACGATAACTCCGAAGTTAAATCTTTCGGTAACCTGTCTAAGATCGACCTGAACGTTGACTTATTCAACAATGCATCGGCACAATTAAACCTGGATGCTTATAAAGCCAACATCACCGTAAACGACCGCGCCAAAGCAGATATAAAAGGTAACGTTAACGAATACACTTTAACTCACGACCAGTCTGCAACCGTAAACCAAAGCGAACTGGTTGCAACCACTACACAAGAAAAAGTGACCAACAAATTCGTAGCTGCCACCAGCGATATGGCAACATTGTAAGCACTACTTTGCAAGAGTTCAATATATATTCTACAGCAGCCACCGTGTAAGCGGTGGCTGTTTTGGTTAAAAGAAAAAACCTCATCAACATTCGTTTAAAAATTTCTAATTTGATTTGTGGCTAAAGAGTGCCAACTTCGCAGTCCCGATAATCTGTGAGATCGTCCTCATCGGTGTAATCACAAAAATAATCGGTGTAATCAAAAATAATGGAATCGTATAACTTTAAAATAGCGCAGGAACTATCTGTTGGCAGCAAACAGGTAAGCGCAACTATTGCTTTATTAGACGAGGGCGCGACCGTGCCCTTCATTTCCCGTTACCGTAAAGAAGCAACCGGCAGTTTGGACGAGGTGCAGGTGGCCGCCATCCGCGATCGTGTGCAACAACTGCGCGACCTGGATAAACGCCGCGAGGCCATCCTGAAATCGCTTACAGATATGGGCAAATTAACACCCGAACTGGAAGCTGCGGTAAACGCCGCCGAAACCATGTTGCTGCTGGAGGATATTTACCTGCCGTACCGCCCCAAACGCAAAACCCGCGCCACAGCCGCCCGTGAAAAAGGCCTGCAGCCCCTGGCAGATGTACTGTTAGAACAAAAGAACTTCGACCCGGAACTGGAAGCCGGTAAATATATTGATGAAGAAAAAGGTGTAAAAAACACGGAAGAAGCATTGGCCGGTGCCCGCGATATTATCGCCGAATATATTAGCGAGCATGCCGAAACCCGCGCCAAAATGCGCGAACTGTTCACCGAAAAGGGCACCTTTCAAAGTAAGGTTGCCGATGGTAAAGAGGCGGAAGGCATCAAGTATAAAGATTATTTCGACTGGACGGAGCCGGTTAAATCGGCACCATCTCACCGCATCCTGGCCATGCGCCGCGGCGAAAAAGAGGAGATCCTTTGGCTGGATATTAAACCAACCGAAGAGGAAGCGCTCGACCTGCTGGAGCGCGAGTTTGTAAAAGGCCGCAACGCTGCATCGTCGCAGGTTGGCCTGGCCATCAGCGATGGCTACAAGCGCCTACTTAAGCCATCTATGGAAACAGAGATCCGCCTGATCACCAAAAAGAAGGCTGACGAGGAAGCCATCCGCGTATTTGCCGAGAATGCACGTCAGCTGTTGCTTGGCGCACCGCTCGGCCAAAAACGTATGATGGCCATTGACCCGGGTTTCCGTACCGGCTGCAAGCTGGTTGTTTTAGACGAGCAGGGGCAATTGATAGAGAATACCAACATCTACCCGCATACCGGGGCTGGGCAGGCAAAAGAGGCGGAGAAAACCGTACAGCATTTATTCGAGCGCTACAACATCGAAGCTATCGCCATTGGCAACGGTACTGCCGGCCGCGAAACCGAACTGTTTGTGCGTAACCTGAACTTACCGGGTGCTGTTATTGTAATGGTGAACGAAAGCGGTGCATCCATATATTCCGCATCGGATGTGGCGCGGGAGGAATTCCCGGATAAGGATATCACCGTGCGTGGCGCGGTTTCTATCGGTCGCAGGTTGATGGATCCGCTAGCGGAGCTGGTAAAGATCGACCCAAAATCCATCGGTGTGGGCCAGTACCAGCACGATGTGGATCAGAATAAACTCCAAACTTCGTTGGATGACACGGTTATTAGTTGTGTGAATGCTGTGGGTGTGGAGCTGAACACGGCATCTAAGCAGATCCTGGCTTATGTATCCGGCCTTGGCCCGCAATTGGCGCAAAACATTGTGGAATACCGCAACCAGAACGGGGCCTTTAAACGCCGCGACCAACTGAAGAAAGTGGCCCGCCTTGGCGAAAAGGCTTACGAGCAGGCAGCAGGTTTCTTGCGCATCCGCGGAGCAGAAAACCCTTTAGACACCAGCGCCGTGCACCCCGAGCGTTACGCCCTGGTAGAACAAATGGCCAAAGATATGAACTGCAAGGTGCAGGACCTGATGCGCGATGATAAGCTCCGCAAATCTATCCCCCTGCAAAAGTATATTTCGGAAACCGTGGGCTTGCCTACCCTTAACGATATCATTGCCGAGCTGGCCAAACCCGGCCGCGACCCACGCGAGCAATTTGAAGCATTTAGCTTTACCGAAGGCGTAAATGGCATTAATGATTTGAAAGTCGGCATGAAACTGCCGGGCATTGTAACCAATATTACCAACTTCGGCGCCTTTGTAGATATTGGCGTACACCAGGATGGTTTGGTGCATTTAAGCCAGATCACCAACCGCTACATTAAAGACCCCAACGAGGTGCTCAAAGTGCATCAAAAGGTAGAGGTTACCGTTACCGAAGTTGATGCCAACCGCAAGCGCATCTCGTTATCGATGAAAGAGAATGAGAAACGCGAAGCACCAGTTGCCGCAAAACCACGGGATAACAGGCCCGCGCAAAAACCTTTTGTACAACGCCCGGCAAAACCCGCTCCCGAGCCAGAGATGGATATGATGAGCAAGCTGGCGGCGTTGAAGGATAAGTTTAAGTAAGGAAAAAGGCAGGAGATGATCCTGCCTTTTTTTTAATATTTTAACCCGGGGTATGATTTAGAATAGCGTGTTACGCACACAAAAAACTCCTTGATACTTTCCTGCCTTTTTTGTATCTATGAGTACAATTTTATGATAATATCCAACCTAACACCTGATGCACAATAAAGCTTTACGGCTGATTATATTTTTTTGCTCTTATTTAAACTTTTTCGCTGCATCGGCCCAGGCCCCGGCGGTTCGCTATGCTGCAAAATATACTATTACAGAACGCAGAAAGGCGGTAAATTCAAATGTTACAGTTAACGCTGTTATAACATCTGTATTACCACCCAGCATCAGCTATCAAACGCCGCAGCAATATGTTATTAACGCAACCATAACTCCGCTGGTTCCCTCCAACACCGGCGGTACAGTGCCTGCTGCAATTTATGGTCAATCGAGTGATTATTTGGGAGGGATTGCCACTGCCACGGGCGTGACGGTGGATGCCGCAGGCAATGTTTACGTAGCAGATTGGGGCACAAACCAAATCATAAAGATAACACCAGCCGGCCAGCGATCGGTATTTGCCGGGAGTGGCGGCAGGGGCAGGCAAGATGGACAAGGAGTGGCATCATCTTTTAACACGCCCGATGCACTTGCCACAGATGCTGCAGGCAATATTTATGTGTCTGACCAGGCTAACAACCTAATAAGGATGATAACACCCGGTGGGTTGGTATCTACTTTGGCGGGTAGCGGTAATGCGGGGGCAGCCGACGGTAAAGGTGCGGCCGCAAGCTTTGATAACCCGCGCGGGCTAACCATAGATGCCAATGGCGATATTTACGTGGCAGATCAGGCGAACAACGTCGTCCGCAAGATAACCCCCGATGGTACGGTGAGCACGATAGCAGCCACATTTAGCACGCCAACAGGGGTTGATATTGATGCTGATGGGAATTTATATATTTCCGATTCCTCTAATGGTGCTATCCGGAAGATAAGTAAGGCCGGGGTTGTATCAACCTTAGCAACGGGCTTAACCTTTCCGAGGGAGCTGAGGGTTGATGGTACAGGAAATGTATATGTATCTGATCAGGATGAAGGCAGGATAAAAAGAATATCGCCTGCAGGAGTTGTAACAGTTATTGCCGGAAACGGGGCAGGCAGCGGGGCGAATTTTTTTAGTTCGCCAATAGGTTTGATGCTGGATGGAAAAGGTAATTTATTTGTTGCCGCCGGCGGTTACGGTAAAAAGGTAGTTATATCGGGCTATACTATTGATAAGGCCCTTCCGCCAGGCATGTCGTTCGATGTAAAAACCGGTATTATTACGGGTAAACCAACTTCGCTGTGGCCGCAAACGGTGTATACAATAAATGCTTACAATGGTGGAGGCAGCAGTACCACTACCTTAAGTATAGAGGTGTTGTTAACAGCGCCGCTAAAGCAATCTATTATAACGCTGCCAAAACAAGACCCAAATTTGGATGCCAACAATAACTACAACCCCAACGGAACCAGCACGAATAATGAAACGCCTATTACTTACACCAGCAGTAATCCGGCGGTAGCTGTACCAACGGCTAACGGATTAATTCATTTGGTAGGGCCCGGTGTGTCCACTATCACCGCTAACCAGGCTGGCAATGCTAATTACTACCCGGCCAGCCCCGTATCGCAGCAACTTACTGTTGTAGAATATCTTTACGTAGATATGTTGCCCATAAACCCTAAAACAATCTGCGATGGTGATTTTAATACCGAAACGTCGAGTTCAAATTCAACCATTCCGGTAACTTACACCAGCAGTAACCCGGCAGTTGCAACTATATCCCCGGCAGGGGCTATTCATATTGTAGGCGTAGGCACTACAAGCATTACTATTTCACAAAATGCCAATCCGCCGCTATATGTGTCTGCTACACCGGTATCGCGCACTTTAACGGTATCCATGCCGCAATTGCCAACCATCAATATTTCGGCCACTTACCAATCGCCTTGTGCAGGCGATGCTATAACCTTTGCCGCAAATGCACAAAATAAAGGGGCTAAGCCTAATTACCAATGGCAGGTAAACAGTATAAACGCTGGCAACAACAGTGATAGGTTCGTTATCAGCACACTGAAAAAAGACGATATAGTTACTTGTACAATCATCAATACAGATGACAACTGCGTTGCGGGTTATCCTGTGGTATCTAACCCAATAACAGTAGACGTTATAATACCACAAACACCATCGGTAAGTATTGTACCATCGGCAAATTCGGTGCTGGCCGGTACAGCTATCACCTTTACTGCTACTGTGAGCGGTGCTATCGGCACGGTAAATTATCAATGGTATAACAATGGCGAATTGGCAGGAGATAACAGCCCTGTTTTTGAGAGCAACAGTTTTGCTAACGGGGATGTGGTTACTTGCACCGCTATACCGGTTGCCGCCTGCAGCACCCCGGCACATAGCCTGCCGGTAACTGTTATTGTTGTACAAAAAGTTAGCGCGCCAAATATGTTCACGCCTAATGGCGACGGTACCAACGATGTTTGGAACATCAGCGGTATTGCCAGTTACCCAAAATGTATAGTGAATATTTATAACAGGTATGGTAGCCCGGTATTCCAATCGAGAGGTTACCGCTCGGCTTGGAACGGCACTGCTAACGGTGGGCTATTGCCCGCATCAACATATTATTACGTGATAAATCTTGGCTTTAAAAACCAAACGGTTACGGGCTATGTAACTATTTTACGTTAATGAGCAATGGTAAAATTACTTTTTAGTAGGCACTACCTTTATTCCCTTTGCCGCTTTGGCGGCACGCTTGGTACGCATCTTCAGGTTCAGCATTTCTACCAGGATAGAGAACGCCATAGCGAAATAGATATAACCTTTAGGGATATGCTGCTCAAATGCTTCGGCCAATAACGATACGCCTATCAATAACAGGAATGATAAGGCCAGCATTTTTACGGTAGGGTGCTTGTTTACAAATGCAGCCACGCCATTCGACGCCCACATCATAATACCTACGGCTACTACAACCGCTGCTATCATGATCTCTACGTGCTGGGCCATACCTACAGCGGTTATTACCGAATCTAAAGAGAAAACAATATCCAACAGCATGATCTGCACAATGGTGGCCCAAAATGATTTTGGCTTTACCTTGGCGGCGTCTTCTTCCTCACCCTCTATTTTGTGGTGAATTTCGGCAGTGCTTTTATAAATGAGGAATAACCCCCCGATGATCAGGATCAGGTCGCGGCCGGAGATGGCAAGTTTCTCCACCCATTCCGGGTCGGTGGTGCCTACCAGGCCGGCTATGCTAAACAGCGGGTTGGTAAGTTTCATTACCCAGGTGATGGATAGCAGCAATAATACACGGGTGATCATGGCGCCGGCCAGGCCCAAACGGCGGCCCCTTGCCTGCTGACTTGCGGGTAACTTGTCTGACAGGATGGAGATGAATATCACGTTATCGATACCAAGAACGATCTCTAATACAGTAAGCGTGATCAGCGATATCCACGCTTCCGCGGAGGTAAATATTTCCATGGGTAAATTTGTATGCGCACTAAAATAACAAAACCCCTGCCTATTATGGCAAGGGTGCTGCAAAAAACCTGTTTTTGTTATTTTAAAGTAGCTTAGTTAAAGCCAACGTTGGTATAGCTGGCGTTGATGACAATTTTGTTGGCAGAATTGGTGCTGCCTACGTAGCCTTTGTAGCTTTTGGTAGACGACCACCCCCTGTCTTCATCAGATGGCGATTTTGAAGTTACCTTCACGCGGTCGTCATCGTAATTAAAGTTGCCAAACTTGGTGGTTACATCAAAGTTAAAGTTCTCCAGCTGTTTAAAATCAAAGTTGATCTTGGTGAACTGGGCATCAACATTAATGTTCTTTACTGTTTTATCTATAGTGCCTATGCGGAAGCCATCGCCGTATCTCACATTCACATCTGCCGAGCCTTTAAGCCTGTCGATACTGATGGATGCGAATTTTATTTCGGCATCGATATTATTAACCGTGCCTGTTTTTAATTTGCCGTACGATACTTCTATTTTACCGCTATTGAAATTGGCGATATTGGCGTCTCCAAAGCGAACATCTACTTCGTTTTGCGCATTAGAAAGGCTACCGGCGGTAAGTGCACCATACGACACTTTGATAAATGATTTGCCAGACAGATCGGGCAGGATAACAGCGCCAAAGCGGTTGTTGATATCAATAGGGTTGCCTGCAGGCATGTACACAGTATAATTGATCTCGATGCTTTGGTTTTTATTGCGGCGGTTAGAGTCGTTGTGGTACAGGTTGGTTTTAAAGGAAACCGTTGAGCCTATTTTGCTATCGCTGATGCTCGAGCCATTGATCATATCATTTACCGCGTCGGCATCTTCCGAACCGAATTTCATCTGCACATCAACTTTAAACTCGTTCTTGTTCCAGGTGTTTACGGTTATTTTGCCAAAGCTGTTGCTTATCTGCAGGATGTCGTTAGCATCCACGCTGTAGCTTTTGCTGTAGTTTTTTATCTTTTCGATGATCTCGCCGCTGGCAACCTTTTGCTTATACTCGGCGCTATCGGTATTCCAGCTAACGTTGCCGTTGAAATTTTTAAGGCCGCTGAAGCTGTTGCTCATATCGGGCACCATATCCTTAAAGCTGCCGGCAAAATCTTTACCGAAGTCCTTACCAAAGCTTTTGCCGAAACCTTCGAAATCCTTACCAAAGTCTTTAAATTTCATTTTAAACTCTTTGTTGAACTTCTTAGAGGCGATAACCATCTTCTGCGTGCTTTTATCCATCCGCAGCTTATTCATTTGCTTTTGCAGCTTGCTCATTTGCTTCTGCAAGTCTGTCATTTGTTTATTGAAGGCCTTATCATCAAATTGCTGTTCGGTTGCAGCCTCCTGCTTTTGCGGGGCTACGGGGGCAACCGGTTTTGCCTGTGCAAAAGCAGCCGTGCTTATAGCTATGCTTGCAATTAATGCAAACACCCTGTGGTTAAATATCTTTAGTGCCATTTTGTTGTTCCTTTTTGCTTTGATTAAATTGTTGTATTACACTTAATTGCTGATTAAGCACCTCGGTTTGTATTTGCAAGTTCCGGATCATTGCACGTAGAACACGTTCCTGGTTAGGGCTGGTGGCCAAATCTGTACTCAGTTTTTTATAATTGGCCTGCATTTTTACCAACTCGTTGTTAAACTCGTTATAAAGCTGCGGGTCGAATTTTGCGATTTGTTTTAATTCAATTCTTTTGGTCTCTATCAGCGATGCGTATTGCACCTGCTGTTTGGCATAGGTAGGGTTAATGGCGGCAAGATCAATTTCGCCGTTTGTTTTTTGGCTTTGTATATATATACCGAAACCGATGCCCATAACTACTACGATCATGGCGGCTACCCTTAGCACAAAGCCAAGGGAAAAAGTTTTTGCTTCGCGCTTTTTTGGCAGCTGCTCAGCCTCCCAGGCATCCAGTTCTTTTGAGATGTTATTCCAGATATCGGCGCGGGGTTGCAGGTCATCAAACTCTTCCCTGTTTTCGGCCATAAAATCTTCTAAACGCTTGCTCATTTGGTTATTCCTTTTCTAATTAGTATCTCGTTCAATTTTCTTTTCGCTCTTAAAAACTGGGTTCGCGATGTGTTTTCGGTTATCCCCAGTACCTGGCCAATTTCTTCGTGGTCGTACCCCTCTAATAAGTAAAGCGATAGTACCACCCGGTAGCCGTCCGGTAATTCTTTCATGGCTTCTTTTATCTGGGCCACTTTGTATTGTATATCGTCATCGTCCCAGGGCTCCTCGTCGGCAACGTTATCCAGGTGCCCGTCTTCTATCTCCACCAGTTCCAGCTTGCGTTTACGCAGCAGGTTAATGGAGCGGTGCACCACAATTTGTTTAAGCCAAAGCCCAAAGGTTGTTTCCTGCCTAAAATCCTTCAGCCTGTTAAAAGCATCTGTAAAAGCCTCCTGCAAAATATCTTCCGCCTCGCCAACGTTGCCCACTATCCTAAAGGCAATGTTTAGCATCGCTTTAGAATAAAGTTTGTACAACTCGTAACAGGCTTTTTTGCTTCCCTGCTTACACTCAACTACCAGTTGATAATGCTTATCTACAAATACAGCTTCCAATTAATTTTGTGAGGTTTCAAGTTAAAGGACGCAGGCTATTTAACAACGTTGCATGTAGTATTACTTTTATTTGTTTAAACTGCAATTTTTTTTTCTGATGATGAAATATATAGCCGGATAATCCGTTTATGGCGGGCTATTTCCGGTGGATAAAAGCCTCAACTGCCGCTACCGCGCTTTCATACCTGTCGTGGCCGGTGCCGGATATCAACACATAATTAGCGTTCAGCGCATCCAGCTCTTTATACCAAACGGCCAAAAAATGCTCGCGCATGTGCGGGAAATCGCGAAGCGGGTCATCCTCCCAGGGGAGGTCGATATTTAGCAGCAGGTAAAGGTCATAAGGGTGTTTGGGCAGTTCGTCGAGCACTTCCTTGGGCGATTGGCCAAACATTTCATCACTCCAGATCTTTACCGTGATAAAGGTAGTATCGCAAATGAGCAACTTGTTTGCCTGCGGCAGAAGCTCTTCCTCTAAAGCGAGCTGACCGTTGAACATGTTGATCTCGTCTTGCCAGGTGGGTGGTTCGGTTAGTTTTTCGCAGTAGCCCCGGGCATATTCGGGCACCCAAACGGTATTGTAATGGTTAGCCAAAAAAATCGACATGGTAGATTTGCCGGTAGACTCGGGGCCAACTACGGCTATTTTTATGATATCGGAATGCGGATTTTCAATTTCGGATTTTTCCATTCTTAATTTCCTGGTTCTTGATTCTAACGGTCTTGAATCTTTTCTGCTTCCCCTTCAGGGGGCCGGGGGGCTGGGGCTTTGCTTTTTATAATCTCTCTTCCAATCAACATAACCCATTAGCGCTATGCCTACGTAAATAGCATACATTACAGCGGTTAGATGCAGATCTTTATAAATGTAAACGCCTACGTATATCACATCTACAAATATCCATATCAACCAGTTCTCCATTACCTTTCGTGCCAAAAACACCTGCGCTACCAGGCTGCATGCTGTGCAAAAACTATCCAGGTAGGGGAACGATGCTGTGGTATACTTTAAAAGCGTGCCTAAAATAAACGTAAATACTACAATTGCC
This sequence comes from Mucilaginibacter pankratovii, assembly GCF_014773265.1. Lineage (GTDB taxonomy): Bacteria > Bacteroidota > Bacteroidia > Sphingobacteriales > Sphingobacteriaceae > Mucilaginibacter > Mucilaginibacter pankratovii. The sequence goes on along the minus strand of NZ_JACWMY010000019.1, from coordinate 68,583 downwards.
CCGGCAGATATCAGTGCTGCTTGTTTGGTAATGCGTGCTACCGGGATCTTTTTTTCGGTTACCGGTTTATTGCTCCAGTAATACCAGCCATACAGGTTCACTACAAAGAAATAAACCTGCAGGCCCATATCGGCAAACAGGTGCGTTTCAAAAAAAATAAAAATGTAAATGGTAACACTGATGGTGGCGATGGGCCAGTTCCAAATGTTGTTTTTAGCTGCCAGGTAAACGCAGGCCAACCCGGTAATTACGCCAATTATTTCGAGCCAGGTTTGATGCTGCCACCAATCCTGTAGCAGATGTATAATTTGCATGGCGTAAATATAAACAAAGCCAGCCTCTCCCCAAACCCCTCTCGGGTAGAGAGGGGTTTGGGGATAAAGTAGGCAAATTTTAAGCCCTTCCGCTAACCAGCGGAGAGGGTTGGGGGGCTTTTACCAGATCTTCACCCGCTTAGCCGGATCCAGCCACATCTTGTCGCCTTTTTTTATGCCGAAGGCTTCGTAAAACTCGGGTATATCAGTAAATGGCCCATTCACGCGCATAAAGCCCGGCGAATGCACGTCGCTAAGCAACTGGCTCGCCAATGATTCGGGCCTGTCGTGCCCAAGCCAACCCAGGGCATAGCCCATAAAGTAACGTTGTGTAGGCGTAAGGCCGTTGATAGTTTTGCCTTGTTTATATTGCTCTGTCTTTTTAAAGGCATCCAAGCCTATGACGATACCACCAAGATCGGCAATGTTTTCGCCTAAGGTAGCCTTGCCGTTTACATGCTGGTCGCCAACTTTATAACCGTTAAACTGCGCTACCAGCATCTGCGCGCGTTGTGCAAACTTGGCCGAGTCCTGTGGCGTCCACCAGGCTTTAAGGTTTCCATGCTCATCATATTGGCGGCCCTGGTCGTCAAATCCGTGGGTCATTTCGTGGCCAATGGTTGATGCTGCCGCATAGCCGTAAACTACGGCATCATCAATATTCTCGTCTAACGCGCCCGGTATCATAAATATAGCAGCCGGTAATACAATTTCGTTGTTTGATGGGTTGTAGTAGGCGTTGTAGGTTTGCGGTGTCATGCCCCACTCGGTACGGTCTACCGGTTTGCCCAGTTTATCGGCATTTATATGGTGTAAAAACACACTCGCACGCATTACGTTCTGCGCATAAGAAGCCCTGTCGATAGTTAAGTCGGTATAGTCCCTCCAATGATCGGGGTAGCCTACCTTGGGCATTACTTTGGCCAGTTTGCCGTATGCTTTTTCCTTAGTTTCAGCGCTCATCCAGTCCAGTTTTTCTATGTGCTCTTTAAAAGTGCCGCGCATCGCTTCCACCAGGTTCACGTAGCGCTCTTTGGTTTTCTCGGGGAAGTATTCTTTTACAAATATTTGCCCAAGCACTTCGCCCATCAGGCCGTTCTCGGTATCCAGCACGCGTTTCCAGCGGGGCAATTGCGCTTTACGGCCGTACAGCGCCATGCCAAAAAAGCGGAAATTCTCTTCGTCAAAAGCTTTGCTTAAATAAGGACTGGCATCGCTCACCAAATTCTTTTTCAGATAATTCTTCCAATCGGCAATGCTGTATTTGGTAAGGGCCTCGTTTACGGCTTTATAATACTCGGGCTGGCCAACAATTACGGTATCCACCTTTTTGTAGTCCATTTGCTCAAGAGTCGACGGCCAGTTTATGCCCGGGGCCAGCTTGCTTAAGCCGGCTACCGGCATTTTGTTGTAATTGGCGTATGGGTCGCGCAGATCCTCCAACTTGCGTGATTTTGAGGCCAGGAATTTTTCCAGATCGTAGGTTTTGTCAGATGCTGCTTTAGCTGCGGCTGCGTCAAGCCCAATGAGTTTAAACAGAATAGGCAAGTGTTTTTGCTGATAATCTGTACGGATCTCAACGCTATGCTTGTCGGTATTAAAATAATAATCGCGATTTGGCAGCCCAATGCCGGCTTGATAAAGCTGCAGGGCCATTTTGCTGCTGTTTTTATCATCCTGGCCAACATAAGTGCCAATAGGGTTGGGTACACCAAGGGTTGAAAGGTGCGCAAACTCCGCAACCAGGCCTTTGGTATCGGTTATTTTTTCTATAAGTTCCAGCTCTCCTTTTAATGGTGCAAGGCCTTGTTTTTCTATATTAAGGGTATCCAGCCCGCTATAATAAAAATCGCCTATTTTTTGTGTGTTGGTGCCCTTTTCGGCATTGGCTTTTAAGGCCTCCTCGTTTATTTTTTTCAGTTTTTCGCGCAGGTCGTCCTGTACCACATTACCTATACCCCATGAAGAGTATGCGGCAGGGATGGGGTTTTCTTTTAGCCATTTTCCGCTGGCGTACGCAAAGAAATCGTCGCCGGGTTTAACGGTGGTATCTATATTTTTAAAAATGCGGTCATTCTCCGCATAAAGCGTTGCCTTGTCTTCGCCGGAGTTTTTGCAGGCGCCTAATAGCAATGCAACCGCCGCTAAAGTTGTAATAATACGGGTGTTTGTTTTTTTGTCCATTTTTTAGGAGGTGTATGTAAAAAAATACAGGAGGTGTATGGTAAAACAGAAATTTTATTCCGGATAAATATACAGAGTTAAATTAATTTCTAATTAGTTGCAGGCGGGCAACACATGTAAAAATTATTTTACAAATTTCTAAACATAAAAATTGCGGGCATTTTGATGCCGATATTTTGATTTATAAAGTCTTTTTTTATTTAAAGTGTTGACTATCAGTAAATAAAGTGATTCATTGTGTCGTTAAGACGGTTTTTAAAGTTCCGGAAATAAAATTTGGCGTTTAAACAATCATTGGCAAACGGTAAAAATTATGGCTTTAATTTTGTTAAAAAGTAATCGGCCCTGCATCATCCTTATAAAAACATAAATACATCTACCTATGTAAAAACGTTTTTCGATGTTCAGGCTTATTTGAATTCTCAGTAGCCCAAGTTGAGATGAATTGTTCTTTTTTTTGGGTTTAATCAATAGTTTAAATTAATTAGGGGAAAAGGGAGCTTCCAAAAGGCTCTCTTTTTTTGTGCCTAAAATTTTGCTATGCGTGCATAATACTTTAATTTAGGCTCACCAAAATACCACCATGCAATTTGACCTTACCGAAGAACATTTAATGATACGCCAGGCGGCACGCGATTTTGCACAAACCGAACTAAAACCCGGTGTGATAGAGCGCGACGAACACCAAAAATTCCCTGCAGAACAAATAAGAAAACTGGGCGAACTCGGTTTTTTGGGGATGATGGTTTCGCCGGAGTATGGCGGCAGCGGCATGGACGCGATCTCGTACAGCATAGTGATGGAAGAGCTATCCAAAGTGGATGCATCGGCATCGGTAGTGGTATCGGTAAATAACTCGCTGGTATGTTACGGGCTGGAGAAGTATAGCAACGAAGAACAGAAGCAGAAATATTTAGTGCCTTTGGCGCAAGGCCAGGTAATTGGCGCCTTTTGCCTCAGCGAACCTGAGGCGGGCTCTGATGCTACGTCGCAGCGTACTACCGCCATTGATATGGGCGACCATTACCTGCTTAACGGCACCAAAAACTGGATCACCAACGGCAGCACGGCATCTACCTATATAGTAATGGCGCAAACAGATGCATCAAAAAAACACCGGGGCATTAATGCGCTTATTGTAGAGAAAGGTATGGAGGGTTTCACCGTTGGCCCCAAAGAGAATAAGCTGGGCATCCGGGGCTCGGATACGCACTCACTGATGTTTACCGATGTGAAGGTGCCCAAGGAAAACCGCATAGGCGAAGATGGTTTCGGGTTTAAATTTGCCATGGCTACGCTGGAAGGCGGGCGTATTGGCATTGCATCGCAAGCATTGGGTATAGCTGCCGGGGCGTACGAGTTATCCTTACAATACGCCAAAGAACGGAAAGCCTTTGGCAAAACATTGGCCGACTTGCAAGCCATTCAATTTAAACTGGCCGACATGGCAACGGAAATAGAAGCAGCCCGCCTGTTATGTTATCGCGCTGCCTGGCTGAAAGACAACCATTTGCCTTACGCGCAGGCCGCATCCATGGCCAAGCTTTTCGCATCAGAAACCGCCATGCGCACTACGGTAGAAGCCGTACAGATCCACGGCGGTTATGGTTTTGTGAAGGAATACCATGTAGAGCGCCTGATGCGCGATGCCAAAATAACCCAGATTTACGAAGGGACGTCAGAAATTCAAAGAATTGTCATTTCGAGGGAGGTGTTGAAGTAATTAAAAATTTCTTTAAATTTGGGTATGACGGATAAGGATCTATTAGTTGTTATTTCAGAAATGCTGAGGAAGCAGGATCAGCAATCGGAAAAGCTTGATGAGCATTCATCAATATTGAACCAGCATACTGAGATTTTAAATAATCAAACAAAGGCGATAAAAGAAACAACAGAAACATTGCAACAATTCATGCAAGTCTCTATTCAACAGTTTCAGCAACAGCTGAGCTTCAATGAACGCCAGCAAGTGTTTAATGAACGCCAACAGGATTTTAACGAACGCTTTTTAGACAAGCTTACTGATATTGAAAAAGCTTTAAAGAAATAATCGCTCTTAAATTCACCCCATTGTCATTTCCCGCGAAGTTTTGAAATAGTTGGCCGCTTTTATTACTTTTGACAAAGTGTATAGATTTAGTCGACTTTTTTATGATCAGGAAATTTCTATTTGGCGTAGCTGTATTTGCTTCACTAACTCACATAGCTTCGGCACAAACAAAACTGGCAACGGGCACCTGGCGCGGCGTTTTAAAAACCGCAACGGGTAACGAGATCCCCTTCAATTTTGAGGTTAGCGGCAATGGCAAGCAGGAGCTGGCCGTTATTAACAGTTCCGAACATTTAAAAGTGCCTGGCGTAACAGGCCAGGGCGATTCGGTATTTATCAAAATGCCTTTGTTCGATTCGGAATTCAGGTTGAAACAAACGGGGCAAACCTTGCAGGGCCAGTATATTAAACACCTTGGCGTGCGCGATGTGGCAATGGATTTTACCGCAACCGCAAATACCGCCTACCGTTTTTTTAAGGATGCCGAAAAACCTAAATATAATGTAAGCGGGCGCTGGTCGGCCGTGTTTGGTAAAGAAGCCGCTGATAAGGATACCACTGTTGGCGAGTTTAAACAAACCGGTGCAAAAGTTACCGGAACCTTTTTAACCACCACAGGCGACTACCGTTTTTTAGAAGGTACCGTAACCGGCGATCAGCTTTACCTCAGCTGCTTTGATGGCGGGCACGCTTTTTTATTCACCGCGAAAATAAATGATGATAAAACGATAACCGAAGGTAAATTCTTTTCGGGATTAACAGGAACAGATGTATGGACAGCAGTGCGCGATGACAACGCAAAACTGCCCGATGCTTATTCTTTAGCGGCCTTAAAACCCGGCTATAAAAAGTTGGCTTTTAACTTTAAAGATCTTACCGGTAAACCGGTTTCGTTAGAAGATGAGCGCTTTAAAAATAAAGTGGTGATCATCCAGATCATGGGTTCGTGGTGCCCTAATTGTATGGACGAAACTGCCTACATGGTAAATTACTACAAAAAATTCCATCCGAAAGGTGTAGAAGTAGTAGGGTTGGCCTACGAACGTACTACTGATTTTGCCAAATCACAACGTACCGTAACACAAATAAAAGACAGGTTTAATATCCCATACCCGCTATTGATAACCGGTTACACCAGTAACAAGGCCGAAACCGCCAAAAGCCTGCCTATGCTTACCAAAGTTGTTGGCTTCCCAACTACTATTATTATTGATAAAAGCGGCGATGTGCGCAAGATCCACACCGGCTTTAGCGGGCCCGGTACCGGGCACTATTATACGGAGTTTATTAGTGAATTTGAAAAGCTGACAGATGATCTGTTAGCAGAGAAGGCTTTATAGGCGGTGGGCATACTCAAAAACTAACTTTCCGTCATGCCGAATTTATTTCGGCACCCCACACGGCAGGTAACCGGCGAGCAAAACGGATTAGCGTGGGGACTACTTTTATAATGGGGTTCTGAAACAAGTTCAGAATGACGTTTAATATATTTAAATGCCGGTGTCCTCACCGGCATTTTTTATTCTTCTACAGGCGGGTTTAAAAACAAATTTGCGCTTATAGATGGAATAATATTCTTCTCCAGCGCGGTATCAAACAAAAGCTTAACCGCTTTTTTACCTTCCACGCCTAAATCAACAGAGAATTTATTTACGTATAAGTCGATGTGTTTGTACATCACTTCCTCACTCATTTCCTGCGCGTGCGAGCGAATGTATTCCAGGCCCGATTTAGGGTTGGCGAAAGCAAACTCCACCGAGCGCTGCAAAACACGGTTTATTTTATGCTGAACATCCACGGGTAAGTTGCGGTTGGCAACGATGCCGCCTAATGGGATTGCGCATCCGGTTCGTTTTTCCCAGAAATCGCCAAGATCGATTACCTTGTGCAGCCCTTTGTCCTGGTAGGTAAAGCGGTTCTCGTGGATGATCAGGCCAAGATCTACCCTGCCCTCTAACACCGCATTTTCGATATCTGAAAAAACAAGTTCCTGTTTATTGGTAGCTTCGGGGAATGCCAGTCCGAGCAAAAAATTAGCAGTGGTGTATTTTCCAGGGATCCCGATTTTAAACGACGGATTTTCTTCTAAATCTGAAACCGAAAGTTCTGATTTAGAGATCAACATCGGCCCGACACCAAAACCCAGCGCGCTGCCCGCATCCAGCAGAATATATTTATCGGCAGCATAAGCAAATGCGTGGTAGCTTAGTTTGGTAATATCCAATTCACCACGAAAGGCCTTTTGGTTAAGGGTTTCCACATCATCATAAAAAACCGTGAACTCTAATCCTTCGGTATCAATTTTATGATGAATAAGTGCATCAAAAATAAAAGTATCGTTTGGGCAGGGCGAAAAGCCAAGTGTAAGTTTCATAGTAATAATGTAAGACGGAGAACCGCTATCCCTTTAGCGTATTCAGTAGATCTATGGCAAAGGTATCCAGATTTTTAACGGCAAGGCCTATGCGCCAGTTGTCGCGGTTGCGTTTTTCTACGTAATTTGACACTGCCCTGATCTGCATGCAAGGCACCCCCGCCTGGCGGCATGCGTAAAAAAAGGCTGCACCTTCCATGCTTTCCAGCTGAGGGTTTAACCGCCCCATAATTTTATGGATAGATTCATCCTCGCCATGCACGGTATTAACCGTTATAGAGCGCACCTGTTTCAGGTTTTTATACTTGGCAGCAGCTTTGGTGCCTTTAAAAACATTCGCGATAGTTTCTGATGCTTTAAAGGTGCTTTCGCCAAGGCCCATCAGGCTAATGGGCAAAAAGGAGTCGGCATCCTCGGCGCCAAGTTCAGATAGCGCATCATCTACCACCTCCACCACCTCGCCCAGGGCAATGCTCCGGTCGAAACTGCCGGCAATACCCAGGTTTATGGCCAGGTCGTACTGGTTTGTAGCCAATTCTTTACCTAAGGCAAAGGCCGTGGCTACCATGCCCACACCGGTTATCAGCAGGGAATTTGATGAATCTGCCGAACTGCTGGTTTTAAAGATATTCTTCTTTTCAGAGTCGGAAATGCGAAACCCAAAATCCAAAATAAACCCGCCTACTTCCATCCCGGTTGCCGCTACAAACAAAATCCGCATATTTCAAATTTATTTTCGAGCACTAAGATAAAACAACTCAGCTATTTTTGTTTTGTATATTTGCACCATTAATTGCTATGATGATACATATTACGCGCAAAGAACATTTTAACGCGGCACACAGGATGTACCGCGAAGAGTGGAGCGCAGAGAAAAACGCCGAAGTGTTTGGCAAATGTGCCAACCCAAACTGGCACGGGCACAATTACAACCTGTTTGTAACGGTGAAGGGCGAAATTACCCACGCTACCGGCTACCTGATAGATCTTAAAGAATTGAAGGAGATCATAAACGAGTACGTTATTGACAAACTCGATCATAAAAACCTCAACCTGGATGTTGATTTTATGAAGGGCAAAATGGCATCAACCGAATTGCTTACCATTGAGATATTTAACCAGCTAAAGGCCCCAATAGAAGCTTACCCGGGTGTGTTTTTGCATTCGGTGAGATTGTTTGAAACCGAAAACAATTCTGCCGAGTACTTTGGCGGATAAACCTGAATAATGGATAACGAAAATAACATTCCCGACAGGGATGCAGGGATAAACGGCTACCAAAAGGTTGACCGCTACAACCCGGAGCTGATACAGCATCTGTCGGACAATTACCTGGATGTATTAAAGCACATTGGCGAAAACCCGGCGCGCGATGGTTTGTTAAAAACCCCCGAGCGCATGGCCAAAGCAATGCTATACCTTACGCATGGCTACGATTTGGATGCTAAAGAGATATTGAACTCTGCCATGTTTAAGGAAGATTACAGCCAGATGGTGATTGTAAAAGACATCGAAGTATACTCGATGTGCGAGCACCACATGCTGCCTTTTTTTGGTAAAGCGCATGTCGCTTACATCCCTAACGGCTATGTAGTTGGCCTGAGCAAGATACCGCGGATAGTGGATGTGTTTGCCCGCCGCCTGCAGGTACAGGAGCGCCTGACGAACGAGATCCGCGATTGTATCCAGGAAACACTTAACCCCATTGGGGTTGGTGTGGTAATAGAGTGCCGCCACCTGTGCATGAGTATGCGCGGGGTGCAAAAGCAAAACTCGGTAACCACCACATCGGCGTTTACCGGGGAGTTTTTAAAAGAAAAAACAAGGACAGAGTTCCTGAATTTAATATCATCGAAACTGAGTTAGTTCATTGGCTTACTGGTTCATTAGTTCATTGGTGCAAAGGTTGCCAAAATCCAACTAATGAGCCATGTACTAATGAACCACTGAACTAATGAACCAATAAACCAACAATGAAAGCATACATTTTCCCTGGGCAGGGCGCCCAATTCCCGGGTATGGGTAAAGACCTTTACGAGCAAAGCGAGCAGGCAAAAGAGCTGTTTGAAAAGGCAAACGAGATTTTGGGTTTCCGCATTACCGATGTAATGTTTGATGGTACCGAGGAAGACCTGAAACAAACAAACGTAACCCAGCCCGCTATTTTTCTGCACTCGGTTATTATGGCCAAAGTGATGAGCGATTTTGAGCCAGAGATGGTGGCCGGTCATTCCCTTGGCGAATTCTCCAGCCTGGTTGCAACAGGTGCTTTGTCTTTTGAAGATGGTTTGCGTTTGGTTGCGGCCCGCGCAAATGCAATGCAAAAAGCCTGCGAGATACAACCCGGTACCATGGCTGCTATTTTGGCTTTGGACGATTTTACGGTTGAGGATATTTGCCACCAGGTGAGCGATGTGGTAGTACCAGCTAACTATAACTGCCCGGGGCAACTGGTAATATCTGGCAGCATTGCCGGTATTGATGCTGCCTGCGAAAAAATGCTGGCCGCCGGTGCTAAACGAGCGCTTAAATTAAACGTGGGTGGCGCGTTCCACTCGCCATTGATGGAAGCAGCAAGGGTTGAACTGCAGGACGCCATTTTACAAACCGAATTTAAACAGCCGGTTTGCCCGGTATATCAAAACATTGATGCCAAACCGCACACCGATGTGGAAGAGATAAAACAAAACCTGATAGCCCAGCTAACCGGCCCGGTGCGTTGGACACAAACCGTGGAGCAAATGCTGCGCGATGGTGCAACATCATTTACCGAAGTTGGCCCGGGTAAAGTGCTGCAGGGGCTTGTAAAAAAAGTGGATAAGAATGTGCCCACGGCGGCTGCTGCATTATAAAAGTTACAAACGAAACTAATTGCCCCTTGTGTAGTTTTGTTTGTGTGACGATTTAATTAGCTTTAAAAACATTTGACTACCGCCGGAAAAATACGTGCACTATTGGCGCTCCTGTTCGCCAGTTTATTAATTACAGCAATAATTGTTGAGAATACTTATTCGCCTGCAAATAATTTAGCGCAAACAGCCCGGCTATTAGAAGATAATCTCCATAAAAAGGAGGGCGATGTTTATGATATACTAAACGATAAGGAAGCCTTTAGCCAAATAAAGGGCTTCCCGTTAAAGCATACCGAGGCGCTTGCTTTTATAAACGACCACACCCTTAAAAGAAATATCTGGCTTGTTACCTTAAAAAACGGGCGGGTTGATTTTTGGAGCGGGGCCAAAATAGTGCCGGATAATGCAGCCCGAATAAAAGAGGGCTGCTCATTCATCCGGTCGGATAATGGGTATTACGAGGTTATTAAAAGATCGGAAGGCAGTTTCTCCGCGCTGTTTTTTATTCCTGTAAAAAACGCCTACGAGTTCCAGAATAAGTATCTCCAAAACACTTTCGCTACCGATCTTACCGACGATACCAACATAGATATAGCCGACTTTACCGATAAAGGCGTTTACGCTGTACACGATCTTAAAAACACCTACCTGTTTTCGGTAAAACTGGTAAATGGCGGGGTTAACAACCGGTTCTTTTATTTCGAGCTATCGGTATGGATACTGGCTATGCTTAGCCTTTTTGTTTTTGTACACGTTATGGTAACCTACCTGGCCAACAGGGGCATGGTTTACCTGTCGTTACTGGTATTGGCCACCTTTATCGTAGCATTCAGGTTTGTTAATTTGCATTATGGCTGGCCAAACTTTACCCAGCCGCTAAAGCTTTTCAGTCCGCAGCTGTATGGCTCCAGCTATGTTTACCCCTCCCTGGGCGATTTTTGCATCAATATCCTGGCTATGTGCTGGTTTGTGGCATATTTATATACCCTGCGCAGTAAATTAATAATACATATGCCGGGCAAAGCGCTCAGCTACCTTATATATGCTTTGTGCTTTGTTACGCTGATTGCAACATCAACCAGTTTACTGCACCTGTTTTATGGGCTGGTGGTCAACTCCAAGATCAGCTTTGATGTAAACAACGTGCTTAACCTGTCGGTGTATAGCCTTATTGGGGTTTTAATGCTCTGCTTTAGCTTTTTAATGTTTGTATTACTTACAGATGTTATTTTAACAGTTTGCTTTAAGCTTAACATCCCCATTGCCAGGCAGGCTTTAATATTTGGGGTAGGCATTATCATCACAACAGCATTGGTAACCTGGTATGTGGAGTTTAGCCTGTTTTACCTGTTTTGGGCAATATTGGTGTTATCACGTGGGTATAGTTTTTTGTACGATGGAAGGAAGTTCACCGCCGGGTCGTTCCTGCTCATCGTTTTAATATGCGCGCTTATTTCATCCGTAAAACTTTACCGTTTTGAAGGGGCAAAAGAGCAATCAACCCGCCGGGTGCTGATACAGCGCCTGGAATTGCCGGATGACGTAACCGCGGATACCTTATTTAAAAAGATAGAGAAGGATATCATTAAGGAAAAGGCAATTATTCAATACTTTAAAAGTGGCACGCACGCCAACGATTATCTGTCTACGCGCCTGCAAAAGCTTTACTTTGACAGGTACCTCTCTAAATACGATTTTAAAATACACGAGTTTGATCTAAACAACAAGCCATTATCTGCCGATGACGCTGAGTATCCTTTAGAGATATTTACAGATATGGTGCAGTACAGCTCGTTTAAGGTTTCCAGCTACTTTTATCGCGAAAACGAGTCGTTTGGTTTTCAAAGCTACTTTGCCATATTGCCGGTTATAGATGGCGAGAGCACGCTTGGTACCATTGTAATAGAACTGAAGGCCCGGCCGCTATTGGCAACCGGTACCTTTCCCGAACTGCTTATTGATAAGAGCGACAAGCCAGAGGAGGAGTTTAAAGATTACTCCTATGCTTTTTATGCCGATGATATGCTGATAGGCCAAAGCGGCAATTATGTGTATAGCGTAAATAATAAAGAGTTTAAAGGTGAGCTAAAAAAGTATACCACGCAGGTAAATACCGGCAGCCGGATAGGCTGGTTTGACAGGTTTACCAAATATAGCCACTTATTGTATAAGCCAACCAACCGCAACCTTATTGTAGTAACTAAGGAGGAAAACGCCGTAGCGGCTATTGTAACCGCTTTAACTTTCTTTTTTGTGGTGATACTGGCATTTGCCTCGTTAATTTTACTGATAAGGCTGCTGTGGATAAAGGTTAAGATCTTCAATATCAACAACAACCGTATCAACTGGAACGTTAAAATCAATTTCGACAGGGTCCTCTATAAAACCCGCATCCAGTTCTCTATGATATTTGCGGTGGTTATAACACTGGTGTTGGTGGGGATAATCACCTTTGTATCTATAAGTACGCAATACCAAAGCCAGCAGGATAAAAATATCAGGGCCAAAATTATGCAGATAGCAAGCATTTTGGAGGACGGGCCGATAAACGAGTACGTAGGTAGCATCACCGAAGAAGGCCGGGTTGCCTTTGATAAACTTGCGGATAATTATACAACCGATTTAACCCTTTACGATCTTAACGGCGTTCGCCTGATATCTACCCAGCCCAAAATTTACGATTATGGCCTGATTGCTCCCCGCATGAACGGGAGGGCATTCATTGCCTTAAATGATGAACAAAAATCGGAGTTTGTAAACGAGGAACGCATCTCAAAACTTACCTATAAGGCGGCTTACGCGCCATTAAGAAACTCTAAACACGAGATAATTGCCTACTTGCAGTTGCCATACTTTGCCAACGAGGCTGATTATACCGAGCGCATCGGCTCTTTGCTAAATATTATGATAAACGTTTATGCGCTGGTATTTATAGCTATAGGCCTGTTTGCGGTTATTATTGCAAGGCAAATAACCGCGCCGCTAAACTTTATCCAGTATAACCTGAGTAAAACCATCTACGGCAAAAAGAACGAACCTATTAAATGGGAGCGCGATGATGAGATAGGCGCCCTGGTAAAAGAATATAATAACATGATAGCGGCGCTGGAGAACAGCGCGCATAAACTGGCACAATCTGAAAGGGAGACCGCCTGGCGCGAAATGGCTAAGCAGGTAGCGCACGAAATTAAGAACCCGCTTACGCCTTTAAAGCTGGGTTTGCAGCTGCTGGATAAATCGTGGAAGGATAAGGACCCCAAGTTTGACCAGAAGTTTGAGCGCTTTAGTAAATCCTTTGTAGAGCAGATAGAAAGCCTCTCTAACATCGCCTCAGAGTTTTCGGCCTTCGCCAAAATGCCCGATACCCGTATAGAAAGCATTAATTTGTTTGAGATGCTGGGGCAGGCCGTTATTATTTTTAAACAGATGGATAACGTGCAAATTTTGATGATGCCGCCCACTACGCCGTTCTTTGTAGCCGCCGACCGCGACCAGCTTCTGCGCTGCTTTAACAACCTGCTTAAAAACGCCATAGAAGCTACCCCGCCCGAACGCGACTGCCTCATAGAGATAAACTTTTTGATAACCAGCAAAAATGTGCTGCTAACCATAAAAGATAATGGTAACGGGATCCCCGAGAACATGCGCGATAAAATTTTCGAGCCAAATTTTACTACTAAAAGTTCGGGGACTGGCCTGGGGCTTGCATTCGTAAAAAATTCCATCGAAAACGCCAGCGGAAAAATATGGTTCGAAACAAACATCGGCGTAGGCACAACCTTTTACCTCAACTTCCCCGCAGACAACGCCGGGGTGTAAATAGCTTGCCGGTTTCTTGTATAAACCAAAAGCCTCCGATGAATACCGGAGGCTTTTGTAATTTAAATTAAAATTAGGTTAAAAAGGGAGATCGTCGGCATCGCTGATGCGGATGCCTTCATTATCGTTATTTGGTTTCACGCCGTTGCGTGGCTGGTTATCGCCATTCTCAAAATCTGTTTTGCGGCCAAGCATGGTAAAGTTTTCGGCAACTATCTCGGTAGTGTATTTCTTGATACCTTCTTTATCCTCGAAAGAACGGGTGCGTAATTTGCCTTCAATGTAAACTAATTTCCCCTTCTGTAAAAATTTAGCGGCTACATCTGCCAGCCCGCGCCACATTACAATATTGTGCCATTCGGTTTGTTCTACTTTGCGGCCGTCTTTGTTAAACGTTTCTGAGGTAGCTAACGGAAAGCTGGCTACGGCCACGCCACCCTCCAAATGCCTTACCTCCGGGTCCTTTCCTAAATGACCAACAAGTATTACTTTATTAATTCCAGACATGCCATAAATTAACGGAGAATTATTTAGAAATTAAAAAATTTTTTTATAAATATAAAAATTCGCTGCGGCATAGCTAAATTCTCTAAATTATCAAGTGCAGTGTAAAACCAGTTGGGCTGTAAATTTTCGGGTTGCCCCTCTAAAATAATGAATTGAATAAACAGATGCTGGTGTGTAAGTACGTGTTTTATTACTTCCGAAGTATCCTTAATAGCCATATTGCTTCCAAGAATTTCTTTTACGTTATGGCGCTGAAATAGTTGTGCCGGCTCAATTAAGGCTTCGGTTTCTATCAATGGCAGGTCGTACATATTGGCCCATATATCACTTTCGCCGCGCTTGTTCATAAGCAACATTTCGCCGTCCATTATTAACAAATAGTTAAAATATCGTTTCCGGATTTTTACCGTTTTAAGTTTTACCGGCAAATATGTGGTGGCGTTTGTTTTAAATGCAGCGCATCCTAAATGTACCGGGCAAATGCCGCAGGCCGGGTTTTTTGGCTTGCAAAGCATCGCGCCAAATTCCATCATGGCCTGGTTGTGCAATGCCGGGCGTTGTTTATCCATCACCTCATCTGCCAGTTGCTGAAATATTTTTTTGCCTTTTGGCGAATTTATAGGTTCATCAATACCAAAATAACGGGCCAGCACACGGTAAACATTGCCATCAACTACGGCCCGCACTTCGTTTGCCGAGAAAGATGATATGGCGGCGGCGGTATATTCGCCTATTCCTTTTAGCTTTATAAGCTGCTCGTAGGAGGTAGGAAACTGGCCGCCATATAACTGCTGTACCAGCTGCGCTGTTTTGAGCATGTTGCGCCCCCGCGAATAGTAACCCAGGCCCTGCCATAATTTTAAAATATCATCTTCGGGCGCTGCCGCAAAGTGCGTAACGGTTGGATATTTTTCTGCAAAGCGGTAAAAATAAGGCATTCCCTGCTCTACGCGGGTTTGCTGCAGTATAATTTCTGATAGCCATATAATATAAGCATCGGTGGTGTTGCGCCAGGGTAAGTCGCGCTTATTTCCCTCATACCAGCTTATCAGTTCTCCCCAAATACTCATCAAATGCAAAGATACTTTATCCATCTCAGTATCATAATTTAAGCCTGTAAATGCTGTTTTTGGCACTCTACAAAAAAAATGTGTTAATTATTTTAATCTTTAATTTTAAAGCGATACTTTTGCAACCCCAAAACAGTTAAGTATTTATACATTTTAAATAAAGAAAACAGGATATGACCAAGGCAGAAATTATAGCTGAAATCTCTTCTAAAACAGGTATCGAGAAAGTTGACGTGCAGGAAACCGTTGAAGCGTTTTTCAAAGTAGTGAAAAGCTCAATGGTAGGTGGCGAGAACGTTTACGTAAGAGGATTCGGAAGTTTTGTAGTTAAAAAGAGAGCTAAAAAAACCGCGCGTAACATTTCAAAAAATACTGCCATTATTATCCCCGAGCATTTTGTACCAAGCTTTAAACCAGCTAAAACTTTTGTAGAGAAAGTACGTACAGGTAACAAACCCACTGCTAAAGCAAGCAAATAATAAGCAATGAATAAAAAACAGATAGCCGTTTGTGCAATAGTAATTGTTACTATGGGCTATTTGTATCTGCAACCTGTTAAAGGTTTGGTAAAATCTAAAGAGGTTGCTGCCAAGCCCGCTACTACTGCTGTTGATGCCAATGCAAAACCAGCTGCTGAATTATCCGAAGCTTCGGTATCGGCACTGGCAAAGCAAAGTTTGGATGCAGAACAGTTAAAGCAGATTGAAGCATTGGAAAGCCAGCTAAAAACGGCGTCGTTTGCTGCAAAGCCATCGGTTCAGCGTAGTTTGGCGGCTTTATGGGATGCAGCTGTACAGCCGGCCCCGGCAGCGTTTTATTACCAGGAGATAGCGCAGCAAACAAATGCGTTTGATGACTGGGTAAATGCAGGTAACCGTTTTAACGAAGCCACCAAACGTTCGCAGGATGCTAACGAGCAGGTTGCCCTGAGCGCCAAAGCATCGGAAGCGTTTTTAAATGCTACTAAGCTAAAGCCGG
Source organism: Mucilaginibacter pankratovii (assembly GCF_014773265.1). Classification (GTDB taxonomy): domain Bacteria; phylum Bacteroidota; class Bacteroidia; order Sphingobacteriales; family Sphingobacteriaceae; genus Mucilaginibacter; species Mucilaginibacter pankratovii. Next base: position 52,435 of record NZ_JACWMY010000019.1, on the reverse strand, counting down.
CAGATCTGGAGGCCAAAACCGGGTTAGGCGTTGCCTATGTAAACGGTGGCGGTATGCCAATGCAGGGAATTGCCTTATTGCTTGAAGTAGTAAAGCAGGACCCGAAAAATCACTCGGCATTGCTCAATTTAGGCATGTTTGCCATGAAGAGCGGCCAGTACGATAAAGCGGTTGGCAGGTTTAAAACCATGATAGCCATAAAAGAAGAGCTTGAGCCCTACTTTTACCTGGCCGAAAGTTATAAGCAACTGGGCCAAAAACAAGAAGCGATTGCAGCTTATGAAAAATGCAAGCAACTAATAGGCGACCCTGCAGAGAGTAGCCGGATAGATGAATTTATAAAGGAATTAAAAAAATAACCACACTTAAAAATTATTATCATGCCAAGCGGTAAAAAACGTAAGAGACATAAAATGGCTACCCACAAACGCAAAAAGCGTTTAAGAAAAAACAGACATAAGAAAAAATAGGCTATTGTAAATAGCTTAAGTCCCGCAGGTATGCGGGACTATTTATGTTTAGTTTTTTTTCCACCCGGCGGCGCCTTACGGTGCCGTTTTAAGAAATGGAGTAGCAATTGATAAAAGAATTAATTATCGATTCATCCCCCAACGGGGCTACTATTGCATTATTACAGGATAAACAACTTGTAGAGCTCCATAAAGAGCAAATCACTAACAATTATACTGTTGGAGATCTGTATTTAGGCCGCATTAAAAAAATTATGCCGAGCCTGAATGCTGCTTTTGTGGATGTAGGATACGAGAAGGATGCCTTTTTGCATTATCTTGATTTGGGGCCGCAGGTACAAAGCCTGCTTAAGCTTACCAAACAAGTACGTAGCGGGGGATACCAATCAAAGCTTTTAGATAACTTTAAGCTGGAAGCAGACATAAACAAAGGAGGCAAGATCTCTGATGTTTTGGCTAAAGGAGTGCTTGTGCCTGTACAAATTGCTAAGGAGCCCATCTCAACAAAGGGCCCAAGGCTAAGCAGCGATCTGTCTATTGCGGGCCGCTATGTTGTATTGGTGCCTTTTTCTGAGGTGATATCCATCTCAAAAAAGATAAAGAGTAATACAGAGCGTAACCGCCTGCGTAAAGTTGTTGAGAGTATCAAACCAAAACATTTCGGCGTAATTATACGCACCGTATCTGAAGGGAAGGGTGTGGACGAGTTGCAAAAAGACCTGCTGGACTTAATATCCAAATGGGAAACCTTTGTAACCAAGCTCCACGGTACCGAACCATCCAGGAAGGTTTTGGGGGAGATCGGCAGAACATCAACTATCCTGAGGGATATTTTGAGCCCGGACTTTCATCACATTCATGTGAATGAGCAGAGTATGTACGACGATGTAAGATCTTACATCCATGAGATCTCTCCGGAGATGGAAGGCATCGTACGCCTGCACAAGCATAAAGAGCCTTTGTTTGAGCATCATGGTATTGATAAGCAGATAAAAGGGGCATTTGGTAAAACCGTTAACCTTGCCGGTGGCGCTTACCTGGTTATTGAGCATACCGAAGCTTTACACGTTATTGACGTGAACAGCGGGAACCGTACAGCCAATAAAGAGAACCAGGAAGAGAACGCTTACCAGGTAAACAAGGAAGCGGCTAAAGAAATTGCCCGCCAACTGCGCCTGCGCGATATGGGTGGTATAGTGGTTGTCGATTTTATTGACATGCACAAGCCAACCAACCGTAAAGAGCTATTTGATTACCTGAAGGCCCAAATGGCCGACGACCGTGCAAAGCACACCATTTTGCCGCCAAGCAAGTTTGGGTTGATACAGATCACCCGCCAGCGTGTAAGGCCAGAGATGAACATTGTTACCAGCGAGGTTTGCCCTGCTTGTCATGGTACCGGCACCATTCGCCCAACCGTGTTGCTGCTCGATGATATTGAGAACAACTTCAATTTCATACTGGAAGAGCAGAACGAGAAAAATATTACGCTTGTTGTACACCCGTACATTGAGGCATTCATCAAAAAAGGCATCTTTAACCGCCAGATGAAATGGTACTTTAAATACAACCAGTGGATAAAGGTAAAAAGCAACCCTGCTTACCAGATTACCGAGTTCCACTTCTTCTCTTCTAAAGACGAGGAAATAAAATTGTAACCTGATGTGCAGATTTTAAATGTGCAGATATGCAGATAAGAAAAGAGCAGATGTTTGAAAAAGCATCTGCTCTTTTTGGTTAAATTGATTTACGAGGGTACGATGTAAATATTAAATTTACGCACCAATGAGCCTTCACACAGCACAACTTATCTCGTTGATATGTAATTACAATAATTACATAAAAAACGGTAACATCCCCCGGGATTATCTTGATAGCAACGTTTTTGAAAATTGCGAAACGGTTGGTTATATACTGCTTAGAAACTACGTTAACAGAGTAGGCCTCGATGGAGATATTGTGGCTGCAAATCCAGTTAAGTGGTTTAGATATTTAGAGAAAGATGGTTGTTTAAAACTATCATTACATTATCGGTTGCCAACCTCGCCGAAACTTAAAGACAGCCGAACGCCAAATTCCTTAAAAGGCAGTTTATACATTGAAGCTGTTTATGATAAGTATTCAAATTTTTGGTTTTGCAGGTGGTTCAAACAAAAAGAATCATTAGGAGGCGAAAATTGGAACGTGAGATATTATCTCGCATATAGATTTGAAGATACAATAGATGAAAAGGTGAGCTTGCAAAAAGCTAGAAACCGATTACATGATGTGCTACAAAAAAGCATCTCGTTTGCCTCCGATAATGATTTCTTACAATGGGCTGATATTTTTAGTATTGCTTTTAATGTCCTCAACAGCCCGGAACCCCAAACGATATTTGCTAAAAGCGGGCTAATAGAAAATGACGCTTCTTTGCTACAGAAAAGACAAGTGCTTTACGCAACTCTTATCGCTTTTATTTCTCCCGACGAAGACTTATGGCAAGTGAAGCCTTCAGATACAAAGAAAAGCGTTGCTTTAACATCGCTAACTGAGAAGTTTTACGGCGCTTTAATTGCATCTCTAATTGCTACGGCGAATACACAGGCATAGCCCTTTCCTGTCCCCGCAGGGTCCTCTATCGAGTTTAGGTTAACCCACAAAATACCGTTCTTAAAACAGGATGCTTAGCACTGTGGTTATCTATAAAACGTTCCTATGGAACGTAAAATGGGGTGGCGCTTATTTCTACCCATGAGTCGTCCCGAAGGGACGAAGAAAGCAATGAGTATCCCTTCGGGATACCTTATGGGTAGAAAAAAATTAATCGATATGGCTGCGTTCCATAGGAACGCTTTATGGGTTATGCAATTTTTGTCTGAAGCAGAATTTATGGGTTAACCTAAACTCGATAGAGGACCTTGCGGACTATAAACAACCAACCAACTGATAATAATAAGAGCAGATATTTCTTAAGCCCCGGCTCTTATTGGGTAAATGCTTTTGAATTGTTTAAAGATGTTCTCCCCAAAATCGCCGCGGTTTTCGATTTGCTTGTTATTGGCGATAATTACCAGGTAAATATTTTGTTCGGGCTTGTTCGGGCTGTTCGCGCCCCATGTCGAACGCGAACAAGCTGAAATTAATTTGAGTAATTGCCAATAAATTGCTAATTTTATTGGCAATTACATTCGTAAATCGTAATTCTAAAATCTTAAATCGAATTGGCTAAAACTAAGATCGCATATTTCTGCCAGAGCTGTGGCTACGAATCGCCTAAGTGGCTGGGTAAATGCCCCGCCTGCCAATCATGGAATACCATGGTGGAGGAGGTTTTGGAAAAAGCCAATTCATCGGTACCCGCCTGGAAAGCCAGCCCCGCATCATCCGTACGGGCCAATAAACCCGTGCAGGTTGCGGATATTACTTTTAAGGAAGAACACCGCCTGCTTACGCCCGACAAGGAATTTAACCGGGTATTAGGCGGCGGGATTGTGGCAGGTTCGTTGGTGTTAATTGGCGGCGAGCCGGGCATAGGTAAATCTACCCTGATGCTACAGCTGGCGCTGAACATGCCGGGCATCAAAGTGCTCTACGTATCCGGCGAGGAAAGCGACCACCAGATAAAAATGCGGGCGGAAAGGCTTACGGCGGTTGGCAGTGGGCAGTCGGCAGCGGGCACGGACTGTTATATATTGACGGAAACCTCTACCCAAAATATATTTAAACAAATAGAAGACTTACAGCCGGACCTGGTGGTGATCGATTCGATCCAAACGCTGCACTCGGCCCATGTAGAATCTACCCCGGGCAGTGTATCCCAGGTGCGGGAGTGTACTGCGGAGTTGCTTCGCTTTGCCAAGGAAACCTCCACGCCGGTGTTTTTGATAGGCCACATCACCAAGGACGGGATGATTGCCGGCCCCAAGATCCTGGAGCACATGGTTGATACCGTTTTGCAGTTCGAGGGCGACCGCCACCACGTGTACCGCATACTGCGCACTATCAAAAACCGTTTCGGCTCGGCATCCGAGCTGGGCATTTACGAAATGCTGGGCGAAGGACTTCGCGAGGTGTCCAATCCATCCGAAATATTATTATCGCAACGCGATGAGCCGCTGAGCGGCATTACCATATCTGCCACCTTGGAGGGTATGCGCCCCATGTTGATAGAAACCCAGGCGCTGGTAAGCACATCACCTTACGGTACGCCACAGCGTACCGCAACAGGCTTTGATACCAAACGCATGAGTATGCTGCTGGCCGTGCTGGAGAAACGCTGCGGTTTCCGCCTTGGCGCAAAGGATGTGTTCCTGAACATTACCGGTGGCATCCGGGTGGAAGACCCGGCTATAGACCTAGGCCTTGCCGCGGCCATAATATCCTCGCACGAGGATATCCCCATCCCGGCTAAAACCTGTTTTGCAGGCGAGATAGGTTTATCGGGGGAGATTCGCGCCGTAAACCGTGTGGAGCAACGCATTGCCGAAGCGCAGAAGCTGGGCTTCGAGCAGATCTTCATTTCCAAATACAACATGCCCTCCGGCGCAAAAGACAAAAACCGGCTGGACCTATCGCGTTATACTATTGATGTAAAAGTAGTGGGTAGGATTGAGGAGGTGTTTGGGTTGTTGTTTGGGTAACCTTTTTTCCGCTTTGTCATTGCGAGGAGCGATAGCGACGTGGCAACCTCAGAGGACGAGCAAACGTGCAAATCCACATTGCATCACAGCTGTGCAATGTGGAACATCCTATGAGGTTGCCGCGCTTCGCAGCAATGACATGGTTTTTACTACGATACCCTCACCGTCAGCAAGGTAACATCATCAATTGGCTTGCCCTTTACAACGGTGTTAATATGGGTCAGCACCGCTTCGTTAAGATCGTCGGGCGTCATGTCGCCGTTGGCTATTACGAATTCCAGTAACTTTTCTTCGCTCCAGTTTTTGTAGTTCTGCAGCTCGTGATCCATCAGTCCGTCGGTATAGTTAAAGAAAAGCGTGTTGGGCTCGATATCTATTTCGCCTTCGTTTAAAAACGGCAGCTCATCAAAGGCACCTATCATGGTAGTTCCCAATTTTAGCGGGAACGCCTCACCATCGCAATATAAAATAGTGGGGTTGTGCCCGGCATTGATGTAGTTAAGCTTGCGGGTTTGCTGGTTAAAGCGCGCCAAAAACAGGGTGATAAACCGTTCGCCTTTGGTATTGTGGATAACCAGCTTGTTCAATCGCTCTACTATGGTGGTCAGGTCGTCTTCAATAGCCGCCAGTCCCTGCAAACTCGCCTGGAAATTGGCCATTAGCAGGGCTGCGGAAATTCCCTTGCCGGATACATCGGCAATGCACCATAAAAATTCGTTCGCGTTCAGCCGGAAGAAATCAAAATAATCACCGCCGATATTTTGGTGCGGAAGATATTTTGCCCCAACCTCTACACCCACTTCTTTATACACCCGTAGCGGGATCAGCATATTCTGCACTTCAACAGCCAGTTCCATTTCGCGCTGAAAACGTTCGGCCTGCAGGCGTTCGCGGAAAAGTTTTTTATTCTCCAGCGCTACTACGATAACGTTAATAAGCGTTTGAATAAACGTAAGATCGTTGTTCAGCATTTCGCCCGAAGTAGGGAACTGCCCTATAAGCGCATACGCAAGAGCCTTATTTTTATGATAAATTGGGATATAATAATCGTAAGCGCTCAGTACAGGGTCGGTATGGCCCCTTAGCGCAACCGGCGATTTTATTTTACTAAGATGCGCCCATGTGGCATTTAAAACAGGTGCCGGTTCTATCTCACCGCCGTATTTGGAGATGCAACTGTAAACTTTGTCTTTAGCGATTAGAAAACGGAATTTTCCAATTTGCAGGTAGTGCTGCAGTATCACCTCCAGCATTTGTATCAGGTTAGAGGTAGATTCGTTTTTGTTGATGGCCCGCGTAATTTCCAGCAAAGCATTCAACTCCGACTGCCGTTTTAACAGCAGCCTGATCAGTTCGTCTTCGCCTGAACTATCCTGGTTGTTTTGCATTATTATAATAGGCAGCCTAAAATAATGAATAATTCCATCTAAACAGGATTTGTTTGCTTTTTCTACTGTTAAGTTTTAAGAATTTAGCGCACGGTGCGCCCCTTCCACGAGTATTTGCGGGTATTGCCGATAAGCCCAACGTAAACAAAGTACACAATGTGTATGGGAATGAGGATGATAAGCAAGCCCACCAATTTGATACGCTTGAAAAAAGAGGCTATCGGCAGCAAAAAAGCCAACTCGAAAATATATTTCAAAAGAAACTGAACCAGGAAGAGCTTGAGGAAGAAAGTATCATAAAAGCCCAGTGCGGCATTCACCAGCAGCGACAGGTTGAACAGCCAGATACATACCGCCAGCGCCACTATCCATTTATCCTTGTATTTGGTAGACTTTGATGCCCAGCGGCGGCGCTGCTGTAAAAACTCCTGCAGGGTATGCTTGGCATGCGTATATACGATGGCTTCGCGGTTCTTTAAAAAGCCGATGCGGTTTGGATATTTAACGGCAACTTTTTGCAGCAGCAGTTCATCATCGCCCGATGCAAGATCATCTATGCCTTTAAAGCCGCCTACCTCGTAAAAAACATCTTTACGGTAGGCCAGGTTGGCGCCATTACAGGTAGATGCCCTGCCGTTGCCAATAAAGGCCGCGCCGATGCCAATCAGGTAAGAGAATTCCAGCGTTTGCAGCAATTCAAATAAGGTCTTCTCCTCAAAATAGGTAACCGGCGAGGAGATCATCACCGGGTTATGCGTTTCGTAATAGCTTACACTGGAGCTAAGCCAGCTTTTGCCCATGCGGCAGTCGGCATCAGTTGCTACCATCAGGTCGCCGGTGGAGCGGGCAATGGCTTCGGCAATGGCTTTCTTTTTATAGGAGTTGAGGGGTTTATCTTCCTTTAGCTGCATTAATGTAATGCCGTCGGCGGCATAGCTGCGAATGATATCGGCAGTGCTGTCGGTAGAGTGATCATCCACAATAATTACTTCCACCAAATGGCGTGGATAGTCCTGCGCTATGATGTCTTCGATGGTGTAACGGATGCGCTCCTCCTCATCCCGGGCAGCGATAAGTATGGTTACTTTTGTAGTATGGCTTGCGCCTTCGGTTTTTGGGCGCCTTAGGGCGGCCCATCCTTTAATGAGGTAAGCGAGCACCAGCAAGTAAAGGCCGGTTAAAAACAGGGAAATAATACTATGTGCGATCAAAGAATTTTAGTTTAAGTACAAATACCGACCCCATGATGGCCGGGATAATGAGGTTAATAAGCCAGATAGATGATACCGACGCCATTATGGCGATATGTTGGTTAGTAATATAAGTAAAAAGATAGGTTGCAGTGTAATTACGCACGCCAATGTCCAGCAGATCAAGCGAGGGCAGGGCCGATTGGATAAATATAAACACCACTACCGTAAGCATCATTGGCAGCGGCGGCAGGTTGGGCAATAACAAGTGGATAACCAAATAATATTGAACAGAGAACACTGCGAAACGCGCCAGGCTGTAGCCCATAACTACCAAAAGTTCCTTGCCTTCGTACCGGCCCATGATATCAAAAAAGCGATGATATTTTTTGAGGAATTTGACCTTATCGAGCAGGATAACCAGCCATTTGATATGGAAGTATACTACAAGCAGCAACCCCAGGAATATAAATGCTAATACCGCGATTCCTAAAAATAGCCAGGCATTTAAATTAAAAAAGCTATAAATAAACCAAAGCGAAGCCAGGACACCGGCAACATTGGTAATTACGTTCTGCGCAAAGGCACCGACTGCCATAGCAAAAACACCATGGATGCGCTTGCGGTTGGGTAAAAACATTACCCGGCCACCAAATTCGCCGATGCGGTTGGGGGTGAAGATGGCCCAGGTTAATCCGCAAAAAACAGCCTCGATGGCTTCCCATACCGAGATGTTTGCTAAACGCTTAGATAGATATTGCCATTTAAAGCTCTCCAGCAGCCAGTTGACCAGCATTAAAACCACAACCGCAGATAAAGTAATAATTACCTGCTGCCGGCTGATGTGGGTTACAAGATCTTCGAATTGCCTGAGATCCGAATTCTTTTTTAAAAACTTATGGTAAATAAAATAGAAGGCCAAAACCAGTATAGTGGCTTTAAGCAAATAAGAAAGTACTTTTTTAGCGGTAGCTGTCAACAATTAAAAATTTCTGCAATGTTACAAAAAGCAAAAGCAAGCTATGGGCCTGCGGGCAAATTATTCGGGTGGGGCCGAATGATTATGGCAATGTGTATACAAAATGGCGGGTGTTTTTGTTTGGAGTTAACGGCGGCGGCGGTGAGGACACCGCCGCCAGGCAACCTCTTCATTATGGCGGTGTCCTCACCGCCATAACTACCCCAGTATCTCCTTAATATCATCCGCAGTAAGCGACTTGATAAAGCTTTCCTCGGTGGTAATAAGCGAACGGGCTACGCTGAGCTTGCGCTGCTGCAGGGCCAGGATCTTTTCTTCTACGGTATCTTTAGTGATAAATTTATAGATGAATACGTTTTTGGTTTGCCCGATGCGGTGCGTACGGTCGATCGCTTGCTGTTCTACCGCCGGGTTCCACCATGGATCCAGGATAAAAACGTAATCGGCCTCGGTAAGGTTTAAACCTACGCCGCCTGCTTTTATGGAGATAAGGAACACCCGTGTTTTGGCATCTTCCTGGAACTGTTTTACTACATCGCCGCGGTTTTGGGTACTGCCATCCAGGTATACGTAAGGGATATTATTCTGGTTGAAATGCTCGCGGTAAATGTTCAGCTGTTTTACAAACTGCGAAAAGATCAGCACCTTATGGCCGCCATCCAACACGTTGGCCAGGGTATGTACCACGTTCTCAAACTTGCCCGAATCGCCTTCATACTCCTGGTCTATCATTGCCGGGTGATTGGCTATTTGCCGAAGTTTGATCAGCCCCTGCAATACCTGGATCTGCGTTTTGGCGTAAGTGCCATCCTCAATACTGCGGAGTAGCTCGTTACGATATTCCGATTTTACCTTGTCGTAAACCTCGGCCTGCTCTTCGCTCATCTGGCAGTAGAAAAGGTTTTCGGTTTTCGGCGGCAGCTCGGTTGCAACCTGTTCCTTGGTGCGGCGCAGTACAAATGGTTTGATGATGGCCTGTAATTTGCGTGCCTTTTCCTCGTCCTTCTTTTTCTCTATCGGCGTTACAAATTCATTCTGGAAATAGATCTGCGCGCCCAGTAAGCCAGGGTTAATAAAGCTCATCTGCGTCCACAGGTCGTTAACCGAATTCTCAACCGGTGTACCGCTCAATATCAGCTTAAAGCGCGATTTCAACTGCCTTACCGACTGGAACGATTTAGAAGAAGGGTTTTTAATGTTCTGGCTCTCATCTAAGATCACGTAATCGAAGTAATAAGCCTTAAACATCTCAATATCTATGCGGCTGATGCCGTAGGTAGTTATAACCACATCATAATTGGCAAACACATCGGCCGATTTATAACGGAAAGCGCCGGTATGCACCATCAGCCTTAGCTGCGGCGCAAATTTTTTGGCCTCATTAAGCCAGTTATATATCAGCGACGTAGGCATGATCACCAGCGAGGTAGCTTTGCTGCCCGCCGCTTCGGTATCTTCCTTGTGTTTTTGCAGCAGGGCCAGGGTTTGTATGGTTTTACCCAAACCCATGTCATCGGCCAAACAGCCGCCAAAATGGTATTCCTTTAAAAAATGGAACCAGTTGTAACCGGCCTTTTGGTAGGGGCGAAGGCTGCCTGCAAAATTTACCGGCATCGGTACATCTTCAGTTTCCTCGTAATTGGTAAGCTTTTGCAACTTGCGACTCATGGCTGTTTCGGCCATTTCGCCCTCCAGGTCGTTCACCAGGCCAATATGGTGTCGGCGAAGTTTGAGGCCGTCGCCGCCTTCTGAAAAATGCAGCAGGTTGCCATATTGCGAAAACCATTGTTCGGGAATAACCGCTATTTCGCCCGATGGTAGTATAAATTCTTTTTTATGGTTGAGGATATGATTCTTGAGCTGGATGAACGGGATGCGGTAGGGCCCAAAGAATACTACAGCGTTGATATCGAACCAGTCGTTATTCTCAGAGATCTCCAGGTCTATTTTGGTAGTGCCAAATACATAGCGTTTCTGCCCGTCGGGTTGTTCCAGTTCAAAGCCTTTCTCAATCAGCTCGTCGTGGTGGTGGTTAAGCCATTCAAAAACAGGGAAGGCCCTATCGGTATCATCATCGCCATGCGCCACTTCTAAGTTTTGGAAAAGCGAAGAAGTTGTTTGCAGGCCTAATGCTTCCAGCTGTGCCAGCTTGCCTTTTTCCCAGGTAACCGAGCGCTTAATGCGGTGGAAAAGGTAATCATCGCCGGTGCGCTCCATCCGTACGGACACATGCCTGCCATCCCCGTATGGGAAAATATAACCGGCATATTTAAAATATAGCTGTAGCTGCGAAGTTCCGCCCTCAACGTAAATGGGCTTCAGAAAAGCGGTAGCATCATACTTTTCGGTATTAATGGTAAAACCTTCGGCATAAACGTTGTGCTTCTCTATCAGCGGGGCAACAAATTTTTCGAAATAGGAATGCTCCGACGATTTTGGGATAGAGATAAAGCGTTTATTTAAAAAAGGCTGCAGTTTTTTGCCTTCTATCTCTTTATCGAAATAGTAGAGGGTATCGTCTAACAGCATCCATGCTGGATGGTTGCAAATGATCTCGGCATCCTTAAACATAAATTCGATGCGCAGGCCCTGGTATTTGATAGTAGGGAAGTAGCGGATCTCCTCCTCGTTCCTGCGGAAATGGAAGAGCACCGAAGCGGGCTCGTCGGCAATATGCACCTTGCGCCCGGCAGGGTAACCTTCCTTGCTCATCAGGTACAGCTGTTTATCGTTGCTGCCTAATAAGCTTAGTGCCTCCACTATTTTCTTTTCAATTTTCGGGCGGATCACGTCGAAAACCTGATCGTTAAACACTTTGGCGAAGTACTCGAAGGGGCGGATTGGTTTTTTATAGAATTTTTTAATGATGTTCCCCTGCTCCATATCCTCCAGGATCTTGATGAGCTTGCGGTCGGTATCATCAATACAGTGGCTAAATTCGACAGCCGTGTTGCTGAACAGGCGCTGGTGCGTAAAGGAAAATTCCCCGTTGGGGTTTAGCTGCACAATGTGCGGTTCTATCACGTACGACAGGTAATCGTGCCGGGCAATGGCATAAATTATTTGGCAAGGTTTGCTGCTGTCTACGCGTAACATCATCAATTCTGATAAAAAATTAATGAAAGCTACATCAACAAAAAATTCAAACGTAAAGAGAATTTAGTGTAAGTGGAAGAAATTTCTGTAATAATTATTAACAGTGGGGGTAAACTCTACTCTTGCTTGCTTTTTTCTTTATCCTTTGGCAGCCCTATTGTGCGCAGCATTTCGTTCGCTTTGGCAACTTTATCGGGGAACAATACAACATTATCGTACTTGTCGAGTGACTCGTCGATGCTAACAACGGGCACCTTTTTTTATTTAGTTCTTCTATTGTCCTCATGCTTAAATTCAAAAAATGTTATTTCTATTTCGATAAAAACTCTTTCCAGGATAGTAGAAGCTCTTTAAAATCAGCTAAAGGAATATAGAGCAAATAGGTTCTGTGCTCATCGTGTAATTCGAGAGATTCGTTTGATAACTCACCATAAATTCCAAAATGGGAGTCGCTGTAACTTAAATCTTCAACCAATGAAGCATGCCCTTGTAAACACTTATCAACATCACTAATAAATTCATTAATGTCCTCCAGTGCTCGCCATATATATAAATAAGAGCAAAGAACACTTTCACCATCTGGCAATTTGTGCCCATTGGCATCTTCGCGGAATGTCACACCGTATTTATTTAAAATATGACTGTTCATGTTTAAGAGCACAATATTACAGTTCTATCTCCCCATCAAACACCAACTCCGCAGGCCCTTCTAAAAAGATATTGCTGAATTTTTCGCCATCGTTATCAAAGCGGATATTGAGGTTGCCGCCCAAAACTTTTATAGGTGTGCTAATGGTGCCGAACTGCCTGTTGTGTTTGGCCATGGCTAACGCGACTGCCGTAACGCCTGTGCCGCAGGCATAGGTTTCGTTCTCTACGCCACGCTCAAAGGTGCGCACAAAATAGCCTTCGCCATTTTTTTCGGCAAAGTTTACGTTGATGCCATCGGCTTTGTAGGTAGCGTTATTGCGGATGGCGTAGCCCTCGTTGTAAACGTCTTTTATCTCCAGGTCGGACGCCACTTTTACATAATGCGGCGAGCCGGTGTTAAGTACATAAGCGTCCCCGTCTTTGCTGATGTCGGTTACATCTATCATCTGCAGGCTTACCCAATTGCCTTCTTCTGAAATTTTGGCATAATGGGGGCCATCGGTAGCGAGAAAATTTGTCACATCGTGTATGATGCCCAGATTTTTGGCAAAAGCTACAATGCAGCGACCGCCATTACCGCACATGCTGCCCTCGTTGCCGTCGGCATTGTAGTACACCATTTTAAAATCGTAGCCTTCCAGGTTTTCCAGCAGCATTAAGCCATCACCGCCGATACCGAAACGGCGATCGCAAAGTTTGGCAACAGTCTCTTTATTCAGTTGATTTACAATGCCTTCGCGATTGTCTATCAAAATAAAATCGTTGCCTGCTCCCTGGTATTTATAAAACTTTATATTCACTGTGAAATTTATTAAAAGATGGCCGTTGCTTTGATAAGACTAACGGGGCATAACAAATGTTTGGCCTTGTTAATTTTAATTTAACAATTTTTAACAAAATTGCACATAACTTATCATTGTTTATATCGTCTATATGGTATTAAATTTGACTACCGGTAGATAATACCGTAAACATAAAAGAGAATTGAATAAAAATATGAAAAAGTTTGGTTTAACACTATTAACCGCCTTTGCAGGCGGTGCCTTAGCCTTAGGGGTGTATAAGTTTGCCGAAAACAAATACGACCAGGGCATGAGTTTCGAAGACAAGCAAAAAGTTTATTTTGCAAGCAACCGTTCAAACGCGCCAATGGTATCATCTGCCGGTGCGGCAGATTTTACGCAGGCAGCAGCAGAGGTTACCCCTGCGGTAGTTTATATCCGCACTACTTACGCGGCAAAAGGCAGCGGTAACCAGGATCAGTTTGAGCAAATGTTCGGGCAGATGTTTGGCCAGCGTATGCGTCCTCAGGGCCCGCAGATGGCATCAGGTTCGGGTGTGATCATCTCTCCGGATGGTTATATTGTAACCAACAACCACGTTGTGGCAAAGGCCGAGAAAATTACCATTGTTACTAATGATCACCGCCAGTTTGAGGCGAAAGTCATCGGTACCGACCCTAATACCGACCTTGCCCTCATTAAAATTAACGCTACCAACCTGCCGATTGTAAAATTAGGTAACTCGGATGCCGTACGCGTTGGCGAATGGGTATTAGCCGTAGGTAACCCTTTTAAATTAACATCAACCGTTACTGCCGGTATTGTGAGCGCGAAAGGCCGTAGCATCAACATTATTGGTAAAGATGATGATGAGCAGAACCAGAATCCATTTGGCCCTGTTACCCAACAACAGCCAACCCTGAGAAAAGGTATAGAATCGTTCATACAAACAGACGCTGCTATTAACCCGGGTAACAGCGGCGGCGCATTGGTAAATACAGCCGGCGAATTGATCGGTATTAACGCGGCTATTGCTTCGCACACCGGCTCATATGAAGGTTATGGCTTTGCTATCCCGGTGAATTTAGCTAAGAAAGTATTGAACGATATTAAAAAGTATGGTTCGGTTAAACGCGGTTACATTGGCATCAGCTTTGCCGATCTTAGTGACCCCGAAGCCGCACAAGGTTTAAAAACCGACAAAACAAACGGCCTTTACGTAAACTCTTTAGTTGAAGGCGGCGGTGCAGAGAAAGCAGGCATCCAGCCGGGCGATATCATCACCAAGGTAGAAGGTAACACCGTTTATGAATCATCAGACTTACAAGAGCGTGTAGCACGTTTACAGCCCGGCGATAACATCAAGATAACTGTATTGCGCAATGGCAGCGAAAAGAACTTTGATGTAACGCTTAAAGCAGAGGCTCCGGTTGCCAAATCCGCAGCGCTTTCTAAATCTGCAGCAGAATTGTTTAACAAACTGGGCGCAAGCTTCCAGCCGTTAACCGCTGCACAGAAAAGCAAGTTCCATGTAAACTCTGGCGTTTTGGTAACCCAAGTACGGGCAGGCGGTATATTTGATGATACCGAGATCCCTGTTGGGTCGGTTATCACCTCGATCAACAAACAGCCTATTAACAGTGTTGATGATATGGATAACGTTATCACCAACCTGAAGAACGGCCGACTGATCATCACCGGTTACTATCCAAACGGTGGCAGCTTCAGCAACGTTTTTGAGATACAATAAATAATAGTTTAAGTGATTATAAATAGGAGAACCCGGTGATGAGCCGGGTTTTTTGTTTTTGTGGCACTTTTTTTTCGAAAAAAACGCCTGTATTACGCTCGCAAAAGGGCTGTTTAAGTACAATAAATCCGTAAAAAATGCAAAAATTCGGAAGTTTTTGTAAGTGATTTTGGCAGGTGTCCAGGTGCGTTCAGGGGTGTCCAATGTGTCTATATTTCACAAATTGGACACCCCGGACGGTAGCCTAATTTAACCGCCATCCTGCTAAGCAAATTAGTAAATCAATCCCTATCTTTGCCCCGTTATGACGATGAGTGCGGGTACCCCTTTTAATTTTTTAGACCAGGATCTGTTATTGCTGCCGCAGAAGGCCATTTACTGGCAACAGCAGAAGGCTTTAATAGCTGCTGATGTACATTTGGGGAAGGTTGGGCACTTCCGCAAAGCGGGCATTGCCATCCCGCGGGATATGGAGCAGGACGATCTGGCTATGTTATCAGACCTTATACACGAGCATCGCCCCGAAAAGATCATCTTCCTGGGCGATCTCTTCCACAGCGACCTGAATGCCGATTGGGACTGGTTTGTGATGTGGCGCAAGCAGTTCCCCAAACTACAGATCATCCTGGTGAAAGGTAACCACGATATCATCCACGATAAGCATTACCTCGACCTGGATGTTGTGCTGACGGAGGAGCTAAGCGTTGGCCCCTTCCTGATGCTGCACCATCCCCTTGCCGACGCCAATATAAGGCCGGAAGGCGGTTACGTACTTTGCGGGCATATCCATCCGGGGGTGAACCTGGTTGGCAGGGGCAGGCAAAGCGTTACGTTGCCCTGTTTCGCTTTCGGTAAGAACCAAGCCATACTGCCGTCGTTCGGCAGATTTACCGGTAAGGTGGCCATCCGCAGCATGAAGAACGACAATATTTTTGGCGTGCTGAAAGATAAGGTGATCGCTATCAGTTAATTCTTCTTAAGGTACTCGTGCACCTCGGTATCTATTTCGCCGAAAGGGATGTTTGATTTGATCATCTTCCAGTTTTTATCTACCAGGCAATACATCGGTACGGTTTTTATTTCCCATTTGGCCACGTTTGGAGATTGATCGCCTTTGCTATCGCTTAGCTGCTGCCATGGTACATTGTCGTTTTTGATCGCGTTTAACCATGCATCGTTCTTCTCGTCTATAGATACCGTTACCACACCAAAGTTTTTCCTGTCTGCAGGGGTAAGGATAATTCCTTTTACCAATTGCTGGTGCATCAGCTGGCTAACATCGTTGCTGGGCTTCCAAAACTCAACCAAAATAATTTTTTTGTTGATGGCCTTTTTGTCGAATGGTTTGCCATCGGGTGTATTGCCGGCAATATCCGGGGCAGTTGCGCCGGTGAGCTGTTTCAGCATATTTCCCAATTTGTTTTGGATCTTTAAACCGTCGTCGCTCATCTTTACATCCTCAGGCAGCTTTTGAAAAAGTTCGTTATAAGCTTCCGCGTATTCGGGATAATATACCTGTACAATAAGGTGCGCGCCAATTTTGGCTTTCGGATTTTTTTCGGTGTATTCTTTCAATACTTTCAAATCCAGCTCGCGGCGTTGTTTTTGTATTGCGCGGGTGCTGGTATAAATGGCAGCCCGTTTTTGTTTGTTTAAAGCCGCCGCCGCGTTAGACTGCAGGAAACGGGTAAGCGAATCTATTTGATGATCTATCGCTCCCGCATACTTGTTTAATAATTGATAGTAATCATTAAGCTCTTTTTGCGTTGCGGATGTAGTAGTTACTACAGGATAATCCTGGGGCTTTGCCGGATTAGTTTGGATGGTATAGCTGCCATTTTCCAGGTAAATATCATAAGCTATCTTAGAGGTGATGGGCTTTTCGTTATCTATTACGCAGAGGCTGTAGTAACCGGGTGCCTGTAATTGCGTGCTTTTTGTTAGCTCACCATTTTTAAGGGGTTCGTTAAGGGTTAGTTCGCTGGCTTGTTTTAACTGCACGGTACCATTGGTAACACCATCTGCTTTGATGGTTAGATCTAATTTTGGGGCTTGTTTACAAGATGCTAATAACAGTATAAATGATGCGGTGTAAAGTAATTTCATGCGTATGGTTTAGTAGCCCTAAATAAGCGAAAATAATTTCCGCGGACAAAATTTTGTTTGATAAAAAAACCGGAATGGCAATACTACCACTCCGGGAAATCAACCATTTATTTAAAATCGAGGTCGCCAATGTACACGCCACCTTTGGCATCTTTCTTCATTTGCAGCACAATGAGTTCTTTCTTTTCCTGCGGGGTGCCGTAATAGGTATATAGCTCGGCCATTATGGTGGTTGGCCCAGCTATAGTAGCCTGTGTATCGCCGTAATAGTTGATCTCTATTTTATAGGTGCCTTTTATTGCTTTTTTAAGCAGGAATTGCTCGGGGCCGAAACCTTGGGTCATGTCGTCAGATATACGACCGCCGAGTGCTGTACGGTTATGGCTGTACAGGCATTTTTCACCGTTAGGGTCGGTTACCCAAAGATCTATGTCGGTGTTGTTCATATTCCAGTTCATCACAATTCTTATATCCGCAGGCAAGGCTTTGATCACCTTTTTTGGGATGGCTGTAAGATTTAGCTTACTCTTGTGCATAGCTATAATGCGGTTTATCTCCGGCAAAAAGATCTCTTCTACACCATTGTAAAGGTTTTCTGCATCGCTGGTATAGCTGGTTACCATGGCTTTATAAAGCACATCCAACGCCTGCTGGTGCTTGCCGGCGTCTTCCAACGCTAATCCGTAATCGCGGTAGCTTTGCGGATCGAGTGGGCGCAGTTCGGTTATCTTTTTAAAGGCGAATACTTCGCCTTCATAATCGCCAAGCTGTTTTAATTTATAGCCCAGCATCTTGTATAATTCGTAGCTGCCCAGGTCCATTTCGGCCAGGTTGCTTAGTATGCGTGCGCCAACTTCCTTGTTACCTATTTTTATAAAGTAATTGGCTACATCAAAATAATAAACCGGGTCGCCGGTAAAGGACGAGCGCAACTCCAGGTATTTTTGATATTGCCCGGCCTTACCTGTGTTTTGGATGGTTTTCAAATATTCCATATCGGGAGTTTTGTAGGCTATACTGATACCTTCATTTGTGTTTGATGCGCTTGTGATAGTGTCAGCAGTTATCGCGCGGCGTGTTGCAGCGCCCTTTTTGGTAGTTACTACAACAACCCCGTTACTTGCCTTTGCCCCATAAACGGCTGTTGCGCCGGCATCTTTTAAAACGCTGATATCAGAAATATCATTTGGATTGAAGCCATCCAAACTACCACTCGGTACCCCATCTATTATTATTAGCGGTTTTGCGTTGGCGATACTTGATGTCCCTCTGATGACAATAGAAGAACCCGGGCCCGGCGCACCCTGCGTTATCACACTAACACCGGCTGCCCGCCCTTGGAATTGTTTATTAGCTTCATTGGGCGATTGCACCGCCAAACCTGCAACTTTTGCGCTTAGCCCGGCTGCTATGTTTGAACTTTTATAAGTTACTGCCGGGGACGCACCCGGCGCACCTGAACTTGGCGTAGGAGCAACCGCCGCAACTTGCATTTCCTCCACAGCAGGCGGTTCCGGCGCGGTGTTATTGCTGACTGCCTCATCCGAATTAATTGTTGAAACCGAACCTGTAACATCCCGTCTCCTAACGGTACCATACCCTATAACCACAACCTCGTTCAATTGGTTAGAAGACCCCTCGAGGGTGACATTTAAAAAGCCGCTTGCGCCAATTTTTACTTCCTGCGATTTGAAGCCTAAATAAGATACCTGTAACTTCCCCTTGTTTGGCACCCATAAGCTATACCTGCCGACAGCGTTGGTTTGTGTACCCGTATTGGTACCCTTCACCCTAAGGGTAACACCCGGAATTGGCAAGCCATCATCCTTTGCCACCACAACCCCGGTAATGTTATGCCCTTGGCCGTTACGGTTTATTGCACCCGGGTTTACAAGCCTGTTGCGATTTGCGTTTGCCGTGCTTGTGTTATTTACTGCCGGAGCAACCGGCGTGCTGGCATTGCTTGCCGTGATTTTTGCAGGCTCTGCGCCGTTATCCCACCACTGGGTAAGTTCTTTCAGTATATTCTCAGCTGTGGTTAGGTTTTCCCGCGCAGGGCTGCGGGCAACATCGCCCCGCTGCTTCATAATAGCATCATATTGAGCCCTTAGCTCCGTAGGCGGCTCAATATCGTATTGTATGTAATCGTTAATGGTTTCCAGCACAATCAGCGAGGTATTGCGGGTAACAATGCCAAAACGCTTACCCAAGGATTCTATCTCCTGGCGATTGGCCTCATAATTAATATCCATCTCGCTTATCTTTTTCTGCGCCCAAAGTTTGGCCACGTCCACGTTTTCAACCGCGTTCGTCTGCAGATCGAGCGTTACTTGTTTCTCGAAACTTATTTTATTGCCATACCCATATTGTAGCGTAATGGTTTGATTCGGATCCTTGGTAATACCCGCGATGGAAAATGCCCCGCTAACGGTAACCGGCAATGAAGGGTAACTATCATCAACTGTACTGCCGGCTTTGATGCCCAAAAAGCGCAGCGGCTGAATGGTTAGCGCGTTTAATGCTTTAGTGTTATCATCGCGGGTTAGGTCTATCAGTTCGCCATTGGTTTTAAGGGCTATCAATTTTAAATTGCTGTAATCTGCAGCGGCCGATGAGTTGATGCAATAAACGGGTTTGCCGCTTAATTTTATTTGTCCATCGCCAAAGGTTTGATGCCCATCGCTCATCAGTAAAAATTCATCTGCCGGGTACTTGCTTAAATCGAGCTTCGCTAAGTTAGTTGCGCCGTCGTAAGTGGTTTGTTCCAGTTCGGCTTTAAGGGCATCCCAGTTGCCATTGGTAATAGCGTATGTTTGATTTTTTAGGATGGCATTGCTGAAAGCGATAAGGTGTACCTGCGCGTTGTTCACTTTCTTGAAGTAGGCATCTAACAGCGCCAGTTCTTTTTTAATCTCGCGGTTAGCGCCACTTAGCGACGCGTCCCAAAGTAGGCCAATATTATGGGGCAGCGGCTTGGCGATAGTTTGAGGCGGAATAGCGGTATTGATGAACCAATAGTATTTATTGCCTTGCGCTTGTATCATCACCTCGGCAACATCTTTTGGTTTAGGGATGTAAAAGGACAACGAATGGCTTGGGGTGTAGTTGTTTTTTTCTATTGAAGAGGAGTAGGTGTTTTGATGTTTATCGAATTTGAGTGCATAGCCGCTGGTATCATCGGCAACAGGCGCAGCAGCGCTTTGTACAACCGATGCGGTAAGCGAGAATGTTTTTACCGTATCCTTCAAATTCAGCGGGAGCGAAAATTTAAGGCTGCCATTGGCTGCCATGGGTATTTCTTCCTCGTACCCGATAATTACGGTACGGGTGCTGTTGGGGTTGATAGGATAGATGCGGGTACGGAAGGTGTTGCCCTCCACTTTTTCCAGCAAACCGGGGTCGACACGCCGGCGTTCTATCGATTCGAAAACCACGGTACCTTTACCGCGGTCTACTGGTACGGCCTCGCGCATCTTGCCATTTATATCTAAAGCGTAGCGACTTACACTCACACCATCCTTCAGCGGGAACATCAGCGTGCCTTCCAGTATCCGCGAGGTGGAGTTATAAAATGTCATTTGCCAGGTAGTGCGGCTGATGTTGCCGTAAATAGCCACATCTATTTTTAAATTTTGCAGCGTAACGCCGTTATTGCTTTTGCCATCAACAGTAAGTTGTGGTGCCTGGGCGCTCGCTATATTATATTGTAGCATCAGCAGCGCCAAAATGGATAAGAGGGATAAGTTTAGCCTGTTCATAATTTGTGTGGTTTATTGATGGATGCAATAAACAGGCGGTTTCCATAACAGCTATCAAAAAAAATACAGTGCAGTACAGTTATGTGAAATATTTTTCTTTTAGATTGTTTCTAAATAATGATAATCCCTATCTAAAGCCGAAACCATTTATATCTTTTGGCTTTTAATAAATACTTTTGCCTAAATAAATCTGAATCAATAATGAGCGAATTCAAACAAACCTTTAACTCATCACTGGGAAAGAAGCTGATAATGGCTTTAACTGGCTTGTTTTTGTGTACTTTTTTAATTGTTCACCTGGGCGGCAACTTGTTGCTTTTTAAAGACGACCAGGGTTTTGCATTTAACAGCTACGCAAATTTCTTAACGCATTTTCCACCTATCGAGGTTATTGCGTACATCCTGTACATCAGTATTATAGTGCACGCGGTGTATGCTTTGGTGCTAACTATTAAAAACCGCAGGGCAAGGCCGGTAGGTTATGCCGTGCAGCCAAAATCGGATGCATCATGGTCGTCAAAAAACATGGGGCTTTTAGGTTCTATCCTGTTATTGTTCATTGTGATACACATGAGCGATTTTTGGTTTGTTTACAAGTACGACCATGTGCTTAAATTTAAAGAGTACCGTACCGACCTGGCAACCAATGTAACTACTGTTGGCGAATACGTTCCCCAGGTTGCTGAATTTGAAAGGTCTATCTCCACAGAAAACAATGTGGAAATTGTAAGGGTGAAAGATATCCACGCACGTGTGCAGGAGAGCTTTAGCAAATTGTGGTATGTTGCATTTTATGTAATTGCGATGGGTGCAGTAGCATTCCACTTACTACACGGTTTCCAGAGCGCATTCCGCACATTGGGATGGGTACACCGCAAATACCAGCCGATAGTTTACTTCTTCGGTACCTGGTTTTTTGGGGTGATTATACCCCTGGGGTTTGCGGCTATGCCGGTGGTGTATTTTATCCAGAGTTTATCAAAGTAGTTGATTAAGTTAGAATAGGTTGATTTGATGGAGCTAACCACTCACCATTCACTAAATCAACCACTCACTAAATAAAAAGTAGAAAAGAAATGAGTTTAGATGCTAAAATTCCGCAGGGCCCGCTGGCCGAAAAATGGAGCAAGCATAAATTTAACTTAAAGCTGGTTAACCCCGCTAACAAGCGTAAATATGATGTAATTATTGTTGGTACCGGTTTGGCCGGCGCCTCCGCAGCCGCATCATTGGCCGAGCTTGGTTACAACGTTAAGTCGTTTTGTTTCCAGGATAGCCCGCGCCGTGCGCACTCTATTGCGGCACAGGGTGGTATCAACGCAGCAAAAAACTATCAGAACGACGGCGACAGCGTTTACCGTTTGTTTTACGATACTATTAAAGGTGGTGATTACCGTGCCCGCGAAGGCAACGTTTACCGCCTGGCAGAGGTATCGGTAAATATTATCGACCAATGTGTTGCACAGGGCGTACCATTCGCCCGCGAATACGGCGGCTTGCTGGATAACCGTTCTTTCGGTGGCTCGCAGGTATCCCGTACGTTTTACGCACGCGGCCAAACAGGGCAGCAGCTG
Source organism: Mucilaginibacter pankratovii (assembly GCF_014773265.1). Classification (GTDB taxonomy): domain Bacteria; phylum Bacteroidota; class Bacteroidia; order Sphingobacteriales; family Sphingobacteriaceae; genus Mucilaginibacter; species Mucilaginibacter pankratovii. The sequence continues at coordinate 30,069 of NZ_JACWMY010000019.1, read as the reverse complement.
TTATTAGGCGCTTACTCGGCCCTAAACCGCCAGATCCATTTAGGTAAGGTGAAAATGTACACCCGTACCGAAATGTTGGATGTTGTTTTGGTTGACGGCCAGGCGAAAGGTATTGTTACCCGTAACCTGAAAACTGGTGAGATAGAAACCCATGCAGGGCATGCAGTATTGCTTGCAACAGGTGGTTACGGCAACGTGTTCTACCTGTCTACAAACGCCATCGGTTCAAACGTAACGGCAGCATGGCGCGCACACAAACGCGGCGCTTTTTTTGCCAACCCTTGCTATACCCAAATTCACCCTACCTGTATCCCGGTAACCGGCGATCACCAAAGCAAGCTTACGCTGATGTCCGAGTCGTTACGTAACGACGGCCGTGTATGGGCTCCAAAAACGGTTGAGACGGCGCAAAAACTTCAGAAGAAAGAAATTACTGCCGCACAGGTTAAAGAAGAAGACAGAGATTACTTTTTAGAACGTAAATACCCATCATTTGGTAACCTGGTTCCGCGCGACGTGGCTTCACGTAACGCTAAAGAAATGTCTGACGAAGGCAAAGGTGTTGGTACTACCGGCTTAGCCGTTTACCTTGATTTTGCTGAAGCGATACAACGCCTTGGCGAAGATACCGTACGCGCAAAATATGGTAACCTGTTTGATATGTACTATCAAATTACCGACGAGAACCCGTATAAACAACCCATGCGCATTTACCCTGCGGTACACTATACCATGGGCGGCCTTTGGGTTGATTATAACTTAAGCACAAACGTACCGGGCCTTTACGCCATGGGCGAGTGTAACTTTAGCGACCACGGTGCTAACCGCCTTGGTGCATCTGCACTGATGCAGGGATTATCTGATGGTTACTTCGTTATCCCTTATACCCTTGGCGATTACCTGGCTACCATCGGCCCGAAACCGGTTGACAAGAACCACCCGGCATTCGAAAAAACAAAACAGGAAGTTATTGCCTACAACAACAAACTGCTTGCGCTAAAAGGCAACAAAACAGTTGTTGAATACCACCGCGAGCTTGGCCACATTATGTGGGAATATTGCGGCATGGCACGTACCGAAGAGGGATTGACCCACGCTAAAGGCCTGATAAAGGCTTTGAAGGCGGATTTCTGGAAGAACGCGATAGTAACCGGTGAGAACGACGAGGTTAACGCCGCGTTGGAAAGAGCCGGTCGCGTTGCCGATTTCATCGAATTGGGCGAACTGATGGTAACCGACGCTTTAGCGCGTCGCGAATCATGTGGTGGCCACTTCCGCTTAGAATCGCAAACACCGGAGGGCGAAGCCTTGAGGGATGACGATAATTTCGCGTTCGTATCGGCATGGGAGTTTAAAGGTGAGGATCAGGAAGAAGAGCTTCATAAAGAAGAACTGATCTTCGAAAATGTTAAGTTATCACAACGTAGTTATAAATAGTATAGTTAGTGGTGAATGGCGAGTAGTGAGTTTTAAAACCTCACCATTCACCACTCACTGCTCACCATTCACAACTCACAAAATATGAGTACTGGAAACATGAATCTGACGCTGAAAGTATGGCGCCAAAAAAATTCACAAACGGCAGGTAAATTTGTTACCTATAAGGCAGAAGGTATTTCTGAGGATATGTCGTTCCTGGAAATGCTGGATGTGGTGAACGAAAGCCTTACCAAAAAGAATGACGAGCCAATTTATTTCGACCATGATTGCCGCGAAGGGATCTGCGGGTCGTGCTCTTTATATATCAACGGCCATCCGCATGGGCCAAAAAAGGCAATAACCACCTGCCAGCTGCACATGCGTACGTTTAAAGATGGCGAAACCATTACTATCGAGCCATGGCGTTCGGCAGCTTTCCCGGTGATAAAGGATCTGGGTACAGATCGTTCCGCGTTCGACAGGATCCAGCAAGCAGGCGGTTTTATTTCGGTAAATACCGGTGGTGCGCAGGATGCTAACGCGATACTGATCCCTAAAGTAGTAGCTGATGAGGCTTTCAACTCGGCTACTTGTATTGGTTGCGGCGCTTGCGTTGCGGCTTGTAAAAATGCATCGGCTATGTTGTTTGTATCGGCAAAAATTACCCAGTTGGGTTTATTGCCGCAGGGCCAGCCCGAGCGTTACAGCCGTGTGCAAGCCATGGTTGCCCAAATGGACGAAGAAGGGTTTGGTAACTGTACCAACACCGGCGCCTGCGAAGCAGAATGCCCTAAAGAGATCACACTGACGAATATAGCCCGCATGAACAATGATTTCTTCAGCGCGAAATTGTTCCGCGAAGAAGGCGTGCATGACCATGTTGGCGGCGAATAATTTAAAAATATCTCAATAACAAAAATCCCCGGCTGCTTGCAACCGGGGATTTTTCGTTATAAATTTTGTCATTTCGAACGAGCGATAGCGAGGAGAAATCTTGTTGGATATGCAATTCGGGCTTGCAAAGCGGTTGTATATAAGCGTAGAAGATTTCTCGTCGCTACGCTTCCCTCGAAATGACAACGGGATTAAAGGAATGTGCAAGATCTTTCGGACTTTCCGACTGCGGACTTCCGACTCAACACTACGCCTTCTTCACCGCTGCAACCAATTCCGGGATCTTTGGCACCTTCTCAAAAGCCTGTACCAGGTGGCCATCTTTAGCATAAATAGCGATGTATGGCGTGGTTTTCATCTGGTAATATTTTTGGGCAGTGTAGGTGTAGCCTTCCGTACCCAAAGTGAAATTTTTATAGGCCGACAGCCCGAAATCTTCATTAAAGGTTTTCACCATCCGGATATCGGTAAACGTGATCATCACTACCTGGATATCCTTGAAGCTTTTCATCACGGGCTTCATATCATAAATAAGCTTTTGGCAGTGGCTGCAATCCGGCGCGAAATAGATAAGCATTACCGGCTTGTCCTTTTTCAGGTCGGCAGGTGTGGTCCATGTGTTGTCCAGTTTAAGCATCTTATAAGGTGCAATTACCGGGGGTATCGGGGGTTGGGCGTTTGAACATCCTGCAACGATCAGCAGGGTTATGGCAACTAATAATTTCTTCATTTTTATATTTAAGCGAAACGGGGGTTAAATTTATTAAGCTTCCAGCAGTTCTAATTGCCAGGCAATTTGTTCCTCGGTTACAGGGAATAACGCATTATTGCGAATTGTATGATAAACGGCATCAAATATTTGCATATAGTCGCCTTTATCGGATGGTACCGGCTCGGTGCTCTTTACATTATCTACGCCGACGATTGTCAGCGTGCCTTCGTGCCCTTCGGGTTCTATGCCATAACCGTCATCAGTTGGCATCATGCCTTTATCTAACTGCCCTTCCTGTACGTCGGTACGTGCTTTCACAAAACTGCCTAAGGTGCCGTTCACAATAAAGCCCGGCTGCTCCTGTGCTATAAGCAGGCCCGATATTAAAAATACATTTAACTGGTTGGGGAAAGTTAAATGGAAATGGAAATAATCAGGCACTTCCGAACCTTCGCGGTAAATGCCGGTAGTTTTATTGAACGACAAGGGGCGGCCGAATAAAGCAATAGCATTATCAACTAAATGCGCGCCAAGGTCGTACACCAGGCCATTGGCCGGGGTTTCTTTGGTTTCTTTAAATGCTTTTGCATTTATTTGCATTTTATAACGGTCCAACCGGAAGATCACCTCCTGCAACGTACCCAGCCGGCCGCTTTCGATCATCTTTTTAGTTGATATAAATCCACTGTCGTACCGGCGATTTTGGTATATCATTACATGCTTGCCGGTTTCGCGGCCAACATCAAATAGTTCTTTTACCTGTTCAACAGTAGCAGCGGCAGGTTTTTCCACCAATACGTGTTTGCCTGCGCGCATAGCTTTTATGGCATGCTCCAGGTGCAGGTTGTTGGGCGTGTTTACAATAATGAGCTCTATCTCTGCATCATTCAGCAATTCCTCTACATTGTCATAGCTGATAATATCCGGGTAAACGGCAGATGCCTTTTTCTGGCTGCGCTCAACAATAGCTTTTAGCGTAAAACCGGGATTGCTGTGGATGAAGGGGGCATGAAAAATGCGGCCCGACATGCCGTAAGCCATTAAACCTGTTATAATGGGTGTTGCCATATATTTGTATTTAAGAGAACCACAAGATAGGGGCTTTTGTTTAATTATTAATAAATACCATCCTCATCCGCGCCAATAGGAGAACCATCGGGCATGGCCAGGGCTTTTACCGGCTGGAATTTATCCGGTGTTTTCTCAAACTGGCTTATCTGCGATAGCCCGAACAGGAGATTTGCTTTACGGCTGTCTGTAGCTGTTGGCAAGGCGCTTTGCATCCATTTTTTTAGATCATCTATTTGTAGTAAGGCCATGCTGCGTACGCTTTCGGCGGCGTTGGTGTTGGCGGCTAACTGCAATATTTGTTTCAGGGTTAAATTATTCACCAGCCTTTGCAATTCGCCATTGTAGCCTGTTGGTTGCGGCGCTTTCCATGTTTGGGCAACTAATTTGTTTAATACAGGCAGTAAACCCGGCTGAGTGTTATCGCGCGACTGATATTCTATCAGCCTTGCAGCGCGCTCCGGATTCAGCATGAACGATAATGTTGTGCCTGCTGCAGATTCGGCAGCCGCCATCGGGTCAAACGTAACACCAGTACGCGATTTAAAGGTTTCGCGGGTGCGCGGGTAGCCTGTGGGGCGTGGCGGTATCATGGCTATCAGTTTCTCGGGCAACGCCAAGGCATCCGGCTTCAGGGTTCCCATCAATGCATCAAAAGCTTTCCACTGCTCGGCGGGGGGTACCATTTTGGTAATGGTTTGCCCATCATTTTTGAGTGCGAAGCTGTAATATAAACCGCCCAGCATTTTTGATGCGGCTTCGGTTTGGTAGCGATGGATAAGGTACATAGGCACCAAAACTTCTTCCAGCGTAGCCATTGGCGCATCCTGCCGGATGGCTTTCACCGAAAAATTATACAGCACCTGCTTGCGCAGAACCATCAGCCGGTTTAGTTCATCGGCAGCGTTATTGCCGCTATCCCAAAGGTGGGCCTGCGGGTGGGCACCTCCCGCAGGGCGTGCGTCTTCGTCAGAAATATATAAATAGCCTTGCTTAATGGTTTCGGATATGATGCCCTTTAAAGCCTCATCCTCGTTAGTTCCTTTCGCAAAATCCTGGTATCCGTAAAGGATGGCTCGTTTATCGTAACCGCCAATCTCGGTTTTGTAGGCTTTGCTTACATCAATGGTACCATCAGCATTCAGGCTAACCACGGGCGGCGGGTAATCCATTACCGATGCCCTGTCGTTTACGCTGGCAGTGAAATTATGCTGTAAGCCAAGTGTGTGCCCAACCTCATGTGCGGATAGCTGGCGCAGCCTTGCCAGGGCCAGCTGCAGCATTTTATCGCTTACCGGTTTGCCATCTTCATAGGGTTGCAGCAAGCCTTCAGCAATTAAATAATCCTGCCTGTCGCGCAGTGAACCCAGGGATACCTGCCCCTTGATGATCTCGCCCGTGCGCGGATCATTGATGGATGCCCCGTAAGACCAGCCACGGGTAGAGCGGTGGATCCACTGGATAATGTTATAACGGATATCCATCGGGTCGGCATCCTCGGGAAGTAATTTTACGATGAAGGCGTTCTTATATCCAGCCGCCTCAAACGCCTGGTTCCACCAGCCGGCGCCTTCTATTAAAGCACTGCGTACAGGCTCGGGTGCGCCACGGTCAACATAATAAATAATGGGTTTTACCGGCTCGCTTACGGCTGCCGATGGATCTTTCTTTTCTAAACGGTGACGGCTCAGCATCCGTTTAACTATCGGGTCGCCAATGGGGGTGGCAAAATCCATGTATTCGATGCCGAAGTAGCCCGAACGGGTATCAAATTTGCGCGGCTTATATTTATCATCGGGCAGTTTGATGAATGACTGGTGCATGCGCACGGTTACCGAATTGGCATCGGGCGTTACCGAACTGATCTCCGCACCGCTGGCTTTCCCGGCAAGGGTTATCATCGCCTCAAACTCTGTATTCTCCGGGAAGCTTTTGGTATTGGGCAGATAAACGGCCGAGCGGCTTTCATCGGCACTAAAACTGCCCTGGTCGTTGCCGCTCAATCTGTCGGCAATGCGGTGGTTGTCGCGCAGCAGGAAAGGGGTAAGGTCTACCAATACTTTATCGCCATCATCGGCAACCGCAGCAGTCCCCCAGATGGCCGATTGTGCAAATGCTTCTTCTACCGATTTGCGCTCATCGGCATTGTTGCTTATAGCCCTATAGCTGTAGTTAGGTTGTATCAGCATTACCTTTGGGCCTATTTTAATGAATTTAACGATACGGCTATCGCCGATTTGCCCGCGGTCTAAGCCGAGATCGTTAGAGCCCACACCTGCGGGGAGTGAGTTTACATAAAGAAACTCCTGATTCAATTTATCTATCTCCAGGTAGATCTTACCTGCTTTCTCGTCCCAGTAAAAATTAAAGTAACCGCTGTATTTGGTGAGCCCCTGTGTTTTGGATTGAATGCTTTGAGCTTTTAAGAGTTGACAGCCAAGTAACAGCAGTAATAATACAGGGAAATACTTTTTCATTGCGCGAAGGGTTTTATCTGCCTAAATTATTCAATTAAGCGGCCTTATGCAACCATGGCGCACAAAAAAGGGAGAGGCATTTGCCTCTCCCTTTTAAAGTAATATTCAGCAAAAATTATTTCAAGCTTTTTTGAATAGCTTCTATTTTAGCTAAATGTGCTTTTACTACCGGTAATGTTTTGGTAGCAAATGCCATCAGCTCCATATCTTTGCAATTTTTTGAACCATCTTCTAACAAGCTAACGGTTTTTTTATGCCCGTCTACCATGGCATCTACGTATGCTTTATCAAAGTCGGTACCTGTTTTGGCAGAGATATCGGTCATCATTTTTTGATGCTCTTCATCCGGTGCAACAGGCAGCGTAATGTTTTTTGTTTTAGCTATCGCCATTAATTCTTCATTGGCTTTGCTGTGGTCTCCTACCATCATTGCGGCAAATTCTTTTACTTGCGCGTTGGTTGCTTTTTCGGCAGCTACTTTACCCAATGCTACTTCGGCCATGCCGCCATTAGCTACATCGGTTGCAAATTTTGCATCCATTTCATCAACCGCTATCCCGGTGCTGCCGTCGGTGGTGGTGTCTTTAACAGCGTTTACGCTGTCGGCGGTTTCTTTGCTGTCTTTTGCGGCGTTGTTACATGCCTGGAATGATAATGCTGCGAGCGCTATCATTGCTACTAAACTAATCTTTTTCATTTTGTAGGTTATTTTTTGTTTTTATAGTTAACATATTTAACTGCTTTTAGTTTTAAATGAAATAGTATTGTACACTGGAGGGGAAAGAAATAGCACCCAAAGAATCCATTGGACGGCTGCAACCCGTCAAACAGACATCACAGCGTGGCAATTTACTCACCCCGAATGCGCTATCGCTGTTCGGCCCTCTCTTCGCTGCGCGAAAAGAGGGCGAGCTACATTAGAAAGTATAATCATCTTAACCCTCTTTGCGGAGCAGAGAGGGTGGCCCAGCGATAGCGTTGGTCGGGTGAGTCAACTCGCCATTCTGCAATACCCCATCGCTATAATGTTAAAATCGTACGGGTTATTGTTATACCTTAAAGTTTTATTATTTTTGAACACATAAAATAAACAGACATGAATTTTCCTGCCGAATTAAAATATACAAAAGACCACGAGTGGATACGCGTTGAAGGCGATACAGCAACAATTGGTATCACCGAGTTTGCACAAGGTGAATTGGGTGATATTGTTTATGTGGATATCAACACCGTAGGCCAGGATGTTGCCAAAGAAGATGTTTTTGGTACCGTTGAAGCTGTGAAAACAGTATCGGACCTGTTTATGCCGCTCGACGGGAAAATTTTAGAAATAAACCCTCTGCTGGATAGCCAGCCCGAGTTGGTAAACACCGACCCTTATGGCGATGGCTGGATGGTAAAGATAAGTTTAACCAATGCAGCTGATGCAGAAGGCTTATTGTCTGCAGACGACTATGCAAGCTTGGTAGGAGCGTAATGTTAACCCGCATTAAACCATACTGGCCCGCTATTTTGTGGGCCATATTTGTTTTGGTGATATGCAGTGTACCCATGGGGGGTATTGGTTCGTCGCACCTGTTTTTCCCCGGCTTTGATAAGCTGACACATTGCGGGTTGTTTTTTGTGCTGGCGGTATTGTACTGCTACGGCAGCATCCGCAAGTTTAAAACCCGCGAAGTGCGCATTGAAATAGCAATGAAAAACACCATTGTTTTAATTAGCTACGGCGCACTGATAGAAATGCTGCAAATGTACGTGTTTACCTGGCGCAGCGGCGAAGCGGCTGACCTGTTTGCCGATACCGTTGGTGCATGTATGGGCATATTTGGTGTTTTGGTTACATCTAATGCGTTGAATCATGAGAGTATTTAAGTATGTTTTTATAGCGGCTGTGGCGACAGTTATTTTATCTTCCTGCGGCATCTTTAAAAAAGATTGCAACTGCCCCCATTTCGGCATGAAAAAGACTCCCGTTAAAGTTTACAGGGCTTAAACAATCAGCGTCAAAATACCCGCTCATCTTATTTGGATTTAATATAAATAAGCTTACATTTGTGTTCAAATTTACACAGATGACACTTTCGCAACTTGAAGTAGGAGAAACAGGTATAGTAAAGGAATTTACCGATCTGGAGATGTCTGTTAAGCTGATGGAGATGGGTTGCCTGCCCGGCGAAGAAGTAAGGGTATCGCGTATAGCACCGCTTGGCGATCCAATCGCTATCCATGTATCAGGCTATCAATTAAGCCTGCGCAAATTTGAAGCATCAACCATTATTTTGCAGTAGTTGTTTAGTCATTGAAAGCTGATATCAGAGTAGCGCTTGTAGGTAATCCCAATACCGGTAAATCAACACTTTTTAACGCATTAACCGGCTTAAACCAAAAAATAGGAAACTTTCCGGGTGTTACGGTTGATAAAAAGATCGGCTATTCCCAGTTACCGGATGGCCGCAGCGCCGAAATAATAGACCTTCCCGGCACATATAGTTTATACCCCAAAAGCCGCGATGAATCTATCGTATTTTCGGTATTGGCCGAGAAAGCGACCGAACTTACGCCAGACCTGGTTGTAGTTATACTTGATGCTACCAATCTTAAAAGAAACCTTTTACTATACACACAGGTTGCCGATCTGAAGATCCCGGTGATCATTGCCCTCAATATGATAGACCTTGCCAAAAAAGGCGGGGTTGTTATTAATATTGATCTGCTGGCAAAAAAACTGGGTGTGCCTGTGATACCTATCTCAGCAAGAAAGCTGGACGGTATTGCCAATTTAAAAGCTGCCATTTCTTTCGCCAATAAGTTTGCCTTGCAGGAGGGGAGCATAGATGTGAAAGCCATAGCGCCGGATCTGATCGACAGCATTTGCAAGGAAATAGACACCGAAAACCCGTACTTTGCCCTGCAACTGGCGCACCAGCACGAAACCTTAAAATTTTTAACGCCCGCCCAAAGCGACAGGATAGAGGAGCTGGAAAAGGAACATTCCTTTCACTCGCAAAAAGCACAGGCTACGGAAACCATTGCCCGCTATAATTACATCAACGATGTTTTATACGATACGGTAAAAACGCCCGTAACCGCGCAGGACGAAAGCCACAGTAACAAGATAGATAAGGTACTTACCCACCGCGTTTTTGGGTTTGTTATTTTTATGGGGATCTTGTTGTTTATGTTCCAGTCGATATTTGCCTGGTCGGCGTACCCGATGTCGCTTATCGAAGACCTGTTTGTGCTTATCCAGCGCGGCCTGCGCGATGCCTTGCCCACCGGCCCTTTAACGGACCTGCTGATAGACGGCGTAGTTGCCGGCTTAAGCGGCGTACTGGTCTTCATTCCACAGATAGCCATCCTGTTCGCCTTTATATCCATACTGGAAGATACCGGTTACATGGCCCGCGTTACGTTTATGATGGATAAGATCATGCGCAAGGTGGGGCTCAATGGTAAATCGGTAGTGCCGCTGATTGGCGGTTTTGCCTGCGCGGTACCGTCTATCATGAGTACCCGCACCATTGAAAATTGGAAGGACAGGATGATCACCATTATGGTAACACCATTGGTAGCTTGCTCGGCGCGCCTGCCGGTTTATACACTGCTCATCGCCCTGGTGGTGCCCAGTCGTAACGTTTGGTGGATCTTTAATCTGCAAGGGCTCGCGCTTACCGGTATGTATGTGCTTAGCCTGGTATCGGCAGTGATCGTGGCCTGGGTAATGAAGTTTATTTTAAAATCACGCGAACGCGGATACTTCATCATGGAACTGCCTGTGTACCGTATGCCAAGGTGGAACAATGTGCTGTTCTCGATGTACGAACGAGCCAAAACCTTTGTGCTGGAAGCAGGGAAGGTGATCATCGCGGTATCTATTATCCTTTGGGTGCTTTCCTCCTATGGCCCCGGCGACAGGTTTAAAAACATCGAAACAAAATACAGTCAACCCCAATACGCGCAAAGCATGAAACCCCATAGCCTTGCCCGGGTGATCTCTACCGAAAAGTTGGAAAACTCCTACGCGGGTGTTTTAGGTCATACTATCGAGCCTGTGATAAGGCCGCTGGGTTTCGATTGGAAAATTGGGATAGCTTTGATAACATCGTTTGCCGCGCGCGAGGTATTTGTAGGCACCATGGCAACTATCTATAGCGTTGATGGCGATGCCGACCGCATAGACTCGGTACAGCAAAAAATGCGCAACGCTAAAAACCCCGATGGCAGCCCGGTATTTACGCTGGCCGTTGCCTTCTCCTTAATGATGTTCTACGCTTTTGCCATGCAATGCGCCAGCACCGTAGCGGTAGTTTACCGCGAAACCAAAGACTGGCGCTGGCCCGCTACCCAGTTTGTTTACATGACCTTGCTGGCTTATGGGGCAGCGTTTTTGGTGTATAATCTGTTGAAGTAACAAAGAGTTCGCCTCTGTCATCGCTTCCTAACCTTTTGCCTTTCGCCTTTTACTTTCAGCCCAATAAACTATCTTTGAGTAGAGGTAACCATTGGATAAAGTAAAAATTTTAGAAAGATATCTTCCGCCGGATGCGGCACCATTAATTGGGCGCTGGATAGATTACTTTAAATGCGAGTTCAAAATTTCGCGCAACCGCGGAACCAAGTTTGGCGACTACCGCGCCCCTCACGACGGCAAGGGCCACCGTATCTCCGTTAATTTCGATCTGAACCCCTACGCGTTCCTGGTGACCACCGTGCACGAGTTTGCTCACCTGCATACATGGAATGAGCATAAACAAAAAGCAAAGCCACACGGCACCGAGTGGAAAGCTAACTTCAAAAAAATGATGCAGCCCTTCTTCGAGAAGGATGTTTTCCCGCCGGATATTAAGCAGGCCATCGTCAGTTATTTAAATAACCCTGCAGCATCCAGCTGTTCGGATCTGACGCTGTTCCGCTCCCTGCGTAAATACGACGCGCCGAAAGAATCGGTGCATACCGTAGAGAAGCTGCCCATAAAATCCCTGTTCAAACTAAAAGATGGTCGCATCTTCCGTAAGGAAGAAAAGCTGCGCAAGCGCTATAAATGTGTGGAAGTGAGTAGCCGGAGGGTTTATTTATTTAGCCCAGTGGCGGAGGTGGAGTTGTTGGAGGCTAATAGCTCTTTGTAAAATGAATGATTTTTGTGTTTAGGATTGAGCCATAGTAATTTGCCCAAAGCAAAAATGGCGACCCTAGACCGCATTGCCCATGAGTTATCGTACAGATACACTTGGTCAAACAAAGCAATGTTTTTTAGAAGATTAATGCGACTTTTCTCATACCGACGCACTAAATCTTCCCTTGGAACGGCATGACCGGCGGTATCTGTCCGCTCTTTTACTCGTATGATGTTATCTATTATAGATTCCAGCGTTACGTAATAAAGTATTGTCTTATACCCGGCAGATTTCGCAGCAAGAATGTCCCTTATTTCGGAGTTGCCGGAAAATGTCGTTTCGAACGCAAAATCCTTCTTTTGAGCAATTGCAGAATGCCTGGCATCTAATGCGACACGTGCGGCTTTAACATGAAAACGGTAGTCTCCAAATTGATTTAATGCAATCTCGTCCGGATTAATAATTGCAGTTTTAATTCGTTTGTGTTTGATAAGAAAAGAAGTCAAAGTTGTTTTCCCAGAGCCATTAGGTCCACCAACAATAACTAATTCAGGCATTATAAAGAGTTTATAGGCCTTACTGCTTCCTCTAACAATTCGAAATTTTCTGCTAAATATTTCCGAACAATAAACCTTTCGCCATTGGGGTGCTCTTTAACAAAAAACTCGCCTTTTAAGGTTTCGGGGTATTGTTCATCACGATAAAAAATAGGAATGCCTGCTTTAAGCATTTGCTCGGCGCCCCAACCTGCTCCCTCGTCGATGTAACGTTGGTTCGGGTCGAGTTCATAGATTTCTTTTAACGTTAGCATATCACTAAGATAACTAAAATTTCAACAACACCTCCATACATTCCTCCAACCGGGCTTTGGCCAAAAACTGGTCTTCGAGGGCTTTGTTCATGGGGCTGGCAGTATCTAAACTGGCGCAGCGCATTACGGGGGCATCCAGGTATTTGAAGCAGTGCTCGCCGATGTAGGCTGCAATTTCCCCGCCGAAGCCGCTGGTTAGGGTGTCTTCGTGCAGGATCATCACCTTGGATGTTTTCTTTACGGTTTTTATAACCGCTTCTTTATCCCAGGGCTGCAGGCTGCGCAGATCGAGGATCTCGATGGAATGCTCTGGATGTTTTTCAGCGTATTCTATGGCCCAGTGCACACCCATGCCGTAAGTAATAATACTGGCTTTGGTGCCCGGGCGTACAATGTTTGCTTTACCTATTTCTACGTAGTAATCATCATCGGGTACGTTACCCGAGATGCTGCGATATAGGGCTTTATGCTCAAAAAACATTACCGGGTTCGGGTCGTCTATAGCCGCCATCAGCAAACCTTTGGCATCATCGGGGAAAGCGGGGTAAACCACTTTAAGTCCCGGTGTTTTGGTGAACCATGCCTCGTTGGTTTGCGAATGGAATGGCCCTGCACCGGTGCCGCCACCAGCCGGCATACGGATCACCACATCAATTGCCTGCCCCCAGCGATAATAGGTTTTAGCCAGGTTGTTAATGATCTGGTTAAAGCCGCAGGTTACAAAATCGGCAAACTGCATTTCTACAATAGCCTTATAGCCGTTTAACGCCAGGCCCATCGCCGTACCCACAATACCCGATTCGCATATCGGCGTATTGCGAACACGTTCTTTGCCAAACTCTTCCACAAAGCCTTGCGTTATTTTAAAGGCGCCGCCGTATTCGGCAATATCCTGGCCCATGATCACCAGGTTACTATGTTTGCGCATCGCCTGCTTCAGCCCATCGCTTATGGCATCTATGTAGCGCTTATTGGATAAAACTTCGTACGGGGGTTGTTTAGGCATATTATACAACCTGTACATGCCGTCTACCTCGGTTTGCAGATGCGGAATAATATCCGGTTCGCTGAAAACCTTTTCTATTTCGGCATCTATCAGCTTGGTAAATTCATTTCGTAAATAAGGCACCCACTCCGGGCGGAGCACCTGCTCATCCAGCAGGTATTTTTCAAAATTCTCCAGCGGATCCTTCTTCTGCCATTCGGTAAACAGCTCCTGTGGTACATATTTGGTGCCCGATGCCTCTTCGTGCCCGCGCATTCTAAAAGTCATACACTCCAGCAGAACGGGGCGCGGGCGTTCGCGCATATCTTTCGCCAGCTCGTTAATGGTATGGTAAACTTCGAGGATATTATTGCCGTCAATTTTACGCCCTTCAACACCATAGCCAATGGCCCTGTCGGATAACGACTCGCAGCGGTATTGCTCATTAACCGGGGTAGAGAGGCCGTAGCCGTTGTTCTCTATCAGGAAAATTACCGGCAGGTCCCAAACGGCGGCGATGTTAATGGCCTCGTGGAAATCGCCCTCGCTGGTAGCGCCTTCACCGGTATATACTAAGGTTACTTTTTTGCGGGCGCTTAACTTATCAGCCAGTGCAATGCCATCGGCCAGGGCCATTTGCGGGCCCAGGTGCGATATCATCCCGATAATCTTATAATCCTGCGTGCCGAAATGGAAGGAGCGGTCGCGCCCGCGGGTAAAGCCGGAGAGTTTGCCCTGCCATTGCGCCATTAAACGGGAAATGGGGATATTGCGGGCGGTGAATACGCCCAGGTTGCGGTGCATGGGTAAAATGTACTCGTCGGCATCCATGGCCAGGGTACTGCCTACAGCTATTGCTTCTTGCCCAATACCAGAAAACCATTTGCCGATTCTACCCTGCCGTAACAGGATCAGCATTTTCTCTTCAACCAGCCTCGGCAATAATAATTTCTTGTAGAACGTTATTAAACCGTCATTATCGATATGTTTACGGTCGAAAATCATTACCGTAAAGCTAAGAAGTTTTTAAAACTTTGTATGTTTACGCAATCCATCTTTTTGCTATGAAGCACTTTTACGCTATTTTATTTTTTTTGTTTGCCATAATTGGCCTAACCGCCTTTGCGCCCGATAGTTTTTTACTCCCCGAGAGCTTTTACCTGCATAAAGGCGACCAGCTGAATGTACACCTCCTTACCGGTGATAACCTGACGCAGGACGGTGAATACAGGTTCAACTTTAAAAAGACAGCCAAATTCAGCATCTACGAGGGCTCCAAATTAACCGACCTGCTTAAGGTGGCTAAAGATAGCGCCAGCCCCGTGTTAAATTATACCGTAAACGGCAGCGGGATGGTAATGGTTGAAATGAATACCAAGGACGATATCATCGAGCTGCCGCACGAGGATTTTGTGGCTTACCTTACCAAACAGGGCTATGATAATTTAGCCGAGAAAATTAAGGACGACAGCCGCTTAAACCTGGTAGAGAAATACCGCTATTATTTAAAAACCCTGGTTAACGTTGATAATGGCGGCGGCAACGCATACAGTAAACTACTGGGCAACGATCTGGAGATAATACTTAAGCAAAACCCGTACAAAAAAAGCTATGGCGATGATATTACCGCGGCTGTATATTTTAAGGGTAAGCCCTTACAAAACAGCAATGTATTGCTGTACATTAAAACCGCGAGCGGAAACGTACACCCCCAACTACTGGCCACCGATGCTACAGGGCAAATTTACTTTAGCCCGAGCCGCGACGGCATCTACATGATTCGTTGTGTGCATATCGAGGCATCAAAAACCAACGATGCCGATTTTGAGACCTGGTTTGCTACCTACTCCTTCGCTTTTAGTAATCGCGATGAATTGCCAAATACTTATAAAGAATTTGGTTTCGGGGATAAACATTAGTCAGTTTGCAGTGGGCGGTTTGATTCCCTCCGTCATGCCGATTTATTTCGGCACCTCATATGGCAGGTAACCAACGTGCAGATTGAATTAATATAGTGGCGACTTTTATGATGGGGTGCTGAAACAAGTTCAGCATGACGATTTTTGACTTTCAGTAAGATTTAAATGGAATAAAACTGTTCTATAGCAACTTCAGCATCTCCATATCAAATTTTGGACTTAAGGCGTAATGCAGCTGTACCAGGCCGCTGCTGTACACTTGCTGACGTATAAACTGCAGGTTTAACCGCTCCTTTATATTTTCGAACAAGGGCTTGCCCGCACCTAAGATAACAGGGTGGACGGACAACTGCAGCTCTGTTATCCAATTCTTAGCTGCAAACGCCGTAACCAGGCTGGCGCCGCCAAACAGCCAGATGCTTTTACCCTCAGTGTTTAAGATGGTTGCGACAGTTTGCTCAAAATTTGCAGAACTAATAACTTCTACATCTTCGTTTTCGCGTGGTGTCAGCGTATCCGAAAAAACGTACATTTTCTTCCCGGGGAACATGTTAGGCTGTGCGCGGATCATGTCGTAGCTTTTGCGGCCAATAAATATGGCGTCGATGCTCCCGAAGAATTCGGTAAGGCCGTAGTCCTGGTCATCCAGGCACCAATCGTATTCGCCATCTGGTCCTTCAATAAGCCCGTCAAGGCTTACCGCAACGTTCAGGATAACTTTACGCATTAATCTTCCTCGTTTTTTGGGGTTTGGCTGCGCTCTATCCATTGCTTGCTGAACGATTTTTCGGCAACCTCGGGCATATCTTTAAAGTGGCCCCACGAGTTTTTAAAGAATATCCGCAGGATGCGGTTCTTCATTTTGCCGCCAAAAAAATCAGTAAAGTTGCGTTTAAGCATACCCTTTTTCCAGATGGCCCAGCCCCATTTCTCTTTTTTAGGGACGAGGCCCTCATTAACCGCGTCGCGTCGGTTGAGCAGCAGCATTTTATGGATATCAATTTTTACCGGGCAAACACTGGTGCAGGCGCCGCATAAACTGGATGCGTAGCTGAGGTGTTTAAAATCCTCCATCCCGCGCATATGCGGTGTAATAACCGAACCGATGGGGCCGGTGTAAGCGGTTTCGTAAGTATGGCCGCCAATATTTTTATAAACCGGGCAAACGTTTAAACATGCCCCGCAGCGAATGCAGTACAAACCCTGGCGCTGTTCTTTCTGCGCCAGCAGGTTGGTGCGGCCATTATCCAGCAATATCACGTACATTTCTTCGGGGCCGTCGGTTTCGCCGGGTTGGCGCGGGCCACTTAAAATGGAGTTGTAAACGGTGAGGTTTTGCCCCGTACCGTGGGTAGATAGCATGGGCCAAAATAAGTCAAGGTCGGCAATGGATGGGATAATTTTCTCTATCCCCACAATACTGATCTGTATTTTTGGGAAGGTGGTTGTAAGCCTTGCATTCCCCTCATTCTCGCTGATGGCTATACTCCCGGTATCGGCTATCAAAAAATTAGCGCCGGTGATGCCTACATCGGCTTTCAGATATTTTTCGCGCAGCAGTTCACGCGCTTTTTGGGTAAGCTGCTCGGGCGTGGCATCTGCCGGTGTACCAAAACGCTCGTGGAAAAGTTTGGCTATATCCTCCTTGGATAAGTGCATGGCCGGGGTAACAATATGGTATGGGCGCTGGCCCAGCAGTTGTACAATGTATTCGCCCAGGTCGCTCTCTACCGATTCGATATTGTTGCTCTCCAGGAAAGCATTCAGGTGAATTTCTTCCGTCACCATCGATTTGGATTTGATGACGGTTTTGGCCTTTGCTTTGGTAAGGATGTTCAGGATCTCGCGGGTGGCCTCATCGGCATCGTTGGCCCAAATTACTTTGCCGCCTCGTTTTTGAAAGTTGGCTTCAAACTCCGGCAAAAACTTGTCCAGGTTCTCCATCACCTTCCATTTAATGGCATGCCCCTTCTTTTTAGAATTATCGAGGTTGATCATCCGCGAAAGCCCACGTGCTACCGAAACATCATACTTGCCAATGTTATGGTTGATGATGCGCCGGTGGTCCATCTCAAACACTTTCAGCTCCGAAGCCTCTAAAAATTCCTCTGCGGTGTTTCCCATTAATGCGAAATTAAGCAAACCTGATTGGTTTTCAACAAAGGCTCAAAAATAGAACCAAATTATTCTGCAGGGTTGTAATATTATGTATAATATCTGCGTCTTGCTGATATATGAAAACAAGACTACCTGCCCTTATCTTTATAACGCTGCTGATATCGTCGTGCTACAGCGGTGTCTACATAAACAAAACCTATCTTTCAAACAATAGCATCAATGGGAAAACACTGGCCGTTTTGCCAGCCGACGTGTATTACAGCGGTAAGCAGCCAAAGCAGGACGACTGGTATTTGCAGGAGCAAACAGCCAGCCGGGAGTTGCAGGCAGAAGTGGAACAAGCCCTGTTGGATTTTAAAAACAGCCACCCCCGCCGCGACAAACAATACCCCGTAGTAATGATGAGTATGGATACGGTTAATAAACGCCTGCTTACCAAAATGGCCGACCTGCGCACCGCCTGGACAATGCCGGCTGATAGTGTTGGCCGTATGCTTGGCGCCGACCTGGTAATAAAGGTACGTATGGATAGGGAGCGTTTTATGTCGCAAAGCTCAGCCACATGGACTAACATAGGCTTAACCTTATTGAGCTGCGTTTTGCCGGCGGATAGTGAGGGAAACCCGCCTCAGTTTGAATATGCTAAAGCGAACAATTTTGATTACGAGATCGCTCTTATTTCTACAAAAACAGGCGATACCGTATCCCGGTATCGATTTAACCCGAGAAACAGGGAAGATATAACAGGCGTGAATAAAAAGATGGCATCCAAATCGGTGGTGTTTGCCGGGGAGTAGTTACTCCATGTAAATATCCAGCAGGCCTTCGGGCAGGTCAACAGTTACTATGTTCTTCACCCTGTCTATGCCCTGTATAATACTCTCGTTCAGCGGGAACAACACTTCGTTGCCTTTATAGTTAACGGCGGCTATCAGTTGCTGTGGAAATTCGTGGATATCGATGATCTCGCCCAACTTGCCTTCGTAAATATCAACCGCGATAAAGCCTTTAAGGTCTTTAAGGGTAAATTCCTCTTTCCTCTTTTTAGGCTTGGCTTTATTGGGCAGGTAGATATCTTTCCGCACAAGCATTGCCGCTTTTTCGATGGTGTCGATATCCTCCAGGTAAAGATAGGCGCTGTTCTTTTGGTTGTGTTTTATCGATTCAACAAAAAAGGGCACCAGCTTGCCGGCGATATCCAAAAATACCGAAGTGATCTTTATGTTCTCAACGCCGTCGAAATCCATATATAACTGCATCTCGCCTTTTAGCCCTTTGGTTTTCAATACTGTACCTATCCGGAAATAACCTTCTCTATCCATCTTAAAAATTCCTTATTAAATAACAATGGCGAAGAACCTGTTGGTTGCTTCGCCATTGATTAGAATCAAGATTGAAAGAATCATGAATCAAGATTTTTCTGTCTTGTCTCTTGCTTCTTGTGCTCTTGCCTCTTTAAAATAATTATTCAGCGCTTTCTGTTTCAGTAGCGTCAGCAGCCGGAGCTTCTTCTGCTACTTCTTCGGCAGGTGGCGTGTTTTTAGCAGCAATAGCAGCGGCTTTATCATCTTTCTTTTTAGCTTCAGCAATTAAAGCCAATTTGCGGGCTTCGTCTTTTGCAGCGTTAAGATTTGATTTTTTACCGGTGATCTTGCTATCTTTCTGGTCCAACCATTCAGCAAATTTGGTTTCTGCTTGTTCTGCAGTTAATGCACCTTTTTTTACACCGCCTTCTAAGTGTTTTTTGTATAAAACACCTTTGTAAGAAAGTATTGCACGGCAAGTGTCTGTTGGCTGTGCGCCGTTGTTAACCCACTCAAGAGTTTTTTCGAAATTGATGTCGATAGTAGCCGGGTTAGTGTTAGGGTTGTATGAACCTACACGCTCGATGAAACGGCCGTCGCGTGGTGCGCGGGCGTCTGCTACTACAATGTAGTAAAAAGGTTTTCCTTTTTTACCGTGTCTTTGCAGTCTGATCTTAGTTGCCATTTTTTATTGTTATGTATTCAACATTGTCCCCGGAGTCTGTTCTGCGGGGATGCAAAGGTAAATAAATTTATAATAAATTAAAAGCCTTATTATTAATTGAATATAATACACAAATTAGTGCTAAATAGCTGATGGAATAACATTTAGTGTTTAAAATGTTATAACTTTATAATTGGACCTCATTATCACGTATGCAAACAAGCGTTTTGCCTGTAATAAGCGAATGTGTTATAGCATTTAACCTGCAGCTGCAACAGTATATTACTATCGGCGTAGGGATAAGTATGCTTTCGGGATATAACGAAAACGAGGTGCCCACATCGGCTGATTTTTGGCACACGATGGTACACCCGAAAGACGTTTGTAAGCTGCGCGAAGCCTTAAATGAGCTTTCGGAAGATATGCCGGTTGAAGTGAGTTACCGCATTGTGCCCGGCAACGGAGCGCAGGAGCATCATATAACCGAGAGGCGAAGCATTTACACAGATATCATTACCGGCCATCAAATTGTTTTAAGCGTACTTAAAGAATATGCTCCACCAGAAACGATTGTAGAAGATGTGGTCTCCGGCAATGAACTTAAACGCGAACAGTTTTTACAGTCGCTGATAAATTCTCAGACTAATTTCCTGGTTCGCCTGGATAATGCGGGCCGTTTTACATTTGTAAATAAACGTTATTGCGATGTTTTCGGATATACCGAAAAAGACTTGATCGGACAGCATTTTGTTATTAATACTGCGCCCGAGGATATGGAGCGTTGCCAACGGGCTTTCGAAGAGTGCCTTGCCAGCCCTGGTAAAATAATACCGTTGCTGCGGGAAAAACTGGATAAAGCAGGAGAACGCCATCCAACCGAATGGGAGTTTATATCTATTATAAACGAGAAGGGTGATGTGAGCGAGATCCAGGGCGTAGGGCAGGATATCAGCCAAAAACTAAAGAGCGAAGACAAAGCAAAGCGCACGGCAGCACAATTGAATAATTTTATTGAGAGCATCACCGATTCATTCCTCATTTTAGATACAGAATGGCGTTTTATTAAAACCAATGAAGCGTTTCGAATTGTAGCGCACCAGACAAATGAACAGCTTATCGGCAATAATATCTGGCAGATCTTTCCAACGCTGAAGGGGCGGCTAACAGAAGAAATGCTGAAGCGTGCGATGGAAACTCAGGAAACGCTGAAGTTTACCGAGTATTTCGCCCGCCCTAACTTGTGGTTCCGTGTAGCTGCTTATCCATCTGCCGAAGGTTTAACTGTTTTTGTTAAAAACATAACCAGGCAAAAAGTTGCTGAAGAGGAATTAAACTGGGCGCGCAGCAACCTGGAAGCGCTTATTAATAATACCGACGACCTGATCTGGTCTTTAGATAAAAATAACCGCTATGTTTATTTCAACGCATCGTATCGCGATGTGGTTTATGGAGAAACAGGCATTGTGCCGATTAACGGCAATGAGGTTATTGTTTACGGCCCTGATGAAACTATAGCGATATGGAACGAATATTACCGCCGGGCACTTAGTGGCGAGCGGTATACCGTTATATATGAGAATACACACTCGGGGCCGGGCGAGCCTTTATATTTTGAGGTGAGCTTTAATCCTATATATAATGATGCAAAGGAAATTGTGGGTACAGGCTGCTTTGCAAGAGAAATAACGGCGCGTTTACGAAACGAAAGGGAGATTGTTGCCCAAAACGAACGTCTGCGCCAGATAGCCTCCCTAAGCTCGCACGAATTGCGCCGCCCGGTGGCCAGTATGCTCGGGCTTATCAATGTGATAGATTTTGACGACTTCGGCAGCCAGGAGAATAAAGAAGCCATTGATCTTTTACTGGTAGTGGGTAACGAGATCGATGAGGTTATCCGCGCCATTGTAGATAATACTTTTACGGGAGAAGGGCCCTGCGCGCCAGAAGAAGCTAAATAGATGTGTTGCACATGGGGCCTATTTTTTATCCCAAAGCCGCTTGGATACTACCTGTTCTATCACTTGGTCGCGGTAAGTGCGGCTGATGGGGATGCGGCTGCTGCCGATAAATAATTCGCCTCCTTCAATACCGTCTATCTTGCTTATAGCAGCAATAAAAGATTTATGCACCCTGATAAAGGCGTTCTCTGCCATTTTTTCTTCCAGGTTTTTGAGTGAAAGCATGGTTACGTATTTACCCCGTGTGCTGTAAATGGTTACATAGTTTTGCATGCCTTCTACGTACAGGATCTCGTCAAATAAAACCTTTTCGTATTTGCTGCCGCATTTAATAAAAAAATAGTTTTCGGCAGGTTTTGCGGGGTCGGGGGTAAGCAATTTATGATAGTCCCTTGCTTTTGCCGCCGCTTTAAAAAAACGTTCGAAGGTAACGGGCTTCAGCAGGTAATCGAGCACGTTAAGCTGGAATCCTTCCAAAGCATAAGAAGGGTAGGCGGTGGTAATAACTACCATCGGCGGCTTTTGCAGTATCTTCAGAAATTCGATGCCATTCATTTTAGGCATCTGGATGTCCAGGAAGATCAGGTCGGCGGCACCACGATCTATCAGCGGGAGCAATTCGAGCGGGTTCTCGCACACGCCGGCGAGGCTCAGGAAATCTACCTCCCTTACATAGCTTGCCAAACCTTCCCTGGCCAGGGGCTCATCGTCTATAATTACGCAGTTAATCATGTTAGCCGGCTATTAATTGTGTTGATGGAGCGGTTTCCACCTGCATCAGTTGTAATTCCAATTTTACGCTAAAACGCTCCGGACTTTGCTCAATATCCAAAAGATAAGCCGCGGGGTAGATCAGATCGAGCCGGCGCCTTACATTTTGCAGGCCAATGCCGCCATAATTGATCACCTCGGCCGATCCGTTTGCCGAAGCACTGTTCGCAACGCTGAATTGGAGTTGCGTACCTTTTACTTTTAGTGATATACTGATCCGGTTTGAGCGGTCTTTATCTTTAGATACGTGCTTAAAGGCATTTTCTACAAAGGTCATCAGGATAAATGGGGAGATGCGGGCATCGGGAGGATAGGTGTGTTCCAAGTCGAACTCTACAATAAGGCTTTCATTTTGGCGGAGTTTTTCCAGTTCGATAAAGTTCTCCAGGTAAGCGATCTCCTTACTTAATGGGATGAGGTGATCGTTGCATTCATAAAGCTGGTGCCGCAATAGCTCCGAGAACTTGGCAAGCGAGGCCGAAGCCATATCCGGGTTTTTATGGATCAAAAAGAAAATGGAATTGATGCTGTTGAACAGGAAGTGCGGGTTAAACTGATATTTGAGGAACTTCAATTCCGTTTCCAGCTTTTCTTTTTCCAACGCCTGCTGCCGTCTTTGGCCTTCTATCCAATTTTTGGTGAGCTTAATGCTCATGGCTAACGTAATGGCGGCTATGGTGGATTTCAAAGGTTCCGATTTCGCCTGGTGATAGTAACCGTTCCAGTCGCTGGTGATGCCAAACATCTTTTCGGCATTGCTGCCGGCCAGCCAGGCGCTGAGGTAATAGCCCGGCACGATAAGCAAAGACGAGGCGATGATAGCCAGGGCCAGGAAAAGAATATACCAACCGTAACGCCCTTTTTGCAGGTAACGCGGGATAAGAAAATACAAGTTGAAATATACCGCGAACGCAGGGAAGATCACATAAAAGAAACTTTTGACGAAGAAGACAGAAAAAAATATTTCCTGTGCGGCCCGGTATGGGCTGTCTATTGCCAGTGCCCAAAACACGTAGTTATACAACATCCAGAAAGGAATGTGATAAAGCTTGTATTTAAACAGCCAGTTTTGTTGCCTGGTAATGGATGCCATGATGGTTAAAGTTACAGCTATTGCATTAATAAACACAGGCAGGTAGTTTAACTGCCGGTTTTAATTGACGAAATGCCTCCGGCAAAGGATAAGCTGCAAATTGCAGTTTGCACGCTGCTCAAACTGGTGCTTTTGGCATTTAACTGCCGCTTGTCAATTAGCTGTTACCGTTCATCAATTCCATTTTTCGCAGGCTTCCGGCAAAGGTTTTTTTGCAGCATGAAAACTTTATCCACCCTGCTTATTGCAATGCTTTTTAATTTATCTGCCCATAGCCAAATCAGCGGTAAGCTGGTTTCGACAGGAGGCGAGGCTGTCGGCTTTGCTACGGTGTCGATCCTGAAAAACCCGGATAGTTCTGCCGTTCGTTCCGTTTTGTCTGATGAAAGCGGAAACTTTGTTTTAAACGGTCTACCAAACGGGAATTATATTTTAAAAGTGAGCAGCCTTGGTTATGCTACCTGGTTTTCGCATTCTTTTGTGCTCAATGCCGCACAACCCAACTATAATGCAGGGATAATTATATTAACTGCTGCCAGCAAACAACTGGGCGAAGTGCTTATCCGCGCAAGAAAACCGCTGGTGCAGCAGCTTGCCGGCGGGCTGCAGGTGAACGTACAAAGCAGCCTGATGGCCAAAGGCAGTTCCGTTTTACAGGTATTGCAACGTTCGCCCGGTGTGGTGATCGATCCGCAACATAGCGGGATAAGTCTTAACGGTAAAAGCGGGGTAATGGTAATGCTGGATGGTAAACTGCTGCGACTTACCACCGCACAGGTATCGGCCCTGCTAAACGGCATGTCGGCAGATGATGTTGACAAGATAGAACTGTTAAGCACGCCGCCCGCCCGGTACGATGCAGACGGCAACGCAGGCCTTATTAATATAGTAAGCAAAAAGAATAAAAAGACGGGTACCAGCGGCTCGGTATCCGCATCTGCCGGGTATGGTAAAGGGGAGAAAGGGTCTACAGACCTCAACCTCAATCATAACAGTAGAAAGTGGAGCCAGCGGCTTTCCTATAGCTACTACCGCAGCCGCAGCTATGCACTGCTGCAGGCCGAAGGCACCGAGAACGTGGGGATTATTGGCGGGCAAACCGCTTTTCATTATAATGGAGAAAGTAAACCCCTTTCTAATTACCATGGTTTTGGCGGTGGGTTGGATTTTCGCCCCGATTCTGCAATTACCATAGGTGGTAGTGTTTACTACGATATCACTATCGACCAAAACAACAACCATAACTTTGGCAATTACCTGCTGCCCGATACCAACCTGGTTTTCGACTCGCAACTGGCGGGCAATAATCATACGCGCTACCTGCATCCCAGCCTTTATTTGGAACAAAATATAAGCAAGGATCAAAAACTAAACATCGACCTGGATTATTTCAGCCACAACAGCAACGGCCTAACGCAGATACAAAGTAATTTTAGTAACAGCCTGTTTGGAGAAATTCAACGTAATGTGGCCAATGCCAATATCAAAGTTGGTGTAGTCAAATTAGATTATACCAATACCTTCAGCAAACAGCTGAGGCTGGAAAGCGGTTTGAAAAGCACCTACACCCGTAGCCGAAGCACTGCAGGCATTGAAAAACTGGTGGGAGATAAATGGGTAAACATTGGCGCGGGCACCTCCAACGATTTAGGTACAAAAGAATTTATTGGCGCTGCTTATACCATTATAAACTGGCAGCCCGATAGCCTTTTTAATATATCTGCCGGTGCCAGGTACGAGTATTCGCGCAACAGTACCGATCAATCGCTTAACGCCGCTTACTTGATAGATCGCCGCTTGAGCAAGCTCTTCCCGAGCGTTTTTCTTACACGCAAGCTTAATACCAGCGATGAGTTGCAGTTATCGTACACCGAACGTGTCACCCGGCCTTCCTTTGCCGATCTGGCTTCGTATGTTTCCTACAACGACCCGGTTTCTGTATTCACAGGTAACCCGGGCCTTAAACCCACCATCACCCATAACCTAAAACTGGCCTTTAACAGGGGCGATTATTTATTTGCCCTTATGTACAGCAGGGATATCAATCCCATTTTGGGTACGCAAATTATGCCCGGCCCTACCGCCGGCCTGGTTTACCTCATCCCCGAAAATGCCGACCTGCAAAATAACATCACCTTCCAGGCAACTATTCCTATAAAAGCAACGCCATGGTGGGAGATGAGTTACGGCTTCCTGGGCGGCGTACACCACTATGAGATCAGTTATTTTCCGCAGCTGCTAAAGAAAACTTATTTCGGCTATAATTTGAATTTTACCGAAAGCTTTAAGCTGCCCCGCAATTATGCGCTGGAGTTGTCGGGATACTACAATTCATCGGCCTATGATAGTAACTACCGTTCAGCCGGTAACGGCGTGGTTAACTTTGGGTTTAAAAAGGAGCTTTCCGGCCAAAGCGGTACCCTGCAACTCAGTGTATCTGATGTTTTTAGTACCGCAATTTATCGCGGCCAAATGGGGCTGCTCACTACCGATGCCTTTAATTCTAAAGTAAGGGTAAATTACAACCCCGAATCGCGTAGCTTTCCTATCATCAAACTATCTTATTCCCGCTCGCTGGGCAGCAATAACAAAGCATCCCGCAAAAACAGCGGTACGAATGACGAGCAAAAGCGTCTTTAAGGCCGGAAAGAAAGGATAAGCCGTGGCAGATAACTTATCTAAAAAATAATTTCATAGTTTTTTGTAACAACAATAAACCTGCGGAATCATATTAAACGCTATACAGCCAAGGTCTCATAAAGCTGTAAGTTATTGTGAGGAACCCGCACCTTAAGGGCTCCGGTAAATTAATCAAAAAACAAAATGTCTGATTCTATTCCAATTCTCCAATTCTGGTGGGTGCTGCCGCTGTGTGCCGCCCTTTTTATGTACAAATTTGTACTGCAGGTTTTTTTTGGTATGATCATCGTTCCTGATGACCGTATTGGTTTGGTTGTTAAAAAGTTTACCCTCTATGGGGACAAGCGGCTGCCGGATGGCCGTATCATCGCTGTAAATGGCGAAGCCGGTATGCAGGGAAAGCCGCTTGCCCCTGGTTTGTACTGGCGCATGTGGCCCTGGCAGTACACCATTACCATGGAGCAGTTCACCGTTATCCCGCAGGATAAGCTGGGGCTGGTAAAAGCAAAGGACGGCGCACCAATGGATAGCGGTCGTGTGCTGGGTAAACCTGTACCCTGCGATAAGTTCCAGGATTCGCAGGCTTTCCTGGAAAACAATGGGCAAAAAGGCCCGCAAGCTGCGTTCTTAACGCCGGGTAGTTACCGTATCAACACTTTCCTGTTCGAGATAGACATGGTGCCTATCACCCGGATACAGGAGAACAAAGTAGGTATTGTTACCACGTTAGATGGCGAACCGCTTGAAAAAGGTGACATTGCCGGTGGCTCGGTTGCGGGGCACCGTAACTACCAGGACCCGATGGCCTTTATACAGGCCGGCGGTCGCAAAGGCTTGCAGGAAGATGTGATACTGGCCGGTACCTACTACCTTAACCCATGGTTTGCCGTGGTAGAACAGGTGGAGATGATCCACATCCACATTGGTTACGTGGGCGTAGTAAACTCCTTCGTTGGTCCCGAAGGTAAAGACACCAGCGGCGTGGGCTTTACCCATGGTAACATCGTGAAGAAATATGATAAAGGTGTTTGGGACGAGCCACTTGACCCAGGTAAGCACCCCGTAAACATTTACACCCACTCGGTAGAAATTGTGCCTACCACCAACATCGTGCTCAACTGGGCAAACAGCCGCACCGAATCGCACGAGCTGGATAAGCATCTGTGTACCATCAGCGTAAGGTCGCACGATGGTTTTACGTTCAATTTGGACGTATCGCAGATCATCCACATACCGCGTAACGATGCACCAAAGGTGATAGCCCGTTTCGGTAATATGAAAAACCTGGTATCGCAGGTGCTGGAACCCACCATCGCCAACTACTTCCGTAACTCGGCACAAAAAAGTGGTGTGATAGAGTTCTTAACCAACCGGTCCGACAGGCAGGAAGACGCCCGTGCGCAGATAGGAAAGGTGCTTGGCGAGTACAACGTAGAAGGCGTGGATACGCTGATAGGCGACATTGTACCTCCGGAAGCTTTAATGCGTACCCTTACCGACCGTAAAATAGCCGAGCAAGAACGCGTTACTTACGAAATACAAAAAAGCGCCCAGATAGAGCGTAAGGAATTTGAAAGCGCCAAAGCCGGCGCCGATATGCAGCCTGAGGTTGTAAAATCTACCCGACAGGTAGAGATAAACACCCAGATGGCTGCATCTAAAGTTGCTGCCGCGAGGGGTGATGCCGAATCGAGGGTGATCAACGCTAAAGCGGATGCGGAAAATAAAACCATTATTGCCCGCGCCGATGCCGAAGCCAAAACCATCAATGCCAAAGCCGATGCAGCCGCTACCGAAGTGAACGGTAATGCCGATGCCGGTAAAATTAAAGCAATAGGTTTGGCCGAAGCCGAAGTTACCAAACAAAAAACCGAAGCCATGGGTACCGAACAATACGCCATAGTGCGCGTAGCCGAAACCCTGGCCATGAACGGGATCAAGTTAGTGCCAGAGATACTGATAAACGGCCAGAACGGTGGTGGTAACGGTATGATAGATGCACTGATAGGTAACGAAATGCTAAAAAAGCTGCAACGCGAAGCTAAAATTGATGTTACACCCAGCCATGATGCAGAATAATTAAAGTATCACCTGGATTATTTGGAGGAGGCACAGGAAACTGTGCCTCCTTTTTTGTAACAAGCGCCGTCGCCCACCACGTCATTGCGCGGTACGAAGCAATCTCCCGGAATGCAGAGCGTTTATACAAAGCTTAGAGATTGCTTCGTGCCTCGCAATGACGCAGTGGTTAAGCTAACTGCCCACCGCAAACTGCTAACTGATTTGCTGTGTCATTATCCTTATCTCCTTCGGATAATAATTGTTGATGCGGTTCGGCAGCAATTTCGCCCAGCCCAAAGCAAGGCCCTCGTATTCCATCAGGCTCCAGCCTTTATCATTTACGGCAATATCTATATTATCGCGGCGCAGGTATTGGATGGCCTGGTCCTTATTTAAAGAAGTAGATAAAACTGCATCCTTGTTAATAAGCAGGCTCAGGGCCAGTTCATGGTCGGGGATCAGGTCGCGGCCGGCCAGTTTACCAATCCGCACACCCGATTTTTTGATGTACAGCTGCCGGTGCAGCATGTTCAGGCTTTCCTTGTGTTCGCGGTTAATGGCCAGCCAGTCGTCGGCTACTTTAAAGTAGTAGAAATCGTCGGGCTCGTTTACATAGCTGCGCACAATATCCAGCTCGGCGGCGGCCAGTTTCTGGTGGGCGTTGTTCTTATAGTTACTTGCGCCACCGGTACTTTCCTTTTTGCGCAGGCAGGCGGCAAACAAGCCCTCGCCCATAACCTTGCCCGGGTAAAAGCGGTAGCCCCATGCCTTTTGCAGCGGCGACTCGGTTTCCACAATTCCCCACTCCTTATATATAGGTATACGAATGCTCTCCATATTAAATTCCGCACATAGCCAATCCAGTATATCCTCGTTCTCCTGGTGCGAATAACTGCAGGTACTATATATAAGGTATCCATCCTCTTTTATGGCGGGGTAAATATCAGCCAGGATGCGTTCCTGCCGCTGGTGGCATAGGTTTACGTTGGCTTCGCTCCACTCGTTCATGGCGGCGGGGTCTTTGCGGAACATGCCCGAGCCCGAGCAGGGCGCATCAACGAGCACCACATCAAAAAAACCTTTAAGCGAAGTAAAGTCCCGCGGGTCGTTATTGGTGACGATGGTGTTGGATGTTCCCCAGCGGCTCAGGTTATCCGTTAATATAGGTACACGCGTTTTAATGATCTCGTTTGCCACCAGCAGGTCGGTGCTTTGCAAAGCCGAATTAAGCAGCGTGCTTTTACCACCCGGGGCAGCGCAAAGGTCCAGCACCTTAATAGTATCTTCTTTTTCGGAGCGAATGGTTTTCAGCATATGATCGATAAACATAGATGATGCCTCCTGTACATAATAAGCACCCGCGTGGAAGGATGGGTCGAAAGTAAAGGAGGGGCGGGTATCCAGGTAATGGCCATCGGCGCACCAGGGCACTTGTTTATCCGTTTTTATGCCCGAAGGCTTAAAAGGGTTCAATCTTATCGAAGTAATTTGTGCGCCGGATTGATGCGCTTCAACAAAATTTGCCTTATCAAAGCCCGGTTCGGCGTTTAATTGCTCTAAAAAATGCGGCGGAAAAGAAGGTGTATCCATATCTATTTCAAACTTACGGAAAAAAAACCGCGCCCATTTTGTGTTTTTGGGCAGAATTGTTGGCTGCTGAGAGGTTGCTCCGCGCGTTTTAAAAATGGGGATGATAGGTAATGAGAGCCGGATACAAGAGTCATGGTAGCTATTGCACACAATATGGGTTGTAGCTTGTAATTAATTTTCAGGCAGTTAGGATATTGTTTTAATTATTTGAAAATTCTTTTGGGACGATAGCATGTTTCTCCTTACATTTGTATCCGCTCAAACGAAAGGGGCGTTGTTTTTTGAACATCAGGCAGATAGAAAAAAGTTAAAGAAAAGTGAATATTTCACTTGACAAAAACCAAAATAATCTGCACCTTTGCAGCCCGCCAAATCAGTAATGAAGCGGGTGTTGAAAAGGGGAAAAAGCGAACGGAAAATTAAAAAAATAAAGTTTGCGAAATAGAAAAGGTTTTCTACCTTTGCAGTCCC
>NZ_JACWMY010000018.1 GCF_014773265.1 Mucilaginibacter pankratovii | reverse complement strand
AATTATTCATCTTTCCCATTATAAAACATTTGCTTATTGAACCCAAAAAAGGCAAAAAAGCGGCTTTTCAGATTGTTGATGATATATTTAATCCCTTAAGTTAACGGCTATGGTGTTGTCACCAACAAAGCGGATGCCTGTAAATGGATGACCACCGAAAAGGCAATGGAGTTATTACGTATCTGATTACTTCACGGGCTTGTTGGTGACAACACCAACAAGGGCTAAATTTCTTAAAAAACTGGCATAAAATTGCGTGGTTTTACTGAAAAGCCTTTGCAATCAGTTGCGAAAACTTTCGTTTTTTTCCTACAAAAAAGTCCCAAACAATACTGCGGGCATAGTAGCCGGTTAGGTGCTGCCAGGCAATGCCTTTTACCTTTAAATGGTTGGCCTTTGTTTTCCAGAACAAGCGGCGTACAAAATTCTGGTGCGCCTTGCTGATGGCCCAGGCGTTTTTCGTTTTGCCTTCCGCCAGGAACTTGGCCAATGCCAGCAGGTCCATCCAAAAGCGGATGCCTATAACCCAAACCGCCCGCCAAAAAGTGAGGTTATTTTTCAGCATGAGCAGATTATTGCGGAAATTGAGATAAGTTTTAAAAGGGCTCTCGGCATTGAGCGTAGCCCCGCCAACATGGTATACGGTTGATTGCGGGCAATACATTACCTTGTAGCCCATATTTTTCAGTCGCCAGCAAAGATCAATCTCTTCCATATGGGCAAAGAAACTTTCATCCAGGCCACCTGCGGCATCCCACAGCTTTTTGCGGATGAACAGGGCCGCGCCCGATACCCAAAAAACTTCACTTTGCGTATCGTACTGGCCCAAATCTTCTTCCAGTGCATCAAAGATGCGCCCGCGGCAAAACAGGTAGCCAAAGTGATCTATAAAGCCCCCGGCAGCGCCTGCGTATTCGAAATGCGTTTTCTGCGTGTAAGATTTTAACTTGGGGCCCGCAGCTGCAATCCGCTCATCGCTTTCCATTAATGCAATAACGGGTTCTATCCAACCGGGCGTAACCTCTACATCGGAGTTAAGCAGCACATAATAATCAGCTTCTACCTGTGTAAGTATGCGGTTATAGCCGCCCGTAAAGCCGTAATTCTCTTTATTTTCTATAATGCCTACAGATGGATACCTCGCCTGCAAAAATACTACCGAGCCATCCGTAGAGGCATTATCGCCAACAATAACATCCAGGTTTGGGTATGTTGACGCCAGGATGCTTGGTAAAAATTGTTCCAGGTGTTTAAGGCCGTTCCAGTTGAGTATCACAACGGCAACTTTTGGGAAATTGCTCATCGTTTAAAATCCTCCGGCTTAAATTTCCAGCGCCTGTGGCTCCAAAGCCAATATTGCGGGGTTTCCTTTATCTGCTTTTCCAAATAGCCTACCTGCATATTGGTGATCTCGTATTGCGTGGTTTCTTTGGGGTTATCTACCAGTGGTACCAATTCGTAAGTGTAATAACCCCGCTTTATACATTCTATCCGGTAGAACACCACTGCGGCGTCCGTCATTTTTGCAATTTTCTCGATACCTAAAAACACCGCTGTAGGCTGGTTCAAAAAAGTGGTGAAATAGGTAACCTCGTTTACGCCGGGGGTTTGGTCGGATGCGAGTACGCTTACCGTGCGCTCATCC
This sequence comes from Mucilaginibacter pankratovii, assembly GCF_014773265.1. Taxonomy (GTDB): domain Bacteria; phylum Bacteroidota; class Bacteroidia; order Sphingobacteriales; family Sphingobacteriaceae; genus Mucilaginibacter; species Mucilaginibacter pankratovii. Next base: position 93,994 of record NZ_JACWMY010000018.1, on the reverse strand, counting down.
TTTAGGGAGATCATAGTGCGCAGCGTTTGTTTCATGGTTACCAGCATCGAGCCGAACCTCGCCCGTTGTTTGTTTAAAAAGGCATCGAATCGCGGGTTGCTCAAAGGTTTGTAAACAATGATGGTTTTATTTTGAGATAACATCCCAAAGGCCAGTGCAGACATTTCCCAGTTGCCGTAGTGCCCGGCAGCCGCAATAATGCTTTTGCCCTGGCTAAAGTAATGCTCCACAATTTCGGGGTTTTTCATGTGCATCCGGGCGCGCAGTTCCTTTTCGGATATACTGATCATCTTAAAGGTTTCCATCAGCAGATCGCCCATGTATCTGAAGTATTGCTTCTCTATTTTAAGCAGTTCGGCTTCACTTTTATCAGGGAAGGAATTTTTGAGGTTCTCGCGCACTACCCGTCGCCTGTACTTGGCTACATAGTAAATAAGCACGTATAAACCATCAGAAACGAGGTACAAAAACCAAAAGGGCAGTAAAGAGAAGAGGTACCAAAAAAATATACCTATGCTGTCTGCCGCCTTTTTTAACATTATTTTAACCAATTTTGCCACAAACATAAAAAATATATATGATTGAGAATGGTGCTGTTTTACCGATGTTCTATCTGCCCCCGGTGGAATACTTTACCCACCTGGTTAAGTTTAAGCCAAATGTGCTGATGGAAAAGGAGGAACACTTCCCCAAACAAACTTACCGCAACCGGACAAACATCTACTCGCCTGATGGCTCGCTGGCGCTTACGGTGCCGGTAATAAAAGGTGCCAAGAACCACACCAAGGTAAAGGACGTGCAGATAAGCTACGATTTTAAATGGCAGCGCCTGCACTGGCTAAGCCTGCAGGCCTGCTACCGCCGTTCGGCTTACTTTGAGTATTACGAGGATGATTTTTCGCCCTTTTATGAGAAGCATTACCCCTACCTGTTCGATTATAATACCGAACTGCTGGAACTGCTGCTACGCCTGCTTAAAATAAAGCTGCCCTTACAATTTACCGAAACTTACGAGGCCGCATACCCTACCCTTACCGACCTGCGTTATACCATGAGTGCTAAAAACCCTGTGGATATGGAACAAAAGCCCTACTTTCAGGTTTTTGAGGAGCGGATTGGCTTTTTGAAGAACCAAAGCATCGTAGATTTGCTGTTTAACCAGGGGCCGCAGGCTGTAAATTATTTATAAATGAGCTCTTTTACCAAACGGGTACACTTTAAAAACAAGAAACGTAAGTTTGAAGTTGGCGCACGCCCCGGCACTATAGATATTCCGGACGATGCGTTAGAACCGCAGATCGTTATCTACTCGTTTAACGAAACCGACCTGCAAACCAGCGAGGGCCGCGATATGAAAACCATAACGCAGCAGATAAAAAAGTGTACCGACCATACCCACTGGATAAAGATAAACGGCCTTGGCGATGCCAAACTGATAGAAGATATCGGCACATTTATGGGCATTAACCAGCTGGTTTTGGAGGATGTGGTAAACACCCACCAACGTCCCAAATTTGATGAGTACGATGATTATGTATTCGGTACCAGCCGCATCATTTATTTTAATAAAGAGAACGAACTGGTGAACTGCCAGTTTAGTGGTATTGTAAAGGATAATATCATCATCAGCTTTGAGGAAAGCCATATGGATTACTTTGAGCCGGTAAAAACGCGCCTAAAGGCAGGCAAGGGTATTATCCGCACTGCCGGGCCGGGCTATATTTTTTACGCGCTTACCGATACCATCCTGGATAATTATTTTGTGGTGCTCTCCCAAATTGGCGACCGCATAGACCAAACCGAAGATAAGCTTTACGAAAGCCCCGATAAAAGTATCATGTTTGAGGCGCAGCAGCTAAAGCGCACGCTTATTGTTATCCGCCGCTCTTGCTGGCCCGAGCGCGATAAGATAAACGATATGATCCGCAGCGAAAGCGAGCTCATTACTAAAGACGTAAAGCTGTACCTGCGCGATGCTTACGACCATTGCATCCAGGCCATGGATATGGTAGAAAGCTATAAAGAGGTAACCAGTAGCATTATCGATCTGTACCTAAGTATGGTAAGCAACCGCATGAACGAGATCATGAAAGTGCTCACCATCATCTCGGTGGTATTTATCCCGCTTACCTTCATCGCCGGTGTATATGGCATGAACTTTAGTCGCACGGACGACCATGGCCATGTGATACCCGACAATATGCCCGAACTATATTGGCATCACGGTTATGTTTTTGCCATCATCCTAATGTTTGGCATTGGAGTGGGATTACTTTTTATCTTTTGGAAAAAGGGATGGTTTAATAAGCTGTAATCCGTCTGAACAGGGATTAAGCGGATTTATACGATTTAAGGGATTTTGATTTGCAAGTCGGTTAATTAGGTTGCCGGTTGCAAATCAAATCCCTTAATATAGAGAATCGTATAAATCCAGGTTCAGACTAGCTTCGCCTTCAACCACTTCCTCACCGGTTCATCAAACAATTTCAGTGCGGCGTAAGCCAGTATAATGAAGAAGAAGAACAAACCTGCGGCTACAGGTATTACCGTTGACGGCGCGGGTTTTGTTTTGGCTATCCAGAAAGTGTATACGTAAATGAACGGGTAGTGCATAATGTAAATGGGGTACGATATATCGCCCGAGAATTTACACAGCTTTGCCCATCGGCCGCTGATTTCGCCGCCCGCACCTGCCGCTACAATTATCGGGAAGATAATGATGATGCAAAGCGCATCGAAGTAACCGTTCCAACTGTACCATGGGAAGAAGAATAATGCAGCAAGCAATAAAGAGCAAACTGTATAGGCCATAGGTACCCTTATCAATTTACCTGTGCGGAAAAGCAATAGCCCCGCAAAGAAAGGGAACATCATGCGCACCGGCGCAACCCAGATATTAGGATACCCTTCCGAGCCTTTTCCGTAGAACCAATCGGCAATAAAGGCCGATTTAATTTTGGCGTAGCCCCAGCCGGTACCCAGATCGCCATGATCTACCGATACCACCAAAAGCACCATTCCACTTATAATAACTACTGCCCAAAGCCCGCCTTTGCTTAGCTTACGGCCTATAACGGCGTAAAGAATATTGGCAATGTATTCCTGCATCAAGCTCCAGCAGGGGCCATCCAGCGGGTGTGTTTCGCCCCAGCCTCGCACGTCAGTAGTAGCAGGCAAAAGTGTAAAACCAAGCAGTATTACCGTAACAAACTTGCCGATATCTACTATCTGCATATCCTTATACGGATCGAACCAGAAACAGACGGCGCCAACGATGGTGCCCAGTATTACCAGCGGATGCAGGCGAATGAACCTTATTTTGAAGAATTGCTTTATCGTCATGCCCTGTGCCCAGCGGTCGTCATACGCGTAGCCTACCACAAAGCCCGAGAGCAAGTAAAAAAAATCTACCGCGAGGTAACCATGATGCATCGGGTGTTTGGGCAGTTCGGGGAAATAAGCCTCAAAAAGATGGAAGATAACTACCAATACGGCGGCAGTACCGCGCAGGCCATCCAGTATGGGGTAATGGGGTTTACTCATGAAGGTTTAAAATAATCAGGTTGAGGTGGCAAGATAAGTGAAGATGTGCAGATGTGCAAGTCTGCAGATGTGCAGATTAAAAAACGGGTGTCCCAGTTTATAAGTGGGACACCCGTTTTTTGATTTGCATTGTGTATCAGTATTTTAACTAAAATCAGTGAAACACTTTGGGACATCCCTGCTATTCAAATAACCGATATAATCTTTTTATTATAAGCAACTTAACCAAAATGAGTGAAAATTATAAAAATCACGTGGGACAGTTTTATTGCCCGTTGTAAATCCTTAACTTTACCCATACCCTTACTTATATTACGCTATGTCATCTTTCCATTTCTCAGAAAAGATCATCATCAATAAACCTGCGGACATCATTTTTGATTATACCCAGGACTATAACAAACGGCTTGACTGGGACACATTTTTAAAACAGGCCGAATTGATAAACGGCGCTACCGAAGCAGGCAAAGGTGTTAAAGCCTGGTGCGTGGCCCGTAACGGCATGGGTATGGAAACACGCTACGTTACTTTTAGCCGCCCATGGACCACCGCCGTAAAAATGACACACGGCCCCTACATGTTCAAAACATTCGCCGGGTCGTGGACGTTTAGAAACGTAACCGCCGATACGGCTAAAGTCACTTTTTTATATAATTTCCGGCTCAGGTTCCCCTTCACGCTGGTGGGCGGTTTTATAAAAAGTAATTTGCGCAGCAACGTGCGCCAGCGTTTAAGAGACCTGAAGAAATGCGTAGAGGCGGCGCCATCGGTACAACCTTCTTAAATCTTAGGGTTCAATTTACAATAGGTGTAATTATTTTTTTCAAAAATCGGTGTAGTCCTACAGTAACCGGTGCAATCCCATAAATTAAAACCATTTAGTTGTTCTGCCTGTTAATTAGCAACCATTATAAAAATTATGCTTGCTAAAAAAGATGTTAAATATTTCCAGGTAGCGCAAGGCGTTTGGGGCATGAGGCTACTATTTGTAAACGTGTATATGATAGCCAACCGCCGTGGTGCCGGCAAAGGCTGGGTGCTGGTAGATACCGGTACAAAAGGTTCCGAAGATAAAATTATTGCCATGGCCGAAGCAATATTCGGCCCGGGAACCCGCCCCGCGGCTATAATACTTACCCATGGGCACAGCGATCATTCCGGCTCGCTTCTTGAGTTGCTGAAAGTATGGAACGTTGCCGTTTACGCGCACCATTTAGAGGCGCCTTACCTTACCGGTAAATCGTCCTACCCTCCTGCCGACCCGCAAACCGGCGGCGGGCTCATGAGTCTCGCTTCAGTACTGTTTTCTACAAAGCCTATCAACATCCGCCGTAACCTGGTGGAAATAGATATGTACGATGGTATCCCCGAATTACCAGAATGGAAAGTGATCCATACACCCGGCCATACGCCGGGGCATATCTCCTTATTTATGCCGCTGAACACTACGCTGATAGCAGGCGATGCCTTTACTACCACGCAGGCCGAATCTGCCTGGCACCTTGCTTTTTATAAAAAGAAGGTGAGCGGCCCTCCCAAATACATCACCAGCGACTGGATCGCAGCGGCAAAATCGGTACGTAAGCTTGCTGCCTTACAGCCCCGGATAGCAGCAACCGGGCATGGCCCCGTAATGCGCGGCCGCGAACTGGCAACCGAACTCAATTTCCTGGCCAACCGCTTTGAGGAGATAGCCGTACCAAAACAAGGCCGCTATGTGGGCCACGCGGCGGTAAGCGACGAGAACGGCGTGCGCTATATTCCGCCTGTTATAAGCAATAAACGCACAAAAGCCGCATTGGCAATAGCTGCGGCATTGGTAGGTTTTTTAGTGGTGAGCAAGGCAACAAAATTGTGGTAGTCCGCGGGTAAATTCCATACATTTACCCCGTGGAAAATGTTAATGCCGACCCGCAGATCTTAGTGGATATAGTAAAAACCCGGATGCCCTTTGGTAAGTATAAAGATACACTGATAAGCGATATCCCCATTAGCTACCTGGAGTGGATGCAACGCAAAGGCTTCCCTCCGGGTAAGCTGGGCATGCTGATGAGCACCGCCTATGAAATAAAACTAAACGGGCTGGATAAGCTGCTTTGGATGATAAAAGCGGGGAAGAGATGATCAGAGGTTAGAGGCCGGAGATTAGTTGAACATAATATCGAACACCCAATGCTGAATATCGAATAATGAAGGTAAATTTCACTTCGAAATTCGGAGTTCGAAATTTGATATTCGATATTACTTACTAATGACGATACAAGGCATCCTTCCTGTAAGGTTTTTACGTTTATTACTACAAACAGATAAAAACGAATCATGAAAAAATTAGCATTATATGTAGCCTCGGCATTACTTATTGTAGGCTGTGCCAACGGGCAACCAAAAGGTATGGCCGTATTGCCAAAACCCGCCGCCGGCGAAGCGGTAGCCACCTTTGGCGGCGGCTGTTTCTGGGCCATGCAGGAGGCTTTGAGCGAACTGAAGGGTGTTAACAAGGCAATCTCCGGCTATGCCGGGGGGAACACCGCTAACCCCACCTACGAAGAAGTGAGCACCCGCACAACCAACCACGCCGAAACTGTACAGGTATATTACGACCCCAAGGTGATCACTTATGCCACGCTTGCCGAAGCCTTCTTATCCGCGCACGACCCAACCACGCTTAACCGCCAGGGCCCCGATGTTGGTACCGATTACCGTTCCATTGCCTTTTACCGCAGTGATGCCGAAAAGGCCGCGCTGGAAGCCGCTATCAAAAAAGTAAATGCATCAAAGCATTACCCAAACCCGGTGGTTACCCAGGTTGTACCCTTTAAAGTGTTTTACCCTGCCGAAAAATATCACCAGGGCTATTACCGCACCAATGGCGATAACCCGTACATAGGCGCCGTATCAACCCCTAAAGTGCTGAAAATGCGCAAAGCGATGAAGGAGTATTTAAAGCCGGAGTTTGCGAAGGGCATATAGTTCATAGTTGATGGTTCATGGCCCCAAAGGTTTTAGTAGCTTCTATTAACTATGAACTATCATCTATGAACCATTAACTGTATCTTTACACCGCAAAACGTTCTATCGCTACCCGCGCTTAGTGGGTGGAGGAAAGTCCGGGCAACACAGAGCATCCTGCTTCCTAACGGGAAGGCGCCCGCAGCGGGCGACAGCAAGTGCCACAGAGAATATACCGCCCCGAATTTATTCGGGGTAAGGGTGAAAACGTGAGGTAAGAGCTCACGGCTTTTCCGGGCGACCGGGATCGCGGTAAACCTCAGGAGTTGAAAAACCAAATAGGTTCTGAAAGCGGAGCTGCTCGCTCCCGCCTCCCTACGGGGACGTCAGAATGGGTAGGTTGATTGAACCTGCCGGCAACGGCAGGGCCAGATTAATGATAGAAATTCCTGCAAAGGAACACAGAACCCGGCTTACAGGTTTGCAGCTGTAAAAAAACCTGCCCTTCGGGGCAGGTTTTTTTGTAAGTGGTTGATTGGTGAATAGTGCGTATTACGAGTGACAGCCTGTGGGCAGAGCTTTTGAAAATTCACCACTCATCAAAAAACTGTTTAATATTCTATACAATTTATATATTAGCAGTCAAACATTACTACCTGTTTTTCGTTTTAACAACACATGGCAAAAATTTTAATAATTGATGATGAGCGGTCTATCCGCAATACCCTGCGCGAGATCTTAGAATATGAAGACTACGTTGTTGAAGATATAGACAATGGCGTAGACGGGCTCGAACTTATCCGCAAAAATGATTATGACCTGGTACTGTGCGATATAAAAATGAACCGCATGGATGGCATGGAAGTGCTTACCGAAGGATTGAGCCTAAAACCCGACTTGCCTTTTATCATGATATCGGGCCATGGCACGGTAGAAACTGCTATTGAGGCCAGTAAAAAAGGCGCGTTCGATTTTATCTCCAAACCGCCCGATCTTAACCGCCTGCTTATTACCGTACGCAACGCATTAGACCGCGGTAGCCTGGTTGTTGAGGCCAAAGTATTAAAACGTAAGGTATCCAAGGTACGCCCCATCTTAGGCGAATCGCAGGCTATCGTAAAAATAAAAGAAACTATTGAACGTGTTGGCCCTACTGATGCCCGCGTACTGGTTACCGGTGCCAATGGTAGCGGTAAAGAGCTGGTAGCGCGCTGGTTGCACGAAAAATCTAACCGCAGCAACGGCCCTATTATAGAAGTAAACTGCGCGGCTATTCCATCAGAACTGATAGAGAGCGAGCTGTTCGGCCACGAAAAAGGCTCCTTCACCTCGGCTATCAAACAACGTATAGGCAAATTCGAATCGGCAAATGGCGGCACGCTGTTTTTAGATGAGATAGGCGATATGAGCCAGAGTGCACAGGCCAAAGTGCTGCGTGCCCTGCAGGAAAGTAAAATTACCCGCGTAGGCGGCGAAAAAGAAATAGATGTGGATGTACGCGTAGTGGCGGCAACCAATAAAGATCTGTTAAAGGAAATTGAGGCTGGCAACTTCCGTATGGATTTGTACCACCGCCTCAGTGTTATCCTTATCCACGTGCCCCCGCTTACCGAGCGCCGCGACGATATCGGCTTGCTTACACAAGCCTTTTTGGATGAGATTTGCAACGAATACGGCATGCCTACCAAAAAGATCTCAGATGCCGCATTGGAAGCGCTTAAAGCCCTACCGTGGACGGGTAACATCCGCGAGCTGCGCAATATGGTGGAGCGCCTCATCATCCTGAGCGATAAAACCATTACCGATGGCGATGTAAGAGCATTTGCCAACCCAAGCGCGCCCGTTGCAGCCACCGCGGCCGTAGCAGCCGCGCCGCAAACCGATTTTGACCAGTTTACCAACTTCCAGGAATACAAGGATTTCGCCGAGCGCGAGTACATCAAGTTCAAACTCGAAAAAAACAACTGGAATGTATCAAAAACCGCCGATGATATTGATATCCAACGCAGTCACCTGTACAGCAAGATTGAAAAATTTGGCTTGAAAAGAGGGGAATAAGCACTTATACGTCCTTAACAATATTATAAAGAGGCCGGCTGGTAATAGCTGGCCTCTTTTGTTATCCTCGCGTTTTAATCCATTTCGTCATCTCCGCGTAACAACTCTATTACCCATCCAAACATTTCACTCAGCTTTTTGGTTTAAAAATTGACCCGTTTCATAGAATAGTCAATTTTAAAACGAATAGCTTTGAATAATCATCATAAATATACCCGACTCACAATTTTATTATTGAGCTTTCTGTTTTGCGGGCTTAGCGCCGCTTACGCCCAGGTGCAGCCCACTGCTGCTGATACTGTAAAAGGGGCTAAAATGAAGTCGATAGAGTTAAAGCAGCAAAATAAACAGGGTGCGGAACTCGGTTCGCAATATGATATCGGCGACCTGTTCAAAGATATCTTTCACCCCAAACGCAAGCCCGATAGTGTTTATAAGAAATCCTCCGGGATCACCATTATACCCAATATCGCATCGAACCCAAGTATCGGGTCGCAGCTGGGCATAAAGGCAGTAGCAGGCCGTAAACTGGGTAACGACCCCAATACGCTGTTATCCGTTGCGGCTACGTCTGCATCCATCACTACAAAGGGTATTATTTACTTTTACGTAAATCACAACATTTACACACCGGGCAATAACTGGAACTTCCAGGGTAACCTGGTAATTGCCAAGACCGTTTCGCCCGATTATGGGCTGGGCATAGCCCAGGCAAATAACGGCAGCACAGAAGACCAAATACTCGCCAATGCCGACCGTAAAGGGCGTGCGTTGCACTCCGTTTATTTCAACATCCGCGAGAAAGTTTATAAGGAAGTGCAGAAAAACCTTTTTGTGGGTGCCGGCGTATCGTTTGATATCCGCAGCAATATCGAAGATACCAAATCAACCGGGCTTACGCCGTATACTATCTATAACGAACGCCACGGCTTTAGCAATGGCAGCTACCAGGCAAACGGGCTGCTGTTTAACGTACAATACACAACCCGCGATAATCAAAACCGTGCTTATAAAGGTTTTTATATTGATGCTGGTTTTCGCGTAAACCAGGAATGGATGGGCAGTTCCAAAAATGCATTACAGTTCACCACCGACTTCCGTAAATACTTTAGCCTTTCTACCGAACATCCCGAGCATGTTATTGCGTTTTGGAATTGGGGCTCTTACCTCATTGCTGGGAATATCCCCTATCTCGAATTGCCGGGCACTGCTAAAGACGGCAGTTTTCGTAGCGGGCGCGGGTATGTATCGCAATATTTTAAAGGCACCAAATACAATTACTCCGAGGCGGAATACCGTTTTCCCATCACCCGCAATAAATTCCTAAGCGGTGTGGCCTTTTTTAACCTGCAAACTGCAAATGATGAGGCAGGTACTAAACTCTTCCAGGTTTGGCAGCCGGGCTATGGCGGCGGTTTACGTGTGCTGTTCAACAAAGCCACCCGTACCAACCTGTGCCTTGATTACGCGTGGGGTAAATACGGCGCCAGGGGCTTCTTTTTGGGATTGAATGAGGCATTTTAAATCTCATCCGCTGGCAAAAGCATAATCCATTATCATATTCGGATTATCCATTTACAGCGGCAAACAGCCTGCCTATTTTTATAGCAACCAATTTCATTGTTATAAATCTACCTGTAATGGCTGCTAAAAGATATTTTCTTGCCTGTTTACTATTGATCATTTCGGCGCAAAGCTTTGCCCAGCAAGCGCAAAAAGCCCGTATGCGCGAATTTATGGATCAGCGTTTTGGCATGTTTGTGCACTTTGGTCCCGTAACCTTAAGGGGCACCGAAATTGGCTGGAGCCGCAATAAAGAAGTGGCCCAGGCCGATTATGACAGTCTTTACAAGGAATTTAATCCGGTTTTATTTAATGCCGACGCCTGGGTAAAGGCCGCCAAAGATGCCGGCATTAAATACCTGGTGATCACCGCCAAACACCACGACGGATTTTGCCTGTGGCCCACAAAATTCTCTGACTATAACATCATGAACAGCCCTTTTAAACGGGATATTGTTGGCGAATTGGCGAAAGCCTGCAAAAAGCAAGGGATGATCTTCGGCATCTACTGCACAGTGTTGGATTGGCACGATAAGAACTACCCTATCCAAAACCCTAATGATTCTACCCAAAATGTAAAAGGTGATATGACCGCCTTTAAGACCACCATGAAAGGTGAACTAAAGGAGCTTATCACCAGATACGACCCTTACCTGCTTTGGTTTGATGGCTACTGGGAAAAACCATGGACCAATGCCGACGGTCGCGAGATATATGATTACATTAAAAGTATCAACCCTCAAATATTGGTGAACAACCGCCTGGGTAAAGTAAGTGAGGTGCTGAACAATGAATCGGTTGGGGATTACCTCACGCCTGAACAACGCATAGGGCAGCTAAATATGAACGAACCATGGGAAAGCTGTATCACTATTTGCCAGCAATGGGCATGGAAACCGAACGACCAGATGAAATCGTTAAAGGAGTGCATCCAAACGCTGGTAAAAACAGCTGCCGGCAACGGCAACCTGCTGTTTAATGTTGGCCCGATGATGGATGGCCGCATAGAAGGCAGGCAGGTGGCCCGCCTTAAAGAAATTGGCGACTGGATGAAAATTTACGGCAGCAGCGTTTACAATACCAGGGGCGGCCCATTTGTACCAAACGATAATTTCGCCAGTACCCGTAAAGGCAACAAGATCTATATCCACATATTTAAAAGCGCGGGCAATACGCTAACTATCCCGGCTATCACAGGTGTGATTATTAATAAAGCCTCGTTGTTCGGCGGCGAAAAGGTAGACGCGAAACAAAGTGGCAATGCCATACAGATAATTCTGCCCGCCAAACTGCCTGACGAAAACGATAACGTGGTAATACTGGAAATAAACCAGGATGCCGAAAAACTACCCGTAATAAAGGCTTAAAATGGAGAGAACGAAGATTCTTTTTATCGTTTTGATGATCCTTATCATCTGTGTGGCTGCTTACATTTATAAACCTGCAGAGGAGCACCCCCCTGTAAAGCGTTACGCCAGCATTACCGGGTTAAAACCGGATAAGATTGCCCGCTATAAATACCTGCACGCCCATGCCTGGCCTAAAGTGCTCAAAAAGATAAAGGAGTGCAACATCCGTAATTATTCTATCTATCTGAAAAACATAAACGGTAAACCTTACCTCTTCAGCTATTTTGAATACGTGGGAGAGAATTTTACCGCCGATATGCAAAAGATGGCCGCCGATACAACCACTCAAAATTGGTGGAAAGAAACCGACCCAACCCAACTCCCCCTCCCCGATGCCGTAGCCAAAGGAAAGATCTGGAGCGATATGGAAGAAGTGTTCCATACTCCCTAAACAACAAAGCGCCCCGATCAAATGACTGGGGCGCTTCTATTTTGAGCTGTCTTGAATCTCGATTCTTACCTCTTGATTCTAAAGATCTCTTAGTATAAGGTAAACTCAACCCTACGGTTAGCCTGGCGGCCAGCAGCAGTTTTGTTAGTAGCAATCGGCTGGCTTTCACCATAACCTGTAGCTTCTATGCGTGATGCGTTTGCACCTTTGCTTACCAAGTAGGCCTTGATAGATTCTGCACGGTCTTTAGATAACCTTAAGTTTAAGGCATCTGAACCTGTATCATCTGTGTGGCCTGCTAATTTAAGGCTGAAGTTTTTATCGGTCAGCAATTTAGCAACCCTATCCAAACTTGGGAACGATTTAGGGCGGATAGTTGCCTTACCCAAATCAAATTCAAGGTTATTGATAGCATCTTTAACCACGCGTTTGTCTTCTTCGGTTACGTAAACTTTAACCTCGGCTTTTGCAAGCGGGCAACCCGAACCATCTACCTTGGTACCGGCAGGTGTATTAGGGCATTTATCGTAAAAATCAGGCACGCCGTCTGCATCACTATCAACCGTGAATTTCGCTAAGTTGGCATTCGTAGCGTCAAGATCAGCGCGCAATTTATCATTAGCGGCTTTTTCAGCATCTATTTGAGCCTGTAACGCAGCCTTATTTTGTTGATCTTGCCACAGGTATTCGGTACGCATACTGTTTACCGGGTTATGTGTAGCTAATTGTGGTTTTTTGCTGCTGCCTAATGCAAATTCTAAACCAATGTGCGCGTAAGAGAATTTATCGCTTCCGCCGCCGTAGTTGTAACCATCAAAATTATCGGTGGCAACAAAATTAACCTGGTAACCCATATCAAGGTTTACACCACGGCCCAGGTTGAATTTTAAACCTGCACCAACCGGGATAAACACCTCGCGGATGCTTTCGTCGTTCGCTTTAAAGTTTGTAGAAACACCTGCAGCAGTTGTTAATACCGGTTTGTAGTTAATTACACCACCACCAAAAGTAACATAGGGCTGTATTGCGCCTTTTTGATGGCGCCAGTTAATGTTTGCCAATGTAAGGTTACCACTTAAGGCTGCCGACCATTGTACTTTTGTTTGGAAGCTGTTATATGCCGAGCCGGGCTGGGCATCTTTACCTTTTACCTTACCTGCAAGGAAATCGGCCTGTAAGCCAAATGATGGCAGTATTTGCTTTTTGATGTAGCCACCGTAACCTAATTCGGCCTGTGGAGTTGTAAAATCTTGTTTACCGTTTGTACCAAAAATGGTGTAAGGGGTTAAAACACCACCATGGATACCTATAGACCAGGTGCGGAAAGCGCCGCCGCCCGAAAATGGCTGTACATAATCTTTAGTAACTGTTGTGTCGGGGGATTGGGCAAACAGTTTACTGCCAACCATAAGGCCGGTTAACAGCAATGTTGCTTTTTTTAAATTTGTTTTCATGTTGTATGATTTGGTATCGCCCGTTATAATATACAACGGGCTTACCCCCGACAGGCAACATTTATGCCAACAAGCATATTTGCAAAACGCAATCAGGTGCCTGAACCTTTATTAGTGCTAAAAGGTTTAGCTAAACTACTATCCATTAGTAATTTATATAAGAAGGCCCCACAACGCCCGATTTTGAAGATTTGAGGTATTTAATTACGATTAAACAGAAAAATTGGCCCTAAAAATATACGCTTTTGCCGTTTTACTTGGTTTCTACCTGTAAAAGTTGGTAGCTAAACTGGTACACACTATCGCTAAACACAAATTTTATGCTGAATTTTTGAGACACCGGCTGGCCGTTAACCGTAGCCGGAATAATATCCCTCATGCTCTTCAACCTGTTGATGATGCCCCTTGCCAGGTCTTCTCTAAATGCCTGGCGGCTGCGCATATTGGTAAACTCCCCAGTTACAGAAATTTCGCCCTCAATTGTAAAACTGTTATCCAGTTCTTTTAGGTTTGCTGTGCTTAAAAACGGACTTATGAGGTCTTTAATTTCTTCGCCGAATGCGTTGTTGCCGTCTTTATGCCGTGCACTCGCTACCTTGTCGGGCCCAACTCCGTTACATATTACGGGCGAAAAATACATCGCTTCTACATTTGATAATGGCATTTTAAAAAAGCTGACGAATTGGATGTGCGATTTATCGGTATAGGTGTAAGTGCCGGCATCGTTACTACCATCCTGGAAAGCGCCTTTCTTAAAGTGTTCTGTATATAAGGTATTGCCACTGGCAGCATTGGTCAGTTTCCAGGTACCGTCGGGCTTGCCGTTAAGCAATTTGCCTTTCCAGTACATATTACGCATATCATTTATATATACACCGGTGCCGGCGGCAACCACTTTGGTGCCATCGGCCTTCCAGGCTTCGGTTATGGTGTACTCGCCATCGGTTACTTCAAAATTCACTTCGGGTTTGCCGTTATCGTAATACATCTCCCATTTGCCGTCGTAAGCATTGTTTTTAAAGCTGCCCTTTGCACGTAAATTGCCATTAAGGTACCTGGCAAAAAAAGGCCCGTTCTTTTGGCCGTCTTCGTTATAATAGCCTTCGGATACCACCAGGCTGGGCTCTGCTTTGCTTACATCTTTAAAATGGCCGCTGAAGATCCTGTCGGTAAAGTTGTAATGCGCGTAGCGGATGATCTGGGCGCAATCGTCTTCGATTAAAAAATATTCATCGTTCAAACCTATCGCAATGCTATCCTGGCCAATGGTTTTAAACATGATGCGCCGCTCTTTAGTTTGCGCTTTCGCGAAATTGAGGGTAATACAAAGGAATACAAAAACAAAAAGGGGATTTTTCATTGTGCTGGTTTGGCGCACAAAAGGTAGTTAATTTTTGCGTAGAAGCAAAACCCTAAGCCATCACCGCCACCATATTAAATATAGGGTTAGCGAGAATGATATCGCCTGTGGTAGCAGAAGCGGCCAATGCCGTTTCAGGAGAGATCGCCTTGGTGAAGAGTTTCCATGCGGTGTCCGGGTCGAGGGTTACCGAGGCATCTACTTTTTCGGGAGATAGGCCTTTCATCAATTCCCATTTATTAGGGCTTCTTTTTAAAAACCAATCGCCGCCGACATCGCTGGTAATGGTGAATTTGATAACCGTACCTTCCTTTGCCGGCGTATTGCGGTATGTATGCGGCAGGGCGTACATAAAGGTATCAATAACCGGGTAAAAAAGCTCCCTGGTTATCAGCCCCGGTTTGCCAACCGCATCGCGGATCTGCTGCTGGTGATGCCATTTCTCGGTGTACTCGCGCGCTATGTGGAACCAGTTAAGCGAGGTATCCTCCCCTGCCCAGGCCACCGAAAACATGGCCGGCGCAAAGGGATCAAGGGTGTGGAGGTATTCTACATACTGCTTGCCTGTGCTTTCCAGTTGTTGGGTGATCAAAGCGGGGCTTACCCGTTTCATGGCTTTTACCCAAACCGCGTTCAATTCATTTAAAAAAGAAACCAGGTCCTGGTAGCTGTTTATTTGGGGCGGAGCTTCGTTATTTTGATAGCCGTTTAAAGCGGCAATGGCGCGTACGTTACCATCCAGCAGGTGGGCGGCAATATCCTTTACATTCCATAGTTTGGCAACAGTGGGTTTGTGCCAGTCGTGGGGAGATAAGGAGGCAAGTAATTCCACCAATAACTTATCCAGTACCGGGAAAAGGTGCAGGGTTTGTACGGGAATTACTTGCTCCATAATTATTTATGCCTGGCTTTGCTCTAATGCCTGTACAATATCGTTGATCACGTCTTCGGCTTTCTCCAATCCTGCCGATATGCGGATCAACCCCGGTGTAATACCTACCGATGCGCGTTCCTCGTCGGTTAATTTAGAGTGTGTGGTGCTTGCCGGGTGCGAGGCAATGCTACGGCTATCGCCCAGGTTGGCCGTTACCGAGATCAGTTCCAATGCATCTAAAAACTTACGACCGGCAACAACGCCGCCTTTTATCTCGAAACAAAGCACACCACCGCCGGCTTTCATTTGCTTTTTGGCGATATCATACTGCGGGTGCCCCTTCAGGAAGGGGTATTTAACCCAGCTTACGTTGGGATTGCTTTGCAGGGTCTCGGCAATTTTTAACGCGTTTGCGCAATGGCGCTCCATGCGCACGTCTAAGGTTTCTAAACTTTTGCTTAATACCCAGGCATTAAATGGCGACATGGCCGGCCCGGTGTTGCGGCAAAACAGGTAGATCTCTTTGATCAGGTCGGCACGGCCAACAATTACGCCGCCCAGTACCCTGCCCTGCCCGTCTATCCATTTAGTGGCCGAGTGTACAATAATATCTGCACCAAAATCTACCGGCCTTTGCAGCAATGGTGTAGCAAAGCAATTATCAACGTTGAATATCAGGTTGTGCTTTTTAGTGAACTGCCCTGCCCATTCCAGGTCGATAACCTCCAACTGCGGGTTGGTTGGTGTTTCCAGGTAAAGCATTTTGGTGTTTGGCTGTACGGCCGCCTCCCAGGCTGCTTTATCATTTGCGGGGATAAGCGTGCAGGTGATTCCCCAGCGAGGCAAATATTTATTTACGATGGTAAAAGTACTCCCAAAAACCGAGCTGCAGCACAGCAGGTGGTCGCCGCTTTTTAGTAAACCCATAAAGGTAGAGAAGATGGCGCTCATCCCGGTTGACGTAGCAAAGCCATCGTCACAGCCTTCCAAAGCGCACATTTTGGCCACAAATTCATCAACGGTTGGGTTGCTGAAACGGCTGTAAATGTTCTCATCGTTCTCATCAGCAAACGCGGCGCGCATGGTTTCGGCCTCGTTAAAAGTAAAGCTGCTGGTTAAATATAAGGGCGATGAATGCTCGTTTTGAAGTGTTTTGGGGGCACGGATACGTATGGCCTTGGTTATGGGATCTAATTCTTTTGACATTTTATTTCTGTAGTATATTATATTATTTAGCAGGATGTATAATTACCTGCCATTTGATATCGGCTTCGGCTTTATAAAGGGTGGCTGCAACCGAACAGTATTTGCCAAGCGATAGTTCAACGGCTTTATTTGCCTTTTCCTCATCGATGGTTCCGTATAAATGAAATTCTAAATTGATGGTTTGCCAAAGCGATGGCTCTTTGCCGGCTTCGCGTTCGCCGCTGATCACCATCTCGTAACCGGTAACATCCTGGCGCTGCTTGCGCAGGATAGCGATCACATCAATGGCCGAGCATCCGCCCAAACCCATCAGCAGCATTTGCATGGGGCGTACCCCAAAGTTTTCGCCGCCACTTTCGGGGCTGCTGTCCATCCGTACGGTGTGCCCGTATTCATCGTGTGCTTCAAAGCCGTATTCGCCGCTTACGCGTGCAAGTTTTATAGTAGGCATGGTATTTAAATAATTTTGCTAAGGTAATAATGATATAATATTAATACTACCGATCCGGTCAATTTTAGCAAATTTGGTAAAAAGCTGAGTTGGCTGTGACACTGATGGGCTTTACCCAAAGTACAGAAATGAGGTTAACGGGTGCAAATGAGCAAGTTACCCGTACGGCTTCGTAATATTACTGTGGTAAATAATCAACTTTACTTTTAATTGGTGAAATTCGCTCTGTCTGTTCTGTAAAACTCTTATACATGAAAAAGCTGCTCTTAATTATTGCCATCCTGTTCTGCACGGGCGCTGCCTGCTTTGCCCAAAGCAATCTGGTATCATACGACGACTTAAGTTACCTACTGCACAATAATATCAACAGGGCCGATACCTTTTTCATTGCAAAAGGGTACACGCTGGCCGAAAAGAATATCAAGAAAAACACCCGGAAATATACACTGGCTATACCGGGTGGAACCTATAGTAATGTAAACGTACGGATAGACGGCAGACGCTTGTTTTTAGAGATAGAAACCAACGAATTACAGCAATACAACCTCATTTACAATTCCATTGCCGATTACCTGAACAAAGCTACCAGTACCGCCGATGTGCAAGCCTATACAGTAAAAGACCTGGGCAGCATTTATGTAATGGTGAATGACGCTGTCCCTTATAATCCGCTACGACGTGTTTTTGATATCCAAATCGTATCTGATAAGGCGATAACGGCGTATAATTAGGTCATTCCCAAAAGCCAAACGTCATGCCGAACTTGTTTCGGCACCCCATCATATCAGTAGCCACCATGCTAAGACGCTTTGTATAGACGATACCTTGCAAGTGGGGTGCCGAAACAAGTTCGGCATGACGGTAAGAGATTGGCCTACAACCTATCCTTCAGCCGTATCACCAGCTTCAGGCCCGACCATACCTCATCCACCGCGCAAACTTTCACATCTACCAGCCCGGTGTGCAGGGCATAATCGCGGATCTTATCTTCCGTAACATCGGTCGCAACTTTTGACGCTTTTTTTGGCCAGGATACCCAAATGATACCATCCTGCGTAATTTGTTGCCTCAATACAGGGAGGATGGCAACGAGTTCCTGGTATTCTTTTGTGAAAAAATGGACGAGATTAACGGAGGTTGAATGATCGTCCACCAACACAATATCCGGCGGCAGATCGGTAAACAGTTCAAAATAATGCCCGGGCTGATTGATAAGCCGAACGTTAAAGCCTGATCTGATGCCCAGCTTTTTTGCCAATGGCGTACCCGAATAGCCTGCTATTTGCATTTATTTTAATTGGTTTAAATGATGTACCATGTGTGCAACATAATCATTAGCAATAAATTCAACGGTATTATAAACCGGCTCGCCCCTGTTATTATCGCAGGTTATCCGCCAGCGTTCGGCCGGGTAAGTGGCTAATACGCGTGCTATTTGCAGGTTCACCAGTTCCCATAGTTTCAGCAGGTTGTTCATATCAGCTTCGGCATAATGTTGGGCCTGTACCCATTCTTCCTGATAGTATATCAGCTTAAACTTTTCCTCGTAAGTACAACGCACAAAGCGCTGCAGGTTTATGTGGGCGCTATCTATTAGGTGGCCTATAATTTGTTTGTTGCTCCATTTGCCGGGGGCGGCTGTGTTTTGCCAGTTGATGGCTGGTGCGCGGTTATCTAAAAAACCGGTGATAATGTTAGTTAATTGTTCGGCTATGTGGGGCATGACGGGCTAAGGGTAAATTTCATTTTAAATATCCTTATTCTGTATAAATTATTCAAAAAAAATTAACTTCAAGGCCTGAAACATACTTATGGCCCTTAACTACATCTGGATAGCGTTTTTCCTTATCGCTTTTGTTATCGCGCTTTGCAAGCTCATTTTTTTGGGCGATGTAGATGCCTTTAAACTGCTGGTAGATGGCATGTTCGATATGTCGAAGTCATCCGTGATGGATATCGCGCTTCCGCTTGCGGGCAATATGGTTTTATGGCTGGGGATCATGAACATTGGCGAACGCGCCGGTGCCATGAACTTTTTGGCCCGCATAGTTGGCCCGTTTCTCGGCAGGTTGTTCCCCGAAGTACCGAAGAACCACCCCGCCAACGGGCAAATGATGATGAATTTTTCGGCCAACCTGCTGGGGCTGGATAATGCAGCTACCCCGCTTGGTTTAAAGGCCATGGGCAGTTTGCAGGAGCTTAACCCCGATAAAGAAACCGCCTCCAACGCGCAGATCATGTTTTTGGTGCTGCATACTTCGGGTTTACAGTTGTTGCCGGTTACCATCATCGCGCAGCGGTATATCCTGCACGCTAAAGATCCCGCTGATGTATTTATCCCCTGTATCATCGCCACTTATGTTGCTACGGTTGTTGGGTTGCTCGCAGTGTCTATCAAACAAAAAATAAACTTGTGGGACAGGGTGATCATCGCCTGGCTGGGCGGCATGACCGCCTTTGTTACGTTACTGGTTTGGACATTCACCACGCAGTTAAATCACGACCAGATAACGCTGGTTTCCAAAGTGGTCAGCAACACGCTCATCTTCTGTATCCCCATCGTATTCATATTAGGCGCTATGCGCAAGCGTATCAACGTATTCGAGGCATTTATAGATGGTGCTAAAGACGGTTTCGGGGTGTCGGTAAAGATCATCCCCTACCTGGTAGCCATGCTGGTGGCCATCAGTGTGTTCCGTAACAGCGGCGCGCTCACTTATCTTAACGATGGTGTACGCTGGGTAGTAAGCCAGGCAAATTTAGATACCCGCTTTGTAGACGCCCTGCCTGTAGCCTATATGAAACCATTAAGCGGCTCGGGCTCCAAAGCGATGATGATAAGCACCATGCAAACTTACGGGCCGGATAGTTTCGCGGGGCGCCTCGGTTCGGTTTTTAACGGTTCTGCCGATACCACTTTCTATATCGTGGCGCTTTATTTTGGTTCGGTTGGCATCAAAAGGTCGAGGTATGCTATCCCCGCTGGATTGATAGCCGATCTGGCCGGGGTTATTGCTGCAATTTTTATATCCTACTTGTTTTTTGGATAAAAAAAGCGACTAAAATTAGCTAATTCATAATTTCTTATCAAAAAGTGATGGATAATTTACGTTATATGAAATTATAGCACCAGTTGCAACCCGCGGGTTTTGATTTTCGTATACAATGTTTTTCGATTTTGGTTTTAAAAACCGTTCACTATTTGTAACAATTATGTTATTTTAGCGTGCCGCTACGCAAAGCTATGCAAGAGATTTGATGGAGAGAATTTTTACAAGGAGTTTACTGTTTGTTTTTACTTTTTGCTGCTTCATTATAACAGGTGCCCATGCGCAAACTGTTATTATTGGCAATATCGATCCCGGCCCATACGGCCAAAGCTCAACTATTGCCGTACCATTTCACCTCAATACAACAACCGCGTGTGCAAGCTCTACCAATGTTTTTAATTTATATCTTTCTGATGCTGGCGGAAACTTTGGTGCGCCAAAATTAATAGGCAGCTACGCGGGTTTTTACGGCACTTTTGTAAACGGCATCATCCCAAGTGGCACCGCGCCCAGCTCAAATTACCGGGTCAGGATACAATGTACCGACCCGGCCATCCTCCCGGTGACGTCGGGGCCATTTACCATTAGCGCTTCGCCCGGGGTTACAGCCGGTACATCATCGCAGGCTATCAACACGGCAAACCCCGAAATATTTGGCTCCTGTATCGGCTCTGATAATACATCGTATGCTTTTGTAAACGCGTCATCGGCCGGTGCGGCGGCATCTGCAACTTTCTTTAACGAACTTTCGCAAACCGATGAAGGTACCATCACCTTCCCCGCAGCACCTTTTATTGCCAAGGCAGCCAACTATACGGTTATTGTAAGGGCTACCGAGGCCGGCATAGCGGGTACAAAGGCTTATACACTTATTAATAACCTTGTGAATAACAGTTTTGGCGCATCGGGCAGTAACCAGGTGTGTTTAAACGGGCAAAACAAACTTACTTATAGTGTAGATATCAACTCGCCTAATGGCATCCAAAGAAACTACCCCGGCCTTATTTACAGCGTAACCTGGGGAGATGGGCTAAGCGCGGATTTCACCCTTTGCGATATAGTGGCCGCCGGCGGCTTTATAAGCCATATCTACAAAAAAGCGTCGTGCGGTAACGTGGCAAACGGGTTGCAAAACGTTTTCCAGATAGACCTACAGCCAACCAGTCCTTTTTGCGGTAAACTCGGTACGCCGGTTACAGGTTATGCGCGGGTGATAGAAGCACCAAAAAACATTATTCAGCATCAAGATGCGGCATGCACCAATACACCGGTAATATTTGGCAACATATCTATCCCAGGCCAGGACCCCAACAGCACATCATTTGATTGTACCAACACCGCTGCCCTGTATACCTGGGTGGTAGATGGTGTGGTTGTTGCCGTAAACTACCCGCTCGAAAAAGGATTGGAATATACCTTTACCACCAACGGCCAGCATTTTGTAGGGCTGCATTTACAAAACGGGAACGCGATATGTGATGTAAAGGATACCGTTATTAATATCTGTATTCAGGATCCTCCTAAACCCTCCTTTACACTGGCAAATTCCACCATTTGTACATCGGGCCCTGTTACACCCGTAAACACTTCGATTGTTGATGAAAATTGTGATGCCAATACTACCTACACCTGGCGGGTAACCGGCCCCGCTCAACCGGGCTTTTTAGGCGGCACAAACGCTAACAGCAAAACGCCAACATTTAACTTTACCGTACCGGGCTTGTATACCTTAACCTTAGATATCACCACCATCAGCTGCGGCCTGGTATCGTCCGAACCACAGGAAGTAGTAATCAACTTAGACCCGGTGGCACAACTATCTGCAGACGCGCTGGTATGCGGCAAAGACCAGGTGCTCACCTTCGGCCCCAATGCCACTACTACAAAAACCACGCTTACTGGAACGGCCAAAACCCTGCCTACCACCTACGTGTGGACAATTACCGGCGGTGCCTTTAGTTTTGAGAATGGCACAACCGCCAACAGCCAATACCCACAGATAAAATTCACCGACTATAATACCTATACCATCACCGTAACCCATACCAATAATTGCAACGTAGCTTCCGATTCGCAGGTACTCACCTTCGAGGAAGCGCCGCTGGTTAACGCCGGTGGCGACCAAACCGTTTGCGAGGGTAACACGGTGAGTTTAGCCGCAGCCAATATTACCGGGGTTTACAATAGCTTTAGATGGGTGGGCGGCACAGGAACTTTCAGCCCGGGCCGGAATGTGATGAAACCTACTTACACCCCGTCTGCGGCCGAAATATCCGCCGGCACGGCAACTATCAGCCTGGAGGTTACTACCAACCTTGCGGCACCCTGTAACGTCATCAGCACCCCTGCCGTGATCACCATTACGCGTAAGGATAACATTACCAGCGTAAATACGGCAGAAGTGTGTACCAGCTCTAATTTTACGTATACCATCACCTCGGCAAATCCCGTATCCACCTTTAGCTGGACGGCCAGCGTTGTTTCGGGCAGTGCAACGGGCTTTGGCGCAACAGGAAGCGGTAATACCATTAATGATGTGATTAACGATACCGGCGTGGGCGACGCTGTTGTAAGGTACATCATCACCCCAACAACAAACGGATGCCCCGGAAACCCTTTCACGTTGGATCTGACGGTGAACCGTATCCCTGTTTTAACCGCAACGCCTTCGGCAGCGCCCATATGCAGCGGTCAGCCCACCGGCATTGTACTCACATCTACCCAGCCAAATACAACTTATACCTGGACTAGCGTGGCCGATGCCGATATACATTTGAACTCGGAACAGGCAACACCCATTGCTGTTACCACTATACCCGATCTGCTGACCAATACCGGCACCCTATATGGCACTGTTAAATACACCATCACCCCATACCATGGCGCCTGTGCGGGCCAACCTGTAACCGTAACCGTTGTTATAGCACCACCGCCAATAGCAGCGCTGGCAGGCCCTGATGAAGCTATATGTAACGGGCCAACTTACACCCTGCAGGGCAACGACCCATCGCCGGGTACAGGGCAATGGACACTGATATCGGGCCAAACGGGCGTAACCTTTTCAAACAGTGCAAGCCCTACCGCAGTGGTTAGTGGTTTAAAACCGGGCAATGTTTACCAGTTTGTATGGAGTATTAACACATCGCCGGGTTGTACACCAAATACTGACGAATTAACCATCACCGTAGATGCCCCTACCATTGGCGGTATTATAGCAGGCTCGGCATCGGTATGCGCGGATGTTAACCACGACTTCCTCACCCTATCAGGCAACCTGGGCACGGTTTTAAACTGGGAATCGTCAACAGATGGTGTTAACTGGGTTACGCTGCTGGATGTCACCGACCAGTACGAATACACCAACCTTACCCAAACCACCCAATTCAGGGCCGTAGTGCAAAACGGAACCTGTGCTGTCGAGCGCTCTGCCATTGCCACTATTATCGTGAACCAACCTGTAATACCAGCAAGTGGCGGCTTGCCTTTAACCACGTTATGTAATGCCACAATCTTTACATTAAGTGGTAACGACCCGACACCGTTTGCCGGGATTTGGACACAAACAGGCGGCCCGCCAGTAATTTTTGCCGATGCAACAGACCCTAAAACGCAAATTACAGGCTTAGTTGGCGGCAACACCTATAAATTCACCTGGACCATAAAAGGCACCGCGCCCTGCGCCGACAGCCAAAACGAGATAACCATTGTAAACAACCCGGATATTACACCAAAATTCATAACCGATTTTGCCAACACCGTTTGCGGGCCGGTTACCGTTAACTTTACCAACCAGTCGACTCCCAACCTTGCAAGCACCAGTTACCTGTGGGATTTTGGAGATGGCACCGGCAATTCAAACGCAGCGAGCCCTCAGCATACCTTTTTACCCCGTACAGACGGGCGCGATACCGTTTATACCGTTTCGTTAAGCATCATTAACAATTGCGTTCCGCGTGTGGCGGCTACATTTGATATAACCGTAAGGCCTTCGGCCCCGATAGCTTCCATATTACCCGAGCGGCTTTCGGGTTGCGGCTCGCTGGCTATCAAGGTAAAAAACACTTCGCCGGGCAACAACGCCAAATACGATTTTTTTGTGTACGATGGCAACGTCAAAATATTCCAGGAAACCAGAACGGATAAATCAGACGTAACTTTTGCGCCCCTGGGGCCGCCGGTAAACAATAAGTTTTACGATGTATACGTGGTAGCAACAGATCTTTGCGGTACTACTGATAAAAGTATCTCTATCCCTATCAATATATTCCCGGCTACCTTTGTACCGCTGTTTTTTGCCAAAGACAGTAAAACTGCCGGTTGCTATCCCTTTACGGCAAATTTCGAAAACATATCTTCGGGTGGGGATGAGTTTTTTTACCGAATATTTGATGTGAACGGCGTTGAGGTTGATAACATACAGGGCAGCAAAACCGAACAGCCGTACACGTTTTCGGCCCCGGGTACTTACTTTGTAAGCATAGTTGCAAAAAACGCCTGTGCCACCTTCGAATCTACCGAAAAGATAAAATTTGAAGCCTATCCACAACCATTGCCCAATTTTACTGCCGATATTACCAGCGGTTGTAAAGCTATAAGGATAAACTTTGCAAATACTACTGCTGCTAACGGCGCAATGCCCCCGCAATCCTTAAGTTACGAATGGGACTTTGGCGACGGCACAGCGCACTTTTTTGGGTATACACCAATACCGCACTTATATACCGCTAAAAATTCGCCGTATACGGTTACATTAAAGGTTACCAACCTATCTACGGGCTGTACCGATGTTATTGTAAAAACCAACTTCATTAAAGTTATCGCTGCGCCGAATGTAGATTTTGACGCCAGCCCGGGTTTTATCACCAAGATCCCTAATTACCACTTTGCGTTCGACGATAAAACATCTGGCAACCCGGTAAGCTGGGCTTGGGATTTTGGCGATAACAGCACTTCTACCCAGCAAAACCCCGGGCATACCTATGCCGATACGGGCACCTATAAAGTTACCCTGCGCGTAATTAACCGCGATGGCTGCGATAGTACCGTATCGCACAACGTACAAATTACCGGCGTGCCGGGGCAACTATATATACCAAACGCGTTTATGCCGGCCGGCAGCACAACAGAACTGCGTACCTTTGTAATGAAAGGATCGGGCATAGCCAGCTGGCGGATGCAGATATTTAATAACTGGGGGCAATTGGTTTGGGAAACTACCAAACTTAACAGTACCGGCGAACCTGTAGAAAGCTGGGATGGCACTTATAAAGGTGTGCCAGCGCAACAGGGCGTATACGTATGGCAGGCGACGGCCAAATTTGTAAACGGCACCGACTGGAAAGGTATGCAGTATGGGGCAACCACTTTACCAAAACGCACGGGTGTAATACATTTAATAAGATAGTGATGAAAAGAACGATGAAACTGTATGTTTTTTTGCTTGCTATACTTAGCGGTGTAAGAGCATCGGCGCAGGACCATATGTACTCACAGTTCTTCAATTCGCCTAATTACCTTAACCCGGCACTGAATGGGCAATTTGAGGGTGACCTGCGTATGAATTTGATTTACCGCAACCAATACTCATCTGTTGCGGGCGGCGGCCTTTCTTACCTCACCGCATCTATAGATTACAATGTACCACGTTTTGGCGGCGGCTTTGGGCTGATGTTCACCCGCGCCAGCGAAGGGACAGCCTACCTCACCAAAAACAATATCTCGGGGATATACTCCTACAGCGTTGGCTCCGATAGCTATGTACTCTCTTTTGGCTTGCAGGCCGGCGTTACCAACCGGTCGGTAGATTATTCCAAGCTTATCTTCAGCGACCAGATCGATCCCCGGCTGGGTTATATCCCCGGCTCTACTTCGGGCGCAGATGCCGCTTTGTTCAATAATAAATTCTATTTTGATTCGGGCGCGGGTATAAACCTTACCGCCGGGAATTTTAATATAGGCGGTGCCGTGCAGCATATCAACAGGCCAAATGAATCGTTCACCGGCGTACCCGCCAAGCTGCCCATGCGCGGCGTTTTTCATGCCAGCTACAGGTATAACATCACACAGGATGATAATTTAGATGAAGATCAAAAATCGTATGTGATACCATCGGTGGTATTTTACAAGCAATCGCAGGCGCAATCCTTAAGCGTAGGCTTTCAATACAAACGGCGCAGCATAAACGCGGGGCTTTGGTACCGCAGCGGCGGCTTAAGCAACGGCCCAAGCTCCGTGGTGGTATCGTTTATATTTGATGTTTTTATTAACCACGATGGCGGTGAAAAAATGCGTTTAGGTGTAAGCCACGATGTGCCATCGGGCAAGGGATTAAATTACAGCAACACCAGCGGTACCACCGAGGGCAGCATTGGGTACGAAACCACCCTTCCCTACAGGGGCAACGAGTACAGAAAATTTAATGGCAATCGCAGATGTTACGATTTTTATTAAATTTGAAAATTAGTGCCGTTATCCACCGGTTTTATTACATATATGGAAAAAGATTACTTAAAAGCCAAACAAATAAAGAAAGAGTCGGCTAAAACGGCTGTATGGCTGTTGGTAGCGTTTGGTATTGTGTTTGTGTTTATACTTGTTAAAATAGCAAATTCCAATTCCATGTCGGTTTTTAACGGGCTGCCGGATAGCGACGCCGCTTATGCTATGGCTAAACTCTATATCAGGCCGGCGGTTAGGTCAACCAATGTTACTTTTCATGATGACAGCTATAAATTTGCCAAAAAATCCGATTCGGTATACGTTATCAAATCTTCGTACTCGGCACGCGAAAGCGACGGGCAAAGTACCACTACGTATTTCACCATATCGATGAGATATATGGGTGGTAGCGCCAAAAAAGAAGAAAGCTGGAAATTGCTGGACCTGAATCAGGAATAGCCCTTAACTTATCCAATGGATATCCCTCAAAAAGAGTTTATTATTGATGGTTCGGCGGTAATTGGCCGGGCGCAATATCAAACGGTTGTAAAAAGCGGCAACCATACCTTAATTGCCGATGAGCCCATAGATGATGGCGGCACCGACACGGGCATGTCGCCTTATAACCTGCTGATGGCAAGTTTGGCAAGCTGTACGGCTATTACCCTGCGCATGTATATCAACCGTAAAATGTGGATAATAGAGGAGATTACGGTAGACCTGGAAATGTATCGTACCGAAACAGGCATATTTATAGAAAGCAAGCTAAAATTTAAGGGCGAAGTTACACCAGAGCAAAAGAAACGGCTGATAACCATTGCAGATGCCTGCCCTATTCATAAAATTTTGGTGGGAAATATAGTTATCAATACCAGTTTGCAGTAAGCAGTTAGCAAAAAAAAGCAAACTGGAAACTGTCCACTGGGAACTGCAAACTATTTCAACCCCTTTACAAAGATATCTATCAGCAGCAGGCGCTTGTTGTGGATCTCGTCGAGGTGTTCCTTTTTGGGGAAGTTTACCTTTTTTTGCATCGCCCCTACCTTTATACCGTGTAAGGCATCTAAAAATACATCAACAATTTCGGCGGGGTTATCTATAGGTTGTATAGTACCTTTCTCCGCTTCTATCTGGATAGCCTGGCTAAGCAGCCGGGTTTCAGCATCGCGGATCTGGTTTACAATGCTCCAAATAGTATCGGGCAGGTTTTGCTCGTTCAGCCTTACAAAATCAAAGAAATTGTAATTTGTAACAATAAACTCGTGATGGGTATTCACCTGGAACAGGAATGCATCGCGCAGGTTGGTAAAATGGCCTATCTTATCTTCGAGCAATTGTAAATAATCATTAGCCAGCTTGCGCATAACGGCCATGTACAACTCGCTTTTATCCGGAAAATAGTAATACAGCAAAGCCTTAGACATCGACAGATCGCCTGCTATTTCGTTCATCGTGGTTTTTGAGTAACCATAATGCAAAAAGCGCTGATGTGATGCCTCCAGAATTTTTTCTCGTTTTATATCCTGCTGATCTATGCCTGCACTCATTTTCTCTCGTATCCGTGTATGTAAATGTACTTTTCCTGACTTATTTAACAAAAATATCAATTTTTCAGGGTCAACTGTACATCCGACATTAAAAGATGATATTCAAATGTTAAAATCAACCGTTGCGTAAAATAGCAATACCAACAAAAAGGGCCGCGCAGTTGATCTGCGCGGCCCTTTTTGTTGGTTTATGTAACCTCAGCTTAATTTGCTGCGTCGGCCAATTCTAATTTACGTTTCTCTTTAGCTTTTTTCTCATCCTGATTACCGAAGAAGTAATGCTTCATGTTTACGCGGATGATATACATACATGGCACCAGGATCAGGGTGATGATGGTTGCAAAACCAAGACCGAAGATCATTGTCCACGCTAACGGCCCCCAGAAGGCAACGTTATCGCCACCGAAGTGGATATGCGGTTCGAAATGAGTGAACAAGCCCACGAAATCGATATTGAAACCAACGGCCAGCGGTATTAAGCCTAAGATGGCAGCCGTAGCGGTTAACAATACCGGCGTCATACGGGTGTGCCCGGCTTCTACCACGGCATCGTGCAGGCTGGTACCCTGCTCTATCAACATGTCGGTAAACTCTACCAGCAAGATCCCGTTACGTACCACCACACCCGCAAGTGCTATGATACCAACCCCGGTCATTACAATGGCCATCGTCATCCCGAAGATACTTACCCCGAGCAATACGCCAATAATACTAAAGAAGATCTCGCTGATGATGATAAATGTTTTACCGATGGAATTAAACTGTATCATGAGGATGATGAGAATCAGCCCAAATGACGTAGCCATTGCGCCACCAAGGAATATTACGGCTTCCATCTGGTCTTCCTGCCCGCCACCCTGGCGAATGATAATGTCATCAGGATGTTTAAAATTATCCAATGCCTTCAAAATACTGGCATTTACATCATTAGGGTTATTTGGTTTAATAACATTCGACCCTAATGTAAGCACCCTCCTTGATTGTTTACGTTTTATATTACTGTAAGTATCGGTATACCTCACATCAGTAAATGCGGAGATAGGCACCTGTCGTATAGAACCGCCCGTTGCCATATCGCGATAAGTTATCTTTAAATTCCGTATCTCATCTATATTACTCCGCTGGCTATCCAATGCACGCACCTGTATTTTGTAATCGTCCTCTTTAGTGTTCCTAAAGTTTGCAGCGGGGACGCCAAAAATAGCGGCTTGCAAGTTGTCTGTTATTGTTTTGGTGGAGATGCCCTCGCGGTTAGCGCGTTCCCTGTCAATATCAAATACAATTTCGGGCTTGTCGTTCTGCACATCGGCAATTAAGTTTTCAATACCTGCTATATTTTGTTTGGCCAGGTAAACTTTTAACCTGTTGCTGGTTTTCACCAACGAATCGAGGTTGTCTCCAATCAATTCAATAGCAATATCTTTCTGCACCGGCGGGCCGCTATTTTCCTGCACTACAGATATTTTGGCACCGGGTACACCTTGTACTGCACCGCGTATCTTCTTCAATATTGCTTTGGTATCCTTTCCATTACGTTTACCAAATTCAACAAAGGCAACAGTAACTTTACCCTTGTTTTGATAATCGCCCTGGTCCTCATCAGTTGGGTCGCTTACGCCTTTGGTAACGTTTGATATAACCGAGGAAACGATATCTTTATCAGGCTCTACTATTTCAGCTACGCGTTTTTCTATCTTTTTGGTAACCTCGTTTGTTGTAGCCTGGTCGGTACCTATGGGCATAGCTATATATACGTATGCAAAGTTAGGATCGCCGGCCGGGAAAAACTCCGGGGTTTTCCCCAGGAAATGATTGATTACCAGTGCCAGTATAAACAACACCATGGTACCCGACAGAACAGTTAACGGACGCTTAACGGCGCGCTCCAGCCATTTGGCATACCAAGCCTGGAATTTTGGCCACGCTTTGTTTTGGAACCTGTCTATCACCCGCAGCAGCAGGAAATGGTTTAACAGATATAACACAACGATCAGCGCCATAAAATTACCAATACCCACATTTATAAAATACCCAACCGCGGTTGCAATGCCCAGGTAAATAAGGGCGCGTTTGGTAGCTTTATCAAATTTAGGATTATCATGTTCGCCCTCGTGGTGAGGTTTCATAAAATCAACCGCGAAAACCGGGTTCATAATATAGGCTACTACTAATGATGCCAGCAAGGTGATGATAAGCGTTATGGGGAGGAAGAACATGAAGTGCCCTATCAAGCTGTTCCAGAATGCTAAGGGTATAAATGGTGCAAGGGTTGTCATGGTACCAGAGAATACCGGTAAAAACACCTCGCCGGCAGCCATTTTAGCGGCTTCTTTAATAGGCACTTTGCCATTATCAAAAATACGGTGGGTGTTTTCTATTACCACAATGGCATCATCTACCACAATACCCAGGGCAAGCAGGAACGAGAACAGCACGATCATGTTGAGCGTAAACCCAATGGCCGGCATTATGAGGAAAGCGATGAAGCAGGATAAAGGTACCGACAGCGCCACAAATATGGCATTGGTGGTCCCCATAAAAAACATCAGGATAACGGTAACCAGTATAAAACCAATGATGATGGTATTAATAAGGTCGTTAAGCGTAGTTTTGGTTTTGGTAGACTGGTCTCCCGTTACCGTGATATCCAGGCCCTTAGGAAACACCGTTTTTTGCTTCAATTTTATCAGATCGTTTATCTTCTCCGATGCTTCGATCAAGTTTTCGCCTGCTCTTTTACTTACATTTAAGGTAATTACATTTTTAAAGTTGGGGTTATCGTTTGTTTTTAAACGCGCATAACTTTCCTGCTCTAAAAACGAATCTTTTACATCTGCAATATCGCGCAGATAAACCGCCTGGCCTTTTGGGTTACGTATAACCATCGCTTTTACCTGGTCGGCATCTTTAAAATCCTGTTTAATGTCGATGCTTCTGCGTACCCCGTCTGTTTTAACGGTACCGGCAGATGACAGGATATTTTCGTTACCAACCGCCTGGATAATGTCAGTAAAGCTAATTTGCGCCGAGGCCATTTTATTCAGATCCACGTTCACCTGTATTTCGGGCGTTAGCGCGCCAACTTCATCAACCTTCGAGATCTCTTTGTAACTTTCTATCTCATCCTTTAAAAGGTCGGCATATTCCTTAAGGCGTTTAAGATCATAATTGCCCGATACGTTAATATACAAAATAGGAAGGTCGGCAACGTTAATATCAGATATTACCGATTCTTTAAGGTTCTGATCGCCCTGTGGCAGATCTTGTTTTGCCTTATCTACTGCATCTTTAACGTCGATTTTTGCATCCTTGATAGCAATGTTTGCCTGAAACTCAGCTGTAATGATAGATACATTTTGTACCGAGTTAGATGTTACCTTTTTTAAGCCTTTCAGCGACTTTAATTTTTTTTCGATCTGCCTGGTTACCAGGTTCTCCACGTTCTGCGGCGACTGGCCCAAAAATTGGGTGGTAACAAACACCTTCGACTGCGCTATATCCGGAAAGTTTTCCTTAGGCAAAGCGTTGTAACTAATTAGCCCCAGCACCGAGATCAAAAATATGAGTACGTAAATGGCTGTTTTATTATCGATGGCCCAACTTGAGGGCGCGAATTCTTTCTTAATGTCTTTCATAATTAAAAGATCAGATTTTTAATAAATTTAGTTACCAGACTGTGTAGCTTTAACTTTGTCGCCATCCTCAATATCGGCGGCACCTTCGGTTATTAGCTCTTCCCCGCCTTTTAAACCCGATAATATTTCGGCCTGGCCGCCATAGGTAATACCCAACTTCACGTTCTTTTGCCTGGCAATACCACCTTCATTAACAAAAACATAATCGCCCGTTTCTGAGCGTTGAACGGCCTTCACCGGAATTGCTATCGCATCGTTTTTAGTATAATTCGCTATTTTAATAATAGCCGTCATGTTGGGGCGAAGCGAGGCGCGGTGTGGCAATTTAATTTCAACTGCAAAACTGCGCGAGGTTGGGTCGATTGCTTTGGATGCGAAGGTAACCGTGGTAGTTAACGAGTCCTTTGCATCAGGCACTAATATTTGCACCTGGTTACCAGTGTTTACGCTGCCAGCATAAGATTCAGGCACATCGGCCTTTACTTTCAATACATCAGCGTTTACTATACGGATACCATTACCTGCTTGCCCCGGCTGCAAAGCCTGGCCAAGTTTAAGATCCATTTGGTCGATAGTTCCGCTGATAGGCGATGTAATGCGATACAAATTTGCTTGTGAACGCAAGGCGGCAACAGATTTCAACCCGGCCTTGTAATTTGTCTGTGCTTGCAAAAATTGCACTTCGGTACCAATCTTTTGATCCCATAGATTCTTCTGGCGCTCATATACGGTTTTAGCCAGATCTAAATTAGCCTCGGTTTGGGCTATTTGTTGCTGTAATACGCTATTATCTAACTGAGCCAATACCTGGCCTTTGCTCACATGCTGGCCTGGTTTTACATAAAGGCCTGTGATTGTACCCGGCGATTGAGAAAAAGCAGTAACATTATCCTGCGCATCAATTTTACCCTGTATTTGTACGTAGTTTACAAACTGGCTGGTTTTCACTTCCAGCGCACCAACTTCCACCGCTTTGGATGAATCTACGGTGCCTATTTCGCTTTGCAGTTTAGTTATTTTGGCGTTTATTTCCTGCTGTTGTTTTTGCAGGTCGGCCAGTTCTGCCTTTTTATCCTTTGGTTTGTTTGAGCATGCTGCTAAAAACAGGATAGCCGGTATGTATAATAGTTTTTTCATGTTATATGGAGTATATATGAGTTTGTTTAAGTTTTGATTATTGAATTCGTCCGTATGCTCTGTCCAGATCTACTTTACTTACTAAAGCATCATAAAGGCCCTGTATATATTGGTTGTCGGCGTTTTGCAGGTCGGTTTGTGCCTGGGTAACTTCTATACTGCTGCCCACCCCCTGCTGGTATTTTATTTTGGCAACACGCAACACCTCACGCGCCAGCTCCTGGCTGCGTTTTTGGTTGTTAAGAGATTGCAAACCATTAAAATACATGGTTTTTGCCGATTGCGCCTGTAAGTTTAAACCGTTTTTTGCCTGCGCCAGGCTATTTTCTGCTTTTAACACCGTGATCTGCGATTGTTTAACCCGGTTAGTACGCTGAAAACCACTAAAGATAGGAACCTTCAATGTGAGGCCAATATAGCTTGAAGGAAAAGTCGTGCTGTACAGATCACCAAAGCTGTTATTCTGATAAGAGAACGTGTAAGCAGCGTTTGCAGATAACGTAGGCAAAAACTGCGCTTTTACACGTCTTAGGTCAAACCTGTTCAGGCGCAGGTTTGTTTCCAGTAAACCGTACTCCGCACGGTTGCGGTAAGCTGCGGTGTCAATAGACATTTCGGCAACATTTTCGTCCAGTTTTACATCAGCCAGTACGCTCTGCAGGGTAAGATTGTATTCTATTGGCATCCCTATCTGAAATTTCAGCACCTGGTAGTTCAACGCAAGCAAACGCAGGGTATTCTCGCGGGTGGTTACCAAATTATTGTATTGAACGGCAATTCTGTCTACATCTATTTTCTCTACAAAACCCTGTTTGTTTTGTGCTACCGTTTGATCCTGCAATTGCTTAAGCTGGGCAATATTCGCATCCAGCAATTTCACTTGCTCAAGGTTCACTAATAACTGGTAGTAAGCTTTAGTAACAGCTACATTCATATCTATTTTAGTGCGATTATAGGCCCTGTTATAAAGCTCTTTATATGTTTTACGCCCCTGCAATCCTATAATATAGCTCGGATCGAACAACAGCTGGCTGGCGTTTACGCCTAAGTTTGAAGAGTATTTAACACCAAACTTAACCGGTATAAATGTGCCTGCGGGTGCGCCAAAAACTTCGCCGGGCAGCAATGTAGTAGGTATCTTTAAATAATCCTGGATAGATGCTGTGCCATCTATTTGCGGAAAGCCCTGCCCAATGATCTCTTTCACCCTATAATCGGCGCTTTTAACATCCAGCGCTGCATTCACAACCGAATCGCGATGCTCGTAGGCATAGTTAACCGCATCCTGTATAGTGAAGCTATAGGTTTGATTTGCCGGTTGCGCCTGCGAAAAGCCCTTAAGGCTTGCACCTGCGCAAAGCATTATGATTAGTAGTCGTTTCATTTTGATATTCATATATATGATAGGTTTGTTATATTCTGTTATTATCACCTTACAAAGAAATTCTTTTGATTGACAGCCCTATGTCAGCAGCTTTTTAATTGCTTATATTTTGTTCTTTATATTTATCCAGCAGTTCGTGCCCTTTAATGGTACAAATGCCGTAATTAAAATGCTCCAGCAATTGCACCTGTACTTTCCAGCTGTTAAAGTGCCCTATCGGGAAAATCTGCGTGTTAAAGCCCATTTCTACCTGGTTTACTCGCATGGTTGCCAATATCTTTACATCAATATCGTTGCGGATGAACCCCTGGTTAATGCCTTTTAATAAAAGCTCTTCCAGTTTCTTAATGATCACCTCGGCTTTAAACCGCTGAAACTCCTGCCATGCTTCGGGGTGATACTTCTGCATATCGTGAAATACGATAGGGTTTACCCGCGACAAAATCTCCTCCGAACATTTCATCATTTTTATCATTTCCTCAATCACATTTGCGGAGCTTTCCATAATGGCGTTCATTTCCCGCTCGTCTTCCTGTAACCTGCTTTTTACCAGCGCAACAACTAATTCATTCTTATCGCCAAAAAACTGGTAAATGGTTTTTTTCGACATACCCAGATGCCGGGCTATATCGTCCATTGTTACACTCTTGATGCCGGCCTGTAAAAACAGGTCGAGCGCGCCCTTAATTATTCTTTCTTCCTGACTCATTGACTTTCGGAGTCAAAACTATGGAAACATTTTTAGATTTCAAAGTTTCCATTGGATATTACCGTTCGGTGACAATCGCCTAAATCGCCTCCTAAATTTCAAAATGCTATCTTTGCAAAAAATTACCACATGGAATTAAATTCCCTTACCGCTATATCCCCTATCGACGGGCGTTACCGTAATGCCACAGCAGAATTAGCCGCTTATTTTTCGGAATTTGCTTTAATAAAATACCGGGTACTTGTAGAAATTGAATATTTCCTGGCCCTGCACTCGCTGCCGGTACCGCAATTAGAACTTTTTGACGGCACACAAAGCGAGAAGTTACGCGACATTTACCGAAACTTTAGCGAAGCTGATGCCGCCGAGATAAAAGACATCGAAAAAACGACCAACCATGATGTAAAGGCGGTGGAGTATTTCATCAAGAAAAAGTTTGATGAACTGGGTTTACAGGAATTTAAAGAGTTTATCCACTTCGGGCTCACTTCGCAGGATATCAATAATACGGCTATCCCTTATTCGTTCAAACTGGCTATTAATAATGTGTACATCCCGGCACTGCACAGCCTGATAGATATTTTAAGGCATTACGCTGCCGAATGGGCGCATATACCCATGCTGGCACATACACACGGACAACCGGCGTCGCCAACGCGCCTGGGTAAAGAAATAGAGGTTTTTGTAGAACGTTTGATAAATCAGTTGCATTTACTGCGCGATGTGCCCTATTCCGCCAAGTTCGGCGGGGCCACCGGTAATTTTAACGCACATAAAGTGGCTTATCCAAATACCGATTGGAAAGCCTTCGGGAACCATTTTGTAAACGACGTTTTAGGTTTATATCGTTCGCAGTTTACCACACAGATAGAGCACTACGATAATTTTGCAGCGCAATGTGATGCCTTAAAACGCATCAACAATATCCTGATAGATCTTGACCGCGACGTATGGACCTACATCTCCATGAACTACTTTAAGCAAAAAATTAAAGCAGGCGAGGTTGGCTCATCGGCCATGCCGCATAAAGTAAACCCGATAGATTTTGAGAATAGCGAGGGTAACCTGGGTATTGCTAACGCAATGTTTGAGCACCTGGCAGCCAAGCTGCCCATCTCCCGCCTGCAGCGCGACTTGACGGATTCTACCGTGCTCCGCAACATAGGCGTACCCGTGGCGCATACGCTCATAGCTTTTAAATCAACCATCAAAGGTTTAAATAAATTGCTGCTGAACGAGCCGGCTATTAACGCGCACCTCGAAGCCAACTGGGCTGTTGTTGCGGAGGCTATACAAACCATCCTCCGCCGCGAAGGTTATCCCAACCCTTACGAAGCGTTGAAAGAGCTTACCCGCACCAACACGACAGTTAATGCCGATACGATTGCCGATTTTGTGGATACTTTAAAAGTAAGTGACAGCGTTAAAGAAGAGCTGAAAGCAATAACGCCGCAGAATTATACGGGTATATAAGCCCCCCGGCCCCCTGAAGGGGGAGCAGAAGACTGTCAGTAGCGGGTAAAACTAAGAAATACAAGCACGGGCATTCAAAAAGCTGATTACATTTGTTTACTATTTAAATTGTACATCCATGAATATCAACGTATATACCGAAACTACCCCGAACCCGGCAACCATGAAGTTTATTGTAAACAAGTTGCTGATAAACGGAAGCGTGGATTTTGCTACCCGCGAGAGCGCAGAAAAATCTGCTTTTGCGAAGGAATTATATAAATTTTCGTTTGTTAATGGCGTGTTCTTCGCCAGTAACTTTGTTACCGTTACCAAAACCGAAGGCAGCGAATGGAACGACATTGAAGCAATACTGAAAGAGTTTGTAAAAGGCGCTGTTGAATCAGAACTAAAGGTGCAGGAAATTGAACAAACCGGCGAGGTTGATTTTGAAGGAACAGAAACCGAGATCAAAATTCAGCAGATATTAAATGACTACGTACGCCCGGCTGTTGAGCAGGATGGCGGCGCTATCAGCTACCGTTCGTTTGATGCAGGTGTGGTTACTGTAGAGCTTCGCGGTTCATGCAGCGGTTGCCCGTCATCAACCGTAACCCTTAAAGCAGGTATCGAGAACTTATTAAAACGCATGGTACCAGAAGTTACCGAAGTGGTTTCTGAAGCATTATAACCGGGATTGCACCGATTTGATATTGATTCCACCGATTAAAAGATAAATTTATAATATAAAACGCCGATTTGAATGATCTTCAAGTCGGCGTTTGTGTTTCTATCCTATCGGTGAAATCAATCCCAAATCGGTGAAGTCAAAAAAATCTCTGAATATACGCCAGCATCTCCCCCGTTATCTTCCCGTTGGTTGCCAAAACTTCCCGGGTGTTTAATACTTCATCGCCACCTTTAAAGTTGAGTACTTCGCCGCCGGCTTGTTTCAGTATAACAATACCACCGGCAACGTCCCATGCGTTCAGGTTGTATTCGTAATAGGCATCAAAACGCCCGCTTGCCGTATAGCACAGGTCCACAGCGGCAGAACCTAAACGGCGCAGGCCGTGGCAATTACGCATCAATTCGGTAAATAATTCTATATAAGGAGCTTGTTTCGAAAAATCATAGTATGGGAAGCCTGTAGCGATAAGGCTATCGGCAACCGTTGGTTTGTTGCTTACTTTTATTTCCTTACCGTTGAGGTATGCAGGCGAATCGCCATGGGCGTAAAAGCATTCATCCTGGCATACTTCGTACACTACGCCTAAAACCAGTTCCTCGTTTTTTTGAAGCCCTATGCTTACCGAATACGAAGGCAAGCCATGTATAAAGTTGGTGGTACCATCCAGGGGGTCGACGATCCAGTTGTAAATATCGCCTGTTTTGGTGGTGGTTTTTTCTTCGGTGATAAAGCCGGCTTCGGGTATTATCTTCTCCAACCCGGCTACGATCTTTTGCTCGGCGGTTTTATCCACGTAGGATACCAGGTCGTTAAGTCCCTTGTATTCAATTTTATCGGCATCAAAGGTTATTCTTTCCTGGCGGATGAACTGGCCTGCAATTTTGGCAACCTCGGTTACCTCAGTAATAATGGAGTTAAGCTTCATTTGGTTGATGTTGACGTAAGGATAAACTGAACGAAAATACTTTATGTACAAAATAGCTTGCTACAAATAAACTTAATGCGGCACCTATGCGTGCATATGGCGGATAAATATTTAGCTGCTGTATCAATATCTTCAATACACCGAGGTTAGCAAAAAAACCAATAAAGGCCACGGTTGCAAACCTGCCGAACTGTTTTGCCGGTGATAATTTCGACTCGTTAAACACCAGGTATTTGGTCATTAAAAAATTGACAATAACACCCAAAGTATAGGAAATGGTTAGCGATACCGATGAATTCCGCACAGGAAACGAAAACATCCTGTAGCTTTCTTTCACAAATGTATAGTGGAATAACAGGTAAAAGGCCGACATATCTATCAAAAAACCGGCACTTGCCGAAAGCAGGAACCTCATAATATGGCTAATACTTATTTTATACCAAAGCCTTTTAGCCATGCGCAACCGGCGACTTTTTGTAGCGCACCGTACCAAAGTAGATTAGCGCTGCACCACCTAATACCATAATAAGCGATATCAGTTCTGCCTGGGTAAACGGGATGCCCGCAACTACGTATTTGGTGTTTACACGAATTAGCTCTATTGTAAAGCGCTCTATACCAGCAAGTATCATATAAATACCAAACAAAACGCCGGGCGCTTTAATATTGTGGCGAATCTTCCAAATGAAGAAGAACAGCAAAAGGCATATAACTGATTCGTAGAACGATGTGGGGTAAACCGGCAGCCTCAATTCGTTACAAAATTTGCCAACACAATCGGCAATACGGTTACCCGGGTCAACTTCGTTTACGTTATGCGGGAACTTGAACGACCACATCCAATCAGGTGCCCAACTCAACCAACCAGGCTTTGCCGCAAGGTTAGGTATCCCCCAGTCACCATCACCAGACATTTGGCAGCCTACCCTACCCAGCGCATAGGCAAGCATTACGCCTGCCGCACCAATATCCAGCATATCAAGCGGCTTTACATTGTGTTTGTTGGCGATATATAATACAGCTGCGCCACCGCAGATCAGTCCGCCGTAAAAGGTTAAGCCGCTAAAGCCAATGAGCATACCTACCGGATCTTTCATAAACTCGCCCCAGTTTTCGAGCGCATTGAATATTTTAGCCCCGGCAAAACCAAAAACGGCCGCCCAAAGTAATATGCTGCCCATTAGCTCGTGAGGATGCACAGTTATCCTGCGTTTTTCCGGCTTTGGTAATTGTTGTTTTTTTGCCTCGTAGTACGCCCAGTAAGCAAAACCCGCGG
Organism: Mucilaginibacter pankratovii; assembly: GCF_014773265.1. Classification (GTDB taxonomy): domain Bacteria; phylum Bacteroidota; class Bacteroidia; order Sphingobacteriales; family Sphingobacteriaceae; genus Mucilaginibacter; species Mucilaginibacter pankratovii. The sequence goes on along the minus strand of NZ_JACWMY010000018.1, from coordinate 54,492 downwards.
CAAATGCGATACCGCCTACCCAACTGCCACGCAGGGACAATAGAAACTCTTGCGGACTATCGATCAAGGCCGAATAATTCATGGCGGCATCTACCACTTTAAAGCCGAAGATAAATCCAAAAATCCCGTTACCCACCAATTCTCCGGTAGAAACGGGTTCGCCAACCATCACGTCTTTTTCGAAAGATTTGATGTATCCCGCTTTCTCTTTACGCTTAAATTCCTGTGTAAAGGCCCAATAGGCGGCCATAAAAGCCAGCGCCACAAAAAAGCCGAAAGTTTGTATAGGTAAAGGGATATTGATCCCGAAAAAGTATTGTAAAAGCGAGGATATGGTTGGAAACATTGGCTGGTATTTGTGAGGGCGAATATAGGTTTAATGCACTAAAATTTCTGCGCTTTCTGTTATTTCCATATCACCATCCGGTGAAATTTCGGTTAAATGCACCGTCTTTATTTCGTTAACCAGCACAGGATCGTACTTGGCTTTTACCTTAACGTAATTGCGGGTAAAACCGTGCATAAAGCCATCTTTTATGTCGCCTTCAAACAAAACCTCATCGGCTTTGCCTAATTGCGTTTCGTAAAATGCACGGCGTTTTTTGTCAGATAAAATGTGCAGCATCTTGCTCCTGTCTGCGCGTGCAGAGCCGGGTACAGTACCTTTCATTTCCGCCGCAGGGGTATTTTCTCTTTCCGAATAGGTGAACACGTGCAGGTAAGAAACATCCAGTCCGTTCAGGAAATTGTAAGTATCTACAAAATCCTCCCTTGTTTCGCCGGGGAAGCCCACAATAACATCCACGCCAATGCAGCAGTTCGGCATCACCTCTTTTATTTTTGCAACGCGACTGGCATATAGGTCGCGCCTGTAACGGCGGCGCATTAGCCCCAGAATTTTATCTGAACCTGATTGCAGAGGGATATGAAAGTGCGGCACAAACCTTTTGGAGGTGCTTACAAATTCAATGATCTCATCGCTCAGCAGGTTTGGCTCGATGGAAGAGATCCGGATACGCTCGATGCCTTCCACCTCATCTAAAGCTTTCACCAGGTCGAAGAATTTATCTTCGCGGTTACCATTACGGATGCCGAAATCGCCGAGGTTTACACCGGTCAGTACAATTTCTTTTACGCCCGATTCGGCTATTTGAATAGCCTGTGCTACCGCGTTCTCAATGGTATCGCTGCGGCTTGCCCCACGGGCCAGCGGGATGGTACAAAAGGTACACGAATAATCGCAGCCATCCTGAACTTTCAGGAAGGTACGGGTGCGATCGCCAAAAGAGTATGAGGGTACAAACTCGTTTGCCTCGGTTACCGGTTGGTTATATACTAATGTCTTGGGGTTCTTGGTCAGATCAGTAAGATACTCCACTATCCTAAACTTCTCGGCAGCGCCCAAAACCATATCCACACCAGGTATTTCGGCAATTTCCTTTGGTTTTAACTGGGCGTAGCAACCCACTATGGTTACGTAAGCGTTCGGCGAGATCTTAAGCGCCTCTTTTACTATCTTTTTGCATTTTTTATCCGCGTTCTCGGTTACCGAGCAGGTGTTTATTACAAACACATCGGGCGTATCACTAAACTCCACGGTATTGAAACCGGCCTGTGTAAACAGGCGGCCAATGGATGACGTCTCCGAGTAGTTAAGCTTACAACCAAGCGTATAAAATGCGACTTTCTTATTCATTTTCAGCCGGCAAAGATACGTTTTTTAGAGATTAGTTAATTAGCTGTTAGAGATTAGTTAGTTAATGGAAATGTAAAAACAATCTCCTTTTCCTCTATTTGGTCTTCTTATTCATCTCTTTAAGCGCAGCCTGCAATACGGTATCGGTGCCTGCAATTACATCGCTGGGGTTGCGTGCTATCTCAATATCCGGGATAACGCCAACGCCAACAAAGTCGCGCCCATCGGGGTAAGTATCACGTTTGGTACAGATGCGGCCGTCGGACAATCCCGGCAGACTGATAGGGAGCGGCTGCCCGGTACTGCCAAAAGTGCGCTGCCCCATGGTAGTGGCCCGGCCTCTTAAGCCATCCAAGATAATTAAAAAGTCTTCGGCAGCTGAGGCTGTGTTATTGCCCGTGAGCACAATTAACGGCGTGGTGATCTTTTTTTCTTTTACATCATTCTCAAAGGTCATGGTATCACCCTGGTACCAGTAATTGCCTTTATAAGAATCCAGCGCCTTTTTCTGCCAGGCGGTTAGGGCTTTTTTAGAAGTATCTTTTGATTGATAATAACCCCAAGCCTTAAACGACGACAGGTTATCGCGGGTTTTCCACGCCGAGCCTACCAGCAATTTCTTATCGGTAAAGTATTTTAATATCTCTGCGCCCACGCCCGTGTCGCCGCCGCCGTTGTCGCGGATATCTAAAATAACCCCTTTACAAGCGTACAATTGCGGCACGATGCTTTTAAACGCGCTGTCGATCTTTTCATCGCCAAAAGTGTTCAGCTTTACATAACCAATGCCATCCATCACCTTAAAATCCATCATTTTCCAGGGTGTACTGCCATTACGCCTCACCCATTTGGTGCCATAGGTATGAAACTGGTAATCATAAGGTATCACCTTGCCCTGCGGCGTTTTCAGCTTCAGATGGAATAATTTGGTTGAATCCGTACCGTAAAACATCATGGCCGCAGCGGTATTCCAAAGTACATGCTCGGTTGATGAGCTGATATAGGGTATCAGTTCCTTTTCGGCATATTCTTTTGCGGGGACGCCATTTACGCTTACTACCTCCGAGCCCAGCGGAACCAAATCTTTATACTGAACCGGAATATCGGTGATGATGAATTTCTTGTTAAAATTTTCGATGTAGATCCACTTATACCTCGATTTATGCGTGAGTAATTTCTCGGGGAACCCAACGCCGGTGTGCCCGTCCTTTAGCAACGCACAAAAACGCTGCATCAGCATGTAATACTCCCAGGTGTTTTTGGTGGCGATAACTTTGGGGATGTAGGCACGGTACGTGCTGTCCCAATTTACTTTTGCATGATCGAAATAAGCAAAGTTGGCATTCACTTCCGACCAAAATTTGCTCAGTCCGTACAGTTTATCTTCCGTAGGGATATTGGCAACTGTATCTATTTGGGCAAAAGCAGCACGGTAGTTTAGTGCCGAAAGTAGTAAAACAAGGCAGTAGATCTTTTTCATAAGATGAGGTAGGTGTTTAAACTCAAATTTAATTATTTGAGGGTACATCATCAAGAAAAAATTGACGTTACCGAAAATCTTTTCAGCAATTTAATTAATCAAAATCAGATCCCCTCCCACCGGTAACTTTCGTTTTCTAACCCAACAAGGTCTATCACGCGGCTTACTACCGTCATGGCCAGTTCCTCTATGGTTTTTGGCTTGCTGTAATACGATGGTATAGCAGGGCAAATAATACCGCCCGCTTCGGTTACCGTTTGCATATTGCGGATATGGATGAGATTGAACGGTGTATCACGGGCTACCAGGATCAGCTTACGGCGCTCTTTTAATATCACATCGGCGGCCCGGGTTATCAGGTCGTCAGACACGCCGGAAGCTATTCTGCCCAGGGTACCCATGGAGCAGGGAACGACAACCATGGTATCGAATTTGGCCGAGCCCGAAGCAAAGGGAGCCATAAAATCGTTTTTTGCGTAGAATTTAAAGGGATAGGCTTGATGATCGTTATTATCCAGTTCAAATTCCCAAACCTGTTTAGCGTTGTCAGACATCACCACGACAACTTCTGCTACCTGGGTTTGCAGGGACAACAGCTTATCCAGCAATAGTTTAGCATATATCGCCCCGCTTGCGCCGGTTACGGCCACTACAATTTTTCTCTTCATCATCCTGGCAACAAACTTAAGCAACAAATGTTAGGGCACAAAAAAGGGTCGAAAACAAGTTCTCGACCCTACATCTACCTATGAAAAACATGCCCTTTGAGCGGGCACTACAAATATAACAACAGTTTCTTAATTTCTAAACAATTATTTTAAATAAATTTAACGCTATACCTTTTGGTTTTTATCGATAAGTGTTTGAATGATACCGTCGACCATACCCACCGTTGGTACGTACATACTTTTGATATTGGCACACTTTAAAACGGTTAAATAGATCTCGCAGGCGGGGATAATTACGTCGGCCCTGTCCTGGTTTAGGCCCAGCACATTGATACGTTCTTTCATCGAAAATGAATCGAGGTAATTGTACAGCGATTTTAACTTAGCGTAGGTAAGCGGCGCGCCATCCTTCTCGTTGGAGAGCTTGTACAGCTTATTGATGTTGCCACCTGTACCGATGCCGAAAATATTTTTATGATGGCGGGTGTGCTCGCGGATAAAATCTTTCATCTCGTTCCAGGTTTCTTCTTTATCCTGATTATCCAGGATACGGATAGTACCCAAATTGAACGATTGCGATGCCTGCAATTCGCCACGCGAGAACAGCGAAAGTTCGGTACTACCGCCACCAACATCAATATACAGGTAGTTTTTATCCTTATCTATGTTGATCTCGGCATGGCTGGCGTAGATAATTTCCGCTTCGCTTTGGCCGTGTACAATTTGTAGGTCTATGCCGGCTTCGGTTTTTATACGGTCGGCAACTTCCTGGCCGTTATCCGCTTCGCGCATGGCCGATGTGGCGCAGGCCATATAATCGGTTACCTTAAAAACGTCCATCAGGTTTTTAAACGCCTGCATAGATTTTACCAGGTCGTCGGCCTTTTTATCAGAGATATGTTTATTGAGGAAGGCATCGTCGCCAAGGCGTACGGGCACCCGCACCAATGTGTTTTTTTTAAAGGAAACCGAACCGTTATTTTCTATAATATTGGCTATCAGCAGCCTTACTGCGTTGGAGCCAACATCAATTGCAGCGTATCTCAATTTGTAGTTGTTTTTGTTTTAAGGTAATTATAAATATCTATCTGGGCGCGCGTTAAGGTTTCGGCCTTGGTTTTATGGTATTTATTCAGGCTGCTTCCGGTTATTACGCGGGCCTTGGTGTTATCGCTTAATTGTATATTGATGATATCGCGTATCTCCTGGCGCAGGTTAGTATCGTAAATAGGAAAGCCAACTTCTACCCTGTTATCAATATTGCGGGTCATGAAATCGGCAGAGGTGAGGTATATCAGTTCGTTACCGCCGTTGCCATAAATGTGCACGCGTGCGTGCTCCAGGTATTTATCAACAATACTGATCACTTCAATATTTTCGCTAAAGCCTTTTATACCGGACACCAAACAACACATCCCCCGGATGATCATTTGTATTTTTACTCCTGCATTGCTTGCCTGGTACAGTTTAGCTATCAATTGTTCATCGGCAAGGCTGTTCATTTTAAATATCATGTAGGCCTTTTTACCGGCTTTGGCCAATTTCATCTCGTTATCAATGAGCTTGTAAATAGCCGGGCGCGAATCTATCGGTGATACGATGAGGTGCTTAAGGTCTTTGGGCAGGGTTAATTTTATCAGTGCCTTAAATATATGTACCATATCGGCTGTTATCCTTTTATCTGCGGTTAGCAGCGTATGGTCAGCGTAAATTTTCGCGGTTTTCTCGTTAAAATTACCGGTAGACAGGCATCCGTAATACGCCGGTTTGCCCTTTTCCATACGGGTTACGAGGCAAATTTTTGAGTGCACTTTGTAACCATCGATACCATAAAGCACATTTACACCCTCTTCCTCCAGCCTGTTACTCCAATAAATATTGTTCTGCTCATCAAAGCGGGCGCGCAGCTCTACCAGGCAATTCACCTTTTTGCCGTTTTTGGCGGCGTTAATGAGGGCGTATATAATTTTGGAGTTTTCGGCAAGGCGGTAAACGGTGATGCTTATCTCTTTTACTTTCGGATCGATTGCGGCCTCGCGCAAAAAGTGAATCACGTAGTCAAACGACTCGTACGGGGTGCTGATGAGGTAATCGCGCTTAGCTATCATCCCCATCAGGCTCTTGCCAAAGGATAAACCCGCCAGTGGCAATGCACGGGTTTTGGTGTATTCCAGTTCGGGGCGCCCCACATTGGGGAAGCTGATGAAATTTTTAAAGTTGTGGTATCGGTTCCCAGGGATTAAATTCTCGCCCTGCAGGCGCATTTTCTTCACCAGGTAGCCCAGCATGTCCGGCGGCATTTCTGTATCAAACAGCAGGCGCATTGGCTTGCCCTTGCGCCTCTTTAACAGGCTCTTGGCCAGCGAATCTATAAACTTCACGCTTACCTCCTTATCCAGGTCGAGCTCCGCATCGCGGGTGAGCTGTATGGAAAAAGCCTCTATGCTATCGTGCTCGAATATGAAGAAGATATCCTCCAAACTATAGCGGATAATGTCATCCAGCAGGATAATAAATTTAAGTTTATTAGTCTCGGGCAGTACCAAAAACCGCGAAAGGTTATCCGGTATCTCTATCAGCGCATAACGAAACTTCTTGCCTTTGGTGAGCTTTACAAAAAAGTATATCGCCCTGTCGCGCAGTTCTGGTATAGGTAAGGCATCATCCAGCATTATTGGTACCAGTGTAGACAACAGGCGCTCGCGGAAAAAATCCTTCACAAACTCGCCGCGGGTAACATTCAGCTGAGTATCGTTCAACAGAAAGATCTTTTCTTCGGCAAGTTCTTTTACAATGATATTTTCATACAGGTTATTGAATTTCTTCTCCTGCTTTACTACAATGTTTTTGATCTGGTTCAGCAGCTTTTTGGGGTTGTAACCCAGTATTTCCTTCGCCTTTTCGTTCAGGTTGCTCAGGCGCGTCAGGGTGGCCACGCGCACCCTGTAAAACTCATCCAGGTTGCTGCTGAAGATGGCTAAAAACTTTACACGTTCTATAAGGGGCACGGTTGGGTCGGCAGCTTCCTGCAAAACTCTGTCGTTAAAATATAGCCAGCTTATTTCCCTGTTAACTAACGGAATGTTTTTAGTATCCATAAAGCACAAATCTGCTTTTTTATTTGTTAAGATAATATTAAATTATTGTAATGTATACAAAGCAGGTAAACCAAATATCTGTATTATAGTTTACAGCTTATGCAAATCTTACATTAGCTTTGCAACACAAAACCACAAATTATGCCTTCATTTGATATTGTAAGCAAGATAGACGGCCAAACGCTGGACAACGCTATCAACACCGCTAAAAAAGAGATCCTGAACCGTTACGATTTTAACGGCAGCAAAAGCACTATCGACCTCGACAAAAAAACCAACGAGATAACTATAGTTACCGAAAACGATATGCGTCTGAAAGCGATCATCGATTCTATCATCAGCCGCATGTCTAAACAGCAGCTTGACCCACAAGCACTTGATTTTGGTAAGGACCAATACGCATCAGGCAACATGATCCGTAAGGAAGTTAAGATAAAGGAAGGCATTGATAAAGAGGTGGCCAAGAAGGTTGTAAAGAAGATAAAAGACAGCAAGTTAAAGGTTGAAGCTGCTATAATGAACGACCAGGTGCGTGTTACCGCCAAAAAGATAGACGACTTGCAAGCCGTGATCAGCCTGTGCCGCACCGAAGACTTTGGCCAGCCGATGCAGTATATTAATATGAGGGCGTAGGGAGGATTTTGGAATTGGGATTTGAGCTTTCGGATTTATTTTCTAAATCCGAAATCGAACACCCTAAATCCGAAATAAAAAAAGACCGCTCCTTTTACAGAACGGCCTTTAAACTAAACCAAACTTATGAAAACACTCTTTAGGGCCTCACCCCAGCCCTCTCCAAAGGAGAGGGAGTAAAGATTTTTTTTAGTCCTCTCCTTTGGAGAGGATTTAGGTGAGGGTCCTAACTCTTCAATTATTTTACAGCTATTTCTCTTGATTGAAATTTAGCTTCTTCTCTTTTTGCCACGGTAAGTTTTAAGATCCCGTCGGTATAATCAGCTTCAATCTTAGCGTAATCGGCGCTGTCTGGCAAGGTGAACGAGCGTACAAATGAGTTGTAGCTATATTCGCGTTTGCTGTATTTCTTTACTTCCTGGCCGTTTTCGGTTTTCTTTTCTGCCGAAATGCTCAACACATTTTTATCCAGGTTAATTTTAAAGTCTTCTTTCTTTAAGCCCGGTACTGCTAATTCTATATGAAATTCGCTGTCGTTCTCTGCTATGTTTACGGCAGGTACACGTGCAACCAATTTGTCGCTTAAAAACGAATCGTTTACGATAGAATCGAATACATCGTTAAAGAATGGATTAACATTGCTTTTCAGTCCGTTGTTAAATTTTACTAATGTCATTTTTATATCCTCCTGAGTTTTTGTTTTTATTAACTTCGTTGATGATTTATCAACTGTTATACCAACAGTAAAAACCAGGCGTTTACAAGACAGAATGTCTGTAAAATAAAAACCCAACAGACAAGTTGTCCTACTATGGCTGAAAAACTAACAGATTACAAGTATAAAACCGACATAGCCATCCGCTTTTCGGATATCGATAGCGTGGGTCACGTAAATAATGCCGTGTACCTCACCTATTTTGAAGTGGCCCGTTTTAATTACTGGCGCGATGTTGCCCATTGGAACATAAAGGAAACTGGCATTATTGTGGGTCGGTCTGAGATCAACTACCTAAAACCCGTAACTATTGATGACCGGCTGGTTTGCTACGTGCGCGTTATCCGCATAGGCAACAGCAGTTTTGATGTGATGCATGTATTGGTAAAACTTACCGATAAAGGCGAAGAGATCTGCACCACCTGCAAAACCGTGTGTATCAGTTATGATTATACCGCAGGCAAATCTATCTCTATCCCCAGGGAGGGCAGGCAAAAAATGATAGATTACGATGAGCCGAGGTTGATTTTGAATACGAATTAACTTTAATGCTTGTATCAAAGAAAATAGCGGATAACGTCTTGCATTTATGTATAAATGAGAAACTTATCTACAAAAGATGGCTTAACACCGGCGCATCCAAAGTATTTGACATAATTGCCTACGACAAATACACAAATGCCAGTCACCAAGATATTGAATATGAAAGCTATCGTGGGCTATTGTGCGTACGGGCAATGTTAAAACTTAAAAGCACTGAGGAGGGCGGTAGAAAAACCGGATTCAGTAGTGGGTACCGGCCAAATCATGTATTTGAATATTTAAATGGTCGTCTTTTGCAGACCTATATCGGGGAGATCTTATTTGAATATGATGGGTTATTTATGCCGGGCGATGTGAATGAAGTTATTGTTCGGTTCATATTAAACCAAAGATTTGACCATTATATAAATGTCGGCCGAAATTGGTGGATACACGAAGCTGGGTTACAAATAGGAGAAGCTGAAATTATTGAGATACTGCCTTCTACTAAATAACCTCAAAACTAAACCAATAGCCGTTTCATCTGCCATCTAAAAGATTTTCCCCGGATTCAAGATTCCATTAGGATCAAAAACAGCTTTTATCCCTTTCCAAAGTGCAAAGTGTATAGGCGTGTACTTCAGCGACATAAATTCCTTTTGCACCACACCAATACCATGTTCGCCGGAGATGGTGCCGCCAAGACTAACGGTTAGTTCAAAAATCTCGGTGATGCCGGCTTTTAGTTTATTGTTCCAGTCTTCATCGCTCATACCGGCTTTAATGATGTTTACATGCAGGTTGCCATCCCCACAGTGGCCGTAGCAAACCGATGCAAAACCGTAACGGCTGCCAATTTCTTTAATGCCATTAATGAGTTTTGGCAGCGCGGCACGTGGTACTACGGTATCCTCCTCCTTGTATATCGAATTTGACTTTACCGAAACCGCCATGGTGCGGCGGATGCGCCAGATCTCTTCTTTTTGTGCCGAGGTATCGGCAAACAGTACGTCGCGGCAATTATGCGCTTCTAAAACTTCGTTTATCTTTTCGCAGTCGGCAAATATCACATCCTGGTTGGTACCGTCGGCTTCTATCAGCAGGAACGCTTCCGCTCCATCCTGCAGGTCGAAGGTTAGCCCGTCATGCTCTATCACCCACTCTATCCCCTTGCGCTCCATAAACTCCAGCGCGGATGGCACCACCCCCGCCCTGAATATCGCCGAAACCGCCGCGCAGGCATCCTCGTTACAATTAAAAGATGCCAGCATCAAGGCATCCAAAGTAGGTTTGGGTATCAGCTTAACCACAATTTTGGTAACGATGGCCAGCGTACCCTCGCTGCCAATAAGCAATTGGGTTAAATTATAGCCCGAAGCATATTTGAGGGTATTGGCGCCCGTCCAGATCACCTCTCCGGTTGGCAGCACTGCCTCCATATTCAGCACATATTCGCGTATAGTGCCGTACTTCACCACCCTTGGCCCGCCGCTGCAATTGGCCACGTTCCCTCCTATAAAACAACTGCCTTTGCTGGCAGGGTCTACCGGGTATAGCAGGCCTTTTTCGGCAACGGCATTTATAAATATCTCGGTTATAACGCCCGGCTCAACGGTGGCCTGCAGGTTCATCTCGTCAATGTCCAGGATCTGGTTAAAACGCTCCATCGAGATCATCAGGCCGCCATTAATAGCCAGCGCGCCGCCCGCCAAACCCGTACCGGCCCCGCGTGGTGTAACCGGGATAAGGTTCTGGTTACAAAATCGCATTAAAGCGGCCACTTCCTGTGTGTCCTTTGGCTTGGCCACTACTTCGGGGTAGTACACCAGATCCTCGGTTTCATCGTGGCTGTAACCCGCTATGGTTGCCGGTGTGCTTAACACGGCATCGCTGCCCACAATAGCGGTTATGGCGGCAAGGCTTTCCGCGTTTATTTTATTAAAGGCCATGCTTCGCTTTATCTTTATTATAACTAATACTCACTACCGAGTTTTGCACAGGGCCACCCAAAGCCGGGTGAGCCTTTTTAATAGTAACGGATGCTGCTCTTACATAGCCGTACTTACCGGTTATGCCGTCAATAATGCCCTGGGCCACGGTTTCGATAAGTTTGCGGGTATGCTGCATTTCGGTTTTGGCAATAAGGTATAACTCCTCGTAATTCACCGTATTAGCAATCTTATCGTCGTTAAAATCATAGGCGTTCTCAAAAACCACCTCAATATCCACTACAAAACGGGTACCCAAAAGCTGCTCCTGCGGGTAAAACCCGTGATAAGCAAAAAACTCCGCGCCTTGTAAAGCTACTTTTACCATGTGGTAAAATTAGGTTTTTATTTGGTTTGAGGGAGGCAATTGTTGATAATGATTAATTGCTAAAAAATATTTTCTCCCAAAAACCATGTTTAAATCGTTTAAACCTACTTTTTACTAAAAAGTGCCCCCACTATATCAAAATCAACGTTTTTAGGTTATTTAATCCCCTAAATCCTGTATATATTTGGCCAACCAATACATATTACCATGGCCAAAACCGACCTGTACGAAGCACCGGATTACTACCAGATAGACGAATTTTTATCAGAAGAACACAAACTTATCCGCCAAAGCGTGCGCGATTGGGTGAAGAAAGAAGTAAGCCCAATTATTGAGGATTACGCGCAGAAAGCCGAGTTCCCGAAACAGCTTTTGAAAGGGCTTGCGGAGATAGGAGCTTTCGGCCCTACCATCCCGGTTGAATACGGCGGCATGGGCCTGGATTACATGGCTTATGGTATTATTATGCAGGAGATAGAACGCGGCGACTCGGGCATCAGGTCTACCGCATCGGTACAGGGTTCGCTGGTGATGTACCCTATTAATGCTTACGGGTCTGAAGAGCAAAAACAAAAATACCTGCCAAAACTGGCCTCGGGCGAGTTGATGGGCTGTTTTGGCCTTACCGAGCCCGACCATGGCAGCAACCCCAGCGGCATGGTAACCAATATAAAAGATAAAGGCGACCATTATTTACTTAACGGCGCAAAAATGTGGATCTCCAACTCCCCTTTCGCGGATATTGCCATTGTATGGGCCAAGGATGAAGAAGGTAAAATACGCGGATTGATAGTAGAGCGCGGCATGGAGGGCTTCAGCACCCCCGAAACTCACAACAAATGGAGCCTAAGAGCATCCGCCACGGGCGAGCTTGTTTTTGATAACGTAAAAGTGCCAAAAGAAAACTTGCTGCCAAATGTTTCGGGATTAAAGGGCCCGCTTGGCTGCCTTAATCAGGCTCGTTATGGTATAGCGTGGGGCGCATTGGGCGCGGCGATGGATTGTTATGATACCGCACTCCGTTATTCTAAAGAACGCATTCAGTTTGGCAGGCCGATAGCAGGCTTTCAGCTGCAGCAGAAAAAACTGGCCGAAATGATAACCGAGATAACCAAAGGCCAATTGCTGGTTTGGCGTTTAGCCACTTTAAAGAACGAGAACCGTGCTACCCCGGCGCAGATCTCTATGGCTAAGCGTAACAGCGTGGAAATTGCCATTAATATTGCCCGCGAGGCCCGCCAGATGCTGGGTGGCATGGGCATCACCGGCGAGTACCCGATAATGCGCCACATGATGAATTTAGAATCGGTAATTACCTATGAAGGCACGCACGATATCCATTTGCTGATAACCGGGATGGATGTTACCGGCGAAAACGCTTTTAGTTAATTATTTTAGGTTGTTTTATAACTAAAATATTCTGCTGAATATTATATTTGTTGGTGAGGTGTTTAACTGCCCCTAAAACGTTGATGTACGAACTTAAGTATTCTGCAAGGAAACTCCTAAACTGTAATTGGTGGCTTTTTTTACTAACGCTTACGATAGTATCGTGCGGAGAGAAAAAGGCTGTCGATGATGGAAACTATTCTGAAGAATATTTAACGGTGCAAACCAAAGCCGACAAAATTTGGGGCCTCAGAAACAGCGATGCGGCTGTTCGTTTTATGGATTCGGCCTTTAAACGCCTGCCAAACCCTACCATTAACGATCGTTTTCGGTTTTATGCTTTTCATTACGTGCATTACCAAAAATTAAAGCACGAGTATGAAACCGCCTTGTTATATGCCGACAGCATGGTTGCCATAGCCAAAAACAGCGTAACCCCCAAACAATATTCTATGAACTACGCCGAGGCCAACTTTGCCCGCGGCGATTCGTATTTCGAACTGAAACAGTATACCGACGCCTATCAAAGTTATTACCAGGGCTATCTAACCGGCAAAAACTATCTAAATTTTGCGGCCCTTGGCGATTATACCTATCGCATGGGGATGATCATGTACAAAAAAGGGCATTATAAACTGGCGGCCAGCTATTTTAAAGACAGCTATAAGCAAAACAAGGTAGAAAATTACACCCTTAATAAAGATTTTGTAAGCTTTTACCGCAGGCAGGAATTATTAGATAACGTAGGCCTAAGCTACCGCCATAACGCCGATAATGATAGCGCCATTGTTTATTTCGACAAGGCGCTGGCATTGATCGACAGCAGCGCTCCCGCCTTCCCGGACAGGAAGCTGCACCTGGATATGGCCCGCGGCGTAGTTTATGGCAACAAAGCAGAAGTATATATCCAAAAAGGCGATACCGCTACAGCTATGGGCTTATTGCGTAAAAGTATAGCCATAAACCTGCAGCCGCGCTACGATAATGTGGACGCACAATTAACGGAAGTAAAACTGGGTAATCTATACCTGAAAATGAATCAGCAGGATTCGCTTAAAAACCTCCTCGGCAATTTACGCAACCAACTGGATACCATAAAAAACCCGGACGCGGAAGCAGATTACAACCGGCTTTTAGGTAACTACTATATCAAGAAGAACAACCTGCGAAGCGCAATAAATCACATACAGCGTTATAACCTGCTAAAAGATTCTATTACGGCGCGTGCCAGCCTGCTGATGGAAAGCGACGTAAATCAACAACTGGCAAATTACGAAAAGCAACACGAGATAGACACCCTGAGTAATGATAACAAGTTGCAGGCCATTTATTTATATGTTATAGGCCTTGTAGCTGTGCTGGCCTCAGCAATCATTTTCCTGGTATTTCGTAACTGGAGGCGCTCTAAAAAAGATGTGTTGACGGTAAATATCCTCAACCAGCAAATAAACGAGCAGAACCATGTGCTGGAGAACGCGCTGAACGAGTTGAGTAACAGCAGCCAGGAGAAAGACCGCATTTTACGCACCGTGGCGCACGATCTGCGCAACCCTATCGGCGGTATAGCCTCATTAACCGCTATGATGGCCGAAGACGATTATACCGACGACCAGAAAGAGCTGATAAACCTGGTGAAAGAAACATCGGTAAACTCGCTGGAACTGATCAACGAGATATTGGAAGCAACAAACATCGCTTCGGTACAGTTAAATTTGGAGCCTGTAGAGATAAACTCGCTGGTAAGCAACAGCGTAGAGTTATTACGGTTTAAAGCCGCAGAAAAGGGCCAGAAAATCCTTTTAGAACCACTGAACAAACAACAGGAACTGGTCATCAGCCGCGAAAAGATCTGGAGGGTAATTAGTAACCTCATCAGTAATGCCATCAAGTTCAGCCCAACCGGTCAGTCTATCCATGTGAGGGTAAAAACCGGTGTAGGTGAAGTGATCATATCGGTAGAAGACAATGGCATTGGCATCCCCGAAAAACTTAAAGATCAGGTATTTAATATGTTCACCAGCGCGCAGCGGCCGGGTACAGATGGTGAGAAGTCTTTCGGATTGGGCTTATCAATTTGCCGCCAGATAGTGGAAAAACACAACGGTAAGATCTGGTTTGAGAACAACCCAACCGCCGGCTCTACCTTTTTTGTAAGCCTCCCTGCGCCTGGTGTAGATAATAAAACCCGGCTACCCGAGCAGCTTAGCATACCACTGGCCTGATGATTTGACTATGCGCTTCTGCGTATCAAAATCAACATGTATCAGCCCAAACCTGGGGTGATAGCCTTCGGCCCATTCAAAATTATCGGTTAGCGTCCACACAAAATAACCAAATACCTTGCAGCCCTCCTGTTTTGCCTTTAAAACCTGCTGCAGATGGTCTTGCAAGTAGGTTACACGTTTAGGATCGTCAACAGTATCACCGGTAACCACATCCGGGAAAGCGGCACCATTTTCGGTGACGATGATCTTTTTTATTTGCGGGTAGCTATCGTACTTTTTCAGCATATGATAAATGGCGGGTGGATGCACTTCCCATTTCATAGCCGTCAACTCAACAGCACGTTTTTCGGCTTTAACCAGTGTAGCGCCGATGTAGGGAGTAAAAAAAGAATATTTTACAATCTCTCGCGTATAGTTCTGCAGGCCGATAAAATCAAAATCAAAGCTCATGTTATCCTCGTCGCCCGGCTTAAAATACTTTTGAATCCCTTTTAGAGCCGCAACTTCCGTGGGGTAGCCTAAACCCAATATCGGCTCTAAAAACAAACGGTTTATTAACGCTTCTGCACGCCCGGCAGCAGCTACATCTTTAGGCCTGTTAGAATGTGGTTCGATATGCGAGCAGGAGAACGTGGTGCCTAAATGCACATGGGGCAGTGTTTTGCGCATCACCTTTGCGCCTGCCACTAAGCTCAAAACCACATGGTGCACCGCGGGCAGGAAATTTCGCAAGCCCATTCTGCCGGGAGCGTGGATACCTAAAAAATAACCTGCACCGGTAAAAACGGCCGGCTCGTTCATTACCATCCAATTTTTTACCCGGTCGCCGAAAGCGTCGGCACAAATTTGTACGTAATTGGTAAACCAGCCAATGATGTCGCGGTTTGTCCAGCCGCCTTTGTTTTCCAAAGCTTGCGGCAAATCCCAGTGATAAATGGTGAGCCAGGGTTCAACACCTTGTGAGAGGCAATAGTTTATAACCTTATTATAATGATCTATCCCTGCCTGGTTTACTTCGCCCTCGCCCTTTGGCAAAATGCGCGGCCAGGCGATTGAAAAACGAAAATTCGGAATGTTAAGCTTTTTTACCAGGTCGATATCCTCCCGGTAATTCTCATAAAAATTGCAGGCGGTTATGGGTGTATCGCCGTTAAGTATCTTGCCTTTTTTGGCAGTAAAGGTATCCCAGATAGACGGTCCTTTTCCGTCGGCACCACAGGAGCCTTCTATTTGCAGGGCGGCGGTAGATACCCCCCAGGCGAAATCATCGCCAAAAAGTTTTTTATCGAGTTCTTGTCCTGCTTGTTCAGATACCATTAATTTGAGCTAATGCGAGGCCCAAAATGTACATTATAATTGTATAAACGAAACGCTTTCGTAAAAATTAGTGCTTAAACGATGAACGCATGCTTTTTAAAAACAGGTATTCGCGTATATCGTTGATGATGGCGGTTAGTCTGCTGAAGATTTTCATTGTCGCGGTGTTTTATTGTTTATGCTAATGTACGTAGGTGATGTGTGCTTAACGTGTTGTTTGTGTTATGATTAGGTTAAGGGGCAGGAGAACCTAAAACGTAGTTTAAATATCGAACACCGAATTTCCAATATCGAATAATGAAGTGTTTGGTTCGGGCTTATAGGTTCATAAATTCATTATTCGAAATTATTCCGACTTTAATATTTACCCCACCCTGTTTAAATTTCCACTAACCGTTGCGTACTTTTGCGCTGATGAAAAACTATTTTATCCGCCTGTTTAATTACGATGCCCATGCAAACAGGCAGATGAATGGGCTGATAGCGCAGTTTGGTGACATGGAAAAACCCAGAGGCTGGATGGCGCACCTGCTTGCTGCCCAACAGATCTGGCTTTTACGCTGCAAAGGCTTGCCTGCCCCCGGTGGCCCGTTATGGCCGGATAACAATACCGAAGAAATGGCAGGCACAATCACCACAAACAGTACCAACTGGCTAAACTACCTGGAAACGCTACAGCCGGAGGATTTCGACCGCATTATTACTTATAAAACCCTGAAAGGCGATGACTTTGAAAACACGCTGAGCGATATACTGGCGCATGTGATAAACCACGGTACGCACCACCGCGCGCAAATTGGGCAACACCTTAAACAAGCCGGAGCTACCCTGCCCGCTACCGATTATATATTATACGTACGAGAATTATACAAAACCACATCATGAAGAAATTATTTGCCATCGCCGCGTTAAGCATGCTATTTTTTAGCTGTGCCGATCCTCAAAAACAAGAAAAAGAACTGCTTGACCAGGTGATCGACATTCACGATAAAGTAATGGCCAAAGATGAGCAGGTAATGAAAGCAAAAATTCAGCTGGATACCCTGCTGAAGAAAGATGCATTGCCAAACCCGGATACTGCGGCAACCAGTCTGCTGAAACTGCTTGACAATGCCGACGCTAAAATGGAGGACTGGATGCATAAGTTTGATGCCGAGAACAAAGGCAAATCTCATGATGAAATTATGGCTTACCTGGCCGACCAGAAAAAACAGATAGAAGCCATTGATAAAGATTTTGATATTGTGATAGAAGCAACAAACAACTACAAAAAATCGCTGATAAAAAAATGAGGAAACTGGCTACGCTGATTGGCGTAATATTACTTTACGCAGCTTGCAAAAATGGCGGCACGCAGGCAACACTGCCCATTTATGGCAACCGGGATACCAAAACCATCACCAAAGATGGCAAACAAGTGGTAGATACCATTTACCAAACCATCCCGGCATTTAGGTTTGTGAACCAGTACGGCGATAGCATTACCCAAAACAGCCTGAAGGGTGATATCTACGTAGCCGATTTCTTTTTCACCACCTGCCCTTCTATCTGCCCTATTATGCACCGCAACATGCTGAAGGTTTATAGCGAGTTTAAAAACGTGAGCGATTTTAAGATCATATCCCACAGCATCGACCCGAAACATGATAGTGTGCCTATACTAAAAAAATATGCCGACGGCCTGGGTATCAGTGGTAACAGCTGGTGGCTGCTGCAGGGCAAAAAAGACGACACCTATAATCTATCTGCCAGTTACCTGGTGCGCCGCCCCGAAGAAAGCGCAAAGGAACTGTTTATACACGATGGCTATTTTGTGCTGATAGATAAGCAAAAACGAATCCGCGGCAGCTACGATGGTACCGACGAAAAAGACGTTGCCCGGATGATAGGCGATATCAAGACCCTCCGCGCTGAAACCAACCCCCAAATTGCCCAATGAAGTTTAAAATAATTGCCGGCCTCGTTTTAATACTTTCGGTAATTATTGCCTCCTGCGGAAGCGCGGAGGATATGGAGTTTAAGCGCTACTACTTAGGCGGCGAGCAATTATACAAGCAAAGATGCCAGAATTGCCACGGCACCAAGGGCGAAGGATTATCAAACCTCATCCCGCCGCTAACGGATAGCACATTCCTCAAAACAAATAAAAAACAGCTGGCCTGTATTGTAAACAACGGGCTTAAAGGCGCCCTGGTGGTGGTAAACGGTAAAAGTTTTGTAGGCGATATGCCTGCAAACAACATTCCACCTGTCGATATCGCCCGCATACTCACTTATATAACCAACTCATTCGGTAATAAAATGGGGACGGTCAAATCGGAGGATGTGGCGTTAAGTTTAAAAGATTGTAAATAAGTTTTATCAATCATATAGTTCGAATAGTTAGGGCGTTCCCTGCGGGCCGGGCTATCCGCTCATACTGCGCAGGCCTTAATCACATGGCCGGTATCCGCTCCTATCCCTAACGCAAAAGGCAATGCTATCTTAATATAAAACAATACGTTAAGTCAAATAGCTGTCGGTATCCAAACACAAACCCATACCCGTTGTTAAATTTATAAAACAGATATTATGGAACAACAATTTGACGCGGTGCTTACCGGATCGGACAGCGAAGTAAACGGTATTGCAACCCGCCTTGATAGCGGCGCTTATGAATTTAATTCGCTGGATGGCAGCCTGCAGCTCATTATCGCCCGCGATGCCGATGGCAAATGGGAGCGCGTAGCCGGTACCGAGCCTTACTTTAGCGGATGGATTGATGAACTTGCGGAGCAAATTCCCACAGCTATAGATATTTAATATGGAAAAACGAGAATTAGGCAAATCGGGGTTAATTGTACACCCCTTTGTTTTCGGCGGCAATGTTTTCGGTTGGACGGCGGACGAGAAAACGTCCTTTGGCTTGCTGGATGCCTTCATAGATAGTGGCTTTGATTTTGTAGATACGGCCGATGTATACTCTAAATGGGTGCCCGGCCATACCGGCGGCGAATCGGAAACCATCATTGGCAACTGGATAAAACAAGGTGGCAAGCGCGATAAAATTATCCTGGCAACCAAAGTGGGCAAGCCCATGGGCGAAGGTAAAACCGGCTTATCAAAAGCCTACATTACTAAAGCGGTAGAAGATTCGCTTAAACGGCTGCAAACCGATTATATCGACCTGTACCAATCGCACGAAGATGATACCAATACACCGCTGGAAGAAACCCTCGCCACCTTTACCGACCTTATTAAACAAGGTAAAGTACGCGCTATTGGTGCATCTAATTATAGCGGGGCCCGCCTGCGCGAAGCTTTGCAGGTAAGCAAGGATAATGGCTTCGCCCGTTATGAGAGCCTGCAGCCCGAGTATAATTTGTACGCCAGGGAAGATTACGAACACCAGTACGAATCGCTCTGCAGGGAGAATAACCTGGGTGTTATCACCTATTTTTCGCTTGCCAGTGGTTTCCTCACGGGTAAATATCGCTCAGAGGCCGATCTGGATAAAAGCAAGCGTGGCGGCGGTATCAAAAAATATTTAAACCCGCGTGGTTATAAAATTTTGGCCGCCTTAGACAAAGTTGCCGCAGAATATAATGCTACACCCGCTGCCGTTGCACTTGCCTGGGTTATGGCAAGGCCGGGCATCACCGGGCCAATTGCCAGTGCAACCAGTATACAACAGTTAAAAGAAATTGGCAAAGCCGCCGAACTCAACCTTAGCCCCGAAGCTACAGAATTGCTCACCACCGCGAGCAGCTACTAAAAATTAAAACAAAAAAGAAGCCTCCCGGATATCAGGAGGCTTCATCATCTATATATATTGGGGATGTAATTGCTTAGAATCTTGCGGGGCGCATAAAACCGCTTTGCCTTACCATTTGACGGCCGCCGCCGTTGTTTTGGGCTACCTGCCCGCCACCACCGTTGCCTCTGTCGCGGCCGCCACCGTTTTGGCTACCGCCACCGTTTCCGTGCTGGCCACCGTTATTGGTAGGTTGCTGAGGCTGTTGTTGCTGGCCACCACCATTTTGGTTGCCCCAGCCGCCACGGCCACCGCCCTGATTGCCGCCACCGTTAGATGGTTGTTGCTGTTGGCCACCGCCATTTTGGTTGCCCCAGCCACCACGGCCACCGCCCTGGTTCCTGTCTGGTTGTGATGGTTGTCCACCACCCCAGCCACGTCCGCCGCCCTGGTTTCTGTCGGGTTGTGATGGTTGCCCGCCACCCCAGCCACCACGGCCACCGCCCTGGTTCCTGTCTGGTTGTGATGGTTGTCCACCACCCCAGCCGCCGCGTCCGCCACCCTGGTTTCTGTCTGGTTGGCCGTAACCGTTGTGATCGTTACGCTGTGGTTGTCCGTAGCCTCCGCCGCGGTTATTGTCTCTGCCCCAGCCACCGTTATTGTTGTTGCCACGGTTGGCGTAGTCGTTATTACGACGGTTCCAGTTACCCCGGTTAGGGTTACCTCCCCAACGGCCACGGTATACATCGTGGTTCATGTATGGCCTGCGGCCACGTACTTCAAACCTGCGGGCGCTGCGCCAATCGTAATTGCGATATGCTCCGGGTAAATATTGTGCCCTTATCCAGCGGCCGCCGTCGTTATAAAAATAGCATTGTAATGGTATGCTGTAGTAGGCTTCCACTTCGGGTAAGTAGTAGTAATCATCGCTGTCGTCAAAGTCGTCATTATAAATAACTTCGGGTTGTGGCGCAGGCACGTATACATGCCTTACAGGGATATTTAAGCCAATATGTACCGATATTTGGGCCTGGGCTTTGTTTGCAAACAAACCGGCTAAAACCACTGCGGATAATAAATATATCTTTTTCATGTGTTTCAAATTTTATACATCTATGACGGCATCGGTCTACGAAAGTTTAATGCCAAATACCAATAATACTACAGGCCAATATCCAAACAGAACATAATTCTTACATACCAACCAAATAAAGAATTAGATTTCAATAAGTCGAGTTCAGTAACGGTTTAGCAAATCAAGATTTCCTTGCGGACGGTAAAAAATATTTTGCCCATTGGTAACAGTATTGTGATTATCGCTCCATAATGCCAAACTGATTTCCGTATCTCCTGTTAATTGGTTAATTTGAAGATCAAAACATTTATTATGAACAACATCAAACAATTAAATTTTTTACCCGTGTTCGCAATCGCCTGCCTTAGCTTTTTATTCACGGCGTGCAATGGCGATAAAACTAAAACCGCCGGGGCGGATAGCGCCGTCACTGATACCTCCGGCCCCGGCTTAACGCTTCCAACTGGTTTCAGCGCGGCGGTTATTGCTCATGACCTCGGTAGCGTTAGGCATATCGCCATTACTCCGCAGGGCGGCATCTATGTAAAACATAAAAGCGCAGGCGGCAACGCAGGCATTTTATACTTAACCGAAGCCAATGGCGCCGCTACGGTAAAAACATCCTTCGGTACTTTTGACGGTACCGGTATTTATGTAAAGAACGGATACCTGTATGCTTCCTCGGATGAGGAAGTTTTCCGTTTTAAACTGAATGCCAATAACGAAGTAGAAACCCCTGATAAACCGGAAAAAATTGTAACTGGCCTTATATCCCGTAGCCAGCATGAGGCGAAGGCTATTTTGCTGGATGATGCCGGTAACTTATACGTAAACATTGGCGCTTATTCCAACTCCTGCCAGGTGAAAGACCGCACCAAAGAATCTCCGGGCCAGCCGGGCTGCCCAATACTTGATTCGGCTGCGGGCATCTGGCAATTTAAAGCTGATAAGCTAAACCAAACCTATAAAGACGGCCAGCGCTACGCTACCGGCCTGCGCAACGTGGTAGGTATGGACTGGAACAAAACCAGCAACAAACTTTATGTAATGCAGCACGGCCGCGACCAGTTGCATGATAACTGGCCGGCACTGTACACCGAAAAACAATCGGCCGTATTACCGGCAGAATGTATGTTTGCCATGAACAAAGGCGATAATGCCGGCTGGCCATATGTATATTACGACCAAGAGCAAAAGAAAAAAATTGTAATGCCGGAGTACGGCGGCGACGGCAAAAAAGAGGGCGACAGTAAATTTATCGACCCTGCCGCAGCTTTCCCGGGCCACCTCGCTCCTAACGGTTTGTTATTTTATACCGGCAGCCAGTTCCCCGAGAAATATAAGAACGGTGCGTTCATCGCCTTCCACGGCTCATGGAACCGTGCGCCCGAGCCGCAAGCTGGTTATTTTGTAGTTTTCCAACCGTTAAAAGATGGCAAAGCCGATGGCCCGATGGAAGTTTTTGCTGATGGTTTCTCTGGCTCGGCAGAAAATACTGCCAAAGGCAGTGCAACCCACCGCCCATGCGGCCTGGCACAAGGTCCCGATGGTTCTCTGTATGTTACCGATGATGTGAAGGGAACTATTTATAAGATAAGTTATAAAAAGTAAGGCCACTATACCTCGCATAAAAAAGGGTGCACCGATATCGATGCACCCTTTTTTGTTATCCGCTTAGCGTGTATTGGTAGGCTAAGCTTTGCTGCATTTTTTCCTTTACGCGGTCTATGGCTTCTTCGCTTTCGTCGCGCTGGGTTTTGGCGGTTGCTTCCATGTAAGCGTTCCGATACGCTTCCAGGGCTTTGGGCCATTGCCTGTTCTTTTCGGCATACAGTCCCAATAGTTCGTATATAGAAGCGGTATTTACGCCGGGCGTTGCCAATGCTTTCGCTGAAACGACGTCTACCTGCCTGTCCATCTTCAGGAATACCACCAGGCTCAGGTAATGAAAATAATTATCAGGGAACAAAGGCTCCAGTTCCATACAGGTTTTAAAGTGGAAGCCTGCGGTTTGGTAATCCTTCAAATCGTAATAATATATTTTACCCAGTTGGTGGTGTGCACGGGCGTAAGTAGCATCGTCGGCAATAATGGCATTCAGCAGGTTAAGCGCCTTAGGCGTTTCGCCAAACGACAGCTCGTCAACAGCCTGCAAATACTTTTCTTCAATAGTATAATAAGTGTCCATAAAATTAAATTATGCATTCCTGCGGACAGATGTCTGCGGGGATTTGTGTTCGATAAAAAATTAAAAATTGTTGTCCCGGGTTGTGCCGGCGGTACTATGAGGAGAAATGGATCCTTGATGCAAAGCTCTCCTGCTGCGTGCCCATGGGCCGCATATTGGTGGTGGAGTAAGCGTGATTTAAAAGCATCGTTGTATTATTTGTGGCGAAAATACACAGGATGGAACAAAAAAGCAAACACGATTGCAGGATTTTTTGATTTACACGATTATGTGCAGACTGAAATAGAGGATGTTGCATATTCTCTAAACTCGAATTTTTGGAATTAACGAATTAGCAGAATTGGATTTGAGGATTATTCTACGAGAATAAAGAATTCTGCGAATTCCAAAAATTCGTCAAATTCGAGTTCAGACAAACCATCTTACGCCGCAATCCGGTTCATCTTCACTACCTCTATCATGTAGTTATTCATTAGCTCGTATTCGGAGATGATCACGCTGAAATCTTCGAAACGTAAGCCGTCTTCAAAGGCATACAGGGTATAGCCGCGCTTGTTGCCATCGTACTCGCCAAGCTCGTATACTTCTTCGTAATTTTTGCTTTTGATCTTTGCGCCGCTTACCAGTTGGTAAGAATCGGATATATTTTGGAATGTAATGTTCTTCATAGTACTGATGCCTATGCAATTACTTTGCCAAAGTTTTTTAGGCGATTTGTGTCCTCTATTATACCGGCCAGCGTGAGCATCCTGATCCGGCTGCTGGGAATCAAAAAAGTTTACAAAAGTTTACACAATTCATTGGTAACTTTTATAATTATCTGATAATAAATGACTTAAGTTTTTACAGGGTTTACACACAAAGCTCTTTATTTTACCGATAGTAGTATGCATGCTTGTACAAAAGCTCGATATTTTATCCAAACCACTCGAACAGCTCTGCCTGTTTTAACTTTGCTTTTTCCTTTGCAGCGATGTCCTTCAGGATCTCGCCCTCGCCCATCTGGATAATGCGGGTACCGTAATTGGCGGCGTCCTTTAAATTATGCGTTACCAGTATGGCGGTAAGGCTGTATTGTTTAATAAGCGCATCAGCGGTGCAAATTACGTTTTCGGCAGAGCGCGGGTCGAGGGCGGCGGTCGGTTCATCAAGCAGGAGGATCTTGCATTCGTCCATAACGCTCATGAGCAGTGTAAGCGCCTGCCTTTGCCCGCCGGAGAGCGTACCAATGGGCTGCTCTGTTTTATCTTCCAGCCCCATGCCCAAAGCGGCTATCTTTTCGCGCACTAGCGCCTTAAAGTTTTCGTTTTTGCCGATGGTCAATCCTTTGCTTTTGGTACGGAGCGCTGCAAGCCGGAAATTGTCCAGGATGCTCAGATCGGCAGCAGTGCCCGAGAGCGGGTTTTGAAAAATACGGGCTATCCATTTGCTGCGCTGGTAATCGGTCAGTTTAGTGGCGTTGTTACCGGCTATGCTGATAGTGCCTGTATCGGGCAGGATGGTGCCCGCCACCAAATTAAGCAGCGTGGTTTTACCCGAACCATTGGAGCCCACGATCACTACAAATTCGCCCTCGTGTATCTCCAGGCTTAATTTCCCTAACGCTTTTACCTCGTTGGGTTTACCCGCGTTAAAGGTTTTGCTGATGTTTTTTAACGCTATCATGCCTGGCGGGAAGTTAAGCGCGGCAGGCCGACGATAATCAATACAAACATAGCTGTCACCATTTTTAGCAGGTTGGGGTTTACGCCGATATCCAGCGTAAAGGCCAGCACCAGTTGGAAGATAACAGCACCCGCAAGCACCAGTACCAAACTCCACCAAACTGATGTAATTTGCATCCAGCTAATAAGGGTTTCAGCAATGATAACCGAGCCCAGGCCGATGATCACTACCCCTATGCCCATGCTAATATCCGCAAATCCCTGGAATTGGGTGATAAGGTAGCCGCTCAGCGCCGTTAAAGCATTGGCAATGGCCAGGCCGATGATCTTCATCCTATCGGTATTTACGCCAAGCGCGCGTACCATTTGTTCGCTGTTGCCGGTGGCACGCATGGCAATGCCAAAATCGGTCTTAAGCAGGTAGCCGATAAGTAAGGTAAGCGCAGCTACGAATAACGAAAGAATGATCAGTGAATTTTGGTTGGGATCAGTCAGCACATTCAGCACCGAAAATAAGGTTGGCAAACTCAACAGGGGTAAATTAGAACGCCCCAAAATAGTGAGGTTTACGGAGTAGAGCGCCGTCATTACCAGGATGCCCGCCAGTAAGGCATTTATTTTTAGTTTGGTGTGGATGATACCCGTAAGAGCTCCGGCAACAGCACCAGCGCCTATTACGGCTAACAAAATGAACCATCCCGGTTGGTTATGCGTAAGCATGATGCCCGTTACCACGCCACCCAGCGTGTAGCTGCCATCGGTAGTAATATCGGGGATGTTGAAGATCTTCATGGAGATATAGATCCCGAAGGCTATCCCCGCGAAGCATAGCCCCTGCAACAATGCGCTAAGGTACAATCCCATTATTTTACGGCGGTATAATCGGCCGGGATGGCGATGTTATATCTCTTTGCGGCAGCTTCATTATAAACGCGCTTACGCACTTTTACCATTTCCAAAGCAATCCCATCGATTTTACGTGTTTTGAGGAATTGCGCCGCTTGCACGCCACTTTGATAGCCCCATTGGTAAATATCGGCTCCAAAGGCGGCAACCGCGCCGCGCTGCACCAAACCGGCTTCGCTGGTAAATATGGGCACATTGTGTTCATTACAGCTTTTCAGGATGGTTTCAAAGGCGGCAAATACCGTATTATCCGGATTAGCGAAGAAGGCGTCGATACCTTTACCCAACAACGCCTGCGTAACCAGCTGCGCATCGGCAGAAGAATTGAGCGGCAAGGCAATGATCTTTATATCCAGCTTCGCTGCCAGCCCTTGTATGCGGTTTAATGCATCGGCAGATTGCGGCTCGCTTTGATTATAGATCATCCCGATGGTCAATTGCGCACCTTTTGGTTTTAACAGCTTTGGGATAATAGCGAAAGAGGTATCAATGTAATTCAACTCCTCCATAGTGCCGAACAAATTTGCGGGCCCTTTGCCATTGGCATCGGCAACCTTCATCCTATCGGGCGTTGGCGATACCATCTGAAAAATGGGGATGTTTTTTGTTTTTTGGATAGCGGCCACAGTCGATAACGTGGTAGAAGTTGCCAGCAGGTCTACCTTTTCGGCCACAAACTGGTTCACTATGGTGGTGAGTGTAGGGATGCTACCCTGCGCGTTGCTATACTTTATTTCGATGTTCTTTTGTTCCTCGCTAAAACCGTTTGCCTTTAATGCTGCTACAAAGCCATCCTTGGCCTGCGCTATGGTGGCATCTTCAAAAGCATCTACAAAACCAACCACCGGCACGGCATCCTTAGATTTTGGCGTGCAGGAAACAACGGCGGCAATTAACAAAATGGCAATGGATAGCTTAGGAAATTTCATATATCAAAAATAGTTAAACAGCATGGATATTTGTATTTATCATCTTCTAAATTGTCTCTCGAATATCAGAATTTTCTTATGGCGATGCTTTTTTTGCCTATTTTAGCCGTTGATGATACCCGTTATTTCTAAACTGCCCCAAACAGGAACCACCATATTTACGGTGATGTCGGCACTTGCTGCCGAGCTTGGTGCTATTAACCTATCGCAAGGTTTTCCTGATTACAATTGCGCACCCGAACTGGTAGAACTGGTGAACAAGGCCATGCAAAACGGCCATAACCAATATGCGCCAATGCCCGGCCTGATGGCCCTGCGCGAACAAATTGCCATTAAAACTGAAAAACTTTACGGTGCGGTTTACAACCCCGATACCGAAATTACCGTTACCGCCGGCGGCACACAGGCAGTTTTTACGGCCATCAGCGCTGTGATACACCCTAATGATGAGGTCATCATTTTCGAGCCGGCGTATGATTGCTATGCCCCCGCCATTAAACTAATGGGCGGCGTGGTAAAATCATTAGAACTCGACCCACCCGATTACCGCATTGCCTGGGATATGGTGAAACGCCTTATCAACGGTAAAACAAAAATGATCATTCTTAATTCGCCGCATAACCCTACCGCAACTATTTTGCGTAAAGAGGATATCGACGAGCTGAGCGCCCTGGTAAAAAACCAGGATATACTGATATTAAGCGACGAAGTATACGAGCACCTGATCTACGATAACGAAGTGCACCACAGCATGGCCCGTTACCCGGAGCTGCAGCAACGCAGCTTTATCGTATCGTCATTTGGTAAAACATTCCACGCTACGGGCTGGAAGATGGGTTATTGCCTCGCCCCTGCTTACCTGATGACCGAGTTCCGTAAGATCCACCAGTTTTTGGTGTTCAGCGTGAACGCGCCCATGCAGCATGCCATTGCCGAATATTTAAAGGACGAGAACACCTATTTAAGCCTGCCGGATTTTTTTCAGCAAAAGCGCGATTACTTCCGCGAAGGGCTTAAAAACACCCGTTTTCAACTATTGCCATGTGCGGGGTCGTACTTTCAATCGGTAACTTATGATGCCATTACCGATGAGAAGGATTCGGATTACGCCATCCGTTTAACAAAAGAGATCGGGGTGGCATCTATACCTGTTTCGGCATTCTACCGCAAGGGTACCGATAAGCATGTACTGCGATTTTGTTTCGCAAAAAGACAAGAAACTATTGATAAAGCCGTTGATAGGTTAATAAAGGTTTAACCTTTAGTAAATATTAACGTATAAATTTACCAGCCGCCGCTACCTATAAAATCTGCTTATGGATAATCTGAAAGTTACCGTTTACCAGGGATATTTATTTTGGGAGAACATTGATAAAAACCTGCAGAATATCTCGCTAAGGTTATCCGGTATCCGCGAAAAAACGAACCTGATCATCCTGCCCGAAATGTTTAATACCGGCTTCACCATGAATGCCGAAGCGTTGGGAGAAGAAATGGGCGGTAAAACGATGAAATGGATGCACGATACCGCAAAAAAGTACGATTGCGTGGTAACCGGCAGCCTCATTATTAAAGACGATGGCAAATACTATAACCGCCTCATCTGGATGCGCACAGACGGCACCTGTGAGCATTACGACAAACGCCACCTCTTCGCCCTTGGCAAAGAACATAACACTTACACTGCGGGCACTAAAAAACTCATTGTAGATATAAACGGTTGGAAAATTTGCCCCGCCATATGTTACGATCTCCGTTTCCCGGTATGGCTGCGCAATGTTGATGAGGACTATGATGTGCTGATGATTGTAGCCAACTGGCCCGAAAGACGCGCTCTGCACTGGCGCACCCTGATCCCTGCTCGTGCGGTAGAAAATCAAAGTTATGTAATTGCCGTGAACCGCGTAGGCCACGATGGCAACGAGGTTTACCATTCCGGCGATTCTACGTGCATCAGCCCCAACGGCGATGTGGTGTATTACAAACGCGACGAGGAAGATGTGTACACCTTCTCCATCATTTACGACGAAGTGAAAAAGATTCGCCGCGCCCTCCCGTTTTTAAAGGACGCGGATGCGTTTACGTTAGTTTAATGTGCAGATTTCAGATGTGCAGATGTTTTTACCGGAAAGCCATCATCTGCACATCTGAAATCTGAAATCAGTACATCTGAAATCTGCACATTTACTTCTCCCACCCGGTTTCCTTCAGCGCCGGGTCGTTCTCTTTTACTAAAAAATCATTATTGGATAACGAGCCGGCGTCCCATTCCAGGATGGCCTCATCGGGTACAATTTCTACCGGGGTTTTCCAGGAAGTTGATGTTTCGTTATAAGCTAAATTTGATTGCAGCGAATAGCAACTGATGATAGACCACCGCGGACTATCTGACAGGTTAGCTTCCGAACGATGCAATAGGTTACTATGGAATAAAAGAGCGTCACCTGCTTCCAGCTCACAATAGATCAGTTCCATTGTTTTAAGAGCATTCTCCACCATCACCATATCCGCGCCCACCTGTTCGCCCGAGAACCCGTGGTTTACGCGGCCCAGTTTGTGCGAGCCTCTGATCACCTGCAGGCACCCGTTCTGTTTGTTGGCATCTGTAAGGGCAACCATTACGCTCATCAGCTCATCGGGGAACATAAACTGGTTTTTGTACCAGTAGCCGTAGTCCTGGTGCCATTCCCAGGCACCGCCAACTTTGGGTTCCTTCTGCATTAGTTTGGAGTGAAAATGGCAAACCGGGGCATGTTCGCCTAATAGCTGTGCTACCGGAGCAATCATTTTCTCACTGCGGGTAAGGTAGCCAAACACATCGTTACCGGGCGTAAACCAAAGCGAGAGGCGCGTTTTTTTGCCATCCTGATCGTTCAGGTCGAGCGCGTTCTTGCGCATGGCATCATCATTAAGGGCGGTACTATATAGTTTTTCTATCTCGGCTTCGCTACAAAATTGTTTAATAACGAGGTAACCATCGCGCTGATACTGCGCTATTTGCTCAGGGCTGAGTGCTTTGCTTTCCATAAAAGTGGTGAAATTGGTTAGGTAAATTTAAGAGATTTATCTAACCAATAAAGCAAGTGCGATATATCTATTAATTATAGCTAAAAATCGCTTAGTTGGCTGTAACATTTCCTGCCGGTTACGCTCTAAGTGAATAAGGAATGCTGAATTAATACCATAATATCTATGAATTGGAAATTCTTATCGCGCAAAAAAACCGATACCGCAAAGCCAAAAAAGAGCAAAACACGCGAATGGCTTGATGCTATTTTATTCGCGCTGATTGCTTCGACTATCATCCGCGGGTTGTTATTTTCGGCATTTGCTATCCCTTCCGCATCTATGGAAGGCAGTTTGATGACCGGCGACTACCTGTTTGTAAGCAAATTATCCTATGGTGCCCGTATGCCGATGACGCCGATATCCATACCGTTTTTAGAGTCGACCATCTGGGGCGGCACAAAAACCTATTGGGATGGCATACAGCTGCCCTACTACCGCCTGCCTGGTTTGGGCGATGTAAAAAAAGGCGATGCGGTTGTATTTAACTACCCTGCCGAAAGCGTTCCGCGCCCGGTGGATATGCGGGTGCATTATATAAAGCGTTGCGTTGGCCTACCCGGCGAAACCGTTACCATTGTTAACGGACAGGCATACACCGATGGCAAAGCGGTAAAAAACGCGCCGCAGGCCCAAACCTCTTATTTGGTTGTTACCAACGGTACACCGTTAAACCAGGATGTATTAGACGATCTGCATGTAGAAGTGCGGAGATTTGACGGTACAAGTACTTACGAACTGGTGATCCCTACCGATAGTTATTCGCAGCTAAAAAACTTCTCTAATATAAAGTCTGTTACGCAGGTAAACCAGCCAAAAGGCGAGGGTAATATGCAGATCTTTCCGAATAACGCCTTATTTAACTGGAACGAGGATAACTACGGTCCGGTGCTAATCCCCAAAAGAGGAACCGTAATACAACTGAACGACAGCACTATGGCACTTTATAAAACTGCCATAGAGGTTTATGAGCACAACAAACTGGAAATTAAAGGCAAAGAGGTTTTCATTAATGATAAAAAAGCCGATAGCTATACCTTTAAAATGAACTACTACTGGATGATGGGCGATAACCGCCACAATTCGGAAGATTCGCGTTTTTGGGGTTTTGTACCCGAAGACCATATCGTAGGCAAAGCCGTGATCACCTGGATGAGTATAGACAGTACGCAATCTTTCTTCAAGAAGATCCGTTGGAGCCGTATCTTCAGTCCGATCCACAGCGTAGAGCAATAGGCCTTGATACGCCCGATAGATAACTATTTTTTAGAAAAGCCAGAGCCTGCAAAAAGCGCCCTGGCTTTTTTGCGTGGCCATATTTTATCGCTGGACACTCATCTTACCGAGGAATGGAAATACGGTATGCCTATGTATTGCTACAAGGGCAAAATGTTTTGTTATTTATGGGTGCATAAAAAATACGGGCAACCCTATATTGGCATTGTGGAAGGCAACCGGCTTAGCCACCCTGATCTGTTGCAGGAGAAGCGTGCCCGGATGAAAATATTGGTGATAGATGCTACGGAGGACATCCCTGTGGAGAAGATAAATGCAATTTTAGAGGAGGCGCTCGCCTTTTATAATAATTAGCCTCCGTGCGCAATTTTAAGGTATGGAGTAATTACAACTTTATTGAGTAGCACAGGCACATGGCAACGCGGAGATCCATCTAAATCAAATTTCCTTTAATTCCTTAATTCGACAACTTAAAGTCGGACCAGAAAATTTCGCCACCGCTTTTTTCAGCTTCACCTTTTATTTTGGCGGCCGGGTTTGTATATTCCCTACATTTACCCAATGGATAAAACCGAGAAACAGATCTGCCTGTACAGTTCTGCCCTTTTAGCGCTTCTGCTAAACGCCGGCAAACTGCTCGCCCTGCGCGATAACGGTATCCTGGCGCAGTATTGGCGCTTCAACACCGCGGAATTTATCTTCCAGGTGTTGGTGAATTTCGCATTTTGCTACCTCATCTTTTACCTCAATCTCAAAAATCAATCGCTTAGCTCATTGCGGGAGCGAAACAAATATCTGCCTTATCTTGGTATTAATGTTTTGGTCGGCCTGTTGTTCATGGTCTTTTTCGGCGGCATACAACGCCGGGTTTTCCGGATCGATGAATTTCGACAGATCTACTGGGCAGGTTACATGGCACGTTTCGGGCTGACAGCTTTGCTTACCGGTATCCTCACTAAAATTATTCTATTATTGCGCGAAAGTAAAAGGCATATCCGGGAGAACGAGCGCCTAAAAAACGCCTATACCATAGCCGAACTTGAACTGCTAAAAGAGCAGCTTAACCCGCATTTCCTGTTCAATTCGCTTAGCAGCCTGTCGGGTGTGGTGCGCGAGGACCCGGCGCTCGCACAACAATATATTAAGCACTTATCCAAAGTGTTTCGCTATAGCCTGGATAAACCGGCCAACAATTTAGTTACCGTGGCCGATGAACTGCAAATGATAAACTCTTTTGCCCAACTATTAAAAATGCGGTTGGAGGATTCATTTAGTTTAACGGTAGCTATCAGCGAAGACTACCTTAATTTTCAACTGCCACATCTTTCGCTGCAACCTTTATTAGAGAATGCCGCCAAGCATAATTCGGCAACTACCGCCAATCCGCTAAGGGTTAATATTTATATTGATGGCGATGAAATTGCTGTGAGCAACAACCTGCAGCCTGTTACCGCCGAAAGCAGCGGTATAGGCTTAGCCAATTTAAACGAACGATTTAAAATACTGATAAATAAAGAGATAAACATTATTAAATCGCCCGTTACTTTCACCGTTAAACTCCCCTTACACCATGCCTGAGCTACGCATCGTAATTGTGGAGGACGAGGCAGTTACAGCCCGCAACCTGGCCCACATGCTGCAAAGTATTGATGGCAGCATCCTTGTCGCTGCCATGCTGCCATCGGTAAAAGATGCGATTGATTGGTTTGATACCAATGCTGTTTACGACCTTATTTTTATGGATATCAGCCTGGCCGATGGCATGAGTTTCGAGATCTTTAAAAATACCACTATTACCCGCCCGGTGATATTTGTAACCGCTTATAACCAACATGCACTACTCGCCTTTAAAAATAATGGTATCGACTACATCCTGAAACCATTTGATGAAACAGAAATAAAAGCCGCGCTTACTAAATACAAAAGCCTCGTAGCACCCCCGCCGTCGGCCAATACAAATACACTCGAACTGGAGCGATTGCTTCAGCAGTTGGGCAAACTCAGCAAGCCCTATAAACGCTCATTTCTGGTGCATTTCAGGGAAAAGCTGGTGCCTGTAGAAACCCTGAAAATTGCCTGGTTTTATACTGCCAACGAGATTGTATATGCCCACACTACCGATGGCCACCAGTACATTATGGAATTCACCATGGAGCAATTGGAACAACAGCTCGATCCGCAGCAATTCTTCCGTGCCAACCGTCAGTACATTATCAACCGCGTAGCCATTACAGAGGTAGATTTTTATTTCAATGGCCGCCTTTCGGTAAAAGTAAAACCCGATCCAACCGAACATATCCTCATCAGCAAAGCCCGCGTACCCGAGTATAAAGCCTGGATGAATAAGTAAGCCCTTGCTTATAAATTGGATTAAAGCCGCGTAACGTACAAACATTAACACTTCACCCCCCAATTTTTCAGTTTGGCCGGTTTTAACGAAACGATGCCCGATAAATTGCCTCAAATTAGCATTAACAACAAGTACCAAATACACACAACATGAAAAAAGCAATCTTCAGTTTAATTATAACACTTGCAGCCATAACGGCACACGCACAAACTAGAGTAGTGGTAAGGCATCCTCACCGCAGGGTGATAGCAGTGGTACGCCCGGCTGTTTTGAGACCTGTTGTAGTAGCACAACCTGTAATAGTTGCCCGGCCGGTAGTACGCCAGGCCGTAGTAGTTCGCCCTGCACGCAGGCGCATTGTAATTGTACACTAAATCAAATTTCCATCCAAAACAAAAAAACACAACAATAAATCAACATGAAAACAAACCAAATTACCGCATACCGTAGCAGCGCAATCAAAATGCTTTTGATCCCCGCGCTGGGCTTAACCATGATCTTCTCCTCCTGTAAAAAAGATGGCACAACAACCGCTGCCGTTACCGCAGATGAAGCAGCCGAAGTAATGGTGCAATCCATTGATCCTGCCAGCGGAGGTCTCGCCCTGCAAACCACAGCAGCTACCACCATCACCTTAACCAATAGCAGCAGCGTAAAATGCGGCGTAGCTAAAGATAGCACCATCAGCGGATCTGGTGGCACAGCGGCGCGCGCCTACACCTACAACCTCAACTGGCACCGCTTGCTTACTTGTGGGGTAGGCAGCCTCCCGTCTAAACTCGATTTTACTTTTACCGGCGGCAGCACCTATTCGGGGCCCAAAATGTCATCAGATGATAACTCTACAGGTGCCTTCTCCGTAACCGGGTTGGAACCATCCGGCGCAGAGTACACTGTTAACCAAACATATACCCGCAATGGCACGCAACAATCAAAAGTGCGCAATAACCGCAGCTTTACCAGTACTGTTAATGTTACAACCACCAATGTAAAAGTAAATAAGGTAAGCCAGCAGATCACCTCGGGCACGGGAATCATCGCCATAACCGGCACCGCATCTACCGGCGAGGCATTTAGCTTTACGGGCACCATTACGTTCCTGGGGAGCAAAAAAGCAACTATTGTATTAAGCACCGGCGCCAAATACCAGGTACAGTGGTAAAACATTAAATTGCAGCTATGAAAAATATACTATCACAAGCAGGATATGGGTTGGCCCCTATCCTGCTGCTGCTGGCTATGCTTTTTCCCGCCCAGGTAAAAGCGCAGAAAATGGATGCGGCAACTCTTAAAAAATCCACCCCGCAGCAGCGGGCCGACTGGCAGAACAAAATGATGAAGGACGACCTAAAGCTTACCGATGCACAATACCAGCAGGTAAGCAAGCTCAACCTGGAGTATGCCCAAAAAATGCAGCCGCTATTTACCTCTACGGATAGCCGCTTCAGTAAAGGCATGAAAGCACGTTCCATCATGAAAGAAAAAGACGGTAAGTTGAAAGCTATTTTAAGCGACGAACAATACAATATATATCAAAAAATAGTAAAAGAAAAAATGGCAGAAGTAAAGAAAGCCATAATGGAAGATTGAATAGCTGATTTTAATAATTTACGGATAAGGTTGACAAGAAAAATTAGCTACTCAGCCGAATCATTTAAATTAACGGCTCTGTCAAAAAACATATAACCATGAAAAAACACATCATACTCATCGCCATTGCGTTACTCTTCATGGGCAAGGCCGTTGCCCAGCAAAATTTTGACAAGGTAGATACCTGGCTGAACGATAATACCCCGGCCATGGGTGGGCGTAGCGTGCTGGTGGTGTACAAGGATGGTAAAGTAGTTTACAACAAGGCAGTAAATGATCTATCCCGCCGGCAAAAAATGGTGAACAAATTTATGGCCCGCCGGCAAAATAAAACTGCTAACCTGGATGATTACAACTCCGCCACAAAAATCCCTATTGCCAGCTGCAGTAAATGGCTCAGCGCCGCTCTGGTGATGACCTTTGTAGATGAAGGCAAACTAAAACTAACCGACACAGTTGGTAAATATCTGCCCATTTTATCGCAGCATGGCAAAGGCAATATCACCTTAAGCCAATGCCTTTCGCACACAACGGGTATCAACCCGCCATCGCTTAAAGAAAGCTTGCAGGAAATGCGGGGCGTAAATACTATGGACGAAGCCATAGCTGACATTGCCAACCTGCCTATGGAGGACAAACCCGGTACCGTATTCCATTACAGCAACGCCGGTTTGCAAATTGCCGGCGCCATCATCGAAAAAATAAGCGGCAAGGATTTCCACGCTTTGTTTGCCGAGCGTATTGCCGCCCCGCTGGAGATGAAGAACAGCGATTTTGGTACCAGCAAGGTGGCCTTGCCCGCCGGAGGTGCTAACAGCAGCGCCGACGATTACACCAACTTTTTAGTAATGATCCTCAATAAAGGCGTGTACAAGGAGAAACGCATCTTAAGCGAGAAAAGCGTTGCTGAAATGCAGGTGAACCGCGTAACAGCAGATGTAAAAATTGGCTACGCACCGGCCGAGGCAGGCACTATGGGCTATGGCTACGGCGAATGGGTAATGGGGCCAAATGTGGTAAGCAGCCCGGGTTTGTTCGGCAGTTTTCCGGTGGTGAATAATAAAGCGCGTTATACCGCCTTTTTGCTGTGCTATTATATTAAAAACGACGGCCGTGGCGAACGGTACAAGCAGTTGGTAGCGTTGCTGGAAGATGCGTTGAAATAGAAGAACATATTAACCCGCACAAAAAGGCAATAATCATGCTGCGTAACAAACAAAAAACGCTAAAAACTTAGCATGTTTGTATCCGCGCGTTTTATGAACAAACTACACATTAACAGGTTATCCACCACTCTTTTGTTATTTTTAATAATAGCGGGCTGTAAAAAAGATGGCAACGGTAATTTTAGTTATGATAAATATTACGCTACCCGCCCGGATATTCAAAACTGTATTGCAGGCAGTTTAAACAGCAGCAGTAAAGAAGCTGTGCTTGCCAGGGTAAACTACATCCGCAGCCTGCACAAATTGCCCGCTGTTGTTTATAATACCGAATATGACGAACTGGTACAGCAATCGGCCCTAATAGGCGCTGCCAATGCCGAACTTGACCATTACCCCGGCCCCACTGCGGAATGCTATAGTAAAGATGGCGCCCTCGGCAGCAGCGCGAGTAATCTCGGTATCAGCCTGAGCAGCCAAACAGACAATTTTAAAGACGAAACCAATGTTGACAGATGGCTTACCGAAGAATACAGCCAAACCATTGGCCACCGCCGCTGGCTGCTCGACCCCTTTTTAAAGTACATATCGTACGGGCGGGTAGATGGCAAACCAAAAAAGTCGGGATATAGTTTTGTATCCGCCGCATCACTTAAAGTGATCAATAGCGAGGTTGCCGAGATCCCCTACCTCAATATTGCCTATGTAGCTTACCCCAGTGCAGATTATCCCAGCGCGCTCTTCCTTAAAAACGGCATATTAAGCTTTTCGGCATTGTACGACAAGAACAACGAATGGAACAACTCCTATGTAAAATATACCCATGCTACCGTT
Source organism: Mucilaginibacter pankratovii (assembly GCF_014773265.1). GTDB lineage: Bacteria > Bacteroidota > Bacteroidia > Sphingobacteriales > Sphingobacteriaceae > Mucilaginibacter > Mucilaginibacter pankratovii. The sequence continues at coordinate 17,699 of NZ_JACWMY010000018.1, read as the reverse complement.
GAAGTAAGCACCGACGGTGGCCAGGCAATGCCCGTTTCTGCCATTAGCTTTGATAATGAAGCCGAAGGACTACCCAATTCTATTCAATGGAAGATAGACGGTTTAAAAGATAATATCACATACATCGTAAAGATAAAAAATGTGGTGGCCGATGGCGACATCATATTGAATTATCAGTATAGCTTTAAGCTGGTGAAGTAGGGAATTAAACCGCTTTAATCGTGTTGATCTTTTAATCCTGTAATCGTGTTTTATTCGCTAATTACGCTCACGTAACTTACCGCCGGCAGTTTAAATTTCGCCACGCCATCTTTTACCTCTACGGCGCGTTCTTCTTTCATATTCGTCTTCCGGTTGGTGATGTAATAACGCAGCCGGGCAATTTTCGCAGGCAGGCCGGTTAAATTTACTTCGCGCGTGCTGCCGTTGTTTACCAATTGCACAGCATATATACCTTTATCCTTATCGCCCATAGCCGCCGCAGAAATTCCGGGCCTGTCTACACTTACCGGCATGGCAAATAAGCCTTTAGGCGTGGTGGAAAGCTGCTTTAAATTCCAGAAACGCTGGCCCGGGTGCAAAGGCTCGGGGTTGCCAAAGATCCCGCCTCCTATCAGTGGCGAGTAGTCGGCGGTAAGCTGCCATTGCAATATAGATACCGGCTGGCATATGGCCAGCAGGCGGGTATACAGGTTTATCTCTTCCAGCGCGTAGGTTTGCTCCTGGAAGATATCGGGATAGTTCCAGGCGGCGGCATCTATACTGCCCTCGCCCACAATTAGCGGCACATTCATTTTGGTGGCGGCATCTGCCCATTTTTGCAGGGTAGCACTATCCCAGCCCCTCCAGGAGTGGAATGATATGGCGCCTATGTACGGCTTTGCAGCGGGATCGTCCATTGCGGGGTATAAAAATTTATAGGTTGTTGCGTCCGAATTATCACCCAGCAACAATTTGGTTTGCAAACCTTTGGAGGCCATGTAAGCGCCCAGGCCTTTAATAAAATCGCGGTGCTCCTCCCCTGTTTGGCGAATGTTGATACCCAGGTCAGATTCGTTGAAGGAGAACATTTTCACCTCGAAACCGTATTTGGCTTTCAGGTAAAGAATATAATCTGTTATCGATTTGTAGATGGCTTCGTCCTGCGCATGATCCAGCGGATTACCCCAAATACCTTCGGGCGTAGGCCTGAACCGTGGCGGGCCTACAATGGCCCAGTTGGGTGCCGACCATGCCGACAAGATCACCGGGATGCCCATGCTATCCAACCGGTGTGCCATCTGCATTGATTTCAGCACAAAGGGGTTTAGTTTACCATTGTTTGCTTCTGCTGTGGGGTCAACATCTTTTTCGGGCTGCCAAAAACGCCAGGGCATCTCTACCCTGCCCCAGGCCACGCGGAGATTTTGCAGACTGTAATCGATCACCTGCGGATCGGTCTTCGGGTTCTGCAAGCGAAAATTACCGCCAAGCCCGGCAAACTCACGCCCGGGATGCGCGGTATTGATAACGAGGTTTACCGGTTGTGTATCTACCAGGCCATCGGCTTTAATACTGAAGGTTTTGGTAATCATATCGCCGCGATGCACCGCATCCAACGCCAGCGGTACATATAGTTGCAGGTTACCTACCGAATCTTTACGCACGATAACCATCTCGGGTTCATCAAAACTTACTTTTAGTTTCCTCGCGGGAGCAATAAATTCCACGCCTTTTGCTTTTACACTTACAAAACTATTGGCAAAGCCCGGCGCGTATTGTTTTAACGAATCTTCTTTTACCCCGGCCAGCTGCAGGCGGCTTTCGCCATACTCGGCTACAGGCAGGGTGATGCAAAAGAAAACACCCTTCAACGCGGTATCCTTTTTAGCAATCACCTGCACATTCACTTTTATTTTTCCGGAGCCGGCATCAGTAACCGTCTGACTGAAAAAAAGGCTATCTATACGGGTCACCACGATCTGGTCATCTCCCCGGCGACTGTATTTTGGCGATTGCTTTTCTTTAGCGGTAGCCGCCACGCGCTTGCCATTGGCGCTGATTACCCGCAGGCTGGTCTCGAAACTATACAGCTGCCCTTTGGTACGGATACCGGTGATATTCCCCCAGGGCTCTACTTCCGCCTGGGCGTAAGCGTGGTTAGCGGCAAAAGTACCAAGCAATAAAGTAAGTATAACTGAGGCCCTAAAAATGGGGCGCAAAATGGTGTAGTAAGTTTTCAATTGGCGTGGTGTTTATAGTTGCCTAAATTACAGTAATGGCCGCTATTGCCGTCAATGATATTTTAACATAAACAGATGAATTTAGGCAATGCAATAATCAAAACAACCCACAAAAAAGCAGCCCCGGTAGTTTACGGGACTGCTTGGCATTGAAAATATCCGGCAAAGCCGGGAGTACGTTTATTTTTTTGAAATTTAGGCTGGCTGTTTAACGCCTTTGTCCATCAGGTCACCCAAAGTAATCTCCTCATCATCTATAGGATAAACCTCGGTACCATGGTCAAATACATCAAGCCCGCCAACACCCAGTTCACCATGCTCTTCCACACGCAGTTTCCATGGATGTGGTAGCTTGTTGATGATATACATCATGGCAAAAGATACAATGAACACCGCTGCAGTAATAATGAAACTGCCAACCAATTGTGCCTGAAGCACTCCAAAACCGCCACCATACAGTAAACCTGTAACAGGAGCAGTATTATCGGCACCTGTTGGTGTAGTAAAACCATACTGGCCGGATGCGAATAAACCTAATGACAAAGTTCCCCAGATACCGTTGATACCGTGTACCGAGAATGCACCAACAGGATCGTCGATACGGAACCACTCAATTAAATAGATACCGCCAACTACAATTAAGCCGGCAATACCGCCAAGCATAATAGAGCCGAATGGGCTAACCCAGTAACAAGGGCAGGTAATAGCAACCAAGCCGGCAAGGAAACCGTTCACGGTGAAGGCCAAATCGAACTTACCTTTTGTTTTACCCCACCATAAAGCGGCAAGCATAGCGGTGAAACCGCCGGCGCAGGCTGCTAAAGTAGTGTTGGTAGCTACGCGACCAATACCTTGCACGTCCATAGCGTTTAAGGTACTGCCCGGGTTAAAGCCATACCAGCCAAACCACAGGATAAAACCACCCACGGCGGCTATCAGTAAGTTATGGCCGGCGGGTAGGCCGCCTTTTTCTTTATTATCGCGTGCAAATATGCGGCCTAAGCGTGGCCCCAAAACTATTGCGCCGGCCAATGATGCAACACCACCTATAGTATGCACTACGGTTGATCCTGCAAAGTCGCGGAATGGCTGGCCCAATAATTTTGCGAACACGCCCGATGTACCCATGGTAGCCAGGAAACCGTCAGGTCCCCAGGCCCAGTGGCCGATGATTGGGTATATAAAGCCTGTGATACCTATCGAGTACAGGATATCGCCGCGGAAACTTGTGCGGCCTATCATAGCACCGGATACGATAGTAGAGCAGGTATCGGCAAATGCAAACTGGAAGATCCAGTGCGCCAATACCGGTACACCGTAAGCCAGGTAGGTATCAGGTATGTTTTGTAAAAAGAACCAGGTTTTACCGTCGGCGCCGCCCCAGCCAATAAAGCCGTTGCCCTGGCCAAACATAAAGGCATAACCAATAGCATAGAATAAGATACCGCAAAGGCAGGTATCAAAAATACATTCCATTAAAACGTTAACGGTTTCCCTTTTGCGGGCGAAACCAGCCTCAAGCATTACAAAGCCTGCCTGCATGCCAAATACAAGGAAAGCGGCAACTAAGGTCCAAACGGTGTTGATGGTGTTGATCATCGATGTTTCGTGCGCAGTGTAGGTGTCTGCAGCATGGGCCGGTGTACCAAAAAAGTTTGGCAGCACCATCATCGCCATTACAACCAGGAACAAGCCGGTTAGTTTCCCGATGAAAATGGTAGCGCCGAGCTGCCATTTTTCCTTCGACAGCTGCCGGAAGGAGTCCAGCAGGCTGATTTTTGTAGAATTACTCTTCATTTGTTGTTAATTAAGTGGATTGATATGTTAAAAAAAGTCTTTTTAGCAAATGGGGGTTGAAATCGCTATTAAACACAACAATTAGTAATTAAAGCCAATCGATTAGGTATTAATTATTAATATTTTATGAAAATATGAATGAATTTCAATAAAAACAAATCATAAATAAGATATTTTCAATAAACAGTACCAAAAATTCAATTATTAACATACAAAAACAGGTAAATAATTTTCAAAAGAAGAAATTAGAGAATTAAAAATTGTGATTTTATAAAATACAGACCTATTACAGTCCACTTTTTTGCATTTTTGATAATATTAACAAAGATTTAAACATTTTTTAATGCAAAGCGTATGCTATGCACGCATAAAATCAATAAAAAAAGATGCTTTTTGGAGGAATTTTATAGATTAAGGAAGGAAATACGAAATAAATAGCCGATAGCTACGATGTGCGAGCTAAAAAACAAATACAATAGCAATTGAGTGAAATAAAAATAGTCAACCCATAAAATTAACACGATTGCTCCCTGATTAGCGGGATAATGCTGTCGGGATTACTTAACACCCGCCACGCCGGCCTCAGCCAGCGATCTTCGCAAACCATCATTCAACTTTAAGTAGTTTTCTAAAGCAGCCTTAAAGCGAAAGTACCGCTGCTTCTCGAACAGGGCCAGTTTTGGTTTTACATCATCCAGCAATTCTACCGCTTCGGCGAGGTACCGCTGCAGTTGTTCTGTTTCTTTAACATTTTCCATAACGGGGTAATTCATACCCGAAGGTAAGCGTTATAGTGTTATTTTACTAATTTTTTTAGTAAAATATATCGTCTATTACTAAAAAGCATCAACTATTTTAACCCCAAATACACTAAGTGTTTCACTTTACATGCGGGACACTTGAAACAGTGAAACACCTTTAATATTGATTATCAAAACTTTACATTTTTTAGTGGGACACTTTGGGACATCCCTGTTATTTAGATAATTCTCATAAACTGCTTACTATAAATAAATTATTAAAAATACTAAAAATCATAAAAAAATATCGGCTGGGACAGTTTGGGACGGGCCATGATACACTTTGAAGGTATTTGCTCTATTAAAGACCTCCGCATCTTATCATTACTTCGCTTTTAACATGCTCTCCTTAGCTACCAGCGCATCCAGCTTTGGGTGTAACGAGTAACTTTGGCTGGGGCCGGGGCTGTTATTATCAACTATCTTACCGGCGGCATCTATTATATAATAATGCGGAATGCCATTTATATTGTAGGCTTTGCATACGGGGTTTTTGTTCCAACCCCGGGCAATAAGATTTACGCCATGCAGTCCCAGTTTTGCAAGGCTGGCCTTCCATTCCGGCTCATCACTATCCACACATATATTAATAAAAACGATGTTTTTGTCCTTATACTTTTCGTGCAGGGCGGGCACATGGTTTTTAATATCATATATACAGGGGCCGCAGCCTACTCCCCAAAAATCAAGATAAACCACTTTACCGCGAAACTCGCTTAAAGATACCAACTTCCCGTTTTCATCCTTTAAAGTGAAGCCGGGCGCAGGTGTACCCGGTTTCAGCCGCTGGATATTTGCATAGAACTTCTTTAACGTATCGGCATAAAACGGCGTTTGCACTTTTGTTATAAAGTCGCGGTACACGGCGCTTGCATCATCAAAATCATAGTACTCAAAGCTAAACATGATCGACGACGTGATGCAAAAATCCCTAACCTCCGCAATTTGCAGGCTCGCCAGCATGGTATAGTAATCTTTCCAGGCGATTGACCTTGGCACCTCCTTATCCCCCGAAGCCATAGACCACGATTTAAAAGGCTTTTGAAACCTTACATAATCAAAAATAAAATTGCGGTATTCATAACTATTACGGTACCAATCGGCCGACTCCTGGGTGTAAGTTTCAGAATTGTTAAAAACGCTGAACATTTTTGTTTTATCAGATGGCTTTTGGTAAAAAAGCGGGTACTTGTCAAGCAGCTTTAGGTTATACATCACCTTAACGTTTCTGAAATAGATATCGGTGAGGTACTTATCCGTATTGACAGTTAATGGCCCTCCTAACAGGATATCCACCTCCTTGTTAAAGAAACCGTTCACTAAAGCATACCTCGCAGAATCCGGTGCTTTCTGATAAAGCTTTTTCTGTTGCTCAGATGTGCTTACCAGGTACGCACGGGCCGCCGTTAAGGTTTTGATCTCCGCATTGAGCAGCGTATCGGGCGAAGAAACCTGGAGGGTGTGATCAGCATCCTTAGCATCATACCTCACTAAAATGGTATCACCCTTTTTCAGCTTAAGTTGCAGTCCGTTACCCTGGCGTAAAAATATCTCCAGCTCATTCAGGGGTCTGCTAAACCGCTTTACAAAATCACCGTTCTTATCCACTGGCACTGACAGTGTTTCAAATTTAAGATACGATACCTCGCTGTAATCCCACATATCTTCGGTATGGTTATCAATATGGCCCTTAACAACCGCGTAAGCAGGTTCGATAATGGGCAGCGTTTTTTTATTTTGCGCAGCAAGGTTCAGGCTTATCAACGAAGCCAAAAGCAGGGTGTAATATTTCATTTTGTTGTGATAGATAGATAAATGGCAGGCTGCTCGGTTTAGCGGAGGCAGCATTTACTAAGTACCGCTAATTTACAGAAATATGTAATGGAGAAAGTTGTTATTCAGATGGATTTTTCGATGGGGGAACAAACAAGATAACGATTGAGTTAGATTCCCTTAAAGAGATTTTTTTTTAAACCCTACTATAAACCGGAGGTTTACTTTTACTCCGCTGTATCAGCCCCCTTGCTTCCAGATCCAGTTTAACCGTTTCGCCATACCAATGGGCATTACCCGTAAAATGGCCGTTAACCCGTTGATAGAGCGCCTCCATAAGCTGCGTATGGCTTAAGTCGCCGTCCTTCAAAACTTCCAATATGGCGGCCTTGATAGTCTCGTATTTTTCCAGGGAAATAACCTTATTGGTTTTGCCGGCATCGGGGTGCAGGGTTTGGGTGGTGGGTTCTTTCATGGTGCTTTACTATATTCAATAGTACAGAAAGTTTATCAATTAATTGGAGGTTTTAAGAATCAGATAAAAAGCTAAATCCGAAATCGAAAATCCGAAATTCGAAATCGAACATAACCGTACACCCCGCTGTATCACTACAGGACAGCGAACGCTATATAATTTACACAATTAAATGAAAATCAATTACTTAAAAGCATGGCATTCCTTTTGACGCCTTTACCTTATAATTGGTGCCATCATGAGAAATAACCGGCCATTGATCAGGCGTACCTTTCGCCAGGAACGCTTCGATATCCTTATCAAAAAACAACGTAACGGCAACGCCACCTTTAACGACCTTACCGAACTGGACGACATTGTAAACCGCGACCCCGAGATCCGCGAAAGCATCCTCGAAGAAATGCACGAGCATGAGCATCCCACCGAAGGGCCAAAGCAGGAAGAGATAGTGATAGTAGAAACGACTAAACCGCCGGGCCTGCTGCAGCAGTTGAAGTTATTTATTAACCGGTTGTTTATGGTTGAGGCGAATGGCCTTAAAGCTGTTTTACTGGGCTGAAAACAGGATTTCTTTAAGCTTAATACCTTGGTGGCATAAGCTTAAAGAAGATGATGTTTATTTTTCGGGAGGTGTTGAGGTGATCTCTCCAAATTCATTTACGTAGGCCATCATGCTGTCCAGGTCGGTACTGCCGGGGTTATCCTTGCGTTCCTGTTTGCGGTATGCCTTGTCTTCCTTTTTTTTCTGGCGATTTTTTTCCAGTTGTTTTTTCATAAAAGTTGCTTGCGATTTCGCCATATGGGTATGTGGATTTGTTAATAATAATTAATTTTAAGGGAATAAAAAAGCATCTGCTTTACAGCAGATGCTCACGATTAAATTTTATAGTATTTTGTTAAACTACTTTTACATTTACCGCTGTTAGGCCTTTTTTGCCTTCTTCTACATCAAACGTAACGCTATCGTTTTCGCGGATCTCATCGATCAGGCCGGTTGAGTGAACAAAAACATCGCTTCTGTTATCACTCTGTGAAATAAATCCAAAGCCTTTTGTGACGTTGAAAAACTTTACAGTTCCTTCTTTTGACATTATAATATTGTTTTTAATAAGCGTGCAAGGTAGTCATTATATACCACAATATTTTAAAAATTAAACTTTCACTTCAATTTAATTAAAAAACTTGCTCATTTTCAATAAATAAAGGGTACATTTAAACAATTCCACAATTACATTTTTAAAACATCTGCTGCGTTTCATGGCGAGGCAGGTATTCATTTCAACAAATTACACACCCATATATCATGAGCAAAGACAAGAAACAGGTTAAAGAAACCAAGAAAGAAAAAAGCCTCAACGTAAACAAAAAAGTATCTTCTTATCAATCAGGCAAATCCACCTCATCTGCCGATCTTACCTCCAAGAAAAAATAATCTCCTGATGGACGAAAAAACAATAGAAAATCAAACCCGCCTGTACCTGTACGACCTGATGAACACCGCCAAAGAGCACGGTTTTAAAGCTGATGATGTTTGGGAGTTTAGCCTTGTTGGCGATATAGAAAAATTGCGCTTACAGAAAGCATATCATCCTACCATAGCAACCAAAATGTTGCCCGAGGCTGTTTTAGAAGTGTTTCACCAGATAAAATCGAGGCTGAACCAATCTTTCACCAAAGACGAGCAATCGCTTGATAAACGCACCGTAGTTACCGATAACCTGAACTACCTGGTTGCCTACAATTTAAAAAGACCCCGCACTTAGCAGCGTCTTGAGTCAAAAGTCTTAAGTCAAGAATTAACACACCGGCTTAAGACTTTCGACTTTATTCTTACGCCTCCGGCTCATCCAAATAACTTTTACTTACCTCATTATCTGCCCCTGGCTGGCGGCGTTTGCCATAGAACTTGGTTTCGCTGAAATGGTCGTGGTCGTAAAAATCGGTACCCAGCATTACATTGGCTTCCGGGCTTACAAATACATTGCGGATCTGTGCTTCGGTATCGGCATCTATCACTCTTCCCCTTTCGTATAGCGGTAAAGCTAAGATCTGGGCTTTGGTAATATCGGGTATAATAACGTTATCCTCTTCTTCGTGCAGTTCGGCAACACCTATGGGTACCAACACGCGGCCATCTTCCAGGTCGAGGTCGTTATTTTCCATGTGCAAAATAACGTACCGCACCTTACGCGATTGCGGGTTGAAAAGCAATTCATCCACCTCGCCTATTTTATTATTGTCAGAGTCGCGCACATCCCAGCCCTGTATGTCCGGCTGCCCGTCTGCTATCTCGAAATCGCTTTCGCTCAACTCTTCCAGTTTGCTGTAATCGTTATCTTCTGAAGCCATATCGCTATCATTTAAGGTTGAATATTCCATTTAGTTTTTTGTTGTATCTGCCGGGAACGCCACAATTTCCACGCTCCGGTTTTGCTGCCTGCCGCTTTCAGTTCCGTTGGTGGCTATCGGTTTAGCCTCGCCAACCGAGTGTACCGAGATCATCGCTTCGGCAAAACCACCCTTACTGATCAGCCAATCCTTAACGGCGTTGGCCCTTTGCGCACCCAGGATGCGGTTGGTTGATGAGGCGCCTGTGCTATCGGTACGGCCATAAACTCCAATCGCCGCGTTGTTAAACCTTTTATGCAGCGATGCCGATATCAGCTGCAACCGGCCATCGGCGCTGCCCTGTAAGGCGCTCTGATTTTCGGCAAAAAGGATATTCTCGCCCAGGCCATATATGGTATATTTATCCCCACCGCGTACCACAATAGCGGTATCGGTAATTTCATCATAGGTTGATCTTGGTAATTCAAAATCCACCGCTTCCCAATCGGGCTGCGTAACAGCTATTTTTGTAGATGTATTATTGGTATCCACGCGGGTGGAGTCCGAATCGGTGGTTTTTAAAGCCTGGGGCTGGTAACTGCGGTTGCATCCGCGCCACAGCATAAATATTACACCCAGTATCACCAAAAGTATAACGATCCATATCCAAAACGGGGTACGTTGTTTGGGCTGTACATCCAGTTGCGCCATAATTTAAAATAAGGTTTGCTTAAATCTCTTTATACCAAAGCATCAGAAGAGTATTTGGTTTTAAAATAATAGCACAAATTCTACTAATAGATTAATTTTCGCGCTTTGTGAAATTCCTGTTACCATATCGTAAACCAATGGCTATTATTTATCTTAGCCTGTATGAAAACTACCAACACCCTGTTGCACTTCCTCGGTGCAAAAAACATCACAAAACTGCTGGTTATCCCGGCGCTTTTTGCGGCCGGTACAGCGTCGGCACAAACAAAAGACCCGGTTGTAGATAACATTGTAAAAGAAGAGACTGAAAACTCGCAGCTGGTACCGCTTGCGCAACAACTGTTTGATGGTATTGGCCCACGCCTGGTGGGCACGCCGCAAATGGAAAAAGCAGGGCAATGGGCGCTGGAAAAATATAAAGGCTGGGGCATTACCGCACGGTACGAAAAATGGGGCGACTGGCGCGGCTGGGAACGCGGCGTATCGCACATTGATATGGTTACCCCACGTGTAAAATCATTGGAAGGTACACAACTGGCCTGGAGCCCGGGCATGAAAAAAGCCGTTACTGCCGAAACCATCATCCTGCCGGAATTTGCCGACTCGATAGCCTTCCAAAAATGGCTGCCTGCGGTGAAGGGTAAATTTGTAATGATATCTATGCTGCAGCCAACAGGCCGGCCCGATTATAACTGGACGGAATTTGCCACCAAGGAATCTTTCGACAAAATGAAAGCCGACCGCACCGCGCAAACCGATGCCTGGCGCAAACGCATCAGCAACACCGGTTTAACTGCGCGTACCTTACCCTCTGCTTTGGAAAAGGCCGGTGCGGCAGGTGTTATTACGTCCAACTGGTCCGCTGGTTTTGGGGTTGATAAGATCTTCGGTGCTTACACAAAAAAAACACCTACCGTTGATATAGCGCTGGAAGATTATGGTATGCTATACCGCCTAACCGAAAGCGGCAGCAAACCAACCATCAAAATACAAACCGAATCTAAAGAGCTTGGCGCTGTGCCAACCTTTAACATTGTTGGCGAAATAAAAGGTACCGAAAAACCTGATGAGTATGTAATGCTTTCGGCCCACTTCGATTCGTGGGACGGCGGCCAGGGCGCTACCGATAATGGCACCGGCACCTTAACCATGATGGAAGCCATGCGCATCCTTAAAAAAGTATACCCTAACCCAAAACGCACCATTTTAGTTGGCCATTGGGGCAGTGAAGAGCAGGGCCTGAACGGTTCCCGCGCTTTTGTGGAGGATCACCCGGAAATTGTGGCCAACCTGCAGGTATTGTTTAACCAGGATAACGGCACCGGCCGTGTGGTGAATATCAGTGGCCAGGGGTTTTTAAACAGTTACGATTATATTGGCCGCTGGCTGAGCAAAGTACCGGCAAACATCCGCGAGCAGATCACTACCAATTTCCCGGGCGCACCGGGCGGCGGCGGTTCTGATTTTGCATCCTTTGTGGCTGTTGGTGCACCCGGCTTTTCGCTAAGCTCTAACAGCTGGAGCTATGGCAATTACACCTGGCATACCAACCGCGACACATATGATAAAGTAGTATTTGACGATGTAAAAAACAACGCCATGCTAACCGCCATACTGGTTTACATGGCCTGCGAAGACCCTGCTAAAACATCACGCGATAAAGCCGTGCTGGGCATTAACCCGCGCACCGGCGAGCAAAACAAATGGCCGGCACAAACCAAGGCCAACAGGCATGGTGGGTTTGAATAAGCAAGCCGTTAATACGCTCGTAGAGTTGACTCACCGCGACGACCCGCTTGCGCGGGCGTCGACCCTCTCTATCTGCGATAAAGAGGGTGAGGAAGTACATACAAAGCCACTGACATTCTTCATTAGGGAGCTTTTGCCTTCTCACCCTCTTTCCGCTTGCGGAGAGAGGGTGAGAAGGCAGCGAAGCGAACCCGGGGTGAGTCAAATGGCCTTTCAATACTGAGTATTTAATTCCCCAAAAATAGCGATGGGTTTAAAACCCGTCGTTATTTTATTTAAGCAGCACAGCCTCACCGCTGTGCTTTTTTTATTTACAATTAAGGTAATTACCTATAGCTTATGGCTATATTAATCATTGCTTAAAACAGCGGCATTTGCTTAACTTGGCAAACCTTTTGCCCTATGTTACGTACATTAGGCATATTTGAAAAATAAATTAATGAAGAGATTATTAATTATTCTGTTTTTGTTGCCGGTTTATTGCATAGCCCAAACCGCTACCGATTACATAACCAGCGGCAACACAAAAGCAAATATGAAGGATTATAAGGAAGCCATAGCCGACTTTAACCGCTCCATTCAAATGAACCCCGGCGTGGCAAGGGCATACCTGTACCGCGCCAATGCCAAAGGTAACATTGGCGATTACACCGGCGCCGTGGCCGATTTCACCAAAGCGCTGGAACTGGACCCGCGCTTGCTGGATGCCTGGCATTACCGGGCCAATGCCAAAAGCAATTTAAAGGATTACGCAGGCAGCGTTGCCGATTTTAATAAAGCTATAGCCCTAAATCCGCAAAAGGGAGAACTATACAAGTACCGCGCGGTGGCTAAAGCTAACCTGCACGATGATAAAGGGGCGATAGTTGATTTTGACATTGCCGAAAAGCTTTTACCGGGTGATGCGGATCTGATCTATTACCGGGCAAATTCCAAGGGGAATCTTGGCAATTACAAAGCTGCCGTCATTGATTTTGATGCCGCCATTAAAGCAGAACCAAATAATTCTGAAGCCTGGTTTTACCGCGGCAACGCCAAAGTAAATTTAAGGGATTACAAAGGCGCCATGGCAGATTACCGCAGGGTAGTAACCCTTAACCCCCAAATGCCCGAACTTTACCATTATTTGGCCTCTGCCGCCAGCAATGCCGACGATGATAAGGGAGCCATTGAGTTTTTTGACAAAGCCATTGAGCAAAGCCCTAAAAAAGCCGAACTATACCTGGGCCGCGCTATTTCCAAAAACAACATGAATGACCGGGATGGCGCCCTTGAAGATCTCGGTACAGCCATTAGCCTCAACCCAAAATACGATGAAGCCTACCAAAACCGGGCCGATGTTAAGGTAAATATGAAAAACTTTACCGGCGCTGTTGCCGATGCTGACACCGCTATCCGCATTAATCCTAAGAACGCTTATGGGTATATGTCGCGGGCTAAGGCTAAGATAGAGTTGAACGATACGGTTGGTTCGCTTGCTGACTTTGCCACTACCATTAAAATAGAACCTAAAGCTACCTACGCCTACGTGGGCAGTGGGGATATCAAGGCGGCTCAGCACGATTATGCGGCCGCTATAGCGCTTTACAACAGGTCGCTAACGCTGGATCCGCGCAACCCTTACGCGCTGCTGCATCTGGCACGGATAAAAATGAAGAACGGCGATGTGGAAGGTAGCCTGGCCGATTATAAAGCCGCCATCGAATCGACACCGCAAAATAACGACCTGTATATAGATTATGGCAAAGCGCTCATTGCTTCCGGCCGGTATACCGCAGCTATAAAAGTATTTGATGATGCCATTGTAATAAACCCAAAGAACGTAAACTTCTACAGTTATCGTGGTGTTGCCAAAAGCAAATTGGACGACCTGGCAGGCGCCATGGCCGACCACGACCTGGCTATAAAACTGGCTCCCTCCTCTTCGGACGCATTCATTAACCGGGGCAATAGCCTGGTGGCTTTAAAAAAGTACGACGAGGCTTTAACCGATATCAATAAAGGCATCTCGCTAAACGAAACCAACGATGAAGCCTATCTTGCCCGTGCAGATCTTAAACTGGTTAAACAGGAATATTTAGGTGCGGTATACGATTATATCAACGTGCTGCTGCTCAACCAAAATAACGTAAAGGCTTATACCGGCCGCGCAATTGCCGAAAGCTTTACAGGCGATACCATTGCCATGAAAAAAGACTTCGCGACCGCCCTTAAACTGGAACCCAAAAGCACAACCGTATTAATGGCCCGCGCAACAGCCCGCATGAATTTGAAGAACTGGGCGGCAGCGTTAACCGATTTAAACGCAGTTATTCTGACAGATCCCAAAAACGCGACAGCCTACCTTAATCGCGGCATCATCAAAGCCCAGCGCGGAGAGAAAACAGCAGGTTGCGCCGATATTAACAAAGCGGTAACCCTTGGTTTAAAAGAAGCGGGTGATAAACTGGCGATGTATTGTAAATAATTTTTTGATTACACCGATTTTATTCTGTGATTTCACCGATTTTTTTGCTTTGTTACCTGACTGGTTGCATCCTTTTTAACTGCAAACTGCCTACTGAGAACTGCAAACTACCTCTAAATATTCCCTTTCTTCAGCTCATCCGCAGCAAAATTCGCGGCGCGGGCGGTGAGGGCCATATAGGTTAGGGATGGGTTTTGGCAGGCGGCGGAGGTCATGCAGGCTCCATCGGTAACAAAAACGTTCATTGCATCCCAAACCTGATTATTTTTATTCAATACCGAGGTCTTGGGATCGTGGCCCATGCGGGCGGTGCCCATCTCGTGGATGCCATCGCCAACATTATGCCCCCTGTCGTGCGTCTCAATATTTTTAACGCCCGCAATTTCCAGCATGGCTTTTGCCTCATTTACGATATCGATGCGCATCTTTTTTTCGTTATCCTTTATCTCGGCATCCATGGAAAGGATGGGTAAGCCCCACTTATCTTTCCGCTCCTTATCAAGGGTTATTTTATTCTCATGATACGGCAACAGCTCGCCAAATCCGCTCAGGCCCATCTGCCAGGCTCCGGGCTCAGATAACGCCTCTTTGTATTTTGCACCGATGTTAAGTTCGGCAATTTCGCGGCTCCAGCCCTGCCGGCTCGCTCCTCCCTGGTAGCCAAAACCACGCAGGTAATCGCGTTTATCGCCAAACAGGTTGGCAAAACGTGCCAGATAAATGCCATTAGCGCGGCGGCCATAAAAGTATTTATCCTCGTAGCCTTCCATCACCCCGCTTGCACCAAGGTTGTAATGATGATCCATAATATTATGGCCCAGTTCGCCGCTGCTGCTGCCCAGCCCATCGGGCCAGATCTCTGTTGCCGAATTCATCAGCACCCAGGCGCTGTTTAAAGCCGAGGCGTTTACAAACACCACTTTGGCATAAAACTCGTATGTTTTGTTAGTCTCGGCATCCAGCACCTCTACCCCTTTGGCCCGCTTGCTGTCCTTATCGTATAGTATTTTAGTAACAATCGATTGCGGCCTAACGGTTAAATTGCCCGTTGCCAAAGCTGCCGGCAAAGTAGATGATTGCGTACTGAAATAGCCGCCAAAAGGGCAACCCTCCCAGCAACGGTTACGGAACTGGCACTTGGTACGCCCGGGGATAGCCGCCGTTAAATTAGCCACCCGGCCAATGACCATGTGGCGGCCAAACTTCTTTTTAATACTGGCTGCAACATCCCTCTCTACCCAATTCATATCCATAGGCGGCAAAAAATGTCCATCAGGCAGTTGCGGCAAGCCTTCCAGCGAGCCACTGATGCCGGCAAATTTTTCGGCATGAGTATACCAGGGGGCAAGGTCTTTATAACGGATGGGCCAGTCTATCGCCCAGCCATCCTTTGCGTTCGCTTCAAAATCCAGGTCGCTCCAGCGGTAGCTTTGCCTGCCCCATAGTATGGATCTTCCGCCCAGTTGATACGATCGCCACCAGTTAAACGGCTTTACTTCGGCATAAGGGGCTTCCTGCTCATCAACCCAGTAATCCATAACGGCTTCCTGCGCACCCCAATTGCGCGATATGGCGGGTCGGTGGTGTCGCTGTGCCTGGGTAACATTCCCACGATGCTCAAATTCCCAGGGGGCTTTGTTAGCCGTTTTATAATCTTTTATGTGTTCGAAGTTGCGCCCGCGCTCCAGCATAATGGTTTTTAAACCACGTTCGGTAAGTTCTTTTGCGGCCCAGCCGCCGCTGATGCCCGATCCTATTACAATAGCATCGTAGGTATTATTGGCCGTAGCCTTTCCATTAATATTTGGCGCGTCTATCAACATAAATTTTTAGCGTTAAGCCGGGTGCCGGCGGTGATAATTGATAAACAATTTTATTGATTAATAATTGCAATTGCAAACGATTGCTTAAAAGAGGTTAGAGGTTAGAGGTTAGAGGTTAGAGGTTAGAGGTTAGAGGTTAGAGGTTAGAGGTTAGAGGTTAGAGGTTAGAGGTTAGAGGTTAGAGGTTAGAGGTTAGAGGTTAGAGGGAAATGCAGAATAAGACACCTTGTTTTGAATTCTGAAAATTTCTTTAATTTCTTAAAATTCGAGTTCGGACAAATTTGGGCGATGCCTTCGGCTCGGGCTATGCGCTCATACTGCACAGGCATTAGCCACAGGCCGGTATCCGCTCCTATCCCTATCGCAGGTTCTGAACCGCTGATTTTAATGATTAAATGATTGCGCTGAATGTTTAAACAATGATTGTCTTGATTTGAATCACTTGATTAATCCTCAAAATCAGCGTCATCCTAAAATCAGGAAAATCAAGGTTCAGAAAAAAATCCTGTCAAATCCGTTAATCCATAATCCTGTTAAATTACCCTATGGCAACAACTTTCCCCGTGCAAAGCTTTATTTTTGCTTCATGTTAAAGATAAGCGCCCTTTACATATATCCCATAAAATCCTTAGGCGGAATAGCACTCGATACCGCCGTCCTTACCGATCGCGGCCTGCAGCACGACCGCCGCTGGATGCTGATAGATGCCGATAACCGCTTCCTTTCGCAACGCGAGAATGCGCAAATGGCACTGCTTAAAACCGCATTGAGCGATGACGGTGTGGTAGTTAGCTATACACCCGATAGCAGCTGCGTTACCATTCCATTTTTACCGCAAAGCGAAGAAATGCTGGATGTTACTGTATGGGATGATACCTGCCGCGCCCAATTGGTGAGCAATGATATGGATGAATGGTTTTCGGAGAAATTAGGTTTGCCTTCCCGCCTGGTTTATATGCCTGATGATAGCCTCCGCCAAACAGATCCAAGGTATACCAACGAAGGCAACATCAACTCCTTTTCGGATGCCTACCCCATGCTCATCATCGGCCAGGCCTCGCTGGATGATTTGAACACCCGCCTGCCGGAGGCCCTGCCCATGAACCGCTTCCGCCCCAATATTGTATTTACGGGTGGCGAAGCTTACAGCGAGGATACTATGAAACACATTCATGTGAACGGAATAGACATGCATGGTGTAAAACTCTGCGCCCGCTGCGTGATGACCACAATTGACCAAGACAGTGCAAAAAAAGGCAGAGAACCCCTAAAAACGCTGGCTAAATACCGGTTAAAAAACAATAAAATCTATTTCGGGCAGAATTTGGTGCACGCCAATGAGGGAATCTTAAATGTGGGCGCGGCGATAAGGGTTTTGGAAGTGCATGAGGAGGAGAGGTTTTTTATAAAGCCGGTGGAAATAATTTAGCGTGTTCACCCCATCGTCATTGCTGTAAAGGTTAGATAATTCGGTAACAGATTAGCTTTACGTAACAAAGCTAAAAAGTTATGCGCATCAACACGAATGACCTAACACTGAAACGTAATTATTTG
>NZ_JACWMY010000017.1 GCF_014773265.1 Mucilaginibacter pankratovii | reverse complement strand
CTTTTTGAACCGCCCCCCGGCGGTTTGGATGTACAGCGCTCCGGGCTGATCCTTTGCTCCGCAGATGTAAAAATCCTCCAGTTTATCGCCGTTCACGTCGCCTGCCGCCATCCGGGGCCCATCGGTAGAGTGCATCTGGAAGATAAGCTTCTCCTGGTCAAAGTCTGCGTACTCGTTCTCCGTATGTTTAAAACCGATGCCATAATTGTCTGCGCTTTGCACAAACATGGTTTTTGGCGCCGGTGCTGCCGGCGTTTTTAACGGACGGGCCGATTCGCTTTGCTTTACGGTGATCGTTTGGTTGGGTTGCACCGCTTTCAGCAGCTTTTGCTTTCCGTCGGGCCATTGCACCACTACCGAATCGATCAGGCTGGTTTTCCCAAGCCCGAAGTTGAGCCGGTTATCAACGCTGGATTCGAACCCGCGTGCGGGCATTTGCTCCTGGTAGCTTAGCGTATGGTTATAATAAACCGTTACACGGCTGCCGGTGCCAAAACGGTTATTGCCCTCGCCCTGAAGTACTACCTTGAGGTATTTGTTCTCCGGGTGGAGCTTACGGCTATTGTTGCGGTACACAAAGGCAGGCATGTTCACGTTATTCACAACCAGATCGAGCGCTCCGTCGTTGTCCAGATCGCCATAAGCCGAGCCGTTGGAGAACCCTGCGTCCCCAAGCCCCCACTCCCCCGCCTTGTTGCTGAACGTCAAGTCGCCGTTGTTATGGTAAGCATAGTTCGGCACTGCCTCTGAGGGCATCAGGTCTATCAGCTTTTTAATCGCCTCTTTTTCGCGGCCCATCATCCGGCGCACCTCTACCGGGTTGGCCATAAACTGGATATAATCCTGATCAGTAAGGTCCTTAAAAATGCCGTTGCTCACAAAAATATCTTTAAACCCATCATTATCTAAATCGGTAATTAGTGCTCCCCAGCTCCAATCGGTAGCCTGCACGCCCGCAAGGCGCCCAATCTCGCTGAAGTTTACCTGGTGGGTTGTACTGCCCGGCGCAGTTCCCCGGTTCAGTTGCAATACATTACGCAAAAATTGCTGGTAGTAACCGTTATCCAGGTCGGACTGGTATTTATCCCAGTTCTCAAACGCGGTTTTTGTCTTCAATCTGCGTTCGGGCTCAGGCAGCATATCGGTAACGTAAATATCCGGAAGACCATCGTTGTTGATATCGGCAATATCGGCCCCCATGGAGTTGAGACTTAATTCCCTGATCGCATCGGGCAGGCATTCTTTAAAAGTCCCGTTTTTGTTATTAATATATAAATAATCGCGTTCGAAAAAATCGTTAGATACGTAGATATCTTCCCAGCCGTCGTTATTTACATCGGCAATAGTTACCCCCAGGCCAAACCCAATTTTACTGCTGTAAATACCGGCTTGTTGGGTAATATCGATAAAATGCCCGTTATCGTTACGGTACAATTTGTTGCCGCCAAGCGGATCGGGAATGTTGCGCTGATCCTTTATCAAATCGTAGTTCCCTACCGAGCGGAAGGAATTGTTAAGCAGATAGCAGTCCAGATCGCCATCTTTATCATAATCAAAGAAAACAGCGTGCGTACACAATCCTTTGTTATTAAGGCCATATTCGGCAGCTTTTTCGGTAAAGGTTAGGTTACCATTATTGATAAACAGCTGATTGCTGCGATTTTTACCGGAAAAATCTCCGGATTTACAAACATAAATATCCAGCCATCCATCACCGTTAACATCGGCCAGGGTAACGCCGGTAGACCATACCCCCGCCGAAGAGAGACCGGCTTTAATAGTTACATCGGTAAATTTAAAATTACCGCCGTTTATGTACAGCCTGTTAGATTGCTGGTTGCCGCAGAAAAAAACATCGGGCAATCCATCGTTATTCATATCGCCAATGGCCACGCCGCCGCCATTATAAAAATTGCGGTAAGTATAAACATTCAGCTGTTCGGTGTAGGTTACATTGTTGGCAAACACAATGCCGGTGCCCGTTGCGGGCAACGCAGAAAACAATTTAATGGCCGTTGCCGGCGGTGTATTATTACAACCTATTAAACATATTGCTGAAAGTAAGATCGCCGCAATGCCTGTGCGTTCACTACGGCGTGAAAGCAACCTCAGCAGCAAAAGGGAAACGTACCTCGAACAATATCTTAAAACACCGTTTATCATGTATCCTATTCCCCCAGCAATGCTGTGTTATCTTCTTAATACCTATAAAGGCAGCTACCACCGGCAAACACTGCCATACGTAGCACAAAACGGTTTGTAAAAAAACGGAAAGCAAATAATAAATCATCTGCTTTCCGTAGAACCAATTACCAATTAACTATACTATCACTTTAATAACCAGGATTTTGTTTCAGGTTTGGATTTGCATTTATCTGCGGCTCCGGTATCGGGAAAATATTAACATTTGTGTTTGCGTCTGCATCATGGAAACGGTATTTGCTATTGTATGTTCCAAAGCGCAGCATATCCTGCCTGCGATAGCTTTCGGCAAACATTTCGCGCCCACGTTCGGCCAGGAATGTTTCTGCAGTTAAGCCCGGCAATGGCGAAACCCCGCCATGTATGGTACGTATCTGGTTTACCAGCGCCAGCGCAACGGGGTCGCTCCAATTGCTGTTTTTACGGGCAAGCAGTTCGGCTTTCATCAGCAGGATATCGGCATAACGATAAATAGCCAAATCGTTATCCAAATCGGTTAACATACCTTTGTAAAACTGCCATTTACCAATGCGGGCACCTGCTTGCCTCCAGGCGTTGGGCTGTAGCTCGTTCACATAGGGTGTCAATGTAATAGGCTGGCCATCCGGATCGGTTTTATCAGCACCACCATCTGTTAACGGCGTAACACCGTCGGCCTGAAACTGCGGGCCAACAATAAAGTTGTTCAGCATCCTTTTATCCAGTGTACCGGTTGTTGGCGTTCCCTTTGGATCTAAACCCACAACAGTACCCTGCGGGCCCGGGTTTTGTGCAGGGTCGATATAAGACTGATAGAATTCCTGTACAGAGGCGAAACCATTCCAGGGCTGATTGTTCATCTGGTAGGTGTTCTGGCTTTGCAGGTGCAGGGTTTCCATGTTCATATTAAAACCTTTTGCTTTTACACCATCAAAGGGGATAGCCCAGATAGATTCGGTAGACCCTATGTTATTGCGGGAGAAGATGTCCGCGTAATTGTTCATCAGCTGGAACTTACCAGAGTTGATGATGATGTCGCAAGCCGCTAAAGCTTTGTCGTACTGAGGCGTGCCTGTGTAAGTTTGCGCGTTCAGATACAATTTAGCAAGGGTAGCCTGTACAACGTAGTAGGTAACACGGCCATAATACGGGCCATCGCCGGTACCAACCTTTGGTAATTTATCTACATTCTCAAGCAATTCTTTTTCAATAAAAGCATACACTTCTGCACGGGGCTTAGTGGCCGGCGGAGCGGTTTCAGAAAAATCGGTAGTGATAGGCACATTACCAAAAAGGTCGAGCAGCCAGTAATAGTAAATGGCGCGCAGTGCTTTTAACTCGGCCACGTAGGTAACCGCCGTTGGCGAGTCGCTTACCGCAAGTGCAGCCAGTAACTTGTTACAGGTGGTTACACCGCCAAAGCCGAGGTTCCAGCCGTTGGCAGGCTGTGAGTCGCTGCTGTTGGTTGTGTGTGTTTTTAAACGTACCCAGTGGCCGCCGTCGCCCCAGTCGGCACCGCGTGTAGGTACCACTACCTCATCGGTAGTAACCTCATTTAGGTTAAAAAATGCGCCATTGTAGCCGTATATGGAAGAATATGCCGCTCCTACTGCAGAAGCCAGTTGCTTATCAGTTTTGTAAAAATTCGATTCGGTAACCTGGTCGTAAAGCAGAGAGTTCTCATCAAGTTTGGTGCACGATGCGGCAACAAACAAAACCGCAAGAACCGAATATTTGGTTAATGATGTATGTTTCATAATTCGCTAATATTTTTAATTAAAAACCTTAATATTATTAAAAGCCAATGTTTACGCCGAGGGTGAACGATCTTGTGTAAACCCAGGTCTCTCTCCTATCAATACCCGGTGCCAGTACGTTGCCGGAATCGGAATACCGTACCTCCGGATCAACACCAGTGTAGTTGGTAATTGTAAACAGGTTTTGGCCCGAAACGAAAGCTCTTAAACTGCTTATCATCCCCGGTTTATTTGATTTTCCAATTCGGAATGTATAACCAAACGTAGCGTTATCCAGTTTGAGGAAAGAAGCCTTCTCTACATCATAGCTGCTGTAAGCTGCACCGTCTGTTACATTAGGATTAAAGTATTTGGTGTTTACAATGTTGTAACTGGTTGCCACGTTAGGGTTTTCATAAAACGCGCGGTACGTGTTGATCAGCTGGTGCCCGATGGAAGAGCGCAGAAAGAAACTAAGATCGAATTGTTTGTATTTAAAGTTGTTAGTGATACCAAATTCGTACTTAGGTAAACCGTTACCAATGATCTGGCGCGGAGCATTGGCCAGGCCGATCGTGCCGCCTTTACCGTCGTCATATTGGTACACTCCACTTGCATCTACACCAACATATTTAGGCCCGTACAATAAACCAATGGGTTCGCCTGCAACCGCGCGGGTTAGCTGTGTAGCTTCCTGGCCCGGTGTACCCAGGTTGGTTGCACCCACGTACGATCCTTTCAGCGCGTCGATTAGTTTTGTAAGCACTACGTGGTAGCTTGAAATGTTTCCGCCGGTTGTCCATGTGAAGTTTTTCCCGCGAATGGCTTCATAACTTAAGGCCACTTCGATACCGGAGTTGCTTAGTTCGCCAATGTTTAACCAGGTGTTGTTAAACAAAGCCGGCGGAGATGGTACGGTTACGTTAAAGATCAAATCGTTTGTTTTACGGTTGAAGTAATCTATCGAACCTGTTAGCCTGCTATCGAACAAGGTGAAATCCAAACCTATATCAGTTTCAGCTTTCTTCTCCCATTTCAGGTTAGGGTTGGGGTTACGCACGCCGCTATAGGTACTTGAGTAAACCCCGCCGCCCGCGTAATAAGTACCGCCGCTGTTGCTTAGCGTGGTTAATGAAAGGTAAGGGAACGGTGGCAAGGCACCGGTAACACCATAGCTACCTCTTAATTTTAAGTTGGTAACAAAAGATATATCAAAAATCTTACTGATATCCAAACCGGCACTTACCGCCGGGAACAGGCCCCATTTGTTGTTCTCACCAAACTCGGTAGAACCATCGCGCCTTAAACTGGCAGAGAGGAACGCAATGTTGTCATAATTCACTTTTACACGGCCAAAGAAAGAGATCAGCCTGTTTCCGTTTTTGTAGCTTTCTACCACACCGATACCGTTCTTAAAATCGAGGGCCGCAGCAAAATTCTGACCCGAAGCATCGGTTACAAAGTTACCGCCCTGGGCATCAAAACCGGTGTACTTGAAGTCCTGGTAAGAATATCCGGCGATAGCCGAAAGCTCGAATTTTCTAATCGCTTTTTCGTAGGATAAGGTATTCTCGTACAAAATATTCTCCGCCTCATCGTCATACTTGGCTGAAATACCCGACCGGCCAAAGCCGCTGCCCAACGGGAATCCCCTTGAAATAAAGGCATCAGTTGGCGAATACATGGAGCGGTAGTTACTGGTGGTTTGCTTGTAAAACTGTGTAGAAAATTTAAGGTTCTTCAATATTTCATAGCTTACCGTTCCCCCAATATTAAATTTCTTATTGGTTGCTTCGTTGGTGTTCTGTTTCAGCATAGCAACCGGGTTAGAATAATCAACAAAGTTCGATTCGAAGTAGCCGCCACCGGTAAGGTCGTAAAGCGGATCCTTTGAATAAACAGGTGCTGTTGGGTTAAAAATGGTGGCATATTTAAACGCATCGGAGAAACCAAACTGCGAGTTGCGGCTTGTTGTGTTGATGTTTAAATTGAATACCAATTTATCATCCAGTGCTTTGTGGCTTATATTTAAACGCCCGTTAAGCTGTTGGAAACCCGTGGTGATTGCAACACCCTGGTTATTACGATAGTTAAAAGAAGCATTGTACGTAGTGCGTTCATCTCCGCCAGAGAAACCCAGGTTATGCACCTGCGAATAGGCCGTACGGGTAATCTCTTTATTCCAGTCGGTATTTGAGCCAAAATCGGTTCCTTTACCAAGTTCCTTAAATTCTGCAGCGTTCATATGCTTGGTGAACCTTGCAGGTGTTTCACTGGTTCCGGACACGTTGTAGGTGAATTTAGAAGCACCTTTTTTGCCCGACTTGGTGGTAATGATGATTACACCTGCAGAACCGCGCGTTCCGTAAATCGCCGCAGCAGAACCGTCTTTCAGCACATCAATGCTCTTGATGTCGTTAGGGTCAACGGTATTGATATCGGCACCTACCTGGCCATCTAACACAATCAGCGGCTGTGTGTTTGCACCAAGGGTTGATAAACCCCTTAGGCGAATAGCAAAACCACCATTTGGATCGCCACCCGGGCGGGAAATGGACAAACCGGGAACTTTACCCTGCAGCAACTGAGCAACATCGCTGATATTACCTTTGTTGAACTGTTCGGCATTTACTGTGGTAATGGCACTGGTTACCTCTCTTTTCTTTTGTGTACCGTAACCTACCACAACTACCTCATCAAGGCTATTGGTACTTTCGGAAAGCACTGCATTTACAGTTTCCACCTCTCCATCAGATACCGTAACCGGTTTGGACAGGGTAGTGAAGCCCACAAACGTAAAGCTGATGTTATAGGTACCAGCAGGCAGGTTAGAAAAACTGTAAGCACCGGAAATATCGGTAACTTTTGCCAGTGCAGCCGCTCCGGTCAGGCTTACGGTTACACCGGGCAATGTGTTGCCTTTCAGATCGGTGACGATCCCCTTGATAACGCCGGTTGCTACCTGCTTAAATCCTCCTGCAATGCCGCCGGGCAGGTTTTTGCCCCTGGCATTCTCGGTGCCGGCGCGCGTAATTAAAATCTGGTTGTCTATTTGCTGAAAAACAAGCGAAGTATTTGCAAGTACAGCTGTCAGCAATGCTGCAACCGACTGGTTTTCCGCAGGTATCTCTAAATTGCGAATGTCTTTTACATCGCCATTGCGGTACATAAAATGAAACGGGCTTTGCGCTTCTATTTTTCGGAAGGCCTTCACAAGCGATTCATTTTTGAGGGAGATGTTAACTTCCACCTTATCAATATCCTGGCTCTTAGCTGTGGTAGCTGAGAAAACAGGAATTGAGGTGATGAACACAAATATGGAAACTATCCCTGTTCTCATAATTAATTTAAAATTGGGATTGGGTGGCAAGCACAACCTGAGCACAAACTTGACAAAATGCCGCAGGTGCGCATAAATCGTAGAAATATTCATAATTTTAGATCGTTTTAAGTGATTAATGTCTTCGATTGAGTTTAAAAATTTAAAACACATGTAAGGCAATCGATTGCAGTCGACAGCCAAACAGGCCCGCGGAGTACACTTCCCCTAGGAAATATTCTGCGGGTTTTTTATGCGAACGAGTTTTTGAGGCACTCTTCGGAATAAAACTGGTCGGATCGTTTTAGATAAATTTTCTTCATACTTGAGGGTTTAATTGGTTTTTGCATTAATGGTTATAAGTGTCCGTTCTTTATTATAGCTGTATACCGCATCGTTAAAAGCACAGGTGCTTCCAAGAGCCTGATCGAGGCTGGCGGCACTATCAAAAGAAGTAGTAAAGTGCTTATTTTTAATACTATCGTCACCAAATACAATCTTCACTTTAAACCGCTCTTCAAACAACCTGGCGGCTTCGGCAACGGTAACGTCCTCTAAATAAAGGTCGTTTTCGGTTGTCCAGCCGGTAAAAACAGCCGCTTTTATATGGGTTTTGGTTGCACTTGCTACACTCTTATTGTAGATAATTTGCTGGTTTGGTATAATTACACCTATCAGTTTACGTTCATCACTTACTTTTACCTTGCCCCTTGTTACGGTCACTGTAATAACTTTGTCGCCGGGAAGTGCTTTAATATTAAAAGCAGTACCCAAAACAGTGGTAAAAACATTGCCTGTATGTACTATGAATGGCCGGGCCGAATCGTGTTTAATATCAAAATAAGCTTGCCCGGAAAGGAATACTTCGCGTTTAGCAAAGCCTGGTTCGTAATTAAGTTTGCTGCCATGGCTCAAAATCACCCTGCTGCCGTCCGGTAATACAACAAAAACGTTGGACGATTGCTGTATTTTTGCTGGCTCTGAAACGCTATTTTGCGGATGCCGGTTATAGGTAAGATACCATACGCAGGTAGCGCAAACCATTACAAATACCGCTGCCGCAACCTTGCGCAAATACCGGAATTTTAATACCACCGCATTTTTTTTCTGTTGCTGCTGAATCCCCCCCCATATGGCGTTTTGAATATCCTGCTTTAGCTTTTGCTTCTCGTCAGTACCCATCAATTCTATTACATCCATTTCGGACGCAAAAGCATCATAGAATTTTATTAAAAACTGTTTTTCCTCTGCGGTAGCTAAGCCTTTGCGGTGCTTCGCCAACAATTCGAGAAAATATATTTTTTCCATTTAAAAAAGCTTGAGCAATCGGTTGTATACATGACCCAAAAAAGCAACAATGTCCCATCGCTCTTTTAAATTTATTTTTCAGTATTCCGTTTTAAGAAAAAACAGGAGCAGCGGCAGCAAAGGCAGCAAAGATATTTTCAACTTTTTCATTACCTTCCCCAACTGATTTTGAACGGTTTTCCTGGAAATACCCAACTCTGCCGCGATAGCTTTTGTGCTTAAATCTTCCTGATAATGCAGGCGAAAAATGGTTTGCCGACTGGCCGGGAGACTTTTTACCAACACCTCGTAAGAATCAAAAAACTCTTTCCAAAGCAGGTTTTCGTCGGCGTTGGAATGCTCAGACGGAATATTGTCCAGCACGTCAAAAAAAGAGTTGTGCAATGTTTGCTTCTCCACCTGTTTGAATACCTTGTTTCTCACAGCAACATTGAGGTAGGCGGGTAAATTCAGGATATGGAGCGTTTCGCGTTTTACCCAGATATGCATAAACACTTCCTGAACAATGTCCTTCGCAAGGTCGGTATCCTTTATTCGTTTAAAAGCGTCTGAGTAAGCTTTTTCCCAATATTTCGTAAAAAGGGCATTAAAAGATCGCTCACAACCGTTGCCTACCTGTCGCAATAAAAATGCGTCATCGGGTTGCGGTGCCGACGTAGCTTTTGGGATGCTGGGGGTAATAAGGCTGATCATTTAGTTAAAAAAATCCTTAAATAGTTTATAAATGCGTCTTTATGCAACAGTCATTTAACATCAGGAAAGCAAAGTTTATAATTGCACGGTGAGCCGTGTTGGTTTTAATACACTAATCTAAAAGGTTTTTTTTAAATACAAGCCAAAATTAAAAATTAATTGTATAAAACACACTCATTCTCAAATGAGCACATTCGCACGAACCCGCTTTTGCTTTCGATCATGCTTTGGGGCCTTAAGTATAATACGCCATCGAGAAAAGGGGATAACCAGGATCAGATATATCCAGAGGCAGTCACGACCTTTTAATAGTCGGTTCATTATCGTTGACACATGTAAAATCAAGGTTAGTGTAAATTCCGATTCTTGATTTTTATTGTACAAACCGTTGATATTTACATTATAAGCATTAGCGATAATTGAATAATTTTTGAGGTGATCTATTAGGCGACCTGTCGAAAACTTGATGTATAAAGCATTGATTTAGAGCGTACGGATTATTAGTATTTGTTCCCTCCGGCTCCACTGAATTCAGCATCAAAACAGACTAAAAGCCTGCAATCGTTTGATTGCAGGCTTTTCTTTTATAGTCAAATGTTACTAAATTAATTTACTTACATCAAACTTATCCATGCAAACCTTATCACAATTGCCTAAAAACGAATGTTTTATACAATTGTGACTTATCTTTCCCCCCAAAGGCAGGCTATTGCTTTATTTTTATTATTCTTTTTTCTTTAAAGAACCAAGGAACGTAAGCAGATCCGCGAATTCTTGTTTTGACATTGTTTGATTTAGGCCGGCCGGCATCATAGAGGCCGACACTTTTTTTATTTGCTTAACATCACTTGTTTTAATTTTCTGAACAGCGCCTCCGGGGTATTTCAATTCGATATCTGTCTCTGTCCGGCTCGAAATGATCCCCATCAGGGTCGATCCATCTTTCATAATAAGCTGTGAGGTCTCATATCCAAAATTAATCCCTGCAGATGGGTTAACAATAGCATCAAATAATCCCTCCTTTGGTAACTTCGCGCCTATTTCTGATAAATTAGGCCCAAATTCAAAACCAGCTTTATTAGCTTTATGACATACGGAACAGGTTCTGAGGAAAACGGCATTTCCTTTCAGTGCATTTCCTTTTAAAGCAAGTATGGCAGTAAGATTAGCAGAAGGCGTCCTGGTTTTAGCAATTTTGACACCATCGGTTTTGGGTAAAAAAGCTTTTGCTTTGTCCAATGTGCTTTTTCTGAGTGTTCCGCTCAAGCCTGCAACAGCTGGTGTAATTAAACTTTGAGGTAATTTTTTTCCCTGAAGCATTTCCAGAACGCGGTCTTCGCCGTTTTGGCTTTTACCCAGCATTTGTACCGCCTTTTGACGTGTGGGCATGCTGTACTGACCTGATAAAATCACCTTTGACAGGATAGCTATCGATTCATCGTTGCCTATTGCACCGAGCACTGATAAAACGTTGGACGCCTCTTTTTCATCTTTACCTTTAATTACATTTAGGAAGCGAAGGTCTTCATTGGCTTTAAGTAATAGCCGGGCCGCATCGACCCCGATTCCTCCGCTTTGATATCCTCCGTTACTCTGAATACCATTGGATTTTACCAGATCCATCAATCTATCGGCTTCTGTAGTAATATTATACTGTTTTACCATATCAACAAAATCCTGTGTTCCCGTGTACGAATTTAAAACCAGTTGAACCTGCTCTCTGGATGCAGGCGAATCTGATATATCCTGAGGGTTTAAGGACTTCAATAGCATTGCGCTTAATTGCAAATCTTTACCATTGTTTTCTTCTAATAATTTCACCAAAGCTTTGGATTTATCGGGCTGTGGATAAAAGTCAAAAGCTCTCAGATATCTCAAACGGTATTTTAATGGAACACTTGCATCTTTAGCCAGCTTTACCAAGTATGGAAGCGCGGTATTTGTTCGGGCCCGCCAAACTATATCTCTGCCTCCGGCTGTTGATAAAGGATCCGGTACTACTTTCAGGTAGGCTGCAAAGAATTGGTCCCATTGCTTGTCGGCCCCGATACCCAGTGCCTCTAAATACCACTTGTCGTTGCCATCATGTTTCGCTGCAAGTGCCGCCCATATCGTCGCGGCTTCCGGTTCATTCCGATGCCGTAACGCAATCGCACACTCGCGCCTTACCTGTGCGTCTGCGTCATTCGCTAAAGCTCCTGCAAACTTAACCACATCGGTATTTACTTCTCTTGCCGCCCTCAGCCCGGTTATCCTTAAATCAGGGTTAGGATCGTTAATGGCTTCGGAAAGATATTTTGTGGCCTTTGTTGATTTTGAAAGCACCCACAGCGCTCGGGCACGCATACGGGGATTAGGCGATGTTGACCATAACTTTTCCAACTCCGCTATTGCTGATTCTCCCATGCCGGTTAATGCTATGAAAGCATGCCTGCGAACGCCGAGATTTGGATTTTGCAAGGCAATGACTGCTCCCTTCGGAGTGGTATAATCCTGTTCAGGTATTTTATAGGTCGCTTTCATATTTTCCGGAACAACCCGGTATATGCGACCACGCTGAAGATCCCCCACCCGGTGCCCGCCAACGCCTGGATCATACCAGTCGGCTACAATTAAAGAACCATCCGGAGCTGTACAGATATCTGCCGGGCGAAACCATTGGTCCCGTTCGCCATTAAGAATGTTGATGATACCGGCGGTATATCCCGCGCCGGCTTTTTGAACTGGATAGGCCCGAACAACATTATGTCCCGGTTCGGCATGGATCATCCCATTTTGAAACTGCTGCGTTAACAGCGTCCCTTCATAAATAACCATCCCGGTAGGGGAGCCGGAACCTGTTTGTAAAAGATTGGGGATAACACCCGGATCATTTTGATGCCAGTGACGCAGCGGGATCGAATCTTCCATGTTAATGCGTTTTGCACTCCAGCCCGCACCGGTTACTTCATCCGTGTAGCCATAATTTCCATATTCCATTACGTAATTGATCCGTACTCCTTTATTCCCGTCATCATCATTATCACTTTGCCATATATTTCCATAACTATCTACGGCCGATTCGTATTCGTTTCTGAAATTATGGCCCAGGCATTCCACATGCGTACCGTCCGGGTCGCAACGGAACAGCATTCCTTCTTTGTATTTTTTAGGCCCTATTTCATCACCATCCTGATCCAGTACTACCTCATTATTTTTATCTCTGAGGGTTTTACCAGCATTCCCAAAATTGAAATATAGTTTACCATCCGGGCCAAATGCGAAACTGTGCATCCCATGATCATGTTGTTCACCGCCTATCCCCTGGAATAGTATTTCTTTTCGGTCGGCTTTACCATCATTATTGTCATCAAAAAAGGCCCAAACATAGGGGCTTTGCGATACCAATACCCGGTTACCTAATACGCACACGCCTAAAGGTGCATTAACCTCGGGGCCCTGATAAAACACCGTGCTTGTTTCCAAACTTCCGTCTCCATCCTTATCTTCTAAAATTACTATCCGGTCGCCTGCCTCCCTGGGTTTGTTGTGATTAATCTCAAACCGGTAATTATAGGCCTCCGTTACCCAAACCCTTCCTTTTTCATCCACGTCGATATTGGTAGGGTTAATCAACATAGGTTCGGTTGCCATAGTTTCAACACGCAGACCAGGCGCCACGTCGAGCTCCTTCAAGCCATTTTTAGCCAAATGTTTTTGTGCTTCAGTGAGCGGCGTATCAATCGCAGCCAAATTATACGATGAGTGTTTTTCAGGAATATTGGTAAAGGCCCCTAATACTACTAACAAAGGAATCGCGGCCACTGATCCACTTATTAGTAAAAAACGTTTTCTTTTATTGTTGTCCATTTCTATGTTTTCTTTTATTGTTGTCCATTTTTATTATAAAAATACTCAGTTCCTCCTGTTGCCTAAATGAAACCATCAGCTTCGCGGTATGCTTTGATCAAAGCAAGCTCGCCTGCTTTACCGGCACCCGCATTGCCGTGTTCCATGCCTACCACTCCTTTGTATCCTTTGTCATAAATAAGTTTGAATATGTTTTTGTAATTAATCTCGCCGGTACCGGGTTCGTTGCGGCCAGGATTATCGCCAACCTGGTAATAACCTATTTCATCATAAACCCAATTAAGTGTAGGGATAATGTTGCCCTGGTTGCGTTGTATGTGGTACATATCGTACAAGATTTTGCAAGATGGACTGCCCACTGCTTTACAAATAGCATAAGCTTGATCGGGTGTACGTAAAAACAGGTCTGGGTTATCACTCAGGGGTTCCAGCACCATCATCAGGCCATGGGGCTCAATAATGGCTGTTCCTCTTTTAATGGCTTCAATTACATTGCCTGTTTGTACACCAATAGGCAGGTTGCGCACAAAATCTCCGGGAACAACGGTATACTGTTTACAATTGGTCCGTTTTGCCACTTCCACGGCTTCTTTACAGCTGGCAATAAACTTATCGATGTATTCCGCCTTGCCTGATGCTAACAGGTTGGTATCATTACCTAAACCAGGTTGTACAAAAACGCCCATGGTCATGCCCAACTTGGCAAGTGTATCTCCAATCTTTTTCTGCTGATCAACAGGTCGGCCACCCATCCAATTATCTTCTATACCGCGAAATCCCTGCTCGTAAGCAAATTTAATTTGATCAATAAAATCGCCGCCCGCATGGTTTTTAAACATGCCATCATGTATGCCATAATTTAAATTAAAAGGTTTGCCGTTATCAACATTTGTGGTCCTGGCATTTGCCGAATTTGATTTTAAAAGTCCAGTTGTTAATATTGATGCTCCTGCCAGTACAGAGTTTTGAACAAAGTTTCTGCGTTTCATATTTCAATTGATAGTTTAATATTGGTTATCAAATATATTAGTAGTTATAAGGATTAAGCTTGTTTTTAAATAAATTATACCTATTTAGGCTTACAATTAGAGTTATTCGCCGATCACTCAATTCGCAGAGTAGTGGCAAATTTTTGAAAAATCACTGATAATCAATAATATACAGGAGAATATTCTATCCCTCCCTCTCCCCAAGCTCAATGCCAAACAGGCTAAAATCCTGCAAATCAAATAATTGCAAGCTTTTATTTTCAGCTAAATAGTTATATTATTCACCTATTCGCATAATAATAGTAAGATATATCTCCCATTTTTTTTATTTTTTGCGTTCGTTAAACGGATTGAGCTTGCCCACGACCCCTCCCCATACATGTTTTTGCCATTTGCGAGGTTTGCTGGGTCAATATTTGCCAATGTATCATAGGCATAACCCACCGTCTTCCAGGTCACCAGGTCGTCCGACTTCATGATCGGTACACCGGGGCTCATGTGCATCGTTGTGCTGCTCATGTAATAGCTATTGCCTACACGTACTATTGATATATCCGGTACATCTGCATAAATAATGGGATTAGTGGCTTTTTGTGCATATAAATACGGCACTGTTAGCGTGATAATTGAGGCCGTCAGCCATAACCTGTAAATCGCAATGCTCATATTCACAATTGTTTTTTTTCTGGTACTCTTACCCGGTTTTAATTATTTAGTTAATGTATTTATTTGAAGCACGCTTACTGAATATGGATCGAATATTCTTGTGAATTTTTTACTGATTCCGCTTACCTTGCTGGTTACCGGAACTATTTTTTTGGGGTCGCTGATCGTATTTGTGTCCTCTGGCTTATCGCCTTTTATTACTACCAGTGTACCTTCTGGTGATAATTTTCCGGCACCATTTAAGTCAATATCAACCTGCTGCGGCTTCCCTGTTGCATTTACTACTTTAAGAAACAGTTTTCCTGTTTTGGTGTCCTTTGTGGCTACATAAAACATGGCTGGTATAGGTTTGGGCATTTTGTTCGCCGCGCTGTCCTGCTTGGTGGCAGGCCTGGTTTGGGTAGGGATATTGGCACCTGCTACAGGCACCACTTTATTGCCGATATAGCTGTTAAACACCTTCTGTACGTAATACGATGGTGAACCAAAGCTTTTTAAAGCATCGTAACCTATCAGGTCCGAGTCCCATTGCCAGGCCTTTGGCGCAGTTGCTGTGGCTTTATTTATATTTACAAATAATGGCGCATAGCACGACAAAATGACCACGTCTGAATTTCGTTCCATGCCCGTCATCCAGGCGGCATCGCCCAGGGCCGCATTTAAATTGGTGGTTGGCGCGCCTTCACGCGTTGCCCACTCACCTACAAACACTTTATATCCTTTGCGGTCGTAGTTATCGTAATGTGCCGCATCCTCTTCCATTTCCCAGGCATTGCGGTAATAATGTTCATCTACAATTTCGGGCTTGCGAATGGTTAATTTACCCCTGGTCCCAAGCCAGTCCTTACCGCCGATGCTTGCAATACAGTGAAGGTTTGGGTATTTGGCTTTAATGCCATCATAAAACTGGGCATAACGTCCGTCGTAACTGCCAGACGCGTCAAACCCGTCCTCGTTGCCAATCTCCACATAGCTGAGTTTAAAGGGTGCCGGGTGCCCGTCTGCCGCGCGCTTAGCGCCCCAGTACGTGTGTACGTCGCCCGTAACATATTCAATTTCATTCAGCGCATCCTCTACATATGGTTTTAAAAGCGGGCCGGCGTCCACATGGTCGCCATCCAGTGAATAGCCGGCATAAACGGCAAGCAACGGTTCCATTTTCAGGTCTTCGCACCATTCTAAAAATTCAAGTAAGCCCATTCCGTCGGTGGGGCGGTAACCCCATGAGCCGGTATGGCCGGGACGTCCCTCAAGCGGACCCAAAGTGGTCTTCCACGGGAATGCATCGTTCAATTTTGGCCCCTCCAGGAAATTACCACCGGGAAAACGCAAAAAACGGGGTTTCATATCAGCCAATAACTTCATAATATCTATCCGGTTGCCATTCGGGCGGTTATGGTAAGTTGGCGGGAATAACGAGACGAGGTTAAAATAATAAACCCCGGTACGGTTTGTCGAAATAACAAAACGGGCGTCAGATGTTGGTTTAACGCCAGCGCCTGTTGTTAATTTAAGTTCATATTTTTTCCAAAAGGTGCTTTTTACCAAATTAATGGTCCCCGAAGCATATACCGTTTTACCGTCATTACTTTCTATACTTACGGTTATGGGCCCGGCCGTGTTATCAGCAATTACCGGAACAGGAGTTGTAGGCGCGGGGGCCCATTGCTCGGTCAATGGCTTGCTTTCAGCACCCTTAATATAAAAGGAGGCCTTATAAGTTGTATTAGGTAAAACAGGTATGCCCCAATAACCGTCATTTGCAATACCGGCCCTAACACCGCCGGTATCAACCAGTAATCTTAAACAGGTGCTTAACGCGCCATTAATTGCGTGGCGCCGCTCATCTGCCGGTACATGGTTGGGGTTTGCGGCAACTAATTGGATTGCGGCCTTCGCGCCACCTTCCTTAATTACGCTCCATGCTTCCGGCGTATTTGGGTTGTCCTTAAATATCCTGTTTCTGATCAGCTCGGCATATAAACCCCCATCGTACGAATGGTTGATCTCTTCGGTCATCAACCCATATAGTTGCGGACTTACATTTGCGCCGGGTTTAGTTAGATCGAGCGTAAGCTTAGGGTTTTGCGCTTTCAGGCTTGTTGCAGTGAACAGGAACAGGAACAAACTTGAAATGGGTAATA
This sequence comes from Mucilaginibacter pankratovii, assembly GCF_014773265.1. Taxonomy (GTDB): domain Bacteria; phylum Bacteroidota; class Bacteroidia; order Sphingobacteriales; family Sphingobacteriaceae; genus Mucilaginibacter; species Mucilaginibacter pankratovii. The sequence goes on along the minus strand of NZ_JACWMY010000017.1, from coordinate 92,926 downwards.
TTTTTTTCATCGTGAACGTTTATCTTATTAATTGTTTTTTTACACTTATTTACAGGGCCAACGGGGGTGGCCCATTGAAGATCATTCCTGGGTTTATTTAATCAAGATTTTTACTTTTTTGAAATACTGCGTGATGAATTACCTAATTGCAGCACAAATTCACCGGCTTCAACTTTCCACGCTTTTTTTCTCGTCATAAAAAGCCAAATCCTCAACCTTTATACCCAGTATATGCCAATGCCGGATAAACTAACTGGATTAAGCCCGGACCGGTATTGACACTCGCCCGGATATTGGCCTTGAGTAATGGTTTACCCACCAATTTTAATTTACCCTATTTTGAAAAGTGACTTAACCCGTAGTGCTTTAAACATTTTTGAGTGAAATCCTTAATAAGGACCAAGCCCTCATCACACATTTTTTTGGATTTTGGCGTCAATACAGGGCTACTAAAGACGGTGAGATGCCCCTCAAGTAAAACACCAATCGTTTCAAAATCCTCTATCAATCCTTTAATTTCGGTCTCGTCTAATTCCGGCTCTTTTGAAATAATTTGATTTTCCATATTCTTTTTTTTAACCAGGTATCATTTGCCGTTACAGTTAAAAAAAATGCCCGGCCCTCTCGGTAAAGGCCCCTGGCATCCACTTATATTCAACTAAAACTCCCTCTTATTTAATTTTCAACCTTCTGATCTTTTTGTCGTAAAACTCAGGGTATTTATAAAGCCTGCCCGTTTTGATCGAACATCTACTTATAAACGGCATCAATAAACCGGCAGCCGGAATTAATAAATGAATTTCCATTCATCAAACAAAAACCCCTCTCCATTAAATACAAAATAGATATTCCCTACTCCTTTAGGTATGTTCAGTGCTATTTGCTTTGAGAGTGTAGTCCAGTCCTTCACATCACATATAAGGGAAACAAGAGCCGGGCCTTTAAGATTATTTACATAAACATCAATTCTACCCTTTCCTTTCACCCGGGCTTCGAATTTTGTAGGGATCTGTTTGCTAAAATCAGCTCCCCGAACCATGAGGCATTGTTTATCTATCGTTCCTTTGGCAACCATATTACCCACGCTACCACCATCTTCGAACTGAACATGCCCCGAGGTGCCTGCAGTGGTTTCTGCTTGCTGAAGAACGAATGGATTTAATAGGTTAACTTGTGACGGGCCTTTAAAAGTTGCATTGACCATGGGGATAGTCACATCATTTGCTTCATCCACCTGCATTGGCTCGATACCCACATTACGAAAACCACCCTTAGTGCCAAAGTAATCCTGTAGATACATGGCATGGTAAGCAAGATAATATTCCCCTTTAAACTTGAAAAAGTGACTGTGATTGTTTGTAAAAGGCCCCACGTTAACGTCGCCGGTATTCTTAAAGTAATTATCGCGATATTTCCAACTATCCTTATCTAAGGGTGTTTTACTCGTCATATAAGATATGTTGCATACGGTTGGTTTAGCAATATTGCTGTAGGGCCATACAGTGCGTTCATCCCAATTCGTACAATAGCTATAAACCCAGGTTCCATTAATAAAGTTAAGGTCGCTGGCCTCATTAAAATAAGGAGCAGGTATCTTAGAAATGTTGCTGGCTAAACTGATCATATCTGCTCCTAATTTGACGATTAGGGCATTATCCGGCATATATTTTGTTTTAGGCGTTCCGGCTCCAAAACTCAGCCAGCCTGTACCCTGGTCGTCAATCACAACTCCGGGATCAAATGGAGCATCGACATCCACACCGGGGACAGTACGGTCCACTATGTTCTTTCCCAATGGGTCTTTCCAGGGGCCAACGGGAGAAGTGGAAGTAAGCATGGCTGAGCCACCACCGCCATTGGAGTAATACAAATAAAAGCGCGTCTTACCGTCTGCTTCCAGTCTGGCTGTAATGGAAGGTGCCCAGGAATTCTGACTCCATGGAGCCAGCCTTGCTGTATTTATGAGGCCATGATAAGTCCAGTTGACCATATCATCGGAAGACATCATGACCAGTGAACGGATACGCTCGTATGAATTTTTCCCATCCTTTCCTACATGCTCATACTGTTCATGATCATTGGTGGCATACACATAAACTCTTCCATTGTATTCTACAGCCGTCGGGTCGGCAGTAAACATAAAATCTAATAAAGGATTCGCATTATTGGTAAGAAGTTTCGGCGAAACTTTTGCAAATTTTTCTTCCAGCTTTTCATTAACCACTTTCAGGTTATCCGCATTAGTCTGAGCTTCTACATCTTTTTTATATCCCAAAAAAGAGATAGCAAGGACCGTGCTTAACAACACTTTTTTTCTGAACATGCTTTTTTTACTTTACCTAAAAAACGAATACTCGTTAAGGGTTAATTTCAATTGATTAATTATGCTTTAAGCTAAGTAACAAGAGGTTAACCTTCCCCGGGAACTGGCGAACGCTTAACCAATCTCAGGGAAGGAAAATAACCTTACGCAATAATTCACACTATACTTTTTACTTATATCCTTCCTTAATGGCATCATACAAAGCCTGATCCTTTATCACATTATTTTTTCTGTCTAAAGTAAAACCTATCTCCCACCAGAATGGCATAAGGCCATTCGCTCTCATAGTTTTGGTGGCAAACGTTGCCCAGTAATCTACAGACTTGTTGTGCATAGCCAGATCCAAAGGAAGAGGCTTGCCGACGTTGGCGGCAGTCCGCCTCCAGGATGCATATTCACCCAGTATTACAGGGATACCTTGATCAACAAACTTTTTCATCTTTCCGTATTCAGCAATCAGTGCATCCTCTTCTCCAAAGGTGGCGTTGCGATCCGGCTCAATAGTAGAATGATTCCCTTTCCCCCAGTAAAAAGCCATCCTGCCCCAAGTTGCGTCTCCATCGATTAAAAGATTAAATGTAGAAGGCGAGTAGCTATGTACCTCAAGCATCATACGGTTAGGTACCGGGTCATGAGGAAGAGTAGTCATCAGGTCAGATGTTTTATAGCTATCAGTGCTGGGCCCCTGCACAACCAGCACCCGGTTACTGTTCCTGCCACCGGTAGAGCGAACCGCCTTGATGAATGTTTCGTGATAACCATTAAGTATGGCCATCTCCGCGGCATTATTAACTGCAGGTTCATTCGCACCGGCAAATAAAAGGTGCTCATCAAAATCGCGCATGGTTGTAGCAATTTGCTCCCAAATTGCTTTTTGCATTGCGTTAACGGAATCTTGCTTTATGGCATTGACGTTATTTTCCAGCCAGCCACTATCACCATGGGCATTCAGTATTACATACACATCATTAGCCACACACCATCCAACCACTTGTTTCACCCGTGCAAGCCATGCAGGGTCAATTGTTGCCTTGCTACGGTTGCTTAAATGGCTCCAAACCCAGTTACAAGGAAGCCGTACGGAATTGAAACCTAAACTTTTTATAAATTTTATATACGATTCGGTAACTTTGCTATTCACCCAGTCGGCTTCGTTTGGCGATTCCATGGTATTGCCAATATTTATTCCCATCCCCGTACGCATTTTTGCCGCCAGTTGCACGGCATTACTGGCCATTCCGGTCATATCCGGCGCTATAGGCGATGTATTATAACTTTTGTATATGGTTGGGGCCTGGGTAACCTTCACCCTCCGGGCCTGGCCGTTGGACGCACTTATGTATAAAGTACCGGAACGGGTTGCCCCGGTAGTGTTTTCTGACAAGGTTGTTACTTGAATAACAGCGCTGCCGCTGTTACCTGATGCTGTGCTTAATTGCAACCACGAATAAACAGGGTTGCTGATGGTCCAATCGCTACTGCAGGTAAAAGATAAATCTTGTGTTCCGCCTTCGGGCGTAAATGCGATGGCAGATTGGGTAACCGTTAGTTCCGGGGCTGCGTTTTTTGTCTTTTTACAGGAGAGAAAAAATATAACTGTAATAAGAGGTATCAATATTTTAAAAGAATACTTGATGTTCATTTTGTCTTAATTTTTAATGAGTTAAAAAAGCCCCGCAACGATATGCTGCCGCGGGGCTGTAGGCTATTTGATTTTCACACACCTAATATTGTCAATAGCGGCATAACAACCAGTTGCAGTTGGCGAACTACCAAAATTTTTAAGGGTCATATTATAACTATTCGCACCAGTAGGCCCTAATAATTGGTTTAATTTAGTAACTGATTCACCATCCCCTAATTCGTTAACTTTTGATCTGAACTCAGATAAAGGAATAGTTACGGTTTGCCAACCTTTCGTTATAAAAGCTTTGGTATTATTTGTACCAGGAATTTTCCATGGCTCATAACGCGCAACATAACTATCACCTGCAAATTCAGTTCTGATATAAAGCGTACCTCCATTCCATGGGCGGGCCACACTTATTTCAAATTGAAGGGCCCATTGTGAAGGAGGATCTGTAATATTTGCCGCAGGTACCCAGTGATTACCCGTATTAGAATTACCCAATGGGGCGTACGCACTTGCACCGCCAGCTAAAGCTGGAGAATCAAAATAGATATACATCGTATTATTTGTTCCCATCGAACCATTAAAATCGGCCATAGGGCCGAAAGCAAATTTTTCATCTCCATACCAGGCATAACCAAAATTATCACCCCACTCAAAATTTGCTAAAAGACCGTCAGTAACGCCATTTTGAGTATTTACTTTGTAAGCAGTAGAAATCGTTCCATAACTGGTAACAATGGCCACTGGTCCACTAGCGTAGCTGTACTTACCTGGAGCCAGAAACTTAACATAAGCGCCACGTGGGCCTTCTGTGAAATTTGTAATAGTAGCACCGCCAAAAGAAATTGACTGGACCGTTTTAAGGTAAGCACCATAAACATAAACCGAATCACCAACGTCGGGATTACCGTTGGAAATGGCGGCAATGATCGGCTTTGCATTTATGGTATCCCGGGCAGTACCACCTTTAGTAGTCACTACGATAAACTTGTCGGATGTTGTTGCCGGCATCAGGAAACCAAGAGCGGTACCATTGGCATTCGAGTTGAATTTTGGAATTTTGGTTCCGCCGTATGACAACTGTTGAACCAGTACTAAATTGCTACCATACAGGTAAACCGAATCGCCGGGCGCAGCAAACACATCGGATATGGCACTAAGAGTTGGTGCCGCCGGGCCTAATTTAAACGCGAACGTTGTTGTGCCTGCTGCCGTAGCATATTCTACTGTATAAAGTTTGGCGGTATCAATTTTTGCAAAGTCTATGTTAGGGATTTGCACCACGGCGCTGTTAGGCGCAAATAATGCGGAATTGAACGAGGCCGGTACCCCATCAAAATTTATTTTAGTTGCATTTTGCAAATTCTGCCCGGTTATTACCACCCATTGGCCTTTTGCCACAGCACTATTTAAAACCGTGTCGTTTGGCGAGGCTACATAGCTTTTGATGCTTGCAATAGCAGGCGGGGCGCTGTTGGTTGCAGCATCTTTTTTACAAGCCGGCAGGAAAGCCACCAGCAGCAGGAGAAGCGGCAAATAACATAATTGTAAATATGATTTATTTTTCATAACAATATATTTAAGTTTTTTTTGATTAATAATATGGTACCGGTGGCTGAGCCAACTTAGGGTCGCTGGTAATCTCAGATGCAGGGATCGGCAACGTAAATGAATTGATAGTTGCCGGAAGCGTAGATGGCGGGGCAATAGTATCCCTTGTAGCTATTTTAGTTGCCGGGTCATAAGTAAACGAAATCCGGCCATGCGTGGCATCCTGGTCATTAAGGAACTTCACCGCATTGCTCGGGTCGTAATAAGAATACCTAACCAGGTCTATCCAGTATTGCCCTTCAAAAGCAAGTTCAACCCTTCTCTCCGTACGCATCGAAGCGGGGGTTATCGCAGTCGCAATATCCACACCGGCCCTTGCCCGCACTTTATTAAAATAAAGCAGCGCTTCGCCATCGCTCGTACTCGAATTATTGCCCAAAATAGCTTCGGCATATACCAAATACACATCAGACAATCTAAGAATTGCATTATGCTCGATGGATGACCATATATCCATTGTTGGCGAATTGTTGTCTTTTTCGTTACCAATAATATGTTTTTTCAGGCCCGAACCTGTCGCCTTAAAACCACCGTTGGCCTGGTCCAATTCGGGGTAAAGATCCCCGTTGAGCATAATAGTGGCTTTGCGCCTTACCGTATCCTTAGCCGAATACATCCGGTATAGATCATATGTTGGCTGCAAGGCTTGCCATCCGCCTTGTTTTTGAGGGAGGATAGCGCTTGATGGCGAAAAATAAGTTTGTATAGTATTGCCATTTCCATAACCTACGCCCGCGGCCCATTGAATGGAAAATAATGATTCCTGGTTATCGTTGTTTTGCGCCTTAAAAAGATCGGCATAGTTAGGGAGCAACGACAACCCGCTATTTTTGCACACGTTGCCCGCATACTTTTTAGCACTGTCGAGCAAAGCCTGGTCGCGGCTGCCGCTTTTGCCTACGCCCGCCATTGTTAAATATACTTTGCCCAGCATCCCCTGCGCCGACCAGGTAGTTACCCGGCCTTTTTCATCTGTTTTGGGAAGGTATTGCGATGCGTATGTAAGGTCGTTGACAGCGAATTTATAAACGTCTGTAATAATATTACGCGGAAGCAGCGGATCTTTGATCAGTTTGCTGTTGTCTTCTATAATTGGCACTGCGCCCCAATATACCGCCAAATGGTAATAAGCTATGGCACGGATAAATTTTGCCTCGCCTATGGCCTCATTTTTGTCTGCTGTAGAAATGGATGGGTCCGCCTGTTTCTCTATGGCATTGATAACGCCATTACATTGCCCTATAACATTGTACAGCCCAACCCAGCCATTTGTTACAAGGCCATTTTGCGCGGTAATGGTGCGTGTAAAAAGCTGTACCAAATCGTTACTATACTGAAAGCTGCCGGTGCCGCTCAATACGTCGCCAAGCGGTATCAGGGCGCCATTGCTCCATTGAAACCACAGCGCACCGCCGTAAAGGCTTGCCGTAGCCAACCGTAAATCGGACCTGGTTTTGTAGAAATTAGTAGAACTTATCTGCGAATTGGACGGGCGGTCCAAAAAACTCTTTTTACATCCCGCCACTGCTGCCGTGCATAGCAGGATGATGAAAATTTTGTGAATTGATTTCATAAACATATATTTTTAATCGGTGATCGTTTTATTATTTCAAGGTTATGTTTGCACCAATGGTAAATACTCTTGGCTGCGGATAATAACCGCTGTCCCAACCTGCCTGGAGCGGGTTCCACGAACCTATTTCAGGATCCATGCCTTTATATTTTGTAATTATAAATGCATTGGATACATTGGCATATACCCTAAAAGAACGCACAGATATTTTTGACAAAAGGCTTTCTGGCAAGCGGTAACCGAAGGTGATATTTTTGCACCGCAGGAATGAACCATCCTCGATCATCAAGCTATTAGGACGGTTATTGCTGTTGGTATTATCATTCCTCACTCCTACAACCGTTGTATTTGGGTTAATAACATATACATTGGCAACATCGGTTGCAGAGCCGGCAGGATCTACCAGAGCCAGTTGCGCATAGTTTAGTACCGAGGTGAAAAAAGTGGCATGATTTCCCGGATCAGATTGCTGTATAGCCATTTGATTGAACACTTTGTTGCCATAACTGCCGCTGAAGAAAATATTCAGGTCGAAGTTTTTGTAGTTGAATGTATTATTGATGCCGTACTGGAATTTGGGGATCGGGGAACCCAAAAAGGTCTGGTCCCTGGAGTCGATAACGCCATCGCCATTCAAGTCCTTGAACATACGGTCGCCGTACCAGATACCACCGCCCGCTGCAGAAACCGGGTAAGGATCGCCGTTTGCACCGGCAGGCCGGGCATGGTTTTGCAAATCACTTGGCGTTGCAAATATCCCATCAAATACATAGCCATAAAACTCGCCAATGGGCTGGCCCACCACTGTTTTTTCAATTATATCGTTAATTACATAAGATTTCTGGCTTAAGTTGGCCTGGTCTCCGCCTGCGCCTAAACTGGTCACTTTGTTAATATTCCGCGATATAGTAAAACCGGTTTTCCAGGTGAAATTTTTAGAACTAATATTGGTGGCATTTATTTGGAAGTCAACCCCTTTGTTGCTCAGCGAGCCCACATTGGCATAAGGCGCTTGCATGGATCCCGGGCCCCAGCCCCCTACAGTACCGGAGTATGCCGGAAGCGGCACCTGCAGTAAAAGGCCGTGTGTTTCGCGGTCGTAAACGTCTAAGGAGAAACTTAACCGGCCGTTATAGAACGTCCCGTCAAGCCCTGCGCTGTAATAATTTGTTTTTTCCCACTTCACGTCAGGGTTTGCCAAATTGTTCTGGAACTGCGCTGTGCCTGATAAGCCATTTGAAACCGTTGCAAGCTGGGTTACAAAGGTATTGCCCGGTATGCCCTGGTTGTTGGTTAGCCCATAGCCAACCCTCAGCTTCAGTTCGTCTATACTCTTCACACCTTTCAAAAACGACTCGTTATTAATTTTCCAGGCAAACCCGCCCGAATAGGTAGTAACCCAACGGCTGCCGCCCGGGAAATTGGAAGAACCATCGGCACGTATATTGCCGGTGAGCAGGTACTTATCGTCCCAGGAGAAATTGGCGCGGCCGAAATAAGATTCCTGCGCACTGCCGCCTGTGGGGTTCGATTGTGAATTATCGCCCGAGTTTGTGGCTGTGGTAGCGTCGCCGGCATTAATCGCCTGTACATTGTCTGAAGCAAAATTCCTTCGCGCGGCGCCAACATTTTGGAAAGTGCTCTCCTGTGCTTCGTGCCCTGCTAATGCATTGAAATGAAGTTTATCGAAATTATGGTTATAATTCAGGAAGTTACGTATTACGATATAAAAATTTTGGCCGGCGGAAGAGGAACCGCTGTTAGGGCTGGGAGTGCCTTTGCCAAAAGAATAGACTGGCGAAAACCTGTCTGCTGTATTAAAATCGAAATTACCGGATACCTCGTTCCGCAGCGATAGGTCGTTAGTAAATTGTATTTCGGCATACAGGTTGCCAAATACCTGGTTCCTCTTTTTTTGGTCTTTGATAATTTTCGCCAATGCCACCGGGTTGGCAACTGGCTCTACATAGCCGGCGGGGTCGGTAACACCGCCAAAGGAGCCGTCAGAGTTGGTTACCGGGACATCAGGGGTAATGCTTAGCGCGGTGCCAATTACACTATTGCCGGTCGCACTTACATTTTCATCAACGTGCGCCAATTGAAGGCTCGTACCTATTTTTAGCCAATTGGTGGTTTTATTGTCCAGGTTCAGCCGTACCGAGTATCTTTTAAAATCAGACCCAAGGGCTATCCCCTGCTGGTTAAAATACGAGGTTGACAGCAAATATTGGGTCCGGGCATCCCCGCCGCTTACCGTAAGTGTGTGATTCATCATCGGAGCCTTCCGGAATAATTCTTTTTGCCAGTCGGTGCCGGGGCCCAGGTATTGAGGGTTGGCAAATTGGGGCCTGGCATCAAAGCCCCAGGCAGCGGCCCTGGCGTTAATTATAGTAGCAAACTGTTGCAAGTTTACGGTAGGGAGCCGCTTCATTATTTCCTGGTAGCCCGAGTAGACATCATAAGTTATCTGCGGTGCCCCGGCTTTACCCCTCTTTGTAGTGATAACAACCACGCCATTGGTTGCCTGCGAACCGTATATGGCTGTTGCCGAAGCATCTTTCAATACATCTATCGATTCAATTTCGGCAGGGTTGATGCTATTTAATGGATTGGAACCACGGCCGGGATCACCTACCGGTGGAATAATAATACCATCTATTACGTACAATGGCGAATTGGAGCCGCTTATTGACGACACGCCACGTATTTGGATAGATACGCCGCCACCGGGCTGGCCCGATACCTGCTGGACCACAACGCCGGCAACCTTGCCCTGCAGGGCCTGGTCGAAAGTAGTGGGTTGGGTTTGGCGCAGGTCGTTCCCCGATATTGAACTTATTGCACCGGTAACATCTTTTCGTTTTGTGCGGGCGTAACCGGTTACAACCACTTCGTTTAAATTACTGGAAGTAGAACTTAGCTTAACATTTATTGCACCTGCCTGTTTAACACTCACCTCCTGGGTGGAGAAACCTAAAAAGCTAAAAACAAGTATGTTTCCCGGGGCAGCTGTTATGGAATAGTTACCATCTATACCCGTTACGGATCCGATAGTTGTCCCTTTAAGCCTAACGTTTACTCCCGGCATGGACTCGCCACTCCCGGCACTTGTTACTTTTCCGGTGATATTTAAGGTTTGTGCATGGGCTGCAAAAAAAAGGAACATGCCCATAATAATTAATGAAATTCGGTATTTCACTCTCTTTTGTAAATTTTTATCCATCTTATAAAGGGATTTTAAGGTTTTTTAATTGGTTCATTGTTGGTTGGTTGGTTGGTTTTCAATCTTGGTTTTTCTTCATAATCTAGTAAGGTGGTCTTTATTGGGTTTGAAATTTATTGCTCAATATTATTTAATGCATCAATCAGGTGTGCCGCCAAAAAACTAAGCGATCCGATTATCCGCTCATATCAAAAAGGCTTTATTTTGAGGTTACCCTAAAGCGGGAAACTCTCCAATAAAAAGATTCCTGCAGGGTGAAAAAATCAAAAAAGCCAAAAACACGTAAATGCGGTTTTTAGGAATAATCTAACTTGTTGGTTTATAAATCAGGGTTTACATATAATAAGTTGGTCGTATTATATTAAGGTAAATGTACCCTGTAAGCCCAGATAGCCGAGTGTGCTAATGTGGGTGATTGGTATGAAAAATGTTAATCTTCTTAAAAATCAAATTACTGATAATAAGATAATTAGCATAATAAAGAGGGGAAATAATGTTATACCGGCCTTTGCAAAAGGCAGTTTTTTTTACAACTATAAACTATTTGAATCGGTGGGATTGACGTGAGAAAATCAATCTTTACTGTCCAGGTACTCGGAAGGTGTCATCAAAAATTCTTCTTTAAATACTTTAGAAAAATATTTCGCGTCGTTGAAACCTACCTCATAGGCAGTTACGGCTATGGTGAATTGTTTTGTGAGTAGGAATTGTGCTGCTCTTTTTAACCTTACCGACCTAATAAACTCAACCGGAGTTTTGCCAGAAAGATTAAATACTTTATTATATAACGTTGTACGGCTCATATTCATCTTACTGCTTAGCAATTCAACTGAAAAGTTGGCATTCGGAATATTCTCTTCAATTACAGCCAATAACTTTTTCATAAATTTCGTATCGGGAGTTTCGATTTCCAGATCGCCCGGTTTCGCTTCAATTTGCCTTCGATATGTTTCTTTTACTACCTGCTGATTTTTAAGCAAATTATGAACCTTAAAGCGTAATATGTCAAAATTAAAAGGCTTGGAAAGGTAGTCGTTCGCCCCTGTCTCCAAACCGGCCAGTTGCTTTTCGTCGCCGGTAAAAGCGGTAATTAATATAAACGGTGTGTGTTCGGTGCGTTTATCGCTACGGATCTTTTTGCAAAAATCAATACCATCAACTTCGGCCATGTTAATATCGCTGATGATCAGATCGGGATGTAAAGCCAGTGCCTTTTGCCAGCCGTCTTTACCGTTTGCGGCTTCAGCAATAGCATATAAATGCTTAAGATCATCTTTTAGACAAGCCCTGAAATCGGGGTTGTCCTCCACAATTAAAATGGTAATATTTTTATTCCGTTTTTCCTGATTTGGCCTGTCGGGTTTAGGAGCTTCCACTTCTTCGGGGGTATTTTCAATACCGGTAAAATTATTTTTCTGGGTTATCGTTAATGGCAGCCGCACAATAAAACAACTCCCTTTTCCATGTTCACTTTCAACAGAAATGGCGCCACCCATCAGATCAACAAACTCTTTTGTAATTGATAAACCAATACCACTTCCCTGGTTAATTAACGAAGCGGGCATATCATTCTGAAAAAACCGCTCAAATATTTTATTGTGTTTTTCAGCCGGAATACCGACACCCGAATCTATTACCTTAATTTCAAGCAAGGTCATTTCCACGCTGTTGGATTCCAACAACTTTGCTTCAACTGCTACACTACCAAAATCGGGGGTAAACTTAAATGCATTTGAAAGCAGGTTAAAAAGTATTCTTTCAACTTTATCCTGATCAAAAAAAGCAAATCCCGAATCAGTATCACACTTAAATGAAAAGCTGATATATTTTTTATCCGCCAGATCGGTAAACAGACCGCATGCTTCTTTAATAATTTTAATGATATCAGCTTCACGCAGGTCAAGCTGAAGTTTTTTTACTGTCATTTTACTAAAATCCAATAGCTGGTTAATCATATTAAGCAGCCGCTTAGAATTTTCGTGGATCATTTGAAGCTTTCGCCGACTATAATTATCATCAGCCTGTTTTAACAACTTTTCAACTGGTGCCATAATTAGGGCGATTGGCGTTCGGAATTCGTGACTAACGTTGGTAAAAAAATCTATTTTCATTATATCCAGTTCGTGCTTATCCTGTGCTTCCTTTCGCACGCGCTCTATCTCAAACCGGGTTTCTATTTTTTTAATGCCTTGTTTGCGGATGTAATACAATACCGCGATGATAGAGAAAACATATATAACATAGGCGATTGGCGATTTCCAGAACGGGGGTAATACCTTTATTTTTAATTTTATATAGCTGGGTTTCCATTTTCCCTCCTGGCCAATAGCCCTTACCTTAAAGGTATAATTGCCTCCATCAAGGTTGGTGTAGGTAGCTTTCCGGGTAGCATTGTCTGCGGTAAGCCACTCTTTATCAAAACCCTCCAGCATATATTGATGCGTTATTTTATTGGGGTTAAAGAAATTTAAGGCGGCAAATTCAATGGTAAACACATTTTCGCTGTGATTTAGCGTTATCTCCTGTGTGGCCGAAATTGCTTTAGTTAATACAACATGGCCGTCAATTTCTTCATTGGCTGCTATACTTTTGTTAAATAGCTGAAAACCGGTGAAAATTAATTTAGGCTTCCCGATATTCGGGTGTATACTCAGTGGGTCGAAAATATTAAAGCCGTGAGAGCCGCCAAATATCAATTCCCCTTTATTGGTTTTTAAGGCTGCATATACACTAAACTCTCTGCCCTGCAGGCCATCAGTTTCATCAAAATTTTCAAATTGAAATTTATAGGTGCCGTTGCCGGGTGTCAACGTTATCCGGCTCAGCCCGTTTGATGTACTTAACCACATGGCTCCCCTACTATCTTCCAATACTTTCGAAACCTGGTTGTCGGGCAACCCGTCCTTTTTCGTCAGCGATATAAAACGATTAGTTTCGGGGTTCAATATGCTTAGTCCGCCCCTTGTCGCTATCCACATCAGGCCGCGGCTGTCCTGCGTGATACTATGGATGTCATCATTGATCAAACTGTTAGGGTCGTTTTTCTTGTTATTATAATATATAACGCCACGCCCATTTTTTAATATTTTACTTATCCCAAAATATCCTCCTACCCAGAAATTACCTTTGGTGTCCTCAAAAAGAGCGGATATATAAGGCGACTTGATAGCCGTTTGCTTAAATGGAGCGAAAAATATTTTTTTGTCCCTGTCAAATATTTGCAATCCCGCCGCAAAAGTGCCTATCCATAACCGGTTCGATGAATCTTCCAGGATATTCCATACCCGGTCATCAGCAATGCTCGTGGGCACCTTATCATTATGTTTGTAGTGACTAAATTTTCTTCCGTCAAAATGATCCAGCCCTCCAAAATAGGTGCCTATCCATAGTTGCTGATCATGGTCGATACATAAGCTTACAATAATATCACTGCTGAGGCTATTCGGGTTTCCGGGATCGTGTTTATACTGGGTAAACCTGCCCGTTTTGCGATCAAAATAAATTAAACCGCCCCCGTTTGTCCCGATCCATAAGTTACCCTTTTTATCTTCAACAAATTTATTAACGTCTTCAAACTTAATACTCCCGGGATCTGAGGCAAAATGCCTGTATAACGGGAACCTGATAATATTTTTATGATAATAACTTACCCCCTCTTTAAGAGTACCGGCCCACATAATGCCTGTGTTGTCTTTGTAAAGCAATACAGTGTTCTGTCCCAATGATTTCGGATCATCTTCCCTATTTAGTAGATAAGTAATTTTCCCGCTTTTTTTATCTAATAAGTTTACGCCACCATGATCAGTGGAGATCCACATAAGCCCGTCGTCGGCCTGAATAATATTAATGATGATGTTCGACGTAAGCGGTGTCTCTGCCGATTCTTTTGTGATGTAGCGGAACCGTCCCGTACGGCGGCTGTAATAATAAACGCCGGAATCCATGTTGGGGTTAAACACCCAGAGATCGCCTTCACTGTCAATAGTTATCGAATAGTTCCTGCCCCTATTATTAGCAGCTTTTTTAAAAATATCGGTATGGTACGTAATTGCATTGCGTTTTACATCAAATAGCTCTACTACGCCGTCGTTATAAGCAATCCATATGTTGCCGCTTGCATCCTGCTCAATGTCTGTAACAGAATTTGAATATAATGATGGGTTGGAACTATGGTGATGATAATAATGCGTGGCAGTTTTTTTCAGCTCATTATACCTGTAAAGGCCCGAATCAGGACGCAAAAACCAAAAGTCGCCTTTGCCGTTGTGAAGTATCTTGGAAACGAGCGGATACTCCGGAAGTTTGAAAGAATTACCCATTGACGGTACGTCATTATTAAACTGCTCCGTTTCGGGGTCGTAATAGGAATATCCGCTTGGGGTTGTTACCCATAACTTTTTGTCAGGCCCTTCGCAAATATTAGTTATAAAATCCTCCTTAATGGAGTTTTTATTATTTACGTCGTGCTTGAATACTTTAAAAGTATAACCGTCATAACGGTTAAGGCCCGAAGCCGTGCCGAACCACATGAAGCCTTTGGGATCTTTAAATATGCAAGTAACCTGGTTGTGAGATAGTCCATTGCTTACATTGAGCCGTGAAAATTGGTATTGGCTGTTTTGCGCAAAATTGTTGGTGTAAGCAAAAAACAATGCTGAAACGACAATATAAAGTTTTACACGCATTAAAATTTAGTTGAGATCTTCGAAATCAGGAACCTGGCCCTTAGCAAGCCGGTATACTAAGATAGATAAAAGTAAGATTAATTCGTAATTAACGAGATAAAAGTGCCAACTCCTTAGCTAATCACCAGAATATAAATAACCTCCCTCTACCAAATGTTCAGTGGTTGTGTTAAATCGCCGCTATCATCGCAACACCAATCGTATTATGCAAAAAAAGAGGCCGTTCGTAACGGAACGGCCTCTTAATGATTCACATAGGCAATAAAATTACACAACCAAGATTAATAACCAGGGTTTTGCGGCATCTTAGGCCCTTCCGTTACCAAATCAATTTCCGATTGCGGGATTGCCCTCAGCATAAACTCATCCTTTACATAAGCCGCTGCTTCGTTGTTCCAGGCTTTTACCCTTGCAGTTAAGGTACGTGTACGCACCAGATCGAGCCACCTTTGGCATTCAGCAAAAAACTCGCGGCTTCGTTCGTCCAAAATAAAGTCGAGTGTAACATCAGATGGTTGAATAGTCATGTCGGCAACCGCTGCCAAATTCTGAGCAGCAGTATTTGTTTTACGGTACGCCGCACGTTGCCTAACCACGTTTATCCACTTAGCCGCATTAGCTAAATCTCCAAGTTTAAAGGCAGCCTCGCCAGCCAGCAAGTAAACATCCGAGAAACGCCATATGACAACCGGCCTGGTCGACGGGTCGTTAAAATTGGCGGCGGCCCGGCTCGGGTCCATAAATTTCTTTACAGATGGGAATATATTGTTATTCCAGTACTTAGGTGGTATTACAATACCTTTAAAAGGGCGGGCACCCACAAATTGCGGCGCACCGGCAACATCAAAAGGCGGCATGTAGATGCCGGTATCTACCCCGGGTACCATTGTGTAAGATATTCCGCGTTTGTTATTTGCGGCAGCAGCAGTGTTGGCTGTGGCTACGTTAGAGATCCATGCGGTGTAGAATGTGTTCTCGTAGCGCGAATCAACATCACGCTTAACAAAGGCCTGGTCTAATATGTAGCGTTTTCCGGCGTTAACACCAGTTTTAACAGGGTCCGAATTTGGCCTTGTCCTGGTGTATGGACGGCCGTACTGAACATCGCGTATCATGGCTCCTGCCCCCGTAGTAACCAAACTGCCGGAGGTGCTTTCATATGAATTTATGCCACTTAGATTTGGGTAGTTAAAATTGGTGAACCAAGGCAAAAGGTTGTATGGCCCTCCACCTTGTGCTTGCCCAAGCGGATAAATGCCATATTTAGTATCGATGTTATGGTCGCTCACAAAAATGGTTTCTTTCCCATTATCATTCGCAGGATTAAAAGCATCGCCATAATCTTGCCACAAATCCCAGCCATAACTGCCTTTATTGGCAATGAGATCGGTAAAAAGGCTGTATGCCTGTTGAAAATCTGCCGGGGTATTGGTTAACCATCCTCTTGTAAGGTACACACGTGCCAGCAAAAATTGAGCAACCGGTTTACAAGCTGCTTTACCCGTAAACGGAGCGGTGGGAACATTCGGTAGATCTGCTGCTGCTTCTGTTAAGTCCTTGATAATTACTTTGTAAACATCCGCTACTGGTGCCCTTGTATCAGCTTTTGTAGGCACCGTTATAAATTCGGTATGCAATGGCACATCGCCATGTTTTTGTACCAATAAAAAATACCAGAATGCCCTTATAAATTTAGCCTGGGCAAGGTATTGTTTACGTGTTGCAGCATCCAGATCAATGCTTTGACCATATTGCAATACGCCATTCATGGTATTAATGGCCCTGTAAGCATCGGCAAAGCCAGCGCCACCAACACTTGAGTTAATACCATTATAGGTATATAGCTGGATCCCGCTGGCGCTACCGCCGGCTAAATGATCATCGGTACCGGCGTCCATTTCGGCGGTGAAACCTTCGGTGCCATAGGTAGCCTCACGTATAGCAGCATACCCCCCTGCAATTCCGCCTAAAACTCCCGAAGGTGTATTAAAAAACGATGGAACTATACTCGACTGCGGATGTTCCTCCAATATTTTCTTGCAGCCATTGCCTAAAAGTGCCGTAAAAATTAAAAAAGCACACGCAAATTTTTTATTTGTTTTCATATCAGTATCTCTTTAATTTTAAAATTTAGCATTTACACCTACAGTAAATTGCCTGTAAGAAGGGTTGTTAAGATTAACGCTTACAGCACGGTTATTTACAGCTGCATTACCGCCGTTGTTATTTACCGAACCGCCATACCCATTGCCTTCCGGATCGAGCGCTAAATGGTCTCTCACTATTGGCGAATAAACTATAAATGGATTGGTTGCATTAGCGTAAACACGTAAACTGCTTAAACCTATTTTCTTGATTAAGTTGGTAGGTAATACATAGCCGAGGTTAATACTACGGCATTTAATAAATGATCCA
This sequence comes from Mucilaginibacter pankratovii, assembly GCF_014773265.1. Taxonomy (GTDB): domain Bacteria; phylum Bacteroidota; class Bacteroidia; order Sphingobacteriales; family Sphingobacteriaceae; genus Mucilaginibacter; species Mucilaginibacter pankratovii. Next base: position 75,463 of record NZ_JACWMY010000017.1, on the reverse strand, counting down.
TCGTAATAGCCCAGCGTTGAACCAAACAGCAAACGATCTGTACTGGCATCGGGCGCAGGGAAATCATTAGTTGGGTTTGTTGTGGTCCAATAATTTGTTTTGATTTGGTTAACACGGCCCTGGTTAAAGAAGGGAAAGCCCGCCGCACCGCCATCAGCAGTAAAATAAGGCAGTAGCACCTTCATACCCATACGTGCATAAAAAATGGCAGAAAGATCGAACGATTTGTAAGCGAAGCGGGTAGTAAAGCCTCCAACCCATTTCGGTTGGAAATTACCAAGTATCTGCCGGTCATTTGAATTAATTACACCATCGTTATTCACATCCTCCACCCTAATTTGTCCCGGGAACTGCACAGGGGATGTTTGTTTTGCCAATGTTCCACTGGTTTTATCGGCAGTTTGCCAAATACCAATTTTCTTTACGTCATATATAACGTTCAGCGGTTGGCCCACAAACCACCCATTTCCCGGATCGCTCAATTGCCCCGGATTTGTCAATTGCGTAATTTTTTCCCTGTTAACCGCAAAACTAAAATCGGTGCTCCAGGTGAAGCCGCCTTTTGTTTGAATGTTAATAGTAGATAAGTTGATCTCTATACCTTTGCTTTCGGTTTTACCAAGGTTTTGGAAAGTATTACCGGTACCTGTGCTTGGTGGCAGGCTAACCTGTAAAAGGATATCCTTGGTTTTTTGCTGATAAACGTCAATATTGGCCGTTATGCGGTTATTCAAAAAGGTGATATCTAATCCAATATCTGCTTGTGCTGTTGACTGCCACCCTAAATTAGGGTTCGGCAAACTGGTAACTGTATAAGCCAGTTGCCCCGCGCTGCCGAAATTGTAAGCAGTTGAGGTTAAACCGCCTAATGTGGCGTAAGCACCTACATTTCGGTTACCGGATATACCGAAACCGCCCCTTAGTTTCAAATTATTGATGAGGGTAGCGTTTTTCATAAAAGCCTCATTGCTGATATTCCAACCCAAACCTATGGCGGGGTAAGTAAACCACTGATGGCCTGGTGCTAAAGAAGATGCCCCGTCGCGCCTCCCGGTAATGGTTAAGAGGTAACGGTCATCGTAGCTGTAAGCTAAGCGTGCCATATACGAGAGCAGGCCTTGCTCGCTAAAACTACCACCGCTGCTTATGGTTCCGCTTGCGAGGTTAAAGTTAGAGTTTAGGATATAATCAGCGGGCACACCGGTAGTGTTGAAATTGCTGTTCTTATTATGATCTTTAGTTATCTCATAAAGTGCAGTAAAATCAATTCTGTGCTTGTTAAACGTTTTGTTATAGTACAGCAAATTCTGAATATTGTAATTCCATTGCTCGTTGTTATTAAGGGCCGCGTTATTTAAAGATGAGTTGCCGTTTACATAGGTAAGGGTGCCATTGTAAGAGTTACCGTTCTCCTGTATAAAATTCAAACCAACATTTAAACGGTACCTAAGGCCCTCGAAAATATTCACCTCGCCATATAAGCTATTGAATGTAGAATAACGGCGGGTACGATCATAAATAGAACTTGCCTTGGTAATAAGCGTGTAAGGGCTTACTGCTGCTGCATCGATACTTCCAATCTGCGGGAAAAGATTTACAGTGCCATCGTCATTTTTAAGAGGCGCAAGCGGGGTAGTCCTCACCAGGCCGCCGGGTACGCCGCCACCACCGGGCAGGGCGGTGTAACGCAATGTATTTATACTGTTTAAGCCTATCTTAACACGGCTGCTAATACGATGATCAATTGTTGTACGCAACTCCGCACGATCGAAGTGTTGGTTTACTATGATACCGTCCTGGCGGTAAAAGCCTGCGGCAATATTAAATTGAGTGGCATCGCTACCGCCCGATACGCTTAACTGATGGCTTTGAGTAGGTGCGTTACGGTAAATAAGGCTTTGCCAGTCGGTTGACGTGCCGGCTGTCAGCGCCGCTTGCTCAGCCGGAGTTATAGGATAAGCGGTGGTACCCGGAGATGCTGTATTATAAGTAGCGGCATCAAGCTTTAATTGCGCGTAGCCCGCACCATCATAAACGGCATATTTGCCCAATACGCTGGCATTTGCATAATACGCGTCATAAGAAATAACCGTTTTGCCTGTACGCCCTCTTTTAGTTGTAACCAGGATAACGCCCCCAGCACCGCGAGACCCGTATATAGCTGTAGCGGATGCATCCTTTAATATATCAATGGATGCTATATCTTCGGGAGCAAAATCGTTAATACTGCCGGGATAAGGAATACCATCTAAAACCACCAACGGCCCGTCCTGCCCGTCGTTATTACCCGTTGTAATTGTACGGTTACCCCTTATACGGATCTGGCCGCCGCTTCCGGGTGTAGACCCATTACTCACTACATCAACCCCCGCTGTACGGCCTTTTAGTTGGTCTATTAAGTTCGGCGCGGGAACTTCGCTTAACGTTTTGCCGGAAACTGACGCAACCGCACCGGTTACATCTTTTTTACGCTGAGTTCCGTACCCAACCACGATAACTTCATTCAGGTTTTTGGAACTTGGGGTTAGGCGAACAGTAAAGTTGGTTAGGCTGCCAATTGCAACCTCTTCATCTACGTATCCTACGAAGTGTACAATTAGTGATCGCTCGCTATCAGGTACATCAATCGTAAACTTACCGTTTACATTAGTAGAGGTGGTTATTTTGCCGGATTGGGCCCTAATAGTCGCCCCTGGTAGTGGTTGATTGTTTTCATCAAACACAATACCGGTAATTTTTTTGCTCTGCGCCAAAGCTGTAGCGCAAATCAAAATGCTAAATAGCACTAAGAGCGCCGCTTTGCTATAAATATTTAGTATTGATTTTTTCATAATTTATTTACTATGGATTAAATAACTAAACCGATAAATGGTGGATAGCGCATTTACTTTCCGCATTTACAATCGTCATTTTGTTATTTCTATCATAAAGTTTAATCTTTCATATTGATTGGTTAGTTGCTTAACTGAGCCTGGCTGTCCTCGACGATCGGCCCTCAAATCCCCCTATGTTACCTTCATAATTTTTTCAGTTTAGTTGTTTACAGGTTGTTACACTAATACAAAGAATGATGTTCTATTTAAATACAATCGATTGCATTATGAGTCGTGAGCAGAGTCTATAGATCTCTGTTTGTAATAAAAAGTTGGATATTGATTTATAATTTGGTTACTGCGGCGGTTTTACAACCTTGGCTTCGGCTAAGTTCCACTGTTTGATATGTTTCTAATATCACATATCGTCAAAATCATCTTACAAATGTACAATCGCCAGCTTTCCACAGCATTTACAGGGTGGCGAAGGAATTTTTATAACAAACAAGCGTTTACTACTACTACATACAACTTTCATGTATCATAAATGCCACCAGGCACCCGCACTTTCTATTATTATAATATAATAAGCTACGGGGTGATTGAAATGTTAAAGCAATGGCCTTAAAGGTCATTCGCTATTCAACCTATAACGGACATACGTTATATAAAAATGGTAAAACCAGCTACTCCGGTACTTTCAAAATTGACAATTTTGTTTAAAATACTTCTTCCCTCTTTAGGCTTCTGCCTTCATTTGGTTAGTTAAATTGGTTAAGGACAGCGCGAGGCTGTCCTTTTTTGTCTGAGACGATTCAGTGGCGATTATAGTTTGGAAAATGATAACTAAAGGGTATTCAGTTGCACGATGTTACAATCGATTGTAATATTTGCACTTTATTATATGCTTTTCTTAGAATTTTAAAGTCAGAATAATATATTTGTTACTATAACCAATTATTCTCTTACTAACCACCACTGTTATTGTATCTGTTGTTAAATGGATACGACTTACTTGGGCCAAAAACATTGTATGTGGAAATTAATTAAATGCAGCCTGGCAATATGCTTAACATTACATATTTCACCATTGATAAGTGTTGGTCAAGACAACCTCAATCTTACATCTATCACCGTAAAAGAAGGATTATCGTCAAATACAGTTAACGCTATTATTAAAGACCATAACGGATTAATGTGGTTTGGTACTACCAACGGGTTAAGCAAATATGATGGTAGCAATTTTACTATTTACAGGCATCACCAGGGCGACAATAACAGCCTTCCTTCTAACGAAGTTTTAACTTTATTTGTAGATCATTCCGGAAAACTATGGGTTGGCACAGCAGCAGGCGGCCTTTGTTATTATGACCAAAAACTCGACAGATTTCAACGATACAAAGGCGACGGTGCCTGGAAGGAGCTGTCCACCATATCCGCCAGAGCCATAATGGAAGATCATGACGGAAACTTATGGGTTGGAACTTATGGGGATCTGAGAATGTTTGATCTTAAAACAGGCCGTTCAACCCGCCTGCCGATGAACTTTCCTAAAATTACCGACGCAGGAACCTTTGTAGCAATCTCTCTATTAGAAGATAGCCGCCATAGCATATGGGTTGGAACCAATAATGGCGCCTACCTTTATAACAGTAAGCAACGTAAGTTCACAAGATTTGTTCATGATCCTGCTGACCCAACAAGTCTGAGTAATAACATCATCAAGTCGATCGCTGAAGACTCTGAGGGAAACATTTGGTTTGGCACTTTCGATGGTATTAACAAACAGGTTTCGCCCGGTAAATTTATAGTTTACAAATATTCTCCGGGCATAAAAAACTCCATACGCAATAATGCCGTGTTTTCTGTTACAGCCGGCAAGGACGGCAGCGTTTGGATAGGTACAGAAGACGGAGTGAGCATATATGATGTGTCAACCGCGCGATTTAAGCAATTAACACCCGACCCCCGCAACATCTTCAGCCTTAAAAGCAAATCGATCCGGAGTTTCTTTTTAGATCCTGAAGGAATTTATTGGGTTGGCACGTTTGGCGGCGGGGTAAGTAAATACGATAAGCATTTACCACTTTTTAACCTGAAACAAAGCAACCCATTTGACCCGAATGGGCTTAAAGCGCCCTTTGTAACTTCGTTTGCGGAGTACAAGAACGGGAACATCTTTGTTGGTACAGATGGCGGCGGCCTCGAGTTATTTAATAGTAAAACAGGCTTATTTACACCGTACAAGCTGATCAGTAAACTTGACGGCACTGCAGCAGCTACAATTTTGTCAACCCATATAGACCGGAACGGGTTATTATGGGCAGGCACCTACCATCATGGCGTTTTTTATGTTGATCCTCAGAGCAAAGCGCTCGGACAGCTTACAAACGATGGAACATCGAAAGGCCCCGGCAGAAATGATATCACATCCATTACCGAAGATAAGCAGGGAAGGATGTGGTTTGGCACACTGGGATACGGCATTGATATTTATGACCCTCAGAAGCGTGTATCTTCGAGATTAAGCCGTAAAGCGAGCGTTGGCTTCAAAGGCAATTTGCCACTAAATGATTTTATTGCCTGCATGGTAACCTGTGCTGAAACCGGCAACGTTTGGATCGGTTCTTCAGGGACAGGAATTGCACTTTATAAACCGTCGGACGGAAGTATAAGCCATTATACCAAAGCAAATAGCGGGTTGGCCAATGATGTAGTTTCTACTTTATTAATTACTAAAGATGGTACACTTTGGGTAGGTACAAATGATGGTATAAGTTATTTAGACCCTAAAACAAATCGCTTCTTTTCATTCAAAGAATCGGAAGGACTGACAAACGGCTTTATTAAAAGTATAGTTGAAGATGATACCGGCTTACTTTGGTTTAGTACCGACCGGGGGATTGGCTCTTTTGACCGGGCAAAAAAGAATTTCAGGAACTTCACAGCAGAGAATGGTGTTCAACAAGGGTCGTTTTTACCCGGGGCCGTTCTTAAAACCTCGCGCGGCGAGTTGTTTTTTGGAGGGCAAGATGGATTTAACTACTTCACCCCCGAAAAATTACCGCCTTCGTCTACACCCGGAAAAGTTATATTTAGCGGGCTCAAAGTAAATAATTTGCCTGTAATACCGGCATCAACCTCAGCCATTGCCGAGCAAATTGGCAACGCCAAAGAGATTACGCTTGCGTATGGCGAAAACTTCTCGATCAACTATGTGGCCGTTGATTACACCTCCCCCAAGCAAAACCTTTATGCCTATAAACTTTCGGGGTTTGATAAAGGGTGGAACTTTGTTAATAAAGCCCGAACCGCGAATTATACCAACCTTGACCCGGGCAGCTATGTTTTCCAGGTAATGTGCAGCAAAAGCGAAAATAGCTGGAACAACGCCCCAAGCCAAATAAAGGTGATTGTGTTGCCCCCGTTTTGGCGCACAGCCTACGCTTACGCCTTATATCTGCTGGCTGCGGTATCCATTTTATTACTGATACGTAGGCAGGGCATTAGAAAATTGCGAAACGAATTTGAAGCAACCCAGGAAAAATTACAGGCTAAACAATTGATAGAACGCGAACGCCTCGAAGCGGAGCGGTTACATGAACTCGACCAGGTAAAAATTAAAATACTGACCGATTTAAGTCATGAATTCAGAACACCAATTTCGCTGATCCTTGCTCCCGTTGATAGATTGATGAACCGCGGTTTTGAAGGCGAAGACTTTGGTCAGCTGAAAATGATCAACAGAAACGCAAAACGACTACTTAATTTAGTTAATGAGTTGTTAGATTTTCGCAAAATGGAGGAGCGGGAGCTAAAACTAAATCTTGCGCCGGGAGATATCGTCCGTTTCATCATCGAGTGCTCCGAATCTTTTCGCGATATAGCAGATAACAAGCAAATTACATTCAATATAGAAAGTACGCAAAAGGTTTGGACAACGCAGTTCGATAGTGACAAGATGGAAAGGGTGATACTTAATTTATTATCCAACGCGTTTAAGTTTACTCCCAGGGGTGGTTGTGTAACCATCAAAATAAATATTTGTAATGCCAACGAGTTGCAGCCTACCTTATATTTAACTATTTCGGATACGGGAATAGGGGTAGCTGAAAATGACCTTGTTAAAATCTTCGATCGGTTTTATCAATCAGGGCAAAAAAGTTCGATAATGAACCAGGGAACCGGGATCGGGCTTTCTATCACTAAAGAATTTGTAGAACTACACGGAGGTAGTATATGCGTTAAAAGTGCCTGCGATAGAGGGAGCGACTTCATTATAACATTACCATTGCTCCCTGCGATTGCTTTTGCAGAAGAACCAGAAATAGATTTAGCACAATATAACAACCCCGCCTATGAAACTATTGCGGCACTTCCATTAGACGACTTCACAGAAAGCGCTTCAAATATAGCTACTGTGTTATTAGTAGAGGATAACGACGAATTCCGATATTATCTCGCTAATCACTTGAAACAATATTTCCAGATTTTGGAAGCTGCAGATGGCAAACAGGGCTGGCAAAAAGCATTAAGCGCCCATCCCGATTTAATAGTAAGCGATGTGGGCATGCCTTTGGTTAATGGCATAGAATTAAGTAAAAAAATAAAATCGGACAAGCGCACTTGCCACATTCCGGTTATCTTGCTTACGGCTATGGCAAAGGAGGAGGAGCAACTTAAAGGCCTGCGCTCAGGAGCAAACGACTATCTCACCAAGCCGTTCAATTTTCAAATTTTATATACAAAAATTTGCAATTTGCTTATTATGAGCAATAGCCTAAAAGAAACGTACTCAAAACATATTCAATTCCAGGTCAGTCAAATTGAAACGGAATCGGCTGATGTTAAATTGATGAACAAAATAATGGAGTGTATAGAGAACGGCTTAAACGATCCTGAGCTATCTGTTGAAAAACTAAGTAAATATGTGGGCATGAGCCGGGGATCGCTGTACTACAAATTGCTTGAACTATCAGGGCATACGCCTGTTGAATATATCCGCTTGGTGAAGTTGGAAAAAGCAGCAGCACTGTTAGAAACGAGTGACTATAACGTAGCCCAAATAGCTTATATCACGGGCTTTGGCACCCCAAGCTATTTCTCAAAAACGTTTAAAACTAAATATGGCTTACTACCATCGGAATATTTAAGTAATAAAAGAATCTCAAATTCCAAATTTTAGGTATCAAGTACCATTATTAAATAACGGTGCTATTTATTTACGCAACAATAAACTCATTGCTTTAGATTTGAGACCGAAGCGGCCTTTTTATCTCAAATCTCTTATCTCACATCTACAAAAGCGCTTTCGCCTTTTTAACTGCATTATCTACTGTAATACCGAAGTGCTTGAACATATCTTCGGCCGGTGCCGATTCGCCGAACGTGGTCATGCACAGCGGATCGCCTTCGTCGGTGGTCGTCTGCGCCGCCTAAGATTTAATAGCTTAATCCCCGTCGTGTAAAGTAAGACGCGGTTTGGTTTGTTATTGCATCGAATACCACAATTACCACTAAACATCCCATCATTATACCAGCCAAAAAAAATGCAGATATATTTGCGCAACTCAAAAGTTGCATATATATTTGCAACCTGAAGGTTGCTTATTTAGATATTGCAAAATGAAACAAGATATATTCCAGGCCATTGCCGACCCTACACGCAGGGCTATTTTAACCTTACTCGCCATCCAGGCTTTGACGCCAAATGTAATGGCCGAAAAATTTGATATGACCCGGCAGGCAGTATCAAAACATATTAAAGTTTTACACGAATGCGAATTGATTAAACCTGAGCAAAGCGGCCGGGAAATTTACTATCACTTTAACGCAAAAAAAATGCAGGAGTTTGACCATTGGTTAGCCCAATTCAGGCAAAACTGGGAAACTCAATTTAACCAGCTCGACCATTTATTAACAACAATTAAAACACAGACCACGAAGTAGCATTGATACCAATAGAATTATTAACTAATCATCAATAAATAATGAACAACGATTTGCTATTTGATTTTAACGTTGACAAAACAGCGAAAACGGTTTATATAACCAGGGAATTTAATGCCGGGCAATCTTTAGTATGGGATGCCTTTACCAAAGCCGAACTGCTGGACCAATGGGGGGCACCTGCACCTATGCGCGCCAAAACCAAGTATATGAATTTTGAAGTTGGCGGGCGGCGATTTTACGCGATGATAAGCCCCGATGGGCAGGAGCGTTGGGCAGTGCAGGAATTTACATCCATTACCCCTAAAACCAATTTTAAGATGTACAACGCGTTTGCAGATAAAGATGAAAATCGTGAACTGCCGGGTTCTGAATGGGATTACAATTTCAGTGAACAAAATGGTATAACCAAAGTGAACATCGTCATTTTTAATGAGTCGTTTGAGCGCTTGGAGAAATTATTAGAGGGCTTCAAAATAGGCTTCACCATCACCTTGAAAAACCTGGAAGAGCTGTTAGCCTCTTTATCATAGAGAACATAAAAAGAAAATTTACAATCAATTTAAAAAATAAAAATTATGAGAACAATTAACCCCTGGATCAACTTCAACGGAAATGCCGAAGAAGCGTTCACTTTCTACAAATCAGTTTTTGGCGGCGAGTTCGCAAAGGTCGTCCGCTTTAGAGACCTGGCAAGCGCTGAATTTCAGGTGCCGGAAAATGAAGCCAACAAAGTAATGCACATTGCTTTACCTATTGGCAAAAACAATGTGTTAATAGCTAATGACGTTCCCGAATTTATGGGCCGGGTAAACGAAGCCGAAAACCGGTCTAAAATAGCAGTTAGTGCCGAAAGTAAGGAAGAGGCAGACCAGATATTTAACGGCCTATCGGCAGGTGGAGATATTGAAGGGCCCATTGGAGACAGCCCCTAGGGTACCTACGCCGGCATGTTTAGAGACAAATATGGTATTGAATGGATAGTGGAATTTGACCCAAATTATTGAATTTAGGAAAACGGTATCAGGTGTTCGATTGGAATCCCTTCCACTCCGCAAAGAATATATCAAACTATTCAAAGAGGCTGTATCATAAATCATGATCAGCCTCTTTTTCTTTAAATCCTACGGACACCCATACACTTACAAAAGATCAATCCCAGTTAAAGGTAACTTCCTTATTATTCAGTTTCCATTTTTCGGGGAAAGGGTTGGTGAGCCAATCAAGCGGTTCGCCGTTTGGCTGCACTTTGGCGGCATTGGCAAAGGCTTGTTTAATGGCAGCCTTTTTCTCGCCGTCCAATATATCCAGCTCGGCCGATATAAACAGCGGCGAACCACTTTCGGCCAGTAACTGCATCCACTGCTTATTTTTACCCCATGGAACATCCTTGGTAAGGCCAACGCAATCGCCATCGGCTGCGTAAAAAGTATTGTTTTGCGGCAGGCGGAAACCTAATGTATTCACCCCCATCTTTTTGGTTCGTGCCCACTCCTTTCCACTGGTATCATCACCAATACGGTTAAGCTCGAAAACACCTGCGGATAAATGGCTTAAGGTATTACATCCTATGATATACATATCCCCCGCCGCTCGCCTTATGGTGCCATACAGGTTATTAATGATCTCGGCATTTGTTTTGGTTTGATCCTGAAACTTCCAGCCCGGGGCCGTGAAGCTATTCTTCATTTGCATGCCCCACCTGCCAAAAATATCCCAGGTGCTGTAATCGTGCTTTACCATATGGTACCCCCATTGTTTATACAGGGCAATGTTGCGCTTAACCCGCGCTAAGTTTTCGGGGATGGTTGGGTCGAGTATCAGTTCATCTTCCTGGCTGCGCCCGGCTATTTTGGGCGCTAGTAAAGTTTTACTATCGTCTTTACGGGCAATTAAGGGGCGTGTCCACAAGCCGGGCCGCATACCATGGCTTTTTATCTCGTTGGCCATTTTATGCATATCCTTAAACTTATCGTTCACAATAGAAAAATCGTCGGCCTGCTGCCACCCGTCATCAATTACCGAAAAAGGCCGGTTACTGGTATCAGTAACCAATTCGGCCATGGCCGTGGTTTGATCTTTGATGGTTTGATAGGAGTTTTTGCCGTAAACCACGTACCAATCGTTAATGCCGTAAACGGGCTGTTTGGGTAAACGCGGTTTAGCGCACATTACTTTGCAAAAATTGGTATGGGTTGCATAGGGCGTTTGCCCCGCTTTACTCATACCCGTTACAATATCGGCTGCGTGCAGGGCGCGCTGGCCAAGCTTTACACCTACGCCACCCGAATGAGTATCCAAATAAAGTTCTACAACATCAGGCTTAACTTCCCACCAGCAAATTGTATTACCACCGGTTTTTACGCCGAAGCACGCGGTTTGTTTATCATCATGTAATAGTACATACCATGGGTTACGGGTATTGGCATCGGGTGCTTTCCATGCAAGGTCGCCGTAGGTACGCTCCCAGTGGTCGCCCAAAACCTTTGCGTTTCCCGCAGTTTGATATTTCCATTTAAATTTTACCGTTTGCAGTTCTGCCAGGGGCGATTGCACATACACGGCCCGCGCGTTTCCGTTTGTTTTAACTTCTACCTTAATATCCTGGTGTGTAAAAACAGCGCCACCTTTACTTGTCAGTTTTATCCATTGGTCGCCTACCTGTGCCCAGGCTTCATCCGGGTGATTGATCAGCGAGGAACCGTTGCCGGCAGCATAGGTTAACCTGCTGTACATAACCGCTGCAAAGCCGGCGGCCGATAGTTTGATAAAATTACGTCTTAACATAGTTTAGTTTGTAATGCTTTCGTTCAGTTGATAAACTGGTACTTCATATACCTTGTGTTTTTAAGACCCGTTGCGCTTTATTGAGCCTTTACTTACCTATAGCCGAAAATAAAAAAAAGCCCGGTATACGTAGCGTTTACCGGGCTTTTATGCGTTAAATTATCCTTTAAGGCAGGTTTGCATTTGCATACGTGCCCTGCCTTGCCAATAAAAAGCCTTTCAATTCTTCCAGTTTATCGGTGTTTATCAGGTCGACGCCGCAGTTTAGCAATTGCGTCCAAACCACCTCCTTTTCGGGTGATGCCCATAGCCTTACCTTTTTACCGTATTTATGGGCCATGTTTACAAACGCCGTTAAGCGTTGCTTTTGGGCGGCCGGCATTTCGCCTTTGCCGCTCCATTTAAGTATTTTACCGTATTTGCAGCTGGCGGTTTGGTATACGTTGGCAGCAAGCGTATCGTGGTAGGTTTTCAGCAGGTCCTCATCAATAAAGGCAAGGCGGTTTTTCTCTGCCTTTAGCATTTTAAAGGGCTTGTTGCCGGTTATTACTACGTTTATCTGGCGCTGTACGTAAGTACCATTTTCATACCCTGAGATTATTGATCTGTATTTATTCAGCAGTACTTCTAATGCCGCATAAGTTTTATTAGCGTTTGATTTAATATCGATCATCAGGGTGATGGGGGCCACAGGGCGGGCCGCCTGCATGCTTTTACCGCTGATACACTCCATCAAAGGTGCCAGGTAAAGGCTTTCCAATGTGCGATTTTTTTCCAGCATCGGCAAAATATGGGCCACTATCAGTTTGCCGTTGCGCAGGTAAATATCAGCTTCCACATGGGTAAATCCGTTATCAAGCGCATCAAACAACGGCCGTTTGTGCCAGTAATCGTTATGGGCAAAGGCATTTGCCAAAGGGATAGATTGAGCGAAACCATTGAAACTTGCTGTTAAAAGCAATAACGGTAAAAATAATTTAACAAAGCGCAGGTGCTGGTTTCCTCTTGGCATATGTCATTTTGGTTTGCCCTAATATAGGGAGATAAATCAATACCAAATGATAATTCTATGACAATTCTGCGTTAAATTTTGTTAATTTTTTTTCTTCGGGAGAAAAGCGCTTTAATTGGAATTTTGCCGGGAGCACAAGCGTTGTTTATTTAGCTTTAGACGATCCCCTGATGTTAAAATCAGTTTTCAGTACGATAGATTGCGAACTGATATGCTGCGATGAAGTGTTCAATTTATTCAGCAAAACCGTTATTACGCTATCAGCAATAGCTTCTATAGGCTGCGCAATTGCGCTAACGGGTGGCGAGAACAGTTTAAATACATCATAATCATCAAAAGATATCAGGGCCAGGTCGTCCGGCACTTTTAGGCCAAGGTTATTGATCACTTTTAACCCACAGGTACCCACGTGGTTGGTTCCAAAGAACACGGCATCGAGATTTTTATTTTTTTTGAGGAAGGTACTTATCGGCCCCATGATGAGTTCCTCGTTCTGATCGAACACGATCTCCTGCACTACGGGTTTTAATCCGCTGGCTTTGATAGCGTCTTTATATCCCTGCAAACGCGCCTGCATTTGCGTTTGATGCGATGCGAAGGTGATAAAAGCTATATTTTTATACCCCTGCTGCACCAAATGCATGGTTGCGTTGTAGGTGCTGAACAGGTTATCTATCTCCACATAATCGGTACTTACATTTGGCAGGTGCCTGTCAAACAATACCACCGGCATCCCGTCCTTTATCAGCGAACTGATGTCTTCCTCTATGCCTTCGGGTGGGGCAATGATATAGCCATCCACATGCCTGTCGCGAAACATGTTGATGAGGTCCTTGGTTTTAGAGGTATCGTTATCGGTACTGCAATAAATAATTTTGTAGCCGTTTTTGTAAGCGCGGTCTTCTATCAGCCTGGCAATAGCGGCGAAGAAAGGGTTGGAGATATCTTCCACCATCAGGCCAATGATATTTGATTTGCCGGTGCGCAAACTCTTGGCGAGCGAGTTTGGCTTATACCCTACTTCGGCCACAAATTTTTCTACACGCTCTACCAACTCTTTGCCAATTCGCTTCTCCTGCGCACGCCCGTTCAGGATAAAAGAGATGGTAGTTTTAGAAACGTTTAGGTGGTTGGCAATATCAACTATCGAGAGTTTTTTCACGTGCTATTTTAATAAATTCAAATATAATTAATATCACAAACAAGCAGGGTACGAAATGCCTGATAAATCGATTTATTGTAAAGATTTCCAATAAAATTCAATCATCCTAATACTATTTTGACATAAAATTATACGGCCGCCGTGTTTTTATTTAGGCGCCGGTAGTTAAAGCCAAAAAGAAAGATAACCGCATAACAAATAATAGGCAGATAATAAGCCTGCGCCACGTTATGGTTGGCCACCAAACCCATCAGCAGCGGAAATAAACCACCGCCTACAACGCCCATTACAATAAACGATGAGGCCTGCTGGGTTTGCTTGCCCATGTTTTTCAGCCCAAGGCTAAATATGGTTGGGAACATAATGCTGAAGAAGAAATTGATGAACAAAAGCGCCACAAACGATACCCATCCAAAGCCCTGCGCTACAATAAGGCACATCAAAATATTACCCAGTGCAAAAGCAGCTAACAATTTGTAAGGGGCAATAAAGCGCATCAGGAAAGTGCCGGCAAAGCGGCCTATCATCATCATTACCATGCTCAGCGAAAAGAAATAGCTGGCCTTACCATCGCTAAAATGCATTACCTCGTGGCCGTAATTGATAAAATAGGCCCAGGTACCACCCTGCGCGGCCACGTTGAACAACTGCGCTATCACCGCAAAAACAAAATGCTTATGCTGAAACAGTTTTTTATCGGCATGGGCCACTTCGGCTGTTGAATAGGAATCGGTTGAAACAGTATGCGGATCTGTTAATGGCGGAACTTTGATAAACGCAAAAGCGATGGCTATAGCAGCAATTACCGCGCCTATAGTGATGTAAAGATGCTTTACCGAAACCAGGTCCTGCTCGCCGGCGAAGATAACCGAGCTGCCGATAATAGGGCCGATAATGCCACCCACCCCATTAAATGCCTGGGCAAAGTTAATGCGCTGATCGCTGGTACGCTGGTCGCCCAACGACGCGACAAAGGGATGCGCTACGGCTTCTAAAGTAGCCATTCCGCAAGCTAAAATAAACAATGCTATCCTGAAGAATGTGAATGATTCGGCATCGGCTGCCGGGATGAAAAGGAAAGCCCCTACAGAGTAAAGCAGCAGCCCTAACAAAACACCGTTCTTATATCCAAACCGTTTCATGAACAGCCCCGCAGGGATGCCCATTACAAAGTATGCCCCGAAAATGGAGAACTGCACATAGGCCGACCGGGCCTTACTCACGTGCAGTACGTTTTGAAAATGGCGGTTCAGCACGTCGCCCAGCGTCATGGAGATACCCCACATTAAAAACAGGGAGGTAACAAATAGCAGCACTAACAGGTATTTCCGTTCGGTAAACTTGGGTTTGGCGTCCATCCGGCAAAGTTAAATTGGGTTATATTGGTGCTGTAAATTAACTCAAATGTTTTGCAAGTACCAACAGCCGCTTAATTTTTACTGCGGAAGCCAATTTTAATTCTACGGCTTATCCGCTTTTGATAGCGAGAAAGGCCTGTCCTCCGCTGCCAGCCCCCGGGTTAAATTCGGTTGAGCGCCCATCTCCAAATGCAGCACACCGCCATTCATAATATCGCTTTGCGTGATAAAATTATGGGTGTATGGCTTGCCATTTAGCGTTGCGGACTGGATATACACGTTAGTTTTGTTATTATTATTGGCCTCAATGGTGAATTTATTGCCGTTCTCCAACGCGATGGTCATTTTCTTAAACAGCGGGCTACTAATAACATACTGATCCGTTCCCGGGCAAACGCTGTAAAAGCCCGCCGCGCTCAGTACAAACCAGCTCGACATTTGTCCCTCATCCTCGTCGCCCGGATAACCATTTTCCGTTGCGTTGTACATTTTGTCCATCACCTCGCGCAGGTGCTGCTGGGCTTTCCAGGGTTGGCCGGCATAGTTGTACATGTACAGCATGTGGTGGATGGGTTCGTTCCCCTGTGCAAACTGGCCCATTTTAAATTCGGCCATCTCCGTCATCTCGTGGATAACCTGCCCGTAGCCGCCAACTTTGATGGTACCCGGCTCGCTGAATACCGAGTCGATCTTCGCAGTGAAATTTTTATCGCCGCCCATCAGGTTAATCAACCCCTGCGTATCATGAAAAACCGACCAGGTCCAGTGCCAGGCGTTACCCTCCGTATACGGGCCGCCCCAATCCATCGGGTCGAAGGGTTCTATCCAATCCCCCTTGGCGTCTTTTGCACGCATAAAGCGCGTTTTCGGGTCGAAGAGGTTTTTATAATTATACATCTGGCGGGCAAACACATCTTCATAAAATTTATTACCGGTTGCCTTTGCCAGTTGATAGGCGCAAAAATCATCGTAAGCAAATTCAAGCGTCCAGGCAGTAGCGCCTTCGGTTTGCTTAGTGTAGGGCACAAAGCCATTTGCATAATATTCCTTCCATCCGGGGCGACCGTTTGCACTACCCCATGGGCCTTTGTTGGTGGCCTCGTGGTAATAAGCCTCAAGAGCTTGTTTTGGGTCGAAACTGCGAATCCCCTTCATCCAGGCATCGGCAAGCAAGGATATAGAATGGTTACCCAGCATCCCCCCTGTTTCGCCGGGGAAGGACCATGACGGCAGCCAGCCGCATTGTTTTTGTGCATCCAGAAGGGCTTGGACCAACTGCCCTTCCATTTTTGGATGCAACACCGTATTCAGCGGAAACTGGGCACGGAAGGTATCCCAAAAACCGTTATCGGTATACATATAGCCATCGTGTACCTTGCCATCGTAAGGACTATAGTAATATGGTTTACCATCCTTACCATACTCAAAAAACTGGTGCGAAAACAGGTTGGCATGGTACAAACAAGAATAAAAAGTTGCCTTTTCTTCTTCCGTACCGCCCTCTACCGCCATACGGCCGAGCAGTGTGTTCCAAACTTTATCTGCCGCTTTGCGGGTATCGTTAAATGATTTGTAGCCGCCCAGTTCTGTTTTTAAAGTAAGCGCTGCCTGCTCAGGGTTGATATAGGATGAAGCCACTTTAGCCTGCACGGTTTCGCCATCCTTAAATTTGATATAAGCACCAACGCCATCGCCTTCTGCGGTTTTATCGCCGGCTTTAGTGGTGTTCTTTTTATTCTCCCAGGTACCAAAAGCGGTAAAAGATTTATCAAAAGTAATGATGAAGTAGTTTTTAAAACCCTGCGGTGCCCAGCGGCAGTTGTTCACATAGCCGGTGATGGTTTTTGTTTTTGGGTTGATGCTTACCATGCTCATTTTGGTGTAGCCATCCAGCACGAGGTATGAACCTGCACCTTTCGGGAACGTAAAACGCAGGTGCGCGCCACGCTCGGTAGGCGTCATCTCGGTGGTGATATTGTTATCCAGCTTTACTTTGTAATAGCTGGGCTGGGCAATTTCGTTAGCGTGGCTAAAGTTTGCAGCGCGTTTATCCTCGTTCACTATCAAATCGCCGGTTACAGGCATCAGCGAAAACACCGCATAATCGTTCACCCAGGAGCTGCATTGGTGCGATTGCTGAAAGCCACGGATCTTTTTCTCAAAGTACTGGTATTTCCAGCCGTCGCCGTTTTTGCCGGTTTGGGGCGTCCAGGTGTTCATGCCAAAAGGCAGCGAGGTTGCCGGGTAAGTATTACCGTACGAAAACTCGTATTTGGTATTGGTACCCTGGCGGGTGTTTACGTACTTCACCAAATTGGCTTCCTGTGCCGAGAGTATATTCGCCATTAGCATTAAAATTGCGCAGATATGTAAAGCTCTCTTCATTTGTAAATGTAATTTATCGATGACCTATCGAATTAGCTACCGAAATCGTTTTAGCAAAGGGTCTAAAAAAAGGAGGCGTCACCGCCCCCTTTCAAACCAAAATATAAACCAAAAAATACTATTTAATCAGCGTTTGATACATGATATCGGCCACTTGTTTATTACCCTCTGCATTCAGGTGCACACCGTCGCCGGTAAGGATTCCCCTATCTTTATTCTCCGGGTTGTTCTTTAAACCGTATTCGTGGAAGATCTTACGGAAATCTATCAATCCGCAATTGTTTTGCGCGGCTATATCGCGGATGATCTGCGAGTATTTGTTCAGGTCGCCATCCAGTTCATTACTGTAATCCGTTTTTTCGCCCACGGATGCCGGCGTGCAAATGGTAACCTTAATGCCCTTTGCCTGGAATTTTTTGATGAGCGCGGTGTAGAATTTGCCAAATTTGTCCCAATCGGTGCCGGTACCAAACATCCGCTTGTGCCACACATCGTTCACCCCTACCCATATCACCACCACATCGGGGTTCTTGGTGAGTACATCCTCTTCGTAGCGCAGGTATAAGTCGTAGATCTTATTACCGCCTATACCCGCCCCTGCAGCCTCATAATCGCCGGCTTTGTTATTATCCTTTAGTTTTTGCTGGAACAGCGTAATATAGCCATCCGGGCGTACACCGTATTCGGTAATGGAATCGCCGAAAAATACGATCTTAACCGGTTTTTTGGTTTGGAAGCTGCACATTACCACAATTGCGGCAAGCATTAATAATTTCTTCATTTTAGTTTAATTGGCAGTAAATGCTAAATTGATTTAGCTAAATTATATATTATTTTTAAAGTAACAAATTATATGTGAGAATTATTCGGAAATAGCGAGTGGGTGGCTGAACGGTATACTCGCCGCTGACCCGAAAAATTGAAAAATTACCTTTTTTGACGATTAAAAAAAACGATATTTATGTAAACCCTGCAAAAATACAACTAATTGATTATAAATTAATTACAAATTAATTTTGTGAATTGTGTAAACTTTTGTAAACCCTAATTGCTGGCGATAAATAGGAAATGAAAAATACACACCTTTTCATCCGCCAGTCTATTGAAATTTTACCCTTATAAACCGCGGCCGGTACAAGTTAGGGTGTACCTTAAGGTCTTTAATAAACTCTACGGAATTGATATTGTAGCTGATCAGCAGCTCGCCCGGTTTAGATAAGCTTGGGTGGGCCTTAGCGTTGTACACCACAAAGGTTTTCTCCACCAGGTCCGGCTTACAATCCCATAACTTGATAATGGGGCCAAACGGCCCTACGGGACTTGCGCCGATACGCATCCCCACTGTTGTGCTCATGCCGCCATGCTGAAAGATTAATGCATAACGCCCATCCGGCAGGGCAGATACACTTAACTCGTTGGATACGCCATCGGTTATATTGGCCACTTTACTGATATCGCTTACCCAAGCGTTGCCGTCCCAATAGGTCCATTTGGTAAAATCTTCAAAATCTTTTGGCAGCACACGGGCCACCATCAGGTTTTTAACCATACCCCTTACACCGTAAGTATAAATATAGCCATCTGGTTGCGGCGCGCCAGCGGTTTTGGTATTTACATAAACACCTGCGCCAAACGATCCGATATCATTCTTTTCATCCAGCAGGTAAAGGGGAGTATCCATCTGTTTCAGATCCTTATAAGGTGGCTTGCTGCCTGCCGGGATTTTGATAAGCGTATTGCCAACCTCCCTAAAACCGAATGCCCCGCTGCTTACATTGCGTACCCGGTAGCCAAAGATGTAGGTGGCATTATTCGCTTGGTTCACAAAGCCATCGCCCAGCCAATAGTAGTCGGTACTATCTGTTTTGGGTGTTTTGGGAATGAATATAGATTCGGCGTTACCTTTGGCATCCTTATCCCAGTAAAACTTCATTTGTTTGGCCAGCGGCCTATTTCCGTTGAGCAGCGCAACCGAATTATGGATCATTTTATAGCCCGGCATCATGGTATTATCCCTTATCTCCCCTATCATGCTATCACTAAAGATGAACAAGATCTTATCCTTCGCCTTTGCACGTTTTCCCTCTATCCCACTTAGTGGTATGGTGTAAATTCCGTCGCCGCCAAACCAGCCTTTATCGCGCTTCAGCAATGCCGACCATTCCGGCGCTTCTGCTACTGTAAATTTAATATCGGTAAGGTTTACCGGCTTTGTTTGGGCCACGCCCTGGTGCATCGCGCAGCAAATAAACAAACACAATAGCGTAAGCCTTTTCATATGGGGAAGGGATAAATTGTCAATGGTTTATGTGGTTTGTTTGGATAATACGTAGCGCTTATAACCGATGATGGTTAGCCCCACCAGTCCGCCAAGCAACATCAGGCCGCCAATTAGTTCTGCCTGTGTAAAAGTAAGTCCTAAAAAACGGTAATAAAAATTTATGCGGATATGTTCTATCAAAAACCTTTCGCCGCCATTGAGGATGAGGTAGATAGAGAACATCAGCCCCGGTATTTTTATCTTTTTGCGAAAAACCCACATCAGTCCAAACATGCCGATGCATAGCACCAGTTCGTAAAGCGGGGTTGGGTATACACCCTGCACCAGCTGGTTACAGTAATTACCATTACAGCCGGGGATGGGAACACCCGCGTTAATAGAGTTATGCGGATACTTAAAACTCCAGGCCCAATCCGGTAACCAGCCGAGCCAGTTTGGTTTGAGGTGGCGGTTGATGATCCCCCAGTCGCCATCGCCGGAGAGCTGGCAGCCTATACGGCCAATACCATAAGCCAGCATCATACCCGGCGAGCCGATATCTGCCAGGTGCACCTGTTTCATGCCGTGGCGGTAGCCGATGTAGAGGTAAGTAAGTGCGCCGAATATCAGCCCGCCGTAATAAGCAAAGCCGTTTACGGAGAACAGCACACCCAGCGGATCGTACAGGAACTGATCCATATGCTCCACAGTATCAAACAGTTTGGCACCGATGAAACCAAAAAATCCTACACTAAAAACGATGAGCCCCATCAGCTGGTAAGGGTGCCTGGTTTGGTCTATTACCTTTGGCTGGGGCAGGGCGTGTTTCTTACGATCAAGGTAGATCCACAGGGCAAAGGCCGTGCCCCCGAGTATGCCCATAAGGAGGCTGCCCCGAGGGGATAAAATGTAGCCTCTTGGATCTGATTGAAACTTGCTGTAGTTGAGCGCAGCACCAAATACCTTGAAGCCAAATACAAAGCCCAGGATAAAATTAGCGCCAATATCCAACACCGTAGCACGCTGGCCCACAAGCACTTTTCGTTTAAAGGCGTGGATTTTCCCGTTGGCTTCGTAACGTTTAAACTCCGAAGTAAAAACTACGTACGCCAGCAAAAACGACAAAACAATAAACAACCCAAGCGTTTGTATGGGGAACAAAAAGCGTACATCAAAAAGGTAGTAAACCAGGTCGCCTATGGTTGGGAACATGTTGCTAATGTATAAAATACCGGGGCAATAACTGTGATGGACTGTGGGCAAAAAAGTGTTAAAAGCACAATTTTCCTCTCCTTTTTTTGCTAAAATTTCTGCTTTTTTGTCAAAAAAAGGGATAAAACCGTGCCCTTTTCGGCAACATTTTTTCCATAAAAACAGCAAAGGTTAACACCGTATTTGTGTTAACCCTGCTGCCTTAAATTTCAACCAAATTTAAAAACCTAACTGGATCCCCAGGTTCACTACGCGCTGGTTGATGTAGGCATCGCCCGCGGTGTTGGTAGAGATCTCCGGATCCTGCTGGTACTTGTTGTAATTATCCCAGGTGAACAGGTTGTATGCGCTCACATAAATACGAGCATTGCTTATTTTAAATGGCAGCAGTTTGGTCGGCAGCTGGTATCCAATATCTACCGTTTTTAAACGGACGTAGTAGGCATCAACCAGCCAGTAATCGCTAAAGTAGGCGGTTGGGCTGTTTACTGATGTTGGATTGAAACCTAAACGCGGGAAATTAGCCGTGTTGGCTGTCGCCGGCGTCCAGCGTTCCTGGTGGATGGGCTGAAACTGGCTTTGGAACGGCTCGATACCGGTGCCCAGTACCGCGAAGCTATAGTTAAACGAACCCTGGAACAATACACTTACGCTGAAGCCTTTGTAAACCGCCTGTAGCGATAAACCCAAAATGGTGTTCGGCAGGTTGGGGTTGCCAATGGCGCGTTTATCAAATACGTTGATAATGCCGTCGCCATTCAGGTCCTGGTACCTGAGGTCGCCCGGCTGTAGTGGGATGCCGTTATCCGGCAGGGCAAGCGGGTTACCCACATTTGAACCCTGGTGCGCGGCTTTGTAAGCGGTAATGGCGGCAATATCATCTGCAGTGTAGTACCCCAAAAAGTGGTACCCTTGCTGTTGACCGATGGAGTAACCGGTTTGTGCCAGCCATGGGTAAGCCGGCGCGGCCTCATCTTTAAACAAAATTTTGTTTTTGGCGTACGAGAACACTAACCCCGCGTTGTACTGTAACTTGCCTGCGTTGCCATGGTAGCTAACAGATCCGTCGAAACCCTGGTTTTGCGTACGGCCAATGTTCACCGCCGGCAGGTCAACGCCCAATATCAACGGTACACTGCCCGGTGTTATCAACTGGTTGTAGCGCACATCATGAAAATAATCTACCGTTACCGAAACCTTATCTTTAAACAAGTTCATATCCAAACCTATATCCAGCTTTTTGGCGCGCTCCCAAACAACTTCGCCGTTGCCCAAGGAGCCCTCGGAGATGGCACCATAGTTTTGTTGCGATTGCCCAAAGTTGTAGCCGCCGCTGTTGTTATACACCTGGTTGTACACGTAACGGTTGCCCGGTGCCGCATCCGAGCCAACCAAACCGTAGCTGGCCCTTAATTTAAACAGGCTGAACATTGGGAAGGCATTCGTAAAGAAATCTTCTTTCACTAAATTATAGCCAATACTTACCGCCGGGAAAATGCCGAAACGGTGGTCGGCGGCAAAACGGTCGGTACCGTTATAGGCCACGTTAAAATCTATCAGGTACTTTTGCTTATAATCGTACCCTATCCTGCCCGATGTGCCTCTGAATTTCTGCGGAACACCTACTAAATTACCCGCTAAAAATGGCGCGGCATACAGGGTGTTTGATGTTTGATTAAACAAGGCCAGAGCGGTAAAATGGTGCGTATTGCTAAAGGTGCGGTCGTAATTAAGGTATACCTGCAGGTTGTAATTATTGGTATTGATGTCGGTATTGCCGGTAAGCCCGTAGTTTTGATAAACATAGGTTGCACCCGGGCGCAGCGAGTATTGTTGCGTTACCGGGTCATAATGGTATGCGGGGATCCCCTCGTTAAAGATCTGCTTAGTGAATTGCTCCACGCTGGAGTAAGCTATGCGGCCGATTAAGGATAAGCCATCAGTAATAGCATCCAATTTTTGCGTAGCGCCAAACAGGAAGTTAAAATCTGTTCTGCGCGAGTGCTGGTAACCGCCGGTAGCCAGCCTTGCATTTAGCGTTGGCAAGTGGCCGGGGTTAAAAGATGAATACGCGTAGCTGTACGTGCCATTAGGGTTTAGGTAAGGCGCTGTAAACGGTGTTTGCTTCGTAAAATCGTAGATCTCGCCTACCGCGTTTTGGTTGTAGGGCTGGTTTAAGTCGCTAAAACGGGTGGTAACATCCAGGCGGAGATCTAAGGTTTTATTTACCCTGAGATCTAAATTCGAGCGGAAGTTGTACCTGCGGAAATAGTAATTGGTGTTCACCATTGCCTGCGGATCATCAAAATCGCGCACTAAACCATTTTGGTTTAAGGCGCCGCCGGATACAAAGTATTTTAGCGCGTTGGTACCACCCGATATATCCAGGTTGGTATTGGCCTGGTAGCTTTGTTTCTTAAAGATCTTCTCGTACCAGTTCACATCCGGGTGGCCGTAAGGGTCGTCGCCGCTTTTAAAATGGTTCAGATCCGCCTGGCTAAAGCTCTGCTGCAGGCCATCGTTTACCTGTGCTTCGTTTATCAGCACGGCAGCATCGTACGAGTTTAAAAACTTGGGCGTTTTTGTTGGCTGGGCCATACCGCCCTCTACCCTGATGTTAATTTTTGGTGTGCCGCCTTTACCGCGGCGGGTGGTAACCACCAATACGCCGTTAGCTCCTTTTATACCGTATACAGCGGTAGTGGAGGCGTCCTTCAGGATGGAGATGCTCTCTATCTCGTTTACGTTTATCTGCTGTAACTGTTCGTACTTGTACTCGATATCATCAACAATAATGAGGGGCTGATTACCTGCCGGATTTAGCGAGCTTACCCCACGGATGTAAAAATCTGATGCATCCTTACCGGGCTGTCCCGATCCCTGCTGCGAAAAGAAGCCCGGTAATTTACCTGTAAGCGCGTTTTGCACGTTGGCGGTTGGTACGGTACGGATCTCGCCTGCCGAGATAGAACTTACCGCGCCGGTGTTGGTGATACGCTTGCGGGTACCGTATGCTACTACCGATACCTCATCGATACTGTTGGTACTGGTTTGCATGATCAGATCGAGCACCTGCCCGTCCTGTACTTTTACTTCTTGTGTATTATAGCCTATAAAGCGTACAATAACTACCTTGCCCTGGCCTTTCAGCGTAAGCGAGAACCGTCCATTCACATCAGTAGTAACGCCATTGGTTGGCATTCCTTTCTCCACTATGGATACCCCGGGCAGCACGCCTGTAATATCGCGTACCTTGCCGGTTATGGCTGTGTTTTGAGCATACAAAGCCGCCGGAAGCAATGTGAGTATGATTTGAAAGAAAAGTATTATTTTTCTCATAACTGCGTAATTAATTGGTTAAGTTGATTCTTTCAGGTATTACCATCCGGGGTTTTGTTTCATATTCGGGTTCTTCTGCACCTCATCATAAGGTATTGGGTACAGGTACATTTTTGGCGAGTCGAACTTGGTCGTCAGCACGTTAATGGGGTTGTAGTTTAAGCTGCTACCTATTTTTACAATGCTTACGCCGGTGCGCGGCTGGTTCATTACGGTTTCGGCAATTTTCCAGCGGCGGATATCCCAGTAGCGGCTCTCCTCAAAAGCAAATTCCGCACGCCTTTCGTTTTGGATAACAATGCGCATCTCATCCCTGGTCATACCTGTTTTTAAGCCATACTGGCTGCCAGCGCCTGCCGCTATGCCTGCACGCTGGCGGATGCTTTTCACGGCGTTGTAAACTTCTGGCGTTGCCCCGGCAGATTCGTTGAGCGCTTCGGCATAGCCAAGAACAATATCCGCATAGCGTAAGATGAGCCAATCGGTACTGTGCGAGCTGTAGGCGTTGGTGCTTTCGAAGTTGCCCATGAATTTGCGCATGTAGTAACCCGTTTTGGTTTGCTGCAGTGTTGTATTAGGTTTGCTTTGCCCGCCCTCAAAGGTTTGGATAGATGTATTAAGCCATTGCGCGCCATTATAAATAACATTGTAAGTAAGCCGCGGGTCGCGGTTATTGTACGGGTTGTTCACGTCGTAGCCGGATGCCGGATCAGTAATGGCCAAACCATTATTCATCGGGAAGGCATCCACCAGCTGTTGCGTTGGGCTGGTTTGCCCTTTGCCTGTCGCGCCCGAAAAACCTACCGGGCCGTTTGTGGTTTCAACTCCATTGCCGTTGCCGCCCTGGCGGAAGAACAAGATCTCGGGATTATTTTGGGTAGTAAAAATATCTTTATAGTTGACCAGTAACGAGTACGTGCCCAGGTCCATCACAGCTTTGCAGGCAGCAGCGGCTGCTGTCCAGCGGGCGGCATCAAAGCTGGTGTAGCCGGTTAAGGGGTTGGCAGCATCTATGTTACCACCATTAAACAGCGGACTGGCAGCATACAGCAGCACTTTGGCCTTTAGCGCCATGGCCGAGCCTTTTGTAGGGCGGTGGCTATCGGCTTCGGGGCTGGCAGGTAAGGCAAGCGGGTAAACCAGCAGCGAATCTTTTATAGCGTCGCACTCGCTAACAATGTATTTTATGCACTCATCGAAAGAGTTGCGGGGCAGCGACAGATCATCGGTAATGGTGTACACCTTGTTACCCATCAACGGCACACCGCCGTAGCGTTTTACCAGTTCGAAGTAGAACATGGCCCGCAGAAAACGCGCTTCGCTTTTCCACACGAATTTTTGCGAGAAGCCATTGTATTTGGCCAGCACCGGTACCACGCCAATGTTGTTTACAAACTCGTTTGCCTGGCGGATACCCCCGTAGTAGGTTCCCCACAAGTTTTCATCGTTAGGGATAGTATAAGAATTGTATGACGCGGTAGACAATATAGTTGCTACGTTGGTTGGGCCCGAGGCTGATGAAATGGCATCGTCAGATGCTGCATCCAGGTAATCGCCCCCTACCCTGTTGTGTCCGTTCTTTAGCACCGAATAAATACCGTAAAGGTACTTCTGTGCATTTACACCCGCAGAATCCCTTGGATCGAAGATCTTATCGATACCTACCTTATCCACGGGGAACTGCTCGTATTTTTTGCAGCCGGCAATTGCCAGTATCAGTATCAGGGCCGCTATAATATTTTTGTGATTTTTCATGATCGTATTTTTTATGATGGCCAAAAATTAAAGCTTAACGGTAAACCCTGCGTTCACTACCCGCTGTATGGGATACGCTCCGTTGCTAACTTCCGGGTCGATGCCTTTATAGCCGTAAAAGGTTACCAAATTCTCGCCGTTGGCAAATAACCGCACACCAGATAATCTTAATTTCTTTACCCAGCTGAATGGCAGGTTGTAACTTACCTCTGCGTTCTTCAGCCTGATATAATCGCCCGAGCGAACGTACAGGCTGCTATATGCCGTATTATTGGCATTGCCTGTTGTTAAGCGCGGCAGCGTAGCTGTTGCGGCGGTTTCGGGCGTCCAGCGGCCGGTAAGGTTATCATAACCCTGCCCGGCATAAGTAAGGCCCAGGAAGCCAATCCCGGCAAAGCCGTTCACCATGGAATTATCAAACAGGAACTGCCTGTTCTCTACCCCCTGGATGATCATGCTGAAGCCAAAACCCTTGTAGTTGAAACCAAGCGATGCACCATAATAAATAAGCGCTTTGTTGTTGCTGATGTTGGTGATATCAAACTGGTTGATCACACCGTCGTTGTTCAGGTCGGCATATTTTACGTCGCCTGCCTGCGCGGTGTAGCCGGTTGTGGTAGCGCTTGTGGCTGCTTCCTGTGCATTGTTAAAGAAACCCAATGCCTTGTAACCATAAATAGCATCGGTAGACTGGCCCGTACGGCGCAGCCATGGGTAAGGTGTTGGTGTTTCGTCGCTAAAAACACTGGTAGATTTTTGTACCGATGCATTACCCGAAAAGAAGTAATTGAAATTGTTGATATTGTTCTGGTAGGTTAAAGTAAATTCTGTACCTGTGTTCAGCACCACGCCAATGTTCTCTACAGAATAAGGTGTGCCCAACAGCAATATGCTGCGGCCGCGCACCTGCAGCAAGTCCTTATATCGGTCGTGATAGTAATCGGCAGTAACACTCAGATGGTTATTGAACAGGGCGATATCGGCACCTACGTCAATTTTATCTGCTTTTTCCCAGCTGATAAGCGGGTTGGCCAGTGAGTTGGCAAAAACGCCCTGTACATCGCTTCGGCTGCTGCCGGTGCTGTACTGGTACCCGTTTGGCGAGCCGTAGGTTTGAATAAAGTTGTAGTAACCATAATTATCTACGTTGCCGTTACCGGTGCGGCCATAAGTGGCGCGCCATTTCCACGAAGAGATAAAGCTTAGGTTATCTTTAATAAAATCCTCTTTACCCATTTGCCAGCCCAGGCCGCCCGCGTAAAACACGCCAAACTGCCTGCCCGGCGCGTAGCGGCTGTAACCGCTGCGATTTACGGCACCTTCTATAAAGTATTTGCCATCGTAATTGTAACCGGCCTTCAGGGCTTCGTTGGTGGTGGTGGCCGTTAAATCAAAGTTGAGATTCATCGACCGGGTATCGTACATCAGCTTACCGGTGAAGTTGTGCTTGCCAAAGGTCCTGTCGTAATTCAGCGCCAGCTGGCCGTAAAAATAGCGCGCGCTGGATACGCTGCTAAAGTTATTTTGTTGCGACGATGGAGAGCCAACGCCCGCGTAAGAATCATCGGACTTTATTAAAAACACGTTGTTTTGTAAGGACCTGTTCACCAGGCTTTGCGATGAAAGCGCCAGGTTGCCCATTGCCTTGCCGGAGAGCCCTTTGGTAATGCTGCTCATATCGTAGGTAAGATCCAGGTTGGCCAGCACATCGTTGCTGTTGGTTTTCTGGTAGCCCGAATATTCGGTTTGCGCTAAAAGGTTGTTAGTGTAGGTGGTGGTACCTGCAAAAGAGCCGTCGGGATTACGTACCGGGTAGGCATTGTTTGGCGTGCTGTATAAAGCACCCAGGATGTTTGAATACCCCGCGCCCGGTTGTGTTTGCGATTGGATACGCCCAAACATCTGTAGATCGACCACAAATTTCTTGGTTACGTTTACCGTAACATCGGTGTTGATGATGTAGCGGTTTAGGTTGTTGTTGGTATTGTAAGTTACATCGGGCGCGGTGTTAAACATCCCGTCCTGGTTCATGTAGTTAAGCGATACGCTGTAGCGGGCTATCTCGCTGCCGCCGTTCACATTCAGCTTATAGCTGGTCATGGGTGAGTTTTTGCGGAGGACGGTGTTGTACCAGTTTACATCCGGGTGGCGCGTAGGGTCGCTGCCATCGCGGTAGGCGGCAAAATCGGCAGCGCTGTAAATGGGCAGTTTTCCATCGTTTTGCAGGGCTTCGTTATATAAATAAGCATATTGGTAAGTCGGCAGCGGCGTAGGCAAACCCAGTGGTGTTTGCGATGCGGTTTGCGCGGTGAACGAAATTTTTGGTGCACCGGCCTGCGCACGTTTGGTGGTGATAAGGATAATACCGCGCGAGCTGTTTACGCCCAGCAAGATACTGGATAAACCATCTTTTAAAACAGATACCGATTCGATGCTTTCCGGGTCGAGGGAGGAGATCTCGCGCTGCACCCCGTCTATTATGGTAATTGGCGACTGCCCCCGAAGGTTCAGGAAAAACTCGGTATTATCATTTGCCTGGTAGTTGTTGTGCTGTACCACGTTACCAATAAAATCGGCATTGGTTTGCCCGGATGTTTGCGGGATAGCGAAACCGCCACGCTGCTGGGTGTACAAACCGGCTAATTGCCCCGGCAAAGCATAAGTATAAAGCGTAGCGGGCGTGCTGGTTAACTGGTTGGTGTAGATGGTAGATATCGATCCTAAATTTTTATCGGCATCGGCAGTGCCATACAGCACATTTATTTTTGATGGTGCTTTAATGTAGGTATCAATCAGTCTCACCGTCACATCGCTGCCTTTAAAAGCGACTTCGCGGGTACTATAATTGGCGGCTTTAAACACCAGCGTGTTGTTGGCTGCAGCGCTTATCTCAAACCGTCCGTTCCTGTCGGTGCGGGTGGTATCTGCTTTGCCTTTTACGGCAACCTTTACGCCTTTAAGGGGGTTGCCGTACTCATCAAGCACAAGCCCGCCGGCCATACCGGGGCGGGTACTACCCTTGGCGGTGGTATCCTGCTGCATAGCATGGCCGCTTGTAGCCAGTGCCAGCATCAGTATCACCAAAGCCGTAAAATATTTATTTAAGTAGCAATTAGCCATTGTATAAAGTTTAAATTGTTGGCAAAAATTAAAATATCGGTTTAGCGCGGGCACACTATGGTCTTTGATATGCCCCGTGGTTTATGTTTAAAACTGGTTATCCGCACTTAAAGGTGTACACAAACGGCTCTGCTGTATTACCATAACCCACCTTGGCCGTACCCGCCTTGTTGGTAACAAAGTATTCCATCTTCACTATTGTCTGCGTATCGGTAGCATTAAAAAACGACCTTGGCCAAAACGTTATCTGGTACCGCTTGCTGGTTGCCGAGGTTTGTTTCATGAGGGTTTTGGCGGTTTGCTCGCATACGGTGATGGTTTTACCATCGTCGGTATAGGCGGTGGCGCACAGGTAAACTTCGGCCTCGCCGCTAACCGGGGTAGCTACTACATTACCATCAAAAGTGAGGGTAACAAAATCATTATCCAGCGATTTCGGCGGATCTACAATGGTTAACTGCGGGTTGCAAAAATCTACAATATCGCCGCTGCCGCCGGTTACTTCAAAGCAAGGGGTGCTTACCTGGCTAAAATAGGTACCGTTACCATCGCTGATAAAGCCGTTGCCTGTATCGGTAATTACATAGCCTAATTTTACCAGGGTGTTATTGCCATCGGCAGCAACCTTCATTTTAATATTCAGATCGCCGGTGATGGTGTGCCCGCCTTCGTGGATGTAAGCTTTATCGGTTTGGTAGGCCACCCATTCCATATCATCTATCAGGTTACCCGCGTTTCCAAAGGTTTTCTTCATATAGCCCGACCAGGTTAACCCTCCGCCATTCTTTGGCAGCGAGCCATCAGGTATCAGGCTCATGGTGCCATCGCCCAGCGGGCTGGTGTAGGTAATGGTGGTGTTTTGCGCGGCTTTCCAGCCTTTTGGTACCAGTATACCCAGTACCAGGTAATCGGGGCCGCCGTTACCTGCCGTAGGGATAGAAATATGCACCGTGATTGGCACTATATCGCCAACCTTGGCTGTGGTGGGCTGGTCTACCCCGGTAATTACCTCGCCGCAGCAGGCCAGTACAATACCCAGGATAAGGCAGGTGCATATGCGCCATAAATGTTTGCCTTTTATATGTAAAGATGTTCTCATAATCTGTCTGTATTCGGATTTAAGGCTGTGGGTTAGTTAACTTTTTGGAGCACGTACACATAAGAATTATTGGTGCAACCCGGGCTAAAGGTTAAGCTAAGCTGCCTTTTTCCGTTTACTATAGGGTAAGTAAACGCGGTTGCTATCGGTGTTTTCCCGGCAGCGGTAAAGGTTATTTTGTATGGGTACTCCGGGTCGTCAAGCGCGAAAGCGCCATCTTTATCCACCAAAAAAGGCAGCTTATTCACCAGCGTGTACCCACCCGATGCGAAGTTTATTTTAAACGCGCTGAAATCGATGATCGGGGTAAGATCGGTACCGTTGCGGGTCGCTTTTATCACCTGCCAGCTGCCGGTAATATCTTTCAACGCTTCTTTTTGCTGCAGCACCTTTTCGGTTTTGCACGATGCGGCCATTATGGTAATCGTCATTACCAGTATCAGCGCTTTTATTTGATATATCTTTTTCATATACTTATGTTGATATCTTATTAATAACCAGGGTTCTGTATTAGCTCTGCAGATTTAGCCACTTCGGTTTGCGGCAAAGGCCACAGGTACATTGCCGTACGGAAGTTGCGTTTACGCACCGGGAACGGCGTATAAGTAACAGCAGTGCCGTTACGGTTAACTTCCATCCCCATGGTTTGGATGTTATCGGTTGTTTCGGCAATTTTCCAGCGGCGTACATCCCAAAAACGGTGCTCTTCAAAAGCAAGCTCTATGCGCCGCTCGTTGCGGATCACCTCGCGCATAGCTGCCTGGCTTAAACCTACAGGTAGCTGGTATGGGTTTAACCCCGCCCTTTGGCGGATAGCCTGCAACGCGGCATAAACCTGGGAGGTGGGGCCATCGTATTCGTTAGCGGCTTCAGCGTAATTCAGCAGGATCTCTGCATAACGCATCAATGGTAACACACGATCGGTACGATGGGTAAAATCATTGGCCACGGCGTTTGGCGCCAGCATTTTATTGGTGTAATAACCTGTTGAGGTACCAATATGCACGGCATCTGGCCCGGTTGATACCCCATTGAAAGTACCCTGATAAATATTTACCGGTGAAAGCCCTGCAGAAAGCCTGTTTTGAATTGGTGTTTGATCGCGGATAACGGTATAATTCAGGCGCGGGTCGCGGTTGGTGTAAGGTTTTTGAGGATCGTAGCCGGATGTTGGGTCGGTTATGGCTTTTCCATTACTCATCGGGAATGCATCAACCAATCCCTGCAGCGGGAAAGCACCGTTTTGCCCTGTACGTGATGGTGGCTGAAACAGCGCCTCCAGGTCGTAATTGCCGGCCGGGCTCATGTACTGGAAAATGTATTCGCTGTTGAAACGCTGTGTGAACAGGTACTGGAAACCAAAGCCCGGGCTGGTGCCATTATCAACATATAAATTATAGGCGCTCAGGCCTATCACCGCGGCAGCAGCGTCTTCTGCCAGTTTCCAGCGCTCGCGACTGAAGGATGTATAGCCTAAAACCGCGTCGTTTTTGGTACCGCTAAGCGCTTCGCCGTTAAACAGCGGACTGGCAGCGTACAGCAGCACCCTCGCTTTTAAGGTCAAACAAGCACCTTTGGATGCACGGCCATAATTTACACCGCTTTGCGTGGTGGGCAGGTCGAGCGCCGCGGCGTCGCATTCGGCTATAATGTAGTTAACACACTCCTCGTAGGTATTGCGGGCCGCCGGAATTTTATCGGTGTAGTTATAAATGCTATCCCCCACCAAATGAATACCGCCGTAATGTTTCAGCAGGATGGCGTAGTACCAGGCCCTTAAGAAACGGGCCTCGGCTTTCATTTGTGTTTTGCTAAACGCGTTAATAGGCGATTTTGGCAGGTTTTTTAGCAACTGGTTCACCGCGCGAATGTTTACATACGTTTTTTTGTAGGCATCATCGGTAACTACCGCTGCGTTGATGGTGCCTGTTTCCCAGGCCAGTGCTGTTGAACCGCCCGAGTTGAAAACCTCCGCCTCATCCGATGAAGCATCCAAGCCGCCATTCGGGGTTTGGTTAAAAGCACTTGGCCCATAAGTAAACCGGTTGGCCGCAGCACTAAAACCTACACCGGTATAAATGCCGGCCAAAAAGCTTACGGTGTTAGCGCTATCTTTAAAAACGGTTTCTTCGGTAAGGTTTGAAGTGGTGGTTTGCCCCAGGAAGCTATCCTTTTTGCAGGATGCCAAAAGGAACAGCAACAGGAAAAACGAATAAGCAACCGACTGAAAGTAAATTTTTTTCATACTATAGGTTTATTGTACCAAAGCGGCTAAGCTTCAGCATTTTATTTTTGGCTCGAAAAATCGTTTTAGCAAATCGAACGAAAACACACGTTTTTAAATGAATGTTTACTGATCGAACAATTGGTTTATAATTCCGGTATTAATTTATACTGCTAATATAAGCTGTAAAAACGATTTAGCAAACTTTTTTCGGTTTTTTTTTATTTTTGATAATTTGCAATCCCAAGCTGTTATTATTTAACATTTTAATAAGATTTAAAAGGGTTATAATCAATGTTTTTAACAATGCGTTCCGCTCCTACTTTTCACCGTTAAAATACCTGCTAAAAAACAGCGCCTGGTAGGTTACCGAGTTACCCCAATATTCCCACGAATGGCCGCCGGGCCTTACCGTATAATCATGCGGTATTTTGCGTTCCAGTAATTTGTCGTGCAGCTCCTGGTTGCCGCTGTACATGCCATCATCGTACCCGCAATCAAATGTAAGCGCAAGGGCGTTTGGTTTTACCAGGTAGATGAGGCTCACCACGCAGTGCTGTTCCCATACCTCGGGGTGCTCGCTGTACTTGCCCAGCAAAGCTTCAATGCCATAGCTATCGGCAAACTGGCGGATATCCACTACCCCACTCATGCTGCCTGCCGCGCCAAAAACATCCTGGTGCTTAAACGCTAAAAACAAGGCACCGTGCCCGCCCATACTAAGCCCGGTAATGGCCCTCCCCTTGCGGTTGGCAATGGTGGAGTAATGTTTATCTACATAAGTTACCAGCTCGTTAGCTATATAAGTTTCGTACCTGAGCTCCTTATTAACAGGGCTATCAAAATACCAGCCGGCAAAAGCCCCATCGGGACAAACAATGATAAAATGGTAGGTATCGGCCAGTTTGGTAATGGCCGGGATCTTTTTTATCCAATCGGAATAATTGCCGCTGAAACCATGCAGCAGGTACATCACCGGGTATTTTTGCGTGGTAGAATAGTCGGAAGGCTTAATGATCACAGCCTTCAAGTCCTTATTCATGCTTGCGCTGTGGGTAAGTGCAGTATCAACCGTAGCAGCTGTTGCTTTTAGCCCGTGCGATGCCGCGCAGATGAGCAATAAGGTGATAATTCTTTTGGTATTCATGTTATTAGCTGGTATTATTTTGAAGCGATTATCTCAATGCGGTGCGTTTGTGGTTTGTTGACCGCGTAGATCTGGTTGATTAACACATCCATTTCTTTTTGCCATGCATCGCGCAGGCTTTTGTAACGGGCGCGGCTATAATTATCCTTGTTGCCGTTTATAAAAGGGTTTTTCGGGGCATATTTTGCCACAGAATCCATAGCGGCGTTATTGTCTTTATACAACATGCCTTTTTCTTTTAAAAAGTCGTATTCCATCCACATGTAATTCCTAAAACGGCGTTCAATTTCCCAGCGTTCTTCGTTCAGCTCGCGGATCTGGATGGCTTGCTGGTACTGCGGCGTGGCTGTAATTTCCGCAAGGTTTATACCACCGGCAAATTCGTCGGCGCTCCAGCTGCCCATTTTTTCACCGTCTATCAGCAGGTTGTAATTGCCGGCTGCCAGGTTTTTAACGGTAAGCATTTCGCGGTTAAACTCGCTGGTAAAAGGGATCACCTTAAGCGCATCGCTCTGTTTTTTACGGTTGCCCCAGGCACGCGGGATGGTGTCTAAGGGATATGGTAGCGAGTTTGCTAAATAGCTGAAAGATATCGATTTAGCGTTTGCATATAAATTTAACACTTTGGTATTTACAGCCTTAGTAACGCTTTTTGAAGTAGCATTTATGGCTACATCGGCCACCACACTGTTGGCTAATCCCTGTGTTTTTAAAAACAGGTAAGCCATTACCAGGTGCCCGTCGTTATCGGGATGAATGCGGTCGTTCGGGGTAAGGCTAAAGGCGGTATCTTTTAACTGTTCGCGCTTGTTGATGGCGTCCATCGGGTGGAAAAAATCAACGTAACCCCAGTTATTTTTCACGGCGCTGGCCTTTTGGAAATCGATTACCTTAGAAAATGCTGCGGCTTTGCCGGGGTAAATATTTTTGGTGGTGAACTTGCTGGTTTCGTCATACGGCGAACCCAGGATCAGGATCTTGCGGATCCCGGTATGCTTTTTCAGTTTTTCCTCAAGCGCCGCGTATGTTTTGTAGCTGCCGGCGAGGCGGTTATCCATAAACTCCTGCGCATCCTTGCGGTACCATTCAAAATAGCCGGTATCATTCATGCCCCAGGTAAGGGTTAACACCGTTGGTTTCCTGCTCAGCGCATCGGCATCAAACCTGTCCGCCATTTGCCCAATGGCGTCGCCGCCTATGCCCACGTTGAAGAACTGTACGCGGCGGTTTGGGAAATGCGTCATGTAATACAGCCAGATGTACGAATGGTAATGCCCGCCATCGGTAATGCTGTTGCCTACGAAGGCCACGCGGTCGCCGGCTTTAAAAGGGGCCACGGTTTGGGCGCTTGCACTTGTGTATAGCCCGATACTTATGAGTAGAGAATAGAGTTTTTTCATATTTGTTAATTGTTCCCTGCGGGGAATTCTATTGTATTTCAATTGGTTTTTCGAACGGTGCCTTTTTGTTCCCCTCTCGAGAGGGGGCGCGGGGCTAGGTGTGGTGGCAGGGGGGTGTTCGCGGCTTTGCAATCGCGCAAAGCATTGCGCAGAAACACACCCCTCCCCCCTCTCAAGAGGGGAATCGCACGTCCCCTCGCTTTTTCCAGCCTTTTTTTCCTATTTCTCACCCCACTTCTTATTCGGCGCGTCCCCCATCACAAGTTCCAACGTACCACCCGCCGCAATTGCCGAATAATCCAGGTAGCATTTATTATAAATTTTGCCGTTGAGCTTTGCGCTTTGTATGTAAACATTAGCGGCCGAATTGTTTTTGGCGATGATACTGAATGAAGCCCCTTTTGCATATTTAGGGTCGAGCTTTAAGGTCACCTTATCAAAAACCGGACTGGTGATTTCCTGCCTTGTATCTCCTGGGGTAACCGGATGCAAGCCACTGGAAGCCAGCACATACCATGCCGACATCTGCCCTACGTCTTCATTCCCAACCAAGCCCTCCACCGAGTTTTTATAAGCCCGGCGACAGATCTCACGCGTCCATTTCTGTGTTAGCCACGGCTGGCCAAGGCGGTTATACAGGAAGGGTACATGATGAACCGGCTCGTTGGCGTGGTTGTAGTAATCGTTCCACATCATGTTATCCGGTGTTTTGGCAAAAAGGTTATCCAGATCGGCCAGTACTTTGGCTTTTCCACCCATCAGTTCCACCATGCCATCCACATCATGCGGTACAAACCAGCCCTGCTGGTAGGGGTTAGTTTCGAAGGTGCCGTACCATTGCGTCATTCTCCCCGAATCGGGCCAGGCTTTCCATTGCCCGTTGTCTTCATTAGGACGGAACCAGCCTTTCTCTTTATCGAAGATATTTTTGTACGACAAAGCGCGAGCAGCGTATTTTTTGGCATCCGCTGGGTGTTTTAACCAGGTAGCCAGTTGCGCCACGCACCATTCGTTATAGGCATACTCCAATGTTTGGGCAATGCCGATACCACCGGGTGTGTAGCCCCGCTCGCCGTTGCCAAATTTCTCTACCGAACCCACCGACAGCGCATAAGCCTTGTTTACATCATAATTGCGGATGCCTTTTGCATAAGCATCGGCCAAAACGGAGGTCATGGGGTTGCCCAGCATACAGCCGCTATAGGCATTCAACAGTTCCCAGCGTTCGAAATAGTTTTTTTGTTTTTGATCGGCAAGGGTGACCATGGAATTTACCAGGTCGTTCACCAGCCTTGGGTTGATAATGGTTTGCAGCGGCATCTGGCTGCGGAAAACATCCCAGCCGCTAAAGATAGTGCGCTTTTTAAAGCCTGCGTGTGCATGTACCTTGCCATCGCCGCCGGGATATTTGCCATCCACATCGCTGATAATGCGGGGGTCTATCATGGTGTGATACAGGGCGGTATAGAATACCTTTTTCTGCTCTAAAGTACCGCCTTGTATGGCCACTTTAGCAAGCGCGTTGTTCCAAAGTGCAGTTGCCTTTTGATGCAGGGCGTCAAAATTCCAGTCTTTAATTTCGGCAAGCAGGTTGGCCTTTGCCCCTGCTACGCTCACAAAGGAGATGCCCGATTTCATCAGCACCTGTTCGTTTGCGCCTGTGGCGAAGTTGGTGTAGAAACCCAAATGCTTGCCTTGTTTTTCTTTAATGCCTTTCAGGATAGCTGCGTTGGCAACTGCATCCTGGTATTTATCGCTGCCAACTTCCTCGCGTTTACGCGCCCAGTCTTCGGGAATATCGGCGCTCCAAACGCCGTAATCTTTAAGCGGTTTGCTGAATTTTGCGTAGAAGTAAACGGTATACTCGGCATGGCCATCACCGTTACCCCAACCGCCCCCATCGGGTGTACATTTCATCCAGCCTTCGATGGTATTAGCATCAACTACCTTTACGTATTGCAAAGTGGAGGTACCGCCTACTCTGCGGGCAAGATCTATCTGGATACGCGATTGTTTATTCTGCGGAAAAGTGAAGCGCAGCATACCGCTGTGCGGAGCGGCGGTCATTTCGGCCTTGATATTGTTATCGGTAAGCTGCACGCTGTAGTAACCTGCAGAGGCCTTCTCACTCGGTTTGGCATACATGGAACGGTAACCACCCTCGGGATGCGCAATGGTACCCGCTTTGGTTTTCAGCTGACCAGTTGCGGGCATCACCAGGAAATTACCCAGATCGCCAAACCAGCCAATGCCGCTCATTTGCGTAAAGGCAAAGCCTTCGATGCTGGTATGCTCGTAACTATAGCCCGAACCGTTATCGCCGCCGGTGATGGTATTAGGGCTTACCTGCACCATGCCGTAAGGCGTTGTTGCGCCCGGGAAGGTTTTGCCAAGCCCGTGGTAAACACCCGCGTCTGCCGTGCTGGTGCTTGCGCCAATGAAGGGGTTAACATAGGCAGCCCGGTTTTGCGCACGCAGCATCGGCGTAAACGCCAAACTCGCCGCAAGGGTGAACGCAAAATATTTTACTACAGGTTTAAACATGGTTGGGTACTATAATTGGTTGGCAGAAATAACTCATTACACTGCTTAAATTAGCGCATAATTACCTTCACTCCCGCGATCATCTTAAAAATTAAAAACGTACAAATACAGGCTGGTATCTGGTAAATGGTTTATAAATAAGCCCAATATTATACAAGAAAAAACGATTTAGCAAATTTTAGCCAAATTATTTTTTGCTGATGTACATACAACACTTTACGGCCTTAAAACCGCCGTGCATTTACCAGTTTTATGGTACGGATGCCAAACTTTGGCATAGTGATATTGGTGCTCAATTCGCCGGCTTGGCTTCTCCGCAATAGCAGGGCCTTCCCCGCTCTCCCGTCCAATTCGATCAGCATGGCTTTATCGGCATTGCAATTGAATATCAACTTACTCTTAACGTTGCCCGCGCCGGTGTTGAATAACCGTATCAGCATGTCATTTCCCTCAAAATTCACGGCCGAGATCTCGTACCCGGCGGGTACTTGTATCAGCGACCGGCCAGCGATAGCCGGTTGGCTGTTGGATAACACCGCCATCAAAGGCTCGTTCCATTTAGCGCTTTCTGCCTCGATGCCCGCCTTATCCCACAAACCGGCGTGCGGTAACAAAGCGTAGTGGATGGTTGTTGGCCCGGTGATTTGATGATCCCTCCCCCACAGGCCCATGCCCGAATATTGAATGTTTAGCCCCAGTGGGAAATTCTTACCGTGTGCGTAGCTGGTGGTATGGTCGGTAAATAAAGCCATGCCGTACTGGTTGTCTTTGTCGGTAACATCTACCCAGTTCAATATCACGTTGTTTTTAATGCTGTCCCATCTGGTGAAGAAAGTATTATCCAGCTTGCTTTCAGTAACATCAAATGGTGCGTTCTTGTAAACCTTTTGCCCTTTAAGGTTGAGCGGGAAGTAGGCCAGCAGTTTGTTGCGATCGTCGTAAAATGCTTTTACCGGGTTATCTAGCCTGTAAGTTCCTTTTGGCGTGTCGTCGCCAATGCCGGGGTTGCCTTTCCAATCGATATTCAGGGTCACATCAATGCGGGGTTGCCCCTGCGCAAGGGTAATGGTTTGCGTATAATCGCTACCGTTAATAGTGCCTTTTATAGCGATTTTAAGCTGCAGCGGCCCATTATGCAATATCTCCACTTTAGCAGGATTATCAACGCTCGACTTAAAGCCTCCGTCGTTATGAAAATTGCCGCGTAGTTCGCCAAAACCGCGTGCGTTTGCCTGGTCGATAAACTCTTTATTGCCCAATTTTTTGGCAATAATACTTTTAATGGCACCGCCCCGCGAAGGATCGATGATAATTTTGTACAGATCGGTTTCGGCAAGGTATTTACCATCGGGTAGAGTGGAAATATTTGCGCCTTTCGCGGTATTCATCGCTTGTTTTTTCAGTTGATAAACCGCGTATCCCATTGATGGTACACTCGCTTTAAATATCAGCTTTGTTTTATCTGCGGTGAATTGCATCATTACCGCCCGCCCTTTGCTATCCAAAACAAGCGTATTGGCGGCATTAAAGTCTGCGGGCAGATCCGCCTCAACGGCCTCAGTCCTGTTGGTACCCGTGGTATTATAAATGGTGATGTAGTTCCTTGCCGTTTTACCCAGCTCCATGCTCGCTTTACCAACAATATCATTGCAAATAGCGTTGGTGTTGCCCGTCCAGCCTACTACCTTATCGGCCCAGGTATCGCCGGGTTTGCCGTTGTAGGGCACAATCCAGCAATCGTGGTGCTGCGACAACAGCAGCGTGCGCCATGCCGAATCAAGTCGTGCCTGCGGGAACGCGACGCCTTTGTAGACTTTTGCCATGGCTGCCAGTTTCTCGGCCACCACCAGCTTATTCTCTGATACCCGCACTTCCTGCGCTATCCGCTGCATCACCTGCGAACCCCAAACCAGGCTCACCAGGATATCTTCCTGCGATACTTTCCAATCCTCGCGGGTATCGTTCTTAGCAATGTTGCCAAAATAGTTGCGCCAGGTAGTGTAACCATTCTTGATCGCTCCCTTTTGAACCGTGCCAATGAACGGACCCTCTTTCCAGCCCGCATCCTGCAAAGTCATCCCAACGGGGTGCGGCATACCTGCAGTGAAAGCGGCATTAATATACTGCGGTGAGTTATTCCAGGCGATGGTTTGCCAGGTAGATTTGGGCGACAATTCCTCCACCTCATATCTTGGCGAGGTAATAATGCTTGTACCATCGGGACCTATCCAGTTCACCAGCTCACCGGTGTGCACCTGCGTATAGCCTCCCCAGCAGGTATTTGGATTTTTGAGTGAGGCATATTTAAAACCGAATGAGGTAAGGATCTGCGGCAAGGCACTGGTAAAGCAAGGCTCCTCGGAGGAATAGCTGGTAAATAAAGCCTCCGGGAAATGAGCCTTCACCATCTTCATCCCATAGCTAAACTGCCGTATAATGCTCTCGCCGCTGATATTGTAATTATAACTCTGCGCATAGGCTGGGTTAACGTATTCTATCCGACCGTTAGGGGATTGATCGGCAAAAAGCGCCTTAAAATCCGCGTAGGCGGCTGGGTCGATTGCTTTGGCGCGGGCCCATGTTTCGGGCTCCAGTTCGATATTGATCTTCCAATCGGGGTTTTTCTTTAGCATATCCGCCATAAAGCGGGTGTTCCAATCCGGGTAATGCCCCCAGATACCACCGTGGTAGCCATCGATGTAGTAGGCGGTTTGTGCCGATACGGTTTGCGTAAGCGATGCAGCGGCAGTCAGTATCAAAGCACGAAATATATTACGGTAGCATTTCATCAGCATTAATCTACTAAAGTGATCTCGAAACGGTGCGGAACGGGTTTGTTTGCCGTGTACATCTCGTTGGTAAGCAGGTCCATTTCTTTTTGCCAGGCATCGCGCACCGCTTTAAACCGCGCTTTTTGATAGGTTGGGATGGTTACAGCAACGAAGAAATCCTTCTTGCCGTACTTCTGCAGCGAATCCACGGTAGCATCGCCATCATTAAACAGCAAGCCCTTCGGTTTCAGGATAGAATAGTGGATCCAGTAATACTCGCGCAGGCGGCGTTCTATCGTCCAGCGTTCCTCGTTCAGGTGCATTACGGCCAGCGCCTGTTGATATTGCGGGGTGGTTTTGATGAGCGCGAGGTTAATGCCCTGCGCAAACTCGCTGCCGGTAAAAGCGCCGATAACCTTACCGTCTATCTTTAGATTATACTTTTTATCCTGCAAGCCGTTTACCTGCAGCATTTCTTTATTAAATTCTTCGGTAAAAGGAATGATCTTTAAAGCTTCCGACTGTGCTTTATCCGGCCTGCCGAAACCGCCGGGTATGGTATCCATGGGGTAAGGCAAGGAATTAGCGAGATAAGTAAACCTGACGCCGTCTGTTGAAATATCGGGTTGTGTAATGAGGCAATTTTTAGCTAAAACGATTTTTTTATTTTTGGCATTTACGGTCACTTTTGCTACACTGCTGCCTGCCAGCCCCTGCGATTTTAGAAAGATGTAAGCCATCACCATTTGCCCATCGTTGGTAGGGTGAATGCGGTCGCTGCCCTGTAGGGTAAAGGCCGAATCTGTTTGCTGCCCGCGCAGGTTAATGGCGGTCATGGGTGTGCCAAAATCAACAAAGTCCCATTTACTTTCCAGCGCTACGGCTCGCTGTGCTTTCGCAATCTTCTGCATGGCAGCGTTCTTTTTTAAAAGTGGCGCGGCCTTTATTTTAGCAGTTTCATCATAGGGTGAGGATGCGATCATAATCGTCCTGATCTCCGGGTGCAACTTCAGTTTATCGGCAATAAGTGCAAAACTCTTGAGTGATTCGGCCACTTTCGCTGCATAAACCGAATCTGCCTTAGCACCTTTAAGGTTTTGGTAGCCGGTATCGTTCATCCCGAAAGTGAGCGTAACCACGGTAGGTTTTTTAGCGAACACATCGCTCTCCAGGCGCTCGTACATCTGTTTAGAAACGTCGCCGCCGATGCCCGCGTTAAAAAGCTGGATGCGCCGGCTTGGGAAATGCGTTAAATAATACAGCCAGATATAGGAGTGGTAATGCCCGCCATCGGTAATGCTGTTGCCGATAAACGCCACCCTATCCCCCGCCTTAAAAGGCGCGATGGATTGCGCATTTAAACACAGCACATGGCCGATGAAGAAAACAACAAGGTAAAAACGTCTCATGAAACTCGAGGCTTAAATAAGCTAAATTGATTTAGCAAATAAATAGTATTTAAATTGATTTTGCAAGAGTACCCGAAAAGATTTTTGTAACAGTTTGATGGATGGAAGTACGGACGCTTAAATTTCCGCAACCGCGCAGGGGCGCCTGGTTAGTCAGCTAATGATGTACAATTCTCCCTACTTGATCAGCAACTTTTGAAAACTCAGGCTATCCCCCTTAAAACATTAAAATCTACCGCGTGATTGATGCCGTTTACGCGTGCCTTATCCGAGTGTTGCCAGAAACGCCAGGTGGTACTGCCGTACATATTTAACCACACTTGCTAATAATGTGCTATCTACCGCAGCTGCCTTAAAAGACTTGTTTACTTTATCAGTTAAATAACATCAAACAGTTGTCTCTTAATCACCCGCACGAGCTGCTGTCCGGAGCATGTCAAAATCATCAA
Source organism: Mucilaginibacter pankratovii (assembly GCF_014773265.1). Classification (GTDB taxonomy): domain Bacteria; phylum Bacteroidota; class Bacteroidia; order Sphingobacteriales; family Sphingobacteriaceae; genus Mucilaginibacter; species Mucilaginibacter pankratovii. The sequence continues at coordinate 33,268 of NZ_JACWMY010000017.1, read as the reverse complement.
CCGATACCCCTGTACCACACAATTGTTCCAACAAAGGACAGTTTTATTATTTTTTTGAATTGAAAATCATTTTGGTATATTTTTGGTAAAAAAAACGCCCCATTTCATCAAATTCTTACTAATTTCTTGCCAATGTTTAAAAAATTATCAATTGACAGAAAGCTAACGATCTTATTTTTTGCTTGCACAATTTTCACAGGTTGCTCGAAAGAAATGGCTGTAGAACCGTCGGTGCCCAAACTATCGCTATCTTCTTCGGCGTTATTAATGTCGGCAAAAGGCGCACCGACAGAAACCAACGGAATGATGCTTGGCATCAACGGGCATCCATTTGGAGACGCTCCTTACCTGGCTGTGACTGCTGCTAATCAAATTAATTTAATAAAAGGGATGGGAATGAGCTGGTACAGAATAAACGTACGAACCACATCCGATGGTACCATCTCTGCTTCGTCTTCGCATTTGTTTAATAAGCTGCAAAAATCCGCAGAAAAAGGCAACATTGGGATTTTGCCCATGCTTTACACCCGGACTTTAGATTTAACTGATAGCGAAGATGTAGCATATAAAAAGGGAAGAACGCTTGGCGCAAACTTCGCGTTAAAATATGGCCAATACTTTACTTATTATGATTTAGGTAACGATTTAGAATTAAAGCTGCTTTTACCAAATAAAACCGGCCGTAGCCAGGACCATTACGACCGCCAAAAATTTAATACAACTGCGGCATATTTAAAGGGCATGGATGAGGGTATTAAAGCGAACGATGCTGATGCCAAAACTATGATAGATGCTGGCTGGTTGCACTATGCCTTTTTACGAATGTGCGATTGGTACGGAATTAAATTTGATGTTGTAGCTTACCACTGGTACTCAGATATGGAAGGTGTTGCTGCAAATGGACGCAATAATGTACCGGATATTACGCTAAAACTATCCGAACTATTCCCCGATAAACCGATTTGGTTTACCGAATTCAATTACCGTTATAAAGCAGGAAAAGAGTCTAACGAAGAGGACCAGCACACATTTGTAAGCAAATTTATTGCAAAATGCCGTAACAACCCACAAGTGAAAGTGGCTATCATATATCAATTATTCGACGAGCCATACAAAAGCTTTCAGGAGTCTAACTACGGAATAGTAAAATGGCAAAATGATGATAACGGCAGTTATCTCAAGTGGACTAAAAAGCTTTTGGGTAACGTTCTATCCTATTAGTATATCTGTTTATCAAATTGTTAGCCCGATGTAATTCAATTGTAAGCCATTTAACAGCCTGCCATAAATTAAGTTAAACTTTACTAATCCGTATAAATATTATGATTAATCCAAACTTATCAATTAACTTTCTGTTAATAATGCATGAAACTTTAGGGCAGGGGTGCTCTTTAGTCAATAGTTAGCTCTTCGGAATATAATTCCGAAGAGCTTTTTGTTTATCAATTGCAACAATTACCGCACATCTGCGTATAATATGCAACTATTGATTCCCCACCCCTTTTAGCCTCGGTTCTTTTTACCGGGGCTTTATTATTAGAATAACTGCACAGCCTCGCTAAGTTTAAATTTATCTTATCAATGAGGGTACCGAATTATCATTAATGATAAGCAGATTCGTCTTGTAAAAAAGACGCTTAATTTTATTTCACCAGCAACCGCTGAAAGCTCAGGCTATCCCCCTTAAAAACATTAAAATCTACCGCGTGATTGATGCCGTTTACGCGGGCCTTATCCGAGTGTTGCCAGAAACGCCAGGTGGTACTGCCGTCCATTTTTAGCTTTGCCTGGTAATAATGCGCTATCCATAAAGGGTAACCGTCAAAATAGCCGTCGAGGTAATCCTTATAAAAACTGATGCTGGTATAAATAATGGGCTTTACACCGGTTTTGCTTTCCACATGCTTTAAAAAAGCTTTCAGCTCTTTGCGCATGGCTTCGGGCGAGGTGCCATCCAGCACCTCAATGTCGCAAACGGCGGGGAGATCGCCGCGCTCCATCGTAACGTTCTGCAGGAAGAAACGCGCCTGCCACAGTCCGGCCTTCTTCGGCCTGAAAAAGTGATAAGCACCGCAGGTAATGCCGGCTTTTGGAGCTTCGCGCCAGTTGCGCTTAAAGTACGAATCTACCAGCATTAACCCTTCAGTTGCTTTTATAAAAGCAAAACCAACGCGTACGCTGTCATCTTCCATCTTGCTTACTTTATGCCAGTCTATCTTACCCTGCGCGTACGATACATCTATGCCGTGTATTTTATAACCCGCGGGGATACGGATCTTATAGCTTTTATAGGTGCGGTAATTCGGGTCGTTGCCAATGTCGCGGATCCAGCGCCAGGCACCGGTAAAGCCATTGAGGATATACCCATAATAAAGCGGAGAAAGCAGGATGAGCACGAAGATAACAGCCGGCCACCTCCACCAGGTGCTACCGGGTTTACCCTTTCTCTTTCGGGGTGCCGGTTTCGCGGTTCGTTTTACGGGAGGTTTGGTTGATCTGGAGATTGCCACGGGGCAAATATAGCGATGGTTTGAAACCCACCGCTATGAAACCGCCAAAAACCACATCATTATCTTTACAAAACACTGATGCTGGAACAAAACCAAAACCAAACTGCTTTTTATAAGTTTGTTGTAGCATACAACCTTAACATACCAAACCGATGAAACAAAAATTCCATTACGCAACCGTTAGCGAGGCCATTGATAAGTTGAAAGAACAGGGTTTTACCTTAGATTTTAACCTGGAAGCTAACCACTTAAAAGCGGGCGAGTACACCTACCCTGCCGATGAATTTGAAATTGTGGATGTTTACCGCTACGAAGGCCCATCCGACCCGGCAGACGAGGCAACCGTGTATGCACTGGCGTCACCCGCGGGCCAAAAGGGCATTTTAGTTACCGGTTACGGCTATTCGGCAGATGAGGTGGCGGAAGAAACGCTGAAACAGCTGCACTATAAATACCAGGCAAAAGAGGATTAAGCACAGAATTAGAGATAAGCCTCTTCGGCGAAGGTAACACGGGCGGTAAGGCGAACAATCTTTTGAACTACTTCACCCGCTCTATTCTACACCTTTCTGTTTTCAGCAATTCAATAGTTTGATCCATTTCGAAATCTGATTTTACGCGCGATTCTTCCTGCCGGTAGTACTTTTTAAGCTGCTTGCGGTGCAGTCCCTGAAAAAACCGGCGGATCTCTATGTCGGTATGCAATATCAGTCCCGGCACCTGCAGTGGCATGTGGTTCTCGTCCATAGCCACCATGGTGAAATAGCTGGTATTGGTATGTTTTACCGTGTGGGTTTTTACATTTTCGGAGATCACCTTAATACCCACCACCAGCGAGGTTTTACCAACGTAGTTTACCGATGCCATCAGCGATACCAATTCGCCAACTTCCACCGGCGCCAAAAAATCAATATCCTCTACCGATGCGGTTACGCAATAGGCACCGGCATGCTTGGCCGAACACACATACGCAACCTTATCCATCAGCCCCATAATAATCCCCCCGTGGATCTTTCCGCCAAAGTTGGCGTACGAGGGGATCATCAGTTCGGTAAGGGTAGTTTGCGATTCGGGAACGGTTTTAAAAGTATCCATAAGGCTGGTGTTAATAAGTGCTCAATTTGCGCAAATAATTTAAAGTATCAAAAAAGCATCGCGAGGCCTCTACTGCTAAATGCATTTATAATGTGGTAAAACAAATCCTTATCTCTACTATTGTATTCTGTGTTTTGAATAGTCACGGGTCCAACAATTTTTAAAACATCATTTACAATGAAAAAATTCTTCAATTCTATTTCCGGCTGGGGGAACCCCGGTCGGGCGCTGCTATGCGGCATTTTATTCAGTTCAACAGTGCCTGCACTGGCGCAGCAGGATCATGCTCCTGCGTATCCGCTCATCACGCATAACCCCTATTTCAGCATCTGGTCTACAACCGATAAGCTGAACGAATCTACCACCACGCACTGGACGGGCAAAAGCCAGTCGCTGTTAGGTGTATTGAAGGTAGACGGCGAATATTACCGCTTTATGGGGCAGGCTGCGCCGCATTACAAAACCGTTTTGTCGGCTGCCGATGAAACGCCATACACCTGCAAATACAGCTTTACCGCTCCAACCGCGGGCTGGGAAAAAGCAACTTATGCCGACCAGGATTGGAAAACAGGTAAAGCCCCCTTCAGCGACAACGAAAACACCACCGGCACCCGCTGGACGAGCCGCGAAGTATGGGTACGCCGTACCTTTACGCTTAGCGAGCTGCCAAAAAGCCCGTTATTACTCCGTTTGTTTCACGATGATGATGTAGAAGTTTATCTCAATGGTAAACAGATCTACGCCAGTGGCGGTGCCAATGGCGATCTGCAGATTTTCGAACTATCTGATGCAGCTGCATCCACTTTAAAAACCGGTGAAAACGTGCTGGCTTTACATTGCACCAACACCGGCGGGCTGGCATCATTGGATGCGGGCCTTTCGGTAAAAGTGGAGGATAAAACAAATGAGGCCATTAAACTGGCTAAGCAAACCGCAGTTAGCGTTCATGCAACGCAAACCATCTACAGCTTTAAATGCGGAGCGGTTAATTTGAACGTGACCTTCACCTCACCCCTGCTTATTACCGATATTAAAACACTGGCCAACCCGGTATCGTACATCAGTTACGAGGTTAAAGCCAATGATAATAAAACCCACGCGGTGGATATTTACCAGGGTATATCTACCGATGCCGCGGTTAACACACCGGCACAGGAAGTTAAGGCTGAAACCTATACCGCCGGCGGCATCAAAATTATGAAGGCGGGCACTACCGAGCAACCCGTCCTCAAAAAACGCGGCGACGATCTGCGGATAGACTGGGGTTACCTTTACGTAGCTTCGCCAACTTACAATGCCCGGCAATATATCACTACCGAGGACGAGGCCATCAATTCCTACCTCTCTACTCCGGGCACCAATGCTACAGTGGTTGGTAAGCAACTGATGCTGAACACCCTATTGCCCTTTGGCAGGGTTAGCAAAAATGGCGCGGAAAAACACATCGCTGTAGGGTACGACGACATCTATTCGGTACAATATTTTAAAACCAACCTGCGCCCATGGTGGCGCGATACCAAAGGCGCTACGATGGATGGCGTTTTGGCGGCCTCGTTAAAAAACTATTTAACCGTTACGGCTGCCTGCCGCAATGCCGATGTGAAGATCTACTTGGGTGCCTACCAGGCCGGCGGCGAAAAATATGCCAGGCTTTGCGTACTGGCCTACCGCCAAAGTATTTCGGCACACCAGCTGGTTAAAAGTCCGCAGGGCGAGTTGCTTTTCCTGTCTAAAGAAAACTTCAGCAATGGCTCTATCAACACCGTGGATGTAACTTACCCATCGGCACCACTATACCTGCTTTACAACCCCGAGTTGCTGAAAGGCATGCTGAATGGTATCTTTTATTACAGCGAAAGCGGCAAATGGGCTAAACCATTTGCGGCGCACGATCTGGGCACCTATCCCCTTGCTAACGGGCAAACTTATGGCGAGGACATGCCGGTAGAGGAATGCGGTAACATGGTGATACTGGCGGGCGCTATTGTAGTAGCACAAAAAGACCCGGCCTATGCCAAAAAACACTGGAAAACCCTCACCACCTGGACCAACTACCTCGCCGAAGCAGGTTTCGACCCGGGTAACCAGCTGTGTACCGATGATTTTGCAGGTCACCTGGCGCATAACGCCAACCTGTCTATCAAAGCTATTGTGGCTATTGGTGCTTACGCTAAAATGGCTGCCATGCTGGGCGATACTAAAACTGCTGCTAAATACAGTGCGCTGGCTAAAGACCTGGCCACCAAATGGATAGCCAAGGACGATGCCGGCGACCACTACGCCTTGGTTTTCGACAATAAGAACACCTGGAGCCAGAAATACAACATGGTTTGGGATAAGGTTTTAGGATTGAACTTGTTTCCGCAATACGTGTACGACAAGGAAATTAAATACTACCTGGGCAAACAGGAAAGCTTTGGCTTACCGTTGGACAGCCGCAAAACCTACACCAAAAGCGACTGGATAATATGGACCGCCACCATGGCCACCGACCGCAAGGATTTTGATGCCCTGGTGAAACCGGTTTACAAATATGCGCAGGAAACAGCATCGCGCGTACCGCTTAGCGACTGGCACGAAACCACCAACGGTAAAATGGTTGGTTTCCAGGCACGCAGTGTTGTAGGAGGATATTTTATGAAAGCTTTGAAGGATAAAATGACCGGGAAGAAATAACAAACACTTCTTTGTTACTGCATTAATAGCGATGGGTTTGAAACCCATCGCTATTTTTTTGAAACCCTCCCTGGGGAGCTATTAGCATAGGTAATAACGGCACGTCTCCGCGCTCTGCAAAACCCCACTATCTTTCACATAAAACTCACTCACAGCAAACCAGCAAATAAAAATAATTTACGCAATCGATTGGATTTTCTGTAATATTTGAGATACTTGTAGCCTGTTTTGTATTTTAATATTATATTTATTGCGTAATAAACACACAATGAGGATTAAGGTGTTTATTCAACTAATTATCAACCAAATAAACTTCTGAATATGCGATTAAAAATTACCCTGTTGCTCGCGCTGTGTGTAATGCTATTTAACTATAGCAAAATACCCACCAAGCCAAGGATACTTGTTTTTACAAAAACTTCCGGCTATCACCACGAAAGTATTGCCGTTGGCGTACCCGCCATCATGAAACTGGGTGCCGAAAACAACTTTTTGGTAGACAGCACCTCTGATGCTTCGAAAATTACCGAGGCAAACCTTAAAAAATACTCGGCTGTTGTGTTTTTACACACCACCGGCTATATGCTGAACAATTACCAGCAAGCCGACCTGGAGCGTTACATGCAGGCAGGTGGTAACTTTGTTGGTGTGCATGCTGCGGCTGATGCCGAGTACGACTGGAAATACTACGGCCGCCTGGTTGGCGCTTACTTTGACAGCCACCCGCAACAACAGGAAGCCAATTTGAACATTATCGATAAAAACCATCCATCAACCAAGGGCTTACCGGATGTTTGGAGACGTAAGGACGAATGGTATAACTTCAAAAGCATCAGCCCGAAGATACATGTGCTGATGACCATTGACGAAGCCAGCTATAAAGGCGGCAAAAACAGCCCTACTCACCCAATGGCCTGGTACCAAAATTTTGAGAACGGCCGTTCTTTTTATACCGAACTGGGCCACACTGACGAATCGTATACCGATCCCTTGTTCCTTGGTCACCTGCTGGGCGGTATTAAATACGCCATTGGCGATAACAAAGCATTAGATTATAGCAAAGCCACCACTCTGCGCGTGCCCGAGGCAAACCGCTTTGAGAAAACCCAATTAATACAAGGCACGTTTTTCGAGCCTACCGAAATGGCCGTATTGCCAAACTTCGATATCCTGGTATCGCAGCGCCGCGGCGAGCTGATGCTGTATAAAAACGGCACCAAAACTGTAAAACAAGCCGGCTTTTTAGATGTGTACTGGAAAACGCATACCAAAGGCGTTAACGCCGAAGAAGGTGTACTGGGCTTAAACATCGACCCTGATTTTAAAACCAACCATTACGTTTACATTTACTACAGCCCGTCGGATACCTCGGTGAACCGCTTATCACGCTTTACCATGACGGGCGACACCATTGATAACAAAACCGAAAAAGTTATATTACAGATGTACTCGCAACGCGAGATCTGCTGCCATACCGGTGGTTCTATCGCTTTCGGGCCGGATCACACGCTGTTCTTATCGGCAGGTGATAACACTACGCCATTTGACGAGCCGGGCAAAAAACCATTTAATACCCGCGCCTTTGCACCACAGGACGACCGCCCCGAGTTTTTAAATCATGATGCGCGCCGTTCTGCCGGTAACACCAACGACTTGCGCGGCAAGATCCTGCGGATAAAGATAAACCCGGATGCTACTTACAGCATCCCCGAGGGCAACTTATTTAAACAGGGCACACCAAAAACCCGCCCGGAGATATATGTAATGGGCGACAGGAACCCGTACCGTATCTCGGTAGATCAGAAGAACGGCTTCCTGTACTGGGGCGAAGTTGGCCCTGATGCGCAGAAAGACAGTTTAGAAACACGCGGCCCCCGCGGTTATGATGAGTTTAACCAGGCGCGTAAAGCAGGCTTTTTTGGCTGGCCATATTTTATAGGCAACAACTACGCCTACCGCCCTTACGATTATGCCACAGGCGTATCCGGCGCACCATGGGACCCTATGCACCCGGTGAACGATTCGAAAAACAACACAGGTTTGCGCGAATTGCCACCTGCACAACCCGCATTTATCTGGTACCCATATGCCGAATCGCCTGACTTCCCGCAGGTAGGTACCGGCGGTCGTAACGCTATGGCGGGCCCTGCTTATTACACAGATATGTTCCCGAAAGCTACCCGTTACCCTGATTATTTTAATAAAAAAGTAGTTTTTTACGACTGGATCCGCGGCTTTATTAAACTGCTTACCCTGCAGCCAAACGGCGACCTTGATAAAATGGAGCCATTTATGGCCAGCACCAAATTCAATAACGTTATTGATATGGAAACCGGCCCCGATGGTAAAATTTATCTGCTGGAGTACGGTACCGGCTGGTTCGCCAAAAATAAAGATGCTGGTTTAGCCCGTATAGATTACAACAGCGGTAACCGCGCGCCCGAAGTGGCAAGCGTTGCTTCTACCAAATCGTACGGTGCGTTGCCTTTAACCACCATATTAACTGTTAAAGCAACCGACCCTGAGAAAAACAAAATGACCTACATGTGGAACCTGGGTAACGGGGTTAAAAAAATGACCACCTTACCTAAGTTAACCTATACCTACACCAAAAAAGGCAACTACACCGTATCTGTTGAGGCACGTGACGAGTACGATGCCGTAAGCACCAGCACTAAAACGGTAGCTATTTTAGCCGGCCAGGATTCGCCGGATATGAAATTGAAAGTGGCCAACATGAAAGCAAACGCAGCAGGCAAAGCCCTGATGATGTCGCTTGATTGCGCTGCTTGTCACAAGGTGTCAGAAAAATCGGTAGGCCCGTCGTTTACAGATGTAGCTAAAAAATACCCTGCCAACGCTGCTTCTACCGCTCACTTAACCAAAAAGATAGCAAATGGTGGCCACGGCGTTTGGGGTGACGTGGATATGCCCGCCCACCCGGCATTAAAGGCGGCGGACAGCAAAAAGATCATCGACTGGATATACTCACTTAAATAATAAAATTATTTTTCTTTGCAGCGGATATGATACCCCCCATCATATCCGCTTTTTATTTTACAATGAAGAAATTATCTACCCTATTACTCGCGCTGACGTTATTTTGTTCAGCATTCGCTCAAACCCGAGTTAATTTTTCGGGTACCGTTACCACTACAAACGCCTCTCCTATCCCCGGAGCTACAGTAAGTTTATTAAACACCAATTACGCTGCCATCACCAATCAGCAAGGCGCTTTCGGCTTTAAGAACGTACCTGCGGGCAAGTATACCCTGCATGTAAGCAGCTTGAACTATGCTGCCGTGAACCAAAACATCGCCGTAGGCGCACAATCGGCATCAACCACCATCCAGCTTACCGCAACAAGTAACCGGCTTGATGAAGTAGTTGTTACCGCCCAAAAAAGTGAAGAAGCTGCGCAACAGGTGCCTGCAAGTATTTCCACGCTATCGGCCAGGCAGGTACAGGAATATAAGGTTTGGAACCTGAAAGATATTACCGCCATTGTGCCTAACCTGTACACCGCCAGCCCGGGCGACGACAGGAACGTAACCAGCATCCGTGGTGTGGCAACAACCTCTTACGACCCCGCTGTTGCTACGTACATCGACGGTGTGAACCAGTTTAGCCTGGATACGTACATCCCGCAGCTTTTTGATGTAGAACGTGTAGAAGTATTACGCGGCCCACAGGGAACGCTGTACGGCCGTAATGCCATGGGCGGTGTTATCAACGTGATCACCAAACAGCCAACCAACCAGGCCAGCGGTTTTGCCGAAGTGAATTTTGGTAGCTACGGTCAGAAACGCATTAGCCTGGGCATCCGCACACCGCTGGTACATGATAAATTATACCTGGGTGTTGCAGGCCTGTACAATGGCTTTGATGGTTTTTACAACAATCAGTTCAACAACACCAAGCTGGATAAACAGCACTCCTTTATGGGCAACTATTATTTAAAGTACCTGGCCACCCAAAACTTTAATTTAACACTGAACGTAAAGAACTATGCTAACCGCAACAACGGTCCGTTTGCGTTATCAGGCTCACCGCAGGATGCTTTGGCAACACCTTTCCAGGTAAGCCAGAATGCAGTGACAAAGATGATCGATAACATCTTTAACGCCTCCCTTTCTGCCAGCTATACCGGCAAAGATTTTAACTTTATTTCTAACACAGCTTATCAGCAAAACTACCGCTACTACACCGTACCTATCGATGGTGACTTTTCTCCAATAGATGGCGTAAGCGTAATTAACAATTACGGCCCCGGTTTTAACAAAGTGAAGGTAACCACGCAGGAGTTCAGATTCTCCTCACCCGCTTCGGCAACCAACATCAGGTGGACAGCCGGCTTGTACGGTTTTTACCGCTATGCACCAACCAAAACCGGCACGCACTTTGGTGCCGATGGTGAATTGGTAGGCGCTCCGTTCCCGAATTTCAGTACCATTAATACCAATATCGAGCGCAACTACGGTACAGCCGTATTTGGCCAGGTAGTTTTTGTACTCGACCCGAAATGGGACCTTACCGCTGGCTTACGTTACGATTATGAGCATAAAAAAGAGCAGGTAAAAGGCGAGTTCCAGATGGACGGCGATGCTCCTGTTACCACTCAAAACGATACCTCATCAACCGCCAGCTTCAAAGCCTTTACACCAAAACTGAGCCTGGCTTACCATGCATCCGAAGGAAGCAACTTATATGCAAGCTACAGCCGCGGCTTCAGAGCGGGTGGTATCAGCCAGCTTGGCGCCGACCCATCTCAGCCGCCGTTGTTTGCTTACAAGCCAGAATACAGCAACAACTTTGAAGTAGGATCTAAAAACCTGTTCTTCGATAACAAATTAAGGGTGAACGCTTCCTTATTCTACATATCGATAAACAATGCGCAGGTGCCAACCCTGGTATTACCGCAAGCCATTGTTCTTACCCGTAATGCAGGTAAACTACGTAGCAAGGGTGCCGAACTGGAGCTTGCCGCAACCGTTTTAAGAGGTTTGGATATTTCTTACAACTTTGGTTACACCCACGCCCGCTATACCTCCCTGCAGGTACCAAGCAACGGCGCTGTTGTAAATTTAAACGGCAACCACCAGGTTTATACACCCGATGTTACCTCGATGCTGGCCCTGCAATATGGCGCCCGCGTTGCCGAAGGCGCAAAATTAATTGTCCGCGGCGAATGGAAATACCTGGGTAAACAATACTTCGACCTGGCTAACAACATAGAGCAAAAAGCGTACAGCACCTTCAACGCACGTTTGGGTGTTACCACTAAAAAACTGGATGTGTTTGTTTGGGGTACCAACCTAAGCAACAAAAATTATATTGATTACGCCTACGATTTTGGCGCATCGCACCTCGGCAACCCAAGAATGTACGGCGTTACCATGAGGACGAACTTTTAATTAAAGCCGGCTAAGCTCGTCGAACCATTATGGTATAGGCCTTCGACAGGCTCAGGCTGATACAATCCCTTTAGCGCCCCTGCCTAATAGCAGGGGCGCTTTTTTTTGCACCATGCTGTAAGGCTTTGCCATCCCGCCCGACCAAGCGGTTAAAAACACAACAGCATGAACCACACAAGAATTGGCTACACCATTGGTGTAGCGTCAACAGCGCTTATTTTAATATGGATAGGCATTTTTAAATTTACCCCAACCGAGGCAGCCGCAATAATGCCATTGGTACAGCATAGTTTTTTAATGAACTGGATGTACAAGATAGGCAGCACACAAGGGGTATCAAACTTTATAGGCCTATTCGAGATAGTGACCGGCACACTGCTGATCGCATCCTTTTGGAACAAAAAAGCGGGACTGATAGCTGGCTACCTTACCGTAATCATCTTTTTAACAACACTGAGCTTTTTGCTTACCACACCGGGTGTTTGGAAAATTGTGGATGGCGTCCCCGTTAGCGAATTTTTTATTGTAAAGGATCTGGCGTTTTTAGCAGCAGGCTTTATGGTTATCGGCAAAAATTCTCCCGGCAAATAAAACCGGGGCTGCGGTTTAAACGTAATTCCAATACATCTACCTATAAAAACAACCACATGATAAAAGCAGGCTTATTGGTAAAACTGATAGCAAAACCCGGTAAGGAATACGACCTTGCCGAATTTTTAGAAAGCGCCCTGCCGCTTGCGCTTAACGAACCCGAAACCACCAACTGGTACGCGTTCAGGGTGAGCGAGAGTACATTCGGGATATTTGATACCTTCCCGGGAGATGAGGGCCGCAACGCCCATTTAGCCGGCAAAATTGCCGAAGCCTTAATGGCAAACGCCCCGCACCTGCTGGCGCTGGAGCCAACCATAGAACATGTGGAAATACTGGCAAGCAAATAACCAGGTTTAATTTTGGGAGTGATAAGAGAAGTCCTTTTGCTGAAAAGCAAGAGGCTTTTCTGTTTTTAAGAGCTATTATCAGCGGTGAGTCGCCTATTTAATGCACTTAAAAAACTGGAATTTGTTGCTTTGAATGTTTTAATTTTTATCTAAATTTATGCAAAACATTACAAGCTAAATCTTTATCACATGAAAAGAAAATTACTCTCCTGCATATTAGCTGTTGCAGCCATGGTACTTCTATATACTTCCTGTACCAAGGATGCACCCGACTATAGCGGAACCGGAGGCGTAACCGGGGGCAATACCGTAACATCTAAAGCAGTAAGCCAGCAAATCGCTTTAAACTTAGCGCAAAGCCTTTATGGCGGTGTTGGCGGTTTTGATTTAAGCGACGGCTTAAGCCCGCAAATAAATGCGATAGCACCCGGTCGTAAAAAAATAATTATCAATTCGGTTACCCCGGAGTGTGGTTCGATGATGGACACCACCATGACCTATAGCATGGATTTTGATACGCTAAAAATGAGTATTAGCGGGCGGTTTAAATTTGCATCAACCTGCACTAACAATACGCCAACCGGTTTAACTATGTACGATAGCTTGCTGGTTAACCTCACCACTCCTTCAATGGCGGCTAAATATAACATCCTGCAAAATTTAACGGTTAGCGCTGTAAACCCGCAAAAACCCGATGATAAATTATCTTTCAGCGGTATTATGAATATGAAGGCTGATGTGCAGTACAATACAGGCTCGAAACCGAAAATGAGTACCACGTTCAATTATAAACTCACTTCGCTTATTATCGACCCATCATCTCTCGATGGCGACATCATCAGTGGTTCGGCAACGTTTGAAACTATTGGCGATACCCCGCAAGGCAAATGGAACTACAAAGGAAGCATCACATTCCTGGGCGGCCATAAAGTGAAGATCGTTATCAACGGCGATACCTATACTGTGGATACACAAACCGGACAGATAGTTTAAGCTGTTTCTTATATACGAAGCCCTTTGCTGAAAAGCAGAGGGCTTTTTTGCTTATTAAACCATCATGTTGAACGTGTTTCAATACCCTATTATAAAAGCCATTATGGTAATCGCTTTGCATACTACTATGCATATAAGTCCCGAAATAAATTCGGGATGAAGTAAGGGAGAATGCAAAAGGCCTTCGAATTACCGAAGGCCTCTGCTATATATAGGGGTGTTAATATTATTTATTTCCAGCCGCCGCCTAATGAGCGGTACAAAGCCGATACAGCATCCAGTTGGGTGCGTTTTACGGTAGCTAATTCTAATTCGCCTTGTAAAACGTTGCCCTGGGCGGTAATTACTTCGAGGTAATTGGCAAGGCCGTTTTTAAACAACAGGTTGGCATTGGCTGTTGCCTGTTGCAGCGTTTTCACGCGGTTAGCTGCAATAGCTTGTTGCTGTTTTAGTTTTTCTATCCTTACCAAAGCATCGCTCACCTCGCCTACCGCGTTCAATACCGACTGGCGGAACTGTAGCACGGTTTTCTCACGATCTACCTTAGCCACTTCGTACTGGGTTTTTAATCTTTTACGGTTTAATAAAGGCTGTGCAACCCCACCTGCCACTGTACCAAACAGGGAAGCCGGGATATTAAACCAATTGCTGGCCTTAAAGGAATTGAGGCCACCGCTGGCTGTGATAGTTAAGGTTGGATACATAGCGGCCTTAGTGATACCTACGTTGGCATTAGCAACAGTTAAAGCCAATTCCGAGCTGCGCACATCGGGCCTGCGGCTTACAATGGCCGATGGCACACCCGCCGAAAGGTTTTCGGGAACTGTAAGATCATCCAGTTTGGCGCTGCGGGCAATTTTATCGGGCAATTCGCCGGTAAGCACGCGCAGAGCGTTTTCCTGTATAGTGATGTTCTGCTCAAACTGGGGTACTAATTGCTCTGCTGCCTGGCGCTGCGCTTCGGCCTGCTGAACGGCAAGGGAAGTTACCTGCCCGGCATCATATTGCAAACGGATAATACGCAGGGTGCTATCGTTCAGTTTAACATTCCGCTGGGCAATGTTCAACTGCTCATCAAGCATCAGCAGGTTATAATAACCTTGAGATACACCGGCTACGATATTGGTTTGGATAGCCTTTTTTGCTTCAGCAGTTTGCAGGTATTGGGCCAACGCGCTGCGCTGACGGTTCTTGATCTTTCCCCAAATATCAGCTTCCCATGATAAAGCCAGGTTAGCCGAATAGTCTTCCACATGGTTGGTACCGATACCAAACTGGCTGATACTTAAGCCAGTAACACTATTATCGCTTGGGCGGTTGCTGCTTGCCGTAACATTTAAGCCAACGGTAGGCACATAATCCCATTTTACCTGTTTAAAAAGCAATTGCGATGCTTCGATGTTTTTTACCGCGATCTGCATGTCGTAATTTTTTACGATAGCGCTATCTATCAGTTTTTGCAAAGTGGCATCAGCAAAAAAGCTTTTCCACTGTATATCAGCAATGCTGCTGGTATCGCCTACGGTTGCCACGTTCCTGAATTCGGTTGGCAGCTCGGGCTTGGGTGTTTCTATATCTTTTGAAACTGAACAACCGGATAACACCACCAGTATAAAGGCCAGTTTACTGAATAAATTTTTCATTGTCTTGTTGTTAAAGTTCGTTTGTGAGCCAGGAGCCTCACCCTGCCCTCTCCAAAGGAGGGGGTTCTATAATAGAGTTTCTTAAAGCCCCTCTCCTTTGGAGAGGGGTTGGGGTGAGGCATTGCTCTTTATATCATTTCCGGTTGCAATTCATCTACGTGCTTGTCGTTACTATCGGTATTTTTATTCCGATGCCTGTCGAACGGCACACCGCTTATACGTTCCTGTAAATGCTGGAATATCACAAACAACACAGGGATGATAAACAAGCCCAGCAACACGCCAGACACCATACCGCCTGCGGCACCAATACTGATAGAGTGGTTACCCTGAGCCGATGGGCCGGTAGCAATACTCATTGGGAACAAACCGAATACGAAGGCCAGCGATGTCATCACAATTGGACGGATCCTTTGGCGCGATGCCTCAATGGCTGCGTCAACCAGGCTCATCCCGTTACGCCGTTTTTGCACCGCAAACTCTACGATCAGGATGGCGTTCTTGGCCAGTAAACCAATGAGCATAATAAGCGCTACCTGTACATAGATGTTGTTTTCGATACCGGTTAAGCCCAGTACTGCAAACACACCGAAGATACCTGTAGGGATAGAAAGTATTACTGCCAATGGCAGGATATAACTTTCATACTGTGCCGATAGCAGGAAGTACACGAATACCAAACACAGCAGGAATACCACGGTTGATTGCCCGCCCGATGAGATCTCTTCGCGGGTTTGGCCCGAGAACTCATAGGTAAATCCTTCCGGAAGTTCCTCTTTGGCAGTTTCCTCGATTGCTTTAATAGCATCGCCCGAACTGTAGCCCGGTTTAGGAATGGCGTTCACCTGGATAGAGTTGAACAGGTTATAGCGCGAAGCTGTTTCGGAACCGTAAACCCGGGTAAGTTTTACCAACGTGTTTATCGGCACGGTTTCGCCTCTGTTGTTTTTCACAAACACCCGGTCGATAGTAGTCGGGTCGGTACGGTCAGCTGCATCAGCCTGCACCACTACGCGGTAGTATTTACCAAAGCGGTTAAAGTCCGAAGCCTGCGCCGTTCCAAAATAGGCCTGCATTGTTGAAAGAATGTCCTTTACATTTACGCCCAATTGGCTGGCTTTATCGTCATCAATTTCTAATTGCAATTGCGGGTAATCGGCCTTGTACGATGTAAATGCGTAAGCAACGGCTGGTTTCTGCATTACCTTGGCAATAAAGTTATTGGCCACGGCACTGAATTTATCCAGCTTGCCATTGGTTTTATCCTGCAGCATTACATCTAACGCTTCCACATTGCTGAAGCCCGGAACGGTAGGGAAACTGAACACGAAGAACGTACCACCCGGTACAGCGCCCAGCTTGCCCCTTACAATATTCTGAATCTCATCGATGTTCTTCACATCGCCCCTTTCGTCGGTAGGTTTCAGCAAAAGGAATATAACACCGGCAGAGGGGCTGCTCGACTGCGTAAGGAAGTTAAAGCCCGATAAAGCTGTAACAAACCTTGCAGATGGCAGCGTTTTCAGCTGATCTTCGGCTTGTTTAAATATCTTGTTGGTACCGCTTAGAGAGGTTCCGGATGGTGTAGATACCGCTACGGCCACAAAACCCTGGTCTTCGGTAGGGATAAAGCCTGTTTTGGTTCTGTTCACCATAAACACGGTAACAGCAATTAGTACAGCGAGGCCGGCCATACTTACCCATTTATTTTTAATAAGCACTTTTATGCCGCCAACATACCTATCGGTGATGTAGTTGAAGCTACCATTAAAACCTGCGTAAAACTTATCTGCAAAGCCTTTTTTAGGCGCTGCCTCGCCATTGGCAGTATGTTTGTTCTTTAAAAACAAAGCAGCAAGGGCCGGGCTTAAAGTTAAAGCGTTAACAGCTGAGATAATAATGGCTATGGCCATGGTTAAGGCAAACTGCTTGTAGAAAATACCTGTGGAACCAGACATGAAACTCACCGGCAGGAACACCGCAGCCATCACCAGGGTAATAGATATGATAGCGCCGGTAATTTCGTGCATCGCTTCGCTGGTTGCCTTTTTAGGGCTAAGACTTGGGTCGTGCTCCATTTTGGAGTGAACGGCCTCAACCACCACAATGGCATCATCCACCACAATACCAATGGCAAGCACCAATGCAAACAGGGTTAACAAGTTAACAGAGAACCCGAAAAGGTTCATGAAAAAGAAGGTACCAATAATGGCCACAGGCACCGCAATGGCCGGTATAAGCGTAGACCTAAAATCTTGCAGGAATATAAACACCACGATGAATACCAGCACAAAAGCTTCTATCAAAGTGTGCTCAACCTGGTTGATAGATTCATCAAGATCGGTTTTGGTACGGTAGAACTGGTTGTATTTGATGCCCGGAGGGAAACTTTTTGAGGCTTTCTCCATCAGCTTATCAATCTGGATCTGGATCTCGTTGGCGTTGGATCCTGATAACTGGATGATACCAACGATAACACCATCGTGCCCGTTAAGGTTGCTGTAGCTATTGTAAGAATAAGCACCCAGTTCTACACGTGCCACATCTTTAAGGTGCAGTACGCTGCCATCGGCGTTGGCACGGATGGCAATGTTCTGGTATTCTTCGGGCTTGGTTAACTTACCTTTATATTTAATTACATACTCGAACGATTGGTCGCTGCGCTCGCCGAAACGGCCTGGGGCAGCCTCCAGGTTTTTGTCCTGTATGGCGGCCATTACTTCGGCAGGGGTAATTTTGTAAGTTGCCATTTGCGCCGGATTCAACCAAACACGCATGCTGTAATCCTTAACGCCGCCAAATACCTGCGCCGAACCCACACCGGGGATACGTTTTATCTCGGGTATAATGTTTATCTGCGCGTAGTTGGCTACAAAGGTTTGGTCGAACTTTGTGGTATCCTCCGTATAAATAGCCAGCGCACCAATAAAGCTATTTTGCTGTTTGGTGGTGGTGATACCATATTGCACAACCTCGGCAGGCAGTTGGCTTGTAGCCTGCGAAACGCGGTTTTGCACGTTTACGGCCGCCTGATCGGGGTTGGTTCCTTGTTTAAAGTATACGGTAATGCCCAGCGAACCATCGTTACTGGCGGTAGAGGTCATGTAGGTCATATTCTCCACACCGTTAATTGCTTCCTCGAGGGAAGGTGTTACCGAACGTAATATGGTTTCGGCATTGGCACCCGGGTAGGCTGCGGTTACCAATACTGCCGGCGGGGCAATATTAGGGAAACGCTCTAAGGGCAGTTTGGTAAGGCCGAGGATACCCACAATCACCAACAATATGGAGATAACTGTTGATAGTACCGGCCGTTCTATAAATTTTTGAAACATGGCTTTGATTTTTGTAGAAGCAAAGACAGGAAGAACCAGGGAGCAAGATACCTCACGGTCTCCTCTCCATATCCCCTATACCTTACCCCTGGTTCTTGTGTCTTTTGTCTTGAGTTTTTTATTTTAGCCTCACCCTAACCCCTCTCTTTTGGAGAGGGACTTAAGAATTTTTTGAACCTCTCCTTTGGAGAGCGCAGGGTGAGGCTGCCCTTATTTAGTTTTTTGCTACAGCTACCGCTTTATCGGCTGCAACCGGTTCCGGTTTTATCACCGCGCCTTCCTGCAATTTATCGATACCGGAAAGTACTATGCGGTCGCCGGCTTTTATGCCGCTTCTAACCAGGTAGTTATTACCGCTTTTACCTTCGATGGTAATTGGCAGTTTTTTCACCTTATTGCTATCAGCCACAGCCCAAACAAACACCTTGTCCTGCATTTCTACAGTAGCAGATTCGGGCACAATAAGCGCATCCTTGTGTGGCAGGCTCAAACGAATTTTGCCTGTGTTGCCGCTGCGTAAGAGGCCCTGCGGGTTGCTGAAGCTGGCCCTTAAGGTGATAGCGCCGGTAGTTTTATCAAACTGGCCGTCTATCATATCTATGTGGCCTTCTTTTGCGTATTCGCTGTTATCTGATAGCAGCAAGGCAACGGCCGGCAATTGCTTAAGCTTATCTTTTAATGTTGTGCCGGGGTATTGCTCTTTAAAGGCCACGAAATCCTTTTCGCCTAAAGAGAAGTACACATGCACATCATGCACATCAGATAATTGGGTTAGTGCATCAACATCCTGCGGCGAAACCAGGCTTCCCTGTTTTTTGATCAGCCTGCCAATGTAACCGCTAACGGGCGCTTTTATCAGCGTATAACCTACGTTTATTTGAGCGGTAGATACGTTTGCCTTTGCCGATTCGATATTGGCTTTGGCAACCTGGTAAGCTGCTTTAGCTGTTTTCAGCTGGTAATCTGATACCACTTTGTTGGCAACCAGCGGGGTAAGTTTATCAACCTCCAGCTGCGCGTTGCCTGCAGCGGCTTCAGCTGCATGTAAGGCTGCCAGCGCGTTGTTTAAAGCTGCGCGGTAAGGTTGTTCGTTTATTTTAAATATCGGCTGACCGGCAGAAACAAACGCGCCTTCGTCTACAAATACTTTATCTAAAGCGCCGCTTACCTGTGGGCGTATCTCTACGTTAACAGTGCCTTCAATAGAGGCAGGATATTCCTGGTAAGTGGTTTGGGTACCGGCTAATATGGTTGAAACCGGTAAAGCCGGCGGCGCGGGGGCCTGCGCCGCTTCTTGTTTTGGCGAGCAGCTGAAGAGTGCTATCGCTATAATGGCTATTAAGATACTTTTCATGATGATTAATTTTGAGCGTGAGTTAGTAGGATTAAATGTTGCCCGGAGGCTATTAATATATATGGATTCGTTTGAGTAATTCATTGTATTCGTATTGTGGTATTCTGTTTTGTAGGTAGATGTTTTTTGGTGCCTGCAGCGGAGCTAACGACATCGAGCTGATTTATATATTACAACACCATTAAACTGTTTAACAGTGTTAACCGATTGGTATGATGAGTGTGAGTTTGTTTCCATAGCTGTATTTGTTAAAAGTTAATAATAAGATTACAATTATTTAACAGCGTTAGATTATTTAACACTGTATATTATTAGTTAAAAAATTTACGGAGTTATACTCCTGATAATGCCGGTGATGGCATCTCTTAATACCTGCCTGTTTATGGCGTCGCTGTTACCTCTATCCAGCAGGTTGATAGATACCAACCCGTGTACAATAGACCAAAACGTGTAATATTTGGTACAGATGATCTCGGAATCCATATCTTCGATCTTCATTAGCTCGCCGATAGATGCTGTGATGATGTCCCAGGGTAGTTCGGCCTCCGGTAGTTTATTCACCATTTCGCAGGCACAGCTGGTAGTAATACCAAACATGCCCTGGTAGAGCTCTTTATTTGCAAAAGCAAAGTTCCAGTAAGTAAGCCACATAGCTTCTAACTGTTCCGCCGGCGTAGCGTGTGCGTCCTTCGCCTGCTGAAGTTCTTTTGCCAGTTTAAGGTAACCCTGGCGGTTCAACTCTAACAGGATAGCCTCCTTGTTAGCAAAGTATTCATATATTATAGGAGCTGTGTATTCTATCTTGTCGGCAATCTTGCGCATGCTTAGCGCCTGCCATCCTTCTTCCTTAACAATATCAAGAGCGGCTTCCAGGATATTTACCCTGGTTTCTTCCTTTAATCTCAATATTCTGTCTTTACTTGCCATTGTGTCTTAACTGCTATTAAATCATTTAACAGTGTTAAGCAAATGTACAGCGATAAATTAAACTCCGTATAATTTAATTGTCATGAAAAAAAATAAGTCAACTTGGTTTACTATTGTTCCCTTTTTTGAACTCGAATTTTTGGAATTAAGAAATTAATAGAATGAAAAGCCACAACAGTTAACAACAGCATTCACATCGTTCCTATTTCAAACTTTTCCAAACCTATCTTCAACCCCGCCTGTTAGCCATACACACTAACCGTGTAAACTTATGGCAGATCTTGCAAAACGTTTCTCGCAGAACCCCTTATTATCCCCTGCTCATTTAAAACCAAGCCTCGACGGGCTGCACATCGCTTGCCTGCTCAATCCGGGCGTGTTCAGGTTCGAGGGGAAAACCTGGCTGCTGGTACGGGTTGCCGAGCGGCCAGAGCAAACTGCGGTGATGGTTTCCTTCCCAATATTAACGGCTACCGGCGAAACTAAAATTATGGAAATAGCCCTTAATGATGCTGACCTGATCGCCTCAGACGCACGCGTAGTTAAATATAAAGGTGTAGATTACCTCACTACCTTATCGCACCTGCGCCTGCTTTGCAGCGATGACGGCGTAAAATTTTATCAGCCCGAAGGCTACCAATACCTCGTTGGTAAGGGGCCGCTGCAAACTTTCGGGATAGAGGATTGCCGTGTTACGCATCTTGATGATAAATTCTATCTCACCTTTACGGCTGTAAGCGATAGCGGCGTAGGCGTGGGTATGCGTACCACTACCGACTGGAAAACTTTTGAAGAGCACGGCATGATATTGCCACCGCATAATAAGGACTGCGCCATTTTTGAGGAAAAGATAGATGGCCTATTCTACGCCCTGCACCGCCCAAGCAGTGTGGATATCGGCGGTAACTACATCTGGCTGGCCCAATCGCCCGATGGAGTGCATTGGGGCAATCATCAATGCATTGTTAAAACCCGCGGCAATATGTGGGACCGCGCCCGTGTAGGTGCAGGCTGCTCCCCTATCAAAACCGAAAAGGGCTGGCTGGAAATCTATCACGGCGCCAATTACGAGCACCAGTATTGCCTGGGTGCCTTCCTTTTAGATTTGAACGACCCGTACAAAGTCATAGCTCGCACAGAGGAACCCATTATGGTACCATCTGAGCCATATGAACTAACCGGCTTTTTCGGCCACGTGGTATTTACTAACGGGCATATTTTGGAGGACGACGGCGACACCATTACGATGTACTATGGCGCTGCCGATGAACATGTTTGCGGGGCCCGTTTTTCTATGAAAGAGATATTCGCCGCGCTTGGTGTTGCTTAGTATTAGCACAACTTTTAGGTAAGTATATGTTTTTTAATAAATTCCGCAAGTTGCGTTAAGGATTGCAGCGGATACCGGCCTGTGGCTAATGCCTGCGCAGTATGAGCGGAAAGCCTGGCCCGCAGGGAACGCCATTATTAATAGTGTAAGACACAGAATAATTACCGTCAGCCGTTTTAAACTAACAAACCGACAACAAAACCGACAACAATCTCAAAAAACACCATCCAACACAACCCTTCCATCTTAAATTCAAATTGACTTTTTCATCAATTGCTTTTTTTATAAAAATACTTTGCGTAACCAAAAGGTTTCACATATATTTGTAACCGAAAGGTTTCATATAGCCTGTTTTTATGAGAAGAGACGTATTCCAGGCCATTGCCGACCCTACCCGCCGCGAGATCATCAGCCTGCTGGCATCGCAACAGCTCAACCTGAATGCGGTTGCTGATAAGTTTGATATCAGCCGGCCGGCAATATCTAAACACATCCGCATATTAACGGAATGCGGTTTGGTAGTGATGAAACAACATGGACGCGAGCGTTTTTGCCAGGCAAATTTCAAAAAACTGAAGCTGGTAGAAGACTGGGCCGCTCAATACCGCAACTTCTGGAATGATAAACTGGATGCACTGGAAAGCTTTTTGGACGAAGAAAAAACTAAACAACCTTAAATAATTATGGAAACACAACCGCTGATAGTGGAGCGCACGCTGAATGCGCCGACAAGCAAGGTTTGGGAAGCCCTAACCGATAACGAAAAAATGAAAAAATGGTATTTTAAACTCGAAAGCTTTGAACCCCGCGTTGGCTTTGAGTTTAGTTTTGCCGGACAGGGCAGCACCGGCGAAAAATATATACACCTTTGCCGCGTAACCTCTGTTGAGCCTGAAAAAAAACTAAGCTACACCTGGCGCTACGAGGGCTTCCCAGGCGATTCGGAAGTGAGTTTTGAGCTTTTCCCCGAGGGTGATAAAACATTGGTGAGGATAACTCATACCGGGCTGGAAACGATGCCGCAAAATGGACCGGATTTCGCCATATCGAGCTTTAGCAAAGGCTGGAACTACATCCTGGGTGAAAGTTTGAAGAAATTTGTAGAAGAGCAATAATCACAAAACTTTGTAAAGCAAAACAGGCCGCTGCAAAAAATGCAGCGGCCTGTTTTTGTTTAAATGCTATTATTATTTGCCTGGCTTAACGGGTGGCGTTGTTGGCGCGGTAGGTGTAGTAGGCACTGTTGGTGTTGTTGGCGTAGGCGTAGTAGGCACCGGTGCAGGTGTAGTTGGCACTGTTGGGCTCGTAGGTGTTGTTGGCACCGTAGGATTTGTTGGCGTTGTTGGATAGCTCGGGTTTGTAGGGTTAGTCGGGCTATTTGGTATGGTAGGTGTTGTAGGCACCGTTGGCATAGTAGGTGTGGTCGGCGTGGTTGGTGTAACCGGTGTAGTAGGTGTAACCGGTTTTGCCGGCGTTACCTTTTGTCTTGGTTTTACTACGGAGTCTTTTTTAATAACGGGATTGGGTGTTACCTGGGCAACGGCTGTACCTATGGCAAACGAACCGATAACGGCCAGTGTTAAGATGATCCTTTTCATAATAATTTATTTAATGGTTTATTGAATTAACTATAGGATAAATACCATGCCAAGAATGACGTTACACGGCGTAAAATAACTTTCAATATCAACTTGTCCCAAATTCGTATAAACAAAAAACCCGGCTTTAATTTGCCGGGCTTTCTCCTTATAGTTATGGTAAAATTATTCTGTTTTAAGGCTCTTTACCGGGTTTGTAAGGGCCGCCTTTATACTTAACCAGGATACTGTTGCAAAAGCGATGACCAGCACCACTAAAAACGGAACGATAAATAACACGGGATTTATGCTGATACGGAACGCGTAACTTTCCAGCCATTTACTGATGGCATACCAGCCCAGCGGCGCCGAAACCAGGAAGGAGATAACAATGAGCAGGGCAAAATCTTTATACAGCAGCTGCAATATTCCGTTTACCGATGCGCCAAGTACCTTGCGGATGCCGATCTCTTTGGTACGTTGCACAATAGTGAACGACACCAGGCCGAACAAACCTAAACACGCCACAAAAATGGCTATCACAGTGAAGATACCAAACACCTGCCCAAAACGCTGGTCGGCTTTGTATTGGTCGTTAAAGTGTTCATCCAGAAAGAAGTAGTCGAACTGGTCGCCGGGGAAAAACGAATCCCAGTTGCTTTTTAAGGCTGTAATGGTTTGGGCTACATTGGTTGAGCTTATTTTAACAGATACATCCCCCCTTACATCCGGGATGCAACGGAAAATAATGGCATCGTAGGTATCGCGCAGCGATTGCTGGTGAAAATCATCCACCACCCCTATTATTGTATACACATCGCCCCAAAAATCTACCCGTTTGCCTAAGGCCTGCTGGGGGGTATCAAACCCAATGCGGCGTGTAGCTGTTTTACTGAATACCAGGGTTTTCGGGTCGGTAGTAAATTCTTTAGAAAATTTCCGGCCCGCTAAAAGTTTCAGGTCGTAAGCGGTAAGGTAATCATAATCGCCGCCAATGATGCGGTACTGGTCGGCAGTCGCATCTGCCGCGCCGGTAAGTTTTATACCGCCGGCATTCCATCCTACCGCTTCGCCCGGCACCGAAGTGGATACGGTGATGCTTTTGATAGCCGGCTGTTTTAAAC
Source organism: Mucilaginibacter pankratovii (assembly GCF_014773265.1). Lineage (GTDB taxonomy): Bacteria > Bacteroidota > Bacteroidia > Sphingobacteriales > Sphingobacteriaceae > Mucilaginibacter > Mucilaginibacter pankratovii. The sequence goes on along the minus strand of NZ_JACWMY010000017.1, from coordinate 8,349 downwards.
TCTCCTGTTTAAAAGCACTCATGCTGCGGTAAAACGAATCTACCTTAACCAGCGGGGCTTTAATAACCAGGGTTTGATCTATGGTGACGCCCAATTTCTGGCTCTGCATAAATTGGATCTGCCGGTATACGGTAAGCGCGCCTATCAGCAGGAATATGGAGGCCGCGAACTGGAAGATGACCATTCCTTTGCGCAGCACAATACCTTTGGGCGATGCGGTTAATTTGCCCTTCATCACTTCTATCGGTTTAAAAGAAGACAATACAATTGCCGGGTAAAAGCCCGAGAAGAAGGTACCTACTATAAAGATGCCGATGACAGCCGCCCAAAAGCCGGGCTTTGCAAATAAGGCGAAACCTATTTGTACGCCCGCAATATTGGCCAGTATAGGCAGGCAAATGGCAATAAATGCAATGGCAAATAATACTGCCAGCCCGTTCAGGAACATGGCCTCCAGCATAAACTGTGTTACCAGCTGGGTTTTGGCCGAGCCTAATGTTTTGCGTACGCCAACCTCTTTAGCACGGCCAATGCCGCGCGCGGTGGCCAGGTTAATGTAATTTATCCAGGCGATGATAATTACGAAAATAGCGATCCCTAACAACAGGTAAACAGATTTACCGTCGCCGTTTGGCTGGATCTCGAACATGCGGTTAGAGTATAAATGAATGCTCGGCATCGGCTGCAACGTATATATCGCGCTTGCGCCCGAACTGGCAAATTGCTGGTAGGCCTTTTTTACAATGGGTAAAAATTTAGTTTCTACTGCCTTAGGGTTGGCACCCGCTTTAAGTAACAGGTAGGTAGTGCAACCATCGGAATACCAGGCGTTATCCAGGTTATATCCGTCCCTTGGTGGGTTCTCTTTTAACAGGGTGCTGTACGATTGTAAAATATCGAAACTCAGATGCGTATTGGCAGGCATATTTTTCATTACGCCTGTTATTTTTAATAGTTTGGTTGTATTAAGCGTCAACGTTTGCCCCACTACTTCCGTGTTGTGGAAAAGCTTTTGAGCCACCTCTTCGGATATTACTACCGAATTTGGCTCTACCAATGCTGTTTTAGGGTCGCCGCTTATTAAAGGGTACGAAAATATTTTAAAGAAAGACTCCCCGCAGTAGTAATCTTTTTTGATGACGATTTTCTGGTCCTTATAGTTAGCCAGCGCGTTGCCTGCGGGTACCAGCTTTACAAAGTCCTCCACCTCGGGCACATCTGCTTTAAAAGCATTGCCGGGTGCAAAAGCCCCGCCTGCCCATTGGGTGCTTAGTTTGCCTTTATCGTACCTGTCCTGATTAACCCGGTAGACGCGGTCCTTATTAACATGGAAGTTATCATAGCTCAACTCAAAACTTACATATTGTAAAATGAGCAAACAGGCTGCCATACCAATGGCCAGCCCGAAAATATTAATAAAAGAAAACGCTTTGTTTTTTGACAGGTTGCGGAACGCGATAAGGAAGTAATTTTTAAGCATGGCTTATCATTTTGGTAAAACTGATAAGGCTAAAAAGATACCAATTATTTAATTAACTGATTATCAATAAAATAAATCAATTCAACAACTACTAATCCGTTCGGATTTAATACATCCACTGTACGATATCGTACAGTGGATGTATCTCTGTGTTACAACTTCACAATCAGCGGTTTCCCGGTGTAAACCACACTCTTATCTATCTTATCAGCTACGCCGGTATTGGAGCCATGTGCACCTTTTACCAGCACCACGTTAAATGAGTGCTTTTTTAACATGCCCTTAAAGCTGCCTTTTGTGGCCGAGATACTCAATTGGCGTAGTTTATCGTTCCAGCTTAAAGTGAAAGTTGCTTTGGCGCCTTTTTCATAATTATAGTTCTCGTTTTCGTCTTCGTAGTATTTAAACGTGCCGTTTGCGCCGGGGTAAATACGCAGCTCTATTTTATCGGCCGGTTTTTCGGTAGCGTATTGCATTACCGGGCCCATCGGGATGATAGAGCCAGCCCTAACGTATAGCGGCATCATATCCATTGGTACATCTACGATCAGTTTTTGCCCCCCGTTGGTAACTTCGCCCGTCCAGAAGTTGTACCATTTGGTAGCTGCCGGCAAGTAAACCTCGCGGGTTTTGGCTTTGCTTGCTGCATCTGTACCTGTGTATAATTGCGCGGTAACCGGGTTCACCAAAAACGCCGGACCAAACATATACTGATCAGGTATACCATAAACATTGGCATCCTTCTGAAAATCGAACGTAAGCGCCCGCATCATCGTATAATTCTCAGTATTCACACGGCCTGCCAGCGAGTAGATATATGGCAGCAGGCGGTAGCGCAGCTTATCAAAGTTTAACAGGATAGAACGTGTGTCCTCGTCCCAGTTCTTAGAAAATATGGCCCGCTCCCCTTTTCCGTGGATGCGGAATATCGGACTGAATGCCCCGAACTGAAACCAGCGGGTAAACAATTCCTTAAACTCGGGTTTCGACCAATCGGGTGCTTTCCATTTCCAGTGGTAACCGCCAATGTCGGATGTCCAGTAAGGAATGCCCGATGCACAGGCATTGATCCCCTGCGGTACCTGGTTTTTAAAGCTGGCAAAAGTACATTCAATATCAGACGACCATAAGGTTGATGCATTGCGTTGCTCGCCCGCAAACGACTGCCTCACCAAAAAGAAAGCACGCTTGCCAGGGATATCCCTGCGCCAGCCTTCGTAAACGCCCTTGGTATGTTGTAGCGAATAGGTGTTAAAATAATCTATCCCCTTGCCGGTGTAAAAGTTGGCTTTACGGCGTTCATCAAGCAGGGCGCCATTATCCGGTTCGCACTGGTCTATCCACCAGGCGTCCCAACCGTAGCGTTTTACCAGGCTGTCGCGGGCCTGCTGCCAATACAATTCGCGGGCTTTGGGGTTGTGGGCATCGTAATAGGTATCAAAAGTATGTGTGACTACGTTATCCCAGGTAATGCTGGTGAGGCCCCCCATTTTTTCTAAAGCATCGTAATTGGGTGTGCCTTTACCAAACACCGGCCAGATAGAGATCATGGCGTGCAAGTTGGCGGCGTGCAGGGCATCTACCAGCTTTTTTGGATGTGGATAGCGTTCCGGCTTCATAATGTGCGAACCGATGGGCAATGGATCCCAGTAGTACCAATCCTGCACCAATACATCTACGGGGATGTTGTTGTTGCGGTAATTGTCTTTAACGGTCAGGATCTCTGCCTCGCTCAGGTACCTGTCCTGCGACTGGAACAAGCCGTAGGCCCATTTACCAAACATAGGCGCGCGACCGGTTGCAGTGCGGTACAGGTCGATGATATGATCAAAGTCCGGGCCGTAAAAAAAGTAGTAATCAACCTGTTTGCCGCTTTCGGATACGTATTTGAATTGGGTGTTGCCTTCCTCGGCGCCATAAAAGTTAGAAGCCGAGTAATTATCCCACATCAAACCATACCCTTGGGTAGACAGCATCACCGGGATGGCACCGGTAAGGTATTTAATAGCCATATCCTGGTCGCGGCCTTTGTAGTTTATGCTCAGTGAATCGAGCGGGTGGCAGCCCATCCCGTAAAGCGCTTCCGTTGCCGGGGAGTTGAAGGCTGTGCTTACATTATACGTTTCTATCCCGGCAATGGTAGCTGGCGACATGCTTTTATTGCTGCTTGCTTCCGCGGCGATCACTTTGCCAGCCATATCGCAATAGGTGATGGCATTGCTTGCCTTGTTTATTTTTATTTTGAGTTTGGCAGTTGTGATAGTTACCTCGGTTTTGCCATCTGTTATCGTAAATGCAGTTGCAAGCGGCCATTTATTATTCACCACCAACGATTCTTTTATGGGGAAACTATCAAATATAGTGTACTTCACCTCAATGATATCCGCCTTGCAGATATTGAGCTGCATTAAGCCTTTATCCAGCTTAAAAGTTACGCTTTTAGCATTTTTTGTAAAGGAAATTACATTGGCTTTGGCGTTGCCGAACCAGGAAATACAAACGCACAGGAGCGCTAACTTTTTAAAAACAGAATTTAACCGGAGCATAGTTAATGATTAGTAATTGAGTTTTTAAAAATATAGATAGCGGGTAAGAGCCAATGTGTCAATTGTACATATTAATAATAAAAATGTTAACCAATTTGAGATTTAACCACAAAGCACACAAAGATGGGCATGTCCCATAGCCACAAAGGGCACAAAGTTTTAAAATCTTTGTGCCCTTTGCGAATCTATTAAATTAGCTCTTTGTGTCCTTTGTGGTAAAGTACAGCAGTTTGTCTACTTCAACATTACCTTAGTTGCACCATAGCCAAACTTCTCCTTCCGCGCATCTAAAAAGGTTTGCACTTTTTGGTTTTTGCTCAGCAGCTTGTGCAATTCATGTTTCAGTATCCCGTTGCCGGTGCCGTGGATAAAGGTAATCTCGGGCATCTGGTGCACTATGGCGGCATCCAGCGCGTGTTTAAAATTGGTCAGTTGTATGTTCAATATCTCGCTGCTGGCTAAAAACTGGTGATCATCCCGCAGTTTTTCTATGTGGAGGTCTACCTCCTGCTGCGGTTTGGCAACCACTTGCTTTTCTTCGGCGGGCTTAAAAAAGGCTTCTTTTAGTTTTTCGGCATCTATCACCAGTTCTGGCTCATCCAGCTGGATCATCCAGCCCAACTGGTTGATAAATGGCACCTGCTTTTTGGCTCCAGAAAAATCCTTCGCCTTAAATTGCTCGGTTATATTCAATGGACTAAGCACCGGCTGGTTTTGTTTAGTATTAAACAATACCTGGAAGATAAGTTTTGGCCACAGCTGCAGATCGGCCAATTTTGCCGAGTATACTTTGGCATGGCTGCGTGGCTCAATAATACCGGCAAACTCGCCCTTGTATTGTTTATTTTGTTCGGTACTAACCGAGGCTAATAGCTGGTACGAGGTTTCGTTAAGCAAATGCAGGTGCACTACCGAACCGGCCTTAGCATCGGCAACTACTGCGATATAAACACCTTTGCTTTTAAATTCCCCGGCAGGGACAATTGCTTCAACAAGCGGCTCTTCCTCATCGCCCACCAGTTTGCTGTGGCCATGTACTGATGTTACCTTGGTAGCAAGTACCGGGATCTCAAAATCGTCATCGCCGGTTACGCCTATCATCTGATCGTTAATAATGCGGGTAACATACCCTTCCATTTTTTCGTCCACAAACCGTACAAAATCGCCTAACTTATATTTCATAACACAATAGTATTTGGCAAAGGTATCAATATACCATACGCCCGATAATTAAACTTACATTTACGTAGCAAAATCGTTTTTACATTTCCAAAATAAATCAGAGTTTTGTGCTTCCCGTCACGGTTAAAATTAAACAGAATGGAAACTACCGCTACCCCTGTGCCGTTAAATGATGATTTATTAAAAGAGGTGTTCCATCACCACCTCAACCGCATATACAACGGCAAATGCTTTTTGCACAAAACCCTGCCGGGCCTTGTGGATCTTGCTTCTTTCAAAGGCTTGCAACTCGCCATTGAAGAGTTTGGCGGAGATGTGCTTAAACAAATTGTGCGGATGAAGGCTATTTATGCATTGTTGGGCGAAACCCCCGAAAACAACGAATGCAACCCCATCACCAATATTATTAAAGATGAGTTTTGCCTCAATGAGGATCAAACCCTGCCCCTTTTAAACGATCTGGACCTGATGCTGTATGTGCAGGTATTAGAGCATGTAAACATTACCTCGTACCGGATGCTTATTATGATAGCTAAAATGCTGAAGCACGATAATATCATTCAAATGCTGCAGGAAAGTTTTGATGAATCGCAGGATAATGATAAGCTATTTACGTTGATAGCTAAGGAATATATCACGAATTAGAGGTTAGAGGTTAGAGGTTAGAGGTTAGAGGTTAGAGGTGAATACTTCCATTTGGCCTGTTGTTTTGATTATAAACCTTATACCTCTCCTAAATTCCAATTGGTTTGGCTTCTTGAAACTTCAAAACAGCTATAAATAACAAAAGCCGGACATAACGCCCGGCTTTGCACAGTTATCTAATACCCCTACTAAAATAACTTTGAACAAATAAAAATAATTAATTGGCGGTAAGCAAATTAATATGCCCGCGGCATTGTAACAATTCGTTTACGCTGATCGTCTCAACTATTAGAAGTATAATATTTAATTTGCGCGCTAAATCATCAAATACAATATATCCAACAACCCAATAACTTATGTTAAAACCAATTGCGTTAACCGCATTATGCAGCCTGTTTTTGTTACAATTACAAGCTCAAAACCTGTATATGCCGCGCGAAATTAAGCAGGCTTATACCAAAAGTACCCGCTCGCCCGATGGTAAGCCGGGCAGCAAGTACTGGCAAAATTTTGGCAAGTACAATATCTCGGTAACCTTAACGCCCCCCGGCCGCACCGTAAAGGGCGTTGAGCAGATCATCTATTTTAACAACAGCCCCGACACCCTGAAAAGGCTGAATATGAAGCTGATCCTCAACATTCATCGCCCCGGTGCATCGCGCGATGGCAACGCCAGTTTAGATTACCTTACCGAAGGTATACAGGTTGACAGCTTTTTAGTAGCTGGCCAAAAAAAGAAATGGGATAATAAAACAGCCGCTACTACCAACCAGGCTGTAGGGCTAACCAAACCTTTATTACCGCACGATTCGGTAAAGCTGGATATTACCTGGCATTTCGATCTGAGTAAAGAGAGCGGCCGCGAAGGGGTGATAGATTCTACCTCCTTCTACCTCGCTTATTTTTATCCCCGCGTATCTGTTTACGACGATTACCAGGGCTGGGATCGCGTGGAGTTTGTAGATTCGAAAGAGTTTTACAACGATTTTAACAACTATACGCTAAATGTAACTGTGCCTAAAAACTATGTAGTTTGGGCAACAGGGACATTGCAAAATCCTGCTCAGGTTTTACAACCCGAGTTTGCAAAACGCTTATCAGCTTCGATGACGAGCGACTCCACCATACACGTGGCTACCCTTGCCGAGTTAAACGCCAATAGCGTAACCGCGCAAAATGCAACCAATACCTGGGTGTGGAAAGCAGATGACATCAGCGATATGGCTGTGGGTATCAGCAACCATTACATTTGGGATGCGGCCAGCGTTGTGGTTGATAAAACAACAGGTCGCCGCTCCAGCATGCAGGCAGCCTACCCCGAAGCCGCCTTCGACTTTAAAAAATCGGTACAATACGGGCGTAATGCATTGGCATGGTTTAGCGCCAACTGGCCGGGCGTACCCTACCCCTTCCCAAAAATGACTGCCTTTAAGGGCTTCGCCGATATGGAATACCCCATGATGGTGAACGATAGCCAATTTGGCGATCCTGTTTTTGCACAGCTGGTGCAGGACCATGAGATAGCACACACCTGGTTCCCTTTTTACATGGGTATCAACGAAAGTAAGTACGCCTTTATGGACGAAGGCTGGGCAACCACCCTGGAATACCTGATAGGCACAGCGGAGAACGGGCAGGCGAAAGCTGCTGAGTTTTACAAGCAGTTCCGTATCAACGGCTGGATAGGCGATAAATCAACCGCCGAAGATCAGCCCATCATCACCATGAGCAGCGAGCAAAAAGGCGGTTATGGCAACAATGCTTACGGCAAGCCATCATTAAGCTACCTTGCACTAAAAGATATGCTGGGCGACGACCTGTTTAAAAAAGCGCTGCACGGCTACATGGACAGATGGCATGGCAAACACCCTATCCCATGGGATTATTTCAACTCCATGAGCAACGTATCGGGCAAAAACCTTACCTGGTTCTTCAACAACTGGTTCTTCAGCAATGGTTATAACGACCTGGCGATAAAAGAAGGTGTAAAAGGCAAAGATGGCTACACTTTAAATGTGAGCAACGTTGGCGGTTTCGCTATTCCGTTTGATGTGGTATTAACCTTTGCCGATGGCACTACCAAAACCATCCACCAAACACCTGCCATTTGGGAAGCTAACCAAAAACAAGCCTACGTAACATTCAAAGCTGTTATTGGAAAAAGCCTGAAATCGGTTACTTTGGATACCGGCATTTTTGTAGATGCTACCAAGGCGGATAATACCTGGGTGGTAAAATAGTGAGTGATGAGTAGAGGGTGGTGAGTGGTTGCCTTACATGCCCACGCTTTCCTCGCAGTAAGATAAGTATAAAACAGAAAACCCGGCTCATCGCCGGGTTTTTTCGTTTTAATAATCTTAGAGCCTTTGTTGGTGTTGTCACCATAGCCGTTAACTTAAGGGATTAAATATATCATCAACAATCTGAAAAGCCGCTTTTTTGCCTTTTTTGGGTTCAATAAGCAAATGTTTTATAATGGGAAAGATGAATAATTCG
>NZ_JACWMY010000016.1 GCF_014773265.1 Mucilaginibacter pankratovii | reverse complement strand
TGAACAACCTGCAACTTAAAGGCAAGGCTATAATCGCGCTGACTGCGCCGATCGCTTTGTTTTTTTCTTTCTTTCATATAAGTCAACTTGGGTGTCAACTTATTTCAGGACGGGACAATGGGAATAAAAAAAGCCCCGTTCTATCGGAGCTTTTTAATTATTTAGGGTGTTTCGGTAAGATACCGAGGTATTTTAGTGATTAATGCAGCACCAAAGTCTGTTTCCTGTCGGGCCCTACAGATAACCATTTTACCGGTACGCCCAGTTCGGCTTCCAGGTAATCGATGTATTTCTGCAGTTTCTCCGGGATCTCGTTTAGTTCGGTAATACCGGTTAGGTCTTCGTTCCAGCCGTCGATCTCTTTTAATACCGGGTGCGCATCAACCGAGCAGATATCATACGGCATGTAGTCAATCTGTTCGCCCAAATAGTTGTAGTGGGTGCAGGCGTATATCTTGTCGAAACCACTCAATACGTCGGCCTTGGTCATTACCAGTTGGGTAACGCCATTCAGCATGATAGCATATTTCAGGGCAGGCAGGTCTATCCAACCGGTACGGCGTGGGCGACCAGTAGTTGCGCCAAATTCGTGACCTATGCGGCGTAGTTCTTCTCCTGTTTCGTCGTTCAGCTCGGTAGGGAAGGGGCCGCCGCCAACGCGGGTACAATAGGCTTTAAAAATGCCTATCACGTCGCCGATCTGGCGCGGGGCAATACCCAAACCGGTACAAGCTCCTGCTGCGGTAGTATTTGATGAAGTAACAAAAGGGTACGAACCGAAGTCGATATCCAGCATGGCGCCTTGTGCGCCTTCTGCCAATACTTTTTTGCCATCCTTAATATAGTTGTTCACCAAATGCTCGCTATCCACCAGCGGGAACTGTTTGATAAAATCAATGGCCTCAAAAAACAATGCTTCACGCTCGCTAAAGTCAGCTACTTCGCCATACATGGCCTGCAGCATGGAGGTGTGTTTATCAACCAGTTTTTGGTAGCGCTCTTTAAAATCGGGCAGGGTGATATCGCCGATGCGTAAACCATTGCGGCCGGTTTTATCCATATAAGTTGGGCCGATACCTTTTAAGGTAGAACCAATTTTGCCGTCGCCCATTTTCTTTTCAGAAGCGGCATCCAGCAGTTGGTGGGTAGGTAATATCAGGTGCGCCTTTTTGGCGATCATTAAGTTCTTTTTGGCCAGCAGATCGTGTCCGGCATCTTTTAGTTTGTCAAGCTCTTTTTTAAGGGTGATAGGATCGATAACTACACCATTGCCAATAAGGTTCATGGTATTATCAAAAAATATACCCGAAGGGATGGTGTTTAAAACAAATTTTTTGCCTTCAAACTCTAAGGTGTGGCCGGCATTCGGGCCGCCCTGGAAACGGGCTATCAGATCATAACCTGCACTTAGTACATCAACAATTTTACCTTTACCTTCGTCGCCCCACTGGAGGCCTAATAATACGTCAACAGCCATTAATTAATATTTTGATAATAGAATGTAGTTTGAATTTATTTTATTGGATTAAGCTCCGGAGTAGTCCCAGGGTTCACGTACAAATGGTTTAATATCGTACTTGAAATCTTTAATATCGATATTGAAAATAGTGCAGCAAAAATTTGCATCCCTTGCGTCAAGTACTTTAGAATTAACTATTTCCGTTCGCCATCTTTCGTGGCCATAGAAGTTTACAAGTGCGCGGAAATCTTTCTCTGTTCCATTGTTTAACACCCGTTCCATCACATAACGCGCATTTTTCTCGTAGTCGATCTTATCCATATCAACATCCCAAAAGGCCTGTTTGCTTAGAATTGGCTTATCCATGTTTATTGTGCTTTTCTGTCGCAAAAGCCATCGCGCAGTTTAATGCAGTTACCGTATAGGTTTAGCGAATGGTGTTTGATCTCGAACTTTAAAATGTCGCCCATCATGCTTTGGATCTGCTGGATGCGCGGGTCGCAAAATTCTACCACCTTACCGCAGTCGATGCAAATGATATGGTCGTGCTGTTTATAGCCGTAAGATTTCTCGAACTGTGCCATGTTTTTACCGAACTGGTGCTTGGTTACCAGGTCGCACGATACTAAAAGTTCTAAGGTGTTGTATACCGTGGCGCGGCTTACGCGGTATTTCTTGTTCTTCATGTGGATGTATAAACTCTCCACATCAAAATGGTCGCTGCGGGAGTAGATCTCCTCCAGTATGGCAAAGCGCTCGGGTGTTTTCCTGAGGCTCTTGTTTTCGAGGTAGGCCTCAAAAATCTTCTTTACCAATGCAATGGTTTCCTGTACAGGCATAATGTTAAATTAACCCTCCAAAGGTATTAATTTTTTTAGTAGAGACGCAATATTTTGCGTCTCAGAATATACAAGTGTTTATTTGCAAATCAATTAGCATAGCGGGAGACGCAAAATATTGCGTCTCTACATTTACGAAGCTTTCTCCACCGCCGAATCAAACCGTTCTACCGAAGTAATACCTTTTATCTGCAATATCTTTTTGGTAAGATTATTCAAATGCTCGGTATCATTCACGTAAATCATTATCGATCCTTCAAAAATACCATTGTCACTATCTACCGTGATAGATCGGATATTTACCTTAAAATCGTTTGATATAACGGTAGTAAGCTTGTTGATCAGCCCCACCTCATCAATGCCACGGATGCGCATCCCGGTTAAAAACGCCAGTTCCAGCTGTTTGGTCCATTTGGCTTTCACAATGCGGTAGCCGTAGTTAGCCATCAGCTTTGCAGCGTTGGGGCAGTTGGTACGGTGGATCTTGATCCCGTCGCCCACGGTTACAAAGCCGAAAACATCATCGCCCGGGATGGGGTTACAGCAATTGCTCAGCTTGTAATCTATCTTTTGCAGGTCCTCGCCAAAAAGCAATACGTCGCTATCTTTGGTTTTGATGTTGCGCACGAGCGATTGTAACTGCTCGTTCTCAATTTTATCCTGCGGTTTGTTCTCTATAACTTTTTCGGATGCCTGGTATTCCTTCAGGTCCTTCATGTCTATCAGGCCCTTGGCCACATTGTAGAACAGGTCCTGCGTGGAAGTGAGCTTAAAAAAGTAGCTTAGCTTATGAATATTCTCAGAGTTGTAGGTGATCTTCAGCGATTTTAGCTTGCGCTCCAGTATCTCCTTGCCATCCTCGGCTATTTTGCGTTTTTCTTCTTTAAGTGCCGATTTTATCTTGGCTTTCGCTTTAGCGGTAACCACAAAATTCAGCCAATCTTCCTTAGGCGTTTGCTTGCCCGAGGTAATGATCTCTACCTGGTCGCCGTTTTGCAGTTTGTAGCTCAGCGGTACCAGTTTGTGGTTCACTTTGGCGCCAATACAGCTTGCTCCTACATCGGTGTGGATCTCAAAAGCAAAATCCAGCGCCGTGGCATTCAACGGCAGTTGGATCAGCGCACCTTTTGGTGTGAAGATGAAGATCTCATCACTGAAGAGGTTCATCTTAAAATCATCCAAAAAGTCCAAGGCGTTCGAGTCGGGGTTCTTCAGCATATCGCGTACCTTTTGTACCCATTGGTCCAGGCCACTATCTGTGCTCGATTCTTTATATTTCCAGTGCGCCGCGAAACCTTTTTCGGCGATTTCGTTCATCCGTTTGGTACGGATCTGCACCTCTACCCATTGCCCGCGCGGGCCCATTACGGTAGTGTGCAAACTTTCGTAACCGTTTGCCTTTGGCGAGGAGATCCAGTCGCGTAATCTGTCCGGGTTCGGTCGGTACAGGTCGGTAATAATAGAGTATGCTTTCCAGCAATCGGCCTTCTCGCTTTCAGGCGTACTGTCTAAGATGATCCGGATGGCAAAAAGATCGTACACCTCCTCAAAGGGGATCGATTTCTTCTTCATCTTATTCCATATCGAATGGATAGATTTTGGCCTGCCGAAAATATCAGCATGAAGATCCTGGTCGGCTACTACTTTTTGCACCGGCTCCACAAAATCGCGGATGAATTTTTCGCGCTCGGCCTTCTTCTCGTTCAGCTTGGCTTTAATGAACGAGTACATATCCCGCTCCATATATTTCATGGAGAGGTCTTCCAACTCTGACTTTATGGCATATAAGCCCAGGCGGTGTGCCAGCGGGGCATACAGGTACACGGTTTCCGAGGAGAGTTTCAGCTGCTTATCGCGCGGCATAAACTCCATCGTACGCATATTGTGCAGCCTGTCGGCCAGTTTTATCAGTATCACCCTTACATCATCGGCAAGGGTAAGCAGCATCTTTCTAAAGTTCTCGGCCTGCAGCGAGCTATTGGTATCAAATACGCCCGAGATCTTGGTAAGGCCATCGATAATTTTGGCTACTTTTTTACCAAATTCCAGCTCAATATCTTCCAGCGTAACATCGGTGTCTTCCACCACATCGTGCAGCAGCGCGCATACAATGGAGGTGGTACCCAGGCCTATCTCTTCGGCGGCTATCTGGGCTACCGCAATAGGGTGGTATATATAAGGCTCGCCGCTTTTACGGCGCATATCTTTGTGGCTCTCCAACGCCATATCAAAAGCCTTGCGTATCATGCGTTTATCCCCCTTTTGCAGGGTAGATTTACTTGCACGCAGCAAAGCCCGGTAGCGTTTTAGTATCTCCGTTTTTTCGGCTTCCAGGTCAATCACTAAATCTTTCATGTATCTGCGTAAGTACTATATAATATCACCAACTTGCAACAATATTTATTATTGCAGGTTGTTATAAAATAATGGAATAAAATGCGTTAATTTTGTGTTCAAGTAAAAATATGAAAATTATTGCTTCTCTGCTTGTATTTTGTTGCTTATGTGGCGGTTTAAAGGCGCAGGTAGAGAAAACTGCCCCGCCGGTTATACTTGGCAAAAATGATACCATCAAAACGCTGATGACAAAGCTTGATGGCGAATTGGTGCCCTGGATAGTTACGCCCGAGGTACGCATTGTTGATACCCGCATTTTTGCGAGCACGCAGGACAGGGCAAACTTTTATCGCTTGCGTTACAACGTAATGAAGGTATTGCCTTACGCGCAGTTTGCAGGCAAGCGCTACCGCCAGCTGCAGCGCGATTTAGCTTTAACTGCCGATAAAAAACAGCAGAAGGCATTAATGAAGGCTTGCGAAACAGAGATCAAAGACATTTTTAATAAACAAATTAAAGACCTCACCATTACACAGGGCGAGGTATTGATAAAACTCATTAACCGCGAAACGGGTAACACCAGTTATGCCATGGTTAAGGAACTTAAAGGCGGCTTTAACGCCTTTGTGATACAATCGGTAGCGAAGATTTTTGGGCACGACCTGAAGGAAACGTACGACCGAGAGGAGCAGCGGGATATCGAATCGATACTACAAACCGCGGGCTACAATCCCAGCTATAATTAATGGACAACAAAAATATTTACGGGTTTAACGTTAACGCGTTAGATGGCGAGCCTATCAGCCTTGGCGACTATAAAAATAAAGTGCTGCTGGTAGTAAACACCGCCTCCGAATGTGGTTTTACCCCGCAACTGAAGGATCTGGTAGAACTGAAGAAAGAATTTATGGGGCAGGATTTTGAGATCCTGGCTTTCCCATCCAACGACTTTGGCGGGCAGGAGCCTTTAGAAGGCCAGGACATTGCCACCTTTTGCAGCAATTACGGTAATAACTTCCCGGTGTTTGATAAGATAAGGGTACGAGGCCCCTATGCCGACCCGCTTTACAAGTTTTTAAGCGAGAAGAAAGAGAACGGCGTACTTAACTCTGTTCCCCGCTGGAATTTTCACAAGTTTTTAGTAAACAAGGATGGCGCGGTTGTTGATTATTTCTTCCCGTTCACCAAACCAACATCTTCCAAGATCAGGAAAAAGATCCAGCGCTTGTTGGCTGTGGCTGATCAATAATTACAATTTTTTTATGCTGAAATTAGATATATTAGTTTTGCCGGTACACCCGGATGACGCCGAACTTGGTTGTGCCGGTGTGATACTGAAACACATTGCCCTTGGCCACAAAGTAGGCATTGCCGACCTTACCCGCGGCGAACTCGGCACCCGCGGCACCGCCGAGATCCGCGACCGTGAAGCGGCCAAAGCCGCCGAAATACTGGGTTTAACCATTCGCGAGAACCTGGAACTGCCCGATGGATTTTTTGAGAACACCAAAGAGTACCAGCTGAAAGTAATAGCCGCTATACGCAAGTATCAGCCCGATATTGTGATAACCAACGCCTACCATGACCGCCACCCCGACCATGGCCGGGCGAACGAACTGGTAGAAGCCGCCAGCTTTTTATCGGGCCTGCGCCGGATAGAAACCTTTGGTGCCGATGGCGAATTGCAGGAAGCATGGCGCCCCAAACAGGTGCTTCATTTTATACAAGACAGGTATATAAAACCCGATATTATAGTTGATGTAACCGACTATTGGGATAAAAAGATAGAAAGTGTGTATGCCTACGGATCGCAGTTCCATAACCCGGAGTATAATGAGGATGAACCGCAAACCTACATCTCATCGCCCGATTTTATTGAGCAGATACAGGGCCGCGGCCGCGAATTTGGCAAAAGCATCAACGTAAAATACGCCGAAGGCTTTACATCGAGGAAGATTTTGGGGGTTGATGATCTGATGGAGTTGAGGTAGAGGTTAGAAGCGAAATTACCCTAATGTCATTGCGAGGAGCGAAGGGTGGGATTGTGCGAAGGCGCGACGTGGCAACCTCATAGGGCAAGCGTCCGTGATTTGCATACTCGTTAAATGTCCTATGAGGTTGCCGCGCTATCGCTCGCAATGACATACTGCAAAAGGTTAAACAACAAAGGCCGCTCATCGAGCGGCCTTTGTTGTTTTAAACGCCTACGTATTCAAAGCGGTTGTGTTCGTTGCTTCTTTCTCGCTTCAGTTTATTCTCTTTGGCAAGCTTTAGCAGGATGCCCGATAATTCTGAAGTTTTGAAATCCGAGTCGAACTTGTCTTTGCAATATTCGGCAATGGAGGATATCGAGTGCGGTGTTCTGAAGAAATCGCTCGAAAGCAATTGGTTCAGCACCTTGGTGGCACCCGGTTTTTTACGCCTTTGTACGGTAAGGCTTTGCTCGTCGTCATTTTCACCCCTGGGCTTACGGCCCTTTTTATTGAAAATTTCTGATCCTTCCGTTTCCACCCTCTCTGTTTCCATAATCTCGTCTAACAGCCTGTCTACAACTCTTACTTGTACGGCTTCAGACTGGAAAGAATTAACAACTTCGGCAATCTCTACCAGTTGTTTTTTTAATTTTTCAATTTGTCTGCTCATTTTCTAAAATAGTACCCCTGTTTTAATATTGATATAAGTTAATGTTTTACAATTTGTTAACTAAATTATTATACGCTACCTGCGCATTATATAATAGTTAATAATATATAATAACGCTAAAGTGCGATTATAGTATACTGCAAACAAAAAAAGCACTGTTTTACCTAAAACATGCGCTGTATCAATATTATTACATTGATATTATAGTGAGGGCAATATTTTTTCGATGTTGTATAAGCCTTCGTCAATATGTTCCTTTTCGATGATCAGCGCCGGGCGGAAACGGATGGTACGGTCGCCGCAGCCGAGGTACATGATGTTGTTTTCCAAGCCTTTATCAATAAAAGCGGCACGGGTGGCTGCGTCTGGAAAATCAAACGCGGTGAGCAAACCTTTGCCGCGTACGTTGGTAACCAGGCCACTTTTATCCGCTATTTTTTGCAATCCGTTTTGCAGGTAAGCGCCCGTTTCAGCAGCTTTCGCGCATAATCCGTCCTCTTCAATAATTTCCATGATTTTGGCCGAGCGGACCATATCCACCAAACTGCCGCCCCAGGTAGAGTTGATGCGCGATGAGATCTTGAAAACATTGTCCTCAATTTCATCAACCCGGTTGCTTACCAGGATTCCACATACCTGCATTTTTTTACCAAAGGCAATGATATCCGGGCGGGCCTTTTCGCCAAAATGCTGGTGCAGCCAAAACTTGCCGCTTAGCCCTACGCCGGTTTGTACCTCATCGTAGATCAGCATGGCCTCGTATTCGTCGGCTATTTGTCGTAATTGCTCCAGAAACTCCCGGCGAACATGCTTATCGCCACCTTCAGACAGAATGGGTTCGATGATGATGGCGCAGATATCATCCGGGTTGTTGGCGAAGGCCGTGCGGATCTCGGCTATCGATCTTGCTTCGCGGGCAGCCAGGTCTACAATATTATTCTCGTTCAGCGGGAAATGGATCTCGGGTAACGAAACCCTCGGCCAATCAAATTTGGCAAACCATTTTGTTTTTACGGGCTGGGTATTAGTTAAACTTAAAGTATAGCCCGATCGACCGTGGAATGCATTCTCAAAGTGCAGCACCTTGTGGCCCTTTTCCTGCGTGTGGCCTTTGGCAAAGTTCTTTTGCACCTTCCAGTCCATAGCCACTTTAAGGGCGTTCTCAATAGCCAAACTACCCCCGGCAATAAAAAAGGCATGTGGCAGGTAGTCGGGGATGCCTACGCGACCGAATGTTTCTACAAACTGGGCATATTGTTCGGTATAGATATCAGAGTTGGACGGATTGGTGAGGGCCGCCAACATCAGGTTCTTTTTAAAGGCCTCGTCGCCCAGCATTTTGGGGTGATTATAACCTAAAGGCACAGATGCAAAGCAGGTAAAAAAATCCAGCAGGGTACGCTTGTTTTTGGCATCGTAGATGTGGACGCCCTGGCTCTTTTCCATATCAAAAGTAAGGTCGAAACCATCGGCGAGGATATGCTTGCTGAGGGTGGCCTGTACGTTCTGAGGAGTGATCTGTGAATGGCTCATAAGTATAATTTAGTTTTAACAAATCTAACAAAAAGGGCTAAATAACAATAATTTAAAGGTTTTTGAACCGATTGGCAAAAAAGTAACTTTAAATTAACTAAACATAGTTTTTGTACCAAAGAGGGAAAGAGTATATGTGCAGATGTGCAGATTTCAGATGTGCAGATGATGAAAAAATGCGCAAAATTACCACCACGTCATTGCGAGGCACGAAGCAACCTCTACGCAGGACAAGCCACTATCCAGGTGGTCATGCAAAGTCGGGAGATTGCTTCGTGCCTCGCAATGACGCGTGGGTAGAGAGTAATTAAAATCTATCTTTCATCCCCATTAATCCCCAAATGCCGCCGGTATGGATGGCGAGTACTTTGTCACCCGGTTTGAAATAATTCTTAGCGGCCAGGTCGTACAAAGCGTACAGCATTTTGGCGGTGTAAACGGGTTCTATCAGGATGCCGGTTTTGGCAACGAATTGTTTGATGAAACCGATCAACTCGGGTGTGGTTTTGGCGTAGCCGCCGAAGTGGTAATCCAGGTGCAAGTAGTAATCGACTGGCGTGGTTACGTATTTGTCTATCTCATCCTTTATAAAACCACCGTTCTTAAAAACGGGGACGGCGTTAAAGCGGGTGTTTAGTTGGTGCTGATGGATGCCGTTGATAATACCTGCTGCGGTGGTGCCGGTTCCGCAGGCGCAGAAGAGGTGATTGTATGTTTCGGTGAGCTCGCTAACCAGTTCACTGCAACCTGTGGCCGCCTCTGGTGATGCGCCGCCTTCGTCTATAAAAAATGCATCGGTATCGGTTCCAAAGTATTTATTAAACAAGGTGGGTTTGTCGCGGTAGCTGTCCCTGTCGGTAAAAATCAACTCCATTCCATGCAGGCGGCACATAAAAAGGGTATCGTTCTGCACATCCTCGCCACGTACAAAACCGGTTGATTTAAAGCCAAACCTGGCTGCAGCGGCAGCCGTTGCCAGCAGGTGGTTGGAATATGCACCGCCGAAGGTTACCAAATGGGTCTTATTTTCAGACTGTGCTTTTTGCAGCACATATTTCAACTTTCGCCATTTATTCCCAGATATCAGCGGGTGGATCATGTCATCACGCTTAATAAAAACCTCGATGCCTTTCACCTCAAATAACGGATCGGTTATTTGGTGGATTGGGCTGTAAATATCGAGGGCGATATGCATGGAGGCGAATATAAGCAAAATGGTAAGCCCCCAGCCCCCTGAAGGGGGAGCTTTTTGATTAGCTGAGCTGTTGTTATGGCAAGTTGACTCACCCGCCGACGCTACGCTGGGCCGCCCTCTGTCCGCAAGCGGAAAGAGGGCTGAGCTTCAATTTCTCAATCTCTTTCTTCACCCTCTTTGCTGTATAGAGGGTCGAACAGCGCAGCGCTTTCGGGGTGAGTTAAATAACCACCATGCAAATCCCGGCCTCAACAATCAAAAGCTCCCCCTTCAGGGGGTTGGGGGGCGGGGCTATTTTTCTTACTTTTGCGCCATGGCAGCAGAGGATACCCAATTAATAGATAGCGACGAGCAGGACCTTTTTGAACACTTGCGCGTGGTGGTTGATAAAGGGCAATCGCTGTTGCGGATAGATAAATTTTTGATGCACCGCGTGGAGAATGCATCGCGTAACCGCATCCAGAATGCCATTGAAGCGGGCAATGTACTGCTGAACGACAAACCCGTTAAAGCCAGCTACAAAGTAAAGCCGATGGATGTGATCTCCGTTGTGCTGCCACATCCGCCGCGCGATACCGAAGTTTATCCCGAAAACCTGCCCATCAATATCGTTTACGAGGATAATGATGTGCTGATCGTAAACAAAGAGGCGGGCATGGTGGTGCATCCGGGGTATAATAACTATACAGGAACATTGGTAAATGCGCTGGTTTACCATTTTCAGCAATTGCCAACCTTGCCGGGCAACGACGGCCGCCCCGGACTGGTGCACCGTATTGATAAGGATACCTCGGGGTTGCTGCTCATCAGCAAGAACGAACGCAGCATGAACTACCTGGCCAAGCAATTTTACGATCATACCATCAATCGTAAATACCTTGCCCTGGCATGGGGCGACATTGCCGAAGACGGCACCGTGAGCGGCTATATTGGCCGCAGCGTTAACGACCGCCGGGTGATGTCGATATATGATGACCCGGAGAAGGGCAAATGGGCCGTTACACACTACAAAGTGCTGGAGCGCATGGGTTATGTTACCCTGATAGAATGCAAGCTGGAAACCGGCCGTACGCACCAGATCCGCGCGCACATGCGGCATATTGGCCACCCGCTGTTTAGCGATGCCATGTACGGCGGCGATAAAATTTTAAAGGGTACGGTGTTTAGCAAATACCGCCAGTTTGTAGAGAATTGCTTCGAGATCATGCCACGGCAGGCCCTGCACGCGCAATCGCTGGGATTTTTACACCCCTCGCTAAAAAAGGATATTTATTTTGAAGCAACTTTACCGCTTGATTTTGAAACCGTTTTGGACAAATGGCGCAAGTACAGCAAGGCAGATTTAAAAGATGGTATTTAGGGGATGAGAACAAATGCCACTTTTGCTGGTTGATAGCCAAAATAAAACTTAATATTTTGATAATTTTTTAAGTTTGCAGATGTTAAATAACGGCGCAATTCTCACATCTAAAATCTCATACCTCAAATCTTAAAATGTCGGCCAGGTACATCAATTTTAACGGCGAAATACTCCCAGAAGATAGCATATTGCTTACCATTGCCAACCGCGGCTTTAAGTATGGCGACGGGCTGTTTGAGAGTATGCGCCTGATGAAGGGCAAACTGCAATTTGCCGAACTGCATGCCGAACGCCTGCAGCGCGGTATGAAGGCGCTTAAGATAGATGGCTACTCGCAGGCCGATACCTGGTTTTTGCGCGAGCAGGTGGAGCAGCTTGGCCGCCGTAATAAGATCCGCCATGGCCGCGTACGTCTTACCGTTTATCGGGACGCCGAGGGCCTGTATACGCCCAGCCAAAATAAAATGGGTTTTTGCATGGAGATAACCCCTTTTGAGGAACCCCGCTATTTTTTGAATGAGCGCGGCCTCATTATGGATATTTACAGCGAATTGCCCAAGCCGCTTAATTACTTGTCTACCATAAAAACTTGCAACTCGCTGCTGTATGTAATGGCGGGTTTGTTTAAACAGCAAAATAAGCTTGATGAGGTTTTCCTGCTGAATGCAAACGGTTTTTTATGCGAGGCTGGGGCTGCCAATATTTTTGTTTGGTACCAAAACCACCTGTACTCCCCCGCCCTTAGCGAAGGCTGTGTGGAAGGCGTAATGCGCCAGGTAGTGATTAAATTGGCCCAGGATAGCGGTATCCCCATTACCGAAGCCCAGATCAATCCCGAGATATTAAACGAAGCCGATGAAGTGTTTTTAACCAACGCCACCAGCGGAATACAATGGGTAATGGGTTACGGCGTAAAACGTTATTTCAACCGCGTAAGCAAAGGGTTGATGGATGAGTTGAATAAGTTGTAGGGGAAAACAATAACACGTTGTCATTTCGACCAAGCGATAGCGAGGGAGAAATCTTGTTAGCTGTGCAAGGCTCACCACCAAGTTCATGACTTTGCAGCAACGAGACTTAGCAAGAACAACAAGATTCCTCGTCGCTACGCTTCCCTCGGAATGACACGGTGGGAATTACCCTTCCAAAACCCCCATCCTTATCCCTGCCAATATCCCATCCCATAAGGCTAACCTTGCTTGCAGGGCTGCCTTAACAGACGTTGTAGCTTCCATCCATTTGTTGTCGTCGTCTCCGCAGAGTTCGGCGGTCATCTGGTAGGCGAGTTGGGAATGGTGGTCGCCGTCTACCTCTATGTGGCGTTCCAGGTAGTAGAGCAGGATCTCTACTTTGCCGGGCAACTGGCCGTTTAACTTCTTCACCATTTCTATAAACATACCGGGTATCAGATCCTCGCGACCGAAGGTGAACACGGCGGCAGTGAGGTGGCTTTTAGCCGCGGCTATTACATCAAAGGTGTGCGTTACAAATTCGCGGGCGGCGACAGGAATATCTACGTTTGCTAAGGCATCGGTCACATTTGGGTAGATGCTCAGTTGCTTAAACAACGACAGTATAGCCGATGCATCGCACCCCGCCTGTTCCATGGCTTTTAAATATAGTTCGAAATGGCTGGTGCGCTCGCCGGTATGGTCCACATCGCTTTCTTCGCCGGTTACAATTTCGTTGATGAGGTAGCGGGTATTGGCGTTGCCAACGGGCATCCAGGGCAGGGTAGTGCAGGTTAAATTTTGCTGCAAAGCTTTCAGTAGCGACATAAAATCCCATACCGCGAAAATGTGGTGCTGCATAAATACATGCAGGTCATCTTTCGTATTAATGTTATGGTAAAGCGGGTGGGCTATAAGTTGCGCGCGGAGCGGTTCTATTTCGTTCTTTAATTGCCTTATTCTTGCGTTCTGATTCCTCATGGTAGAAAAATAAACAGCAAAAGTAAGGTTTTGAATTTTTGCGCCAGTTGTTTTATCCAAATTCCCGGGTAACAATCCGTGGATTTTACAATCAAATTAATATATCTTTAAGCATGACAACCAAAACCTTATTACCTGTCCTATTACTTTGTGTTTGCTTCCTCGGCTGTGGCCGCGAAGTTGAAAAAGCAGATGCCGGCAAAGCCGAAGTTCCCGAACCTTTAAAGGATAAATCGTCCGCCGCTCTGTTGGTAAAAAGCGATGTAAGGCGTTTCTCAGATGGATCTTTGGTGGATGAATTATATAATGATCTGGCCGAAAAACAACCCGAATTGCAAACGCTGGAGAGCCAGCTGAAAGAATTTTATGCGGCACGCACAGACAGTGTTGAAGCTTTTGATAACTACTACGCAAAATCCGATAGTTATTACTCATCAGCTAACTCATTGCTGCTAAGTATTAAGGATTCGGTTTTAAAACAAAGATTGGGTTTGTTGCTGGAGGCAAGTAAAAATAAACTCCAGAAAAAAACGAGCCGTTTTTCCATGTTGATAGCAAACGCGGATAAGGAATCCCGAATTATGGAGGATTACCACCAGGCACTTAAACTGGTGGCCACGCTGCCGGTTATAGAAACCTACCAGGATAAAAACATGCCAGGCATAAAACCGGTGCAAAAACTATCTGATGAGGCAAAAAGGCTGAACAATAAAACGCAGGCTTTAGTTAAAAAATACGGTGGTAATTAACGGAGGCCTTTAAAATTTATTTCCCCTCAAAAATTCCTCAATACCCATGCGTTTTTTGCCTTCCAGCTGCACATCGGTAACGCTTACGTAACCATCAGGGGTGGTGAATTTCAGGTGGGTTTTGTTATCGGTTACAAAGGCCCCGGCAGATACGCCCGGTTCGGTTACCTCAAAGGTAGCGTTGTATATTTTCAGCACCTTACCATCGATAGTGGTGTAGGCAGTAGGCGAGGGGCTTAAACCACGGATACGGTTGTAAACCTGTTCGGCGGGCTGATTGAAATCTACCAGGCAATCTTCCTTAAATAGTTTTGGCGCGTGTTTCAGTTCGACGCCTTCGGTAAAATGGTCCTGCGGATGCTGGCTGTAGCGGCCGCTTTCTATCCCTTTTACGGTTTTTACCAGTAAGCCTGCGCCTTTGTTCATCAGCCAGTCGTGCAGGTCGCCGGCGGTTTCGGTACCTTTCAGGGTAACCTTTTCGGTAAAGAGGATGTGCCCGGTATCAATATCATGGGTAAGGAAAAACGTGGTAACGCCGCTTTCTTTTTCGCCGTTGATGATGGCCCAGTTAATAGGCGCAGCACCACGGTATTGGGGCAACAGCGAGGCGTGCAGGTTGATAGTGCCCTTTGGGGGCATATTCCAAACCACCTCGGGCAGCATCCGGAAAGCAACCACTACCTGCAGATCGGCTTTCAGGGCTTCCAGTTCTTTTAAAAAATCGGGGTTCTTTAGTTTTTCGGGCTGCAGCACTTTCAGGTGATTGGCCACGGCATATTGTTTTACGGCAGATTCGTTTACTTTCTGGCCCCGGCCTGCGGGTTTATCGGGCGCGGTAATAACGGCCACAACATCGCAACCGGCGGTTATTAAAGCATCGAGCGACGCAACGGCAAACTGGGGGGTACCCATAAAAATAATTCTCATCTGCTTATAAGATTAAGATGTAGCAAAATAAAAAAGAGCTTAATAGCGTTGCGGTGTTCAACCGCGGCTGCTATTTGTACAGCAGGTACTTGCTGCGTGTTACCTTGAAATTTGATAGGGCAGGCTCCCAGCTTTGTCTTATTTCAGCCTCCGTTTTACCGGCTATGATCTGCTTTTTCAGCACATCGTTGCCGGCAAGTTTGTTGAAGTAGGCTATAAAAAAGTGTTCCTTATCGGGGTACGCTTTATAAAAGCTGATCAGCCACGCTAAGTTAAGCTTTTTCTGTTGCCTTAGGGTGTCGGTATTATAATCTTTTAAGCTAATTCCATAACAAATTTGGTCTTTTAGGGGCGGATTATCGCTCATGCCCGGGATACTCACCGGTTTAAACGAAAAAGGGTACTTTCCTTTAAGCAAGGGGCTACCCAGGATCTGGAAGGGCTCCATGGTTCCCCGGCCCAAACTAATGTTGGTGCCCTCAAAAAAACAGATGTGCGGGTACAATAATATAGACTGGTCTGAATTTAAATTTGGCGATGGGCCAACAGGTAATTTATAAGGCTTATCGTGGGTGTAATTTGCAACTTTAAAGATCTTAAGCCTGCATTGCACCTTGTTCTTCAGCCAGCCCTCGCCATTTATCATCTGGGCATATTCACCAATGGTCATCCCGTGTACTACGGGGATAGGGTGCATCCCCACAAACGAGCGGAAGGCGGTGTCCAGCGTTGGTCCGTCTACAAAATAGCCATTGGGGTTTGGGCGGTCTAATATCATCAGCTCGATGTTATTTTCGGCGCAGGCCTCCATTACGTAGTGCAGGGTGGATATGTAGGTATAAAAACGCGTGCCCACATCCTGCACATCAAATATCATCAGGTCCAGGCCTTTCAGGTCCTCCGCGGTTGGTTTATAATGCTTGCCATAGAGCGAAATAGCGGGCAGGCCGGTCACCGGGTCGGTACTGTCGTTTATGGTGGCGCCGTTAGCGGCATTGCCCCTGATGCCGTGCTCGGGCCCGAATATCTTTTTCACCGCCACACCCAGTTTCAGCAGGCTATCAACCACGGGCACTTTCCGGGGGCCGATAATTGATGTTTGGTTTACCAGCATCCCTATGTTTTTACCTTTCAAGTAATCGAGGTAAACAGGCACCTGGTCGGCGGCCGGGATAAGCAGAGGTGTTAATTTTTTAATGGCCAGCTTGCGCTCTCTTTTGGGTGTTTGCGCCAGGTTATCGCAGGTAAAAAAAAGGCAGCAAATAACGGCGGCGGGCAGCAATATTTTTATCCTCATCATAAATTTATCAACTTAAAGCAAATTTAAAAGCGGCTTGTTTAACCTTAAAAACGCATATTTGCGAAGGTACAAAAATCATTCAGCATTGAGTTTCGCCCGTTTTATATCAAGCCGCATTACACTAAAGAGTAAGCGTACATTTTCAAAATTAATTGTACGCATCGCTATCGTTGGCATTATGCTGGGGCTTGGGGTGATGATTCTTTCGCTGGCCGTTATCAGAGGATTTAAACAGGAGATCCGCGGAAAAGTTCGCGGTTTTGCCGGCGATGTGCAGATCGTAAAATCCGACCTGAACAATTCTTACGAAAACTCCTCCTTTATCCCGGAGGCCGACCTCCCCACAAAACTAAAAACCAATAAATACATCACCGCCATAAACCCCTATGCCACCAAGCCCGGAATTATTAAGGCCAACGGCGAAATAGAAGGCGTGGTGATGAAGGGCGTTGATAAAAATTACGACTGGAAGTATATTAAAAAAGCGCTGGTAGCCGGTACCGTGATAGATTTTAGAGACAGCGCCGAAGCCATGAAGCAGGTGATGATATCGCAGGTGACAGCTAACCGCCTCAGGCTAAAGGTCGGCGATGACCTCATCATCTACTTTATACAGGAAACCCCGCGCAGGCGAAAACTAACCATAAAAGGTATCTTTAGCATTGGTGTGGATGAGGTGGATAAAACTTTTATTATTGGCGACATCAATCTGATAAAACGCCTTAACGATTGGAGCAAAGGCGAAATTGGCGGCTACGAAGTGCGCGTGGCCGATTTCGACAGGATAAACTCCACGGCCAACTGGATAGACAACAAGTTACCTATCCTGCTAAAATCGTACACGGTGTTTGAAAATTACCCCGCCATATTTGAATGGCTGGGCCTGCTGGATGTAAATACGGTTGTAATGTTGGTACTGATGACGGTGGTAGCGGTTATTAATATGATATCGGCCCTGCTGATCATGATACTGGAGCGAACAGCTATGATAGGTATGTTTAAGGCCATGGGCGCGCGCAACTGGGTTATCCAAAAGGTTTTTCTGTACAACGCAGCGTACCTGATAGGGATAGGGCTGTTGCTGGGTAATTTATTGGGCCTTGGCTTAGGTTACTTTCAGCTGTACACCCACTTTTTTAAACTGGACCCGGCGAGTTATTACATGACCTTCGTACCGATCCAAATCGAAATAAGCGACGTGATCTTGTTAAATATAGGTACGCTTGTAGTATGCCTGCTGGTATTGATTGTGCCGAGTATGCTGGTTAGCCGCATCTCGCCGGTGAAGGCGATAAGGTTTAAGTAGGAGGAAGAGCTCATTTCGGTAATAATATCGAATGCCGAAGTTTTACCTTCATTATTAGATATTAATTCGGATTTATCCCTTGTAATTTCCAGCCGCTAACCGCTGTCACTAAAAAATTCTATATCCCAGCCCGATCCTTATCACTTTGCTATGTGCATTGTGCGATCCGCCGCCGATGTAGCCTCCCATGTAGTTAGATATCCCATTGGCGTAGCTGGCATTGAGACTGAACTTATTCAAACTGGCGACAAAGCCAATGCGCAGCCTGAAATCTTCCGTTACAGTGGTGCGGTCAAGGTCGGTGGTGTAAGTATCACCGTTACTACCTTTAGCCGAGCCTTTTTCGTGGGTGCTGCTGATGAAACCAATATCGGTTCCCGCCAATATATCAAGCTTTATTTTTGCGAGAGGTATGCGGTACCCTATATAAGGGTTAATGTTGATAATGTTGTTTTTTAATGCAGTGCTGCCATTAGCATCAAAATTGTTAGCAGGGCCGCTGCTAACCGGAACAAAGGAGCTTACCCTGTTAATATCTATCTTGCTTTTTAATTGCTCATAAGCGGCTTGAAGCCCTACCAGAAATCCGCCCTTGCCAACCAGTTGTGCCTGCCCGCCTATGCCATAGCCAATACCAAATTTATTGCCATAGGGGTTGTTTGTATACGATTTGATAGCGTTATTATCTGAGCTGGCATTAATAAATGAAACCGACTCGGAAGACGTACCGCTGTACCTAAACAAACCCGAATAAGCGCCAACTGTAACCTCCGGTTTTTGTGCAAATAACGTTATGCAGGCAAACACCAAAGTAACGCTTAGTAGAAGTTTCTTCATTTTTTGGTTGCTTTAAAATTGAATTTAAGGTTAACACCACCCGAGCCAAAATGGATAGACTGGGTACCCATGCCGCCAAGCGGGTATTTCAAAAATGGCTCGATAACAAGCCGGTTTGTTTTACCAATAGGAAAGCCGGTGCCGAAAGAAAGATTTAGCGTTTTACCAAAATAAAAACTGTTGAAACTTTTCGTGGACGTTTGATCCTGCGTGGTAACGCTGTTGTTACCAAAGCTGTTATTGTGGTAAGCGTACCGGTAAGTGTAGCGCTCATCTATAAACGTACCCGAGCTTAAGCCGGCCGATACGTAGGTATCGCTCTTCTCGGGGTTAAATTCGTATTTAATATTGATAGGGATATCTAACCCAACAAGGCTGGCGTTATAATTTTTTAGTTCGGCTACCGAGGCTGCCGGGCTAAATGAGCCGCTCTGTTTAATATCCGGCGCTGCAGCGGCGGCAAATGCCCGGCTATCTACACCTGTTGCCGGCGGCAACCCGGCATAACTCAGTGTATTCTGCGCAAGCGAAATACCCGTAGAAAGTTTAACCCTTTTACCCAGGCGGATATCCGAAGTAAAGCCCGCACCGGCGTTTACCTGGTTGGCGCTGCCTTCGGCATAGTTGATATAAGTAGCCGCATACACACTGAAGTTTACTTTCTTTAATTCCTTCTTATCTGCCTTTTGTTGTGCTATCTGAGGCTTGCTGTCCTTAAACAGGTCATCAATGGTTTTAACAGGCTGCTTTGTTATTACAGGGCTGGCTTTGCCATTTGCTGCGTCGGTTTGGCTGTTAATGGTAACAGGTACATCAATTTTGGCCACCTGTTGCTGGTCGGTTTTAACAATTGCCGGTTTTTGTACATCGGGCAGGGTAGTTGTGTTTACAGGCGCTTGTTTGTTTACAGGCGGGGTAGCCGCAACGGTGGTAGCGTTTTGATCTTGTTTCGCGATACTGGTGTTTTTGTTGCCATCTACAACAACAGGCAGGGCATTGGCATTGCCAAAAGGGGCGTATTGCTTCCCTGCCGGTTTGTTATTCCCGGTAATGTAGGTATCGGATGCCGCCGGTGTTAAAGCCTGGCCCTTAGTTGCCCTATTAGTGTTTATTGATGTATCATTGATATTGCCCTGCTGCGGTTGCGCAGAAGCAACGTTGTTTTGTACTGCCTCAGCGTGTTTTACGCTATCGGTTTGTTTAGTAGCGTGGTTTAGTGGTTGGTTATGGTTTACAGCCAAATTTGTGCTTGCATCGGGTTTATTGATCAGCCACAGGCCTACACCTAAAAATACCAATAAAATAGCTGCGGCGCTACTCCACCAAAGCCAGGCAATTTTGCGTTCCTGTTTCACCGGGAACTTTTTGCGGAGTTCCAGCCACGCTTCATCGGCCGGAGGGAATTCGTAATTATCAAACACCTCCGTGATGCGGCTCTTTAGTTTTTCATCAAACTGCTCATCCATGGCTTTGTGTTTCTGTTGTTAATAGCTGCCTTAACTTATCTTTGGCCCTGCTTAAATAAACCCTTGATGAACTGGCCGGCAGGTTCAAAATTTTACCTATCTCATCGTGGTTGTAGCCATCTATCTCGTACATGTTAAAAATGGTAAGTTGCAGTTGCGGCAGGCGCTTCATCAACTTTAAAATGTCCTGTGCGTTTAAACTCTCAATGGCGCTGGCGCTGCTGCCCACGCCAACCGCGTTATCCAGGTCGGTAGTGGCCTGGTGCTTTAATTCTTTGCGGCGCCTGTCTATAGCTGTATTTACCACTATGGTACGCAGCCAAGCCCTAAAGGGTTTATCGGTATTATATGTATCTATATTATTAAACACTTTTATAAAAGCATCATTTACAACTTCTAAGGCATCATCCTGGTTAAGGCTGTAGCGCACGCTTATACCCATAGCATAGCCGTAAAACTGCTTATACAGCAATTCCTGGTATTTGAGGCTGCCTGTTTTGCATTTACTTACTATTTCGTCTTCAGTAATGCGGTGGGTTAGATGCATTAAATACTATTAGTTCTGCTAAGTGTAATAATTACGGTTGTTTATTGTAAAACGCTACACCGGGTTGCGGGTATTTTAAAAGAAAATTCCTGTGACCGTTGTAAGTGTGGCCACAGGAACAAAAATATTGAATGCGTTTGTTTAATTTACCTTTTTAAGGTCGTATTGTAAGCTGAGCGTATCGGAACTATTGAGCACCATTTGCAAAACGCTGCTGTTATCGTAATAATAAGCATAGTACCCGTATAAATGTATTTTAGGATCGGAAGCAGAGTAGGTTGCATCCTGAAACGCAAGTGCATTTCCAACTACACTATAACCGCCTTTACTGCCTGCATGCAGGGTAGCTGTATCGCCCAATACCTTATAGGTGCCCCCGCTTTCCAATACTAACTGTATAGTGGCTTTAGTGGTATCAATTTTTGTTGCGCCCTTAGCACGGTGTAATTTACGAAATTGACCGTTAAAAGTGCCCGTTGGCACCGGCACCGGATCGGCTGGTTTGTTGGGCGAACAGCTGGTTGCTAACGCTATTAATATGGTTAAAGCCGGCAATAGATAAGTAAATCTTTTTTTCATTTTATGTTAAGTTATAAAGGGTTACGAGGCCGGTACTTAAAACGTTACAAGTATTATAATATTTTTCACGATTTTTTTGCTTCGTTCCAAAATACGTCCATCTCCGCTAAATTCATATTCTGCAGTTGTTTGCCCTGCTCTTCGGCCCTGCTTTCGAGATACTGAAACCGCTTGATGAATTTACGATTAGTTTTCTCCAGCGCGTCTTCGGGGTTAATATTGATAAAGCGTGCGTAATTAATGAGCGAGAACAGCAGGTCGCCAAACTCCCCTTCTGCTTTTTCCTGGTCAATAGCAATATCATCGGCAACGTTAAACTCATCTTTAAACTCCTGCAGTTCTTCTTCCACCTTGGCCCAAACCTGGCCTTTGTTATCCCAATCAAAGCCAACACCGCGGGCTTTCTCCTGTATGCGCGATGCTTTTACCAATGCGGGTAATGATGCAGGCACCCCCGCCAGTACCGATTTATTCCCCTCTTTTAGTTTTATCTGCTCCCAGTTGCGCTTTACGTCTTCCTCGCTGCTAACCTCGGTATCGCTGTAGATATGCGGGTGGCGGTTGATCAGTTTATCGCAAATGCTGTTAAGTACGCCCGTAATATTAAAATCATCCGTTTCGGATGCGATGCGCGAGTAAAATACCAGGTGCAGCATAATATCGCCCAGCTCTTTTTTTATCTCCTGCATATCGCCGCCCAGTATGGCATCAGATAGTTCGTAAGTTTCTTCGATGGTGAGGTGGCGCAGGCTTTCGATGGTTTGTTTTTTATCCCATGGGCAATTGGTGCGCAGGTCATCCATAATGGTAAGCAATCGTTCGAAAGCGCCTGAAGGCGTAGCAGAAGCAATAGGAGCAGTTAAAGGCATATGATATTATATGAGTTAAACAAAGATAGGGAACAGTTTTCAGTTGGCAGTTTGCGGTTTGCAGTTTCCAATTTTCAGTTGGTAGTTTTTAGGCTGCAATATGCTGCTTTTGTTAAAACAACAATTACGGTTTAGTAGTGCCCACTGCTAACTGCTAACTGAAAATCGCCCTTAGCATTTCCCGTTTGCCCGGTGCGCCGGGGGCCTTCTCTACCTTTAGGCCCAATGCTTTGATGATGCGTTTTAGGTTGCCGGTAATGGCGTAGGTAACAAATACGCCGCTGGGCTTTAAAAAGCTAAGGGTGTGCGTTATAGCGGCCTCGTTCCACATTTCGGGCTGGTGGGCAACGGCAAAGGCATCAAAATAAATAATATCGAATTTTTGCAGGGAGGTGAACGCCTGTAGCTCGCTGTGTGCGGTTTGCAGTTCTACAAATGGATTTAATGGTATTTTAGTTTTTAGCGATGCAGGGTAATGCTGTAAAAAACTTCGCCAGGTAGCCTCGTTTACATATTTCTCATAACCGGTTTGGCTGATCATGTCGGCGCTTAACGGATAAGCCTCTATGCCGGTATAATCTAATTTTATTTCCCGGCTGGTGCAAAGATCGGCACTCAGTAAAAAATTAAGCCCGGTGCCAAAGCCTACTTCTAATATGCTAACAGCCGAAGGAGGGGTGGGGCTCAGATCAAAAAAATACGCTAAGCCTGCCTGGAGGAACACATGCCGGCTTTCTTGTACAGCGCCATTGCGCGAGTGATAGTTTTCGCCAACCTGCGCGTTGTAAATGGTGTTGGAACCATCGGCAGTGGCAACTATTTGTAAATTATTTGTGGATTGATCTGCGCTCATGATAGCGCCAAACTTAACGAATATTAATGATGTGGATTATACAGGAACACAGGGAGAAAAGAAATAGCCAGCGCTGTAAGCGATCACCCACTGCTCAGCATTTAACACTAAGCTACCATAGCCAGCAGGCTGTTCAGCTTGTGGCAATACTCGGGCAATGATAATCGCCCGCTATCGTAAGCGGCAACCAATTCATCCAGCTGTTTGGCTATATCGCGGCGGCTATCGGCGTTTAATTCGGGTTTTATTGCTTTTAGCTTATTGTTAATAGCCTTTGCCACAAAGAGGGGCTGTACATCGCGGGTTTGTGCCAAAATACTGCTCATTTTAGCGCGCTGGTGTTTATCGTATTTTAAAATTAAGTAAACTATTACTGTGCCTACTAATAGGAAAAAGAAAAAAGTTGTAATTGAGTTAGAAAATATCGCGTCCATCTTGTACTGGTGTAATCTGCTATTTATTACGAGTTTGTTAGCCAATAGGTTGCAAAAAAAATTAATTTTGGCGCAATTATTTTTTAGCCAATGTATCACCTGTAAGCAATAATATCACCTGTAAACAATAAGTAACTACGCGTGTTTAGCACATGGAGGCAGGGCTTGGTTTGCAAAATTGATATTTATCCTTATTTTTGAAAACACTAAAGCAGCTGGGTTGCAAAAAGGAGTACTTAGCCCCCGTACATATTTGCAACCGCATAATTTAAAAATTACATCTGCAAACACACTAAGTACAGGTTTATGGGCATCAAAAAAGGCGTTCTAATCTACGAGTCGGGATTTAGAAAAGATAACGTAGGCGATTATGTGCAGAGCCTTGCAGCGCTGCAGTTTCTGGGCAACAAGGCAGATATTTATTTAAACCGCGAACAGCTGGATCAATACAGCGGCGAACAGGTTGCGCTGATTATGAACGGATGGTTCACTCACCATCCCAAAAACTGGCCGCCATCAAAAGATATCCTGCCGTTTTTTATCTCTTTTCATCTGAATGTATTAGCACAGGAACATTTTTTAAACACCCCCAAAATTGTTGAATACTTAAAGCAGTATGCGCCCATCGGCTGCCGCGATCGCAAAACTGCCGAAGTGCTGAACGCAAAGGGTATCGAAGCCTATTTTTCGGGTTGTTTAACCCTTACCCTGGGCGAAACTTATGGTAACCCGCAAAAAGAGCGTAAAGCATATTTTGTAGATACCAAGTATGAGCCTATTAAGAGGGATGCCTCCATTATCGGCTTTAGCTGGATCCTGCTCAGCAAATACAATATTATTAAAACCATTTCTCAGCGCCGCTCGGGTTTTACCAGTTTACGCTGGATGATCCGTGCAGCCAGCTTTTATAAAAGCTACTCGCCCTATTTTACCGACGAGGTTTTAACACAGGCGGAGTACGTAAAACACGCCGACCCGCTTAAAACCTATGCCGATGAGGATGAAAAGCTGGAATATGCCCGCGAGTTGCTGCATAAATACGCTAAAGCCGCTTTTGTAGTAACCAGCCGTGTACACTGCGCGCTGCCATCGGTAGGGATGGGTACCCCGGCCATTTACGTGAACGACCTTAACCAGGGCGAAGTAAGCGAATGCCGTATGGATGGCCTGCTTGAACTTTTTAACGTAATTGATTTTGAGGACGGTAAACTTAGCCCGCGCTTTAAATGGGATGGCCGCAAAATTGGTTTTGATACCCGGTTAAGTAATAGCCCGGCTTATTTAAAACTAAAACAGGGGCTAATGGCCAAAGTAAAAGCCTTTGTTGCCGAAAATAATATTAATATCCTTAGAAATTTAGCAGGATTGGTTCTCCTACTTGAAACTGTTTAATATTGACAATACTAATAAGGCCATTGGATAATAGCAATATACGGCGCTGATCATGTTTAATCGGCCAATCCTTAATCGGCGTTAAACCCGCGCACAGCTTTGCAGTCATACTAAAAACAATAACGCACCTTTTGCCTTTATAAGGGGTAGCCAGTTTATAACCAAATAATGCCTGCAAATAATTCAAAAACACAGGGTTTGTACCCAAAAACAATCGTATATCTTTGCGCCATGTTTTTTAAGCCGCTTACAAGGGCCGTGTTGCTTTCTTGTACTATACTTTTTTTGGCCGGGGCTTGCCCGGCGTTTGCCCAGTCGCCTGGTAAAACCGAAGACTCTACCGGGGCGTTCCGTTTCAAAACCATCGTTATCGATCCCGGGCACGGCGGTAAAGACCCCGGTGCCCATGGGGCTTACTCCAACGAAAAAGCTGTGGCGCTAAGCATAGGCAAAAAGCTGCGCGACGCACTTAACGACCAGCTCCCCAATATCAATGTCATCATGACGCGCAGTACCGATAAGTTTATCGAACTGCACAACCGTGCCGAAATTGCCAACGAGAACAAGGCCAACCTGTTTATATCCATCCATTGCAATTCTACGCCGCAGCGTGTAGGCACCCGCCGGGGCGCCATGTTGCTATTGTATGGTTTCCACCGCAAGCAGGAACAATTGGAGGCCCTGCGCGAGAACGCCTCCATTTACCAGGAAAAAGATTACCAAAAAAAATATAACGGCTATGGCGAAGATGCCGCCATGAACGCCATTGTGCTGGCCGCTTTTCAGCAGCGTTACCGCAAGCAAAGCGTACAGTTTGGCGAGTTGCTGAACACCGAGTTCACCGAAACAGATGGCCGCCCAAGCGTTGGCGTAAAAGAGCAGGGCGTACTGGTGCTGCAGCAAAGTGGCATGCCGGGTCTGCTGATAGAAACAGGTTTTATCAACAATCCCGATGACGAAAGGTACCTTAATTCGGACGAGGGGCAGAACCAGATAGTGCAATCCATCATCCGCGCTATAAAAAAATACAAGGCGGGTTTTAATAGTTAGGCAGGTTTTATTTCTAAAAAACTTTGCTTGCTGGTTTTTTGTTTAACTTTAAGTGCCCCTGTTAAACATTAAACCACATCTAATGAAACCTGTAAATCATCTTTCGCGCCGTAGTTTTATTCAAAAAAGTTCTATTGCTGCCGGGGCGCTTATGCTTGGCAATACTATTGCTGCACTTGCCGCCGGTAAGAAAATGGGTATTGCCCTGGTTGGCCTGGGCGGCTACAGCCGCGGACAACTGGCGCCAGCTTTGCTGCAAACCAAAAACTGCTACCTGGCAGGTTTGGTTACCGGCACACCAGCCAAAGCCGAAGAGTGGTCAAAAAAATACAACATCCCGCAAAAGAACATCTACAATTACCAAAATTTTGATGAGATAGCCAAAAACCCGGATATCGATATCGTATACATTGTGCTGCCGGTAAGTATGCACAAAGAGTTTACCATCCGTGCTGCGAAGGCGGGCAAGCATGTGATATGCGAAAAGCCTATGGCATTGAACGCTGCCGAGTGCCGTGAAATGATTGCCGAATGCAAAAAAGCCAAAAGATTATTGTCTATAGGTTACCGTCTGCATTTCGAGCCGCATACACAGGAGGTAATGCGCCTTGGCCAGAAAAAGATTTTGGGTAAAGTAACCAAACTGGATACCGGCAACGGTTTCACTTATGGCGGCGACCCGAACGCCTGGCGCCTGAAAAAGGCGCTATCCGGTGGTGGGGCGCTGATGGATATGGGCATTTATTCTATACAGGGTTCGCGCTATACATTGGGCGAGGAACCCATTGCCGTTAAAGCTACCCAGGAAAAAACCAAGCCCGAACTATTTAAAGAGGTAGACGAAACCATATTTTGGGAACTGAAATTCCCCGGCGGCGCAAAGGTTACCGGCAAAAGCAGCTATAACAACAACTGGGGCTACCTGCATGTAACCACCGAAAAAGGTAATTTTGAACTGGATCCCGCCTTTGGTTACGGCGGCCTGGACGGTAAAGTGAATGGCAAACCCATGGACATCCCCAACATTAACCAGCAAGCCGCCCAGATGGACGATTTTGCCACCTGCGTAACCCTCAACAAACAAAGCCGCGTACCCGGCGAAGAAGGACTGAAGGATATGAAAGTGGTAGATGCTATTTACCGTAGTTTGGATAGCGGCAAATGGGAGAATATATAGCGATTTCACCGATTTTAGATAGGATTACACCGATAAAAGCAGGGCCCTGTGCGACTCCCCTCTTGAGAGGGGCGCAGGGGTGTGTTAGCCATAGCTAAAGTAATACAGTTCAGATGCAGACCTCCGATATCACCGACACCATCTTCCTGCAAGCTGTTGAAGCGATAGATTGCGGCGATATCGCGCTGCTTCAAAAACTAGTTGCGGATAACCCACGCCTGATTACCGATAGACTGCAAACCACCGAAGAAGGCTATTTTAAAGACCCATACCTGCTTTGGTTTGTGGCTGATAATCCCATCAGGCACGAGAAGCTACCCGCCAATATTGTGGATATAACCAATTTACTGATAGCCGCAGTAAAGGCTAAAGCGCCCGATACGGCGCAATACCAGTTAGATTATTGCCTCGGACTGGTAGCTACCGGCCGCATCCCACGGGATTGCAGCGTACAAATACCTATGATGGATGCCCTTATAAACGCCGGTGCTACACCCGGCGGCGGCATGGGCGCTTTAGCCAACGGCAATACCGAAGCCGCCAGTTACCTGATAGAACGGGGCGGCAAGTTAACACTGGGTGTTGCCATTGGTCTGCGCCGGATGGATGATACTGACCGCCTTTTGCAAACCGCTACAACTGATGAAAAACTGTCGTCGCTTACCGCCGCTGCTTTTTATGGCATGGCAGATATGGTGAAATTTTTATTGGACAAAGGTGTTGAGCCAAACGGCTACCCGGAGCCTAACAGCGGCTTCCATTCGCACGCTACGCCACTGCATCAGGCAGTATGGTCAGGTTCGCTGGAAACGGTACGGCTTTTGGTTGAAGCGGGGGCGGATTTAAATGCTGCCGATAAAGTTTACGGCGCTACGCCACTTGGCTGGGCAGAATATGCGCCATCGGAAGGCGGGGATGAGGCGGCTCTGCTAAACTTCGCGCAAATTGGTAGTTACCTAAAAAGCGCCGTTAATAAGGATGCAGATAGTTAATCACTTGTTTCATCTACTATATTTTTGATTGCCTGGTCTAATTCAGTCACACTATTTACTATCATATTAGTTATGCCCGCAAGATTATGGTCTACCTCCATACTGCCAAGTACATTGGCCAGCCCAAGGATATTGGCCAGCGGCCTGCGCACAACGTGCGATTGTATAAACCCTATATGATTCAGCTTGCCTGTTTTATCCTCAATTTCGGCCTTAGCATCTTCTAACTGGTGGGTTACGGCCACATGTTCGGTAATGTTGTGGCCCATGCAGAAGATTCCGTATGGCTGCCCATCGTCATCAAAAATGGCTTTAAACTCCCATTGGGTAACCACAAAACCACCTCTGCCATCGTGTTTGCGTAAGGTTGCCGGGAACAGCTTTCCCGGGTTCTCAAAACACTTGCCACCAACTTCACGGCAAATTTTAATATCATCGGGGTGCAGGGTGATGTAAAACGGTTTGCCTACCAAGGATTCGTTCAGAAAATCGAAATTGCGGTTGTAATGCCGGCTTACATGAATATACCGGTTATCCATCCCGATGATAAGCGAATAATAAAAATTAGATCGTTCTAATAAATTAATGGTCTCGGTAAATGTTTCCATAAAAGTAGCGGTAACAGCGGTGTTGGTTCAGTGTGAAAGTATTAATTTACCAAGGATTTTCCTAATTATATAAAACATTAACCGTTGTTTAAATAGTGGTAAACACCAGTCATCATAAAACTCAAATCAACCGGAAGCATTTTTTCCCTAACCTCTAATAAACAACCTCTAAACTCTAATCACTATCTTTAACCATCCCAATGCTTAAACTGTATATGCGTATAAAACGAATGCTCATGCTGATGGTATTGCCGCAGCTTTTAACCTTGTTGGGTTGTAAAACAAAAACCATGTATGGCAATAACCCCGAAGCAGGCAAGTACTATAATATAAACGGCATAAAAATGTATGTGGAAGAGTACGGCAGCGGCAAGCCCCTGCTGATGATCCACGGCAATGGCGGCGACATGAGTGCGTTTACAGAGAACGTGCCCTACTTTGCCAAAAAATATCGCGTGATACTGGCCGATAGCCGCGCGCAGGGTAAAACGGTGGATGCCAGCGATTCGCTGAGTTTTGAGCAGATGGCCGATGATTTCGCGGTGCTGCTGGATACTCTTAACGTGCCCAAAGCCTATGTGCTGGGCTGGAGCGACGGCGGTATAAATGCACTGTTGATGGCTATGCGGCACCCGGATAAGGTGATCAAACTGGCATCAACAGGTGCCAACATCTGGCCCGACAGTACCGCGCTTGACCCGCAAGGCTGGAAACAAAGCGAGAAATATTACAACGAAAATAAAAACCGCGTTTGGAAAACACCAAAAGCAAAGAATAGCTGGAAAATATTTATGCTCGACTGGAACCAACCTAATATTAAACTTGCCGAGCTGCAGCAGATAAAATGCCCTGCATTTATTATAGCCGGCGAGCACGATGTAATAGTTGATAAGCATACGCGCCTCATTCAAAGCAATATACCCGGCTCGCAATTGTGGATAGTACCCAACTCCGGGCATGGCACATTGATAGAACACGCAAAGGAATTTAACAAAAAGGTGGATGAATTTTTCGAAAAATAGAGGTATTTGTCACCCTTATTTCACAAATTAAATGTTTAAACACTTAATTTGAGCTAATGTCAAACCTTTATATATCTTTGAATCGTAAAAAATATTTAAACACAATTAAAAACAAAATGAAAAAGACATTATTATTAGCCGCTACTGCATTGTTGATGCAAACGGCCGTGTTCGCGCAAACCACCTGGAAGAATGATAAAGCACATTCGCATGTAACTTTCACCATCACCCACTTAGCGGTATCTGATGTTGATGGTACATTTAAAGATTTTGATGCAACCATTGTAGCCGCAAAACCAGATTTTAGTGATGCTAAAGTTTCTTTTGTAGCCCAAACAGCATCTGTTAACACAGAGAACGATCGCCGCGACGGTCACCTGAAAAGCGAAGAATTTTTCGACGTAGCTAAATTCCCAACCCTTTCTTTTGTAAGTACAGGTATTGCACCGGCTGGTACAGGCAAATACAAATTAACAGGTAACTTAACGCTGCATGGCGTTACCAAACCAGTTGTTTTTGATTTGGTTCACCGCGGTACCATCACCAACCCAATGAGCAAACAACCTGCAGCTGGTTTTAAAGTTACCGGTACTATCAAACGTTCTGATTTCGGTTTCGGCAGCAAATATGGTTCACCAATGCTGAGCGACGAAGTTGAACTGAGCGCAAGCGGCGAATTTGGCCAGGCTAAGTAATAAATTTTCAATCTACATAAAAAGCGCCCCAAGGATAACCCAGGGGCGCTTTTGTTATTTATGGTGTTTAGTTTTGTTTATTAGATGCGATTAAACGTCATGGTTTTGCCGATGAACTTAAAGTGCCAGTAGCCCTTTACCTTTAGCGCGCCATCTTTATTAATATAGGCCGAAGAATTCCAGTGCCTGCCATTTTGAGCATCGTATATTATGCCGTCTTCCCATGAATTGCTGTCGGGGTCGTAAACCAATTTTTCAAGCACGTTCATACCTAATAATTTGCGGCTGCGTAAAGCGGGGTTCGGGTTATGCTTGTCGGTGCTGGTTTCCATTGCTTTTAGCCCGTCGCCATTATTAAACCAAACAATTTTGGCCCTAAACTCGCTGTCCTCCTTATAAACCTGCACTATTAAATTTTTGTCCTGGTTTTGCCATTTACCGCAGATCTGCTCGTCGGCAGCCAGTGCGGCAACCGGCGCTTCGCCGCTGTTGACGGTGAATAGCAGCAAGCTAAAGAAGCTTAGTAAAAACGCCTTGCTCATAAAAAACTTCCGGTATGATGTGTATTGCAAACAGCACAATTGTAATGCCAAAGAACTGCGTTGCTGCTGCT
Organism: Mucilaginibacter pankratovii; assembly: GCF_014773265.1. Classification (GTDB taxonomy): domain Bacteria; phylum Bacteroidota; class Bacteroidia; order Sphingobacteriales; family Sphingobacteriaceae; genus Mucilaginibacter; species Mucilaginibacter pankratovii. The sequence continues at coordinate 146,128 of NZ_JACWMY010000016.1, read as the reverse complement.
ATTGTAATTTACGTTTTTTTTAAGCGTATCGCTACATGTTTTTGTGTACAAGTGTATGGCAAAGCAAGCAGGCGGCGTTGTCTGGCCCCGGGTTATAAGAAATCATCGAATTTGCAGAATTTTAAAGTTTGAACATACTTGCAAATGCTGTCCATTCAAAACGCGTTTAATCCGGTTTAGGCATATCCACGCAAACGTTGTCGTATAAAAACTTTCTTGTTGAGTTACCCGCGCTCAACTTTCTTCTATATTTGAGATGTAAACCAATACATCTCCTGTTAATGAAAAAACCACTGCTGCTATTGCTGCTGCCACTGCTTTCGTTATCCGCGTCGGCCCAACAAAAAAACATATATCATAAAGGCTGGGTAGATTTTAACAAGAACGGCAAAATGGACGTTTTTGAGGACCCATCGCAAACCACCGAAAAAAGGGTGAACGATCTGCTAAGCCAGATGAACGTGGAAGAGAAAACCTGCCAAATGGCTACCCTTTACGGCTATAAACGCGTACTGAAGGATGAAATGCCCGTTCCCCGCTGGAAAACCGAGATATGGAAGGATGGCATCGCCAATATCGACGAGGAGCTGAATAACCTTACCTCCACCACGGATGATGCGCCTACGCAGTATTCATTCCCCTTCAGCAAGCACGCATCGGCTATTAACACCGTGCAAAAATGGTTTGTAGAAGAAACCCGCATGGGTATCCCTGTAGATTTTACCAATGAGGGTATTCATGGTTTAACGCATGATCGTGCCACACCGTTGCCCGCACCTATATCCATCGGTGCCACCTGGAACAAACAACTGGTGCGCCGCGCCGGCCAAACTGTTGGTCGCGAAGCAAAGGCCCTGGGTTACACCAACGTATACGCGCCGATATTAGATCCCGCACGCGATCAGCGCTGGGGCCGCGTAGTGGAATGCTATGGCGAAAGCCCTTTTCACATAGCCGAGCTGGGCAAGCAAATGGTTTTGGGCATACAGGAAGAAGGGGTAGCATCTACGCTTAAACATTATGCTGTTTACAGCATACCAAAAGGCGGCCGCGATGGCAGCGCCCGTACCGATCCGCATGTGGCGCCGCGCGAGATGCACCAGATCTATTTGTACCCATTCCGCAGGGTGATACAGGAGGCGCACCCAATGGGGGTAATGAGCAGCTATAACGATTATGATGGCGTGCCTATCACCGGTAGCTATTACTTTTTAACCCAGCTGCTGCGCCAGCAATTTGGCTTCGACGGCTATGTGGTGTCTGACAGTGAGGCGGTGGAATACCTGTACTCTAAACATAAAGTGGCGGGAGATTATAAAGAAGCGGTAAGGCAGGCTGTGGAAGCCGGTTTGAACGTGCGCACTAATTTTACCATGCCTCAAACTTTTATATTACCGCTGCGCGAACTGATCAAAGAGAACAAGATCTCGATGAAGGTAATTGATGCCCGCGTGGCTGATGTGCTGCGAGTGAAGTTTCGCCTTGGATTGTTTGACGACCCATACGTGAAAGACCCTAAAGCCGCCGATAAGCTGGTGCATACCGCTGCCGACGAACAAATGAGCCTGCAAATGAACCGCGAGAGCATGGTACTGCTAAAGAATGAAGGCAACCTGCTGCCGCTGGATAAAAGCAAGCTGAAGAATATTTTGGTTACCGGCCCACTGGCGGTGGAATCTAATTATACCATTAGTCGTTATGGCCCATCGCACAACCCAATCATTAATGTTTATGATGGGATAAAGAAATACGTGGGCAGCAGCGCCAATGTAACCTATTTAAAAGGCTGCGATATTGTTGATGCTACCTGGCCGGAGAGCGAGATCATAGAAACACCGCTAACCGCTGCCGAACAGGCCGGTATCGATTCGGCAGTTGCACAGGCACGGTTATCTGATGTGGTGATAGCCGTAGTTGGCGAAGATGTACGCAGGGTGGGCGAGAGCCTTTCGCGCACGGGGCTGAACCTGCCCGGCCGCCAGTTAAAGCTGATACAGGCGCTACAGGCAACAGGCAAGCCGGTGGTAATGGTGATGATAAACGGGCAGCCGCTTACTATTAACTGGGAAAATAAATACGTACCCGCCATTTTAGAGGCCTGGTTCCCGAGTGTGCAAAGCGGGCAGGTAATTGCCGAAACACTTTTTGGCGACAACAACCCCGGCGGTAAACTGGCCATCACTTTCCCGAAAACTACCGGGCAAATAGAGTTTAACTTCCCCTTCAAACCCAACTCGCAGGCCGGGCAGGGCGGGCAAAACAGCTGGGGCAAAACCAGTGTTAACGGCGCGCTCTATCCTTTTGGCTATGGGCTGAGCTATACCAAATTCGAGTACAGCAATCTAACGGTATCGCCGGAGAAAGGTAATTCACAAGGTGATGTAACGGTAACGGTAGATGTAACCAACACCGGCGCCCGCAAAGGCGATGATGTGGTGCAGCTGTATCTTAAAGATAACATCAGCAGCGTAACTACCTACGAATTCGATCTGCGGGGCTTCGAGCGAATTGCGCTGGCACCCGGCGAAAAGAAAACCGTGCAGTTCACCCTCCACCCGGATGACCTCGCCCTGCTGGATAAAAACATGAACTGGACTGTAGAACCCGGAACGTTTACCGTAATGATAGGCGCGTCGTCGGAAGATATTAAGCTGAAGAAGGAATTTGTGGTGGAGTAGAGGAGAAAGCTGAAAGGTAAAAGGTTTTTTATGGTGGAAGTGAAATTTATAGTTGAAGAAACATCTACCGGGTTCTCCGCTTATGCGGAGAACTTGCCGGTTTACACAACGGGCAAATCAATAACGATGTTGCAATTTAATATTGAGGAAGCTATGAGCCTGTATCAGGAAGAAGTTGGTGGGAATCATATCGATATCATTATTGAAAACTCTTCCACTTAATTGTGATGTCCCCTCAGGGTCTCTTTGAAAAAGGACCCTGAGGGGATGTTTTAATGCCAGATTCCGTATCTTTCGATCCTAAACTGTTCATCATCACCGGAAATATCATGGCTGCATCGTTTCACTTCCTGTTCGAGATAGTTAAGATAGCGCTGCTGTCTGCGGGATATTCGGCAGTGTTATTTTTATTCCTTGATGTGATTGCTAAAATGCCAAAACTCAAATTCAAAAAGGTAAGTTTTTTTGCCATTTACAGAATCGTAGCGATAATTTTATTTGTGTTTATGTTCACTTATTATGGCGACCATGGTTTAGGAGATGAATCGCGGATACCTATAGGAAACGGCAAAAGTGTTTATGCGTCCGATGGTTATCCTTATCTTGAGATGCCCGGCCATTCAGTACAATTAAACATCGGAACATTTTCAATATCAGGCGATATTATCTGTGCGAAAGCGGATTCAGGTATATTGTACTACAATTTAAAAAGCGATAAAGTAGTAAGATTTAAAAGAGAGGCAGCATATATGACATTTGCCGATAAGTATAAGTTGCCTTTGCCTGATGAGTTTGAAGATTTCTACAAACATTACAGCGAATATTGGGACGGCTGGCGGTTTTGGCTATTGCCATAACTCACCCCAAACATTTCTCCTCCAAACTCCTTTTAAAAGCATGAATAATGACTTGATACTGGAAGATAACTGGACGGGTGGCGAAGGTTCAAACGCCGAAGGCATACCCGTAATGGTGCGTTACCGCCAAAACCTGCGAGGATTTATGGAGAGCGGCGACTATCCCACAAAAATTGAGATCCACTGGAGTTATGATACCGACGAAGCTTCGGAAATGCCTGCACCCGGCGAAGCCGATGTAATAGATAATTTTGAAACGGCACTGATCTACGCCCTTGAAAGCGACCGGCAAAGCATCCTCGCATCGGTAATAACCGGACAGGGAGAAAAACGCTGGGCTTGGTATACATCCAATGCCGAAAGCGCGCAGGAGCGCATCGATACCGTTCTGTTCGATTTCGAAAGGCTCCCCATCACCATCGCCACAACCGACGACCCCAACTGGGATGATTATTTTGCTTTTATTGCCGACTTTGGCGGAGCAGCGTAGGACATTGGTTCATTGGTTCATTGGTTCATTGGTTCATTGGTTCATTGGTTCATTGGTTCATTGGGCTTATGTTAAGTAAGTTTTTATCTTTGAAAAATCGGTGTTGAACTGTGGAATCAACCAATAATCGGTGAAATCACAACAAATCGGTGTAATCAAAGCAATATGGAAACTATTACTACCCGCGAAGCCACTTTGGCTGATATGGATGCGCTGCTTGAGTTTGAGCAGGGCGTTATAGCTGCCGAGCGCCTTTTCGACCTCACTATAAAGCCACACCCCACCAAGTATTACGATCTCGACCTGATGGTTACGGCGCCGCATATTCACCTGGTGGTTGCAGAGCTGGATGGCCGGCCTATTGGCAGCGGCTACGCGCGAATACAAACCTCCAAGCTTTTTTTAAATCATCCGCAGCATTGCTATTTGGGCTTTATGTACGTATTGCCACAGCACAGGGGCAAAGGCGTAAATAATTTAATAATGCAGGAGTTAAAGAACTGGGCCATCAACCAGGGCATAACCGAATTGCAGCTGGAAGTTTATTACGACAACGCACCCGCTGTAAAAGCTTACGAAAAATCCGGCTTCAGTAAAAATATGATCCAGATGCGGATGGGGCTTTAAATCCTGCTATTGTAAATTTACCGGGTATCGGGTAAGTATCAGGCTTGCATGTAATATCTTTATACTACAGCACTAATCTTTACCTCATATGAACTTCGCAAAATTTGCTTTTACCGATGGTATTAAGGCCCTGCAGGAACAATACGGCAGTCGCGATGCTTACGCCCGTATGGAGGACCGCACGGATACAGACGGATTAACCGAAGCTGAGGCCGATTTTATCGAAAGCCGCGACAGTTTTTATATGGCCAGCATTGGTGAAAATGGCTACCCCTACATTCAGCACCGCGGCGGCCCCGCAGGTTTTATCAAGGTGATCAATTCCGGTACGCTTGGCGTGGTTGATTTTAAAGGTAATAAACAATACATATCGGTAGGGAATGTACTTGCTCATCACCAGGTTTCGCTATTCCTGATGGATTACCCGCATAAAACCCGCTTGAAAATATATGCCGATGCGCGCATCATCGAGCTGGCTGATGAGCCGGCGCTGTTTAAATTATTAGATCCTTCCGATTATAAACATACGCCCGAGCGCATGATCCTGTTTGATGTAAAAGCCTTCGACTGGAACTGCCCCCAGCATATTACGCCCCGCTATACTGAAGATGAAATAAAACGCGCTTTTGCCCCGCAAAACGAATACGTGTTAAAACTGGAGTATGAGCTGGAAAAGCTAAAAAAGCAACTGGCCGATACGAAATCGTAAATGCCGTCAATAATAAACTGTTTATTGCTTAGTAAAATACTGTGTGCGTTCATAGTGTACGCGGTAGTTTTTACCGTTTATGCTGTAAGCCGAATTGGTAATAATGGTCCCTTTTAATTGTAGGTCGGGCCCACTCAGGGCCACTATCTCATAATCCGTAGGGTTTAAACGCACTATCTGGGTGTTGATATAATCGTGTCCGTTTTCGGTATGCAGGCTGTAAGTGTGCACCAGCGACACGTTGTATTGCGCGTCAAAGGAGGTTACCGAGCCCGAGCCGTCAAAAGTAAGCTCGGTTTCTAAACCGTGCAGGTAGCTCACCCGGGTAAGTTCAATATCTGTAGCATTATCAAATATCACATCCGTAGTAAGGTTGGATTTCCAATGGCCTTTTAAGCTGGCGTTGGTATCCGGCGCGGCGCTTTCCTTTTTGCAGGAAAACATAGTTCCCGCCAGGATAATCATGAGAAAGATCTTCTTCATCGGGCTGCGTTTTGGCCTTAATTGGTAACGTAAATATATCATTATTTAATTAGGGGCTATACTTATTAAAAATAGCGGGGCTAAATGGCTATGTTATCAACGATGATGTTGTACTTTGCCGCATTATTTTTAATTTTATCAAATTATAAACCCCTAATTAATAAAACCCGAACATTTATACTGAATGGAAATAAAAAGTAATGGCGTTAAAAGCGGCTGGTTGAAAAATATGATCATTAAACGCTTGTATTTTGATAATGCAATGTCGTGTGCCGGGTTAAGCCTGCTTTTTGATAAAAGCATCCCCTCCATAACAAAAGCCATAAACGAACTGATAAAAGAAGGCTTTGTGGTAGAAGAAGGTTACGCCCCCTCCAGCGGTGGCCGTCGCCCTTTAATGTACAACATCAACGCCAAGGCCATGTATATTTTGGCCGTAGCTATGGATCAGCTTTCGGCGCGCCTGCAACTGATAGATCTGCAAAATAACCCGGTTGCCGAAATGGCCACCGTTGATATAAAACTGCTGAATAACGAAGACGCGCTGCCCACACTCATTAGCAGCCTAAACGATTATGTGGCCGAAAGCGGCATCCCTAAGAATAAGATAGCGGGTATCGGTATTGGTATGCCGGGTTTCATCAATGCAGTGGAAGGCATTAACTATACCTACCTGGATGCCGGCGGACAATCGCTGAGCGACTACATCTCGCAAAAAACGAACATTGCCACATACATAGATAACGATAGCAGTTTGATTGCCCTTGCCGAGCAAAAATTTGGTATAGCCAAAACGCAGCAGGAAGTTATGGTGATAAACCTGGGCTGGGGTATAGGGCTGGGGATGATCATCGATGGTAAGATCTTTCGCGGGTATAACGGTTTCGCGGGCGAGTTGAGCCATATCCCTTTATCAGACGATGGCGCGCTTTGTACCTGCGGTAAACGCGGCTGCCTGGAGGCAGAAGCAAGCATGCTGGTAGTAGCCGAAAAAGCTGAAGAAGGGATCAGAGAGGGCCGTGTAACCAGCCTGAAAAGTACCGATGGCAACTTTAAACAGATGGGCGATGCCCTGATGGATGCCGCCAACCAGGGCGACCAGTTTGCGCTGGAATTGCTTTCAGACGCGGGTTATAAGATCGGTAAGGCGCTGGCGATCCTCATCCATATTATGAACCCGGCCAACATTGTTTTAAGCGGCCGCGGGGCCAAAGTTGGTAAAATACTATTGGCGCCCATACAGCAGGCCCTGCATAAATATTGTATCCCCCGCCTGGCATCCGGTACCGAGTTGTTGATATCCTCCTTAGGTTTTGATGCGGAACTTATCGGCGCGGCTGTTTTGGTAATGGAGAATTTTGATAAAGAAGTTAAGGCAAAGTAGTTATTGATGAGTAGTTAGTTAGCACTCACTATTTGGCAGCAGGCAATTCAATTCATGCTTAACTATTAAACCGTTACACTATCACCAGGTTCATAGATCTCGATAAACTCGATGCCCGATTTAGCAAAATGCCTAACGTAATTCTGAAAGCGCGACTTTACAAAGAACGGTTTGGCAAAGCCATCGTGCACGGGGAGAATACGTTTTGGTTTTACTTTATCACCAAAACCGGCAATGCGCAGCTCGTTGGCAAAGGGAGCCATGGTTACCAGCAGTAAAAGTTCTATGTCATGGTATTGGGTAAGCTTGTCCTCCATAGAATCTACCGGGTGTAGCACCTTGTCGTTAATAAGGAAACCGGTCATCTGCGGGATCGGGTTATCCAGTAAAGGTTCATGCACCACGGGGATAGCCTTCAATTTAAACGGACCGATCTTGTAAATACCCTCCTCTATCAAATTATAATTTAAGCCCGATTTTTGGATAACGGTACCTACTTCCATATTAGTGTATATCGGGGCCTTACTAAGCGCTACTATCTTCTTCAGGTTCTCAATATCTAAATGGTCCGGGTGGATATGGGTGATAATAATGCTGTTAACATCTGCAAACATTTCCGGCATTACAATGCCTTCGGCAAAGGTAAAGTTTCCCGGGTCAAACAGCAGTTTGTGACCGTCCAGTTCAAATAACAGGCAGGAGTGGATGTATTTGGATATTTTCATAGCAGCGATAGCAAATTTACCCCAATAAACCTGTCGACGGAAGAAAGGTTTGTCGTTACAATATCACCTTTAATTCCTCAAAGTTGTCTATAGTGGCAATTTGCCCGCTTTCTACCACGCCAAACCCATAAGATGCGAATATGAACGGCACGCCAGCTTTAGTTGCCGCATCATAATCACCCATGGTATCGCCCACGTATACCGGTGCTTTCAATCCGTTATCGTTCACAATATCGCGGATGTTATCGGCCTTGGGGTTGCCCTTGGTGCCAAAGCACTGGTGCGCCAAAAAGTGGCTGTGCATGCTATTCAGATCTAAAAACAGCTCGATGTAACCGCTTTGGCAGTTGCTTACTATGTACAGCTTGTATTTTTGTTTCAGGTAGATCAGCGTTTCTTCCAGCTTTGGGTACAGGGTACCGCCTTGTTTGTGCAATATTTCCAGTTCGCTAAGCGAGCAAAGTTTTTGTACCTCGGCACGCTGGTCCGGGTTTAAAAACGGGAACAGCTTTTCAAATATCGCGTCGTAGGTCATCCCGGTGATAGAGCGTACACGCTCGCGGGTCATCACCTCGTGGCTCATGTATGGCGCTTTGTTAAGCGCGGCTTGCCAGGCGCCGGTGATGGTATCGGTACTATCCCAAAGGGTACCGTCGAGGTCGAAAATGATGCTGTCGTACTGGTCTTTTAATGTGCTGTCCATTTTTGCGATTTGTGCGGCAAAAATAGAAGTTTATTTTTAGGGAGCAGCCCTTATGCCGATTATTATATAGGGAATTGGCCCAAAGCGAACAAAGCGGTTAATGATGGCACGGCCAGTATAAAAAATACGTGGGCCATTTGTACGGTATCGGCATCTCCTTTAACTAATACACGGTAAAGGTCGTTTTTTATAGTTGATAGGGTAGTTTTCATGGTTTAGCAATTAATATTCTTGTTGTTGTGTTTCTATTATTTCGACAGGAAACGGGAGGGAAGGTTTAAACATAGTTGGCAGTTTGCGGTGGGCAATTGGCAGTTTCACAAATTTGTTACTTAGGCAAATTCTTATTCTGCGCATTCGCTAATTCAATAAGTTCTGGTTCAGATAATCTATCCAACTCCCATTTCAACTTTTTTTTGGCTGGTAATTTTTTATAGGTTAGGTTTGAGAGAAGTTAAAATTCCTGCGAACATTTATGAGTGCTGAACTGATACTGGAAACTATATCCATCACAAAGAACTTTTTTGGCGATAAATCTACAGGGGTAAATAACATTACCATTTTTATACCGAAAGGAAAGATAACTGCCATTGTAGGCGAAAGCGGCAGCGGTAAAACCACCCTGCTTAAATTGCTCAGCGGCAGCATGAAACCCGATTCGGGCGACGTGTTTTTTCACTCCCAGGTGCTAAAACAGCGAAGTGAGGGCTTTGCCCCCGAACATGCTGCCATTGCCACAGTAACGCAGGATAACCGCGATATGGATATGGGCGAATCTGTTTGGTATAATGTAAGTGCGGGCCTACCCACCGGCGATATTAACTACCAGGTGCAAAAAACCACGCAGGCGCTCAATTTACTGGGTATTTACGGACTAAAAGAGCAATCGTTCGGTAAGCTGAGCGGGGGCGAAAAGCAACGTGTTACCATTGCCAAGGCGCTGATAAACCGCCCCGAAGTATTGATGCTGGATGAGCCCTTTAACCAGGTAGATGCCAATTACCGCGAAGCACTGCAGCACGACATCCGCCAGATAGTAAAGGAGTGGGGCGTCACGGTGATACTGGTTTCGCACGATCCGGCGGAGCTGCTCTCCATGGCCGATGAACTCATTGTTATAAAAGAGGGCGAGATTGTAGAACACGGCACCCCCGAAAAACTTTACCACTCGCCAAAATTATTATACACAGCCAAAATTCTGGTCTCCTGCAGCGAGCTTACCGCCGCGGAAGCCGCGGTTTGCGGCATCAAATCAAAACGCGGCACTGTAGTTATTTATGCTGAACATATCAGCATAGGTGGTATCGGCACTGTTAAAAAATGGGTGGTAAAGCAGGTGTTGTTTAAAGGTTTTTTTGAGGAACTGGTTATCGAGCGCGATGAAGTATCGCTTCGCGTGATCAATTATAACAGGGGTAAGCACAAGGTTGGCAGTAAAGTGGGTATCAAGGTAAATAAGTACTACGAATTTGGGAAGTGGCTTACTTAAGTCGGAAAGTCCGGAAGACAAGTACGCGCTTGGCGGTAAATCCAAAATTGAGAATCCAGTCCATCTTCGGACTTTACTGACTTCCCGCTTTGCGGACTCTTTTAAATCTTAATTATTCTTCCGTCTTTCTTGGGCTTTGCTGTGTGACCCTCCGGTTTAGGGATATTACGCACAATAGTAATCAGCGCGCTGCCGATCACTGTTATGGCCTTCACGCCGAAGTTTAAAAACGGCTTCATAACTTCCAATGCATTATGATCATTGCTACGTGTTGCGTTGGCTTTTCCACTGCCTATCTTCTTCTTTTCCATGCTATAATAAGCCCGCGAGGTGCGGAATTGTTTTACTGGAGAGGTTTTAGCTGTCGCCGTTGTCAACCAAAATAACTGCTTTGTTAATATCGTCTACTTCAACGGCAATGTTAACTACGTCTCCAACTTCCGGGTGCAACATGTAATTAAAACTTTGTTTTACGAGGATATTTCTTCCGCCCAATTCGGTATTTCCTACCCGCAACGTGAATTCGAAGTCCAGCATGGTATTAATATAGCCGGTGTCCCACTGCCACACGCTTTTTTCAACCTTCAAAACAGTAGCCGATTCAGTGATCGTTTTTTTTATGATTACGGGCTGTTTTTTTAATCGTTTTTTGATCTCGAAATACGCAAAAACAGCGGTTACCACGGCAACGGGGATTATTGCAACATCCATCTTACGCCACCTTCTTCTTCAATGTGATCACCGTTATCTCCGGCCAAATACCCAGCCTGCCCGAGAACGCCAAAAAGCCAAAGCCTCGGTTTACATACAGGTAGCGGTTTTTATGGTTGATGAGGCCGGCCCAATCCAAATAGCGGTATTTAACGGGGCTCCATTTAATGCCCGCGGTTTCTATTCCAAACTGCGCGCCGTGGGTATGTCCAGCCAGCGTTAGGTGAATATCGGTAGGGTTGTAGCGCACTTTTTCCTCCCAGTGGGTAGGGTCGTGCGAGAGCAGGATTTTAAACGCATCTTTATCGACGCCTTGCAAGGCTTTGTTCAGATCGCCCATCTGTATAAAACCTTTACCCCAGTTCTCTACACCGATGAGCGAGATCTTCTGGCCGCCTTTTTCTATTACCACATTCTCGTTAAGCAACAAACGGTAACCCAATTCGGCGTGGTGGCGTTTTAGTTTTTGCAGGTTGGCGGCTTTTTCCTCCGGGCTGCCCCATGGGATGTAGTCCCCATAATCGTGGTTGCCCAGGATCGAGAATTGCCCGTAAGGTGCCTTTAGCTGACTAAACCTGTCGATATATTGCTCAATTTCCCAGGCGGCGTTGTTTACGAGGTCGCCGGTAAACACAAACAGATCTGATTTTTGGCTTTGGGCCAGGTCTATCCCCCGCTGCATGGCAGTAACATTATCAAAGCTTCCGGAATGGATATCCGAGAGCTGGGTAATTGTGAAACCGTCAAACGCCTCGGGCAGCTCATCGTAGTAAATAGTGGTGCGGTGTACCTTGTAATCGTATTTACCCCGTATCATGGCGTATAAAGCGCCGGTGAAGGGTATCGCAGCCAATATCAAGCCTATCTGCACAATAAACTTGCGGCGCTCGGGGAAGAAGGGCTGGTCCTCGGGCTTATTATTTATGATGTTATCGCCAATACCATACAAAAACCGACCCAGATCGCCCAGCGATATAACAATGATGAAGAATAGCTTGGTGATAAAAAAGGTAAGCAGCAGGCTCAGCATCCACTCGTGATAGGGCGTCATCCCTTTGGCGGTGCTGTAGCTGCCAAAGCCGGCAATAAACAGCAGCGTTACGCCTATAGAAATAGTGGCGTAGCCCCAAAGCACAATTAGGCGCCATGGGCGCGACTGCCAGTCGGCCGTTAAACTGCGTAATCCGTGGATCACATACCAGTCCATTAGCAGCGTAATTGCCGCTATGTATACAAAAAACATTAAAAAGCCGCCTCTGTGCATATTATAAACAGGTAAGGGCGCAATATAAACAAGCTTAGGTAATTAGGGTGTAAAAATTGGAGAGGCTATTCGGTGCAAATAACTATTTTTAACCACCAATTTTAATTTATGAAGTATCAACTGCTATTGGCTTTATTATTCTTCTCCATTGCATCCATCGCGCAGCAAACCAAAAAGGATACCCTGTTTTTTGAGGACTTTAACAACAAGGCCCTCAACCGCGACAAATGGAACGTAGAAATTACCGGGCGAACAGTGAATGACGAGCAGCAGGCCTATGTAGATTCGGCCGGTACAATTTACATGGTTAATGGCAAAGCCGAAGGCGCTGCAAACGGCGCACTGGTGCTGAAAGCAGTTTACAAACCCGGGCATACCAGTAAAGAGCAAAAAAAATACGATTTTGTATCGGGCAGGATAAATACGCGCGATAAAATGATGTTCACCTATGGCACGTTTTCGGCAAGGATGAAGATCCCGGCAGGCGCGGGTTTATGGCCTGCATTTTGGCTATTGGGCAAAGGCAAATGGCCCGATTGCGGTGAAATAGATATTATGGAAACCGTTGGCGACAGCAGCTGGACCAGCAACGCCCTGCACGGCCCCAACTATTTTGGCAACACCCCATTGGCATACCGCGCGTTTTTCCCTAAAGGAATGGATGTGACCCAATGGCATATATATACCGTTGAATGGACTGCTGCCAGTATTGTTTTTAAGGTAGATGATGTGGTAACCTACACAGTAACCAAAGCCATGGTAGAAAAATACGGTCGCTGGGCATTTGATAACCCTAAGTTCATCATCCTGAACTTTGCACTTGGGGGCGGCTACCCAAATGGGGTTAATAAAGTAAAGGAACCGTATTTCGGCCTGTCGCAGTCATCGGTAGACAAAATAAAAAGCGGTGACGCCAAAACCTATGTAGACTGGGTGCTGGTAACCAAATAAAAGAAAGCGCTCCCGGAGGTGGGAGCGCTTTCTGTAGAGACGCGATACTTCGCGTCTCTTTTATGATTTGGTTAAGAGACGCAAAATATTGCATCTCTACGGCTATCAATAACGCCTAACCACTACACGTTTGTAAGGGCGGTGGTAAGCTACGGTTCTGCGGTATGCGGGGCGGGTAACTACCACGGTGCGATGGTATGGGCGGTGATAAACTACCGGGCGTGTTGCCACTACGGTACGGCGGTAAGCATGGCGGTAAACCGGGCGTGTGGTTACTACGGTACGTTGATGAACCGGGGCTACCCGTGTTCTTACTACTACCTGGGCTTTTGCGCCTTCAAAGGCGAATAAAGCGATGATGGTTACGGCTAATAATTTTAAGTATTTCATGATGTTTTATTTTAGTTGTTGAATTTATTGCTGTTGATATATTAATAGTTGCCGTGGTTATAACCACCGTTATTGTTGTTGTCGCGGTTATGGTAGCCATCGCGGTTATTATCCCGGTTACGATCGTGGTAACGGCCGTTATTATACCTGCGGTGGCTGCGTGGATTGTCGATAGCGCAACTTGATAATGCTGCCGCACCAAATAAAAGCAGGGCCAGCATTTTTACTATTTCCTTTTTCATGATGTTTATATTTAATGTTAATTTCTGTTTCTTTTATAGGTTAAACTAAGCGTAGAAAGCAAAGTTTAGTCTGTAAAAACAGTATCACATAAACGTTACAAAAGGGAGGAGGGAAGGGTGAGAGTACAAGTAGTGGTGTTTCTGAGGGGCCATTCAAGCGCCAAAATACCTGTCCACCAGCTTGGCAATGAAGATATACAGCAGATCCATTATCAAAAACACGATGAGCAGGATCCCCATATTCAGCACAACTTTGGGGTAGCCATATTTTCCGGCATCTAAAAAGAAATAAGGGTAAATACCGCAAATTGCACCCCTTATTAACACATACACCAGGTAAAATGCAGGGTACCAAAGCCATGCGAAACCATCTTTCCAATTGATACTATCCTTGGGCACAAATGCCAGCCAGTAAATAATAAATAGTGCAGGTGTTATTACATGCACCAGCTCATTACTAAGACTGGCCAGGCCCACCGGGTGGTAAGTAGCGCGTAAAACCAAATTGAATACCAGGGCTACGATGCTGATGTTTACCGCAACCGAGGTTAGCGTACCCCGCCGTTTAAAAAAAGCTGTTTGTGAAGCACCCAAAGCCGCGGCGGTAAAGCAAAGGGCAACCAGTATATTGGTTTGTATGGTAAAAAAGCTAAATAACTCTACCAGCGTGCCGCCCAATGTACGCCCTTTTTGGAGGTAAGCAGGCACCGAGGTGTAAAACTGAGAAATAACGCCAAGCCAGGCAATGATGCCCAATATAGCCGTTACAGTTTTAATATTTTTTACTATCGGCATGCAATGCGTTTGAAGGTTTATCATACTAAGATATCCATAAAATATTGCAAGTGCATTTGTTACAAATAAAATTATGACATAGGCAATGGTGCATGTATATTTAGCGCATAAACCAGCGTATAGCCATGCTTATAAACAACCGTTCGCAACGCTTTAAGGCAAATGCTTTTAAAGCCCTCATCATATGTGTTTTTTGCTGTTTGCCTTTTATAGGCCAGGCACAAACTACTTTTAACCACGCCGCGCTTTGCTCGGCCAACTTAAAGGTGAGCAATAAGTTTTATACCGAAGTATTGCAGCTGAAGATCATTCCAAACCCATTTAAAGATACCGTGCACACCTGGTACAGCATTGGCCCCAACCTGCAAATGCACATCATCCAGGCCAATTGCCCCAAGGCAGATTACCCGCGCGGCGTGCATTTGTGTTTCAGCGTACCGTCCATTACCGCTTTTATTAGCCGGCTTGATTCCATGAAAATCCCCTACAGCAACTGGAAAGGCGAGGCTGGAAAAACCGAGCACCGCGTAGATGGTGTAAACCAAATTTACATTAACGACCCTGATGGTTACCTCATAGAAATTAACGACTCTAAATAATTAACAGTTGTATTGATAATTATTTTCCGTATGGCACAACCATGCGGAATGCTTTGCGTATATATAAGTATGAAGGGTTACGTTAATATCCCAAAATCTGTTTACTGTAAGCCGTGCCGTGAATGCGGTGCGCGCCCCATTATTGCGCACGCCGGTATTGAAGGGTATGTAGTTAAATGCCCCAATAACGATGAGCACTATCGCACCGTTCCCGGTATTATCGATGTTGAAGATTGGAACATACACAACAGCCAGCTGTACGATAACGATTACGACCTGAAGATGATGGGCGGGAGGTAGTATTTTATTTATTAAATAAATTTCTAATATAGATAATAAATTAATTCATATTAAACTATAGTTCTTTTGCCTTGTCAGAACCACCTGATTACCAACTAATAAATCAGGTTATGAAAGGTTATATAAATGTTCCGGAATCGTTCAATTGTCAACGGTGCAAGCATTGCGGGTCGGCCCCGATTATTTCCCTTGCAGACCATGGGTTGTACTTGCTGAAGTGCCCTACTGATGATACCCACTATCAAACCAAGCCCGGAGCAATCGACATTGACGATTGGAACATCCACAACGCCAGGCTTTATGATAATGATTTGAAGATGATGAGCGCGGGATAAATTTTGCAATTTGTAAAGCAAGTGCAGCTTTCCATCTGTCCCGGCAGCCCCGCTATCGCTTATACGCACACGGGCCTTATTCACAGGCCGGTATCCGCTCTATCGGGTTTAGTTATGTTATTTCCGTTCTCATCGCAAACAAAGTAACCGCATCCGGTATTACCTATTCAATCAATAAAAATCTCCATCGGTACGTTCGGTGAAATCATCCCCAATCGGTGTAATCACAAAAATATCGGTGTAATCCCAATTATATGAACAAAACAATCGGAATAGTACTTATCGTTATTGGCGCGGCCATGTTGATATGGACAGGTTTTACCTATACCAAAAAAGAAAAAATAGTTGATGCAGGCCCCATTCAAATATCGGCCGACAGGCAAAAAAGCGTAAACTGGCCGCCATACCTGGGCGGTATTTTATTGGTGGGTGGGATAGTTATTGTGGCTACAGCAAAAAAATCGTAAAGGCGCTGTATCTTAGTCGCGATGGAACCAACCTTTTTTAAAACACAGGAGGAATTTCGCGCCTGGCTGCAGCACAACCACGCCAACCATACCGAACTGCTGGTAGGCTTTTATAAAACCGGCAGCGGCAAACCCAGCATCACCTGGCCGCAATCTGTAGACCAGGCGTTGTGTTTTGGCTGGATAGACGGTGTGCGTAAAAACATCAACGAGGATAGCTACAGCATTCGCTTTACCCCGCGCAAACCCAAAAGCATCTGGAGCGCTGTCAACATAAAAAAGGTGGCAGAGCTCACCGAAAAGAACCTAATTCAGCCTGCTGGCATAGCTGCCTACGCCAAACGCGAAGAAAAGCGCTCGGCTATCTACAGCTTCGAAAACGATGAGATGCCTTTCGCGCCCGCTTATGAAAAACAATTTAAAGCCAATAAAACGGCCTGGGATTTTTTTCAGTCGCAGGCACCCTGGTATAAAAAACAAATGCAGCACCGTGTAATGAGCGCTAAACAGGAGAAAACGCAATTGAGCCGGTTAGCGGCTTTAATAAAGGCAAGCGAAGAGGGGAAAAGAATAGGGTAAGTAATTTCGGCAACTATAACAACTTACCTGTTTGCAGTGCCGACTGTAATGTACGCACGCGCATCTTAGGCGTATACCAACGCTCGGCCAGTTGTTTCACCCAGCGGCGTTTATAACCGAAGAGCATTTTAAGCATGTTCACCTTTGCCGAGCCGGTTGGGTAGCCATATTTGTACCAGGTAAAACGGGTGGCATCTATCTTAAAATGTTCGGCAAATTCGTCTATAAAAAGGTCTATTTCTATGTCGAAGATATCCAGGTCGAGGTCGATACTGGTATCCGGAGAAAGGTTGTCGACATCCACCTGCTGCACCTTATACTTGCTACAGTAATCAATAATAAAATTTTTTAACTGCGGGTGTATCTGCTCCATGCACGTGCCTTATATTATATAAGATGCATTTTTTGGCAAGAGGTTGCATGTGAAATGACGAATTTAAAAGAAAATGGAAAGTTTCGGTGGACGTTGAAACATAGCATTCGGTTTTCTAAGTGCTTTTCGGAATTTCGGTGGGGACACCGAAATTTTTGAGGAGGGGGAGTAAATAAAATTAAATTCCCCTTTTCCGGTGTCCTCACCGGAAAACCCGTAATGTACTCACACCGCCTTTTCCAGCTTAAACATATCCAAAGGCTGTTTTAGCACCCCAAACCTTTCGGGGATATCCAACGGAACAATCTCACCGGTTTTTTGGTAGCCGCGTCGTTCGTACCAGGCTATCAGTTCGGTGCGTACGGTAATAACCGTCATCACAATGATATGGATGCCGATACTCTGCGCATATCCTTCGCCGGCCGCTAAAAGTTTTCGGCCCACGCCCTGCGCCTGTAACAAGGGCGACACCGTGAGCGTGCCCAGGTAAATTTTTTCGTTTTGTTTTTTGAGGTAAACGCAGCCGGTTATGGCACCATTATCATCGGTATGTTTTAAGATAACGGCGTCTGGGTCGGCCATTTGTTCCATCAGGTCATCGGGCCCAATGCGCTGCCCATCTATCATATGGCCCTCGGTGGTCCATCCTTTTAGGGAGCTTTCTCCCCGGTAGGCGGAGTTGATGAGTACGGTAAGTTCGGGGATATCTGTTGGGGTAGCTTTAGTAATTGTCATCGGGTACAAAAGTAGCATTTGCATTTAAATGTGCCACATCCGCAACTTTTCTAACTCTTATAACCTCTCAACTTTCCAACTAAACTACAATAATTTAAAATCCTCGCGTGGAGGGCTAAATAGATCTATCAGTTTACAATCGGTAATAGCCCGGCCGCCATGCGGTACATTTGGCGGGATGATGGCAAACATGCCCTTCTCCATGATTTGGGGGATGCCGTTTACCGTGAGCTGAAATTGCCCTTCCAGCACAAAAGCGCATTGCTCGTGTATATGCTGATGCGGCGGCACTTCGCTGCCTGCATCCACCTCAATAAAGTTGATGGTATTGGTAGCCGTGTGGATTATTTTAGAATGATAGCCCGGCGCTATATCCCTGGTTTCGATATCCTTAAAATATTTGAAAATAGATGTATCCATAAGTATTGTTCTTAAAATAAAGCAGGCATCAGCGCAATCATTTAATCAATAAAATCAACGGTTCTACCCCACAATATACTTGCTCCCCGGCAGGTACGATAATATTTTTATCCCCACATAGGTAACAATAAAAGTGCTTATCGCCAATACGGGTATCACCAGCTTACTGTCGTTATGCAGCCAGGTATTTATAGGGCCAAATAGTACTACCAGTACCAAAATGTGCGCAAGATACATTCCATAGGTAAGTCCTGATACCCCGGCGGCGAATTTCTCCAGTCCCGGGCTCTTAATTTTTATCAAACTGAACAGTAAAAACAAGCCGGTTGCCATACAAGCCACGTTGATGGTTGGGAAGGCCCAACTCAGCTCCAATTCAGGGAGATCTTTCGCGAACGGCAATTGGTGTGCGAAAACAATGTGGGTAATAGCATAGCCAATTATAACCAGTAAAAGCCCGATGATGGCCGTTGCCGCTTTGGATAGCCTAACATGATCTTTAATATAATGGCCCAATATTAAATACCCGATATAGCCCGAAAAATAATGCACGGCGGAGAACTTGTTCCAGAATGCCTCGCCCAAAACCTCCGGGTATACGGTGCGGATATAGGGGATGAACAGCGTAAATATCCATATCGCCAAAAAGAAAAGCTTAAAGTTTTGCGATGCGGTTTGCACCCATGGCGATATGATGGGGATGAACAGGTAAACACCAATAAACATATAAACAAACCACAGGTGACCTGCGGGGCCATTAAAATTGATAGGGATAATATATAAGCCCTGCCACATCTGCTGCGCGGTAAACTCGCCTTTAAAATAAGGCACTATAGCGTACATGGCCGACCAGAATAGAAAAGGCACAAGCAACCGGGTAAAACGTTTTTTATAAAAAACTTCCGGCGCTTCTTTTATCGGCAATAGTAAATAGCCCGATATCATTACAAAAAGTGGTACACAGGCCCGCATAAAGCTGCCATAATTATTTACCCAAACATGGTGCGTGCGAATGATATTGCCTACCGGGCCAATATAAAAAAACTCGCCGCTATGCACGGTCAGCACCATCAGGCAGGCGAAAATGCGAAGTATATTGAGGTAAGCCGTAGGGCTGCTTTTAAACCCGGCAAGGGAATTAGTGATAGTCGTCATTATAGGGTAATTGGTGGCGTAATTTATGTAAACTTACCGTAATTTAATGCGGGGTTTAAAACTTAGCGTTTGTTTACAGGTTTAAACATTACAACCTTTATTGCCATGGCTTTTATAGATTATTACAAAATACTGGGCGTTGATAAAACGGCTTCGGATAAGGATATCAAGAGCGCGTACCGTAAGCTGGCCCGCAAACACCATCCCGACCTGAACCCCAACAATGCGGAATCGAACAAAATATTTCAGCAGCTAAACGAGGCCAACGAAGTTTTAAGCGACCCTGAGAAACGCAAGAAGTATGATAAGTACGGCGAAAACTGGCAGCATGGCGAAGCTTACGAGCAGGCCCAGCAACAGCAACGCAGGCAAAGCAGCTATAGCGGTGGCTTTGGCGGTGGCGGTGCGCAGGATTTTGGCGGAAGCGACTTTGGTGGTGGCAGCGATTTTTCGGAGTTCTTTAATTCGATGTTCGGCGGCGGCCCGCCGGGGAGCGGTGCAGGCGGCGGAAGGCAGCAGCAGCGCTACCGCGGGCAGGATCTGAACGCTACCTATCAAATGAGCCTGCGCGATGCGATGGAATCGAAGAAGCAAACGCTTACTGTTAACGGTAAAAATATCCGTTTAACTATCCCCGCGGGGATAGAGAACGGGCAAACCATCAAAATAGCCGGGCACGGCGCTGCCGGTGCAAACGGTGCACCGGCCGGCGACCTGTATATCACATTTACCATACCCGATGACCCCGAGTTTAAACGCACGGGCAGCGATCTGCATAAAGCCATCAACCTCGACCTGTATACAGCCGTTTTGGGCGGAGAGATCACGGCCGAAACCCTATCGGGCAAAGTTAAATTGAAGGTTGCAGCAGGCACGCAAAGCGGTACCAAAGTTAAATTGAAAGGCAAAGGCGTGCCGGTTTACAAAAAAGACGGGCAGTTTGGCGATCTGTATATCACTTATAATGTACAATTACCTACCAATCTGTCTGCAAAACAGCGCGAATTATTTGAAGAATTAGCAAAATCCTGAAAAAAAATTTAAGCCAATGAAAACCGATAACTTGATAACCGTAACCGATTTTTGTGTGTACCACAATGTGGAGTACACCTTTATAGATCAACTGCAGGAAGCCGGATTGATAGAGGTGACCATTGTTAACCAAACTACCTGTATACCAGTAGCTGAGATACAAAAAATAGAACGATTAGCCCGACTGCATACCCAGCTGGATATTAACGAGCCCGGTATTTTAGTGATAGATGAATTGCTGGATAAGGTGGAAAATATGCAGCAGGAAATAGCCTCCCTGCGCAGTCGTTTGCGGCTTTATGAGGGCTAATGTAAAAAAAAAAGGCATAATTTTTTAAACCCTTGAGGCGTTAGATAGTCATACCTGCAAAACAAACAGGAATTAGTAACTAAAAATTACAAGTCATGAAATTCATCAAATTTTCGATAATAGCCCTGGTACTAACTGTTTCGGCACAGTTTGCAAAAGCCCAGGTAAGGGTAGGCGCAAGCATCCATATTGGTTACAACCAACCCCGCAGGGTAGTATACCCGGCCTATTATGAAGAACCTGCCCCCGTTTATTACGAACAACCCGTGTATGTTAACCGCCCCGTTTATTACCGTCCGGCATATCGCAGGGCGTACTACAGGCCACAATACCGCAGGGTAGTTTACCGCGAACATTATTATGAAGGCCGTGGCCATGGTCGTGGACACGGAAATGGATGGGGCCGCGGTGGCAGAAAATGGTAATTATAAATTAGATAAAAATATATGGAGCCCCTCGGTTGAGGGGCTTTTTTTGTGCGCGTATTTAAGCCAAATTATCACGCCGAACTTGTTTCGGCACCCCGCTTGCATGGTTTTCGACCTGCAAAACGGCTTGCATATAGGCGACCTTTATGTTGGGGTGTTGAAATAAATTCAACATGACCGTTATTTTTACTTCTTCAAAAATCCCTTTAAAGCATCCTGCGTAAACTCCGATAACACCAACTCTCCGCTTATCGCGGCACGGTCCAATAAAAGCTGGTCCCAGTTGTCTGTTCCTTCCCATAGGATCTGTTTGAGTCCTATAAGCGCTTCGGGATGATAGGAGGCCAGTTTTTTGCTGAGTGCTGCCACAGCCTCATCAAGTGCCGGTATATCAGCGTAAACCTCGTTATAAAGCCCTTTTTCCTTAGCCCATTGTGCCGATTGGAAATCCACCGCTCTGATAGTAAGCTGCGAAAACGCAGGCAAACCTATTTTGCGGATCACCGCGGGCGATATTACAAAGGGGCCAATACCTATAGCAAGTTCGCTTAGTTTTATGGATGCGGTTTCGGTAGCCAGGCAGTAATCGGCAGCGGCAGCAAGGCCAACGCCTCCGCCAACGGCTTTACCTTGTATACGGGCGATGATAATTTTTGGCGATTTGCGACAGGCGTTTATCACATTGGCAAAGCCCGAGAAAAATTCCGCGCCGGCTTGTTTATCTTTTATCTGCAGCAATTCATCAAAGCTGGCACCGGCACAAAAGGTACGGTCGCCTCCGCTTTTTAGGAGGATAACACGACTGGCGGAGTCGATACCGGCGAAGGTGATCATTTCTGCCAGTTGGTTAAGCAGGCTTGCCGGCAGCGAGTTTTGGGCAGGATGGTAAAAGCTGATGGTAGCTATACCATCATCGCCTACATGTAAGGATACATTGCCGTTATCTGGGGTGCTCATAATGGGTTTAATACGTATGTTGCCAATATCAGTAAATTTTGTTTAAGCGGCAATTCTGTATTTGGAAAAGAAAGGAGTTTCTCGCCCCGAAACAGGATAGGCGGCGGACTTGTTCGCGTTCGACATGAAGCGCGAACAGCCCGAACAAGCCCGAACAATGTTTAAACATTCAATTTCATCGCCGGGAAATTTTTTAAATAGCCTTATTCTTCCACCAGCGGCAGCTCAAAATAAAAGGTGGAGCCTTTGCCCGGTTCGCTATCCACGCCGATGCGCCCTTTGTGGTGCTGGATGATCTCGTTGGAAATATAGAGCCCCATCCCAAGTCCGCTGGTCATGTTCTTTTTATCTTCTACCCGGTAAAAGCGTTCAAATATCTTGCTTTTTTGGTCGTTTGATAGCCCGATACCTTTATCGGTTACCGATATGCGTACATATCCTTCCCGCTCTTCGCTATTGATAAGCACCGTTTTATTAAAGTGGGAGTATTTTACAGCGTTGTTTATCAGGTTCATCAGCACCTGCTCCAGCCGTTCCTGGTTGCCGCGTATTTTGTAATTTTTACCTGCCCGGTTTTCAAACGTATATAGCGGGTACATATGTACAGCGTTCTCCATACACTGCCCAACCAGGTCGTTGGTGTTTACATCGGCAATGGCATATTCCAACCTCCCTGCCTTTATCTTGCTTACATCCAGCAGATCGTTGATAAGCGACTGCAGCTTGTTTAACGATCCGCCTGCTTTAGCGATATAGTTTTTTATTACAGGCGGCAGTTCCTCTTTTTTATAGCCCGATATTAACTGCAGGTAGCCTTTTAAGCTGGTGAGCGGTGTTTTTAACTCGTGGCTGGCTATCCCTATAAATTCATCCTTGCGCTCCATTTCGCGCTTTTGGTCTTCAATATCGGTAGCGGTGCCTACCCAGAAAATAATTTCGCCACTATCGTTTTTTAGCGGGTTGGCACGGTTCAAATGCCAGCGGTAAACACCATCATGCCGGCGGTAGCGGTTCTCTACCTCAAACATTTCGCCGCTTTGTATTGCCGCCCGGTATTTCTCTGTTGTTTCTGCCAGGTCATCAGGGTTTAGCACATCCTTCCAGCCAAAGCCGCCTGTTGTGCCAAAATCAAGCCCGGTATAATCGTACCAGCGCTGGTTGTACGATGTTATTCTGCCATCAGGGAGGTTAGTCCAGGTCATCTGCGCAATATTATTGGTAAGCAGCTTAAAATGCTCGCGGCTTATCGTAAGATCGTGCGTGCGCTCTTTAACAGTTACTTCTAACGATTCATTCAGCATTTCTGTTGCAGACCGCGCCTCTTCCAATTGATCGTTGCGCAGTTTTAGCTCCTGTTCGGTAGCTTTAAGCAGCGTAAGGTCGGTTATGATCAGGCTAAGTGCCGTACCATTATCCAAATCGATAGTGGTACAACTAAACAGGCAACACATATCCTTATCGCTGCCATCTTTTATCGTAATTTCCTGTTTACAGTCTTTATCCCAGCCGCCATCAATCAGTTTTTGTAATTTTTCTTTAGACTCTTCCGGGACGAAGGATACCATAGGCATCCCAAGGACCTTCTCCAGCGGAGTATCGGCCATTTCGGCAAAACGCGTGTTACAGTATAAAACAATGCCTTCCCGGTTTATGGTAACCGCGCCCTCATTCATTTTTTCGATGAAGACACGATAGGTTTGGTCGGCAGTTTTTAGGGTGTACAACTGGTGCCCATCGTTATCTTTTACCACCAAAGCATCTACCTGGCCGGTACGGATAGCGTGTATGGTATCGGTGGCTTCCTCCAGTTGCTGGCGCAGCTCTTCAATCTCGGCTAATAAGCTGTTATTTGAATTGTTTTGCTCCATGGTGTTAATTGAGTTCGGGCAGGCCAAGCCCTCTTAAAACTTTATTAGTATCGCTCATATCGCCAATCATGCGCCTTTCGGTGCCGGGGGCCTTTTTAATGAGCAGCGGCAGAGCAACAATATCTTCGCCCTGTGCTAATTCAGGCTGTTGGTGTATATCTATAATTTTCAGGTCGTAGTTGCCTTTTAAATATTTTTCACAAATAGTATTTATATTTTCTACCGCGCGGATAGAATTGGGCGATGCCCCGGTTATAAACAAGCGTAATATATAGGCCGAAGCCTCTTCGTTACGTTCGTAATCTGCAAATTCTGTATTTTGGTTGGCCATAAGCTACGATAGTACAATTAAGCAGGCCGAATGTTCAGCCCCACCAAAACCTTTTCTTCGTTACTCAAATCACCAATTATTTTACGGATAGGCTCGGGTACTTTGCGCACCAGTGTAGGTATGGCCAGTATCTGGTCACCCTCAGCCAGTTGCGGTTGTTCTAATAAGTCTATCACTTGTATGCGGTATTGGCCTTTGAGGTGTTCCTCGCAGTATTTTTTGAGGTTACTAAGCGCCGTTACCGATTTCGGGGTTTTGCCGGCCACGTATAGCCTCAATTCCCATTTTTTATCTATTGCTGTTTCATCAAACTCCATATTATTTTCCTCCGGCGGGTTTGTTAGTATCCTCCGCGCCTCTCCGTATCCGTGTGATCTCTTCCCGGTTTTTTTCTAAAATTTCTTTCTTCAATTCATCTTCCAGGTAAACTTTGTTCAGTTCTTCCTCTACCGATTCGTATTCGCTGTTAAGGCTGGAAATTTTTGCCTCCAGCACTTTGCGTTTGCGGGCAATTTCCCTGTCTTTACGACCTATTGAATGGGTATGGATGGCCTTGCCGGTTTGTTCCAGCAGCACCTGCTGTTTGCGTGCAGAGCCGGTTAGTACACCTTCAGGCCCTACGTAAACCTCAATCAGGTTGAGGCCTTCATCAGATATCACAAACTCGCGCACCTGGTTACTGTGTTTCATGCCGCGGGCCTTCATTACATACAGGCCGCGGTTGCGCTCTCCGTTGTACTCTATATCGCGCACCAGCAGCCAGGAATCTACCAGCGATGATACGCCCTCGTCCGTTTGCTCGTTTACAATGGTGTTAAGCGATAGGGCAGTAAACATTACAGAGATCTGTTCTTCCTGCAGAAAATCTATCAGGCGGACCAGCATGTTTTTCACTTCGCTTATCGAGCCGATGTTGATAAAGTTGGTTATCGGGTCGATGATAATCACGCTTGGTTTAAACTTTTTGATGATCTTATGGATAGCTACCAAATGCATCTCCAGCCCATACATATTTGGGCGGGAGGCATTGAATAACAGCAGCCCCGAATCTACATGCTTTTTAAGTTCAACGCCTATCGAGCGCATATTGCGCATGATTTGGTTAGGAGATTCCTCCATGGCAAAGTAAACGCACTTTTCGCCCCGGTTGGCGGTTTCGTTGGCAAAATAGGCCGCTATGCTGGTTTTGCCGGTACCCGCCGTGCCCGATACCAGTGTGCTGCCACCACGGTAAAAGCCTTTGCCGCCCAGCATTTCGTCCAGGGCAGGGATGCCGGTTGGCACCCTATCGGTTGATACCTGTTTGGCCAGTTTTAAAGAAGTTACCGGTAAAACCGAGATGCCGTCCTCGTCTATCAGGAAAGGATACTCGTTGGTACCGTGTACGGTGCCGCGGTATTTGATAATGCGCAGCCTGCGGGTGGAGATCTGGTTGATCACCCTATGATCCAGCAGGATAACGCAATCTGATACGTATTCTTCCAGCCCCTGGCGCGTTAAGGCATTGCCATCGCCGCGCTCGCCGGTAATAATGGCGGTTACGCCTTTCTCCTTCAGCCAATGGAACAGCCTGCGGATCTCGGCACGCAGCACGGCCTGGTTGCTGAGGCCCGAGAACAGGTTCTCCAGCGTATCCAGCACAACGCGCTTGGCGCCGATGCTGTCTATCGCGTAGCCAAGGCGGATAAACAGGCCTTCAAGGTCGTATTCGCCGGTTTCTTCAATTTCGCTGCGATCGATGTGTACATGATCTATGCGTATTTTTTTATCTTCCTGCAGTTTCTTAAGGTCGAAGCCTAAAGAGGCTACGTTCATGGCCAATTCGTCGCTTTTTTCTTCAAAAGCTACAAATACGCCGGGCTCATTAAATTCAATTGCCCCGCGCACGATAAATTCAATCGACATAAGGGTTTTGCCACAGCCGGCCTGGCCACATATTAAAGTGGGCCTGCCGGTAGGCAGCCCGCCTTCGGTAATTTCATCCAGCCCGGTTATACCTGTAGGTGTTTTGGGCAGGGTAGGGTATGCAGGCTTTTTTGGTTTGGTAATGCTCATTTAAAGTAATATTTGGTTCCGATGTATCATGTAAGTATTATAACTAATACGCAAGTACATTGCTTTATTACGCTATTTTACTTATTGATTATGGTAAAAGTATCTTATAAAAACATGCCGAATAAACTTGAGGGGCTTATTATTGTTTGGTTTATAACATTTTATTTACAATATCCTTAAGGATTTAACTCGTAAAATAATAAGTTACATGAAGGTTTAAGGAGCGGGTCAACTGAGCGCTTTGTACTATGTAAAGTGTACATTTTTTTATACACAAGCAGGTGGGAAAGCTAAACATACGCACATTAATTGCCCATCAAGCTGTCGCCTTTTCGGGTTTACAAAAGGGGGAATTTGCCGTTTATCGGGGGCTAAATATAGAAAGGCTGAGTACAATACCGGTAAAAAAAAAGCTGCAGAGGTGAATTTTCACCCCTGCAGCCATTATTTATTGTTCGGCATTAATAGTTGCTCCATTGGGCTACGCCCTTTGGTTCTGCGTTTTTTACTTCGCCGCTTTTTACTTCGCTCATTTCTTTGTCCAGTTTTTCCGTGGCTTTCAGTTCCTTGTCGAAATCCTGTGGCAGATTGGTTTGCCCTTCGGTTTGCTGTACCTGCTCTAACGGGTTTTCTACATAAACAAAATCCTTACCCATGCCTTTTATTTCGCCTTCGTTCCATGGCCCGCGCACGGTGCCGTCACTCAGGTTATAAACGTTTTGCAGGTAACGCGGATCTGCCGCCAATACACCCGGAGGGAAATTAGGCTGGATGCTGTTTAAAGCCGCCTCAAACATTTTATAGTGGGTAACCTCACGCGTCATCAAAAACGATAGCGTTTCCTGCACGTACGGGTCATCCGTAAATTTCATCAGGTGCTCGTAAACCAGCTTCGCCCTCGATTCTGAGGCAAGGTTGGTACGCAGATCGACGGTAAGGTCGCCATTAGAATTGATATAAGATGCGCACCACGGAATGCCCTGGCTGTTGCGTGGGGTTGGCCCGCCACCTGTGATGATGGGGAACTGCGGGTTTGCAGATAAGGCTGCATGTATCACGCTTTCCTTTTCGGCCTTACCGTTCATGGCCACCATGATCTCGCTTTGTTCGGCAGCGTCTTTCAAGTCGCCGTTAACGCCTTTCAGCAACATTTGGATGGTAGCACCTACTATTTCCAGGTGACTAAACTCCTCGGTAGCGATATCCATCAGCATATCGTATTTATCAGGGTGCGGCTGCTTGGCACCAAATGCTTGTGTAAAATACTGCATCGCGGCAGCAAGTTCGCCGTTTTCGCCGCCGAATTGCTCTAACAAAAG
The DNA here is from genome assembly GCF_014773265.1 of Mucilaginibacter pankratovii. Classification (GTDB taxonomy): domain Bacteria; phylum Bacteroidota; class Bacteroidia; order Sphingobacteriales; family Sphingobacteriaceae; genus Mucilaginibacter; species Mucilaginibacter pankratovii. The sequence continues at coordinate 118,367 of NZ_JACWMY010000016.1, read as the reverse complement.
GTTGGCAAAGCGCGGGTCGGGCCGGGACACCCTGGCATTGAATTGTAGTGATTTAACGTGGTGAAACATGATATAAATTTTAAAAGTAAATAATTGAGTACTGTGGAATTGTGTGCCTTTTATACAACCAACAGGGAAGCGCAATGTTTCTATTAGAAATTAATAATATTTCTTATTTTTTAATACGTACGCGTTTTGCTTTTTTAATGAGCTGTAAATCAATTTTTTAAGAAATTGTCAAAAAATTAAAAACAATACCAGAAAGGTTGGGGTATTATAAGCGAGGCTCTTTTTGGAGCGCTAATCAACGCGTTCTGGCTTAATGAAAGTTGTTTAACAGTTAATTTTTTTACAATGAATGCCATATCACCCTGGGCAAACGCGGTTAAAACCTTGTTTCACGAGCAAGACCTGCCTGCCATTTTTCAACAGGAAATTTCCGGGTACAACGTCAGGGTGCATAACCTGAATAATGCCCTGTGGATAGCCATTACTTGCCCAAAAGGAGCACAGGTAATTCTTCGGCCGGCCTACGCGCCCAACGATCATTTACAAATGGGCAGGGTGGTTAAGAATGAAGACGGCATAACCATTAACCTTTCGGCCGGCATTGGGCACTACCGGGTTAAACTGCAGTTGCCGGACGAGGCCAAACCGCTGATACGTTATACAACTACAATTACCGCAAACGAACCGCTGCTGGTGCCGTTTTGGCCCAGAGATGTAGTAGTGACCGGGCCGGACGAAAGCGGAACTGACCCTAAAGGGACAATTTATGTAAACCAGGTAGGCACCCGCTCGGGCTTGCAATATTTTAGTATAGACGAGCCTGCATCCGGCGCGGCGCTTTATTTCCAAAACCTCACAGCACTTAACGATTACGCGCAGGCGACCGAAACCTCGTTGGGCAACGTTGTTGGGGGTAGCTGGCCCGAAATGGGTTTTGCCCTACCGCCCACTTTAAAGGAGAAGCCAATACCCGCGCATAAAGAAATTGTGCTTTCTGATGGTTTTATCGCCTTTAGTCGCGAAAACCCGAAAGATGACATGGCGCAGGCCAAACAATTCTTGAACCTGCTGGCCGATATTTACCTGCATTTACCCAAACCCGCTACCGAATATTATGACTGGCCGGGTATGGTTGACCAAGGCTTGCACGATCTGGAATTTAGCCATGGCTGCTGGTCGCACGCGGCAGAACAGGATTACCTGAACGCTTATGTGGCCGATTATGCTACGCCACCCGAGTTAATGGTGCAGCTGGCCGTGCTATTGCCGCTGACGGATTACTATGACTGGAGCCAAAAAGACCTGCCATCGATCCAAAAAATAAAAAATGGCCTGGACGCTTTTTACAGCGAAGAATTGAAAACGGTAGTGCGTTTTTTGCCTGCTTTGGCCGATGAGCTAAGCGGCGAGGAAGAGCAATTGAAGCCCAATGTAATGGATTCGTGGTACCTGCACCACCCGATGCTGAATTTAGGGCGGCTGGCGATCCGCGGGGACAAACAAGCTAAAAAGCTGTTTTTAGATTCGCTGGGCTTTACCATCAAGGTTGCTCATCACTTTAATTACGAATGGCCGGTAATGTACAACATGAAAACGCTGGAGGTGGTAAAGGAAGAGACCCAACCCGGCAAAGGCGGCGAAAAAGATGTAGCGGGCCTGTACGCGCTGGTGATGCTGCATGCCTGGCAGTTAACCAAAGATGATAAATACCTTCGCGAAGCAAAAAAAGCGGCAAAAACATTGCAGGGCAAAGGCTTCGAATTGTTTTACCAGGCCAATAACACGGCTTTCTCTGCAAACGCGATGTTTTGGTTGTATAAGGAGACCAAAGAAAAAGTATACCTGGACCTAACCTACCTGTGCCTGGCCAATATCTTTAAAAACTTCCAGCTGTGGGAATGTAACTATGGGTACGCTAAAGATTACCCAACATTTTTCGCGATGTTCCCACTAAATGATGCACCGTATACCGCCGCTTACGAAGAACAGGAGGTGTTTGCGGCCATGCATAATTTCCTGTTGTATGCCGAAGACGAGGAGATCTTTCCATCGGTATCTATGCTCGTCCCCGAGTTTTTAAAATATATTGTAAACAGGGCACCCTACTATTACCCGCCAAACCTGCCAAAGGAGATGCTATCTGAAGAGGTAAAAACCGGGCAGGTAGACCATAAGCTTTGGATAGCTATAGAAGATATCCATGATGGCTGGGAGCAATCGGGCACGGTAGGGCAGGAGGTTTATGGTGCGGGGGTGGCCTTTGGCATTATTCCCCGCCACTTTTATAAAGTGCCGGGAGAAGATTTTATGATATACCTTGATTACCCTACCGCGAATTTTAAACACAGGAAAGACGGCAGCGTAAGCTTTAAAGTAAAAGGCGACGAACGTTTAAGCTGCCGGATGCTCATCATTAAAACAGGTAAGAAGAAACTGCCTGCTTTTACCGTAAAAGTAGGTAAGGATGAATTGAAGGGAAAAGCCTTAAAAGACGGTAATGTGGAATACACTGTTAACGGGCATCAAGAGTTGAAGGTTATTTGGTAACAAGAGGTAACGCCTGCCCGGCTACTTCTGCAGCAGCGGCAGCGATACAAAAAACGATGCGCCCTGGTCTTTTCCCTTGCTTTCGGCCCAGATCTTCCCATTATGCAGTTCTACCAAAATTTTGGCTATAGAAAGGCCAAGGCCGTTACTGATCTCCTTATTGGTAGGCACAGCACTTAAACGGGCAAACTTGGTAAACAGCTTTTGCATATCCTCATCATTTAACCCTTGTCCCTGGTCGCGAAATTCTACAACAAGGTTGCCATTCACTTCTTCCGAACAAATGGTTATCCAGGTATCTATGCGCGAATATTTGATAGCGTTACTTAGCAAGTTCTCAAAAACTTCCAGTATGCGGCCCTTATCTACCCTGGCGGTACTTGCGCAATTAAGTTGCAGTAATATCTTTTGATGTTTCTGTTCGGCCATTACCTGCAGGTTGTTAACCACTTTTTCTATCAGGCTGGTTGGGCTTACTTCTTCAAAGTGCAGCATCATAGCGCCATTATCTATCCTGGCGAGGTTAAGCAGTTCGTTCAGGTCTTCCAGTATGCGTTTAGATGCCAGGGAGATTTTATCTGCCATTACTTTTATGGGTTCCTCGGTGCAGCGCTGCTCTATCAGCTTGGCGTACAGCGATATAGCGGTAAGCGGGTTTTTAATATCGTGCACCGCAATGTTCATCAGATCGGTTTGTACGCGTACAATGTTGCGGGTAGTTTGGCGCAGTTCCAGCTCGTCAATAATAATTTCCGATAGGTTCTTCAGCATCTCCAGCTGTTTTTCGGTTGCCACGCGGGGCACGGCATCAACCACGCTTACGGTGCCCAGCAGGTGCCCATCCAGTGTCTTTATAGGCGTGCCGGCGTAAAATCGCACAGATTTATCAGCAACCAGGGGGGTGCTTTGTAGCAGGGGTTCTAAATGTATATCAGCAAAAACTGTTGTATCGGCGCTTAGCACGGCCAGTGTAGCAATGGCGTCCTCGGGTACTTCAATGCCATCTATCGTAACAATTTTGGCTTTAAAAAATACGCGGTCGTGGTCTACAAAGCTTACAAAAGCACTTGGGGTATCAAAAATTTGGGCGGCAAGTATAGCTATCTTGTCGAAGGTTTTGTCGGCTGGTGTATCAAGTATCTCATACTTGTACAGTTTCCTTAATCGCTCTTCGTCATTTAGCGGGATAAGGGATACCTGTTTAAAAAACGGATCCATATGTTATAATCAAAAAGTAACTAAGTAGTATAAAAAAGGTAGATAAATGTACTGTTAATAAAGTGGATATTGTTGTAGTTAATTTACCTTAAATAAATAATAATTATTATATGGTTTATAAGAGCATAATGGTGTTTTACGTTACTGTCGCACGAACTCTACCCTTTACCTCCATTGCTGATACCTTAAAAATCAAAAAAAATATTTTCTGCCCGGAATGGATAGTCATAGCCATCCATATTACCTCCGCAATAATACTATTTTAATTAAAAGTGCTGATAGAGGAATCCTTTTCGCGTGTTGGGTGCGCGATGATAATTTTTTAGCCAAGCCATTTGAGATGGATGAACTGCTGCGGACGATAGAAGAGCTGACGAATTGATTTTAAATATCGAATAATGAACTTCGAACGCCGAATAATGAAGTAACGTATACTTCATTATTCGGCGTTCAGCATTCGGTGTTCGACATTATTTGTGGCATTCAAAAGCTCCCCCTTCGGGGGGCTGGGGGGCTACGGTTCCCTCGTCAACCCTTTATTTTTATCCTCACTTCTCCATGCTTCATAATTAAGGCCGGGGGTAAGCCAGTACAGCAGCACCACGCGCGAGTAGCGGTAATTGAACGGCGATAACACAAATATCACCCCCATTAAAATGCCAACGTACAGCCATGGCGAATGGGAGCCCGTGAGTACATAAGTAGCTACCGCGAAGGTTACCATTTGGGCCACGTTAAAGGCATAGCTTACAAACATAGCCACGTACCAGTATCCCGGTTCGCGCTCGTAATGCAGGCCGCAGTGCGAGCAATTGTCATGCATCTTTTGCCCGAAGAGTTCGTAAGTGCCGGTAGAGAAAATATCGCCGCGGCGGCACCTCGGGCATTTGGCTTTTAAACAGCCTTCGAGGGCGGATATGGGTTTGGCGGGTGTTAAGTTACTGGTGTCCATAATTCAATGTTTGTTTGCGAAATTCTTCGGGTGTTTGCCCGGTATATTTTTTAAAAAATTTGGTAAAGTACGAGTTGTCTGCAAAGTTTAGCTGGGCGGCTATGGCGGTAATATTCAGGTCGAGATTTACCAGCAGGCGTTTGGCCTCCAGTATCACCCGGTTGCGGATCACTTCGCCTGCCGGGATGCCCAGCATATCATTACAAAGCGCATTTAAATGATTAGGGGTAATATACAGCAGCGCGGCATAATCCTTCGGCAGCCTCAGCGTAGCAAAATTCTTATCGGTTAGCTTGCGGAAGCTTTGCAGCAGGGTGTAGTTGTAGTTGGGGGCAATGGCCGGGTTGCTGTGCTCGCTTTGCCGGGCTATCAAAATAAATAACTGCAGCATTAGTGCCTTTATCATATCCATACCCAGGCGATGGATATCGCTGCTCTCCTGTACCAGGTGCTCAAACAGGCTCACTACCGGTAGATGAATATTGACTGGCAGGTTAATTACCTCGTCGTCGATATTTCCGCTAAAAAAGGGCAGGTTGTCCAGGTAATCGGGCCGCAGAAAAAACGACTGGAAGAACGAAGCCGAAAAATTAATGATGTAACCGTTTACCGGGCCTTCAAAGCTCCAGCTATGCACCTGCCCCGGCACCATAAAATAAATTTGGTAGGGCTTTACCGCGAAGCTTTTAAAATCGATGGCGTGTGTACCGCCGCCTTCGGTAAAAAATACCACATGGTAAAAACTGTGCTTATGCGCCATACTAAGGTTTTGGTGCTTTTGCAAATAAGGCGCAAACCGGCTGATGAGCAGGTCATCATGCTGATGATCGCTCAGGGCGCAAATATCATAAACCGGGAATGCCTTTTTCATTAAACAAAGATACTTAACAAACACAAGGCCTTATGGTGATATATATCACTTTTGTGGTATTTTTTACTGATAAGTAAATTGTGTGGCTCCGGCATAAAAGTTTGATTTTGGAGATAGAAAGTTTAATTGCCTAACTTTATGGTAAGTTTGCAACCAAACTCCCTCTATCAAATGGTAAACACCGATCTTCATCATGGCAATCTAAATGGCTCGGTACGTAAGAACTACGTTGAGTTTTATTTCCGTTGCTGCTTTGACGAATTGTTTAGGGATAGCTGCGATTGGGAGAGTGAATTATCCGGGAATGAAATATCAGATATTTTTAATTTCCTGGGGATCGACTTCGATAGAGAACATGTTGTTAAAGTTTATAATAATCAATTAGACCACTCTGTAGAAGTTTTTCATAGTAAATCCGATGATCAGGTGTTTGCATACTTGGATTTGTTAAAGGAACCCACTGACCAAAATGATATGTTTTTTCTTGGGATTAGTTGTACTTCGATACAGGAACCAATTGTCCATGAAATGTTATTGAAGATCTATAAAAAACTGCGAACGACATCTGCCTTCAGCTTTGACATTTTAAACAAAGTATTATACAACAAAGTGTTTCATAGTGCTTTCTACTTCTACAAACTCGACCAGGGAATTTATAAAAGGAAAATGAATCAACACAATTTGATAAGCCGCTGATTTTTTACCATTCATTTTTATAGACATCCATCTTAATCAAACTGGCTTTGTAGTTAAAATAATTCCACTCCCCTGAAAAGTCCTGCTTATTTTTTAATTTCACGGCCATGCTTACAAAACCCGACAGCCTTATTTTTGATATGGACGGCACCCTTTGGGATGCCGTTGACACCTACGCGCACTCCTGGAACGTAATGTTTAAAGAACTGGGCCTCGATAAAAACATCAACCGCGCCCAATTGGCCGGTATGGTTGGTTGGGAAGGCAAAAAGGTGATAGAAGTAATTTTACCCGAATTTGAGCCTGATAAACGCTGGGAGATCTACGCCCAGGTAAACGAAAAACGCAAAGTACTGATCCCCGAGATGGGTGGCATTTTGTACCCCGGCGTGCTCGAAGGGCTAAAACAGCTTGCCCAAAAGTACCAGTTGTTCATCCTGAGTAACTGCGCGGCGGGCGTCATCCGCCAGTTTATTGATTGGGCGGGGATAGATGAGCATATTAAAGACGAAATTGCCTACGGCATCAATTTTATGCCCAAGCAGTATAACATCAAATTACTGGCCGACAAATACGACCTGAAGAACCCCGTTTACATTGGCGATACCGAAGGCGACGGCCATCAAAGCCGCCTGGCGGGCATACCGTTTGTGTTTGTAAGCTACGGCTTTGGGCAAACGGATGATTACGACCTGAAGTTTGACGATTTTAACGCGCTTACCACACATTTTTTAAACTTATAAGCAGCAGATGCGTTAGCTTTACGCACACAAAAATACATTGCTATGAAAGGCCGCATATTTACAATAATTGGTTTGGTGCTCGTATTGGTTTTGGTAGGCGTAGGCTACTACCGCTATTATTTTGTTTTTGGCGAAGGCACCAAGGCCGGCACGCTGAACTATTTTGTGAAGAAGGGTTATGTATTTAAAACCTTCGAAGGGAGGCTCATTCAAAACGGCATCCGTACCCAAACGCAGGGCGGCATTGCTTCCAACGAATTTATGTTTTCGGTAACGGATGAAAAAGTTGCCGATAAGCTTAACCATAGCGCCGGTTCCATGATGGATTTGCATTATAAAGAATACCTGCACACCCTGCCATGGCGCGGTGTAAGTGTATTTGTGGTTGATAGCATAATGTCGGTTACGCCGGTAGCACCAACGGCACCTTAAATTCTGTTATTCAAGAGATTGCCAATATTAAGTTTATGTTAAATTTAATATGGAGTGCCTGTGCATCAGCATTTTTTGTACATATTTAGCGGTTAAAGCCTTATTACTTTATGCTGCGGCACGCTAAACACCATCGCACTCTTCAACAAAACCTCGCACTTGCTTCCTCCAGTGCTTTTGTATCCGGCATTATTAATGTTGCGGGGCTGGTCTCTTTTTTTGCCTTTACATCAAGCATCAGCGGGCACATGGCCAATATGGCTAAAAACCTGGTGACCCAAAATTTGTACGAAATTGTTTTATTCCTGGGCTGGTTGCTGCTTTTTTTCTGCGGGTCGTTTTTGTCCAGTTTTACGGTTAAATCCTTCGCGCAGCGTAACCAATACAGGGCACACGCCTTCCCGGTAGTGCTGGAGATCCTTATCCTGCTTTTTGTAGCCGTTTACGGTAACCACTTTTACGAAGAAACCAAGCTGGAGCGGGAAATTGTGATCAGCTGTACCGTGTTTGCCATGGGGCTGCAAACGGGGCTGGTGGCCATCGTATCCGGCGGGCTCATCAAATCAACCAGCCTGGCCAGCTTATTTACCGACCTCGGTGCAGAAGTTGCCGAATATTACCACATCGGCACAAAAAAAGACCGGCACATCCGTAACCGCATCTTTGTGCGCCTTACGGTACTGGCATTTTATGCATTGGGCGGCGCGGTTGGCGGTTTCTTTTTTAACAAATATGAGTTCGCGGTATTTTACTTTGTGCCGGTGATATTGATAATAATGCTGCTTTAACTTAAAACAGCGGGTCTGCCTTGCCGGAGTTTTGTACCAGTATCTTGCTCAGGTTATACTGCCGATCCGGCTCATCATCTCCTTTTATCAGGCCTTTATTAAATAAGTGGGTAAGTATCTCTTCGGCGTTCTTCTGGTGCGTGGCTAAAGGTATTTGCGAATCAAATTCGGCAAGCTTTTGCGCAACCTGGGGTGCCGTAGCATATTCCAGTTGGGCAAGTGCATACACCACGTTATCCTGTACGGAAGCCGCCGCATCGTACTTGTGGGGTACGTGCAAGGGCTTGTAGTCTTTTAAAAAATCCTGGTCGGGGCTATCCATTGTTATGCCTCCTGTTTTTCTTTTAATGAATCGCGAAGTGCCTTAATGGCATCGTGCGCCATTTTAAGCCCGTTCAAGTGGTTGGTAAGCAGGCTAACCACCTTTTCATCTTCCCATATCAGTTCCTTATCATCCAGCGCCTTTCTATAAGAGCCTTTAGCAACGTCCTCCCCATACTCGCAATCGGATAATACGGAAAGATTATCTTTTTTAACGAAAGCTGATTTCACATCCATCCAGGTATGATAAAACTTACCAGCAAGGGTAGTGCCATCAGCAGGCGAGCCGCCTAACAAGTGAATGTAATCGTTCAGTTGGTTTACGTAACCTTTGCTTTGATCGGCATAGCCCTCAAATACTGTTTTAAGGCTGAGGTCCTCAATGCCTTCAATGGCTTTCTGGTAGCCGGCAATACGGTCGTTGTTGATTTTTATCAGATCGTTTAGCGCCGATATCTGGTGCTGGATATGCTGTAATGTTCCCATTGTTATGTTTATTTTGGTTAAATAACATAACGGTTTGGTTAATTGTTTGTAGTCATACGTTATAAATACGCAATCCTTCGGCAAAAATCAATCGGCATAAACAGATACCTTATTAATCTCTTTTGATAGTTTGTGCAACGCATTTTCTATCTTTTTTGCCTGAGCCTCTTTTGGGTTTTTAATACCGGAAGCGTACTGATATGTTGCCGGCCATCAGTTTAGTCTGAGGTAGGATAATTGCTATTTGAAGCAAATGCCCGTAAAATAAATAAAAAAGCCCCAATGTTAATTGAGGCCCGATGTTAGATTTGAAAGAGGTAATCAGGCTGCGAACCTGGCCACATGGATCACCGCGTGTTTATTTACTTTTCGGGCGCGGTATGGAGTTATATTTCTTACGTTCGAGTCGTCTGTCTGAGTTTTGCGGGCGCGTTCGCGAATAAGGCGGCTGCGGCGTGCTTTTAAAACATAGCGGTTACCCCAATGGTCGTACGTGCCGATAAGGGCGGTTATGCAGCCAATGATAAATGCGGCCATCATAGCAACAACAAACAAGTGGAGGGCGATTGTTAAGTAGTGTGCCATAAAATTAATTAAATTAGTTAACCACCAAGTGCAATAGCCGTGCCGCTTATTGCTAATTAGCAATTTTAATTACACGCAGCGTGCTTTCCTTAGCTATAAAGTGTTTGTTCTTCGGTGTAATACGTCTTCCTGGTGCCTTCTTTTATGAGGATGGGAGCGCCTTTGGGGCTGTGTTTCTTTTTGGAATTGTGGATATTCATAAAATCGCGCACCTCGCCATTGATGATATCAGGGTTTGATTTTAAGATCTGCTGTTCGGCATCTTTTAAAACCGAATGGATGGACTTTACCAGGTCTTTTATTTTATCCTCGGGTAATTTATTGCTTACCGAGAAGGGCGAGATGCCCGCATCCCACAAAATTTCGTCGGCATAAGCATTGCCTATACCGCGGATGATCTTTTGATCGAGCAGAACGGTCTTTACATTGGTTTTGGTTTTACCCAGCCTTTCCTTCAGGTACCTAAAACCTGCTTTATCATCCACCGCATCGGGCGCTTCTTTCTCTTCGGGGTTGAGGGTAGGGGTGGCTATGCCCTGGAAATCGGTAAGCACCAGGCCACTGTCATCCGTAAATACCAGTTCTATAATGGAGTATTTATTGTCGTTTTTGCCCTCAAATAAAAACAGCTTGCCGTGCAGCATCAGGTGCAGTGCTAAAATATCACCCTCGCTGAATTTGATGTAGAGCTCCTTGCCGTCTCGGTAAACTTCTTCCAGCTTTTGCTTTTCCAGTTTCGCCTGCAGCTCTTTTTCGCTCACGTTGAGTTTTTTGGCATTATGGATGATAACTTCCTTAACCGTTTTTCCGGCTAATTTTTTATCGAGATTACGGCTGAAGGCTTGCAGATCGGGTAGTTCGGGCATGGTGGTAGCTTTTTAGTATGCGAATTTATTACAATGAATGATGAACTACAACAACAGCCCACCTTAGTTATTGTTTAAATGCCGTCCCCGCGAGTCCTTTTTCAAAGTTTAAATTAACCCACCAGGGTAGACCGAAATAAAGAGGCAGCGCCTCGGCTGATATTGTAGCAACGGATTTTAATCCGTTGTATGAATATAATAGAAACCCCGAGAGCTGTAGGCTCGACACATATAAAATCAGTGCAGCTCGCTAAATATGGGCCGTTCCTCCGGAACTCAGTTTTGTTTGCGCATACGCCAAGGGGTTGAAACCCCTTGCTACAATATGTCTCGTCCGCTATGCGGACTTTCTAATTAAAAGTAGTTGCTTTTGTGGGTTAACCTAAATCTTGCGAGAGACCCTGCGAGGATAAATTAATCAATGAAATAATTATTTTCGTCCGATATTGCTATTTCTCTTTTGGATTAAAGTATCTCAATCGCTACCTTTCCGAAAATCTACCCCGAAATGAAATTAAAAACACTATACGCGGTGGCGGCTATAGCGCTGTTTTCCGCATTTACCAACCCCGCCCCGCCCGAAACGGATATCATCGGCAAATGGAAAATAGATGATGCATCGGTAAATAATGCAACCAACCGTGTGCTTTTTAAACTCAAACTGGCTAACCTGGGCATGGCGGGTAAAATAGAAGATCAACGGAACAGAATTAAGGAACAAATTGCAGCCGTAAGGGTGACCTTTAGTGCCGACCATACCACCGCCATACAAAGCGGCGACAAAACCACTGCCGGCACATGGAATTTAAGCGATAACAACCATATCCTGTCGACCACTAAAAATGGTGTTATTCGCAAAGATAGCATCCTTAGCCTCGCCGCAACCCGCATACAGCTTGTTGGGCTGGCGGAGCGCGATACGGTAGTTTACATCCGCCCTTAGTTCAAGGCCATCCAAATAAAAAAAGCCATCCCAAAAAATCAGGATGGCTTTGCTTGTTTTATAAACCCGGCTTATTGCTCCATGCTCATGATGGGTGCAAACTTGGCCGAATAATCTTTTAACTCGGCAGCTAATGTTTTGTGCAGGGCATCCTGGTGGCCTTGCAGGGTGTATTCGGTTAAGCCGTTAAGCACTTGCATGGCTACCTGCACATCGCGCTGGTTTAACAGGCGCTGGTTGTTTTGCAGGTTGTAGTAGTTAAAATCAAGCTGATCTTTCAAATGCCCGTTTATCTCGTTGGTGAATTTAGTACCCAGCGAAATATCGCCCAGGCGGTAAGCCATTTGCGCCATAAACATTTTGCGGCCGGCCACATCTATATAAGGGTACAGGTTTGGCATCTCATCATCAAATTTGTGCAGGGCTTTAATCGCCAGGTCGCCGTGGCCCTCGGCCTCAAGATTGCGGGCCAGGTCTAAAAAGGTGGTCATCATCACCGGGTAAAACATGTTAACCGATTCGTGATCCAGGAACCTTGCCTTTTTAAAATTACCGTATTTAAACTTCGTCATCATGTTGTTGTACATCACCATGGTGTTGGTTTTGCTCAACTGATCGTGGTTGGCGGTATCGGCTTTAAACGGTATTAAACGATAAGTAAAGCCTTCTTTGTACAGGTAAGGCTGCAGGCCTATCAGGTTTTCGTTACCAATGGTGGTAGTAAAGCAAATAGGGCGTTTCCAGTTGTTATGGGCCAGTATATCAAATATGGCCAGGTTCTCTTTGGTAACGTAGTTGGAGGTGTATTTCCACTTCATTACGGTATCCAGCTTGCTTATTTGGTCGGGCGTTATTACGTTATTCTTTAAAACATCCTGGGCATTTACATCCAGTTTAAAGCTTTTGGTAGGCAGGTAGTTGGAGTACTCGCCGCCCTGGCTTTGGCCCTGCATGGCTTTGTCGTCAGATGTAATAAAGTCGAACACTTCTTTAATAGAAGTATAGCCCGGAATGTTGCCGTCGTTGTAATAGATCACATCGCGCACGCCCTCTTTGTATTTATCAAAAGGCATGGTGATAGGCAGCGGGGCGCTCTGGTTCATGGGGCGCTGCATCTGGCGGATGTACCAGTCGCCGGTGAACAGGCTCAGGTTCACTATCCGCACATCAGGGCGGATGCCTTCTACCTCCTGGTCGTACCAAAGGCTGTAGGTATCGTTATCGCCGTAGGTAAACAAAATGGCGTTTGGCGGGCAGGAGATGAGGTAGTTATACGCCATATCGTGCGGCGTCATCTTGGTAGAGCGGTCGTGCGCTTTCCATTCCTGTTTGGCCATCAGCACAGGGGCAACCAACAGGCAAACACCTGTAGCTATCAGCGCCGAGGTGCGGGCGTTTATCTTTTTGCTCAACAGATCCGCAATGGCAATTACTGCAAGCCCTATCCAAATGGCAAACGCGTAGAACGAGCCGACGTAGGAGTAATCCCTTTCCCTTGGCTGTACCGAGGGTTGATTTACGTAAAGCACCACAGCAATGCCGGTGAAAAACCAAAGCAGGGTGATGATCAATGCATCGCGTTTTTTGCGGTTAAAATGGTATACCATACCCACCAGCCCAACAATTAAAGGCAGGGCGTAAAGCGGCGTGTAAGTAGGGTTGTTCAGTACCGATTTTGGCAGGTGTTTGCCGCCATCAAATAAGCCGCTGGTCCAGTTGCCATCTATTCCTTCGGTGCTTTGCTGGCCGTCTTCATCATTGTAGCGGCCAACATAGTTCCACAAGAAGTAGCGCACATACATCTGGTATATCTGCCAGCTGGCCATCCAGCTGATGTTGTTGGCAAAGGTTGGTTTTTGCCCTTCGGGGATCTCCAGCCATTGCTTGTAAAAATTCACATCGTTGCCATCGGTACTGTACATCCGGGGCAAAAAGGTGGTATGGTCGTACACGTAATTCGGCCTTTTGCCGGCAACTTCGTATTTCTTATCGCCTTTGCGGTAAATGGTGCTGCCTTCGGTTTGGTCTATCACCTGGGCATCGTAATACTGGCCAACCAGCAAGGGGTTTTCGCCATACTGGATCCGGTTTAAGTAGCCGTACATGGTAAAGGCATTATCCGGGTGTGAGTTGTTCAGATCGGGATTAGCGGTTGCACGGATAGGGATATAGGCGAACGAGCCATAGCCAAAGTATATAACAGCCACGCAAAGCATGATCAAATTTAGCGTAGGCTTGTTTTTACGGATGCTGTAGATGATAGCGAAAACGATAGCGCCCACCAATAGCACTAAAAAGAAAAGCGCGCCTGTGCCGAAGCCCAAGCCAAGGGTGTTTACAAAGAAAAGGTCGAAGTTAGCAGCGAACTTAACCGTATACCCACGGATGCCATACTGCACCACGCCTAAAATAACAACGCTCACCAAAAAGGCCAGGATAGCACTCTTGGTGGTAATGTTTTTATACCTGCGGAAGTAATATACCAGCGCGATAGCCGGGATGGTTAATAAGTTTAATAAGTGGATACCGATTGAAAGGCCCATTACGTAGGCAATGAACACGATCCACCTGTCGGCACCGGGCTCATCGGCATGGGCTTCCCATTTCAATATCGCCCAAAATATAACGGCTATACAAAGGGATGAAAGCGCAAATACGATGGTCTCTACCGCCGAGAACCAAAAGGTATCGGTATAAGTAAAAGCCAGCGCACCTACCAGGCCCGAGCCCATGATGAGCAGGGTCTGCGCGTTGCCAAATTCTTTTTCGCGACCGGCCAACAGTTTTTTAGCCATGGCGGTGATGGTCCAGAACAGGAACATTACCGTAGCGCCGCTGGCAATGGCCGAACCCATATTGGTAAAATAGGGCACTTTGGCGTTATCGCCCATAGATAGCAGTGAGAAAACTTTGCCCAACATGGCAAACAGCGGGTAGCCCGGCTGGTGCGATACCTGTAAGCGGAAAGCGCAGGATATAAATTCGCCGCAATCCCAAAAGCTTACGGATGGTTCTAACGTTAAAATGTAAGTTGCAGAGGCTATAACGAAGCAAAGCCAGCCTAAAAGGTTATTAATTTTGTTGTATTGCATGTACTAATGGATAGCTAATGAGCGCGGCAAATATCAGTAATTTTATAAATTATTCTAACAATAAAGGCCTTAGCTTAACAAATTTAACACAAATTAACCGTTTGAGCCGATGTTGATGCTTTGAAGCCTCATCCCAACCCTTCTCCAAAGGAGAAAGGCTAAAAAAGAGGAAATATGCAACTGTTCTAAAGAAAGTCCTCTCCTTTGGAGAGGGTTTACTGCGTGAGGGCTTCGCCGTTTAGGTGAGGCTTCTGAAGTATTAACATTTAATTGCCGCTTGTATTTTAATGTTACAATAAATAATACTTATTTTGTTGCGATGCAAAAACACCACCCCCTTTTACCGGGCAAATTTATATTGATAATTACCTGCCTGTTGTTTTGCGCCGGAGCGGCTAAGGCTCAGTCGGTTTACCTGCCGCAATCCTACCAGTTTTATCAAAAGTTTAACGGGCAGGTTTATTCAAAAAGCAACGGCATGCATACGTCGCTGCGGCCGTTCCTGATAGATAGTTCGCTAACCGGCAGGTATAACGAACTGATGAACGTAGGGGTAAAAAGTGACCGTAAAAATTGGTTTGGCCGTAAATTGCTCAACGAGCACCTGCTTGATGTGCAAACCAAAGAGTATACCTTTTATGCCGATATATTGATAGATAACATATTTGGTAAAGATTTTAAAGATGGCAAGAACGCGCCATCGGCCTTTAAGCCATTTGGTTACATATTAAAAACACCTTTAGGCATCAATACCCGCGGTTTCCAGGTGGGGGGTACTATTGGCAGTAAATTTTCTTTTTACACCAGCGCTTACGAAAACCAAGCCATCTACCCAACCTATTATAACGACTACGTAAACGCCAGCGGCTTTGTGCCCGGGCAGGCTTATGATCGTAGTTTCGGCAAGGCGCAAAAAGATTATTCGTACGTAACGGCGCTGTTATCGTATACGCCGTCAAAGTATTTTAATATTGCTTTAGGGCAGGACAAAACCTTTATCGGCGATGGATACCGCTCGTTACTCTTATCAGATTTTTCGGCGCCCGCGCCATTGCTTAGGGCTACTGCCAACATTGGCCCCGTGCAGTACATGATGATGTGGACCTACCTGCAGGACCTGAAGGCGCCAAAGTTTGACGATTTTGGCAGCAATCGCCGCAAGTACGCGCTATACCATTATTTAGACTGGAACGCAACCAAAAGCCTGTCCTTAGGTTTCTTTAATGCGGTGGTGATGCCCGAAGCTGATGACCAGGGTAATTTCCATGGTTTTGACGCTAACTTTATTAATCCGCTGTTTTTTACAGCCGGCGGCAAGGCAGGTTCGCCAAACAACGTACTGTTTGGCTTTACCGGCAAGTACAAGGTGTTTGATAAAAACGCCTTATATGCCCAGCTGATCCTCGATAACCAAAAAACTACGGGCGGCGCAAGCAAAAGCAGCAACGGCTACCAGGTAGGTTTACGCGGTGGCGATGTTGGCGGTGTAAAAAACCTTAGTTACCTGGTAGAGTTCAACACCGTTAAGCCATATACCTATGCTGATGCGCAGCCGCTAAGCAGCTATACTTTTTATGGCGATCCGCTGGCACATCCACTGGGCGCCAATTTCAGGGAATTTGTGGGCCTGCTGAACTATTCTATCGGCCGCTTAGATTTCCAGGGACAGCTTAACTACGCCAAATACGGGCTGGATGCTGCTACCGAAAATAATGGCAAAAACATCAACGCGCCATACGCCGCAACCGCCAACCTAACACCCACGGTAGGGCAGGGTATATCCACAGATATGTATTACGCCGAAGGAACAGTATCGTTCCTGGTGAACCCAAAATACAATCTCCGTTTTGAACTGGGCGGCCTTTACCGTACCGAAAAGAACGCACTTGGCGAACGTAAGAACGCGGTAGTAACTTTTGGGGTGAGGACTACCTTCAGGAATTTGTATAAGGATTTTTAAGTACATATTACACCGGCATTGTAGAGGCGCAATATTTTGCGCCTCTTTTTTTACGCCGTTTTTGTTTAACGGCGTTTTAAATAATCTCTATCTTTGAATATATGGCTACAGAAGTTAAGTGCCCCAGCTGCGGACATGGTTTCCCTATTGAGGAAGTGATGGCCGAGGAATACAAGCAGCAGCTAAGGCTGAAGATGCAGGATTATACCCGCCAGAAAGAAGAAGAATACCGCAAAAAGGACGACGAGTTCAATAATCGCCAAAAGATACAGCAGCAGGAATTTGAGCAGCGCCTGGCCGGCGAAAAAAAGGCCTTGCAGCTTACACTGGAAGAAAACCTGCGCAAGTCCATCGCATCCGATTTTGAGAACCAGCTGCTGATGCTGCAAAACTCGGTAAATGCCAGTGCCGAAAAACTGAAGGAATCGCGCCAGAAAGAACTGGAGTTTTTACAGCGCGAGCAATCCCTCAAACAAAAAGAAGAAGAACTGGAACTGTCTACCCAGCGCAAACTGCAGGAGCAGCGCGCCGAACTGAGCGAACAGATCCGCAAGCAGGAAACCGAAAAATACTCCATCAAAGACACCGAGCACCAGCTGAAGGTAAAAGAGATGGAAAAACAGCTGGAAGACCAAAAGCGCCTGGTTGATGAAATGAAACGCCGCGCCGAACAAGGCTCGATGCAATTGCAGGGCGAGGCACAGGAGCTGATACTGGAAGAATTGCTGCGTACCTATTTCCCGTTCGACCTGATCAGTGAGGTGGGCAAGGGCGTGCGCGGGGCCGATTGCGTGCAAACCGTGCGTAACCAGTTTGGACAGGAATGCGGTAAAATTATTTACGAAAGTAAGCGCACTACCGCCTTCGGCGGAGATTGGATAGACAAGCTGAAGAAAGATATGCGCGCCCAGGGTGTTGATGTGGCCGTCATAGTTACCCAATGCTACCCAAAAGGGATGGATTGCTTTGGCGAACGCGACGGCGTTTGGATCTGCAGCTTTGACGAGGTGAAGGCTGTAAGCTTTATACTGCGAGATGGCGTGATCAAATTGGCCAACCTGGCCAAAGCGCAGGATAATAAAGGCGATAAAATGCACCTGCTGTATGATTATTTAACCAGCAGCGAGTTTTCCGAGCAATGGAAGGCCATCCGCGAAGGGTACATGAGTATGCGCCTCTCCATCCAAAAAGAACGCGACGCCATGGAGAAAATGTGGAAGGCCCGCGAGAAACAACTGGAAAAGGTGTTATTAAACGCTGCCCACATCAAAGGCTCCATTGAAGGTATAGCAGGTAACGATGTGATTCACTTAAGTTTGAGTGATGAGGACGACGAGCCTTTGTTGTTAGATTAGGATTGTACCAAAAGGGAATTTATTACTGATAAGTATTCAGGAAACCCGGCTGAGTATACTGCTGGATAAAGTAACGTTCATTCAAAATTGTGGTTTTACTCCTAATTGTAAAAATCCTTTTTCTTAAATTTGGTGGAGCAGAAACGCTTATTGATAACCCGTTATTCTTTATGATAAAAATTTTGCTGGTCGAAGATCAGACTGTCGTGCGCGTTGGTGTCCGTTTGTTGTTAGAAAAGGAAGGCGATATCGAAGTAATTGCTGAAGCCGGAAGCGGCAAAGATGCATTGCAACTATTAGCAGAGGGCCATAAGCCGGATATCATCATCACTGATATCAATTTGCCTCATACAACTGGTTTTGAGTTGCTTACACAGGTCAGGCAGACCTTCCCTGAAATCAAGGTGATCATACTGTCAACGGTAGATGAAGATAAGTATATTGTGGAAGCGTTTAAAACAGGCGCTACAGCTTATATGCTTAAAAGTGTGAAACCTGTTGAACTGATATTCGCTATCCGGCATATCCACCTGCATACCGAAAGATTTCTTTGTAACCAGCTGGCTCTTAAATTATTAGAGCGTTTTTTGCGCACGCCGGAGGTGAGCAGCAAAGGCATTACCATAATGGATGTTTCTAAACGCGAATTGGAGATCCTTACCCTTATTGCAGAAGGTTATACCAACCAGGAAATTGCTGACCAACTTTTTACCAGTAAACGCACCGTGGAAATCCACCGACAAAATATGATAGAAAAAGCGGGCGTACGTAATACAGCCGCTTTGGTACGTTATGCTATGCTTAATAACATGGTTGCTTAACCGGCAAGTACTTTACTTAAAGAAAATACGTATTTATACCCATTGCGTTTTGGTATAAATACTGATGCTTTTTTATTCCTTTTTGAAGAGATTTATATTTCTAATTCAAACGATTATGAAAGCTCTCTTAACGCGCTCGGTTGTAAGCTTCCTGGTTTTGGAGGGGTACACTTATTGTTTATCAAAAACATCAAATATATCCAAGGCATACGCATCAGTGTGCATTACGCTCACGCCGGTAAAAAGACGCCCGGACGTAAGGAAGCTACCGGAAGGCTATGATACTTACTTCAACATTATGAAAGAGCCTTTACTCCTGGCCGAAGGTGTGGACGATACCGAAGTTATCGTTAATGTAGAACATGTAGAGATAGCCAAATACCAGGGCAGTATCAGTTTTCTTTAATAAAGCTCGGTTCACGCCATTAAATAGGTTTCGTTGCCAATTATTAGCCGTATAATTGCTTACCGATAATGTATTCTTGTCGGTGAAGTAATTAATCATCTAATTAAATTTGCCAGCTATCCTATTAACAAATTAAATGTTGAGTAACACCGGGATAAATAAAGTGATATTGCTGGGAACAGCGAAAGGGCCGTTTAGGGAAACCACCGATAGGGGACAGGATTTTTTATGCTTTAACCTGGTTACAACCGAGTACATCAAAAAAGGGTACGAGCAGACTGAGCACCACGAGTATCACAAAATTAGAGTCCCCGAAAAACTGATAGCGCAGGATTCGCTGCATTTGGCGGAGGGGCAGTCGCTGTTTATAGAGGGCAAGATCCAAACTGCCTCTTATTATGATGAGCAACGCGTAAAGCGCTATTCGCTGGAAGTAGTTGCTAACCGGATAGATATTCTCAGTACGATAGATATCAACGTGCTGAAATAATTGTTATCCACGCCCCTGATCGCCTCCGCCCTTAACACATTCTTAACGTACGCCCGGTTGTGCCCTTTCATAAAAAACACTAATTTTGCTGCCTTATCATCGGGAGTATTCACCGGCATCTATGGCAGATTTAGCAACCTTACAGCAGCAGAGCTTGACCCTGCTACAGCAATTAATTTCGATACCATCGTTTAGTAAAGAGGAAGACCGCACGGCCGACCTGATAGAAACAACCCTGCAGCAGCACGGCGTAAAAACGCACCGTAAACTCAATAACATCTGGGCCTGGAACAAGCATTTTGATGCCGCCAAACCCACCATCCTGCTCAACTCGCATCACGATACCGTTAAACCAAACTCGGGCTACACCCGCGACCCATACGACGCCAAAATAGAGGGCGACAAGCTTTTCGGCCTCGGCAGTAACGATGCCGGCGGTTGCCTGGTATCGCTGATAGCCGTGTTTCTGTATTATTTTGAACAGGAGAATCTTAAATATAACTTTTGCCTGGCCACCACTGCCGAGGAAGAGATTTCCGGCGTAAACGGACTGGAATTGATTATCCCCGATCTTGGTCAGCTTGATTTTGGCATTGTAGGCGAGCCCACCCTGATGGACCTTGCCGTTGCCGAACGCGGCCTGATGGTGCTGGATTGTACCGCCCACGGCAAAGCCGGCCACGCCGCCCGCGAGGAAGGCGAGAACGCCATTTACAAAGCACTGGCCGATATCGAGTGGTTCCGTAATTATAAGTTCCCAAAGGAGTCGGAAGTTTTCGGGCCTATAAAAATGTCGGTAACCATTATCAACGCAGGTTCGCAGCATAACGTGGTGCCTGCTACCTGTACTTTTACGGTAGATGTAAGGGTAACTGATGCCTACCGCAACGAAGAAGTGCTGGAGATCATTCGCCAGCATGTAAGCTGCGATGTAAAGCCACGCTCAATCCGTTTAAAACCGTCTTCGATAGATAAGAACCACCCTTTTGTACAGGCGGGTATTTCGCTTGGCAGAACGCCATATGGCTCACCCACCACATCAGATCAATCGCTGCTGGATATCCAGTCCATCAAAATTGGCCCCGGCGACAGCGCCCGCTCGCACATGGCCGATGAGTTTATTTATGTGGACGAGATAGGGAAGGGAATAGCCTTGTATGTGGAAATGCTGGATAAGATAGTTTAGCGCGACCTTCTCCACCCTGTCATTCCGAGGGAAGCGCAGCGACGAGGAACTATCTCTTGAGCGATAGCGAAAAATCTTCTACGCTTTGCTATGGAACCATGTAGAGCGGTAATGTAATTGCGTCAATGCCTGCGTCGCGAGTTTACTCACCCCCAGCCCCTCTCTGCTCCGCAAAGAGGGGAGTTCTTTTCTTGTTTTTTCTTCTTCACCCTCTTTTTCGCAGAAAGAGAGGGTCGGGCAGCGATAGCGTACCCGGGGTGAGTCCAATAGCCGGCATACATAGCCGACCTTTCGTATCACAGAAAATTTCTCTTTCGCCCTCCCGCTCTTTCCCACCGCGTGCTCTATCGAAAGGACAACGTTAATTAGGGATTACAACAACCCCATTTAATTTTATATTTGCACCATGAGTAAGTTATGGCAAAAAACCACCAATGTAAATCAACTGGTAGAAAATTTCACTGTAGGCCGCGACCGCGTGCTGGATAGGGAAATGGCCGCTTTTGATGTGCTTGGCTCCCTTGCCCATACCACCATGCTGGAGAGTATCGGGTTAATGAGCGCGGAAGACCTGTCGCTGGTGCAACAGGAACTAAAGGCTATTTATGCCGATATCCAAAACAATAATTTCACTATTGAGGATGGGGTGGAGGATGTACACTCGCAGGTAGAGATGCTGCTTACCCAGCGTATTGGCGATGCCGGTAAAAAGATCCACAGCGGCCGCTCCCGTAACGACCAGGTGCTGGTAGACCTCAAACTTTTCTTTCGCCATAAACTAAAAGAAGTGGTAGAAGAAGTAGGAAAACTTTTCCACCAGCTGATAACGCTAAGCGAACAGCATAAAGATGTTTTGCTGCCCGGCTATACGCATTTACAGGTGGCTATGCCATCGTCCTTCGGTTTATGGTTTGGCGCTTATGCCGAAAGCCTTGCCGACGACCTGGAGATGGTGCTCGCTGCCTGGAAGATCACCAACAAAAACCCACTGGGTTCTGCCGCGGGTTATGGCTCGTCGTTCCCCTTGAACAGGACATTGACCACCGAACTCTTAGGCTTCGAGAGCTTGAATTATAATGTAGTTTACGCCCAGATGGGCCGCGGTAAAACCGAACGCATCATCGCGCAGGCCTTATCATCCGTAGCAGCCACCATGGCAAAAATGGCGATGGATCAGTGCCTTTATCTGAGCCAGAACTTCGCCTTTGTAAGCTATCCCGAGAACCTGACCACCGGCAGCAGCATTATGCCGCATAAAAAAAACCCGGACGTTTGGGAAATTATGCGCGGCAAATGCAACCGCCTGCAGGCCCTGCCAAACGATGTGGCCATGATGACCACCAACCTGCCATCGGGCTACCACCGCGAGCTGCAATTGCTTAAGGAACTGCTGTTCCCTGCCTTTGCCGATCTGCTGGATTGCCTGCACATGGCCACCTTTATGCTGCAAAACATCAGCGTCAACAAGAATATCCTGGATGACCCTAAATACGCTTACCTCTTTAGTGTAGAAGAAGTGAATAAGGCCGTTTTAAGCGGTACACCTTTCCGTGATGCTTACAAACAAATAGGGCTCGATATTGAACAAGGCAATTTTAACCCCGAAAAATCTGTAAACCATACCCACGAAGGCAGCATCGGCAACCTGCAAAATCAACAAATAAGCGCAGCGATGGATAAGGTGTTGAGTAGTTTTGCGTTTGAGAAGGTGGAAGCGGCGATAGCCGCCCTGGTGAAATAACCATGTTTATCCTGCTGGATATCGATGGCGTGTTGGTAACAGAACCAGCCTGGAAAAAAGTAGAAATTGCTGTGGACGGCTTTATGGTTTTTAATGAAAAGTCTGCTAGAAATTTGGCAGAAATATTAGTTAAGTCAAACGCATCGGTAATCCTCACTACAACACACCGGATTAATTACCAATTGGATAAATGGATTGAAATATTTGCTGCGCGAGGCATAACTATTAAATCAATTTCCAAGCTAAATAACATTGAGTCTATCGCATTGATGCAAAGCAGGGCTGTCGAAATTCAAGATTGGGTTTATTTACAGGGAGAGAACGTCGAATACTTAATTATTGACGACGATCCTTCTTTAAATAGTTTGCCCGAACATATCAAGGAAAGATGTGTTATAACAAAATCGACTGTAGGTTTTGACGATGACGCAAAGCAAAAGGCATTGCAGCTAATCGGTGAATTCAATACTTAATCAGTGTAATCAAAATAAAATGAACGGACAAAACAGGGCAGACATATATCCCGGCCTCGAAGTAGATATCATCCTTAAAAAGGATCAGCGCAGCGGCAAGCTTACCCGCGGCATTGTAGAAAAACTGCTTACCAGTTCCGCTTTTCATTCCCGCGGAATAAAGGTGCGTTTGGAAGACGGACAGGTAGGGCGCGTGGCGGAAATTATAGAGGAAGATTTTTAATTTATATCAATAGGCAACCACTCACCGTTCTCTACTCACCACTCACCAAATGGAACCCGTAAAAGAACCCAAAAAATACCTCATCCTACGTTTGGATGCACATTACCGGCTTTATATTGCCTTGCTGATGGGGCTTGTGGCTTTCTTTTTGGCGAGGCACATCCCGTCGGTTCCGGCGGTTACCCTAATTGTGTGGATAGCCGTGGCGCTCACCATCATTATCCTCGATTGGATCATTATTCTCTGGGCGCACCCACGTGACATCCGCAAACTGGCCAGCCTGGAAGACAGCAGCCGCTACCTCATATTTTTGTTTGTGATGACGGCATCCTTAGTGAGCTTGGTGGCTATGTACCTGCTGCTAAAATCAACCAAAGGCCAGTCAGAAGAAACAGTAAGCGCCTATATCTTTTTGGCGATGGGTGCCGTGGCAGTATCCTGGTGGTTGGTGCACACGGTTTATACCATGCGCTATGCCCATTTATTTTATGCTGCTGAGAGTGGCACAAACGGTACTAAAGCCGGGCTCGAGTTTCCTAAAGACATCAAGGACCCGGACTACCTCGATTTTGTGTATTTCTCCTTTGTTATCGGCATGACGTTCCAGGTGTCGGATGTGCAGATCACCTCCCGCCGCATTCGTCGCATTGTATGGGCACATGGGCTCATCTCCTTCGCTTTTAATACGGCCATTGTAGCGTTGAGTATTAATGTGATCTCGGGGTTGGTATCAAAGTAGGAGAGAGTCCGAAAGTCCGTAAGTCGGCAAGTCCGAAAGTAACACGCTTCGAATCTTTAAATTAATCCTTCTTTCGAACTTTCAGACTCTCCGACTGCGGACTAAACTTCCTCTTCAATCTTCGAATGCTTCTGCGTATCGTTCATGGTAATATAGATCACCAATGACACCAGGATACACGCTGTAACGTACCAGTAAAACCATTCCTGATGTCCTTTTAGTTTGAACAGGAGGGCGATAGGCTCCGCCGTGCCACCGAATAGCGATACCGCAATAGCATAAGGGAAACCAACCCCCAGCGCGCGGATATGCGCCGGAAAAAGCTCGGCCTTAACCACGGCGTTGATGGACGTATAATTGCTAACGATGAGCAATGCCACCATAATGAGCGCGAAAGCAAGCCACTCGTTTTTGGTATGGCTAAGGGCGATCATAATGGGTACAGTGGTAAGTGTACCTAATATGCCGAAAGTCTTAAGCAGCGGTTTGCGGCCTATCCTGTCGGATATATAGCCGTATAGCGGTTGTGCCAGCATAAAAACAAACAGGGTGAGTGTTGATACCAGCGTAGCGGTGTTTTTGCTGAAGCCGCTGGTGTTAACCAAAAACTTTTGCATGTAGGTAGTAAACGTATAAAAAGCAACCGTGCCGCCCAGCGTAAGCCCCATAACGGTCAGCACCGCGCGGGGATGTTGCAGCAATGCTTTAATGGTGCCCCGGCTGTCTTTTTTTTCCTTATTCTCTTTGCTGGTGAAGGTAGCAGGCTCGTGCAGGCTGCGGCGCAGGTACATGGTAATTATGGCCAGTGCGGCGCCGATAGCAAACGGGATGCGCCAGCCCCAAAGGCGAAGCTGCTCTTCGGTGAGGAATACGCGCTGAAGCAATACCAGTACGCCAAGAGCGGTAAGTTGCCCCATAATGAGTGTAACGTACTGAAAGCTGGAATAAAAGCCACGATGTTTTTTAGCGGCCATTTCGCTGAGGTAAGTGGCGCTGGTACCGTATTCGCCGCCAACGCTAAGCCCCTGCACAATACGTGCGAAAACCAGTAATATGGGTGCGGCTATGCCGATGTGGTTGTAATCGGGCGTTACGGCGATGATCAGTGATCCGGCGCTCATCAGCAAAACGGAGTAGGTAAGTGCCGCCTTGCGGCCTTTTTTATCAGCAAAGGTGCCCATCAGCCAGCCACCCAGCGGGCGCATTAAAAAACCAATGGCGAATACCCCGGCAGCGTTCAATAGTTCCACCGTTTTATCTGTCGAAGGAAAAAATGAGGAAGCAAAGTAAAGCGAAAATGCCGAGTATACATACCAGTCGTACCATTCCACCAGGTTCCCCAGCGAGCCCCCTACGATGGATTTGATGCGGCTTGCTGTGGTGATAGGCTGAGAGGTATGTGCAGTATTCATGATGTATTGGGAGGATTTGCCAAGCCAAGATATAAATAATAAATTGGTTTGAAAATCAGGGCAACTCTCATTTGCCGCTCCGCAACATTAATGTTATAGTATCAATATCTTAACCTTAATTATATACTTTTGAGGCTGTAGTAATATCCCCAAATGAAAAGATACAGCATCCTTGCAGTCTTGGTAATGTTTTGCTTACCTGGCCTTTGCCAGTCGCCCCCGGTTGTCGATACCACTCAACAGATCATCCCAGGGCGTAAAAACAGCATCGCGCAGCAACAAAAGCCTTATGTAATATTAATTTCTGCCGATGGTTTTCGCTGGGATTATGCCGATAAATATGATGCCGTTAACCTGAAAAAACTTAGGGCGGCGGGTGTGGAGGCACAGTCGATGGTGCCATCTTATCCTTCGGTAACCTTCCCTAATCATTATGCGATGGTAAGCGGGCTTTATCCATCACATTCGGGGTTGGTAAACAATACTTTTTACGATCCTACCCGCAACGAGACCTACAATATGGGCAATAAAGTAAAAGTTGCCGATGGTACCTGGTATGGCGGCACGCCGCTTTGGGTACTGGCCGAGCAGCAAAAAATGTTGTCGGCAAGTTTTTATTGGGTAGCATCAGAAGCGGCCATAAAAGATACCCGACCAACCTACTATTACATTTACAACGACAAGATAGAAATGAACAACCGCATAGCTGCGGTGGTTAACTGGCTGAAACTCCCTGCGGAACAGCGCCCGCACTTTATTACTTTTTACCTGCCGCAGGTAGACCACGCCGGGCACCTATACACCCCCGATGCGCCGGAGACCGCACACGAGGTGCATTTTGTAGACTCAGCGGTGAATGAATTACAAAAGGCCGTGAAAAAGACCGGGTTGAAAGTAAATTTTGTTTTTGTGGCCGACCACGGCATGACGAAAGTTGACAACCAACACCCCTTAGGCGTGCCTGCCGCTATCGATACCACAAAATTCAAGGTATCGGGCGATGGCATCCTGGTGGAGCTGTACGCCAAAGATAAAACGGCTATCCAAAGCACTTTTGCGGAGCTTACCAAAGAAGCCAAAGATTACAAGGTGTATTTAAAAACCGATATGCCGGCCAAATTCCATTACGGGGCAAGCGACGACTGGCACGACCGCATTGGCGATATATTGCTGATACCCGACTGGCCAAAGGTATTTAACCTGAACAATCGTAAAAACACAAACCCCGGCTGGCACGGTTACGACCCCACGGTTATAAAAGACATGCACGCCACCTTTTATGCCTGGGGCCCGGCGTTTAAAAAGCATTTAAACATTACTGCCTTCCCCAATGTTGATGTATATAATATGATAGCCGAAGTATTGGGACTAAAGATCAGCGAAAAAGTAGATGGTACCAATGCACTGGCGAATAAGATTTTGATCAAAAAAACCGTTAGAAGGAAAAGAAGAAATGAAATTACTTACTAAGTTACTTGTATTACTATTATTGCCTGTGGCGCTGCACGCCCAGGATACGGCTGTTGTAAAAAAACAGGCCAATATTGTTGCCAAAGCTATAATTGCAGGCAATTATAGCACCGTTATAAGTTATATGCACCCTAAAATAGTGCAGATGGCAGGCGGAAAAGATAAAATATTGCAGATGATGACCAATGGTATGCAGCAGATGAAAGCCCAGGGTGTAACGTTTCAGAGTGCTACCATAGGCTCACCGGGCAAATTCTACAAAGCCGGTACCGAGATCCATTGCCTGGTGCCCGAAAATATTACCATGAAGGTGGGTACTAGCACGTTGCATTCTCAGAGTAATCTATTAGCGGTAAGCCGCGATAAAGGCAAAACCTGGAGTTTTACCGACCTGAATAAAAATACCATAGCAGCTATCCCTAAATTATTCCCCAACTTTAACAAGGCGCTTGTGATACCCGAGCCAAAGCAGCAGGGCTTTTAAGGGTGATGAACCAGATCATATTATACCGTTTGCTTTTCCTGTTTTTTTTGCCCCTTAGTCTCCATGCACAGGATACCGCCACGGTAAAACGCCAGGCAGGCCTTTTCGCGCATGCTACTTTTAAGGGCGATGTAGCTGTCATCATAGCAGGCACTTATCCTAAACTCATCGAACTCTCCGGCGGGAAGGAGCAAATGCAGCAGCTGATCACCGAAAGGATGGAAGAACTGAAAAAGCAGGGCATCACCAGTTTTGAAGGTACAGTAGGTACGCCTGGTAAAATTTATAAATCCGGCACCCAGTTGCATTGCCTCATCCCCGAGCAGATCATCCTTAAAACCGCCGCGGGCCGTTACCTGGCCCGTTCTTACCTGCTTGGGGTGAGCGACGATAACGGCGAAAGCTGGACTTTTTTAGACGTAGGTAATATGCCTGCCGATGTGCTGCGCCGTTTATTGCCCAATTTTAACGAGGAATTGAAGATCCCCGCGCCGGTAAAGCCCGAATTTCTGGCGAATTAATTTCCGCTGTTTTAAACGCCTGTTATTTTTCTTAAATTGGGATGCATTTTCACATCATCCCTCATATGCAACGAAGAAACTTTTTAAAAACAGGCACTTTAGCAGGCTTAACATTAACCACCCTTAGCGCGGTTTCGTGTGCGCAACCATCTACAGACACAAAAGCGGATAGCGGAATTGCCCCTGCTGATGATTTTGAACTGAATGAGGTAACCATTGATGAACTGCAAAAGAAAATGCAGGATGGCACCTACACCGCCCGCTCTATTACCGAGCTGTATTTAAAAAGAATTGAAGCTATAGATAAAGCTGGCCCAAAGCTAAATTCTGTTATAGAACTGAATAAAAACGCACTCGAAATGGCCGACACACTGGATAAGGAGCGCAAAGCAGGCGTAATACATGGCCCGCTGCATGGTATCCCTGTTTTAATAAAGGATAATATCGATACCGGCGACACCATGCACACCACGGCAGGTTCGCTGGCCCTGGCAGATCATTTTGCCAAACAGGATGCCTTTATCGTACACAAACTGCGCCAGGCGGGCGCAGTCATATTAGGCAAAACTAACCTGAGCGAGTGGGCAAATTTCCGCTCATCACGTTCTACCAGCGGCTGGAGCTGCCGGGGATTACAAACCAAAAACCCGTATGTATTGGATAGGGGGCCAAGCGGTTCAAGCGCTGGCTCAGGCTCGGCGGCGGCTGCTAATTTGTGTGCTATTGCAATAGGTACCGAAACGGATGGTTCGGTAGTGTCCCCCGCCTCTGTTGCAGGCCTGGTGGGTATTAAGCCAACAGTTGGTTTATGGAGCCGCAGCGGGATCATCCCCATCTCTATAACCCAGGATACCGCAGGCCCGATGACGCGTACCGTAAGAGATGCTGCCATTTTATTGGGCGCATTAGCCGGTGCCGACGCTAACGATAGCTATACCCTAAAAGCTAAGCCCGAGAAAGATTACACCAAATTCCTTGATGCGAACGGCCTGAAAGGCAAGCGCATCGGTTTTGAGAAAATAGAACATGCAAACGATGGCACGCTTAATTTAATCAAAGAAGCCAAAGAAACCCTCAAAAAACAAGGCGCGGAGGTAATAGAAGTAGAGGTTTACAAAGCACTAAAGCCAGCCGATGGCGCGGAATTCCAGGTGTTGCTGTACGAGTTTAAGGATGGGCTGAACAAATACCTTGGTAATGCAGGCGCAAGTGTAAAAAACCTGGCAGATGTAATTGCGTTCAACAAAAGCAACGAGGGTAAAGCCATGCCCTTTTTTAAACAGGAAACCCTGATAGAGGCACAAGGCAAAGGCGACCTAACCACCAAAGAATATACCGACGCCCTCGCTAAATCAACAGGTGTAAGCCGCAAAGCGATAGATACCATCCTCACCGAAAATAAGCTGGATGCCATTTGCGGGCCTACCAACGGTTTCGCCAGCTGTATCGATCTCATTAATGGCGATTACGATAATGGTTTCTCTTTTTCTACCCCTGCGGCAATGGCGGGTTACCCGCATATTACCGTACCCATGGGTGCCTGGCACGATCTGCCGATGGGCTTATCCTTCTTCGGCACCGCCTGGAAGGAGGGCGAGCTTTTAACGCTGGCCTATGCTTATGAACAGGCATCAAAAAAACGGAAGAAGCCTGAATTTAAAGAGAATCTGTTTGCGTAAACCCTGTTTTTTATATAGAGGGTAATAGGCCATGACTTTACAGGTTGGCAATTCATAAGACGTTCCGCTGGAACGTAAAGGGTTTCCGGCATTTTCTACCCATAAAACATCCCGAAGGAAACGAAGTTAAAATCGTTCCAGAGGAACGTCTTATGGGTAGAAAAAAAAGCGATAATTTTTACGTTCCAGCGGAACGTTTTATGGAATCGGCCTTTTAATGGGCTATTGCATCAGGGGGGGTATTGCGCGCCCACTTTCCTTCTCCGTTCCATAACTTCCCGCCAGGTGGTTAAAATAAAGCCTTTTTCTTTTAAGAAAGCTTTAAGCCTTGGGTCGGTCATGGCCAGCAGATCGCCTTTGCGTTTCCGTCCGGTATCAGAGATGTATTTAAAAGTTTCCGATGGATCGGTGCAGTGCATAATAACCATGGTGAGCCCCGGCGAAAGGCGGCCAATGCTTTCGATGTAGCGGTCGGTGTACCATTTTTGGATCTGCTTATCTGTTTTATGGGCAATATCCGGCATGTTCCACTCGTAACTGGAGTTGTGCAGATCATCCAGCACAGGCAGGCCGTTCTTCCAGATCTTTTCGCCCACTTCTTTTGCTTTGTCCAGCGCTGCTACTTCGGAGATGGGCATACCTTCGGTATATTTCCCTTGTTTTTTTAGTTCGGCAATGGCGGCGGCTTTGGCTTCGGCACGGTAAAACAGGTCCTCGCCACCGGGGAACATTACGGGGATTTGCTTTTCTATCCCCAGCTGAATGTATTTCTCCATAAAGGCGGGCTTGGCAAACAGCGTGCCCATGTGCGAGTCGAAATGCGTAGGGGTAATGCCCATGGCAACGGCACGGTCGTACTGCGCGTGGATCTCTTTATCAATTTCCTCCGCCTTGGCTTTAAAATAAACCACGGCAACATCCTTGTGCATAGCGCCCTGTTTATCTACCAGGCCCGGAACATTGGCTTTACCGGCCAGCGGGCCCCAGCGGTAATTATCCCATTCGCTGGTGAGTGTTAAATGCAGGCCGGCGTCCAGAGTAGGGTGCTTGTCTAAATAAGCTTTAAACTCGGGCACCCAGGGGCAGGGCATCATAATGCTGGTAGAATTGGCCACGCCAAGGCTGGTAGCCTGCTCCACACCTTCATTCGAATCGTGCGACATCCCCGCATCATCCACGTGCAAAATAATTACACGCGCGCCTTTTGGCCAGCCCAGTTTTTCGGCATAGGTAGTGGCTTGCTGGGCATTTGCGGTGAAGGCAAAAGCGAGGGCGACGGTGAGGATGGTGAGTTTTTTCATGGGGTATGGGTTGAGATAATGATGACACGATCAATTATATGGGCGTTTCCGCTTACCAGCGGGCTAGGCTTTCCGCTCATACTGCACAAGGCATTAGCCACAGGGCTGGTATCCGCTGAAATCCTTAACGCAGCAAGGCGGTGAATTGACTCACCCGGTCATAGCTCCGCTCGACCACCCTCTCTGCTTCGCAAAGAGGGTTTTAGCTCCTTATTTTTCTTCACCCTCTTTACCGCAGGTAGAGAGGGTCGACCAGCGTAGCGCAGTCGGGGTGAGTTAAATATGCGAGCGATAATTTCCCTTATACCCTTATATAGATCTTCCTGCTATCCAGTATCTTCCCAACCACCCAGCAGATAAGCATATAGCTGATGGCAAACAGCAGCGAGCCTATGGCGCCCGGCGCTATGGCCTGGTAAACCGCGCCGTTTATCCAATCGAAAAAGCTTACTTTCCCTACGGGGATCATCCAGAAAGCGATGATGAGGATCTCGGAGAGGATATAAATGGCGAGCGGGTTTTTACCTACGGTAGTGAAGAAGGAGGTCCAGTTTCCGGCATTCCATTTAAGCACTTCAACAATGTAGATGAGCGAGGAGATGATCACCATATCCAGCCCAACGGTAAGTAACGTGAACGGGCTGGTCCATAATTTTTTACCTATCGGGAAGCTCATGTTCCAGGCAAGGGCGATGAAAAGGAAGAGGCAGCCAACCAGCAATAGCTTGGCTATGGATTCGTAGCTTTTGCCTTTCTCCTGTATGAATTTACCCACATAATAGCCGCATATTACGTTCACAATAGCAGGGAGGGTGCTCAGGATGCCCTCCGGGTCGAAGGCTACACGTTCGCCGTGGTAGAGGTGCCCGTCGCCTAAAATAAATTTATCGAGGTAAGTTCCTGCATTGGTCAGCATACCGTAGGGCGCGGCAGGATCGCCAAACAGCAGCAGCAAAACCTGGTAGCCCACCAGCAGCAATATGCTGATGATAATGACTGCTCGTTTGGATTTGATGAAGTAAACGATAAGCGAAGCAAATAGATAGCAGAGTGCTATGCGCTGCAGTACGCCCATAACGCGTGTTCCGCTGAAAGGCCTGAACGTCCATACGCCGTTAATCCGATCGAAGAACGGACACCAGTACATGAGGTAGCCCAGCAGGAAAATGATAAATGCGCGTTTAAAGATCTTACCCAAAACAGAGCCGGTGCTCATTTGCGCGAATTTGGCCGAGGTAAAACTCATGGCGTTGCCCACCGCGAACAGGAACGACGGAAACACAAGGTCGGTAGGGGTAAAACCGAACCAGTTGGCGTGCTCCAGCGGGGCAAAGGGCGTCGCGCCACTGCCGGGTGTATTTACAATGATCATAAAACAAATGGTCATTCCGCGAAACACATCCAGCGAAAGAAACCTGTCGGGCTTTTGGCTCATAATTCAATAAAAGGTTTAAAACTTGTTTAGGGGAAACAATGGTACAATATATAAATAATTCGATACTAAAAATAGTCCTCCTTATTTCGTTTCTAAAACTATATAAAAGTTTTTAAAATATTTTAAAAAGATTATTTTTAATCTTGCAGATTAGTGTAAAAACATACCAACGCCTATTTATCTAACCGGTAATTATCCTATTTTTGAATTCCATGCTTACGATGACCAACCATACGCTGGAGAAACTGGAACTGCTGTTAAAAACAGCCGGTTACCGCGTGCGTTACGAGAAAGGCAACTTTAAAACCGGTGCCTGCCTGCTGCTAAGCAGCCGTATGGTAATGGTGAACAAGTTTGCCAACCTGGAGAGTAAAATTGCGGCCATTGCCGACCTGGCCCGCACCCTCGAAATAGACCAACACCTGCTCGATGAAAAACAGGCTGCATTTTTGCATCAACTAAAACAAACAACACTGCAGCTGTGACCATAACATTTTTAGGAACCGGAACATCGCAGGGCGTGCCTGTAATAGCCTGCGACTGCGAAGTATGCACCTCTGTCGATACGCACGACAACCGCCTGCGCGCCTCCATTTTAATTGAAAGCCCGGATAAAACCGTGGTGATAGATTCGGGGCCTGATTTTAGATACCAGATGCTGCGTGCCGGTGTAAAGCATCTGGATGCCATTGTTTTTACGCACGAGCATAAAGATCATGTGGCCGGGATGGACGATATCCGCGCGTTTAATTACAAGCAGCAAGTTGCAGTGGATATTTACGCCGATGCCCGGGTACAGACGGCCCTTCGCCGCGAGTTCCCTTATATTTTTGATGATAAAGGATACCCGGGTATCCCGCAGATAGAGATGCACAGTATCGATCTGCATCCTTTTGATATCGGCGACATTCATTTTACGCCCGTAGAGGTAATGCATTATAAATTGCCGGTACTGGGTTTCCGGATAAATGATTTTACCTACATCACCGATGCCAAAACGGTAACCGAGGCGGAGAAGCAAAAGATTCGCGGCAGCAAAATATTGGTGATAAATGCCCTGCAAAAGCAAACCCACATTTCGCACTTTACGCTGGATGAGGCCATTGCCTTCGCGAAAGATATAGGTGCCGAAACTACCTATTTTACCCACATCAGCCACCGGTTGGGCAGGCATGCCGAAATTACCGAAGAATTACCTGCCGGTATAAAGCTGGCCTACGACGGCCTGAAGCTGGAAATTTAAGCTCTCCCTCAAAATCGCATCCTTAAAGCATAGCGGATAACCATTAATAGGCGACTAGGATTCAATACAGCTCGATATAACTCACCTGGTTTATGGTGCCGCTGTAAGCTTTTTGGTGGCCTTTCAGCAATACATCTACCTGACCGCGGATTGTTACCATGCGGTTATTCATATGAGCGTAACTGCCGTCCTCTGATGCAAAAAAGCCCTGTTGTGTCCCTTTTAAATAAAGCGGGCAATCCTGCGTAAAATTCACCCAAAGGGCGCGGCTGTTGCCATGGTCGGCAAACAGGCTGTCGTTCACCAGCGCCGATAGGTTTTTACCCTCTGTATATTTACCATAAACCTCTACGTATTGCTTATCGTAGTACTTAATACTATCAACCAGGTTGGTATAGCTTACTTTTTTAAAGGCTATCCCGGCGCTGCAATCGCTGGTGTAAAGCTTTTTGTTATGCGCGCAGCCGGAGTATAGCCACATAGCCGAAATTAATAACCATAACATGCCTACTTTACCCATTTGCCAGCCTTTAAACCAATAGTTTACAAGTTAAGTAAAACGGCGGATGATAAACGGTTTATTTAGTGTAATAATTATACTGTAAATGCGTATTTTATCTAAAAATCAGTCGGCGTGAAAGTATCCCTTATTCAGACAGTACCCAATGACGATGTTGTGGCTGGCGGCTTGTATTTAAACGCGGTTTTAAATTGGTGGCAAATCGGCTTAATTATTTCCCTTTTAATCTTCCTCACCTATATATTTATCAGAAAACGCCGGCAACGTTTGCTTAAAAAGTAGAAGGCAATTTACTTATTCAGCTCCCTCAGCAAACGCCTGATGTAAGAGCCGGCACCCGTAAGTTGTTCGTCCGTCCAGCTACCGTTGACAGGAGCGCCGGGCTCTAAAATAGCGGTGGTTTCGTCTTTATCGGTCAGGTTCCAATTGGCCGAGCTTAGCTGGTTTGCCGCCATCCAGTTTACCCAAAGTTTTGTTTTTGTTTTGCTGAACTGCCCGTTACCATTGGCTTCGCCAACGCCCCACTCGGTTATCATTAGCGGCAGGCCGAGTTTAATGGCTTTATCACCCTTTGCGCGTAGCCTATCCTGGTGGCCCTTATCCGAAGCATAAAAATGGAAGGAATAAGCGATATTGTTAAAGCCAGTTACCGGGTCGGCAGCGGCAATATCCACGTCCTGGTCCCAATGCGGGCTGCCTACGATGATGAGGTTTTTAGCGTCGTATTTACGGATCTCGGGGATCACCTGCAGAGCGTAGTTTTTTACCGTGTCCCAGCCGATCCTTTCGGGTTCGTTCCATATCTCATAGATCACGTTAGGCACGCCGCTGTATTTTTTGGCCATCTCCGCAAAAAAGGCTTTGGCTTCGGGCGTATGCAGGTGGCTGTTATGGTCGTGCCAGTCTATAAGTACATAAATGCCGTTTTTAATGGCCTGGTCTACCACGGTGATCATTAGCTGCTTTTGCAGGGCTGGCTCCTGCAGGTAACCATGCCGGGGCTGCACACCCATAGCAGAACGGATGATGGATGCTTTAAAATCCTTCGCCAACCAGTCAACCACAGCCGGATTGTAATATTTCTTACCCGCTCATAAACTCCAGGAAAGGCTGATACCTCTTAGCTGTGGCGGAACCCCATTTTTATTTACAATTTTACCACCCTTAACGCTTAAGGCACCGTTAACCGCCACCGGCGATCCGGCGGGTTGCGCGAGTGCCGCGGATAAAAAACCAATGGTTATCAGCAGCAACAAAATAGCTTTCTTCATCATCAGAACAATGTAGGGCAAATGCCGCGGATAACCTGAAGATTGTAATAAATTAATAAGAGTATGCTTGAAATTCAATAGAAGTAAAAAAATTTTGCCAAATAAATTAGCAAAATTTGTATATTGAACCGTCTTAAAAAACAACCTGCAACCTGGTACCATGCTTTTCACCGAAGATTTTTTGCATTACGTATGGAAGTTTCGCCTGTTCGACAGGCTCAACCTGCGCACAACCGAAGGGGAGGAGCTTGAAATTTATTCGGTGGGACTGCATAATACCCACGCCGGGCCCGATTTTCAGAACGCGCGTATCCGCATTGGCGAAACTACCTGGGCGGGCAACGCCGAATTGCATTTAAGCTCGGCCGACTGGCAGCGCCACGGACACACCGATGATGGCGCCTACGATAATGTGATACTGCATGTGGTGTATAACGATGACGCGCCCGTATGGCTACCCAGCGGTCGCCGTGTGCCTACGCTGGAGCTGAAGGACCGTATTAGTGCCGATCTGTACCAGCGCTACCACAACCTTGTTTTTGGTAACCAAACCATTATCCCCTGCGAGGCCGGTATTGGCAGGATAGACCCGCTGACGATGCAAAACTGGCTTACCCGCGTGTTGGTAGAGCGCCTGGAAAAACGCGCAGAAGCGGTGAACGCCGCCCTCGCCATCAACCGGGGAGACTGGGAAGAAACCTTTTACCAATACCTTGCTGCCAATTTTGGCTTTAAAACCAACGCGCTGCCTTTCGAGCTTTTGGCGAAATCGCTGCCGCAAAATATCCTCGCGAAGCATAAAAACAACCCGCTGCAAATTGAGGCCCTGCTATTTGGGCAGGCCGGTTTTTTGGAAGGCGAATTGGTGGATGAATACCCGCGCAGCTTAAAAAAGGAATACGATTACCTTCGGAAAAAGCTAAGCCTTACACCCATAGAGAACCATCTTTGGAAATTCCTACGCATGCGACCGCAAAACTTTCCTACCGTGCGGCTGGCGCAGTTTGCGGCGCTGGTGGTGCAAAGCAACCACCTGTTCTCGAAGATACTGGAGGTGAAAGAGGTGAAGCAGCTGCGGGCGCTGTTTGCCGATATTAAGGTGAATGATTATTGGGAAAACCATTATCGGTTTGATAAGGAATCGCCGCCTTCAGCCAAACATTTTGGGCAGGCATCTGTAGATACTATACTGCTGAATACCGTGGCTTTATTTTTGTTTAGTTATGGCAAGCATATGCAGCAAACGTACTTTACCAGCCGCGCTTTAAAACTTTTGGAAAATATACCTGCTGAAAATAACCATGTTACGGCAGATTTTGCTAACTTAGGGGTGAATATTTTCACAGCGTTCGAGTCGCAGGCACTGCTGGAGCTCAAGAATAATTATTGCGACTATAAGAAATGCCTGCAATGCGGCGTTGGAATTAAAATACTAAAACCCGGCTGATATGCTACAACGGATCATCACCTTTTTTGAGCGCTACTCTTTTGGAGTATGTACTTACCTGGGCGAGCGTTTCAACGTTTCCATCGCCAAAATAAGATTGTTCTTCATCTACTCGTCGTTCCTGGCGGTAGGTTTCCCGCTGATATTTTACTTCTTTGCGGGTATTGTGTTAGACTTCCGTAACTACATCAAGCGCAGCAGAACCCGGGCTGTGGATATGTGATGTTACAGTTATTGCCTGATAATTTTCTTTCGGCTGACATTACTTTATTGCGTATTCGTAGGTAATTGTGTGTTTAAAACCGGTATCATCGGTATACCAGGCACTCTTAGGGAAATCTGCACCGTTATAAGTTAAATTTATCTGAATACCGCCGCTAAATTTTATCGACAATCTATTATTGATGGTGTTAGCAGGGAAAGTATTTATAAAGCAGGTATAGTGCGGATTTACGCCAACTACATTTTTAAACGGGTTGTTTTTATTATCGTAAGAAACAGGGTAGGCATAAGCCGGATCAAATAGAGTTGGCGCGCCAGAATATACCGTTTGCCCAAGCGCGTTATAAGAATACCTGCCCAGGTCGCCCAAAAATATTATCTGATTACTTGCGGTTAACGAAACCGGCCACATATATGCGGCTTTTCCATCTTCTGTAGTAGCGGGGTAGGCCTTTGTCGGAGTTATTATATCACTGTTGTAGGAATATAATTTCACCTCGCCGGGTGCGCCGTTAAATGTAAAATAAGCTGATTTTACTACCCTGTTCTGCTCATCATAGGTATACCTGTAACTTTCATAGATAGTCTGTAACGAATCTCTTAAACGGTATTCGGACAGACGTTTTTTATCATCATAAACAAATTCCTCAACATTGGTACGGCTGTAACCCATTTTTGTAGTTATGCGGCTGACAAAATAACGCTCGGGGGCGAAAGTCTCCTCGGGTGTAACGGGAGTAACCGGTGTAACCGGCGTGACAGGTGTTACCGGGACAACCGGCGTTACGGTGCCTCCTTTTGAGCAGGATTGCACGGTTAGAAAAATTATAAAAAGCAGCAGTAATAAGGAATAGGATTTTTTCATGATGTGCGAAGATAGGTTTTGAAAGCGAAATATCGATGTGCTGCACTTTAAAAATTTAGCCTACCCAAACAATCCTTCATCCTTGCTAATAAATTGCGGCCTCATCAAACTGGTGCCCAATCGCTGGTTCAGCTTGCTTATTACATAATCGCACAGTTCGGGGCTGTAACGTTCATCGTGCTGGTGCATAAAAAACCAAACGGATTGCAAGCCCAGGTCTTTCCACTGGATGATTCTGTCTACCCATTCATCACAGCGGACGTAATCGGTAGGGTGCAGGCTGTTGCCCACAAAGCGGATAAAGGCGTGTGGCGTGGGCAGCATCATGTGCAGGCAATCGCGGCGGCCGCTGGCATCCGTAAGTATGCTGCCAATATTCAGGCGTTTAAACAGGTTATAAACAGCTTCTTTGTTCTCCGGAACGGCAAACCAGTCCTTGTGGCGCAGCTCTACAAAAACGGGCACATCGGTGGGCAAACTTTCCAGGTAGGCGGTAAGCTCGGGCAGGCTTTTGGGCGTGTAGTTATCGCTCAGCTGTAAAAACAAGGGGCCCAGCTTATCGCCGAAGGCCATAATGCCCTCATAATAAGCAGTGGTGATTTCTTCGGCATTTTTTAGGCGACGGATATGACTGATGCTCTGCGAAAATTTGGGGCAGAATTTAAAATCGGGGTTAGCATCCGCCTTTTCTTTCCACTTGCTGATGGTGGAAGGGCCATAAGTTTGATAGAAGGTGGCGTTAAGTTCGATGCAGTTAAAGTGTTTTACGTATTCATCCAAAAAATTAGCGTCCTTGGTTTTTGGCGGATAAATTTTCCCTACCCATTCCTTACGTCCCCATTTGGCGCAGCCCGCACGTACCTGCAGGGCTCCCGTGGTACCTGCCGAACGCAGAGTTTCCACCGTAAACTCCGGATCGGGCGGGAGGCTGAAATCTACAAAATTAAGTTCTTCGTCGGTTACGCGGCCAAATTCCATATTGCTATAATTTTTGGCAAGATAAGCAGATTTAAAATCCGGCGGTTATTTAATCGAAAGAATAAAGGCCAATAATTTTTGCGCAGAGTCTTCTTCAGGCTCGGTATCGGTATTGATAATAAAATGGGGATGAGCAGGGACCTCAAAGGGATCGTTAACGCCGGTTAGATTAGTTATCTTATCGGGATGCCCTTCGGGCAGCATGGCTTTACGGTAAAGCTGCTTGGTATCGCGCAGCATCAAAGTATCCATGCTACAGCTGATGTAAACGGTTTTTACGTTTGCATATCCGGTTTCAATTTCCTGCCGGATATCCTCGTACGGGTTAATGGCGCAGATGATAGGGATAATATCGTGCTTCGCCAGTACATCGGCCACAAATGCAAGTCGGCGAATATTTTCGTTACGACCGGCTTTGGAGAAATCCAGGTCGGCACAAAGTTTTTTGCGGTATACATCGCCATCTATCACCTTGCATTTAAGGCCTTGTTCGGCCAATAAAACTTTAACCCTGTTGGCCAGAGTAGTTTTTCCCGCGCCCGATAATCCGCAAAACTGTATGACCATTTTTCCTGAGTTTTAAATAAGAAGCCGGTTTTTTAGTCGCAACCATGCGCCCTCCCAAAAAATCACTTTGGGCATGACGTAACCCAGTTGCCCGGCCTGCAAGCCTAAGTAGGCCGCTATTAACGCCTGCTCGGTTTTACCTAAGGTAGTGTGCTGCTTAGGGTTACTTGCTTTTAGTATTTCTCCCGGTGAAGAGTTTTTATTGAACGAGCTGTTGGCCTTTGCCGATACCCCTGCTACCGTTGCCTGGCCCAGCACCGGCAGATTTTTAATGCCTAAGAACGATGCCATTTGACAAGTGGTAGCCTGCGGGTCATCGCACAGTTCCTCGTAGCGCAGCAGCAAGTATCCTGCTTGCTTTAAACCACCTTCGCGCCGGGCAATAATATAGGAAGCTTTCAGCGCGCGCAAAGCACCGCGGATGCCGGCACCCGGCTCCATTACCCTTCGCGAAGCGATGGTAGCCAATGGCTCGCGGATCACATGGATGATGCGGGCGTTTGGTGCCTCCAGCCTGATGTGGTTAAGAAAGCGTTCGTTGGTGGGCGTTTTATCTACCCAGTATTTTGCGTTTAGTCCCCAGGTACAGCTGGCATAAGCCAAAACTACTGCCATGTGCGGCCATTGTGTGCCGGGAGCCTGCTCTATGGCTTGCCACCAGCTGAGCAGGTAACGCGCAAAATCCACATAGGGCGATGCAATGTTGCAGCTGCGGCCCAGCAGCCAGTAAGGTGGCTGGTTTATAGGGTTAGCCAGCCTGCGCAGCCATTCGGTACCCATATAAGCGGGCCATTTATCCGGAGGTAATTGTTTAAGCTTGGCTTCCAGGTTGGTGTAAAACGTGCCCTCGGAGGGTAATACGCAAAGCTGTGGATGGCCATCGAGCAGGTTGCGAACCAGCGTAGTGCCGCTGCGGTGCACCCCGCAGATAAACACCGGGCGGGTGGCAAGGTTCAACCCGTCCTCCACCTGTTTTTTTGATAAAGGCATGGGGCCAAGCTGTTCGGCCACATCCCAAACCAATTGCGACCATTCCCTTGCTGCAGTTAAAAGATCCGCAGGCACGCTGCCTTCCAGCCGCTGCTGTGGCAGTAGGTTGTGTAATCGCGCTTCGGTTTGAATGATGCTGGCAAGCATTGCTGGTAAAGACGGGTTCTGTTATAAGTAATACTGTAAAAACGAATAAAGGGTTGCGTACCGCTATGCTTTTTGCATGAACGATGCGCAACTCTGGAGATTGGTTTCCTTATCGCTTTCATGTCTGACTCACCCCGGCGACGCTACGCTGGCCGACCCTCTCTGCTACGCAAAGAGGGTGAAGAAAAAGAAAAAAAGAAAAGCCCCCTCTTTCCGCAGGAGAGAGGGGGCAGGGGGTGAGTCAACTCACCTCGCGGACATACACGCTATGATTTAACCTCTTTTACAAGAACATACCGCCCGAAGCTTCAATCCTTTGTGCGTTGATCCAGCGGCCATCTTCCGAGCATAGGAATGCGATAACACCACCGATATCATCGGGTTGGCCGGGGCGACCCAATGCGGTAATAGAGGATATAAAATCGTGCATACCCGGGTGGCTGTCGAATGCGCGTTTGGTGAAATCGGTTTCTATAATGCCCGGTGCAACCAGGTTGGCGGCAATGCCGCGACTCCCGAGTTCTTTAGCCAAATATTTGGTAAATACCTCTATAGCGCCCTTCATGGATGCATAAGCGGCGTAGCCCGGGGTAGCAAAACGGGTAAGCCCGGTAGATAGGTTGATAATGCGCCCGCCATCGGCTATGGTAGTTAAAAGCGTTTGTGTTAAAAAGTAAACGCCTTTAAAATGTACGTTGAACAGGTTGTCGAAGTCCTCTTCGGTGGTTTTGGCGAATGGCGAGGCAGCATCGATACCGGCGTTGTTTACCAGGAAATCGAACGTATCACGGTTCCATTTTTCTTTTAAAACAGCGGTTAAGGCCGTTTTAAACCCTTCGAACGACGATACGATACCGGTATCCAACTGTAAGGCTGCGGCTTTTAATCCAAGCGATTCAATTTCTGTCACTACTTCGTCGGCTTCTTCTTTTTTGCTGCGATAGGTTACTAT
Organism: Mucilaginibacter pankratovii; assembly: GCF_014773265.1. GTDB lineage: Bacteria > Bacteroidota > Bacteroidia > Sphingobacteriales > Sphingobacteriaceae > Mucilaginibacter > Mucilaginibacter pankratovii. The sequence continues at coordinate 76,920 of NZ_JACWMY010000016.1, read as the reverse complement.
CACATCATTTCCTTTCGAGGCCAGTTTTAAGGCAGCGTTTTTACCAAGGCCCCTGCTTCCACCTGTTATGAGTGCAATTTTGTTTGTCGGTTCCATTTTTGTTTTTGTTTTAGATGATGATACAAAGATGCAGCAAAAACCGGCGCCAAAAATGGTGACAGCTTCAGAATAAATGGTGACAGCTTCAGTATTATTGGGGGATTACGCCGATTTCGACAGGATGATGATGACTTTCAATTCGCTACTCCCTCAAACATCTGCTCTTTATATTCCTTTGGCGTAACACCTTCAAAGCGCTTAAAGAATTTGGTGAAGTTGGATGGATCGAAGGTGAGCAGGTAAGCGATCTGTTTGATAGGGGTTTTCTGTTGCAGCATGTTTTTCGCAATGTCCATTATTCTTTTTTCGAAAAAGAAGCAGGGCGATTTGCCTGTGGTGAGTTTAATGGTATTGCTTAAATGGGTTGGATGGATGTGCAGGATCTCCGCGAAATCGCGGATCTCGAACATATCGGTTGTTTTTTCTTGTACAATATCGTCGAGGTGCTTATCTAACTCCTTCAGGAAATCAGCGGTGATCTGGTGCCGGCGGGCTAATATTTTTTTGGGGATAACAGGCGGCATATTGGTATACAGTTACTTTATCAAAGTTAATGATAAAGCGTTTCATTTTTGCAAGGTTGAGGGGACGATGATGAATGACGGTTAAGCCTGCTACACGTTGGCCTTTAACAGCCAGCGCCATGCCCAGCGGGTGGCGGTATTAAAGCCGCCGAAGCTATCCACAAATTCAATAATATGCCCAAGGCAGTTTTGAGTGAATTTGCCGCGATAGTTTTTGGTGGCTTCTTTAAAAACGGCATCGGCGTTTGGGATACCGATGCGTTCGTATATCGCTTTGCGCACGTACATGGTGCGTACAAAGTAGATATTCATCAGTATTACAAAGCTATACAGCGTGCGTTTGATATAACCTGCTTTGGCGGTGTAACCCTCTAATAAACCTTTTGTGAAATGGATGTGGCGGCCTTCCTCTATGTTGTGCAGCTCGAATACTTTGCGCAAAACGATGTAAATCTCGGGGGCGCGGCGGGTGTGGTTGCCATACATATCGGTGATCAGTTCCACGGCAAGGCTGCCCATAAACAGGAAATCGGCGGGCAGGTAATTGGTGCTGAATTTCCCTACAAAGGCGTGCATTTTGGTCGGCGGTAATGCTTGCCCCTTTAACTGCGTAATAGTTTGCGCGAACATTTCCTGGTGGCGGTATTCCTCGATGATCTCGCGGATGAGAAAGCGGTGTTCCGGCCCGTCAGGCGGCAGGGTGAGCAGGTGGCGCGTCATAAACACGCAGAACAGCGCCTCGCCCCAGCCATAAGAGTACAGCACCTGTACTGCTTCGTGCCGACCCAGGTCGGTTTTTTGTTGTTGGGTGAGGGTATCGTAAACGGCGAGGCCTTGTAACGACGTTAAGATCTCCGGCAGGTAAAGGTCGGCAGGGGAGGGTTGCTCGGCCCAGGGTACATAAGTTTCGGGCATCAGCGGGCGCTCCTTGCTAATTTTTACCAATCGCTCTATTTCCTCGGCCCGCATAGTACGAAGATAACGTAAAAAAAGAACTTGGGGTTTGCTGGTAGGTTAATGAGTTTCCTCCCATTGTTGGCTATCAGTTTGCCTATATATTAATGCATAAAGCGCCCGTAGCCCGAAAGTGCCTATACTGCCATAATCCTTTATTTTTTTTACCGTTCCGTCACCGAATCTGACAGTAAGCGTGGTGGATATGCCGTCTGTCCAGTCTGCGAAATAGGCTTTCTTCATTTTGCCGACATCTATATAGCTGAGCAAACTGAAAATTTCTCGTATCGTATTAGGTTTAATAGTCCCCTTGAATTTTCCTTGCCGTTGGTCATCCTTTATTTTACGATAGTTTGCCTTGCCTGAACTGCTAAAGGATATAGTAAATAATTTGTAGCCGCTTTGTTCGTTTTCCAGTTTTATCCACTCGATGCCCGCATGTACCGGCATGGAGTTGTATTCCACTAAGTTGCCGAATTTATAGATAAGTGTATCCACGTATAAAGCTTGGCTTTTCGCTTTCAACACATCCTTAGATGGACTATAATTACTATGAAACAGAATGAGCGGTTGATTTTTATTATTTATTACGGTAACATACACGCAGTTGGTCTGGTATATCGAGTTGGTATTACCGATGTGTACGAACTTAAAGTGGTTGTTCCCACCATCCATAACAAGTAAGGGTGCCCTTGCGTCGCCCTTGATGCCATTAATAACCAGGTCAGTTAAGCCATCTTTATTTACGTCCAACTTTATCCAGGTGTGTATTGCTGCGGTGTCAACATTCACATCGCATTTTTTTAATTCTTCAATTATTTCTGATACCGGGTGAATGAATTTTTTTAATCTTTCCCGATTTTCCTCCGGATTACCGCCCAGATTGGCCATGAAATTAATTACATCCTCGTTGATTTTCAAGCTATCAATTTTATTGGCTGATGCAAATCGGCTCAGAAGCAAAAAGGACAATATGATAAACAGGTATTTAGGCATACCTAAAGTTAAACAAAAATAGCGATGAGTTTCAAACCCAACTCTATATAAAAAATTTCCCTTTTCCCTCTAACCTCTAACCAACTACCTCAGATCCACCAGTTCCGCACCCGGATGTGCTTTTTTATCGTAGGTGAAAGTTGCATCGGTTAATTTGGTAACCGGGGCAAATGTTTTTAGGGTGTAGGTATAATGGCTGCCATTTTTATCAAATATCATGGCGCTATACAGTTGATTTTTAACTTTATCTACCAGTAGGCGCACTTTGAAAAAAGTAGCTTTACTATCTTCGGGCGTGAGGTCTATAGCCTGGTAAGTTTTGCCGCCGGCTTTTTGGAGGCCGGTGTAGATGTATTTATAGCCTTTCTCATACATGGTGAAGATCTTGGCGGGGTTAAAGCCTTCCTCGCTGTTGTCCGCATCGGCTAACTGTACCTCGTTGGCATCTTTAAGGTAAGTCCACTGGCTTTTGCCATCGCTGATGATCTCCTGTGAAACCAATTTGCCTGTTTCATAAATAGTTACCTTGTATTTGTTTGTCTTCGACCGGGCGATAAGCGTACCCGTTTGCGTTTGCTTGATGTTTGCCTGGGCATTATCTACCAGCAAAGTGAAGTCGGTTTTTACGGCATCGTAGCTGCGGTATTGCTTGCTCAGCTTGTTTAATATCAGCTTTGCTTCGTTGTCTTTTTGCGCAAAGGCACTTGTAAAAGTAAATGCCGATGCCAGTATCAATAGTGCTAATTTTCTCATTTTTGGTGTGTTTGTAAACGTCACAGCATTAACCGTTGGGGTTAATAATAGTTTAGAGTGATGTTATACAATTTAGTTTAATCGCGTGGTTTTTGCAGGCTTTCCAGGTGGCGTTCCAGGCTGTATTCGTCCGGGTAGAGTACGTCGCGGGCTTTGCTGCCCTCAAACGGGCCAACGATGCCGGCAGCTTCCAGCTGATCGATAATACGGCCGGCGCGGTTGTAGCCCAGTTTCATTTTACGCTGGATAAGCGAGGTAGACCCCTGCTGGTGCAGTACAATAAGGCGGGCTGCTTCCTCAAACATCGGGTCGCGGTCGTTAGGGTCGTATTCTTTGGCACTGCTTCCGGCTTCGCCCTCGCCCACATATTCGGGCAGCATCATTGCCGAAGCATAGCCGCGCTGGTTACCGATGAAATCAGAGATCCTTTCCACCTCTGGTGTATCTACAAAGGCGCACTGCAGACGGATGAGGTCGCTGCCGGTAGAGAGCAGCATATCCCCGCGACCGATCAATTGGTCGGCACCGCCGGCATCTAATATCGTACGTGAATCTATCTTGGACAACACCCTAAAAGCCAAACGGGCCGGGAAGTTGGCCTTAATAGTGCCCGTAATAACGTTTACCGACGGGCGCTGCGTGGCAATCACCAAATGGATACCCACCGCACGGGCCAGCTGGGCAATACGTGCTATCGGCTGCTCCACTTCTTTACCGGCGGTCATCATCAAATCCGCAAACTCATCAATCACCAGTACAATAAATGGCAGGTAACGGTGTTTCTCCGGGTCGCTAATTTTCCGGTTTACGTATTTGGTATTATATTCTTTCAGGTTACGTACCTGTGCATCTTTCAGCAGATCATAACGCTGGTCCATCTCAATACAAAGCGAATTGAGCGTGTTTACCACCTTTTTGGTATCGGTGATGATAGCATCCGCCTCATCGGGCAGTTTGGCCAAAAAGTGCCGCTCTATTTTGCGGAACAGGGTAAGCTCCACCTTTTTAGGATCTACCAGTACAAATTTAAGTTCGGCAGGGTGTTTTTTATAAAGCAGTGATACCAATATGGCGTTGATTCCTACCGATTTACCCTGGCCGGTAGCACCAGCAACCAGTAAGTGGGGCATCTTAGCCAAATCGGCAATGAACACCTCGTTGCTGATAGTTTTACCAAGCGCTATGGGCAGGTCCATAACGGTATTCTGCCATTTTTCGGTAGCCAGGATCGAGCGCATGGATACCATCTCGGGGTGTTGGTTTGGTACTTCTATACCGATTGTACCTTTACCCGGCATTGGCGCAATGATACGGATGCCAAGAGCCGCAAGGCTCAGGGCTATATCATCCTCCAGATTCTTAATTTTAGAGATCCGCACACCGGGCGCGGGGATAATTTCGTACAGCGTAACCGTTGGGCCAATGGTGGCTTTTATCTTATCTATCTCGATGTTATAATGGTTCAGCGTTTCAACGATCTTGTTTTTGTTGGCCTCCAGTTCGTCGGTGTTTACCGGGATCTTGTTAGACCCATAGTTCTCCAGCAGATCCAGCGTTGGGTATTTGTAGGATGCCAGCTCCAGCGTATGATCATAAGTGCCAAACTGGTCTACCAACGATTGTGCTTTTTTATCATCGTCGCTTTTTTCGATGTTTAAAATAGGCATAGGGCGCGCTACGTCAATAGTAAGCGGGATGTCGTTGTCCGGCTGCTCCTCCTCAACATATGGCTCCGGCGTTAAAACCACCGGCTCGTGCGCTATTACATTTTGTACTAATGGCTGCTGTTTCAGGGGTTCCTGTTTCATAGGCTCGCCGGCCACCAGGTTTTCGCGGACAGTTTGCCTTGGGCGGTTACCCCGCGGCCATTCCACCGGCAGGGAAATATCCTCGTCCACCAGGTCAACCGGCTCGGGCGAAACGTCGTCAACTGCAACAGGGTTAACGCTCTTGTCCGCGCGGGAAGGGAGCTTAAAATCGATATTATAAGCGATCACCAATACGGTGAGCCCGGCAAACGCCAGTATACCACCGGTGCCGGCATGGCCAACCTGCACGCTCAGCAGGCGGTTGCTCCAATACCCAAATTCGCCCTCCAAAAAGTGAGGGTAATCTATAACCATGGCGTGGATAAAACCAATAGTAACTGATAGGAACACCATGGTAAAAATGCTGTAGGCAAGCATTTTTGGGAGAGAAAACAACCTCACTTTAAATACCAGCCTGAAACCGATAACAAAGAAAATGAACACAAAAATAAAGGAGGCCACGCCAAACCACTGGTAAATGAACTGGTTGGACAGTAGCGCGCCAAATATGCCCAGCCAATTATCAACCGGGTCGGTAATGCCGCTTTCGATGAGTTCTTTGGAGGATTTGAACATATTATGCCAGCCGCCGTTTGCCGGCGAAACATAACTTTGGTCCTGCTCCCAGGTGAACAGGTAAGAGGTGAACGCGATGAGGAAAAATACCGCGAGCACAAGGAAGAAAAGCCCCGTTATTTTTAAAATCCGGCCATCCTGCAAATTAAAAACGGGCAGGCGCTCTACCTGCTGTTTTAGTGTTTTTGGCCTTTCGGCTTTAGCACCCGGCTTGCGCGGTGCTTCTTCATCCTTAAAACTATTAGTCCTGAACTGGTTTCCTTTTACTGGCATCCTGCTTTCTCCGCACGTTTAATTGCAAATATAAAGTTATTAGAATTAATTCGGATTAACGGGATGGTGGAGATTTTTTTGGTGGGGGAGTGGTTCATAGTTCATAGTAGTGTGAGAGTGGTTGAATAATGAATGGTGTGTAGTCAATGGAGAGTGGTTAGGTAAGTGAGTTGAGATTGAGCGGGAGTAGCTGGATACCGAACGGAAGATGGCGATTAGTTGAATGTGCAGAAAGGTACATAGCTATTGGCTGTTTCTGTAAAACCATTTTGGGAACAATGAGTAGATTATGGCATTGCCTTCGGCCCGGGCTTTCCGTTTCAAGTCCGCACTTCGCTGCGCTGCGTTTACGGGCTTTCCACTGCAATCCCTAATGCGGAAGCGCACGCTTTGTAAGGTTGTTTGCCAATGGCATGCCTTGAATCCCATATTTACTTACAGCAAAAGCAAGTGAGCATGTGGGCCTCCGCAGGGTCTCTCGCAGAAGACCCTGCGGCAGCGTGCAGAGCGGAGATGCTGCGCGGGAATGTCCTGGTGCCGCAGGGCCCTTTTTCAAAAAGATTCTGCCGGGACGGGAAAATGTCAACAAAAAAGCCCTTTGCTGTTAAGCGAAGGGCTTTTTCAATAAGATCCCAGGCTTACCTACAACCCAAAACCGTAAGCTATCCTTAGGCCAAGCAAGCCATAGTTTCGGCTCTGGCCCGAGAAGCTTTCGTAACGCAGGCCTACATCCCATTTTTTGGAGGCGTAGCCAATGCCCGGCGAAGCAATAAGTTTGCTGTCGCCGCCGCCGTTATCAACCTCAAAGCCAGCGCCCACTTCCGCGCCTAAGTAGATGTTTGACGATACAAATGCTTTGATGCCGAATTTAACCGGGATAATATCCAGGTCGTTTTGCATTCTCTGGCCGGCTCCTAAAAAGCCCGCTGGTACGTAAAGTGGTTTGGTAAAGAAATGGTAAAAGCCGGATGTAAAGGTTAGCGCCACATTATCGGCAATCCCGTACTGTAAGCGCGGGGTAATGCCAATGCCGGCGTTTACCGCATCGCGGAAACTGCCCACAGGTAAAAGCCCGTCAACACCAATACCAAAGCGCCATTTGCTTTTAGGTACCGACTGTGCATTGGCGGTTGCGCTAATAAATAGAACGATAAACGTAAGTGTTGTTAAAAGTAATTTTTGTGCTGTTTTCATGAAAAGATTTAGTGTGTAAATAGCGCATTAACGGCTAAAAGAGCGGGTGTTGTATAAAGCAACTGGTGTATGATGTGGTTAATTTTGTATTCGCCTCATTTACTTTGCATTAAAATATTATGTGCAGGCTTAATAAAGAGGCTGTTTTGCGTGAATATATTTTCTTAATTTTAGTAACATCTCCAACAAAGCCCACTCCAACTACCACACCCAAAATCTACCACCATGATCAAAAAAATACCCGCCTTTTTATTACTCGCCCTGGCGCTCAACTTTACCGTTAGCGCGCAGGATCTTAATAAACCCAAACTGGATAGCCTGCTGGATGTGCTTGCCGCCAATAATAAAACCATGGGCAGCCTGGCCATATCAAAAGATGGTAAGCTGATCTATCAAAAGTCGGTAGGCTATAGCTCGGTTGAGGCTAAAACACCGGCGGATGCACACACTAAATATCGCATCGGATCCATCAGTAAAATATTTACCGGGGTGATCGTTTTCCAGCTGATAGAAGAAAAGAAGCTTACCCTACAAACCACGCTGGATAAGTATTACCCGCAGATGCCAAATGCTGCAAAAATTAGCATTGCCCAATTGCTGGGCCATCGTAGCGGCCTATTCAATATCACCAACGATCCTGCATTCGGCACATACATGACAACCGCGCAAACACACGAACAACTGCTTGCTAAAATGGCTGCATTAAAACCTGAGTTTGAACCTGGGGAGAAATATAAATATAGCAATACCAATTTTATTTTGCTTGGCTACATCATAGAAAATATTACCGGTAAGCCATACGCAGAGGTGGTGAAAAAACGCATCACAGATAAAATAGGTTTAAAGGATACTTACTATGGCGGTAAGATAAACCCGGTTAACAACGAAGCATTTTCTTACCGGTATGCCGGGAGCTGGAAACTATTGCCCGAAAGCGATATGAGCATCCCCGGCGGTGCCGGCGCACTGGTATCAACCCCAACCGACCTGGATAAATTTATAGAAGCGCTTTTTGCCGGCAAACTCATCAGTGCGGCCAGCCTGGCGCAAATGAAACCTGCAACAGAGCGGTACGGCCTGGCCATGCATAAGATTCCTTTTCAGGATAAAACCGGCTATGGCCATGGCGGTGCTATCGACGGCTTTCTTTCTTCACTGGCCTATTTTCCTGAAGATAAACTTGCCGTTTCTTACACAAAGAATGGCGGCAATTATTCGGCCGATGATGTTACTGCGGGTGTGCTGGCTATTTATTTTAATAAACCCTACAGCATCCCAAGCTTTGCAGCCGTTAAAGCAGAAGGCTTGGAGAAATATACCGGCGTTTACGCCTGCCCCTCGTTACCCATAAAAATTACGGTAACCAAAGATGGCAATACGCTTACGGCGCAGGCAACCGGGCAGGGTGCTTTTCCGCTGGATGCAACCAGCACGCCCGACAAATTTATTTTTGACCCGGCAGGTATCGTAATGGAATTTAAGCCAGCCGATGGCACGTTCACCCTAAAGCAGGGTGGCGGTGAGTTTTTGTTCACCAAAGAGAAATAAGAATTAAGCCCCTTAACCGGGGCATTTTTTTTACTCAAACTGCAGTTCCCATTTATCTTCACCGGCGTCAACTACCCTAAAGATGGTTTTTGATACCGATTCGCTGCCATCTGCCGATTGCAGTGTGACGGTATCATGGTCGTGGTAGGGTGATTCTGATTTTGGTACCATAATGGCAGTCATCCCTTCGGGGCTACCTTGTATTGTTATTGTTCTCATGTTATTGGGGCTTTTGGTATGGAATGATAACAAGGGGCGGGAGAATAAGTTTTATGGGTTATACGCAGTGTATGGCAAATTCTTTTTTTAAATCCCTCCTTGGGGAGCATAGCCGTCAACTTAAGGTTTTGAATTTTAAAAGAGCCATCGGCTCGATAAATATTGTAGCGGCGGGTTTTAACCCGCCGATGCAGCCGAGGGTTTTGATGAGTGCCGTAGGTACGACCCATATTTACGATTTATATCGGCCGAACCGACGGTTCTTTACGCTGGTGCGATTTTGTGACAACGGATTGAAATCCGTTGCTACAAAATCGGCAGACGCGTAGCGTCTGCTTTACTCCTTAAATTGACGGCTATGCTCCTTGGAGAGGGGTGTGGTGGGCTATGTGCGCAAAAGCAGCGAGGGGTTTCGCCGGTTGTTTTAAAAACGCATTGAACTTCGGTTGTCCCCTTAGAAAAAAATCTTGCGGATTTTTGGTGGGGACACCAAAAATAGGGGAGTAAAGTTGTTACGGTTTCTTCGGTATAACCGCCGTTGCCTCTATCTCCACCAAAATATCCTCACGAAACAATTTGCTTACCTGCACCAGCGTGCTGGCAGGCGGGTGGTTTGCATTGATGAATTTGTCGCGGATATTGCGGAGGGTTTGGATATTGGCCACATCCAACAGGTAGAAGTTAAGCTTCACTATATCGCCCATGGTGCCACCCTGGCTTTCTACAATGGCCTTTATATTGGCAAATGTTTGCTCTATTTGTTTGGCCACATCGCCCTTGCCTATCAGCGCGCCATCCTTATCCAACCCAACCTGCCCGGATAGGATAAGCATTTTGCTGGTACCCATATCAATAACCACTAACTGAGAATAGCCTTTTGGCGTGACAACCCCGGGTGGGTTTACAAATGTTACCGGCGACTTTTGCTGCGCGAAGCAGGCTGTGGAAACGAATAGTATTATTAAAGGTAGAAAGCGTTTCATGTGGAAAGATAAATGGTTAATGCAAATATAGCTCCTAAGTAAGGGATTGGGATGCCTGTCTTTTGTCTTGATTCTTGCCTCTTATCTCTTGTTTCCCAACTCTAATGTTTTTTCTTCTTTAACAACCCTCCGGTTGTATCGTCCACGCTTTGCTGTACAATAAAGGCGGTAGGGTCTATCTTTAATATTTCGCGTTTTATTAAGGGCACTTCCAGGCGGGTGGCCACGGTGAAGATAATTTCGCGGGGGGTGTTGATATGGCCATCTTTACCATATCCGCTTTTACCCTGGTAAACGGTAACACCGCGGCCCAGATTTTGGGTGATGGCCATCCTGATCTCTTCGCCTTTGGCGGATACCACCGTCATGCCGGTATATTGTTCCAAACCGTTTAGTATCAGGTCGATCATTTTAGATGCCGAGAGGTAAGTTAGGATAGAATACAGCCCCTCTTCAACACCCAAAACAAAAATTGCTGCAATAAATATAAATACGTTTAAGGTTAATATCACATCGCTTACCCGCACTACTTGTGTGCGCTTGCTTACCAGCACGGCTGCAATTTCGGTTCCATCCAAAACCGCACCGCCACGTATGGCGAGCCCTATACCCGCGCCTATGAACACGCCCCCAAAAACCGCCGTTAATAATTTATCGGGTGTAACATCCGGGAATTTCACGAAGGCCAGCACCAGTGCCAGGCCGCCAATGGCCAGCGCGCTGCGTGTTGCAAAGCCTATACCCAATTTGCGGTACCCTAAATAAAGAAAAGGCAGGTTGATGACAAATATTAAGATAGGTAAGGGCAGGTGAGTAACATCTGCCAGCAGTATAGATATGCCGGTTACGCCGCCATCAATAAAATGGCTGGGCAGCAAAAAACCTTTAAGCCCCATCCCTGCGGATAGGATGCCTAATATAACCAGGGTGGTATCTATAACGTATGATCTGTATTTCATAACAAAGGATCGGATGTGCGCTTAAGGTAGCAAAAAGTTTGCAGTTGGCGGTTCTCAGTTGGCAGTTAAAAAAAACTGTAAACTGCCCACTGCTATCTGCCCACTGAATTACCAGCCGCTCTTTAAACCTTCTTTTAAAGCCGCCTGGTAGTTCTCTAGGTCGAAGGAGTATAAATATGGTGCTTTATGCGCACCGCCTTTACGGGTTTGGGGCAGTTTGTTTAAAATGCCAAAGCCCAGCATCCGGCGCTGAAAGTTGCGCCTGTCCAGCTTTTTGCCAAGGATGGTTTCGTAAAGTTTTTGCAATTCGGGCATGGTAAACTCCTTTGGCATCAGGTTATAGCCAATGGGCTGGTAACTCAATTGCAGGCGAAGGGTATCCAGCGCGGTAGTAAATATCAGTTCATGATCGAGCAGGAAAGGGGGCAGGTCGTTCAGATCGCGCCAGGTGCAGATCTCGCTGAACTCGTCCGGGGTAGGTATCGCATTAAAAAAATCTACCAGGGCGTAATAGCCAATGGATATAAAGCGGTGCGCAAAGAAGTTTTTCTCCTTAGCTATAATATCGCTATACATTTCGTTGTGCTGGCGGTTGCGGTCAGGGTCGCCAAATACACGGAATTGCTGTAAAAACACATCGTCGATACCGGTACGGGTTGCTAAAATGCGGTTGGCGGCCACATCAATAGGTTCTACCTTTTGTACAAAACCGCCGGGCAGCTGCCAGCCAGCCTCGTTTTTGCTTTTCAGCATCAGTACCTTCATCTGGCCTTCATGAAAGCCAAATACAACACAATCTATAGAAATATAGTCGAGGTACAGCGCATGGGCTTCGGCAGAAAATTCTTCCAGTTCTTCTTTAGTCAGCATTTATACTATTATACGAAAATACTTTGAATGTTTAAATTTAATATCTACAATTGTGTACCAATTACACCCATTGTTTACATTTTTTTAACAACCAATTATAACCAATAAGTTTAATAAACTTTAATAATGGGGAAATTTACCTTATTTATTGGTGTTGAAGTAAACATATAACCCAGTTTATTCAAAATGAAAAGTTTCTTTACAAACAAACCTCTCTTTAAAATAGCTGCCGCTGCAATATTGGTATTGCCTTTTGGCAACACTATGGCGCAAACCCAATCTAACGTCAACATGAATGCTTTTATAAGCGGGCTGATGAAAAAAATGACCGTCGACGAAAAGATAGGTCAGCTTAACCTGGTTACAAGCGGCATGGCCATTACCGGCTCTGTTACCAATAATGGTGTAGATAACGGTATAGCCAAAGGGCAAATAGGGGGCATATTTGGTTTATATGGTGTAGAGAACGTACGCAAAGCGCAGGAGCTGGCTGTAAAGAACAGCCGCCTGCATATACCTTTAATATTTGGGTTGGATGTGATACACGGGCACCGCACCATTTTCCCGATACCGTTGGGGATGTCTACAACATGGGATCTGGATATCATTCAAAAATCCGCGCGCATTGCTGCCAAAGAGGCAACAGCCGAAGGCCTTAACTGGGTATTTTCGCCAATGGTTGATATTGCGAGGGATGCGCGCTGGGGCCGTATATCTGAAGGCAGCGGGGAAGACCCATGGCTGGGGGGCAAAATTGCCGGTGCTATGGTAAAAGGTTACCAGGGCACCAGCCTTAAAAATGCCGACGCGGTGATGGCCTGCGTAAAACACTTTGCGCTATACGGCGGCGCCGAAGCCGGCCGCGAGTACAATACCGTTGATATGAGCCGCCTGCAAATGTACCAGGATTACCTGCCGCCTTACAGGGCAGCGGTTGATGCAGGTGCTGGCAGTATCATGAGTTCGTTCAACACCGTGGATGGCATCCCATCAACAGGTAATAAATGGTTGCTAACCGATCTGCTGCGCAAGCAGTGGGGCTTTAAGGGTTTTGTGGTGAGCGATTACACTTCGCTGAGCGAAATGAGCAACCACGGCCTGGGCGATCTGTCGCAGGTATCGGCACTGGCCTTAAAAGCCGGTTTGGATATGGATATGGTTGCCGAAGGCTTTTTAAGCACACTAAAAAAATCGTTACAACAAGGCAAAGTAACACAGGCCGAGATAGACCTTGCCTGCCGCCGTGTGCTGGAAGCAAAGTATAAACTTGGCTTGTTTGATAATCCATACAAATCATTAAACGCCGAAAACGAAAAGAAAGACGTTTTTACCGAAGAGAACCGCAAAGCGGCACGCTTAGCTGCCGAACACTCTTTTGTATTGCTGAAGAATGCTAACCAGATACTGCCGCTGAAAAAATCGGGCGGAACAATTGCTGTTGTTGGCCCGCTGGCAGATAATAAACGCGATATGCTGGGTACCTGGGTTATTGCCGGCGAGTGGGAAAAATCGGTGAGTGTATTAGAGGGTATAAAACACGTGGTTGGCGATAACGTAAAACTGATTTACGCCAAAGGTGCCAATATTACTGATGATACCGAGTTTATGAAACGCCTAAATTTTGGCCCGGGCATGGTTAGCCTGGATAGCCGTTCGCCCGAGGATATGATAGAAGAGGCTGTTAAAGCGGCAAAAAAGGCGGATATTGTTGTTGCTGTGGTGGGCGAGAGCCAGAGCATGAGCGGCGAATCATCAAGCCGGTCGGATATTGATGTGCCCGAGAGCCAGAAAAAGATGCTGAAAGCGCTGGCCAAATTAGGCAAGCCTATGGTAATTGTATTGTTTAACGGCCGCCCGCTTACCCTAACCTGGGAAAATGAGAACGCAGCTGCCATATTAGATGTATGGGCCCCGGGTACCGAAGCAGGCAACGCCATAGCCGAGGTGTTATTTGGTAACTATAACCCATCTGGCAAGCTTACTGCCACTTTTCCGCGTACGGTTGGGCAGATACCTATCTATTATAATCACAAAAATACAGGCCGCCCTTATACCGATGGGCCAACCAAATTCAAATCAAATTACCTGGATATTTCCAACGATCCGCTGTTTCCGTTCGGTTATGGCTTAAGCTATACAAGCTTTGGCTACAGCGATGTAAAATTGAGTAAAACGAATTTAAAAGGTGCCGAAACCTTAACCGCAACAGTAACGGTAACCAATAAAGGCACCTATGCCGGCGAAGAAGTTGTACAGCTTTACATCAGCGACCCGGTGGCAAGCATCTCGCGGTCGGTTAAAGAATTAAAGGGCTTTCAAAAGATAAATCTTCAGGCTGGGGAGGCAAAAGAAGTAAGCTTTACCATTACGCCCGAGCTGCTGAAGTTTTACAATAGCCAGTTGAAGTACGATTGGGAACCGGGAGAATTTATCATCCAAATTGGCACAAATTCGGCTGATACGCACAACGCCAAAGTGAAGTGGCTAAAATAAACAAACGGTGTAATTGTTAAATTACACTTATACAAATGATAAGCTAATGTGCCTTGAATTAATTCTAAGGCACATTTTTTTTATAAAACCGCTAAAACAAGGTGTTTAGCGGCCGGTACAAATCCCGGCATTTGCGGCGCCTGCCGCAGATGCCCGTGTTAATGAATAATTAACATAAAAATAATATAATGGTAATTTATACCGAAGTTAACAGCAGTCGTTTTCACAAAAAAAATGTCCGAAAATGGATTTTGCACTACCTATTAAACAAAATCAGCATGTTTTATAATTAAAAAGGCTTTATAACAACTTTTTTACATTGCTAAGTTTTTATAAAAGAGGCGTTATTGTTAACATGTATTTAAAATAGTTTTTAAAATTTATAAATTATTGTGCGAAACTTCTTAAAAAATAAATAATTCATAATTCTATTATTTTGGCTTGTGTAACCTATACACTCTATTTATATTAGATGCATTACCAATATAAACTTTTCCGGACGAGGAAAAGCGCAAATTTTCAGGAACAAAAACTTGGTGCGCCGAACGAGGTACACCATTAATACAAATAGGAATAAAAATTTTAAGCAGGATAGTTTCGCTATATGATAAAACTTTTACATTTTTTTCTTTTTGAACACTTCACGTATAAAGGGAATCTCACCCCTTTCTCTCAAAGAAAATTGTTAAAGTTTTCCTATGCCACTATCCACGGCAATTATTATCACCGCACTTAGGTATGAAATAAAATCTTAAATCAAATATATTAATCAACTAAATCTCAATCTCATGTTTAAAAGTTTACTCCTTAAAGGAAGAGTACTTTGCCTGCTATTATGCTGCATGGTATCTTCACTGGTAGTTACAGCCCAAACAAAACACACCGGCCGGATTATCGGCAGCGACGACAAGCTGCCCGTAGTAGGTGCCACTGTGCGCGTTAAGGGTACCACTACCGGTACACAAACAGACGTTAACGGGCAATTTACATTAAGTGTAAGCGCCGGCAACGTTTTGGTTATTTCTTACCTTGGGTACACCACCCAGGAAGTAACCGTTGGCTCAAGCGATAACATTAGTGTTACGCTGCAGGTTAGCAACAATACGCTGAACGAAGTAGTAGTAACGGGCTACACCTCTCAGCGTAAAAAAGACATCTCCGGCGCGGTTGCAACGGTAGATGTGGCCCAGGCCATTAAAGTTCCTGCAAGTAGCTCAGATCAGTTACTGCAAGGCCAGGCATCGGGTGTTACCGTAGTTACCCAGGGTTCTCCGGGTGCAGGTGCGCAAATCCTTGTTCGTGGTATCTCTAACTTTGCAAACTCATCTCCACTCATCATTATTGATGGTGTGCAGGGTGGCGACTTAGGAAACGTTAACCCTAACGATATTGAGTCTATCTCTGTATTGAAGGATGCGGGCGCTGCTGCTATTTATGGTATCGCGGGTGGTAATGGCGTGGTTATCGTAACTACTAAAAAAGGTAAACAAGGTAAATCTACTATTACCTATGATGGTTATTACGGTACACAGAGGCCTTTAGGCGGTAATCCTTTCAACGTTTTAAACGCACAGGATTATTTAACACTGGTAAAAAAGGTTGATCCTAAAAACAGCTTGTTTTTAGCTGATGGCGGTGTTGCGGCTTTTGGCGCGCAAGGCCCTGGTGTAAAAGGCAACTTTGCCGCCGGCGATGCCGCCGTTGATCCAACAAAATACAGATTTGACACGTTTAATCCGAACAATGATTACCTGATCCAAAAATACGATAATGGCCAGGGCACCGATTGGTTTCACGCGGTGTTCAAACCAGCGTCTATGCAACAGCATACTGTTAGCGCACAAGGTGCAAACGACAAAAACGCGTATTACTTCTCTGCCGGTTATCTTAACCAGCAAGGTACTTTAATTGAAACTTATTTTAAAAGGGCAACTGCACGTATCAATACTACGTTCAATATCAAAGACCACTTTAGAGTTGGTGAAAATGCTTCATTATTTTACACGCTATCTCCAACCGGGCAAGGTAATATTCCGGGCGGTAACCAGGGCGAAGGTAACTCCATATCTGAAGTTTACCGTATCGAGCCTCAGATCCCTATCTACGATATCTCCGGTAAACAATACGGCGGTACCTGGGCAGGCCCTACCTCTTTAGGTAACGCAGTTAACCCTGTAGCTACGCAGGACAGGCAAAAGTATAATACAAATAAAACCTGGAATTTGCAAGGTACTGTATTCGCAGAAGCAGACTTTTTGAAACATTTCACAGCTCGTACAGCTTTTAGCGGTACCATTAATAATTTTTCTAACTATTCTATCAATTACAGGCCGTACGATAGTGGTGAAGGCCATGGCGGTACCGAAAGTTTTAGCGAGAATGCCGGTTATTATAATAACTACAACTGGAGTAACACCTTGGTTTATAGCCAGATTTTTGGGAAGCATAGTATTAACTTCCTGGCAGGTTATGAGCAACGGGAGCAATTTGGCCGCGGTGTTGGCGGTAACGTTACCAGCTTGCCATCTCTCGATCCGGCATTCGTAACGCTATCTGGCGGGACAGGCGCATTAACTGCTTTCAGCTATAATGCACAGCCTATCACCCACCAGTCGTTTTTTGGTAAATTAGATTATGTATACAATGATAAATACATTTTGTCTGCAACCATACGCCGCGACGGTTCATCGGTATTCGCAAAAGGCCAAAACGTAGGTTATTTCCCTTCAGCTTCATTGGCTTGGCGCGTTACCCAGGAAGACTTTGCAAAAGGCATCAGCTGGTTAAATTCGTTAAAAATTCGTGCCAGCTACGGTGTTGCAGGTTACGACAGGAACGTAATGGACCAAGCGGCATCAAATGCTTTCTCGTTATATAGACTTGATAAAGGTTCATCTTTTTATGATATCGGCGGTACAAGCAACAGCATTCAGCAGGGTTTCTTTAACGCCACAATTGGTAACTTGGCTACAACCTGGGAGCGCGATTATATTGCCAACGTTGGTTTTGATGCAACCTTGTTCAATAAGTTAGATATGTCGATAGAGTACTATCAAAAAAGATCTACAAAATTATTATTTAACCCTGCATTGCCGGCAACCACTGGCGGCGCCAGGCAGCCTTTCGTTAATACAGGCGAAGTACGTAACAAAGGTTTAGATGCATCTTTTAACTATCGTGATAAAATCGGCAGCAATTTAGGCATCACTGTAGGCCTGCAGTTTACTACATACAAAAACGAGATCTATGATGTGCCATCACCTTTCACTGTTGTGGGTAGCCGTATAGGCGATATTTCGCGTCAGGCAACTGGCCACCCAATTGGTTCGTTCTATGGTTATGATGTAATTGGTTATTTCTCTTCTGCTGCGGATGTATCTGCTTCGCCTACGCAAGCTGATGCTGCCCCTGGCCGTTTCAAATACCGCGACGTTAATGGTGATAAAAAAATCACCGCTGATGATCGTACTTACTTCGGTAACCCTAACCCTGATTTCACTTACGGTTTAAACTTAGGTTTAAGCTATAAAAACTGGGATCTTAGCACCAATTTGTATGGCTCTCAAGGTAATGATAACTTCAACTACGTTAAATACTGGACCAACTTTTATAGTTCGTTAACCGGTAACAAAAGTAACGACCTGCTATTTAACTCGTGGACCCCAACCAACCTGAACCCTAAAACGCCGATTGCTGAAGCGGCAAGTACCTTTAGTACTGCTGGTGTAGTTAACTCTTACTACCTTGAAAATGGCTCGTTCTTAAAAATGCGCCAGGTACAGTTAGGTTACACTTTCAAAACCGGCGTAAAACAAATCGGTGCTGATAAATTGAACGTATATTTACAAGTTGTAAATCCATTCACTATCACAAAATACACCGGTTTAGATCCGGAGTTGCAGGCCGTTACCGGTAACAGTAATGGTGTAGATTTTGGTAACTACCCAAGCTCCGAGCGCAAATTTATCATAGGCGTACGCGCAACATTTTAATTAGAAAGAATTTAAAAGTTTTTAAAGATGAAAAAATTAAGTAACAAAATGATTGTTGTGGGGTCCATAGCCACGCTTGCCTTCTCTATGTCGTGCAAGAAGTTTCTGGAGAAAACCCCCACAGGGGCGCTAAACCAAATAGTTTTAGCGAACAAAGCAGGTGTTGATGGTTTATTAATTGGCGCTTACGCACTGGCTGATGGTGTTTACAACGGCCAGGCAGGTGCTACCTGGGCTACCGGTACTGATAACTGGATCTACGGTAGTGTTGGCGGTGATGATGCCCACAAAGGCTCAACCCCGGGTGATCAGCCAAGCGCTGCGGATATTGAGGCCCGTACCCAAAATGGTGTAAACGACTACCTTGACCCGAAATGGAGAATGAACTTTGCCGGCGTGCAGCGCGCAAACGACGTGATCCGCGAAATTCCTTTGGTAAAAGATGGATCGATGTCTGCGGCAAATATTGCCCAGGCAACGGCTGAAGCCCGTTTCCTGCGTGGTTTCTATCATTTCGAATTGGCAAAATTATGGAGGAATGTACCTTATGCTGACGAATCCATCACCTACGATGCCGGTAACTATAAAATTGGTAACCCCGGCCCTATATGGGATAAGATAGCTGCCGATTTTGCTGCTGCTGCTGCGGTATTGCCAGAAACACAGCCACAGGTTGGCCGTGCCAATAAATGGGCAGCTTTAGCCTTCCAAGCCAAAGCGCTAATGTATGATCACAAGTACCCTGCGGCATTTACCATCTTAAAAGACGTAATTGCCAATGGTAAAACTGCAGGTGGTGTAAAATATGCTCTGGTAAATTACGGAGATAACTTCAATCCATCTAAAAAGAACGGGTCCGAAGGCGTGTTTGTAGTGCAAACCTCTGTAAAAGATGGCGCTAATGGTTTAAATGGTAACGCTGGTAGTACGCTTAACTTTGCCGCTGGCGGGCCTGCATCATGCTGCGGTTTCTTTCAGCCATCGTTTAGCTTTGTTAACGCGTTTAAAACAGATGCGGTAACAGGCTTACCTTTGCTGGATACTTATAACGATTCGGATTTGAAAAACGACCAGGGCATACCCGAATCTGATCTTTATTTCCCTTCCACCGCAAGTGTAGATCCTCGTTTGGATTGGTCCGCCGGTCGTCGTGGAATCCCTTACCTTGACTGGGGAACTCACCCGGGAAAATCATGGGCTCGTGACCAGGATGACGGTGGCCCTTACAGCCCTATCAAAAACGTATATTACAAAGCAGCACAGGCGACTACATCTGATACTTACGGTGGTTGGGCAGCTAACCAATCAACATCAAATAGCTACAACGCTATCCGTTTTGCCGACGTGATCCTTTGGGCAGCAGAATGTGCGGTTGAGACTGGTGATTTAGCCGGCGCAGAAGCTTATGTAAACCAAATTAGGGCACGTGCCATGAAAACAGAGAGCTGGGTTAAAGGTAAGTTAGTGGATTATGGTTTAAATGATAAAGGCGTAAAGGTTGCTTCTAAACCTATTGTAGATGATACGCAATATGCTGCTAACTATAAAGTAGAGAAATACACCGGCCAGTTTGCTGCAAACGGAGCCGCTTTCGCCCGTAAAGCTATACAGTTCGAACGCAGGCTTGAATTCGGTATGGAAGGCCACCGTTTCTTCGACTTACAGCGTTGGGATGGTATTACCGGCGGCCCTATGGGCAACGGCTTTATGGGAGCTGCGATCAATTTTTATCTTGATCACGAAAACCACGTGCCTAACTTCCCTATCCTGTTGTTAAAACAGGCTAAGTTTACGGTTGGTAAAAACGAGCTTTACCCTATTCCACAAGCTCAGATAGATATTACCGCAGGTAGCATCAAACAAAACCCTGGTTATTAATAGCTAAAGGTTTTTTATAAAGAGGAGAGGGTTTTTATCCTCTCCTCTTTTTTTATTATAATATATTCCCGTACTATTGACCTTATGAGACCTCTGAAACTTTTACTTCCGCTGCTGCTTTCCGTCGCGTTGTTCTCGTGCAAAAAAGCTACCCTTTTCCAAAAGATAGATTCCTCACATTCAGGCATAAAATTCAACAACCTCATTGTTGAGAACGATTCTATCAACCCGCTGGATATGCTTAATATTTACAACGGCGGCGGCGTAGGCATCGGCGATTTTAATAACGATGGCAAACAGGATATTTACTTTATAGGCAACGCAGTATCAAACCGCCTGTATATAAATAAAGGCGATATGAAGTTTGATGATGTTACGCAGGAGGCCGGTGTAGGCGGCAAAGGCGGCTGGGGCAGGGGTGTAGCGGTTGTTGACATAAATAACGACGGATTGCCGGATATTTATGTTTGCAACACGCTGTTGAACAGCCCTGTGAAGCGCATCAACCTGCTTTACATTAATCACGGTAACAACGGCAACGGTGTGCCTGTATTTAAAGAAGAGGCCAAAGCATACGGGCTTGATATTAACGTACACTCTACCATGGCCTCGTTTTTTGATTACGATAACGATGGCGACCTGGATATGTACCTCACCGTAAACGAGGCCCAGTCTACCGATAATACCAGTTCTTTTAGATACCTGGCAACGGATGGCTCGGCTAAAAGCACCGGCAGGCTGTACCGTAACGATGCCAACCCCGCACTTGGGCACCCGGTTTACACCAATGTATCTAAAGAAGCCGGCATCCTGATAGAAGGCTACGGCCACGCTACCACCATAGCGGATATCAATCGTGATGGCTGGAAGGATATTTACGTAACCAACGATTTTTTACCCAACAACATCCTATACATTAACAACCACAACGGTACGTTTACCGATCGTACGAGGGAGTATTTTAAGCATACCGCCACCAGCGCTATGGGGCAGGATATACAGGATATTAATAACGATGGCCTGGCCGATGTTTTTGAACTGGATATGGACCCTGAGGATAACTATCGGAAAAAGATGTTTATGCCGGGTACGTCTTACCAGCTTTTTCAGAATTTTGATAAGTACGGCTACCAATACCAGTACAATCACAATACCCTGCAGTTAAACCAGGGCCCGCGCCTGGGGCAAAACGATTCTATCGGCGCCCCGGTATTTAGCGAAATTGCTTTTTTAGGCGGTGTTGCACAAACCGACTGGAGCTGGGGGCCTATGATAACTGATTTTGATAACGACGGTTTCCGGGATATTGTGGTAACTAATGGTTACCCCAGGGACGTTACCGACCATGATTTTATCACCTTCCGCGATGAATCGTACGCAGTAGCCACCAAAAAACAGGTGCTCGATCAGATCCCCGTTGTAAAAATTGCTAACTACGCTTTTCATAACAATGGTAAGCTTGGCTTTGAGGATGTAACCAAAAGTTGGGGGATGGATATCGCATCGTTCTCTAACGGCGCGGCCTATGCCGATCTGGATGGAGACGGGGCCATGGATATGGTGATTAATAATATTGATGACGAAGCATTCCTGTACCGCAATACATCGCGCGATAAGGACAAAGAAAATAACCATTACCTGCAGGTACAGTTTAAAGGTGGTAGCCAAAACAAAGATGGTATTGGCGCCTGGGCCGATATTTATTATGATAAAGGCAAACACCAGGTATACGAGAACACACCTTTCAGGGGCTATTTATCAACCATCCAAAACATTGCCCATTTTGGTTTAGGGAATATAAAACAAGTAGATTCGATTGTTATAAAATGGCAAAATGGCAAACAGCAGGTACTTAAAAATATAAAAACCGACCAGGTACTTAAAGTTGATATAGCCAACGCTACACAGAATTATAGTTTCGGCCTGCCGGCTGTAAATAACAGCTCGTTGTTTACCGAGGTTACGCGGTCGCTTGGAGTTAACTTCGTTCATAAGTCCGAAGATTTTATCGATTTTAACGTACAGAAGTTGCTTCCGCATAAATTATCAGAGTACGCCCCCGCTATTGCCGTTGGCGATGTGGATGGTAACGGGTTTGATGATATGGTTGTTGGCGGTACATCGCAATTCCCGGCGCAGGTGTTTTTGCAACAGGCTACAGGTAAATTTGTACAGCGAAATTTACTGGACAGCGTAGCAAGCGGCGATAAGTATAAAGACGAAGGCCTTTTATTATTTGATGCTGACGGCGACGGCGACCTTGACCTGTATGCTGCCAGTGGCGGATACGAGGACGAGCCGGGTTCCAAATCCTACCAGGACAGGGTTTACGCCAACGATGGCAAAGGGCATTTTGCGCTTCAGCCGAACGCGTTGCCGGTTAATTTTACCAGCAAACTATGTGTAAAGGCGGTTGATTACAATAAAGACGGCTCTTTAGATCTGTTTGTATCGGGCAGGGTAGACCCATGGAATTACCCTAAACCGGTATCGAGCTTTGTGCTGCGCAACGATAGCAAAAACGGGCAGATAAAATTCACCGATGCCACGCCATCAGCAGCAAAAGGCTTAAATAAGATAGGCCTTGTTTGCGATGCCACTTTTAGCGATTACGATAACGACGGCTGGCCCGACCTGGTGATAACAGGCGAGTGGATGCCTGTTACCTTTTTGAAGAACGACCACGGCGTATTTAAAAACGCTACCGAAACGAGTGGTATAGCCGATAAACTGGGTTGGTGGAACACCATTGCCGGCGGCGATTTTGACCATGACGGCGATATTGATTACGTGGTGGGCAACACCGGTACAAACACCTTTTACAAGGCCAGCGACCAGTACCCCATGTACATCACCGCTAAAGATTTTGACAATAATGGCAGCTACGATGCCTTCCCATCCTTGTTTTTGAAAGACCAGGACGGGCAGATGAAGGAGTTCCCGGCGCATACGCGCGAGGATATTGTGAAGCAGATGATCAGCATGCGTGTAAGGTATCAGAATTATAAATCCTTCGCGGTATCTACTATGGATTCGGTACTTACACCGGCAATGCGTAAAGATGCTATCCGTTTAAAGGCGAATATCCTGCAATCCGTTTACCTGCGTAACGACGGCGGCGGCAAATTCACCATGATACCTTTACCGGTTGAAGCCCAGATGTCGCAGTTGAGCGGTATGGTGGTTGATGATTTTGATGGCGATGGTAACCTGGATGTTGCCCTGAGTGGAAACGATTATGGCACCGAAGTAAGCACCGGCCGCTACGATGCCTTTAACGGCCTGATGCTGAAAGGCGATGGCAAAGGTGGATTTAAACCGCTTACTATTATGCAAAGCGGCATTTATATCCCCGGCGATGGCAAAGCTTTGGTGAAATTGCAGGGCGCAAATGGCAAGTACCTGCTGGCCGCAACCCAATATAAAGATGCGATGAAAATTTTTGAACTGAAGAAGGCTATACAAACCGTTAGGCTGCTGCCGATGGATATGTTTGCCACCATCAGGTACAAAAACGGGAAAACCGCGAAGCAAGAATTTTATAATGGGCAATCGTTCTTGTCACAGTCGGGCAGATTTTTTAATATTGACAGTTCAATGGCAACTGTTACCGTTACCGATAATATTGGCCATAAAAGAGATATACCTGTTAAATAACCTATTGCCAATTAAATTATGAGATACTTTAAAGTATTAATTGCCGCTGCCTGTAGCCTTGCTATTATTAGTTGCGGCCAAAAGCCAAAGATCACCCTTAAAAAGGATGCCGATGTTTTGCATGAGAACGTAGACCAGCTAACCCAGGTTATTATTTACGATGTATTCACTCCGCCGGTTGCGGCGCGCATATATGGCTACACCTCGCTTGCTGCTTACGAGGTCATGCGCCAAGCCGACCCGAAATATGCATCGATAACAAGCCAGCTTAAAGGCTTTAAAGCCATGCCCCAGCCGCAAAAAGGCCAAAAGTATAACTACGCGCTTGCAGCTACCAAAGCATATTTTACGGTGGCCCATAAAGTTACCTTCTCTATAGATACCCTAAAAAAGTACGAGGACAAAGTTTTTGCCATGTACCAGGATAACCTGGATACCGCCACGTTTTCGCGCTCGGTAGATTTTGGTGAGAAAGTAGGCAAAGCTATTTTGGCCCGCGCCGCTTTTGACAACTACCCGCAAACCCGTGGTAAACCACGTTTTTTGGGCAGCAGCGATAACGGCAAATGGCGCCCAACCGCTCCCGATTATTTGGATGGCGTAGAATATTGTTGGGGAACCATGCACACTTTCGCTATAGATACATCCACCCAGTTTAAATTGCCGCCGCCGCCGCCATTTAGCGAAGACAAAACCAGCGAATACTTTAAAC
This sequence comes from Mucilaginibacter pankratovii, assembly GCF_014773265.1. Taxonomy (GTDB): domain Bacteria; phylum Bacteroidota; class Bacteroidia; order Sphingobacteriales; family Sphingobacteriaceae; genus Mucilaginibacter; species Mucilaginibacter pankratovii. The sequence continues at coordinate 52,432 of NZ_JACWMY010000016.1, read as the reverse complement.
AAAACATGCAAGTTTACGAGCAAAGCAAAAACCTCACTCCCGAGCAGGTACAAATTGCCCGCTTTTGGGATGATAACCCCTTTGTTATTCAGCACAACGGGCACATGATGTTTGTAAATAAAAAGATAACCCCGGGTGGCCACTGGATTGGTATTACCGCCATCGCCTGTAAAAAAACCAAGGCCGACGCTGTTAAAACTGCGCAGGCTTATGCTTTAACATCAATAGCCTTATTCGATGCCTTTATTTGCGGCTGGCAGGTAAAATACGATACCAGGTACATCAGGCCGGTTACCGTGATAAACGATAAGATAGATCAAAAATGGCTGCCAATGCTGCAAACCCCTCCGTTCCCCGAGTATCCGAGCGGGCACAGCGATATCAGCGCTGCTTCGGCAGTGATATTAACGCACCTTTTTGGCGATAATTTTGAATACGATGATACCAGCGACCTGCGTTACATAGGCATGCAGCGCCATTTCAAATCCTTCCTGAAAGCGTCGGACGAAACCTCCTTAAGCCGCTACTATGGCGGGATACATTACCTTAACAGTGTAAATGCAGGTGCCGCGCAGGGTAAGCAAATAGGCGAGTACATCTGGAATAAACTGAAGTTGCAGAACTAAAAAAGCAAAAGCGTTATTTTTAATATTGAAATGAAAAGGACCTTCTTACTCACCTCCTGTATCTTATCAGGGGTTGTAATATTATCAATAAGCACCATACTTAATGGTTGTAAAAGTACAACCATAACCGCCGGTTATGTTTTAACAGGCGACACCCTGGCCGATGGCAAAGCCCTGGTGCAGCAACATTGTACCAAGTGCCACGCACTGGTGCCGGTAAATGCGCTTACAAAAGATGTTTGGACAGTGCACTCACTGCCCGGCATGGCCCCGTATTTTGCCATAAAAACGTACGGAATAGATTATTATAAAGAGGACGGCGATACCAGCGGGATGTCGTTACAAAACTGGCAGGCCATCGTTTCGTATTACAAAAAAATTGCGCCCGATACACTGGCGGCAGCCAAAGCGCCGGTGCCGTTGCTGAACGACTGGGCTGGTTTTACCCTTAAAAAATCGGCGCGCAGTAATGATATCTGCTTCACCACAATGATTGCCGCTAATCCCAAAAACGGTAGAATTTATACCGGCGATGTGGTATCGGGCAATTTAACGGAGTGGGATAGCCAGTTTAACGCCACCAGGGCAGTTAAACTGCCGTCGGCAGCCGTAAGCCTTAATTTTCTGCCCGATTCGGCAGGCATCCAACAAGCCATCGTATCGTGCATCGGCCGTTTAGATCCTGTCGATTTCCCAAACGGGAGAGTGTTTAAGGTAAACCTGGCCGGAACCCTGCAGTTAAACCAGGTGCAATCCGATCTGCCAAGACCGGTACAAACCCTGAATGCCGATTTTGATAAAGACGGGCAAAACGAAATGGTAGTTTGCGCGCAGGGGAATTTAAAGGGCGGTGTTTATATGCTTAAGTGGGATGCCGCAAAGAAAACCTACAAGCAGTTGTCGATAACCGACAGACCGGGCGCGGCGCAGGCGGTAACAGGCGATTTTAATAACGACGGATGGGCCGATATAATGGTATTGTACGGTGCGGGCGACGAGGGACTTGCTTTGTACCTCAACAATAAAAAAGGCGGTTTTGAATCCCGCGAGTTATTGAAATTCCCGGCGGTAAACGGCTCTACCAGTTTCCAGCTGGCGGATATAGACCACGATGGCGACCTTGACCTCATCTACACCTGTGGTTATAACTTCCGCGATTCGCGCATCTTAAAACCTTATCACGGCCTGTATATTTATAAAAATACCGGCAATTTTAAATTTAAGCAGGAGTGGTTTTATCCTATAAACGGTTGCAGCAAAGCCATAGCTACTGATTTTGATGGCGACGGCGACCTGGATATTGCCACCATCGCCTTTTTTGCCGATATGAAGAACAACCCCGCAGAGGAGTTTATTTATTTTGAACAGGATAAAGCCATGCAATTTAAACCACACGCCATACCGGTGAGCCAAAACGGCCGCTGGATGAGCATGGATGTAAGCGACGTGAACCACGATGGCAAGCCGGATATCCTGCTCGCCAATTATGCCAGCGGGTTTTTATTTCAGCCAAACTTTACACCAAAATGGGATGAGCATACGCCATTCATTGTACTGGAAAACCATACTAAGAAATAGAACAAAAATCGCATACCTGCCGTGAGCGTGAATTGATGTTGAAGAAAAACAAGGTATCTGCTAATAAATTGGCCTTAAGTATAGCTGCAGTTGTTACCGCGGCTATATTTCTTTTTAACGGCTGTGATACGGCGCCGCACGTAAACACCCAAACCGAGAATATCGCCGACGGGAAGGCGCTTTCCATTAAATATTGCAAAAGCTGCCACCAATATCCCGATCCATCTTTATTGGATAAAGTTACCTGGGAAACCGGCGTGATGCCCCAGATGGGGCTGCGCCTGGGCATTCAGCAGGAGATGGGGCAGTATTACGTAGACCCACGATCGGCAATGAGCCTGGCCGACTGGCAAAAACTGCGCGACTATTACAAAAACGCCGCCCCGGAAAAATTGGTGCTGCCGAAACCTGATACCGCTACAGACTGGGCCGTTTTCGCGCTCAAGCTTCCGGCGAAGGTAAACCGCAGGGGCTCGCCCGCCATGACCACCATGATAAAGCTTAACCCCTTTGATAAGTTGCTTTATACCGGTGATTCCGGCAACAGGCTTTTATCCTGGGATGCGAAGCTAAGATCAACAGTGGTTGCAAAGGTTGAGTCGCCTGTTTCCGACGCCAGCTTTTTTAGAGGCGCCGATGGCAAAAACACGGGTGTGTTTACAGGCATCGGCATATTAACCCCTAACGACTTCTTAGATGGAACTTTAAAGCAGTTCAGTCCCGGCACAAAAAAGACAGATACCCTACTGATTGCCGATAATCTGCCCCGCCCGGTGTTTACCGCTCCCGGTGATTTTAATAAGGACGGGCTTACTGATTATATTGTGTGCGGATACGGTAATACCAAAGGCGGCTTGTTTTTGATAGAACAGCAGTCCGGTCGTAGGTTTAAAAAGAAGATGATCAGGGCCGTTCCCGGGGCGATACAGGTAGAGGTGGATGATTTTAATAACGATGGCTGGCCGGATGTAATGTGCCTTTTTGCCCAGGGGGATGAAGGCGTATGGATGCTTTTGAATGACCACAAAGGCGGCTTTACCGAACAGAATTTACTGCGATTCCCCCCGGTATATGGCACCAACAGTTTTCAGCTGGTAGATGTAAACAAGGACGGCAAAAAGGATATTATTTACACCTGCGGCGATAATAACGATTACTCCAGCATCTTAAAGCCTTACCACGGCATATACGTTTTTACCAACCAGGGTAACTGGCGGTTTAAGCAAACCTATTTTCACCACATCAACGGGGCATCCAAGGTGATGTCGGCAGATTTTGATGGCGATGGCGACCTGGATATGGCGGTGATAGCCTTCTTCGCCGATTTTAAATATAATCCCGCCGCAGGTTTCACCTATATGGAGCAAACTACTCCCGGTAAATTTAAGGCACACCAGGTGCCGGTTAATAAATACGGCCGCTGGATCTCTATGGAAGTAGCCGATATCGATCAGGATGGCGACCAGGATATTGTTCTCGGTAATTTCTCTGTGTATGGCGATAAACTGATCAACGAGAAAGATTTTAAGCCCAACTGGGATATGTATAACCCGATAATCGTGCTGGAGAATAAGGGGAAGAAGTAGGGGAGTTAGTGGTGATTGGTGAGTAGTGAGCTTGTTGTTCACTTTTTTACCTACGGTGATGTTCGAATTTAAAAGAGCGGAAGCTTGTGCGATTCCCCTCTTGAGAGGGGGGAGGGGTGTGTTTCTGCTCAATGCATAGTAATTGGGAATTGGTGAGCCGGGCAGTACACTGCCCGGCTTTTTTATGCCAGCCCATGATGTACGAAAGTGTACGTAGTAGTGTCCGTTATCGTACACCTCTAAAATGAAAAGTGCTCCGAATACGCCCGAAAAGGGGTTTTTAGGGATGGCACTGGGTTTGACTTAAACCTGGCAGACTAATTAACTACCACCTCGTTATGATAAAAAACCTGTTTAAAACCGCGTGGCGCAATGTGTACCGCCAGCGGTCGTACACCCTTATCAACATTATCGGTCTGGGTTCGGGCATTGCCGTTTGCCTGGTTATTTTTGTGCTAATACAGTTCCACACCAGTTTTGATAATTTCCATGCCAAAAAGGATAGGATCTACCGCCTGTTGACGGAATACCATCATGCCGATTCTAAAGATATATTTTATGGCAAGGGCGTATCATGGGCTGTACCACAGTTTCTGAAACAGTATATACCGGCTGTAGAAGAGGTTGCGCCGGTATTTAATGCCAGGCAGGAACAAATGCAGGTGTTGAACGCCGAAGGGCAGGTGGTAAAGAAATTTAAAGAGACCCAGGGCGTGTTTGCAACAACCCCGGCCTTCTTCCGCATTTTCGATTTCCCGATGCTGCAGGGTAGCCCCGATGCACTGAAAGACCCCAATATCGTTTTCTTAAGCCAGGCAACTGCCGAGCGCTACTTTGGCGACTGGCACAAGGCCATCGACCAATCCATCAAATGGAATAACCAAACAACCATGAAGGTGGCCGGCATCCTTAAAAATAGCCCGCTTAATACAGATTTTGACCTGCAGATAGTATTTTCTCTGGGCACCGGGTGGACCGAGCGCATGGTGAAAGAGCGTGAGTGGAACGGTACCATGGGTAGTTTCGGCTGCTATGTACTTACGCCCCCCGGTATGACCGGCGATTACCTTACCACCCAGGCACGTGCAATGGTGAAAAAGAACCATGAGCCAGGCAACAACGATAGCGAAATAGCCCAGGCCCTGAATGCTGTGCACTACGATACCAAAGCCGGTGATTTTTCGGATAAAAGCATCAGCCCGCAGATGATAAGGATGTTATGGATGATAGCTTTGTTCATCCTCATTATAGCCTGCGTAAACTTTGTGAACCTCGCCACAGCGCAAAGCGTTAGCCGCGCCAAAGAAGTAGGCATCCGTAAAGTGCTTGGTGGTAACCGTTGGCAGCTGCAAATGCAGTTCCTGGCCGAAACGCTGGTGATCGTGCTTGTATCGGTGCTGCTGGCAGCAGGCATTGGCCTTTTGGCCGTACCGATGGTCGGCAAAATTATGGAGTTGCCATTGGCTGCTGGTATGTTATTGCAATGGCAGGTAGCCATATTTCTGGTGGTGTTAACAATAGGGGTAACTGTTGTAGCCGGCTTCTACCCATCGCTGGTATTGTCGGGTTTTAATCCTATTAATGCGCTTAAAAGTAAGCTGGCATTTAAAACGCCAAAAGGTATTTCATTAAGGCATGCGCTGGTAGTGTTTCAATTCATTATAGCGCAGGGCCTGATCATTTGCACCATCATTATTGTAAAGCAGATGAACTATTTTACGCATGAGAGCATGGGCTTTGCCAAAGATGCCATTGTGAACGTGCCTTTCCCGGGTGATAGCGTGGGCATCAGCAAACTCGACTACCTGAAACAGCGCCTTGCCGGTATAAAAGGAGTGGAGCTAACCAGCCTTAACTCGAGCCGTCCCGCCGACGGCGATGAAGACTGGACTAACTTTATCTTCGAAAATTCGCCTAAGCGGGTAGATTTTTATTCGATAGTGAAGATGGTGGATGAGAACTACGCGCCTCTTTACAAACTTAAATTTGTTGCCGGGCATAACATGGCCCAATCAGATACCATCCGGGAGTTTTTAGTTAATGAAGCGTTGGTTGCCAAACTCGGCATTAGCAAACCCGAAGATGCTTTAAATAAGCAGATAGCATTTAATGATAAAATAAAAGGTAAAATAGTGGGTGTGCTGAAGAACTATCATAACCGTTCTTTTAAAGAGGATTACGCGCCGCTGCTGCTATCTACCAATAAAACGCAGTTTTCGCTGGCCAGCATTCAATTGTCCGCCTCAAGTTTCAAAGCATCTTTGCCTGGGGTTGAAAAAGTATGGAACGATGTTTACCCCGAATTTGTGTTTGAGTACCAGTTTGTAGACGAACAGCTGGCAAGTTTTTATAAACAGGAAAACCAACTGAGCAGCATCTATCAAAGCTTTGCCGTGGTTGCTATTTTATTGAGTTGCCTGGGCTTGTACGGGCTGGCATCGTTTATGGCGGTACAGCGCATTAAAGAGGTGGGCATCCGCAAGGTACTGGGTTCCTCGGTATCCGGCATTGTATACCTGTTCTCTAAAGAATTTGTGGTACTTGTTGTTATCGGCTTTGCCATAGCATCGCCCGTTACCTGGTACCTGATGAATAAATGGCTGCAGGATTATACCAATAAGATCAGCATCCACTGGAGCATTTTTGCGATGGCAGGCGGAATAGCCGTTTGTATTGCGCTGGCAACGGTAAGTTCCCAGCTGATAAAGGCTGCTTTGGTGAACCCGGTGAAGAGTTTAAGGAGCGAGTAAGAAGTTAGTATAAAATTATCTGTTTGATTATGAGTTATTTATAAGCAAATAGACAATTTAAATAGTACTATGTATTGCATAATACCATGTAATGTTTATTTTTGTTTTATAATTAAAATAAAGCAACATGAATATTTATAAAAAAATGCAGATAGCCGTGCTTGGTGTGGCACTGGCAGCTATAACAACCTCCTGCCACCACGGGCGTGGCACCACCATCATATCATCGGATGATAACGGTTCTACCAAGCGAATAGAATATTCGGGCAAGGTGGTTTTTAGTAAGGATAAAACCGGGATAAATTATATCTCCGAAGGCGGCTACGTAAAATTTGAACGCAACGGCAAAAAGATAGAAGCCGAAGGCGACAGCAAAGGAAAGGTAGTTTATGACTACGACGGCGGTTATGGTACAACCGAACTAAATGCGGACGGCAAACAATTTTTAGCGGAAGCGGTACAGGAGATAACCCGCCAGCAGGAGAAGGTTGCGGCGGATAAGAAGAATAATAAGGCGCCGTTTTAAGCTCTCGGGATCGTCCTTGCGAGGAGCAGAAGGGGAGGGCGTGTGGGGGAGCGACGTGGCAATCATCGGGAGGCAGGGCGGACCTGCAAATCGGTTCTGCTTGCCGATGGTTGCCGCGCTATCGCTCGCAATGACGTGGTGGTTAAGTTGCGTTACTTCACCACATCTATCGTGTGGCTCAGCTGCTCTACGCCGCCTGCCCAGCTTTGGTGGCCTGGGATGATGTATTTGGCATGGCCGTAATATTTAATAACGTTCTCTACACTGGCCGGCCATTGTTTTAAGTTGGCATCGCCAATAAAACCTTTGCTATCAGTTTCGAGGCTTTTTACAAAACAGCCGCCGTGTAATACCAAATCGTTCGGAAACCAAACTACGATGTTATCCTTTGTATGTCCCTCGCCGGGGAAATAGGTTTTTAAGGTGACGCCGCCGATGGTAAATGTTGTATCGCGGCTAAAGGTGAATTCGGGTAGTTTGTTATGTTCTGCTTTGGCAAGTTTGTAGGTTAGGGTACTGCTGTACGTTTTGGTGCCTTGTTTTTTCAGCACGTCGAAGCCAACAACCCGGTCGTCATGAAAGTGGGTGGCAATGCACAGCACAATTTTTTTGTGGTAGGTTTTGTAAAGGGTATCAATCAGCTGCTGTGTTTGGTTCTCGCCCCAGGGCGTATCTATCAAAATAATCCCCGCATCTGTAACCACAAACAAACTGTTCGACGGGAACAGATCGGCATCATCACCCGGATAGCCATAGGAGGTACACACATAGTAATTTTTGGTAAGTGGCGTAATGCTGATCTTCGGCTCCTGCTTTTGAGCAAAAGCCTGAAATACTACTATCAACAAAAAAATAAAAAATGCCAGTCTCTTCAGCATAAACCTTCCAACTTTAAAACCTTCCAACCTTTCAACAAATCTACAACTCCTCCAACATCTCCAAGCTAAACTTATCCAGCCCGCTCACTACCACATCCGCTTCGGTAAGCATCTTGGGCGAGCCAATGCCTACGGCTTTCATACCGGCGTTCAGCGCGGCTTCTACGCCGGCAACGGCATCTTCAAACACCACGCATTCGGCGGGTTCAACGCCCAGCGCTTCGGCACCTTTTAAAAATACTTCGGGGTTGGGTTTGGCTTTGCTCACGCTATTACCGTCAACAATGGCATCAAACAATTGGGTTAGCTGCAGTTTGGCCAATATAATAGGAGTGTTCTTACTTGCCGAGCCGATAGCCGTTTTTATTCCGGCATCGCGGCATGCTTGTACAAATTCTTCCGCGCCGCTCAGGATCTCGTCGGGCGTCATCTGGTTGATCATATCGGTATACCACAGATTTTTGCGGGTGGCCATTTCCTCTTTTTCGGCTTCGGTAGCGCCGGTAACCTGGCCCCAGCCCAGTATCAGCTCCAGCGAGGCCATGCGGCTTACACCCTTTAATTGCTCGTTCTGGTGCTCGGTAAAATCAAAACCCATTTCGTTTGCAAGGCGTTTCCAGGCTTTATAATGGTACACGGCGGTATCAACAATAACACCGTCGAGGTCGAATATGCAGGCTTTATATTTCATGGTAGCTTTACTAAGCCGCTAATTTACTCGCTTGCTTGTTAATAATCATTATAAATAATTATCAACATTATTTGGATTAATTATAAATAATGCCAACATTTGCATTATAAACATGGTTAATACTACTCAAACGCAAGAACTTTCTACCTGGACTAACGTATTTGGCACCAAACAGGGTGCTATTTACCAGTGCGATGAAGAGCGTTGCTGGTATGTAGATTTTGCCGGCAAAGTAGCCAAATTTGATTACCGCTGCCTGCTGAAATTGAAGAAAGCCGTTTACCATGTAGACATTGAAGACCGCCTGCTCAACAGCGGTAAATCTCCCGATGTAGAGATCATCTTCATTTGCGCCTGCGACCATACTTATGTGCTTAACCTGCTGCAAATTATCGCCCTGAAAGAGATTCTGGAAGGCACCTTTGTGATGTTCCAGCTTAATCACATCATCCAGGATACCCTGTACCGCCTTCCCCTTTAGTAATTTAGACTGAATTCATATTGCTTTTATTTTCTTTAGCTGCTGATTTATAGCGGTATTATTGTGTAGCTAAATAAATCGGCACGTTTGTTGCCTTTGTTTATTGGCTCATAAACCATCAAGAACATGAAAGATCTTATCCGTATCAAAAGCCTGATTTCTACAGAAGTGGAGTCGCTTTTAAATCAGCAGGTAAAAAAAGAAGCATACTCGTCTTCGGTATATTTAGCCATGGCATCATGGTGTAACCGCAACGGTTACGATTTTTCTTCGGAGTATTTTTTTAAACAAGCCGAAGAAGAACGCCAACATCAACTAAAATTCTACAAATACATCCTGGATATGGGCGGCAACGCGATATCACCCGATGTAACCGGCATTAAACAAGAATATAACTCTTTCCGCGAAGTGTTTGAAGAAGCACTTGACCAGGAGATCAGCGTTACCCAATCTATCAAAAATATTTACGCACGTTGCTTAAAAGAGCAGGATTTTGTAACCAACGAGTTCCTTAACTGGTTCCTGAAAGAGCAACGCGAAGAAGAATACAAAGCACGCCGCGCGCTGGAACTGTTTGAAGTTATTGGTGAAGAAGGTACCGGCAGGTGGCAGATAGATAAGCACGTTGGCGGCATAAAATACGACAGCGAAGCATAAGCGCCTCTTGGCCTCACCTATATCCTCTCCAAAGGAGAGGACTTTAAGAAAAATAAGCCTCATCTTAACTCGTCTCTTCTGGAGAAAGGTTAGGATGAGGCTTTTAGCTTTCTAAAGCCCTTCTCCTTTGGAGAAGGGTCGGGATGAGGCTCCTCAATCCTCCAGCAGTTTCAAAACTTCCTTAGGCGAATACTCTTTTAACCAGGTATTCCCCGGCGATATGGTGCATACCGGTGCATAATCACACCGGTCGGTGCATTCTATTCTGAATACTTCAATATCATCTTTAGCGTGTTTGGCAAATTTATGGGCAAGTTTATACATGTCCTTCCCGCCGCGCTTTGCGCATTTGCTGCCGGTACATACAAATAAAACCTTATCGGGTACAGTAAACTTGCTCATCTTCTCCTCCTTGGTGCCAAATAATTCAACATACAAATAACGGGTTTATTTTTTATTTATACTTTTATGATGTTATAACCACAAGGTAAGTAAGTAGCGAGATGGTGAATGGTGGGGATAGATAAATGGTTGATAATTGATTAGTTGAGTAAATGGTAATGGTTGATTGAGTAAATAATGGGTTAGTGTAATGATAACATCTTTAATGAGCCTTTTACCAATATGGGCGTTGCCTTCGGCCCGCGCTATTCGCTGCAAGTCCGCACTTCGCTTCGCTGCGTTTACGGGCTTTACGCTGCTATCGCTAACGCAATTGTCTGAACCCGAATTTTAGGAATTTACAGAACGGAATGCAACTCTTAATTCTGATAATTCGTAAATTCTTTAAAATTCGAGTTCAGACAATAATAGCCGGTTGCTAAGCTGTGTTTCTATCTCTGCGCTCTCTGTGGTAAAATAAACGCCGTTATTGTAGCTAAAAATTCGTGAAATTCGACTCCATTCCTGAAATTCGTGTTCGCTAATTTAGCCCCATGTTCAAAAAATCCGTACTCCTTTGCCTTTTCATCCTCACCCTTGCCACCGCCTGTAATAACGATAAGGAGTCAGAAAACAAAGAATACATCTACCGCGTAGTAGGCATTAAAGACGGCGACACCATGGTGCTGCTCTCACCCGACCATATACAAACCACCGTTCGCCTTGCAGAAATCGATTGCCCCGAGAAATCGCAAGCTTTTGGGCAGGCCGCGAAGCAGTTTACTTCGGATCTGTGCTTTGGTAAACAGGTAAAGCTTTTTAGCACTACCAAAGATAGGTATGGCCGCACCGTAGGGCAGGTAGAACTGGCCGACGGTACCAATGTAAATTATGCCATTGTAAAAGGTGGTTATGCATGGCAATACCGTGCCTACTCCAAAAGTATGGCGCTGGCCGAGTTGGAACTGCGGGCGCGCCAAAACCATCTTGGGCTGTGGCAGGACGTTAACCCAACCCCGCCATGGAATTTCCGTAAGGAAGGCAAAACCAACCGGGTGCAAACCAGGGCGCCAAAAACTAATAAGCCAAAGCGTCATTACAAAAAGCGGAAACCAAAGTACGCAGATACAGCATCTGTACAGTTTAAAACCCTCTCGTTTGGAGAGCAATAGCCCACCATAACACAGATTCCATAAAACGTTCCGCTGGAACGTAAAAATTGCCGTTATTTTTCTACCCATAAAACGTTCCTCCGGAACGATTTTGCTTTTCTTCATCCCTTCGGGATGTTTTATGGGTAGAAAATGCCAAGGAACCCTCTAACGTTCCGACGGAACGTCTTATGAATTACCCGCCTGTCTTATGATGGGCTGTTACTCTTTGAAGAGCGCAGGGTGAGGCTTCTTTACGGGTTTAGAAGCAATATTATAGATAAATACGGACGCATTTTATGTAAACCCTGTAAGATACAACAAATTGATTATCAAGTATTTGAAAAGTTTACACTGGAAATGTGTAAACTTTTGTAAACTTTTTTGCCCTTGGTTGTGGTCCCGACTACAACTAAAACGGGTAAAAGCAATTCAGATTTAACAACGTTTTAAAGTTGCCAAATCTTTAGCGTAAGTACGGTTGCGGTCGCTTTACGAGTTGACTCACCCCGGATACGCTTCGCTGTCCGACCCTCTCTACCTTCGGTAAAGAGGGTGAAGAACAAAGAAATGAAAACCTAAGTCAACCCCTCTTTCCGAAGCAGAGAGGGGGCAGGGGCTGAGTAAACTCTCCGGCCAAATCTCACCAATGGGCATTTCAAAATTACCTTGCTATCTTAACCTCCTTTTAACTTCATTTCCCTATCTTGCTTAACCATTTACCATCACCGATGAAGATAGTTAAAGCGATCCTTTCCCTTGCATTTACCGGCCTGCTTATCTGGGCGCTGCAAACAAAATTTGGCGAGATCCCACCTGTAGGGAAGTTTTTGAACCCGGCTACCGGTTTCTGGCAAAATGCCGAAAGCAGGAATATCGACGCTGCGGATGAACTAAAACTGACCGGCTTACAGGGTAAAGTCACCGTGAAGTACGACGAGAACCGCATCCCCCACATCTTCGCCGAAAACGAGCACGACCTGTATTACGCCCAGGGCTATATCACCGCCCGAGACCGACTGTGGCAACTGGATATCCAAACCCGCAGCGCATCGGGCAGGCTGGCCGAAGTGGTTGGAGCCAAAGCGCTGGATATCGACCGCTACCACCGCCGCATGGGCATGGTTTACGGTGCCGAAAATACCTTAAAAGGCATGATGAAGGACCCGGTAATGCGGGTAGTTGTTAATGCCTACACCGAGGGCATCAACAGCTATGTACACCAGCTTTCGCCGCGCAATTACCCCATAGAATTTAAACTGCTGAATTATGCCCCCGAAGAATGGAAGCCCATTAACTGCGCGCTGCTGCTAAAACTGATGTCGGAAACGCTGGCGGGCGGCACCAACGAGCTGGCCATGACCAACGTGCTGAACAAATTCGGTGCAAAGGTAACCAACGATCTGTTCCCGGATTACCCTATGCACGAGAGCCCCATTATCCCGGTAGGTACCAAATGGGATTTTAAACCGCTGCCCATACCCGCGCCGCCTGCCGCCTTTAAAGCGCAATTGCTGACGGGTATAAAAATGAAGGAGAGGGTAGAGGGCATTGGCAGTAATAACTGGGCCATCAGCGGCAGCAAAACGGCTACAGGTTACCCTATTTTGGCTAACGACCCGCACCTCGATCTTACTTTCCCATCCATCTGGTACCAAATGCAGTTATCCGCCCCTGGCGTAAATGTTTACGGGGTTTCACTGCCCGGCGCACCTTGCATCGTTATCGGCTACAACAAAAAAATAAGCTGGGGCGTAACCAATGTGGATGCCGACATATTAGATTGGTACCAGCTGAAGTTTAAAGACCAAAGCCGCAACGAATACTGGTACAACAACCAATGGAACAAGGTGACCTATCGCATCGAGAAAATCACCGTGAAGGGTCAGTCGGATATTATCGACACGGTGCGCTATACCCATTTTGGCCCGGTAGTTTATGATAACGCGAAGATGGGCGAGGGGCACGATAACATCCCCGTTGGCAACGCGCTTAAATGGATAGCCCACCAGGAATCTAACGATATCAAAGCCTTTTACCTGCTTAACCGCGGCAGTAACTATACCGATTACCGGGAGGCTTTAACCTACTTTACCGCGCCGGCGCAAAACTTTGTTTTCGCATCGGCAGATAACGATATCGCTATTACTCCGAACGGTAAAATACCTTTGAAGTATAAAGATCAGGGCAAATTTTTGATGGATGGCAGCGACCCGGCTAACGACTGGCACGGCTTTATCCCCTTTGAGCAAAACCCCACGGTGAAAAATCCCCCGCGTGGTTTCGTAAGCTCGGCCAACCAAAGTTCTACCGACCCAACCTACCCGTATTACATTAACTGGCAATTTGCGCCTTACGAACGCGGCAAACGCATTAACGACCGCCTCGGCGCTATGCAAAAAGCCACCGTAGATAGCATGCGTGTATTACAAACCGATACCTACAGCATCCGCGCGCAGGATATTTTACCAACAATGCTTAAATATCTGGACGCCAGCAAACTGGATGGGAATCAGCTCGCCGCCCTCGATATCCTCAAACAATGGGATAAGTACTACGATGCCAATTCCGAAGGCGCAGCCGTATTCGCCAATTGGTGGAGCCGTTTTTACCGAGCCACCTGGAATGATAACTTCTCGGACAAAAAGATGCCGCTCAACTGGCCGTCGATGGACCGAACGGAAGAGTTACTACTGAAAGAACCCAATTCGGTTTGGTTCGACAATAAGAAAACGCCTATGAAGGAAACCGCCGTGGATGTACTGAGCCGTAGCTTTAATTTAGCAGTAGACGGCCTGATAAAAAACCATGGCAAGCCTGGCAACTGGCAATGGGGCAAGGTAAAGGAATTTGAAGTGCGGCATTTGGCCAATATCCCCGGCTTTGGCTCGGGTAATTTTGCCTCGGGTGGTACGGGTTCTACCGTAAATGCAATAAACGAGGGGCACGGTCCGTCGTGGCGCATGGTGGTTCAGCTTGGTCCGCAGGTAAAAGGCTACGGCATCATACCGGGCGGGCAAAGCGGCAACCCCGGCAGTTTTTATTACGATGATATGCTGCAAACCTGGAAGGACGGCAAGCTGAAGGAACTGCTCTACCTGCAATCGCCAACAGAAACTTCCAACCGGATCAAAACAACCTTAACCCTTAGCAAATAAACCTATGTTATTAGCACTGATACTTTTACTGTCGTTTATCAGCGGGTATATTTTACCCTGGTGGGCGGCCTGCATTTTCGCATTCGCGGGAGCATTCTTTTTGGGCAAAACGTCAAAGCAGGCGTTTTGGTCGGGTTTTGCGGGTTTGGGCCTGGCCTGGCTGGCACTGGCATTGTTGAAGAGTTTACCGAATGAAAATATCCTGGCCACCCGCGTGGCGCACCTTTTTCAACTGCCGCATTGGGGATTGGTGCTGCTGATTACCGTTTTAATTGGCGGTTTGGTAGGAGGGATGTCCGCCTTATCGGGTTTGTTGGTGAAGAGGGTGTTTGAGAAGAACGGGAAGTGATATGAGGCTAAGGGAGATCGCGTTCAATACAGTTTACCAACATCCTTTGTTGGTTTTTAACCGGGAGACTTGGTGCATTAAAGAACTGTATTGGTCGTATTTAAAGCCTTTCGATACAGGTGTTTTTTGTAAAATCGTTTTAGAGGTTAATGACGATATTTCCTTGAAATATCATGGCTTTAAGGAGATCGTTAATTGCGTAGATGTTGTTCGTGTAGAGGTGTACTTTGATCTTGATAATTATTTTTCGTTAAGTAACGCAGCAAAAAAAGTAACGTTGATTGAAATGTTACATAAATGTATGCTTTTTCTTTGTGAACGTTATGAATGGGATAAGGAAGCGGCTATACAGGCTTATGAACTATGCCTGGAAAATAATTTAGAATATAGGTTTAAGTTGAAAAACAAGACTTATCGGTCGCCGCAAAGGAATTGGTATGGGGCGATTTACTGTGACTGGGATTTGAACTATTTTAAGGCAACGGCACGTATAGAAGATAAAAATGGAGAATTGATGAAAGAGCAAGAACTTTTGAATATCGAACCCTACTTCGGCGAATTCATTTATTATGCTAATTGTAAATGGGACGACGCGTATACCTTTAGCCTGTACTCCAAAACAGGTAAAAAGTGGAGCATACAGTTAATGTCGCTTGTTGCTGACGAATAAATCCTTTTTCCTCCTGTTGTGATTTTTCTCCCCTTCTTGCGAATGATGGTGTAAAGCCTTAAAGCAAAAGTGCCCGTTTACCCGACGCTGATTTGCCGTCGTGCAGAAAAAATGATATATTGCTGTTACCGATCCACATATGTCAACACTATCACCAAAAGCTAAAAGGAATATTTTTCGCATCATCCCCTTTAGTATCATGTGGCTGGTGTTCAGCCTTGTTTATACGTTGCTTGAAAAGGGCCTGCTGGGCAGCCTGAATTATTATCCTTCCACCGGGAATCCTTACTTTTTTACGAGGAATATTGTTACAATGCCGCTTGTGGCGTTGGTAACCGGAACGCTGATAGGCGTGCTGGAAATTTTTTATTTCAGCAAGTGGTTTATCAAAAAAAGCTTCAGTAAAAAGATCCTGTATAAGTCGTTTATTTACCTCATAATCATCCTGTTTTTTCTCATAATTACCTTCATCGGCACGGCAGATGGGATGGCCGCTGCAGTTAGCCGTACAGAGACCTGGGACTATGCCCGGGCGTTTTTTACCAACTATTCGCTGATAAGTGTTTGCATCTATATTACCCCTATCATTTTGATCAGTCAGTTTTATACCGAGGTGAGCGATAGCATAGGCCATGCCGCATTGCGTAATTTCTTTTTAGGGAAGTACCATCGCCCGGTTCAAGAGGAAAGGATTTTTATGTTCTTGGATATGCGCTCTTCCACCACTATTGCAGAGAAGCTCGGCCACGTTAGATACTTTGAAATGCTGAAGGAATATTTCGCCGACCTGTCGGCACCTGTTATCGACCACTCCGGCGAGATCTATCAATATGCAGGTGATGAAATGATCGTATCATGGAAGCTGACAAACGGCGCAGCAAATAGTAATTGCATTCGGTGCTTTTTTGCGATGAAAGAATCTATAGCGAGGCGGGCGATGAAATATGAAGAACAATTTGGATTATTACCCGGGTTTAAGGCAGGGTTTCATTGCGGAATGGTAACCACCGGCGAGATAGGGGTGTTGAAAAAGGAGATCATCTTTACAGGCGACGTGCTGAACACCGCCGCCCGGATACAAGGCTTATGTAATCAATTCAATGTGGATATTCTTATTTCCGGCGACCTTGTAAAAAAGGTTCACCTCGATCCAATTTTTCAAATAAAACCCTTAGGAGAACATATTTTAAAAGGCCGGGGCGAAAAAATGGAACTATTTACGGTGATGTAATAGTTGTGGAAAGCCCATCCTTAAAACGAAAAAAGCCCTGGCGTTTGGTATACCAGGGCTTTTAAGTAAGATCATTAACAACCTTTTTTAAAACGCACTAAGCGTAGCTTTTAGCTCGGCAATAGCGGGTTCTTTACTTGTTGCCCTGTCAAATATTTGTGCCGAGGTTACATCGTCGCCATAAAAATCGGCGTTCAGGCTTTTGTTGATGGCCAGGTTCGAACCGTTTACGCTGATACCGGCAAACAGCCCTTTGCTGCGTGAGTAAGAATAGATCTCAGCTTCCAGTTTATGATCTGTACTGGCGGTAGAGCTGCGGCCAACCGGGCCCGCTGCTGCCGATATATCACCGCCGATGGTGAAATCGCCGTTTTTAACTTTGGTAAGCACGCCTTTGTTTTTAAATACCAAAACCAGGTCGACAGATTGAACACCAATTTGTAAACCAAAGCTGCCGCCGGTAAGGGTTACAAACACAGGGTCGCTCCATTTGCCGCCTGGCAGTTTTACCATGGCAAGCCCTTGTCCGCGTTTACCGCCGATGCCAAAGCCTGCGTTGATGAGTTTCGGAACGATCACAATGCCTTCGTACTCTTTCAGTAAGTCGCTTGGGATGCTTTCCTTCATCTGTCCGAAAGCCTTTAAAACATTGTTTGCCTGGTGTATTTTTTCCAGGCCTTTATCGGTAGATGTGGCGGAAGCCAGTATAAAAAATGCGCTTAACAAAAGCGGCAATCTTAAAAATTTAATGAGTTTCATAGTGGGTTTGATGAATGTATGATTATTGTTGTTTTTCTATAGTTAACTCGCAAAGGGAAAAATTGTTACACCTGGAGGAGTAAATGTGCAGATTCAGATTTCAAATGTGCAAATGAAAATCCATAGAATGTTCAGCCCACATCGATTGTACAAACTCATATCTGTATAGCTGCACATCTTTTTTCTCATCTGCACATCTTCACATTTGTAATCTGCACATTTAGTATTTTTGCAGCATGATAAAGCCGGGCAAAGAAAAGGTATTCGCCATAAATAATAAAGAGGATTTTGAGGAGATAGCCTTGCAGGTTTTTCAATACCAGGCCGCAAACTGCGCGGTTTACAAAGCTTTTATTGAAGGCCTAAAGATCGACCCCGCGTCGATTATTAATCCCGAACGGATACCGTTTATGCCGGTGGAGTTTTTTAAATCACACAAGGTGGTGGCGAGTGATGGCGATGCAGAAGTTGTTTTCACCAGTTCGGGCACCACAGGGATGATCACCAGCAGCCACACGGTTACTGATGTGAGCTGGTATGTGCAGAGTTTCCGTAATGCTTTCCAATTGTTTTATGGCGATATAGAAAATTATACGGTGCTTGCTCTGCTGCCCTCGTACCTGGAGCGGGAAGGCTCATCTCTTATTTATATGGCGCAGGATCTGATCACCCAATCGGCAAACCCCGATAGCGGCTTCTTTTTATACAACCATGAGGAACTATATAATATTTTGCAAAAGCAAAAGGCAGCCGGTAAATCAACGCTGCTGATAGGCGTAACCTTTGCCCTGCTGGATTTTGTGGAACAATACCAGATAGATTTCCCCGAACTTATTGTGATGGAAACCGGCGGCATGAAAGGCCGCCGCAAGGAAATGATCCGCGAGGAGCTACACAACACCCTTTGCGCAGGCTTTGGTGTAAAAAACATTCATTCCGAATACGGGATGACCGAACTGCTCTCCCAAGCCTACTCAAAAGGAGAAGGCATCTTTAATTGCCCGCCCTGGATGAAGATCATCACCCGCGATACCAACGACCCGTTCACCCTTGTAGATGCCGGCAAAACAGGCGGTGTAAACATTATCGATCTGGCTAATATCAATTCCTGCTCGTTCATTGCTACTCAGGATCTGGGTAAAGTTTATCAGGACGGTTCTTTTGAGGTTTTGGGCCGTTTTGATAATTCTGATATCAGAGGCTGTAACTTATTGGTAGGTTAGTCCGTCAATGTAAGCAGTAATAAATAACAATAAGGTAAAATAAATTTTGCCTTGCCGAGTATTTAAATAAATATATTTACTGCTTATTGTGCCTAAGCTATTGATCATCCGCCCCCTCATAAAAAAAGTTGCCGTATTGTTTGTAATGCTCTTGTGCATCGCAGCAAAAAGCTATTGCCAGCAATTTTATGTGGCCACAAGCTCACTCCAACTAAAAAGAATAACGCTTACCCAAAATGGCATTATAACAGACGATGTTGGTGGTTGTGGTAGTGGAACTTTTTTTTCAGTAGCAGTATCCGGCACCTACCTTTACTACAACACTGGTAATGGAGCACTTTACCGTGGCGACATAAATGGTGGCGCTTCCCCGTCTATCAGCAATTGTAATTTAATTGGCAATAACGTTGCAGGAAACGCGCTTACGGTGGATAAGAATGGCCTTGTATATTTCGCCAGCGGAAGTGCATTGTTTTCTTTTAAGGAAGGCACCACCGATGCGGTTTACCTGGGCGATATGCCTTTCTATTCGGCAGCGACTTGTTGTTTTATAAGGACGAACTTTACATGGCGGCCGCCAGTGGCGAGATCGTAAAAGTTAATATTGCAAACCCTATCAACAGCACCTCTTATATACCTATCGGCCGTAATATTATGGGTTTTACAACGGTATCAGTAAATAACAAGCTTAAAGTGTACGCATTTGCCGATCATCCGAGCGGCACCGAAATGCTTGAACTGGATATGGAAAACCAGACCATAAAGGGGTCTGCGGGCACCTTGCCTTTTGTAGTATACGATGCAGGCAGTAACGCCGAAGCAGGGGAGATCCCGGTAATAGAGATAAAGGATGTAGCCATAGAACAGGAATGTAATGTTTTTAATAGAGGTGTTGCCCGGGTGATCTGCAAAACGCCCACCAGCGAATATGTTTACACGCTCGATAACGGAATGAGTAGCAGAATCGGGGTGTTTAATAATCTTACAGCGGGGGGCTATAAAGTAACGGTGACATCTACCGGTGGCGAGGCCCCGAAGGAAGCCACGTTTACCATTCCGGATTATAGCCTCAATAATCCCGTTATCACCATCACCAAAAAGAATCCTGTTTGCGATGTACCCGGTGAGATCACTCTCAATACCGCTACCGGCAACAGTACCTACGGGATAAGCTACAATAACGCCGTTTACAATTTTGGCCACACCTTTGCCGGTTTGCCGGCAGGGAGTTATCATTTTGTAATAATCAATAAAGCAGGCTGCCTTATTGATGAAAAAGATTACTTGCTGGATCAGGACGTATGCCCGCCCATAGAAATAATCGATGCTCAGTTCCTGCAGGAATGTACAGCCTACACTCATGCCCGAGTTACGATCATAACCAAGCCACACCCGGATACTTACACCTATTCGTTTAATGGTGTTACCGGTCCTGACAATTCGTTCAGCAATGTGCCGCCGGGGACTTACACACTTGTGGTAACCTCATCCGGCGGCGACAGGAAAGAACAGCAGGTGTTTGTGCCCGATCTTTCGGTGGTAAATAAACCCGCGCTAACTTATAATGTGAGGAACGCGGTTTGCACAGCGCTTGGCAAAATAACATTTGCACCCGCAGGCGATATAAAAGGAGCAGCCAAAATAAAGCATGGGGCAGACGTCTATCCCTTCACCAAAACCATTGCAGATCTGGTACCGGGAAGTAATCATTTTACAATTTTAAGTGCCGAAGGCTGTATATTAGACGAACTGGATATCGAGATTGGACAGGATAAATGCGAACTGGTTAGCTTCCCCAACACATTCACGCCAAACGGCGATGGCGTAAATGATATATTCAGACCCAATCAGAACAGTAACCCTATGGCCATCGAGTATTATATCTACAACCGCTGGGGACAACAATATTTTCATACTAAAAACTTCAACGTTGGCTGGGACGGCACCTATGCCGGTAAGCCCGCTACCACGGGCGTTTATTACCTGGTGGTAAAATACACCATGGGCGACGGTGTAAGCTATACACAAAATACATCTGTTACGTTATTGAGATAAAGCGCAGTGCTGCTATTTGTAGCTTAAAACTTATATTTACAAAGGCAATATTATTGTTATTTTTGCCCACGATCCTAATATCAGAAATATGATAGAGAAATTTTTAAAGGAAGAACAAGACCCCAAAGCTGTTGAACGTATTTATGGCCGCCTGGTAGATCTGCTTACCACCGGCGAGGAGATACTATACATTGCGGTACAAAAGAAACCGATAGTGAACCTGTTCCCCGATTGTATTGCTTTAACCAATAAACGCATCCTGTTTTTTACCCCGGCAAACCTGGGGTTATCTATCAAGTTTGTTGATTTTGTATGGAAGGATATTGTAGACGTATACACCCGCGAGGAAATTATAGGAGCCGTATTCAGTGCCAAAACCACTAACGGTGCCGAAATGGGGGTTGATTACCTGCCCAAGGTACAAGCCCGCAAGCTATACCAATACGCCCAGGAACGTAAAGAAGCCGAGCGTGAAGCCCGCCGCCTGCGCGACCTGGAAGAGAAACGCGCCGAATCGGGCTCGATGCAGATAGGCCACGCCAACGAGGCTGCCTTTCAGCCGGTTGCGCCTGTGGTACAGCCACCATTTGCCGCGCCAGCGCCGGTTCCAACTCCCCCGCCTGCACCTGTTGCTGCCCCGGTAGCCCAGGAAGAGCCTAAGAAAGATGAACTGACCGAGAAACTAAAGAGGCTGAAAATGCTTTTCGAGAACGGGCTGATCTCGCAGGAAGAATATAACGCTAAAAAGCTTGATCTGCTGAGCGATTTTTAAGAACCCTATTCAAACCCGCAAATTGCGGGGTTATTTTTTTTCGGGCAGTTCCATAGGATTGTTATTTTCCCGCGCATTAGCCGTGGGCGATTTGTTTACCGTGATAGACTGAATTTTTGATGGATCGATGTCGCCCATTCGCATGCCTGTTATCCGGGTGCCGCCGCCCCCGTTTGATGCCTTTGGAAAGCCCACAGGGTCTTTTGCCCGTGCCTCCTGCAGGCGCTGCAGATCTTTTACCGTGGTTTTAATATCAGCTGCCGGCGGTAATATTGTTTGATTGGTATTGCTGATGTCCTCAAATCCTGCGAACTTAAATATCACCTCTCTTTTTGTATCGGCAACTTCCACAATCAAACCCGGCAGGCCGTTTAGTTTCCATGGGCCATTGCGGAATGGCAGCTCCGGGCAAAACCAGGCTTCATAAACGCGGCCTTTAAAAATACCGGTTGCTTTCTGGCAATGTAAAGTTCCAAAACTTAGGGTGTCCGTCCCTATCTTCCAGTTTATAACCGGTAGCGCCTCTTCTACCAGGTAATAGTTAACGATCTGCTGCTCAGTATAAAGCTTTTTGGTATTTGCATACTGGTAAAATTCCTCATTGGTTACCGCGCCGCCACCTGTAATTGTAAGGTTGAGGTGATTAGGGTCGGTAGCATTTTTTACCTGGCTGGCTATCTGGCTGGAAAGCATTTCATCCTGAAGCTGTTTGGTTACACTGCGATACACGCTGGCATTACGGCCCAACAGCAATACCATGGTTTCTTTATAAGGCTTTTCCCGGTTGGCCGTATCGCGGATGTGGGTAAGTTCGTAAGTGGCTTTGCCGATGGCAACATCGGGTTTCTGAGCAAAGCCCGATGTTAGGCATAGTGTGCAGGCCAGGGTAAATAATAGTTTTTTCATTAAGCAGATAATTGGTAAGCCGTAAAACTAAATATTTAGTTTGAATTATACCAACTCTCAATAAATTAATTATGCAAAATTAATTATGCACTAATCGCTCATCGAAATTAAAGGGTGAGGTACTCAATAGCTTTACATGTTTCATGCCTGGATGTACCGGGTTTAGCAAGTAATTAAACTCCTTCTCCACGATGCTTGATGGTACCCTCATAGCAAGATGTTCGTTTTTTCTTATAAATTGGTTACCTATCAGCTTTAGTTCATTTGGCGCGGAGATGTCTTTCCAGTTTTTGGGTAAGGTGGCCGCATCTATATTGGTAATGCCGGAGTCGGGCACTTCAATTTCGGCAATGCAGAAACCCTCGGGTATTAACAGGGGCGGGAGATGAACCAATACTTCCAATACGGCTAAAGCGCGCGAAGACGCAAGGTATATCATCGCATTGCCCTTGCTGTTCCACCGGGCGCCGTATAGCCTTGCACCTTCTCCATCGAGATTATTAATGTATTTGCAGGAAGAGATGCGGTAGAGTATCATCAAACAAAAATACCGTGCTCTATGCGGCCCAACTCATTAAAAACCATATCGAAGCCTGCGGAGGTATCTAAAAAAGTAACCGGAGCTTCGCCGTTAAAAATAAGGCTGGGAGTTTTCATCCAAAGCTTAAATTTATCCATGGAGCCAAAAACTTCTTCGCCACGGGTATACAAACGGGCAAGCTCTACAGCTTTTTCGGCATATTCGGTTTTAATAATAACATCATCTTCATAACGTTGCAAGGTTCGCTCTGAAATATGAAGAATGTTGGCAAGCTCCTGTATGCTTAATGAAATCTTTTTGGCTAACGCCAGCAGAGCTTTTTTAGGAAAACCCTGCCTTGCCAGTTTTACCAAATCAAAATCGGAAGAAAAAGCGACGGCTTTTGCGCCACCAAACAAATTATATAAAGGCATGGCAGTATTGTAGGTATATACTGCCATGGGCTCTTTAAACTGATTTGGTTTTTCTTTGTTTTTCATCTCATCAGACATTTGTACAAATTTAATTACCAAATGTCGTAATTCCAAATTATTCAGCAATAATTAAAAAATAATTCTTCTTGCCTTTTTGTAATCAAATATTATCTATTCATCATAGAATTTACCTGTTTCATTTTTTCGGTTAGAGAGTCGTATTTACATAAAACAACCAATGCAGCATTTTTTTTCCCTTTTTGAACGTATAAGTATTGGTTTCTAAATGCTTTGAAATCTGAAAGTTTATTTTCCAAAAGTACCTTCGTCTTATTAATATAAATACCTCCGTTGATTATTAGTTTTCTAATTTCACTCTTAGATTCAAACATAGGTTTTGATTCTAAATTTTCATCAAAATCTCTAATTTCTGATAAAAAGGAGATTATATCCTCATCGCTAAATGTGGGATTGTTATACTTCGTTGTTAAGAAAACATCGGCACTTCGATTATAAAACACTTTGGTGCTACTGAAAATGTCAATAAAATCTTGTTCCGATAAAAGGGATAAATGTTCCCATTTGAAATCTTTATTAAAAGCAAAATCATTAGTAATATAAACCAGTTTCATTTTTTCCTCACCATGAACGCGTATTGTTATATCTGCAGCAAGCGCTTTCTGCAAAACACGTGTTCCTGGATTATGATTGTGCTCAATCTCAATTGATTCAATTTTGGATTGATCAAATAAAGTAAATATTCTAATATAAGCCTTGGCGTCCTCATCGCTGGTATTTAACCAAAATTGATAAAAATCAAACGGTTTAGTTTTTGCAGCATCCAGCCAGATGTTGCCACCTTCAGATTTACCGAATTTGGTCCCGTCGGATTTTTTGATGAGTTGGGTGGTCAAAGCAAATGCTTCGCCACGGCCTTTGCGGCGGATCAGTTCGGTACCGGTAACAATATTGCCCCATTGGTCGCTGCCGCCCATTTGCAGGGCGCAGTTGCGGTTTTTCCACAGGTAGTAAAAATCGTAGCCCTGTACCAACTGGTACGAAAACTCGGTGAACGACATGCCCGTATCGCCGTTGATGCGGTTCTTTACCGAATCCTTAGCCATCATATAGTTAACGGTGATATGCTTCCCTACATCGCGGATGAAGTTCAAAAAGTCGTACCCTTTAAACCAATCGTAGTTATTAACCATTTGGGCGGCGTTATCGCCGGTTTCAAAATCAAGGAACCTTTCCAACTGGCCTTTAATACCGTTAAGATTATGCTGCAGATCTTCTTCGTTCAGTAAGTTACGCTCTGCCGATTTACCCGATGGGTCGCCCACCATACCGGTAGCGCCGCCAACCAGGGCAAATGGCTTATGGCCTGCACGCTGAAAGTGTATCAGCGTCATGATCTGGGCAAGGCTGCCAACATGCAGCGAATCGGCAGTTGGGTCGAAACCGATATAGCCCGATACCATCCCTTTATTCAGTAATTCCTCAGTTCCGGGCATAATATCGTGCAACATGCCTCTCCAGCGTAGTTCTTCTACAAAATTCATCAGTGTATGTGTTTCAAACCCGATAGCTATCGGGACGCCAAAGATAAAAGAATAATTTGTTGGGTGCAGGCCGAATTGATTGCTTTTTGCTGTGTAAACTAAGGGTAATGTTGATATTACATCTGTGTAAAGGCTTTTTTATGTGGTATATTTTTTGTTTATTGCTACAAACGGAACATTTCAGCCCCTGCCTATGAATTTTTTGTCGCACTATTATTTCGACCGGGACACTACCGACTGCTACTTTACCTTAGGCACCGTACTGCCCGACCTGCTGAAAAATGCCGACAAAACCATCGTTCTGCATCCCGAAAAATTGGTGCATGCAAACCCGAATGTAAACTCTATCATCGCCGGCTGGAATAAACATTTGCTGGTTGATAAGTATTTTCACACCTCGGAATTCTTTCTGCACCATTCGCACACGCTCAAAAAAATGCTCGCACCTGCCATTACAGGTTCGCCGGTAAAGCCATTCTTTTTGGGGCACATCGGTGTGGAACTGATACTGGATAACCTGCTTATCACCACCAATAAGATAAGCGTGGATGACTTTTATGGCCATCTGGATAGCTGCGATGTGGAAATCATTAAAGAATTTGTGGCTTTTGCGGGGATGAAGAACACTGCCGTTTTTGCTAAATTTTACGAAGGCTTTAAGCAAAGCCGCTATTTAGCTACCTATGTTAATCTTGGACAGGTAACTTATGCCCTCAAACGTATCTGTATGCGTGTATGGCGCGACCCGTTTACAGTCGAGCACGAAGAGGCCGTAAGTGCTGTTGTACTACAATACCGATTGGGCTTGCTGGATACTTTTATGGAAATTTATGAGGAGATAGGGGAGAAGTTACCTCAAAAGATTGATTGAAACGAAGATCCGCGTTAGGGATAGAAGCGGAAACCCCGGAATGAAGCACTGCTTCTATCAGCAGTGCGGAATGAGGAGTTGCAGCGCATAGCCCGGGCCGCAGGCAACGCCATAATATAGCTATTTACCAAACTACCTCTTTAAACAAGCTTTAAAATCATCGACTTCCTCTCTGATTTGCCTAAACCATTCCCCACAATCTACATTTCCCCACCAAAAACCGCCTAAAAATCAATATTTAACACTAAAAATATTTTTATCTATAAAAATTATATCCGTACCTTTGCAGTCCCAATTAAGTGTTGGGAAAAAGGAGTAAAATTTATTAATGGCAAAAAAACAAGAAGCAGAAAAAGAATTAAAAGCTAAGGAAGCGGAACTGGGTACAGTTACTGCAACCGCAGAAAAAGAAACTATTGAGTCAGAAGCTGATTCAATATCAATCGAAGAGATCAAATCTAAGATCGCAGTTGCACCACTGGAAGATTTCGACTGGGATGCAGATGACAAAAAATTTGGTAACTACAGCGATGACGACCGTGAGAAACTGGAGAAACTTTATGATGGAACATTCAGCTCTATCACCAAAGGCGAAATTATCTCTGGTGTTGTTGTAAATATCAATAACAAAGATGTTGTATTAAACATCGGGTTTAAATCTGACGGTTTGGTATCGGTTTCTGAATTCCGTGATACACCTGATCTGAAGATCGGTGATTCAGTTGAAGTATTTGTTGAATCGCAGGAAGATGCTAACGGTCAGTTAGTGCTTTCTCGTAAACGTGCTAAAACTCAAAAATCATGGGAGCGCATTAATTCGGCACTGGATAACGATGAGATCATCACAGGTTTTGTGAAAAGCAGAACTAAAGGTGGTTTAATTGTTGATATTATGGGCGTTGAAGCCTTTTTACCAGGTTCACAGATCGACATCAAACCTATCAGGGATTATGATGTATATGTGGGCAAAACAATGGAATTTAAAGTTGTTAAGATAAACCACGAGTTTAAAAACGTTGTGGTATCGCACAAAGTGCTTATCGAAGACGATTTGGAAAACCAAAAAACAGAAATTGTTGCCAAGCTTGAAAAAGGCCAGGTATTGGAAGGTACCGTTAAAAACATTACCGACTTTGGTGTATTCATCGACCTTGGTGGCGTAGACGGTTTACTACACATTACCGATATATCTTGGGGCCGCATAGAGCATCCAAGAGAAGTATTATCATTAGATCAGAAGATCAACGTTGTTGTGCTTGATTTTGATGATGAGAAAAAACGTATCGCTTTAGGTTTAAAACAACTTACCCCGCACCCTTGGCAATCATTAGATACTGATTTAGTTATCGGATCTAAAGTAAAAGGTAAAATTGTAACTGTTGCTGATTACGGCGCGTTCTTGGAAATTATCCCGGGTGTTGAAGGTTTGATCCACGTGTCAGAAATGTCATGGTCTCAAAACCTGCGTAACCCACAGGAATTCCTGAAAGTTGGCGACGAAGTTGAAGCTCAGGTATTAACCTTAGATCGCGACGAGCGCAAAATGAGCCTTGGTATTAAACAATTAACTCCTGATCCTTGGCAAAATGCCGGTACCAGGTATGCAATTGGTACCACTCATGTTGCTACAGTTAAGAACATGACCAACTTTGGTGTGTTTGTTGAACTGGAAGACGGCATCGACGGTTTGATCCACATCTCTGACTTATCATGGTCTAAAAAAGTAAACCACCCTAACGAATTTACTAAGGTTGGCGAAAAATTAAACGTGGTAGTTTTAGAATTGGATATTGATAACCGCAAACTGAGCTTAGGCCACAAACAGCTGGAAGAAAACCCTTGGGATACTTTCGAAACTATCTTCACTATCGATTCGATACACGAAGGTACCGTATTGAAAGTAACTGATAAAGGTGCTATCGTAGCTTTACCTTACGGTGTAGAAGGCTTTGCGCCAACCAAACACCTGGTTAAAGAAGACGGTAAATCTGTAAAAGCTGAAGAAGCTGCTGAGTTCAAGATCATCGAATTCAACAAAGAAAACAAACGTATCGTTATTTCACACTCACGTATATGGGAAGAAGCTCGTGCTGACGCTCGTGTTCAGGAATTTGAAAACCGTAAGAAAGAAGCAAAATCTGCTAACAACGCGGTTAAGAAAGTGAAAGAATCAGTAGAGAAATCAACTTTAGGCGATCTTAGCGTATTAGCTCAGTTAAAAGAGCAAATGGAAGGTGCTGAAAGCAAAGCGGCTAAAAAAGCCCCTGTTGCACCAGCCCCGGTAGCTAAAGCAGAGCCAGAAGCTGCTGCAGAAACTGAAGAAACCGAAGAAGTTTAATCTTCTAAACGTTTAAATATTACAAAGCCCTCCTGAGCAATCGGGAGGGCTTTTTTTGTTTGTTATTTTACGGCGCTTTGGGTGGTTGCGGCTCTCACTGGGGGCGATATCACCATCTTCCCCGTTTGCCTGCCAAAATTCCCATTCATATCCGTCCCTTCGATGATGACGGTGTAAGTGCCCGGTTTATCTGCTGCAAAAAAGGAGAGGGATGCCCTGCCGTTTTTATCGGTAATTAAATTCGGTTCCCAGTGGATGGTTGGGCGGGGTGTAAAGGCAGCGGCACTTTTTACGTCGTATTTTGGGCGATAAAACTGCCTGGGCAAACAGAGCGGTACCGGGCGGTAAGACAAAATGTTAAACGCCGGCCGCGTAAAGATCCCGTTCCCGCTACGGGTGGTTACGGTTATAAACATGTTCATGCCCTCGGCTATCTTAATATTTTTAACATCGTCCGCGCCAATGCTTTTCATAAAATCAATAGCGGTTTGCGGGTCGGAACCTTTGCCGTCCGCCGACATGATGCTTGTGCCCTGGCCATCAACAATAATATCAGACACCATTGTCATGCCTACAACAAGCGCAGGCTGCTCATGATAAGTTGCTTTCCCGAATATACTTTCTCTATATAAATGCCCGGTTCCAAAGCCACCTACTTTGCGGGATATCAAATCGTAAAGTGTGGTTTTTCCGGCTTCTACCAATTCCTTTTCGGCAAATTCCTTTTGTACATAGCCCGAGTACTGCCCCACAATTATATTGGGTTTGCCCGCCTTTATCTTTACCTCTTTTAAAAGCCTGCCTTTTACCTCACTAATATCAATGCCATTGTAACGCGGGGGCTGGGGGCGGTTAAAGTAAGCCAGCATAGCGGTATCTTTAACATGCATATACCAGGGCATCAATCTTACACCATTGCCGGTAACGTCGGCTGGCTTAAATATATCTAAAACTATATCGGCGGTAGATGCTTTATCTTTTTTGTTATTTACCCTTAGCGTGTAACTTATCGTATCAAGCAAGGGTAAATTGTCAAATACAAATTCGCCCCTGGCGTTGCTCACGGTGTCAAATACCAGTAAACCATATTTTTTACTTATCGAGAACAGGTTCAATTTGGAATCCTTTGCAGGTTTATTAAACAGGTTTCGCAGGGTGCCGGTTAAGCGGTTATCCGGCTCGGGCTTGAATTTTGGCTGTAAGGGTACTACTTGCAGTGCTTTATCCCAATCAAAACCAGTCCAGCCTTGCGCAAGCATCAGTTCATCCAGCGCAATAGCGGTATTAATGTTATCGGATGCAAAATACCACCCCGGTGTTTCTATGTAGCCCTTAAGCTCGGATGTGAGCAGCAGCCGGCTAACAATATTATCGGCAAGCGGATCGGCCTTGATAAAAGCATCATCGGTAACCGCCACCGCGAAGCTGCCAATTACAGGCGCCCCGTTAACATCGCATACATTAACGTTTAACGCAATGCTGTCTTTTGGCTGATAGCGCGACTGCGGATCGGCAATTTCCAGGTTTAGCCGGTCGTGGTGGTCGATGAAGATGCGCCTTTCGCACAGCGGTTTATTATCGGCATCAATAACTGTGAAACCTACAATACCCGACATGAAGTTGTTTTTAGCCAGTTGTATATTGGTAAACCCACGACTGATCTTGAACGATAGCCCTAAATAGATCTCGCCGGCCGACTGTATGATGAGGCTGTAGGGTTTATTGGCTGCGGCTATCTCTGGAGTGGTCCTAATATAAACGTACAACGAATCTGGTGAAGACAGGTTATCAACCCTTAAAGCTAAACCCGAAGGTTGGGCCAAAGGAAGCGGCACCGAATGCGTAACGCCGTTTAATTCATATTTGGCGGCGTACGTTTCGCTTGCCTGCGGCATAATAAAAAAACTCCCCATCCCATTATGCACAGTGGCAAAATTGCAAACTTCCCGGCCGGTATTGCTCAATATTTTGCCGTTAACAGGCGTTCCTAAGCCATCTTCGCTAATAGCTTTAAAAGCCACACGTGAGGAAAGCCCGTTCACCAAATTGCCCCCTTCGGGCATAAACTGCAGGTCGATATCCTGTAGTTGGCCGCCCGGGTAAAAGGGGAAGCTGTATTTGTTTTTGTTGGTTTTATCGGTTATCAGCAGCGATAGCTGCCGTGTGTCTGCTTTTTTTGGGAGGATGAAATTCGCGATAATATTTCCACCATCGGATGTTAGATAGTTGTTTTTAAACAGCGTTTTTTTACCCTCTGTAAGCCTCAGTTCGATGTCCCGGTAGGGGATAACGGCATTGTTGAGATTGCTGAGTTTTAGAGCGATACTAACCTCATTGCCCTGTGGAAGTGTTTTTAAAATATGCTGCTCGCTTATCAGCCAACTACCCTGGTCCGATGGTTTGCCCACATAAAATTGCTTGCTAAAATAGGTGTCGTCGCCAAAGTTTTGCATCCAGTTGGTGTATGCCCGTACGGTGTAGGTGCCATCGTTTATCTTTTCGTTGAGCACAATATAGCCCTGCCCTAATCCAGATACCATGGGTATGGCAAAACGGTTTACTACGCTGCTGCTATCGTTTATCAATTCGATATACACTTTGCTGCTTAACCGCGATGGCGAATAAGTGGCGGCGTTGAAGAGGGATGCCTTAAACCATATGGTATCGTAAGTGGTGTAATTGGGCCTGTCGAACTGGAGGTAAAGTTTTTCTGCGGGGAAGCGCGCCCGCTGGTCTTCGGCAATACGGATAAGTTTTTTTACTGCGCCGGTATCCTGTGCTACTGCATCAAGTTTTAACGCTACTATAACCATGCAAATACAAATTTTGCATACCTGTTTAATGAGCCGTGAAGGTTTACCGCAGAACAGCATAGGCGAGGCTGATGGTTTTAGTAAATGTAGGTAATCGGGTTTGAAAATCAATACGTTGATTTTTTTAAACACAAAGTACACAGAGTAAGAAATCACAAAGGGCACAAAGAAAAATCTTTGTGCCCTTTGTGATTAGACCATTATGATCAAACCGCTATTTCAGCGCCGGGAATTTTCCCGCGTCGAAGATGCTTTTTTCTGCGGCCATTTTTTCAACGTCCTGCCAGGTGCGTGGCGCATCTACAGATAGGTTGATGCCTTTATCCTTGCCTATCTGGATATCATCTTCTATGCGTACGCCAATGTTCCACCATTTCTTATCGCATGGGCTGCCGGCAGGGATATAGATGCCCGGCTCAATAGTGATCACCATGCCGGCTTTCAAATCGCCACCGTAACCGCCTTTATCGTGCACATCCAGTCCTAAATGATGCGATACGCCATGAGGATAGTATTTGCGCAATTCCTTTTCGTCTTTTATGATGCCTAATTTTATTAAGCCTGCTGCAAGCACTTCACCGGTTTTGGTTTCCAGCTGCGCATACGGTACGCCTTCTTTACAAAGCGGGAATACAGCTTCTTGTGCATCGTAAACTAACTGGTAGATGGCTTTTTGCGCTTCGGTAAATTTGCCGTTTGCCGGGAAGGTGCGGGTAACATCGGCACTGTAGCCATGGTATTCGGCGCCAACATCCATCAGTACCAATTGGTTTTGTACCGCGGTGGCGTTGTTTTCTTCGTAGTGTAAAATACAGCCGTTGCCACCTGCGCCAACAATTGGCGGGTAGCCCTCATCTTCGGCACCGTATTTTTTTTGCACGTATAACATAATGCCTTCCAGTTCGCGCTCGCTCATTTGCGGGGTCACAGCGCGCATGGCCTCGGCATGAGCCAGGCTGCTTATCTGTACCGATTTTTTCAGGAGCACTAACTCCTCGGGTGTTTTTACACCGCGCAGCTGCATCACCGCGTCGTCGTACTGTACCATGCCGCCCATGGTGCCACCAATTTTCGCCTTAAAATCCATCAGCGTAGCCGAATCGGGCTTGGCAACCAGTTGTTGCAACAGTGCGTTGTTTTTGTAAGCCTCCTGTGTCATTTTTGGTTTCAGGTAAGCCATAATACGGTCAATATTTTTTGGATTGCTGCGTTGGGCTATCAGGCTCAGGTCGCTCATCAGGCCTTTATCCATTTCCTTTATTTCGGCTTTGGTTTTAAAGGTGTTTACCAGGTCGCTCAGGCTTCCTTTTGAAATATCCGCGCCAACATCGCCCGGGATGCCGTCATATAAAATAGTACTGAATTTTTTAAAATCGATAGGGAAGGAAGCGAACTCCGCCCCGTTGAACGCCATTTTAAAACCAAGCTGGCCTTTAGCGCCTTCTACGCCAAGGCGTTTGCCGGTCCATTGTTCCTGGGCGGCATCGCGTTTTTGTACAAATATCACTTCATTGTACGCATCGGCCCCGCTACCCTGCATATCCTTAAATACCAGCAGCATGGAGTTTGCTTCTTTATAGCCCGAGAAGTAATACAGGTCGGGGTTTTGATGGAACACGTAGTTTACGTCGTTAGAAAAAACCTCCTCGGGGAAAGCGAAGATCACCGCTACAGAATTGGCCGGCATTTTATCGCGCAGCGCCTGGCGCCTTCCGGCATGGAACTCTTTGGTAAGGTAATCGGTAGGGAGTTTCTCGGTAATTTCGGTTTGCGAAAAAACCGGTGCAGTGGCTGTGCAGGCAAGCGCCGCAACCAGCGAAAGTTTATAAAAAAATCTCATTTAGTTTTTATTGTGATGGATTGAAAAACAGGTTGAAGATAAAAAATAATAACGTTACATAAATGCTACAGATATGTATTTTTAGTGTGACAGTGTGCAATTAACAAATATCTAATCTCTATTTAACTAATCGCTAAAATTACTACCTTTGCCCAAATCCACCCAAACGATGCAAAATTTAACGCTGCTCGACGGTCAGAAATTTCAAATTACTATACAGCGTTTATGTCGTCAGTTAATTGAAAATCATAACGATTTTTCCGATTCGGTACTGATAGGCATACAGCCAAGAGGCGTTTATTTAGCCTACCGCGTTGCCGAAGAATTACGCAAGATCCTTCCCGAAAGCAATATACTACAGGGCGACTTGGATATCACCTTTTACCGCGACGATTTCCGCAGAAGGGAAACGCAGCTGGTGCCTAATCAAACTAAAATAGATTTTATTATCGAGGGTAAAAAGGTGATCATGATGGACGATGTACTGTGGACGGGCCGCACCATCCGTGCCGCTATGGACGCCATGCAGGCATTCGGCAGGCCCCAAAAAGTGGAACTGCTTACCCTGGTAGACCGCCGTTACTCCCGCCATATACCTGTAGCGCCCGATTACGTAGGCATCGAGGTAGATTCCATCGCATCACAAAAAGTAGTTGTAAGCTGGAAGGAAACGGATGGGGAAGATAGGATTGTGTTGGTATCGGAAGTGAAGGAAGAATAAAACCAGCATCATTGCGAGGAACGAAGCAATCTCCCGATGAGCAGGGCGGATTTGCAAAGCTTGGAGATTGCTTCGTGCCTCGCAATGACGGGGTGGTAAATAATAGGTACATAAATTCGAAATTGAACATTCGAAATTCGAAATAGAAAATGGCATTAAGCACACGGCATTTACTTGGTATAAAAGATCTGAACTTATCAGATATCGAACAGATATTTGAAACCGCTGATAATTTTAAGACGGTGTTGAACCGCCCGATAAAAAAAGTGCCTTCGCTACGGGATGTTACTATTGCCAATATTTTTTTCGAGAACTCTACCCGCACCCGCTTATCGTTTGAACTGGCCGAAAAAAGACTTTCTGCCGATGTGGTGAATTTTTCGGCATCCTCATCATCGGTAAGTAAAGGCGAAACACTGGTGGATACCGTGAATAACATCCTGGCCATGAAGGTTGATATGGTGGTGATGCGCCATCCATACGCGGGGGCAGGTGTGTTTTTGGCCAAACACGTAAAAGCGCAGATAGTAAACGCGGGCGACGGCGCGCACGAGCACCCTACACAAGCCCTGCTTGATGCTTTCTCTATTCGCGAGCGCTACGGCGAAGTGGCCGGTAAGAAGGTTGTTATAGTAGGCGATATTTTGCACTCACGCGTAGCGCTCTCCAATATCCTTTGCCTGAAGCAATTGGGTGCCGAGGTAATGGTTTGCGGGCCAACAACGCTGATCCCAAAATATATCCGCTCGTTGGGTGTGAAGGTAGAGCATAACCTCATCAATGCCCTCAACTGGTGCGATGTGGCCAATATGCTGCGCATCCAATTGGAGCGCCAGGATATCAAATACTTCCCATCTCAACGGGAATATACCATGCTGTACGGCTTAAATAAACAGATACTCGATTCGCTGGATAAGGAGATCACCATTATGCACCCGGGCCCTATCAACCGCGGCGTGGAGATCACCAGCGATGTAGCCGATAGCAAACAATCCATCATCCTGGACCAGGTGGAGAACGGCGTAGCCATCCGTATGGCGGTACTGTATTTGCTGGCCGGGCAGGGGGCGTAAAATTTATTCCCGTGAAAGGAAAACGTAGTTTATGAATATAGAGTTAACCATCCTTTTTTTCAAAAAGCGTTACAAAGGGTTACTTTTTTGTCTGGCACTATTTGCTGCGTTATATGCATTCGACAAGAGCAAAGACTATATGCCGCTGCTGATTGTATTCATATTGAATTATGGAAGAGAATACTATGGTTTTATGAGAATTGAAAAATTGATTAGGGCTACAGGCCAAACCGCAGAGCAGTTGGCAAATACGAGCTTCCTAAATAATTGGCAGGAAATCAGGGCAAGGGGCTTTAGGAGATATTGTTTGATAGAAGGCGGCTTGGCAAAAGGAGCAATCCTCGGGATATTTATTGGGTTTTTCTCGGAAATTGCAGGCATTACCAATAGGCTCCCGTTATTGAATAACTCATTTATACTGATTGTAGTTATGTATGGTATTGGTATAACAGTCGGCTTTGCCCTCCACAGGTCATACTGGATAGGCAACGAACGCAGGTTTAAACAACTCACCCAATTCGAACATATCATTTCTTAAAATTTTTTACTATTCTTTTCGTTGGGCACGTGCCTGCTGTTTGTGTTAAGCAGATGACGGTTGAAATATATTGATATATTTACAAGCTTAAATTTCTCAAGGGATCCCGATGAATATCTTCCTGATTGCTTTTTCTGTACTGCTGCTCTCGTTTACGCTGCTCTCTGTTATCAAACACCAGTATTGGGTGTTTAGGGTGTTCGATTATCCGCGTCTGCAGAAATTAGTATTATCTGCAGTATGTTTAGCATTGTTCCCGTTTTTCTTTAACGGCAGTACTGTTTTACTATATACTTTTTTGGCGTTGCTTTCGGCCAACATCATCTACTTGTCCTCGCAAATCATTCCGTTCACACCGCTGGGCCGTAAGCAGGTGCTAAGAGCCGATAAGGACATTCCTGAACAGTCGCTCTGCATCATGATAGCCAATGTTTTCCAATACAATACCAATTTCAAAGGCTGCCTTAAGGAGATCGCCAAATACAAACCTGATATAGTGCTATTGCTGGAGACCAATAAACGCTGGGATAACGAGACCGCCGAACTCGCCAAAGATTATCCCTACGAAGTAAAAGTTCCACTCGAAAACACCTATGGGATGCTTTTATACTCTAAACTTAAACTGGAAGATGCGCAGGTAAAATACATGGTGGAGGATGATATCCCATCCATCCATACGGTAATTGTATTGGAAAGCGGCGTTAAAGTGAGGCTGTTTGCTGTACATCCAACACCGCCGGTACCTAACGAAAACCCGCGCTCTACAGAGCGCGATAAAGAATTGTTGCTGGTTGCCGACCTGGCTAAGGCATCAGCTTTGCCGGTTATCGTAATAGGCGATCTGAATGATGTGGCCTGGAGTTATACTACAGAATTATTCCTGAAAATGAGTGGTTTGATAGATCCCCGGCGGGGCAGAGGATTTTACAATTCGTTTCATGCACATTACCCTGTCGTACGGTTTCCTTTAGATCATGCCTTTATTTCTACCGACTTTAAACTGAAGGGGATGAAACGGTTATCTAATTTTGATTCGGATCATTTTCCTATCTATATCAATTTGCAATACGAGAAAAAGGCCTCCGCACAACAGGAACCCATGACGCCGGACGCAGAGGATATTGAAGCGGCAAAAGAAAAGAAAGCAGCTGTATAGGTTGAAATATTTTGAGCAATAGCGCCCCAAATAGTTGGTGTTATCCTGCAACCCTGCGTCTTAATTCCTTACCGATGCCAACAAAGCTGCGCTGGTTCAGCGGGAACTCTAAAATTACATGGCCAAGGCTTAAGATAAATAACCAGCTCAACCCCAGCCGGTAGTGGTAAAAATATACCGCGACCGAAGCTGTCCAAATTGCGCCGATGATAACCGCTCTGGTTATGGAAATCCGGTGCCAGCCGATCATCTCTGTTTTTGTAAACCAATTGATATAATGATAGGTGTATGCAAATGCAATTACACGGGTTAAAACGATACTTCCCCTGTCGGTAAATATGTTTAACGACTGGTCGCGCAGGCTAATTTTATTCAGCCTCCCAAAATGCCCATAGTTACTTATGGCCCAAAGTGTAGGAGATGCATTAACAGAAGTAAATAAGATACAAAGCAAGGCCGGGCAAAGCAAAAAGAAAAATACGGCAACGTAGCCCGAAGTGATTCTGCTTTTTAATGCCCCGTATAATAAAAACGCCCCGGTAAACACATAAACATGAATGAGTGTGGGGATGTACACGCCAAAAATAGTTCGCCAAAAATTATTGCCGAGGAGTAAATTACCGGCGGCTATCAGCAAAATAAAAGCGAGCCCGCGTAACCGGTAGTTGTTTATTAATTGCAATATAACGGATAAACCAAAAGTATAATATATCAGTTTTACCGTAGGCATGCGGAAAATGAGACAGATAACAACTACCACCAAAATGGGTACGTAATCATACTTTTTTAAAGTGAAAAATTGCTTTCCGCTTAACCAGGAGATCTCGGTTAAGTAATGTGCGGGCCCTAATATAGCGTATGACAATAAAACCAATTCAAACGGGATAACAATAGCCAGGCACGATGCCAGCAGCATAGCCACAACGTTCAAATAATTCAATCTGTTTAACTGCGAAACCGTCATACGGGGCTTAAACTCCCAAGGTAGCAAATAATTACGCCTTTACTAAACCATCATCTTCACTACATCTACAGCGCTGCTTAACGCAGCTTCCACCGTGCCCATTGCGGCGCCCTCGTATAAGTATTCCCCGCAGAAGTAGATAGTGCCTTCAACCGGCGTGTTTAAAACTTCTCGCGCTGCGGGAGTTTCAACCGTATCGTAGGCGTAGGAGCCACGGGTAAATGGGTCGGTGCACCAGTTCATTACACGGCGGGCTATCAGCAGGTTTTTTAATTCCTCCGGGTCGCGCTTAAAAATGTTAGCTAAAGATTGCAGGCCCTGTTTGGTGATGATATCATCAGATAGTTTGGCTTTATCGGCAGCGGCGGGGCCGCCCAGCCAGCCGGTTAGCACGTTGGATTTGTCCGGAACCTGTGTCCACCAGGTAGGGATCTCTTCATCGGATAGCAGGAACTCCATTTTTTCGATGTTCCGCCCGGTTAGGTGCTCCGTTTTGTTATCCAGCCAAAATGGCCGACTAAACTCAAACAAGATCTTGATGATCCACCCGAACCCAATTTGCTGCAAAGCTTTGCTATACGAGGGGATCTCCGGACTAAAGCTCACAGCGCCCAACTCGCCTTTTTTGGCTTTCAATACGCCCAAGGGCATCGCGATTAATAGTTTAGCGGCCGTGTACTCGGTGCCGTCGTCGGTCATAACTGTCACCTTACCGGGTTCCCAACTGACGTCTTTTACAACTGCGTTCAAAAATATTTTACCTCCCCTGGCCTTAAATTCCGAAGCGAGGTAGCTGATCATGTGGCAATAGCCGCCATCTACCCGGTGCTGGGCGTCTTCCTGATCGTGCTGCCACTCGTTACGCAGGGCAAAGGCGCTGGCGTCTTTAGGGTCGGCTGTGTCGTAGCCGCTTACATATTTCCAAACACCAACGCGCAATGCTTCGTACTTGTCGCCGGGGAACTCTTTTTGGAGGAAATCATAGATGTTAATATCGTCTTTCAGTTCGTTTAACCGTTCCATAAACAGCTGCCAATCATCTATCACC
This sequence comes from Mucilaginibacter pankratovii, assembly GCF_014773265.1. Classification (GTDB taxonomy): domain Bacteria; phylum Bacteroidota; class Bacteroidia; order Sphingobacteriales; family Sphingobacteriaceae; genus Mucilaginibacter; species Mucilaginibacter pankratovii. The sequence continues at coordinate 14,126 of NZ_JACWMY010000016.1, read as the reverse complement.
ATCCCGTTCTCCTCAAACTTGCCGTTTTGGTAGGTCCACATTTCGCCGGTAGCCGGGCGATAGGAGATCCCTGCCTCTTTAAGCAGGTTTAAGGTCACCGGCAGATCGCCGTGGATAAATTCCGCGCCGAGCTCGGTATGTTTAAAAAAGGATTCATCACTAAGCGTATTGATGCGCCCGCCCGTGCGGTTACGCGCCTCCAGGACAGTTACTTGCTTGCCGGCAATTGCCAAAGCACGGGCAGCCATCAGCCCGGCGGCCCCGGCACCAATAATTAAAACGGTGTTTTTCATATAGTAGGTAATGCAAGGTAAAACGAATACCTGTATTGTGCAAATGCCTCAACCTGCCCCCTCCAAAGGAGACGGTTTAAAGAACATGATTTTAAGTCTCTCCAAAGGAGAGGACTTACGTGAGGCTATTATAAATGTTTATATTATTTTTGCAGCGGTAATACAATACCCATTTATGAAGGATTATTTTAAAGTTGACGAGTGGAAGATCATCGAAGAGGGTTTCGATCCTCATTATAATAAGGTGGCCGAGAGTGTTTTAAGTTTGGGTAACGGGCGCATGGGCCAGCGCGCTAATTTTGAAGATGCCTACAGCGGCGAAAACCTGCAGGGCAATTACGTGGCCGGCGTTTACTACCCCGATAAAACCCGCGTAGGCTGGTGGAAGAATGGTTACCCCGAATATTTTGCCAAGGTGCTGAATGCGGCTAACTGGATAGGGATAGATGTTTGGATAGGCGAAGAGCAACTCGACCTGGCCAAATGCGAGGTGATCAGCTTCCGCAGGGAGTTGAATATGAAAGAAGGCTACCTAAAGCGCAGCTTTCATGCTAAAACTGCTGCCGGCAAAGAAGTAGCCGTAGAGGCTATTCGTTTTTGTAGCATGGTGGATGACGAGTGCGGTGCAATCAAATACAGCATCATCCCGGTAAATTTCACGGGTGAAATTACTATTACGCCTTTTATCGACGGTGATATAGCCAACAAAGATTCCAATTACGATGAGAAGTTTTGGGATGAAGTGCATAAAAACACTGCTGATGATATCAGTTCAATTCAGCTGCGCACAAAAAAAACAGGATTTGAAGTGCTTACCGCAATGAAATGCGTGCTTTTGCAGGGTGATGCTTCGGTTGATTATCGCTCAACCCCGATTCTGAAAGAGAAATATGTGGCTACCGAAATTAAGGTTGAAGCCAAACAGGGTGAGGTCGTTACTCTGATCAAGTACGCCACCAACCTGTCTTCGCAGAATTATAAGGCGGAGGATATGGCAGTCAGAGCAACGGAGTTACTTGCGACCATCAGCGCCAAAGGTTTTGATATCATGCTGGCCGAGCAAGCCGCCGCCTGGGCCGAAAAATGGAAGAATAATGATATCATCATCGAAGGTGATGCCAAAGCGCAACAGGGCATCCGCTTTAATATATTTCAACTTAACCAAACCTATACCGGCGAGGACGACCGCCTCAACATTGGCCCCAAAGGTTTTACCGGTGAAAAGTACGGCGGCAGCACCTATTGGGATACCGAGGCTTATTGCGTACCCTTCTACCTCGCAACAGCGGAACAGAAGGTTGCCCGTAACCTGCTACTGTACCGCTACAAACAATTAGGCAAAGCTATAGAAAATGCCAAACTGCTTGGCTTTAAAGATGGCGCCGCGCTTTACCCCATGGTTACCATGGATGGCACCGAATGCCACAACGAGTGGGAGATCACCTTTGAGGAGATCCACCGCAACGGTGCTATTGCTTTTGCCATTTACAATTATGTGCGCTATACGGGTGACGAGGCTTACCTGGACGATTACGGGCTGGAGGTTTTGATCGCTATATCGCGTTTCTGGTCGCAAAGGATCACCTGGTCGGCAGATAGGCAACAGTATGTAATGCTTGGTGTAACCGGGCCGAACGAGTACGAAAACAATGTAAACAACAACTGGTACAGCAGCACTATAGCGGTATGGTGTATGAAATATACGCTGGAAGTTATCGATAAAGTAAAGGCTTCCGATAACGCCAAATACGATGCCCTTGCCACTAAAATAGCCTTCAACGAAACAATCGAAAGCGGCCGCTTTGCAGATATCATTGCCAAAATGTATTTCCCGCAGGATGAAAAGCTGGGGATCTACTTGCAGCAGGACGGCTACCTGGATAAGGAACAACTTTTGGTGACCGACCTCCCCGCCACGGAGCGCCCGCTGGTGCAAAAATGGAGCTGGGACAGGATCCTCCGTTCGGTTTTCATCAAGCAGGCCGATGTTTTGCAGGGCCTGTATTTTTTTGAAGAAGATTACGACCTGGAGACCATTCGCCGCAATTATGATTTTTATGAGCCGCGTACGGTTCACGAGTCGTCGCTCTCGCCCTGCGTACACGCCATATTAGCCGCTAAGCTGGGCGATGTGGAGCGCGCCTATCAGTTTTACCTCCGCACATCGAGGTTGGATATAGACGATTATAACAACGATACAGAGGACGGCTGCCACATCACTTCGATGGCCGGTACGTGGATGTCGGTAGTGGAAGGTTTTGGTGGCATGCGGGTAAAGGATGGGATGTTGTCGTTCAATCCGTTGCTGCCAGAGGAATGGGGGGCGCTTTCGTTTCAGATCGGTTTCCGGGGGAGTTTGCTGAATATCAGGATTGCAAAGGAAGGCACCACGGTGAAGAATTTATCTGATACAGCGATAACTGTAATACTTAAGGGAGCCAGCCAATTTGTTGAAGCGAAAAATGAAGTTTTTGTAAAGGCTTAATCTCTCATCCTGATATAGATATCAATAAGGCAATTCCTAAAAGTATTGTGGGGAGCCAAAGTGCAAACGAATATTTACCGACTGCGCTCGTGAAATTGCTAAGTGGAGGCCCCTGGTAACTGAACATTGATACTCCGAAAAAGAGCATGGCTATTCCTGACAATAACATAAAAATGCTTATGATCAGGAGAGAATGCTTTTTCATTTAGTGCTAAGTTAGAATTTAAATACAATCATCAGTAAAGTCGTTAATCATACATGCAATCATCCACCCCCGATCATAAATTAATCATTTACCAGTTGCTTCCACGCCTCTTTGGCAATACCCAAACCATAAATAAAGTTTATGGTTCTATTGAAGAGAACGGCTGCGGTAAATTCAACGATATTACCGATAAGGCGCTTACCGAAATAGGTAAGATGGGTTTTAGTCACGTTTGGTACACGGGCGTAATAGAGCACGCCACCATGACGGATTACACCGCCTACGGCATCAAAACCGACGACCCCGACGTAGTAAAGGGCCGCGCAGGTTCGCCCTATGCTATTAAGGACTATTACGATGTAGCGCCCGACCTGGCCGTAGATGTGAATAACCGCATCAACGAGTTCCAGGATCTGGTGACCCGCACGCACTTCAACGGATTGAAGGTTATTATTGATTTTGTGCCGAACCATGTGGCGCGTACTTATGCCTCGGATAACCGCCCGCAGGCCGTGCGCGACTTTGGCGAGGACGATGATAGCTCTAAAGATTTTACCTCGGAGAACGACTTTTATTATATCCCCGGGCAGCATTTTAAAGTACCGGCGGGCTACAACCCCGGCGGCGATGAATTTGTCTCTCCACTAAAAGACGGGCATTTTGAAGAGTACCCGGCTAAAGCGACCGGTAACGATGTATTTAGCCCAGCGCCGTCGATAAACGATTGGTTCGAGACCATCAAATTGAACTACGGCGTGTACTACCTCGATGGGCACAAAATCTATTTTGGCCACGTGCCGCCGCTATGGTATAAAATGCACCATATCCTCACCTATTGGGCCGAAATGGGGGTAGATGGTTTCCGCTGCGATATGATAGAGATGGTGCCTGTAGAGTTTTGGGCATGGATCATCCCGAAGCTGAAAGTTACACACCCCGAGCTCATTTTCATCGGAGAAGCCTACGATAAAAATCAGTATTACAACTATATCCACAACGGCGGGTTCGATTACCTGTACGATAAGGTGGGGTTGTACGATGCCATCCGCAAGCTTACCTGTAATGATGAATGGTCGTCTACCTGGGAGATCAACGCCGTGTGGAACACCCATTGTAAGGGTATCGACCAGCACATGATCCGTTTTATGGAAAACCACGATGAGCAGCGGATAGCCAGCAGGTTTTTCGCGGGCGATGCCTGGTATGCCATACCCGGGATGATCGTGAGCGCCACGCTGGCCACCGGCCCGGTGATGATATACAGCGGACAGGAGGTGGGCGAGCCGGCCATAGGCGCACAAGGTTTTAGCGGCGACGATGGCCGAACCACCATATTTGATTACTGGGGTGTGCCCGAACATCAAAAGTGGGTAAATAATACCCGGTTTGATGGGGTACAATTATCGCAACAGCAAAAAGAGCTACGCGGCTTTTATAGCGATTTGCTTAATACCGTAAAAAACAACGAAGCGCTGCGAATTGGTGAGTTTTATGAACTGATGATAGCCAATGAGCACCAGCCCGGCTTCGATACCAAATTGTACATTTACCTGCGGTATACTGATACACAGCGGGTTTTGGTGCTGGTGAATTTTAGCCGTACGGAAAAAACCATCCGCCTAAAAATCCCGGGAGACCTGCTAAACCAATTTAACTTGAACGGAAATACCGGGTTTACGGATCTGCTAACAAAAACGGTCTTTAAAACAGACGATATTGCGTCGGGAGTGGATATTAATATAAAATCTACAAGCGGATTGTTGTTGAATTTTTAAAATCGTATTGTCGATTCTACACTTTGGCTTAATTATGGCTTGAATATTCAGTAATAAATCGTTTATTAGCTGATAAGAATGTTAGCTGATGTAATGTGTACACTTTGTTTAAGTAATAATTAACAAAGCCCATTGAATTTTTAAGTTTTATGAAAGAAAATGTACCTGACCCGAACCCCGAACTACTAACGGCCAGATTACTCGTTGCAGAGGAAAATATGATCGTGGATGATGAGGAGTTCCACCACTTAAATAACCCCGCTGATGGTATAAAACCCATCGTGAAAAAATACCTGGGTGTACCCAACCATGCCGAGCAAAAAGGAAATAAATTCTTTTTTACCGATGGAGATGCAAGCGTAGAGGTTACCATTGTTACTAAAGAGATCATCCGCATACGCCTTGCCCCGCACAGTGTTTTTTTGGATGAATTTAGCTACGCCGTACCCGAATTGCCCACCAAGGCGGTTGCCTTTAACCTGAGCGAGACCGACCTGGAGTTTAAAGTATCTACCGAGGCTGTTAACTGCCATATCCGTAAACAGGATTTCTTTATCTCGTTTTCAGACAGCAAGGGCATCACTACCAGCAGCGATGCCGCGCCGATGCACTGGGAAGAAAACGTAAAATTCGGCGGTTATTACGTGTTTTGCACCAAAACCTGCGCGCCCGAAGAGAGCTTTTTCGGGCTGGGCGATAAGGCAACAGAGTTTAACCTGCGTGGCAAGCGCTTAAAAAACTGGAACACAGATGCCTATTCCTACGGCTGGAACCAGGACCCGCTTTACCGCTCTATCCCTTTTTATATCAGTGTGAACGATGGCATTGCCAGCGGGATCTTCTTCGATAATACGTTTAAGGCACACTTCGATTTTGGCGGAGAAGACCCGACTAAAACCAGTTTTTGGGCCGATGGGGGCGAACTGCAATACTATTACATCCACGGCCCGCACATGATGGACGTGGTAAAGAATTACCATATCCTAACCGGGACACACCCTATGCCGCCGCTTTGGGCGCTGGGTTACCACCAATGCCGCTGGAGCTACTATCCGGAAAATAAAGTAAGAGTTATCGCGAACGGTTTCCGTCAGAATAAGATTCCTTGTGATGGGATCTACCTGGATATTGATTACATGGATGGCTACCGTTGCTTTACCTGGAACAAAAAATACTTCCCCGATCCGCGTAAGATGATAGAGGACCTGGCCGCCAATGGCTTTAAAACGGTTGTTATTATCGATCCAGGGATCCGCGTGGATGATAATTACTCGGTATTTAAAGAAGGAAAAGAGAACAGGTATTTCTGTCGCCGAAGCGATGATTACTTTATGGAGGGCCATGTATGGCCGGGCCGCTGCCAGTTCCCCGATTTTACTAACCCTGAGGTACGTACCTGGTGGGGTGGTTTGTTTGATGAACTGGTAGACCTTGGCGTAGCCGGCGTGTGGAATGATATGAACGAGCCTGCCGTATTTGGCTCAGGTACCTTCCCGGATGATGTGCGCCACCAGTACGATGGTTTCCGCGGAAGTCACCGTAAGGCACACAACGTATATGGCATGCAAATGGTACGTGCTACGTACGAAGGCCTGCGCAAGCAATTGAAAAATAAGCGCCCGTTCACCATTACCCGTGCGGGTTATGCAGGGGTACAGCGCTATTCGTCGGTTTGGACGGGAGATAACGTTGCTTCATGGGAACACCTTAAAATTGGTAACGTGCAGCTGCAGCGTTTATCGGTATCTGGTATTTCTTTCTGCGGAACAGATATCGGCGGTTTCAGCGGCGAGCCGGATGGCGAACTGTTTACCCGCTGGATCCAGATGGGCACTTTCTCGCCCTTTATGCGTGCGCACTCTGCCGGTGATACCAAAGAGCGCGAGCCATGGAGTTTTGGCGAGCCCTTCACCAGCATTAATCGTAAATTTATTGAGTTACGCTATAAATTATTGCCATACCTATACTCCGCATTCTGGGAGCATCACCGGTACGGTTTCCCTATATTAAGGCCCGTGGTAATGCACGAGCAGGAAACCGTTGCCAACCACTTCAGGCAGGACGAGTTTACTTATGGTGATAAGATATTGATCTGCCCTGTACTGGAACCCGGCCAAACAAGCCGCATGGTGTATCTGCCAAAGGGCAAGTGGTACCACTTCTGGAGCCTGGAAATGGTAGAAGGCGGGCAGGAAGTACACGTGGCTACGCCGTTGGATACTATGCCGATCTTTGTAAAGGCAGGTTCGGTAATACCCGAATACCCGGTGATGCAGTACACCAGCGAGAAACCGATAGAAGAGGTGAAACTGAATATCTACTACAGCGATTACGAGGTAAACTCCTTCCTGTTTGAAGATTATGGCGAAACTTTTGCCTACGAGCAGGATATTTACCTGGAGAAAAAATTCATCGTAAAAGGTACTGCCAAAACCATGAGCATTAAACAAAGCATGGAAGGCTTGTACACACCGCGTTACGAAGGTTACCATATCAAAATAAACGGCCTGCCGTTTAAGCCATCAAAAATTATAGCCGATGGCAAGGAGATCAAAGAAGTATCGGTAAACCCCGATAAAACCTACGAGTTTAAGTTTAGTAAAAACTTTAAGCAGATAGAAATATTGAAATAGCAAAGGCCCCGAAAGGGGCCTTTTATGTATAAAGTGACGGGCGTTTTAATGATAATCACGTCATCCTGAACTTGTTTCAGGACCCCACAGGACAGGTAGCCGCTCTGCTTATCCACCTTGGAGATGTGTGCTGAAAAAAATTTAGATGATGGGGTTGTTTAAGCCGGGGTCTGAATGTTCTGAGTCGCAACAATTTCGCAACTTTCAACAACCAACCTATTAAAATATCCGCCATATTTAAAAAAAAAGAAATGCTCAGGAAAATCCTATCAGTTATCGCAGGCTACTTAGTTTTTGCCATCAGTTCGGTTTTGTTGTTCACGTTAACAGGGCATCATCCGCACCAGGATGCGCCATTCAATTTTCAACTAATAACGATTGCTTATGGTGTTTTCTTCTCCATCCTGGCAGGCGCCGTAGTACAACTCATCGCGAAGCAAAAGAGCCTTACTTTAAATTACATTTTGGCTTTTGTGATGTTTGCGTTGGCGGGTACTTCTATGGCATTATCCGGCGGCAGTCATTGGACGCAGCTCTTTGCTATGTTTGTTTTTGCGCCGGTATCTATTGTTGGTGGGTACATAGCAAATAGGGGTGCGGTTAGTAAATAAACATCACGAATAACATCTCTGCGCCTCTCTGCGTCAACTCAGCGCCCTCTGCGGTTAAAATGAACCCTCTTTTTTGTTTTATATAAACAACTCCTGCTATTGTATGTTCAATAATTATATATTTGAACAACAGGAATTATCCCTGCAACCAACTAACCTAAGCGCTTGCGGCGCTCCCTTACTATGGCGAAGAAAAAAGAAATTACCGGTGCCGAATTATCCGAATCGAAACCCATAAAAGCAGCTAAACCAAAAGCAGCAAAGAAAACCGAAGCTGCCAAGTTATCCCCGGAAGCTGAAGAGCCTGTGGTGAAAAAGCCAAAGGCAGCAGCAAAAAAAACAACCGAACCCGCTGAAAAGCCTGCTAAGAAACCGGCTTCCAAAACTAATATGGAAACCATCATCAATGCTACTACAAATACCGAAATAAAAGCAGTAGAAGTCTACAGCCGCTTCACCGATTTTGATATCGACCTGTTTAAAGGCGGCAAGCACTTTAAGTTGTACGAAAAATTTGGCTCGCATGTGCTGGAATATAAGGGCGTGGTAGGTACTTACTTTGCTGTATGGGCGCCAAATGCGCAATATATATCTGTTATTGGTAATTTTAACGGCTGGAACCGCGGTTCGCACCAGTTAAATTACCGCTGGGATGCTTCGGGTATCTGGGAAGGCTGGATCCCCAATGTAGGCAACGGCGAAACCTATAAATATTTCATCAAATCGCACAACGGTGCCGAACTGGAAAAAAGCGACCCCTTCGCCCTGCGCTGGGAACTGCCTCCGCATACCGCATCAATAGTAGCGGATACTTTTTACGAATGGAAGGACCAGGATTGGATGGCCAACCGCTACCAGTACACCGCTTTAGATAAGCCATATTCGGTTTACGAGATGCACATCGGTTCCTGGGCACGCAGTCCGGAGAGCCCCGATGAGTTTCTTTCGTACCGCCAACTGGCCGAAAAACTGGTGCCTTATGTAAAAGAAATGGGCTTTACGCATGTAGAGTTTATGCCGATAATGGAACACCCGTATTATCCAAGCTGGGGTTACCAGATCACCGGCTTCTTCGCTGCATCCTGCCGTTACGGTACCCCGCAGGACCTCATGTACCTGGTAGAACAATTCCACGCTAATGGCATTGGGGTGATATTGGATTGGGTACCATCGCACTTCCCCGGCGATGCGCACGGCTTATATAACTTTGACGGCACGCACCTTTACGAGCACGAAGACCTGCGCAAAGGCTTTCACCCGGATTGGAAATCATATATATTTAATTACGGCCGTAACGAGGTGCGCGCATTTTTAATAAGCAATGCCCTGTTTTGGCTGGAGCGTTACCATATTGATGGTTTGCGTGTAGATGCTGTCGCATCTATGCTCTACCTTGATTACTCGCGTAAGCATGGCGAGTGGGAGCCAAACGTTTTTGGCGGCAACGAGAATTTGGAAGCCATATCTTTCCTCAAGGAATTTAATACAGCCGTTTACAGTAATTTCCCGGATGTGCAAACCATTGCGGAGGAATCTACTTCGTTCAGTGGTGTTAGTCGCCCGGTTTATACCGGCGGCCTGGGCTTTGGAATGAAATGGATGATGGGTTGGATGCACGATACGCTTGATTACTTTGAGCATGACCCGATACACCGCAAATACCATCAAAACCAGCTAACGTTTAGCATGGTATACGCCTTTACCGAAAACTTTATGCTGCCTTTCTCGCACGATGAGGTAGTTTATGGCAAAGGCAGTATGCTTACCAAAATGCCGGGCGACGATTGGCAGAAATTTGCCAACCTGCGCCTGATGTACAGCTTTATGTATACCCATCCCGGTACCAAATTACTGTTTATGGGTGCCGAGTTCGGCCAGGTAGGCGAATGGAGCTTTGAGCGTTCTTTAGACTGGCACCTGCTGGAGCATACCAGCCACCAGGGTATCAAAGAAACGGTGAAAGCGATCAATAATTTATACAAATCTGAACCCGCCCTTTACGAAAAAGCGTTTGACTGGACGGGCTTTGAGTGGATAGATGCCAGCAACATGGCCGATTCGGTGATCGTTTACATCCGTAAGGGTGTAGACCCCGCTAACGACGTGGTTGTGGTATTGAATATGACCCCCGTTCCGCACCAAAACTACCGTATTGGCGTACCCGCGGCAGGCGAGTGGCAGGAAGTGTTCAACTCCGACCAGCAACAATACTGGGGCAGCGGCATGATCAACTACAACCCGATAAAAACCGACCATGAGGCATGGCATGGCAAAGAAAACTCGATGCAGGTAACCGCGCCACCGTTAGGCGCAGCCATTTTTAAACGGCTAACTAAAACAAAATAAGCAACAGGCATGAAGTTCTTTTATTTGTACCTCATAGGCGGGATAGTTGCACTGATATTGCTCACCTATCAATTGATAGTTACCTATCCGGATATTAAATACAGCGGCGCTTTGTTTTATATCATCCCAACGGTGCTGCTGTTTTACATGGCTAATAAAACTTATCACGTAAAAAAGGATAAGGAGTTGATGTAGGACACTCTTCCCTCAATGGTGGTGTCCTCACCACCATTACAACAACAACAGATATTTTACTTACAAATGGCGGTACCCTCACCGCCATTTTTTAATTTTATACCATGCCTGTTTTAACCGCTCCCGAAAAAAATGTGATCACCAATTATCCTTTGGCAAACGACGACGGGTCTCCGGCTATGATACAGGTCCGCCGGTCCGACGGGGTTGAAGCTATAATTGATCCCGGTTTCTTGATGCCGCATCGTAAGGACTATTATTTGTTTGCTTTTGTAGAGCAGGGGAACAGCCGCCATTGGATAGATGATATACCTTACACCGTAAAGCCCGGCCACTTTTATTTTACCATACCGCAGCAGGTTCACCTGAAAGAGGAGATCTGCCCCATGCAGGGTTGGGTAGCCTACTTTACCGAGGAATTTTTATTGCTGGAGGAGAACAGGATGTTGCGGCAACTGCCCATTATCCAAAACCCCGCAGGTGCACACGAGCTTGTTTTATCCGCAGAAGATACCGCTTACCTTAAAGATGTAATGCATAAAATGCATGCAGAGTATAATACCGCAGGCAGCTGGCACAACCAGATGCTCACTTCGTGGCTGCGGGTGCTGGTGATATACCTCAGCAGGCTTTATAACGAGCAATTTGGCGAAAGCTGTAAAATAACCAAGGGGCAATGCCTGCTCAAAAGCTTTCAGCAACTCATTAGCGAGCACCATACCCATCAGCATGATGTTGCCGCGTATGCTAATCTGCTGAACCTTACGCCGGGCTATTTTAACGATGTAATAAAACAGCAAAGCGGCAAAACAGCTATCAGCCATATTCATAACCGGTTGGTGGTAGAGGCCAAGCGCCGTTTATTACATACCGAACTATCGGTAAAGCAAATTGCTGATGAGCTTGGTTTTGAGGATGCTGCGTACTTCAACCGCTTCTTTAAACGCCTTACCGAAGCCACCCCAATGGCCTATCGCCAGCAAATCCGTGAAATGTACAGTTAATGCCCTGCTATGTGCAGCGATGGTACGATTAATGCTCAATAGCTTTGTATCATGAAAAAACAAACCGTATTAATTACCGGCGCCAATAAAGGTATTGGGCTGGAAACTGCCCGCCAACTGGCAACAGCCGGTTACCACATCTATCTGGGCGCCCGCGATGAGGAAAGGGGCAGCAAAGCCGTTGCCGAATTACATGCCGAGGGCTTAACCGATGTGGAATTTATCCAATTGGAAGTAACAAGCGAAGAATCTGCCCAAACTGCGTATAGCGAACTTGCCGGTCGTATAGATCATCTTGATGTGCTGATAAACAATGCGGGTATTCCCGGCAGCTTTCCGCAGCCTGCATTAAATACTCCCGATCAGATCTTCAGAGATGTATTTGAGGTGAACGTAATAGGCGTAGCGCGTATGGTACGCATTTTTGTGCCCCTGATGCAAAACGCACCTAACCCGCGCATTGTAAATGTAACATCAGACCTCGGCTCGTTAACTTTACACAGCGACCCAACGTGGAGGCACTACGAGGTTAAAACGGCTGCTTACGGGCCGTCGAAAAGTGCTTTAAACAACTACACTGTTGCTTTAGCTCACGAATTAAAAAATAAATTCAAAGTAAACGCTGTAAACCCCGGCTATACCAAAACCGACTTTAACGGCAACCAGGGTTACAAAAGCGTAGAAGACGGCGCTGCACCTATTGTAAAATTTGCTATGATAGACAAAGATGGCCCAACAGGCGGCTATTTTAGCGATTATGGCGTTACCCCATGGTAAACCATATAAAAAAGGAAAAGCGAAGCGTCACCGTTTCGCTTTTCCTTTATCCTCAGTTCCTGAAATTCTGTGTGATCATTAACCCGTAGATGCCACCATCTAAAATGCCAATCCCAAGCCTGCCATAAGCCGGGTTTAGGATATTGGCGCGATGGCCCGGCGAATTCATTAAGCCGGTATGCGCTACGGCGAGGGTTTGCGCCAATGCGATATTTTCACCGGCGGTTAAAAAAACGATTTTCCCTTTTTTCATCCTCGCGAACGGATCTGCACCCTCTGGTGTATAGTGCGAAAAATAACTCCGCGCAAACATATCCACCGAATGCTTGCGGGCAACAACTGTCATTTCCGGGTCGGCTTTTAGTGGTTTTAAACCGCGTTCTGTTCGTTCCTTATTTACCAGTATCAGCATTTCAGCCTCCAGGTCGGTACGTACTGTTGGGTCCTTTACCTTAAATGGCAGTTTTATAAATTCGTCATGACCGGCTTCGGCATGCTTTTTTGGGAGGGTGCTGTTTAATGCCTCGCTAAACACGGGGGATAAAGAATCGTCGAGCCAGCTGATCCGCTCCACAAGGCGGCTTGCCAGGGCGCTCTCCCGGGTTTGTTTAGAGAGACCGGTGGTAAAGGGCACCAATAACAGGATGCCCGATAACAAAATGGCCCAAATCAAGCCATTCGCGATGCCTGGAATAGCGCCAAGTAATTTATTTACAGGGTTGTTATGCGCCCGACCGGGGATGCGGTCTAACAGCCAGGTAATAATAACATCAAAAATAAGTTTCCCCAACAATACGCCTATCATAAATGAGAGAGGCGGCAGCCAAAAACCCGCAAAGGGCATCAGATCGTGCAGAAAACTGGCAAGGGGCCGGTAGGCCAAAAACCCCGCAGCCAAACTACCCACCCAGGATAATAAAGAAAGAGATGACAATATAAAGCCCTGCTTAACACTCGCCCAAATACAAAGCAATATGATGATGATCAGCAACAGGTCGATGTAGTTCATTGGTTTTTCTGCAGGGATATTTTCTAAAAATAGCGGTTCTTTTTAATTTTTGAAATGGGGCAGGTAGGAATTTTTAGGGGAGTTGTTTGCGGTAGGGTATCACCATTGAGGAGAGGTACGGATAAACCGGAATTTAGTGTTGATCTATATCCACTCCCGGTATGGGCATCCCAATATCCAGCTTATAAAACCGTATGCTTAGCATCGCCACAAAAAGATTTGGAATAACCATCAGTAAAATATTCCCCAGGGAATAATCTACGGCGCTGCGGACGATATGGAGGTATGCATAAAATAGGGGAACCGAAAAGAAGAAGGTAGAAACCGTGATCTGAGACTTTTTATTGTAAACGCCGGGTGCAGACCGTACGGCCTTGTAAATGGCGAAGGGTAGTACTACGGTGATGATGCCGGTGAGCGCGGCAATATCAAAAAAATCGATATTGGCGGAAAACCCCCAGTTGTCGGGCTTTATTACGAAAACTAACGCCATAAATGTGTACAAGATAATAAGGCTTAGTAAGGGTGATGCAACTAATGTGGTAAGGCCCACTTTTAAGGAATAGGTTAGTGTTTTTTTGAGATGCATATAAGTAAAAATAGAAACCTAATTTATTAAAAAATATAGTATCGTTTATTAATATCAACAAACTCCTGATAATAGGCGTCGGTGAGGACACCATAGCCGTTAACTTAAGGGAATTTGGAAAGTTATTTTCAGAATGTCATTCAGACGGGGCTTCGCCTTTGGGCAAAACCACTTAGATTTTCCCATATTTGTATAGTTTTATTT
>NZ_JACWMY010000015.1 GCF_014773265.1 Mucilaginibacter pankratovii | reverse complement strand
TTTACGGATAAACCCTTTCACGTTGCGGATCTCCTGGGTATCTATCTGATTAGGCAATTTATTCTCGATAAAATGGCGCATCTCGCCGTACAATTTCTTCAGTTCAGCTGCATCCTCGCCAACGCTTTCTTTAAAATCGATAGCGAATTCAACATAGCGTAATACATCATCATCCCATACCGCAGTATTGCCCGATGTTTGATAAGCCACATGCACATCATGCCCCTGGTCAACTAATCTAATAAATGTACCACCCATGGATATCACATCATCGTCCGGGTGCGGAGAGAAAACGATAGAACGCTTCCTTGCCGGCTCAGCACGTTCCGGACGCTGAGAGTCATCAGCCCCCGGCTTACCACCCGGCCAGCCGGTAATGGTATGCTGTACCTGGTTAAAAATGTCGATATTGATGTTGTAAACAGGTCCCTGTTCCACGGCAAGCTGCGCCATACCATGGCTGTTATAATCTTCTTCGGTCAGTTTCAGGATCGGCTTACCCACCGTACCCGATAACCAGATCACCGCCTTCTTTTTCAAACTATTGTCCCAAACACAATCTTTTACCAGCCACGGCGTATCAAAACGGGTGAGATCAGAAGCAGCGCCTTCATCCAGTACAAACTCCACATGGTCGGAGAGTTGTAAGAAAGTAGCAGGCACTTCACCCGAGATCTCGCCTTCCACGGCTTTACGTACGATAGGGGCTTTCTTGGCGCTCCAGGCCATTAATATAATTTCGCGGGCTTTAAAAATGGTACCCACACCCATGGTGATAGCTTTGGTGGGCACATTCTGCTTGCCCCCAAAATCGCGGGAAGCATCGCGGCGGGTCAGGTCATCCAGGGTCACTAAACGGGTACCCGAGTTTGGTGCCGAGCCCGGCTCGTTAAAACCGATGTGGCCGGTACGGCCGATACCAAGCAATTGGAGGTCGAGGCCACCAAGTTCCGACAGTTGTTTCTCATAATCCAAACAAAAAGCGGCCACCTCATCCTGATCCAAGGTACCGTCAGGGATGTGCACATTATTCTTATCGATATCTACATGGTCGAACAAATTCTCATTCATGAAAGTGACATAGCTTTGCACAGCATCGGGTTTCATGGGGTAGTATTCGTCCAAATTGAACGTGATCACATCCCGAAACGACAGCCCTTCCTCACGGTGCAAACGGATGAGCTCGGCATACACACCGATGGGCGTAACGCCCGTAGCCAGTCCCAAAACAGTTTGCTGCCCCAAACTCTGCTTATCACGGATCAGCTTGGCTATCCTTGCTGCTACTGCCAGCGATGCGGTCTTCTGATCCGCATAAACGCTCACCGGCAGCTTCTCGTAACGTGTCTCTTCCAGTAAATTTAATCTTGCCATAAAAATTGCTTGTATAATTTGATCTTGTTTAGCGACGGAAATTTGGCATAAAAAAAATCCTCACCGGAGTGAGGATTTACCAACCAATTAACTATAAAATTTAAATCCCTCAACGAGGAATAGTAGTACGCAGTATTTAATGATCTTAAATTCATCATCAATACAAACTTACTAAACTTAATTTGATAAAACAAAATACTTATTAAAATAATTTAAAAAGATTAATTAACCAAAAACAGAATTCGATTGCTTTTAGGCTTGTTCGCGTTCGACAGGTGCCGCGAACAGCCCGAACAAGCCCGAACATTGCGATTTTAAACGAATCATCACTGAATAAGCCGTAAAAATTCTAAAAGCTATTTCCCTGTAATCTACAACCGGTTACAATTTTCTTGTAGAAGAGATCCTTACGCTCTTTAATTAATTATCTCCTGCCGCTTTCGCACACTCAAAAAATAAATGCCCAAACCTATAGCATAAGCCGCCAAACAAAACAGGGCAGCGTAAGGATTTTCTTTAAAGGAAATGAAGATGTTGATGGTTACAAACCAGTACGACAGGATAAAGATCAAAGGCACTAAAACCGGAAGCCATTTTATAGTATAAATATCCGTAGTATCCAGTTCGCGGGTTTTTTTACGCAGCATAAAAATGGCGACAGCTGCTACGGAGACACCAATAGTCTCAAAAAACATCACGTATTTAAGCATATCGCTAAAGGAGCCTACAAAAAACAGGATCACCAATATAGCTATTACAAAAAAGCTCATGCCAAATTCCTGCACCTGCGTTTTGGGGTTGAGGCGTTTAAATATGGGCGGTAAAATCCCATCCTCGGCCATGGCATAATACACCCTCGGGCTGGATAAGATATTTACGTTTACATACGCCACTACGGATATAAACATCAGTATGGATGTAATTTTAGAGCCGGTAGCCCCAAATATCAGCCCGGCCATGGTTGCCGCCAGGGTATGGGTTTGCTGTAGGCCGCCTATCCCCAATACTGCAAAATAGGCATAATTAATAGCGAGGTATAACGTGATCACCGTGCCTATACCAATAAATATCGATCGCGGGATGTTCTTTTTTGGGTTAATAATATCGCCGCCAAAATTAATGGTTTGCGCGTAGCCGGTGTAGGTAAAAAACACAGCCACAAGGCTTAAGCCAAAAGCGGTAATAACATTCCCGCTATGCGGCGTGGCTGCAATTGTATGGGCAGGCACTGCATCGCTTTTAAATATGGCGGTGCAGAGCACTACTATCATGCCCGCCTTAAAAATAGTAAGCACGTTTTGAGTGCGCGCGCTTAGCTTTATCCCTAAAAAGTTAATACCGTAAAGTACCAGTACCGTTAATATGGTGGTGAGTTTTGTGCCCATGCTGTTTTGCATACCGGTAGGCAGTAAAATGGGGTTGATATATTCGGCACCTAAAAGTGCAACGGCCGCCACTGATGCCGCATTGCTGATCACCAGCACCCAGTTGATCATGAACGCGAACGCCGGGTGGTAACAATAAGAAAATACTTTATAGAACCCGCCGGTTGTTGGGTAACGCGCACCTATTTCGGCAAAGGTAAGGGCACCGCAAAGGCTCACCAATCCGCCAAAGATCCAGGCGCCAAAAAAGATCCAGGTGTTGCCGGCCTTTACCGCAACATCGCTGGGCGTGCCAAAAATACCCATGCCTATCACCAGGCTTATTACGATCATCGTAAGGTCGAAACGGCTAAGCCTTGGTTTAATGGACATTATCTAATTGTTTATTTTTTAAATTTAGATTTTAATTATAAATACTGTCTTAAATCCTTTAAATTCGTCATGGATTTTTGTGTACTACCTACTTGATTGAACGGATTTGAAGCAAATTAGACAAATATTACTTAGTGGTATATTGTTGTTTTGCATTGCACCTGCAATTGCACAGGGTAAAAAGTATCCCGTTGCCAAAAAAGCACCCGTTGCAACTGTAAAGAAAACGGCTTTTGTAAGCCCCCAACTCCGTAATTTCCTGGATATAACAGCGCGTGCAAACGTTGTTTTTAACTTCCCTAAAGGGTTTAAAGAAATACCCGCACCCGATAACGAAGATTTTTCTTTCGACTACGCGATGGCAATCCCCGGTGAAGATTTTGAGATCTGGTTCCAGGCGAAATCTCAAAAAGAAAATTACGCGGCATTTTTACGCACGATAGGGAACAAAGAAACCGGGCTGAGCGACCCTGACTCACTTTACGTAGGTATGGGCACAGCATTGGCTATTGGGTTCACGGGCGATCAAACAGGTTTTTTTGTGCGCCCCATACCGGCAAAATACTTAAAAAGATATAATGCCGATGCAGGCAGGTCTTATTTGCTTAACCTGCTCGATCTGCAAACTACAAAGCATTATAAATACGGTTTACTTATCACCTTGCAAAAAGCCCACACGGGTACTATATTGGCCGTATGCTTTGCCAATGAAAAAGGGCCGGAATTTTATAAGAATATAGATAGGGCCAGCAACTGCATCAAGTTTAAGCCTTAAACCCATAATGTTGATAAGTTAACACATTTAAATACCAATTTAAGCGTGGGAGATTTATTTTTGCAACAGGGGCATTTCGTTTCCCCGATTTTTTAGAAAGATATGGCAGAGAATGTAGATTATAACGACGATAGTATCCGCTCGCTCGACTGGAAAGAACATATACGCTTAAGGCCGGGTATGTACATTGGTAAGCTGGGCGATGGTTCTGCTTATGACGATGGTGTATACGTGTTGCTGAAAGAAATTGTAGATAACTCGATAGATGAGTTTGTGATGGGATCGGGCAAAACGATAGAGGTTACCATGAGCGACCATAAAGTATCCGTACGCGATTATGGCCGTGGTATCCCCCTGGGGAAGGTTATCGATTGCGTATCAAAAATAAATACAGGTGGTAAGTACGATAGCAAGGCCTTCCAAAAATCGGTGGGTTTGAATGGTGTGGGTACCAAAGCGGTTAACGCGCTTTCTAACTTCTTTACCGTACAGAGCTACCGCGACGGTCGCACCAAAATTGCTGAATTTGAAAAAGGCGAACTAAAGCGCGATGAGCCTGAAAAGGAAACATCGCAGCGTAACGGTACGGCCATCAATTTCATCCCGGATGATACCATCTTCCGCCACTACCGCTTTATCCCGGAATTTGTAGAGAATATGATATGGAACTATGTGTTCCTTAATTCGGGGCTTACGCTTAACTTCAACGGTAAAAAATACCTGTCGGAGCGCGGCCTGTACGACCTGCTGGTACGCAACGCCGATGCCGAAAACCTGCGCTACCCCATCATCCACTTAAAAGGGCATGATATAGAGATAGCCATGACGCACGGCCAATCGTACGGCGAAGAGTACTACTCCTTTGTAAATGGCCAGAACACTACGCAGGGCGGTACCCACCAGGCAGCCTTCCGCGAGGCGGTCGTAAAAACCATTCGCGAGTATTATGATAAGGATTATGATGCTGCGGATATCCGCGCGTCCATCGTTGCTGCTATCGCGATAAAAGTACAGGAGCCGGTTTTCGAATCGCAAACCAAAACCAAGCTGGGTTCGCAAAATATTGGTCCCGATGGGCCATCGGTGCGCACGTTCATCGGCGATTTTGTAAAACGCGAGCTGGATAATTACCTGCACAAAAACCCGGCAACTGCTGATGCGCTGAAAGCAAGGATCTTACAATCCGAACGGGAGCGTAAGGATATTGCCGGCATCAAAAAACTGGCTAACGACCGCGCCAAGAAAGCATCCCTGCATAACCGTAAACTGCGCGATTGCAAGATTCATTTCGACGATAACCATGAGCGCAAGCAGGATACCACGTTGTTTATTACCGAGGGTGATTCGGCCAGCGGAAGCATCACCAAATCGCGCGATGTGCAAACCCAGGCGGTATTCAGTTTAAAGGGTAAACCGCTGAACTGTTTTGGGCTCACCAAGAAAGTAGTTTACGAGAATGAAGAATTTAACCTGCTGCAGCACGCGCTGAATATTGAGGATGGTATTGATAACCTGCGCTATAATAACATTGTAGTAGCTACGGATGCCGATGTGGACGGGATGCACATCCGCCTGCTGCTGATGACTTTCTTTTTACAGTTCTTCCCGGACCTGGTGAAGGCCGGGCACGTATCTATCCTGCAAACACCATTGTTCAGGGTTCGGAATAAAAAGGAAACCATTTATTGCTACAGTGATGAAGAGCGCCGCAACGCCATTGCCAAACTGGGGAATAAGCCCGAAATAACCCGCTTTAAAGGTTTGGGAGAGATCTCGCCGGACGAGTTCGGCCTGTTCATCGGCAAGGATATCCGCTTAGATCCTGTGTTTTTGAAGGATGCCAATATTAAGGCATTACTGGAATATTTCATGGGTAAAAACACGCCAACCCGCCAGCAGCACATTGTAAATAACCTGCGGGTAGAGAAAGATGATGAAAGCGTGAACCCGCTGATTGCCGAAAATTTAGATAGTGTGGAGTTGCCGGTAGCAAGTTAAGCAGGTATGGTATGACTAATCTGGAGGAATTATTTACCAAGTATAATTTTGAAAGAGGGGTATCATCTGCCGAGAGTATCGGCGTGTTGGAATCGGCAATAGGCTTCAAACTACCCGATGATTATTGGTATTATGCTTTAAATTACAAGAGGTTCGAAGGTTTTATAGGCTCGGAATATGTGGTTCTTTGGAAAGCTGAAACGTTGTTGTCGCTGAATAACGATTATAACGTGTTACAATCGTTGCCAAACACAATCGCCATAGGCAGTAACGGTGGTGGAGAGTTTATTGGTATTGAGATGTTTGATCATGGTCGTCACAGGCTAATTATTTCACCATTTATAGATTTAAATAACGAATACCATATCAAAATTGGAGATTCATTTTCCGGGATGCTTATTGGATTAGATTCGGGGGCAACATTTTTTAGCTAATTAGAAATGATAAAGAAGATATATTACTTATCCTTTTTACTGGTTATTTTTTTTAGCTGTGGCAATTCGCGCCAAAAAATAAAATATGACAAGGACTCGGTAAAGCTTAAGCAGGATTTTTTGCCGGGGGTATCCGGGTTTTCGCCTAAACCATCGCTTGAGGATAGCCTATACGGCATCTGGACGGATGGCTCGGATAACAATGCCACGATAAAAATAAAGCCCGACTCTATCTATTACCCTGATCAGTTTAAATCTTACAAGTACACGCTGAAAGGAGATTCGATAAAGATCTATTACGACGAGTATACTTACCGTGCGCGGGTTTATTTTGTGAAAGACACATTGATGATGGATTCTAAAGAAGACGAGAGCGTCAAATTTTGGAAATTCAAAAACTAAGCCTTACCTTGTATCCCCCGATTTAAAATGATCGGGGGATTTTTTTTCACAATATAAAAAGAACCCTCTCCCATGGAGAGGTCAGGGTGAGGCCACATGACAGAACACGAAATAAAAATAGCTTTTAAAGAATATGATGCTGTTGAGGAATTGAACAGCATCGACTATAACCTATGCCAGGAAGCTGTTAAAGCTTTGGCTACCTCGCATTCCCCCTATTCCAAATTCAGAGTGGGTGCTGCTTTACTGTTAAAAAGCGGTAAAATAATCCATGCCAGTAACCAGGAGAACGTTGCCTATCCATCGGGCCTTTGCGCCGAGCGGGTTGCCCTGTTCCATTGGGGTACCAGCCATGCAGATGACCCTATTATAAGCATGGCGGTAACCGCCAAAACCGATGAGTTTGAACTGTTAAAACCCGTAACATCATGCGGTGCCTGCCTGCAGGTAATGGCCGAATGCGAAAAACGCCAAAACAGCCCTTTTAAAATGCTCTTATATTGCATAGATGGACCGGTTTGGGTGATAGATGGCGTACACAGCCTGATGCCCTTTATGTTTTTTGAAGAAAGGTTATCGCAGGCAATATGAGATTAAGGATCATCATACTGTTTGTTTTAGCTACAGCAGGCAGCAGCGCCCGCGCGCAAACCGGCTTCCCTTTTGATAATGAGATCCGCGATTTTAAACATCAGGACAACCTTAAATTCCCACCCAAAAATGGTATTTTGTTTATCGGCAGCTCCTCCATCCGCAAATGGACCGACCTGGAGCAGCGCTTTAGCGCTCAACCCATTATCCGCCGGGGGGTAGGTGGCTGCACGCTGGAGCAGCTGGTGGATTATTACACACCTTACATCCTGTTCCCTTATCGGCCAAAAAAGGTTTTTATCTATGCCGGCGAAAATGACATTGCCGCCGGCAACACCGGCGATTTTGTGGCAGCAGAGTTTACCAAACTTTGGGGTATGCTAAGCAGCAGATTACCTAAGGCCGAAATTTATTTCATGGCTATAAAGCCAAGCCCCAGCCGGGCAGAGTATTTACCCGAAGTAACTATAGCCAATAAAAAAATAAAAGCTTTTTTAAAGAGCAAAAAGAAGGGCTATTATATCGATGTAGCGTCCGCTATATTGAACCCAACAACTATGAAGCCCGATCCATCCCTGTTTGAAGGCGATCTGCTCCACCTCAACAAAACCGGTTACGATAAATGGCAGGCGGTGTTACAGCCCTATGTAAAATAATAAAGGCGTCCCGATACCTCGGGGCGCCTCACACTTAAACACTAAACTAAACTAAAAAACTATTTAAAAACGCTGTACACGTTGGTTATCTTCCAGCCATCGCCGGTGTTGGTAACGGTTACATAGTTGCTGCGGGTAAAGCCATCATATTTCATATCCACTTTTACCACTTTAATATCGGCATTGCTTTCTACTATATCGGTGCTGGTAGTGCAGGTTTGCTCTACGTTTTTGTCGCCTTTAAAAAACTCCATCATTTGCTTTTTATCAAAGCTTAACATTTTTTTGCCACGCAGCATGCTAAACTTTACCGTTTGGTCCAGCACGTCGTTCAGGCCGGCTAATTTGCCGCGGGTAATGGCATCTACGTAAGTGTTTACGGCATGGGTAGCGGTAAGGCTTTCGTTATCTGGAATTGGATTTGCTTTAACTGCGCCGCACACTACTAACAGGGCTAATCCGAGGATGATTGATTTTAAATTTTTCATGATATTATAAGTTATTTGGTTTTGATTTTATATCTATAAGATGCGTCCACTTACCGATGTGTTACACCTTAAAGTGTTAAATATTCACATTTAACAAACATTTAACATTTGCCGTCATAATCGCCTAAATTCGCATCATGTTTGACTTTAATACCATTATTTTGCAATTCAACGAGTACGGCGATAAAACCGGCTGGACGTATATTGAGATTCCGGCAGATGTTGCGGCGGAACTAAAACCTAATGATAAGCGCTCTTTCCGCGTGCGGGGATTTTTAGATGAGCTGCCTATAGCCGGCATGAGCCTGATGCCCATGGGCGAAGGCAAACACATTATGGCATTGCGAAAGGAGATCCGTAAAGCTGTCCGTAAGGAGCGGGGCGCCATGCTGCGGGTGCGGCTGGAATTTGATGTTGATTTTAAGCTGGAAGTGCCCGAAGACCTGCAGGAATGTTTTGATTTTGAACCCGAAGCGGCCGATTATTTCAACAGCATCACCAAATCGCACCGGGGGTATTTTATCAAATGGATAAACGATGCCAAAACGCCCGAGACGCGGGCGAACCGGATAGTAAGCACGGTGAACGCTGCACTGAGACGGATGGATTATGGAATGATGTTGAGAGAGAAGAAGAAGTTGAGGGAGGGGTAAAGATACCTGCATGTTGTCTTTTTAGTATCAACACTTGCCTTGTATTGTGCATAAAATCTGCACATCTGCACATCCGCATATCTGCACATTATCCTATCTTTACCCATCCAAATTTTTTGCTGAAGAATGAGTGACGATCTGCATCCTGATAATATTCCTGATAATACTGAAGACAAACTTCACACCATCACCACCCTCGACGGACTTTACGAAAACTGGTTCCTGGACTATGCATCCTATGTGATCCTCGACCGTGCCGTTCCGCATATAAATGATGGTTTAAAACCGGTACAGCGCCGTATCCTGCACTCACTGAAGGAGATGGACGACGGGCGCTTTAACAAGGCCGCCAACGTCATCGGTAATACCATGAAGTACCACCCGCATGGTGATGCTTCCATAGGCGATGCCATGGTGCAGATAGGGCAAAAGAACCTGCTGATAGATTGCCAGGGCAACTGGGGCGACCCCGTAACCGGCGACTCGGCAGCTGCCCCCCGTTATATCGAGGCGCGCCTTTCAAAATTTGCGCTTGATGTTGTTTTTAACCCCGATACCACGGTTTGGCAGGCCAGTTATGATGGCCGTAACCGCGAGCCTATTACGCTGCCCGTAAAGTTCCCGTTGCTGCTGGCGCAGGGTGCCGAAGGTATTGCAGTGGGTTTGGCTACCAAGATCTTACCGCATAACTTTATCGAACTCCTCGATGCTTCTATTGCATCGCTGAAAGGTATCCGCCCCAATTTACTGCCCGATTTCCCAACCGGTGGCATGGCCGATGCTTCGGCATACAACGAAGGCCAGCGCGGCGGCAGGATCCGTGTGCGCGCCAAAATTGTGGAACGCGATAAAAAAACGCTTACCATTACCGAGATCCCTTTTACCACTACCACCGGCAGCTTAATAGATAGCGTAATATCCGCCAATGATAAGGGTAAGATCAAGATAAAAAAGATAGAGGATAACACTGCGCAAAACGTGGAGATCGTGATCCACCTGGCGCCGGGCATTTCGCCCGATGTGACTATCGACGCCCTATACGCTTTTACCGATTGTGAGGTTTCCATATCGCCAAATACCTGTGTAATTCAATCAGACAAGCCGCGCTTTATGAGCGTGAACGATATGCTGGTTGAAAGTACCGTTTACACGCGCGAGTTGCTGAAGCAGGAGCTGGATATCAAGCTGAAGGAACTGATGGAAAAGATCTTCTTCAGCTCGCTGCTTAAGATCTTTATCCAGGAGGGGATGTACAAACACCCCGATTACGAGGGTTCATCAACCTTTGAGCTGGTAGTAGAGGCATTAACCCGCTTGTTTACGCCTTTCTTCCCGCTGTTTTATCGCGAAATTTTGCCGGAGGATTATAAGAAGCTGATCGATAAGCCGATGAGCAGCATCACCCGTTTTGATTTTAAAAAGACGGATGAGCAGATCAAAAACCTCGAGGCCGAAATAAAACAGGTAAAACATCATCTTAAACACCTTACCGATTATACCATCGCCTGGTTTGAAAAGCTCCGCGATAAATACGGTAAAGACCGCGGCCGCAAAACCGAGCTGCGCACCTTTGATAAGGTGGAAGCATCACAAGTGGCACTGGCTAATATAAAGTTATACGTAAACCGTATCGACGGCTTTATAGGCTCTGGTTTAAAGAAGGACGAGTTTGTAGGCGATTGTTCAGATATCGATGAGATCATCGTATTCCGCGAGGACGGCAAATTTGTGGTTACCCGCGTACAGGACAAGGTTTTTGTGGGGAAAGATATTCTGCATGTTGCCGTATTTAAAAAGAACGACGAGCGCACCGTGTACAATATGATCTATAAAGACGGGCAAAGCGGGGTAAGCTATATCAAACGCTTCTCGGTAACGGGCATCACCCGTGATAAGGAGTACGACCTGACCAAGGGTACCAAAGGCTCGAAAATGCTGTACTTCACTGCCAACCCCAATGGGGAGGCAGAGATCGTCAACGTACAGTTAAAGCCACACGCTAAACTCAAAAAACTGAATTTTGATGAGGATTTTGCGGCGCTTACCATCAAAGGCCGTGGCTCGATGGGTAACATGGTTACCAAGTACCCGGTAAAAAAAGTGCTGTTGAAAAGTAAAGGCATCTCTACATTAGCTGGTCGTAAGATCTGGTACGATGAGATCCTAAAACGCCTCAACGCTGATGGCCGCGGTAAATATCTGGGCGAATTTGATGGCGACGACCGCATCCTGAATATTTTCAGCAACGGTACCTACGAACTCACCAGTTTCGATCTGAACAACCACTTCGACGATAAGATGATCGTTATTGAAAAATACGACCCGGCCAAAGTATTCGCGGTGGTGCATTACGATGGCAAATCCAAGAATTACATGGTGAAACGCTTTGTGTTTGAGAATACCGTTATCGGCAAACAAACCAGCATCATCAGCGATGAGCCGGGGTCAAAGCTCATTATCATTACAAGCGCAAAACAGCCGATGGTTAAGGTGGAGCAACTGAAAGGTAAGGCACTGGTACCCGAAACCGCCGAACTGAATTTGACCGACCTGATCGATATAAAAGGCATGAAAGCCATGGGCAATAAGGTATCTATTCACCAGGTAAAATCGGTGGAGTTGATTGCCGGCGAAGACGATGATACTGAAGAAGAAGGCGATACCCAGCCGGATGGACCGGAAGGCCCCGAAATTACCCCAGGAGGTGAGGGTAGCCCGATAGCCGATGCCCCGACTGAACAACAATCGGCCCCGGCCCCCGTTAAATCTGACGAACCAGTTAAACCGGTGGAGCCAACAAAACCATCCGAATCGGTAAAATCAAATTCTGAATCGGTGGAATCAAAATCGGAGGAATCAACTCCTCCATCGGTGCAATCCAAAAAGGTAGACTTCGAGATAACCAACCCGGATGATATCGAAATTGACGACAAGGGCCAGCTGGGCTTATTTTAATTTGTGAAATAGAAATGTTGAAGAAGATACTTATTTGCTCCGCCCTGTTTTTCGGTGGCCTAACGCTAAGCAATGCCCAAACAGCTACCCATACCTTCGCCCTTGGCGACAGCACTTTTATGCTGGATGGAAAACCCTTGCAGATCATCTCGGGCGAAATGCATTACACCCGCATCCCCGAAGATAACTGGCGCCAACGCATAAAAATGGCAAAAGCCATGGGCCTGAATACCATAGGCATGTATGTGTTTTGGAACGCGCACGAAATGGTGCAGGGGCAGTATGATTTTAGCGGCAACAAAAATATTGCACAGTTTGCGCAGATAGCTAAAGAGGAAGGTATGTGGGTGGTAATGCGCCCAAGCCCTTACGCCTGCGCCGAATGGGAATTTGGTGGCTACCCATGGTGGCTGCTAAAAGATAAAACCCTTAAAGTACGCAGCCTCGACCCTAAATTTATGGATGCTTACCGCAACTATGTGCTGCAACTGGGCAAGCAGCTTTCGCCGTTGTTGGTTACCCATGGCGGTAACATCATTATGGTGCAGATAGAGAACGAATACGGATCATACAGTAACGATAAGCAATACCTGGCCCAAAACGAAAAGATCTTTCGCGAGGCTGGTTTTGATGGCGTTTTGTTTACCTGCGATGGGCCATCGCAAATGCCTGCCGGTTACCTGCCGGGCTTTTTGCCTGCCGTAAACGGCGAAGACGACCCTAAAAAAGTAAAAGACCTCATCAACAAATACCATAATGGCAAAGGTCCGTATTACATAGCGGAGTGGTACCCGGGTTGGTTTGATAGCTGGGGCAAGCCCCACAGCGGCAGCAATGCCGAGGCGGATGCAAAAAAGCTGGATGAAGTTTTAGCTGCCGGCATTTCCATAAACATGTACATGTTCCATGGCGGTACCACGCGCGATTTTATGAACGGCGCTAACATGAGCAAAAGCGAAGCTTATTCGCCGCAAACAACCAGCTATGACTATGATGCACCTTTAAACGAAGCAGGTGACCCTACACCAAAATACTTCAAGTTTAGGGATATCATAGCCAAACACCTGCCGCAGGGCCAAACCTTGCCCGATGTGCCAGGTAAAAAACGGATGACCTTTGCTTTGGAGGTGATCAAATTAACGGGTAAGGCAAACCTGTTCAGCAATTTGGGGCTCCCGGTAGAATCCGAAAAACCACTGAGCTTTGAGGACATAGACCAGGGATACGGTTTTGTGCTCTACCGTACCACCTTAAAAGATGCTGCAAGTGGTCTGCTTAAAATTAAAGAACTGCGCGATTACGCAACTGTTTACCTCAACGGCAAACGCATCAGTGTGCTGGATAGAAGGTTGAAACTGGATTCGCTGCAATTGAATAACCCAACAGCCAATAGCGTGCTGGATATTTTGGTGGAGAACAACGGCCGCATTAACTACGGCCCGTACCTAACCGATAACCGCCAGGGTATTACTGATAAAGTTACCCTTAACGGGCAGGAACTGCTTGGCTGGAAGATGTATAAATTCCCATTTACTTCGCTTGCGGGTATGAAATATTTGCCTGCACAAACGGGAGATGAAATAGAGCAGCCCGCCCTATACCGTGGCACATTTTCGCTGCGCGGTGTGGGCGATACCTACCTGGATATGCACGGCTTTGGTAAAGGTTTTGTATTTATCAATGGGCATAACCTGGGCAAGTACTGGCAAATTGGCCCGCAGCAAACGCTTTACGTACCAGCCGTTTGGTTAAAAAAAGGCACAAACGAAGTGGTTGTTTTCGACCAGTTGAAGAGCGGCCATACCGAGCTATCAACCTTTGACCACTCCGTACTGAACGAACTGCAAAAAGATTAACATAAAAATGCTGCTAAGCGCGGTATTTTTATATTTTTGGGTACGTTATCACAATAAAGCCCCTTCGTATGTTTTTGCATGGCGACTATCTGTATTATATACCCGTAGGTTTGCAGGCCATATGTGCATTCCATGCATACCGTAATGGTACGCTTCAAAAGTGGATCTACCTTATTATATTTTTACCGGTTATTGGCAGCTGCATTTACCTTTACCAGGAAGTGCTAAATAACCGGCGCATCAACGCGCCTAAAATAGATGTGAAGGCGGTATTTAACCCCGGCGTTAAACTGCAGCGGCTGGAAGAGGAAGTTAGGTTTACCGATACCTTCGCCAACCGGATCAAACTCGCGGATGCTTATTTAGATGCCGGCTTTACCGAAAAGGCGGTTGATATTTACAAAGCCAGCCTCACGGGGGCCTTCGACGAGAACGAGCACGTAATGGCGCAGTTGATAGTGGCTTATTACAAGCTGGAACGTTATGCCGAGATTCTCCCCATCGCCAAAAAACTTTATAAACTGCCGCAATTTGCCCGCTCCCGGGCGCATATTTTATACGCCATGGCGCTGGAACAATTAGGCGATACAGATGCCGCCGAAAACGAATTTAAAGCCATGAAGGGGCGATACTCTTATTTTGAACAGCGTTATCAATACGGGCTGTTTTTGATAAGGCAGGATAGGATAGAAGACGCCGAAAAGATCTTCACCGATATGCTGGAGGAGCAGCCCCACCTGAGCGCGGTAGAAAAAAAGAGCAACCGGCAATGGTTTGCCAAAGCAAAGGAAGACCTGAAAAAAATATACCAGTAAATAAAAATGCCCCGGATACCGGGGCATTTTTATTATAAAATGTTTTGTGTTTGATTCTGATTACAGGATCAGGATCAATACCAGGATGATAATGATGATGGCACCTATAGAAAGGTAAACACCACCGCCACCCATGGCTTGTGCTTCGTGTTTTAAGCTTTTTAACTCAGCTTTCAATTCTTTTTTCTCAGCGCTGTTCAAATCAGATTTGTCCATCGCTTTGATCTCGTTTACACGAGTTTTAATTTCTTCAATGCGAGCGTGTTTTTGCTCGTCGGTCATTTTAGCAGCAGCTTCTTTAAAGGCTTTTTTGTCATCAGTAAAAGTTGCAGCATTTGAACTGAATGATGCTACCATAAGCAGCATGGTTACGGCGAATAAATAAAATTTCCTTTTCATAGTTGTAATTGTTGAGTGTTTTTTAATGATAAGCGAAAAAGTACGTTTAATGTTTTATTAAAGTGAAAAAAACTTTAAGTTATTATACACTGATATAAAAAGAGGCTTCGAAAACATGGCCTACGGCTATTTTTTGGATAGCTTCTTTCTGCTTAATATCCTTTGGTTCGCCTGCCGAATCGGCGCAGCCCAGCCATGGCTCGATACACAGAAAATCGGCACCGGGCTTAGCCCAAAGCCCCAGGTAATTAAAATGCGGGAACTCTACCGATAGGCTATGCTCGTGTTTATCACTCTTAATCGTAACCATACGCGATTTCAGGTCCTTTAACACCAGCGCGTCCGCGGCGAACAGGTCGCGGGTGAGGTATAGCCTCTTGTTTTTGATAGCAACAGGATGGGTTTCGCCATTAAATAATCCGTCGACCGATAGGAGGTGGGTGTTCAGTTTTTCGTTGGTTTCAAATTCAACATAGTAATCCTCATAGCTTTCGCCGGCATAAAAAGGCACGTTGAAAGCCGGGTGCCCGCCTACCGAAAAATACACCGTTTTTTTATCCCGGTTAATGAGTTTGTACGTCAGGCGCAATGCGTTTTCTATCAGCGTATACATCACCTGGAAATCGAACTTGTAGGGGTAAACCTCCAATGTTTTTTCGCAATAAGGTAACGAGAATGATGCCGATACATCATTGCTTTCCAGCTTAATAAACTCCGATTGCCGGGCAAAGCCGTGCCGTTTCATGCCGTACTTTTCGCCATCCACCAATAGTTCATCATTTGCCAGCTGCCCAACTATCGGGAACAGGTTGGGCGCGTGCCATGGCCATACGGTTGGGTCGGCCTGCCACATGTGTTCGGCGCCGGTTGCTTTATTACGTAAAGAGCTTAACTGTGCCCCCTTTGTATCGATAGATACCTTAAGAAATTGGTTTTCGAGGATCGTCATTATTCGTGATATTTCTAAGGTAAATATATCAACAAATCAATCATCATCATCTTTCTTTTTCTTCTCTAAAATAACGAAGGCGCTGCGTTTGGGTGCCGGCATTATAGCCGATTCGCCTTTAACCGATTTCCATACTACTTCGTTCAGGTCCAGATCGGGTGCTGCATCTTCTTCCGCCAGGTTAAAAGATTCCGAACGCCTGCTGCTTTCGTTTATGGCAACGTTACGCTGTTCAATATCTATCTGCGCGGCTTTAGCCTTATAGGGCGTAAAATCGGGTTTGGCGGTAAAGCACTCGTATAAAGGCATAGCTGCTGCATCGTACTGGCTCATCGGCGGCAGGCCCAAAATAAGTTCGATGGTACGCAGCACGCCCGAGGTAGAGTACATGTTATGAATTACGGCGTTGCGTTTTGCATAGGGGCTTACCACAAACACTGGCGAGCGGTGGGCATCTATATGGTCGGGTCCGTTTTGGGCATCATCTTCCAAAATAAATACAACAGATTCTTTCCATATCGGGCTTTGCGAGAGGTGTTCGATAAAACGGCCAACAGCCAGGTCGTTATCCGCAACCGCGGCAATAGGCGAATAGGCGCCTTTGCGCTGCCCGCTGGTATGGTCGTTCCCCAGCCTGACGGTATTAAATTGCGGCACTTTATTAATAGTAAGTAACGAATCGAAATCATGCTCCCAAATGGCCTCGCGGGTAATATCTTTTATGCTCAGATCAAAATCCGGCGATTGCAGGCAAAAATGCCCCTCCAGCGATTTCAGGTTGGCTTTTGGCTTTTCGCCACCCTCGGCAAATTCGCCGTAGGTACGGTAGCTAACCCCGGCGCGCTTGCAATAATCCCAAATGAAACCATCGCGCGGGTAGGCGGCTTTACGGGTGCCTTCAAAATCGTAATTACCGCCGCGGCTGCCATAGCTGGTTGGCCAGGTTTTTTCCACAAAATCGGTAGCGTAGGCGGCCATACTCCAGTTGTGCCCGTCGGCGCTTACCTCGGCATCTACATAAAAGTTATCCATCAAAGCATATTCGCTGGCTATAGCGTGCAGATTGGGTGTTATCTTTTGCCCGAAAATGCATAGCGACGTATCTCCGTTTCCGGCAGGCATATCACCCAGCACCTGGTCGTAAGTGCGGTTTTCTTTGATGATATAGAACACATGCTTTATAGGCGATTTTTGGCCCATTTTGCGCGGGATGGGGTTACCCGCCTCGCCTTTGGCGGTTATGGCTATTTTATCGGTAAAAGGGGTATTGGCATAAACCTGTTTGGTGTAGGCTTTCAATTTAAGCTCATTTGGTGCATCTATAAACGATAGCGTTCCTTTAAATAATCCGCCTATATATTGGTCGCGACTGTTGATGGCACCTTTTTGGTAGCCGCTGTTATCAACTTTTTTCATGGGCTGTGGCCCGTTGGGGTTGGCCATGGAGGTAAAACCCTTGCCATTGCTTACCAATATTTTGCTGCCCAGTAGTTTTACATTGGTTGGGTACCAGCCCACCGGGATAAAGCCGCGGCTTTGGCTGCTGCCGGGGTTTGACACATCAAAAACGGCGAGGCAGTTATTATCGGCATTGGCTATATAAAGCGTTTTTTGATTGGCCGAAAGCGCGAAGCCATTGGTAGTAGAGCCGGTTAGCTTTGTTGGGTAAAGAGCGGTAGATACCGTCTCGATAGTTTTGTGCGTGGCGGTATTGATGATGGATACCGAGTTATCATTCGCGTTAGCAACAAATAACAGGGTGCCCTTTTTGTTGAGCAGTAATTCATTAGGGTGACTGCCGGTGCTGATGCTATTTAACGCCTGGGTTGAAGTATTGTAAAAGGCCAACTTATCGCCGCCCCATAACGAGATGTAAAGCGTTTTTTCATCTGGGGATAATACGCAGCTATAGGCCTCAGCACTTAGTTTTACTTTGCTGAGGACGCTGTTTTTTAAAGGATCGATGATGTAGAGGGTGCTGTCTTCCTTGGTAACGGTATACAGCCGGGTATTGGCTCTATTGATGGCGATGCCTGTAGGGCAGATCTTGTTTTTTGGCCAGGGCTGCCCTAACTTAATGGTATCGGGTGTGCCGAGTTTGCTGTTGCTGATGGAGAAGGTAAGGATAACGTTATCATTACCGCCGGAAGCATAGAGTTTTTTCTCGTCGCGACTGAAGGCGATACCATACCAGGATTTACCCAATACTTTTTCATCCAGCAGTTTTTCGCTGCGCGGATCTATCAATTGAAGGGATTGCGTGCTTTGCCCGTTATTAGTTACCGCAAGGTATTTGCCAGATGCGGATAGCTGCATATTTAGCGGGAGATCGCCGAGGGGCAGAGAGCGCCCGGCGGGACTAAGTTTCCAGCCGTTGGGGAGCAATACCTGCCCGGTTTGGGCTATTTTACCGGGTGTTTGTGCCGAAACGCTACAGCTAAATGCAAATGCCGCAGCGATACAGATAATAAGTTTTTGTTTCATAAAGGGAAGGAATGTGTCCAAAATTACGGATTGTATTTGTGGATAGGGTGCCGCTTAACAAAAACTTAATATTGACAAAAAAAACAATCATTGGGATTGAGGGATGGGGAAATAATTCTAACTTGGATCAAAAGTAAAGTCAATGCGTAAGTTTTTTCTCAACCCCGGGTTACTCCTTGTAAGTTATATCATCATAATTTTTGCGTTTGCAGTGGTATACAATTGTTTTTTTAAAGATAAGTTTTACAACAGTACAGTAAAGTTTGAGAAAGAATACCAAGACCTTAGAGACACAGTAATTGATGACTTAAAGGATGGAATCGTAAGGAATTTTCGTAGTAATCATCATGACTCGACATCAATGGAAATTGAACGCGCTTATCTGCCGGTATATTTGCACATTGACAGGTTAATCTTAAAAGAGTTAGAGGTAAAAGAAGGCGAGATTACTTTTATTGGAAATTTTAACTACACAGATATGTATCATTCCACGCCGGGGAAATTTCAACCCACAATTTATAATTACTTTTTTTCATTACAGACTATTTCGAAAACTGTTGCGAAACCTATATTTTTTGGACAAACGCGAGAACTGTTTGCCTATTCTAACCAAGACAATCCAATAGATTCTAAATATCTCATCCCGAAGAGCGACACATTAAAGCCAACCTCAATTGTCTTAAAAGACGATCAAATTGAAAATATTAATAATTTGATTGGATATAATCAGGGATTGATAATAAATGATAGCCTCAAGAGGATGATATATTTCAGTGCTGTAACCATATCAACTATTGGTTACGGCGATATTGTACCAATTGACGATAATTTGAGATTATTAGTGGGCTTTGAGGCTATTTTAGGAATCGTTTTTATTGGGCTATTTATAAATTCATTTGGGGAATGGCTTAAAGCAAAATAATATATTGGCCCGCGCTACTGCTTATCCACCTTCACCTTTGCCCGCATCACCGAATCCTTTTGCGGGTTGCTTAGCTTTTTGTTATCAAACAATACGTTCTCCCAATCGCCGTAAGAGGGGTTGGGGATAACAATATACCGGCTGCCAAACTCTTTTTTCAGTCTTTCGGTAACGGCGGCGCGGCTTTGTTCGGTTTGTTTTTTATCCGCGGGGCTATCATACAGGGCATCGAAATCGGGCAGGTTATCGCCGCAGAGCAGTACGATATTATAGGTAGACAGCACAACCTGGCGGCGACTTTCTTTGCTTGATAAACTTTCACGCATCAGCACATGTGCGTCATCGGTATTAGGGAGGCCGTACAGCTGCAGGTTTTTGATGGTGGCGGCCTTTTCGTCTTCGTTGCGGTTGGTGATGTAAAACACCGCTACGCCTTTTGATGCGGCGTATTTAAAGAAAGCGGGCGCGCCGGGCACGGTATCGGCGATGGCCTTGGCGGTCCAGGCTTTCCAGGTATCGGGGGTGTATTCAAGGTTAGAATCTGCCCGCATAGCGTCGTAGGGGCTGTTGTCTAAAACCGTTTCGTCGATATCGGTAACCACCGCAAAGGGTTTGGTACCCTCGGTGCGAATGGCTTCGTTCAGGCGCATCTTGGCCAGGTTATACGCCTGGAAACACAGCGCCTTGTACTCTGCCGAGCGCTGCTGCCAAAGCGAGGACCATACTTTGCCGCTATTAGCCATAGAGATGCTTTCCGTTTTTTTTGGTGCAGAGCAGGCACTTATCAGGATAAGCCCGGCTAAAAGGGAGGCGGTGATCTTTTTCATATCTGGTTATACAAATATGGCGATTTTAACAATCCGGGTTTTATTTTATCCGTAAAATGTTTGCCCGGTTGTGGAATTACCGCCCGCGCCGGGAAGGTAAAAGAGAATGATTTGCGTTTTATTTATAATGCTTTAGCAATTCTTCGTAAGTGTAGGTATTGCCCCGTACAAAAAACTCGTAGGTTTTATCCCAATCGGCCCCGGCGCCAAAGCCCGACATGGCCGAGATGAGTTTGGTATGCCCCGCATCTATTTTTACCAGCGTGATCACCTCCTTCAGGTTATCGTCGCTATTTCTAACGCTTTTGGTGAAATTGTTATTCAGTTCTACCTTAAGTGTGATCATTTTGCCTTTGGTGTAGGCCAGTATAGGTAACCTTATGGAGCTGCTATCGGTTAATGGTTTGGTTTTATCATAATTGGTTACAATAACACCGTTTTTCTTCAGTTCGATATGCGCTACCGGTGCCACCCATTTTACCAGGCCCTCATCGGTAGATAACAGTTTCCAGGCAGAAGCCATATCCGTATCCAGTACTACTTCTAACTGCAGCACACGTTCGCCCGAAGAAGTTTTATAGGATGTGTTTTTAACAGCCTGTGCAAACAAGGCGTTAGCGGTAAACAGGCAAAGCAATATTAATATCAGCTTCCTCATATTGTAGCAGTTTAAGGTTTGATAAATGTAGCACTTATTTGTAATAATTAGCTGTTACATCAGCATACAGGGGGCACCTACGGAGCCAAGGATATTTCATTTATTTCTATAAACAGGGGACTCCCCTGGAGTCAAAAAAAGCGGTTACAGGCTTATTCTTTATAGTTCTGTACCAGTAAATTGCGATGAGCCCAAAATCCTTATCAAAGAGCTCCGGCAGGAGCTTCCTGTTTATAGCAAAGTGCGACATAAACATTTTGGCTCCGTAGGTGCCTCCTTCGCCGGCAATTTTTACACCCACCTTTAAGCACGAAAGGCACCCCTTACAGGTGCCTCCTCGCATTTTTGAATATAGAACAGATCAGTATACAATATTAATTGCCGCCAAAGCCTGGTCCGCTGCCGCCCGGACCGCCTGGCCCTGGGCCACCCATGCCCGGACCGCCCGGGCCACCCGGGCCTGATGGCCTTGCGCCTGCAAATTTCTGCAGCCTCAGGGTAAAGGTTAGCAGGAAGTAACGGCCAAGGCGATTGGCATTGGTTTGGGTAATAAAGCTCCCGCTTGATGTAGTGGTGTAGCCCGTGTTCTCGTTAAATACATCGTTCACCGCGAAACGCAGGGTACCTACATTGCCCTTTAAAAACCTGCGTTCTACGTAGGTGTTCAGGATGTTGGGGTTGGTTGCACCCTGGTACCCGTAGTAGATCTGCTTGGTGAAATCGTAGCTCAGGGTCCAGTCTTTAAAGAAATAGTTTTTGCCGTTTAAACCTAAATTAAGCGTGCTGAATTTGGTATTTACGTTAGCTGCGCTCAGCGAATTGGTAGTACGGTTAATGGCGTAAGTGGTGTTGGCTTCCGCATCAATTACATCGGTAATATTCACCCTGAACCTTACGCCCTGCGATAGAACCAGGTTTTTGGCGATGTTCTTTTCTATCGATAAACCATCGGTACCAAAACCGCCTATGTAGGAAATATTGTTATTGTAGTTGGCATTACCCTGAAAAAACAGGTTGTACTTGCGTTTTGCCCATGGCTTGGCAAATACATAAAAGGCATTGGCCGCATAATACCCGTCAGCATTTTGGTAGGTGGTTAAAATGGTCCCTGCCAGGTTAGGGTCCGATGCGTTCACCGGGTAATTGATTGTGGTAGAAACGATCTTGTTATTGCTTTGGGTGAACGACAGGTTGCTGAAGAACACATTACCTGTTGCAAAATCGAACTTGTTATAACGTACCGAAAGCACATTGTTAAACTCCGGTTTCAAATCGGGGTTACCTGTTACCGGGTACGATGCGTTGGAGTAATCGGTAACGGGTTGCAGCTGCGTATAGGTTGGCTGCTGGCTGGTACCGTTGTAGTTGATGCTAAGCGACTGGCTCCTGCTGAAGTTGTAAATAAACCTCGCTGTAGGCGCCACGTTGAACTCCGTTTTACGGTTAACCGCGAAACCCGGCGAGTTGCCTTCCAATATTGATGGCTGCGCTACCACACCCAAAGTGTAGTTGTATTTTTTATCGATAAACCTGAAGTTTAACCCGAAGCGGTTGGTGATAAAAGTGTATTGATAATCGTTTGTAAGCAGCGCATAATTATTGCGCACACCCCCTGTTGTCAAAGTATCGGTGCTCCTGTCTGATGTAGTATTCTGGTTTTTGTAGCCGTAAGTAAACTCCAGGTACGATTTTTTGGCCAAGGGTTCCAGGTAAGAAACGTTCACGCCAACACTATCGGTACGGCTGGCCGTATTGATGAACTGATTAAGCGGTGCATTGGCAGCTCCCTCGATATAAGTGTATATCGGGTTTTGATACTGATCGATATGGTACGAACCTGCACCGATGTTTAGGCTAAAATTACGCCCTTTTTTAGGAAAGCGGTGGTTGTACAATACATTGCCGCCAAAGCTTGGCGAGGTGGAGTGTAGGTACGAGTTAAACGTATAATCGGAGATGGTTTGCGTAGCGTTTATCAGGGTATTGGCTGCGTTTTGGTCGGTAGTTACACCTGCAAAAGAAAACGACGGCGTTATTTTTAGGTAGTTAAGCGTATCGGGCTTGTACTCAATATTAAAGTTAAAGCGGTGGTTAAGGTTACTGGTTTCCTGTACGCTGCTTTGGTTATTGGTGCTGGGGTTGTTTAACGATATGTTGTTTTGTATAGTAGTGCTGGTAGTATTCACGGTATTGTTGGCAAAGCTGTAGCTGCCGTATACGGTTGTTTTTTTGCTCCAGCTATCGCGATAGTTAAAGCCGATGCTGCGCGCGGTGGTAATACCGTTTGCCGCGTTTGCATTACCACCGGGGCCACCACCACGCGGGCCGCCTCCCCCTCCCGGAGGGCTACCGAAACTAAACAGGTTGGTGTTGGTATTATTTAAGTTGCCTAATACAGCAAGTTGCCTGTCGCCATCAAACCTGAAAAGGTTACCCGATGCTACATAACGGCCTTTCTCATCGGCATTAGGGATCATATCCTGCCCGCCGCCAACGGTAGCCTGGCCAAAGTAGCCATAGTTTTTGCTGGGTTTTATGTTAATGTTCAGCACTTTTTCGGGTTCGCCGGTTTTTATACCGGTAATGTTGGCCTGGTCGCCGTAATCATCAATTACCTGTATGCTTTGTACAATGTCTGCCGGCAAATTCTTGGTAGCTGTTTTTAGATCGCCCCCAAAAAAATCCTTACCGTTTACCCTTATCTTGGTAACGCTTTTGCCCTGCGCGGTTACGTTGCCATCTTTATCTACATCTACACCGGGCAGCTTTTTTATTACATCCTCCACCGGGGCGCCATCGCGCACTTTGTAGGCGGCGGCATTAAACTCTACCGTATCCTCCTTCAACTTTACCGCGTTTACATCGGTAATGGTTACTACGCCCAGCATTCTCGTGTCTGATTTCAGCACAATGGGCAGCAGGGTAAAGGGGGTGGTTTTATTATCTAAAATAAAGCGGCGTTTGATGGGTTGATACCCCATAGATACCACTACCAAACTAAACTGATTTACGGTAACATTATGGAAGATGAACGAGCCGTTGGCATCGGTAATGATGGCGCTGCTATCTTTATCGGTTATTATTTTTACGGTGGTACCGGGGAGGGTAACACCTGTACTATCTTTCACAAGGCCTTTTACATCCCTGCCGGTTTGGGCAAAAACCTTTACGTTGAGCAGTAAAGCGAGGGCAACAAATAAGTATTTAAGTTTCATATATTTTTTGATGATGCACAAAACAATACTTTTACAGCACCCTAAAAAAATGCGATAGACAGGTAATGGAATTGTGTAGACAGATGCCCCTTTTTAACCGATGAAAAGCCGCCGGAACATCAAACCCGCAAAAAAACCTTTTTAACGGTAAGTTTTAAGCTCTCGTCGGTAAATGTGTGCCTCCTGTAGATTTTGGTTGGGGATATGGCGAATGGATTTGTAATATTGTAACACACTGTTTACAAATTGCTTATAGCAAATGATAATTCAACGTTTTAAAAGCTCATTTGGCAGCATCCTCATCCAGATACTGATATGGATAGTGCTGGGCAATATACTGCTGTTTTACCAGCCCTTTTTGCGCGATATAGAGGTGCCTTACCAGTTTTGGTTAAAGCAAACCTTTGTATTTGCCCTGCTCGTAGGTGCGTACTATTTAAATGCGTATGTGCTGGTGCCTACCTTCCTGCTCAAAAAACGCAATGGTATTTACTTTTTGCTGCTTACTGCCATTATTATAGCCATTGTGTTTTTAACCGGCTTTGCCGACAGGTTTTTTAATATCCGCGAATTGCTGGAAGTGGCTTTTCATAAACGCGGGCCCGTCAAACGCGGCTTTGGCAAGCACGGTTACTTTGATACGTTCACCATCACCATTACCTCGCTTGTGCTGGGTATAAGTACCAGTGTGGCCACTGTGCAAAGCTGGCAAAAGAACAAAACCCTGCAAAAGGAGATGGAGGCCGATAAGATCAGTTCCGAGCTGTCGTTTTTAAAGGCGCAGATCAACCCGCACTTCTTTTTCAACACGCTGAATAATATTTACGCCCTTACGCTGGTGAACGTAGAAACATCGCGCACGGCGCTGCACCAGCTTTCGCGGATGATGCGTTATGTGCTGTACGATACCCAAAACAGCACCGCCCTGCTGAGCCAGGAGATAGCTTTTATTAAAGATTATATCAGCCTGATGCAGCTGCGCCTTACCGAT
The DNA here is from genome assembly GCF_014773265.1 of Mucilaginibacter pankratovii. Taxonomy (GTDB): domain Bacteria; phylum Bacteroidota; class Bacteroidia; order Sphingobacteriales; family Sphingobacteriaceae; genus Mucilaginibacter; species Mucilaginibacter pankratovii. Next base: position 165,324 of record NZ_JACWMY010000015.1, on the reverse strand, counting down.
AAGGTAACAGTAGATTATACATCGCCGGTACCGTTAAAAGAGTTCCCGGTGGCACCCATGTTGTTTTTGCCCTTTGTAGAGAACGCTTTTAAGCACGGCGTAAGCGATACCCTGCCCAGCACTATTGAAGTACGCATTACGCAGGACGAGAACCAGGTGAAACTGCATGTGCAAAACAGCATTTATAAAAAACAGGGTGCCGACCTGGAGGATAACAAAGGCATCGGGCTTGCCAATACCATCCGCCGGCTGGACCTATTATACCCCGGCAAACATATTTTGGAGGTGAATAACGATTTGGATGCCAACGTTTATACCGTTAACTTAACACTTTCCTTATAAACCAACATGACTGTAAACTGCATTGCCGTTGATGATGAGCCGCTTGCCCTTGGCCTGGTTTGCGCTTTTATTGAACAAACCCCGTTTTTAAACCTGGTGGGCAGATACGGCAGCGCGGTAGAAGCATTGGGCGGCTTACAGCAGCATAAGGTAGACCTGATATTTTTAGACATCCAGATGCCCAACCTCAATGGTATCGAACTTGCCCGCGTACTGGATAGTCGCGGCCCCAGCAAACCCCGCATCATCTTCACCACCGCTTACAACCAGTTCGCGCTGGAAGGTTACCGGGTAGATGCATTGGATTACCTGCTGAAACCTTTTAACTACGAAGAGTTTTTGCATGCCGCCAACAAGGCTTTGGCCTATGCAGAATTGCTGCAAAAATCGAACAACCCGGCACCTGCAGCTGCCGCCGCCCCTGCAACAGAACCCGCACCCGTAGTTGCCGAACGCGTGGAAGACGATTACCTTTTCATCAAAGTAGAATACCAGCTGGTGCGCATCGCGCTAAGCGATATATTGTACCTGGAAAGCCTGAAGGATTATGTAAAAGTGTTCCTCAAAAACTCCGAGAAGGCCATCCTCACCCTCAGCAGCCTGAAAGCACTGGAAGAAAAGCTGCCCGCCAAACGCTTTATGCGCGTGCACCGCTCGTACATCGTATCGCTGGATAAGATCAACTCCATTACCCGCAACGCCATGCAAATAGGCAAGATCAACATTACGGTGGGGGATCAATATAAGGATGCGTTTGGGGCGTTTTTGAGTAGGTGGGTGTAGGGGAGTGGTGGTGGTGCGGTAAATAATACCGACCACAGGTGGAATGCTAATTAACTTGGTAAATTGGGTTTTAATTCGTAACTTCAACTCGTTAAAGTTTTAATTTAATGTTAGTTATGAATGGAAAGTTTAATTAATCTGCCAACGGGAACACTTCTTAATAAATTCGGCGCGGGTAACCATAAACCGGGGTCAGGAAGTGCAGCCGCGTTACAAGGAATGTTAGCAGCCCAATTAACTTTAACTGTCATAACTTTAACTAATGACATAAAAAATAGAGGACGATACAAAAATTCGCTTACTGAACTGAATAGAATTGACTTAGACATAAAGAGTCGAATATATCCTCGATTAGAACAACTTTTTCAACAAGACTCAGAAGAGTTCGACCGAGCAATCAAACTCCGTCAAGCTCGGGATGAAGAGTCTGACCGGAATTTAAAAGCAGAGTTAAACCGCCAATCTGTAGAAGCACTTAAATTGCCTACCGAGATTTTACTTGAGATTGCGAACTTGTGTGTTGAATTATCGAATGCATCAATCTTCGTATTTAATAATGGCGTTAAATTCGCAAGGGGTGATTCCGGCGTCGCGTTGAACAACGCTATAGCTGCTGTTTCAGGATGCCTGTCTATAATAAACTTAAATCTACTTTGGTTTGGCAATGAAGAATGGCCTACACAGATTAATGTCCAATCAAAAGCACTAAAGGTTAGCTATCAAGAACTTACAACAAAGGGTGCGGAATGCTTTCAAACCCTTGAAGAAGACGTGAAAATCAATACCTTGTACCATCAAGAAATGGATTCTTTACGTTCGGATATTTGGGTAGATAAGAAATTGTCTAATTCAGACATCGAAGAAGTGGCGAGGCAAGTACAACTGGCATTATGGAAACATCGAAATAAATTTTTTAAAGGCAGTAATTATCAACATCCAATTGATGTATTGAAGCCCGACAAAGTTCTCAGTGAAATTTTAAACTATAAATTTTTTTGGGAGCCTACATTAGGACAACATGAAGTTAATGGAGAGTTGCTTCAGATTGCAGGAGTTATTGACAAAAGCAAAAGACTTGTTTCCATCTCCGAACAATTTCCAATCTCGACTCAAAATTTCACCGCTGCTCACGAACTTGGTCATGCGCTCTTACACAAACAAGCTATTTTACATAGAGACAAGCCCTTAGACGGATCAAGTAATCGCGGTTCTAAAGATATTAAAGAACTGCAAGCTGATAAGTTCGCAACATTTTTTTTGATGCCAAGAAAACAAGTTGAGGACCAATTTCAACAATTATTCGTAAAAGGAGTATTTGTGATAAATCAAGATACAGCATTTGGTTTAAATGAAAAGGATGTGATTTCTTTTAGAAGAAAATGTAAAGATTTACGCGGATTGACTAAAATACTTGCTTCAGCGGAATCTTACAATGGCAAGCCATTTAAAAATTTGGCTGATATATTTCAAGTTTCAGTCGAAACTATGGCAATCCGCTTGGAAGAACTACAATTAGTTGCATTTAGCTGAGCGAATATACAATCCTCCTGCCGCGCCAAGTGTCCACACTTGGCGCAATAACGTTGGTAAGCGTCCACGCTTACCTTAACCCAAATGCTAAACTCGCAAGCGTGGACGCTTGCCATATTTTTTCGTCAAGTGTGGACACTTGACGAGGCGGAGATGCCCGGATGGCGGGCCAGAAAACACCTACTTTAAAAACTCCTCCATATACCCCAATATTGTTTTCGTCTGCATCATCAGGCCCACATGGCTCTGCGATGGCACAATAGCCAATTGCGATTTTGGCATCGGAGCCAGGTCGGCAGCTATGCCGCCTCCCAATAGTTGATAGGTTTTCATCAGCTCAATTTTATCCACTCCGTCATTGTCGCCCGAGATGAGCAGTACCGGCGAGGTGATTTTTGCGATATTGCTGTCGCCTACATCGAAGGTCTCCCCGGCAAAAACAAACATCTGAGCTAAGAACTTATGCCATTTCGTTTTGTCGGGTGCTGCAGCATCGTATCCCGTGTGCAGAGGAGAGTCATCAAAAAGTTCAGGCTTGAAACCGTCAAACGCCTTGTTCACTACGGGCAGCCAGCCATTGGTTTTATAGGTAGAAGAAATAATGACTAATTTCCGTAACCGTTTAGGGCTCTGCACAGCAAACTGGTAAGCTATAGAGCCACCCATGCTGTACCCGGCAACATCGGCACTATCAACCTTTAAATAATCCATTACCGCTGCCACATCACTTGCCATGGTAACAATGTCTAACTTCCTGTCCGAATAGGGTGAGTGCCCGTGGCCCTGCATTTCGAGGGCAATTACTTTTCTTGTTTTCGATAGTTGGGGTATTAATTCCGCCCAGTTCATCTCAATGGTATAAAAAGCGCCATGCAACAAAACAATGGGTTTGCCCTTGCCATATACTTCGTAATAAACCTTTATGCCATTAACCGGGGCATAGCCACTGGTGGCAGGTTTAAGCTTTTGCCCGTTAGACTGAAATGCTGTAAAAACCAGAATAGCAATTATTAATAACGGTTTAAGTGCTGCGGATGCTTTAAATACTTTTTTCATAACAGTGAGTTAAATTGTTTTGATTTGGTTGACCATACAAATATAGTGGGCATTTCAGGCTTGCGCGCTGTGCAAAAACGACATAGGAGGGGTGCAACGCGACATTTAACTTCCTTATAATTATCTGTTTATAAATAATTATATTTGGTAAACCACATAACCCCCTCATCATGAAAACTGCTGTAATGATCGCCCGCATTGTGCTTGGGATAGTTTTCCTGGCCTTCGGCCTAGATTTTTTCCTTCATTTTATTAGCGGAATTGTCCGCTTCCCCGGCTTAGACCGTAAGGCAGATAACTATTTAACCGCCCTTACCCATGCCGAATACTTTTTCCCCTGCTTAAAAGTGCTGGAGATCCTCTGCGGACTGGGCCTGCTCATCAACCGCTTTACCGCTTTGTTTTTAATTATGCTGTTCCCCATTACCTTCAATATATTTTTGTTCGATATTTTCCTGGGGCCGCAGCTGCTGTTCCTGGGTGGCGTTTTAATAGTCCTCAATATCTTCCTGCTGATAGCGTATCGTAAAAATTATAAGGGCTTGTTTGCTGTACATCCAACAGTATAATTGTATGTTTGACATATAACAAACACCCTTTTTGAATATGTTTTCAATAATGCCATCCGCAAGCCGCCGCATGCTTGTATTACTGCTATTGTGCTTAGGAATTGCACCTTACGCCTCTGCCCAAACCAGCCGAACCATTGCCGATTTCGATAAAGGCTGGAAATTCCATTTAGGCGACGTAAAGGGCGCGGAGAAAGCATCGGCCCCAGATAAAAACTGGCGCTTGCTCAACCTCCCGCATGATTGGAGCATAGAGGGCACATTTAGCAAGGATAACCCGGCATCGCCCGAGGGTGGCGCTTTGCCGGGCGGCATAGGCTGGTACCGCAAAACCTTTACTGTACCGCTGGCATCAAAAGGCAAGCAGGTTTATATCGATTTCGACGGCGTTTACCAGCACAGTGATGTTTGGGTGAACGGTCACCATTTAGGCTTCAGGCCCAATGGGTATATCTCGTTCAGGTACGAACTAACTAAGTACCTCAATTATGGTGGCGTAAATGTGATTGCCGTAAAGGTGAACAACTCCGAACAGCCCAATTCGCGCTGGTACTCGGGCAGCGGCATTTACCGCAATGTTTGGCTGGTGACGACAAACCCGGTGGCGATTGATCATTGGGGGACGTATGTGACTACGCCAGAGCTTGGCATTAAGTCGGCAGGCGTAGTGGTGAAAACCACGGTTCGGAACAGCCAGTCAACCGCAAAGCCCTACACCGTTAGAACTAAAATATTTGACGCGGATAATAAATTGGTTGCCGTCGGCGGGTCGATACCGTCGAAAGCACAGCTAAGTGATTCAGCTGTTTCTTTTGAAAATACACTTCCAGTATATGCGCCGCGTTTATGGTCGGTTGAGTCGCCATATTTATACAAGGTGGTAACAGAGGTGCTTATTGATAAAAAAGTTGTCGACACTTACACCACGCCCCTTGGCATCCGCACCTTTGAATTTGATGCCGATAAGGGATTTATACTGAACGGCAAATCATTAAAGATCCTGGGCGTTTGCGATCATCACGATCTGGGAAGCCTTGGCGCCGCCATCAATACCCGGGCGCTGGAAAGGCAATTACAGATACTGAAAGGTATGGGCGTGAATGGTATCCGCACCTCGCACAACCCGCCTGCGCCCGAACTGCTGGACCTGTGCGACAAGATGGGGTTCATTGTAATGGATGAGGCCTTCGATATGTGGAAGATGAAGAAAACCAAGTACGATTACCACCAGTTTTGGGACGAATGGCACAAACGCGATCTGCAGGACCAGATCCTGCGCGACCGTAACCACCCATCCGTTTTCATCTGGAGCATCGGCAACGAAATTGGCGAGCAATACAGCCGCACCGATACTGTTGGCCGCGTTATAGCCCGCGAACTGGCAGGCATTGTACGCAGCCTGGATAACCGCCCCATCACTGCCGCCAATAACGATCCGGAACCGGCCAGCAACATTATCGCCTCGGGCGCGCTGGATATCATTGGCTACAACTACCATCACCAGGATTACGAATCGTTCCATAAACGTTATCCAGGGAAGAAATTTATCAGTACCGAATCTACTTCGGCGCTGGAAACCCGTGGCAGTTACGATATGCCATCGGATAGCATCCGCCGCTGGCCCATCAGCTGGGATAAGCCCTTTACTACCGGTAACAAGGATAACTCTGTTTCGGCATATGATAATGTTTCGGCACCATGGGGCAGCACGCACGAGGAAACCTGGAAGGTGGTGAAGAAAAACCCCATGCTCTCGGGCATGTACATCTGGACGGGGTTCGATTATCTGGGTGAGCCTACCCCGTATAGCTGGCCATCGCGCAGTTCGTATTTCGGGGTGATAGACCTGGCGGGTTTTCCTAAGGATGTGTACTATATGTATCAAAGCGAATGGACCAATAAAACCGTGCTGCACATCTTCCCGCACTGGAACTGGGAGGCCGGCAAAACGGTGGACGTTTGGGCCTATTACAACAATGCCGACGAGGTGGAACTATACCTCAACGGCAAATCAATCGGCATCAAAAAGAAAACCGGCGACGACCTGCACGTAATGTGGCGCTTAAAATACGAGCCGGGTACACTGAAAGCAGTATCGCGCAAAAACGGTAAGGTTGTATTAACTAAGGTGATAAACACAGCAGGCGCACCAGCTAAAATTGAGCTGATTGCTGATAGAAGCAACATTAAAGCGGACGGTAAGGACCTTTCGTTTATTACTATAAGGATATTGGATAAGAACGGCAACGTTGTACCCAATGCCGACAACCTGGTGAAATTCAAAATCAGCGGAGCTGCCTCCATCGCCAGCGTAGATAACGGCGACCCGGTAAGCCACGCCCCCTTTAAAGCAGATTACCGCAAGGCATTTCACGGGTTGGCTTTGGCCATTGTGCAGGGCAAAGAGCAGGCAGGGACGATTACATTCACCGCCACATCGGAGGGTTTGGCACCTGCTACGGTGGTTATCAGATCGAAGTAGGTATTGAGCAGATTTGACAACTTTTAAAAAGTTGTCAAATCTTATCTTTCGAGCGGTTTTATGCCCAACTTAATCGCCAGCTCATACAAATCTTTTGCAACGGCATCCACCAGTGGGATGCCGTTTTGCATTCTATCCTGTTCCGCTTCAAGTTCGGGTTCGCCGGGAATGATTACCTTTTGGGTGGGATCAATGGTAGATGCCGATTTAAAACGCTGGATCCAGTTATCCAGGTCTGCCTTAAATTCTGCTGCCGGGCGGAAACCATCTACCCGCATAGCGCCTAAAAAGTGCCCGATGCCTTTGCCGGGAGGGTTGGCGGGCGGTTCTAAGAACGATACGAATGGCGGCACCCATGGCCCGTAGTTAGCACCGGATAATACGCCCGATAATATATCCACGGTTGCGCTCAGTCCAAAACCTTTGTGGCTGCCGTGCTCGCGGTCGCTGCCAAGGGGGAGAAGGGAGCCGCCTGATTTTAAGGCGTGCGGGTCGGTGGTAAAGTTGCCCTGTCCATCCTGTATCCATCCTTCGGGTACTTGTTTGCCACTGCGCTGGGCAATTTCCAGCTTACCGTTGGCGGCTGCCGAGGTGGCCATATCTACAATTACAGGCGGGTATTGCCCTGCGGGGAAGGCATAGCACATGGGGTTGGTGCCCAGCAGGCGCTCGTTAGCAAACGTTGGTGCAACCAGCGGACTGGCGTTGGTCATGGCAAAGCCGATCATATCCTGCTCTACCGCCATCAGCGCATGGTAGCCTGCTATACCAAAATGGTTGGAATTGCGTACCGATACCCATCCCGAGCCATATGTTCTTGCTTTGTTTATGGCTATTTGCATGGCAAAAGGCGCAACTACCAGGCCCAGCCCGGCGTCGCCGTCTACGGTGGCGGTGGTGGCGGTTTCGTAAATTACCTTAATATCTGGCGTAGCGTTGATGCGTTGCTTTTCCCAAAGGCGAATGTAGCCACTTAGGCGGGCCACGCCATGCGAATCGATACCCCGCAGGTCGGATTTGAGCAGCACGTCGGTAGCCAATACAGCATGCGCCTCGCTGCAGCCCATGGCCAGGAAGATATTTTGGGTGAAGGTGCGTAATTCGGGTTCGGGTACGAGCATAGGGCAAAGATAGTGGGCAGTTGGCAGATAGCGGTAAGCAGTTTGATTTTGTTTTTTACTGCAGGTCGCTAACTCACATCGGCCATTTTATCAGTCGATGCGCCCCTTCATCAACCACTCCCCCAATTAACCATCACCCATTTACTAATCACCCTAAAAGCCTTCCAAATACAACTAAAGTTGCTATTTTGCGTTATTCAAAAAAATGTAAACCGGATTTATAGATGAGATTGATTTTACGCGGTGTTTTGTTTGTGCTTGCCTTTAGTTTTGGGCTGAATGCCTCTGCCCAGGATACGGAGAAACCGAAGGAAAAGCCAAAAAAGGAGAAGAAAGAAAAGCCGCTTAAGAAAAAGGAACTTACCCAGTTTGTAGACCCCTTCATCGGCACGGGAGGGCATGGGCATACTTATCCGGGTGCGGTTGCCCCCTTTGGAATGGTGCAGCTTAGTCCGGATACCCGTTTAGAGGGTTGGGACGGTTCATCGGGTTATCATTACAGTGATACTACAGTTTACGGGTTTTCGCATACCCACCTTAGCGGTACGGGCATTGCCGATTACTGCGACGTATTGTTTATGCCTACCACCGGCGACCCCCAATTAAAAAATACCGATTACCGATCCGGCTTCAGCAAAAAAAATGAAGTGGCTTCGCCCGGGTATTATAAAACCAAACTGAATAAATATAATATCGAGGTAGAGCTTACTGCTACTACCCGCGCGGGTATGCACCAGTACGATTACCCAAACACCGATAAGGCCAATATCATTATCGATCTGCAGCACCGCGACGAGGTGCTGGATTCGTGGATAGAGGTAGTGAACGATCACGAGATCCGGGGCTTCCGCCGTTCCAAATCGTGGGCTACCGATCAGTACTTATACTTCTACGCCAAATTCTCCAAACCTTTTAAAACCTATGGCATCGCGCTGGATGATAAGCTGCAAACCGGCCAAAGCAAGGTGCAGGGCAAAAATGTTAAGATGTATATCCAGTTTGATAACCCCGGCGAAGTGGTATCAAAAGTTGGCATTTCGGCAGTAAGTGCCGAAGGTGCATTGAGAAACTTGGACGCCGAAGTGCCGGATTTCGATTTTAAAAAGGTATACAAGCAAGCCAAGGCCGCCTGGAACGTAGAGCTGAACAAGATACAGGTAGAAGGCGGCGCGCCGCCAAAGCCGCAGCAAGCGCAGGAGGTTAGCCCTTATGGCTACCCTACTTATACCAAAAAAGGCGTCCAGTTTCCGGATCATGCGCGGGCCAAGCAGGTGATATTTTATACCGCACTGTACCATTGCATGGTGGCGCCAAATATTTATAACGATGTGGATGGCCAGTACCGGGGGCTGGATCAAAAGATCCATACCGCCACGGGCTTTAATTATTATACGGTTTTTTCGCTTTGGGATACCTTTCGCGCGGAGAACCCCTTGCTTAACCTTATAGACCGCAAACGCACATCAGATTTTATCAAAACCTTTTTGGCGATGTACGAACAGGGCGGCTTGCTGCCGATATGGCCGCTGGCATCAAACGAAACGTATTGTATGGTGGGTAACCACGCTATCCCCGTTATTGTGGATGCTTACGCCAAGGGTATCCGCGATTTTAATGCCGAGGAAGCTTTTACCGCGATGAAAGCCGCCGTAAACCGCGACCAGTTTGGCTTGGATAATTACCGCAAAACCGGCGCGGTAAATGCCGATGTAGAGCACGAATCGGTTTCTAAAACGCTCGATTACGCTTACGACGACTGGTGTATTGCCCAGATGGCTAAAATGCTGAACAAGCCCATGGAATACGCCGAATACATTAAACGTGCGCAGTACTGGAAAAACGTTTTCAATAACGAGAATACCTTTATGCAGGCCCGCGATAATGGCGGCTGGTACACGCCATTTGAGCCTACCGAGATCAACAACAACTACACCGAAGGCAATGGCTGGCAATACACTTTCCTGGTACCGCAGGATGTGGAAGGGTTGATGAAAGCCATGGGCGGCAAAAAGGATTTCGAAATAAAGCTGGATGAATTGTTTAGCACCAATGCCAAATTAAGTGGCCGCGAACAGGCCGACGTAACCGGCCTGGTTGGGCAATACGCGCACGGCAACGAGCCGAGCCACCATATTGCCTACCTGTACAATTTTACCAATGCGCCCGATAAAACGCAGTACTATGTAAACAAGATCTTACGCGAACAGTACAGCGACAAGCCGGATGGCCTGTCGGGCAACGAGGATTGCGGGCAGATGTCGGCCTGGTATGTGATGAGTTCGCTGGGCATTTACAACATAGCGCCGGGGCAGCAACAGTACCAGGTGGGTGTGCCGCAGTTCGAATCTATCATCGTGAGTTTGGAGAATGGCAAACGTTTCAACATCAGCAATACCGGCGCTACCGTGAGCCGTGAGAATAACTTTTTGCAAGGCTTAAACCTGGATGGCAAGGCATACAACAAGCTCTACATCGATTATGAAACCATTGAAAAAGGTGGCACTTTTGAGGTGTTCAGCGGCAGGATAGCCAACAAACTTTTTGTGCAGGACCTGGAGAAACCAACATCCGCCATAAAAGACGAACTCATCGTGCCTAATCCTTCCATTTTAGCGGGGACCAAAACATTTAAAAAACCCATCACGGTAGAAATTAAATGCATCGATTCCTTAGCTAAAATATATTACACGCTGGATGGTACCACCCCAACCGCTTCATCTGCCTTGTATAATAAGCCGATACAGATATTGGTGAACACCACGGTAAAGGCTGTAGCAATTAATAATGGCAAAAGTAGCTTTATAGACGAGGCCACTTTCACCAAGATCCGCAGCGATATTAAACTTACCCTCACCAATAAATACTTGCCCAACTACTCGGCACAGGGCGATGAAACGCTTATTAACGGCATACATGGCACCGCCAACTGGCGACTGGGAAATTGGCAGGGCTACCAGGGTAAAGACCTGGAGGCTGTGATAGATATGGGCCAGGTAAAACCCATTAAGCAGCTCAGTTTGGGCACTTTGCAGGATAGCCGCGCATGGATAGTGTTCCCCAAATATGTGCAGTATTGGATCTCTGACGACGGGAAGAATTATAAGCTGGCCGCCACGGTAAACACCAAAATAGATGTTAAAGAACTGGAGCCGCAAACCCAGGAATTTGCGGCCGCGGTTAATGTAAAGGCCCGCTACATAAAACTCATTGCCAAACAATACGGCCCCCTGCCCGACTGGCACGAAAGCAAAGGCAGTCCCTCATACATTTTCGCGGATGAGATAACGGTGGAGTAAGTTTAATGAGTGAATGAGTGAAGGAGTGAAATTAGTGATTTAAGAAACCTGCATTTATGCTTTTAGCTTTGGACTTTTTGCTTACAGCTTAAGATGGACGAAAATCTTTTAAACCGGGTACGCGAAGCTTTGGTGGATGTATCGCCCATTGCAGAAAAGCGCATGTTTGGCGGCGTTTGTTTTATGGTGGATGATAAGCTTTGCATTTGTGTGAACAGCCACGAGATGCTTTGCCGCATCAACCCCGATGAATTTGAAGCCGCTTTAGAGATGGATGGCGTAAGGCCAATGGAACAGCGTGCCCGCACGGCAAAAGGCTACGTTTTTGTACACGAAGATGTACTGGGCAACAAAAAGGATTTTGATGCCTGGGTGAATAAAGCGCTTGCGTATAATAAAATAGCCAAGGCGAGCAAGAAGCGGAGTAAACTGCAATAGTCGCTGGGTTAATTTTTTATACCGTGTATTAAAAATATTGCCTTATTTGACTATCTTCGCGGCGGTCTAAATAAGTAGACCTATAAATAAAAAACAATGCCTAAACGCTTACACATCACAACATCTATTAAAGCTATTATGCTTTTTGCCGTTGCTTTTGCAACCTTAACTATCAGTTCATGTAAAAAGGATTCTGATGGTACACCAGCTAACACTATTTCTGCTAAAGTTGATGGTACCGCCACCGCTTTTAACACCAACGCCTTCGCGGTAACAGGTACTTCGGGAAGTCTTTCTTTTACAGCGATACAGGGCACAGCTGCCAATGGCACAAGCATTTCTGTTACCATAAATGGCACTCCGGTAGCAGGGAAAACTTATAGCAACACGGCGGCTTCCGACGACGACAAGCCACTGGTATTATTCAACACTAAGGACGACGATACTTTTATTAACGATGATGATGCAGCAAGCCAGGTAACAGTTACCATAACCAGCGCTTCATCAAGCCGTATATCGGGTACTTTTGGCGGCGGGCTTACTGTGTTTTCCACCGGTACAGGCGGTGCCAAGAAAGTGATCAGCGAGGGTAAATTTGATGTTTCCGTCGCCAAATAATAAAATATGATATTGAGATAATATGGAAAATGCCGGTTAATGCCGGCATTTTTTGTTTTTGGGTAGAATATCTATTGATGCATTACTCCGTTAACACCGTAAACTTAAACTCCAACGGCTCAAAATTACGGATGAGTTCATCGATAAATAGCTGCCCCCATTTTACATAGGACAAACCGAAATTCTCCTGGCGTTCCTGCAGGCTGTTTTTTGGGAAAAGGTCGTCTTTAATGTGTTCTATCTGCTCCAACCGGGTTTGGTAGTTGCGTTTTTCGGCTTTTACCAACTTCTTTTGGAAGTTGTCCATCGCGTGCTTTAGCCTGGCCTGTATTGCGGCGGCAGATGGCGCGAGGGTAGAATCTATCTTATGCGAGCGCAGTTTTATCTTTTCGAAGGCGCGTTCCATTTCGCGCCATTCTTCGGTAAGGGTAAGGTCGTGATTGCTATGTTTTTGTACCCAGCTGTTTTTTATTTCATCGGCACTTTTAAAAATATCGGCAGGTGACAGCTCCATGCTTTTTATTTTAGCAGCTGTTTCCTTACGGATAACCAGGCCCGAATTGCGAAGGATGAGGATGGGGAAATCCACCCCGTAATGGTCGAAATTCGATTTCAGCTCCAGCCAGTAAACCACCTCGGCACCACCACCAATGTATGCGATATTGGGCAGGATGCATTCCTGGTATAAGGGCCGCATTACTACGTTGGGACTAAATCTTTCGGGCGCGGTAGCTATCTCTTGTTTTAGATCAGCTTCGGTAAAGCTGATCTCGGTGTTGTTAACTTTATAAACTCCGTCCTCAAAAACAAGGCGTTCGCGCAGCTGGTCCTTCAGGTAAAAAAAGTTGATCTCGCGCGGGTTTACCTGGATATGTACACCCAGACCCTGTAATTTTTCATTTACAGCATTGATGTTTTTAAAGCTATTTTGTTCGATGATATCCCGCTCTATGATAGGGGCGAAAGATTGTTTAAGGCGATGGTCGTCGGCATCAATAATAACCAAACCGTAACGGCCGAAAAGGGCATTTACTAAATAGCGTGTAGCATCGGCCAGTTTATCAAATGCGGTGTAGGCGGTTTCAACCATTTCGCCAAGTTCGCTGGAGTGCCCGTCGATACCCAGCACACCTTTGTATTGGTTAAGCGCCTGGCGCATGGTATCGGGGTTAATGCGGCCCGTTGCGCCGGATGCCTCGTACCACCAGTGTACTTTTTTGCCGCCGATGTTGGTGTAATTGATCTCGGCAAAATCATGGTCCTCCGATGCCATCCAGTAAACGGGTACGAAATCTTTGTCGGGGTGTGCCTCTTTCAACTCGCGGCAAAGCTTAATGGCGGTTACTATCTTGTAAATAAAATAAAGCGGACCGGTAAATATATTCAGCTGGTGCCCGGTAGTAACCGTATAAGTATCGGGCGAAGCAAGCGATTCGATCTTCTTACGGACGATCTCTACAGCTTCTAATTCCGGCGCGCCGTGTTGGGCGTTTTTAAAGTACTGTTCGGTCAGTACTTCCACCAAAAGCTGGCGGTCGGCAATAACCTTTTTGTGTTCGAAGAATTCTGCAAAGCCTTTTAGTGTGGGGCGGTGACTGTAAAATGATCTCAACTCGGGCACATCGTCCAGGTAGTCGATAACGGTTTGGGAAAAGTATCCCGTTTCTTTATAGTCAATACAGGCAGCTTCCATTTTTATTTCGAATATTGAATGTTGAATTTCGAATGTTGGATATCGAAATGGCATTCATAAAGTGTCGAATTTAGATTTTAAAATTCTAAATCAAACATCCTGCTGCAAAAATGGGCTTATTTTACAATTTGTCCATAAAGGTCGAAGTCTTCGGCGGTGTTAATTTTTACGTTAACAAAGCTGCCAACTGCTGCATAATCAATGCTCGCGTCAATCAGCACTTCGTTATCCACCTCGGGCGAATCGTATTCGGTACGGCCAACAAAGTAACCGCCGTCTTTCTTGTCAATCAGTACTTTATAGGTATTGCCTATCTTCTCCTGGTTTTTATCGAAGCTTATGCCCTGCTGAATTTCCATAATGGCGTCGGCGCGTTCCTGTTTTACTTCTTCGGGCACATCATCTATTAAAGAATGGGCATGTGTTTTCTCCTCGTGCGAGTAAGTGAAACAACCCAGGCGATCGAACTTGGTATCGGCAACCCATTGCTGCATTTCTTCAAAATCGCGCTCGGTTTCGCCGGGGTAACCGGTAATGAGCGTGGTACGCATGGCAATGTTAGGCACACGGTCGCGGATCTCGTTCACCACATCAATGGTTTTTTGTTTAGTTAAGCCGCGGCGCATCGATTTCAGCATATTATCGGTAATGTGCTGCAATGGCATATCGAGGTATTTACAGATATTATCGCGCTCGTTCATTACATCTAAAACTTCCATCGGGAAACCTGCCGGGTAAGCATATTGCATCCTGATCCACTCTAAACCGTTCACGTCGCTTAAGCGGCGCAGCAGTTCATCCAGGTTACGTTTGCCATACAGATCCAAACCGTAATAGGTAAGGTCCTGTGCAATCAATATCAGTTCTTTGGTGCCGTTTTTTACCAGGCTTTCGGCATTCTTCACCAGCTGGTCGATAGGCGTGCTTACGTGCTTGCCGCGCATCAGCGGGATAGCGCAGAACGAGCAGGGACGGTTACAGCCCTCGGCAATTTTAAAGTATGCAAAATGCGAAGGCGTGGTTAACAGGCGCTCGCCAATTAATTCGTGACGGTAATCAGCGCCAATATTGGTGAGGATATTTTGTAGATCGTTGGTGCCGAAATAGGCATCAACGTTGGTGATCTCGGCTTCCAGCTCGGGTTTGTAACGTTCGCTTAAGCAACCGGTAACAATTACTTTGCCTACTTTGCCCTGTTCCTTTAGTTCGCTGTATTGCAGGATGGTATCGATAGATTCCTGCTTGGCGTTATCAATAAAACCACAGGTATTAATAACGATGATATCATTGTTACGCAGCTTTTCGGCCTCGTGCACCACATCATAGGCATTGCCCTTCAGCTGGCCCATCAGAACTTCGCTATCGTAAATATTTTTTGAACAGCCAAGGGTTACCACGTTTACACGGGGTTTAGCGGTTAGTATCGGCTTGCTTATTGTTTTTGTCCTCATTACATTTCCCAACCCGTCATTGCGAGGAACGAAGCAATCTCTGAACTATGCATTTGGATATGCTAATCGGGAGATTGCTTCGTTCCTCGCAATGACGCTTTATTATTATTTGCGGATGCTACGCACCCTTATGATTTAAACAGACTGTTGACAAAGGAGGTTCTATCAAACAATTGTAAATGTTCCACCCCTTCGCCTACGCCTATATATTTTACCGGGATCTTAAACTGATCGGAGATCCCTATCACTACGCCGCCTTTTGCGGTGCCATCAAGCTTGGTTAAAGCCAATGCATTTACTGCAGTAGCCTCGGTGAACTGTTTGCATTGTTCAATTGCGTTTTGCCCGGTTGATGCATCCAGCACCAACAAAATCTCGTGCGGGGCGCCGGGGATCACCTTTTGCATTACGTTTTTGATCTTGGTGAGTTCGTTCATTAAACCTACCTTATTATGTAAACGGCCGGCAGTGTCGATAATTGCCACATCGTCGCCATTAGATACTGCGGAACGCAGGGTGTCGTAAGCAACAGAAGCCGGGTCACTGCCCATAGCCTGTGCTACAACCTTTACGCCAACGCGTTCGCCCCAAAGTTTTATCTGATCCACCGCCGCAGCGCGGAAAGTATCGGCAGCGCCAAGTACTACCTGGTTGCCGGCTTGTTTCAGTTTATGGGCCAGCTTGCCAATGGTGGTGGTTTTGCCCACGCCATTTACGCCAACCACCATAATTACATAAGGCTTATGATTACCGTATTCAAAATTCTGGAAATCGTTGCTGTTGTTTTCGGCCAGGAGCTGCTGGATCTCGTCCTTCAGCATATTATTCAGTTCGGAGGTGCCAACGTATTTGTCTTTGGCAACACGGGCCTGTATCCGGTCGATAATTTTGAGGGTGGTGGTAACACCAACATCAGAGGTAACCAGCACCTCTTCCAAATCATCCAGCACATCATCATCAACGGTAGATTTACCGGCAACAACCTTGGTTAATTTTGAAAAGAAATTGTCCTTGGTTTTTTCCAGCCCGGTATCAAGCGCCTGCTGTTCCTGCTGCGTGCTTTCTTTTTTCTTAAAAAAATCAAATAATCCCATATGTAGATGTGCAGATTTTAAATATGCGGATGTGCAGATGATTGGCTGAACCCGAATTTTTAGAATTTAGGAATTTTCAGAATCCTGTTAATCCTTTAATCCGATAAATCACGGTTCAGACAATGAGCTTAATAAAAAAAAGCCCTCTCGTAAGATACAAGACGGCTTTTAATATTTTAGCAAAAGTTTTACCAGGTATTATTTACCTGCAATTGCATCCTTAACGTTATCGTTAGGTACAATTTGTTCTTTAAATGAATAAGCACCGGTACGTGGTGATTTAGTCATTGTAATAACTTTCGAATATTCTTTGCCTTTACCTGCTACTTTCAGTGTTGCAACTACTTTCTTTGCCATGTCTTTTTAATTTTGAATGATTGAATTAGTGAATGAGTGATTTAAGAAACCTAAAGCACCGATAACCTATCAATCAATTATTATTTAATTTCTTTATGAACTGTTACTTTACGTAATACCGGGTTGAATTTTTTCATTTCCAAACGCTCGGTTGTGTTCTTTTTGTTTTTGGTGGTAATGTAGCGAGACATACCCGGCATGCCGCTGGTTTTATGCTCTGTGCATTCTAAAATTACCTGAACCCTGTTGCCTTTCTTAGCCATCTTGTATATTGTTTTGAGCTTTGGGTATTAAGCGCTGAGTTTAATACTCACCACTCACTACGCATCACTATGCTTTATTAAATAGAACCTTTTTTTACAAACTTGTTGATACAAGCGGTAATACCCAGTTTGCTGATAGTTTTAACAGCAGAAGTAGATACTTTTAAAGTGATCCATTTATCTTCTTCAGGGATATAAAATTTCTTAAGCTGTAAGTTTGGATAGAACTTACGTTTGGTTTTAGCGTTCGAGTTTGATACGCTGTTACCGTTCATGTAGCCTTTTCCTGTTAGATCACAAATTCTTGACATGACAAATATTTTTTTTAATTCTCGCTCTTCTCCTAAAAAGAGTTTGCAAATATCAGGTTTTTAAAGCAAATAGGCAATAGTGTTTTGCAAAATATTTCAAAAAGATTTTTGGGGTGGGAAATGAGGTTAATAATAAGTGATTTTGCGGGTTATGATACGCGTTCTGTTGATATAAGTTTCCCCATTTGGGCGGGTTGACAGGAAGCGCATTTGCTTCTTTGTCCAGTTAAGGTGTGTATCAAACGCCGGGTAGTCAAAAGCTATCCGCTCGTGCAATTCTTTTACGTGCCCGCCGCCCTTGAAGTCGCCGCTTTCCCATTCGGGTTCGTAATTTTGTAGTTCAACAAGGCGGTTATTCTCGTCATACCTATACTTGCTTATTTCTGGTACATCAAACTTTCCCCATGTTTTTTGATACAACACGCGGCCCAGGGTGTTGTATTCATATTCGGTGTAGCCGCTGCGGCGTTTAGGCAGAAATTCTATAATATGCCCCGATTGGTCAAATTTCCATTTTGCAGAGCGGCCGAAGCAATCACAAATCCCGGCAGGGCTAATATTGTAGTTGGCTGTCATGGCTGTTTTTACACCCTCTTTATTATGCAATACCTTGTAGCGGGCCGTAATATGGTAAATATTCCCATAAAACTTGTCCTTTTCGAATGAGCGAACCATGTTCCCTTTTTTATCAAAATCAACATGGTAATAGTCGTCTGCCGATAAAGAATCGCCAATGGATATGCTTTTCACCGCGCCACGCATTACTTCTATCTGCTCATCGTAGTTGCCGTTATAAAAAAATATGGTTGTGGAGGGGAGAGGGGTATTTTTAAAAGACAGGCAGGTAACACATATCGCAAAGTATACAAAGGAGAGGTATGACAGGATTGGTTTCATTTACCTTTATTAATAATAAGTGATTTTGCGGGTAACGGTATCGGGAGAATCTGTATTATTTAAATGATGATTGGTTTTGGTTTGCGTTGTCCAGTTTCCTTTCTTATCGAAAGAAAGGTATTGGTATTCTGTTTTTTCTAATGTTTTTTCTAATATGAGATTGTCCTTTTTGCCAACAGATGAATTTCTTTCTTCTTTTAAACATCCACGGTTGTTATAATAATATCGTGTACTATAACTGGTACCATTTTTTTTAATAAAGGTTTTCCTTTCGGTTACTCTGCCAAGTGAATCATAAGTATAGATATGTTGCTCAGAGATTTCATTTTTAAGATAATCCACGGTTTCAACAATAAGCCCATTACTTGCTCTTCTATAAATTCTTTTCCAGTTTCCACTTGGATGAATTAACACTATTTCCATATCAGTATCAATGGATTGGTATGTATATAAAAATCGACCGGCAGGGCGTGCCCTTAACTCAACTTGATGTCCTTTTTTATCAAAGACTATTGTATCGTGATGAAGCATTAAAAGAGGGCTTCCCCGTAAACTTACTCTGGTCTCGATTACTTGTTTCACGCGACCTTTTAAAACCTCAAAAGGTTCGGTTAGCAGTTCTGTCGACTGTTGCTGTTTATTTGTTTGGGCAAACCCAGCCAACGAAAGCATTAAAAGTATAGCAATCTATTCATGTCAATTTGCGGATAAAATAAAGATACCATTTAAATTGACCTTTGGGTACACCAAATACGTTAGAATAACACTTCTTAAAATATTTTAAGAAGCCTTAAATTTATTATCCGCTTAACACAAAAATTACTAATTTACGCCACCATTTATACATCACTATGCAAGTTAAGTCGTTTGAAGAATACCAGCAGGCCTATAGCCTGAGTGTGGAACAGCCCGAGCAATTTTGGGAAGGCATTGCCAACAATTTTTTATGGAAAAAAAAGTGGGATAAGGTTTTAGACTGGAACTTTAAAGAACCAAAAATAAAGTGGTTTGAAGGCGCCAAACTGAACATTACCGAGAACTGCCTCGACCGCCACCTGGAACATAACGGCGATACCACGGCTATCATTTGGGAACCAAACGACCCAAGCGAAGACCACCGCATCCTCACCTATAAACAACTGCACGCCAAGGTTTGCCAGTTTGCCAATGTGCTTAAAAACAACGGCGCCAAAAAAGGCGACCGTATTTGCATCTACATGCCTATGGTGCCCGAGCTGGCCATTGCCGTTTTGGCCTGCGCCCGTATCGGGGCCGTACATTCGGTAGTATTCGGCGGTTTTTCGGCACAATCTATTGCCGATAGAATAAAGGATGCCGAATGTAACATTGTAATAACTGCCGATGGCGGTTTCCGTGGCACAAAAGAAGTGCCGCTGAAAAATATTATTGATGACGCATTGGTGCAATGCCCGTCGATAAAAAAAGTGATTGTTTTAACCCGCAGCCGTGTGCCTGTATCTATGATAAAGGGGCGCGATGTATGGTGGGAAGACGAAATTAAAAAAGTAGAGACCCAGGGTAACCCCGATTGCCCGGCAGAAGAAATGGATGCCGAGGATATGCTGTTCATCCTTTATACTTCGGGGTCTACAGGCAAGCCAAAAGGTGTGGTACATACTTGCGGTGGTTATATGGTTTATACCGGCTACACATTCAGTAACGCGTTCCAGTACCAGCCTGGCGAAGTTTATTTTTGTACGGCAGATATCGGCTGGATAACCGGCCACTCCTACATCGCTTATGGTCCGCTTACCCAGTGTGCTACATCAGTAATGTTTGAGGGGATCCCAACCTACCCAAGCGCAGGCCGCCTGTGGGATATTGTAGAGAAATTTAAGGTTAATATATTATATACGGCCCCAACCGCCATCCGCTCGCTGATGAGTTTTGGCGATGATGTGGTAAAAGGTCGCGATTTTAGTTCGCTAAAGAAATTAGGGTCGGTAGGCGAGCCGATAAACGAGGAGGCGTGGCACTGGTTTGATGAAAAGATAGGCCAGGGTAAATGCCCAATTGTAGATACCTGGTGGCAAACCGAAACCGGCGGCTTTATGATATCGCCGATTGCAGGCATTACGCCAACTAAACCAGGCTACGCAACCCTGCCATTGCCGGGCGTGCAGCCTGTATTGGTAGATGAGACCGGTAAAGTGATAGAAGGCAATGGCGTAAGCGGGAACCTTTGTATCAAATTCCCGTGGCCGGGGATGTTGCGTACCACTTACGGCGACCACGAGCGCTGCCGCACCACCTATTTTGCTACTTACGAGAATTTATATTTTACCGGCGACGGCTGCCTGCGCGATGAGGATGGCTATTACCGCATTACTGGTCGTGTAGATGATGTGCTTAATGTATCCGGCCACCGTATTGGCACTGCCGAGGTGGAGAATGCCATTAATATGCATGCTACAGTAGTGGAAAGTGCCGTGGTTGGTTACCCGCACGATATAAAAGGCCAGGGCGTTTACGCCTTTGTAGTATGCCCCAACCAACACGGCGATGCGGAACTTACCCGTAAAGATATTATGATGACGGTAGCCCGCATCATTGGTGCTATTGCCCGGCCCGATAAGATCCAGTTTGTGACCGGCCTGCCAAAAACACGTTCGGGCAAAATTATGCGCAGGATCTTAAGGAAGATAGCCGAGGGGGATACCGGGAATTTGGGCGATACTTCTACGCTGTTGGATCCTGCTGTTGTGGAGGAGATAAAGGCGGGAGCTTTGTAGGATAAGATTAATATCCATTAGACATTGTAAAAGTCCGTGGCAAACATATTTGTCACGGACTTTTTTCTTACATAAGAATATCTTAAACTTGGTATATGGAACTCGTGTTGAAAAACGTTCAAAAAAAGCATTTGCCTCTTATTATAGAGTTGGCAAGAGCGCTTAAAATAGAATTGTCGGAATCTGGAGAAGATGATAAATACTATCTAACTGCAATGGAAGAAGGACGAAAATCCATTCTCTTAAACGACATGGAAAAATTAGATTTTATTACCTCGCTGAAATGACCGATACGCCCATCATCAACGGCAATAAACAATACATTTTAATCGAAGGCGAAAGCCAGGAGAATCCGGTGTTACTGTACCTGCATGGCGGGCCGGGAACACCGGATTTGTTTTTTGTGAAGGATACGCTGAAGCCGCTGGAAAAACTGTTCACCATTTGTTATTGGGAACAGCGGGGAGCGGGACGGTCTTATGCTGCACTCGAAGATAAGAACTCCATATCGCTGGAGCAGATGATAATGGATGCCGAAGCGGTAAGCCGTTACCTCCTCCAAAAATTCGGGCAAGAGAAAATATACGTGCTGGGCCAGTCATGGGGCACTTTTTTAGGCTCGTTGGTAGTACAGCGTTACCCCGAACTCTACCACGCATACTTAAGCGTAGGGCAGGTGACCAATCAATACTTGTCCGAATTAGAATCTTACAACTTTATTAATGAGCAAGCTACCCTGCGCAAGGATAGCGGCGTGCTTCGTAAATTAAAAAAGTGGACTGTGCCCTCCAAGGATGCAGGCGCAAAAGCCTGGTTCAGGTACCTTAATTTCCAACGATGGCAGGTAGCGCGTTATCGCGGCAGCATGCGGCAGAAGAACATTTTTTTGTTGGCGATATGGAAGCTGCTTACCTGTAAAGAATATACTTTTGCCGATAAGCTGAATTATATGAAAGGCTCTACGCTTAGTGTTAACAGGCTATGGGATGCAATCATCAACACCAATATCAATGAGGTGGTAACCGAATACCAAATACCCGTTTACTTCTTCCACGGTGAACACGACCATCATACTTATTACGAAGGGGCGAAGGATTACTTTGAAAAGCTAAGCGCGCTTAAAAAACGGTTCTATACTTTCCCGGATGCCGCGCATTTCCCGCATGTGGAGTGTTTTGAGGAGTTTGAGCGGATAGTGAGGGAAGAAGTCTGGCGTAGAGACAAGAGTTGAGAATCAAGAGTCAAGAAGCTTCTATAATTCTCCTGTCTTGATTCTTGTCTCTTATTTCTTGATTCTAAACAAAACCAAATAGTCCCCCGCCTGTTCTCTTTATACATCTAAATAAGGAGAAAAATACCATGGATAAGTTAGAATTAAAAGGCGGCTGGAACGAGCTGAAAGGAAAAATAAAACAAGCCTACGGCGATCTCACCGACGACGATCTGGCACACGAAGAAGGAAAGGACGATGAAACTCTTGGCCGCATCCAACAGAAAACCGGCAAAACCCGCGAGGACCTGGTGAAATGGATAAATAGCTTGTAGTGATTAGAGGCTGGAGGTTAGAGATTAGTTAAAAGCACTACTTTTATATTTAATTGCCCTGCATAGCGGGGCTTTTTTATTTTTAGGGCGACGCAACGTTCGGCTTAAAAGGGTGTCGATTACCTAAACCTATTATAGATTAATCTTTGTATTTTACCCATCCAAATCCATTATCACGCAATGCCCGAAACTAAATCCGCCATCACGCCCGAACACCCCAAAGGCAAGATCGTATATATCGACCACCTGAAAGTGGTACTCACTGTATTGGTTATCCTGCACCATACCGTTATTACTTATGGTGCGCCGGGTAACTGGTATTTTAACGAGAAAACAAAGCTTTTGGGTGCCATTGTACCCATGACGGCATTCGTGGCCGTAAACCAGGCGTTTTTTATGGGCTTCTTCTTTTTCCTGTCGGCATTGTTCATTCCATCATCTTATGATAAAAAAGGACCTGCCAAATTTATTACCGATAGGTTGCTGCGACTGGGCCTGCCACTGGTATTTTACTCGCTGGTACTGTCGCCCTTCCTCAGTTTCATGCCTTATAATTATACCGGTACGCATCCAAAGATCACCTATGCCCAATACCTGGGCGGGTTTGATAGCTGGATAGATTTTGGTGTACTGTGGTTTGTGGCCGCGCTGCTGCTGTTCACGCTGGCTTATGCTTTGTTCCGAATGTTTGTTGATGACAGGCTTGTCTCGAAGCCAATCCCGTCGACAGTAAAGATTCTCACTTTTGCCATTTGTGTTGGGGTGCTAACCTATACCGTTCGGATATTTTTTCCGGTTGGCTGGGTGTTGAAACCTCTGGGTTTTCAGTTAGGACATTTTGCGCAATATGTAGCCATGTTTGTTTTGGGGATCATCGCCTCGCGCAGCAAATGGATTAGTAATGCCGATTATGCCACAGGCAAAACCATGCGCACCATTGCGCTGTGTTTGGTGTTTATCGGCTTCCCCGTATTTTTTGTGGTAAGGCAGTTGGTAGGTTTCCCCGTGGAATACTATAACGTGGGCGGGCACTGGCAAAGTTTATGGTACGCCGTGTGGGAGCAATTGGTAGGCTTCACCATCGTTACCGCATTGCTTTGCATCGGCAAAACGCGCTGGAATAAGCCATCTGCTTTTTTAAGCTTGTTAGCCCGAAGCTCGTTTGCGGTCTATATTTTCCACCCACTGATACTGATAGGCTTATCGGTCGCCTTGCATAGCTGGGCTATAGAGCCTGCTTTAAAATTTTTAGTGGTGGGGCCGCTGGCAGTTCTTGGCAGCTTTTTGCTGGGATTATTGGTGGTGAGGATACCAGGGGTAAATAGGGTGGTTTAGCGGAAGATCTTATTTAAATCGAAGCTAAAGCCTTCCAATAAAACAGACTGTAATGTTTCCGCTTTTTGCGCTTTTTGATGTAAGAAGTATACTTCATCCTTCAAGATATATACTTCTGCATTCTCTTGTATTGGATCGATGATTATATATTCCTTAACCCCGTATTTCTCGTAAATGTCTTTTTTCTGACGGAGATCGTAATAAGCATTTGATGGAGATAATATTTCCACAACCAAATCAGGCGCACCTTCTACCCTTGTTTTTACTATTTCGGCGGCTCTTGATTCGGTGACATAAAGTATATCCGGCTGAAGCACGTTTCCCTCATCAAACTTTACGTCCATAGGGGCTGCAACAATAAACCCGTTATTTTCCGTGGCATCTAAAAAGTTTACTAAAGCATTAGAAAATCTGATAGATATTACCTGATGTAAAGGGATAGGCGAAGGCGACATAACTAAATCATAATTGATAAGCTGAAAAGGCGCACCCTCCTCCAGAAGCATGTAATCTTCAACAGTGTATTTCTTTTTCTTTTCAGCGGTAAGCATAAATCAAATATAACTAATTTTGTGCCAAATGACAAACCACCATGTGCTGCCAAAAAACAAATTAGCACATAGTAGCTCATCATCCTATAGAAAACAAATTACTTGATGAAATCTACCAAACCCACTATACTTGTTGTAAACGACGATGGCGTAACCGCGCCGGGCATCAAAACCCTGATGCATGTAATGAAGGAGATCGGCCGCGTTGTGGTTGTAGCACCCGACAGCCCTCAATCGGGGATGGGGCATGCTATTACCATTGGCAAACCGCTCCGTTTGGATAAGGTGGACCTGTACGAAGGCATCGAGATCTACAGTTGCAGCGGCACACCGGTTGATTGTGTGAAGCTGGCGGTAACCAAAATTTTCAAAGGTGAAAAACCGGACCTCTGCGTATCGGGCATCAACCACGGATTAAATAATTCCATCAACGTGCTATACTCGGGCACCATGTCTGCAGCGGTAGAAGGGGCGATAGAGAGTATCCCGTCCATAGGCTTCTCGCTGGATGATTACTCGTTGCAGGCAAACTTTGAGCATTGCGAGAAATTCATCAGGGAAATTGCCCTGCAGGTATTGCAGAACGGCCTGCCTGTCGGCACCCTCCTCAACGTCAACTTCCCGAACACACACGATATAAAAGGCATTAAGATCTGCCGCCAGGCCAACGCCAAATGGGCGGAAGAATTTGATCAACGAATGGATCCTTATAAACGCCCGTATTACTGGCTTACCGGCGTTTTCCAGAATAACGACAATGGTGAGGATACCGACGTTTGGGCGCTGGAGCATAATTACGCCTCGGTAGTGCCCGTTCAGTTTGATATGACGGCGCATCACGCCATTCCCGTTTTAAACACCTGGAACTTTAATGTTGAATAAAAATAGTGTAGGAGTGGGCCTTGCCATAGGTAGTGTTTTGCCTGCCTTAAGCTGGGTTGTATTTGAGTATGTGCTGCACGGTGATACCCTGATTATGGATAAGCCAGCGGTGCCCTACCTCATTGCTATTGGTTTGAATTTGGTGTTGCTGCGTTACTGTTTTAAAAATAAACTCGATAATACAGCTAAGGGTATAATGATGTTTACCTTTGCTTTTACACTGGTAGTTTTTCTATTTAAGATACATAACCGATAATTTAATCAGGAATGTAACCCTCGTTAAATTTAAAAAGCAACTCCCGGATCTCTGGCTCAATGCCGCTTTCGCTTGCATCTAAGCATACTACTTTATCAATTTTAATAGGGTCATTACAAGCTGCTTTTGTTGCATACCATAGTCCCTCGGCTATGTTGTTGTGCCAGGTTGTAACAATGTCAAAAGGGGGGAGATAGAGGTCCTCAAAATCCACCTGCCTGAAAACTATTTCTTCATCAATCATATCATGCAACAATTCGCCTTGCGCTCCCGAACAGCAAATAAAGCATGCATTATGTCCAATTAATTTATTGGCAATTTCAGCTAACTTAGTTTTAGCCTGATTAGCTACAATTACAAAAGCCAGCCAGTTTTGCGTTGGAATGTTCTTACTCCAGGGTAGTTCGGTGCTGTATTTTTGATAAAAAACTTTTCGACTGTTAACTGTTGCTATATCAATCATGATAAAAACTAAATTACTCACTCATTTTTCAATAAACAATATTTTACTCAGTATCATTGTAGCATGAAGTATTACCTGGTAGCCGGCGAAGCCTCGGGCGATTTGCATGGGGCTAATTTGATGAAGGCGCTGAAGGAAAAAGACCCCAAGGCCGAGTTCCGGTTTTTTGGCGGCGACCTGATGGAGGCCGAAGGTGGTACGCTAATAAAACACTACGAGGATATGGCCTTTATGGGCTTTGTTGAGGTAGTGGCCAACCTGGGCACCATCCTTAAAAATATGAACCTTTGCAAAAAGGACATCCTAACTTATCAGCCGGATGTTTTGGTCCTGATAGATTTCCCCGGCTTCAACCTAAAAATAGCAGAATTCGCCAAAAAGAAAGGCCTGCTGGTTTGCTATTACATTTCCCCCAAAGTTTGGGCCTGGAACCAGAAACGGGTATTAAAAATAAAGAGATCTGTAGATCACCTGTTTTGTATCCTGCCTTTCGAAGTAGAGTTTTACAAGGCATGGGGCATGGATATCGATTACGTGGGTAACCCGCTTTTGGATGCTGTAGATGCTTTTACCCCCAATCCCGGTTTCCTGAAGAACAATATGCTCATCGGTAAAAAAATAGTTGCCCTGTTACCCGGAAGCCGCAAGCAGGAGATCAGCCGCTTGTTACCCGAGATGGCTAAGGTTGCGGGGCGGTTCACCAACTTCCAGTTTGTAATAGCGGGTGCGCCAACCTTCGATGCCGAGTATTACCGCCAGTACATCGGCGGTATGCATATCCCCGTAGTGTTCAACGCCACTTATGATCTTTTGAGCAATGCCGAAGCTGCTATCGTAGCATCGGGCACCGCCACTTTAGAAACCGCTTTGCTTAACGTACCGCAGGTGGTAGTTTATAAAGGCAACGCGATTACTATTGGTATAGCCAAAATGCTGGTGAAGATAAAATTCATCTCGCTGGTGAACCTTATTATGGATAAAGAAGTGGTAAAGGAACTGATCCAGCAGGATTGCGATTTCCACACCATCGCCAACGAATTGGATAAACTGGTAGGCCTGGAAGATTACCGTAACACCATGCTCGCCGATTACGATCTGCTGGATCAGCGCATGGGTAAGCCAGGTGCTTCTGCCAAAACCGCCACGCTGATTATCAAATACGCCTCAAAAAAATAAGGCCCTGCATTGCTGCCGAGCCTTGTTTTTCTCAAAGTACTGTTTTAAATAGGTAGATAGAATATATATAGATCAGGCGGCCGACAACGTTTGTTGTGTAGCCTGGTTGTTGCGTGTGGTAAACTGGCCTCTTTCCTTTAAAGCCTTCAGGTCTTCCATTAATAAGCTTCTCAATTCGTTATCAAAACGGGCAAAAAGTTTGCCGGTAGCTGGTTTTTTGTAGGTTTTCATAGGTAGATGCTTTGAATGTTATCAGTATTAATAGCTATGTAAAACTATGCGGCTGTTAAACCATTAGCGTTAATTGCGCGTATTTGTTCTTTTACCGACCGGATAGCCTTCAGATCATTCATTAAAAGAGTTCTCAATTCTTTATCGAAACGGTTTACCAGTTTGCTTGCTGATGCTTGTGATGGAGTAGTTTTCATGATCAATATTTTTAAATGATGTTTAGTTTTTAGCTTGTTCGTTATCACTTGCTTCGTCCTGGTTTTCTTCAAGGTTATCGTGCCTGCGCTTCGCTTCCCTCATTTGCCTTTCCAGTTGTTCCTCTTCCCGGTGGTCGGCTGGTTTTTCCGGTGCTACCGGGTTTTCCCATTCTTTCTCTTCAGCCGGGGCTTCTGGTTTCTTGTCGATTTCCATGGTGTCTCCGTTTGAAAGTACTTATTCCAACTTTGTGCCAAAAAACAGGAGCCGCTCAAAAAAAATGGCGGTACGCGTAAAGTTTTTTTACACAGTGTACAAAAAGAGGCCAAAAAGGGCTGTTTTACGCCCTTTTAA
Source organism: Mucilaginibacter pankratovii (assembly GCF_014773265.1). Taxonomy (GTDB): domain Bacteria; phylum Bacteroidota; class Bacteroidia; order Sphingobacteriales; family Sphingobacteriaceae; genus Mucilaginibacter; species Mucilaginibacter pankratovii. The sequence goes on along the minus strand of NZ_JACWMY010000015.1, from coordinate 137,282 downwards.
AGGAAATGCGCCGGAAAACTATCCAAGAAAAAAGTACACCGTGTGGTAAATGGTGGTCAACAGGTGTTCGGGAAAGGTGTACACTGTTCGTTTTCAGACAGTGCGCTGCATCGTTTTGCGCGTAATTAAATGGATAACGATAGTGATGCCCGACAGGATAATGCCGATAGCGCAGATGCCCGGCCAGTTATATGCACCCCAAACCAGTGTGGCCAGGTAAGTGCCCGTTGCACCACCTGTAAAATAAGTTACCATGTAAACGGTGTTGATGCGGTTGCGTGCCGCCGGATCCAGCGAGAAGATGATAGCCTGGTTGGAGATATGCGTAGCCTGTACGCCCATATCCATAATAATAACCCCTATAATTAAACCGACGATGCTATATGCCGAAAACCAGAAGATAATGAACGACACCAGCACCAGCGCCAAAGTAATAGTAGAAAGTTTGTAAGCGTCCATTTTATCGCTCAGCCGGCCCATTAACCCAGCAGCGATAGCACCGAAAGCGCCTGCCAGCCCAAAGGCTCCGGCCACATCGCTGCCTTCGTTAAAGTTTTGTTTGAGCATGAACACCAGGCTGGTCCAAAACGCGCTGAAGCAGGCAAAGCAAAGTGCACCGCGTAAAGCTGCCAGGCGCAGTTTGGGTTCGTTTTTAACTAAATCGACCAGCGATCGCATCAGCTGGCGGTAGTTGCCTTTGTAATCGGGCTCTACCTCGGGCAATAGCAAGTATATAAGCAGCCATAGTATTATCATGATACCGGCGGCTATAAAATACATGCTGCGCCAGCCAAAATGAGCGCCAACAAAACCACTCAGCGTGCGGGAGAGCAGAATGCCTATCAACAGCCCGCTCATGATAAATCCTATTTTTTTGCCGCGTTCGGCCGGATCAGCCAGATGCGCGGCCATGGGTACCAGCAGCATCCCCATAATGGATGCAGCGCCCAATAAAAATCCCGACAGTAATAATATATGTATGTTGGGTGCAAGGGCGGTTAACAATAGCGCCAAAACGATGAATGCAAACTCAATAAGCATCAGGCGCTTGCGTTTTACCATATCCGCCATCGGGATGACGAAAAGGATGCCAACGGCATAACCAATTTGAGTGAGCATACTAACCTGCCCCACTTTGCCGTTACTAACATGAAAAGTTTCGGCCATATCGTTTAATAAGGGCTGGTTGTAGTATAAGTTGGCCACAACAAGCCCGGTGGTTAAAGTCATTACCCAAAGGGTGGTGGTAGTTAAATGCGGTTTGTGTGTTGCAACGGCCATTTTTTAAGATATTCACAAAGGTGTAAAAGATATTTTAACATTTAGTCAGCATAAATTCATAAATAATTGAAAATATTTCAATCAAAATGAAGTATCTTTGTTAATACAATAACAAAAAAAGTACATTGATATAAGGATGACAAAAAAATTACAAATAAATTCTTTGTAATTCAAAAGTTAGTGTTACTTTTACACCATCAACAAGAACAGACAATGTTGATACATAAAATAGTCTTCTCATAATTTAGGTTTATAATTGGTTAGTAAAGGCCCCTGCCCATCAGGGGCTTTACTTTTTTACAAGAATTTTGACCGCTGATTTATTGCAATTTATTTCTGAACCGCTGATTTGAATGATTTTAGGATTTCGTTGATTTTTCGCCTGGACTTAGTTTAGAATTTAAAGACGCCTATGATTTCGGCATTCGATTATGCTTATTTTTGTAACTAAATATAAATCAGCGCCATCAATGCAATCAGTAAAAATCAACGACTCAGACAAAAGCATTAAAGATAGCGAATGCCGTCTGCCGCAGGGCCATTTTCAAAGTCTATTTAACCCACAAGACTCTGTCTGATTACACAATTCGAGAGTCCGCATAGCGGACGGCACATATTGTAGCAACGGGTTTCAACCCGTTGAATAATGCGAAAAATACAATAGAGTTCCGGAGGAACGACCCATATCTGCCAGATATGATAATGTTCAATACATGTCCCGAACCCTACGGGTCTCTTTGGTTGTATTATATTAATTCAACGGATTGAAATCCGTTGCTACAATATTGGCCGAGGCGATGCCTCTTTGATCTTATAAAAGAAAATTTTGTGGGCTAATAAATTTTAAAAAGAATCCCTGCGGGACGTATGCTTATAAAAAAGCTTTCAGGGTTTTTTAATAAAGGTTTTCTAACCTCTATATACAAAAAACCATCGACAAAAAGAAGCGCTAAATCAGCCAAAAAGTGTTAACCCTGTAAAAGTGTTAAGCAGTTGAATATTAATATTTTATAAAAGTTAACATATGAAAAGTGTAAACTTTTGTAAACTTTTTTTCAGGCGCAGGTGGGCTTCCATCCCGCGGAACGTCGGCTAATATATTGTTGCACTAATAAGTAATCATTTCTGGTTTTAAGATCGCTGCCTGCAGCGGCTCGAGATGTAAAATGCCAGACTCGCGCTTACCATTTAGCAGGTCGACCAATATTGCGCTTCCTAAATGATAATCCTGCCCAATTGCTGTATTGTTGAAGTAAACGGTGATCTCCTTATTGTCGTTGTACCTGCGGTAGATCAGTTCGCCACCTTCAGCAAGTATAAACTCTATTTTACCATTCACCAGCACCGGGTTATCCTTGCGGATAGCGATCAATTTTTTATACCAATCAAAAGTTTGCTGGTTAAAGCCTACCTGGTCGTATTCCTTTTCGCCGGGCTGGATGTTGTTGCGGGTTTCGTCGGCAAATTGGTAATCGGGCCACCAGAGGGGTTTGCGCGGGTCGGGGTCGTCGGCACCCCACATGCCCATCTCTTCGCCATTCCAAATTTGGGGGGCGCCAATGCTGGTGAACAGGTGCACCAGGTAAAGGCGCAGGCGTTTGTAGGTTTCCTCATCGGGTTTGCCGGTGTGGTAGTTGGGGTTTTCGCGCGGGTTTGCCTGGAACTTATATTTATTGGTATTGTAAAAATCAGTAAGCAGGCGGGGGGTGTCGTGCGTACTGGATACGTTCATCATGGCGTAACGCTTATCTTCGGGCAGGCGGTTCCATTGGTGCTCCAGTTCGTTCTTAAACTGCAGGGCATCCAGCGGGAAATCTGTTTTGGCAAAGAAATAGCGTGCAGGGCGGTAGGCCTGGTAAAACATTACGGCATCAAAAATATCGCCATGGGTGTATGGCGTTGGGTCCATCAGCGTATCGGGCCAGGTGTCCCACCAAATTTCGCCTACTAAATAGGCGTCGTGCTTTATACGGCGAACCTCCCTGCGGAAATCACGCCAGAAACCAAGGCCTATCTGGTCGGCAACATCCAGTCGGAAGCCGTCGATGCCATTGGCTGCGTTACCATCCGGTGCCAGCCAGCGCTCGGTTACCGCGAAGATGTGCTTTTTGGCGCCTTCGTTAATATTACCCTCGTAGGGTTGGCCATTTACGCGTGGCGTTGCTACATCCACCTTGCGGATCTCGGGCAGGCTGGATACGCCCACCCAGCCGGTGTAGGCAAATTCATCCCCTGGTGTGTTGCTATCATCAAACGACCGGATCTCGTACCAATCCTTATACGGCGAATGTGATTGGTTTTTGAGCACATCCTGCCAGGCCCAAAACATTACGCCTGTATGGTTCCAGGAATAGTCCATAATGATGCGCATCCCACGCTTATGTACCTCTTTTACCAGTTTCAGAAAAAGTTTGTCGGCAGCTGTCCATTGCCAGGTTGCAGGGTCGGCAGGGTTTTCGGTGGCGATGAGTTTGTTATCACCCTCCGGGTCGGGGCCAAAATTTACGTCGATATGGTGATAATGGCGTGCATCGTATTTATGTGCCGAGGGCGCGTCGTTCAGGGGATTCATAAACAGGGCGGTTACGCCCAGGTTTTGCAGGTAATCCAGCTTATCTAAAATTCCCTGCAGGTCGCCACCATATCGGCGGTAGTACATATTGTCGTTAAAATCGCGGCCTTGTTCCCAGCCTTGCTGGCCGTACCAGTTTTCGGTCCATTGGTTCACCGCCCAGCCCTCCGGCGCAATTTGCCCCATAGGGGGGATGTTGATATTTTCGGGCCTGGGGTTGTTTTTGCTGTCGCCATTGCGAAACCGCTCGGGGAAGATCTGGTACCAGATAGCGCTTTTGCTCCATTCGGGTGCTTTGTCAAAGGGCGTAGCGGTATCCTGTGCCTGGGTGGTAAAAGCGGCGAACAAGCAAATAAGCATAGCGGTATAATTTTTCATGCCGAACATGAATAGTTTAATAATTGCCGGGCGGTGCCCGGTCAAATATAGATACTTATTTGTTGTGCGCGCAATTGAAAGCGACAACCTCCCCGGCAGAAACCGCGCTAATCTGCCGCGAAAGGGAAGCCCTGGCTTTCATCATAAGCAAAGGATAGTTCGATGGCTTCCCGCATAAATTCCTCGGCATGGATCACCATGTTTTTTGAGCCGATAAAAACCGGGGTGCGCTGATGCAACTCGTCAACCTCCATGCTTAGTATGCGGACGCTCCCGTTGGTTGCCCTGCCGCCTGCCTGCTCTATAATAAACGCCATGGGGTTGCACTCGTATACAAGCCTTAGTTTGCCCGATGGCGTGGCGGCAGTGTATGGGTAGATGAAAATACCGCCTTTGATGAGGTTGCGGTGAATATCGGCCACCATGGAGCCAATATAGCGCGATGTGTAAGGGCGCTTGGTAGACCTGTCCTCCTCCTGGCAATATTTAATGTACTGCTTAACCCCTTTCGGAAAATGCATGTAATAACCTTCGTTGATGGAGTAGATGGTGCCATCCTCGGGAATTCGCATCCCGGGGTGGGAGAGGCAGAACTCGCCGATGGATGGGTCGAGCGTGAAGCCGTTAACGCCCCTGCCGGTGGTGTAAACCAGCATGGTAGAGGAGCCGTAGATGATATAGCCAGCGGCCACCTGTTCGGTGCCTTTTTGCAGTACATCGGCGAGGCCGGGCGCGGTATCAAAATCTTTTCGCCGGTAGATAGAAAAAATAGTACCCACCGGCACGTTTACATCAATGTTAGACGAGCCGTCGAGCGGATCGATAGCCACCACGTACTTGCCGGCCTTCCTGTCTTTCGGGTCGATAATGATGATGTCTTCATTTTCTTCGGATGCTACGATGCAGCATTCCCCGCCGCTGGTAAGCGCCGAAATGAACTGCTCGTTCGCAAAAATATCCAGCTTCTGCTGGCTTTCTCCTTGGATGTTGGTGCTCCCCGCCTGCCCCAAAATATCCATTAGCCCGGCTTTGTTCACCTCCCGGTTTACAATTTTGGCGGCTATGGCAATATCTCTCAACAAGCGCGAAAGTTCCCCCTTGGCATAGGGGAAATCGGCTTGTTTCTCAATAATAAACTGACCTAAAGTAGTAACCTTTGGCATAAATGTATTTTAATATATGGTTGATGGATCTTTTAAACCGCCTGTATTGCAACCGGGCCCGCCGCTAACAGGTGCGCGGTATCATCGTTAAGGTATTTGCGGAAGTTGTTGTTAAAGGCCTCCGCCAGCTTGTTGGCGCTTTCCTCGTATTCGTTTTCGCTTCGCCAGGTGTTTTTTGGGTCGAGCACATCATCAGGTACGTTGGGGCATGTGGCAGGCATCATGGTTTTAAATATCGGGTGCCGGCGATAGGTAACATTGTCCAGCTTTCCATTTATGGCGGCGCTGATCATGGCGCGGGTGTAGGAGAGCTTAATGCGCTGCCCGGTACCGTAGGCGCCGCCTGTCCACCCGGTGTTTACCAGCCAAACGTTCACCTGGTTGTCATTAATTTTTTTGCCCAGCAGGTTGGCGTAGGCCACGGGGTGCAGGGGCAGGAAGGCCTCGCCGAAACAGGCCGAAAACGTAAGCTTTGGCTCGGTAACACCTGTTTCGGTGCCCGCTACTTTGGCTGTATAGCCCGAGATAAAGTGATACATTGCCTGCTCGGCGTTTAGTTTAGAAATGGGCGGTAGGATGCCGAAAGCATCCGCAGTTAAAAAGAAAATATTTTTGGGCGACGCGCCTACCGACGGGATAACCGCATTATTTACATTCGACAGGGGATAGGCCACGCGGGTATTCTCTGTTTTATCGATATTATCAAAGTTGACCGTGCGGGTGCCGGGTGTAAAGTTTACGTTCTCCAGCAAAGCTCCGTATGTAATGGCGCGGAAGATCTGCGGCTCTTTTTCGGCAGTTAAGCCCGAGCATTTGGCATAGCAGCCGCCCTCGAAATTGAATATCGAGTGATCGCTCCAGCCGTGTTCGTCATCGCCGATCAGGCGGCGTTCAGGATCTGCCGATAAGGTGGTTTTGCCCGTTCCCGATAGACCGAAGAAAATGGCAGTATCGCCGTTAACACCCGTATTGGCGGCGCAGTGCATAGGCAGTACTTGTTTATCATGCGCGAGGGTAAAGTTGAGCACGGTGAAAATGGCTTTCTTTATTTCGCCGGTGTAGCCGGTGCCGCCTATCAGTATGGTTTTTTTGCTGAGGCTGATGATGGTGAAATTCTTTTGGCGGGTGCCATCTATCTCCGGGTCGGCAGCGAAGCCGGGCGCGGCGATGATGGTCCATTCGGGCCTTCCATCGGGGTTGGCAACCTCGGGCCTGATGAACAGGTGGTGTACAAACAAATTCTGGTAAGCGGTTTCGGTTACCACGCGGATATCGATATGATAATCTTCATTGGCGCAGGCGCAGCTATCGCGCACAAATATTTCTTTTTGCGCTAGGTACTGTGTCATTTTTTTAAAGAGCGTATTGAACCTCGCGCCGTCGAATTTAAAATTGACCGCTCCCCACCACACGTTATCGTGGCTGATGTGGTCGTCTACAATAAAACGATCTTTGGGCGACCGGCCAGTGAAGGTACCGGTATCTATCGCGAGCGCGCCCGAATCGCTTAAAATACCTTCGTTGCGTTTGATGGCCGCTTCAATTAATTGTGCGGGGTTCAGCTGGTATAAAACAGCATGGCCATTAGCCAGGTTGAGATACCCTAATTGGGGCACCCGGTTATTATTTGTATTCATTAAGGTTAAAAGTTTATAATTGGTTGCCCCAAAATTAGGCTTAAAAAACACTAAGAAACAAGTGTTTTTTAATATTTATTTACATAATGTATTTTTTACACACTATTTAAACAGTTGAATATAAGTATATTATAATGGTAAATTTATTTTTTAAAATAAATTTCGATACACTAAGTACTGTTGGCTTTACATTTATTATAAACCTTTTAAAGTTAGTGGGGGCTTGTTGGTTTCAACAAAGAGAGAGGGGAATGGAACATCTTTACCCACCTGCTGTTAACCCTTAACAGTGCAGGCGGGTGAAGATATGCAGCGATAACCGCGGAATGATGAAGGAAGTTTAACCGACTTGCCTAAGCGTTGCTTTCCATATCCTCCAGCAGGAAGCGGAGGCGCTTTAGCGGGTTGGTAAAATGCTTTTTATTTTCGGCCCAGGCGGCCAGGCCATAAATAAACAGCATTGCCAAACAGCTTGCCCATGCCGCAGGCAAATGTGCCGCTATGCCGCCTGTTACGTAAAGCTTAAATAATATTCCGGTTAATATAACAGAGGTTAGCGGGACGGAGGCAACATCAAACCTTTTTTTGAAGGAGAAGAACTCGCTTAAAGTTTTATACTGCTTGCCCACGTAGGTGCGGATGTTGTCGTCTGCCGCAGCGGCCGGTTGGTACAGCGCCTTAAACTTCCTCATCAAAATAATGGTTAAAGGGATATAAAGTAACACCCCAACGGCGGTCAGCACAGTAATTTGCGTATCGCCCCAATATTTTATAAGCAGATAGCTGCTGAAGGAGTAAATAATAATGTGGAATGTAAGCGAGAGCCAAAAGTATCCGGCAATGTTTTCCTTCTCTTTTTTCACTCTTTGTTTAATAATGCCTGTAACGTCCTGCTGCTGTAATAAAGAGGCATCTGCTGCCTGGGCTGTGTTTTGCTGCCAGAGGTTTTTTACCTCATCAAATGGTTCCATGATTTGTGTGTTTTTTGGTTAAATAATATTTTTCAGTTTTTCCTTAAGGCTTTTTTTTATGCGTACCAGCCTTACGCTCACATTGGTTTTGCTAAGGCCTGTTATGGTGGCAATCTCCTCGTAACTGTTATCCTCCAGATATAGCAGGGTAATTGCCTTATCGGTTGCGTTTAGCGTGTTAATAGCGGCGTAGAGCACTGCCATCCGCTCGTTTACGTGTTGTTGCTCATCGCTTACGGCAACCTGGTCCCAATTTTCCGGCAGGGTACTTATGTTGTGCCCGCGGCTTCCTTTTTTGGAATAAGTGATGGCCGTATTCAGCGCGACTTTATACATCCAGGTAGAAAATTTAGCATCGCCTTTAAAGCCGGCATATGAGCGCCATAACTGGTACAATATTTCCTGGTAGGCATCCTTCCGGTCGTCGGCATCAGCAAAATAGATATTGCATATCTTATGGATGATGCCAATATTATTATTGATGAGGTTAATGAATTTATCGCCCGGTATAGTTTGCATGATATTTAAAAGAAATATTCAATTGTTATACCCAATTAGTATGTAGAAAAATCAAAACACTACATTAAAACTAAAAAATATTTTGATGCCGCTTTAGCTTATTAAGCAGTATTGGATCACTGCCTGATAAATAATTGAACTTTGAATTTTTTTTTAACGGAGGGTTTAATATATTTGCGACCCCAATGGGAAATTACCGGGGGATTAGCTCAGCTGGCTAGAGCGCTTGCATGGCATGCAAGAGGTCATCGGTTCGACTCCGATATTCTCCACAACAAAAAAAGCTTGACCGAAAGGTCAGGCTTTTTTTGTTTATTGCTATCTGCTTAGCTTTATGGCTAAATACGCCTGGGTTTGGTGCCTATAACAGGCTACCTAAGCACCAGGGAAAATCATGGATGGTCTTATTATTGGCTTTCGGCGTTTTGCAATACGGGCTGTTGAAGATGCCGCCTGCGGAATGGCGTTGCTTTTTTGGTCTTTTTCCGTTTGCCCCACCATATCATAAAACCTGTTATGGGCAGCGATGCGCAAATAAGTGCTGCCAGCAGCGCCAGCAGCTGTGTTGGTAACCCGTAAATTCTTCCTGTATGGATATCCTTATTAGAGTTGCGCCATTTTAGGCCCAGTGGTTTTTTCGCATGTTCCAGCTGATCAAATAGCTTGCCGGTACGGCTGTCAAAATAATAGTAACTTAGGTTGCGCCACCCGTCTGTGCGGTTTTTAAGGTATACAAAAGCCATCATAGTGTGCTCGCCTTTATCGGGCAAATTAAGGCCTATCGTCCGGTAATTACCCTCAAGTTTGTGCTGGAGCGTAGCCAGCATCAGGTCGAGGTGGTTTCCGGTGGTATCGGCAGGGGTAACCGGAGGTGCCTTGCGGACAAGCACCACCGGCTTTTTAGATCCAAGGATTTGATAGATACCCTTTTCCCACCATTTAAACGACCAGGTAAGCCCGGTAACAGTTATAACAATGGCTATCGGTAACACATAAAAGCCAAAGCTGTTATGCAAATCGTAGTTTACCCGTTTCCATTTAGCTCCCCATTTAATGGTAACGTTTTTTTTAAATTGTTTTAAGTTTTTAGGTAGCCACAAAATAAAGCCGGTAACCAACATGAGCAGGAAGATCAAAACGCAACAGCCAATAACAACACTACCAACAGGTTTAACCAGCAATAGCTGCCTGTGCAATTGTTCGGTAACATTAAAAAATTCATAACGCACGTCTATCACCCCAAGCACTTTCCCGTTATAGGGGTTTACATATACATCGTCGCGGTATTTAAACTGGCTAAAATAGCTTAGCGTAATAGCCTTAGCCTTATTGACCTTGCTTGCCGAAAATACATAGCTGTGGCCATCCTCGTTTATCCTGATATCGGTAATGGGTTTGCTTTTACCTAAGGTGCGTTGCGCTACGGCCATTAATTCAGAAACGGCTTTTGGCTGTCCGGTTTGTTTAACCTCTACCAGGTCCCGGTGAAAAAAGTCAAACAGCTCGTCTTCAAAAACAAGTACGCAACCGGTTACCGATACAATTACAATAACTACTCCGGTAGCCAGCCCCAGCCACAAATGTAGCCAGGCGGCAACTGCTTTAAACCGTTTCCAAAATTGCATAGCTATTAGTTAAATGTATAAGTTAATGTTAACAGGTAGTTGGATGGCGCGCCGGGGAACAATCGGATATAATCATATCCGCCTACCCAGTATTTTTTACCGGTGAGGTTATTTGCATTAAACTGCAACTGCACTTTGCCAATGTTGTAGAATAAGGCGGCATCAACCAGGGTGTAAGAAGGGATGCTTTGCGTTACATTGATAGATAGCATCCGCTTATCAACATAGTTGGCGCCTAAGCCCAGGCCCAGGCCGCTTAGTGTTCCTTTTGTGAAGTTATAGCGGGTCCAGATATTGGCCATGTTCTTGGGGGCGTTTGGTTTTTGCTGCCCTACTTCGGTGACAACACCGCTTTCTGTTATTTTTGCATCATTATAAGCATAGGAAGCCAATATGCTCCAGTAGGGTGTTATCCGCCCGGTGATATCAAATTCAACACCTCTCGAACGTTCTTTACCTACAGGCCTCAGCAAATCGGGCTGGCCGGCCACATTAGCATTGTAGAGCGTGTTCTTCTGTTCTATCTGGTAAATGGATGTGGTGATAGAAAGCCTGTCATCCAGCCAGCTGCTTTTAGCCCCCAATTCTATCATGTTGCTGGTAACCGGGTCAAATGGCCCACCGGCATTAGGGTTGGCTATGGTTGCTGCCGTTTGGGGATTATAACCCATTACATAGGTACTGTAAATATTGATGTTTTTGGATGCTGTATAAACCAGGCCAAACCGGGGCAGCCAGGCACTCGAATGCGTTTTTGCTTGTGTTGGAGCGGCGTAGTTTACAAAATCGGTATAGTACTCGTAGCGTATGCCAATCAGGGCTTGTAAACGACCAAGCTTTAACTGGTCCTGTGCATAACCTGCATGGAGATAATAATAAGTTGGCGCCAGCGCAGTTGGCGCAAAAAACGATTTGCTATCGTCCTGCAGGCGCTGGGAGCTTAAAATATCATTTAAGTTAAACGATGCTACGTTGGGTACCGGGTTGCCTTTTGTATCCCTAAGATATTTAAGACTGTCTTTGGCAACGTAATTGGTAATTGTACCGGTATTAGACGCATTGCGATAGCCCGATGCGGTAAGTTGGGAAGCCCCCACCGGCATTTTCTCGCTGCCATAATCATAACCTACTACTATTTTATGCTCAATTGGGCCCGTTTTTTCGTTGTAGTTGAAGTAACCGCTAAAATTATCAATATAGCGTTTTCGTTTACGCTGGAAAAGCTGCATGGCAACCAGGTTGGGTATATCGTTCCCAAGCTTATCTTTTGCATAAGCATTGGCGCTGCGGTGTTCATAAAGATCCTCCTGGTAGCCTGTTTTAGAGTAACCGGCATTAAAGCTTAATTTGCTGTTGAACTGATGGTTTAAAGATAGCGTAACAATATAAGTCTGTTCGTTCAAAAAATCATTGCCGGCGCTTAAGGCAAGGGATTGTGGGGTGGAGAAGAGATCGTTCCCGATTACTGCCTGCCCGCGATCGAGCCGGCTGCGCGAACTATTGTATACCAGATCGAAATTGATGCGTGTTTTAGGCGACGCGATAAAAGAAAGAGATGGAGCAACGATAACGTTTTTATCGAATTGCAGGTCCCGGAAGGAATTAGCATCCTCATATCCCAGGTTTAAGCGGTATAAAAGTGAGCTATCCTTGTTGGCCGGGCCGGTGAAATCGGCAAGTGCCCTGAATGTATTGAAGCTGCCCAGCGAAAGGCTGATAGATTTCCGGGTTTCATTAAGCGGTTTTTTGGTTACCCGGTTTACCACGCCGCCCGGGCTGGCATTGCCATACAAGGCAGACGAAGGGCCTTTCAGCACTTCAACACGTTCCAGGTAGTTGGTTAAGGGTTGTTTCCAGAAACCCGTACTGGTACGTAAGCCGTTCACCAACTGCGTGTTGCTTTGGCCGTTTACACGGAAACCCCTGATGGTAAGGTCGTCGTAAAAGGTAAACTGGCTCACACCGCTAAAGTTTTTAACCACGTCCCCTACACGCACGGCTCCCTGGTCGGCCATGAGCTCTTTACTGGCATAGGATACTGATTGCGGCAGGTCTTTAATATCCGTTTCGGTTTTATTGCCTATAAAGGTTGATTTGGTTTTGTAGGTTTTTTCTTTGCGGCCTGTAATTTCTACGCCCTGCAAAGCATTGCTACCTGTTGTTAATAGCACATCAAGTTTCAGGTTCGCTCCCGATGCGATGTCTATTTGTTTGGTTAAGGTATTAAGCCCAATAAAGGAGTAACGCAAAATATATTTACCGGGAGGTACCTGTAACTTGTATGCCCCGCTTGTATTTGTTGCCGCAGATATTTGCGTGCCGGTTACGAATATGGTAGCACCGGCTAAACGCTCCCCGTTACTGTCTTGGATGTAACCGCTGATAACTGCGGGATGTGTGGCTTGCTGCGGGAAAGCAGAAAAAGATGAGATAAGAATTAAGAAAGTTAAGAGAGGGGTAAGAGTATGTTTCATTTATTTAGACTAATTAAAAATAACGACGCAATAATAAGCGTAATTTTTAAAAGCGCCTATAAATTTTTAAGATTTTTTGAGTGGGGCTGTCGCTAATCAAGTTGTAACGATATCTGGCAGATACAGCCAAGCCACAAATAACCCGTTAAACTTTAGATTTTTTACCGATGAATAAATTTAAAAGCGCTTAACGCGAATTGGTGGGTTGAGCGTGAAGCTTGTATGGGAATTGGCTGGGGTGAAGTCCTCTACGATTGCCAGATTCCTTGCATCATAATATTTGTGCGAATAGTTATTGTAGCAGATGTAGAGCACATCCACCTGTTTGTGATGCTGGAATACCTTATGCTGAAAGCTGTCAGCGTATGCTGATTAATATGCCAGGGGTTGATGGTCAATAAGTTTTACAACTTTACCCAACATATGTTCTATATCAAATGGCTTGCTGATGTAGTCGTTGGCCTCGCATTCGGTGGCTATTAATTCAATGTTGTTGGCAGTAGAAAGGATGATAACCGGAATATGCCTCAGGCTTTCTATCCTTTTGATCTTCAGGCACAGACGGTGCCCGGGCCGGCTGTTAATGAATTCGTCGAGCAAGATAACATCAGGTTTAAAAGTGGTGATCTCCGATAAGTCTTCCGGCTCCGGGGTGCTCATTGTTTCAAAACCTTGTTCCTCCAAAATAAATTCCACAATATTCCTTATATCCTGGTCGTTTTCAATAATCAACACTTTTTTCTTCAACACATTAATTTTTTATAAAGATACGCAACTTTATTAACTATTGTAGAAATGGCAATTGCCGTGTGTAACAAGCATGTCAATATAATAAATCTTTTTCAAACCGCGCTCAAAAGAAAGCCGGCTCCAGGTTTTACGCTGAAGCCGGCTTTTTAGGTAAAGTACACGCTTATCGCTAACTACTTAACCGGTACTATATCAATAATAACGGTACGGTTGTAAAAGCGTTCTTCGGGCGTATTATTTTCAAACGGGGCGTTGCCGGTATCTTCGCCAAAGCCTAATGTTTCAAATTTTACATTGGTTTTGCCTGCCGCGGTTAAGGCGCGTTCTAAAGTTGTCTTTACATCGCGCGCACGGTCTTTTGATAATTGCATGTTATACTCATCCACACCAATTATATCGGTATGCCCGTGTATAATTACGGTAGAGCCATCTATAATGGACGTAGCCACTACATCCGTCAGGAACTTATCGTAGGCGTTTGTAGAGTTCGAGCTGTCAAAATCGTACAAAATGCTATAACGCAGGCCTTTGGTTGGGGCTTCGTCCTGGCGTACCAAATGCAGGGTGCTTTCTTTCCGTATCGGCAAGCCCTTGCGGGTTTCGCCGGTCATTACCAGTTTATAATCGCCGGCGGTGTTGCTGCCCAAAATACTGGCAGCCGGAATGCTTTCCTGGTTGCGGGTGTAGGGGCCGTAATGCTGTGCAGTACCTTTGTCGTCAGTAACATCTACCGACCATGATTTAAGCAACTGCTGTGCACTATCGATATTCAGCACCACCTGGCTATCCAGTGGGTTTATCTGCGTGGTATTTATCTGGATAGGCCTCATCATGCCTCCGCCAACTTCCATCAGCAATTGCGGCGAAGTGCTGGTGATATCTACCCGGCGGTCGCCGGCGCGTAAAAGCACCAGTTCTTTGGTACCGCCCGGTTGTTCTGATGGGATAACCGGTTTCGTGCGGCCTGCGATTGCTATTCTATTGGCACCTATACCAAATGTGGTAACTAAATATTGCTTTACGTTTTCGGCAAGTGTTTTACCTTCTGCGGCGCCTGCGCCGGATGCACCGGTAAGGGTGATGCTGGCATCAGGATTGGCACGCAGCCTGTCGCCCAATATATTGAGGATGTTATGGTAAACGGTTAACTGCCTTGCAGAGCGGCCCGACATATCAGCCGACTGCTCGTTCTGCAGCTGGCTTTCCTTAAAACCGGCGGCCTGGCTGCTTGTCAGCGTAATATACCTTGGCGAAAGCTGGGTTGAGCCTTCATCAAAAAACACCGAATTACGCAATGGCAGGGTTTCGCTTACCTGGCGTTTTAACGGTGCGGCCAATGGTGCCCTTACATTAAACGCAAAATCGTGTATAGGGGCTGGTGTTACGGTAACTTCGGCAGGTGCAAGTTTGCTTGCTTTGCCAAATTTTAGTGCTACACCTGCGCGAACGGTACTGATGTTCCAGCTTTCGATACTCCGCGGATCCTGCCCGAAGTAAGGGTGGAAGGAAACAAAAGGAGAGATGCTTACCTTGGTAGTGCTGGCTGCCGAAGAGGTCATGATATCATAACCAAGCCCAACCTGGCCCGAAACCAATGATTTACGCATAGCGCTAAACTCGCCGTTAGTATTAGGTTGTTTAAGCTGGGTGTAAGCAAAATCGCTGTTTACGTTAAAGGCAATACGCGGGCCTGCAAAAAAGTATAAACCCGAAGCACCGCCTAAACGGATGCTGGGCTCGATAGCCACGTAGCTTGCGCTGGTACCTAAAGTAGCCGGGCAGTTGCAGGGGGCAACTACATCTTTAAATTTACCGCCGCGGCCATCATAAGCCACGTTCAGCATCAGGCCTAAAACGCTCTTTGGGCGATATTCCATTAGTATGGAACCGTAAGGGCGTACGCCATTGCCCTTATGGAACGCGGTAGGCGCAGTTAAAGAATTGGTGAGGTGCTGTGTAGTACCGTTATAAATGTTAAAGTTGGCCGCGCCCGATACGCCAAACCACCAGGTAGGTTGCGTGGTTTGTGCTTTAGCCGCTGTGCCGGCCACTATTACCATCAGTAAACAAATGATGGCTTTTGAGATGATTTTATTTATGGGTAACATAGGATGTCTTTTTAAAATGTGTTTTGCGTACGGTTAGATAATGCCCCCGAAGGGGCTTTTACCTATTGATCAAATTGGATGTTATTGCGGAACGTTTATGGTGGTGTTTACCATGGTAACCGAGGCTACCAATGATATTGCCCGGCCATTTAATACCGTTTGTACCGCATTACCTGCTGTAGAAAAAGTAACACCTGCCGATGCGATGATGGTCCCCGTCATGATGCCGCCGCCTGCGCCGTTAATGGTAGCTGCGGTACCAACGTACCAGAACACATTTTTGGCCTGGCCGCCGTTGATGAGCGTAACGCTGCGGGCACCAGCCGGGCCTGCAACACCTACTGTAAGCCCTGCCGCTGTCTGGAATATCCAGGTTGCGTTCGGGTCGCCTTTGGCATCCAGTACCAGGTTGCCATTGGTTATTTTAAACGTGCCGCTGGCAGATTTGTAAATGCCCGGTGCTAAAGTTAAGCCGCCCAGTTCGCCTGCGCCCGGATCGATACCGCCCGGTTTGGAGGCTGGGGAAATGCTGTTGTAAGCAACGTTAGCAGCTAAAAGCGCTTGTGTAGCCGTTGCAAAAGAGGTAGCAGTACCCGGTGCCGGTGGTGCAGTAAATATCCCGCCGGTTGAATTACCCACGTTTAAAGGTGTTTCGGTATAAATGTCGCCATTGGTACCGTCATGGAAACCGGTTATTAAGGTAGATGCGGCGGTAGTACCTATACCTCCATTATTAATGATGGTATTCAGGCCCTGGTTGGTTACGCCTGCATTACCACCAAATGCGCCAAATGGTGCAATAGCGCCAAGAGCCGGCGGTATGGTAACAACTATCTGCGTAAAGTTTGCCGTGATGTTTTTATTGGCGTTCATGGTAACTGTAAGCGGATTGTTTGATCCCGATGCATCGCCGCTCCATGAGGTAAAGCTGTAACCCGGGTTTGCCGTTGCGGTTACCGATACGTTGGTGCCGGAACTGTACGCCCCTGAACCGGTGGTTGAACCACCCGCTGCCGGGCTCGAGTTTAATACCAGCGCAAATTGCGATGCCGGTATAGCCGCAAAATGTGCAACCAGGCTGCGATTAGCCGTTAAAATAAATTGATAGCTGGAACTGGTAGATGCTACGTTGCCGTTATCCGTCCAGTTTACAAAGGTGTAGCCAGCGTTTGGAGTGGCACTTACCGTTACCGTGCTGCCGGCATTGAATGCGCCCGAGCCATTGGTTGTACCGCCTGCTACAGGTAATGATGATAATACCACTGCGAATTGCGAAGCCGGGATGAGCGTGAAGTTGGCAATTAATGCCCTATTGCCCGCCATAACAAACTGGTAGCTGGAGCTTGTGGAAACCACCGTGCCGTTTTCGGTAAAGTTGGTAAACGCGTAGCCTGCACTTGGCGTAGCGGTAACGGTTACCGTTGAGCCCTGCGCAAATGCGCCGCCACCGGTAGTAGTACCGCCCAAAGCCGGGGCAAATGATAGGGTTACCTGCGGGATAGTGGTAAAGCTCCACACGTAATCGGCTACCATGGCGGTGCGCAGCGTATCGGTAGCGCCGGTTGTAATGGTGCCCGTATAAACGGCAAAAGGTGATAGCGGCTGTGCAGGGGTAAAGGTATATACCTTAGTATCTGCCGTTGCGGCAATAGTACCGGCAACTACCGTAGCGCCTTGTTTAATAATAAAAGTTTTATCGGTTAGGGTTGATTTGGCCATGCCGGTATTAAAGGTTACCGTTATTACCTTAGCGAGGGCAACATCTACAGCTTTATCAGCCGGATCGGTGCTCACTACCACGGGGCAGTCGCCAACTATTTCGCCTTTGTAATCGTCTTTTTTACAGGCTGAAAGAAAAGTAACGGCTAAGGCCAGCATACAAATCGCTTTGAAGATGCCGGAGTGGTTTTTACGCGGAAGCATCAAATTGCCGCCGGCGGGGAAAGTAGTTTTTTTGGTCATGTAATATTTTTAGTAGGAATGAGAGCCGAGGAGTTTTTAGACAAAACGCCGGGACGCTACAAACCTACACCCAGTGTGGGGCCGGGATGTTACACAACTATTTAAAAATGTTCTATAATTCACACATTTGGGGCAAAGTTTCACTATTGCAGCCCGATTGTTTGAAATGGGAGGGGGTTACACCAGTAATCTTTTTAAACTGGGTGGATAGGTGGGCAACGCTGCTATAGTGCATCTTCCAGGATATTTCTGTCAGGTTGAGTTCTTTATCACAAATAAGTTGTTTTACCCGCTGTATTTTTTTGAGGATAATAAACTGTTCTATCGTAGTGCCCTTTGCTTCCGAGAATATATTGGCCAGGTAGGTATAATCATGGTTTAGTTTTTCGCTCAAATGGTAAGAGAAATTTGTTTTTAGTTCGTTTTGGCCGTAATCTATCATTTCTGTTATCACGTATACGATCTTTTCCACCAGAAGGTTCTTCTTATTATCCATCAATTCCATCCCGGAGCGGATAAGCGCCAGCTTAAACTCCAGGATCTGCTCGGCAGAAATGGGCTCAAATATTTCTACGTTTCCCTGCTCAACCTTGTGCTGGGTTAGCCCCAGTTTCTCTAATTCGTACTTTACCACCACCTGGCAGCTCATGCACACCATGTTTTTTATATAGAATATCATTCGGGAAAGAGCGTGCAAAACAAATGCCCCGATTGGTGTTGCCGTTTTTTGAGTGACACCGCCTTTTTAACAATAATTTAATAATAATGCTTTTTGGCACTGCCATGCAAGTATTCTAATTGGGAATATACGGAACGGTGGAGAATTTAAAGCCTTAGTTTTTTTGGTCCGCCTTTTACATCAGGGTAATATATTTAAGTTATAATTAATTATGGATGGTATTTAGGACTTTATTAGCGCTTTAACGAATATTCTCCGCCGGAGATGCCGGGTAAATATTTAAGATAAAAATCCCTATTTTTAACCTATCCAATACAGCCCTATGTTAAAACAGTTATTCGCCGTTGCAGCTTTTATTACATCAATAGTAATATGCTCGCCGGCCATCGCCCAAAAAACCACGCCCGATACCGTACTTACCGGGGTTTACATTACCAGCATCCACGATATCAACTTTAAAGATAAAGAGTACAGCCTCAACCTGTGGCTATGGTTAAAGTATAAAAACAAGAAGTTTGATTTTCTGCACAACCTGGAAGTGCCGCAGGCAAAGTCGTACACCACGTCCTTCTCTACTATTGATACTACCGGCGGGCAGGTGTACCTGTTAATGAAGTTGCAATGCGTAATGAAAGATTCCTGGGCGATAGATAATTTCCCATTTGATAAGCAGAAGCTTCGCTTTTCTATCGAAAATTCACAGTTCGATTCGGACGCGCTGGTGTTTAGGGTGGATACGCTTGGCAAGCATTTCGACCCGCGCTTTACCCTGCGCGGCTGGCGGGTTGACAGCCTCGACATAAAAACCGGCATAAAAAAATACGAAACAGCTTTTGGCGACGAAAGCCTTGCCAAACCCCATACCGAGTATAGCAATTTCAGGGTGCGCCTTCAGATAGACCGCGATGCCATGGGCCTGTTCTGGAAGATGTTTTTGGGCATGTATGTAGCCTTCCTCATCGCCTACATGTGTTTTTATATCCATACTGATAGTATCGATTCGCGCTTTGGGCTTAGTGTAGGTGCATTGTTCGCGGTTATCGGTAACAAGTACATTATCGATTCTACGCTGCCCGAGTCTACCACCTTTACGCTGGTAGATAGCCTGCACGGCCTCACCTTATTATTTATACTTACTGTTATTATTTGTACCGCCTATTCGCTCCGGCTGGTTAAGCTGGAGAAAATCGCCCAGGCCAAAAAGTTTGATTTTTGGTGCGCACAGGTTTTGCTGCTGGTTTATTTGCTTGTAAATGCCTGGTTAATTTATGGGGCAAACCATGTGCCGGTGCTTGCGGCGATACCGCAATAAGGGCAAAGAGGTTAAATCGTTCCATCGAAAAAATCGTACATTAACTATAAAATAAGCGATCTTTTATGCCAACCGATAACAGCCAGTTTTATGCCCAATTACCCGTTAACCGGATGCCCCTTGGCGATCTGCTGACGAGTGATGCGCTTTTTGCTGATGTACCGGCCGACTGGCATATAGTGATCACCGATATCAAAAGCTCCACCCAGGCGGTGATGAGCGGCTCGCACGAAACTGTTAATCTTATTGCTACGGGCAGTATCGTATCGGTACTCAATATCGCCTTTGGCATGGGCGTTACAGTGCCATTCTTTTTTGGTGGGGATGGGGCAACCTTTATTGTGCCGCCCGTTATTATAGATAAGGTGATGCTTGCGCTGGCCGCATATAAGGTAAATACACTACAGAATTTCAACCTCGAATTGCGCACAGGCACCGTACCCGTACAAAAAATATATGCCGAAGGCTACCAGCTGCACATTGCCAAATACAGCAGTTCGCAGGTGTTTTATATCCCCGTGGTATTGGGTAACGGTATCAATTATGCCGAGAAGATCATCAAAGGCGACGATTATATGCTGGCACCCCATACCGGCGCAGAAGAAGAGCCCGACCTAACCGGGATGCAATGCCGGTGGGACCGCATAGCTCCACCCGAGAACAAAGAGGAAGTAGTAAGCCTGCTGGTTGTTGCACGCGATGGTAACCGCCAATCGGTAGTGTTTAAGGATGTGATGAACGCTATGGACGAGATCTACGGCCTGCCGCAAAAAAGGCAGCCTATATCCGTAGCCAAGCTGCAATTTAACAGCACGTTCTCCAAGCTCAGTAACGAGATGATGGTAAAGCTGGGCGAAATAAAATGGCTTCAATTGCTAAAAACGTGGATGTTTGGCTTGTATGGATACATCTACTTCCATACCAAAAATGGGAAGCATTACCTGCAAAGCCTGGTAGAAATGGCTGATACCCTGGTTATCGACGGCAAAATAAACACCGTAATATCCGGCACAGCCAAACAGCGCCTGGCGTTACAAAAGGTGTTGGATAAGCTGGAGGCAGAGGGCAAGATCATATACGGCCTGCACATCAGCCGCGCCTCGGTAATGTCGTGCTACGTGCGCGACCTTAAGGACGATCATATCCACTTTGTAGATGGCTCCGAAGGCGGCTACACCCAGGCAGCAAGGATGCTGAAGGGGAAGGTAAGCAGGTAGGTGATTGTAGGAGGCCTATCGGTTTGTCTTATAACCGTCATAAACATTTTTATGCACGCGGCATCAACACCATATATCTATTGGATTGTATATTTGTTTTAGTCAACCGGCTAAACGAAAATCTCACTTAGAAAAAACTTATTTACCATGATTGAAACTAAAGCTTACGCGGCACAGGACGAAAAAACACCTCTGGCGCCATGGACCTTTGAGCGCCGCGAAGTAGGCCCGCACGATGTACAGTTTGATATTCTTTTCTGCGGTGTGTGCCACTCAGATCTGCACCAGATAACAAACGATTGGTTCCCGGGGATCTTCCCGATGGTGCCCGGCCACGAAATTGTTGGCCGCGTAGTAAAAGTGGGCGACCACGTGAAAAACTTTAAAGTAGGCGACCTTGCCGCTACCGGCTGTATGGTGGATAGCTGCCAGGTTTGCGAAAACTGTAAACAGGACCTGGAGCAGTATTGCCTGGAAGGCAGCACCCAAACCTACAACAGCATGGAGCGCGATGGCTCGATGCCTACTTACGGTGGCTACTCTAACACCATTGTGGTGCGCGAGGAGTTTGTACTGCAACTGAAAGAAGGTGTAGATCTGGCTGCTGTTGCGCCATTGCTTTGCGCGGGTATCACCACATATTCGCCATTAAAACACTGGAAAGTGGGTAAAGGCCATAAACTGGCTGTATTAGGCCTGGGCGGTTTGGGCCACATGGGGGTTAAATTTGGTGTTGCCTTTGGCGCCGAAGTTACCGTGTTAAGCACTTCGGCAAGTAAAGAAGAAGATGCAAAAAAACTTGGTGCGCACCATTTTGTGGTTACAAAAGACCCTGAGCAAATAAAAGCAGCTGCAGGCACTTTTGATTTTATATTGGATACGGTATCGGCACCGCACGATTTTAATATGTACCTGTCGTTACTGCGTACCAATGGTACTATGATATGTGTAGGCGTCCCTAATGAGCCCGCCTCGGTTGCAGCGTTCAGCCTTTTGGGTGGCCGTAAAAGCCTCGCCGGTTCGGGCATCGGTGGTATAAAAGAAACCCAGGAAATGCTGGATTACTGTGCCGAAAACAATATTGTGTCTGATATCGAACTGATAGACATCAAAGACATCCACACCGCTTACAAACGCATGGAAAAAGGCGATGTACGCTACAGGTTTGTGATAGATATGGCGACGTTGTAAGGGTGTCGGGCACAAACTAACAGTCAACTTTCTAAAACAGCCATCAGCTAAAACTGATGGCTGTTTTATTTGGGGGGATATTTGTTTAGCCCGCAATTACTTTTTTACAAACTCGGTTATATCCTTTAGCGCCAGCAATATCTGCTGGCTGTTATCCAGTTGATAAGCATTCAACAGCATGGTTTTGCTGCCAATGGTTTGGAAATCGTGTTTTAACTCGTAATCCTTCAACTCTTTGTGCTGCGGTAATATGCGGTCCAACACCTCGCGCAAAGCTGGGATATCCCATTGTTTGTTGCCCAGGTCGTACAGGTATTGGCCCTCCGTTTCGCGCTCGGTTACCATAAAGGTTTTGTAGAAACCCTGCGTGGCGCGCAGTACTTTAAGGTCCTTATCCAGTATCAGCAATGGGTCGCGGATGGTGTTGATGATCGCCTCGGCATAAAGGCGCGAATTGTTCAACTGTTCGTTCCTGTCAAGCAGTTCGTTATTAATTACAATGATCTCCTCGTTGGTGCTTTGCAGTTCCTCTTTAGATGTTTCCAGTTCCTCGTTCAAACTTTGTAATTCCTCACTGCCCGATAACAGCTCTTCGTTGGCGCTTTGCAGCTCCTCGTTTGCCAGTTCCTGCTCCTCGCTCACCACGCGCATATCCGCCCGCGATTGGATCAACTCGCGTTCCAGGTGCTCTATGCGCAGTTCGTCTGCGTTGTAATTGGTATTAGCGTGTGCTGGCCCGCCCTCAAACATCCCCGGCTCAATACCGGTGGATGATGCCTGCTGAAAAACGATCAGAAAATGCTGTTCGTCCTGGTCGCGCAGGGGCACCACCTCAATATTCAGGAAATGCTGCAGATCGTTGTGCTGATAAAATATACCGTACTTACGCGATGGCTGGTTTGATTTTTTAGCTTGCTGCAACAGGTTCCGCAGTTCAAATGCCAGCCCGTTGCGTGCCAGCTTCAGTACGTTAAAGCTGGGTTTACCCTGTGGCTGCCCCAACCAGTTATCGGTAGGCCCGCGAAACTGGATGATATCAAACTTATCGTTTACCAATAAACCGGGCGGCACAAATTTCTCCAGCATGGTCTCGTCGGCCAATTTGTAAATATCCTTCGTTTCGCCGCGTTGTTCTCCCTGGTCAATATTCCTGAAGTTTTGCTCGGATGTTTTGGATGCCACATTCATAAACCTGCCCGGCGGCCCTTTACGCAGGTAGATCTTTTCTGCCGAGCGGTAAGGGCTGTAAATATCGGTATGCGTGCCAATACTTTCCGATTTGCCAAGCATCAGGTAGCCACCCTCGTTAAGCGCGTAGTGGAAAGTGGTAAGCGCCCTTTTTTGCAGTACCGGTTCCAGGTATATTAAAACATTGCGGCAGCTGATGAGATCTATTTTAGAGAAAGGCGGATCTTTTAACAGGTTATGATGCGCAAATACGCACATATCGCGTATGGATTTTGTAACCTGGTAGTGCCCATCCATCTTAATAAAAAATTGCTGTATGCGCGATGCGCTAAGCCCTTCCAGCTCGTTTTGGCGGTACAGGCCGTTGCGTGCCTTGGCGATAGCGGTTTCGGATATATCGGTGGCAAAGATCTGCAATTTCATGGTGGCGGCCTTATCTCCCATGTACTCCTGCAGGCACATAGCCATGCTGTATGCTTCTTCGCCGGTGGCGCAGCCCGCTATCCAAATGCGCAGCGGCTCGTTCGCGGTTGATTTTTGATTGACCAAAGCCGGAAAAATATCGCTGCAAAGTGTTTCAAAGGTCTGCGGATCGCGGAAGAAATGCGTTACCGAGATCAGCATATCGTTGTACAGCGCATCCTGTTCGCTTTTGCTCTCGCGCAGCCTGTACAGGTAATCGGCAGGTTTTTCTATTTTATTGAGCGCCATCCGGCGGATGATGCGCCGCTTCAACGTGCTTGATTTATAGTACTGAAAATCTACGCCGCGCCGCACGCGGAGTACCGTAAGTATCTGTTTGAAAACGTCGTGGTCCTCCTGTTTCGATTCCGGCTCGTTACCGGCCAAAAAATTTAAATTGAAGGGATGATTGATGTTCACCAGGTGTTTGGCGATCTCGGCGGGAGGCAGAATAAAATCTACCACGCCGCTTTGCACGGCGCTTTTTGGCATACTGTCAAATGCTGCCGATTCCTTATCCTGCGCAAAGGTGATACCACCGTTTGATTTGATGACCTGCATCCCTACCGTGCCATCATTAAGCGAGCCGGATAGGATAATACCAATAGCATAACTCTGGTGTACCGATCCCAGCGAACTGAACAAAACATCAATAGCATTTGCTTTTTTGTTTTTTAGGCCAGCGGGCTCCAGCTTTAGTATGCCCTCTGAAGCTTTTACAACCGTATTTTCGGGGCCGATGTAAAAGTGGTCCTGTTGCAACGCAATACCATCGCTGATAGGCACAACCGGTATGGGCGATATCCGCTCCAGTATTTCTGGCAGGATGCTTACATGCGTGGGGCTAAGGTGCTGTACAAATACAAAGGCCATCCCCGTTTTTTTTGGCAGGGCCTGCAAAAATAATTTGATGGCCTCTAACCCGCCTGCAGATGCGCCGATGCCTACCACCGGGAACTGGGGCTTTGGCAGCTCGGCAAGCGTTATTTTCGATTTACTCATTAAGTGCGGAGGGGTTAAAAACTTAAAGGTAAATTTATTTCTGATTAAATAATGCCGGCAACTGTGTTTTAAAGGTAGCCCATAAAAAAACCCGGCCGAAGCCAGGTTTTTTGTTCCATAGGTAAATGGGTATAAACTTAATAGTAGTAAACGTTTGTTTGAATTTTGCCGGCCAGTTTCTTTGCGTCGGGTGTGCCTGTGGCTGCAATCCCCTGCAACCATACAGTGTACAACGATCCATTGTTTAAAGTAACGTTAGTTAGCGTGGCCAGTACCGTAGCAGTGCCTGCCTGCCGAATCTCCAGGGTGTATTTGGCCGTAGCGGCAATAGGCACAAAGCCCGAAAAACCTTTGAAACTTTTGTTGGAAACCAGCGTGGCACCGTCTTTTATAACCAGGTCTGCCGCAGGTGCATCTGGGCTTAGGTTAATAAACCTAATGCTTGCCTTGCTTTCTGCCGGCCTGGTAATGGTATCGTTAAGCACAACAAATTCTTCGTGCCCTAATGTATTGGCTAAAAAAAGTGAATAATACCTGTTTTCGTTAAGCGTAATGGTATCGGCTTTATAAACCGTTTTGGTACCCGCAGTGGTAAATGTTGCTGTGCGTTTGCCGGTGTAAGCGCTTACGTAATCTAAACCGTTGCCAAAGCCAAAAGAGTAAGCGTTGGCCTTATTATCGTTTAAATAGAAATCAAGCGTGGGCGCATCCGGCGAAGCGTTGATAACAGATAACAGCGCTATTGGTGGTTGTACAGTAGTGCTGTTTTTTAAACATGAACTAAGCGATACGGCCAGCAAACACATCATCCCGACCATGCCTGCCCACCTTCTTGAATTTTGTTGAACGTTTTTCATCATAACATTTTTAGTAAGTATAATACCTGCATTACGCAGCTATTTTTAAAAACGATACAACAGGACAACGTATTTTTACAAAACTTGATTTTTTTTGCCACCGGCGCTTTACAAAACCGGGAAATGCGGGTAGATATTTTAAATACTAAAGTACCGGTTTGCGCGTGAAAACGACCGTGACTAAAGCAATACCGGGAAAGCGCTATTGCTCTTCCAGCTGCCCCAAAATACTATGCAAATGTTCTACGGTAAGGGGTTTTACAATAAAATCGCTTACCAGCGCAATAGCCCTTGCCCGTGCGTAATCTTCTTCATCGATGGAAGAGCTTACAATGAACAAGGTTATTTTCTTGCCCAGCTTTGGTGCCATTTTTACGTATTGATCTAAAAACTGCCAGCCATCAAGTACGGGCATATTAATATCCAATAGGATCAGGTCGGGCAGTTCTTCGTTATTGTTAGCATTTGCCACAAAAAAATCGAGGGCAGCCTTGCCGTTATGAAAAAAAATGGTTTTCTCAGCAATTTCAGATCGGGCTATAATGCGTGTAACCGTGAAGGTATAGATCTCATCATCGTCTACAACACAAGCAATTTTTACTTTATTCATTAAAAAATTATTTTAAACGTGGCGCCATTTCCTGGCGTACTTTCTACCTCTATCCGCCCGCCCTGCGACTCTACCTGCGTTTTCACTAAAAACAACCCTACGCCATGCGCATCTTTACGATCGTGAAAGGTTTTATATAGCCCAAACAGCTTGTGGCCATGCAGGTTCAGGTCTATACCCAAGCCATTATCGCTGCACTCTAAAACGGTTCGCAACTCGTTGTTAATATACGTTTTTAATTTTATTTTCAGATGGTGCTCCGCGCTTCTGTATTTAATAGCGTTTGATATTAAGTTGATGAGGATACTCTCCAGGTAGATATGCGGAAAAACCACCTGCTCCGCCTTAAAGTTTGCTTCTAATGTGGCGTTATTCACCTTCAGGTCCGATTCAAAGATTTGCAGTACCTCGTCCGTTACGGTTTTAAAATAAAGCACGGTAGATTTCATTACGCTTTCTTTTATTTTGATGGCTTGTGAGAGGTCTTCCAGTGTATTATTAAGTGCACGCGATACATTGTTTAGCTTTTCAAACAGAACGGCGGTGCCCGGGTCCAGCTTCTCTGTGTCTACCAGGCTCGAAACCAGCGCCATATTACTTGCATGGTTGCGGATATTGTGCGACAGGATGTGTGTAAAACTCTTCAGTTGCTTGTTGTTTTGGGTGGTAAGCTCCAGCGACTTGTTCAAAGCTATCTCGTTTAACGTTAATTTTTCCTCTACCATGCGGCGCTTCTCTATTTCGGCCTCTAAATCGGCCACGGTACGCAGGTTAAATACTGTTGGCAGTATTTTGTATAAAGCATAAACCGTAAAAATAGATACTACAGCGGTAATAAAGCGCAGCAGCGCGCTTAAACGATAGGCCGGCCACCAAAATATAGCGGCGTCAATTAAGTGGGTAAGTCCGCATAGTAATATAAAAGCTACAAACAGGAAAATTATTTTGTGAAAAGGGATATCCTGCTTTTTCCTGAGCATAATAATGAGCAGAAGAGGGATAGCAAAATAGGACGCCCAGATGCCGATATCAGAAATAATATACAGCCAGCCATGGAAATCGCTCCAGCTGCCGCAATGCCATCGCGCCGGCCAATCGGCAGTGCTGAAAATATTGCCAAAAAAATCGGCCAGCTGCTTCCCGGGCGAAGCTTTTACGATTGGCTTAACGGGTGCACACACAGGGCCGCACAATTTGGCGGTTTGGGTTAGGCTATCAATAAGTTTCAAAACGGGCAAGTTTGCAATAAATATAATTAATAACCCCGTGCTTAAAAATTTATCAAATAATTTAATTAAAGCGCGGGATTACTTAAAGCTATCGTTAATCGCATTAATTGATATTTAACAGAGCGGCTCTTTTAACGAAAAAACAGCCAACGGTAACCCTTAAAACAAAAAGCTCCTGCCGGTTACAGGCAGAAGCTTTTAGCGAGTGTGAAAAAAAAAGATCGTTACAAAGTTTCGGTGTAGCCGCCTTTAGATTGCGATGAAGTTACTACCTGCTCCACTTTTTCTTCGGCGAATTTCTTAGCCTTATCAAACCACTCCGGTGCATCGTCAGTAATATCATCCAGTATAGAGCGGCCATCCGGGCCCTTTTTAGTAATATAGTTTATTCCGTAACCTATGGCTGCGCCAACTGCTATAAATTTTAATAAGCCCATGATTTTATGTTTTTAATGGTAAATGTATATATAACGAGATGTTTGCAAGGATAGTGCCAACACGATTGATGGATTGAAAGATTAGCACGATAATTTCGTTTGTGGTAACTAAGCTTTTGTGGCAGTTTTAAGTAAATCGTGCTGATCCACAAATCCTTTAATCGTGTCCCCACTCCTTTATCAATTTCTTGCCCGCCCTGTCCTTCCAGGCCTGTATCAATAGGCCCTCTAATTCTATCGGGTTGGCTTTGGGCAGATTTACCAGCATGTAATCGTAATTGTAATAATGCTCGGTTATAAAGTAAACATCGGGGTTGGCGCTTATCCATTTATCGCGCTCAAAAGTGTGCAGTACCAGGGTTTCGCCATCCTCGCGTATGCGGATAAAGTATTTTTTATTTACATAAAACGCGGGCGTATCAAAGCACATTTTTTCGGTAACGCCGGGCAGG
Organism: Mucilaginibacter pankratovii; assembly: GCF_014773265.1. Classification (GTDB taxonomy): domain Bacteria; phylum Bacteroidota; class Bacteroidia; order Sphingobacteriales; family Sphingobacteriaceae; genus Mucilaginibacter; species Mucilaginibacter pankratovii. The sequence goes on along the minus strand of NZ_JACWMY010000015.1, from coordinate 109,206 downwards.
GGCAATAATTTATCACGCAAAAATTGCAGGTAAATAAATATGCTGGTGTCCATAAACTAAAATTAATTAAACTTAACCATCCCGAAAAGAAATATTGCGAGAGTCATAATTCTGTTGTTTTAATAGCCCGCTTAAAACCAAATTCGGCATAACGGGTTGTGTAGGCTGTTTAAATACATCAATTGCCCTTATGGAAAATTTTACAATGCTGCAGTTTTTTGAATGGTACTACCCCGGCGATGGCAGCTTATACGAACACTTAAAGAAAGATGCCGAAAGGCTGAAGATTATAGGTATAGATGCCGTTTGGCTGCCGCCGGCTTACAAAGGCGAAGCCGGTGGTTACTCTGTTGGATACGATGTATATGATATTTACGACCTGGGCGAGTTTGACCAAAAAGGTACAGTACGTACAAAATACGGTACAAAGCAGCAGTTGATAGACGCCGTGCAAACCGCCAAAAGCAAAGGGCTGGCCGTTTACGTGGATATTGTACTTAACCACATGGGCGGGGCCGATGAAAAAGAAAAGGTGACGGTGCGTAAAGTAAACCCCCAAAACCGTAACGAATTTACCAGCGAACCCTATGAAATAGAAGCTTTCACCAAATTTACTTTTCCTGGCAGAAATGGCCGGCACTCGAAATTTGTGTGGGACTGGCAATGCTTTAGTGGTATTGATTACGATGCAGGGAATAATGAATCTGCCATTTTTAGCATCCAAAACCAGTATGGCGAAAGCTGGGAAGATGTGGTTGGTGATGAGAACGGCAACTTTGATTACCTGATGCTGGATGATATTGATACCCGCAACCCCGCCGTGCGCGATGAGCTGAAACGCTGGGGCAAGTGGTTCCACGATACCATTCAGTTTGACGGGATGCGCCTGGATGCCATTAAACATATCTCCTACGAATTTTATAACGACTGGCTGGATAACTTGCGCAACGAAACCGGCAAGGAAATGTTTACCGTTGGCGAGTACTGGAGTTACGAGGTGAGCTTATTGCAGGAGTACATTACGGCAACGGGAGGGCGCATGTCGCTTTTTGATGCGCCGCTGCACCAGAACCTGCACGATGCATCCACGGGAGGGAAGGATTACGACCTGACCAAAATATTTGATAATACGCTGGTAGCCGCTAACCCATCCCGTGCGGTTACGCTGGTAGAAAACCACGATACCCAGCCCCTGCAATCGCTGGCGCTGCCGGTAGAGCAATGGTTTAAGCCTCTTGCATACGCCCTTATTTTGCTGCGCGAACATGGCTACCCCTGCGTGTTCTATTCCGACTTATATGGGTCAAAATACACGGATAAAGGCGATGATGGCAACGACCACGAAGTGGAGCTGCCTGCCCTTGGCGAGATGGAAAGCCTGCTGTATGCCCGCAAGCATATCGCCTATGGCGCACAGCGAGATTATTTTGACAACCCTTACTGTATCGGCTGGACCCGCGAGGGTGACGGTGAGCACGACAACTCGGGCTGTGCGGTATTGCTAACCAACGGCGACGAATGCAGCAAAAGCATGGAAGTTGGCAAGGCACATGCCGGTAAGGTATTTGTAGATTACCTGAACAAGCACGATGCCGAAGTAACCATCAACGAAGAAGGCTGGGGCGAATTCTTCGCACGCGCCGGGTCGGTTTCGGTATGGGCAATTAAAAAATAAGTTCTATATTTAGGGGCAGCCGCTGTTATCTCACCCGGTAGCTGCCCCATCATGAAGAAATTTTACCTAAGCTTACTTTCTTTATTTATCTCCTGTTGCGCATTTGCCGCCCCGGTAATTTACCTCAATCAGGTAGCCTTTGATAGCAATAGCCCGAAGGTTGGCGTGCTGCAGTTTGATAATAAACTAACCAGGCCATTCAGCTTTAATTTGGTGAATGTTGCTACCGGCAGGGTTGCCTACACCGGCATGCTTACCCATCCTGAAACGATAACCGACTGGTTGCCCGGCAAGTTGTTTTTCCAGGCCAATTTTTCGGCCTTTAAAACGGCGGGTAAATACCGGCTGCGTATTAAATATGAAGGCCTTGTTTATACTTCTTACCCCTTCGAAATAGGGGAGAGCATGGTGGCGAAACGCACGCTTTCGGCCATTATACACTATTATAATAAGCAGCGCGCCAATACCCCCGGCGAACTGGCTGCCGATGCCAAAATGCAGCTTTTTGGCAGCAACCAAAGGGTAGATCTGCGTGGCGGCTGGTGCGATGCCTCGGGCGATGTAAGCAAATACTTTTCGCATTTGGCATATGCCAACTACTTTTCGCCGCAGCAAACGCCTTTGGTTACCTGGAGCATGGTAAGCGCTTCTGAAGCTATTCCGGGTTTGCTAAATAAATGGAAGCTGAAAGATTCGCTTGATAGCGAAGCGCTTTACGGAGCCGATTACATGATGCGCGCGCTGAGCAAGGATGATTATTTTTATATGATCGTGTTCAGCTATTTTAATAAAGATCCTAACGCTCGCCGGGTAGTAGGTTTGCTGGCCAACAGCATTACCACCAACCAATACCAATGCGCGTTCCGCGAGGGCGGGGGCATGGCCATTGCGGCGCTTGCCCGTATCTCTCAATGGAAAAAGAACGGCGAATTTACCTCTGCCCAATATTTAGACGGTGCCAAACGCGCGTTCGCGCATTTGCTGATAAATAACACCAAATACGACGATGACGGTAAAGAAAACATTATCGACGATTATTGTGCGCTGATGGCCGCTACCGAACTGTGGATAGCTACCGGCGAAGACCAATACCGCGACGAAGCCCGCAAACGCGCCAAAAACCTGAATGGCAGGATGACCGACGCCGGCTATTTTATCTCCAACGATACAAATCGCCCGTACTTCCATGCCTCGGATGCGGGTTTGCCGGTGGTAGCTTTATCAAGATACCTGGATAAAGAAAAAGAGGACGTTTATCGCGCAGCAGCATTAAAAACCATCAGGCAATCGTTGGATTATCAGCTGGCGGTTACCAATAAAATAAGTAACCCCTTCGGTTATGCCCGCCAAAGCTTTTTGTTTAAAGGCAAGGTGAAGGATGGCTTTTTTATCCCGCACGAAAATGAGACCGGCTGGTGGTGGCAGGGCGAAAATGCCCGCCTTGGCTCATTGGCTACGGCTGCCGTTGTGGGTGGCAGGTTAGCATATCCGGCCGAGGGAAACTGGGGAATAAAATCAACACTTGCCGATTATGCGGAGCGGCAGCTATCGTGGATAATGGGTTGCAACCCTTATAGCATAAGTTTTATTTACGGTTTTGGGAAAAATAATATGCCGTATATGGCCTCTAATTACGGGCACGGAAGCGAGCGCGGGGGTATTTCTAACGGCGTTACGGGCAAGGATGGTTGCCCGGATGGCTCCGGCATTGATTTTAAGAAGGAAGCAAAAGGCGATGAATGGCGCTGGACCGAACAATGGATACCTCACGCGGCCTGGTTTTTGCAGGCAGTAGCCGTGATGGCGCAACCTGCGGATATAAGTAAATAAACGTTTTAACAGTCAGTTAAAGCTTTTTTTAGGATATTTGAGAAGGCCGGAACGCGCCAACTGTCAGACAAACTGAAACACACTATATTATTTAGATACTATGATCACATCATTGGTAACCGGCGGTGCCGGTTTTATAGGCTCACACGTAGCCAGGCATTGCCTTAACCTTGGGCATAAAGTAGTTGTTTTAGATGATCTGAGCGGCGGTTTTGAAGACCATGTGCCCGCAGGCGTTGAGTTTATACTTGGTTCTATAAACGATTATGAATTGTTGGAGAAGCTGTTTGAGGAGCACAAATTCGATTATGTTTACCACCTGGCCGCTTATGCTGCCGAAGGCCTTTCGCACTTTATCCGCAGATTCAATTATAACAATAACCTGATCGGTTCGGTTAACCTTATCAACCTTTCGGTATTGCATAAAGTGAAATGCTTTGTGTTCACTTCATCTATAGCGGTATACGGCGCTGGCCAGCTACCCATGCGCGAAGAACTGGTACCACAACCGGAAGACCCGTACGGTGTTGCCAAATACGCTGTGGAGATGGACCTCAAAGCCGCTCATCATATGTTTGGCTTAAACTATGTGGTGTTCCGCCCACACAATGTTTACGGGGAAAACCAAAACATCGGCGATAAATACCGCAACGTTATCGGCATTTTTATGAACCAGATTATGCAGGAAAAACCAATGACCATTTTTGGTGATGGCGAGCAAACCCGCGCGTTTAGCTATATTGATGATGTTGCGCCGCATATTGCCAACAGCCCTAATGTGCCGGCCGCGTATAACGAAGTATTTAACGTAGGTGCCGATAAGCCCTATACAGTGAATGAACTGGTGCAGGTTGTTGCCGATGAGCTTGGTGTTGAACCAAAAGTAACCCACCTGGAAGCACGTAAAGAAGTGATGCACGCGCACAGCGACCACTCTAAAGCGGCTCGGGTATTTGGCGAAAGTGCTGACATCAGCCTAAAAGAAGGCATCAGCAAAATGGCGGCCTGGGCCAAGGTGGTAGGCTCGCGCGCGAGTGCCGAGTTCGAGAATATTGAGATAGAAGAAAACCTGCCACAGGGATGGAACAAAAAAGCGGTAAAAGCTTAAAAAGGTTGTCGGTTTTTCGGTAAACATTTATATTTTTGTGGCGAATAAAAAACAACAGGATTATGCAATCAATGGAAAATGCCAATAAAGAAGGCCACTATAAATTTTTAATTCTTACTATCGCTGTAGGTTTATTGGGTTGCTACCTGCGTTTTGCCGAATTTCCACATGCTACGTTAGTATCTAACATCATTTTGCTGTTCGGTTCTATCATCGCTTTAAGAGCGGTTTTCAAAATTTTAGACTAAATTTTACTTTTTAGATATTTTAAAAAGCGTGGCCGGTTTGGCGACGCTTTTTTTGTTTTAAACCAATTGTCATTTCGAACGAGCGATAGCGAGGAGAAATCTTATACGGTTTGACATTACCGTATTGCATAGGCGCTTAGCATCTTCACCTTTTATAGTTCAATTGCAAAGAGTAGAAGATTTCTCTTCGCCCTCCCGCGCTTTCCTTCCGCCGCTCATCGAAATGACATTGGGGTTAGTGTTTTGGTGTTCTTTCTACGGATTCTTAGGCCTGTACTTGGCTTCGTTCAGGATCTTTTGCGCATCCTTATCGGCCATTAGTTGCTGCAGGGTAACATTGGGGTGTTTGTCCATATAAGCACGCACAATTTGCCAGCCCGTCCATACGGCGAGTTTGGGGGCCGATTCGTTGTCCTGGCCAAGCCCGGGTGTAAACGGCGCTTCGTTCAGGTACTTCTGTATCTTTTGGTAATCGCTTTCGTAAAGCAGGTTCTCTTCTAAAAAATAGCTCCATATATCGCCCTTATAATCATCGCACCATTTTGTTTGTTTGGCACTATAGCCAATTTTGGTAGAATCGGGCACATCGGGCAGTATCTGGTCCATGTAATACATGATCTTGCCGTTATACACCATTTTGGCAAGCAGTGACTTATCGTGCTCGTCTTCGGGGAACATATCCTCACGTGCCAGGCCTTCCACCACCCGTGGGGTAATATTATCGGGTGTAAACCTGCGGCTTACATAACGCGGGAACGCGTTTACAAGTGATGGGTAAAACTTAGAATCGGCACCCAAAAACAGGTCCAGCCCGATACCGAAATAGCCATCGCCAATGGATGTTTGGGCCTCAAAGCCCGAGAAATATGCATACAACTTTGGAAGGTTCTTTTTTGGGTAATAATATTTAATATGCTTAAAGGCATCGGTTAGCTCCCCGGTTTGCTTATCCAGGTTAGGGTAGGCGGCGTCTACATCATGTTTCAGGTCGGCGTAGGCTTTATCGGCAAAAATAGCCCGCAGGCGGGTAAAGTAAGCGGTATCGCGTGCGCTGCCGGCTTTCATTATACGTTCAATAAAATCGGTATAAAAAACGCCGTATTTTTTGTAGAGTACACCCGCCTGCTCATCCATCGGCTTTACGCGTAGCGAATCAAAATCCCGGTCGAAACGCTCAATTTTTACATCAACCTGTATGTCGCTAACATCAATTTTTTTATGTTTGTTACAGGCGCTAAATACCAGGGTGATAAAGCTTAAATAAATAAGCCTCGTTTTAAGAGAATAGAAGTTCATTTCTGTCGTTTTAGCAAAAATAATTTTTTTATTTGCATTACAGCGTAAGCAATACTACCATACACCATGAAGATCGCATTAGCCCAGCTTAATTACCACGTAGGTAACTTCGAATCGAATACCAATAAGATCATTCAGCATATCCGCGAAGCCAAGCAAAACGGTGCCGACCTGGTAGTGTTTGCCGAATTATGCGTTTGCGGCTATCCCGCCCGCGATTTTTTGGAATTTAACGAGTTTATAACCCTTTGCGCTGAGGCCGCCAAAACGATAGCTGCCGAATGTAAAGATATCGCCTGCATTATAGGATTGCCGACACCAAACAATAATCCTGAAGGCAAGGATCTAAACAATTCGGCCTATTTTATTGAGAACGGCGCGGTAAAGGCAGTAGTGAACAAAGCTTTGCTGCCCAATTACGATATTTTTGATGAGTACCGTTACTTTGAACCATCTACTCAGTTTAGCTGTATAGATTTTAAGGGTAAACGAATAGCCCTTACCATTTGCGAAGACCTTTGGAACACGATAGAAAACCCGCTGTACATTACCCGCCCTATGGATACGCTGATCAAGCAAAACCCTGATGTGATGATCAATATAGCGGCATCGCCTTTTGCTTATAATCATGATGAGGAACGGGTAGAGATATTAAAGGATAACGCCAGCCGTTACAACCTACCGCTGTTTTACGTGAACCACGTTGGCGCGCAAACCGAACTGATCTTCGATGGCGGATCGCTGGTGTTTGATAATGCCGGTAATTTGGTGGATGAGTTGCCATATTTTAAAGAGGCGCTTACCTATTATACCTTAAACGAGGATGCAAGCATCAGTTTTGAGCACGCGGCTACCATTAAGGCCGGCCACCAAAGCGATATCGAGCAGATCCATCAGGGGCTGATATTGGGTATAAAAGATTATTTTGTTAAATCGGGCTTTAAGCAGGCCATCCTAGGCTTATCCGGCGGGATAGATTCTGCCGTGGTGTGTGCTTTGGCTGCGGAAGCGTTAGGCCCCGAAAATGTGATGGCGGTGTTGCTGCCCTCGCGTTTCTCCAGCGATCACTCTATAAAGGATGCCGAAGATTTGGTTGCAAACCTTGGCTGCAAAAGCGAAACGGTAGCGATAGCTAAAATTACCGAATCGTTTGAGAGCGCCCTGTCGCCGCAGTTCAAAAACCTGCCCTTTAATATTGCCGAGGAGAACATCCAATCGCGCAGCAGGGCAGTGGTGCTGATGGCCATGTGCAATAAATTTGGGTACATCCTGCTCAATACATCCAACAAAAGCGAAGCCGCGGTAGGCTACGGAACCCTGTATGGCGATATGTGCGGCGGCATCTCGGTTATAGGCGACGTATTTAAAACACAGGTTTTTGAGTTGGCGCGCGAGATCAATAAAAACCGCGAGATCATCCCCGAAAATACGATTGTAAAACCACCATCTGCCGAACTGCGCCCCGATCAGAAGGACACTGATTCGTTGCCCGAATATGATACTTTGGATGCCATACTTTTTGAATACATCCTCAACAGGCGCTCATCTGCCGAAATTATAAAACTGGGTTTTGACGAAGCCGTGGTCCGTAAAGTGTTAAGGCTGGTGAACATCTCCGAGCATAAACGCTACCAAACACCACCTATACTGCGCGTATCGCCAAAGGCATTTGGTATGGGCAGGAGGATGCCTATAGTAGGAAAATATTTGTCGTAATGGATAATTTATAAATAGCCAAGCGCTTCGTCTGGAGGCAGCACGGTTATGCCGGCATCTTTAAAGTCCTTCAAATTCCTGGTTACAATAAAGTCTAAATTTGCCACTGAGGTAGCGGCGATGATTTGGATGGCGTCTTCGAAGTCCTTGTGATTGGATAGAAGACTTTTCTTAATAATGGAACTGTCAATTGCGATTAAATCGATGTAATCCAGCAATGAATAAAGTAATTCTCTTAATTCCTTTTCGCTTAAATGCTTTTTTAATAGGTAATGAGTAGTGGCATAAGCATGCGAAGATGTAAAGAGCTTAACTTTCTTCTTCTCTGCTAAATTGAATAATTGTATGGCGAACTTACTAAAAGGCTGCCTGTCGGCAAGCAGATCGATCAGGACGTTGGTATCTACAAAGACATTCTTCATAGGTGCTTGCTTTCAAAATAGGAAGCCAATTCTGTTTTTTCATCGAAATTCGCAGGCAGTTTAACAGAACCCACCAGTTTTTTCAGCCTGGGAGAAATTTGCTGTGTTTCCGCATGATTTTCCTCCGTAAGCGTCTCCAGGTAGTTTTCGATTAATTCAGATAAACTTCTACCGGTTTGCTTTGCATACAATTTCGCTTTTTTGATAACGCCTTCTTCTACGGTTAATGTTAACTTGGTTGTCATTGCACGTGTGGTTTAATCAAAGATACGTATTTTGGATAAAAACCAAAAATGGGCTGGATGGTGATCTATAAAATCAGAAAGATTTAAAAAAAAGTTTTTATCCCGTTAAACCTTCGCTTGCAGCCTTGTCTAAGACTTATAAATAAAAGGTGTTGCTATGAAAAAATATATCTATTTAATGCTGGCGGTAGCGTTTGTTTCGGTACTGTCGGCCTGCAGCAGTTACAATTACTACACAGCCGCTGCAAACAAAACCAACTTAAGCGGTTACCGCACCTTTGCCTGGGCACCCATGAAAAGGGATAGTGGCAAGCAATGGCGCCCCCTTACCGAAATTGGTAACGGCAAGCTGCAGGAGTCGGCCAAAACGGCATTGCTGCAAAAGGGGCTCACTATTAACGAGCAAAACCCAGATCTGCTGGTAGGTTACGCAACCGTTACCGGGCGCGGCACAAAAATTAATTATTATTACAGCCCTATGTATGGCGGTTATTACGGTGGTTTTGGCTACGGCTGGTACCGCCCCTTTGGCTATGGCTACTATGGTTACGGTTTCCCTAACTATGGCGGTGCGTACGCGCGCAGGGTTCCGTATAAAGAAGGCACCATAATTATAGACCTGATAGACCCTAAAACAAACACGCTGGTATGGCGCGGTTATGGTGTTGGCGAATTGCACGACCCTAAAACCACCCTGCGCGAAATACCTAAGGTGGTAGATGGCATTATAAAACAACTGAATCTTAACCCGCCTGTAGCAACAACGAGGTCGTAAGCTGGTATTTAAAATATCAAGCCCCTTTCCGGATATCCGGAAAGGGGCTTTTATTTTTATATCATTTGTGCTTTTTTGCTTACGCGGAAAGGGTTTTTTGTTTTTTGTGAAGATAATACATTCCGTATATGAATGCGATGGCTACAAGTACAAATACCCAGGTATCAAGCGGAACATAGCATTCGTCATCGGGGCTGGTGCCACAATCATCATCTCCGGGGTCGCCGGGCTGTGCATGGGCAGCAAATGTTAAGAACATCATTACCAGAAATACGCAAACTACAACACACTTCCTTTTTAATCCTGATAAATCCTTTTTTACTATCATATTACTGTTTTACAAACTTTAGTGTGGTAAGCACCTTGGTATTCACATCTCTCAATTCCACAAAATATACACCTGCCCTAAGTTGGCTAACATATTGCTGTATAGGTTCAAGCGCGGTTAATTGGTTAAACGCTTCTGTTACTATAATGTCGCTGTTGGTATTGAATATTCTCATGGTAACTTTTCCGCTGTACGATTTATCGCTAATAATTGAAAATTTATCACTCACCGGATTAGGGAAGAGCTTAAAACCATTTTTAATATCCACAGGGCCTACATCAGCAGTTATCTTAAGTAGAACAGTGTTTGACATTGATTTATTATCAAACACATCGGTTTGTACCAATCTGTAATAATTATTACCTAATTGTATATCGTCATCAAGTACTTCAAAATTATTGTTTATTACCGTTTCATTCCCAATTTTAGTTGGCCCAACATTTACAAATGTTACATTATCCTGGCTACGCTGAACCTGGTAAGTGGTACCCCAACGATAGGAATTTGTTTGCCATTTTAAGAGGGCCTTTCTATCGGCATTCAACTTACCGCCAAAATCAAAATAGGTTGTCGGCGCGGGCGAAGACTCAATAATAAGCTTAAACCTTTTACCGCCAAATGTTTCTGGTTTAGACCTGGCTACGTTAAACGAATAATCGAGATTAGTTATCTGTACGTTATTATTGAGTAAGCTATCATAAAGTGTCACCTTATAATTGCTCATCATTGAACTTGTAAAGGTTTTCTTGAAAGTATAAATGCTATCCTCCGCTACATTAATAAACAACGGGATAACAATTTTGTTGCCGGTAAACGGTCTTTTGTCAATAGCAAGGTATTTATTGTCGGGCGTTATAGTCGTCAGGTTCATGTAATCACCACCCATGTGAGTAGCATCTGACCTATCCAATGAATCTTTAGCGGTACTCTGGAGGACTATGCCAATTTCATCATTGATGAAATTGTTTTTAGAAAATTGCAATCGCATTACCGGGGGGTCGACGTCCTTTTCAGGAGCGGAAGTGCTTAATAAACGTACGGAATTTGGGCTGTTACCAGTACTTTTCATCGACTCCGTGATGGTTAAAGTTTGGGTCGCAAATGTTGCAAAATTATTGTTTTGTATAAAGAATCCTTGTCCCGGTATAACATATCGTTTAGCACCATTTGTAGACGCTGCTGGCGTAGCCTGGTCGTAAACAGCGTAGGCGCTGGCCGAAGGCGACCAGGTCCAGGTATACCGGGCAATATAGTAAAGAGTCCCGAAGGCATAAGTAGTGGAGTTGATCAGTGCGCTTGCATCAAACGTAGCCGGGTAGGGGTTAGCTATAAAGTAGTATGGATACGGGGTAGTAAAAGCATTCCAGGTTGGAATGGAAGAGGTTACATTCCCTTGATTGGGCACCCCTGTATAAGTATAAGTTACCGCCTCTGGTGTTGCATAACTGCCTACTGGTGTTCCGAGAGTTTTGTTAGTTTTGGCTCCGTACGGGTCTGTGGTAGGGAATGATGTGCCAACCGGGGTTCGGTTGCCCCTGAAATACATATAAAAACCGGTGCCGGTAGCAACTGTGGTGTTTATAGTAGATGCGTAAGTATAAGTATCTGTTGCCGAGGCGTAAAACTTTAGTGTATTACCGTTATTGGTTGATTTATCAAACAAGTTTGTTCCGTTCGGGCTGGGGCCTGTTATAATAAATGAATTTTTCAGGCTCGAAAGGTTGTACGATCCATTAGAGGCGCTGTAGCTCCCCGTGTAAACCGGCGCCCCCATAGACCGGTAACTGCGAAAAGTTGATCCACCCTGAAAATAGACGTAATAATCTATGTTCCCCTGTATACTGGATGTGCTTGGAATGGTAGCTATTTGTGCAAATGTTAAAGTGGTGCCCGTTAAAAATTGCAGGTGTGTTGAGGATGATGGAATAGATAGGGTAACCGATGCCCCCAAAGTCATTAAACCATCAAATGCCACACTTGTATAGCCAACCCCCGAAAATGTTTTGGTGCCGGCGCCAGTGAATGTCAAATTTTTAAATTGGACGGTTGGGTTTGATGAAGTGGTATTGGCATTGCTGATAGATTGTGTACTGCCTGCAAAGTCGACAGTGTTTCCAATAGATGTAAAGGTGGCGCTGGTAGCGTTGGAAAAATTCCCTTTTACTGTTAAAATGCTTGCTCCGGTTACGGCAGCCAATGCAGAAGAATTTATCTTCAAATCACCGTTTACAGTAACGGCTGCACTGGCGGCAATCGTCCCGGTACCTGCAAAAGTTAAACTGGTTGTGGTTAAAGTGCCACTCCCTGAGGTGGTTAAGGTTGGTGCTGTAGCTCCGCCCAAAATAAGGGCACCTATAGTTTTGGCTGCGGTTAATAAGGGCTGATTGGTTGTGTAGGACAGTACTCCAATTCTCGCCACATCAGAAGCGACTTGCGGGTGGGAAGTTGAAGTCGATCCGTTTTTAAGCCAGGCGTTTGATGTTGATATCCAGCTACCGTTGTTCCCTGTCCAATCCCATACGTCGCCAAAAGTAATAGTTGCTCCTGTGCCCGATGAAAAAACAACAGTCCCGGTTACGGGATTGTTATTTACATCCTGTTTAATCGCACTCACGCCACTTATGGTGAGGGATGTGCCTGGTGTGGGAGAGGCATTTACCGTTGCCCCAATAAACCAATAAACCGGTATAGATAAAGAACCATCTGTGTTGCCGGAGGTAACTTCATCATCATTCATCCCTCCTTGCCCTGTACCACTATACATTTGAAAGTTGGATGTTAAAACTGTTGTGTTTGCAGAAGTTGTACTAAAATACGAGTCAGTAGTTTTATATATGGTGCATGGGGTTAAACCATTTGCAAAATTGGAGGCTGCTGAGCCGCTATTCGTGATCTGTAGTTCCGAGCTCCCGCTTATGCCAAGGTCGTAATTTCCACGCATTTCTAATGCACATCCCCATAATATTACATTACCCATTCCGCCATAAAAGGGCGATTGGGTAACTCCGTTAGCAGCACTTGTTATATTGGTAAATTTTAAATACCGGGTATACATATGAATATTATCCCACTGAAAAGCTCCGTCAGTAGCCGCAGATGAGTTCTCTGCTTCTAAATATGTTTGCGAGTAAGTAAGCGGTGTGAATGGATGACCATCGCTGGTGGTAGTTGTTGAAGATTGTAAGGTTTTGGCTTGTGTTACACTTGTAGCGTATGGATCCAGGTACATTCTCCACGAACCACCAACCAGCCTTTGGATTTTTATACAGTAAGTGGTGCCATTTGTTAGGGCCGAGTTGCTGGTTATAAGTGAATATGCTGTTCCGTTATTCACTACATAAACTACCAGGTTGCCCGAGCTGTTTTGCGTTAAATAAAATCCATCTGTGCTGCTCGTAATAGTGCTTGTATTTGCAAATAACCAATAGCGCCATGAATTTGTTGCAGTTGTGAGGCCAGTGGTTACGTTGGTTGGTGGGGTGGTAGGATAGGTGCTACCTGTTAAATTTGACTTGTACAATAACGACCATTCCCAATCATTACTATTTATGGTTTTGTAGGCAACATCGGTAGCGTTGGGCATAAAATCCGAACTGATTCCTTTTGGGGTTGCCAAATACCTCGATGTTAAACTTTTCCCGGAACCGCTGGCTAAATTAAGTGTGGTTCCGGCGGATACAATAACCGTGGTATTATTACCGCTTACATTGGGGTCTGGGCTAAAACCAGGCGCGTAAACGCCCAAAGTGTTATTACTATTCGTATTGTCTACGGTGTTGTCATCGAAAAAATTATAACATGTATATCCAAAGGTCCGGGTAATATAGCGTTGAGCGTATAATGTATTACTCAACACAAGGATAGAACATATAAGTAATAGTTTTTTCAAAGCTTTGGGGATATTATTTTTCTATTTACGCAAAAATAAGCAAAAATGGTGCAAATCAAGCTATTGTGTTTGATATTTACCATTTATTACTTATACGGAATTAAGGCCCTGATGGTTTGCTTATTTACAGCTAATTTTTGGAGGTTAGCGGTTGTGTAGGTGCGTATTATTTACCCGGAAACAGGCAAATAATACACACTAAATCTGCATGGTTGTATGTCATACTTTTCGCCGCTTTTGAGTCGCCGCCCCCTTTAAACACAAGCGGCCCAAAAAATACCGCATTTCCCTTTTTTATCCGCTATTAAATACGGAAACTTGTAAATACACTACTTTTATTTTAATGGGGAAATTTCGCGCTGCTTTTTACCTGAGCTTTTTATTGCTGTGTTGCATTTCTCCGGCGTTTGCACAAAAACCATTGGTTGATGCCGCCAAAAAGCAGGAACTCAACCATATCTCCGTAGAGGCTAACCAGGCATTCACTACAGGGCAGCAAAAGGCATTTTCGCTGGCCAAAAGCCGCGGCTGGGCCATCAGCAGTAAAACAAAAACAGGCAATCTTAAAACATTACAGGGGGTAAACAGCCTGGGCTTCCCGGTTTACCTGGTTACGCATAACAATACTATTTCTGCCGCTACTATAGGTACCAATGCCGTACAGCCGGGCGGCGCTTTAGGGCTCGGCCTATCGGGCAACAGCACTTTTCTCAATAATAAGCTGGGCATTTGGGATGGCGGCTCGGTATACGCTTTTCACGGGGAATTTTCGGGCAAAACCATCACTTCCAAAGATGCCGCCAGCGTGCTGGATCACTCCACCCACGTGGCCGGTACCATGATAGCCAAAGGCGTTTACGGCCCGGCAAAGGGCATGGCATTCAATACGCCTGTGCTCTCCTCCTGGGATTTTGATAACGATGTATCTGAAATGAGCGCCGCGGCATCGGGGCTGCTCCTCTCCAACCACTCGTACGGGGATGTGGCCGGCTGGGAATACAACGGCACCGCGGGCCATTGGGAGTGGTACGGCCTCCCCGGCGATACCGAAGATTATAATTTTGGTTTTTACGATGCCCGTGTACAGGCATGGGACAGGATAGCCTACAATGCGCCCTATTATCTCATTGTAGAATCGGCAGGTAACAGCCGTAGCAGCAATGGCCCGGCAGTTGGCGAAACCTATTATGGTTATGCCACTAAAACCAATTCTTCTATCATCAACAAAGGCCCCAGGCCGGCAAACATCAGCAGTAACGATGGATACGATATCATTAGCACTACAGGCACTGCCAAAAATATATTAACGGTAGGCTCGGTAGGTGCGCTACCCAATGGCCCTGTTAACCGCACGGATGTAGTGAGTTCCTATTTCAGCAGCTGGGGGCCAACAGATGATGGCCGTATTAAACCCGATATTGTGGCCAATGGCGAAAACGTACTATCTACCGGCGTAAGCAGCCCAAATTCATATCTTACCTTATCAGGCACCTCTATGGCGGCACCCAGTGTAACCGGGTCGCTTTACCTGTTGCAGGAATACTATGCTAAAATAAATGCCGGCGCATTTATGCGTGCCGCTACCCTTAAAGGGCTTGCCTGCCACACGGCATTTGATGCCGGCAACCCTGGCCCCGATTATATTTATGGCTGGGGATTGCTAAATATGCGTGCCGCTGCGCAGGCCATTACCGATAATGGCAGCAAAAGCCTCATCAGCGAAAATACCCTAACACAGGGCCAAAGTAAAACGTTCACGGTTACCGCATCGGGTAACGGGCCGCTGGCGGTTTCTATCTCCTGGACCGATCCGCAAGGGATCCCGAACGCCGAGGGCACCATCAACAGCCGCGTGCCCAAGCTGGTGAACGACCTGGATATCCGCGTAAGCGATGGCGCTGCCATTTTTAACCCATACGTGCTAACACCAGATAACCCCTCGGCAGCAGCCACCACGGGCGACAATATTCGCGATAATATCGAACAGGTGTATATTGCCAACGCTACACCTGGTAAAACATATACCATTACCGTATCGCACAAAGGCACGCTGTCTTCTGGTAGCCAGGCGTATTCGCTTATTGCTACCGGGATAGGGGGGGCGGCTTACTGTACTTCGGCGCCAGCGTCAACGGCAGATTCGCGGGTGAATAATTTTACGCTCTCCAACATCAGCAATACGCCCGCCGCCGGCTGTACCGGTTATTCCGATTATACCAACCTCACCTTACAGTTAGAACAGGCAAAAACATATCCCTTCAGCATCACCCTGGGTACCTGTGGCAGCAATTTTAATAAAGCAGCCAAAGTTTTTGTGGATTGGAACGGCGATGGCATATTTGAACTGGCTGCTACAACCAACGTGGTAAATGGTACGGCTACCTATACCGGCAATATCACCGTGCCATTATCTGTGATACCCGGCAACTTCGGCCTGCTGCGTGTGGTACTTACCGAAACTTCGGATGCATCAACCATAGCCGCCTGCGGTACTTATGCCAAAGGCGAAACGCAGGACTACCGCGTACAATTTTTAAAACCCGTGGCAGATGCCGGGGCAACAGCTATTGTTAATGCCGAGGATGGTGCATCCTGCGCGGTGGCCACGGCGGTTATTGTAAGGCTGAAAAATTATGGCAGCGCCAGCATTAGCAATGTGCCGGTTACCGTTACGGTAACGGCTCCAAATAATACGGCAGTTACCTTTAATGAGGTTTATACAGGTACCATCAGCCCATTAGATGAGGTTGATTTTACCCTCGCAGGCAAGTTTAATACGGTAGCGGGTGCTACATACGCCATTACTGCCGAAACCCATTTAACCGGAGACCCCATAAGTGCTAATGATAAAACTACCGGTACGGTAACCATAAGCCTGCCGCCTGCATTAGGCACTTTAAGCGCATATTTGTGCAGTAACAACAATTCGTACCTGCTTAATGGCACGGGCGACGGGCAGTTGCTTTGGTACACCTCGCCAACAGCTGCTTTGCCGGTAACGTTCGGGCCGATAGCTTCAACCACTACCGCGCCCGTAAACAACACTTTTTATGCCGGTTTAAATGATTTTAGCGGCAATGTTGGCCCTGTAGCAAAAACAGCGTTCCCGGGTGGCGGGTACAACCAGTTTGGGCCATCGGTAACGGTATATACCAATGTGCCCGTAGTGCTGGAGACTGCAAAAATGTACTTTGGCAACTCCGGTAAATTAACACTTACGGTAACTAATGCCAACGGCGAAACGGTATCGTCGGCCACCATTAATGCTACAGCTACCCGCAGCACACCGGGTGAAGGCGCGCAGACCGATGACCCTGCCGACCAGGGTACCATAGTTACGCTCAATTTAACGCTGCCCACTGCAGGTACTTATACCATTACGCCAACGTATGATAATACGGTAACGGTGTTTCGTAACAACAGCGGGGTAACTGGTTATCCCTTTAAAATTGGTAACATTTTCAGCATTACAGGTAACACGGCGCAATCGCCAACTAATGCTAACGATACTACCTATTATAAAGGTTTCTACTATTACTTTTACGATCTGCATATAAAAAGCATGGGTTGCCCCTCGGCCGCCCGCCTGCCGGTAACGGTAACTAAACCGGTTATCGCCCAGGCCGGCGATGTGCTCAATTCTAACTTTACCGAAGGCAACCAATGGTTTTTAAATGGAGTTGCCGTAATTGGTGCAACGGGTGCAACTTACACACCTATCCAAAGCGGTAATTACACCATAGAGGTAACTTTAAATTCGGGCTGCGTAAGCCGGTCAGACGTGTATAACTTCGCGCTGGTAGCCAAGCATCCAGATACCAGCACGGATATAGGTTTAACTATTTTCCCTATCCCGGCCATTGGGAATTTAAACGTGTTGTTTGTGGCTAAGGAAGCGGGCACCGCCAAAATAGAAATTGTAAATACCGCCGGGCAGGTGGTGTACGAGCAATCGCAAACCATAGCGGCCGGTAACTTTAGCGCGTCCATAAATACCACCAACCAGTTGCCGGGTACCTATTTGTTGAAGGTGACATTAGGGCAAAAGGTATATGCCAAAAAAATAATTATTGTGAAGTAGTGCAGCACAAAACACAAATGCCCGGCAATTGCCGGGCATTTGTGTAGGGAAGCTTTTATAGTTTTTACAGGCTTATTCAGTAGCGATTCGTTTTAAAATCGCACGTGTTCGGGCTTGTTCGGGCTGTTCGCGCCGCATGTCGAACGCGAACAAGCCTAAAATGTATACTTCAATCCCAATCCTGGCGCCAGGTCAAAGAACGGGCCGGTGGCCAGCTCCAGGCGTGGGTTAAGATCAAGGCTGACGGCGATAGGGGCTTCGGCTATTTTATATTCGAGGCCAAGCACACCGTCGGCACCTAAAAGGATGTGGCTGCTGTCGTAATATTGGTCGTTGCCAAAATTCCTGTAATTACCCTTGCCTATTGTACCCAGGTGGGCACCAAAGCCATAATAAAATTTTAATCCCGCGGTGTTAAAGGCAGGCTGGTGTAACTCGTAAAGGCCGGTAAGTACGGCTCCGTGCGAACGGATACCCAGTATACCCTCCAGCGCGGTACCCTGGTCTAAAAAGTGTTTTACCGAAAAACCGTTCTCGTATCCGCCGAATTTTAAACCTACGGCAGTTTTATAATCCTGTGCCTGCGATCGGTTGGCGATAAGTAAAAACGAGCATAAAATAAATGCTATAAAGGAGATCTTTTTCATAATAGTAGTTTGCTATACAACGGCATAATTAAGGTTTTATGCTTATTTGGCCAAAATGAATATGATTTTTTTCATAATATGGCTGGGTCTCAACAAGAAAATTACACACTACATGGACGGATATTTACACCGAAATAGACTAATTTGGCAGAAAATATTTGTTTAAAGATGATTCATCACAAATTCAGCACATATCATAAATTAATCTGTTCTATATTGTTTTTATGCCTTACGGCAGGTTGTGTAAAAGGGCAATTGGGGCAAAATGTAAGTGGCCAGTACCGCAATGGTATGGTTGTTTGTGCCTATCCGGATGCATCACAGGCCGGGCTTGATGTGCTTAAAAAAGGCGGTAACGCGGTAGATGCTGCGGTGGCCGTACAGTTTGCATTGGCGGTTACTCATCCGCAGGCAGGTAACATTGGCGGCGGTGGCTTTATGGTTTACCGCTCGGCATCAGGCAAAACAAATACGCTCGATTTTAGGGAAAAGGCGCCTGCGCAAGCCAATGCCAATATGTACCTGGATAGCGCCGGCAACATCATCCCCAATATGAGTTTGTATACCCATTTTGCATCGGGCGTGCCGGGTTCCGTGGATGGTATGGTGGCCGCGCATAAAAAATATGGCAAATTAAAATGGGCCGACCTGGTGCAGCCTGCCATCAACCTGGCCCTGAACGGTTTTAAAATGACCGTAAGGATAGCCAGGGATATCAATCGCGATAAGGCAAAATTCAAATCGCTTAACCCCGGTAAAAGCTACCTGATGAAGGATGTTGACTGGAAGGAAGGCGATATATTGGTACAGGAAGACCTGGGCCATACGCTGGAACTGATCCGCGATAAAGGCCGCGATGGCTTTTATAAAGGGAAAACTGCCGACCTGATAGTAGCCGAAATGAACGCGGGCAAAGGTATTATGACCAAAGCCGACCTGGAAAATTACCATGCGGTTTGGCGCAATGCCATTATCGGCGATTTTAAAGGCTACAAAATTATTACCATGCCGCCACCAAGCAGCGGCGGGATAGCCTTATTGCAATTACTGAAATCTGTAGAAAGTTACCCATTGAAAAAATGGGGCTTCAATAAAGATTCTACCGTGCAGGTGATTGTTGAGGCCGAGCGCCGCGTATATGCAGATCGTTCTAAATACCTTGGCGATCCCGATTTTTACAAAGTACCGGTAGACAGCCTGCTGAACACAAAATACATCATCAGCCGTATGGTCAACTTTAACTGGAATGCAGCCACACCAAGCAGCACCATATTGCCGGGGTCTTTTGTTGGATACGAAAGCGACCAAACCACTCACTTTTCTATTGTAGACAGGGATGGCAACGCGGTATCTATCACAACCACTTTGAACGATACTTTTGGCTCGCATGTATTTGTAGGAGGCGCAGGCTTTTTGCTAAACAACGAGATGGACGATTTTAGCTCGAAACCCGGTACGCCGAATATGTACGGTTTGGTTGGCGGCAAGGCTAATAGTATACAGCCCAACAAACGCATGTTATCCTGCATGACGCCTACTATTGTAGAGAAGGACGGCAAATTGTTTATGGTGGTAGGTACCCCGGGCGGTGCAACCATTATCACCTCGGTTTTTCAAACCGTGCTTAATGTAATAGAATTTGATAAAAGTATGCAGGGAGCGGTATCGGCAAAACGCTTTCACCACCAGTGGCTGCCCGATCAGGTGGATATGGAAGCCGATGCCCTGGATAGCCTCACCGTACAAAAACTGAAGCAAAAGGGCTATAAGATAAAAAAACGCGGTGCTATAGGCCGGGTAGATGGCATCCTGAAAACCAAATGGGGTTACTACGAAGGTGGCGCCGACCCGAGAGGTGACGATACTAAATTGGGGTGGTAGTTTTTAGTTCATGGGTGATGGTTCATAGTTCATAGGAAAAGAAGATTATAGTTGATCTTACGAAAATTATCGATACTGAAAACCAGCTTAAGCCGTTAGCTATAAACCACACTGGAGCTACTATGAACCATCAACTATCATCTATAAACCAATATAAAAATGTTATGTTTGTTGCCGTATGCGAAGCAGTGTAAAACACCAGGAAACAATTGATTACTTCTTAAAGATCGTTTGGCAAACCGTTGCTAACCGGTACAACCAGATAGTAACGGAATTTGGCATTACACAGTCTATAGGCTACCTGCTCATCAATATTGATGAAGAAGGTACTACGGTATCGCAGGCCGCGGCTTTGCTTGGGCTAAAATCTACCAGCCTTTCGCGGATGCTTAACCAACTGGAAGAAACGGGGCTTATCTATCGCCAGAGCAACAAAGGTGATAAGCGCTCGGTAAAAATATTTTTAACCGATCTCGGTAAAGAGAAACGCCAGATGGCCAAAGATGTGGTGAAACAGTTTAATAACTACCTTAACGCCCATATCAGCGAGGCCGACAAGCTGTATTTAACCGAGATCCTGAAAAAAATAAACCAGCTCACCATCAACTACAAACCTTAAACCAACGCGTATTTACACCCCCGAAGTGTTAAAAAGTGTTAAGCTGCCGTTTTTGCCATATAAAACAATAAATTTGCGGATTATTAAAGGAATGAACAGGTTACTGGTTATCATATTATTACTTGCCGCTGGCTTATCCTCTTGTAAAAAAGGATTCGATGTGGCGGAGGAAGTAAGGGCACAGGCCGTTATTGATGACAAGATAGTGGAGGATTATATTGCCGCTAACGGCCTTACTGCAGTTGCAAAGCGAATTGATACCACGGGTGTTTTTTATGTTGTGATAGCCCCCGGCGAAGGAAGCGACCTGTACACAAATTCCACAAGGGTAACTGTTGATTATAAAGGCAGCATATTAACCAGTGGGAAGGAGTTTGCGCAAAGCAATAATTTCCATCCTTCGTTTACGCTGGGTGAGGTGATAAGAGGCTGGCGATTGGGCATACCGCAAATTAAGAAAGGCGGCACCGTACGATTGTTGCTGCCGTCGCGTTATGCATACGGCCCGTACCCTCAACCAACTTTAGGCTTGCCCGAAAATTCGGTGCTTGATTTTAATATACAACTTTTAGATGTAACGAACTAATTTTAGATGAAACAAAAGATTTTTACTTTTTTATTGATCGCCGCAGCCGGCTTAAGCGCTTGCCGAAAAGATACCGTTGACCCTACTATAAAAGAATACGACGAGGAGCAGATCCAAAATTACATTGCAGCAAACAGCCTTACTGGTTTTATTCGTGATACTGTTGGCGGCGATACTACCGGGATGTACTACAAGATATTAAACCCGGGCAGCGGCCCTAACCTGGAATATTCTGACAGGCTTTCGCTGGTTTTTACCCTGAAAAGTTTTGATGGTAAGTATACATCCAGCGATACCATTGCCAACCATTTTTACGATTACCTGGGCCACCTGGCGCAAGATGGTTTACCAAAGGGCCTGCAAACCGGCATATATAATTTACTTAAACATAAAGGTGCAAGTATGCGCCTGTTGGTACCTTCGCACCTTGCCTATGGCAAAAGCGGTTATGGTACCGGTAGTGTTACCAACGTAAATTCGCGTATAGCAGGTAACCAATCGCTTGAGTATTATGTACACGTAATTGACGATCAGCCGGCGTACGACGACCTGGTGATACGCAATTATCTTACCGCTAATAGTTTAAGTGGTTACACTAAAACAGCTTCGGGCTTATATTATAAAGTAATTACACCGGGTACCGGTACAGTTGGCGAGATCAATGATCTGTCCATCGTAACCACTACGTATACTGGCGCATTATTAAACGGAGTTTCGTTTGACGAAGCATCCAAAACTACCGCCTATGTATTTACGCCGGCAGTTAGCGATGGCCTTGCCGGCCTGGTTAAGGGTGTGAGAGAAGGCTTGGTAGAACATGCTGCTGCCGGGACCTCTATATCATTACTACTGCCATCGGGACTGGGTTATGGTAATATTCCACCTTCCGGAAGTTCGATACCGTCGTTCGCACCACTTAGGTTCGAGTTCCAGATAACTACGGTAACACAGTTAGAATAATATTAAGTTAAGGCTGCTTTAAAGGCCTTTAAACACCTATCGCGTGCAAAAGCGTGATCTACAATGGGTTTTGGATATTTGCCGAAGTCGGCATATTCTGGAACCCATTTTTTTACGTATTCTAATTCCGGGTCGAACTTTTTAAGCTGCGATTCGGGGTTAAAAATGCGGAAATAGGGTGCTGCATCGGTACCACTGCCTGCTGCCCATTGCCAGCCGCCTACGTTACTGGCCATTTCATAATCTAACAGTTTACGTGCAAAGTAGCGTTCACCCCAGCGCCAGTCTATCAGCAAGTCTTTACTTAAAAAACTGGCGACCACCATGCGTACCCGGTTGTGCATATAGCCAGTGGCGTTCAGTTCGCGCATGCCTGCATCCACCAGGGGGTATCCTGTTTCGCCATCGCACCAGGCTTTAAACTGCTGCTCGTTGTTTATCCATTTTATGTTATCGTACTCGGGCTTAAAGGCATGGTCCATTGTTTTTGGGAAATGGTATAGCACCATCATGTAAAACTCGCGCCATATCAATTCGTTCAGCCAGGTTTTCTCGTTTGCCTCAAAGGCATCGGCGGCACATTGCCTGATGCTTACCGTGCCAAAGCGCAGATGCAGCCCGATATGTGATGTGCCTTTTATCGCCGGGAAATCGCGCTTCCCAGCATAATCATCGATGAATTTTTCATAATCTGTACCCGGGAACCCGGCATCACTTTTAATAAAGCCCATTTCTGTTAATAAGGGGGGGGGTGATGCTTTAAATGGATATAGGTTCTTTAAATATTTTACAGTAGGGTAGGCCTTCAGATAAAAAGGCTTTAGCTTTTGATACCATTTGTTTTTATAGGGTGTGAAAACGGTGTAGGGCTTGCCATCATCTTTGGTTACTTCGTTCCGCTCAAATATTACCTGGTCTTTAAAGGTTTTAAAATCGATACGGTGTTTGGCTAATAATTGTTTAATGGCCTCATCCCGTGCCGCAGCGTAGGGCTCATAATCGTGATTGGTATAAACTGCGGCAACTTTATGGTCTTTTATCAGCCGGGTAAAAGCGTGTTCGGGCGTATCGTAAATCACTTCAAGGTCGCTGCCGCTTTTATTAAAAGCCGACTTTAGTTCGTCTATAGTATTATAGATAAAAGTTACGCGTGCGTCGTCCTTATCTTCCAGTTGCGTCAATATCTCTTTATCAAAAATAAAAAGCGGGAGCACCGGGCTGCCGCTTTTAAGTGCACGGTAAAGTCCGGCGTTATCTGCTATGCGCAAGTCGCGGCGGAACCAAAAAATTGTTATAGCTGTGTTATCCATAAATTTCTTGCAGTGCCGATGTTATATCGGGGTATTGGAATTTGAAGCCGGCATCCATTATTTTTTGGGCCGATATGCGGGTGCTGCCTAACACAATTGTAGCCATTTCGCCAAAAAGCAACTTGATTAAAAGCGCCGGTACTTTTGGTGCCCAAAGCGGTCGTTTCAGCTGCCTGGCAACTGCTTTGGTTAAATCGGCATTGGTTACCGGGTTTGGCGCAGCCATAATGTACACGCCTGTTAGTTTTTCATCATCCAGCACCAGCATATACATATCTAACACATCGCGGTGATGGATCCACGGGATCCATTGTTTGCCGGTGCCCAAGGCCGAGCCGATGCCAAATTTTATTGGCATTGCCAGTTGCGGCAGGGCACCGCCATCGGTGGTGAGGACAACGCCGGTGCGGAATTTTAGCACCCGTAACCCCAGTTCTTTACCCTCATCTACCGCTTTTTCCCAATCGATACAGCAGGTGCCAATAAAATCGTGCGCGGGTTCGCTTTCTTCGGTTAATACGACGTCGCCACGGTTGCTGTAATAACCCACGCCGGACGCGGAGATAACGGTATGTACGCGGTTAGCCTTGGCCTTCATCAGCTCGTACACCAGGCCGATGGATCTGGTGCGGCTTTCTACAATCTCGCGCTTGCGCTCTTCCGTCCAGCGTTTATCGGCAATACCCGCGCCGGCAAGGTGGATAATGGTATCTACACCATCAATGCAATGCTCGTCTATCTGCCCCTTTTCCACATCCCATAAAAAAGTTTTCACTTTGGGGTTTTTGCCTTTGCTGCGGCTAAGGTGGCTTACTGTGTGGCCCTTGCTCAATAATTCCTCTGTAAGCTGTTTCCCCAAAAGCCCCGAGCCGCCGGTGATGAGTATGTTTTTATTCATGTTGTTAGTTCATGGTTCATAGATGATAGTTCATAGTAAGATATTTTTGGGTTATAGTTTATGGTAACCGAATAGCAGCTACCATCAACCATGAACTTCTCCAAAATTTACGATCCTTTTGGCCATTCCTTTAAATATAAACAGGTGGAAGGGCCACATCAGGTACCAGTACATACGGCCCCAAAGTCCGCGGGGCCTAAAGGTAGCTACCTGGCTGAGAAAAGTACGGCCATTGCGTTCAATAATTTTAAACTCCAGCCAGGCCTCGCCGGGTAACTTCATTTCGGCATAGAGCAACAGGCGGCGGTTGATCTTGTCGGCAAGCAATACCCGCCAAAAATCTATCACATCGCCGGGCGAAACATTGATGTTACTGGTACGCCCCCTTCTGCTGCCTACGCCACCGAAAAGCTTATCCAAAAAACCGCGGATGCTCCAGATCCAATCCCAATAATACCAGCCGCGACTGCCGCCAATAGCCATAATATTTTTTAATACCTCGGCTCCATCGCGACTAAAAGGTTGTTTTACCTTGTATTCCAGCGTGCCGTTTTGAGGTACTTTTATCTGGTCCATAAAGCCCGAGGTAAGGTAGCCATTATTCAGGGCATCCTTCCAACTGCTTACAATGGAATTTTGTTCTATCTTTTTAAAGGCGAGTTGCAGCGCTTCCTCGTAGCCAAGGCAATCGCGCTTTACTACATTATCAATATCATGATCTTTCATGATGGTTTCGTTCTTCATGCTATCTACCAGGCTCTGCGCAAGCGAATAACTGGTAGAAGTGACAAAGTACAGCCAGTACGATGAGATTTTTGGCGAGAGAAATGGGATAGTAATAATATACCTCTTTAGCTTACGCACTTTGGCGTAAACCAACATCATTTGTTTAAAGCTGAGGATATCCGGCCCGCCAATGTCGAAGGTTTTATCGAAAGCCTTTTCGTTCAGCAGTACGCCTTCCAAATAGCCCAATACATCGCGGATAGCGATGGGCTGGCATTTGGTGTTCACCCAGCGCGGAACGGTCATGATGGGGAGCTTCTCCGTCAGGTCGCGAATAATTTCAAAGGAGGAGCTGCCCGAGCCGACGATAATGGCCGCCCTTAAAACGGTGATGGCGGCCTTACACTCCTTCAGCACATCTTCAACATGCCTGCGTGAGAGCAAGTGACTGGATAAGCCTGTATCATTCACTATCCCGCTGAGATAAATTACCTGTTTGCAGTTTGTTTGATTAAGCGCCTGCGCAAAGTTATGTGATGAAAGCGCCTCCAGCGCTGCAAAATCGGCAGCCTGCGCCATAGAATGCACCAGGTAGTATGCAGCATCGATATCCTGCGGAATGGCTTCTATGCTTTCTTCCTTCAGCAGATCGCCGGTGAGGAGGGTAACCCGGTCGCTGTAGTCGTTCTGTTCGTGAAAGCGGCGCTTATCGCGCACCAGGCATACTACACTATGCCCCTTCTCCAGCAATACGGGGATGAGCCTTGTACCTATATATCCGTTAGCACCGGCAAGTAACACTTTCATTTGTTATACAACAACCAAATTAAGGGTGTGTTTTACATAGAGGTATAAGGAGTACGTATATCCTATACTTGGCAAAGCGCCCCAACCTGTTCTGTAATTCCCCAAATTTATGCGAGATTGAAGAGGATATTTACTTATCATCAGGATTTTTAAACGCCCAGTATTCAAAAATCGCAATTGTGCGATTTGGTAAAATTTTTGCCTAATAGAATAAAAAGCGTGATGGATGCATCCAATTTTTAATTTTACACGTATACATCTATCATCAGAACTAATATGCTAACAAACGACTTCCAAAAGTTATTAATTTGTTTTTTCGCCCTGGCTATGACGGGCCTTGTTACTTACGGCTACTATTGCAACCGCAAATCAAAATCGTACGCCGGCACCGGCCGCGTTGCCGAAATTGAGGCATGGTACGTAAAATCTGTTATCAGCTGGATAGCAACTTTCGGCTTGTCGTTAGTAGCGATAGTGAATTACATTTAAATTTAATGCAGGCAGCCTACGTAAACTTTTCCCTTAAAGGCAAAGGCCTTATTGCCGGGCAATAATTTAAGCGCACTATCTGCGCTGGCTTTGTTATCATAAATGCCCGTTACCAAGGCAATAGTATTTCTTTTTGAATCCTGTTTGTAAATATTCAGATATTCGAGGCTTAGGGTTTTAGATGGGTCGCGCCTTGGATAATAATCTCCCGCAATTATATCGTCTGCATCGTCTTCGGGCACCATAATAAGGTCTTTCTTTTTATTATAGTAGCGATTCATGGTATCTATAATAATACCAGTAGTATCATGCAGTTTCAGCATGTTTTCCCTTAGGGCATAGTAGTTTTTACCTGTGTCGGCAACTACTATGTAGTAATCTGCATATTGGTCTAACTGGTCGATGTTTTCGGGCGTGTCTACTTCCGGTTTGTGGGTGGCCTTTGTAGAAACGTAGTTAGCCTGCTTTATGGTTAGCGAGTCAATATCGTGCGCTTGCGGCAGTGCAGGCTTGTTTTTGCAAGCAACAAAGGCAAGCATCGTACAGGCAATCAGGGGCAGGCGTTTCATGTTGAAAAGGTTTTATCAAATATATTGCAAACAATCAATAGCTGCAAGCTGCTACTAAGTGCCAACTGCTTCCACATGCGGCTTATAAGTATCGGTTTTTACCTTTGCTTTTAATTCGTGCAGGATGTTATACAGGCCAAAATTGGTGCGGTTTACATAGATGAAATGCTTTACGCCGCGCGCCTGCTTAAACTCGGGCATTTTGGATACCTTTTCGCCAAAGCCAAACAGTTCATCAAAAAACGCCTTTTCGCCAAAATCAAACTCATTGGTGATATAGGGTTTGGCAAATAAGCCTATCATTTGCTTAAACATGGTGTAATAAAACTCTATCTGCGCCGGGGTATCGTTGGGCAATATCATCTCCAGCTTGCGGAAGGCCTTGATGGTATCTTCCTTACTTTCGAATAAATTGGTAGAGGTAAGCGCGAAGAAAGGGTAATAAAAATCCTCCGGCATTACTTTGATACAGCCAAAATCTATCACGCCCAGTTTACCATCGGGCGTTATCATAAAGTTGCCGGGATGCGGGTCGGCATGTACGGCGCGCAATTCGTGCTGCTGAAAGTTGTAAAAATCCCAAAGCGCCTGGCCTATCTGATCGCGCAGCTCTTGTGAAGGGTTGGTGGCTAAAAACTCGCGCAGGTGTTTGCCTTGCAGCCAGTCCATGGTAATAATACGTTTGCTGGATAGCTCGGGGTAGTATTTGGGGAACACCACGTTATTTAAATTGGCGCATGCTTCCGAAAATTCTATCGAACGGCGCACTTCTAATTCATAATCGGTTTCTTCCAGCAGGCGTTCTTCCACCTCCATCATGTAAATGTTCAATTCCTTTTCGCTCATGCCCAGCATCCGGAAGGCGAAGGGTTTAATAAGCTTCAGATCCGACGAGATGGAATCGCCAACGCCCGGGTATTGAATTTTTATTGCCAGTTTTTTGCCCTTCAGTTCCGCCTGGTGTACCTGGCCGATAGATGCGGCATTGGTAGAGCGAATATTGAATTTATCGTAGATCTGCCCGGGCTCCTTGCCAAAATATTTTTTAAACGTTTGCACAATCAGCGGCCCGGATAAAGGTGGCGCGTTATACTGCGACTGCGTGAATTTATCTACATAGGCTTGAGGCAGTAGGTTTTTATCCATGCTTAGCATTTGCGCCACTTTTAGGGCGCTGCCTTTAAGCTCGCTAAGCGATTGGTAAATATCCGTAGCGTTATCCTCGTTCAATTCGGATTTATCCATCTCCGGGTTGAAGAGTTTTTTGGAGTAGTGCTTTATATAGTTGCCACCAATTTTAAAACCGGTTTTTACAAATTTGGCGCTGCGTTCCACCTTGCTGGTAGGTATACTGTTTTGTTCTTTAGCTGTATTGTCGCTCATAATTACTCATCAAAATAATGCAGCCAGTTTTTGCAGACTGCTATCGGCATAATCATTTATAACCAGGCTGGCTACCCTGGCAACCGTTTCGGCGGGGTGACTGGTTGTTATGCCTACAACCTTCATGCCTGCATTATTACCCGCCTGCAAGCCCGATGTAGAATCCTCAAACACGATGCATTTTGCGGGCGGCGTGTTCAACAATTCGGCGGCTTTAAAAAATATCTGAGGGCTCGGTTTTGGTTCATTCACCATATCCCCGGTTACAATGGCATCAAAATATTGGCGAATGGGGATGGTATCAAAAATGAAATCGACATCCGCCATGTCTGATGAGGTGGCAACCGCCATTTTAATCCCCGCACCCTTCAGTTCTACCAGGAAATTCTCCAAACCATTTATCGGCCGCAAAAAAGGTAGGAACTCCTGCTGGTAAAAGGCCTGCTTTTCGTGGGCTATGGTTTTGATCAGGCTTTCATCCGCATCAGCAAAATAGCGCCTTACGGTGTTGGCAATTGGCACACCGCTTATTTCACCTTTATAAGTCTCGCGACTAAGCTCGGGCATGTTGTATTTTTTAAATAGCAGTTGCCAGGCTTTGTAATGAAAAGGTGTATTATCGATAAGGGTGCCATCCATATCAAAAATAGCGGCGAAACCAGAGGAAGCCTCACTTAAGTCCTCTCCAAAGGAGAAGACTGTGCTTTTATTATTCGGGAAAGGATTTTTGTTCATCAAATGTTTTTAAGCCCCGCTCCTTTGGAGAGGGGTTGGGGGTGAGGCGCCTAAAACCCCATCTTCTCCTTCAACCCACCATTCTTAGCCAAAAACTTGCCGTATTCAAACAGGTTATCTATCGGCGAGCGCTGGAACAGGTCGAATGTTACATTTACACCTTTTTCTATCGCCTCATCGGTTTTCTCAAAACCGGCGGAATCATCGTTGATCCAAAAGTTAAGCACAAAGCCAAACTGTACCCAAAGGGCATCCTTATAGCGTTTGCTGAAAAACTTACGATCAGATAGTTCTGAAGTTTCGATGCCCTCGTTAAGGATGCCTTCTGCGAAGCTTTCGAATAGCTCTTTAGTAGGTTCCAATAACTTTGGCGTACCAAAACCACGCTGCTTTTTAATACTGTAAACAGCAAAGCTGCGGTTGCTTTTTAACAGTTCGAAAAAGCTGTAGAAGAACGACAGCGCCTTTTCGCGTGCCGAGTACTGCGGCCAAATTTCCTGCTTACGGATCTCGGCGAGGGTTTTGTGGGTCAGATCTGCCCAAACGCTTTGCTCAACAGCATCAAACGAGCCAAAGAATTTATAAAATTCTTCCTCAGCCATTTCGTTCTGTTTAGCAAACACATAAACCGATTTGGGCTGTGTGCCCTCGGTCAATACAAAATCTATATATGCTTTCTGAATACTTTCGGTAGTTGCCATAATGTTTGATTTACGAGTTAAAGTTACCATTTAATAAACACGGAATTATCATGCTTGTGTTATAATAAACGATTGGTAGCGAGGTGTATTTTAGATCGGCTTGATACTGGATAGCCCACCATCAACGCCCAATATTTGTCCGGTTATCCAACTGCTGTCGCCCGATAACAAAAATATTGCAGCAGCAGCCAGATCATCCGGTGTGCCGAATTTGCCCAGCGGGTGCCGCTTTGCAGATGCTTCGCGCTTTTCATCGCTGCTAAGCAGATTTTTGGCAAGAGGTGTATCTGTTAAAGACGGTG
Source organism: Mucilaginibacter pankratovii (assembly GCF_014773265.1). Lineage (GTDB taxonomy): Bacteria > Bacteroidota > Bacteroidia > Sphingobacteriales > Sphingobacteriaceae > Mucilaginibacter > Mucilaginibacter pankratovii. Next base: position 78,980 of record NZ_JACWMY010000015.1, on the reverse strand, counting down.
CAACCGCATTTACCCGGATGTGGTTAGGGGATAGTTCGGCAGCTAAAGAAATGGTTAACCCGTTTATAGCACCTTTGGCTGATGCAATGCTGGCGTGAAAGCCCATGCCCACGGTTGCTGCAACTGTACTAAAAAGCACAACAGAAGCTTCCCCGGCATTTTTCAGCGCCTTCAGGCTTTGTTGTATCACCGCGGCTGCACCTAAAACATTCAGGCGGTAGTCGTTCAAAAAATCATCTTTGCTTAGCCGGTTAAACGGCTTAAGGTTAATGCTCCCAACAGAATAAACCAGCCCGTGCAATTGCTCGGGTAGTAGTCCTGCCAACTGGCTTGCATCGTCCAGCACATCAAGGGGGATGTGGTTTACCCCATTGGGCCATTCTGCAGATACGCTGCGCGACGCATTGTAAACAGTAGCGCCTTTTGCAGAGAGTTGTTTTATTATTGCCAGCCCTATGCCCGAACTGCCGCCAACCACCAGGATGTTTTTATTGTTAAAATTCATAAGTATAAAGCTGCAACATATGTGCCGTGACTTTGTTCCATTATCATCATTAAACGGTACAAAAGTGCACAAAGGCAACAAGCAAAACCTACCTTTAAAAATTTGCCAAAGCTGTAAAAAACCTTTTAGCTGGCGTAAAAAATGGGCTAAATGTTGGGACGATGTCAAATATTGCAGCGACAGGTGCCGAACAAATAAATAATTCCCACTTTTGTAATCAATCTAAATAAGTTTAGATTAGGTGTTCATATGAGTGAGAAGACAATACTGGTTTGGTTTAGAAATGACTTGCGTATACACGATAATGAAATATTATCAGAAGCCGTACGCAGGGCTGATAAAGTATTGCCGGTATATATTTTTGATCCATATTACTTCAAAACCAACTCTTCGGGCGTATTAAAAACCGGGAGCTTCCGGGCCAGGTTTTTGCTGGAGTCTGTCGCCAATCTGCGCGCCAATCTGCAAAAGTGCGGCGCCGAACTTATCATCCGCACCGGCGACCCAGTCGAAGTGCTTACTCAACTGGCCGAAGAATACCACATCAGCGAGGTTTACCACCACCGCGAGGTAGCCCCCGAGGAAACAGATGTATCTGAAAAGGTAGAATCAGCCCTCTGGAAGATGAAGTTGAATCTTAGGCATTTTATCGGGCATACCATGTACCACAAAGAGGATCTGCCTTTCCCGATAAAAGATATCCCTGATAGTTTTGTCACCTTTAAAAAGAAGGTGGAGCGCGACAGCAATGTGCGCCAGTGCGTAACCTCGCCGGAGGAGATCAGTATACCGGAAATTGCCGACGCTGGCGAAATGCCAACACTGGCAGATCTGGGCGTTCCTGAACCTGTTGACGACCCCCGCGCGACAAACCAGTTTACCGGTGGCGAAACGCAAGCCTTAAACCGCCTGGAGCAGTATTTTACCGGCCAGCAAAATTGCGGACAAAAGGCGGGCAAAAATACAGGGGGCGTAGCTTCTTGCCTATCGCCCTGGCTGGCTTTTGGATGTCTATCGCCAAGGCAGGTTTACTGGGAGGTGGTAAAACACCGCAGCACGCTGCAAAACGCGGATGCTTTGATGCTGGAGTTGCTCTGGCGCGATTATTTCCGCTTTATGTTTAAAAAGCACGGGCAAAAATATTTTAGAGCCGAAGGTTTTACCGACCAGGCACCCGAAGCTGCCAGTAACCAGGATGAACTTTTTGAACAATGGAAAAACGGCGTAACGGGTGTGCCGTTTATAGATGCCGCCATGCACGAGCTTAACGCCACCGGCTACATCAGCAATTACAGCCGCCAAGTAGTGGCTACCTATTTAACCAAGGAATTACAGGTAGACTGGACCCGCGGCGCGCTTTACTTTGAAGAGAAACTGATAGATTACTCGCCGGCAAGCAACTGGGGCAACTGGGCGTTTGTTGCCGGTGTAGGTAATGATACCAAAAGCAACCGCTATTTTAACGCGGCCAAACCTGCCACTCAACTGGATAGCAAGAGCGATTTTATAAGCACCTGGTTACCCGTATCGGTGTAACAAAGCAATAAAAATTCAGTCCAATCGTATATATTTGTATATGAACTCCTTCGAACAATTTACCATTATCATCGGCCTGCTGGCCGTGCTGTTTGAGGGATTGGGCTATGTGCGCACTTACCTGCACAAGCTGATGCATTAGATCAGTGCATCGTCCACATTAATTTATAAAATATCAGCAACCGGTACCCGGTTAATAAGCCCACGAACATTATCGTTGTAATGATGGCGCCCGAAAAGGCATGGTAGCCGCCTGTCTGGTTAAATATAATAAATAGGAGCTTTCATAAAAAAAGAAATAGATAAATAAGGCCTGGTATGTCCCCGGAGGGTGCATCAATGATGTATTTGAAATAATCGCAGGGAAACAACGGCGAAAAACATGAGCAAGCCTGAATACGTCCACCCTTTCCATTTCGAAAAAGCCGTGTTATCATCCAAATATTGTTGCTGCCGGGGTAGAAAGATGAATTTCAACTTATTCCAATCCCATAAAAGCAAATACACATTTGAAATTAGCATTAAAGATGTTATGAGCAGAATGTTAGGAGAATCGAACGAAATGGTGATAACAAAAATATTGAGTATCATAGGGAAAAATGCTACTGCCCCTAACGTACTGAAAGCCTGTGACATGAGCAGAAAGCCTGCAATCAACTGTCCCCAGCCAATAAAATGCCAGTAAATGCCTGCCTGATACATCGCTTCAAAAAAGTGCGATAGCGAACCGACCGGCTCATTTATGCCCGGTTTAGGCATAAACCTTATGCCTTCAATTTTAAAAATGCTTGCATATACAAAAGCGGAGCCGAGCAGGTAGCGCAGGCCAATTGTAAAAAGTTGCAACAACAGGTTTTGTTTTAATCTCGAAACTGAATTTTCCATGTTTACAGGCAAGGCGCTTTGCATTTTTTTCTAATCCGGTTATCAACCCCGGAGAATTTATTAATGGTTAAATATAATAAATAAGCAACAGGGTATTCAAACCATGGGAGAGAGGAATTTATTGCAAAAAGAAAAATTTAACCGTTAAAGTGCACTTTACTTACAAAGTTATAACATATAATTTGGGGCATATTGTACTATTATGCTTAATTTTGTACCGTTTTACAAGAATGGTTTCTCATGGATCGCCTAAATTATATTGATAGCGGAAACGCTGCCTACATCGACTCTCTTTACGAATCATATAAACAAGACCCCGGATCGGTAGATTTTGGATGGCAAAAGTTTTTTGAAGGCTTTGATTTTGGTAAAGAATCGCAGCCTGCAAAAGCGGCGGCACCTACAGCGGCAGCGGGCGCTATGCCCGAAAACCTGCTGAAGGAGATCAACGTGATGAACATGATTGATGGCTACCGTACGCGCGGCCATTTGTTCACTAAAACAAACCCGGTGCGCGAGCGCCGCAAATATTTCCCCGGTAAAGAACTGGAAACTTTTGGCCTGAGCGAAGCAGACATGGATACCGTGTTTAACGCCGGTGTTGAAGTTGGCCTGGGCCCCGCCAAACTGCGCGATATCCGCCAGTTGTTAGAAGATACTTACTGCCGCGCCATTGGTGCCGAATACCGCTACATCCGCAACCCTATCAAGCTAAAATGGTTTGAAGACAGGATGGAGAGCAAACGCAATACGCCGAAGTTTAACGTTGAAGAAAAGAAAATGATGCTTTCGAAACTGAACGAAGCCGTTGTTTTTGAGAACTTCCTCGGTACAAAATTCCTTGGTCAAAAACGTTTCTCGCTGGAAGGTGCCGAAGCTTTGATCCCCGCGCTCGATTCGGTTATCAAACAAGGGTCGGAACTGGGCATACAGGAGTTCATCATTGGTATGGCTCACCGTGGCAGGTTAAACGTGCTGACCAATATTATGGAGAAAACCTATAAAGAGGTATTCTCTGAGTTTGAGGGCAAAAACTACGATTCTGAATCACCTTTTGGTGGCGACGTAAAGTACCACCTCGGCTTCTCTACAGATATTAAAACAAAAAGCGGTAAGAACGTTCACTTAAGCCTTTGCCCAAATCCATCGCACTTAGAGGCGGTAGACCCGGTTGTGGAAGGTATCACCCGCTCTAAAATAGATTTTAAATACAACGGCGACCATTCTAAAATTGCCCCGATACTGATCCATGGCGATGCTTCTGTAGCAGGCCAGGGTATTGTGTACGAGGTTTTACAGATGGAAAAACTGGATGGGTACCGCACAGGCGGCACTGTGCATTTGGTTATTAATAACCAGATAGGTTTTACTACCAACTATAAAGACGCCCGTTCCAGCACCTACTGTACCGATGTTGCCAAAACCGTGCTTTCGCCTGTTTTCCACGTAAATGGAGACGATGTGGAGGCATTGGTATATGTTATAAACCTGGCTATGGAGTACAGGCAGGTATTTAACGAGGATGTGTTTATCGATATCCTCTGCTATCGCCGCTACGGCCACAACGAGGCGGATGAACCAAAATTCACCCAACCGGTATTGTACAAAGCCATCGAGGCGCACCCGAACCCTTTGCAGATCTACAGCAAAAAATTGATTGCAGAAGGTTCTGTGGACGAAGCATTCGTGAAAACTTTGGAAAAAGATTTCCGTGCAGAATTGCAGGGCATGCTGGATGAATCGAAAGCGGAAGACCGCTTTACCGATACCATCGCCATGTTTGAAGGCGCCTGGAGCGGATTGCATTTGGCTAACCATAAAGAATTGATCTCGGCTATTGATACCGCTGTACCAAAAGAAGATATCATAGCGATAGGAAATAAATTAACAGTATTGCCAACCGATAAGCAGTTCTTCAAAAAAATTGAGAAACTGTTTGAAGACCGCAACGCCATGGTAAACAAAACCGGGGTGTTCGATTGGGCAATGGGCGAATTGCTTGCTTACGGAACTCTGCTGAAAGAAGGCTTTCCGGTACGATTGAGCGGAGAGGACGTTAAACGCGGAACTTTCTCGCATCGCCACGCAGTATTAACGCTGGCTGATAGCGAAGACGAATACACCCCGCTGGAAACCATCGACACCGAAGCACGACTAAGCATTTTCAACTCTTTACTATCAGAATACGGCGTATTGGGTTTTGAATATGGTTACGCCATGGCAAACCCTAATGCATTAACCATTTGGGAAGCGCAGTTTGGCGATTTCTTTAACGGCGCGCAAATTATCGTTGACCAGTACATTGCCAGTGCGGAAACAAAATGGCAGCGTGGTAATGGTTTGGTAATGCTATTGCCGCATGGTTACGAAGGCCAGGGCCCCGAGCACTCCTCTGCACGTGTAGAGCGCTTTTTGGAGCTTTGCGCCGATGATAACATCCAGGTGGCTAACTGCACTACGCCGGCAAACTTCTTCCATATATTAAGGAGGCAGATGCACCGCGATTTCCGCAAACCGCTGATCATTTTTACGCCTAAAAGTTTATTAAGAAGCCCTAAATGTGTATCGCCGATTGCCGATTTTACCAGTGGTAAATTCCAGGAACTGATAGACGATACCTACGCTGATGTTAAAAAGGTAAAACGCGTGCTGCTTTGTACCGGTAAGGTTTATTATGACTTGCTGGAGAAACAACAAGTAGACAAACGCAAGGATGTTGCCGTAGTACGTGTTGAGCAATTATACCCAACACCAATACAGCAGATCATCAAAATAAAAGCCAAATACGAAAAAGCAACCGAATTTATATGGGTGCAGGAAGAGCCGGAGAACATGGGCGCATGGCCATATATCTGCCGTAAATTCCATGGCGATAAGCACTTTAACATGAAAGTGATCTCCCGCTTAGAAGGCAGCAGCACGGCTACCGGTTTTGCCAAACAGCACGCCGCGCAGCAGGCACATATTGTTACCAAGGCGTTTGATACCCCGGCCGGTAAAGTGGTGAAAGCCACTATCAAAAAAACGACAGAAAAAATGGCTAACGCCGGAGCGGATTGATGGGATAGTTAAATGTTGAAACGTTGTAAGGTTTAAAAGTTGTTTTAGTAACCTTACAACATTTCAACTTTCAAACCTTTCAACTGTTCCTCCTTTCAACAAAAAAGAAACTACAAAACTTAAAATATGAGTTTAGAAATAAAAGTTCCGCCGGTAGGCGAATCCATAACCGAAGTAACATTATCTGCCTGGAAGAAAAAAGACGGCGACCATGTGGAAATGGACGAAGTAATAGCCGAGCTGGAATCAGACAAGGCAACTTTTGAACTTACCGCAGAAAAAGCCGGGACTTTAACCACTAAAGCTGCAGAAGGCGATACCCTTGCCATTGGTGCGTTGGTTGCTGTTATTGAAGAAGGCGCCGGCGCTGTCGCACCGGTTGCCGAGGCTGCACCTGCTGCCCCAGTTTCCGCTAAAGAGGAGGCTCCTGCTGCCGCAAGCGCACCAGCCCCGGCTGCTGTAACGTCTTCATTAGAAATAAAAGTACCGACCGTAGGCGAGTCTATTACAGAAGTAACCCTTTCGCGCTGGATCAAAAAAGACGGCGATGCCGTTGAAATGGACGAGGCCATTGCCGAACTGGAATCAGACAAAGCAACTTTTGAGTTGACTGCCGAAAAAGCAGGCACACTAAAAACCATAGCTAAAGAAGGCGACACCCTTGCCATTGGCGCAATTGTTTGTACTATTGAAGGTGGCGGTGGCGTATCAGGCGGCGGTTCACCTGCTGCCGTAACCCCGGCAGTTGCCGATGCGGTTAACGAGTCACCGCAAACCGCCCCATCAAAAGGAACAACTTATGCATCGGGCGTTCCTTCGCCTGCTGCTGCAAAAATATTAGCCGAAAAAGGCGTTGATACCGCATCAGTAAACGGTACCGGCGTAGATGGCCGTATCACCAAAGGTGATGCACTATCGGCACAAAAACCTGCCGCTGCAGCACCTGCCCCTGCCGCAAAACCTGCCGCTGCTACTCCATCGGCACCTGCTGGTCCGCGTTCAGATCGCCGCGAAAAAATGTCTTCCCTGCGCAAAACTGTGGCAAGGCGTTTGGTTGCTGTGAAGAATGAGACCGCGATGTTAACCACTTTCAACGAAGTGGATATGTCGCCAATTATGGAACTGCGTAGCAAATACAAAGATAAATTTAAAGAGAAACATGGCGTTGGCTTAGGCTTTATGTCGTTCTTCACCAAAGCCGTTACCGAGGCCCTGAAAGAATGGCCGGCTGTTGGCGCACGTATTGAAGGCGAAGAAGTGGTTTACAGCAACTTTGCTGATATCTCTATCGCGGTATCTGCACCAAAGGGTTTGGTGGTTCCGGTCATCCGCAACGCGGAGAGCATGAGCCTTGCCGAAATTGAGAAAGCCATTGTAGTCTTAGCAGGCAAAGCCCGCGAAAGCAAGCTTACTATCGACGAAATGACAGGTGGTACTTTCACCATCACCAATGGTGGTGTGTTTGGTTCCATGATGTCTACGCCGATCATCAATTCACCGCAATCTGCCATATTAGGTATGCACAACATCATAGAGCGCCCTGTTGCCGTAAACGGCCAGGTGGTTATTCGCCCGATGATGTACCTGGCGCTATCTTACGATCACCGCATCATTGATGGCCGCGAGTCGGTAAGTTTCCTGGTAAGGGTAAAACAATTATTGGAAGACCCAACGAGGTTGTTATTGGGAGTTTAATCGCTTTAAATAAAGTACTGAAAAGCCTGGTGGAAGCCGGGCTTTTTTTTGTGGCTTATCTTGATGAGTAATCAGCGGGATTTTTATGTGCATGAATTATTGCAAGAATAATTATTTGCTTTTTTTCCTTATCAACTAAGTAATGAATATGAAAAGGGAATTGCTTTAGCATTAATGTTCTTACCGTTTTATATTTAACCTGAAAACCCAGTGGGGTACGCTCGATATGAATTTTGGCTTCACGAATACGATGTAAAAATTGTTTGCCAAGCTTAGGTGATATCTCTTTGTAGTAGTCGACTGCATTTTTAATATCCGCACGAACGTCTGGCCTATTTATAAGGGCGTAGCTCACAAACTTTTTTCAATATCATCAAGCATATCGTCAAAACTCTCTACAGAGTTAGGATTGGCGTAATAATCGTTTAGCCGCTCGTCAATTATTTGAGTTTGCCAGGAACTTAACTCTACTACATTCAATGCTTCTTCCTTTTGAAGTTCAGTGTATTTTTCTTTCAACGATTGCCATTCTTCAATAGGAATAAACACGCCGGTAGTATTCCCTTTTGTATCATGAATAAACTGAAGATTCATAGGATTTGATTTAATTGCCCTTTAGTCAAATTTACTGATAATAATTTATCATACAAATTCCCTAATCATAGTAAAATCTTAAATATGTTAAAACCGGGGTTGCTTCCGGGAATTCGAGTATCTTGGCTTCAACGCTTCCACTTTAAAACCAGTTGCTATCGAATCTTTATTTAAATAAATAACTAAGTTTTTTGTATAAACCGGATCAATATCGCTTCCAAAATCTGTAACGATCTCATAATACATAGCAGTGGTATCGTCATAATTAGCTGGTTCTCCAAGCGAATCAATAAGCTGTTTACGGGTTAATCCTTTTATTTGATGATGCTGTAGTAGGTCGTCAAGCATCGGCTCGCGTTGGTAGAAATCCCAGTCGATTTTTTCACCCCACGCAGTTTTATTAAACTTTCTTTTTGAGGTTGACTCCACGCATGATGTAAGCAGGAAAACCAACCATATCAAAACAATTTTTCTCATTTATCCATTCAAACGATCCCCCCTTCAGGAGGTTAGGGGCCCCTACACCAACTTCCTCATCGCCATAATATACCCGATATGCAACCCTTCATGAAATGGTAAAAAGGCAATGGCTTCATCAATATTACTGATAGAAGCCCCGTAACGTGTAGTCCAAGTTGGGTAGTTGGTGAAGATCTGATTTGCATAATCCTCTTCTAATTTATCCAGGCTCGTGATGAGCATCGATTTGATCTCATCTAATTGCGCCTGCGTTATTTGTCCCTCCGGTTTGCTATCGGGTTTGTATAGCTGGTAAAAACTTTCATCAATCTCCAGTCCTGCCCGTTTATAAAAAATGCCATATTGGGCAGCCAGCATGTGCCCCAGGTTCCATGCTATGTTATTGTTAAAACCGGCAGGTATGGTATTTAATTGTTCCATCGTGAACTTATCCAATATGCTCAGGATCATTAAACGTGGCTGTTTAATAAACTCTATCTGTTTGTCTATCATGGCTCAAATATTCAATTTTTATATGGATTGTGATGCCGTTTCTTAAAATAATCATAACCATTAAGCGCCACGGCCTTAACGCATTTATTTTACCTTTGCAGCATAATCTGTTCAATGGCTACTACTGCAAGCAATCCTGTTCAATCCAACAAACCCATCTGGTATTTTATCGCCTGCTGGACGGTTTTGAACCTGCTGCAAGCCGCGGTATTGGAAATGCACGGCGACGAGGCCTACTACTGGCTCTACGCCCAAAAGCCCGACTGGGGCTACTTTTACCACCCGCCCATGATGGCGGTGTTCATTAAAATTGGCTATACGCTTTTCCATAATGAATTTGGCGCGAGGCTGGTGGCCGTGCTCAGCAATAGCCTGGCCCTTTACCTGCTCTGGCTTATCGTCAAAAAATACGCGGTAACGGCAAAGTGGTTTATTTTACTCGTCTCCTGTGTACTGGTTTTCCATGTGTATGGCTTTACTACCACGCCCGATGCGCCGTTGTTCTTCTTCGCGGTGGTATTTTATTATTTCTACCAGAAGTATGCGGAAGAGGATAGCTGGCTAACCGCCTTTATTATTGGCGTGGCGGTTGCCTGCCTGCTGTACAGTAAGTACCACGGTATATTGCTCGTTGGTTTTACGGTATTATCTAACTTAAAACTGTTTAGGCGCCCCTCATTTCACCTGGCTATCATAACCGGGCTTATTTGTTTTACGCCGCATATTTTATGGCAGGCGCACCGCGATTTCCCGGCGGTGAATTACCAGTTGTTCGAGCGCTCGTCTGATAAGATCTACAATATTTCCCTAACTACAGAATACCTTGGGGGCCAGCTTTTACTCGGCGGGATACTCCTTAGCTGGTACCTGTTTTACAAAGCGTTCCGTACTAAAATCACCGATGTGTTCAGCAGGGCGCTGGTGTTTAACGCCATTGGTACCTTCGGTTTCTTTTGTATAAATACGTTTTTTGCCAATGTGCAGCCGCACTACACACTTATCGGGTTTATACCCCTAATATCACTGGTGCTTATCAACCTGCAACGGAATAACAACCATCCCAAATGGCTCTTCAATGTGGCTATCGCCAATATTGCGCTCATTCTGGTGCTGCGGATCTCGCTGGTGCTGGGGCTGCCATTCATTAAAAAAGTAATGGCCCTGCAAACCTATTTCGGTTTCCGCGATTGGGCAGCAAAGGTGCATGCTAAGGCGGGCGACGCCTGGATGGTGATGGACGATGGTTTTCAAAACCCATCTAAATACGATTTTTATAACCATACCCTAAAAGGCTTCGCTTACGATTCGCGGTATTACGGACGCACCATGTTTGATATCTGGCCGATGGAGGATAGCCTGCAGCATAAGAAGATCTACCTGCTGTTAAGTACGCCGTTGGAAGGTTACCGGAGCGATACCATCAAAACAGAAGGCGGCGATTGGTACGGCGCATGGGTAGAGGATGCCCGCACCTACCAAAAAATAGCCATTGATTCCAAAACGACAACGATTACAACAAAGCCCGGTCAAAAAATACAATTTGACCTCAAGATAACCAATCCTTACACATACGATGTTAATTTTACCAACGTTGGCTATAAGCACCCCGTATTTTTAGAAAGCTGCTTTTTTACCGGGCCTACGGATATTGCAGAAGTGCAGCAATCCGGTGCCGATTTTAACAACATCAGCCTGCAACCCGGCGAAAGCAAGCCTTATAACACAGTGGTGACGGCGCCGAAGGAGAAGGGCACTTATTACTTGATGTTCTCTATCCGTACCGAGCCGTTTAGAGGGAGCAAGAACAGCCGCCTGATAAAATTTACAGTTGAATAATTACTTGATACGATGCACAAAAAGATATACTTACTGATAGCTGCTGTTTTTATTACCCGCGCTGCTGCCGCACAAACGGTTGACGTACATTTTAATGGCTCGGTGTTTTTTGATAACCGGGAATATAAAGAATCCCTGATCCGCTCGCGTACTTACTCGGGTACGCGCCTCGCTTTAGATTTTGGCTTGAACTTAGATAGCGCCAACCGCTTTATAGTCGGCGTGAATGGCCTGCACGAATTTGGTGCAAAACCCTACTTTTTAAAAGTGGCGCCGGTGGCCTACTTTAACCACACCAGCGAACGCTGGCTGTTTAATGCGGGTGAATTTCCCCGTGAAGGTTTGCTGACGGATTACCCCCGTGCTATGCTGAATGATACCCTGCGTTATTTTCGCCCCAATGTAGAGGGCTTACTGGCTAAATACCATACCGGTAACTTTAACGAAACGGTTTGGATAGATTGGGTGAGCCGCCAAACCGATACCGACCGCGAGCAGTTCCTATTCGGCTTTTCGGGCAAATACCAGCCCTTTACCAAAGGACCGTTCTACCTCTCGCATTATTTCTTTTTAATGCATGATGCAGGGCCTGCGATCCCTATCCCCGACGACCATATCCGCGATAATGGAGCCATACAGGTAAAGCTCGGTGCTAACCTCAGCCATAAAACCTTCCTTGATTCATTGAGTATCGAGGCAGGGGGCATGATGTCCTTCGAGCGGGAGCGCAACGTATCGGGCTTTAAAAAACCGACGGGCTTTGTGGCCAATGTTTTTTTAAGCTACAAGCGCTTTGCCCTGTATGATGAATTTTACAAAGGCGACGGGCATAATGTATCTTTTGGAGATGCGTATTATCAATATAACACCTATAACCGCTTGGATATCATCTACACACCGTTTTTATACAAAGGAATAACCGGGCAATTTATTGCGAGTTTCCACCAAACGCCGTTTAGCAGCGGCAGTAACCAGGAGGCATTCCGCTTAACATACGATCTGGGCCGCAAGCGCGTGGCGAAGTTTAAGGATTAGCGTTTTTAACAAATTATACTAATTTTGCCGCGTCAAAGCCTTGAAGGGTGTGCCCCCCACGCCAGGCAATATTTTTTATCGCATACATTTATTGTATCTATCCTTTACTTATGAAGAATAAACTGCTACAGCTTTTGCTGCTTTTTACATTTTTAGCGCCCTGTAAACTACTGGCACAAGACAACCAATTCTCCGGCTGGGCCGCCCTGTTCCACACGCAAAGGTTTTCTAAGCACTGGGGCGCATCGTTCGACGGGCAATTCCGCTCGGCAGACCGCGTTGATTATTTGCGCAATGTGCTGCTCCGTCCATCGGTAAATTATTATTTCGCTAATAATAAAATTGGTGCTTTGGGATACGCCTATATCGCTACCAATGGCCGTTCGGCAAATGGTGCTTCCACGTTCCGCCCCGAGAGCCGCATCTGGGAGCAATTCATCATCAACCAAAAATTGGGCAGAAACGTATCGTTGCAGCACCGCTTCCGGTTAGAACAGCGCTTTTTAGGTAATACATCATCAACTGCCAACGATAGTTACTTTTCGCAGCGCCTGCGTTATTTTGCACGGTCGGTTATCCCCTTTAAAAGCGATTCGGTATTTACCAAAGGGCCTTTCTTTGCTTTGCAGGATGAAATATTTGTGAATGTGCAGAACAAGGATAAGGTGAACAAACACTTCTTCGACCAAAACCGTGCTTACGCTGCCTTCGGTTTCCGTTTCAGCAAAAAGTTTGATGCGGAGATAGGGTATATGAACCAGTATACTAAGCAGGCTACGGCTTACACCGTTAACCATATTATACAAACGGCGTTTTATACGAGGTTTTAGGTAGCGTTTAATCGTTCCAAACATCGTGCAAATGTCCGCCCGGCGAGTTAACTCACCCCTGCCTACCGGCAGGCAGGCCCAGCCCCTCTCTGCTTCGTAAAGAGGGGAATTTTATATTTTTTTCTTACACCCTCTTTGCGGAGCAGAGAGGGTCGAACAGCGTAGCGCATTCGGGGTGAGTCAAATATGCGAGTGATTAGGAGCAGCTTTAAAATAATCCCACCAAATTAACCGTTACGTTTTTACACCGAAATTGCTACCTTGGCGTATGCCCCAGTTAAACAACAACCAACATGTACGCCAGCTGGCCAACCTGGAATTGCTTGCCCGGCAGGTTGTTGAAGGTTTTATAACGGGCTTGCACCAAAGCCCTTTCCATGGTTTTTCGGTGGAGTTTGCCGAGCACAGGCTGTATAATAACGGCGAATCGGTAAAAAATATCGACTGGAAGCTCCTCGCCCGTACCGATAAGCTTTTTGTAAAGCAATTTGAGGAAGAAACCAACCTGCGTTGTTACCTCCTGCTGGATACCTCCTCATCCATGAATTTCCCGGCGGAGGGCATCAATAAATTGCAGTTCTCGGTTTATGCCATCGCCTCGCTGATGTACCTGTTTAAAAAACAGCGGGATGCTTTTGGGCTGTGCCTGTTCTCGGATAAAATGGACTGGATGAGTCCGGCGCGTTCCACCTCGGCGCACTTGTTTTACCTGTATGCAGCTTTAGAGCGCATCTATAATAACCCTAAACAAAATGCCACCAATATTTCTACGGTGTTACACCATTTGGCGGGCGAGATCCATCAACGCTCCATGGTGATCATTTTTAGCGATATGCTGGAGAACAGCCTCAACCCACAGAAAACACAGGAACTTTTTGCCGCCATACAACACCTTAAATACAAAAAGCACGAGGTGGTGATCTTCAACGTAACCAGCAAGCAGAAAGAGCTGGATTTTAATTTTGATAACCGCCCGCACCATTTTGTAGATATCGAGACGGGCGAGGAAGTGCGGGTACATCCCAATAAAATTCGCGACAGTTATATCGCATCACTTAAAGAATACCGCCACCAGCTGGAACTGAAGTGCGCCCAATATCACATTGATATTGTAGATGCCGATATTGAGCAGGGTTACAACAGCATCCTGAACGAGTATATGATCAAGCGTAACCGGATGATATAAATCCAACCTTGTTAAACCTTTTCCTAAAATATAAATCAATGTTTCAACTGCTTTGTTAATATTTGCTTTAAGCAAATAGCTTAGCCCGATTATTGATGATTAATTTTGGAGTGGCTAAGGTTTTGTAAAATTGACAAATCAATTTAGCACTAATAGTGTTAAATAATAAATATTTTTTTGATGAGACTTTCCATAGAAAGAAAACCAGTAAGAGTAAATCCCGACCCTAAGCGTGTAATTGCAAGATTCTTTTTTAACGGGAACGATCGTGCTAAGGAAGTTTTACAAAGGGTAATGGGCATCAGCGAAGAGGTAGCATTCGGCATCGTTTCGCCGCTACTGCAGGAATATTCTAAGCGCCACCGTAACATCACCCGGGTTTTAAACCGCCATTGCAGCAAGCTAAAGCCGCTTTTTGAAGAATTGGGTATCGATTTTGACACCCTCACGGTTTACCGCAAACTCCTGATAGGTTCTTATTTCACGCATGAATATTCTATTGAATCTGCCGCTTTCTTTAACCCCTCTATTGTAGAGGACCCCGACCAAACCGAACTGGAAGACGGGCAGCGCCGCGTTATCATCAGTTTCAGGGCAGTGGGTGAAGGGCATATTTCTTCTATTACCTTCCGCAGGGCGCTTATTGATAAGGCGAATAACATTACCGTTTTGCCTGCCGGGAGTTATATTGATGAGGCGGAGATCGTACGAAATGCTGTATACAATAAGAAACTATTTTTTGATAAGGCTGCCATTACGCAGATCAATATTGATGTATTGCACGAGTTGGAAAGCAAGCTCGACCATCATTTTGAATACTCTAACCTGCGCCGCATCATCCTCGATTCGCAAAAGCTTCAGGCGAGCGATATGAAGCGCCTGGAATACGATAAGGTACTTTGGCTGGCCGATTCGTACTACGAAATTGTTTTTTCGCTGGATACGGATATCTCCGACAGGGTAATCTTCCCTATCTCCGAATATGAGCGCAAAGGTATTGAGGACGCGCGCTTTGTGGAGTTCCACAACGAGGATGGCAGTTCGGTTTATTATGCCACCTACACCGCTTACGATGGCGCGCTGATTATGCCAAAGCTGCTGCAAACCACCGATTTTTATAACTTCAAGATCATGCCGCTTTATGGTGCCGGTGCCCAGAATAAGAATTTGGCCCTGTTCCCCCGTAAGGTAAACGGCAAATACATGATGATCAGTCGTATCGACGGCTGCAATAACTATATCATGTACTCGGATAAGATCAACATCTGGGAGAAGCCGGTATTGCTGCAGCAGCCAAAATTCAGCTGGGAATTTGTGCAGATAGGCAACTGTGGTTCGCCAATAGAAACCAAGGACGGCTGGATAGTAATTACCCACGGTGTTGGCCCCATGCGCCGCTACGTGCTGGGCGCAAGCTTGCTGAAACTGGACGACCCTGCCGTAGAGATAGGCCGCCTGAAAGAGCCCTTATTGATCCCCAACAGTGATGAGCGCGAAGGTTATGTACCAAACGTGCTGTATTCCTGCGGTGCGTTAATCCATAATAACAAACTTATTATTCCTTACGGCGTATCAGATTCATCAACCGCATTTGCCGAGGTGGATCTGGATGAATTGCTTAATAAGTTGAAAACTGACGGGGTGGAGTGATGTTTTTAACCGCAGAGAACACAGAGATTTGCAAGGCTCTGTGTAACTCTGCGAATCTCTCTGTGTTCTCTGCGGTTAAATCACCAACAATGTTAATTCGATCGGTTTACCACCCAGGGGTATCACATAAGCCCCTCTGTCCATCAACAATTTTTGTTTCGATTTATAAGCTTTTCCGGATTGCTGCACCCTGAGATATGCCTTCGGTGTAAACTCATCGGCGGCATCTAAAGTAACGGTAACTTTGCCATTAACCGGGTTATAAGTAACCGTTTTAAAGATACCTGCATCCAAAGTAAGCCAAAGCCCCGCTGGCGCAATAAACACCCGCGACTTGGATGCGGTTGTAATATCCACTTTAATTAATCCCTTATCCTTCTTTAAATTCCCGCCAAAAGCCAGCCAGCCGAAGTTTTTATCATGAGTGATATAGGTAGCCGAGTTTACCGCGTAGCCAAAAAAGTTTGGCCCGTAATCGCCGGAGAGTCCATCGATCTTTAGAGTAGATGGATAGGAATGGAACGCCGCCGGGCCAAAACCGTCCCGCGTGATGTTAGATACCGAACCCATTAAGCCGCCGTAACCTACGCGCAGCAGATAAAGGTCGCTGGGATGGCTACGGTATTCTGTTAAAACGGGTATGGCGTTGAGGCCCGAGCCGTAATGGTGCAGCTGCCGTTCGATGCGGGAGAGTTTGCCGCCGTATAAAAAATCCCAGTAGCGGCGTGCCGAGCCATTGTAGCCCCAATGCGGTACGGTTGGCATATAGCCCAATATGGCGTTAATGGTTACTTCCGCTTTATCGGTGTACCCAAAGTAAGCCGACCAGTTGTAAACTTCTTCCTGCCCGGTACTATCCCAGGGCATCTCGCTGCCGAAGGGGTATTGCAGGGTACGCCAGTGATCGGCGCGTTTGCGCATTTCGGTTTCCAGCGAGATGGCTTTATCGCCCCAGCCTTCGGCTTTCAGGTCCATCAGTAATAAATAAAAGATCGTCCCCTCCATTTGTCCGAACTGTGCGTAGTATGGGGCCTGCTTTACCATCGCCATGGCGGTTTCGTGAGAGTTATTGAGGTAGAATTGCCAGTTTTGCTGTGTAACCAACCCATTATGATTACGTGCCAACCGGTACATTACCCAATGCGCCGCCGTAACATGCGGGTAGTTGTACGAACGGCCCACATCGTTAGCATCCTTGTGGCTCCAGGCGGCCCAGGTTTTCCAGTTGAGGCTGTCGCTGTAAGCGCCCTTGGGAATACTATCAGGCTGGTAATAAAATACGCTTTTCTTTACGCCGTATTTCTGTGGCCCTTCGCTGTGCTGAATATTACCGAACAGCGTATGGTTCACAAATTCCTGTAGTTTGGCTATCTCTGCCTTATCGGGCTGTACCAGTTGCTTCATCATGGCACCCAGCCAGCTGCCCGCGCCGCCTTCATCGCTTAATCCGGCTATCCAAACACGACTATCCTGGGTAACCTGTTGCTTTTTCTCGTAATCATAAGTAATTACCGATGGGTTGCGGTGAAAAGTATCGGGTTTATCAAACCATTGCTCATTGGTGAGGAACCGGCCAAAATCCTTCACCAGGTCGCTTTCTGCTTTGATCACCTTGTAGCTGATAGTTTGGCAAAGCCCGTCGGTATAGGTAATAGTTAAGCGGGCGCGGCCCCATATGTGCCCTTTTACATGGTAGGCCTGCAGGATTTTATTTTCGGCGCTTGCTGGCGTAACGCTTAAAGCACCCGCCGGCTCAACCAATATCGATTTCACTTTTTTGCCATAGTTCAAAAACAGGCTGCCATCGGCTCCCTGCGGCAATACATACCCCGGCACGCCTACCGCAACCGGGCGGCGCTGTTCTGCCAGCTTTTGTTCGATGCCTTTGATGGACGGAGATAGCGCAAATTGAACGCCGTACTCAACCGTTTGGCCGGGCTTTACCAATACCGAGGTTGGCTTATTCCAGGGTTCGACTTTTTTCCAGTCGGTTTCGGCGTAGGCTTTACTGTGTACCATCCACTCGTAAAAACCTTCAAAATCTATCCCTTTTGGGGTTGGGTCGGTTAATAAGGGGTTGTACGCCTCAAAAGGTGAATGCCCGTAGGGCGTTACCAACAAAACAGGCCCTTTGCCACTTAAACGGGTAACTTGCAGGTAGCCCGCGTCCTTACCAATGTAGGGGTCGTAAAATACATTGCGGGCGTGTGCCTGTTCTAGTTCCTCGCCCTGTAAAATATTGTTGAAGATCATCGGCATGCCTAAAGCGCCAATTTCCACAGTACGGCTACCGGTATTTTTAAGTTTAAACAGCAACACCAGGTTACCGTTTACTACCTGCCAGTATCGCTGCACCTTCAAGGGGATATTGGCGGGCAGGGTAGGCGAAAGATCAGATGCGGCGAGTACGCCGGCTTGCTTTGTTTCCAAGGGAATCACATCGACCCGGTTGGTGGCGGTGGCATATTTCGTCCAGCCGGTATCGCCCTCGGTTTTTAGCCGCAGGTTAATATCACCCAAATGGTACATTTCATTGCTGCTGCGCTGGGCAAGGCGAGCCGCGGGTGTATAATCAAAATCCTTTTCGGTATTGGGTTGCAGCGCGGCAATGGTTTGCGATGCTTTCACCAGTTTTAGGCGGAATGCGGGCGTTTTAAAGGTTAAAAACCCTTTGTCCAGATTAAGCGTTGATGGCCTTTTCTCCAGGTTTTTCCAGGGGTCCTGTGCACGAACCGAAGTAGTGGAAACTAACGCCGATGCGAAAAGCATCGCGAAAAAAATATTGCGGAAAGAGCGGTTGAATGTTTGCATATTACACACGAAAGCTAAATTGATAGGTAAATGTACTTGATTATCGACCATTAATTAGTTGGAATTTGCCCGATTATGGCGATAAATTATCCTATTAAAGCCTGATATATGGAATAATTGAGATAATTCTTTTGGTCGATTTAAAGATATAATATCCGGAACACGACGACGATAGTAAGTATCGCGGTACCATGCAAATAACCGCCTAAACGTTTATACTTTTTGCCAGCCAAGCCTCGCAATAAAGGAAGCGCAATATTGGAGGTAAGCAGAGCAATTGTAAAACCTTCGTGCGGTTGTCGTGCAAATAAAGGCCTCGACAATATCCAAAAGACAAATAATGCAACAATTATAAAGGCCCAGTCGATTATAACCGCCGCGTGCTTATCGGTAAAAACCAATATCTTATCCGGCGTGCTCCTACTTTCCATAGCTCTTAATCTTCTTAATTACACCCTTTTCAAAAAAGCCGATGGCTATTTCCCGATCATCGGTTTTGGCAGTTGCTGCAACGAATTTTACAAGGCCCAGTAATTTTAGCTCGGAACGGGTGCTATTGCCAGAAATATTGATATCTGCATACATGGTGCGCAACCTGATGGTATCGGCATCTTTCAGTCGCTCATAATCCAATATCCGGGCTATCGTGTCTTTTTTGCTGAGTGTGCTGCTGTAGTAAAATATGTTGGCTTTGCTGTCGAAATCTATCCAGGCGCTATCGGGTCGAGGTGTTTTGTTACTTAGCTTATTTTGGCTGCGCACGCTATTCTCAAAATCGCGCACGTATTCCAGCTGCAGCGAGTTTATCCTGGATACCAGGTCGCGCTTAGAAAAATTGAAAGTGTAAGTTTTATTGATACCCGTAATTTTGGTGTACTTGCCGCGCACCATGCTGGTTGCCACAAACGACAAGGCCGATACCACCATAAAAAAATTTAAAAGCACCGGTTTTAAATGGTAAGCAGAGGATGTCTTGAATACAAAGAACGACAAAGGCATCACCAGCAACGCAAGGTAGTCGCTATAATCTACCACACGCCAAAGTGGGATACCCAGCGTTGTGATGCTATCGATAAAAGGCTGCACCAAGGGTGATTTCCACATAATAAATAATAGCAGCGTAGCAAGGTAGATAGATACGGCCCTGCGTGGTAAAAGTGCGCTTAAAAAGAAGGGAAAAGCAAACAACCCCGAAAAATCCGACAGCTTGCCCGTGAGCTGGTTATGATACGCTTGCTTAAGATACCAATCGTTTATCAGCAGCGTCGCGACAGCGCCGATAAAGTATGGGTTCCCTAATTTTTGTTTGTCGGTCATTGGTTAAATCAGATGCAATTTATTAAAAATCAGCATATAATAAAGCAATAATGCAGTGTATATATTTCTGAACAACCGTACGGTGTTTAGCTATAAAACTAACCCGCGATAAATGCATTTTGGATTTTTACTACAGAATTATTAAGAAACGTTAAACTTTTTTAATGATTAATTAACCATGTAAAATAAAAGCGGGTAAGAGGCCTGTAAGCCGGCATTTTCGCAGTGGCTGGCACACACATTGCTTTGATGATAATGAGCCTTTATTAAACTAATAATGTGGCTGTTATACAATACCCCATGCAAAAATAATTACCAAACAAAATGGATCACTACAGAGAAATAAAAAATAATTTAACCTGGCATAACGAAGGCAAGTTTGAGGTTGAATTAACAAACGGCATAATTACCCGCCTTAACTTTTGCGAGCCAGGCAAAGGCCCCGATGATACCGGCAAAGCCCTTACATCAACCAACTACAAATTCCTGCAGGCAGTTCACTCGGCGTTGGGCGATCTGTTTACCTTTATTGAGGAGGAGAACAAGCGATTGGGTTATAGCTATGCCCGCCCGGCAGACCTGGGCCCATATAACGAAGAGGTGGTAGAGAAGCCCTACATGCAGCCAACAGAGACCAAACTAAGGCCGCTGATCAATTACGATAACCAGCCGGAGTTGAGCCATATTACCGTTGGCGAAGGGTTGAGGGATATTGGTTGATGGTTTATTTTTTGCTGCCGCGAGTTTTCAACTCGTGGTGAGCACAATTCAGCTTTCAGCTGACGCAAGCTGGAAGCTTGTGCAATGCACACCACGGGATGCGCTGCGCTAATCTCGCGGCAGCGGAAAGTCTTTATGTGATATAAAATAGATATCTTTAGGAATGAAAAATGTTTGTATAACAATCATTCTATATTTCTTTTTCAATCTCAATGCATCGGCGCAAAAAACAATAAAAGCTAAAGACGCCTATAAGCATATAGGCGAAAAGGTATTCGTGGTAGGTGAAATCAAAGGGCAAGCGGGTCCTGGATATTTAAACTCAATATCTTTTTATGTTATTACCGATTCGATTAAAGTAGGCCTTGGCATAACGGTTCCGTATAAAATATGGAGAAAGTATAAGTTAGGCCAAAAGACGTTAAATTCGGATTTAAAAGGACAAACGATAAAAGTCTATGGTTTGCTTAAATTATACGGCGAACCTCAAATCGAAATTAAAAAAGCTTCTGATTTACAAGTGATAATACATTGAATTAGGTGTGATGCGAATAAACCACACCAATGATTTACTTGAGTATCTGCTGATACAACCTAAAATAATCCCCAGCCATCTTCTCCGCAGAAAATTGCGAACCTGCCCAATCGCGGCATATTTGCCGGCTGACGTTACTTAGCTGCGATACGGCATCCACAGCTTCATCAATCGTATTCACCAAAAAGCCCGTACGCTCGTGCTGGATCAATTCCGGCATCGAGCCTTTGTTGAAGGCGATAACCGGCGTACCGCAAAGCATGGCTTCGGCTACGCTCATGCCAAATGGTTCGGCAAAGTTAATGGGATGTAACAGGGCCGTGGCTTTGCCTAAAAGCTCGTTGCGCTTTTCGGGACCGGCATGGCCGATGTATTTAATCTGCTCGTTGAGATAAGGCTCAACTTTTTCTTTCCAATAATTCTCATCCTGGATGATACCCGCAATAAGCAATTTCTTCTTGGCTTTTTTGGCTATCTGGATAGCTTCGGCAGCACCTTTATCGTGGTGGATGCGGCCGAAGTAAAGCAGGTAATCTTCCGGTGTTTCGGTAAAGGTAAACTCTTCGGTATTTAAGCCATTATAAACGGTGGCCATGTATTCCAGTTCGGCGCTGCGGTCGGCGTTGCTGATAGATACGTAATGGCCAATGGTGTTATACTTTTTGTAAACCGGGATAATACGCGGCGACGAAAAACCATGTATGGTGGTGATCATCGGCGTTTTGATCAGTGCGGAATACGTAAGCGGCAAAAAATCGAAGTTATTGTGGATGATATCAAACTCCGATGCCTTTTCCATCAGGTTGCTGATGTGGAGGCACTCCAAAACCTTGGCATCCTGCGTGCGGTCTTCCTCGTAACCCTGTTCGCAAATACTTTCCAGCTTACCCGCGGTAATAGAATCGCCCGTGGCAAAAAGTGTTACCTCAACGCCCAGTTTTATCAGGCCTTCGGCAACGTTTGATGCTACCTGTTCCCAGGGCCCGTAGTGCCTGGGCGGTGTGCGCCAGGCAACCGGTGCTAATACGGCTGCTTTCATATTAGCAGAGCTTTACGTGTTCTTCTATCTTATTATACTCGTATTCCAGCTCGAAGGCCTTTAATACGGTTAAATGCGATATCAGGTAAGCCAGCGTACTTTCGGCGCCCTGGTTGCGGTTGATGCCGGTTGGCAGCAGCCCGTCGCAGCAGCCCTTTGTTTCATGGTCGTACAGTGGCGCGCGTAAAGTATTTTCGCCCAGGAACCATTTATAGCTCAGGAACATTTTTTCGATATACTGCGGCTTGCGGAAGATCTGGTAAGCCTGGAAATGCATTAGCACCATCGCCATGGTTTCGATAGCCTGCTGATCGAACGTTGGGAATTTACCCCCGCGATGGTACCAGCCATCGTTACCAACCGGGCTTAAATACCCGTTTGATAAAGTAAGCTTATCAAGGAAGGCCATCGTTGTGAGTGCTATTTTTTTAGCCTTTTCATCGCCGGTTATTTCACACGAGTGCAGCAGTGCCAATGGCAAAATGGCATTATCATAGGTCATGCTTTCTTCAAACCATTCCCAGTCATCGCTGCGGGTGTTATCATAGGCGTCAATCAAAGGCTGGGTCATGCGTTTTAATTCCTGCACCATGCCATCGTCAGTCGGGTAGGCTTGCAGGTATAGGCTTATCCCGATAATGGTGTTGGCCATACCCCGCAGGTATCTAAGCGCTTTAAAATGCGGGTACGAACGATGGAAAAGCTCCAGCGCAAATTCGCGGTAGGAGTTACTTGCGGCACAACTGATCAGATGGCCCAGTGCCCAAATGGTACGGCCGAAAGAATCTTCGGTACCCACTTCGTCCAGGTATCGCCTGTCGAAGCTCAGGAAGTTGCGGAAGTTGCCATCCTCGGTTTGCATATAGTGAATATAGCTGAGGTAGATGGGTAACAAGCGGTAGGCTTCCTGGCTGCCGTTACGCTGGTAGGCCATCAGGGCCATAATGAGCGCGCGGGCGTTATCATCAACGCAATACCCTTCTTTTAAGTTAGGGATACCGTATTTGGCGTGTTGTACTATACCAGTATCATCAGTTAAACGGGTAACGTGGGCCAGGCTGAATTTGGGCAGCACTTCGGGGTCAACAATGCTGTTCTTTAATATCTTGTCGCTAAAATCATGCGTGGCGGCTGCTTCCTGTGCCACCCTAATAAACTCCGACCCAATAACGGGCCAGCGCAGGTGTAAGCCATATTCGTAGGCGTTTTCTTTTAATTCATTCAGCAGGGCATCATCGTCCAATAGTTCATTAACGGTTTCCGCCAATGCATCTGAGTTCTTAAAATCGAAGAGGCGCCCGCGGTCGTCGGCAAGCAATTCGGTTGCATGCCAATAGGGGGTAGATACTACCGCTGCCCCGGCACCAACGGCATAAGACAAGGTGCCGCTGGTTATCTGCGCTTCGTTTAAATAAGGCGTTACATATACTTCGGCAGCGGTAAGGTAATCTATCAGTTCATCCTCGGCAACAAACTTGTTGATGAAGCATAAGTGCTGGGATACCTTGAGTTGCGCGGCCAGGCTTTTTAGGTGGTCGCGATATTCTTCACCCGAGTGTTTAACCACGCCCGGGTGTGTATTGCCCAGTATCACGTACATTACGTCGGGGTGTTTGGCTACAATTTTCGGCAGGGCCTTAACAACGGTCTCCAGGCCCTTGTTACGGCTGATCAAACCAAAGGTTAGCATTACGCGGTGATTTTTAAACGGCGTTAATGTTTTAACCGGGTTTTCTTCGGGTGCCTCAAGGTCGGGTACGCCGTGTTCTATAATTTGGATCTTCTCTACCGGGATATCGTAAATGGTGGTTAGAAATTCTACCGCGCGTTTACTCATTACCACAATTTTGGAAGATTGCTCGGCAATTTCGCGGATGATGATGCGCTGCACATAGCTGGGGTCCTTCAGGATGGTGTGCAGGATGGAGATCAATGGTTTTTCTAACCGGTTGATGAGCGGCAGGATATAGATGCCGCTTTCGCCGCCGTAGATGCCAAACTCGTGCTCCAGTATCACGGCATCAACCGCGCTGGTATTGATGTAGTTTGCCGCGCGGATGTAATCCTTTTGATGATTTTGGCGGATAACGTATTTTACGTCTTCGGGGTATTCGTATTCCTGCAGGTTTTCGGAGTCGTTTAGGGCGACCACAAAACCGCCTTCGAGCAAGGTTTTCCTTTTTGGAAAATTTGCGTTGATGGCAAGCATTAGATTTTTATTAAATGTTGCAATACCGCATTCGCGGGGCGGATAGGTAGATATATATGCGATTTTCATAGTAGATGTTTGGTGCCGATAAATGTTGTTTTTGTGCTACAATTGCGCCCTCTTGACCAAAAAAATGTGCATCGTGACCTGTTAAAAGGTATTTATGCGCGGAAAAGACAATATTTATATGGGCGCAAGCCATAGTGCATAAACTATACCAATTAACTAGGAATAAATTTTGGTAACCGTGTTTTTACACAGGAATTATAGTATTAATTAAAATTGAAGGTTGGGAGGGGTGTTTATAAAATGCTAGCGGAATGAAAATCAATAGCCTCGGTAATCACGGCGCAGGCATGGATTATTTGCTCATTGGTAATAATCAATGGCGGGGCAATGCGCATGGAGTTGCTGCAATGCAGAAACCAATCGGTAATTACGCCATTTTCTATACAGCGGTCTATTATTTTTTTGTTGAGGTCGAAGCTTTCAAACTCTACAGCCAGCATCAGGCCTTTGCCACGGATGCCCTTGATGGCGGGGTGGATAAGCTGCTGGTAAAAAAGCCGGTTTTTTGCTTCCACGCTATCTATCAGTTTATCGTTTAACAAAACTTCCAGCGCGGCCAGCCCGGCCGCGCAGCAAACCGGGTGCCCGCCAAAGGTGGTTATATGGCCCAGTATCGGGTTTTCCTTAAATACCGACATCACCTCCACCGGCGCTACGAATGCTCCAACCGGCATGCCGCCGCCAAGCGCCTTGGCTAATAAAAGAATATCGGGCACAATGCCGAAATGTTGGAAAGCAAACAGCTTACCCGTACGCCCGAAAGCAGCCTGGATTTCGTCAAGTATCAAAAGCGTACCCGTTTCGGTGCAGCGGGCGCGGAGGGCCTGCATGTATGCTATATCCGGCACGCGGATGCCCGCTTCACCCTGGATGGTTTCTATGATAACGCAGGCGGTTTCGGTGGTGATGTACTGCAGATCGTCAATCTCATTAAAGCGGATAAAGTTCACGCCCGGCAATAAGGGGCGATAGGCCTGCTTAAATTCCTCGTTACCCATTACGCTGAGCGCGCCATGGCTGCTGCCGTGGTAAGAATTATGCATGGCCACAATTTGTTGCCTGCCCGTAAAACGCTTGGCAAGCTTAAGCGCACCCTCCACCGCTTCTGCACCCGAGTTGGTGAAATAAACCGAGTTTAAGCTCTCAGGCAAAATAGAAACAAGTTTCTCTGCAAAGCGCACCTGCGGGCTTTGCACGTATTCGCCGTACACCATCAGGTGCATGTATTTATCAACCTGCGCTTTAATGGCGGCAATCACTTGCGGGTTACTGTGCCCCAAGTTACTTACCCCGATGCCGGAGATCAGATCTGTAAACGCATTGCCCTGCTTATCGTACATATAAACCCCTTCGGCACGCTCAAACTCCAGCAGCAGGGGGAAGTGGGTGGTTTGGGCGTTGTTATTTAAAAATAGCTGGCGAAGGGTGAGCATGTGGCAAAGGTAATAAGATTGAGGGATTGTTGGGTTGTGCCCATTTGTTCTGTTGTGCCCTGTTAGGCGCGGGCAGTGAGTTAGGTTAAGCCTGTGGATGTTACTTTCTTTTTTTCCGCTAAAAAGAAAGTAACCAAAGAAAAAACTCCCGGCTTGGTTACGCCCTATGAAGGTCAGTGGTTTTGCAGTGCCTGTGCAACCCGTGCGTTCCCGAGACCGGTTTTTGCGGGCTTCGTTGGGTTCGTCAAGTTCATAAATCAAAATCAAGAAAATCCTTTAATCCTAAAAATCATGGTTCAGACAATCAACGAAATCATTTAATCAAACTAATCAACGGTTCAGGCAATGCGCCAGGGGTTGTAAGGGTTTAGCCCAAAGGGCCGGAGCGAAGCGCAGCCCTGCAAAGCCCGGCCCGCAGGGGGCGCCATAATTTGTCTGAACTCGAATTTACGAATTTTTAAAATTACCAGAATTTTAAAACAACCGGTTGGCTGGGGTATTTCCTTCTAACCCTTCTTTCCCCCAATGCTCACCTAATCAACCACTCAAACTCACCATTCCCCCCTCACAATAAAACCTAAACCCACAAACCCTACCAAACTAACCGTCATTTTTATTATTTTCGCACCCTCACATGCGCAATTAATAAAATGGACTATCAATTTAAGGATATAGAGAAAAAGTGGCAGCAGTTTTGGGCGGATAACCACACCTTTAAGGCCGAAAATAAAACCAATAAACCCAAGTACTACGTGCTGGATATGTTCCCTTACCCAAGCGGTGCGGGGCTGCATGTTGGCCACCCGCTGGGCTATATAGCTTCTGATATTTTTGCGCGTTATAAACGCCTTAAAGGCTTTAACGTATTGCACCCGATGGGGTACGACAGCTTCGGGCTGCCGGCCGAGCAGTACGCCATACAAACAGGGCAGCACCCATCCGTTACTACCGAGGATAATATTGCTACCTACCGCCGCCAGCTGGATCAGATTGGTTTCTCGTTCGACTGGAGCCGCGAGGTGCGCACCAGCGAAGCCGGTTACTATAAATGGACGCAGTGGATCTTTATGCAGCTATTCAACAGCTGGTATAATAAAGATGCTGATAAAGCGGTAGCTATTGACGATTTGGTAGCCCATTTTGAAAGCAAAGGCAGCGCCGGCATCAACGCCGTGTGCGACGAAGAGATATTAAGCTTTACCGCCGATGAGTGGAAAGCCTTTACCGAACAGGAACAACAAGCCGAACTGTTGAAATACCGCCTTACCTACCTGCGCGAAAGTACCGTAAACTGGTGCGCTGCCCTGGGTACCGTATTGGCAAACGACGAGGTAAAAGACGGTTTTAGTGAACGCGGCGGCTACCCTGTTGAGCAAAAGAAAATGATGCAGTGGAGCATGCGCATCACCGCTTATGCCCAGCGTTTGCTGGATGGTTTGGACACCATCGACTGGCCCGAGCCTTTAAAAGAAATGCAGCGCAACTGGATTGGCAAAAGCGTGGGAGCGAGCGTGAAATTCCCGGTAGAGAATAGCCCGGAAGTGATAGAGGTTTTTACAACAAGGGTTGATACCATCTTCGGTGTAACGTTTGTGGTATTGGCACCCGAGCATGAACTGGTTGCCCAATTGACTACGCCGGAGCAAAAAGCTACGGTTGAAGAATACATTGCCAAAACCAAAAAGAAAAGTGAACTGGACCGTATGGCCGATACCAAAACCGTATCGGGCGCTTTTACGGGCAGCTATGTGCTAAACCCGCTGAATGGCGATAAGATCCAATTGTGGATTGCCGATTACGTGCTTGCCGGTTACGGTACAGGTGCCGTAATGGCCGTACCAAGCGGCGATCAGCGCGATTACTTGTTTGCGAAGCATTTTGATTTGCCGATTGTACAGATCCTCGACACACAAAGTATTGAACTTGAAGCCGACCCGACCAAGGAAGGTAAATACGTCAACTCCGACTTTATGAACGGGCTGGATTACAAAGCCGGCACGGCCGCCGTTATAGCCAAACTGGAGGCAATTGGCGCGGGTAAGGCCAAGGTGAACTTCCGGATGCGGGATGCCATTTTTGGCCGCCAGCGTTACTGGGGCGAACCGGTACCTGTTTATTTTAAAGACGGCTTGCCATACCTGATTGATGAAAGCGAATTACCACTGGTATTGCCCGAGATTGATAAATACCTGCCAACCGAAACCGGCGAACCACCATTGGCACGTGCCACCGACTGGAAACACCCGGAAGGCGAATACGAGCTAAGCACCATGCCGGGCTGGGCAGGCAGCAGCTGGTACTGGTACCGGTACATGGATGCCGACAACAACGAAGAATTTGCATCGGAAGAAGCTATCGACTACTGGAAAGCGGTTGATCTGTACATCGGTGGCAGCGAGCACGCTACCGGGCACTTGCTGTACAGCCGTTTCTGGAATAAGTTTTTGAAGGATGTTGGTAAAACGCCCGAAGAAGAGCCTTTTAAAAAGCTCATTAATCAGGGGATGATACAGGGGCGGAGTAACTTTGTTTATCGTTTATCTGATGAAGAGGGCAGGGGCACTAACACTTTTGTATCTCATGGTTTGATAAAAGAGTACAAGGTGTCGCCTTTGCATGTAGACGTTAATATTGTTGACAATGAAGTTCTGAACCTAAATAAGTTTAAACAATGGCGCCCTGAATATGCCGATGCAGAGTTTATTTTGGAGAATGGCAAATACATCTGCGGTGTCGAAGTCGAGAAAATGTCGAAATCCAAATACAACGTAGTTAACCCGGATGATCTAATAGAACGTTACGGCGCCGATACTTTGCGTATGTACGAAATGTTCCTTGGTCCGCTGGAGCAAAGCAAGCCCTGGAATACCAATGGTATTGAGGGCGTGTTCAAATTCCTGCGTAAATTCTGGAGGCTTTTCCATGATGCGGACTGGAACTTTAACGTAACCGATGCCGCGCCAAGCAAAGCCGAACTGAAATCGTTACACAAGATCATCCAGAAGGTGGAGCAGGATATCGAGCGGTTCTCGTTCAATACCTCCGTATCCAGCTTTATGATAGCGGTGAATGAACTCACAGATCTTAAATGTAATAAGCGCGCCATCCTGCACAACTTAGTGATCATTCTGGAGCCATACGCACCGCACATTTGCGAAGAGCTTTGGGTATTGCTGGGTAACGAAGCCGGCAGCCTTTCTTACGCGGCATATCCAACATTCAACCCGGCCTATTTGGTAGAGGATGAGTTTAGTTACCCTATCTCTATCAACGGTAAAATGAAAACCAACATCGCGTTATCATTAAGCCTCAGCAACGAAGAAATAGAAGCCGCCATCCGCTCGCATGCCGATGTACTCAAATACCTCGACGGCAAAGCGCCTAAAAAGGTGATTGTAGTAAAAGGCAGGATAGTGAATATTGTGGTGTAAAAAAGTAGCGATGGGTTTCAAACTCATCGCTACTTTTTATATACGGGCAAGCGATCATTTAAAAGGGTCGTCATGTTGGACTTGTTTCAACACCCCACGGGACGGGTAACTACCTCGCTTAACCGACTGCATAGCTAATCACTTTGCATGTGGGGTGCCGAAATAAATTCGGCATGACGGCGGGTTCACTGCTTTAAATACTATAATAACAAAGCGCTTTTTCAATGACCCAGCCCAAACACATCCACCAGGTAGATTATATCAGGGCCATCGCGTCGGTTGCTGTGGCGCTGTTTCATTTGGGGGGCAAATCCTTGCCGGTACTAAAATATGGCTGGCTGGGCGTACATATGTTCTTCCTGCTCTCGGGCTTTATTATCTGTAAGGCTATACCACGCAATTACTCCTGGCGGCTTTCGGGTAAGTTTATCAGTAAGCGTATTATCCGTATCGAGCCACCTTATATTATCTCCATCGCTGTGGTGCTTTTAGTCAATTTGCTATTAGCCGGTCTTGGTTTAATACCATCCGCCCATCCCGATTGGTTAAACTTGCTCGGGCACCTTGCTTACATTAATAATTTTACCGGTGCACCTTATATTAACCCCGTTTATTGGACGCTGGGCATCGAATTCCAATTCTATCTTTTTGTAGCGATTGCATTCCCGCTGATCGTAGGCCGATGGGGTACCTGGTTTTTATTGGCGCTATGTATTTTATCGCACTACATTCACATACCAGGCTCCACGTTATTGGGCCTGTTCCCGGTTTTTGCACTCGGCATTTTATATTACCTGTATTTTACCAAACAAATTACGCGTACAGAGGCATTACTGTTTGGCCTGCCTGTAGCCCTGATCAGCTGTTTTAGTATAGGCTGTGCAGAAACTGCGGCGGCCTTGTTTGCTGTTGTAATATTGGCCCTCCCGCTAAAAAGCAACAAGGTTATCAGGTTTTTTTCTGCTATTTCCTTCTCGCTGTACCTCACCCACGATACCGTTGGCAGTAAGCTGGTAGCCTTTATGGGGCAAAGCCTGCCAAAAACGCTGCCTTTTAAGGCATTGGAGTTTGGGACAGGCATAATTGTGAGTATCACCTTCGCCTGGGTATTCTATTTAGTTGTAGAAGCGCCCTTCCTTAAGCTCTCAAAACGTGTTGTTTATAGCTGATAATCAGCTTGGTGTAACATATACATTACAGTTATTAATATTTTACAAAAAAGGTTTAATTGCTTGTAACATTTTAGCCATTTTCGCCTCCAATTACGAAAATGAACTAATATGAGACTTATAATTTTACTTTTAATAATATTTTGTGCTTCCTTTACAGCTAAAGCCCAGTTTGGGGTAGGCGGTGGTGGCGGCTCATCTATCATCGGAAAGATATCCGGGTCGGTTATCGATTCTGTTACTAAAAAGCCGGTAGACTATGCTACCATCAGTGTTTTCAAAAGCGGCGGTACAGTGCCTATCAACGGTGTTTTGACAGACGAAAAAGGAAACTTTAAACTGGATAACATTAAATCGGGCAGTTATAAGATCACCATATCTTTCCTGGGTTACAAAACTAAAACTATCGACCCGGTTACAACTTCGGCTTCAAAACCGGATGCTAACCTGGGCGGCATTATTTTGCCGCCAAGCGCACGTGCTTTAAAAGAAGTGCAGGTAGTTGGGCAGCAGGCGCTTATCGAAAATAAAATTGATAAGATAGTTTACAACGCCGAAAAAGATTTAACTGCCGCTGGCGGTACCGCTACCGACCTGCTATCCAAAGTGCCAATGGTATCCGTAGATATCAATGGCAACGTGTCTGTACGTGGCGATAACAACGTTAGGGTATTAATAAACGGTAAGCCATCGGGCGCTACATCTGCCAGCTTAAGCGACGTATTAAAATCTATCCCTGCAGATCAGATAAAATCTATCGAGGTGATCACCTCGCCATCTGCTAAATACGATGCGGAAGGTTCCGCCGGTATCATCAACATCATTACCAAGCAAAAAAATGTGTCGGGCTTAAGCGGTGGCATCAGCGGTGGTGTGGGTACACGCCAAAACAATGGTAACGGCAACCTCAACTACAACAAAAACAGGTTTAACTTTAATACCAACATAGGTGGCAACGCTTCGTGGCCGCAAACTTCGTTAACCAATTTTGAGCAGTATTTTACCAATAATGGTACAACAACCTCTATTATCACCAATGGCGAGACCAAGCTAAAAAGGCATGCGCTTATCGGTTCAGTAGGTGCCGGCTATCAATTCAATGGTTTTAACAGCCTTAATACTACCTTTAAGTTTAACCAAATCACCTTTGGCAACGATGGTTTTTCTACTACCGATGCTGCCGCTCCGTACACCAGCATCACCAACAGTAATAATACGATAGATGGTTTCGACTGGAATTTAGATTACACCCATAAATTCAAAAAAGAAGGCCACGAGATTGATATCTCTACCCAATGGAGCCACAATACAGGTTTACAGGCTTATCAGAACCAGTATAGCGCCGTTTACCAAAGTGTTAAAAACAATATCGACGGTAAGAACAACGAATACACTTTCCAGATTGACTACACCCTACCAATAAATAAGGTGTTTAAACTGGAAGCAGGTGGTAAAACAATTTTTAGGAGGCTGAAGAGCGTAAGCGATTATTACAGCTACCTAAACAACGAATTTGTTTATAACACTACACTTTCTAACCAGTACAATTATAATCAAACAGTACTGGCGGGTTACTCGGTATTTACCGTAACGTTGCCTAAACAATGGTCGGTACTGGCTGGTTTGAGGTTGGAGAACACCGATATTGCGGGCGAGCCAATAAGTGCTTCGCAGTCGCTTTCGCCTTTTGATCAAAACTACAACACCTGGGTACCAAGCTTAACCATCCAAAAGAAGATCACGGCATCAAGCACCTTAAAACTGGGGTACTCTAAGCGCATAACCCGCCCAAGCCTGCAGTTCCTTAATCCATTTGAGAACCGCAGCAACCCGCAAAACTATCAGCAGGGTAATCCAACGCTTAGCCCCGAGGTATCACAAACTATCGAGCTTGGGCTAAACAGCTTTATCAAAACTTCTATTGTAAACTTATCGGTTTACTATAAACGTACTTCGGGCCTTATAGAAGGTATTACCGAAGCCGTTCCAAATCAAACGTATACGCTTACCAAGTTCCAAAACGTAGGTAATAACAATTCGTTTGGCGGCAGCTTCTTTGGTACCATAAACCCGTTCAAAGCGCTAACTATTATTGGTAGCGTAAACGGCTTTACTTACAAGCCTACACCTACCGGTAGCTTTGCAAGCCAGCAAACGCAAACCGGCACATACATGATGTTCAACGGTTTCCTTCGTGCTACAGCAACGCTGCCAAAAAACTTCATTGCAGAAACGTTTGCTTTCGGAAGTTCATCGCGCCGTACTATACAGGGTTCGCAGCCTGCATTCAGCATCTTCGGGTTTGGCGTACGCAAGCAGTTTTTGCAAAAGAAAGCTTCGCTTGGCTTAAATGTTATCAATCCGTTCTCGGAGTATAAATACTTTAAATCGAGCACTACCAGCCCGGGCTTCAGGCAAACCAGCAGCTTTGCTTTACCGTTCCGTTCGTACGGTATTACATTTAGTTACAGCTTTGGTAAGCTAAGCTTTGCACAGCCTAAAAAGAGCGGCGTAAAGAACGACGACTTGAAAGAAGGCGACCAGGGTATGGGCGGCGCACCAGCCGGCGGCCGATAGTCTTTTGAGACAATAGATTTTTAGAAGAAAGATAAAAGACTTCATAACAAAGCGAGCCTTCCGTTAACTCGGGAGGCTCGCTTTTGCTTTGGTCTGAACCGGGATTTATTGGATTTATGTGATTGACCGGATTTTGAATTGTAGGATGATAGCTTGGAACCGGGTGTCCAAATGTATGCAATAGCGCGCGGTCTATCCTTAAAATGAGAATTAGACACGCCGAAAGGAGTGCTTTTTCTTGCCTCTTAAAGTCCTGCTTCCTGCCTCTATTCTTCTCCTACATTAATGCCTATCTGTTTCAGCAACAGCGACGCGTTGAAGGTTTTGCATTCGCCGTGTTTTATTTTGTAATCAAACAGCATCTCGCCGCCTATAACCTGGATATCAAAATAATAGTTGCGGATGTAGGCGGGGTATTTATCTTCCAGGCGGGCTATCTGCAGGTCGTGCGTGGCCACCATGCCTACGCCTTTTTTGGCAATCAGCTGCTCTATCACGGCCTTGCTGCCCAAGTATTTATCAACCGAGTTGGTGCCGCGCAGCATCTCGTCTATCAGGAAGAAAACCCGGCTTTCATTCTCCACGGCTGCCAAAAGCATCTGCAGGCGGTCCAGCTCGGCCTTAAAGGTGGATGTGCTTTCGTTCAGGCTATCTTTAATGCGCATATAGCTCACCATGGTAATAACCGACACTTGCATCGCTGCGGCACAAACGGGCGCCCCAGCCAGCGCCAAAACGGTATTGATGCCGATAGTGCGCAGAAAGGTGCTCTTACCCGCCATATTGCTGCCGGTAATGATATCTATAGAGAAAGCGTTGTTCAGTTCATAATCGTTGTCAACCCGCTTGCCGCGGATAAGCGGATGGGCAATGTTTTTGGCGGTAAGGGTGTAGCCTTCGGTATCGGCAATAAGGGGGTAGGTCCAATCAGGATAATTAATGGCGGGTACTGTAATGCTGATGAGTGCTTCAAATTCGGCGATCACATCGAAGGCAGTTTCAAAGTTTTCGTGGTTTGCCTTTTTCCATGCTTCAATGGCCATTAGCTGGCGAATGTCCCAGATAAATATGGCGTTCAGCAGCACCATCAATATCATATTTAGGCGGTAGTTAAGCTTATTAATAAGGATCGACAGTTGCTTTATCTTGTCAGAAACCACATGCCCGTTGGCATCTTTCAGCTTTTTGCTGCTGTTTTGGGTGTAGGCGGTTGCCCATTCCTCCTGTTCAATATTCTGAAAAGCCAGCACAAAATGCTTGAGGGCAGTATCTATCTTACCTGCAATCAGGTCGGTTTTGCCCACAATTTTTGAGCGGGTGGAGGCTTGCCGGTAATTAAACCACATAACCGGGACAACCACATATAATACCGGCGTATAAAAGTACCCGGCAACCAGCAAGGCGAGCAGCACAAATGGCGCCGACTGGCTATATACACGCAAAAACTTTTCGTTATCCAGCTCTACCGGTGTTTTCAGAAAGGTGATGAGGTTAGTAACCTGCTCGCGGTGCTGCTTTAGCGAAAAAAGCAGGTTAGCTTGGAAGTTTAACTTCCACCCGGGCTTGGCGGCGAGCTCTTTTACCGCCTCTTGCCGGGATAAAACAACCTCTTTTGTAGCCGGCGCCAGCAGCCAGCCGGCCAGTTTTATATTACCATTTAAGGTTGCACACCGGTTTATAAGCTGGAACAACGAGCTCTTGCCGAAGATATCCAGGTCGGCAGTGTAATGGTGTTTGTCATCTGTAAACCAGCCGCCATCATGGTAAATGTTGCTGTGGGCGGCCATGCTGGCGGCCTCGTTCTCGTTCACCTTTTTCAGGTCGAGGTAGAAGTTTTTTGCGGCCTCAAATTCATTTTGTTTACCTACCAGTTTGGCAAAAACAAAACCAAGCGCCAATACTGCCGCTACCAATATCAGGATATTATCCTCGCTCACTGTTAAAACGATAGATGCTATAAACAAAGCGAAAATACCTAAGCGGTATAATGAGTAAGTATTGGCTTGTTTGGCAAAGCCATCGGCCTGTTGTTGGGCTTGTGCGGCCGCTTGTGTATGCTGGGTTAAAATATCCTGTTCCATTAGCTGTTGTAAAACCTTAATTTTGGAGAGCTCTACAAGTTTTCAATTTTACAACAAATACCCAACATTTAGCGCCTATAATGAAGATCACTTTTATAACCGTTGGCAAAACCGAAGATGCTTATTTAAAGGATGGCATAGAAAAGTATGTAAAGCGGCTAAAACACTACACCAAACTGGAGCTGGCCGAGATCCCCGAACTAAAAAACACAAAGGCCCTCACCGAAGATCAGCAGAAAACAAAAGAAGCCGAGCTCATCCTCAAAAAAGTTACCCCGCAGGATCATCTTATTCTGCTGGATGAAGCGGGGCAGGAGTTCACCTCGGTACAGTTTGCCAATTACCTCAACAAACGCGCCATCAGTTCGGTAGCCAGCCTGGTGTTTGTGGTAGGCGGCCCTTACGGGTTCGACCAATCGGTTTACCAGCGTGCCAATGATAAGATCTCCCTCAGCCGAATGACCTTCTCGCACCAGATGGTTCGCCTGTTTTTTGCGGAGCAATTGTACCGGGCGTTTACCATTATAAAGGGAGAGCCTTATCATCACCAGTAGCTTGACTTGAAGATGAGTGAATTTGAAGATTTGAAAGTTGAGCTCAGCCATTTTCAAATCTTCAAATCGCCAAATTTTCAAATCAATTAAATACCTTTGCGCCATGCACAGTCACGATCACTCCGGCCACCATCATCACGACCATGCCCCCAAGCTGGATAAGCTAAACACGGCTTTTATCTGGGGAATTGTATTAAACTCTGGTTTCGTAATTGTAGAGGTAATTGCCGGGCTCATCAGCGGTTCGTTATCCCTGCTAACCGATGCCGGGCATAACCTGAGCGATGTAGCCTCGCTGGCCCTTGCATTGCTGGCTTTTAAAATGAGCAAGGCAAAATCAAACAGTAAATACACCTATGGCTATAAGCGCTCTACTATCATCGTTTCGTTTTTTAACGCGGTGATATTGGTTGTAGCGGTTGGTTTTATTGTGTACGAAGCCGTGCTGCGCTTCCTGCACCCGGAGACCGTTACCGGAACTACCATTGCCTGGGTGGCGTTTTCAGGTATTGCCATCAACGGTTTTACCGCCTGGCTGTTTGTGAAAGATAAGGATACCGACCTGAACATAAAAGGTGCCTACATACACATGGCGGTAGATGCAGTTGTATCGCTTGGTGTGGTGATATCGGGCGTTATCATCTACTTTAGCCACTGGTATTGGGTAGATAGCGCCGTGAGCATCATCATCGCCATTGTGATTTTAACCGGCACCTGGAGCCTGCTGAAAGACAGCCTGCGCCTGGAAATGGACGGCGTACCCAAAGAAATGGACCTTGCCGAAATTAAAGCCGAACTAAAAAAGGCCAAAGGCGTAGTGGATGTACACCACATGCACGTTTGGGCTCTCAGCACCACCGAGAATGCCCTCACCGCCCACCTGGTGGTAAAGCCGGAGGACATGACGAACTTCGATAACATTAAGCACGATCTGCGCCACCGCCTGGAGCATCTCTCTATCAGCCACAGCACCTTTGAGCCCGAATTTGTGGATGAGAAATGTGAGCAACCGAAGTGTTGAGAATGCCTATCTAAGCTAATATCAATAATATGAAAACAAACCGCAGAAAATTTATAGCAACCGCAGCAACAATGGCCGCCGGTGTGGCCGTTGCCCAAGCATTACCATTAACAACTATGACAAACAAGTATCACGTTGTGCACCATGCACTTTTTTGGTTGAAAAACCCCGATTCGAAAGAAGATCGCGATAAACTGGTGGCCGGTGTAAAATCGCTGGGCAAAATCGAGCATATTAAAGAACTGCACGTAGGCATTGTAGCCAGCACCGAGAAACGCGAGGTGGTAGATAACAGCTGGGGCGTATCAGAAGTAATGTTCTTCGCCGACCTGGAAGGCCAGGCTGCTTACCAAACTCACCCTATCCATCAGCAATTCATCAAAGATCATAGCCACCTTTGGGAAAAGGTTGTGGTTTATGATGCGATAGATGCATAACTAAATCCACCACGTCATTGCGAGGCACGAAGCAATCTCCCGAGATGCAGAGGCCTTTGCATAGCCGCTTGTCATACGTAGAGATTGCTTCGTGCCTCGCAATGACGACGTGGCAAACAACAAAGCCCCGATAGCAAAACTACCGGGGCTTTATCGTTTGCGGCGGTGAGGACACCGTCGCGGTGTATTTTAAAAAACCTTACGCTTTCTTAGCAACAGCCTTTTTAGCTTTTGCTTTTGGTGCTTCGGCTGCTGCTTCTGCCGGCGCAACTTCTTCCTCTTTTACAGGTGCTTCTTCGGCAACAGGTGCGCTTGGCAGTTCTTCGCTAAATAAAGGCAGATCCTTTAAGATCAGGTACCAGCTGATGATCTTCTTCATGTCGCTTGCGTACACCTTTTCTTCATCATGGTCGGGTGCTACTTCGCGGAAGAAGCTGCGCATTACTTTGCCATCATCCTTAACAGCAGGTACGGTAGCAGAGGCTTTCATACGCTCCAATACATCTACCAGTTTAATATCCTCATCCAGTCCGAAGATAGTGATCTCGTTCAAAGCGGCCAGCTTAGCGGTGCTCAAGTTAGCTATCAGCTTGGTTTTTTGCGCATCAAGGCTTTCTAAAACGTAACCGGTTTTGTTTTGCGCAAGCGCTTTCCATAAACCCGGTTTACCCGATACTGCAACAATTCCCTGTAAATTCATTTTTTATGTTTATTGGTTGATTAAGTTGATCAAGTGAATGGTTAGCAGTTTAACCGCTCACCACTCACCCATTCAACCATTCACTATCCTTCAATTACTTCTACGCCTAAAATTTTATCGCCCTGGCGTATATCGTCAACCACGTCAACATTTTCTACAACCTTACCAAATACGGTGTGGTTACGATCTAAATGCGCGGTGTTTGCACGGCTGTGGCAGATAAAAAATTGTGAGCTGCCGGTGTTACGGCCAGCATGTGCCATGGATAACACACCACGATCGTGGTATTGGTTTTCGCCGGTTAGCTCGCAGTCTATTTTGTAACCTGCGCCGCCAGCACCAGTACCGGTTGGGTCGCCACCCTGAACCATAAAGTTAGGGATAACGCGGTGAAAAATAACGTTATCGTAAAAACCAGATTTAGCCAGCTTTAAAAAGTTAGCTACGGTGTTAGGGGCATCCTTGTCGAAAAACTCAACGGTCATGTCGCCTTTTTCGGTTTTAATTATTGCTTTGCTCATCATTATTTTAAATAGGGTGCAAAGTTAACAAAAAAGGAGAAAGGTGAAAGGGGGTATTAAGGTGAAAGGTAAAAGGTTAAAGCAGAAAGGAAGAAGTGATATCGGTAAGCGTTTGGGCGATGCCTTTGGCCCTGCCTACCGGCAGGCAGGCCGGGCTATCCGTTCCAACTCCTCATTCCGCGCTGCTGATAGAAGCAGCGCTCCATTCCGGGGTTTCCACTGCTATCCCTATCGCAGGGCTGGTTTCACCAATTCCATAAGCTTGTAATACATTTATTGTTTAATCGTTACATTTGAATACAACCATCAAGCAAATCAAAGTGATAAAACCACTATACAAATACCTTTTAGTTTTTACCTTTCTCCTTTTGCCTCTCTTAACAAGGGCGGCTTCTATCCTTATCCCCATGGACGAGGAGCAAAAAGACCACCTTAAATCATACGGTATCGCTTTTTGGGTATTAAAGAACCAGCAGGAGGTAGATTGGCTGCTGAACTATCGTGGTGGCAGCTTTATGATGAAGTACGCTAAACGTATAGAAGACGAATGCAAGATCCGTGGAGTAAGTTACCAGGTGGTCGCCGATGCCGCCGCCACGCAGATCATCACCGAAGTAAGCGACCCATCCGTTAATATGGACCTGGTGAAGCTGCAAAAAGCGCCAAAAATGGCGGTGTATTCGCCAAAAAGCAAGCTGCCCTGGGATGATGCCGTTACCCTGGTATTAAAATATGCCGAGATACCCTATGATGTTTTGTACGACGAGGAAGTAATAAAAGGCGACCTGCCCAAATACGATTGGCTGCACCTGCACCACGAGGATTTTACCGGGCAGTTTAGTAAGTTTTATGCGTCGTATCGCTACGCGCAATGGTATAATGATGATGTGAAAGCGCAGAACGCCATGGCCAAAAAGCTTGGCTTTCAAAAAGTATCGCAAATGAAACTGGCTGTTGCCGAGCATATCCGCGATTTTTGCGCCGGCGGCGGCTTCCTGTTTGCCATGTGCAGCGGTACCGATACTTTTGATATCGCCCTGGCATCATCCAATACCGATATCTGCGGACCCATGTTTGATGGCGATGCCGTTGACCCGGCAGCGCAAAACAAGTTGGATTATACCCAAACCTTCGCCTTTCAGAATTTCCAGCTGGATATGAACCCCGAGTCGCACCAGTTCAGCAATATTGATGTAACGCCGACCCGGCAGGTAGAACGCACGCGCGATTTCTTCACCCTGTTCGATTTTTCGGCCAAGTGGGATGTGGTACCCAGTATGCTCACCCAAAACCACGATAAGGTGATAAAAGGTTTTATGGGCCTAACCACGGCGTTTAATAAAAGCCGTTTAAAGCCCGGTGTTACTATTATGGGCGAAATGAAAACTGCCAACGAGGCTCGTTACATCCATGGCGAGTTTGGCAAAGGCCAGTGGACCTTTTACGGCGGCCACGACCCCGAAGATTACCAGCACGCCGTTGGCGACCCGCCAACCGACCTCAAGCTCCATCCCAATTCGCCCGGTTATCGGTTGATATTGAACAATGTGTTGTTCCCGGCAGCGAATAAGAAGAAGCAGAAAACGTAACGCGCGAGCCCCCTAAAGGGGGAGCTTTTGAAAAGCTTAAACAAAGAAAAACCCGGCTAATGAATTGGCCGGGTTTTTCTTTTTATCTTGATTCTTGTGTCTTAATTTCTTGCATCTAAATTCTACTCCCACTTCAGGGGGCTGGGGGGCTCTTAATTGTAGAACGTCCAGGCAACGCCAAACTTTAAGGCGGCATCTTGTTGCGGGTAGCGGTTTACGGTGTAGTACCCCTTGCTGAACAGACCCTGGTTGGCGTAATCATACTGGAGGAAAATGTTGGTGCGCTGCAGCGTTGCTTTAAAAAACACGCTGGCAATGGGGTACGAGGTAAAGGTTACGTTGGCTCCATTATAAAACTGCCCTAAACCAACCGCGTAAGATGGTGCTGTATAAGTAGTATTGTAACGCAGGCTTACGCCGTATTCAGATTTCAGCACATCAAACAAGGTTGAGTTATGGTAAAGGCTACTGTAGGTGTAAACCTCGGGTGTACGCAAGAGTGTTAAGTTGTCTGATTTTTGGTAAACCACATAATTATCAAAGTGGAACTTATGCCAGGTAAGGTTTTTGCCCAGGCTTACCTTAAGCATATTAATACTACCGCCAAATTGCTGCGGCGTAGCATCAACCCCGCCGTTGGAGGCCGCAAAATACAGGTAGTCTGTTATTAAAAAATACTCGGCCTTCAGGTCCAGCTTTAGCAGGTCGTTTACGTAATTAAACGATAAGTTGGTGATCTTCTGGTTATTAAAATCAGTATGGAAAATATAGTGGTTGCTAATCCAATCGGTATACATCAGCCCCGGCGAACTGCTCTGCAGGTAAGCGCCCAATACTATCCTGCCGGCTTTTTTACCGCCCGCAAGGATAAGTTTGGCATCGTAAAGCAGGTCGCCAAAATCGCGGCCCTGTATTATCTGCTTAATATCGCCATCGAGGTTTATCCTGTCGCTAAAGCGGTAGCCAAGGCGTGCCTTCAGCGTAATGTTTTGAAAGGTTGAGTTCTGCACCCTGGATGGCCTTAATACTTTACGGCCAAATTCGTTCAGGGTGGTATCGCTTACAAACTGGCTGTATTTGTAAAAATCCTGCGTTAGCCCCACATCAAGTTTTAGCTCATTCTTCACCATTTTTAAGGATTTCCCCCTCAGGTAAAAACTGTAGGAGAAATCATTTTGTAAGTGTAAAACGTTGAGCGAATCGCGCGAGCGGCCTGCGCTGAAATAATAATCGGGGAACACGCCATACTGGTCCAGATCGTTTTGCAGGTATTCGTATTTTCGGGTGTTGTAATAAAAGGTATAGGCTACGCGCTGGGTGGGCAATACATTGGTGCTGCCGGTGCTTTTTTTAAGGCTATCGATATGCCCGATGTAGTAAAACTGCTTTATATAAAACCCGGTGTTTTTCCAGTCGCTGTAGCTGCTGGGGAGTTTAACAGGCTGCGTGGTTTTGTTAAACGCAAGCGCATTGAACACGTCATCCTCTACCAGTGAACCTGTCTCCGGGGTTTTAAGGTTGTTAAACAGGAGATTGCCCAATAAGTTATAGCGCTGATTCTCCGAGTGGTACCAGGTGAAAATACCGGCGTTGAACCCGCTTACGTTCTGCTTTAATACGTTATTGCTGCTGTAATACCCGCGCGACCCATTAAAGTTGAGGATGAACCCAATGTTCCAGTTGGGTTTAACGTTTTGAGTGTGCAGTGTTTTAAAATACTGCTCCTTGGTGCTGCCCAGCGTATTGGAGAGCGAGAGCAAAGTATAGGGCACCCGCGCATTAAAATAATTCATATCCTGCGGGTTTATCAGGTAGGCATCAAGGGCGTGCATCCCTTCATCAAAGCCTATGGTTTTGCGCGGGTTAAAAAGCAGGTCGCGCTGAGAGGTGCCCAGGTAGCCCAAATGCACTTTGGGGTTACGCGGCTGGTTAAGCGGACTATAATTCTCAAAGTTCACAAGGCCCGTATCCAGCGGGAAAAGCTGGGTGCTATCGCTTAGCAGCCGTTCGCTGGTTACTTTAATGAATTTGGAGGTGAATACTACCGAGTCCTTTTTTCGCTCGTCGCGTGCGCGGATCGAATCGATATTTTGCGAATCGCCGGGGCGGGTGTTTTTTATTCTGCTGCTGGTATCGCGGCTGTAAACCGGCTCGCGCGATTGCTGGCCG
This sequence comes from Mucilaginibacter pankratovii, assembly GCF_014773265.1. Lineage (GTDB taxonomy): Bacteria > Bacteroidota > Bacteroidia > Sphingobacteriales > Sphingobacteriaceae > Mucilaginibacter > Mucilaginibacter pankratovii. The sequence continues at coordinate 36,814 of NZ_JACWMY010000015.1, read as the reverse complement.
GGGTAGGTGGTTGGCACCTGCCCAAAAGCCGCCTGCACGGATGCGCAGATCAATACTAATAATAGGTATTTAAGCTTAGCCGCCATTAAAGCCCTGCAATAAGTTCTTTTAGTATTTGTGTCATTTTCGGTTCTGCTTCGTGGGCAATGGCCAGGATATCTTCGAGGGAAACAGGTTGCAATTCTTCGGTGAAGCCTTCATCTGTTAAAACGGAGATCGCAAAAACAGGGATGCCCATGTGGTTGGCCACAATAACTTCGGGCACGGTGCTCATACCTACCGCGTCGCCGCCTATTATGCGCAGGTACCTGTATTCGGCACGGGTTTCCAGGTTAGGGCCGGTTACAGCTACGTAAACACCTTTATGGCAGTTAATATTATTTGCCGATGCTATTTTTAAAGCTTTCTCGATCAGGTCGCGCCGGTATGGCTGGCTCATATCCGGGAAGCGCGGCCCCATATCCGAATCGTTACGGCCGATAAGCGGATTTGCCGGCTGCAGGTTAATATGGTCCTCAATCACCATCAGGTCGCCTTTTTTTATTGCCGGGTTAAGCGATCCGCTGGCGTTTGATACAAACAGTGTTTGTATACCCAGCAATTTCATTACCCTTACCGGAAGGGTGATCTGCTGCATAGTGTAGCCCTCGTAATAATGCAGGCGGCCCTGCATAGCTACTACTTTTTTGCCCGCCAGTGTACCAAATATCAGTTTGCCGGAGTGAAACTCCAGGGTCGACATCGGGAAATCGGGGATATTGCTGTACATCAGCTGTTTTTCCACCTCAATTTCGTTTACCAGGCCGCCAAGGCCGGTGCCTAAAATTATACCGCACTCGGGCACAAAATCGCCAATGCGTTTTTTAATATAATTGGTACTATTCTGAATACTTTCTAACATAATTTATAACTAATTCATCAAAGCTTTGCTGCGCATCTCCCAAAAATTGTATGCCTATCGGTATCACCAAGACAAACAGCCGCGAAACAGCGGGAAGCAAGTTATGTAGTGCTAAACGCTGCGCATCCTTTTCTGTTGTGACAATTACTTTTTTTTGTGAGCTGCAGGCAGAAAACTCCGCAGCAAGTTTAGCGATATTTTTTAAGGTAAACTGGTGATGGTCGGGATAATTGTGATGCATGATAGCACCGGTAAGCGTTTTTAAATGGCTAACAAGCGGTGCAGAGTTGGCTATGCCGGTAAGTAAAAATACGGTGGTATCGGCATCTATTTTATAACCCACGGGGCGCTGCTGCATATCCTGCAAAGGCAAGTAATTGATGGATGTAAAGAACAAAGGTTGCCAGCTTTGCGGGCTTAGGCGGTAATAGCATTTCGTTTTTTCCTCTTCGGAGAGGTTTGCCGGGCATTTGGTTATCACCATCATATCCGCCCGCCATTTGCCGCTGAAGGGCTCGCGCAGGTTGCCCGCAGGTAAAACAAAGTGCGGATCGAACAATTTATTATAATCGAACAACAAAATATTGAAGCCCGGTTTTACCGCGCGATGCTGGTAGGCATCATCCAAAATAATGAGGTTATGCGATGCTTTGAGTTGCTCTATACCTGCTACCCTTTCCTCGCAAACGGCAACTGTAACCTCCGGGAATTTATGCTTGAATTGTGCCGGTTCATCGCCAATTTCCGTAGCGGTAGCGTTTGCAGCAGCGTTTATAAAACCTTTTGTGCTGCGCCCATAACCGCGGCTGAGGGTTGCGAGTTTGCTATCCGTTTTGAGCAGGCGTACCAGGTATTCTGTCATGGGGCTTTTGCCCGCGCCGCCTACTTCGAGGTTGCCAACGCAGATCACCGGCATATCAAACTCGCGGCTTTTAAACAGCCCTGCATCGTAAAACCAGTTGCGCAGCAGCACAACCAGGCCATATATTAACGAAAACGGAAGCAAAAGCCAACGCAGGTATTTCATAGAGAGCGCAAAGATAGGGAATTGGGAGGAGGGCTATGGCGGCAGATCTGACAAATTCAAAAAGTTGCCAAATCTTAAATAACTCTGTTGCGGTCATTGCGAAATGGGACGGCTGAAACCTGATAATCGTCTTCGTAGACAATATAGCCGGGATTTTTAGTTACAAGCCGTTCTACCACAAGGTCGTATTTTTCTAATACTTCGGTAAGTTCACTCATTTTATGAAGATGTTCTTTTGCCGAATCTTTAAACCATGATAAAGATACCGATACAGGGCTTTTACTCGTGGCGTTTGAGAACCGGGTTGGTTTCTCTAAGTTAGAACTAAACCATTTATTTAAAATCTTAAGTTTAACTACATCACCATCCTGGGTTGATGGATTATTACGAAGATACCCGAGTGCCTGAAATACCCCTGTTTCTGCTTCGTTATATTCGTTAATAAATTCGGTAGTAAATCGGAGGTACACCGTTATTGAATTGCGTTGTAGTTGTTGGTTTGCATTAAAAATGTAGCCTGCTCCTTAGAAACTGATGGGAAATCCTCAAGAAACTCATCCAGTGTTACACCTGCTTCTAAATGGTGAAAAAGAGATTCAACAGGCACACGGGTTCCGGTGAAAACGGGTTGCCCGCTTAAAATTTCCTGGTCGATATTGATCACTTGTTGAATATCCATATGTTAAAGATAGGAATACGTTATGATTAAAAATAGTTTTAAGAAAACGAATTACAATTTATCCATAACTTTATTTCCATCAAACCCATTCCCTCCATGAAACACCTTTTACTCGCCGCCTTCCTGTTGCTAACCGTTACCACCTTCGCCCAAACCGATAAAAAGCTTACCGCGCGGTTGCAAACAGCCCTGCAGGGTTTTAACGGACAAGCAGGCATTTACGTGCAGAATTTAAAAACAGGCAAAACCGCAGCCATTAACCAGGATACGCTGTTCCCTACCGCGAGTATGATTAAAGTGAGTATACTTAGCGGCGTGATGGATAAAATAGAAAAAGGCGAACTGAACTATAACCAAAAACTTGCCTATCGCGATTCGTTGTTGTACGCGGGGGAGGATATCCTGGGCTCGTTTAAAGATAAAGACACTATTATGCTGAGCAAGGTGGCCATGCTGATGATCACCATGAGCGATAATACCGCCAGCCTGTGGCTGCAAAAGCTGGTAACAGGTACACACATTAACAACTGGCTGGATAGTAACGGCTTTAAAAGTATGCGGGTAAATTCCCGCACGCCCGGCCGCGAGGCAATGCGTAAGATCTACGGCTGGGGCGTAACCACGCCTTACGAAATGTGTAAGCTCTTCACTATGATCCGCAACGGGCAGGTGGTGAGCCCGGCAGCAAGTGAGCGCATGAGCCGCACCCTCAACCGCATTTATTGGGATAACACCGCGCTCTCGCAAATACCACCTTATATACAGTGCTTATCTAAACAAGGCGCAGTGGACGAAAGCCGGTCGGAAACCGTGCTGGTGAACGCTCCGCATGGCGATTACGTTTTCTCTATCATCACCAAAAATAATAAGGACCAGCGCTGGGTAACCGATAACGAGGCTTACGTGCTTATCCGTAAAGTATCTGCCCTGCTATGGCATTACTACGAGCCAAAAGACGAGTGGAAACCCGCCCCCGGTATCGAGAAATATATGCTGAACGAGTAATTATTTCAGCTCGGCAAGTAAACCAGGCAGGTTGAGGCTACGGGTAAACATGGTCATTTCGCCGGCTTCGTTTATTGGCCATTGCTCTTTTGGGCGGTCCCAGTAAAGCTCTACGCCGTTACCGTCGGGGTCATCCAAATAAATGGCCTCGGATACACCGTGGTCCGATGCGCCGGTGATGGGGTATCTGGCATCTATCAGGCGCTGCAATATGGCCGCCAGATCCTTCCTTTCGGGGTACAATATAGCGGTATGGTATAAACCTGGTGCATATTCCGGGGCAGGTGACGCGCCTTTACTATGCCAGGTATTTAAACCGATATGGTGGTGGTAGCCACCGGCAGAGATGAAGGCTGCCTGGTCGCCGTACATCATCTGTACTTCGAATCCCAGCAGGCCGCCGTAAAAACCTAATGATTTTTGTATATCGCTCACCTTTAAATGCACATGCCCGATGCGGGTTTGTGCGGGGATCTTATAATCGCTCATTTTCTTTGTTTTAATGTTGTAAAGTTACAAGGTTGAAAGGTTGATTTTGTTGGAGATAAGTAAAATAAATGTTTAAACATTTATTGAAAGATGAATATCGCCGGGTTGTTCAACTCACCCCGAATGCGCTCTGCTCCGCAAAGAGGGCAAGGAATAAGAAAAGAATCCCCTCTTTCCGAAGGAGAAAGGGGTTTGGGGGTGAGTCAACTCGCGTTGCGGATATTGCCTCGTGGCTATTTGACTCACCCCAAATGCGCTCCGCTGTTCGACCCTCTCTCCGCAAGCGGAAAAGAGGGTGAAGAAAAAAGAACCCTCTCCTTTGGAGAGGGCAGGGTGAGGCTCCTAAGGCCCCCTCTCCAAAGGAGAGAGGCACGCTCCTTGTAACTTTATTGTTAACGTTGTTTAATAATAGTTAAAGTATGTTAACGCACAGGCATAATCCAAAACATTTTATAGATTTTTAGGCCAGCACTAAGCTACCTAACACCTGCATGTATAGATATCTGCTGTTTTTCTTCTTTTTAACGACTGCCACCACATCCTTTGCGCAAAACAAAGCAAACGTAAAGGGCAGGGTGGTAGACTCCTTAAGCGCCAAACCGATTGAATTTGCGACCGTTGCCATTTTAGATAACCGCGACACAAGCTCCCATCTGCTATCCTACACCATTACCGATAAGAACGGCGCATTCGCGCTGCATAATATCCCGCAGGGGATCCCCATAAAAGTATTTATATCTTTCGTGGCTTACCAGCCCTATCGTAAGGTAATTACCCTAAAAACGAATGAGCTGGACCTGGGTGCCATCAAATTAAACATCAAGGAACTGAACGAGGTGCTGATAAAGGGCGAGCGTATGCCTATCGTCATAAAAAAAGATACCATTGAGTTTAACGCCGAAGCCTTTAAAGTACGCCCCAATGCCGTGGTAGAAGACTTGCTGAAAAAACTGCCCGGGCTGGAAGTAGCCAGCGATGGCGGCATCACTGTAATGGGTAAGGATGTGACCAAAGTGCTGGTGGATGGGCACGAATTCTTTTCGGCTGATACGCGGATGGCCACCAAGAACATCGATGCCGATATGATAGATAAGATACAGGTGTATGACGACCGCGAGAACGACCCCGACCACCTCATCCCCGCATCGAAGCTGAACAAGATCATCAACCTGAAATTTAAGAAGGCTTTTAAGAAAAGCATTTTTGGAAAAGGCTACGCAGGGGCAGGTACCGGCGGGCATTACCAGGCGGGCGCACTCATCAATACCTTCAGGGATACTTTGCAGGTGAGCGTTTTAGGTTCATCAAACGATTTGAACAATACCGGGTTCGATTTTAACGATCTGTACGGCAGCGGCGGGCTTAACCGCGGCGGCGAGGCCATCTCCAGGGCCGGCATTGCCTTTGGCGGAGGAGGTAACGGCAAGCAAACAGCCACCAATGCGGGCTTTAACATCAATACCGATTACGGTAAAAAGCTGAAGGTGAACTTTGCCTACATCTACAAAAAAGAAAACTCGGAGTACAACACCCTCACCAAACGGCAGCAGTTCCTGGCAGATACAACGGTGTTTGGCAACTCGGCAAACAAGCGCAACGGCAATAACAGCAGCCACGCCATAAGCAGCACCATAGTTTGGCAGCCCGATGATAAAACCCGCTTACGGTATACGCCTTATATCAACATCAGCAACAACTCATCGGCAAACCAAACTACCGGCAACAGTTACAGCAACTTTACCGATCCTATCAATGTGTCAACAAATACCAGCAACGCCAGCGGCAATAACATCAACTTTTCGCAGGCGCTGAATTATAACCGGCAGCTTAAAAAAAAGGGAGCGTCTATAAACATCGACCATACCCTCACCTTTAGTCCCCGCAATAACACCAATTATGATAATACCAGCCTCACTTCTTACGTGGCAGCCCTGCCATCCTACGCGTTTAACCAATTAGGCGATAACCGTTCGCGCAGTACCGATGCGAGCTTATCGGCAGGCATTAGTTACCCGGTAACCGAAAAAATTAAAGTGGATGTTAACGCACAAGCCAGCTACGGCCACAGCCTGGATAAGGTATCTACCTATGATTACAACCCCGCCACCGGCGAATACGACAGCTTTTTGCTGGAGAAAAGCAATGACCTGGCCCGCGATAAATGGATGCAGGGCCTAAACCCGGGGTTAAGTATTGAGCTGAAAAAGGACATTAACCTGCGGATGCACTTTAACACCCAGTTTCAGCAGGTGAACAATGCCTTTGGGCGGGGCGCTGCCGATCTGGATCAGCATTTTGTGTTCTTTATGCCCACTGTCAATTTAAATATGAATGGTTTCTCGGTGGATTACTCGCGGTATACCTATTTACCCAATATTGGCGATATGGTACCTTATACCGTGGTATTTAGTCCATCGTCTTCCGTTACCGGTAACCCTTTTTTAAAACCAACCAGCAGCAATTCCTTTAGTATCAATTACTCTAAATACAATTTCCAAACCCGCACCAGTTACAATGTGCGCGCCTCGGTTGCCTTTTACGAGAACAGTGTTTTCAGGCAGCGCACGCTGGACGCACAGTCGGTAGAAACCAGCACGCCTATCAACCGCGATGGCAGGTATAACATGAATTTTAGCGGCTACATCAACAAGCAATTGAAGAAGGAGGGTGATGTGCAGCTGGATGCCTCAACCAATATCAACCTATCAAAAAGCCATGATTTTTTTGTGCTGAATAGGATGGATGGCTTCCAGGAGTCGTACCGGGGCACCTTGAATGAGCACGTCACCTTTAATTATAAAGATGTTTTTGAATTTAGCCCCCAATACCGCCTAAGCTATACCTACACCAGTTACAGCGGTGTTAACTATGAGAGCCAAAAATACATTACCCATGCCTTCGATACGCATTTCAGGGTGAACATGCCCTTTAAAACCAATATTGATGGCAACTACACTTACAACTACAATCCGTTGGTGCCGGCCGGTTTTCAAAAAAGCAGCAACCTGCTCAATGTGAGCCTTGCCCGCCAGTTCCTGAAAAAGGATAAAGGCGAAATAAAATTCTCCTGCTACGATCTGCTGAACCAAAACATCAACACTTACCGGTACATCAACCAAAACTCCATTACCGATACCCAATCGCAGATCATCAGGCGGTATTTTTTGCTCACCCTGCAATATAAATTCACCAAATCAACTGTGAAAAAGTAACCCAAACACGAACCACATCTTCGACTTCCCCAACCTTTCCAATTTTTTTAACGTCTCCAACCCTTCCAACATCTCCAACTTTTCTAACGTCTCCAACCCTTCTAACTTTTACCTACCTTTGCGGCATGATCATCAAATCGGCCGATTTTATTTGCAGCAACACTCAGATCTCCAGGTTGCCCATTCCCATTAAACCAGAGTTTGCGTTTATAGGGCGCTCCAACGTGGGGAAATCATCCCTGATAAATATGCTGGTGCAGAAAAAAGGCCTTGCAAAAACTTCGCAAACGCCGGGCAAAACCCAGCTGATCAACCACTTTTTGGTGAACGAGTTGTGGTACATTGTCGATCTGCCGGGCTACGGATACGCCAAGATCTCTAAAAGTAAAAAAGAGGACTGGAACAAATTTATCCGCAGCTACCTGGATAAACGCGAAAGCCTGCAATGCGTAATGGTATTGATAGACAGCCGCCTGGAACCGCAAAAGATAGACCTGGAGTTTTGCAGCTGGCTTGGCGAAAAGGGCTTGCCATTTGTGCTGGTATTTACCAAAGCCGATAAGCAAAGCAGCATTAAAACAGACCAGAACATTGCCAAATTCCGCAAAGCGATATTAGCCACCTTTGAGGAAGCGCCACAGCATTTTGTAACCTCATCAGAAACCTTGCTGGGCCGCGATGAGATCCTGGCGTTTATAGATAACATCAACCGCAGTTTTGAACCGCCGGTATTTGATGAGGAGTACTATAAGAGTTAAAATATAATATCGAACGCCGAATATCGAATTCAGAATGATGAAGTAAAAAGAACTTCATGATTAGACGTTTAAAATTCGATATTTGTTATTCAAATAAGCATGAAAAAATACCTTTCTCTCGTAACTTTTACCCACACCATATTTGCCATGCCATTTGCCTTTATTGGCTTCTTTTTGGCGGTTACCACTACCGACCATAAATTCGAATGGCAAAAACTGGTGATGATGCTGCTTTGCATGGTGTTTGCCCGCAACTCGGCCATGGCATTTAACCGCTACCTCGACAGGAACATCGACGCTAAAAACCCGCGCACCAAACAGCGTGATATCCCGGCAGGGAGGATCAGTCCGGTTGCGGCATTAACTTTTACATTGAGCAATTGCGCATTGTTTATATTGACCACCTGGTTCATCAACCCGCTTTGCTTTTATCTTTCGCCCATTGCCTTATTGGTGGTTTTGGGATACAGCGCCACCAAGCGTTTTACGGCGCTTTGCCACATGGTTTTAGGTTTGGGTTTATCGCTGGCACCTATCGGGGCGTATTTGGTGGTAACCGGGGCGTTTGCTTTAACACCGGTATTTTTCTCGCTCTCGGTTTTATGCTGGGTAAGCGGGTTCGATATCATCTACGCCCTGCAGGATGAGGATTTCGACCGGAACGAGAAACTGCACTCTATCCCTGCCTGGTTAGGCAAGGTGAACGCTTTGAGGCTTTCTACCGTGTTGCATATATTCTCAGCAGCATTTATTGTGATGCCGGTGTTTTACACCAACGTGGGCCTGCTTTATTACATCGGTATCGCCTTCTTTTGTGCCATGCTCATCTACCAGCACCTGTTGGTAAAACCAAACGACCTGAGCCGTGTAAATATCGCCTTCATGACTACCAACGGCATCGCCAGCGTGGTGTTTGCGGCCTTTTTTTTAATGGATAGGATATGGATGCGCTAACATCAGCACAGCTCGAAGCATTTCGTAAGGGCATGGAGCCTTACGTGGTTTTCAACGAGGCCGAATGGATCGTATTCATTCAGCATATCACGCTGCACAATTTTAAAAAGAAGCAGCTTTTTGCCGAAGCGGGTAAGGTTTGCAACCACTTTGGTTTTGTGCTGAAGGGCTCGGTACGCTATTACCACATTAAGGATGGCGTGGACATTACCGGTTATTTCAGTTTCGAAAACGAATTTGTGAGCAGCTATAAAAGTTTCCTTACAGGAGAGCCGGCCACAAATTATATCGAAGCATTAGAGCCCAGCCAGATCATTATCATCAGCAAAAAAAACATGGAGCTGATGCTGAACAACCCCATGCTGGCCTACAAAATGGAACGCTTTGGGCGCCTGGTAGCCGAACATTACCTCATCTGCTACGAAGAACGCATCTCATCATTCATTACCCAAACACCCGAGGAGCGTTATCTCAAACTCCTGCAAACCGGCCGCGAAATACTCCAGCGCATGCCTCAGCATTACATTGCCAACTTTTTGGGGATAACACCGGTTTCGTTATCGAGGATAAGGAAGAGGATCTTGGTGGAAAAATAGCAGTGATTCAAAATTAAAAAGTCAAAACAACACGCTTCGGTCTGCATTCCCCTTTAACCTTTAACCTTTAACCTTTAACCTTTAACCTTTAACCTCTAAATTCTTATCTTTTGTTAACGTTTTGACTTTCAACCCGCGCCTACATTTGTATCATACTTTAAAACAACAAGAAAATGCATACGATATTAGGAGCAGGAGGCCCGGTAGCCAACGCGCTAACCCGCCAGTTAGAAAATAATAACGATACCATCCGCCTAATAAGCAGGCGCGAAATAAAACCCGGCAAAAACACCACCTGGAAAAAAGCCGATCTTTTAAACCTGGATGAACTGCGCGAAGCTGCTAAGGGTTCAACGGTTATATATTTGTGCGTAGGCATTGTTTACGATGCTGAGGTATGGAAACAGCAATGGCCCGTTATCATTAAAAACGTAATTGCCGTTGCCAAAGAGAACAATGCCAGGTTGATATTTTTTGATAACGTTTACATGTACGGTTTGGTAAATGGCCCAATGAAAGAAGATACGCCTTATAACCCTATCAGTGAAAAGGGCAAAGTGCGTGTGGGTGTGGCCAATGCTATTATGGATGAAGTAAAAGCCGGAACACTAAACGCCAGCATAGCCCGCGCGCCAGATTTTTATGGTACCGATAGCACCAATAGCTTTTTTGATATGATGGTGCTTGCCAAATACGCCAAAAAAGAAATGGCCCAATGGATGGGGGATGCTAATACAAAGCACTGCTTTATTTATATTGAAGATGCCGCCAAGGCGATGTTTTTGTTGGGCCAAAACCCGGATAGCGATAACCAGATCTGGCACCTGCCAACTGCTCCTGCGCTTACCGGTAAGCAATTTATAGAAATGGCAGCCACTATTTACAAAACCAAACCCAGCTACTTCAGCCTGAAGAAATGGATGCTTTGGGTAATAGGCAAATTTATGAAAGTAGTTGCAGGTACGGTAGAGATGTACTACCAGTACGATCATGATTATATCTTCGATTCCAGCAAGTTTGAAAAGAGGTTTAACTTTAAACCAACGCCGTATGCAGAGGGGATAAAAAAGATGTCGGAGACGTTGTATAAGGCGGAATAGATAAGTATATTGCGGCAAATAAGTTATGCCGCAAACCTTATCGTCAAACTACAATCCTTTTAAAATTGCTATTCTGGCTGGTGTTTTTGGTGGATTTTCATTGATAGCCATTAATCTGACCCCGTTTACACATGGTTACAACCAGGGCAATTCATTGTTACTGGTGTTTATCCTTACTATCGTGGGCACGCAATTGTTAAATAAATATTTAGCCAAACTTAATGCGATATTTATACAAAGAGTAGCCTTTAGTACAACGGCTATTGCTATCGCAAGTATCATATTTTTAGTGTACGAAATCATCTTTACTGTTTTTGCCAATAATAAAACCATTATCGGGTATATTTTCTATTGGGTTATGATGGTAGCCGCCGGCTTTGTAATAAGTCTGTTATCGGCACTGTTCATCAAGCCAAAGAAGGTTTAGTAAAGTGACGTTTTTGAAATGTGAACATTGCCTTACGTAACAAGTGGAGTAATGTTGTTCGATATTTTACCTTTAGTAAATATTCAATCTTTCCGACTTTCCCTACTAATCTGCATATTTGCACATCCGCATATCTGCACATCAATTATACCATGATCCACAAAAAAACAAGACATTATATCCCGGCCGACCTCGAAATTAAATGGGAAACGCTGGAACCTATTTACCAGGAATTAACCAACCGCCCTATCAATTCCGTAAGCGAATTAGAGCAATGGCTGAAAGACAGCAGCGAACTACAGGCGGCGCTGGAAGAGGATTTTGCCTGGCGCTACATCCGCATGACCTGCGACACCATGAACCCCGACCTGCTGGAAAGTTTCCAGTACTTTGCTACCGAGATTGAGCCTAAAACCGCGCCATATAACAACGAGCTAAACAAAAAGCTGGTGAACAGCGATTACGTTGGCGAGCTGAGCGAGGAGAAATTCTACATAATGCTGCGCGCCGTAAAAAAATCGCTGGAGCTTTTCCGTGAGGAGAACATTCCGCTGCAAACCGAGATCCAGGTGGAGCAGCAGAAATATCAAAGCATCACCGGCGCTATGTCGGTACACATCGATGAGAAGGAATACACGCTGGAGCAGGCCTCGGTATTTTTAAAGGGTACCGACCGAGCCAAGCGCCAGGAAGTTTGGGAGAAGATAACCGCCCGCCGCTTGCAGGAAAAAACGGTGCTGGATACCCTGTTCGATCATCTGCGTGCCCTGCGCCATAAAGTGGCGCTGAACGCCGGTTTCGAGAATTTTCGCGATTATATGTTCCAGGCCCTTGGCCGTTTTGATTATACCCCGCAGGACTGCTATGCTTTCCACGCGGCTATAGAAACCGAAGTGGTGCCCATTCTGCGCGAGCAGGCAGAAAAACGCCGGGAACTATTGGGCGTTGATACTTTAAAACCATGGGATATGGATGTAGACCCATCGGGCAGGCCGGCGCTAAAACCGTTCAACAGCGGTGCCGAACTGGTGGAGAAATCTATCCAGTGTTTTAGCAACATTAACCGTTACCTGGGCGAGCGTTTGGAAATTATGAAGGATAACAACCTGTTTGATGTGGAGAGCCGCAAAGGCAAAGCACCGGGCGGTTATAACTATCCGCTATCGGAAACGGGCGCACCCTTTATCTTCATGAATTCGGCCAACACCTTCCGCGACCTCACCACCATGGTGCACGAAGGCGGCCACGCCGTGCATACCTTCCTCACTGCCGACCTGGAACTGAACGATTTTAAACATTGCCCAAGCGAGGTTGCCGAGCTGGCATCCATGTCGATGGAGCTGATCTCGATGGACAACTGGAGCGTTTATTTTGATAACGAGGAGGACCTGAAACGCGCCAAACGCGATCAGTTGATTGATGTGCTGAAAACCCTGCCATGGGTTGCCGTGGTAGATCAGTTTCAGCATTGGATCTACACCAACCCCGAGCATACTGCTGCCGAGCGTACGGAAGCCTGGCTGAAGATCTACGAGCCGTTTGGCGCCGGCTTTGCCGATTGGAGCGGTCACCCGGAGGCCGAGCAGAACCTGTGGCAAAAGCAGCTGCACATTTTCGAGGTTCCGTTCTATTACATCGAATACGGCATGGCCCAGTTAGGCGCCATAGCGGTTTGGAAGAACTATAAAGAGAACCCCGAGAAAGGCTTACAGCAGTATTTGGATGCCCTGAAATTAGGCTACACCAAAACCATCACCGAGATCTACGAAACGGCCGGCATCAAGTTCGATTTCAGCGCAGGCTATGTAAAAGAGCTTGCGGAGTTTGTGAAGGCTGAAATGGAAAAGATATAATTGCTTAGCCCTCTCCACGCCGGAGGGGGCTTTTTATTTCTTCCCCGTTTATTGCCGCAATATAACCTGGCAAGATTAAAGGGTAGTGGGAGACAGGCGCGGTAGGGGGGATCAATCAACCTGCTGATCAGAGTTGATAGTGGCAGCGATACCGGCCGGCAAAATATAGCGCTTTTCTACTGGGAGCATTTGAGTGGCTTCCTCCAGTTTATTTTCAAGTATTAGCTGATGGATGCTTTTACAGTTTTCGGTAATGTCGGTTATTTCAACTATCCAATCGTTTAGGTATTGGTCAACCGCTGTGCCCGATAAGCCAATTTGCAGCGATTTATAGTTTAGCGGCCTCATTAATAGATCCTTCTCAGGGTCCCATTGTACACGTACAGGCGCATTTTTTAAAGTTGACTGCCACGCCTCGTAATCTGCATAAACGGTAGCATCAAATGATGATAAACACGCTGATGCCAACGCCGTGTTAAAACCGCTTCGCTTAATTTTTACGGCTAAAACTCTTTCCTGGTTTTCTTTGTTGCCCCAGCCAGCGCGGTACATCATCCATAAAAATGATGGCTTTATCCAGGTCATCCGGTCTTTTTTAAACGGGCTTACAAATGTTTGGCTTTCCACCGCCGCCCGGGCTATAGCCATGTTATAAGCCTGGTAAACAGTTATCGTTTCGTCATCATAGCTTGCTCTTATTATTCTCAGTTCCATTGTTATATATATGTAAATTCATACAATAATATAAGCATTTTTTAGCGTAAATAAAAGCTTATTAAAACTTATCTGTGTTTTTCAGGTTAAAACTACTATGAAAAAGATTCTGATAAGTTTTAGCCTCCTGTTGTTATCGGCAGCAGGTTTTGCGCAGGCCCCTTTTAAGCCTGTTAAGATAGATAGCCTTGTTGCGGTATCGTTACCGGAGACATACACCAAAAAAGATACCCTTGGCCAGCAAATATATTCGGGTAACACAAATTTAGGTTACGTGGTAGTGATCAGGCAGCCGAATGCTGAAAACAACACGCCGTTAAAAAAAGAGCGCGACCTGAATAAAGTGCTGAAAGATTACATCAAAGGCATTAAGGGCCAGGCAGAAGGTTCGGATGCGTTGAACGTGCGCGATACCACGCTTGGGCACCTTAAGGCAAAAACCTTCACCCTCTCTACCGACCAGGGTGTCGGCGTACAACTGCGTAACTTCATCGTAATTTATACGCAGGATGTTACCTACACATTTGAGTATTACTACCAGCAAAACCGCGCCGAGTTGATAAAAGATGAGTACAAGAAATTCTCCAGTTCTATCGTCATATCGCCGGAGCTGAAACGTACCGACCAATACCTGTCAAACGCAAAGGGTATATCGCCAAGTCTCATATCTGGCGTGGTAATCGTCCTGGTGTTTATTGGCATAATCGTATTTTACATAACCCGCCGCAAGAAAAAACTTAGGGAACAGTTAGACCGCTAAGCTTTTAAAGTTTTCAGGATCCCCCTGTTCCAACGGGGGGATCTTAAAAATTGTTTGCTGTCTATAAAGCCCAGCCACATCACCGTAACCATTACGCCAATGGCCGAGCCTGCGGTAACGTCCTCAAAAAAATGCTGGCTCAAGTACATGCGCGAGTAACCCACCAGCATGGCTAATATTAACAAAGCTACTCCCCACATTTTGTTTTTAATAACATAGGTAAGCACTACCGCTGCGGAAAATGCCGTTACCGTGTGCCCCGAAGGGAAGCTTTGGATTCCGCCAACTACGTACACATCCTTCACAAAATGGATCTTATCTAACTCCTGCTCAAAATAAACACGCGGCCGCGGGCTGTAAACACTGTATTTTATGGCCTGCGCTACTATGGAGGTTACCAGGTAGCCACTCGTGAGCAAAAAAGCTTTGCGGTAATTAAAAAAGGCTATGATGGCCGATAGGATGATAATAGTGAGTCCATCGCCAATATCGGTAATGTACGGGGCCAGGAAGTCTGCGATGTTATTGTATACGCCATTTACCGCAAAGTATATTTCGCGGCGGGTATAAAGCAGTTTAATTAGGAAACAGCCGCATAAAACTACAAGATAGGGTATTAAAAAGTATTGTATCCTGAATAAAACCTCCCTAACGCCTATTTTCATTGCCCACAAAGTAACGCATATAGTTTTTCAATGCAAAAAAATGGTTATGTTTGGTTTGAAGAACTAAAAACTGATCAAACTATATGTCTAAAAGCATATTTCGTAAAAAATCTGTAGCCAAGATCCTTTCCGACGTTGAATGTGGTTTCAGCGACGCAGAGCACCCCGGCACCGCCTCCCAACTCCAAAAAGAACTTAATGTAAAGGACCTTACCCTCATGGGGATAGCTGCCGTGGTAGGCGCGGGGATCTTCTCCACCATCGGCGAAGCATCGTTTTATGGTGGCCCCGGGGTATCTATACTATTTATTATAACCGCGGTAACCTGCGGTTTTTCTGCTTTATGTTATGCCGAATTTGCTTCGCGCATACCTGTTGCCGGCAGTGCTTATACCTATGCCTATGCATCATTCGGAGAACTCATCGCCTGGATAATTGGCTGGGATCTGCTAATGGAATACGCCATCGGTAACATAGCGGTAGCCATATCCTGGAGTACCTACTTTGTAAACCTGCTGGAAGGTTTTCACATCCATATGCCCGAGTACCTCACCATGGACTACTTTTCGGCATTCCGTGCGCAGGAGAAGATCCAGGAACTTACCGCCAGTGGTAAACTGGCAGATATTACCGATAACATGAAAAGCGCAGCCGTTGCCTGGGCTAATGCCCCGGGTTTTGGCAATATTAAATTCATAGCCAATTTACCCGCTTTAGGGATTGTATTTGTTATCACCTACCTGGTATACATCGGTATTCGCGAAACAAAAAAAGCTACCAATGCCATGGTGGTTTTAAAAGTAGTTATTGTTATAGCGGTTATCGCCATAGGATTCTTTTACGTAACGCCGGCCAACTGGCACCCATTTATGCCGAACGGCTTTAAGGGCGTAATGAAGGGCGTATCGGGCGTGTTCTTTGCTTATATCGGTTTCGATGCCATCTCTACCACAGCAGAGGAATGCCAAAACCCGCAGAAGGACCTGCCGCGCGGTATGATCTACTCGCTGCTGATATGTACGGTGTTGTATATCCTCATATCCCTGGTATTAACAGGTATGGTAAGTTATAAGGACCTGCAGGTAGGCGACCCGCTGGCCTTCGTATTCGCTAAAGTGGGGTTGAAGAACATCAGTTATGTAATCTCCATCAGTGCGGTTATTGCAACTGCCAGCGTATTGCTGATATTCCAACTGGGCCAGCCACGCATCTGGATGAGCATGAGCCGCGACGGTTTGTTGCCAAAGGCTTTCTCCCGCATCCACCCTAAATTTAAAACCCCGTCGTTCGCTACAATTGTGACTGGTTTTGTGGTAGCTATCCCTGCCCTGTTTTTAAACCTTACCGAAGTAACCGATTTGACCAGCATTGGTACCCTATTCGCCTTTGTATTGGTTTGCGGCGGCGTATTGTTAATGCCGAGGGAAGCAGCCGTAAAAGGCAAGTTTCACCTGCCCTATGTTAACGCCAAATATGTAGTTCCGTTTATTTTTATTGGGATGATCTATTTGTTTTGGAAACCCTTTATGGATATACTGGCCGGGGAAAATATACACGAGAAATTTCCTTTCTTCTTGTTTATAATATTATCAGCAGCGCTAACCATAGCCGCAGTTGTACGTAACCTGTCGCTGATACCTGTATTAGGCCTGCTCAGCTGCTTTTACCTCATGACAGAACTTACCTACCAAAGCTGGATAAGGTTCCTGGCGTGGCTGTTAATAGGCCTGGTGATCTATGTTTTATACGGATATAAGCACAGTTTAATTGGCAAAGCGCAGAACGAAGTAAAATAGTTAAGTGTCCCAATTAAATGTGGGACACCTGTTTTTTGCATGTTTTTGATTATCAGCTATTTAATTAAAATCAGTGAAACACTTTGGGACACCCCTGTTGTTTAGATAGTTGATATAAATAGCTTACTATCAGGTAATTAAATAAAGTTCAATCTTAACTCAAAAACACGGCGAAACACTTTTTTGGGACACCTGCCAGCTATATCGTCCTGAAAAAAGTTTATACTATAAAGCTATAGCGGTATAAGATTTTGGTTGTCAATATTGGTTTAAATTTACATATCACTGGTAAGCATGGTTATTTACACTATACTGTAATTACCCGGCTATAGCAATTGATACCTTGCTCTCAAACAAAAAAGGGTTGCCCGTTTAAACAGGCAGCCCTTTCATATCAATGCTATTTATTATTACACCACCCTCGTCAGGTTTACCGATTCGGGCGAGGTAAGCATCAGCGGTACTTTCTCTACGGTTACAAAACTCAGGTCGAGGCCAAAGTTGCGTTCTTCCGAAAGGCTGATCTTTTTCATGTGCGAGTAAACAAACATCACCACCTTCTCGTAAAACGACAGGTTGTGCGAGCGTGATAACACTTTCTCGATCACCACAAACCTGAAATCGCCAACAATTTTGTGCTTGTTTAACGATTTGTAGGTGCTGGTAATATCCACTTCGCCGTTCTTCACCAGGTCTTCTACCACCTTGCGGAACAACAGGTTGATCTGTTGCTCTACCCTGAACCCAAGTTTAAAATCTACACGGATGAGTTTACCCGGTATCAAAAAGTCAACTTCGTACTCGCTTTTGTAAGGTTCATCCACCACGTCAACGTGTACCAGCCAATAAACATCGGCCCGTTTGGGCTGCTTTTGCAGGATGGAGTAAATGATCTTCGATTCCACTTCCGAATTGAAGTTGGCGCTGGTTAAATAGATCAGCTGTGAAGCGTATTTAGGCACGGTCTCGTCTTCGCTCATCTCTTTGATGATATTGTAATAATCGTCTATCTCGATGAACTTAACATAGCGGTTTTTGATCTTACGGGCGGTGTGCCAGGTCCACATGATCACAAACAGCACCAGGCCTATCGAGAGGGTGAACCAGCCGCCGTGTACAAATTTTACCAGGTTACCTAATAAAAATGTGCCTTCTATCAACAGGTAAAGCCCTAAGAATATACCGATAATATATGTAGGTACTTTTTTTCGCTGCAGGAATTTAGATACCAGAATGGTGGTCATCAGCATGGCTACGGTAATACTTAAACCGTATGCCGCCTCCATCTTAGCCGAATGGCGGAACAATAGCACCACGCCGATACAGCCAAAGCAAAGCAGCCAGTTAACACTGGGCACATATAATTGCCCCTTTTGCTCGCTTGGATAGTTGATGCGCACCTTTGGCCAAAGGTTTAGCCTAACAGCCTCGGCTATGAGCGTAAACGAACCGGAGATAAGCGCCTGCGAAGCAATAATTGCCGCGATAGTGGCTATACCGATACCAAATATCAGGAACCACTCGGGCATTATTTTGTAAAAAGGGTTGTTGGCGTTCAGGTCGATAGACTGACCTTCTCGCTGTAAAAGCCAAACGGCCTGCCCAAGATAATTAAGGATAAGGCAGGTTTTAACGTAGATCCAGCTGATCTGGATGTTTTTACGGCCGCAGTGCCCAAGGTCGGAGTATAAAGCTTCGGCCCCTGTAGTACACAGGAACACCGCGCCTAAGATGATGAATGCATTGTAGTTACTGGTAAGCAGTTCGTAAGCATAATAGGGGTTTAGCGCCCTTAATATGGATGGCATCTGCGCAATGTAGGACAACCCCAACACGCCCATCATAGTAAACCAAAGGAACATAATAGGCCCAAATGCTTTACCCACTAACGAGGTGCCAAACTGCTGAATGATGAACAAGCCCGCAATAATAGCTATAACAATTTGCACAGTAGGTAGTTCGGGGTAATAGGTTTTTAAACCTTCTATGGCTGATGATATGGTAATTGGCGGGGTGATGATACCATCGGCAAGGAGGGCGCAGCCGCCCAGTACTGCGGGGACTATCAACCATTTTGCTTTACGGCGCACTAATGAGAATAGCGAGAAAATGCCGCCCTCGCCCTTGTTATCAGCCCTTAGGGTAATTACTACGTATTTAAGGGTAGTTTGGAGGGTAAGCGTCCAAAAAATGAGGGAAACACCTCCCAGTACCAATGTTTCTGAAATACGCTGTGAAAAGTTTGAATGTTCTGAGCCTACGATGGCTTTAAAAACATATAACGGGGATGTACCAATATCACCGTAAATTATTCCTAAACTAATAAGCAGCCCAGCGGCTGTTAGTTTTTGCAGATCTTTATGATTTGACACCTATATGATATTAAAAAAAGTTTACAAATTTATAAAAATTACATTAGTACAACCGTGATTTTAACTTAGGGTGTTTGGGCTGCCAATATTTATTGAATTGCAGACAAAGGCAGGCTTTATTTACATAATTTTTAAACGGCGCCGTTAATTGCCTTGTTAATCTGATAAATTGTCAATTCTCATTATTGTTTATTTGCTTCTGAGGTAGCGACCGCCAGCTTTTTTTGGGCCAATTTCTGCGTAGCTGGTGTGATTTTGAGTTTGCAGATAGCAATTGTGGAACAAAGGCAAGAGTGTGGATAAGTAGCCGTTTTATTAAATATGTATGCAGCAACTTAAACTATTACAAAACGTATAAGTCAATAGATATGAGTTTATTAAAATAAACTGGAAAATGTGTATTTTGTTAAAAATTGTTAAAATAATCTATTAATTCATAACAACATGAATTGTAGCGCACAATATTTATACTTTTGCATGTAATATTGATATGGGTAGAAAATTTACTAAGCTTAATTCCTGGTTTACCTTGGCACTGCTTGCGGTGATGGTGAACGTTGCGCTTGCAAAGGGAGTAGTCGCTCAAAAAACGGATACCTCATACCTGCGTTATATTAAGGGCAAAGCCAAGCCCATAAATAAAAACATCCTGCATTTATCGCTGCCTCCTATAAAACCCGCAGTTATTTCAACCACGCGCATCTCGGTTACGCCGGGGCGGGCAATGGTGCCATCAGATAAGCTGCTATCAAATGTGCAGGTTTACCCTAACCCGGTTAATGATGTACTTAATGTAAAATACACCGTAGCACGCGAAGCCTTTGTTACCATTAAAGTAATGGATGTACTGGGTAACGATGTGCTCACGCTGTTTTCGCAACGTATAGAAATGGGTGAGCAAAGCATCACATACAACGTAAATAGCAAGCTTAACCGCGGCTTTTATTTCCTGCGCATAAACGTGGGTACCGAATCTATCAATAAGAGGATAGCGGTATTGTAAAACGCGCGAGCCCCCCAGCCCCTTGAAGGGGGAGCAGAATAACCTTTCATGGTCAATTTTTAGATTTAGTTTTTAGAGTTTAGAATTTTAAAAGGTAGAATTTCTATTTTCGGCTTTATTCTATTCATCTATGAAAATAATAGCCATTGGCCGCAACTATGCCGAGCATGCTAAAGAGCTTAACAACCCTGTGCCCAGCGTACCCGTGATATTTATGAAGCCCGATACGGCGCTTTTAAAGGATAATAAGCCTTTTTACCACCCGGAGTTTTCGCAGGATGTACACCACGAGATAGAGATCGTTTTAAAAGTTTGCAAGGAAGGCAAGCACATCGCCGAAAAATTCGCCGCCAGCTATTATGATGAGATAGCCCTGGGTGTAGATTTTACCGCGCGCGATATCCAATCCAAACATAAAGAGAAGGGGCTGCCCTGGGAACTGGCTAAAGCCTTTGATAACTCGGCACCGGTAAGTAACTTTTTGCCGAAGACACAATTTGCCAATTTATACGAGCTTAATTTTAAGCTGGATGTGAACGGTGAAACCCGCCAGCAGGGCAACACTAAAGATCTGCTCTTTTCCTTCGAACGCATTATCGCCTTCGTATCGCAATACATCACCCTCAAAAAAGGCGATCTGATATTTACAGGCACCCCGCAGGGCGTAGGCAAAGTAAATATTGGCGATAAGCTACAGGGTTATTTGGAAGGCGAAACAATGTTTGATTTTGAGGTGAAATAAGAAGTTTAAAAATATCGGATAATGAATATCGAACGCTGAACTTCGAAATACTTCATTATTCGATGTTCAGCGTTCGGTGTTCGATATTATTATACCCGCCTTCAAATCGCGCCCAACAAAACTGCCCCATGGTGGTTTACTAAAGAAAAATTTTATTAATAAGTATGGCCGTTCGACCGTGTAGCAGCAAAAAATCATCAATCAGTAAATACAAAACTTACGCGGCATTCGTGCTGCTGTTGCTTTTAGGTACCGTTACCTACGCCCAGGAGATCATCCAAAGCAAACAATACCCCCAGGGTTATTTCCGCTATCCTTTAGATCTGGCACCCGTTACTGCCGGCTCCTTTGGCGAATTACGGCCCGCGCATTTTCACTCGGGTTTAGATTTTAAAACCATGCAGCGCACCGGCTATCCGGTGCACGCAGTAGCCGATGGCTATATCTCGCGCTTGCGCATCCAGTTTGGCGGGTTTGGGCAGGCCTTATACATCACCCATCCAAATGGCTACACCTCGGTTTATGGCCACATCCAAAGTTTTACCCCCGAAGTTTTTAAATACATACGCGATTATCAATACAAAAACCAAACCTTCGAGGCTGATATTGCCGTTCCCCCCGGCACATTTAAAGTGATCAAAGGGGAAGTGGTAGCTGTGTCCGGCAACGAAGGTGCCTCCGCAGGGCCGCACGTGCATTTTGAGCTGAGGGATACCGCTACCGAGGAGACCATCAATCCACAGCTGTTCGGCCTTACCATCCCGGATGAAGTGCCGCCAACTATTACGGCAATAGGTGTTTATCATTTAAACGGCAACCCTTTTAGCGAGAATACCCCTAAAGAGTTTTTAAGCGTTACCGGTGCTGCCGGCAATTATCGCCTATTAAAACCCCAGGTGCTGCAGTTAAGCGGCAATACCGGTTTCGGCATAGCGGTGACGGATCAAAACAGCGTATCCAACAACCACAACGGTGTTTATTCTATCGAACTAAAGCTGGATGGCCGCACGGTTTACACCTTCGCGGTGGAGCGTTTCGCGTTCGATCAAACTCACGCAGTGAATGCCTATATAGATTACCCTACATTTTTGCTTACCCGCCGCATGATCCAGAAATGCTTCATCCTGCCGGGCAGTCGCATATCGCTGTATCCGCAATCTATCAACAGGGGTATTATCCCTTTTAACGATAACGAAGTACACGATGTGGAATTTATATGTAAGGATGTAGCGGGCAACACCTCGTCGGTAAAAGTAAAAGTGCAATCCAGCACCATAGCAAGTAACTTGGCCCCTGCAAAACCAGTGGGCAAAATGATGTATTACAACGACCTGGGCGAGTTTAACACCGAGCGTTTAAAAGTACAGATCCCGGTACGCAACCTTTACGATGACCTGGATTTTTTATACTCCAGCCTGCCCGCCAAACCCGGAGCCTACTCGGTAACGCACCGCATCCATAACAGGTTTACGCCGATACATGATAGCTACGATATCTGGATAAAGCCCGATATCAGCCTGGGTGCTTACACGGATAAAGCCGTTATTGTAAGCGCGGCTACCGGCAGCATCGGCGGCGAACCTGATGGTGCTTTTATAAAAGCAACCGCCAAGGCCTTCGGCGATTATTATATCAGGGTAGATACCGTGGCGCCGGTTATTACGCCTATCAATATCCGTAATGGCAGCAACCTTAAAGGTATCAGCGCTATCAGGCTGCGCATGAGCGATAACCTATCGGGCATAAAAAGCTTTGCCGGCAAAATAGATGGTAAATGGGTACTGGTAGAGTGGAGTTATAAAACAAAAATATTAAGTTATACTTTTACTAACGATATTGCACCCGGAAAGCATAATTTTGAATTTACGGTGATAGATATGAAGAACAATAGTACTACGTTTACAGCAGAATTTACACGATAAACATGGCAACTCTTAAAGCAGGCGATAAAGCCCCCGATTTTACCGCGAAAGACCAAAATGGCAAGGAAGTTTCGCTGAGCGATTATAAAGGCAAAAACGTAATTCTTTACTTTTACCCAAAAGATGATACCCCGGGCTGCACGGCAGAGTCATGCGATTTTAGGGATAATTACCAATCGTTGCTGAGCCAAGGTTTTGATGTGATAGGCGTGAGCGTGGATGATGAAAAGTCGCATAAAAAGTTTGAGACCAAATACAGCCTGCCCTTTACGCTGATAGCCGATACCGACCATAGCATTGTTGAAGCTTACGACGTTTGGAAAGAGAAAAACATGTACGGCAAAAAGTATATGGGTACCGCGCGTACCACATTTGTTATTAACGGCGATGGCGTTATCGACCACGTGATTGATAAGGTAGATACCAAAGCCTCATCGCAACAGGTGTTGGAACTGTTAAATTAACTGTCGGCAAAACATATTAAAGCAAAAAAAGCTTTATATTTATTTAAAAGATAAATTTTGATAAATGGCCATACAGGCAGAAGACGAAGAGATACTCAGCAAATTCCGCGACGAAAAAACGCGTAACGAAGCATTTAACATGCTGCTGAAGAAGTATCAGCAAAAAATATACTGGCACGTGCGCCGCATGGTGATAGACCATGATGATGCCGACGACCTCGTACAGGACGTATTCATCAAGGTTTGGAAAAACCTACCGGGCTTCCGTAATGATGCCCAGTTGTACACCTGGATGTACCGCATTGCCACCAACGAGTGTATCACTTTTTTAAATAAAAAGAAGCAGAAAAATAATATTTCGCTGGATGATGTAGACTATGAGTTGGCGGACACGCTATCAAGTTCGGACCAGTTCACCGGCGATCAGATCCAGCGAAAATTGCAGGAAGCTATATTGACACTGCCTGATAAACAGCGACTTGTGTTTAACATGAAGTACTTTGATGATATGAAGTACGAGGAAATGAGCGATGTGCTGGGTACCAGTGTTGGCGCTTTAAAGGCATCGTTTCACCTCGCGGTGAAAAAGATAGAGGCTTTTGTGACGAATACTGATTAAATTTTGAATTAACGTTAAACCTTTGGTAAATTTATTCATCTATAACAGAGTATGAAAAGCGATATGGAGAATAAGGAGTGGGGGGACGAAGAAATGTCACTTAAACGGTTTACCCGAAATAACCCGTTTACAGTGCCGTCTGCCTATTTTGAAGAAGCCGGTCAGCGCATTTTATCATTGGTTAAATTAGATGAATTAAAAAGTACAGACCCGGCAAACGGTTTTACGGTACCTGCAAATTATTTTGATGCGCTTTCGGCAAACATCATCAGCAGGACCAACATAGATGTGGACGCAAACGCGGAGCATAACGGCTTTGTGTTGCCTGCAAATTACTTTGATGAGCTTACGGCAAACATTACCAGCCGCATAAATATCGAAGTTGATGCAGAAGCGGAGCACAATGGCTTTGCTTTGCCGGCAAATTATTTTTATAAACTATCGGCGAATATTACAGGCCGAATCAATATTGCTGCTGAAGCAGAGGGGGAGGATAATGGCTTTGCCATGCCTGTCGGCTATTTTGATGAGCTTGCAAGCAAAATTCAAAGCCGCGTAAATATTGAGGAGATGGCCAAAGGCGAGAAGTTCTTCGCCGTGCCTGATGGTTACTTTGAAGATATGCAGCAGCAGATAACTGCCCGCATAGCGGTTGAAGAGATACTGGAAGAAAAAACAACTGGATTTACCGTTCCGGAGAACTATTTCGAGATGCTAAATCGAAATATCTTAAATAAAACGGTAAATAAGGAAGTTGTAATACGCAAAACTATTGTACGTAAATTATTTGCCAGCAATACGTTTAAGTATGCAACCGCCGCCTGCCTGGCTTTAATTGTTGGTACCGGTGCCTTTTTAAGGCAAAATGGCAGCGAGGTAGTAGTACCTGCTGTAGCGCACCAAAAAACTTTATTGCATAGCGAGCTGGCCAATGTGCCTGTTGACGAAATAAAAGATTACCTTGAGCTAAATGTTGATGCCGGCGATGCAGCCGGACTGATACAGGATGATAAACAAATTAATACCAAGGCGCTGGACGAAGACCTCAGCGATTATATTGATGTTAATTAACGCTACCCCGTACGTAATGATTAAATTGTTCAGATATATAGTTATTGTAATAGTTATTGCCGTTGCCACCGGCTATGAAGTATCTGCGCAAATCCCTACAAATAACTTGCAGCCAACTAACGGCGTAAAACGAAATTTACAGCCCCGGAGCAATAAGGGCGTGGGTAAAAAAATAGAAGCCGCCCGCGATAAGTTTTTATCGCAGCAACTGGACCTTACCGATGACGAAGCCGATAAATTCTGGCCGCTTTACCACCAGTACCAGGAGGAACTTAAAGCCATACGCATCCTGAAAAGATTGAATGGCAAAAGTGCAACGGGTAGCCCGGAAAAAGAACTTTATTACGATAACCAGATGCTTACCACCAAAAGGCGTTACCTGGATGAGTTTTTGAAAATAATCCCATCATCCAAAATAAGCATCCTATACAAAAGTGAGCAGGCTTTTAATGATGAAGTGATCAAACAGCTTAGTGAGCGCAGTATCCGCGCAGGGAATTAATTGGTTCATTAGTTCATTTGTTCACTGGTTCATTAGTACTTATCGGTGAAATTGTCATCTCAATTCTTACTGCCACCTGTGCTGGTAATTAATAAGCCAAATAGTTAGCAAGCATTCGTTTTAAGATGTAATTTTGAACACTGCAATATTATTGCGATAAGCAAGGCTTCCTTGCGGGTTGTAATGGCGGATCGATCTCTCCGCCACACACCAATGAACAAATGAACTAGTGAACAAATGAACCAATCTTTCAAAGAAAAAGATATGCAATCCATCATCGGGTGGATCCTGCGCGCAGGGGTATTCGTCTCTATGGCTATCGTTTTTATAGGAGGGGTGGTTTATATCTACCGCCACGGACATGCCACTGCCGATTACCACACCTTTAAGGGCGTGCCCGATTTTGTGCACAATGCATCGGGTATTATCAACGGCATCTTTACCTTTAGGGGCAGGGCCATCATCCAGGCGGGTATTATTCTGCTCATTGCTACGCCGGTTATCCGGGTAGTATTTTCTGCTGTTGGCTTTGTGCTGGAGAAAGACTACCTGTATGTAGGCATCACGTTGATTGTGCTGCTTATTATCTTCAGCAGTATGCTTAGCGGCCACGCCGGCTAAGATTTTTAAAACCATTTTTATTTTGCCTTGCTGTATAAATATGCAAAGGCAGCCTGTACAATCGTCCGCTTTAGAAAGCATTGGTTACGATGCGGAAACGCATACGCTTGAGCTTGAATTTAAAGAGCATAGCGGTGTATGGCAATACTTCAATTTTAAGCCACCCGCACTAAAAAAATTCCTGGGCAGTCCATCTCTGGGTAACTTCTTCGTCACCCAAATAAAAGGAAAGTATAAAGAGAAAAAGGTGGGGTAACCTGTAGAGACGCGATACTTCGCGTCTTTTTTTATTGGTTAGTTCGCGCCCTTGCGCATCCTGTCCTGCTCCAATTCGGTGCCGGTTTGGTGTTTGGTGGCAGCTTTTACGGTGGTTTTACCAAAACGATAGCTCAGGCTAAGCCTTGCTATGCGCGTTTCGGGTTTGCCGGTGATGCGCAGATCGATGTTTTGATATTGGGTGTAGGCCCTGTCGCGATTGGTGTTAAAAATATCAGACAGATTCAGGCTCAGTTTGCCGCGTTTACCAAATACCGGGGTGCTAAGGCCCGCGGTGAGGTAATAATTCGGACTAAAGCGCCTGATGCCGTATTGGTTGGCCGTTTCGTAAAAGCCGGTGATCTCTAAAGCCAGGCTCTTGCTTAGCTTTAAGTTTTGGGTGGAATTGATGATCAGGTCGCCGGTGCCTTTATCCAGGTCGCCGTTTTCGGGGTAGGTGGTGTACCGGTAGTAGCCGGCGTTTACATCCAGCTCGCCGCTCCACCAGCTGGTAAAGGTATAAGGTATGTTAATTTGTAAGCCGATATCTTTTATATCGCCCAGGTTGCGTGTAGTGGTAAGATTTACTTTTGTGGCGTCGTTTTGGGTGTAGAACGAGAAGTTGGCATCGGTGATTTTGCCTGCATACAGCGATACCGAAATGCTTTGGTTATACAGGTAGGTTAAGGTAATGGTGTTGCTGTATTCGGGTTTGAGATAGGGGTTACCGCTCTGGAAATCGTAAGGATCTACATAATAAAGGAAAGGGTTGAGACTCTCATAATCGGGCCTTAAAATACCCCGCGCAAAAGTTAAGCTGTACTCATGTTTATCGTCCTTAACATAGTGCAACAGCAAATTGGGGAACAGCTTAAAATAATTGAAGATATTTAAAGTAGCGCTGGTTGATGTAACATTTACCGATTGCCCTTTTGAATGCGTGTACTCACCGCGCAGCCCGGCTACCATATCAAACTTACCGAACGCCGCCGTATAGTTTAAATAGCCTGCGTGTACATCCTCGTTATAAACAAAGTTATTGCTGAATATAGGGTCTACCGTGTAAACACCATTAACCTGCGGACCAAAAATGAGGTTGTTATCGCTTTCGGTGTGGCTGAACTTAACGCCTGCTTCCAGCTTAGATGTTTTATTTAGTGGGTTTACAAAATCCAACAGGCCGGTCCAGTTGCGGCGGTGCGATGGCGAAAGGTTTTGCAGCAGGTTATCGGGGCGGTACCGGGTACCCTGGGCATCAAAAAACATGTTGTTGATGTACTCGTCAGATCGCCTGGTGTAGGGCAGGTAGGTAATACTCGCAGAGATACTTCTGCCTACGTTATCCAGCTTGCCTGCGTAGTTGATATTATAATTAATGTTGCGCAGATCGCGTTCTACGGATGAGCCCACCTGTATCACCGAATCGAGGTGCCCCTGGTTGGATATTTTAAGTTGGTTGTTCTTGCTGAAATCGTTATTGGTTACAAAGCCGTAAACCTGCACACCAAGTGTGTGATTAGACGTTAACGAAAAATCGGCCCCGAGGCGGTAATTATGATTGATGGTTTCCTGCTTGCCGTAGTAGTTAAGATTGTAGCTGCTTAATACGCCCCCGGAATTGATGTTGCGGTAGCTATCAAATCCACGGTAAGTTTTATTAGCGTTTACATTGTACAGCCCAAACACATTTACATACTTGCTGCGGCTATTAAAGGTAAAGCCGGCAACTCCTTTGTAGTATTTGCCATAGCCTGCGGTTAAGTTTACGGTACCGTTAGTGCCTATGTTTTTTCCCTTCTTTAAAACAATATTGATAACGCCGCCCGCGGAAGCATCGTATTTGGCCGAGCCGCCGGTGATGAGTTCTATCCTGT
Organism: Mucilaginibacter pankratovii; assembly: GCF_014773265.1. Classification (GTDB taxonomy): domain Bacteria; phylum Bacteroidota; class Bacteroidia; order Sphingobacteriales; family Sphingobacteriaceae; genus Mucilaginibacter; species Mucilaginibacter pankratovii. The sequence goes on along the minus strand of NZ_JACWMY010000015.1, from coordinate 8,433 downwards.
CTACATTGCTGCCCTGGGTGCTTCGCAGCAGCGAGGCGAGGTCGGCACCCGTCATGCTGGTGGTTTTGCCATCTATCAGTATCAGCGCGCTTTGCCTGCCGCTGATGCTGATATCATCGGTATTACTCACTTTTACGCCCGGCGATTGCGCCAGGATCTCCAGCACGTTCTTGCCATCGGCGGTAATACTGGCCGCAGGGTTTATAATGGTTTTGCCCGGCCTTACTTCCACAAACGGTTTTTTGGCTACCACGGCAACTTCTTTCAGTTCGGTACTAAGCGGCTGCAGGTAAATAGGCTGTATAGTAACGGTTTGCCCTGCAGGTGCTTTATAGGCGGCAGAATAAGCTTTGATATAACCCAGGTGATTGGCCAGCACCAAATAGGCACCCGGCCTAACGGACTGAAATTCGAAAGCGCCATTACGATCAACCAATACCGACATTACGATAGCGGAATCGGCCTGGTTTAACAATATAACGGTAGCGGCCTCGGCGGCTGTACTATTTTGCAGGTAAACATTGCCCCTGAGTACGGAAGAGTTGGTTTGGGCGCAACAAAAACTATAAAAACCGGCCACCATTGCAAGTAGCAAACACCCTTTTTTAACCCTCATTAACTATTAGTAGATTTTATCCGATATTGTGTGTTTAGGAAATACAAATTTAATAAAATATTAAATTTATAATATGTTTATATGCTTTTTACGCATTATAATAATAAATGTTGCCCGGAGTTATACATATATGGATCAAAAATCCTCTCAAAATTTAGTAAATTCGCCATCAGTATCCCCCAATATAAACAGGTTAAACCCCGGATGAAAAGAATATATACCACTGCAATAGTACTGTTTTTAGCTATAAGCGCCATGGCGCAAACAGCTCCCGCCAACTTTGCCCCCGTATTGGCCAGGTTTAAGCAGTTTTACAATGCCAACCAGCCCGATAGTATCTACGCCATGTTTGCGCCGGAAATGAAGGCCACCATGGCTGCGGATAAGTGGAACCAAACCACCACGCAACTAAAAGCGCAATTGGGTGCGTTAAGCAAAACAGAGATAGACCGTTATGTGGCGCCAACGGCCATTTATAAGGCAACTTTTGCCAACGCTGTATTCTTTTTAAACCTATCGCTAAACAGCCAGAATAAACTGGTTGGCGTGTTTTTTACACCTTACCAGGAGCCGGCCAAAACCATCCAGATGGATGCATCGCTTACCGAAGAGCCGGTTTTATTCAAAATGTTTACCGGTACCATCCCGGGCACGCTAACCATTCCTAAAAACGCTAAAGGTAAGGTGCCGGTGGTGCTAATTATTCCTGGTTCGGGCCCTACCGATCGCGATGGGAACAGCCCGAAACTTGGGTTGAACGGTAATACTTATAAAATGCTGGCCAACGAACTGGGCAAAAATAATATTGCTGTTTTACGGTATGATAAGCGTTTGGTGGGCCAAAGCGTAAGTTCTACAAAAGAGAAAGAACTGCGCTTTACCGATTATGTGGACGATGCCGTTGGTTTGGTTAATATGCTTAACGAGGATCAGCGATTTTCTAAAGTAATTGTTTTGGGGCATAGCGAGGGATCACTGGTGGGTTTACTCACCCTCCGCGACCAGCCCGTTAAAGGGTTTATCTCGGTAGCAGGCGCAGGCCGCACCGCCGAGAAAATAGTGCAGGAACAAGTAGAAAAATCGATGCCGAAGTTTTTGGTAGATCAATATAAAACGGTTGTAGACAGCCTGAGGAAAGGAAAAACTACCGATTACATCGACCCGCAATTGTATTCCATCATCAGGCCAAGTATCCAACCTTACCTCATGTCGTGGTTTAGATACGACCCCATCAGGATGATGAAAAGTGTTAAAATACCTGCACTAATTTTACAGGGAACTACAGATATACAGGTAACCGAAAGCGATGCAGAAAAGTTAAAAAAGGCCGATTCTGACGCGAAACTGGTTGTTATCCCCGGCATGAACCATATCCTGAAAGAGGCCCCCGCCGACCGCGAACAAAATATGGCCACCTACAATAAACCCACACTACCCCTAAAACCCGAATTGGTAACCGCCATTGTGGAGTTTGTGAATGGGATAAAGTAGACCGCTGATTTTAATGATTACGTTGATTTCGCTGATAGCTCTTAGCGCTAAATCGACGTAATCCTTTAATCATTAAAATCAACGGTCCCAGATTCCCAGCAGCCTCCTCAATAAAATAATTTCCGAAGTGTGGTACGCATTATGATCGGCAACCTGCAGGGCCTCGCGCAAAATGTTTTGCCCGCTGCCATTGGCGATGGGTTTATAAATATCTTCGCTTTTCAGCAATGCTAAAAACTCCGCCCGGTCGGCCTGGATCTGGTCGATGGTTTTCTCCCACGCGGCATCATCTTTCGGCTCATTTTCTTTTGGCCAGTAATCATCCGGCCATTTAGGCGATTGGTGGTTGCCATCCTTGCTAAACTCCAGCATGTCCCATTGCGCAATGCGGATATGCTCGGCAAGCTGCCAGATGCTGTAGGGTAGATTATCGGGCCGCACCCCTCTGAATTTCGCGGGGATCTCCTTCAAAGCATCCTCCAAAGTGGCATGCGCGCCGCCGCCCGCTATCAGTTTCTCCAGCTCGGCAATTAATATTCTATGCTGATCGTCCATAGGTAGGGTATTTCTTCAGTAACAAAATCGCAGCATATTTGATTTATATGCGGCAAAATTTCTAAGTTTATAACCTTAAGTGTTCAAAACGTGGTGCTAATGCCCGGGTCAAGAGTTGACTCACCCCCAACCCCTCTCTGCTGCGCAAAGAGGGGAGATTTTATTTTTCCTTTTAACCCTTTTTCCGCTTGCGGAGAGAGGGTAGGGCAGCGTTAGCGAACCCGGGGTGAGTTAAATGTGCGGGCGGCAAGAAAATCGTTATGTTTCCAACACTCTAAGTTTATAAACCAAAGCAAACCCTTACTAAGGTGATAAAGAAACTACTTTTACTTTCCCTGTACGTTGCCGCGTTTTCGGCCTGTAAAAAAGACGGGCAATCATCCGAACCGCTTTCGGCGAAGGACGATGCTGCCTTCCTGCAATACGAAGACCATTTTTTGGATGATTTTTGGAAAGAGAACCCCGAATGGGCAACCACAGCCGGCTATCATAAATACGACAGCTTACTGCTCATCCCCAATGATGATAACCGTAAAAAGGCTATCAAATTCACCAAGGTGCAGATGGATTCGCTCAGCAGGTTTGAGGTAGGCACCTTATCTGATGCCAATAAGATAGATCACCGTATGATGCAGAACCAGCTGGAATCTATCCAGTGGAACCTGGAGCAACTGCGCGAATATCAGTGGAACCCGGCATCATACAACGTAATAGGCGGTTTTGCGCTTATCCTTAACGAGCATTACGCCCCGCTGGAGAAACGCCTTCGCAGTTTTTATCAGCGGATGGCATTTATCCCGGCTTATTACAAAGAGGCCCAAAAACAGCTTAAAAACCCGGTTGCAGAGCTAACCAGCCTGGCTATAGACCAGCATACCGGTGGCTTGAGTGTTATAGAAAGCGACTTTGCCGATTCGCTTAAAAAAACAAAGATCCCTGATGCTGAGCAAAAGCAGATGGTAGACCGTGCACGCATCTCGGTTGACGCGATAAAGGGCTTTGTGGCTTATTTAAAAGCGATGAAGAACGATAAGCCCCGCAGCTTTAGGCTGGGTAAGGAATACTACGAAAACAAATTCAAATACGAGATACAGTCGGAAAGCACCGCCCAGCAGGTTTACAATGCCGCCATGGAACGCAAAAAATACCTGCATCGCGAAATGGCGAAGATCAGCCGCACGCTTTGGCCAAAATATTTTGGTACCAAAGCAATGCCAACAGATTCGCTTGACCTGATAGGCCAGATGATAGATACGCTATCTACCAAACACGTGGCGCCATCGGAATTTCAATCTGCTATTGAGGCCGAATTGCCAAAACTAACCGCGTTCATCAAAAGTAAAGACCTGCTAACCCTCGACCCAAGCAAACCGCTCATCGTTCGTAAGGAACCCGGCTACATGGCCGGTGTTGCCGGTGCATCGGTAAGTTCGCCCGGGCCTTATGATAAAACGGGCAATACGTATTACAATGTGGGCAGCCTTGTGGGCTGGTCGCCCGAGCGGGCCGAAAGCTATCTGCGCGAGTACAATCAATACATCCTGCAGATCCTGTGCATCCACGAAGCCATTCCGGGGCATTATACCCAGCTGGTTTATGCCAATAAATCGCCAAGCATTGTCAAATCGGTATTTGGCAATGGTGCCATGATAGAAGGCTGGGCAGTTTATAGCGAGCAGATGATGCTGGATGCAGGCTTTGGCGATAAAGAGCCGGAGATGCGCCTGATGTGGTATAAATGGCACCTGCGGTCGGTATGTAACGCCATATTGGATTATAGTGTACACGCAAGTAACATGACTAAAGAGCAGGCGATAAAAATGCTAACCCGCGAGGCCTTCCAACAGCAAGCCGAAGCCGATAATAAATGGAAACGGGTAAGCGTTAGCAGTGTACAGCTTACCAGCTATTTTACAGGGTATAAAGAAATTAACGACCTGCAGCTAGCCTGGAAAAAGAAGCAGGGTGATAAATATCGCATTAAAGAGTTTAACGAGAAATTCCTGGGGTATGGTAACGCGCCGGTTAAGTTTATTAAAGAAGCCATGTTTACCGTGCCAAAAATTGATACCAAGCCGGGTAGCGGTGGTTAATTTTGATGTGCAGATGTTGAGAAGTAAAGGTATGAATGAATTAGAAAAAAAGGACGCAAGCCACTGGATATGGGGCCTCATTTATTATAATCCTGCCGATCCGAAGCTGGTAGTGCCTAAGCGCTTTGGCTGGGGTTGGACATTCAATTTTGCGCATAAAGGCAGCTGGATATTTATCCTGATGGTTGTGGGGATTATTATAGCGATAAAAATGCTGGTGAGATAGGAGGCGGGACGCCGACCCATTGGTTCAAAACCAAAAAAGCCTTTCAAGCTAAACTTGAAAGGCTTTTATCATTTGCACATCTAAAATCTGCACATCTGCTTAATTTTTCTTCTCTCGCTCTATTACAAAAACATCCTCGTTCTCTTTTTTCATGAGGTACTTTTCGCGAGCGAATTTTTCCAGCTTGGCTTTATCAGAGGTAAGCTCGTCGAGGTCTTTATTCACTTTAGCGGTTTCGGCCTTGTAAAAATCGCGCTCCTGCTCCAGCTTGCTTAGCTGCTGCTTGTATTGGTATTGCGAGAACAGGTCGTTCTTATCAAAGAAGATCATCCAAACAACAAATATTACGGTTACCAGGAAAAATTTGTTCTTGATAAGGTTGATAAAGCGTTTCATTGGGTGCGGAAAAATTTAATTATAAAGCTATTTAATTTATCTGAACGCTGCAAACAGGATTATTAACTTGTTAACAATGGGGAGGGGTTGATTAGGTGAGTGGAGAGAGTTAATATCAAACTATGCCAACCATTCACTTAATCAACCCAATCAACCAATAACTATCTCCTGCCCGTTCTTCCTGCTGCGCCGCTCATGCCGCTACTGCCGCCGGCTTTACGACTGCCATCGGTACGGGTGTTGCCACCCGGCCTGCCGCCGCCGCTACGACCACCGCCGCCACCCGGCCTGCCACCACGTGAACCGCCGCCGCCACCGCTCTTGCCTTTAGCAGGCGCGTTTTTGGCTTTGCTCATCATCTTCTCGGTCATGGCCTGGATGCTTAGCGGGTAAGGGTGTTCTTCCTCCACTGGGATCTCTTTGGCTATCAGTTTATGAATATCTTTCAGGAAATCTATTTCTTCCTCGCCATCACAAAATGTAAGGGCTATGCCACTTGCGCCCGCGCGGCCTGTACGACCAATACGGTGTACATAGGTTTCGGGGATGTTAGGGATCTCGTAATTGATCACGTGTGTTAATTCGTCGATATCAATACCGCGCGCGGCAATATCGGTAGCAATTAAAACGCGTGTGGTACGGTTTTTAAAGTTGGTTAAAGCGCGCTGGCGAGCATTCTGCGATTTATTACCGTGGATGGCCTCGGCAGTAATACCGGCTTTTACCAGGTCTTTAACAACTTTATCGGCACCGTGCTTGGTACGGGTAAATACCAGGGCTGTTTTAATGTTTTTATCTTTCAGGATGTGATTAAGCAATAAACGCTTATCGTTCTTCTCTACAAAATATAACGACTGCTGTATGGTATCAGCTGTAGACGATACCGGCGCAACCTCCACCTTAGCAGGTTTCTGCAGGATAGAATCGGCCAGGCTTTGGATCTCGTTTGGCATGGTAGCCGAGAAGAACAAAGTTTGCCTGTTTTGCGGAACCTTGGCGATGATCTTTTTTACATCATGTACAAAGCCCATATCCAGCATACGGTCGGCCTCATCCAAAATCAGCATTTTTATCTGGTCCAGGTGCACAAAGCGCTGGTTCATCAGGTCTAAAAGGCGGCCCGGAGTAGCGATGAGGATATCAACGCCACGGCGCAAAGCATCTGTTTGCGGGCCCTGCGATACACCACCGAAAATAACCAGGTTTTTAAGTCCGGTGTTTTTGCCGTAAGCGGTAAAGCTCTCGCTGATCTGGATGGCCAGTTCGCGGGTTGGGGTTAAAATCAGGGCCTTGATTGATTTTTGCTCCTTGTGTTTTTGCTTATCTAAAAACAATAAATGCAAAATAGGGATAGCAAAGGCAGCCGTTTTACCGGTACCGGTTTGGGCGCAGCCCAGCAGGTCGCGGTGTTGTAATATAAAAGGGATTGCTTGTTCTTGTATTGGGGTAGGGGTTGTATAACCCTCTGTTTTTAAAGCCTTTAAAATAGGCTCAATTAAATTTAAATTTTCGAATGACATGTATTGAATTGTATGTATTATTTGCTAACGCGAAGCATTAAGCGGATCTGAAGAGTGTCTATTGATCAAAACCGTAAATCAACGGGTAATTATTTCTGCAAAGATACGCTTTTTATTATGAAGTAGGTTATGCGGGTAGATTAGAGCAGGAATGTGATGGAGAAGTGACCGTGATAAATGGATCACAAGGTTTAGAGGAGCGAATTTCAAATGATTATATTACCATTGAGTGAAATGAAAATAACGGCAATTCGTGAGGAAAATAAACATCTTTTACCTTTGGAAATGGTAGATATGGGCGTTCCCTTCGGGCCGGGCTTTCCGTTACAACTCCTCATTCCGCGCTGCTGATAGAAGCAGCGCTTCATTCCGGGGTTTTCACTGCAATCCCTAACGCGGGATAGGGTTTATTCTGCGTTTGCTGTTTCTGTCGGCGGTTCGGTTTGTTGCTGTAGTTTCTTCTCTTCCATTTTCTTCACTATAGCATCCAGCAATATCAGCCCGATACCTACCATGATGGAAACATCGGCTACGTTAAAAATGCCGGTTTGGAAGATGCCGAAACGGATATGCATAAAATCGGTAACCGAGCCGTGGGCAATACGATCGTAAATATTACCGATGCCGCCGCCTATAACGCAGATGAGTCCGCCAAGGATCAGCTTGCTGAAATTCTTTTGGGTAAGCATAAATATGGTACCCGCCAACAGCGAAATTACAGGTAATAAAGTAAGCAGGATAAAGCGATAAGGGTTAGCCAGGGTATCGCCAACGCTCAAAAAAGCGCCCGTATTTTCTATCTTGATCAGCGTAAAATGGTTCTGTATGAAGCTGATAGGCTCATCGTAACTCATTTTTTTGCGCACGATGGATTTGGAAACCTGGTCGCAACTAATATTGAGGGCGAGAATAACTAAAATAACAACAGCCCGGTACAGTCCTTTCAATTTCATTACCACGAAAGTAAAAAGAGAATTTGAGAAATGCTAATGTTATGTTGTGGTGAGGACACCACAACGTGTTTTAATTATTGCTTTTGTAACGCTTTTTATTTGCAATAAATGTTAAAATGCCTATTAGTAAAAATAGCCCGCCTGCAGGGTACATGTATAAATTAAGTTCGGGATATATGTATGCCGCATAAATAAATAGCAATCCCATCGAACCGTAAATAAAAACCATCCGGTTATAAGTACTTACGGCTCTATTAGATAAATTCTTGTTTCGTTCTATTAATCCATTTATTGATTTTACTTCGTCTATACAGGTTGCTGTACACGCAATCCCATTTTTAATTTCGGTAAGGCAATCCGGACAAAGGCCCTTATTGCAATTTTTGCAAATAGCTACTGCAGGTGTGGTAACATGGTTAAAGCAATTCATGTGATGAGGTTATAAGGCTTCTAAGGTAGTAATTCATGAGTCGTCCTGAAATAGGTTGACAGATTTTAATGAACTAAATATAATGCTTGTCAGGTAAAACTGGCAAGCATTTTTTGTTGATGAACTGTTTGTGGTGTTTGATAATTTAAGGCC
>NZ_JACWMY010000014.1 GCF_014773265.1 Mucilaginibacter pankratovii | reverse complement strand
GCCTTAAATTATCAAACACCACAAACAGTTCATCAACAAAAAATGCTTGCCAGTTTTACCTGACAAGCATTATATTTAGTTCATTAAAATCTGTCAACCTATTTCAGGACGACTCACATCTGTTGAAGAACATTTACAAACTCCTTACCCAAATATTGCGGTAGCTGATAGGCTTGCTCGGGTCGCCGTGCGATTGCAGCTTGATGGGGGCTGCACCGTGCTTGCGGTATTGCGGCGCGCCGATGTAAGGGGTATCGCCTTTTAGCTCGTAGTTGTTTTGTACCAGCACGCCGTTATGGATAGCGGTTACGCGGGCAGGCGTTTTTACGCTGCCGTCCTCGTTAAAGCGGGGAGCCGTCCATACCACATCGTAGGTGTTCCACTCGCCGGGCTTGCGGCAGGCGTTCATTAATGGCGGCGATTGTTTGTACATGCTGCCGGCCTGGCCGTTAGTGTAGGTTTTGTTGTTATAGTTATCAAGCACCTGCAGTTCGTAACCGCCGGCACCCCATGGCAGGGCGGCCAAAAAGATACCGCTATTGCCGCGCCCTTGTCCGCTGCCTTCAATATCGGCCGGGATGCGGTATTCAATGTGCAGTTGAAAATCGGTGAATTTGCGTTTGGTTTGGATATCGCCTTTCTTTTTATCCACCGTGATCGCGCCACCGGCAACCAGCCATTTTTTAGCGGCTGTAGAATCGTTCACCAATACCCATTCGTCCAGGTTTTTGCCGCCGAATAAAATGATGGCATCTGACGGTGCATCACATGAAGTTTTGCCCGGGCTTACCACCGCCGGAACGGGGGTATAAAATTCGGTATCCTCGGGTTTCGCGGTTTGGGCGCTGGCGCTAATTGTTGCGCCTGCAAGCAGGGCGGTTATAAAAAGGTATTTCATTTTCATGTTTGTTATAAATTAATATCAGTTCATATAGAATAGAAAAAACGCGGGGATCGTGCGATTCCCCTCTTGAGAGGGGGGGAGGGGTGTGTTTCACAGTAATGCATTAACTAATTGAGTAACTGACTAACACACCCCTGCTCCCGCTCTTTTCTACCGCGCCCCCTCTCGAGAGGGGAACAAAAAAAATTTAAATCATTCTATTTTAACGACCTTATCCAGGTAGCAATTTTACGTGCATCGGGCTCACTAACCTGCGGCATCGGCGGCATCGGCGTAGAATAATCGGGCCAGTGCTCGGGCTTAGGGTTTTTAATAAGCGCCATAATTTGTGCCACGCTATAGTTACGTTTGGCTATATCCTTAAATGCCGGGCCAACCTGTTTTGCATTGGGGTTATGGCAGGATGAGCAGGTATTTCTGGCCAACAGCGGTTTCACGTCCTCGTAAGTAAGCGCTTTGGCCGGGGCCGCAGCGGCGGCCTTTGCGGTGCCTTTTACCGCACCAGGTTTAACAGCCACCGCCTTCACCGAGTTTTTGGTGCTCACTTCGCTCATGCTTAGCTTCTTCCCTTCGGGGATATTATTGAGCGTGTAATAAGCCGTTGGGTGAACCAGGTTAAAGTAGTTCTCCTTATCGCGCACACCATCCAGCGTAATAGTATGGATATAATAACGGCGAAGATTGCTCACCACAATGCGGGCCTTCATGCCATCTGCTGATACCTTTACACCCGTAATGGCACATTTCTCGGTATTCACCGGCGGACTGCCGTAAACACCGTGGTATTTATAAATATAGCTCTCCACCGAGTACGAAGCGATGTCCTCGGCTACTTTCCTGTCTACCGGTTTGGTAAATTCTATCTCAAAGCCGTCGGGCTGGGCGCGGATAGCGCGCATCTCGAATGGGATATGGTTGTTCCAGATCAAACGCTGCAAGCCCATAGTGGCCTCCCCTGCCGAACCCCATCCACGGTTGGTTTCGCCTGCTACCAACGAACCATCAGGTAACCAGGCCAAACGAACAATACCCGATTGAAAACCGCTGCGGAAGGCCCATGCAGCACCCTGGTATTCGCCGTTTATCTTCTCCAGGAAAACGCGGTCTACCATGCTCTGCCCCTGGTCGCACACCAGCAGCTGGCCCGAGAACGGACCGAAGGCGCCTTCAGGGATCTTTACAATTTCGGAATTGGAGATGCCCAGGATGCCATGCGGCAGCCATACAGCGGGTAGTTGTAATTCGGGGATCTCCTTTTTAGCCTCAAACTCGGTTTTAAACTTCTCGTTAACAATATTTTGAGGTTTAAAAGGCTGGCCGTTTTTATCAAACTCGATGCGGGGATTGTTGGTTGCAAAAAATTTCTCCTGCGTAAGGGTTAGTGGAGAGTTTGGCAGGCCGGTCCACACCAAACTGGCGGGGTTACCCATAAAGCCGCCTTTTTTAACCGGCATAATGCTGCCCGAGCCAACCCAGTCGCCCTGGTTGTCGCTGTACCAAAGTTCGCCATCGATCATGCTGATACCGCACGGCGAACGGAAACCCGCTGCCCATGGCGTAACCGTACCATCCTCCTTGATATTTAAAGCCCAGCCACGGTAAGGCACCATGCTTTTTGGGTGCCACCAATCCGGCGGAAAACCAAGGTTTAGCGTTACAAAGAAAGAACCATCCGGCGCTATTTTCGGCCCGAAGCTGTACTCGTGGTAATTACCAGATAATGGCCAGGCGTAAACGGTTTCAAATACATCGGCTTTACCATCCATATTGGTATCCACCAGTTTGGTTAGTTCGCCGCGTTGTACCACGTAAAGGGCGCCATCTTTATAAGCTGCTCCCAAAACCTCGTGCAGTCCCGATGCAAATTTGCGGAAGAAGGGGTGCTGACTGGTTGGGTTCTCTACAATAAAAATATCGCCGCGGCGGGTGGTTACCGCGAGGCTGCCGTTTGGCAAAGTGCATAAACCGCCAACCTCTAATATAGTACCTTCGGGCGCGGGCACTTTCATGATCTTAAAAAAGTCGTCCTCTTTTGGGGATTCAGCTTGTGCAAAAGCGCGCTGGCCTAACCCTGTTATCACAGTTATTACGCTTACAAAAAGTATCAGCCTGCTTATCATTTGTGTGTATATATTCTTCATGGCCTCTTCTTAAAAAATGATAGAATAGGTTAATTTTTGTTTTACAGGAATAATGAGTTCCTGCATAGCGCCTGATATGCGTACCATAGGCTTATCAATTGTCCCTTCGTCCAGGCGGATATAATACTGGTCATCCACGCTGTAAAAACCGTCTTTCAGCATTTCTATCTTGCTGCCCTGTGCCAGGCGCATCGTTAAACCGGCAACCGGTGCAGAGATATTTACCTCGCGGTGCAAACCCTGCCCGCCCGGTATCACCGTGCTGGCATCACTTACCGCCGCGCCGTAAAGCGTGTACTTAAAGGTTGGGCGACCATCTGCATCCAGTGTGTAGCCTTTGGGTTTGTAATTGGTTCCGTTGGTATCTGCCGGCCAGGCTGCATCGGCGGTGGCCAATTTTGCTATGCCCGGTGCAGGTTTGCCAAAATATTGAACCGAACCGGCGGGTTTGGATGAGCCGTCGCCGCGTTCGTGCCACATGGGGGTAGCATCCAGGAAACCACCGCGCCAAATCTGTACGATCATACCTTTATCGGCATCGTAAGTGTAGTGCAATTGTTCGGTACTGCCTACGCCTATGCCATGGGTTACACGGATGCCGCCCGGCAAATCGCTAAAGCTGCGCAGGATCACATTCTCTGTAGCGTTAATGAGGATAGGGTCTACCGCGTCGTTAGAGCTAACATTCCCGTCGCTCAGCAAATACTCACGCACACCGGGGCCTGATACCGTTAGCCCTAATGCCGCCTTTGCCCAATCCACATTCTTGATATAGAATATTTCGAAAGGCAGATCGCCGGCAGGTAATTGCACTGTGCCGCTACCTCTAAAGCCCGGCGCCGTAACAGCAGGCGCGCCGTTGATGCGCAGGGCACCCTTACCGCCCGGTACACTCAATTTAAAAGCATATTCACCCGCTTCGTTAATATGGATGATGCCTGTGTATTTCAACAAGAACTCGTTGGCCAGTTTTACCTCGTTGGAAGTAAGCATCGGCGTTACGCCCTGCGCCTGGGGTTTTAAGGTTTTATAATCAGGCTCTTTGGCAAAGTTGCCCTTGTAAACTGTGTATTTAAGATCGGATAACGTTGGATGCAGTTTGTTAAAATTGGTGTAGCTAATGTTTTTAAATGCTACCGCGCCGTGGTCGCCCTGCAAGCGAAGCGGGCCGAGGGCGCTTTCTTTGGCATCATAGGCGCCCCGGGTTGGGCCGGATAGTTCTACGTTTTCCTGTATCAAAACACCGTTAAGCCAAACATAAAGCACTTTGGCATTGGCTATTTTCACACCCTTATCATCAAACTTTGGTGCCTGGAACGAGATACGGATATGCTGCCAAAGGCCGGGCGCCCTGCTGGCGTTTTGCCTTGGCGCATGGCCTTCATAGCCTTTCATGCCATCGGGTTTGCTATCGTCCCAACGTTCGTAGATGCCGCCGTTATCGCTCGATTTAGGGTTTATCGTACCCCAGCTATCCAGCAACTGAATTTCGTACCGGCCCTGCAGGTAGATGCCGGAGTTTGCGCCCTTGGCCATGATGTAATCCATCTCCAGGTCGATATCGCCGTGCTGCAGGTTAAGGTAAAGATCGTGCCCCGGGTTTTTCTCATCCACGGTATTTACCAATATACCGCCCCCTTTGGTTAGGGCAAATGTGTTTGGCTTCTCTAAATCGGCGTGCACACTGCCATCTATTTCCCAGTTTTTTGGCGGGGCAGCAAATGCCGACAGATCGGTTAGTGCCACCTGGCTTTTGAGCGCCTGGGCATTGGCCACCCGCGCATCAAACGAGGAAGCAAGCAGCAGCACCATGCCAAGGGCGGTGTAAATTTTCTTATCCATTATTAGTAAGTTGGGCAATACCCGGTTGATGTGGGTGTAATTGCTGTATTTGGGTTTTAGTTTGCACAAATATATAATAACAATCGATTGCTTTACTTAATTCACAACCCTTTTTTGCCCTTTATTATCATAAATAGTAATACTTTGCATATAAGGGTTGCGGGTAATGAACCTGGCCGATTGCGACAGAAAAGACGAGCCATAGTAAAACTCCTGTTTTTCGGTCTTCCCGTTTTTATAAGCGATGATAGCATAAGCATCATTAGCTGCAACAGGGATATTAAGTGTGCCGCTTTTTAATTCAAAAAGCTTTAAATAATCCTTGTTCTGGCTGGCAGCAAGCAGCAACCGCCCTTTGCTATCGCGCAGTTTTACCAATGCTTTGCCGTTACCCGGGATATAAATGCCACTTTGCAAAATGCTTTGTGCTTTAAACCCTCCCCTGCCGTCGCCTTTCAGCATCAGGCCGTTTAAAGCATCGTACCGGCCAACGGCTGCTTCCGAGCCGTAATCGTTACCGTTCATTACCACATCCAGGTTGCCGTCGCCATCAAAATCGCCGGTCTCCATGCCATTTATAACCGATACCTGCGCTTCAACGGGCATGGGTATCATGGTAAATTTGCCATTACCATCGTTACGCAGATAACATGTTTTAAACATATTGGCTTTTAAGCGCAGGGCTCCTTTCCGTTGTTCGGGCGTAAACATATCATCCATTGTGGCCGTAGCAAAAGAATTGTAATTGGTGTATTTCTTCTTCATGCTGATCATTTGCTTCAGCATGTCATCGCGGCCTTCAACCGGAAATTCCTTTTTAATCCCATCCTTATCCTTAAAAAATATAGAAGGAACGGCGCTGTAAATTTTACTGTTATCAAAATCGTTTGCCGTGATGTAGATCGGGTACTGGTCGTTTGGCTGCATCAGGCTGTTTTGCCCAACGTTACCCACAATATAATCGGTACGCCCGGTGTGCCTGAAATCGCCCGCTACGATGGAATTCCACCAGCCGAATTTGTCGGCTACGCCGGATTGTGCCGTAACATTTTCAAACTTACCGTGGTTGTTCTTCAGGAAGGTAACAGGCATCCACTCGCCGGCCATCATCAGATCCGGCCAGCCGTCGTTATCAAAATCGGTAAAGGTGGCATCGCAAACCAAACCGATATCTTTTAAAGCCGGGGCAACCTCCATGGTTACATCCGTAAACTTTGGCTTGCCGTTTTTACTATCGTTCCGCAAAATAATGCTGGATACCGGCTTGGGATATTCCCATGGCTTCACCCTGCCCGATATAAACAGGTCCAGTTTACCATCTTTGTTATAATCAAAGCCCCGTACGCATAACTTACTTGTAAAGTTTGCAGGTAAGGCATCGGTTGCCAGGGTGAAATTGCCTTTACCATCGTTCAGGTAAAGCCTGTCCTGGTATTTTGGGTCGTTAGGTGCAATTTCGTAACCGCCGCTGGCCATGTACAGATCAAGTTTACCATCGCCATTGGCATCAAAAAGTAGCAGCCCCGTATCTTTAAAAAGTATCGGCGGGAAGGTTTTTACCGGCAACAGATCGCGCCGGCTGAATTTACCATTAGCCTGTTGCATAAATACCTGCGCCTGGTTGTAAGAGTCGCCCCCGATAACCATATCGTCCAGCCCATCGTTATTGATATCGCCTACTGCTAAAGCCGGGCCGTATTCCGACAGCTTATGCGGCAATAGTTTCTGCACATTAAAGTCGATGAAGTTGATGTCCTTGTGTAAAAAGTGAACACCTACCGAATCGGTAACTTCCTTAAATAAAGCATTGCCGGCAAACAATGGCTGCACCTGCGGTTTGGCATCTACAGCGCTGGCAATGCTTACTTTTAAATTCTGATCAGCCTTTACGTTAAGCAGTTTTTGCCTTTTACCATTTGGCCAGGTTATGATCAACGAGTCAACTTTATCCACTTTTCCCAAGCCAAAATGAGCAATGTTCTCTACGGACGAAAGATATCCGCGGTAAGGGTTGTTCTCGTAAAATTGCTGTTTGCCTTTATCGTAGTAAATGTTCACCAAAGCACCCAAACCGTTCAGATTTTGCTTATCACCCTTAAAGTTTATTTGCAGATAGTGCGAATTGCCAGAGCTTTTTTCGTCATCTCTTGATGTGTTACGGTAAACCAGGGCTTTATCATTAATGTTATTTACGATCATGTCCATCGCGCCGTCGTTGTCTAGGTCGGCGTAAACGGCACCGTTAGAAAAAGTTGGCAACTCCAGGCCCCAGTCTTTACTAACATCCTTAAAAGTAAGATCGCCATTATTGGCGAAGGCGTAGTTATGGATCTTGATCTCGGGGATCTGCTTCAATACCATTTCTTTGGAGGCAATTGCGTAAGCCTGCTGCCTGTAGGTCATAAAATCCCGGTCAGACACATCCCTCGGAAACCCGTTGGTTACGATCATATCCCTGAAACCGTCGTTATTAAAATCGGTGATGAGCGGTGTCCAGCTCCAGTCGGTTTGCGCTATACCGCTCAGGAAACCTATATCGGCAAAGGCGGGCGCACCAATAGCACCCTGCTGCCCCAGCCGCCGCCCCTGGTTTAATTGCAGGGTGTTACGCACATATTGGTACTGGGTACCAAACAGATCGAAGTTTTGAAAAAGCTGGTAGTTATTTGGGCCCAGCATCATCTTTTTGCGATAGTTGTCCTCGGGGTTCATATCCAGTTCCACCACATCGGGCAGGCCATCGTTATTAATATCTACCACATCCTGCCCCATGGAATTGAAGGAGGTGTGTTTAAAATATTCTTTAGAGTGATCGGTGAAGGTGCCATCGTGGTTGTTGATGTAAAGGATGTTATTGGAGATAAAATCGTTAGATACGTAGATATCTTTCCAGCCATCACCGTTAAAATCAACAGTAGATGCCGAGTGCCCAAAACCGCTTATGGCAACACCTGCCGCTATGGTTACATCTGTAAAAACGGGGTGCTTTAACGAGTTATCCCAATCGTTGCGGAACAACTTACCGGTAACGGCATGTGGGCTGCGGCTATCGGCAGAGCCAAAAACATTGGGGTTATATTGAGCGCTGGCATTATTAACCGTTAGGTACATGTCCAAATCGCCGTCGTTATCATAATCAAAAAAGCTGGCCATGGTAGATTCGGTGCCCGATTGCAGGCCGTAATCTTTTGCCATATCTTTAAACCTGGGAACACCATCTTTATCCGGCCCCTGGTTTATATACAAAAAGTTGTACCGCCTTGTAGAATCGGCATAAACGGTGTTACAAACGTAAAGATCCATCAACCCGTCGTTGTTTACATCAACAACGCTTACCCCGCGGCCCCAGCGACCGCTGCCACCAACACCTGCTGTAGCGGTAATATCGTCAAATTTAAAATCGCCTTTATTGAGGTACAGGCGGTTTGATACCATGTTGCCCGAGAAAAAAACATCCTGCAAGCCATCATTATTAAAATCGCCAATGCCCACGCCTCCGCCGTTGTAAATATTCACCACGTCCAGCGGGTTTATGGAGTCGTTCTCGGTTATTTTGTTGTTAAAATCGATGCCGGAATGAGAGGAAGAGATCTGCTGGAACTGTGTTTTCTTTTTACAGGAAAACAAGCCCACAAAACAGACCAGGATAATTAAGTAAGGGGAAATTCTCATATAGTAAGCCTAAGGTTATCGATTGAAAAGCATGTACAATTTATGGGTTTACATCCATTTCAACGAAATTTTTATCAGCAGCAAAAAAAGGCCTTCTCTTTACAGAGAAAGCCTTTTTTAAAGTCAAAATACTATTATTTGCCATACGCAGGGTTCTGCGTAAGATTTGGGTTAAGACCAATTGCCTGTTGCGGGATAGGCAAAATATCGCGTCCTTCCGGAAGCGTTGTTTTCCAAACACCATGCAATAAACCATCGGCTGTTGGGCCATACGGATAAGGCTGAGGTGTAGAAGATGCATCGGTACCATAGGCTGCTTTGATGAAAGCCGAAGCTACACCAGGGCCGGCCCTGCGCAAATCATAAAATGTAGAGTACTCGGCAGTCAATTCGTGCCTGTACTCGCTTAGTACCATTTGCAATGGATCGGTAATAGGGGTAGTTGGTTTACCATCATAGGTAAGGCCATCCTGCATTACGGCAGGTGCAACACCACCAAAGGCACGGTCCCTAACTATTTTAAGGTCGGCCAGTGCACCGGCAACATCACCTGTACGTACCTTACACTCTGCCCTGCTTAACAGTACTTCGGCGTAACGCATCATAATCTGGTTTTGTGAGCCAAATATGATCTGGCCGCCGGTACCGCCGGTAAGTTGTGGGTCGCGCCATTTTTTTGAATTGTAGTAACCAGAACGTTTCTGATCTGAAACACCATACCAGGGCCTGGTAAGGGTACCGCAAGTATTGATAATAGTGCCATCATCAGCTTTGAAACGGGCATCGCCATTTGCAAAACCGCCTGTAACTGACGGGTAACCTTTAATACCACCCCATTTGGCGATGATGCCGGGGCTTATATTCTGGTCGCCGGGGCCAATAACAGTAAGCAATTTACGTTTATCACCTGCCTGGTAAGAATACCACAGGCCCGGGTTAGCGTAATCATAACCAAAGTTGGAAATCTCTTCCGGCCAGCTAAAGTCATCTATCCAGGCTACTTCGCCACCATTTTGCCAGCCGCCATCCCAGCTTTGTGAGCCTGATACTTCAAACTGGATCTCGAAGATAGATTCGTCATTGTTTTGGTTGCTAAACTCATGCACATCGGCAAAGTTTGGCAATAAATGATAGTTGCTGGTAAGCTCGGTATTGTTAAAAGCTGTAAGTGCCGAAGCATAATCTTTTAGCCACATTTGCGCAGCACCCTCATAAGCGTAAGCAGCACCTTTAGTAGCACGGCCCAGGTCTTTTTTATCGAGCGTTGCTTTAGATACTAACAATGTCTCAGCTTGTTTCATATCGGCTACCACTTGTTTAAATACCTCGTCTTGTGAGCTGCGCGGTGTTAAACCGTCGGTTTCTGCTTTTAATTCCAATGGCACGCCGCCAAAAGAACCCGCCAGGTAGTAATAGCTCATACCGCGTAAAAAGTATGCTTCACCGGTAAGGCGATCTGCAAGAGCGGCCGTTACAACACCGTTCTCTTTTGCAGTAGCAATAATTTTAAATGCCGCGTTGGCACGGGCAATTGTAATGTAGGCGTTGTTCCAAAAGGTTGATAGGGCGCCAAAATCGGAATTGATCTGGTAGTTATTCCATACAATGTCTGCACCGTAGTTGTAAAAATCGTGCGTTTGAAAGTTGGCGTAATACCAGATAGATTTTTTCAGCAGATCGCTATTTTGGTAACCATCGTAAATGCTGTTTACCAAAGCTACAACATCCGATGATTTTTTGAACGTAGCATCTGCCGTGGCCTGAAAGCTACTGGTTCTATTCAAAAAGTCCTTTTTACACCCCAAAGGCATCACCAACGCAGTAATCAGGGCTATAAAGGCAATATTTTTCTTGTTAATTTTCATGTCTTTAATAATTTTATCTTCTTATTTAAAAGTTACATTTAAACCCACGGTATAAAACCTCGAACCAGGGTATGTACCATTATCCACACCATTCTGCGTCGCGTTTCCGTTTTGAACACCAATTTCCGGATCTAAACCAGTGTATTTGGTAATAGTGAAGAGGTTTTGTGTTGAGAAATAGATCCTCACTTTAGATAATAAGGCTTTCTCTGTAATCAACTTAGGTAAAGTATAACCTACTGTAACGTTTTTCAATTTAAGGAAGCTACCATTTTCTATCCATGCGTTAGAAGGTACGTTGCTGCCGATTGCATCATCGTTGTAAGTGGCACGCGAGTACACGTTAGACGGGTTAGATGCTGTCCAACGGTTGTTAAAATAATCTACACTAACATTCTCTACACCAACAAAGCCACGGTTTTGGAAGCTTTGTAATGCGCTTTGCTGATAGTTAAGGATCTTGTTACCGTATACGCCGTAGAAGTATGCATTAAAATCGAACGCTTTGTAAGAAAGATCGATATTGAAACCACCAAAGAATTTTGGTAACGGGCTACCGAGGCTAACCTGGTCAGACGGGGTTACCTGTCCATCGCCATTTGTATCGGCAAAGTAACGGTCGCCCGGCGCTGTTGCTGTTTTTTGGTAGAACGGATTTGATGGGTTTTTAGCTGCTGCCGAAGCATTCAAAGCATCTATTTGTGCTTGTGTTTGGAAGATGCCAAGCGATTTGTAACCGTAGAATTCGCCCACCGGCTGGCCTATGTAAGTTTGCGTAAAGGTAGACCATCCTATACCTGTTAAACCCAAACCACCAAAGTTTGATACAAAGGTAGTACCTGAAGCAATTTCGGTTAATTTGTTTTTGATGGCAGATACGGTTAAACCAAAGCCGTAATGGAAATCACGGGTAGTATGGTTGTAATTTATAGCAACCTCCAAACCTTTGTTTTCCATGCTGCCTACGTTACGGGTTAAAAAATTATAACCAGATTGGGCGGGAGCAGCAAGCGTTAACAAGAAATCTTTCGACCGTCTTTTGAAAACGTCAACAGTTAATGTCAGTTCGCCATTTAAAAACGATGCGTCCATACCAAAATCTGTCATGTAATCAGTTTCCCACCTTAATAGTGGATTGGCTGGCTGAGTTTGAATGATACCCGGCTGGAAGATCTTATCAAACGGATAACCACTGTTTCCACTGGTAGCCGCTGCCGAGCCCGATGCGTAAAGTGCAAGAGTTTGGAATGGTGGAATAGAACCCTGGTTACCCACTTTACCGTAGCTACCTCTGAATTTCAGATCAGATAACCAATTCACATCCTTCAGGAAAGATTCTTCCTTAGCTTTCCAGGCAACAGCACCTGATGGGAATACGCCATATTGGTGCCCCGGATCGAACTTGGAAGAACCATCGCGCCTTACAGTACCTGTAATTAAATATTTATCAGTGAATTTGTAGGTTAACCTTGCATACTGAGACTTAAGCGCATAAATGGTTTCACCGTTACCATATCTATCTAACTGAACGTTGGTAGCCTGGCCTAAATCGCGAATGGAGCTGTTTGGC
The DNA here is from genome assembly GCF_014773265.1 of Mucilaginibacter pankratovii. Classification (GTDB taxonomy): domain Bacteria; phylum Bacteroidota; class Bacteroidia; order Sphingobacteriales; family Sphingobacteriaceae; genus Mucilaginibacter; species Mucilaginibacter pankratovii. Next base: position 180,827 of record NZ_JACWMY010000014.1, on the reverse strand, counting down.
GGAATACCACTACCTCCCATTGAACTGTACGTGATCTCCTGCTGAGAAACACCACCTACAAAGTCGATGCTATGGTCACCAAAGGTTTTGGTGTAAGCGATGGTGTTTTCCCAGGTATAATCAAACGTGCTGTTGATATGCTGATTGTAGTTACCATTGGCTGGTACCGCACCCGGACCGTATTGCGACTGTGCACGGGTATCCTCCGGCTGCAGATAGTAGCCCGAATAGCTTTTATTGTTAATACCCAAGAAAGTTTTTATCCTTAAACCGTCAATAATGGTAGCTTCCAATGACGTGTTAGCTAGTAAAAAATTACTAATGTTTTTATACTGGTTAGTTTCTATCGAGTAAACCGGGTTATTATATTTAGAGGTGTAGGTATTAAGAGGGTTGTAAAAACCATAGTTACCATTACCATCTTTTATTTGGTTGGTTAATTTGTTACCGCCATCAAGCGTAGGGATCAGTTGCGTTAAATTACCTAAGGCACCTGTACCGTAAGGGTTGTTGGCGTTTTGGTAGGTGTATTTAACACTTGTTGCAGATTTCAACCATTTGGTGGCCTGGTAATCTAAGTTAGAGCCCAAGGTTACCCGTTTAAAAAATGAATTTAAAACGATACCTTTTTGATCGTAATAGCCGACTGAAGTAGCCGACTGAACTTTCTCGTTACCGCCACGAATAGCTAAACTGTAATTTTGCGTTTTTGCAGTTTGATAAATAGCATTTTGCCAATCTACATTAGTAAGAGATGATGGATCGCGCCATGCCGGCAGCTCCTGAAAGTTGTGCTGCGGATCGGCATCAGCAACTTCGTTGGCCAGTGTAGCCCATTGCTGCGCGTTTAACAACTTATATTGTTTAGGCTTGCTTTGAAAAGCGCTGTATGCATCAAATGTAACTTGCACACCGCCATCTTTTCTGCCTTTTTTTGTAGTAACGATAACTACACCATTTGCAGCCCTAACACCGTAAATGGCGGTAGACGATGCATCTTTCAATATATCGATAGAAGCAATGTCGCTTGGGTTGATATTATTGATACCGCCGTCTATTGCGTATCCGTCTACAACATATAACGGGTTATTACCGCCGCTGGCCAAACTACCAACACCACGTATTAATATGGTAGTGTTACCACCCGGGGCACCATCGTTACTGGTAACCTGTACACCAGATGCACGCCCTTGTAAGGCATTCTCCAATGTAGGTACAGGTATTTTAGCAATGGTTTCTGCATTAACAGAACTTACCGAACCGGTAAGGTCCTTACGTTTTGCAGTACCGTAACCTATTACAACAACTTCGTTTAAAGCACTTGTGCTTGATGTTAATCTGAAGTTGTAAACAGTGGCACTGCCCAACGGCACTTCCTGGCTGGCGTAACCAATAACAGATGCAACTAACGTTCCTGTGCCCGGAACAACTAATTTAAAAGAGCCGTTAACATCAGTTACCACGCCTATTGTGGTACCCTTAACACCAACACTGGCGCCGGGTATAGGCGAACCGTTTGTTTCGGTTACGGTACCTGTAATTTGCCGGGTTTGGGCATAGCCGGCCATACTCATCAGGCAAAGCGTGATGCTTGTGCAGAGTAGTACTACAAGATTTTTAATTTGTAATTTTCTCATCATACATTTAATTTTTTCTAAAGTTTAATTGGTTGTGGTTGATAACAGGGGCTTACGGACAAAGCCTTTATCATCGGAAGTAAAAGTATCAGACAATCGATTGGATTAATACCACAAATGTTAACGTTTATATAACAAATGTTAATAGGGCTACTACAAGCTATATACTGTTAAAATAGTATCAGTTTGTGCCAAAAGAGGTTAAATGAAGCCTATTTTTAAAGAAAATTGGCGTAACGAGCGTAAGTGATGATAAAGCTGATTAACAATTGCGGTATGCTGCGGGCACGCTTTAATAAGGGTTATGTGATGAGTATTTAGCCGTAGCTAATTTGTATACCTAAGATGAATCGCCCCAAAATAAAAAAGGCACCCAGTTCTCAGGCAGGGCGCCATTTACCAATACTTGAACCAACTAACCCCAAAAACATGCAAACATATTTATGAAGAAGCGTTATTATACGTTTAGGCAATACACCAATGTAAAACTTAACGTGCTGTAAAATTAATGTGATAGTAAAAAAAAGACTACCACTATTTATTACATCTATACAATAAATGTTAACACCAATATAAAGGATGCAGAAAGGCTAATATTAAACCAGTTCGGTTTCTTTTTCTTTGTTCCTCAGCTCTGTAATATATTCTGATGGCAGTATACCATATTCCTCGCGGAACACTTTGGCAAAGTAGGCAGCGTTATTAAAACCAACCTCGTAGGCTACGTTGGCTATACTTAGCTTGCTTTTCTCTAACAGCTGCACAGCCCGTTTTAAGCGGATGGTGCGGATACAGTCTACCGGGGTTTTGCCGGTAAGAGTGAGTAATTTTTTGTAAAGCGATACCCTGCTGAGGTTTAAATGCCTTGCCAGTTCTTCTACCGAAAAATTGAGATTGGTGATATTTAGCTCGATGTATTCGAACGCGTTTTTAAGGAACTTGTCATCCTCAGATACCACGGTGATATCCTTCGCATTTACTTCTATCTGTTTTTGATAGGTTTTTTTGAAGGTCGTCTGCATCCGCAGGGAATTATGGATCTTGGAGAGCAGTATCTCGAAGTTGAACGGTTTAATAATGTAATCGTTGGCTCCGCTATCAAGGCCGGCAAGCTGGTCTTCTTCGGTACCCAGGGCGGTAAGCAGTATCACGGGGATCTCGGCGGTGCGGGTATCTGCCTTTATCTTTTTACACAGGTCAATCCCGTTCATTACCGGCATACTGATATCGCTTACAATGAGTTTTGGGTGCATGGCCAGCGCCTTTTGCCAGCCATCCTTACCGTTAACGGCTTCTACAATGTGGAAACTATTCTTAAGGTTATCCTTCAGGTAAAAACGCAGGTCGTCATTATCCTCTACCAGTAAAATGGTTGGTTTTTTGCCGGCTCCGGGTGTGTTTTCAGGATTCTTCAGAATTGCCGGTTCCGTTTCCAGTAATTGGGCATCAGCAATAACGGGGATATCCTTTGCATCCGATTGCTTACCCACCGGCAGGGCAATGGTAAAGCAGCTGCCGTAGTCGGGCTCGCTTTCTATCTCAATGGTGCCGCCCTGCATCTTCACAAATTCGCGTGTAATAGATAAACCGATACCGCTCCCCTGGTTTAGCAGGTTCTCGGGCATATCATCCTGGAAGAAGCGTTCGAAGATCTTCTCCTGGTTTTCTTTCGGGATACCTATGCCGGTATCTATCACCTTTATTTCCAGCATGTTTTGCGCGCCCGGGTTTTCGTTAATACCGGCCATGCTCAGCATTACGCTGATATGCCCGCCCGATGGCGTAAATTTGAAGGCATTTGAAAGCAGGTTGAACAAGATCCGTTCAATCTTATCATGGTCGAAATCGGTTACGTACGAGCAGATATCGCTTTCTATTAAAAACTGGATCTGCTTTTGCTGTGCCACATCTTTAAATGAGGAGGATACCTCTTTAATAAACTGAACAATATCGCCCTTCTTCAGGGTCAGTTTGAGCTCGTTGTACTCCATCTTACGGAAATCGAGCAGCTGGTTAACCAGGTTGAGCAGGCGTTTGCCGTTTCTTTTGATAGTAACCAGCTGGTTTTGCTGTTCGGGCCGTTCGGTTGTTTTAATGAGGTTATCAATAGGCGATAATATCAGCGAAAGCGGCGTGCGGAACTCATGACTTACGTTGGTGAAAAATTTTATCTTCATCAGATCCAGCTGGTGCATACGGCGGGCCTCTTCGCGCTCCTGCGCTATTTTACGCTCGGCTTCCATTTTTGCCTGCCGGGTATCAAACTGTTGCTTTAACTTCAATATACCGCGGTGGCGGATATAAAGCAGCCCCCCTGCCAGTATAATAAAGTAGCTAAAATAAGCAAAGGGCGATTTTAAAAACGGCGGCTTCACCGTAATGTTTAGCGCGATGGTATCATCCAGGCTTGCATTTTGCGTACGTACTTTAAACACATAGTCGCCGCCATCCAGGTTGGTATAGGTAGCTTTGCGGTTATTGCCTGCAACAGTTATCCAGCCTTTATCAAAGCCTTCCAGCTTGTACTCAAATTTTATTTTATCGGGGTTAAAATAATCGCAGGCGGCAAATTCAATATCAAAAACGTTCTGGTTATGCTCCAGCGTTATTTCTTTGGTTTCTGATAACGCCTTCGTTAAAATAACATCGCCGTCTATGGTGTCGCCTACGGTTACACTCTTATTAAAAAGGTGCATATCGGTAAACAATAGGTTTGGCTTTGGTTTAAAGGTATTTACGATACCCGGGTCGAATAAATTAAACCCGTTGATACCGCCAAAAACCAATTCGCCGCTCCGTAACCTTAATGCCGAATATAAGTTGAACGCGCGGCCCTGTAAACCATCCAGTTCGTTATAATTGTTTATCTCTGCTTTGTATTTTCCGCCAACCTGGCTAAGCATTATGCGTGCCAGTCCGTTGGTGGTGCTCACCCACATTTTGCCTTCCTTATCCTCCACAATGTTTGATACGTTGTTGGCAGGCAGATTAACCCCTTCTTCTATATTGAGGAAATTATTGGTTTTGGTATCTAAAATGCTCAGCCCATCCTTGGTGCCTATCCATATCAGTCCGCGCCTGTCCTGGGTAATGGCGTTTACATCGTTACCAACCAAACTGTTCAGGTTTTTGGGTTCGGATGAGTAGTGCCTTATTTTATTGGTTTTATAATCAATAACGTCTACACCTTTATCACGCCCTATCCATTTATTTTTATCCTTATCCTCGTAAATAATGGCAGTATATTCCGAGTTCAGGGAATATTTGGGATGTTTAAAGGAATTTGTTTTAGGGTCGAAAACGTTATAGCCGCCGGCGAAGGTACCCACCCACATTTCGCCTTTATGGTCTTCCATAATGGTATAAATACGATCGTCGCCTATGCTGCCCGAATCGTTTGGATTGTGACGGTAGTGCGTGAACTTTTTACCGTCGAAACAATCCAACCCGCCAAAGTAGGTGCCTATCCACAGTTTATGTTGCTTATCTATGTATAGCTTGATAATGATATCATTAGCAATACTGTTAGGATCTGCAGAGTTGTGCTTAAATTGGGTAAATGTATTATTAGCACGGTTGAAATAAATAAGTCCGCTGTTGTTGGTGCCTATCCATAAATTGTTTTTATCGTCTTCGGCAAATGTGTTTATATCTCCGTAAGGCAGGCTTTTGGGGTCGCTGTTAAAGTGTTTAAACAACGGGAACTGCATTATGCCGCTATGGTAATAGTTTACACCCTGTTTAAAAGTGCCGGCCCAAATAATACCCGAATTATCCTTATAAAGGTTAAGGCTGTTGCCGCTAAGGGATTTTGCATCATCGGGCTTGCTCATAATAAAGCTCACCTTGTTGGTTTTCGGGTCGATAATGTTGGCGCCGCCATGATCGCTACCAAGCCATATTTTGTTATCATCGGCCTGCACAATACTGTTTATTACGTTGGAGTTTAACCTTGCCTGTGGGGTATCTTTACTATAATGCGTAAGGGAATTGGTTATGGTATTGTAGCTGAAAGCGCCTATAGGTGCCGCATCCGAGCTTATCCAGATGTTACTCTTATTATCAAGCAGCAGGGTATAGTTTGATGGCCTTAAGCTATTGGCTTTGGCAAAGCCATCGTATCGGCGGGTAATTTTATTAGTGCTGGTATTTAATTCCTCAATAATGGCATCGCTATAAAGCAGCCAAACATTGCTTTGCGGGGTAATTACCACATCCATCACATTGTTAGAGTGAAGCCTTGCTTTAGAACTGGGTAAGGTGCTGTAAAAAAATGTGCTGCGGTTGGTAGGGTTATAGCAATACAGCCCGGCATTATCGGCAATAAACCAAAATCTGCCCGCTGCATCTTTACGCACATGCGTTATACGGGTGGTAAAGATCTTATAAAGGGAAGTTTCGGCGGCAATGTTGTTGGATATCTTTTCGGTTTGGGGGTTGTAAATGCTTAAATTACTATGTGTAAAAATCCATAATTTACTATCGGGCCCCTGCTCTATCCGCACTACGTGGTTCTCGGCCAGCGAATTGGGGTTTTTGTTATCGCGCTTAAATATTTTGAATTTAGAGCCATCGTACCGGTTAAGGCCCGATGTGGTGCCAAACCATACAAAACCTTTTTCATCCTTAAAAATGCAGTTCACCTGGTTATCAGAAAGCCCGTTGGTAATATCGAGATGCGAAAACTCATAGGTATTTTTCTGAGCAAAAAGCTGCTGTTGCAACAGCACACACAATACACAGGACACGTATAGTTTAAGTCTCATAATAGTATAATTGGCACCGGTAATTTCAGGGGGGTATTACCGAAATAAAATTAGAGAATAATTGTCACATCCACACTAAACAGTAAAAAGATATTTCATGAAAAAATCAAAACAACATCTCACCCATAAATTTAACACATTTAAAATACTGGCTATCAATTACTTGATTCAAAAAACCAATACGCTTATTATACAAAAACTTTTTAAAGCCTGATAAAACGCAACTATAAACCAGGCATTTATACTATCAACAGGCAATAATACCGTACAGGTTTTCTACAATTTTTACTGCTAACTTTATACGGTGAAGATATTGATAATTGAAGACGAAACCGGGCTGAGGGAAAGCATTGAAGCTTATTTTACAGGGGGCGACAGCATATGCGAAACCGCCAGCGATTTCACCGCGGCCCTTGCGAAAGTAAGCGTGTACCGGTACGATTGCATTATACTGGACCTTACCCTGCCGCATGGCAACGGACTGGATATTATCCGTCACCTGAAGAATAACCAGCATAACGATGGTGTGCTTATCGTATCTGCCAAAAACTCGCTGGACGACCGGCTGATGGGCCTGGACCTTGGGGCCGACGACTACCTCACCAAACCATTTCACTTATCCGAGCTAAAATCGCGCGTTACGGCCATTGTACGGCGCAGGTCCTTTAATGGGAACAGCCTGCTTAAGTTTAATGAACTGAGCATCGATCTTGGTGCCAAAACTGTGGCCGTGAACGGTACCTTTGTAAAATTTACCCGTAAGGAGTATTCGCTGCTGCTATATTTTATTGCTAATAAGGGCAAAGTGGTATCAAAAAACGCCATTGCCGAACATCTTTGGGGCGACAGCATCGATATCGCCGACAACTTCGATTTCATTTACTCGCACATTAAAAACATCCGCAAAAAACTGGTGGAAGCCGGCGCGCACGATTATATACAGGCAGCCTACGGTATGGGGTATAAATTTACCGAGGCATGAAACTGCTTAACAAGTATAACCGCATTAATATTGCCGTTACCATTGGCATTATGCTGGTTACCGGCATCATCTATTATTACGCCATTAGCCATATATTAACCAAACGGATAGATAAAGACCTGGTGCTGGAAGAAAACGAGGTATTTAACTACGTAAGCATCAACCATAAACTGCCGGATGTATACGAATCAAATCATCAGCAGATCACATTTTTACCACTTGGCAAGCAAAATATAAAACGACGGTTTTTAGATACCGTTTATAAAGAATTAGATGAAGATGACCTGGAGGCAGGCCGTGCGCTCATCAGTTCGGTGCAGGTAGGCGGGCAAAATTACAGGATACTGGTAACCCAATCAAAAGTAGAAACCGAGTACCTCATCAAGATCATCTTCCAGATAACCATCTGCGTAATATTTGTGCTGCTGGTACTGCTAACGGTGCTTAACCGGGTAATTTTAAAAAGCATATGGCAGCCGTTTTATAAAGTACTGGCCCAGTTAAAAGATTTTAGCCTGGCTGATAAAGCCAGCGTTAGCAGTACCCCATCGGGCATTGATGAGTTTAAAGAGCTGGACCAGGCAGTAATTGCCATGGCAGGCAGGGTAAGATCCGATTATGAAAACCTGAAAGCGTTTACCGAAAATGCCTCCCACGAATTGATGACACCTATATCGGTTATCAACTCTAAACTGGATACCCTACTACAAACCGATGAGTTTACCGACAGGCAAAGCAAATTGCTTAATGATATCTATGGCACCGTGGCCCGTTTAACGCGCCTCAATAAATCGATGCTGCTGTTAGCCAAAATAGAGAACGGGCTTATTGGCGGCGATGAAGAGGTTGATATAAAAGCGATATTGGAAGAATGCCTTTACCAGCAGGAGGAGATCATCCACAGCAAAAACATTACGCTGGTAACAAACCTGCAGGGCATGCGGGTTAGCGCAAGCAGGCTACTGATGGAAGTGCTGCTAAACAATTTAATAAGCAACGCCATAAGGCACAACTATACCGGCGGCGAAATTACCATTACACTACAGCCCCGGCTACTTACCATAAGCAACAGCGGCAAAAACACTTTTGATATAGAGCAGGTGCTTAAAAGGTTCCATAAGTCCAACGAATCTGAAGGTACCGGCCTTGGGTTAACCATTTGCAAAAAGATTTGCGATAACTATGGGTTCGGGCTCAACTATAGTTTATCAAACGGTATTCATGTTTTCTCCGTAGGGTTTTAATAGTTATGGCTATAGGTTTGAATTGATTGCCTAATTGCTACAGTATTTAATAATAAGGTCGGCTGTTAATCGCTCAGCGCCCAAGCCTTTAGCCTTATTCAAATCATCACAAACAGTGTTCCAATGCTTGAGGTGAATATTTGCTATTGCCCGGTAACAGAACGCAAAAGGATTATCGGGATGTAGATTAATTGAATTATTGATATCAACTAAACCTTCGCTATCCTTATCCAAGTTGATTAAACCATACCCCCGGTTATTTAAAAGGAAAGCCTTAGTTTGTTTATCTTTTGCATACTTTAAACCTTCATTTGCATAGTTTACGGCATCGGCATATTTACCTGATAAAGCAATGTAATAAGATAGATTATTCAATAGGTTGGGGTCGTGCGGAATAATCTTCAATCCCTTATGCAATATTTCCTCACACTTATCAAAATTTCCGGATTGCCCATACATATAAGACAAGTCGAGGTATTTCAATTTGTTCCTTGGATTCATTTTGAGTAAAATCTCACAATCATTAGCTGCCGATTGATAATCTTCTAACTCGGCATACGCACTGGCGCGCAGCTGCAGAAATTTGCCATATAACGAATCCTTCGGCGATAACCTGTCAATTTCATGCGTGCATATTTCAATCGACTTCGAATATTGCTTGTTATCGAAATAGGCATTGGCCTCAGAAAGTTTACTGGTTTGTAGTGTAAATACACAACCCAGCACTAAAATTGTATTTATAAGGTGAGACATATGATATTGGAAAATCTGAATTAAAATTAAGAAAAAGATCTGATTGGCGTAGCTGTAGTTAATCGTGGTTATTGCGAGCCCGCAGAGCCTCTTTGAAAAAGGTGTAGTCTGCAATGCCTACATATTATCGCACACAAAATTTCTACAGATTTCTGTACCAGATTTACAAACAAACCTTTTAAACAGGTTCTGTAGCCGATACCGAATGAAATACATCTTATCCCTGTTTGCTTTTATCCTCACCATATCCATCTGTTATGGGCAAAGCAAAACGCTGGATGAATACCTGCAGCAAGCTTTAAAGAACAGCCCGCTGATAAAGGACCTGAACAACCAGGTGCTGGCAGCCCAAATAGATAGCGTACGCATCCTCGCCGGTTTTAAACCACAGGTTGCCCTGAATGCGGGCGGGCTTTATGCCCCGGTGATAAAAGGTTACGGCTATGCCGCTGCCATCACTAACGAACGCACGCTAAACGGGCAGCTTACGGTTAGCAAAACCTTCATCGGTAACAATTACCTCAACACCCAATTCGCGGCCATCGGGCTTAGCCAGGATTCGTTGCGCAACAGCGTAAAACTATCCGAGCAGGACCTGCGCCGTACCATTATTGGCCAATATATTACCGCTTACGGCAGCCTGCAGCAACAGCAGTTTAACCAGGAAGTTGTTGACCTGCTTACAAAGGAAGAAGAACTGCTAAAAAAACTCACCCGCAGCAACGTATACCGCCAAAGCGATTACCTCACCTTTTTGGTTACCCTAAAAGGGGCGCAGCTACAGCTCTCGCAAACCAAACTGCAATACAAAACAGATTACGCCACGCTGAACTATTTAAGCGGCATAGCTGATACCACCATCAGTGAGATAGCCAAACCCGAATTGCAGCGCGCCGTAGTTTACGACCGCAGCAACAGCATATTTTTTAAACAATACCAGCTGGATAGCATGCGCCTGGCAAACAGTCGTAAGTTGATAGATTATAGTTATCGCCCAAAATTAAGCGCCTTTGCCGATGGTGGCTACAACTCTGATCTCACCAGCCAGTACTACAAAAACTTCGGCGCAAGCGTTGGCTTTAGCCTTACCATGCCTATATACGATGGCGGGCAAAAAAAGCTTGCTTACAAAAAACTCTCCTTAGAGCAGGAAACACAGCAGGTGTACAAGGCTTTTTACTTTAACCAGTACAAGCAGCAAATAAACCAGCTAAACCAACAGATAAGAGAATACGACAAACTGATCGCCGAGATAAACGAGCAGTTTAAATATTCGGAAAGCCTGATCAAGGTAAACACCCAGCTGATGCAAACCGGCGATTTGAAGATTGCCGACCTGATACTGGCCATAAACAGCTACCTCAGCATAAAAAATCAGCTTGCCCAAAACGTAATAAGCAGGCTGCAATTGATAAACCAACTTAATTACTGGAGCAGATGATGAAACAATATATAAAACCCTTTACTGTTTTACTGGCCTGCCTGGTAATTACCGCGATTTACAGCTGCGGCGGTGGCTCTGCTGCCGATGAGGAAGAAACCGTGGCAAATCCGCAAACACCCGTTACCATCACTACTATTGATAACAGCGCGTTAGCCGATTCTATCGAATTGAATGCCACCTCCTCTTTCCTGCAAAAAAACTATGTAAAGGCCAATGCTATCGGTTACATCCAAAAAGTGAATATACAGCCGGGGCATTATGTAGAGAAGGGGCAGCTGATGTTCACCATTAAAACCAAGGAGGCGCAAAGCATTGGCAATACCATCAATGTGCTGGATACAACCTTTAAATTCTCGGGCATCAACAATATCCGTGCGTCGCGCAGTGGCTACGTAACCGATCTTATCCACCAGGTGGGCGACTATGTACAGGATGGCGAACAGCTGGCCACCATCAGCGACCGCGAAAGCTTCGCCTTTGTTTTACAGCTGCCTTACGAACTGAAAAAGGTATTGCAAAACAACCAAAACCTGGTACTCACCCTCCCCGATGGCGAAAAGCTGAACGGGCATGTGGCCAGTACCATGCCGTCGGTAGATTCGCTTTCGCAAACACAGGGCATCGTCATTAAAGTAAACAGCAGCCACCCGATCCCTGATAACTTGGTTGCTAAGGCGCTCATTATTAAAACGGCGAAAAGCAGCGCGCCATCGCTGCCAAAATCTGCCGTACTCTCCAACGAAACGCAGGACGAATTTTGGGTAATGAAACTGATAAACGATACCACCGCCATAAAAACGCCGGTGAAAAAAGGCATCGAATCGGGCGGCAGGGTGGAGATCATCTCGCCGAAATTCAACACTAACGACAGGATAGCCGTAAGCGGCAATTATGGTTTGGCCGACACCGCTAAGGTTAAAATTGTGAAACCATGAACCAGCTGGAAAACTTTTTCATCACCCATAAAAAGCCCATTAGCCTGGTGCTTTTTATGGTGCTGCTGGGCGGGATCTTTTCCTACTCGCGCTTGCAGACCTCGCTTTTCCCCGAAATTACCTTCCCAAAAATAAAGATCATCGCCGATGCAGGCCTGCAGCCCGTAAACAAAATGATGGTTACGGTTACCAAGCCGCTGGAGAACGCCGTTAAGCAAGTGCCCGACTTGCATTACGTGCGCAGTACCACCAGCCGCGGCAGCTGCGAGATCTCGGCTTATATGAATTGGGATGCCGATATCGACCTTAGTCAGCAACGCATCGAATCGCGCATAGCGCAGATCAAAAACATCCTGCCGCCCGAGGTAAATGTATCGGTAGAGAAGATGAACCCTTCCATCCTCCCGGTGAGCGGCTACACGTTAGAGAGCCATAATCTCTCTCCCATAGAACTGAAGCAGCTGGCCACTTACACAGTAAAGCCATTCCTGTCGCAGGTGGATGGCGTATCCGAGATCAGGGTTATTGGCGGCAAAACCAAAGAATATTGGCTGGTGCTCGACAGGCAAAAAATGAGCGCGCTGGGCCTTACGCCCGATATGATCAGCAATACGCTTACGCAAACGGCCTTCATCAAATCAAACGGGTACCTGGCCGATTATAAGATGCTGTACCTCACTGTGACCGATGCCAGCGTAAACACCAGCGAGCAACTGCAAAACCTGGTGCTGAGCAATAACCGCAAGCGGGTTATCCAGTTGAAAGATATTGCGGAGATCCAAATAAACCCCGGCGTGGAGTATACCAAGATAAACGCCAACGGGCACGAGGGTGTGCTGATAGCGGTTATTAAACAGCCCAACTCCAACCTGGTAGACCTCTCTGCCGCCATAACGGCCAAAGTTGCCGACCTGCAAAAGGTACTCCCCAAAGGCGTTACCCTAAAACCCTACTACGTACAGGCCGATTTTGTAAACGAATCGGTAAAGAGCGTGAGCGATAGCTTGTGGATTGGTTTAGCGCTGGCCATTATTGTGGCTATTATTTTTCTGCGCTCGTTAAAGGCAAGCGCAACGATATTGATCACCATCCCCATTACGCTTTGCCTTACGCTTATTATGCTGTATGCCTTTGGCTACACACTAAATATCATGACGCTGGGTGCTATTGCGGCTGCCATAGGTTTAATTATTGATGATGCCATTGTGGTGGTAGAGCAAATTCACCGCACGCATGAAGAGCACCCCGAAGAGCCAACGCTCACCCTGTTAAAGAAAGCTATCGATTACCTGTTCCCTGCTATGGTGGGCTCCTCTATCAGTACCATCGTCATATTTATCCCCTTTTTGATGATGACCGGGGTGGCAGGCGCCTATTTTAAGGTAATGACCGATACCATGATCATTACCCTTGCCTGTTCCTTTTTTGTAACCTGGATAGGCTTGCCGGTAATATACCTGCTGCTCACCAAAGAAAAACCTGCCAACAGCAAGCTGGCTAAAGAGGAGGTGCATGAGGTAAAAAGACAGCGCTGGGTATCGTTCTTTATCCTCAATCCTCTTATCAGTATTATCATGATCCTGGCCCTGGTAGCCGTCATCATATTTATCCCGGGCAGGCTCGAAACCGGCTTTTTGCCCGATATGGATGAAGGCAGCATCGTGCTGGATTACACTTCCCCCCCGGGTACCTCCTTAGAGGAAACCGACCGGATGCTGCGCGAGATAGAGAAACTCATTATTAAAGAACCGGATGTTGCCACCTATTCGCGCCGTACAGGCACGCAGATGGGCTTTTTTATTACCGAGCCAAACACCGGCGATTACCTGATCCAGTTAAAAAAGGGCCACAGCAAAACTTCCGAGGAAGTAATTACCGATCTGCGTACACAGATAGAAGCTTCGCAGCCTGCCCTGCGGGTAGATTTTGGGCAGGTAATTGGCGATATGCTGGGCGATTTGATGACATCCACGCAACCTATCGAAATAAAAGTATTTGGCGACGACCAAGCCAAACTGCAAACGCTCGCCAAACAAATAGCAGATATCACCACCAACGTACAAGGCACGGCCGATGTATTTGATGGCATTGTGATAGCGGGCCCATCGGTAAACATTGTGCCCGATTATGCCAAACTTGCGCAGTATAACCTTACCCCCGCCGCGCTGCAAACGCAGGTACAATCTGCACTGGAAGGGAACGTAATCGGTAACCTCTTCGAGCGGGAACAGCAATCACCTATTCGCATGGTATACCCAGGCAGCCGGATGCAGGATGTAGCAGGCATCAAAAACCTGAATGTATTTTTAGCCGACGGCAGGCTGATCCCCATCACCTCGCTGGCTACGGTAGAACTTCACCCCGGCGATGCCGAGGTTGAACGCGAAAACCTGCAGGCCATGGGCGTTATCAGCGCCCGGTTAGAAAACAGCGACCTGGGTACGGTGATCCCTGCCATCCAAAAAGGCATTGCCGATAAGGTAAATTTACCGCCCGGTTACCACGTAGAATATGGCGGCGCCTACGCCGAGCAGCAGCAATCGTTTAAAGAATTACTGATGATATTGATCACCTCCAGTCTGCTGGTTTTTGGGGTGATCCTGTTCCTGTTCAAGCAGTTCAGGATAGCGCTGCTAATATTGGTAATAGCCGTGCTGGGCATTGGCGGCAGTATGCTGGCCCTATTCTTAACCAATACCCCGCTGAATGTGGGCAGCTATACCGGGCTCATCATGATCGTAGGCATCATTGGCGAGAATGCCATTTTCACTTTCTGGCAATTCCGCGAAAGCGCGAAAACCGGCTCGATAGATGAGGCGATAGTTTATTCCATCTCCACCCGCCTCCGCCCAAAACTGATGACAGCGCTGGGTGCCATTATCGCCCTTGCCCCACTGGCATTAGGTATAGGCGCGGGCGCGCAACTGCACCAGCCATTGGCCATAGCCGTTATCGGGGGCTTTTTGGCGGCCCTGCCCTTGTTGCTGATTGTTTTGCCAAGTATGATCCGCGTGTTTTACCGTAACCATAATTTTAATAAACCGGTGGTAAAGCAACCGTAAAGTGGCTTGTTCGGGCTTGTTCGCGCTACAGGTCGAACGCGAACAAGCTTTTAACTTACCCTATTATTGCTATTGGATATTATAATCCCAATAGGCTAACTTTGCCGCATCGCCTTATTTGAAAGGGCAGTATTTGATCTATGGATACCATTTGCCTTGTTGAGGATAACGAAAAGGTTTCATCATTTATAAAAAAGGGGCTCAGCGAGCATAAGTACGGTGTTGATGTTACCCCAACAGCCGAAGCCGCCCTGCAAATGCTGCAGCAAAAGAATTACAACCTCGTTATATTGGATGTGATGTTGCCCGGCATGAGCGGTATCGACCTTTGTAAAGAGGTGAGAAAGAACCAGCCGCTGTTGCCCATTTTGATGCTGAGCGCCCTTGGCACCATTGACGACCGCGTTAACGGCCTAAAATCCGGTGCCGACGATTACCTGGTAAAACCCTTTCACTTTAATGAGCTGCTTGCCAGGATAGAAGCCCTGCTGCGCCGCAAAAAAGTAGCCGAGGAAGAGAACCACATCCTCAGTTTTGGTGGCTTAAAGCTAAACACCTGGGATAAAACCGCCGAGCGCGAAGGCCAGCAGATCATCCTCACCGCAAAAGAATACAGCCTGCTGGAACTGTTTATCCAGCACCCTGCAAAACTCCTTTCGCGCGAGTTTATCATGGAAAAAGTATGGGGCATTAACTTTGATACCGGCACCAACATGGTGGATGTGTATGTAAACTATCTCCGTAATAAAATTCAAAAGGGCTTCGATAAAAAATTGATCCATACGGTAATAGGCATGGGCTATATTTTAAAGGATTAATACCGGCCATGAAGATAAAAACCCGCCTCTCCCTTTATTTTACGCTCATTAGTTCGGGGGCGTTGCTATTGGTGTTGGTGGCGGTGTATATCGCGGTTTTTTCTTTTTTTACAGCCGATTTTTACAACCGCCTGCAGGAACGTACCCGGCTGGCCTCGCAGCTTTATTTAAAAGCCGATGAACTTGCCAATGACTCGTTGATGCAGGTACAGCAAAAATACCTGGAGAAGCTGCCCGATGAAGTGATTCGCATTTACGACGATTACAATCTCTCGGCCTTCGATATGAAAAATCATATTTTCTGGAATAAAGAAATCATTGAACAGGTACGTAAAGAGGGCACTATTGAGTACGAAGAAGGCAAGCGTAAAGTATTTGGCAAGTACTACCACGATAACCAGGGCAATTATGTCATCCTGGCTTCGGCGGTAGACACTAACCTGTCGCACCGCACCGTAGTACTGGCAAAAATAACGGGGGTGCTCTTTATAATATTTGGTACCGGCTTGTTTTTCGCCGGGCGGGTGTTCGCGCAAAAGGCTTTGTCGCCGGTAGATAGGATCATCTCCCAAATAAGTAATATCCAGGCCAGCAACCTGCATTTACGGGTAGACGAGGTGAACACCAAAGATGAGATTGCCCAACTGGTAAATAACTTTAACCGCCTGCTGGAGCATTTGCAAAACGCCTTTGAGCTGCAGCAAACCTTTGTGGCCAATGCATCGCACGAACTTCGTACACCCCTTACCAGCATCATGGGCGAGGTGGATGTAGCCCTCAACAAAAAACGCAACATGGCCGAGTACGAGCGTGTACTCCACTCCATTGCCAACGACGGCGGCCGCCTGCAGGAAACCATCACCAGCCTGATGGAGCTTGCGCAGGTAGACCTTAACTACACCCGCGCCGCACTTACCCCAATTAGGGTTGATGAGTTGATATGGGAGCTGGATGAATCCTGGGCCAACAAAAAAGGTCCGGGCCAACTAAAGATCCAATTGGCCGATCTGCCGGAGGACGAGGAACTCCTCACCATCCCGGCGCATAAATCTATGCTGTATATCGCCCTGAATAACATTATCGATAACGCCTTTAAATATTCGGGCTCCAACCCGGTTGTATTGAATTTTAAGGCTGATGCTGCAGGTATCAGCATTGCTATAACAGATCAAGGGCAGGGCATCAGCAAAGCTGATATCGAAAAAATATACCAGCCGTTCTTTAGGGTGAATACGGATAAGTCTGTATCGGGTAGCGGTATCGGGCTGTATATCACCAGCAAGATCATCGAATTATTTAAAGGCGACATCCACGTGGCCTCGCAACCCGGCAAAGGCAGCACCTTTACCGTGGCTTTTTTGAAAGTCAATACCCCATCGTAATTCTAATGCTAATCTAATTTGGTTTTAATGCGCCTCTAATTTGAGTGAAATAGGTTTGTATCATCAAATTCTATTGAACTCATGATAACCAGGTACATCCGAATCGCCTTCATCGCAGCACTGCTCATTGCAGTTGCCCGGGGCGCACACGCACAAACAGACACGCTTAAAATAACCTTTAAAGATGCCGAAAAGGCCTTTTTAGATAAGAACCTAAACCTGCTTGCCCAAAAGTATAACGTTGATGCCGCCCAGGCATTGGTAAAGCAGGCAAAGCTTTGGGATAACCCCATTTTAAGCACCGACCAAAACATCACCGATGCCAACAAAAAGTATTTCGACCATAGTTCGGGCAACGGGCAGGTGTTTGTACAGCTTAGTCAGCTTATCAAAACCGCGGGCAAACGCGGCAAACAGATCCAGATAGCACAGGACGGCGTGCAGATCCAGCAAGCGCAGTTTAACGACCTGCTGCGCAACCTGCATTACAACTTACTGCTGGATTTTTCGCAGGTGGCTAACCTGATGGATCAGCGCAAGGTTTACCAAACCGAAATAGCATCGGCAACCAATATGGTAAACGCCATCGAAAAATCGTACCAGGCCGGCAACAACTCGCTGAAGGATGTGATCCGATTAAAAGCGCTAAACTTTGGCTTGCAGAACGACCTGGTTGAAATAGACCGCCAGATAAATGATCTGCAAAGCGAACTAAAAACCCTGCTTACCGCCAACGAAACGCAATTCATATCGCCGCAGATCACCTTTAACAATACCGATACTACGTTGAATGCCGCCACCCTTGCCGAACAGGCAAAAACACTCCGCGGCGATTATTTGGCGAATAAATACCTGTACGACCAAAACGTACACAACCTTGCGCTGCAAAAAGCAATGGCCGTGCCCGATATCACCATCGGTAGCACATACGATCAGCATAGCAGCTATGCCAATAACTATGTTGGTTTAGAGATCAGCCTGCCACTCCCCCTGTTCAACCGAAACCAGGATAATATCAAAAACGCCAAACTTGCTGCCCAAAGTCAGGAATACACCGTACAGGGCAACGAACTGCAGTTGAAGAACGATGTATACTCGGCCGTTAACCAATACAAGTTGAGTCAGCAATTGCTAAGCACCAACGAAACAGACTTTTACAACAAGTACGATCAGCTGTACAACAGCATGCAAAAAAGTTTCCAGCAGAAACAAGTGGGATTGCAGGAGTTTATCGATTTCTTCGACTCGTACCGCGAAACCAAACTGAAGATCTTACAACAACAACTTAACCTGCAAAAAGCCATTGCCGACCTCAACTTCGCGGTAGGCACCACGGTAGTAACGCCACTTTAATCAACCAAAAACAGCAACACATCAGCATAAAAAACAATATGAAAAAAGAACTCATATATATGGCAGCCGGCTTATTCGCCCTTGCATCCTGCCAGGAAAACAAAACCGGTACCATGGAAAGCAAACAGGTTTGCGTAAGCGATTCCATGGCCAAGATCATTACCATCGATACCGCTAAAACCACGCAAATGAAGGATGAGCTTTCCCTATCGGGCGAGGTATCTTTTGATGATAATAAAGTGGTAAAAGTGTTCCCCTTCACCAGCGGCCAGGTGATGGAAGTAAAGGTTTCGCTGGGCGATAAGGTAAGCAAAGGCCAAACCCTTGCCGTATTGCGCAGCGCCGACGTAGCCGGTAACTATACCGACCTGACCTCTACCAAGGCCGATCTGGCCATCAGCAAGCGCCAGTTGGAGCAAGCCGAATACCTGTACAAAAATGGTATCTCCAGCGAACGCGACTATACAGAAGCAAAAGAGAATTACAACAAAGCCGTAGCATCAAACAGCAAGGTGCAGCAGCAAATAGCCATCAACGGCGGCGGTAACACCAGCGCAAGTGGCTCATTGGTGATAAAAGCGCCCAGCGACGGCTACATTGTAGAGAAGAATATCACCGCGGGCAATTTTATCCGTCCGGATAACAGCAACAGCCTGTTCACCATCTCCAATATGAAGGATGTATGGATCTGGGCCAACGTGTTCGAATCCGACATTGCCAAGGTTAAAAAAGGCTATGACGCAAAGATCACTACGCTGGCCTATCCTGATAAAGTATTCAACGGTAAGGTAGATGAAGTAAGCTCGGTATTGGACCCCGATAATAAGGTAATGAAAGTACGTATCGCTTTACAAAACAAGGATATGCTGCTGAAGCCCGAGATGTTCACCACCGTGCTCATCACCAATAAAGAGGCCAGCAGTTCGGTAGCCATCCCGGCATCGGCTGTGATATTTGATAGCAGCAAAAACTTTGTGGTGGTGTATAACGACAAATGCAACTTACAGGTACACGAGGTAAGCGTAATAAAAACGGTTGATAATATCACCTACATCTCATCGGGTTTAAAACCGGGCGACAAGGTGATCTCTAAAGGTCAGCTATTGCTTTACGATGCTTTAACCGAAGAATAAGTCACCAAAAAGATTGTCTGTAACACAAATTGTTTTTACGGTAACCAAAGCGGCTGCCATTATTTTAAGTAAATGAACAAGCTCATCAAAAATATCATACACTTCTCGCTCAGGCACCGGGCGATGGTGTTTTTCCTTACCGGTGTTTTGGCTGTATTGGGCGTCTGGAGTTATTTAAATACCCCTATTGAAACATTCCCCGACGTAACCAATACCCAGATCATCATTATTGCCCAATGGCCCGGGCGCAGCGCCGAGGAGGTGGAGAAAATGATCACCGTGCCAATGGAGACCGTGCTAAACTCGGTACAAAAAAAGGCTAACCTGCGTACTACCTCATCATTTGGCTTATCCTACGTGCGTATCATTTTTGATGACGACGTGGATGACGCCTTTGCCCGTCAGCAGGTACTTAGCCGCCTGGGTAATGCAGACCTGCCCGATGGTGTAAAACCGGAGGTAGAGCCGCCATACGGCCCAACCGGCGAGATTTATCGGTATACGCTCAAAAGCAAAACAAAATCTATCCACGATTTGACTGCCATACAGGATTGGATCCTCGACCGCCAGTTTAAATCGATACAGGGTGTGGCCGACGTAAACAGCTTTGGTGGCGAGGAAAAAACTTACGAGGTAAGCGTTAACCCTTCCCTGTTGCAAAAATATGGCTTAACATCGCTTGATGTGTATACCGCTATTAACCGCAGCAACATTAACGTAGGCGGCGATGTGATTGAGAAGAACGACCAGGCCTTTGTGGTACGTGGTATCGGTTTGATCAACAACATCAGCGAGATCCAGAATATCATCATCAAAAACGTAAATAACGTACCTATACTGGCGAGCAACGTTGCCGATATAAAGGAAAGCGGCCTGCCCCGTTTAGGCCAGGTAAGCCGCGACCGGCAAAAGGACGTGATAGAAGGTATTATTGTAATGCGCAAGGGCGAGAACCCTGCCGAGGTGCTGGCGAAGATCCGTGATAAGGTTGCCGACCTGAATGATAATATCCTGCCAAAAGGAGTGAAAATCGACACCTTTTACGACCGTACCAACCTGATGGATTTTTGTACCGAAACGGTGATCCATAACCTGTGCGAGGGTATTATACTGGTAACGGTTATCGTGTTCCTGTTCATGGCCGATTGGCGGACAACCTTAACGGTAGCCATCATCATCCCGCTGGCGTTGCTGTTTGCCTTTATTTGTATGCGCATTAAGGGGATGACGGCCAACCTGCTCTCCATGGGTGCGGTAGATTTCGGTATCATTATAGATGGCGCGGTGGTGATGGTAGAGGGCATATTTGTGGCGCTCGATCATAAAGCGAAAGAGGTAGGCATGCAAAAGTTTAATGGGCTGGCCAAACTGGGCCTGTTTAAAAACGTTGGTGCCGAAATGGGCAAGGCTATCTTTTTCTCTAAGCTGATCATCATCACCTGTTTGATCCCAATCTTCGCTTTCCAGAAGGTAGAGGGTAAAATGTTCTCGCCTTTGGCTTACACACTGGGCTTTGCCTTGCTGGGTGCGTTGTTGTTCACCCTTACTTTGGTGCCGGCATTATCCAGCATCCTGTTGCGTAAGAATGTAAAAGAAAAGCACAACCCTGTAGTTATCTTCTTTGAGAATGGCATCCGGCGGATGTTTACTTTTACCTATAAAAATCAGAAACTAAGCTTAATTATCGCGTTCGGTTTCATGGCGCTTACCTTCTTCTCTGCCAAGTTCCTGGGCACGGAGTTCCTGCCCGATCTGAATGAAGGCGCATTATGGGTAGAGGCCGAGTTGCCGATGAGCGTATCCTTAAACCAGGCAGAAAGCATCAATCAAAAAATGATGCAGATACTGGAGAAATTCCCCGAAGTAAAACAAACGCTGGCACAGGTTGGCCGCACCAACGATGGTACCGACCCTAAAGGGTTCTTCGATGTACAGATCCAGGTGGACCTGAAAAACAAGAAAACCTGGCCAAGCGGCTTAACCGAAGAGGAGCTGATAGACCAGATGGATACCCAATTACGCAAGCTTCCGGGTATCGTGTTCAACTATTCGCAACCTATCCGCGATAACGTGGACGAGGCCGTAGCCGGTGTAAACGCCAGCATGGCCGTAAAGATCTTCGGTACCGATTTTGAGGTGCTGGATAAAAAGGCGGATGCCGTAATGAAGGTATTGAAAGACATTAAAGGTGTCGACGACCTTGGTGTGCTGCGCAACCTTGGCCAGCCCGAATTCAGGATAGAGCTTGACCAGCGTAAAATGGCACTGTATGGCGTTGCTACTGCTGATGCTAACTCGGTGATAGAAATGGCCATTGGCGGTAAAGCCGCGACGCAGTTATATGAAGGCGAACGCAAATTCGATATCCGGATCCGTTACCAGAAGGAGTACCGCGATACACAGGATAAGATAGAGAACCTGATGGTGCCTACGCTCAATGGTTCGAAAATCTCCATCAAAGAGATTTCTACCATTAAAGAATTAACAGGCCCGGCGTTTATCTTCAGGGATAATAATACGCGCTATATCGCTGTAAAATTCTCGGTACGTGGCCGTGATCTGGGCAGCACCATTGCTGAAGCACAAGCCAAGGTGAATAAAGATGTAAAATTAGACCATGGCTACGCCTTTACCTGGAACGGTGAGTTTGAGAACCAGATCCGTGCATCAAACACACTGGCGCACGTAGTGCCTATCTGTTTGCTGGTGATCTTCCTGATACTGTACATGATGTTTGGTAACGCGAAAGATGCCCTGCTGGTGATCATGAACGTACCGTTCGCGCTGATAGGCGGGATCCTGGCCTTGCACATTACAGGTATTAACTTCAGCATCTCCGCAGGTATTGGTTTCATCGCCTTGTTTGGGGTGTGTATCCAAAACGGGGTGATCCTCATCTCTGTGTTCAAGAAAAACCTGGAAGCGGGCCTGCATTTAGATGAGGCCATCCTTACAGGGGTGATCTCCCGTGTGCGCCCCGTGGTGATGACGGCCCTGATGGCAGCCATTGGCTTAATGCCGGCGGCCATATCAACCGGTATCGGGTCTGAAACACAAAAACCCCTGGCAGTAGTAGTGATAGGTGGTTTGGTTACCTCAACCATACTCACCCTGCTTATCCTGCCTGTAATTTACGCCATTGTGAACAGGTTTATTCACAAACGCGAGAACCGTAAGCTGTTAAAGCGGATCGGTGCTATAAACGCCTAAAGTTGCCCCCACTATAGATGAAAGCTGGCTGCCCCCAAAAGGGCAGCCTCTTTCTATTTAAAGGAATTGCAATAACTACTTTCCTACTTCAATTATATGGAAAGTACCCGGTATCATTTTAGGACGGGGGTTGGCGTTTTCGGCAGTGGGCGCGACGGCTTCCAGTTTTGCGGTTGGTAAAAACAAGTGGTGGGTAAGCACATCTATACCAATAGTACGCGCGCCCTTTTCGGTAGTGATGTTTTCTACAAATGCGAATTTGCTGGCGCTGATCTCTTTGATCACAGATATAGTGCCTTCGTTATTGGACGTGTAGGCTCTCTTTAGTATAGGGTCGAACGCAACGCCATCGCAATCACCAATGTGGAATTTGGCCAGGTTT
Organism: Mucilaginibacter pankratovii; assembly: GCF_014773265.1. Classification (GTDB taxonomy): domain Bacteria; phylum Bacteroidota; class Bacteroidia; order Sphingobacteriales; family Sphingobacteriaceae; genus Mucilaginibacter; species Mucilaginibacter pankratovii. Next base: position 157,726 of record NZ_JACWMY010000014.1, on the reverse strand, counting down.
TTACCGTTTGTTGCATCCATTACTACCAGGGTTTGGTTGCCGCCGCAGCCCACAAACAGGCGGTTGGTAGCGCGATCTATAGCCAGGCCGGATGGTTCGTCGCCATCGTTTATTTTGTAGCGGGCAATTACTTTATAGGTAGCCGCGTCAATGGCAACAACTTCGTTAGTGGTTTCTGAATTTACAAACACTTTGCCTTTACCGTCAGATACGCCGGTTTCGGGTTTACCGCCAAGGGGGATGGTTGCTACCACCTTATCGGTAGCAGGGTCTATTACCGATGCATCGCTGCTGCGGCCATTAAAGGCGTATACCTTTTTTGAGAAATCATCATAAAAAATAGCATCGGGGTTGGTACCTACTGGGATCCTGGCAATTTCGGCGTTGGTTTGCAGATCGAAGACCGTACAGCTGTTATCGCGGCCATTGCTGGTGTAGCCTTTGTTTAGGGCCTTTACCAATGCTATGCCGTGTACGCCGTTGGTGTTAGCAATAACGCCGATAGAATCACCGGTGGCTGTACTCAGGATGTTTACCTGTGTGCCATGCGATACGTAGATCTTTTTATTTTCGGCATCTACCGTTACATAATCCCAGCCGCCAGCGCTTTTTATGCTGTGGCTTTTAAGGATGTGTAACCCGGTTTTTGTTTGGGCGAATGTATTTAAGGAAGCCATAGTTAACGTAGCTACAGCAAGACCTTTAATTATTTTTGAGTGTTTCATAACTAGGGCTTAATTTTACGCTATGATAGGATAGTAATCTGTAGGAATATTGGATAATTACAGGTGTTGCGTTACCAAATAAAACGACAATAGCCTATGGCAGAAACCACAGGCAATTATTGTTTTATTGCACAAACTTACCTGCTGCGCGTTTGGTAGCTTCCAAATAAAGCAACCAGCTTATCCGGGAAATCGGTGATGATGCCGTCCACTTTTAAATCGGCCATTTTTTGCATGCCGGCCTCGTCGTTCACCGTCCATGGTAATACCTGTGTTTTTGCCTGGTGCGCCTGCTCTACAAAGCTGCTATCTATCAGCGTATAATACGGACTGATCACCTGCGGCGTAAAACCAAGTTTTTTAACGTTATCGGCAAAACTCTCTTTATTGGCAATAAGGTATGATAACACCTGTTTGGGGTAAGCCGTGTGCAACACCTGCAGGGGCCTTACATCAAACGATTGGATGGTAACGCGCTTTGCAATCTTTTTGCTGTTTAAAACATCCATCACCAGCTTTACAAAAGCATCCGGCGCGGGGTGGGCGGTACCATCACCTGCGGGCGCGCTTTTAATTTCCAGGTTGTAATAAACAGGTTTAAGGTGGTTTACTTTCACATACCTTTCTACGCTGTCTATCAGTTCTGCAAGCAGTGGCTTATAGGTTTTAAGCTTCTTTTGAGCAGCAAATTGCGGGTGCGGTTTGCTGCCGGCATCGTAAAGCCTGATGCTATCGTAAGGCATGGTAAAAAGAAGCAGGCCTTTTTCTTCCGCTTTGCCTATTTCGCTGCCATCCGGCTTCAGCATAAAATCTGCCGACATATACGTATCGTGCGATACCACAACTTTCCCGTCTTTAGAAATCACGCAATCCAGTTCAAGGGTTTTCACGCCCAGGTCTACAGCGTGCAGCATAGCGGGGATAGTATTCTCGGGCATTAGGGCACGGCCTCCCCGGTGTGCCTGCACATCCAATTTTTGCTGTGCCGATGCATAAAGCGCCTGGCAGCAAAGGGCTATCAATAATATTTTTTTCATGGTGATGTTTTATAGCTATTATTTAAAAAGTAAAGGTGCAAACTCGGTAAGGTACCGGCGCCAAACCTGGTAGCTGTGTACGCCTTCGGTTTCTTTATATTGGAATTTGATGTTTTTAGTTTTAAGCCAGTCGACATATTTTCTCAACGCGGGTGCAAGGTAATCGTCTTTTCCGATGCCTATCCAAACCAGTTTTAATTTTTTGTTAACCGATTCATTTAAGTTGGGGAAAGCCTTATCCAGGTCAGGATCGAGCAGAATAATGGCCGGGCTGAAAGAACCTACATAATCAAAAACGTCGGGATTATTTAAGCCTGCATCCAGCGTTTGCGCGCCACCCATAGACAGGCCTGCAACCGCACGGTATTTTTTGGTTTTACCCACATTGTAAAGCTTTTCCACCATCGGGATAGCTTCTTTAAACAACTCGGCCATAAACAGCTCTTCGTTCTTTTTGTAGGCCTCTTTGGTACGCTGGCCGGTGCCGGGCTCAAACATCTCCGGCGCGCCATAACCAAGCGTATTAATGATGATCATCGGCTTTGCTTTGCCTTCGGCAATAAGGTTATCCATAATGATGTTTTCCCTGCCAGCGGTAACCCAGGCGCTTGTTTCATCGGTAAGGCCATGAAAAAGGTACAACACCGGGTAAGGTTCTTTCCTTTTAGGGTCGTAGCCCGGCGGGGTGTAAACACGCATATCCCTGTCATCGCCAACAATTTTCGATCTGAAAAAGTGCTGACTTAACACACCATGCGGCACATCCTTCAGTTCCCAGCTTAATTCTGCCGGACCGGGCACGTAAGCAAGGCTTTGTGCCAGCGCGCGTTTAAATAATGGTTTGATGTACGGGTTGTTGGGGTCGGGCAAAACGTTGCCATCAACCGAAAAAGTATACCGGTAGATATCCGGAGCGAAGTTTGCCGAGAAGCTCCACACGCCGCCGGTATCTTTTACCATTGGGCGGGGTTTCAGGTCATCCATTATCAGCATCACCTTTTGGGCATTGGGTGCCAGGAACCGAAAGGTTACCATCCCGTCTTTACTCACCTGGGGCGATTGGATATTTTTTGGCGCCGGGCCTGTAGCAACCTGTGCCTTAACCCCGGTTAGGGCAAGGCACAGGATAACTGTAACAAGATATTTTATCATGTTCTGTTTTTTAATATGGTAGGCTTAAAAACCGTAACGCAGGCCCAACTGAAACTGGTAAGGGTTACCCGTTGGGGTTACCACACCTGTGTTTGGGTTAACATTATAGTTGTAATTATTAGTAGTAGCGTTGAAACTGGCCAGCGAGTAAATGCTTTGGTTACCCATTGTTTTTATTACGCCTTTCTTTTTGTTAAGCAAATTCACCACGTTGAACAGATCGCCCGAGAATTCGATGTATTGTTTTTTGGTGAATGTTCTGATGCGTTTGGCAATGCGCAGATCAAACTGACCGTAAAAACCATTTACGCCACCGTTTCTTTCGGCTACCTTGCCTATACTTTTACGTACATATTCCTTCAGACTTGGGCTAACGTCAGGGTTATCCAGCAATGCCTGGATACCCGTACGAATAGCGGCAGGCACAGCAGGGTCGTTAGGGTCAAAAATGTAAGCAAGATCGTTTGAGGCAACAAAATCGCCGTTTACGTTACCCGATACTACCAGCGAGTATCTGGTACCGCCTATGCCCGAATATCTTAAGCCTACGGTAACACCGTAAAAAGTTGGCAGCGTACCGTAAACAATCACTTTATTTCTGAACTGGTTGTCAGACGCGCTCATTTTGCTCAAATCGCGCGGATCATCCCTCACCGGCAAAGCCAATGTAGCGGTATTGGCTACGTTACCATTGTATGAAGTATTATCTTTTGTATCGTTATAAGTGTAGCTGAAAGAGATTTCGCCATCTTTAAAGTAGCGGAAGGTACCATCAAAAACAAACGCGTATTGGTTTACTTTACCATCGCTGTTTAATGCCAGCACACGGCCAACACGGTTGGTTTTGCGGCCCAGGGTCCAATCGGCAGCGCCGTTTGTTGGGTTGATGGTAGCAGCAGGCACGTATACCCCACGGTTGCCTTCGTTTGTTAACCTAAAGTACGGCTGATCTACCATATTGGCATCCGTGTACATGTAGTTGTTACGGGCAAGGCTTCCGTATGCGCTGATGCCTAATCTTAAACGCTCGGTTATGAAACGGTTGTACGAAAAGTTACCCTTGTATAATACCGGGATCTTTACATCTTCGCGGTTGAGGTTGATGGTTGACAAGCGTGCAACACCTGCTACGTTAAACAGTTCGGCACCAGGGGTGGTTGATGGGTTGCTACGGTAAAGCGGGAAGTTTGGAGATGGCACCAGGTTCGGCCCTGTTGCAGATCGGGTGATATCAACCGAAGCCAGTTTTGTTCCATCAAAAACCATGTTGTTGATCATGGTGTAGTTCAATATATCCGAACCGAACATACCTGCACCTATGCGGATGATATCTTTTTGGCGTTCGCCGATATCCCAGGTAAATTGTACCCTTGGCTGGATCTGGAAGGTGTTAAGCGAATGATCTGTCCTCAGCTTAAGGTCGTCAAATACTACCTGGTTAAAGTTTGGCTTATCCAGGTAATTGGTGTAATCGGCCCTGATGCCGGCCATCATATCCAAACCCGGCGCCAGTTTTGTTTGCATTTGTGCATATAAACCCGCGTTAACAAAATTCTGTTTAACGCTTGGGTCGCTCACCAATGGGATCTCACGGGCATAACGGTATGGCGCAAGGTTGTTAAAGTTATCAATACCCGTGAAGTAGAACCGGCCATTCACCTCGCTGCCGTAACGCGAATTCATGTGGGTGTACATGAGGTCGGTACCGAAGGTAAAATTGATCTTATCGGTATTGTAATAAATATTATCGGTTACCTGGGCAACATCGCTGAAGAAATACTCCGGCGCATAGCGCTGTCCGCCCAACTGTATCGACGTAAATACGCTTTTACCGCCAACGGTTGATTGCACACGCTCCACAATAGCGCGCGGAATGGTTGCGGTACCTGCCGGCAGCTGGCTGCCCGAGATACTTTCTACCGATGCGGTAAGGTATTGCGCTTTTAACTCGTTGGTTACATGTGGCGTTAAGGTAGAACGTAATGTGGCCAGCAAGCTATTGCTTTTGTTGCGGCTCGTACCGTAAACCTCGTATAAGCTGATAGCTGTGTTATCGCCGATGTTCTGGTTGTTCAGATCGTAGATGTAGTTATTGCTCAGCGTTAGCAAATTCTTGCTGTTCAATTGATAATCCAGGCGGCCATAAGCGGCAGTGGTACTTTCTTTTTTATCGAACGAACCTGTTTGCGGGCTGCCGGCAACACCATATTTGCTGCGTGCAATACCTAAGTAGGTATCAAGTGTGCTTTGTGTTAAGCTGTAACGCTGCTCATCGGCAGGGCCCTGGATATCTGCAATTTGCAGGGGCCGGGCGTCGCGCTGATGATCATAGGCTACAAAAAAGTGAAGCTTATCTTTAATAACAGGGCCACCCAGTGAGAAACCGTACTGGTAGGTAGAGAACGGCACATTACGCTTATTTCCGCGCGTATCATAAGGGGATGACAGCTCATCGGCCCTTAAAAACGTAAAGGCACTACCTGTTAAGGTGTTTGTACCCGATTTGGTAGCTGTATTGATGGTACCGCCACCGCTGCGGCCATAAGTAACATCGTACTGGTTGGTTACTACTTTAAACTCTCTTACCGCTTCTATGGAAATAGAATAAGGCGAGCCGGTACCTGCTGTACCGCCAAAAGTGGCGTTCTTAGCTGTCATACCATCAATAGTAAAGTTGGTTGATGTTGCCAGCTGGCCGGAGATACTGCTGCCGCGCGCAAGCGGAGAAAGATCAACCAATGAGGTAAAATTCCTTCCGTTTACCGGTAGTTTGCTGATGTTACGCGAGTTTACCGCTGTAGAGGCTCCCAGGTTGGGGATGTTGTTCTGCATGCTGCTGGCGTTTATCTCTACCACGTTTAAGGCGTTTGTAGCTATCTGCATTTTTACATCAAGGCGTAAAATATCGCTCAGGTTAAGCGTGTAGCCGCTTCTTTTTTGCGCTCCGTATCCCAAAAACGTAACATTAATGGTATAGGGGCCGCCCAATGGCAATTGCTTAAAGGTGTATTCGCCTTTTGGGTTGGTAATGGTGCTGGTTGTAAAACCCGTAGATTCGTTGCGGACCACCACTGTAGCACCGGGTATGGTTTCTTTCTTTTCATCAGTAACGGTACCTATTATACCGGCCTGGGAGGTTTGGGCTACTGTTTCCGTTCGCCACAGGCAAGCAGATAAAAACAGCAGGATAGCTATGGTTTTTCGTAAGTTTTGTAACATAAGTTGCAGTGTTTGTTAATTGGGCAAAAGTACCCCTGCCCTGTTAACCCACACTTTGGCTTACATTACCAAATCAATAACATTATTTGAATTAAGATTCTTCTATTTTATAAAACACCGTGTATTTCTAACGATTTAATAATAATTTGGAAACTTCGGGTGTGTAACCCAACAGCTACGCGCAATAAACGGCACGAGGGAAAACGATGCAAGGAAGTGAATACCAGGTCTTTTAAATGGCCGGGGCAATAAAGGAAGGCCGGAATATAGAGCCCGGTTTGGAGCTAATTCGGCGTTTATTTTGATGAGCGATTGTGAATTACAATTAAGGCATATAAAACACCTGTGCCAGGGGTTGGCTTACGGGTGAATTATCCGGGTTGGTTTCCATAATATCGGCCATGTACTGCCACCAGCGCTGTACAATGGGATGGGAACCCAAATGCTGCGACGACTGCCCCGATGACTGCTCCTGCACCGCGAATAAAGTGTTGGTGCTCTCATCTAAAAAAATAGAATAATCGCTTACACCTGCCTCTTTCAGCAACAGCTTCAACTCCGGCCAGATCTCTGCATGGCGTTGTTCATAAATACTTTTGCAGCCCGGTTTTAGCTGCATTTTAAAAGCTATTTTTGCCATTTAGCGTAGCATAAGTTGAATTTCCACTCTTTTATGCTGCTAATTTACTCTTTTCGTTCACTCTTGCCCCTAAATAAATTTAAGGGCGAGAGCGATCGTAGGCGGTTTAATAAACCGATCTCGGCCTCGATGCAGGCGCTACACCAAACACCGTTGATGGCTTACTCCCCATGGTGATCACAATGCTGCCGCCTTTGGCGAGGTCGCTGTGCAACAGGTACGATTTGGCGTATGGCTTGCCGTTAAAGCTGATGCTTTGGATGTACTTGTTGGCTCCTATATTATTCTTCACGCTAATGTGGAAGCTTTTGCCGCCGGCAAGTTTCAGCACCGCATCATTAATAACCGGGCTTCCGAACACATAAGCGCCGTTTGCCGGATTGGCCGGGTAAAAGCCCATGGCCGATAATACATACCAGGCCGACATCTGCCCTACGTCCTCATTGCCGATTATGCCATCCTTTTTATTGGTGTAAAAGCTATCTAATATAAACCTTACTTTTTCGGCGGTTTTGTATTGCTGGCCTGCGTAGGCATACATATAGGTAATATGGTGACTTGGCTCGTTGCCGTGCGCATACTGTCCTATCAGGCCCGTGATATCGTTTGAAGCCTCATTGCCCATATCGCCCTTAACGGTGAACAGCGAATCAAGCTTTTTAACGAAGGCATCATGCCCGCCCAATAATTGCATCAGCCCTTCCACATCCTGCGGAACCAGCCAGGTGTATTGCCAGGCGTTGCCCTCGGTAAAATCATCCTTCATGTGGCGCGATACAAAGGGACTGAATGGGGTACGCCATTCGTTGGCACCCAGGCGGCCGCGCATAAAGTGGGTTTCCTTGTTGTAGTAGTTCTGATAGTTTTTGCCGCGTTTAGTGAAATATTCGTAATCGGCTTGCTTGCCCAGCGCCTTGGCCATTTGTGCAATGCACCAGTCGTCAATGGCGTATTCCATGCCGGTGGCTACGGTTTCGGTCATGGTATCGGCAGGGATGTAGCCCAGGTCCTTAACAAACTTTAAACCACGGCGGTCGCCCATGGCGGTAGTTTTTACGGCCTTATAAGCCAGTTCGCGATCGAAACCCTTATAGCCTTTCAGGAAGGCGTCGGCAACCACCGGGATGGCGCTGTTACCTACCATACAATCTGTTTCGCTACCCATTAAATGCCAAACAGGTAACCTGCCCTGCTGCTGGTAGATGGCGAGCATGGAGCTGATAATATCGTTAACCCGCTCCGGCTGGGTAATGGTCATCAAAGGGTTCTCGGCACGGTAAGTATCCCAAAGCGACATGGTGGACACGTTGGTAAACCCAGCCTTATGATGCACCTTTTTATCGGTTCCCAGGTAATCACCATTATAATCATTATAAACCGACGGCGCTATCATGGTATGGTACATGGCGGTATAAAAGGTACGCATGCGCGCCGGGGTAGCTTTTATAGCTATTTTGCTTAGCTCCTTATTCCATAAGGCATTGGCGTCTGTTTTTATTTTATCAAAATCCCAGGTGCAGACTTCTGCGTTGATGTTCAGCAGGGCGTTATCTGTACTTACCGGAGAGACGCCTACTTTAATTTTTACCTTTTCGCCTGCGGCGGTAGCAAAACTGAGTACCCCTTTTACGTTGCGGCCTTTTAGTTCGGCACCGCTGGCTTTGGCAAGACTATCATAAACCGCAAAATTGCTGATGCGTTTAGAGAAGACCGCAGCAAAATAGATCCTATCATCTACCGACCAGCCCGATGAATGGCGGTAACCGATCACCGTGGTATCGTTCACCTGTTTGATAAAGGTTTCTACCGGGTGATCCCAGCCGATGCCTTTTTGCAGATCAATAACGATATGCGCATCGCTTGATTTGGGGAAGGTATATTCGTGCATACCTACCCTGGTAGTGGTGGTCAATCTTACGCCAACATTGTAGCGTTTTAATTTCACCGAGTAGAAACCCGGCTGAGCAACTTCATCTTTATGACTAAACAACGTATAATAACCACTGTTATATCCGCCTGCAATATTGCCGCTTAATACCTTTACATCACCGGTGGTGGGCATAAATTGGATATCGCCCAGGTCGCCGATGCCGGTACCGCTTAGGTGGGTATGGGCAAAGCCGGCGATGGTGCTGTCGGAATAGTTATAGCCCGAGCACCAGTCCCAATCTACCACTTTGATATTTACCGGGCCTAACTGCACCGCGCCAAAAGGAACGTTAGCGCCTAAAAACACGTGCCCGTGCAGGGCAGTGCCTATAAAAGGGTCGACAAAACTGGTATAGTTAACCGCTTTTCTGCTTTGTGCGAACGATGCCGTACAAACAGAAATTAAAAATATCGATACGAGAGATAACCTTAAATACTTCTTCATCTTAATTAATTAACAGCCATTCCGCTGTCGTTTATAATTGCCTTGTACAATTACCAGAAAACTTAAATCCATCCTCAGTTTTTCAACCATTCGGATGGAATATCCTTTGGCTCGGAGCCATTAACACTATACTTTAATTTGAGGGCATAACCGCCGCCGCCTTCAATAAAATCGAGCGCTACGGGTTGCAGGCCTTTCTTTAAGGCAACCTGTCCGTTTTTTTCAATTGCCGCGTGCAGGCCATCGTTATCCACTACGTTACGGTTGGCAATTTTTAGCGTACCGCCATCATCGCAGGTGAGGTAAAAGCTGTAGATGCCATCCGCAGGGATCTCCAAATAACCGCGGTATTTGATAGCGAAACTTGGCGCTTCGGCTTCTTTGGGCACGGTAATACTTTTTACGGTAAAGGCAGTATCGGGTTTGGTTGTTGGTATCAACGATGTGTTTTTATACAATTGCCTGTACTCGGTGCACACAAGCCCTTTACTTAGATTTTGTACCGAAGCAGGTTCGGCCAGGGTTTGTTTTTGATATTGCAGGTCGTAGGCATCTCCCATCGAGCCATCGGCCTTAAAGGCAGCCACGCGGATGCGCTGAGATGTTTTGATAACCAGCGGCTCACTTAACACGGTCGACTTTATATTTGGCAAAGTGCCATCTGTAGTATAGCGTATGGTTAAGCCCGGCAGCGGTTTTTCAATATCCAGCTTGGTTTCATCGGTAAACACGTTGGAGAATAAAAAGCCGCCCAAGTCCGGCAGGCGGTAATGTACTTTCAATACATCTAAGCGGGGGTACTGCGCCGTTAGGCGTTGCCTGTACGAAGTATAGTTTTGCTTATGCGTCCACAATACCTCGGCCAATGCAGTCATGCGGGGCATGTACATATAATCGGCGCGGTTTTCAGTAGGGATGTACTCCGTCCAGATGTTGGCTTGCGCGCCAATAATGTTTTGCGCCTCGGCATCGGTTAACCCCGTAGGGATAATTTGAAAATTGTAAACGTTAGGGATAGAGTTTTTATCGGGCGGGGTATCAAAGTACAAGGGGTTACCCGGCGTCATGATCACCTTATTGCCCAGCTTTGCGGCTTCTATAGGTGCTTTTGGCACCCAGCTGCGCCAGTACATAATTACTGCGGTTTTGGTTACGCCGCCTTCCAGTACCTCGTCCCAGCCTATCAGCTTGCGTCCTTTGGAGTTGAAGAACTTCTCCATATTGTTGATGAAATAGCTTTGCAGCTCGGCTGTATTCTTCAAACTTTCCTTTTTCATCAGCGCTTTACATTCCTCAGATGTTGCCCAGGACGAACGGTCTACCTCATCGCCGCCGATGTGGATATACTTAGAGGGAAAAATATCCATGATCTCGCTGTAAACATCCTGCGCAAATTTAAAGGTTGATGGCTGGCAGGGACAAATAGGCTTGGTGAACAATTCGCCAAACGCGCTTTTACCGCCATCGCAGCTTAGCAGATCGGGGTATTCGTTTATAGCCGCCATCATGTGGCCGGGCATATCAATTTCGGGGATAATATCAATTTTACGGGCGGATGCATAAGCAACCAGCTCTTTCAGTTGTGCCTGGGTGTAAAAGCCGCCGTAAAGGGTCTTGCCGTTTTTTTGAATAATGTGTGTTTTATCTATCTCAAAATCGGGGTTATCGGCCGCACGTTTCATGCAGGCGGTATCCTGGTTATTGAAGGTACGCCAGGCGCCGTTTTCGGTTAGCCTGGGATATTTTTTGATCTCTACGCGCCAGCCCTGGTCATCAGTTAAATGCAGGTGAAACTTGTTAAACTTGTAAAGCGCCAGCAGATCTACAAACTTATGCAGGTAACCTATCGAGAAAAAGTGTCTCGATACATCCAGATGCATCCCGCGGTAAGCATATACCGGTGCATCGTTTATGGTAACAGCCGGCAGGCTTAAACTGCTTGCTGCTTTCAACCCGGCACGTTCTGCCGAGGCCGGTAATAGCTGCCTCAAAGTTTGCACGCCCATAAACATCCCGGTAGCGGTGCTTGCCGCAATAGTAACTTTTGCAGGGCTGATACTTAGTTTATAACCCTCCTCTGCTTTAATGCTGCCATCATATTTAAGGTTGATGGATTTACCGCCCCCAACCGCGCTTTGCTTTAGTTTTTTACCAAAACTATTGGCTAACAATTGATTTAAGATAGCTGCTTCGTTTTTAAAGGCAGCCGCTGCTACAATAGTAGTAGTGGGCGTAACCACAAAACTTCCTGTTGCCGGTACCAGTTCTGTTGGATATGGAATAATGGGGTAACGGGCATCTGCCTGTTGTGCCGAAGCACTTGCAAGGGCAAATACCGTTAAGGAAAAAGCTAAGGCTGAAGCTTTAAATAATTTCATCGGGGGGAATATTTAGTACGTTATTTTTAAAGTTGAAGCATATGGTTTGCCAGTGCTTTGCATGGCAGCCGGGATGGTTACTACCAGGTCATCGCCGGTTAATTTGTATTTAAGGCTTTGTTTTGTGCCAAGCATGCTTACCTTTTTAATGGCTTTGATGTTATTCACCTTCATGCTTACGGTTTTGCCCAGTTTTACGCCATCCTTATCAGCCAAAATAAAGGCATATATCGTATTAGCGTTTTTCGCCTTAGTATAGTATATATTACCGGTAGAATATGGCGCTACCGATGTTGAGCCATAAATGCCCTCACCGTTCACCTGCATCCAGCCGCTAACCTCCTGTAAGCGGGAGTAAGCAACCGGGTCCCAGTCGCCATCGGGGCCGGGACCTATATTTAATAAGAGGTTACCGCCGCGCGATACGATCTTCACCAACAGTTGCACAATTTGCGTGGCTGTTTTGTAATGGTCGTTCGGTACATAGCTCCAGGAATCGCCCATGGTGATACAAGTTTCCCAGGGATGATCGAGCGGGGTTTCGGGTACCTGCTGCTCAGGTGTGGTATAGTTTTCAAATTCGCCGGTTACGGTGCGGTCAACAACAATTAGGCCGGGTTGCTTGGCGCGGGCCATGCCTGCAATTTTGGGCATATCAATATCCTGATTAAATTTAATGCCCTTTTGCCAGTCAACCGTGGTATCAATAGTGCTTTTGGGCCTAACCCAGCCGCCATCCAGCCATAATATATCCACCTTGCCGTAATCGGTCATCAGTTCGCCTATTTGGTTGTAGGTAAAATCTTTAAACTTCTGCCATTTATCGGGGTGCATGGCCGGGTCGTAGTTTACGTTACGATCCTTAGGCGGGAAATACGGCCACCAGTAATCTTCAGAATGCCAGTCGGGTTTAGAAAAATACGCGCCTATCATAAAATTTTCCTTCCGGAAAGCATTAAAGATCTCCTTGGTTACGTTGCTGCGCGGATTGGCAGAGAATGGCGTTTTAGCCGAGGTGATCTTATAATCGGTCTGCTTAGTATCAAACATGCTGAAACCGTCGTGGTGCTTGGTAGTGAAGATCACGTACTTCATGCCGGCACTTTTTGCGGCGGCCACCCACTTCTCGGGGTTAAATTTTACGGGGTTAAAAGTGGTTTGCAGGTTTTCATAGGCTTTTACGTAGCCATTATAGGTGGCACCGTAAGGGCCTTTGCGCTGTGTCCAGCCTTCGTCTTCGGGGCAAATGCTCCAGCTCTCTACTACACCCCACTGGCTGTAGGTGCCCCAATGCATAAAAAGGCCGAACTTAAGGTCCTGCCAGCTGCTTAACTTTTGTTTCACCAGCTCGTCGGTTGGTGCCTGGTAGGTTTTAGACATGTTGTGCTGTTGCGCAAACAAAATTGTAGCATTTACAAGCAGCAGAAGCAGTGCAAAGAGTTTTTTTATCATTACTTATTTATTTAAATATCGGGGCATTTTGTAAACTATTGACACTTTTTCAATCGTTTTTGCCTACATCGAAACCAATTTTATCACTTGCTGATCCTTTTTTTCAGCTTTTTGCTCAAAAAAGCAGGGGGATATTGTATTTTGTACACTCAAGGGTAATGTTTCACCTTAAACACTACATTATGCAGCAAATTAAGGACTTTGCTTTATGTATTACTCACACTAAGTTCTAAATCTTTTTAAAATATTTTAAAAATTAAGCGAAGTTGTTGATATTTTGCATTTAATGTACTATAATTGTTACGCGGATGTTAAGTTTTCACAGGCTTTAAAAAAAGTATACCTTGAAGAACAAAAATGCAAATATCGTTGACCTATGGAGCCGTGTATGTAACCACGACGATGAAAAAGCATTTGAACAGCTGTTTTACGCACTAAACAGGCCTCTCATTAAATTTTGTGTGTTGTATGTACGCCAAAACGAGGTGGCCGAAGATATCGTGTCGGAGCTGTTTGTAAAATGCTGGCAAAACCGCCAAAAACTCTGCGGTATAAACAACCCCGCTACCTACTTATATATAGCGGTAAAAAACCAGTCGCTTAATTACATAAAAAAGTATTCGAATATCCATATGGTGCAGATAGAGGATACGGATGAATTTGCCCTGGTAAATACCTACAACCCTCAAAAAGAACTGGAAAAGAAAGAACTTATTTTTAAGCTGGATAAGGCCATCAGCGCCTTGCCACAACAATGCCGCATCATTTTCAGGTTAATTAAAGAGGATGGCATGAAATATAAAGAGGTTGGCGAAGTACTGGATATATCGCCGCGTACCGTACAAACACAACTTTTCAGGGCGCTAAAAAAGCTGACCGCGGTTTTAGATCCCGATCAAAAACGGGCGCGCCATTCGGTTTTAAACGCTCCAATTTTATTTATGCTGGCTGCTTTGTTTGCCCGCTTTTTTTTCTTGTAGTGTAACCACCATCGCGTTACTGCTATGGCCGGTTTTCGGGGTCCTCAGCCCGCCATTATCAGTTTATTTAATCTTTTTCTGCCGCCAACACCCTCTGCGTGAATTGCTATGCCCATTTTTTGGTTAACAAATTCATTATCATTATCATAGTGTACCACGCACACTCATAATGTTTCCATAAAAAATTTAAAATATTTACAAATCGTGTAGGCAATGTTAAGTTTTTAATTGTCCTAACCCATGAAGCCCGCGTAGTGCATGTGCCAATAGCAATTACGCAGTTTACAGGGCTATAACCGGTATTGAACAAACTAAAACTAAATAAATTGCCTATGTAAAATAAGTACTTACCCACCCCATAAAGCATAGTTACCTGGTGGAACTACCGCTTAACGAAAACTAAAACTGTTTAAACAAGATGCCCGAAGTACGGGATCTTGAAATTAACCCCTCTTTAACTAATTAAATATGGAATTTTTTAAACATCCAATGGGTGTAAGAAATAGGTATCGGATGTCAGAAGCGCTTCCGATATGTAAAGTTGCCCTGGCATTTTTGATAATTGCAAGTACGCAACTATCGGCTGTAGCGGCTCCTGTAAACACTGCTCCCACAAATTTCAACAAAAGCAACTTCGTGCCTGTTACCGGTTTAGTTACCGATGAAAATGGCGAAGCGCTTGTAGGTGTAAGTGTTGCCATTAAAAGCACCGGCACCGGTACTCAAACCGATGCAAGCGGTAAATTCACCCTTGATGCTGCTGTAAACTCAACATTGGTATTTAGCTACGTAGGTTTTAAAACACAGGAAGTTGTTTTTACCGGCAAAGCGCTAAGAATTACCATGGTATCAAACACCAAACTAAACGAGGTTGTAGTAACAGCTTTGGGTATTAAAAAGGACGAACGAAAATTAGGTTATTCGGTAACGACGGTTAAAGGCGACCTGTTAAATACAGCAAAAGAAACCAACGTTGCCTACTCCTTACAAGGCCGCGTGGCCGGTTTAAGCATTAGCGGTACCAATGGTGGCCCTGGCTCTTCGGCACGTATATTATTACGTGGTGTTACCAGTACTACCGCATCCGGCCCGTTATTTGTAATTAATGGCGTACCAATGGATAACACCCAAAGAGGCCAATCGGGCGAGTGGGGTGGTGCAGACTTTGGTGACGGTATCAGCAACATTAACCCTGATGATATTGAAACCATGACCGTGCTAAAAGGCCAATCAGCCTCTGCGTTATACGGTACACGTGCAACCAACGGTGTTATCTTAATTACCACTAAATCGGGTAAAAAAAACTCAGGTTTTGGTGTTGAATACAATAGCAACTACCAGGCAGACAAAGTGGTGGACAATACCGATTTCCAAACCGTTTACGGCCAGGGTCAATTTAAAAGCGGCGACAAATTTGGCTCTAAACCGGCTAACGTTGCGGATGCACTTGCGTCCGGCAACCTTGCTTGGGGTGCTAAACTTGATGGATCGCAGGTAATTCAGTTTGATGGTAACAGCTACGCCTACGCAAAAACAAGTGACGATTATACCAAATTCTACAAAACCGGTAGCACGTTTACAAATACCGTATCGTTAACCGGTGGCAACGAAACGGGGGCCTTCCGTTTATCATTATCTGATGTAAACAACCACGCTATTACGCCAAACAGTGGTTTAAACCGGAAAACTTTCAACTTTAACGGTTCTCAAACTGTCATAAAAAATTTAGATATCAACCTGATAGCTAACTACATCCTCGACAACGCAAAAAACCGTTCTGGTTTGAGCGATGGACCGGGTAACCCTAACAACGTACAGTACTTAGCACCAAACGAAGCCCAAAGCATTCTTTCGCCGGGTACTACCTCAAGCGGTGCTGAGCAAACTTTTACAAATGATATTTATGTAACTAACCCATATTTCGCGGCTTATAACTTTGTAACCAATACTACAAGAGAGCGTTTGATATCATCGATATCTGCTAAGTATGCTATAACGCCATGGGCTTACGTACAAGGCCGTGTTGGGTACGATAAAATACACGACGGCCGTTTGGGCATCACGCCAACAGGTACTGCATACGCCGGCAACAACGGCAGCATGTCTACCCAAACCACTCAAATAACCGAGTTTAACTCGGATGTTTTAATCGGTGTAAAACATGATCTGGTAAAAGATCTGTTAAACCTCGATCTGTCTGTGGGTGGTAACATTCGCAAAAGCGATGCATCAGGCACTTATGTAAATGCAAACCAATTTATTATCCCTTACTTCTACGATCTCTCTAACGGAAAAACAAGGGATAGCGGTAATCAGGGCATCTCTAAAACTCAAGTTAATTCGCTTTACTACACCGCAGATTTTGGTATTAAAAACTATTTAGTTTTAGGTACAACAGGTCGTTATGATGTTTACAGTAGTATTGGAAGCGGCATTGGCAGGGGTATCTTTACACCTTCTGTTTCTGGTAGCTTTATCTTCTCCGAGCTTTACCACATCAATGGTTTAGATTTCGGTAAACTAAGAGTGTCTTATGCAAACACCAGCGCTGGTGCAGATCCATATGCTAACTTGGTTTATTACAATGTATCTAACGCCATCAATGGTACAAGTGCAGGTAGTTTTGATGGTTTACTGCCAAATCTTTTCTTAAAACCATACACTTTGAGCGAGTTTGAGATTGGTACATCGTTAAAATTCTTTAACGACCGCTTTGGTTTAGACGTAACATACTTTAACAGGAAAACCAAAAAAGAGATTATCAAAGGCTCACTTGATATATCTACCGGTTACACGCAATACTATATCCCAACAGCCTCTACTCAAAACAAAGGTTTAGAGGTTGAGTTGCATGGCTCTCCATTAAGAAGCAGCAGCTTTAACTGGACATCTTCGTTCAACTTCACCTACGTTAATAACAAAATTTTATCAACCGATGCCACCAATGCCAATATCGGTTTAGGCACCTATCGCCCGCTGAACGCTACAACTGCATTTATTGCCGGTATGTCGGGTCCTCAAATTTTGGCTAACGATTACTTACGCGATGGAAGCGGTAACATCATTTTTGATGCGCAGGGCATCCCAAAATCAACCGGCCGTGTAGCCATGGGTAGCGTAATACCTAAATTCTACGGTGGTTTTAATAACGATTTCAGCTACAAAAACTTCAACTTCTCATTCCTGGTTGATTACCGTTTCGGTAACAAAATTTTATCTGCAACAAACTATTACAGTATTTTCCGCGGATTAAACAAAATGACCCTGGATGGCCGTGAAGGTGGTGTTGTGGGTGTTGGTGTTAACGAAGCAGGTACGCCAAACACAGTTAACGTAGCCGCTCAAACTTACTACCAGAGCTTAGCGCGTGGTATCTCTGCATTAAACGTGCTCGATGGCAGCTTTATTAAACTACGCCAGGTAACAGTAGGTTACTCTATACCAAAAACTACTATAGCAAACACACCGTTTAACTCAATAACTGTATCATTAGTAGCACGTAACTTGTGGACTATCATGAAACATACCGACAACATTGATCCGGAATCAAACTTTGCTCCGGGTATCAACTATGCCGGTATTGAAGGTACAAGCGTTCCCGCTGTTAGAACTTACGGGTTAAATGTAAACTTTAAATTTAAAAAATAACAAGATGAAAAAACGACTTATATATAGTTGCCTGCTTGCAGGTGCCACCTTGATAGCGGGTTGTACTAAAAACTTTGATGCCATAAACACCAACCCTACCAAAGTAAACGCGGAGGTTTTCCCGCCAAACTTTTTATTAGCGCAGTCACAAATAAAGTTCTCTAACAGTGGTTACGATCAATTACTTTTTCAAAGTATGTGGTCGCAATCGTTAGCCTGTACATATGATTACTATGGTAATGGTGATAAATATGTTTACGCCGGCAGCGGCCGTGGCTACTTAGAGCGTACCTGGAACACCAGTTATGGCGCTGCAACCCTGGTTGATGAAATGAAAAACCTGATTAAAGGCAAAGCTGAATTTACAAACCTGGATAACGTTGGCACCATTATGCGCATGCTTATATTACAGCGTATTACTGATGCTTACGGTGATATCCCTTTTTCACAAGAGGGCCAGGCCAAGGCAGGGATAGTAAACCCTGTTTTTGATACTCAACAAAGCATCTATACCTCAATGCTTAGCCAACTTGAAACCGCAACAGCGGCTTTAGATGTAACTAAAGACAAGCCTTCTTCTGACTTGTTTTACAATGGCGACATTGCTCAATGGAAAAAACTGGGTTACTCGTTAATGCTAAAAGCTGCCATGCGCTTAACTAAAGTAGATCCGGCCACCGCGCAAAAATATGCTGAAAAAGCGTATGCAGGCGGCACCATGGCTTCAATTGCTGATAATGCTAAAGTTAAAGCTGATAACGCAAACGGCAACAGCAACAGCGATGTTAACGCATTGTTGGTAAAAGACGATTTTAGGGAAGTAAGATGGTCAAACACGCTGATCAGTTACATGCAGTCAACTTCCGATCCACGTGTAAGCGCGGTAGCAGAAATTTCTGCAGGAACCGGAAAAGCTGCTAACGAAGTACAAGGACCAGGCATAAACACAGCAGCCCTGCAAGTTGGCTTGCCTAATGGCTATGATCTTAACGGTGGAACCACAGATGTTTCAAAAGCGCCTGGTTACCCTGGTGCCACCCCTGCCGACCCTACCGTTAAAGATGATGTTGCCGCCCCGGTTGGCAAATATTCGCGCCCAAGGTTTGCCGTTTACGACGACCGTAGCCGCATAAACATGCTGTACACTTATGGCGAAAGCGAATTGTTATTAGCCGAAGCTGCAAGCAGGGGCTGGGCTACAGGTAGCGCTGCTACCCACTACGCTAATGCGCTTGCTGCCGACATCGCAACTATAGCGCAATTTAGCGATGCCGGCGCAGTTCCGGCCGGTACTATTACAACCTATGTGGCTGCGCATCCTTTGGTTGCTGCAACTGCTTTACAGCAAATTAACATGGAGTACTTTGTAGTTACATCTACAACTTTCAACTTCAACGAAACATGGGCTAACTGGAGAAGATCAGGTTTCCCGGTTTTAACTCCTGTTAAATATGTTGGTCAGTTTACCGATGGTTCTATCCCGAGGAGAAACCCTTACCCACTTGGTTTACCTTCAACCAACGCAGCAAATTATGCTGATGCTGTTTCGAGGCTGAGTGGTGGCGATGTTTTCACCGCGAGAGTTTGGTGGGATAAATAAACCCATATGCTACAAAAAACCAGGGCTGCAATTGCAGCCCTGGTTTTTATTTAAAGCAGAAAATTTAGCACCCGCCTTTCAATAGCAATCGCTATTTTTATATTTCCCGTAATTAATAAATAACCCCCTGTTTAAATGCGTTACTGTTTCTTCGGTATTATCAAAAAGAGCTTCCTTTTAACATTAAGTGTGCTCGCAATACCCTGCATTGTTCAGCAAGTACAAGCCCAGCAAACGCTATTTAATTTATTACCCGCCGCGCAAACCGGCATTACCTTCCGTAACGATCTTAAAGAAGACGAGCGCCTCAACGTGCTCTCCTACGAATACCTGTACAATGGCGGCGGTGTTGCCGTTGGCGATATTAACAACGATGGCCTGCAAGATCTGCTGTTCACCAGCAACATGGGCCAAAACAAACTGTACCTTAACCTGGGCGGTTTAAAATTTAAAGACATTACCAGCGAAGCCGCATCTGGCCTCGCCGGCAGGGCCGGTGGCTGGAAAACCGGCGCAACCATGGCCGATGTAAACGGCGATGGCTTACTGGATATTTACATCTGCTACTCGGGCCTCGGCGAAAATGATATACGCCGCAACCAGCTTTTCATCAACAAAGGCAAAAATAAATTTATTGAGAAAGCCAAAGAGTATGGCCTTGATGACCCCGGCTACAGCACACAAGCTGCATTTTTTGATTACAACAACGATGGTAAGCTGGATATGTTCCTGCTGAACCATAACGTTAAAAAGATAAATAATATTGAACTGGCGCAGGCTAAAAACCAAACCGACGAACTGGCGAGCAATAAGTTGTTTGAGAACCAGGGTGGCCATTTTGCAGATGTATCTAAAAAAGTGGGCATCATCCAAAACCCACTCACCTTTGGGCTTGGGCTGGCTATTGCCGATATTAACAAAGACGGCCTGTTGGATATTTACGTAACCAACGATTATAACGAACCAGATTATATATACCTGAACAACGGCGACGGCACTTTTAGCGAGCAATCGCAAAAGATGCTGAGGCATATGTCGCAATTCTCGATGGGGGTTGATATTGCCGATATTAATAACGACGGACTGCCGGATATTATCACACTGGACATGCTACCGCCGGATAATCGCAGGCAAAAGCTGCTGCAACTGCAGGAGAATTACGAAACCTTTGAGCTGATGCTAAACCAGGGCCTGTACAAACAATACATGCGCAATATGCTGCAGCTGAACAACGGCGATGGTACCTTCAGCGAGATTGGCCAACTGGCGGGCGTCTCCAATACCGATTGGAGCTGGTGCCCGCTTATTGCCGATTTCGATAACGACGGCTATAAAGATATTTTCATCTCCAACGGCTACCTGCGCGATTATACCAACAAGGATTTTCTGCGCTACTGGGGTGATTATAAAATGAAGAAGGCGATGGACAGGGAGCCCACTCTGCTGATGGACCTGGTGCAGGCCATGCCATCTACCACCCTATCCAACTACATTTATAAAAACAACCACAACCTCACCTTTACCGATAAAAAGCAGGATTGGGGTATCACCAATCCCGGCATTTCCAGCGGCTCGGCCTATGCCGACCTGGATAATGACGGCGATTTGGATATCATTACCAACAACATCAACAACGTAGCGTCTATCTTCAAAAACACCAGCAGGGATGCGGCTAACAGCAATTACCTGGCTGTAAATTTGGCAACTGATGCTGGCAAGGTGGTTACAACGGGTGCCCGGGTTTATGTTTATACCGGCAAAGCCATGCAATACGAGGAGCTTAACCCAAGCAGGGGGTACCTGTCCTGTGTATCCACTGTACTAAATTTTGGCTTGGGCGATGCAAAAGCTGTCGATTCGGTAAAAGTGATATGGCCGGGCAACCAAACACAGGTGCTTACCAATGTTAAGGCCAATCAAAGGCTCAATTTAGCTTACAGCGACGCCGTTAAAGGTGGAAATGCCGCTACCTCAACGATGCAGAAACAAACATTCAGCAAAGTAAAAGCACCTGTAGAATACACCAATGTAGCAAACACCATCAACGATTTTAAGCGCCAGCCTCTGATGCTATTCATGGCGTCTAAAACTGCGCCGGTAATAGCCAAAGCTGATGTAAATAAAGATGGGCTCGAAGATCTTTTTATCGGTGGCAGTGAAGGTACCGCGGGCAAGCTATACCTGCAAACGGCAGGCGGTAGCTGGTTGGCAAAAGATATTGCCGACTTGAATGCAGAGAACACCTCGGCGGCAGCATTTTTTGATGCAAATGGCGATGGCGCGCCCGACCTGTACATCGCCAAAGGCGGCTACGCATTATTAGAACCCGGATCGAACGAATTACAGGATAAACTTTATTTAAACGACGGCAAGGGCAACTTTACCTTTAGCAGCACCGCATTGCCGGTATTGAATGCCAGCAGTAAATCGTGCATCCGCCCCTGCGATTATAATAACGATGGCAAAACAGATCTGTTTATTGGCGGCCGTATTGTGCCGGGCCAATATCCCGCAGCACCACGCAGTTATCTGCTGGAAAATAATGGCGACGGCACTTTTACTACTATCCCCGCACCTTTTAACAAAGCAGGCATGGTTACCGATGCACAATGGGCCGACTTGAATGGTGATGGCCGCAAGGACCTGGTGCTCTGCGGCGAAATGATGCCTATACTGGTTTACATTAACACAAAAACCGGTTTTGAAGATAAAACCGCCGGGTACTTTGACAAACCTCAAAGCGGCTTTTGGAATAGCATCGCCCTGACTGATGTTGACGGCGACGGCAAACCGGACATTGCTGCCGGCAACCTGGGCACAAACACGCAGATACAAACCAAAGACAACCAACCCGCCGAACTTTACTATGCCGATTTCGACAATAATGGTTCGATAGACCCCTTCCTGAACTTTTATGTACAGGGTGTAAGTTACCCATTTGTAAGCCGCGATGAGCTGAACGATCAGATCTTCCCGATGCGCCGCAAGTTCAGATCGTACAAGGATTATTGCGATGCCACTATGGCGCAGATCTTTTCACCGGAGGAATTAGCGAAAGCCACCAAACTAACTGCAGCAAACGTTGAAACTACCTTGTTTTTAAACCGCAGCGGCAAATTTGTAAAAGCTGAATTACCGGTAGAGGCGCAATTCTCCGCCGTATCGCAGATCCTTACAAGCGACTTTAACCACGATGGCAAACCCGATTTGCTGCTGTTTGGCAACCACATGGATAACCGCTTAAAGTTGGGCAGTTTTGATGCCAACTATGGCTGCCTGCTTGTTGGTGATGGCAAGGGTGGCTTTACTTACCAGGCGCAACCAGCATCGGGCCTATGCGTAGATGGGGATGTAAAATCGGCATCCGAACTCAAAATAAATGGGGTTAAATACCTGATGCTGGGCGTAAGCAACCAGGCCTTACAATTTTACAGGGAAAACTAATGATCAAAAAAACATACTTACTGCTTTCTTTTATCTGGATAGCACAATGCGCCCGGGCGCAACAGGCAAAAGCGCCCGATTACCTGGCGCTGGATAAGGCCATTAATTCGGTATCGGCAGTGATGATACACGATGTAGTGAACCCGCCCGCCGCGGCGCGCTACTACAATTACTTTATGATCGGCCCCTATAACCTTGTGGCATTAAATAATAAGGATATTGTGCCGATTGGCAACTTCATCAAAAGCTATACCCAGGATAACACCATCAGCCTCGCACCCGGGCAATACAATTACAAAATAGCCGCTGTATACTGCATCCTCGAAACGGGTAAACTCATGCTCCCCTCGGGTTATATGCTGCAGGATGATGAAGACAAGTATATCGCGCTGCTCAAAAAAAACAACATCAGCGACGATACCATCAAAGCATCCGTTGCCGCGGCCGCCGAAATGACTGCCAAAGTAATTGCTTTTAGCCGCGGCGACAACTATAACCGCCTGAGCGGAAAGCTGCGCTACACGCCTCTTAAGGGTGGCAAAAACTGGTACCCTACCCCTCCTATGTACATGGAAGCGGTAGAACCAAACTGGAAAACCGTGAGGCCTATGATGATAGATTCATCCAAACAGTTTATACCTGCCAGGCCCGCGCCATTCAGCACCGATACCACCAGCGAGTTTTACAAGCAGGCTTATGATGTGTACAAGATCTCGCATCATCCCTCTACCGAGCAGGTTAACATCGCTTCCTTTTGGGATTGTAACCCCTTTGCGGTTACCACCTCGGGCCATATGGCCATCGGCTTTAAAAAGATAAGCCCGGGCGGCCACTGGATGAATATCGCAGGCATCGTAACAAAAAAAGCCAACTTAAGCTTTGATGCATCGGTACAGGTACTGGTATTGGAGGGCATTACCCTGATGGACGCCTTTATCAGCTGCTGGGACGAGAAATACCGCAGCAACGGCATCCGCCCCGAAACTTACATCACCCGCTACATCGATAACAAGTGGGCGCCCTTTTTACAAACTCCGCCCTTCCCCGAATACCCGAGCGGGCATGCGGTATTGTCCAATGCTTCGGCAACGGTGCTCTCCTACCTGCTGGGCGATCACTTTGAATACACCGATGATTCGGAGATCCCGTATGGTGTAGGCCCGCGCAGCTTTAAATCATTTATTCAGGCTGCCGAAGAGGCATCGGTTTCCAGATTTTATGGCGGCATCCATTTTAGGGATGCTATAGAAAACGGCAACACGCAGGGCCGCCAGGTAGGTGCCGATATTGTTAAAAAGCTAAAGGCAGCTAAAGTGCAGCCGCTGATAAAATAAAATTGCTATAATTAATCGTGATATATTTATTACGAAGCATCCGTTGCCGCAGTAGACACGTATTTGTAATAAATACACGCGTTTATGGGATGGAGGGGATGTGTTTTAGCCGTATGTTTTTCTTTTACTTTATTCGTTACCCTCAACTCCTTTACCGCAAAATCCACCAAAAATATTCCGGCTATTGATGACGGCCACGAGCTTTTTATCCGCTATTGCGGCCTTTGCCACATGCAGCCCGATCCGCAAAGCCTTACCAAAGAGATCTGGAAAAACCACGTGCTGCCTATTATGGCCAGCCGCATGGGTGTTATCTACCCGGGTTATGATCCGCTTCGGGGCTTATCTGATGAGGAAAGAGCAATCGTAAAAAAGAACAATATCATTCCCGATAATCCCATCATTGCTAAAGAAGATTGGGACAAAATAGAAAAATACATCATCAGCGTAGCCCCCGATAGCATTCCATACGATGAAAAACGAATTGGCCGCAGCGCACCGCTCAGCCAGTTTGTGCGCAAGAACATCCAGATAGACGAGCAATCTCCATCCATGATCACCGAGCTTAAATACAACACTGCTACTAAAACGCTGTGGATAAGCAATTTTTACAACAAGATCATCAATTGGCAATACGATAAAGGCATCACCAAAACCTATAACATTAGCGGCCCGGTGGTTGATTTTAACTTCTACAAAAACCAAACCTACCTTACCGAAATTGGCAAGCTCTATCCTACCGAACTAAGCAACGGCAGCTACACCCGGCTCAATAATGAAATCGAAGCGCCCGTTTTAAGCAACCTCCACCGTCCCGTACACACCGAAATTGAGGACCTTAATGGAGACGGTATCCCCGAAATAGTGGTTTGCAACTTCGGCAATAAAACAGGTTCTCTATCGCTGTTTAAAAAGGCGAAGCCGGGCAGTGCATACAAAGAGGATGTATTGTTACCAGTGCCGGGCGCGGTAATGTGTTTTGTAAAAGATATGGATGGCGACGGTAAAAAAGACATCATTGCTCTATTTTCGCAGGGCGATGAGAGCGTTTATATCTTTTACCAGAAAGAGAACCTGAAGTTTAAAGGCAAGCGGATCCTGCGTTTCCCGCCAAACTATGGCACTACGGATATGGTGCTGACCGATTACAACCAAGATGGACTTACCGATATCATCACCGTGCAAGGCGACAACGCCGACTACTCCAACATCCTGAAACCCTACCACGGCCTGCGGCTGCATATTAACCAGGGGAACGGTAATTTTAAGGAGAAATTCTTTTACCCCATTTATGGCGTAACCAAATTAGTGGCCGAGGATTTTGATAACGATGGCGATATAGACCTGGCCGCGTCCTCCTTCTTCCCCGATTACGGCCGGTTGGTAAACGAGTCGTTCATCTACCTCGAAAATACCGATAGTAAAACCTACAGCTTTAAATCGTACACCATCGATGGCGGCCTGCCCATCAAATCCCTAACATTAGAAAAAGCCGACGTAGACGGTGACGGTGATGTAGACATTATCTTAGGCAACTTTGCCCAAACGCCAGGTGCCGTACCCCAATACCTCGATGAGCATTGGAAAAGCGCGCAATACGGCTTGATATTGTTGGAGAACCAATTGCATCAGCCGAAGAAATAACACGTATTGGGACAGTTCGCATATGATGCGCCGTCAGGTGCTACAGCTTTGTAGCTTATATTGTAAACAAAAAAAAATGCGCCGTAGGTGCTACCCACAACATCCTTTGCGATGGATAGCACCTACGGCGCACAAAAAAATTATCGTCTGTTTCTACAAAGCGCTTGCACCTAACGGCGCATTTTGTTTTCTATTTAGTTACCAACGGTTATAAACCTCTCCGCCGTATTCCATCCGCTGATGCTTACTTGCGGCGCAGGGGCGTTTTTAACAGGCGTATAATCTATCACCACCCTCTTCACTTCGCCCGGTAAAACCGAAACGTAGTTATCGCTATAAAATGCCGGCAAGATCCGCTCTTTTGTACCCGCATCCACTACCGATAAACGGTTGAAGAACGCCAGAGGCGCACTGTTACTGTTGGTTAAGGTTACCTCTATTTTACCGTTCTGCAAGGATTTGGCACTTGCTGTTAATTGGGCCTTATCCATTTTCTGTAAACCCGTGTAATCGCCTTTTTCGTTAGGCATCCAGTAAATATTCTGGCTCAGCGGTGTTTTATCTTCAGCTAAAAGCTCCAGCACCACAAACGCGCCATCTTCCCTGGCCGCAGCATCAATGTTTTTTTTGATCGATAAATATCGCTTGGTAGCAGCTGCCGTCACATCCACAAAAACCTGCGTTATCAGGGTTTCCTTGCCGGCCATATCATACATTTTCGCAATCAGCATCATATTGGTTTTTGGGCTAAAAGTATTATTGGCCACCATCACCATACCATCGGTTGGGTTGTACATTACGTGCAGCGGGGCGCTGCCGTTATGCAGGCCGTAAAGGCAGGCGTTGGGGTCGAGGTAGTAATCATACATCTGCCCGCGCATGGCCGTCCATGGGTTTTGGGTTTTCCAAATGATGGTACCGGTGTACCAATCCCACATGTGCGAGCTAAAGCCCTCCATCAAAGCGCGGTATTGCTCGTAATTTACCAGCTGTGCCTTGTTGGCAAAATCTTCGGCATCTTTCACCTTCCCGTATTTAATTATTGAGCCGTCGTAACCAATGTATTTATGATAATCCCAAACCGGGTCCGTTTTGGTTTTGCCCGTCGCTTCATCATAAACAGGCGGCACCATGCTTTCCTTCGGGATAAATCTTTTCAGCGATGTATAATCGCTTACCCCTACCGAGCCTACTTCCGAATTAAAAGGGAAGGTCCGCTCGTTCCAGAACACCGTTAGCGGCTGTATACCATAAGGCCCGTCGCCATTGCCGCCATTCACATTGCGCGACATGTTCTCCGAGTTGGAATACTCAATAAACCAGCGGGTGTTATCCAGCGCGGGCATAATGGTATCGCGCAGCGCTTTCAGGATATCTTCGGGCGGCGTAATTTCGTTACCGCCGCACCACATCGCCAACGATGGGTAATTGCGGATCAGTTTCACCTGATCTTTGATAGATTCCAGGTACAGATCGTGGTCTTCGGGGTATTTGCGGCGGGTCCATTGGTCTTCCAGTTTCATGGGATCCAGCCAGCGGCCATTACAATCGCCCGATCCCCACATATCCTGAAAAACCAGCATTCCGTATTTGTCACAAGCTTCATAAAACTCGGGGCGTTCTATTAACGCACCGCCCCACACCCTGATCAGGTTCAGGTTCATATCACGGTGAAAACGTACCTCGGCGTCATAACGGGCATCTGTAAAGCGCAGCATCTCGTCGGATATGATCCAATTGCCGCCTTTTATAAACACCTTTTGCCCGTTTATATTAACCTGGCGGCTTTCGGTGCGGCTGTTCCACTCGGTGGTCAGCTGCCTTACGCCAACCGAAATATTTTCCTCGTCGGATACCTTATCGCCATCGGCAACAAACTGCAGTTTTAATTTATATAGGTTTTGCGGGCCATAGCCATTTGGCCACCATAGTTTTGGGTTAGCCAGGGTGTAATCATCCAGCTTAATTTCTTGTACAGAATTTGGTTTAAGCGTAACTTTCTTTATTATCTTTTTACCATCCAATATATATTGCAGCGTGCCGCTAACCGGCAAGGCTGTGGCGTTTTGCAATTCGGTACTTACCTTAATAACGGCAGGCTGCTGCGCACCTTCAGGCTGGCGAACGCCGGGCACCAGCGTAATTACATGAGGGTCTTTTATCTTCACCGCGCCTGTGGTTTGTATGGTTACCTTATCCCATATGCCGGTATTGCGGTCGCGCACGGGTTGGATCCAGTCCCAGCCGGCGGTGTATTGGATGCCTACATTTTTGGCAATAGTGCCATCGCCGCCCTGTCCGCCGTTGGCATTGCCCACCACGTCGGGCGGGTATACGATCACCGCAAGCCTGTTATCGCCACCGGCGGTAAGCCATTTGGTGATATTAAAGCTGCGGCGCATAAACATGCCCTTATTGAGTTGATTGTTAAGCTTGCGCCCGTTCAAAAACACATCAAAGCTGTAGTTTACACCTCTAAAGTTGAGGTAAACCTGTTTGCCTTTGGCTGCTGCCTGTTTAAAATCCTTCACAAACCAATAGGTGTAGTAATCGCGCCCTGTTTTGTAGATATCTGGGATCTGCTCGTTATTCATCCCGTAAAACGGGTCGGGCATTTGCTTATTGGCTACCAGGCTGGTTAACACTGTCCCGGGTACGGTGGCCGGCATCCAGCTGGCGGTGCTGTACACTGGGCTTGATAGGACTGTTCCCTGTTCTTTCACTTTGGCGATCGGGGCGCATTTCCAACCGGAATTTAATTCATAACTATTCTGCGCTTTAGACGGAACTGCCATTAAAACAGCATTTAACAACAATATCGAAATAAGCGCGGCCTTGTTAACGGTAAAAGTTTTGATCATTTTTTTGAAGTATGTTATGTGGACCTGAAAGTACCGGCGTTTTGCAAAGCGTTTGCCCGGGTGAGTTAGCGATACCGCTTGTTACAAAAAGCGCTTTGTACCCTAATGACAACGATTGCGTGCTTTTTGCCTACATGTAAATTGAATACTTTTTTAACATTTTCACGTATATTTTAATATTTAGTGTAACCGAGTGCTAAAAATCAACGTCTTATAACTAAATTGGCACTGTAAATGCCCGTTTTAAAATGTTTTAACTAAAAAAACATATGAAGGCCGGCGGATTAAACCTAAGTGTAATAAATTTTAAAAATAGTAGCAAAATATAGTGGTGGATAAACCCATGATTTTGGTTGCGTACATTTTTTTAAAAAATTTGTAAGTAATTTCAATCAAATGTTGTCCTATGTAAAAAGTGCGGGTTATTATAAAGATGGGCAACGATAAATTTATTGAACTGGTTTCAAAACACCTTACAAATGATATTACGCCGGCGGAAAGCGCCGAGCTTAAGCACCTCATTACCTATTTCCCCGCCTATAAGCAACAATTTGATGACCTGGGTATGTACTGGGATCATACCGACAACGAGTACACTGATGATGCTATAGCTTTCCAGAAAATACAGGATAAAATAAAAAAACTGGAGGATAAAGGCGAAAGCGAACCCGAAGATAGCGTCATCATTCTTCCCATTGCCCCATCCCCTAAACGCATATTCCGCCTTTGGCCTGCCGCCGCCGCCGCGATAGTTTTAGTAGCTGCCGGGCTTTACCTTTTAAACATTTTTGTTTTTTCGGCTAATGATTCGCCTGAAATATCAACCGCGGGCTGGCAGCAAAAAGTAACAGCCAAGGGCGCAAAATCAATCCTTACCTTGTCGGATGGTACGCGTATCACCCTCAATTCGCAAAGCACACTAAAATACCCCGCTAACTTTAGCGGCGATACCAGGGAAGTTACTTTAAGCGGAGAGGCTTATTTTGATGTGAAAAAAGATAAGGAACACCCTTTTATCATCCATACCGATAAAATGAATGTAAGGGTGCTGGGCACTACCTTCAACGTAAGATCGTACCCGCGCGATACCGTTAGCGAAACCACCCTGATCAATGGCGCCATTGAGGTTACTTTAAAAGACCGGCCTGCCGACCGGATCATCCTGAAACCAAACGAAAAACTCATTGTAAAGAATGACAATGCCGGTGATTCAAAAAAACTGCCGGACGCGGTTAACGCAGGTGGTACGCCGGGAGCGCAGTACGTACTCACTACATTAAATTACATTGGCGGGAAAGATAGTTCCGTATCAGAAACCTCCTGGATACACAACCGCTTCTCGTTTGAGAACGATAGCTTTGCTGTACTTGCCGAAAAGATGGAGCGCTGGTATGGCGTGGATATACAGTTTAAAAACAACAAAGCCAGGCAATACAATTTTAGCGGTGTTTTTGAGAACGATACCATAGAACAGGCATTGAACGCCCTGCGCGATATCGAAAAATTCGACTACAAGATATCGGGTTCTACCATTTATATATATTAGATATCTCAATACACCCGCTTAGTTTCTAAACAGCGGTGTCATAAAATTGAAATCGTAGCCCCCCGCTTATGTTTTCACATACTGGTAAGGCTAACCACAATACACCCAAACCGGCAAATTTTACTTTTACTAAATGAAATTATCTATCTCTTTTTTACTTGCAGTTACAGTATTCACAGTAGTGGCTAATACCTCGCTTGCACAGCAGGCACCCGCGTATTTAAACCCAAAGCTAAAAGACGAAGAGCGCGTTAAAGACCTTTTGGGCAGGCTAACTCTTACAGAGAAGGCTATGTTATTAGGTTACCGCAACCAACCGGTAGAGCGCCTCAACATCCCGGCCTATAACTGGTGGAACGAGGGGCTGCATGGCGTAGCACGCGCCGGCGAATCAACCGTTTTTCCGCAGGCTATAGCTATGGCGGCAACGTTTAACCCGCAATTGGTAAAACAAATAGGAGATGTAATTTCAACCGAAGCACGGGCTAAGTACAACCTGGCCGTTGCCAATAATAACCATGGGCAATATGTAGGGCTAACCTACTGGTCGCCAAACATTAATATCTTCCGCGATCCGCGCTGGGGCCGTGGCCAGGAAACCTACGGGGAGGACCCATTTTTAACCGGCCAGATAGGCCTGGCTTATGTACACGGTATGCAGGGCAGCATTCCGGGTCAGTTTAAAATAGCGGCAACGGCAAAACATTTTGTGGCCCACAGCGGCCCCGAAAACACCCGCGA
The DNA here is from genome assembly GCF_014773265.1 of Mucilaginibacter pankratovii. Taxonomy (GTDB): domain Bacteria; phylum Bacteroidota; class Bacteroidia; order Sphingobacteriales; family Sphingobacteriaceae; genus Mucilaginibacter; species Mucilaginibacter pankratovii. The sequence continues at coordinate 126,951 of NZ_JACWMY010000014.1, read as the reverse complement.
TTACTTTAATTCGGTAGTGAGCGAGCAGGACCTGCGGAACACTTACCTGTACGCTTTTCATAAATTGGTTAGCGGAGGTGTGTCCAGCGTTATGACGGCTTATAACAGTGTTAACGGCATCCCCACTTCGGTAAATAACAACTTGTTGCAAAACATCCTGCGGAAAGAATGGGGCTTTAAAGGTTACATCGTTACCGATTGCGGCGCGCTGGATGATGTTTACCTCACACATAAATACCTCAAAACACGCACCGAAGCGGCAGCAGCCGGCGTCAAAGCCGGGCTTAATTTAGATTGCTCGGGCGTGTTACAATCTGATGTAGAAGAAGCTGTAAAACAAAAGATGATCAGCACCAAAGACGTAGACCAGGCTTTAACCCCGGTGCTGTTAACACAAATAAAACTGGGTTTTTACAATGACCCGAAGCTTTCCCCATACTACAATTTTGGTGCGGATAGCATTCACAACCAGGCTCATATCAGCCTTGCACGTGCCGCCGCGCAGCAAAGCATGGTGTTGCTGGAGAACAAAAACAATGTGCTGCCTTTAAAAAAAGAAGCTTACAAAAGCATTATGGTTTTAGGCCCCAACGCGGCTTCGCTTGATGCGCTGGTGGGCAGTTATCACGGACTTAACGCCAATATGGTAAACTTTGTGGAAGGGATCTCTGCTGCGGTAGATAAAGGTACCCGGGTAGAATATGACCTGGGCGCGGGCCAAACCGATACTACCCATTTTGGCGGCATCTGGGCTGCCGGCAATGCCGACCTGACCATTGCCGTAATAGGCCTTACCCCGCTTGATGAGGGCGAAGCAGGCGATGCCTTCCTTTCGGCTGCAGGCGGCGATAAAAAAAACTTAAACTTACCGGCAAGCCATATCGCCTTTATGAAGGCCTTGCGCAAGGATGTTAAAAAACCCATTATAGCTGTGGTAACGGCGGGCAGCGATGTTGATATTGCCGCTATTGCCCCGTATGCCGATGCCGTTATTTTGGCCTGGTATCCCGGCGAACAGGGCGGCAATGCCCTTGCCGACCTGATATACGGCAAGGTAGCCCCATCCGGCAGGCTGCCGTTAACCTTCTATAATTCGATAAAAGACCTGCCCGAATTTGGCGATTACAGCATGAAAGGCCGCACTTATCGGTACTACACCGGCAAAGTACAATACCCTTTTGGCTACGGGCTTAATTACACAACTTTTACTTACGAAGCCAAAAGCAAGGTAAAAGCCGAATACAAACTGGGCGATACCATCGAAGTGGCCTGCAACATCGGTAACACCGGCAAAGCCATGGGTATCGAAACCGCGCAGGCGTATATTGTTTACCCGGCCAATGATAATTTACCCGTACAGGAACTAAAAGCCTTTGATAAGCTTACCCTTGATGCGGCAGAAAGTAAGACAACTGCACTGAAGATCCCGGTGGCCGAACTGCAAAAATGGGATGCCGAAAAACATAAACTTAAATTATTCCCCGGTACTTATACGCTTAAAGTTGGGCGCGACGCAGCCGATAAAGCCATTGAGCAGCAATTCGTTATTAAATAGCGAATTGCCTCAATAAAAAACCCAGGTTATTTGTATTGCTAAGATTATTGATTTATCTTAATTGGCTTTAAGAGAGGGCATACTTTATAGGTATTATGGCAGTTTTTTGGAGAAAAAACCGGGGACTCCTCCCCGGTTATCAACCAATCAATTCTCTGATGAACAATTTAACCCTCTCATCAAATACTATACGTACGGAAGTTGCCCTCCGGTATAAGAACAATTTTAACGGCTTAATTGCCTACAACAAATCGAAAAAGAATTAAATTAATTAAAGATCAATATCCATAATAACATTTGGCGAGCAGTTATTACCATAAACACGTATACCACCCCTTCAGCGTAAAATTGCGAAAGCAAGCTATTGAACGACCGTTGATATGAAACTGAAAATTCTTTTCATAGTTGTCATAAACGTCCTGGCAATTCTGCCTGCGCTTGCCCAAAATAAAATATCACTAAATTTAAAAAATGCTGATTTTAAGAAGGTTTTAAAAGCGGTTGAAAAGCAAAGCGACTACCACTTTGTTTACAGCGAGCATAAAATACCTGCTGATAAGAAAGTAACTATTAATGTTCAAAACGTAGAGGTTACCAGTATTTTGGACGAGGTGTTTGCCAACACCGGCTATACCTATAAAAAACTGGCCAATAACTTAATTGTGATAGTGCCTGCCGGCGAGCAGATCAATTCAGGCAAGGCCATAGGGCAGGTAGTGGACGAGAACGACAAGCCCTTGCCCGGTGCCAGCATCCAGATAAAAAACTCATCGTTCACCACTATTACCGATAACAATGGTGATTTTACGCTGGTTGCCCCCGATAATTCCACACTGGTAATTACCTATGTGGGTTACAACACTATGGAGGTACCCTACAACGAAACGGAGATCTTAACCATCAGGATGTCGCCCAATGACAAGGCACTCAACGAAGTGGTTGTCACCGCGCTCGGTTTAAACAAAGAAGAAAGACGGCTTGGTTACTCTGTGAGTCAATTAAGCGGAAACGAAGTATCGGAAACCAGAGAGACCACTTTTATCAACGCGCTTGCAGGCAAGGTGGCGGGGCTAACCGTACAATCGCCACACAACGGGCCGGGAGGGTCGTCCCGCATTATTCTCCGGGGGTATTCGTCGTTCTCGGGATCAAACCAGCCACTATATGTTGTTGATGGGGTACCTATCAACAGCAATACAAAAGAAAATACTGATGAACCCCTAAAGATCTTCGGCGGCAGCGACCCGGGCGACGGCTTGTCTTCCATCAATCCAGACGATATTGAATCGATCAGTATCCTGAAAGGAGCCTCGGCCGCGGCGCTTTATGGCGGCGGCGCCCAGGGCGGTGTTATACTCATCAGCACAAAAAAAGGGCTAAAAAGCCCGGGCGTAGGCATAGCTTTTAACAGCAACACCGTTATGGAGAAAATGGTGCCTTATGATGGTTTTCAGTACGAATACGGCCGCGGAAACAACGGAAAACTTTATACCGCAGCTGATAACATCAGCAACAGCAATTATTTAACGGGCCAATCATGGGGTGTTAAGTTTGCGGGGCAGCAAGCCCTGGGAGCCGATGGGAAAATTGAACCCTACCGGCCCCAAACCGTTTCGGAGCGTTTTAATATATTGTTCCAAACCGGGATAACCACAACCAACAGCCTCGCGTTCACAAAAACAACCGATAACAATAGTTTTAGGGTGTCGTTATCGCAAACTAAAAACAATACGCCTATACCAGGCTCGGGTTATGAACGCTATAACGGGGTGCTGCGTTTTATACAGGATTTTGGCAGTAAGATACATACCGATTTTAAGGTAGACCTATCTAAAACCCTGCGCTTAAATGCCCCCTTGTTGCGGGGCGACGACCGGGGCTCGTTTTCCAAATACTTCGTCCGATCAGACAATGTTACCGATATTGATTTTCTGAACCAGAAAGATGCCAATGGCAATTACCTGTATGTATATACCAACCCCTACATACAGCTTCAAAAGGTGATCAACAACCAAACGCAAAACCGGGTTTTAACCGCCGCCAATATCACGTACGATATCTCAAAGCATTTTCATTTTAACCTCATCGGCGGGCTGGATTATGTAGGTACCGATGGGCTTTTTGTGAACTTCCCTAATAATAAAAATGGTAGCGGTACTATTACCAACAGCACCATTACCCAGCGCCGCAGCGATGTGCGGGCGCTGTTGAATTACGACCGTACCTTCACCGATTTTAGCGTGAGCGCCTTTGCCGGTACCGAGTTTCAGCGATCAACCTTTAGTTCTTTAAACATTACGGGCACGGGCCTTACCGACCCAACCTCCACCAACATCAATAACACTACCATCGGTTTGCCTGTACAGGTATCTACCCCCCGCTCAAAAACAAACGCCATTTTTGGCGCAACCCAGTTAGGCTATAAAAACCTGCTCTTTTTAGAGGTAACCGCCCGTAACGATTGGTACTCGGCGCTCTCCTCTACCCGCCCGGGCTTTGTAAACCATATTTTTTACCCATCGGCCAATCTGAGTTATATTTTTTCGGACGCGTTCAGGATAAACCCTAAAGTACTTTCGTTTGGTAAACTGCGCGTGTCTGTAGGCCAAACCGGCAGCAACCCCAACCCCAACCAAACCGACCTGACCTTTAAATTTACCGAAACCGTAAATAACATACCGGGGCAGCAAATAAGCAATACCTCGCTGCCGCCTTCATCCTTAAGGCCCGAAACCACTACCGAGACGGAAATAGGTACCGAGCTTAAATTTTTTAAAGACCTGTTCTATTTGGATGTGGCCTGGTACAACAAAAAATCGAAGAATTTTTTGCTGCCCGTAACCCTACCTACTGCCACCGGTTTTAATTCCACCTACCAAAACGCAGGTTCGATGATCAACCGCGGGCTCGAGATCCTGCTGAACGGAACGGCTATAAAAACAAAAGATTTCTCGTGGAATATTATCGTCACCTATGCTAAAAACAATAATAAGGTAACCGCTTTAAGCGATGCGCTTGGCACTAACGGCGTTGCATTTTATTATACCATAAAAGCCAAAGCTGGTTACCCGCTGGGGTCGATATTCGGCACGCCGCTGCGCAGGGATGCAAACGGGAATTTGCTTTACAAAGCCGTAAGCACCGACGGCAGCAACGTAAAAACAGCGGTTGTTATAGATAAAGGCGCGCTATCTTACGACGCAAATGGCAACCCGGTAAGAAATACCGCTGGCGCCCTGGTTGTTGATAATGAAACTTACCTGGGCAACATAAACCCCGATTGGTCGGGCGGCATCACCAACACTTTCCGCTACAAAAATTTCAGGTTCAGCTTTTTGATAGACGGGCAATTTGGCGGGAAGATCTTTGAAGACGGAGCCAGGTGGGCGGCGTTTTTTGGAAACTCAAAGGCCACCCTGCTTGGCCGCGATGGCAGCTACATACCACAAGGCATGGTAAACACAGGCACGGATGCAGCGCCTGTTTATGTAAAAAACACCATGCCTTACAGCCCTTATCAGCAATACAACGCGTTTGCCTCACTGGCCAACTATGCCGATGAGATGTCGGTGTTCAGCCGTACTTTTATCAAATTCAGGCAGGTATCGCTGGGTTACACGCTGCCAAAAAAGTTATTGAGCGCAACGCCTGCCAAAAGCGCCACTTTCTCGTTAATAGCACGTAATTTGTTCTTTATCAGGAAAGACCTCCCTATATTCGACCCGGAATCGTCCGACAGTATTGGCAATGGTTATGGATATGATACCGGCGGCCTGCCCGGCAGCCGTACCTTTGGTTTTAATTTAAGCGTAAGTTTTTAATATCGGGATGAAGTACACACGGCCAAAATTACTCTTACTCCTGCTGATGGCATTAACGCCGTTGGCCTGTACGAAGAATTTTGCCGAATATAACCTTAATCCCGATGGCGTAACTACCCCGCAGCCAGCCTACATGTTTTCTGATGCGCTGGTGAAAACCTCCGGGCTTGATATGGAGCCCCGCACAAATTACTGCCACGCTTTTATGCAATACGGCTATAACGATTTTTGGTCGGGCACAAGCTATACGCTGTCTGATGATATTGCACGGCGTTACTGGAACAACTTTTACATCCCCGTATTGCAAAACCTGGAGTTTATCATGCCGCTATTAAAAGCAAATACCGGTATGGTTACCACCTACGCCGCGGCGCGTATCTGGCGTGTATTTATCTATCAAAAATTGACCGATTATTATGGAGATATCCCTTACAGCCAGGCTGGCAAAGCATTAGAGAGCGGCATTTTTACGCCGGCATATGATAAGCAGCAACTTATTTACGCCGATCTCATCAGCGAATTGAGGGCATCCATTACACTGCTCAGCAACAACGCGCCCGAAGCCGTACAGGGCGACCAGTTTTATAGCGGCAGCACCGAGCGCTGGAAAAAACTCGCCGCATCTTTATTGCTTAGAATGGGGATGCGCTTTATCAAGGTAGATCCACCGCAGGCCGAGGCGCTGGTTAGAGAAGCACATGGTTATGGTGTAATGGCATCCAACTCGGATATGCCGGTATTAAAGCATAACATCAACGCGCCAAACGGCTACGCGTTCAATCTTGCCGATCAGCACTTCTTTTTACACAAAACCCTAATAGACCATATGCGCGCAAGCGGCGATCCAAGGCTAAAAATATACGGCGGGGTTTATGATAAAGAGGCCTTTTTAGGAGGAGTTATTACTTCATCAGATACTTCCAAATTCAACGGCTATAGTTTTAACGCAGCCGACCCTTCGCCCAATACCCGAGTAAACTATGCCGTATATCAGCCAAAGGACACGCCTTTCTTTGATTTTCAGTATGCCGAGGTGGAGTTTTTGTTAGCCGAGGCCATCCTGCGGGGTTTTATTACAGGCGATGCCGATATGCACTACCAGGCAGGTATTACCGCGCACATGCAATCCTTAGCTATGCTGCCCACCGCGCCATCTATAAGTAATGCACAGATCGCCGATTACCTGGCCAAAAACCCGATGGTGGACGTAAAAAATCCAACAACAGAACGGTCGATAGAGCGCATCAATACCGAGTTTTGGGTAGCCGGTTTTATTTCTGATGCGGATGAAGTTTACGCTAACTGGCGCCGTACGGGGTACCCAAAACTGATCCCAAATCCAAATACCATAACCGGGAACAGCAATTCGCCGGGCGTTATCCCACGGAAGATCCCCTACCCACAGGTGGAGTTTACACTGAACAACGCCAATGTTACCAGCGCGCTCTCGGCGTACGGCGGCATGAACGATTTTAATGAAAAGGCCCGTGTTTGGTGGGATAAGTAAGCGGTAATTAGATTTATACGCCCTCCTTTAATACCACATGCTTGATATTTTTACGGTTGAAGGTGTAGGTGATATGTATCAGCCCGTCTTTTGTTTGAATGATGGCGGGGTAACTGTACTCTTCTTTGGTCCCATCCTCTAAAACGGCTATATCATTCCAGGTTTTACCATCGGCAGAACAGGCAACACGCAGCTTGCCGCGCCCGTTGAACCAATCTTTACCAGGGACATCCGGGTTATATACGATCAGTTGTCTCCCGCTTTTAAGCGTTACGGCATCTGTGCCCGAGTTTGGGTTTAACAGCGTGGTTGCCGAAAGCGCGCTCCAGCTTTTCCCTTTATCGTATGACCATGCCTGCACCACCTTGCCTTGCTTGCTACGGCATAAGATCTGCAGGTTGCCATTTTTGTATTTGAGGATGCTCGGTTGTATCACATCAAACTTACCCGCGGTATCCACGGGTATAGCTGTCCAGGAATTACCCAGATCTGTTGATCTTTCGATATGTACCTTCCACCTGCCGTCGTTTTCTTCTGTACTTGATGGGGATAAGATGCTGCCATCGGCCAACTGTACGGGTTTGTTTTTGATCGGCCCGAGGATTCCGTTAGGCAAGCGCTTGCTTTCAGACCAGGTTGCCCCATCATCGCCAGATGTTTTCATCATTCCCCACCAATCCCTTGGGTTGGGCCCAACTTTATAAAAAAGGAACAGCTTGCCCCTTTTGGTTTGAAACAGCACCGGGTTCCAGGTTGGGAAACGGGTGGCACTATCGATAACGCCATCGGCCACCATCTTTGGTTCGGTTTTTCCGTTTGCGCCGCTAAGGGTAGTCAACCATATAGAAACATCGGGCCTGCTTTCTGCCGAGCCGCCAAAACAGGCCATCAGCAACTCCCCTTTTTTTGTTTCAACAATTGTGGAAGCATGGCATTGCTCAAACGGCGGGTTACTAAATACCAATTCCTTCTTAACCTTTTGCCAGGGCGTTTGCGCCCATACGCTGTTGAACACTGGCAGCAAGGCACAAAGCACCAGGTATTTGGGGTTGACATAAGCAGGGATGATGGTGTTTCGTGATCTCATTTAAACAATTCGAATTTCAGCTTTACTCCCCTGCCGGGGAAACTTCTGCTTTTTTCTTCAAGAATAACTAATATCCGTCAGAAAAATTCAACGTCAGGCTATTTGCTGAGGGTTTAATACGGAAAATTCCTTTACCTGTTAATTCAGAAAAGCTACCATTGGGTGTATGGATGCGGTAATCGAGTTCCTGGAACCGGCAACTGATATCAGAGTTGCCGATGGCCAGGAAAGGCAAACTTGCTTTTGCAGCTACGTTAAGATCCAGGAACCAGTTGCCGCCCGCTTTACCCGTGGTGGTTATGCTTAGATTCTTTTCATCCAGGTTTATTATTAGTGTGCCCTTGCCGGATTTCAGCGGCCAGGCAATACGCAACTTACCCGGCAAGGGGTTGCTGATCTTAGGGTTACCGCCGGTTAAGGGGACAACCACACCGTTTTCAATAGTTTTAAAGCTTAAGCCGGCTATATCGTCGGCGGTGCTCCATAAATAACCATCCACAAAGGGCAGGGTGTAAAAGGCGCAAACGTTGGTTTCTACCTTTTTGGTGAGGTAGGCCGATGGCAGTTTCTCATTAAACAAATGGATATCCCTGAAACGCAGGGTGCCTTTTTCCCAAAGTAGGTTGGCGCGATAAAAGCGGCTGTTAAACCACACGGTTTTGCGGTCGCTGGTGCCGATATCCTCATTAACGGTTACCGATGTGGCAGGCGTGGTTTTATAATGCTTACGAAACCAGGTCCCCGATTCTACCAGCGTTTCTACCTTTACTTTTTTCTCATCCCTTAATTTTGCTATCAGCGGCATCTGGATCTCAAAGCCTTTGGCCATAGCATCCCAGGTAAAGGAGTTTTCCTGCCCGGCCTGGGTGTATCCAAATTCCATCGGCTCGCCATCTACCAGTTGTTTAAAAAACCAGTTCACCCATTCGGCGCTGCCGCCGGCTTTTGGATAAACGGGTTCGAGGGTTATTACGCCCTGCCAGGTGGTTCCAAAGCCGGTATCGTACTGCCTCATTGGGTCGCTCCCCAGCATCCGGAATATCGGCACCGGGATCTGGTTCTTCTCGTTCTGCGCCGGCATATAGGAATTTACTTTGCTTGGATAATAGGCCTGGTTCCAATAGCCACCCCAAAGGGTATAGCCATCGGTACCATATTGGTCCTTACAATTACTGGATGCTACGATGTGGTATTTCTCGTACAAATAATTCAACGTATGCTCATCTATAAACCAGGAGCCGACCGATTTGGGATAGTAGCCGAAGATGGTTTTAAAATCCTGCATATAAACATCGGCCAGCTTTTCCCTTTCTTCGGGCGTGTAACCTGTAGAGAAACCGATGTTGGCGTGCCAGTCCCAGGGGTAGCGGCCGCGCCATTTTAGGCCCGCTTTCTCTACCATGGGCTGGGGAATTTCCCACCAGGCGCCAATTTCAAAACTATCGGCGGGCAGGCTTTTAAGCAGCTTTTGGTAACGGGCATCCATCAGTGCATCGTATTGCAGCAGAAACGTTCCGCGCAGCTTATACTTGTTCATGATCTCTACCTGTTTTACAACCGTTTGATACAATACATCTTCGGTTATTGCCGGGTCTCTCGGCTCCAGTAAACGGATAAAGTTTACAATATTAACTATACGCGGTTTTACCTTTGGTTTGGGTGTGATGCTAAACGAAGAAAGTATCGCGATAAACCCAATGCCTGCCAGTAAGCTTGCCGCAATTGCTTTTAATTTCATAGCTTTTTTCAATTTGTTGCCTTTTTGATAATGGTGAAATAACAGGAAAACCAATAGCGTTATAACGATCTGTACTTTGTTCATTCGTTGCTAATATTTTATCACATCAATTTTAACCGGCCCTAACAAGCCCGAAGATTGCAAGCCGCCTTTCGGATCGGGACCATAAATTACGGATGTTGGCCGCGTACCTGCGGGCATTAAACTATCGCCAACCAACCTGTTCACCCAATTATTCACCACCTTAATTTCGAGTTTATTTTCTCCCGGCTTAAGCGCTTTGGTAATATCAACCCGGTATGGCGGCGTCCAGGCTCCGCCCATTTCCCGCCCGTTAACAAAAACTTTGGCTATCGATCTGGCTACACCCAGGTCGATGATATAGTTAGCGCCTTTTTCCAGCGTGCCTGTTTTAAAAGCAGTACGGTAATAAGCCGTTCCCGAATAATATTTTATACTGTCGTTAGCGCTTTTGGCCCAATCTGTAAGTGTTTCGAATTTTACCGGCTGAGCCGGGCCGCGCATCGTTTTATCAAAACTCACCATCCAGGGTTGTGTAATGCTGATGGTATTTATCGCGTCCGGGTAGTTTGAACGGTTTGATTTAGCTGCCGACGCAGGTTTTCTGAAGATCACAAACGCGCTTTCCAAAGGCGCAAGCCGCATCGGCACCAGCGTCGTTTTTGCTGTTTGATGATACGAAGGCAGGTCTCGCACACTTCCGCTTATTGCATCCCAAAGCTCGGGACTTTTGCCCTTAACCCGGAACTCCGCATCAAATTTCACCGGGACATCTTTCTGGTTCGATACAAAATAAAGCTCTCCTTCTTTTAATTGCCTGTGGATAAATAATATATCATCGCTTTTTGCGGCTTTAAAATCGGCACCAACCTTAAGCATGCTTAAAGCCTCCTGCATGTCCATGCCGCTTATCACCATACCTTTACCATAGCGATTTACTTTTGTTGTTTTGCCATCGACGTTACCCCAAAGTTCAGTGGCCAGGCTTTGTACCGTTTTGTCTGCCGATGGATAATCGCTCAAACTCGGCGAGCGCAAAGGCCTCGGCCCTAAAACAACCGCGCCCTGCTTCACCAGGTCTTTTATTTTAGCCAGCAGTTCCGGGCGTATGGTCTCTAATTTTGGCAAAACAAGGATGCTGTAACTGATGCCATTTGGCAGGGTAAGCTTACCATTTTTTACAGTAAGTTTTTGTTTGATCACATCGCCGTTGATATAATCGAAGGAGTAGCCCAACGGCAATGCCGGGTCGGTAACGCCTATCATTTTGGGGGCGTCCTCGCCTATAAAATAGGCTGCATCTGCCACGTACTGCCCTTGCTGCAGCATCATATTGCAGCGTTTAAGGTATTTCAGCAGCACATCCATATCAAAAAACCAGGTGTTCAACCTGTTAAATTCTACGCCGAACCAGGCCGTTAAGCCCGGGGCGGCATGTACCTCCGGCTGCTGAATATATACATGCAGCAGGGTATTGTTTATACCCTCTGTAAAAAAGCGGTCGCCGCGTTTTTTAAACATGGCCGGGTAACGCCCAAAAGGTGCACCTGCGGCGGTGAACGATTCTGCCGAAACCTTAATCTTTCCATAAATATGTGCCGAAGACGAGGCCGCACGGTTCTCGATATCGCCGAGGTCACCCTCGCTCCAAAATTCGCCGCCTATCTCGTCCGATTGCCCGCCGTATTGTAAAAACTCGCCGGGATAACCCCAGTGCCCGTAATTTTCCAGCCAGGTGGTTAGGCCGTTTTTATGGCTGATCTCGCGCAAGCCACCCACATATTTATACGATACGTCATCGGCTATCAGCCTTCTCAGATCCCACAAAAAACGGTCGGACATGTCCTGGCTGCCAACAACCTTTCCCTGCAGCGTGGGCAGGTAGGGCGTCGGGTCGTATTGGTACGCTTGTTTAAATTCAGTTACCAGGTTATCCGTCCAGTTTTGGCTGCCGGTTTCGTAACTATCCTCCACCACTACCCGCCACGTTTTGCGGTCGGCCGCCGGGATGCGTTTTAAGATCTGGCCCATAAAAGCATTAAAGTGATCGGCAACATGCTCTTTGCTCATCTTATCTACCTCCAGTCCGCGGCCTTCGGGCGGTGCGGGAGCGTTGGTAACCGTGGTGGGTGCCATCCCGGTGCGCTCTATCACCCAGTTACCAGCGGGTACTTTCCAGTTAAGCGTGCCATCAGCAGCCATTGCGGATGATATATCCAACACCTTTGCCGGGTCGATGGCGTAGTTAGAAGTTTCGTTAGGTTGCGGCGCCCACTGGTAGGCCGTCCAAAAAGGGTGCGGCGTAGGCCACATTTTAGCCAGCGATTTCTCCATATAATTCTCCACCACCGGCACTGCCGACAACTTCAATTCCGTAAGCCCAGAATTTGACGTAACTTTTGTAAACACCACCCTAAAGCTTGTTGCAGTGGTAGCAGGGATAGAAATATTGGCGGGGCCGTAAGGCATAAAGCCTGTATTCAGCTCGGGGTTGGTACGATCAATGGAAAAATGCTTAACGGTTACGTAATCCGCATTCACTTTAGCCTGGATATCCCCTTCTAAATACACCGGCCTTTTAGTGGTATTTATCACCACGCTGCGTACTGTGTATGAGCCTTGTGTGCTTATGTCAACAGAAAATTGCTTGCCGCCTTTTAAAGCTACTCCCGTGGCATCGTTCCCATCAAATAAGTTAGCTAACGAATCTACCGCCGGAGCTGATGTGAACTTTGGTTTTAAAATACTGATATCGGCTGTGTAATCATCCGCTACCGGGTATGCAATTACCTTTACATCCTGGAAATTTTCCTTGGGCTTTATTAATTTTTGATTGAGCAATAAAGGTCCATTAACCATCACCTGCGAGGATGTTAAATAACGCATAGATTGCTGCGGTTTTACCCATGGCCCGCCGGATTGGCTCCAGCCGGGGCTGTTAAAGATGCCTATCTCGATATTTAACCTCGTAGCGGTTTTAAGCGCTGTATGCATAATATCCCACCATTCATCCGATAGCATCTTTACCTTACCGTACGGCACCTCATCCATTCCGATATTGCCGATGAAGGCCCGGTTTATGCCTACTTTCTTCATGGCCTCCAGGTCTTTAACTACACCTTCCTTTGAGATATTACCCGAGATCCAATACCAGTAAACACTGGTTTGTACCGAATCGGGAACGGTTATAAAACCGGTTTCGAGAGCTTTGAAATTTGACGAGTGGTACGGAGCGGCAGCAGGACGAGGCGCATTTTGGGCTTTTGATTGGGTTGTAAGCAAACAAAAGGGCAGCAAGTAAAAGCAGATGTGTTTTAACGACATTTAAGTTTATTATTTAAACCGGGCGAAATGGGGTTAATTGGCAATTAACGTGGCTAAGCTACCTAACGGCAACTTGATAACTGTTATGCACTGTATTGGCAGGTAGGCTTACGGAGGGCAAAAAAAAGGACGGGCAATTTATTCAATCGCCCGTCCGTTAATGTTTTCGTGAATGGATTCGAACCACTACTAGCAGAGTCAGAGTCTGAGGTGCTACCGTTACACTACACGAAAATGCGGTAATAGCTTATAAAGCTATGGGGCAAAAGTAATAAAAATTGCAGACTTGGGAAATTGAACGAAAAAAACGACGTTCAAAAGCTGTTTTACGTTTACCGCCATTGTATTATCTTCGCCATTGTATGATGTACACTTACCTCAAAAACAACAAATTCAGAATCCTTACCATACTTGTATTAACTTTTTTGTTGAGCGCATGCGGCGGCGGCAAAAAAAATAAGATCTATACCAGCATACTGAATGACGAATCTGTAAAGCCATCTTTTATGCAAGTGAAGGGCATCCGTTACACCGAAGTGCGCCGCGCCTTTAAAAATGGGCTCTCTTTTAATAACGATGGCTACCAGCTGGAGCCGGAATGGCACCTCTCTTTCCTGTCAGACGATTCGGTGAACATCTATAATCCCAAACGCAAAATGTTTGTGAACGCGCCGATACTGTTCGATCATGATTCGCTGTTTAATGTGGCATGGTCGTGGATGCGCTTGCGTAAATTAAGCCGCGATAGTATCATCTTCCAGGTAATGACGGTGAAGGGGCGCAAACTGATGCGCGACAGCTCGGTGGTATACATGACCCTCTATGCCGACGATTACATCAAAAACAAGCTGCATACCGATGCTGCTACATTGATGAGGCCCCGCCGTGCGGACACATTGTTTATCCAAAAGAAGGCGGCACTGGCTAATAAGGATACCTCTAAAGCCTTCTCCGCCCGCGAGCAGGCTGTGTTAACAAGCAAAACGCCGCTGCTTACCATAAAACAGATAGACGCCATAGCCGAAGACGACAAGCGCGAAGGCATGATACAGGATTATATGCTGCCCGAGTACAAAATCACCATCAAAAAAGCGTACGACGACTTTAAATACTCATTTTCGGTGCGGATAGACGCCGACGGCTCCCTGCATTTCCTGCGCAGCGTGATCTTCGTGTACGAGGAATTTGTGGCTGCATATAACCGGGCCATGCGCGGCATAACCGATGGCTACCTAAAGGCATACCTCAACGTAAAACCCGGCAGCACATTAGGCATACCACATTCCAGCTTTATTATTGTAAATGTAGTGGGGACCAAGAAGGGATGATGCGGGAAACAATAAATCAAAAACTGCTGGAACTGGAGCAGCAGCAAAATATCAGGATACTTTATGCCTGCGAATCGGGCAGCCGGGCCTGGGGCTTTGCATCGCCCGATAGTGATTTTGATGTGCGCTTTATTTACGCGCGCCAACTGAACGACTATCTGAACATCGCCGATATTAAAGATGTTGTTGAATTGCCGGTGAACGAAATTTTAGATATTGGCGGATGGGATCTCCGTAAAGCACTTAAACTTTTCCTGAAATCAAACTCGCCGCTTTACGAATGGCTGCAATCGCCAATTATATATCAGCAGGACGATAGTTTTGCAACCACCTTGCAGGCGTTGATGTCGGCCTATTATTCCCAAAGATCAGGCGCTAACCATTACTTATCAATGGCGTTTAATACCCTGACAAATGACCTGCAAAGCAGCGAGGTAAAAATGAAGCGGTACTTTTACGCGCTTCGCCCTGCTTTGGCTTGCCAGTGGATAATTGAAAAAGGGACGGTGCCGCCCATGGAGTTTGCGCATTTAAGGGTGCTTATTAATGATAGCATTCCAGTCTGCCATTGATGAGTTAATGGAGCGGAAATTAGTTTCTGATGAGAAAACGATGATAAGCCCGGTTATGTTACTGAACGAATGGCTAAGCGATACACTTAGCGCTTGCAAAGCTGCCGTGCCCGAATTGCCTGCTACTAACAAGGGAACCGATGAGCTAAACGCTATCTTTAGAAAACACGTAACTAAATGACCTTTGAGGGATTAAAACAACAGCCCGAATTTTTACTGCTTGATTGCGTTAGCGGCAGCCAC
Organism: Mucilaginibacter pankratovii; assembly: GCF_014773265.1. GTDB lineage: Bacteria > Bacteroidota > Bacteroidia > Sphingobacteriales > Sphingobacteriaceae > Mucilaginibacter > Mucilaginibacter pankratovii. The sequence goes on along the minus strand of NZ_JACWMY010000014.1, from coordinate 111,755 downwards.
GCTTACAACCTGGCAATCGCTACTTCGGACATCGACAAGAAAGGCATTTTTATTTTACCGCAACGGGAGCTATATGGCTTCGGCAACACAGAGCAGGTTGCAAATGCTACTAATGACGAAGTGTATTTTGAGATAGCCCGGTTTTTAGATCTGCTGACCAAAAACAATCCCAATATATTAGAGCTATTAAGCACACCACCGGCCCATGTGCTGTATCGCCACCCGCTGATGGATCTTGTGCGTGCCGAAGATTTCCTATCAAAATTATGCCTTGATACTTTTGCCGGGTATGCGCAAACCCAGATTAAAAAAGCTAAGGGCTTAAATAAAAAGATCAATAAAACATTTGAGCCGGAACGGAAATCAGTACTTGAGTTTTGCTACGTAATAAGCGGAACGGGGAGCATCCCGGTTAGCGAGTGGCTTGCGGCAAACCAATTCGATCAGCAAAATTGCGGACTAACCAGCGTGCCACATTTTAGGGATGGTTACCAGCTTTACCACCAAACACAGCTAAAGGCCGAGGGGAAACTTTACGGGATCATTTCAGGCCCGTCGGCCGAAGATGTGCAATTAAGCCATGTACCAAAAGGTATCGAACCGTTGGCTGTGATGAATTTTAATAAAGACGGCTATTCCGTTTATTGCAAAGAGTACCGCGAATACAAAGAATGGGAAGAAAAGCGCAACGACGCACGGTATAAAAGCACTTTAGTGCACGGGCAAAATTATGATGCTAAAAACATGATGCACACCTTCCGCCTGCTAAACATGGCCAATGAAATAGCATTGTATCGGGAGGTTAATGTGCACAGGCACGATCGCGATTTTCTGCTAAAAATAAGAAACGGTGAGTACACGTTTGAAAGGTTAATGCAAATGGTGGAAGAAAAGACGGAAGAGATAAAAGCGGACTACGCTAAATCATCGCTGCCGGATAGGCCGGATATCAAAAAAGCGGAAAATATTTTGGTGGAGATAAGAGAGACGTTTTATTCTAAACAATAACTGCCGTCTATTTCTTCTTCACCACTTTTACCTTCAACTCCCTTTTCTTCGGCGATACGGCTTTAGTAATGGTAAAACCTTCCACAAGCTGCTTCGGGTCTTTCACTTTACCTAATGAATTTACATAGGCATCAGTAAGCAACTTCTCCATATACCGTTGCGGGAAATCCTCTTTGCTCTTTACCACGTAATACCGGTATTGCACGCCGTTGCCTATCAATATCTTATCCGGGTCCTCTATCTGGCTGCCCCAGTAAAAGCCAAAATGGATGGCCTTATTGGTACGAATGATGGCGATGGTGCAAAATACATGACCCGCCCGCTCCGTTGGCGACCAGCCGAAAGCCAGCGCGTTGTAGTTATCGTAAATAAGTTCGTTACACATGGGGTACCTGTCCCACACAAATTCGCGCAGCCATAGGGCAAGGTCGATAACTTCTTCGCCAAAAGGCTGGAGAAATTTTAACAGATCGGTGGTTTGCTCTTTGCTCATGTGATTTTTATCTTACCGAACACTACTGTATAACAAAAAATCACCCATAAAAAGGTGGCTTTTATGTTAACCCTGTAAAAATACAAATAATTGATTATTAATACTTTATAAAAGTTAACCTTGAATTGTGTTAAGTTGTGTTAACCCTAATTGCCCTCTCATTAAGTTAAATATTCCACCAGTAGGTCCACTTTACGGTCAGCTGCCTGTTTTTAACCATAAACGGCGATGGGATGGAATTATCGCCATAAACAATAAACACGTCCGACGCAGGGCGGTAGCGCCATTGCAGGCGGGTGTTGATATTCATATTGCGGGCCTGCTCGTTGTACTGCACAAAGGTGGTAAAGTACAGGTTATTGGTAAAGGTAACATCGGTACGCGGGCCTATCAGCCAAAAAGAATTACGGCCATAGGGCTGCGGCAGGCGCAGATCGTTATAGGAGGCGTTTACCGCTATATTTACATAAGGCTGAAAGCGGTAGCCCAGCTGGCCGGTAAGGGTGAGCTTTGTGCCGTCGTCATAATATCCCCCGTAGGAAGCTTCTGCAACATAAGTGAATACGCTTTGCGGCTTGGAGATATACTGTACATCGGCCGTGTTCCAATGGCTCTCGAAACCGATGGGCAGGTTGCCTTTGCCAATGTTTGTAGGGTCGTATGGGCGCAGCAGCTTTACATAAGTGTCGCCTCCCGAAAACCATAGCTGGCTGCGGTTGCGGAAGGTAATGATATAGCTGAGGATGCTTTCGTTATCCGTGCGTTTAAAATGTTCATCAAAAAAGTAGTTGGATGATAGCTGTAGCGTATGGATGAGTACCGAACCTGTTTTTGGGAAAAAGTTGTGCAGCAACAGGGGGCTAAGCTTGTTGTAACCACGGCGGGGTACATAGCCTACCTCGGCATTGTAGTTACTGCCCACATATTGCTGCTGCAGGTACAGCGTCCAATATTTACTGAGGTATTGCAGGTGCGCCGCCTGCACATAATCGTGCCCGGTAACGCCGGGGCTGAACGATTTTAAGCCGAGAAATTTACCCGTCCATAAGTTATTGGAGGAGGCCAGGTTGTACTCTACTCCTATGTTGCGGTTATAGCCCGGTGTCGTATTGCCCGGGCTTGGCGCGCTGCCGGTAGCATCCTTGTTAATAAACATGATGCCGATGTTGGAGCGGGAGAACACACGCCTTTGCAGCGTTACCACGCCAAAGTTTTGGCCCGGCAGGTTATTGATGCCCGTTTGCCCGGTTTGTACATCCATTACCCCTACGCGCCAGTCCTTATTGATCTTACCCGTTAAGCGTGTGCCAAAACGAATGGGGGCATTGAGCCCTATCCTGCGCGAAAAGAAGGGGCGGATATCGGCATAACCAAAATTGGCAAACAGGTCGCCGTTCTCTAAAAAGAACTGTCGCTTTTCCGGGAAGAAGAGTTCGAAACGGTTTAGGTTGATCACCTGCTGATCTACATCCACCTGCGAAAAATCGGGGTTAACGGTCAGATCCAGGTTAAGGGATGAAGTGAGCCCTATCTTTACATCCCCGCCGATATCCTTGCGCCAGTCGGTTGGTGTTTTAGTTTGATAGTCTTTAGTAAGTCCTGCCAATGCATAAGGTATAACCGATACGTTACTGCTGGCTACGGGTGGTTCCTCGTCCCAAACCAGCGTACCTGTGTAGGCAAGGGATGCGGTAGGGAACTGCCTTGGCACCGGGGCCCAGCTCGATTTCTCGGTAGATTTAAGATCGTTACGGCTAAAGTTGATGCCCCACTCGCGGATACCTTTTTTATAGCGGATACTCTTAAAGGGAATAGATGCTTCCCACACCCAGCGATCGGGATAGTTTTTTACTTCAGAGGTCCATTTGTTGTCCCAGCTCAGGTCTACTTTGCCGCCCTCATACATGGTGCCATCCCATTGCGCGCCCGCCGCGTTAGCGCCAAAACTAAAGCCATCGGTACGGGCATCAAAGGGATCCATAAAAAGTAAAAAGTTATCGTTCTTTCCAAAGTTAAAGTCGCGCTTTAACGATTCCACCATGTTTTGGCCCGGCAGCCCGCCGTAGCAAATGGCTACCACATATAGGTTGTTATTGTCGTAGGTCATTTTCACCGTGGTTTTCACCTTAGCAAAGCTGGTATCCATGGGTAAAACCAAAAAGAAGTTGGCGGCGGAGTCGGCATGTTCCCAATCAGCTTCATCAACAACGCCATCTATTTTAATAGCGGCCGCGGCACGTTTTATATGGTACTGGTAAGCGGCGTTCTTTTTTTGGGCGAAAGCTGTTAAGCCGGGCAGGCAAAAGCAAAGCAGCAGTAAGGTGAGTTTTCCTGTTGACAATGGGTAAAAAATAATGGTTTTGAATACTTGGCTACGAGAAACAAGTATATAGATATTATTCGGATAAAAATATTCAATGTGTGTTTTGAACACAATTGTTACGCTGGGCTCATCTTCTTCCAATTATAGCGACGGGTTTGAAACCCATCGCTATGGTGTAAATTAACAAACAACAAATTCCACACACAAACCCTACATTTACTTTATGAAAAACAACCTACAGCAGCTTTACGGCAATATTGATATCTACCTTTTCGACCAGTTGTTGAAAGGGCGTTTTGATGGCTGTAAAAAGGTGCTGGATGTGGGCTGCGGCGGCGGGCGCAACATCGTTTATTTCCTCCAAAACTGTCATGATGTTTACGGTATCGACCCAAACCCAAACGCCGTGGCCGAAGTACAGGCCCTGTCCAAAATGCTGGCACCGGCCAACCCGCTAAAAAACTTTGTGAATTGCACCGCCGAAAACATGCCCTTTGAGGATGCGGCCTTCGACCTGGTAATTTGCAGCGCAGTGCTGCATTTTGCCGAAGACAGCAACCACTTTGATGCTATGCTCCGCTCCGCATGGCGCGTACTAAAACCCGGCGGCTACCTATTTACCCGGCTGGCATCAGACATCGGCATAGAGAGCCTGGTTACCCCCTTAGGCAACAGCCGCTACGCCCTGCCCGATGGCAGCGAACGCTTTTTGGTGAACGAGCAGATATTGATAGAATACACCCGCGAACTCAACGGCCAATTGTTCGAACCGATAAAAACCACCAACGTGCAAAATTTAAGATGCATGACCACCTGGTGCCTGCGGAAGAGATAAGGTGCGGCCCGCTTTTATAATGCCCGGTACATGATATAAGTATCTACCAAACCCAGTTGCTGATGCCTGAAACCATTTGGCGTTGTACCGATGACGAAGAAGCCATGCTTTTGCCAAAGTTTAACTGCGGTTGCATTGCTCGATACCACAAAATTAAACTGGATGCCTTTGAAGCCCATTGCTGTTGCCATTTTTATAGAGTGCTGGCATAACAAACTGCCAATGCCTTTTCCCCTAAAGCCAGGGTGCACTATGTAACCGCAATTGCCTATGTGGTTACCCAACCCAATCTGGTTCGGTTTCAAAAAATAGGTTCCTGCCACCTCGGCGTTATCTATTGCTACAAACGTTTCCATTCCGGCGCCCAGCCAGTAGGTCATCATGTCGCTTCTGGTGCTATCGGGCGCAAAGGCATAGGTATCGCCGGGCTTTACCACAGCAGAGAATATTTCCCAAATGGCGTCGTAATGCTCAGGGGCGGCTTTTATTATTTCCATTGCAATACAAAGTTGCTGCATTAACCGGGTTATTCAAATACGCCCTCTTAATTTTTTATTTAATTGCCCTATGGTATCCCACAAAACCGATCGAACAAAAAAAGCCGACTGTAAGCAGCCGGCTTTAAAAAACTTATTTGTTGTATGCTTATTATAAAGCAGTTATTTGTTTGCCTGTTACAGCAATGTTTTTGTTTTCGTAAAGGCGTATTACCGCAAGGTTGTTGCGTGTAACGTTTTGCTCCACTTCCCTGTTCAGGTTAAATTCATCAGCAGTACCTTTAACATCGGCCTTAGCATTGTTAGTTACAAGCAGGGTTAATTTAAAAGCATTTAAGTTCAATTTTGCCTGGGCATTATCGTGCAGATCTACGCTGAACTCAATTTTCGACAGGGTGCCGAACGAATTGATCTGTGCATTATCAAACGCCGATACCGAACGCAGGTCCTTAGCTTTTACCCATATCACCAATTTGTCGGATGTGTAAGACGAGATGCGTAACACACCACCTTTGTTTTGGATAAGTGCGCTTTCTGCATAGTACTTGTTGTAAACTTTTATCACATCAGTTGGTGCATCAGTAACGTAAAGTTCTACGTTGCCATGAACTTCAATTTTGTTGATAGCGCCTACATCCTCTAAGATGGTAAAAGCGTCGTCTTTTATTGTATTTGCGTAAGTTGACTGGAATGATGCTGAAGCAAGGATAACCATTGCGATCAGGATTAGATTTTTAATTTTCATTGTCATATTATTTTAAGGTTGTTTTGCATCAATTGTATTTACCTCTTCAAATACAATTAAATTACAAGGCTTTTGCTCTTTCCTCGGGCAGTGTATATATCCCCTTGTAATTCTCCGCAAAGGTGAGGTTTATTTAAGATAGAAAAATCATCTTAGTGTAAAATGTACACTATTTAAAAATAACGCAAAAATTAGTCCCTTTATTGATTTTTATACTCATTTACAGCTATTTACTACCTGTTAAATTAAGGATTTAGCATTTTTGGGGCGGCAACCAATTTCGACGATGGCCATCACCCCGAATTTTGGCGGCGTAAAATCGCCCGGAGGCAAATATTTTTTTCCGGAAATTTTGGGAAAAACGAGTGGAAAAAACGAAAAGAGAAAAGCGCTTTTGTTTGGTGCTAATTAAGGCAAGATTGCCAACTATCCACATTCATTGCCGCCGGTTTCAACCGACGCCGGACACAAAAAAAGCGACAAGCCCCTCTGCTTGCCGCTTCTGAAAACTAAAATCACCTAAATGAGACGTCGTGGGTAGATTCGAACTACCGTTGAAGGTTTTGCAGACCCATACCTATCCTCTCGGCCACACGACTTTATTTGCCTATTTGTTAGGCTGCGGTGTTAAGCGCAGGTATGGTTTTACCTCTACAAAGCCTTTGGGAAATTTAGCAGGGATGTCTTCCGTTTTAATGGATGGCAACACCACTACCTGTTCGCCGTCTTTCCAGTCGGCCGGGGTGGCTACGCTGTGGTAGGCGGTTAGCTGTAATGAATCTATCACCCTTAATATTTCCTGGAAATTTCTGCCTGTTGACGCCGGGTAGCTGATGATCAGTTTTATTTTCTTATCCGGGCCGATGATGAACAGCGAACGTACAGTAGCCGTAAGCGAGGCGTTGGGGTGAATCATATCATAAGCCTGCGAGATCTCGCGGCTTTCATCGCCGATGATCGGGAACGTAACTTCTACACCCTGGGTTTCGTTAATATCGTTTATCCAGCCCTTGTGCGATTCTACATTATCCGTGCTTAGCGCAACTACCTTTACGTTGCGTTTTTCAAACTCATCTTTTAAAGATGCGGTTTTGCCCAGTTCGGTAGTACATACCGGTGTGTAATCTGCCGGGTGAGAGAAAAGTACGCCCCAGCTGTCGCCCAGGTATTCGTAAAAATCAATTTCTCCCAGTGATGTATTTGCTTTAAAGTTTGGGGCGTCATCGCCAATTCGTAAGCTCATAATTTTTAAAGTTTTGTTTTAATATTTTTTTGAATAGCAATAAATGCCAACGGTTAATTATCATCAAACTTATCCATTAAAAATTCAGAAAAAAGGCGGGCCGGGCAGAAGCAAGAAGATGTTTTGGCAAACATCCATTGTCTTTTAAATCAGCTTATCTGTCCTCGTTAAAACGAAGCAGGAATTAGCACCTTACACCATGCTTAAAGCCGGTACAGGTTGCTAAGACATCATAGGGCCTTTCCCTCTGTCTTTCTGGATAAGTATTTTTAAAGAACGATTACATCACAAAAGTAGATATAAAAACTATAGTTCCTATAGACTTTATTATTTTATTGAAAATTGGCGTTAACAAATTGAAAATCAACTATAAAAAATCACGGAGTTGTTCGTTATCGCGTCATTGCAAGGCACAAAGCAATCTCTAAATTGGACAAGCGGACTTGCACGGCGGCTCTGCTTATCGGGAGATTGCTTCGTACCTCGCAATGACGATAGCATGAGGGTTTTCCCGGAAAATTTACTCAGTAAAATCAACCGTTAAATTGGCAAACTCCCCGTCGGAAGTATTGCCAACCCACAAGCCTATTTTGCCATGGGTAGTGCTGTTTAGCCTTTTAACTGCAAGGCTCGGATTGCTGTGTCCATCTACAAATACAAGTACGTGGGGGCTCTTTACCACTATCTTTACGTGGAACCAGCCGTCAGCCATAGGAGGCAGCCTTATGTCTTTTTCGTATTGTCCGTTGTATTTCTCGCGGAGTATCTCCCAATCAAACTGTGGCAACGATACATATTGCACCGCATGTATCCGCCTTACCGAATCCGGCGCCCTAAAGTTGAAGGGCCTGAAATATACCACATCCATTGTATTTGGCGAGCCAGTGCCGTGAAAAGCAATGCCTACAAAACTGTGCTGCAGTACATCCTTACCTTTTATATCCAGCTCAATTACGCCGTTGGTAAAGTCTACATTTTTTAGCCAGGCTACGCCGTCATTTTCGCGGGCCGATAGTTTAATGCCTTTTTTATCAGCGGCCTCAAACGCGGTGGCTTCCCGGTTCACTACTTCCAGTTCCCCTGCTTTTAGCATCTCCGCAAGGGGATACAGCACCTTTTTTATTGAAGCCTCCCGGGTGGTAAATGTTATGGGCCGTGTCCGCGCCCTCTTCACAGCCTGTGCATAACCGCCATGCGCGCTCAGGATGGCCACCCATAAACCCGCAATAAACAAAAGATTTTTTTTCATCGTGATGTTATTTACCGTTTAATTTTTTGATCAGGTCCACCTCTTCTTGCCTATAAGGTGTGCCGTCCTTACGGAAGATATCATGAAACCATTCCTTCGGCTCGCTGCCATCGGGCATCGGGTTATCCCAGGCGTAAATGGTATTGGTTTTCCCCATTACAAAACCCCAGTTAAGTGCGCCTACGTTTTCTTTCTTCAGCATAGGCATTACGTTGGCAAACTTACTGCCACGGGTACGTGCCATATATTCGGTACAAATAAGCGGCTTGCCGTGCGTTTTCAGTAGTTGGATCGATTTCAGGTGCGAGTTTTCGTCGGTATAATCGTGATAGGTAATTACATCCGAGTTTAGCGCCTGGCAGGCGTTGAGTTTCTCAAAACTCCAGTCCCACAAACCAACAGACACAGGCTGATCTGGGTTTACTTCCCTTGCCCAGCCAAATACTTTGGTAAGCAGGCCCATGGAGGCTTCCTTTTTACCCGAATTACCCGGCTCGTTAAACAGATCCCAAAGCAAAATGCGTTTATCATGTTTAAAGGCGCTCATCACGTCTTTTACGTAAGCTTCCAGTTCGGGGTAAATGCCGGCATCCTTTATCCTGTTCCCGGGGTCCTGCAACCAGCCGGAATTATGGATGCCCACTTTTGGTATAGGCTGCAGGCCAATTTTAGCGTCGGCGTTCCAGCAATCATCAAAAAACACAAACATCGTTTTGATATGGTGTTTATCTGCTATCTTAAGATATCGCTCAACGCGTTGCTTAAACCCTGCTTTATCCTGTTTCCAAGCAAGGCTGTATAAAAACACCCGCATGGTGTTAAAACCAATGCTTTCGGCGTAGCCAAGCTCCCTGTCTATCGTTGCGGCATCAAAGGTGGCGGCCTGCCACATTTCTAACTGGTTAATAGCTGTGCTGGGGATAAAATCACTCCCGCTTATCCATTTATGCTGTGCATACCAGGCATTGGCCTTTGCAGGCGACCAGATTTTACCGGCAGGCGCTTTTTGGGCAAATACATTGGTAGATATAATAACTGCAACTAAAGCAGCTGCAAAAATTTTGTAGTGTATGTTTTTCATGAAAAAATAATTGGCGGGAGTAAATATATAAAATTTGTTTGCGTTGAATACGTTTAGATGACGCAAGGGTGTTAGGTACCGGGCGGTATTACAAATTTCACGGTGCGTTTAATAATTTTAGTTTGTCTATCAACTACATCCAACTTATTAAACCTCTAAAATAATAAGCCCGGATTAGATTTTGTAATAGCACCAATATCCGCTATATAATATTCATAACTATAATTACATTTTACCGTATAAGAGCCTTACATACTTTTTGAAGTTTGGCATTGCAAATGCTATATAGCTTATAATAAGGATAATAAAATTGAAATACTTTAATACTTTCGCATTAAAATAATACATCAATTACAAACCGGGCAAACCCCCGGATGCCAAATATAATTCAACAACTCAAAGTTGTATGAGCTGCAAAATTTATTTTTTGGCATGTTTATTAGCAATGATGTGGTGATAAAAAAGAAGGGGAACAAACGCAGGAAATGAGTTTTTTTGAAGGTCATAACTTTTTTGGCGAAAGCACAGCTCATCTTGCGCGTTTAATAAACAATATTAATACGGGTATTTGGGAATACAATACCACTACCAAAAAGGCTAAGTGGTCTGACGGCTTTTACGCTATTTTAGGTTACCAACCCGGCGAAATAGAATGTTCCTATCACAACTTCTTCGAAAACATCCTCTATTACCACGATAAGCAGACCTTTTTAAAGGCAACACATTACGCCGGCACGGGCCCTGTCCCTATCGCTCAAATAAGACTGCTCACCAAAAAACATGGTTACCAGTGGTTTGAAAGCTCGGCGCTAAAGCACGACGATGATGACGGCCAGTTTATATATGGTGTTTTAAACAACATTAATAAATATAAGCTTGCTGAATTTACGGCGGCCAAAACCGATTTCCTGAGTGCGGAAACCGGCAGAATGGCCCGGATTGGCGGCTGGGAAATTGATGTAGCGTCCATGTCGCTTAATCTGTCGCGCGAGATCTACAATATTTACGAGTTGTACGGCGATATTAAGCTTACCTTAGATGAAGCCCGCAGTTTTTTTGAGCCTGCATACCGGCCAATGCTAACTAAAGCTATTGAAGACGCTATAAAGTATTGCAAGCCCTACGATTTAGAAGTACTTTTTAAAACCGCCAAAAACAATATTATTTGGGTAAGAGTTAAAGGCATTCCTATTATTGATGATTTTGGAAAGTGCATCACTATCCGCGGTGTTTTCCAAGATATTGATGTCATCAAAAGAAATGGCATAAGCATGCAGTCGTCGATAAATTTACTCGACGATCAGAACAAGCGGCTGCAAAACTTCGCCTATATCGTATCGCATAACCTCCGCTCGCATGCGGGTAACCTTAAATTTATGGTTAACCTGTTTGAAGAGACCAAAGCAGAAAATGACAAGGAAGAGATCTTTTCGCACATTAAAACCATCAGCGAAAGCCTTAGCGCAACCATGGGTCACCTGGATGAGATCGTAAAGATCCAATCGGAGATAAGCAAAGAGCGCAAATCCGTTTCGTTTGAAACTATATTTAACAATGTAATAGCTACTTTAAGGGCTAACATTAAGGCCAGTAACGCGCAGATAAATGCCAATTTTAGCGAAGTGCCCGAGATAAGCTATATCCCAGCCTATCTGGAGAGCATTTTTCAAAACCTGCTTACCAATGCTATTAAGTATAAGCATCCCGATCGCGAGCCGGTTATCAATTGCTACACCAAAACTGACGAAAAGCATATATACCTGGTATTTGAGGACAACGGTATGGGTATAGATATGAAACGATTTGGCGACCAGCTTTTTGGCATGTACCGTACCTTCCACCAAAATAAAGATGCCAAAGGAATTGGCCTTTTTATCACCCGCAACCAGGTAGAAGCCCTGGGCGGAAACATTGCTGTTGACAGCACCGTAAATATTGGCACAAAATTTACAGTAAGGTTAGTATAATAATTAATGTATAGATGAGTGTAGAACGACAAAATGTAACGGCCTGTATTATTGATGATGATGACATCTTTATCTATGGCTTCAAAAAATTTATTGAAATTAGGGGCGTTTTCGCTGAGATACTCCATTTCAGTAACGGACAGGAAGCTATCGACTATTTAAAAAACCCTTTTTACGCCGACAACTTGCCCGATATTATTTTTGTTGACATTAATATGCCGGTTATGGATGGATGGGAGTTTACCCGCAAGTTTGAGGAAATAAAATCCCGGATGGGGAAAAAAATCTGCGTTTACGCCATCAGTTCGTCTGTAGATATCAATGATATTAACCGCGCGAAAAATAATCCCGTAATAGAAGATTATATCCTCAAACCAATAAGCGAAACTTATATAGCGGATATTATTAATTCCTGCCAGATCAGTCCAGGGTTCAGTAATATGAACTAAGAATTCAATAGAACCAAAAGAGACGCGAATGTATCGCGTCTCTTTTGGTTTTACTATTTTTGGGGTGGCGATGAGTTCATCCTCCCTCCCATACTATTCAATATAGCTTTCCAGTATTTTAAAGCCCGAGGCAGTTTCGAGGGTAACCTTATCTATTGTTTTTGGCAATAAGATACACTCACCCATTTTAACCGGGTAAGCCAAATCGTTATGCTTAATGGTATACTCGCCTGCTACGCATACGTGTATCACAAACGAATCTAAACCCGAGTAATCCTTTTCGGTGCCCTCAGTAAAATCCATAATGTTAGTGGTGAAATACGGACAGCTTACTACATGCACAGTTTCATCTTTTTGCGGGGTGTAAAGCGTTTTGTATTCGTCGTAGTGTTTGTAATCTATGGCAGCCAGGGCTTCCTGGGTATGCAATTCGCGTTTGTTGCCCTTATCATCTACCCGGTCGAAATCATAAATGCGGTAGGTGATATCAGATGTTTGCTGTATCTCGGCAATCAGCAAGCCTTTGCCAATGGTGTGCACACGGCCGGCCGGCAAAAAGTAAACATCGCCCGCGGTAACATCCTCCTTGTTCAGGATATCCATAATATGCCCGCTGTTTAAGGCATCCACATATTGTTGTTCGTTCATTTCGCGGTTAAAGCCGGTGATGAGGGTGCTGCCCGGGTCGGCCTCTATTACGTACCACATTTCGGTTTTACCGAAAGAATTGTGGCGCTCTTTAGCCAGTTTATCATCGGGGTGCACCTGTACGCTCAGGTCATCGTTAGCATCAATAAATTTGATCAGCAGCGGGAAGATATTGCCAAAATGAGCGTATACCTTATCGCCCACCAGTTCGCCCTGAAATTTCTCCAGCAGATCTGCTAAGGACTGGCCCGCAAGTTCGCCGCTATCTACAACCGATACATCGCTTTTAACGCCCGAGATCTCCCAGGTTTCGCCGCAATTTGGCAGATCGCCAATATCTTTGTGCAGGTAGGTTTCTATTTTGTGGCCACCCCAGATTTTATCTTTATAGATGGTTTTGAATTTTAGCGGATATAATGCTGACATAGGTATTCGTTTTGACGGCTAAGTTAGGGATTTTGCAGACGCGTGGAATAAGGTTTTTCTAAAAAGCAATAACAAAACAGCCATTAACAATCGTATTGCTTACGCATTACTGTTTTATATTACCTTAGGCAAAAATTACCGTTGCTTATTTCGATGAAGAAAGCCTTATTAATTATCTCTTGTTTCACCTTGCTGCATGCCTGTAAACCGGCGGTAAAGGGTAACGTATGGACAGAAGCATACGAGCAAAACTGGCGCTATCAATTTGATAGAGATATGAAAGCGCGGCTACCCGATGATGCAAAAAGAGCAGACTTAATAAACTTTATGCTTATACGATTGAAGGCCGAATTGCCTAACGGCATGGAGTCGGTACCGGCAGATAGCTTAAACCGCCTGTCAATTAAAATTGGGGCGGAATATGGGTTCGCACACGAAAAAGAAGCAGTAGCAAGGGCTACCGGTATGGTTCCTACCCTTAGACCCTGGACCAAAGAAATAGAACGGGGGTTCCGTGAAGCTGTTTTATCAGGCTCTAAACCGGATGAACTAAAAGAGAATACGGTTTTATGCGATTGCTATATTACCGAATTAAAAAAAGCCTATACCGATTCTGTAATGCTGCCAGTTCCTTATGATACACTTCAAAAGATATCTAAAAATTGTTACGTAAAATTAAACCCGAAGAAATAGCAAACCCCGGCTGCATACAATTACAAATAAAAAAGCCCATCCTTTTTCAAGAATGGGCTCTATATAAAAAGTGGGCTAATTACTTACCCAACTTAGCTTTCAAGTTCTCGTCGATAGCTTCCAAAAACTCTTCGGTGTACAGGTAATCGGTACCGTGTTCTACCTTTGGTTTTATGGTGATGGCCAAATCTTTGGTCATTTTGCCGCTTTCTACGGTTTCAATACAAACCTGCTCTAAAGTTTTGCAGAAATCGATCAGCTCCTGGTTACCATCCAGTATACCACGGAACTCTAAACCACGGGTCCATGCAAAAATAGATGCGATAGGGTTGGTTGAGGTGGGGCGGCCGGCCTGGTGCTCGCGGTAGTGGCGGGTTACCGTCCCGTGTGCTGCTTCGGCTTCCATCACGGTACCATCAGGTGTAACCAGTGTAGAGGTCATTAAACCTAATGAGCCAAAACCTTGCGCTACGGTGTCGCTCTGTACGTCGCCATCGTAGTTTTTACAGGCCCATACAAAGTTACCGTTCCATTTAAGGGCCGATGCAACCATGTCGTCAATCAGGCGGTGCTCGTAAGTAATACCGGCTTCTACAAACTTAGCTTTGTAATCTGCCTGGTATATCTCTTCAAAAATATCTTTAAAACGGCCATCGTATTTTTTTAGGATGGTGTTTTTGGTTGATAAATATAAAGGCCAGCCTTTCATCAGCGCCTGGTTAAAACAAGCGTGTGCAAAGCCTATGATAGATTCATCGGTGTTGTACATAGTTAAAGCAACGCCATCACCTTTAAAGTTAAATACTTCAAATGATTGCTCCGGGCTGCCATCTTCAGGCGTAAACTTTACGGTAAGCTTGCCTTTACCTTTAGTAAGGAAATCCGTAGCGCGGTACTGATCGCCAAAAGCATGGCGGCCAATGCATATTGGGGCCGTCCAGTTTGGTACCAAACGCGGAACGTTTGCCATAACAATTGGTTCGCGGAAAACCGTACCATCTAATATATTACGGATAGTACCGTTTGGCGAACGCCACATTTGTTTCAAACCAAATTCTTTTACACGGTCTTCATCTGGTGTGATGGTTGCGCATTTGATACCTACACCGTATTGCTTAATAGCGTTGGCCGCATCAATGGTAACCTGGTCATCTGTTTCATCGCGATACTCGATACCAAGGTCATAATACTTTATGTCCACATCAAGATAAGGGATGATCAATTTATCTTTTATAAATTTCCAGATGATGCGTGTCATTTCGTCGCCATCCAGTTCAACTACCGGGTTTTCTACTTTAATTTTTGACATACCTTATTATGGGTTATTTTTTGATTTAACGGTTTCAAACTTACATAAAATTTTATTTGTAAATTTTCACAAAACACACATAATTTTAAAAAAACAGCGTTAATTACGTGCGTTAGTTATATTATTTACAATTGCCACACATAAAAATTCGCTTACCTAATAATTAAACAATAAAATATTTAGCGTATTTTAACCCCGGCAATTAATTTTAGGGCAGCATTGCTTTTTAAACTTGAGGTGCTATTTTTATAAAAATTTAATCATCCGCTATTTTTCCCGTAGCATTGCTGTTATATTATGATAAAGTTGCTTTTAAAAACAACATTCTTCGTCCTGCTGTTAACCTCGGTTGCTTCGATATCAAAAGCACAAATTGGCTACGATTACGCACAATATGATTTTGGTTTGGGTGGAAACATCAACGGGGTTTACGGTGACGCCGAAACAGTCACAAAAACCGGGTCTGCCTCTATCAGCTTTACCTATAACCACACCCCATTTGTTAATTATGTGGTGGAAGTACAGGCAGGTATTTTAAAAGGCGGGGACATACACTCCAAATCGGGCAGGTATTTTAAAAATAATTATACTGCCTTTGTATTTAAAGGACAACTGCAGGCCGGCGAATTGATCGACTATTCGCGCAGTGGCGCTGCCAATGTGCTTAAAAACCTGTACATTTCTGCTGGTTTAGGTTATTTAATGAACGATATACGGGATGGCAATATCAACCGCGTATCGGAGATAACTCCCGGCTTTGTTACCACCGGGCTCGATAAAAGCAACGAGCTTTTTTTACCCATAAGATTAGGTTACGAGTTTAAAATATTTAACCAGTACAACGAGCCATCTTTTAAAGTAGACATAGGCGCGCAGTACAATATGGATTTTAACGATAATATGGACGGTTTCGACGCGGGTAAAAGCAAGGATAAACTGATACAATACAGCATCGGGCTAAAATTTGCTATTGGCGGCGTTACCTCATACCGCAAACAAATACATTACTAAGCCCGTTTTTGCCGCCTGGCGTTTTTGGCAGGGTTTTTAATGTATATAACGTGTACAAAACAAAGACCTATGATAACCAATAACGAAAGACCAGAAGGAAAGATCGACCCTGAATACAGGGATACCGACCTGGACAACAACGCCGAGGATACTGTAGACAGCGAAGACCTTAATTTTAACGAGGCTGAAGGCAGTTTTGAGTATGATGTAAAAGGCGACGACCCCGACTATGATCACCCCGACCCTTACGACACTACCGTAAAAAACGGCGAGGATATCAGTTCAACCTATGATGAGGCCAACCCTTACGATACCAAAGGCGAATATGATGCGGCACGCTCTATAGAGACCGATGCCGATTCGCTGGGGATGCACATTGATAGCGGCAAAATTGTAGAGCTCGACCCGTTGGACGCCAGGCTGGCCCATACCCCGGAAGACGACCGCGACGATCTTGACGAAGAAGGTTATCCAAAAAACGATACGCCGGAAGGATTTAAATAAGTTGGAAATGTTTTAGAAGTTGAGAAAGTCGCTAATCTAAAAACGACAAATAGGAAAAGGGATAGTTCTGATGAGCTATCCCTTTTATTTTGCAAACTGCAAACCGGCAACTGCAAACTGTATTGTTAATCAAAATCCAGGTTAAACTTATTCTTCAGATCTATCAGCTGCGGGTTTTTGGCTGCCATATGCTGAAATTTCTCCAGCGAAGTATAAGGCTTGCGTACCACGGTAGATTCTTCCACCTTCGCGTTCACTTCTATGCTGAAGTTTTTTAAGGTGGTGCGCAAAAAGTTGAGCACGTTTGGCCGCTCGTCTCTAAAATCCTTCTCCTGTACCTTATTAGATACAGTGATTTCAAAATTACCGGGCGAAAGCACCCTTGGTGTAACCGACGTAAAAATGTTATATAAACTGGCAGATTTACCTTCGGCCTTTAGCTTTGCGCCATGGTTTGTCCACAATTGCAAAAACTCATCCATGGTAAAAGGCTCCTTATCATCGCCTTTTAGGTAAGGGTCTTCTTCTACCGCTAAGGCCTCTTCAACCTGCTTGCCCAGGTCTTTCCTGTTTGGTATTTTAATAGATGTTACCCCGGAATGCACATTAGCTACAAACACATTCTTTGGTTTTTCCGCTTCGGCTGGGGCCAATGATGGCGTAACCGGCCTGGGCGCCTCGGGTTGTGCTGCGGTTCTGTTAAAAACCGGCGGCGAATCGCGCAAAACGGGTACCTCGTCGGCTACTACAGGCGCTGCCGGCGGCACAGATGCTACTGTATCAGGTTTTTTTTTTAACTCCCCTTGCGGGACAGCTACTGCCTGAGGCATTGGCGCGGTTGCCAGGTTAAATACCGACTGTAGGTGACACATCTTCAGCAGGGCAAGTTCTACCTGCAAACGCTGGTTCTTACTTTGTTTATAACTGATGTCGCACTGGTTGGCAATATTCATGGCCGAGAGCAGGAACGAGGTAGAGGCCGCCTGCGATTGCTGCAGGTAGCGCTGTTTTATGGTTTCGCTCACTTCCAGCAGTTTAATGGTAGCTGCATCCTTACCTACCAGCAGGTTACGAAAGTGCTCGGACAGGCCGGATATAAAATGCGCGCCATCAAACCCTTTGGATAATATCTCATCAAAAAGCAGTAACGATTGCGCGTTATCCTCGCCCAACAGTTTATCTGTTATGCTGAAGTAATAATCGTAATCAAGTATGTTAAGGTTGTCAATAACCGAGCGGTAGGTAACGTTTCCGCCGCTAAAGCTCACGATCTGGTCGAACATCGAGAGCGCGTCCCTTAAACCGCCATCTGCCTTTTGGGCGATGATGTGCAGGCCGTCGTTTTCATAGCTAATGCTTTCCTTTTGAGCGATATTAGCCAGGTGACCGGCCATATCCTCTACCCTGATGCGGTTAAAATCAAAGATCTGGCATCGCGAGAGGATGGTGGGCAGTATTTTGTGCTTCTCGGTAGTGGCTAATATAAATATGGCGTAGTTGGGTGGTTCTTCCAGCGTTTTCAGGAAAGCGTTGAACGCCGCCTGCGAAAGCATGTGTACCTCATCTATTATATAAACTTTATAACGGGCAGCCTGCGGCGGTATGCGCACCTGCTCTATCAAACTGCGGATATCATCAACCGAATTGTTTGATGCCGCATCCAGCTCATGTACATTAAAGGAGTTACCATTCTGGAAAGCACGGCAGCTATCGCAGGTACCGCAAGCCTCGCCATTGGGCAGTAAATTGGTACAGTTGATGGTTTTTGCCAGGATACGCGCGCAGGTAGTTTTGCCCACGCCCCTTGGCCCGCAGAACAAAAATGCCTGCGCCAGCTGGTTATTTTTAATGGCGTTTTTTAACGTGTTGGTGATATGTTGCTGACCAACAACGGTTTCAAAGGTAGCCGGGCGGTATTTGCGTGCCGAAACAATAAAATTATCCACAGGTATAAAGGTAGCAAGAAATTGCTTTACCTGAAAGCTTCAGAGATGGATTGTGAATAAATTGCCGGCGGGTTACTGCAGATCATCATCCGGTAAATGGTCGTCCTCATCCGGGTCGGGCTCGCGCACATCGTCGCCTACGCGTATCTCGTGCTCATCATTGGTGCTTTCCATCTGGTCGTCAAAGTCTTCATCCTCTTCATCATCCCAATCGCCCTCAAAAACTTCGTCTTCCTCAATTGGCCCCTGCAAAAAAAGGGTATCATACATAAACCCTGATACACCAGCCTCCTGGTACCTGCTTTCAGAAAATTGCATAACGGTTTGTTTTATTTAGGAAACGACCACCAGTGGCAATATGTTTTAAAAAACACCTTATAAAAGCTTTAACAATTGTTTATAAGAATTCAACTGCAGTAATTTCCTTCACCTTATAATATCCTTTAGCCTGCGGCAGATAAACTTCCATCTCCTGCCAGGTAATTTTCATTTTTTTTCCCGTAAGCTGTGCCGCTGGTGTCTGCAGTTTCTCCGAGCCCGGAAACTGCCGCAACCACAAAAATGATTTTTCGCTTCCTGTTCTATCGCTTATTACGATGTAGTTAAACCCTCTCGAATCAATCCGTTTAAATGTTCCGTCGCTGAAGTTGCCTGCATCTTCAGCTTCTTTTTGAACCATAGCAGTAGACAGTTTCATAAAAGCATCGCATTTTTGTTTCATAAGATTTTTCCCCAGATCGATACCTATAGCGCGCATAGCAACCTGGTCTGTCATATCTACTTTTTTCTCGTCGGCCAGGTCCGGCAGCAGATTGGCATTTTGTTGCACGCAACCCGTGTAGGCGGAAACCGCCTGCTGTTTAGTTGTAATTTTCGAAACATCGAGTCTTACCAGGCATTTACAAAGGCTGTCTGTCATCCGTTGTTCTATGGGCCCAATGGCCGTTTGAGCCTTCGCCGTGAAGAAAATACCCCAAAGGATGCAAAGCAATAAATATTTTTTCATGTATAAATATTAAGGCAACAAAATACGTTTTTAATTGGATAGTACGCTTGTATAAGTATATTATTCTTACTACATTTGCAGCCCCGTAATAGCGGGGTATTTAATTAAAAATCAAAGTATAACAATGCAACAGTACGAAATCGTGATCGTTCTAACCCCGTTGTTGTCAACAGAAACAGCTGCCGAGGCTATCGCCAAATACAGCAAAGTTTTAACAGACAACGGAGCCGAAATTGTCCAGGAGGATAATTGGGGTTTGAAAAAACTTGCGTACCCTATTCAAAAAAAGACTACAGGGTACTATCACTTAACTGAATTCAGGGCTCCCGGTGAAGTAATTAACAAAGTGGAAGTTGAATTAAGGCGCGATGAGCGTGTTTTACGCTTCCTTACCATTGCGCTGGATAAACATGCAGTAGCATACAACGAGAAAAAACGCAGCGGTGCTTTCAACAAAAAGCCTGTAGCTAAAGCGGAGGAAAGCAAATAATGGCAAACGACCAAATTAAATACGTTACCGCCCCTAAAGTAGAGGATAACCGTAAAAAATACTGCCGTTTTAAAAAGAATGGTATTAAGTATATCGATTATAAAGACGCTAACTTTTTGTTGAAGTTTATTAACGATCAGGGTAAAGTATTACCACGCCGTTTAACCGGTACTTCATTAAAATTTCAGCGTAAAGTGGCCCAAGCTGTTAAACGTGCACGCCACATTGGTTTATTACCTTACGTTACAGATTCATTAAAATAATCAGGAGGTTTACAAAATGGAAGTTATTTTAAAACAAGATGTAAAAAACCTGGGCGATAAAGACGATGTAGTAAGCGTTAAACCAGGTTATGGCCGTAATTTCCTTATCCCTAAGGGTTATGCCATATTAGCCACAGAATCTGCACGTAAAGTATTAGCAGAGAACCTGAAACAGGCTCAATTTAAACAAGATAAAATACGCAAAGATGCTGATGCTATTGCTGCCCGTTTGGAAGGTGTTAAACTTACCATCGGCGCTAAAGCTGGCGAAAGCGGCAAGATCTTCGGTGCTATCAATACCATACAGGTTGCTGATGCATTGAAAAAAGAAGGTTTTGAAGTTGACCGTCGCCGCATCACTTTTGATCAGGAGCCAAAATTTGTTGGCGAGTACGTTGCAAACGTAAACCTGCATAAAGAAGTAAAAGTTCAGGTACCTTTTGAAGTAGTAGCTGAGTAATTTAGGCTGATTTCGAATTTCGGATGTTCAATTTCGGATTTTGAAAAACGTTTAGAACCATAAAAAAGGAGTTTTGCTTAGCAGAACTCCTTTTTTGTTTTATAGATTAGCATCACAAATGGCACGCACTCAATCTTCCAAAAAATCAAACTCCAAATCAAGGTATCGCGGCTCTAATTCAAAAATCGGGGGTGTGTTAAGGCTCATTTTCCGCATCTTAAAACTCGCCTTCATCACCTTTGTAGGGCTAAGTATTTTAGGGGTGCTGCTTTTCCGCTTTGTAAATCCGCCTTTTACCTGGCTGATGATACAGCGTGGTTTTGAGCAAAAAGCTGCCGGCAAAGAGTGGAAGGTAGACAAGGAATGGGTTGACTTTGAAGATATTGCCGACCCCATGAAACGCGCCGCCGTTGCCGCCGAGGACCAAACTTTTTTAGAGAACCACGGCTTCGATTTTAAGGCCATACAGCGTGCCATTCAAAAGAACGCCAAAAGTAAAAAGCTGATTGGCGGCAGCACCATCACCCAGCAAACCGCCAAAAACATTTTCCTTTACCAGGGGCGTTCATTTATCCGCAAGGGTTTAGAGGCTTGGTTCACCGTATTGATAGAGATCTGCTGGAGCAAAAAACGCGTAATGGAGGTGTACCTTAATGTGATAGAAATGGGCGATGGCATCTACGGCATCGAGGCGGCATCGCAGGCTTACTTTCATAAACCGGCATCAAAGCTTACCAACCGGCAGGCGGCAGCTATTGCAGTGATCTTCCCCAACCCACGCAAATGGTCGGCTACCAATCCTACCCGTTATTTAAAACACCGGCAGTATCTCATCAGGGCTAATATGCGCAGGTTAGGCCCGCTGGAGTTTTAGGCGAAGCCCCTGGCGGCTACCGGGTACCACATCTTCTGCAAAAAAATTCTTTGTCCCGCTAGGGACAATCGCTTTGTAGCAAAACAAACAATTAATAAGAATTGCCCTGTAAGGGCTACCCTATCGCTTGCTTGTTCGATTAACCTGCAAATTTAAGGCTGCACCTATGGCGCACAAAAGCTTTTTTTCATAAATACTACAAAGCGTTAGCCCCGAATGGGGCAGGGAAACAGGTGGGTACACAATAGCCCTTAAGGGGGAGCTTTGATCAGCGAAATGGAGAAATCAGCAGTTTTTATACTTCCAATGCCTCGTCTTCCCCTCGCTTATCCATTCCAACCCTTCCTTTAAACGCTTTTCGCGGGTGGCTTCGCTTTTCGCATCTTCAAACCAGGTGATATATTCCTTTTTTTGAGAGGGGCTAAATTTTTCGAAGTACGTTTTCGCCCCATGATTTTTATCAAGCAGTTCGGCCAAATAGTCGGGTGTATCCGGCGCGGCGGCGGCAGGTTTGGCCACAGCCTTTTTTGCGGCGGGCTTTGCCCCTTTTAGAGCACCTTTTTGCGCTATGGCCTGGCGGATGTACCATATCAGGATATCATCCTCCGGGATATCGGCAACAGTGGTAAGTTTGCCAATACTCCCTGCAGATTCGCCGCCTTCGGTATGCAGTATCCCGTGCGGATCGGGCAGCTGGTCGGCTTTCCAAAAACCAAAACCCGCATGTTGCTTAAAAGCCATCATAAAGCAAAGCACACCGTTGTATTCAAAAAAGGGAGCGCTCCATTTCATGGTTTCGGTTATCTCGGGCGAGGCACGGTGCACCAGTTGGCGCAGGTGTTTTAAAATGGGTTTCGCAAAATCTGCCGCCTTCTCAATATAGGCGTCAACGCGGTTATCATACTGTTCCATAATGCAATATAGCGCAAAATAGAGAATTGCAAAAAAATCAATCGCGCAGCAAAGCTTTGAGACCCGGGTGCGCCTGCGATGCCAAAAACTCGGTAATGGTAAATTCCGCCAGTTTATGCTGGAAGAAGGGGTCTTCGGCAATTATCGTTTCCAGTATCTCCTTAGAATCTGCCTGGGCAATGATAATCCCTCCTGTGCGCGGCACTTTCCTTCCCGACATTAAAAACACATCAGCCTCGTAATACTTTTTAAGGTATTTTACGTGGGCATCCATGTGGGCATCCAGTTCTTCCAGCGGAACAATGTAGTGGAGGTTGATGATGAACATGCGATTATTAATAAAGAAATAAATTTAAGTGATGATTAATCATAAGCAGAAAATCAGTACTTTAGTTTTATTCAATTACTTATACCGTGATAAAAAAAATATACCCATTATTTTACATCTGCTGCTTGTTAATATACTTAACGGCGTGTAAGATCGATGCACCTGTTTTCCCGGAAAAGCCCGACGTCCCTACCGATACAACCAAAACACCCACTACTACTATAGATAAAGCACTACTTACCGGCTGGTGGAAACCAACGGTGAATACTAAGGCGACAGTTTATTTTGGTACCGATAATTTCTTTTTCCAGGATACGCTGAACAAGGATATTGCGCCAATCGCCGGCTTTTGGCGCACAGGTGGTGATACTATAAAATATAGCATAAACCTTGGCGGGCCTGCAACAGGCAACTATATAGTGAGCAAATTAACTGCCGATAGCCTGGTGGTAACACTGGCAGGCACCAAAACAGCTTATCATAAAATTAGCCTGCCTGCCATAACTTCAACAGCTATCAGCACTATTGCCGGCACCGGTATCGATGGTTATACTGGCGATGGCGGCCCTGCCACTGCAGCACTTGTATCGGCCAAAGCCGGTATACTGGTTAACAAAACAGGGGATATTTATTTTTGCGACCGTGGTAATAATCTTGTCCGTAAGATCTCAGCTGCCGACGGTAAGATAAGCACGATAGCAGGCTCGTATGGCAAATCGGGAGGGTTATATACAAACAATTCTGCCGCCACTGATGCCGTCCTCTCCTTTCCGGTATTTATCGCGATGGACGCGGCTAACAATATTTACGTAACCGAATCGCTGGCTAACCGGATAAGCAAAATATCGCCGGACGGTAAAATAAACTGTGTTGCAGGCTGCTCTATGTTCCCGATGCAAGGCTTCAGCGGCGATGGCGGCCCTGCTACAACCGCAGAGCTTCGGGAGCCACAGGGAATAACTGTAGACAGTGTAGGCAATATTTACTTTGCAGACCTAAGTAACTATCGAATTAGAAAAATAAATGCTTCAGACGGTAAAATAAATACGATTGCGGGTAACGGCATAAGTGGCGTTAGCGGAGATGGGGGGCCTGCAATTTCCGCAACGCTCTCTGCACTTGATCTTTCTTTTTCAAAAGGCAATATTTACTTTACAGATTTTGTAGGAAATCGCATCAGAAAAATAGCTTTGTCCACCGGGGTAATTAGCACCATAGCGGGCACCGGCGCAAGAGGAAGCACCGGCAACGGTGGGCTTGCCACAGCTGCTCAACTTTATCTTCCCTTCGGCATTTCTATTGATAATAAGGGGGATATTTACTTTGCCGAAACAAATGGGGGTATTATCAGAAAAATAACTAATTCTACCGGCATTATCACTAAAATAGGCGGTACCGGGTTCGATAATTTTTCGGGCGATGGCATCCATGCAACCGCTTACTCGATGGTTGGCCCATATGATGTTGCTACAGACGCAGCAGGCAATGTGTACATTGGAGAACAGGCAAGAATAAGAAAGATAGCGGCAAATTAGTAGCTCATTTTACCCCACTACCAAATCTCTAAACAACTGAATATGCCAGCTGTCTTTAAACGGCACTTCCCACTTGGTTTGCAGTTCGGTTACGTTTTGGGCGAGGTTGTTAAAAACGATGGTTTCGGTATTGATCTTGCCTTGTTTCAACAGTTCTTCAAACTGCTGGCGGGGAACGGATAGTACTTCTTCGCCATCGCGGTAGGCCAGGTTAAATCTATCAAACAGGTTAATGCCGAACTGCTGCTCTAGCTGTTTCATAAAGTTTACCGATTTATCTATCGAGCAGCCGCTGGCGCCTGCCTGGCTTTCGTCAACTATCAAAATCAAAAAGCGGTTGTAGCGGATCTCGGCTTTGGCTTTCAACTGGTTGTTGTGGGCCGTCCAACCGGTGGTAAAATTATCCAGCTGCACCTGTATCTGCAGGGCTTCGGCAGGGCTTAATTTACGGTCGGATTGGTATACCCAAACTCTTGAGTGTGAAGAAAATTCCATAAGGCAAATTTATTCAATTTATTAACTTGAGTATATTATTTGTTGTCATACAAAAATCACGTCTACCAGCGGTGAAAAAAGTATTCCTTATTCTTGTATTATTGGCAATAATGCCCCTGGCATATGGCTTTGCGGCTTTTATGGATGAGCAGCAATGGGTAAACTGGGGCAACAAGGCTCTCGTGGAAAGCTACGACCCATCCGGCGAGCCCAACATCATCAAATGGGAGATCATGCTCACAACAGATCATTTTATCCGCCTGCGAAAAACTTATCAACAGGGTAACCAAGAGTATTATTCCTTTAATATCAAACGCCTCAATAGCCTGAATTACCTGCCCGGGAACGACCTTACCGATACCCTACAGGTACAAACCAAAACAGACGATATCATCATCCAAACTTACAATGACCCTGCCGGCGATCTCGATTCCATGGCCACCACGCTTAACATCCCCGTAAAAAAATTAGTTCCCGGCAGGTTGGATAGTTTAAAACAGGGGTTGAGTTTTTTGAGGATGAAGGGGATGTGAGGCCTACAACCTATTGTTTTCCAATTTTTTTCACCCCATTCGGGGTGAGCGCTTTGTAGCAATTGCAGTGAAATTTTTGTGCGCCGTAGGTGCAACCCTTACCTTGATCGGGCAACCATTTGAAGGGGTAATTGCGTAGCCCCTACAGCGCAATTTTACCATTTACCTGGTTTGCTACAAAGCGATAGTCCCCAAAGGGACAAAGGGGTTTTCTCCGTTACAAAAAATGTTGGTACGCGGTATCCCCCTTACAACCCATTCGCCCGTACCGTTATCTCCGCAATATCCAGCACTTTTATATCCTGCTCTTTGTTAATGTGTTTAACACCATCACTGAGCATCGTCATGCAGAAGGGGCAGCCGGAAGCTATAACATCGGCTTTGGCTTCCAGTACATCGGTCATACGCTCGGCGTTGATGTCTTTTTTGCCGGGCTCGGGTTCTTTAAACATTTGGGCACCGCCGGCGCCGCAGCACAGGCCGTTGCTTTTGCAGCGTTTCATTTCTACCAGTTCGGTGTCCAGGATCTCGAGAGCGGCGCGTGGCGCTTCATAAACGCCGTTGCCGCGGCCGAGGTAACATGGGTCGTGAAAGGTGATACGGCGCCCCTTAAAGCTTTCGCCGCCTTCGGCTTTAAGCTTGCCCTCGTTGATAAGGCCCTGGATGAGCTGCGTATGGTGGATCACCTCGTACTTGCCGCCCAGGCCCGGGTATTCGTTGGCTATGGTGTTGAAGCAATGCGGGCAGCCGGTCACTATCTTTTTAACCTCGTAGGCGTTCAATAGCTCAATATTAGTCATGGCCTGCATCTGGAACAGGAATTCATTACCAGCCCGTTTGGCCGGGTCGCCGGTGCAGCTTTCTTCGGTACCCAATACGGCATAGCTGATGCCTACATGCTGCAATATCTTGCAGATATCTCGGGTTATTTTTTGCGCGCGCTCATCAAAACTGCCGGCACAGCCTACCCAGAAAAGTATTTCGGGTGTGTTGCCTTCGGCAACCATCTGCGCCATGGTAGGCACGGTTAGGGTTTCGGATTTCGAATGTCCGATTTCGGAATTATTTAGAATTTCTTCCATCTTCTATTTTAAAAACTGCCGCTGCAAACCGGCAACTGATAACTTACCTGGTTATTCATCTTCACTTATTTCGGCAATAAATTCGTCTATGCTGGCATAGCCGGTAAATTTAATAGCCGAATTGATCACTTTTAACTGGGTCGCCACATCAAGCGCTATGCCTAAAGCGTCTTCCTCCTCGCCAAGCATTTTGGGGTCCCAGTTGATGCCGATGAGCGTATCATCTTCGGCCATGCCAACGCACCAGTTCTCTAAAAACTGGCCCAGCGGAATTTCGGTAGGTGTAAAGTCTTTCCAATCATCCCGTGCACAAGCCTTAGCGTACGCCCGTTCCGACCAAAATGGCACCACATCCGTATCCTCGCTATCTGCCGAATGGGAGTTGGCCCACCCGTTCTTACTTTTTAATCCCCACACCAATTTTGATGCGGCCACCCGTTCGATGAATAATTGATAATTTCTTTCTGTTGTTGCGCTGTCGTTTGCCATTCCTGTTCTTTCTATACTATCTATTATTCTTTCTCTGCCCAATTAAAACGGTCGGCCTGGCTGTATTTCCAGGGGGCGCCATTATTTTCCATATTGCCAAACATATTATTGAGGCTGGCCGGCGCCTGCGATTCTTCCATCACCACGTAACGGCGCATCTCCGTAATAATTTCCAGCGGATTGATGTTCACCGGGCAGGCCTCCACGCAGGCGTTACAGGTGGTACAGGCCCATAATTCCTCGCGGGTGATGTAGTTATCCAGTAACGTCTTATCGTCGGTATAATCCTTGCCGTGCTTATCTATGTTATTGCCCACCTCGGTTAGCCTGTCGCGGGTATCCATCATAATTTTACGGGGCGATAATAACTTACCCGTAATATTGGCCGGGCAAACGGAGGTGCATCTGCCGCATTCGGTACAGGTGTAAGCCTCCATCAGGTTTTTCCAGGTGAGGTCGGTTACATCCTTTACGCCAAAGCGGCTTATCTCGGTAGTTTCGGGCACAAAGGATGGATCGAGCATGGCCTTCACCTCGTTGGTAACGGATGCCATATTACTAAATTCGCCTTTAGGCTTTAAGTTAGAATAGTACACATTGGGGAAAGCCAGTAAAATATGGAAGTGCTTGGAATACGGCAGGTAATTTAAAAAGGCCAGTATGCCAATAATGTGGAACCACCAGCAGCCCCGCTCTATGGTGGCCAGCGCATCGGCACCGGCCGGCAACAAAGGCGCTATTAAAGCGCTCACCGGGAAACTCCCAGCGGTAACATAATGCCCAAAATGCAGGGCCTGTAGTTTATAATCAGCGGCGTTCATAGTTAGGAAGGCCATCATCAACAAAATTTCGATGGTAAGGATATAATTCGCGTCGGATTTTGGCCAGGCGGTCATCTCGGTACCGCTAAAACGCCTTAACTTTAAAATATTGCGCCTCGCGAGGAACACCACGCAGGATACCAGCACCAGCAGCGCCAGCACCTCAAAACCGCCTATCAGCAAGCCATACAGGCTGCCCAGTGGTTTGGAAAACACCCGGTGCGAACCGAAGATACCGTCGATCATGATCTCGAGCACCTCGAGGTTGATGATCACAAAGCCCACATAAATAAAAAAGTGCATTACCGCGGCGGTGGGGCGTTTCACCATTTTGGTTTGGCCGAGAGCCACTTTTGCCATAATGCGCCAGCGGGCGGTGGGGTTATCGCTGCGGTCGGTATCCTTCCCTAACAAAATATTGCGCCTTACTTTTGCCACGTTTTTACCGAACAGGTAAACGGCAGCTAATAGAATGATGATGAAAATAACCTGTCCTATCATTATGCGTGCATAGTAATTTAAAGCTAAAGTATAAATTACTTTTAATGTTTGTGAAGATTGTTTAAATGTAGAGGAATTGTTTCATTTACGTCCTCGTAGTGAGTTAACTCACCCCCAACCCCTCTCTCCTTCGGAAAGAGGGGAGTTATTTTCTTTTCTCTTCTTCACCCTCTTTGCGGAGCAGAGAGGGTCGACGCACGAAGTGCCGTCGGGGTGAGTAAATTGCCCCAACGAAAATTCCTCCCCTGCTCCTTTTGTCACCCCAAAATAATAATTCAAAATAACAGAACGCTCGTTCCAAATACGCTGTATATTTGCGGAACGATTATTCCAATAAACAAAACTAATCGAAAACTCAAAATGAAAAAGTTAGAAAATAAAGTAGCAGTAGTAACAGGCGCCTCTAAAGGTATTGGTGCCGGTATAGCCAAAAGCCTTGCAGCAGCAGGTGCTTCGGTAGTAGTAAATTATTCATCATCAAAAGCAGGTGCCGATAAAGTGGTAGATGAAATTGTAGCCGCCGGTGGCAAAGCCATCGCCGTACAAGGCAGCGTATCAAGCAAAGCCGATGTAACCCGCTTGTTTGACGAAACCACGAAAGCCTTTGGCCCTACCGATATCCTGGTGAACAATGCAGGCGTGTACGAATTTGGCCAGATAGAGCAAATAACCGAAGAACATTTCCACAACCAGTTTGATACCAACGTACTTGGTTTGCTGTTAGCCACACAGGGTGCAGTGGCCAGCTTTAACCCTAATGGTGGCAGCATTATCAACATTGGTTCGGTAGTGAGTAATATTACCCCTGCGGGCAGTGCTGTTTACAGTGCTACCAAAGGCGCTGTTGATGCCATTACTCACGTACTGGCAAAAGAGCTTGGCCCAAAAAACATCAGGGTAAACTCGATTAACCCGGGTATGGTAGAAACCGAAGGCACGCATACAGCAGGTTTTATTGGCAGCGATTTCCATCACGAAGCGGTTAAAACTACACCGCTGGGCCGTATCGGTCAGCCGGAAGATATTGCGCTGATAGCGGTATTCCTGGCTTCAGAAGATTCGCGTTGGTTAACCAACGAAACCCTGCTTGCAGGTGGTGGTGTAAGGTAATAAGATCGTTTGCCTCATCCGCCCTTTGGGCACCTTCTCCAAAGGAGAAGGAAATATTTTAAAGTCCTCTCCTTTGGAGAGGATTAGGTGAGGCTTCTAATAAACATGTTAAAAATCAATAGCTTTGCTTAATATTAAGCAAAGCTATTTTAGGTTATGGCAAGAACGAAAGATTTTGATGAAGCAGAGGTACTGAACAAGGCCGTAAACATATTCTGGCTTAAGGGATATAATGGCACTTCTATGCAGGACCTGGTAGACGGCCTGGGCATCAGCCGCTCCAGCCTGTATGATACCTATGGGGATAAGCACACCTTGTTTTTGAAGGCGCTGGAAAGCTACCAATGCGCAAACTCCGGAAATTTCTGCCAGATAACCAACAGCGATAGGCCCGCAAAAGAGATCATCAGAACCCTTTTAGAGTACGTTATAGCTAATCTTTTGAACGATAAAAGCCAGAAAGGCTGCTTTATGGTGAATGCCGAGGTAGAGGTAGCGCTGCACGATAAGCAGGTAAGCGAAATGATCCAAAAGAACGACCAGCAGATTGAAGACGCATTTTTTACGGTGATTAAAAGAGGGCAGGAAAAGGGCGAGATAGCCGGTCACCAGGACGCGCGCGCGCTGGCCAGGTTTATGTTCAATACCATAAAAGGCGTACAGGTAACCGCAAAATCTACCAACGAGCGGGCCGTTTTTGATGATATTATTAATTTGGCGGTATCTGTGCTGGGGTAAGTGGCAGCATAGCAATAAGTACACGCCAGCCTATATTGGCGCAGCTTTACCAAGATCAAAGCGGCAAACTAAAATAAAACGTCGACCCTACTCCGCTTTGGCTTTCTGCCCATACCCGGCCGCCATGGCGCTGGATGATCTCGGAGCTTAAATACAAGCCAATACCAAAGCCGGAGATATGGCGGGTATGAGTGGTTTCCACGCGATAGTAGCGATCAAAGATCTTTTCCAGGTCGCCGGGCTTTATACCCATACCCTCGTCTTTTACACTTACAATAAGTTCGGTATCCGTTGCACTGCATGCAACTGCTATATTATTTCCTTTTGGCGAGTATTTGACCGCGTTACTGATAAAATTTGAGATCACAGACCCTATCTTATCCCTATCGGCGCGCACTGTGATTGGCGGGCATTGTACAAAATGTATCAGGTGGGTAGTAACCGTAAGGTTGGCTTCTTCAATCACATCAGAGATCAGGGTTTCCATATCAAAGTCTTGCTTCTCTATATGGATCTTTCCTGATTCAAGGCGGGAGATATTGAGGAAACCATTGATCATGGCTGTCATGCGTTTGATGTGGTGGTTTGCTTTTTGCATCGCGCCGGATAAAAAAGTATCTTCACTGTTCTTCAGTTTAGCATTAGCTACCTGGATGATGGCTCCCAACGAAGTTAGCGGGGTTTTCAGCTCGTGGCTCACCATCCCTATAAAATCGCCCTTACGGGTTTCGTCCAGTTTCTTTTCGGTGATATCACGGGCTATTTTGGATAGGCCGATGATATTGCCCAAATTATCCTTAACCGGCGATACCGTTACCGAAACATCTATCAGCCGCCCGTCTTTAGTTAATCGTTGGGTTTCAAAATGGTCTACGCGTTCGCCCGTTCTTATGGTTGCCAGGATTCGCGGCTCTTCTTCATACCGGTCTGGCGGGATGAGTTTGTAGATAGACTCGCCTATCATCTCCTCGGCGGTATAGCCAAATACGCGCTCGGCCGAATCATTCCAGCTCGTAATAACACTTTCGAAGGTTTTGCTGATGATGGCATCATCCGACGACTGGATAATGGCGGCCAGTTTGGCACTCTGCTCCTCAGCGACTTTCATATCTGTGATATCCAGCACCGTTCCTATAAAACGGGTGGCTACGCCTTCTTCAAAATAAACCTTCCCATGCACCTTTATCCAGCGGGTTTCGCCGTTATCAAAACGATTGATGCGGAAATTAAGCTCGTAACGGCCTCCCTTTTCGGGATGGATGGCCTGCGCTATTGCCGCCTGTACCCAATCATGGTCATCGGGATGAATATGATCAGAAAAAGTAGCAAAAGTAGCGGGCTGGTTAGGCGGGATCCCATAAATGTCGCGGCATTCCTGCGACCAATACAGCGCTCCCGTTTGCGGGTCATAGTCCCAGGTGCCCAATTTGGTAGATTCGATAGCCATACGCAGGCGCGATGTGCTGGTGGCCAGTTCCTGGTTGGCATCTTCCAGGCGCTGCTGCATGGCGTTTAACTCATCGTTAGTGGCGGCCAGTTCTTCGTTGGTGGTAGCCAGTTCTTCGTTAGTGGCGGCCAGTTCTTCGTTAAAAGCGGCTTGCTCTTCGTTGGTGGCCGTTAGTTGCTTGTTCTTGTCCAACTGGTTTAGTCGCGCACTCATTATGGAAGTAACATCATACACAAAAGCTATTATACCGTCCACCTCGTTGTTTTGGTTGCGGCGTGGCAGGTAATTAAAGCTAAAATAACGGTCCCGCACCGGGCCCCCTTCCTCGTCCGCTAAGGGCACCAATAGTTCATTCACTTCGTAAGGCTTTCCTGTATGGTAAACATTCCATACTATTTCCTGTAAAGGTGTGCCCACAAGCTCGGGTAATGCCTCAAAAATAGGGCGATTTAATAATTCCCTGCCGGGAAGCAGTTGCTCATAACCGGGGTTCACCAGTTCGTAAACTAAATTTGGGCCGCTTAAGATACAGATGCCCGCGGGTGCCTGCATAAAAAACGCATGGAGCAGGTCGCGTTCCTTTTGAAAGGCCGCCCCGGCCGCCTGGCGCTCGTTTACTTGTTTGGTATTTTCGAGCACCCAAACGGCTACTTTGTTTAGCTTACCTGCCTCATCTTTTACCGGTGCGTAAACAAAAGTAACAAAGATGGTTTCCTCGCGGCCGTGCCGAACGA
Source organism: Mucilaginibacter pankratovii (assembly GCF_014773265.1). GTDB lineage: Bacteria > Bacteroidota > Bacteroidia > Sphingobacteriales > Sphingobacteriaceae > Mucilaginibacter > Mucilaginibacter pankratovii. The sequence continues at coordinate 79,510 of NZ_JACWMY010000014.1, read as the reverse complement.
GCATCAGTTTAACCTCGTCTGCATGGTACGGCTCGCCGCTTGCTACAACACCGGCTACTGCCGCTTCGTAGTAAGGCCGGGCCTCTGCAAATGTATCCCAATAAAAATGCCCGTGAATGGCCTCGTAAGGTTTGCCCGCTACCTCCAGAAATTTATCGTTAACTATTTCGGCAACGAGCGTATCGGCATTTAAAATACAGATGCCGATAGGCGCATAAAGCACTGCGTTGTGTAGATCCGCTCCGTCGGTTATTTGCATGGGCTGCAGGCTGGCATTAGTGGTAAAGCAAAATAACTAAAAAAACGCGGTTTTGTTTGAATTGTATTAATACCATGTGAAAAAGACCTGGCTGGCGGTCAATGAAATCCCAACACCAGCAACAACGTCTCCCGCGCAATTTTTTTCCAATTAAAAATCCCTATTTTCACTCCAATTATCAGCCTAACAATTACCGGAATGCAAATCTATACTTCACCATTTTTGCGCGTTGCCAAGCGGCTCGCAGTTATTTGTTTTTTACTATCTAACGCCGCGCTTTATGCCCAAACAAAAAGCAGTTTCCCTGCAAGCACACCCGAAGCAGAGGGTGTTTCTGCCGCCGCTATAGATAGCTTTTTAAATGCCGTAGAAGGCAAACACGAGTTTCATAGCTTTATGATGCTTAGGCATGGCAAAGTAGTAGCGCAGGGCTGGTGGAGCCCCTATGCTCCTAAGCTACGGCACAGCCTTTACAGCTGCAGTAAAAGTTTCACTTCCACGGCCATTGGCTTCGCGGTGAGCGAAAAGCGGATCTCGGTAAATGATAAAGTGGTATCGTTTTTTCCAGGTAGTTTGCCCGATACCATAAGCCCGTATCTTGCAGCGTTAACGGTTAAGGATCTGCTGACCATGTCGGTAGGGCAATCTGCCGATCCAACGGGCCCTGTTGTATCCACAAAAGATGATTGGGTAAAAGCTTTCCTGGCACTGCCCATCGCCTATAAACCGGGAAGCCAGTTCTTATACAACTCGCTGGCAACATTTATGCTATCGGCCATTGTGCAAAAGGTAACAGGGCAAAAAGAAGTGGACTATCTTAAGCCGCGCCTCTTTGAGCCGCTGGGCATCAGCGATATGGACTGGGAAATTAACAAACAAGGCATTAACACCGGCGGCTGGGGCCTGCGGGTAGAAACCGAAGCGTTGGCAAAAATGGGGCAGCTGTACCTGCAAAAAGGAAAATGGCAGGGCAAGCAGGTAATACCGGAAGCATGGGTTACAGAGGCCACAACGTTTAAGATAGACCAGGCACCGGGCGTGCCCCAAAGTAAAAAAGATTCGAGCGATTGGATGCAGGGTTATTGTTACCAGTTTTGGCGCTGCCGTAATAACGCGTTCCGTGCAGACGGTGCCTTCGGCCAGTACATCATTGTAATGCCCGATCAGGATGCCGTTATCGCCATCACTTCCGAAACAAGTGATATGCAGGGAGAACTAAACCTGGTATGGAAATACCTGCTGCCGGCCATGCAGCCCAAAGCGTTGCCCGCTAATCCAGCCGCAGATGATAAACTGGTTAAACACTTAGCGGCCTTAAGCCTGCCGCCCGCAACCGGGGCAAGCAATAGCACAAATGGCACATTCAACAAAACTTACACCCTTAAGCCTAACGTTTTAAATATCCGTTCGATAGCCTTTAGCTCCACCAATGGCGTGTACCGCGTTACATTGAAAAAGGACGCAGCAACGTATACGCTCAATTTCGCAAACGGAAAATGGCTAGCGGGCCAAACGGATATGCAGGGCCCTGGCTTAGTTACCGCCGCAAGGGAAGATTTCTCCATACTTGTGCCCTATAAAGTATTTGGCAGCTACGGATGGAGCGCCAGTCAGGATTTGCAATTGAAACTACGCTATATCGAAAGCCCGCACACAGAAACTATTACCTGCCATTTCAACGGGAAGGAATTAATTGCCGACGTGGACTATAGTTTTAACTATGGCAAAAACAAAGTGGTGTTGCATGGGGAAGTAGCGGAGTAAAGCAAAACTGCAATTAATAATTGCAGTCAACTTTTCCACAGGCATTGCAGGGAAAAACTGCAGTGTTTAAGTTTGTGGAGTATGAACCTCGTAGAGATCGCTTCCAAACATATCCTGTTACAACAAAGCCGCAAAGCACTTAAGGGCCGATGCCCCTTTCATAAAGATGACACTACATCGCTGATGATCATAGCGCAAAGCAATTATTTTAAATGTATGGGGTGTGGCGCAGAAGGCGGCCCGGTTGAATTCCTGATGCTTATTGACGGCAAAACCCGCAATGAGGCAGTAAGTAAGCTGGCTAAGCAGGAGTTTTCGGTATAAGGTTGCTTACACAATAAGCTTCATCCCTAATTAAAAATTGCTTAATTTCTTACAAACATTGGTTGAACGTCTAACGGACGAGAATTGTATAAAAGATATTATTTTTACCGAATTCGCCCTTTAACTATTTTTTTCCAATTCGTGGAAATTAATAAATAGCTTTTATATGAGTGCCGCAAGGTAACCTTTCTCCAACAAAAAAGCCTTTCAGATTTCTCTAAAAGGCTTTTTTGTTATGGTATATGCGGGATGGTACCAGCTGGCGAGAGTTTTAACTACAAACTATTTCTTATATATTTTCCTAATAGCATTATCAGATCCGCCTATCAGTAAAACATTATTACGGTAAGATAAAGCATCTATGCCATTAGTTTTAGCAGTAGCAACAGGGCCATCAACATAGCCAAACGATGGGTTTTTAAATATGGGCACTTCTGCGTTCCGTTGCGTATTAAACTGGGTTATTCTTTGCCTGTTGTAAACAACAAATACATTACCGTAAGTTGTTGTGTTTAAACGCTCATCAACCTTTGCAGGCTGTATTTCATTAATGCGCACACCCGTACCTGTAGCGTCAATTACGGTTTTTACTGCTCCCTGTGTAGTTACCCTTCTTAAAGTTAAGCCGGTTCCACCACTTTTGTCTCCATCTACAACCCACAAATAGCCGTCTGCTCCTAATTTTATACGCGTAGGATAATTAAAATTGGCAGCAGCTCCTGTGCCATCTGCGGACTCCCCCGTGCTACCTATTCTGCCGGCAAGTACCGTAGCCACACCTGATGGGCTAACTTTAACAATTCTTTTGTGGAAAGCATCAGTGATGTACAAAGTGAGGTCATCTGCTATAGCAACATCAATAGGGCGGCTCAAAGTGAGATTAAGTCTTAGCGTATCCACTACACCGGAGGGCGTAATCCTGATTATTTTGTTATCAAAGGACAAGGCGACATATACATTTCCATTCTTTGCAACTTTTAATCCCGACGGGCCGTTAACGTTTTGAGCTAATACCGTTACAACACTGTCTGTGGTAATTTTATAGACTTTGTCTTCCGGGGTACTTGACACGTACATTGTACCGTCTGATCCTGTAGCAATGCATGCAGTAAGTGGAATGGTAGGTGTTTTGTACACCGTACCAAAAAACAGCTCGCCGGTGGAGGCCGAAAGGGCATCTACGTTAGCTTTAGCAAGTTTATCTGCTATTTCACTGTTTGCAACATAATCTTTTTTACAGCTTTGGATGCCCAAGCCCAAAAGTAAGATCAAAAACAAACAAGCATTGTTAAGGTTAATTTTTTTCATAAAAAGAAATTATTTATTTATTAAAGAAACCGATAAAATTGATTAATGTTCTGATTCGGAGCGAAAAAACTAGTGAGTTATTCTAAGCGTTTAATTGCTTATAAAGTTTTCACCGTTCGATTGTAGTAAATAAGGCAATTTTGGCTTGAGCTTGCTTAATTAACGCGTGGATTAGTTTAGCACCTTAACGCAAGAAAGCCTTTCAGAGAGATCTGAAAGGCTTTTCTTTTTTCGTGGTGGCGATTATACAAATTTGAACCATTTTCTGCGTGATTTGTGTTCATTAACCAAATTAGACTTATAAACTTATTGGGTTCAAATCGTAATGTGGCAGATTCATAACACTACTTTTCGTAACTGGAAGGCGTTTGCTTTTTATTTCTGCAACTCCAACAAACGCAATTTAATTTCATTTGATTTGGGATTCAACTCGTTGGCTTTTTTGTACGAAGCCATAGCTTTTTGCTTTTCTCCTTTCATAGCATAAGCGGCGCCCAAAGCGGCAAAGGCTCGTGAAGAAGACGGGTAATTAATTGTATTCATTTCCAGTAGCTTAATGCCATTGCTGAGGGTTGCCGGGCTTTTTAATAACCATTGCGCCAGGTCGTTAAAATATGCTTCGTCAGGCAAAATCGGATACCCAAACTTTTGCGATAATCCTTTATAATGTCTCATAATAATTTCCGGATTAATCTTTTCATCACTTACCGGAGGAAGCTGCCATTGCTGGTAGATAAATCGAAGTCCGTCATAGTATGACTTAATAGGAACAGTCATATGACTCTCATTCGGATAAGGGATATATTCGAAATCTAATCCTTTGATGTTCCGCTTCTTGAGCAGGGAATCAAACTTTAAAACATTGGTATGAAACGGTGATCCGGGTGAAGAAGAATCTTCATTGCCATCGCTAAAAAAAAGGGTCTTCGATAAAGTTGATCCTGCTTTTAATCTTTTATCCGCGAGCTTCAGAAGGAATTTCTGATCCCACCAGAAGGATGGGCTCACGGCAATGTATGCGTCGAACATATCCGGATAATTAAACAAGCAATTGATGGTTGTCAGAGCTCCGAATGAGTGTCCCGCAAAAATGCGGTAAGGTTGAGTATTGTAATTCGAATTGACATAGGGCATGAGCTCTTTCTGAATGAATTGCAAAAAAAGCTCATTTCCACCGCTGTGCTTATACGGGGAGTTAGCTGTAGTATCCGATTTTCCCGAATAATCAATATTGCTGTGAGATGGGGTCAGGTCACGGTTACGGTCCGTATTCGTTATTCCTACAACGATCAGTGGGGGAATAACGGACACGTCTTGCCGGCTGAGGTATTTAGAATATTCTACCATTTGGGCGAAATGATTGTCGGCATCCAGAACATAGATCACCGGATATTTTTTCTCTGAATTGGCAGAATCTTTCGGTGTGTAGATCAGTATCCTTCGATCTTCTTTAAGAATGTCGGAATGCATCGTTACAACTTTTCCCTGATCAGACTTAATTGGCTCTACCTTTTGACCATTTGCTTTAAATGAAAAAAGTAGCGGTATAATAAAACACACAAATGCAAAAAGCTTTTTTTTGGGGGAACCGGGTTTCATGTTTTGGAATGGGTTAATTGCAAGGATACGGCTTTTCTCGGTCACTTAATTTAGAACCCCTCAATTCAAAATCCTTGAAAAAATTACTTTCGGCAGCAAATTTTTCGGTTTGTGGATGATTGCGTGGAATGCGCCATCTTCAAAGACAACAACTTCCATCGATGATGAATTTTGAGGTTAAAACAAATATAAAAAATGGAACTGAATTAAAAAGAGCACGATTTTGCGGGAGGGGTACAAAATGGATTTGCGCCTGATAGCAGATTTAGATCTATAAATTTTTCGGTTCAAATTTTAATTTGGATATCTGAATCCGTTAAACTTTGGCTAATTTTAAAGATTGTCAATAACAATTGTATGCATTTGCGTGAAATTAAACCCGGCCCCGCTTTAGCCCAAATTGTGAGGCTTTATCGGATCATTGATTTCGAATTTACGCACAATAATCCAATCCCGCCGAAAGCCTACACACCGCGCCCCGAGCAATGCCTCCAGTTTTTCCCAACGCCAACTATCATTGAATATGCCAATAAAAGCAAAAGCATCAAGCCAAAAAATGCTTTACTTATCGGCCAGCACACCATTGTTAATAACCGAACGGTTTATAAAAAGTTCCTTTCGTTACAAATTGTGTTTCAGCCTGGAGCATTATACCGCCTGTTTGGATTTTCGCTTAATGAAATAACTGATCAGTTGATTGATGCTGCAGACATTTTTGGAGGCGCAATTGAACATATAAATGATCAGCTTTACCATGCCCAAGACCATCTTGAGATGATAAGGATAGCAGAACGATTTGTAGCAAAATTGGCGAACGGTATCACTAACAAAGCATTACCAATAGATTTGGTAGCACAACAAATGCTTGATGCTTCACAGCCGTTGGATCGATACGTATCAAGCGCATTTCTTTCGCATCGGCAGTTCGACCGTCAATTTATAGAAAGAATGGGGATTGCCCCTAAAGAATATTTACGGGTAGTGCGGTTTGATCAGGCCTACCGAATGAAAAGCCGCTATCCCGAAATGAACTGGTTCAACATTGCCATCGCCTGCGGTTATTACGATTATCAACATTTGAGCAAAGAGTACAAGGCCTTTACCGGTTACACCCCCTCAGTATTTTTTGCAATGGATTCGCCCGAGCGGTTGCTGGGTACAGAGGAAGTATATTAAGAATGTCCATTTTTTACCACTAAAGCAAAGCTGTAGTAATTGATCTTTGGCTATCAAATCATAACACGATGCAAAGAAAGAAATTTTTACAAACCGGTTTAGGTGCAGCAGCTTTACTGGCATTAGGAAAAACAGCCGCGGCTAATGCACCGGCCAAAAAACCCTTTAAAATAGCGGCAGGTAAGGGCCGTTTCAACGAATCGTTTTTATATAAAGGAAAAAACCCGAACGATATCAAAATATCAGGGAAAGATACCGATAGCCAGATAGCCATGTTTGAATACATCGGCTATGAAAAAACCGGGCCATCGCTTCATGTTCATTTTCACCAGGACGAAGTTTTTTATGTAATAGAAGGCAACTATCGTTTTGTAGTAGGTTATGAAACGATGATGATGAACCCTGGAGATACGATTTTTTTGCCCCGAAACATCCCTCATACTTGGATACAACTAACAGATAAAGGTAAATTGGTCTATTTTGTACAGCCGGCCGGCAAAGCAGAGGATTTTTTCAGAACGATGAATAATCTGAAAGTTGCCCCTACCAAAGAGGAAGTAGATAAAATTCATGAAGCTTGTGGAATGAAGGTAATGGGGCCACCATTGTCCTTATAACAAATAAAGCATAAATCCCTAATCAGTGATTAAGGATTTATGCTTTAAAAAAACAGTGAACTTCGTTATTAACGAGGTTTTGGTGGTATCAGCTGGGATCGAACCAGCGACACAAGGATTTTCAGTCCTTTGCTCTACCGACTGAGCTATGATACCGCTCCGTTTAAGGTTTGCAAATGTAGCGTTTTTTTTATTTCTGTAAAGTTTTTTTTCAATTTAGTTTAGCTGAAAGGGCATTTTTAGCTGTGTACGTCTGAAATTCAGAGATTTATACTGCAATATTTTTTTTTAAGAACCAATCAAACTACACAAAAAGAGGCCGCGGAAACACGACACTCTTCTTGCTTTTATAATTGATACTATATCCCCGTGGTAAAAGTATAAGTTTTGCCTTTTGCCGTTTTTAAATTGAATACGGTATTACCTTTGGTTGTAGCCGCCAGTTTCATGGCATTCGGCACCCGTATCCGGCAATCCCCGCCTGATAATGACTTGATAGATAGCTTGGTTATTTTACCCGCCTTCCATTCCATATTGCTGATCTCGAAATTGCCGCGGGCACGCAGGCCCTGCACACTGCCATTTGCCCAGGCTTTTGGTAAGGCAGGCAGCAGTTGTATTTCGCCGGCCTGGCTTTGCAGCAGCATTTCGGCAACGCCGGCAGTGTAGCCAAAATTACCATCTATTTGGAAAGGCGGGTGCGCGCAAAACAGGTTGGCATAAATACCGCCTCCCTGGTTATAATCAACACCGGCGCCACCAACCAGTGTTATAAAATTCTTAAGAATGGTATGCGCATGGTCGCCATCCTGCAGACGGGCCCAAAAATTCATCTTCCAGGCCATCGACCATCCCGTTGATTCATCGCCACGGGCAAGCAAGCTTACCTTGGCTGCCTTGGCCAGTTCGGGCGTATTGATGATACTGATCTGCCTGCCCGGGTGCAGGGCAAACAGGTGCGATGCGTGGCGGTGGGTATCTTTGGGATCGTCGCGGTCGGTTTCCCATTCCTGCAACTGGCCCCACTTGCCAATTTTTGGTTTCAGCAAATGCTCTTTTAACGATGCGATATGTGAGCGGTACGGTTTATCCAGGCCCAATATATCCGCTGCTTCAATATAATTGGTAAACAGGTCGTACACAATTTCCTGATCGTACGTTACGCCATCCTCGGTTGGCCCATGCTCGGGCGACCAGCCCATGGGCGATACCAGCGTACCATCCGCGCGGCGCTTTAAATGGTCATCCCAAAATTCCGAGATCTCTTTGAGTATCGGGTAAGCGAAGCTTTTAAGGTATTCCTTGTCCTTTGTAAAAGCGTAATGCTCCCAAAGCGCCTGCGCGTACCAGGCGCTGCCCGGCGTGTTCCATAAAAAGCTGGAGCCTCCGTAAATATTGTTCTCCGTTTTCACCGTCCAGCCGCGGGTATTTGGGTATTCTTTGGCGGTACTTTCGGTTTTTACGGCACGCATGCTGTTGATATAATAGAGATATGGGAAATGGCATTCCGAGAGATTGGTAGACTCGGCCAGCCAGTAGTTCATCTGGATGTTGATATTGGAGTGGTAATCGCTGCGCCATGGCGGGTTATTGCTGTTGTTCCAAAGCCCCTGCAGGTTTGCCGGCAAGCCCCCTTTACGCGATGAGCTGATGAGCAGGTACCGCCCATATTGAAAAAGCAGCGCCTCCAGCTGCGTATCGCCCGATTTTTTATAATTCAGGATTTGCTGATAGGTAGGAACGGTGCTTGCCGCAGTTGTTTTACTGCCGAGGTTTAAGGAAACCCTGCCGAATAGCGACTGGTAATCAGCAATGTGCCTTGCCAGTAATTGCGGGTAGGTTTTGGTGGATGCTGTTGTAATGATGCCCTTAACTTTTACAGTAGGGTCCTCTCCTTTCCATTTATTTTCGCGTTTATTGCTGTAATCGGTAGCAGCCGAAAGTAGTATGGTAAAGCCGTTTGCCTTGCTGATATTCAGCTGCGAACCGCCTTTACTATCCGTACCGATGCTAAGCTTGCCGCCATCCAAAATAATTTTGGCAGTGGCGCTGTAAGCTTCGCCGTTATCCAGCTTGCCGTTTATTTGTAGAGTGGCACCATCTGCTGTAACCGTGCCTTTATGCGCGCCTTTCAACAGAATACCTGCTGAATACGCACCGGGCTTATTCGCGGTATAATGCAGCACCATCACTTTATCGGGGAAGCTGCAGAAATACTCGCGCTTGTAATTTGCAACCGTAGCGTATCCGATCTGCATAACCGATCTGCTGATATCCAGCTCGCGGCGATAATTAGTGGTGATGGTATCGGGGATATTAAATTTAATGTAAAGATCGCCGAAGGCCTGGTAGGCACCCGTTTCTTGCTCGTCGCCGGTCCAAAGGCTTATCTCGTTAAACTGGATATGTTCCTGCGCCACGCCGCCAAAAACCATTGCGCCTATGCGGCCGTTGCCAATGGGATAAGCGTCGGTCATCCAGTCTTTAGCGGGCTTATTATCCCAAAGTTTTAAGTTTTGAGCGGAGGCCTTACCCGCAATAAGCAAGCTTCCGATAGCTATTACCAAGGCGGCAAACTTCAGGTTCAGGGTAGAGATGGTTTTCATCAGGATTATCGTGAGGTTTTAAATTGATCTGTCTAAATGTGTGTAACCGCCGTCTACATAAACTATTTGCCCCGTAGTATGGCTGGAAACCGGCGAGAGCAGGAAGGCCGCGGTATTGGCAATCTCTTCCACGGTGGTCATACGGTTGCCAAGGGGGATGTTTTTTACAATGGATGCCAGTTTTTCTTCGGGGTTTTGCAGGGTGCTTAACCAGCGCTCATAAAGCGGAGTGTAGCATTCGGCCACCACAAGCGCATTTACGCGAATGTTGTGGGGCAACAGTTCTACCGCCCATTCCCTTGTTAGGGCGTTGCGCCCGCCGTTGGCAGCCGCATAGGCCGATGTACCGCCCTGCCCGGTATCAGCAACTTTAGAAGTTATATTGAGGATGCTGCCTTCAGATTTTATCAGTTCCGGCAAAGCATAATGTGCTATTAAATAATAATGCACCAGGTTTTTATGCAGCGACGCCATAAACTTATCGTAACCGCCGTTTTGCAGCCCCACGCCGTCATTCTCCCCGGCGTTATTCACCAGGCCATCTATCCGGCCCAATTCGGTTACTACGTTTTCAACCGCCTGGCGGCAGGCATCCGGGTTTGATAGTTCTGCCACAAAATGGAAAGCTTTGCCACCAGCGGCAGCAATTTCGTTCACCGTCTTCAAATTTTCTGCTTCGGTACGGCTGATAATAGCGGGTATAGCGCCCTCTTTTGCCAGCAGCACCGCTATGCCTTTGCCTATACCACGGGCACCCCCGGTTACAATAATTACTTTGTCCTTTAGTTGTAGATCCATAATAGAAAAAAAGATGCCGGTACGGCAGGAATAATTGGTTTTGTACTATACAAGTATAGGCTTTGTTGCAGGCCCAACATTTTATTCTTTGATCAAAGCATTAAGCGATATTGTATTTCAATAAAAACATATGCAGGTTTTGTAACTTTAATGTTGAATTTTTTATACTTTCACCATGCCAATTACCAGTCAATGAAGCCTCAATTATTAAAAGTATCTACAAACCTGGTGCAGTCGTTCAATGCGCGGCGCGATACCAGGCCCAATGTAAACAACCATTGGCACTACCACCCCGAAGTTGAGCTGGTTTTTTTTAAAAAAGGCAGCGGTACTCAATTTATAGGCGATTGCATTACGCAGTTTAACACAGGCGATGTGGTGCTGGTGGGCTCTAACCTGCCGCATTACTGGCAGTTTGATGAGGTGTATTTTCATGGCAATGCCGACGCTACCGCGGATGTAAGCGTGGTGCATTTTAACGAGAATTTTTGGGGCGACCAGTTCCTGGAGCTTCCGGAAAATAAGGAGATCAAAAACATCCTCCATAAATCTAAACGGGGCATACAAATAACAGGCGCCAACCTTAATAAGGTGGGCAGCCTGGTAGAACAGGTGGTTTTTGCCGAGGGTCCGCGTAAAATTATATTGCTGATGGAGGTGCTGCTTGCCATTGCCGGCGGCGAAGAAAACAATATACTGGCATCGCTGGGTTTTGCGCACAACTTCCAGGAATCGGAGAAGGACCGCATTAACGCCATTTACAATTACTCTATCGTAAATTTTAAAAAGAAGATCACCCTGGATGAGATTGCCGCGGTTGCCAACATCAGCCCAAATTCGTTTTGCAAATTCTTTAAATCGCGCAGCAAAAAAACCTACTCGCGTTTTATTAACGAGATAAGAGTAGGCAGCGCCTGTAAGTTACTCATCAACAACCAGATGAACGTAAAGGAGATTTGTTACGAAAGCGGCTTTTATAATTTTGCCAGCTTTCATAAATATTTTAAAGAAATCACCGGGAAAAGCCCGCTCAGCTATCAAAAGTGCTACGTTAAAAAGTAGCAGGAGATATCTCAGTTTATGATGATATCCGTTCCCGCAAGGTCCCTTATCATGTTTAAGTTAACTTACAAAAAACTTTACTCTTAGGCACACCGCCTATCATAAAACGTTCCGATGGAACGTAAAAATGGATGTTGTCTTATTTCCTACCCATGAGCCGTCCCGAAGGGACGAAGAATATGAACCAGTATCCCTTCGGGATACATTATGGGTAGAAAAAACAAATCAATACCGCGGCGTTCCATCGGAACGCTTTATGGGTTTTATAGATTTTTGAATTGAGTCAAATTAAAAGCGATCCCCTGCATAGCGACTACTTCTTCCCAAAAGTGCTGTACTGCCACTTATCCGTACGGAAGGGCGATGCAGGCAAGCCTGCCCCGTTAACTAAATTACAAACCGGGTTATTACTCCAGGCATACCTTACCGCCACCGGGTTTTTCACATTGGGGCTACTTACCGTTACTTTATCGCCATTTATAACGGCATCCGCCCAGTAAAACTTTTGATCGCTGCCTGCTATCGCGAAGCCTGTAACAGCACCGCCGCCTTTGGCGCTTAATCCTTCGGCATTTTTTAATTTTATGCTGATAGTATTACCATCGATTTTAGAGGAGCTGTACACCGGCCCCGAATAAACACCACCCTGCCCGTAATTTTTTGCCAGGGCGATAAGTGCCAGGCGGCGGCCAACTTCTTGTTTATTCCTCGGGTGGATATCCGCGCCTTCGCCAATATCTATTGCCACGGCCATACCTGTGTTTGGCACAGCTAAAGTAGCCAGTTGCACATCGCGCAGTTCGGCCCAGGCAGAGGGTACAGGTTGCGGACTAACCGGCATAAAATTAGCCAGCTGAACAAAGTAAAAAGCCATTTTGGGGTTGTTCCAATCGCGGCGCCAATCGTTTATTAAAGCCGGGAACAGTTCATTGTATTGCTGGGCACGGTTTACGTTTGCCTCGCCCTGGTACCAAATAGCGCCCTTTACGGCATACTGGGTAAATGGGTTGAGCATCGCATTAAACAATACCGACGGCCGGTTTGGCCCATCATTAAACACAGGCGACGGAAAGCCTTTAAAATCTACCGCCATTTTATACTGCCACGCGCCATCCAACGGGATAGTCTCGCCGGAGACGCTTTGCATAAACATTACTCCTTTTTTACCCGTAAAGCCCCCGTCGCCGCCGGTATCAAAAGCCCGTACAGTTATAACGAACTCGCCCGCCTTTACTTTATCTGCGGGGATGGTATAATTGCGCGGTGCCGCGTAAAAGTTGGTTTCGCCTATTTTGTCCCCGTTAAAAAAGGTGATGTCGGCATCATCTATCGCGCCGAGGCTCAGCTTAATATCCTTACCCGCCCAGCTTTCGGGGATGCTGATCTTTTTACGGAACCAAACAATGCCATCAAAATCGGGCAACACCGAGGTTTCCCATGCGCCGGGTAGCTGTACGGTTTTCCAACCGCTGGTATCGATTTTGGGTGCCGCCCATACGGGTGCGCCGTTTTGATACCCTCCATCCTTTGCAACTACGTTGGCTTGCCAGGCAGTGGCTTCGGTATTGTATAGGGCCAGGCTTTGCTCTTTGGTTAGGGTTTTCATCTTTTCGTAAGCCTTGGCCAGGTCGGGCAATTGTTTTACGGTGTTCTCGCTGGTCCATGCCTCTACGATGGTGCCACCCCACGAAGAATGGATCAACCCTATCGGAATGCCCGTTTTTTTATAAATATCACGTGCGAAGAAATAGGCCACTGCTGAAAATTGCGCCACCGTTTGCGGGGTACATTGCTGCCAGCCGCCGCCGGTTATTTTGGCATCATCCAAAGGTACCGTGCTGGTGATATGCTCTACCTGTAACAGGCGGATATTAGGGTATTGTGCATCGGCCAGTTCCTGCTGGTAATTTACCACCTGCGACCAGCCCGATACCGGGAACTCCATATTAGATTGCCCCGAGCAGATCCATACCTCGCCTATCAGCACATTTTTAAGCGTAATGGCATCACCATCGGAAACCGTGATATCATAAGGCCCGCCATATGATGGCGTGGATAACATCACCTTCCATTTCCCATCGGCACCGGCCACGGCGGTATATTTTTTTGAGTTCCAGGTGGTGCTAATCGTAACGGCTTTACCCGGATCAGCCTTTCCCCAAATGGCAGCTTTTGTTTTTTGCTGCAGCACCATATTATCGCTAAAGGCAGAAGACAGGATAACTTTGGCATTGGCACAAAAGCCGGTAGCCACAAACGCGGCAAGGAAGAGGACACGAAGTGTTTTCATAATTTTAAGGTTAGGCAAATATTGGTTTTTATTTAGTTAAATAAAAGAGCAAAATCATCATTTTTGGTGTTGCTAAAAGGGTTAAGCAAGCTGCCCAACCAAAGTCATAATGGCATAAATACTAACCATGGATGCCCGCCCGGTTTCGATAAAGACTTCAAAATCCGACCCACCATTACGGTGTAGTTCACCAAGCGTGTAAGACGTTTTATCATATCCTTTAAAATCATTCCAGTGCCAGCTTTTTACTTCTGTTGCTTGTATGCTTTCTTGAATCCCTTGCTTACTGGTTATAATTTGTCTCGTGGTAACCAGTGTCCAGTTATTTTCGTCGATAAATGTCTGGGAAATTGGCAGTTCTTCTTTATTCACCCTCGTAATCCTGAAAGCATCTTCAATGTCGTCAAAAGTTGTCGATTCAAATATTTTAGTCAATTGAAAATCAAACGGCCTACTCGAGCGCCGTTTAATTGCTGCCAAACAAATATTCCTTATCGACTTATCGCTTTTCATCGATCTAAAATACAGGAAATTAGCTCGTCAAAACAAATATCACCAAACTCCTCGGCCCATGTGCACCAAGTACCAATGATTGTTCAATATCTGCGGTTTTAGAGGGGCCGGCAATGAAGGCGGCGAAGCCATGGTCGCTGCCCTGGGTACGCAGGTAGGCGGCGTGCATATCGGGCACAATATCTGCCGACTTAACCACCAGCGCCAAATGCTGGCAAATAAAGGGCAGCACGCGGGTACCCATTTGTTTTTCGGTAACCCAAAGGGCGCTGTTTTCGGCAACGCCAAACTCGGCCTGCAGAATGGCCAGCTCTACATTCTCCATTTCGTGCGGAGCGTTGTTGGCAAATAAAGCGGCATCCTTGGCAATATCCAGCAATTGGGGTAGGGACGTTAATACCCGTGAATCCGGGGGAATAATCAGATGCGATTTCAGATCTGCAATGCTATCAACCAGCACCACCCTGCTGCCTACATTGCCGGCAACAGTTGCAAAAGTTTCCAGCAAAGAGGCTTTCGCCTGCGCCTTAGCTTCCCACACAGCAAGATCCGGTGCAGCCACCAAAGGCGGCTGGTTACGGCGTACATCTGCTAATATTTTATCGCGGGTTGTCATTTTATTTCAAATGTCGAATGTTCAATTTCTAATTTATCTTCGTCTTATTTCTTGCTTCTTGTATCTTGATTCTAACCTCTATTCTCTAACCTCTATTCTTCGCGTACCACTCCCCAAACGATTCCTTCGGTGCCTCCGGCATATCGCGTTGCTTGTACCAGGGGTTCAGCGGGTTGTTTACGGCGAATGGTGTATGTTTCATCACCCAGCGCCCGGCTTTACCTGCCAGGCGGTAAACCTTTGGCGAGGACAGCGTATAAGCCATCGCCTGCATGGCGGCGGCTTTCTTTTTATCGCCGTAACCTTCTTTAACAATTACCTGCCGCCATTTATATAGCTGCTCGTGGATATCTATCTTCACCGGGCAAACATTACTGCACGACCCGCAAAGCGTGGACGCAAAGGGCAGATCAGCATATTGCTTCATATCCAGGTTTGGGGCAAGGATAGAGCCTATCGGCCCTGCAACTGCCGTGTGGTAACTATGCCCGCCGCTGCGGCGGTAAACCGGGCAGGTGTTCATACAAGCCCCGCAACGAATGCATTTGAGCGAATTGCGAAAATCTTCGCGACCCAATTGTACACTGCGTCCGTTATCAACTAAAATGATATGCATCTCCTGCCCCGGCCGTGGTCGTTTAAAATGACTACTGTAGGTGGTAATGGGTTGCCCCGTAGCGCTCCGCGTAAGCAGGCGCAGAAACACGCCGAGGTCTTTACGCTTTGGGATCAGTTTCTCGATCCCCATACTGGCGATGTGTACATCAGAAAGGTGCGCGCCCATATCGGCATTGCCCTCGTTGGTGCATACTACAAACTCGCCGGTTTCTGCTACCGCGAAATTAACACCGGTAAGCGCCGCCCTGCGGGAGAGGAATGTGTTGCGTAAATGGATGCGCGCGGTTTCCGTCAGTATCTGCGGGTCGGCTTCGCCTTTGGCGCTGCCTAAATGCTCGTGGAATATATCCCCTATTTCTTCTTTCTTTTTGTGGATACAGGGGAGGACGATATGGCTTGGCGGTTCTTTAGCCAGCTGTACAATGAGCTCACCCAAATCAGAATCTACCACGTTAATGCCCTTGTCTTCGAGATAATGATTGAGGTGGCATTCCTCCGTCAGCATGGATTTACTTTTCACCATCTGACTGATGCCGTGCCGCTTTAAAATACTATGGACGATCTTGTTATGCTCTTGGGCATCAACCGCCCAATGTACACGAATACCATTATTAACGGCATTCTTTTCAAACTGCTCCAGGTAATTGCCTAAGTCGGATAGTACGTTATGCTTTATTTGCGAGGCGGCTTCGCGCAGCTCCTCCCAATCGGGGATCTGGTGCGTGGCCTTATCGCGTTTCTGGCGCACAAACCAAAGGGTTTCGTCGTGCCAGTTTACGCGCTGCTCGTCTTTATTAAATACTTCGGAAAGTTCGGCGTGGTTCTTCATGCTACCGGTTCCTTTACGCCATTCAATATCTCGGCAATGTGGATCACCTTCACCCCGCTTTTTTGCCGCTTGAGGATGCCTTCCATGTGCATCAGGCAACTCAGATCGGCAGCAGTGATGTACTCCGCACCGTTTTGGATATGATCGGCAACCCTGTCTTTCCCCATCTTGGCCGATACCGCTTCCTCGGCAACACAAAAAGTACCACCAAAGCCGCAACATTCGTCGCTACGGGTTAGGGGGATCAGCTCTACCCCTTCTACCATATTTAATAAGCCGCCGGGTTTGGAGTAGGGCGAAGCGGTAAGCTCCGTCATCTGCGCCAGTTTAAGTCCGCGCTGTCCGTGGCAGCTTTGGTGCAGGCCCACCCGGTGCGGAAACTTGGCATCGAGTTTTTCAACCTTTAAAACATCGGTTAAAAACTCGGTCAACTCGTATATTTTTTTGCGGATGCCGGTTGCAGCCTGTTCATTATCATGCGAGTGCAGGTGCTCCTTAATATGCAAAGCGCAACTGCCCGATGGCGAAACGATGTAATCAAAACCTGCAAAGTTGTCTACAAACAGGTCGTTGCAGCCGCCGGTTAAATGTTCGTAACCCGAATTGGCCATCGGCTGCCCGCAGCAGGTTTGCTGCGCCGGGTAGCCAACCTCTACGCCAAGCTTCTCCAGCAACTCCAAAGTGGCAATAGCCGCATTGGGGTAAAACTGGTCGACGTAACAAGGGATGAACAGGCCTACTTTCATGTTACAAATCTGCAGTATTCATATATTTTAATTGTACTGTACTGTATGGTTTAAGCCTTGCTGTAAGCCACCACTTCCTGCCTCGAAGTTCCTAATCCATCTATACCTAATTCTACCACGTCGCCGGGTTTTAGGTAAACCGGTGGCTTAAAGCCCAGGCCAACACCTGCTGGTGTGCCTGTAGAGATCACATCGCCCGGAAGCAAGGTCATGAACTGACTGATATAAGAGATTACAAAAGGCACTTTAAAGATAAAGTTGGAGGTGTTGCCATCCTGCATTTTGGTACCGTTAACGGTTAGCCACAGGCGCATAGCATCTACATCGCCTGCCTCATCAGGTGTTACCAAATACGGGCCCATCGGCGCGAAAGTGTCGCAGCCTTTGCCTTTATCCCAGGTTCCGTTACGCTCCAGTTGAAACTCGCGTTCGGATACATCGTTGTGCAGTACGTAGCCCGCAATGTAATCCGCCGCTTCGGCTTCGTCCACATAAGATGCTTTTTTGCCGATAACTACGGCCAGTTCCACTTCCCAATCGGTTTTTACCGAGTTTTTAGGGATCATAATATCATCATTCGGCCCAACCAGCGAGGTGGTGCTTTTCATAAAGATGATCGGCTCGGATGGTGTTGCCGCGTTGGTTTCTTTAGCGTGATCGGCATAGTTGAGGCCGATGCAAACGATCTTTGACGGCCTGGCGATAGGACTGCCTAAACGACTGCCTTCCGGTATCGGCGTCAACTCGCTTTGATGAGCCTTTACATAGGCTTCCAGTTCGGCAAGGCCGCCGCGCGCAAAAAATTGCTCATCATAATCACTCTGCAAAAAAGATGCGTCGTAGTTAACACCATCTATATGTACGCCTGCTTTTTCTTCTCCGGCGTTGCCAAATCTTATTAGTTTCATCTCGTAATTAGTTGTTTAATGTAATAAAGCCGCCATCGATAGGGTAATCGGTACCGGTGATAAAGCCCGATTCATCCGAACATAGGTACAGCGCCAGCGAAGCGATCTCCTCCGGCTTGCCCATACGCCCGATAGGCTGGCTTTTTGATAGTTTTTCGAAGATCTCCGTTTCCTTACCCGCGTAGTTTTTGGCGATAAAGCCGTCCACAAAAGGCGTATGCACCCTTGCCGGCGAAATGCTGTTACAGCGGATATTATCGGCCATATAATCGCGCGCTACGGATAAGGTCATCGCGAAGATAGCTCCTTTGCTCATGGAGTAGGCAAACCTATCGGTAATACCCACATGCGCCGCTATGGACGCCATATTAAGGATAACGCCGCCGCCTGCTTGTTTCATGGTCGGCACGGCAGCAAAAAGGCAGTTGTATGCGCCTTTTACATTTACGTTGTAAATACGGTCGAGGTCGGTCTCGCTGGTATTCTCCAAGTTACCCACATGGGCTATACCCGCGTTATTCACCAGGATATCTACCCTGCCTATCTCAGCAAAAACAGCCAATACAGCCTGCTGGTCGGCAACATTGGCGGCGTAGGCTTTTACCTGTCCCCCGGTTGCTGCTATTTCTTCCACCACACCTGTTGCGGCGTCGGCATTCAGTTCTATAATGTGTACGGTTGCGCCTTGCCTTGCAAACAACAGTGCAATGGCTCTGCCAATCCCGCTGCCGCCGCCGGTAATAACGGCCGTTTTATTTGTTAAGCTAAACATGCTCTGTTTTTTATTTTATAATGACACCCCGCGTTTCCATGGGATAAAGTCGTCCTGCCCTAATTGTACCGCTTTTGGTTTGATATCGCCATTGGCCACATCAATAACATAATTCAACAGCCTGTGTGCCGATTGCTGAATGCTTTCGTCGCCTTCTATAACGGCGCCGCAGTTAAAATCAATAATATCGGGCATCCGGTTAAATAGTTTTGTATTGGTAGATAGCTTTACCACCGGCGCTATGGGGTTGCCGGTTGGCGTACCCAAGCCGGTTGTAAAAAGCACCACGTTTGTGCCCGATCCTACTACCGCTGTAGTGCTTTCCACATCGCTGCCCGGCGTGCAAAGCAGGTTAAGCCCCGGTTTGGTTACCTTTTCGGGATAATCTAAAACCGCGGTTACCGGCGATGAGCCGCCCTTTTTTGCCGCCCCTGCCGATTTAATGGCATCGGTAATTAATCCATCTCGGATATTTCCCGGCGATGGATTGGCGTAAAAGCCCGATCCGTCTGCCTCTGCCCTGGCGGCGTAAGTGCTCATCAGGTTCATAAACTTTAAGGCGGTAGGCTCGTCTACGCAACGGTCGCTTAGTTCCTGCTCCACGCCGCAAAGCTCCGGGAACTCTGCCAGTACAACGCTCCCACCCAATGTTACCAAAATATCCGACAAATACCCCAAAACCGGATTTGCCGAGATCCCCGAAAACCCATCCGAGCCTCCGCATTCCAAACCGATATTCAGTTTGTTTATCGGGGCGGGTTCGCGCTGTTGTTTATTTACTTCTATCAGCCCGGCAAAAGTTTGCTTTAAGGCTTCGTGCAGCAAGCGGCTTTCGGTGCCGAGTTTTTGCTGCTCCAATATCATTAAAGGCTTGGAGAAATTCGGGTCGCGTTTTTTTATCTCATCCTGCAAAATGCTGGCCTGCGCGTGCTGGCAACCCAGGCTTAGCACCGTAGCACCAGCCACATTAGGGTGAGTTATATAACCCGCCAGCAGCCCGCAAAGTGCGTCAGAGTCGGTACGGGTACCGCCGCAGCCCATATCATGGTTAAGGAATTTTATGCCGTCCACATTGGCGAAGATCTTTTTAGAAGCGTTGCCCTCGGGAGTCATCTGCAGGTCGGCCTGCAGTATTTCCTCTACCGACTTGCCGGTTTGCAGCATGCTCACCAACTGGTCCACCTCGCTCTCATAACCCCTCGGTTTAGCGAAGCCCAGTTTATCCAGCATGGCCTCCTTCAGCACATTAATATTTCGGTTCTCGCAAAAAACCAGCGGAATCACCAGCCAGTAATTGGCCGTACCTACCGTGCCGTCCGACCTGTGGTAGCCCATAAATGTGCGGTCTTTAAAATCGCTAACGTCTGGCCGCTTCCATTCGGTTTTGCGGCTGCCCAGCTTAAAGCCATCTGCCGCGTGGTGAACGTTTTTGGTAGAGATGAGGCCGCCCTGTGCAATGGGTTCGCTGGCTTTGCCAACCAGCACACCGTACATGTAAATCTCATCACCCTCGGCAAGGGCGTTTATAGTGAATTTGTGCTTGCCAGCTATATCATCCGCCAATACAAGGCTGGTGCCTTCATGCTCAATAACGGTGCCTTTGGGCAAGTCGGTAAGTGCTACCAGCACGTTATCGGAATGGTGTATTTGTAAAAAAATACGTTTATCTTCTTCTACCATCGTTTCAAATTGGTCGCTCTGCTTATGATCTCAGTCCGTTTTTATAGGCTATCCGTTTTAACGGGAACAAGCGGTAAAATTAATCGCCGGGCCTCTGTTTAAAATGGATTAATCGCAAAAAAAGATGGACTATTTGGTTATCTCATCAAAAGCAAAAGCCGGTTTATTTTATTAATTACTATTGTACTACCTGCTTCATTATAATTTGGCATCGCTTTTCCACGGGGGTAAAAGCAATTGCAAAGTACGCAATTTAGGATGCTTAATCCATCCTGCACTGTGGACTTTGCCCAACATATTGTATTTCACCGAATACCCGGCGCAGCTTTGTTATAATTCAGGTTACACTACAAAGGAAAAACATGCGTACTAACTATTTCTATTCGTTATTGGCTAATCATTAAGCGATATTGTAATAAGTGTTTAAATAACAATTAAAAGATACGACTGTAATTCTAAAACAATTTTAGTCCGTTTTAATTTACCTATATCAAAGTTATTTCTTACTCATTAAATATTTCTTTAATAATGCAACACATTGCAATTCTGGGCGGCGGCCCAAGCGGGCTATTTATGTTTAAGCGACTGGTGGATACCGGCAATGCCAACATCACCATAACCATATTTGAGCGTAAGAAACAATTGGGCGTGGGGATGCCCTATAGTACCGAGGGCGCCAATGATGAGCATATCACCAATGTATCGGGCAACGAGATCCCCGAGCTGGTTACTTCCATTGCCGATTGGATAGCAAGCGCGCCAAAACACCTGTTGGACCATTACCAGATATCCTCCCAAAGCTATAACGATTATAAAGTGCTGCCGCGCCTGTTGTTTGGCCAATACCTGTCGGCGCAGTTCGAGCTGTTGCAAAAGCAGGCGGAGAGGGCTGGCATTAAGGTGATCATCCACTTTGAAAGCAGTGTAACCGATATTACCGACCAGCCCGAAAAGGGCACCGTCTCCGTAGAAGTGAATGCCGAAAGTATGCACGAATTTGACCGGGTGATCATCTGCACCGGGCACAACTGGCCAAAGAAATATGAAGGGAAAATACCGGGCTATTTCGATTCGCCTTATCCGCCGGCTAAACTGCAAATCAAAACCAACCACCCGGTTGCCATCAAAGGCTCATCGCTTACCGCTGTGGACGCCATCCGAACGCTGGCGAGAGGAAACGGAGAGTTCTCGATAGAGAAAGATGGTCGGCGCGTTTATCATTTAGCGGCCGATAGCCCCGATTTTAAGATCATCCTGCATTCGCGCAATGGTTTATTGCCCGCGGTGCGGTTCCATTTGGATGATTCGCATCTCGAAAATGATTCTTTATTAACCGATGAAGAAATAGCGGAGCATATTCAAAATAACGATGGCTTTTTATCACTCGATTATATTTTTGAGAAGGATTTTAAAGAGATCTTCAAGGAGAAAGACCCGGAGTTTTACGCGCATGTGAAGAACATGAGCATGGAAGCCTTTGTGGCCGAAATGATGGAACAGCGCGAGCGCCTGGACGCATTCCAATTACTAAAGGCAGAATATATGGAAGCCGAACGCTCCATCAAAAGAAAAGAATCCATCTTTTGGAAGGAGATGCTGGGCGTATTAAGCTTCGCGATGAACTATCCTGCCAAATATTTATGTGCCGAGGATATGCAAAGGCTGCAAAAAGTGTTGCAGCCACTAATATCGGTAGTGATCGCCTATATCCCCCAAAGTTCCTGCGAGGAATTGATGGCTATGCACGAGGCAGGCGTGCTGGAAATTGTTTCGGTAGGCGAAGACAGCAAAGTAAAACCCAACGAAACCGGCGGCGCTACCTATTATTACACCGACGAGGCCGGCGAAAAGCACGCCGACCTGTTTAAAACATTTGTAGATTCGGTTGGGCAGCCGCACCTGCCTTACGAAGATCTGCCCTATAAAAGCCTGATCGACCATAAAGCCGTCGCCCCGGCCCTGCTTAAATTCAGGGATGCTGATAAGGGTAAAGAAGCGATGCAGAAAGAGAAAAAATTGGTGCAAAAAGATGCAAAAGGCAACTATTGCCTTATTGTGCCCGGGCTTGCTATTAATGATAATTTCCAGGTGCTGAATGGCGAGGGCGTGGTAAACGATCGCATTTATATGATGGCTGTACCGTATATTGGCGGCTACAATCCCGATTACTCGGGACTGGATTTTTGCGAAGCAGCATCAGCAAACATTATTGAAAGCATGTTTAGCCAAAAAGAATGAGCGAAGGAACATCAACGGAATTAAAATTATATATGCTGCTGCTGGGCTCCAAAGCGCCGGGCAGGCACGTAGAGCAGCACGATTTTTTCTTTGGGGTTGCCCATTCCTTAAAGGAACTTGTCCCCGCTATCAAAAGCTTTTGGCATGGCACGGGCACCTCGCTACATGTTGATGGCTGGCGCGAAGTAACCAATGTAGATGGATACCGCGTAAGAGTATTGCTGAAACACGACGCTTACCCCGAATCGGAGAACAGGCTCTTCTTTGTAAATCTCGGCGGTTACCAGGCCGGTAAACTGGAGGAGCAGCATTACACCGTGTTAACCGTACAAAAGGACAAAGCACTCGCTATACAGCAATCCAAGAAAACCGTTTTCTACCGCACCGCTACCATAACAGGCATGAAGGGCGCCAACTCGCATATAGACGATAAGTACGGTATCGACGTGGACGATATTTACAAGATAGAGGAAATGCTTTCCCCCTCCCAAAAAGAAAGGTACTACATCGATATCACACCCGCTTCAGATCTTCCGGAGGATGAGGTACATTTGGGGTATTTTAGGTTAGAGAAGCTATGATCCGCCCCGCCACACCCGCCGATGCTCCCGCCATCGCCCAACTCATCCTGCTTGCCATGGGTAACGCCCTTGCAAGCAAATTTGCCAACAGCGATGACCCTGCAGTTGCCGAAGCGCTGTTCACCCGCTTCGCAGGATTAAGGGGCAATCAGTACAGTTACGAAAACGTATTGCTTTGGGAAGAGAACGGTGACGTCTGTGGGATGATAGCCGCTTACGATGGAGCGAAACTGGACGAACTGAGAACCCCGTTTTTAAATTACACCCGGCAGCAGCTCCGCTTCACGGGCACACCCGAAGATGAAACCCTAAGCGGCGAATTTTATATCGACTGCCTCAGCGTCTTCCCACAATACCAGGGCAAGGGCATCGCCAAAAGTTTGATAAAAGCTTTATTTGCGAGAGCCGCGAAACTCGGCCACCAAACCGTGGGCTTGCTGGTAAGTAAAGGCAACGATAAGGCAAAAAAGCTGTACACCGGGCTTGGCTTTGAAGTTGTAGGCGAACAGGCATTATTAGGCGGCAGGCATTACCACCTGCAGTACCAATTGCCCTAATATCGATTATGTAACTTGAATTGCATTGTAACTACTCCTACCCAAAGGAGGCACCTACGGAGCCAAAAACATATATTATTTTGCTATAAACAGGATACTCCTCCGGAGTGTTGCTTTTAATGCTAAGGCTCCAGCGGAGCTCCCTGTTTATAGCGCTTTTCTTAACCGTCATTGGCTCCGTAGGTGCCTCGTTATATATTATCGTGTTTCGTATATCTCCGGCTTAGTTGCTTGTAAACTGATAGGTTTTACCTTTTTGCGAGGCAAAAGTCAACAGGTAACTTCTTCCGTCCGCTTTAGACACTACGCCACTTCCCGCAAGCTTAACCGGCCAATTGCTACGCAACCTACAAAGGCCACCAGCCACAGATGTAATGCTTGCCTTTGTTAGCTTATGATCGCTCCAGCTGATGCTTACTTCGAAATTGCCCCTTGCTTTCAGGCCTTTAATACTGCCGCTTTTCCAGGCATCGGGCAGGGCGGGTAACAGGTACACATCGCCGGTTTGGCTTTGCAGCAGCATTTCGGCAACGCCTGCAGTGGCCCCAAAGTTACCATCTATCTGAAAAGGCGGGTGCGCGTCGAACAGGTTAGCATACGTGCCGCCGCCCTGGGCATAATCGGTACCTTCCTCGCCGGTTAGGTGCAGCAGATCGCGCAGTATTTTGTAGGCGTGGTTACCGTCCAGCAGCCTTGCCCAAAAATTTATTTTCCAGGCTTTGCTCCAGCCGGTGCCTTCATCGCCACGTATTTCCAATGTTTTTTTCGCGGCTGCCGCGAGGTCGGGCGTAGTAACCGGCGAGATCAGTTCGCCCGGGTACAAGCCGTACAGGTGCGATACGTGGCGGTGGTGCGGATCAGTTTCTTCCCAATCCTTGTACCACTCTACTAAATTTCCTTTTTTGCCGATATGGAAAGGCAGCAATTTGGCTTGCCTCGCTATCACTGTATCGCGCAATGCCTTATCCAGGTTCAATTGCTCCGACGCGGTTATAAAATGCGCAAACAGGTCGCGGATGATCGACATATCCATGGTACTGCCTAAGGCTATGGTGCCCACCTTGCCATTCTCATCCTTAAAGGCGTTTTCGGGAGAGCCGCTTGGCGCGGTAACCCAATAACCATCCTTATCCTTTACCAGCCAGCCAAGCGTAAATTCTATAGCGCCCTTCATCAGCGGGTAAGCTTTGGCCTTTAAAAAGGCTTCGTCTTTGGTAAACAGGTAGTGGTCCCAAAGGTGCCTGCTCAGCCAGTCGGCACCCATGGCCCAGTTGGCCCACATCGGGTCGCCAAAGCCGTCCCCAACGGGGTTACTCATCGCCCAGATATCGCTGTTATGGTGTACTACCCAACCGTTTAAATTATAAAACTCCTTAGCGGTCTTCCTTCCTGTAACGGCCAGCTCGCCGGTTAAGCGTAAAAGTGGCTGGTGCAGCTCGCTCAGGTTGGTGGTTTCTGCCGGCCAATAGTTCATTTGCGCGTTAATATTGGTGGTATAGTTACTGCTCCATGGCGGTTGTACCAAATTGTTCCAGATACCCTGCAAATTTGCCGCTGTGCCCCCCGGCCGCGAGCTGGAGATGAGCAGGTATCGCCCAAACTGGAAAAATAAGCCTTCAAATGCAGCGTCGTCTGCGCCCTTGGTGTAGGCCAGCAGGCGTTCATCAGTTGGCAGTTTTACCTTATCGCCATCATTTAGGGTAAGACTTACCCGGTTAAAATAGCGGTGATAATCTGCCACATGGGCAGCCAATAGCGCGGCATAGGGTTTGGTTACCGCAGCGGCTAAATATTTATTGCTGATAGCATATTCGTCCTTCCCGTCGGTTACCGGGTTTTTATCAAAACCGTTAAAGCTGGTAGCGGCGGATATCAGTATGGTAACTTCGCTTGCATTTTTTATGTTGATGCCAGATGTATCGGCAGCAACAGTACCGCCTTTGTTTACAACTTTGGTAAACCAGGCATAACGCATCCCTTTGGTTAAAGAGTCCTCATAACGCACCGGGTCGCGCTTGCGACCAAGATAGTTCGGATCCACATGCGTTGGCGCGCTGCCTTTTATCAAAATAGTATTAACGCCGATAACTGATTTTCGGTTCTTCAAAGGCGTATTAGCCAATACCTTCAGGCTAAGCTGATTGGGTTTGCTGGCGGTAAGCCTTACTACCATCACCTGCCCCGGTGCCGATGAAAACACTTGCCGGGTATAGGTAACTCCATTAACTGTAAAGCGCGTTGTGGCAACCGCATCGCCGATGTTCAGGTCGCGGTAATAATTGCTGATTGTGCTGCCGCCAAAATTTTGTTTAAGGGCAAGGTTGCCCAGTGGCAGATAGCTTTCGGAGTAATGACCCTGCATTTTTTTGCTGAGTTCCTGGGCTTTTTGGTAATCGCCTGCAAAAATGGCTTCGCGCACTTTGGGCAGGTACGAGGCCGACTCGGGGTTCATAACACTTTTTTTTACCGGCCCGCCCGACCATAAGCTACTTTCGTTCAGCTGGATGAGTTCATACTCTGCCCGCCCAAAGATCATAGCACCTAAACGGCCATTACCTACGGGTAGCGCCTGTGTCCACCGTTTAGCGGGTTGGTTGTACCACAATTTTAAGGGTTGCTGGGCAAATCCTATTAAGGGAGTTGATAGTAGCAACAGGGCAAAAAGTTTCTTCATAGGTTTATACTGGTATAATAAAACAATCGATTGCGCAGTGCATCTAAGTAACAGTTGTTTTAGATGAAATCAAAACTTTAGTGAAAGTATTTTGCGGTGCCGCCATTTCATGTCTATATAAAACAACAGCGCTTAAAACATTTTATCGCGTATAATATTATATTGATATCCAGAAAAGTGGTACATTGACATTCCTTAAAAAATCCAATACCTATGTCCGATAAGAAGCCAATTATTTCGCCCGATAGCGAAGGCATTTCCAATGGAACGCGCCGCGATTTTATCAAACAGAGCTCGGTATTAACGGCTGTGGCCCTAACGCCCGGCACCGTTGTACATGCCGCATCCGATCATATGGACGAGCAGATAGCTGCCGTATTTGAGAAAATGCCGCTAAAAATGGAGGTGAACGGCAAACCGCATAGCCTGCAGGTAGAGCCCCGCTCAACCCTGCTGGATATCCTGCGCGAACAGCTTGACCTTACGGGCACCAAAAAAGGCTGCGACCATGGCCAATGTGGCGCCTGCACCGTGCATGTGGATGGCCACAGGGTAAATTCCTGCCTCACATTAGGTGTAATGGTAAATGGTAAAAGGATAACCACTATAGAAGGCCTCGCCAAAGGCGAAGAACTGCACCCCATGCAGGAAGCGTTTTTAAAGCACGATGGTTTCCAGTGCGGGTACTGTACCCCGGGGCAGATCATGTCGGCAGTGGCTTGTATCCGCGAGGGGCACGCCAATTCCGAAGGAGAAATAAGAGAATACATGAGCGGTAATATTTGCCGCTGCGGCGCTTACCCCAATATAGTAAACGCTATACAGGAAGTAAAGGCAGGAGGGCAAGCCGTATGAAACAGTTTCAATATGTACACCCCGCCAGCCAGGCAGCTGTACTGGATGCGATAGCCAAACCGGGCAGCAAAATAATAGCCGGGGGTACTAACCTGGTCGACCTGATGAAGAAAGGCGTTATGTCGCCGGATAAGTTGATTGATATCAACAACCTGCCCTTAAACACCATAAACACCAGCCCCAACGGCTTGCACATAGGGGCACTTACACTCAACAGCGTCCTGTCTGAAAACAGTTTAGTGCTGGATAAACACCCGCTGCTGGCTATGGCCCTAAAGGCGGGCGCATCACCGCAACTGCGCAATATGGCAACCGTTGGCGGTAATATGATGCAGCGCACCCGTTGCGCTTATTTTTACGATACCGCCATGCCATGCAATAAACGCGCACCGGGCACCGGCTGCGGCGCTATGGGCGGCTACAATCGCATGCATGCTATTTTTGGTGCCAGTCCGCAATGCATCGCGGTTCACCCAAGCGACATGTGCGTGGCCCTTGCCGCGCTTGACGCCACGGTGACCATCGCCGGTAAAAAAGGCGAAAGGCGTATCCCCTTCACCGAATTTCACCGCCTGCCGGGCGAGCACCCCGAAATGGATAATCATTTGGCGGCCGGCGAAATGATCTTAGGCCTCGATATCCCCGATAACAACTTCAGCAAAAACAGTTACTACTTAAAAGTGCGCGACAGGCAGTCCTACGCTTTCGCGCTGGTTTCGGTTGCAGCTGCGCTGGAGATACAGGGCGGCGTGATCAAACAGGCACGTTTGGCCATGGGCGGCGTAGCACACAAGCCATGGCGCTTATTTGATGCCGAAAAGTTTTTAGCAGGCAAAGCGCTTACCGAAGAAAACTTTAACAAGGCCGCGCAACTGGCTATGCTGGGCGCAAAGGCACGCGAGTACAATGCATTCAAAATAAAACTTGCCCCGGCTACAATTGCCGAGGCCTTAAAACATGCGGGGGGCTTAGTTTAATATGGAAACTTTAATGAACAAACCCATACCAACATCTGCCGACGGGCTGAGCCGTGTAGACGGCCGCGCCAAAGTTACCGGCGCCGCCAAATACTCTGCCGAATATAACCAGCCGAATATGGCCTATGCCGTTTTGGTAGGCAGTACCATTACCAAAGGCACCATAGCTACTATTGATACCAAACTGGCCGCGAAAGCGCCTGGCGTACTGGCCGTGCTTACTTATTTAAACTCGCCGAAAGTGCCCGGGCATATCCCCACCAAAGCACAAAAACCGGGTGCAAAAAGCGGCCCGTTAAAGGTGTTTTACGATAACAAGATCTTATACAATGGGCACCCTATAGCCATGGTGGTTGCCGATACCTTCGAGCGTGCGCAATATGCGGCATCGCTGGTAAAGGCTACGTACAATAAGCAGGCACACGATACCAAACCACCGAAAGATTTGAGCCGAGGCGTTGGCGCATGGGGTGGTAAGGATTTTACAAGAGGCAC
Organism: Mucilaginibacter pankratovii; assembly: GCF_014773265.1. Lineage (GTDB taxonomy): Bacteria > Bacteroidota > Bacteroidia > Sphingobacteriales > Sphingobacteriaceae > Mucilaginibacter > Mucilaginibacter pankratovii. The sequence goes on along the minus strand of NZ_JACWMY010000014.1, from coordinate 50,648 downwards.
GGTTGATGCCTGGAAAACGGCCCCCATTAAACTGGAGCAGGAATACATTCACCCCAGCGAGATCCATAACCCGATGGAACTCCACGCTATTATTGCCCGCTGGGACGCGCCCGATAAGCTCACCGTGTGGGACAAAACCCAGGGCACACAGGCTACCCGCGATGATATTGCCAAGGCCTTTAAACTAAAAAAAGAAGACGTACAGGTAAACTCGCAATTTGTGGGTGGTGCCTTCGGCAGCGCGCTACAGGTTTGGCCACACGAGGTAGCCGCGATACTTGGCGCAAAAGTGGTAAAGCGCCCGGTAAAATTGGTACTGAGCCGTCCGGACATGTTCACATCAGTTGGTTATCGCCCTTATACCTGGCAAAAAATTGGCATCGGCGCTACTGCCGATGGCAAACTGGTAGGCATTACCCACGAAGCGGTTGGGCAAACTTCCACCTTCGAAGATTTTGCCGAAGGACCTATTAATACCAGTAAGGGCTTGTATGCCGTACCGAATGTGACCACCCGCTACAAGTTATTGTCGTTGGATGTGAACACCCCCACCTGGATGCGCGGCCCGGGCGAAGCTACGGGTGCGTTCGCACTGGAATCCGCATTGGATGAATTATCTTACGCCCTGAAGATGGACCCTATCGACCTGCGCCTGAAAAACTACGCCAAAGTGGATCCTGACAATAACAAGCAATATAGCAGCAAATACCTGGACGAAGCCTACGCGATGGGTGCCGAACGAATTGGCTGGGAGAACCGGAAAGCCGAAGCCGGTACCACCATACAAAATGGCTGGCTGGTTGGCTATGGCATGGGCGGCGGCATGTTTGGCGCTTACCGCGATGTAGCAGTGGCCAGGGCCATTATGAAAGCCGATGGCACGCTTACCATCCAAACGGCCGTGAGCGATATAGGCCCGGGTACAGGTACCGCTATGGTGCTCATAGCAGCTAATAAAATGGGCATCGATCCCGGTAAAATAAAATTCGAAATGGGCGACTCGGCCTTGCCGCTTGCGCCGATGCAGGGCGGCTCGGCCACCACCTCGGCGGTAGGCTCTGCCGTACATGATGCCTGTACTGTGCTGAAGGAGAAATTCCAGCAGCTGATGGGTAACGGCGGTACCGATAACCCTGATTATGTAAAAATACTGAAAGAGAAGAACCTGCCTTCGTTGGAGGTACTAACCAAATCGCAGCCCGGGCCCGATAACGAAAAATATTCGATGCAATCGTGGTCGGTGCATTTTGTGAAGGTGTTGGTGCACCCAACCACTGGTGTAATAAAAGTTGATAAAGTAGTTTGCGTGGCCGATTCCGGTAAGATCATCAGCCCCAAAACGGCGCGCAGCCAGGTAGTTGGCGGTGCCATAGGCGGCATAGGTATGGCGCTGATGGAAGAAGCCATTATCGACCACCGCTACGGACGCTTTGTAAACAATAACTTTGCCGATTATCATGTGCCGGTGAATGCGGATATCCCGCAGATAGAAGCCCTTTTTGTAAACAAACCCGATCCGTATATCAACCCAATCGGCGCCAAGGGCATGGGCGAGATAGCGCTGATAGGTATGGCAGCGGCGGTGGCCAACGCGGTTTATAACGCCACAGGCAAACGCGTGAGGGATCTGCCGATAACGCCGGATAAATTGATATAATACGGAAAAGGCAAATAGCGATGGGTTTGAAACCTGGAGTTTTGTAACCGGGCGTAAATGTCCGCTCGGCAAGTCGACTCACCCCGACTACGCTAACGCTGGTCGACCCTCTCTGCTCCGCAAAGAGGGTGAAGAAAAATTATAAAAATAAAAAACTCCCCTCTTTACGAAGTAGAGAGGGGTTGGGGGGAGTCAACTCTGCAAGCGGACATTTGCGCCTGCAACCCCAGTCAAATTAACCAATGAAAGAACTGATAGATATAGTCGCCGCGTATGATATAGCCGCCAAACAGGGCAAAAAAACGGCGCTGGCAATAGTGGTGCAGGTAGAGGGTTCGGCCTACCGCAGGGCGGGTGCACGCATGCTCATCACCGAAGACGGTCAGCTTACGGGTGCCATCAGCGGAGGCTGTTTGGAGGGGGATGCGCTGCGCAAAGCCCGGCTGGTGATCTTACAGCAGGAACCCATGCTGGTTACCTATGATACTACCGACGATGATGACGCCAAGCTTGGCGTAGGTCTCGGCTGCAACGGCATTATCCATATCCTCATCGAACCGATAAATGAGGAACCTAACAACCCCATCAGTTTTTTAAAAACTGTAATTGCCAGTCGTAAGAACGCGGTACTGGTTACGCTGTTCTCTGTGGAGGACAGGAAAGCGCCGCAACCCGGTACGTGCCTGTGTTTAACAGAAAGCGGCCTTCTGCTGAACGGGCTGGAAAACTCGGCACACCATGCGCAGATAATTATTGATGCAAAACGGGTGATGGAAAATGGTAAATCTGAAACCAAACTGTATGATGGCGCTATGCCGTACACAGCCTTTGTTGAATTTATAAAACCCCTTTTTTCGCTGGTGATCATCGGCGCAGGGAATGATGCTGTGCCACTGGCCAAATTCGCTTCGGTTTTGGGCTGGGACACTACGGTTATTGATGGCCGCCCCAATTATGCCTTGCCCGAACGCTTCCCATCGGCACAAAAAGTAATTGTTGCTAAACCGGAACAGGTGCTATCGCACATCAGCATAAACGAGCATACCGCCTTTGTACTGATGACCCATAATTACAACTACGAACTTGCCCTACTGAAGGAATTATTACCGCTGCAATTAAATTATATAGGCATCCTCGGCCCAAAAAAGAAGCTGGCCCGCCTGCTTGCCGAGATAGAAGACGGCGGACAAAAAGTAACCGAAGAACAGCTTAAAAGCGTTTATGGCCCGGTAGGTTTGGATATCGGCTCGGAGGGCTCTGAAGAGATCGCCCTTTCTATTGTTGCCGAAATAAAGGCGGTGCTGTCTCATCGTAAAGGCTACTCGCTAAAATATAAGCCGGCATCTATCCACGCGCCGCACTTAACCACCATCACTAATTAATGGCAGGCATTATCATATTAGCCGCCGGCGAATCTAAAAGGCTGGGGCAGCCCAAGCAAAACCTCGTTTTTAAGGGCAAAACCCTCTTGCGGCACGCTATCGATACGGCGCTTGATTCGGCTTGCAGTCCCATTGTAGTTGTGCTAGGGGCGAATGGGGAGCAGATAACCATCCAACCAAATAAAAAGGTAACCATACTGCAAAACCCCGACTGGCCCGAGGGCATGGCCTCTTCCATCCGACTGGCTATCCATGAAATGATAAAACAGGGAGCCGAAAGCGCCTTCATCATGCTGTGCGACCAGCCTTTTGTTGATACCCAGCTGCTTAATGCCATGCTGCAGCAACAGAAAGATACCGGCAAACCCATCATCGCTTGCGCCTACAAAGGGGCTGCGGGTGTGCCCGTTCTGTTTAACAAATCGTTATTTCCCGATCTTCTTTTGCTGCAGGGACATGAGGGAGCCAGGAAGATCCTGCAAGATCGTGCTGATGATATCGCCCGGATACCGTTTGAAAACGGCGGGATAGATATCGATACGATAGATGATTATGAGGCGTTAATTGGTCGCCAAAATGTAAATTAATGTTATAATATGTTAATTTAGTGTTAAAGACGCTCTCAAAACCACGGCTATTACCTATCTTCATCAAGCTATTTTCACAATGCGTATGAGCACCCGTCGTTTTTCATTTTTTGTAAAAACTTTAATTATTGCGGTAGCTTTTTTGAGTTTTAATTCGGGCTCAAAAGCGCAGGTATTGTCGGCTGTACTACACGATCCCGCCGCTATTGATACCACCGGCAGGTACCTGAAAGAGAACCCGGGCTTTATTGTCAACAGGTCGCTTATTGCAAAAAGCGCATTAAAAGACCCCGCGCTTCAGCAGGAACTACAAGTATCTATCCGCAAACCATCCGACCGCAAAGCGCTGATGAAACACCTGCGGGAGATGAATATCGGCACCGATCTGGAAGCCAACCAATCTAACAAAAAACTACTTTTTAACCTCGCCAATACCTTCGCCCGCTTAAAACTGTATTCGCTGGCGATGAAATGCTTTTTTAAAACGCTGCAATATAACAAGGCCGATCAAGCCGGGGACGCCGATACACTTACTACCGCTACTCCCCTTCCGTCCGACTCGCTCAACGCGGATGTAACCAACCTCGACGAACGCTACCTCAACTTTAACGATAAAGACGACACCCTGCTGAACCACCAGCCCGCCCTGCAGCTGCCTCTTACCGACAAAGAACCGCGGAGCCCCAAAATAACCTACCAGCGTATTGTTGAAAGTTTTACGGATGGCAAAAAAGCCGTAGCCTATGCCATGCTTATCCATGTAAAACAGCCTGTAGGCGGCAAGGCCAAAGTTTACAAATTCACCAACTCGGGGCATACCTTTATTACGCTTATTAAATACAACAGCGATTCTACCTACGTATCGCTCTCCTTTGGTTTTTACCCGGATAAGCAGCACCCTTTTGCAGGCACACCATTGTTCCCCGGTTCACATTCTGCTTTCAGGGATGATGGGCAGCATAAATGGGATGAGGTGGCCGGAAAGTTCATCTCTAAACGCAGGTTTGAAAAGATCCTGGCACTCACCAAAAACTACGATGGCGTAAAATACCATCTCAGCAAAAATAACTGTACCGACTTCAGCCTGAATGCCGCCCTGATGGCCGAGCTCAGCATAAAAGAAACCACCGGCAAATGGCCCCTTGGGCATGGCAACAACCCCGGCATCACCGGGCAAAGTATGCTGCAAGGTAAAATAGCCGACGGCAATAAGCGCGGACTGGATGACGTGTTTGTGGATGATACGGTGAAGCAATAGATCCGAGCCTCACCCTGCCCTCTCCAGAGGAGAGGGTTCTAAAACTTTTTTAAGTCCCTCTCCTTTGGAGAGGGGTTTGGGGTGAGGCTCCCTTTTCCCCTTCTCCCAAAAATCTCCATCCCCCCTAAACAAAAAGCCTGCTTTTTCTATTCTATTAATCCAATGTTAATATTCTGTGATAGAATAGTTCTCATCATACTTAAAATACATTTTTATTATCATATTTGGATGTAAGAATCCTATTAACCGAAAATACAACATACTACTATGCAGGAATTAGACCCTACCATCCTTCAGAAAGCAAACTCATGGCTCGAAGGAAATTATGATGCTGATGTGAAGGCACAAATTCAGAAAATGATAGACGATAAAGCGTACACAGAACTTACCGATTCGTTTTACCGCGACCTGGAGTTTGGTACGGGCGGCCTCCGTGGTATTATGGGCCCTGGCAGTAACCGCATTAATAAATACACCATTGGTTCGGCCACACAAGGCCTGGCCAACTACCTTAAAAAAACCTACCCCGGCGAAAAGATCAAGGTGGCCATTGCACATGATAGCCGCAACAATGCCGACCTGTTCTCTACCATTACCGCTAATGTATTCTCTGCAAATGGTATCCACGTTTATTACTTTAAGGCACTGCGCCCAACGCCCGAGCTTTCCTTCGCCGTGCGCCACTTCGGTTGCAAAAGCGGGGTAATGCTTACCGCATCGCACAACCCAAAAGAGTACAACGGTTATAAAGCCTACGGCGATGATGGCGGTCAGTTTGTTGCCCCGCACGATGCTGCCGTAATGGATGAGGTTGCAGCCATCAAAAGTATCGATGAGGTGAACTTCACTCGCGTAGATGCCAACATCGAAGAAATTGGTGAAGAGGTGGATGCGCTTTATTTAGATAACATCACCACCCTTTCGGTTTCTCCTGACGCCATTAAACGCCAGAAGGACCTGAAGATCGTTTTCTCGCCTATCCATGGTACGGGTATCACTTTGGTGCCGCAGGCTTTGGAGCGTTTCGGCTTTGAGAACGTGATTTTGGTGGATGAGCAAACCACCCCGGATGGCAACTTCCCAACCGTGGTTTATCCTAATCCCGAGGAAAAAGAGGCCCTTACCCTTGCCCTTAAAAAAGCACAGGATACCGATGCCGACCTGGTACTGGCTACCGACCCGGATGCCGACCGCGTAGGTATCGCTGTAAAAAACACCGAAGGCGAGTTTGTATTGCTTAACGGTAACCAAACCGGCACCATGCTCATCAACTACCTGCTTACCGCCTGGGAAGAAAAAGGCAAACTAACCGGCAAGGAGTACATTGTAAAAACTATTGTTACCACTTACCTTTTAGATAAAATTGCCGAAGCCAAAAACGTAACCTGCTACAACACGCTTACCGGCTTTAAATACATTGGCGAGCTGATGACCAAATTCGAAGGTCAGCAAACCTTTATTGGTGGCGGCGAGGAAAGCTACGGTTACCTCATCGGCGATTTTGTGCGCGATAAGGATGCCGTTGTTTCCAGCGCGTTTATTGCCGAAATGACCGCCTACTACAAAGACAAAGGCAGCAGCCTTTTCGAGGCCCTGCTGGATACTTATGTGCAGTACGGTTTCTATAAAGAAAAGCTGATCTCGCTTACCAAAAAAGGTAAAACAGGTGCCGAGGAAATTGTGGCTATGATGGATAAGTTCCGCAACAATCCGCCTGCCGAACTGGGTGGATCAAAAGTGATCACCCTGAAGGATTACGAAAAAAGCGTGGAAACCGACCTGACCAGCAACACCACCAAAGCTATCGACCTGCCAACATCAGATGTATTGCAGTTTATTACCGCCGATGGCAGCATCATCTCGGCCCGCCCATCAGGCACTGAGCCAAAGATCAAGTTCTATTGCAGCGTAAACGGCAAACTGGCCAGCAAAGAAGCCTACGCCGAAACAGACAAGCAACTGGATGATAAGATCAATACGATAATGAAGGATCTGGGGGTATAAGCCTTTGGGATTTATAGACATTTGGAAGCCATCAGTTTTTAACTGGTGGCTTTTTTTGTTGAAATAACTTATTAATTTAGAACCATGTCAAAATATCCAACCGTTAAAGACATCGATTTAGTGGGCACATACCCAGCGCTTGTAAAATCAGGTGGTGGATATGTCTGGGACGAAGTATTAGAATATCGAGTTTGGTGCCATCCTGAAAATGGAGCCCCGGACACAGATGACGGCGAAGATTATTATTACGCTTTCGATAACTACGAGGACGCACTTGAATTTTTTGAAAGCAATCCCGGCACTGAAGAGCCATTAGCTTTAGTGTTGCAGGAAGAATACATTAGTGAACCACACCCGGGTGAATTTATACACGTTAAAGAACGACGGCTAACCGAATGGCCGGTTGAGTTTCTTGGTCGCCCTAAAAGAAGTTTAAATACAATTACCGACTTTCTCTCTCCTAATGCGCCTGCAAACAGATTGGCAATATTGCGTGGGTTGGCTTAAAATAAATACCCCTCACTGGTAGAAGTTTATAACTTCGACCTACGATGATTTAAGCTTTCAGTTTACGTGGAAATGTTAGCTCAACAAAAGCAACGATTTGGCAAGTCAGAAGTTGGGAATTTCCCATATTTTAGGTTGAAGTTATGCTGCGCTAAACTCCAACCAGTAGAGCATCTTCTCCTGCTATCATCTTTAATTCCAAACATTGCGAAGTATTCTGCAACATCATCATGAATTTGGCGTCTTTTATAACACATATATAAAACACCCTTCATGAAGTACTACCTACCCGGCCTTACGCTAAATAGTTCTGTTAAATTCTTTTTCTGCTGTATAGCCATCCTGGCAATGTCAGTTTGCGCGCACGCACAGGATAACAGCCCCTTTACTACAGGGTTTGAGGAAACCATTCCTTCGAAGATCTTAGCCCAACAGCGTAAAGTTTGGATCCATATCCCTACCAGCAACGGCGGAAATAAAGTTAAAGACCGTGGACATTACCCGGTGATCTATCTACTGGACGGAAGTGAGAATTTCAACACCGTTGTAAGTATTACCGAGCATATGGCCGAATCGAGCCTTTGTCCTCCTATGATCGTGGTTGGCATTGTACATTCTAACAGGCTTACCGAACTAACCACCGGGACCGATAAAGAATTGCCCGGTGTGGTTGGCAACGGCGAAAAGTTCATGGCTTATGTAGAGAAGGAACTTATTCCATATATCGATGCAACCTACCCCACCACCACTTATAAAACATTTATCGGTCACTCCCTTGGCGGATTAACGGTAATGAACGCGTTGCTGCATAAACCGGAGCTATTTAATTCTTATGTTTCGCTCGAGGCATCATTATGGTGGGATAATCAAAAACCCGTAAAAGAAGCGAAAACGATTTTGCCAGCTCAAAATTATAAAGGCAAAACATTGTTTATGGCCATGGCCAACCGTATGGAAAGAGGGGTTGACACATTAAGTGTTCAAAAAGACACCAGCGGGTCTACGGCGCTTATCCGCAGCAACTTGGAATTTATTAAAGACCTTAATAAAAACAAGAAGAACCAGTTGCGTTTTAAAGCGGGGTATTATGAAAACGATGATCACCCGTCTGTAAGATTGATCGGAGAATATGATGCGCTCCGGTTTATCTTTGATTTCTACAAGCTTAAAATTTACAACAGCGAATTAAAAGATCCCGGTTTTAAAATAGACTCGGTGCTGGTGGCGCATTACAAAAACGTTTCGGAACAAATGGGGTACCTGGTTAAACCAGGTGAAAGCCAGGTTAACAGCCTGGGTTACCAGATGCTGAACGCAAAGCAATACAAAAAAGCAGAGACATTATTCAAACTCAATATTGCCAACAACCCCGAAAGCGCCAATTGCTATGATTCACTGGGCGACCTATACCTCGCCACCGGCGATAAACCCAAAGCTATCCAAACTTTCAAAAAGGCTCTAACACTGCAGGCAATTCCGGAAACGAAAGAGAAACTGGAGAAGTTATTAAGCGGGAGTAAAAAATAATTCAACAAAAAGCACCTTACTTCTGCCACTGGTCGAAGTTTATACCTTCGACCGATGGTGGGGAATGAAATGGAGCCTGTCGAATGGCGCATGTAAAGGCCCTGGCCGCTATGGTTCGACAGGCTCACCATGATCCGCTACGCAAACATGCGCATGGGTAATTAAAAACACAAAAGCCACCGGTATTAACCGATGGCTTTTGTTTTGACAGATAAACGCTTACTTCTACAGCTCCTTCAACCAGGCCGCAACCTCTTCGCGGGCGGCTGTAATAACCGGTTTTCCCGCGCGGTAGTACATTTTCCATTGGCCGGGTTTGCGGCGATACTCTTCGTCGATAAATTCGCCGTTGGCGGTTTTGGCGCTAAAATCTACCTCGGCGGTAACCTTCATAAATTCTTCAAGGCGTTTCTTCACCATTTCCTGCGGATCGCCGGGATAGCTTTGTTCGCCGTTATCGCCGTTCAGCACTTTGTCCTTAGCCTTGTTTAACAGGCCTGATACACTGGGCATACCAAAGCGTTTGGCCTTGCCATAAAGCTGTTTGTTACGGAACTTTTTGTAATCGCTTGCAAAGGCGTCGGTTTGGGTGTAAGCTTTGGCCAGCTGCACCAGTTCGCGGGTGCAGGCCACGCGTACATCTACAGGCAGGCTGCGGGCTTTGTCTACCAGGTCGGTTTTAAAGTATACGTTGCTGGTTTTTACCGCCTGGAACATATACTCGTTGGCTTCTTTGCCGTCTACGTTTAGTTGGGTAAGTGCATCGCCTGTAAATGCCAGCAGTCCGATGGCTACAATAATAAGTTTGATTTTCATGATGATAAATTGTGTAATGGTTTAAGCAATTTTTGCTTGTTTACACAGACGACCATCAATAAAAAACGTTACAAACGCCGGTGGTTTTTATTACAATGCTAATTGGAGACCGAATTTACCTTACCGCAAACGCTGGGAAGCATCTTACAGACGAGATAACTGTCCCCTCAATAGATTTATCTATTTAAGATTGATTTTTGGGGTGGATAGTACCGAATCACAACACCTTAAACTTAACCGTTCCCGCTTGCTCCCAAACGCAAAGCGTTTTTCCATGGGGCAGTGCCGATGCCTGCAGAAACGCGCCCTTATCTATGGCTATGGTTTGTTTGCTTTTGAGAGACACCATCTTCACCGTGTCGTTTTGTTGATAGGTTAAGGCAAGGTTATCGCCGGTGCCGGAGATATCACAGTTGCGCCCCTTGGCAATAAAGGTTTCGGGCTGGCCGGCCTTTGCGAAATACACACCGCCTTTGCGTTGCCAGGTGGTGTAAATAGCCCCTTTATCGCCCAATAGTATTCCGCCGCCGTCCATGGTGCAGGCGTTCAATTTCCAGGTATCCAGGCCTAATTTTTGGGCAGCGCCAAAGGTTTTACCGCCGTTTGCCGACCTGGCTACATACAGATCGCGCGATCCCATCAGCCAGTTACGAAACATGATGGCAACCTCACTGCCATTTACGGCAATGTTGGGTTTGCAGCACTCACACACGTGCCCGTCTGGTGATTGATAGGCCATGGTGTTTTTCGTCCAGCGCATGCTTTTGCTACTTAGGGATGAAAAGTACACCTGGTTGTTACCACCGGTACGGATATCCAGCCAAACGGCGTAAAAGTTATCGGCCTTGTCGGCGGCAATGCTCATTAATCCTTCGGGTGCCGAGCCGGTTTTATCGTTAACGGTGCCCATGTTACTCCATTTGCCTGTGGCGTGGCTCTGGCGGAACCAATGGATGGCGCCTGCCTTATCCATAGCCGTTATAACCGTATAATTTAGCGAGCTGGTTACCTGCGGCCCGCGGGCCATACCCAAATGCATATTGGGTACGGTGGCCACCAAAACCGGGGCGGTAAAGCTTGCGCCACCATCGACAGATGTCACACAAAATATTTTGTCTTTATCCCCGTAAACCACCCGCACCACGCCTTTATTGTCAACAGCAATTTGCGGCTGCTGGCCCGGCGCAATGGTGCCGCTTTCATTCCCCTTAAAAGCAAAAATACATGCGATGATGATGACACTGAAAATAATGCCGAAGGTATTTCTCATGGTAGGGATAATTGGTTTTAGCCGCGCTTTTTTAGCGGGGTATGTTATTAACGCAAAAAAATGAATAACAGCTCGTTTTTTATTAGTTTATTTTATAAAAACACGAAAATTTTCGCACTTTTTTGCACACAGAAATGGCTGGTGTCCAGGTGCGTTCAGGGGTGTCCAATGCGTCCATAAAACAAAAACTGGACACCCTGAACGGTGGATGCCTTAAGCTTTTTTCATGGTTTGCTTCCGCAGCAAGTTAATCACCACATAAGCCCCAACCATCGCCGGGAAAAACAGCAGGAACGAGCGTTGCAACAACGTGAATATAGGCAGCAAAGTAGCCGGGATAATGGTACCGAACAGCTTGGAGATCAATACTTCGGCAAAGCCACTGCCACCCGGGCTTGGTGCAAAGTAAATGCCGAACTGGATAATTACCTGGAAGGCGATAACCTGCACCAGGTTGGCATTTACCCCGAGGCCCATCAGAATAACCCATTGCAGGCAGTACTTATTAAGGTAAAGCAGGGTGGTGATCAGCAAACTCAGCGGGAACAAAAACGGGTGCTGGCGAATGATAACGCTGCAGGTTTGCTGGTATTTACTGATGCTGATAAACGAATTTTCGGCCCATTTGCTTAGTTTTTCTTTCCGTTTAGGGAAGATGGATGATAAGCCATTCGCGATGTGTTTGATGATAGCGCCAACCCAAAGTGGTTTCCAAAAAGCCAGGATAAAAGCCATTAAAAACAGCAGGAAGAAGGTAAAACCAAACTTCAGCATCTGCGGCACAAAACTGCTTACCGAGCTGGTGTCCATCAGCATGATAGCTACGAAACCGGCCAATGGCATAAATATCAGCGTGGCGCCCATATTGATCAGGCTCACGGCAAAGGCATCAATAAATTTTACACCATTGCTGGTATACACAAAAATTTGAGCGGGACCAGCGCCGCCGTGTGCCGGGGTTACCGCACCCATAAACATATTAGCCACATTTGCCCTGAAGCTTACCCAATGCGATACGCCGGGTGCCAGCTTGCGGATGTAGATATGGTTGCGCCAGCTGCCCAGCTGCAGATCTACAAAAAGCATTACAAAACAAATGGCGATGTATTTATAGGAGATATGTTGAAGCGCCTTTACCGTATCGCCGGTATTGTTGTAAAAAAAGATGCCGGCAATGGTAATAACCGTTATCAGCGCGAACCAAAGGGCACCCTTTATGATAACGTTTTTGTTGAATACTTTATTTACTTCCTGCTTATCCGCAGTAATGGCTTCCTGCTCAGTCATTGTTGATTTTCCGTACTAATATATTAAAATAATGGCTCGCCTTCCGATTTTTCGGGCGTAATGCCTTTCCATTTCAGAATGCTGTCGAACAGGTCGGCAGTACGTGCGGGGCGGGTGTCCCAGCCTTTTTGGTTGTAGATCAAAGGCACGTGGATGTGCTGGCGATGCAGCGACCCGTGCGAACCCAAATGTTCCGGATATTCCCAAAAATCGCGCAGGTCATAACCTACAGCGGCGCTTATTACAATATCCCCTGCCCTGCGGCTCTGGAATAATTGGTAGATCTGGAAGATGGCATCCGGGTAATCGGTTTCAAAAGTAGCTTCCAAGATAGCACGGTGACCGGTGGCTTCTATCTTGCCGCCGTATTTCAGCACATCGGTAGTTAATGGTTCGTAGATAAATACATCATCCTTAACCGCTATTTTGGCTTTGCCTTCGTGGTTGTGGATGATAAAGGTTTGCTCCTCCTCGCCCCGGTAAATGGCAAAATCAACGGCATCTTCTTTGATCAGTTTCTCCAGGCGCTCCTGGCCCATTATTTTCATAATTTCCGCTTCGCGGAGCACATGGTCGCCCTCATGATCCAACAAGTGAATGCTGCCGAAGGAGTTACCCGATATCATTACCGCCGATTTTGGGTTTTGCTTCCAGATAACCGGGTAGTAAACAGATTTTAAACCGTTATTGGTCATCCAGTCGCCCAGGTCGAGGTGCTTGGTGGTTGGGGTGAGGCCGTGATCGGATGTCATTACAAACAACGTATCTTCCCACCAGCCTTTGCTTTCGAGCTTGGCGCGAACGGTGCCCAGGCTCCTGTCTACAATTTTATAAGCTTCTATCGTGCGCTCATCGCGGATATGGTGATAGTGCGAATCCCAATCCACACTGGGGAACACCGCAAACAGGAAATCGAAATCCTTACCCGATTCCAGCATCTCCATAATACGGGCATGCCCCTGCAGATCTACCGGGTGGTGGATCTGTTTAAAATGTGCTTTGGTGTACAGCCAGCCCTTACCTTTTTTGCCCAGATCGTTTTCATCAGGCACGTTCCGGGTGATCATGTTGTACATATTGTACGATTCGCCCATCAACTCAAACAGCGTAGGCTTATCCGGGTGCATATCGGTATTAAACCAGGCTGCTTCGGGGCCGCAATAGCTGCGCATGGCGTTTTTGTTCCAGCGTGTACGTTTAAATTCTTTTTTATCAAACCAGCGGATGCCGGTAATATCCTGCGTGCCGGGGAAGTGGCCGGTTAAAAATGGCAAATATGCCGGGCCTGTGGTAGAAGGGAAACAGGTAGTAGCCTTGCGGTAGGTACCCTCATCAATAATACGTTTTATATTGGGTAAAAGGCCCTGTTCTAATAGTTCGGGCAGTACCTCGCTATGCGCGCCATCCACCAAATAAAACAGCACACGCTTTTTGCTTTGCATCAGTATCAATTATGTTAGCGATAACCAAAAGTTGACTAAATGTCGTTTTCGGTCAATTCCGCAAAGTTAAATTAATTTGCTTAGTGTGAAACACCCGTTTGGCAATATAGCCAGGAAATGACCATTGCATTTTGTTAAATTTTAGTTAAAATTGCATTGTTTAGAACCATTATTAATTGAAACGGATTTTTGCCTTTGTAATGCTCAGTCTCCACCTGTTTAATTCGGGCGGATATTTGTTGTTACAGCAATACCAGGTTTACCGTACCGATAAGCAGATGAATGAGCTTATCAGCCAAAACCTATACAATCCAAATGCGCTGATAGAGGTAAAGGTAGCCCAGCACCTCCCCGGCGTTACCGAAACCTGGGGCGATTATAAAAATATCGACGGCCAGGTGCAGCTAAAAAACGCTTGCTACAATTACGTAAAATTAAAGGTAACCCGCGACACCTTATACCTGATGGTGATCCAGAACTACGCGAAGACTAAACTGATAGATAAAAACATCATCTACGCCAAACAGATAAACGATATCCCCCAGGGCGATAAAGACCACGATGGCTCCCTCAAAAAAGCAGGCTCGGATATTAAGTACAATCATTCTGTGCTTAATTATCAATTCATGGCGTTTGAGGATATCGCTCCAATAACTATTAAACCCATACAAGTTGGTTTAATAGATCCCTTCATCCCTGTTGCCGGCCAGCCTCCGGAGTTTTTAGGTTAACCCGAACAAAGGCGGCTATTATTTAAAATCCCTGCGCACAGGTTGCGGCAGGCTGTCGCTATTATTCATTATTCCTAAAAATCATTTACAAAACACACATGAAACATTTATATAAAATGTTGCTGTTTGGGCTATTTTCCATTGGCGTAAGCTATGCACAGGCACAACAAAAAGCGGTAAAGGATACCGTAAAACTCGATAGCGTTATTATTAAAGAAGGCCGCAGCAAACACCTGCCCGATCAAAGCGGCACTTATCTCTTCTCCGGCAAAAAAACAAACATCATTTACAGCGACCCGGGCAAGGCAAACTTATCGGGCAACGTAGCGCGGACTTTGTTCTCCCAAATTCCCGGCATCAATGTTTGGGAAATGGACGGCGCGGGATTGCAATTAAACATCGGCACGCGCGGGACGGACATGCACCGCTCCATAGAAACCAACATCCGCCAGAACGGATATAACACCAACTCGGATGTATTTGGCTACCCCGAAAACCATTACAATATGCCGTTCCAGGCCATTGGCGAGGTGCAGGTGCTGCGGGGCTCATCTGCACTACAATTTGGCAGTCAGTTTGGAGGAATGGTGAACTTTAAAATTAAAGAGCCTGATACCACCAAAACCTTCGGGTTAGAAAGCGAGCAAACTGTTGGCTCCAACCGTTTCTTTAACACTTACAATGCCATTGGCGGCAAAGTGGGCAAGATCAGCTATTACGCCTACTTTGATGCCCGCAGCGGCGATGGCTGGCGGCCCGACGCAGCGTTTAATTACCACGCTTTTTACGCCAACATCAAATACCAGTTCAACAACAAGGGCAGTCTTTCGTTCCAATTCTCCCGGTCGGATTATGTGCAGCAGATAGCGGGTGGCTTAACCGATGCACAATACGCGGTTACCAGCCGCCAGTCTAACCGTTTCCGTAACTTTTTTAATCCGGTTATTAATATACCTGCATTGTTGCTTAACTATAACTTCAGCCCAAAAACCAAACTGGAAGTCATCTCGCACTTTTTGGGTGGACAGCGCAACAGCGTGCAATTCATCGCACCCTCAAGTGTGAACGATACACTGAACACCACGCTAAAAACCTTTAACCCGCGGCAGGTAGACCGCGATTATTACACCAGCTTTACTACCGAAGCCCGCTTAGCGCACAGCTATAATTTGGGCGGATTGACCAGCACCCTAAGCACCGGCGTAAGATACTCCAACACGCTTACCAAGCGCCGGCAAAAAGGTGTGGGTACAACGGCAACCAATTTCGACCTGAGCCTGGTGAAGGACTACGGTATCGACCTGCATCTGCAAACAGATAATTACGCTGTGTTTGCCGAAAACCTTTTCCGCATCACCCATAAATTATCATTCACGCCGGGTGCAAGGATAGAGGTAATTAAATCATCGTTGACAGGTGTTGTAAACAACAGGACAACTAATGTTGATTACCACCAGAGCCGCAACCTCCCGCTGTTTGGCGCGGGCTTACAGTACCAGGTAAACAATAGCAGTCAGTTATACGGCAATATTTCGCAGGCTTACCGCCCGTATATTTATGCCGCGGTTACCCCCGCCGACCAGCTCACGATTGTTGACCCTAACATGAAGGACAGCCGCGGCTATGATATCGACCTGGGTTATCGCGGGCACATCAGGCAGGTATTTACTTTTGATATAAACGCCTTTTATGTACAGTATAAAAACCGTGCGGGTACTTTAACCGTGCAGGACGGGGGTGGCGCAAATCACCTGTATTTAACCAACATAGGCAACGCGGTTGCCAAAGGTGTCGAGGCTTATACCGAGGTATCTTTACTCCGTTCGTTCAACCCCCAATCGGGCAGCGATATCCGGTTATTTAACACCCTTGCGTATACAAACGGCAGGTACAAAACCGGTTCCATCAATGTATCGGGTATAAACAACAGCCTGGTTGGCCATCAAATAGAAGGCACCCCAACCTGGACCAACCGCACCGGCCTTACTTACTTAAGCGGCGCCGTAACCGGCACCGTATTGCTTAGCTATGTGGGCAAAAACTTTAGCGATGCCAACAACACCATCTTTAACCCGACCGGTGCAAGCGGAACAGTGCTGGCCTATAAACTGGTAGATGTGGCGTTTAACTACCGTTTCCTGAAAAACTACCACGTAAATTTCAATATCAACAATCTGCTGAACGAGAAATACTTCACCCGCAGGATAAATATGTATCCCGGCCCCGGCATTTTGCCCGGCGACGGTATAACGTTTAATGTGGGATTGGGGATAAAGATTTAGAGGCGCCCCACCCCCCACCCCCCTGAAGGGGGAGCAGAATTTAGAACGAGAAGCTAACAAAAAAGATAAAAAGTAAAGCCCGGCCAATTCATGTGGCTGGGCTTTACAATGTTTAAGCGTTTCAAAAGCTCCCCCTTCAGGGGGTTGGGGGGCTCGTGTACTTCTTCACTACTGCCGCCAATTCTGCCAGGTCAAACGGTTTTTTTAAATACCCATCGGCCATGCCAGCTTCGGCAATTTCTTTGATATTACTTACTGCCGATACGATGATCACCGGGATATGGCTGGTGGCCGGGTTAGTTTTCAGGTCTTTGCTTAATTGTTGCCCGTTGGCATCGCTGCTCCAATCGGTAAGCCAGTTATCAAGCAGGATAATATCGGGAGCAACTACATCCAATTGTTTCAGTATTTTAGCATTGTCGGATGATATTACCTCGTAGCCTTCATCCTCCAGGGCAAGCGTTACGGCATCCCTTATATCTTTATCATCCTCAATAACTAAAACTTTCTTAGCCATAATTACATTCCTATAGGTTGTGGTATCGATGCGAACTTAGGTTAACGTACTGTTTAACATTAACACTAAAGCAGATAATTTGTTTATTACGAAAAGCAAAAAACACTATATCAAACGGGTCAATATTTTCACTTCGGCGGGCTTTTCCAGCAACGCCGGGCATATGTGTACAAAATACTTATGATGCGGCGTTTCCATGTGTCGCGATAGCGTATCCTCATCGGTCCACTCCTCTTCAATTACATAGCGGGTAGCTTCATCCTTATATTGATAAAGTTCGTAGGCCAGGCAGCCCTCTTCCTTTACCGATGCATTCACCAACTTCTTTAATTCGGTATCAAACGCCACCTCCGCATCTTTTTTGCAATGCAGGTACGCTAACAAACTAATGCTCATAAACTTTTTTGTAATGGTAACCTGCAGGCGGGGCTGTTTGTTTATAAACAAATTGTAATATTATTGTGCGGATGTGCGGATCAATGTTGTCTACTTAAGAGTTGGCCTGTTGCGTAGCCTCACCCCAACCCCTCTCCAAAGGAGAGGGGCTAAAAGTCCTCTCCTTTGGAGAGGATTATTTCATGAGGGCTTCGCCGTTTAGGTGAGGTACAAAAAAGCTTAAGTAAACGACGTTGATGTGCAGATTAAACACAGCCTTAATTAATGGTAACTGATATTGTTAATTGCCTGCTGCAAACTGCGAACTGTGCTAACTGCAAACTGCCCACTACTACCCTACCGAGCCATCCAAATTAAAGCAATTGCGGCAGCGGGGTTCGTAGCTTTCTTTTTCGCCCAGCAGTATCTGGCTTTCGTCGGGCACCAGGCGGTACGAGTTTAAGGCCGGGCTACCACATTTTACACACACGGCGTGCAGCTTGGTTACCGATTCGGCCATGGCCATCAGCTCGGGCATGGTACCGAAGGGTCGGCCTTTAAAATCCATATCAAGGCCGGCAATAATTACCCTTACGCCGCTGTTGGCCAGGCTGCTTACTACACGCGGCAGGTCCTCATCAAAAAACTGGGCCTCATCAATACCAACAACCTGTATGTGCGCAGCGAGGGGTAAAATAGCTGCCGCTTTATCAACTGGTTTAGAAGGGATTGAATTAAGATTATGCGATACCAGGGCGCTTTTATCGTAACGGGTATCGGCCACAGGGCTAAATATCTCTACATGTACTTTGGCAATGCGGGCACGGTTAACCCGCCTGATCAGTTCTTCGGTTTTACCCGAAAACATCGACCCGCAGATCACTTCTATACTCCCGCCTATCTCGTTACGCCTTCTAAAAACTTCCTCTGTGTACAAACCTCAAAACTTTTGTGAGGGGCTAATATCAGAATTTTATACTATTTTTGATAAGCATTTTCCTAACATAATAGCATGAAGCAACAGGAAGTTTTTAAAAAGATAGGCGTAATAATACAGGAGATAAACGAACAGTATGAGTATCTGCAAGGTACCGTAGAAAACCTAAACGACCTGGAGCTTGAACTTTTTGTAGCCAACACCCACTTTTTAAAAGACCACGCCGAGATACTGCGCAAACTGAACGCCATAAAAAGCCAGCCCATTGCCAAAAGCAGTATTAAGGATGAGCCCAAATGGTTTGAACCCGTTGTACAGCCCGTGAAACCGGCCGGCGCGCCCTTTAAATTGGACACGCCGAAACCGGCCCATAACGACAGCATTAAATTTGAAATAGTACAGCCGGAAGAGGAATTACAGCTTGAACAAGCCGAACCCCTTGAAGAGCCTGCTCCGTCTATCGATTTAAGCAATGATACACCTGCCGATACATTTTCGTTTGAACGCGAAGAACCGGAGACCGTTCGCCATGAATTGGTTTTGGATGAGGCTGATAATTTTGAAGATGAGGAAGACGGGCAAAGCCAGGATGAAACCTTGTTAACACCCATTGCGGAGATAGAAGCAGAGGCTGAAGTGGAAAACCCGGAGCCCGAGGAAGAAGACCCTAAAACCGACGCTGAGCCTGAAGTTGTGGAGGAAACCCCGGAAGCAGAAAAAGCGCCGGAAGTGAAAGAAATACCCGAACCGGTAGCGGAGGCCCCTGAGCTGGAACCCGAAATTGAGGCGGAGGAAGAAGAAACCCAGGAACCGGAGCCTGAACTATTTGAAGAGCCAACGAAAAAAGGCAACAAGGTTTTGGCCGAAAGCATGGAAGATATACAGGTAGATAACCTGAAACCCAAAGCCGACGAACAGCCTCCGCTTACGCTTAACCAGCGTTTATCGGCACAAAAAAAAGAAAGCAAGCCTGTCGAGTTGGAAGCGGTTGAACCCTTATCTGATATCAAAGCTGCCATCACCCTTAACGATAAGCTCCTTTTTGTAAAGGACCTGTTTAAAGGTTATAACCTTGCCTATACCGAAGCTATTGAAATTGTGAACCGCTTTAGCAGTTTTGAAGAGGCCGACAGGTTCCTGAAAAACAATTACGTAACCAAAAACAACTGGGAAGGCAAAAAGGAAACATCAGACAAGTTTTATGCGCTGCTGAGAAGACGTTACGCCTGATTGCTTTAGCGATTTTCCTTACCCGTAAATAACCCCCATACGGTTACTATCCAGCTTAAGCAATATAAACAGCAGGATAGTAAAGCTCCAGAGGGAGGACCCGCCGTAACTGATAAAGGGCAACGGTATCCCAATCACCGGCATCAGCCCAATAGCCATAGCGATATTGATGAGTACGTGGAAGAAAATGACTGACGCTGCCCCATAAGCGTATATGCGCGAGAATGGCGCTCGTTGCCGTTCGGCTATCATAATAATGCGCAACAGTAAAAACAAGTAAAGCCCCAATACTACTACCGAGCCGGCAAACCCCCACTCCTCTCCTATGGTGCAAAAAATAAAGTCGGTGCTTTGCTCGGGTACAAAGGCGTACTTGGTTTGCGTACCCTGCAAATACCCCTTACCCCAGGCACCACCCGAACCGATGGCAATTTTAGATTGGTTTTGGTTATAGCCAACATGCTTTTTATCCTTGCTAAGGCCCAGCACAACATCAATACGATCGCGCTGGTGTTTTTTTAAGCCATTATTGTATAAGGGCTTAACTGCAAAAACAAAGGCAATACTTATCGCAGCCCCTATTATTAATTTAAATATCAGCGGCCGGTTTCGTTTTATAGAGAGGGCGATAAGCGTGGTAGCTATCGCTATCGCGATAATTACGTACCAGGAATTAAATATAAGCGATGTTACAAATAGCGTTATCAGCAGGCCTACAATGATCAAAAAGTATGGCGACAAGCCCTCGCGGTAAAGCACAAATATCAGGGAGCAAAACACCAGGGTAGAGCCATCATCCGGCTGCATTTTAATAAGCATCATCGGCAGCAAAATAATAGCACCCGCTATCAGGAACGACTTGGGATCAGTTACCTTTACGTTGGTAGCGCTGAGATATCGCGCCAGCAGCAAGCACGTAGCAAATTTTGCAAACTCCGATGGCTGCAGCTTAAAGCCGCCGCCAAGATCTATCCAGGCCTGGTTACCACCTACCCCACGCCCGACTACCAGTACCAGTATCAATAGTATAACTGTTACCACGTATATGGCCGGTGCCAGCGCCGAAAGGAAACGGCTCTCTAAAAGCAAAATAACGGTACCGATAATAATGCCCGACACGATAAAAATGAATTGCTTACCATATTGGGTATCAAAATCAAGAATGCTGGGTTTGTTCTCATCAAAAACCGCAGCATGGATATTGAACCAGCCAACAAGGCACAGGCTAAGGTAAATGAGTACAGTTACCCAATCTACATTTAAAAAAAAGCTGCGCTGCTGGTTGTTATTGTAGCTCATCGTCCTTTCGTTTTGGCAGCATGGCCGATGGTTTACTCACCGGCGCTTTTTGCGGTAGTTTATTTGATGCCGCTTTCAATTTTAATTTAGAGACAGAATCTGCCTGGGCTTTTTTCACGCTATCCAAACGTAATTGCCTTTTGTCTGCCGCGGATAGCACCGGCGGCGGCAACAGGTTGGCATTCATGTAATAGTCCGGATTGATGCCCGACGAACGTGTGGAGATCTTACCGGTTAAATATTTTTCTACAATAAAGCTGGCAATAGGTGCCGCCCATGTTGCTCCCTGGCCCGAGTTTTCTACCACAACTGCTATAGCAATTTTAGGATTATCGCGCGGGGCGAAGGCCACAAATACGGAATTATCTCTCTTATTTTTCACCTCGGCGGTACCTGTTTTTCCACACATAATAATGCCGGGGATTTTTGAGCCTGCCGCAGTACCAAAATCAACTACCTGCTGCATCCCCTCAATTGCCGGGTGGAAGTATTGCGAATCTACGCCCACATAATTACGCACGGTGTATTCGTGTTTAATAACCTGTTTTTCGCCTATCGCTTTTATCAAATGGGGTTTATAATAGAACCCGCGATTGGCTATAACAGCTTCGATATTGGCTAATTGCAAAGGCGTTGCCAAAAGCTCTCCCTGCCCTATTCCCAGGGAGATAACCGTACTGGAACGCCAGCCGCCTTTTTTGTAAATTTTATCATAAAAAGCAGCTTTAGGCAACAGGCCCCTGCTTTCGCTCGGCATATCAAGGTCCAGCCGGCCACCTAAACCGAATTTGGCCACATTGTTTCGCCAGGCGTTGTATCCGGTATCAATATTACGCGCGCCGAAACGGTTCACTAATTTCTCAAACACCATATCAAAATACCCGTTGCAGGAATGGGCGATGGCCTGACTTAAACTTACGGCCCCATGAACCTCATTATGGAAACATTTTATGCGGCGGTTACCCGACTGGTAATAGCCACGGCATACATAAACCGTTTGCGGCGTGATCATGCCTTCCTGCATGGCAATCAAAGCGCTCAGGGGCTTAAAGGATGAACCCGGCGGGTACAATGCCTGCACCGGGCGGGTAAAGAATGGCTTATATGGATCTTTATATAATTTGGCAGCGTTGTTACCACGCTCTCTGCCAACCAACAAATTCGGGTCGTAAGTAGGGCTGCTTACAAAAGCGAGGATCTCGCCGGTTGAGGGTTCTATGGCCACAATGCTGCCCACTTTGTTCCGCATCAGGGCTTCGCCCAGTTTTTGGATATTCATATCCAATGATGATACCAGCCTGTCGCCAGCAACCGCACTGGTATCAAAAGCACCGTTTGCATAAGTACCTTTGCGCACATTGCGCGAATCTACCATCCAGTTTTGTACGCCGCGCTGGCCGCGTAAAACAGTTTCGTATGATTTTTCTACACCGGTGATGCCGATGTAATCGCCGGGACTGTAATAGCCGCCGGAGCGCTTAATAATAGGATCGGTAACTTCACCAATGTAACCCAGAAACTGCGCTGCAGCCGAATCAGGATATGTACGTACGGGCCTTTGCTGCGGAAAGAACCCGGGAAATTCCGAAAGCCGCTCCTGGAAGGATGCATATAATTGTGCCGACAACTGCTTCTCGAAAACAGAGGCGCGGTAAGGCGAGTACTTACGGGCTTTGATGATACGTTTATCATAACCTTCCCTATCAATGCCCAGCAGTTTGCAAAACTCCACAGTATCAAAGGCGGTTACCTGTTTGGGTATCACCATAATATCGTAAACGGGCTCGTTCTGCACCATTATTTTGCCATTACGGTCTAATATGGGTCCGCGGGCGGGGTACTGGATCATTTTACGCACCACGTTCTGGCTGGCGTAAAGGGCATAGCGGTCGTCAACCACCTGTATGTAAAACAAGCGGCCCAGCAATACCAATATAAAAGCTATGAAGATACCGGCAACAATGTAGCGCCGTTCAAAAAAACTGTTCATTTACGCTCTTTCCTTCTGAAAAATAACAGCCCCGAAATCAGCATTAAAAATACTGTAAATATTGAACTCAATAAAAAGCGGCTTAGTGTGTATTGTATTTCAGTTAGGCGAAAAACTTCCAGGTTGAAGAGGAAGAAATGATGAAATAAGGTAAGTACCAGCGCATAAGTAAAAAACCAGCGGAAGCCCATAATACTTAGTGTTGGCTCGGGCTCGTTATCAAAGCCATCCTTCTGTACCGTTATACTGATGAACATTACACGCACCAGGGCCAGAACCGTACACGCCGCGGCATGCAGCCCGGGCGTATCGTAAAACATATCAATAGTTAAGCCTACTAAAAACGACAGGATGAACAGCACTATATTCGGTGTTTCGAAGGGCAGCAGCAGGATAAAAAGGATATAAAGATAGGGCGTGCTCAAATCGTAAAGCGCTACATTCTTCAGCAGGAAAACCTGCAGGAAGATGAGCATAATAAAACGCACCAGGTTCATCAGGATAATTCTACTCATCTTTCTTCTCCTGGGCCTCCAATCCCGCCTGCTCGGTGGCAAGCTTATTGTTTATCACATACACATACTCCAGCTTGCTAAAATCTACCGACAACGCCACTTCCATGTTCAGGAAAAAGCCCGCTCCTTTTGCATTCAGCTTGCTTACTTTACCAATTGGTATGCCTGCCGGGAAAAGCGACAGCTGCGAGGTTACTACCATTTCGCCAATTTTTGGCTGCGCGGTGTTCGATACATCTACCAGCAAACCTTTATGCGGGTCGAGGTCGTCGCCCCATTCCAGGTAGCCTATCTCTTTATTGGTTGCCAGCATAGCGCTAAAGCGCGAATCTTTATGCAACAGGGATTGTACAATAGAAATATGCTCGCCCACCAGCACTACTTTACCTACAACACCCGCGCCGGTTATTACCCCCATGCCTTTTGCTACGCCATCCTTACTCCCCTTGGTTATGGTGAGGTAGTTATTGCGTTTGTTAACCGAGTTGTTGATCACCTTGGCATCAATGTACTCGTATTGTTGCTTGTAAATGGTATCGTTAACCACATGCTTTGCAACAGAATCTAAAAACTTAGAGGAGCGCAACTGGTTGCGCAGATCGGCATTCTCTTTTGCCAGCTGATCGTTCACCTCCCGCAGCGAAAGGTAGCCTTTCACCTCGTCGGCCCGGGTATAAAACTCGCTGATTACCTTATTGGTGCTGTTGATGAATGTAGCCTTCTGAAAAGAGTTGTACTTAACGTAAATAATAAGCGAAGCGATCTCGAAAATGAGAAACAAAAAGAATGCGTTGTACTTAGTGATAAATATCAGGAGGTTACGCATTGCGGTAAGTAGTGAATAGAAAGTGGTGAGTGGAGAGTTGTGAATTAACTACTCACTATTCTCTACTCACCACTCACAAAATTATTGCATTAAAAACTTAAAGTTACCAATATTTTTAAGGGCGGTACCTGTGCCGCGTACTACGGCGCGCAGCGGGTCTTCGGCAACGTGTACGGGCAGTTTGGTTTTTGCAGCTACACGTTTATCAAGGCCGCGCAATAATGCGCCACCGCCTGTAAGGTAAATACCGGTTTGGTAAATATCCGCAGAAAGCTCAGGCGGAGTTATCTCCAACGCTTTTAAGATCGCTTCCTCAATTTTAGAGATTGATTTATCCAGGCAATGTGCAATTTCGGTGTACGATACGGTGATCTGTTTTGGCACGCCGGTCATCAAATCGCGACCCTGTACGGCGAAATCTGCAGGTGGTTCAGAAAGCTCGGGAAGAGCGGCACCTACTTCAATTTTTATTTTCTCGGCAGTACGGTCGCCAATCATGATATTGTGCTGGCGGCGGATGTACTGAACAATGTCCGAGTCGAAGTTATCACCCGCAACGCGAATACTCTGGTCGCAAACGATACCAGACAGCGCGATAACGGCAATCTCGGTTGTACCACCACCAATATCAATGATCATGTTACCCATTGGCTCTTCCACGTCGATACCGATACCTACGGCAGCAGCCATTGGTTCGTATATCAGGTACACTTCTTTAGCGCCTGCAATTTCGGCGCTATCGCGTACCGCGCGTTTCTCCACCTCGGTAATACCCGATGGGATACAGATAACCATCCGAAGCGACGGAAAGAACCATCCTTTACCCTGGTTGATCATTTTTATCATCCCGCGGATCATCAGCTCGGCGGCGTTAAAGTCAGCAATTACACCATCCTTAAGCGGGCGCACGGTGCGGATGTTATCGTGAGTTTTACCTTCCATTTGCATAGCCTGGCGGCCAATGGCAATAACCTTGTTTGTTGTACGGTCAAAAGCTACTATCGATGGTTCATCAACAACAACTTTATCATTATGTATAATGAGGGTATTGGCGGTACCCAAATCTATGGCGATCTCTTGAGTGAAAAAATTAAATAAACCCATGTGGCGTTATTTCAAATATTTTGCAAAGTTAATAATAATAATGAACACGAATTTTCACGAAACTGACCGCTTCGATACGAATTTCACGAATTAAAACTAATTAATAGTTAATAACTCCCGATTTGTATAATTCGTGCCTTTGCGTCGATTTTTATTCGCTAAAACCTTCGTGTAAGTTCGGTTTTATTTATCGGATTAGCGCCTTTCTTTTCTATGGAATTGGCGTTAATTCGTATAGTTTGTGTTATAAATTTTATTCGGTTTTTTTAGAGGATGCTTATGGCGTTGCCTTCGGCCCGGGTTATCCGCTTATACTGCACAGGCATTAGCCACAGGCCGGTATCCGCTTCTACCCCTAACGCGAGAGCACCATTTTACAACCACTCACCATTCTCAACTCACCACTCACCAACCCTTAGTGCTTAAAGTGCCTTATACCCGTGGTAACCATGGCAATGCCTTTTTGGTTACACATATTGATAGAATCCTGATCCTTTATCGACCCGCCCGGCTGCAAAACGGCTGTGATACCGGCATCAGCAGCAATCTCCACACAATCCGGGAAAGGGAAGAAAGCATCTGATGCCATTACAGCACCTTTCAGGTCGAAACCAAAGCTTTCTGCTTTGATGATGGCCTGTTTCAGGGAATCTACCCTTGAGGTTTGGCCAACACCGCTTGCCATCAACTGGTTGTTTTTGGCGAAAACGATGGTGTTTGATTTGGTATGTTTTACCACCTTGTTGGCAAAGTACAGGTCTTTCAGCTCTTCGGTAGTAGGTTTTTTATCGGTAACCGGGTTCATCTGTGCAGGGCCTTCTATTACCAGGTCCATATCCTGCTCAATAACACCATTCAGCAGGGTTTTAAATTGCTTTGTTGGCAATTCAACCTTATTGCGGATAAGCACGATGCGGTTCTTTTTGGCAGTTAATACTTTCAGTGCATCATTGGTATAAGCCGGAGCGATCAGTACCTCGTAGAATATCTTATCTATTTCCAAAGCAGTTGCCTCGCAAACCTCAGCATTGGTGATCAGTACACCGCCAAAGGCCGAAACCGGGTCGCAAGCCAATGCATCTAACCAGGCCTCTTTGGTATGTAAACGACTGGCAATACCGCAGGCGTTGGTATGTTTCAGGATAGCGAAGGTTGGCTCTGTAAACTCGTTTATTAAAGCAACAGCAGCATCAACATCTACCAGGTTGTTATAAGATAGTTCTTTACCGTTCAGTTTGGTGAACATGGCTTCCAGGTTACCATAGAAGGTACCCTTTTGATGCGGGTTTTCGCCATAACGCAGGGTCTGGCTGGTTTGGATGCTCTGTTTAAAAACAGGCATCGGCTCCGCCTGGTCGAAATAATTAAAAATATGCGTATCGTAGTTCGACGAGATATTGAATGCTTTTTGCGCAAAAGTGCGGCGCTGATCGATAGTGGTAGCACCATCCTGGCTTTTCAGGATCTCTTCTAAAATACCGTAATCGTTCTTAGAAGCCACGATAACCACATCTTTAAAGTTCTTAGCAGCCGCGCGGATCAACGAGATACCGCCAATATCTATCTTCTCGATGATATCTTCCTGGCCTGCGCCCGAATTTACCGTTTCTTCGAAGGGATAAAGATCTACGATCACCAGGTCGATTTCCGGGATGGCGTATTGCTCCAGTTGCTGCGCATCGCTATCTAAACCACGGCGCGATAAAATACCGCCGAACACCTTTGGATGCAAGGTTTTTACACGGCCGCCCAGTATAGACGGGTACGAGGTAAGATCCTCAACCGCTATCACATCAACACCAAGGTCGCGGATAAACGTTTCGGTACCACCGGTTGAATATATGTTGACACCAAGGCGATTCAGCTCGTGAATTATCGGCTCGAGGTTGTCTTTGTAATAAACGGAAATAAGGGCATTTTTTATTTGAACAGACTGGCTCATTTGCAGGGCGTTTTTTGAGCCGCAAAGGTAGGGATTAGAGTTTAGAGATTTGTGATTAGAGAATAGTTTTTTTTACGTAGTTTGTAATTGATGCTTAGGCAGATAAAATTTACTTATCGCAATAAAACTGCTGCCTTATTTGTAGCGTTATGGTGGGATAGCACGTAATGTTAAAAAAGCCAACTATGAAAACTTTAATTAAACTATCGGCAATGGCAATATTGCTATTTGTAGCCGCCTGTAAAAAAGAAAGTAAGCCTGCAATAAACGCTTCCTTATCGGGCAAATGGCAGGCCCAGGTGCAAACCACCGATGGCACCGGTATGCCGGTACGTATAACGCCGCCAACACCGGGGTACCTGCAATTTAATGCTAATGGCACCTTAGAAGGCACCGTTTTGGATAATTACGAAAGCTATGTAATAAAAGATAACACAACCCTGGTTTTTACGGCGGACGACCACACTACCACTCAAAACTACCGTTACACCATCACCGGCAATGAACTAAACCTGGTACCCGATGGGCCCATACATTGCTTTGACAACGGCTGCGGCTATTATTTTACAAAGGCCAATTAAAATCCATCATAAACACCTTATGAAAACATTAACTAAGCTATCCGCCTGCCTTATTATCTTTTTAGCTGCGGCCTGTACCAAAATGCAGGAAGTGGTTTTGATCAACACTCCGCTCACCGGCACCTGGAAATTAAACGCAACTTATATGGACCCGGGTAATGGCAGTGGCACCTACCGCCCTGTTGACAACCCCGGCAACAACAGTATCACCCTCAAAACCAACGGAGCGTTAGAAGTTAGCGGGTTAGACGATTCGGAGAATTTTTTACTCCATTTTTCGCAATACAAAAGCTTTACCATACAGGATAGTGTAACCCTTGTATTTAAAGAACATGCTAACAATAACACGCAGAAATTTATCTATAAAATAGAAGGCGATCAGCTATCGTTAATACCCGCCGGGCCTGTAATGTGTATTGAGGGTTGCGGCATCAGGTTTAAAAAGGCTGGCCAATAAATTGCAGGAAATGAAAGCTACGGCAAAAATTCTATCGATATTATTTATCATCGGCATTATTGTAGCGGGTTGCACCAAACAGGGCGCCACGCCAAATGCATCGCTCACCGGCAAATGGCGCTTTGTTGGCAGCCGGCAAAGCAGCGGTGGCCCAATGTATTGGGTACCTGCAACCAATAACAACAATTATTTGGAGCTGAAGGCAAACGGAACTATGGAATGGACAACCGGCAATGAATATAAAAAATACACCTTAACAGATAGCGTTACCCTCACCATGACCCATGCCGACGGCAGCAATTATCAAAATTACTATTACAAAATAAAGGGCGACTCGCTTGGCATTAGCCCGATCGCCCCAATACGATGTTATGAGGGCTGCTCTGAGCATTTTGTAAAGGTGAAATAGAATTTACGCCGGGCGGATTTGCGGCAATGGGTTAAGGTTGCTATTTTAGGGCATCGCAATTAACCACATCATGGCCAATAACCTGCAATTAAGCCCCCCTATTGAGATTCCCTTAAGCAAAAAGAAAATGCTACTGATGGCAGTCGGTTCGGTAGCCTTTGTTGCGGCAGGCTTTTGGTTTATCACCCATCCGGGTATCAGGCTATTCGGCAACAAACCTTACCCGGTATTCACCACCATTATCGGCTATGCCGCAATAGCATTCTTTGGATTTTGTGCATTTTGCCTCGGCAAGAAACTATTTGATACCAAACCCGGGCTGGTTGTAAACGAGGAAGGTGTTACAGATAATTGCAGCGGTTTTTCATTCGGCCTTATCCCCTGGGCAGATATGGAAGATATTTACGTGATAGAAATTGGCAGGCAAAAACTGATCATGGTATTGGTCAATAATCCCGACGAGTACATTAACCGCCAAACTAACGCGCTGATGAAAAAACTGGCGGCTATGAATTATCGAAGCTATAAAACGCCGGTAAGTATTACCGCTAATACGCTGCAATATGATTTTGAGGAGTTGTATGTGTTGTTGAGGACATGTATGGAAGGGGCAAAGTAGTATAGATGGACAAAACAACCGAAATAGACATCAACGACTATTCCTTTCACGATTCTGAAATTCTGGAAGTTAGGGAGACCAACTATCAGATTTTAGAATTCCTGATAGATTTTCCTACTGATTGGGAAAAGAATGTTTTTGAGCGCCATGTAATAAGCTTCCATGACGTGATAAATTACAGCATAAAGGAAATTCCGTTTGAAGTAACTATAACAATATTGGATATTAATGATTTAGGAAGCGTTACACGCACATGGGGACAAGGTAAAAACGCGATGAAAGCGACGAGAAATAGTATCGAAATTGTCACTAATGCCGGAAGCAGAAAAATTGAGTATAGCACCTGTCACTTCAAAAAAGCCTAACCGCGACCCTATCGCTACGGCCTCATCTTCGTCAACAAATCCTCTATCACTTTCGGGGAATGCTGGTGCTGTAATAGTTTTACTATTTCGGATTATAAAAGGTTGAAAGGTAAATTATAAATAACATAGAGTAGTTAAAAACTACTATAGCGCCTTACGATTAACCTCAATACTCTTAACTTAGTATTATGACAACTGTTATCATTCAATCCGACTCAGATAAAAAAACGTCGTTGCTTATGCAATTGGCTGAAGAGTTAGGCTTATCTTCGGAAGCGCAAACCTTCCATGATTTGACTGTAAATGATATGGTGACGGGCATTGGCAGGAAAGCAACTGATGAAGAATTAATAGCTTACCTTAACAAAGGAATCGATGATAAGCCAATAGACATCGATGTTGCGTTTGCCAAATATTTTCATGAATAGTACTTTGTGAAAGTCACAATAACACCAAAAGCGATTGAGGTACGAAGTAATTCATGGTTCACTACTCAGCTAATCTCTAACTCCGCATCTTCTTCAGCAAATTCTCTATCACCTTCGGGAAGTGCATATGCTCCAACTGCTGACCCTTAAATTTAACGATCTCCAGGGTATCACCGGGTTCAATTTTAAATTTCGACTGGTGAATAACCTCCCCCTCATCAAACTCGGCATTTACAAAATGAATAGTAATGCCCGATTCCTCCTCGCCAGCCGCTAAAATGGCCTTGTGCACATTATCGCCATACATACCCTTACCGCCAAACTTAGGCAGCAACGCCGGATGGAGGTTAATGATCTTATTAGGGAATGCTTTCAACAGGCTTTTAGGTACCAGCCACAGGAAGCCCGCTAATACAATAATATCTACCTGCAGGTTTTTCAGCAGGGATATTACATCATCGCTATCGTAAAATTCGGCGCGGGTAAATATGTGCGAGGGAATCTCAAAATTATCGGCACGCTGTAAAACGTAGGCCTGCGGGTTATTGGTTAGGATCAGTACAACCTCAGCATCGGCATTACGCTTAAAATGCTCCATTATCTTCTGCGCGTTAGACCCTGATCCTGAAGCAAAAATGGCTATTCTCTTTTTCAAAATGGCTTGTAGCTTTGGTTACTGCAAAGTATAAAAAAATTGCAAGTTATCGTGTAGTTACTTCTTTTTGGCGTATAAATCCCCAACGGTATATGGTTCGCGGCTGGTTAGATGTATAATAAGCCTGGGTATCGCCCGTTTGCAGCACCATCGAAAACTCGCCCAGGTTACTTATCTGCGCATTGGCAAATGGTTTCGAACTACCCACAGTGCTATTATCCAAACAAACCATATCGGCAAACAGCGTCAGTTTAGTATCGCTTAAGCTATAGCTACCCTTTGCTATGGCCTGGTCCTTACAATCGAAATTGGTATAGGTGCAGCTGCCATCTTTATAAAACTTAAATATCTGGGTAGTGTCGCAAGTTATGGTATCGGTAGATTGCTGGGTATCGCCTATATAATTGTAGACCTGTACCGACGCCAGTTCCCACTGCCTGATGGTTAGCAGATTGGGGATATTGCTTTGGTCGGTTTTTTTACAGGAATTAACCGCTAACGTAACAAGCAGCAATACAGGTAAACACCAAAAACTTATTTTTTTCTTCATCCGTTAATTAATTGCAAAAATAGGAATTCCCTTTACATAGAGGCCCACGGCAATCAATATAACTCCATTAGCGCGTCATTATTTTACGCAGGCTTACATTGCCCGGGAAATCGCTTTTAGAATTTTTGCAGGTTTATCCGGTAATGATTTGTTTAAGATCGCGCTTGTTCGGGCTTGTTCGGGCTGTTCGCGCTGCATGTCGAACGCGAACAAGCTTAATTTACATTGTAAAGTTTTAAATTGCACCTGCAAAACAAACCGGATTAAATAAAGTGCTGTTAATTACCCACCCCATCAACCATTCGCCAGATCAGCCTACTATGCGTATACCTTATTTATTACTAAAAACCGAAATGAAAAGGGTATTGCTTTCCCTTGGTTTTGCAGATGATAAAGCAGATACCTGCGCCGGCATGTTCGCCGATAACAGCCGCGACGGCGTTGCCTCGCACGGGTTAAACCGCTTCCGTGTGTTTGTGGATTATTTAAAAGAAGGATTGGTTACACCCAACGCCGAGCCTACGCTGGTAAATGCCTTTGGCGCTATAGAGCAATGGGACGGCCGCTTTGCAACCGGCATGCTAAACGCGCGGCTAAGTATGGACAGGGCGATTACCCTTGCCAAAGAGAATGGTATAGGCTGCGTTGCCATTAAAAACACCAACCACTGGATGCGCGGCGGCACTTATGGCTGGCAAGCTGCCGAGGCCGGCTGCGTGGGCATTTGCTTTACCAATACCACCGCCAATTTACCTCCCTGGGGCGGCACCGAACCACGGCTTGGTAACAACCCCTTAGTAATAGCTGTGCCGAAAAAGGGCGGCCACGTAGTACTGGATATGGCCATGACGCAATTTTCCTTTGGCAAACTTTGGCAGTACCAGGCGCAAAACAAAGCCCTGCCCCACCCCGGCGGCTACGATAGCGAGGGAAATCTAACTACCGATGCCGCGGCTATTTTGGCAACAAAAAGGGCATTGCCTATCGGTTTCTGGAAAGGCTCGGGACTATCGTTGGTGCTTGATCTGCTGGCTACTATCCTCAGCGGCGGCAACTCAACAGCTGCGGTCTCCAAAAACGGGCGAAGGGAAACGGGCGTATCGCAGGTATTTATTGCCATAAAAGCCGATGATGAACAAAACGAAGCATTGATAAACGAGATCATCGCCTATACCAAAACCAGCGCTGCCATAGATAACGGCGAAATTTTATACCCCGGCGAAAACATGCTGCGCACACGGGAGAAAAGCATGGCGGAGGGTGTTTTGGTGGATGAGAAGATTTGGGAAGAGGTGAGGGAGATGTAAATGTTATATATTTACTTAAGCAATTTAAATCTATTTTATGAGCTGGGGGAGTAAGCTAACATATACTTATAAGATAGAAACAGAGCTATCAAAAGCCGACTTTATCGAGCGTTTTAAAAACCTTAATCATAGGGCTATCCACAATACGGGTTGGCAATCAATTTCCAACTATCCTGATTACAGCACGATGGGTTTCCTTGAAGATGGAATCGTAATTAAAAATTTCAACTCTTCTGAATCCGGCAAAGGCACCGTTTATAATGTTTTTATTAAACTTTCCGAAAAACGAGTATCCAGAACAGAATTAAACGTCAGCTTTAAAAATATTGATGGAGATATTCCACCTATTTACGGGAGTATAATGTTCGAATCCGGCGCTATCATAATGGCGCTGATGCTAAAGTTTATTCTTAAATTCAGTACCGTCGTTACCATTATCTTTTACTTGTATGACAGTATTTTCTATTATACTTTACTGGGCAAACTCAAAAAATGAGCCGGAATCTTTAAAGAATCGCCTAAAAATCATCCTTCGTGACATCGATATTAAAGAAGAAATTTTAATAATTGAAAACCCATTTAATGATTATAACAGTAATAAATAGCGAAAATGATTATCACAAAGCTTTAGCAGGGATCGAGTTATATCTTTGATAATAAGATTTTTACCCGAATGTGAGGAGCTGGAAGAGTAAGGAATTTAAATTGAGCAATTCTTGATAATAATTTCGACCAAGGTCACGAATCTATAACACTGAGCACGCTAAAAAAGAAAAGCAAACCCACCGCCTTTTCCCGGCTTTTGCATCTCTCTAAATTTAGCAATTTCGAGTTTAAGCATATCAGTATACTCACCAACCATAAACTGCCTGAATATATTGATATCCTCTCGCTCGCGCGTGTCAATCAGCGCCTGAATGTAAGCCGCTTTATTTTCACTTCGTACAATTGCAAGTGGCAGGCCGAAATAAGCCTGTATATAGTTCATCAGCAACCTTGATGTCCGGCCGTTACCATCATAATAAGGATGAATGCTAACGAGGTTGAAATGCGCATCAAAAGAAAGGCTTAGTTGCTTCTCGATAGTCAGGGGTTGGCGCATGGCATCGTTGAGTTTTTTAACCAGGTCTTTTGTTAACCGCTCTACTTTATCAAAGTTGGGGAAATAAGAAACTCCCGCGGTTACATTCCCTTTTCTGTAGGCTCCCGTTGCAGAGTCTACGGTACCCAATATGGTATTATAAACTTTCCCGGTGCGTTTCATCACCAAGCTGTTTATGCTTTGCAAAAGTAAAACATCAAGGCTTTTTTTTGCCTTTGCATTTTCTAAGGCAAACAACAGGGCGGCATGATGGTCGGTTACCATCAGGCTTTCTTCAATAGGTTTGCCATTAGGGGTGCGCCCCTCGTTTATCAAAACCTGCGTTTCAACTTCGGTAAGGGTAGAGCCTTCTATGCGGGTGGAATGATGGTCAATAGCGATCAGATTAAACCGTTCGTGGTCAATCACGCCGGCGATGCCGAGGTCATTATATTCCGCTATGAGTTTAACCGCTTCCATTGTTACGGATGCGAAAATACTTATAAATTGTTATTAATCGAGAGAAGCGATAGAGTAAGGATGTCTGATTAGCAAGATCTCTCATCATCTGCACATCTGAAATTTGCACATCTGCACATTAATCCCCTACTTCACCAACCCCTCAAACTTTTCCCAAAAGCCATCTTTGGGTAATGGTGCCACAATAAGTATGGATTCGTGTTTTACGGGGTGCTCAAACTGCAGGCGGCGGGCATGCAGGCAAATGCTTTTGCGCAGGCTGCCGCGCGGGTAACCGTATTTATTATCGCCAACAATGGGGCAGCCAAGGGTGGATAATTGCACCCGTATCTGGTGCGGGCGGCCGGTTATGGGGTCAACCTCTATTACATAATATCCGTCCAGCTCACCTACAAGCTTATAGCTTAGTTCCGAACGGAGGCTTCCCTGCACCTCTTTATCGTGGGCCTTGGTTACGTTTTTCTGCGGATTTTTTATTAGCCAGTGCACCAGGGTACCGGCTTCGGGCTGGGGGCGTTTACGGGTAATAGCATAATAGGTTTTATGCATCTCGCGGCCTTTAAACAGCTTGTTTATCCGTTCCAGCGCCTTACTGGTTTTGGCAAAGAGGATCACACCGCTTACGGGCCTGTCCAGCCGGTGCACCACACCCAGGAAGGCACCATTAGGCTTGCTGTATTTTTGGGCAATGTATTTCTTTACCTTTTCGTCCAGCGGCTCATCCATGGTATCATCTACCTGCACAATATCGCCGGCCCGTTTATTAACGGCAATCAGGTGGTTATCCTCGTAAAGGATATCCTTATCGGTAATATCGTGGTTGGTATAATTATGTTCGGGGCGAGCCATATTTTAGTTCATAGTTGATGGATGATAGTTCATGGAAAGCGTTCATAGTTCATAGATGCTGGTTCATGGTAGCTGTGTGTAAGTACTACTACATTCCGACTATGATCTATGAACCATTTACCATTAACTATATTAATACTCCTCCTTCTCGTTCGGGAAATTATTTGCCCTTACATCGCTTACATAGTTCTTTATCGCGCCATCCATTACATCGTAAAGGTTGGCGTACTGGCGCAAAAAGCGTGGTTTAAAGCCTTTGTTGAGGCCCAGCATATCGTGTATCACCAAAACCTGGCCGCTACAATGCTGCCCGGCACCTATGCCTATCGTTGGGATATTCAAACTCTCGCTTACCTCTTTGGCCAGTTTAGATGGGATCTTTTCCAGCACAATACCAAAGCAACCCAGTTCCTGCAGTTTTAGGGCATCCTCTTTCAGCTTTGCAGCTTCGGCTTCTTCTTTAGCCCTTACAGTGTATGTACCAAATTTATAAATCGATTGTGGTGTAAGGCCTAAATGGCCCATTACCGGTATACCTGCGGTTAATATCCGACTGATGGATTCTGCAATTTCAACCCCGCCCTCCAGCTTTACGGCGTGTGCGCCGGCTTCTTTCATGATGCGTATGGCCGAGGCCAGGGCTTCTTTTGAGTTTCCCTGGTAAGAACCAAAGGGAAGATCTACCACCACCAGCGAGCGTTTGGCTGCACGAACTACCGACGCTGCATGGTATATCATTTGGTCTAAGGTGATCGGCAGGGTAGTTTCATGCCCGGCCATTACGTTGGAGGCCGAATCGCCAACCAAAATAATATCGGTACC
Source organism: Mucilaginibacter pankratovii (assembly GCF_014773265.1). Classification (GTDB taxonomy): domain Bacteria; phylum Bacteroidota; class Bacteroidia; order Sphingobacteriales; family Sphingobacteriaceae; genus Mucilaginibacter; species Mucilaginibacter pankratovii. Next base: position 14,560 of record NZ_JACWMY010000014.1, on the reverse strand, counting down.
GGCATTATCTACTATTAACGCCATCGAGTAATCGTATGCTGTAAGCATGGCAATTTTATCGCCGCGGTTCTTCATTTCCTGCAGGGTGTGCACGGTAATGCGCTTTACTTCCTTATTTACCGACATAGCTTTTCTTTGGTGTTATTTCTGCCAGCAAAGTTAGAAACTCATTCGGGATTTATTCTAATGAAAAAAATCACCATCGCTTTACATTTATTTAATATTTTATACTTTAGTGCCGCCCCAATTATAACACTATTACTATCTGATTTTTAATGGCCGATAAAATATTCCCATGCGTTTACTGTGGTAAACCCATGAACCATACCGATCGTAAACCGCGTAATTTTTACCTCAAAAAATTCCTCCCGTTTTTGCCGATAATGCCGTTTTGGTGCACCCATTGCCTTAAAACAACTTTCTTTTGGGGTAGAAAGAGTAAGTAACCTGCTTAAAGCTTGTTGGAGATATTTAAAAAAATCGGGGGCAGGTATTCAAAATTCAAATTTTAATACCTACTTTTGCGGCGTGAATAAAGAGGTGTTTTACTTCAATCTTCCGTCCAGTTTTTACGGAGCTTCGTGCCAGAAAATCCGAACAAATTACCCTTTCAATTTTTTTGCAAAATGAATCACTACACCAAATTGCCTGCTATATTATTATTGGCCGACGGCACCGTTTTTTACGGCAAAGCCGCAGGTAAAATAGGCACCACCACCGGCGAGATCTGTTTTAACACCGGGATGACGGGCTACCAGGAAATTTTTACCGACCCATCTTACTTCGGCCAAATAATGGTGGCTACTAACGCCCACATTGGTAACTACGGTATTGCTACCGAAGAAGTAGAATCGGGCCAGATACAAATAGCAGGGCTGGTTTGTAAAAACTATAACATTGCCTACAGCCGCAAACAGGCGAATGAATCGATACAGGATTATTTCCAGGAGCAAAATATCGTGGGGATCTCTGATATAGATACCCGCCAGCTGGTGCGCCACATACGCGATAAAGGCGCCATGAACGCCATTATCTCTTCGGAAATATTGGATCTGGAAGAACTGAAAGCCAAATTGGCCGAAGCACCTGATATGGATGGCCTGGAGCTTTCCTCGCAGGTATCTACCAAAGAAACTTACACTTTTGGTAGCGAGAACGCCGCCTACCGCGTGGCAGTTTTAGACCTTGGTGTTAAAAAGAACATCCTGCGTAATTTTGACGACCGCGATGTTTACGCCAAAGTTTACCCCGCAAAAACCACCTTTGCCGAAATGGAAAAGGATTTTGCCCCATCGGGATATTTCATCTCAAACGGCCCCGGCGATCCGTCTGCCATGCCTTATGCCATTGATACGGTTAAAGAAATTTTAGGTGCCGATAAACCATTGTTCGGCATTTGCCTTGGCCACCAGCTGCTGGCTTTGGCTAACGATATCCCAACTAAAAAAATGTTTAACGGCCACCGTGGCCTAAACCACCCGGTGAAGAACGTGATCATCAACCATTGCGAAGTAACTTCACAAAATCATGGCTTTGGTGTGGTACCGGAAGCCGTAAGAGCTTCTGAAAAGGTAGAAATAACACACGTAAACCTTAACGACCAATCGATTGAAGGGATTCGTGTAAAAGGCAAAAAAGCATTTTCGGTACAATACCACCCCGAATCATCTCCCGGCCCACATGATAGCCGTTATTTATTCGACGATTTTATCGGGCTGATGAAATAATAACAGAACCGGGAAACCGGTTTTTAGGATTAAGCAGATCTCAAAATCAGGAAATCGCAAAATCAAGAAAATCACGGTTCAGACAAAAAGCCTTTCAAGCGATAAACTTGAAAGGCTTTTTACTTTATATCGAGCCCCCATCTGCACATCTGTAATTTGCACATCTGCATATCAACTCTTAACTTACATCCCTATGGATGTATCGCTCGCCCGGATCTTGGTCTGCCTTTTTGCCGGTATCGGGCTCATTGTTTTGCTTACGGCAAAGTACCGGGTGCACGCTTTTTTCGCGCTGATATTGGCCTGCTTAATAGTTGGGCTGGGCGTTGGTATGCCCGTAGATGCGGTGCTTACTTCCGTTAAAGATGGCTTTGGCAATATCCTCAAATCATTAGGGCTAATCATTGTTTTGGGCACTACCCTTGGTGCTGTGCTGGAACATACCGGCTGCACAAGTGTAATGGCCAACAGTATTTTAAAACAGATAGGGAGTAAACGCGCCAACCTGGCCATGAGCCTTACGGGGCTAATAGTCGGCCTGCCCATTTTTTGTGATTCGGGCTATATCGTTTTAAGCGGATTAAATAAGTCGCTGGCCCGCAGCAGTGGCATTGCTATGGCAGTTATGGCAACATCGCTGGCAACAGGCTTATACTCGGTACATTGTTTAATACCGCCGCATCCCGGTGCATCAGCAGCGGCGGCACTTATTGGAGTGGATTATGGCCGACTGATAATAACCGGCACCCTGGTAGCCATCCCGGCCATGCTGGTGGGTTACTTTTGGGCTGGTTACTCAGGCAAAAAATATCCGGACGTGGTAACCGAAACCGAAGAAGCGCCAACAGAACCCGCATATCTGCCATCGGCATTAAAAGCATTTTTACCTGTTGCTATCCCTATTTTATTGATCGCTGTTAAAGCTTTTTTTGTGATAGATACTGTAGCTCCCAACAAATGGTTAACCATGTTCCTTTCCCTGGGCGACCCGGCTATTGCGCTCGCCATCGGCATTTTACTTGCATTTAATGCCGGGAGCAACTGGCGTAAAGATGCTGTTGCCAAACTCCTGCAGGATGGTGCCGAAAAAGCCGGCGGCATTTTGGTTATCATTGGCGCCGGCGGGGCTTTCGGCGCGGTGCTGGCCGCTACCAAAATTGGCGGGCACCTTAGCGCGGCATTGCCGTTGGCCAGCATGGGGCTTTTCTTCCCCTTCCTCATCACGTTCATCATTAAAACTGCGCAGGGTTCCTCAACAGTAGCTATCATTACGGCGGCATCCATTGTATTGCCACTGCTAAAACCGCTGGGATTAGATACCGCCACTGGCCACCTGCTTGGTGTGCTGGCCATGGGCGCAGGCTCCATGATGATATCGCACGCCAACGATGCTTACTTTTGGGTAATAGCCAAATTCTCGGGCCTGGAAATGAAAACCATGCTGGGCGTTTATTCCGTATCCACCGTATTAATGGGGCTTACCTCTTTTGCCATGGTTTACCTACTTTCGTTTATCCTATGATGCACATCCTCATTGCCCCAAACGCTTTTAAGAACAGCCTTTCGGCACAGGTTGCCGCAGCTGCCCTTGCTAAAGGGGTAAGCCAAAGCAGCCTCAATTGCACCACCGAATGCTTCCCGATAGCGGATGGCGGCGATGGTACGGCGCAGCTCATCATTCAAAAACTAAAGGGCGAAGTGATCCCGGTAACGGTTACCGATCCATTGGGCAGGCCGGTAAAAACCTCCTTCGGTTTGATAGACGGCGGGCAAACAGCCGTAATAGAAATGGCCGATGCGTCCGGCTTACGCTTGTTAAAAACCGATGAACTAAACCCGTTGCGTGCCAGCAGCTATGGCACCGGCGAAATGATAAAAGCAGCGCTGGATACCGGCGCCCGGAAAATAATAATTGCTATGGGCGGCTCTGCCACGGTAGACGGCGCAACGGGTATATTGAGCGCACTTGGCGCACGGTTTTTAGATGCTACGGGTAATCCACTAATCCACCTGCCCGAAAGCCTGTCTCAATTGGAAAGTATTGATCTATCGGGATTAGACAACCGCCTTGCCGGTTGCGAAGTGGTTGTATTGTGCGATGTAGATAACCAACTATTGGGTGATAACGGCGCTGCCGCGGTTTTCGGTCCGCAAAAAGGGGCGGATGCGGCGGCAGTAAAATTATTGGATGCAGGCCTGGCAAAATTGAGCGAAGTGGTCATGAAAACAACCGGCAAAAACATGGCTGCCATAAAGTACGGCGGCGCGGCGGGTGGTGCATCGGCAGGCGTTTATGCCCTGCTAAACGCCAAACTGGTAAACGGAATTAATTACCTTTTAGATATCACCGGATTTGATGATGCCCTGCAAAAAGCGCAACTGGTTATTACCGGCGAAGGCAGTATAGACGAGCAAACCCTGCAGGGCAAAGGGCCGTTTGGGGTAGCCAGCCGTGCAAAAGCCAAAGGCCTCCCGGTGATCGGCGTGGCGGGTAAGATCCCACTGGAAAGTAATGAAAGGCTTAGCCAGTATTTTGATGTGTTGCTGGCGATTGGCCACGGCCCTGCAGATATTGCAACCGCTTTAGCTGATACTGAAAAGAATTTAATTAGAACAGGACAAAGCATTGGGAACATGCTGAAGATGTAGACGTGCGGGTTGTAAATAGAAAAAACTTTTTACAAGTGATGCGTTTGGATCGTTTTCCATGCCTCACCATCGGTATAAATCACATCGCAAACATTTGATTATTTGAATGTTATTGACAAGATCTGTTTTGGAAAGATACTTAGATCATAAAAATACCGGTGGCGAACTCATATCAATTATTAATAAATATCTTTTAGTAAGCCACGCTTTTTTTACGGTTATTATTTGGGTGTTTTTACCGTAACAACACTTAAGTTTCGTACACATATTTGATGATATTAATCACCTCACCTTTAGTATCATGAAATATAAACTATTGTTCGTATCATTAATATTTAGCTGCAAGCTTACATTTTCGCAAACGGTAGATAAAACCATCTACGATAATGTTTACACCTTTATAACATCGGAAACATTATTAAAATGCAGCGGGAAAGGTGTGGACATTGCAGGGTCTGCCGAAGATATCCCCACCGGCACTGAATTTAAAGTGACCAAGATACTGGATGATGGTAATTTTGTTATCCAATTTTTAATTTGGAACCCGGATGGTGCAGATGCCGCGGAAACAACCAAGCGAAAAAACCTAAACACAAAGTATGTAAGTTCAACAACCGACCAAACCACCGGGAAAGCCGGGGCGACGGATCGTTATTTTAAATTACCCTTAAAGGTATTTGTAAACAGTTGCGATAAACGGCTTAATCGCCATAGCTTCACACTGGGCGCGTTGGTACTACCAATTAAATTACGTTTCGGCGGCGAAACATCCGATGCTAATCACCATCGTGATTTTACTTTTGCAAACGATATAAGCATAGGGCTTTCTATAGGTTACAAATATTCGCCAAGTAAAAAATACTCGCACAACTTTTTAACGGGGATAGCACTTACTTCAATCGGCGTTACACCCGGTAATACAAAAAGTACCGTTACCTCAGAAACTAACCTTGCCGCTATTACATGGCACCTGGGGTATTTGTTCCAAATAGATAACTTCCAGATAGGCGCCTTTACCGGTATTGACTACCTTGGCGGTAACGTGGGCCGTAACTGGGATTACAAAGGCAAACCCTGGTTTGGTATAGGTTTGGGGTATTCTATATTTAAATCAAAAAGCACCTCTGATACGCAACCGTAACAGTTTATGTATAAGTTATTCAATTATTAAAAGGCCGGAGACATCATTTAACAATGCTCCGGCCTAACATTGGCAATATCCCTGCAAATCTCCTGTAGTAATTAAATTACTTCTTCAGGTAATAATCCGGCACAGGCAAACTCTTCTTCTCTACATCCCAAATAATACTACTCACCTTCCAGCCTTTAGGTGTTTTAATAAGCTGAAAGCTATTCACGCCGCGCTCGGCTATACTATCCCTTGTATTTAAGTAGGTGTTATAGGTACTGATGCGGTGGGCTACCCTGCCGAACTGTTCGGTTTTACCAAATGCTTCTTCCTCGTAAAACTCATCAATATGGGCGCTACTTACAAACTGCTTATACAGGTTAATAAACTGCGGCAACGTGCTAACATCCGCCGTATCCGTGCGGAAATTGATCAGCTGCGCCTGCGGGATAAAGTAATTACCTATCTCATCAAGCCTGGGCTTCTCTCCTTTTTTAAAACTGATGGCGGCATAAGCATCGTGTACTGCTTTGGTAATGGCACTATCCTCCGGAACGGTATAAGCTGATGGACTTGTTGATGAATCAGCAGCTTTTTTCTCTGCAGTTTGGCAGGCCGATATTGCCAGGGTTAAAGCGGCGATAAGTAGCAGGTTTTTCATTGTGATATCGAGTTGGGGTTAGGCGAAAATAATCAATTGGATATGCTTTTCAAACTATTGAAAAGCGAATTACACATCGTAAAACGAAATTCCTTTCCTACTGTAGAGACGCGATACTTCGCGTCTTCTATAGGTAGAAAAGACGCGAAGTATCGCGTCTCTATCAAGAAATAAAATTTCCTTATTTTTATTTGGATTTATTCTAAATAAGGTTTTACTTTGCCATGTAAGCCGGCTAACAAACGGCTATGAAAAACTTAAGCCCTGCTTTTATGGCGAATATTGCTGGTGCGATATTTTGCCAAACAGAGCAGGCACAAACTTTTTAATCATCTACCTATGTGCGACGCGAAAGTTCTTAGTCAGAAAGGAGCATCGGTAATTAGCCGGTGCTCCGAATGTCGTTGTGTTTTCATCTGGAACCACAACCTCATTCTCAGTTTTACGCCGGAGCAGTTTATGCAGTTTAAGGATTTTGCCGCCGAACTTGATTTTACCGGCCACTCCTTCCCTTTCCCCGATGGGCAGGAACGCGTGGTAATGCGCACGCCCACCAACGATATCCAATTTACCTTTACAACCGATGAGTGGGAAGATTTCCAGGCTGCAATGGAGGAAGCCGCCTACATGCAGGAGGTGTACGCGCTGATGGGCGGATAACTGAGAAACAAGAGATAAGAAGCAAGAATCAAGACTAAAAATCGGAAGAAACTCTCATTGCATACCCGATAATTCAGTCCAAATAAATTACTTTGCCGCCAACATGAAAGATATCCCGGTACATAAGATACAGGACAGGGCCAACAGCGGCCTGGATATCCGCCATTTTGTACCGGGTGCACACTCAAAAGATGTGGAGAAACTTGGCGTACACCGGGATGATCATTACATATTTTTTGTATTGAGAGAAGGCAGCGCATCCCTCATGGTCGATTTCCATGAAATGCATTTTGCAGAAAGTTCCTTGTTTTACCTTTTGCCCGGCCAGGTGCATCACCCCACGCGGTATAACCTGGGCGATGGCTGGTTTATTGCCGTAGATACACCATTGATAGCGCCCGATTACCGCATGGTATTTGAAGGCCATTTACAACTGCAACAACCCTTTCCATTAAGCCCGCAGCAATTAGAAGAATTCCATACGGTGTTGAGCTTGCTGGAAAACAAATATCAAAGTAACGAAGAAGACCCTTTTTACCTGCCTGTAATACATTCATTATTGCAATCTTTTTTGGGGATAGCCGCCAGCTGTTTTTGTACGGCTAACAGTAACAGGCAACAGTTGTCGCGGCCGGCACAGTTGGCGCAGCAATTCAAAAAAATACTTACCGAAAATATGCGCACCATAAAAAGCCCCTCGGCTTACGCTGCGCAATTGAATGTATCAGAATCGTACCTGAACGAGGCCCTCAAAAAAACTACTGGTATGACGGTTAGCTACTGGATAACGCAGGAAGTGGTGCTGGAAGCCAAACGCCTTTTGTACTATAGCGAAATGAATACCAAAGAAATAGCCCATACCCTCGGATATGAGGATCCTACCTATTTCTCCCGGATCTTTAAACGCACGGCCAACCTTACCCCGCTGGAATTTCGCAGGCATTACCGTAAATAGTCCAATCATTACCCCAAAGCGGCCATTGCTTCCGGGCACATACTTGCCTTTCTTTGTGATATTAAAATATCACACCTATGCAAACATCTACCTTACATAAACTAAAAGCCAGGGCAGGCCGCCTGCTGGAAAACCGGCTGCTGCAAAGCGGCCGTGTGCTGGAAGTGCGCCACTGGGAACCCGCCACAATGATAGAGATAGACCTTTACCTGCCCCATGCCGATGTACAAAGCTGGCAGGAGATCCCCTACATTAAATTTAAAGTGGATAACCTCACCTACCGCGATTATACCCCAAGCGGCTGGGACGCCGAAACACATACCTGCACACTATACATTGATGCCGCACACAAAGGGCCCGGCAGCAAATGGGCGGCCGCCTTAAAAAAAGACGATACCGTGCATTACCTTAAAATAGGCAGTACCCGCCACGCGCCGCAAAGCACATCGGCCATTATTGCGCTGGGCGATGAAAGCAGCATGGGGCATATGCTTGCCCTGCAGCAAATGGTGATACCAAGGGCACGCTTTTCGGGCGCGGTGCTTATAGCCAACCCGCACCACCGCAAATTATTCGAGGAGTATTTTTGGTCGCCCCTGCAGCCTATCGAACGGAACGATGTATACGGGCACCACAGTATTATCCAGTGGGTAATACAGCAGCACTACGATATGGCGCACACTGTGTTTTACCTTGCCGGCAACAACACCATGGTGAGCGAATTACGCAAACTGTTAAAACAGCTGGGGTATCCATCCTCACAAATTAAAACGCAGGGTTTTTGGAATTAAGTCCCGGTTATTTTAGCCGGTTAAAATAAACCATTGCACTTCCGCATAGTCTATAACCAAACGGCTATGCGGATTTTTTATGTAGCGCCGCCTGTTAATCTTCCTTCGGTAAACAACGTGCGGCGCATTCGCACACCAAAAAACGCCGCTTACCGACACGCGCTCCATTCACCGATAGCGTCTGCCCCGCTCATTCCTCCTACAAATCCATTCACCGACATTTTGCGCTACTTCGCCTAATAACGCTAAACGATTTTTGCCCGCTGATGCACCTTTGTACTGTAAAACAACACAAAAAACATCATGACAACGTCGCTTACCATACCTTCACTTTACTCAATGATAGCCCTTGTAGTTACCGCTGTGGTAGTTATCAGCATAGGTTGCTTAACCTGCTAAACTGGGCAGGCATATTGCTTTATCCCCGGCAAAAACAATTAACATGAAAAAGGGAGATACCGTAAACTGGCAATGGGGCGCATCTGAAGCTGAAGGTAAAATAGAAAAGAAGCATACCCAACCTGTTATCAAAACCATAAAAGGCACAAAAGTAAAACGCCAGGCCAGTACCGATGAGCCGGCCTTCGAAATAAAACAAAGCAACGGCAGCAATTGCTGAAATCTGAAAGCGAACTGAAGAAGGGCGGGAAGTAAAAACACAAACATAACCTGTTCTCTTTTCCTACTTGCTCCGTTAGGAGCAACCGCTTTGTAGCAAACAACGAACAATATCTTATGCGCCGTTAGGTGCTATCCTTAGCCAATTTGTTAAGGATTGCACCTAACGGCGCAATTGCTTTTAGGACGAATTTATCGTGTTCGGGCTTGTTCGGGCTGTTCGGGCGCCATGCCGAACGCGAACAAGCCTAAAAAGCAGTTTATAATAGCGTTTTTTTCATTCCTCTCCACTATCACACGCAGCCAATTTTATCCACTGCAAAATCTAATCAAATTTTAATGCGCTAAGCACTATGCCGTGTGCAAATCCACCAAATCCGTTGCTATATTTACGGTATGGCAAAACAACCTATTATTACGGTTAATAATCTCACCAAAAACTACGGCGATTTCGCTGCTGTAAAGTGCATCAGCTTTGAGGTTTACGAGGGCGAGATCTTCGGCCTCCTCGGCCCAAACGGTGCCGGTAAAACCACCACACTGGAGATCATCGAAACCCTGCGCGATAAAACATCGGGCGAGGTTACGGTTGACGGATTTTCGATAGATAAGGATGCCGATAGCATTAAAAAAATAATAGGTGTGCAGCTGCAGGCGGCGGGCTATTACCCAAACCTCAATCTCTCAGAGCTCATCTCGTTGTTCTGCGGCTTATACGGTGTCACTAAAACGCCAATGGAAATGCTGGAAAAAGTTGCCCTTACCGATAAGGCAAAAGCCAAATACAAGGAACTTTCCGGCGGGCAAAAGCAGCGCTTTTCCATTGCTACCACCTTAATAAACAACCCGCGTATTATATTTTTAGACGAGCCCACCACCGGCCTCGACCCGCAGGCCCGCCGCAACCTTTGGGACCTGATCCGTGAGATCCGCGATGCGGGCACTACCGTGGTGATCACCACCCACTACATGGACGAAGCCGAGGTGCTTTGCGACCGCGTAGCCTTCGTAGACGGCGGCCATATTGTAGGTATAGATACCCCCGACCATTTTATAGATAAACTGTTAGAAAGCGGTTTCGAACGCAAAAAACAAGTAAAAGATGCCAACCTGGAGGATGTTTTCATCAACCTGACGGGGAAGGAATGGCGGGAAGGGTAAGCACAGTTTGCAGTTGGCGGTTAGCAGTTTGCAAGCGCCGCTAAAGGACTAATGAACTATTGAACTATTGAACAAATGAACTATTGAACCACCCCGAACTAATGAACAACTATAGTAACACCCGTGCAACGCTGGCCATTGCCAAAGCAAGTTTCCGTTCTATCATCCGCAGCCCTTCGGCGGTGGTGTTTAGTTTGGCTTTCCCGCTGATATTTATTTTGGTATTCGCCAATATTGGAAGCGGCGGGGTTGCTGTAGATGTGGGCGTGGCTAAGGGCAGCGATACGCTTAGCCCGGTATACGTTGCGCTAAAGAAAGTGAAGATCATAAACCTCATTACCACGCAATCTGCCGAGGATATGAAAGCTGACCTTTCCAAAGGCTCTATAGACGCAATTCTGAATATTCAGAAAAACAAAAACGGGGCTATGACTTTGTATCCGCCCCTATCAGCGCTCGGCAACAATCAGAAAGCGCCCTATACGGTGAATGTGCAATACACAAAAGCATCATCTAAAGGAGCTATATTGCAATCTGTATTGGTCAATATTTTAAATAACATCAACGAAACATTCCGTAAAAAAATAAGTCTCGACCACTTCCCTGTACTTGCCGAAGTGAAGGAAACCACTATAACCGGCCGCGCTTATAAATACATCGATTTTATCCTCCCCGGCCAGTTGGGTTTCTCATTACTCAGCAGCGGGGTTTTTGGTACCGCCTTCGTGTTCATCAGCTTAAGGCTTACGCTGGTAATTAAACGCTTTTTTGCAACGCCTGTTAAACGCTACAGTATTGTACTGGGCGAAGCGCTTGCGAGGCTCACCTTTTCATTATTAGGCGCTACATTCATTATTATGGTGGGGCATTTTATGTTTGGCTTTACGCTGATCCATGGTATAGTTACAGTATTGAATATGCTCGTCCTGTCGGCTATCGGGCTTATTATATTTATGGGCTTCGGGTTTACGGTATCCGGCATCGCCAAAAACGAAAGCACGGTGCCCCCGCTCTCAAACATCATTACGCTGCCGCAATTTTTGTTATCGGGCACCTTCTTTTCGGTTACGGCTTTCCCAAAATGGCTGCAGTACGTGAGTAACGCGTTGCCGCTAACACACCTCAACAACGCCATGCGCAAGGTTGCCTTTGAAGGTGCCGGCCTGGGCGATGTAACCCACCAGCTCTTCATCCTGCTGTTATGGGGGATAGGTGTTTACGCCGTTGCTGTGAAAACCTTTAAATGGGAATAGGGAGAAGATAGAATTAAGACTGTAAGAATCAAGAGATAATAAAAGAGGGAGTCCGATACGGCTCCCTCTTTTTGTATCGCAATTTCTTGGGTTTCCATGTTTCAATTATTTTGTTGATAATTTCCCACCTGGCTTACTTCCATGCGGGCAGGCGGGTTTTCTATACGCTCTTTTAATGCAGCCCTAAATGCTTTAAAGGCGGGCATTTCTGTAAACGCCGCGTTAGCGCCATCGCTGTCAAAGGATATCATGTGCATAAAAGAACTGTCGCCGGTTTTATACACTACATATTCTATGCCATCAGGTTTACTCTCCTGTAGCTGGGTAAATACATCTTTAATTAAATCCTCGTTCTCGGTGGCGCGCCCTTCTTTTACGGTGTATTGGATAATGGAATGTTTCATACCTGCATGTTTTGATTTATACCAAAACTACGGCAGGGTATTGAATTTGAGTGAGGTGCATAGGCGACAGGTTGCGGGGTGAAACAAGCCATGGAATAACCGCAGATCGATTATCCAAACATCAATTTAAAAACCAATTCTTAACATTATAATAACATTAATATTAATAATGTTAACATTGAAATAACATTATGGAAATACATTTGCATTAAAATAATATTAAATAAATGTTAAAAAATACCGCCCTTATACTATTTACCCTCATGATGGTGCTTTCATTCAGTACTGCAAATGCGCAAAACAATAAAACAGGCACCTGGGGAATTGCCACCGTAGTTTTACCCGGCGACAGCACACACCGTTGGGGGGGCTATGTAGAACTGCAGGCACGCAGCAATACTTTTTTTAATCAATTTTTTTACTACGAAACCAAGGGTGGTGTTAGCTATGATATTGCTAAGAACTACAGCGCACTTATTGGTACAGGCCGCTATATTACTTATGATTATAATGACCTTGATGGGCCACCAACGGTAAAAGAGTTTAGGATGTGGGAACAGCTGACGATCAACTCCTTTTTAGAGAGGATAAAAATAGAACACCGCTACCGCGCCGAACAGCGCTGGCTTAACGGTATCTACCGAAACCGTTTCCGTTACCGCCTTAACCTGGTTGTACCGTTAAATCACAAAAAGATACAGGCTAAAACTTTCTTCATATCGGTATTTGATGAGATCTTCCTCAACAATAAAGCGCCGCACTTCGAGCGGAACCGTTTTTCGGCAGCGTTTGGCTACCAGTTTGATAAGTCGTTAAGCGTGCAGGCCGGCTACCTCGACCAATATAACTACAGCCTGACTACTGCCGGCGGCAAAAACAACCTGGCCATAACAGTTATGTATCGCATAAACCGCAAAAACACCAAGCCGAAGGAGCATATCCCTACCACAGTTGACTAATAATGATTACAAATACAAAATTTACGTTGCGATTTGCTGATTTTGCGCTTAACTTAGCCGACCAAATTAGTATAGTAATCCAAAAAATACAACAATAAATAAATTATGAGCTTAATAATTGATGTTCATGCGCGCCAGATACTTGATTCGCGCGGTAACCCTACAATTGAGGTAGATGTTTTAACCGAAAATGGCGCATTGGGCCGTGCTGCAGTACCTTCTGGTGCATCAACCGGCATGCATGAAGCTGTTGAGCTTCGCGATGATGACAAAAAAGTATACATGGGTAAAGGCGTTTTAAAAGCCGTTGCCAATGTAAATGATAAAATTGCTGCCGAACTGAAAGGTATCGACGTTTTTGAGCAAAACCTGATCGACAAGCTCATGATAGACCTTGACGGTACCGAAAACAAAGGCAACCTTGGCGCTAATGCTATCCTTGGTGTTTCTTTAGCCGTTGCTAAAGCTGCAGCGCAGGAAAGCCGCCAGCCTTTATACCGCTACATTGGCGGTGTAAATGCAAACACGCTTCCTATCCCGATGATGAACATTGTAAACGGTGGCTCGCACTCTGATGCGCCTATCGCTTTCCAGGAATTCATGATCATGCCGGTTGGTGCTTCTTCTTTCTCTGAAGCCTTGCGCTGGGGTACCGAAGTATTCCACAACCTTAAAAAGATCTTACACGACCGCGGCCTTTCTACCGCAGTGGGCGACGAAGGTGGTTTTGCACCAACCTTTGATGGTACCGAAGATGGCGTTGAAACCATCCTGAAAGCGATTGAAAAAGCCGGCTACAAACCAGGTGTTGATATTTTCATCGCTTTTGACTGTGCTGCTTCTGAGTTTTACAAAGACGGCAAATACGATTACACCAAATTTGAAGGCGAAAAAGGCTCTATCCGCACCAGCGAAGAGCAGGTAGAATACCTTGCCGAATTAGCAGGCAAATACCCTATCATCTCTATTGAAGATGGTATGGCAGAAGATGACTGGGCGGGCTGGAAATTATTAACCGAAAAATTGGGCAGCAAAGTGCAGTTAGTAGGCGATGACCTTTTTGTAACCAACGTAAAACGTTTACAACAAGGTATTGATAGCGATACAGGTAACTCTATATTAGTGAAAGTAAACCAGATAGGCAGCTTAACCGAAACCATCAACGCAGTTACTTTGGCACAAACCAACGGTTATACATCGGTAATGAGCCACCGTAGCGGCGAAACTGAGGACGTTACCATTGCTGATTTAGCTGTAGCCCTAAACTGTGGCCAGATCAAAACCGGTTCGGCATCACGCTCAGACAGGATCGCTAAATACAACCAGTTATTGCGTATCGAAGAAGAATTGGGTTCTGCAGCACGCTTTATTGGTAAAGATTTTAAGTTTTTAAAGAAATAAGCCCCCCAACCCCCTGAAGGGGGAGCAGGATAAATATTTAAAGCCCCGGTTTTGCCGGGGCTTTTTTATTGCTGATGTCCCGTCCTGAAATAAGTTGACACCCAAGTTGACTTATATGAAAGAAAGAAAAAAACAAAGCGATCGGCGCAGTCAGCGCGATTATAGCCTTGCCTTTAAGTTGCAGGTTGTTCA
>NZ_JACWMY010000013.1 GCF_014773265.1 Mucilaginibacter pankratovii | reverse complement strand
AAATAAAACTATACAAATATGGGAAAATCTAAGTGGTTTTGCCCAAAGGCGAAGCCCCGTCTGAATGACATTCTGAAAATAACTTTCCAAATTCCCTTAAGTTAACGGCTATGGTGATAACACCAACAACGGCTGGAACAGATTTCTTTTTGGTCGAATTGTGTTCATTACCGTCCTAAACGAGACGCGAAGTATCGCGTCTCTACGATCGGTTTTTTACCCAGTTAGAAATATCCGCACCTGTGCTTTCCGCCAATACAACTTTTGTGGTGCCTAACAACCGCTCCATTATTAATGCGGCTATCATCGCTTCCTCTTCGGTGCCGGTATCTAAAGATTCGGGTGTAAAATATTTCTTTACAAAATGGGTATCAAACTGCCCCGAGGTAAAAGCCTCGTGCTGCATTACAAACTTGCCAAAGGGTAGGGTAGTGGTGATGCCTGTGATGATATACTCGTCTATTGCGCGGATCATGCGTTCGATGGCTTCGGTGCGGTCCTTACCAAAGGTGATAAGTTTGGCTATCATCGGGTCGTAATAAATGGGGATCTCCATGCCTTGCTCAAAACCATCATCTACACGTACGCCGGGGCCTTTTGGGGTAATGTAGGTTTGCAGTGTGCCGATATCCGGTAAAAAGTTATTGGCGGGGTCTTCCGCGTATACACGCAGTTCCATGGCGTGGCCGTTTATTTTAAGGTCCTCTTGTTTAAAGCTGATGGCTTCGCCGCGGGCAATGCGGATCTGCTCCTTCACCAGGTCGATGCCCGTAATGAGTTCTGTAACCGGGTGCTCCACCTGCAGGCGGGTGTTCATCTCCAAAAAGTAGAAGTTGAGCTGCTCATCCATAATAAACTCCACCGTACCCGCGCCGGTATATTTGACAGAACGCGCCACATCTACGGCGCATTTACCCATCGCTTCGCGGATCTCGGGCGTTAATACCGATGACGGCGCTTCCTCCACCACCTTTTGATGGCGGCGCTGTACCGAACAATCCCGCTCAAAGAGGTGTACGATATTGCCATGCGTATCGCCCAGTACCTGGATCTCGATATGCCTCGGCGAAGAAACATAGCGCTCTATAAATACCGAACCATCGCCGAATGCCGAAGTAGCTTCGGACACGGCCAGGTCCATCTGTTCCACAAAATCTTCGGGAGCATCCACAATACGCATGCCCTTGCCGCCACCACCGGCTGCAGCTTTGATCAGGATGGGGAAACCGACCTCAACGGCGCGGAGCTTGGCTTCGGCAATATCGGTAATGGCTTCTTCGGTGCCAGGCACCATTGGGATGTTGTATTTTAATGCAGCGGCTTTGGCGGAGAGCTTATTGCCCATTACTTCCATAGCCTCTGGCGATGGGCCTATGAGGATTAACCCAGCCTCGCGTACCTGCCTTGCAAAAGTGGCATTCTCGCTTAAAAAACCGTAACCGGGATGGATGCCTTCGGCACCTGTTTGCTTACAGGCGGCAATAATTTTATCACCCACGAGGTAACTTTGGTTAGATGGTGCTTCGCCGATGAACACCGCCTCGTCGGCATAACGCACGTGTAGGGCGTTGCGGTCGGCAGCAGAGTAAACGGCTACAGTTTTTATCCCCATTTCGCGCGCGGAACGCATTACACGCAAGGCAATTTCGCCACGGTTTGCTACCAGTATTTTTTGCATAGGTAACAAATGTAGCGGATTATTTGAAAGAGCAAAATACTAACCTTGTCATTTCGACGAACAGAAGCACCGGGGAGCGAAATGGGGTGAGGAGAAATCTTCTACATAATGCCTTTCAACTTTGCAGAGCGGCTATACATTGCCGTCAGCATAGCGGTTATAGCATGTCGCATAAGATTTCTCGTCGCTGCGCTCGCTCGAAATGACAGTGAGGTTTATACCAAACTTTCCTGCTCAATTTTCTTTTGCAGTTCCAGTATGGCGCCAATAAGCGCTTCGGGGCGGGGGGGGCATCCTTGTACGTAAACATCAACAGGTATCACCCTGTCTACGCCTTTTACTACGTGATAACCGTGCTGCCAGTAGGGGCCGCCACAGTTACTGCACGATCCCATGGAGATAACATATTTAGGATCGGGCATTTGCTCGTACAGGCGTTTGATGCGTTCGGCCATTTTAAAGGTAACGGTGCCGGCTATAATAATAACATCCGCCTGGCGGGATGAGGGGCGGGGGAATACGCCAAAGCGGTCGAGATCGTAAGTAGCGGCCATGGCGCCCATCATTTCTATCGCGCAGCAGGCAATACCAAAGCTTAAAGGCCACAGGGATGACAAACGTGCCCAGTTAAGCAGGTCGTTCATTTTGGTGACTACTACTCCGCCGCTTTCGTTGGTCAGGTCAGGCGTCATTGGCTGGCTTTTTAAAACTTGGTTTAAACATGGGCTTTGGTGGAGTGGCGGGAGTTGGAGCGGGAGCGGTTACATTTGCAATAGCTATTGGCGCCTCCAGACTAAACTCTTTTACTTTAAATGCGCTTTGCTGCAGGTTTATTTTGTCATACAGCGACTGCGGGATGTTGGTGCCTGAATCGGGTACGGTAGGGTTTGGTTTTATCCAGTCGAGATCGCCTTTTACCCACACATAGGCGAGGCCCAATATCAGTATCCCTAAAAAGATGAACATTTCGGTAAGCGATACCCAGCCCCAGCGCGGGTCGAGTTGGATGATCTCCTTGTTCCCGAAAACCGTAGCCCAGGGGAATACAAAAACCATCTCCACATCAAATAAAAGGAACACCAGCGCGATCACATAAAAGCGGGAATTGAAGGGCAGCCAGGCATTACCGGTAGGCTCTTCGCCACATTCGTAGGTGCTAAGTTTCTCAGCATTAGGGTTTCGCGGTGCCAGCAAGCGGTTCACGCCGAACAACAGCAGGATTATTACAATGCCTGTAATTAAAAAGATAAGTATCTTTCCAAATTCTGATATTTGCGAAACATCATCCATGACAGCAAATTTAACAAAACAAACCCACTTTGATGCTATAATTATCGGCGGCGGCGCCTGCGGACTGATGTGCGCGGTGCAAGCCGGTTTTTTAGGCAAGCGTACATTGGTACTGGAGAAGAACGACAAGGTAGGGGCCAAGATCCTCATCAGCGGGGGCGGGCGTTGCAATTATACCAACCTGTATGCAACGCACAAACAATTTATTTCGCAGAACGAGCATTTCAGCCGTTCGGCCCTGGTGCAGTGGACGGTGGATGATACCGTTACTTTTTTTGAAACTTACGGCATAGAAGGCAAGGAGAAAACCCTCGGGCAGCTGTTCCCCGTAAGTGATAAAGCCAAAGATGTGGTGAACGTTTTTACCACGCTTTGCGATGACCTTGGGCAGGAGATCTGGTGCGATGCAGAGGTAACAGCCGTGGAACAAACCGCTGAAGGCTTTACTATCAGCCTTGAGCGCAATGGCAAGCTGCAAACTTTATCTGCACCAAAAGTGGTAATTGCATCCGGCGGTTTACCTATCCCCAAAATGGGCGCAACGGATTTTGGGATGCGCGCAGCACGTAAATTCGGGATGCTGGTTACCGAAACTAATCCCGCGCTGGTGCCGCTTACCATTACCGGGAAAGACCAGCCCTGGTACGAAAAGCTCAGCGGCAACAGCGTGTTTTGCAGAGTATGGAACGACAGGGCAAGCTTCGAAGAGAACATCCTGTTTACCCACTGGGGACTGAGCG
This sequence comes from Mucilaginibacter pankratovii, assembly GCF_014773265.1. GTDB lineage: Bacteria > Bacteroidota > Bacteroidia > Sphingobacteriales > Sphingobacteriaceae > Mucilaginibacter > Mucilaginibacter pankratovii. Next base: position 199,703 of record NZ_JACWMY010000013.1, on the reverse strand, counting down.
GACCGGCTATCCTGCAGATCTCCTCCTACTGGAAACCCGGCGAATCTATCTATATCGACCTGTTACCTGGAAAAGATATTATTGAAATGATACTGGCCGAACGCGAACAAAGTGGCAAGAAAATGCTACTGGCTTACCTCAGCGGCTTATTTACCCGCAAGTTTGCAGATGCGCTGAGCGATTATGTTCCTGCAGAAAAAAACCTCGCCTCCCTCACTAAAACCGAACTGGAAGATATCAGCATCCTCATTCACGAGTTCAAGGTAAAACCAGCGGGCACCAAAGGTTACGATAAAGCCGAGGTGATGACCGGCGGCGTAGATACCAACGAACTATCCTCTAAAACCCTCGAAAGCAAAAAAGTGCCGGGCCTCTTCTTCGGCGGAGAATGCGTGGATGTTACCGGCTGGCTCGGCGGATACAATTTCCAATGGGCCTGGGCAAGCGGCTTTGTAATAGCGCAGAATTTGTGAATTATTCGCCTTCAATAATTGTTTGGCCATTTGCTTTGATCAATTTTACTACCATAGAATTTTTACCCTTAATCATAGAATCACCTTTCGCTATCCTATCGTGATCAAAATCCCAAGTATTATCAGATAAGTAGTATTGAATCCCTTTTATGTGAACATAAGCTTGTCCTTTCGCGTTATAAGATACACTATCAACGACGCCATTAAATTGGTATGAAAGAATAGTTTGATATTCTCTGCGAGAAAAATAAATTAAAGCAGCAGCAATTATTAAACCTGCTATTATGGAAAGCTTTACGATTAACTTGTTAGATCTATTCATATCACATCCACTCAAAAGCCTCGCCCGATGCTACATGCGTTATCTTCATGCCAGGCAGTTTGGGCTGCAGCCATTCTACCAGGTACCACATACCCGGGTCTTCGCTAAAATTATGGCCGATGAGAACCAGTGCCATTTTACCGCCAAGTAACTTTTGGTCGCGCATGTACTCGGCGGTTTCCCATTCCTGTAGTTCGCCGGCTACAATTACATCCGGTTTTTCAGTTTCGGCAAAAGTTACCTGCCTTTGGCCGCCTGGTGCGCCCGGTAAAAGGCCAATATGCGATACCTGTTGATTAAGATCGCCAATTACACGCACATGTGTAATGCCCAAGGATTTTTTTAAATGCGTTATTAAAGCCTGCAAACTCATTGGCGGCACGGTAACATCGTACCTGCCTGTTTTAAAGTATTGCAGCCAGCCCAACTTTTTGGCGGTGCCGTAAGCTACCAGGTCGGGTTTTATGGAGTGGATATAATCGTGAAAGCGCCAAACGGTGATATTGTATTTTGCCAGCAGGGCTTGCTTCTGTTTTACAATATGGTTATCCTTCACCCAATCCGGGTTATCGGTATGGTTATAAAAGGTAGGCTCGTGTGCGATGATGAAATTTGCACCCAGCCTTGCTGCTTCTTCTATCACCGCAATAGTAGCAAACATGGTGGTAACGATACCGGTAACCACAATATTGGCGCTGCCGCTTTTTAAAGTATCAACTGTGCCTGCGAAAGGGGTGAGTTTGCCTTCTTTCAAAATCAGGTCGATAATTTGTTGAACGGTTAGGCCTGCAAAGCTCGAGTCCCCCGGCCCGCTAAAGGGGGAGCTTTTGATCGGCGTAAACGCCGAACCTGCACCCAAAATGGTGATGCCGCCAACTGTTGTTAGCGTTTGAGCGATGAATTTTCTGCGGGAACTGGTTTTACTGATGCTTTTCATAATAGCTGATTGAGGATGACACTAATTTCAATAATTAAATGCGAATTTCTGCAAAGCCGAATATAATGGAGTTCTCTTTTTAATCCGGGAAACGGTGTAACCCTCTTGAACACCTTTAAAACAAACAACTGTGAAAAATCCGATCCGTTCGTGAAATTCGTGTTCATTAAAAAAGCCGCCCGGTAAGGCGGCTCTATCATTGCATTATCCAAATCGTCTTATTTCTGAGGAGGTGCGGGTGGTGGCGGCGGGCTGCCTGCAGGAGGCGTAGCACCCGGAGGAGGACCACCAGGACCAGGAGGCGGGCCGCCCGGGCCACGGCGTTGCGGAGATGGCGGGGCAACTACTTCGGGGTGCGAAACACCGCGGTGGCAGCTATAGCAATTTACGCCGGTCTTCATCATCATACCCAGACTATCTTTTTTAGCCTCAAAATATTTTTTGTTGATGTCGTTCATCATTTTATACATATGGCGCGCCATATTCTTTTCGGGCTTATCATCACTCGGGAAATCCATTTTTTTGGCTTCCTCGTTACGCACATGGCAAAAATTGCAACGCACGCCTAAGGAGGCATTCCACTCATCCATTACCTCGTGTAATTTTTTTTCGGTAATGTTCTTAGGTAATACTTTAAGATTTTGGAATTTATGCTCTTCCTCCTGTTTCGGCGCGGGCGACATAGCCATAAAAGCTACTACTGACAGCAAGGCCGCGGTTGCAAATAGTTTTTTGTTAATTGTCATTTGTTGGGGCTTGGTTTGATAGCACTAATCTAAACAAAAAGAACAGTAAATGTTGGCATGTAAACAGAAATGTTACAGAAATGTCATTTTAAATGTGTTTAAACATTATTTAACGGGCCTTTAAATAAATGGCTGTATAAGTTCCATGCTTTTATCCCATAATTTATTGCGCCCTACCTCGTCAATTGCCCTGGCCGATGGGGCGGTAACTTTCATGTTTTTAAAGTATTTACCGCTTTTTGCATCTATACGGCTGGCGGTTGCCAGGTAAATGCTGGTTAGCGCACCTTGTTCGGGGGTTATCATAAAGGGGCGGGCCAGCCATAACAGGGTTTTGCCTGTGCCCCCAAGGCCTTCTCCAAAATTGGTATTAACTATACCCGGGTGCAGCGCAAAAGAAGTAATCCCTTTCGGGCCGTATTTTATCGCAAGCGACCGTGTGAAATATATATTGAAAAGTTTGGCCACACCATAGGCTTTAAGCGGCGAGTAAATGGTGTTTTCCCACTGCAGATCTTTAAACATTGGCTTACCGAAGCGGTGCGCATTGCTGCTTACGTTAATTACACGGGCCTGCCCCCGCTCCAGCAGAGGAAGCAGTAAAGTGGTTAGCAAAAAATGCCCCAGGTGGTTTACAGCGAAGGTCATTTCGAAGCCGTCTTTGGTAAGCTGGTGCTGGTTAAAAACCCCGCCCGCGTTATTGATGAGTACATTTATGCTAAACAGGCTGGTTTTAAGTACCTGGGCAGCGTTATGTACGCTCTCCATATCCGATAGGTCGCAGAATACGGTATAAATATTGTTGTTTTTTGATGCGCTTATCAGTTCCTGCTTTACCGTTTCGCCTTTATCCATATCGCGTACCAGTAAATAAAGCGCATGGTCTTTTTTCGCGAGGGCGAGCGCGGTTTCTTTTCCTATGCCGGATGTGGCGCCTGTAATAACGGTGGTTGTAATGGGCATTTTAGAAAACTTGGGTAATGGTATTTGGCATATCAAAACTAATATTTTAAGCGGTATTTGCAAAAGGTATTTGCCCCTAAAACATTGCCGCCAATTCTTCTATCAGAGGTACCTGCGCCGGCACCATTTTTTGTTTGGCGGTTGCTATGTCAAACCAGTCGGCACGGTCCACTTCTTCAAAGCTTGCCTTTTTGCCAGATCGTGGCGGCCACTCCATTTCAAAATAATTGCTTTTGATATTGGTATGATCTATTTCGGCCAATACCGCCCAGGCCTGTACCACCTTGCCGTTTTTGTATTTGATTGGGGTGAGGGGCATAAAATCGCCCGAAATGCTTTGCCCGGTTTCTTCTTCAAATTCCCGTTTGGCGGCAGCCAGCGCATCTTCCTCCTCTTCATACTCACCTTTGGGTATGCTCCATGCGCCAAGGTCCTTGTTTTTCCAGAACGGCCCGCCGGGGTGAACGAGGAATATCTGCAGCTGTTTATCAATATTTCGGTAGGCTAATATTCCGGCGCTTTGTTTTGGCATCTGTAAACGATTTTAGGGCAAAATAATAAAACACAAAGTATTATCATTAGTTTTATCTTGCTAATTAAACCGGTTATGGAAGACATCAGGTGGAAAAAATTTAAGCTTTGCGGCGATTATAATGTGGATATGCGCAGCCTTTACCTTGCCTGGGCAACACCCGGCGGACTGGAAAAGTGGTTTCTGCGAAAAGCGGATTTTTACACGATACTTCAACGCCACCGCGATGGCGATGAGCAGATATTGAAGGAAGATACTTACGAATGGCATTGGCACGGGTATGATAATACCGTAGTGGAAAAAGGGCAGGTACTGGAGGCCAACGGCCTCGACTTTATAAAATTCACATTCACCGGCGGCACTACGGTTAGCGTGTCTTTTAGCACCCGCAACGGTTTAACCATCATCGACCTGGTGCAGGAAGGCATTCCGCAGGAAAGCGACCCGGAGAAAAACCTGCTGGTGCAATGCCAGATAGGGTGGACCTTTTACCTGGCTAACCTAAAATCGGTTATGGAAGGCGGTAAAGATCTTCGGAATAAGCGGGTGGAACTGGTGAGTTGTTTTAAGTAAACCACAAGGTGCGGGTTACAACTAAATTTGACATTCAGATATCTTCTTTGTGCCGTGCCGTGAATATCTTTGTGCGCTTTGCGGTTAAACAACAAAGCGCATCTGCATTACTCATATGTTTACAGGAATTATAGAAACTTTAGGCAAGATAACCAACTTACGTAAGGAGCAGGGCAACCTGCATATCACCGTAGAATCGGCCATTACAAACGAGCTGAAGATCGATCAGTCGGTAGCGCATAATGGCGTTTGCCTTACAGTGGTTGGGCTTAGCGATACCACGCATACCGTTACCGCTATTGAAGAAACGCTGAACAAAACCAGTCTTGGCCATCTTAAAGTTGGCGAACCTGTAAACCTGGAGCGCTGCATGCAGATGAACGCCCGGTTGGATGGGCACATTGTGCAGGGCCATGTTGACCAAACCGCCATCTGCACCAAATTTACCGAGCTGGATGGCAGTTGGGAATATACCTTCGAGTATGATGCCACCGTCGGCAATGTTACTGTGGAGAAAGGTTCGATATGTGTGAATGGTATCAGCCTCACGGTGGTTAATTCCGGCCTCAATTATTTTTCGGTTGCCATTATCCCTTATACTTACGAGCACACCAACCTGCACAACGTGCGCGAAGGCAGCATAGTGAATTTGGAGTTTGATATTATCGGGAAGTATGTGGCGAGGCTGATGCAGCGGTAAGAGTCCTGATGTAGAGACGCAATATTTTGCGTCTCGATTATGCAAATCCGGACTTGCACGCGGGAGACGCAAAGTATTGCGTCTCTACGTTAAAAATCGTGTCAATCCTAAAATCGCTTAATCGTGTCTGGTCTTACTCTTCGCGTAAGCAATATAATTCTTCTCCGTTGCCGGTGGGTTGCTGGCAAGGTACTTTTTGTAATACTTAGCTGCGGTTTTATCGTCCTTTAAATTAGCCTCATACAAACTGGCCAACGAGTAGTAGATCATCGGGCTCTCTTCAAACTGCAGGCCCTTTTGGTAGGCCAGTATGGCCTTTTTGTATTTAGACAGCTTTTCGTTGCTATCGGCTATTTCCCCGTAATAGGATGCTATGCTGGTGGAGATGCCGTCTTTAATGGCTTTCTCCAAGAATTCGACGACCCGTTTATGGTCTTTAAGCGCTTTGTAGCACATGGCCGCATAATAATAGGTGTATTCGTTTTGCACCAGGGCAGGGATATCCGCGAAGGTTTCTGCACCGCAGTTATAGTTTTTGAGGTTATAGTACGATACGCCCAGCTTGGTGCGGATGATGCTCGACTCATTGCCATTCTTCAGCAACTTAAGGCAGGCATCTACCGTCTCGGTCCATTTCTTTTGGGCGTAGCTCAATTTCATCAGGCTTTCCAGCAAAAGAATGTTTTCCGGGTCGGCCGCGGTGGCTTTGCCTAAAACATTTTCGGCCTGCGGCAATAATTTGATCTCGATGTAGCGGTTAGCCAGGTCGGATGCTACATCCGCGTCTGCCGGGTTTATTTTGTTTGCTCTTTGCAGGTAGGCAATTTGCGAGCCGATATCGGCCTTATCCAGGCTGATCTGCGCCAGCTGCTTGTATACTATAAAGTTGGTAGTATCCTTAGCGACAATCCTTTTATAATAAACTTCGGCCTTTGCAGAGTTGCCCCGGCGCAGGTTGATGCTCCCCAGGCTAAACAGCACGCCCGAGCGTGTGGAGTCGATATCGTAAATGCGCTGATAATAACCTTCGGCTTCGGGCAGACGGCCCGCCATATTGCTGGTATAGGCCAATTGGGCAAGCGCCTTCAAATCGGTAACTGGTTCGGTATACACCGTTTTTAAATAATTAGAAGCATCGGCAAAACGCTGGCTTTGGTAGTAATCTAAAAGCAGGGCATCATCCACTTTGGTTTGTGCCGAAACACTGAAAAAGAAGCACGTTAAAAACAGGGCAGGTAGCATTGATTTCATATAACTAAGTTATTAGTTATAAACCAAACTTCCAAATGTTAAACAATTTTATGTTTCTGATGTTGACTATCTAAATACTAAAAAACAAATACCATGGATAAGTTAAAGAAATTTGGATTGATGGAAAAGATAGTTCACGAGTTGGAAGACTTGAAACACAGCCAAACCGCGATCATTCAAAAATTAGCCAAAATAGAAGTAGACAATATAGAGCTTGGCGATAAACGCCTGGAAAAAGACCTGCCCGATATGCACCAGCGTGTAGCAGATAACCTGGATACGATAGTATCTATCCTGGAAGACTTTGCAAAACAAACAGACACCTACAGCGATAAAAACAATATTGCTGCCCTGAAAGAGCAGGAAATCATTGATAATTTGTAACACAAAATAGTGTAAACAGAAAAAGCCCCATTAGGGGCTTTTTCTGTTTGAGGCAGTTGCTAATTGGCCGTTGCCGGCGGTTGTGCCTTTTTTAGCTTAGCAAAGTTTTTGTTATAAGTTTTTATCGCTTTCAGGTATTTTTTATCCTTGATGTACTTTAAGGCATCGGGGTCATCGGCAAGCATAGCCTTCAGATTCTCTTCGTTTAGTTTTACGATAGGGCCATTGTTTTGTTGAATAGCTGCCAGGGTCGACTCATCTAATAGGCCGTCCTCACTTTCACTTAAAAACGAGTAAACATTGATGCTGTTACCCTTTATTGCTCTAAACAGCCAACAACTATCGTTGGCTATACCAACCATGGTATAAGGCTCATAAGATGCGCCGAAGCCTTTACGCGAAATATTTGCCGTTTGATCTGCATATATTTTTTGTTTGCGCAGCGAATCTTTTTTGGGGAGGTCCTTATTTTCGAATACCAGGTAATTTTTATGAAGTACCGTATCCAGATAGATAATCGATTTTACTTCCCGGCTGGTGCTATCTTTCAGCGTTACTTTAAAGGTATATTTAATATTAGCCCGCGAATCGTTATAAAAACCGCGCATCATATTCATGTTCATTTGCATCTGCATTTGAAACTGCATGTTTTGCCTTGCAAGCATACTATTAACGCCGGCCATATTTTGGGCGGATAAACTATTAGCAGATAACAGAACAATCGGAAGAAGAAGGAGAGGTATAAGGCGCCGCATTTGTGATTAAGATTTGTACTAAAAATATAAATTTTCTTACAAATCGCAATTGTTTATTTCAACGCCCCGCTAAAAAATTTCGTCGCCAGGTCGCCAACCTGCGTGTGAATAGCTTTTCGGTTCACAGTTGCATCGTCATTAAAATATACACCGCCGGTTGGTTTCATTTCTGCTGAGCCCTCGTTTAGGAAAACGTAGTGGCCCGTTTTGCCGGGGATGATAAGCAGTTTGCTTTTTGGTATCAGCTTATGGAATATAAGGGCGTTGGTCTTTACCGGGGCAATGCTGTCGCTTTGTGAGCCTACGATATACATGGGCGCGGTCACCCTTGCCAATTGTTTCTTATTCACAAACCCTTGACCAACAGCCGGGCACATCGCGAAGAAGGCTTTGATGCGCTTGTCCTTTAAATCGGGACTGTTTTTAAATGACAGCTCTACCGCTTTATCATCTATTTGACTGGCCAGGTTGGGAAACTCGGGTAGGGTGATCTCTTTAATACCTTCGGGCGTTTTGGTGAAAGCGTCCAAAGCTTTCAAATCCAATTTGCCGCCAGCCAGGGCAATTACCGTATAGCCGCCAATGGAGAAACCCGCTGCGCCGATGCGGTTAGCATCTATTACCGGGCCGAAGTCTTTATTCTTCAATAAACCTGTAAGTACAAAGCTGATATCCTGCGGGCGCTGCCATGGGGTTACAAAGTTGATAGCTATCTTATTATCGTAGGTGTTGCCCCAATGGTCTACCGCTGCCACGATGAATCCTTTTTGTACCAGCGCATCGGCCAGCCATTCCAAAGTAATACGGCCACCACCTGTACCGTGCGAGATCATGATGAGGGCATGCTTGCCAACTGGTAGTTTAGCATCTCTAACCGTGGAGATATGCACAAATGGATAATGCGGGATAACAAAAGGCTCGCGATTGTCTTCAGTGGGATACCAGATCTCGGTAACCAGTGGGCGCTGCCGTGTGGTATCGTTAAACTTAATGGTACGCTGGCCTATTTTTATGTTTTGCGCGTCTGCGAGTAATGGCAGCGCTATGGCTATGATAGTTATAAATCTCCTAAACATCGGTTTAAATTTCATAAAGCAAAGCAAGCGATAAGATCCGGGCTGAAATTTGACAAATGTCAATAAATTACTTCTTCGATTTTAAGCGACTGAGGGTTTCCTGCGAGATGCCGAGATAGTCGGCTATGATCTTATTGGGCAACCTTTGGATAAGGGTAGGGGTAGTTTCCATCAGCTGTTTATAGCGCTGGGTGGCATCCATGGTAATGAGGCTCTCTATCCGTTTGATGGATGCGATGTAGTCGCGCTCTAAATTAATGCGGTACACCCGTTCCCAGCCGGGGATAGTATCCAGCAGTTCCCTAAAGTCGTGGGAATTGATATAAAGCGCTTCGGTAGGTTCGATGCTTTGGATATAGGCCAGAGATGGTTCCTGCAAAGTAAAGCTTGGGAATGCCGTACCGAACCTACCCTCCGTTACCAAAAAGCGGGTAGATTCTTTACCGTTTACATCCATCATATAAATGCGCAAGCAACCGGAGTTGACGAAATAGATATAGGGGCACACATCTCCTGCCGAAAGCAAGATCTCGTTCCGTTTGGTTTTCTTCAGCCGGAATTTTTGGCAAAAGGCATCCAGTACCGCTTCATCGGCAGCCATGTTTTTGGCAAGGAATTGTTTGAGTAGGGTGTACATGATTTACATGCAATATAGTAAATCCACCGTGCGATACGTTATCGTAGGTTTTGGTTGCGATAGGAGGCACCTACGGAGCCAAATTATTCTATGTATCTCATCTATAAAGAGGCGACTCCGCTGGAGTCAAAAACAAGCGGTTAAAAAAGCTCCGGTAGGAGCTCCCTGTTTATAGAAAATGCAAAACGGAAGGTTGGCTCCGTAGGTGCCTCCTCTCGACCCGATTTTTACTGATATTGTATATAAAGCGGCGCAGGTTTCAAGCTCAACACTTCCTTGGGTGTAAGCATCCGGTTTGGCGCATTCTTTATATCATTCTTATAGAATAATTTAAAACCGGTAAACTGTACCGGTTCGCCTTGTACGAAGTATTTGTAGGTGCCCTTCTTCAGGTCGGGGCCGCCCCAGCCATCCATATCCATTACGAATTGTACGTTGTTACGCAGTTTGATATCCTGGTAATTGGTAACCATGCGTTTGGTAAAGCGGTGCACCACAAACACCTTTGGCGGCAGGTTGTATTTTGTGCAGAGCTTGCTCAGGTAATCAGTCACAAAATTAATATCCGCAGCATCAAAGGTGCCGATGCGTTTGCCGGGTACGCTGCCTTCCTTCATGGAAAATTCCGGGTCGATACCGAAATGGACGTTGGGCATTTTGAGGTATTTTTCCAGTAGGGGAAGCTCGGTTTGTACGGTGCTGAAGCCTACCTGGATATCTAAAAACACCAGCGCGTTGATCGGTTTGGCCATTTCTATAGCCTTATCTATCTGGCTAAAGGGCATCCGCAAGTTGTGCAGGCCGTTTCGACCGGCATCCGCCTGGGCGGTTACACATATATAATGTAAGGCTGGAATGACTGGTGTAAGGGTATCGGCAGCTTCCCAAGCTTTAACTTCGGCCATTAACCGGCGGCGCATTTCGGTGGGCTCGTACTGCCCCAATGCGCCCATATTTTTGGAATACATATTACCGTAGTAAGCCACGATGCGTTTAAAAGGCAATATAGCACCCGGGAGCGGAAGAGGAGCGTTTTTAACCGGCCATCGTTTATCGCCATTAGCCATCCGTTTCATCAGCGAATCGTATCTGGCGGTATCGAGGGTGGGTTTTAAGGTTGTATCCTTAATAGTTGTTTGAGCGGATGCGGTGAAATTGAATGCGACGAAAGCAATGAGGAGAATGCGGAAGATGTTTTTCAAGTGCGTGTTTGTAAGGTGTGCTTTTATATTAGAGCGTCATTGCGAGGTACGAAGCAATCTTTACACAGGACAAGCCAATTGCAAATTACTCTGCATGTCGGGAGATTGCTTCGTACCTCGCAATGACGTATCGGCGAGCATTTTGTTTTAAATATCCGACATGCTTTTTAACCTTGCAAATCAAATCTCTAAATCGCGAAAATCTGCTTCATCCCGGTTCAGACACTCTTCCCCTTCATGGCTACGGCAATGGCCTCATCCATTACGCGCTCGGCAAAGGGGCGGGTAAAATCGTTCAGCTCGTCAATTTTGGCGTGTATGAGGTCTTTATCACCGGCTTCCAAAGCAGTTTTAAGGGCAGCTACATAATCTTGTGTGTTGTTGGTTTCTTCGGCGCTTAGGTGTGCGCCATGTTTTTTTACGAAGTTTTCTACAGTGTACACTATCTGCTCACCTTCCGTTTTGGCTTCTATCAGCATGCGGGCGGCAACATCGTCTTTAGCATTGGTGATGCTGTCCATCAGCATTTTTTCAACTAACTCGTCGTTAATGCCGTAAGCGGGTTTTACTTCCACTTCCTGTTTTACGCCGCTGCGGAGCTCAATCGCCTGGATCTTTAAGATGCCATCAGCATTCAATATAAAGTTGATATCCACCTTAGGAAAACCTGCCGGCATAGCGGGGATTCCTTTCAGTTCAAACTCGGACAGTTTACGGTTCTCTTTAATGAGGTCGCGCTCGCCCTGGTAAACGGCAATTTTCATGTTCACCTGGCCATCTTTACTGGTGGTGTATTGCCTGCCTGCTTTGGTTGGGATCTTACTGTTGCGGGGAATAATAGTATCCATCAGTCCGCCCATAGTTTCTATGCCTAAGGAAAGCGGCGTAACATCCAGCAGTAAAATATCGCTGCGGTTACCGGCCAGTACATCGGCTTGTATGGCAGCGCCAAGGGCAACTACTTCATCCGGGTTTACATCATCATGCACCGGACGACCGAAAAACTCCGCCACCATTTTCTTTACCAATGCCGTGCGGGTACTGCCACCCACCATAATTACTTCATCAATATCCGTAATAGTAAGCTTAGCATCCTTCAGCGCGTTTTGGCAGGCGATGATGGTTTGCTGCACTTTGGTTAATATCAGTTCCTCAAAGGTGTTACGGTCGATAGTGCACCATATCTCGCCAATTTTTTCGTTAAACAGGCTTTGATGCGCAAATGCTTTTTTGGCTTCTTCGGCTTTTAAACGCAGCTGCTGTGTAAGCTCACGGTTTTCGGCAAGTTCAGTTTTATCGATGTTGTTCTTTTCAATCCAGTAATCGGCAATGGCGCGGTCGAAATCATCACCGCCCAAAAAGGTATCGCCATTGGTAGATAATACTTCGAAGATGCCGTTCTGGATCTGCAGTATCGATACATCAAAGGTACCACCGCCCAGGTCGTATACCGCTACGGTTTTGGTTTCTTCGGGGTTCAGGCCAATACCATAGGCTAAACTTGCAGCCGTTGGCTCGTTCACAATACGTAAAACATCAAGCCCGGCCAGCTTACCGGCATCGCGTGTGGCCTGGCGCTGCGAATCGTTAAAATAAGCAGGTACGGTGATCACTGCACGGTTCACCGGAGTTTTCAGGGCGTGTTCGGCTCGTTCTTTTAGTTCTTTCAGGATCAGCCCGGATAGTTCGATAGGGGTGTAGAATTTATCGCCTACCTTTATTTTTACAAGGCTTTCGGTATCATCATCTATGATCTTGTAGGAGAAGAAGTTTTGGTAATTCTTTACATCGGCATAAGAGCGGCCCAAAAGGCGCTTTACCGAAAATACGGTGTTCTGCGGATCGGTTATTAAAAACTCTTTGGCTTCGTTACCTACTTTGATATCGCCTGTAGCGCCAAAATGCACGATAGACGGCACCAAAACACCCTTGCCGGTATCGTTTATTACTTTAGGGTTTTTATCAGGGTCAATAAAGGCCACCAGCGAATTGGTGGTGCCAAGGTCGATCCCTACAATAATATCTTCTTTCTGGATAGAGCCCGTTGCCAGGTTAATAGAAACTTTAGCCATGATGTATCAATAACAAAAGGCAAATGTACTTAGTTTTGAGGGAGGAAATGTCATTTGGATTTCGGATTTAGTGCTATTGTCTTGCTCCAATCGTCGTAGCCTCACCCTGCCCTCTCCAAAGGAAAGGGTTCTTAAGTCCTCTCCTTTGGAGAGGATTTAGGTGAGGCTAAGGAGGCAATTCCAATAAATTCGAGTTCAGACAGCACCATCACACAATTTTTCCTACTTTCACCCTAATGATAAACCGCTTCTGCCAAACCCTGTTCCTGCTGCTTTTCACCACCGCTGTTGCCAATGCCCAGCAATTCGGCGGTAACCCGCCGTCTATAAAATGGAAACAGGTGAATACCCCGGCAACCAAAGTGATCTTCCCCGAGGGGATGGATTCGGCTGCTATGCGGGTGGCCAATATTATCCAATACATCAACCCGCAAATAAAACGCAGCATTGGTTTTAAGCAGAAACAGGTAAGCATTGTACTGCAAAACCAAACAACCATATCAAACGCTTATGTGGGTTTGGCACCTTTTCGCAGCGAATTTTATTTAACACCATCGCAAAATAGTTTCGAGATAGGTAGCCTTTACTGGCCGGGGCAACTGGCCATCCACGAATTCAGGCACGTGCAGCAATACAATAATTTTAACGTGGGGCTGTCGCACGCACTGCGCGTGGTATTTGGCGAAGGCGGGCAGGCTTTGGGGAACGACCTGTCCATTCCCAACTGGTTCTTCGAAGGCGATGCCGTTTACAACGAAACCCTGGTAAGCCAACAGGGCAGGGGCAGGCTGCCGTATTTTTACAACGGTTTCCGCGCGCTCTGGGCAGCCGGGAAGGACTATAGCTGGATGAAACTGCGCAACGGCTCGTATGTAGATTACATCCCGGATCATTACCCGCTTGGCTATATGATGGTGGCTTACGGGCGCGAGAAATTCGGTAACGATTTTTGGGGAAAGGTTACGCACGATGCGGCAGCTTACAATACAGGTGTTTATCCTTTTCAAAACGCCATTAAAAAGCATTCGGGACAAAAATATAAAGCATTCAGAGGGGCAGCATTTAAGTATTTCAAAAAGCAATTTGGGAACGACCAAATTATAGATGATAACCCGCGCCGGCATTTTGTTGCCCACGAAGAATACCCCAATTATATCAACGATAGTACGCTAATTTATTTAAGGACAACTTATAATCACATTCCCGAATTTGTGCTGAGAAGCAAGGGCAAAGAACGGGCTATTGCCGTGCAGGATATTAATACCGACAACTATTTTACCTATCACGATGGTAAGGTGGTTTACGCCGCCTACCGGCCGGATCTGCGCTGGGGATACCGTAATTATAATGAGCTGGTGGTGCTGGATATCAATACCGGCAAGGAGCGCCGTATTACCCGCAAAACCAAATATTTTTCCCCGGCCTTTAGCCATAATGGCAAAACGATAGTGGCGGTTGATGTAGAGGCATCGGGCAAAAGCGCCTTGCATTTAATAGATGCCCTAAATGGTAAATCGCTTACCACGGTTCCTAATCCCGATAACTTGTTTTACACTTATCCCAAATTTTTTGAAGACGATAAAATAGTTTCGGCAGTAAGAAATGGAAAAGGACAGATGGCCCTGGCATCGATTGACATCAAAACCGGGACCGTCAAATATTTTACACCGTTTAGTTTTGAGCCGATTGGATTTATTGCGGTAGGTAAGGGCAGAATTATGTTCAGTAAAACCACAGGGGCATATGATAAGCTATTTGTGCTTTCGCTAAAAACTGGGAAGGTGTTTTTGAAGGATACAAGTGAAGAAAATATGAGCGCGGTGATTGGCTCATACCAACCTGCTGTGACCGATTCTAAAGTGGCGTGGGTCGGCCTTACGCCTTATGGTTATAATATTTTGGAGGGTACTTGGTCGGAAAATGACCTCAATGAAACTCCGTTAAGAGAAGCAGAACCCTTATCCGATCTTGGTATCAGTAAATTAGAACAAGACACCGCCGCCAACCTTTTATCATCTATCCCCAACACGCCACTTCCCATCACCAAGTACAGTAAAGCGCACGGGCTGTTCAATTTCCACAGTATTTTCCCTAATCTAAACGACCCCAACTATTCGCTGGAGCTGGCCGGTGAGAACGTGCTGAACACCTTCCAGTCGCGCCTGTCCTTTAATTACAACCGCGATGAGGGTTACAAGCGCATTGGCTATACAGCTATTTATGGCGCGCTGTTCCCATATATTTCGGCAGGTGCTAACTATACTTTCGACCGCAAGGGATTTTCGAAAGGAAACAGCGTTTACTTTAACGAGACCGACCTGCACGCCGGTTTGGAGGTGCCGCTGAATTTTACCGGAGGTAAAACGTCTACCTTTTTAAGCGCCGGCAGCGATGTGTATTACAGCCAGCGCCGTTTTCAGGAAGCGTTCCGCAGCCAGTTTGCCGATGGGCATTATACCTATCTGAACAATTACATCAGCTTTAGTAACGAGATCCAGCAGGCCAAGCAACAAATAAACCCGCGCCTGGCACAAAGCATCAGCCTTAATTATAAAACGGCCATAGCGGGGCTGAGCGCCACCCAGTTTTTGGGTACGGGTTCTTTTTATTTCCCGGGATTAGGCGTAACGCATAGCCTGGTTATTAGTGGCGCTTACCAGCAAAAGGGGGCAAATAACAGTATTGGTTTTTCTAATGATTTTCCCTTCTCCAAGGGTTACACCGCCGAGAGTTTGGATAAAATGCAAAAGTTTGGTGCAAGCTATCACTTCCCGATAGCCTACCCGGACGCTGGCTTTGCCAACCTGGCTTACTTGCTACGCGTACGCGGCTACCTGTTTTACGACCATACCCACGCCACCGACAGCAGTTTTCTGCTGAACGGCAAGCCTTTTAAGGCTGATTTCCGTTCGGCCGGTGCGGCCCTGTTTTTTGATGGGAAACTGTTTAACCAGGGTTCGGTATCATTCGGCATCCGTTACAGTTACCTCTTGGATGATGACCTGTTTGGCGGAAATGGCAAGAACAGGATAGAGTTGGTGTTGCCGGTGAGTATATTTTAGGGATTGAATTAGCGAATGAGTGATTTGAAAATCTTCTGCTTAAACTTCATCGTTATTTGCGGTATAGCCCAGTTGTCCATCTGCAATTAAAGATGCCGCAAAATATTTTTGTATCGCATCATACGCTTGATCATCGTCTGTATTTAAAAAAATCAAGGTTAAATGTATTTCTTTGGTTGTGTCCATTAATTCAAAAGCAATATAAGTTCCCCTATTGCTAAATGTAGGTCGCCTGGCTATAAATGCCACATCTTGCCAATAAACCGTTTTATTACCTACCCGATAGTAAAGTTTTTCTTCGTCGAGGGTTAACGCGCTTTTGCCCTTTATAGTCGGAATAAAAACCCGCAAGACAAAACGGCCAAATAAAGTAATTCCTATCAATCCCGCTATTACGCTTATAAAGCTAAAATCCCAGGTGCCGTTTTCATGATTCGCGGTGAAATACAGGTAAAAACCAAAGAGAGAAAAACAAAAAGTAGGATAAACGGAGAGCGTACTGTAGGCAAAG
Source organism: Mucilaginibacter pankratovii (assembly GCF_014773265.1). Classification (GTDB taxonomy): domain Bacteria; phylum Bacteroidota; class Bacteroidia; order Sphingobacteriales; family Sphingobacteriaceae; genus Mucilaginibacter; species Mucilaginibacter pankratovii. The sequence goes on along the minus strand of NZ_JACWMY010000013.1, from coordinate 183,507 downwards.
TTTTTAACGGGCGTCATGGTGATGCTAAAATACTTATTTAGTAGCAATGTATTTTATGTTAGGCTCTGAACAAGCCACGGGTTGAAAACTTGCAGTAGCGATAATCCTTACTTAATGTCAGCTACCGCTTTAGTCAACAACTGAATAATAGGCTGCTTATCCGGCAAAAAAGTATTGCACATAAACAGACCGCCCAGGCCCGTGGCCGGGTTAAAGAACACATAGGTGCTGATACCCGGATCGTCGCCATCTATACCGATTGTGCCATCGCTAAACAGGTTCCAGAAAAGCCCTTTGTTACGTGTGGCCATATTTATCTTACCCGGCGCGTGGGCTTTGTCAAACTGAGGTATGAAGATCTTTTTAAACAGCAACGGATTTACCAGTTTCGATTTGCCATCGTAGCCCTTCATCACCGCCATCAGGTATTTGCTCAAATCGTCTGCTGAAGTTCTTAAGCCACCATCCGGGTAAGTGAGCAGCGAGTATAACGGCACGCTCAATCCACTATAATAGAGTTTTGCGTGTTGTTTTTTATCGATAGCTGCCAGGTACCAGCCCGAACTGTTCATTTTTAGCGGATGGAGGATATATTTGTTGGCAAACGCAGCATAACTCAATCCTGATTTGATCTCGATAAGGTAAGCCGCCAGCGCAGAGCCGATATTACTGTAATTATAGTTGCTGCCTGCACCATCCAAGTCGAAGTTTTGCTTGCCGTAATATTTGCCTTTATCGCACAGGTAATTGTAAAAGAAGGTGCTCATCGATGAATCTTTTACCGTAGAGTTATATCCCAGCGACTTTAGTGCCTGCAAAACCTGCGGGTCGGTATTAACCGTATCGGCTCCAAACCGGTACGAAGCAGGGTAGATGGCAGGATTATCTAAAATTCCAGAAGTATGCGTGGCTAATTGCCTCACGGTTATTTTCTCGGCGACATGGTTTGGGTTCGATACCTTAAAAGGCAGCAGGTCATTAATGTCGGTATCCAGTGTGAAATACTTTAGTTCTACCGCCTTCATTATAGCCACGGCAATAAAACTCTTACTTACCGATCCGATATTTTGAATACTGTTTTCGCTGTAAGATTGTTTCGCTTCCATATCAGCATAACCCCATGCTCCTTTATAAACAACCTGTTTTTGATTTACCAATACAACCGCCAGCCCCGGAATGTTGTTCTTCTTTACAACGCTGTCTAATTGAAAGCTGAGCGATTCGAATTTGGATTGAGCATCGCATTGCTGAACGGTGATTAAGGAAAATGTGAATGCTACCGCAGCACATACAATGGCTTTTTTTATCCGTTTAGGCATATTTAACTTGTTAGATGTATGAACTAACCCGGCTGCAATTAACGGTTAGCGGCCGCAATAATAGCTTTCACTACTTCCACGCCGGTAACATCAATGCCATACTCGTCTTTAAGGCCGTTGCTCAGCAAGATATGGTCGTTTTGATATTCCATTTTACCGGGGACGCTGATGCGGGCCGAGCTGTGTACTTCGGTAACGTTGGTGAAATGTACCAGGTCGGCAACGTTATTTGGGTTAATGCCGCTGCCGGCCATAATGATTATGCGGCCTGCCGCTTTTTCTACCAGGTGGTTGAGCATACTGGCACCCTCCATAGCCGTACTTTTGCCACCTGAGGTAAGGATGCGGTCGCAGCCCATTTCAATGATGTCTTCGAGGGATTGGTAAAGGTCTGCGCACATATCAAATGCACGATGAAAGGTTACACCCAGGCCGTATTGTTTGGCCATGCGTACCAGTTCCAGGCAGCGGGTTTTATCTATGGTGCCATCGGCATTCAGGATGCCTATCACAATGCCGTCTGCACCGGCTTCGATACAGTTGCGTACGTCCGCTTTTATCACCTCGTACTCCAGGTCCGAATACAGGAAATCACCACTGCGCGGGCGTATCAGTACAAAAAGTTTAATGTGTAAAAGTTTCCGGGCCATCAGCAATTGCCCATAGGATGGGGTGGTACCGCCTTCGGCAAGGTTCTCGCAAAGTTCAACCCTAATGGCTCCGCCTTCCTGAGCAGCTACCGCAGATGTAACCGAATTGGAGCAAACTTCTAAGTGGACGTTCATAATTGATGGTTGATGGGGAGGTTCATAGATAATTGTTCATAGTTCATGGTAGCAAAGCAAAGGTAAAACTTCGGCTATGAACCATCAACTATGATCCATGAACCAATCTATTTCTTCTCGTCTTTATAAAAGCTTTTACCCGGTATTAACAGGTCTTGTTTAGCCGAATCGCATACCGCGAAGGAGAAACCTTCCTGTATGGCGTAAGCGCCGTACTCGCCTTTTTTGTTGATGGCCAAAAAGCCAACCTGGATCTTTTTAGCAGTCTCCGGTTTCTTTTTGATGATACGGTGAACCGCTTCCTTACAAGCATCCTCGGGCGAGAGGCCCTGGCGCATCAGTTCTACCACCAAAAAGCTGCCCACGTTACGGATCACTTCTTCGCCAACACCGGTAGACGTAGCGCCGCCAACCTCGTTATCTACAAACAAGCCCGCGCCAATAATAGGGCTGTCGCCAACGCGGCCATGCAGTTTAAAGGCCATGCCACTGGTGGTACAGGCGCCGCTGATATTGCCTTTGGCATCAATGGCCAGCATACCAATGGTATCGTGGTTGTATGGGCCGCCGGGGCGGTGCTGGGCATTCTCTATATTTATTTTCGGGGAATACTCGGCCTTTACCAGCCACTTCTTCCACTCTTTTTCAGATTCGGGTGTAAGCAGCTTTTCGCGTTTAATACCCTGCTCTACGGCAAACTGGCTCGCACCATCGCCAACCAGCATTACGTGAGGGGTTTTTTCCATCACCAAACGCGCTACCGCAATAGGGTGGGCAATATCTTCCATGGCCGCTACCGCGCCGCAATTGCCAAACTCATCCATAATGCAGGCATCAAGGGTAACATGCCCATCACGATCGGGGTAGCCGGCACGGCCCACGGTATGGTTTTTCATATCGGCCTCGGGTATTTTTACACCTGCTTCTACCGCGTCTAAAGCACGTCCGCCAGCGGCAAGGGTTTTCCATGCTTCTTTATTGGCGGCGATGCCAAAATCCCAGGTAGAAATTACGATAGGCAGCGTGCGTGCAGCAGCAGTACTTGTGTTATTGCCCGCAGGTGTTGCCAGGCTGTATTTGGAGATAGCTGCTAACGAAGCGCTCGCAGCGGTTACTTTAATGAATTTACGGCGATTAAACATGTGGCTAATATAAAATAATCAGGTATAAATACTTGCTTTTGTATCGGGTTTGATACATATGTCCCGCTGATGTACCCTTGGGTGAGTCGGAAAGTCAGTAAGTCCGAAAGTCCGAAAAGTGGAGCGGATTGTTTTGGTGAATGAAATAGCTTCATTTAACTCTTTCCGTCTTTCGGACTTTCCGACTTCCCATCTTTTGGACTTTATTCTTCCAATTCATTATCCTCCGCCAGTATCTCCCGGCAGCGCTCCAAATCGCGTTCGAAGATCTTTATTTTGATGCCACCTATGGCCTGGTTATAAAAGGGCTGGGCACCGATGGTGTTCTCATCAGCAATAAAGCAATCTATACCGGCATCTTCCAGCCGGGTGCGGATGATGTGGGCCAGCATGGGGTCGTAATAGCTGTCGAGGGTGATGATCTTATCGTTGGTTTGGTCGCTCATAATTATTAAACTGGTTTTGGGCTAAATTAGTTTAATTTCGTTTATTTTGAGGTATGAACCGCATCGACCGCATCTCCGCCATCCTCATTCAATTGCAATCGCGCAGGGTAGTAAAAGCCAGCGACATTGCCGATAGGTTCGGTATCAGCCTGCGCACCGTCTACCGCGATGTGCGTTCGCTGGAGGAAGCGGGCATCCCCATTATCGGCGAGGCAGGGGTGGGTTACTCATTGGTGGAAGGTTACCGTCTGCCGCCGATTATGTTTACCCGCGAGGAGGCTACTGCGTTTTTAACAGCCGAAAAGTTTGTGGAGAAAATGACAGATGCCTCCACCGCCGCGCAACATAAATCGGCCATGTATAAGGTTCGCGCCATTCTCAAAACAGCTGAGAAAGACCTGCTGGAAAGCATGGATAATAGCATAGCGGTGCTAAAAAGCCAAACCCAGCGCCGGATAGATAATAACGACCACCTACAGCCCATCCTTAATGGCATAGCCAATAAAAAGGTGCTTTGTATAGATTATATGGCCGGTTACACCCAGGTAAAAACCAACCGCGATATAGAGCCGGTAGGGATCTTTTACCTGGATAGTTACTGGCATATGATAGCCTACTGCCGGATGCGTAAAGATTATCGCGACTTCCGTACCGACCGCATCCGATCGCTTACCGAAACCGAACATACCTTTGATGGCAAGCACCCTACGCTTAAGGCCTACATCGCCCAAATGGCATTTGACCATAAGCTGGAAACCATTGTGATGCGGGTAGATAACGAGATAGTGCGATATATAACCGATCAGAAATATTACAACGGTTTTGTATCAGAAGTGCAGCTGCCGGAGCAGGTGGAGATGACTTTCTTAACCATCTCGGTAGAAGGCTTTGTGCGCTGGTTTATGATGTACGGCGACCGTGCCGAGATCGTTAGCCCGGCTTTTGTAAGGGACAGGATAAAGGCCATAGCGAGCGTTATTGCGGAGAGGAATTGAGTACAAAAAATTCAAACCCGTCATCCCGAACTTGTTTCGGGACCCCACGCGACAGGTAGCCACCCTATATTGCCGATATGCACCACAGCAACCTTGCATGTGGGATGCTGAAATAAATTCAGCACGACGTTTCCTCCTGCTGACATACTGTTGTCACTACCCACCGCTTTCTTTGCCATCCGTTCCAAACGAAACGTCATCAATCTTGTTAGTAAAATGAAAGCCGAGCCCCGATACTGGATAACCGTTGTATCAAAAGATCATCTGGCGCGCGGTGTTGCGGGTGGTTTTATGCAGGCCAACCATGGCAAAGAAGGCCCGCTTAAACGGCTGGAAGAAGGTGACTGGGTTGTATTCTATTCGCCCAGGGTAAGCTATGGCGGCAAGGAGCCTTTGCAGGCTTTTACTGCAATTGGCAGGGTTTGTGATGGTAACATCTATCAACATAAAATGACCGAAGACTTTACGCCTTACCGCCGCAATGTAGAGTTTTACCAGGCGGAAGAAACACCAATAGCCCCGCTGATAAACGATTTGGACTTTATAGAAAACAAAAAAGCCTGGGGATTTAAGTTTAGATTCGGCTTCTTCGGGATAGGAGGGCAGGATTTTGAGCTGATCAGATCGGCGATGATAAAAGGAAAATTGACACCAACCATTAAATTATAAACCATGGGAAACGTAAAATTAACAACCGAAATAACGTTCAATGCATCGAAAGCTGAAGTGTGGAACGGACTAACCGACCCTGAAATGGTAAAGCAATACTTCTTCGGTACCAACCAGGAATCGGCCTGGATGGAGGGCAGCCCCATTGTTTGGAGTGGCGATTGGGAGGGTAAAGCATACCAGGACAAAGGCACGATACTGGAAATTACACCCGGCGAATACGTGAAATATAGCTACTGGAGCAGCATGGGCGGCACCGAAGATAAGCCCGAAAACTACCAGTATGTGAGCTACCAGTTGGATGAAAAAGATGGCGCAACAACCCTCGTAATAAACCAGGAAAACATTAAAGACGAAGCGGCCAAAGCGCATTCCGAAGGGAGCTGGCAGGCGATATTTGGTGGCTTGAAAAAGATGCTGGAAGAGAAGCAACCCTTAACAGAAGGGTAGGGGCGAGGCTTTAAATAATATTTTTCACCCCATGTTTTTAGCCCAAATACAAGCTATATTTAAGATATGTATTTTGTATCGGTAACGCGTTTAAGGGTGAGGAGCTATCGGTTTTTACCTTCCTTTTTATTGGCCAATGAAGGCTCGGTAAGGTTGATAAAAACCATCGGAGGCTTTGTAGGCGGAAAGGAACTGGTAGACAAAAACCTCACCTTTTGGACAGTCACCGTGTGGGAATCTGACGCCGCAATGAAGGTTTTAGATCAGCGGGGCGCATAAAAAAGCAATGCGTAACCTCCCAATCTGGTGCGACGAGGCAGCCTACGCGCACTGGCTACAGGAGGAAAATGCCTTGCCGGCATGGGATATTTTACACGAAAGATAGCTTGCCGAAGGGCGTTTAAGCAAGGTGAAATACCCGTCGATCACCAGGGGGTGATGGTATTTCCGCAGCCAAAGTGGACAAAAACCGAGCGTAAACTTGTTTCTAAAATAAATAGATAGTGTGTTTTAAGTATTTCTCATAAAAAGCTGTTTATTAGTTGTTTATGATTCGGTATAATAAATAGTAATACCGACACTTAGGCCACAGCAAAGAAACCGCCCTCCTCCCGATAAGTATTTAAACAAATTATTGATATGGTTTATATAATAATCTGTTAATTAGTATAATTATAAATAAATATAACAATTAGTAATACAGCAAAATGAACATTAAAACAGTAGAATTACCCATGTTTTTTGTGGCGGGCATCTCCGTGCGTACCATCAACCAGGATGGCCGTGCTGATAAAGATATCGGTAGCCTTTGGCAACGTTTCACCCAGGAAAAATTAGCCGATAAACTGGATGATAAAGAAGGCAACGAACTCTATTGCGTGTACACCGATTACGAATCCGACCATACCGATTATTACACCGCCATCCTGGGTTGTAAAGTAAGTTCCATCGAATACCTGCCCGAGGGTTTTACCGGCAAAGCCATCCCGGCAAGCACGTACAACGTTTACACGCCGGAGGGGAAATTCCCGGCAAATATTGCCGCTACCTGGCAGCACATTTGGGCCACCGCAGAAGGCCGTATCTACACCGCCGATTTTGATGTTTACGATGTGGCCGGCAAAGGTTTTGAGGACATCCAATCGAAGGTTTACGTGGCGGTTGATTAACCATAGGTGTTCAACAAATTTAATCTGTTCCCCATCGTCCAAGGACTCCTTTGGGAGAGGCATAGCTGCCAACTTAATACTTTGAATTTTTAAAGAGCCATCGGCTCGACTAATATTGTAGCGGCGGGTTTTAACCCGCCGATGCCCCAGGGTTTTAATGAGTGCCGTAGGTACGACCCATATTTGCGATTTATATTGGCCGAACCGACGGTTCTTTAGGCTGGTGCTATTTTGCAACAACGGATTGAAATCCGTTGCTATAAAATCGGTCGACGCTACGCGTCTGCTTCACCCCGAAACTGTAAGCCTCCTCGCTTGGGGTAGTCGACAAGCGATAGTCCCCACAGCTGTGGGGAGGGTGAGTAAAATACGCGAGCGATAAGAACGTAAAGGTTTCGAATACGAGAGATTTCCTCTCTACTCACCAATTCAAAGTAAAACTTTAATTACATTGTTTTATGGTTGATTTTTTGAGGTGAAAAATGTTTTGGTTTAGTTACATTTGAAAAAGCACTGATCGTAAACCAAATTTTTAGCCCATGTTCCGGAAGTTGCATCTCGTATGGCTTTTGATAGCCGGTTGCATTTTATATTGCCTGCATGCCTGCAACTCTGCAGGGCAGCAAATGGATGAGGAACGGGTGCCCGATACGGTAAGCTACAACTTTAATATCCGCCCTATACTTTCTGATAAGTGTTTTAAATGCCATGGCCCCGATGCCGGGCATCGCGAAGCCGACCTGCGGCTGGATCTCCCCGAGATCGCCTACAGCGCTTTAAAAGATAACCCCGAAGCACATGCGCTTGTCCCCGGCGATCCTTCGCTTTCGGAGGTTTACCGCCGCATCTCTACAAAAGACACGGCGGAGCAAATGCCGCCCGCTTCATCAAACCTAAAAAAGCTTAGTCCCTTTGAGGTGGACCTGGTGAAGAAATGGATAAAGCAAGGTGCCAGGTACGAAAAGCACTGGGCCTTTGTAGCGCCGCGCGCTCACCCTGTTCCGCAGGTTAAAAATACCGACTGGGTGAAAAACCCGATAGACAACTTTGTGCTGCAAAAGATGGAGCAAAAAGGTTTTGAGCCGAATGCCGAAGCGGATAAGGAACGCCTGCTGAAAAGGGTGTCGCTTGATTTGACAGGGTTACCGCCATCATTAAAAATGATGGACAGCTTCCTCGCCGATAGAAGCCCCGACGCCTATCAAAAGGTGGTAGACCAATTAATGGCCGCCCCGCAGTATGGCGAAAAAATGGCCTTGCACTGGCTGGATGTTTCGCGCTATGCCGATTCGCATGGTTACCAGGATGATAATTATCGCAGCCAGTGGCCCTGGCGCGATTGGGTGATCCACGCCTTTAACGAGAACCTGCCCTACGATAAATTTATTACCTGGCAGCTTGCCGGCGATCAGCTCCCCAACGCCACCAAAGAGCAGATACTGGCTACCGCCTTTAACCGCAACCATAAAATTACCGAAGAAGGCGGCGTGATAGATGAAGAATACCGCGTAAGCTACGTTACCGACCGTACCAATACCTTTGGCAAGGCCATGCTTGGCGTAACCCTGGAGTGCGCCCACTGCCACGACCATAAGTACGACCCCTTCTCGCAAAAAGAATACTACGCGGTTTTTGCTTTTTTCAACAGCGTGAAAGAAGTGGGGCTGCAATCTACCGTTGGCGGTGCAGAAACTTACGCCAAGCGCCCGATGATGCAGATCAGTAACGATGATATAAAAAAGGTGTTGAAATTTATCAACAAGCAGGATACCGATAAGCTCATTGTATCCATTATGGCCGATAGCGATAAAGTACGTCCAACCTACATTTTAAAACGCGGCAATTACGATACCCATGGCGATGAAGTTACCGCGGGTACGCCAAAATCCATCCTGCCGTTTACCGGGAACTATCCAAAGAACAGGCTGGGCTTATCAGAGTGGCTCTTCAATAAAAATAATCCGCTTACAGCAAGGGTTTTTGTAAACCAGGTTTGGCAGGAGTTTTTTGGCAAGGGCATCGTCAAAAGCTCCGGCGATTTTGGGATGCAGGGCGATCTGCCTTCGCACCCCGAACTGTTGGATTGGCTTTCGGTTGATTTTAGGGATCACGGCTGGGATATGAAAAGGCTGGTAAAACAGGTGGTGATGTCGGCTACGTACCGGCAGTCGGCGGTGGTTAGTCCGGAAAAACTGAAAAACGACCCTGATAACATTTTATTTGCCCGCGGCCCGCGTAACCGCTTACCGGCAGAGTTTGTGCGCGACCTGGTTTTGGCCAGCAGCGGCCTGTTGAACCGTAAGATTGGCGGGCCCAGCGTAAACCCTTATCAACCGCCCGGCCTTTGGGAAAACGCCACATCGGGCAGGGGGCAACTGGCTACCTACAAGCAGGTACACGGGCCCGATCTTTACCGCCGCGGTATGTACACACTTATTAAACGCACCGTACCGCCGGCATCATTGGCAATTTTCGATGCCAGTAACCGCGACCAATGTGAGGTGAAACGCCTGCGCACCAATACACCGCTGCAGGCGCTGGTAATGCTGAACGACCCAACCGTGCTGGAAAGTGCAAGGGTGCTGGCAGCCAAATTATTGCATGATAACAGTCAATCGAAGGATAAGATCATCAAGGCATTCCGCCTTGTTATGTGCAGGCATCCGCAGGAAAAAGAACTGGCAATTTTAACGGCATACTATAATGAGGAACTAAAAAGCATGACAAAGGCGGATGCCGATAAACTACTGAAAGTAGGCGAGTACCCTGTGCCCGCCAATGCCGATAAAGTAAAGCTGGCGGCGATGATGAAAGTGGTTGACGCGATGTATAATTTAGAAGAGGCGATAACAAAAACCTGATATGGAAAAAGACTTTTTAGAAAGCAGGCTCAATATCAACCGGCGCAGGTTCCTGTCGAGGCTGAGCTTGGGAATTGGCAGCGCGGCCCTGGGTTCGCTGCTGATACCCGATCTGTTTAGCGGGAAGGGTGAGGAGGCCGAGGCTGATTTTATTGCCGGTATCCCCAACTTTGCGCCAAAGGCCAAAAGGGTGATCTACCTGTTCCAGGATGGCGCGCCATCGCAGCTGGAATCCTTCGATTACAAACCCAAGCTTCGGGAAATGATGGGGCAGGAGCTGCCACCGTCGGTGCGTGGTAACCAGATCCTGACGGGGATGACCGCCAAGCAGGCATCTTTTCCCTTAGTGGGCTCTTTTTACGATTTTAAGCAATACGGGGAATCGCGCGCGTGGATAAGCGATCTGTTTCCGCACATCGGTAAAATAGCGGATGATATCTGCATTATCCGCTCGATGAACACAGATGCCATTAATCACGATCCTGCGCTTACTTTCTTCCAAACCGGCGCCCAGCAAGGCAACCGTCCCAGTATGGGCTCCTGGGTGAGCTATGGGCTCGGGAGCGAGAATAAAAACCTTCCGGCCTTTACGGTGCTGCTTTCTAAAGGAAAAGGCAATGGGCAGGGCGTGTACAGTAAGCTTTGGAGCAATGGCTTTTTAGATTCTATCCACCAGGGCGTACAGTTCAGCAGCGGCGAAGACCCAATCCTGTACCTCAACGACCCTGAAGGGTTGAATCGCCACGAGCGCCGTAAGATGTTGGATAATTTGGCAGCACTGAATGATATCAATTATAAGGAATTCGGCGACCCGGAGATCAACACCAAGATACAGCAGTACGAGATGGCCTACCGGATGCAGACCGCGGTGCCCGAGATCATGGATGTTTCTAAAGAATCGGACGATATTGTAAAAATGTATGGCCCCGAATGTTTGATACCAGGCACCTACGCGGCCAATTGTTTGCTGGCGAGGAAACTCTCGGAGAACGGTGTTCGCTTTGTGCAGCTTTACCATCAGGGTTGGGATCAGCATAATAACCTGCCGCAGGAAATGGCGGGCCAGGCCAAGGATGTTGACCAGGCCTCGGCAGCATTGGTTACCGATCTGAAACAACGCGGTCTGCTTGATGAAACGCTGGTGATCTGGGGCGGCGAGTTTGGCCGCACCAATTATAGCCAGGGTAAACTGGATGCAGCAAATTACGGCCGCGACCACCACCCGCGCTGCTTCAGCGTTTGGATGGCCGGCGGAGGCATTAAGCCGGGAATGGTTTATGGCGAATCGGACGAGTTTGGGTACAATATTGTGAAGGACCCGGTACACGTACACGATTTCCATGCCACCATCCTCAACCAATTAGGCATCGACCATACAAAACTAACCTTTAAAAGCCAGGGGCGCCGCTACCGTTTAACGGATGTGGCCGGTAATGTGGTGAAGGGGATAATAACTTGATCAAAACTAATTACCACGCGTCATTGCGAGGAACGAAGCAATCTCTACGCAGGACGAGCCGCAATGCAAAGTGGATAAGCACATCGGGAGATTGCTTCGTGCCTCGCAATGACGGGGTGTTAATTAATCGGTGAAATCAAAATAAAATCGGTGAAATCCAAAAAATAATATGGAAAGAAGACAATTTATAAAGCACACATCAGTCCTCTCCGCAGGTATTTTTATTACAAAAGACATGTTAGCAAAAAATGATGGCCCGGTTTACGGGCATGGCAACATGCGTTACCGGCTGGATAAGGAATGGAGCAAGGCCGATTCGCAAAAGAACCCCGTGAACGATTGCCATGAGATGGTACAGGATAGCAAAGGCCGCATTTTGCTGCTTACGAACGAGACGAAGAACAACGTACTCATCTACAATAAATCGGGTAAGCTGCTGAGCACCTGGGGTCACGATTTCCCGGGCGCGCACGGGCTTGCCTTGTTTAACGAGAACGGCACGGAATTTTTGTTCATCACCGATACCGTAAAGCACCAGGTTTATAAAACCACGCTGGATGGGAAGCTATTGATGACCATTGATGCGCCGATGGAAACCGGCGTTTACAAAAAGGCGGAAGAGTTTGTACCTACGGAAACCGCAATTGATACCAACGGCGATATCTATATTGCCGACGGTTACGGAGCGCAATACATTACCCGTTATGATAAAGACGGCAAGCTGAAAGGCTACTTCGGTGGCAAAGGCGAGGGCGACGAGCATTTGGATAATGCTCACGGTATTGTTATCGACAGGCGCAAGGGAACGCCAACCCTACTGATCACCGACCGTACCCGCAACTGCTTCAAACGCTTTAGTATGGATGGTAAGCTGCAGGAAATTATTAAGCTGCCCGGCGCCTGCGTTTGCCGCCCGGTTATCAAAGGCGACCACCTGTACGCCGCTGTGCTGCGCTCGCCTGATCTGGGTAAGAAAAACTCCGGCTTTACTACTATCCTCGATAAAAACAACAAAGTGGTATCCAACCTCGGCGGTACCGAACCGGTTTACGTAGATGGCGTATTGCAACCTATGGCCCAGGCTGAAAAGATCTTCTCAAACCCGCATGATGTATGCGTAGATAACGACGAAAACTTGTATGTAGCGCAATGGGCATCGGGCAAGGTTTACCCTTATAAATTTACACGCGTTTAAACCCATGCAGTACCACGTTTGATATATGAAGAGCAGCCATAAAGGTTTTGCGGATGGGGCGCTTTTCGCGCTGAATGTTTTTATTTTGGTTTTACTGCTTGCCGGCAATAGCCTGGTGGTGCCGCAATGGCTGCAACCAGCAGGCAGGCTGCATCCATTGGTGCTGCATTTCCCTATTGTGATACTGATGCTGGCCATGCTGATGGAATTCTTCCGCTTCCGGCCGGAGTTTGTGGATGAAAAATTATATCAGTCCTTCACCAATTATTTGCTGGTGCTGGGGGCTTTGTTTGCTTCGGTCACCGTAATTATGGGCTTGCTGCTTTCGCGCGAAGCCGGTTATGAGGGCAGCAATTTACAATGGCATAAGTGGTTTGGGGTAGGCGTGGCCTTTGTGGGCTATGGCGTTTACCTCATCCGCAACCGCGAACGGTATACGGCTACCATTGCCAAAACGGGCGCTATCGTTACCATTTTTTGTTTGATCATGGCCGGGCATTTCGGCGGCAACATTACACACGGCGATGATTTTGTTTTTGGTCCAATAATGGATAAGGATAAAAAGCAGGTGCCGATAAACGAAGCGCTGGTTTACCGCGATGTGATTGCCCCCATCTTCGAGGCCAAATGCCAAAGCTGCCATAACGCCGATAAAACAAAGGGTGGTCTGAAATTAACCGATGAAGAATCGATATTGAAAGGCGGTAAAAAAGGGAAACTTTTTGTAGTAGGCAACCCGCAAATAAGCCTGTTGCTGCAGCGCATCCACCTCCCCGAAGCCGAAAAGAAACACATGCCGCCCATAGGCAAGCCACAGCTAACCGACGAGGAAAAACTGCTGCTTTATTTCTGGGTGAAGAACAACGCCGATTTTAAAAAGAAGGTGATCGATCTGCCTGCCACCGATTCCCTGCGGATCATTGCTTCATCTTTTTTAAAACCTGCGGAGAGCACGGAGGAAACCTATGATTTTTCGGCTGCGAGCGAAAGCGACATTAAAAAACTGAACAATAACTACCGCGTGGTTTACCCGCTGGCTGCCGAGTCGCCGGCTTTGGCGGTGAATATCTATAATAAAAGCACGTTTAATGTGAAGGCATTAGAGGAATTAAGCCCCATTAGCAAACAGGTGGTCTCGCTCGACCTGAACAAAATGCCGGTAAAAGATGCCGACCTGAAAGCCGTTGCCAAACTGGAGAACCTGCGCCGCCTGGTGCTCAACTTCAGTGATGTAACCGGGAAGGGGCTGAAAGAGTTAGGCGGATTAAAAAACCTGCGCAGCCTTTCTTTAGCAGGAGTGAAGCTAACGCCTGCCGATATCAAACAATTGTCCGCCATAAAGAGCCTCACCGAACTGGCTGTTTGGGACACAGGACTTAAACCTGCCGATTTTCATTCGCTGCAAGCTGGCAACAAACAGCTGAAAGTATTAACTGGTTTTAAAGATGATGGCAAGCCTGTAAAGCTTACCAACCCGGAATTAAAAAACAAAGCGGTGATTTTTAGCGAAAGCTATCCGCTACAACTTACTAACCCCATAAAGGGAGTTGATATCCGCTACACCACAGATAACAGCGCGCCGGATAGTGCCCGCTCTTTGCTGTATAAGCGCGGTACGGTTCTCACCCAAAGCACGGTTATAAAAGCCCGGGCCTATAAGCAGGGCTGGATTGGCAGCGATACCGTACAATTCAACGTTTACAAATGCCGCTATACGCCCGATAGCGTACTGTTTATAACCCGCCCGGATGACAAGTATAAAGGCGATGGGGCTAAAACCATTATCGATAAAGAGCTTGGCGGTACCAGTTTTGGCAACGGCAAATGGCTGGCCTCGCAAAAGGACCTGGAGATGATGATGTGGTTTAATAAACCTATCGAGATGCATTTTTTAGAACTCAACACGATGCGCAACATCGGCTCGCAGATCTTTTTAGCCGCCGCGATTGAAGTATGGGGCGGACCGGATAAAGATCACCTGAAACTGCTAAGCACACTTAAAACCGCTACGCCGCATAAGGATGATCCGTTTGGATTGGTGCCTTTAACCTGTAAGCTGAAAGCGGCGCAAACGGTTTCTTGCCTTAAGATTGTTGCCAAGCCCCTCAAAACCGTACCAGATTGGCACCCCGCTAAAGGTAAACCGGGCTGGGTGTTTATGGATGAGGTGTTTATTAATTGACGGGACGCGAGCGGGAATTGAATTCAGAGCAGGGGGGCGGTGCGATTCCCCTCTTGAGGGTAATAGCCCATCATATGACAGATTCCATAAAACGTTCCGCCGGAACGTAAAAACTGCCGTTATTTTTTCTACCCATAAGACGTTCCTCTGGAACGACTTTGTTTTTCTTCATCCCTTCGGGATGTTTTACGGGTAGTAGAAAATGCCAAAGAACCCTTTAACGTTCCAGCGGAACGTCTTATGAATTACCCGCCTGTCTTATGATGGGCTATTACTCGAGAGAGGGGTGCAGGGGTGTGTTAGTCCGCACGGCGAAACACACCCCGCCACCGCGTATTTCCCTCACACGCCCCTCTCGAGAGGGGAAATTAAAAGCTTCTGAAATGATACCTTACCTCACAAAGCTCATCCTTTGCCCGTAAGTACCATCTGCCACTTTACCACTTTCATAAACCACATTACCACTCACTATGGTGTGGCTTATACCTGATGTAAACCGCTGCCCCTCAAACGGCGACCAGCCGCATTTATACAGGATGTTGTTTTTGTCCACATTCCAAGCCTTGTTCAGATCCACCAAAACCAGATCCGCCCAGTATCCTTCGCGGATAAAACCGCGCTTTTCTATCTGGAAGCATTTGGCAACGTTATGTGCCATCTTTTCGGCAATTTGTTCCAGGGTTATTTTGCCTTGCTTGTGCAAATCCAGCATAGCCACTAAGGCGTGCTGCACCAATGGACCGCCGCTTGGTGCCTGCAGGTATGCCTGGGCCTTTTCTTCGCTGGTATGGGGGGCGTGGTCGGTGGCGATAACATCTATGCGCCCATCCAGTACGGCGGCTAAAATACCATCCCGGTCGACCGCGGTTTTTACTGCCGGGTTCCATTTGATCAGGATGCCTTTTGTTTCGTAATCGGCATCGCTAAACCATAAATGATGGATACAGGCCTCAGCGGTTATACGTTTATCTTCCAGCGGGATATTGTTGCTGAATAAATGTGTTTCTTTCTCCGTAGAGATGTGCAGAATATGCAGGCGGGTGTTATGCTTTTTTGCCAGTTCTACCGCCATGCTTGATGACAGGTAGCAAGCCTCGGCGCTCCTGATCTTAGGGTGAAGTTGTATCGGGATATTTTCGCCAAGCAGCTGTTTATAATGCTCGAGGTTGCTTTTAATGGTGGCTTCGTCCTCGCAATGCGTAGCGATCAGCATAGGGGAGTTGGCGAATAGGTTCTCCAAAGTGGTAGGATTATCTACCAGCATATTGCCGGTTGATGAACCCATGAAAACTTTTATCCCGCACACGTTTTTAATATCGGTGCGTAAGACCTCCTCCAAATTATCGTTGCTGGCGCCCATGTAAAACGAATAATTGGCCGGCGAGTTTTGTGCCGCTATCGCGTATTTGTCTTCCAGTAATTCGCGGGTAAGCGTGTTAGGCACGGTATTTGGCATCTCCATAAAAGAGGTGATGCCACCAGCCACCGCCGCGCGCGATTCGGTATAAATATTACCCTTATGCGTTAGTCCGGGCTCGCGGAAATGCACCTGGTCGTCTATACAACCCGGGAAAAGGTAAAGCCCTTCGGCATTAATCTCTCTGTCGGCTTGTGCATTGATGGAGCTATCAATACGTTCGATGTGGCCGTGTTTCACCAATACATCGGCAATAAATTGTTTGCCTTCGTTAATGATGGTAGCGGCTTTGATGAGGATAGTTGGCATAGCGACAAAGATAGGCGCTTACTCGTGAGAAGCAAGGAAATCAAGAGGCAAGAATCAAGGTAAAAATAAGTCAGTAAGAAATCAGAGCCAAAAATCAAGAAAGGGCGTTCACTTCTTTCCTGATTCTTATGTCTTGCTGTCTTGCATCTCTTTACTTCCCTCCCCAATAATAATTCAACCCAAACGTAAAGTTGTTATTCAAAGCCAGGTTTAGCTTGGTGCCGTTGGTTTGGTAGTTGTAATTATAGTTGAGGTTGCCAAAACCCATATTGATGCCCAGTTTTTGGGTAGGGAAGAAAACCACGTTGGGGCTGCCACCTATATTAAGCGAACCCACCAAAAAGTTATTAAGCACATGGTTGCTGCTGATGCCCATTTGGGGGTAAATGCCGAATTTGTCGCTCAGCATCCAGTAGTAACGCAGGTTAATGGCCAGCCCGATGATATCGGTGTGGTATTTACGGGTATAGCTGTAGTTGTCGGTAACGGTGGTGTTGGAGTAATAATTGCTGGTTTCGGTACCTGATATGCGCGAATAGCCGGGTTGGATGCCTATTGTCCACTTTTTGTTTAGGAAGAAGCCAAACTCGGGGCTTACGTTTAAGTTCAGGATACCGGTATTAAAATATTGGGTGGTTCCCTGCGGGTAAGTTACGTTGCTGGAATAGCCCGCTTCATCATAGTTGAGGTTAAAGCTGCCGCCGATGTATTTGGCGCCTCTGCCGGTTTGGGCCGATGATGTGCCCGCGAAGAATAATATTGCTAAGACTGTAAGTAAGTGCTTTTTCATGAATGGAAATATATGGCGAAGGTAAATGTTTAGTTGGAATGACGGGGAAAAGGAGCTAAACGTTACAGAGGGTTGGTTTTCTTATCGCCCGCATATTTGACTCACCCCGGCGACGCTACGCTGGCCGACCCTCTCTGCTCCGCAAAGAGGGTGAAGAAACAAAAAATAACAGCTATGTCTCCCCTTCTTTCCGCAGGAGAGAGGGGGTTGTGGGTGAGTTAAACCCGCGATGCAGACATGACTGCCATGTTTCGAAACACAAGGGTTGAAACCATAGTTATAAAAAGCCGCCGCAAAGTATAAGATTAGCGCCCTTCCTTCGTCTTTCCGTCCTTCATCCTTCCTCTAAAACAAAAACCTTATCTTTGCCGCCATGGGCATACCCTTTGAAGATTTTAAATTTAACCGGCAGATATTGAATGCTGTTGCCGATGCCGGTTATACCAGAGCTACGCCGATACAGGAAAAGGCTATCCCCCCGATAATGAACGGGCAGGATGTAATGGGCATTGCGCAAACAGGTACCGGCAAAACCGCCGCCTATGTGCTGCCGATATTAATGAAGCTGAAATACGCCCAGGGCGATAGTCCGCGTGCGCTCATCGTATCGCCAACGCGCGAGTTGGCTATGCAGATAGAAGAGAACATCAAGGCCTTCGCTGCCAATACCGACTTACGGGTTGTGGTGCTTTACGGTGGCCTCGGCCCAAAAACACAGATCGAACTCATTAACAAAGGCGTTGATATTATTGTAGCAACGCCGGGCCGTTTGCTTGATATTTACCTGGCCGGCCACATCGTTACCAAAACCTTGCAGGTGCTGGTGCTTGATGAGGCCGATAAGATGATGGATATGGGCTTTATGCCGCAGATAAACCGCATTTTAGAGGTAGTACCGGTTAAGCGCCAAAACCTGCTGTTCTCGGCCACCATGTCTGATAGGATCCAGGAACTCTCTCATAATTTTTTGGAGTTCCCTACGGTGATAGAAGTTACCCCGCAGGCCACAACGGCAGAAACGGTTACCCAGCAACTGTACCACGTACCCAATAATAAAACCAAGATAAACCTGCTGAAGGTTTTGATGGACAAAGAGGGCGACATCAAAAAACTGATGGTGTTTTGCAAAACCCGTGTAGCGGCCGAGGATGTGTACAAATTCCTGTTGCGCAAATACGGCGAAACAGGTGTAAAAGTACTACACGCCAACAAAGGGCAAAACACTCGTATCAACTCCATCAATTCGTTTAAAGAGGATAAGGTGAAGATCCTGGTAGCTACAGATGTAGCCTCGCGCGGTATTGATGTGAGTGACGTAAGCCACGTAATAAACTACGATGTGCCTGTGGTAATTGAGGATTACGTACACCGCATTGGCCGTACGGGCAGGGCGTATAACTCGGGCGTAGCCATTACCTTTGCAGTGCCGTCAGAGGAGTATTATGTAAATAAGATCCAGAAGCTCATCAGGCAAACCATTCCCGTTTATCCTATTCCCGAGGGTGTGTTTATTGAGGAAACCCCGTACGAGGAACGACAGGAGCAGGCCAAAGAGATAGACCTGCAAAAACGCAAGGAAGATCCCGACTTTAAGGGAGCCTTCCACGAGAAAAAATCATTGGCGCAGATCAAAAAATTTGAAGCAGCCAAAGCAAAGAAAAATCCTAATCACCCAACCAATAAGAAACCCATAAAAAAATATGGAAGCCAAAACCGATCCGGCAAAAAACGCTGATCAACCGCGTAAATTCAGGGTTAGTCCGTTAAATTTTGCCACTGCCGGCTTTTTTATACTGGCGGGCTACATATTCATCAATGGCGCTAAAATAACCGGCAGCCCTTACGAGCATTGGAGCGGTACCATTACCTGGATATTTATACTGTTTGGCGTGGTTGTGTCATTGCTGGATATAATTTTCCGTAATTTCTTTGCCGAAACCAAAAAACTATGGATTGTAGAGCTAAGCTTTATAACTTTGGTGACGATCATATTTTTAATTGTTAAATAACACTGATGAAGACTGCTGAAATAAAGCTGACTGTACAACTCGACGATAATAACATTCCTGAAAAAATCCTGTGGGAATCAACCGATTCAAAAAATAAAGAGGCTTTGCCCGTACAGGCGTTCATGCTTTCCTTGTGGGATCAGAGTTATCAAAACACGTTAAAGATTGACCTATGGACCAAAGATATGCCGGTTGATGAAATGAAACGCTTCTTTTACGAAACCCTGCAAACCATGGGCGACACCTTTTTGCGCGCCACCGGCGAAAAGAACATTGTAGAAGACCTGCGCGATTATTGCGCCCACTTTGCCGATAAAATGGATATCAAAAAACAATAAAAATGCGCCTGCCTTCACTCTTATCACTTATCGGTTTTATTATACTTATTGCCGCAACTTACTGCCCAATGCTTAGCGCTTTCGGGTTGGTTACCATGAACGTTTATAAAATGAACCAGCCATTCGGACTGTTGCTATTGATGGTCGGGATAATCGGCATACTATGCACATTCTTTAACCAAACCAAAGTAACGCGGTTCACGGCATTTATGTCGCTGGCGCTTGTTGCTTTGCTGTTATTGGCGGCGTTTCTCAAAGTAAAAACCAGTTTCAGCTTTATACCATTTAAGGGTATTGCCGCTTTCTTAACCAGCAAGATCAGGTTTAGGTGGGGTTGGATAGTGCTGTTTGTAGGGCCGGTGTTGGCGGTGATAGGTGCGCTGTTCTCCAAAAAGAAGCTGAATATTTCTGCACAGCAGGTATAGCTACTCCTAATCTGTTTAAGGAGGGTTTCGTTATATTAAATTTAGTTAACGAGCAATTTTTTAAACATATTTGTACCACATTAACCACATTTTATTAAATGTTTAAGCTTTCCTTTCGCAACCAGGTATTAGCAGGCTTTGCTGTTTCCATTGTATTGGTATTATTTGTAGGCACACTTTCCTTTAAAAGCATTAAGCAGTTAAAGGAAGATACCGTATGGGTAGACCATACTCAGCAGGTTATAAAAACCACCAATAATTTACTGCAATTGTTAATAGACGGCGAAACCGGCATGCGCGGTTATGGCGCAACGGCCAATAAGATTTTTTTAGACCCTTATAACATTGCTGTACCGCGTATCAACGAAAACTTAACACAGCTTGGCAACCTGATAGCCGACAACCCTGTACAGGTGAGACGCATTGACTCCCTCAAGGAACTTGTGGCACGCCAGATGGCCGTTTTAAAATTAAACATAGATACCCGCGAAGCCAAGGGGCTTGATTATATGGTTGCCAACCATATGTTTTTGGCTGGCAAAGGCAATATGGATAGTATCCGCGGTATTAAGAACCGCATGATAGAAACGGAGAATAACCTGCTTGCACAGCGCAAGGCAGCTTCCGATAAAGCAACAACCGAGGCTATATGGATAATAACTATTGGTTCAGCTATATTCCTGGTCATTGTTGTTCTCATGTTTTTCTATATCCAAGGTACATTTGCCCGTCAGAAAAAGATAGAAGAAGAAGTAAAAATAGCCAATATCGAACTTGGAAAAGTACTGGCCGAGAACGAAGCGAAGAACTGGTTACTCACGGGTACAGGTACCCTTAACGATAAAATGCAGGGCCAGCAAAGCGAAAAAGAATTATCTGAAAATATACTTGCGGAAGTGAGCCACTATGCAAACGCTTTAACGGGTACTCTATACCTATTTAACGAAACAGAGGAGCGGTTGGACCTGTATGCATCTTATGCCTATAACGACCCTGCATCGCTTAAAAAATCTATCCGTATTTCCGAGGGTTGGATAGGGCAGGCAGCGAAAGACGAACGCGCCGCCGTGGTGAAAGGCAAACTGAATGATAAAATTGAATTAGGCTCTTCTATCGTGAGCGAAGAGATCATAGAAACCTTCATCGTGCCTTTCTTCTTCGATAAAAAACTGAAAGGCGTAATGGAGATCGGTTTCCGTGGCGAGCTGCGGGAGCAGGTGAAAGATTATATCCTGCTTGTGGCAAATGACATCGGCATAGCGGTGAATACCGCCCAGGCCCGCACAATTATGCACGATCTGTTTGAAGAAACCCAGCAACAAGCCGAAGAACTGGAAGCCCAACAGGAAGAAATGCGCGTTACCAACGAAGAGCTGATGAACAAAACAGAAATGTTGCAGGCATCAGAAGAGGAGCTACGCGTACAGCAGGAAGAACTGCGCACCATCAACGCCGAACTGGAAGAAAAAGCCAGTTTACTTGAAGAGAAGAACCAGGCCATTGAAGAGGCCCGCCAAAGCATCACCCAAAAGGCAAACGAGCTGGAAGTTACCGGCAAATATAAATCGGAGTTTTTGGCCAACATGAGCCATGAATTGCGTACCCCGCTGAACAGTATCCTGGTGCTGGCACGCATCTT
This sequence comes from Mucilaginibacter pankratovii, assembly GCF_014773265.1. Classification (GTDB taxonomy): domain Bacteria; phylum Bacteroidota; class Bacteroidia; order Sphingobacteriales; family Sphingobacteriaceae; genus Mucilaginibacter; species Mucilaginibacter pankratovii. Next base: position 161,908 of record NZ_JACWMY010000013.1, on the reverse strand, counting down.
AAAAGATAACAAGCCGCTCAACCTGTCGGAAGACCAGATCAAATACGCCAGTGTGATTTTCAACGCCGGTAACGATCTGCTTACCCTGATAAACGATATTCTCGACCTCTCTAAAATAGAATCGGGCAAGCTGGATATGCAGAACGAGGACATCCGGGTATCCGAGATCCTGGGCGATGTGCAATCTCTTTTTGCCGAAATGGCGATGAACAAGAACATCACCTTTAAAACCCATGCGATTGATGTACCGGCAACCTTCTTTACCGATAAGCAAAGGGTAGAGCAGGTGATTAAAAACCTGCTGTCGAACGCGTTTAAATTTACACCGGATGGCGGTTCTATTTCGGTTACCGCTAAACCGGGCGCCTTGGCCAATACCATCAGTTTCAGCATAAAAGATTCGGGCATTGGCATCCATGCCGATAAACAGAAGATCATCTTCGATGCCTTTCAGCAGGCAGATGGTTCTACCAGCCGTAAGTATGGCGGTACCGGGCTGGGCTTATCCATCAGCCGCGAACTGGCAAGCCTGCTTGGCGGACACATTACCCTCAAAAGCGAACCGGGCGAGGGCAGCGAGTTTACCCTCACGCTGCCGCTGGAAGCCAGGCATGTGGAACCGGAGAACGTACCAACCGTAGAAACCTTTACACCATCTGCCAGCTTCCTGAACACTATAGTGAAAAAGCCGGAAACCGGCCGCGAGCCAACCGTAGTAATTGTAGAGGACGATAAAAACTTTGCCGCTATTTTACAGGATTACGCCCGCGACCACGGCTACACCGCTATTATGGTGAACGAAGGCACAAATGCATTCGAGATCATTAAAGAGAAACAGCCGGACGCGGTTATTTTGGATATTATGCTGCCGGGCAAAGATGGCTGGCAGATATTGAAAGAACTGAAGAACGACCAGGCTACCCTGGCTATACCGGTGCACCTGATGTCGGCAGGTGAGGCAGCGGCCAATAGGGTACGTAAAGAGGGCGCCATCAGCTTCCTTAAAAAGCCGGTGGATACCGAAACGCTTGATAAGCTGTTTACCGATATTATGGTGAACAGCGGCACCCGCTTTAAGCAGATACTGCTGGTAGAAGACCACCGGGCGCAAAGCCAGGCGCTGAAGGACCTGATGCAAAGCCAGGGCATTACGGTAGACCAGGCATATGATGGCGAATCGGCCTTCAGGATGCTGCACGAGAATGAATACCAGTGCGTAATACTGGATCTGAACCTGCCGGATATCTCTGGCCTCGACCTGTTAGATAAGATAAAAGAGGTGGATAAATTTGCCGCCCTGCCGGTCATCATCAATACCGCGATGGAGCTGGATAAAACATCGGTAAACAGGCTGATGCATTATGCCAACGCTATGGTAGTTAAAACCAACAAATCATCAGACAGGCTGATAGACGAAGTGAACCTCTTCCTCAACAAAATAAGCGAGTCAACCGGCACGCCCCAAGCATCAGCCCCTATATCGCCTAAGAAATTGATAACTGCCAATAAGGATAACCTCAAAGGCAAGAAGGTTTTGGTGGTAGATGATGATATGCGAAACATCTTCGCACTGAGCAGCGCATTGGAAAGTTACGACCAGGATGTAGTGATAGCCAATGATGGCGAAGAAGCGATAGCCAAGCTGGAAGAGATAACCGATATTGATATCGTACTGATGGATATCATGATGCCCAAAATGGACGGCTACGAGGCTACGAGGTACATACGCAAGCAAAACAAATGGGCCAAATTGCCTGTTATCGCGTTAACCGCAAAAGCAATGAAGGATGACCGCGAAAAATGCATAGCTGCAGGCGCTAATGATTATATCACTAAGCCTGTAGATATGGACAGGCTCATTTCGTTGATGCAATTGTGGCTGGATAGCTGATATGAGAGAAATTTTAGGTAAGGATAGTAATTTAACAACGCCGCAATTAACGGAGCTGATAGATCTTGTAAAAAAGATCCACGGCTTTGACTTTAGTGATTACACCAAGGCATCCCTTAAAAGGAGGCTGGCGCGGATCATGATGCTGAAGAAGCTATCCTTTTACGATCTGAAACACATTTTGGTGAACGCCCCCGCTTTTTTTCAGGAGTTTTTGGAAGAAATTACGGTGAATGTAACCGAGATGTTTCGCGATCCGGCCTTTTACAAGGCGCTAAATACTCAGGTTGTACCTTACCTTTCTACCTACCAGCATACCAAGGTTTGGTGCGCCGGTTGCTCATCCGGCGAGGAAGTTTATTCGCTGGCCATTTTGCTGAAAGAGGAGGGGTTGGGTAAAAAATCTTTTATTTACGGCACGGATATCAATACCGAAGTATTAAAGGAAGCACGCAAGGGCATTTATAGCCTGCGCAAAATAAAAAGCTATGCTGAAAACTATTTGTTTACCGGCTTACCCGGCTCCATAACAGATCATTTTACCATGATGTACGATGCGGCGGCCATCCATAGCGAGCTGAAACAAAATACGCTATTCTCGGTACATAACCTCATTTCTGATACCATATTTAATGAGTTTCAGATGATAAGTTGCCGCAACGTTTTTATTTATTTTGAAACAGAATTGCAGGAACGGATCCTTGATCTTTTTTATAAAAGTCTCTGTCCATTAGGTTATCTTTGTTTAGGTAACAAGGAAACCATCCGCAGTGATAGCTTTCGTAAAAAGTTTAAAGTGATCAACCAAAAGGAAAATATATACCAAAAAATTGGCGCTTGATGCTCAACTGATCGGACGATTTAACAGATCGAAGATGCTGCTTTTGGGCGGCTCGGCAGGGTCGTTTAAATTGTTGTTCAGGCTGGTGAAATTATTACCGCACGACTTTAATAAAACGGTCGTTATCATTATTCATAGAAAGAAGAATTTTTTTAGCGAAATTGAGAAACTGTTCGCCGAAAACAGCCGTATGTTGCTGAGGGAAATTAGCGATAAAGACCCAATAGACAGCAATGCTATTTATATAGCACCGGCAAACTATCATACCCTGATAGAAAAGAAGGGGTATTTTAGCCTGGACGTATCAGAAGCAATATGGTATTCAAAACCATCTATAGATGTAACCTTTGAAAGCGCTGCGGATGCATTCGGCAAAAGCTGTACAGCCATATTATTTTCGGGAGCAAACCAGGATGGGGCGGAGGGCCTGCTAAAGCTGCGCCAAAGCGGCGCGCTAACTATTGCCCAGCACCCCGAAGATGCGGAAATGGCTGAAATGCCAAACGCGGCCATTAGCATTGATGGTGCTGAATACATATTACGAACTACGGAGATATTTGAGCTACTACAGAACGGTACTTAACGCCCCTACATATTGAATGACCCCTATTAATATTCTGATCGTTGATGACAGAGAAGAAAATATTGTTGCGCTTGAAGCACTTTTAAAGCGCAATGATATCCGCCTGTTTACTACTACGTCGCCAAACGACGCCTTAAAGATTGCCTGGGAAAATCATATCTCCATTGCACTTGTGGATGTGCAGATGCCCGAGATGGATGGCTTCGAGCTGGTAGAGATGCTAAAATCCAACCCGCGTACCAAAGAGATCATGGTGATATTTGTAACCGCGATATCCAAAGAGAGCAAATATGCTGTTAAAGGTTTTGGCGCGGGCGCTGTAGATTACCTTTACAAACCGCTCGACCCCTATATCACCTCAGCTAAGGTTGATTCATTTATACAGCTTGCGCGCCAGCAGCAGGAGATAAAATCCAAAAATATCGAACTGGAGGATTACGCCATTGTGGTAAGAAATAGTGCCGACCTGATATGCTCTGTTGATGCTAACACCCTGCGGATAAAAACGATAAACCCCGCGGTTGAAAAGATATTGGGCTACCGGCAGTCGGAAATTTTTGGCTCCAACATTGTAGACCTGGCCATAGATGAGGATAAAGTCGCCTTTAAAAAGAAACTTGGAGAGATCATTAAAGATAACCAGCAATTTTCTTCGTTCGAGTTTCAGTTTAACACGTTTGATAAGCGCAGTATATGGGTAGACTGCCGCGTATCGTATCGCAACAAGGTGCTTTTTATGAACATCAGCGATTGTTCGCCGCAAAAGAGTTATGAGCAGCAGCTTATCAAATCTAAAGAAGCCGCCGAGTACGGTAAAAAAGTAAAAGAAACATTTTTGGCCAACATGAGCCACGAATTGCGCACCCCGGTGAACGGCATTATCGGCATCAGCAATTTGTTGCGCAAAACAGGTGTAACTAATCAACAAAGTAACCTGCTGGATATGCTGGAAACTTCGTCGCGCTCGTTGTTAGGCGTTATAAACGATGTGCTGGATATTTCTAAAATAGAGGCCGGTAAGTTTAATATTGTGCGCTCGCCGCATAATTTACGCAATACCATCGAATCGGTACACGGCTTGCTAAAATTTAGTGCCGATGAGAAATGCATCGAATTTGAGCTGGAGATAGATGATCATATACCCGATGTTTTGCTGTTAGATTCGTTGCGTATTAACCAGATACTGATGAACCTGCTGAGCAACGCCATTAAGTTTACCGATAGGGGGACGGTTAAGCTAAAAGTTGCGGTTCTTCAAAAAAATGGTGATAAGGTACAACTAAGATTTAGCGTGGAAGACAGCGGTATTGGCATCCCTGCCGACAGGCTTTCGAGGATCTTCGAATCCTTTGAGCAGGCCGATGATGATACAGCAAGCAAATACGGCGGTACGGGCCTGGGCTTAACCATTGTTAAAAAGTTGGTGGAGCTAAAAGGCGGCGAACTTACCGTAAGCAGCCAGATAGGGAAGGGCAGCATATTTAATTTTACAAACTGGTTCGAAATAGCTAAAATGCCCGAACATAAAGCCGTTAAACCAGCTGCGCCGCTTAGTCCGTTTGCGGGTTTAAATGTTTTGGTGGCAGAAGATAACATGATAAACCAGTTTATGCTGGTGAAGATGCTGAAAGACTGGAACGTGAATGTAATGGTGGTTGATAATGGTAACAGTGCTATAGAAAAGTTTACGGATAACGACTACGACCTGGTTTTGATGGACACCCACATGCCGGGGCTTAATGGCTACCAAACCGCAAGGACCATCCGCATGGATTTTGCCGAGCCTAAGCGGAGTGTACCTATCATATCGCTATCGGCAGCGGCCTACGAGCATGAGCATAAAGAAGCCATATCTTCCGGCATGAACGATGTTTTATCAAAACCATTTGAACCGCACGAACTGCATAGTAAAATTGAAAAGCTGGTAGGCGGTAAAATTAAAAAAACAATTTAGTTTGCCCCACGCCCATTACACGGGCTTCGTGGTCGAGCAGCCACTGTTTACGCCAGATGCCGCCAGCGTAGCCGGTTAGGCTGCCATTGCTGCCGATAACGCGGTGGCAGGGCACTACTATCCACAAATTATTTTTGCCATTGGCAGACGCAATTGCCCGTATAGCCAATGGGCTGTTCATGATCTGCGATTGCTGCCCATAACTGATGGTTTTCCCGTAAGGGATAGTTAGTAACTGCTGCCAAACCTGCTGCTGAAATTCGGTACCGGGTTGATTAAGCGGCAGGTCGAACGCCTTCCTGGTGCCCTCAAAATATTCATCCAATTGTTTAATAGCGAGGTTGATCACCGGCGAATCCGACGGTGTTTCCACGCATTCCTCATCGCGGATGCTGATGGAGGTGATGTACTCTTCCCCGGCCCTGATGCGGACAAACCCAACCGGTGTTTTATGGAAAGCCTCGTACATGATTTATAAACTCTCTGCTTTTAGCAGTGCTTTATAATATACCTTGCCCATGTTTTTGGTGATGAACTTGCGCGGCATAAAGCTCATAAATACATTGCCCACCCGGTTTAAAAAGCCGGGGATATGCACATGCTTGCGCAATATAAAAGCGTTCAGCCCCTCAATAGCGGCCTGATCAACGGGCATCAGCCAGCTTTTCAGGTCGTTAAAGTTTTTACCTTCGGTCATTTCAGTAGCTATGCCGCCGGGGGCATACACAGTTAAGGAAAGCGCCAGGTTTTTGATCTCTACGGATAAGGCATTGGCAAAGGCCATAATGAAAGCCTTGGTTGCCGAATACACCGCCTGATAAGGCACCGGGAAAAACGCTGCCATGCTGGATACGATCATCACACCGCCTTCGGTGTTAGCTTTCTCGAAATGGGCCACCAGTCGGCTGGTCATATACACCACGCTGTTTACATTGGTTTTCATGATGTTCTCGGTTTGCTCCCAGGGCATATCGCTGTGGCGGCCAAAGTAAGTTACACCGGCGTTTAAGATAGCGCCGTACAGCGTTCCATCGGCCAGGCTATCATCTATCATTCGTACCACATCCTCATGTACCGACAAATCGGCCACCATCACCTTCACTTTTATACCTGCGGATGCCTCCAGCTCGGTTTTAAGCTGATCGAGCTTATCTTTGCGGCGGGCTGCGATGATGAGGTTGGCGCGGTGTTTTGTGGCCAGTTGTTTGGCCATTTCCTGCCCCAGACCGGATGAGGCGCCAGTAACCAGGATCCATTTATCCGCTAATTCGAGTTTCTTCATTTAAGCAAGTATACAGAGCATTAAAGAAACCCTTAAATATATTTACAGTTTTTCTATTGTTTCTATAGAAAGCTTAGTGGTTTTAGCAATAAAATCAATTGCTAAACCCTCTTTTTTAAGTTCGCGGGCAATGGCTAACGCTTCTTCTAACTTGCCTTTTTCAATTCCTTGCTCAATCCCTTTTTCAATCCCTTGCTCAATTCCTTTCTCGATTCCTCGCTCAATCCCTTGCTCAATCCCTTCTTTTAAGGCATAGTCCAGAACGTTCTTATTGTCCCATTTATATTTTAAGCTGCTATCGTACATGTCTCGTTCCTCCTTTGTAAAATTAGCGTATTCCGCAATGTTGAATAATTTCTCAAAAATTGGCTTTCTTAAATATACAGGTATCTTACCAATTTTGCTCATGTTTTTTAGCACATAAAGCCACTTATCCAATTCTGTGCCTAATTCACTTTCGGTTTTAACAAATTTACTCAATTCTATATAGGTAAAACCCAATTTTTCGTAAAATATTTCACCTGTGTCGCGGTCGCATAAATAAACATCGTGCACATATTTGGGATAGGGGCCTGCCGCAGATGTAAAATCTTCCAGCAGTGCAATTAAATATACTTCGGTAAGGTCGTATGCCCATTGGCTGCGTTTACCTTTTGGTGCCTGGTTACTAATGAGGCGGGATGTGTAAAACAAAGCCCTTTCTTTAAAAAATCCTTGCCTGCCCCGTTGTATCTCAATGATAAATTGCTCGCCCTTGTCGCCGGTGCATTGGAGGTCGAATATGGCCGCCCCTTCGTCTTTCAGATCGCCGTGTTGTTCGTTTTTGCTGTATACAAGGTCGGCAATAACTTTACGACCTCTAAAAACTTCGTTTAAAAAAGCGATCAGCAAATCTTTATTGGGTTCACTGCCGAATATTTTCTTAAAAGCAAAGTCTACTAAAGGATCAATATATTTCCCCGTAGCGGGTGGTTGTTGGTTAGGCATGTCTCAAAGATATTAAGATAAACCCAATTCAAATGGCAGATTAGTATATTTGCCCAATGAGGCTTTTTAACGAAACCTATAACTTATTAAAAAAAGAGATCATCCTGGAATGGCGCTCCAAATACGCTTTTAATGGGGTACTGCTGTACATCGTCTCCACGGTTTTTATCTGCTACATCTCCTTTAATTTAAACCCGGGTTTTAAAAGCAGCCAGGGCTACCCCATTGTTTGGAATATCCTCTTCTGGATCATTATGCTGTTTGCTTCGGTTAATGCCATTGCCAAAAGCTTTATGCAGGAGAGCAAAGCCCGTTTGTTGTATTATTATACCATAGCGCGCCCGCAGGCCATAATCTTATCTAAAACCATCTATAACGCCATGCTGATGGGCTTGCTGAGCATACTGGCGCTATTGGTGTATATGCTCTTCTTTACCAACACGGTTGGCGATCTGTTTTTTTACTTCATCACCGTGCTGATAGGCAGTATCAGCTTTTCTACAGTATTCACCATGATCTCGGCCATAGCGTCCAAGGCGGGTAATAACGGTACGCTGATGGCCATATTAAGCTTCCCGGTAATTATCCCGGTGATACTGCTCCTGATAAAAGTAAGCAAGGCTGCCATGGATGGGATAGACCGCGGGCACAGTTACGGCACCATTGGTGTGCTGGTGGCTATCAACGTTATCGTGATCACTACCTCATTGATATTGTTCCCGTTTTTGTGGAGGGATTAATCGCCTGTATCTTTTTAATTACCATCGATCTTTTTCATCTTTAGTTCATAAATTATATCTTTATTAGCATCCTCTAAAAAAATTTAAAAGTACAATGCGCCGTTGGTGGTTTATCGTGATGTTTTTATGGCTGCCCATGCTGGCGGCTGCGCAGGCCGGGTTTATAAGCGGGAAAATTACTGCTGCCGGTACTAAAACCCCGGTTGCGAGGGCCAGCGTGTTCCTCAGCAATGCCAGTTACGGTACCGCAACTGCAGATGACGGCACTTTTACATTAAGCGGTATAAAACCCGGGCAGTATAATTTAGTGGTAACCACACTCGGATATGAAGAATACACCAAACAAGTACTGGTAGGCAGTCAGCCGATTAACCTGGTTATTGAGATGACGCCCAAGGTAATGATGATGCGGGCGGTAACCATCACCAGCAATGCCGACTGGAAAAAGAACTACGAGCAGTTTAAAAAAGATTTTATAGGGACTACCGAAAATGCCAAACATTGTAAGGTTGTGAACCCGCATGTGCTCGATCTCACCTATATCCGCAGGAAGCAAACACTGGAAGCATCCTCCGATGAGTTTTTAGTGGTAGAGAATAATGCCCTTGGCTATCGTACCAAGTTCCTGCTGAACAGCTTCAGCAGCGACAATATATCGCATACCATCTCGTATGTGGGCAAGGCGCTTTTTGAGGAACTGCCTGGCAGCGAATCGCAAAAGAAAAAGTGGAAGGCTAAGCGAGAGGACGCGTATTATGGTTCCGCGCAACATTTTTATAGGTCGCTTTATAAGAACAAGCTGACTGATGAGGGTTTTGTGATCTATAACTACACCCGTATCCTCAACCCAAACCGCTATCAGGAAGCTTTTATCCAAAAGAAAATAAAACAGTTCGAACTGGTTAACCGCGATTCGGCCAGGTATTGGATAGACCAGCAGAACGTACCCAAATGGGCCAATGAGAACCTGATAAAACCACCATTAAAGGCTATCGACGTGATCCGCACCACGGGGCAGGAGGGGATCTTTGCTATTACCTTCCCGGCTTACCTTTATGTGGTTTATACCAAAAAGTACGAGGACGCGGTGTTCCGCGATATATACCGCCCGTTGGATATGGAGAATTTTGAAACCAGCGTGATCAGTCTCTATAGTAAACGCTACGCTATTTTTGATATGAACGGCATCGTGATAGCCGAAAGTCCGCTGTACGAAGGCACCTGGAGCAAATCTAAGCTCTCTAACCTGTTGCCGGTTGATTATGAGCCGGGTGATTAGTGATTCATTAGTTCAATGGTTTATTAGTTCATTGGTGTAATACCTGTTGAAAATGCGATAGGGATTGGAAGGGTTTAGCCGCAACGGGGAGCAATGAGCGGGGAGCGGCCGCAGCGCAGCGGAGCCCTGGAAAGCCCGGGCCGAAGGCATCGCCATCATAATTGTCTGAACCTTGATTGTCATGATTATAGGATTTCCTGATAAAAATCAAGCCTATACTTCAACCTCAAAAGTCATAGCCTAAAAAAATAAAGGCTTTCAATTTCACCACCCTTTAGTAACAATTTTTCAACCCTTTCCCCACAATCAAAATAACTTTATAACCATTAACGCCTCGCAGTGCAACAATACTAATTATACGGTAACTAATCTATCATAAACAAACATATTACTACCTTTGCCGCACAATATGAAATTCATTTATCAAACCTGGTGGAAAGTATTGGCCGTTGTGCTGATATTTTATACACTCACAGCCGGTTTTTTGATAGGGGTACCCCGACTGCCTATCCTGCACGAAACAATACGCAACACGTATTTCCATGTGCCTATGTGGATAGCCATGTTCACGGTGTTCACCATATCGGTAATTTACAGCATTAAATACCTGCAGAGCGGCAAAGAGGAGCACGACTTGATAGCAGTGGAATGCGTAAATACAGGGCTTTTCTTTTTTGCCCTGGGCCTGGTAACCGGGATGCTTTGGGCAAAATACGCCTGGGGCGAGTACTGGAGCAACGACCCTAAACAAAACAGCGCCGCCATAGCCTTTTTACTGTACTGTGCCTACTTGGTGCTGCGCAACTCGATAGACGAGGAACAAAAGCGCGGAAAGATCTCGGCCATCTATAACATTTTTGCATTCCCCATAATGGTGGTGCTGATTATGGTTTTACCCCGCCTAACCGACTCGCTGCACCCCGGCAACGGCGGTAACCCTGCGTTTGGTAAACTGGATATGGACAACCGCATGCGTATAGTGCTTTACCCCGCCTTTATTGCCTGGGCGCTTATTGCGGTTTGGATAGCTACCCTGCGCTACCGTATACGTTTAATTGAATTTAAAAAGAACACGATAAATTAAGAGATGAAGAAACTGATATTTTTAGTGGCTATGCTGCTTAGTTTTGTTACCGTGAACGCCCAGCCAGGGAGCGATATACAAATGGCAGATGCGCTCCGTACATCGGGGATGATCTATGTGGTGGTAATTACCATTGTGATAATTTTTACCGGGCTGGCCATTTACCTGTTCAGCATCGATCGCCGCCTGAAAAAAATTGAGAAGGAGAATTAAACTAATCCCCCTTAATGCTGTTTAAACTTTGATTTTGAATTTCTTTACATTTTAAACAGATACTGTCTTTTAAAAATTTGCATTATTCGCAAAAAAAGAACCAACTTTGCGCAGTTTTTTAAGAGATTAATTTTTATCCAATTCTAAATTATGAATATTAATAATCCGACTGCAAATCAGGATACGCACTTTTTTGGTGACGTATGTAAAAACTTTGATTTTGCAGCGCAATTTACCCAGCACGATGCCGGTTTGTTAGACCAGATAAAATCGTGTAACAGTGTTTACCGTTTCCGTTTCCCTATCCGCAGGGGCAATGGTTTCGAAGTTATTGATGCCTGGCGTGTAGAACACTCGCACCACCAAAGCCCAACTAAAGGTGGTATCCGCTACAGCGAAATGGTGAACGAGGATGAAGTAATGGCGCTTGCTGCCCTCATGACCTACAAATGCGCCATTGTAAATGTACCTTTCGGCGGTGCTAAAGGCGGCATAAAAATAAATCCTAAAAGTTACAGCGTAAGCGAATTGGAGAATATTACCCGTCGCTACACGGTAGAGCTTATCAAAAAGAACTTTATAGGCCCAAGCATTGATGTACCTGCACCCGATTACGGTAGCGGCGAACGCGAAATGAGCTGGATTGCCGACACCTATGCTACCATGAACCCTGGTCAGCTGGATGCTATGGGTGCTGTAACAGGTAAGCCTATTGCGCTGCACGGTATTGCCGGCAGGAGAGAAGCAACCGGCCGTGGAGTTGCCATAGCCATCCGCGAGTGTGTGGGTGTTGCCGAGGATATGCAGAAGATAGGCTTAACCACCGGCTTATCGGGCAAAAAGATAATTGTACAGGGCCTAGGTAACGTGGGTTACTACTCTGCAAAGTTCCTTTCGGAATTTGGCGCGTTAATAGTTGGCCTTTGCGAGTTTGAAGGTGCTATTTACAACGAGGATGGTTTGGATGTGGAAGCTGTATTCCAGCACCGCAAATCAAGCGGATCTATCTTAGGTTATGCCGGCGCGAAAAAAGAGTTTAAAAACACGATGGACGGCCTGGAGCAGCCTTGTGACATATTAGTACCTGCTGCTTTGGAAAACCAGATCACTTCGCAAAACGTGGGCAGCATTAAAGCAAAAATTATTGCTGAAGGTGCGAACGGCCCCACATCCCCGGAAGCGGAAGCCGCGTTTTACAAAAATGGCGGCATGATCATCCCGGATATGTATGCCAACGCCGGCGGTGTTACCGTATCGTACTTCGAATGGTTGAAAAACCTGAGCCACGTAGCATTCGGCCGTATCAACCGCAGGTTTGAGGAAAACTCGAACCTGAATTTGGTGAACATGGTAGAAGGTATTACCGGCACGGCTTTAACACCGATGCAGCGTTCAACCATCATCAAAGGTGCGTCGGAATTGGAATTGGTAAACTCCGGTTTGGAAGATACCATGATCCGCTCATACCACGAGATCCGCGAGATCTACAAGAACAACCCTAAGATAGGAACCCTGCGTAACGCAGCCATGGTAGGCGCTATCAACAAAATAGCGGTATCGTACCAAAACCTTGGTGTTTGGCCGTGATCAGCGTTTAGAGGCTGGAGATTAGAGATTAGTCTTCAAATTCGATATAAAGAAAGAGCGCCCGGAATGGCGCTCTTTTTTTGCGCTCTGAATTTGAAAAATATCGATACATTGATCAGATGAAAATATCCCGCCGTTGAACCAGCAACTAACCAAACCGACAGCCTTTAGAAAGGAGTTTATGTGGACGATAAACAGCAAGTTTGGTTGCTGGTCGTGCCTTATAAAAGTTCCCGCGATCTTGGTTTTGGGTTATTATACGTTCTTTTACCCATTGATGGAGTATGACCGCACTTTAGTTGAATGGCATATCCCCGTGATTGCCGGATGCATCGCGGGTTTGTTAGCAGCGGTATTCTTCGCGAAGCGGGCGAAGCAATTTCTGCCGATGGCCTTTGTAACAGCATTTGCTTTCAACGCCGTTTTGTTTTTTCTTAACGATGTGTTCTCCGATGGGAAGAAAGTAGCGTTTAAACTTACCATCAACGCAAGATACCCGCATTATGGCAAATACGGGCCGAGCGCAGCTGTTAAATTCCACGAGAAGAACTACTCGGTTAAAGCCGCGAGCAATGAGGAGTTAAAGCAGGCATCGTACGCCGTGATAACGGTTGATGAAGGGTTGTTTGGATATTATATCATTCGGGGTGAAAGATTGGTGAAATACTAATACCCATATTTGCAAATATTTATTAAAGCACCTTCGTAATGCTGAGCCGCTTATTTTTTGTATGCTTCCTGTTTATCTTTCCTGTTGCTTGTGTGCAATTAGATAAAGAGCGGCCGACCAAACCAGAAAAAGAAAGTTCAAAACCCTATTTGTCTAACCATAAACTTGGCCTCAATTCCAATTTAGATACTATAGTTAGTAAAAATGAGGTTTTTGTGGATGGCCTACATTTTACACTTGTTAGCACAAGTCTTAAGACCTACCTATTGAGGGGAAAGGATGACACGATTTTTAAGGTGGCCGAAAATGCACCAATTGTTGATCCCAGAGACTTTAACGGCGATGGTTACAAAGATTTTAGAATTGGCTTCACAAGTGACGCACTTGGTTCTGAGAATTTATGGCTTTATGTTAAGGAGAAAAAAACGTATAAAAAGGTAATTCATTTTAGTGATTTTCATACCGCAAAACGCATACCCAAAACCAATTATTACTATTCCTATGACGTTAAATATCCTTGTGTACTTGTGGTTGACCCGAGTGATGCATCGCGATATAGAGGCGACAAGTCAGAAAAATATCGTGGACAGAATATAACGAGCGAACTATTTTATATTAAAAATTTTGAAGTAAAAAAAATAGGGAGTCTTAAACAGTACGCTTGCGATGCAGACGAAAAAAAAGGGGTACACATCTATCGGTTTAAAAACGGAAAAGGTATTAGATATGCCGAATTCCCGGTTCAAGCTATTGGAGGAAATGATTTTTATCGTTATTTCTTCTTTGAAAGATATTGGGCAAAAAATTATAGGTTGTTCTTATGAAGGCTTATGTGTCTTACCCACCCTTATTTAACGTTAACGAATGTTAACAGATACAGGCGGTTGCTTTCGGGCGAATTACTTTTACCTTAAGCAACCAAAATCATGAAAAAGAAACTTTCTATCGTATTGTTTTTAACAACTCTTTTGCTAGCCGGTATTATCGTGCTGCAGCTGTACTGGAGTTTTACGGCCTATAAACTCAACAAAGAAAAATTCGACGGCGACATCAACATAGCCATGCAACGCGCGCTGGATAGCTGCAAAAAAGACTATTTCGATTCTATCAGGGTGGTGATGGTAAAACGCCTGTCGGACCCGGGTACTAATATCAGGATAGACACAATAAAGAAAGATACCTCTAATATCTGGTTTAATATCTGGCTCAAAAATAAGTATGTAAGTATGGGCGAGCCTCTGTTGGTGTCTAAATCTGACTTTGATTTTTACCGGGCAAAAATAAACCACACTGCAACAAACGCCGAGACACTCACAGAGATGTCGTTTTATGTACCAAGTGTTGTTGACCAAGTATTACTTCTGCTTGGGATGGAAGACAGCTATTTGCATATCAGCGAAAAAAGGAAATCAGCAGGTGTAAGTAGCCGAAAGCCATTTCGCGAAGTAATATATGATATTGTCCTTCGTAACGGCATTTTTGCATTGCCGCCTGATTACCGCAAGGCCGACAGTACGACGCTTCACTTTTATTTTAAGGAAGCCCTGCAGCAAATGCACCCTAAGATGCGCCGCTTTGATTTCGACCTGGATATATCTGATAAACCCATCCCGGCAGACGATTTTGACCCGCACCTCATAAATCAGTTGCGGTACAGCGAAACCGGGCAGTTTACTTATAAATACCATGGCTTTTTATTTTTGCAGCATACCGATAAAAATACACTGTTCGTAAGGGCAAAATTCGACCGTGCGCAAATTGGCATCTTAAGTGAAATGATCATCATACTGGGCTTATCAGGTTTTTTGATCGTGTTTACCATATTTTGTCTGTTCTACATTATCCGCACCATTGTTCAGCAAAAAAAGCTGACCGAGCTAAAGGATGATTTCATCAATAATATGACGCACGAGCTGAAAACGCCCATAGCCACCATCACCGTTGCCATAGAAGGGCTGCAAAAGTTTAACGGCTTAAACGATCCGGAGAAAACCCAACGCTACCTGCAAACATCGCGCAACGAATTGAGTCGGCTTGATGGGCTGGTAACCAAAGTGCTTAACGTTGCTGCTTTCGAGCGTAAAAAGGTGGTATTGGTAAAAGAGCGAATAGCCATTGACGAACTGATGAACGAGCTGATAGAAGCCGAAAAACAAAAAACAATCAAGGAGGTAAGCATCAGTTACATCAACCGCGATGGTATTACGGAGATAGAAGCGGATAAGGTACATTTACGCAACATTATGCTTAACCTAATAGATAATGCCATCAAGTATGCAACTGAGCCTGTGGATATTAAAATAAACCTAACCAAACAAAATAAATACGCCTTGTTTTCGATAAAGGATAATGGCATGGGTATACCGGCAAAGCATATTAAACACATTTTTGATAAATTTCACCGTGTACCGGCGGGGAATGTACACAATGTAAAAGGAACCGGCCTGGGGCTCAATTATGTTAAATACATTGCAGAGGCCCATGGGGGCAAAGTATCTGTTACCAGCAAGATGAACAAAGGAAGTGAGTTTACGGTATCTATCCCCCTTAAAAATGGATAAAATAAAGGTTTTATTAGCCGAGGACGAGCTTGCGCTGGCCCATATCGTGCGCGAGAGTTTGGAGGAGTCGGGTTTTGAGGTGGTGCTTTGCGCCAACGGCGAGCAGGCCCTGCAAAAGTACCGCGAAAGCAAGCCGGATATTTTAGCGCTGGATGTAATGATGCCCAAAATGGATGGCTTTGAACTGGCCAGGAAGATCCGCGAAGCGGATAAAACAACGCCAATCATCTTCCTTACGGCAAAATCGCAGCCCAAAGATGTGGTGGCTGGCTTTGAGAGCGGGGCGAATGATTATCTGAAGAAACCCTTCAGCGTGGAGGAACTCATTGTACGGATGCGGGTGCTGCTGAGCCATAATCGCCTGCTTGCCCGTAAAACGCCCGATAAACCAGCTAACGAACTCTACCAGATAAGCAACCTGCATTTTAACCCGGTAAAAAACACCTTACAGCAAGGTATCAATACCTGGCCGATAACCGCCCGCGAGAGCGATATTTTAAAGCTGCTTTGCAAGAATGAGCACGAGGTATTGCCTCGCAAAATACTGCTGGATACCATTTGGGGCGACGATAACTTTTTTAACGCCCGCAGTCTGGATGTGTTCATCACCAAGCTCCGCCGTCACTTAGCTGCAGACCCTAACATTCAGATCATCAACATCCGGGGAGTGGGGTATAAGCTGGTGTGGTAGAGAGAATTGTTGAAAGGTTTTAAAGTTGAAAGGTTGAAATGTTGTTTGCATTTCAACCTTTTTAGTTTGTTAATATTCAAACTTTAAAACCTTTCAACATTCCAACCTTTCAACTCTTACCTATTCGCTATAAACGGCGCCTGCCGCACAAATTCATCGCTTGTTAGCTGCATTATCATCCACGCGCCGAGGCTTGATGCGCTGATGAAATCGCCGGGGCAATCCTGCAGACTGGTTACCACTTCGGGCATATCGTCGGTTTGCTGGATCATGGGGAGGCGCACGAGCGTCCAATCGGCCCCGCTTGCGGCGAGCACTTCGTATTCCACCTGTTTATCGGCGGTGGTTTTGGGGTAGTTTTGATACATCCATTCGGTGCCGAATTTTGCTTTGGGGCCTTTATTGTCGAAGGGAGTATCTACATTTAGTCCTGTAGCGCTGATGTAACGGGGAACATCTAATTCTACCATCGCCTTCAAAACCTTGGTGCTCACGTCGCTAAAAACGGGTAGCTCGCCGGAGGGCTGGCCAACGGTGCTGATGACGGCACTGCAGCCGGCAATCAGGTTGAGCAGGGCATCATAATCGCGCGCGTCGCCTTTTACGAGTTGGATAAGGGGGTGATGAATTTGCAGGCGCTCAGGGTTGCGGTGCAGAAATTTAACAGGGATATTTTGAGCAAGTAATTGTTTAACAAGGTATTTACCGGCCTTACCGGTGCCGCCAATTACGGCAACTTTTATGTTTGATTGCATGATATGCTTTATAAAAATGAAAATAGAAAATGAGTGTTATGCCGTTTGAGGCACAAGGGATACGTCGCCATTTTAAAGGCAATGCAAATGGGTGGGATATTTATAAAGCGATTTTAATGAGATAAAGGTAAACAGGATTAATGGATTTTAAGATTATTCAGGATTTTTTTCTGAACCTTGATTTTCCTGATTTAAAGTTTTCATGAACTAACTTTATATCAGGTGTATCTTTTAATCCTTTAATCATGATTCAAAATGCGATAGGGATGGGCGCGGATACCGGCCTTGTGGCTAAGGCTTGTGCAGTATGAGCAAACAGCCCGGGCCAAAGGCATCGCCCCACAATTTGTCTGAACTCGAATTTCAAGGAGTTTAAAGAATTTTCAGAATCTAAAAAAAGAACCTCATTTCGCATTGACCCTTACAACCCTTACAACCTATCAATAACAATTCTAAATAACATATATCCCTTGTAATAAACATTATTAGCTTAGCGTTTTGTATTTTTGTATCCCGGTTTACGTATAGATCAAAGCATGAAGAAAAGTTCGATTTTTGGCCTCATTGTAATAGCTATTGCCATAGCGGTTATTATTAGTGTTTACTCAAGCACAAGTAGTTACGGTAATTTTAACGATGCTAAAAAAAGCAGCAGCGAATTAAAAGTTGTTGGGCGCCTTAACAAGCAAAAAGAACTGCATTACGATGCCATAAAAGATGCTAATTATTTCTCGTTCTACATGCGCGATACCGTGGGTAACGAATGTAAAGTAGTTTTCACCGGCACCAAGCCCGAAGATTTTGAACGCTCTGAGCAGATTGTGCTTACCGGTAAGATGGTAGGCAACGAGTTCCATGCTTCCAATATCCTGATGAAATGCCCCTCTAAATACACCCAGGATAAGTTAGAAACGAAAGAATACAAGGCCAAACAAGCCAGCATATAACCAATTTTAATGGATACAGTTTTTAAAGGCGAGCACCTTTTACCAGGGCAGATAGGCCAATTTTTTCTCGTTCTCGCTTTCGGGGCGGCGCTTTTATCGTTTATCAGCTATTATTTTTCTACTACAGATGATGCCGGAAAACCCGGCGGTACCTGGCAAAAGCTTGGTCGTATTGGCTTTTATATCAACTCGTTATCGATATTGGGTATCGGTACCTGTTTGTTTTACATTATTTATAACCACTTTTTCGAGTATCACTACGTTTGGGCATATACTTCCAAAACGTTGTCGGTGCGCTATATCATCTCTGCCTTTTGGAACGGGCAGGAGGGTGGCTTTTTGCTTTGGATCTTCTGGCAGGCGGTATTAGGCCTGGTGCTGATCTGGAAGGCCGGTACCTGGGAGCGCCCGGTGATGACCGTTGTTGCCCTATCGCAGGTAACGCTGGCCACCATGGTTTTGGGTGTCAACATACTGGGCGTGCATTTGGGCAGTTCGCCGTTTTTGCTACTGCGGGATTTTATGTCGGAAGCCCCGATATTTAAAAGCGCCGATTACATGTCGTTCATTAAAGACGGGCAAGGCATGGTGCCCTCCCTGCAAAACTATTGGATGATCATCCACCCGCCAACCTTGTTTTTGGGTTTTGCGGCTATGGTGGTGCCTTTTGCTTACGCGGTTGCCGGCCTTTGGCAAAAACGCTATAAAGAATGGGTAGCACCTTCTATCCCTTACGCGCTGTTTGCCTGTATGATATTGGGCACAGGCGTAGTAATGGGCTCGTTTTGGGCCTATGAGTCATTAAACTTTGGCGGCTTTTGGGCGTGGGACCCGGTAGAGAATGCTTCTATCTTCCCCTGGATCACTATGGTTGCGGCTGTGCACGTGCTTATTGTGTATAAAAACACAGGTCATTCTTACTTTACCGCAACGTTTTTAATGCTGATAAGCTTTGTGCTGGTTTGGTACTCCTCGTTCCTCAACCGTAGCGGTATTTTGGGCGATACTTCGGTACACTCCTTTACCGATTTGGGTATGTTTTGGCAATTGGTTACCGGGATCTTGATTTTCTTTGTAATGTCGGTTTGGCTGTTGGTGAGCCGCTGGAAAGAACTGCCGATCACCAAAAAGGACGAAGAAACCTACTCGCGCGAGTTTTGGATGTTTGTAGGTGCCGTTTTCCTGGGTTTATCCTGCTTTCACCTCATTGTAGTAACATCAGTACCGGTATGGAACGCCATGTTCGGTTTAAACATTGCTCCGCCTGCGGAAAAAGCCAGGATGATCCATTACAATGTTATCCAATCGTCGTTTGTGTTTGTAATAACCATACTGACTGCCTTTACGCAATTCCTGAAGTATAAAAAGACCGACGTAACCAAATTTTTTATTACCACCGCTGTTTACCTGCTGTTTTCGATATTGATAACCGCGCTGGTGGTTTACGCCACAGGGCTTTACAAGCTAAATTTTGTATTTGTGCTGGTGATGTGCGGTTCCATCTATTCGGTAATAGCCAACGGTAAAGTTTTGGCCGATGCCTTTAAAGGTAAGTTCAAGCTGGCCGGTTCGGCAGTGGCACATATTGGTTTTGGTTTACTGATGGTAGGCGCATTGATATCTGCGGGTACCAGTACGGTAATATCTATTAACAACACAGGCGAAAGCTATTCTGCCGAGTTTGCCAAAGACGAAAACCCGCGCGAAAATATCCTGGTATACCGCAACGAACCACAAAAAATGGGCGACTATACGGTTACCTATTTGGGTGATTCGCTAAACCTGCCCGATCACTTTTATAAGGTAAACTACCGCCGGGTGGATGCCGCAGGCAAGGTAGCCGAAGATTTTACCCTTTACCCTAAAGTACAGGTGAACAAAGGTTCGCTGGCCTCATCGCCGGATACCAGGCACTACCTGTTTCATGATCTGTACACCCACATCACCATGACCAACTCGGCAAGTACAAGCGAGGAAAAGGGTGTGGCAGGCGAAGAGGAAACCCCTAAAGACGATACTAAAGATTACGACCCCGCCGTACCGCATGAAGTCGCAGTAGGCGATACTATCCGTTTCCGCGAAGGTTACATGGTGTTAAAGCAGCTGAATAATGGCGTTAAGCTGCAAAATATCGCCGCAAGCGAAGTATTGGTATCTGTTGGTGCCGAACTGGAGATTGTAACGCACGGCAAAACCTACCATACTGCCCCGGTTTACATGTTGAAGAAGAATGGTGGCGTATTCGATTTCCCAACTAAAGTGGAGGAAGCCGGTTTAAAACTGCAGTTCAGCAAAATTATTCCGGATAAAAAGAAGGTGGAAATATCCGTTTATCAACAGCCCGAGAGCGCCAAAAAGTACATCGTGATGCGTGCCATCAAATTCCCTTATATCAATTTCTTTTGGGCGGGTACCATTATTATGGTTATCGGTTTCTTCCTGTCGATATTACGGAGGAATAAGGAAGTGAAGGCGGTATAATTAAATTGTATATTTAGCCATGCGCAGCACAATTAGTTACACCTTGTATGTTTTATTTGCAGCTATGGCATTTGCTGCCTGTACCCAACAGCCGGATAAACCTGCTGTAGATAAAAAATCACAATCAGAAACCCTAATACAGGAACATTTCAGGTACCTGAACGATCATGACCTGAAAAGCCTCGTAGGCCAATATGCGCCGAAAGCCAGCATTACATCAAGCGATTGGAAAGGGATGGTAAGCGGCCGCGAAGGTGCCGACCAGATCTTCCACCTGGAGTTTTATGTATCGCCGGATGCCAAATACCTGGTAGATAAAGTGATCAATACCGATTCTACTGTTGTTGTAGAATACGATGTTATCGGCCTAAAGGATAAAGCCAACGGCGGTGTACGCTACGATGTGCGCAAATGCAGTATCTTCCGCATTGATGATAAAAATAACATAGGCAGCGAGGCTACCTATGTCAACGCCATGGCTTACCATAACGGCAACTAAGCAACAAAGCCTCTTCAAAAAAATGAAGAGGCTTTACTGTTTTAAAGGTTCTCGCCAGACGGGCCCTGCCCTTTATTGGAGGCATTTTCCGGTTGCGGGTTCTCCAGCTCTTCGTT
Source organism: Mucilaginibacter pankratovii (assembly GCF_014773265.1). Taxonomy (GTDB): domain Bacteria; phylum Bacteroidota; class Bacteroidia; order Sphingobacteriales; family Sphingobacteriaceae; genus Mucilaginibacter; species Mucilaginibacter pankratovii. The sequence goes on along the minus strand of NZ_JACWMY010000013.1, from coordinate 140,747 downwards.
ATCATTATCGGGTGTAACGGTAGGTATTTCTTTTTGCTTTTCGTCGTCTGCTTCCGGTTTTATCGTTTCGTTATCAACATTGGCAACATTGCCTTTAATATCATGGTTTTTGCCCTGGTTGGTGGCGCGGTCGAATTTTTCAATTGTAGTTTCCATATCCGTATAATTTAAGGTTGATGTTATTGTTAACTTATCTTAGAAAAAACCGTACCAAGAATTGAGGGAGTCGGAAAGTCCGCAAGTCCGAAAGATTTTTGAAGGACTCCGAGCTTATGGCTATTTCTCTTTCTTTCGGACTTTTCCGACTTCCGGACTTTCCGACTAACATCCCTATCTTTGCACCAATGCAAAATCTCCACGCGTATTCGCAACTTATAAAAACCGAGGCCAAAAACCTGGGCTTTTTATTTTGTGGTATAGCTAAGGCAGAATTTTTAGAGGAGGAGGCTCCCCGGCTGGAAGCATGGCTTAACAAAGGCATGCACGGCGAAATGAAGTATATGGAAAACTACTTTGATAAACGCCTCGACCCGCGTTTACTGGTAGATGACGCAAGATCGGTTATTTCACTTGGGCTCAATTATTATTCCGATGAGCTGCAGCTCGACCCATCGGCTCCAAAGATCTCCAAATATGCATATGGCATTGATTACCATTTGGTTATAAAAGAGAAACTAAAGCAGCTTTTGGCCATTATCAACGATAAGATAGGAGAGGTTGGCGGCCGCGCTTTTGTAGATTCGGCACCAGTACTGGATAAGGCCTGGGCAAAAAAGGCAGGGCTTGGCTGGATAGGTAAAAATTCAAACTTGCTGAGTAAGCAAGTTGGCTCCTTCTTTTTTTTAGCGGAACTGATCGTAGATATCGAGTTGGAATACGATGTAGAGCCCACTGCCGATCATTGTGGCACCTGCACCAAATGTATCGATGCTTGCCCAACAGAAGCCATTGTAGGCCCTTACGTGGTGGATGGCAGCCGTTGTATCTCTTACCTCACCATCGAACTGAAGAACGAGATCCCGCAGGAATTTAAAGGCAAAATGGATAACTGGATGTTCGGCTGCGATATTTGCCAGGATGTTTGCCCCTGGAACCGCTTTTCGGTACTCCACAACGAGCCATCGTTTACCGCGCATCCCCACCTTCACGGATTAAAGAAAGAAGATTGGGAAGACATCACGCAGGATGTGTTTCAGAAAGTGTTTAAAAACTCCGCCGTAAAACGAACAAAGTTTGAAGGCCTGCAAAGAAACATCAGCTTTTTACGAGAGATGTAATTATAATTGAGATATTAGTCATAGCTGACAAAGCCCGTTTATTGCTTAAACGGGCTTTGTCTTGTATCTTGATTCTAACAGTCTTAGGTCTGTTTTACAGCCCTTTACCAAATTTACTTGCCAGTTGTTTCAGCATATCATCATCCACAGGCTTGGCGGGTTCTTCTTTCTTTTTAAAAGGCTGATTGTTATATGGCCTGTTTAATTGAGGGCTTGTTTTTGGTGCATTATTGGTGAATGCCGGTTTGGGGGCATCTTGTTTTGGGGCTGTAGTTGTTGCGGTTTGTGCAGGTTTGGCCGCCTGGCGCTCGGCTGCCTTCTTGGCGCTCCAGCGCTTGTGGATCTCTTCCAGCTTGCGTTTGGTATACAGCGGGAAATCGCCCTGCATCATCCAGGAATAATAGCTGGGCTCTACATTCAATACATCCTCTACACGCTTGCCTTTGTGCTTGCCAAAGTTTATCAGTTCTTCACCTTCTTCGTTATAAACCATGCGGCCCGCAAAATCAACAGGGCGGCTCAGGTTAGTAAATTTATGCAGAGCCTCCACATCGCCTACAACAGGCTTGCTGCGGTTGCCTTTTTTATCTTCATATTCGGTATCAACATAACGCTCTACCTGCGCCAGTAAAACTTCCATGGTGGCACGGGTATCAGCCTCGGCAGAGTGCGCGTTAATAATATCCTTTTCGCAATAAAATTTGTACGCTGCCCTTAGTGTACGCTGTTCCATCTGGTGAAAAATGTTCTGCACATCTACAAAATAGCGGTTCTCCAGATCGAACATTACGCCGGCGCGTAAAAATTCTTCCATCAGCATGGGTATATCAAACTTGTTGCTATTGTATCCGGCAAGATCGCTATCACCAATAAAAGCGGCAATATGCTCACCTAACTCATGAAAACGCTTCTCATCTTTTACATGCTCATCGTAAATACCGTGCACTATAGATGATTCCAGCGGAATAGGGATGCCCGGCTGTACTCGCCAGGTCATAACTTCCTCGCTGCCATCGGGGTTAAGTTTTATTACGGATATTTCTACAATGCGGTCGGCACCAATATTTACACCGGTAGTTTCAAGGTCGAAAAAGGCGAGAGGCCGCTTTAAATTTAATTTCATTGGTTGTTTATCAGGAATGCAAAGGTGGCAAAAACCTTAAAATTATCGGCTTTTATTTTATGAATAAATTGTAAGGTTATTTTGTTATTTTCATTGCGCCTAAATCAATTTAAGCCTTATATGAATAAATTTATACCAGTAGTTTTCTTTTTCATTCTCTTAAGTTCGGTGGCCCATAGCCAGGATTTTACCTATGGGGATAATTCTGCCGGGGAAATGGGTATGAAAAAGTACGATAAAGATACCGCCGCCCGGGCGGTTGTGTTAAATGAGTATGGCGTGGCCCGCATAGCCGATGACGTTGACGGCAACATCAGGGTGATGCGGGATTATCATATCAAAATAAAGATCCTGAGCACCAAGGGTTTTGATAAAGGCACAGTAGAGATCCCCTTACATATTTATTCCTCATCGGAAGATGATGTTACAGATATTAAAGGTTATACTACTTATGTAGACGATAATGGCACTGCCCAAAGTGCCGAACTCAACTCGCGCTCGGCTTTTACCACCAGGGAGAACAAATATTGGAAAACAGTTAAGTTTACCATGCCAAATCTAAAACCAGGCTGTATCATCGAGTATAAATATACGCTGCGGTCGCCGGGCTGGTGGTCCTTCCCGTCATGGCAGCTGCAGGATGATATCCCTAAGATCAATTCCAGGTATGATGTTCACATCCCCGGATTCTGGAATTTTAATATCTCGCTGCGCGGTCCCTATAAGCTTACCAAAAACACCGCTGACATTGAAAAAGAATGTTTTACCTGGTATGGTGCCAAAGCCGATTGTTCCTACATGGTTTTCCAGATGGAGAATGTGCCGGCGTTTATTGAGGAGGAGAACATGACCTCGCCAAAAAATTTCATGTCGGCAGTTTACTTCGAGCTTTCTGATTATACCAACCCAAGCAACGGGCAAAAAATAAAAGTTACTAAACAGTGGACGGATATTGACCTTAACATGAAACGGTCGGACTATTTTGGTTCGCAGCTAAAAAAGAAGGATCAATTAAAAACCTATATAGCGCCCGTAGTAGCCGGCAAAACTGATGATCTGGCCAAAGCGAAGGCCATATTTGCCTACATCCAAAAAACGATAAAATGGAACAATCTGTATTCTACCGGCAGCGAGGGAATAAAGAAGGCGCTTGACGATCACAGCGGCACTATAGGAGATATTAACCTGGCGCTGGTTACCGCGCTAAACTCGGCCGGTATAAATACCGAAGCTGTATTGTTAAGCACGCGTGCCAACGGCCTTATTAACAAGTTGTACCCTGTAGAAGATGATTTTAACTATGTGATTGCAAAGGCTAACATAGGCGATAAAAGCTATTTGCTGGATGCTACAGACCCCTTGCTTGGCTTTAATATGCTGCCGCTGAGATGCCTGAACGATCAGGGCCGTGTGATGAGTTTAGATAAACCGAGCTATTGGATAGATATGGTTTCTCCGCAGCGCAAATCGCAAAACAGCGCTTACGATCTTACCCTGCAAAGCAATGGAAAACTAAAAGGAACCCTGACAACCTACTACATGGGATATGAGGGCTACGAAAAAAGGAAAGCCATTAAAAAATTCAACACCCAGGACGAGTATATAGAAAACCTGGACGAAAGGCTTGTGAAAACAAAAATACTGAATGCCGAAATAACCAACCTGGATAGCCTGGACCTGCCACTGCAGGAAAAACTGGAAGTGGAAATAGATGCCTTCGACAACTTAAATCACGACAGGCTGGCGTTTAACCCCTTCTTTTTCGACAGGATAACCAATAACCCATTTAAGCTTAACGAACGAAATTACCCCGTGGACTGGGGAATGCCATCAGACGACCGCTTTATGCTGACCATGCATTTGCCTGCCGGGTATGTAATTGACAGCGCGCCGCAGGGTATAGCACTTAGCCTGCCAAACCAGGGCGGTAAGTTCCTTACCAACTTTGCAGGCGAAGGCAGCAGTTTTACTTTCTCCAACATCCTGCAGTTTAATAAAACGGTGTACGAAGCCGAAGAATATCCGTATTTAAAAGAATTGTATAATAAGATCATATCAACCCAAAAAGCGGATATAGTGTTTAAAAAGAAATAGATGAGAAGGATTTGTACCGCGATTTTTATGTTGATGCTGGCAACCCCGGCCAAAGCTCAGCCTAATTATGATGTAGGCCTTATACCTAAAACCTTGCTGCCATATGCCAGCGCTGTAGTAAGGGGCGAGGAGGTGAATATTGAGGTAAAGGATAATGACAACACGGTTTACCACATAAAAAAGGCCATAACCGTGCTCAATAAAAATGGCGATGATATAGCCCGAATTGTATTGTGGTATAACAAAACAAACACTATACGCAACTTTAAGGGCACTACCTACAATGAATTTGGCAAACCGATAGGTAAATTCACCGAGAAGGAACTCATAGATGAGAGTGCAACTGCAAGTTATTCGCTGTTTGATGACTCGCGGGTGAAACACTTTATTCCGTCCATTGGTGCATACCCGTATACCATTGAGTATGAATATGAACTCCGCTCAAAGCAATCGCTTAATTTTAGCGATTGGGCACCAAACGATTCGCCGGGGCTGGCGGTAGAAAAAAGTACTTTTACATTTACTTGCAACCCAACCTTTAATATCAGGTACAAAGAGATCAATATGCCCGGTAGTGTTAGCACCGGCGCAACAAAAGACGGGCTTAAAACCTATACATGGCAGGTAACCAATATGAAGGCTTTTAAAAATGAGCCTTATAGCCCCAATGAGGAAGAATATCTTAGCCTGGTGAAAATTGCGCCGCAAAATTTCAAATATGAGGGTTTAAGCGGCTCGTTCAACAACTGGAAAGAGCTTGGCCAATGGACCTACGATAAACTGTTGGCCAACCGCAGGGAATTGCCACCGGCAACCGTGCAATATATTAAAGATATTACCGCGGGCATAAACGACCCAAAGCTAAAGGCAAAAAAGATATACGAATATATGCAGGGCAAAACCCGGTACATCAGCGTACAGGTAGGTATTGGTGGCTACCGGCCGTTTTTAGCATCAGATGTGGACCGTACCAGCTATGGCGACTGCAAAGCGTTGGTAAACTATACACAGGCCCTGCTAAATACAGTGGGTATCGAATCGTGGTACTGTGTGGTGGAGGCAGGAAGTCGCAAGAGAAGCCTGATGCCCGATTTTGCAAGCATGGATCAGGGTAACCATATTATTTTGTGCCTGCCATTTAAAAATGATACTACCTTTTTAGAATGCACCAGCCAAAAGATACCATTTGGGTATTTAAGTGATTTTACCGATGATCGTAACGTATTGGCCTGCACCCCACAGGGTGGTAAACTGATGCACACTACAAAATATACCGCCCAGGTAAACCTGCAGCTGCGAAAGGCGGATTTTGTTGTTGATAACACCGGTTTGCTTACGGGTAATATCAGCACCGTTTTTAAAGGTACCCAATATGATAACCGTGGCGAATTGCTTGACGAACCGCGAACCGAGCAATTGAAGTTGTTCCCCAAATTATACCCGGCTATCAATAACCTGGATGTACAAAGTTTTGATTTTAAGGAAGAGAAAAACGTGTTGCCCTTAATAACAGAGACCATTAAACTAAACGCTCGCGACTTTGCCACCACAGATAACGGCAAAATATATTTTTCGTTAAACCCGCTTAACCGTACAGGCCGTGCGCCGCGCGAAGTGCGTAACCGCACCACTGCCCTTTATATTAACAGCGGCTATACAGATGAGGATGAGATAACGTATAAGCTACCTGCCGGGTATAAAGTTGAGTTTACGCCTTTGGATGTAACCATTGATAATCCTTTTGGCAAATTTTTAGCAAAAATGGCGGTAAACGGCGATAAGCTAACCTTTAAACGCCGTTTGCAGTTGTTAGAAGGCACCTACAGTAAAGAGCTTTACAGCCAGCTGGTGGAATTTTATCAACAGGTAGCCGATGCCGATAATTATAATGTAACGCTGGTGAAAAATTGATCAGCCGAAGATGAGGATGCCGAGGATGATACCAACGATCATGATGACGTAAAGCATGATCTCGGTACCGGCGAAACGCTTATATTTAGTCCAGAAAGAGTAATCCTGTTTTGGTTTCTCCATAATACTACAAAAATATACAATTATATTTAGCTATGAATATAACCGAAGAAGAAGAGATAAAGAAAGAGTTCCAGCTGGAACGGGTTATCCTGTTCAGCGACGCGGTGTTTGCCATTATCATCACCATTATGGTACTGGAAATAAAATTACCGGAAGGCCTGCGCCACGCAGAGCGAAAGGAGATCCGGCATGCTTTGCTGGAACTTGCACCCAGGCTGTTTGGCTACGTAACGGCTTTCTTTTTTGTGGGAATGTTTTGGGTAAAACACCTTAAGATCTTCAGCTATTTAAAAGATTATAGCAACGCGCTCATTGTTTGGAATTTAGTGTTCCTGTTCTTTATCTCGCTTTTCCCGTTCGCTGTATCTACCATGACGGGTTCTTTGGGGCCGGGGAGCGCCATCGGGCTTTTCATTTATTTTAATGTGATCGCCTTTAGCATCCTGGCACAAAGTTTACTCACGCGGTACCTTATTAAACATGCCGGCACACTTTGTATTAAGCCGCAGCAAATAGAAACCAACCTGAAATGGAAAGTGCAGCGGCTGAACTTTATCACTATACCTTTATTGTATGCTTACGTTACTGCCTGTACTTATTATGAAGTAAACACCCAGTTTGTTAGTGTTGGCTTTATAATATGGGCGCTATCGCTTGCGCGGGCGCGCAGGGCATATTACCCGGGCGATACCAATGACGAACCTTTAATTCGCCGGTTATTTGCATCGCGAAAGCGGAGAAAAGCGGTGGCCGTTGAAACTGCCGATAGAGCATAGATGAACAGCCTGGTTAATTCCCCGATGTAGTTAGCGATGAATCAATAACTGAGCCCGCGCGCGAGAAATATTGGTAAATGCCATTATCATGGAGTTTAACGATCACCACACCGCGGCGGGTGCTGGCATGTACAATGTAACCGTTTTGCAGGTAAACGCCCACGTGGCTGAATTGCTTACCATCAAAATCAAAAAAAACGAGGTCGCCTTCTTTTAGTTCTTCCTCGTACTTACGCTTGATGTTGTTTACCTGCATAGCACAGGTGCGTGGTACGGGCATATCATAAACCTGTAGTTGCAGCAAAAATACCAGGCCCGAGCAGTCAACGCCCTCCTTATCCATACCACCAAAGCGATAGGGGGTGCCCATCCATTCATCTATAAAGCTGTAAAGCCTGCCGTTTTGGATATCGTTACGTTTAAGGCCCATCATAGCCGCGTATTTATCGGCAATTTCCTTATCGGGTTTTACCATTACATACGGGCCACGATTTACCTTCGGTAGGGCTATGCCGCCATTGTTGCTGTTCCTCACGGTTAGCTTACGCGAGTGGCAGGCGCTTAAAAGTATCGTTGCAGCAAAAATAAAGGCTAAATTGGTATAGCGTTTTAAAAACATTGTACTAAAGATATCGCTAAAGGTAAAAACGTTACAGTGGATGTTATAAACATTTCAACAGATGTGCGGATGTGCAAATAGATGTGCAGATTTCAAATGTGCGGATATGCAGATGAGGAGCATATCAATTTTCTCATTTGCACATCTGAAATTCGCACATCCGCAGCTACCCTTTTATCACCCTTTGTATCTCATCCAGTTTCATCAAAGCTTCTACCGGGGTTAGGGTGTTCACATCCAGGTTATTCAGCGTATCGCGGATCTTCACCAGCACGGGATCATCTATCGAGAACATCTGCATCTGTACGGCTTGTTTCTGCACCTTGCGGATGCTTTCTTTAATATGTTCACCGCCGGTGCGTTCATGCTCCAGTTTTTTCAGGATCTCGTTGGCGCGGCTCAATACCTTTTGCGGCATCCCCGCCAGTTTGGCTACGTGGATCCCGAAACTGTGCTCGCTGCCGCCCGGCACCAGCTTGCGCAGGAAGATGATCTGCTGGCCAACTTCTTTTACCGACACGTTGAAATTTTTGATGCGGTTAAAGGTGTTGCTCAGTTCGTTCAGCTCGTGGTAGTGGGTGGCAAAAAGCGTTTTGGCACGCGCCGTTGTCTGGTTGTGCAAATACTCGGCTATCGACCAGGCGATGGAGATCCCGTCATAAGTTGAAGTTCCGCGGCCTATCTCGTCAAGCAAGATCAGGCTTCGGTCTGATAAGTTATTAAGGATACTCGCTGTTTCGTTCATCTCCACCATAAAGGTTGATTCGCCCGACGATAAGTTGTCTGATGCACCAACCCGGGTAAAGATCTTATCTACCAAACCAATAGAAGCAGCTTTAGCGGGCACAAAACAGCCCATCTGCGCCATCAGTACAATAAGGCCCGTTTGCCTTAGCAAGGCCGATTTACCCGCCATGTTGGGGCCCGTAATGATGATGATCTGCTGCGAATCCGAATCGAGGAAAACATCGTTGGTGATGTATTCTTCGCCAAGGGGCAGGTTCTTTTCTATCACGGGGTGGCGGCCGCCTTTAATATCCAGCACGCGGCTGTCATTCACGTTAGGCTTTACGTAATAGTTTTTGATGGATATAGTCGCAAAATTCAGCAGCACATCCAAACGGGCTATCAGTTGGGCGTTGAGTTGTATGGGTTTAATGTATTCGGCCAATGCGTACAGCAGGTCGTTATACAGCTTGGTTTCCAGGACCAGGATCTTTTCTTCGGCGCCTAATATCTGCTCCTCGTATTCTTTAAGCTCCGGGGTAATGTAACGCTCGGCGTTCACCAGCGTTTGCTTGCGGATCCACTCGGTAGGCACCTTTTCGCGGTGACTATGAGTAACCTCCAGGTAATATCCAAATACGTTGTTGAACGATACCTTTAAAGACGGTATACCCGTTGCCTCCGCCTCGCGCTTTTGTATCTCCAGCAGGTAGCCCTTACCGCCAAAGGCGATCTTACGCAGCCTGTCGAGTTCTTCGTTAATCCCTTCGTTCATTACCGAACCTTTTACCATCATTACCGGCGGCTCGGGATGTAGTTCGTGGGCTATCTTTTCGCAGATGGTAGCACATGGGTTTAGCTGCTCGCCAATGGCGCGCAGTGGTTCGCTATCAGTAGTCTCCGTTATCTTCTTTATTTCGGCAATGGCCAGCAAGGCTTTTTTCAACTGGCAAACCTCGCGCGGGTTAGCCCTTTGCAGGCCTATTTTAGAAATGAGCCTCTCCAGATCGCTTATCTGGCGGATGTACTGCTGCAACGTTTCGCGCAGTTCTTCCTCCGCTATAAAATGCTCTACAACGCCAAGGCGATCGTTTATGGGCTTTATTTCTTTCAGCGGCATCACTATCCAGCGGCGCAGCAAACGGGCACCCATAGGGGAGCAGGTATTGTCCAGTACATCTACCAGGGTTTTGGCGTTCTCGTTATGAGAACCTACAAGTTCCAGGTTGCGGATGCTGAACCTATCGAGCCACAAGTAGCGGTCTTCCTCAATACGCCCAATGGCGCTGATGTGCTGCAGGTTGCGGTGTTCGGTCTCGTTTAAATAATGCAACGCCACGCCGGCTGCCACAATGCCTAAGTTGAGTTTTTCGATCCCAAAACCTTTAAGCGACTTTACGCCAAAATGCTTCAGCAGGGTTTCCTGCGCGTAATCGCCGCTGTAAGGCCAATCATCAAGGGTATAGGTGTAAAAGCGGTCGCCGTAATTATCTTTAAAATCGTGCTGGCGGCTTTTGGGGTAGATCACCTCGCTGGGTGCGTAGCTTTGCAGCAACTTATCGATATAGTTGACATTTCCCTGGGCGGTTAAAAATTCGCCTGTAGATATATCTATCAGCGCAATGCCTATACTGTTCTTTTCAAAATGAAGCGAAGCAAGGTAATTGTTGCTCTTTTGCTGCAGGATGTTATCGTTAATAGCCACGCCGGGCGTCACCAGTTCGGTAACACCGCGCTTAACAATAGTTTTGGTGGTTTTTGGGTCTTCCAGCTGGTCGCAGATGGCTACGCGCTGCCCTGCACGCACCAGTTTAGGCAGGTAGGTTTCCAGCGAATGATGCGGGAAACCGGCAAGTTCTATAAAGGTGGCGGCACCATTTCCGCGGCGCGTAAGTACAATACCCAAAATGCCGGCGGCTTTAATGGCGTCTTCGCCAAAGGTTTCGTAAAAATCGCCCACGCGGAACAGCAGCAAAGCACCGGGGTACTTCACCTTTATAGCGTTATACTGCTGCATTAAAGGGGTTTCTTTGGTTTCGGTGGTTTTGGCCAAGTTAGTGCTTTTAATAATCTGCTAATTTAATCCATTGCCTTTGGATTAAAGCCATTGTGGAAAAGTTGCAGGAATGTTAGTTACGTGGTGAATGGTGAATGGGTGATTCAACCACTCACCAATAATGGCACCACCGCTTACCAGCGGTCCGGGCTTTGCCGGGCTTCGCTTCGCTGCGGCCCCGTTGCCATTGCTCTATTGCCCGCGCACCGTGGCTTCCCCTTTCAATCCCTGGTGCGGGAGAGTCTGAAGTCGGGAAGTCGAAGATTTCCTTTCTTTCGGACTTCCCGACTCAGCGCACAAACTCCATTAAATACTCCGAAACATAGTCATTTTTGTCGTTATCATTATCCTTGTAAAACAGCCTTGCGAAGCGGGATGAACGTACCGATGATAGTTTATTTACGCTGTTTGCCTCCGAACTCAGGGGTTGCAGCGATGGATACCATAGGGTATGTCCTGGCTTGTTGGCCAAAAGCTGTGGTTTACCCCATTCTTGGGAGTTGTTGCCGATGCCTAAATCACGGTTTTTGTTGAAGGATACGTATACGCTGCTACCTTTCCATGACGGGCCCTCTGCTTTGGCCATCGTCATCACCCAGCACTTGAGGTATACGTTCCAGCTAACAGATGGCCCCCAGTAATATTTAGCTGTAGGAGAGGAGGTGGGCCCGCCGCCCTCAGCCTGTGGTATTTGCAAAGATGCTACGGGTTTGCCCACGCCGTTGTAAGGTGCGTTAAAACCTTTGCCATCCCATCGTTTTGCTTTTCCTTCGGGGTGGTTCAAGTCGCTTATTAAAATACGGGCTATGCTGATGCATTGTCCCTGCCATTCGGTTTTAGGGTTATAGTTTTTTTCATCAAAAGCTCCCGGATAACCGTATTCACCGTAGAAGAGGTATAGGTAATTACCATTAGCGATGGCAGAGGGATCGCCGGTGCCCCCGGCGAAATTGATGGCCGTGTTATTAGGCTTCAATATCATGCGCGGCTGCTCATCCTCAATAAATATTCCGCGGTTCACCCAACTTTTGCCGTCGTCGGCAGAGCGCATAATGCCAATGCGGCATACTGCCGAAGCGGTTTCGGCACCACGCAGCCCTTCGGGCCATTTATGGTTCTTGTAGCCTTTGCCGGTTTTAGCATCGTAAGGTAAAGTTGCCGGGTAGTTTTCATTATGATACAAAGCATACAGCGTTTTGCCCGACCGGTCGCCCGCATCCTGGTAGATCGATTCGAACCATATTGCGCCGTGGAGCCCCGGTTTGCCCGGCTCAACATTTGGCGGCAATTTCGGTTCGGTAAATCCGCTTTCCGGCGTGCTGATAACCTCGTCCACCGTTTTGCCCGATGCATATTTTAGGTTGTTGGATGGCCCCCAAACCGGGTCCTCGCCGTACTTGCCGGGGAAAATGGTGAACCTAGTGCCCACCCAAACTTCCGACATATTGCAATCTACAAACGATTTAAAAACAAACCTTTTTACCGGCGTAAGTTTAACCGTTGGTGTGTTTTTTGTATCTCGACGGTCTGTTCGAGGGTAATAAAACGAGTAAACAATTATCAGGCATACCATAGTGCATACCCATGGCAGGAACGGTTTTTTAAACATAATACGATTGTGCCGGTTTGAAATTGGTTGGGTCGTTTCTGATTGAAACGCCTTTATTTAATGCAATATACAAATGGTTTCCAGCTTATTATCTATCTTGTAACAAATTAACCAAGATGAAAACACTGTTGGTAGTTGCTTTAATGATATTAATGGGCGGTGTTGCTTACGCACAAACAACACGCGCAGATTCGGCAAGGATATTGAAAGCTGTAAAAGCCGATCTTAAAAAGTTCAAGCTGGACAAACGACTATGGAAAGATTTTAAAGACCGGCAGTTCGGCGTTACTTCAGATCATTTTAAACCAGTTAAGGCCAGTGTTAGCGATAGCACATTGTTGAATGATTCAGTGTATGTGAGAGCTTACCGTGCGGGTGCGGCAAAAAAAACTTCGAAGCGGCACACTACCGGGCATTATTTTTTGTTTGCTGGTGGCGCATCGATAATAATACTTGCTGCAGCTATGCTAACCGCTGTGGCCTTAGCATTTAGCGCGTGGAATTAAATTGAAATGGGTTTATTAAATATTACAGATATCCGTCTTCAGAATCAGCATTTAGTGAATACAGAGTTTTCCAACCCGGCAGATGTTGTAAAATCTATGGGCGCCGTGCAATCGCAGGACTACAACGGCGCTAAATGGGCGCTGGGCCAGCGAATGAAAAACGCGACTGATGATTTGATAGATAAGGCCTTAGCCGACGGCGATATCATCCGCACCCATGTGCTGCGCCCAACCTGGCATTTTGTACATCCGGCTGATATTCGCTGGATGCTGGAACTTACTGCCAAACGCATCCAGGCAGCAGCAGCATCGTATCACCGCCAATTACAACTTGATAAACAAATATTGGCTAAATGCGAAAATCTGATCGTGAAAGCTCTGAATGGCAGGCAACAGATGGCGCGGGAGGAAGTTGCTGCATTTTTTAATCAGCATGGCATAGCCACCAACGAGCAGCGTTTTGTACACATTATGGAGCACCTGGAACTGGAGCAGCTGGTTTGCAGTGGTGGCCGCGAAGGGAAGCGATTTACCTATGCTTTGTTTGACGAGCGTGTACCCAAAACCAAACCGATAGATAAAGCTGAGGCCATCGCCATGCTTGCCGAACGTTATTTTACATCACACGGCCCGGCAACCATAGCCGATTTTGCCTGGTGGAGCGGCTTAACCAACACCGATGCTAAAGCAGGGCTGGAAGCGGTTAAATCAAAACTAAGCAGTCATGAGGCTGATGGCAACACTTATTGGTTTGTTGAGCGGGAAGCAGCCGGCGTTAAGACAAACATGGTTCAGCTATTGCCTAATTACGATGAATACATCGTGAGTTACAAAGACCGCGGCGCAACCATCGATACCAAATACATCAGCAAAGCAGACCCGCGCGGAACCATCTTTAACCACACTATTCTCATCAATGGCAAAATTGAAGGGCTTTGGAAACGCGCGATAAAAAAGGATGCGCTGGAAGTTGAGCTGACACCCTTTAAAGCATTAAGTCAGCAAAATTTGAAAGCGGTTGAAAAGGCGGCAAAAGCTTACGCTAAGTTTTTGGGCCTGAGGCATGTTATTATAGTGTAACGCTAAAGCGGTTTGCTTTGCAGTCGCTTCGCCAGTTTACCTATAGTTAAGCCCTGTACCAATATGGAGAACACCACTATAATATAAGTGATCAGCACAAACTCATCGCGGTACATGTTGGTGCCGAGAGATAGTGCCATTGCTACCGAAAGGCCGCCACGCAAGCCGCCCCAGGTAAGGATGGTTACAGCATTTTTTTCGAATTTTATTTTGTAACGCAATAGCGAGACCGGGATGAATACCGAGATCCATCGCGCCAGCAAAACAATAAGGATGCTGATAACGCCGATAACCATCACTACAGGGTTTATTTTGATGATGAGCATCTCCAGGCCGATGAGCAGAAAAAGCACGGCGTTGAGGATCTCATCTATCAGTTCCCAAAACTTGTCGAGGTAATCGCGGCTTACATCAGATAATCCCTCGTGCCTTTTATTGCCGGTAATGATGCCCGCGACTACCATGGCCAAGGGGCCAGATATGTGTAATCGCCCCGCTAAAAAATAGCCGCCCATTACAATAGCAAGGGTAATTAAAACCTCCACTTTATAATCATCTACAGAGCGTAGTGCCCAAAAGCCCGCATAACCAAGCGCAGCGCCAAACATTAGGCCGCCAACTGCTTCCTGCAAAAATAGTTTGCTAACTGCTACTGCAGAAAAATCCCCGGAGCGGGCCACCTCTGCAATGCTGATGAAGATCACCACCGCCACGCCGTCATTAAACAACGATTCGCCGGAGATCTTTAGTTCGAGCGAGGCAGGTATTTTCGCCTCTTTTAATATCGCCAAAACGGCTATAGGGTCGGTAGGGGATATTAGCGCGCCAAACAGCAGACAATAAATAAAGGGTATGCTGATATGAAACAGGATGAAGAGGTAGTAAACCATGCCGCCTACCAAAAAGGTAGAGATGAGCGTGCCTGCCGTAGCCAGCAATATAATTGGCCAGCGCTCTTTTTTTAACTTGGCAGCATCGATATGGATCGCCCCGGCAAAAAGCAGAAAACTGAGCATGAAATTCATCAGCACATCCTCAAAGTTTACCGATGTGGCCAATTCGGTGGCTTTTTTCAATAAGCCCGAATTGGAACCGCCAAATGGCGCCAGTAACATGGAGCATAGCAGCGAGAGCACCATAATGCCAATAGTAGGCGGCCATTTTATAAACCGGTTGTTGATATAGGCGAATAAGGCGGTAAGTACAATGGTGATGGTAATGATCTCCTGGGTGCTCATATATGCGCAATTTACCCATAATATGGCTTATTTAGGTAGATAAAGCGATTCCCCTGCTAAAAATAGAGCGCGGGAAAGGAATTTGTGATCAGTGCTGACAGATTAGAAATTGTTAAATTTTGCAAAGTTCTGCCCACGTTAACTCCATGGGCAAATCAGCCTTGCTAAATTCAATATGGATCACTTTGCGGGGTTTGTGGTTGGTTGTACGGTTTGATGCGTGAAGCAGCAAAGGGCGCATTACCATGATGCCGCCGGCTTTAACAGCACAGGTAGTTTCAGTTTCCCCATCCCAATCAATGGTTTCGGGCCTGTAAATGCCTTTGAGATGCGATCCGGGCACCACTTTTAGAGCACCATTACCTTCATCGGCATCGTCCAGATGGATGCGGATGGTGAAGTTATCCTGTAGGATATTTAGAGGGGGCTGTACAGCAAACTGGTTTTGTTTAACCGTCCACGGCCCAAAACCGGGAAGATTGGTCCGCTTATCTACAGAGATAGTAAGGTCCTGGTGCCAGGCTACAAACCAGTTAGATTCTTCGGGCTTATCAAAATAAATGGCTTTCACCATGAAGTAACCGTCGCCAAATAAAGCGGTTATGGTATTCTTTAGCTTCGCCGTAAAAATAAGCGATTGCGCTTCGGGAATTTCTTTGAGAAACTGCCTGATAGCGAAAAGCCCCGCCGATTTACGGAATGTACTCTTATCAGCGTTGGTTTTATTGATTTGCTGTAAAATAGAACGGATCTCATCCGGCCCAAAAATATCTTCTACAACAGTAAACCCATTGTTAGCTATGTTTTGCAGATGAGATCCGTACATGCGCTTAGGCAAAAGACCTTTTTAGAAACTATTCCTAACGCTGTTGCTGAAGGTTTTGGTGCTCCAGTAACCGCTGTCCAGTATCCGGCGAACGGTTAGCAATGGATAATCCGGGTCGCGTTTATCAGCCAGCTGGAACGCTAATTTGAACCCTCTTTTTTGGATCTCCGGCAACACTGGTTTTTTCCAGATTCCAAAGGGGTATGCAAAGTACACGATCTCTTTACCGGTTATTTCTTGCAGTTTTTTGGTTGGCTTATCTATCTGGGTAACCCAGTCATCAACCGGGCGGTTGGTTATTTTACCGTTCTTGCCTTTTATCTGGAACACGCCGTTATGTGTGTATTTGTCCACCCGGTGGTGGTCCCAGGTGTGGCTGGCAATTACGTTACCATCATCTGATAATTTTTTAACCATCTCGGCAGTCATGTAACGCGGGCGGCCGATAGATACGGTCATTACAAAATAAACCGCTTTAAAGCCGTATTTCTTTAGCTCCGGCGCGGCAACAGTGAACTGGTCCAGATCCGTATCATCGAACGTAAGCATGATAGGCTTTTTAGGCAATGCAGCACCGGTTGTTAAATAATTATATAATTGATTGGGCAGGATAGTGTGGTAACCGCTATCGGCCAGCATTTTAATGTGCTCTTTAAAAGCTGCTATTTGTACAATATAATCCTTAGCGCCTTTGCTGTCGGTAGCCTTCCAGTCGCGGATCTGGTGGTAGCATACAATGGGTACCTGTTTGCGGGCCATTACAGCGGCATTATCTACCGGGCCGGTTGCCAGTTTGGCTACCACATCGGGCGAGCCGGGTTGCTGTGAGGCAACGGTGTCAGTAGCTTTTTTATCGGTTGAGGCGGGTTTAGACTGGCACGATATCATGCCTAAAACGAACAGTGGTAACAGGGCAGAAAATTGCTTTAACATAGATGGATGATTATTTATCGGTTACTGGGCGCTAAAATAATACAATTCTAAAGGATATATTATTAACTGTTAATAAATAAAATAGAATTAAAGTACAATCCGCTTACCCTCCGCAATAGAACGTTTGGCGGCATCGAGTATCTGCATCACTATCATATTATACTTTAGCGATGAGCGGTCGTTAATGCCAAGCAAGCGGTTTTTTAGCACCAGCTGCAGGTAGGTAACCGGGTTATCCAGTGGCGCTTCCAGCGCGGTGCTGTTGCTTGCACTGGTTGAAGTATCATTTACACGGGTAACAATATTGTTCTTATCCAATGCGTGCATGTAGCCTTTATCGCCAAATACTTCTAGGTCTTTTATCGAGAACGGCCAGTTCCACGATGCTTCTACGAGGCCGGTGGCCGTAGGGTATTCTATTAAAATATTAACATCATCTTCCACCTTGGGGTAAACATTCAGTTTAAAGTGGCGTGCAACGGCGGTTACGGCAATTGGTTTCTGGCCTTCCATCAGCCAGGTCATCAGGTTGGCCCCATAGCAGCCAAAATCGATAAGGGCACCGCCGCCATTCAGCTCAGGGTCGGTAAGCCAGCTTAAAAACTCCGGGCTACAGCCAATTTCTTTTGGCCCCTGGTGCCCATCGTGCACCACCATTTTACGGATGCGGCCGATGCTATCCTTAGATGCCACGTTGTATACATGCTGATAGGAAGGGTACCAGGTAGTTTCGTAATTGGTAAGCAGTTTGATGTAGTATTTCAATGCTAAAAACTCCATACGCTTAGCCTGCGCAAGGGTAGCGGCCAAAGGTTTCTCTACCATAACGCTAATGCCCAGGGGGGCGCAGATCTCCACTACATCGATGTGTTTGGCAACGGGATTATAGCCCAAAACGGCATCCGGTTTTTTGGTGGTTACCATTTTCTTCAGGTCGTCGAAAAAGATAGAATCGGGGAGTTTGTACCGCTCCTGGTATTTGGCGCGGAGCTGTTTGTCCGCCTCGGCAATACCAACGATGATCACCTTGCCCTGCTGGTAATCGCTCAGGATGCCGTTCACATGATCGTGCGACATGCCCGCTATGCCCAGTCTGAGGGTACTCATGGGCAGTGGCGGCACAAATGGGATGGCCGCCGCTGCCGTAGCAGGCTTCACCTTTACGGTATCCTGCGCAAATGAAATTGAATTAACAGCAGCCACCAGGGCCAGGCAGCAAAAAAATCTTGTTAATTTCATCATGATCTATATCTCAATACTATTTTTCTGTTGATAACGAATAAGGCACATCCTCAGCTTTGATGCCCCTTGCTTTATTAGGCGTTGCCGACATGCTGAAATTAAGTACCCCGCCCTGCAATAAAGCGGCATGACTTAGCCAGTTGTAATCGTACGGCTTGCCGTTTACCGTTAAAGCGCTTACATAACGGTTCGCATCGCTGTTTGTTGGTGCGTTGATGATAACTTTTTTGCCGTTCTCTAAGGTAAGTGTGAGTTTTTTAAACAAGGGAGTACCCAAAACGTACTGGCCGCTGGATGGGCATACCGGGTAAAAACCCATTGCCGAAAACACATACCAGGCCGATGTTTGGCCGTTATCCTCGTCGCCGCAGTAACCATCCGGGGTGGCTTTGTAAAGCTTGTTCATTACATCGCGCACGTGGGTTTGGGTTTTCCATGGCTGGCCCGCGTAATTGTACAGGTAAGGCATGTGTTGGATAGGCTGATTACCGTGCGCATACTGGCCCATGCCTGCTATCTGCATCTCGCGGATCTCGTGGATAACCTCACCGTAATAGCTGTCGTCAAATACCGGTGGTAAGGACCATACTGAATCCAGTTTAGCTATAAATTTTTGCTTGCCGCCCATTAAACCGATAAGGCCGTTGATATCATGAAAAACACTCCAGGTGTAGTGCCAGCTATTACCTTCGGTGAAAGCATCGCCCCATTTAAAAGGATTAAAAGGGCTCTGGAATTTACCATCTTTGTTTTTGCCGCGCATCAGGCCCGTTTGCGGGTCGAACAGGTTTTTGTAGTTCATGCTGCGTTGTTTATACAAATCGGTTTCTGCTGCAGGGCGGCCCAGTGCTTTGCCTAATTTATATATGGTGAAATCGTCGTAAGCGTACTCCAAGGTACGCGCGGCGTTCTCGTTTATCTTCACGTCATAAGGCACATAACCTAACTCATTATAATATTGTACGCCATCGCGGCCGGTAGCGTTGGGGCCATCGTTGTTGGCACCATGTGTTAAAGCCTCGTATAGGGTGTTGATATCGTAACCACGGCCACCCTTGAGGTAAGCATCAGATACTACAGATGCGGAGTTGTTGCCCACCATTACATCAGAATAACCCGGGCTGCTCCATTCGGGCAACCAGCCGCCTTCTTTATAATCGTTCACCAAACCGGCCTGCATTTCTTTGTTGATGGCCGGGTAAACCAAATTCAGGAAGGGGTACAAAGCACGGAAGGTATCCCAAAAGCCCGTACCTGCGAATTTATAGCCGGGGTGAATAGCACCATCTTGTGCACTCCAGTGTATTGGTTGGTTCTTCGCATCCAGTTCATACATTTTATTAGGGAAGAACAGCATCCGGTAAAGGCAAGAGTAAAAGGTACGGGTTTGGTCGACCGTGCCGCCTTCAACCGCTAAACGGTTCAGTGTTTTGTTCCAGGTAGCTTTGGCCTTAGCACAAGTCGCATCAAAATTATCTTTACCAACCTCGCGTTGCAGGCTTATTTCAGCTTGTTCTATGCTGATGAAAGACGAAGCAACCCGCAGGTTTACTTTCTTGCCTTTGGCTGTTTTAAAACCAATAACCGCGCTCACATGCTTGGCATTAAGTTCGCTGCCCTCGTTCAAAGTGCTGTCGCTATAAACCTGAGCCAGGGCGATAGGCTTATCTACATAAATAACAAAGTAGTTTTTAAAGTTTTTTAGCGGCCCGCGGGCGTACTTGGTAGAGTAGCCTACTATTTTGCCTGCGCTGCGGTCTACTTTAATGTATGAGCCCTTGTCGAAAGCATCTATCACAATAAAGGAGCTATCCGATTTTGGATAGGTGAACCTGAACTGCGCGCTGCGCTCGGTAGGTGTTATTTCGGTAGTAACATCATGGTCGGCCAGGTAAACGCTGTAGTAGTAGGGTTTGGCTATCTCTGTTTTATGAGAGAACCAGCTTTGACGGCCATTTTGGGTAACTTTTATTTTGCCCGTTGCGGGCATAATGGCAAACTGCCCGTAATCATTCATCCACGGCGATGGCTGGTGGGTTTGTTTAAAGCCGTTTATCTTGTAGGCATCGTAGGTATATTGCCAACCATCACCCATTTTTCCGGTTTGCGGTGTCCAAAAGTTCATCCCCCAGGGCAGGGCAATGGCAGGGTAGGTGTTACCGTTACTCAGGTCGTATTTAGATTGGGTACCCATTAGGGGGTTTATCCATTCAACCGGGTCGGTTATTTTAGCGGCCTGTTGGGCAAAGGTTGTGGTAGCGAAAAGTATCGAGCTTAAAAAGAGGAATCTTTTTTTCATACATGAATTGATATTGGCAGAATTAAACTGCCGGTAAATATAAAAGACTGGCGGGTATTGCCAGTCTTTTATATTGTAAAATTATTACCACCCGGGGTTTTGGGTGAGTTTTGTGTTGGTATTTATCTCCCTTTGCGGTATCGCCCACAGGTAATACTGCTGCTTCATGGTTACCCCCTGTTCGTTAGGGGTGGAGGTAGCCTCGCCAAAGGTGTTGTTTTTAACGTCATATACCTTGTGAGTACGCTGGATATCAAAATAAGATTTATCCTCGTAGGCCAGCTCGTGATAACGCTCGCGCCAAACCTCTTCCCTAAAGGCCTGTTTTGATAATGCGCCTATGGGTGCAAGTTGAGCGCGCGCCCGTATTTTATTCAGCTGCGCAATAGCCGTGGCATTTGGGCTGCCTTCGGCTTCGTTACTCGCCTCGGCATATATCAGCATTGCTTCGGGCAGGCGCAGCAAAGTGTAGTTCTCGTCGCTTTTACCATTGCCCAGGGCGCTTTCCACATGGAAGTATTTATAAAGCGCGTGTTCGCCAAATTGAATAATGGTTCCGGGGTCTTTATCCTTGGGATAGCTGGAAAAATAAAATTGCCTTTCCTGTGTACGCAGATCGCCGGCGGGGTAGCTGGCAACAAACTCGTTTGTAGGTATCATAGCGCCGAGGTGATCGCCGTATGCTCCAACCTGCAGATTGAATGGCAGCGTTAGCTGCGGGATAGCATTTTCGCGCACACCCACCAAATAGTTGATCTGGAAGATGAGCTCGCCGGTGTTTTTATGCGCGTTATCGTGCAAGTAGTCGTACTTATCAAACAGGGTGTACTGGCTTAACACCGGTAAAACTTCCTGTGCGGCCAGGGCGTAGTTCTCTGGTTTGTTTAAGGGGAACCCCGCCATGGTTAAGTATACGCTGCCAAGCAATGTGCGCACAGCACCAAGCGATGCGCGGCCGGTTTCGTCTTTTTCTGCCATGCCCGAAGCCTTTGCAGCCTGCAGGTCGGTTACAATCTGCGCGTACACATCGGCAATAGGGGTACGGGTAGGGTACAGGTTCTCGCTGTTTATGGCAACCGGCTCGGTAATTAAAGGCACATCGCCATAAAGCCTCACCAGGTGATAATAAAAGAACGCCCTTAAAAAGTACGCCTCGCCCAGCAGGCGTTTTTTTGCGGCATCATCCATACTGATCTTGGGGATGTTGGCGATAGCGATGTTAGCATTAGAAATAGCATTATAACTATTGGCCCATACCGTTTGAAAACCCGGATTAACCGAACTTGTAGTTTGGGTGATAACGGCCCTGTTGTTTACACTCTGCCCTAGCGATGTAGTGTGGCCTGCAAAAAGTTCAATGGTGATAAAGGGGCTTTCGCCATAGGCATCGCCGTTTTGGAACATGTATAACGAGGTATAAATACCATTTACAAAGGTTTGGGCCTGCGATGCGCTTGTAAAGTAGTTATCCTTTACAAAATTGCCTTTATTTTCCTCGTCGAGGTATTTTCTGCAGCTGCCGAGGGGCGCAACAAGGATCAGTAGTAACAAGCCGACCCTGTATTTTTTTAAGTTAAACTTCATAATAGCGTATATTAATTGTTGTTTAATTAGAAACTTGCGTTAACACCAAGCAGGAAGGTTCTTGGTTTTGGATAATCATAAAACTGGATGCCCTGGGTAAAGTTGCTGTTACCGTTGTAAGTAGATACCTCAGGATCGTAACCGGTGTATTTGGTTATCAGGAACAGATTTTGCCCTTGCGCGTAAACCCTCAGCCTGCTCATTTTTAATTTCTTAAGAATGTTATCAGCAAAAGTGTAACCCAGTGTTACCGCCCTGCCACGTATGAACGATCCGTTCTCCACTTTGGTGGAATAGATCTCGGTTTGGTACCTCACGTAAGCTGGCCTGTTCTCGGCTATGCTGGTGTTTTGGTTCTCAGGCGTCCAGGCGTTTAATACGGTGGCGTAGCTGTTTGCCTGGCCGGTACGGTCCTGGCCCGAGTGGCGGGTGAGGTTCATGATCTGGTTGCCGTAGTTAAACTGCAGTTCCACACCAAGGTCGATGTTTTTGTAGCGGAAGTTGTTGGTAAAGGTACCGTAGCCATCCGGAGTAGATTTTCCTAATACCTCGCGGTCATCGGCGCTGATCTTGCCGTCACCGTTCAAATCCTTTATTTTCAGATCGCCTGGCAACAGGTTGTATTTAGCCGCTTCGGTAGCTTCGCTGGTTCCCCAGGTGCCTAACACTGTGTAGCCATAGAAACTACCAGGGGCAAGCCCAACACGCATCAGGTTAAAATCTGAAAGGAAGCCCGGCGACAGGTAGATATCGTCGTTGCTTTCGCCCAATGAAATGATCTTACTTTTCAGCAGCGAGATATTGAAGGAGGTGTTCCAGCTAAAGTTATTAGTTCTGATGTTTTGTGTGCTGATGGTAAACTCTAAACCTTTGTTTTGCAGCTTACCTATGTTTTTATAAACGCTGCCGAAACCACTTGTTTGTGGTAATGGTGCATTCAGCAATAACGCCTGGGTTTTCTTTAAGTAGGCGTCAGCTTCCAAAGTAACACGGTTGTTAAATAAACCAAGGGATACACCAAAATCTATCTCAGAGTTTTTCTCCCATGAAAGATCCTCGTTACCAATAGTGGTTTGGCGTGTGCCGATAGTTTGGGCGCCGCCAAAAACGTAATTGGTTGTTTCTATCCTGGCCTGTGATTGGTATTGGCCAATTTCGGAGTTACCTGTTAGCCCGTAGCTTAAGCGGAACTTTAGATCGGAAATGGTTTTGTTATCCTTTAGAAAAGCTTCCTGCGATGCCCGCCAGGCCAGTGCGGCAGAAGGAAAGAACCCGTATTTTACGTTTTTACCAAAGCGCGATGAACCATCCTGGCGGCCGGTAACTGTTAACAGGTATTTCTCTTTGTAATTGTAATTCACCCTGCCAAAGAACGATTGCATTTGCCATGCATCGTAGTTAGAGCTGGGGATACCCGGTACGCTTCCTGCGCCGAGGTTGTAGTAACCATAAAAATTATCAGATAAAATACTGGTGGATGCGCCAAAGCCGGTTTGCTTGAAATTCTGGCGCTCGAAACCCGCTACAACGTTTATCCTGTGGATGTTGTTAAACGTTTTATCGTAGGTGAAGTGGTTCTCCCATTGCCAGAAGGTGTTGTTGCGTTCGCTGATGGATGCCGAACTGTACTTTTGATCGGGCGTGGCGCCGCCAACCAAACCGGTTTGCGAGTTAGGATAGTAGTTGGCAGAGGTAGTTACACCCAGCGTACTGCGAAATTGCAGACCCGGGAACAGGTTGAAGTTTAAATAACCGTTACCGCTAAATACGCGGATCCTGGTCAATTGATTAATTTCGTTTAACTGTGCAACCGGGTTGTCGCCGCCTTCCATATTGGGATAATCGGTACGTTTACCATAGCTGCCGTCGGGGTATTTTATAGGGATGATAGGTATCATCTCGATAAGCATACGCGGGATATTGTTACCGCCGGTTCCGTTATCCTGGGCTCGTCCATCCTGGGCATTATAGTTTAAGGTAGCGCCAACCTTTAACCACGATTTTACCTGGTTATCAAAAGTAAGGCGGGCATTGTAGCGTTTTAAGTAGCTGTTGATGATGATACCCTGATCGTCGGCATAGTTTAAGAATAAACCATAGTTAAGCTTTTCTGTAGCGCCGGTGAACGATAGGTTATGGTTTTGGCTCACAGCGGTGCGGGTGGTCTCGTCCTGCCAGTCTACATCATACAGCGGCTGCAGGTTCGAGTCGAACAGCTTACCAATGAGTGCGGTACGGATAACCTTTGGGTCGTCATCGGCGTACTTGCCTGCCGCCCAGCCAACCGGGTCGTATTTTTTGATGTTAGCGTACGATTGGTCTTCCACAGCTAAAAACTGTTTGGCGTTTAGTACCGGTATTTTGCGTGCCATTTTGCTTACGCTTACATAGCTATCGTAGCTTATTGCAGATGGCGCGCCTTTGTTGCCACGTTTGGTGGTCACCAAAATAACGCCGTTTGCACCACGTGTACCATAAATAGCGGTAGAGGATGCATCTTTCAGCACATCTATCGATTCTACATCGTTGGGGTTGATGGCGTTACCGCCTTCTGTCCAAACCACGCCATCTACCACGTACAATGGGTCGGTATTAGTGTTGATAGAGCTGTACCCACGGATGCGGATTTTGGTAGCGCCACCCGGTGCGCCCGAGTTGGTAGATACGTTTACACCGGCAAGTTTACCGGCCAATTGCTGCTCGAGGTTGGTTTGGGGCCTTTCCTGTAACTGGCGGCCGCTCACGCTACCTACCGATCCGGTAAGGTCTACACGTTTTTGGGTGCCGTAACCAACTACCACCACTTCGTTAAGCGCCATTGGCTGCTCTGCCAGTAACACATCAACGGTTGTGCGATTGTTAATGGCAACTTCCTGCGTATTATAGCCAATAAAGCTGAATACCAGCGTGCCGCTGCCCTCGGGAACGGTGAGTTTGTACTTGCCGTTTACATCGGTTACGGTACCGGTTGTAGTGCCTTTAAGCTTTACGTTAACACCGGGGAGGGGGCCTTTGGCATCGGTAACGGTACCAACAATGTCTATCGCTTTAATTTCAACGGAGTTATTGTCGGCATCCTTCTTTTTTACCACAATGGTCTCCTGGAAGATCTTGTAGGTAAGCGGCTGGCCTTCAAAGGCTTTGTCGAGCGCCTCTGCAATGGTGACTTTCGTTACATCGATGTTGATAGCGCCCGCCTTTGATACATCCTGCTTATCATACATAAAATGATAACCGGTTTGTTTTTCTATCTGGCGCAGGATCTTTTCAACCGAGGTGTTCTTTTGTTTTAAAGAAACCACCTGGCTAAACGTTTTAGCGCTTACAGTAGTGAATGCTGCAATTATTAAAATGGCAGTGAGTTTCATAACCAAAATAATTTTGGAAAGTTTAGGCCACGCCTCGGGCAGGGCCTTAGAATTAAAATTCATAAGTTTGTAGAGTTTGGGTTAAACATTAAGTTTCAATTCGTCTGATTGCGATGGTTGGGGAACCCAGATATTTAGCCGGAGAAGTGGGTCGAAACACTTCCCGGTTTTTTTATGATCTGTTGGTACGTTTAGCCCAACCGGGTTCGCCTTGCGGGCTAACTTGGTTTTCGTCGTAGTTCTTCTGTCATGATGCGTTTTTTAAAGGTGGATATTGGTAAATATGTATTGGGTGTTTTTTTGGCTGGTTATAAAACAATGATGTTCTTTCCTTCAATTTTTAATTTTACGCCGGTATACTCCAGCATATTCAGCAACTCCGATGCTTTGACATTGCGTGCTATACGGCCATTAAATTCGCGGTGGGGTATCTTACCTTTGTAAACCACATCTACATCGTACCAGCGCGATGCCTGGCGCAGTATCATATCTATCCCCGCATCCCTGAACTGGAAGATGCCGTTCTTCCAGGCGGTTTCGTCGTCTACGTCTACATCATCAACCACTTTGCTTTGGCCGTTGGCGGTTATCTGGGCCTGCTGGCCGGGTTTCAGCCTTGCATTAAAGCTGCCGCTTTTGATATTCACCGCGCCTTCCAGCAGGGTGGTTTTCATGGTGGCCTCATCATCGTAGGCCATTATGTTGAAATGGGTGCCTAATACCTCAATTTCGGCCCGGTTGGTTTTAACTTTAAATGGCATCGCCGGGTTTTTAGCCACTTCAAAATATGCCTCACCGGTGATGTTCACCTCACGGGTTTTACCAGTAAAAAACGTAGGAAAGCGCAGCGAAGAAGCCGCGTTCAGCCAAACTTTAGTGCCATCGGGCAAAATAATTTGGTACTGCCCGCCGCGCGGGGTTACTATGGTATTGATGGATGGGGTAGGGTTATTGTCGGCTATGGCGGCTGCGTTATACAGCAATTGGCCGTCGGCGGTTTTTTTAACTATGGTGGCGCCTTGTTTGGCAAGCGTGCCGTTTTGGGCGTTATCTAAAACAATGGTTTTGCCATTGGCGAGGGTAAGTATGGCTTTGTTGCCGCCTGGTAAGGCATCATGCGCAGGGCGCTTTACCACTACGGCCTGTGTCTGCACAGTTTTTTTTTGTCGTAGGTACTTGTGCGCGCAAAAGCCAACGAACAATAACATCACTGCCGCCGCCGCTATTTTGCCCCATAGAATCAATGGCTTGCCTGGTTTTTTGCTGGTATCCGCATCGGCGGAGCCTAATATATTCTTTAAAATGGCGCTTGATCTCTCGGGATCAAATAATGGCTCTCCCGGTTTAAGCTCGTCCCAGGCCTGGCGAATGTAGCGTGACAGTTCCTCATCGCACTTGCCGGCATCTATTATAGCAAACAGTTCGTCGCGCTCTTGCGGAGTGGCCGTTTGGTTATAATATTTATCAAAAAGGTATTGCAACCTCAACCTGGATGTTTTCATTAAATCTTGTTCAAAAATTGGCAGTGTATAAAAGCCGGGGAGCTTTATGTTAAAGACACAAAAGGCAAATAAAAAGGGGGTATTGCTTCTTAATTTTTTTTCAAAATAATTGCGGCAAGCGCAATAACAGCCGACATGTCCATGTTCGACTGTACAAAATTGGTGATAGAATGGGTAGATGCCTGCAGGTATTTCTTCACGGTTTCGCGCGAGATGCCCATCTGGTTTGCTATCTCATCATACTTCAGGCGCTTGTGGCGGCTAAGCAGGTATACTTTTTGCTGCTGCGGCGGCAGGTGATCGATAGCCTCGTCGAGCAGGCTGTAATAAGCATCTAAGCCGCTATTCTCTTCGGGGATCAGCGCCATCGCGTTTTCTTCGATGGTTTTTTGGCGGAGACGTTCTTTGGCAAGCTTTCGCAGGCAGTTGAGCGCATGGTTTTTAGAAATTACAAATAAATAAGCCCGGAAATGCTGTACAGCGGCAAGGCTTTCGCGGCTGAGCCAGATCTTCAGGAAAACATCCTGCACCACTTCTTCGGCCAATTCGGCCGAACCTGTGATTCGGTAAATATGCGTACCTAAAAGCTGGTGATGGGTATTGAACAGTTCGCTAAAGGCATGTTCATCTCCATCTGCAACTCTCAAAAGCAAGTCGTTTTCGCAAGGTAATACGTCTAACATAGGCTGTTATTGGTAGCGGCAAGTAATAAAAAATATACTACAACCGCAAACCCAATAATGTTTTAATGTTAAAAAAGTATCACATTGTGTAATTTATACACATTTTAATTGCTTGAGTGGTAAATATTTAACCTTTGATAAAAATCACCATTCGGCGAAAAATGTTAAAATAATGACGGATTACCGCCCAGTTTTATCCTGCCTAAATGCTTATAAGCGGCTTCGGTTGCCTCGCGGCCACGGGCTGTTCGCATTAAAAAACCTTCCTGAATCAAAAAAGGTTCGTAAACTTCTTCTATAGTACCCTCTTCTTCGCCGACGGCGGTGGCTATGGTTTTTAAGCCCACAGGGCCACCTTTAAATTTATCTATAATGGTTGTAAGAATGCGGTTATCCATCTCGTCCAGCCCGTGCTCATCTACGTTAAGGGCATTCAAAGCGTATTTGGCAATGGCGGTATCAATGTTGCCATCTCCCTTTATCTGGGCAAAATCCCGCGTACGGCGCAGCAGGGCGTTGGCAATACGGGGTGTACCGCGGCTACGGCGCGCAATTTCGTAGGCGCCTTCATCGCTGATGGGGGTTTTTAATATGGATGAGGAGCGTAAAACGATGGTGGTTAAAAGTTTTGCGTCGTAATATTCCAGCCTGGCGTTGATGCCAAACCTTGCCCGTAATGGCGCAGTAAGTAATCCCGAGCGGGTGGTTGCACCAACAAGGGTGAAGGGGTTGAGTGAGATCTGCACCGAACGCGCGTTTGGCCCGCTCTCCAGCATAATATCTATCTTAAAATCTTCCATGGCTGAGTACAGGTATTCTTCTACCAGCGGACTCAGGCGGTGGATCTCGTCAATAAAAAGGATGTCGCCCGTCTCCAGGTTGGTGAGCAGGCCGGCCAGGTCGCCCGGTTTATCAAGTACCGGGCCCGATGTTATTTTAATACCGACGCCCATTTCGTTGGCCACAATGTGCGAGAGGGTGGTTTTGCCCAGCCCGGGAGGGCCGTGCAGCAGCACATGGTCCAGCGCTTCGCCACGCTGGCGGGCCGCCTGTACAAATATTTTTAAGTTGGCTAATATCTTATGCTGCCCCGTAAAATCTTCAAAAGCCTGCGGGCGCAATACTTTTTCTATATCGCGTTCGGCAGGAGAGAGGCGCTCACGTTCCGGGTCAAGATTTTCATTCATTGCCAACGAAATTAGTAATTTTTAGGAGAAAGGTTAAAGGCGAAAGGTAAAAGGTTTTGTTTTTTCGATGCAGTATTAAGATTTATTCGGCGCTATAACCTTTTACCTTTAACCCTTTACCTTTCGACCTAACCTCACCCCTCGGGATACTTCCTGAAAATGCTATTGAATTTCATTTGCAGTACGCCAAACACGGCTTCTTTGAAAATGCCTTTTGACATTTTGGAAGTGCCGGCGGTCCGGTCGGTAAAGATGATGGGGATCTCTTTTACCCTGAAACCATGTTTAATGGTGGTGAACTTCATTTCTATCTGGAAGGCGTAGCCTACAAACTTCACCTTATCCAGTTCGATGGTTTCGAGCACCTTGCGCCGGTAACACATAAAGCCGGCGGTAGAGTCCTGGATATCTATACCCGTAATAAAACGCACGTAAACGGATGCGAAATAGCTCATCAGCACGCGGCTCATGGGCCAGTTAACCACATTTACACCCTTAATGTACCGCGAGCCGATAACCGCATCGTTATCATCTATACATGCCTGTCGCAGGCGCAGCAGGTCATCGGGGTTATGCGAAAAATCGGCATCCATCTCAAAGATATAATCGTAATGGTTGGCAATTGCCCATTTAAAACCGTGGATGTAGGCCGTGCCTAAACCCAGTTTGCCCGCTCGCTCTACAATGAAAAGCTTCTCGCCGTAATCGCGCTGTAAAGATCTGACAATCCTGGCGGTGCCATCGGGCGAACCATCGTCGATGATGAGTAAATGGAAATCGTGCACAAGCGAAAACACCTTGTGGATCATCCTTTCGATGTTTTCCTTTTCGTTATAGGTAGGTATAATTACTATACTATCCGGCACTTATCAATAATTGAAATGAGGTAAATGTAAACGGCTAAAATAACCCAATTTGTAATGGTTCGAAATAAAAAAACAGGAAAGCTTTAGCAATCCTGTAATTTTTAAGTAATATTTTCTTTACACGCTATTTGTTGCCTTAAATGCAAACGCCTTAGGCGCGTAAATATTTTATACGATAGGGTTATCGGGATGAATTTTGCTGGTATGATCGTCGCGGATATCCATACCTTTTGCCAGTACATCGGCGGCCAGGTACGCTTTTTCTTTAATGAAAGGGCTCACAATAACAAATACCACCACAAAACCGAAGCAAATGGCCACAAACAGCCAAAAGAACGATGCACCGGTAAAGTTTTTAAACATACCACCACCGGCGATGCTGTTATTTACCACTGCGTTGAAGAACGAACCGATAGAATAAGTGAAGTACCAGATAGCCGTCATGGTGCTTTTCATAGATGGAGGAGATTGCGTGTAAGCATACTCCAGGCCTGTGATAGATACCAATACTTCGCCGGCCGAAAGGATGGCGAAGGCTAATATCTGCCACCAAACCGATGGGTGCTGGCCCGCATCAACCTTCTCTTGCAACAATGCGATGATCACGAAGCTAAAGCCGGTTACAAACAAGCCAAAGCCAATTTTACGCAACGGGGTTAATTTAATGCCGAGTTTTTGTACCAGCGGGTATAAACCATAGTTGAAGATAGGGATGAACGCCAGCAGGAAGAAAGCGTTTACGGTTTGGATCTGCGATGGTAAAACCTTCCAGCCGAAGATGCCGAGGCTAAGGTCAAGTTCTTTTGATTGCAGCACCCACTCGGCACTGTTCATATCCCAAAGCGACCAGAACACCGGGATAAAGGCAAACACCGCCATAACGCGCCAAACTGCTTTTATACCGTCTACCTTTTCTTCACCATATTTCGCTTCTGCGCATTCCCATGCGGTTTTGCCGGCAGCTTTTGCCTTTCCGCCGAGTTTGCACGAAAGCGCGTAAAGGCTAACCGATACAAAGTTGTCTTTATTGATGCCCTTAGGCGGTAATTTTACATATGATTTGCGGCCAGAAAAAAAGATGAGCGTTGCCAAAGCCATCAGTATACCCGGTACACCAAATGCCCATGAAGCGCCCCATTTTTCGTAAATAACGGGTATCAAAGCCAAACTTACCATAGAGCCGGCGTTGATGCTGAAGTAGAACCAGCTGTAAATGCTGCTCATTAAATGCTGATTGCTATGATCGAACTGATCGCCTACGTTGGCTGATACACATGATTTGATGGCACCTGCTGAAAACGCGATGATGATGAGCCCGGTTTGGAAACCACTAAGAGAGGTATCAAACATCGAGAGTAAAAAGTGCCCGATGGTATAAATAAGCGAGCCGATGAGGATAACGCGGTATTTGCCAAAGAACCAATCGGCCAGAATAGCGCCAAGCAGGGGTGTAGCGTATACCAGTGTTGAGAAAGTATGGTTGATACTGTTTGATTTTGCGTTGGCTATAGCGGTAGCATCATGACTAAAAAACTGGTGCACCAGGAACACGGCCAATATGCTCCGCATTCCGTAAAAGCTAAAACGTTCGGCAAATTCGTTGCCTATAATAAAGGGTACACTTCTGGGGATGCGGCCTTTCGGCTTTTCTGATGCTATCGGGGTTTCCTGCATTATTGTTGTGGGGATAAAATTTGCGCTAAAAATACTATAATTATACTAAACCAAAATTTTATACCGAAATTATTACAGAATGGTATATCAATGATGGTTAATTGGTTTGTTTACTGCTGGATTGTTTTTCGTACCGGCACCTGGTCTCTGTCTTTAAGCGCCTGCTTTTTCGGGTCTATAATATCAACATCTTCGGGCCGGGGGATGTTGCGCATATCCAGGTTCTCTACAAATACCCATTTGCCTTCTTTTAATTTATAGCCGTCGTAACTCAGGTCGGGGCCAAAGGTATCGGGCTTGTCCTTCATTTTGGGATCGGGCGGGGCCAGGTGGTCAAAAACGATGAGGTTTTGCTCGGGCACGTAACGCAGCAGCATAGATGCCTGGCGGGTATACTCGAAAACCACACGCTTGCGGGTTTTGCCGTTGCCATTAAAAACACCCATGCCCATTACCGGTTTGTTATCCCTGTTGAAAGAGATCACATCTATCACCTTTTTATTGGAGCGAACGGTGCTACCCTTCCAGCCTAATAAAACGTAGTACGGATTGCTGGTATCTACCCGAATGATCTTATAATACTGAGCACCATACCATTTGCGGTTATTGGTAACGCTGTCTTCGGGATTTTTTAATAATGGCGAGTAATCTTCCAGGGGGTACATCACCAGTTTATCGCCGGTGTTCATTTGTATTGTGCCATAAAAGCGGTAGCTACCGTCGGCATTCATTACATGCCAGCTGATGATACGAAAACGGTTATCGGGCGCGTTGATGATGCTGACGCTTTTTACCGAATCGAAGGGGAACCGGAAGGAATTATTAACTTTTAAAGCAGATACCAGCGTAGGGATGAATTTATAGTTGGCTGCTTTGCGGGCCAGGTCGTCGGTATCATTTATAAACCGTTTACCAAGGTTAGCCAGGCTATCCTCGTACATGCGCAACAGCTTTTGATTGCCGCTGTCGTCAGAATGCTGAGCGAAGGAAACCGTGGAAATAAATAAAAAAGTAAAAGCTAAAAGGAAAACTCTCATCAATGGGTTTACAATAAAATTCACCTAAAATACAGCTAATTCCCTGTTAACGTAAATTTTCGATAATCATTGCGCTTGCGCCACCACCGCCGTTGCAGATACCGGCCGCGCCAAGCTTGCCGCCATTCTGCTGTAAAACATGGATCAGCGTAACAATAATACGCGCGCCCGAAGCGCCCAGCGGGTGCCCGATGGCCACCGCGCCGCCGTTCACATTCACCTTTGCAGGGTCTAAATTCAATAATTTATTGTTTGCTACCGATACTACGGAGAAAGCTTCGTTGATCTCGAAGAAATCAATTTGTTCTGCTGATACACCGGCTTTATGCAATGCTAATGGGATAGCTTTTGAGGGCGCTGTAGTAAAATACTCAGGTGCCTGCTGCGCATCGGCAAAAGAAACTATTTTGGCTAAAGGTTTGATGCCCATCGCTTCTGCTTTTTCTCTGCTCATTAAAACTAAGGCAGCGGCGCCATCATTCAGGGTTGAAGCATTGGCCGCAGTAACCGTACCGTCCTTTTTAAATACAGGTTTTAGCGTAGGGATCTTATCAAACTTTACAGTAGCAGGTTCCTCATCATTGCTAAATAAGGTTACTTCGCCTTTTTTATCTTTCAGTTCAACCGGGGTTATCTCATCGGCAAACTTACCGGCTGCTTGTGATGCCTGCGCGCGTTTGTACGATTCTATGGCAAAAGCATCCTGCTCTTCGCGGGTAACGTTGCAGTCTACGGCGCAAAGTTCTGCAGCCGAGCCCATGTGGTAATCGTTATACACATCCCAAAGGCCGTCTTTCACCAGGCCGTCGGTGATCTGGCCATTGCCTAAACGGTAACCGTTGCGGGCCTTGTCCAGGTAGTAAGGCACATTGCTCATGCTTTCCATACCACCAGCCAGTACAATATCGTTATCGCCGTTGGCGATGCTTTGGGCAGCCAGCATAATAGCTTTCATGCCCGAAGCGCAAACCTTGTTAACCGTAGTAGCGGGCATAAAAGGGAGGCCTGCAAATATTGCAGCCTGTGTAGCAGGAGCCTGGCCCAAACTTGCCGACAGCACATTGCCTATATATACTTCCTGGATATCGGAGGGTTGCAAGCCAGCTTTTTCGACTGCCGATTTGATAGCCACAGCGCCTAATTGTGTAGCCGATAAACTTGCCAGGCTACCCCCGAAACTGCCGATAGGGGTACGCGTTGCCGATACGATATATACTTCTTTCATAATGATGAGTGCCTTTTATATTTGGTGGCGCAAATTTATATTTTTTGTTTCAAGAATAACGCGGTGTGGATAATTTATTATGCATGCATAGTATTATGTGGCGGTTGTGAAGGCCGTAGTGATTGCTATTCACCTGCGTCAATCAAAATTGTTGGGCTAATTGCGGTGATAACCTGAAATTAGTTTGTTGAATTAATTTTAGGTAGGGGCTAAAGAACGGAATTACACCTAATTGTTTAGCTGTCAATAAAACTCCGATAGTTCCTTTTATGGGTAAACCAAGTTTTTGGGCGAGTTTGCGAGCGGCTATATCATCAAGAATAATGAAATCACAGGATATTTCGGAAGCTAAAGAAATTGCGCTGGCTTCGCCTTCGTCAACATGCTTTTGGAATTTTAAATTGAGCACCTGGTTGGCCGGCTGGATGATTACCCATTCTGGTAAAGGTTTGCCATATTCTTTTTTGATCTCCGGCGTAGTAACTATTGCGCCGAATACTTCCTTCAAGATATCCAGCGCATTGATTTTTCCAGTAATACAAAACAACTGGTATCGGTTATGATAACTTTATTTTCCGGAAGCTTTTTGGAACTCATTTAAATCTGCTGTTGCGCTTTCATCTAAATAATGCACACCGTAGTTTATCAATATCTCTGCAAAATCCCATTTTTTCATACTGCACATTTCCGCTGCTTGCCCCAATGTTAACTTGCCCGATTCATATAACTTGGCAGCAATTAAACGGACGGTTTCGTCATGTTCTTTTTCAAGCGCGTCGGGAACCTGTAATGTCATCGTCGTCATATGATATAAAGATAAGAATAAGTTTTAACGATAAAACTCCCTTTTTTGTGAAAAAGTACCAATTTTCGGGAGATTCTCGTAAGCGAATGATGATGTCCAAACTGGGGGCCAATAGTGTGTCCAATCCATTTATATTTTAAAAACTGGACGGATTAGACACCCGGATCAAATTATTCTTTTTTCTTGCGCGTGGCTTTTTTGCGCCCGTTCAGCGCCTGCTGCAGCAAATACTCTATCTGCCCGTTGGTGCTGCGGAATTCTTCGGCACCCCAAGCCTCTATCTCCTTGAGTACCTCGGGGTTTATTCTTAATACGAATGCTTTTTTCTCTGCCATTATACTCCTTATGCCGAAGCTGCTGCCGCAGCCTGTGCCTGCCGCAATAAAATTAAGTTAACACCAATCAAAATAAACAAGGGTATATTAAGCTTCACCTTCTGTGGCGAAGCGTCAACCTGTATTTTAAAAGGTGTTTTTATCCCGAAGGGTTTCTGTATGATCTGCAGTATGTCGCCCTGTGCAGCACTGGCAAGCGTTAAAGCTTTGGTAAATAGCTTTTTGTACAGATAAGTAGCTTCGAAGCCATTATCCAGCTTAAGCAAAGTGTCGCGTTTCCAGCGCTGGGGCTCAATGGTGCCAATGGTTTGGTCTTCATCCTGGTTTAGCAGCATAGCGCATTTAAACCAACCCTTGTGCTTGATGGTCCAGCGACCTTCGGCTGTCTCAATGATAGCGTACCTGCGCCAATGGCTTTTATAACTTAGCTTGCCATACACAAATTGCCCGTCGGTAAGCTCATAATAGGGGAAGAACCACTTATGGCGGGTAATAAACAGCTCGGTTGTTTTCAGCTGGTCGAAATTCCTGAAATCGTTCATCATCTTAGTGGTATAAAGTGCCAGTATTCACAACCGGGGAAACCGCGCGTTCGCCACATAACACTACCAGCAGGTTACTCACCATAGCTGCTTTGCGCTCTTCATCAAGTTCCACAATGTTCTTTTCGGCCATTTTGTTCAGGGCCATTTCTACCATGCCTACGGCGCCCTCTACGATCAGCCTCCGTGCGGCAATAATGGCCGATGCCTGCTGGCGCTGCAACATCGCCTGTGCAATTTCGGGCGCATAGGCGAGGTGCGATATGCGTGCCTCTATCACCTCTATGCCGGCGCGTTCTAAACGCTCATTCAGTTCTTTCTCCAGCATGTGGCTTACCTCTTCGGCACCGCCGCGGAGGGTAATACTGGCGGTTTCATCCTCAATATGATCATAAGGGTAAGAGTTTGCCAGGTGGCGTACTGCCGCCTCGCTTTGTATGTTTACGTATTGCAGGTAATTCTCCACCGCGAACACGGCTTTGGCTGTTTCCTTTACCTGCCAAACTATTACTGCGGCAATTTCTATAGGGTTACCCACGCTATCGTTTACTTTTAATTGCTGCCCGTTGAGGTTAAAGGCACGTAAGGAAACTTTCTTTTTAACAGTGAAAGGGTTCACCCAATAAAAACCGCCCGATTTAACCGTGCCCATGTAGTTACCAAACAGGATAAGCACACGCGACTCATTCGGGTTTACCACGATAAGTCCGCAAAGCACTACTATAATATCTACAACTGTAATAATAACCCCCGGAATCGGGCTGTGTGTAGCAAAGAAATATGCTGCTGCCCCGCCAAGCAAAAAGAACAACAACAAGGCCAAATAGCCCGAAGGCGCTGTGATAACTTTTTCAGAGTTCATGGTTTAAATGATTTAAAATGATATCATAAAGATATCAACTTTGTTTTGATAAAAACAAGAAAAAACGCATTTAACCGAAACTTATATTATTTTTGATAGGTTAAACTCGCAAATGGCAAAATTATCATCGTCGCGGCAGAAGGCATTATTGCGTAAATACGCGCTAAATGTTAAATTTTTTATGATGATAGCCAGCGTGAGCGTTATCGTTTACGCCCTGCCTAAACAGGCTAAATTTGGCTACGAATACGAAAAGGGGAGGATATGGAACCAAAAAGATCTGGTATCGCCCTATAACTTCGCCATCTTAAAAACCAACCAGGAGATAGAAGCCGACGAAAAAACAGCGCTGGCTACCGTAACGCCCGTTTATCAACTAAACACAGATGTAGGCAAGCAGTTGGTGGAAGGTTTTAAAACCGATCTGGAGATCAAATGGCATACGGCGGGCATTAATGATAAGTTTAAGGCCCAATACCTTCAAACAGGCATTTCGCTGCTTAATGAAGTTTATGCCCGCGGCATTTTTAAGCCAAACTCAAAGTATCAGCAAGGCAATCCTAATTACAAGGTTACTATACTTAATAATAATATTGCAACCGAGCGCAATACCGCCGACCTTCTCACCCGCGAAACAGCAATAGCTTACTGCGATAACGCCATAGGTAAAGTACCTTATATCGACAGGGCCTTCCTGCTGAACCTGATGCAGGACAGGCTGCAAACCAACCTTACTTATGATCTGAAGCTTACCCAAAGGCTGGAGCAGGAAGTGGTTGAAAACCTTTCCATTACCCGTGGCATGGTGCAAAAGGGAGAAACCATCATAAGTAAAGGCTCGGTTATAAATGATGAGGCCTTTCAAAAGCTGGGCTCCTTTAAAAAGGCTTTTGAGGACAACGCTCGCATCAACGGTAACCATACGCTGGTGCTACTGGGGCAGTTTTTGCTGGTTGGGCTGGTTATAACCTTGCTAATGATTTTTCTATACCTGTTCAGGCGCGATATTTATGATGACAACCGTTTGGTGAGTTTGATTTTGCTTGTGGTAACCGCTATGCTGGCCACACTATCGCTTGCTATTAAGCTGCAATGGCCGGGCAATTTGTACTACATTCCTTATTGTATTGTCCCTATTATTATCCGCATTTTGTTTGATACACGTTTGGCGCTTAATATTCACCTGCTGGTGGTATTGATAGCGGGTTTTTTTGTGCCAAACAGTTTCGAATTTGCTTTTTTCGAGATCACGGCGGGAATGGTATCTATTTACAGCATTAAAAACCTGCTGCGTCGCGAGCAGTTTCTGATTTCAGCGCTCATCATCACCTTCGCTTACTTTGTTTCCTTTATGGGGATATCGCTGGTACGCGAAGGTTCGTTTAGCGCTATCGACTGGATGGACTTCCTCCCATTTGCGGGAAGCGTGATGCTAACCTTACTGGCTTATCCATTGATCTACGCCTTTGAAAAGATGTTCGCCATTACATCAGATATCACCCTGATAGAACTGACCAATACCAATGCGCCCTTATTACGCGAGATGGCATTTAGCGCACCAGGTACGTTTCAGCATTCGTTGCAGGTGGCCAACCTTGCCGAGAATGCAATCTATTCTATTGGCGGTAATGCGCTGCTGGTTAGGGCAGGGGCTTTGTACCACGATATCGGCAAAATGCAGAACCCATTGTTTTTTATTGAGAACCAAACCTCGCACTTTAACCCCCATGATAAGCTGCCTTACGAGGAGAGTGCCCAGATCATCATCCGCCACGTAAGCAAAGGTATAGAAATGGCGCGCAAAGCTAACCTGCCCGAGATCGTGATTGATTTTATCCGCACGCATCATGGCAATACCAGAGTAGATTACTTCTACCAGTCGTTTTTAAAGAACTTCCCCGAAAAATTCATCAACGAGAACATTTTCCGCTATCCCGGGCCTATTCCTTTCTCCAAAGAAGCCGGCGTTTTGATGCTTGCCGACTCGGTTGAGGCCGCTTCGCGCTCTTTGAAGGAGCCGGACGAGGAATCTATCAGCGTACTGGTAGATCGCATCGTAAAATACAAACTGGATCAAAACCAGTTGAAAGACAGTAATATAACCCTAAAAGACCTCGAAACCATCAAAACCATCTTTAAACGGATGTTGATGAGTATTTATCACGTAAGGATAGATTATTAACGGTGAACCAGCAGCTAATCAAGAGAACTGTGAGTGATTTTCCTGAATTTTGGCCGATTTTGTGGTCTGCTTACTAAATAATTTACCACATAATCAGGCGGATAGCTAATAAGTCATTTTTTTTTTTGACACGCAGGCTGATTTGCTATATTTGCAATCCCGAAAAAAGGGATTTTATTTTTAATACCTGGTGAGGTGCCTGAGAGGCCGAAAGGATCAGTTTGCTAAACTGACGTACGGGCAACTGTACCGAGGGTTCGAATCCCTCCCTCACCGCAAGAGGGTACTTTGTAAAAATCACCAGAGGGTTGCTCGATTTCGAGCAACCCTTTTTCTTTGAGAATCAGCCTGTTAAATTCAAACTCCGGATTGATGCAAGGAGTTCTAAACATACCCTCTTTATAGGTAATACCTTGTTTGAACACCTCCCTTATGATAGCGTGCTGCTGGTTTAATGAGGAATCAGCAAAAACCTGCGGGAGATTAAGCATGTAAGGCAAAGTCAGTAATTCCTGTTGCAGGCGGTCATCCAGGTCTTCGAGATACGTAAATTCGTCTTTCAGCCTGGCCCTCTCCGCATTGAACTTCTTCATCCACTTTTTGTAAGTAGCAGCATTGATGGTATCATCGAACAGCTTTTGTTCCGCGTTTTCGATCTTTACTTCTAATGCGGTCAACTGGGTCTGCAATATTTTAAAGCGCTTGTCCTTAATGTCCAGCATACCTTTGGCCAATTGTGGCACCCGTTGTGTCAGCTTATCAATGAATGACGGTGTAAAGCTGATATAATTTAGTAGTTCTTTAAACTTATCATGCAGCATCGTTCCCGATATATTGATACCGCTATGCGGGATACACCGGTAGTACAGGTAGTATTTCGTTTTCCCTTTCGTCCAGCCTGCGGTCATTAACGTATTACAGCAGGGGCTTAACAAAACACCCTTTAACGGAAATTCATCCTTTGGTTTTGACTGCATCAGTCTTTTACTTAAACCAAGCATTTCCTGTGTCCGGTAATATTGCGATTCCGTCACAATAGGCTCATGTATAGCTTTGATAATCTTTTCCGGAATGTTGCCGCTTGCGCATACCCTAACCAATCCTGCATACAAAGGATTTGTCAATATCCTGTGCAACGCGCTTTTGCTGCTATGCGGGAAACCGAGTTCACGGATCTCCTTAAAGATCATAAAACGGGGAACACCTGCTAAGAAATCCCGGTAGATCTTCCGCACGATATAGGCTTTGGTTTCGTCTATAATCAGTA
Source organism: Mucilaginibacter pankratovii (assembly GCF_014773265.1). Classification (GTDB taxonomy): domain Bacteria; phylum Bacteroidota; class Bacteroidia; order Sphingobacteriales; family Sphingobacteriaceae; genus Mucilaginibacter; species Mucilaginibacter pankratovii. The sequence goes on along the minus strand of NZ_JACWMY010000013.1, from coordinate 101,190 downwards.
TCATTTTACCGCCGGGCTGCCTGCCATTCAGGTAACCATAAGGTGCCAGGTTGATATACCTGCCTGATTCCTGCGCATGTCTGGCACTGACCTTTGCCCGCTTCCTGATGGTCAACAATTCCTGGTTCGCGATCAGATATTTAAAAGCCCTTAGCAGGAAAACCGAAGGATCAGCGGTATCAATGTCCAGCGGTTCTGTAACTGCGATCACTTTTAAACCATATTTCTTTTCGAGTGATTCAATTTTCTGCAATGCTTCCGGCAGGTTTCGGCTAAAGCGGTCATGGTCAAAGATGATCAGGTATTTTACTTTAGTCTTGCCCTTGTGATCTTTGATGAAAGTCTCCAGCGCTTTAAAATCGGCCCGGTCGAACGTGTCGCTTTTCTGGCCGTTATCAATAAACAGGTTGCCCAGTTTGATGAGGTTTCTGTCACAGTAGTCCCGGATACTTTTTTCCTGGTATTCCAGTGAGTGTGTTGACTGGTCTTTCTGGCTTATCCTGATATATCCTATAGCATCCATACTCCATTAATTTTTATGTTCATTCTTTTTTTATCATTTCATTCCGCTGTTTTGATTCATGCCTAATCCTTCTAACCATATTCTCTACAACGATCTCTGCTATTAAATTTAACAAATTATCGTCGTTATTTAAAGGCTTTTTATTGTTATTTGTTATGGTACCGCCCTTATCTGCACTGTTTTCCAGTTGGTTACCTGCGCGTATTTCGCAGGTCCTGTTTTTCAATTCTTCCATATGTATTTTATTAAAAGCACAATAATGGAAGTTAATCATCGTAAGCGATGGTGACTTTTACAGGGTGTCCCCCTCACTTTGTGACAAGTAGCTGAATATCAAAACTAAACATCGTTTTGTAGAAATCAGGTGAACAGGGTACTGGTTTAGAACACTTTTAAGTGGTTGATTACAAGTCGTTATCATCTATTTATAGTGACACCCCATATAAGTCACCAAGCGACAAATCTCAACATCCGCACTTTTGGCTAATTGAAAAACGATAGTCATGAGCAGAACATCATCACGAGAGCACACCAAATGGAAGCCTAAGATTAACGACAGGCCTGTCATCAAACGTGTTCGGGAGCATCCCCGGCACACGGTCAAAAGGCGCTTGCGCCAGTCAGTTTCACGAAGTGAAATGGACTGTTTAGACACGATCAATCCATAGCCGGTAGGCAGTAATAAAGACACAAATCAAAAGCAGAAGTGCGCGAAGCAAGCGACGGCTTTTTCCCAGGAGACAGTAAACGATAGTTTACGGCAAGATGTATTTTCGTATACACGAAAAAAATCTTGCCCTCATTCTTCGGGGGAAACCGCTGCGGAACTTGCGGTTTCTGGACACCATAAAGTATGTATTTATGAGCCGTAAAAAAGCCGAAGATCAGGACGAGTTATTGACCCATCCCATCATCATGCGGGTGACCGAAAAACAGTTTTTAAAGCTGGAACAAATATTGGCCAACAGTAACTGCCAGTCCATCGGGGAAGTTGCCAGGATGATCCTGCAAAAACAGCGCATCCTCTATTTTCATAAAGACGTTAGCATGAACGGGCCGATGGAAGAACTAAGCAGCATCCGCAAGGAATTGAAATTCATCGGTCATAACATTAACCAGTTGACTCGTAGTTTTCACGTCAGTAAGCATGAGGCGCAAAAGAACTTCTTTATCATCAAGGTGGCTGACCGTTATGAAAAGGTGGAAGAAAAAGTGGACAGGCTATTACTGATCATCTCCCAACTATCGGCGAAATGGTTGCAAAAATAATCACCGGCAAAAATATCAGGGGCTTGCTGCTCTACAATGAAAATAAGGTGGAAGCAAATAAAGCCGAGCTGATTATGGCAAGCCGTTTTGGCGGCGACATTGAACAATTGAGTTTTAAAAATAAACTTACCCGCTTTGAAAATCTTACTATGCTCAATAGCCGGGTCAAGACCAATGCCCTGCATATCATGCTGAATTTTGATACTTCGGAGAAGATAGGTACTGCAAAATTACAACAGATCGCAGCGGCTTATATGGACAAGATCGGTTTCGGCGACCAGCCTTACCTAATTTATCGGCATAAGGATGCTTCGCACGACCACCTGCACATCGTGACGACGAATATGCAGGCAGACGGTAAGCGTATAGACCTGCATAATATCGGCAGGCTATTATCCGAACCGGCGCGTAAGGAACTGGAAATGGAATATGGTTTGGTCAAGGCCGAGGGTAAGGGCTTAAAAGAAGCGTTAGGCATTAAGCCGATTGATATCGAAAAAGCGGTCTATGGGAAAACACCGACCAAACGAGCCATCACCAATATTGTAAGCCAGGTAACCAATACCTACAAGTTCAGTTCTGTTGCCGAATTGAATGCCGTACTCAAACAGTTCAATGTGGTCGCAGACCGTGGCCGGGAAGATACTTTGATGTTTGAAAAGAAAGGATTGCTGTATTCCATCTTGGATAAGGAGGGTAACAAGATCGGTATCCCTTTTAAGGCCAGTAGTTTGAACGGAAAACCGACCTTGAAGAACCTGGAAGAAAAGTTTGAGCGGAATAAGGAGAAGCGCAAGCCTTACAAAGATGATTTAAAGAAACGCATTGATAAGGTATTCCGGGGCTATACGACAATAACCAAACCTACTTTTCTCCAGGAATTACAAAAGCAAAATATCCATGCGGTGTTCCGGCAGAATGAGCAGGGTTTTATTTATGGCCTCACTTTTATTGACAATAAGAATCGCACGGTATTTAATGGCAGCGATCTTGGTAAGGAATATAGCGCCAAAGCGATAACTGAAAGGTTAGCGCTGAGCGATCAACTCAAAACTTATCTCAAACCTCAACAACAAACCCGTTATCTCAAAAAGACTGAACCGGATACCAGCTATCTCCGCGCGCCGGAACCTGTGAAGTTTTTGGAAGCCTTATTTGACAAGCCGGACTATGAACCATCGGTAAACGGGCCTCGTAAGCGCAAAAGGAAGAAGCGTAAGGGGATTTCGCAAGACAACCAATTAACACTATAAAAAGACATTCAAGATGAATACAGGGGAAGATACACAGGGTCTACGAAAGATCATTGACCTAACCAGGCTGATCAGCCTGGTTATATTAAGTATGCATTTCTATTTAACCTGTTACCAGGCATTCCGGGACTGGCATTGGACGGCAATAGTCACTGACCGTATCATTGGCAATATAGCGAAAACGGGCTTGTTTAGCGGAATGCTCAAACCAAAACTGGCCGCATTGCTTTTCTTATGCATATCCTTGCTTGGTGCCAAGGGCAAAAAGGACGAGAAAATCCAGCGGAACAGCATAATCGCCTACCTGGGTTGCGGGTTACTAATCTATTTTCTCAGCTGGCTTATTTTATACCTGTCCGCTGGGAATAGCATGGTGGCTATCTTGTATATGAGCATAACAGGAACGGGCTTCTTGCTGATTTTAACGGGTGGAACCTGGCTATCACGGCTGATCAAAGCTAACCTGAATAAGGACATCTTTAATAAGGACAATGAAACATTTCCACAAGAGGAACGATTGTTAGAAAATGAATATTCCATTAACCTGCCGGCTAAGTACAATTTAAATGGGAAAGTGCGTGATTCCTGGATAAATGTGATCAACCCGCATCGCTCAACGGCGGTTTTGGGCCTGGCCGGTGCCGGGAAAACCTATTTCGTGATCCGGCATGTAATCGACCAGCACATCCGTAAAGGGCATAGCATGTTTCTGTATGATTTTAAGTTTAGCGATTTAACCATGATCGCTTACAATGCCCTATTGAAGTATAGAAATAACTACAAGGTCAAACCTACATTTTGGGTAATTGATTTTGATAAGATCTATCACCGCTGTAACCCGCTCGACCCGCAAAGCATGGAGGACATTACCGATGCGACGGAATCAAGCCGCACCATCATGTTAGGCTTAAACCGGGAATGGCTGAAGAAACAGGGCGACTTTTTTGTGGAAAGCCCGATCAATTTTTTAACGGCGATTATCTGGTATCTGCGCAAATATGAGAATGGAAAGTATTGTACGTTGCCCCACGTTATTGAATTAATGCAAGCAGATTATGATAAACTATTTGCGGTACTGGAACAGGAGGAAGAAATCAAGGTATTGATCAATCCATTCATATCTGCCTACCATAATAAAGCAATGGCACAGTTAGAAGGGCAAATCGCATCTGCCAAGATTGGATTGGCCCGCCTGGCTTCTCCGCAATTATATTATGTGTTATCCGGCAATGATTTTACCTTGGATATTAATAACCCTGACGAGCCTAAAATTGTCTGCGTGGGTAACAATCCGCAGAAATTGCAGGTGTATGGAGCGGTACTATCGCTGTATGTGAACCGGATGTTGAAACTCATCAACAAAAAAGGTAAACTGAAAAGCAGCTTGATATTTGATGAGTTTCCAACTTTAACGGCGGACTTAATACCAACGATCAGTACTGGTAGGTCGAATTTAATTAGTGTGACTATTGGGATTCAGGATTTCAGCCAGTTGAAAAAAGATTATGGCGCGGATCATGCGGATGTGATCACAGGGATAGTAGGAAATGTGATCTGCGGTCAGGTAACCGGTGATACCGCCAAAAAGATGAGCGAGAACTTTGGTAAGATCATGCAAAACCGGGAAAGTTTGAGCATAAATAGTTCTGATACTTCAATTTCCAAATCAACGCAGTTGGATTATGCGATACCGGCGTCCAAAATCGCTGCACTTTCTTCAGGTGAATTCGTCGGCATCGTGGCCGATAACCCGGATTGTAAGATCGAATTGAAAATGTTCCATGCGGAGTTTCAGAATGACCATGCGGGGATCAAAAAGGAGGAGGATAACTATAAGCCGTTACCTGTGGTTGCCAATGTAACAGAGTTGGATATTCAGGAGAATTATAAAAGTATCAAAAGGGATATTGAACGCTTGCTGGCTGTCGAATTGCAAAAATTGGAGGGAGAACAACCGGTACACGATAAGGATGGATCAGATGAGGAAGGGTCACACCAAGCTGTTTCAATGTAGTTTAGCTACTTGAAAGATGAACGGGTACATCTAATACCCAAGACGAGAAGAAAAAAAACTATTACCAAGCACGCTGGAAGTCATTATAAAAGGTAGCCTTAGAGGCTGCCATTATTATTTCAATAATCATCAAACCTACTTGCTCAAATATTTTGGTTTTACGCTCTATGTTCCAACCGCTATACTATGAAACTGACAAATTGATTCCGTGCCAGTGACTCATCTCGCTATAAATTATACTTAGTATATAGACTTTATAGATTATTAGTTATACTTGTGCGTTGAAACTTATAAGGATACTGTTAATATAAAGAGATCATTTCTATTAATTTTAATTTATTCTTACTTTAGTAGTTAATTAACAATGGATAGCTATAGATCATACGGTGATGCTGAACTGGTTGACTTGTTAAAGTCAGGTGACGAGGCTGCATTTTCACAGATCTATAAACGACATTGGCACCCCTTATATCATCATGCCATCAAAATGGTGAAGGACGAAGATGAGGCTACGGACGTAGTTCAGGAAGTATTTACTGCTTTGTGGTCAAAATCTGAGCATATTAAATTAAATTCCTCCTTATCTTATTACCTCCATTCTTGTGTGAGGAATTACGTTCTGAATCTGTTCAACAGGGAAAAGATCAGAACGAATTATCTAGATAATCTTCAGCATACCCTTAATAAAGGCAGTAGTTTTACGGATGAAACGCTTATGCGCAAGGAGCTTTCAACAATAATTGAGTATCAAATATCATTATTGCCGGAGAAAATGCGAAAGGTTTTTGAATTGAGTAGGAATTCGCACTTATCTCATAAAGAAATTTCAATGGAACTGGCAATTTCAGAAGAAACAGTAAAAAAACAGATATATAATGCCTTAAAAATTCTTCGGTTAAAGCTTACGTCGCTCTTTTCAGTGGTATTAACGCTCTTTTTTTACCTTTTTTTTCATTTTTAGATTTTTTTCAAATTTATTTTCAGTTCATCTACCACTTCGGCCTTGGTAATTGTTCTATAGTATGTAGGTGTAATCAAACCTATGCGATATGGACAAAAACAAACATGCAAAACAACTCCTTGATCGATATCTGAAAGATCAATGTACACCAGAAGAAAAAGCTTTGGTAGAAGAGGTGTATGCGGTTCAGTTGGAGTCAACTGAAGATGAGTTTCAATACGATCTAGATTATACGGCCAAGGAAATGGAGATTTGGGATGCTGTGCATCTGAATCGAAAAACAAAAGTGGTTCGCTTATGGCCGCGCCTGACTGCCGCAGCGGCAATACTCATCTTTGCTGTATTAGCTTTTTTATGGGCGGTTAACCCAGCAGAACCAGATTTGAGGATTGCCGGTGTAAACCCCGGAATCAACAAAGCCACCCTGACTTTGTCCAATGGCCGGAGAATTGACTTGGTTGCTGCTAATAATGGTGCCTTAGCCGAAGAAGGTTCAGCATCTATCCGTAAAAATCATAAAGGACTGATCAGCTATGCAGCTGATAAATCGGGTACTAGGCCGGAAGCACCTGTGTATAACACGTTGACCACACCCAACGGGGGGTATTACACGCTGACACTTGCTGATGGTACCAATGTCTGGCTGAATGCAACATCGTCAATTAAATATCCTACCGTGTTTTCAGGAGGATCAAGGCAGGTTGAAATAACGGGTGAAGCCTATTTTGAAGTGGCGCATGACGCAGCCAGGCCATTTACGGTTATTGCAGGAGACCAAAAGGTAGAAGTGCTGGGCACACATTTTAATATTAATTCATACGCAAGCGAGCCCGGTATTAAAACTACCCTCCTTCAGGGTTCTGTACGCGTAACCTATCAGGGCCGGGAGCAGATGCTAAAGCCGGGGCAACAATCGGCAATAAAGAACAACAATATCAGCGTGTACGATGTAGAAACGGATGATGTGATCGCATGGAAAAACGGATATTTTGAATTTTCTAATACTGATATCCAGTCTGCAATGCGCCAGATTTCGCGATGGTATAACGTGGAAGTCCAATACGAAGGGCCTGTAACTACAGAAACTTTAACAGGCCGTATATCAAGGCTTAGGGATATCAGTGAAGTGCTGAAAATGATACAACAAACCAAAATAGTTAATTTAAAAGTTGAAGGAAGGAGGATTATGGTAAAAGAATAACAAACTCCATAATCCAAAAAAAAGCCAGAAGTGCGGGAACACTGCTGGCCAATACCTGGATTTTATGTCAATAATTTCTCCTATTAACTTAATTAAACCAGAAAACAAATGTATAAAAATTATACTAAGAAACTCTTCTTGCCCTATTGGTTCCTTAATAAATTACTGCTTATCATGAGATTAACCACCCTGATCTTAATAGTTACCATGATGCAGGTTAGTGCAGGGACACTCGCCCAAAAAATATCTTTGTCTGAAAAGAATGTATCGCTGGACAAAATTTTTAAAAAAATCAGTCAACAAAGCGGTTATGATTTTCTAATTAAAGGATCAACTTTAACAGGCATCAAGCCAGTTACAATCAATTTAAAAAATGTAGAGTTGACTGACGTCCTCAATATCATTTGTAAAGATCAACCGATTCAATATAAAATAGAGAACAAAAGGATCGTCATATCGCAGGTCAGTGAATCTTTTATTGATCAAGTTAAGTCTTTTTTCTCTGAAGTTACGATCAATGGCAGCGTGGTTGATGAGTCCGGGGCTCCAATGCCGGGTACAACTGTCAAGGTAAAGGAGAAGGATATCGTAGTTGTAACCGATAAAGCGGGAAAATTCACGATCACGGTTCCCAATGAAAAATCCCTACTTGTGTTTTCATTTATAGGCTTTGTCACTCAAGAAGTTCCGGCAAAAACCGGTATGCTGGTTACCATGAAACCAGGCTCCAATAAACTGGAAGAAACCGTGATTGTCGGTTATGGCAGCACCAAAAGACGGGATCTGACGGGATCTGTAGCGTCGGTTAACATGGATGAAGTCAAAGATGTACCATTTGCGACATTTGATCAGGCTTTAACGGGAAAAGCATCGGGCGTTCAGGTTGTTCAATCGGATGGTTCACCGGGTGGGGTAGCCAAAATACGCATACGCGGCGGTACTTCTTTGTTGGGTGGGAACGATCCGCTATATATTATTGACGGAGTACAGGTACAGGTGCAAAATAATTATTTAACTTCTGCTGCCGATGTGGTTAGTCCTGTCGAGCGTGGAGGCAGCGATAATCCTAATAATTCCGTATCGGGTGCTTTTGCCAGGGCGCTCAATAGTTTAGGTGGTTTGAATATCAACGATATTGCCTCGATCGACATTTTAAAAGATGCATCCGCAACTGCCATTTATGGCTCTAAGGCCGCGAATGGCGTCGTGATTATTACAACGAAAAAAGGGAGGTACAATCAAAAATCAACCCTTGAGGCTAATTACTATACGAGTGTAAGTGTGGCCCGAAAGGAAAAACTACTGAACAGAGATCAATATATGATGATCCTGAAGGAAGGAGCAACCAATTTAAATGCAGCCCGGGCACTCAAAGGGCAGGTGCCGGATGGTGCTGCAACAAGCATATTAACCGATCCTAACTTCTTTGAAAACGGGAATACAGATTGGATGAATCTGGTGTTGAGAAAAGGTATCACCCAAAATGCCGACGTTTCTTTAAGGGGAGGCGGTGAGGGTTCGCGTTATTACACCTCGTTGAGCTATAATAAAAATGAGGGCGCCGTACTAGGGACAGATTTTACGAAGATCGCCGGAAAGATCAGCCTGGATAATGATATCACGAAAAAATTCCGGATCAGCACCAACCTTGATTACGCGTTTTTAGGAAATAACGTTACGAATGGCGTTTACACACAGGCCATGTATGCTCCGCCTACAATGAACCCGTATAACGCAGACGGAAGTATCAAGGTGATTTCCTCGGCAAGTCTGGGTGCTTTTGCTTACCAAGGCTTTCAGAACCCATTATTTCTATTGTCAGGTAAAAATGAAACCAGTACGGTTTCCCTGATTGGATCAGTCACGGCAGAGTATGATATCCTCAAGGAATTAAAGTTCCGCAGTTCGGTCGCAGTGAATTACAATACATACAACCAGAACAATTACGTGCCGAGCACAGTTTCTATTGCGACTCCAAACGGTTCGGGAAGTTCAAATAATGGAACTGCTACTCAAGGGCAATCCCAAAACGTTAATGTTTTTTATGAAAACACCATAACATGGGATAAACAATTCAATAAAGACAACCATCTAACGTTATTAGCTGGAACCTCCTGGCAGATCAACAAGAGTAAAGCATTTACCGCAAGTGGCCAAGGATTTCCGGACGACACCTATTTGAATAATTTGTCATCAGCGGCAGTTACGTTGCCGTCAACTGGAGTTTCGGGCCAAAACTCGCTGCTCAGCTTTTATGGTCGGGCGAACTATTCGTTATTTGATAAATACCTGTTCACATTTACAGGGCGCTCTGACGCGTCTTCCAAGTTTCCGGCGTACAATCGCGTAGGGTATTTTCCTTCAGGTGGTGTCGCATGGCGGATTTCACAGGAGAAATTCTTAAAAAATGTAACCTGGATTGATGATATCAAATTGAGAGCGAGCATTGGTTACACCGGTACCCAGAACATCGCTGATAATCTGTTCTATACCTTGTATTCACCAGTTTCTTACGCGGGCATTAATGGGTTGTCGCCATCACAGTTAGGTAATAGCGATTTGAAATGGGAATCCACCCTGCAGAAAGATGCTGGTATCGATATCGAATTATTTAAATCACGCCTGCGTTTAGGGGTTGGTTACTATAATAAAGTTACATCTGGTGTTCTTTTTCCAACAACAGTTGCCAATAGTTCGGGTGCAAGCACGGTAACGGCCAATATAGCAACAATCCAGAATCGCGGTCTTGAGTTCGAACTTTCAGGTGATTTTATCAAGAAGGAGGATTTTCAATGGTCTGGGTCGTTAAACGTTTCAGGAAACCGTTCGAAAGTTTTGGCATTACCAGTTAATATTGGCAATCCGACTGATCCGTCGATGTACATTTATGGTAACACCGTACTTCAAGTAGGTCAACCCTTAGGATTACTTTATGGAAAGGTATTTGACGGAATTATCCAAAATCAGCAAGAATTAGATGCCTACAAAAAGGCAAGCTATTATGGGGCTTATGCTTTGCCCTACACCGGTATTGGTGACGCCCGTTTTAAAGGGGACGGAATTCCTGTCGCGGCCGGTTTTACGCAAAGTCTTTACGCGAATGATGTCATAGGTCACGCTGAACCTCGTTTTTATGGTGGCTATAATAATACACTCACCTATAAAGCATTTACCCTGGCTACGCTGGCTACTTTTTCACAAGGCGGCGATATTTATTATTTAGCTGATATCCAGAATATGGACCTGTCGACTCGCACTAACAAAGGGGTGCGAATCCTTGACCGCTGGACTCCTGAAAATCCTAGCACCACGCGTCCACGTTTGTTATTGGGACAAAGCAGCTTCGCTAACGCATCAAGTGCAAACGTCTATAAAGCATCGTATCTTAAAATCAAATCCGTAACGTTGAGTTACCAGCTTCCTAAAAGCATATTGAACAAACTGAAAATTAGTAAGGCTTACTTGTACGCCTCGGCTACCAACTTATTTACGTTCACCAAATATCCTGGTGCCGATCCTGAAGTCAGTAATGACCCTTATAGCTTAATTGGTGGCTACAGCGATTCAGGTGGCTATCCAACGGTTAAACAATACAGTTTTGGTCTTCGTATCGGATTTTAATCAAAAAGACATGAAAAAAATATTCACATATCTCATCATCTGCTTCATAGCGGTCGTATTTTTCGCCTGTAATAAAGACCTAAGCGCTCCGCCGAAAAATGCAAAGGTTGAAGGCAACACTATTATTGATCAATCAACGGCACAAATTGCTTTAAATGGCGTGTATTATAATTTTGCATTTGCTACGGCAACCACAACCGGCTGGCAAATGCACGAGGTTTTTCCTGCGAGCCTTGCAGGCTATATACATTTCGGATTTGGTAATTCCCCGAGTGACCTGAACCAAAACAGCATTTTCGCGGCTAATCCTAACTACTGGTTAGAGAGTTATCAAACTATTAACGCCGCAAACGGTTTGATAAAGGGAGTTAATGACTTGGCAGACGGCAAATTCACCGCTAACCGTAAAGCAGAAATGATCGCCGAAGCGCATTTTTTACGTGCCTACTCCCATTTCAAGATCCTTAATTACTATGGCGAGTGGTACAAGCCCGATAGTAAGCTTGGCATCGTATTGAGAGATGAACCCTCAGTTTTGTCAGCTATCCCAAAAGCGCGCAGCAGCGTTAAAGATAGTTACGCCTTTATTATCAGCGATTTGGACGATGCAATTGCTAATGCGCCAGTTACTAATCCGGTTTACTACGCGACAAAATGGGCCGCTATGGCGATGAAAATACGGGTGCTAATTTGCAGGGGCGGCACAGGCGATTATGCTTCTGTAATTAGTTTGGCAAATACCATTATTCAAAGTAGCCCTTATGTACTCGAAGCTAAACAGGAGGACGTGTTTCATACCAAGGGTTTAGCAAGTAAAGAGGTGATATTAGGGATACAGCCACAAGCCTTGCAGGTGTCGTACCCTTACAATAAAAGTAGGCAATACTATCCCTTAGCTTCTAATTTATGGACCGCATCACAAGCCCTACGGGATATTTACGCTAATGATCCGCGCTTAACCTGGATGATCGGAACACCAACTCCATATATTGCTTATTCGCCCGGTACGAGTTATTTTATGAAGTATATCTTACAAGGTGGAACTCCAAATACCTTATCTGAAAGCGATTACGCCTTACGTTTAACAGAGGTTTATCTATTAGAAGCCGAGGCTCTTGTACGTTCAGGGGGTGATATGGCAACTGTAAAAATGTTGGTTCACACCATACAATCCAAGGCGGGTATAACTGCTACCGTTAACAATACCAATTACCTTGCTGTAGAGAGTGCCAATACAGCCGATTTAATGCTAATGGAAATTTATAAAGAGACGGTACGAAGTCTTATAGGCGAAGATGGTGCTGAATGGAATGCTTTGCTCCGCTTGCCGTTGGCTACGGTTCAACAGATTAAGCCAACTATCACTTCACAAAATCTATACATATTCCCGGTACCACCAAGCGAGTTTCTATACAATCCGCTCTTTGGCGATCAAAACCCGGGTTATATCAAAAATTAAAATTCACCTTCTACAAGGGAGTGTCTTGATGCTCCCTTGTAGAAGGTCAGTCATTGGTTATCAATACACTTAATTCAGTTTTTATGAAATGGAAAATGTTATGCGCTGCGCTATTGTGCTTACTCATGCAGGAAGGCTTTGCACAAGTTGTAAAGCAATATGTGATCAGAGGCACCTTCAAAGGCATCCCGACTGGGAAAATACAATTATTAGCATCCAATCTGAGTGACAGGACCAGTAAAGCCGTTGATAGCGGGATAGTCAAGAATGGTGTTTTCGAATTGAAAGGAATTGTAAGCACTCCTCAAATGATGACGCTCAATATTGTGCCCGGCAACTGGCGCTTTGATATTTTTGTCGAAAATGCCGCTATAACTGTTACTGCCGATACCGCCGGTGCAAAACACTATGATTATACGGCGTATGGCATGGGTAAAATGGCCAATATTATCAAGTTCACAGAAACTGGCTCCAAGGTTTATGATGACTGGATGGCCTATCAAAATGATCCGGTGCAAAAACAGTACCAAGGTATTTTCGGGAAGTTAACCGAAAAATTAAAAGCTACCGGCAAAGATATCAATGCACAATATAAGGTGCGTGGCGAGATGGATTCGGTAGGACATCTCCAGAAGACTTGGCAAAAGGCAAAGATTGAGCGCTACGTTGACGAAAATCCATCGTCTGTCGCCGGAGTATATATGTTTTACAACCTGCATTTGTTTAGCAATCAGATGCCTTATACCACGTTTGGGGAGATGTTAAGCAAATTTACAGGTGAGGCGAAAGCCTCCATTTACTATCAAAACATGCAGTTTGAATTAAGTAAGCAAAAAGCGGTGCAACCCGGCAGTATCGCTCCGGACTTCACTTTACTGAAAAGAGACAGCACTGCATATACCCTGTCATCGATGCGCGGGAAATATGTGATGATCGACTTTTGGGCAAGCTGGTGCCATCCATGCCGAGAGGCGATCCCGCATTGGAAGGCGGTTTACCAAAAATATCACGATAAAGGGTTCGACATCATTAGCGTATCTGACGATAGCAAATGGAAAGACTGGAAAAAGGCTATGGATGATGAAAAAATGCCATGGGTTCAGGTTTGCGACGAGTTTCCTGTCAAAGGCATGCCGGCACGGGTGGGAAGCTTATATATGACTCATACTATTCCACATTATGTATTGCTGGACAAGGAAGGTAAGATTTTGGTTTACTCGGCTGATGAAACTAAAATAGATGAGAAGCTAAAGGAATTATTTAAAATTTTTTAATTAAAAATTACTACTAACCATGAAAATAGAGAATTTGAAATTTGCAGTTTTTATGCTGTTGATTGTTTTTAGCACGGCGCTAAATGCCGCTATACCACCAAAAAGCCAGTTGAAAGTGTTGTTTGTAGGCTACGACCCACTAAAACCGTTCCCTGTTTTGGAACGGCGTAATCCGGGAGAAATGACTAAAGAAGGCTTTTTGGCAGAGTATCCCGTACGAATGCCGGCATTTAAAGCTTTGCTAAGTAGCTATTTTACTGAGGTTGCTACCATGGACTGCAGGGATTGGAAACCGCAGGATTCAGAACCATACGATGTTACGGTATTTGACTTCAGTACAAAGGTGATTGAGCCAGCTCGTCAGGAAAAACGTGCCAATGGCAGCACAAAGTATATTCCTGCAAGATACCTTCCGGATAATTTTTCTAAGCCTGTTGTTTTTATTGCCAATACTGCACCAGAAATGGGTGGAAGAATAGGGTTGAAACTGGACTGGCTTTGCCTTTGCCTGGATGCAGATGCGCACCACATAAATACTGGTCACCCAATTTTTAAAGGATCTCTTGAAAAAGTTACGCCTACTATGGTCATGAAGGCAACGCCAGACGGCGTTTTTCATTACACGACAGGTGTAAATTTACCTAAACAAATTCCAATGTGGCGGGTACAAAAAGAAGGTTATTTAGATAGAAAAGATGTTAGGGTTGGCTTAGTTGCCAGGGGAAACCGTTTTGGGGAGTCCCCGGATGCAGAAGTCATTTCAAGCGGTGTTTGTACGAAAGATGTTGGTGCTGTGGCACTTGGGAGGCACGGCAATTTCTTTTTGTGGGGCTTTAGTGCTTCTCCTGCAGACATGACCGAAGAGGCGAAAAAGGTGTTTGTTAATACAGTAGCTTATATGAAAGGGTTTGACGGCAAAACGCCTATTGCCCGTAAATACAACGACAGAATGGCTACTACAGATGATGTTAGGGAAATCATAGCGGCGGTGACAAAAGAAAAATATGAGGAATATGTGCAGTTTCTAAAAGATTTTAATGAACAGAGTAAAAACCAAAAAAAGTTATTGGATGATAAAGTTGCCACAGGACAGACATTGAGCCCTGAGGAAAAGGAATCTATGACCTATTTGGGGATGGAACAGGCTATTGATTCATATGAAAAGTACATAAAATCCACAATGGGTAAATTGGCGACAAGATTTGGTTCTGATGCACCAGCATTTCAAAAGTACATGAAAGAGAATTTTGGCTACTTGTATTGTGACCCAAATGCTTTCTTTGCTTATGAGGTTGATGACGAAGCAAAGCAAATAGGTGTATCAAACCATGACGTCCGGTTTCTGGAAACCTGTATTAATAGATTAAAAAAGAATGAGCAACCTGAGCTTGCTTTAAAGATGCTGAAAAAATATACCGCTGAGGACTTCAGTTCTTCTAAGGAGTGGCGCAGTTGGTTCGCCAAGAATAAGAATAAATTATTTTTCACGGAAACCGGAGGCTACAAGTTTTTAGTTAATACCTACAACTGATGAGGTGGTTCCTGACTTTTTTTTGTGTGCTACAGGTCGGGTTCCTGACTGCGCAAACTGCAGAGAACAGTTTTGATAAAAGAATTGCAAGGGGTGCAGATAGTTTGGCCTGCGAGGTGCCAGATGAAGAAAGGCCCGTTATGCTGAATGCGAAATTGATTTCTGATTATGGGGGTGATAGTGTTGCGGTGATTATAAAAGCATGTATGGCACCGGGTTGGCATTTATATGCGTATATACCAGAAAATATGCCTTATATATTAACAGAATGCCTACTAGAATCAGATGCTAATGCAAAACCAGTAGGAGCATGGATTAAAAGCGCTCCTCAGGCTTCTACGACTGATAAAGGTGTGCTGATCTACGAGGATGTGGCTGTATTTACCCGTAAGTTGAAAAAGACATCTAAATTGATTAGAGGTAAGATCAGCACCGGATTGTACTACCAAACTTGCAATCTGCAGCAGTGTTTACCTCCTGTTGAAGCGAAAATCGAATTGATGTATTGATGAGAATTAATGTCATAAAAAGGCAGAAATAGCGAGTTCCCAATATTGACATTAAGTCGATATGCTTACTTACACTTTAAAATCTATGGTATCAACAATAGAAGATAATCTTCAATTATATCTTTTTCAAGATATCCCGATAAGGGCAGATGTTTTTTATTTAATTGATTAACCGTAACCGGCTTTGATAAAAGCAACGATATTTCGGGGAATTATGGTATTCATACGCTTCCAACCAAGATTTTAGTGGATAAAAACGGCACGATTATCGGTCGCTTTGGTGGAGGCGGTGACTCGGACGAAGCGATGGGTAAAAAACTTGCTGACATCTTCAAATGATCCGGCTGTGAAGATCTTTACAGGGTGGGTAAACGAAGAAATGAATGACAAGTGGAATAATATGCATACTGGCTAGCTTAAACCGTATATGGCAAGGGTATTAAAACGAATATTTAAAAATTAATAATAGATCAATAATAAAATGAAAAAAATCAGCTTATACTTAATCTTAGTATTGTGCAGTTGTTTAACTGCTTTGGCTCAACAAAAACCGACGGAAACCATCATTTTTAAAGGAAGAGCGGGTGCCGTTTATAACGGCTCTATGATGGTAATCTATACCAGGGATCTGACGGACTCTGTAAAGGTAACAGACGGTACATTTACGCTCAGTGCGCCTTATAAAGGGCCGGCAATGTATTATTTTTATAGTAAGTACGAAGCCAAAAGAGACGGCGGTTATTCACCTTTTAGCATCCTGGTTAATTCGCCGGCTCCCGTTGATATTAACGTAGGGGCTGAAGGCCTGGCGAAATCCGTTATCGGGAATGCGCCGGAAAATAAGTTGTATCATGAATTTTCAAAAGCAGGTGGTGGTCAGCAAAAGATAATGGACCAGCTTAATACAAAATATGGCGCTGATTTCTTAAAAACTCTCACAGAAAAAGACCCGAAATACAAGGAGGTTATGAGTGATTATAAGGAATTGGCTTCGGCAAATGATGCATTGGAAGCTTCCCGCTTAGCGTCCTTCATAAAAGCAAATCCGAACTCATTCACTGCTATTTTCCTGCTAAACAATATGATATCAAGCGTACCTATGAATAAGGGCGAGGCACTTTACCAGTTGCTTGGTGCGAATTATAAAAAAACCAGTTATGGTGCAGATATCAAACGAAAAATAAACGCAGCAAAAATAACCGCTATTGGTAAGATCGCCCCTGATTTTGAACAGGCCGATACTTCAGGAAACATGGTGAAACTGTCCAGTTTGAGGGGACAATACGTATTGGTTGATTTTTGGGCAAGTTGGTGCGGACCATGCCGGGCCGAAAATCCTAATGTCGTTAAGGCTTATCAGCAATATCATGATAAAGGCTTCACCGTACTTGGCGTTTCGCTGGATCAGCCCGGAAAAAAAGATGCTTGGTTAAAAGCCATCCATCAAGATCAGCTGACCTGGACACAGGTATCCGACTTGCTGTTTTGGAACAACGCGGCTGCAAGACTGTACGGTGTACAAGCTATACCGCAGAACTTTTTATTAGACAAAGAAGGTAAAATCATATCAACCAACATCAAGGGAGAGGAATTGAACACTAAACTTGCTGAGATATTTCATAAGTGATCTTTTTGTTTTGCAATGAATTGTATTTACAAAAAGTCATGTATTTTTTCAATACGCAGTTATTTATTGCCGATGTAATTCTTGTAGTTATACTAATCATTTTGATTCTTTTTAAAGATAAAGGAAAGTTTAAGATATAATGCCTATGGCAGCTTGAAATCAGGGGGCGGTTGCCATAAGGACCGATTGCCGCTACCTGTTCGTTCTTTGAAATTTAATGCCGATTCTTGATACCGGGTTAATCATTTACTATCACCGATTTATAAGGGATAGGCCGTGTCGCTTTTAGTTTCCGACAGCACGAAGAAACTCTGAACAGAGGTTATTTTAGGCAGCGTAGCCAACTTTCTGTAAAAAAGGTGGTATTCTTCCATGTCCCTTGTGGCAATACGGAGGATAAAATCAAAAGTTCCGGTCATCTGGAAGCATTCCATCACTTCAGGAAATTTGACTACTTCTTTTTCAAATGTATTCAACGTGGTGGCGGTATGATCATTCAGGAGTACCTGGCTAAATGCGATTAATGTCTTATCGATTTTCTTTCTGTCCAATATCGCTACGATTCGCTGGATGTAGCCCTGCTCTTTTAACCGTCTGACACGCTCGTGTATGGTGGCTATGGATTTATGAAGCTTATAAGACAGCTCCTTGTTTGTTAAGGAAGCGTCCCTTTGTAAGAGTCTTAAAATTTCCAGATCGGTAGGATCTAATGCTGAATTCAACATGCCAATGAGTTTATTTACAGAAAATGAGTTAATGCAACGCGCAAGCCGAAAAATATTATAATGATTACACTAAATACCATAAAATTTATGGAAAATATAAAAATGATTGTAATTATAATCGAAAATAATGAATTTTATTCGAATAAAAAACTATAAATGGTAATGAAAACAATAGCGGTTTTGCCTTCCTTTTTAATAGACCTTGAAGATAAGTTTAATCAACTGTGGTATTTGGTAGGTAATACGCCTATGCTGGAATTGCAATATAATTATAAAGGTAGGGCAGGAAATATCTATGTTAAATGTGAACATTATAACCTGACCGGTAGCGTGAAGGACAGGATGGCTTTATACATTATGTACCAGGCTTATAAAAACAATGCGGTTAAAGCGTCCGATGTGATTGTTGAAGCAACTTCCGGAAATACAGGTATAGCTTTCGCGGCAATTGGAAAAGCGCTGGGCCACGATGTGATTATCATGATGCCGGATTGGCTCAGTAAGGAGCGTCAGGATATCATCAAGAGCTTGGGTGCTGAAGTTCATCTGGTTAGTAAAGTGGACGGGGGCTTTTTAGGGAGTATCAGGCTTTCTGAAACCTTGGCTGGAGGTTCTGGTAAATATTTTTTGCCTAAGCAGTTTGAAAACAGGTATAACGCAGAAGCCCATGAGATGACCACCGGTCCGGAAATTTGGACACAACTGGCTGGGGAAGGTAAAATGCCGGATGCATTTATAGCTGGGGTAGGCACAGGTGGAACAGTAATGGGCATTGGAAAGTATCTGAAATTGATGAATCCCAAGGTGAAAATACATCCGCTGGAGCCTGCGGAAAGCCCTACACTAACCACCGGTTACAAAGTTGGCAGCCATCGTATCCAGGGAATTTCTGATGAGTTTATTCCGGCAATTATAAAATTGGATGAACTGGACGAAGTGGTGCAGGCTAATGATGGTGATGCTATTATAATGGCACAAAAGCTTTCGAGAGAGCTAGGGTTAGCAGTTGGCATATCATCAGGCGCCAACGTAATTGGGGCCATCAAATTAAAGGAACAAATGGGTGCAGACGCTGTTATAGTCACCCTGCTGTGTGACAGCAATAAAAAATACCTGAGTACCGACTTGGTTAATGATGAACCCGTAAAGGAAGGTTATATATCTACAGATACAATGTTTACTGGTTACCAGCCTATTTCGCGGTTACCGGCTCCTATTATTATAAATGAATAACATAAAATTTAGCATACATAAGTTATAAAAAAATGAAAAAGTATTACCTGGCGGCTATCATCATGCTGCTGTTCAACTTGAAAACCATGGCGCAAATACTTACGCCTGTTCAATGGAGTTATGGGTCCAAAAGAATAAGCCCAACAGAAGCAGTTGTGTTTCTAAAGGCTACAATAGATGAGGGTTGGCATGTTTATTCGCAAACTGTAAAGGACGGTGGGCCGGTAAAAACCGCCATTTCGTTTAATCCGTCAAAAGAATACCAAACCATTGGCCAAACGGCAGAACCAAAACCCATTACACGCATGGAAAAGGTATTTGGTATGGACGTAAGTTTCTTTGAAAAGTCGGTTATTTTTCAACAGAAGATAAAGCTCAAAGCAAAACAAACTACCGTTAGCGGCAAATTGGAATACATGACTTGTAATGATAAACAATGCCTTCCGCCTGAGGATATTCAATTCAGCATTATAGTAAAGTAAAACCGAAAAAACATGGATTTTTTGTTTACCAACCGGTATTCATGGCTATGCCTTTGTCTGTTATTTTGCGGCAGCTGGGTATCCTGTGCAGTACATAACCCCGCTCGCCAGTCAATGGTACCTGTGCAAAAGGCGGAGCATTCCGGAATATGGATACTGAAAATAAGATTGTTACCAGGCTCCGAGGATCTTGTTTTTCCGATATTCGGACTCCAGGGTATAAATACGGCTGACCGCTTTACCGGAATAAGCTTTCAGGGAAATTACGGGCAGCCCATTGTACTTGAATATCGTTTTAAAAGTGCCGCTCAGTGCCACATGACCCTGGACGAACTATTGAGCACGGGAATGGTAAATCTCATCAGCCTGGCGGAATTATCTAACTAAAATGAGTATGAAAATCAAGATAAACACATTAAGATATAACTTTAAACCTGTAATCGTAACGGTACTTTTCTGCTTTTTGTTACTGACCGATGGAGTTTTGTATGCACAGGATACGGTTTCACCTGCAGGCGTACAGTTTACAGAGGGACCTGCGGCAGCACCTGCAATAATTAAAAAGAAGAGCGCAACGGTTAAAGCAAAGATAACCAAGGTTGCGGATCATCAGGAAACTAAGAAATCTTTATGGGCTATATTCCTTGCCGGGATTGCCGGAGGGTTCGCTGCCTTGCTGATGCCCTGCATCTTCCCGATGCTGCCACTTACCGTCAGTTATTTTACCAAATCCGGCGAAAAGGGACGGGCCGCAGGAAAAGCAGCCATTTACGGTATCAGTATTATCGTTATATACGTGGTGATGGGCTTGCTGGTAACCGTGTTATTTGGTGCAGATGCCTTAAATAATTTGTCTACCAATGGGGTTTTCAATTTTGGCTTCTTTTTGTTAATTGTTTTGTTTGCCATTTCGTTTCTGGGCGCTTTTGAGATTACCCTGCCAAACAGCTGGGTTAATAAAATGGATCAAAACTCCGATAAAGGTGGCCTGGCAGGTTTGTTCTTTATGGCAGCTACGCTTTCGCTGGTTTCTTTTAGTTGTACCGGGCCCATCATTGGCACCCTGCTTGTACAGGCGGCCACAACGGGTGCCCTGCTCGGGCCTGCCATAGGCATGTTGGGCTTCGCATTAGCGCTTGCCCTGCCATTTGTGTTATTTGCATTGTTTCCAAGTTTGTTAAAATCACTTCCCAAATCAGGCGGTTGGTTGAATAGTATTAAGGTGGTGCTGGGTTTTCTGGAATTAGCGCTATCCCTTAAATTCCTGTCCAATGTTGATCTCGCATACCATTGGCACTGGTTTGACCGTGAAATTTTCCTGGTGCTATGGATCGTTATCTTCGCCATGATGGGCTTTTACCTGCTGGGTAAACTCAGCTTTTTACACGACAGTCCTCTGCCCTATATCGCCGTCCCAAGGCTTTTTATGGCCATTATTGTACTCAGCTTTTCACTGTACATGATACCGGGTTTATGGGGAGCTCCGCTTAGGTCAATCAGCGCCTTTTTGCCGCCGCAAGCCACTCAGGATTTTGATTTGTATGCTCCAGGAGGCAACGCTGTGGGGACAAGTAATGCAATCAACGATGACAAGCCTCATAAATACGCTGAACTATTTGATAAACCAAAAGGGTTAAATCCATTTTTTGATTATGATGAAGGAATAGCTTATGCTAAAAAAATGCATAAACCAGTCATGATAGATTTCACCGGGCATGCCTGTGTTAATTGCCGCAAGATGGAAGCTAACGTATGGACAGATCAGCAGGTTTTTAAAAAAATTAATAATGATTATGTGTTGATTCAGCTGTACGTGGATGACAAAACAGACCTTGCCACCAGTGAACAAACCGCCACCCCGGAAGGCCGTCAAATCAAGACAATCGGTAATAAATGGAGTTACCTTCAAACATCAAAATTTGTGGCGAATTCCCAACCTTTTTATGTTTTGCTAAACCCTGAAACGGAACAGCTTCTTGTTGCACCCCAAGGTGCAGATTTTGACCCGAGTGGCTATTTAAATTACTTAGAGATGGGATTAAAGGCCTACCGTTAAATATCCTAAGTGGCACCTGACGAAAGGTATACCCCATGTAGATTTTGGGGAAATAAATAAGAAAGAAAATGAAAGCATACTAAAATCGAAAATTGACGTATTTCATGCTTTATGAAACGGACTAGGGTACCCGTTCAGTGTTAAGAAGTCTTCATTCGTTCTTTATATCAGTTAATAGTTAGGTAATTAGGTAAAAGCATCTTTTGAAGCAGGTGCTTTTCTTTAAAAACCAACAAGCTTTGAGCTTATTATATAAGTTTTATACCGGTATCGTCAGGATTTGCATGACTGCATGGGTGCCGGGTACCCAGTAACAATGACCGGCGTTACTGATTGGCGAAAACACTAATCGATAATTATTACCCATCAACTAAAATTAAATGATAATGTTAAAATTAAAAAAACTTACGTGCTGGACTGCGGGCATGTTTTTATGTCAGCAGTCTATGGCACAAAAAGTAGAATTCACGGAATATGATATGCCTAACGGGCTGCATGTTATCCTGCATCAGGACCATACAGCACCGGTTGTGGCGGTGAGCGTAATGTACCACGTAGGTTCGAAAAACGAAGTAATTGGCCGCACAGGTTTCGCTCATTTTTTTGAACACTTACTATTTGAGGGGACGGATAACATCAAGCGGGGAGAGTTCATGAAGATCGTAGCAGCCAACGGCGGAGAGAATAATGCTAATACCACCCAGGATCGGACCTTTTACTACGAAGTTTTTCCGTCAAATCAGTTTAAGCTTGGCCTATGGTTGGAAAGCGAGCGTATGCTGCATCCCGTTATTAACGGGATCGGTGTTAAAACCCAAAATGAAGTGGTTAAAGAAGAGAAGCGGATGAGGGTAGATAATAAGCCCTACGGTAACTTGATCAGCGCTATTTTTAAAAATATATTCCCAAAGCACCCTTATAATTGGGCACCGATAGGATCCATGGCCGATCTGGATGAGGCAAAACTTTCCGAATTCCAGGCATTCTTTAAAACATATTATGTACCCAATAATGCAGTATTGTCTATTGCCGGAGATATAAATATTTCCCAAGCCAGGGGCCTGATAAGTACTTATTTTGGAGAGGTGCCTAAGAGTGAGCCCATCAAATATACCAAAGTAGAAGAGGCGCCCATAACCCAACAACTGGTGGATACGGTTTATGATGCCAATATACAATTGCCAATGATCTCGGCTACCTACCGGGTGCCTGGTATGGATAGCAGGGATTCTAAAATATTGGAAATGATCTCCACCATTTTATCAAATGGTGCTAGTTCCAAGCTCTACAAAAAACTGGTGGATGATAAGAAAGAAGCATTGCAGGTAGGTTCATTCAATTACGCCTTGGAAGATTATGGTGCTTATATTACTTATGCTTTGCCCAATAACAACACGCCACTCCATACCTTACTTCAGGATATTGATGAAGAAGTCGTGAAATTGCAGACCAATCTGATCAGTGAAACCGATTATCGTAAGATCCAAAACCAGTTGGAGAAGAATTATATATCGACTAATGCAAAAGTATTGGGTGTTGCAGAGAATCTTGCAGACGGTTATACTTTTCATCATAAAAACACAGCCTACACAAATCAGGAACCGGAGCAGATCAGGAGCATCACGCGTGAAGATATCCGAAACGCGGCTGTTAAGTATCTCCAGCCGTCTTTCAGGTTGGTGTTGTATTACCTACCGGCAAAAAATAGTTAAAAATTCGTTTTATCCATATCGGTTAGCCTGTAAATGCAGGCTATTTAAGCAATAAAATCAATGAAAAAAGTTATCATAATTCTTTTAGCCGTGTTCTTATGTCACTATGCTGAAGCACAAACTACCTTTGACCGTACACACCAACCCGAGGCCGGCCCGGCACCTGTGATCTCTTTTAAAGATCCTGTCATTTATAAATTCCCCAACGGAATGATCGTGCTTGTAGTGGAGGATCACCGCTTGCCCCGTGTATCGGCCAGTTTTTACATAGACGCTGGCCTGGTAACTGAAGGTAAGAAGGCGGGAGCATACGGCTTAATGGGGCAAATGCTGAATGAAGGGACGGCGGCGATGCCCAAGGCCCAGTTCGATGAGGCGGTTGACAAACTCGGAGCTGACGTCAGCTTAAACTCATCAGGTGGTAAAGCAGATGCCTTAACCCGTTATTTCCCACAGGCTCTCGAATTACTGAGTCAGGGGCTGCAAACACCTGCTTTTAGAAATGAGGAGTTTGAGAAACTACGCTCCCAGGCATTAACAGGAAAACAGAATGAGTCCAGGAATGTCAAAGCAGTTTCCGGGCAAGTGGTTAATGCTTTACTTTATGGAACGGACAATCCAATGGGAGAGTTCTCCACCGAAGAAACAATAAAAAATCTTACACTCGATGATGTGAAATCTTTTTACAACAAGTACATCACGCCATCGAGATCCTATTTAACTATTGTTGGCGACATTAAGCCTGCTTTGGCAAAACAACTGGCGGAGAAATTATTTGTATCCTGGAAGGGAAGTAATTTAGCCCTGCCTGTAATTTCCACTGTAAAGAATCCGGTCAAAACGGTGATTGACCTGGTTGACATGCCGAACGCGGTTCAGTCTGAAATTACGGTAAGCAACCTGATTACCCTGAAGTTGAACGACCCTGATCTGTTTGCAGCTAAACTGGCCAACGCCATTTTGGGCGGTGGCGCTGAGGCTTATTTGTTTAAATCACTACGCGAGAAGCGCGGATTTACCTATGGTGCTTATTCTACTATAGGCAGTGGCCGTTTCCAGGAAACTTTTAAGGCGAATGCAGCTGTGCGAACTGCGAAAACAGATAGCGCGGTGACTGAGTTTCTTGCCCAGATCACTAAAATCCGTTCACAAGCGGTTTCCGAAGAAGACCTAAAGAATGCTAAAGCGCGGTATAACGGCTCGTTTGCATTAAATATGGAAGACCCGCAGGTTACCGCTTCTTATTCGCGTAATATTTTAATCAATAACCTGCCAAAGGATTATTACCAGACTTACCTCCAAAAAATAAACGCGGTATCTGTGGCGGATGTCCAGTTTGCTGCTCAAAAGTATTTTGGTTATGATAACACCCGCGTAATCGTTGTTGGCAATGCCGGGCAGGTCAGGGAAAATTTAAAAAGGTTGCCCTTTGAAGTGAAGGAATATGATCGGTTCGCACAACCAGTAGCTGTTAAGTAGTTAGCCGCGTCGAAATGATAAGAGAAGGTGATTCAAAATTAACATGATAATATTTGTTTTGAATCACTTTTAGGTTGACTCTGAAGGCCTATAAGTTTAATAGGAGGCCTTGACAGCATAACGTTTTGACAGTGATCAATATAGCAAGTTAATACAGATCCCTAATGTTGAATTTTTATGTTTAGATTATTAAAAGGAATTGCAGTAAAATGCTGGTATTTTATTTGGGGTGAATATTTTATAGAGGCATTAAAAACTACTATCGTAATTGTATCTATTACGGCATTCTTTTTTTGGACAAATAAGCCCGGCATTGCCATAGCTTCCGGGCTGGGTGTGATGTTGGCTAGCTTACCGGATCAACCTAGAACGATAAAGGACCGAGTAAGAATTATGACTATATCCTGTGTCCTGTTACCGATAATAGCCCTCATTTCTTGTTACGCGGTCCATTATACTACAATAATGGCAATTCTTTTACTCGTAAGCTGCTTCTCGTTTTCCATGATTGCGGTTTTTGGGAGCCGTCTCTATTTGCTAGGTTCCAGCGTTATAGTTTTGGTTTTGTTCGTCATGGG
The DNA here is from genome assembly GCF_014773265.1 of Mucilaginibacter pankratovii. Lineage (GTDB taxonomy): Bacteria > Bacteroidota > Bacteroidia > Sphingobacteriales > Sphingobacteriaceae > Mucilaginibacter > Mucilaginibacter pankratovii. Next base: position 75,683 of record NZ_JACWMY010000013.1, on the reverse strand, counting down.
ACTTAGGCCGGGTAACGGGCTTGTCTTTGCTTTGCATATCGGGTTAGGCTGCGTATGGTATTTGGTGGTTAGTTCATTAGTTGCTTTTATTTCTCCGGAGCGGCCTCTCCGCTTCGCTCTTGGTGAGTTCGTATGTGCCGAAGCTCAATTTCTTCGGAATAAAGGTGCTTTCTATGACCCCACGATACCAATCGACATTTGTTATCAAAGAGGGTTGAAGTATCACGAAATCGTTATCGCAAAACAAAAGGCGGTAAATGATATGATCAAGAGTTATACCAGCCATTACGGAAACGATGATTCTTCATCGGTTGAATGCATACATGCCGTTTCGAAAGAAATAAAAGCGTTACATGCACAGGTTTTATCAATAGAATACGATCACCACCATATCCGCACTACTTTGGGAGAATCGGGCTTATTGCAAAAAATAAAAAATACTATACTTTTAATTGCCAGTGAAATGGATTCAATTGGAACCTCATTCAAAACAGGTCTGTTTTACGCTATTCCATCTGAGACGGATAAAGGCTCTCAAGAGATTCGTAAAGATTTAAAAGCTTTAACACCTTCTTTAGATGACCATATCAAGCTCATAATGAGTGGTTTTATTAACAATCTAACGAACATTGAACAACATCTGCGAAAAATGAAGAATGCTACCTTAAAGAATGATCACAATGATTATTGTGTTCAGGAAAAGGTAGCGGAACAATTTTTGATTTTTGACATAATTAGTGTTTTACAGACAGTGAAATCTAAAATGATTTGGTCTTCCCTGACCTTTAAATTTTCGATTCGGCTTGCCGCCGTTTGTGTTGTCACTTATTTGCTAATGGTAGCATTCCCGATAGGCAAGTACAATTATTGGGTATTGCTCACTATAGTTTTCGTTATGCGACCGCTATATGGTACTACACGTCAACGCAATATTGAAAGGGTCTTGGGTACATTATCCGGTATTCTCTTGATGTTGGGTTTGATGTTGATAGTTCAGAGTACAACGGCCCAAATCATCTTAGTTATCCTCCTATTACTGGGTTATTTGAGCTTTTTGCGCGTTAATTACATGATTAGCGTAATTTGTGTTACCGGAATTGCAGTATTGGGAATCCACATTTTATATGGTGGTCTGTCATTACTGGTTCTCGAACGGTTTTATGATACAATAATCGGATGCACAATATCGCTCCTTGCGGGGTTTCTGTTTCCCCATTGGGAATCTAAACAAATAGATGCCTTATTAAGAGGGGTAGTAAAAGCAAATATCAGTTACCTCGAATACTTTAATGATTGTATGTTAGGACATACGTTTGATGAAGTAAAATATCAAAATTTACGGAATCATGTTTTTTCGGCTTCTGCTGATCTTTCTGCAACAGCCAGCCGATTCAGCGTTGAGCCGGGAACAAGAAACCTCATACTTCATATCTATAATTTCCAGGTTACAGTACATAAGTTATTTTCGGCTGCGACATCTTTGTTTGGGCCTGTCATGACAGATCGGTTACACCTATACACAAAGCAGGCAACTACTTCTGTAGGGTGCGCGGTTGAGATACTCAAGTCAGCAGAAAACTTGTTAGAAAGTAAAAGATTAAAACCGGGTTTTGAAAAACAGGCAACCGGGAGTCAAATTCAGCCCGAAGCCTCAATTGGCTTTAATTTCTTATTGAACTTGGCCAGACGCCTATATGAAGAGTTAGGAAATATTTATGCCGAAATGGTGGTTAATAACAATTAATAAAATTGTCGATTTTAACCATATCAGGAATAATTCTTTTTAATATGATTCTACAAAATGTTGTACTGCAAATTATATAGTCCGCAGTTGGGGGGCTTGTGGTTTTCATTACAATTTGCATCGGCATCCCGCTTTTAATTAAAAAACATGAAAAACGGGGATCATCCGGACAAGCTTTGATGAAAGCCTTCTATCGTTCTTTATAGTTCAGTTAAAAATTAAGAAAAAGAGCTCTTAGAAGCAAGCTCTTTCTTAAGTTTTGATAAACACATCACAATAAAACGTATCGCCATCGCTGTCTTTAACCGTTTCTCCATTTTTTTATAGCGGCTGTTAATGAGTGTGGATATTATGAGAGGCTTGACCAAGCTGTTCTGTGCGCGTTGGAGCAGCGAGTTACGTTGATGGAAGGTAATAACAATTAACAATCAAGAGACTAACATGATCAATGTGTTCCAGAATTGCCTGTTCATAGTTTCAGAATGAGATGTCGGAATGCCCACTCTATATTTCGATATCATTGAATAGAATAAATCAAAAGCACAATAGTCATCTTTTATTCAATAGAACAGATGCCAATGCGGGAACACGAAGCGATCATCAACAAAGTTTTCAGAATACTATGCAGTTATAAGCCCCAGCCGGAGGCTCTGCGGGATCATTTAACGCAAGTATTAGATGGTCGGTTCTACCCTGACCGGAAGATATTGTTTGAGCGAGGTAGCATTGTGAAGGACGTGCTGTTCGTATCGGATGGTTATGTGGCTTGTTATGGCTTTAGTGACGCGGGGGACAGACAGGTGCTTAGTATTGCCGCTAAGAATACCATTGTTTCGGGGAAAAGTTTCACTACGCAAACCCCTTCAACCTTTGAATGGGTTTGCCTGCCGGGTACTTACCTGATGGCTATTGGCTATGAAGCGCTTCAGGATACACATGCGCGGTTTCCTGGTACAGAAGAACTGTCCAGGATAGTGATAGCAGAAGCGGCGGAAAGGGAACTGCTGGAAAGGTTGTCGCTCTACAAGGATGCTGAAATGGTGGTTAAAAATTTTTATAATAGTTTCAAGGAGTTTAAAATACCGGGCCGGATGATGCTTGATGTGGACATTGCCTCTTACCTGTTGATCGGAGAAAGTACACTGCGGAACGTCCGTGGCAAACTAATTAAGGACGGGCGATGGTAGTTCAATGTTTTTTAAGGATAATATAGTTGCTTAATATTTAATATTTAGTGCGATCTTACTTTTTCAGAGGATATATCCGGCGGATTTTTTACAACTTGCGCGAATATCAATTTAACGGTTCTATAGCCCACGATGCGTTCCCCGGCTTTCATGGTTGTATAGGACAAAAATCAACTTCCTATGAAAATATTTTTAAAATTGTTAATCCTATCTTGCAAGAACGAACGGCTCAAGATCATCGGATCAACATAAGATAGGCCGACCTACTTCATAATATCGATTGCGTTTGTAATACTTCCCGAGATGATAAAGCTGGAATTTTAATAGAACCGGGAAATCCTGCAATGCCTGCTGTGAAAGCGCGGGCGTGGCTGTTTTGGTTCCGGCTTTCCAGGCCTTTCATCTCATCTCAGATCATGACCCGCGCTGACTCTGGCAGCGATCTTTATCCTGTAACTTCCAGCCAGGTATCTTCATGATTCTACCTCCCGATTATTAATCTTCATGATGATACTCTAGCCTCGGTGGTGGTAATTATCTTTTTTGTTTTTGCGTTAATTCTTAAGTTTATGCGTTTTTTGCCTTATCATTCACATGTCGTTTCCTGGCTATTTGTTGTCTTTGAACTTGTACTGATCGCCTATCTTTTTATCCGTGGTAATTCGGCTAAACCTAGGTTGATGAACTGGGCACCCCTGGTTGTACTATCGCTGCTGATGGTCTGGAACGGTGGCTTCGGATATGCGTTTAATTTATTCGACCTCGTAGGGGTTAATACAATCGCACTAATCATCATCGTGCTGTTGATGGCAATGCCCTTGTTATGGGCAAGGTTGCGGGAAAAGGATGATCTACCGGAGGGGATGGAAAACACCGAACCTTCAGACCGCTTTATGGAGAACTGTGCAAAGTATGAGTTATCCTCTCGGGAACTGGAGGTGGTGTTGCTGAGTCGGAAGAGTTGGACGAATAAACAGATCGCTGAACAATTGTTTATTTCGGAACGAACGGTCGAGGGGCATCTGCGTAACATTTATTTTAAGGTAGGTTGTAGGCGCAGTAAACTGGCGCTAATTACTAAGCTGAACAGTTAAAGCCAGGTATTGGTTGATATAAGGGTTTACACCTGTTTTGCCAGATTAAGGGTTTGCACGTATTGCGGATAAGTGGGGCGAGGTTGCATTTTTGGTAGCAGCCGGTGAAATAACCGGTTGATTGAACATTAATCTCCCTCAATATGAAACCTGCTGAATTGGAAAAACGGATCAATGAATTGCTGGAGGTACTACACGCAATGGTGCCAGTATCACCCGGCTTTCGGTCGGATGTCAATTCTTTGCCCACGGCTCAGTTAAGCGCAGCAAAGGAAGTAATCTTATTGCCGCCTGCTTATGCCCGTTATGTTTGGTATAGCGTAGATGTATGGCTGATTGCGAGTTTAGAAGATGAAAACGGAAACGATCGGGTAATCCGGATTTACGGGCCTGGCCAGATCTTTACTGATTCGCTTAGTTTCTTTAAAGCAAAACCCTCGAATCTGAAGTTGACGGTCTTGACTAAAGGCACGCTGCTGTCGCTTAAGCGAAGCGCTATTATTGAATTAAAAAAGCATCAGGAAACTCATGAGCTGGTGACTTATATACTTCTCGTTGAACAACAGGTCGAAGCCTGGCGCACCCGCGTTATGGGTTTGCATGACAAAGATAAGGTAGCCACGTTCGCAGCTGTATACCCGATGAATAAAATCCCTAACAAATACGGCGCTTCCTTTTTAAATATGGTGCCGGCTAACTACAGCAGGGAAAAAGCCGCATATAACGCTAGAAACAAAGATTGATGGTTTTTTTGAGCTGAAATATAATCAAAAAATAAATAGAACAAATTGTTGACGGACAATTTAATGCGGAAAATTTCAGCGGAAATTTGAGGTAATCAAATAGTTAGGCAATGAAAAAGGAAACCATACTGAGGATTATTTCGGGCTTAATGGCTGCAATGTTTAGTTATGCGGCAGCTATAAAGCTCTCAGATTATCCCAAATCTCGGGGCGAAATGTTAAATCAGGTATTTCCGGTGCCAATTGCAGATGTTCTAACATGGCTTATTCCTGTTATCGAAATGCTTCTTATTGTACTCTTATTATTATCAGCCACACGAAAAAAAGCTACTTGGGGTTCATTGATCTTGCTGTCTGCTTTTAGCATTTATATAATCCTGGCGACAAATGATGCATTCAGCCGGACACCCTGCTCATGCGGTGGAGTTTTATGGGACAGCGCATCTTACTTGGCTCAACTAATCTTTAATATTGTCTTTATAGTCCTTTCCCTAATCAGCCTTACTATTGAAAACGGGCGGCTAAAAGACTTTTCATGGTTTCACCTTAAATACAAAAAACAGCTTGCCTCAAACAGTGCCTGAACTGCAATGGCAGGGAAAAGAGCCAGCCCTGCATAGGAAACAGATAAACAAAAATGTGAGAAGATCGCGGCTTCAAGGGATCAAATCACCAAATCGGGCCCGCTAAAAAATAAAAGCGGGAACACAACATTTACCGTCATGATCAAGAAAATCATCTCACAAATTAAAAGCGTTAACAAATACGGGTTCGTGGCCGTATTAATCGCCACAAGTTTAGTGGCATTCAAACCAGCAGCCAAACAAACTACGATCAAATGGCGGGCAAGCTATAACGGAAGTGGAAATATAACTGGTTGGACAAATGTTAATTCACAGGTACAGGGAACTAATTACAATTGTGTATCGAGCGCTAATATTTGTACCGGCCAATTTCCTTCTGGCGTTACTCCATCGGCAAGCTCGACGCCGTTAAGTAGTGTGAGCGGTAATTTTAACCCCATTCCCTAATAGCATTGGTATTGGCCAACTATTTATTAAAAGCAGACTGTGTTTTTATACAGTCTGCTTTTAATGTTTTTCTACCTTGGATTTTGTACTATTCCACTTCCTGAAATTTCGTCATCAGGAATAGGGAATAAATAACGAGTGCCATTAGGAAGCAAAGTATAGGTGTTTCCATCAAGATTACGGCTTAATGTAGTAGCAAAGCGTGGTTCTTTATTCAACCGCCTCAAATCCGTCCATCTCGTTCCCCGTGAAATAAGTTCCTTTCTCCGTTCGAGCAATATTTTTGTTAACGCAGCATTAATGTTTGTGGTCGTAAAAGGCAAGGTGCCTGTTACGTAACGATTGGATAATAACGTATTTAGGTCGGCTAAGGCTCCTGATAGGTTATTTAGACGTGCATAACATTCCGCTCTTGTCAGATATAGCTCATCAGTCGCCAATCCGCTGAAAAAATACGCATACGAACCTCTAAAATTGTAGCCTGTTCCATTCAGCCTAAAGAAGACGGTTTTCCTTAAATCATTAGTTTCATATAAGTTATAAAGATCAGTGTCAATGTAAGTCAGTGCTTCATAACTATAAGAGTAAGCATTAATCGTTGCATAGTACAAAACTTCATCGTTCCCATTGGGCAATATGTTAGGAAATGGCCTTGAAGCACCCGGAGTTAAAGTGTTGTAATCGATCAACTTGTTGTTTGATTTAATAGCGGTTGTCGCATTTACTGCGGCTTGTGTATAATTACCCATCGTAAGATAAACCCTTGCCAACAAGGCGTCTACCGCTGCTTTACCTGGCCTTGATTTATAGGTTACCTGTGCATTAAGCAAAGTTTCAGCAGTGGAAAGATCACTGATGACTTGATCGTAGGTCTGCTGGACAGTCCCGCGAACAGATTTGATATTAACATCAGAATTTAGACGAATAGGTATGCCGGGCTGTTGAGTAGCATTCCGTTGATCATACGGTGCCGCGAATAATTGAGCAAGGTTGTAAAAGGCGAATGCCCGGTAAAACAAAGCGCTGCCTTTGATTTGGTTATAGTTGTTTTGTGTGTTGGCATCTGGTTTAATAGCCTCAAGTCCATCCAATACAATATTTGCATAAAATACCTGCTGGTATGGTACATCCCAATCCGGCGTTGTTGAACCCTCATATATATTGCTTAGCCACAGATAGCTGTTTCTTTCCATAGGAGTAACCCATGACTTCCAGCCGTTGTCTGTAGTGTAAAATTCGTCTGCGGAAATAACATTCAATCCAGGGGTGCTATTCATCGTAATGATATTATCCATCATGGATTGGAAATCGCTTAACGTAGTTGGAACAAGCAGCGATTTGTCGGACTTTTCATCAAGAAAGCTTTTCTTACAGGAAGCCACTGAAAAGATAACAGCTGAAAGAAGTATAATATATCGTATTTTCATTTTCTTAGAGTTTAAATGGTGCTAAAATCAATTTACTTGGTGCTGTTTCAAAAATCGGCCTTTAAGCCCAGGGCAATGGTTTTAGGAACCGGGCCAGTCTGGTAATCGGGATCAACTCCGGATTTATTAGCTTTCCAAAGTAAAGCAAGGTTGTTGGCATAAAGGTAAAACTGAACATTGCGGAACGGAAGCTTTTTCAATTGTTGGCCGTTAAACACGTAGCTAATGTTCACATCCTGTAATCGAATATTGTCAGCTTTTTCAACTAACACACTGGAAAAATTATAAAACAGGTCCCTGTTAGCTATGACGGTGGTCGGCATGGATGGTACATAGGTATTTGCTTCATCACCTGGTTTCTGCCAGCGCTTGTAATAGTCGCCATTACCACCTAATCCGTAATTGTTGCCATAGCCTATAGAATTTTTACGGAAGTAATAACCTAAATTATAGGAGATATTAGCAGAGATGGATATGTTTTTATAAGCGAAGCTATTTCTGAATGAGCCGAAGATCGTAGGTCGGGCCGAACCGTTGTAGACCAAGTTGCCCGGGGTTGCTGACGATATGATAGCAGAATAATCGGTGCTGATATCCCCGTTCAAATAACCTTGCGGGTTACCTGTCTGGTGGTCAAGACCAGCCCACTTATAGCTGAATAAAGCATAAAGCGGCCTGCCCTCTACTGGGATTTTCCCTAATCCGTCGCCATATTGTAGTAAGTATGCAGCAGGAAACGGGGTAAGATATTTGGTTACTTTGTCTTGTATCAGGCTTAATAAAAAAGTAGTGTTCCATTTAAACTGCCTGTCAATGTTTTTCGTGTTCAGTGTTAAGTCCATGCCATTGCCGCTGGTATTGGCAGTATTTCCTGTGAACGTGGTAATACCTGTAGATGGCGCATAGGGAATAGTGCCGATGAGGTCGTTCCCTTTTTTATGGTAATATTCGATTGTTCCAGTGATGGTATTATTCCTAATTCCAAAATCAACACCCAAGTTAATTACCTGTACTTTTTCCCATCTTAATTCAGGATTGGGAGGATTGGTGATTTGTGCATAAGGCTGATTGATCGCGCTCTGTGAGGCAGCCCAATAAAGGGCTGTTGTGTAAGCCGTAACAGTTTTATTTACATTTCCATTGTACCCGTATGTTGCCCGCAGCTTTAACAATGGTAACCAGTCACTTTTACAAAATCCTTCGTTGTTGATACTCCAGCTTAATCCTGCAGAATACAGCGGAACCCCCTTTTGATTCGTCTTGACACCGAACAGATTTGATTCATCACGCCTGATGCTTCCTGAAAGTGTATAGCGACGGTCATAAGTGTAGGCTCCGTTAAAATACCACGATCTGTAATTATCGTGAAGATCTGTGGTATAATCTGTATTGGGAACAATACGGTAATCATAAGGATTATTGTACATGATATAATAGTCCGTATAATTAACTAAACCGCTGGTAGCATGTGTATCGTCATATCCATAAAGGCGGTTTCCTGCTCCGGTGGTATGTAGTCCCCGGACTTCGTACCCACCGATAGCGGTCAGTTCATTTTTTTGACTCCAGGTAAGGTTGTAGTTAAGCTGTCCACGTATGTCATTACTAACACTTATTACGTTGCGCGAGTCGAGAATACCCCCTGCTGGTATGGCCAATGTCAATGAGCCGTCTGCGTTAATTTGGGTATATTGGTTGATGAGATTCCTTGTATAATAGGTGTCCTGGCTTTGCAAATTTCTTCCATCTGTTGAACTGCGCTCATATTGGTAAAGAACCTGTGCGCTCAAACCGGGCAATACATTGTACTTCAGGCTCGTGTTTAACCTATAGTCGGTTATCTTTGAAGTGTTGTCAGCATTGCGAACTTCTTGCAATGGCTTATAAGTCCAGTCAAGCAGGCCACCTTGAGCGGCTGTTTGAATAAATCCAGCCCGGTAGTCTTTGGTGATCGCTAAGGGATTGCCATTATTGTCAGCCAGGCTGGCATAGGGATATAAAGTATTACCGTCATAAGTGATCTGATCTATACCCGGATTGTTTGCAGTAGTACTACTTTGGGTAATATAAACACCTGTTGTAAATTCAAGTTTATTTTTAAGCCAGTTGTAAGTATTATTGGCATTTAATGTCACCCGGTCATACTCGTTTCCGACGAGATTATCTAAATTTTTATCATAGCCTCCTGAAATATAATACCGTTGATTTTCCGAGCCTCCATTGATGTTTAGGGAATATTGCTGGTTGACATTTTTGCGATAGAAATACTTTTCAAGGCCATTACGTACATCCTGAATTTTCAAGGCATTGATTTGCGCATTTGCTGCCTCGGAAGTGATTTTTCCGTCGCGTTCGGCAATGAGCAATTCTACTACAGGGGTAAGCGGAAGATTGTTGTAGGATAATTCTGTATTTTGATAATAGCCCTGAGCAAACAGTTTTTTCTCAGTTTCGATGTAATCGGCACTGCTCATTCTTGATTGATAGAACAGATTAGGTTTGTCGCCTATGGTAATGTTTGAATTAAAAGAAATGTGTACAGACTGATTGTATTTACCTTTTTTTGTCGTGATAACGATAACTCCGTTACCTGCCCTTGCACCCCATATAGAAGCTGCTGCTGCATCTTTGAGAACTGTGATACTTTCCACATCATTAGGATTGATGTCATTGATGTCACCATCGTAGGGAAAATTATCAACAACAATCAACGGCTGTGCATTACCAAATATAGTACTAAGCCCCCTGATGCTAATATCATTTTTAATTGTGCCCTTACCTTTGTTGAAAATCAGCCCGGAAGTAACGTTCTGCAAACGGCTTAAAATATCTGTGCTGACACTTCTGTTTAGTAGATTATTGTCAACTTTAACAAATGAACCGGTGGCTCGTTCTTTGGATATATCCTGATAGCCTGTAGACACCATCACCTCGTTTAACTGATAAGGGTCAGGTTTAAGGGGAATAGTCAATGGAGACAAAGGCAGTGTAATAGCTATATCGGTGGTTTTAAAACCGATATAAGATATAAGCAAGACAATTTTATTACTGTTCGCCACAACATGGAATTGCCCGCTGCTGTCACTTGTTGTACTGATATTTGTGCCCTTAATCTTTATGGTTGCCCCTGGTAAAGGTGTATGATCAGACAAGGATATTATCGTTCCCTTAACCCCCTGTTGCGCGTAGCTCAATGCCGCATAGCAAAGTAGCATTATAAAAAGTATAAATTTTTTCATTTAATAAATCTTAAATTGGGTGAAAAATGATTTGAGAAGCTTAGGAATGCGATGGACTATTCTTTATCCCTAAAAATCAGCATATGGGTATTTTGTACTGATTCTTCAAATTTTAGATCATACTTTTGAAGTGCCCTGTTGATATCTGCAACATTGGACAGATTAGCATCAATATCCATATCTACACGTCCGGTAAATCCTGTTGCATCAACAACCGGGAATGGACTGCCCTGTAAAAAAAAAGCGTCCAATCTGCTTGTCAACTGTCCGATATAGTTATTACGGATATGCAGTCCAAATTCATCGGATTCGACTGAAGTCGGTCCTCCTTTACTATGTAGTTTATCCTGATTCGAGGTTCTGACCAATGCCAAGCACTTGACTGGGATTGTCTTTACACTAACCGAATATTGAGTAAAAAAACGATTGAGATCATTTTGCATGAGGGTGAAAATTTGATTAGCCTGGGCCGGAGGAACGATTACTTCGTAGCTGAAACCGCTTCCTGTTTTCATCCAATCAATAAATACCTGTCCCGATGAATGATTTATGAGCTTTGAAGGCTCTTTCACCTCAATGATCATACGGTTATCACCAAACCATCTACGTCCTTCGCCGTAAGCCAGTGCGTAAAGCTTTGGGATTGTTTGATTGGTTGCTGTTAAACTCCTTGGCTTGTCAGCTGCAGGCTTTTCTTCATCATATTTAAATCCCGACAAGAGGCCATCAGTATAACCTGTAATTAAAGTGTGATAAAGCATGTTGCTGCCGTCACCTCCGTTACCTCCGATTAACAATGGTCTGGCTCGATCATATTCAATATGTACATCTATTTTTTGTCGTACCGCAATTTTTCCGGTTCCTAAAAATTTGGCAATATTGGATGAATTGACATCATTGTATTCTGTAATCGAAACAACCGTTCCAGTGTCGTTAATCCAAACATAATGTGGTAGATAAGTATGTGGGAAAAGTTTCGCCAGTTCGGTATCGCCGGTTACATCCGGCAAGTCGTATCGCTTTTTTTGTTGTAACTGAAACTTCTCTAAAAAAGATCCTATGATTTGTTCAGATTGGTAGGCTACTGGTAGGAACTGCATTTTTCCGGCAAATTCTTTTTGTAGGCTGTCCATTTTGGGGATCATGGCCACGCATGGGCTGCACCAGGTGGCCCAAAAATCGAGAATAAGGAGTTTGCCTTTGAAGTCGGATATTTTAGCGTTGGTGGCGGGTTGGCCGTTGGCGTCTTTGTAGTTGATAATGTTGTTTATGGTAATGTCGGGTACTTGGTCGCCGATTTTCAGGGCGGTGATATTGCCTGGTTTGTTCTGTGCGTGTGCGGTAAAATTTAGGCAAAGCACAGCCAGTACTAAATTTAATATGATTTTTTTCATTAAATCAGTTAGTTAAGGAGCGTTAAAAGTTAATTTGATCCTAAACAGGAGAAAACGGCAGCCCAAAAGCATTAACTATTAACTGGTTGGCTGCCGTTTTCAGCGTTTAATCGGGACGCTTAATTATGTTCTTAAAGAGATTTTTGAGATTTTGAAAACAACGTAAAGTATATAGAAAACGGCATACTACTTCTATCGAGGTAGTTAAAGAAGACGTACTGACCGCTTTGTTACTTTGTTGTGGCTTCATTGCTTGTTGTAAACAAGCCTTGCCTGGACGACCCTTATATAAATAAGTGTGAGGGCTGCATCACGTGACCCCATATTGGTTCTCAGGCCTTACGTTATCACATGTGAACAGCAGCACCCCACACTTATCAAATGATGCTAAAGATAGCACTTTGTTGAAAGTGTTGGGGTATCAATTCTGCTGCCTTGCAGTAACGGCCTGAGATGGGTCGCAAGACTTTTATATTAATACCTTTTATAAAATAAACTTAATTCTTCTTACATAATGAGTTAGTGTTGGATAACCTCTAAAACAAATATAATAAATCACTTCAAAAAAAGCAAATACTTATTGAAATTGTCACGATTTGGTATTGTCCATTTGTTTTATGGACAATACCAGCTTAATTATTAGTGCCAATGTGATAGAGTTGAGGGATGCATTGGGACTTTCACAAAAAGATTTTGCGTTGTTATCACTTATCTCTACATCGACTTTGGTAAATATCGAGTCCGGTAAGAAATCGTTTAGAATTAAATCTCTAGATGGAATTATCAATTTCACCACCATTAAATTAGAAGATTTAAGTAAAAGGAATTTTGTACCCTCAATAAATTTAAGAGAAATACTTGCCCAAAAATATAAATCTATACCTGCTATACAGGTTCTTTTGAGTCAAGAGCCGTCAATACCTTATTGTATCAAATACAAAATGCTTCCAAGTGGTTATCTTGATATTCCGAGAGAAACAAGTGAGATTAAGAGTTTCTTTTTAGAATTGGGATGGAATTTCAAGGCCAATTCATTACACACAGCATTAAAAAGAATGACACTTTTGATAAAAATAAGCCCCCATCCAAAAAAGAGCGGTACAAATTTATATTCCAAAATATAGAAATCAAAGTCTATAGAAATCTCGGCTTCATCCGGGGCAATCAAAAAAGAATGATTTTAGTAAAAGCTGTACCCTCCGGTGCGGCTTTTTTTTTACGACAAGTGATTACACCTGTTTTGTTCGTTTAGGGGTTTTCACGTATTGCGGTTTAGTGTTTTTGTACTGCACATTTGGCTTTACCAAAATAAACGGCCTATGGTATATGCATACTTTTCTCTGCTGATTTTATTGCACAGTTAACTATCCCTATGGGGGAGTCGGCAGGTTCATTTAAACCAATATATTTATGTTATTTGAAGTATGTGAGCAGGAATTCCGGGTGATGGAAGCTGCACTTGGAAAGATTAACAGTTCTACCGAATTACCTGCTGAGCGGCTGAAAGAGGCCTTGACGGTAATTCGTAAATCCCTGCATTTTTTGTCTGATCATGTTTTAGCTCACCCGCTGGGTTCTGAAGAAGAACAAATCAAGTATGGTAAGGTGCTTTTGCCGAAATTCTATGCATTGTATATTTATCACCAGGAATGGTATGCGATTTTGTCCGCGCTGCCGGTAACGACGAATAAAAAGATTCGGGCTTTCTGGCTCGATGAACTACGGGTGGTCAGCCGTTTCCCCTCCCGTTATTCGCTCCATCATGCTTATTATAAGACGGCTGGTACATATCTGGATAAGTTGCTATTTGTTCCGGGTGCGGATACCAACAGTACGTTGGTGCCGGAGATTCCTGAGTATGATCTTATTCTCCCTACGTCTTGCAGTTACTTGTTCGCCAAGTTCAGGGCTTATGAGATGCTGAGCGCGTCGATTATGGAAGCGATGGGCAATACGCCGCCGATGGTTCATGCGCCCGCTGCGGCACGTAAACGGACAAGAGAAATGCGCTGGACGGGTGAAAGTATTAACCTAGTGGAGGTAGGCTTTGGTTTGTATGATACGAAGCAATTAAACGACGGCAATGCCAGCCTGGTCGAAATCTTTGAGTGGATGGAAGAGGTGTTGCATGTCCGTATTGGCAGGCCTGCCCGTCGGTTTGAGGAACTGGAAACCCGGAAAACGACCAGTCCGACCAGTTACCTGGATAAAATGCGGCATGAGATCAATATGCGTATTGACAGGAAGCTGAACTATGATCCTGATGCGTTTCAACTAAAACGCAGGGCCAACCGCGTTCCGCCGGCAAAGTAGGCGCGGCATTTTCTTTGATTACAAATCTGGTAGTTAGGGGTTTAAGAAAAAGTTTTGGGGACTTTCATAGGGAGTCCCCAATCAAAAATGCAGGTTCTCCCAACCTTTGATCCATCATCTCGGCACAATGTCGTGCGGGGTAAAACAAAATATTTATGTTACAAGCATTCACATGGCAACAGTTCCTGATTGCCGCATTGATTTTCAGCCTGGTCTGGCTGGTAGTCGTCCTACTGCTCTTTTATCGGAAAGAGGTGTTCGCTTTTTTGTCTGGGGCGAAGCCCGAAGTAGTGCCTTTGAAACATGCCTGGCAGGATGATTTTGAACAGGAACCTGATGATGACCTGATGGGTAAAGCCGCTGAGCAAGAGGGTATCAGCGTGTTGGGCCAACATGATTTTGGTTTTGCGCCAAGAGTTGAAGAGCCCGCTGAAGATGACACTTCGGTTGGAGGTGATGTTTTGCAAAGCGATTTGTTCGACCTGATGGAAGATGTTAAGCCTTTGTTCGATTCAGAACTGGACAAGGCCGGGTTGATCGAAGCTGTCAATGAAGAGGTTCGTCGATATCCGAGGCTAATGGACAGCACGCTTCTGGAAACATTTTACCTGATGGTAGCCGAGCAGGTACAGGAATCCGATACGCTTGATTTCGAGGTTACCGCGCGAGAATTGCAGGGCGCGCTTTAGCAGGATGTTTTTTAGCAAGTAAGCTTTGGTTTCAAATCCTTGACGAGAAAATGGGCCGCATGGTGCGGCCTGTAGGGAAACGAAACAAAATTTATTCTGCATGAAAAAAATCTTTAAGAACGCGGACAAAAAAGTCCTGGCAAAGTGGTGGCTGTTATCAATGACGCTCTGTGTTTACAATATGCTTTGCAGCATATCGGTGTACGCGGCGGACGGTGCAGCGGGAATTGATGAGGCGACAAATAAGGTCAAGGGGTATTTTGAATCAGGCTGTAACCTGATGTATGCCATCGGCGCAGTTGTCGGCCTGGTTGGGGCCGTCAAGGTCTTTAATAAATGGAATGCAGGTGAGCCTGATACCAACAAGGTAGCGGCGGCCTGGTTCGGCTCCTGTATCTTCTTAGTTGTGGTGGCAACGGTACTGAAATCGTTCTTTGGTATTTAATCATGACCGGCTTTGATTTTATCAAATGCCCGCTTCACCGCTATACTTTTTCGGTCAGGTCGATCCGGGAATGGGTTGAAAAGGAATGCGAAGGCAAGGTTTTAAACTTATTTGCGGGACGTACCAAACTGGCTTTGGATGAGGTCAGGAATGATCTGGACGATGAAGCAACAGCCGATTACCGTATGGATGCCCTTGCTTTTTTAAGAACATGGAAAGGTGAAAAGTTCGATACGATCTTATTAGATCCGCCTTATGCTTTTAGGAAAAGCATGGAACTGTACAAAGGGATTTTATGCAGCCCTTTCCGTCAATTGAAAGACGAGGCGGGTAAAGCGCTGAAACCGGGCGGCAAGGCGATCACGTTCGGCTACCATTCGGTGGTGATGGGCATTAACCGGCATTTTTTTTTAGAAAAGGTGGGTTTGTTTAGTCATGGCGGCGCGATCCATGATACCATTGCCAGCGTGGAAAGGTATCTGCCGGTAATAGGCAATTAAAAAATTAACAGGATCAGAACGGGCGGAATACGAAGCCTGCAACAAGAATGGCAATTCGTTCCGTCCGTTCCTGACCTTAAATAAAACAAATTATGAGTTCAGTATATCAAATAAATAAGGGCATCAATAAGCCAATCGAATTTAAGGGTTTGTATGGCCAGTATATTGGCTGGCTTGCGGGTGGCTTGGTTGTCCTGTTATTAACCTTTGTGGCATTATATCTTTTAGGCGCAGGTTTACTCATCACCGTACCGTTAGTATTTACATTGGGGGGTGGCTTGATTTTTACGGTGTTCCGGCTTTCTAAGCGTTTCGGTGTGCATGGGTTAGGTAAATTCTTTGCTAAACGCGGGCTGCCAACTTATGTTCGGTTCCGGTCAAGGCGTGTATTTACGACATTAAAAACGTCGGGAAAGGTGGCGGCATGATCGATATTGAAAAAATATTGCCCATCTGGAAAGTAGAGAGCGGCACGATGATCTCTATGCAGGGGGATAAAACCATTGCCTATGAACTGGATTTGCCGGAGTTCGGTACCCAATCGGCGCAGGACTTTGAAGCGGGGCACCAGGCATTTGTTAAAGCCATGCGCGGGTTTTTGCCAGGCACCATCTTTCATAAATTGGATTGGTTCACGAAGATGGGGGTTCAGGCCGACAGCAAAAGAGCAGCTGAAGGTATGTTAGGCGCTGCTTCGGAGAAGCATTTCGCGGGCAGGCCGTATTTAGACCACCGCTGTTATATCTTTTTGACCCTGCAACCATCGGGCAGAAAATTGTCGAGTTCGGCCTATTCCAATATCCTGCGCAAGTCCATCGCACCGGTCGAACTGAAAGACGAACGGCTGTTTCAAAATTTCATGGCGGCCTGCGGGCAGTTTGAAAGGATTTTGGCCGATAGCGGGCTATTTAGTTTAAGCAGGCTGGCTGATGATGAACTGGCGGGTACGGCTAATAAGGCAGGAATCATTGAGCAGTACTGCTTTTTGTTAAACCGTGGTCAGCAGCCGGTCATCAGGGATATCCATATCAAAGACGAAATCCGGGTGGGTGATAAGCATGTGGAATTATACACACTGGCCGATGCGGAAGACCTGCCTGCGCTTTGCGGCAGCAGGATCAACTTTGATAAGTATTCTACCGACCGGACAAAATATAGTATTGGCTTTGCATCACCATTGGGCCAGTTTTTAGACTGCGACCATATTTACAATCAGTTCGTGTTTATCGGCGATACGCAGCATACGATTAAGCAATTAGAGGCAAAAAAACTGCGTTTGCAGTCGCTATCTGCCTACTCCCGTGAAAACGCCATATCGCGTGATGCCTGTAATGATTTCTTGAATGAGGCTATTGGTCAACAGCGCTTACCTGTTAAGGCACACTTTAACGTGCTGGCCTGGTCGGATAATCCTATAGATCAAGCAGAACTGAAAAATAAGGTCGGCTCGGCAATGGCGCAAATGGATGCGGTTTGCAAGCAGGAAACCGACGGTGCGCCGCAGGTCTGGTACGCGGGTATGCCGGGTAACGAAGCAGACTTTCCTATGAATGACACTTTTGATACGTTCGCGGAACAGGCCACCTGCTTTTTTAACCTGGAGGGTATGAGTCGTTCTGACGGTTCAGGTTTGCGTTTAGGCGACCGGAGTTATGGCCGGCCGGTGCATATCGACCTGTTTAACGCGCCGATGAAGTCGGGTTTGATCACTAACCGGAACCTGTTTGTCTGCGGTTCTTCGGGTGCGGGTAAATCCCTGGCGATGAATCACCTGTTGCGCAGTCTATACGAAGAGGGGACGCATTGCGTGACCATTGATATTGGCGGCAGTTATAAGGGGCTTTGCGATCTGGTGGGCGGTTATTATTTTACTTACACAGAGGATAACCCGATCCAGTTTAACCCATTCTATATCGGTGCTGATGATGTGCTGGATGTGGAGAAAAAGGAAAGCCTGAAAACGCTGTTGCTGGCGCTTTGGAAAAAAGACAGTGATAATTACAGCCGTTCGGAATATGTAGCGATCTCCGGTGCCATTAATCTGTACTATGAGCATTTAGCCGCAAACCCTGATGTATTTCCGGGCTTTAATTCCTTTTACGATTTCCTGCTGTCCGAATACATGGAAGTATTGCAGAACGGCGATGTGAAAGAGAAGGACTTTGATTTAGGGAACTTTGTTTATGTCCTGAACCCTTATTACAAGGGCGGTGAATTTGACTACCTGCTGAATGCTACGGAGAACCTTGACCTGCTGAATGAGCGCTTTATCGTGTTTGAACTGGACAATATCAAGTCGCATGAGATTTTGTTTCCAGTAGTTACGATCATCATAATGGAAATGTTCATTTCCAAAATGCGGAAGCTGAAAGGCAAGCGCAAAATATTGGCGATAGATGAGGCCTGGGTGGCTATAGCCAAATCCGGCATGGCTCATTTTATCAAGTTTCTCTATAAAACGATCAGGAAGTTCAATGGTATTGCCGCGTTGATTACCCAGGAGGTGGAGGATTTAATCAGCTCACCGATCATCAAGGAAACCGTGATCAATTTGTCCGATACCAAGATCCTGCTGGATATGCGCAAGTTCATGAACAAGTTTGATAAGATACAGGAGGTGTTGGGTTTATCGGATAAAGCCAAAACAATGCTGTTATCGCTCAATAAGTCCAACGAGCCGGGCAAAAACTACCGGGAAATTTTCGTTGACCAGGGCGGCCAGTCCATGCATGTTTACCGTAACGAACTTTGCTTAGAAGAGTATTTGGCATACACGACTGAGGAAAAAGAGAAGATGAAGGTTACGGAATATGCAGCGCGGTTCGGCGATATCGCCGGGGGGATCGCCTCGCTCGCCGCTGAGATTAGGCTTGGCAAAAGTGTATTATAAATTTTATTAATCAATATCATATGAAAGAGCAATTCAAATCATCAGCATTTATCCTTTTGGCCGTAGCTGCCCTATCGTTCAATGCTTGTAAAAGTGGCCTGTCATCGGGTGACATCGCAGGAACTTATGTCAATGATGCACAAAGCGAAGCCAGCATCGCCCATGATACGCTTGTCGTAGAAAAAGCCGGGGATGATAATTACTTGCTGCACCGCAAGACTGGTTTCCGGTTGGTTGTAAACGGCAAGCCGGGTAAATACCTGTATGAAACCGAGGAGTGGACAGCGGTGGCTGACCCTAAAACAGGTGTATTGACCGAGAGCCGTAAGGGAAAAGTGATCAAATTTCCGGATAGCCACAGCATGACCGTTGGTAAACGGCTCTACCGGCGGTTGAATTAACCACATTATTCACCACGTAAGCGCCTGCACCTCTTATTCGCAGGCGTTTATATAATCCATTTATATGCAAAAAAAATTAAGAACCTATATGGTTGTATTGCCGCTTAGTGCCATGACGATCCTGGTCGCGCTGCCATCCGGGGCGAATGCGCAGATCGCGATAGCCGAGGTGATCAAGGCGGGGATCAAAAAGGTCATTAAGGCGATTGATCTGAAGATACAGCGTTTGCAGAACAATACGATCTGGTTGCAGAACGCGCAGAAGACTATTGAGAACCAGTTGTCCAAACTAAAGTTGACGGAAATATCGGACTGGACGGAAAAGCAAAGAAAGCTGTACGCTACCTATTATGATGAGCTGGTCAAGGTAAAGGCGATGCTTGCTACTTACCAGCGGATCAAGGACCTGGCCGAAACGCAGACGGCCATCGTAAAGGAGTATCACTGGGCTATGGCCTTGTTCAATAAGGACAAGCATTTTACGCCGGATGAGCTTACGCACATGGAGGGCGTTTACAAGGGCATTCTGGATGAAAGTATCAAGAACCTGGATCAGCTCTTTATCGTGGTGAACTCTTTTAAAACGCAGATGAGCGATGCCAAACGGCTGGAACTCGTTAATGAGGCGGCAGCCAAAATGGATGCCAATTACAGCGATCTGCGCGAGTTCAATAACCAGAATATCACGTTAAGCGTCCAGCGGTCGCGATCACAATTGGAAGTTAAACAAGTCAAACAAATGTATGAAATCAATTGAGGTAAAGGCTGAAAGGCGAAAGCTAAAAGGTTTATGGAAGCGTGGGATATGTCTTGTTACTTTCTTCCTGATTCTTGCCGCTACACAAGTTCAGGCGCAGACGTTCTCAGAGTGGTGGAGCCAGAAAAAAACGCAAAAAAAATATTTGATCCAGCAGATCGCCGCTTTACAGGTGTATATCGGTTTCCTGGAAAACGGATATAATATCGTTCATTCGGGATTAAACACGATCAGGGATATCACCAACGGGGAGTTTCATCTGCATGACCTGTACATCAGTTCGCTTAAACAGGTCAACCCGGTGATCCGCAATGATAAGCGGATCGATGAAATTGTGGCGATGCAGGAATATATCGATGAGGCGTTTGGTAAGGTTACGGGTAGTCCGGTTTTAAGTGCTGATCATCGGGGTTATATTAATTCCGTCAGGGATCAGGTATTTGCCGAATGTAATGCGGATATGGACGAACTGTTATTGGTCATTACTTCCGGCAAGGTCGAGATGAAAGATGACGAACGGATCGCCCGGCTTAATAAAGTTTACTTGTCTATGCAGGATAAGACCGCCTTTACGCAAAGTTTTTGTAACCAGGTCGCTTTATTGATCAGGCAGCGAAGCGATGAGTTGGAATCTTTAAAACAGTTAAGGAGGTATTATGAATATTAAGCTCAGCGCACGTAGCCTAAAGCGGAAAGCTTTACCGGGGCTGCTGATGTGTTTTGGCCTTTCGGCTTTTTGTGTGGAGCCTGCCAATGCGCAATCCGACGAGATACAGCAATTGCTGCTAAACGTCGAAAAGCTGGCGCAGTTCAAAAGTATCCTGTCGGATATGAAAAAGGGTTATACCATTTTAAGTACCGGTTACAATTCTGTGAAGAACATCGCCCAGGGTAATTTCTCGCTGCATGAGGCTTTTATCGATGGTCTATGGCTGGTCAGCCCGGAGGTGCGGAAGTATGGGCGGATCGCGGATATTATCCGCGCGGAGGCGGCGCTGATCTCGGAATACCGGTCGGCTTACCGCCGCTTTACTTCCGGCGGGAACTTTACGGTAGCTGAACTGGATTATCTAAGTAAGGTTTACGGACAGCTATTGAAAGAAAGCGGTGCAAATATGGACCAACTGGTGATGGTGATTACGGCTAACCAATTGCGCATGTCCGATGATGAACGTTTGCAGGCCATTGACCGCATCTATGCAGATACGGATGATAAACTGGTTTTCCTGCGCTCCTTTAACCGGCAGACGAGTGTACTTGATTATCAGCGACAGCGTGAAAAGATGGATGTGGGTGCGATGAAACAGTACTATAACCTTAAATAACTAAATACTTATGAAAAGATTTTTTAACTCCCCCTTTAGGGGGCTGGTGGGCTTACTGTTGCTTTTTTTATTGCCGTCCGTTTCTCATGCCGAGGGGATTGCTGATACCATTGGAGGTATGCAACCTGTTTTGGATAACGTTTATAACGAGATGATCCCGCTTTGCGGTAAGCTGATCGGCGTAGCGCAGGGGTTGGCAGGATTCGGGGCATTATGGTATATCGCTTCTCGGGTATGGCGGCAGATCGCCAACGCCGAGCCGATAGATTTTTATCCGTTGTTACGTCCTTTTTGCCTGGGTGGCGCTATTGTTATGTTTCAAATCTTGGTGATCCCGGTGCTGAATGGTGTGTTACAGCCGGTGGTTTCGGCTACGGCTGGAATGGTAAGCAGTTCGAATGATGCGGTGGCGGCGTTGCTGAAAAAGAAAGAGGAGGCGGTAAAGAACAGTGAGCAGTGGAAGATG
This sequence comes from Mucilaginibacter pankratovii, assembly GCF_014773265.1. Lineage (GTDB taxonomy): Bacteria > Bacteroidota > Bacteroidia > Sphingobacteriales > Sphingobacteriaceae > Mucilaginibacter > Mucilaginibacter pankratovii. The sequence goes on along the minus strand of NZ_JACWMY010000013.1, from coordinate 54,038 downwards.
TACGTGGGGGAAACCGGCAGCGGCGATTCGGATAAGTGGTATCGCTACACGCACCCGAAAGATCCGGACCGGGAAGATGAAGGTATGCTGGAGGGTTTGGGCAATGATATCAAGTTCTGGGCGGATAAGAACTATTATAATTTCCGAAACTCGATCAAGGAATGGTTATCCGAGGTATTGCAGGTGCTGTTTGCTGCCGCTGCGCTGTGTATCAATACGATCCGTACATTTTATCTCATTGTCCTGGCCATATTAGGGCCGCTGGTGTTCGGTTTCGCTGTCTATGATGGTTTCCAGCAAACTTTATCGGTCTGGCTGGCCAGGTATGTCAATGTGTTTATGTGGCTGCCGGTGGCCAATATCTTCAGCGCGATCCTGGGTAAGATCCAGGAGAATATGCTCAAGATCGATATTAGCCAGATCGGCCAGCAGGGCGATACGTTCTTTTCTGTTAACGATAGCGCTTACATGATCTTTATGGTTATTGGGATCGTGGGTTATTTCACGGTGCCGAACGTGGCGGGGTATATCGTTCATGCCGGTGGCGGTAATGCGTTATTGCAGAAAGTAACGGCTATTGTTTCGGGTACCACGTCGACCGCGGCACAGTACGGCCAGGCAGGCGGTGCAGCGTTAGGCTCGCGCATGGCCAGAGGCGGGATAAACGTTTTAACTGCGCCGGGTGATATCGCCGAAGGGTACCGGAATGCCGGGCAAGGCAATGACTACCAAAAGGACAAACTATCCGGCAAGTCGTAATCAACAGAATTTTTAATCATTAAATCATTCCCCCTTCAGGGGGTTAGGGGGCATTTATGTTCAAACAACTCAGAAATATCGATACGGCTTTTCAGCATATCAAACGGTTCAGCTTGTTTTTGATTACGGCCAATGTGCTGGTCCTGTGTTTTTGCATCTGGAAAAGCTACAGCCTGGTCGATGAAGCGCAGAATCGGGTGCATATCCTGTACAATGGCAAGGTGCTGGAAGCACTGGCTTCCGACCGGAAGTTAAACCTGCCGGTGGAACTCCGGGATCATATCAAGACCTTTCACCAGTACTTTTTTAACCTGTCGCCGGATGAAAAGGCGATACAGGCGGGTATTACCAAAGCTTTGTACCTGGCGGATGAAAGTGCGAAGCAGGCTTATGATAACCTGCGCGAACAGGGTTATTACAATAACCTGATCTCAGCTAATATATCGCAGGAAATTACAGTGGACAGTATTAAGGTTGATGTGAACAGCTCGCCTTATGGTTTTACCTGCTATGCCACTGAAAAACTGGTGCGTTCGACCAGTACGATTTTCCGGAAACTTGTGACTCAGGGCCAGGTCAGGGATATGAAAACGCAGACGGATAATAACCCACATGGCTTTCTGATCCAGCATTGGGAAACCCTGGTCAATACGGATGTTGACCCTAAAGCGCTCAAACCATGAGGCTGTTCCGGAAAAAAGAACGGCCCATGAGCGCCAGGCAGGAACAGGTCGCGGGTAAAATAGCAGGCGACATACTCCAGTATCAGCGCAGGGCAGCGGACTACCTAAACCGCAAAACGGTTCACTTATCGGGCAAAGCAAGGCTTTGCCTGCTGGTTTTATTTTGTGCGGCCTTCGGCAGTTATTGCCTGTTCGTGCTGATCCGGGCGTTCCACTAACCCAATTATTCACTATTAAACTACATGAAATTTATGACACAAAATCAAAGAGTGGACAAGCGAAAGATCTTGTTATTCCTCCCCTTGCTTTTATCGCCTTTTCTCGCGCTGGGCTTTTATGCGCTTGGGGGCGGTAAGGGCGTGACGGGTAACGGTGTGGCCGTTTCCAAAGGTATCAATACCGAACTGCCCGGAGCGCAGTTTAAGAAAGCGGAGCCGGCCGACAAAATGGATATTTATAACCAGGCTGACCGGGATTCGGTTAGAACGGGTGGTAACGAGATCGCTGATGTGGCTGGCCGGCTAGGTTTCAACCCTGCCGATGACCCGCAGACCAAACAGATCAACGAGAAGCTGGCGGCTATAAATAAGCAAATCGCCGCGCCTGCGGTTCCCGCGGCAACGAGTTATGCACCTGTTCAGGCTCCGGCTGCGCCCGATGTTTCCGTTTCCAAAGATGTGGCCAAACTGGAAGCGATGATGAAGAATATGCAGCAGCAGAACAGTGGTGAAGACCCGGAAATGAAGCAGCTGAACGGGATGATGGATAAGATCCTGCAGATCCAAAACCCGGAACTGGTCAGACAAAGTCTGAAAAGGGAGCATGTGGCGGCACCGGACAGCTTGTTTAAAGCGATACCTGCGGTGATCTCCCGTGACCAAAAGGTCACTGATGGGGCGGTGGTGGAATTGCGCTTGCTGGATACAGTTATCGTTAATGGGCAGGTGATCCCGAAAAACCACAAGCTATACGGCCTGGCATCGATCAGCAACCAACGCCTGAATCTGGAGATTAGAAATGTGGGCTTGGGTACTTCTATTATCCCGGTGAATTTTACGGTGTTCGACGCGAAGGATGCGATGATCGGCATTAATGCGCCGGAAGCAGAATTAGGGGGCGCGGTAGGTACGGGCAGCAGCAATGCTTTGCAAAGTATGCAGTTCCTTTCGATGGATCAGACATTGGGCGTACAGGCGGCTGGGGCGGGTATTGAAGCGGCCAAGGGTTTGCTATCGAAAAAGGTCAAGCGGATCAAGGTTAAGCTCAAAGCAGGTTACCCTTTGCTTTTGCGGGATAACACCAGGAAAAATCAACAGTAATTATTCATTTAAAAACCATGATCAATGAATCGTAACAATTTGGAGAATTTAAAGGGCGAGCTGAAAGCCCTGGGCTTTGATGACAAGATCATTAAAGATATGGAAGCCAATATGGAGAAGAACCTCCCTGGTTTCCAGCTAAAAACACAATTGCCCGCCGACAAGGGGCAGATCGATGTGACCCTGAATTTCAGGCAGTCCGGCCAGTCGGATTACTATTATTTTAATCGCTATGATCTGGCATATAGTAAAACCAAACCGCTGGAGAACGAGCAGAAATATATTGTGATTTCGCCGGGCGATAATAACAAGAACCTGATGAAGAAGTTCGACAGCCCGGTGGAGGCCATCGATTTTTTCAAATCGCAGAAAGGAAAGAGCGAACTGGCTATTGGTAAAGCAACGGGTAATGACCTGCCATTCAAAACGACTTTGGCCACGATGAACGAGGGTAAGGTGGATTATGTGGCAAAGGAGTTTCAAAAGGACTTTTACAGCCCGGCGCTGACCAATCACTTTTATGTGGAAAAAGGTGCGGGTTTCCCGGTTAATCAGGCGGCCAATCTTTTACAGGGCCGTTCTGTGTACCGCGAAGATTTGGTGAACCGCGCCGGGGAGCAATACAAGGCCTGGTCTACTTTCCTGTTTGATAAGCCAAAAGATAAATACGGCAATTACGAGGTAAAGCAGTTTAGCGAGGGTTATGGCTATGATGTCAAAAAAGCCGTAGAAGAATTCAAGATAAAACTGGATGCCGATCCGAAAAAACAGGAGCAGTTAATTACTGACCTGAAAAACGGTAACCGGCCGGTGGTTACGGTAGAGGGCAAAGACGGGAAGGATATAAAGCTGCGTATCGAGGCGGTTCCCCGATATGGCAATATTAACTTCTACCAGGTGCAAAACGGTGCGCCGGAAAAACGCGAGGACTTCCTGAAATTACCGAAACAGGAGAAAGAACGCTCCAAAGGTACCGGCAAAGAGAAGGGTCAGGCTGAAAGCCAGGGAATGACCGTGTAGCCCATTCCTAATTAATTAACCATTTTTTTATACATTCACTTTTTTTTAAATTTTAAAATCATTTATTATGTCAACATTTCAGAAATTAAAAGATTTAGTAGCCGCTACGGAAGCTGATGCTGTCGCATTTCACGAGAAAAACAACAAAGCAGCCGGAACCCGTCTCCGTAAAGCTTACCAGGAGATCAAAGTACTTGCCCAGTCCGGCCGTGCCGAGGTAACAGAAATCAAAAACAAAGAAGCTAAATAAAAAGCAATAGCTGCTTTTGGGGAGGAAGCCCTGTTCCGCTTGGTTCAGGGCTTCTTATTTTTACGCCTGATTTAAAACCAGTGCCATTCTTAGCATCGTGTGGTAATGGTCAAGTTCGTGGTGAAGGCCGAGCCTGGTGATCAGGTAATCGATCCGCATATCTGAAATATTGTCGCTAACCTGCTGATCGGGTTCTTTTAAAATTCCGCTTTCCTGGTAAAGCGGGGATAATAGCATTTGTTCCTGCAACCCATTGGCGACCAGAATCATATCTGTTTTCGGGTCCCATTCAGTAGCCAGTAACTTCAGTTCTTTAAAACTCAGGTACGGTAAAATATTGACCTGCATTTCCGGAAGGAATATCTCAGCCATCGTCTCCATCCGCTCTTCGTTGAAGAAGCCCTCGTCGTCGGCACCCGCGAGGATACATATAAAGCTGATAAAGCGCTCCTTCGTGGCGACCCATTTCGTCGGCCACCAGGAGGGGTTGAAGAAATCGTTTAACAAGTCCGGCTCCCAACCCTGCATCCGGGACATGATGATGGCCAGCGTTGCCATAAAATAAGATTGTACCTCTCTCTGGGTAGTGACCATTCTGGCCATCAATACCGGGGCCGTAAATAAAGAGCCTTTTGACCCAAAGGCCTCACAAATCGCCAGGATCTCCTTGGGGTTGTCGGTGCCCCGCAGTATGTGCAACAGGAACTTTTCCTTATCCCTGTTTTCATCCAGATCAGTATCCCAGCCCTCCAATGCCATTTCGGCAATAATCGAATCCTTGTTATACATAGTGTATTTTTCACCTTTCATCCGTCCTTAGCCGATCAACCGCAGTTCGGGTTCACCTATATCTACCAGCTTTTCAATTTCCACCCTTTGATCGCTGTACATAAATATGATCTTATTTTCATTGCCCGGGTCAAATTCATATTCCAGTTCTTTGGCGAGATCGTTGAAGGGCCCGGGCAGCAAGTACCATTTCAAAAAGAAATTCGGTGACACGAAAATAGCGTGCAATTGGTACGGATTGATCGGTTTATAATCCCCTTCGGCCTTGTCCAATTGGTTCCAGCTATCCAGGAATTCAACTAATTCTGCTTTTTTCATACTCTGTATATTTAATAGGTTCTTGTTTCGTGATCGTTTGACGGTGTATGGTCTCTTTGCTCATCATATAGGTCTTCCTAGAGCCTGTAAAGCATTCTGCCCATCGTAAAGCCCACAATGTACAATGATGCCGTTTTTTACAATTCTTGTTGGTTCAGACATTCGGTTATCTTCAGCACGAAGCGGTAATATTCGAGATTGCCTTTCAATTTTAAACGGGCTACCAGGTAATCACACTGTAAATCCATCAGGGTGCCCGTTAAGAAGCTGGTGTCGCTTTTGCTGATACCCGCTTCTTCTGCGTCTGCTAATAACTGCTCTTGGGCCATCTTATCCAGTACCACACGATAATCTTTTTCAAAATCCGAATCACTTTGACATATCTTAAAATCTGCAAACGTTGGATAGGGTGATAGGTCGATCTCCATTTCTTCGGCAAGTATTGCTCCGATCCGGTTGACCTCACTTTCATCATGGCCTATCTTGATATAGATGTCGGCAATGACTTGCACATAACTTAGAAAAGTATTTGTGCTTCCATTCCAGCGGGGTTTCCAATGCCCGGTTTTAAAATACTCAGCAGGCAGTATGCTTCCTCTTGTTTTGGCCCGTGCCTTGATCAGGTCGATGGCGATATCCGTGAGCACTTTTGTTTCATCATTACATGTGTTCCGTTGGCCCAATAATGCAGGTACCGCGAGCACGGTACCGGATGCACCAAGTGCGTCAAGGAGTAGGGTAAGATCTTCGTAGTTTTCGGCACCGCATAATTCCTGTAGTACCATATACTCTTTTTCTTCCTGTTCCCGCCCAAACAGGCCACCAGCCAGCATCTCACGGGTGATCTTTAAAACGTTTTCATTCATAGCATTAGGATAGAATATTACAAACTTAAGTAATTTGTTTAAGCCTATCCAGCGGTAAAAGGGTGGTAAATTGGTATATACCCTTTTCTATCATTAAGACAGCGGTTCCAGCCGCTTCATTCCGTTCCGTCACTCAGCAGCTTCACCGCGTTTAAAAGCGCTCGCAATTTGGGCGTCGCTACCGCATAGCCCAAACCGCAAGCACTTTTGGCCTTCCACTTATAAAGCATTTTAAAAGACTGACCAAGTTATTATTAGGCTGTTTGAGCAACAAATTTCTGATCCGCGTGGCTCCCAGTCAAGGCCAAGCCCTGCGGGTTTTGGAAAAAAAATCTCCACACCTCGCTACGCTCGGGTAGTATTTTTTTTCCAAAAGCCTTGCCTGGAATCCCCGCTAAATCAGGAGAGGTTGCTTAACAAAAAGCCAGAAATGGCTCCTGCCGAAATGTAGTAGGCGGGGCGAAACAAATTTAATTCATTAAAAAATGGAAACTAAAGTTAAAGACAACGGACAGACTAAAGTAGCAAACACCGTTAATGCAGACAAAAAACCTCAATTCGTAGCAGGTAACCCGGTAAATGTGGTATCAAAAACCGAACCGGCAAAAGACGAACCAAAGAAAGATGCGGAGAAACCGCCGGTACAAACACCGCAGCAACCTGAACCGCCGAAAGCCGAAGTATTAAAGACCGAGGTTAAGGCTGAACCTATAAAGGAAGAGCCTAAAAAATTCGTGCTGAATTTAGAGGGTACGTTGAAATTCATCGAGGAGATGCACCGTAAGGCTAAGCAACGCACTAAGCTACAGGACACCATTAAAAATTTAGATGATTTTGAGGTAGAGTTGCGGGATGAAGCAGATACCACCGACACCAATTATTACAATGGTTGCGTTTTGACGATTGAAGATGATAACCGCAGGAAGTTTGAAACAAAGAACCCAACCATCATTTGGACAGTAGCACAGTTGGTTAACAATATGTGCGTAGAAAAACTGGCTGAAATTGAAGCGGGTATCGTGATACCGCAATAGGTAGTCAATAAGAAACGCCCCCTTTCCCAAAACTTCAAAGGGGGCGTTATTAAAATCTTTTCAAATCTTAACTAAGCGCAAATGTATCAACTATTTATAGAGTTAACCAACCAAATATTTTGGGAGGGTTACGCCGAACAATTAGCAAAAGAAAACCCCGCAGGGTTTCAAATGGAACTGGCACAGTTTACAAACGATTATAATTTATAAGATTATGTACGACACCATTTATTTACTGGTCAAAGCGACCATACAAACAAGGCATAAAAATGTACACGAGGCTATTACCGAGATACAGCAAAAGGCCACCTGTACCATCAGCAACACCAAAAAGGTAAAAATACACGAACTGAAATTTATGGACTACAAACTAAAATCTTAAACATCATGGCACACGATATTAATTTCAACGAACTTACAGGAAAACACAGCTTTTTTTCAGTTAAGGGAAAGGCTTGGCATGGTTTAGGTCAGGTAATCAGCGATTACCCGACCAGTGCAGAGGCGATCAAACACGCGTGTTTAGATTACCACATAGAAAAACGGCCTTTATTTACTTATGATACAGAAAATCACAACGGCGACCCCGAAACGGATATTATTATACCCGAAATAGAAGTGCCGAATTTTTACGCTACCGTACGCACGGATACAGAGCAGGTTTTAGGAGTAGTAGGTAATGATTACCAAATCTTACAGAACTTAAACGCCTTTACTTTTTTTGACACAATTGTAGGTGGCAAGGACGGCATTTTATACGAAACAGCAGGGGCTTTATCCAACGGCTCTAAAATTTTTATCACGGCGAAACTGCCCGACTACATCCGTGTCGGGCGCAACGATTGTGTGGAAAAATATCTTTTCCTTTCCACCTCGCACGATGGTTTGGGCAGTATACAAATCGCATTTACGCCAATCAGGATCGTTTGCGCCAATACATTAAACGCTGCTTTACGTAACCATACCAACTGCATTAAAATACGGCACACTGCAAGCGCAAACGATAAGCTAAAGGAGGCACATAAGATGATGGGTATCGCTAATAGTTTAGCCGATGAACTGGAAGCGATCTATAACCGCTGGTCAAGGGTTCGGATAACCGACAGGGAAGTTAAAAGATTGATACAATTGGCGATGGCACCAAGTAAGGAGGTATTAGCCAATGTACAGCAGGGGGCGGACGATGAGCTGTCAAGTCATTTTAATAATATGGTAGATAACGTATTTCAATACGCCATGATCAGCCCGACCCAACAAGAGGACACCACCAAAGGAACAGTGTTTGGGGCTTTCAATGCCGTGACGGGTTACTTTCAAAATGTCCGCAATTTTAAGAACGATGAGGCGAAATTTAAATCTATCATGTACGGCACAGGATTACAAAGAAGCCAGTCGGCTTTTGACCTCTGCCATGAGTTTACACAACACGGCTCATCCACTTTATTATTTAATTAATCAGGCAGGGGGATTTTATCCCCCTGTTATTTGCTCATTTAATACCATCCTTATGAAATCTATTAATAAGTATAACAATATCCAAAAAGCAAAAACCTTGCACCAGTTTCCCCCCAATGACATAAAAGGCTTTATTGCTTTTGTCAATGCCCATGCCGAACAGACCATTGCGCAAAAAGACGAGTTAGCCAAAAATTAGGGTAGCCAGCCTTTCAATTTAGATTTTTGGGTACAGCTTGCTGAAGAAGTTGTCAGGAAAACAAAGTTCTATAACGGTAAACTGGTAACCAACAGCGAGCTATTTTCCGAGAAACTACTTGACGGTAATTTAGCCATCTATACCAATAACTGTTTTGACCTGTATGCCAAGCAAGTCGATTGCCCGGCAAAGTTTAAACTGGCTATCGCTTTGTTTGTCCTGCCTTAATTTATCATAGCCCCCCAAACGGGGCTTAATTCTTCTTGAAAATCGAAATTATGGTGCAATTTATCATCAAATATCAAGGCTTAATACTTTTAATATTGGGCTTATTTATCCGTTATCATATCGGACGGCGCAGGTTTAACCGCAGAAGTATTGCAGGGGTGCAAATCTTTAGCAGTTATCTAAAAGGAAATATAATCACTATCATAGAAAACATTTTTATCCTTGTGGGTGCTGCGCTGATATTAGCAAGGCTTATAAGCCTAATTCTAAATTTATAAATTAACTGTTTTAGCCTTAAAATACATCTGTAAACGCTCAAAATCCCGGGCGGCCCTTACGGGCATCAAAAGTCTTTTCAAATATTAGAGGATTGCCAATAAAGATTTGTAAAAATGTTCAATGCTACATGCATAATATATGTCCGATTATCCCATATTAGATAGCCTAACCGTTGACGAAGCCATGAAACAATTAATGGTACAAACCGGCGGCATCCAGATGGGACACACGGCCGATCCGGAAGAAGTAGCCTCTTTGGTTCACTTCCTGATATCACCATCAGCCGCTTATTTGACCGGTGCGATCTACGCGATAGACGGCGGCTCATTACCGACGGTTAGTTAAATGCAGCCCGGAACTCTAATGGTGACAGATTCGTTTTCTTTTTGAACAGAGTGCTGAAGGACTGCGCATGTTCAAACCCTAAAGCATAAGCGATCAGTCTTTCATGAATATGCTGCTGGGTATTTTGGCCGGTATGCATTCGCAGCAAATCGCTCAAATAATTTGGTGACAGATTCATTTGTTCAGCGATGAATTGCACGGTTCGCAAACTCCCGACTTCGCTATTAAAATAGTTGTTAAGTCAAGATATTATGTCTAACTGCTCTCAGGTACGTTCGATGCCCTCGAAGGTACGCAGGACCTCGGCCGCGTGGGGGGTGGGGTCGTATGGTGAGTTGCCGATGTCGTGTGAGGTGGGTTTCGTGGTTACGGCGTTCCAAAGCCGGTCGTAGTTGCCTGCGGCAAAGTCGAGGAGGGTATCACGGATGAAGTTGTCACGGGTAGCTTGCTCATCGCTTTGTCCAGGGCGTGCTTGCCCGACGATGCCATACATCTCCGTGCCGTGTACGGCTGGCGCACCCTCGACAGGGCCAACGGTGAGCAGGTGGGCGTTGCCACCTGCGGCGGCGTGGGCGAGAGCTGCACGAGCGGCGGGAAGGGTAAAGAAGTAATCGGTGAACAGCGCCCCGCGGACCTCAACCGGAGTGCGTCCGTTGACATCGTAGGTGGCGACGATGCGCCGGGCACGGCTTCGGGGGATCCGTGACTTCGTTACTAGTTCGTCGACGATGTTGTCGATACTGCCGGGGTCGAACTTCCCGGTCGCGTTGATGACCCACCAGTCCGCTTCATTCGTCGCAGTGCTAAAGAGAATATCGACGTCGCGGTGACGTCCAGATTCGAGGACGCGTAGCGGCGTGTCAGCGAGAACAGCCCCGGTCTGAGAGCGGTCATTCACGATGCCAATAGTCGTGTTGTCGATGCCGTGTCGGTCGCCGATGTCGCGCGGGCTGACCTTGATGAGCGTCTCGGCGAGGAGCTTTGCATCCAGGGTGAGCAGTTGTTCGGGATCGTCCGCAATGCCGAGTTCGTTCAAAAACGTGATCGCGAGTTCTTCGGCCCACCAGGCTGGAACGATCCGAGATGCGCCGCCGGAGAACGCAGCGAGACGCTGATAAAGACCGTCGGCCGACGGAGCAGCGAGGAGCCCGATCGTAGAGTATGCGCCGGCGCTATGGCCGGTGACAGTGACCTTCTGAGGGTCGCCACCGAAGCGGGCGATGTTCTCCTGCACCCATCTGAGCGCGGTGATGATGTCCTGCAGGCCGAGGTTGGTGGCGTCCGCGAACTTGCCCCCGTACTGGGAAAGCGAGAGCCACCCAAAAGGGCCGAGCCGATAATTCAGTGATACACCAATGGCGCGGCCGGTAGCAGCGAGCCCGGAGAGGTTTGATGTGGTTTGTGTGTTCGAGCCGAGTTCGAAGCCGCCGCCGAAGATGTAGACGATAACAGGGAGCAGTTCGCCTCCGGCGTCCTCGGGTGCCCAGACGTTGAGGTTCAGGCAGTCCTCGCTCAAGTCGTTGTCGGCCTCGAGCCAGCTCGTGTCGCCGGCTTGGAGCGGCGCGGGGCCCTTTTGGTCGTAAGGCAGGTCCGGGTTGAACGGCAGCAAAATGGGCCGGCGGAAGCGTTTTGCGGTGGCGTAAGGAATACCCAGCCATGAGCGGATCGCTTGGGTGGTGGTCGATTTTTTTCTACTCATAACATTTAAAATTTATACTAGTCATTTTTACATGGGTTAGGGATAACGGCTTACACATTAACAATGGTTTGTGTAAAATTGAATATCGTAAACCTTTTAACAATGAAGTGAGAATCGCGCCGAAAAACGTTACAGTTTTTACAGCCTTCACTAATTTTGACGCACCCATGCCATAGATTCTATATAAGTGACATTACTACGCCCTGATTTTATGTACTTTTCCTTAATACACCATCTGCGACAAGTTGGTAAGATTTAGTAACAAGATCCTGAATTAATTCCCAAGAGACATCCCCGTTTAAATCTACACTTATCCAGTGTTTTGGACTCAAGTTGAATGGTTTGTCGATGCCCTCGTGTCCCCTAAGCTCATCAACAAAGTTAGGATCACATTTTAATGTACAACGATCAAATTTATCAAGGTCGAATAAGCAAAACATTTTCTTACCAACATAAAATACAAGGATAGACTGCGAATTTTTAAAGAAACCCTCGAACGGCATGCCTTCTTGTGTATCAGGGAATGACAGACAGAAATCTCTGAACTCTTCTACATTCATATAATATATTAGCCGGTCTGGTGATGAAGCTTGTCAGCTCCAAATTGGGAATTTGTCAAAGGCAATCGGCACCCATACCTCATCCCAAATAGCATTTTTATTCCATTATACACTGGTATCTAAAAATATCCAGGTACAATTTTTAAAAGCTAATTCCTGTAAAATGTTTGCATTAAACAATTTCTTTGCCTTTAAAAACACTGAAGTCCATATCCATGGGACGTATTATTGACCATGTTGAATGGATCACATACCATTCATCGTCGTTTTCTTTTTGAAATACTTCAATGCAATTATAATCCACATCTACCAAGTTTGTTTTGGCAAAAAGCTGATAAGTTAATACTGCCATATCTTGCCCAAACTGCACTCTTGGGTCACGAACCTCGAAGCTTTCCGCCTTTAAATTTCCTTCAACCTTTTTTAACAGAGAGGCCATGTCTTCAAACCGCTCCATACGCTTTGTTTCTACAGCATCAAAATACGTAAAGCTGCGTTTTGACCAAAGCCGTTCATAGCCCGATATATCACCATTAAACCACTTTTCAAGTGCCGATTCTTCCAACCCTATTATATAATCTGCCCTGGCTCTCTCATCATCATTTTGATAATCCCAGACTTTGTTTGATTCTTTTTCTTTCATAATAAGCGATGTTTTACCTGTACAAAATTAGCTTGTTACTAACGGTCATATATGAATTTTAACGGAAAGAAATGTCACTTTTCAGGACAGGTTTTTATATTAACACTACTTTTATAGACTGAAAACTAATTGCTGAATGAAATCGATACATCAATATAATTTCTACCGAAAAAAATATGGTATCGATTTACCTATTGACGTGGTTGCAATCAAAGATTTCAAAAGGTTTATCGAAAAAAATCCAACCCACCGCTTATCTTATTTTGACTTAACATTTATTGTCGAAGGCAATGAAGAATTGGTTATTAACGATTCCAAAATGATGGTAAAGCGGGGCGATATTGTGTGCTCAATTCCAGGGCAAGTGTGGAGTTGGCAAGAAAATACTAAACTTGAGGGTTATGCATTAGTCTTTGAAGAGGACTTTCTTCTTTCCTTTTTCATGGATAGGTATTTTTTAAGAAATCTTAGTTACCTACAAGTTCGCCGTCCATCGCCATTATTAACTGCAAATGAAGATCAATTTGAGATACTTCTGCAACATTTGAATTCCCTAAGATCTGAAATATTAAAAGTAGCTGATTGTAACACCGATATTTTAAGGGCCTTGTTATACCTTATTTTAAGTCTGTTGGGAAATTGCGAATTGAGAGCCTTGAAGAATTCCGAACAAAAGCAAGTTACAATCATAAACCGGTATATTGAATCGTTTACCAGTTTGGTGGATGCTAATTTTATGACAAATCGTGATCTTTCATTTTATGCGGATAAGTTATTTATCACAACCAACTACCTGAACAAAATAGCAAAAGAGGTTTTGGGATCAACAGCTAAAAAATTCATATTAAATAAAACAATAGGTGAATCTAAAAATTTACTCAACTACACCAGTTTGTCTATTGCTGAAATAAGTGATAGACTCAATATCGAAACCCCGTCTTATTTCATTCGTATGTTCCGCAAACATACTGGTATGACACCAAAAGAATTTAGAAATAATTGTTAACTCCTAAAGAAGCGATTCAGCTTCAATAGTCCTGAAAAGTGACACTTTAATCCTTATATGTATTTAAAGGTAGGCGGGTTATTATATAATTTTGGAGTGAAGAGTACTAAACTCTTTTTTTCGAACCATGACAAATTAAAAAGAAAAACATGCTACTATGAATATCGAAGAATTTAGAGCATACTGTTTGTCATTCAAAGGGGCTCATGATAAAATGCCCTTTAACAAAGCAACTTCCGATTATGATAAAAACATATTGACTTTTAGTGTAGTGGATAAATGGTTTTGCTTTGTGAATATCGAAGAGTTTGATTTTTGTGATCTGAAATGCGATCCAATGGAATCAAAACGGCTTCAATATGAATACGAAGGGATTACTCCAGGCTATCATATGAATAAAGACCATTGGATAAGTGTTCATTTTAAAAAGGATGTTCCAAAAAGCAAAATTGAATCTTTAGTTCAGGATTCGTATGATTTGATTGTTGCGGGGTTGACTAAAAAACAGCAGAAGAGCCTGATAAAAGTTCAAAATAATATGATAAAATAAACTCCTGAAGAATATTTGTCATATCTCACAAGGGTTTAATCGCGTATAAATTTTTCCGGGAACCTGGTATCTGCCCGGATATTTTAACATTTTCCGTCCGGATCAAATAACCCGGCACCGGTAAGGGCGTTAAAATATCCGGGTAAACAAACCGGCCTTACTCAAATAAGTATAACTTCATATTTCGGGTATAAAATATGGCTCAGTATTTACCATGGTAAGACCTCGCCAGACTCTGAAAAAGTACCCGTTGGTCCATTGTTATCCAGCAGGGCTAATGCTACGCCTGTTTTCGCACCGTCTTCAGGTGTAAGTGGCGCTTGATCTGAGCCAATTGATGTTTTAACCCAGCCAGGATTTGCCACGTTTACTTTTATTTTAGTTTCGCGAAGTGCGTGAGCCAGAAAAACTGTAAACTGGTTTAAAGCTGTTTTTGATGCACTGTAAGCATACGGTTTTAAAGCGTACAGCCAATGAGCTTCATTCAAATGAACGCCAAAGGAACCAGAAACGCTGCTGATGTTCACAATACGCCCCGCCTCGCTTTTTTTAATCGCCGGCAATAAAGCCTGGGTCAGCTCCACTGTTCCAAAATAATTAATGTCAAAAGTATCACGAAGAGTTTGTAATGTAACGGTTTCGGTGTTATTTCCGAACCATGCACTGTCTAAAAATACGGCTGCGTTGTTCACCAGGATGTCCAATGCGCCGTACTCGCCTTCAATGTAGTTTTTAACGTTTTCTATATCAGCCGAATCACTAATATCCAGTTTTATGTAGGTAACGTCTAACGACAAGCCCTGTAAAACTGCTTCTGCTTTTTTACCTTCAGTTTCATTTCTTGCCCCTAATAAAACCTTAATGTTATGTTGTGCAAGTTGTTTCGCTGTTTCAAAACCTATGCCCTTATTGGCACCGGTCACTAATGCTATCTTTGTCATGTTTGTAAATTGTTTAAAACGATACAAAGGTAGAACGGATAGTAACGCCGGTGTTAGCGCATATAAAACCAATCCTTACTAAAATCAAACTTAATGTTTCGGATCTTTAAAATAGCGAACTATTACTTATGGAATTTTCTGTAATCTGTAGGAGAACTGTTTGCGTTCTTTTTAAAAAACAAATTAAAATGGGAAGGCTCCTCGAAACCGAGTGCAGAGGAGATCTCCGCAATGTTCCAGTTGGTTAATTTTAATAAGATCTTAGCCTCCTGAACAAGCCTTGCTGCGATGATCTCACTTACGGTCCTTCCTTTAGATAATTTTACCTGGCGGTTCAAATAATTGGGATGGAGCGACAGGCTGTCTGCGAAATCTTTTGACGTTTTAAATTTGATCGCATGCTGCGGGGATTCTATGGGAAACTGCGATTCTAATAATCTGATGAAGGAACAGGCGATCACCTCGGTCGTATTATTTGTTTTTACGAAAGAGTTAGCCGGAGCTAGGTTTTGTGCATTAAAAATGATTTCAAGTAAATAAGTGCGTTGCAGATTAACGTTAAAGGCGCTATTTACTTGTTTTTCATTGAATATTTTAAGGTAGATATCAATAAAATCTTTCGTTTGCTCTTCGGTAAGCGAGTAGACGTTCTGCCTGCCTGGTTTATAGATTGGGAATTCAAGTAAACGATAACCACTGTTAGCTTTAGTAATAAACTCCTCTTTAAACATGCAGCTGATCCCGGAGTATCCCAAACCAGTCGCGTGTATCCCAAAAGGAATCTTGGTAGTGGTAAAAAGTAATGAGTTGCCCGAAATATCAATGTTTCTATCTTCAAATTCAAGTCGGTATTCCCCTTGCAATAAAGTGGCGGTGTAAAATACCTTCCTACTATATTCAAATGAAAAAATGGGGTTATCAGCTATGCTCAGATCCTGTATATGAAAATTATCTGCATCATTTTTAATACTGTCTGATATTGCAGAGGATTTGGAGGGAGCAGTAGAAGATGAATCATCAGCTATTATCATATACTAAAGTAGGTAAAAAAAGTATAAAAATTTAATTGATGCTGGGATTGGTGGCACTTATTGTGTCCGAATTATCGCGTTTGGGACGTAACCATTTAGTTACTGCTTCGAGGTATTTTTTCCTGTCTTATCTAATTGGTAATGCGGTATGATGGACATTCCGGAGGCATTAACCACATAATTCCAGAGCCTCTGTCAAATCATTCCGAAACACTTTGGACAAGCTTATTGCCTAATTTCCTATGCTCGTTTGCTTATATAGTTTACACAATTATATGAATCTGCGACATGGAATAGGATGGTTAGACCTCCCGGAATATCCATCCTATCATCTTAACTTTGGAATCATTGGGTGAAAACAACAATACCCTCCTGAAAAGAGCCTTCCTCAGTGAGTTTTAAAAGTGAACGTTTAATGCAATATGTCGTGACTATTGCGTAAGCATTTATATCCCGTAATCGGGCAGATTTCGAACCAACTTATTGAGCAAATGCGCATTTTAAACAATTGAAGCACTTTAATGAAACAGAAACCGAATAAGTTTCGAACCGGAATTACTCATGCAGAAGTAAACTGTTTATTTATTTTTTGAACGGCGTTAAACCACTGTCTAAAAAATTCAGACAGGCTTGGTTATTAAAAATGGCGCCTTGTGGGTCTCCTAAAGTTCATTTAGTTGATTGGTCAGAACCCGCCTGTCAACTGGTTAGATCTTACATCTTCATGCCATCCATCTGATCACTCCCTTTTTTAAAGATGGCCTCACTGTTGAGTAAATAAGCACCAATGGTAACCACCACATCACCAGCACTAACGCCCGATAAAATAGGGAGATAATTTTGATTACCCGCCCCGGTCTTGATCATTCTCGGTGAAAAGCTACCATTCGTATTTTTCACCCAAACTACGCTGCCGTTGCTATTGGTCAGGATAGCCGAAGCCGACACGGCTAAAGAACGGTTATTTCCACCTGATAACGCGATATAAGCTTGCATGCCCGGCCTGATCAAGCCCTGCGGATTGGGAATACTGATCCTTATCAAGTCAACTTTTGAAGCTTCTGATAGTTCCGGGTTAATAAATTCGACCTTGCCTTTGATGATTTGCCCACCCAGATCAGGAAAAGAAACATTAACCAAAGCATTCTCTTTGT
Source organism: Mucilaginibacter pankratovii (assembly GCF_014773265.1). GTDB lineage: Bacteria > Bacteroidota > Bacteroidia > Sphingobacteriales > Sphingobacteriaceae > Mucilaginibacter > Mucilaginibacter pankratovii. The sequence continues at coordinate 36,910 of NZ_JACWMY010000013.1, read as the reverse complement.
AGTTTTCCGCTTCGCTGGCGTAAAGCTGCGCTTCTACCCAAAGGTTGTTCAATCCTTGTGTTTTCAGCACGGTCATACCTTCAGTAACGTAGTCACCCTCGTGAACGGCGATATCACTAACCGTGCCCGTCACGTTACTTAGTATGGTGGTTGTGGCAGCAACCTTTTGCGTAGCTGCTAAACTTTTGATCTGGGAAACGGACAAACCCCATAATTTCAATTTATTTTCGGCCGCGCTTATCAATTGATTGTAATCTATATCGGGGTTATGTAATACCTTTTGCTGCTGTTTGGCTAATAGGTATTCTTTTTCTGCTTCCTGCAGATCTTCACTGTAAAGCGAATAGACTGGTTGACCTATCGTTACCTTTTCGCCAACAGCCCGGACAAACAATTGCTGTACCCGCCCGGGTAACCTAGCGCTGAACTCTGCCGAAGTGTTTTCATTTGTCGTAACTGTACCGCTCAATGTTTTTTCGATACCTGTATTTTCTTCCCGAATGGTGTCCGTTTGTATCCCGGCAAGTAGTAATTGCGTAGCGTTTAAAGTGATCGTATTGGCGCTGGCGGCATCTGTCAACTCAACCCTAATTAGCTTCATACCGCAAATCGGGCAGTTGCCATCATGATCCTCATGCACCTGCGGGTGCATGGAACAAGTATAATAGGCTTTGTTTTGCTGGTCAACAATAGGTTTTGGCTTTTTATTGCAGGCCGCAAAGAAAACGGCGAACAACAGTATTATATAAATGAGCTTATTCATTTCCTTTAGTTTTAATAAAACTTTCGCTGTCTGATAAATATTGGGCATTGACCGCCAGGCTGTCCATGGCTAACAATCCTTTGGTTATTTGTATGTCGTTACTGCTTGTAAGCCCGGTATTAACCCCATGCGCTTTAAATGATGCGCCCTGTTTTAACCATACCACTTTGGTGTTTCCCAGATCCAACACGGCTGTTTTAGGTACCCACAAAGCTTTGATTGTGCCGGTTTGGATACTCGCTTTAACCAAAGCGTTTACTTTCAATTCATGATCCATGTTATCAAGAAATACCCGGATACTGGTGGTTTTATCACCACCCTGGAGAACAGGTTCAATAAAATTCACCCTTCCTTCTATCGGCATACCAGGCATATCCGGCAATGTTAGCTGAACGGCTTGGTTTAATTTTAAAGTGCCTGCCTGCGATTGGCTAACTTTAATGATCGCCCATAAGCGATGCGGGTTAACTACATTGAAAAGTGTTTGACCTTTGGTAACATACATGCCCTCCTTAATGACTAAAGGCGAATTATTTGTAAAGTCGGTTGGCGTTTCTATTGTCGCAGCGCCCGGCATTTGGCTATGCGCCACATCATGCACATGACCCTCATAAGTGCTATAGACAGGGACACTGTAAAACGCTTTGCCTGTTTTAACCACTTGGTTAACTTGATTCAAGGTCATGCCCAACAATAAAAGCTTTTGCCTGGCCGCATCGATCAATTCCATTTCCTGCGCCGAGTTTTTGGTCAGATAGATCAAATCGTGCTGTGCGGTTAAAAGATCAGGACTGTAAATATCAAAAATGCGCTGCCCGGCATGTATCTCCTGGAAAGCGTATTTAATATACAACTTTTCGATACGGCCAGAAAAGTGGGAAGCAATATTGTTAAATGTGCGGGTATCAAAATCTAAATAACCATCCGCTAAAATTTCGGTAGCGGTTACTTTTTCTACAGGCGTAATCGAGCCAACCGAAGAAATGACATTATTATTAACCGGCTGTAAAACCGTATTCAGGCTGATCCCGGCACCCTCACTGGCCTGGCCTGACTTCTTTACCAATGTCATCCCACAGATCGGACAGCTGCCCGGATGGTCTTCCATAATCTGCGCGTGCATCGGGCAGGTATATTTCACATCGGCTTTAGCGCTGGCTGCGACTGACGCAGGTTTCTTATTTTCGCAGGCACTTACCACTAACATTACAGCTAAGGATAAGATGAGCACTTTAATACTTCTCATATTCCCTTTCATAAGCTACCTGTAAGGTTAATAATTCCTGTAAGCGGTCCAATGCCGCCATTCTTGCCGCTTGCAAGCTTTTTATCCCGTCCAGTACAGATGGCAGATCGCCGGTATTTTGCTCGTAAGCCTGTAAAGACGTTTTATAAGTATTTTGCAGGGCAGGAATAATGTTTAGCTGGTAATTCCTCAACTGCCTTTTTTTGCTGCTCATATCGGTCCGATAGCCTTCAAGTTGCCCTTCTGCTTGGTTTAGGATATATAATTTCTTTTGTTGCAATTCCTGCACTTCGTAGCGGATACCCTTTAAGTTAGCCTTATATTCTTTAGATGCCCAGGGTACAATAGGAATGGTAACCGAACCCATTAAAATATATTGATTGGCCATACCGCCGTAGTTTTGCATATGCCCCGCCTGTATCCCGAAATCTGGCTTGCGCTTGGAGTACTCCATTTGTGAATTAAGTTGCTGTAATTCGATATTACGATTGATCCCTTTGATATCGCTTCGCGACCCGGCCAGTGTTGCCGTATCTGTAGTAACTGTTTCATAATCCTTTACTACGATAGTCGTGTCGACAGTAAAAGCAGTTTGTTGCGCTCGGTTCATCAATGTATTGAGCATGATGTTCCTTTGGCTGATCTCATTATTCAATTGTTCACGGGTATTATCCAATTCGAATAGGTCCGCTTTGGCCCTATAAATATTAGGCAGTTTTTCCTTTCCATAGGTCAGCCGGATATTGGCATCTTTCAGCATATACTCCAACAGGTTTTGTGTGTTCTCTAACTGCATCAGTTTTTTTTCCAGCACCACCCGTTCATAGTAGTATTGCCTGGCTTGGGCGATCAGTTGATTTTTCAGGTAATTCTTATCTTCCTTAGTGACATTGGATAAGCCTTTCATATAATCCTCCTTCGCTTTTAGCTTAGCCGGATTGGTGAACATCTGCTCGGCCTGGATCATAAAGGCTCCACCGGTCGGGTTAAGCTGATACGGAACCTGATACTGGCCCGCACTGACTTTTGGCGCATCCAGGCTTCTTGCACCTGTAGCATAGGCATCCTGTGCGCTACCTTTGGCATCGTAAGCCAGCAAAGCCGGATTATTGGCTACGCGGGCTAATACGCTATCTAACGGCAAACGTTGAGCGTTCGCCAAGTTTGCAGCACATAAAAGGCCTGTTAGTATGATCTGATATTTTTTCATGATTCCTTTACCTCCAATACTTCCAGTTTACCATGTTTCCTGAGCTCGTATTCTTTCACCATCAAAAAGATGAGCGGTGTTACCAATAAAATATGGGTAGAAGAGGTCAATACCCCGCCAATCATCGGTAGTACGATAGGCTGCATCACATCGCTTCCTGTACCGGTTGCCCATAGTACTGGCACTAAGCCAAACAGGGCGACACAAACCGTCATCAGTTTTGGACGTAAGCGTTTGACCGCACCATTCATGACGTATTCCCGCAGATCGGCTTTGGTAATCGTTTCCTTTGAATTGCCTTTCAGGGCTACCAATTGCTGCATGGCATCGTTCAAATAGATCACCATCACGATACCCGTTTCGACTGCTATCCCAAACAACGCTATAAAGCCGACAGCCACCGCAACCGATAGATGCACCCCGAAGAAGTAAACCATATAAGCCCCGCCAATTAACGCGAATGGAATAGAGATCAGGCTAAAAAAAGCTTCCCGGATCGAATGAAACGCGAAAAACAAACAAGCGAAAATAATGATGAGCACAATCGGCAAGATCATTTTTAAGGTATGTTCCGCCCGGATCAGGTTCTCATACTGGCCGCTCCATTCGATGTAATAGCCTTTGGGCAGTGTTTTAACCATCGTATTTAACCTGTCCTGCGCTTCCTTAACCGTACTGCCCAAATCACGGTCGCGTACATTAAACAATACCGTTCCACGCAACAAGGCATTTTCCGATTGGATCATCGCCGGGCCATCGCTAATCTTAATATCGGCTACCGATGATAAGGGTATAGGGCCGTTATTCATGGTCTGCACCAATGTTCGTTTGATGGCTTCCAAATTACTACGGTAATCCTGTGCCAGCCTTGCGTTAACGCTGAAACGCTGCCTGCCCTCTACGGTCGTAGTCAAATTCATACCACCCAATGCGCTTTCAACTATTTCGTTTACATCATCTACACTCAAACCATATCTTCCGATGGCATCTTTATTTACTTGTATATCCAGGTATTTACCACCCGTGATGGGATCAACATAAAGATCTTTTACGCCATCTAAACCAATCAAAGCTTGTTTCATTTTGGTGGATAGTGCGTTAATGGTGTCGAGATTCTGACCGTACACTTTTAAGCCTACATCGGTACGGATACCGGTGGAGAGCATATTGATGCGGTTAATGATCGGCTGTGTCCAGCCGTTCACCACACCGGGGATCTGCAATTTGGCATTCAGTTCATTGATAATATCTTCTTTCCTGATACCTGGCCGCCATTCACTTTTAGGTTTCAGTAATACAATGGTTTCCGTCATACTTATGGGCGAATTGTCGGTAGCCGTATTTGCCCGGCCCGCTTTGCCCAACACATTGGCTACTTCGGGTACGCTTTTGATAATCTTATCCTGTACCTGTAACAACTGTTTAGCCTGGGCATTGGATACATCTGGTTGGGTGACCGGCATAAAAAGTATTGTTCCTTCATCTAGTGGCGGCATAAATTCACTACCCAAAGAAAGCAAAAGCGGTACGCTAACGAGTAAGGCAACGATATTAATGCCGATAGTGGTTTTACGCCAGGTTACGCACCAGTTAAGTACCGGTCGGTAAATTCTTTCCAGTCCCCGGTTAAGCGGGTTATGATCGTCCGTTCTCAATTTGCCTTTCAGAAAAAAGGAGATCAACACGGGTGCCAGCGTCACCGCAAGTATCGCGTCAATAGCCAGTATAAATGTTTTTGTCCAGGCAAGCGGCCCAAACAATTTGCCCTCCTGTCCCTCCAGTAAAAATACCGGGAGAAACGAAGCGACGATGATGAGTGTCGAAAAGAACACGCCACGGCCCACCTGTTTACAAGATGCTTCTATAATCTTAAGTCGTTCTGCTGTGGTCATGATTTTTCTTTTTCTTGTGCAATAGATAAGTTCCGGTGCGAGTTTTCGACCATCACGATGCCGTTATCCACGATCACCCCAATGGCTAAGGCGATACCGGTTAGCGACATGATATTGGATGATATGCCAATTGCGTTAAGCAAAATAAAGCTGGCCGCGATGGTGATCGGTATTTGGATGATAATGCTTAATGCACTTTTAATACTCAATAAGAACAGGATAACGATAATAGATACCGTGATCATTTCTTCGATAAGCGTGTGCTTAACCGAACCAACCGCATTTTCGATCAGTTCGCTGCGGTCATAAGCGATCTTGAATTTAACACCAGCAGGCAAGCCTTTTTGAATATCTTCCATTTTAGTTTTAACCGCATGGATCACCTTGTCCGCATTCTCCCCATAGCGCATCACTACAATCCCCCCAACCGCCTCACCATTGCCGTTTTGGTCAAAAATGCCCAAACGTTCATCGCCGCCCATTTGCACGGTGGCAATATCTTTGATCTTGACCGGGATGGTATTGATCACGCCGACCGGGATGCTTTCCACATCAGCCAAGCTTTTAATATAGCCCAGCCCCCGGACAATATAACCGGTGCCGTTCATTTCAAACTTGCGCCCGCCCACATCGTTGTTATTGCTTTTGATGGATCTCAATACCTGCGATAGCGGGATATGATAATAGTTGAGTTTATTAGGGTCAATGGTCACTTGGTATTGCTTTTCAAAGCCGCCAAAAGAGGCAACTTCACTTACGCCGGGAACGGTTTGCAAACCCAGTTTTACATACCAGTCCTGTAAAGCCCTTTGTTCACCCAGATCCATGTTTTTGGCATCCAGCGTGTACCAAAGAATATGGCCGACACCCGTACCATCCGGCCCAAGTGTTGGGGTAATACCCTGCGGCAGTAAACGCTGCGCATAATTCAGCCGTTCCAGTACCCGGCTTCGCGCCCAATACACATCGGCTTTATCTTCAAACACAATATAGACAAAGCTCATTCCGAACATGGAAGTGGCGCGGATCGCCCGAACTTTTGGGATGCCTTGCAGGTTGCTCACCAGCGGGTAGGTCACCTGGTCTTCCATGACCTGCGGGCTGCGGCCCTGCCATTCGGTAAAAACGATCACCTGGTTCTCCGACAGGTCGGGAATGGCATCGATAGGGTTTTCACGAACTGCATAAACGCCCCAGGCAAAAAGCCCAATGGCAGCCAGCAGTACAAGATACCTGTTTTTTAAAGACAGGCTGATCAATTGGTTAATCATCTTAATTGCTTTAATCAGCCCTCCGCCGGTTGGCAGAGGGCTGAATGAATTACATTCTCATTTTTGCTGCCGGTTTCTTTTTGGCATCAACTTTTTTAACCAGGGTCATACCGCACTTCGGGCATTTACCGGGCTTGTCACTCAATACTTCCGGGTGCATGGTACAGGTGTATAGTACTTTAGCCGGCTTTATTTTTTTGGTTTGAGTAGTGTCGGACACGGGATTTGTAGAGTTTGCGGCAAAAACGGTCGCGGCAGAAAACAGGATGGCTATTGCCATCAGCATTGCTTTTTTCATGAGTTTTGAAATTTAAAAATGAATAAATAGCATAGGCAAAACCTATACACGGTTATGAATTAAGATGGATTACAAGGGAAGTATAGCCGGGTACAGAAGGTACGGGCTAAGAAGAAAATACAGGTCAGATTCTGTAGGTGCAGTTTAAAGTATAAATCGGTATCGGAAGATGCCCCGGTGGGGCGTGGCTTTGGTAGCCGATTGTTGCTATTTGTTCATTTACAGGGATTGTAACATTCCAGGTGCTCAATGAAGGCAGGATAACCGGCGAAAGATCACTTAAAGCAAAAGAGGTGGAGTTAACGTGTGTGTCCTTTACTTTGAAGGACTTAACATCATTCTTACAGCAATTATCCTTATCGGTATGGTCAGTTACCGCATAAGTTAACTCGATAGAAGTGAGTTTACCGCAGCAATAAAAACGGTTTACCCCTATACCCACCACGGATAAAAGGTAAATAGCCGTTAATAAGATAAGCGTGGAGCGTTTCATTATTACGAATATACTTATAAATTTATATGAATCCTTCACTGTTATTTCTGTTATTAAGATTTTACTTTTAACAGACTTGCATTAATAGCAACTACCACCGTACTAACCGTCATTAAAACAGCGCCCGCTGCCGGGCTTAATATAATCCCTTCTTTAAATAACACACCTGCTGCTAATGGCAGCGCTACAACATTATACCCAGTCGCCCAGGCCAGGTTCTGGATCATCTTCCGATAAGTCGCTTTACCAAATAAGACCAGGCTAACAATATCTTTGGGATTGCTGTTCACTAAAACGATTCCGGCTGTCTCTGCGGCTATATCGCTTCCCGAACCAACGGCAATACCAATATCCGCCTGAGCAAGCGCAGGAGCATCATTTACACCGTCCCCGGTCATTGCTACAAACTCACCTTTGGATTGTAATTCTTTTATTTTCTCCAATTTTTGATGCGGCAATACTTCGGCAATAAAGCTATCCATGCCTAAAGTTTTACTCACACTGGCGGCTACTTTGTTATTATCACCGGTTAGCAGGATTGATTTGATATTTTCTGCTTTTAAGGTTTTTACAGCTTCTGCCGATTCGGGACGTATCTCATCTGATAACGCAATGTATCCGGCCAGTTTCTGCTCGATCAGGACAAATACTACCGTCTCAGTATCGTTGGCGGTAAAACCATCAGGCAGTGTTAATTTATTTTCCGTTAAGTAACCGGGACTAACTACCAATAGCTTTTTGCCTTCTACAGTCGCTTCAACGCCCTGCCCAGTTATAGCTTTAAAGTTCTCTGCTGAGGGAATCGCCAATTTTAAATCTTTTACTTTTTGCAGGATGCCAGTCGCAATTGGGTGTTCAGATTTTTGTTCTAAGGCAGAAGCCAGGCGTATCAGTTCATTTTCGCTTATATCTTTTTTCAAAGAAACCACTTTAGATACCTCAAACTTACCTACGGTAAGTGTGCCCGTCTTATCAAAAACAATGGTTGTTATTTTTCTTGCGTTCTCAAATGCAGTCCGGTTTTTAATCAGCAAACCATGTTTAGCTGATAAGGCAGTTGACTTGGCGACCACCAATGGCACAGCCAAGCCCAAAGCATGAGGGCAGCAAATAACGATTACCGTTACCATTCTTTCCATTGCAAAAGCTAATGTTTGCCCTGTCAAATACCAATAGAGAAATGTACCAATACCCGTTACCAATGCGATTACGGTTAACCATTTGGCTGCCGTGTCTGCTAAAAGCTGGGTTTGAGATTTTGACTTTTGCGCGTCATCTACCAGTTTAACAACCTGGGACAAATAGGAATCTTTTGCCGCATGAGAGACAGTAACTTTAAAAGAGCCATTCCCATTGATCGAACCAGCGATTACCTTGTCGCCTTTAACTTTTAGTACCGGCTTCGATTCACCTGTGAGCATGGATTCGTTCAGATAACTTTCGCCTTCCAATATGATACCGTCTGCGGCAACTTTTTCGCCGGGCTTAACAAGTATAATGTCATTCTCTTTTAAAGTATCCGTTTTGACATCATGTACCATATCCGGCATGACCATATGCGCATCGGCAGGCATTAGCTGTACCAATAACTCCAGTTCATTTGAAGCGCCCATCACAGACCTCATTTCAATCCAATGCCCTAAAAGCATAATGAGAATAAGCGTAGCCAGTTCCCAAAAGAAATCCATTCCTTTTAAGCCAAACACAATAGCAACACTATAGCTATATGCCACGGTTATAGCAAAGCCGATCAGGAACATCATCCCTGGATTTTTGGCTTTGACCTCATCAATTAAACCTGTCAAAAACGGCCAGCCACCATAAACAAACACTGCTGAGGACAAGGCAAACAAAATATAAGATGAACCAGTAAATTGCCAGTTAACCCCCATAAAATGCTGTATCATGGTTGATAAGAGCATAATAGGAATGGTGAGCGCAAGCACTACATAAAACCGCATTTTAAAATCAGCGATCATCATGGAATGGTGGTCATGCTCTGACATCCCCATGTGCGGGTCATGCCCTTTGTGCATTTTACTGTGATCCATACCCTCCGGCATTTTGTTCATATCCATAAGTTTCCGTTTAATTGGCTAAATCCGTTTCAAGGATTTTTTTCTTCTCGTGGTACTCCTCTGTTGTAATTTCGCCGGCAGCAAATCGCTTTTGCAGCATATTCAACGGCGTGTCTTTCCGCTTACGCTGGCCCGGAATATCATATGGCGTTGCGAATATCCAGAACAGCATAATCATCCAAACGAACCACCATATCAGGTGCATTCCTCCAAAATTTCCGTAGTACATCATGATTTTTGATTTTAATATCAGTTAAACAATTAAGATTTTTTGACTGCTTTTTCCTTCGCCTTCATTAACCAGTAACAATGCGCGGCGCAAGCATGAAGCTTATAGTTTTTGTGCGTTGTTCCGAAATTATGCCCTTTTGGATCTAAAATGGCGCATTTCTCCTTGTCAATATCTTTGGTGTTTAAAACATTTTCGCCGTTGATATTATAGTATGATCCATTCTTTTTTGCCCTGCCAAATTTTCGTCCGTCGGAGCCAATAACATTACCGTCTTTGTCGATAAAATACAATTCTTTGCTGGTGTTATCCCTAACCATATCGTTTTTATCAATATAGCCGAGTTTTGTCCCGGCATGGTTATGTATCCCTCCCTTTGCATTAATAAAGATTTTCTGGGAAGAATCGCGGACTGTTTGGGCAAATGCACCTACGGTAACATTTGTCATTACCGTTAAGGCGATCAGCAATACCAGTTTTAGTTTTCTCATGATTTGATTTTTTAGTAGAAGTAATTGTTAACTATCACAAAAATCCACTAATCAGCTATATATTTATCTGACCATCAACAAGTTCATAAGTGATCCTTATCACTTATGAACCATGCAATTATAACTTTATCAATAAGTCAGCGTCAAGCCACCACCCATGCCCATGTCACTATCGTAATGCGTTGACAAGGAGAAATACTTAGTAACGATATATCTTAAACCAGCGGCGTATTCCTTATCCGTATTCACCATGATGTTAAAGCGTAGGCGACTTGAAACAGGTATATCGTCCCGGCCTAACTGGAAGCGCAATTTACCGTCGCCATCAATTCGCGCATCGGCCACAAAAAGCATCGGCAAAGTATAGGTCACACCGGCTACCACTGTATGGCGGTTTTCCTTATTGCTGACCTGTCCAAATAGGTTTTTATAGTCGCTGCCAAAGATGTTTTTCTCTTTTGGATTGAACTCTTTGTAATGATAATCAAAGCCAATGTATGGATACAACCATTGCATTCTCCCAATATAACGCCCGATCATTGTTTCGCTTTCATAGCCCATCATAGCATCAGTACCCAAATGCCACATGGTGCTTGCTTTCCAACGAGTATTAGATAGCATTATCTGCCCGTCGCTGCCATTACTTTCCAGTCCGATCTTCCCCATTAGGTGCGGCATTTGGTCGTCCCGAAATAACATACGTTGCGCCAGTTTAGGGTCGGGCACATCCGGGTTAGGCGGCGAGTTTTCATAACTGAATATTCTTCCCATACCGCTCATCATGTGGTACAAAATATGGCAGTGGAAAAACCAATCGCCGCCAGGTTCAGACGCGTTAAATTCGATGGTGTCTTTTTCCATCGGCATAATGTCCACCACGTTCTTCATCGGCGCGTTTTCACCCTGCCCGTTAATTACCCGGAAGTCATGCCCATGTAGGTGCATCGGGTGGCGCATCATACTGTTATTATACAGGATGATCCTTAGATTTTCACCTTTTTTGATCAAGATCTTGTCTGACTCAGATACCGTTTTATTGTCCAGCGTCCATACATAACGGTTCATGTTCCCGGTCAGATCAAATTTGAGTTCTCGCATCGGGCCTTTAGATAAAGTGGTATTATGAGGATCACGCAGCATCCCGTAATTGAGCGTAATGATATCTGAATTGTCGGGTTCCATATTCATACCTGACATGCTTTTGTCATTCGGCATCTGCATACCCGGCATGGCAGATTTTTTATCATCTGCCTGTGGCTTATCTGATCCTGTTATTTCCGGGTACATTACGGTATTCATGTCCATTGTTTGGTTCTGCATCTTCATACCTTCCATTTGGACCATGTTACCACTCATATCCATCATGTCGTTCATCATCTTCATCCCGGCAAAGTATTTGAGTTTTGGCATCTTTCCCGCAGATACTTTTGGCCCTTTTCCCAGCCAAAGGGATGCTGATTTGGTACGGTCTTCGGGCGTTACCAAAAATTCATAGCTTTTATTTTCAGGGATAGTGAGTACAATATCGTAGGTTTCAGATGGTGCAATGATGAGCCGGTCAACTTCGACGGGTTCAACGTCATTACCATCAGTCGCGACAACAGTTACTTTACCACCAGCATATTTGAGCCAGAAGTACGAAGTCGCACCCCCATTGGCGATGCGCAGCCTTACCTTATCCCCGGCTTTATATTGAGGCTGCTCGTTTTGATTCTTGCCATTGATCAGAAACTTATCATAGTAAACATCACTCACATCCATCGCATTCATGCGCTTCCACTCATTTGCCACTTTAGTTTTAAAATGGCCCGATTTGATCGCCTCCAGATAACTTTGGGTCGTTCCTTTTTGTATGGCGAACCAGTCAGATGCCGCGTGTAAACTACGATCAACCTCTTTAGGGTTCATGTTTGTCCATTCGCTTAACACCACTGGTAACGTCGGGATATTCCATTCTTTCCGCTTATTCATAATAAAAGCACCGTACATGCCGATCTGTTCCTGCAAGCCGGTATGGCTGTGGTACCAGTGGGTGCCATGTTGTTTGATCGGGAATTTATATAAATGGGTTTCACCCGGCATGATTGGCATCTGTGTCAAATTAGGCACGCCATCATAACGGTTGGGTAAATAGAGCCCGTGCCAGTGCAGGGATGTTTCTTCTTTCAGTTTATTATGTACGTAGATCTCGGCTGTATCGCCTTCGGTAAAAGTCAGGGTCGGCATGGGAATGCTGCCGTTCACCGCGATTGCCCTTTTGGGCTTCCCGCCATAATTGACAACGGTATCTGCAATGTAGAGATCATAACGAACTGTACGTGGCGGCACATTATTGATAAGCGTTTTAATCGGGCCTAACTTTTCTTTTGCGCTTTTCATATTATTGGCAGCTTCATTATCATCACCCATTTTCATGTCGTCCATTTTCATTCCACCCATATCATCCGCCTTTTTACCAGCATCTTTGGGCATTTGCATACCATCCGGCTTTCCGGCACCTGGCTTTTCCTGATCCATTTTCATCCCGTCCATCTTCATTCCATCCATATCGCCTGCTTTTTTTGCCGGGGTCTTCGCTGGCATGACGGTGGCTTTTTTAGGTGTAGCTTTAGGTTTCTCTTTAACCAGTTTCATGCCGCATTTCGGGCAATTACCCGGCTTGGACGCATGGATTTCCGGGTGCATTGGGCAAGTATAAGTGACCGGCTGTTGCTTTTGCATACCAGCCATATTTTGCATATCGTTTTGGGCGAACACAAACTGCTTTAAGCAAAGCATTATCGCCACGAATAATATTTTTTTCATCTTTATTTTTTTAGTAAAAGGCTATCGCTCGTCAGTTTAACCCAATTCATTAGTGTTGCTTTATCTTCGTTTGAAAGAATAGCATTCCTGTGAATGAGGGTATAGGAGGATAAAGGCATCGAGCCTTCGTCCAAACTTTCACCGATAGCCCTTAATTTACTTCTTTGTTTCCTGGAAGAATACGCGCCAAACTCACTAAAATTCAATTCTTCCTTTCCTTGCCTGACATGCCTGTCCATCATATAACGCATGGGTTGGATACGTGCGTAAAACGGATAATTGGTGTTATTACTGTGGCAGTCGTAACATGACCTTTTTAGAATAGCTCCCACATTTAACGAAATAGCGTATACCTTACTTATGTCATTCGCCGGCATATCTCCGCTTTCGTTATGATCGCGAGGCATCAACTGAATAATGATAAATAGAATTCCTATCACAGTAAGCGAAATCTTAATGGCACGTTTCATGGCGATTATTTAAATTCTTCCTGGATCATACCGCAGGTTGACATACCTGAACCCATATAGGGATTTTTGATCTCCTTTATTTCACTCAGCCAGATTGCTCCTTTTTTATCATTATACATCGGGCAATGATCTACAAACAAATGTTGTCCTGCACCAAATAGTTTAACCAGGTCGTACATATCCTTGCTTAACATATCAAAATGCTCCCGTTGATGGGGCAGCTTCCCGCCACTCATTCCGATATGCTCAGCCATTTCTTTCGCATCATCGGCGATGTCAGTAAAGGATTTCTTTTGCGTTGGTGTTAATACGGACTGATCAAGTTTTGCGAAGCCGGTTGACAGTGCTTTTGCAGCGGTAGCCGCATCGTTGCTGTTATCTTTGGTTAGCGCGTTTTTTAACTGTAAATAGTTTCCAACCATTTCCTTTATAGAAGTGGCGGTTTTTGGGTCAACGCCCCCTTTTGCAGTAGTTGCAGGCGCTGAGTTTGTTGAAGCAGTCGTATCCTTTGTACTATTAGCAGATGATTTATTTGTGTTATTGCAGGCTACCATTGAAAATGAAGCCAAACTGATAACTGAAACAATGATTAGATTTTTCATGGGATGAGTATAAATTTATTGATCACCCTGCGCAACATCGTTGCACAGGGAAATTAAATTATTAAGAAATGATTGGTTAGCTTATTTATTCAGGGTTTCAGTAACCTTACCGCAAGTGAGCATTTGGCTACCATAATAAGGGTTTTTGATCACATCCTCAGCCGATAACCAATAGCTCTTTTTCATTGGGCAATAGGCATAGTAAACAGGTTTATCCGTTAATTTTACCGCTTTGGCCAATTTGAAAAAGTTAGCTGAAAAATTGGCGAAATGCTCCCTCTGATGGGCGATATCTTTGCTTTCGGAAATATGCCTGGCATCGAATGCCAATTTTTCCTGCACAGCCATAAAAGCGGTCATATCAGCTTCGGGAAGTGCTTTCATATCTATACCGTTGACAGCTTTTAAAAACTCTCCGGCATGGGTAGCCGCATCGGCGCTGTTTGATTTGATCAAAGCGTCTTTAATGTCGTAATAAGAAGTAAGGAGAGATGTAATCGCAGTTGACTTAGTGCCCTGCGCAAAAAGTAGTTGGGTAGAAACAGTTGCCATTAAAGCAACCAATAAAAATATCTTTTTCATGATCTGAATTAATTAATAATGTAATAGAAAAATTGAAACATGGCGTGGCCATATAGTTCTGATGATCTATCAATTAATCAAATCTGAAAGCTCTGCAGCGCGATGCGGATAGGGTATGTAGGAGGCCGTCGTCGTCCGTCAATTGATAAGAATCGATTGGCTTGACTAATTGTAACCGGTTTTAAAAAGAATTGGTGATAAGTGCCAATGTAAGAAAGGGGAGCCAGTAAAACAATTTGGCTTGATTGAGGAGTTACTTTGGCTAAAGTATTAAAATTGTTAACGGCTGCCTGACAGCAAGGATCGTTATTAGCGATATAAGTTCCACTCGAAAATGGTTCCTCGTGAACAGAAGGCAGGGATATTTGCTGGTGTTCATGATGATGTTCCTTAGCTTCGTCACCATGATGACCATGTTCAGTAGCTTCACTACCTTTTTGGTGGTGTTCCGTAGCTTCCTCATGCTCGTGGATGGACATACGTAAAGCGCAAGCAAACCCGGTAGCCGTGTTTAGCAGGAATATGAATAACAATAAAAGTGCTTTACTTTTCATCTTCGCTTACAAAGTTAAACAACAGGCTGACAAATTGTTTTATATAATTTCGTTTTAAATTTACATCCTATTGTTATAGCCTATTAAACTACTGTCCGTGCTATCTTTTGCATGATAGCATGATCATCTCCAAATTTGCATAAGGCATCGCAGTGTTGCCTCAGATCGCTAAAACAGATATACTTCATTTGCATATTTCCTTGCTTTATGGACGGGCGGGATAGCTGCATGATCACATCTTTTTCCCGGTGATCTGGAACCACGAGGTATAAAACTTCTTCTTTGTTGTTCACGCTGCAACTCAGGTCAGTCAGCCTCAAAATTCCCGAGTAGATACTGGTACTCTTTTCGACCTCAAAAGCAGCGATTACTTTAGCCGTTCCCTTTTCAAACCACAGTACATCAATTAATTTAACGGTATTCAAGACTTCTTTATCTAAAGCTAAGTCCGGAAAGTCTGCCAGTGAAATAAAAGTAAACTTATTACCACTCCATGATTTAGATCGGTCATTAGAGGCCGCAATCACATCATATCCGAGCGCGTGGCCAATCTTCAACAAATGATACTGCATTTCATTATGCAAGTGTTCGTCCACCGTTTCAACCCGTTTGTCCTTATGCCGCTTTTCGATCAACCTTTCAAGCCTTGTGCGTTCAATTTCCGAAAGATATTCATCTTTACCTAACAACAACTTTTGTGTGCCTATCTCGAATAAAAGGCCTGCGAATGCCCCGGTGTCCAAAGACAGGTCATTGCAATGTTTGCGGTTCATATCCATGATGACTTCCCTTATCTTTAGATATTCGCTCCAGCTACCTAATTTCTTTTTGTCTTTAAAAAGGTAGTTGAACCCATTAATGATCGCTGTATTAAATGGAGGTATCAATGTTGGATGTAAAAAATAAAGAATGCTGGCCACAGCAGGCCCCAAACCTTTGATCTTTAAAGCATCCAGTTTTTCAATTTCCCTGATGATCTGTTCTTCATTTTTTGCATTAATACAATTCTCTAAAAATTGTCCAAAAGCGATCTTGTTAGGCTGGTTCTCGTAAATATCGGGAATCCTTAATTTGGGTTTCCAATAAAAGGGATGTGATGCCCCTTCAAAAACCTGTTTTTGCTCTGTAATGCAACTCAAAACAAATTCAAGTGAGGTTCCTTTAAAATCGTTCCCAAAGCGCTTGGTCTTAATGTCATCAATAACCTGTAATACTCCCCGGCGGATAGATCGAAACGCTTTCAATCGTTCTTCATTATTGATGAACCAGGTATTATAAACTGATTCCTGGTCGTTTTTATATTGACTGATAATAGACTGTAAATGTTCGCTCATGTTTAGGAATAAAGAACTAAGATAATGCAAATCCCTACCGGCAGCATTTTTTAACAAACAAAAATTTGAACAACCATACCAGACCGGCCTTTACTTTTTTCATTGCCTTTATTTAATTTACATACTTATCAATATGACTTTCCAACGCTATAAATTAAACAGTTTTAAATAAGAAAATATAGTGTTCCGCATGATGGTACTTAATATCGTTCTTAAATTCAGTTGCCAGCATGTGCTGGCTTGTCATCAGGCTTACAACACCGCATCCCTGGTCACGGGCAAATTGTTCCATATGTTCCAATAAAAGTTTTCCATGTCCCATTTTTTGCCTGTCTGGAGAAATAAATATCTCATCAATGTGCAACAGATCATTTGCCCACCATGTCTTTAAATGTCCCAATAATATACCCGTGATCTTATCATGTTCATATAAAATAAATCCGACAAAGCGGGTTTGATCAGCGAATTCCCGGAGATATTTTAATGCGGTATCATAGCTCCATTTATGATTCCAGGGCGGGCGATTACACGATTCTATACATAAGTCAACACATTTATCTATATCTTCTTTTTCTATTTTCCTTATATCCATCATACTTGAATGATTTTTAGCAGTAACTTTTTCTATTTTCCTGATCTGTCCGTATTTAGTCTTTCCTGAAAAAACCGTGATAATATTGATTGCCAAACAGGCAACTGACCTTTTCGGATTTATCAGCTAAAAATTCATCACATGCCAGCTTAACACCGGGGTGAGCATCAAAGCCTACACCGTTAACTTGCTCATCATAATAATCCATAAGCACACAGATTCCGCCCGTTGGCATTCGAGGATAAACCTCTTTTAAGCAGTTTAATATAACGTCTTTATGTAAAGATTGATCGCCTCCAAAACCACAGTCGATATGTATAAAACAAATTTGATCCGGTAGCTGTCCAGGGAGGGTGTCTTGAAATAACCCTCTATGTAGAACAGGTAACTTTAAACCCGCATCGTTGAAATTGCGGATCAACTGATCCTCTACCGCTCCTTGTATGGTATATTTGTTATCAAAAGTATCGTACAAATGAAGTTTTTTCGCCGACAGGTGTTGTTCTATGATCTTTTGAAACAGCATAGCACACTGTCCTGTAAAGCACCCTAATTCAACTACATCACCAGCGACATTATTTGATAAAACGTTATCTAATAAATGGTAATAATTAATTCGTTGTTCAATAGTGTTCATATCAACTATCGTGTCAACGGGGCTTACGGTGTATCCGATCTTTGAAAATCTTAACACCTTATTTATAAATGAAATAAAATAAGATTTCCCCTTTCTTTTACCGAAAGGAGGCTGAGTAATAAAATAATTGCTCATTATAATGTGATTAGGATGATAACTTAAATGATTGATTTTTAAAGATTATCTTATTAATCGCCGGGTATTTTAACACGCTTGATACAGTAGATCAAAGGATCTTCCGTTGGGGTTATTGTTAATCCATTGCCGCTCTAAACAAGAGGAGCTTCAATGTTTTTAATTAGCGTATGTTTAGATCGATATTCCCAATAAGGCGCTTAATTAAAAGCATCGGCCTTGTATGTATGTCATTCGATATTCAGCGTTAATAGATAATAGAGTACCTGGCCGCCTGGGTGGCAGCAACGCTTGATCAGATAAGAAGAGTTCTGTTAGAGATATAAATAGGTTGCCTAAATAAAAACGGTGGCCCCGTTGATCTTGGCCAACTGATGGACGGCTTAATAATTTCCGATATAAATGAAGAATACCTTTCCTGATTCCGGGGAACCAACGCAACCTGGCTAACCGAAAACTGAAAATCAATAGTGGCGCTAAAGTTCTCTTTTACTACATAATTCCCATGATGGTAACAGCAGGTACAGTCACCCTTTTTACAGTCATCATCATCCGCTTGTTCAGCCTGGTCGTGATCTTCGTTTCCCGGATGTACCTGAAGGTTTGTCGCAAATTGAGAGAAAACGAGATCAGCTGTGCAATGCAATAGGCACTCATAAGCACCTGTTGTCAACAACAGGTAAAACGATGTCATCACTAAAGCACAAAATTTCCTCATTAAACCAGCAGGGGATTACTGCTTAAAGATATTTATAATAAAGCTGTACAACAAGTTTTACGCTCGATTTCGTCAATTCTTTTGCCGGTAGGGTCATCACCGGGATATCCGATATTTATCTTAGATCTTATCAATCGCTTTTCTATTCGTTTTTCCCGAAGCTTTGAACTGGCTGGGCGTTAAACCAGTTATCGCTTTAAACTGGGCAGATAAATGCGCGCTGCTGCTGTAACCCATCTTCCAAGTGATCTCGTTTAAATTCAGTTCGCCATACTCCAGCAGTTCTTTCACTTTCTCGATCTTTTGCTGGATAATAAACTTTTCAATAGTCGTATCTTCCGCATCCGAGAACATCCGGCTGAGGTAGGCGTAATCCTTATTCAAGCTTTCTGACAAGTATTGCGAGAAGTTCAGATGCGTATCGGCCAGGTCACTATGGTGTACCTTTTCAATGATCAGGCTTTTGACCCGTTCAACGATGCGGTCCTTTTCATTGTCCAGTAACTCAAAGCCCAGCAATTTAAGCTGCGAAGAGATCAGGCTCAATTGTTCGCTGTTGGGTTCAGGTTGAACATCAGCGCTGCCTAAATTGACATCGCCGACGTTCAACCCGATATTTTGCAACTGCTGCCTAACCACCATGATGCAGCGGTCACAAACCATATTTTTTATATGCAGTACCATGTTTTTGTTTAAACAATATTACGACTAAATTTTCTCAGCATGATAGCCTTTGGCTTTTAAAGCGGTGATCACCTCGCCTGCTGTTAGTCCGTTGCCGGATTGCACGGTAAGGATCTTATCTGGGTTCGTGGCATCCACTTCCCATTTTTCTATGCCTTCCAGGTTATCTAAAGCTGGGGTTACGGTTGCAATACAGCCACCGCATTTGATATTGGTTTTGAATTTTAAAGTTTCCATGTTTGTTGATTTTAAAAATTAAAGATTAAGTTTTGAAAATTTTAGTCTCAGGCTGTTGCTGACCACCGATACCGAGCTTAAAGCCATTGCTGCGCCCGCGGTCATTGGGTTCAGTAAAAAGCCATTGACGGGATATAATATACCGGCAGCGATGGGGATACCGATCAGGTTATAAATAAATGCCCAGAACAGGTTTTGCTTAATTGTGCGAACGGTTAGTTTGGAAAGCCTTAACGCTTTGGGCACTTGCTGTAGATCCGAAGAAACCAGCGTGATCTTGGCTACGTCCATCGCAATATCGGAGCCTTTCCCCATTGCGATACTTACATCTGCTTCTGCTAATGCCTGGCTGTCATTGATACCATCGCCAATCATAGCAACGATTTTACCTTCTGCCTGTAGTTTTTTAACAAAATCGGCTTTGTCCGATGGCATGGTGTCGGCCAGAAAATGGTCAATACCCGCCTCTTTTGCAATAGAGGCGGCTGTCTGTGCGTTGTCACCCGTCAGCATATAAACGGCAATACCCTGCTTCTTTAATTGGTCAACCGCTGCTGCTGATCCTGTTTTGATCGGGTCGGCGATAGCTGCAATCGCCAACACCTGTGTTTGATCCGCAAAATAGATCACAGTCTTTGCCTGGTTTAAATAAGTTTCTATGGGAGCTTTTAACTCGTCCGGTATATCTATTTTTCTTTCTTCGATCAGTTTATGGCTGCCCACAAAATATACCTGTCCTTCAAAATTTGCTTCAACACCTCGTCCCGTTAAACTATTAAAAGAAGTTACTTTTACCGAAGCTTCATTGTCGGGTTTGAGGTAAGCTACTATGGCATCAGCCAGCGGGTGTTCTGATTGCTGTTCTACCGCTAAAAATAAAGCCTCTAACTGGCTTTGATTAATGGGCAGGACTTTTGCCCAAAGCAAATCAGTAACCACAGGTTTCCCCTGGGTGATCGTTCCGGTTTTATCCAAAACCACCGCGTTAACCTGATGCCCCAATTCCAGCCCTTCCGCATCTTTGATCAAAATGCCATTTTCGGCTCCCTTGCCAATGCCCACCATAATGGCCGTTGGCGTAGCCAGCCCTAAAGAACAGGGGCAGGCAATTACCAGTACCGTAACCATTGCCAGTAAGCCTTGTGTTAAGGCATGTTGACCACCGAACAGCAGCCAGGCACCCAAGCTTAATAAGGCGATCAGCATGACGATGGGTACAAAGATACCCGCGATCTTATCGACCAGCTTTTGTACCGGCGCTTTAGAACCCTGTGCATCCTGCACCAATTGGATAATTTGCGCCAGTAAAGTTTCGCCGCCAACCTTTTCAGCAGTAAAACGAAAACTTCCTTTTTGATTTAAAGTTCCCGTGAATACCTGGTCACCCGGCTTTTTCTCCACGGCCACCGGCTCACCGGTGATCATGCTTTCATCGACAAAAGAATTGCCTTCATCAACAATACCATCAACAGGGATCTTTTCGCCGGGACGAACCAGCAGGCGGTCACCAATCTGTACATCCGCAATGGCCGTTTCCTTTTCGCCATCCATTGTGAGGAGGATTACGGTTTTGGGCTGCAGGCCAATCAGTTTTTTAATGGCGGATGAGGTATTGGATTTAGCCTTTTCTTCCAATAGTTTCCCGAGCATAATAAAAACGATCACCACCGAAGCTGCTTCAAAATAAACGTGGGGGTGCAAGCCCTGGCTGTGCCAGAACTCGGGGTAGAATGTATTGAAGACACTGAATAAAAAGGCGATGCCCGTACTCATGGCCACCAGCGTATCCATATTGGTCCGGCCATGCCTGGCTTGTTTCCAGGCGTTAATAAAAAAGTTTTTGCCTGCGATAAAGATCACCGGGGCGGTTAACGCCATCATAATGTAATTGGCATAATGTATGTCCATAAAGACCATCCCGATCAGTACGACGGGAACAGTTAAAATAATGGCCCAGGTAATATTTCTTTTAAGCTGCTGGTAATGGCTTCGCTGTGCTTCTGCTTGTTTTTCTTTCCCATTTATCATATCGATGATCAGGTCATAACCGACAGATTGAACCGACTGCTGCAAACCTGCAGGCTGAATGATTTCGGGATGAAAAGCAACTTTAACGGATTGTGTGGCATAGTTCACTTCTGCCTTGTCAACACCCTTTTGTGCGCCGATCATCGATTCTACGCTTGATGCACAGGCGGCGCAGGTCATGCCAGTAACGGGGAAAGTCAATGTTTCTAATTGTAGTGCTGCCATGTCTTTTGTTTAACAGCACAAATTTACGCCCGGTTCGAGCTTTGGATTTTACAGGATTCTGCCTAAAATTTATAGAATACCGTATAGTTGGGTTATGGATTCTTTGAAATAAATTGCTTATTAGGTTTAGTCCTTTATTATTCCGGGCTATAGTTTCCTGTATCTGATCTGGTGATCCTGTTCCCAAACATAGAAGTTGCTATTGGCATTAAGCTGGACCGCTTTCAAAAAACCACCTGTACCGATCATAGTAGCAGTTTTTTGAGGGAATTTAACGACATTAAGGGTATCGCCGGTCTGGTAAGTGATCAACGGATTTGCGCCATTGCCAGCGATACTGCATGTCCGTCCCCTGGAAATATAAGTTTCAGGATTACCCGGAGTGGCATAATAAATATTCCCCTTACGCTGCCATACGGTCTGTATAGTATTTGACGGGCTGATGCGCAGGCCGCCGCCATCCATCGGGCAGCCGTTCAGTTTCCAGGTATCCATGCCCATCTTGACTGCCGGAGAAAAAGTTTTTCCCTGATTGGATGAACGGATTACATAAAGGTCTCTTGCACCGTTCAGCCAGTTCCTAAACATCAGCGCTACACTTGTTCCCTCAACGGCAATGCTTGGTCTGCAACATTCACATACGTGCTGGTCGGGTGACTGGTACGCCATGAGATTTTTTGACCATTTGAATGCTTTACCTGCCAATGATGAAAAATAGATCTGGTTATGCTTCCCTGTCCTGGTATCCAACCAAACCGCATAGAAATTATCTTTATCGTCAGCTGCGATATTCATCAGTCCCTCAGGTGCTGAATCTTTTAGGTCATTGACCACACCCATATATTTCCATTTGGCAGTAGCATGATTGAGTTGATACCAGTGAATATTCCCGGCTTTGTCCATGGCAGTGATCACCGAGAAATTCTTAGAACTGGTGAATTGCGGGCCCCTCGACATACCCAGGTGCATTTCCGGAACTTTAGCAACCAGCAGAGGTTTGCCAAAAGATGCGCCATGATCGGTGGAAGTGGCGCAAAAAATCTGATCGGCAGAGCCGAATACAACCCTTACAATTCCTTTAGTGTCAACACTTACCTGCGGCTGCTGTCCGGCTCCAATAGAATTAATAGGGAGATCAGATAATGATGATAAACTAAAAAATGCCAATGCCGGCAAAATCAGGAAAAGGAACTTTTTCATTTGGCAAGCAGGTTTTGAATCTTGGAAGTTAAAAGTATTAAACGATATAAGGCAATATTAAGGACAAAAACTAAACAAGTCACAGCCTAAATGCCCTACATTTGATTAAAGAGTAATGTGGGGACAAGGGAAATATAAAACACTGCTAATTAATTGCCATGCTTAAAAAAGGGGAACATATTGAAGGCACACCTGCGGAATTACAGGTGCTTTTAGACCAGGACGTAGAAGCCGATACATTTTTTGAAAGCCTTTCCAAATCTTACAAACAGGGTTATTGTGATTGGGTGGGATCAGCTAAACAAGAAGATACCCGTAAAGTCAGAGCTGATAAAGCGATGATCATGCTACGTAACAAACAAAAGACTTTAAAGACTTAACTACTTTTGTTCCATGGAAGAAAACATTCAGGCACATTGGGAAAAGGTCTATCAAACCAAAAGTCCTGAAGAAATAAGCTGGACACAAAAGGTACCACAAACTTCGCTTGACCTTATTAATAGCTTTAATTTACCAAAAAATGCCAGGATCATCGATATTGGTGGTGGCGACAGCACATTAGTTGATCATTTATTACAAGCAGGATTTACTAACCTTACGGTATTGGATATATCTGAAGCCGCGCTCCAAAAAGTAAAATTACGGCTTGGCGATAAAGGAATCTCGGTTAAGTGTGTCGTTTCTGATATTACCGAATTTGAACCGGAGGAAAGCTACGACTTATGGCATGACCGGGCTACCTTTCATTTTTTAACAGATGAAGCCCAAATAGCTACTTATAAAAGTATCGCCGCCAAATCAGTCAAACAGTATTTGATTATTGGTGCCTTTTCTGAAAATGGCCCTGAAAGATGTAGCAGCCTGCCTGTTCGACGATATTCGTCAGGCCAATTACAAGATCAGTTCTACCATGATTTTACCAATCTAAGTTGTACCATAGAAGACCATATCACGCCATTTGGAACCAAGCAAAATTTCGTGTTTTGTAGTTTTAAAAAACGGTAATTATTGACGCTTGGCAGGCATAACAATTAAAGCAACGCCCAAAAGGATAAACGAAATAATCCCGCCATACATAAAATCTTTACCCGCAAAATGACTACCGGTATAACCGGCTATCGGGTATGCAATCGCCCACCACAAATGTGAAAAAGCAAAGTGCGAACCATAGACCTTGCCCTGTTCATTCTCAGGGATGTTTTCACCGATCAAAGTTTCGGAAGGCATTTCCGCTAAACTCTGTCCTAAGCCTGCAAACACCCATAAAACCATCATAATTGGAAAGCTGACAAAGTTGGTAATGGAAATGGTTATCGCCAGTATCAATGCACCTAAGATCAAAGAAATACGCCTTGTCTTGGTTTTATCCAAACTTCCCGCGACGAAAGCCGCTATACTTGCACCAATACCAAATGCTGCCATGATCCAGCCATAGTGCTTATCATCTAAATGTAAACCGCTTTTGATATGACCAACCGAATTGACCAGTATCTGCGCACCTGCAATAGCCGACACAAACTCAATGATCAGTGCAAAGCGAATGATAGGATTGCCAAATAGCAGCCGGATACCCTTGATCACGTCCTGCCAGGCCGTAAACGTTTTTTGTGTTTTGTCCGCTTTCTTTTGCAGCTTATCAGCAGGAAGCATCAGGATCAATATGCCGGCTACAATAAATGAACCCGCATCAATAAAGAAGATCTCTTGTGCGCCGAACCAAACGGCTAATATACCCGCCAAGCCAGGGCCCAGTACACCCAAAATCTGGAAAGTTGCCGTTGATAAACCAACCGCCTGCCGATAATGTGCCTTGTCAACTACCTGGGGGATTACCGCCCTGTACGTTGGGGTAAAAAATGCGTTAAACACATTCAAGCCAAATACCAAAGCATAGATCTGCCATTCCGCGTTGACGAACGGGAGGCAGGCCACAATACCCATGCGGATAAAGTGCGTGGTTACGAGAATGGTTTTCCGGCTTACCCGGTCAGCCAATACTCCGGCAAATGGTGAGAAAATAATAAAGGCAGTTACCCGCAAGGTTAAGGCACTCGCCAAAATGATCGCCGATTTTTCCTTTCCGAACTGGTAAGATAATAAGGCCAAACCTACCCAGGTCACGGCGTCACCCAACAAACTAACAGATTGTGCGAAATACAAGCCTGCGAAAACCTTGTTCCTTAAGGCGACGAACGTATCAGCAAATGCCGACAGCCAGTTCCCCGTTTTGCTATTATTCATCTTCGCCGGTATTTTTCATTTTCATCAATAAACTGTAGGCACCTTTGGTTACGAAAGTGATATTGCGCAATTCCGTGCCGCTTGCAGCCAGTTCCATGTAGCCGTCTTTCGTTACTCCGGGTTTGACCATTATCATTTCATAAGCATTCTTACCTGTTACCTTAAAAGCATAGCTTTTGTTTTCATAGTTGACAATCGCATCTTCAGGCAGTGTCAGCGCATTGTTGGCCGTTACTTCGATCTCAGCGTTCATAAAGGTGCCCGGTAACAAGGTTTTATCATACTGTTCAAAATGGCAATGTACTTCGGTCTTGCGCTGGTCGGTCAGGTCTTTACCGATCAACACAATTTTACAGATATATTTTTTATCCGGGTTGCTGTTCGTATAGGCGATTACCTTTTGCCCTTGGTGCAATAAGGTCACATCTTTTTCAAATACATCCAGCGCCAAATGAATATCCCTTGGATCAACGATCTCAAACAGCACATCGCTCGGGTTGACATACTTTCCAATATTAACATTTACCTTACTTACATAGCCGTCAATCGGTGAACGCACCGCTGCGCTACGGGTAATGTTGCCATCGGTCATTTTAGCGGGGTTCATACCGATCAGGCGTAATTTTTCTGCAAGAGAACTGACTAGGATCTTTTGGCTTTCATAATCAGCCTGCGCCTGTTGATATACTTTATCGCTATTGGCTTTACTTTGATTAAGGTCGCGCTGGCGCTCAAAATCTTTTTGCGCATAATTCAGTTTGGCTTTGGCTGTTAAATAATCCTGCTGTAATTGGATAAATTGTTGGTCTTCCATCAAGGCAATCGTTTCACCGCGGCTAACGTGCATTCCCGGTAGCAATTGACTGGATTTTAAATAACCGCCCATCGGGAAACTGATGCTCACCATGTTTTGCGGTGGTACATCAATGGCACCCGTCACTTTTAAGGTAGTCGCTACCGCACGGGTAACCGCGTGGCCGGTATCAATACCGGCAGTTTTGACCTGGGCATCGGTTAAGGTAACGGCCATACTGTTTACGGCGGCGGGTTTGTCCGCCGTTTTTATTTCCGGTTTATTCGCCTTGCCGCCGCCGCAGGAAAACAGGGACAATGTTGCCAGCGTGATCGCGGACATTTGCAGATATGTTTTTATCGTTATTGATTTCATCTTATTTATTTTGAAGCGAGTTGATTTGAATAATGGCCTGGTTTAAATTGTTGACCGCATCGGTGTATTCACTGCGGATAGCGGTCGCCTGGTTAATTAATAATACATATTCCAGGTAGTTGACCTGCCCTGCCGTAAATTGCAGATTGGCGGTCTTCAGGATAAGGCTGGCATTCGGCAGTCCTGTCTTTTCGTAATAAGCGACCAGTTGCAGGTACTTGCCGACCTCTGCTGTTGCCTGTTTATACCGGCTTTGCAGGGCTTGTAAACCTGATTGGTAATCCACCTGCGCCTGCTGTTCCTTGATTCGGAATGCGCTCACCCGGTTCTTTTGTGCGCCGCCAAATAAGGGTATGGCAACGCCCAATTGCACCGATGAAAAACGGTTGCCACCATCATAGTTGTGGTTAACGCCATTCACGGTTTGGGTACCATTAAAACTCTGGTTAAAATAACCCAGACTCAGATCGGGTAACAACTTAGCCTGTTCGGCCAGTGTTTGCGCTTTAGATACCTGCTGTTGCTGGCTGAGGTACAATGCCTGCGGATGATTGCTGAAAGCTGTATCTGTTATCATTGGCACCGGCAATTGAAAAGCACCGACTTCCGGCCGATAATCAACCGTAGTATTGAGTAATACCCGGAAGCGGTCATACGCTATAAACAGGTCGCTGTTCAACATTTCGGATTGCCTCGCTATTTGCGCCCTTTGCGTTTCCGCGGTGGTTTTTTCCAGGATATTACTTTCGCCTTTGTCAAAACGCAGGTTCGCGTTTTTTACAAAAAGGGCGTAAGTACTGTCAGCACTTAACAGCAATTGCAGTTTCTGTTTCAGGTAAAGGATATGGTAAAAACTTTCGGTTACCGAACGCTCCATATCACGTCGCCGCAGGTTGACATTCAATTCCCCCGCCTGGTATTCCGCATTCAGTAATTCCTTTTGCCGGGTATAGACAGTCGGGAAATTAACCGACTGTACGACTGATAAACGGTTATCGTTGTAAGCGCTGTTGATCTGGCCGTATTCACCCGTAATACTGGTTTTCGGGATGGTAACGCCTGTGCCCGTATTCCGTTTCAGGTAATCCGCGTTGAGCTTTTCGCTTTTCAGGGCCAGGTTATTTTTAATGGCGGTATCGATAGCCGCTTTCAGCGAAATTGGGGTTTGCGCTTTGGCATGGCCTGCGAACAAGCCCAATGAAGTAAGCAGTAAGATCACCGCAGGTTTAACCGGTACTTTCATCGTTTTTCCTTTCTCAAATAAAATATATAAGATCGGCAGGACAAACAGCGTCAAAAATGTAGCGGTAATCAAACCGCCGATCACCACCGTTGCCAATGGCCGTTGCACTTCCGCGCCTGAACCATTGCTCAAAGCCATCGGCAGGAAGCCTAATGAAGCTACCGAAGCGGTCATCAATACCGGCCTTAGCCTAAGCTTGGTACCCTCGATAACAATGGCCCGCAGGTCGTCCCATCCTTCTTTGCGTAAGCGGTTAAATTCAGAGATCAGTACCAAACCATTTAATACCGCCACACCGAACAGGGCAATAAAACCGACACCCGCGCTGATGCTGAACGGCATTCCCCGGACCACCAGCGCCAGGATACCGCCGATAGCGGATAAAGGGACTGCGGAAAAGATAAGCAAGCCCTGTTTAGCCGAACCAAAAGCCAGGTACAGCATCAATAAGATGAGTAGCAGGGAAACCGGAACAGCGATCGTCAGGCGTTTTTTGGCGGCATTCAGGTTCTCAAAAGCGCCGCCATAGGTAGCGTAATAACCCGGCGGCAATTTGATCTCGGTATTCACCTTTTGCTGTAATTCCTCGACCATGCTTTGCACATCACGGCCCAGGACGTTGAATCCGATGATAATGCGCCGCTGGGCATCCTCCCGCTGTATCTGGTTTGGCCCTTCTTCAATTTTGACATCGGCTACCTGTTGTAAGGGTACCTGGTTCCCGGTTGGTGTAGGTATCAGCAGATTTTGCACGTCGCTCAATTGCTTGCGCTGCGCACCGGCCAGCCGGACAACTAACTCAAAACGTTTTTCACCTTCATAGACCGTGCCGCTACTTTGCCCGGCAAAAGCCGTGTTGACAACCCTATTGATATCTTCCACGTTCAGGCCGTATTCTGCTATGGCCGCGCGTTTATAACGGATCACGATCTGCGGCATACCGGTGATGGATTCTATGTAAATATCCCGTGCCCCTTTAATACTTCCCGCAATCGCGCCCAGCTTCTTGGCAAAAATAGCCAGGGTATCCAGGTTTTCCCCGAAGATCTTACAGACCACATCCTGCCTCGCACCGGTCATCAACTCGTTAAAACGCATTTGTACCGGGTACTGGAAACCAAAGCTGACGCCCGGCACAGCTTCCAGTTCTTTAGACATTTTGGTAGTCAGCTCATCAAAGGAACTGGCCGAGGTCCATTTGCTTTTATCTTTCAGGATCACCATCATATCACTGGCATCAATGGGCATCGGGTCGGTAGGTATCTCCGAGCTGCCTGTTTTGCCGACCACCTGTTCCACTTCCGGGAATTTGGTCAGCAGGATTTTGGATCCTTGTTTGATCGCGTTGACTGAAGTTTGCAGGCTACTCCCCGTTAGCACCCTGGTTTCTACGGCAAAATCGCCCTCCTCCAGTTTGGGGATAAACTCACCGCCCAAACGGGTGAGTATGAACACGGCCACGATAAAGGAAATCGAGGCAATAGCGACGACCATTTTTGGATGTTTGATCACTCGTTGCAGCGCGTTTTGGTAATGTTTCAGGAAAAAATCCATCATCCTGTCCGACCAGTTCTTTTCATGTTTTCCGTTACGGCTCAAAAATAGGCTACTCATCATCGGTATATATGTCAGGGAAAGTATAAAGGCCCCGATCAGCGCGAACGATACGGTCTGCGCCATTGGCTTAAACATTTTGCCCTCAATACCTTGCAGCGTAAATATGGGAATATAAACGATCAGGATGATCAGGCCGCCGAATACGGCCACATTCTGCATCCGGGTAGATACGGTGACCACTTCGGTATCCATTTCTTCTCGGCTGATCTTTGTTTTATCTGTCAGGTAAATATGATGCATGATCGCTTCCACGATGATCACCGCGCCATCAACGATCAGGCCGAAATCCAGCGCACCCAGGCTCATTAAATTACCGGATACGCCGAACAGGTTCATTAAAATTACAGCGATCAGCATCGCCAATGGAATTACAGAGGCGACCAGTAAACCCGCCCTGAAATTTCCCAGGAAAACGATCAGCACAATCAATACAATAACTATCCCTTCGATCAGGTTATGCTCTACCGTACTGATGGCATTGTTCACCATCTTGGTACGGTCCAGAAATGCGTCGATCACCACACCTTCCGGTAAAGTTTTCTGAATTTGAATAACTTTATCCTTAATATTTTTGATCACCTCGTTGCTGTTGGCACCTTTCAACATCATCACTACCGCGCCGGATACTTCCTGTTTCCCGTTCCAGGTCATCGCGCCGTAGCGGGTAGCATGGTCTAAACCAACTTCTCCAATATCGCGGATCAATATAGGCGTGCCGTTGGGCAGGTTCTTTACCACGATACTGCCAATGTCCTCCAAAGAGCCCACCAGGCCCTCGCTGCGGATAAACAACACGGTTGGCCCGTGCTCAATATATGCGCCGCCGGTATTATTATTGTTCTTTTGCAGGGCGGTGAACACATCGGTAATAGAAACATTATTGGCTTTCAGCCGGTCGGGGTTTACCGATATTTCATACTGTTTCAGGAAACCACCGAAGCTGCTAACATCAGCCACGCCGGGCAGGCCCAGCAACTGTTTACGCACGATCCAGTCCTGTATGGTGCGCAAAGCCATCGCATCGTATTTCTGTTCATACCCGGCTTTTGCCCTGACCGAGTATTGGTAAATTTCGCCTAAACCGGTCGTTACCGGTGCCATTTCGGGCTTTCCAAACTCAATGGGTATCGTAGAAGTAATATCATTTAACCGTTCGGCAACCTGTTGCCTGGCCCAATAGATCTCGGCCTTATCTTCGAATACAATGGTCACTACAGAGAGGCCAAAGCGGGAAAAACTGCGGATCTCTTTAACATCAGGTATGTTGCGGCAGCTTTGTTCGATAGGAAAGGAAATGAGGCGTTCCACATCCGGCGCACCTAATGAAGGGGTACGGGTAATGATCTGTACCTGGTTGTCGGTAATATCAGGTACGGCATCAATGGGCAGGCGGTTCACTTCGTACAGGCCGAAGCCGATCAGACCAAATATAAACAGGCCGATAATGAGCTTATTCCTTACGGAAAACTCAACGATTTTATTTAACATGAAGAAAGAAGATTAAAAGTTAACGTTCAGAAAAGGGCCAAAGCATGGCCAGAAGCTGTGAATACAGCAGCGTTAACAGTTTATAGGGGGGCCGCGAAGAATGGTTTGGTCGGTGACCCATCCCGGCGGATAGGGTTCATCGGGTATGATGACTGGCTGAATAGGTAAGGTAACCGGGAATAGTACAATACGATATGCGGGTGAGTAAACTAAGTCAGGAACAATTGCTTGCAGACCATCAAAATGATAAACCTGCGGGGAAAAGACATGGTCTACCTTTGCGTGTTCCAGCACATCGTTATCATGATGCGTAATATGGTCATCGTGGTCATCATCATGGTGATGGGCGACGATATTATGGAACAGCAACAGGACAAGTCCTGTCATTAAGAATATCCTGCTGATCCATAGCTTCATAAAAGCAAATATATAATATTAACTGAAACCTAATTAAACAAATATTCTAAATAATAGAGGGCTCATTAACTCTTGATTTTGAATTAGTTACAAAATCAAGAGTTAACCAATAGGTATTCATCCAGATTTTAACAAAAAGCACTCTAAAAGATCCGCGTATCTTTAGGCCTTATCCAAAAAAACATTTGGATGATCCTATAGGTGCGCAAGCTAATATCAGTCTTTTTTCAGGAAGTTGCCATTTTTATCAAAGATCAGGTCACCACCCTTTATCTCTGCCTCGTACATGGTTTTTCCAGCGGCATCGGTTACTTTTCCTGCCTCCTTAATTTTTGCCCCCTTATAATGTGCGGCTACATAAGGTGCAATTGTTTTAGGCAATTCACTTATAGAGATTGCTTCTAATATTTCCACAAATGCCCCAGCGGGTGTAAATACAACAGAATTGGCTTCACCG
Organism: Mucilaginibacter pankratovii; assembly: GCF_014773265.1. Lineage (GTDB taxonomy): Bacteria > Bacteroidota > Bacteroidia > Sphingobacteriales > Sphingobacteriaceae > Mucilaginibacter > Mucilaginibacter pankratovii. The sequence goes on along the minus strand of NZ_JACWMY010000013.1, from coordinate 5,505 downwards.
GATTTTCCGCCCCAGTTGGCCTCATAATTGCCTTTTTCTTTTTCCCAGCTTATTTTGGCAGCTTGTGGGTACTTATTCACCAATGCTGCTCTAACAACAGAAGGCACAGCTGAACTTTTTAGTTCCTGCGCCATTACATCGCCCGCAATTAGAAAGGCAATGACTACAAAAAAACATTTCTTTTTCATTTTTTTAGATTTTAATCAATGGTAAACAATCTTTCTGTAGAAAAATGGTTTAGCGTATCATGCTTGCTGTCATTGCTTATTTAGTCATTGATACTTGTTTTTTACGGTGCCACCTTGCTTTTGATTGATGGCTATTCTCCAAATTTTAATAAATACATCCTGCAATAGTTCATCCGCATCTTCATGAATTAAACCCACTCTCCGCAGAAAGCAATAGACTTATCGTTAAATTGGTTCATCAGCAAACTCAGTGAAATGTTTTAAGTTCGATGGGTTGGTCTGGTATATCGGACATCATACCGATAATTCACTGGAGCTACCATTGCCTACTTATTCATCTGACTTTTTCTTTCTGTCTTTGTAGACTTCTCGAATTACATTTAAAATACCCTCTAAATGTTCAAATGGGGTACCTTGGTCCCCGCAGATAAGAATATCAAAACACATAAAAACCCTGTAAATCACATGTTTACAGGGTTTTTTCGTTTCCGGAAATGCTCAAAACACGTGCGAATGCGCAAAACCTTAGCGCGACATTCATTGAGACTTTTTTTCGAAAAATTCTCAACGAAAACATCTTGTAATTAATTACAGGATGTTTAAATACTAAACATCCTGACTTTTATAGACTGCATTTCGATATTTATTCACTTTTAAAATGCGTGTTATTTATTCAAAGGAATAATAATCGGTTCGATGGTTCCGGCGTATGGGCGGTAAAACAACTTTTTTTTACTTCTTCTAAGTTTAAGTTTCCAGCGCCTGGTCAATCGCGAATTCCATCGAAAAGTAAACGACACTGATCCCATATTTTTTATCCGGCGTATAGCCGAATACGTCATCTCTGTTCACGGGAGATTAGTTAGTTTTTGTTTCTTCCGACCATTTCCAGTTGAGTATTTCGGGCATATCTTTCCCGTTAGTACATATATATTGTTTGTGTTCTGTCAGTTTGTCCATCAGTTGCTGCTTAAGGTAAACGCCTTTACTTCCGGTTTGGGGCAGGCGGTCTATTACGTCCATTACCAGGTGAAAACGATCCATTTCGTTAAGTACCGTCATATCAAAAGAGGTGGTTATTGTACCCTCTTCCTTGTAACCACGTACATGTATATTGCTATTATTTACCCGGTTATAGGTTAAGCGGTGCACTAACCATGGGTAGCCGTGAAAGGCGAAGATCACTGGCTTATTTGTGGTAAAAAGCGTGTCAAAATCGTGGTCGTTTAAACCGTGGGTGTGCTCGGTGTTCTTTTCAAGTTTAAAAAGGTCTACTACGTTTACCACCCGTATTTTAAGCTCAGGTAAATGTTCGCGCAGGATGGTTACAGCGGCCAGTGTTTCCAGCGTAGGTACGTCGCCGCTGCAGGCCATTACAACATCCGGCTCGCTATTCCGGTCATTGCTGGCCCAGTCCCATACCCCGATGCCCCGTGTGCAATGTGCCACTGCTTCATCCATATTCAGCCACTGCGGTGCCGGATGTTTCCCGGCGACTATTACATTAACATAATGCCTGCTGCGCAGGCAGTGATCAGTTACCGAAAGCAGGCAATTGGCATCAGGCGGAAGGTAAACGCGAACAATTTCCGCTTTTTTATTAACCACATGATCGATGAACCCCGGATCCTGGTGGGTAAAGCCGTTATGATCTTGCCGCCATACGGTGGAGGTTAACAGGATATTGAGGGATGCGATATCGCGTCTCCAGGGAATTTCCCGGCATGCTTTTAACCATTTTGCGTGCTGGTTAAACATCGAATCGATAATATGGATAAAAGCTTCATAACAATTAAAGAGGCCATGCCTGCCTGTTAGTAAATAACCTTCCAGCCAGCCTTCACACTGATGCTCGCTTAGCATCTCCATAACCCGTCCGTCACCAGCCAGAAACTCATCAGCAGGCTCCACAGTTGCGTTCCATTGTCGGTTAGTTGCTTCCAGCACAGCATCAAGGCGATTGGATACGGTTTCGTCGGGCCCAAATATCCTGAAATTTCGCTGATGCTGATTTTGCCGTATAATATCCCGCAGGAAGCGCCCGCACACGAAGGTATCGCCTTCGCCGCCGGCACCGCGGAAGGGCACAGGTACTCCGTATTGCCGAAAATCGGGCATGCGCAAATCGGTAAGCAGTTGCCCGCCATTGGTATGTGGGTTGGCGCCCATCCTGCGTTCGCCTTTAGGTGCCAGTTCGGCCAACCCGGCACTCAATTTCCCGTTCTCGTCAAAAAGTTCCTCGGGATGATAGCTTCTTAACCAATTTTCAAGCATCTGCAGGTGCTCCGGAGGTGTACTTGCAGAAACCGCTAACGGTACCTGGTGCGACCTGAAATTACCCTCAATTTTATGCCCGTTTACTTCTTTTGGCCCTGTCCAGCCTTTAGGCGATCTCAGTACGATCATCGGCCAGCGTGGACGGGAGTGAGCATCTCCTGTTTTGATTTTCCTGATCTGTTCAATTGCATCGTCCAGAGCTGCTGCCATTGCTTCGTGCATTGCCATAGGTTCGTCGCCTTCTACAAATAATGGGTTCCAGCCATAACCACGGAATAATTGTTCTAATTCTTGGTGGGTAATCCTTGCCAGGATGGTTGGGTTAGAGATCTTATAACCATTCAGATGCAGGATAGGAAGCACTGTCCCATCGGTAATGGGATTTAAAAATTTGTTCGAGTGCCAGGCGGTAGCTAAGGGGCCTGTTTCTGCCTCGCCGTCACCCACTACGCAAGCCACTATCAAATCCGGATTATCCAATACCGCACCGAATGAGTGGCTTAAAGAATAACCCAGTTCGCCACCCTCGTGTATAGAACCGGGCGTTTGCGGAGAGGCGTGGCTGGGAATTCCGCCGGGATAAGAGAACTGGGTGAATAGTTTACCAAGGCCGTCTTCATCCTGGCTAATGTCCGGGTAAACCTCGCTGTATGTACCTTCCAGGTAAGTGCCTGCCACTACTGCCGGGCCGCCATGGCCGGGACCGGAAACGTAGATCACGTTCAAATCATACTGTTTGATAACGCGGTTCAGGTGTGTATAGATAAAATTTTGCCCGGGGGTAGTTCCCCAATGCCCAAGCAGCATGCTTTTTATATGTTGGAGTTTTAAGGGCTCTTTCAGCAGCGGATTACTTCGTAAATAAAGTTGCCCAACAGACAGGTAATTGGCCGCACGCCAATAAGCATCTATTTTTTGAAGTAGATCTGAAGACAGCGTTGCAGGTGGTGTATTGAGTGTTGATGTTTCCATAGTTATTAGTGTTTGTTTTGAGATATAGTAGCATTTACCAGTTGGGCTATCATTAATTCCTCGTCGGTTTTTATGACACGGACGGTTACGCGGCTTGTTGATTTTGATATGATGTTTTTATTGCCTGTGTTCTTTTTTGGGTCCAGTTCAATGCCTATGAAATCAAGGCCCTGGCAAATACGATCACGAATAGAGGCAGCGTTTTCTCCGATGCCACCCGTGAATATCAACGTATCTAAGCCCTCTAAAGCTGCAGCAAGTGCTCCAATAAATTTTTTGGCGCTATAACAGAATGTTTTTAATGCTGCTTCGGCTTCGGGATGATGTGGGGCTTTTTTCATCAGTTCCTGCATATCGCTTACACCGGCTATTGCCTTTAAGCCCGACTCCTTGCTAAACAATTCATCCAGTTTGGCCGGTGCCATTTGGTATTGGTTCATCAGGAACAACAAAACACCAGGATCCAGATCGCCGCAGCGGGTGCCCATTACAAGGCCGCCGATAGGGCTAATGCCCATTGTGGTATCTATACTTATACCGTGGTCTACCGCAGCCATACTGGCGCCATTACCCAAGTGGGCGATAATGATTTTTTGTTGCGCCGCGTCTGCATCCTGCTCTTTTAGTTTCTGCATTATATAGGAGTAAGAAAGCCCATGAAAGCCATATTTAAACAAGCCTTTTTGGAGGTATTGGGCTGGCAAAGGATAATTTTTAGCATGCGCCGGCATGTGGGCGTGAAATGCAGTGTCGAAACAGGCAATCTGTCTGACATGCGGATAAGCTGATATGAATTTTTCGATAGTGCTTATTTCATCCGGCAAATGGTTAGGTGCCAAATAAACATACTGCTGCAGGTTGTTTAATAATTGCAATGTTATCAATTCGGGCTGCCGGTGCAGCGGCCCGCCCTGTACCAGGCGATGACCAATTGCGGTAATAGGATAATTAATTTCATTCTCTTTTAGCCATTCTATCAAATCATCCGCAGCGGCGGCAATGTTTTTTTTTCCAGCGGGTTTACGTAAGATGATTTGCCCGGAAATCCCTTTTATTTCTAAACACGAATTGGCTTTCCCAATTGAGCCCACTTGTCCCCTAATAACCAAAGCATAAGAATGGACTTCGTAAATGCCAAACTTTAAGCTCGAAGAGCCACCGTTGATACATAAGATGTAGTTTTTGGCATCTTCGGTTAATTTCATTTTAACTCGTGTTATGGTATAAAAGTAGGGTAGGCTTTAGTAGTTTAAAATGATGAGGCATGGCATAAAAAATGACTACGATTATTATTCGTCAGTAGTCGATGCCGGCAGACGGTTAATTATACAAGCATTTGAATCAGTTATTGTTTCAGGGCATGAAAAACAATTCCGTGGACGTAGTAGCTTAAACGAGCGGCAAAGGCACCCTGCAGCAGCCGGGTACTTATTTCTATTCTATAGAATACAAGAAGGGGACGGAAACGTTGAGGAAGACGGGGTATATAGTGGTGAAGTACTAATACGAAGTTATTGCCCGGCGGGCAAAGGATCGTTTAAGTATAGTTAATGGTGTGTATTCGTTGCAGATAATAATGGATTTATAAGTTATTTATTATGTGTTTGTAGTTTAAATATTGCTTTTAAAGGAATACGCCACCTTAGCCTAATATGATGTGGTTCTGATTTCAATTTTATTTAGCTGTTAATTAGTCAGTTGTATTTATTTTGTTTTTTAATTCGTTAAATTAAAAAACAAACGTACATTTGCACTCCCGAAACGAAGGGCATTTGAAAGCGACTTTCAGATGAAATGAAATAGAAGTTAAGAAGTGTTAAAGCTTCGAAAATTTATATAGCCAAACCGGGATGGAGAGGCGCAAAGTTCTTTTAAGAAATAGAAAATCATGTAGTGTAACAATCGAAAGATAGTTATGATACAAAACTTGGTAGATAATGTAAGAGAATATTTTTTTTTTACAAGTTTCTATTGATTGAGTTTAATAGGGCTTGGATATAAACAACACATTATACAATGGAGAGTTTGATCCTGGCTCAGGATGAACGCTAGCGGCAGGCCTAATACA
>NZ_JACWMY010000012.1 GCF_014773265.1 Mucilaginibacter pankratovii | reverse complement strand
AAAATAAAACTATACAAATATGGGAAAATCTAAGTGGTTTTGCCCAAAGGCGAAGCCCCGTCTGAATGACATTCTGAAAATAACTTTCCAAATTCCCTTAAGTTAACGGCTATGGTGTTGTCACCAACGAATATAATTTTGCCTTTTGTTGGTGTTATCACCAACAAATTACGCGCCCTGGATAGAGTTATTCCAGTCGTCGGCAGCAGATTTTACTTTTGCTTTCGCTTCGCCCGCGCCATTTTGGGCATATGCTTTGGCTGAGCCAACAGCATCTTCGGCAGTACCGCGAGCACTGTCAACCACTTTGCCGGCATCGCCAACCAGGTCGTTATATTTTGATTTTACCGAACCAACGGCATTGCTGCCATATTCTTTCAGGTTATCGGCAGTAGTTTGCGCTTTGTTTTTTGCCGTTTCTACAAGGTCGTTCACATAATCGGCAATATCGCCTCTTAGTTCTTCACCTTTTTCGGGCGCTAATAATAAGCCCAGTGCGGCGCCTGCTGCAGCACCCACTAAAAGCGCTGCTATAATTTTTGCTTGATCTTTCATATCCTTTTTGGTTTTTAGTAGATGATTTGTTTATAGGTAACAAAGCCCATGCCGTTGTGTTTAAATTATTTAAAAAAAATATCGCTAACTTTTAAAACAAATATGCCCCTCCCTGCGCCGCATTGCAACACAATAGCGTCATAAACCAATTATTTTTCAATAGTAATATATAAAGGCTTGCTTTTTGCACACCGCTGACTGCAAAACAAAAAATTGTAAATATGCAAACCGTACTTCAATCCATACACTTCCGCAAGGTGTTTTACCTGGTAAGCATCATTCTTATCATTTTATTATTCACTATCAAATATGCCTTTTTACCTATTATTGATCGCCGGGAGTCGCAGCCTAAAAAAATATTGAGGCGTGTATTAGATATGCTGATAGCTGTACTAATAGCCGGCTTGGCCATCGGTGCCGTGCTGTTTTGGATAAGCGGGAATGAATGACACTCTGTACGTTAAGGTTACAGTGTTGCAGATTGAGTTTTTACGGCTGCAATTGCCCATTTCGATAAACTATGTTATCTTAAATTATTACTTTAGGCATTCTTTTCAATAGTATGCCCCACAATAAAAACGCGTTCGACCTCCTCCGTCTTATCCTTGCTGTTTTAGTTCTTGTATCGCATGCATTTTACTTTACCGATCATAACTCCGAGCCTTTAGCGGTGCTTTCAAAAGGCCAGGTAAACATGGGCGATGTTGGTGTTATGGGGTTCTTTTGCTTAAGCGGCTACCTTATAACCGCCAGTTTTGACAGGGCGCCCAATATCTTGCTGTTTTTACGGAACAGGTTTTTAAGGATCTTCCCCGGCTACTGGGTAAGTTTAATTGTTACTGCCTTTGTAATTGCTCCGCTGCTGTTTTATGTCAACAACAGATCGTTAACCGGATTTCCATTTTTTGGCACCAATAGTTCGCTATCTTATATCTACAGCAACATCTACCTCAATATAAAACAATATTCTATAGGTAACATTTTAAATTACTCGGCCTACAAGCAATCTATCAATGGTAGTTTATGGAGCCTCTTTCCCGAAATTACCTGCTATATTTTCACTATCGTTTTAGGCTTTTTTGGCTTGATTAAAACAAACAGGCAAACGTTTCTGCTCTTCTTTATATTTGCTTACACCGTTTATGTCGTTAACATATACACCTATAACCAGGTAGGGCCAACCTTTTTTATATTATCAAATGCGCGGGCTTTATACACTTGTTACCTGTGTGGCACCTGCCTTTATATTTTTAAAGACGATATCATTATCGACATTAAAGGCCAGCTATTCATCGCCCTGATAGCTATCGCCGTGCTGCGGTTTGGCGGTTTTTTAATAATAGCGCCTATTGTATTTGCCGTATTGTGTATCAGGGGCTTTTCGGGTTTCCAGCTCAACTTTAAATACGATCTTTCGTTTGGCCTTTATATCTATGCCTTCCCGGTTGAGCACGTGGTATTTAATTTGGCGGGCGCAAGGTTACCGTTTGTTGTAAACATCTTTTTAGCCGGTTTAATTACAACGGGATTGGCTTTCCTAAGCTTCGTTTTTGTAGAACGGGTGTTCCTGCGCCTAAAAAGCAAAAAAACTGTTTAAACCAGCGCCGCAATCCCAATAAGTAAAAATCATTTCACAAAAAAAACGCCCCGAAATTCGGGGCGTTTTTTGTACGCTTGATGATTAATATATAATTAAACAACTTTTACATTTACTGCGTTCAAGCCTTTTCTGCCGTTCTCTACTTCGAACTCAACTTTATCGTTTTCACGGATTTCGTCGATTAGACCTGTTGAATGAACAAATACGTCTGCGCCACCACCGTTAGGTGTAATAAAGCCAAAACCTTTTGTCTCATTGAAAAATTTTACTGTTCCTTCTTTTTGCATTGTGTTATTTATTAAAGTACAAATGTAGAGATAATAATCGGGATTAAGGCACAACTTTGTTTTTACATGAATTTGTAACAATATAAGCCCGCTGTTAAGCCGCTCGGATCGACGCCTATTTTGCGCTTAAGTGTTCCATTTTGCAAGCGGAACACACTGAAACATCATTAGTATTGACTATCAGCGCATTAGTTAAAATAAGCGAAACACTTTGGAACATCCCCATACTCGAGACAAAAGGCGTATAAGGCTTACTACCAATACGATATTACAAAAATAAAAATCGTAGAAAAATTACTGGAACGGCTAAACCGGAACAGTTTGGAACGCCTTTATTATGCCACAACGGATAAATGGCGGCCGTGCAGGGTATCTTCCGAATCTTTTACAATGCCGCGGATCTTCTCGTCAAGCTCGTTAACCGTAAGCTCCATCATCTCAAAATAATTAAAGTAGATGTTCTCCATCTTCATCAGGTCCATAATGCCCAAAAGCGATGCCACCGGGCGGCGCAATTCGTGCGATTGCATAATGGCAATACGCTGTAAGGCTTCGTTTTGTACGTTGATATAAGCCTCCTGGCGTTTGCGGTGTGTAATATCCGTTGAGTTAAGCGATACGCCTATCACCTCTCCGTCATGGTCGCGCACGGGCACAAAGGTGGTCACCTTCCAGCATTCATGCGTCGTACCCGGCATCAGCATCCACTCGCGCTTTATAGACCGGCCGGCAAGGGCTATGTTAAAATATTTTTTAAACTGGCTAAGGATGGCTGGCTCGGTATATTTTAATATCGAATCGCCGTTGGTAAGTTTATGCTGGTAGTGGCTGCGTGTAAATATAGCGGCAGATTTATTAAATGCCATCACCTCGTAATTGCGGCCCACCAGGATATGGGTGTCTGTCGAGCTATCAAATATCGCCTTTAGCTTCAATTCCGATTCTTTACGCGCTTTTGTATTTACCTGCTCTTTTTTGTGTTGTTCTTCTAAAACGCGTACGCTCCAGTTAAACTCCATTAAATTCACAATCTGCTTAGCCAGCGTAAGCATGGCTTTTCGCTGAGGCTCATTCAGATCGCGCGGCTTCATATCTATTACACAAAGGCTCCCTATAGCAAAGCCATCCTCGGTTATCAGCGGTGCACCGGCGTAGAAACGTACATGCGGGTCGCCGGTTGCCAGCGGATTTGTATTATGGTTCTCGTCGGCTAAAATATCGGGGATAACCACCAGGTCGTTTTGCTTTATGGTGTTATTGCAAAACGATACGCCCCGCGGGGTACACACCACATCGGTGCCCTTAGCAGCTTTAAACCACTGCGTGTCGGCATCAAGCAGTGTTACCAGCGCAACCGGTGCCTGGCAAATTTCGGCCACCAGGTCCACCAGTTCGTTCATATCTTTTGTAATACCGGCATCTAGATTCTTAAACCTGTCTACAGCAGTAAGGCGTTGGTGCTCGGTATAGTTCATTATTATATTTGCGCGGGTATTTGTTGTTTTCAACTATAATAGATTTTGTTGTACGAAAATTAAAGCAACGTTGTTGTATTTTTTGGAAAGCGATATATTCCCAATATGAGTAATGAGTTATATAAGTGATGTACGCTTAAACTTTTACTGTGGATTGTACAGGTATTAATTATTTTTACGCCAGATGAAAGCATTTATATTCGACCTGAACGGCACTATGGTAAACGATATGCCCTACCATGCCAAAGCCTGGACGCGCATAGCAAACCAGGAACTTGGTGGCAACTTTACCGATACCGAGATAAAAAACAACATGTACGGCAAAAATGCCGAAGTACTGATACGGCTGTTTGGTAGCGATAGGTTTACCGATGCCGAAATGGATAAACTATCCGAGGATAAAGAAGAGCAGTACCGCCGCGAATACAAAGATGAACTCGCCCTTTTACCCGGCCTTACAGAATTTTTGGAGCGCGCTTACCAAGCCGGCATCCCAATGGCTATTGGCTCGGCGGCTATCCCTTCCAATATCGATTTTGTGCTGGATAACCTTAACATCCGGCACTATTTTAAGGCCATCGTAAGCGCTCACGATGTTACCCACAGCAAACCCGACCCGGAATCGTTCACCAAACCGGCTGCTTTACTTGGCGTAAAGCCCGAAGACTGCATTGTGTTTGAAGATGTACCCAAAGGCGCCGAAGCCGCCCACAACGCGGGCATGAAAGCGGTTATTTTAACAACAACCCACCCGATTGAAGACTTTGCCGACAGGGATAACATCCTGCATTTTGCTGTTGACTTTAATGACGATTATATAAAAGGATTGATTTAACTTGTGCATCAAAACACATCCCCTGTGAAAAATCTAAACCACCTTTTATTACTTGCTATTACTTTATGCGTGTTGTCGTCCTGCACAACCCGTTATTACGCGCCGGGTTTGTACCAAAACGATGTGCAGTTTATGATAAAGCCGCACTCAAAAGATTCGGTTAAAACGCGTGTATATGCCTCGGGCGCTTATTTGGCGCAGAGCGGCGCTGGCGGGCAGGGGAGTTCAAATAGCGGCGTGCTTAACATCTATCAGTCGCGCACCATACCACATTTTAACTTTAGTTATGGGGTTATGGGTTATACCGGGGTGTATACACAAACCCAAACAACCACAACGGGGACTGCCACGAATAACCTGTTCATTAATAAAAGTTTTTCGGGATATGGTTTTAACGGCTCCACTTCATTTTACCTGAGCACCAAAAAAACGGATTTCAGACTCATTGGGGTAGACCTATCGTACACCCACGAGGGCGGAGATTTCCTTGCTTTCCGCAAAGCGCAGGTGGGGCAACCCAACGTACAAAGCGCGGCGCAGCCACAACTGTTTACCTATGGTATTTTCAGCGAGTTTATTGTAAAGGCGAACGAGACCACCAATTTCGGTTTTAAGCTTTTTGCCAACCACACGCCCGGCAAAATCAACCGCGACCTGAGGCCAACAGGCAGCTCATTCAATACCAATAACTCATCTACCTCTGGCTTTACCAGTTTTGTAGGTTACAAGCATTTCAACTTTCACACCACCTTTGCCATTGGATCCGTATACGGTTACACCGCCGGTTCATCGCAATTAGGTTTAGCTTACAAATTTTAAGAGGAATACACCGATTGCACCATATCGCGCAGGTTATAGTGTGATGCCATCACCTCGCCATAAGCGCCTGCGGTGCGTACAGCTATCAGGTCGCCACGGAATGATTCCGACAGATCAACATCCTTGCGGAAACAATCCGTGCTCTCGCAAATGGGGCCGACAACATCATATTTCATTTCGGATTTCGGATGTTCAATTTCGGATTTGTCTTGATTCTTGATTCCTGATTCCTGACTCAAGTTTTCGATAACATGATACGCCTGGTAAAGCATCGGGCGGATCAGTTCGGTCATGCCCGCATCAAGGATGAGGAAGTTCTTCTTCTGTCCTATTTTAACATAAAGCACACGGGAGATCAGCGATGCTGACTGAGCAACTAAAGCGCGGCCCAGTTCAAAATGCACTTCCTGGCCGGGTTTTACGTTCAGGAATTTTTTAAACACTTTAAAATAGCTTTCAAAATCGGGGATGGTGTTACCGTCCGGGTTGTGATAATCCACACCCAGGCCGCCGCCGGTATTCAATATTTTTATAGCAAAGCCGTGGTTCTCAAACCAATCCTGCATTTCGTTAATGCGGGTACAAAGGTTTTTGTACACCTCCATATCCGTAATCTGCGAGCCGATGTGGAAATGGATGCCTAAGAACTTCAGGTTGGTGCATTTGCGCAACATCTCCACCACATCATTCAGCTGCCAGGTGTTGATACCAAACTTGTTCTCATCCAAACCTGTGGTGATAAAATGGTGCGTATGCGCATCAACATTTGGGTTGATACGGATAGCAATGCCGGCTACTTTATTTTTTGCTTTGGCCAAGCCGTTGATGATCTCCAGCTCCTGTATCGATTCTACGTTGAAGCAGAAGATGTCCGCATCCAGCGCCAGGTTTATTTCTTTATCAGATTTACCCACGCCCGCAAAAACAACTTTGCTTTTATCAAAACCATGCTCAATAGCGGCTTTCACCTCGTTTCCGCTTACGCAATCGGCACCAAAACCATAAGATTGTACCGCATCAATAACTTTAGTATTAAAGTTAGCCTTCATGGCATAATGCACATGGAAACCGTATTGCGATGAAGCATCACGGCATGCATCAAGCGTTTGCCGCAACACATCCATGTTGTAGTAATAAAATGGGGTCTCTATCCCCTTAAAGCGTTCTATGGTATCTTGTTTGAACATTGTAGTATCTTATTTTCCAACACGTCCTTGCGAGCGATAGCGCGGCAATCATCGGTTAGCAGGGCAACTTTGCAAATCCGACCTGCTTGCCGAGGATTGCTTCGTACCTCGCAATGACGCGGTGGTTATGATTTGACAACTCTTACAGAGTTGTCAAATCTGTTTTTATTAATAGATCCGAAATCGAAATCCGAAATTAAAACAGCCTGTTATGCAAGCTTCTCAGCGCCTCTACTTTATCTTCTGTTTTTATCAGCAGGCTCATGTTATGGTCGCTGCCGCCATAAGAGATCATCCTCACCGGGATATGCTTGATAGCTTCCAGCACACGGGCTGCATAGCCATGCTTCTCGGCACCAAAATCGCCTACCACGCAAACAATGGTTTGGTTCACATCAATATCTACGGTGCCGTAAGCGCCAAGTTCTTTGGTTATCTCGCCCAGGTAAGTGGTATCATCAATAGTAACCGAAACCGCTACTTCCGATGTGGTGATCATATCAATACTGGTGCGGTAACGCTCAAACACCTCAAAAACGCGGCGTAAAAAGCCATGCGCCAGCAGCATCCGGCTGCTCTGGATCTTTATAGCGGTAATATCGTCCTTAGCGGCTATGGATTTTATTCTGTCCTTCTCGCTGTCGTTGGTAATTAAAGTACCGGCAGCCTGCGGATCCATAGTGTTCAGTAAACGCACGGGGATCTTATACTTTTGCGCCGGGAACACGCTTTGCGGGTGCAATATCTTCGCGCCAAAGTATGCCAGCTCGGCCGCTTCGTCGAAAGACAGCTGGGCGATAGGTTTGGTACCTTTTACAATCCGTGGGTCGTTATTGTGCATCCCGTCAATATCGGTCCATATCTGCACTTCCTCGCTGCGGATGCCCGCGCCGATCAGGGATGCGGTATAATCGCTGCCGCCGCGACGCAGGTTATCTACCTCGCCAAAAGCGTTGCGGCAAATGTAACCCTGGGTGATGAACAGGTTATTGTCCTTGTTTTTTTCCAACAGCGGTGTAAGCTGCGAGGTGATATGGTCGACGATAGGTTCGCTGTCCTCATCGGTCTTCATAAACTCCAAAGCAGGCAGCAATACCGATGGTACGCCGATCTCTTTGAGGTAAATATGGTAAAGCGTGGTGGAGAGTAATTCGCCCTGCGCTAAAATAATTTTATCTTCTATGGGGGTGAACAGGTCGTTGGCCAGTCCGCTTAATAAACGGAAATGGTAGTCAATAACCTCTTTACCCTGTTCGTAAAACTCTGGTGTCTCTAAAAGTTCCTTAATAAATACTTCGTACTTACCTTTTAAAATGGTGATGAGTTGGGCCGCCTTCTGCTTATCGCCTGCGAGGTACGCCTGTCCAATTTCTACCAAACTATTTGTAGTGCCCGATACGGCCGACAGCACTACAATTTGCTGCTCGGCGGGGTTGATGATATCCAGCAGTTTCTTCATACGGTCGGGGCTTCCCACCGATGTACCGCCAAATTTTAAAACTTTCATTTACGTGTGTTACCTTGAATAATAGCCGGTAAACCTGCACCGGCATTTGCGGCGCTAAAAATAGGATTTTAAAGCAATATTCTACTGGTTTGGTAGAAATTATCTGAACCTTGATTTTCTCATTATGGGATTTTAAGATTACTGAATGCTTTTACGAAAGATTTTTAGAACGTCGGCAGAAGAGCTTCGGGCGAAAGCGGGCAGAACGTGGTGGGCGGTGCGGCAGGAAGGGCATAGGGAATGTTTGCAGAAGCGCGGGGCGTGAGCGGCGAAGCGAGGGGCAAATTTTCCCAGCCCGCGGTTCTGTACGCTTTGCAGGGCAAAGGCCCGTGCGGCAAAGAAGCCTTTCTGCTGACTTGAATTTTTGCTACTTTTTTTTCAAGAAAAAAGTAGTAGCCCCGCGGCAATGAGCGGACGATGATTTCATTTAAGAATAAAGAATTTAAAGGGGCGGTGCTTTCAGCCCGGGCTATACGCTGCAAATCCTCGCCCCTGCCCGCCCGCAACCCAACACACGGCTGTGGGTTTTCCGCTCCTATCCCTACCGCGGAAAATTCCGAACTCGAATTTAAGGAATTAACGAATGGACAGAACTTGAGCTACGACAGGCATTCTGTAAGTTCTTAAAATTCCTTAAATTCGAGTTCAGAAAAAAAAATCTCACCTTAGGGTGATAATCCTCCCAAATCCTGCACATACTATTAAACGCGGATATGATGCCAGTAAACAACACACACGCCGAAACCGAAAAGCTGATAATGCGGCTTTACAAAAGCGCCTTTCCACTGGTGGCAAGGTATGTAGCCAAATTGGGCGGCTCGTTTGATGATGCCCGGGATGTTTTCCAGGACGCGCTGGTGATCTATTACGAGAAAGCCGCCGCCGGGAAACTGGAACTGCAAAAAACTGAAAGTGCTTACCTGCTGGGCATTGCTAAACACCTGTGGTTTAAAAAATTCAAAGACGGGCGGTATGATATCTCGCTGGATGAATTTGAAGGTTTTGACCTGCCCGACGAAGCAGAACCGCAGCCCGCTGCCGAAAAACTACTGCACTACCTGGAAACCGCGGGCCAAAAGTGCATGGATATATTGAGTGCCTTTTATTACGATAAGCTGCCCATGAAACAAATAGCCGGCCTGTTTGGCTACTCGGGTGAACGATCGGTAACCGTGCAGAAATACAAATGCCTGGAAAAAGTACGCGAAACCATTAAACAAAATGCATTGGCTTATGAGGACTTTATTGACTGAGATACAGCAGATAGACGAGCACGTACAAGGCACAGCCGCCCCCGGTGAGGCCCTGCTTTTTGAGGCCAAGCTTTTGCTTGATGCCGAATTACCGTTAAAAGTACAATGGCACAAACAAACCCTCGGGCTGGTGCAGCAATATGGGCGTAAAAACCTGATAAGCATCATAGGAGATGTGCACAACCAACTGTTCACCCTGCCGCAGCACCAAAGCTTCAGGCAAAAGATAATGGGTTTATTCCGATAGCCTCACCTAAATCCTCTCCAAAGGAGAGGGCTTAAAGAAAAACAAAAAAGCCCTTCTCCTTTGGAGAAGGGTTGGGATGAGGCTTCACGCAAACACCAACTAAATTTTATAAAAATGAATACAAATGAATTCCGCAAATACGCGGTGAGGCACCGCCATGTCAATAGTTTACATGTGGATAGGTTTATCAGCCGGGTAAACACCGCCACCCTGCCCATGGGCATGACGCCCAATATTTTGGAAGAGCGCCAGCTTAACATCTCGCAGATGGATGTTTTCAGTCGGCTAATGATGGACCGCATCATCTTTCTGGGCACCGCTGTGGACGACCATGTGGCCAACATCATACAGGCGCAATTGCTCTTCCTGCAATCGGCAGATGCCAAAAGGGATATCCAGATCTATATCAACTCGCCAGGCGGCTCGGTGTATGCCGGACTGGGCATTTACGATACCATGCAGTTCATTTCGCCCGATGTTGCCACCATCTGCACCGGCATGGCAGCCTCTATGGCGCAGGTACTGCTTTGCGCCGGCACAAAAGGCAAACGCGCCGCCCTCCCTCATTCACGGGTAATGATGCACCAGCCATCCGGCGGGGCACAGGGTACGGCAGCAGATATCGAGATAGCCGCCATACAGGTAACCAAAATGAAGAAGGAATTGTATGAGATCACCTCCCTGCACACCGGCCAACCCTACGAGCGCGTGTACCAAGTATCCGACCGCGACCACTGGATGATAGCCGCCGAAGCCCTGGAGTTTGGGATGATTGATGAAATATTAACCCCACACCGGAACCGGGATTGAGGGGATTCATTGGATTTTTTAGGATTATTAAACACCATAGCGATGGGTTTGAAACCCATTGCTATGGTTAATTAAGATAGCGGGCATGACCGCATCACGAGTTAACTCACCGCCAGCCCCTCTCTCCTTTGGAAAGAGGGGAGTTTTTTTTCTTCACCCTCTTTGCGGAGCAGAGAGGGTCGACAAGCGATAGCGATGTCGGGGTGAGTTAAATATGCAAGCGACAGGAAGCAGTTCAAAGGTTCGAAACCCGTCGCTATGATTTATCAGTACCTCGCTAGCTGTTTCTGTTCGAGGCGTATCTACCGTCAAGGATAAAAAAGTTTACAAAAGTTTACACATTTTCATATGTTAACTTTTTAAATATCAAATAATCAACTTATTACGTTTTACAGGGTTAACATACAAAGCACTTTTATTCACCGGTAATTTTGCTTATATTATTTTTTGCTGCCGCGAGATTGGCGCAGCGTATCTTGCGGCAGGCACATTGCAAGCTTCCAGCGTGCGTCAGCTGAAAGCTGACCATATGCACACCCCGGGTTGAAAACTCGCGGCAGCTAAATTTTAAAAAAACCAATAAATCTTAAAAATCCGCCCCATCCCGGTTCCTTTTTATTATTTTTAGCTGCCAACATAAACTACAATGAAATACATTTTCCTGTTACTGCTTTTGCCAATGATGGCTTGTGCACAAAAAAAACCGACCAACCAAAACCTGTTCGATACCATCCCATTCATCCCCGAGCATACCCCGCAGCGCCTTGCCATATTCAGCAAGCAGCCCATAGTTAAAGGCGTTACCATCTTTTTGGGCAACAGCATTACCGAGGCCGGCAACTGGGCGAAACTGCTGAACGATACCACCGTACTCAACCGTGGCATTGGCGGCGATATTACGTTTGGGCTACTGAAAAGATTGGACGACGTTACCGATCGCGAGCCGAAAAAACTCTTCATCCTCATCGGCATCAACGATATCGGCAAGGACATCCCCGATTCGGTGATCGCCTATAATTATTTCAAGATCATTAAACAAGTGCACACCAAAAGCCCGAACACCAAAATATATGTGCAGAGCATCCTTCCACTGAATACATTACATGCAGGTTTTCCGCAACACTACGATAAAGCAGAGCATATCCCAAAGGTAAACGCTATGCTCAAAGCCAACGCCACGGCGATGGATTATACCTACATCACCCTCACGCCTCTTTTTGCTGATAAGAACGGGCGACTGAAAGACGAGTACACCTATGAAGGCCTCCATTTAAAACCCGAAGCTTACGTAATTTGGGTGGATTACCTCAAAAAAATGAAATACCTATAATTGCTTATAATGAACAGGACTAAAGTTGCCATATTGGGTGCCGGTTTTATCTCGGATATCCACCTCGAATCGTACCATCGTTTTATCCCCGAAGCCGAAGTAGTGGCCGTATACGCCCGCAATGCGGACAAAGCCAAAGCCTTTGCAGAAAAATTCCACATTGCGCAATGGTTTAGCGATGTAGACGAACTGCTTGCCAACACCGATTGCGAAGTAGTGGATATCTGCGTACCCAACTACCTGCACGCCGAATGCTGCATCAAAGCCGCCAAAGCCGGCAAGCACATCATCATCGAAAAACCACTGGCCGTTACGCTGGAAGAGGCCGACGAAATGATTGCTACCTGTAAAGCCAACAACGTAAAGCTGATGTATGCCGAAGAACTTTGCTTCGCGCCAAAATATGAGCGGGCAAGGCATTTGGTAAAGGAAGGCGCTGTTGGCGAGGTGTACATGCTTAAACAATCAGAAAAACACAGCGGCCCGCATACCGACTGGTTCTACGATATCAACCTGGCAGGCGGCGGCGTGCTGATGGATATGGGCTGCCATGCCTTAGGCTGGTTCCGCTGGATGACCAACCACGCCAAGGTAAAAAGCGTTTACGCCACCATGGATACCGTTTTCCACAAAGGCCGTACCAAAGGCGAGGACAACGCAGTAGTGATTGTAGAATTTGAGAACGGCGTAACCTGCATTGCCGAAAGCAGCTGGGCCAAGCACGGCGGCATGGATGATAAATGCGAGATCTACGGCACCGGCGGCGTAATTTATGCCGACTTATTTATGGGGAACGCAGCCATCACTTATAGTCGCGATGGTTACGGTTACGCAATGGAGAAAGCCGATACCACAGCAGGCTGGAGTTTTACCGTTTTCGAGGAAGTATTTAACCAAGGCTACCCGCACGAGCTGAAGCATTTTATAGAATGCGTTCGCGAAAACAAAACCCCGCTGGTAACCGGCGACGATGGCCGCGCAGTAATGGAGATGATCTATGCGGCTTATGCATCAGCAGGTGCGGGGAAGAAGATAAATTTGCCCTTTAGTGCCAAGGTGGCTAAGCCGGTAGATTTGTGGTTGAACCATAAATAGAATTAACGATAAAAAAGCGGGGGCCTCGTGCGATTCCCCTCTTAAGAGGGGTGCAGGGGTGTGTTAAGCGTGATGCCTTACTAAAACGAAATACCACGTCGTGAACACACCCCTGCCACCGCTCTTAACCCACGCGCCCCCTCTCGAGAGGGGAATTAAAAAAAGACTACCCAACAACCATGAAAATATCCATATACCCAACCACCGACGATATGTCGAAAGCCGCAGCAGATTTGGTTGCTGTGCAACTGGCCGAAAAACCAACATCGCTTATTGTTTTCCCTTCGGGAGAATCACCTTCGGGCATGCTGAAGTATTTGGTGGAATACGCCAAAGAAGACAAAGCCGATTTCAGCCAATGCACCATCATCGGGCTGGACGAATGGGTAGGTATGGACGAGCGCGACTACGGCAGCTGCAAACATTACCTGCACACTAATTTCTTCAACCACCTGGACCTCGACCCGGAGCGCGTGGTGATGTTCGACGCCAAAGCGGAGGACTTAGAGGGTGAATGCGAACGCATCAACACATTTATTGCCGAACATGGCGGTTTGGATATGATGATCGTAGGCATCGGCATGAATGGGCATTTAGGTTTAAACGAGCCGGGAACCCCTTTCGATCTGTACGCACATCTGTCGGAACTTGCGCCTATTACAGTAGAAGTTGGTCAGAAATATTTTAAACAAACAACCGCTTTAACACAAGGCATCACCCTCGGCTTAAAGCATTTATCAGAGGCAAAAATGGCGGTGCTCATTGCCTCGGGAGAGAAAAAGGCGACTATCATTGCCGATAGTTTGCAAGGCCATATCAGTCCGGACGTGCCGGCGTCCATCCTGCAAAATATAGCCCAAGCTCGTATCTTACTTGATAAAGGCGCTGCTTCTAAATTGGAACACGTATCGTAACAATGAGGGACAAACTGCTCTTAATTCAGGAACACCTACAGAATGCTCCGGCTATACTCGCATCCAAAAAAATAGCGGCGGGTTTTGATGGCTTTGTGGATTCTATTGTAAAAGTGGTGAATACCAAAACTGAAAGCGGCACTACGGAGCATTTCGAAACCATTAAACAATTTGGAGATTATATCTCGGCAAAAAGCGGCTCAGGTTTTAGTTTGGAGAGCGAGGAACAGCTGCTAAAGCTTGGCGGCAATATGCCCATTATGGCTAATGCCATGGCGCAGTTGGGTACGGGTGTAGATTGTGTTGGCGCATTCGGATTGCCGTCTCTACACCCTGCCTTTGCCGGCATGCACCCCTCCTGTACCCTGCATAGCTTTACCAATCCGGGTTTTACTACCGCGATGGAGTTTACCGATGGTAAGATCATGCTCGCCCAAATGACGGATTTGAACCACGCCAACTGGGCCGTTATCAAATCCGCTATTGGGCTACAAAAATTAAAGGATATCTTCAGCGATGCTGACCTGGTTTGCCTGGTTAACTGGAGCGAGTTGGACCATTCCAACAATATCTGGCAGGGCTTGATAGACGAAGTATTTACCGGCACGGGCGCAACCCGGCAATTCTTTGTTGACTTGTCCGACTGCTCTAAACGCAGCACGGAAACCATAAAAATCGCTATCAACCTGGTAAAACAATTCGGGAACTATGGTAAGGTAACGCTCAGCTTAAACCGAAACGAGGCAGGGATCCTTCATAAAATATTCGTCGGCTCCAACCTGTCGGAAGAGCTACATGAGGTTGGCAATGCCCTGTTTCCAATGCTTGGTGCAGCCACGCTCATTATTCACACATCAAAAATGTCGCTGGCCTGGGATGCCGAAGGTACCTATGCCAACCAACCCGTTTTTATAGCCAATCCTACCATATCCACCGGTGCAGGTGATAACTTCAATGCTGGCTTTTGTACCGCGCAATTGTTGGGGCTGGATACCGGCGCATCGCTTATCCTGGCCAATTCCTCATCAAATTGTTACATAAAATCGGGCGAAAGCCCTACCCTAAAAGTGCTGGACGATTACATTTCCCAATTAATATCCTCATCTTTATAATACCAATTATAAAGGATTTTACATGTCGTTAAATTTGAAGGATGATGTTGCGTCGTTAACGTACGATGCAATAGTGATCGGGTCGGGGATCAGCGGAGGATGGGCAGCCAAGGAACTTTGCGAACAGGGTTTAAAAACCCTGGTGCTGGAACGCGGCCGAAATGTGGAGCACAACAAAGACTACCCTACGGCAACTACTCCTCCGTGGGAGTTCCGTTACCGGGGCCGCATTAACCGCCAGCAACAGGAAGAAAACCCACTGATCACCAAAGCAGCAGGCTATGGCGATGATTGCGACCATTTCTTCGTGAAAGACGCCGATCACCCCTACATACAGGAAAAACCTTTCGACTGGATTCGCGGATACCAGGTTGGCGGCAAATCGTTAACGTGGGGGCGCGCTACCCAACGCTGGAGCGAGTTTGAATTTACCGCCCCCGAGCGTTTTGGCTACGGCATCGGCTGGCCCATCGGTTATCAAGATGTTGCGCCATGGTATTCACATGTGGAGAAATTCATCGGCATCTGCGGGAATAAGGACGGACTGGAGGCCATGCCCGACGGCGAGTTTATGAAACCCTTCGACATGAACGCGCCCCTCACCCACATCAAACAAAAACTAAACGAAAACTATACCGATAGGCACCTGGTGCATGCCCGATGGGCACACCTCACCGACCCGCAGCAGGTACACCTGGACCAGGGCCGCGGCAAATGCCAGGCACGCAACATGTGTATGCGCGGCTGTCCATTCGGCGGCTACTTCAGTTCGGTGAGCTCTACCCTGCCATGGGCCAAAAAGACGGGCAATTTGACCATCCGTCCGCATTCGGTGGTGCATTCTATTATTTACGATGAAAAACTGGGCAAAGCCTCGGGCGTGCGGGTAATAGATGCCAATACCAAAGAGGTTATCGAATACAAGGCCCGGATCATCTTCCTCAATGCCTCGGCACTTAACAGCAATTTAGTCTTGCTCAATTCCAAATCAAACCGTTTCCCTAATGGCCTGGGTAACGATAGCGGCTTGCTGGGTAAATACATTGCTTTCCATAATTACCGGGCTTCGGTTAGTGCCGATATCGACGGTTTCCTGGATAAATACTATTTCGGTCGCAATCCAACCGACCTCATTTTGGTAAACTTCCGCAACCTGCACAAGCAGGAGACCGATTTCCATGGCGGTTACACCACCTTTATGAATGCCTATCGCGACCAGCATACCCCCGAAACCGAACAGGGCCAGGTTGGCGCACGATACAAAGACGACCTTTGCGAACCCGGCAGCTGGCATGTGTTTGCTTACCTGCAGGGCGAAACTGTGCCCAAGGAAAGCAACCACGTACGCCTGAGCGAGGATAAAAAAGACCAGTGGGGCATCCCTTTACTTGTCACTTCCGTATCGTATGATGATAACGATGAGCGGATGGTAAAAGACTTCCATACCCAAACCAGCGAGATGCTGGAAAAAGCGGGTTGTAAAAACATACAAACTTACAACAATAAGCAAGCTCCGGGGTTAGATATACATGAGATGGGCGGCGTGCGGATGGGTAAGGACCCAAAAACCTCGCTGCTGAACCAATGGAACCAATTACATCAATGTAAAAACGTATTTGTAACCGATGGGGCCTGCATGGCCAGCACGGGTAACCAAAGTCCATCTATATTATACATGGCGCTTACCGCGCGGGCGGCAACCTATGCAGTAAGCGAAATGAAGAAAGGAAATTTGTAACGTTTTTTAAGCCCTCAAGTCCAACTACCATGAAAAACCTTCTACTTTTAATGCTGGCCGCCGTCATCATAAGTGGCTGTCATTCCTCTCAAAGCAACAACACTACAGCCACCATAGATAGCGGCGCCACAAAAGACACCGCCTGGAAGCCCATATTTGATGGCAAAACCACCAAAGGCTGGCATACTTACGGCAAAAACGAAGCAGGCAAAGCCTGGAAAGCGGAGAACGGTGTGCTGCATTTAGATGCATCTGCAAAAAACGACTGGCAAACCAAAAACGGAGGCGACCTGGTGAGCGATGCCGAATATGAAAACTTCGAGCTGAGTGTGGAGTGGAAGATCTCCAAAGCAGGTAATAGCGGCATTATATTTTATGTGAACGATAACCCGGAGAAGTACAAGTACAGCTGGTACACGGGCATAGAGACCCAAGTGGCTGATAATAAGGAAAACGAGGACGGGCAAATACCAAAACACCGCGCAGGCGACCTGTACGATCTGATCTCGATAAGCAAAGAAGTGGTAAAACCAGCAGGCGAGTGGAACAAAACCATAGTGCTGGCCAACAACGGCGTGCTAAACATTTTTGTGAATGATGAGCAGGTTATTACCACCAAACTTTGGAACGATAACTGGAAAAAGTTGGTAGCTGCAAGCAAGTTTAAAGAATGGCCCGATTTCGGCACCTTTAAAAAAGGCCACATCGTTTTGCAGGACCATGGGGCGGATGTTTGGTTCAAGGATATTAAGGTTAAGAAGTTGTAGAGTAGTACCTCACGCTGTCATTTCGAGGAAAGCGCAGCGACGAGAAATCTTCTACGGCATGCTATGACCGCTATTCATATCCGATTTGCAAAGCTGATAAAATTTCTCCTCGCTATCGCTCGTTCGAAATGACAACGTGGTTTATTACGTTTTTCAATTCAAAAAGCCCTTGTCAAGCCCCCCGCTAATTTCGATATTAGCCGAACCATGAAACCATACTTCCGCCTGTTAAGCTTACTCCTGTTTATTACCGTTAACGCAAACGCAGCCAATGTTAAACCCATTAATTTACGTTGCGAATACCTTACAAACCCACTCGGGGTAGATGCCCCGCACCCCCGCCTGGGCTGGATGCTGGCGGATAGCAGACAGGGAGCAAAACAAACCGCTTACCAAATTTTTGTGGGGACCGACTCCGCAGTGGTAAGCAGCGGCAAAGGCAACATCTGGGCAACCGCTAAAATAATTTCATCAAACATATTAGCCACTTACCAAGGCAAGGCTTTACAGCCTTTTACCAAATATTTTTGGCAGGTGGTTGTTTGGGATAAAGATGGTGTAAAGTCGGCACCATCAGCCATTAGCAGCTTCGAGACGGGCATGATGGGCATGAACAACTGGAAAGGCACCTGGATAAGCGACCAGAATGGCGTTAATGTAAAACCTGCACCCTATTTTCGTACTACGTTTAGCACGGGTAAAAAGGTAAGATCGGCAAGGGCTTATATTGCCGTAGCAGGTTTGTATGAGCTTTATATCAACGGCGAAAAGATAGGCAACCACCGGTTAGATCCCATGTACACCCGGTTCGACAGACGTACGCTATACGTTACCTACGATGTAACAAAACAGGTGGCAGCGGGCAAAAACGCCATCGGTGTTTTGCTGGGCAACGGCTGGTATAACCATCAAAGCACCGCCGTTTGGGATTTCCATTTGGCATCATGGCGCGCCCGCCCAACCTTCTGCCTCGACCTAAGGATAACCTACGAGGACGGCACCTTCGAAACCATCACTTCCAGCGAACAATGGAAAACCAATTTAAGTCCGATAACCTTAAACAGCATTTATACTGCCGAGCATTACGATGCCCGGCTTGACCAACCCGGCTGGAACACCATTAATTTTGACGATGCCAAATGGAAACCGGCCTTTGCCCGTCCCACGCCTTCGCAAAATATCGTATCGCAGCAAGTAGTACCCATCCGCGCGGTAGAAGAAGTGCCAACCAAGACTCTTAACAAGTTTGATGACGATAATTACGTGTTCGATTTAGGGCGAAACATCTCCGGCGTAAGCAAGATAACGGTGAGCGGCAAAGCAGGTACCGTTATCCGCCTTAAACACGGCGAAAGGCTGCAAAAGGACGGCCACGTAGATCTTTCCAATATCGACCTGCATTACCGCCCTACCGATGATAAGGACCCTTTCCAAGTAGATATTTTTACGCTTAGCGGCAAGGGACAGGAAACCTTTATGCCGAAGTTCAATTACAAAGGCTTTCAATATGTAGAGGTTAACAGCAGCGAACCTGTTGAATTGACCGCAACCAGCCTCACAGGGTATTTTATGCATAGCGATGTAGCGCCGGTGGGCAATGTAAATACTTCCAACCCTACCATCAATAAAATTTGGTACGCCACCAACAACTCGTACCTCAGCAACCTGTTTGGCTACCCTACGGATTGCCCGCAGCGCGAAAAGAACGGCTGGACTGGCGACGCCATCATTGCATCGGAAACCGGCTTATATAACTTCGACGGCATTACCGTTTACGAAAAATGGATGGCCGACCATCGCGACGAGCAGCAGCCCAACGGCGTATTGCCGTCTATCATCCCAACAGCCGGCTGGGGTTACGAATGGGGTAACGGCCCCGACTGGACCAGCACCGTAGCGATGATTCCCTGGAACGTGTATATGTTTTATGGCGATAAGAAGATCCTGGCCGATAATTACGATAACATCCGTCGCTACGTAAACCACATAGATGACCTTTATCCTACCGGCCTTTGCAGCTGGGGCCTGGGCGATTGGGTGCCCGTAAAATCGGTGTCGCCGGTGGAGCTCACCTCTACCTGCTACTACTTTGCCGATGTAGCCATACTGGCCAAAATTGCGAAGCTGTTGGGTAAAACGGATGATTACAACAAATACACCGTCCTCCAGTCCAAAATAAAAAAAGCCTTTAACGATAAATACCTGAACGAGCAAACCGGCAGCTACAACAAAGGGCTACAAACCGAACTAAGCGTACCGCTTTTTATGGGGCTGGTGCCCGATGCCTACAAAGCCCGCGTTGCGGCCAACCTGGCTAAACGTGTAGAGGCGGATAATTTCCATTTGGATGTGGGGATCTTAGGCGGAAAAGCCATTATGAACGCCCTGAGCGATAATGGCTATGCCGATGTGGCTTACAAAATAGCGTCGCAGGAGACCTACCCATCATGGGGCTGGTGGATGGTGAATGGCGCTACTACCCTGTACGAAAACTGGGCGATTGATGCCAAGCACGATATCTCGCTCAACCACATTATGTTCGGCGGTATTGGTGCCTGGCTGTACCGTGGCATAGGTGGCATCGAGCCTGACGAGCAAAACCCCGGCTTTAAGCATGTGATACTGAAACCAAACTTCGTAGCCGGGCTAAACCAGTTCGAGGCGTCGCATTCCGGGCCTTATGGCAAAATCATTTCCTCGTGGAAACGCAATGGCGAAGCCGTGGAATACCATGTAACCATCCCGGCAAATACCACCGCCACCATTACTTTCCCGCAGGGTAAAAAGATCTATTTGGATGGCAAGCCGGTAAATAATCTTAAAGGTTTGGCAATAACTGCCGGCACTTACAGTTTTAAATTGTAGCATGGAAGACAAGCCCCGGATATTAACGATAGATGACGTAAAGCTTTTAGTAGACACTTTTTACGAACGGATACAGACAGATGCCTTGCTTGGCCCCGTTTTTAACGAGGTGATCAAGGACAACTGGGGAGCGCATCTCGAAAAAATGTATCGCTTTTGGCAAACGGTGCTACTGGATAAGCATACTTACTTTGGCACCCCATTTCCGCCACATGCCAAGTTACCGGTAGGTCATGAACACTTTGCGGCCTGGATGGCGCTGTTCACAAAAACAGTTGATGAATTATTTGGGGGAGAAAAAGCCGACGAAGCCAAATGGCGCGCCGGTAAAATGGCCGAAATGTTCGAGTTTAAAATAGCGTACTTTAAAAAGAACCCGCTTAATATCCAGTAATAACAGGCACAGTGCTGAGGCCTTTACATGGTCTCTATCTCGTTCGGGTGACGGGGCTGCCAGATGGCGTAGTAGAATGCCAGGCAAAACACGCCAAGCAAGAACGGGATCAATGCCAGATGCTTGTAGGTAATATCGCCATAAAACTTAAGCGCATCAATGTGCATAAACTCGCTGATCATCCAATAAGAGTTGGCGCTGATCCAAAAAGTGATGGCCAGGTTATGGCATAATTCCGACATCAGATCGCGCGTTCGGTACACGATTATAATTGAGATAGCCAGCGTAGGGATGATCATGATCAAACCCAATGGTTTCCAAAACAAACACCAGCCAATATCTTTAAATAACCAGAAAACGATATGGAGGTTCTCCATTTTACGGTACTTGAGGGGAATGCGATATTGGTCCATGGTGTTGCTAAAATAACACAAATATCCAAATAGCAAAAACGGGAGTTATTGCAGCCAGTTGGACCAGTTATCTATCTTATACTCGTACCTAACTGCCTCTCCAATTACTGCGCTGTTCACTATCTTCCATTCGCCCAATTCGGGCAAAAACTCCCGCAATGCTAAACCGGCTTTTGCAGCTGCTTGCGTGTAGAACGCCCGTTTTGGCGGGTGATGCGGTGTACAGGCATTAACAGTAATACCAAAAACATCCTGCTGAATAATCGCCCGGGTAATGCCAATACAATCATCCAAATAGATCAGGTTCACCGGGGCAAGGCCGTTAGGGATGCCTTTTTTCCCGGCGAAGAACCTGCCCGGGTCCCGGCCGGGTCCAATAAGTCCGCCAAAGCGGATGGTGGTGGTTTTAAATATATTTTGTCGCCTAAACAATTCCTCTGCCTCAAAGAGCACCTGCCCGGCCGGGGTGTTGGGTTGGGGAGGCGTTTGCTCTGTCACTTCCTGGTTAAGGTCGGCATATATGCCGGTGGAACTGATGAGGATAACTTTCTTTATCGGTGATAATTGGATGGCATCTATTACCCGTTTCAGCTTCGGCACATACTCAGCCCCTGCGCCGGAGCGTGCTTTAGGCGGAATAGAAATGATGAGTATATCGCAATCAAACAAATCAGCAGATAATGGCAAATTTTCGGAAAGATCGAGCAGAAAAGGAACTATCCCGGCTTCCTCCAACAAAGCCAATTTATCGGGCGATGTGGTGGATCCTTTTATGGTAATGCCATCGGCAAGCAATGCCTTTGCCAGCGCCAGCCCGTACCATCCGCAACCTAAAATACTAACTGTCATTACTCGCGAAGATATGCAATCTGTCTTATTCACGCTATAGCGAGATCAGTGCAGCGTATTATCGTGGCAACGACCCGCGAGTTAAACGCTATAAACTACACACCCACAGCGTGAAAAAGCCCTACTGCATAATTAAATCAAACCTCAGTAAAACTTACGTTGTCTTTGTTTATTACATAAATAAATCTCAAATCCTCTATCTGTTTACCTGCCTCAAAAACTCTTATCTGTAATGCATCATATTTTTGGTTATTCAGGCCCAATAAAATATCAACCCCAATAGCAGCGATAACGTAATCAACATTGGATTCCAAATAATTTTGCAGGACACTTAACACATCATTAGATGGCGGCATATCGTTTTCAGCTTCAATATCACCTGCAAGGGGCACAGTTTCGCCGGATGCCTTAATAAGAGTACCAAATGGGTAAAACTCTGCAGCATCGAGCAAAAATGCTTCCGCATACATTTTAATATTATCTAACAACCGCTGTCTAAGATCGCTCATACTGATAAAGGTATCATTTAACGTTTCCTCATACAAATCCCAAACAATACTATATTTGCTACATGGATACTCCACAATCTTTACCCGTTTTAACCGATACCGAACTCCGCGTGCTGGGCTCGCTGATGGAAAAAAGCAAAACCACGCCCGATTATTACCCCATGACGCTAAACGGCCTTACCGCCGCCTGCAACCAAAAATCATCGCGCAAGCCGGTGGTTGATTACAGCGAGAACGAGGTAACGCTTGCACTGGATACGTTAAAACGCAAAGGATTGATCTCTACCGCAACCGGCGGCTCCAGTCGTGCTATTAAGTATAAGCATAACTTTGGTATCGTGTTCCCGGTGGTACCATCGGAAGTTACGGTTATTTGCCTACTGATACTGCGCGGACCACTCACCCCCGGCGAGATCAACTCCAACTCGGGCCGGATGTACGAATTCGACGATCTGGACGAGGTGCAAACCATATTAGAGAAACTTGCCGACGGCGATATGCCTTATGTGCTGCAATTACCAAAACGCCCGGGCCAAAAAGAAGTGCGCTACCGCCACCTGCTTGGGGGTACCATCCCCGAAGACGATGCAGCCGACGAACCCGTTCGCCGCTCCTCATCCGACCTGGAGGCCCGCCTCAGCAAAGTTGAAACGGAACTGGCGGAGCTGAAAGAAGCTTTTGATAAATTGATGAAGGAGCTGACATAAAGTAGCGCGTTATTGTTCGACAACATTGGCTTGTTGATGCTGCGATTTATCTTCAACAAACCATGATGCAACAAATGCCGTAAAGGTTCCAAAAAGGCCCACACCTGCAGTCATTAAAAATACAGCTATGATTCGTCCCTCGGTAGTTACCGGAAATTTGTCCCCGTAACCAACCGTTGTAATGGTAACGTACGACCACCAGATTGCGTCCTCAGCCGATTTGATATTGCTGCTGGGGTCTTTCTCTACCTGGAGAATGGCTATTGAAGAAAAAATTATAATCAGTATTGCTAATATTGCCACAGAAGTAAATGCCCCCTGAGCCTTACTTTTAAATACATGCCTTAAAAACTGCTGTGTAGATTTGAATGCGCGAATAAGACGCAATAATCGAATTAGTCGTAAAATTCGCCCCGCTCTGAGGTAGCTAACAGCCGGAATACTTGAAACTAAATCGATCCAGCCCCAGCGCATAAATCTTAATTTATTTTCCGCGTGGTAGAACCGAATGCAAAATTCTACGAAAAAAAACACACAAATCACATTATCAATATAACTTAACAAAGTGGAGGTTTCCTGTGGGAGTTTTATTAGCGTATCAATCAAAAGTGCTAATAAAACATAAATTGATAGTACAAATACAATTAGATTAAGAACTCCTAATTGATTATTATTTGTTGCAGAAGTTGACATAAGTGAAAGGTTTCAGCTAATATAAACTATTTTTCTCCATCCCTTTATGATTGATTACCGTGGTTTATCCGCGTTAAGGATTGGCGCGGATACCCGCCCGTGGTTAACGCCTTGTGCGCGTATGAGCATAAAGCCTGGGCCGCAGGCAACGCCCAAACGCCTGTTAGTGGAAAAATAGAGCTAACTCCCGTCAAACATCGCAGTTTGCAGCCCATCCATACTGATGCGGTTTTTTTCGGCCTGGTATTTTTCTATCCCTTCTTCGCCTTTGTTTTCGGCCCATTTTATGGCCTGGTCGCGCTCGCCTTTGTAATCGTAATAAGGTATGCCGAAGCCGCAGGAGGTTTGTACTTTGTGCACATCGGCCACAATGATCTGGCGCGCTGAAAGCGGCAGGTTAAATAAAGGCGACAGTTCCTTCCATTCTGCATGCCCTGGTAACACCGTATAGCCTTTACCATACAAGCGCAGGATATTTGGCGGGCCATCAAACGCGCAGAACATCATGGTTACACGCCCGTTCTCCAGCATATGCGCCGAGGTTTCGTTGCCGCTGCCATTGATATCCATATAGGCAACCTTAGTGGCGGATAGCACCCGGAAGCTGTCCATGCCCTTAGGCGACAGATTTACA
Organism: Mucilaginibacter pankratovii; assembly: GCF_014773265.1. Lineage (GTDB taxonomy): Bacteria > Bacteroidota > Bacteroidia > Sphingobacteriales > Sphingobacteriaceae > Mucilaginibacter > Mucilaginibacter pankratovii. The sequence goes on along the minus strand of NZ_JACWMY010000012.1, from coordinate 205,644 downwards.
TGCCCTTCTGCATCAAGCGGTGCCGATGCAGTGAAAAATATTCGTTGTGCCGCTATAAACTCACGATGCTTATCGTTGATCTCGTCAAAAAATTTAGCCAATGTGCGGTTCCTCCTCCCTGCCTATTTTGTTTTCGATGCGCCTGTCGGGAATAAACCAGATGCAGGCCACCACAATGTAAAGGGCAAAACCAAGCCAGGATTGAATGAACGAAGCCGCAATAGCTACCGCATAAATAGCCATTGATATTTTGCCTTTCATGTCGTTGCCAAAAGCATTCGCCAGCATGGAATGCTCGCCGTGGTGACGAATGAGCAGTTTCACCAGGATGGTGTAAGCAATGGAGTTCATGATCAACACAATTCCATAACATATCACTGGCCATTTGGCAAAGTGATTCTCGCCCATCCAACCTGTAACAAAGGGGATCAGCGATAGCCAGAAAAGCAAATGCAGGTTGGCCCACATGATAGCCCCGTTGATAGATTTTGTTGCGTGCAGCATGTGGTGGTGGTTATTCCAGTAGATGCCCACATAAATAAAGCTGAGGGCATAGCTTACAAAAACCGGTAACAGCGGTTTCAGCCCCTCTATGTCGGCATGGTGCGGCACTTTCAACTCCAGTACCATTATGGTAATGATGATTGCGATAACGCCATCGCTAAATGCCTCTAAACGCCCTTTGCCCATTTTATTTTTTTACTTTTTTCAGCAGGTATGCTGCTATATCATTTGCCGCCTTATCGTTCTCAAAACCTGCAGGCAACCTGCCGTTCACGTATTCGTTATACAACCACGGGTCGCCAACGGCCAGCACAAAACCTTTGCCGTATTTGGCTTTGGCAATAATTACTGCGCCTGCACTGTTTTTCAGCGCGGCCTTTGCCTTTCCGCTCAGGCCGATGGAACAGGCATCCTTCATGAAGATCTTTTTCGCGGTAGCAAAAATAGCATTGTCCTCCGTACTTATCGCGCCATCCTCAAAATGATGATCATCTATCACATGGTTTGCAATATCGTTATTAAAATGCATCCCGAAACGGGCCGCCAGCTCGTTAAAATGCGGCAGTTCCACATTGGCACTATCGTTGGCCATCAGCAATAATACGCCGCCGGCTTTTACCCATTTGGCTATTGCATCTATATGTGCCGTGTCGATGTAATTTGGCTGCGGATTTTCCTTGCGGGAGTCCGGGTCTACAATGATATAGATCTTGCTTCCTGCTAAATTGCTAACCGTTGGCGCTTCTTCCAGCGAATTTAATACGGCCCCCTGTTTGATAAAAGCGTCGCCAAAAATAGAAAAACCAGTTTGCGCTTTTTCCTCCCATAAATAATGAAAACGCTCCGGCTGGCCGGAAGCGTTCTTATGGGTCTCATGGTTAAAATAATGATCCAGCGTAACCAACACCTGTGCCCTGGCTGTAAGGCAAGCACACAAAACAGTTACAACAACAAGGCAGGCCCGCTTCTTCATATTTACACGCCGCTAAAAATAGAAAAACCACCATCTACACATATCATCGAACCAGTTACAAATGCTGATGCATCGCTCAGCAGCCAAACCAGCGCGCCAATCAATTCGTCCGGGTGGCCAAAACGTTTAAAAGGTGTTTTGCGGATAACCGATTCGCCCCTTGCGGTGTAACCGCCATCGGGGGTGGTGAGCAAATTACGGTTTTGCTCGGTCAAGAAAAAGCCCGGTGCAAGCGCATTCATGCGGATGGCATCGCCATAACGGTTGGCCAGTTCCACCGCAAACCATTGCGTATAGCAATCTACCGCAGCCTTACCCATATTATAGCCCAGCACCTTTGTAACCGCGCTTTTTGAGTTCATGGAAGAGATATTGACGATACTCCCCTTGCCGGTTTTGGCTATCTCCCGCCCAAAAACCTGGGTAGGGATCAGCGTGCCCCAAAGGTTCAGGTCGGCTACTTTTTTCATGCCATCCATTTTCATGGCAAATAGGTCTTCATCAGGCTGCAGTACACCATCGGGCATATTGCCGCCGGCGCCGTTCACCAAACCGTCTACCCGGCCAAATTTGGCCAGTAATTTATCTTTAGCAGCTATCAGTGCCGCTTCGTCCATCGCGTCGGCAATTAAGGCTATGGCCTGGCCGCCGTTTTTATTAATGGCCGCTGCTCGTTCTTCTGCCACCTGCGCGTTGCGCCCCAATATGCCTACCGTGCCGCCCGCTGCTACAATGCCGTTTACAAACGAGTTACCTAAAATACCTGTGCCGCCGGTTACAACAATTACTTTGCCGGCTAATGAATACTGATTTTCCAATTTTATAAAGATTTATATGATTATCTGATGTCGGTTATAGCGATAGCGTCCATATCGGTATAGTCGAGGTTCTCCCCTGCCATACCCCAAATAAAACTGTAGCTGGATGTACCGCTACCCGAGTGGATGCTCCATGGCGGCGAAACTACCGCGTCATAATTACCCAGCAATATGTGCCGGGTTTCGTGCCCCTCGCCCATGTAATGGAACACACGCTGCCCTTCGGGTACGTCGAAATAGAAGTAAGCTTCCATCCGCCTGTCGTGCACGTGCGCGGGCATGGTGTTCCAAACGCTGCCGTTGCTTAGTATGGTTAAGCCCATTACCAGCTGGCAGCTTTTTATCCCTTCTGCGTGGATGTATTTATTGATCACACGCACATTAGCCATAGCCGTGGTGCCTGCATTTACTTTTACCACCTCTTCGTTGGTAACCAAAGTAGTCGGGTAAGTTGCATGTGCCGGAGCTGATAGTAAATAGAATACCGCCGGCGATACCACATCTTTACTGGAAAAGGTAACCGACTTTACACCTTTGCCAATGTAAAGGCAATCGAGTTTGTTCAACGGGTAGGCCTGGCCATCGGCAATAACTTCGCCGTCGCCGGCAACGTTGATGATGCCTATTTCTCGGCGTTCTAAAAAATAATCAGCGCGCAGGTTTGGGTAATTTCCCAGTTCCAGTGCCTGGTTAACGGGGTTGGCTACGCCTACAATCATCCTGTCGTAATGCGTGTAAGTGCAGTTTATAGTGCCTGGCTGCACAATTCCTTCCAATAAAAAGCGATCTCGGATCTGTTGTGTTTGGTAACTTTTAAAATCTTCGGGATGTACGCTGTGTAATACTCTCAAGGCAGATTATTTTTATATTTATGCTTTAGAATAAGCCATTAAAAACACCGTTATTAGCGGTGACCTGAATTATAAAACTAAACTATGAAACATTTATCAGCATACAAAAGCCTGTATATACTAATTGCCTTTATAATCTACGCTAACGTTTGCGCTGCACAAGGTACACGCACTGCATGGACAGAAAAAACCGCTAAAGCATGGCTTAAGGAAAAAGTTTGGGCAAACGGTTTAAAACTTAACCCGCACGGGCCCTTGAATGTGGTGGAATTTGCCAGGCAATACGTAGCCAACAAAGCCAACTGGGATAAGGTGATCGATTTTTTACGCGACCGCAACCTGGAGCTGATGGCACCGGGTAAATACCCCATCAGCGGAGAAGATGTATTTGCGATAGTTACCGAACCAGCCCCAAAACAACTCGACAGCGCCGGTTTTGAAAGCCACCGCAACTTCATCGACCTGCACTACGTGATAAAAGGCGAAGAAAAAATATACACCCAGGGCGAAAAGGATTCGGTGATTGTAAGCAAACCTTACGATGAAAGCAAAGATGTAGAAAACTATGCCCTCGAAGGCAAAGCGTACACCGCTACGCCCAAATACTTTTTCCTTTTCTTTCCGGGGGAATTACATGAACCGGGCATCAGACCGGAAAACGCCGCAAAGGAGAAAAAGCTGGTGATTAAGATCCGGGCGGTGAAGTAAAAATTAAGAATATCGAATGATGAAGTAAAAACACTTCGACGTTGGATATTCGAAATTCATTATTCGATATTATTTCCTCCCTGCAAACGCTTTATACCTTTTCATCGCCTCCACAAAATAGTAATCGGCATAGGTTAGGGGCACATCTATCTCTGTGCCAGCCGGGAAATGGCCCACGCTGTGCTGCAAAATAAAACCTCCATTGGTTTCGGGCTTTGCTTTGTAGGTTGCAGATGAAAGCGTTTTGATGATGGCTTCGGCTGTTTTAAAATAGGTTTGAGCATCGGCGTTGTCGGTATATCGGCAAAGCTCCAGCAGGGCTGAAGACATAATAGCCGCAGCCGATGCATCGCGCAGGGCGCTTGGAATGTTTGACGCGTTAAAATCCCAGTACGGTATTTTATCTGCAGGGAGGTTAGGATTGTTCAGCAGGAATTTAGCGATGTTATTAGCCTGATCAAGGTACTTTTTATCCTTTGTTTCGCGATACATCACCGTAAAACCGTACAGGCCCCATGCCTGTCCCCTTGCCCATGCCGATTCGTTGGCAAAACCCTGCGCCGTTTTCTTTTCCTGCACAGCACCTGTTTCGGAGTTGTAATTAATAACGTGGTACGAGCTAAAATCGGGGCGGTAATGGTTTTTGATGGTGGTGTTGGCGTGCGTAACGGCTATTTTATAAAAGCTGGAGTCGCCGGTTTCGCGGGTGGCCCAAAAAAGCAGTTCGAGGTTCATCATATTATCAATGATCACCAAAAAATCCGAGGGCTTAGAATCCCACGATTTGATACAGCCTACCTTTGGGTTAAAGCGGGTAGATAGCGATTTTGCGCTATTGAGCAGGATCTGTTTGTATTCGGGTTTGGGTTCCAGTTTATTGGCGGTACCAAAGCTGCAATACATCATAAAACCCAGGTCGTGCGTATGGGTGTTGTATTGCTCTTTGGCCAAAACGCCCATAATTCGGTTGGCTTCGGTTTTTAAGGCCTCATCATGGTTTTGCGCGTATAGCTCCAACAGGGTACCGGGGTAAAAGCCGCTGCACCACCAGCCCGAGTTGCTGGTTTCCATTTTGCCGGTCTCCGGGTGAAAGGTTTTTGGAAATTCCTCCGGTTTAAGCTGCGTAGCCATATATTTGTATTGCGCATCGGCATCTGCCAAATTCGCGTTTATGGTTGCCAGCACCGCCTTTTGCGGTTTAAAAGTTTTTTTTTGCTGCGCGAATGTAGGGCCAACTAACAACAGCGTCAAAACAACCGGGAAGATCTTTGTAATTTTCATAAGCCGTAATCTATAAACTATCAACAGGAATTTTAAATACATCCTTCAGCGCCTTTTTTGCCGACCAGTACCCGCACATGCCATGCACCCCACCACCCGGCGGCGTTGAAGCGGAACAAATGTAAATGCCTTCGGCAGACGTTTTGTAAGGCGAGTAACGCAAAGCGGGGCGAGTAAACAACTGCCGGATATCTATCACCCCACCATTAATATCGCCGCCGATGTAGTTGGGGTTGTATTCTTCCATTTGCGCGGTATCCATGGTATGTTTAGCCAGTATGCGCTGTTTAAAGCCGGGTGCAAACCGCTCAATTTGATCCTCGATAGCAACTGTCATGTTTTTGGTGGAACCGTTGGGCACGTGGCAGTAGGCCCAGGCGGTATGTTTGCCCGCGGGTGCGCGGCTATCGTCATATAAACTCTGCTGTGCCAAAAGCACAAATGGTTTTTCGGGGTGGATGCCATCCCAGGTTTGCTGTTCGGCCACCCTGATCTCTTCAAATGTATTGCCGATGTGTACCGTGCCGGCTTGCCTGCATCCCTCTGCGGTAAATGGTATGGCAGCATCCAGCGCCCAATCTACTTTGTAAACGCCCATGCCATAGCGGTAGCGTTCCAGCTGCCATTTATAAATGGATGAGAACTTGTGCCCGGCTATCTGCAATAACTGCCTTGGCGAAATATCAAACAGCACCGCATGTGCCGATGGCAACTGCGCTAACGATTTTACATATACGCCGGTTTCTACCTTTCCTCCTATCGATATAAAATAAGCCGCCAGCGCTTTTGCTATACTATGCGAGCCGCCCTTGGGTATGGGCCAGCCCTTTAAATGCCCCGCGGCCATCAGCACCAGGGCTATTGCCGAAGTAGCAGTATGGGTTAGCGGCTGCATAGAATGCGCCGCCATACCTGCCAGCAAAGCCCTGGCTTCGGTAGTTTTAAAGCCTTTAATTAAAAATGTAGCGGGCGGCAAGGCCTTCAGCCCGAAGCCGGCCATGGTAAACGGATGTTTGGGGAAATGAAGGGGGCCTAATACATCGCTATCAATCTGCGGCCATGCCTGGGTTACCCATGTCATTAATTCGCTGTAAGCGCGCTCATCAGTGCCCAGTAATTGGGCAGTATCGGTAACGCTGCCTTTTAACACGGCGGCTGTGCCGTTATCCAGCGGATGCGCGGCATCTACTTCGGGGTAAATATAATTTAGCCCAAATTGGGCCAGCGGCAGTGTCTTAAAAAATGGGGATGCGGCTGCCAGCGGATGGATAGCCGAGCAGATATCGTGCTTAAAGCCGGGCAGGGTTAGCTCCGCAGAACGAAGCCCTCCCCCTATCTCATCCTTTGCTTCGAGCAATAATACCTGCAGCCCTTTTTGCTGCATCAAAATAGCGGCCGCCAGGCCATTTGGGCCCGAGCCTACCACTATCGCGTTGTAATCCCGCTTTTCCAGCTTCATTAAAGGTGGTTAAAAATCGGAATAATTGGCCGGCTGCAAAAAGATGATATCCGCGTGCGATACATTATGCTGGTACTCCGGCTTTGCCGAAAGTTCTTTCCAGTAAGCATCGGCACCAAAGGCTTCCCAATGTTTATCCCTGTCGGCCTTGCTGTTAAAGGTGGTCATATACATCAGGTTAGGCATCTTAGCGCCGGCGATAACACTGGCGTAAAACACGGCATTAAAGCCAAGGCGGTTAAAAAGGCCTACTTCATCGCCCGTGTTAAACATTTTTACTTTGTTGATGAACAAGGCTTCGGTAGCACTTTCGTAGCTGCGGAGTTCGTAAATACGCTCCTCTTTCGGGGCGGTTAATGCAGGCACAGCAGGGCTGGGCATTTTGTAAAAAGCATTCATCACAATGCTTTCCAACCGGGTATACGGGGGCTTATCAAAGGCAGCGGTTGCATACGGGCTATTTTTTGCTGCGGCTATTTCGTTCAGAACAGATTCGCTAAACTGATCCATACTTTTTAGCGATTTAAAGGGGATTAGCACATAAATGCGCCTGTCGGCAGTATCGGCTTCCAGCGTTTTAAATACACCTATTTTGCTTATTCCGCCTTTATGCAGGTACGGTACAAAAATATCTTTCAGGTAATCTTCTATCACCTGTTTTTGGGCCGCCGTTTTATAGTGATATACTTTAAGCTGGTATACCGTATTATCGGCAGCAACGGCTTTGGTTAGTGGATTTATAAATACGATAACCAGTATCAACCCTAAAAAAAAGGGCAACTTTTTGTGAAATAACATAAGAGATGATGATTTATTTAAGGGTAAAGTTATTTAAATAAAGCTACATCCGCTACCTTAAATTGAAGCTTTATTGGGTTCCCATCTTTCCAGCGCATTCATAATTTCCTGTAGCTTCAGGGGCTTGCTCAGATAATCGTTCATACCGGCTTGCAGGCACTCGTCGCGGTCTTCGGCCATGGCGTTGGCCGTCATGGCTACAATAACCGGTTGGTGCTCCATATTCTGGCGGATAAAGCGTGTGGCTTCCAGTCCGTCCATTTCGGGCATTTGCACATCCATCAATATCATATCATATTTTTTATTGATAAGCGCGTTCAAACATTCGTGCCCGTTTTCTACAATATCCGGTTTGTAGCCCATTTTGTTGAGGATGTACTTAGCCAGTTTCTGGTTAATGGCATTATCCTCGGCTATCAGGATATTGATAGGGTGAAGCTTCGCAAATTCCTCCGAGAATGGCGTTTGTACCGGCTGCACTTCATTCTTCACATCAATGTTTAGCTTAAGTTGTTCAATGATATGCTTGTACAATACCTGGTGTTTGGTTGGTTTGGTTAAGGCAACATTAAACAGGTTCTTATTCTTTCGGCTTTGTTCATTCCCCATAGAAGTAAGGAGGATGATAGGCAAGGCCGGATCAATCTCGCGGATCTTACGGGCAAGCGTAATACCATCCATTTCGGGCATGTTCATGTCCGATATCACAAGGTTTACGGGTTCTTCTTCAGCAAGTATCTTTAAGGTAGCGGCGCCAGATTCGGCCATTACCGGGATAAAATTCCACTGTTTTAACTGTTCTTCCAATATATCGCGGTTGGTTGGGTTATCATCAACCACCAGGATGCGTTTGTTTTGGATCTCCGCCAGGTTTAGGTGCACATAATTGCGTTGCGATTTCACGCCCGGTTTTGCGTTGATGGTGAACGAGAAGGTGGTACCTTTACCCACCTCGCTTTTCACATCAATACTGCCGCCCATTAGCGTTACGAGTTTTTCGCTTATGGCAAGCCCCAGCCCGGTGCCGCCATACTTACGCGTAGTGCTCGAATCTACCTGCGAAAAAGCCTTGAACAGCTTGTTCAGCTTGTTTGGCGGGATACCTATACCCGTATCGCGGATCTCAAATAATAATTCAAATCCGCTTTCTATTGTGTTTTTAAGTTTTACGCAGATAAATATCTCGCCTTTCGCTGTAAATTTCACGGCGTTGCCTACCAGGTTTATCAGGATCTGCCGCAGCCGTAACGAATCGCCTATGATCTGCGCAGGCACATTATGATCTACCTGGTAAACCAAATCGAGATTAATGCGTGCCGCTTTCTCTGCAAAAACATCCAGTACAGCCTCGATACAGTCGCGCAGGTCGAAGTCGTGTTCGTCCAGCTCCATATTGCCCGATTCTATCTTGGAGAAATCGAGGATATCGTTGATCACATTCAGCAGCGAATCGCCGCAGGTTTTAATGGTTTCGGTGTACTCCTGCTGTTCCAGATTTAACGGTGTGTTAGATAATAAGGTGGCCATACCCATTACACCATTCATAGGTGTGCGTATCTCATGGCTCATGGTAGCCAGGAAAATACTTTTTGCGCGGTTGGCTTTTTCGGCATCTTCGCGGGCCTTTTCGGCTTCCTGGCGAAGTACGCGCTCGTCTTTACTCATTTCGGCAAGGCGTTCGGTGCGTTCTGCCACCTGCCTTTCCAGGATGGCTTTCTGGGCGTTTATAGCGCGCATCCTCAGCCGGAATATGGCGATCACAATTCCCACCGCCAAAAACACCATGAGCGTTTTAAACCACCAGGTGAGCCAAAGCGGCGGCTCGGTAACTATCTTGAGCCCCGGTGTAACCGGCGACCATAAACCCGCCAAATTTTGATACTTTACTTTAAATGTATAAGTGCCGGCGGGCAAATTGGTATAGGTTGCACTGTGCCGGGGGCCTACAAAGTTCCATTCTTTATCAAAACCTTCCAGTATGTAGGCGTATTGTTTTTTATCAACCGAGGTAAAATCGAGCGCGGCAAATTCCAGCGAAATAACCGATTGCTTGTAGTTAAGTGTGATACTTTGGGCATCGGATATATCTCCTTTAAGAGGTGATGCGTCGCTGCTATTTTTTGCGGAGACAACTTTTTTGTTGAACAACTGGAAGGATGTGATCACCAGTGGCGAAAAACCTTCGGGTTTTAAAATCTGCCCGGGCGAGAAAGCGTTAAAACCATTCACCCCGCCAAAATAAAGCTTACCCGAAGCACCTTTAAAGGCCGAATGCGACTTAAATTCATCTTCCTGCAAGCCATCCTCTACCGAATAGTTTTTAAACGTCCGTTTTATCGGGTCAAATTCCGACAGGCCATTATTGGTGCTTACCCATATTTTGCCATCGTCGTCTTCGCGGGCAGCGTAAATGATATCACTTGGCAGCCCGTCTTTCTTTGTAAAAACGGTAAAGCGCCTGGTAACCGGGTCGAAAAGGTTGAGCCCGGTAAAAGTACTGATCCAGATACTGCCGTTATGCCCTTCGTAAATATCGGGTACGTTATCATCGCTTATGCTGTTGGTACCGGCCTGGTGTTTAAACCGGGTAAACGAATTTGTTTTTTTATTGAACAGGTTGAGCCCTCCGTCGAAAGTGCCCACCCATAAATTACCGTGGCTGTCTTCCAGCAGCGAGTATACCCTATCGCTACTGATGCTGTTGGGGTCGTTTGCGTCGTACTTATAGTTTACAAACTGTTTTGTTTTTTTATCGTAGTGGCTCAGCCCGTCGTTATAGGTGCCTATCCAGGTGGTTTTATCCCTTGCGTGGGTTAAAGCGTATATATTATTGCCGGGCAAACTGTTGGGGTTACCGGGCTGGCTTTTCAAATTAGTAAAAACATTGCTTTTAGGGTTAAAAATGCTCACCCCGTCTGCCCAGGTGCCCAGCCAAAAATCGCCTTCATAATCCTGGTTAACAGTGAGTACAAAATTACCGGTAATGCTGTTTTTGCCGGGCTGATGTACATAATGTATTACATTGCCATTTTTATAATCAAACTTATTAAGGCCGCCGCCATCGGTACCTGCCCATACATTCTTGTCCTGATCCTCATAAACAGCCAGCACAAAATCGTTAGAAAGGCTATTGGGCGACGAGCTGTGCCTGTAGTGCGTAAAGCTCTCTGTGCTGCGTTTAAATACGTTGATGCCACCACTGAACGCTCCCAGCCACATATTGCCATGGCTATCTTTTAAAACGCTGTAAAGGGTGTTGCCCGTGATACTATTCTTATCAATATCATCGTGCTTGTAGGTATAAAACTTGCCGGTTTCGGGATTGAGGATGCATAAACCGCCGTTCTCGCTGCCTATCCAGAGGTTGTTGTTCTCGTCCATACCGAGGCTGTAAATGGTATTACCTGATATGGAGTTCTTCAGCTTCTCGTTATACAGGTAACGGGTGAAAGCGCCCGTATTCAGATCGAGTTTATTTAGCGAATTATTTAAGGTACCTATCCATAAACGGCGCTTCTTATCCTCAAATATACACCTTACACTATTGCCCGATATGGAATTAGAATTTACAGAGCTAAACTTATGATGAATGAAAGATTGCGTTTTAGCGTCAAACAGATCCAAGCCTCCTTCGGTGGTGCCCACCCAAAGGCGATTATCCGACCCCACGTAAACACAGCTTACCTTGCTGTCGCTGAGGCTCCGCTCGTTTTTAGGATCGTGCCTGAAGTGTTTGGTAAATTTATTTTGTTTGGTATCCAGGTAGTCCAGCCCGCCCTGGCTGCCTACCCAAATATTACCCAATTCATCTACCGCCAATTTTTTCAGAATATTATCCGACAGCGAATTGGGGTCTTTATCGTTATGGAGAAATTTTACAAAACGGCCGGTGCGGCGTTCAAGCTTGTTGAGGCCTATGATAGTTGCTATCCAGATGTTCCCCTCTTTATCTTCGAGGATATCAGATACCATGCTGCTGCTGATGGAAGCGGAGTCTTGCGGATCGTGTTTATAATAGCTGAAACCGTAGCCATCGTACTTACTGAGGCCATCCCTGGTACCCACCCAAATAAAGCCGCGGCTATCCTGTATAATACACTCCACGTTTATTTGCGACAAGCCCTCCCTTTTACCCAGGTGCTCAAACTTCATGCTTTGGTTTTGGCCGAAGCTGTTTAGGGCAAAAAGTACGCACAGAGCAAGTATAAAGTACTTATACATTAATTATTAAGGGATTAGCTACTATTAAGTTTATATGGTATGGTTACCTGCACTTATACGGACAGTGTGCAAATAAGTTCAAAATTTACAAAAAAGAAATCAAAACTTAATACTTTTCTTAAAAAGCACAAGGAAAGAAGGGAAAGGTAAAGCGGAAAGGTTAAAGGAGGAAGCTAATTTACCCGCTATAAGTCCCCAACGTATCAAAAAACAAAAAGGGTTAACGCTATCGCGTTAACCCTTAAAATGAATATTAAAAGTAAGCTGTTATAGTTCTCTCACCCAAATATTCCTGAAACTTAAAGGCTCGCTTTTGTCACCATGTGCCTGTAGCTTTATCGGGCTTGGGCCATGTGCGGCGCGGTAACCCGGTGCACCAATGTATTGGGTTGGGCCAAGCAGCTCGATGTTGTTTTCTACCAGTACGCCGTTAAATAAAACGGTAACACGGGCAGGGGTTTTTACTTTGTCGCCATCGAAGGTTGGGGCCGTCCAAATTACATCGTAAACGTTCCATACGCCTGGTGCCTTGGTAGGGTTTGCAAGCGGGATGAATTGCTTGTAAATACTACCCGCCATGCCGTTCACGTAGGTTTTGTTGTTGTACGAATCTAAAACCTGCAGTTCGTAACCCAGGTCGCCTTTGCCTATCGAAGCTAAGAAAACGCCGCTATTGCCGCGCCCCTGGCCTGTTCCGGTGATGTTTGCGGGCACCTTCCACTCAATGTGTAGCTGGTAGCTGCCGAATTTTCTTTTAGTTTCGATGTTACCTGTTGCTTTGTTTACGGTAAGCACATCGTCCTTAACATCCCATTTTGCAGGCGCGCCGCTGGCAACGTCTACCCATTCGTCGAGGTTTTTGCCGTCGAATAATACAATCGCGTCTGATGGTGCATCGCTGGTTGTTTTACCTGCGGTAACCACCTTTGGCACCGGCTCCCATTTTTCGGTATCCTCGGGTTTTGCGCCCTGCTGCGCGTTCGCTGCCAAAAAACCGGCAGAAAGCAGTGCAGTTAATATTAGTTGGTGTTTCATATTTTATGAATTATTGGTTCGATGTAATATTAAACAGCAAGCAGGCCTTTAATGTATTTGCTACTTTGCGCAATGCTCTTATAAGGATCGATGTTGGTAAAGTTCTCCTGCTCTACAATAAAATGCTTGATGCCCGCTAATTTCGCCTGGCCAAGGATAGTTTTAAAGTCGATAGTGCCTGTACCAATTTCGGTGTTCAGCTCATGGTTGGTTCTATCCATATCCTTAATGTGCACAAATGTAAAACGGCCCGGATGTTTTTTGAAGATATCCAAAGGATTGTAACCGGCACGAACCACCCAGTACAGGTCCATCTCCATATTCACCAATTTAGGGTCGGTTTCGTTCAGGATGGTATCGTAAAAAGTAGTGCCTTCGGTTTCTTTCCACTCAAAGTTATGGTTGTGGTAACCCAGCTTCAAGCCCTGTGGCTTCAATATCTCCGCTATTTTGTTCATTTTTTCGGCAACCGCTTTAAAATCGGCTGCTGTTTTAATAAACTCATGGTTGATGCCCGGGATGATAATGTAAGTTTGGCCGGTTGCCAAAGCGCTTTCGATGTAGCTGTTCAGCTGATCCATTTTGCCGCTGCCAAAGTACTCATCCAAACCGTAGTGACCGCTTGGGGTGGTTAAGCCGTTGGCTTTTAGCAAGGCACTAAATTCTTTGGCGCTTAAACCCCAAAAACCGCCCTGCTTAGAGTAGCCGAAAGTTTCCACTTCCGAGTAGCCCGCTTTGGCAATATTGGCAATTACGCCTTTTACATCTTTAGGCAACTCGTCGCGCAAGCTGTATAACTGTAGCCCAACGCCCGTTTTGCCTTTTGCTGATAATAAAGTGGGTGCCAGCATAGCTGCCGCAGAAGCGATACCCGCCTGTACTAAAAAATTTCTCCTGGTTGTCATGTATCTTGTTTATAATTCAAACTATGACGCCGTAAGCCCTTAAAGGTTTAAACGTCGCAGATGTGTACGGCCTTCTTAAGCGAGGCCAGTTTGTCTTTTTGTTTCGGTATAAATTCCTGCGCCACAAAGCCTTTGTGCCCGGTTTCTAAAATCGCCTTCATAATGGCGGGATAGTAAAGTTCCTGGGTATCATCTATCTCGTTGCGGCCCGGTACACCACCTGTGTGGTAGTGGTTAATGTACTGGTGATAAGCGCGGATATTGCGGATCACATCGCCCTCATCAATTTGCATATGGTAGATATCAAACAGCAGCTTAAAATTCTCGCTGCCCAATCTTTTGCAAAGTTCGGCACCCCACTCTACCCTATCGCACTGATAATCTTTATGATCTATTTTGCTATTCAGCAGTTCCATCACCAATACTACACCGTGCTTTTCGGCAAGGGGCAGCAATGGTTTTAAGCCTTCCACGCAATTGGCCCAACCGGCTTCGTCGGTTTTACCGCGGCGGCTGCCGCTAAAGCAGATGAGGTTTTTATAACCAGCTTCTGCCACTTTAGGGATCATCTCGGTATAGCGTTTCTGTAGCTCGGCGTGGTATTGCGTATCGCCAAAACCATCCGTAAGGTTTATTTCGGCACCGTTGCACATGCTGCTGTACAGCCCATATTTTTTAAGGGTAGGCCAGTCTTTAGGGCCAACCAGGTCGATCCCTTTTATGCCGATCTCTTTTGCAGCTTTGCAAAGATCCTCTACGCTGATATCGCCATAGCACCACTGGCACACAGCGTGGTTAATATTACCTTTTAATTTATCGTCCATAGGCTCGTTTTCGGCGGCTTTAAAAGATGATAACATGCCCGATGCACCAATTGCGGCGCCACCGGCAATAAGGCCTTTGATGGCCGTTCTTCTGTTTTGATTTGTTGCCATATTGTTAAACTTCTAAACGGCCTTCAGGCTCGCCATCAATTTCTAAAGAGGGTTTAGTTTGTATTTGGTTTTTATCCTTAAAAAAGATCAGGAACACCAGTAACACAACAGCGGCTATACCGCCTGGTATCAACCAAATGGTTTGCCAATTGTGTGTAGTTTCTGATACCTTCCATTTGTCTACTATCGGCCCGGAGATGTACGAACCAATAAGCATACCCACGCCGTACGTAGCCAGGGTAATAAAGCCCTGCGCAGCACTTTTAAAGCGTTCGCCTGCCAGGTTATCGGTATAAATTTGCCCGGTTACGAAGAAGAAATCGTAGCAAACGCCGTGTAGTACTATACCGGCTATCAGCATCCAATAGTTGGAGCCTGCATCACCATAGGCAAAGAATACGTAACGCAATACCCACGCAAGCATACCTATTGCCAGCATCTTTTTAACGCCCAGGCGTACAAAAAATAAAGGCATCAGCGCCATAAAGCCCAATTCGGACCACTGGCCGAATGATTGGATAAAGGCGGCCTTTTGCATCCCCACTTCGTTGAGGAAAGGGTTTGTAAAATTATAGTAAAACGCCAGGGGCACGCAAATGGCTATAGAGGCAAGGAAGAATACCAGGTAAGAGGAATTCTTTAAAAGCCCGATAGCATCCAGGCCCAA
This sequence comes from Mucilaginibacter pankratovii, assembly GCF_014773265.1. Classification (GTDB taxonomy): domain Bacteria; phylum Bacteroidota; class Bacteroidia; order Sphingobacteriales; family Sphingobacteriaceae; genus Mucilaginibacter; species Mucilaginibacter pankratovii. The sequence goes on along the minus strand of NZ_JACWMY010000012.1, from coordinate 190,489 downwards.
GATATCGCTCATGCTTGATTTCTGCCCCTTTTTTGCCGGAGGGGTTGACGGAAGCGAGAAGCTTAACAAGCCTAAAATTAAAGACGCTACGGCCGCCATTTTGAAGGTAAGCACCAGCGAGTTGCTTTGCTCCCAACCTAACCAGCCAATAACCGTACCGGCAACTATCCAGCCGAAAGTACCGAGGATACGGATTGGCGGGAACTCTTTGCTTGGGTTGGTCATTTGCTTAAACGATACCGAGTTTACCAGCGCGAGCGTTGGCATATAAACGATCATGTAAGCAAAAATAACGGGTAAAAACCCATCAAAATTGGGGATAGTAGTAATGTAGTATAAAAGCGCCGCACCGGTAAGGTGTAAAACACCTAAAACCTTTTGGGCGGAGAAATAACGATCGGCAATTAAACCGATGATAAACGGCGCTATAATGGCCCCCCACGACTGGCTTGAATAAGCAGTAGCATTCTGCGTTCCGCTCGCACCCAGTGTTTTACCCAGGTAGGTTCCCATAGTTACAAACCATGCGCCCCAGATAAAAAACTGGAGGAACATCATAGTAGATAACTTAACGCGTGTTGTTAAGTTCATAATTTATTTTAGTTTCAAAAATTGGTCTTTCGGAGTTGGCAGAAGCTTATTTTACCGATAAAATATACTTCACCATTTCCTTAGCATCCTCCAGCTTTATAGCCGGGTGCGGGCTCATGGCAATATCGCCCCAGTTACCGCTGCCGCCTGCTATCACTTTCTTAGCTAATTTTTCTTCGTCAGCAGCAGTGTATTTTTTGGCGATGTCTGCAAACGCAGGACCTACAATTTTTTGATGATCTTTATGGCAGGTGGTACAATCTGCGCCTGCAATTAAACTTGCACCCTTGGCTGTTGCACTTGCCGGAGCATCTGTGCCTATTTTATTAACAGCGGTGTCTACGTTAGGTTCTGCTGCTTTTGCTGCCGAATTAGTTGCTGTGGTAGTGTCACCACCTTCAGATTCACCAGGTTTTGGGCCGCCACACGCTGCAATTACTAAACTGATGCCTAAAACGATAAATACTTTTTTCATGGAGTTATATGTTTGATTTTTTGAATTCCGAAAAATACAATTTTTAATTTACGGTGAATAATTTATTTAAACAACCGGATCGGCTATGGGCGTTGTTTTATTCTTGCTGCGCATATATAGCACTAACCCGGCAAAAGCTACAATTAAAACAATTGGTATTACCAGTGTAGCCTGTAATACTTTCACACCGGCCAAGGTATTGTTGCCACCCGCTTCCTTAACAATGTTATCGTAATACTTGCCCATAAAGATCATAAATAACGATACCGCGAACATACCAGCTCCGCCCATCAGGTTTAAACCTAAAGCACCTGTTTTTGGCAGATTGGTATTTACAAAGCCCAGCATCATTGGCCAGAAGAAGCAAACGCCCATACCAAATATGATAGCTGCAACAAATATTACATTACCTGTTGAGGTGCTGAGCAAATAAAGTCCGGTTGCAGCCAATATGGTAGATATGAGGAGCACCATCTGCGGCGAAAACTGCTTTAAAATTGGTTTGGCAAATGCCCTGCCTACTACCATAACCCCGGTTTCGAGCGTTAAAAGCAATAATGCGTTGCTGCTTACATTTCTCAATAGTACATCTATCCACTGTCCTGTAAATAATTCAGTAATACCTGTGCCGAACATGCAGATAAGCATGAAGATAAACAGTGGATTTAACAATGCTTTGTACATGCCCGCAGTGCTTACGCCTGATGCAACGCGCTCGGTTGGCGGAAAATCTAATTTAGAGAATAGGTATCCGTATATAGCGGTAGGGATCAGCATTAGCCCAACCTGTACCTGCCAGCCGATGCCGAATTGTTTGAGTAGAGTTACCAATAAAGTGCCTATAACAATACCGCCGGGGAACCATAAATGGAAGTGACTTAATTTAGTGGTTTTCTCTTCGGTATAAAGTGCAGTAACCAGTGGGTTGCAAGCAGCTTCTACCGTTCCGTTGGCTATACCGATAAGGAATGTGGAGATAAACAACGTCCAGTAACCGGAGGCGAAAATGGTAAGAACGATACCAAGCAAATGAAAAAGAAAAGCGATCACCAGAAGCCTTTTCATGCCAATTAAATCAACTATAAAGCCGCCTATTACCACGGCAATAGGGAAGCCATAGAAAGCCGTTGCTGTAATGGTAGCTAATTGCGCCTTATCCAGTTGAAACTGAATGCCGAGATCGTTAAGGATACCCGCGCGGATACCAAAGGATAATGAAGTTACGAGCAACGCCAGGCAACTCGCCCTGAACAATTGCGTACGGTTAATAGTAGTGGCCATTTTTATAATTAGGTTTTTTGGTTTGGTTGTTTAAATTCTTCTCAATTTTATAGCCCGATGAGCTTACGGTTAAAAGCTTCATCAGAACCTGATGCGGCGAAATCATCAAAGGTGCGGTCGGTAACGCGGATGATGTGATCCTTAATAAACTGTGCGCCTTCTCTCGCCCCGTCTTCCGGATGTTTTAATGCACATTCCCACTCCAGTACCGCCCATCCCGTATAATCGTATTGGGTTAATTTGCTAAAGATGCCTTTAAAATCTACCTGCCCGTCGCCCAATGAACGGAAACGGCCTGCGCGGTTGATCCAGTCCTGATAGCCACCGTAAACGCCCTGCCTGCCGGTAGGGTTAAACTCAGCATCCTTTACGTGGAACATTTTAATGCGTTCGTGGTAGATATCAATGTACTCCAGGTAATCTAACGCCTGCAGCACAAAGTGCGATGGATCGTAAAGTAAACAAGCGCGTTTGTGGTTGTTTACCTTCTCCAAAAACATTTCGTAGGTGATACCGTCGTGCAAGTCTTCGCCCGGGTGTACCTCGTAGCAAAGGTCTATCCCATTCTCATCAAACACGTTGAGGATAGGTTCCCAGCGTTTGGCAAGCTCAGTAAAAGCGGTATTTACCAGCCCTGCAGGGCGCTGCGGCCACGGGTAAACGGTTTGCCAGATTAGCGCGCCGCTAAAGGTAACATGCGCGTTCAGGCCCAGGTTTTGTGATGCCTTAGCAGCATATTTCAACTGCTGCACCGCCCATTTTTGCCTTTCTGCAGGATTGTTTTTTACGGCGTCCGGCGCAAAAGCGTCGAACAATGAATCGTAAGCCGGGTTTACGGCAACCAGCTGGCCCTGTAGGTGGGTAGATAGCTCGGTAATTTCTAAGCCAGCTGCGTTTACAATGCCTTTAATCTCGTCGGCATAGGTTTTACTTTCAGCTGCTTTTTGCAGGTCGATAAAACGCGCGTCGTTTGTTGGTAACTGTACGCCTTTGTAACCCAGCCCAGCCGCCCATTTACAAATGGAGCTTAGATCGTTAAAAGGCGCTTCGTTGCCTATAAACTGCGCTAAAAATATTGCCGGCCCTTTTATAGTGTTCATGTGGTAGTGTTAGATTTAGATAACGTAATCAGTCCATTTTTGGTCGCTGTTGTTTGATGCAACCACGTTATTGATAAATGCCATGCCACGGATACCATCCTCGATAGACGGAAAATCCAGCCATTCTTCTTTCGGTTCAACACCCTCTATTTTAGCGCTCAATGCCAAAGCAAAGTTGCGGTACAGGTTGCCAAATGCCTCCAGGTAACCCTCCGGGTGACCACCGGGCGTGCGGCAATTTGATGTAGTATAGCTTGATAATCTATCGGTATATCCGCTGCCTGCGCGTAAGATCTGAGCCGGTTTATCGGTCCATTTTACAATAAGGGTGTTAGGCTCCTGCTGTGCCCATTCCAAACCACCGTTTTCGCAATAAACACGGATCTTTAAAGCATTCTCTTCGCCGGCTGCAATTTGCGACGCGGTTAAAGTGCCGGTAACGTTATCTTCAAAACGTAAAAGTACAGCGCCATCATCATCCAGCATACGGCCATCTACTACAATATTAAGTGAAGCATTCAACTGGGTGATTTTTTTGCCGGAGATGTATTCTGCCAGGTGTGCGGCATGCGTACCGATATCGCCCATGCAACCGCTTTTACCCGATTTGGATGGGTCGGTACGCCATGATGCCTGTGCATTGCCTTCGCGCTCGGATAAGCGGCTAAGCCAGCCTTGTATGTACTCTACATATATTTTACGCACTTTACCAAGCGAACCATCTTTAATGATCTGTTTGGCCTCTTTTACCATCGGGTAACCGGCGTAAGTATGGGTAAGCAATAGCATCAGGCCGGTTTCTTCTACCTTGGCTTTCAGCTGTTGAGCTTCCTCGAGGGTGAAGGTTACCGGTTTTTCTACCACTACGTTGTAACCGTTCTCCAAAGCTTGCATTGCCGGGGCAAAGTGGGCAAAATTGGGGGTAACAATAGTCACAAAATCCATGCGTTTATCGGCAGGCATGTTTGCCTCGCCTTTAAACATCTCATCAAAAGTGTTGTAGATACGGTCCTCATCCAGGAAAAGGATCCGGCCGCTTTCCTGTGCTAATTCGGGGTTAACGCTAAGCGCGCCGGCAACCAGTTCTATCTGGCCATCCATATTAGCGGCAATGCGGTGTATAGCGCCGATAAAGGCATCTTTACCGCCGCCGATCATGCCCATGCGCAATTTTCTTTTACTCATATGTATTTGTTGTAGATAAGCAATTTAAGCCCACCTTATGCTAATGCAAGGGGTGGGCTTAAAAGTATTAAATTTAGATTGAAAACGAAAGCATCGCCACTTAAATCTGTGCTTTACAGGCGCGAATTTTCATTTTCCCAATCGATTGCAGGAAATTATGGGCTCGCACGCTGATTCCGTTGTGCATCTTATGATAGTGCCCAGGCGCGGTCTCCTTTTTTGTAAGGGAAATTGCCATCGTATTTTCCAGGTACCGGTACGTAACGCAGTGCTTTAGTAGCACCTACTTCTGATGTGAAGTAACCCAGCAGGGTTAATTGTTTCATCATGGTGAAGTAGTGGTTTGGTACATCCGGCGCTTTGTAGTCCTTCTCGTCTTTGTGCTTGATCTTGTCGGCATCGGCGTCCGCACTTCTTTTGGTGGCGTACTCTTTTGCCTCTTTATCCAGTTCGGTTAAAAGTTCGGTGCGTTGCGCCGGAGTTGCCTCCATAAACTTCTTGCTGAATTTTTTGCTGCTTGCCTCATCCAGTTTAGAGATACCTTCCTTAAATACCTTCTGATCGGCTTCGGTGTAGCAATCTTTTACCATTATGGCCATAAAGGCACCTACCTTGGCTGCCTTAGCGCCCGGGGTGCTGGTTTCCGGCAGAATGGTTTCGCCAACCTCATCTAAAAATGCCGTTGTTTCCGGGGTAGCAAGGTCGTCGGTATTTACCGAACTGCCCGATTTACACCCCGATATAAAGAACTCAGCGCCAATGATGGTTCCTCCAAGGATCAAACCTACCCGGCCTAATGCGTCTCTTCTGTTCATTTTGTTTAATATTTTGAATTAATGATTATTGATTTAGTGCGACTGACTACCAGCCTTTACGGTATTCGCGTTTTACAAACTGGTTAACCTCATCAAAGTTGGTAACCTTCATAGCGTTGTTATCCCAAAGCAGTTTTATGCTTTCCGGGCGGCCCTTAGGCACAATATCGTGCCCGCGAACAGCGAGGTTTGCCATCAGTAATGCTTCGGTAAGCGGGCCGGCGGTTTCAAACGGAGAACTTACTTCCATTTTACCGTAACCTGCCAAACAAGCTTCTACCCATTGTTTGTAGTGGCCTTCCGACTGCCCTTCTACACGGGCGTAGGTTTGTTTTACGTCAACCTCTTTTGTGCGCGATGTTGGCAGCAACAGCGGATTTGAACTATAGGTGCTGGCAATCATTTTACCTTTTGTACCGATGAATAATGTCCCGTTGCCATCGTCGCCGAATTTTTCATCCGGGCCAAGCTCTTCAGGGCGTTCGGGTTGGATACCGCCATCCATCCAGTGTACGGTTACATCGCCTTTGGTTTTCTTTGTTTTAGGGAAAGTTAAGGTAATGTGGCTCGATGGCGGGCAGCTCTCAGGGAAACGGCCACGTTTAAACTCATCCACATAAACAGTACCTACGCTGGCCTGTACATCTTTTACATACTCTAAACCAAGTACACGGAAAGGCGCTTCTACCAGGTGGCAGCCCATATCGCCCAGGGCGCCGGTACCGTAATCCCACCATCCGCGCCAGTTAAACGGCACCAGTTTATCTACATAGTCTTTATAAGGCGCTGTACCCAGCCACAGATTCCAGTCAAGCTCTTTCGGCACTTCGGCCTTGCCGGCCGGCCATTGGATGCCCTGCGGCCATACCGGGCGGTTTGTCCAGGCGTAAACGGTATGCACATCGCCTATGAGGCCCGCGTTATACCATTCGGCCAACTGGCGGGTTCCATCGTTTGATGCACCCTGGTTGCCCATTTGGGTAACTACCTTATATTTTTTTGCAGCGGCGGTAAGCTCGCGTGCTTCCCAAATATCATGTGTTAAAGGTTTTTGCACGTAAACGTGTTTGCCCAATTGCATGGCGCCAAGGGCTACAATGGCGTGGTTATGATCTGGCGTGGAAACAGACACCGCATCGATATTTTTTGCTTCCTTATCCAGCATCTCGCGCCAGTCTTTATAATATTTTGCTTTCGGGAACTTCTTTACAGAGTTTGCCGCGCGGCGGTCGTCTACATCGCAGAGGTAAGCTATGTTTGCTTTACCGCTTTTGGCAAAGTTGGCAATATCACTTTCGCCTTTACCGCCTGCACCTACGCCTGCAACATTCAGCATATCACTTGGCGCGGTATAACCTTTACCGCCCAAAACAAAGCGGGGAACGATCATGAAACCGGCTGCCGCCAGGGAGGTATTCTTGATAAAATCCCGCCTGGATGCTCCGGCAGCGGGGGTTTCTTCTTTCTTCTCAGTCATTTTGATAGCTTTATTGATTAAAGAGTGCCTTTTTTCAGTTGATCTACCGCGTAGTTTGCTGCACGTGCAGTAAGCGCCATATACGTAAGCGAAGGGTTTTGGCAAGCGGCCGAGGTCATGGCTGCACCATCCGTAACAAATACGTTTTTGGCATCCCAAACCTGGTTCCACTCGTTCAATACCGATGTTTTCGGATCGCGCCCCATACGTGCGGTGCCCATCTCGTGGATACCACGACCAAGTACACCGTCGGTAGTGTAGCCTTTTACGTCTTTTACACCTGCGTTGGTCAGCATTTCTACCGCATCGTTCATCATGTCTACACGCATTTTCTTCTCGTTGTCTTTTACCTCAACGTCGAATGCTAAGATCGGAAGGCCCCATTTATCTTTCCTGGTTTTATCCAATGTGATCTTATTCTCGTGATATGGCAGGGTTTCGCCGAAGCCGCCCATACCAAAACTCCAGTTACCCGGTTCTGATAAGGCATCTTTAAACGCTCCGCCAATGTTCATTTCGGCGATGTCGCGACTCCAGTTGCTGCGGCTGCCGCCACCCTGGTAACCAAAGCCACGAATATAATCGCGTTTTTCGCCATTTAAATTGCGGTAACGTGGTATATAGATACCATTTGCCCTGCGGCCAAAGTAGTATTTATCTTCAAAGCCTTCTATCCTGCCGCCTGCACCAACACCTAAGTGGTGATCCATTACGTTGTGGCCAAGCTCGCCGCTGCTGCTGCCTAAGCCGCCTTCCCATACATCCGTTGCCGAATTCATTAACACCCAGGCACTGTTTAATGCTGATGCATTAACAAATACAATTTTTGCGTAGAATTCGTAAGTTTTGTTGGTTTCGGCATCGATTATCTCTACGCCTTTTGCTTTCTTGGTATCCTTATCGTAAAGGATACGGGTTACGATAGACCATGGGCGAACGGTTAAGTTACCGGTTGCCATAGCTGCCGGCAATGTGGCCGACTGGGTGCTGAAATACGCGCCAAACGGACAACCTAACCAGCATTTATTGCGGTACTGGCAGTTGGTACGGTTGTTATGCGGCACAGTAATATTAGCTGTACGGCCAATAACAAAGTGGCGAGAATCTTTATAAAAATCTTTAAAACGTTTCTGAACATCCTTTTCTACAACGTTCATATCCATTGGCGGCATAAAATCGCCATCCGGAAGGATGGGTACGCCATCGCGGTTACCAGATATACCTGCAAATTTCTCTGCATAGCTATACCATTTCTCCAGGTCTTTATAACGGATAGGCCAGTCTACACCAACGCCATCTTTAGCATTTGCTTCAAAATCGGTTTCGTGCCAGCGGTACGATTGACGGCCCCACATGAGCGAGCGGCCACCCACATGGTACCCACGGAACCAGTCGAAACGTTTAATTTCGGTATACGGACTTTCTTTTTCGTCAACCCAGTAATCTAAGTTTGTTTCATTCAGAGGATAATCCCGCTTTAAAACCGGGTAATCCTCTATCATTTTTTGGGTACGGCCACCACGATGCGGGAACTCCCAGGGCCCTTTGTTGGCGTTCACATAATCTTTAATGTGCTCGATATTTCTACCGCGCTCTAACATGATGGTTTTTAATCCCTTCTCGCTCAGTTCCTTTGCAGCCCAGCCGCCAGATATCCCTGAACCAATGACTATAGCGTCATAAGTGTTTGTAGACATAATATTACTGCGTTAAATAAATTTGTTTAGTATTGGTTACCTCGCCTAATGTAGGCATAATAATTATTTTTCAAATATTTTTTCATTGTGTTTTTTATACACAATCTCCAGTTTGCAGTTCTTTTTATGGTTCGCAATTGGCGGTTTATACTGAACGGTTAAAACCTTCATTCCGCTGCAAACTGCCCACCGCAAACTGCTAACCTTTTTTAGATTCACTCACCGCATGGTCTACCGCACGTGCCGCAAAGGCCATGTAGGTTAACGATGGATTTTGGCATGACGTTGAGGTCATGCTGGCGCCATCGGTTACGTATACATTTTGGCAGGCGTGCAGGCGGTGCCATTTATCAAGCATCGATGTTTTTGGATCGTTACCCATGCGCACGCCACCCATTTCGTGGATATCCAGGCCCGGTGCCCGGTTATCTGTTGATGCCTTAATGTTTGTGAATCCGGCGGAGGTGAACATTTCTGTCATCTGCTCCACGTAATCCTTCTTCATTTTGGCGTCGTTGTCGTCATAGTCAACCGAGATCTTCAGCAGCGGGATCCCCCATTGGTCTTTCTGACTCTTATCCAAAGCTACATAATTGCTTTCCTTCGGGATGGTTTCGCCCATCATATGCGAGCCCACCTTCCAGCCGCTGAGGGTATCGTTTACTAAATTCTTTTTCAGATCCTCGCCAACGCCGTCGCTGCTGGTTTCGCGGTAGCGATAGGCGCTAAAGCCTGCCGCGTAGCCGCGTAAAAAGTCAGTTTCCTGTTTGTAAACGTTGCGGAAACGCGGGATGTAGCCGCCGCCTGCCGGGTTACGGCCATCGGTTGTCCATTCTTTATCACCATCCCACTCGGCATTTATATGTGCCGAATAATTGTGGAAGGCCACGTATTTACCCAGTGTACCGCTATCGTTGCCCAACCCATCAGGGAAACGGTTCGAGGTGGAGTTTAGTAACACCAGGTTACTATTTAATGCTGCCGCGTTGAGGAAGATCACATCGGCATAATATTCTATAGCTTCTTTGGTATTGGTATCGATAACACGCACGCCGGTTGCCTTGCCCAGTTTTTCATCGTACATAATAGACTCTACCACCGAGAACGGCCTTAAGGTTACATGGCCTGATCTTAGCGCCCACGGAATAGTAGATGAATTGGCGCTAAAGTAACCGCCGAACGGGCAGCCACGCTGGCAAAGGGTACGTTTTTGGCACTGCACCCTTCCCTGATCAAAATGGATCTGGTTGGGTTTTGACAAGTGAGCGCAACGCGCGCTGATGACGTGCCTGTTTTGATAATGCTGTTTTACGTGTTTGCTAAAGCGCTGCTCCACCGCATTTAACGGGAAGGCGGGTAAAAACTCGCCATCGGGCAGCTCCGCTATGCCATCCAGGTTGCCGGAGATACCCGCGAATTTTTCTACATGGCTGTACCATGGGGCAATATCTTTATACCGGATGGGCCAATCTACCGCGAAACCATCGCGTGCAGGGCCATCAAAATCAAAATCGCTCCAGCGCTGCGTTTGCCTTGCCCACAGCAGCGATTTACCGCCAACCTGGTATCCGCGGATCCAATCGAACGGTTTTTCCTGTACGTAAGGGTGCTCCTTATCCTTCACAAAAAAGTGCATGGCATCCTCGCCAAAGGCGTAGCAGCGATTTACAATAGGGTTTGCTTCGCGAATTTCGGCAGTTACCTGGCCATGGTGCGCAAACTCCCAGGGGTACATATTGGTGGTGGGGTAATCTTTATTGTGTTTTACATCGCGGCCGCGCTCCAATACCAAAGTTTTAAGGCCTTTATCACCCAGTTCTTTGGCTGCCCAGCCCCCGCTCATGCCCGAGCCTATTACAATGGCATCAAACGTACGGTCTTTAACACTATCTATATTTAAATTAGCCATTATGCTGTAGCCTTCTTTTTAACCGGGAACATAGCATTATACCTGCCCGGCACCAATTCATAAACTATTTTCTCGGTCATGAAGTATTTAGAGGTGGTATACCCAAATACCGTTTGCCCCTTTACCGTCCAATAAAAGCCAAAGGCTTTGCTGTCCTTATCTTTATTGTTAGGGTCTTTACTTTGTTTTTCTATATCGTTCACAAAAGCGGTGCGCTCTGCTGCGGTAAGTTCGCTGAAAGATTTTCCATGTTTTTTATCAACAGCCTCGCTAAATTCCTTTAAGCCGGCCATAAAATCACCCTGCCCTTTTTCATCGTAGCAGTCGTCTATCATTTTAAAAACGAAGAGATTGATGCCAAGATCTTTGGCGCCGGGGGTATTAGTTTTGGGGAGAATGGTTTCGGTAAGGTCGTTTACCAGGGTTTCCTGTTCGGCATCAAGCTTAAGGTGCTTTAGCTCAATAACAGATTTTCCTTTATTATCGTTAAGGCAGGATGGCAAAACAGCCGCACTGCCCAGGATCAAAGCCATGTTACGGATCGCTATCCGCCTGTTCATTTGATAGTTCAAAGTTCTGAATGATTTAGTTTATGCATACATAACGGGATATTGTGCTCAAACAATATCCCGCTATTAGTTAACGAAGCTGAAAGGTATGCTTTAAAGCATTAATAACCCCATTTTTTCATGGTTTGTAAATCAATTTTTACAGAGTCGAGCGGATCTACACCCTGGTACGACTCCTGTTCGATGATGAGTAACGACGTGCCACCTATTTTTTTAGCTTCTTTCAGCACTTCTTTAACCGGTAATACACCGAGGCCAAGCACGCAGCTTTCGTAGCCGGTGCCTTCGTTAGGGTGCTCGGCGCTTTTTATTTCGTCTTTTACGTGCATCGATTCAAAACGGCCAGGATATTTTTTGATGATGGAGATAGCATCATTTTCGCGGCCATACATGTTACCAATATCCAATTGCTGGGCAACCAGGGCCTGATCTGTATGCTGCATAATGTAATCGAACAGGCGCATATCCCCTACCATTGTGGTAAATTCAAAATCGTGGTTGTGATAGCCAAACTTCATCCCCAATTTCTGGCACAACTCGCCACTTTTGTTGAATTGCTCCATAGTACGGTCAAGGGCGCTTTTATCGGTACGCACGGCGGTATCCATCCACGGGCTTATCACATATTTCTGGCCTAAAACGGCAGCATCTTCTACGGTCCATTTCCAGGCATCAGTAAAGTCATTTTTGGCAGCGTCCCAGTGCTGGGTGGTCATTACGGTGTGGCCGCTTGGCATTACCAGGCTAAGGTCGTCCAGTACTTTTCTAAATTCCTTGGCGGTGTAGCCGTAAAATTTGCGGTTTCTATAGTCAGCATGTTCTACATATACATAACCCATATCAGCCAGTTTTTTTAAAACCCCGGCAGGGTCTACCTTCATGGCGTCGCGTACCGAGTACAGCTGCAAGCCTACACGCTGGATCTTTTTCGGCGCGGCTAACAGGTTATCAGGCAATAAAGCCGCGGCAGTTACGGCCATGGCGCTGTTTTTTAAGAAACTTCTGCGGGATGAATTCATTATTTTGAGATTTTAGTTGCTAATTTTTTGCTATTGGGAATACAGGAAATAACAGGTCTGAATTGCTCACAAAGGCAATATGCTTACTATCCGGCGACCATGATGGCGTATTGATAGTACCCTGCCCGCCATATAAGTAGGCCACCACTTTGGATGGGCCGCCCGCGGCAGGCATTACGCGAATGTAAACGTGTTTGTAAAAAGGGTGGTCGCCGGGGGCAACTTCGCTTTTGAGGAAGGTGATGTATACTATCCACTTGCCATCGGGCGAAATATGCGGGAACCAGTTGTTATAATCATCATTGGTGATCTGTGTTTGATTGGTACCATCGGCATCCATGCGCCAAACCTGCATCAAACCACTGCGTACCGAATTAAAGTAGATGTATTTGCCATCCGGCGTGTATTCCGGTCCATCATCCAGGCCTTTTGTGGTAGTCAATCTTTCTTCGGGGCCACCGCTTGACGGAATGCGGTAAACATCGTACTCTCCTCCGCGTTCACCGCAAAATACCAGGAACTTACCATCCGGCGACCAGCCGTGCATATAGCTTGCGCCAACACCTTTTTTGGTAACGGCCTTAGCCTCTCCGCCCGCTATGGGTACGGTATAGCCAATAGATGGCCCGCCATCGCCGCTGCTGATGGTAAGCATTTTTCCATCGAAGGATATTACGTGGTCGTTATTGTTATTTTTGGCCGCTCCTGTATTTAAAGCAACCGGGGTGCTTTTAGCAATATTAAAATTGTAAAGGGTTCCGTCGCTGTTGTAAATTAAGGATTTACCGTCGTTAGTCCAGTTTGGCGCCTGTAAAGATTTCGGCGATTGGTAAACCACGCGGCTGTTCTGGCTGTTCATATCCAGCAGTTCGATAGCGCTGCCAAGGTATTTTTTATACGGAACCAGGTCGGCCGGTGCCGGGCTCACAATGCGAACGTTGCTAAACACGGCTTTCTCCACCACATCCGCATTGTGCGAACAAACAAAGATACCTACGTACACTTCTTCGCCCAGGTCAAGGTCCAGCTTTTCTTCCGGGCCAAATACATCGCCTTTGTGCGCAACCGACATGGTAAAGGTATTGCCCCTGCGTTCGAGTTGAATTACATCCGCGAAGGTTTGTGTTGATTTTTGTTCTTCGGTAACCGCGCCGGTTGTTTTGCGGTATTGCAGCGAGGTAAGCCCGTCGCCATGTACAACGGCGTTTATATGGGCACTATTACCATCTAAGGATTTGCGCACCATAAAGCCCCATTTGCGATGCAGTTCGGTGCCTTTGCCTATAAAAGCCGCGTTGGTGCGGAGGATAAAATCGCCTTTTACCTTTTTCCACACAAAATGGAACTCATCGGTATTGGCCCAGATATTGGTGCCTGCACCGCTTACCTCGTACTGCTGATCTTTAGCATCGTATCTAACGTCGCCTTTGTTTTTAACCGGGCCAACATCGCTGTGGCCATCAAAAATACCTGTGGATTGTGTTTGTGAGTAACCATTACCGGCAAACAGCATAGCTGCCAGCACGACGGTAAAAAAACGCGTTAGTTTCTTATACATCAGATTTAAAGGTTAGCTATAATTGGTTTACTAAGTTATATATTCATTTGTAAAAATCACAGGTTAAAAATTGCTTTTAAATAAAAAAGGGGCGTTTTAGCGCCCCTATGTGTACTTTTTATGTTACATGGTTAAAATAATACCATGTTTTGTTAAACTTAATCTGTAGCGAATATCTGCTTGCCGGTTTTTGGGCAATAAACAGGCTCGGCTTTAAGTGCAGGCCTTACATATTCTTTTAAAAATTGTTCTTTCGAATCTTTATACTGGCTCACTGCGCCTATCAGGCTCATGAATTTAATATAAAGGAACGCAGTATCAACCTGGTGCGGCTTAAAGCCCGAGCGGGCGCTTTTTGGGAAAAGGTGGTGGTTGTTGTGCCATTCGCCGGCCACGTAGCCCGGCCATAGCTGGTTAACAGACATATCCTTGCGGTTATGGTCTACGCCGTCGCGACGTTTGTCTTCGCCTTTGCCGTGGCCTTCGTAATTAAACGTACGTACGCCTACAGCCCAAAAGCCTGCGGCTCCGAAGATCGCGCAGCCTAAAGCTACACCACCAATTAAATAAAACATCGTGAACCAAAACGCCCAGTTGGCTATAACACCTACTACGGCGTGAAAAGGATTGGCAACAGAACCCCATTTTTGGTATTGCGCATAAGTATTTACCGATACGCCGGTATGTTTCATTAAAGTAACACAGCGTGCATACTCCTTCTCGTTCATGTTACGGTTGATGGGCTGATGATTTGCATCGGCCAAAAAGCAGTACAGGAAACCGCCCTGCGCGTTGTACGGATCGCCCGGCTGATCTGATAACGCATGGTGCACGTGGTGCGATATCGCATAGATCTCCTCAGGAATGATCTTCAGGGTAAGATTTTGTGTAAAGAAGCGCCAGAAATTATTTTTAAACTTATACGCGCCGTGGGTGCAGTACCTGTGATACCAGATGGTGCCATGGGTACCCATTACTACCATGCTGTATACAGCGGCGACAATAAGCAACTGAATGGAGAAGTATTTAAATATAAAGAACATCAGGAATACCGACAGTGTTAAAACCATCATCCAGCTCATAAAAGAAAGCCAGTTCTTTTTGGTTTTGAAGATGTTAAGCCTCGAAAAAAATTCTTTGAAGATCTGGCCCGGAGTAGGTTTCGAAAGGTTGCCATTTTCGTCCTTCCAGCCGTAGGAAGGTTGTTCTAATACATCGTGTATAAATGCCATTAGGATTGGATGATTTGTTAATAATCTAGTTTTCTAATTTTAAGGTTTGGGACTAAAGATAGGCAAACAAATTGGCAATTCCCAAAGAAAAGAGTTAATAAAATTAATAAGTAATTAAATTCGCAGTTAAATCGCTGAGTTATTGCAACATTTGTATGACATTGGCATTACAATTAACCTTTTTTATACTTTCCTGGTCATAAGGTAAGTTAATCCACTACCATGACAAAACAAGCCCTCCTTTTTGTGCTCTCATTTACGCTTTTCTCAAAAGCTTTTGCCCAGCAGCCGCCACGTGCTGTAAGCGGTACATTAATAGATAGCCTGGGGGCCGTGCCGGGTATGACAGTGAAACTCACCTCGGATAAAGACAGCATGGTGGTAGCCAGCGATGCTAAAGGCGGCTTCGCCTTTGGTGCCGTATTTTCCAAAAATTTTAAACTTACCATATCGGGGCTGGGCTACCAGGCCTTTAGCCGGCGCTATGTAATGGACGATGCCAAAACCGCTATTAAGCTCGATCCGATTAAGCTTACCGTACAAACCAATATGCTGGGGCAGGTAAATATCACGGCGGCTGTGGTCCCTATAGTTGTAAAAGAAGATACCATAGAATATAAAGCTGCGGCCTACCCGGTACGCGCAGGCTCGCCGGTAGAAGACCTGCTAAAAAAGTTACCCGGCGTATCGGTAGATAAGGATGGCAACGTAACCGCGCAGGGCAAGCAGATAACCAAGGTACGTGTAAACGGCAAAAATTACTTTAGCGGCGATGTACAAACTGCTACCCAAAACCTACCTGCCGATATTGTAGAGAACATACAGGTAATAGATGATTACGGTGACCAGGCCAACCTTACCGGCATCAAAACGGGCGACCCGGAGAAGATCCTGAATATCACCATCCAAAAAGGCAAACGCACCGGCAAATTTGGGCAGGGCACCGTAGGGGCAGGTAACGATGACAGGTACCTGGCACGCGTATCGGTTAACGCATTTAAAGAAGATGAACAATTGTCGCTCATCGGCACCATTAATAATACAAATGCCAACGCCTTTAACCTGGGTGCAGGTGGTGGCGGTGGTGGCCGGGCCGGGCGTGGTGGCGGGGCAGCAGCAAGCGGGGGCGTAAGTACGGCCAATGGCATCACCACCAACCGCTCGCTTGGGTTTAACTACCGCAACGAGTGGGGCAAAAAAATAAGCGCTTATGGCAGCTACAGCTTTGCCGATAGGGATAAGCTGGGCACTACTACCTCGCAAACGCAAAATCTTTTTCAGTCGGGCACCATATTAAGCAACGATAACAGCGTAAGTAAAACACATAACCTTAACCATCGTATTGATTTTAATATTGAATACCGTATTGATACCCTGAACTATCTGAAGATAAACCCAAACTTCAGCTACAATTCATCCAACGATAACACCACCGATGCTTTTAGCAATACGCGCAATCAAACGCTTGTTAACGGGAATGAACTGGCATTAACCAACTCCACCGCGCCCAGCGGCGGCATCAGCATACTGTATAACCATAAGTTCCGTAAAATAGGGCGCAACTTCAGCATCAATACCAGCCTCAACTATTCCAAAAACACGCAGGATCTGAACGACCAATATACTACCGAGCAGGCCGGGGTGGTTACACCCCTTTTTCAGCAGATCAATACCAACAACAGTTCTAACAAGTACAACATCGCCCTATCCTACACCGAACCATTGGGCAAGGGCAATTTCCTGGAAGCTAATTACAATCATAGCTACAGCAATACCGACAATAACCGCGCTAACTATAACATCGACCCGCTTACCGGCACGCAAACGTACGTAGACTCGCTGAGCACCTTATATAACTACCAGTTTATTACCGATAAGTTTGGGCTGAACCTGCGCGGTGTAAAAACCAAGTATAATTATACTTTGGGCCTGGCTGTGCAGCCAGCCTCGCTTAATGGCGAATCGCATAATTTCAGCACCTCTACCCATACTTTTAATTACATCCCAACGGCCAGGTTCATCTACAATTTTCAGCGAAACCATTCACTGGCCATTAATTATACCGGCAGCAACAATCAGCCAAGCTTTACACAACTGCAGTTACAGCCCGATTTCAGCAACCCACAAAACCGCATTTATGGTAATCCCGATCTGAAACCTGAATTCAGCAATAACATCAGCCTGCGCTACAACCAATTTGATATCGCCAGCGGCAACTCGCTGTTCACCAATTTATCATTCAATTCTACACAGGATAAAATTGTGACCAACAGCAAACCCATTACCGTAAGCACTACTACCACCACCGGCCGCAACAATACCGTGCAGGAAACCCGTTACTTAAATACCGATGGCTTTTACTCGGCCAGCGGTAATTATGCTTACTCCAAACCCTTTGCCAACCGCAAATTCACGGTTACGCTGAACGGCGGTGCCAGCTTTAACAACAACATCAGCTTTATTGAGGATGAGCGTAACATAGGCAAAAATTGGGTGTTTAACCAGGGCGCCAAAGTGCGTATTGATATAGACAGCCTGATGGATACCCAAGTAAGCGGCAATTACAGCATTAATACTACCAACTATAGCCTGCCATCATCCATCAGCACTGATGCCAAAACATGGACACTGGGGCTGGATGGCCGCAATTACTTTTTTAAGAACTGGATACTGGGTTACAACCTCACCCAAACCTTCAACCATGGTTTCAGCAGCACGGTTAAGGCCAACCCTACCCTGCTAAGCACTTATGTAGAATACCAGTTTTTAAAAGGCAATATCGGCGCACTGCGTTTCCAGGCGTTTGACCTGTTCAACCAAAATACCGGCGTAACACGCAGCGTAAGTGGCAGCCAGATCATAGATACCCGTACCAACCGTTTGGGCCGCTACTTTATGCTGACGTTTGCCCTGCGCCTGCAAAAATTTGCCGGAAAACAAGGCGGCCGTAATGGCGGTGGTGGCGGCAGGCGCGGTGGTGGCGAAGGTGGCGGTGGTTTTGGAGGAGGTGGCGGCAGGCCGGAGTAATCCTAACAATTACCAATGGTTGAAATTTGCATGTTCGAAACGTGGCGGCAAATCCGCGTCGCGAGTCGACTCACCCGGTCTTTGCTACGCTCGACCACCCTCTCTGCTTCGCAAAGAGGGTTTAGTGTCAGTTTGTTTTTTTCTTCTTTCCTCACCCTCTTTGCGAAGCAGAGAGGGTCGAACAGCGAAGCGCATTCGGGGTGAGTCAAATATACGAGCGATAGGAACAAAACTATGCCTCTCTCTAAGGCGGTGTCCTCACCGCCGTTTCCAAGAAACGCGACCGTCCGGTGCCTCTGCGGGGTCTCATTGAAACGGGTCCTGTGGGAACTTAAAACTATCCGGGAGCTACGGTGAAGACACCGTAGCCGGGGAAAGTATATTGTTATGATGAGTAAAAACCATTGCAATGACAAACCCGTTTTTTGCTATTTTTAGCCCATGTTAAACCATGAGCGAAAATTCCCGTCTAAACGGGGATTTGTTATTTATATACCCCTGATTATTTTAATTATTGTTGAGGCTGGCTACATCGCCGGCGGGAGGTATATCGGCGCGGTTTTGGTGTTGGTGGTCGTGTCGGCAATGTTTCTCCCAGTGTTCTTCAATACTTATTATGCTATAAGCAACACGGGTACGCTGAGGGTAAAATGCGGCATGTTCTTTAATACCAAACTGCCTATCGGCAGTATAATTAAAGTTGAAAACACGCGGACCGTATTAAGCGCCCCGGCCTTATCTACCGACAGGATAGAGATATTTTATAACAAATTCGATTCGGTGGTGATCTCGCCGAAGAACATAGCCGAATTTGTGGCTGAGTTACAAAAGATAAACCCGGATATCCGGTACCAATAATACCGATAGCCTGAACCAGGAGAATTACATATGCTGAAGAACATTATCCTTTGTATAGCAGGGATATTTTTTACAAACAGTTGCTTGGCACAAGCACAGGAAACTACACGAAAAAGCAGGTGGCTTACCGATTCGGTATACGAAGCATACACGGTGCTTAAAACCGATAAAAATATTAAGCATGGCCCGTACCGGGCTCTCTTCCTCAAAAAAAAACCTGTAGCCGAGGGCGATTACGCCAACAATATTAAAACCGGCCTTTGGCATTTTTATAACGAAAAAGGCGAGCAGCTGCAAACCTATAACTATACTACCAAAGCTTTTGAGTTTTTGGCCCCGGCAGATACCACAACCTACCTTCATTACGTGGTCGACAAAAAAATAACGCCTGCCGATAAAGTAACCCTGCCCGTAAAGCTTGGCGGCACTTATTATGGTTATATCCCGTATTTACGCTTATTTGATGTACCGAACAAAATGTACGCTATGATACAGGCAAATAAAGATTACATAGAGGTACTTGTAGAGTTATTGGTGAGCCCCGGCGGCAGGCTGGCAGATTATAAGATCTCTTTAAACATAGATAGAAGACTTTTAAAGGCTTTTAACATGAACCCCAATTTACCCGACCCGGCAGACGTAATCTTCACTCCCGCCACCGTAAACGGCGAACCTGTTACATCCAGGATATTGATCAAAGCTTATATAACTGATGACAACCACTTGGATTATGAATAACGTGAAGGCTTTGCTGAGAAGGAGCAGCATAATTATTACTTGCTTGTTTATTGTGCAGGTATGCCATGCGCAGCCAACCCGCGAGAAAACAAACCTGCTAACAGATTCGGTAAGCGAAGTATACCATGTTTTAAAGACCAACAAATATGTTAGGCATGGGCTGTACCAGGCGTTGTTTCAACACTTTCAACCGGTAGCAACAGGAATGTACGAGAATGACAAGAAAGTGGGCGTATGGCGTTTTTATAATCCCAAAGGCAAACTAATGCAAACATATGATTACAGTACCCGCCTTGCCAGTTTCGAGGCGCCCGAGGATACCACATCCAATATGCGTTACCTCCTGGATAAGGATCTGCGGCCGGGGGATAAGGCTACCAAACCCATTAAAACCGGCGGCCGGTATTTTGGTTATTTAAACTATCTGCAGCTATTTAACCTCCCCGACGCTTATAAAGACCACCCCGAAGTTGAACTTAACGAGGTTAAAACCACGGTAGAACTGTTGATAAGTCCGGGCGGACGGCTGGCAGATTATAAGGTACACATCAATAATGGCGCACAAGACAACGTGATAAAGATGAATACGAACCTGCCCGACGAAGAAGACAGGGTGTTTACACCTGCTACACTTAACGGCGAACCGGTTTCCTGCCGTATCATCATCCGCGCATATATAACCGAAAAAGGACACCTGGATTTTTATTGAAAGAGAATTTATAACAATGCTAAAGAACTACCTATTAATTATCGCCTGTTTGTTTGCCGTGGCAAAAGCAAAGGGGCAGCAGGAAACTTCTAAAAAAACAAACCGCCTTACCGATTCGGTAAAGGAGGTATACACCGTTTTAAAAAGCAATAAGTATATTAAACAGGGGCAATACCAGGCCATTTACCAGGGAGAGATACCAGTGGCCGTGGGTGCTTTTAACAACGATGTAAAAACCGGTATCTGGCGCTTTTTTGATGCCGCCGGCAGGTTAATGCAAACCTATAACTACGATACACATAAGGTAAGTTATGAAGCGCCGGAAACAGCGGCATCAAACCTGAGATACTTTGCCGATATAGATATAGACAGCACCGATGTGGTAACCAAACCCATAAAAGTTGGCGGCAGGTATTATGGTTATCTGCCCTACCTGCAGTTATTCACCTTACCCAGGGATATTACGGATATCGACCGGTTTCGGTACATAGCGACGGTGGAATTATTAATAAGCCCGCTGGGCAGGCTGGCGTATTATAAAGTTAATATTACAGGGGCGGATTACCAGCGGACGATAAATATGAATGTGCATTTACCTAATGAAGAGGACATGATTTTTATCCCCGCTAAGCTGAACGGCGAACCGGTAGCCTGCCGCATTATCATCCGTGCGCGTATCACCGACAGGGGCCACCTGGATTTTCCCTGGAAAAAATAAAAAGGCGCGCCGTATATAATACAACGCGCCTTTGGCTTTAAACTTTTTAGTGGTGATGATGGCCATCCGGGCCATGTGCATGGCCGTGAGAAAGCTCTTCGGGCGTGGCCGGGCGAACGTTTAAGATCTCGCCTTTAAAGTGCAGTTCCTGGCCGGCCATCGGGTGGTTAAGATCTACAATTACCGAATCTTCGGTAACCGATACTACCTGGCCCTGGAAACGGTTACCATTATTATCCTGCAAAGGCAATACCTCACCAATTTGCGGCACTTCGGCACCCTGGAACATTTCTTTTGGCAAATTAGCTACTGCTTCTTCGTCAAATTCGCCGTAGCCTTCTGCTGCGGCTATACGAAAATCATACGTATCACCTGTCGACAAGGTGCTTAAGTTTTCTTCAAATTTTGGTATCATTTGGCCCGCGCCAAACAAAAAAGTTAGTGGCTGCTCCTGGGTTGCGCTTTCTGCCAGCCCTTCGCTGCCATCTTCTTGTTTAACATACAAATCGTATGTTAATGATACTACGTGTTGTGGTTCAATTTTCATTATGATGATTGTTATAAGTTAAAAGCTGAAAGTCTAAAGCTCAAAGATTTCTCTTAGCTTTAATCTCGTTATTTTCAGCTTTATTCTTTGCTTTCTGCTTTAGTCTTTTAGCTTTCAGCTTTTATATAAAGGAATCAGTTATTTATTTGTTTTAAAGCATCCGCCGTATTATCCACCGGCAGGCTGCAGGTTTTATCCTTACAGATATAGATGCGGGTATTGCTTTCAAACTTATCCGTCAGCAAAGGTAATGTTCCTTTTTTACCGCCCAATATTATTTTATTGGGGATGTAATTTTGTTCCACTTCTTTACGCAGGCTTTCGTAATTATCGCCGGTGATGGCAACTTCATAGGTGCCAAATATCTCATCAAGCAAAAGGGCTGTCCAGTTGCTGTAGGCGGTGCTGTATTTGGCCAAATGCGGCGCAATATTTCGCAGCATCTGTGCCGCTATCTCATGATATTCTTCCTGATCGAAGAACAGGCCCAGCTTTTTAAGGTTGCGCGCCATCACCGAATTCGAAGCGGGGATCACCCCATCCATAATTTCCGATTTACGGGCGATGAGATGCTGGTCGTCATCGGCGGTGTAATAGAACATGCCCGTATGCTTATCGTAATAATGCAGGATGGCGTAATCGGCAATGCCTTTGGCACGAATGAGCCAATCCTCATCGAAAGTAACTTCGTACAGGGCAATAAAGGCATCAACAATATTGGCGTAATCATCTAAAAAGGTGGCGATGGGTTCATGGTCGCCGTTGGGCAGCAGTACGGGTTCTTTAAAAATGCGCAGCAGTTTATCACCCGAGAGCATGTTGCTATTGAGGAAATCTGCATTCTTCAAAGCCAGCTCCAAATACGCCGGATCATCAAAGGCGCGATAGGCATCGCAAAGCCCTTTCAGCATCAGTCCGTTCCAGGAGGCCAGTATCTTATTATCCAGCCCCGGGCGGATGCGTTTGCTGCGGGCATCAAAAACCTTTTGGCGCGAAGTGTTGATGCGACTCAGCAATTCATCAACCGGTAACCCTAAAATAGCAGCCATTTCCTCGTCACCCTCCCTGCGGAAGAAAACATTGGAATGCTCTTCTTCCCAGTTGCCGGCATCGGTAACGTAGTAATAAATGCAGAACAGTTGCGCTTCATCGCCTAAGATTTCTTCCAGCTCGGCTTTGGTAAAAATATAGAATTTACCCTCCTTTCCTTCACTATCGGCATCCAATGCGGAGTAAAAGCCATTTTCGGGTGAAGTTAATTCGCGTTTAACAAAGCTGATGATCTCGGCCGCGATTGTTTTATACAGCGGATCCAGGTTCCAGATGTAAGCTTCTGCGTAGAGACTAAGCAGTTGCCCGTTATCATACAACATCTTCTCGAAATGCGGCACATGCCAAACGCCATCCACCGCATAGCGGGCAAAGCCGCCGCCAATATGATCATAAATACCACCGAAGGCCATTTTGTGGAGGGTGAGTTTTACAAAATCCGCTACATCATCGTCCTGCGTTAAATGAGCATAGCGCATTAAAAACAGCGAATTGTTCGGCATCGGAAACTTGGGCGCGCCGCCAAAGCCACCTTCCTCCTCATCAAAATAGCGTTTCCAGGTTTTTAGAATAGGTTCAAAATCGGCCTTACTGTATTCGGGTTTCTCGTGTACAAAAGCAACGGATTCGTATTGTTTAATGCCATCGGTTAAGCGCACGGCATAATCTTCGGCTTCCTCGGGTTTGGTTTTGTAGAAATCGGCGAGGTTGAAGAGCAGGCTCGTCCAGTCGTTCTTACGAAAGTAGGTGCCGCCGTAGATAGGGCGCTGGTCGGGCAGGCAGATGCAGTTGAGCGGCCAGCCTCCCCTGCCGCTCATCAGTTGTATGGCACTCATATAGATCTGGTCAACATCGGGGCGTTCCTCCCGGTCGACTTTGATGCAGACGAAATACTCGTTCATCACAGCTGCCACGGCCTCATCCTCAAAGCTTTCATGCTCCATTACATGGCACCAATGGCATGCCGAGTAGCCAATGCTTACCAATATGAGTTTGTTCTCTTCTTTGGCTTTATGCAAGGCCTCCGGCCCCCAGGGGTACCAGTTAACCGGATTGTTGGCATGCTGTAATAAATATGGGGAGGTGGAGGTGGCGAGGCGATTCATATACGATAGAATGTATCTGGATAAACGGCGAAATTCTTAATTGTTTTTACAATGTGCAAATCAATCCCATCCAATCGTTTAACTTGCCCGCATTATTGCAAATGACTAACACCACCAAACTCAAATATGCCAAAACCATCATGTTTTTGGCAGCCCTGTACAATATTTTCTGGGGATTAGTTATCTCGGCTTACCCGCAGGTCCTTCTCTTCGGCAACCCGCCGACGGATTTCCTGCTCATCATTCTCCGCTGCGTGGGCATGCTGGTTGGTGTTTACGGCATCGCTTACTACTTCGCCTCCCGCGACCCAAACGCTTACTGGCCACTTATTTTGGTGGGCTGGATAGGTAAACTGCTGGGGCCAATTGGTTCGGTTTACTACGTTGCTATAGGTAAGCTAACGCCGGCTTTCTTTTGGGTGAATGTATTTAACGATATCATTTGGCTGGTGCCTTTTGGTTGGGTGATCTATTTGGCGGTGAAGAAAAGGTTGTAGTCAAAAATCACAGCGGCGAGTTGACTCACCCGGCCATCGCTCCGCTGGGCCACCCTCTCTGCTTCGCAAAGAGGGTGATGAAAAGAGCCTCAACTCTGCTCTTTCCAAAGGAGAGGGTTTTATTTTCCTCACCCTCTTTCCGCTTGCGGAGAGAGGGTCGAACAACGTAGCGCATTCGGGGTGAGTCAACCCGCGTGCAAAGTTGCTCTCTTTTCCTTTTAATCCTATATTTGCCCCGTGAAATTCCTTTGCATACTTTTTTCAGTATATGTGTTGCTGCTTTCGGTAAGGCCTTGCTGTGCCGACGACTGTATTGCGAAACCCATCACCAAAAAAGAGATTGCGGGTAACAACGCAAAGCCGGGAAGTGATTGCCAGGGCTGCTCTCCATTTTTTTCCTGCGGTACTTGCGTGGGCTTCCCGCTGGTTAATAGGGTTATCAGCGTGGAAAACACCGCTGCAGAAATTATAGTCGAGCACAATTCCACCTATAAACAACCCGCGCTAAAGCCGGTTACACTTTCCATCTGGCAACCGCCGCAATTAAGTTAATACAGCAAAGAAGCCATAAAGGCCGTACATCGTATTAATTTAACCCAACATTTTCAAATGAAAAAACTTATTGTGCTGCTAACAGCGCTGCTATATACTACTATATCCTACTCTCAAAATACCTTTAAGGCCATTGTTAAAGATGCTAAAACTAACCAGCCGCTTATTGGCGCTACGGCGCTGCTGCAAGGCAGCAATAAGGGCGCATCGTCCGATACATCCGGCTTACTTATTATAACTGGTATCCCTAACGGGAAACAGGTTATCACTTTCCGCTACGTTGGCTACCAAGCACTTGCTGACACTTTAGATTTTCCGCTCATACAAACAGGAGCGCTACTTATCGCGCTAAACCCCCAGGGCAAAGGCGATGGCGAAGAACTGGAAGAAGTGGTGATAGGCGCCACCCGCAGCAGCCGCACCATTGCCAATATCCCCACCCGCCTGGAGGTAATTGCCGGGGAAGAAATTGATGAGAAAGGCAATATGAAACCCGGCGATATCCGCATGATATTAGCCGAGAGTACCGGCATCCAAACCCAGCAAACATCGGCTACCAGCGGCAATGCCAGCATCCGCATCCAGGGACTGGATGGTAAATACACCCAAATTATCCGCGATGGTTTCCCGCTGTACTCTGGGTTTTCGGGTGGGTTGGGCCTGCTGCAGATTGCCCCGCTTGATCTGAAACAGGTGGAAGTGATCAAAGGCTCCTCCTCCACCCTCTACGGCGGCGGTGCCATTGCCGGGCTGGTTAACCTGGTATCAAAGGTGCCCACGGAAGAGCGGCAGCTCAGCTTTTTACTGAACGGCACATCGGCCCGGGGGCTTGATGCGAGCGGTTTCTATGCCGAAAAATTCAAAAAAACAGGTGTTACCGTTTACGCTGCTTACAACCACGGTTCGCCTTACGATCCGGCCGGTGTCGACCTTACCGCTATCCCCAAATACAACCGCTTTACGCTCAATCCCAAATTATTCCTGTATCTGAATGATAAAACCGACCTCAACATCGGCATCAACAGCACCATAGAAAACCGCATAGGCGGCGACCTCCATTACATTGAGGGCAATGGCGATGCCCAGCACACCTATTTCGAACAAAATAAAACGAACCGCCACAGCAGCCAGGCAACGCTCAGTACCAGGCTTAACGATAAAGAAACGCTTCAATTTAAAAATAGCGTGAGTTATTTTAACCGTACCATTAACCTGCCCGATTATACATTTGCCGGCGTACAGCTATCGACCTATAGCGAAGCCAACTATACTTTTAAAAGCGCTAAAACGGATTGGGTTGCCGGCATTAATTACCTCAGCGATAACTTCAGCGAAACTAAAACCAGCAGCTTTGCCCTGCGCAGCTATGATTATAAAACCATAGGCGCGTTTGTGCAAAACACCTGGGACATCAGCGATAAATTCATACTGGAATCGGGCCTGCGGGGCGATCATCACAATAAATATGGCTTCTTTTTCCTGCCGAGGATCTCGGGCTTGTGGAAGATTAGTCCGCAGGTTTCTACCCGCCTGGGTGGCGGACTGGGCTATAAAGCGCCAAACGTTTTTACCGAAGATGCCGAACGCATCCAGTTTCGCAACGTGTTGCCAATTGATGTAAGCAATACCCAGGCGGAGCGTTCTTACGGTGCCAATTATGATATTAATTACCGCACCGGTTTGTTTGATAACCGCGTTAGCTTCAGCATCAACCAGCTATTTTTTTACACCCGGGTAGAGCACCCTATCCTGCTTACGGCATTGCCAAACGGTAACCTGCAATACCAGCAGCCCCCCGGCGACCTCAACACCAAAGGCACCGAAACCAATATCAAGCTTACCTATAACAACTTTAAGCTTTTTATGGGTTATACCTTTGCGCATGTTACCCAACACACGGGTAGTAGCATCGGCACTTACCCATTGGTATCAAAACACCGGCTGAATAATGTTTTGCTGTACGAGATCCCCGAAAAACTGAAGATAGGTTTGGAGGCTTATTATTTTAGTCCGCAATTGCTGAACGATGGCAAAACCGGCAAAAGCTACTGGACAACAGGGCTGATGGCCGAGAAAATATGGGAGCGGTTCTCGCTCTTCATCAATTTTGAAAACCTGACGGATACCCGGCAAACCAAGTTCGATACTATTTACACAGGCAGCATCACCAACCCGGTATTTAGGGATATATATGCCCCGCTGGATGGTTTTGTGGTGAATGGTGGGGTGAAGGTGAGGTTGTAGCGCGTTTACCTGGTGGCGAGTGGACTCACCCGGCCTTCGCTCCGCTGGGCCACCCTCTCTGCTTCGCAAAGCGGGTTTTTGAAAAATATTCGGGCTCTTCGCCCTCTTTCCGCTTGAGGAGAGAGGGCCGAACAGCGTAGCGTATTCGGGGTGAGTCAAATCGTTGCCTGCAAAACAGCCTTAGTGGAAATTCTGTGCAAAACCTTTAGCGCTTTCACCTTTTAGCTTTCGCCTCAATTATCTAATTTCGCCTTTTAAGAAAAGAGGAACAGGATTTGGATTATTTACAAGGGCTAAACCCCGAACAAAAGGCCGCCGTACTGCAAATTAAAGGCCCGGTGATGATTATCGCCGGTGCAGGCTCGGGTAAAACACGTGTGATCACTTACCGGGTTGCCCACCTTATCCGTAGCGGGGTAGATTCGTTTAACATACTGGTACTTACTTTTACCAACAAGGCCGCCCGCGAAATGCGCGAGCGGATCAACCACATCTGCGGCCCCGAAGCCAAAAACATCTGGATGGGTACCTTCCACTCGGTATTTGCCAAATTGCTGCGTGTTGAGGCCGACAAAATTGGATACCCCAGCAACTTTACCATTTACGATACCGACGACAGCAAGAGCGTACTGCGTGCCATTTTGAAAGAGATGAACCTGGACGATAAGCTGTACGCCGTAAATTTTGTGCTCAATCGCATCTCTGCTGCAAAAAACAACCTGGTTGGCTGGCAGGAATACCAGCAGAACGAGCAGATCCAGTCGGACGACCACAGCAGCGGTCGTGGTAAACTGGGTGTAATATACCAAACCTATGTGCAGCGCTGCTATCGCGCCGGTGCCATGGATTTTGACGACCTGCTTTTTAAAACCAACGAGCTCTTAAAACTCCACCCGGAGGTACTTAACAAATACCAGCATAAGTTTAAATACCTGATGGTGGATGAGTACCAGGATACCAACTTTTCGCAATACCTTATTGTGAAACGCCTGGCTGCTGTAAACGAGAATATTTGCGTGGTGGGCGATGATGCGCAGAGTATCTATGCCTTCCGCGGGGCAAACATCCAAAACATCCTTAATTTTGAGAAGGATTACCCCGACTTGAAAATATTTAAGCTGGAGCAAAACTACCGCTCTACCCAAAACATTGTAAACGTTGCCAACAGCATTATTGCCAACAACAAGGAGCAACTAAAGAAGAACGTTTTCTCTGAGAAAGAAACGGGCGATAAAATAAAAGTGATGCGCGCCTTCAGCGATAACGAGGAGGGTAAAATGGTGGCCGATACCATTATGCAGGACCGTAGCACCCACGGCATGAAATGGAACGACTTTGCCATTTTGTACCGCACCAATGCGCAATCCCGTTCGATGGAGGAAGCGCTGCGCAAGCTCAACATCCCTTATAAGATATACGGCGGCTTGTCTTTTTACCAGCGTAAAGAGATCAAAGACCTCATCGCTTACTTCCGCCTTACCTTTAACCCCAACGATGAGGAAGCGCTTAAACGTGTTATCAATTACCCGAAACGTGGTATTGGGGACACAACTGTGGATAGGATCATTGTTTCGGCTGATAAAAACAGCATTACCCCTTTTGAGGTCATTTTACAGCCGAACAGGTATATAGAGAAAGCACCGGCATCGTTATCTGCCTTCGCGGCCATGATACAGAGTTTCCAGGTGCTGGCCAAAAACCAAAGCGCCTACGAAGCGGCTCTCTATATTGCGCAGCATTCGGGTTTGCTGAAAGACCTTTACGAGGATAAATCTGTAGAGGGGCTTAACCGTTACGAAAACATCCAGGAGTTGTTAAACGGTATCAAAGAATTCTC
The DNA here is from genome assembly GCF_014773265.1 of Mucilaginibacter pankratovii. GTDB lineage: Bacteria > Bacteroidota > Bacteroidia > Sphingobacteriales > Sphingobacteriaceae > Mucilaginibacter > Mucilaginibacter pankratovii. The sequence continues at coordinate 161,698 of NZ_JACWMY010000012.1, read as the reverse complement.
GGAACGTGAAGATATAGAAGAAAAAGGCCTCGACGTTTTTATGCAGGATATCGCGCTTTTAACTAACGACGATAAGGATAAAAACAAAGATGCCGATACGGTATCCCTCATGACCATCCACTCCTCCAAGGGGCTGGAGTTTCCACAGGTGTTTGTAGTTGGGCTGGAGGAAAATTTGTTCCCATCGCAAATGTCGCTCAACTCGCGCAGCGACCTGGAAGAAGAACGCCGCCTGTTTTACGTAGCCGTTACCCGCGCCGAGCGCAAGCTGAGCATCAGTTACGCTACCTCGCGCTTTAAATTTGGTACGCTTATTAACTGCGAGCCAAGCCGCTTTTTGGATGAAATTGATGCCAAATACCTCGAATTGGATTTTTCGGCCAAACCGGCGCAAAGCTCGTTTTTTGATGATGAACGAAACGCGTGGAGCCGCAAGCCCGATACAAAAGGCGATACGTTTTCAAAACCAAAAGCCGCCACAACCCCTCCGCCTGTTAAAACAACATCTATACTGGCCAAGGCGCATGTGGTATCAAAAGATTTTAGGATCTCTGATACCAGCAACCTGCAGGTGGGTATGCAGGTAGAGCACGAACGCTTTGGTTTTGGCAAGGTAATTAACCTGGAAGGAAACAAGCCGGATGTTAAAGCAACTATTTTCTTTAAGGAAATCGGGCAGAAACAATTATTGCTAAAATTCGCGAAACTGAGTATCATAAACGGGATAGAGTAACCTTTTTTCCCATTGTGTGTAGAAGTAATTCCACAACTTTTTTCATGTACGGTTAACATTGTGTTAATACCACGCAATGAGGGCACTTTTTAATTAATGGCATTGGGTTTGGTTAGTAGTTAATACCCCTTTCCCTTTAATTAATTTTTTATGTACATGATGAGCGAAACTATAAAAAAGAAAACAAACAAATCCGCAGGTAAAAACATCCGCACTTTGCGCCACGAGCGCGGCTGGAGCCAGGAAGATGTTGCAACCCGTTTAGGCATTTCAATCCCCGCCTTTTCTAAAATTGAAACCGGTGTTACCGATATCAACTTATCGAGGTTGGAGCAGATAGCCAACATTTTTGAAGTGAGCGTGGTAAATCTGCTTTCGTTAGAATATGTGGAAGAGCCAAGCAACCAGGATGTAAGCCTGAACATTATCCAGAAAAAACTACTGGACAGAGAAACCGAAATTACCAACCTGCAGCGGAAGGTAATATTACTTTACGAAGAACTGCTGAGCAAGAATCACGTTTCTTAAAACCGAGCCGTTACCGTTACATAACTGTTTGGTAAACACAACAGTTACTTTTTTATAGACAGTATTTAAATTTCACTTCATGTAAATAAATTAAGCAAAAATTAATGAATTTACACGAGGTGAAATTTTTGTGTTGTTTTTTCACAGTTTGGTGACAACCAACCGACTACTTAAGCGATTGGACACATAATTGTAATAGACAGAGCGTAAACAAAGGAAGCTTATGTCGAACTACATGATATCTATAGCAAACAGTGATGCTTTAAAAAACGGCACCATACACGATCCGCGCAGCAAACTAAAAGTGAAGGCGTTCGATCTGTTACGGTCGAGATTTAAACCGCGTAAAGGCGAGGTGAGCTTTTTTGTAACAGCCGGTAATCAAACCCTCGCGTTCGAAACCGAGGGTTATCAAAGGCACAGGCAACTGCTTATTTTACAAATGATATCGAGGTACTGTGTTTATTTGGGGCTTTTAGAGGCGCAGATCCATAGCTCATGGCCAGCTTTAACTAATTAACTGTTAGCTTAAAATACGGTTTTACCGCTGTCGTTAAGCATTTCGCTCATCTCGATGATCTTCTGGTCGATATCTGATACGCATTTATCCATCATTTTGATGCATTCCTTCTCATCAACCAACCCTTCTTTTTCCAGGTTCATTAAACCGCGTAAAGTGGCTATTGGCCCCCGTATCTGGTGCGATAAATAAGAAGAGTACTCCGAGAGTTTCCTGTTTTTTATCTGCAGATCTTTGGTGCGTTCATCAATAATTTCTTCGAGGTGGTGGTTCACCCTGTCGAGGTTATCTTTTTGTTTAGATACCTCGCCGTTCAATTCCGTAAGCTGGGCATTGGTTTTTGCCTTGCGCTTTACATTACCCACCAGTAGCGCTATCACTACAAGCAAAAGGCCTGCAACTACTGTTACGGCCCAAAACTTTATCCTGTCGTTTTGCTGGCGCAGGATGATGGCATCCTTCTCACGCTGCGTTGCCGCCTGCTTATACTGCTCTTGCAGCATATTTATCTGGGTCGACTCGTTGGAACTATGGATGAGGCTATCCTGGTGAAAGATGAGCTGCAGGTAATACAATGCCTGCTGGTAATTCTTCCGTTTAGATTCCAGCTGAAAAATAATATAGTTATAATCGTTGGTGAGTTTATCATCCTTCAGCACTTTGGCGTATGCCTGCCCCTCGGTTACAACCCGGCTGGCATCATCAAACTTGCCTTGCGCTATATAAAGCGCCGCGAGTGTAAGGTTTGTACTGGCAACCGGCTTGTTAAGGTCGTGCTCTTTACCTGCTTTATTTGCCGCAAGCAGCAGTTTTTCGGCTTTATCAAACTCGTGCAGATTGTAATAGATCACCCCCCTGTTTTGCAGTACCTGCACGAGGTTTATCGAGTCGCCCACGGCGGCAAACATTACGTTACTTTTATCGTAGTAGGTAAGAGCTTGGCTGTAGCTTTTGTTACGGTAATACACGTTACCAATATTCATAAGGATGGAAGCCTTTACCGATTGGTCGTCTATATTTTGAGCTATGTTTAGTGCCGAGTTGAGGTACTCGAGCGCTTTATCTTTATTATTATCCAGATAAAGGTTACCTATATTGTTGAGTACTTTAGCTTGATTACGCGCATCATTGATCAATTTAAAAACGTCGAGCGCTTTAAGGTAATTATCAATGGCTTTGCCCGCCTGGTTAAGGTAATAATTACCGATACCCATTACACGATAGGCCTCGCCAACACCGCGATTATAATTAAGTTCCTGTGCCAGTACAAGAGCTTTACCGGCCACTTCAATGGTTTGTTCGGGGCTGGTATAGCGGTTGTCTAAAGCTTGTTTGTTTAATTTAATTACCTCTGTAGTATCCTTAGCGCTAACGTTAGCGTGCACACTTTTAGCAACAACCGAGAAAGTGATAATTAATAATACAAACAGGATATTAAATTTGTTCATGTAAGGCACTTTACGTGGAAATGAGGTGAAAGTTATAAAATAAATAGTAACTATAGATGAATGTGTTAAATTTAGGAAAAAATGAGATAAAAAAAATTTAAATACTTTCTCGATAATTAAAAAACATAAGTATATTTGTGTTGTTTAATTAATTGAATAACAATAAGTTATAAACCTTACGTTACAAAATTGTTGTGCCTAAAAAATCACAGTATCCGTCAATTTAAATTATAAACCGTTGGTTACAAGCGTTCAAAACGCTCTCGTAGCATCAGTAAAAACTTAAATTGCCGCAGAGTTAATATTTAATACAACTTAACCAATAAACAAAATGAAAAAGATCTGTCTTGCTGCCCTTATCCTGTTATCCGGAATCATCACATCGTGCATAAAAAGCAGCGCCGTTACTGCGATGGATGTGTTTTTGAAACCATCGGTAGGCGTACGTAAAGATATAGGCACAGCAGATTAATTTACCTAACCAACAACCATAAACATGAAAAAGATATTTATCGCAGCATTACTTTTAGGCACGGGCATCATTATATCATGCACCAAAGAGATGGGCCCACAGCCGGTTACCACTACCGTGGAACACAATACAGCGCCGTTTATTAAAGATATCGGCACCGCAGATTAAGCACAAAAACAACAAGAGTATTTAACACACAAACAGATAACAACAACCCCTAACAAAATATAAATCATGAAAAAAGCAATCATCGCAGCAGCATTAGTTTTAACAACCGGCATATTATCGGCTTATACCATTATCCCTGCCAAACGCGATACCACTACTACTAAACCATCAACCAAAAAAGATATTGGCCAGGCTGATACCAAAAAAGACATCGGACAGGCTGACACTAAAAAAGATATCGGTCAGGCTGACTAATTTATATCAACAATAAATCACAAACAAGTAAACAAACAACAACCCCTAACAAAATATACATCATGAAAAAAGTAATCGTAGCAGCAGCACTTATATTAACCACAGGAGTAGTATCAGCATTCACCATTGCAACCCCGGTAAAACGCGACACCACTACTACCAAACCATCAACCAAAAAAGACATTGGCCAGGCTGATACCAAAAAAGATATCGGACAGGCGGATACTAAGAAAGATATCGGTCAGGCTGACTAATTAATACCAACAACAAATCACAACGAGCAAACAATAACAACAACCCCTAACAAAATATACATCATGAAAAAAGTAATCGTAGCAGCAGCATTAATATTAACCACAGGCGTAGTATCAGCATTCACTATAGCAACTCCCGTTAAACGCGATACCACTACCACCAAACCAGCTACTAAAAAAGACATTGGCCAGGCTGATACCAAAAAAGACATCGGACAGGCAGATACTAAAAAAGACATTGGCCAGGCTGACTAATTAATACCAACAACAAATCACAACGAGCAAACAGATAACAACAACCCCTAACAAAATATACAATCATGAAAAAAGTAATCGTAGCAGCAGCATTAATATTAACAACAGGCGTAGTATCAGCATTCACCATAGCAACTCCCGTTAAACGCGATACCACTACCACCAAACCAGCAACTAAAAAAGACATTGGCCAGGCTGATACCAAAAAAGACATCGGACAGGCAGATACTAAAAAAGACATTGGCCAGGCTGACTAATTAATACCAACAAAGCATAACACAAACAAAAGAGCAACCCCTAACAAAATATAGATCATGAAAAAAGTAATCGTAGCAGCAGCATTAATATTAACTACAGGCATCGTATCAGCATTCACAATAGCTACTCCCGTAAAACGCGATACCACTACCACCAAACCAGCAACCAAAAAAGACATTGGCCAGGCTGATACCAAAAAAGACATCGGACAGGCAGACACTAAAAAAGATATCGGTCAGGCTGATTAATTAATACCAACAACAAATTATAACAACAATAACAACAACCCCTAATAAAATATAGATCATGAAAAAAGTAATCGTAGCAGCAGCACTTATATTAACCACAGGCGTAGTATCAGCATTCACTATAGCAACTCCGGTAAAACGCGATACCACTACCACTAAACCTGCTACAAAAAAGGACATTGGCCAGGCTGATACCAAAAAAGATATCGGACAGGCAGATACTAAAAAAGACATCGGCCAGGCTGACTAATTGCAGCACTTTTTGCGATAGCCGTTAAATAAAAAATGCACCAGGAAGCTCCGGCGCATTTAAGTAATTTGAATAGATAAGCGGCTGTATTAAAACAGCTATCCCCTATTTGCGAAATTTATCGCAGTTATCCATATTATATATAATAGTATAATCGGCTTTATTATCCAACTGCTGGCGACCGTTTTTAGCATCAACAGTAAAAGGCTTTTGTGCCAGCTGCTGCGACGAGAGCTTAAAGGCCACAGTCATGGTATCCGTTTGCCCCTCCTGCATAAAACTCCATACCGCATTTATCTTATCGCCATCTAAAGTACCCGATAGGGTTCCTTTCCGCCGGTCTTTTTCTTTTGGCAGCCAGTTCATTTCTCCGCTTACTTTATTGGCATTTATTACCAAATGCACGGCAGTAGTATCCTGCGCGGCAGTCCCGTCGGTATGCACAAAACAGTACTCCATATTTTGAGCGGGCGTATTTGTTTTGCTTGCATATGCGGTATCTGTTTTACCGCTATCCATTTGTACCGTATCCGCTCCTTTTTTTCCGTTGCCGGCGCATGATGCCAGGGCAAGCATACCTATCATAAAATAACTCTTCATTATATCGTGTTTAAATGTTTTTAGTACTACAATTATAGCCGAAAATAGTTCGGCTATTTCTTTTGCGACAGGCAGGTACTTTTTAAATGTTTTATATTTACAGGTAAAAAAACTCCTTATGCTTGATATTAATTTGCATCCCTTCCCGGCAATAAATACGTCGCGTTTAACCATGCGCATGCTCACTATAGGCGATGCGGATGCCGCTTTTGCGATGCGAAGCGATGCGGAAGTGATGAAATATATAGATAGGCCACCCGCAAAATCCATTGATGAGGCAATTAGCTGGATAAAATTGATACTCGATCTGCACCAAAAAAACGAGGGCATTTTATGGGCCTTAAGCCTGCACGGCAGCGAAGAACTAATTGGCAGCATTGGTATTTGGCAAATGGATAAAGTTAATTACCGCGCCGAAATTGGATATATGCTCAGCACCGCACATCAAGGCAAGGGTTACATGCAAGAAGCTTTGGTTGAGGCAATTAAATATGCGTTTAATAGTATTAACCTGCATTCTATCGAGGCCAATGTAAACCCCGGCAACCTGGCATCCATAAAGCTGTTGGAGCGTAACGGCTTTGTGCGCGAGGCATACTTCCGGGAGAACTTTTACTATAATGGCAAATTTCTCGATTCGGCCGTTTATTCTTTAATTACGACAAAAAAATAACAACTATGCATAAAATTTGTTAGTTACGTATAATTACATAACTTGCCTGCACAAAACCAATTGCCCCACTCGTAACCTAAATTATTAATGCGGGGCGCAAAACAAATTTTAATTAATACAGTTTACACTTAAAAAAACTTAAAAAACATGGCAGCACAATCAGGAGGCATTACCGCCTATTCAGTAAAAACCAAAACCAAAAATGTTCCAATGATCGATCCGGTTATCGATATCAAATCGGGCCGCTATATAGCTACAGGTAAAGATGCCGATGGCAACAAAATGGCAGCTATTATGGGTAAAGCAACCGCAGAAGGTCATATCGCATCTGGCGCCGCTAAAAAAGGCTCTGGCTGGTAAATAATAGGTATATAAAACAAGAAAACCTGCCGGTTGGGCAGGTTTTCTTGTTTTATATACTTACGCCTCCCCAATCCTTATAAGGATTTACCGATAGGCTGGCATTAGTGTACCTATAGTCGTCGGTTACCTCCGCCGCTACCCAATCCGGTTTTTCAAAGGCCTGCTCCTCGTGCTCCAATTCTATTTCGGCTACTATTAAGCCATCATTATCCCCGCTGAAGATATCCACCTCCCAGGTATTACCTGCAAATTCTATTTCGTACCGTATTTTTTCTATAGAGGATACGGTGAGTCCGTTTAAAATTTCGTTACCATCCGCAATGGGGATGGTATACTCGTATTCGCTGCGGCTGATGCCGGTGGTGCTGCCCTTAAGGGTGAGGTAAGCAGCTTCATCGGTTACGCGGATGCGTACCGTGCGCTTATCATCGCTTAAAATATAGCCTTGTTTAAACAGCTTGCCCGCCGGTTTTACAAGCATGTTCCATTTGGCATGGTTCACCAAAAATTTCCTTTCTATTTCTATCGCCATACTATTTATCTAACAATACTGTTATAAAATGTTAAATCACCCTTGCTTTCAACACGCCGTAAAGCTAAATGTTTATATTAGCCCTGCTACATTTATATAACAAATGAACTTCAAAAGATCCGTATTATTTATATTACTGCTGATAGTTTTTGCCCCGGCATTTGCACAACGGGATACCGTGAGTTTAAATACCATTGTAACTAAAACAACAAAGCTAATTACCTCCTACCCCTTCGAGAAAGTATACCTGCATTTAGATAAGCCATACTATGCCGCCGGCGATACCATCTGGTTTAAAGCTTATGTTACTATCGATCAGCACTCGCCTACCATTTTAAGCAATATTGTTTATGTAGACATTGCCAACAACCAGGATTCGATAACCCGGTTCCTGAAAATACCGGTAGTAAACGGCGTTGCCAATGGTAACATAGCGCTTACACCGGCCGATTTCAAACAAGGGAACTACCATCTGCGGGCTTACACGGCCTATATGCGCAATTACGACCCTGATTACTTCTTCAACAAAAACCTGGTAATAGGCAACCCGGTAGATAAGGATATTGTTACCAACGTATCGTTCAGTTCGTCGGAATCAGCGGGGCTTACAAAAGTTGCGGCAAACGTTGCATACAAAGATGCCCGCGAAAGCTTGCCCCTGCTTAATAAAAAAGTAAGCTGGACGGTTGTTGCCAATAACGAAGAGCTTTTTAAGGGTAAAGGCACTACCGATGATAACGGCGTTTTTAAAGCCGAATTTAGCGGGGCGCCGGCATCTTTAAAAGGTGCCAGCCTGGTAGCCGTAATAGATATGGGCAACCGTAAAACCATCACCAGTACGTTTGCTTTAAAAACAGCGGCCAGCGGCAAAGATGTTCAGTTTTTCCCCGAGGGCGGCGAGCTTATTATAGGTGTGCGATCTAAAGTGGCATTTAAAGCCGTAAATAGTAACGGGCTTGGTGTTGATGTTAAAGGAACCGTTACCGATAACGAAGGCACTGTGGTGGCCAACCTTACTTCGCAGCACCTGGGCATGGGCATTTTTGCCCTGATGCCCGAAAATAGTAAAACCTATAAGGTTAATATACAGTTTGCCGATGGCACAAAATCCGCATATGATCTGCCCCGCATTAAAGCATCGGGTATCAATCTATCTGTATTTAATAACGATGCAGAAAATCTTAATATCAAAATATCTGCAAATGATGCCTACTTTCAGCTAAACCAGGGCAAGATCTATTACATCATCGCCCAAAACGGCGGCGCCATATACTTTGCCGGCCAAACCAAGTTAGAAACCGCCATATACAGCGCCGCTATCCCAAAAAGCAAATTCCCAACCGGCGTTGTGCAGCTTACCCTGCTTACCGACCATGGCGTTGCCCTTTGCGAAAGGGTGGCGTTCATCCAGCATAACGATGCGCTGAACGTTTCTATCGCCAGCGCAGCAAAAACATACAATACACGCCAAAAAGTAAGGCTTAATATATCGGCCAAAAACAAAGCCCTGCCTGTTGCAGGCACCTTCTCGGTATCGGTTATTGATGAAACCAAAGTGCCCTTTGATGAAAATGCCGAAACTACTATCCTGAGCAGCACCCTGCTTACATCCGAATTGAAAGGATACATTGAGAAACCCAATTACTATTTCATCAGTAAAGACGCTAACGCTGCCGAAAACCTGGATATCCTGATGCTTACACAGGGATACAGGCGCGTTTCGTACCGTAATATACTGGCCAACAAAGTGCCGCAAATAACCGTTTTCCCCGAGCAAAGCGGGCTGGAGATCACCGGCGTGCTGCGTAACAACACCGGCATGACCATTGCCAAAGGCTATTTGCGCCTGCAGGTACCATCGAGGAATTTTTATGCCGAAACCACTACCGATATGGTAGGGAATTACAAATTCTCCAAACTTAGTTTCGCCGACTCATCTAAAGTGGTCATCAGCGCGCGAAGCAGCGCCGGGGGCAAAAACCTTGTGGTTACTGCCAACCCCGAGACTTTTCAGTATCCATCAAAAAACAATATGGCTTTTGATGAAGTGACAAATATTGACAGTGCGTTTAAGCCTTATTTGGAAAACAGCTTAAAGCAGTACAAAAACACGCACCAGTTAAAAGAGGTAGTAATAAAAGCCAATCCCATTAAAAAAGCGGGGCATAACGATTATTCGGTATTTACCGGTTTGCCTATGCTGGCTGATCAGCAGTTCTCTGGTGCCAACATGCGCAGTTGTACCAACCTTTACCTATGCCTGCAAACCATGATACTGGGTACCACTATTGATGAGAACAAGCTGTATTTTATGAAAAACTACAACGGCGACAAAAAGCCGATACAGATATTTGTGAACGGTATGCCTGTAGACCTTTTGTACCTTAACGGCGTACCGGTAAGCAATGTAGAATCGGTAGAGGTGTTTAAAAGCGCCGGCATGAGCGGCATCGACGACCTGTACGGCACATCGGGTATTGTGGAGATCAACCTGAAAAAGCAGGAAAAAGGAACCAAAATATCATTTGCCGAATTACAGGAGCTTATCCCTCCGCCAAATATTTTAAGCATTACCCCGGTAGGATATGCCATAACCCGAGAGTTTTATGCGCCAAAATACGATGTGCCAAAACCCGGCACCCTCGGCGGCGATCTGCGCAGCACGGTTTACTGGGCACCAAAAGTAACCACCGATAAAACTACCGGCGCCACCTTTATAGAATACTATAATTCCGATGGCCACGGCACCTACCGCGCCACCATAGAGGGGATGGACGCCGATGGTAACCTGGGGAGGTATGTGTACAGGTATACGGTGAGGTAAGACGAAGCAGATAAAGATTATAAACGTAAGAAGAGCGGTCAAAAGCCGCTCTTCTTACGTTTTGGCCCCATCGTCGTTGCGAGCGATAGCGCGGACAACCGACCGAAGGGAGCTCATTGATACCTTAATAAAAAATCAACACATCAATAATCATCGGCAAGCAAGTCGGATTTGCACGGTCGCTCTGCCTGCCGGGGATTGCTTCGTCGCTTCGCTTCCCTCGCAAGGACGTAATTGTTTCTTGCTTTTATCATTCTTATTTACCTAAATTTATACAAACCTTAAATCCCAATTAATTATGGACATGAACCTTGTAAACTGGCCCGCCGTTGTAGTAGCCGGCCTCTCCGCATTTGCCGTTGGTGGCATCTGGTACTCGCGCCCTCTTTTCGGCAACGCCTGGATGAAAGATAGCGGCCTCACCGAAGAACAGGTGAAAGCAGGCAACAAAGGAAAAATATTTGGCTTTACGGCCCTGTTCTCCATCATCATGTCGGCAAACCTGGCTATGTTCCTGGCCGATGCCAAAACAGATCTGGCCTGGGGCGTTACAGCCGGCTTCCTCGCCGGTATATGGACGTTCGGGGCCATTGCTACCCACAGTCTTTTCGAATTAAAATCATGGCGGCACATATTTATCAATGGCGGCTACAGCGTAGTATCTCTAACATTAATGGGATTGATATTAGGCGCGTGGCGATAAGGGGAATTTATCGAATTAACTAACTCCATTTAATACAACATAAAAGGATGCTGAAAACCGGCATCCTTTTTTTGTTAATATAAATTTTAAGCTCCGTATTTTTGCCCCGGATGAAAAGCAAAGAAGAAATACTGAACAATTACTATTCGCAAGGCGCCGATGGCATGCCCGAAATTGCAGCCGATGGATTATTAAAAGCCATGGAAGAATACCGCCTGCAGGCCGAAAAAGCCGCCTTTAATGCCGCCCGCGAATACAAGGACGGTGCGATAGGTGGCCGGTACAGTTTCCAAACCTTCGAAGATTATAAAGCAAGCCTGATTGTGCCGGTTGCAGCACCTGCCGAACCTGATGAATCAGCGCAGATCCAGTTCATGGCCGATAGTATTTTAGAATTATTTATCCCGCAAGACAAAAGCATTCAAACGTTATCCTTCAACATAAAAACCGGCGGTATACCCTACACGGTAAACTACGAAAAAAGCCCCGAAGGATTTTGGGTGTTTAAAGACTATTTTAACGCAGATCTCGCCGATTAACCCCAATATTTGAATGCCGGCAGTTTCATTTTTTATAATGCAAACTGCCTAAACCTGCGCTACCCTAAAAGGTTTTACATCCACCGTTTCCCAAATTTTTTGGGTAATGTACGGTTCGCTTTTTTTCCAGGCTTCCAGCCCTTCCTCGCTCTCAAATTGCAGCACCATTACCGATCCTATCATTTTGCCCTCGTCGTTTAACATGGCGCCGCCAAGTATATAGTTGCCGCTGGCTTTAAGGGCCACAGCCCCATCCAGATGGTGCGGGCGTACGCCCATTCGGCGGTCAAGTGCGCCTTCGTCGGTATAGTCGTATGCGGTTATGAGGTATTGGTTCATGGTTTATTGAGTTAGTATAGTGGTAACAAGTATACGGTGGTTCTGTTTAGCGTGCAAATTAATTGTAAATGGTTGCAGATAAGTGTATAAAATAACTGTAAGTTTTACAATATTTGTTGTTGAAACCAATACACTATAATGAGAGAGCAACTACAGCAGGAATTTTTAGCGCACTACGGTAAAGAGCACCAGTACACTTACTTTTCGCCGGGAAGAGTAAACCTCATAGGCGAGCATATAGATTATAACGGCGGGCTAGTTATGCCATGCGCGGTTACATTGGGTACCTACCTCCTTATCGCCCCTAATTATGACGGGGTTTTCCGCTTTAAAAGCATCAATTTCAAGGAAACAGCCGAAATTATCGTTGGCTCCAGCAATGAAAAAAAACAGGAGTTTTGGTTCAATTACCCAACCGGTGTTATCGAACATTTTAATAACGATGGCAAAGTACTGCACGGGCTGGATATGCTGTATTACGGCAATATCCCCATTGCTTCGGGTTTGTCGTCCTCCGCTTCCATAGAAGTAGTTACCGCTTTCGCACTTAACGATCTTTTCAGCTGCGGATACACTAAGCTTGAATTAGTGAAACTTGCCAAATGGGTAGAGAATAGCTACATCGGCCTGCATAGCGGCATTATGGACCAGTTCTCGGTTGCCTTTGGCGAAAAGAACAAAGCGCTGATGCTAAACTGCGACACGCTGGAATACCAGGCCGTAAACAGCAACCTGGGCGATTACCTGCTGGCTATTATCAATACCAACAAGCCGCGCAAGCTTGCCGAATCTAAATACAACGAACGCGTGCAGGAGTGCAGCATTGCACTTACCGCCTTACAAACCGAACTGGATATCAACCACCTTTGCGATATTGATACCGAGACATTTAACCTGTACAAGCATCTGATAACCGATGAGGTTATTTTAAACAGGGCTACCCACGTAGTAGAAGAGAACGACCGTGTTAAACTGGCAGCAAAGGCGTTAAGCAATAACAACCTGGCCGAATTTGGCAGGCTGATGTACGCATCTCACAATTCGTTAAGCACCCTTTACGAAGTAAGCGGGAAAGAATTGGATACCATTGTGAATTTTTGCAAGCCCAACAAAAATGTTGCAGGTGCCCGTATGACGGGTGCAGGCTTCGGCGGATGCGCTATCGCTTTGGTGAAAAAAGATGCCTTTGAGCAATTCAGCGCCGAGGTAGCCGAATACTATACCAAAGAGGTTGGCTACGCACCATCGGTATATAGCTCTTTAATTGGCAATGGTGTTGGGCTTTTAAACGAAGTGGTAGCAGTATACGCGTAAGTAGCAAATGATAAGTAAAAAGCGGTGAGTCCTTAAATTCGACTCACCGCTTTTTACTTTTAAAAAACACCCCATCACCCATCTATTACCTTTCATCCCATGCGCAAACTAAAATTAGACGAACTTAACCGGGCCACTGTTGAAGAATTTAAAGAACAGGAAAAGCTGCCGGTTGTAGTGGTACTTGATAACGTGCGCAGTATGCATAATATCGGCTCCATCTTCCGCACATCCGATGCGCTTGCGGCTACCGCAGTGTACCTTTGCGGTATAACGGCACAACCGCCGCACCGCGAAATCGAGAAGACCGCCCTCGGTGCCACCCAATCTGTTACCTGGGAATACTTTGCGGATACGCTGCAAGCGATTGAAAAGCTTCGTGCAGATGGTTATCAAATTGTAGCCATAGAACAAGCTGAGAACAGCACCATGCTGAACGAATTTATGCCGGCGGCAGATAAAAAATATGCCCTCATCTTCGGTAACGAGGTAAATGGCGTGAGCGACGAAGCTATGCAAGTGATCGATACCTGCATAGAGATCCCGCAATTCGGCACCAAACACTCTTTTAATATCGTGGTATCTGCAGGGATCGTACTTTGGGATTTCTTTGCAAAATTGGTTCGCTAAGTAATTAACTCTGATAATAATTACCTATTTTTAGCTAAGCCTAAAGCTGCTATCACATGACCACGCCCCTACACATCTCGTCCGCACGCCTCAAAAAAGGGCAAAGTAAGTATCGCAAAGTTATCATATCAACCCTGTTAGCCACATTACTTCTCTTTCTATCTGTACTTACTGCCGTTTCGCAACCCAAAAGCAGCTACAACTTGTTATGGCGGATCAGCGGAAAAGGCTTAACCAAGCCTTCGTATTTGTTCGGCACCATGCACGTAAAAGATAAGCGTGCTTTTGATTTCAGCGATTCGGTAATGCTTGCGATGCAAAACTGCCGGGCTTTCGCGCTCGAAACACATCCCGATACCATCGTTAAAAAAATGTTTCTGACCATGCACGGCCAGGATAGCTTACGCAGCGTACGCAGGCTGCTCAATAAAACCGACTACGATAAACTTGCCGACCGTTTCCAAAAAAAGAACGGCTATCCTATGGGCGATATCGACCCGATACAGGCGGAAGCCATGTTGCAGCCCCAACGAGAAAAGCCTGATGACAAAAAAACGTTTGTAGATGCTTACCTTTTTGGCGTTGCGCGATCGATGAACAAAAGCACTTACGGCTTGGAGGACGCTTCCGAGCAATTCGACAATTATTTTGGCTCTAAAGCACCGGAGCTTAAAACAAGGATAACCGAGTTGCTGGAAGATGACGACGAAGAAGATCAGCTTGACGATATCGACGAACTGATAACGGCGTACAGCACCGGTAATTTAGATAACATTATTGAACTGCTAACTGATGACAAGCTAAATGATTCGATATTAATTGTGCGGAACAATGTAATGGTAAAAAGTATGCTGATGTATATGGCAAGCCAGCCCTTGTTCACAGCTGTTGGTGTGGCCCATTTACCCGGCGACAACGGCATTATTGCGTTACTAAGGCATGAAGGATACACACTAACGCCCGTTGACGCAACTTTTACTGGCATCGCTAATAGATTCAGTACCGATTATACAACGCTTAAATGGCAAACTTTCACCGATGAGAGCCGGGGCTACTCCATGGATCTCCCCTTTGCCCCCATCCAAACAGATATGCTGCTGGGAATGAACACAGTGATATATCCCGACGTAGCTAATGATATTTCCTTTGGCGCCTACGCGATACTCGATAGTTCCGATGGCAAACCGGCGACCGAAAAAAAAGTGATAGATAATATATTGAAACGGTTGAAAGCTAAAGGAGAAAACCGCCTTATTAGTAATAAAGTTGTGTTGGTAAACGGTTTTAAAGGTACCGATATGACCGTAAAGACAGGGGAAAAGTCTGGCTTGCGCTACCGTATTTTTTTTAAAGGCAATATGTTGTATTGTTTATACGCCGGTAACACCCTGGCCAATTTAAACCTGCCTTATGCCAACCGTTTCTTTAATTCTTTTAAAACATTTAAACCGGTGGTACAGCGCGGTAAAGGTTGGGTAACATTAAAAAACGACACAGCTGCATTCACCATAAATTTGCCCGGTAAGCCGCAATCTATCGAGAAATTGGTGCCGGGCGAACCACGCTTGAAAAACGCTACTTTAAAACTGTACATGTCTATCGATAGCTCAAAGTTTGAAAACTACCTGGTACGCTATAACGATTATCCCCCGGGCATGTACCTCTCCAGCCCCGAAAAAGCTTTTGACGCCGTTATTGCGGATCTTAAAACAAAAGGCGTAACCATAACAAGTGTTAAAAATATCACTAAAGACGGAAACGATGGGCGTGACCTTACATTTGTATTAAAACAGTCTAATTGCCGGGCGCAGGTGTTTGCCAGAGGCAACCGTATTTACATGCTGCTAAAACAAAGCCTGAGCCCTGGGGCAGCATTAAGTACCGATGACGACTTTTTTTCATCGTTTAAATTCAGCCCATACCTTAAGGTGATTTTAAACGACTATGAGATTGCCGGTGGAAATTTTAAAAGTAAAATGTTTGATGGGATGAAACTGATTAAAGACAGCGTAACTTCCTATAGATCTTTTGCTTACTCTGATGGTATAGCCTATTCTGTTAACCGCGCATCGGGCGGCGCTTATGGTGTAGAACATGCTACCATAAGTAAATATTACCGCGCCAACAACACCGATTCTGTTTACAACCGCCTCATTTCAGATTTTGTGGATAATGACACCGACACACTGGAAAAAGTAGACACGATTAAGGTTAACGGCTTAACAGGCAGGGAATTTATAGTGAGGGAGAAAGAAGGTATCCAAAAAAAACGCCACCGTATTTTCATCAATAATGCTGATATCATTTACCTTACCGGGCACCAGGGAATGCAGGAAACAGGCACTGATAATAATGAGGCCTTTTACAATTCGCTGGTTAAAGTGCATGATACCGCGCCCATTAACCTGGCATCCTCCAAAGCAAAACTGATTACAGATGACATGTTCGCCACTGATTCGATAACGCGCGTACAAGCGGTGGGAAGCCTCTCGTATTATAAATTCCAAAAAGACGAACTGCCTTACCTGTATGCTGCCATTAAAAAACCAATGCCGGATGATTCGCTGGACTATGGCTCACGGGAAAAGTTGCTAAACGTATTAAGTACGGTAAACGACAGTAACTCCGTGGCCGAGCTTAAGCAACTTTACCTTGCACCCCAAACGCCGGATAACTTAAAGGCAACCATTTTAAATACTATTACCGAAGTTGATAAAAAAGATGGCTTTAATATATACCTCAACCTGCTAACAGGAACCCGCTTGTTAAAACCGGATAACATCTATTCGATTTTTAGCCCGTTGCGCGATTCGCTCGAGTACGTAACGGAAAACTTTGATAAGATACAGCCCTTGTTGAAAAATCCCGATTACCGCAAAAACGTGTTGGGCGTATTCAACAGCATGCTTTACAGTTTCCATAAAGGCAAGTACAAGGAATTCATCAAAAATAATTTTGATAGTTTAACAGCCTATGCTAACGAAGATTTGGAAGCCTATTTTGCACAGGCAGATAGCGCGCGTAGTAAATGGTCCTCGCCGGTTTATTACTACCTGGCATTTATGAAGGAAGCAACAGGCAAGCCCATCATATCACCCTTTACTGCCCGGTTGATAAAGGATGATAAAGTAGAAAATAACCTGAGCGATGCCGTAATTGTGCGGTTAAAAAACAACTTGCCGGTACAACAGGCGGTAATTAACAGGATTTTGGATAGTGTTAGCTATCGGTACAGCGTGTTGCAGGACTTAAACGAAATAAAACAACTGAACCGCGCGCCGCTTAAATACCGCACACAGGCAGCCTTTGCAAAATTGTCGCTTACGCAATATATTGAAGATAGCGATCAGGGCAGCGCCACAGATATTGCATTGCTGGGCACCTTACCCGAAAAAGGAAACATCTATTATGTATTTAAGTTCAAGGTTCCTGATTATGAAGAAGGCGTAAGTTACGTTGGTATTTGCGGGCCATATAAAACAGGCAGTACAGCGCTCGATTTTAAAAGCTACAGAGCTTATACCATTTGGGAGGCTAAAGAAGCCTATTGGCAAAAGCAAGCTAAAAAGATGATTCCCGAGCTTAAAAAATCCATAGCCGAAGATTTGAAAAATTAATACCTTTAATAAAACGGTTAAGTACATGAGCCCTCTCGCCAAAAAACTGCTTGTAAAACCCGGCCAAACCTGGCTGGTGTTAGATCCGCCGGAAGACTATCTTGCTGCCCTCGAGCCGCTTCCTGATGGCGTGAAGCTGGTTTTTAGCGTAGATGGCGTGGTTGATGGCATACAGATGTTTGTGAGAATGAGCACCGAACTGGCCACGAGGCTTGCAGATATAAAACCGATATTAAAGCCCGAAACCATACTTTGGGTGATCTATCCAAAGAAGAACAAGGGCATTGATACGGATCTGGAAATGATGAGTGGTTGGGACGTATCCAAAGAATACGGTTTGCGCCCCGTGGCCTCCGCCGCCATCAACGATACCTGGACCACCCTCCGCTTCCGCCCCGAAGTTTTGGTAAAACAATCCGAATTCCGTAACGATGCAGTTAAACAAAATGATCATTCCGCGTTTATCAACCCCGAAACCAAAACAGTAATACTGCCTGCTGATGTTGCCGCAGCTATGGCTGCCGCGCCGGCAAGTATCGAAATTTACAACAAACTCGCCTACTCGCACCGCAAAGAATACGTGGTTTGGATCCTCTCCGCCAAGCAGGAACAAACCCGCCTAAACCGGATAGCCAAAATGGTGGAGATGCTGCTGACCGGGAAGAAGAATCCGTCGGATAAGTAGCCTCATCCCCCTTAACGTCATCCCGAATTTATTTCGGGAACCCACACGGCAGGTAACCAACATGTAAAGCGGTTATGCATCGTGGCTACTTTTATGATGGGGTTCTGAAACAAGTTCAGAATGACGGTATGGTAACTATGAATATGGTTAGCCAACAAAAAAAAGCGCCCCTTTGGGGCGCTTAGTTCATTATGATGGGGTTGGGATTAGGGCTTAGTAAAACACCTGGTCGAACTGGTTCACCGCATCCTTGCTCTCAAGATTGGAGTGCCCCATTAAAAATTCATCAACTTTACGTGCAGCTTCACGGCCTTCTGATATGGCCCAAACCACCAGGGATTGCCCGCGGCGCATATCGCCGGCAGCAAACACCTTGCTTACGTTGGTACGGTAAACACCTTCTTTCGCGTTTACATTATTGCGGCCATCAAGGCCCACTTTCAATTGCTCTAAAGCGCCTTCAAACTGCGGGTTTACAAAACCCATGGCCAGGAACACACGCTGGCAAGGGATCTCGCGCTCGCTGCCTTCTACCTCGCTAAATTTAATAGGGCGGCCCATTACATCAATTTCCCAGCTTACATCGGTAACTTTTAAAGCGCGCAGTTCGCCGTTCTCGTCGCCTAAAAACTCTTTGGTATTAATACCCCATGAGCGTTCTACACCTTCCTCGTGGCTGCTGGTGGTTTTAAGCACCATTGGGTACGTTGGCCATGGCATGTGCGCGGTACGCTGCTCCGGTGGTTGCACCATAACCTCAAATTGCCTTACCGATTTCGCACCCTGGCGGTTTGATGTACCCACGCAGTCGCTGCCGGTATCACCACCGCCAATCACTACAACATCTTTACCCGAGGTTAGGATATCTTCGCCCACAACAGCGGTATTGCTTACGCGTTTGTTCTGTTGTTTTAAAAAGTCCATCGCAAAATGCACGCCTTTTAATTCCCTGCCGGGGATAGGCAAATTACGCGGAATGGTTGAGCCACCTGCCAGTATAACGGCATCATGCGTGCGCACAACTTCGTCGGCCGGTACGTCTTTACCAATTTCGGTATTGCATTTAAAAGTGATGCCATCCTCTTCCATAATCTGGATACGGCGGTCTATCACCCATTTTTCTAATTTAAAATCGGGGATACCGTAACGTAGCAAACCACCCGGACGGTCGTCGCGCTCGAAAACGGTAACCTTGTGACCCGCTTTGGCCAACTGCGCTGCAGCAGCCATACCCGCAGGGCCCGAGCCCACTACAGCAACCTTTTTACCAGTTTTTATAAGTGGCGCGGTAGGTTTCACCATATTTTTAGAGTAAGCCACCTCAATGATGTGCTTCTCAATCTCCTCAATAGCTACCGGTGGCTTATTAATGCCTAACACACATGCCGATTCGCATGGCGCGGGGCAAATTCTACCGGTAAACTCGGGGAAGTTATTGGTTGATGATAGTATCTGGTATGCTTCGCCCCAGTTTTTGCGGTACACGGCATCGTTAAATTCCGGTATCACGTTACCCAGCGGGCAACCGCTATGGCAAAAAGGGATCCCGCAGTTCATGCAGCGTGCACTTTGCTGGTTCAATTTTTCCTCTGGATACAAACCAACAAACTCGTTATAGTTTTTTAAACGCTCGGCAACTGGCGTTTTTTGGGGAAGTTCCCTGTTAAATTCCTGAAATCCTGTAGGTTTTCCCATAATTATCCTATAGCTTGTAATTGTTGTTTCTCTAAAACTCGTTTGTACTCTTTAGGGTAAACCTTTATAAACTGTGATGAAACTTGTTTCCAGTTTTTAAGGAGCCCCTGGGCAACTTTACTGCCTGTTAAGTGGATATGCTTTTTCAGCAAGGCGATGATCTGCTCTTCGTCCTGGATAGATAGCGGATCCAGATCAACCATCTCCATATTACAGTTCTCGGCAAATGTTCCGTTTGGATTGTAGATCCAGGCTAAACCACCGCTCATACCTGCTGCAAAGTTTCTGCCTGTTTCGCCAAGGATAAGCGCGCGGCCGCCGGTCATGTACTCGCAACCGTGGTCGCCAATACCTTCTACAACCGTTGTAGCGCCAGAGTTACGCACCGCGAAACGTTCGCCTGCCATCCCTCTTACAAACAACTCGCCGGATGTTGCACCGTAAAGCGCCACGTTACCAATGATGATATTTTCTTCGGGGTTAAAGGTTGCGTTTGCAGCCGGGTAAACGGCTAACTGTGCACCGGATAAGCCTTTGCCCACGTAATCGTTACCCTCGCCTTCCAGCTCAAAAGAAACCCCCTTGGTGGTGAATGCGCCAAAGCTTTGCCCTGCCGAACCTTTGAATTTGTAGTTGATGGTATTATCGGGTAAGCCAGCAGAACCGTAGATCTTCGAGATCTCGTTTGAAAGCAGCGTACCTATCGTACGGTCTACGTTCTTTACATCGTAAGTGGCAAATACCGGGGTTTTATCTTCTAATGCAGCTTTTGCGTTTTCTAATAGTTTCCAGTCGATAATGGCATCCATACCATGATCCTGCTTTTCGCTGTTATAGTGCGTCATGCCCTTGGTAATGTTCACAGGGTGCAGGATGCCACTCAGATCAACCTTTTTAGCTTTCCAGCTTTGGATGTTATCTCTTACCTTCAGGAACTGTACGCGCCCAACCATCTCGTTGATGGTACGGAAGCCCAGTTCAGCCATGATCTCGCGCAACTCTTCCGCCATAAAACGGAACAAGTTTACAACGTGATCGGCTTTACCGCTAAACAATTTCCTTAATTCAGGGTCCTGCGTGGCAACGCCTACCGGGCAGGTGTTTAAGTGGCATTTACGCATCATGATACAGCCGCCGGCAACCAAAGCAGCGGTAGCTACGCCCCACTCCTCGGCACCTAACAAAGCTGCAATAGCTAAATCGCGACCGGTTTTCAGCTGACCATCTGTTTGTAACACTACGCGGCTGCGCAGTTTGTTACGCACCAAAGTTTGGTGTGCTTCTGATAAGCCAAGCTCCCAAGGCAAAC
This sequence comes from Mucilaginibacter pankratovii, assembly GCF_014773265.1. Lineage (GTDB taxonomy): Bacteria > Bacteroidota > Bacteroidia > Sphingobacteriales > Sphingobacteriaceae > Mucilaginibacter > Mucilaginibacter pankratovii. The sequence continues at coordinate 140,486 of NZ_JACWMY010000012.1, read as the reverse complement.
CCGCGTGTTTTACCGAACTGATAGGTGATGCACCTGTACCGCCATCATAGCCGGCTATTAAAATAACATCCGCGTGTGCTTTTGCAACACCCGCAGCTATAGTACCCACGCCTGCTTTTGATACCAGCTTTACGTTGATACGGGCAGCGCGGTTAGCGTTCTTCAGATCGAAAATTAGCTGCGCCAGATCCTCGATGGAGTAAATATCGTGGTGCGGAGGAGGCGATATTAAGCCTACACCTGGTGTAGAGTGACGTGTTTTGGCAATCCAGTCGTCAACCTTGTGGCCGGGAAGTTGCCCGCCCTCGCCTGGTTTCGCGCCCTGCGCCATTTTTATCTGCAGCTCATCGGCGTTGGTAAGGTAGTTGGATGTTACCCCAAAACGCCCTGACGCCACTTGTTTAATAGCAGAACGCATGGAATCGCCGTTTGGCATTTTTTCGTAACGTAATTCGTCCTCACCGCCTTCGCCGGTATTGCTTTTACCGCCAATGCGGTTCATGGCAATGGCCATGGTGCTGTGTGCCTCATGCGAGATGGAGCCGAACGACATAGCGCCTGTAGCAAAACGCTTCATGATCTCCTCTGCCGGTTCAACCTCATCAATAGTGATGGCTTCGCGGTGGTGGGCAAAATCAAGCAGGCCACGGATGGTGTAATGCTTCTCGGTTTGCTCGTTTATTTTTGCAGCGTAGTTTTTGTAAACAGCATAGCTGTTGCTGCGGGTTGCGTGCTGTAAAAGGTGAACGGTTTCCGGGTTGAATAAGTGAGCCTCTCCCCTGCGTTTCCACTGGTAGATCCCACCCTCAGGCAGTAACCTAACATCCGTTTTAGAACTGCCAAAACCAATTTTGTGCTTGCAAAGCGCTTCGCGGGCAATCTCATCAAGGCCTAAACCGCCAATACGCGTTACACCTCCCGAGAAATATTTATCTACAACAGCTTTATTGATCCCCAGTATCTCGAACACCTGCGAACCGTGGTACGATTGCAAGGTAGAGATCCCCATTTTTGAGAAGATCTTCAGCAAGCCATCGTTAACCGATTTAACGTAGTTTTTGTAAAGCGTTTTCAGATCGAGATTGGTTTCCAGGCTACCGTTGTTTTTCAACGTTTCGATAGTAGAAAGCGCCAGGTACGGGTTGATAGCCGTTGCACCGAAAGCCAGCAAGGTAGCAAAGTGGTGTACTTCCCAAACATCTCCGGTTTCTACAACCAGGCCTACAGCGCCTCTGCGCCCTTTTTTAATTAAGTGGTGATGCACTGCCGATACCGCTAAAAGCATTGGTATAGGCGCGTGTTCAGAGTCTACAGCACGGTCAGACAGGATCAGTACCTCGAAGCCATCATCTACTGCATCCTCGGCATAGCGGCAAAGCCTGGCTATCCCTTTTTCCAGCGAACCCGCATTGCCATCGGCATTAAAGTAGGTTTGCAGGGTTTTAGCGTGGAACAGGCCGGTATCAATACTGCGCAGTTTTTCCAACTGGTGGTTCTTCAGTATCGGGTGGTCTAAAACCACGCAATGGCAATGCATTTTATCCTCATCAAGCAGGTTGCCGTTGTTACCTATGAAGGTAGCCAAACTCATTACCAAACGCTCGCGGATAGGGTCTATCGGCGGGTTGGTAACCTGTGCGAAGAATTGTTTAAAGTAGCTTGATAAATGCTGAGGTTTATCAGAAAGGATAGCCAAAGGTACATCTGTACCCATCGAGCCTACCGGCTCCTTGCCATCCAATGCCATCGGTTTAATAATGGTATCGATATCCTCGCGGCTGTAGCCAAATACCTGCTGGTAGCGGTACACCGAATCGGGCGACAGGCTGGCGAAAGCCAAACGCGGCTCAGACAGGTTGCTCAGGCGGATCTTATAATTATCCAGCCAGCGACCGTATGGCTGCTGCGAAGTTACTTGTTTTTTGATCTCATCATCAGTGATGATCTTACCCTTTTCGGTATCAATCAGCAGCATTTTGCCCGGCTGTAAACGGCCCTTGCGCAACACGGTGCTTTCGTCGATAGCTAAAGTACCCGCTTCTGATGCGGCGATAACGCGGCCATCGTTGGTAATTACATAACGTAGCGGGCGCAGTCCGTTCCTATCTAAAAGGGCGCCTACCAATTTACCATCGGTAAAGGTGATAGCAGCCGGGCCGTCCCATGGCTCCATTAAGGTAGCGTGGAATTCGTAGAAGGCTTTTTTAACCGGATCCATGTGTACGTTGCCGTCCCATGCCTCGGGTATTAGCATCATCATTACGTGTGGTAACGAGCGGCCGGTATGCAGCAGTATCTCGATGATATTATCCAAACAGGCCGAATCCGACTGGTTGTTATCTATCACAGGCAACAGCATCTCCATTTCTTCTGCCGTGAAGTAGGTAGAAACGTATGATTTTAAGCCGGAGTAGAACCAGTTTAAGTTACCTGTAAGCGTGTTGATCTCGCCATTGTGCGCAATTAAGCGGAAAGGCTGAGCCAACTTCCACGATGGGAAGGTATTGGTTGAGAAACGCGAGTGGATCATGGCAAAGCCCGATGCGATACGCGGATCGTTCAAGTCGGCAAAGTACTTACGCAATTGGTAAGTAGTAACCTGGCCCTTATAAATAATAGTTTTGCATGATAGCGAGGTGAAGTAAAAATACTCGCTCGCCGCAGGCACCGTTTCGGTTACTGTTTTGTTGATATAACGCCTTAATATATACAGCTTGCGCTCAAAATCATCCGCGTTGGTAATATGGTGCGGGCGGGAGATGAACAGTTGTTCAACATCCGGCTCGGCCTGGCGGGCCGTTTCGCCAATAGCAGACGAATCTACCGCAAGCTTACGGTAGCCGAGCTTATGCAGCCCCATTTTCTCTATCGCATTAGTAATAATTACGCGGCATGCCTTCTTCAAGGCAGGCTCTTTGGGGAAGAATATCATCCCTACACCATACTCACCCGGTTCGGGCAGGTTGATCTCGAGGTTTGCACATTCTTCCATTAAAAATTCGTGGGGGAGCTGAATTAATATACCCGCGCCGTCGCCTGTTTCGGGGTCACAGCCGCACGCGCCGCGATGCTCCATGTTCTCTAACATGGTTAAAGCATCATCAATAATATGGTATGATTTATGTCCGTTTATATTGGTTATAAACCCAGTTCCGCAAGAATCGTGTTCAAATTCCGGCCGGTAAAGGCCCTGCTGGTTGCCATCGGTTTGATCCATTTTTTTATCCGATTTTTTGTAATTCGGGTAATAACGAAGTTAACGAATTATAATATTTTTATAATAACGCTATTAATTTTTTCAATTTTATTAAAATAATGCTATTAATAGGTTAATTTATTATTAAGTCGACAAAAAACGTAGGCTATATATATGAAATTTTTAATTTTATCTTATTGTTTAATATGCACACATAGTAAATAAGCTTATTAAACTATTTTTGCCGAAAGCACATTACACCATATATTTTATGCCTGATAAGATTAAAGCAGTTTTTTTAGACCGAGACGGAGTGTTGAACAAAGAGATGGGTGACTACGTTACCCGCCTGGAAGATTTTCATATACTGGACAATTTTGACGCGTTGAAAGAACTGCAAAACCGCGGTTATATGCTGTTGGTTGCCACCAACCAGGGCGGCCTGGCAAAAGGCTGGTACGATGTACCCGAACTGAATAAAATGCACGCCCACCTTAAACAGGTTTACCAAGAGCATGGTGTGGAAATAACCGACTTTTTTTACTGCCCCCACCACCCCAACTTTACCGGCGACTGCGATTGCCGCAAACCAAAACCTGGCCTGCTTTTCCAGGGGATCGAAAAATATAACATCGACCCATCCAAATCCTACTTCATCGGCGACCGCGAGCGCGATGTAGAAGCAGGCACCGCGGCAGGCGTAACAGGTATATTAATAGATAGTGACCAACCGATAGCGAGTGTGCTGGATTTAATAGCATAAATCACACGAATTTCACGAATGGGGCGAATTTCACGAATTACGACTTGCTAACAGACTGGTTTTTAGCGTTTAAATTCGTGCAATTCGCATTAATTAGTGTAATTCGTGTTATAATTTAAACAATTCATCCGTTTTATCCTTTTACTCGGTAATGGTAAAACCAAAATCCATACACGATTACAACACTTTAATAGCTTGCGGCCTTGGTTTCTTTTTAATCTGTTTGTTCACCAGCTATAGCGGCATTGGCATCTCGCCAGATTCTATCATGTACACCAGCGCGGCACGCAGCTTTGCAGCCGAGGGCACGCTGAAAACGTTTAACGGGATCCCCATTGTTGATTTCCCGATGTTTTACCCGCTGTTTTTGGGTATCATCAAAGTCATCACCCGGGTAGATCCTACCGTTTTTGGCGCCATACTCAACAGCATCCTCTTCGCATCCTTATTATATATCAGCGGCTGGATCATGAACCGCTTTGTGCCGTCATCGCAATTATATAAATGGCTGCTGCTGGTTGCTATAGCGCTTAGTCCTGGTTTGCTGCAGATCTACTCCTACTTATGGTCGGAGACGCTGTTTATATTAGAGGTACTGTTCTTCATCATTGCCTTCCGCCAATACTTAAATACCCATGCCGGCAAATGGCTGATAGCTGCGGCAGCTATAGCGGCTGTTGGCTGCGTTACCCGGTACGCCGCGGTGACCATTGTAGGTACGGGGGGACTACTCTTGCTGCTTGATAGAACGTTGCCCATTAAAAAGAAGATAGGGCATATATTTATATATGGTGTGATATGCATATCGCTGCTGGTAAGTAATTTGGTTTTCAACGCGTTTATGTCGGGTACGGTAACCGGCCCGCGCGAGCCTTCTATTACGCCCTTCATCAAAAACGTATATTATTTCGGTACTACCATGTGCGATTGGATGGGACTTACGCCCGACCAATACTTTTTGGCAATACCCATTGCATCGGTTATGCTGCTGGGCTTTATACTATCGCTGGCCATAAATTACTTCCGCAGGAGTTTAAATAGCTATGAAAATTTGGCCATCACCTTCTCGCTGGTGTATGGTTTATTTATCATCCTGTCGTCGACGTTTTCGCGATACGAGCGCATCAACAGCCGCTTACTCTCACCTTTATATATAACCGCATTGTGGGGCTATACCAGTTGGGTGCTATTATGGCTCAAAAGCATCGACGCGAAACGTACCCGTACCATTGTTGGCGGTATATTCACCTTACTAATGCTGGGCTTTATAGGCAAAGAATTTTATATAGATTACGACCGCTATCGCGACCAGGTAGCAGACGATTACGGCGCGCCCGGTTACAGTGATGCCAGCTGGCAGGAAAATGAATTTGCCAACTACCTGCGCAATTATGATAAAAAGCTGTTTAAACCTAATGTATTAATTTATACCGATGCACATGAGGCGGTTTACTTCTTCTCGGGCATGTCGGCCTATTTGGTTCCGCACAAATTCTTTAAAAAGGATGTGGAGCTTTTTTACCGGCGCGATCACTATTACCTCATCTGGTTCAATAACCTCGAAAACCCGGAACTCATTAATATAAAGGACATCCAAAAGGTAAAACAGCTGAAATTATTGAAGCAGTTCCCCGAAGGGGCGATATATGAGTTTGAGGGGGTTGACGTAGTACCTGCAACAGTCGGCAAAGACAGTTTACCTGCGAGGCCTGTAGTTAGAGCACCGAAATAAATTCTGTTTAGCACCCTATTTACAGCTAAAACACAATTTTATTTTGATTTCCCGAACTACTCTCTATATTTGCATCGCTAATCTATAGTATTACTATACAAAAATGGACTTGTACAAACAACATCATCTGCATTTGCACCATCACCGCCCGGTGATGAATAGATAATGTATGTTTCTACGCGAAATAACAGCCCCATTTTATTATAGTACCTTAAACTCATTTTGTGAAAACACTAAAAATAGCGATCCAGAAATCGGGTCGGCTCAACGAAAAATCCGTTGAATTATTAAAGAATTGCGGCCTTAATTTTGAAAATTATAAGAGCTCGCTCATCTCCCCCGTATCAAATTTCCCTTTAGAAATTCTCTTTTTGCGCGATGATGATATCCCCGAATACGTTCAGGATGGCATTGCAGACCTGGGTATTGTTGGCGAAAACGTGATAGAAGAAACCGAAGTGGAAGTTGCCTACCTGCAACGCCTTGGTTTTGGTAAATGCTCGCTTAAAATAGCGGTGCCCAACAATAACGACATAGCTACCCTTGCCGATTTAAACGGCAAAGCCATTGCTACCACTTACCCCGTTATCTTAGGTAAATACCTGAAAGAAAAAGGTATCACTTCTGATATCCGTACCATATCAGGTTCGGTAGAGATCTCTCCGGGCCTTGGCCTGAGCGATGCCATCTGCGATTTGGTATCAACCGGCGGCACATTAAAAAGCAACGGACTAAAGCCTTTTGCCGATGTAATGAGCAGCGAGGCCGTGTTGATTGGCAGCAAAGGCAGTGAGAATAACGACCTGATACAAGAGTTGATGCAGCGAATCCAGTCGGTATTGCGTGCAAAAGAAACCAAGTACGTGGTATTGAATGTAAAACGCGATAACCTGGACGCCGTAATTGCATTATTACCAGGCGTAAAAAGCCCTTCGGTAGTGCCTTTGGCAGAGGCTGATTGGGTAGCGGTGCACACCGTTATCCCCGAGCGCGACTTTTGGGACCGCATCAGCCAGCTAAAACAAGCCGGTGCGCAAGGCATTGTAGTAATGCCGATTGAGAAGATAATATTGTAGTTTCCAGTGGGCAGTTTGCGGTTAGCAGTAAAAAGCTACCACGATAACCGCTAACTGAAATGCAAACTGCTAACAGCAAACTGCCAACTAAAACGATGACTGTAAGTAATATGAAAATTTACAACTACGGGAATTTGAGCAAGGGCGAAATCAACGCCCTCGTTCAACGCAACGTTGACCCGGCGAATGAGATCCGTGCTTTGGTGGAGGATGTGATAGAGCACGTAAAACAAAACGGCGATAGCGCCCTGGTGGACTATGCCCTAAAGTTTGACAAAGTTGAGCTTACTAAGTTATATTTAGATAAAGCTGAACTGCAGGAAATTGCCTCGACAGTGTCGCCAGATCAGCAGGAAGCCTTGCAAACAGCGTATGCCAATATCTACAAATTCCACAAGGCGCAGCTAAAAACTGAAGACAAGGTAGAAACCATGCCCGGTGTAACCTGCTGGCGCGAATTACGTGCAATAGAAAAAGTAGGTCTATACATCCCTGGCGGTACAGCCGTATTACCGTCTACCTTTTTAATGCTGGGCATCCCGGCACGCATAGCGGGCTGTAGCGAGATCGTAGTTTGCTCACCTCCGCAAAAAAACGGCAAGGTAAATGCCTTTATCGCTTACGTGGCGCTGATGTTGGGCATAGATAAAGTGTACTTAGTGGGCGGCTCGCAGGCTGTTGCAGCCATGGCATACGGCACCGAAACCATAACCAAAGTGGATAAGATCTTTGGCCCGGGCAATCAATTTGTAACCAAGGCTAAAACTATCATCCAAAGCACTACCACAACTGCCATTGATATGCCCGCCGGCCCATCGGAAGTATTGGTAATTGCTGACGAAACAGCAAAACCCGAGTACGTTGCCGCTGATTTATTAGCACAGGCTGAGCACGGGATAGACAGTCAGGCAATTTTAGTTTGTACATCTGAAGCCATTGCAACACAAACCCTTGCAGAAGTTGAAAAGCAATTAGCCATATTACCCCGCGCCGAAATTGCGCGCCAGGCGATTGATAATTCGTACATCATCATCACCGACACGCTGGATGAGGCGATGGATTTCAGCAATGAATATGCGCCGGAGCACTTGATACTGGCAACGGAAAAATGGTCGACCATAACACCGAAGATCATCAACGCAGGTTCGGTATTCCTTGGGAATTTAACGCCGGAGAGCGTGGGCGATTATGCATCGGGCACTAACCACACGCTGCCAACCAGCAGTTATTCAAGGGCTTACTCGGGCGTATCGGTAGATTCGTTTGTAAAGAAGATTACCTTCCAGTTTTTAACAGAGGAAGGTATCCAAAATATAGGCCCGGCGGTAGAAATACTGGCGGATATGGAAGGACTGCACGCACACAGGAATGCGGTGTCGATCCGTCTCCAAAAATAACTCCGTCATTGCGAGGTACGAAGCAATCTCTACGTAAGTAGAGCGAATTTGCAAATCGTTGACTTGTCCAATCGGGAGATTGCTTCGTGCCTCGCAATGACGCGATGGATAATGATTGACTAAAAGAATACTAATAACAATGTTCGATATAAATACCCTACTCCGCAAAAACATCAAAAACCTAACCCCCTACTCCTCCGCACGGGACGAATTCCAGGGCGAGGCCAGCGTGTTTTTGGATGCGAACGAAAATGCTTTCGGTTCGCCGCTGCCTGCTGCTTATAACCGCTACCCGGACCCTATGCAACACGCTATAAAATCGCGCCTGAAAGAGATAAAAGGCTTGCCTGTACGCAACATCTTTGTAGGCAATGGCAGCGATGAGGCCATCGATATCCTGTTCCGCAGTTTTTGCAACCCGGGCGTGGATAATGTGATCATTGTGCCCCCTACCTACGGTATGTACCAGGTTTCGGCAAACATTAATGATATAGAAACCAAAAAAGTTCTGCTTACCGACGAATACCAGCTCAACCTGGAAGGCATTGCCGAAGCGATAGACGAGCATACCAAGCTTATCTTCATCTGTTCGCCAAACAATCCTACCGGCAACTCCATTAACCGCGAGGATATTGAAACCTTGTTGGCAAATTTCAACGGTATTGTGGTGGTGGATGAGGCTTACATTAACTTCAGTCGCCAAAAAAGCTTTATACAGGAACTGACCGAATACGCCAATCTCGTCGTGATGCAAACGCTCTCCAAAGCGTGGGGCCTTGCCGGCCTGCGCGTAGGCATGGCCTTCGCCAGCGAGGAGATCATAGAAGTAATGAACCGCGTAAAACCGCCTTACAATGTAAACGAGGCATCGCAGCAATTAGCACTGCAGGCCCTGCAAAACGTGCAACAGGTGAACGATTGGATAAAAGAGACGCTTATCCAGCGCGATAAACTGGTATTGACGCTAAAAAAGATGGATTTTGTGCTGGATATTTACCCATCCGATGCCAACTTCGTGCTGGTTAAAACCACCAATGCAACCGGTATTTATAATTACCTGGTAGATAAAGGCATCATTGTACGCAACCGCACCAATGTGGAACTTTGCGAAGGCTGCCTCCGCATTACCATCGGCACGCCCGAAGAAAATAACACCCTGCTATCAACCTTACAGCAATACAAATGAGCAAGCTGCAAAAAATACTCTTTATAGACCGCGACGGCACCATCATCAACGAAACGCCCGATGAGCAAATAGATTCCTTCGCCAAGCTTACCTTTTACCCCGGCGCGCTGCAATACCTGCCAAAAATTGCCGCGGAACTGGATTACGAGCTGGTAATGGTTACCAACCAGGATGGCCTGGGTACTTCGATTTACCCAGAGGACACTTTTTACCCGGTGCATAACCTCATCATCAAAACTTTTGCAAACGAGGGCGTGCATTTCACGTACGAGGCTATCGACCGAACCTTCCCTGCCGATAATGCCCCTACCCGCAAACCGGCGACAGGGCTGTTAACACAATACCTCGACGAAACAAAATACGACCTTAAAAATTCCTTCACCATAGGCGACAGGAAGAATGACGTTTTGCTGGCGAAGAATTTAGGCGCAAAAGCTATTTGGATCAACAATAAGTCAGGTTTAGGCGACGGAGAATTTCAACCAGAGATTGACAGCGATATTGCCGGCGTAGTGGCCCTGCAAACTACCGATTGGAAAGACATCTACGAATTCTTGAAATTAGGTGAACGCGTGATAGAACACCGCCGCACAACTAAGGAGACCGATATCTATATCAAATTAAACCTTGACGGTACCGGGGAAGCCAAAGTGTCAACCGGTTTGCACTTCTTCGACCATATGCTTGACCAGATAGCCCGTCACGGCGGCATCGACCTGGAAGTAACCGCTAAAGGCGACCTGCATATCGACGAGCACCACACCATAGAAGATACCGGCATTGCGCTTGGCGAGGTGATAGCCACCGCCTTAGGCAATAAAATGGGGATAGAGCGTTATGGTTTTTGCCTGCCGATGGATGATTGCCTGGCACAGGCGGCCATTGATTTTGGCGGGCGCAACTGGATTGTTTGGGAAGCCGATTTTAAACGCGAAAAGGTTGGCGATGTACCAACCGAGATGTTTTACCACTTCTTCAAATCCTTTAGCGATGCCTCCAAAAGCAACCTCAACATAAAAGCAGAAGGGCAAAACGAACATCACAAAATAGAAGCTATATTTAAAGCCTTTGCCAAAGCCATAAAAATGGCGGTAAAAAGGGATGTAAATAAGATGGTTTTACCAAGCACAAAAGGACTTTTGTAAAAAGTTGGCAGTTTGCAAAAAGCAGTTTTTACTGCTAATCGCCCACTGCAAACTGAGAACTGCCCACTGCAAACTGGAAATTGCAAACTGAAATGATAGGTATAATAAGATACGGCGCCGGCAATATTTTCTCGCTCACTGCTACTTTAGAGCGGCTGGGCATCGCCTACGGCATGATCAGCACCGAAGCCGATTTTGAAAAGTACGACCGCTATATTATCCCCGGTGTAGGCCACGCCGGCGCAGCCATGCACAAGCTGGAAAGCACCGGGCTGGTGCCTGCCATAAAGGCATTGGATAAACCTACCCTGGGTATTTGCGTGGGTATGCAGCTGTTAACTTCTTACAGCGAGGAAGGTGACAGCAACTTATTGGACTTGTTCCCCATCAAAACGCTAAAATTCCCGCATACGGATGGGTTTAAGGTTCCGCACACCGGCTGGAATCAAGTCTTCCCCGAAAAAGAAAACCCACTTTTTGCAAATATTCCAACAGGATCACACTTTTACTTTGTACATTCATACTTTATTGAGTATGACCCGTTATATACTTTATCGTCAACAAATTACACCCACAAATTTTCGGCATCAATTTGGCGGGGTAATTTTTATGGCGTGCAGTTTCACCCAGAAAAATCCGGCACGTACGGCGAACAACTATTAAAGAATTTTTCAAAAATCTAAAAGCAATGTATATAATCCCCGCCATTGATATTTTAAACAAAAAAGTTGTAAGGCTGCGCGAAGGCGATTATAGCCAGGTAACTGAATATGATGTTACCCTCGAAGAAATGATTGAGCGGTACCAAAGCAACGGTACAAATTTCATCCACATCATCGACCTCAACGGCGCAAAAAACGACTTTAGCAACCAGCAATACCTGTTTGATGTGATCCGTAAAACAGATATGCAGGTGCAATACGGTGGCGGTATCCGTAGCATTGATAAGGTAAAAGAATTGATAGACGCAGGCATCCACCGTGTTATTGTGGGTACGCAGGCTATAACCAACCCGGCCTTTCTGCACGATCTGAGTAAAGCCATCTGCGGCCGCGATAAATGCAGCGACCAGGTGGTTATCGCAATAGATGTACTGGATGAAGTGATCAAATACTCTGGCTGGATGGAAAGCTCGCCCATCAAACTGATGGACTATGTGGACAAGTGCCTGTCTTTAGGCTTCTTCCGCTTTTTGTGTACCGATATTAATAAAGATGGTAAACTTGGCGGTGCAGGTGTAGACCTGTACGAAAAACTGCTGGACCATTCGCCTTTCATCAAACTCATCGCATCCGGCGGCGTAAGCTCCATGAATGATATTGAGCAGCTAAACAACATCAAAGTAGAATCCTGCGTGGTAGGCAAAGCCATCTACGAAGGCCATATCAGCATCGAAGAGATAAAAAACTGGAATTTGGAATCGCTAATGTCCATATAACTTGAGGCCCGAAGGGCTTTATTCTCCACCCCGTCATTGCGAGGCACGAAGCAATCTCCGAACTTTGCATGTACGCCTTGCTCATCGGGAGATTGCTTCGTTCCTCGCAATGACGCTTTGTTAAAATGCATCAAACCCTATGCTCGCTAAAAGAATAATCCCTTGTTTAGACGTTAAAGACGGCCGTACTGTAAAGGGCGTTAATTTTGTCGACCTGCGCGACGCAGGCGACCCGGTAGAACTTGCCTGGAACTATTCCCAGCAAGGCGCCGACGAACTCGTGTTCCTGGATATAAGCGCCACTGTAGAGAAACGCAAAACACTTATAGAACTGGTGAAAGCTGTAGCCAGGCAGATCAATATTCCATTCACCATTGGCGGTGGCATTACAGAAATTGCCGATGCTGATGCTTTGCTAAATGCAGGTGCAGATAAGATCTCCATTAACTCAGCTGCAGTGCGTAACCCTGCTTTGATAGATGAACTGGCCAAAGCTTTTGGCGTACAGTTTGTTATTGTGGCCGTAGATACCCGGGTAATGGGCGATAAAAATATCGTTCACCTAAATGGCGGGCGTTTACCAACCGATAAACAAACTTTAGACTGGATATTAGAGGCCGAAAGCCGCGGCGCAGGCGAGATACTGCTCACCTCTATGGATCACGACGGTACCAAAGCGGGTTTCGATAACGGATTTTTAACCCAGGTAAACAATGCGGTGAACATCCCGGTTATAGCTTCGGGTGGCGCGGGCTCGGTGCAGCATTTCGTTGATGTATTTCAGCAAACCAATGTAGATGCGGCTTTGGCTGCTTCAGTATTTCACTATGGCGAGATATTGATACCGGATCTGAAGGCTATTTTAAGAGAGAATAATATAGAGGTGAGGGTGTAGCGCGACGTGTGATTGCGAGGCACGAAGCTGGAGCCTCACCTAAATCCTCTCCAAAGGAGAGGACTTAAAAAGAAAGGAACCCTCTCCTTTGGAGAGGGCAGGGTGAGGCTAAACACCTCGCAATGACGTGACTAAATAAAATACCCCGTTGGCGGTGTCCCCACCGCCAACAAACAACGAGAACATGAATATCGATTTCAATAAAACAGACGGATTAGTACCCGTTATTATACAGGACGAGCACACGCTTGAGGTGCTGATGCTGGGCTACATGAACCAGGAAGCCTACGAAAAAACCGTGGCCGAAAACGTAGTAACCTTTTTTTCGCGCTCCAAAAACCGCCTGTGGACCAAAGGCGAAACCAGCAAAAATTACCTGCATGTAAAAACCATGCATATCGATTGCGATAACGATACCCTGCTGATAAAGGTTAGCGCCGATGGCCCAACCTGCCATACCGGCTCGCGCAGTTGTTTCCAAACGGAGTACAACCAAAACTTTATCATGCAGTTGGAAGGCATTATTGCCGATAGGTACGCCAACCCGGTAGAAGGATCGTATGTAAATAAACTGCGCGCAAAAGGGCTCAACAAAATTGCCCAAAAGGTAGGCGAAGAAGGGGTAGAAACCGTAATAGCAGCTCTTGCCGAAACCGAAACCGACCTCATAAACGAAGCATCCGATTTGGTATTTCACCTTTTGGTTCTGCTTCGCGAGAAGAATTTAACCTTGGAGCGGATAGCTAAAAATTTAGAGGAAAGACATAAGTAGTTCATAGCTTATAGTTCATGGTTCATAGCAGCTCCAATGTACCGTCAGTGGCTAAGAGCAACACGAGCTACCATGAACTATCATCCATGAACCATGAACTAAACACATGCACGCAATAAAAACCGCAGAACTCACCGGCCACAGTAACCCCATATTTACGCTGGAGCTTTCGCAAAAGCCGGGAATATTGTTTACCGGTGGCAATGATAAAGGGCTGGTTGAATGGAGCCTGGAGGAGAACAAATTCATCAAGGTGATGTTCCCGGTGCCAGCATCCATCTATGCCATTTATTGTCCGGAAGGCTATCCGCTGCTTTTTGCCGGTCTGCGCAGCGGCGAAGTATTGGTGTTTAACTTTATCGAACAAAAGATAACTCACCGACTGCGCCACCATATCAAGCCCATTTTTGATATCAAATCCATCCAAAAAAAGGATGAACTGCTGGTAGCTTCAGAGGATGGCACCGTATCGGTGTGGAGCCTTAAAACATTGGAGCTGCTGCACACTATTAAAGTATCTAACGATACCGTGCGATGTATAGCAGTAAACCCCACCGAAGACAGAGTTGCCTTTGGCTGCCGCGATAATAAATTGGTGGTATACGATACCGAGGACTACAGCCCGATAAAGGCCCTTATCGGCCACACCATGGCGGTTTTCGCGCTGCAATACTCACCCGATGGCGAGTATCTCGTCTCGGGCTCCAGGGATGCGCAGGTAAAGATCTGGGATAACAAAACCTACACACTCATTCAAAATATCCCGGCGCATTTATTTGCGGTTAACCATGTTGCCTTCCACCCTACCCGGCCTTATTTTGCTACCGCCAGCATGGATAAGAGCATTAAAATTTGGGATGCCGCCGAATTTAAATTACGTAAGATCATCAGCCGCGAAAAGGGCTACCCTTCGCATGTTCTCTCCATTAATAAACTGGCCTGGAACGGGGATGAATTACTATCCGTAAGCGACGATAAAACCGTAAAAAGGTGGCAAATTACCTTTTAGATCAACTCAACTGTCTCCAGGCGGCCTCTTTTTTTATTATTCTTTAATTTTTCTTATAAAATCATCAACCGCACACAACAAATTACGTATGAGTGTGTTAGTTATTATAGCAGCATAAGTTAAATTATCCATTAGGCTTTGCTGTAAAAACCAATTATATGGCAGTAACTCATTAACTGCATTTTTGAATTAATTATTGAGGAGATGGAAAAGATGCGATCTGTAAAAAAGGGGCCTAAGAGGCTTGTTTTTTTAATTCTGTTTATACTAAGCTTATGCTTATCTGCACAACCTATTTTTGCACAAGGAAACGCCGGAAATATGTATGCCGGAAAACTGGCCTTTATAAGTGGTTTCCAGGTGGTTTTAATTGTAGGTGCGTTAATGCTGTTTAATTTCGTTTTGTTTCACAGCAATAAAAACACCGAACGGAACACAGAATTATAGGCTTAAATAAAACGTTTGATCACGTTTAGCTTGTGGGTGTACCGCTTTAACTCTTCCGACCATATACCCTCGTTATCCAGCAGATCGATTTTTACTTTGCCCGATGCATGTATAATTTGCCCGTCGTTAAGGATAATACCCACGTGTGTTATTCTCCCTTCGGGATTGTTAAAGAATGCGAGGTCTCCCAGTTTGGTTTGGGCCAGGTTTTCAACCAGCTGGCCCTGGTTAGCCTGCATCGACGCATCGCGTTGCAAATTCAATCCGCATAACCGGTACACTACCTGTGTATAGCCCGAGCAATCGATACCAAAATGTGTGCGACCGCCCCATAAATAAGGTGAGTTTAAATAAGAGCGGGCAATGTTGGCAATATGGTCGGTTTCGCCTATCTCACCAATAATTTCAAATTTCTGGCTGCCTACATAGCTGGTTGTTCCCTGTAAAAATGCCAGCGAACTGCCTGCGGCAAGGTAAATTATCGAGTTGTCCTCTATTTTCCAGGCCTGGGTTACTGCCCGGTAAGTAAGTGATGCAGGGTTTTGCTGAAGATCTTTATAAGCAATATGCCCCAGCGACACAAACTGCAGCCTGTCTATCCAACCGGTATAATGATCAATAGCCGTTACTATTTTAGCCCATTTATTATTATACTCCGTAACTTCAAAAGCTTCGCCAAATAAAAGCTGCGATACTATTTCACTGCGGTCGCTGGGTTCAGCGCGCATAGGCACAATAGCAAGATTACAAATGCCGTATTCCATTGGTCAAGAAAGCGTGTTACGAATGTAGGTTAATAAATAAAGTTTCAAGTTAACAAAAAAAGGGAAAGCTTGTTTGCTTCCCCCTTTTGTAACAATATTGTTTCGTAATAAATTTTTTACCCGTTAGCGTGAAGCCAATCTTTTTTGGCATGTAGTTCTTCTTCTGTTTCGCGTACATCCTCATCATCCACACAGCAATCAACCGGACAAACGGCAGCGCATTGCGGCTCATCATGAAAACCAACACACTCGGTACATTTATCGGGCACGATGTAATAGATATCGTCAGACAGGGCAGCTTGTGCTTCCTCTGCATTCAATGTATTGCCATCACCAAAATCAATAATTCCTTTTAAGTCCGTCCCGTCAGAAAAACGCCAGGCGGCACCAGCATCATAAATTGCATTATTTGGGCACTCTGGCTCGCAGGCTCCGCAGTTTATGCATTCATCAGTGATTATAATCGCCATATTTTTAAAATAATCTTATATTCTCAATTAACTTTGCCCCCACGTACGAAAGCGTGCAAATATAACAAAAAAACACTTTAAGGGTTTAGCCCCTTAACATATATATGTCAAAATTAGAGATAAAAAGTATCGTAGATACATTTTCTGAACTCGGAAAACGCCTCGCAACGCCCGATGAGGCACTAATGGAGGTGATTAACACCGAGCGCCAGCACAATGCCTGGTTTACGCCCGAAAGTGTTTTGGAGGCCGTAAAAGCCAACGGCGAAATGCTGAATACCACCGATCTAACAAAATGGCTCGGTACATACAGCATCGCCGAAGGCAAAAATAAAAAGGTAGGATTGGTGCTTGCCGGCAATATCCCGCTGGTAGGTTTCCATGATGTGCTTTGCGTTTTGGTAAGCGGCAACCATGCTTTAATTAAAGCCTCGTCGCAGGATGCGCGCCTGATAAAATATGTGCTGAATTTACTGGTTGAGATAGACCCATCCTACCAGGATAAATTCAGTTTTGTAGAGCGGCTGGTTGATTTTGATGCCATCATAGCCACCGGCAGCAATAACACCTCGCGTTATTTTGAGTATTATTTTGCAAAGGTACCCAACATCATCCGCAAGAACCGCAACAGCGTTGCCCTGCTCACAGGTGACGAAACTACCGAACAACTGCATGACCTGGGCCGGGATATTTTTGATTATTACGGCCTGGGCTGCCGCAATGTATCCAAAGTGTTTGTGCCGGAAGGGTACGTATTCAATAAATTCTTTGAATCGATAGAGGATTTTAACCCGATCATCAACCATCATAAATACAACAACAATTACGATTATAATAAATCCATCTACCTGGTAAACCGCGATGAGCACCTGGATAACGGCTTTTTGCTGCTAAAACAGGATGAGCGCCTGGTATCGCCCCTGGCAGTTTTATTTTACGCTACTTATAGCGATCTGTCATCTATACAAAAACAACTAACAGAACAAAGCGAACAGCTGCAATGTATTGTAACAACGGCCCCGCTGCAAACCAAAAACCAGGTGGTAACTTTCGGCCATAGTCAGCACCCGCAATTGTGGGATTATGCCGATGGCGTAGATACGATGGAATTCTTGGCAAATCTTTAAAATAACAATACCTTTGGGATGTAAGGCGAAAGGTAAAAGGTGAACGGTAAAAGGTACCGGAGTTCGCCTTTAACCCTTTACCTTTCGCCTTTACACCTTAAAAAATGTATATTATAAAAGTAAAAGGCGTTGCCAAAATACCCGATTACGTACAGCTGCGGGATGATAAATTTACGCTGCTGGCTTATTTTAGGGTAGATAGGCCCGAGAAATCGCTGGATAAGGTGGGGCTGGCCGATAAGCACGATTACATTATGGGCATTGTAAAAGATTTGCCCTTTGGGAAAATATTAAAATTAGAGCTATAAAAATGATCGGAAACTCTATTATAAAACTCAATAACGTTGATATTTTTCAGCAGAAGCACCTGGTGTTATCAAACGTTAACCTGCATATTGATAAAGGTGATTTTGTGTGGCTGATTGGCCAAACGGGCTCGGGCAAAAGTAGTTTGCTTAAAGTGATCTACGGCGACCTGCAAATGGCCAGCGGAACAGGCCACGCCTGCGGGTACGAGTTGAGCAAGCTTGCCAGCAAAGAGATCCCTTACCTGCGCCGCAAGCTGGGAATTGTTTTTCAGGATTTTCAGTTATTGACGGATAGATCGGTAGAGCAAAACCTGCAATTTGTAATGCGCGCCACCGGCTGGACAGATAAACAAGGCATTGCCGACCGCATTTTAGATGTGCTGGAAAAAGTAGGCCTTCGCTCCAAATTAAAGAAAATGCCGCACGAACTTTCAGGCGGCGAGCAGCAGCGCGTGGTTATTGCCCGCGCTTTGCTTAATAACCCCGAAATTATACTGGCAGATGAGCCAACTGGCAACCTGGACCCGGATACTTCCGAAGAAATTGTACTCCTGTTAAAACAGATCAGCCAGATGGGTACCGCCGTGGTTATTGCCACGCACGATTACCATATTATCCGCACCTTCCCTTCGCGCATTATCAAATGCGAAAACGGCAAGGTTTTAGAGGATGTGCAGATAGCATGAAGAAGTAGCAGTTACAAAAGCCTCTCCTAAACGGCAAAGCCCTCATGATAATCCTCTCCAAAGGAGAGGATTTAAAAAAAGAGACATTTTAGAACCCTCTCCTTTGGAGAGGGCAGGGTGAGGCTAAAACTGCCAACTAATTCTGCCAACTGCCAGCCGCTAACTGCAAAATTTACACAAAACTTTAATGTATTCTGACAGGCTGTCGGTTTTAAACCGGTGGCAAGATACTTGATTAGCACTATTCATGAATTTTAACGACATGTTGAAGAAAAAAAAGAAGGAAAATTCAGAAACACCTGAAAACACAGTGGAAATAGCAAACGAAAATAACCCGGGCGACGAGCAGGAAGTGGCCCAGCAAGAAGAAACTACCGAAGCAGCGCCTTCGGCAGAAGAAAAATTGAAGGACGAACTATCACAAGCTAACGATAAGTATTTACGCTTATACGCCGAGTTTGATAACTTCCGCCGCCGTACCATAAAAGAACGCGAAGAAGCCCGTAAAACAGAAGGTAAAGAACTGATAGTAGCATTATTGCCGGTTCTGGACGATTTTGAGCGTGCATTACGTGCTACCGAAAATGCTACCGAGGTAGCGCCCGTACGCGAAGGTGTTATATTGATACAGAATAAGTTAAAAAATATTTTAACACAAAAAGGCTTAAAGGAAATGCAGTCGATAGGTGCTGAATTTAATGCCGATATACACGAAGCTATTACCAGCATCCCTGCCCCTACGGATGACATGAAGGGCAAAGTAATTGATGAAATGGAAAAAGGCTACGAACTTAACGAGCGCGTGGTACGTTTTGCCAAAGTAATTGTGGGAGCATAATTAATGAGTGAATTAGCGAAGGATTGAATTAGTGAATGCTGATTTAGGTCTTTGTTATTAATTCGCTATCTTACTGATTCAAAAAGAAATATAATATACAGGCGTTTTAATTCACTAATTCGCTCATTCAAAAATTCACTAATTAACAAGATGGCTAAGAGAGATTATTACGATGTGCTTGGGGTAACCAAGGGAGCAGATGCTGACGAGATAAAGAAGGCATATCGTAAAATGGCTATTAAATATCACCCGGATAAGAACGAGGGCGATAAAGCAGCCGAAGAAAAGTTTAAGGAAGCTGCCGAGGCCTACGAGGTGCTTAGCTCGCCCGAAAAACGCCAGCGGTACGACCAATTTGGCCACGCGGCCAACGCATCATCACCAAATGGTGGTGGTTACGGCGGCGGCAGCATGAATATGGACGACATATTCAGCCAGTTTGGCGATATATTTGGCGGCGGTGGCGGCGCGTTCGAGGGTTTCTTTGGTGGCGGCAGGCAAGGTGGCGGTGGCCGCCGTGTTGCCCGTGGCAGCAACCTGCGCATTAAAGTGCGTTTAACTTTAGAAGAAATTGCCAACGGTGCCGAAAAGAAAATAAAAGTAAACAAGCAGATCCTTTGTAAAACCTGCGATGGCAGCGGCGCTAAGGATAAATCATCCTTCAGCACCTGTAAAACCTGCGGTGGCCAGGGCTCAGTACGCAGGGTTACCAATACTATTTTGGGCCAGATGCAAACAACCAGCACCTGCCCTAC
This sequence comes from Mucilaginibacter pankratovii, assembly GCF_014773265.1. Taxonomy (GTDB): domain Bacteria; phylum Bacteroidota; class Bacteroidia; order Sphingobacteriales; family Sphingobacteriaceae; genus Mucilaginibacter; species Mucilaginibacter pankratovii. The sequence goes on along the minus strand of NZ_JACWMY010000012.1, from coordinate 120,482 downwards.
CTGTAACGGCGAAGGTTCTACCATTACCTCTAAATGTTCCGTTTGCCATGGCGACGGCGTTGTACGTGGCGAAGAAACCATCACCATAAACGTACCTGCAGGCGTAAGCGAAGGTATGCAGCTAAGCATGAGCGGCAAAGGTAATGCTGCCCCGCGCGGCGGTATGCCCGGCGACCTCATTATCCTGATAGAAGAAGTACCGCACGAAACCCTGAAACGCGATGGCAACAACGTGATATACGACCTGCATGTAAACTTTGTTGATGCAGCCATAGGCACCAGTGTGGAAGTGCCAACCATTGATGGTAAAGCAAAAATCAAGCTGGAACCGGGCACCCAGGGCGGCAAAATATTGCGCCTGAAAGGCAAAGGCGTACCGGAAGTAAACTCTTACCACCGCGGCGACCAGCTGATCCACGTAAACATCTGGACACCAAAAGCACTAAGCCGCGAAGAGCGTGAAATGCTGGAAAAACTGCAAGGCTCGCCAAACTTTAAACCAAATCCGGGTAAGAATGAGAAAAGTTTCTTTGAACGGATGAAGGAATATTTTGAGTAAATTTTAGTCCGAAGGACGGAAAGTCCGAAAGATATAAATGAAAGCCTGGAGTTAGTTTACTCCGGGCTTTTTTAGTTTTTCATTTATTGCAGTGGTTAACTCTGATATGAAACCTTTAACTATGGAGTTCATTTCTGAATTTGTGAGTGGTTGACGGTATAGTTTACTTAAAAGAACAAAGCCATTTGGCAGCAGGATAGAATAATTATAGTCATTAAAAGTAAAGGCAACCCAAGTAATTATATCGAAATCATTGTTTATGTTTTTAAACTTTTTAAAGTTAAACGCAATGGTTATCAATTCCATTGCGTTCAATATATTATCTCGTTCAATTTGTGTACCGTGGCTTAAAATATTTTCCACTGAAGAGTAAACCTTAGGGGTAGCCTTGTCTTGCAACATTAATACAACCGAGTTTGAAATATCGAAAAAAACATCTTCAAACTGGCTAACTTTACTAATTAACTTTTGAGCTAAAGAGGATAGCTCCGATACCAAGATGCGATTTATTTCAGGCAGCGATTTCTTATATTTAACATTTGTTGAACCCAGTAACTCGGCTTTAAACAAGGCTATCTCCTTATCAATATCTTCATCCTCATCAATATCGTCGCCATTCGCCGCTTTTAAATAAAGCTGAAACGACCTTTCTACTTCAACAGCGATATATTCCACAAACGGCCACCCATCCCCATTATCTGCCCTACTCAGCAAAGAGTAGTAGTTTGTCCTATCATCCATTTTAATTACCACCGGCGGATAACCTTTTTGCATCAAAATCAGGTTCATCAAAATCCTTGATAACCTGCCATTGCCGTCATCAAACGGATGTATCGACACAAACTTGTGATGAAATAAAGCGGCGGTCACTATTGGATGAATATCTTCGTTATTATTTACTTCGCTGTACCACTCCATTAGTTCCTGCATTTTGGCAGGTGTTTCTTCAGGCGTAGCATAATAATGCATTTCGCCTGTGGCTGTTCTTACATGGTTAGCCGATGTTTTATATTCTCCTAATGTGATACGTTTGGTGGTTGGCAAGCCATCTGCTGTTTGAGCACTCACGTCGTAAGGCTCTACCAATATCATTTTATGCAACGACCTAATTTCCGATTCGGAAATTGGGCGGGCATCTTTTACTATCGAAAGCAGAAAATTTATAGCTTCATTATGTCCGCGGATATCCAAATGGTCTTTTAGTGGTTTGCCTTTTGCTGTGATGCCCTCCATCAGGAAAGCCACAGTCTCACCATAATTTAGCTTGTTTCCCTCGATAGCATTGGAGTGGTAATTCCAGTCGAGCCGTAATTTTTGCATCACCCTGCCCTCCAAATCCTCGGGCAAAGGCCGCATATCGTCGATCTGCTTTTTCAGGGCATCAACTTCCTGCAATATGGGCGCTTTGCTAAATTCGGTTTCGAGTTTCAGGTTCATTTTTTAAAGATAGAAATTCTATCAGGTATAGAGAAATCCCTGCCGCGCCAAAAATAATCCGTTATGGGGGTGTCCCAAAAGTGTGCCATGCTATTTTTTTTGAAATTTTGCGTTCGATATAAGTATTTAAAAACCAATAACTTACACCATAAACTTAAACAACAGGGGTGTCCCAAAGTGTTTCACTAAAAACATACAAAATATTGATAATAAGAATGTTGCAAAAACAAAGTGTCCCACTTTTGATATGGGACACTTACAGGATTAACTACCTAACCCTCCCCCCCAATTTCGGTGTCCCCACCGAAATTCCGCGGATCACTTCGGTTGGTGCATCATCAACTCATTGATTATCGCCGCTGCATCCTCAGCAGGCATTTTTGCCACTAGGTAGGCATGGCCCTTACCACTATCGTCCCAGGTATTACTGCCATTAACAGCAATATTTATCCGCCCTTTGTGTAAAGTGTAATAGGGCGAGTAGCCTTTTACAGCCACCAGCACGGCTGTTTCATCCCAACTATTACGACCAGGTGCATCTTCTTTAGCCATGGGGATACAAATGCTGAAAACATCTTTTACCGGCGAGTTTTTAATACCTGCATTGTGTATAAGCGGCAGGCCTGTTTTTACCTTCTCCCCTATTTCGCCGCCGCTGAAAATAACGGGCACCGGCCAGTTGTCGAGCGAATACTTGCTTGCAGCGGCATCCTGGTTCACATTAAACTCCGAGCCTTCGGGGAATTTGCCGCCCATACTTACCAGCACCTTCACCTTCGCGGCAACTAACGCCTTGCCATCAAGTTTGGAGTACTCATCTGGCGCCGACTTGAGCAGATCGCTCATATTGGTAAAAAAACCGATAGTGACAATGGTTACGCTATGATTAGGCTGTGTAGCCAGTATTCTGCGGTATAGCTTTACGGCATCCTCTGCCTCATAGTTGGTTTTTATTTTATGGGGATATTTATGCAACACGGTATCGGTCCAGTGTTGCCAGTCGCGCAGGCCGAGGGCTTTGCCTTTGGGTACGCCTATTGGGATGCCGGGCCTTTTAAAATATGTATTGAATACATTTAGCACACCTGCTACGCCCGGATAATTGGTGCTGGCAATCGTTGCCAGTATTTTAGCGTCTCCTTTATCGGCAAAGGCGTGCAACATGGCTATCGCGCCTACATCATCATAATCAGGCCCCATATCGCTATCAAAAATAATGCTGACGGGCTTTTTGGTCATAGGCTGACCGCTTGCAACTATCGCGCAGCAAAAAACAATAGCAAATGCGGTAATGAACTTATACATAGGCATATTTTATTGTATCTTGGTTTTGTAATTGGCCGTTAAAATTAACCATAAATTCTGGCTGCCGGCAATAAATGAAAGTTACTTTTAAAACACATACCTATGCAACCTGGCTGGCATGTTTTTACGCGGCGGTTTTATTACTTGTTATAATTTTGCGCTACAGCGAGGTTGAGATTGGCACTACCGGTGTTCTGTACTATATAAAACTGGCAACTCTCCAAACTACCTATATTCTTCTGCTTGTTTATCTCACCATACTGTTAGCAGCAGTTAACGAACGACGCTCTGCTGTAATTGCTTTTTCGTTGTTAGTTGTTATAGCGATAGCCGGAAACATTACTATCTTCATCCCTAACTATCAAAACTTAATAGCGTATATGGGGCTATATGGCCTCCTATGTGTTATCACTTTTATCTTCCTCGCAATCGAAATATTTAAATTACGCAATCCTATCATCAGCAAATATTATAAAGTATTAGGCGCAATATTTATAGCACAGGTCTTATTAAAAGGTGGCATGCGGTTTGGCTTGGCATATTTGGCTGAAAATTATGACCCCGGCATTTATAGGTTTGGCTGGTTATATGCCGATCTGTTTTCTTTATTCACTCCTATTGTTTTAATCGTTCTTTTAAAACGCACGGAGGTGTTATTGGATGGCTACCCTCAGCCCACTGATTTAGAAGAAGAATACATGTAACAAAGTGCTTAATGCTTACTCTAAACAGTCATATAACCATCCACAAACATGCTAAGCATACGCAACATTGTTAAGCAATACGCCGGCCACCGCGCGTTAAACGATGTGAGTTTAGAAGTAGAAAGCGGCAAGATCTTTGGCCTGCTTGGCCCAAATGGCGCCGGTAAAACTTCCCTCATCCGCATTATCAATCAAATTACCGCTCCCGATTCGGGCGAAGTGTACTTCAACGGGCAAAAGCTCGATCAGTCGCACATTAACCGTATTGGCTACCTGCCCGAAGAGCGCGGGCTGTACAAAAAAATGGAGATAGGCGAGCAAATGATCTACCTCGCCCGCCTGAAAGGCCTCAGCCGTGCCGATGCCACCGCCAAGCTGAAATTCTGGTTTGAGAAACTCGGTATGGAAACCTGGTGGAAGAAGAAGATTGAAGAATTATCCAAAGGAATGCAGCAAAAGGCTCAATTTGTGGCCACCGTGCTGCACGAGCCCGACCTGATCATTTTAGATGAACCCTTCAGCGGGTTCGACCCGGTGAACGCCGAGCTGATCAAAGACGAGATACTGGAACTGAACAAAAAAGGCGCTACCATCCTGTTCTCTACCCACCGCATGGAATCAGTTGAAGAGCTTTGCGACTCTATTGCCCTCATCCATAAATCGCATAAGATATTAGATGGGCGGGTAAAAGCCATCCGCAATTCGTACAAAAACGATACTTACCTGGTAGAATACACCGGCGAGCATTTAGATTTTAGCGGCGCGCAACCGTTTGACCTCATCAGCGATGTTGCCGGGGAAGATAACAGCCATACCATCAAAATAAAGCTTAACAATACCACCGCCAACGATGTCCTTCAATACCTGCTGCCAAAAACCCGCATCAACATGCTGCAGGAAGTTATCCCCAGCATGAACGAGATCTTCATCGAAAAAGTAAACCTCATTAAATAGGCCATGAATAAAGTATTATTGATTATACAGCGCGAATACGTTACCCGCGTAAGAAAGAAGGCTTTTATTGTGATGATATTTGCGGTTCCTGCGTTGATATTGGGTATGTCGGCCCTCATAGGCTTTATTGCTAAAAACAACCAGGAATTGAGCAATGATCTTACCGTAAAAGTAATTGACGACAGCAAGGCTTTTGAGGGCAAGTTCCGCAACGCTAAGCATATTAAATTCGAAGCCAGCAAACAATCGTTAAATGACGCTAAAGGCGGCTTACAGGAAAATGAGGACCTGTCGATATTGGTGATACCTACCGATTATGCTAAAAACCAGGTGCAGATCTTATCTAAAAAGAAGCCTACTTATCAGCTTACCGAAGAAGTGGAAAAGCAATTGAACGCTATCGCATCAGCAAAAAGCCTGGTAGACCATCATATTGATACCGCCTTTTTAAACGCACTCAATAAAAACCGGATATCGGTTAACGCCATGGAAGTTACCGCTACCGGCACCAAGGAAGCCAATTTAGGCGCCACCATGGGAGTTGGAATAGCTTGCGCGATATTGATATACCTATCGTTATTTATCTACGGTGCCCAGGTAATGCGCGGCGTTATCGAAGAAAAAACCAGCCGTATCATCGAGGTGATCATCTCCTCGGTAAAACCTTTCCAGTTGATGTTGGGTAAGATCATCGGCGTAGGGCTGGTGGGCTTAACACAATTCGGAGCGTGGATACTGCTATCTGTAATATCATCAAAAATAGCGGGGCACGCGTTTTCGGGCCCTGGCAGCCCTATCGCGGGTGCTGTTGCTGTGCTAAGCACAATACCCTTTGGATATATATTAGGATGCTTTATTTTCTATTTTCTAACAGGATACCTGCTTTACAGCGCTCTTTTTGCGGCAGTAGGTTCTGCAGTGGATAGCGAGACGGAAACACAGCAGTTTATGTTCCCGATAACTTTACCATTGCTGTTTACCTATATTTTATCTGTGTCGGTGTTATTCCAGGCGCCGGATAGCCCGCTGGCAGTTTGGTTATCAATGATACCATTTACGGCACCGGTGGCTATGATGGTACGCATCCCTTTTGGCGGCGTTCCAGATTGGCAATTAGCGCTTTCCATGTCGCTTATGGTTGTCGGCTTCCTGTTCACCACCTATGTTGCCGCACGCATTTACCGGGTTGGCGTACTGATGTATGGTAAAAAAGCAAGCTTTAAAGAATTGGCAAAATGGTTCTTTTATAAAGAGTAATATATTTTCTGTTAGAGGGGGTTAAAGCGCCTCCCAAGCGAATAGCCCCGTATTTATGTTAACCCTGGTAGTTTATTAACTAAATGAATATCAAATAATTAACAAGGTTAAACATTGAATTGTGTTAAGTTATGTTAACCCTGATCGCCCGGCATTGTCCTGTAGCGATATAAATAATCTTCACCCAAACCACATCATAGTTCAAAAATCCCTTGCGAAAGCCATACTTTTGCGGGGATTTTTATTTGCTGCCCATGCCCGAACAACAAAACAAACCTTCTGCCAAACGCATCGCTGTGATGGATCTTGGTACCAATACCTTTCACTTGCTGATAGCGGAAGGCAGCGCCGGTGATTTTAAAGTTATCCACCATCAAACCGAGGCGGTAAAAATTGGCGAAGGAGGTATCAACAAAGGCATCATTCAGCAGGCCGCCTTTACCCGTGGTATAAAAGCCATGCAGGATTTTAAGAAGCATATCGACGGGGCAGGCGCAACCGAGGTTAGAGCAATCGCAACCTCTGCCCTTCGCAGCGCAGCCAATGGCAACGACTTTATAGCCGAAGTGGAGGCCAAAGCCGGCATCCAGATCGAAATTATCAACGGCGACCAGGAAGCCGCCTTTATTTACGAAGGGATAAAGGCCAGCGGCGTTTTAACCAATGAAAACGCCCTTATTATAGATATCGGCGGCGGCAGCGTAGAGTTTATCATCGGCAACAATAAAGAAGTGCTTTGGAAACAGAGTTTTGAAATAGGTGCGGCAAGGCTGATGGATAAATTTCACAAAACCGACCCGATACCGGTGATCTCCATCAAAGCCATGACGGCCTACCTTAACCAGCACCTGGGTCCGCTGTTTATTGCCGCAATGGAATATAAACCTGCCACGCTTATCGGTTCATCCGGTGCGTTCGAAAGTTTTGCCGAAGTGATTGACCTGGAAAAAGGGAAACCCTTCGACCTAAAAAAAATAAAAGCCTACGAGTTTGATACCGATGACCTGCTGGATATAATAGAGCGACTCATCAAATCAACCCATGCCAAACGCGCCGCAACAAAAGGCATCATCCCGGTACGGGTGGATATGATTGTAACGGCCAGCCTGCTTACCATTTATATTATGCAAAAAGTGGGGTTGGTGAATGTGAGCATGTCTACCTATTCCCTTAAAGAAGGGGTGTTAGCGGGGATGTTGGGTTAAAAGATATGTTTAATTTTTCGCCACCACCGTGTATAAAAGGGCGGTGATTTTACAACCACTGGGCTTATAAAATAATCAGTACTTTCCTGCAAATAAATTTCTATCGGACTTCCACTCGGGCTGCCGATAGGCAACTCTCTCGATGAGTAACCTACACAACTTATTATTAAGGTGGCTGCTGGCGGAACCTGCAATTTAAAACTTCCGGTACTATCTGTAAAAACTTGATTAAGCGTACCCTTTAACCTGATCTTAACGTCTGACAAAGGCAGTTTTGTACTTTTGTTCAATGCCCTCCCTCGTAATGTAAAGGTTTGGGTAGATAATAATCTTGGGATAGGTGTATTTATTATATTTTTTTGCGGTCTTTCACTGGCCTCGACAAAGACATTTACCAAAATCAACATGGCCGTAGTCAATAAAAATCCCCACAACAGAGGAGCCTTTCTACTTTCGTATGAGCAATGAGTAATTAAAACGATTTCACACTCATCAAACTTACCACATGTTTTTCTTGACTTCATAAGTGCTTTCGTGTATCAGCAATTGATAGAACAATTCCATAAATATATTCCTTTTTTGCTGTGACTGGCAAGGTATCTTAATTACAGTCGCTCCAGGATTGATGGCGAGACTGGGGGATGTTGATGTGTTTGATACTTACATCGGGCGTAGTTTAGAATGCGATGATTCTTTTAGCTTAAAAGGGGTTAATGGCTGCAATGATGTGCCGGGCCTTATGCACCAACCAATACCACCAGCGCAGGTAAAATGGTATCTTTTTGCCATTGAGGGTAACAACAACGCCCAACGTACTGCATTGCCTTGTCGAACTGGCATACCGTTGCACAAGCACATCATTCAGTACGATGGGCGCTATCTCCAAACTGATATCAATGGCTTTCGAACCGTGCCCTACGGGCATTTCTACCGGCTTGTAGCTCACAGATGATATCCTAATTGTATCGTTAACATTAAGCAGTTTTAATTTAAAGCTGCCGTCGGCCGTAGTTTTTGTGCCTGTTGATATGCCTTTGACAATTATGCTGACTCCGGGGATAGGTTGCCCATCTTCCTTTGCGGTTACCTTGCCTTCAATGGTAATGGAGCCGACTTTACTACTTACCATCATTTTGCCGCGAGGGAACGAAGCATAAGGCAATTGCTCGATTTTAGGCCCGATTTGCGCCTGAACATCTATCGCCGGGAACAGTATACTGAGTGAAGCTGCTGCAAGCAGGCCTTTCCAGGAAAATAGTCTTTTATCATCAGCCTCCAATTCGTAGTTTATCCCGGCCAGCCTGCTATGCTCAATCCTTCCACAGGTGTTTTTATGCATGGCGAGGTAGTTAATCACTTCCGCATTACTCATCGCCGTAAAGTCGATAACGGTTTTACAGCAGCTTTGGCAGTGCCTGCCTTGCGCTACTCGCGTCATCTGCTGCCAATCTTCGTGGCAGGGCTGGGGGATACTGACGTGTTTGATGGGCTGCATAATGCGGGAGTTTTACAGCAGGATGCATCAGCAAACACATTTCCATAATTATTTTGATAAAAAGATGCGATAGCCTATACAGCAAATACCAGCCAGCAGGTAGAGAACCCGATAACCAGCACCAGGGCGGCGCTCAATAAAAATTCCTTGCTAAAAACGAAGATGGCCAGCACCAGGCATAGCGCCACATGCATAGCTATCAGCATGGCAATGGCAATAAAATTATATTGTCCTTCTACAAACCTGAAGTAAACGGTATAAGCAACCATAACGGCTATATTTATGGCCACTACAACCCATTTGGGTTGACGTTGGGGTTTAATGCTTATCTCTTCCATATTAAAACCCTCCACTCATTTTACCCAACACGCCTGCACAAGTTGAAAAACCAATAACTAATACCAAAACACCACTTAACAACCACTGCATTCGTTTGGGCCCTGTTAAGGTTAATATGATGCAAACAATAACATGGACAACGATCGCGAAAGCATCAAAAATGATCCCTCCGGGAGATAAAGCTGAAAGCAGCGTATATACCGCCAGCACCGCTAAATTGATGCCGACTATTTTGTAGCTTAATTCTTGTTTGGGAATCAGGTTTTTCTCTTCCATATCTTATTAAAAAGTTGCGGCCATTTCGGTACGTAGTTGTTCCAAATATTCGCGCTTATCGTCCCGGTAAAAAATATTCATGGTTTCAAAGGGGATGATCTGCAGATCCTTGTTTACGATGTGTACACATGATTTTTTGATGGCGCGTACATCAAAATTCTGCGCATCAATAAAATTCATGATAATTACTCTAAACAGGTTATCATAGCTCAACTGCGGTGCGTCTATGTCAGGCAGGCAGCACATAATAGATTTGAGGTGCTCTTTGGCCTTCTCCACCGAGTTACCCGTGCTGAACATATTGAGTAAATGTCCCTTCAATTGTTCGTCCTGCTCATAAACGATGGTATTTTTGGAGTTATCCAGCAGATCGTCCGGATTGATCATCCGCGTAAGCGGGAAAACCTGTCCGCCCAGCTTTAGCGCGTAGCCCATCACCAGTGCATCGGGGTTACATGGCACGGGAATGAGGTCGTTGGCATTGAAAACATTGGTTTGCGCTAATATGGCGCTGCGTACCTCGGTAAGGGTATAGCGGTCGGTTGCCGGGTTAAAGTTCTCCAGCCGCCCCGCCTGCTGTGTTGGCTGGAAGGTTACGCCGCGGATGCAGGGTTGCTGCAGGGCATATTCGATGATCTTACCTATCTCATGCGTATTCAATCCCTTTTGCAGGGTGACTACCAATGTGGTAGAAAGATTGTATTTATTCAAGTGCTCTATAGCTTTTGCCCTGACGTCTGTAAGATCCTCCCCTCTCAATTTTATCAAGGCTTCTGCCTCAAACGAGTCGAATTGCAGGTAGATCTCAAAATCGGGCTGATAGGTCGCCAGGCGTTTTACAAAATTTTCGTCCTTAGCTATACGGATGCCGTTTGTATTCAGCATCAGGTGTTTGATGGGCTTCGTTTTGGCAATATCCAGTATCTCGAAAAATTGCGGATGCACCGTAGGTTCGCCGCCGCTCAATTGCACCACATCGGGCTGTCCCTCGTTCTCCACAATCACATCCAGCATCTGCTCTATCTCCTGCAAGGTGCGGTGCCTGCCATAATGCGGCGACGACATAGCGTAGCAGGTTGGGCAGGCGAGGTTACAGCGGTCGGTAACTTCCACCACGGTAAGGCAGGAATGCTGTTCATGGTCGCGGCACAGGCCGCAATCGTAAGGGCAGCCGTAATGGGTTTCGGCATTAAATTTTAGCGGCATTTCGCTGCGCTTGGCATAGTTACGGCAGTTTTTATAATACTCGATATCGGTAGCTATCAGCACTTTTTCGAAACCATGCTGGCGGCAGTTCTTCAACATATAAACGTTGCCTTCCTCAAAAACTATCTTAGCATCCACCCTGCGCAAACAGGTAGAACATATGCTTAAAGTAAAATCGTAATAAATATACGGGCGTTCAGGCATAGGTTTTTATGAGTTTTGAAGGATAGAGAAATACTTTATAATAATACAAAATTCCGCCGATACAAACCAACTGAATTACCGAGAGCCCGAAGCCAAAAAAGTAAGCGGGCTTAATAAACTCCACCAGCAGGCGGAAGATGAGGTAACTCGCCATAAACACTTTAAACCTTGCGCCGTTGGCAAATTCGTGCTTCCGCTCCACCAAACTCAGGCTTATCCAAAGCATCAGCCAAAATAAGATCTCGTACAAATTGGTAGGATGTCTGCGGATGCCGTCGCCAAAATTGATGGCCCAGGGTAAATTGCTGGCAATGCCGTAAGTACCGTCTTCCAGTCCCGCCAAAAAGCAGCCGGTGCGACCGATGATCATAGCCAGTATCAGCGGGTACACCATCAGGTCGCCGGAGGATACGGTTACGCCAATTCGCTTTTTGGTGAGTTCTACACCTATCAATCCACCAAGCATGCCGCCTACAATGGTTTTGTTACCCATAAAATAGATGAGGTTGAAATGCGACAGCAAGGTTAGGTTCTCCAGCACACCAACAATATGGCTGCCCAAAAATGCGCCAAATGCCGCCCCAATAAAAATAACGAGCCGGTTATTGGCGCTGATTTGGTCCTGGGTGTTTTTACGGAGATAAGCATAGTACCGGTAGCCAAGGAAGTAAGCCAGCGTTTCGCATACAAAATGAACAGGGATAGCAGCAGAACCAATTGGGATATTTACCGGGAAGTGCAAATTGGATATAGTTTAGCGTTCACTAAAGGTAGGCAATTAGCCAATATTAAACTAAAAATAAATTTATTCACGCCGCTTTGTATCTTGCTGTGCTTTTTACTCACAGCTATGAAAATCACCTCCGTTGCCGCCGCCCTGTTATTGATTACCACAATTGCCGCGCAGGCGCAAAAGAAAAACCCAAACGATACCGTTACCAGCAATTACCAGCCTGCTGCCCTATTTTCTACCCTGCCTTTTACCGAAAAAGGTAACGAGTTCCATTCGCCAAATGGCGAGCCGGGAGCAAAATACTGGCAAAACCGGGTGGATTACCAGTTGGATGTAAAGCTGGATACCGTAGCCAAAACTATCAGCGGCTCGGCCAATATCAGCTATACCAATAACAGCCCGGATGCCCTGCAATACCTGTGGCTGCACCTGGACCAAAACACCTATAAAAAAGAGGCGCGCTCCAATTTTGTAACCGGCATTGCCGCGCCGGACCATACCACGGGTTATCAAATCGAATCCGTATCCCTGCTGCAAAACGGCAAGCTTTCCAAACTCAACTATATAGTTACCGATACCCGGATGCAGGTGCGTTTGCCCACAGCGGTTACACCAAAGGGTGGCAAGATCAACTTCGTAGTAAAGTATCATTATACCATCCCCGGCAGCTTTGGCGGAAGGACAGATTATACCGACACCAAAAACGGCAAGATCTACGAGATAGCCCAGTTTTACCCACGCATGTGCGTGTATGATGATAGCCGCGGCTGGGACACCGCCCCATTCCTGGGCAGCGGCGAATTTTATTTAGAGTATGGCGATATCGATTATAAAGTAACGCTGCCTGCGGATATGATCGTGGCCGGCTCGGGCGAGTTGGTAAATCCTTCGGAAGTATTAACCGCCAAACAGATCAGTCGCCTGGCCGCTGCCAAAAACAGCGATAAAACTATCATGATCCGCACCGCGGCTGAGGTTACTGACCCATCATCGCGCCCGGCGGGTAAAAGCACGCTTACCTGGCACTTTAAAATGTTCAATACCCGCGATGTAGCTTTCGGGGCTTCCAAAGCCTTTATTTGGGATGCCGCAAGGGTTAACCTGCCGGAAGGAAAAAAATCGCTGGCTATGTCGGTTTACCCGGTAGAGAGCGCCGGCAATGATGCCTGGGGCCGGGCCACCGAATACCTAAAGGGTTCGATAGAATATTTTTCCGAAAAATGGTTTGTATACCCGTACCCGGTTGCGGTTAACGAGGCGGGCATTGCCGGCGGCATGGAATATCCGGGCATTGTTTTCGACGGCATTACCGATAAGGGCAAAGACCTGTTTTGGGTTACCGCGCACGAAATTGGCCACAACTGGTTCCCGATGATCGTAGGCAGCGATGAACGCCGCTTTGCCTGGATGGACGAGGGGCTGAACACTTTTATTGATGTTTACGCATCAGATATATTCAACAAAGGCGAGTACGGCCCCAAGCGGGACAGCGAGTACGCCGAAAAAGGCGGCAACCCTGCCGACGAAATTATCCCCTTCATCACCGACCCGGAAGCGCCCAGCATGATGGCACAGCCCGATGCGATATCCGAAAAATACCGCCATCCTTATACTTATTTTAAACCCGCTTTCGGTTTGATACTACTCCGCGAGCAGATCCTGGGTAAAGACAGGTTTGATTACGCCTTCCGCAACTACATTCACAAATGGGCCTACAAACACCCGCAGCCCGATGATTTTTTCCGCTCGATGGAAAATGGCGCAGGCGAAGACCTATCCTGGTTTTGGAAGGGCTGGTTCTACAATAATTATAAACTGGATATCGCTTTGATCGATGCCAAATACACCGATAAAGACCACACCAAAGGCATCAAAGTAACCATTGCCAATAAAGAACTCATGGCCATGCCTTTTACCGTAGAAGTAAAACTAAAGGACGGCAGCAAGCAGCGCACTTATTTCCCCGTAGAAACCTGGCTGCAGCAAAAGGTAGCAACTATCAATATCCCTACTACGCAGGACGTAGAAAGCGTTACCGTTGACCCGGATAATGCTTTACCGGATGTGAACAGGGGGAATAATTCGAAGAAATTTTAAAGGGATTTTTGTAGAGACGCAATACTTTGCGTCTCCCGCATGCAGGTCCGCGCAACGCAATTATGACATAATTTAATTGCGAGGAGCAGCGCCGGGCAATGCAATGGGGCGACGTGGCAACCTCATAGGATATTCGGGCATGGATGGAGAACTTGCTTAACCGATTGTCCTATGAGGTTGCCGCGCTATCGCTCGCAATGACATAGTTGATTAGAATTTGAAGTTTAGTGTGATTATACCTGTACTTACTGCACCAGCTTCATCAACTGCTGGTACACCTTCTCGGTAGGTAACCCTACCACATTGGTGTACGAACCATTAATGCGCTCGATGCCGATAAGGCCGATACGCTGCTGGATGCCGTAAGAACCGGCTTTATCGAAGGGTTGGTATTCGGCCACATAACTCCTGATCTCTTCATCAGTAAGCTTGCGGAAAAACACTTCCGACATATCGTAGAATTTATTGTATTGCCCTTTGTGCAATATGCAAACGCCTGTATAAACCTGGTGGGTTTTCCCGCTCAGCTTGTGCAGCATTTCTATGGCGTGCTCCGCGTTATCCGGCTTGCCTAAAATTTCGCCGTCGATACAAACAATGGTATCGGCGGTGAGTACTACCTCATCGGTAATATCTTCATCAAATGCTTCCGCTTTTTTTTGAGCGATGTAAAGGGCAATTTCGGCAGGCGAAAGTCCGTCCGGGTAAGATTCATCCACTTCCTTCAAAACCACCCGGAAATCGATATCCATCAGTTTCAAAAGTTCCTGCCTGCGGGGAGATTTAGATGCGAGAATGAGCTGGTTCATAGTTGATAGTTCATGGTTCATAGTAGAAGTTGGAATTGAAGGGTTGATAGCAACTTAGTCCACGGTTCGCAGCTACTATGAACTATCAACCATGAACTATGAACCAACACCCTACCAGCTATACGCCTGTTCGTTCATCCATTTGCCCTGTATCTTCATCACCTTTTCGATGATGTCGCGTACGCAGCCTTTGCCACCTGGGTAGGGCGATACAAAGGCACTAACGGCTTTGATCTCTTCGCAGGCATCGGCAGGGCAAACCGGGAGGCCTACCATTTTCATCACACCCAGGTCGGGGATATCATCGGCCATGTAAAGCACATTTGATGGGTGGATGCTTTTTTCTTCCACATACATTTTAAAGCGCTCGGTTTTGGTGTGTGCGCCAAGGTAAACATCATTAATGCCCAGGCTGTTTAAACGGAACAAAGCACTTTTACTGCGGCTGCCGGATATAGCTGCAACATTGTAACCGCTTTTTACGGCCAGCTGCAAAGCATACCCATCCTTAATATTAAACGAACGGCTCTGTACGCCGGTTTCGGTCACCATGATCGATCCGTCGGTCAGTACGCCATCCACATCAAAAATAAAAGTGGTTATATCTTTAAGCTTGTTTAAAAAGGATTCCATTGTATATGATTACACCGATTATATTATGATTGCACCGATGCCGGATGATTGCACCGTTTTTTTAAGCGTCTGCACATCTGAAATTTGCACATCTGCACATCTAAAACCTATTGATTATCCCGCCATTCGTATACCCAGGCGCTTTGGATCTGCTCCAGGTGGCCTTCGTTAGATTCTTCGCGGGTGCCGGCAAAGTTGGGCAGGGAAAGTACCCAATCCAATAGCTCCGTAAAACGGATCCGGTAGATCTTCGATTCACCAAAATCATCACCAAACTTTTCGTAAAGGCTCAGGGCTATATCTTCGTAATCGTTCCAGTGTATGGGCAGGGCGAATTTATCGTCGTTCATTTCTTTTTGTTGAGTATAGTTCAATTTATATTAATGCCCCATAAAGCCCGACTGATCGGGCAGGGTAACTTCTATATCGCCATCGATAATAACACACTGGCAACCCAGGCGCGATGTAATGCGCGGGTTTACAGCCCTGTCAATAAAGTCTTCTTCCTTATCAGAGATCTCCTGGATATTATCCATCCCTTTATTAACGTATATGTGGCAGGTACTGCATCCGCAAACGCCCCCGCAATTGTGCTGTAAATCTATGCCGTTTTCCAGGCATACGTCCAAAACAGATTCCCCTTCGGCAATAGGCAGTTCGATGGTATCGTGGTCAGCCTCTTCAAAGTTGATCCTTACTTTAAAAATATTCATTTTGGCAAAAGTAACAAAATTAACTATCCCTGTTACCTGTGTTACCGTTTTTGATAATATCCTGACTTAGCAATAGATAAATTTGCTGCAATTCATCCTTCCCCTCCAGCATTTGCAGGTGAGCCTGCATCGTACGCTCGTCCTTACGAATGGCCGGGCCGGTTTGTACAACTGCCGGCGGGTGCACCTTTATTTTATCGGCGGTTTCCAGTATCAGTGGTCGCAGCATATCAAAGCTCATATCGTGCTCCTTTAAAAGTGTTTCTGCCACGGCATAAAGGTGGTTGGTAAAATTGCAGGCAAACACCGCCGAAAGGTGCAATATTTTGCGCTGCGCGGAATTTACCCTATAAACATTATTGCTGATGGTGCGTGCGAGTTCTTCCAATTGCCCGGTTATCTCTTCGGTAGCGCCTTCAATACACATGGGTACCTCCCAAAAATTGAGCTCTTTGGTTTTGCTGAAGGTTTGCAGCGGGTAAAAAACACCGGCTTCCGCGGTAAAATTCAGCAGCGATTGCAAGTCGACAGCACCCGAGGTGTGTGCGATGAGCTTTTTATAAGGGGACAATTGGGGGACAATTTCGTTTATCGCGTCATCTTTAACCGCGATGATAAAGATGTCTGTTTCTGCGCTGATATCCTTGAGGTTATCAATGGCCGATGCGCCAACATGGTAGCCAAGCATAGCGGCATTTTGCATGTTTGGGCTGTAAACCTGCACCAAACGGTGCCCGGCATTTTTAAACGCCGCGGCCAAATGTGTGGCAACATTGCCCGAACCGATGAGAGTGATGCGCATTAGTTTTTAATATACATGTGGTGCAAAATTAAATATTTCCGTTACTTTTATTCCCTCAACCAATTATCCTTTTCCTCCTAAAAAAATGAAGTTTATTAAAGGCTTGCTCAAAATACTGCTTGTACTTATTATTTTGGCAGTTGCCGTTGTTGCTATTCTATATTTCACCCAAAATAAAGAAACAAAAGAACTTACCTACAACCTGCGCAAAAACACCAACGGCAGTTATGTTGAGCTAAGCGGCGGTTTTACCCATTATGAACTCGACGGCCCCGACAGCGGTAAGGTGGTGGTAATGGTACATGGCTTTAGCGTGCCATACTATATATGGAACGGCACCTACGAATATTTAACCGGCCATGGCTTCCGCGTATTGCGCTACGATGAATTTGGCAGGGGCTATTCTGACAGGCCCGACACAGTGTATAATAAAGCGCTTTATATGGATCAGCTAAAAGAACTGATAAAAAAACTGGAACTGAAAGAACCGGTAAGCCTGGTAGGTGTATCATTTGGCGGCGCGGTGGTAACTGATTTTGCTAACGAATACCCCGATATGGTGAATAAAGTTGTACTGGTAGACCCCGTTTACAATTTTGGCAAGCCCGACTTTATATCTTACATCACCACCTTTAAAGAAGTAATTGGGGCAGATAAACGCGCGCTTGGCCAGATGGACGATTTTAAATATCCCGACAGGCACCCTACCTGGGTAGACCAGTACACCCCGCAGATGGAGTATAAAGGTTTTCGCCATGCGCTGGTATCAACGCAATATAGCTACCCATTCAACGCCCGCGAAAGCTACGCGGCGCTAAGTGCAAAAAACAAACCCGTGATGCTGATATGGGGGAAAGAGGATAAAACCGTGCCCTTTGCGTTCAGCGATTCGGTAAACAGTGTTTTAAAATCGGAGTTTTTGCCGGTTGATGATGCCGCCCACCTGCCTTTTATTGAGCAGGGCGAAATAGTGAACCCGGCTTTGGTAACATTTCTAAAGAAATAGCATCTAAATCATAAACAAATCAATATAACATTATATGGACACTTCACTCATCACCACCAGCACATCGTTAGAGGGTTATAAAATTACCAAACACCTGGGCGTTGTGCGCGGCATCACCGTACGCAGCCGCAGCGTTGTGGGCAATTTTGCCGGTGGCATCCAATCGCTTTTTGGCGGCAGGCTTTCTGTTTATGTAGAGCTTTGCGAAAACGCCCGCGAAGAAGCTTACCAGCTATTGATACAGCATGCCCGGGCCACGGGTGCCAATGCTATCATCAATATGCGTTACGATGCTAACGAGGTGATGCAGGGCATTACCGAAGTTTTGGCCTATGGCACTGCTGTTGTGGTGGAGAAGGCGTAATTAACAATCTTCAAATAAAACTCATTCATTGCCGTCCCATTTATGGGGAGGAACAGGGAATAATGCAATCGGCTTTAGCTAAATTAACCATTTAGGCTAAAGCCGATTTTTTGTTTTTGGGTCTGCAACACCTATCGGTAATAACTAAATTATTCAGTAAGTTTAGCTAACCCAATTATCATGAGCAAAACTATTCAAACCCTAATCGACGGCGCCACCTACGCGGGCGAGGTTAAACACATTGTTGTTAACTACCTTATGCTGCTCATCACTATTTTGCCAATAGTAATGTATGGTTCTGCCAGGCAGGCAAAAATAAAAAGGGCCGCTTTTTGGGTACTATTTGTGATGGCGGCATTCCAGGTGTTTTTATGGTTTGCTGTTGCTGCGGTTGGTATATCGGTTACCTGGTGCGCGTTGGGAGGTGTGAATTTTGTCACTGTATTAAAATACAAGGAGAGCCGTATCCCATTATACTATATCAGTATTTTGGCGGCTGTGATAGCTATTATATATTATGCTTTTACGCTGCAACCGGAAGTTACGGTTGCGCACCTCGCAGCGGTTATTTTGGGGGCCGGGCCCTTTGCACTGCTTTCTCCGAAAGTGAAAAGGTCGCCGGCTTAGTTTCTTATCATTCGGAGGCATGTTCAAGAATAATTTTTATTTTTTTCTCGCCCTCTTTGCGAAGCAGAGAGGGCCGAACAGCGTAGCCTATTCGGGGTGAGTCGACTAGCCACGAGGCATGTCCAGGCGGCGGGTTCGAAACCACTTCCGTCTATTTTTAAAGTATGCCATTCAATCTCAAGGCATAAGCATAGTCATTTCTCCGCTTATTATAGTAATCTGATAATCTTTTCACTACATGAAAATCTTCCCATACCGCCAGCCTTTCTAATCCTGCGCATTCATCAACACTTGCCTTTTGCTGGATTCCATTAATAGAGATCCAGCAGTTATTAAGATTCCCGATTTCCTGCATAAAAAAGGGTACGGGCGCTTTCAAATCATCTGATAATTCTTTAGCTCCAATGATTTTCCATTGACCATTTTTAATGGGCTTTGCTTTCACAAATAATTTAAATAATATTTCCGCTTTTTCAATCAAATCAATGTTTGTGATTTCGTCATCGGTTTTAAAGTCGTAGAAAGCGTAAGTATCGTTTAGGATTCGTCCATATGTATGAAATTTTTCATCTATCGGTACGCGAAAAAAGGCTCCAATCAATTCTTTTTGTCTCATTTAGGCTATTTAAATCAGTGAACTTGGTCAAGCCGCCCTAAGTTAAGATTTTGCTTTAACATCGCACAAGTATCTCCTAAGTCACGTCAGTCGGAAATGACTTTCGGGCTTCAGGCTCAGCACAAATGTGCATGGCAATAACTTTGTATTTTATTTCTCGCAACAACACTATATTTGCCTCAAATACATTTACCATGCAGGTTATAAAGCAATATATAGAAGATAATAAACAGCGTTTGCTGGACGAGTTGTTCGAACTGCTGCGCTTCCCATCCGTTAGTGCCGACCCAAAATACAAAGCCGACGTTTTAAACGCCGCCGATTACGTAGCCAAAAAACTGATTGATGCCGGTGCCGAAAAGGTGGAAGTTTGCCAAACTGCCGGCTATCCTATCGTTTATGGTGAGAAGATCATCGATGCTTCCCTGCCAACCGTTTTGGTTTACGGTCACTACGATGTGCAGCCGGCCGATCCGCTGGAGCTTTGGTTAACGCCGCCTTTTGAGCCTACCATCCGCGATGGTAAAATTTATGCCCGTGGCGCCTGCGACGATAAAGGCCAGTTTTATATGCACGTGAAAGCTTTCGAGCTGATGATGCAGACCGATACCCTGCCCTGCAATATCAAATTTATGATAGAGGGCGAGGAAGAGGTAGGCTCCAACAACCTGGGCATTTTTGTAAAACAAAATAAAGAGCGGCTTAAAGCAGATGTCGTACTGATATCTGATACCTCGATGATCAGCATGGAGCACCCGTCCTTAGAGACCGGCTTGCGCGGATTATCTTATTTAGAGTTAGAAGTAACCGGCCCTAACCGCGATCTGCACTCTGGCGTTTACGGCGGTGCCGTAGCCAACCCTGCGACTGTACTGGCAAAAATGATAGCCTCGTTACATGATGAGGATAACCATATCGCTATCCCCGGTTTTTATGATGACGTAACGGAACTCACCGAAACCGAGCGCGCCGAATTAAACGCCGCGCCATATGATGAGGAAGAATATAAAAAAGACCTGGACATCGCAGAAGTTTGGGGTGAGAAAGGCTACACCACCTTCGAGCGTACCGGCACCCGCCCTACGCTGGAAGTGAACGGCATCTGGGGCGGTTACATTGGCGAAGGCGCGAAAACCGTACTGCCATCAAAAGCCAGTGCAAAAATTTCGATGCGTTTGGTGCCAAACCAAACCAGTGAAAAAATAACACAGCTGTTTACCGATCATTTTCTGAAGATAGCGCCTAAATACGTTAAGGTAAAAGTTACCCCGCACCATGGCGGCGAGCCGGTAGTTACCCCTACCGATAGCATAGCCTACAAAGCCGCACAGAAAGCCATAGCCGAAGCATTCGGCAAGCAGCCTATTCCAACCCGTGGTGGTGGCAGCATCCCTATCGTGGCTTTATTTGAAGCCGAGCTCGGTTTAAAAACCGTGCTAATGGGCTTTGGCCTCGACAGCGATGCCCTGCACTCGCCAAATGAAAAATATGATATTTTTAATTACTACAAAGGGATAGAGACTATTCCGTTGTTTCATAAGTATTTTGCGGAGCTGAGTAAATGAACCGGTTGATTTTAATCGGTAATGGATTTGATTTAGCTCATGGGTTGAAAACCGACTATAATAGTTTCATAGTTTGGTATTTAAAAAAATGCCTTACCGAAGCCTACCGAAGCCGAATATATGAAGATGATTTATTGAAGGTTTCCCAAAGAAACCGTGGAGGTATGTTGGATTATAATTATATCAAAACGATTTCTGACATAGTGGATTTCTTTTATTTAAGAGGATTTGTACAGCTTATTGATAACGAACAGATAAGTATTCCCGAGCGGCAAGTGTATTGGCAAGAGCATTGGGATAATCCATTCCTAATTGAAATTAAATCACCTCTGTTAAGAACACTAATAACTAAATGTAAAGATGCAAACTGGGTCGATATTGAAAATGAATTTTACAGAGAGCTAAAATTCATGTTGTCCCGTCCTAAAAATAAAAATGAAAAAATTGACTCCCTAAATGCGTTGAATGATTCTTTAAAATTTATCATTAGTAAACTTCAGGATTATTTAGTCACTATTGAAATGCCACCATTGATTCCGGATTACAAGAAAATATTTGAATCAAGGCTTAATTCGATAGATATTTTCGCAACTAAGCGACTACTTAATATTAGCGATTTACCCGAGAAATCATTAATAGTAAATTTCAACTACACGGGAACAGCAGCCGAGTACTTTATAGATGAGTTAATATCTGATCAAATAACGATAAATCATATTCACGGTAAAATAGATGACGCAAAAAATCCAATGATTTTTGGATTTGGAGATGAATTGGACGGCGATTACGCCAAAATTGAACTTGAAAAAATAAATGCTTACTTTAAATATATCAAGTCGTTTTGGTATTTCAAAACATCTAACTACCACGATCTAATTCGATTTATTGAATCAGAAGATTTTCAAGTTTTTATTCTTGGACATTCTTGTGGTTTGTCTGATAGAACAATGCTTAATATGATTTTTGAACATGAGAACTGCAAATCAATCAAAGTATTCTATTACGTCGACAGCGAAGGACAAAACAATTTTGAAAATCTAACTCAAGAGATTTCACGGCATTTTAAGGATAAGGCCTCTATGAGGAAGAAAATCGTCCCATTTGATAAGTCAGAACCGATGCCTCAAATCTCATAAGTATTTTGCCAGTTAAGAATTGGTCAACTGTCAGAATTTCTACCCCTACAATTGCGAGGCACGAAGCAATCTCTATGCAGGACAAGCGACTTTGCAAATCGCTCTGCTTATCGGGAGATTGCTTCGTTCCTTATAATGACGTGCTATTTTAAATACTCCACTTCTCACACCCCGCCAAAAACGCCTCATCCGCATCTGCCCCTATCCCCGGCGTATCGGCAATATCCAAATGGTAGCCATCGTATTGCGCACCTCCTACGCATGGGTCAACCAGGTGGCCAAGCTTACAGGTGTCCATATCGTAAAATTGGATATTAGGACTGGCGTATACAAAATGCAGTTTGCTGCTTAAGGCTATACGGCTTTCCAGCATACCGCCCATCATACAGGGGATGCCGTGTTCGGCGCAGGTATCATGGATTTTCTTTGCTTCGGTAATACCGCCGGCTTTGGCCATTTTGATGTTTACATAATGGCAGCTGCCGCTTTCTATCTGCTTGCGGGCATCGTGGTGGATGTAAACGCTTTCGTCGGCCATAATTTTTACGGGGGAGAGGCCCATCAGTTCCGGCAGGCGGTCGTCGTACCAGGTGCGCATGGGTTGTTCGCAAAACTCCATATCGTACTGCCCTAACGCCTGCAGGGCGAAAACGGCCTCGTCAAAACTCCAGCCCTGGTTAGCATCAATGCGGATCTTCATTTCGGGGCCCACCGCCTCGCGGATCTGTTTGATACGCTCTACGTCAACAGCAGCGCCTTTGCCCAGTTTTACCTTTAAAATAGTAGCACCCGATGCCTTAAAATCGATCGCCTTCTTCGCCATTACTTCGGGCGTGTCGATGCCTATGGTGATGTCGCTTTCCACCACCCGCTTTTCTCCGCCAAGAAATTTATACAGTGGCAAACCAGCATTTTTTGCTGCGATATCATACAGCGCCATATCAAAGGCGCTTTTAATGGTACCATTGCCGGCAGTGGCATCATGCAGTTGCTGCATCCGCGCCGGGATTTCCAGCGCGTTTTGCCCTTTCCATAGTTTGGCAAAGTCTTTGGACATCACCAGGCAGGTGTCCTGCGTTTCACCAACGATCATCGGGAAGGCAGAGCACTCTCCTACGCCGTAAAAACCGGCGTCGGTGTGTACGCGGATAAAAGTGTTCATGGCATGGTCCATTGTACCAGTGGCGATGGTGAAGGGCTCCATGGGGATGCTGAAACGGTAAATATCTACGGAGGTAATGGTTACAACTTGATTATTCATAACGAACACGAATTTCACGAATTAAGGCAAATTTTCACGAATCGTGATATATCAATGTCAATATTTGTCGTAAGCGGAGTAATTGAATTCATGAAATTCGTATAATTCGTGAAATTCGTGTATGTTTGCGTTAGTACTCCGTACTCATTCATTTCGGCTCTCCGGTTTCCAACTTCTGTTTCAGGAAACTGTCCATGCGCCGGAAAACATTTCAAGAGATCTTATTAAATTAAAAAAAATATACATGGCATTAACAAATTTGCCTGGTGGTTTTGATTATAACTCAACCAGGAATAAGCTTTTACTTACCGAATACGGCCGCAATGTGCAAAACATGGTTAAATACATTGTTGCGCTGCCCACTAAAGACGAACGCAACAAATACGCCCAGGTGGTGATAGACCTGATGGGTTTTTTAAACCCCCACCTGCGCGATGTAGCCGATTTTAAACACAAACTTTGGGATCACCTGCACATCATCTCCGATTTTCAGCTGGATGTGGATTCTCCGTACCCAAAACCCAGTCCGGAGGCTATCCACCTGAAACCCGAGCCGCTTAAATATCCGCATCAGCGTATCCGCTACAAGCACTATGGCAAAACCATCGAAATGATGATAGAAAAAGCCAAAAGCATTGAAGAGCCGGAGCGCAAACGCCACATGGTGCAGGCCATTGCCAACTTTATGAAAATGGCCTACGTGCAGTGGAACAAAGATTCGGTTGCCGATGACCTCATCATATCCGATCTATTGCACCTATCAGGCGGTGAGTTGAAACTGGAAGAGAACGTAAACCTTAACCGGGTTGAGTTCCGCACCAACCCTTACAATAACAATAATAACAACCAAAGCAATAACAACAACCGCGGCGGCCGTACCAATAACAACAACAACCAAAACAACCGCAATAATGGCGGTGGCGGCGGCGGTGGTGGCCGTACCAATAACAACCCGCGAAACAATAACAACAACAATAATAACCAAAACCGTAACCGCAATACGGGCGGCGCTAAGAAATACTAATTTAGTTCATGGTTCATGGTTCATGGTTCATGGTTCATGGTTCATGGTTCATGGTTCATGGTTCATGGTTCATGGTTCATGGTTCATGGTGAAAACTTTTCGGCTTTAGATTGTTTGTGCTTGTGGATTATATTTATTCGATAATTTTATAATCTTTGTTCCCGATAACACGGTCTTGGATCGCAAGCAATAACTATGATCTATGAACCATCAACCATGAACTAATTATGAGAAACGCATTTGAAATACAGGGCGGTAAAAAGCTAAAAGGGGAAATTATCCCGCAGGGTGCAAAAAACGAGGCACTGCAAATTATATCCGCTGTATTACTTACCGGCGAAAAAATGACCATCAATAACATCCCTGATATACAGGATGTTAATAAACTAATAGAACTAGTCGGCGATATGGGCGTTGAGGTGAACCGCATCTCCCGTTCGGTTTGCACTTTCGAGGCCAAAGAGATCGACCAGGATTTCTTTAATTCCGAAGCATTTAAAACCAAGGGTGGCGGGCTACGCGGCTCTATCATGATACTGGGCCCGCTTTTGGCCCGTTTCGGTAAGGCATCTATCCCAAAACCGGGTGGCGATAAAATTGGCCGCCGCAGGCTGGATACCCATTTCCTGGGTTTCGAAAAACTGGGAGCCCGATTCGATTATAACCCCGAAACCGGCTTTTACAATGTAGATGCATCAAACCTGCGCGGTACATATATCCTGCTGGATGAAGCATCGGTAACGGGCACCGCCAACATTGTAATGGCAGCTGTTTTGGCCAAAGGCACTACCACCATTTATAACGCGGCCTGCGAGCCTTACCTGCAGCAGCT
The DNA here is from genome assembly GCF_014773265.1 of Mucilaginibacter pankratovii. Lineage (GTDB taxonomy): Bacteria > Bacteroidota > Bacteroidia > Sphingobacteriales > Sphingobacteriaceae > Mucilaginibacter > Mucilaginibacter pankratovii. The sequence continues at coordinate 95,323 of NZ_JACWMY010000012.1, read as the reverse complement.
TTGTAAAATGCTTAACCGCATGGGCGCTAAGATCAGCGGTATAGCATCAAACCTGTTAACCATCGAAGGCGTTGAAAGCCTTGGCGGAACCGAGCACACCATGCTGCCGGATATGATAGAGATAGGCTCCTTCATCGGCCTTGCTGCCATGACGGGTTCCGAGATCACCATTAAAGATGTTAAGTATAAAGAACTGGGCATGATCCCCGACGTGTTTAAACGCCTCGGCATCCAGATGAAACTGCGCGGCGATGACATTTATATCCCATCGCAAGATCATTACGAGATAGATACTTTCATCGACGGATCATTATTAACCGTTGCCGATTCTCCATGGCCGGGCTTTACTCCCGACTTACTAAGCATTGTGCTGGTTGTAGCCACGCAGGCAAAAGGATCGGTGCTCATCCATCAAAAAATGTTTGAGAGCCGTTTATTCTTTGTGGATAAACTGCTGGATATGGGTGCCAACATCATCCTCTGCGATCCGCACCGCGCCACCGTTATCGGGCTGGATAAACAGATCCAGCTGCGCGGCATCTCCATGACCTCCCCCGATATACGTGCCGGGGTTTCCCTGTTAATTGCCGCCTTATCGGCACAGGGCAAATCAACCATTTACAACATCGAGCAAATTGAACGCGGCTATCAGAATATCGATACCCGCCTGAAGGCGCTGGGTGCGGATATCACGAGGATATAATTTTAGAAGGTAAAAAGGCGAAAGGCAAAAGTTTAAAGGTAGCTTCGGCATAAACCAATCCTTTTACCTTTCGCCTTTTACCTTTAACCTGCTTTCTTTGTTCTTTGCCTTTTTTAAAATATCTTTAGCGCAACCAACCAAACCATTTAATGTCCTATAAAAACCGGAAACCTGGGTACTCCAAGTTTATAATGATTTTTGTTGCCATAAAGGTGTTGCTGAATCTGCTGGCCATCAGCCGTTTTGGTTTTCATCGCGATGAACTTCTGCACCTGGTACTGGCCGATCACCTGGATTGGGGTTATAAAGAGGTACCACCCTTTATTGCCATACTGGCAAAGATCACACTTTCTGTTTTTGGCGACTCCGTTTTCGCGGCGAGGATCTTTTCCACCGTCGCCAGCGGCTTAATAGTGTGGCTCACCGGGCGTATAGCCGTAGAACTGGGCGGACGCAGGTTTGCAATTACGCTGGCCTGTTTGGCCCTCATATTCTCGCCAGCGTTCGCGGCAAGCGGGTACCTTTTTCAGCCCGTAGTGTTCGATCAGCTGTGGTGGGTGCTTACCGTGTGGCTGTTTTGCAAATACCTCAACACGGCCGATGTACGTTACCTGTACTGGCTGGGCGCGGCCGTGGGCTTCGGGATGCTTACCAAGTATTCCATGGCCTTTTTCACGTTCTCGCTCATCATCGGTATTTTAATAAGCAAAGAGCGCAAGCTGCTTTTTAACCGCCATGTGATCATCTCGGCACTGATAGCTGTACTGATATTTCTGCCCAACGTCATCTGGCAGTTTGCGCACCATTTACCGGTGATCACCCACATGAAAGAGCTGCGCGAAACCCAGTTGGATTATGTAAAACCCACCGACTTTATAATGCAACAGCTGCTGGTGAACGGCCCCTCTCTGTTCATTTGGCTTACTGGTTTCGTGTTTTTGATGCTGTCGTTCAAACTGAGACGTTTCCGATACCTGGCTATTGCGTATGTGCTCATCTTCCTGTTCCTGTTAAAAATGAACGGAAAAACCTACTACCTGTTTGGCGCCTACCCTATGCTGTTTGCCGCTGGCGGCTTTGCCTTTGAAAAGATGATCACCCGGTCGAAAGTGATCTTGCGGGTGGCTACGATTGTTCTGTTTGTGCTGCCCAACTTATTACTATTGCCACTGGTATTGCCCATTTTTTCTTTAGACAGGACCGTCAGCCTGTTTAAATATGCCCACGATCATGTACGGTTTTTAGATTTTGCCGTAACCTGGGAGGACCAAAAACAACATCCCACTACACAGGACTATGCCGATATGCTGGGTTGGGAAGAAATGGCCCAAAAAGCAGCACAGGCTTATCATTCGCTTACGCCCGAGCAGCAAAAGCACGCGCAGATATTTGCCGATAATTATGGCGAAGCAGGTGCATTGCACCATTTCCACAAAAAGTATAACATGCCCGATGTGGTGAGCTTAAACAGCAGTTTCGCACTGTGGGCACCCGATGACTTGAATGGGAAATACATTATTTATGTAGATGATGATGATAACGTAACAGCCCGCCTTGCGCCTTTTTTAGAGAGCTATAAACAAACCGGCGAGGTACTTACCCCACTGGCCCGCGAAAAAGGAACCAGGATCTATTTGCTGGTGAACCCTTCGCCAAAACTTAATGAGATATACAGGGCCGAACTGGCCAAGAAAAGACTTGAATAACGAATGTGCAGATGTGCAAATTTCAGATGTGCAGATGAAAACCTATTTGGCGGCATCCTGTTAATTCAAAAAATCCGATAAATCCCGGTTCAGACAAAAGATAACATGCGCGGACTAAAAACCATCCTGTTCCTCACCATCTCCAACATGTTTATGACGTTTGCCTGGTATGGGCACCTCAAGTTTAAAGAATACGACTGGGGCAAAAACCTGGGATTGATCTCCATTATCTTCATCAGTTGGGGGCTGGCGTTTTTCGAGTACCTTTTCCAGGTACCGGCAAACCGTTTGGGCTTTAAAGGCGATGGCGGGCCGTTTACGCTGGTTCAGCTAAAAACTATACAGGAAGCCATCACTCTTACCATGTTTATGGTGTTCACCATCGTCTTTTTCAAAACCGAAAAACTCGGCTGGAACCATTTGGTAGGTTTCGCGCTGATAGTACTTGCGGTATTTGTGATATTTAAGAAGTGGTGAAAGCGGATGTGCAGATGTGCGAATTACAGATGTGCAGATAAAAACCCGCAGTTTGGGTATGCGGCGCCTCTTTACTTTTGATGCTCCCAGTACATCACCTCGCTTGTTTTTCCGTAAAATATAATGATGAAAACGTCATTATAAGTTTTAGGCGGCAAGTAACCATAAACTATCCAATAACCGTCGGCGTAACCCACCGTATACGGTCTCTCCTCTCTAATTAATTCTTTACCGTATACTGGGAATAGTATTTCTTCAGCAGCAAGCGCCGCGCTTTTTTCATCTGTGATAACAGTTTTCGCGAATTCCCTCTCCGGGCGTTTATAGTGTTTCAAATAATACTTTATCGCATCTCTCGATTTTCCGGTTGAAAGATGCATGGTTTGCCAGGTATTATCACAACCGGCCAATAAAAACAAACAAGCGATAAGGAGGATTTTTTTCACAAACGAAATATAAAAAAAGAGGCGTTAAATTTTTCAGCTCCTTTGAAAAAAACATTTTCAACCGTTTCCTATCATCAGGGAGCCAAAGCGTAACGCTGTGTGGTTTCAGATTCCATTATACCGGTAATGGTGGTTTGCATTTCTCCCTCATAACTTAACCATTTGCCTTTTTCAACAGAAAAACGGGCTGTAGCTTTATACACGGTTTTGTAAAGCGTGTTAACACCCTTTTTGTCACCCATCCCAGGCGGGGCAAAGGGAAAGGAAAATACGCCGCTTGCGTACTCCACAATGTCGTAAGCCAGCGTAACAACTTTGTCGCCGCCAATATTTTCTATGTTGGTAACCTTCACTACATTTTTATGGAAAGAGCTATCGCACTTGAAACTCTGGTCCATATTGGTAAACTGGGTCTCTATATGCCATTCGTCGCCAATTTTAACAGGCCTGGCTGGCAGTTGAAAAAACAAAGCCAGGACGTTTTTTTGATCATTTTTTAAATAAAAACTCTTTATCGATCCATCTTCACCAATCGCTCCACGCAGCATCGGGGCAGATTCCATGGCATTCATCAATAGCGCAAAACCTGCCTGGGCCGAATCGACCGGCTTTTTCTGGCCTTTTTTGGCGTTCAGTTCAATATCGATCAGATCTTTTTTATTCTCTGTTAACGACGCGATATAATATTCGGGCGCAAGGCTTTGCATCTGCTCCATCATTTGTTGCATGGCGCTACCCTCTTTGTTTGTCGAATCGCCACCCGCCCCTTTAAACATTTCTCCAAACGCCATTTTTTTCGCGCCTTTTGGCGAAATGTCTTTTATATAGGCTTTATAGGAGATAACCTCGTTTGGCTTCAACTTCCATTTCATAAAAACCGTTTGCGGTGTTTGGGAAAAAGCGGAGAAACTTAAGCTAAAAAAAATACAGGCAAGGTAAAATCTGGGTTGAGGCATAGGTTACAATTAAAAATTAAATATAAAAAAAGAGACGCGAAGTATCACGTTTCTACAATAAAAAACCTTTTACCTTTATCCTATTGCCTCCTTAAGCCGATATAGCATTGATGATATCGTACTGGGTGATGATCTCAATCTTTCCGTTATCATCCTCTACCAAAACAGCGATATTATCCTTGTTGATCATGGCTGATATTTTATCGATAGCGGTGTTCAGATCGATAAAAGGGAACGGCGCGGTAGAGATACTGGCAACCGTTTGCGATTTCACCCCCGGGTTTTCCATTAGCGAGGTTAAAATATCACTCTCGGTTATCTTACCAATCACCATACCTTTTTGGGTAACCGGTATTTGTGAGATATTGAGCGATTTAATGGTATTGATGGCCTCCAAAACGGTCTTCTCACAATCAATAGTAACAATATCCTGTGCTTCTTTTTTGCTGATGATATGGCGGGCGGTCAGCTTTTCTTCTTTGATAAAGCCACGGTCGCGCAACCAGTCGTCGTTATACATTTTGCCCAGGTAGCGTGTACCATGATCGGGGAATATCACCACAACCACATCGCCTTCCTTAAACATATCCTTCATTTGCAGCACCCCTGCAATGGCCGAGCCTGTAGAGTTACCGGCAAAGATACCTTCCTTACGGGCAATCTCGCGGGTCATCAAAGCGGCATCCATATCGGTTACCTTCTCAAAATGGTCTATCAGGTTAAAATCCACATTGGCAGGCAAAAAGTCTTCGCCAATACCCTCGGTGATGTATGGATAGATCTCGTTCTTATCAAACTCGCCTGTTTCCTTATATTTTTTAAATACCGAGCCATAGGTATCAATACCAATAATTTTGATGGCCGGATTCTTCTCCTTTAAAAAACGTGCGATACCTGATAGCGTACCACCAGTACCTACGCCAGCTACAACGTGCGTAACTTTGCCTTCGGTTTGTTCCCATATCTCGGGGCCGGTTTGCTCGTAATGGGCCTGCGAATTGCTCAGGTTATCGTACTGGTTCGGTTTCCAGGAGTTAGGCACCTCGCGCTCCAGGCGCGATGATACCGAGTAATACGAACGCGGATCTTCGGGCTCTACGTTGGTTGGGCAAACAATAACCTCGGCACCAAAGGCGCGCAGGGCGTCAAACTTCTCTTTCGATTGCTTATCGGTACTGGTGAAGATACATTTATAACCTTTTATCACCGCTGCAATAGCCAGGCCCATGCCGGTATTGCCCGATGTACCTTCTATAATGGTACCGCCCGGTTTAAGTTTACCGCTTTTTTCGGCATCCTCAATCATTTTAAGGGCCATACGGTCCTTTATCGAGTTACCCGGGTTTGTGGTCTCAATTTTGGCCAAAACCGTAGCGGGGATGTCTTTTACTATTTTATTCAGTTTCACCATGGGCGTGTTGCCTATGGTTTCGAGGATGTTATTATACCACATAATTTAAATTCTGCCTTAATTACCTGCCGGTGAGGACACCGGCAAGGCGGGGACAGGTTAGGCCTCAAAATTAGCTTTCTTAAATGATATTTTTTTATGGAATAGTAAATACATCTGCATCTTAATCATATATATACCAAAACTATCTTTAAAAACCGGGGCCAACCGACCCATATATAACCTGAATATGCCACAATTATTACCAAGACTGTTCGCCTTTTTAATGGTATCCTGTTTGTTCACTTGCAGTGCTTTTGCGCAGCGGCCGCTTACCAAAAGCAGGCAAAGCAGCTATTACACCTATATTTATAAGTTGAACTCCGCCGACCTGCTGGGCTTTTATAAAGCGCCCGAAAAGCCGTTCGACGATAAACTGTTCCGCAACCCGGTAGATTCTTTCGTTACCGATAAATACTGGGAGAACACGCTGCCGCCGGGCAATTACGTAAAGGTGCATGCCGAACAGAACAAGCTGCAATACGCCGTCATCGAAAACCATTCCGCCTTTTTAAAACTTTTTACCGGTAAGTACGAACACCGTTTTGCCCTAACTGATAAAAAAGGGAGTTATATAAGCAATGCAATTGTGCTGCTTAATGGCAAAAAAGTGGCCTATGATGCCAATAGCGGTACCTGGCATTTTAAAGGCACCAAAGCCGCCGGCATTTTACAGGTAGACCACTCCGGGGTAAGCAACTTTTACCAGATTAGCCCGGCTAATTATTATGGCTATGAAAAAGGCTGGTGGGCAAAACTGTGGGCATCGGTAAAAAATATTTTTAAACGCAACAACAAGTATCATTATAAACCTAAACCTTACACAGGCTTTATGGTATTTAACAAACCCATTTACAAACCCGGGGATACTGTAAAATTTAAAGCATTTATATTAAACACAAAAAATAAGAAACCTATTCCCAACAAAAAGCTGCTGGTTAAATTAGTTACCGGCGACGGCAGCAAAAAAATGGGTACGGTTAGCAGCTATCGCGATGGTGGTTTTGAATACAGTTTTGTATTGGCAGACAGCCTGGACCTTACCCTGGATGATGATTATACGGTTTTACTTACCGACCCATCTAAAGAAAAAAAGAAAAAAAACCCGGAGAATGAAGAGGACGATGACAATGATGAAGGGGAAAACAGTAAGGATGTTATTTATTCGGGCAGGTTCCAATTTGAAGAATATGAACTGAAGTCGATCCATTTCTCCATGCGGACGGACAAGAAAGAACACTGGCCCGGCAGCCAGCAGGTGGTTTACTTAAAAGCCACAGACGAAAACGAACTGCCGGTAGCTGATGGGCGGGTAGTTTTAAATCTTATAACAACCAATGTAAACCAGCCAAAAGCCAACCACCAGTTTGTAGCTGATACGCTATGGAAACATCAGTTTGCGCTGGATGCCGTTGGCGAAACAAAGATCACCATACCTGATTCTATTTTCCCGAAAGCGAATGTTAACTATGATATAGACGCACAATTTTTAAACTCCAATAACGAGCAGCAAAACAGCGAGGTTGAGGGCAAGTTTAAATACGACCGGTTCCATGTAATTACCGATGTGGTTAACGATTCATTAAAAATAAGCCGGCAGGAATATGGGAAGCCAGCCGCGGCAACTGGCATTGTAAGCGCCTTAAATGCCGATGGCGATACTCTCACTAAGCAGAAAATTCTACTGCCCGGCTTCGTACTGATCAACCCCAGCGCCAGCGAATATAACATAGAGACCGACAGCACCGACACCGACCTGGAGATGAAAGATTTTAAGGGCAACATTTCCCTCTCATCAGAACGCACGGCCGATTCTGTTTTTGTGAGTGTGGCCAACCCACGCAAGCTGCACTTTTTTTATTCGGTTTTTACGGGCGGCAGGTTAACAGACCATGGGCAGGCCGATAAGCTGTTTTATAAAAAAGCCTTATCGCAAAACGCGCCGCTTACCTTTGTAATAAATTACATTTGGGCCGGCGTGGTTAAAACCGAGACGCTTTATTCCACTTACAGGCCAGATATACTCAATATTGCCGTAAAACAACCTGTATCGGTTTACCCGGGCCAAAAGGTACAAACCGATGTAGTGGTTACTGATGCTGCCGGCAAACCGGTTGCCAATACGGATGTTACCGCATGGGCGCTCACCAAAAAATTCAGCTACAATGGCCCAAATGTCCCCTACATTGGCAAACCCAAAAGATATAAGGCGGGTGTAAAAGAGTTTAAGCTGGGCGAACCCAACCTGCAGGGCCACTCCAAATTGAACTGGCAGCGCTGGGGCCGCGAAATTGGGCTCGACAGCATTGCTTACTACCAGTTTACGCATCCCCAAAACAATATCTACCGCATAGAGGAACCGGGCATTGATACGGTAACCCAGGTAGCGCCATTCGTGGTGAAGAACGGCGACATAGTACCTGTACATATTTTATATATCGATCATTTGCCGGTTTACTTTAGCCAGGCACAGCAGTTACAGCCCTACAGCTTTAAAGTCTCTCCCGGCTACCATTCGCTGATGTTGCGTACAGCCGCACAAATTATAGAAGTGGACAGCGTAAAGATGGAGCGGAATAAAAAACTCATCATCAGCATAAATGCCAATACCTATCCCGCGCAAAAACTACCTGATACGTTATCCTTCTACGAGGCTAATAACATTAATAAGTACCTGGTAAGTGTTGTAAACAATTTCGACGGGCGGCGGGCCATGATCGCACAAACCGATAAGATCTTCTTTTTAAACCCTGCCGCTACAGCTGGCAGCGCCGTGCTTACAGGCCCGCTGACACCAAATTATACGGTATATGACCACCAGGGCGATAAGCCGCAAGCCTTTTTAGCCGAACCAAATTATACCTATTTATTTGAGCCGGGCCTCATCAGGCAAAAAAGCATAACGGCAAATTATCCCTTTGCCCGCTGGCTGGGTAATATAAATGGCACCACCAATTACAAACAATATGTGCTAACTAATAATGCGGCAGACAGCCTTTGGCAGGATTACCTGGATAAACGCGCCAACACCACGCAATTGTTCACCAATCTCCCGGTAAAAGGGCACAATACAGGCAGGCTAAAAATAGACCGGTTGCCGGTAGAGAATGAAAAAATGGCCCTTATTAAAAATGTTATTCTTTACCGTTATGATAACCCCGATTATATTAGTGTATACCCGGGCAACACCACCGATTTAGCGGAGCTGGCGCAGGGAAAATACAGGATATTCTTTTTGCTGCAGGGCGACCGGTACGATATAAAGGATAGCATAGAGGTAAAAACACATGGTATAAATTTTTACAGGTTCGGTATATCGCCCAGGCATGCCAGGGATTCGGTAAGTATTAAAATCGGGCAGATAATTAATAGCCGCAAAAGCGAGCGATACCGTAACGCAGATGATCAAATAGAGAACGATGCGCTGAAATTGAAAGAGGCTTTTAACCAAAAATACTTCAGCACCGGTGAATTTAGCCAAACCCTAAGCGGTAAAATTATTGGCAGCGACGATAAACAGCCTCTTATTGGCGTCGCGGTAAAAATTAAGGGTACTACGGTTGGCACTCAAACAAATACTAACGGCGAATTTAGGCTGCAAGTGCCGCCGCAGGGCAAAATTATAGTATCGTACATTGGTTACTTTACGCAGGAAGTAGATTACACGCCGGGCACAACCATCACCCTTAAATTAACGCCGCAAAAAAACCAGCTGCAGGAGGTTGTGGTTGTTGGATACGGCAGTGTAAAGCGGAAGGATCTAACCGGCTCGGTCAGCACAATGACATTCGACCAACTTTTGGAAGGGCGGGCAGCCGGCGTAACGATAATAGAGGGCACGCCCGGCGGAGGCATTAATATCCGGATAAGAGGAGCCTCCTCAATTGGCGCTAATAAGCCTTTGTATGTTGTTGATGGTGAAATAGTAGCCGACCTGAAAGGGCTGAACCCGGGTATGATAGGGGAAATAAGCGTACTGAAAGACGGGGCGGCTACAGGCATTTATGGGGTACGCGGAGCGAATGGTGTAATTATCATTTCTACAAAGCCAAAGGCAAATGCCGCTCCCAGTCCTGCCGAGGCCCCGCGAGGTGGCGAGCAAACCCTGCGCAAAAACTTTAGCGACTATGCCTACTGGCAACCCAAACTGGTTACCGATGAAAACGGGAAGGCCAGTTTCACCAGCGTTTTCCCGGATGATATTACCAACTGGCGCACCTTTGTTGTGGGCATTAACGGCAAGCGCCAAAGCGGCTTTATCGAAAAACAGATCAAATCTTTCAAACCCCTAAGCGCAAATTTTATTGCGCCGCAATTTGCTGTGGAAGGCGATGAGATGAGCCTGATAGGCAAGATGATGAACTATAACTCCACCCCTGTTAATGTAACCCGCACATTCAGCTACAACGGCAAGGTATTAGCACAAGGCGATCTGCAGGTAAGCAACGCCAAAATAGATACGCTGAATATCGTGGCTTCGGCTACCGACAGCCTGGCTTTTGAATACAGCATTAAACGCGACAATGGCTATTTCGACGGCGAGCAGCGAAAGATCCCCGTGGTAAAACAGGGCGTGCTGGAAACAAAGGGTATTTTTGAAGCCCTGGACCGCGATACCACCATCAGCCTTAAATTTAACCCGGCGCTGGGGCCGGTTACCTTTAGGGCCGAGGCTTCTGCCCTGCCGGCGCTTGCCGAAGAAGCCAGGCGCCTGCGCGAGTACAAATATTTATGTAACGAGCAACTTACCTCGAAACTTAAAGGACTCTTAGCCGAAAAACGCATCAAAACTTTCCTGGGCGAGCCCTTTAAATACGAGAAGAATATTTTAGCGGTGATAAAAAAACTGCAGGAGAACCGCAAGCCAAGCGGTACATGGGGCTGGTGGGCAGATACCAATGAGGAACTTTGGATAAGCCTGCACGCTGTAGAAGCGCTCACCGATGCGCAAAGTATGGGCTACTCCGTGCAGCTCGACAAACAAAAATTAACCGCCTACCTGGTTTACCAACTGGAAAGTTACCGCGGGGAAGAAAAACTGGCCTGCCTGCAATTACTGCACCAATTAAGCGCTAAAGTTGATTATATCAAATACTTTGCTGTGATAGAAAAGGAGTACAAGTTGCAGAAAGATGTGCCCGGCTATAACCGCATGCGCCTGATGCTGTTGAAGCAACAGGCCGGCATCCCGGTTAAAATTGATAGCCTGATCAACGCCGCACGTAAAACCATGTTCGATAACATCTATTGGGGCGAGGAGAATTACCGTTTCTTTGATAACTCCATTCAAACGAGCGTGATAGCTTACAGGATCATCAAAGCAGCAGGAAAACACCCGGAGCTGCTTGCTAAGATACGCGGGTACTTTTTAGAGCAGCGTAAACTGGGCGAATGGCGCAACACCTACGAATCGGCGTTGATACTGGAAACCATCCTGCCCGATCTGTTGGAAAAAGACAAACAGCTGAAACCATCGGCACTAACCATAAAGGGAACCGCTACCGAAACCATCACTACTTTCCCCTATACCGCTATCCTGAAAGATAATGCTATTAGCATAAGCAAAACAGGAAGCCTGCCGGTATACATTACCGGCTACCAGCAATTTTGGAACGGCAAACCGGAAAAGGTAAGTAAGGATTTTACAGTGGATACTTGGTTTGAGAAAAAAGGTGATAAGCTTACGCGGCTAAAAGGCGGTGAGGCGGTACAGCTTAAAGCCGAAGTAACCGTACGTGGCGATGCCGATTTTGTGATGATAGAGATCCCTATCCCGGCAGGCTGCTCTTACGAAAGCAAGGACCAGCAGTGGGGCAACAACGAGGTACACCGCGAATTCTTTAAAGAAAAGGTGAGCATATTTTGCCGCAAGCTTAAGCAGGGCACCTACACTTTCAGCGTAAACCTGATGCCCCGCTACAGTGGCAAATACAACCTGAATCCGGCCAAAGCCGAGCAAATGTATTTCCCGGTATTTTATGGCAGGGAAAGTTTAAAGAAGGTAGTAATTGGGAATTAAAAAGTGCGTCATTGCGAGCGAAGCGCGGCAACCCTCGGCCAGCAGAGCGAATATGCAGAGCGGCTTTAGATAACAGACCTGCTTAGCGGACCTTCATACCGATGGTTGCCGCGCTTCGCTCGCAATGACGTGGTGGTAAACCCTTTAAAACTTAAGGTGCTTAACCGTTAAGCCGCCGTTGATGAGTTGTTTCAACGATTCGATACCTACCCTTAGGTGGGTTTCTACAAATTGCTCGGTTACGGATGAATCGCTTTCGGCGGTTTTTACACCTTCCGGGATCATCGGCTGATCTGATACCAGCAGCAAGGCACCCGTTGGGATCTTGTTAGCGAAGCCGGTGGTGAAGATGGTTGCCGTTTCCATATCAATGGCCATGGCGCGCAGATCCTTCAGGTATTTTTTAAAGTCCTTATCGTGCTCCCACACGCGGCGGTTGGTGGTGTAGCAGGTTCCGGTCCAGTAATCCCGGCCGAAATCGCGGATGGTGGTTGAGATTGCTTTTTGCAGGGCAAAGGCGGGCAGTGCGGGCACTTCGGCAGGTAGGTAATCGTTTGATGTACCCTCGCCGCGAATGGCCGCTATGGGCAGTATCAGGTCGCCTACGTTGTTCTTCTTTTTCAAGCCACCGCATTTTCCTAAAAATATTACGGCTTCGGGGTGGATGGCGGTCAGCAGGTCCATTACGGTTGCCGCTACCGAGCTGCCCATCCCAAAGTTGATGATCGTGATACCGTTGGCGGTTACGCTTTGCATCGGTTTATCCAAACCCATTATCGGCGCGTTCTCGTTCCATTCGGAAAACAGCTGCAGGTATTTAGAAAAGTTGGTGAGGATAATGTATTTGCCAAAGGCATCAAGCGGGCGGCCGGTGTAGCGCGGCAGCCAGTTGGCAACAATTGCTTCTTTGGTTTTTAAGCCGGATTTTACCGGCGATGTTACTTCTTTTACCTTTTTTTCCTCTTTTGGTGTTGCGTCTTTTTTGGCGTCTAATTGTTCGTTCATTTTTTGAGTTCTCCTATTATTTATCCCATCGGCGAATTCCTTTGGGGGCGTTTAAAAACCTTTTTATACAGCAAACCCCGGCGGGTTGTCGCCAGGGCTGCTGTTTTAGTATTACAAATATAGCTATTTAAAGCCAATTTATTGTTAAGCTACCTTTAATTTTTTAAGGTCACTCTTCTCAAACTTCTCTCTCGCGTACTCCATCGTTACATTTAAGCGCTTCACATCCTTCTTGGATGGGAACTCAAACATGGCATCTATCATGATAGCTTCGCAGATAGAGCGCAGCCCCCGGGCGCCTAATTTAAATTCCATTGCCTTATCAACAATAAAATCTAAAACGTCTACGTCAAACTCCAGTTTTACGCCTTCGTATTCAAACAGTTTTTTGTACTGTTTCAACAGCGAGTTCTTTGGTTCGGTGAGGATATTGTGCAGGGCTTCCCTATCCAGCGGATTAAGGTAGGTAAGCACCGGCAAACGGCCGATCAGCTCGGGTATCAACCCAAACGATTTCAGATCCTGCGGGGTAATGTACTTATACAGGTTCTTCATGTCCACCTCGTTATCATCCCGTTTCATTTTGTAACCCACGGTTTGGGTACGCAGCCTGTTGGCTATCTTCCTGTCGATACCATCAAACGCACCGCCGCAAATAAACAATATGTTACTGGTATTTACGGTTATCATCTTCTGGTCGGGGTGTTTACGGCCGCCTTGTGGTGGTACGTTAACCATGGTTCCTTCCAGTATCTTCAGTAAAGCCTGTTGCACACCCTCGCCGCTTACATCGCGGGTGATGGACGCGTTATCGCTTTTGCGGGCGATTTTATCCACCTCATCAATATAAACTATGCCGCGCTCGGCAGTGTTCACATCATAATCCGCGCTTTGCAGCAAACGGGTCAGGATGCTTTCCACGTCCTCGCCTACATAGCCGGCCTCGGTTAATACCGTGGCATCGCAAATGCAAAAAGGCACGTTCAGGATCTTAGCAAGCGTTTTGGCCAGCAGGGTTTTGCCCGTACCGGTTTCGCCTACCATAATAATGTTCGATTTTTCTATCTCTACCTCGTCTTTATCTACGCGCTGATTAAGGCGCTTATAGTGATTGTACACCGATACCGCCAACACTTTCTTGGCGTCGTCTTGCCCGATGATGTATTGATCGAGGTGGGATTTTATTTCTGCCGGTTTTAAAATAGCAGGCGACGATGGCGAAGCTTTCACCTTGCGCACCTTTAGCTCTTCTGCCAGTATCTCGTTAGCCTGGTTAACGCACTTATCACAAATATGCGCGTCGAGCCCGGCTATCAGCATCAGGGAGTCTTGTTTACCTGCGCCGCAAAACGAGCACCTGATCTCCTTGCTGTTCTTGTTCATCTGCTAATTGGTTTATGAAAAATAATCAATTAAAAATTTAATTGCAATGTGTACAACCCCTTAAGGTTGTACACAATACGCAAAATTGATTATTTTGTTTTATTACTGTTTCCTTTTAAAACTTCATCAACCATACCAAATTCTTTTGCCTCATCAGCAATCATCCAGTAATCACGGTCTGATGCTTCCCAAACTTTTTCGTACGATGCACCGCTATGGTCGGCAATGATCTGGTATAGTTCTTTTTTCAGCTTGGTGATCTCGTGATACGTGATCTCGATATCGCTTTGCTGGCCCTGTGCACCGCCCGATGGCTGGTGGATCATCACCCTCGAATGTGGCAATGCTGCCCTTTTACCGGCAGTACCTGCGCAAAGCAATACTGCACCCATTGATGCTGCCATGCCTGTACAAATGGTAGCTACATCGTTGGAGATGAATTGCATGGTATCATAGATACCTAAACCGGCATAAACCGAGCCACCCGGAGAGTTGATATAGATCTGGATATCGCGTTTGGCATCTGCCGACTGCAGGAATAGCAACTGAGCCTGTATAATGTTTGCGTTCTGGTCATAAATAGCATCGCCAAGGAAAATGATGCGGTCCATCATCAAACGCGAGAACACGTCCATCTGGGCCACGTTCATCTGGCGCTCTTCGATGATGTATGGGGTCATGCCGGTTGGGTTGTAGATCCCGCTTGGCTGGCTCTTACGATCGAAGGTGGAAAGGTATTTATCTACGGTAAGGCCGTTTAAGCGATGATGCTTAACAGCGTATTTACGAAATTCGTTCTTATCGATATTACTGCTCATGATATGTGTTTGTTATAATATAAATGCTTTTGGGTTGTGGGGCTAATATAGTTTTTAGTTGAATAGAATTGATAGCGTAAAGTTTGTGTAAAGTAAAAATTATTTCGGAGCCTCACCCCGGCCCTCTCCAAAGGAGAGGGAGTAAGAAGCTCTTTTTTTTAAAATCCTCTCCTTTGGAGAGGATTTAGGTGAGGCTCCGAGGTTCTTTAAACGCCAAAAGCATCTGCTGTTATGCAAATGCTTTTGGTAAAGGATATTATTAAACGGAAGTACTTAGTCTTCCAGTTTGTTAAAATCTGTAAACAGGATCTCTTTTTTATCAAGGGTAATTACGCTTTTTACGTAATCAAAAACCTTAACGGCTTTTACTTCCTCAAATATTTTGTTTGCCTGCTCTTTGTTTTGCAAATACTGCACGGTGTACTGCGCCAATTGCTCCTCTGGAAGCGATTGCTGGCTGTACGCGCGGAACTGCTGATCTAAGCTCATTTTAGCGTAATTAAATACTTCATCGTATTTAATATCGATGTTGCCATCTTTCGTTATTTTGTTTGCTATCAGTGTCCATTTCAGGTTTTTTGCAAAATCGTTGTAACCACTTTCCAATTCCTCGTCTGATAGTTTTTCGTTGGTTGCTTTCAACCAGCGTTTTAAAAAATCATCGGGCAAGTTAAACTGAACTTTGTTAAGGCTATAGTTGTAGATGTCGCTCTGCAGTTTGCGTTCGCTATCCTGCTGCATCATAGTTTCAACTTCTTCGGTTATTTTTTCCCTGAAGCCCTCTTCGGTAGTTACGGTACCTTCACCAAATAATTTGTCAAAGAACTCCTGGTTCAAGTCGGCTTCTTCCAAACGGTTTACATTTTTTACCGTTAGTTTAAAGTTCGATTTTAAATCAGCTGCTGTTTCCTCATCTATCTTAAGCACGCCTGCAATTTTAGCTGCATCGTTACCATAAGCTGCCTGGATATCCAGTGTTACTTCGTCACCCTTTTTTAAACCGATTAATGATGCTTTTATGGCCTCATCCTTTATCAGGTCTAAACGTACAGATGCCGTGTTGCTAATGCCATCCTCAAAAACAGAACCATCCGGAGATAATTGCACTAATTCGGAATAAAGAACATCATCGTCTGCCGATACGTCAGGATTTGTCATTTTGCCATAAGCACGACGGATGCTTTTCACCCTTTGAGCCAGGGTTTCTTCATCAGCTTTAATGATGTATTGGGTTATCTGGTCTTTAGAAGTAAAGTCGATCTCAAAAGCCGGTGCTAAACCAATTTCGTAGTTAAATTCAAAATCGTCGGCAAAATCCCAGTTGTATTCTTTGCGCTCATCTTCGCGTTTTGGCAAAGGCTGGCCCAATACTTCCAGTTTTTCTTCTTCCAGGTATTTGTTCAGGGTATCGCTCAGCATGTTGTTGATCTCATCAACCAAAATGCTTTTGCCATACATTCTTTTAATGTGTGCAGGTGGCACCATGCCCGGGCGGAACCCTGGGATCTTTGCTTTCTTAGCTTGTTCCTTAATCGCTTTTTCTACGCGTGGCTGGTAATCAGCCGGGTTTAAATTGATCTTTACAACCGTATTGAGGTTATCAACTTTTTCCTGTGATATATTCATCTTTTTTACCGGATAGTTTTTAATTCAAAATAAACCGCCATGCGATTATTTAAAACGCATGGCAGCTTTTTAGAGGCGCAAAAGTATGAATTTATTTTGAGAATTTATTTGGCCGCAGGTATGTTTTCACGGGGCAACGCATTAAAATTCTTTTGATTGTATAACGTCAAACGAAAAGCCCACTGTACAAGGGGGCACCTACGGAGCCAAAGCCTCTGTTTTTTATTTCTATAAACAGGAAGCTCCTAACGGAGCTCTTTAATGGCTTGTTATTGACTCCAGCGGAGTCGCCTGTTTATAGGAAAAGCCTATTAACCCGCATTGGCTCCGTAGGTGCCCCCTTTTACATTTTGATAACTGTGTACTGTTTGTTTTAGAATTTTACGAATGTGTTGCTTACCTGTTTAAGTGTTTGCAGTTAAGCTTCTTTGCGGATAAGGATTGAACAGCGATAGCGTTAAGGGTGAGTTGATTTGCGAGCGGTTATGTCCGCGCCGCGAGTTGACTCACCCCTGCCTGCCGGCAGGCGGGCCCTGCCCCCTCTCTCCTTCGGAAAGAGGGGAGTTTTTTTTATTTTTTTTTCACCCTCTTTGCGGAGCAGAGAGGGTCGGGCAGCGATAGCGTACCCGGGGGTGAGTCCAATCGCCACGCGACAAGCATATTTCAACTAATTTTAATCGATCTTGGTAATAGACGAAGCACCAGATTTATCGCTGCTTACGTTTGACGGACTGCCGCGATATTCAATTTCTGATGCGCCGCTGGTATGTACGCTCAGGTCTTTTAACACGTTAATTTTGCAATGGCTGGCGCCCGATGTTTCGATATTGTATTTACCTACCACAAAGTCAAGCGCGTCAATGTCGCCGCTGCCGCTCAAATTTACGTTATGCGATGCCGCCTGGCCCTTCAGCTTCAGTTCGGTACTGCCGCTGCCTTCGGTGTGCACATCTGCCGCGCTGAGGTCCATATCCAGTTTTGTTGAGCCGGAAAGGTTCAGATCGAGATTGCCGGTGGTGATACGGCCAATGGAGCTTACCTCTACCGCGCCGGATACTTCCAGGTCTTCCAGTTTGCGAAGCCCCACGCCTATCCTTAGTTCGGTGCGGCTATCCAGGTTACGGGTGGTGTATATGCGCAGCCTGTCGCCTTCCACTTCTGTTTTAATATATTTAAGCAAATTGTCGTCGGCGGTAACGGTTACTACCGATGAGCTATCCTGCGTAAGGGTAACTTTTAAGCCGCCCGAAACGTCGACCTTCGTAAATTCCACAACGGTGCGTTTCTCTGTAGCCGCTTTGCCCGAGCCATGCACTTTTCTGAACCTGCGGCACGAGGATGAAAAAAGGCTCACTGAAAGCAGTGCAACCAAAACGAATATTTGTAAGTAAGATTTTTTCATGGTAAGTTTTTTGTTTTTTGACACCGTTTATTGCCCTGAAGTTACACTAAAAGTTAAAATAAAAAAAGCCGTTGCCCGGCAACAGCTTTTAAGGTATATATATTGAATTGTGTAAGGTGTATATTATAAGCCTGCTATCTCTCTTCTGCCTGCTGCCGGCACCTGAATTTTACTTTCGTTAACGGTGATAAAGTTATCGTTTATCACTTTTGCAGAATCTGCATATGTTAAGCTGTATTCGGTAACGCTGCCGGTTAAGGTTGCTTTTGCGTTGTTGTTTACAGTTAATGTAGCGCGGTAAGCTTCCAAGTTTAATTGTGCGGTTGCATTATCATACAGGTTAACGTCAAGGTCGATCTTTGATAAGCTGCCGAATGATTTTACAGATGCGTTATCATAAGCAGAGATGGCGCGCAGATCGTTTGCAGTTACCCAAACCACCAATTTTTCTGTTTTGTATGATGAGATGCGCAATACACCGTTTTGGCTTTGTACCAAAGCGCTTTCGGCATAGTACTGGTTGTAAACTTTCACCTGGTCGGTGTTACCGTCAGATATGTAAAGCTCCACGTTGCCGTGTACTTCTATTTTGCTGATCTGGCTGATATTTGTTAAAACGGTGCTTACTTCTTTGTTTTCATTTTTTACTGAAGCGAAGCTTGAATTTGTGCTGCCAACTGCTAATGCTACGATAGCTAAGATGGTGAATATTGATGTTTTCATGATATTAATATTTTGATTTTGAATACTTTATGTTGTTTAGTAACTTAATACACAAATAAGACGACCCCAAGCCGGAAACGTTACAGCCAAATAGTGTAAAATAGACACACAGCGGGTTTATATCGGTGAAGGACGGAATTGGGTCGGCGAAGTGGGAGAGAATTTGAGAGGCAAGAGATTAGAATCAGGAGACAAGACCGGAGGTGGGTAAAACGGGCACGTAATGCTGAATTAATTTCGGGCATCAAGCAGGCAAAGTAGCGATGTGCAAGACGGTTTAGCATGTGGGCAACCAGTCCTGTGGGGGCCTGAAACAAGTTCAGGATGACGGGCTGATGGAACCTATATAAGTTCTCTCCCCACGCCTGCCCGCATTCCCTCCCCGCTCGTTCGAAACGGCGCAGCCTTCCTGAGTGCCGTTAAAAATCAAGCAAGCACGAAAAATTCGAGTTCAGACAACAAAAAAAACCACCGCTTACGCGATGGCTCTGTGAATATATGTTGAACTTTTGCAAAAGTAGTGCTTACAGAATGGCTAAGTCAGCTTTAACCGGGGTAAACTTGTTGGTTATTTTTTCTGATCTGTTTGTTGCAGCCAGATCGCTGTTGTTAACAGTTGCAGATTGGTCACGTACCAGGTTGTACTCGGTAACGTTACCGGTAACGTCGGCTTTAGCGCGGTCGTTCACCGTAATGTTTGCTTTGTAGGCATCCAGGTTCAATTTAGCAGAAGCGTTGTTGTACAGGTTAACATCCAGATCGATCTTAGACAGGTTACCAAAAGATTTTACTTCGGCGTTATCGTAAGCAGAGATGCTGCGCAGGTCGGCAGCGGTTACCCAAACCACTAAGGTTTTAGCGTTGTACGATGCAATGCGCAGTACGCCGTTCTCGTTTTGTACCAAGGCGCTTTCGGCATAATAACGGTTGTAAACTTTTACCTGATCGGCGTTGCCGTCTGATACGAAGAGCTGCACATTACCACGGATCTCTATTTTGTTGATCTGGCTTACGTTTGTTAAAACGGTGGCTACTTCTTCGTTGTTATTTGCTGCCGCGAAGCTGGTTGTTACAGTACCTATGGCTAAAGTGAAGATGGTTGCTATTGTTAAAATTGTAGTTTTCATGATTTATAATATTTTGACTGTGAGTGCTTTTGTGTTTTTTCGTTTTATTAAATACACCCATATGACGCCCCCCGTGAGGAAACGTTACAGCAAATTATGGCCAAATAGACGTACGGCGGTATTACATCGGTGAACGCCCGAAATAGCTCGGCGAAAAAGATGTAACGTGGAAAAAGAAGTTAGAATCGAGAGGCAAGAATCAAGAAATAAGACAAGATGGGTTGTGGAGAGTAATGAAGGCGGATCCCTAATCTACAAATAATACTTCTCCCCATCCGTTTTTATCTTGCCGGCATCCAGCAGCATCCGGAGGGTTTCTATCTTTTCTTTTCCGGAGCCCAACTTAAGGGTAGTTATCAAGTCACCGATAGTATAATTGTCAACGCTCAGCAATTGCACGATCTCGTTGGTGATGTTCTCAAAAATCTCTGCTGCATTTTTCTCCCGTTTTTCGGCAAGGCAAACGTCGCATACGCCGCATTTGGCGGCGTTGGGTTCGTCGAAGTACGCCAGCAGCATTTGGCTCCGGCAGCGTTTGTGCTCGGCATAGGCGAAAACCGCCTCCATTTTTCGGCGGTAGGTGGCTTTCCTGGTTTCTATATCAGCCTTATTAATAAATACGTTGTTGGCTTGCTGCCGTGCCCTTATCCAGGTTATCTGGGGCTTATCGGTTTGCGGCAGGTAGCTCAGCACTCCAAAGCTTTCTAATTTAGTTAAACCCTCTGCCACCTGCTGCACGCTCATGTTGGTACGCCGCGCCAGGTCGAACTCCTTTAAACGCACATAATTTTCAAATGCGCCACCGTAGGAGCGCAGCAAGGTTTTAACGAAGGGATCCCAGCCTGGGTTTTGGATCTGGAAGTTGTACAGTTCTTCGTTCAAAACCTCAAATCTGAACCGTGAGGGTAAAAACACACTCTCGCTGAAAGCGATGTACTCGTTCTGCTCTAAAAATTTTAAGGCGTTAATGGTTTTAATGCTGTCCAGTTTGTAGCGGCTGCAAAAATCGCCCAGGTCGAGGTCAAAGTTGGCTCCTTCGCCGGTATCGTAGGCTACCTGGCAGTAACTACCCAGGTAATGATATATCTGCTTTATCTCTGCTACCGAAGGGAAGTTCTGCAAAAACATTTGTTCCTTCCGCAGCCTGTCGCTAAGGTTGTATAATAATATCCCGTAAGCTTTCTGTTCGTCGCGGCCCGCCCTGCCGGCTTCCTGGTAATAAGCTTCCAGGCTATCGGGCATTTCCAGGTGCACCACAAAACGCACGTCCGCCTTATCTATCCCCATGCCGAAGGCGTTGGTGGCTACAATAATGCGGTTACGATTGTTTTTCCAGGCTTCCTGCTTTTCGGCGCGTTCGTCGGCGCTTAGGCCGGCATGGTAAAAATCGGCTTTAATGCCATTATCAGTAAAAAACTTGGCCACCTCGGCTGTACCCTTGCGAGTGCGCACATATACGATACCGCTTCCTTTAATATTATTGGCAATATCCAGCAGGTTGCGGCTTTTATTTTCGGTATGGCGCACCACATAACTGATATTTTTACGCGCGAAACTTTGCTGATAAACAACGCTGCCAGACTTAAAAAGTAGTTTCTCCTGGATATCCGCCCGTACATCTGAAGTAGCTGTGGCAGTAAGCGCGAGCACCGGCACATTGGGATGTAATTCGCGCAGATCGGCAATGTGCAGATAAGGCGGGCGGAAATCATAACCCCATTGCGAGATACAGTGCGCCTCGTCTACCGCAAACAGGTTTACCTTCATATACTTGATGCGCTCGCGCACCAGTTCAGACAGTAACCTTTCGGGCGAGAGATACAAAAACTTGGTGTAGCCGTAAATGCAGTTATCCAACGCAATATCCACCTCGCGGCGGCTCATGCCCGATACAATGGAAACTGCGTCGATGCCTTTTGCTTTCAGGTTCTCCACCTGGTCTTTCATCAGCGCGATGAGCGGCGATACCACGATACAGATGCCATCCTTAGCCAACGCGGGCACCTGGAAACACACCGATTTACCGCCACCCGTTGGCAGCAGTGCCAGCGTATCATGCCCCTGCAATACCGACGCGATGATCTCCTCCTGCATCGGCCGGAAGTTATCGTGCCCCCAATATTGTTTGAGTATTTCGCGTGTGGTCATGGGAGTTATTGTTCTGTAAATCTTTCCGCGGGAAGCATTGGGGGCCTATTGCACCACCGCCGTATTCTAAAACAAGCCTGTTGTTTGCTACGATAAACAAGCACGAATCCCGCGAATATTTTATTTTCGTACTATCTGCCATAGGTTTGTCGAATACCTGAAATGAGTAAATGCCCATACCGCTCCTTTTAAAGCCGATGGTTGCTGGCTCATCATTAAATATCGATATACAGTTAGCCTCTTCGAGCTTTTGCCTTAACTTATTCACTGAGGCCTTCGTCCAACCTAAAGCTGTAATTATCGAGTCGATTCTTCTGGAATCATCAATTGCATATCTGTCTTGATGAGCGTTATCAATTGTAGGGTAAACTTCCAATCGAGTTATTCTGTCACCATCAAACTCGATGTCAACTTTTTTACCTTTAAGCACAATACTTTCGAAATAATGCTTCGCGGCGTAAATCTCTTTTTGTTTGGCATTAAAGTTTTCTATCAACTCCTGTCGGCTATATGTTTTATCATTCGCGCCAAACGGATCGAAGAAATAAGAAACGATCCGGTGAATGCCAAAATATATTATGGCGAGAACAACTAAGATCATGACAGTCCGGTATAAAATCCCAAGCTTGTTTTTCACGAAACCCTATTTATAATTAGTCGGCGTTTATAAAAAAAGCCCGGCAAACGTCGGACTTAATTAGCCTCACCTAAATCCTCTCCAAAGGAGAGGACTTAAGCTCAATAGTGGCTATAGTTTCTTGCTCCCTCTCCTTTCGAGAGGGCTGCGGTGAGGCTTTATCTGCTCTTAATATCTGTATACTCCCTATCCGTTGCACCAACATAAATCTGGCGCGGGCGGCCGATAGGCTCTTTGTTGGCTTTCATTTCTTTCCACTGGGCAATCCATCCCGGCAGGCGGCCCAGGGCAAACAGCACGGTAAACATATCGGTAGGGAAACCTAAAGCGGTGTAAATAATGCCCGAGTAAAAATCTACGTTAGGGTAAAGCTTGCGCTCTACAAAGTATGGGTCGCTCAGGGCAACCTCTTCCAGTTTTTTGGCAATTTCCAGGGTTTCGTCCTGTATGTGCAGCTTCTCTAAAATATCGTCGCAGGCTTTTTTGATGATCTTCGCCCTTGGGTCGAAGTTTTTGTACACGCGGTGGCCAAAGCCCATCAAACGGAACGGATCGTTCTTATCTTTCGCTTTTTTGATCCATTTATCGGTGTCGCCGCCGTCTTCCTTTATTTTTTGCAGCATTTCTATCACGGCCTGGTTGGCACCACCATGCAGTGGGCCCCAAAGCGCAGAGATCCCTGCGGAAATGGACGCGTACAAATTAGCATCAGACGAGCCTACAATGCGTACGGTTGAAGCCGAGCAGTTTTGTTCGTGGTCGGCATGCAGTATCAGCAGCTTGTTCATGGCGCTTACCACAACCGGGTCTATCTCAATCTCTTCGGTACGCTGCCCAAAGGTCATATGCAGAAAGTTGGTTACATAATCCAGCCTGTTCTGCGGGTAAATAACCGGGTGCCCCAACGATTTTTTGTAGATCCAGGATACGATGGTGCTCATCTTCGCTATCAGCTTAATGATCTCCAGGTTCACCTCTTCGGTACTTTGCCCCTGCTTAAGCGATGCGGGGTTAAAAGCGGCCAGCGCTCCAATTAAAGATGATAGTTGCCCCATTGGGTGCGAGCCCGAGGGGAAGCCATCAAAAAACTTCTTCATATCCTCGTGCACCAGGGTGTGGCGGCTTATCTCCAGTTCAAAGCTTTTTAATTGCTCTGTAGTAGGCAAGTCACCATATATCAGCAGGTAGGCTACTTCGGTAAAGGTGGAGTTTTCGGCAAGCTGCTCTATCGGGTAGCCGCGGTACTTCAGTATCCCCACCTCGCCATCTAAAAATGTGATAGCGCTTTTTGTGGCCCCGGTATTTTTGTAACCCACATCAAGCGTTACATAACCGGTAAGGTCGCGCAGCTTTGATATATCGATCGCTTTTTCGCCTTCAGTACCCTCAATCACCGGCAGATCGTACGTTTTATCACCAATTTTTAGTTGTGCAGTGTCAGACATAGAAAATTTAGTATTTGCAACAAATGTAAATAAATATGCGTACTAAACAGCTTCAAGATAAATTTACCGTTTGTAAAATTCTTAACGTAAGTTGGCAGCTTTTTAGCGTATATTGTTTCGTGCAAATTAAAAACTACTTAATAGATGTCATTTAGAGAGCGAATCCTGCAGTTAATTGAAAATGACAATACCATCTACAGGCTACTTTTATTAGGGTTGCTTATTGCCGGTCCATCGCTGCATTACCTGTGCTTTTACAATTCTTACGATCCCGTTTGGCTGCGTGCCATTTGCTCAATGTTGAGCGCAGCGGCGCTGGCATTGTCCTTTACCCCATACAAAACCGCTTTCCGTTGGCTGGTTTATACCACCATATTAGCTTACCTGGTTATTAATAATGGCATTTTGCTTGGTGCTAACGGGTTTGAGCATGTGTACCTTTTCAGTTCTATCACCATATTTATTTCATTAACGTTTTTTTGCAACAGGCGCTGGGAATTTGTTACCGTTAGCGTGCTGAATTTTATTGCCATCCTTGGCGCTTACTACTATTCCCCAAAGCTGTTTATATCGGGCGGTGTGCTTGTTGTTTTGCTGGTTGTTTTTACGCTTATTGCCTATGTATCATTCTTTGTGATGGTGAGCTACCAGATGCAGTTTAAAAAAGCGCTGGGCGAGGTATTACAGCTAAACGAATCGCTGGTAGAGAACGATCATAAGCTACGCGCCAGCCAGGCACAACTGCACGCGCTTATCAGTTCGGTAAACGATACCATTTTTGAGCTGGATGAGAATATGGTATGCCTTAACGTTTGGTTTGGGCCGCACAGCCCATCCTACTTAGCTGAAGATCACTTTTTAAATAAAAGCCTCCTGGAGGTGGTGGGGCCGGAACAGGGTGTTTACTTTGAAAATGTTTACCATGGAGTTATAAAAAATAAAGAGACCGCCACTATAGAGTTCCCGTCGCTGTATGGCAAGCCAAAGTGGTTCATGTCTAAGATCTCGGCAGTATTTGACGTTAATGGCAATTACATGCGCCGCATATCCGTAGCGGTTACCGATATTACCGAACAAAAAAGGCGTGCCGACGCCTTAAAAGAAAGCGAGGCCCTTTTACAACAGGCTCAAAGCATAGCAAAAACAGGTAACTGGTGGTTTAATGCCATCACGCGCGAAGATTATTGGTCCGACAATCTGTTCACCGTTTTAGAGGTTGATAACATCCCGGGCGAGTTTGACAAGTTTAGATACTACATGAGCCTGGTACACCCCGACGACCTGGAGCGTACCTCGGCATATTTTACAAATATCACCACCATAACAGAAGCCAGCCACGAGCATAAAATGATTACCCCGAAAGGTAATTTAAAGTATATTAAAATATTACGGGGCGCCCTGCAATACAACGAAGATGGTAAACTACAACGCATAGTTGGTATTATACAGGATGTTACCGATGCCCGCCTGGCCGAAAAAGCGGTAAAAATAAGCCAGACAGAACTGCTGGAAGCTCAAAAGATAGCCAAAATTGGTAACTGGAAGTTTGATAACACCACAAAAAAACTTGCCTGGAGCGATGAAGTGAACGCAATTTATGAACTGGACGAAAGTGAGGCCTCAATATCAATAGCAGGCAGAACCCTGATCAAATACATTCACCCGGATGATGTTTATGTGATCAGGAACTTATTTAAAGCTGCATCGGATGTAGCGGTGGAATATCGCATTATTACCCCCAAAGGCAATTTAAAGCACGTGAGTGTAATTACCGGCAAGCTAATGCTGCGCGAAGACGGCACCGTACGTAAAATTGTAGGCACCCTGCAGGACATCACCCAGCGCAAACAGGCCGAAATAGAGCACAAAAGCACGGAGAATAAATTTCAGCAGGTGCTGGAAACTATTAAGCTGGCGGCGCTATCCCTGGATGCTAACGGCAATGTTATTTTCTGCAATAAATACCTGGCCCACCTGGTGGGCTATCAGCAGGGTGAGATACTGGGCATGAACTGGATGGACAATTTTGTACCCGAAGACCTTCGTGAAATGATGACCGCCTGGTTTGAACACAATACCGTTGCGCCACATTTTGTAAACCCTATTATTTGCCGTAACGGAGAGCAGCGCATCATCAGTTGGCAAAACACCATCAGTTATGACGATGATGGCAAGCTTAAAGGCACAACCAGTATAGGCGAAGATATTACCCTGCAGCAGATAGCAAGGCAGGAACTCATCACCGCAAAGGAACAGGCCGAGCGATCCTCACACTTTAAATCAGAGTTCCTTTCTATCATGAGCCACGAGATTCGCACGCCGATGAACGCCGTGATAGGCACCACCAACCTGCTATTGTCAGAAGACCCTCGCCCCGAGCAATTAGAATACCTTAACACCCTTAAATTCAGCGGCGAAAACCTGTTGGCCATCATCAACGATATATTGGATTACAACAAAATAGAGGCGGGCAAGCTGGTATTGAACAATTCGGTTTTTAACATTCACCACCTGGCGCAAAACGTCAGGCAGTCGTTTTATGCCAAAGCGATAGAAAAAAACCTGGAGATAGAATTAATAGCCGACAGCAGCATCCCCGAATACCTTGTAGGCGACCAAACACGGCTTGGGCAAATATTGATAAACCTGGTAAACAACGCCGTTAAGTTTACCAAAAAAGGCAAGGTAACTATTGCACTGGAGAACCAACAGCTAAGCGATAAAGAAATACTGATTAAATTTAAAGTTACCGATACCGGCATCGGCATAGCACCCGGGAACCTTGGCGTTATCTTCGATCCTTTTATACAGGAAGAACAGGTAATCAATAACGATTACGGTGGTACGGGCCTTGGCCTGGCGATAACCAAGCGGCTGGTAGAGCTTTACAATAGCACCATACAGGTAAGCAGCGAATTGGGCAAAGGCACACAATTCAGCTTCCCGGTATTGTTTGACCTGGCAGCGCAGTTAACCGCTCAGCCCGAAACAGCTCCACATACACCGTTGCCGCCAAACCTTTACGGTATGAATATTTTGGTGGTGGATGATAATAAGATGAATATCATGATAGCCTCCAAGTTCCTAAAAAAATGGCAGGCTAATGTAGATGAAGCCCTCAACGGACAAATAGCGGTGAATATGGCTACCGAAAAAGTATACGACCTGATTATTATGGACCTGCAAATGCCTGTAATGGATGGCTTCGAGGCCTCGGCTATTATTAAGGAATCACAGCCCCAACTGCCTATTATAGCCTTTACCGCCGATGCCATGCCCGAAACACACGCTAAAGCTTTTGAACACGGGATGTGCGATTACCTTACCAAACCATTTGTACCCGAGGATCTGTTCGGCAAAATATCAAAGCATTGCAAACCGGCGGTTACTGCACCTAACGGCTTGGTTTAGCTGCGATTAGTTTGTGCGGATAGCCTCAACCGGATCCATACGCGAAGCGCCATACGCCGGGATGATACCTGCAATGATACCGATGGTTAGGGAATAGCTTACGCCGGTTATGATGTTATCTATATCTAAAATGATTTGAAGATCCGTTGCTGCCTTTACGCCAAAGGTGCCCAGGTAAACCAATCCGATGCCTATAAGGCCCCCAATCAGGCACAGGATCATGGATTCGATGAGGAATTGCAGCAAAATAAAGTAATTTTTCGCGCCAAGCGATTTCTGGATACCTATGATGTTAGTACGCTCTCTTACCGATACAAACATGATATTGGCCACGCCAAACCCACCTACCAGCAGGGAAAATAAACCGATAATAAACCCGCCCTTATTCACTATCCCAAATAAGCTGTCCAATTGATTGGTGATAACGCTCGATTTGTTCAGCGCAAAATTATCTTCAGCGCCGGGGCGGATACTTCTTACAGAACGCATGATACCACGGATCTCACTTTCCACTTCGTCTTCCGATAGGTTATCTAACCCACGTACAACGATAGAAGGCTGGTATTTTTCGTTCTCCACGTCAATAACGTTCTTGGCAAAATTCAGGGGCACCAACACTTGCTTATCGGTTGATATGCCCAGCATATCATCGCCCTGCTTGGTAAACACGCCTATAACGGTAACCTTGCGGCCCATAATTTTTATCTGCTTGCCTACCGCATCGCCCGCCGGAAAAAGATTTTCGGCAATATCATAACCTATCAGGGTAATTGGGGCACCTGTACGCGCTTCAATCTCGGTAAAATACCGCCCGTCTTTAAAATCAAAGTTGATCACCTTGTCGTGCTCAAATGATACGGCACCTATCTGGGCACCATCAACCGTGTTGCTGCCATATTTTACAGTGCGGTTATCAATACTGATATCGTACGATATGGCTTTTGCGGTTTGGCTACGGCGGCGCACCTGCTCGTAATCGCGCAGTTTGGCCACCGGGCGCTGCATGTATTTCCACCAGGGGAAATTCTCTTCGCCTACCCACGGCCATTTCTCTATATAAATACTGTTATTACCCAGCTTGTTTACGCTTGCCTGCAGGTTGTTACGCAAAGTATCCACTGCCGAATACACCGCTATAATGGTAAATATACCAATGGTTACCCCCAATAACGATAGCATGGTTCGCAGCTTATTTTGCCTAAGCGCATCGTATGCAAACAGGAAACTTTCGCGGATAAGTTTTAATATGATCATATCAGTATTTTTCTGTGTAGAGGCCCGTTTAAAGCCGCCCTGTTAGTTAACAAAACCGGGGTAACATTTGGTTAGACCGCTATTAAGGCTTTAAGTTACAGCAATTTTAATAAAAGTATTTTTTCTGCAATCAAAACGAAATGCAAAAAAATCGGTTAATCTAACAAAAAATCCGTACATTTGCGCCCTGAAAATTCATATATAAAGCATGAAATTATCCCAGTTTAAATTCAATTTACCCGAGTCATTGATCGCTCATTCTCCATCAGATATACGCGACGAATCGCGTTTAATGGTCCTACACCGCGATTCGGGCAAAATTGAGCATAAAATATTCAAGGATATACTGGATTATTTTGACGACAAGGATGTAATGATCCTGAATAATACAAAAGTATTCCCTGCGCGCATGTACGGCAATAAAGAAAAAACAGGTGCTACCATCGAGGTTTTTTTGCTACGCGAACTTAATAAAGAACTACGCCTTTGGGACGTATTGGTTGACCCTGCACGTAAAATACGCGTTGGCAACAAACTATATTTTGGCGACGACGACCTGCTGATAGCCGAGGTTGTGGATAATACCACCTCGCGTGGCCGTACCATCCGCTTTTTGTTTGATGGCACCGACGAGGAGTTCCGCCGCAATGTGGAGATCCTGGGCGAGACACCGCTGCCAAAATACATTAAACGCAAAGCCACTGCCGACGATAAAGAACGCTACCAAACCATATTTGCCAAGCACGAAGGCGCTGTTGCGGCCCCTACCGCAGGCCTGCACTTTAGCCGCGAGCTGATGAAACGCCTGGAACTGAAAGGTGTTGAATTTGCCGAGGTTACGCTGCACGTTGGCTTAGGCACCTTCCGCCCGGTAGAGGTGGAGGACTTAACCAAGCACAAGATGGATTCGGAGCAATTTATCATCGAAGCAAAACAGGCTGATATTGTAAACAAAGGCATCGAACGTAAAAGCCGCATCTGCGCTGTAGGCACCACCTCTATGCGCGCGGTTGAATCTGCCGTATCTGCAGGCAAATCCCTGAAGGCCGCTAACGACTGGACCAGCAAGTTCATCTTCCCTCCATACGATTTCAGCATAGCCAACAGCATGATCACCAACTTCCACACACCAGAATCAACCCTGTTGATGATGGTAAGCGCATTTGGTGGTTACGAGCATGTAATGAACGCTTACGAAGTTGCAGTGAAAGAAAAATACCGCTTTTACAGCTACGGCGACGCGATGCTGATCATCTAATTTTAGAGGTTTCGGAATTTCGATTTCGGATTTATATATAATGTCATTTCGCAAAGCGGGATGACATTTTTTTATGCTTCAAATCGTAATTTAGCGGCCATGCAAATCACAAATCCGACATCCGAAATTCGAAATCCGAAATGCTACGCTATCATCGTGGCCGGTGGCTCGGGTACGCGGATGCAGTCGGCTTTGCCTAAGCAGTTTTTAGAATTGAACGGTAAGCCGGTACTGATGTATACGCTGGAAGCTTTCCACAATAGCGCCGCCTCTCCGGAACTTATTTTGGTACTGCATGCTAACTATCATGTGCTGTGGAAAGAACTTTGCGCTG
The DNA here is from genome assembly GCF_014773265.1 of Mucilaginibacter pankratovii. GTDB lineage: Bacteria > Bacteroidota > Bacteroidia > Sphingobacteriales > Sphingobacteriaceae > Mucilaginibacter > Mucilaginibacter pankratovii. Next base: position 64,995 of record NZ_JACWMY010000012.1, on the reverse strand, counting down.
TGCATAACTTCGCTATAAAGCACACATTAATTCCGGGTGGCGAAACACGTTTTCATTCCGTAAAGAACGCCATTGACCAGATTACCGATAAAGATGTGCTAATTGCTGTACACGATGCGGTAAGGCCGCTGATAGATCCGGCTGTAATAGATGAGGCTTATCGCTACGCGGAAGCGCATGAAAGCGCCGTAGTTGCCGTTAAAAGCCGCGACTCGGTGAGGCAGCTCACCGGAGATACATCGCAAAGCTTAAACCGGGATGACATCTACCTGGTGCAAACCCCGCAAACCTTTCAATCGGCGCTACTGAAGAAAGCTTATGAGCAACCGTACGACCAAAAATTTACCGACGACGCCTCGGTAGTAGAACAAGCCGGTGCGCAGATACACCTGATAGAGGGTAATTACACCAACATTAAGATCACCTTTCCCGAAGATATTGCCATTGCAGAGGCGCTTATAAACAAAAAACCATCAGCCTAATTGGCCGATGGTTAGTTTTATTTGATCGTGGGTTGATTATCAGGCCCTCCTGATAACACCTAATAAAAGTGCGATAATGGCTATAACCAATAATACGTGGATAATGTTGCCGCCAAACGGACTTACGAATGCGCCAAATACCCAAATAACAACCAGGATAACAGCGACGATGTACAATAAGCTTCTCATGTTTTAATTTTTTTAAGTTTAGTTGAATGTATAAGTGTTAAAAATTCAAACTCATCCCAAAAAGCGATATCATGAAATAATGCTTTTTGGAATTGGTTTGTATGTTAAAATATCGTACCGGATATTAAACCCGCTGAAGCGGTGATCAGGCTCTCCTGATCACTCCAAGCAATAAAGCGATAATGGCTATCACTAATAATACGTGGATGATGTTGCCTGCATGATTAAAGAAAAATCCGAATATCCATCCTATAACCAGGATAACGGCAATTATGTAAAGTAAGCCTCTCATGTTGTTGTGTGTTTATATGTTAATATTTAAGTAGATTATTAACCACAATACCAAAATCATTCCAAAAAATTATAATAAAAAAAAGAACGCTGCGTTGCAGCGTTCTTTTTGTATGCTAAAATATTACAGCGGCCGTTTACACGGGCTGTAACATTGCTCAAGCCCTTCTTATCACCCCCAAAAGTAACGCGATAATGGCAATTACCAGTAAAATGTGGATCAGGTTGCCGGAACCGGCGTAGAAAAATCCGAATACCCATCCGATTACCAGGATGACAGCGATGATGTACAATAAGCCTCTCATAGTGTTGTGTTTTTTGTAATGTTTAAGTGTAGATGTATATAATCACCCTAATACCAAAATCATTCCAAAAATGTGTTGCGGGGGCCAAATACCACATTGTAAGTAGCAGGGCACAAAAGAGACATAGCGCCACAACCAATAGTTACAGCACATTGCTAAGCATTATGCTAAACAAAAAAAGCCCCCGAAAATCGGGGGCCCTACAGTATTATGCAATTATGTAACGGAGACTAATACTCGTCTTCGTTAAAAAAGAAGTCGTCTTTGGTAGGGTAATCCGGCCATATCTCTTCTATATTTTCATAAGGCTCTCCATCATCTTCCAGTGCCTGCAGGTTCTCAATAACCTCTACCGGCGCTCCGGAACGGATAGCGTAATCAATTAATTCATCTTTAGTTGCCGGCCAGGGCGCATCTTCTAAGTGCGATGCTAATTCAAGTGTCCAATACATGCTTTTATATTAATTGGTAAATTTCCGTTTTCGCAAAAGTATAATATTTTTAAATTGATTTTTACTATTTTTTTGTAATTTTTTTATAGCCTTGGTATCCAGTTATTTTCGGGCACCCCGGCGTCATTTCCTACCTTCCGCGCCAGCGTAAATAAATAGTCGCTAAGGCGGTTAAGATATATATTCACCTGCCCGTCTACCGTGCTTTCTTCCGCCAGGTGAACGGTTAAACGTTCGGCACGGCGGCAAACACAGCGCGCTATATGGCAGTAAGATATAACATTATTACCGCCCGGCAAAATAAAATGCCGCAACTCGGGCAAAGTTTCGTTCATCTTGTCCATTTCCTGCTCCAGTAGCTCTATATCCCCGGGTTTCAGGTCGGGGATCACCATGCGCGATTTCTCCGGATCGGCCGCCAACGAAGAGCCTATGGTGAACAGCCTGTCCTGTATCTCCTTCAAAACATCCTTATCGTGGGTGGCGATGGACTGGTCGCGGATGAGGCCGATATAACTGTTCAGCTCATCTACGGTACCATAACTTTCTATACGCAGGTGATGCTTGGGCACACGGGTACCACCAATGAGGGAGGTATAGCCTTTATCGCCTGTTTTGGTATAAATTTTCATATAAACAATTTCACTAATGGAGCGAATTTCACGAATTAAATAACACGAATTTCACGAATTGTTCGAGTTTTACGAATTAATTTACGCTTATTACCGTTATATGTATTTATCTGCGGCATATCATTTGTGTAAATTAGCCGCATTCGTGAAATTCGTGTCATTATGAAACTCATTATATCCACCGCTAAAATTGCCTTTATTTGCCTGCTTGCCGTACCCTTGTTTAGTTTTAAATGCAATAACGGCACAACAGCCAAGGCACCTGCACCCCCGGCGCCTACCCCCTCTTTCAGCAAATTTTTGAGCGAAAAACAGTATAACGACCTTTTCCCCCAGCGTGATAAATTTTATACTTACCAGGCCTTTATAAAAGCGGTTGACGATATGGCGCAAATAAAGGTGCAGGTTACCAGGCGGGCGGTATCGGTATACCAGTTCATCCGCACCGATAAGCGTACCGGTAAGGACAGCATAGTGCGCCAGGACGGCGACTGGAACGAACCCTGGGCAAAAGAAAAACCTGATAGTGTTTACCTGGTAAATTACGGCGGTTTTTGTACCGATAAGGATGCTATCACCAACAAACGTGAGCTGGCCGCCTTCTTCGCCCAGATAGCCCACGAAACCCGCCACGGCATGAACGGCAGCTATACCGACGGTTTGATGCTGACCCACGAGGATAACACCAGCCTGCAATACATCAGCGACAGTGACGAATACCCACCTGTAAAAGGGCAAAAATATTATGGCCGCGGGCCGATGCAGATCAGCTATAACGGCAACTACGGTTACGCGTCGGATTGTATCTTTGGCAACAAGCACGTGTTGCTGGATAACCCGGCGCTGGTGGAAACAGACCCCGTAGTGGCTTTTAAAACCGCCATTTATTTTTGGATGACACCCGAAACCCACAAACCATCGGCACATGATGTAATGATTGGCAAATGGCAGCCAAATGCCAAGGACAAGGCCGCTGGCCGCACGCCCGGTTTCGGAATGACGATACTGATTGTAAACGGCGCCCTGGAATGCAACAAAGGAGAAGACAACTACAGTATGAACGATCGTATTGGCTTTTACCAGTTCTTCCTTAAAAAACTCGGGGCAACCGACCCAAATTGCGCCTGCAGCTGTGGTAAGATGGCGGCCTATAGTTATTGATTAATTGTACTTTAGTGGCGATGATGAAACTATCTAAAGATAATTTGGGCTATTGGCGAGCTTTTGGGATAGGTTTCTTAGTAATACACTCGTTCTTCATCATTTTTGTGATCTCCATGAATTTTTGGCCCGTATATTTGGTTTATGCTTTTTTCGCATTGATGCATTTCGCGGTAGGAAAAGTGTGGCGATACCTTTTTATTGCTGATGTTTTTATTAATACCGAACAGAAAACTGTGGTGTTTAAAGGCAATGATAAAGTAACCGAAGTAAGCATTGCTGAAGTTATAAACTACCGAACTTATTTTGGCATTACAGATGTTTTAGTCTCTTTGAATGGCAGCGATAGCAAATTCTATTTCATGCCGAATTCAAAAGAAAATCTTAAATATTTAAACAAGTAGCCAACCACCGTCTCTTCAGGCGTCCACGCCTGAAGAATAGAATTTGTAAGCGTCCACGCTTACCTTCATACTCGCAAGCGTGGACCCTTGCGATGTTTAGGTTCAAGTGTGGACCCTTGAACCGGCGATTTTTAATAATAAATAATGCACAAACATCTACACAAAGCCATTTTCTTCGCGATACTATCAGCGTGCAGCCTCCTATCTCATGCCGCTTCGAAACCCGATACCACCAAAATATACCCCCATCGCCTCGCATCCTTAGGCATCATAGGCGACACTGCTGACGTACAAACACCCACCAGGCTTGGTGTAGTGATGATGGGTGGCGGTAAAGATGTGGATGCTGCCTTTAAATGGATGATAAACCGCAGTGGCGGCGGAGATGTGGTGATCATCCGCGCATCGGGCACGGCGGCTTACAACCCCTACGTTTACGAATTAGGTAAAGTAAACTCGGTAGAAACACTGAAGATAGATTCGCGCGAACTCGCTGATAACGATACCGTGGCAAACATCATCCGCAATGCCGAGATGCTCTTCATCGCCGGCGGCGACCAAAGCAACTATATGAAATACTGGCGGGGCACCAAAACCATGGATGCCATCAATTACCTGCTCAATAAAAAACATGTACCTGTTGGCGGTACCAGCGCAGGCTGTGCCATCCTTGGCGGTTTTTACTACAGTGGCGAAATTGCCAGCCTCACGGCGGATACTGCGCTGGCCAACCCCTATCACAATTTGGTGAAGCTTTATAACAACGACTTTATCCACGTACCCTACTTAAAAAACGTCATAACCGATCAGCATTATGTAACCCGCAGCAGGCAGGGCCGTCATGTAGTTTTCCTTGCGAGGATAGCAAAAGACTGGAACGTAAATACTAAAGGAATTGCCGCCGATGAGCGCACTGCCGTTTGTATGGACGAGAACGGGCAGGCCATAGTATTCGGCAGTAGTAAGGCATATTTCCTATTGCCCGATTCTAAGAAACCGCCCGAAACCCTCGCTCCTGGCAAACCGCTTACCTGGAACCAAAACCAGCAGGCCATAAAGGTTTACGAGATACAAGGATCAGACACCGGCGCAGGGCATTTCGATCTGGCGAAATTCGACCCTGGTAAAGCCGCCGGTTGCAACTGGCAGTGGTGGTGGGTGCAGGATGGGATTTTGCATAAATAATGTTACAGATATACCTATCTTATCAGATAGGTATATCTGTAATTCATCGGGTTGCCGAATTTTTTCAGCACTAAATTCTTCTTCACTTCCTTAATATCCGTAATGCTATCGCAAACGCCTTTCCTTATAATTTTGATATATTGAATCTTTTCAGCCGGCGAGGGGTATACAACCATCGAACCGGGACGCACAAAAAATTCTTCTTTCGGAGCTAATTTATAACCTACGCCGGTAAAACAACTATTATAAACCTCGTGAGATTTAAATCTTGCGGAATCCAATTGATTTCTTGGATAGATTAGTAAGTCAATCCCAACGGAAAAAGATACGGTGTCGGTAGTTTGGTTTTTAACGTATAAGGAATAACCCGGATCGCATGCTGTTAACAACAGCACCGCTAAAAGTGAGGGCAGCAATAAAATAGACTTTCTTAGGTTGAACATGTAATTAGGTATTAGGTACGTACTATAGGCAATATACAAACAAAAAAGGTCTGGATGCAAAACGCCCGGACCTTCATACTTAAAATATCTTAGTTATTATTCACTCTTCCCTACCAATGTCCATTTATAAGTGCTACCGTCTTTCACAATACCAAAGTAATCAAACGTTCCGGTAGCACGGTCGCCGGCGGCATCAAGGGCATCGGCGCCGGTTACGCCGGTATCTTTGTTAGCTTCGGCTACAAAAAGGGTTTTTATTTTGGCAAAGTCGGTTGTGCTGCCGTCGGTACCTTCCAGGGTATAGGCTATCGTCCAGAGGGCATCGTAGGCCGCTAAAGCGTAAGCATCCGGGTCGATACCGGTTTTAGCTTTTATACGGGCAGCTAATGGTTCCCATTTGCTTTTCAACGCATCGGGCAAGCCAAATGAAGGCGCAAAAAAGCCGGTTTTAATGGCAAACTCGGCAACAACCGGGTCGGTTAACAGTGCAGTGCTCAGCACTACGCCATCCCCGCCGTACCATTTAATACTGTTGAGGGTTGGCTCGGCACTGGCCAGTTTAAATAGCTCGATACCTTCATCAAACGAGGCAAGATAAATGGCGACTTTGCCAGCACCCTTAGATGTGGTTAAACGGGCAACTTCAGCTTTAATGCTGGCCATAACCGATGCATAATTGGCCGAAGTAATTGGGTACGGTGCAATGGCACTAACCTCACCGCCTTTGGCCGTAAATGCGGCGCCTGTTGACGCTTGCAGGCCCTTGTTGCCGGCATCATCGCGGGCAACGGTAACTAAACCTGTGCTGCCTTGTTTAAAAATAGTGGCACCGCTTGCAGCTCCTTCAATTTTATCTGATGGGCAAAAACGGAACACATTATCACCGGCAATAGCAAGGCTGCCCGCGGTGCTGCTCTGGCTTACCACCAGCACATCGTGGGCGTCAGCCTCGGGCTTTACAGTGGCAAGCTCGGCGCTCGATTGGGGTCCGATAACGAATTTTACGCCACGGTCCTTAGCGTCAACAAATAGCAGCCTGGCGGTTTCGGTTTCCAGTTTGGTATCTGATATGGCTACCTCGATGTGGAATTTAGCATCTTTTTGCGCGAGATATTTATTAATATCCTCCTGCGCTAGCTCCAAGGCAGCCCTTGAAGTGATGCCCAGCGAAGACCAGTTGCCCGTAATGGAGAACAAGCCCTGCACCTTTACAGGCTGCGACACAATAACTTTTGTTGATTTGGCGCAACTTTGTACAAGCAAGGCAACGGCGAACAATGCAATAACGGGGAGTAATAATTTTCTCATTTAGTAACAGATTGTTTAATGGCGTAAATTAAGCAAAATTATCGTTCGGCAATAAACACTTTGGTACTGACCCATAGCTAATTAAGTATTGCTTTAATTTTTTACCGTGGTATCGCTCTCCATCCGCAGGCTTTCTTTATGGATAGAGTTCATTAATTCGGTAATAAATTCCGCAGAAAGCCCTTCTTTACTGCCTGCGGCAACTGCCCTATCAACCACCTCTTTAAAACGGGCGGGCTGCAATGGTGGTACATTGTTCTTCTTTTTGTAAACCCCTATCTCCTGCACAATACGCTGCCTGCTGCCTAAAACACTGATGAGCAACTTATCCAGCGAATCGATCTTTTTACGGCTGGAGCTTAACTCCTGGTTTATTACAGCAGTGCTTTTTGTTTGGGCGGAGGCCGCAAAACTTAAAATCAGACAGCAGGATACACAAAGAAAGGCTTGTTTGATATATTTCATGGCTACGCGTTTTAATTAATAGTGTAAAATACACAAAATAATTTAGCCGCCTGTTGCTATATTTAGCCTGCTTAAATTGACACACATAATGAGCGAGTTTTTATTTGATACAAAAGGGCTTTCGCAAGACACTATCGACAACTTCCAGGCTACCTATGATGAGCTGCGGGCGCATTTTAATATGCAGCTTACCGGGCATATCAATTTTCACCTGGAAGATTTTGACGCCTTTAACCAATACCATGATTATAACCTGCTGGGCTCCTACGTTATCAAAAACGGCCGCAGCGATTGCTACATCCTGTTTTTAGATACCCATTCCAAAAAAGCCCACGAAGGGTTAATAACCGATCATTTTGAATACCAAACCTGGGCCCTGGCATACCTCAAGCGCGATTTTGGCCGGGTAAAGATCCGCCCCGAAACGCTGAGAGATAAACTCGCCGAGCTGATACACCCGCTGGAGCTGGATTTTAAGGAAGACAAGGCCTTTAGCGATACCTTCTACGTAATGGTGAACGACCACGCCAAAGCCATCACCTGCATGGACCGCCATTTCCGTAATGCCGTAATGGATATCCGCGAGGATGATTTTGTAATAGAGATCGTGAACCATACCCTCGTCATCGGCAACAAAAAACCCATTACGCCCGAGCGCGCCGTTTATATGGCCGAGTTTGTTTGTAAGCTGGCGGAGGTGTGTTGAGGTGCAAGAAAAAATAAAAACGTCATGCCGAATTTATTTCGGCACCCCACACGGCAGGTCAACGAGCACGCAAAGCGGCTTAGCATAGTGGTTACTTTTATGATGGGGTGTTGAAACAAGTTCAACATGACGATTTTTGATTTTGCTAAGCCCCTATTTCAATACCGCCGGTAAAATATACTGCTGCATAATTTTATCTGCCTGCGGGTGGGCGTAGCCTTCGTTGTAGGCGGTTGCGGTGATGACAACTACCAGCGGCTGGTCTTTAAAAATAAAAATTTTGTTGCCGCCGTTGCCGGTACAGTACCAGGTTTGGTAATTTTTATCGCCAATGGTATAGGTTTTATTCCAAAACAAGTAGCCGTAACTGCCGGGGCCAACCACATCTGCCGGTAAGGCAATTTGCTTGGTGAATGATTTTTGCACCCATTCCTTCGGGATAATTTGCTTACCGTTCCAAACCCCGTTGTTTTTGTACAGCTGTCCGAATTTGGCAAAATCCAACGCTCTTAGCCTGATACCGCCTGCGGTACTCGGTACATGCTGCGGCGTGTATGGCCATTGATAACTTGTGATGCCTAATGGCTTAAGTAATTTATTATCGGCATATTTCTCCAGTCCGCCGGGTACTTTTTGGTTGAGGATATCCCCCAGCACCACAACGCCAGCGGTAAAATAGTTCCAGCTTTTGTAAGCTTGCTTGCTGCTGTCCACCTTCAGGTCCAGCGCGAATTTCACCCAGTTAGGCAGCGAGTACATATTATTTTCGTTGCCCGGGGAATTGTCATCGTTATCATTCGCATCAATAACCGAGCTCATAGTGAGCAGGCTTTTAATAGTAACACTATCCTTTTTGGGCGAATAGTTCTGGAAGTTCTTCAGGTTGTAAAAATCGCCCAGCGTTTGCTCTTCCGATTTAATGTAGCCATCTTTAATAGCGATCCCCATCACCGCAGAGGCAAAAGTTTTACCTACGGAGCGCGGATCGTGCAGGGAATCGCGGCCTTCGTTAAAATATTCTTCTATCAGCAGCTTGCCATTTTTAATGACTACAATGCCGCTGATGTTTTTAAATTTATTTTGGGCGATCTTCTCATTCATGCCCATAATCAGCTTTTTATCATAAGCCTCGGCAGAAACCGGCCAGCCGCTGTTAGGCTTAATGGCCTGGATCTGTATATCCTTCACCTCCGCAGGCGGTACAATTATCTTTAAATCGCCTTTGGCAATAATATCCCCTACTTTAAGCGCAGGGATGGTAATGTACGGCCGAAGTTCTATCCTTAATGTATGCGTGCCGGTAGTTAAGGCATCCTCGCCGCCGCGCACCATCATGCGGCCAAACAGGTAACGGCTCCACATATCCTCGTGACTGGTGCTAATGAGTTTGATGCGCAAAGCCGTGCGGCTGTTTTTTATCCGTGCGTAACCGGCCCCTTTATTCAGATTTTCCTGGTATATCTGCTTATCATCGATATAAAAAGTAAATTGGTAATTGCCCTGGTTCAATTGCTCCAAAGTAAGTTGGGGCGATAGCTGGTGTTGGTAATTGGTAAGCGAATTACCCATAAAAGCACACATGCTGAGGTTGTTTTTTGGGTTTAATACCAGCTCCTGCAAAATGTCGGCATCTTTTATTTGCGACACAGGGATGGTATCGTTCAAAAAAACAATGCGGCCGATGTTGGCCTTGTGCCGGGTTGCAGTAATAGCTTCCGGCTCTACAATGTTTGTGGTTTGCGCGCTTGTTTTAAGTGCAATTAAACAGAGTGCCGCTATCAGAAGATGTTTTATGTTGATTTGCATGTTTTCAATTTTTGATGTTACCATGCAAATCTCCGCTAAATTAAACCTGCAAAATAGAACAGAATTAACATGCCCGCATTAAAAGCTTGCGGTACGCGGTAGGGTTTGCCTGGTTAAAGCTTTTAAAGCTACGCAGAAAATGGCTCTGGTCGGCAAAGCCGCAGGTAAGGGCAATATCGGTTAAGGATAGGTTACTGTTGGGCAATAAGGCAAAGGCTTTTTCTATCCGCAGCTTGCGGACGTACTCTCCCAGGTTACAGTTGAAATATTTACAGAAATCCCTCGATAAATGTACCGGATGGATCTGCAGCATGGCCGATAATTCGCTTAGCGTAAATTTGCCGGCGATATTATCGTTTAAAATTTCCTTTAATCTGCCAACCCAAAGCGGCGTTTGCTTAGCCAAAGCTGTGCTATCGCCCTGCATTTGCGCTAATGCCTGCAGCAGCAATGCCTCGGTGGAAAGCGCTGTAAGGCCGTCCTGCATCTTGGCTTCACGGAAGATCTTGTAGAAAAGGAATTTCACATCGGGGTTTGCTACGGCGAAACTGCCCTGTAAATTATCCCTGTAAAGTTTGAAATTATTGAACCAGCTTTCGTTCAGTTCGATATGGAAACCCCTTGTGAAACCTTTGGGTTTGATGTTGTAGTGCGCATCCTGCCAGTTGTGGAACAGCAGGCTGCCGGCGGTACAGTTGTAAACTTCTTTTTTGCTGCCCTCGATAACTTTTCCGTCTAAAATGAAAGTAAAGTAGGCATTATCGTGGTAGTGCCAGTCTACCCTGTCGTGCGTGTATTCCGTATCGGTAATGGTAGCAAAATCCATGTGGATGGTGCTGTTGGTTTGCCCGTAAAAGCGACCGGTTTTTAAATTTTCCACAATTCAAGTTCTTATTGGCATATCGGTGAGTTTACTCACCCCGAATGCGCTACGCTGTTCGACCCTCTCTTCGCTACGCGGAAAGAGGGAGAGAAAATTTTTTATTCCTTCCCCAAATCAATCCCCGCAGCTACACTATGCTGGCGTACAGTTTGGATGTTGGTGTTCAAGTAGTCCTTCTCTACCAAACCATCGCGCATACGTACTATACGGTGGGCGTGCTGGGCTATATCCTCCTCGTGAGTTACCAGGATAATGGTATTGCCTTTAGCGTGGATATCTTCTATCAGGCCCATAATTTCTATGGAAGTTTTGGTATCTAAGTTACCCGTTGGCTCATCTGCCAGGATGATGGATGGATCGTTGATCAATGCACGTGCCACGGCTACACGCTGGCGCTGACCGCCGGAAAGCTCATTAGGGCGGTGATCGGTACGGTTACCCAAGCCTACATTTTCTAAGGCAGCCTTGGCACGTGCCCGGCGTTTTTCTTTGCTGATGCCCGCGTAAACTAACGGCAGGGCAACATTATCTAAAGCGCTGTTGCGCGGTAAAAGGTTAAATGTTTGGAAAACGAAACCGATCTCGGTGTTACGCACTTCGGCTAATTCGTTATCCGTCATGTGGCTTACGTTGATACCATTGAGGATATATTCGCCTTTTGTTGGGGTATCCAGGCAACCCAAAATATTCATCAGGGTAGATTTACCCGAACCCGATGGCCCCATTAGCGCCACAAACTCGCCTTTGTTGATAGTTAGCGTTACCGATTTTATAGCATGTATGATCTCGGCACCAATAACGTACTTACGGCCGATATCTTTGATAATAATAAGTGGCTTTTCCCCGGTTTTTAATGGCGCGTCCTTGGATTTGTTCAGTGGTATCATCCGTTTTTCTTTCTTTGACAGTAAGGGGGGTAGAAATGTTACAGGAGAAGGGATAAAAGATTTGAAATGGGAAATGAAAACCTATTGTCATTTAGCCTCACCCTGCCCTCTCCTTTGGAGAGGGTTCCTATATCTTAAAGTCCTCTCCTTTGGAGAGGATTTAGGTGAGGCTAAAGCTCCCCCTACTTTATCACCTTCGCTACCAAAAAGTGGCTATTATCATGGTCAGGAGCGTTCTTCAGCGCTTCTTCGGTAGTTATCACCTGTTTCACAACATCTTCACGCAGTACGTTGGGTTCATCTGTCATATATACCAATGGCTCTACGCCGGTGGTGTCCACCTCGTTCAGCTTATCCATAAAGCCCAGTATCTTGTTCATATCGGCAATCATTTCGGCCTTTTCATCGGGGGCGAGTTCCAGCCGGGCCAGGTGGGCTATTTTATCAACTGTTTGTTCGTCTATGGTCATGCTCTGCTAATTTATTGCTGATGATGGCGTGCACTTCGTCGCGCAGGGCGTCGGCATCATCAATAGTTAAATGCGCCGTTTCTATCGGCTTATGTACAAATATATTACATACACCCGGTTTCGAGCCATATTTCAGCCCGTCGTCCCATAAAATTTCCCAGATGTTTAATGATGTTACCGGTATAATGGGGATCTTTAGTTCGATAGCCATCCTAAAGGGGCCATTTTTAAATTCTTTAAGCTCGGGTGGATAATGATCGGGGATGGTAGCTTCGGGAAAAATGATGGTGGTGACGCCGCTTTCTAAACGTTCCATCACTTTTTTAAAGGCCCGGAAGGACGCGATCTTGCTTTTACGGTCAACCGGGACGTCCACCGTTCGGAAGAAAAGACTCGTCACAAAAAAATCGGCCAGTTCCTGTTTGCCCATAAAGCAGCAATCGTTGGTTTTTACAAAAATGCTCATGGCCGTAATATCCAGGTTGCTGGTATGGTTGGGGCAAATAATGTAGGTTTTGCTCCAGTCGATAGGTTGCTCTACCTCGAAGCTATATATTATACCCACGCAAAATGAACTTACAATGCCCCATACCCGCCGCAGCGCGTTCATGTATTTATAGCGGGATGGCTTTCGCGAAAAAAAATAGAAGAAGGGGAATAATATTATGTACGACACCCCCACGCTAAACATATAAAGGTACACGTGCACTTTCTTCAATATCATTTTCATCAGCCTCAAAAATATAAAAAATACTTACTTTCGCCCCTTATATGGAAACTGTTGTTAGTGGCATACGATCTACCGGGAACCTGCATTTAGGTAATTATTACGGTGCTGTTCAAAACTTCGTGAAAATGCAGAACGAATATAACTGCTATTTTTTTATTGCCGACCTGCATTCTTTAACCACGCACCCCACCCCAGCCAACCTGCACGGCAACGTAAAACAGGTTTTGGTAGAGTACCTGGCCTCGGGTATCGACCCGGAGAAATCCACCATTTACGTACAAAGCGACGTGCCCGAAGTTACCGAGCTGTACCTGTACCTCAACATGAACGCCTACACCGGCGAACTGGAGCGCTCTACATCTTTTAAAGATAAAGTACGCGCCAATCCCGATAACGTGAACGCCGGCCTGTTAACCTACCCGGTTTTGATGGCTGCCGATATCATCATCCACAAAGCTACCAAGGTACCCGTGGGTAAAGACCAGGAGCAACACCTGGAAATGGCCCGCACCTTTGGCAATCGTTTTAACAGGCTTTATAATAACGATTACTTCCCCGAGCCGTATGCTTTTAGCTTTGGCGAGAGCCTGGTAAAGATACCGGGGCTTGATGGCAAAGGCAAAATGGGCAAAAGCGAAAGCGAAGGTAACGCCGTTTTCTTATCAGATACGCCGGAGGCTATCCGTAAAAAAGTAATGCGTGCCGTTACCGATGGCGGCCCAACTACCGAGAACCAGGAAAAACCACAGGAGATCCAAAACCTGTTCGATTTGATGAAGGTTGTATCTGCGCCCGATACTTACACGCATTTTGATAACCTGTACAACAGCATGAACATCCGTTACGGCGACCTGAAAAAACAGCTTGCCGAGGATATGATCATCGCTACCCAACCCATCCGCGAAAAAATAAACGATATAGCCAACGATGCCCCTTACCTGCGCCAGGTTGCCATTTACGGTGCCGCCAAGGCCCGCGAAAGCGCCCAGAAAACCATTAGGGAAGTAAGGGAAATTATAGGTTTCAGGAAGTTTTAATTTAGTTAATAGCTGATAGTTCATAGATCATAGCAGCTTCAGCCATTTCTTACATCAAATTCAACACATCGTTTGATGGTTCATGGTTGATAATGTATATTAGCCATGTTGCTTAATATGGTTCGTGTGCTTTGTTTTCTTACTATGAACCATGATCTATCAACCATCAACAAATAAAAAACACATGCACATAGCAATTGTAGGAAATATTGGCGCGGGCAAAACTACCCTTACCGAAATGCTGGCGAAAAATTACGGCTGGGACCCACTTTACGAAGCGGTTGACAATAACCCCTACCTGGAAGATTTTTACAGCGAAATGAAACGCTGGAGCTTTAACCTGCAGATTTATTTCCTCAACAGCCGTTACCGCCAGATCCGCGAAATACAAAGCAGCGGCCGCAATATTATCCAGGACCGTACCATTTACGAGGACGCCTACATATTTGCCGAAAACCTGCACGATATGGGGCTGATGACCACCCGCGACTACGAGAACTACGAAGCCATGTTTGATAACATTACCGAGTTTATTAAACCGCCCGACTTGCTGGTGTACCTTAAAGCATCGGTACCCACCCTGGTAAACAACATCCAGCGCCGCGGCCGCGAATACGAGATAGGCATCCGGATAGATTACCTCTCTAAACTGAACGAGAAGTACGATAAATGGATAAAGAACTACAAACTGGGTAAGCTGCTGGTGCTGGATAAGGATAACCTTGATTTCGCCAACAATACCGAAGATATGGCCACTATTGTGGAGAAGATAGAACGGGAGATAAACGGGTTGTTTTAGAGGCCCCCTAACCCCATGAAGGGGGAACAGAATTTTTACCTAAGCCCCCTGTTGTTGCCACAGCACCTGCAGGGCACAAAAATAATATCATGAAGACAAAACTGATCTTGATTTTCGCCTTATGCGTTTGCAGTGGATACGTATCGGCGCAAACCAAACCGGCTTCCAATTACGTGGTAACCACAACGAACGATACTATCAAATGCGAATTAAAGGGTACCCGGAAATATATGCCTTTAAATTCAACCGATAAAAAGTTCATCAAAATAACGCCGGATAAAATATCAGACATTTTCAACGCGAAGGATTCCATAACCTATTCTGCGGTGAGTAAGCCAAACGCACTCGATTCTACCTATCTGCAGCGCCACGAACATGGCAAGCTTAATTTGTATGAAGAAGAAAATACAAGTTATAGTGGCGGAGGTATGTACGGCGGCGTGGGCACTTTTAACAGCACCACTAAATGGTACATCAGTAAAAATAACGCACCCATCGTTCAGTTAAAATCTAATACCATATTTAATAATGGCAGCCAGGGCAAGCGTAAAAACATTTTTATGGAAATGATAGCCGATGACCCTGCCTTGCTGGAAGAATTCAAAAAAACAGATAGCTTTAGCTTTAAAGTTCTACGCGATTTTGTACATCGCTACAACATCGACATGGCGGGTAAATAATCCCACGTAACTGAATACCGGTTGTGTCGGCCTCTAATGGCCCGAGGAGAAATTATACAATATTAGACGAAATGGATTGGCAATATTTCTTTTTGGGTGTTGGCTTTCTGGTAGCAGCATATCTAATTTACCGGATGAATAAGGGTGGCCCTTCCTCCGAAAAAAATGGCTGGATGGGTCCTGCACTTCCTCTTTACGTACAAGGCTGGGGTGTAATTATTATGTGTGTTATGGTAGGAATTGCATTTATACTTAAATCCTTGCCTGCAAGTATTTAATATACCGTAAAAACCTTTCTACCACCCCACAGGTTTCTTTACTGATAAAGAGACGGATATGCTAAGATCGACATACAAACTATTTTCCGCCATACTGCTAATAATGGTGGCTACCTCCTGCAGCAAACGCGGGCCGCTGGCGCTGTTTAAAAAGCTTTCCCCGCACGATGCTTATGCGCAAAAACTGCGCGATGCAGGGCTTGGCAACACCGCTATGGGCACAGCCTGGCTTCGGCAGGCAGACGCAACGCTGAATAACCCGCTCAACATCAACATCCCGTATAAAGAAACCGGCTACTTCCCCGATGAAAAGCCGGGCGGTACTGCCCTGCGCTTTGATGCCAAACGCGGGCAAAAATTACGTATTAGCATCACTAAAAAACCGGTTACCAACTTTAATATTTATCTCGATCTTTTCCAGGAGCAATTACCGCAGCCTGCAAAGCTGGCCGCATCGGCGGATACATTGGGTGCCGTGCTGGAGTTTGAAGTAAAGCAAGCCGGCAAATACATCCTGCGCCTGCAGCCCGAGCTTTTACGCAGCGGCGAGTACACGCTTACCATTACCGCAGGGCCAACGCTGGGCTTCCCGGTGGCGGCATCGGGTAAACCCCGCATCGGTAGTTTTTGGGGCGACGGGCGTGATGAAGGCGGCCGCAAACACGAAGGCCTGGATATCTTCGCGCCGAAACGCACCCCTGCCATTGCTGCCGCAAATGGTACCGTAACCAGTGTAACGGTGAATAATCTGGGTGGCAATGTGGTATTCCTGCGGCCCGACGATGCCGATTACACCCTCTACTACGCCCACCTCGATGCACAACTGGTACAGCCTGGACAAAACGTTTTACTCGGCGATACGATAGGTTTGGTAGGGAACACCGGCAATGCGCGTACCACGCCTGCGCACCTGCATTTTGGCATCTATACCAATAGCGGTGCTATCGACCCGCTTGCGTTTGTGGATAGGGAAGTAAAGCAGCCGCTGCCCGTATCTGCCCCGCTGAAAAACCTGAATGCAACCCTGCGCAGCAGCGGCAAAAGCAGCAAAATGTACAACCTGCCATCAGACAAAGCCCTGGCCGTGCAAACGCTGCCGGCAAATACCGCCCTCAGTGTAAGCGCCGCAACAGAAGGCTGGTACAAGGTAAGCCTGCCCGATGGGCAGCAGGGTTTTATCAGTAGCAGGAACGTAACCGAAGCAGATAATATCCGCAGCATTACGCTTAAAACAGATCAGCCGCTTTTAAATATGCCGGATAACGTTGGGGCTGCCCGCAAAAAATTATTAAATGCAGGCGAAAAAGTAAGCCTTTTGGCTACTTACAATAATTACCTGTTGGTAAAAAATGATGGGGAAACCGGGTGGATAGAACAGTAAATCTCCGGTTTTAATTTAACGCGCTTACCGGGCGGTAAGCTTTGCGTTAGTTGTTCAATGCCCAGTGTAATATCTTAGCGATATTTTTGGCATCATCTACACCGCGATGGTGGGTGCCTTCCAACGGCAGGTTCAGCATTTCCAGTGCGGTTGCCATGCCTGTTCCACGCTTCATCCCGCGTTTTTCAGCAAACATGGTTTTTACGTTGATGTGCGATGGGCCGAAAGGATAAGCTACGCGCATCTCACTGCACTGGCGCTGAAACTGGTTGCGGTCGTAATCGCCATAGCTGGCCCAAACCAGGTCTTTTGAATCGTATTCGCGCTCCAGTATGTCGCAGGCATCATCGAAGTATATACCTTCGTCTTCAATCAATCCCGGTGTAATGGAGGTTAACTGGGTGCAGAATTTGCCGATCTGCGAGCGTTCGGGCATCACTAAAATGCCCCGGCTGCCGGTAATTTCCCCGGTGTTGACATCCAGCAGGCACACGCCTACTTCAATAATGTCGTTTTCCTGTCCGGGCGGGTTCCTACCCTCCCAGCAAGTGGCTTCAATATCCACTACTAAAATTTTGTCTTGTTTCATTTTACTTGTACTTTTTTACATATTAAAAATTTATTTTAAAGCTTAAGCGACGGTACTTAAGCCCTTTACCTTAATATACAAAAAAAATCGCAGAATTTAAAATGAAATTTCGTTGAGTTACATTGGTTGTCAAAAGTTCTGTTCGGGCTTGTTCGGGCTGTTCGCGTAAAACACCGAACACGAACAAAGCATAAAATATACGCTACGCTTAAAAATTTCCAACCCTTCCAACCTCTCCAACTCTTCTAACCCTCCGCTTTTCCACATTCGCATTTTTCCTGCCCGAAACCCGCAAATTTTCTTACTTTTGTACCCCGTACACAAACATTCGGCAACGGCCATATTCCGCTGCCGGGATTTCAAAAAAATCTCATGACTAAATACATTTTTGTTACGGGTGGCGTTACCTCGTCGTTAGGCAAGGGTATTATTTCCGCCTCATTAGCTAAGCTCCTCCAGGCCCGCGGCTACCGCGTTACCATCCAAAAGTTCGACCCGTATATTAATATCGACCCGGGAACCCTTAACCCTTACGAGCATGGCGAATGCTACGTTACCGAGGACGGTGCCGAAACCGACCTTGACCTTGGCCACTACGAACGTTTTTTAAACACCCCAACCTCCAAGGCTAATAACATTACCACCGGCCGTATTTACCAGAATGTGATCAACCGCGAGCGCGAAGGTGCTTTTCTGGGTAAAACAGTGCAGGTTGTTCCGCACATTACCGATGAGATCAAACGCAATATGCGCATCCTGGGCGAAACCGGCGATTACGATATTGTGATAACCGAAATAGGCGGTACCGTTGGCGATATCGAATCGCTGCCCTTTGTGGAAGCTGTGCGCCAGTTTAAATGGGAAGCCGGCAGCGGCAACGCGATGGTGATACACCTTACTTTAATACCTTTCCTGGCTGCAGCCGGCGAATTGAAGACCAAGCCTACCCAGCACTCGGTAAAAATGCTTTTGGAGTACGGGATTCAGCCGGATATACTGGTTTGCCGTACCGAGCATCATATCAATATGGATATCCGTAAAAAGATAGCCCTGTTTTGTAACGTAAATATCAACGCGGTTATCGAATCGATGGATGCATCAACCATTTACGATGTGCCTTTGCTGATGCTGAAAGAGCAACTGGATAAAACGGTATTAACCAAGCTGAAGCTTTCGCATAAGAACGAGCCTAACCTGGATAACTGGAAAGCCTTTTTGGGCCGCTTAAAAAACCCTACTTCCGAAGTAAAAATTGGCCTGGTTGGTAAATATGTAGAGCTGCCCGATGCTTATAAATCCATCATAGAGGCATTTATACATGCAGGCGCCACCAACGAGTGCAAAGTAAAAGTACAATACATCCCATCAGAACAGTTAACCGTAGAGAACGCTGTGGATAAACTAAAAGGCCTGCATGGCGTATTGGTTGCCCCCGGCTTTGGCGAGCGCGGTTTTGAAGGTAAAATAGAGGCGATACGCTACGTGCGCCAAAATAATATCCCATTTTTTGGTATCTGCTTAGGGATGCAGTGCGCCGTGGTTGAATTTGGCCGCAACGTACTGGGCCTTGCCAACGCCAGCAGTACCGAGATGAACCAGGATACCCCGCACCCGGTTATCGCCATGATGGAGGACCAGAAGAATATCACCAACAAAGGCGGCACCATGCGTTTAGGCTCCTACCCCTGCGACCTGAAAAAGGGCAGCAAGGCAGCAGCTATTTACGGCAAAACTTCCATCACCGAGCGCCACCGCCACCGCTACGAGTTTAATAACAAGTACCTTAAACAGTACGAAACAGCCGGTTTACTGCCATCGGGCATCAATCCCGAAAACGGTTTGGTAGAGGTAGTTGAACTTAAAAACCACCCGTTTTTTGTAGGCGCGCAGTTCCACCCCGAATTAAAATCAACAGTTGCAAATCCGCACCCACTTTTTATTAACTTTGTCGCCGCTTCGCTGGCCTACGCACGCAAGAAATAACAATTAAAACAGTAGGTTGATATGCATCCGGTTGTAACAAAACCAGCCGGTGTTAATCATACGATATATTAGATAATGGATAGAAATACGTTTACAGGATTATTCCTGATCATGATCATCATGGGGGCCTCGATATATTTTATGAAGCCCAGTGATGAGGCCATAAAAAAGGAAAGAGAAGTAGCCCGCCAGGATTCGCTTAAAAGAGCAGGTGTAGTAAAAGCGCCCGCCACCACCGCCAAATTTGATACCGCTAAAAAATCTGCCGTGGTAGATTCTGCCGTATTAAAAACCGCTTTTGGCGCAGCAACCATAGGACAGGAAGAATTTGTTACCGTTGAGAACGATGAGCTTGCGCTTAAACTTTCTACAAAAGGTGGTCGCATTTATTCTGCCGAGCTAAAAAAGTTTAAAACAGCTTACAAAAAACCGCTGGTACTTTTCAGCGGCGATAAAAACACCTTCGGTTTAAACTTTAGCGCGCAGGGCAAGGCCATCAATACCAACGACCTTTACTTTACCCCAAGTGCAAAAGCGTTAACCGTTGCAGCCGAAGATTCTGCTTCGCTAACCATGCGTTTAAGCTACAGCCCTACCCAGTATATCGATTACATTTACAGCTTAAAAGGTACCGGCTACAAGTTAGGCCTTACTATTAAACCTGTTGGGCTCGATCAGGTGATCGCTAACAGCGGAACGCTTAATTTAAGCTGGGCTGCCAGCCTGCTTAAACAGGAAAAAGATATTGCGCAGGAACGCCAGTATACCACCGTTTATTACAAAAACACCGATAACGAGGTTGATTACTTAGCAGAAACTAAGGACGATACAAAATCCATTACCGATAAAAAACAGCAATGGGTTGCGTTTAAGCAACACTTTTTCTCCAATGCTTTGATCGCCCCCGGCGGTATCAACAAAGCTACTTTAACCGTTAGCCACGACGTTGCCGATACTACCGATGTAAAGCAAATGAAGGCCGACCTGTCGCTTGGCCGCAACGCTTTGGGCGATGCACCGCTGATATTCTACTTCGGTCCAAACCGATACTCTACCTTAAAAGACCAGGGTTACGACCTGCAAAAACTGGTTAACCTGGGATGGGGACCGTTGAAATATATCAACCAGTTTGCTACCCTGCCGATATTTAACTTCCTGAATAAATTTAACTGGAACTACGGTATCATCATATTAGCGTTAACCGTTATCCTGAAGTTGGTATTGTCGCCGCTTACTTATAAATCGTACCTGTCGATGGCTAAGATGCGTGTGCTGAAGCCGGAGATGGATGAGATAAAAACAAAAGTTGGTGAGGATAACCCTACCCTTTTGCAGCAGGAATACCTAAAGCTTTACAAAAAAGCAGGCGTAAACCCGTTGGGTGGTTGCTTACCCTTGCTGATACAAATGCCTATCGTGATCGCGTTCTTCCGCTTTTTCCCAAGCTTGTTTGAGCTGCGTGGCCAAAGCTTTTTGTGGATGCACGATCTTTCTACGTACGATTCGGTTATTACATTTTCGCCGATATTTGGTGTAAGCCACATCAGTTTGATGTGTTTGCTAATGACGATATCTACGCTGATCTACACGTATTTCAACAACCAGATCTCGGGCGCAACCGGGCAAATGAAGTACATCGGCTATATTACGCCGCTGATCTTCCTGGTAACGCTGAACAGCTACCCATCAGGTTTGAACTACTACTATTTCCTGGCCAACATGCTTACCTTTTTACAGCAATACTTAATTAAATTTATGGTTGATGATAAAAAGATCCATGCCCAGATCCAGGAGAACAAAAAGAAACCTGAAGATACCAAGAAGAAAAAAGGCGGCTTCGGTGCCAAATTAGAAGAAATGATGCGCCAGCAACAACAAGTGCAGGCGAAGAAGAAATAGAGAATAGAGGTTGGTTAATTAGAGATTAGTTAACCGCTATAATAAATAAGAAGCCCCGGTAGCCTTGCTATCGGGGCTTCTTATTTGGAGCAATTTAACCATCTCGTCATTGCGAGGAAGCGAAGCGACGAAGCAATCCCCGGCAGGCAGATCAGACCTGCATAGCGGCTCTGCTTGCCGATGGTTGCCACGCTATCGCTCGCAATGACGATGGGGAGATTGAACCGCTTAACCTTTTCAACAATTAAATCTTTTTCCACATCTCCAACTAAATATATTAGCAAAATTATAGTACATTTGAAATATGTACGCAATTGTGGATATCGAGACTACCGGGGGGCATGCCAGCGCAAATGGCATTACCGAAATTGCTATATGTATCCACGATGGCAAAAAAGTAACCCGCCGTTTCGAGAGCCTGGTGAACCCGCAGCGCGACATCCCGGTGTATATCCGTGCGTTAACCGGTATCACCAATGAAATGGTGAGCACCGCCCCGCTATTTGAAGATGTGGCGCACGAGATCTTCCACATGCTTAAAGGGCAGATCTTTGTGGCCCATAACGTCAACTTCGATTATTCTTTTTTACGATACCACCTCAACGCCGCCGGCTACGAGCTGAACGCTAACAAACTTTGCACGGTAAGGCTTGGGCGAAAGATAATGCCGGGGCTGATGTCGTACAGTTTGGGTAAGCTTTGCAGCCATTTAGGCATCAGCAATAACAGCCGCCACCGTGCCATGGGCGATGCAGAGGCTACCGCGCAATTGTTTAGCCTTTATTTAAAAAACGATACTGCCAACCACATCGGCCAGGCATTAAAGCTTACCTCGAAGGAGCAGCGCTTACCGGCCAACCTGCCAAAGGCGGATGTGGATGCCCTGCCCAATTGCCCCGGTGTATATTACTTCCACGACCAAAAAGGCAAAGTGGTTTATGTAGGCAAGGCCAAAGACTTAAAAAAACGGGTTTGCAGCCATTTCACCGGCAATAACCCCGGCTTGCAGCGGCAGGAGTTTTTAAAGAGCATCTACCGCATTAGTCACCAGGTTTGCGGTACCGAACTGATTGCTTTTGTGTTGGAAGCCGTGGAAATAAAACGCCTTTGGCCGAAATACAACCGCTCGCTAAAACGCTTCGAAAACACCTACGGGCTTTATGCCTACGAGGACCAGCGCGGCTACCTGCGCCTGGCGGTTGATAAGCACCGCAAACACATGCCATCGGTATATGCCTGCAACTCCCTGCTGGAAGGCTACAACCTGCTGAATAAGCTGATAGAGACTTTTAGCCTGTGCCCCAAAATGTGCTTCGTTCAAAAGAACGACCAGCCCTGCAGCGGCAATAACGTAAACGCCTGCGCTTGCGAAGGCCATGAAACGCCCGAAGAATACAACATCAAGGTGACTGCTGCTATAGACGAGTTAAAGAAAGCCCTGCCCACCTTCGCCATCCGCGATGAAGGCCGCAACGGCGAAGAACATAGCTGCATCCTGATAGAAGAAGGGCGCTTTTATGGCATGGGGTATATCTCCCATTACTTTGATGCCAACAACATCCAGCAGTTGAAAAACTACCTCACCCCATATCCGGGTAACGATTACATTAAAAACATAGTAACCGGTTACGCCAGCAGATTTCCTGAGCGTAAGGTGAGTTTTGGGGTGTAGCTCCATCGTCCTTGCGAGCGATAGCGTGGCAATCATCGGTTAGCAAGTCGATAAAGTCTGTCAACGGGCAACTGGCCATTAATCCCAATGTCCTCACCCCCCCCGTCCTTGCGAGCGACAGCGCGGCAATCATCGGCTTTAAGGTCAGACTTGCAAATCCACCTTCCTTATGGGAACTACATGACCGCCCTGCAAATTCGCTCTGCTTGCCGATGATTGCCACGCCGCCCTTTTGCACCACCTCCCCCGCTGCGGCTCGCAAAGACGAGATGGTGACGCACAGCTTCTCCAACATTTCCAACCTTTTCCAACTTCTCCAACAAAACCAAAACAATTAAATTTCTCACAGGTTAATATATTATCATTTTAAAACACACAAACCTGTTATGGATAGCATTAACCAACAACAACCCGAAGATAATTTTGAGAACCTGGAAGGTAACGAAGCCTGGAAAAAACTAAAGGAAATGGCCGAAGGCACCAGCTGCTTTTTTTGCAGCGATATTAAAACCGGGCTCCCTTTTTCTACCCGGCCCATGTCGCCCCAAAAGATAGACGATAATGGCGACCTGTGGTTTTTGAGCGCTAACGACAGCCACAAAAACGCGGAAATATTAGCCGATCCGATGGTGCAGCTCCTGTTTCAGGGATCTAAATATTCCAATTTTCTGAACATCTATGGGATAGCCGAGGTAAGCCAAGACAAGGAAAAAATTAAAGAATTGTGGGAACCCATTCTAAAAACATGGTTTACCGGGGGTGTTGACGACCCGCGCATTTCCGTTATCAAAGTAAGCCCTACCCAAGGCTACTATTGGGACAACAAACACGGCAATGCCGTTGCGTTTGTAAAACAACTGGTAGGTGCGGCGCTTGGCAAAACGCTTGATGATTCGATAGAGGGGAAACTTCAACCGTAGATTGGAGATTAGTTATTAGAGATTGGAGGTTAGTTGGGAAATTCATAGGCAGAAACCAGGAGATAAATAACTCATCTCTGATTAACCAACCTCCAATCTCTATCAAAAGTGCAGCCCCACCATCGGCCATACGATCTGCCTGATAAACTGCCCGTGAAACAACAAAGGCATCGGCACTATCAGCCAAAAGAAAACCCAAAGCCGGGCTATAACTTTGTTTTTGAGAAATAATATTCCACGGCTGGCCATTAACTTTTCTACCAACACCAATAGTCCTTGTATCACAAAGTATAGCGTGGGCAGACCATAGCCACTGTTAACGGGCAGGCTGAGCGCCAGTTCGTGCAGCAGACCCGAAAAAATAAATGATACCATTAACGCCACGGCGACGCCGGTCTTGCTTTTCAGCGGGCGGAATATGGCTACGGAGGTCATTTCGCTGAAAGCGATGTTCCAGCGCTTGCTCCAAAGTTCGGTAAGGCTCAAAGCTTTTGCAGGTTGCCTAAACAGGTAATAGGTGTTTACACCCGAGAACCGCCACATCCCCGCGCTGATACTGAGCAAGCCGAAGTGCAGGATCAAACTCAAAGCCACCAGGAGTATTGGTGTTACCAAATAATAGGTTAAAGAGCCATTCAATTGCAAAGCAACCAACCAATGGGCAAGCAAGATCAATAATGCCCCGGCAATTATCCGGCTGATGCCAAAGCGCACCATAGGCCAGGCGTTCGGCAGGGCTGGTTGACCAAGTGTTTCAAAAGGCTGTGCACGCATGCCAACCCAGCCAATGGCATAAGTGAGCCATTGCTTAAAGCTAAGTGTAAGCGGTCTGTTTTTATAGCCTTCTGTCACCGCTATCACCTTCATACCACTAAACGTAGTTGCAATAATAGCCAGCATTTTAAGGATGGGATGCTCATTTATAAAAATGATATACACGCCTGCAATGCTTACCACCAGCATTGCCCAGCCTGCAAGGAGCAATTGTTTTTCCAGGAAGTTATAACCCACCGATACTATAGCCAGATTGATAAGCGCGAAATACAGGAGATGAACTATTAACTGCGTATCCATCCCATTTAAAAATTTAAGTAAAACACCCAGCTATAAGTTAGGCTAAGCACTATAAACAGTGTGGTCAAAACCACCTCGGCCAATAAGTTAAATCCTCCTTTAGGGAAAGCGCTCCTGTCGAAATAAAAGAATTGGGTAAGCACTCTTGATATCCAGTAAACCGCGATAAAGCCGGTGAGCAGTGCCGCCAGTCGGGAGCCGTTAAGCAGGTCCTCTGTCGCAAAAAACGAAACCAGGCCGAGGCAGAGGTTTATTACTAAAATGTAAGCCCCGTGAACCCAAACCATTTGTTTGACAACGGTTTTTAACTTCGCCAGCTCAGGTTGCCAACCCAATACTTTTGGTATGGCTACGCTGACAATGGCCAGCACTATTTGCGCCAAACCCGCCAATTGCAGTAATTGATGTGCTAATACTTTATCCATCGCGTTAGTTATTTGATGCGACAAATATAAAAACAATACTGAACTTTCAAAACATATTGAAAGTTGATTTTATTTTTTATTGTTTACAGAAAAGCCGAAGATTTATAAAACAGGTTAATCGCCAGTTAAAATAGCACAAAAAAGTGTAAACCCTCTATTTTATTTAACTAATTTATTATCAATGTATTACAAATTTTAATTTTTAAAAGTGTAAACTTTTGTAAACCCTCATATTAATTAAAGAGAGATCTATTTCAAGTACTTATCATACCATTTAATATACCGTTCCACCCTATCTACCTGGTAGCTGGGGATGCTGATACCGTGATTTTGATTTGGATACAAGATCAGTTCGGCAGGTACACCGAGTGATTTTAGCGCCTGGTACATTTGCTCGCTGCCGGCGGTAGGCACGTTAAAATCCTTCAGGCCCGACATAAACAGCACCGGGGTTTTTATCCTGTCGGCATGTAAAAACGGGTACGAGATTTTGTTATACACCTCGATATTTTTCCAGGGCTGACCCAGTTCGTTATCATACTGCAGTATGTACTGGTCGATACCGTAATTGGCTATTTGCAACGCGCTGCCCGCGCCGCTTGCGGCTGCTTTAAAACGGGTATCGCTGGCTATCAGGAAATCGGTAGTGATACCGCCATAGCTCCAGCCGCCTACGCCCAGTTTATCAGGGTCGGCAATGCCGCGTTTTACTAATTCATCTACTGCGCCGTGCAGGTCAATTACTTCTTTGTTGCCCCAATCGGCTGCTATCGCTTTGGTGTAATCAATACCCCGGCCCGAGCTGCCCCGGTAATTTACTGCCGCCACCGCATAACCGGCGCTGGCTAATACCTGGCAGGTGCCATCAAAGCTGTAATCGTCCTGCCCTACCGGTCCACCGTGCACAAACAAAATGAAAGGCATCTTTTTGGTGCTGGTACTATCGGGGCGGTACAGCACGCCCGATACTTTTGTACCATCCTTACTGGTAGATTGAAAGCCCGTAACCTGCGCCAGCTGCACCTTGCTCAGCCATTCCTGCTGCTGAAAGGTAAGGCGGCGCAGCTTACCGGTTTCCAGCGCGTAGATCTCCAGGGGCATATAGGGGTCGCTTACGGTTGTCACCCAGTTTCCGGCGCTATGCGCTGCAATATCGCCCACGCTTATTTTACCCCGGGTAGAGGGTATAATGCTTATTTTCTTGCTCGCCAGTGTGTAGGTTGCCGCATAACGCTCGCGATCGTCATCTACCAAAAAGGCAACGCTTTTGCCGTCTTTACTCCATTCCGGGCTGTCTGCCGGGCGGTCGAGCTGTTTGGTAAGCAACTGGTTACCGCTGCCGTCCGCATTCATTATACACAGTATGTTCTGGTCGTACATGTTGTACCCTTCGCTGTCCTGGCGCAGGTAGGCAATAGTTTTACCATCCGGGCTAAATTTGGGGCTGATATCGTGCCCCTTCCAGGTGGTTAATTGCTTAATGGCTCCGCTTGCTTTGGCTTCCACCACAAAAATATCGGTATTCTCGCTTCTGTCCGGGTCTTCATCATGGTTGCTTACAAACACAATGCTTTTGCCATCCGGGCTCCAGGTCGGCGAGCGTTCATCAAACTTACCTTTGGTAATGGTATCCAGTTTTTTGGTGTTGATATCAAAAACATACAGGTGGTTACGGGCATCATCCAGGTAGCCCTGGTAATCCTGCTTAAAGTGATAGCGGTCTACTACTATTGGCTTTGGTGTTTTAGGCGCTTCCTTGCCTTTGTTGTCGGGGTCGCCAATAACTATAACTACTTTGCTGCCGTCCGGGCTCCATTCGTAATCACCCAGGTCGCCTTTTATATCGGTCACCTTTTTAGCCTCACCGCCGCGGCGGTCCATCAGCCACAGCTGCGATCCGTTCTTCGATTCGCGCGAGGATAAAAACGCCAGGTAAGCCCCATCCGGGCTCCAACGGGCTCGTGAGGCAGGCTCGGCACCATGTGTAAGCTGGATAGAAGTTTTACCGTCCCAGCTTTGCATCCACAGGTGCGATACCCGTTTATCCTTGGCCGTATCTACGGTAGAAACGCCGTAAGCCACCCATTTGCCATCCGGCGAAACCTGCGGATCGCTTACGGAAGGGATCTTATAAAAATCTGTAGGTTTAAATGGTTTTTTATCGGTTTGCGCGAATGCGGAAGATGCCAGCGATGCGGCGAAAAGCAGCGTAAGGTATTTTTTCATATCAAAGCATTAGATTGGGAGGTAATTTAAGGAAATACCAATAGAAAATGCTAATGGCTATGAAATTTTGAATTAAATACGTTTTCGTAAAGGCAGTAACTAAATAAAGTAACTGGCTTTAGTCTATTGTGCATCTGTTATTTCAACTTTAGTATCCTCATTAACTTCGGAAAGGAGAAACTTTTCAAAGCCATCTATTAAGCCGGGGTCGAGATAATTTACGGTAATGATGGTATTTTCTCCTATCCGGTATATTCTGTTAATTTTCAAATTAAAAGGATCTACACAATTTTTTTCTTTGATTTCCTTTATTACACTATTAACTTTTGATGGTTCTTTAAAGTGCAATAACTCATAATACATATCGTAATAATACTCATCTTTATGAGTGGCCTTCGCTGTGATATACCGGCTATCTGCAATTTTATAATCAATCGCCGGATCCAGTTCTTTAATATGGCAAAACGATTTATATATACCTACTAAATCAGATGGGCCTTTGCTGTTGTTCGCTATCTTGAAGGCTTGAAAATGCTTAACAATACCCAACCGGTATTTTTCGAGGAATTGCCGGGTAAAATTGTCGGCCTTAGGTTTGGGAGAGCATGCCGAAATGAATAAGGAAACAATTACGGATGCATGGAGATATCGCTTCATTATTTGATGGTTTGAGACCTTATATCACTCCCGCCTTCTCCAACTCTACCTGCATCTGCTGCTGCAAACTCAAAGCTTCGGCCCTTGCCGCTTCGGCAAAATCCTCACCGTTGCTTGCGTAGATGATAGAGCGAGATGCATTTACAATGAGCCCGCAATCGGCTGTCATGCCGTATTTGCAAACATCTTCCAGGCTGCCGCCCTGGGCACCAACACCGGGTACCAGTAAAAAGTTATCGGGGGCGTATTTACGGATGTTAGTAAACTCGGTGCTTTTGGTAGCACCCACTACAAACATCAGTCTATCGGCGCCGGCCCAGGTATTGGCCTTTTGTATCACCGTTTCGTACAGGTAACCTTCGCCGGTATTGAGGTATTGGAAGTCTTTGCTCCCTACCGATGAGGTAAGCGCCAGGATGATCACCCATTTGCCATCGTATTTTAAATAAGGTGTAACACTGTCATTACCCATATAAGGCGTCACGGTAATGGCATCAAAGCCCATCCCGGTAACATCCTCGTTAAAAAATGCTTTGGCATAGTTATCAGATGTGTTGCCGATATCGCCTCGTTTTGCATCTATAATAGATAAACAATCTTTTGGCAGGTATTCGTAAGTGGATATCAGGCTTTGCAGGCCTTTCATCCCACGGCTCTCATAAAAAGCGGCGTTTGGCTTGTAAGCGATACACAGATCCTTAGTGGCGTCAATAATGCGCTTATTAAATTCAAAGGCCGGATCGGGGTATTCTTTTAAAAAATCGGGAATTTTATCTACATCCGTATCTAATCCCACACATAAAAATGTTTTCTTTTGTTTTATCTGTTGTATAAGCTGCTGGCGGGATATCATGGAGGGTTGTTTTATTAAATGCCAAAAGTCTAAAAAAATATGCGAATGATGTTATTTTTTTATTAAATTTGCATTTTAAGAATATTTCATTAAAATTGCACTGTTATCCCCTGCATCTTCTTGCACACAAGAAACAATTTTTATCACCACGTCGTTATTTCTGATACTTACCTGGCTTAAATATTGCATGTACAGGGTTGCAAAACAATCTTTCAACTAAAAAATCCTTTTGAACTATAATTCATATCATGTCTGATACAATCGAATTGAACGACAAACTCGTTTCTGAGTTGCGCGACATTGCTAAAAGTTTAGGTATTGCCACAGCAGATGAGCTACGAAAAGCCCAACTGATAGTTGCAATAGTTGAACAACAGCAACTTATAGAAGCCGCCCGCAACCAGCAGAGCACCGTCGAAAATAATTACGCTCCAAAAACTGCTCCCGCAGAAACTGCAGCGCCAGAAGCCGAAACCGGCGAAAAAACACGCAAAAGAACCCGCGTAATAAAAGCTAAGAACGAGCCAAGGGTAGAAGTACCTTTAAACGATACCAACTTATTTGAGCAGGAAGAAGACGAGGCGGAGAACAACAACCGCGGCAATAATACCCCTGCAGTTTCGGCCACAAGTACCGAAACTGAAGAGGAGCAAGCCATACGTGCCGAGCAGCTACCTGCCGCTGATAACCGCCCTCAAAAATTTGAGCGCCGTGTAAACAATACCGGCAATGGCCCGGCCCAGAAAAACCAGGAGCCTGCCATTAACCTTGATTTTGACAACGTAATTGTAAATGAAGGCGTGCTGGAAATTATGCCCGACGGCTATGGTTTCCTGCGTTCATCAGATTATAACTATCTAACATCTCCGGATGATATATATGTATCGCAGTCGCAGATAAAACTGTTTGGCCTAAAAACCGGCGATACCGTGCGCGGCAGTATCCGCCCTCCAAAAGAAGGCGAAAAATATTTCCCGCTGGTGCGCGTTGAGGCCATTAACGGCCGTATACCTGCCGAAGTGCGCGACCGTGTACCTTTCGACCACTTAACCCCGCTTTTCCCATCCGAAAAACTGAGCTTGTTCACTGATGCCGGTAACTATTCTACCCGTATTATGGACCTGTTCTCTCCTATTGGTAAGGGCCAGCGCGGATTGATCGTAGCGCAGCCAAAAACGGGTAAAACCATGTTGCTGAAGGATGTTGCTAACGCGATAGCCAAAAATCACCCGGAAGTTTACCTGATCATCTTACTGATAGACGAACGCCCTGAGGAGGTTACCGATATGGCCCGCAGCGTACGCGCCGAAGTGGTATCATCAACCTTTGATGAGCCTGCAGAGCGCCACGTAAAAATTGCCAATATTGTATTAGAGAAAGCAAAACGTATGGTAGAGTGCGGGCACGATGTAGTTATCCTGCTGGATTCTATCACTCGTTTGGCACGTGCTTATAACACAGTTGCCCCGGCATCCGGTAAAATATTATCGGGTGGTGTGGACGCTAACGCATTACACAAGCCAAAACGCTTTTTTGGCGCGGCCCGTAACATTGAGGATGGCGGTTCGTTAACCATCATTGCAACGGCACTTACCGAAACCGGCTCTAAAATGGATGAGGTTATCTTTGAAGAATTTAAAGGTACCGGTAACATGGAGCTGCAGCTGGATCGTAAATTATCAAACAAACGTATCTTCCCGGCTATCGATATCACTGCATCGAGCACCCGCCGTGATGACCTGTTGCTTGACCGCGACACGTTGCAACGCATCTGGATACTGCGTAACCACCTCGCCGATATGAATTCACAGGAGAGCATGGAGTTTTTACAGGCCCAGATAAGGGGTACAAAAACTAACGAAGAGTTCCTGATTTCGATGAATTCATAATATATTTATATATATGGAGTTATAATTTAGCGTAAGGTTAATTTATAACTCCATGTTTTTTATAAAATTATTGATACCTTCATAACCGATATGAAGAGGCGAGTAAAAAAACATCTTCCCAATGCCATAACGTGCGCAAACTTGTTTAGCGGCTGTGTGGGTATCGTTTTTGCGTTCCAGGATAACCTGGTAATTGCATCCTATGCCATTTTTTTGGCAGCCATTTTCGACTTTTTCGACGGCTTTGCCTCCAGGGTGTTAAATTCAACTTCCTGTATCGGTAAAGACCTTGATTCGTTGGCAGATATGGTGAGCTTCGGCTTTTTGCCTTCGGCTATTATGTACGAGCTGCTTTTACAGGCTCCACAAACCGGCATAAGCATCTGGCTTAATTTCATCGCCTTCCTGATACCCGTATTCTCTGCCCTTAGGCTGGCAAAGTTTAACACAGATACCCGCCAGGCTGAAAGCTTTATAGGTCTACCTACCCCGGCAAACGCCATCCTTATCGCATCGTTCCCTTTGATATTAGAGCAATATGATGGTTTAGACCGTTATATTTTGAACCCTTATGGCTTAATGAGTTTTATTATAGTGATGTGTATCCTGCTGGTGGCCGAAATACCGCTGATGTCGCTAAAATTCAAGAACCGCGATTTCAACAAAAACTTTTACCGTTATTTATTGCTGCTGTTTTCGGCAATACTCATACTATTTTTTAAATTTGCGGCAGTTCCGGTGGTTATTGTAATGTATATCACCCTATCGTTAATTCAACTAAAATTTGCCGACGATACCATCATGAGCGGTTCGCACAGAAAATCAGCTTAAGGTAGTATCCTCCTAACACACAATCACACAGATGAAAAAGTTCCTGGCCGAAATTGATGTAATGCCGAAAAAAGAAATTCTTGATCCGCAAGGTAAAGCCGTAACCGGCAGCATGAAGAATTTAGGTTTATCCGAAATTCAGAACGTGCGCATAGGCAAGCACATTTCCCTCGAAATTGAGGCTGATAGCTCCGAAACAGCCAACGCCAAAGTTGATGAGGCCTGCAAAAACCTCCTGGCTAACCTGATTATGGAAAGCTATAGCTTTAAGTTGGAAGAAGTTTAGGAAAGAAACAAGACTATTAGATTTAACAATCAAGATAGACGACAGGTTATTTGCGGATAGTTTGTTGTAAATATAAAGAGGCGATCATATAAATGGTCGCCTCTTCTATTTCTCAAGTTTTTTCTTGATTCTTGTTTCTTACAAATTCGCTTCTTTCTCTATTTTAATTTTATTCAGCTCTATCAGGTTTTTGTTCACCATGGTTTTTACCTGGTTAAACGTAGCGATGATCTCGGGCGGGTTGGCAGCGCCGGTCTTACAGGCTATCTCCACCTCCTGTATGGTAGCCTGGCACCATGGCATCCCAAAAAAACCCAAATTAGGTTTCAATTTGTGCGAAGCCTGCGCGGCAACAACCCAATCCTGCGCGTTAATGGCTTCGGTAATGCTGGCCAGCAACTGCGGGGTTTGATCTAAAAACATCGCGATAGATTCAACAATAAAATCGTCGCTGCCATCGGCTATTTCGTATAAAAAAGCAAGATCAAGATCTTGTGCTGGTATGTTATCGGCCATCGTACAGGTTTATATTTCAAAAGTATACTTTTTTTACAATCAAGCTATCTTTTAGCTCACTTTTGAGTGCTAAAATGTTTTTATTTAGCGCGGGGTGCAAAAGTTCAGGCGCAATTTCTGCAAGAGGTTCCAAGGTAAAGCGGCGGTTATGCAGCTCCGGATGCGGCACTATCAGTCCAGGCTCGTTTATAACCGCATCACCATAAAATAAAATATCGATATCAATAATACGCGAACCCCATTTTTCCTCGCGCTTGCGGCCCATTAGTAGTTCAATATCCAATATTTTGTTTAACACATCCCGCGCGGTAAGGCTGGTTTGCAGTGTAATAACCTGGTTAAGGTAATCGGGCTGGTCGGTTTTACCCCACGATTGTGTTTCGTAAACGGCTGAGGTTTTGGTTACCGGCGCAACAAGCCGTTCGATATGCGTAATTGCCTCACTCAAGAATAATTCCCGGTTGCCAAGGTTAGTCCCCAATAGTAAAAAAACAGTAATCATGTTGTAACAAATAGTATATATCAGGCTCTTAATAACAAGAAACAGGCCCTATTTAGTAAGTTTGCATATATAAATGATTTATAACAGTTAATGAAACAATTCTTCAAATTTGTATTAGCCTCGTTTGTAGGTGTTATTCTCTCAGCCTTCGTTCTATTTGTTTTGTTTGCTATTATAATAGGCGGGATAATTGCTACCGCCGGATCTGATAAAACAGCCGATGTTGATTCAAATTCTATTCTGCACATTAAAATAGACTATCCTGTAAGCGAGCGCACGCCAAATAATCCGCTGGCCGGGCTTGGTTTCTTAGGGTTCGACGGCGAAAAAACGTTAGGACTGAACGATATTTTAGCCAGCATTAAAAAAGGTAAGAACGACGATAATATTAAAGGCATTTTCCTGGACGAAAGCTACATGATGCAGGGCCAGGCCACGACCGAAGAGATCCGCAACGCACTTATAGATTTTAAAAAATCGGGCAAGTTTGTGGTAGCATACTCCGAAATTTATACCCAGGGCTTTTACTACCTGGCCTCCGTTGCCGATAAAGTTTACATGAACCCTAAGGGTATCATCGAATTTAAGGGCTTCAGTTCGGAAGTTACCTTCCTGAAAGGTGCCATGGATAAACTGGGCATCGAAGCGCAGATCATCAAAGTAGGTACCTACAAAAGTGCTGTTGAGCCGTTCTTTTTAACAAAAATGAGCGATGCCAACCGCGAGCAGGTTACCTCCTACTTAGGCTCAATGTATAACCATTTCCTTACCGGGATAAGCGCCAGCCGCCATATCAATAAAGATTCGCTGTTCAACTATGCCAATAACGGCACCATACAGGAGCCGGAAGACGCGCTGAAATACAAACTGGTTGACGGTTTGAAATACAAAGACGAGATACTAAGCGACCTTAAAAAACGCACCGATATTGCCGAAAAAGACAATCTGCACAGCGTTGAGCTTGGCGACTACGTAAAAAGCGAAGCGAAGGAAGAGGATGATAAAGACGACGAGAAAAAAACCTCCTCAAAAAACCGCATAGCGGTAATATACGCATCGGGCGAAATTAACGGCGGCGACGGCGATGATAACAGCATTGGTTCTGAGAAGATCTCCAAAGCTATCCGCAAAGCACGTACCGACGATAAAGTAAAGGCCATAGTTTTAAGGGTGAATTCACCGGGCGGCAGTTCGCTGGCATCTGATGTGATCTGGCGCGAGGTAATGCTCACCAAAAAGGTGAAACCTATCATCGTTTCGATGGGTGATGTGGCTGCATCGGGTGGTTATTATATCGCCTGCGCTGCGGATTCTATCTACGCCGAGCCAAATACCATTACCGGCTCTATCGGCATCTTTGCCGTGCTGCCCAACATGCAGAAATTTTTTAATGATAAACTGGGGATCACTTTCGATGGTGTAAAAACCGGTAAGTATGCCGATCTGGGGGATGTTAGTCGCCCTTTAACACCCGAAGAACGCGCCATATTGCAAAAAAGCGTGAACCGCGGTTACGATACTTTTACAAAAGCCGTTGCCGAGGGCCGAAAAAAATCGCAGGCATACATCAACTCCATAGGCCAGGGCCGTGTGTGGACAGGCGAACAAGCTTTAAAAAATGGCCTGGTTGATAAACTGGGCAACATCAGCGATGCTGTAGCATCTGCCGCCAAAAAAGCCAACCTGAAAGATTACCAGTTAGTTAACTATCCTGAGCAGAAAAGCGTACTGAGCAAAATAGGACAAGGTTTCTCTGCACAAGTGAAGGCCCATTTTGTAAAAGCCGAGCTTGGCGAAAACTACAAATACTACGAACAGATAAAAGGCGTAACCCAAATGATGCGCACCCCGCAGGCACGTATGCCTTACGAAGTGGTTATAAAATAACTTTGTGTTTAAATATTTTGATTGAAAAGCTGCCTGAGAGGGTGGCTTTTTTTAGGGGCACACATGGGTTCACTAAAAAAATGGGCATAGCTTAACTAAGCCATGCCCATTTTTAACATTACTTCCGAATTAAATACTCTTCTTTGCCGCTTGATCTCGAGCGGATTCAGATGAAAATTCTTCCCTTCGACCATCAACTTCAAGAACATAGGTCGTTCTTTCGCCGCCGCCAGTCCAGGAATCTACCTCATTTGAAATAGAGTTACTGAAAGTAAAGATACCTGCAAGTGTACCTATCGGTGAACACTCATGCCATGATTCCTCGGATAATTTAATGTTTTTGCTCATTTTGATAAAAATTAAGTGATTAATAAACATCACAAGAATACAAATCAATTTTGACAAAACAAACACAACAACGTATATATCAATCATTTATAAAATTTATTAAATATTAAAATAATTTATTAAATTCTGTAAATTTATTGCATGACATTACAGAGCAATTTGCTTACAGATCAAATCATTGCTAATTCCCTCCCTTCATTAATAGAGTATATTCGCACCAAACTTGGGTATAAACAAAATGCTATGTCTGCTTTTTTTAATGAAAACAGCAATAGAAGCATGTCCCCATCGACTATTTCTATCTTAAAAAAAGGGGATAGTGATAAAGGAACCACGAATGGGATTTACTTTAGGTTGATTATTGAAATATTTAATATTAACACAACGATTGGAAAAACCGTATGCACATTTTCGGATGGAATTAAGGATGATAAAATATCGTTTAATTCAAGCACTAAGGCATCAATTCCTACATTTTTTGAGACACCCAAGGGGAATATTTGGAAAGTATTTGTTCATATTGGAGATCGCGTCGGTATTAGATACTTGAAAATATTAACATTAAAGAAAATTGAATACATAATTGATTCAAAAGCTCACGATAATTTTATAGGTACAGGACGATTTAATACAAATTATTCTTTCCTACTTTTAGACCTAACTGCCGGTGATGGAGCGAAAGATTTACATATGCGATTTTACATGAGTAGTAGGACCGCGAAGCCCGAAATAATGCTCGGCATCTTGGTACATAATGTTCTACAAGACAATAAAATTATTTGTCATAATATTATTGCTTTGAACATTTCGGAGTTTAATGAAAAATTTAAACCAACGAGAGTTCCTTTTCAAGATTTTAAGCAAGACAATCCAGCTATTGCAGAATATTTTGAACTGAAAGTTAATACAATTTATTCGGATGCATCTCTTTTAACACTTAAGGAGTTGCCATTATATAATTTGAAATACGAAACTAAATCGAAAAAATTCGATAAAGAATAGTCTGCTCAATAGCAAAAACACTTCCTAAACCTCATTGTTCAATTATAAATAAAAGGCATTTTTACCCCCACCTTTTGTATTTTTACCGCAAACCAATTTATGGAAAACAAGCCCATAGCCCGTACGCTTCGCCTGCTCTCGCAATTGATGGAATTGCACGAGGTTAACCCCTTCAAAATAAAATCGATAGCCAACGCCGCCTTTAAGGTGGATAAGCTGCCCTACCCCATTGCCGGCAAAACCGTTGTCGAACTGGAGAAAATAGACGGCATCGGCAAAAGCCTCGCATCCAAAATAGCAGAACTGCTGGAAACCGGCACCATGGCTGAACTGCAGGACATGCTGGATAAAACCCCCGAAGGTATTGTGGAGATGATGGGCATTAAAGGCATCGGCGCAAAAAAGGTGGCTACCATCTGGAAAGAACTGGGCATCGAAAATGTAGGCGAGTTATACTATGCCTGCAATGAGAACCGCCTGATTGAAGCCAAAGGGTTCGGCCTGAAAACGCAGGACGAGATCCGCCGTCTCATAGAATTCCGCATGGCGGGCAATGGTAAATTCCTTTATGCGCAGGTGGAGGAAGAAGCCAAACTGTTGATGGATGAGATAAAGGGAGTTTTCCCGGAAGCTTTAAAACATTTTGCAGGCGAGTTTCGCCGCCTAAATGAAGTGATTACCGAACTGGTAATTGTGATTGGTAGTCTGAACCAAGAAGTTGCGTTTAATGCGTTGGCCAATTCGCAGATACTTTGTAATGTAAGTTTAAACGGTAACCACATCGGCGGCGAGTTGAAAAACGGACTCCTTGTGGATATTGTATGTGTAGACAAGGCTGATTATTATAAAGAGTTATTTATCAATACAGGTACGGATGAACATGTTGAAGCTGTGTTGAGTTTGATAAACGTGGAACTGGAAGAGCCGTCGACGGAAGAATTTATTTATACAAAAGCAGGCCTCACCTGGATACAGCCGGAACTGCGCGAAGGCGATACCTTTATAGAACGCGCGGCTAACAATACACTGCCCACCCTCATCACCTATCACGACCTGAAAGGCACCCTGCATAACCACAGCACCTGGAGCGATGGCGTTAACACGGTGGAAGAAATGGCTCTTTATTGTCGCGATGACTTGAAACTGCAATACCTCGGCATGTGCGATCATAGCAAGAGCGCCTTCTACGCCAAAGGCCTTAGCATCGAGCGGGTTTTGCAGCAGCAGGAGGAAATTGACCATCTTAATAAAAAGCTGAACGGCTTCCACATCTTTAAAGGCATCGAATCGGATATCCTGAACGATGGCTCTCTGGATTACCCGGACGAGATATTGCAGCGCTTCGATTTCATCGTAGCATCTGTACACTCCAACCTGAAAATGGTGGAAGATAAGGCTACCGCGAGGCTGATAAAAGCTATAGAAAACCCGTATACTACCATATTAGGGCACCCTACCGGCAGGCTGCTACTGAGCCGTAAAGGTTATGATATCGACTATAAAAAAGTGATAGATGCCTGCGCCGCAAATAAGGTGATCATCGAAATAAATGCCAACCCGGTACGTTTAGACCTTGACTGGCGCTGGCACCAATACGCTTTGGAAAAAGGTATTATGCTCTCTATAAACCCGGATGCGCACCGCAACAGCGGTTTCCTGGATATGGAATATGGCGTAAATGTTGCCCGCAAAGGCGGCCTAACCAAAGAAATGTGCCTGAATGCCTTATCTTTGGACGAGATAAAAAAGATTTTTGAAGCGAAAAAGCCAAAAGCATAGTTAAATTGACGGACGCATTCGACAGTCCCATTCCCTCCCTCGGGAGGGGTGCGGCTGCTGGCGCGTAAAGGCAGGGAGGGGTTTAGCCCCCAAACCAACTCGTTTTGCATAATGGCGAAACCTCTCCCTGCCCCCACACAATTCCATCACACCCCTCCCGCGGGAGGGAATTTATAAAAGGCAGTCATCATGCGTCACAACCTCGAACAAACACTTTTAGATAAAATAACCGATACCCCCACCCTTGCTGCCCGCATACAGGCCTGGAAAGCAGAGGGTAAAAAAATAGTGTTCACCAACGGGGTGTTCGATCTGCTGCATTTGGGGCATATTACTTATATGGCCAAGGCTGCCGAACTGGGCGATAAACTGGTGATCGGCTTAAATGCCGATGCATCCGTTAAAAGGCTTAAAGGCGAAAGCCGGCCGGTGAACGACCAAAGCAACCGCGCCGCCCTGCTGGCCGCCTTGTTTTTTGTAGATGGTATTGTACTTTTCGAAGAAGATACCCCGCGCGACCTTATCGTTACCTTAATGCCCGATATCCTTGTAAAAGGTGCCGATTACACCATCGAAAACATTGCCGGCGCCAAAGAAGTGCTGGCCAACGGCGGCGAAGTGAAAACCATCAGCCTGGTGGAAGGCTACTCGTCAACCTCCATCATCAACAAAATACGGGCAAATAGCGTAACCGGGTAATTTATCGAGATGAAAATACTGGTTATCCGCTTTAGCTCTATGGGTGATGTAATTTACACCACACCTGTTGTACGCTGCTTAAAAAAGCAGGTACCTAATGCCGAGGTTCATTTCCTTACCAAACCCGCGTTTCAATACATCTACAACAACAATCCCTACCTGGATAAGCTGCTGCTGCTGAAACCAACGCTGGCAGAAACCATTGCAGATATTAAGCAGGAAAAGTACGATTGCATTATAGATCTGCATAATAACCTGCGCACGGCTATCATTAAACTACGCACAGGCATCAGATCATCCACCTATAAAAAATACACCATTCGCAAATGGCTCAGCTTAAAGTTTAACCTAAAATTAGTTCCCAATACCCATCTGGTAGACCGGTACTTAAAAACCGTTGCGTTTTTAGGTGTTACCAACGATGGTAAACCGATAGATTATTACGTAGGGCAATATCAGTTAGATAATCTGCTGCCCTCTTCACTTCAAGCCGGGTTTGTGGCTTTTATTATAGGTGCTACCCATTTTACCAAGCGGTTGCCAAACTATAAGATCATCAATATTTGCAAAGACCTGAAGTTGCCTGTAGTACTTTTAGGCGGCAAAGACGTTAAGGCAAATGCCGACGAAATTGCTACCGCATTGGGCGAGAAGGCTTACAATGCCTGCGGTATAACCTCGCTGGATGAGTCGGTTTTTTTGGTATCTAAAGCGCAGAGCGTTATAGGTTTTGATACTGGGCTTACCCATATTGCCGAGGCATTTAACCGGCCCATCGTATCTGTTTGGGGTGGCACCGTGCCCGATCTGCTGGGCGTACAACCCTACATGGTAAAGGACGTTTTAGTAGCTGGTATTGATCTCAGCTGCCGCCCCTGCTCTAAATTTGGGCTGGAAAAATGCCCGCTGGGCCATTTTAAGTGCATGAATGATATGCCCGAAGCCCCAATTACTTCCTTTGTAAACAGCCGGTAGTTTTTTTCTTGTTCGCGTTCGACATGGGGCGCGAACAGCCCGAACAAGCCCGAACATTGTAATTTGGCACGACCAACTATTAAACAAGCCGGTAAAAATTCTAAATACGATTTCCCTGGTAAATTAAATATCTACACTAAATTTATTTTTTATTATTTACTTTTAGACAAAATTTAACCCTTATACACATGAAAAAATTATTACTCTCCATCGTATTTGTTGCAGCATCAATGGGTGCATTTGCACAGATCCCTAAATTTGGCATCAAAGGCGGCGTAAACTTTGCAAACGTATCTGCATCAAGTGGCAGCGTTTCTGCATCGTTTGACAACTTAACAACTTTTTCCGTAGGTGCATTTGCCGACCTGAAAGCCGGTGCAATATCCATACAACCAGGCTTATTTTATACCGGTAAAGGTTTTCAGTTTGATAACCAAATAGCAAATGAAACCGATAAAATCAAATTATTTTATTTACAGGTACCTGTAAACTTTGTTTACCATGCCCCTATTGTTGTAGGTAATATTTACGTTGGTGCCGGCCCATTTGTAGCTTATGGCATATCTGGCAAAAGTAAAGCAACGAGTGGCGGCACAAGTATTGAAGAAGATATAACCTTTGGAGACGGAGAGGACGATATCAAAAGAACCGAATTTGGTTTACAAGGTATTGCCGGTTTGCAGCTTAAGGGCGGCTTTTTAGTTGGCATCAGCTACGATCTTGGTTTATCAAACATCGCTAATAATATTGATGGCGAAGGTTCCGTAAAAAATAAAGTGTTCGGCGTTTCTGTCGGTTTTACTTTCTAAAAAGAATTTATTCGGACAGATGAAAAAGAGGAGCAATTTTTGCTCCTCTTTTTTTATACTTTTAAACCGATGAAGAAACTGCTGCTGATACGCCACGCCAAAGCCACCCACGAAAGCGGCTACACCGATTTTGAACGCCCGCTTACCGAAAAAGGCATAACAGGTGCCGAAGCAATGGCACAGCACCTGTTGGAGCAAGGCATTATACCGCAATCATTCGTTACCAGCCCGGCCTTACGCACCCATACTACGGCTAATATTTTTACCGACACGTTAAAATTGCCACCATCAACCATCATCAAAGCTATTTATGATGCGGGCGAACCCACTCTGATGCGCGTCATTAATGAGCTACCGGCCGATCAGGATTTTATCGCTCTTGTTGGCCATAACCCAGCTGTAGAACAAATACTTTACACTTTAAGCGGTGCTATAAAAGAAGTGCCGCCTGGTACAGTAGCCCTTATTGAGTTTAATTTGGATACCTGGGAGGAAATTTATGAAGATTCGGGTAAACTCACTTACTACGATAACCCTAAAATTTAGTTGATGCAATAGGTTTTACCCGGCAACGAACGGATGAAACCCTGCAGCTCCATATCCAGCAGCGCCATCGCCAGCTGACTAACAGGCATATTGGTTTTGATGCTCAGGTCATCTATAGCCAACGGCGATCTGTTCTCGCGAATAATGTCATAAATAGCGCGTTCGCCCGCGGATAGGTCGATAGGTAATATCAATTGTTCGGGCGTGTTTTTCAATTCAGTGTTCTTTTCCCAGCCGAGGCTGTAGGCAAGGTCGGCTACGCAGGTAAGCAATTGCGCCTTATTATTGCGGATGAGGAAGTTACACCCTTCAGAATACTCGTCGCCCAGCCTGCCGGGAAAGGCAAAAACATCGCGGTTGTAACTATTGGCTATTTCGGCAGTGATGAGTGCCCCGCCTTTTAGCCCGGCTTCAACCACTACCGTAGCATCGGCCATACCCGCCACAATACGATTCCGCTGCGGAAAGTTCTCCCGGTCGGGATTGGTGCCCGATGAGTATTCGGTCAGTAAGCCCCCGTTTTCCAACATTTTTTCTGCTGTACCCCGGTTTTGCGAAGGGTACATCCGGTCGTATCCATGCCCTAATACGCCAACTGTTGGAACGCCCATACGCAAACATTCTTTGTGCGCAGCCACGTCTATACCCAGGGCCAGCCCGCTTGCTATTAATATATTGTATTCCTGCAGTTCTTCTACCAGTTGTTTACATAGCTGACGGCCATAGTCTGTAGCGTTGCGGGTGCCTACTATGCTGATAATGCGCTGCATATTGAAGTTGGCGTTCCCACGGGAGAATAACAGCAATGGCGAATCGTGGCAGTTTTTTAAGCGCTTGGGATACCGCGGATCGGTATAAAAAAGCACCTCGATGTTATTCTTTTCGATGAATTTTAACTCCAGCTCCGCCCGGCGCATGGCCTCATCAAAATCGGCAAGCTCTAAGGTTTTTGCACCCACGCCGCGTGCTTTGGTAAGCGCCGTTTTTGATAGCCTGAAGATCTGCTCGGCATCGCCAAACTGACTTATCATAGATTTGGCGAGTACCGGGCCTATCTTTTTTACAAACGTTAAAGCGAGTTGATGATGTAACGACATAGTTTTTGCTGCACCTAAAATAGCAATAAATACCAAAATAATTAGCAATTTATTTAAAAACTCTCTCTTTATATGAGAGGGGTGGAGGGGTGTGTTTCTGCCCGATGCATTTCGTAATTGCATGACGGCTAACACACCCCGCCACCACACAATCCCGCGCGCACTCTAGGGAGAGTAATAGCCCATAACTTGACAGGCGGGTAATTCATAAGACGTTCCGCTGGAACGTTAAAGGGTTTTTCGGCATTTTTCTACCCATAAAACATCCCGAAAGGGATGAAGAAAAACAAAGTCGGTCCAGAGGAACGTCTTATGGGTAGAAAAAAAAGCGACAATTTTTACGTTCCAGCGGAACGTCTTATGGAATATGCCTATTGATGGGCTATTACTCTCGAGAGGGGAACAAATAGCATTCGCTACTTTTCGCTCGCATATTTAACTCACCCCGACATCGCTATCGCTTGTCGTCCCTCTCTCCGCAAGCGGAAAGAGGGTTAAACCCGGAAAAACGCCTCAATTTCTCCCCTTCTCTGCGCAGCAGAGGGGGCGGTGGTGATCAACTCATGGCGATAGCATGACCGACATCTTCCAAACACCTGTGGTGAGGACACTGCCTTTCGGTAGGTAGTATTTATTTTTTC
Source organism: Mucilaginibacter pankratovii (assembly GCF_014773265.1). Lineage (GTDB taxonomy): Bacteria > Bacteroidota > Bacteroidia > Sphingobacteriales > Sphingobacteriaceae > Mucilaginibacter > Mucilaginibacter pankratovii. Next base: position 21,916 of record NZ_JACWMY010000012.1, on the reverse strand, counting down.
TATCCCGATTGGCGGTGCCCTCAACGCCAATTTAGCTGAGTAAAAAAAGAATTTCTAAAAAACTACAAAAATAGTTTGCAAACTATAAAAATAGTTCTACCTTAGCCTAACTACAAAAATAGTTTGCTATGAAAGTAAAAGAACTCACCAAAGCCGAAGAGCAGATCATGCAGATACTGTGGCAATTAAACGAAGCCATTGTAAAAGATATCATTGAGAAAATACCCGAGCCAAAGCCCGCTTACAACACCGTATCTACCGTGGTAAGGGTGCTGGAAGGAAAAGGTTTTATCGATCACAAGGCCTATGGCAACTCCCATGTGTACTTCCCGCTCATCAGCGAGGACGATTACAAAAAGTTCACTTTTGATAAGCTGATGAAGAACTACTTCAGCGATTCGTACAAAAGCCTGGTATCGTTTATTGCTGATGAGAAGAACCTCGGGCTAAAAGAGCTGGATGAGCTAACCGACCTATTAAATAACCTAAAAAACAAAAAACAATGAACTGGCTGCACTACCTTGTTGAAGCGAATATTTACCTGGGGGTATTTTATTTGTGCTATTGCTTGTTTTTAAATAACGAAACCCACTACCTGCTGGGCCGCGCGTACCTGCTGTTTAGCTGCGTGGTATCGTTTGTTTTGCCCATTACACAGCTTAGCGTGTTAAAACCGGTTGAGCAGCTTACCCTGCAGCAGGTAGCTTACACGCAGCAGGTAAATTACGGCCTCTTGCCCGAGATAACCATTGAAGAGCCGGTTGCGCAAATAACTATGGGGGATGTATTGTTTTATGCTTACATCGCCGGCGCAATAATTACCTTATCTATATTGTTTTACCGCCTGTACCGCCTATCCTTACTCACCCGCAAAAGCAAAGCTTTATATGGCAATAAGTACAAGCTTATTCAGCTCAATGGCGATAATACGGCCTTTTCTTTCTTCAACTACCTGTTTATCGGCACCGAAGTGCCACAAGCAGAAACCATTATAGCACACGAATTGGTGCACATCCGCCAAGGGCATTCGGCTGATATTATTTTTGTGGAGCTGATAAAAGTAGTTAGCTGGTTCAGCCCTTTTATTTATCTGGTACAAAGGAGCTTACGTAGTTTACACGAGTACATTGCCGACGAGCAAACCGCCGCGCAGGAACGCGATGCCCTCACCTATTCTTCTTTTCTGTTGAACAACGCCTATGGCATACAGGGTTCGCCTATTGCACATTCTTTCTTCAATTATAACCTTCTAAAAAAGAGAATCATCATGTTAAACCAAAAACGATCAGGCAGCTTAGCAAGGTTAAAATACCTGGCGGCAGTACCCTTATGCGTAGGGATGCTGTGCGCATCAACCCTCGTGTTCAGTAAAGATTACGCGTTTATCGACCTTGCACCTGCTACACCCGTGCAAGCCGAAATCAGCATAGACGAGCCCATAACTAAAACCATCAAATACTTTAAAATAATAGATAAGGTAAAGGATATCACCGCTTATTCTGATAACTTGTCTTTTACAGATCACGGCGTTAAAAAAACCTTCTTTGCCAAAAGTACTTCCGCTGCAGATATAGCCTACATCGAGAAAACAATGAAGCTGACTGTTGAAGTAATTGATGTCGACAGTAAAACCAAAAACCCGGTAGTTATATTCCCGGATGGTGACGCTAAAGTTGATACCAATAAACGTAAGTTATTTCCGCCACCACCACCCTATTTCTTGAGAAAACCTTATGATGCGGTATCGGCCTACCTGCATAAAACTATAAAATTCCCTGCCGAAGCGTTGAAGGCTAAAGAGAACGGCGCGGTTGTATTTAGTTTCGAGCTGGACGCAGCAGGCAAAATAAACAACATAAAAGTACTGCAAAGTAAAGGTGCCGGATACGAAGCGGTAGCCCTTAAAGCCCTGCAAGATTATCCTTACCCTGTAAAAGAAGAAGCAGGAGAGAGAATACTCGAAATGAATTTTTGGCTACCCGATAACCAGGCCACCTACCTCGCCGGCAATAAAACAAGAATGATACCTGGTTTTGTGGGAAACATTATCTTCAATAACGAAACAAGCAAGGGTAACATACCTAACTTACCGCCGCCGCCACCGCCCGCCAGGCCCAAAAAAGTTGGTGCTGTAAAAGGCGTAAAAGTTGCGCCACCTGTTGTCGTAGCCGATGTGAACCCAAAAGCCGTTCCCGTAATATCAATAGAGCCTGTAGCTACAGTCAAAGCAGCACCCAAAGTTTTAATTGATGTAAAACCGGTGGTTAAAACAGTACCCGAGATAACTATTGACCCGGCACCTGCAAAGGCAGCCAAACCCGCTAAGGTTAAACCAATTAAAGCAGCGCCGCCTGTAGTTGTACCCGACGCGCCGACTGGTGCATATAATCAGGATGGTATATCCGATTTCACCAAAGAACTTGCAAGGACCATTAGGTACCCGGTAAGCGCGCGCAACAGCGGCGTTGCAGGCAAAGTTATGCTCAGATTTAGCGTAACAGACAACAAGGTATCGAACGTTTTAGTGATGAGCGGCGTTAATGAGGCTTTAGAGGCAGAAGCTAAAAGAGCACTGGAAAATTATCGCCCGCCGGTTAATCTGAAAAGCGGATTTTATTTTGTGCCGGTTTCTTATGCGATATTAAAGGGCGACAAATATGTGCCCGAAAAAAAATCGACAAGCAGGTCTTCCCAGCTTACCCTTGGACCAACAAAATCATTAAACGAGGTTGTAGTAGTAACCTATATGTAAACAGGTAGAGGCTTTATCCCTTTACGTAGATCACCTGCTTGGTATCGAAAAACTCCTCCTCAAAATAATCTTTGAGGTAGAATTGCTGAACGGCTAAACCCGATTCGGCAATTTCTTGTGTAAGGTCTCCCCCTTTTAAATAGAGTATCCCGCTGGCCAATTTGTTGGTAGTAGCCTTGCTGAATTTCCCGCTTACCCATGGGTAAAAATCCTTCAGCTGCGTAACCGCGCGCGACACCACAAAATCAAATTTCTCCTTTATTTCTTCGGCACGGGCATGTGTGCCTTTAACGTTTTTTAAGCCTAATGCTGTGGCAACCTCGTTTACCACCTTTATTTTTTTGCCGATAGAATCTACTAAATGGAACGCTGTTTCGGGGAAAAGTATGGCCAACGGGATGCCCGGGAAGCCTCCGCCGGTACCTACATCAAGCACGTTTTCGCCAGGCAAAAAGGGCATTACTTTGGCTATGCCGAGCGAATGCAGCACGTGGCGCTCGTAAAGCAGGTCGATATCCTTGCGCGATATTACGTTGATCTGGTTGTTCCAAAAAGTATAAAGCTCCTGCAGGCGGGCAAATTGTTCCTTTTGAACGGGGGTAATATCCGGGAAATATTGCAGGATCAGATCAGATGTCATCCTTATTATGTCGGTTAATAATGTTGCCTAAAAGGAACCTCGCCCTAAACAATTGCGCCTTTACGGTACCCAGAGGTAAGTCCAGTTGCTGGGCAATTTCCTCGTAGGATAACTCGTCGAAATAGCGCAGGGTTATTAGGTTACGGTAGCGGATAGGTAAACTTTCTATCAGTAATTTAAGCTCCTCGGTTTGTTGTTTTTTGATGGAGGTTTCCTCCGGGTTCAGCACATCCGCCTTTATTTGCAGCGGTTTTTCGTCCCCGTCCTCATCCAGCATACCGTGGATTGACTGCGTGTTCAGCTTTTTCTTGCGGATAAAATCGATGCAATTATTAGTAGCCACGCGGAAAAGCCAGGTGCTAAAAGCGTACTCGGGCTGGTATTTTTCCAGTTTTTCGAAGGCCTTGGCAAAGGTTTCTACGGTGAGGTCCATCGCGTCTTCCTTGTTGTTTACCATCTTCAGCACCATAAAGTAAATGGAGTCTTTATAGCGGTGCATCAGGTCGGCATAGGCCTTTTGGTTGCCTTCCCTGGCCTTCACCACCAGGTGAAAATCATTCTTAGCATTCTCGGTAAAATTGGCGTTTACTTCCATCGGGTTGGTTTTATAAAAGTCCCTATCAATCCAAACACGTTTAAGTAAAGGTAGTATATCAAATCAAATAAAGGCAGCGCCCAAAGCAAATCGCCGGCATCCAGCTTCTTGTAAACCTTAAAGTATATGATGGCCTGCAATATCAGCCTAAAAGCTACAATACCTATGGCCAGCAGCGGTTCAAACTTAAATACCAGGCACAATATAAATAAAACATAAAACAAAAAGCCGCTTATGGCATCAAAACTTAGCATGCGGCGATGCCTGTTCTTATACTCTTTACCCACCCCCATGTGGCGTTTTTTTTGCCTGAACCAGCTGCCCAGGGTAGTTTTTGCAGGCGTATAAGTAAAGGTATCGGGGTGTATCTCCATTACGGAATTTTCGGCTGTGGCGTTTTGGTTTACAAACAAATCGTCGTCGCCGCTCATTAAATGCATATGCGCTGCAAACCCTTTCGACCCAAAAAATAAAGTTTTGGTATAGGCCAGGTTGCGCCCTATGCCCATATAAGGGTCGCCGTTCAGCGCGGCGGAAAGGTAGTTGATAGCTGTTTTCACCGTCTCGAACCGCACAAAAGAATTTAAGAAATTACTGCTGCGGTAGTACGGCGAGTACCCTAAAACAATCTCGGCACCCGGTGTGGTAAAGTTTGCGGCCATACGGGTTATCCAATTAAGGGTAGCGGGTTTGCAATCGGCATCGGTAAACAAAAGGTGCTCGTTTTTGGCTGCTTTTATACCGAGGGTAAGCGCGAATTTTTTACCGGTTTTATAGCGGTCGTGCTCGGTAATGGTCACAATTTTAAGGTGAGGGAATTCCCGCTGGATATCCTGCAGTACCTCATCCGAGTTATCGTGCGAACAATCGTTCACTACCACTACCTCATAATCAGGATAAGTTTGCTGTAATATATAAGGTAAGTTTTCGGTAAGGTTGCGGCTTTCGTTACGTGCGCTGATGATAACCGAAACGGGGATATTAACTTGTGGCAGCTCTTGTAAAGGCCTGTAGCTATACAGCCTGCTGTGGTTACCAACTAAATAGTACAGCTGAACGATGAAACAAAGCTGAAATAAAACAAATAACGCTTCTTGAATATAGCCTTCCAAAACCCTAAATAAAATGAACGCAAATTTGATAAAAAAGGTTGATAAAGTGTTGGAAAAGTTAGGAGAAGTTATAAAGGTTGAAAGGGCCCTAAAGGTTAGAAAAGTTGAAGCTGTTATAGGATGTGCTACTCAAAGCAAAAGTGGATTTGCTAATGCTTATTGCTTAAGACCATATCCCTTTTTAACTCACAAAGTTTTCAACTTCTACAAATTTTTTAACCTTTCTAACCTCTTCAATATCTCACAACCTTTCTCAACCTAAATCACTAATTTTGCGGGATTAATGGAATTTACTTTAACAGCACAAGATCCACTTTCTAAGGCCCGCGCGGGCGAATTGGTTACCGACCACGGCGTGATACAAACGCCCATTTTTATGCCGGTGGGCACGGCAGGCACCGTAAAAGCCGTGCATCAGCGCGAGCTTAAAGATGATATTAAGGCACAAATTATATTAGGAAACACCTATCATTTATATCTGCGCCCGGGCTTAGATATAATAGAAGGCGCCGGCGGATTGCACAAATTTAACGGCTGGGACGGCCCTATTTTAACCGATAGCGGCGGCTATCAGGTGTATTCGCTTACCGATGTACGCAAAATAAAGGAGGAAGGTGTTACCTTCCGCTCGCATGTGGACGGCTCAAAACACCTGTTTACGCCCGAAAATGTGATGGATATTCAGCGCATAATTGGTGCCGATATCATCATGGCTTTTGACGAATGCACCCCCTATCCCTGCGATTATAACTACGCAAAACGCTCTATCGAGATGACCCACCGCTGGCTAAAACGCTGCTGTGAACGGTTTGATAGCACCCAGCCAAAGTACGGTTATAACCAAACTTTGTTCCCTATTGTGCAGGGTTCGGTGTATAAAGATCTGCGCGTGCGGTCGGCAGAGGTGATCGCTTCATTCGGGCGCGAAGGCAATGCCATAGGCGGTTTATCAGTAGGCGAACCCGCCGAAGAGATGTACGCCATGACCGAAATTGTATGCGATATTTTGCCCCAAAGCAAGCCCCGCTACCTGATGGGAGTAGGCACTCCGGTGAATATTTTGGAGAATATAGCACTGGGGATTGACATGTTCGACTGCGTAATGCCCACCCGCAACGCCCGCAACGGTATGCTTTTTACCAAGGATGGCATCATCAATATGCGCAACGAAAAGTGGAAAAACGACTTCTCGCCCATTGAAGCAGACAGCGATCTGTTTGCCGATACGCAGTATACCAAAGCCTATTTAAGGCACCTTATCCACTCGGGCGAGATGCTTGGCGCGCAGATAGCAACGCTGCATAACCTGCACTTTTACTTGTGGCTGGTGAAAGAAGCACGCAATAAAATCATCAGCGGGGAGTTTTACGACTGGAAGAAAATTATGGTGAACCGCCTGGGGCAACGATTGTAAATGAGGAAGCTTTTAGACCGTTATTTAAAAACGATTGATTGGTATATTATTAAGAAATACCTGGGCACATTTGTGTTTACCCTGGGCATTTTTATGGCCATATCCGTAGTGTTTGATATCTCGGAACACCTGGATAATTTCCTTAGAGAGAATACATCTTTAAACGATATCATATTTAAATATTATGCTGGTTTCATCCCTTTTTACATGATGATGCTGTCGCCGCTGATCAACTTTTTGTCGGTAATTTTCTTTACCGCCAAGATGGCGAACCAAACCGAGATCGTACCGATACTTACAAGCAAGGCGAGTTTTTACCGATTTTTAAGACCCTATATCGTATCGGCTACGGTGATCTTTACGATATCAATACTGGCAAATATCTTCGTAATTCCGTTCACCAATAAGCTGAAAGTAGACTTTGAAACAGCCAACTCCTTCACCGGCGGCGACGACCCAACCAAAAGTGAAGTGCATATTCAATTAGATAAAAACACCTTCGTTTTTCTGCAATCGTACGACCCGCAGGTGCACGTAGGCTACCAGTTTATGCTCGAAAAATTCGACGGAACGGAGCTAAAAATGAGGCTTACCGCTCCCAGTATCCAGTTTGATACGGTGAAAACAAGGTGGAGAATCATCAGCCCATCCATCCGTTACGTGAATGGTTTAAAGGAGCATTTCATCTCCAACGGGCAGATGATCGATACCGTTTTAGACATGCGCCCCATTGATTTTGAGGTGCACGATAACGTCAACAGTAACGTATATGGGGGTATGTCGTTAAAGGTTTTAAACACGCTTATCGAGAAAGAAAAGCTCCGCGGAACGGGTGCTTTGATAGACATGCAGTTTGAAAAATATCGCCGTTTTGTAGAGCCCTTATCCTCCTTTGTGCTCTGCCTTATTGGGGTTGCTATCTCCTCGCGTAAGGTGCGCGGAGGGGTTGGATTGCCCCTGGGAATCGGGATTTTCATCTGTTTTGTATACATTGTAGTAAACCGTTTTGCGCTGGTTTTTGCAGTAAAAGGCGGCTTTCCACCACTCCTATCGGTGCTTATTCCTAACGTAGTTTTTGGTATATTGGGCTGTATATTGATTGCTAAAGCGCCCAAATAAATGCCCCAAAACGCCATCGGCCCAGCCTTAAATAAGAATCTCGTTATCCTCCATTTCACTGTTTTTGTATGGGGATTTACGGGTATATTGGGGCAGCTTATCACCATATCGGCGGTAAATTTGGTTTGGTACAGGGTTGGTATCGCCGTAATTTCCTTGTTTTTTTACTTCACATTTAGCAAAAAAGCATACAAAACTGAGCTAAAAACACTGGCAAAAATGGCGCTTACCGGGGCTTTGGTAGGCGGCCACTGGATCCTTTTTTTCGCTTCCATTAAGCTTTCCACCGTTCCGGTAACGCTGGTTTGCCTCTCGTCCATCACACTTTTTACGGCAATTTTTGAACCGCTCATCAACAAAACGCGCATCTCAAAAATGGAGATCGTGGCCGGTATTTTTATTATCACCGGCATAGTTCTGATCTTTAAATTCGAAACACGATACACTAAGGGTATTATCGCCGGGCTCATTAGCGCGGTACTGGCAGCACTTTTCGCCATCATCAATTCGCGTTTTGTGAAGAAGCATGAGGCTCCTGTAATCGCCTTTTACGAGCTATCCGGTGCCTTTGTATGGATCACTATTTACCTCGCCATAACCGGCAGTTTCCAAAATTTCAGCTTTCCAAAACCTACCGATATCGGTTACCTCATATTGCTTGGCACCATTTGCACATCGCTGGCCTACGTGGCTGGCGTATCTGTAATGCGCGAACTTTCGGCCTTCCGGGTGGCCCTTATCACCAACCTCGAGCCGGTGTACGGCATCCTTATGGCCTTCCTTTTTTTGGGCGACAGGAACCGGGTAACCCCGGGTTTTTGGATAGGCGCGGTTATCATTCTCTCCACCATCTTTCTGTACCCGGTGGCGCAGAAACAGGTTGCCAGGCGTAAGAACAAATAACTCCACCCTTTTAAATTACCACCAAATTTATTAAGCATCGTGCCGTCCTCTACCAGAGTAGGGGTAGAGTAAGCTTCAAAAAAACAACTCGTTTTAAGCTCTTCTAAGCCATTCAAATTTCCAGCCGGGGAATAGTGCGCCGCCATCAATTTCGCGCCGGCAGGTGCAAAATCACAAATTTTGATAGTGTATTGAATTAATACTTCAGCAAAAGAGGTGCTTGGAATTTTTTTGGCGACTTACCAGTACTTTTTTGGGCAAATTTTTTTAAATAGTTAATTTATATGATAAATATATTAAACTTAAAATCAATTTATTATATAGATTACATAACTCATAAATTTAAATAAGTCGAAGTTCTAAAATTTCAAAATGCTAAACATATTAGTACGCATTGACACAGTATCTTGCAAACCCATTTATCAGTATAATAATGAGCATGATACAGCATGTTATGTAACGCGTTTATACAAACGATAAAATTTAGCCCTGCAGCGTTTAAAAGTGTACCGAACTAAAATTAGAGAGTTCCGCAGAAATTGCAGGAGTACTACCCGCGTATGCAGATCGATTTTTTGGGGCGAAAAAATGACCGAAAAAATTCCCCCGGTTTTTGATGATCTGACGGCACCAGATCATCAAAAACCGGGGGAAACCCATAGGAGCTAAAAATAGAAGGAAATAGAAGGGGCGGAAAAAATCGCGTTTTAAAAATTGTTATCGTGAGATTTTGCGATGATGAAATTCGGCAAGAAAAATCTCTCTCGTTTTTTGGGGAGCCCTACCCGGCTTTTGAAACCCGCATCGCCGGGCGGTAAATCAGTTTTTAAAAACAGTAAAAAAAATCGCATCTTGTGATAGCCATAAGCGGTAAAAATTCATGCGCATTAAAACCACCATCATTCTTATCATCGCAATTTTGCTCACCATCATTTTTATGCAAAACCTGGAGCAGGTGCGGTTCACCATTTTATTCTCTACGATGTATGTTTCTAAAATTACGATGATGCTGATCGTTGGGGTGATCACGTTTATTTTAGGCTACCTTGTTGGCCGCCCGGGCAAAACCAAATACAACCATATCGGTTATGACGAGGATAACGATGCCGGCACCAAACCTCATACACTAAGTGATGAGGACAAGGAGTACCTCAACTAATTTAGAATTTAGATTTACGATTTTAGATTGAGCGATCAGTACGATGGCCAACCAGACTTGAGCGCGGTGAGAAAATCTAAACGTTGTAAAAAACCTGGTTGTTTTCTTCCATCGCACACAAGTCGGGCAGTCCCTCGAAGATCCCGAAAACGGAGGCTCCACTCCCGCTCATACTGGCGTATAGCGCACCATGTTCGTACAGCTCTGCTTTTACGCCACGGATAACGGGGTTGTCGCGGAAGATGTGCCCTTCAAAATCGTTCTTAATATGGCGTTTCCAATTCGCTATGGGGGTTTTTATCAGCTCGTATAAACTTTCCTTAACTGGCGCCGGTTTTACGCCTCTGTAAGCCTCCGATGTAGATACGTGGGCATCTGGCATCACCAAGACAATATTATAGCCTGTAAGGTCTAATTTTATGGATTCAAACTCATCGCCCTTGTCAAAAGCGAAAACGGGTTTGCCTTCGATAAAGAAAGCGCAGTCGGCACCCAGCACGCGGGCGTAATCCATCATGGCGTCAACCGACAAACCAAGTCCGAATTTCTCGTTCATCAGTTTGATAAAAAAAGCGGCATCGCTTGATCCTCCGCCGAGCCCTGCGCCTATCGGGATATTCTTGTGGAGATGGATTTTTACCGGTGGCAATTTTGGGAAATCCTTCTTCAGCAAATGGTAGCCCTTGATGCAAAGATTGTCGTTAAGGTCGCCCGGGATATCAAGCCCCGAATAATCGAAACTGAGCTTGTCGGCTTCTACCACTTCCAGCACGTCGTTAATTTTGATGGGGTAAAAAACCGTCTCCAAATTATGGTAGCCGTCGGGCCGGCGTTCGGTAATGTTGAGGCCTATATTTATCTTTGCGTTCGGGAATACGATCATGTAGAATTTGATTAACAACCCATGTATTTATAAACATCGGTAGGATACCAAAATTAGATTATTTTTCTTTGTCTTTTTAAAAACGTTCATTGGCTCAATAGTTCATTTGCTCATTGGTATCTTTTCCAATCAACCCGAACAAGCCAACCAACCCAACAACACCAACCATGAAACAATACCTCGACCTGATGCAGCACGTGATGGATACCGGCGCACAAAAGCATGACCGTACCGGCACCGGCACTCTCAGCGTATTTGGCTACCAGATGCGTTTTAACCTGCAGGATGGTTTCCCGATGGTGACTACCAAAAAGCTGCACCTAAAATCGATCATCCATGAGCTGATCTGGTTTTTAACCGGCGATACCAACATCCAGTATTTAAAAGATAATGGTGTGCGCATTTGGGATGAGTGGGCCGATGCCGATGGTAACCTCGGCCCTGTGTATGGCTACCAATGGCGCAGCTGGCCAAAACCCGATGGCGGCCACATCGACCAGATAACCCAGGTGGTAAACACCCTGAAGAATAATCCTGATTCGCGCCGCATCATGGTATCGGCCTGGAACGTTGCGGACGTTAACCAGATGGCCCTTCCACCCTGCCATAGCCTGTTCCAGTTTTATGTGCAGCCCGCGGATGTATCCCAAGGCGAAACAAAGGGCAAGCTCTCCTGCCAGCTTTACCAGCGCAGTGCCGATATATTTTTGGGCGTGCCTTTCAACATCGCCTCCTATGCCCTCCTCACCATGATGATGGCCCAGGTGTGCGACCTGGAATACGGCGACTTCATCCACACCTTTGGTGATGCCCACATTTACAACAATCACCTGGAGCAGGCAAAGCTGCAACTAAGCCGCGAACCAAAGCCTTTGCCAACGATGAGGATAAACCCGGAGGTGAAAGATATCTTTGGCTTTAAGTTTGAGGATTTCACATTGGAGAATTATGAGCCGTGGCCGCATATTAAAGGGATTGTTGCTGTATAGTCATGGGTCATTGGGTCATTGGGTCATGGGTCATTGGGTCATTGGGTCATTGGGTCATTGGGTCATTGGGTCATTGGGTCATTGGGTCATTAAAAGGAATTTGATTTTTGGAGTGCTGTTTGTTTCATTTCGCCAATATTTTGTAAATTCGACTATGGCTAAGAATCTTTCGGTTAAACCGAAAAGAAAGCGTACTAATTTGAAAAAATCACAGCGGGCAAAATTGATGGGGATTTACAGGCAAGTTTTGAATGATGTGAAGTTGTTTAAACAGGGCAAACTAAAAACCTATCCAATTGAGCAATTATGGGAGGAGTTATGACAACGCCGGAATTAAAAGAAGAGATAATCAAAGAACTCGATAATATACCAGAAGCTTCTTTAAAAGATGTCCTGGAATTGATAATCAAAATCCAACAGAAACATTATATTGACGTTACCAAGCTTGACGAGTACGTTGATGCTATCATATCCGAAAATAGGGGATTATTTAAGAGATTAGCTGAATGATTAGTATCTAACAGGCTATTTGCATTGCCGAGAAAGGAATTTGATTTTTCGGAGATAGTTTGTTTCTTTATTACTTATGATTTTTGCCAATGAGTAATAGAATTGAAGATTTAGAGGTCTACAACCTTGCGGACACCTTCGGAAATAAAATATGGTTCCTGGTTTTGGAGTGGGATTATTTTACAAAGGACACTGTAGGAAAACAATTAACACGAGCCGCCGATTCGATAAGCGAAAATATCGCCGAGGGATTCGGCCGCTATCACTATAAAGAAAATAAAAATTTCTGCTACTTTAGCAGAGGCTCTTTAATCGAGACCAAAGGCTGGCTAAACAAATGCCTAGTTAGGAATTTGATGAGTGCAGATAAGCACGCAGAACTCATCAAGGAGTTAGAAACCATCCATCATAAACTTAACATTTACATAAAATACATTGGGAAGAAAATCATTGAGCAGCCAAACAATGACCCAATGACCCAATGACACAATGACAATTAGTATTATAGTAGCCATCGCCGAAAACCACGCCATCGGCAAAAACAACCAACTGCTTTGGCATATGCCGAACGACCTGAAGCATTTTAAAACGATCACGTCGGGCCGTACCATTATCATGGGGCGCAAAACTTTCGATTCGGTTGGCAAGCCGCTGCCTAAACGCCGCAATATTGTGGTGACAAGGCAGGATATCGAGATCCCCGGATGCGAGGTGGTGAAATCGATAGATGAGGGCCTGGCGCTTTGTGCGCACGATGATGAAGTGTTTATTGGCGGCGGTGCCGAAATTTATCGCCAGGCAATGGCTAAAACCGACAGGATCTATCTTACCATTATCCATAAAGCATTTGAGGCGGATACCTTTTTCCCGGAGATAGACTACCTGCAATGGCAGGAAGTTAGCCGCGAAGACTTTGAACCCGACGAGAAAAACCCGCTTCCTTATTCATTTATACAGTTAAACCGCCGGTAACAAAACCCGCTATTATTTTGTTTCAATTAAAAATTTCATGCTTGTGAAATTTTATTAGATTTGCCGTCTATTTTTAAAAAGCTTATAAACTAATTAATTACATATAAATTCGCGATGCAAGGTAAAGGGGTTATTAAATTTTTCGCCATTCTGCTGGCTGTTGTGTGCTTGTACCAGCTTTCATTTACGTGGGTGGCCCATAAAGTTGAGAACGATGCCAAGGTATATTCCAAAGGCAATCCTGAAAAGGAAACGGCCTATTTAGATTCAATATCTACTCAACCGGTGTATCCGCTCATTGGGCACACCTACCAGTACTGCCTTGACAGGGAACTTGCCCTGGGCCTGGATTTAAAAGGCGGCATGAGCGTAACCATGCAAATTTCGTTGCGCGAGTTGGTTCAAACTTTATCAAACAACAACCCCGACCCTGTTTTTAAACAGGCAATGGCCGATGCCGAAAAAGATGTTGTTGAACAAACAAGCAAGGATTATATTACCCTTTTTGTTGATGCTTACGAAAAACGCGCTCCCAATGCAAAATTGGCCGCCATATTTGCAAACAGCAGCAACCAGGACAAAGTAAAGTTTAATTCTACCAATAGCCAGGTTGAGGCTTACCTGAAAGACCAGGCCTCCGCCGCTGTGCAGCAATCGTACACCGTATTGCACCGCCGTGTGGATCAGTTTGGTGTTACGCAGCCAAATATTCAGTTGCAAAAAAGCACCAACCGTATTTTGATCGAACTTCCGGGCGTTAAAGAACCGGAGCGTGTTCGTAAACTTTTATCAGGTACTGCAAAGCTGGAGTTTTATCAAACTTATGATAATACCGAAGTGTACTCGTTGTTAAACAACGTAAACAGCATACTGGGCGCAAAAGCCAAGGCTGCTGCCAAAACCGATACTACCAAAGTAACCGCCGCTGCTAAAACACCAACCAGCTTAAAAGATTCTGCAAACTCTTTATTAAACAAGCTTAAAAATGCTAACGGTAAAGATTCATCTGCACTAAACAACAAATCGCAGCTGGCTGCACAAAATCCGTTGTTCTCGGTAATGAGCCTGGTTACTTATCCCGATGCAAACAACCAGCAGCAATTGGCCCCCGGCCCTATTGTTGGTTACTCGCAGGTAAAAGATACCGCTAAAGTAAATTCATACCTGCGTAGCGCCGATGTAGCAAGTGTGTTGCCAAGAAACATTAAATTCCTTTGGGGGGTAAAACCTATCGAAAAAACAAAGGTGTTCCAGTTATACGCCATTAAACTGGCAGGTGCCGAAAATGGCCCGGTACTTACCGGCGACGTGATCACCGATGCCCACAAAGACGTTAACCAGCTTAACGGCGGTTACGAGGTTATCATGAACATGAACTCGCAGGGTGCCCAGAAATGGAAAAACATTACTGCTGAAGCGTCAGCGGGTGCTAACAAAAGAGCTATCGCTATTGTACTGGATGATAACGTGTATTCTGCTCCTAACGTTCAAAACGAAATTTCGGGTGGTGTATCATCCATATCGGGTAATTTTAAAATAGAAGATACCGAGGATTTAGCCAACGTATTAAAGGCCGGCCGTTTACTTGCTCCTGCCCGCATTGTTGGCGGCGAGGTGGTAGGCCCGTCTTTAGGCCAGGAAGCTATCAGCGCAGGTTTACTGTCATGTGTACTTGGTTTAGTAGTTATCCTGATCTTCATGATCGCTTACTACAACCGCGCGGGTACCGTTGCAGTAGTAGCCGTATTGGTTAACGTATTTTTCCTATTGGGTGTATTGGTAAGTATCCGTGCGGTACTAACCCTGCCGGGTATAGCCGGTATCATCCTTATTTTGGGTGTGGCGGTTGATGCCAACGTATTGGTTTACGAACGTGTGCGCGAGGAGCTTGCTTTGGGCAAATCTATCCGCATTGCAGTTGCCGATGGTTTTTCACATGCCTTACCTTCTATCCTTGATGCTAACATCAGTACTTTCTTAACAGGTATTATCTTATTCATATTCGGTTCGGGCCCAATACAAGGTTTCGCAACTACTTTAATGATCGGTATCATTACTACCTTGTTCTGCTCATTATTGATCTCGAGGTTGATATTTGAATTTATGCTCGAAAAAGGCTGGGATATCAAATTCTCAAACCCATGGAGCTCACATACCTTCAAAAACGCCAATTATGGCTTCGTGAAAAACCGCTTTAAGTTTTACGCTTTCTCGGGTATCTTCATCGCTGCTGGTTTAGTATCAATGGTAACCCGTGGCTTTAACTACGGCGTAGACTTTGGTGGCGGCCGTACATACCTTGTACAGTTCCCTAACAAAGCAGCTACAACCGATCAGATTCACAAGGAGCTTGATAAATCTTTAGGCTTTGGTTCGGAAGTAAAAACCTATGGTGCCGATAAGATCAGTATTACTACCAACTACTTAATTAACGATACTGCTCCTGATGCAGACGATAAGGTAGAGGCAGCTTTAATTGATGCCTTAAAAGTGAACCCGGTTACTACAATTACCACTAAAGATATTTTAAGTCACCAAAAGGTGGAGGCCACCGTTGCCAACGAGTTAAAGTCTTCGGCAAAATGGACCATCATTATCGCCATCCTGGTAATATCTGCTTATATATTGATCAGGTTCCGCAAATGGCAGTTTAGCCTTGGTGCGATGGTTGCTACCGCACACGATGCTGCAATGGTGTTATCGTTCTTCTCTTTGTTTAAGGATATATTACCGTTCTCGCTGGATATCGACCAGGCCTTTATCGCAGCCCTGCTTACCGTTATTGGTTACTCTATTAACGATACCGTAGTAGTGTTCGACCGTATCCGCGAGTTCCTTAACCTGCATCATGCTAAAACCGACGACCCTAAAGAGGTTATCAACCACGCTATCAACAATACGCTTAGCCGTACCATTATTACTGCTTTAACAGTGGTAATGATCCTGATCATATTGTTCCTGTTCGGTGGAGATGTGTTACGTGGTTTCTCATTCGCGTTATTGATAGGTGTACTGTTCGGTACCTACTCGTCGATCTGCGTGGCGACACCGGTTATCATCGACTTTGGAAAGAAAGACCTCAGATAATATAATATGACATTAATTAAAGGCTCCAAAGAACATTTGGAGCCTTTTTTGTTTAACAGCTAAGGATTTAGTACACAAAAATCTAAGTATCATGAACCCCAATGAACTGTCAAAATTCCCAACAGTAGTCGTCATAGGCGGCGGCTTCGGCGGCATACAGGTTGCCAAACAGCTTGCCAATAAGCCTGTGGAAGTTATACTGCTTGATAAACATAATTACCATACTTTTCAGCCGCTGCTTTACCAGGTTGCCACCGGCGGGCTGGAGGCCGAGTCGATAGGCTTCTCCCTCCGCAAAAACTTCGAGGGGCAAAAAAACCTGCGTTTCCGCATTGCCGAGGTAAGTAAGATAGATACTGAAAGCAATATAGTACATACCGACATTGGCCCTATCCCCTACGATTACCTGGTGATAGCCACGGGCTCGACCACCAATTTCTTCGGCAACAAGGATATCGAAAAATACGCCATGCCGATGAAATCGATACCGGAGG
This sequence comes from Mucilaginibacter pankratovii, assembly GCF_014773265.1. Classification (GTDB taxonomy): domain Bacteria; phylum Bacteroidota; class Bacteroidia; order Sphingobacteriales; family Sphingobacteriaceae; genus Mucilaginibacter; species Mucilaginibacter pankratovii. Next base: position 5,287 of record NZ_JACWMY010000012.1, on the reverse strand, counting down.
CTCTTAACCTGCGCTATATGGTGCTGCAAAACCTGGAAGAGGCTATTTTAAAGCCCTCTAAAGAAGAACGCGCACCCTACCTGTCCTTTGTGCTGGTTGGCGCCGGCCCTACCGGGGTGGAGCTTGCAGGTGCCTTAGCCGAATTGCGCAACCACGTGCTCAATAAAGATTATCCCGAACTCGCCAAAGAAGAAATGAAGGTTTACCTGGTAGATTTTTTGCCGAAGGTATTAGGTCCTTTCTCTGATGAAGGCTCCAAGGCTGCACAGGGCTTCCTTACCAAAATGGGTGTGGAAGTATTGCTGAATGTAAAGGTAGAGAGCTACAATGGCGAAGAGATAAAATTTGAGGGTGGTAAAAGTATCCGCACCAAAAATGTTATCTGGTCGGCAGGTGTGGCGGGTGTTGTGCCCGATGGTGTGGGTAAAGAAGCCATAGAACGCGGTAACCGCATTAAGGTGGATAACGTTTGCCGAATGGTGGGCAGCAGCAACATCTTCGCTATTGGCGATGTGGCTGCCATGATTACCGACGATACGCCAAAAGGGCACCCCGGCGTGGCACAAGTGGCCATACAAATGGGGCAGCTTACCGGCAAAAATATCAACCGCATTATCAGGGGCGAGCAACCCGAACCCTTTAAATATTTTGATAAAGGCTCGCTGGCCACCATTGGCCGTAACAAAGCCATTGCCGACTTGGGCAAGATCAGGTTCCAGGGATTTTTTGCCTGGCTGATATGGATGTTTGTGCACCTCATCTCGCTGATGGGCGGGCGTAACCGGGTTATTGTATTTATTAACTGGGTGGCCAGTTATATGAATAATAATGGCGGCAGCAGGCTCATTATCCGTAAATTTAAGCCGGAAGAATTAGCCAGTAAAACCGAGCAGGTATCTAAACCCGACTAACATGCCCGATAGCCCGATAAAAATTACCGAATGCCCCCGCGATGCTATGCAGGGGCTTCATGAATTTGTACCCACGGATATAAAAGCAGCCTACATTAACCTGCTTTTGCAGGTGGGTTTTGATACCATCGACTTCGGCAGCTTTGTAACGCCAAAGGCCATCCCGCAATTGCGCGATACGGCCGAGGTGTTAAGCAAACTTGACCTCAGCAGTACACGCTCCAAACTATTGGCCATTATAGCCAATTACCGCGGTGCAGAAGACGCTGCGGCGCATGGAGAGATTACCTTTTTAGGATATCCATTTTCCATATCGGAGACATTTCAACTCAGGAATACTAATACAACCATTGAGCAGGCGTTCGACAATGTAAAGCGGATAAACGAGCTCTGTGTAGCTAAAGACAAATCGTTGTTGATATACCTTTCTATGGGGTTTGGCAACCCTTACGGGGATGAATGGAATACCGAGATAGTGCAGCATTGGGCACAAAAGATGATTGATGAGGGGATTGGGTACATTGCCCTATCTGATACGATTGGCATTGCTACACCGGAGCAGATCAGCAGCTTGTATCCTGCATTAACCAAACTGTCGGAAATAACGAGTTTTGGGCTTCACCTCCACTCCACGCCCGATACCTGGCAAGAAAAAGTTGCCGCAGCATATGAGGCGGGATGCACACGTTTTGATGCCGCCTTAAAAGGCTACGGCGGCTGCCCCATGGCCAAAGACGAGCTTACAGGTAACATCGCTACCGAAAACCTGATTGCCTACCTCCTGCACCAAAACAGCGACTTAGGGCTTGATCTGGATAAACTGGGCGAAGCGATGGAATACTCGGGGAGGGTATTTGGGGAATAAGGCAAAACCCTACCCACCCCGGCGTCATTGCGAGGCACGAAGCAATCTCCCGATAAGCAGGGCGGATATGCAAGCTTAGAGATTGCTTCGTACCTCGCAATGACGTGATGGTTATAATCTTCCCTAACTCCTCACCATCTTATAATGCCTTATCCCCGCCTCCTCGAACTCCGGCCCGGTTTTCTCAAAACCGAAACGCTCATAAAGGGTAACAGCATCAAGCTGGGCGTGCAGGTAAACATATTTGGCATCGGCGGGTAGTGCGGCTAATACGGCACGTACCATCTCCTGCCCTACACCAAAACCACGAAATTTCTTTAATACAGCAAAACGCTCTAATTTATAACCTTTATCGGTCCTTCTCCAGCGGCAGGCACCAGCGGGTTCGTCGTCAACTGTAACGAGAAAATGGGTGCTTTCATCGTCAAATTCTACCTCCAGATCGGGCGGGCAATTTTGCTCCTCAACAAAGACTTCGCGCCGTATGGCAAATACTTTTTCCAGTTCGTTAGGGTCACTTACCTGGTGTACTTCTATTTTTGAGGGCTCGGGCATAATGGGGTTTAGATTTATAGCCGGTTAGTTTGGTGTTATGGTTCTCTTCCGCTGCATCTATCGAATGCGTACAGGTGAGGTCGTCCTCCTTCTCGGCCAGATCGGATAATTTTACGTAAAATTTATGTAACTGGTCAAGGTTTTCTTCGCTTAAATCCTCAATATCCACCATTCGGTTACTGGCTCCCTGGTGCGATGCAAGCAACTCGTTCAGCTTTAAATGAATAGCTTTCGAATCCTTGTTCTGCGATTTCTGGATCAGGAAAACCATTAAAAAGGTGATAATGGTGGTGCCTGTATTGATGATGAGCTGCCAGGTGTCCGAATAATTAAATATTGGCCCGGTTACCAGCCACACCACGATGGTGCATATCGCGATGATAAAAGCGGCAGAACTCCCGGTTGCGGCAGTTGCCCAGTTGGCAAATTTCTCGAATAAATTCTTGTTCTTCTTTTTGGCCATGGCACTAAATATTTTACCATATAACCTAAAAAAAGCGCCAATGTTGCAAACACTGGCGCTTTTTATTCTGACAGTAGTTTTAGCTTAGATCTTGCTGTTAGCGTCGATGCAATTCAGATCGCCGAAGGCAACGGTTAAGCGTTTTACAAAGGTTTCTTCGGCCTTGCGCAACCATACGCGTGGGTCGTAGTATTTTTTGTTTGGAGAATCTTCACCATCAGGGCTGCCAATTTGTGTTTGCAAATAACCTTCTTTTGCCTGGTAGTAATCTTTTATACCTTCCCAAAATGCAAACTGCATATCGGTATCAATGTTCATTTTTATAGCACCGTAAGATATCGCTTCGCGAATTTCTTCCTGGCTCGAACCCGAACCACCGTGGAATACGAAGTTGATAGGTTTATCAGCAGCAAGGCCGTGTTTCTCTTTTAAGTAAACCTGTGAGTTGTGAAGGATAACCGGTTGTAATTTTACGTTACCCGGTTTGTACACGCCGTGTACGTTACCAAATGCAGCAGCAATGGTAAATTTATCGCTCACTTTAGAAAGTTCTTCGTAAGCGTAAGCAACCTCTTCCGGCTGGGTGTATAAGCGTGAGCTATCTACATCAGAGTTATCAACACCATCTTCTTCGCCGCCGGTTACACCAAGCTCAATTTCAACGGTCATGCCCATTTTAGCCATACGGGCCAAGTATTTAGCAGATATTTCAATATTCTCTTCGATAGGCTCTTCAGAAAGATCGAGCATGTGTGAAGAAAACAAAGGCTTGCCGGTTTCAGCAAAAAATTTCTCGCCATGCTCCAACAAACCGTCTATCCACGGCAATAATTTTTTTGCGGCATGGTCGGTATGTAAAATTACGGCAACACCATATTGTTCTGCCAGCAAATGCACGTGCTTTGCAGCAGATACACCGCCTAAGATGCAGGCCTGTAGTTTTGAATTATCAAGCGATTTACCCGCGTAAAACTGCGCGCCGCCGTTTGATAACTGGATAATAACAGGGGAGTTAACAGCCTTTGCTGTTTCCATTACTGCATTTATAGTGTTTGTGCCGATAACGTTTACCGCCGGCAAAGCAAACTGGTGCTCTTTAGCTGCTTCAAATAGTTCCTGCACCTGGTCTCCGGTGAGAACTCCTTTGTAATCTTTTAAACTCATTAACTTTATGTTTGTGCGCCGAAGTTATAAAAATTGTTGAAAAGTTGTAAGGTTTAAAGGCTGAAATTTGAAATAATATAGATAGACAACCGTTTATATAGACTTTATTCACTGCTAAAAGCCGAAGCAAATGTTCCCACGAGCTGCCGCAAAAAGATCACAACATTTAAAGTGCCGAAACTTTCCACCCTTACAACCTTTCAACATTAAAACATTGAAACATTACAACCTTTTTTCGTTTCTTTGCAATACTTGAAAGACTTAGAAATAGATATGGCGTGGTTTAAGCGAGAACTTAAAGGGATAATTACGACTACTGAGGAAAAGAAGGAAGCCCCCGATGGCATCTGGAACAAATGCCCCAACTGTAAAAAACCTTTGCATTACTCCGAGCAGGTTGAAAACCAATACGTTTGCCACTATTGTGGTTTCCATATACGCATTGGCTCCAAAGAGTATTTTTCTATTCTGTTTGATGATAATCAATTCACCGAATTGTTTGGCGGCCTAACCTCGGGCGACCCGCTGCACTTTACGGATACCAAAAAATATACCGACCGCTTAGTTGAAACCAAGAAGAAAACCGGTTTGCAGGATGCCATCCGTGCCGGCGTTGGCAAAATGAACGGCCAGGACCTGGTTATCGCCTGTATGGACTTTAACTTTATCGGTGGTTCTATGGGTTCGGTAGTGGGCGAAAAGATAGCCCGTTCTATCGATTACAGTATTGCTAATAAGATCCCTTTCCTGATGATCTCCAAGTCGGGCGGCGCCCGGATGATGGAAGCGGCCTTCTCGCTGATGCAGATGGCCAAAACATCAGCTAAACTGGCCCTGTTAAGCCAGGCTAAAATACCTTATATCTCTTTACTAACCGACCCTACAACAGGTGGTGTAACCGCATCTTACGCCATGCTGGGCGATATTAACATTGCCGAGCCAGGTTCATTGATCGGATTTGCCGGCCCGAGGGTTATTAAAGAAACCATTAAAAAAGACTTACCAAAAGGTTTCCAAACTGCAGAATTTGTGCAGGAACACGGTTTCCTTGATTTTATAGTAGATCGCAGGGAAATGAAAGAAAAACTGGCGAGTTTCTTAAAGATGCTGGCACCGATAGCCGTTAAAGAAAGTTAACTAAACTATAATTTTCCGAAGATATAAAGGCTGCCCTGTTGGGTGGCCTTTTTTTGTTAGCCTTCACACCCGACGCGTCATTGCTGTAAGGGTTTAGTAATTCGATGACAGATTAGCGGTTTTAATTTTTGTTGTTTAGGGTGCACATTTCAATAGGTTTTTTACCATTAATACCTTGATGAGGCCTTTCCC
>NZ_JACWMY010000011.1 GCF_014773265.1 Mucilaginibacter pankratovii | reverse complement strand
TTCAGTGTTAGGTCATTCGTGTTGATGCGCATAACTTTTTAGCTTTGTTACGTAAAGCTAATCTGTTACCGAATTATCTAACCTTTACAATTGCGAGGAACGAAGCAATCTCCCGATAAGTAGAGCGGCTATGTAAGGTCACGAACTGTCCTGTGTAGAGATTGCTTCGTACCTCGCAATGACGCGGGGGTAAAAAGAGAGGTCGGTAAGCATTTTGCTTACCGACCTCTCTTTGATTTTAGATTGTAGTTGTTTCCTGCCTCTTACAGTGATGACGATTTATGAACTACTAACCATTCACCACTCCCTACACCGCATCCGATAACGATGTAAACGTAAACTCCTTTATCCGCATCGGTGGGATCATAGCGCTTTGGGTGCTTTCGCCGCTTACAGTGCGCTCGGGCTTGCCAAGGGCATCCAGGTTGTTCAGCATAATTACCGGGCTTTCGTTAAAGCGCAGGTTTTTTATCGGGAATTTTATCTGGCCGTTCTCAATGTAAAATGTACCATCGCGGGTAAGGCCGGTAAACAGCAGAGTTTGCGGGTCAACCGGGCGGATGTACCACAGGCGGGTAACCAATATGCCTTTTTCGGTACCTTTTATTAGTTCTTCCAGGGTTTGGGTGCCGCCATCCATAATAATATTACCGGGGTAGGGGATGGGCTGAACGCCTTTCTTTTGCGCCCAAAAGCGCGAGTAATTAAAATTCTTTACCACGCCTTTTTCTATCCAGCTGCGTTTTACCTGTGGTTGCCCGTCGCCGCTCCAGCTGCTGCTTGGCAGGTCGGGGTGCGATGGGTCGGTATAGATGTTGATGCGCTCGTCAACTAACTTTTCGCCCAGTTTGGTTTTACCTCCCGGTTTGCTCAAAAAGCTGCGGCCTTCATCGGCACTGCGGGCGTCAAGGCTGCCATAAAGCTGCTCTAACAATACAATACCTGCGGCGGGCTCCAGTATTACGGTGTATTTGCCCGGCTCAATGGCGCGTGCATTTGCAGATCCGCTTGCCTTTTGCGCCGCTACTTTTGTGAATGCAAGGGTATCCAGCTTAGCTACATCGTTAAAGCCTTTTGTGGAGTAACCCGAACCCTGGCTATCTGCCGTGCGCAGGGTAACCGAGAAGTTGATATCGGTTGACGTATTGTAGGCAAACAATCCGTGCGAATTCATCATGGCCGAAAAGCCAGCGCTGTTTTGTAAAAAGCCTGCAGCGGTTAGCTTGTTCTGTTTGGCCACATCAAGGCTTTGCGCTACCATGGTAGTGCGTTGTGCCGGTGTAATGGCGGCTGTTGCAGGCACGAAGGTTTTTGCCGGTGCATCATATTTTTGCGGACCTAAAAATGGCATATATTCCGGGTTTTCCGGGGCGAGCTTGGCCAATTCTTCCGAGCGCTTTACGGCAGCGGAGATGGCCTCATCGGTATATTCATTTAGGGTAACAATGCCCAGTTTTTTGCCAAAGGCAGATGAAATGGCCATGCTGGTAGAGCTTAACGCGCCGCTGGTTGATACCGAGTTACGGGCGTAACGGATATTGGCAGAATCGGACCCGTTAAGGCTTACTTCACATTCGTCGGCTTTGGAGTAGCTCAGCGCTTTTTTCAATATCGCTTTGCATTCGTCTTCAGTTAAAATAGCCATATCTTAAATTTTTCTTGCTGTGTTAATTACGTTAACCCCTTTAAACAGGGCAGTTGATGAACCATGAGATACCGCGCTGCTTTGCATTGGCTGCCCTTTACCGTCGAAGAAGGACCCGCCCAGGCGGTAATCGCTTTTATCGCAAACGGCTGCGCAGCTGTTCCAAAACTCCTGTGTGTTGGCCTGGTAGGCAACATCGTTCAGCATGCCCACTATTTTGCCATTTTTTATCTCGTAATAAAGCTGCCCGCTAAACTGGAAGTTGTAACGTTGCTGATCGATAGAGAAGGAGCTATCGCCAATGATGTAAATGCCTTTCTCTACTTTGCTGATCATTTGCTCCACGCTCAGCGGTGTTTTGCCCGGCTGCAGCGAAATGTTCGGCATCCGCTGAAACTGTACATCCTGCCAGCTTTGCGAGTAGCAGCAGCCCTGCGATTCTTTGAGGCCGATGATGTGCGCCTGATCGCGGATGGCCTGGTAGTTAACCAGTATGCCTTCCTTTATAATATCCCATTGTTTGGTGCCAACGCCTTCATCATCGTACCCAACCGCGCCAAGCGAACCCGGCTGTACCTTATCGGCCACAATATTAACATGCTCGCTGCCGAACTTGAATTTCTTAGATTCCCATTTATCCAGTGTGAGGAAGCTGGTGCCGGCAAAGTTTGCCTCGTAACCCAGCACACGGTCAAGCTCGGAAGGGTGCCCAACCGATTCGTGGATGGTGAGCCAAAGGTGGCTCGGATCAAGCACCAGATCGTACTTACCCGGCTCTACCGATTTTGCTTTTAGTTTTTGCGCTGCCTGCAAAGCTGCCGCCCCTGCATCTTCCAGCATATCGTAGCGGTCGCGGTACAGGGTGGTTTGACCTTTTATTTTGTCGCTATCGCGGGGGATAAGGTATTCGTAACCCATGCCGCGGGGTGCGCTCAGGCTGCTGCGGGTTTCAAACTTGCCACTTTTCTCATCAATTTTGGTGATCTGAAATATGGGCCAAATCCGGTGAATGTCCTGGTCGATATACGAGCCATCAGTGCTGGCAAAATATTTCTGCTCGTTCACAAAGAATAGTACCGAATTGGCATAGTTTGCACCGTTTTTAAAAGCAGCATCGTTTACAGATAACAGCAGGTCGGTTTTATCTTTCATCGGCACCTCAAAAGCATTCTTCTCGATAGGTGTTTTCCAGCTTACTTCGCCATAGCCTTTTTGCGGAGCCAGCTGTACCGGCTCGCTTTGGATGCGGGCATTCTCTTTGGCAATGGCTACCGCGTTTTCGGCGGCGCGGGCAATGCTGTCGTTATCCAGCTTATCTGTTGCGGCAAAGCCCCAGCAGCCATTGGCTATAACGCGGATGCCCATGCCGTAGCTTTCGGTATCCACAATATTCTCAATGTTTTTATCGCGGGTAACCACAAACTGGTTAAGGTAGCGGCCAATGCGGGCATCGGTGTAAGTGGCGCCTTTAGCGCGGGCGGCGTTGAGAGCAACGTCGGCCATGCGCTTTTTCAGGGTTACGTCCACATCGCGCATTCGGGTGCCGGGCACTACCGGGCTGCCCATGGCGGTCATCCGGCTAAGCATGGTTGCGCTGATGCCCATGCCGGTAAGGTAAAGGAAATCTTTTCTTTTCAAGGTGATACGTTTAAAAGCCTAATATAATGATATAAATACGCAGGCGTTAGCGTGCGACTGCTATTTAACAAATTTTAATGCTTTATAATATATGTTTTAGCCAGGTGATCGTGCCAGCCCTGGCGATGATCATCCCAAAAGATGCTTAAAAAGCCCATGCCAATTACCATACTGGATAATATCTTACCTAAGTTACGCGACAATGCCTTACCGAAACTAATGCGCATGCCGTTAGCATCAACTACGGATAGTTTACATATTTTTTTGCCCAGCCCGCCCCTTAGTCGAGTAGCTTCGCAGATGGAGTGATAAGAGATCATAGCCAATATGCCAACTAAGTTTAAAATAGGTTCGGTTTTGGTAGAGCTTTCGTCATCGGTAAGAATAGGGCTGCCGCCTGTTAAACCAATGATAATAGAAAGCACTATAAAAAACACCGCCACAATAACGATTATAATAATATAATCCAGCAGGTAAGCCAGCAAGCGCCACCAAAACGAGGCCAGGTTAGTGGCAGTGGGGAACAGGTAGCCCTGTTGTTCGAAATATTCGTTAAACTCCGGCAGGTCGCAGGCCTGCTGCCAGTCTTCGTCCAGCGGAGATAGCACCATGGTATGAATATCAAGACCCATATCCATTAATTCGTATTGCGTGTATGGCCCTGTTTTCTCGCCGTTCTCCAGTATATAGTAGCTGTTTATCATCAAGCGAAAGATAGGTAATAAACAAGAATATTTTTGCGGCGATTACAGTTTTAAGCACATCGGCATGCGCTGAGATTTTATTTGTTTTTATAAAATCTTGCAGATACAATTGGGATGCGCCCCGCACCGGCAACCCGCGCTGCCGGCATCATTAATAAATTATAGCAACTATGCCTCGCGGCGGATAACGTAGGTTTTGGCAACCATGTCATGCCAGCCCTGGCGGCGCTGGTTCCAAAGGATGGGCAGGTAGCCGATATTTAAAGGGATGCTTGAAAGTATTTTGAAGAAATTGCGCAGCAGCGCCCTGCCAACACCAAGCCTGCGGCCATCGGCATCTACTACAGCAAGCCTGCATAACTTTTTACCAATACTGCCTCGCATTGGCGTCGATTCGCAAAGCGTGTTATATAAAGCCAGCAGCACATACAGCGCCATGCTATATTTAAACCGCTCTACCGCCTGTTCCGGCGTCGGGTTTTCGGCATAGAAGGTTTTCGATAGCTGCATTACGTAATCCTGAGCAACTATAGAGAGTACTATCGATATGAAAAACAGGTCTAAAATGTAGGCCAGCAACCTTATCCAAAAGCTGGCCAGGTTGCCTTCGGTAGGGAGGTAGATGCCTTGTTGCTCAAAATATTCAAACAGCTCGGGTACGTATGATGCTTCCTGCCATTCCTCATTACCGGGTGTTAAAACCATCGTATCCACATCAAGATCTTGCTCAAACAGTTCCTTTAGTGTGAAGGGGCCGGTTTGCTCGTTTTTTACCTGGATGTAGTAGCTATCGTTCATGTGGTCTAATAATCTGCGCTAAGATAATTAATTAAGCCGCTGCATCACGAGTTCATGGCATAAACAATAATATTCACCCCGAACTTGGTATTATCTTCCGCCAAAAAGCGCTTATTGCGGAAATCGTAGTCCCATTCGCAGCCGTAATCTTTGCTGCTGTACAGTACGGCGATGCGCCCGTTTACTTCAATGGCTTTCAGGTAATCGTGCACCAGGTCGTCGCCCCAGCCGTTCAGCTCGAAAGCGGTTGTTGGCGGCCCTTTATCAAAACTAAAGAAGGAGTGGTACAGCTTATGGTTATTAGGGATTTTTTTTAATGCCGTTGGCCCAAACAAAGCCGCCATTTGCGTTTCGAAGGATTTGGCGAACAGCCCGTCGATATCGTGGTTGCAATCATCCACAAACACAAAGCCGCCGTTTTGCACATACTTTTTAAAGTTAGCTTTTTCCTGCGCGTCAAACTGCACCAGCTTGTGGCCGCTAAGGTAACAGAAGGGGTAATTAAAAATATCATCGCTGCTAAGCGGCACAACTTTTTCGTGCGGATCGATAGAGATGGTGGTGTATTCTACCAGCGAGTTAAGCAGGTTAGAGGGCATGCGCTGGTCGGTATCCCAATCGCCGCTATGGTAGCTTAACCTGGTAAAAGTGAATTTTGCGCCCTGTGCCATCTGTTCCAAAACCCTAAAATTAGGATAAAATTTCTGCCCGCCCGCTATTATAAACCTGACAAGGTTGTAAAGTTTTAGATACTTTGTTGGGTTTTTGGTAAAAAAGCATGGTATTTAGTTAAAAGGGTAATATCTTGTGAAGGGATTGGGGGCGATATATAAAACTACGTCATGCCGAACTTGTTTCGGCACCCCACATGCAAAGCGGGCGGCTATGCAAGGCCGTTAGCGCATTGGCTACCTGTCCTATGGGGTGCTGAAACAAGTTCAGCATGACGTCCTGAAAATTGAATACAAATACTAACAACATTGGAACTTACCGAAACTCATATCAAAAGCCTGCTTGCCAAGTTACCCCAGCTAAAAACCGAGATCCAAAAGGTAATTGTGGGGCAGGATCATATACTGGATGAACTATTAGTGGCCTTTTTGGCCGGCGGCCACTGCCTGCTGGAGGGTGTACCCGGGCTGGCAAAAACGCTGATCGTTAAAACCATGTCGCAAGCATTGCACCTCGCGTTCAGGCGCATCCAGTTTACGCCCGATCTGATGCCGACGGATATCATCGGTACCGAAATATTGGAGGAAGACCATGCTACGGGCAAACGGTTTTTTAAATTTAACAAAGGTCCGCTGTTTGCCAATATTATACTGGCAGATGAGATAAACCGGACGCCGCCGAAGACACAATCGGCCCTGCTGGAAGCCATGCAGGAATTTGAAGTGACCTACGGCGGGCAAACGTACCCCCTGGATAAACCTTTCTTTATCCTCGCAACGCAAAACCCCATAGAGCAGGCAGGAACCTACCCACTACCCGAGGCACAGTTGGACAGGTTTTTACTGCTGATAAAAATTGGCTACCCCACCGAGCAGGAAGAATTTGCGATACTGAACCGCACTACCGGCACAAAAAAGGCCGATGTAAAAGCCGTTATAACCGCCGAAGAAATAACCCAGGCACAGGAACTGGTGCGGCAGGTAACCATCAACGAGGACCTGACGCGCTACGTAAGCCATATCATCCGCGCTACCCGGCCGGATACCACAGAAGTTGCCTACGTAAAAGAATGGGTACGATGGGGCGCCGGCCCCCGCGCAGGGCAGGCATTGATTCTGACGGCTAAGGCAAGAGCTTTGCTAAAAGGCAGATATTCGGTATTGATGGAGGATATCCACGCCATGGCTCCGGCCGTTTTAAGGCACCGCATCCTGATGAACTTTAAAGCGGAAGCAGAAGGCATCACTTCTGACAGAGTGACGGAGGAGTTGCTGAAAGTGATAGAAAGAACAGGAAGCCTGTAACCGGGATGAAGCGGATTTAGCCGATTTTTACGATTAAAATCAGGGTTATCCTTTAATCCCATAAATCAAGGTTCAGACAAAATAAAAATCCAATAAATCCCTTAATCCCGGTTCCATGCTCGACCCTAAAGTATTAATGACCATTAAGGATTTGCCACTACTGGCGAAAACGGTTATCGATGGCTTTATGAATGGGTTCAATAAAAGTACCGTAAAAGGCCCCGGACTGGAGTTTAGCCAGTACCGCAGCTACCAGCCGGGGGACGACCTGAGGTGGCTGGACTGGCGCATGTTTGCCCGAAGCGACCGGTATTACATCCGCGAATCGGAGATTGAAACAAGCATCTCCGTAAGGTTTTTGGTAGATGCCAGCGCATCTATGAACCATGATGATAACGGAATTAAGAAAATAGATTATGCCAAAGCCCTTGCGGCGTCGCTGGCCTATTTGGCCAACCTGCAGGGTGATAGCGTAGCGCTGAATGTGTTTAAGGATGGAGAACTGTTCTCGCTCCCCTCCAAACCCGACCCGCAGCATTTGCAGCGGCTGTTTTACCATTTGCAACAGGTGGATCCGTCAGGCACGTTCACCAAACCTATACATTATAAAGAGTTGTTTGCAGGCAGCGGCCGCAAGGAATTGCTGGTTTTTATTACCGATATGTACCAGGCAGACGGGGAGATCAATGCTTTATTAACATCGCTGGCGGCATTGAAGCACGAGATCATCGTTTTTCACCTGATGGGGCAGAACGAACTGGATTTTGATTTTAAAGGCTACTCCACTTTAGAAGACCTGGAAACCGGCGAAACCATCCAGGTAAACGCGCAACGCGCAAAAGAAACCTATACAGCAAAACTGCAGGGGCATTTGGCGATGATTCGTTCAGGATTATTAGGCAAACGCATCGCCTACCGGATGCTGAGCACGGCGCAGCCATTGGATGAAGCACTGCGGGATTTTTTGGTGCAAAGGAAGAAGGGGGCGTTATGATGAGAGAAGTGCTTATGGAACTTTATAGTGGATTTTTATATGGCGATGGGTTTGAAATTTGGAAGGTTCGAAGCATGATGATCATGTCCGCGTCGCGAGTTGACTCACCCCCTGCCCCCTCTCTCCTTCGGAAAGAGGGGAACTCTTTTTTCTTTTTCTTCACCCTCTTTGCGGAGCAGAGAGGGTCGACAAGCGGTAGCGATGTCGGGGTGAGTAAAATATGCAAGCGGACATTTGCGCTATGCTTCGTACACACAGGGGTTCAAGGCCATTCACCACTCCCCACTCCCAATAAATGAGTTTCCTATCCCCAATATGGTTCTTCGCATTGGCTGCCCTTAGCATCCCGATACTGATCCACCTATGGAATATCCGCCCGGGTAAAACGCTGAAAGTAGGCAGTATATCGCTCATTACCGAAGCCTCTAAAACCACCAGTCGCAGCCTTAAATTATTAGACATTTTACTGCTGATACTGCGCTGCCTGCTGCTGGCCTTACTGGCTTTCTTTTTGGCAGGACCACTTTGGTCGTACTTCTCGCCGGATAAAAAGGCGAAAGGCTGGGTGTTGATCCCCAAAGAAAATTTCAATGAAAGCTACCAAAAGTTTAAGCCACAGGTAGATTCACTGATGAAAGCCGGTTACGAGTTTCACTATTTTAATAAAGGCTTCGCGAAACAGGATTGGCAAAAACTATTGGCCGATACTGGCTTGAAAGATACTACTGTCCAAAGCAATTACTGGGCGTTGGTGAAGGCACTTGATAGCAAAGTGCGTAATTCTGCAGGCGTTTATATCATTACCCCCAACAGCGCCATTTATTTTAAAGGCGAGAAGCCACAAACAAACTTAAACCTCAGCTGGAAAACGTACACCCCGGCAGACTCCACAAGCCGCTGGATAGCCGCTGCATGGATAAGTAATAACGGCGAAATAAAAGTTACACTGGGCGGTAGTGCGCCCTCCGGCACCATGTTTGCCAACGAAACTATGCAGGCAGACGGCAATAGCGATGTCACGGTTAATGTGCAAAATGGCCAACCGAAGGTAAGTCTGAAAAATACTGATCAACCATCCGTTGCCGTTGACACCGCCACGCTAAGTATCGCCATTTACACAGATAAATATGCTGTTGATGCCAGTTATTTAAAGGCTGCATTGCAGGCGGCAACCGCCTTTACCGGCGAAAAGGCGAGCGTAAAGCAGTATAGTTCCCCGGGGCAAATCCGTGCAGGGCAAACGTGGTTGTTTTGGTTGTCTGATGCGCCTGTCGATAGCCGGTTACTGGCAAGCACGGCGAATGTTTTTAGATACGAGAGCGGGAAGATCATCGATACACATACAATTATCAGCCCTGGCAATATCTCTTTAACCAAACGCGTTCATGCCGATCCTTACGCGGATGCTGTATGGCAGGACGGATTTGGCAAAGCGCTGTTAAACCGTGAGCAAAGGGGGGCTGCAAATATTTATCATTTTTACACCCATTTTAACCCCGCCTGGAGTGATCTGGTTTGGAACGATAATTTCCCAAAGCAGATCTTAAGGTTGCTGAACGGCAAATCATATACAGTGTCAGCGGAATACGACAGGCGTGTGCTTAGCCATACGCAATTAATGCCCAACAATATCGTCAATAGCTTTACACCTTCCTCGATCGCGGCAGCAAACCCAAAGGACATATCACCCTATTTTTGGCTGATGCTCATGGCAGTATTTTTTGCCGAGCGCTGGTTATCCCACAAAACTAAACCTACAACCAATGGCTGAGCAGGCGCTATATAAAATAAATGCGCTGCGCCATCGCTGGATAACGTACCAGGTATTGGCGGATGCGGCTTTGTCGGCAGCGATTGCGCTGTTGGCTGCGGGGCTATTTCTGCTGCTGGGCTGGATCGTATGGTTTGCCTTCCCGGTATTCTGGGCGTCATTTGGGTTGATGTTGGCTTTGCACCGCCCGTGGCGTGTTAGGAACAGCAAAATAGCCGGCTTTTTGGATAAAGAATACCCCGAACTACAGGAAAGTACCGGGCTGCTTTTATTGCCCGCGGGAGAGTTGAATGTTCTACAATTGCTGGCGCGATCGAAAGCAGAAAGTGTGCTGTATAATTTAGAGGTTGAGCACAAACCATTTGCCAAACGGCTTTGGCGGTCGGTTTTGCTATTGGCGTTATCGGCGCTGTTTTTTATGGCGGTAAAAATCCTGTACCATTCGCAGCATCATAAATGGACGAGAGGAATAGGAATTGCAGAGCAAAAATTCCCGATGGAAAAGATTCTCCCGCAGATTGATGGTATCGAATTAACTATTACCCCGCCCGCCTATACCCGCAAAACCAAACGGGAACAGGACAGGTTCAATCTTTCAGCAGAAGAGGGCGCTACCGTGGCCTGGCAGATCAAAACGAATGTGGCCATTAAAAATGCGTTCCTGTTATTTAATGATAAGGAACGCATCAGCCTGAAAAATACGGGTGATGGCACCCGATGGCAGGCTGCTAAAGCCATTACGCAGCCCGGCTTTTACCAGGTGAGCATCGATGGTAAACTCTCGGAGCTTTACCAGGTACAGGTTATCAAAGATGCCCCGCCGGTGATCCATGTAAAAACGCCCAAGCCATCTACTTATATTGATGCCGGCGAAGCGCCGCAAGTAAATATCATCACGTCCTTAACCGATGATTATGGCATTGCCGATGCGCTCATCATTGCCACAGTTGCCAAAGGCCGCGGCGAGGGTGTTAAGTTTAAAGAGTATAAACTGAACTTTAGTACGGCATTTGCCGGGCAGCCGAAGTACGATGTACAAAAACTCATCAGTCTGCCAGCGCTGAACATGGAACCGGGCGACGAGCTATACTTCTATGTGGATGCAAAAGACACCCATCAGCAGCAAAGCCGCACCGATGTATTTACCGTTGCTCTTCAGGATACCGCCGAATTGCTAAGCATGGATGGCGTGTTAAGCGGTGCCAACCTCAAACCGGAGTTCTTCCGTAGCGAGCGGCAAATTATCATTGATGCCGAGAAATTACTGAAGGATAAGGATAGCATCTCGGTAGAAAAATTCAACGCCCGCAGTAACGACCTGGGTATCGACCAAAAACTGCTGCGCCTGCGCTACGGCAAATTCCTTGGCGAGGAAGACGAAACCGGAGAAGGCCCCAAAAGCAGCGATGGCGTTGCCGACCCGGCAGATTTCAGTAACGCCGCCAAGATCCTGAAAGAATATACCGACGACCACGATAAGGCCGAAGACGCCCAGTTTTTCGAACCCGCCATTAAAGCGCAGTTAAAAGCCACCCTTACCGAAATGTGGAAGGCGGAGTTACAGTTGCGCCTGTACAAACCGCAAGCAGCCTTGCCTTTCGCCTATAAAGCGTTAAGATTATTGAAAGATCTGCAGCAGAAATCGCGCTCCTACGTGGCTAAAACGGCTTACAACCCTACGCCTATCAAGCTGGATAAACGCCTCACAGGAGAGTTGGACAAGGTGATTCAACCCATAAATAAACAGGAAATAAAACCCGGTGCCGATCAGTTTGAAGGGTTGAAAAAGGCGGTGGAGGTTTTGGAGCAACTGAAGATACGGCCT
Organism: Mucilaginibacter pankratovii; assembly: GCF_014773265.1. Classification (GTDB taxonomy): domain Bacteria; phylum Bacteroidota; class Bacteroidia; order Sphingobacteriales; family Sphingobacteriaceae; genus Mucilaginibacter; species Mucilaginibacter pankratovii. The sequence continues at coordinate 256,625 of NZ_JACWMY010000011.1, read as the reverse complement.
GTTTTAAGCGTTGCCGATAATCGTGTGTTACAGGTAGCCAACCAGCAATTAAGCGTACGCGCTTCGGCACAACCGGGAATATACCTAACCGCATTAAGCGCTATGCGCAGGATCTTATCCGTACAAAAGGTAAACATAACTGATATCGGTATTGTAGAGCGTGCTATCCAAAAAACGCTTGCCGCGCCCAAGTTGATGCCATCAACGGATGGCCAGTCTGCAGATATGGGGCTGTCGCGCAGCTATTATAAAAACCTAAAACAAGCCAAACCATGATGCAGGCCAACTGGAATTATATGGTGATAGGACTTTGCGTTTTGCTGGCGATATTCCTGTTGTGGCAGGAGGTTAGCCGGGCGAATAAGAAATGGCTTTGGTATAGAATAATTGCGGTGCTGATAGCATCCGCTATGCTGGCCTGTATAGCCCTGCCAATAAGTTATCAAAAATTCGACGCAGCCAACCCACCGGAGGAGTTTGTTCTCTTGACCCAAGGCTTCAACGCCGACACGCTAAAAAGCAATGCTAATCAAAAGGTATTTGCCATAGATGGGGCTGTAAAAAAAGCGTTTCCCAAAGCAATTTTATTAAGCAGTTTGGATGAACTCTGCGATACCCTGCAAGCTCATTCACTGCATATCTACGGTAACGGGTTAAGCCCATTCAAATTAGCACAATTGGATAGTGCGGCGGTGATTTTTCATCCTTCCGAGCCGCCGTCGGGCGTAAGCCATATCAGTTGGAAGGAGAAATTAAAGGCAGGCCAGGAATTGCAGGTACAGGGCCGTTATCGTAATCCATCGGCACAAAAAGTAAAATTGCTGCTAAAGGGATTAAATACCATTTTAGATACAGTAACCATAAAGCCAAATGCGCAGGCAGATTTTGACTTGACAACCCTACCAAAAACTACGGGCAAAGTGGTGTATACCTTACAATCCGTTTTGGATGCTGATACGATAACATTGGGCAGCATTCCTGTGCAAACAGATGCAATAAAGCCACTAAAGGTGTTAATGTTATCCGCGTCTCCCGGTTTCGAGGTCAGGTTTTTGAAGAATTGGCTCAGCCAGAATGGTTATGCCGTTGCGGTGCGATCGGCCATTAGTAAGTATAAATATAACAGCGAGTTTATCAATATCCCGCAGTTTTCGTTAGACAGGTTAACCCCACCAACCCTGAGTAAATTTGATATAGTAATGGGCGACCTGTCCACTTTTAATACCTTAAGTGCCGCCGATGCAAGTTCCTTAAAGCAAGAGGTAGAGAACAAGGGTTTGGGCGTTATTGTACAGGCTGATAGCACCGGCAAAACCAGCTGGCTGCAAAAGGATTTCCCGCTGGATAAGCTTTCGGGGAAAGAAGTGGTATCGTCACTTATCATCGATGGCAAAAAAAGCGCGTCGGCTCAATTAAACATCGGCAACACTTTTATCCGTTACCAAAACGGAACGCAGCCACTGGTCACAGGTCCACAGAATCGTATACTGGCGGGCGGCAGTATCGCAGGTTCCGGAAAACTGGTCGTTACCACGCTGGGCAATACTTACACCTCGGCTTTGAGCGGCAATCAGCAGGATTATTCGGCACTCTGGTCGGCACTTATAAGTAAGGCAGCGCGGAGGGATACAAGTATTCAAAATACATTTTCAGTACAGGGTTTGCCTGTAGTGGGCGAGCCGGTTCAACTGCAGGTTGCCAGCGGCAAAACATCGGCAGTATCAATTAATGGAGAAACGGTAGCTATTGAGCAAAACCCGGCCATCCCTTTCGAATGGAATGTGAATTATCACCCTGCCCGGTCTGGTTGGCAATCCCTCGTGCAAAACGGCAAAACGGAATGGTGGTATGCCTTCGATAAAACAGATTGGGATGGCGTACAGAATACGGCCAAAATAGCTGCTACGGATAAATATGCCCTGGAAAACCAACCTGGCCATATTGTAACAAAACAGATACACCAAAAGCTTCGGATTGAGGTGCCAAAAATTTACTTTTATATCCTGCTGCTTGCGGCATGCACGTTTTTGTGGGTGGATAGGAAATTGTTCTGAGGGAACTAAAAAAGCGGTGGGCGGTGCGATTCCCCTCTTGAGAGGGGCGGAGGGGTGTGTTAGTCACAATGCATCACCGCCTTATTCAAGCGCCTATGCTTACTTCTAAGACAGGAGCGTGGACGCTCCAAACATGTTTCAGTCAAGCGTGGACGCTTGACTGGGCGGGGTGAGGCCGGTATATTAATATACTAAAAATCGGCAAATAAACAAGCTGTATTTGTGCCAAAAACGTGCAAACCCACTTTTAAAATTAAAGTACTTATTGTCAATTGTTTATGTATTTGCAATTTGAAAAGTGTAAACTTTTGTAAACCCTGATTTAAGGTAATAGCGGTAAGAAAAAGCTGATTGCGAACATTTATTTATGAACATATATCCCGGCTTAAACCGGGCAAAATAATTGGAGGAAAAACTTTGAGAAGAAGAGATTTTATTTATTTAACGGGGCTTGGCGCGGCGGCAACCGCTTTGCCAAACCTGTCGGCATTCGGTAAAAGCATCGATGTGCAGGACGCCCTTAACCCGGTGGATGCCAAAATTAAAAAAGAGCTAAGCGATGCCGGCTTGAACGCCGCCAGATCTGCAGGAGCCACCTATGCCGATGTCCGCATCGGGCGCTACCTTAACCAGTTTGTGATCACCCGCGAAAACCGGGTGCTTAACGTGGCCAATACCGAAAGTTACGGCGTAGGCATCCGCGTTATTGCCAACGGTTGCTGGGGCTTTGCCGCTACTAACGATGTTACCAAAGATGGTATCGCCAAAACTGCAAAACGTGCCGTTGCCGTTGCAAAAGCAAATGCCAAGCTGGGCAGCGCACCGGTACAGCTGGCTCCCCAAAAAGGCTATGGCGAAGTAAGCTGGAAAACACCTATCGAGAAGAATACCTTCGAGGTGCCGATAAAAGAAAAGGTTGACCTGCTGCTGGGCGCTAATGCCATTGCGATGGGCTCGGGCGCAAACTTTGTAAACTCTACCATCTTTGCGGTGAACGAGCAAAAATACTTTGCCAGTACTGATGGCTCTTATATCGATCAGGACATCCATCGCCTGTTCCCAAGCTTTACCGTTACCAAGATAGACCCAACCAAGGGTTCGTTTGAAACGCGCAGCGCTTTAAGCTCGCCGGTAGGCATGGGGTATGAATACTTAAATCCGCTGGCTTCAGAAACCGTAGGGGGCATCACGCCACGATATAAAAACCGCTACGATATGCTGGAAGATATCAAATTCGCCACCAAACAGGCGGGCGAAAAACTCACCGCAAAATCGGTAGACCCGGGTAAGTATGATCTGGTGCTGGATCCAAGCCACCTGTGGCTCACCATCCACGAATCCGTTGGCCACCCAACAGAACTCGACCGTGTACTGGGCTACGAGGCCAACTATGCCGGTACCAGTTTCCTTACTTTAGATAAATGGAAGGCCGGCAATTTCAAATTCGGCAGCGATAAGGTGAATGTTGTGGGCGATAAACTGCAGGTAGGCTCTTTAGGCGCTGTGGGTTATGATGACGAAGGTGTGGGCACCAAAAAGTGGGACATCATTAAAAATGGCGTGCTGGTAAACTACCAGGCCATCCGCGACCAGGCGCACATCATCGGCCTTAAAGAATCGCAGGGCTGCTGCTACGCGCAAAGCTGGCAGGATGTACAGTTTCAGCGGATGCCGAACGTATCGCTGCAGCCGGGAACCGCTAAGCTGAGCGTTGACGAGATGATCAAAAATGTAGAAAAAGGCGTTTACATCATCGGTAACGGCTCCTTCTCTATCGATCAGCAACGCTATAACTTTCAGTTTGGCGGTCAGCTTTTCTACGAGATAAAAGAAGGAAAGATTGTAGGTATGCTAAACGATGTAGCCTACCAGGCCAATACGCAGGAGTTTTGGAACAGCTGCACCCAGGTTTGCGACGAAAGCGACTACCGCCTTGGCGGCTCGTTTAACGATGGCAAAGGGCAGCCGGGGCAAAGCAGCGCGGTATCGCACGGCTCATCTACAACAAGGTTTAACGGGGTTAATGTAATCAACACAAAAAGAAAGATCGGGTAACATGGCAATATATACAAAAGAACAGGCACAGGCTTTATTGAAGAAAGTGCTTAGCTATTCCAAGGCCGATGAGTGCGAGGCAAGCCTCGGCGGTGGCGATGAGGGTAACGTGCGATACGCATTAAACGCGGTTTCTACTGCGGGCGATGTAAGCAGCATCAGTTTATCGGTTACCTCCGTTTACGGTAAAAAAGCAGGCTCGGCCTCTATTAATGAGTTCGACGATGCAGCATTGGAGCGCGTAGTACGCCGCTCGGAAGAACTGGCGCAATTCGCTCCCGAGAATTCGGAATACATGCCGATGCTGGGCCAATCGGAATTTAAGGAAGCGATAACTTATAATGCCAATACCGCTGCCATGACACCCGATAGCCGGGCGGAAATGGTGGGTAAAAGCCTGGCGATAACCAAAGAAGCCAAATTGAGCGCGGCCGGCTTTTTAGATAACTCTACCAGCTTCAGCGCGGTGATGAACTCAAAAGGCTTGTTTGCCTATAACAAAAGCACCGATGTTTATTTTTCGGTAACTACCCGTAACGATGCAGGTACCACATCCGGCTATGCAGCCCGTGGGTTTACAGATGTAAGCAAGCTGGATACCGCTTCGGCAACCCGCGTAGCTACCATGAAGGCTAATGCCTCCATTGGTGCCAAAGCCATTGAGCCGGGAAAATATACCGTGATACTGGAGCCGGTTGCAGCTACCTATATGCTGGAAAATATGTTCCGTTTTGATGCCCGCAGCGCTGAAGAAGGCCGCAGCTTTTTAAGCAAAAAAGGCGGCGGTACCCGTTTGGGCGAGCAATTGATGGACCCGAAAGTAACCATCTATTCGGACCCCTTTAATCCCGACCTGCCCGGCCCAACCTGGGGCGGCGATGGCTTACCGCGCGAGAAAACCATGTGGATAGATAAAGGCGTGGTGAAAAACCTGTCATACTCCCGCTTTTGGGCGCAGAAAAAAGGCGTAGCGCCACTGCCCGGCCCAAGCAATATTATTATGGAAGGCGGCGACGCTACATTAGAAGACCTTATTAAAAGCACCGAGCGGGGAATTTTGGTATCGAGGCTGTGGTACATCCGCATGGTAGATCCGCAATCGCTGCTGTTAACCGGGCTTACCCGTGACGGTACATTTTACATTGAGAACGGTAAGATCAAATTCCCGGTGAAAAATTTCAGGTTTAACGAAAGCCCGGTAATTATGCTGAACAACCTCGAAGCCCTCGGCAAACAGGAACGGAGCATCAGCGTAGAAAGCTACCGCAGCTACCTCATCCCGCCAATGAAGATCAGGGACTTTACGTTCTCGTCGCTTTCAGACGCGGTTTAGAAAGTTTGCAGGCTAACTAAATGCTAACAATATTTTAACGCTGTTGCCATAAGCAATGGCGTTTTTTGTTTCTTTGTAACCCCAATTTTATATTATGCGTCCTTTCCCGGTAATCAGTTCTACCCTTTCGGCTCCCCATTTGACAATATTCCTCCGGGATAGGTATAAACTTTCGGTCAATACCTCCTGTAAATTGCTAAAAACAGGCATCAACCATAGTTATTTAGTTAGCGATGGCGCGGATAAGTTTGTGTTCAGGGTGTATAGTTTAGATTGGCGCAGCGAAACGGAAATTAGCGAAGAGATCCGCTTGCTCAATTTGCTTCGCGATGGCGGTGTTTCGGTTTCTTATCCTTTAAAGGATGCCGGCGATAACTACATCCAGCAAATTGATGCGCCCGAGGGAATGCGTTTAGGCGTAATGTTTTCTTTTGCCGAAGGCGAAAAGCTGCTGAATTTATCCGAAGAACAGCATTACAAAATTGGGGAAACCATGGCGCGCATCCATAGCTTAACGCAGGGCCTGCAGCTGCAAAGGGTTCATTACACGCCCGAAGTTGTTTTACAGCGCCCTTTTCGATACCTCAATAATTTCCTCCCGGCCCGATCGGATGAGATGGCCTGGATGCTGTCGGCACAAAAATACTTGCTGAATGAGATAGCCAAAGCCGATGAAACGCAAATGCGGACCGGAGCGGTACATCTCGATATTTGGTTCGATAATATGAATATCACCAAAGAAGGCCTTGTAACCATTTTCGATTTTGATTTCTGCGGGAACGGCTGGCTGGCTTATGATATCGCCTATAATATTCTCCAGATCCACAGCACCGAAAAAGATGTTGCCGAACGGGAATTGAAGAAGAGAAGCTTTATAGAAGGCTATGAATCTGTTACACCCATCAGCGCCGAAGAAAAGCGTTTACTGCCCATTTTGGGCGTGAGCCTGTACTTCTTTTACCTGGGCATACAAGCGCAGCGTTTTGATAACTGGAGCAATGTGTTTTTTAACGAAACCTACTTGAAACGCTTTATCAAAATGTTGGTAAGAACCTTTTTCGAAGAAAATGTATCTGCCGAATTACTGGCGGGTTAAAATATACTTAAGCTTGCCCAACACCATTCGGGTAGCTTTTTCATTCGGCTTTGTTTCGTATAGTTCCAGCGTATTACCCTTAAACAGGTAGGAGTAAGTTGCCCTTTTACTGCTGAACTCGTCGAAAATAATAAGGTCTAAATTTTTTAAAGGCCCCGGCTTCAGGTCGTTCTCAACAAAATACTTCTTAAACCCCTCGAGGCCTGTTACCTGCCCGTCGGCGGTAAAGGTTACCTCACTTACTTTCTTTGGTCCAAAGGTGAGCAGGTAGCCGCCGGCTATAAGTGCTTTGTTAATGGCATAGTTAATGCCATCGCTTACATTCCTGTCGGCACTTACATTTAATATTTTATGGTATAAGGTTTTAAATAACTGGTTTTGGTAAACCTGGTATAAAATTAAGGAGGTATCGCCGTTGGTAATGGAATAGCCAAGCTCATCCTCTCCAAATTTAACCGCAGCGGGGTTTTTGCCGGGTTTAAAAGTAAGCGCGACACTTCCGGGGTTTTGATTATCCCAGCCAACGGTTGCCTCCAGGCTATCCCCGTTAAGCAGGCTGCTGTCTATCTGCATCCCGGTTATGCCGGTTACCAAATCTACCGCTGCCAAAACAGAATGTGTCTGCTTTATTTTTTCGATATAATCGCTTTTTACCCAAACACCCTGGTAAATGGGCAGCAGCTTTTTTACAGGCGATACCCGGGCAGGTTTTACCGCTGTAAGCGTATCGGCAGGTTTGTTTTTTATGTTGCTTTTGCAGGATAAGAGAACAATGACGGGGATAAGCGCAAAAAAAAGCTTCTTCATTTCAGGGATTTTCTCGTCACTAAAATACATAATAATATCAGCCGATAAACAGATATTTGTTTTATGGAGAAAACAACAATAGGTTGGATAGGCCTCGGACTGATGGGCACGCCCATGTCGCAGCAATTGATCAAAGCGGGTTACCCGGTAACCGTTTATAACCGCAATAAAGATAAGGAAGCCGCTCTGAAAGAACAGGGAGCGGACACCGCGGCTACCCCGGCACAACTAATAGCGCAGGCTAATATGGTGATCATTATGGTGACGGACGATAAGGCTATTAACGAGATCTTCCATGGCCAACATGGTTTGCTGAGTACAAACACTACGGGCAAAGTTATCATCAACATGAGCACCGTGTCGCCTGCCATCAGTAAGGAAATTGCAGCGGCGTGTGCCGAACAGGGCAATGCTTACCTGGATGCCCCGGTTTCTGGTAGCGTTAAACAAGCCGAAACCGCTCAACTGGTTATCATGGTCGGAGGCGACGCCGCAGCGTTTGAACGGGTTAAACCGGTATTAGAGACCATAGGCAAAAGCGCTACCCTTATTGGCGAAGTGGGTGCAGGTAATGTAGCCAAACTGGCCATCAATACGCTGCTTAGCATCCACGCACAGGGTTTGGCAGAGGCGGTTGTACTGGCCAAACAAAACGGCATCGCCCCGGAGATTTTATTGAACCTGCTGAATAACGGCGCCTTGGCAAACCCGTTTATGAAAATAAAAGGCGATACGATTTTGAATGATAACTACAGCGCTGCGTTCTCGTTAAACAACATCGTTAAAGACCTCAAACTGGCGCAGGGCATCGGTTTATCATCACCATTAGGCGAAGCAGCATTAAAAACTTACGCAGCCGCACAGGCGGAATTTGGCGGGGAGGATTTGATTGCAGTGATAAAGCAGGTGGGGAAGGGGTGAAATTTATTTGAAATATCGCTTAGTGTGTAAAATCCTGTAAATGATAATAGCGTCAGTTGTCTCACTATAATGTATACCGTAAGGAAAACGATATAGAGGGGCTATTCTAATTCCTCTATATCTTACCTGGAACATTTCAGGGCCCAGCTTGATGTACTTTAATGTCAGAAAATATTCCTTAAAAAAGTTATTCGTGATAGAGGGTGATATTTTGTCGTAGTACTCCTCAATCTCTCCAAGGTCTTTTTTTGCTTCTGAACGGTAAACGAGTGGTTTGGCCATTAACGTTCAAATCTTTTCCTTATAACTTCTTCAGAAATGTAGGTCACCTCGCCATTAGCTTCTTCTTCAAGCATTTTGTCAATCATCTGCTTATATTCATCAGTAAGCTCAAGGTTAAGGTGATGGGAATGAATAAGGTCTTCATATTCGTTTATAGGAATAATAACCGATGTCTTTTCCCCATTGTCGTTGGTTATAAATTGCGTTGCCATATTCAAATTTAATAAATTATCTATTGAATTACGATTTGTATATTAGTTGTATGAAAAAGGCTATTGTTCTTAAAGCTTTGAACAATCTTAAAGATGATTTTGATGTTGAACAACTCATCGAGCAAATGTTTTTCATCGAAAAAATAGAAAAGGGACTATCGGATGTAAAAGAGGGTAGGGTGCTCAGTTACAAGGAAACCAAGCGGAGATTTTCCAATAAGTAAGATGGCATCCTTCCAATATTCAAAATTCCAACCTTCCAACAAAATCCGTATTTTTGCAGCTTATTAATACCACCCTGCAAATGAATGCTGATGCTGTAAAAATGCTGCAAGGCCGTTACTGTAATTCGTTAACCGAGTACTCGCGTTTTGTAACCCGCGAGGTTTTCATCGGCGATGTGCCCATGGGCGGCAATAATCCTATCCGCATCCAAAGCATGACCACTACCGATACCATGGACACCCTTGGTACCGTAGAGCAAAGCATCCGCATGGTGGATGCCGGCTGCGAATATGTACGCATCACCGCGCCCAGCATCAAGGAGGCTAACAACCTTGCCGAAATAAAGAAGCAGCTTCGCCAGCGTGGCTATAATGTACCACTGGTTGCCGATATCCACTTTACGCCAAATGCTGCCGAAGTGGCCGCCCGCATTGTAGAAAAAGTGCGTGTAAACCCCGGCAACTACGCCGATAAAAAGAAATTCGACCAGATAGATTATACCGATGCCCAATATCGCGGCGAACTGGAGCGCATCTTCCAGAAATTTACGCCGTTGGTGAAAATATGCAAGGAATACGGCACTGCTATGCGCATCGGTACCAATCACGGCTCGTTAAGCGACCGCATCATGAGCCGTTACGGCGATACCCCGCAAGGGATGGTAGAAAGCGCCATGGAATTCATCCGCATGTGCGAAACACTGGGTTATTACAGCCTGGTGGTATCAATGAAAAGCAGCAACCCGCAGGTAATGGTGCAGGCCTACCGCCTGCTGGTACAAACCATGGTTGCCGAAGGCATGAACTATCCGCTGCACCTTGGCGTAACCGAAGCCGGCGACGGCGAAGACGGTCGCATTAAATCTGCCGTAGGTATTGGTACCTTACTGGAAGACGGCTTGGGCGATACCGTCCGCGTTTCCCTTACCGAAGAACCCGAAGCGGAAGCACCGGTGGCCATTGCACTGGTGAACAGATATGCTTTAAGGGCGAAAGGTGAAAGGCAAAAGGTAAAAGGTGAAACTAATTCGGAAAATAACCTTTCGCCTTTAACCTTCGACCCTTTACCTCCTTCCCACAATCCCTACGAATACAAAAAACGCGACACTTACGAGGCCAACACCTTTATTGGTGGGCACATGGTGCCGAGAGTGGTGGTTGATATTTCGCAGGCCAATTTGAAAGATTCTGCCGTGCTGAATGCTGCGGGGTACCTGTATTCGCCGCTGCTGGATAAATATAACATGGCCGAGCAATCGGTAGATTTTGTTTACCTGGGGGATAGCCTTCCATCATTTAGCTTGCCCGGCAACTTAAAACAGCTTTACAATTACGCTACCTGGCAAAAACTGGCCAATAAAACGCTTTGCCATCCTCTGTTTACTTTAGCCGAATATATTGCTGCAGACGCTAACCGCACATCAGCCTTAAACCTCGTGAGGATAACCAATGCCGACCTGGATTCGGAAGCATTCGGTTTATTACCGATGGATAAAAGCCTGGTGTTTGTATTGGAGACAAACAAACTCCACGGTATGGCAGATCAACGCGCGTTTTTCCTGAAACTGGAAGAGTTTGGCTTGGATGTGCCGGTGATCATTAAAAGAAGTTATTCCTTCGAGACTTCAGACTCAGAACTTCAGACTCAAGACTTACAACTATTCGCATCTACCGACCTGGGCGCTTTATTAGTAGATGGCTTTGGCGATGGCGTGTGGATTGACGCCCCGCAGGCAGAAACTTCGGTTATTACCTCAACAGCTTTTGGGATATTGCAGGCGACGCGTTCGCGTATCTCCAAAACAGAATACATCAGCTGCCCAAGCTGCGGGCGTACCCTGTTCGATCTGATGATCACAACCCAGATGATCCGCAGCCGTACCAGTCACCTTAAAGGGCTGAAAATAGGCATCATGGGCTGCATTGTAAATGGTCCCGGCGAAATGGCCGATGCCGATTACGGCTACGTAGGTTCGGGAACGGATAAGGTAACCCTTTACCGTGGTAAAGAAGCGGTGAAGAAGAACATCAACTCCGCCAATGCGCTTGACGAACTCATCGGTATTATACAAGCCGATGGTAACTGGATAGAGCCGGCGTAGAACCGCTATAAAAAAGCGCGGGAATGTGCGTTCCTTCCCTGGGGAAGGTGTAGGAAGGGGTTTATCAAACCATGCAAAGGCTGGTTTATCGGCTAAACCCCTCTCTGCCTTTACGCCCCGGCAACCGCACCCCTCCCCAGGGAGGGATAAGATTTTCTGACATCCCCTAAAACAGACAAGGGCCGGCCTCGCGCCAACCCTTGAACTTAACATATTAAAAAAACATTCTTTAGTGCTTTAAATTTAAAGCGGCTGTTATCAGTTGGTTTTTCTCCAGGTGCATGGCATACTCCTTTTGCTCGTACAATTTATTGCATAGCCGGGTTAAGGCTTCCTGGTTTTTCTTTTTGCGAATATCCAGTTTGCTGTAAATTACTTCCTCGTAAACAAGCTGTGCCTCATCGTTGTAAAACCGGATGGTTTGTTCTTTAGGGTTATGCTTATTGCTTTCGGCTACCCAAAAGCCGTGATCAATTGTTTTTGTTTTTTGTGCGTAGCTGCCCATGGTAGTTGCTGCAATTATCAGGGCGGTTATGATGAAATTTTTCATGGTTGTTATTTTTAAATAATGATGCTAAAGTATAGCGCGTCATCATCAGTAAAAATAATTAGTGCTTTACAGCAGGGAACTGTATACAAAGCGTAACTAATTGGCAACAAAGTACGTCTGTATGGTAAAATAGGCTGGTTGCACGTGTTTCAATGCAGTCTGTCTGCAAAAGCGTGTTGTTCGTCGATAATGGTAAAAGCCTCATTATATTTGGGTTGTAATTGGGTTATTTTTGTTAGATGTATATGACAGCGAAATTTCCTTTTCAGAACGTTAAGTTGCCGAGGGGTATTCAGCATATATTGTTTTGGCTTGTGGTTTCTTTTATAGTTACCAGTATGTATGCCGTCCAGGTAGATTATGTGCTCTCATTCCGCAATAACCTCTTTTATATGCCGGTGCAAATTGCCTATTACTATGCAATCGCGTACTGGCTTGTGCCCCGGTATTTGTTTGTTGGGCGATACCTCGTTTTCGCCGCATTGTTTCTGCCGCTGGTGTTTATCTCTACTTCAGTTAGCCGCGCCATTGGGTTAACTTTTGTTATCCCCTACATGATTGAGCATAAATACGCAACCGACCCGGAGTACATCCGTGATAATTCCCGGCCATTCTTAACGATGCTTTTTGATCTCCCCTTATTTATAGGTGCCTTAAAGGGAACCAATATGGTAATCGGTTTTGTGCTGGCCATTAAGCTGTTTAAGGTATGGTACGAGCGTAAACAATGGGCGCTGGAAGCTGAGCTGAACGCCCTGAAGGCACAGGTGCATCCGCATTTTTTGTTCAATACCTTAAACAACCTGTATGCGCTCAGTTTAAACCAGTCGCCACAATCGCCGCAGGTAATATTGGGTTTGTCGGGCTTGTTACGGTATATGCTTTACGAATGCAATACCATTGAAGTACCTCTGGAGAAAGAGATTTTTATGATGCAGCAATACGTAAAACTGGAGCAGTTGCGTTATGAGGACCGTATCGATCTCTCGTTTAATATCTCGGGCAATCTCAAAAATAAATTCATTGCGCCGCTGCTTATTTTGCCCTTTATAGAGAATGCTTTTAAGCATGGTGCCGGCGAAACCATAGGGCAGGTGTGGATAAGCATTGATATTACGGTAAAAGGCGAGAGCTTTAAACTGAAGGTAGCCAATAACAACCCCGTTAAACAAACGCAGAGCAGCGATGAGCCCCACGGGCTGGGTCTTAAAAACGTAGCCAAGCGCCTGGCGCTTTTATATCCCGGTACATCCAACCTCAAAATTATGGATGAGGAAGATACCTTCCTCATCGTGCTCGACCTTGATTTGAAAGTAGTGCCGCAGCAGGCAAACCGGCCCCAACCATTAAACCAATTGGCAACCGCATGAAAACACGTGTATTAATTGTAGACGATGAGCCGCACGCTATTGAGGTGATAGAAAAATACCTGGCCATGTTTAACCAGATGGAAGTAGTGGGCAAATGCAATGATGCTATACAGGCATTCCAACTGTTACAACAAAAACCGGTAGACCTGATGTTCCTCGATATTAAGATGCCGGGCATAAATGGCACCGATATGCTGCGCAGCTTGAAGAACCCGCCGAAAGTGATATTTACAACCGCCTATAGCGAATACGCGCTCGAGGGGTTTGAACTCAACGCCGTTGATTACCTGCTGAAACCCATCCCGTTCGACAGGTTTTTACGCGCGGTTGGTAAGGTGTTTCAACAGCCGGATAACCATAATAAAGCCATGCTTTGTTACGAAATACCGGTGAGCGACCGCGAGGCATTTATCTACCTAAAGGTCGACCGCAAAACCATCAAACTCAACATCAACGATATTTTATGGATAGAGAGCCTGCGCGACTATGTGAAAGTGGTGGTAAAAGAGCAGGTGTACACCACCAAACAAAAAATAAGCCTGCTGGAAGAAATGTTACCCGAAAGCAAATTTGTGCGCATCCACCGCTCCTTTATGGTAGCGATAGCCAAAATAGATTCCTTTTACTCCTACAGCATCCAAATTAACGGGCATGAACTCCCCATAGGCCGCAATTACAAGCAGGACGTGCAGAAAAAGCTGAAACAGCAAAGCACAGCGGCATAAGAACACAGTCCCGGCCTATTGGTCGGGACTGTGGCTTTAGTTTACACGCGCGGCAGTTTATATATTACAAACTCATCTCTCGTACCCGTTTGGGTAAAGCCCGCTTTTTGCAGTATCCGCTGCGAGGGCAGGTTATCGGCACCCGTATCTGCCCATATCACCTTTACATCCGGGTTTTCGAAGCCCCATTCGCAAATGCGTTTTAGCCCTTCGGTGCCGTAGCCTTTGCCTTGTTCGTTCCGGTCGATAGAATAACCGGTGATGGATTCGCCTTTTTCGTCGGGCCAACCGAGCCCGAAGCCGCCGATGCTGGTGTTGGTATCTTTTCGCACCGCCTCCCAAATGCTGTACCAGATCCAGTTATCGGGATTGGCCAGTGTTTTGGGGATGCACCAGTTCTCAATGGCGTCGGCAAGCTCATCCTGCCAAATTTGGTCCACCAGCATATTAGATGGGTTAAGGCCCATAGATAGTTCCATTTTTTCGCGGCTCTCCTGTAAAAGTAAAAGCTGCGCATGTGTTAAGGGTATTAATTTTAACCGTTCGGTTTCAATAAAAAACATTGGTTTGGGTTTAATTATATAACAAAAGAAATTCAGTCCACCTTGTTTTGGTGGCTTAGCGGCAGCGTTTTTAAGCTGCGGTGTTATACAATTCCAGGCAGTGAAGTGTGCCTGTTTGGTGTGTTAAGTAACAGCGGCGGTAATTTTATGCGCAAATATAATGTTATGATTTGAAAATTTGATGATTTGATAATTTGAAGATGCCGAAGCTCAATTTTCAAATCTGCAAAATTACCTCATCTTCAAATTAGCGTAGCTCTATTTTCAAATCTTCAAATTATCTCATCTTCAAATCGTAATTTTATCACATGAGCGCCCAACTTATTTTACACATCATCACATGCAATTGCTTCTTCCTGATGGCCTTTGTGGCCTGGTTTAACCCGGGGAAGGTGAATGTAGTGGCCAACCGCTGGCTGGGTTTGTTCTTTGCATCAGTTGGCAGCATGGTTTGCAATGTGGTGCTGTACGATGCCGGGTTGGACAAGGCATACCCCCGCATTATCGGTTTTAACGAACTCTCCCGTTTTGCGCTGGCACCGGCGCTGTACCTGAGCATTGTGCAGTTCACCACGCCGGGCAGTAAGTTTAAAGCAAGCGATTACCTGCATTTTATACCTTTCACCATCTTTTTTATATACATGGTGCCCGTTCTGTATTTCCCCGACTACCAGCTAATAGGCGGGCACTTCAGCTTGCCGCCAAAGCTGAACTTTGCGATTGGCTTTTTGGTACGCTGGTCGATAAATGTGCAGTTGCTGGCATACTGGGTGCTGGCGTTTAATACCTTACTGAAGCACCAGAAGCATATCCAGCTTATCGCGTCGGATACGGTGCCGGTAAACCTTAACTGGCTTAAATACCTGCTGCTGAGCGTAGGAGGGATGCTTGCCTTATTTTTTGCATCCATTTTCTTAGGGCTGCAAATATCACTGGTTATTATTGCCACTGGCTACCTGCTTGGCGGCCTTGCCATATTTTATTATTCGCTGGCGCAGAAGGAGATCTTCCCCTTCGAAGTATCGGAACTGAAGGCCATTAACGAAGTAATTGTGGAGGTAGACGCACAGCTAAAACCCACTAAACAACGCCTTGCTGATAAGCAGGCTCAACAAATGCGTACCAAACTCGAAAGCCTGATGACGGGTGAGAAGCTTTACCTGGATAATGAGCTCAGTCTACCCCAACTGGCCGAAGCCATGGGTGTATCGGTGCACGATCTTTCTTTTCTGCTGAACGAGAAGATAGGCTTAAACTTCTTCCAGTTTGTAAATGCTTACCGGGTTGAGGAAGCCAAACAAATTATGCTGTCGGATAAATACAAACACCTTAATATGCTGGGCATTGCTTACAGCGCGGGATTCAGTTCTAAAACCACCTTTAATACGGTGTTTAAAACGCAAACGGGGATGTCGCCGAGTGGGTTTGTTAATCAACATAAAAAGGTAGTAGTAGCGACGGAGTAATCGCGTCGCTATTCGACTCACCCCCCGCCCCCTCTCTCCTGCGGAAAGAGGGGGAGACATAGCGGTTGACTTTGTTTCTTCTTTTTTTCTCTTTCTTTATTTTTTCACCCTCTTTGCGCAGCAGAGAGGGTCGAACAGCGGAGCGCATTCGGGGTGAGTCAACTAACCACGCAGAAAATCCCCACAAACACGTTCCATTGGATAATCCCGAACGACGCGCATTACCCATTCGCCTAACATTGTGCAACAAATAACACAATGTATATGGAACGTAAACCTTTCTCCCCACTTGCCCTTGCCGCTTTTATCGCCGCCATATTGGGCGCTATTGTTTTTACCCGCGCCGTACGTGTTGCCGTAGGCGAGAATATATCGCCGCTACTGCTATATGGCATAGCGCTCGGTTACCTGTTCACCGTTTTAACGCTGATATTTGTTTGGAAAAGCAAAGCCGCTAAGGGTACTATCGACGTTACCAATTATACCGCCTTTTGGCAAAACGCCGTGCGCTATACCCTCGCGCTGGATATGATCATGTTTGGTGGCCAGAAGTTTTGCCACCTGCAATTTTACGTGCCACTCGGTATGCTGGATGACCCTTTTACAGCCATCCCTAACGAAATGCTGATGTGGGCATTTATGGGGAGATATCATTCCATGGTGGATATTATTGCCTGCATCGAGATCTTAGGCGGTGCACTATTGCTATTCCGCAAAACCAGGTTGGTGGGCGCCTTTGTACTGCTGCCCATGCTGCTGAATATCATGCTGCTTGATCTCTACTACCTCAACTTATTGGTACAGGTATACGTTGCCCTCGAGCTGCTTGCCGTAATATACCTCATCCTGCTGGAGTACCGCCGCCTGGTTGATTTCTTCCTGGTGGAAAAAGGCAATTCGCCGTTGTATAATTTCCGAATTAAGGGGATAAGTTATGCGGTAAAGGCATCAGCTATTATTATCCCCGCAATTGCCCTCGCTGTGCACGAATACCCAATTAACTATACTGAAATAACCGGTAAATATGAAGTGAAGCGTGTATTCATAAACAACATTGATCAAACCCAGGTACCCTGCCGCGACAGTGTACTCACCCATGTATTTATCGACCGCTTCGACCTTGTTTTGGGCTACCCCGATTACCGTAACAAAGTAATTGGCAGGTACAAATACAATCCCGAAACCAAACAGATCACCGTAGCGTTTCAATACCCGGCTACGATGAAAGATACGCTAACGGCCACTATCATTCCCGGCAACGGCGAAATGAAAACGCTGATTGGGAAAATAGGTGGTAAGGAATTGAAGATTGAGATGGAAAGGGTAGCGCCGGTGAATAATTGAGGATTTGAAAGTTTGGCGATTTGAAGATTTGAAAATGTAGCTTAGTTATTTCAAATCTTCAAATTATCTCATTTTCAAATCTATTTCGTTCATCTGCACATCTGAAATCCGCACATTTGCACATTCATCTTCTGCCAACCTGTCACCACAAAGTAACGCGCTATGTCGCCCTGTAAGTATTCTGCCAATAATCGGTTATTTTTTCTGCCATTTAAGTATTGGCACAACCCTTGTTAAATAGCATCGGTAAGCAATACTTAATAACAAAAAATCAATCAATAATATGTCTAAAATAATTGGAATCGACTTAGGAACAACAAACTCCTGCGTTGCTGTAATGGAAGGCAACGAGCCTGTTGTTATAGCCAATAGCGAGGGTAAACGTACTACGCCGTCAGTAGTAGCTTTTGTAAACGATGGCGAACGTAAAGTTGGCGATCCGGCAAAACGCCAGGCTATCACCAACCCAACAAAAACTATTTCTTCTATCAAGCGCTTCATGGGCAACCAGTTTAACGAGGTTACTAAAGAAGCTGATCGTATGCCATACAAAGTGGTTAAAGGTGACAACAACACCCCACGTGTAGAAATTGGCGACCGTAAATATACACCACAGGAACTTTCTGCCATGATCCTTCAGAAAATGAAGAAAACTGCAGAAGATTTCTTGGGCCACGAAGTAACTGAAGCGGTTATCACCGTACCGGCTTATTTTAACGATGCACAGCGCCAGGCAACTAAAGAAGCCGGTGAAATTGCTGGTTTAAAAGTTCGCCGTATCATTAACGAGCCTACTGCTGCTGCCCTTGCCTATGGCTTGGATAAAGCACACAAGGATATGAAAATTGCCGTATTTGATTGCGGTGGTGGTACACATGACGTATCTATCCTGGAATTAGGTGATGGCGTGTTCGAAGTAAAATCTACCGATGGTGATACTCACTTAGGTGGTGACGACTTTGACCAGGTAATTATCGACTGGATGGCAGACGAATTCAAAAGCGACGAAGGTGTTGACCTTCGTAAAGACCCAATGGCTCTGCAACGCTTAAAAGAATCTGCTGAGAAAGCAAAAATCGAGTTATCAAGCTCAACCCAAACAGAAATTAACCTGCCATACATTACTGCAGGTGCCGAAGGCCCTAAACACTTGGTTAAAACTTTAACCCGTGCTAAATTTGAGCAATTGGCAGATAGCCTGATCAAACGTACTATCGATCCTTGCCGTACTGCTTTGAAAAACGCAGGTTACAGCACTTCAGATATCGACGAAGTTATTTTGGTAGGTGGTAGTACCCGTATCCCTGCTATACAGGATGCCGTGCAAAAATTCTTCGGTAAAGCGCCTTCAAAAGGTGTTAACCCTGATGAAGTTGTTGCTATCGGTGCTGCTATACAAGGTGGTGTATTAACCGGCGAAGTTAAAGATGTGTTGCTGTTAGATGTTACCCCATTATCATTAGGTATCGAAACCATGGGCGGTGTAATGACCAAACTGATCGAATCGAACACAACTATCCCAACTAAAAAATCAGAAACGTTCTCTACAGCAAGTGATAACCAGCCATCTGTTGAGATCCACATATTACAGGGCGAGCGCCCAATGGCACAGGGTAACCGTACCATCGGCCGTTTCCACCTGGATGGTTTACCACCGGCACCGCGTGGCGTACCACAGGTAGAAGTTACCTTTGATATTGATGCTAACGGTATATTGCATGTATCTGCAAAAGATAAAGCAACCGGTAAAGAGCAAAAGATCCGTATCGAAGCTTCTTCGGGCTTAACTGATGCAGAGATCAAAAAAATGAAGGATGAAGCAGAAGCAAATGCAGACTCTGACAAAAAGGCAAAAGAAGAAGTTGAAAAACTGAACAGTGCCGATGCGTTGATCTTCTCTACAGAAAAACAACTGAAAGAATACGGTGATAAGATCCCTGCCGATAAAAAAGGCGCTATCGAAGCCGGCTTAGAGAAACTGAAAGCAGCTTATTCAGCAAAAGACCTTGCAGCTATTGAGCCCGCACAGGAAGAACTGAATGCAGCGTGGACAGCAGCCAGCGAGGATATGTACAAAGCATCTGCCGATGGTGGTCAACAGCCACAAGGTGATGCCGGCCAGCAGCCACAAGGCGAAAGTGCCGATAACGTAACTGATGTTGATTTTGAAGAAGTGAAGTAATTTTCACTGCGGATAAATATCCAAATAAAAACCCCCGGTTGAGTAAGATCAATCGGGGGTTTTGTTGTTTATACACTCATGTCATTTCGAGCGAGCGGGGGCAGGCTGTGGGCAAAGGCGCGACGAGAAATCTTATGCGGCACGCTATAACCGCTATTCTAAATGGCAATACATAGCCGCCCTGCAAAGTTGAACTGCATTGTGTAGAAGATTTCTCGTCGCTGCGCTTCCCTCGAAATGACATAGGTTTTTAATCGGTACACGCCCTACAACCCCTTCTTTACAAAATTATTAATAGCTATAAGCAGCTTCCGCCGCCCGTTGCCCTGGGTATCTAAAAACACAAAGTGGCCGCCGTTGGCTATAGTAACCTTCTTTTTATTGGGGACGCTGACGAGTTCGTTGTAAAAAGCCTCCGCATCTACCGGGCGCGACCAAAAATCCCTGTCGCCACGGATGATGAGCGTTGGTACAGTAATATCCTTCGCATCCCAGTACTTGCGCCCATTGGCCATGTAGAAACTCTCTTTGCGGAAACCGCCGGGTGTTTTCAGCAGATGTTCTTCGTTAAAACTTACCGCGCTTTTGGCGAAGGCTTTGATGATTGCCGAATCTGCCTTGATAGTTGTATCGGCATCCGTTATCCCGGTTTTCCAGATATTGATAACCGCCTGCTCGTTAGATTGCCGGTAGGCGGGGATACTACTGTTGAATTTGGTGCTGTCTGTCGGGTCGGCGAAGGATTCATTAAACATCCAGGGCGCTTTAACGCCGTAGAGGCTGTTGAGCACAATGAGGTTAGCCACCTTATCGTTATGCAGGGTAGTGTAATAGGCCGCCCAGTGCCCGCCTGCGGCCCAACCAAACAGGTTTATTTTGCCTTTTGGGTTGCCTTGCAATAGGTAATTTACAACGGCATCAATATCCGATGCTGCTTCTATACAGCTGCCCGCTACCAAAGCAGTATCAGTGAGGTTGTATGCAGGGGCGGTGGAGCGTTCCCAGCCGCGGATATTCATCATATATACGGTAAAGCCACCCAACGCCAGCGATTTGGCGAAGGAAGTGTCGTCAGTATCCAGGTCAAAAGATGTGGTTGCACCGGTGCCGCCATGCACCAATAGTAAAGGTAATTTACGGCGCGATGAGTAAGTTGTTTCTACAACCTTGCGCACCTGTAACTGCAGCGTGCCGTTGGGTACAAAAAAATCGGTGGTGGTGTAATTGCTTTGGGCCGATGCTGTGCCGGAGTTAAACAGTAGGGCACAGACGAGCGCTAAAAGGGAGAGGGTGCGGAGCATAGTACAGCTATAAACTTTATTTACGCCGTAAAATTATAAACGGGAGCTGAAAAACTACGAGATGAGGTTGTTTACTTTCTCCACCAGTTCGGTAAGATCGAACGGTTTGTTGATGATGGCATCGCAGCCATACGCCAGCAATTCGGCATCGCGGCTTATGTAGGCCGAAAATATAATAACAGGTACGTTGCTGAATTTTGGATGAGCTTTTATTTGCCTGCACAGTTCGCCACCGTTGGTGCCTGCCACACGGAAATCAAGTATCACCAGGTCGGGGTTAAACTCTTCCACCAAAGGCATTACATCCTGGCTTTCGCCGGTGCTTCTCACCTCAAAGTTTTCGTAGGTCAGGGTCTCGTGCACAATGTCGAGTATGTCCTGGTTATCATCCAATACTAAAATACGCTTCACCATAAAAATTATATACTAAACTGCTAAAATGTGGAAATGGTATCCTTAGTATCTGCAAATAAAACAATAATTCAAAACTGGGGAAAGGCTTGATATCTTGCGGCACGTAAACTGTGTCAAAAATACTACAATTATTTATATTTTAGGTAAGGTACATCGAATGTTTCGTATTAATTGCATTATTATTGTTATATTAAAATCGTGATTGCAAACTCTACGAGCTCTGGTGCCCTAAGCCAGCAAAACTTTGATAATTTTATGGCCCAGGCGCCGGTGGCCCTTGGTGTTTTGCGTGGCCCCGACCTGATTATAGAGCTGGCAAACAGTCATATACTACAGTTATGGGGTAAAGGCACAAGCATTATAGGTAAGCCCTTGGCCGACGGGTTGCCCGAGATAAAAGATCAGCCTTTTTTAGGCTTGCTTAAAAACGTTTATAATACCGGCATCCCTCATCACGGTTACGAAGCAAAAGTTATCCTCGTAAGAGATAATGTGCCTGGCGATTATTACTTCAATTTTGTTTATCAGGCCATAACCGACGCCGATGGGTCTATCAACGGTATTATGGTTGTCGCCACGGAAGTTACCGAACAGGTGCTCTCGCGCCGCAGGCTGGAAGACGCGGAAGAACGCCTCAGGCTTGCCGCAGAGGCTACGGGATTGGGCACTTTCGACCTTGATCTGCAAAACGGAACCATTATACATTCGCCCCGGCTTGCTGAGATCTTTGGCCGTAAAAAAACCGAGACTGTCAGCCATGCCGCATTGAGACAGATCGTACTACCGGCCGACTTGCCGATCATCATCAATGCGTTCGACAAGGCGCTGCAAACAGGGATTTATTTTTACGAGGCCAGGGTGATCTGGCTGGATGCTACTATCCACTGGATCCGTACCACGGGCAAAATAATTTACGGTACAAACCAAACGCCATTGCGCATGCCGGGTACCGTACAGGATATTACTGAACAGAAGCGCATACTTGATGACCTGCAAAAAAGTGAAGAGAACCTGCGCCTGGCCACACAGGCGGCAGAACTGGGCACCTTCGACCTGGACCTGTTAAACCAAAGCATGCAATGGGACAGGCGTTGTCGCGAATTATTCGGGATGGGAGATTTTGATGGCCCCGTAAGTTATGATAACCAGTTTTTGCTGGGCCTGCACCCCGATGATAAGGAAAAAACCGACCAGGCGGTTAACCGCGCGTATGATCGCCAGCTCTCTAACGGCGAGTACGATGTGGAGTACCGCACCATAGGTATTGATGATAAAAAGCTGCGTTGGGTAAGGGCCAAAGGGAAAGTAAGCTTTAACGACCAGGACGTACCGCAAAGATTTATTGGCGCCGTGCTGGATATCACCGAGAATAAACTGAACGAGATCCGCAAGAACGATTTTATTGCCATTGCCAGTCACGAGTTAAAAACACCGCTTACATCGTTAAAAGCCTACATTCAGCTGCTGCATGTTAAAGCCATGAAATCGGGCGATAGTTTTTTGCTTAATGCCCTGCAAAAATCAGAGAACCAGATCAACAAGATGACCAAGCTCATTTATGGCTTCCTCGATCTGTCCAAACTCGAATCGGGTAAGCTGCGGCTGGAGCGTTATGAGTTTGATCTTATTGCTTTGATAGAGGAGGCGCTTGCAGAAAACCAGCCAATCGCCCAAAGCCATACCATCTCCTTTGCAGGCGGCAACCCCATCATCCTCACTGCCGACCGAGATAAGATAGGCCAGGTGATCAACAATCTCATCAGCAACGCGGTGAAATATTCGCCTAAGAATACGGACATCAAAGTTTCGGTACAGCGCCTAAACCACCAGGTAAAAATATCGGTGCGCGATAACGGCATAGGCATTAAATTAAAAGACCAACAGCATATCTTCCAGCGATTTTACCGGGTAGAGGACGATAGCACCAGGGGCTTCAGCGGCTTTGGTATCGGCCTGTACCTTTCTGCCGAGATCATAGACTGCACCAGGGCAAAATAGGCGTAGAAAGCAGCGAAGGGCAGGGCTCGGAGTTTTACTTTGTGCTGCCGGTGAGTTAGTTCATGGGTGATGGTTCATAGTTCATAGTTTGGTTTATAAGGCGCGAAAAGCCTCCATTTTACATAAGTTATCCACTGTAAACCATCATCCATGAACTATTATCAACAAAAAAACCCACAGCCAATCGCTGCGGGTTTTTTTGTGTAAGAATCATCTATTTATTAATATGGGTAAGCTTTACCCGGGTGTGCTGCTTTCCATGCGCGGCGGCGTTCCAACCATGCGGCGTGTCTCCGTTTTTGTTGTCGTCTGCGGGCCTCGTTACCAATAATGTAACCACCGCCGGCACCAATGGCACCGCCTATTACTGCGCCTTTAACGCTATGGCCAATAAGGGCACCTGCAACAGCGCCACCGGCACCCCCTATTATGGCACCTTTACCTTGTTGGCTAATGCCTTTTTTCTCCTGAGCTGCCGCATTAAAATTCAATGATGTGGTTAATGCCATTGCAAGGCCGCCATATATGAGTATCTTTTTCATAGTGATAATATCTAAATATGATTAACATATACAAATAGTAAGCCATATTGCTAACTATGCTATATAGAGGGCATAAAACGGCGATGGTTTAATACCTTATTTCAGAAAAGTGATAACAGCGTTAGAAAACTGTATAGTTTTCCCTGCACTATTATGGTCGCCGGGTACGGCGGCCATCTGCGAGTGTGGTATCAATTTCTGCAGATCGGTTACGTCGCCGTTGGTTTTATCCTCGGTGCCGTCTATTAACAAAACGGGGATTTTTACTTTGGCCAGTTCGGCCGGGCTGGTACTTGGCTGATGCTTTTGCTGCAGGGCCAGCGCTTTTTTATCAAAAGGGTTTTTATTTATCCATACCATCATGTCATCCACATCGTGCAGGGTGGTATCGCCCTCTAAGGCCCTCCAGGCGTGTATGCGGCGTTCCCAGTTGGGGTTGGTATAATCGGCACCCATGCCGCCCATTACGGCCTTGTGCACGCGCTTATCCAATACCATCACCCGCGAGGTAATAATAGATCCACGCGAGTAGCCCACTACATCATATTTTTTTATGCCGAGGCTGGTTAACAGGCCCATTACGTCCTTAGCCTCCGCATCGTTATTATAACCGGCATCAGTATGGGGCTTATCCGATTTGCCGTTGCCCCTCATATCGAGGATGATCACTTTGTAGCCTTCTTTCAGCAGGTCAGCGTAAAGCGCGCCGTTCTTCCAGCCTTGTGCTGTACCCGTAAAGCCATGCAGCATCACCACCGGGAAACCCTCGCCTTTTACTTCGTAATAAATTTTAGTACCATCGAAAGAGGTGTAATAAGCGCCTTCGGTGGTAGCCTGGGCGTAAGTTTTTGTGCCGATAGCGAATGAAAGGCACATGGCTAATAAGCAAATTATCTTCTTCATTTGATGATAAGTTTTATACAAATACATTTAATATCAGCACACCGCCCAGCCCGATAAGGGCCACCAGTGTTTCCATTACGGTCCAGGAGAGGAAAGTGTTTTTTATGGATAAATTAAAATACTCTTTAAACAGCCAAAAACCGCCATCGTTAACATGTGAGCAAGCCAGGCTGCCCGCGCCTATGGATAGTACCATGAGGTTGGGGTTGATAGTAGGATCCTTTAACACCATGGTAGATACGATGCCCGCTGCGGTAAGCCCCGCCACCGTTGCCGAGCCCAGGCTGATGCGGATAATTGCGGCCAGCAGCCAGCCTAAAACCAGCGGCTGCATGTGCGAGCTTTGCAGCAGGCTGGTTATCTCGTTATTTACGCCGCTATCAACCAATACTTGTTTAAAAGCGCCAGCGCCGGCGATGATGAGTAATATCATAGAGATATCTTTTACGGCATCGGTATAAATACTGCCCAAAACGGTCATGGTTTTCTTTTGCCTTAGGCCCAGCGTAAAGGTGGCCACCAAAAGGGATATCAGCATTACAATGGGTGCATCGCCTAAAAAGGTGATAATATCATGCAATCTGCCCGGTGTTTTATTGCTGTTGAGGTAAAACGTACTGGCCATTAGTAAAATAACGGGCAATAGGGCGGTTAAAAAGCTGGTTGCGGCCCCGGGGAGCTTATCTGCCGGCAGATCCTCAGAGCGGAAAGTTTCCAATGGTGCCGAGGGCATTTTTTTAAGCGTTTGGGCAAATACAGGGCCCGCCAAAATAATTGCAGGGATGGCCAGCGCCATGCCGTAAAGCAGGGTGGTGCCCATATCGGCATGAAACATACCCACCAACGTGGTAGGCGAGGGGTGAGGCGGCAAAAAGCCATGCGTAACCGATAATGCCGAAAGCATGGGCAGCCCGATATAAACCGCCGGCAGTTTATACTTATACACCACCGAAAATATGAGCGGCACCATCAGCACAAAACCGGTATTGTAAAACAATGGGATGCCTATAATAAAACCAACTGCAACCAGGGCAAGCTGAATATATTTTACGCCGAAAAGGTTAACCAGTACCTCGGCGATTTTTTGCGCCGCTCCGCTGGTAGCCACCAGCTTGCCCAGCATGGCACCCAGGCAAATAATAATGGCCAAGGGGCCCAATGTATCGCCAAGCCCCTTTTGTACCGATGCGGTAATTTTAATTAGCGGTATGCCCAGCAGAAGCCCGGCAGCGATAGATACCATAAGGAAAGCCAAAAAAGGGTTCACTTTTGCCCAGCTAACCAGCAGGATAAGCAGCACTATACAGAGAAGTATAACCAGCATTGTATTTAATTATTCGGGATTTATAATAGATGCACCTAATGTAATAACTAATTAGGTAACTTTAATACATCATGAAGAAAGTATGGATCACCGCCGGCTTTATGGCTTCGTTTGCTTTGGGCTGGGCGTTCAACCTGGTAAAGCAGGATAAAGCCGCAAAAAAAGTAACCGGCATAGGGGGCATCTTTTTTAAATGTAAAGATCCGCAGGCCATGCGCACCTGGTACAGCAAAAACCTTGGCCTGCAAACCGATAAATACGGCACCTCTTTTGCCTGGTACCAAGGAGCCGACAGCACCAAAAAAGGCTTTACCCAATGGAGCGTATTCTCCGATAAGACCAAATATTTTGAGCCATCCGCCAAAGAGTTTATGATCAACTACCGGGTTGCCAACCTGGAAGCGCTGCTGAAGCAACTGCAAGCCGATGGCGTAACCATTACCGATAAAATGGAAACCTTCGACTACGGCAAATTTGTGCACATAATGGATCCCGAAGGGAATAAAATTGAGCTATGAGAGCCCAATGATTCGGAGTATCACAAAATTGCTGCAGCCATAACCAAATGACACGAATTTTTAACACCTGCTTACACGGGCAGGTAGCCTTTGATTAGTCATGCAATCCTATAATTTTATCTAACTGTAATAAAAATAATGACAATTGTAATTTAATGCCGTTACTTTGCGCACCATGACAAAACAACGCTATCTCACACTCATCCTGGTACTGGGTTCGCTTACAGCTATAGGGCCTTTCTCGATAGATATGTACCTGCCCGGTTTCCGGGCCATAGCCGAATCTCTGCATACCACTACCGAGAATGTGGCGCTATCCCTGTCCAGTTTCTTCATCGGCATCTCCGCCGGGCAATTGCTGTATGGTCCGCTGCTGGATAGGTTTGGCCGGAAGCGGCCGCTTTATTTTGGGCTGTCGCTTTATATTATCGCCTCTGTTGGCTGTTATTTTGCCGGCAGCATTCAAATGCTTGTCGGGCTAAGGTTTGTGCAAGCCATTGGCAGCTGCGCTGCAGCCGTTGCCTCTATGGCCATGGTGCGCGATCTGTTCCCCGTAAAAGATAGTGCCAAAGTTTTTTCCTTGCTTATACTCGTGCTTAGCGCATCGCCATTGATTGCGCCTACCGTTGGTGGTTATGTTACTGTATCGTTTGGCTGGCATGTGATATTCCTTATCCTGGCCACAATAGCGGTGCTGATAACGCTGGCCGTGATATTCATCCTGCCCGAAAGCTACCCGCCCGACCCATCGTATTCACTTGCGCCCGGGCCTATTATCGGCAGCTTTTTGGGCGTGCTTAAAACGCCGCAGTTTTACACCTATTGTTTTTGCGGGGCGCTGGCTTTCTCGGGCTTGTTTGCATACATATCGGCATCCCCTATCGTATTTATGGAAGGGTTTAAAGTGAGCGCAAAATCCTACGGTTGGATATTCGCTATCTTATCTGTCGGCTTTATTGGCTCCAGCCAGGTAAACAGCCGGCTGATAAAAAAGTATAAAAGCGAGCAAATTGTAAATACCGCATTGATAGCCCTGGTTGTTATAGCTGTGGCGTTTTTAATAGGCGCCATACAGGGCGGGCTTGGGCTGGTGGGCACCACGGCAATGATATTTGGCGTGCTGTGCTGTGTAGGCCTTATCGCCCCCAACACCTCTGCACTGGCATTAGCGCCCTTTGAGAAGAACGCCGGCGTAGCAGCCTCCTTGTTAGGGGCATCGCAAATGGCCATTGGTGCTATGGTATCGGTTGGGATAAGCTTGTTTAAGTCGAAATCGGCCGTGCCTATGGCCTCTATCATTATCGTATCGAGCGCAATGGCGCTGTGTTTAGTATTAATTGGCAGGCAGTTTATAAAAACTAAGGTAGCGGCCAAACAGGGCGGTATGGAGGCACATTAGTGTTTGGATTTTAGCAATCAGGCGTTGATTTCACCGAATGGGGAGGTTCGTGCTTTAAATCATTACACATCCTTTGCCATCGTAGTAAATGCCAAGGCTTTTTTGCTCAACTATGCCGGTGTCTTTTTGTACCCTCAAATAAAAGCCCTCTTTTTTCTCCGGGCAAAGGTAATACCGCATTAGTTTGAGATGGTAGCCGTTGGAATCCACAAAATAACCGTTGCCTTTTGCGCTCCCGTAATCTATCCTTAAGCGTTTTTGGGCTTCGGCCATCAGCACCGCTTCCTCAAGATTATCAACCGTTCCAATAAAGTGGATAAATTCGTCGTCCCCGCTAATGTAGCGCGCTTTGCCGTTTTCTACATATACTATAAATGTAAAACAAATGCCGGGCAGGCAATCGTTAAATATACCGTTGCCCGGGTTTTTTCTGTGTAACCATTCTGGGTTAACCCCCTTACTGAAAATTACGCGCCCGGTATCTTTAACATCCGCAGTACAATAAGCCCAATAACTAATATTTTTTTGAGGGTTGATGGCTTTAATAATATTGTTCCTGTCGCTGAAGCTTTTTGGCAAGCTTTGATATTTGGAGCACGCAGCAAGCAGGCACAAGCATAATAAAGCTATTATCTGAAAAAACGGTTTCATTTGCGGATTGGGTTAGGTTCGGGATACTAATATAGTACATCAAATACGATAGTCCAAAACTGTAAACCATCTACTCCCTCACCGCCGTCACTCTCGATCCATCCTCTCCAAGGGTTTCAAAAATGATCTTCTTATCCGTCAACTCGCTAACCGAGAAAGGGAAATCGCGTGTTTTGCCGTCGCCTAGGTCTTCTTTGTATTTGATATCCATCCCGGCGATGCTAAATGCGCCGTGCGACAACACCTTGCCGCCCCAATAAATCTGCAGGGTATTGTCCTTATTAAAAACAATGGATGGTTTTTGCTCGGCAATAACAAAGCGGGTAACGCTGTCGCCGGGCGAGGCCGGCTTCTCTACGCGGATGTAATTCCATTTGCCGTAGAGGCGTTCGGGCGAGACGCCGGGCTTGCAGGAGGTGAAAGAAATGAGCAGAGCAATTATGGCGATGACGTATTTTTTCATGGATGTGAGATGATTTTTCAAATTTATTCTAATCCGTTTGGATAAAAGAAAAAAGTACTTAGATTTATAACTGTAATTTTTACATTTATTAATTATAACCAATTATGAAGAAATACGTACTCATGCTGCTGTTAGCGGCACCGGTGGCTACCTATGCGCAAAGCAGCGGCAGCATCACCATTACTAACGATTCTAAAGCCACTATCAGCAGGCACATTTATGGGCAGTTTGCCGAGCACCTGGGCCGCGGTATTTACGATGGCTTTTGGGTGGATAAAAATCTGCCTGTAAAAAAACAAGACAGGATACGGCTTGACCTGGTGGCCGCGCTGAAGAAAATAAAGATCCCTAACCTGCGCTGGCCCGGCGGCTGCTTTGCCGATGAATACCACTGGCGCGACGGAATTGGCCCAAGCGCGCAGCGCCCCCGTATGGTAAACAGCAACTGGGGCGGCGTTACCGAAGATAACAGCTTCGGCACCCACGAATTTTTGGCGCTTGCCAAACTGCTGGATACCGAGCCCTACATAGCCGGTAACGTGGGCAGCGGCACCGTAGATGAAATGAGCAAATGGATAGAATACCTTAACTCTAACAGCACCAGTACCGTAGTGCAGCAGCGCAAGGCAAACGGCCATCCCGAGCCATACAAGGTTTCGTTTTGGGGTGTTGGTAACGAGAACTGGGGCTGCGGCGGTAACATGACGGCCGAATACTACGCCAACGAATTTAAACGCTACGCATCATTCGCGAAGGATTACCCCGGTGCAAGGCTTAAAAAGATAGCCAGCGGTGCAAATTCCGATGATTATAACTGGACAGAGACTATCATGAAGAATGTCCCTAACCATATGATGTGGGGCGTATCTATGCATTATTATACCATCCCGACAGGAAACTGGGGTAAAAAAGGCTCGGCAACCAGCTTTAGCGAGGCGGAGTATTTTAGTACGATGGTTAATTGCATCAGGATGGATGAGTTAGTGAGCAAGCACTCGGCCATTATGGATAAGTACGACCCTGAGAAAAAAGTAGGATTGGTAGTGGATGAGTGGGGGATATGGACCGACCCTGAACCCGGCAGTAACCCCGGCTTTTTATATCAGCAAAACAGCCTGCGCGACGCGCTGATAGCCGGTACCACTTTAAACATCTTTAATAACCATTGCGACAGGGTAAAAATGGCCGAACTGGCGCAAACCATCAATGTGCTGCAGGCGCTTATCCTTACCCAAAAAGAGAAAATGATCCTGACGCCAACCTACCACATATTTGATATGTACCAGGTGCACCAGGATGCCAAATACCTCAACATCAAACTCAATTCGCCCGATTATGAGGTGGATGGCAAAAAAATAGCTGCTGTAAATGTTTCTGCTTCGCAGGATGCCAGCGGTAAGATCCATATCTCGCTGGTGAATTTAGATCTGCATAACACTGTCACCATCAGCACGGCACTAAAAGATATCAAGTGGAGCACGGTTAAAGGCACTATCCTTACTTCGGCCAATATCACCGATGTAAACACCTTTGAGCAGCCGAAGAAATTGCAGTTGCAAAACTTTAGCGGCGCTAAAAAAGATGGCGATAAACTGGTTGTTGCTATTCCGTCAAAATCGGTGGTTACACTGGAGTTGAATTAAGATTAGAAGCCCATGTCGCAATAGGGGGTAAATGTTGCCCAGGAGCTGATTACTCAGCCCTCTAAATTCGAGATAGTCCTCAATATTAAGTCTTTATAAAACACAGTTGAACTTTAGCTTACCCTGCTAATTGTTCAACTGTTGTTATTTTGTTCAATTATGGCTACAATTTTGAACAATCCTTTCTCAATATCCCTCCAAATAGTTGCCTTAAACGACAAACCACTATTGGTAGTTAAAATGCATTCTAATCAGGAATAATACAAAGTGTGGCTTCCTTATTGCACTACCGTGCAGCAATGCGGAAAACGCATTGACTTCCCTTTAAATTATTACATGTAAGGGTTTTATCCTTTTATAGTACTGTTAAACCTTGTTTATGATCGCTGGTGTAAAAAAGATCCCCCTGCTACGTTACGGCCTTATTGTTTTACTTATTGTGGTACTTTTTGGCAGCGCGTTTTTCCTGTATCTTCATTATAATAAAGCCGAGAAAATCCGCACCAGTTTCCAACAAATGATCAACGCCCGCGAAAATTCGGCGCTGATAGATAGCTGTATCGTTGAACTGTATAGTGCCGATAACAGCAGCCGCATGTATGCGCTTACCTTTAAAAAAGAGTATTTTACCCAGTTTAACAGGCAAATAAAAAATGTGCACAATATTATTGATACCATAAACCGTAATAATAAAACCACCGCCAGCCTTGCCGAGGATACCGAGCTGGGCGACCTCATCAGCGAAAAGTCTTTAAAAACGGATAGCTATATTAAGCTGATGACGCTTACCGATAGCCTGCTAAAATCGGCGAAAAAGCTAAATAGGTCTTTAAAGGATAAGGATAACAAATACCTGCAGCAGCCCGTGGTGCGCCACGTAAAAACCGAGGTGCGTATAGATACCATACGCCCCCTGCCAAAAGTGGCGACGGCCCCGGCGCCAAAAAAGAGTTTTTTTAAGCGCCTGTTTGGTAAAAAGGAAAAGGAGGCAGAGGCCAGGCTACCGCCTGTACTGGTGCAGCGCACCACCGATACCACCATCACCACCATGACACCCACCCCAAAAGTGGCGCGTGTTTACAATAGCTATTACAGCAAACTTTACGAGGCCAATAATAAGCTCCGCATAAACGAACGCGAGATGCTGGAGATTAATAACCGCCTCATCAGCCAGATCATCGGGAGCCTGAAAAAGTATAAAGTGGCCGAGCAGCAGTACATCGCGGCCAGCAAAACGCAGGTGAACAGTAATCTCTCTAACGTGCTCTATGAGTTTAAAAGGCTCTCGGGGCTGATGTTCCTGATGCTTACCATTGTAGTGGTGGTTATCCTTTATAACATCTGGAAGATATTTAAGAACGAGAAGGAAATGGTTGTTTATACGGAGATGGCCGAAAACTACGCCCTCTCAAAAAGCAGGTTTATGGCCAGCATGAGCCACGAGATCCGCACGCCGCTCAACTCCATCATCGGCTTTTCGGAGCAGCTTACCCAAAGCCAGCTTACCGAAACGCAGGTGGAGCAAACCAACGCCATCCGCAGTTCATCAAAAATGCTGCTGGATGTGGTGAACGAGATACTGGATTTTAGCAAGTATGAGACCGGGAAGATGAATTTTGAGGTAGCGCCCTTTAAACCGCATGAGGCCATTGCCGATATTGTAACCAGTATGCAGGTGCAGGCGGGGAAAAAAGGTATAGAACTGAGTCATCAGCTGGATTTCGGCAGTGAGCTTTGCCTGCAGGGCGATTACTTCCGCCTGAAGACTGTAGTGATGAACCTGGTGAGTAACGCCATCAAATTTACGCCGCGTGGCTCGGTGTTTATAAATGCCTTTATTACCGATGGCAGGCAGCCCGGTTTTAAAGTGCTGAATGTGCACATCCGCGATACAGGTTTGGGGATTGATAAAGAGCACCTGCCCTTTATCTTTGATGAGTTTTCGCAGGTTAATTCGGCACAAAAAGCCACTAATACGCCGGGTACCGGGCTTGGCCTGGCCATTGTTAAGAAAATAGTTGAACTACAGGGCGGCAGCGTAAAAGTTACCAGCAAGGTGGGCAAGGGCTCGATATTCAGCTTTAAGCTACCTATGGAAGTAAGCGCGGACGAAGCCTGCGAGTTTAAAGAAACTATTGTGGAAACAGACCCGCGCGAACTTGTTGCCGGTAAACACGCTTTAGTGGCCGAGGATAACAAGCTGAATGTGCTGCTGGTGAGCACAATCCTCAAAAAATGGGGTATTACCTTTGATGTGGCCTATGACGGGCGAGATGCCCTGCAGCTTTTTGAAGATCATCCTTACGATATCATCCTAACCGATATTGAGATGCCCGAAATGGGGGGCATAGAGTTTTCGCAGGTGGTGCGTGCGAATGGTAACCCTGAAAAGGCATCGTTGCCGATATTAGCCTTAACGGCAAATGTGCTTAAAGAAGACCGCGATAAATACTTTGCCGTAGGTATGACAGGCGTAGTGCTTAAACCATTTTCGGAACGGAACTTAATAGACAGTATTGCGGCGGCGTTAAGCAATCGGAATATGCTGGTGAATTAAGCCTTTTTTTTAGCAGCCTTTGTCATTTCAGATTCTGCTTTCTTCACTTCGTCCTTTTCGCTTAAAGGGCCTTCGGTTTTTAGTTCCTTTTCTTTTGATGCGGCGGGCTTAACAGCGCCGTCGCTTTTGTCGCCTGTTTTTTCTGTTGAAGATGCCATGTGATACGTTTGTTTTTAAGAACAACTTTTGGCAGGGGAAAAGGTTTACACAAAATTAATATGGGAGATTCTTCTTGTTCCCCTCTCGAGAGGGGGCGCGAAGGTTTGTGTAATGGCAGGGGTGTGTTAGCCGCCATGCAATTTATGGAGCCTATACGGATAAAATCGGCAGAAAACAAAATATCAAATAACCATACCCGGCATTCGGTTTATTATTCAACATTCGATATTAAATTCCTATTTCTTCAACTGCTTTAGCTCGGTTTTTAGCTCCTGCACCTGCTGCTGGGCCTGGCGGTTTTCCAGGTAGAAGTAGATGGCACAACCTAAAAAGATCTTACCCAAAACAAATACCGCTGCCAAAACCCATTTCCAGTTTTTGTGAACCTTCATGTGATTCGATTCCGACTCTACCTCAATAAAATGCGGGCCATTATTGGTTTTAAAGCCCTGGTAATTGTTGTTCCCGTTATCGGTTGTGAATTGCTTGGGATCGTATTCGGGCCGGAGGATGAGCTCGTCGATGGTATCAGATATTTTATCCCAGGTGCCGACAGGCGGCGTTACGGCCATATGTTGGGCAATATGTTCCATATCCAGCTCCAGCTGTTGCAACGCGAAGTTTATTTCGGGGTATTTAGCCTTCATGTACAGCAATTCTTTAACCTCAGCTTCGGTTGCAGACCCCGTTACATAGGCTTCTAAAATGCCGCTATCTATGTACTGTTGCTGTATCATTACGCTGCTTCCTGATGATGATGAATGACTCCTTCAATATACGCTTAATTTCTGCTTCCGGTTTGTTTAGTTCGGCTGCAAGCCCGGTGGCCGATTTACCATGATAATGGATGCCGCAAAACACCGTTTGTTGCTCTGCCGACATCATATCGATAAATTTATTACCATTGATAACAATACCCTTGGGTTTGCTTTCCGTATCGGCACAGTCATCTGCCGCCGTTAAAAACGAGGCCAGTTTTTTACGGGCCATCATTTGCAGCTGGCAAAAGGTATTAACGCCCGGCGCCGATATTGCCTGTATATCAGCAAACTGCAGTTTGTTAAAAATATCTACCAGGTACTGCTCGGCAACCGTTTTGTTTTTTAGCGCCTCAAACAAGTAGCCCAACAGCATATTTGCATAGCTGTTGTACAAACTTTGTTTGGTTTGCATGGCAGAGGGCAAAGAAGCTTCGGTTTTCGTTAACTTCGATTTCAAAATTGGGTCAAAATAATTACGTTGGGGGTCAGTCAAATCAAAAATACAGTATAAATGCATTTTTAGCGAATAAATGTACATAATAATACAACATTTCAGTTAAAAAAGTTTCTTTGAATAAAGCTTTCGAACGGCGCCGGAGTGTCGCTGGAACCTGTAACTGTTAAATTTAGTTAAATGCC
This sequence comes from Mucilaginibacter pankratovii, assembly GCF_014773265.1. GTDB lineage: Bacteria > Bacteroidota > Bacteroidia > Sphingobacteriales > Sphingobacteriaceae > Mucilaginibacter > Mucilaginibacter pankratovii. The sequence goes on along the minus strand of NZ_JACWMY010000011.1, from coordinate 222,067 downwards.
CGCCTTAGCTAATTTATGGCGGGCAAATTTGGTAATTTTAAAGCATGTACACTCGCTTAAGGTATTTACTGTTGTTTTCGTTTTGCCTCTCCGGTCCCATGGTATTTGCCCAGGGTACTTTTAACGGGCGGGTGTTTGAGTATAAAACGCGTATAGGGCTGGGCAACATCTGGATAGAGAACCTCAGCAATAAGCAAAATACGCTTTCAGACAAAACCGGCAAGTTTGCGCTGCCCGCCAAAAACGGCGACCTGGTGTTATTTAAAGGTTTTTCTTATCAAAATGATACCGTGCTGGTAACCAGCCTGAATGGTGCCGAAATATTTTTGGCGCCGCAGAATATCGAACTGAGCCAGGTGAACATCTCTACCACCGAATTGGATAAGCAACTTAGAAAGTATGACCGGCAGTTCCGCAACCAGGCCGTGGTGTACCATCGCGATAGCAAAGGCAATTACGATGGAGGTGTCAGCATCAGGTTACACTATTGGAAAAAAGGCGAGCACGATAAACAAAAGCTGGAAAAAAAGCTGCGAGACTTTGATACGATGGACCAGATCCACGAGTTATTCATCCCGCAAACTGTGGGTAAATATGTACCCTTAATCGGCGATGAGATGGATAACTTTATCAGCCTGTACACTCCCAGCGTTAAAGTTTTTACCAGCAAGGATTTTAATTTGGTGGCCTACCTCAGCGATAGCTACAAAAAATACCAGGCCCTGCCCGAAGAGCAGCGAAAGCCCCGGCCTATTGTTAATTAAAATTAAGCTTTCAGGATAGAGATGCCGGTGCCCAGTGCTATTACATCCTCTACCGCGCCTGCTATCGGGTCTTTCACAAACGGAATTTTATCTACATACTTACGCAGGTAAAAGCTGGCAAATGTAGCAGCCAGCGCGGATGCGCCGCCTAATAAAATGCCATCAATAACGCTGAGCTTATTTGCTTTAAATATAGTGGCGCCCACAAAAGCGCCCGATGCCACACGGGCCAGCAACTGCGCCGGGACGATGCGATCCGGGCCGCCGGGAATTTTATCGCCGGTAATTTCGGCAACGGAAAGAAGCTTGGTGATCATGGCCGTAACCGGCATCTGTATAAACCTTAACGACGAACGCGATAATGCCGGATTGGGGTGGTTGCTTAAATAATGACTGGCAACCATTGGTGCCATGGTGGCCCGCATACCTGCAACAGCACCCAGCCCAACAGTTTGTAATATTACGTTACTTGTTTTCATGCTGATATAACAAGCCGGTTAGGGGATGGTTTGGATTAAATGCAAACCGCTGCTCCAACTTAATTGAACGAGGCCCTGAACTCCAGCGGCGAGAGGTTGGTTTTGGTTTTAAACAGCTTGCTGAATGATTGTGGATGCTCGAAGCCTAAACCATACGCAATTTCGCTTACGGTTAAAGCAGTGGTGGAGAGCTTTTCCTTCGCCTTTTCTATCAATGTGTTATGGATGTGCTGTTGGGTGCTTTGGCCGGTTAGCGTTTTAAGCATGCCGCTTAAGTACCCCGGCGATACGTTTAAGGCATCGGCAACGTAAGCTACGGTAGGTAATCCCTGTGTTGCCAGGGCATCGTTCTTAAAATAGTCGGCAAGGATAACTTCCAGCCGGTGGAGCACCTGGTGATTGGCTATTTTGCGGGTGATGAACTGGCGGTGGTAAAAGCGGTCGGAGTAGTTGAGTAACAACTCCAGCTGCGCGATGATGATGTCCTGGCTGAATTTATCAATGTTGGAGTGGTATTCCTGCCGGATGTTCTGTATAATGCCCACGATAATGGTTTCTTCTTTTTCCGACAGGAACAGCGCCTCGTTCACCGCATAATTAAAGTACTCGTACTGTTTAATGGTTTTGGCAAGGGGCGTGTTCCATAAAAAGTCGGGATGAAATAATAGCATCCACCCCGACTGCTTTAGTGCGGTTACTTTTTCCACTTCCAGCCGCAGCACCTGGCCCGGCGCCATAAAAAACATGGTGCCTTCGTCAAAATCGTAAGCTTGCTGGCCGTATTTCATCTTCACGTTAAAATTCCTTTTCAGCGCTATGGAATAAAAATCTTTCACCATGCTTATTTCCCCGGCGGGTAATTCATCAACATCCTGCAGGTTTATTACGCTCACCAGCGGGTGTTCCGGCTTGGGCAAATTCCTGTACTGGTGAAATTCGCTTATGGTTTTAATGCGCAGAGGTTCCTTGTTGGGCATAGTACAAGTTAGTTATAATTGTTTAATGGCCGCCGCAAATTCTTTGGCATAGTCGGCAAGTTTTACTTTGCCCATCACCGCCGGCCTGTTGCGGAAGTAATCTTCGGCCAATAGCCCGGTATGCAGGCTGCCGAACATTTCTACCATGCCGGCGGCAATACCCGGATGCATCCCGGCAGCTTTTAAGCCGTTCAGCATTTCTTCGTCGCTTATCAATACCCATTGCAGGGGTTTGCCCAAAGCTTGGGCCAAAATAGCGGCTGTTTGCGCCCCGGTGAGCTCCTCGCTGGCCACATACCTTACTTTTCGGCCTGTGAATGGTGTGCCTATTTCCTCTGCGATCGCTGCCGCGATATCAACCGGCGAAACCCATGGAATAATATCGCCAACACCATAGTTGGTAGCAATGCGACCCTCGTGTTTGATGCAATGCGTATGCGCGAATAAATTGTAGTAGAACGAAGTAGGGCGCATGTGCGTAATGGCCACCTCTGCCGGCAATTCGTTTAACATCTGCTCCACGTCGTGCGCGCCAATCAATATGCCCGAGCCCTTTTCCAGGTGAGCGCCAATGGTGCTTAAATTTACCACCTGCTTTACGCCCGACTGCCCAATGGCCGCCGCGTAATTGCGCCCGATGCGGTGATAATAGCCCACCAAGTCCAGGCTGTGGTCGAAATAATTGGCGGGTGGCACCATGGTGTACACCGCATCGGCACCGGTAAAAGTAGCGGTAAGGAAGCCGGCATCTTCCAGTGAGCCGATGGCTGCGGTGGCACCCAGCGCTTCAATATCGGCCTGCTTATCAGCCTTGCTGCTGATGACGGTAACATCGTGGCCCTTTTGGACTAATTCCTGTGTTAATGGCTTGCTGATGTGCCCCAACGAGCCTGTTAATATAATTTTCATGATTTTGTATGTTTGATAATACAAAGGTGGGGCATCGCCGGCGGGTGGATGTAGCCGAATCTGCTGAGGTTGTAGTAGGAATTGGGGGAGATTAGAGAGTTGTAAGTGGTGAATAGAATGTTGTTGAATCTAACTAATCAAATACCCGCCTCGTTAAGGGTACACACTTGGCGGAAAGAAAATGGCAAGCGTCCAAGCTTGCGAGCGTGGCAATTCAGTAAAGTAAGCGTGGACGCTTACATACCTTATTGCGACAAGTGTGGACACTTGTCGCAATAAGGCGCGTTATTGGATCTCGGCGAGAGTAGCGAGTGGGGGGAGTGAGCAGAAAAACCGAGCCTCCCCGCCTAGACAAGTGTCTACACTTGACGAAAGAAAACGGCAAGCGTCCACGCTTGCGAACTGGTAATTTCAGTTAAAGTAACCCTCTCGCCGCGCCAAGTGTCTACACTGGGCGCAACAGCGTATGTAAGCGTCCACGCTTACATACGTTATTGTTGAATACTAAGGCACCCGCCTCTTAATCAATAAATTATTTTCAAAGGGCTTTCCGGATTGGCGCTGCTGTACCAAAACTCGTGCGCCGAGCCCACAAAACCCGCCCTAACCGGATTATCGTGGATATAATCTATCTTTTGTTGAATCACTTCGGGAGAATAAAGCAACACCGGGTGATTCCCGTTTTGCCAAAATTGGTTATGGGTATTTAACGGATTGTATCTACCTGCAAGTTCAAACCGTTTTAGCATCCATTCGCGCCTGCTTTCCTGTGGGTTGCCGGCAATCATTTCTACCAATCTTTTTGATGTAAAGGTTTTAAAATGGCCGAGCACATCGCCAAGCGCTCCTTCAGAAACATTTGCCACCAAATGGATGTGGTTCGTCATGATCACGTAGGCATAAATATTTAGTTTTTTATGCTGCTGGCAAAAGGCAAGGTTTTCTATCAGGAAATCGTTGTAGAGCCGCCTGGTAAATACATCCACCCAGTCGACTACGGTGAGCGTAACAAAATAAAGTTCGTCGGTTGAGGCACTGCGTGACATGGATTAAAAATGCAAAATATTTAGCAGTTCAACAAGTGTAAGCGTGGACGCTTACCAAGGCTGTTGCGCCAAGTGTGGACACTTGGCTCGGCGGCGGGGCGGATTCACTACAATACCCCGCCTAGACAAGTGTCTACACTTGACGAAAGAAAATAGCAAGCGTCCACGCTTGCGAACCTTGTATTTGGATTACAGTAAGCGTGGACGCTTACCAACGTTATTGCGCCAAGTGTGGACACTTGTCGCGGCGGTAAGGGGGGAATTTAAAAATAACGCACAAAAAAATAGCGATGAGTTTTTAAACCCATCGCTATTTTTTCAAAGCCTCCCCTTCCGGGGGAGGTTGGAGGCTGCCTATATCTTCCCCTTCAAACTATCCTGTTTAGCTTTTTCTTTCTTTTTGAAGAACCCGCGGAGCAGGAAGTTGTGCTGTACGGCTTCCAGGTCATCGTTTAGTTTTACGGAGCTTTGCTGGAGCTGGTCGATAGTGGTTTGTACCTTCGCGGCGCCCTTCGGGTCGTTAAGCAGTACGCCTAATATGTTATCGGTGCTGTTAAGCTTGTTGCTGGCCTTGTTCAGGTTTTCGGTCAGGACGGTGGCGTTGTTGGCCGCTTCCTTCAGCTTGGTAACTGCTTCCTGTATGCGGGCATAGGCCACAGTATCGGTAAGTAATTTATCGGCAAGGCCGCCTTTGGTGTTCATTTTAGCGCCGAAGGTATTCAGTTCAACAGCCATTTTTGATGCGGTTGCGGTGGTGGTTTGCAGGTTGCGCATGGCGGCGCGTAGTTGCATGGCCATGGTGCTGTCGGCCAATAATGCGCCAACGGTGCCTTTGCCAGCCAAGATCTGGTGACCAAGGGTTTTAAAATCGGTAGTGATGGCCAGCAGGTTCTCGTTGTTCTTTTGCAGGGTGGCCATAATATCATCGGTTGAGAGCAGTTTGGCTGCCTGTAACACGTCGCCATCCTGTACAATAGGGGCCTGCGGACTCCCGCCATCAATTACAATGATCTTGTTACCTATCAATCCGTCGCTGCTGATATGCGCCAGTGCGTTGCGGTGGATGTACTGCTGGGTAGAGGCATCAATAGCCATATCTACATCAACCTGCGCGTTGCCGGTGAAACGTACGGCCTTTATAGTACCCACCTTTACGCCCGAGAACCACACGTTGTTGCCTTTTTTTAAGCCGGCCACATCCTGGAAGATGGCGCTGATCTTAATGCTTTTTACAAAGCTTTTGTTCTGCCCGCCCAGGGTGAGTATGCCTATTACAAATACTGCTACGCCGAGCAGTACGAATGCGCCTACTATAATTGATTTTCTTTTTTCTGCTGAGTCCATATATAATGGTAATATTATTCTGTAAAATTATAATCGTAAAAAGGTTTTACCCTTACGTCGTCGGTTTTAAATACTTCATCGAAAGTACCCACACGCTGAAACTGACCCTCCAGTAACATAGCAACCCTATCGCCGGTTTGTTTGGCGCAGGTCAAATCGTGTGTAATGATGATGGATGAAGTGTTGTAGTTTTTTTGTACTTCGTTGATCAGGTCGTTTATTTCGATACAGGTGATGGGATCCAAACCGGCGGTAGGCTCATCATACATCATAATTTCGGGGTTGAGGATCAGCGTACGGGCAATACCGATACGCTTGCGCTGCCCGCCCGAAAGTTCGGATGGCATCTGGTTGATGGTTTGCGAAAGGCCAACCGCATCCAGCACGCTCTCCACATTTTTATCCACCTCGGCCTTGGTAATGCCCTTGCGGTTACGCACCAGCGGGAACTCCAGGTTTTTACGCACCGTCATACTATCGTACAAGGCGCTATTCTGAAAAGAAAATCCAATGCGGATGCGCAAAGCTTCCAGTTCGCGCTGGCTGATATTGGCTACATCGTGCCCCAACACATCTATTGTGCCTGCATCGGGCCTTAACAAACCCGAGATCAATTTGATCAATACCGATTTACCGGTACCCGAACGGCCAAGCACCACCAGGTTCTCACCCTGGAAAAGATCCAGGTCGATGCCCCTTAATACGTCGTAATCGCCGAAGGATTTCTCCAGTCCGCGGATCTTAACCACTTCGTTCGTCTTGTCGATATTTGCCTTTTGCTTTTGCATATGGGTATTAGCGGAACCAGCCGGCTATCTGTACAATTAAAACTTCTTCAATAAAAACCAAAAACATGGCGGTTACTACCGCGCCGTTAGCTGCTTTACCTACGCCCTCGGTGCCTTTATCGGCAAAATAGCCCTGGTAACAGCCTACTATACCAATAGTGAAGCCAAAAACGATGGCCTTACTCAACGAGGCCCAAAAATCTACAAAAGTAAGCGGCTCGAAGGCCTGCTCCATAAAGGTGGTGTATGTAGTGCCCTCGTTGGCGCTAACGTTAAGGTAACCGCCCAATAAGGCAATAAATGCTACGTACGTGGCCAGCAGGGGTATAGTAATGGTAGTTGCGATAACACGCGTACACACCAAAAATTTAAAAGGTTTGGTGCCCGATACTTCCATGGCGTCTATCTGTTCGGTAACGCGCATGGAACCCAGTTCGGCACCGATGCTGCTGCCCACCTTGCCGGCGGCAATAAGCGCGGTAACCAGGGGCGCAAGGGCTTTCATAACAGCGATGGAAACCAGCGATGGCAGCCATGATGTTGCACCAAAGCCGGTTAGCGAGGGGCGGCTTTGCTTGGTGAAAATTACGCCAACAATGAAGCCGGTTAAGGTGATGAGCGTAAATGAGCGCACGCCGGTTTCGTAACATTGGCGCATGATCTCTTTCAGATCGTATGGGGGCAACAAAACTTCCTTGAAAAAGCGAAGCACGAAACTGTAAATATTATACAGCATCAGGAAGAAGTCGCTAATACTACCCCTGGCTCGCGACAAGCGGGAGGGTACTGGCTTTGTTGTACTTTTAGTGGTATTCATTTAAGCGGACAAAGGTATAACTAATACAAGATATAGAATAGGTAAGGGCGCAAAATGTTTTAACCGGGGAGTGATTATTACACGTGGTAGACTATCCAAAAGTTTAGCCTATAGCCAGTGGTTGTAACCGGCTGTAAATTTGAAATAAAAGTATAATATCTGCAACAAGGAAATTTGGGGTGTGCGAAAAGATCGGAGCGAGATCCGGAGGAATGCGTGGGACAAAATGCCCCGGCCTTTTTTAAGCAAAAAACGGTGTGAAATAAGGCCCTTTGGGCGCGAATTTTTGCGAAAAAAGCGCAAAAAATTGTAAAAACAAGGAGGTTTTCGACAGTAAAATCCGCTTTTTCGGTGCAAAAGCGTACTTTTTTGCACCGAAATAAGCCTTTTGTCGGCCGAAACGTAGTTGTTTTTATCCAAAAAAGAAGTGATTTTAACCTGAAATGGGGTAAAATTTAACACTTTTTGTAGGAAATTAATATTATTAGGTTAAATTCGTATCATACTTTGATTGTAAACTGCAACTTTAATTAGCCATGCCGAATAACGTAATGCGTGAGATCACCCCGCTCACTCCGGGCGATTGCTTTACCATTTTTAGTCGGGTGAAGACTAAGTTTGATTTCCCGCTGCATTATCATGAGGAGTATGAGCTGAACCTCATTATCAACGCCAAAGGCGCGAAACGAGTGGTTGGCGGCAGTATTGAAATGATAGATGAACTGGAGCTGGTGCTCATCGGCCCAAACCTGTACCACGCCTGGTTTACTCACCAGGCTAAAAGCGAGGCTATTACCGAGGTGACCATACAGTTTCATAAGGATCTGTTTGATGATAAATTCCTCCGCCGCAACCAGCTGAGCTTTGTAAAAGCCATGCTTGACAGGGCGCAGCGTGGTATCGCCTTCCCGCCCGAGACCATACTGGCCATTAAGGACAGGCTACAGTCGCTGGATAAGAAGAACGGGTTCGATTCGGTGCTGGAACTGCTCAGTATCCTGCACGATCTTTCTATCAGCCGCAATATGAAGGCTTTATCTGATGCCAGCTTCACCAACGAAAAATTCAACTACAACAGCCGCCGTATAGAAAAGGTGTTTGAGTACATGAACGTTAACTATAACAAGCAGGTAACCCTTGCCGAGGTAGCCAAGATAGCCAACATGCCCGATGCGTCCTTTAGCAGGTTCATTAAAAAACGCACCGGCAAAACCTTCATCGATAGCCTGAACGAGATTCGCCTGGGCCATGCCTCGCGTATGCTGATAGAGAGCACCACCACCGTAGCCGAGATCGCCTATAAATGCGGCTTTAATAATATTTCCAACTTCAACCGCATCTTCAAGCGCAAAAAATTCTGCATCCCAAAAGAGTTCAGGGAAACCTACACGGGGAACAGGGTATTTATTTAATTTGTAGATGTGTTGATTTGAAGTTTAGAAAATAGAGCAACAAAGGCTGCATTTTGGGGATGATGTGTCGTGTTAAATCAATACTTGGTTAAAATAGTATTAGAGTTGGGTGGTGTAACCATCTAATTTTGCTTTTAACCAATTGCCGGCGGCGTTTTGTGTGCTTTATTTTCAAATTGCCAACTTATCAAATCTTCAAATTAAAAGAATGAGATTGTCCCTGATAGATATTTCCATCATCGTATTGTACCTCCTCAGCACCATATTTATCGGGCTTTGGTATCGCAAAAAAGCCCGCGAAAACAAGGACAGCTATATGCTGGGTGGCAAATCGCTGCCCTGGTATAAGCTTGGTTTAAGCGATGCTTCGGATATGTTTGATATCAGCGGCACCATGTGGATGGTGAGCCTGTGCTTTGTGTACGGCATGAAAAGTATCTGGATACCATGGCTTTGGCCGGTTTTTAACCAGGTTTTTTTGATGATGTACCTCTCGCGCTGGCTCCGCCGCTCTAACGCCACTACCGGTGCCGAATGGCTGGCAACCCGCTTTGGCAAAACGGGTGCAGGTGTAACCAGTTCACACTTGGTAGTTATCGCTTTTGCCTTGCTAAGCTGCCTTGGTTTTATGGCTTACGGCTTTATAGGGTTGGGCAAATTTATCGAGATATTTATCCCCTGGGACCTGATCAAAGGCTACGTGCCGTTTGATGTGGCGCCGCAGTATGTGCCTCACGTATACGGTATTATCTTCACGCTGTTTGCCATGTTCTACTCCATTATCGGCGGGATGCACAGCATCGTAACCGGCGATATGGTGAAATATGGCATCATGACGGTGGCCTGTATCTGGATAGGTTTCATCGCGGCAGAGCAACTCGCCAGTCATAAACTAAATGTGCCAAATGGCTGGTACACACCGTTTTTTGGTAAGCATTTGGGGCTGGATTGGTCGAACGTGATCAAGGAAGTGAACGTGAAGATCAAGAGCGACGGTTACTCGCTGTTCGCATATTTCTTTATGATGATGACCTTTAAAGGCTTTTTTGCTGCCCTGGCCGGCCCCGCGCCAAATTATGACATGCAAAAGATCCTGAGCACCCGCTCGCCCGAAGAAGCCAGTAAAATGAATGGCTTTGTAAGTGTGATACTGTTGCCTATCCGCTATACGCTCATCATCAGCTTAACCGCTTTGGGACTAATATATTACCGCCAAATGAACCTTGCCGATGGCGCAGGTAATATCGATTTTGAACGCATTTTGCCTGCGGTTATCAATAACTTTTTACCGGTCGGCCTGGTAGGCTTACTGCTTGCCGGTTTACTGGGTGCCTTTATGAGCACTTTTAGCGGCACCATGAACGCTGCGCAGGCTTATATCGTGAACGATATCTACATTAAATATGTAAACCCCGAGGCATCTACCCAGAAGATCATCAGTATGAATTACCTGGTGGGGGTGGTGGTGGTAGCCCTGGGCGTTTTCCTCGGCTTTTTTGTGAAGGATATCAACAGTGTATTGCAATGGATAGTTTCTGCCCTATACGGGGGCTATATAGCAGCCAACGTGCTTAAATGGCATTGGTGGCGCTTTAATGCCAATGGTTTTTTCTGGGGGATGCTTGCCGGGATCCTGGTAGCCATGGCGTCTTCGGTACTGGTTACGTATGGCTATATCCCCGATGGGCAGCTGCTTTACTGGTTCCCGGTGCTGTTCCTGTTCTCGCTGGCGGGCTCTATCATCGGCTCGTATGCGGCACCTCCAACCGACGCTGCCGTACTGCAATCCTTTTATACCAACGTACGCCCATGGGGTTTTTGGGAGCCGGTTAAACAGATCGCGTTGGCAAACGACCCATCCTTTCAGCCTAATAAAAACTTTAAACTCAATATGTTCAACGTGGTGATAGGCACCATAGCCCAATGCTGCCTAACCATATTGCCCATGTATCTTGTACTGGGGCAAAGGTCGCCTTTGCTGGTTACCATAGTCATTTTGGCGGTAATGATGCTGATTCTCAAGAAAACCTGGTGGAATAAACTAAAAGAATATTAATACATTATATGACCCCTACCTTTAAAAACAGGCTGGCGCAACTACAAGCGGCATACCAGCAACTGACGGATACGCCTAACGAGATCGACGGACCGGGCAACGGCATCTTCGACCGGTATAAAAACCCGGTGCTAACAGCCGCGCACGCTCCCATAAGCTGGAAATACGATTTAAACCCCGAAACCAACCCCTACCTGATGGAGCGTTTCGGCATTAACGCTGCTTTTAACGCCGGTGCCATCAAATTCAACGGGAAATACCTGATGGTGGTGAGGGTAGAAGGTGCCGACCGCAAATCCTTCTTCGCGGTAGCAGAAAGCCCTAACGGGATAAGCCATTTTACCTTTTGGGATAACCCGGTTACCATGCCCGAAACGGATGAGCCTGATACCAACCTGTACGATATGCGCCTAACAGCGCACGAAGATGGTTGGATCTACGGCCTCTTCTGTACCGAAAGGCGCGACCCCGCTGCGCCATCGCACGACCAAAGCATGGCCATAGCCGCCTGCGGCATTGCCCGCACAAAGGACCTGCTGATTTGGGAACGCCTTGCCGACCTCAAAACCAACTCGCCGCAACAACGCAACGTGGTGCTGCACCCCGAATTTGTGGACGGTAAATACGCGCTGTACACCCGTCCGCAGGATGGCTTTATCAGTGCGGGTAAAGGTGGTGGTATCGGCTTTGGGCTTTGCGAGACCATGGAGAATGCTGTGGTAGACGAGGAGACCATTATCGACAACAAACAATACCATACTGTTTACGAGGCCAAGAACGGGCAGGGCCCAACCCCTATAAAAACCGAACAAGGCTGGCTGCACCTGGCACATGGAGTGCGCAATACAGCTGCCGGCTTGCGCTATACGCTGTATATGTTTATGACCGACCTAAATGACTTGACCAAAGTGCTGTACAAACCCGCGGGCTACTTTTTAGCCCCGGATGGTGCCGAGCGTATTGGCGACGTAAGCAACGTGGCTTTCTGCAACGGCTGGATAAAGGATGAGGACGGCAGCGTATTTATTTATTATGCATCATCAGATACCCGTATGCACGTGGCAACCACTACCGTAGATAAACTATTGGATTACGTAATGAACACCCCGGCTGATGGCCTGCGCTCGGCGGCTTCGGTAAATACGCTGAATACAATTATCAATAACAACAAAAAGCTGAAGGAACTGGTTTAGTAAATTATGAGCGAAAGACTAAGCGCCTATAAAGCAGAGTTAGAGGAAGAACTGGAGAACATCCTCAACTACTGGGTGGATAATACCATTGATGAGGAAAACCGCGGCTTTTTTGGCAAAATAGATAATGAGAATAATGTTATCCCCGGTTCGCCAAAGGGTTCGGTGCTGAATGCGCGGATCCTGTGGAGCTTTTCGGCGGCTTATAACCAAACCCATAACGCGCTTTATTTGGGTGTGGCTACTATCGCTTACCTGTATATCATTAACAATTTTATTGATGAAACGCACGGCGGTGTTTACTGGGCGGTAGACCACCAAGGCAAGCCTTTGGATACTAAAAAGCAGGTGTACGCATCTGCTTTTACCATTTACGCGCTAAGCGAATATTACAAGGCAAGCGGTGAGGACACCGTATTGACCGAAGCAAAAAAGCTCTATCTTTTATTGGTAGAGAAAAGCTACGACAAAGAACATACCGGCTATCTCGAAGCCTTCACCCGCGAATGGGAACCCCTAACCGACCTGCGACTGAGCGCCAAGGATGCCAACGAAAAAAAGAGCATGAACACCCATCTCCATGTATTGGAGGCCTACACCACCCTCTACACCGTTTGGCCGGATGGGGGTTTACGCACGCAGATAGAAACCCTGTTGCATAACTTTACCGATCACATCATCGATAGTAAAACCGGGCACCTCATTTTGTTTTTTGATGAGGAATGGAACGCCAAATCTGATACGATTTCTTACGGGCACGATATTGAAGCAACCTGGCTTTTACTGGAGGCTGCCGAAGCTATTCATCACCAGGAACTGATAGAAAGGATAAAAATCATTTGTGTTGAGATCTCCGAAGCAACGCTGCAAGGCCTGGATGCCGATGGCGGGCTTTGGTACGAATATGAGCCATCAACTAAGCACCTCATCAAAGAAAAACACTGGTGGCCGCAAGCGGAAGCGATGGTAGGTTTTTACAACACCTACCAAATAACCGGCGACGACAAGTGGCTAACGCTCTCCATCGGCAGTTGGGAGTTTGTAAAGCAGCACATTCTCGACAAAGAGAACGGCGAATGGTTTTGGGGTATCTATGCCGATGGCAGCGTTATGGCTACTGAGGACAAAACAGGCCTTTGGAAATGCCCCTATCACAACAGCAGGGCTTGTTTGGAGGTGATGAGGAGGACGGGTCTGAACCGGGATCAAGCGGATTTATGCGATTTTTAGGATTGCTTTCTATGTCCAATTTACCACTTGTCATTGCGAGCGATAGCGCGGCAATCGCAAATAGGCAGAGCGGCCATGCAATTGCCGATAAGCAGGGTTTTATACCTGTCCTATGAGATTGCCACGTCGCCCCACCGCGCTTATCTCATGCCGCTCCTCGCAATGACAAGGTGTTTAAGCTTTCCGTAAAACTTTCTCCCCATCCACCTGTTCCTCATAAGCAAAACACGAAGCTTATGAACGCATACCAGCAAAAATGGATAGATGTATTAGCAGCCGCTAACTTAAACGGCTGGAAGATTGAACCCATTGGAGAGGATATCCATATAGATATGCCCAATATTGTCGACCTGAAACTGATCAGGGATAATCTGCCCGAAACTTTGGCGGCTATTTCGCTGGATATCAATGTACCCAAGGAACGGCTGAGATTCCAATTTCATAACGGGTACGAAAACTTTGAATATGTGCTGAATCCCGGCGAAGCCGATCTGACCAGGGCTTAAATTTTTGCCTTGGTAGATACAATGGTTACACAAATGCCCATCATGGCTATCAGCGTGAAGGATGCCCGCAGCGTGGCTAACCCGGCAATAAAACCGATAATAGGCGGGCCTATTAAAAACCCCATAAAACCAAGCGTAGAAACAGCCGCAAGTGCTACACCCGGCTTCATTGTTTTTGATTTGCCTGCCGCGCTGTAAACCATGGGTACTACCGATGATACACCCGCGCCAACAAACAAGAACCCGATAAGCGCGGTGTAAAAATGCGGGAAGATAACCGCTATCAGCAACCCGGTTGCAGTAAGCATCCCGCTGATTTGCATGGTGCGTTTTAAACCAAAGCGGTGTGCAAAGCTGTCCGCCACAAAACGGCCAAGGGCCATGGTGGCCATAAAGGCGGTAAAGCCGGCGCCTATCCAGTCGATAGGGGCGAGTACCACTTTTTTAAAGTAGATCACACTCCAGTCGAACATGGCACCTTCGCATATCATCGAGCAAAACGCTATGGCGCCTAATTTGATGAGGGAATTATCGGGCATTACAAAAACCGGCCCGCTATCTACCACCTTATCGTTTTTTAAATAGGGGATGGTGATAAAAACTATCAATAAAATGATCCCTAAAATAATAGCGAAGTGGTGCCATGGGATAATGTGCATTCGCATCATAAACACGCCGATGAGCCCGCCTGTGAACCCGGCAAGGCTCCACAAGCCGTGGAATGAGGCCAGGATGGGCCGCTTATACAACTCTTCGGCAGCTACGGCCTGGGTGTTTACCGATATATTTACCGCATTGCTGCTAAAGCCAAATATCACCAGGCAAATAACCAGTTGGATCACATTTTGGGCAAGCCCGAGGGTAACTAACGATAAGCTGTAAACAACAAGCGCGGCTACTAATAAATTTCGGCTGCCTATTTTAGTAATTATCCAGCCCGAAAAAGGGAGGGAGCACATTAACCCTACAGGCAAGGCAAACAGCACACCACCCAATGCCGCTTCAGACAGGTCGAGCGTTTGCTGGATGGTGGCTATGCGCGATGTCCAGCTGGAAAAGCATAGCCCCGTCATGAAAAACATGGCGGCTACCGCGATGCGCAGCGTGGTACGCGAGTGATGATAGGGTGATATAGCGGCTTCCAAATATTGTTTATTTATGATAGTGTAAAAAATACACTAAGATGCAAATATAGCATCAATAATTTAATAATTGAAATTACACCAAATAAACAACACTTTGCTGACCTGCGGTTATTTATTGACGTTAAACGAACCAATTACTTGGTGACTTGCGTTTAAATCATCAACCATCTCCAATTTAAAAGTGCCCTTTATGTTTGTCGAAGTTAAGGAGGTGATTTTTACTTTACCTGAACTGTCACCGTTTCCATGAGATACGCTTGAGTATTTTAGAAAGCCAATGTGCCCTACTTCAAACAGGCCAACTTTACTCCCTTCTACAGTCATTACAAAAAGATTGAAGCTTTTGTCAGCTGCTTGAACGGCGGTTAAACCTTCAGGATCGCCATTAGGCGATATCGCGTCAACGTTAAAAGAAGAAAAACTATCGAATACAAGTATCGGATTGCTATCTATCTGTACCTTAACTGTGCCTGTGGCTCCTATTGGTAAGCCATTGCCATCGTTTAAGTCTGTCCCAGTGCCTGTTCCCGTCCCAGTGCCTGTTCCAGTACCTGTTCCTGTTCCTGTTCCCGTTCCAGTACCAGTACCCGTTCCCGTTCCAGTACCTGTTCCTGTTCCTGTTCCTGTTCCCGTGCCTGTACCGGTTCCCGTTCCCGTTCCAGTTCCGGTACCTGTTTCTGTTCCTGTTCCAGTAGTTGTTCCATCAGGATAAACTGGTGCATCAAGCTTACAGCCCGAAATTGCTGTGGCTAAGAAGATTAAAGTAAGCAGGGGGTAAAAAAAACGTTTCATGAAGTGGTAACGGTTTAGATTTCTAATCCCATAAATATATAATTTATTCCCTGCTAAGCAAAGTTTTGCAAGCATTTAATTTTCAACTAAATCTGGTTTAGCAATCGCCGTCCGGCCCGCAAACAGGTCCGTCAATCACGTCAAATTTTGGTTTTGCCTGCTCATCATTCCATTCGCCAAAGGCTTTCTCCAGCGTCTGGGTGAAAACGGGCACAGCCTGCGCGCCCGATACCGCGTATTTGCCGTTCATCACAAAAAATGGTACGCCGCGAATGCCTAGGTATTCGGCTTCGGCGATATCATGTTTCACATCATCGGTATAGGCTTCGCTGTTTAACACAGCAATTACTTCGCTGCTGTCGAGGCCGATCTCCGCGCCGAGTTCAGTAAGCGTACCGGTATCGTCGGTGTTTTTACCAAGCGTGAAATAGGCTTTAAACAGTGCTTCTTCGGCGGCATCGCCCAGGCCTTTGCTTTTGGCGTAGTGGCTAAAGCGGTGCGCTTTTAAGCTATTGGCTACCACCGCGCGGTCGAAATCATAGGTAAGTCCAACTTCGGCGGCCATTTGGGTAACGTGGGCGTTCATTTGCTGCGCGTATTCCAGCGTCCAGCCTTTTACATCGGCCAGGTACTGGCTGATATTCACCGATGGGTCGGTTTTCATCTGCGGGTTAAGCTGAAAGCTTTTCCATTCTATCTCCACCTTATCTTTACCATCAAACTGCTGCAAAGCATCCTCAAAACGGCGTTTGCCAATGTAGCAGAACGGGCACATTACATCACTCCAGATCTCAACTTTCATAACCTTATGTTTTAAAACAAAGGTAGCCGATGAGATTAAAGCGCGGGTAAGCCCAAAGTAAAAAAAAGAAATGCTAAAACGCTGAGCACGATTATTTTTAGCACGGTATTGACAGCTAACTTATTTTTTATACTTTAGTATTTCTTAACCTGGTTAACCAATACTGTTATAAGCCCTTTTACTGACAAAATGAACACTAAGACTAAACCTTTGCTTTTTTGGGCTGGCATTGTATTGCTTATTTTACCCGGTTTGCTGCACGCTTACCTGCTGATGCCCTTTCCCGGCAGCCAGGATATCAATGCCATTACCATTTGTTATTACCTCGAAAAGATAGTTTTACCGCTGCGTATTTTGGGCGCGGTGCTTATTGCAGCTTACCTCTTTATCTACTTATCAAAAGATTCCCGCAAAGGTAAGATCGTAAAATTAAGCGTACTGGCCCTGTGCCTGGGCAGCTTCTACTTTACCGATTACATGTTTAAGGCCGAGGTGATGTTTAAAGAAACCCAAAAGGCAAGGTTTGCCAACGGGCTAAAAAACAAAGTACCGCAAAGCTACCTGGTAATTGGTGTGGTACAAAACGGCGTTGCTAAAGCTTACCCTATTATATACCTGGGCTACCATCATAAAGTGCAGGATAGCCTGGGCGGTAAACCCGTTTTGGTTACCTATTGTACCATGTGCCGTACCGGTCGCGTGTACGACCCGGTTATTAAAGGCACTGAACAAACCTTCAGGCTGGTAGGGGCGAGGCATTATAATGCTATTATTGAAGATGAAACATCAGGCACATGGTGGTACCAGGCAACCGGTATTGCCGCAGTGGGGCCCATGAAGGGTTCGCATCTGGAAGAACTGCCTTATGAGCAAATGTCGCTTGGATCATGGCTGGTGAAATACCCCGCATCGCAGATCATGCAGCCTGATAGAACTTACATGGACGAGTATATCGACCTGAAGGATTACGACCACAAACAGGCGGTAGAAAAGGACAGCAGCCTGAAAAATAAAGATTCGCTGGTGCGCAAAAGCTGGATGATTGGCATCATTGCCAATGGGAAGCCAAAGGCATACGATTGGCGCCAGCTGCTGAAAAAGCAGGTGCTGAATGATAACCTGAACGGCATCCCGCTGATCATTGCCATTGAAGACGACCAGCAAAGTTTTCATACCTGGAGCAGTATTGTAGACGGCAAACAACTCCATTTTATAATGGACAAAGAGAATTGCTTATCCGACCAGGAAACATCCTCCATTTGGGATTGGACGGGAACCTGTATCTCCGGCCCACACAAAGGCAAGCAACTCAATAAAATACAGGCCTACCAGGAATACTGGCGCTCCTGGAAACAATTCCACCCGGGTACGGAATTGTGGAAGGGGGTATAGGTTTCACATAAAAAACGCGTCATTGCGAGGTACGAAGCAATCTCCCGGCTTGGTTCACCGCTTTGCGTTACGGCTCGTCCTGTGTAGAGATTGCTTCGTACCTCGCAATGACGCGGTGGTTAAGAACTCATTTCTTCGTCGTATCGCGTTCTGCCAGGTCCATGCCGCATTTATTGCAGGTGCCGGGTTTATCCGAGGTAATATCGGGATGCATGGTGCAATAGTATTTACCCTTTGGCTTTTCGGCTTCGGTTGCTTTGGCATCCTTTTTTGGAGCGCTGGTGCAGGCGGCCACAGCCAGCAGGCCTGTTAATGCGAATAATATAAAACGGATCTTCATTATTATAATTGGTTATTTGTTTTTGATAAAAGCGGCAAAGCCGAATAAGGAAACTACCAGCACACCCAGCGCGGCCAGCATACTCGCCACATCGCGGATATTTTTACCCGCCCAGCTCATGCCAAAATATTTGTGTAAAAATATAAAGGAAAATCCTTCCGTGCGGTCTATCCCGGTAACTTTTTCTGCTAATTGCGAGGTGGTGGTTTCGACATACCAGTTTTCGTTATTGGGGTATTCTACTTTTTGCACGGGCAGTCGTTTATTAATGAAGCCATATTCATTATCGAACTGACGGATCTGGCTAATTTTTAGCTTACCCTTAGCCTGTTTAATGCCCGAAGGTGCCTCCCGGTAAAAGCCGGTTAAAAAAGCGGCGTATCGTTTATCACCATCTGCTAATTCCTGTCCGTTAGCAACATCAAAATAAAGCACATCCTTTTTATTGGTGCTTATCTGGTACCAGGTTTTTCCGTAGAAATTTACAATGCCCGTTTTAAGGATTGTACTATCGGCCAAAGGCAATTTTAAATTTGATAAAGTCACGTCTTTAGTGTTGATCATCTGGCTGTATTTTTTCTCATCCGGGCCGATGTTACGCAGTTTTACAATGATATGGAAAGCCCCGCTGATGATAAATGTCAACATTACAAAAGAAACAATGAGCCCTATTTGCCGGTGAAAGCGATGTACAAAGCGAGTGTCTTTTCGGCCTGCCTGTTTGCGGTTTTGGCTTGCCGTTTTAAACTTCTTCCAAGAGAAACCATACACGGTAAGGCCGCTCAGTAAGGAGAAGAACATGATGCTTACGATAATCAGCAGCACGATGAGCCTGAATTGCTCGCCGCCTATAGCGGCCAAAAATTGCCAGGTGTGCAGCTGTTCAAAAAACACCAGCATGGCTTTGCGGGTATTGTTGTTGAAAGTGCCCATACGGCTTTGCGTGGTTTCGATGTACACGTCCATGCCGTCGGGCCTGTCGAAGCTTATCTTCCAAACGGGCAGCAGGTGGTTAATGGGCTGGTAATGGCCATCGAAGCTTTTTTGCAGGGTAAGGCTTTTAATGCGCGATACGGTATCCTGCGTAAAATAGCGGGCTAAATATTTGGCGTAAGTTTGGTCGCCGTCTTTTAATAATTCTCCGTTTGTAGCTGAGTAATAATTAACGATGCTATCCTTGCCTAAAACCTGGTAAAAAGTTTGGCCTTCCAAGCTGATCAATCCGAAATTACGGAACTCCGTGATCCCATTTTTGATGAGTACCTCTTGTACGGAGATGCCCGGTTTCATTTCGCTTTGCGGCAAGGGCTTAAATACTTCCTGCGCAATGGCTGGCCTAAACCAGTTAGACATGAACGGATGCGATAATCCGCTCAGTGTCCAAAAAATAACCGGTACCAGGGCGGTTAAACCCAATATGCGGTGCCATTTATAAAAGTTTTGTTTTGCTGTTGCCATGTTAATGTTTTGCTATAGAATAACTAATGCCTAATGTAATGGTGCGCGGCGGGGCTGCGTTGTAAGTATCGCCATATTGGTTGCTGGTTACCGTGGTGGCGTAAAGCTTATCGGCAACGTTTAGCGCGTTGAGCCAGATGCCGGCACCTTTTAAAGCGCCCGCTTTCATATCATACCCCAACCGTACATTGTAAATATTATAGCCCGAATACGTTTTGGTATTGGCCGGGTTGGTAAAATACTGGTTAATGTGCTGCCACTCGGCAGATAAACGTAATCCATCGGCATAGGCGGGTTTGTAGGTTAATTCGCTGTTGGCTATCCATGCCGGGGCGTTGTTCATGCGCTTTCCGTTATAGCTAATAACGGTGTTGGTTCCCGTGGCGTAATTGGTGCTTACCTCGCTGTAATCTACATAAGTGTGCCTGGCATTTGTGCCGCTAAAGCGGAAACTCAATTCCTTCACCGGAGCATAAGCTACCGAATACTCGATGCCCCGGTGGCGGGTTGCGCCGGCATTTTGGTTTTGGGTGGTGTTATCCGGCAACAACTGGTTAATGATCTCGTTGCGGCCCTCCAGATCGTACAAGGTAACTTCCAGATACATCTTTTTATTCAGCAGGGCCAACCAGCCGCCGGCTTCGTAATTGTTGAAAGTGGCTTGTTTTAATTGTACCAGCTGGCGCGAACTGTACAGGTCGCCGGTTTCGGGCGGCTGGAAGCCTACGCTATAGTTGGCATAAAAACCTTTGTTGTTACCAAAGTTGTAGGTAAGTCCCAGCTTTGGCGCCACGATGTTGAAATCGTTTTTTTCCTGCTGTTTATATTTGGTGCTGCCTGCGGGGATGTTGTTATTGAAAGCATAGTGGATGCGGTCGTAACGTAAACCCATTACAATGCGCAGTGCATCTACCGGCTTAATTTCGTACTGGGTATAAGCCGCGGTATTGAAGAGTTTGATGCGGTAATCATCAATAAACCTGCCTGTGCGGGTATAACCGGTATAATAATTATTGACTACATCCTTTTGCACCTCCAAATATTTGGCGTAATAGCTGCTGGGGCTGTTATCAACATAAACGCCTGCTATGAGCCGCGAATGCAGGAAGTTAAAATCGGTACGGTGCTGTGCCAGCAAGCCAAAACTGTGAAAACGCTGGTCGTTTTCCTGCCCGTTTGAGCTTAAGTAGTTACCCGCATTGTCCCGCAGGTCCGAGATAAAATAACTCGGCAGTTGCGCGGTGGAGTTATTGCGATAGAACAGCGTAACAAAAGCGTTGCTGTTATCGCTCCAGGTATGCTCCAGCTTGGCATTGGCTCTAAAGGCTTCCACTTTACGGTAGGTGAAACGCTGGTTGGCCCCATAGCTGCGGTTGTAAAAATGTGCACTATCTAAACTGCCGGGTGTTTGGGTGTTTAAGTAATTGTAAGTTGCCGCAGCGGTTATGCGGGTTGCCGCATCCAAATCATAGGTGGTTTTGATGTTGGCGGAATACTTGTCGAAATCCGAATAATCCTGCCAGCTGTCTTTTTGATGGGCGATGTAACCGCCGGCATATAACCCAAATTTACCCGATGTAAAGCCACCGTCGGCATCTACCCGGCGGTACTTATAGTTATCGCCCTGCACTGATAAATTTGCGGCGTAGCCCGCAGGCGCACCCTGCGTAATAAAGTTGACCGCCCCGCCTATAGCATTGCTGCCATAAAGCGAAGAGGCCGGGCCTTTGATCACTTCGATATCGCGCACGCCGCTCATGTTGATCTCGTAAAGCGAGTTGTGATTGAACATCCCCGTTGGGCGGATAGGCAGCCCATCCTCCATATACAAATAAAGTGCGTTGTAGGTAATAGGCTGGCGGATGGCCATGGTGTGCTGCTCGTTACCCAGGTTCACCATGTAAACGCCGGGAACCTTGTTCAGCAACTGGTAAAGGGCGGTGGCTTTGGTATCGTGCATTTGGGTAGCGTTGATCTTGCTGATAGCGATCGGCGCGCTTTGCCTCGCCTGCTTTTCGCGACTGGCAGACACCACCACCTGCTGCAGATCTATCGTAGCAGGTTCCAACATGATCTCGGCAGAAGTAAGGCCCTTAACTATTTCGTATAATTGCGCGTTATAGCCCACCACACTAAAACGCAGGGTTTTAATGCCAGCGGTATTGATGACGAAGCGGCCCTTGGCATCGGTATGACCCAGGTCTTTCAGGCTGTTCGGGTCATCGGCATTGCATACGGCAACGCTTGTGATGGGCTCATGGGTACGGGCGTCGGTAACAGTACCAGTAAGTTTGGTTTGCCCAAAGGCTATTGCCGATAGGGAGGAAAATAGGAGGTATAATAGAGTAAATGTTTTCATAAATGCATATAAGGTTTGCCCGGTGTATGTACTGCTTGTGTGTTCGAAACATGTCGGTCATGTCCGCATCGCAATTTAACTCACCCCCAACCCCTCTCTCCTGCGGAAAGAGGGGAGTTTTTTTCTTCACCCTCTTTCCGCAGGAGAGAGGGTCGACAAGCGATAGCGATGTCGGGGTGAGTTAAATATGCGGGCGACAAGAAACGAATTGAAAGGTTTCGACGCATGACCGTACCGGGCAGGCGTAAATAATATACAGCCGCGCAAAAGCATGCACGAAACTCAACAATGGCCCAAGCCATTATCAAAAACTGTATCGAAAAAACTTTAATAGAATTTAGGAGAGCCGCGGGGGCTGAAAGATGGGACGGATCTGGGTGGGCAGGTTAATAGGGGGCTCGGGGCTCGCTATTACCGCCAACAAAACGGAATGGAATTTAATTTGCTCCGGCTCGTTAAATCCCGCTTCCTGGAAAAGGTTCTTTTGCGACGACCGTTCGCCGGCTGCTTTGTTGTCTTCGGCCTGCTTTATTTTTTTCATAAAGTAGCACTTGCCGTTACAATGCATCCAGGGTTTACTGCGGTTTTCGCACAGCTTGGCGGCAATATAATTGCGGTTAAGCTCGAAACCCGCGTAAACAAACAGCCGCGTAAAGTTCACCGTTACCAGCGAAACAATTAGCAAATATGCGGTTATACGTTGCAGCATTTGGCCGCAAAGGTACGGCTTGCGGGTTGTATGTGGAAATGGAATAATGAATTAGAACGCATTATCGAAGCCTCACCTAAATCCTCTCCAAAGGAGAGGACTTGGAAAAATAAAAGAACCCTCTCCAAAGGAGAGGGCAGGGTGAGGCTTCTAAAAAACAAAAAACCCCGCCGTTTCGGGCAGGGCTCTATCGGTTTTAGGTTTGTAATTACTTAGCGTGCTTTAAAACGAAGTGCGCATTTGATCCTCCAAAATCAATGTTCATGGCAACAGAATCGGCGTATACCTTGCCGCTGTGCGGGTAATCTGTACCATTTACATTTACTTTGAAGGTGAAATCGTCGCCTTTTACTTTGCCATCGTCAACAGATACATCGCCCGCTGGCGATGTTGCCGTACCGGTTAGTTTTTCGCCGTCTACTTTAAAAGTATAGGTAATATCCAGTGCCTGGCCGTCAGGTGTATTCAGCGTACCTACCCATTTACCGTTCAGGTCGGCAAATGCTGCCAGGGCTATCATAAAGCAGCAAGACAATAAGGCTGTAATCGTAATCTTTCTTTTCATAGTCAGTTTGTTTTGAATAACTAAATGTAGGGGTTTTATTAAAAAAACAATAATGGAATTACAAATTTAATCTACCCTTAACGCCTTCATTACTCAAACTTATCTGCCACCACCTGTATCTTTATATTGGGCATTTCTGCTGCTTCCATGGTGGCCGTAACTTTACCGGCTTTGCCTTCAATGGTAACCGTAGCGTTGAAGCTTTTACCACCGTCGGTAAATACGGTGGTAACAACTGTTTTACCATCTTTATACGGCGTTGCCCAGTTGCAGGTGTATGTTTTTATATCACCGGTCATTTTGTGTTCTTCATTGCCGGGGGCAATAATTACCTGGGTTTTGGTTAGGGTGATAATGGTCTCCTCCTCCTTGCTGCGCTGCAGTTCGCCTTTGGCATTGTAATAATTCGTGGCCGATGAAATCAGCATAACCGGCTTATCGCACTGCGCAAAGCTGGTAGTGCTGCCTGCAAGTATCAAAGCAAAAGCTAATACAGCCTTCTTTAAATGTTTTGTCTTCATTTTTTTACGGGTTTTAAAAATGCTTACTCAAACTTATCCGCCACTACCTGGATCGTTTTCCCCGGCATTTCCTCGGCCACAAACGTCAGGGTCACTTTCCCTGCTTTGCCTTCAATAGTAATGGTAACATGCAGGTCTTTATCTCCGTCGGTCAGTACCGATTTTACGGTTGTTTTGCCCTCTTTAAAAGGTGTTGTCCAGTTGCAGGTGTACCCGGTAACGTTGCCATTCATCATGTGATCGCCCGGGGTGATGGTCAATTCCGTTTTCGACAGAGTGATAACCGTTTCTTCATCTTTCGAGCGTTCTACCTCGCCCTTATCGTTCAGGTAATTGGTTACCGATGAAATAAGCTTTACCGGTTTATCGCACTGTGCAAAGCTAATGGTGCTGCCTGCCAGTATGAAAGCAAAGGCCAATGCAGCCTTTCTTAATGTGTTTTTTGTTGTTTTCATTTTGTGATGGATTTTAATTTCAACAAAGATATATGTTTTGTATAGTATTATGCAATACAAAGTACTATATATTTTAATATTTAAGTATTCTATTGATATATTATCCCCTATGCTACTGTGTATGCTTAATTTAGGTTAATATTTTGCTATTATTAGGTAGAAATCAATAAAACTGAAGCTTGTTTTCATTTACTTTTGAATAGCTTTACATTTAGCTAATCAATAATTCCTTTTACCCATGAAAAAGCTTTGCCTTGTGCTTTTCGTTTGCTGCAGCATATCCGCGTATGCGCAAAAACAGGATTACCCAATACAGCCTGTTGCCTTTACCAAAGTAACGCTGGCGGATAAATTCTGGACGTCGCGCATCGAAACCAACCGTACGGTAACCATCCCGGCATCGTTCGAGCGCTGCAAAAGCACCGGCAGAATAAAGAATTTTGAAATGGCTGCAGAGGGCAAGGGTAAGTTTTGCACTACCTACCCATTTGATGATACCGACATCTACAAAACCATTGAGGGCGCATCATACTCACTTGCCGTGCACCCGGATAAACAACTGGATGCCTACCTCGATTCGCTTATAACCATTGTAGGCAAAGCGCAGGAGAAAGACGGCTACCTATACACCTCCCGCACTATCGATCCATTGCATCCGGGCGGCTGGGCGGGCCCCGAGCGTTGGGTAAAGGAGAGCGAGAACAGCCACGAACTTTACAACGCCGGCCACATGTACGAAGGTGCCGCCGCCCATTTTATGGCTACGGGCAAACGCAACTTTTTAAACATCGCCCTAAAAAATGCCGATCTGCTGGTACAAACCTTTGGCCCCGGTAAACGTGCTGTAGCACCCGGGCACGAAATTGTGGAGATGGGCCTGGTGCGCCTGTACCGCATTACGGGCAAAAAAGAATACCTGGACCTGGCCAAATTCTTTATAGATCAGCGCGGCAAAAAAACCTACAACCCCAAGAGTAAAAACGTTTGGGAGAACGGCACTTACTACCAGGATGATAAACCGGTAATAAACCAGGATGAAGCCGAGGGCCATGCCGTACGCGCCATGTACCTCTACGCCGGCATGGCCGATGTGGCCGCGCTAACCGGCGATAAAGAATACCTGGCGGCAATTGATAAGATATGGGACAACATGGTAGGCAAAAAAATGTATGTGCAGGGCAGCATTGGCGCCGTTGGCGATGGCGAGCGCTTTGGCGCCAACTACGAATTGCCAAACACTACCGCCTATAACGAAACCTGCGCCGCCATAGGCAGCGTTTTCTGGAACCAACGGATGTTTTTGCTACACGGCGATTCTAAATATATCGACGTGCTGGAGAAGGTTTTATATAACGGCCTCATCTCCGGCGTTGGGCTGGATGGAAAATCCTTCTTTTATACCAACGCCATGCAGATCCAGGATCATTTTAACCACCCGGATATTGAACGCGAACGCGCGGGCTGGTTTGTTTGTTCCTGCTGCCCAACCAATATTGCCCGGCTGATGCCTTCTATCCCGGGTTATATCTATGCCCAAAACGGCAAGGATGTTTTCGTGAACCTGTTCATCAGCGGCACCGGCAATTTAAAGGTGAATAACAAAGCGCTGCAAATAACGCAGCAAAATAATTACCCATGGGATGGCGGCCTGGCATTCACCATCAACCCGGCATCGGCCATGGAAATGAACCTGAAGATCCGTATACCGGGCTGGGCACAAAACCAGGCTGTACCATCAGATCTGTATAGCTACCAGCAGCCTCTGAATAAAAAAGTAGAAATTAAAGTGAACGGCAAGCCGGTAGAATACTTGTTGGAGCATGGTTATGCCGTGATCAGCAAGAAATGGAAAAAAGGCGACAAGGTAGAGATGATCCTGCCCATGGATGTACAGCGCGTAATGGCCAGCGAAAAACTGCCGGATGATGCCGGTAGGGTTGCCCTGCAGCGCGGCCCGTTGATGTACGCGGCCGAGTGGAAAGATAATGGGGGCAAGGCTACAAACATCATCATCCCCAAAAACACAGTGTTTACCACGCAGTATGAGCCCGAATTGTTGAACGGGGTTACCATTTTAAAAGCGGAAGTAAAGGCCATCAATGTAGATACCGCTAAGCAAACCGTAAGTACAGAAAATAAAACACTTACCGCTATACCGTATTATGCATGGGCAAACCGTGGCAAAGGCGAAATGATGGTTTGGTTCCCGGAACAGGTAAATTATGTCGATATTATCAGCCGATAACCAAATCCCTATCAGATGAAAAAGATATTGACCATTTTATTGCTGCTGACCTGTTTCGCAAGGGCCCATGCGCAGGTTTCACTTGCTACCGGCTGGAAATTTAAGGCCGGCGACAGCACCGCTTACAGTGCGACCACTTTCGGCGACAGCCAATGGCAGGCCATAGACGTGAGCAAGCCATGGGAACGCCAGGGGCACGATTATTATAACGGCTTTGGCTGGTATAGGCTGCATGTAATTATCCCTGCATCGCTAAAAAACAGTTCTTACCTTAAGGACAGCCTCCGTATAGATCTGCAGAATGTAGACGATAACGACGAGCTATACCTCAACGGTAAGCTGATAGCCAAAGGCGGCAGCGATATCAAGGTATCAAACTACGGCCCGCGGCATTACATGCTGGCCACAAACAACCCCGCAATTTTGTGGGATAAAGAGAACGTTATCGCCATCCGCATATTTGATACCGGCGGCGACGGCGGGCTTTATGGCGACAAGTTCAGCATTAGCATGAATGATATTATGGATTATGTTTCCATCAACACCGATGCGGATTTTGTGTACGGCGCAAAAAACGCGGTTGGCAAATCCATCAAACTCATCTCCAAAGGAAACAACTATAACTATAAAGGCAAACTGGATTTTAAAGTAACCGACCCGGAAACCGGCACCGTGCTTTACGAGAAAACAAACAAGGCTGCCTTTACCGGCGGCAAGCCGTTTACCTATACATTCAGCGCTGCCGCTATCGAGCGGAAATCGTACCAGCTGAGCTACGTTTTTACTGATAGCCTTTCGGGTACTAAAATTTCTAAAACAGAAAGCACGCCTTATATTCTTACACCCGCCCCATCGGCACAGGCAAAAATTAATGGGCCCGAAGTTTATGGTGCAAGGCCGGGTAACCCTTTCCTGTACCTTATCCCGGCCACGGGGCAAAAGCCGCTTACGTATAAAGCGGTTGGTTTGCCAAAAGGCTTATCGCTGGATGCCGCAACCGGTGTTATTACCGGTTCGGTTGGTAAAAAAGGCGATTACCCGGTAACTTTTACAGTAAAGAATGCTGTTGGCTCGGACACAAAGCAATTTACCATTAGCATTGGTAATAAAATAGGTTTAACCCCTGCTTTAGGCTGGAACAGCTGGAACGCCTTTGGTTTAAGTGTGGATGATGGCCGCGTGCGTACCGCCGCCAAAACCATGATAGAAAAACTGGCCTCCTACGGCTGGAACTATGTGAATATAGATGACGGATGGGAAATTGATAAGCGCCTGCCAAACGGCGAAATAGCTGCTAACAGCAAATTCCCGGACATGAAAGGGCTTACTACTTACGTACACAGCCTGGGATTGAAAATGGGCATCTACTCATCGCCCGGCCCAACAACCTGCGGCGGTTATTTGGGCAGCTGGCAGCACGAAGACCAGGACGCCAAAACTTACGGTGATTGGGGCATTGACTATTTAAAATACGATTGGTGCTCCTACAGCGAAGTATCGCCAAAGGAACCAAAACTTGATGATCTGAAGAAACCCTACCAGGTGATCCGCGCGTCGCTGGATAAGGTTAACCGCGATATTATGCTGAGCTTTTGCCAGTACGGCTGGGGCAAAGTATGGGAGTGGGGTGCCGAAACAGGCGGCAATAGCTGGCGTACCACAGGCGATATACAGGATACATGGAGAAGCATGTCGGAAATTGGGTTTAACCAGGTAGCTGCCGTTCCCTTTGCGCAGCCCGGGCACTTTAACGACCCCGATATGCTGGTGGTGGGCAAAGTTGGCTGGGGCCCAAGCCTGCACAATACACACCTTAGTGCCGATGAGCAATACACCCACATCAGCCTCTGGAGCCTGCAGGCGGTGCCTTTGCTGATAGGCTGCGACATGGGCGCATTGGATAAGTTCACGCTGAATTTGCTGACCAATAGCGAGGTATTAGCCATTGATCAGGATGCTTTGGGCAAAGCCGCCAAACAGGCCGTAAAAGGCGATAATTACCAAATTTGGGTAAAAGAGATGAAGGATGGCAGCCGGGCGATAGGTTTGTTCAACTTATCGGATAAGTATCAAACCATTACACTGAACAGCGAAACGGCCGGTGCTTATAAAACCATCCGTAATGTATGGAAACAGGAAAACATAACTAAAGGCGCAGGCGATTTTAAAGCAAGCGTTGCACCGCACGGGGTGACGTTGGTGAGGGTGAAGTAAAGGATAACAATAGCAATAATAATAAATAAGCGTCATTGCGAGGAACGAAGCAATCTCTACGCAGGACAAGAGGCCATGCAAGGCGCTCATGCATAGTCTGGAGATTGCTTCGTGCCTCGCAATGACGTAGTTTGAGAATTTAATAAAAAAGTTGATATATGAGCATAGTATGGAAAGGGGTATTCCCGGCGGTAACGACGAAGTTTACCGAAAACGACGAATTAGATTTTGATGCATTCGATAAAAACATCGAGGCACAATTAGAAGCAGGTGTAAATGGCATCGTTATCGGTGGTTCGCTCGGCGAAGCAAGCGTGTTAACAGACGATGAAAAAATTGCCCTGCTGGAGCATACCGTAAAGGTTGTTGCCAAACGCGCTTATGTGGTGCTGAACATCGCGGAGCAAACCACTAAGGCCGCATTGCTTTGCGCAAAAAACGCGGAAAAGTATGGCGCCGATGCCCTGATGATGCTGCCGCCGCTGCGTTACAAGGCAGATGACGGGGAAACCGTAAAATACTTTGCCGATGTGGCCCAAAGCACGCACCTTCCAATCATGATCTATAACAATCCTTTTGATTATAAGATAGAGGTTACGTTGGATATGTTTGAGGAACTTGCGCAATACAAAAACATCCAGGCGGTGAAGGAATCTACCCGCGATGTAAGCAATGTTACCCGCATGATCAACCGTTTTGGCAACAGGTTTGCCCTCATGACAGGTGTGGACACGCTGGCCCTCGAAAGCCTTTTTATGGGCGCCGATGGCTGGATCGCCGGTTTGGTTGATGCCTTCCCGAAGGAAACCGTTGCTGTTTACCGTTTGGCCAAGGCCGAGCGCATGAAAGAGGCACTAGCTATTTACCGCTGGTTTTTACCCGTGCTGGAGCTTGACATCCACCCAAAACTGGTACAATACATTAAGCTTGCCGAAAGCGTTACCGGCCTGGGTACCGAAACCGTACGCCTTCCCCGCCTGAAAATTACCGGCGATGAGCGCGACAGGATCCTGGGCATCATTAAGCACGCCGTAGAACATCGTCCTGAATTGCCTGCAGGTAGCTGGGGTGTAGAGGTGGAAGCGGAAGTGGATGTAACCGGGGTTAGTTAACATACGGACGCTTTGCACACCTCTCCCGTATGTCATTTCGACGAATCGAAGCGGGGGGACGGAGCGGGGCGTGAGGAGAAATCTTCTGCGGTATGCATTGCGACAATGCAGTAACCTCGCATGTCGGTCTTGCAAGGCCCAGAAGATTTCTCACCCTTGCCTTTGCGCGCCACCCACCGCGTAAGGGATTCGAAATGACAAGGTGGGGTAAAAACTACTACATGAACACTCAAAATATAATAGGATACGCGTTAATACCCCCAACCGGTAAAAGCTTCAGGGCGATGAGCCCTGCAAGCGACACCGAACTGGCCGGCGATTTTCACGTAGCCACTACTACCGATGCAGATGCTGCCATGCAACTGGCAGATAAAGCGTTTGCCGTGTACCGCCATACCGATGCCAAAACAAAGGCCGCCTTTTTACGCAGCATTGCCGAAGGCATCACCGCCCTGGGCGATGAACTGCTCAACCGTTGCGCGGCTGAAAGCGGCCTGCCTATTCCCCGTTTAACGGGCGAGCGGGGCAGAACAACCGGTCAGCTGAATATGTACGCCAACCTGCTGGAAGAAGGCAGTTGGGTGGATGCTGTGATCGATACGGCAATTCCTGATAGAACGCCTTTGCCGCGCGTGGATATCCGTAAGATGCTGGTGCCTGTTGGCCCGGCGGTGGTGTTTGGCGCAAGCAACTTCCCCATGGCGTTCTCGGTTGCCGGTGGCGATACTGTATCGGCATTGGCTGCGGGTTGCCCTGTGGTAGTTAAGGCGCACCCGGCGCATCCCGGTGCAAGTGCACTGGTTGCCGAGGTAATTATGCAGGCCGCCCAAAAACACGGCCTGCCCGATGGTGTTTTCTCACATTTATTTGATGATGGTTACGCCGTTGGCGAAGCATTGGTAAAGCATCCCAAAACAAAAATAGTAACCTTTACCGGCTCGCTTAAGGGCGGCATGGCGCTGGTGAAAATGGCACGCGAACGTGATGAGCCTATCCCGGTATTTGCCGAAATGGGCAGTACCAACCCGGTAATTTTGTTGCCGCAGGCACTGGAAAACCGCGCCGAAGAACTGGCTAAAACCTACAGCGAATCTGTCACCATGAGTGCCGGGCAATTTTGTACAAACCCGGGTCTGTTGTTAGCAGTAAAGTCCGAAGGGTTGGACAGGTTTAAAACAGCGCTTGGAGCTGGCATTGCTAACGTTGCTTCGGCTACTATGCTTACGGCGGGTATCTGCAGCAATTACCAAAAACTGTCTAAAGAAAGGCTGGGCAATGAAGCGGTTAATATTGTTGGCAAAGCGGATAAGCTGAATACCGAAAACCAAAACCAGGCACTGGCCGTGGTGAGCGAAATTTCTGCTGCCGATTTCCTGGCGGATGATAAGTTTAAAGAGGAGGTGTTTGGCCCCTATAGTATGCTCATCGTGGCAGATGATATGGCGCAATTGGAAGAGGTTGTTGGTTATTTACATGGCCAGCTAACCGCTACCATCATGGCCGAAAGAGAGGAACTTGCCTTATATAAGCCGATCATCGATAAGCTCTCTAACCTGGCCGGCCGCGTGATATTGAACGGCCCGCCGACAGGCGTGGAGGTAGGCAACGCCATGCAGCATGGTGGTCCCTTCCCGGCAACATCCGATAGCAGGTTTACTTCGGTAGGTACGGGCGCTATTAAGCGTTTTGTACGCCCCGTGGCCTGGCAAAACTGGGATAATGATCTATTGCCCGATGCATTGAAGGATGAGAACCCGCTTGGCATCTGGCGCTTATTTAATAATGAATGGAGTAGAAAATAGTGAGTGGAGAATAGTGAGTGGTTTAATATAGGTTTGCCGCTTTGAAACTACTCACCATTCAACCACTCACCACTCACTAAACAACATGACCAAAACATTCTTCTGTATCGACGCGCATACTTGCGGTAACCCGGTGAGGCTGGTTGCCGGTGGCGGCCCTAATTTAACGGGTGCCAACATGAGCGAGAAACGCCAGCATTTTTTAAAGGAGTACGACTGGATCCGCAAGGGTTTAATGTTTGAGCCGCGCGGGCACGATATGATGAGCGGCAGTATCTTATACCCGCCTCACGATCCGGCAAACGATGTGGCTGTACTGTTTATTGAAACCAGCGGCTGCCTGCCCATGTGCGGGCATGGCACCATCGGTACTATCACCATCGCTGTGGAAGAAGGGTTGATCACCCCCAAAACGCCCGGCATCATCCGCATGGAGGCACCTGCCGGACTGGTGCTGATCTCCTACAAACAGGTAGGCGGCAAAGTAAAATCGGTAAAGCTGGTGAACGTGGCTTCTTATCTCGATTCGGAAGGGTTGGAGGTGGAATGCCCTGACTTGGGGATACTAACCGTTGATGTGGCCTACGGTGGTAATTTCTACGCCATTGTAGATCCGCAGGAGAACTTTAGTGGGCTGGAAAATTACACCGCCGATCAGCTTATCTCCTGGAGCAGGGTATTGCGGACAAGGATCAACGAAAAATATACCTTCGTGCATCCGGAAAACCCGACCATCAACACCTGTACGCATATCCTGTGGGCAGGTAAAACCATTTCGCAGGAGGCAACCGCCCGCAACGCCGTTTTTTATGGCGACAAGGCGATAGACCGATCGCCATGCGGTACGGGTACATCGGCGCGGATGGCGCAATGGCACGCTAAGGGCAAACTCAAAAAAGGAGATCAATTTATCCACGAAAGTATTATCGGCAGCCAGTTCATCGGCACGGTAGAGGATGAAGTAACCCTTGGCGGCAAAGCTGCCATTATCCCGGGCATAGAAGGCTGGGCAAAAGTATATGGCTACAACACCATCAAAATTGATGATGAGGATGACCCGTACGCGTTTGGTTTTCAGGTGATATAGGGGAAGAGTTTACGCAACGTTAAAACTATGTCATTGCGAGGCTCATGGGAGGCCTGCGCGAATGGGAGCCGTGGCAACCTCATAGGACAAGCACCGTTGCTTTGCGAATTCGCGAAATATCCTATGAGGTTGCCGCGCTTCGCTCGCAATGACAAACTTTAATAAAATTCAATAACATAAAACAAAAATTTCCCCTTTAGGGGGTTAGGGGGCTAATGAAATCAACAATCATAGGCGGAGGAATAATAGGGCTGTTTTCGGCGTATTACCTTCACAAGGCGGGCTGGGAAGTAGAAATTTTAGAGCAGGGCGACCTGAGCGACAATGCGTCCTTCGGCAATGCGGGCATGATCGTGCCCAGTCATTTTATACCGCTGGCTGCGCCGGGCATGATAGAGCAGGGCATCCGCTGGATGTTTGACAGCAAGAGCCCGTTCTATGTAAAACCGTCTTTAAACCCGGAGCTGATTGGCTGGGGACTTAAATTTTTAAAAGCTGCCAATAAAAAGCATGTGGAGCGCTCTGCCGTTGCGCTGCGCGATCTATCCCTGCTCAGCAAAACGCTTTACAAGGAATTTGATAACGAGGCAGGCTTTAACTTCGGACTGGAAGATAAAGGCATACTGATGCTTTATAAAACCGCTAAGTTTGAGGAAGAGGAACACCACACCGCCCAAAAAGCAAGGGCATTAGGACTGGACGCACAAAACCTGACCGCCGATGAGGTCCGCGCTTTGCAGCCCGAAATTGATGTAGACGTATTGGGTGCCGTGCATTACCATTGTGATGCGCACCTTTATCCTAACAAGTTAATAGTCGGGCTGGTAAAATACCTGGAAGCTGCGGGCGTGAAGATCCACCGAAACACGCCGGTTACCGATATCGAGCGGGATAGCGGCAAAGTGATCTCTGTGAGCAGTAATGATAAAAGCTTTAAAGCAGATAAATACGTTATTGCGGGTGGTGCCTGGTCGCCGGCCATTGCAAAGCTGGCCGGCTTAAATGTGCCGCTGATGCCGGGTAAAGGCTACTCTTTTATGATAGATGAACCGCAGAAACGGATGAGCATCCCTGCACTGCTTTGCGAAGCCAGGGTATCGGTAACACCCATGAACGGCAGCATCCGTTTTGGGGGCACCATGGAAATTGGTAAGGTAAACGATCAAATAAACATGAACCGCGTGGCGGGCATCGTGGAATCTATCCCAAAATACTTCCCCGGGTTTAAACCGGCTACGCCGCAGGTAAAAGAGATCTGGTACGGTTTCCGTCCATGCTCGCCGGATGGTTTGCCATACATTGGCCAATCTGCTAAATACAGTAACCTCACCGTTGCAACCGGGCATGGTATGATGGGCCTGAGCCTCGCACCCGCAACCGGCAAACTGGTTGAGGAAATATTGAATGAAAAGCAGGTATCCGCCGGGATTGACCTATTTTCGCCTAACAGGTATAATTAATAAAACTACTCACCCAATCACTATTCACCACTCACCGCTTGAAAGTCCTCCCATTTACCATACCGGTGCCCCATGGGCAAACCATTATTGTGCAGGAGGAGGTGTTGCCCCATTTTTACCCGCACCTGCACCGCCATGCCGAAGTACAGGTTACCTGGATACAGGAGGGGGAGGGTACGCTGCTGGCGGGCAATAACATGCATGTGTTTACCGGGGGCGAGGTGTTTGTAATGGGAGCCAACCAGCCGCATTTATTTAAAAGCAGCCCGGATTATTTTGCGGAGGGCAGCCAAAAGCAGGTACGCGCCATCAGCGTATTTTTTAACCCCAACGGCAAGCTGGCCGCGCTTTTCAACCTGCCCGAAATGCAGGCTGTACAAAGCTTTTTTTCACAGTGGCAAAACGGGTTTAAAATTCCGGAAAGGGAAACTGAAGCTTTTTCGGTATCCATCGCAAAAATCCAACATAGTACCGGCGCGGCACAACTGGCCCTGCTGATAGATCTGCTGAACGCGATGAGCACTACCGATGGCCTGCAGCCCCTCTCATCCGAAAGTTACACCTACTCCATGACCGACCCGGAAGGCGCGCGTATCGCATCTGTATATAACTATATTATGCACAACTACAGCAGCGCACTTACGCTGGATGAAGTTGCCCGGCTGGCCCATTTAACCCCCAACGCTTTTTGCCGCTATTTTAAAAAGCATACACGCACTACCTTCATTGCCTTTGTAAATAAGGTGAGGGTGAATGAGGCCTGCAAAATGCTGGTGAACGGCAGCCTTAACAATATTGCTGATGTGGCTTACAGTTGCGGCTTTAGCAGCATTACCAACTTTAACTACGTATTTAAAAACATCGCGGGGAAATCGCCGAGGGATTATATCAATGATTACTCTGGCGCGGTAAAAACCAGCCGCTGATCAGTTGGGCGTTTGGTAATAATAAATGGGGGCAAACACGCCTTCGCTGGTGGTATAATAGCCCTTACCATCGGGCGTAAAACCAATGGCCTCGCCTTGTTTTTCCTGCTTATAAGGCAGTTCGCGCGGGGGGCGCTGCATGGCCCGCCAGGCCGGTTCGTTTGGCTGGCGCTGCCAGTAGTAAACCTTTTCGTAGCTCTTCAATAATATTTTCGATCCGTCTTTAGAAATATCGCCGGCTGTTATCCATTTAAAAGGTTTTATGCCCTTAAAGTATAGCTTGGTCCTAAAGGTCATGGTTACCGTATCATCGTTGCGGTATTTTAGCGGGTAGGTGTACACGCCAACGGTATCGTAACGTTTGGTAACAATGTAGATGAGTTTTTCAATGGGGTCTATCATCATGGTTTCGGCATCCTTTGCACCGTCGGGGTATTTCAGGTTAATGGGTACCGGTACGGTGTTGGCCAGGCTATCCCTGCCCCAGTTCTTTTTTTCTTCGGCGCGATAAACGGTGATGAATTTACGATCGGCGCCGTTATCGCCAATGTCACCAACGTATACATAGCTTTTGCCTGGTATAGGGCCCGGCCCAACATCAATATCTTCTACATCAATAGCGCCGAGATGCTGCTTATGCCCTTTATAGTAAATAGTAGTGTGCAGTTTGCCATCGGGTGTTATGGCGAAGAAACGGCTGGTATCGCCGCTATCGTTGTGTACGTAATAAATGCCCTTGTTGAGGGTAGAGGCGGCTATGCCCGAGGTTTCGTCCATTACTTTATCCTGCAAATTGCTCTCTGCCTGCTTTTTGCGGTCGATAAGGCGATGCTTGGCATAAGCGCCGATAAACATCAGCACTACAATGGGGATCAGGATATTTAATTTTCGGCGACGGCTCATCTCTTTATATGCATTAATAACATCCGTTCGCTTCATATATTATCAACTTTGCAGTAAAAGCTGTAATTATTTAACAAGTAGCGCAAATATCGCAAAATTATGCTGCTTATTGTAAATGTGCGGCCCTAAAGCGTACAAAAAAGCCGCCTGTTTATAAGGCGGCTTTAAATAGGGGTTATATCACTTAGGCAACCGCTTCGGTTTTTGTAGCCTGGGTCATTTCAATATCCGGTTTACTTACATCGGTAATAGCTACGCGGCCACGGTCGCGGCGCAGGATACGGTTGAACAGCGAGATCTCCCTGTCGAACAAAAATTGGAAGAATAGCTTGGTCCACGAGGTATGGTAATACAATGTATCGTAAAACTCCGGAGCTGTTTTTTTGATCTCCGGTAACTTATTCCAGGGGATAGAAGGGAAATCGTGGTGTTCGTTATGGAAACCTACGTTAAAAGCCACTGTATTTAGCGGGCCATAGTAGCTATACGTTTCCTGCTCAACGCTGTGGGTAAGGTAGTGTTCCTGTATCCAGCGGGCTCCCAGTGGGTGCAAGCCAACCGAAAACGAGAAGCTTAGCAGCAAAAATACCAGTGAATGCGCGCCCATGAAATAAACAATGGCGGTGGTAAATACTACCTGTATCAAAAAGTTGGTTACTATCCAGCCATCAAACGGATGGATCTCGCGTAAACGTGATAAGCGAAACAGTTGGAATACCGGGAAAAACAGCAGCCACAAAGCTTTTCCAAAAAAGGAATTGCTGATTAATTTAGCTTCCCAGCGGTTAGGTAGATCGGCATCCAGCTCGTGCACACCCTGGAAGGAATGGTGCTTAATGTGGTATTTTTCGAACGAAATAGCGCTTGGCAATATTTGCGGCAAGTTGGCAAACATAGATGCAAAGCGGTTGGCGTTGCGGTTTTTAAAGAGTAATTGATGAGTACACTCGTGTATCATTACAAATAAAGCATGATCTGCAAAGGCACCCAGTAAGTAAGCCGCGCCTACTACCAACCACCACGACTGATCGCGCAGCAACCAGGCCAGTATTACCTGGAAGGCTACCAGGCCGATGATAGCAAAGATCGTATTCGGGTTTTTACCTATCAGTTTCCTAAGATCAGGAAACTGCTTTAAAATCTTTTTTGTACGGATGCGGTGAGGTTCAGACTCAGTCGAATAAACAAAATCGGTTTTCTTCATATTGGGTTAAAACGATGAAGATAAGCATATCGTGCCATAAATCCATTTTATTGTGGAGATTTGATGATATTTAGGTGAAAAAAATGAGATAATTTTTCTTTTAACGCAAATAATTTCCTCAATTTTAAAACAGGATTGGCCTTTAATTTTGTGCTTGATACGCCTGATTTACACTAAAACTCAACAATATGTGGTGGATATACGCTTTACTATCAGCACTGTTTGCGGCCCTTACGGCCATCTTCGCAAAAATTGGAATAAAAGGAGTTGATACCGACCTCGCTACCGCCGTCCGTACGGTAGTGATACTGCTTATTGCCTGGGCAATTGTGCTGGTAAAAGGTGCGGGTAATGGCATAGGCGGTTTGACCCGGCTCAACTGGACGTTCCTGGTGCTCTCGGGTTTTGCAACAGGCCTGTCATGGATCTTTTATTTCAAGGCCCTGCAATTGGGCAAGGTATCGCAGGTGGCACCGGTAGATAAGCTGAGCGTAGCCATAGCCATTATTCTGTCGGTAATATTCCTGGGCGAGCCGCTAACCGTAAAATCCGCATCGGGCGCGGTGCTCATCATTGCGGGTACGCTGGTGCTGATATTTTAGGGGGAGGAGTTCCAAATAATAGTATCCGTCATCCTGAACTTGTTTCAGGACCCCATCATACAAGTAGCCAACATGCTGAACAGCTTTGCATGCGCAGACCTGCCGCGTGGGGTGCCGAAATAAATTCGGCATGACGTGAGACGATTACTTCCCTATCATTGCCGGTTCAAACATCGCTTTATCTATCATCAAATTCGGTACAATATCCTGGTAGGTTTCGGTCTGCAGCAGTTTATCGTTGATGTAGAATTTGCAGTAGGTTTCGCTCCAGGTGCCGCCTTTAAGAGGCACCTGCTGCTCAAAGGTAGCTTCTTCTTTACCATTCGCATCGTATTTAAAATATCGAACTGCCACCAGCTTATCTTTGTCTATCCAAAGTTGGTTCACCTTTTCGCCATCTTTATCGGCACCTATCACATAAACGGGCTTTCCGTTATAAGTATCCTCATGGAATTTGGCCAGGTCGAACTTCAGCTCGGCATAATGCGCCAATACCTGGTCGAACGTTTTGAAATACATCCCACCCAAAAAGAAGATCAGTTCGTTCTCTGCCTTATCTGCCCGCACCACTTTGTTGGCACGGAAAACGTAGGATGAATCGCCGCGGTAAATAACGCCGTTGCCGGTTTTTTCGCCAAAATCTATCCGCAGCAGGTTGGGGTATACAATGTGCTCATACCAGGTATCGGTACGGGTTACGGTATCGTTTCGGTAGCGCTGCGTTTTTTGTGTGAAAGTAAGGGAAGTGTGCCACTTGCCGTGGTATTTGGCATACATCTTCTCCAGCAGTTTTGTGCTGTTTAACTTGGGTGCCGATAAGGCCGACAATGATATGATTGCGGTGAGAAATAAGGTTTTCATGTTTTTAATGCTTTATGATAAAGGTAACTACATCCCCGGTTTTTTGGCCAATGCAAGCAGGTTTACGTCGACAAGCTCCAGCGAGGTAACCATGTGCTGCACGGTCTCTTTATATTTTTTAAAATGAGGCGTTAATATATGGGATTGATAAGCTGCAGTGTCGGCATATATTTCCAGGATGGTGATGTGTGCCGCATTAGTTTTATCGGCAACGGCGTAGTAAGTTAATACGCCGGGCTCCAACTTAACAGCGGTGGTCATCTGCTCTTTTAAGGCGGCGTTGTATTTGTCTAACTGCGATGGCTCTACCTGTATTTTTGCCAGCCTAACCATTTGTTCTTTTTGCTGCGCCATTGCTTTTTCGCTAAAAGTAAGCGATATGATGCTCAGAATCACCATCAACAATCTGTTGAACCGAAAAGATCTCTCCATTGTTTTATTGATTTTAAAAGAAGCATTGTGCCGAATTTATTTCGGCAACCCACGTGCACAGTGTTTAAGCATGGTGGCTACCTTTATGATGAGGTGTTGAAACAAGTTCAACATGACGATTAATTATTACAAGGCCGTCAATTCTTCATAAGCCGCTGTCAAGCTCCGCTGGATGCCATCGCCCTGCCATTGCGTTACACCGGGGATAGCTTTTGCGGCTAATATCTCTTCCTTGGTTTTACCGGCTTTAATATTGCCTTCTACAAAGGCTACCAGTTTTTCCATATAATCCTGCATCTGTTTTACATCCTCAACGGTGCCCGTAACTTTCAACGGCTCAAAAGCGTGACCAAAAACGTACTGCGTATTTTTATCGAACTGTTTGGTTGCGGCTTCAAGCACTTTTCCCCAATTCCTGCAGGATGCACCGGCAGAGCGATCGATATAGGGGTGCATTTTGTTGAACACCAGGTCGCCGGTGTGCACAATGTTGGCATGTTCAAAGTGTATAAAGGCGTCGCCGTTAGTGTGGCCAGCACCAAAGTAATGTCCGCTGATAATCTCGTCGCCCACTTTTACCTTCCAGCTGTCGGTAAAGGTGGTATCGGGGTATAGCTGCTGGTCTTCTTTTTTCTGTTTTATGGCTGATGCTTTTTGATTAACAAGCGAGTTGGCATGTGCCGCCACGTTTTTGGCGATGCCTTTAAAGGCGATGTTGCCGCTGGTATGGTCGCCGTGGTGATGGGTGTTAATGAGCCATTGAAAAGGCTTATCGCTTTTCTTTTGCATTTCGGCAATCAGATGCGGTGCGGTGTTGGGGAACTGCGCGTCAACCACCACAATACCTTCCTTGTTCGCCATCCAGGCGATGGTGCCGCCTTGTTCTATAAAGATCCCAACATTATTACGTAAGGGGATAACCTGGTAGCCTTCCGCCAGTAAAGAGGCAAAGCTGCGATTACCTAAAAATGCTAAAGCGCCTGCGGTAAGGGCCGTATTTCTTAAAAATTGTCTGCGTTGCATGGTAGATTTATAAGTTAATAGATGATGGTTCATAGTTCATAGCCAAATTAAAGATAGCAAAGCTAATTAGCAAACTGCCCGCTAATTCTACCATGAACTATCATCTATGAACCAATTAATATTGATGAAATGCCTGCGATACAAACTCCAGCACCACGGGCAGCGACGCGCGCCAGTAGGTCCAGTTATGGGCGCCATCGCGGATGCGGTACTCATGCGGGATCTCTTTCTTGCGCATCAAGTTATGCACCAGTCCGTTGCCTTCGTATAAAAAGTCGTCGTCGCCGCAATCGATAAACCAGCGCACGGCTTTTTTATTGGCGTCTGTCATGGCGTTTATCAAAGGCAATACGCTGTACTTGTTGTAAAAGTTGTTCACCGTGCTATCGGCAAAGGTAACATTGGGGTTGTTGCGGGCAATGCCGGTTTTAGCATCCTCTAAAGTAAGAAAACCCGTAGCCGCACTCAGCGGGCAAGCCGAAGAAAAAAGCTCGGGGTGATGCAGGGCATAAACAAAGGTGCCGCCGCCACCCATACTTAAACCCGATATGGCGCGGAAACGCTTCTCGCTTTTTACCCGGTATTTTTTTTCTACGTAGGGCATTAGTTCGGTAAAAAAGAAGTCCTCGTAATTCCAGTCGCCTTTAATATCGTTAAAATAACCGCGGCGGCCGGTATTGCCATCGGGCATTACAATGATCATTGCGGTAGCGCCACCATCACGGATGGCTTTATCGGTAATATTTTGTACTTCGCCAAATTGCACCCAGCCGGTTTGGTCGTCGCCGGCGCCATGCAGCAGGTACAGGATTGGGTAGCTGCGGCCGCTGGTTTCATAATCGGGCGGCAGGTAAATGGCAAACTTGCGTTCGCTTTTCAGGATCTTACTGTTGAGGGTTAAATTATCAAACACTTTGCTGCCCTGGGCAAACAGCACAGCAGGACAAAGCATCAGCAATACGGATAGCAGTTTTTTCATCAGGATAAGTTTTTATTTGGTTTGGTGCAATCGGGGTTTATTGCAGGGCAGATAAATTTAGGAAAAATAAGTTAAGATTAACCACCCTTTATCCATTGAATGATTTTATTCAAGAGCGAACTGTCAGGTTTTGTTATCCGTAGTTGATATTCCTGCTCTTCTTTAATTAATGGGTGATTAATGAGTTGCAGATGTGTTAGCGTACTGTCTGCTTCTTGCAGCTGAAAGTCAATTGTATCAGTTACATACGAGGAAATATTAATAGCATGCGAAACGTCGCCATCTATCAAATATCCTAATAAGTCTAAAACAGCCGTGCATGCGTTCAAAGCATAGCTCCCATCCCAATCGCCAAAATCTTCAGTATCAGGTGTTATTATGTCTACCGCGCCAATGAGCCTTTGTGTATTAAAGTTTTTAATGTCTTTCAGGTGTTTATTTGCGTCACAATAATCAATGGCTTCCTGTAGTAAATTAGCGTCGCCCCATTGGTTGCGGACAGAGAAAAATACATAATCGGGATAAAGTTTCCTGCAAACATACAGCCCAAACTCCACGGTGCGGTAAGCTGGCAGCGAACTTAATTGTTTGGTCAGTTTTTTATTAAAGTCTTTCTGTGTCATCGTAAGGCTTTGGCTATATGCAACTAAAATAGGAATTATCGATATATACTACTTTGGGTCGCGACATGGAATTATGGCGTTCCCTGCGGGCCAGGCTTTCCGCTCATACGCGCACAAGGCATTAGGCTCGGGGCCGGTATCCGCTGCAATCCTTAACGCGGTAAGTTCCGTTTGATATATTTTTCATCGAACTTGTATCATCCTCATTTGCAGCTGCGTAATATAATTAATAAACCAGGTGAAAATATACGCTAAAAACTGATCTTATGACACGCAAAATTCCGCTGCTGCTCTGCTTACTGATTATCGGCCTCGTTTCCTGCAATAAAAATGATGGTATCGACCCCGGCGAAGGTAAGAGCCTGGTACTTACCCCAGCCGAACAACAAAAAGCAGCAGCGGATAATGCGTTTACCCTCAAATTGTTTAAAAATATCGCGGCCTCCGAACCGGACAGTAAAAACCTGTTTATGTCGCCCCTAAGCGTAAGCTTTGCTGTGGGGATGACCGCCAATGGAGCCAAAGAAGCAACACTTGCCGCTATCAACACCACTATGAATTTCAACGGCTTTACCCAGGCCGCCATTAACAGTTACTACAATAAGCTGATGGCGGAATTGCCCGGACTCGAGCCAAATACGCAGCTAAAAATTGCCAACTCGATATGGTACCGCCAGGGGCTGGAGGTGTTGCCACAATTCATCGAAACCAATACCAAAGCTTACCAGGCAAAAGTAGAAGCCCTTGATTTTGCTAACCCCAGTGCCAAAAACACCATTAATAACTGGGTGAACGAAAAAACCAATGGTAAGATCCCCAGTATTGTAGATGCCATAAGTGCCGAATCCCAGATGTTCCTGATCAATGCTATTTACTTTAAAAGTATCTGGAAGAATAAGTTTAATACCGCTGATACCAAAAAACGCACTTTTACCTTAGCCAACAACAGCACGGTACAGGCTGATTTTATGGCCGGAAAGATAGATTACAACAATAACCTGGTAACCGAAGATGGCAAAACCACCATCATAGCCGAGTTCCCGTACGCGCACGACAGGTTTAGCATGGTAGCTATCCTTCCTGCCGAAGGGGTGTCGGTTAAGCAATTGGTAGCCGGTTTAG
This sequence comes from Mucilaginibacter pankratovii, assembly GCF_014773265.1. GTDB lineage: Bacteria > Bacteroidota > Bacteroidia > Sphingobacteriales > Sphingobacteriaceae > Mucilaginibacter > Mucilaginibacter pankratovii. Next base: position 179,413 of record NZ_JACWMY010000011.1, on the reverse strand, counting down.
ATTCTGCTAAATGGAGCACCTGGATGGCGGGCCTTGGTGCGCAGCAAAGTCAGATCTATCTCCCTAAATTTAAATTCGCGTACGAGAAATCTTTAAAAGACCCGTTGATCAATCTGGGTATGGGCAACGCTTTTAGCGATGCGGCTAACTTTACCGGCATCCGCACAGCGGGCGGATTGTCTATCACCGACGTAAAGCACAAAGCCTTTGTAGATGTAAATGAGCAGGGTACCGAAGCCGCTGCCGTAACTTCGGTAGAAATAGGCCTAACCTCTGCCGGCCCAATATCTACGCTTGAGTTTAACCGCCCGTTCCTCTTCGTTATCCGCGAAATGAAAACCGGGCTGGTGTTATTCGCGGGAGTAGTAAATAACCCGGTGTTGGCCGGAGAGTAAAAGGTCCGAAAGTCCGCAGTCGGCAAGTCCGAAAGAGAAACCATAATGGATCACTGGTTTTTCTTTCGGACTTCCCGACTTTCGGACTAAATTACCACCCCACCCATCAGCGGATCGCTGAAGCTGTGTTTGCCGGTTTCTACACGGCCGGCGTAGCGTTTTTCAAAATTTGTGTGTCCTTTTACTTTGATGCTGAAATCGTACCAGCCGTGGCTTTTTTGCAGGTTTATAACCAATGGGATAAACCTCGCTGCATTATAAACCGTGCGGGTAAGCGGGGTGCTTTTATAGGCGTTGTATGTTATTACTACAGTGAGCGGTTTTGCGTTGCCCGAGCTTAGCGCGATTTGGATGTTGCCGGTAAGCTTTTTGCCTGTAGCATCTTGCTGGTATTGTACATCGGTGCTTACGTCAGGGTCCTGCGCGTTGCCTTTGTATTCGCGGAAGAAACCGTTGGGCCCGTATATGCGGAGGTGGTAATTACCGCCCTCAAAATTTTTAAGCGCCCATTCATCGGTTATACTGTCACCCGCGGTAAGCGCGTAGCTCCAGTTGCGTGCTGCTTCCATTTGCTGCGGGTTTTGCAGGCTTGCATGCTTGCCCGGTGCGTACACATTAAACGGTGCACCAATGGCCTGTTTGCCAAATGCTTTGTCGGCCGCCTCAAATTTTATGCTGAATGATTTTTTATCCTCACTCAGGCTGCCATCAGCATATAATTCGTAAGGCAGGGCGTAGGAATGTTTAATGCCTGTTTCCTGCTTCGGCATCAATGCAGATGCGTGCCGGTTGGTTTTGATGAGCGAAATATCGGCGTTGTTCAGTTTCTTGAACGTAGGCAATTGTTTGAATTTTGCCTTGTGGATGCCCTCCACATACTTATCCATATCCAGGAACACCGGATTGGCTATCGGCTCGCCATTATAAGGGCGGAACGCCGAAGTAAGGTCGCCGCAGACGGTACGGCGCCAATCGCTGATGTTGGGTTCTTTGATATTTTTGCCGGTTTTATGGCTCAGGAATTTTTCTAAAAATTGCAGGCAGGAGGTATGGTCGAACACTTCAGAATTCACCCATCCGCCGCGGCTCCATGGTGATGCGATGACCATTGGCACCCGGTAACCCAGCCCGATTGCGCTCTCGCGGTCGTAATGGGTAGGGAAATCTTTACGCTCCTGTTCCTGCTCCAGTGTTACAAATTCTACGCGGGTATCGATACCTTTTGATACTTTACCAGTTCCATTCTTGTGCGAATGCGGCGCTACAAAAGGCGGAATATGATCAAAATAGCCGTCGTTCTCATCGTAATTCAGTACAAAAATGGTTTTCTTCCACACCTCGGGGTTTTGGGTAAGGATATCCAGCACCTCAGATACATACCAGGAGCCGTACCATGGCGCGCCGGGGTGATCGGAGAAATTTTCGGAGGCAACCAGCCAGGATACAGTTGGCAGTTTGCCTGTTTTTACATCCTCCCTAAACTGGTACAATACATCGCTTTTTGGCACCTGTACCTCTCGGGCTGTGCCATTATCGTTGTATTTAAGGGTTGTTAACTCGCGGTATTTTGGGTCGTTGCGGTTTGTATCAAAACCCTTTTGGTGGATGTTCTTTTCCTTTTGAGAAAGCTTATCAAATGCACCCGGCTCCAAAAGCTTCGGGTTATTTTTAATGTCGGCAAGCTCATCCTGCATCCATTTCAACTCGCGTTTTAATCTTTTCAGGTTTTTATCATCTGCAGGCAGGGCCTTTATTTTGCTTTCGGCTTCGGCTATTTTACCGGGCAGCACTTCAAGCATTTTCTTGCGGAAGATGGTATGCTTATCGTGCAGTTTTACGTTGTACTGCTCAAAAAATTCCAGGGGATTATCGGTAAAGTTGGAGAGCCAGGCATCCTGCTCGCCTTCGAAACCCGTGGGTACGCTTACCTCGTTCTGGTAACATTTCCAGCTGATATTATTATCTTCCAATCGCTCGGGGAAGGTGGTCCAGTTTAGGGTACCAAAATCCGCGTCTTCGTTCCATACCCTTGGGCGCGATTTTTCATTTTGCTGCTCGCGTATAGTGCCCGACCAGAAGTACAACCTGTTGGGCGTGGTGCCGGTGAGCGAAGAGCAAAAATTCTGATCGCATACGGTGAAAGCATCTGCCAGCGCGTAATTAAAAGGCAGGTCTTCGCGGGTGTGATAACCCAGCGTAAGCGGCATATCTTTGTATTCGGGATTGCCCGATTTTTTCTCGATCAGCCACTGGTCGAACTTGCCGTCGTTGCGGGCATTTACCTGGTTGGTCCAGCTGTGCGGCAACGAGTTCATCCAGGTAGCTTTGGTGTTTTTTATATCAAGATGGAAAGGCGCGAAAGTTTCGCCTTTTTCGTTGGATTGCAGCCAAACCGGGTTCTTGTTGGGCAGGTCGATGGCCCTTGGGTCGTTATACCCCCGCACGCCTTTTAGCATCCCAAAGCAGTGGTCGAAGGAGCGATTCTCTTGCATTAAAAACACAATATGCTCGGCATCCCGCCAGGTACTGCCAATTTTAGGGTTTATGGCCAAAGCCTTTTGGATAGACGGCGGTAAAACACTGCTTATGCCAGCTGCGCCGGTAAGCATGGCTGCCTTTTTTAGGAAATCTCTGCGGGAATCTAACATGAGGTAAATATAGTTATCGGTAATGTAAAATTGCTTATGTAGTAGGTGACTCACCTGCCTGCCGCACTATTTGTCTGAACTCGAATTTGTCGAATTATTAAAATGGGCAGAATTAAAAACGCAGATTAATTAGCCACCAAACAGTTCTGTCAATTCTTGAATTCCATAAATTCGGGTTCAGACAATTCACCCGCAAGATTATGAATACACTGTTAACTATAAATAATATAAATGTGAACGTTACGGTTAAACATAAATTTCGCTAAATTCCCAGCGTAAAACTAACCACCTATTTATGATACGTAAGCTCACCCTCACCATAGCGTTGCTTTCGGCGCTTGCTTTAAACACCGTTGCCCAAACCGGGCCCTATGTGCCAACCGCCGATAACCTTGCCGCGCGTAAAAAATTCCAGGACTTAAAGTTTGGTTTATTTATCCACTGGGGCGTTTACAGCATTTTAGGTGCCGGCGAATGGGTAATGTACGAGAAAAAGATCCCTTACGATAGCTATAAACGCCTTGCCGGTTTTTTTAATCCGCAGGAATTTAACGCAAAGGAGTGGGTGCAATTCGCCAAAAAGGCAGGGATGAAATATATCACCGTCACCTCGCGCCATCACGATGGGTTCAGTATGTTCGGTACAAAAATGTCGCCATATAATATTGTGGATGCCACGCCTTATCATAAAGATCCCTTGATGGAACTGGCCAAAGAATGCGAGAAGGAAGGCATCGAACTGCACTTTTACTACTCGCTGCTGGATTGGGGCAGGCCCGATTATGCTTTTGGCAGCCCAATAGTAAATGGTAAGCCCGAAAAAGGTGACTGGGACAGCTATATTAAATTTATGAAAGACCAGCTTACCGAACTGATCACCAAATACCCGGCGGTAAAAGGGATCTGGTTCGACGGGCACTGGGAGCGCAAAAACGCTAACTGGCATTACGATGAGATCTACGGTTTGATACATAAACTAAACCCCGCCATATTGGTAGGTAATAACCACCATTTGGAGCCGATAGACGGAGAAGATTTCCAGATGTTTGAGAAGGATTTGCCGGGTGCTAACACCACGGGCTTTAGCGCGGAATCCAAGATTGGGAAACTTCCGTTGGAGACCTGCGAAACCATTAATAATAGCTGGGGCTTTAATATTACCGACCGTAGTTTTAAATCATCCAAACAGATCATCCATTACCTGGTAAATTCTGCAGGCAGGGATGCCAACTTTTTGCTTAACATTGGCCCCATGCCAAACGGCAAGATCCAATCGGAATTTACCGATACACTGGCTATTGTAGGCGATTGGGTTAAAAAGAACGGCGAGAGCGTTTATAACACAAGAGGCAGTACCATGCCGCCGCAGCCATGGGGCGTGATGACCGCAAACGGCAAAACGCTATATGCGCATATTACTACCACTCCCGGGGAATCTTATATTTTCATCCCGCAGATGAAGGAAAAGGTTACCAAAGCGGTGTTGCTGAATGGCGGTGGCACCGTAAAGTTTAAACAACAGCCAGAAGGTGTATTTATATACACCAATGGCCTTACAATGGACCCGATTGACACCATTATTAAACTAACGGTAAATTAGGGGCACCACTAATTTTTCATAAAAAATGGCCGGCTCAAAAAGAGCCGGCCATTTTTATTTATCAAAATAAAAGGCTTACCGCCCGCCCGCATCCTGGGCAGGCATGTTGTTATCTTCCCTGTCTTTTTCTTTCTCTTTCGAAAATTCAAGCTTGCCAAATTTATAGTTGAGGGTAATGCCGAAGGATTGTAGTGGTACTTGCCTGATGCTTACCTGGTTAAAGCCGGTGCCGAATGTGGTTGCCCGTTGGGTTACATAATGCGTAAACGGGTTTGCGGCTTGCAGCCCCAGGCTTGCTTTTTTATTCATGAACTGCTTGCGGATGGCTAAATTGTAAAAGAAGAAATATGGCCGGGTTCCCTGCAGGTTCTTTTGCGATGAATTGTAGTTGGCAAAGGCTTCGGCGGTAAGGTCGTTGCCAAACTGGTAGCTGGCGTTCAGATTTATGCGGTAGGCCAGTCCGGTTACTTTTGATATCCCCGGGTTGGTATTGGTACGGCTGGCAAAAAACATATTGGTGCGCAAATTAAGCTTTTGGGTAACCGGTACCGATGCAAACAGGTTAGCGCCAATAGTAGTTTGCGTGCCTATGTTGCTGCGCTGGTTTAAAAGCACGTTGGGGTACTCTCGGCCGTTAATATTCAGGCTATCATAACGGGTGGTAAATGGTTGTATATCGTCGATATTATGGCGGTAAAAACTACCCAAAGAAATATTAGCGCCGCTATCAAACGATCGGTTGTAACCCAGCTCGATACCATGGCTCAGTTCGGGTTTTAAATTGGGATTACCTGTGCTGATGTTATGCGGATCGCTGATGTTGAAAAAGGGGTTAAGGTCGCCGTAGTCCGGGCGCTCTATACGGTAGCTGTAGCTTGCCTTTATGGATTGCGTTGGGCTTAATTTGTGCGATAGGGTTAATGACGGCACTACCGTATTGTAGCCCGGTATAACAACGCCCGGGAAATCTGCCGTGGTGTTGGTGTACTCGTCCCTTACGCCTGCCTTGGCCTCCAAAAAATTATTGAATAATGCCGTAGATACCGATAGGTAACCCGCGTATACTTTGCGCTTGTAGTTGAAACCGTAGCTCTGGCCCGCGTTGTTGATATAGCTGCCATCGTTTAGCAGGGTATCGGTATTTACAACGTTCTTCAGGTTTTCTATAACGGCTTTCGCGCCTGCTTCCAGCGTAAAGGTTTTGCTGAAGGGCTGCGTGTAATCGATAGATATATTGGTCTCCCTGTCGTTACCCGGGTTGTTGCTGCGCGAGCCGGATGTTGGGTAACCGCCGGTAAGGTAATCCTGCTCGTTAAAGTACGAGAAGGTATTTTTGCCGTAACTGGTGCTGTACAATATTTCCAGTTCCTGGCCTTCAGTTTTAAATTGTTTTTTGTAGGCAAGGCTCAGGTCGGTGGCGTTTACGTGGAAACGGCTATCAGATGTACGGTTGCTCAGCAAATCGTAGATGGGCGCGCCTGCTGTTGTGGCCTTACTTTCGTCCTGGTTGCTAAAGCCGTTGTTATGGTTGCCAAAATGATTAAAGCCCACCGATGCGGTCAGTTCATCTTTAGGGCTGATGCTCCAGTTAAAGCTCAGGCCCGATTGGTAGCCGCTTCTGCGCTGCGTGTTATCGCCGCTTTGCGTTAAGTTGGTAACCGTGCCTTCTGTTGTATTGCTTGATGTACGGTTGTTACTGCTTAAGCCCGTAGTTTTAAGCTGCGCGTTGCCACTGAAAAAGGCGTTTATGCCAAAATTGTTTTTGCGTGCATTAAGATTGAAAGAACCATTCTCTAACCGTGTACCGGCCGCCAGGTTAATGCTGCCGTTGATGCCCTGTACTTTACTGTCTTTTAAAATAATATTGATGATACCGCCCGTGCCCGCAGCATCATACTTAGCGCCGGGGCTGGTGATCACTTCTATACTCTTTATCTGGCTGGCAGGGATAGCCTGCAAGGCATCGGCAAGGCTGGCGCCAAAGATGCTGGACGGCTTGCCATTGATGAGGAAACGTACATTGGCATTTCCCTGCAGCTCTACATTACCATCAATATCAACAGAAACCTGGGGTACTTTTTTCAGCACATCCAAAGCAACGCCGCCTTGCGCGGTAAGATCGTTTGCGGCGTTATAAACCATCTTGTCTATACGGTTCTCTATAATAGGTGCTTTTGCCGTAATGGTAACCCCGGTTAACTGGTTTTGTACCGGGGCTAATAGTATGTTGGCCAGGGCTGGTGTGCTGCCACCATCAGTTACAATGACATGGTCTATTGTGGTGCGTTTATAACCCAAAAAATCAACGGTAACTTTATAATCTCCTGCTGGGATATTATCGATGCTGAATGTTCCTTTCGCATCAGTACTGATGCCGTTGAAAGGGCTGGTAGCGCCTTGTTTAAATACCGAAATGGTGGCGTAATCTACAGGTTGTTTGGTTACGGCATCGGTAACTTTGCCGCTTATTTTGCCTTTACCGGCAGTTTGGGCGTAGTTGCTTACAGAAATTAGGAGAAAGAAAAGTAGTGAGAGAACCGTTCGCATGAAAGTGTTGGTTTTATTAGAACCACAAATCTGCCAAAGAAAATTGGATTAAAACTGAGTTTTGATTTAGGTGTCGGAATTGTTACAGAATCTTGTTAAAACCATGCATGGCCGTAAACGCACTTAGCGGTCAGTTTTGCAAATAGTAGGAAGTTTTAATAACCTATAAAATCTTTCTGCTCTATCACCACGGTGCCCTTGTTTTCAGTTGTGCTGATGTACATTTTCACATGGTAAAAGTCGTTGTCGAAAACGTAAATGTTATTGTCAACATCCGATCCCTGGAACTTCATGGTAAGCCTGCCGCTTTTTGCCTGGGCTATTAAATTAAGCACATGCTGCGGATTGCGGGTAGTATAGGTTACGCTGCGTAAAATAACACCGCTTGATAATACCGTATTTACGCCGATGGTGATGGTTTGCTCGCTTACCTTAGAATTTATACTGCGGAAATGCTCTATCTTTTTACCATCCTTTTCTTCGATATACTGGTGCTTAAATACCCTGCCCAGCACCAGGTAAGTGTGGGCCTCCCCGTCAGACAGGTTGGTGAGATTGGTAAGATCGTAAAATGAGATGCTTTGGGCATTCGCATTCAGGCGCAGGCAAAACAAAAATATAACGAACAGGTATTTTTTCATTTTATAATATACTCAACAAATATACTTTAATTTTCAAGGAGTTATCAGCATGTGTTATAGCTTACGGAATAGGCTTTAGTCCTTCTTTAATACAATTTGCTCGTTAAGCATCTCGTACATGGTTTTAAAAAACTGGCGTAATTCGGGGTATTCATCCCGCGTGTATTTTGTTTTGTAAAAGCTGATAGTGTACTTCACAATCACAGTCCCCTGCACTTCGCCCAAAACACGCTTAAAAACTATACTGTTATCCTGCATTACGATAGTAATGTTTTTTGGAATAGCATCAATTTTGTAACCCACGGGCACGTTATACCTGCCGTGGATGGAATAGGTGTTGAGGAAAATAAAATCAATGTCAGAAAGCCGCATTTCGCTGATGAACGGGTTTGGGCCCAGGCCGGTAAATAAATTGGGATTGATAAATATATAGTGCTCATCAGAACTGGTAAGCTCCATCTTAAAGTTAAAATCTTCGCGGAGGGGGAGGGTATCTACCTCCATGTTTGAGAATTGGTGCCCGGTTACTTCTAAATTGGAATTGCCTTCCTTCAGTTCATCCTCTATATATTTTTTAATGCCGATATTATCAAATACCTCCAGCTTACTGGTACGCTTGTAATTAGAACTGGTTTTTTGAACGCTGCCTTCCAGCTTACCGGCGCTGTTTATCCCAGCGTTTACAAAAACCACTTCTGTTGACGGCACAGCGGTGGTTAGCCGGATCACGTTAGGGGTGGTTAACAACCTTAGGCCAGTGGAGTTTGCTTCAGGGTCTATCGTCAGCATATTTAAACCCAGCAGCTCATAAGGGGTATCGTTATAAGTATTATACTTACCCGTAGCATCCATTACATAAAAGTTAAGCGAATCTATAGGTACACGCACCACCGTTTTATTGAGGCGGCCAAAACTTGGGTTGGCTAACTCCAGTTCGCCATGGTCGCGCGTGCCCAATACCAGTAAACTTGCTTTTACACCGGCTTGCTTTAAAAAATGATACAGAACAAGGTTTATTTCGGTAGAATTGCCGGTTTTATTCAGCCAGGCTTTTTTAAGGCCGCTCTCGCTGTACCATTTGTCCTCCTTATTCCACTTCATGGTGTTTTTTACGGTATTAAACAGGTAGGCTATTTTCTCGTGCTCATCTTTTATGGCGTTTGCATCAGCTATAAGCTGGGCCTCCTTATCCAACGGCAGTTTTAACTGACCACCAAAATCGGGATCGTCAATAATATCCCTGCCAATGGATGGCCATGTGCGAAACCCGCGCGAGGGTTTAAAATAGATCCCCTGCAAATTATCCTCTACCGAGTGCATCAAAGGCTCTATCCTAAACCCGGGGATTTTAGAAAGGCTCCAAACGTGGGTACGGGCCCTGTCGCCTTTTGGTACAAACGAAGTATCAACATCCAGCTTTTGGGTTAATTTTTTAATGATGTTGAAAAAGTAGCCGTAGTTAATGCTGGCTTCTAATTTACTATACCTTTTAGGTAATAAACCCTGGAAAAGCCAGTCGGGGTAATTGTAGCCATAGTGTGTTTTCCAGGTATATTTAACCTCAATTACCGAACCCGTTTTTACGTTTGGTAACGTAAAAACAACAGCGCGGCGCTCCTTATCCACTTTTTCGTTATAAATAAGCTTTGGATCAAGAGGTGTTACAACGATGGTATTACCAACAAGATTTATCGTTTCGGCCTGGATGTTTTTGATGTCCTCGTTGCTATGCGCTCCATAAAACTCCAGCCGGATGTTGGCTTCGCTGGTACCTTTATCGTTGAATATTTTTATGCGCTTGTGGCGCTCCATTACAATGGCTTCGGTTTTTGTATAGCTCACTTTGGCTACATCAAATAAAACCATGGCATTGGCTCCTTTATCAAAATCGCAGGAGCTTAGTTTAAGGTCGGCAGTATCAATTTTGCCATACTCTGCCGCCTGTGCATTGGCCTTTATGCACGTGGCGGTGAGTAATAATATCAGCAGGTAAAAAGTCTTCAAATGATTTGGTTTGGTGCTACCAAATTAACAAATAACACGATAAATAAAACTATGGATGATAAGTTTGTACCGCGTGCCGTAATACATCGCCTTTGTAAAATAAAACATCTTTAAACTTACCATCAATGTAGCCCGGGGCCTGGTCGGTAAAGTTTGGCGAGGTGGCATCAAAGGAGTGCCCGCCGGTGATGATGGTTTTTGCTTTTACAAAGCGGCCAAATTCTATCGCCGCTATAAAGCTATTGCCCGAGAAACCGTAGCGTTTTTGCGTACCCGGCATCACCCTGCTCTGGAAAGATGGCAATTGCCCAAAGTTGGAGGATGATAGGCCAACGGGCAGGCTTGGCTGTTTATCATCAAAAGTTACGCCATCGGCAGGGCGCTGGTAGCGGTTAATATCGCCCCATTGCACCTTCCAGGTGCCGTAACGGCTTTGCAGGCTGGCTAATGCCTGGTTCAGCAGGGCAAGTTCGCGTTCTGGTGTCATGCTTTGCAGCAATTCCTTTACGCGTTTTACCTGGTAGCTGTTCTCGCCGGGTGGCGCGGGCGGCATAGCGCGGAACATTGCCGTACCCAATTCCACAGCTAATGTGGTGGCCACAGAGTTCGCGGCGCTGCGTTTATCCCAGGCTTTTAGCGTGGCTATCGGTTCCGCAAGCTTTGTTTTCAGGCTGTCGGGAGCGTTGTCATACGCAGTAAAAAGGCCGGGCAGTATATCGTCAAAAATGCTTAGATAATGGTCGTACCCTTTTGCTATCAATCCATCCAGCGTAAGGTTTTTGGCATCTTTAAGTAAGCTAACGGCGTTTATACCCCTGTAATTTTCATCATCGGGCGCCATATACAAAGGGTATTTTGTTTTATCGGGACTGGCCGCGCCTGCCGAAGTAAACGGCGATGAATTACAGTTTTGGATATACCCGGTGGATGGGTTATTCACCTGTACGATCTCGCCAAGCGGGTGCAAACCTTTCCATTCGGTTGCCGGCGTGCTGCCGTCTACCGGGATAGCCCAATTGATCTTCGGATCGCGTTTGGGCATAAAATTTCCATACCAAAAGGCGGTGTTACCCTGCCCGTCGGCGTAGACCGTGTTATTGCTGGTATTGGCCAGCAGATTCATCGCTTTTTTGTATTCGGCAAAGGTGTTAGCCTTGGTGATCAGCCACGATTCCAGCAGGGCCTTGTACGATCGGTTGTAGTGTTTCAGCGCCAGCCACTTGCCATCCCTTGCGGCAAGCACCGGGCCGTGATGGGTGTAATAAGCAGTAATATTGGTTGCAACCAGTTCATTGCCTTTTTTAACGCGAAGGGTAAGTTTTTTAACGGTAACCGGCTTAAGCTTGCCATCGTATTCGTAAAACCATTTGCCGTCTTTTTTTATCACTTTTTCGGCATACATATCGCCAACATCGGCATAGCTGCTGGTATGCATCCAGCCACAGTTTTGGTTAAAGCCCTGGTAAATAAAAAACTGGCCCCAGGTAACTACGCCATAGGCGTGCAGGCCTTCATCGCTTTGCAGCCCGACTTCGCTGCGAAAGTAAAAGGGTACATGAGGGTTGATGTACAGCATAGCGTGTCCGCTTGCCGTGCGCGACGGCGAAATGGCAAAGCCATTTGAGCCGGTTTCGCGCTCCTCATGGGTATTGATAATACTTTCGGGAGAATACACTGCGCCGATTGTGTTGCCCGCGTCGCCGTAAAAGGTCTGTGTTTCTTTAGGGCTGATGTCGCCGGTTTCGGTTGCGGCAACACTGCCATCGGTAAACATCAGCGGGAACCAGGGTTTGAATTTTTTAAACACCATTGGTTTTACCTCCGGGTGTTTATAGAGGTAATAATTCATCCCGTCGGCAAAGGCATCCAGCAGTTTTTTAAACGACGGGGCACTGTTATTATAATCTTTTATAGCGTCGGTACTATCGGCTATCAGCTGTAATTGCACATCGGTATATAGAGGAGTGGCGCCATCGGCCTCGCTTTGGCGGCCCAGCTGGTACAGGTAATTACGTTCTATCCCTTTAAAGTTCTCCTCGCACTGGGTGTACATCAACCCAAACACCACGCCGGCATCCGTTTTTGAATAGATGTGCGGCGTGCCGTAGTTATCGCGGATGATGGTGACTGCCTGCGCCTGCTGCCGGTAGCGGGCAATTTCTGCAGAAGTATGTGGTTGGGCTATGGCTAATGCAGGTAACAGGAGAGCGACGAGCGTAAATAATTTTTTCATGGATGGTAAAATGCGGCGCTAAGCAGCCGCCCTGAATAGTAAATTTATCTTCAATCCTCTAATTTAATAATAATTGCCATAATCTGCAGGGGGATAGTGTAACGGGCTCTGCCAGCGAAGATATGGCCCCTTAAGCAGCCTTAAATAACTGTTTTTTTGACGGTTAAACAATGCTTCGGAAAAAGCGCCTTCATGACTTATACAATATATAAGAAGCAAAATATGGGCAATACAGGGTAAATAAGCTTAATTTGATGCTGAAATGCTGCATGGTTTTTTATTCAAAAAAATTGCTTTAAAAAGTTTTTTACACTATCCCCCATAATTACTATATTGCTACCGTATTTATCCCGGTTTAAATTTTGATGATATTTTATCAATAAATAAAATAAATTATCATTTTGATGTAACATATTGTATAAAAGCAACGTCTTTTTTACAAAAGACGGATACAATATATTTACGATGGCGCCGTTCATTGTGTATCTTTGACACCGAATTATGTGGCTTTAAAAAGTAGGTACAATAATTGTGCTTCATTTGCCACGAAGAATTTTTTACGATAATTTTTCTAACCGCCAGGTTATTAAATAAAGAGCTTGGGTAAAATTAACATGTTATCTGAGATTTAGTTGATCAGCATTATTTGAGAGATGATGTTGCAGGGGCGTTCCGGGGTGAGATACGGAACGCCTTTTTATTTTGCAGATTTCACCGATTGTTTTTGATTTCACCGATTTTATTGGCACCGATTTCACCGATGGAGGGTGATTTCACCGATTGTTTTTGATTGCCCTATCATTATACATGCAATTGCAGATACAAAAACGCTGCTAATGCCGCGCCGAGGATGGGCCCTATTACAGGGATCCAGGCGTAGGGCCAATCGCTGGTGCCTTTATTTTTGATGGGCAGTATGGCATGTGCGATGCGGGGGCCAAGATCGCGGCTGGGGTTGATAGCGTAACCCGTAGTACCACCCAGCGAGAGCCCTATAACCCATACCAGCAAAGCTACCGGCAACGCCCCAACCGAGCCAAGGCCAATGGGTGTTTTTGTTGGCGTTAACTCGGCCCCTGTAATGTAAAACACCACAAAAACCAGCACAAATGCGCCGATGATCTCGCTGGCGATATTTGAAAAATAATTGCGCACGGCAGGGCCCGTGCAAAAAACGCTTAATATGGCCCCTGGGTTGTCAGTTCGCCTAAAATGATCGATATACATTAACCACACCAGGCATACTCCTATAAATGCACCCAGGAATTGCGCCAGTATATAAGGCAGCACATTGCTCCAGGCAAATTTGCCTGCGATGGCAAGCCCGACAGTTACTGCCGGGTTTAAGTGGGCGCCGCTATATGGCCCTGCTACCGTAACCCCTACAAAAACGGCCAGCCCCCAGGCAGTGGTGATCACCAGCCAACCGGCGTTATTGCCCTTGGTACCTGTTAAAAGCACATTGGCCACTACGCCATTGCCTAATAAAATGAGCAGCATAGTGCCCAGTAGCTCTGCTAAAAATGGAGACATCGGTATGAATTTTTAAGGTTTATTATGATATTTTAAGCCCCTGTTTCTTCGCCGCTCCAGCATTGGGCGGTATGGATGGCTTTTTTCCAGCCCTGTATCCCTTTTTGGATATTCGGAAGCTCGGCCTGTACGTCAAACTCTTTTTCTGCCTGCCATAATTCCCGTATCTCATCTATATCTTTCCAGTAACCCACGGCCAGGCCAGCCAGGTAGGCGGCACCGAGGGCCGTAGTTTCCACAATTGTTGGCCTTATCACCTTGCAGTTAAGCAGGTTGGCCTGGAACTGCATCAGCAGGTCGTTAGCGGTAGCGCCGCCATCCACGCGCAATTCCTTTATCTTCATGCCGGCGTCGGCTTCCATAGCATTTAACACATCCATAGTTTGATAAGCAATGGATTCTATTGCGGCGCGGGCGATATGCCCGGCGGTTGTGCCACGGCTAAGGCCAACAATGGTACCGCGGGCATCGGGCTCCCAATAAGGTGCGCCCAGGCCGGCAAATGCGGGTACAAAATAAACGCCGCCGGTATCCGGCACGCTTAAGGCAAGCTGCTCCACCTCTGCCGAAGTTTTGATGATCCCCAGCCCATCGCGCAGCCATTGCACCACGGCGCCCCCAATAAATATACTACCCTCAAAGGCGTATTGTATTTGGCCACCTATCTTCCAGGCTACCGTGGTAAGCAGGTTGTTTTTTGATGCGATAAACTCGCTGCCAATGTTCATCAGCATAAAACAGCCTGTACCGTAGGTGTTTTTCACCATTGCCTTTTCGGTACACATCTGCCCGAACAGCGCGGCATGCTGGTCGCCGGCTATCCCGGCTATCGGGATCTTGGTAGCAAATATGGTGGTTGCGGTTTCGCAGTATACCTCGCTCGATTGTTTAACCTCCGGCAACATTGACGCAGGGATATCCATTAGCGTGAGTAATTCTTCGTCCCATTGCTGCGTACGGATGTTGTACAGCAGGGTGCGGCTGGCGTTGGTAATATCGGTAACATGCACTTTCCCCCGGGTAAATTTCCATACCAGCCAACTATCAACTGTTCCAAATGCAAGTTCGCCAGCTACAGCCTTTTCGCGGGCGCCGGCTACGTTATCCAGGATCCATTTTATTTTTGTGCCCGAAAAATAGGGGTCGATCACCAGTCCCGTTTTGTTGCGGATGAGTTCCTGGTGACCGGCTTGTTTCAGCTCCTCACAAAAATCGGCCGTGCGGCGGTCCTGCCATACAATGGCATTGTAAACAGGCTCGCCGGTAAGGCGGTTCCAAACTATGGTAGTTTCGCGCTGATTGGTGATGCCTATGGCCTTAATGTTGGTGCCATTGATACCCATTTTAGCGGTAGCTTCGGCAGCAACACCAGCCTGACTCGACCAGATCTCGTTAGGATCATGCTCAACCCAGCCGGGTTGCGGAAATATTTGGGTAAACTCCTTTTGCGCCAGCGAACGGATCTTTCCGGCGTGGTCAAAAATAATAGCCCGCGAGCTGGTTGTGCCCTGGTCTAAAGCTAAAATGTAATCTTCCATAAATTAGTATCCGTTGGTTGGTTTATTTTGGTATAGCGGGTTACCCTGCCGGGAAATATGGTTCTAACAAATAGGTTTGCGCCAATAGTGTAAATGTATCAATTTGTTCCTTTTTCCATGCAGCATCTTTGTTAAGTTCTGCCGCCATTATTGTGGCTATAGCCGGCGCCATATCAATTGCCGCGCGGGCATCTAAAAACAGCGCCCGTACACGCCGGGCTAAAATATCTTCCACCGTACGCGCCATCTCGTACCTAATGCCCCATACCACTTCCGCGGCGATGTAGGGCAGGTGCGGATGCAATTTGTCCTTCCATGCGGTGTTTTCTTCGGCAAGCCGGAGGAGGGCTTCCCCATCGCTTCCATAAACATACAGGTGGCTGCTCCTGTCAACGCCCGCCTTGCTGCCGTGAATGAGCAAAGCCCTGGTTCTACAGGGCGATGGGGGTAACTTACCAACCACAATGGCCCTGTCAATAGTATCTTCGCCCATCTTGCGGTAAGTTGTCCATTTGCCCCCGGTTATGGTAATGAGGCCCGAAGCGGAAACCAGTAACTTATGGCTGCGCGAGATCTCCTTCGTTGCCGACGAGTCTTTATCGGGCGCGGCCAGCGGGCGCAGGCCTGCAAATACGCTCAGCACATCTGTTTTTGCAGGCTGCTTAGTTAGGTATCGCCCGGCGGTTCGTAATATAAAGTCTATTTCTTCGGGTAACGCTACGGGTTCCAGGCTATGCTGATCAAGCGGCGTATCGGTGGTGCCCACCACCAGCTTATCGTGCCAGGGAACGGCAAAAAGCACCCGCCCGTCGTCGGTTTTGGGGATCATCAGCGCATCGCCTCCCGGCATAAAAGAACGGTTGAGCACCAGGTGCACCCCCTGGCTCGGCCGCACCATGGGCTTTTTCCCGGGTTTATCCATGTTTAGCAGTTCATCTACAAAAACTCCGGTAGCATTAACCACCGTTTTACCTTTAATATCATAGGTTTCGCCGGTTTCCGCATCGATAGCCAGCACCCCCGCAATGCTGCCCTGCACATCTTTTATTAAATTAACCACCCGGAAATAGTTGAGCACGGTAGCGCCCTGTTCGATGGCGGTTTGGGCCAAATTTATGGCCAGCCTTGCATCGTCGAACTCCCCGTCGTGGTAAACAACCCCTCCGTACAAGCCTTTTTGCTGTATGTTGGGCAAGCGTTCTATTAATGTTTTTTTGGAGATATGTTTGGCCCTGCCAAAGCTGAGCCTGCCTGCCAAAAGATCGTAAAGGCTGAGGCCGATGGTGTAAAACAAACCGCTCCACCATTCATAATTGGGGATGATGAACGATTGATTGCTTACCAGGTGAGCGGCATTTTTCAATAGCAGACCGCGCTCGTTAAGCGCTTCCCTTACTAAGCTGATATCGCCCTGTGCCAGGTAGCGTACACCCCCGTGCACCAGCTTGGTGCTGCGGCTGGATGTGCCTTTGGCAAAGTCGGCCTGTTCCAGCAGAAGCACCTGGTAGCCCCTTGAGGCTGCATCAAGCGCGGCGCCGAGGCCGGTTGCACCACCCCCAACAATAATTACATCCCAAATCTTTTTGGGATCGTTTAGCGCTGCGGTTAGTTTACTCCTTGGGATAGGCTCCATCATACGTTCATTAGGTTAACTACCTTTCCAACTTCTGCTCCCCCTTCAGGGGGCCGGGGGGCTGTTGCTGCTTCCTATACATCGCCATTACCAACGTAACCATGCGGTTATAGGTATCAAGCCCCTGTGGCTGGTTGTTCGCCTTCAAAAAATTATCGTAAAAAATGCCGGTTATTACATTGGCCTTGTTTTGGTAGGCCTGCCAGTATTGGCGCTCCTGCTTAAAATCGGCCTTTACCTGTGGGGATATCCGTTTTTTTAATTCTTTATTCAGCAAACTATCGGCAAGGTAAAGGCTAAACATAAACTCGCGCACAGCAAGCTGATAGGCCGAGTAGCGTAGCAACCTGTCTTTAGAGCGGGTAGCCGCCAGGTAGCCCACAAAATTAGCCTCATCCTCGGCTCCGTAACCCATCTGGTGCGACATTTCGTGGCAGGCCACAAAAGGCCTCACAAAAACCGGTTGCTGGTAATTCAGCTGCGCCTCGGTAGTAAAGGGGTTATAATAGCCCGATGTGCCGATGTAGTTAAGCAATGGGGTTAACAGCGAGGGCTTGATGCGGGGACTATAAGTTTTAAAATTTGCCGATGTGCCGCCCAACTGCCGCACGGCATTAATAGCAGTGGTGTAAATGGTATCGTTGCTTTGTTGCAGATCAGCCCGGGTAACGCGTGCACGGGTGGCGTTGGCGCTATCAATAAGTATGGCAGTTACTGCCTGTAATTGAGGCACCGTAAATTTGGCTTCCTTTAAATTCAACCTTTCGGCGGCAGAGGGGCGGAAATAGTTCATGCCCCAAAAAATATAGAAAAGCAGCAGCCCCGTTTGTATGCCTATTACCACCCCCGTAATTAAAAGGCTAGCCTGTAAAAACCGCTTCTTAAAAAGCAATTTAACCAGCCTGATAACCGCATAAATGAGGTAGGCAACAACAGCAATGTATACCAAATCGCCAAGGCTAAAGGGGAAGATATTTAAAACAGGATGTAGTATAAAGCAAATAACCGGGTACAGGCCCTGCGAATAGTATTTTTCTACTGCCTGCGGATGACCGGCTAAAAGCATCAGCAGGTATATGGCTAACGCCAGGGCCAGTATAACAGCCACTCTTTTTAGTAAGGGTTTCCCTGCGAAATAGCTTTTCATTCGATGGTAAATATATAGGTTAATAGAGAAAGGAAGAAGGACGAAAGGAGAAAGGTAAAAGGAGCGGGAGTGGAGAAGGATGGGAGGAGAAAGTCCCATAAAAAACAAAGCCCCCCGTGGTATACCGGGAGGCTCGCTATTTAAAATCACAAAAAATTATTTTACAGATACCGGTACCGATAGCTTATCCCAGTTTAACGAGAAGCCCTTGGAGTTGATTTTGTAAACCAAACGCTCGTTCATAGCCGATGCTACCGGTTTTACGGTTACACGTAGTGCATCTTTTGTTTCGTCGTATTTATATGCGCCCCATTGTTTGGCCACTTTGTTGAAAATAATGGTCCAGGTGGTTTCTGTTGGGATGGCAAAAAAACCGTAAGTGCCTGCGGGCAGGGTTTTGCCTTCAACCTTAATATCTTTTGTAGTGGTAAATACGGTTGCCTCGTTTGCACCGGCACGCCATACTTTACCGTATGCTTCTAATTCGCCAAATACTTTACGGCCCTTTACCGATGGGCTGCCATAGTTAATGGTGATGGTTGAGCCGGCAACTTTAGCGCTAATGCTGTCGCGCGGGCTGGCCGGTTTTTGCTGTGCAAATGCAAAGCTGGAAACTAATAAGGCAAATGCAAAAAATGCTGCCGCTTTAAACTGAAATGTTTTTCTCATCATGGTGGTGTTTTCTTAAGTTTATTATTAACGTATTCCTAAATATTTATTGTGCACAAATATAGGCGCAGAAAATATAAAACTGCTTGCCCGCATTGTTAAAGTTTCGCGCGAATGATATTAAAATACCCTACCGGTTTAAAAACTTTGTGCCGGCCGGTATGTTATAAAAGCATTGAAACGCACATTGCAGTTAGGAATTGACCGAAAGGTTAAACAATTGTTGTGAGTTTTTGCCCCCGTGCTTCAACAGGCATGGGGGTTTTTTATTCACAACAAAGCCCATCTATTCCGTATGTGCTTTATTACCGGGCATATAACGCCCATGGTTATAAATAATTGGTAAGTAAAAGTACTCACTTTAGGTTAGGGCCTGTAATGCAGGAAATGTTGTTTTTTAACAGGAGAGTTATTCCTCGTCTTTTATCTCTTCCCAATAAACCGTTTCCTGGTAAATGTTATTTTTTATGGCAACCTGTGCTTTTACTTTTTCCAGTTCGGCTTTTATCTCTTCGGCGCTCAGCGAGCTAAGCAACGAGTGGTAGTAGATAGCATAGCCGGTGCGGCTATTAATGAATTTATAATGTTTGTCAGCAGTATTCATGGGCAGAATTGCTTTATATCATTATAATATAAACTACTGCTGTTTTGTTTTAGTGTGGATAAAGAAGGCATTTAAATTAGCGGGTATTAATAGGTTTGTCAACTTTCTGAAAAGTTGACAAACCTAATGGCAGAGATTAAACCGCTTCAACCTCTATTGGTTCAAACTGCTCATCGGCACTTGGGCCGTAGCTGCCGGGGATGGGTATATCCAACAGGCGCAGGTAAACACCCAATTGCGCGCGGTGGTGGATAATTTGCGAGATGGTAAGGCGTATCACTTCCCACTTTTTCTCGCGGCTGTAAATTTCCCGGCCGTTTCGTAGTGTCCAGATATCGTTCATCAGCCACTCTTTGTCGGCCACCAATGCCTCTAGTCCGGCTACAAAGGATTGTTCAAATAATTCCATCAGATCGGCGGTGTTGTCAATGACGGTTGGGTTGTAAGGTGCAGCGGCAAAATCGAGTTCATCGGTAGATAGCACCATAGGTATCCAGGTAGGCAGCTCGGCAATGTGGGTGGCAAGGCTGCGGATATTCATGCTTTTTGGATGCGGTTTCCAGTCGTATTTATCGTTTGGTATACGCTGCAGCATTTTGCGCGTAGTTGCCACTTCTACATTTAATTGATCTAAAAAAAATTCGATGGTTGTCATAGCTTGTTGTTTTTGAGTTTATAATTCAAAGAAACCATGGGGTAATGACAGCCCTATGTCAGCAGGGAAAAAAGAATTGATAAAATAAAAAGGCCGTGCAATTTGTGTGCACGGCCTTGGGGTATTAGTATTAACTGATATAAAGAACGAAACAAATAGGAATTATTAATTTGGATTCTTTATCGGCGCGCTACCTGCTGCCGGCGGGTTTAATTCAAACTCATCAGCCGGAACGTCCCAATAATCAAGGAAGTTATAGTTGATGGTTGCATGCGTGTTTAATACGCCAGAAGATGTAAGCACTACAGCATTTGTGCGGCCACCACCTTTAGATATGTCATAAATCACACCCCAACGCCTTGCGTCGTAAAATGCGGTGCCCCTGAATAAAAGCGCAAGACGTCGTTCCTTACGAAGTTCTTCTTGTGCAGCTGCCAGGGTTAAACCGGTGCCGGATACCTTTGCAAGCCCCGCGCCCTGGTAAGTACGCACCGCATCAACACTTGCTAAGCCTAAATCAATTTGGCCGGTGTTAATAAGCGCTTCTGCTTTCATCAGTTCATTCTCTTCGTAGCTGCCTGCCATATACACTTCCTGGTTGCCCGGAGTTTTGTCGGCAATTGTGAAGGCGTTGTTACCCGGAATTGGGGTGAGTTTGGCATCATTTAATTGCCACCTTGTGCTAAAAGTAAAGCCACCTACCTGGTTGTAAAATGGCGTTCCTTGTAAAAAGTTCTTACTTTTGCGCAAATCGCCGGCCTTAATGTCCTGCACTAAACGTTCGCTGATGGTAAAGCTGCTCGCTGTTTTGTCTCCCGCGGTGTTAGCTGCTACCGAGCCCCCGCCTGCCGAAAAAATATAATTATTGGCAGCACTGAAACCAGCAAAAACATTATCGCCTGATTGGATTCCTGCGTTGGTTAAAGTTAAAATAGTTTGCCAGTTGGCGGCCGTCATGGCAGATGTACGGGTATTGGCCAATAAATTGCGCGCCATCAGTGTATTTATACTGCGCACAAACATATCTGTTGTAGGCACCTGCGCATTGCCCACCTGGAAGAAAGAAGGGATCAGTTTACCCATCAGTTCGGTATAAGTTGCGGTATTGGATATGCCTTTTAAAAGCGTCATAGCCTGCGTAAGGTTTTTGTTTGCTTCGGCAATAAGGGCGGCGCTGGAAACATAGTTGCCGTTTGTTACGCTTATACCATCGTTTATTAGCCCTGCGTAATAAACAGAGCCTAACCTTGCGTACGCGATGCCTTTCCACCAGTATGCCCATGCTTTGTAGGTGGCCTGTTTGGTAGCTGCATCGCCGCCTAAGCTAACATTGTTGGTTAATGCCAGTATCTGGTTACAGGCATTGTTTAATCCGTACATGCTTTGCCATTCGTAGTAGAACATGTTGGTTCCCTGCTTGTCGCGCGTGTTATTAAGCCTTAAATTGGCTATTTGAGGCTGCGGGTTAGTTAGCCTGCTGCCATCGTCGAGGATAGCGTAATCGGGCACGTTAACTAAGTTAACGTTTTGGTTGGATGCTTGCGCAGATACATCATCTGCCAATAATTCGTGGTACCCGTAGCACAATGAAAAGAAGGTATCGCCCAGCCATCCGTTGCCATTTACAAAACCGTTTATATATACACTGCCGGCGGCAAGTGAAGTAAGGCCCGATTCTGTTTTTGCCTGTTCCAGCGTAGGTGAATTTGGATTTTTTACGTCTAATTCTTTCTTACATGCCGATGAGCACACTACTCCGGCCATGATTATTGATGTTACTATATATTTATATTTTTTCATTTTATTTTCAATTAAGATCAATTAAAATCCAAGATTTAAACCAATTTGATACGTTTTGCTGTTAGGTGTTGAATCATGATCTACGCCCCTGTCAAACGGTGAGTTAGATGACCCAGAGCTTGTTTCCGGATCGAAGCCGGTGTATTTGGTGAAAGTTAGTATGTTACGGCCGGTAAAGGTTAACATCGCTCTTTTAAACACTTTGCGGCTTATCAGCTTAGAGAAGTCGTACCCAAGGTAAATGTTTCTTAATCTTAAAAAAGAAGAGCTCTCGTAGAAGTAATCCTTCGTTCCATTTCTTGCACCGTTACGGGCGCCTATTATATCAGCATATGCGCTTCTGTAGTAGGCAGTGTATGCACCGGATGTGCCGCCAATATCTACAGGTTTGTCATAATCGCCGCTGATACCATCGCGGTACTGCCATTCTTTGGTTTGGTTGTACAGGTGGCTGCCATAAACCCAGTCGAACTGAAAGCCAAAGGTGAATGCTTTGTAGTTGAACGAGTTAATGAACGACATGTTGAATTTAGGGTTTGGATCGCCAATGGGAGAAACCTCGTTGGCAAACTGAATACCTTTATTGGCGATGTTTACAACCCGACCGTCTACAATGGTGTATTTGTCATAATCTGCCGGCAATATGTATGGTACACCTAAGCTGTTTGTTTCGCTAACGCTGGTTAAAGCCTTAAAGCCATATATCTGGCCAATTTTTTGGCCCGCAATTAAGCTCAGCTGTGTACTGCCAGCTGCAGTAGCGAGGATGATAGGCGCGCCGCCGGTACTGGTAATCATGGTGGTTTGATTACTAAAGTTGGTGGTAAAATGCCAGTTAAAATCCTTGCTTGTAAATACGCTTAGGTTTAACGATGCCTGGATACCGTGTGATGCAAGACCAATGGCATTGGTTTTTATTTGGTTACCACCTGTTGATGGAGCTGTATTTACGTTATAAATAACATTATTGGCTTTACGATTCCAGTAAGTACCACTGATGGTTATATCATTAAACCAGTTGCCGGTTGCACCTTTAATGCTAAAATCTGTACCGATCTCGTATTCTTTGGAAACCTCTACTTTAAGGTCGGGGTTAGCAAGAGCTGTAGGCAGGTTAAAGGTTAAAGACTGGCCAAGGTTGCCGGGATTAATGGTTGGATACCTGTCAAACGGATAGGGCTGTGTTCCCGCCTCGCCATAACCACCCCTGATCTTAAATTCGGGGATGGCGTTCCCAAGGAATGAGTTTTTCCAGAAACCGAACGATGATGCGCGGATATATGCATTTGCATTAGGAAAGGTAAATGGCTTTGAACCTGCACCAAATGCAGACGAATAGTCTGTTCTGAAACCACCTGATACGCCACCGTAATCGCCAAAGTCAACTTTTTGATTTACTACAAAACCATAAGTTACAAAAGGCGTAGTATAATCATAAGATACGGCCTGGGTTGCGGTTTGATTAAAGTTGTAGATAGCATAAACAGGCAATTCTAAACCGTAGGTGTTAAATTGTTTATCTAAACTTTTTCTGTAATCATATCCTAACAACGTAGTTGTTGTGATAGGCACATTTAGATGGAAATCTTTTTCAAAGTCGGTTTTAATTACCGCCGAACCGTTAAAGTTTTGGAAGGTAGTAGAACTTGTATTTTTAACTAACTCGCCATTGGGGTTGGCTGCAAAAGCGCCGTAGTACGACCCTAAATCTATAGCGGTTAAAGTGGCAGATTGATTTTTATAGATGGTGTTTTGCTCGGTATGCTGGTAGTTAAGGCCGTATTTGGCGTTTAGGCTTAAGAATTTGTTAACCCTATAATCTGCCATGAAGCTTTGCAATAAGTCTTCGCGGTGCGAAACTCTGTTTGCCCATTGCGTATAATAGTTGGGGTTAGATCCGTTTACGCTGACAGTACCGGAGTTTAATGATAGCGGGTAACTGCCATCCTCATTTTTGCGGTCAAAATCATAAAAAGGAGAAGCGTTTAACACATCAAATATACCGCCTGCGTTACCAATCCCGTAATTAGGGTTAATAGTGTTTTTGGTATATATCAATTGCGTAACAGAACGCAGTGTGAAACCTTTAAATAGTTCGGTACCTATGTTTGCGGTTAAATTCGAACGGTCGTTATACCCGTTGTTCTTGATATTACTTTGTTGATGATTGTTTGAAGCTGTTAAATTGAAGTCTGATTTCTCGCTTCCGCCAGAGATAGCTACGCTATTATTAGTGGTGTAGGCTGTTTTAAACAACTGTTTAAGGTGGTCATAGTAGTTTAAGTTAGTGCCATATTGCTGGTGGGCAATGTTTTTGGGGTTGCTCATTGCTGTTGGGGCACCCACAGATGGGTCGGCACCAAATGCCCACTGGATACCGGTATAACGGCCATCCTGGTCAATCGCTATCGGGTTGCCGCTCGCATCAATAAAAATTCCATTTGCATCTACCATAAAGCTGCTCAGCTTTGCCTGGTGTACATCGCCAATATTTAAATATTGGTTACTGCTGGCGGTTGACGCAATTTCAACCCGTGTTTTGCCCACACGGCCTTTTTTAGTGAAGATTTGGATAACACCGTTTGCACCTTGCGCGCCATAAATAGTAGACGCTGCAGCACCCTGTACAATTTCTATGTGATCGACCGTAGCGGGATCGAGTTGGCTTATATCTGTAGTGCGAGATTCCACACCGTCTACGAGGATCATTGGAGAAGTGCTCCCCTGAACGGTATTAATACCTCTCAATACGATATTTGTTCGTGCACCCGGTGTGCCGTCTACCGAAGAGATTTGAGCACCTGCAACCTGGCCAACCAAGCCCTGGTCAATAGATGCCTGCGGAGACGCGGTAAGCGCTTTGCCGGAAAGCGATTCGACGGCAATACCCAATTTGGCTTTGCTTATTGCAACACCCGAACCGGTTACCACAACTTCGCCCAAAAGTTTTGAGTTGGTAATAAGCACCGCATTAATTACAGAGCCATCAATTGGTACCTCTAAAGAGTTGTATCCAAGATAGGAAAACACCAGTACACCACCTGAAGAAGGGACGCTTAAGCTGAATTTACCGGTTATGGATGTTTGTGTGCCTGTGTGAGAGCCTTTTAGCACAACAGTGGCGCCGGGCACCGGCAAACCATCGTCTTTAGCGATAACAGTACCGGTTACTGTCCGGCTTTGGGAGTAGGCAAATTGGCACGATAGCACCAACAGCAACCCAATGAGGTTTTTGAATAAGTTTTTTTTCATGAAATGATCAGTTAAAGTGAAAAGTTAATGCACACAAGATACTATTGTAACATATGCATTACAATTTGATGGTAATTTTTACCTTAATTGTAAAAATGATGTTATAACTGTTGATGTTTTATTGTTCTTTTTAAAAAAAGACAGTTTTATTTGTGGTATTTTTAATTATTTATAGGTGTTGTCTTGATAAGTTGTAATTTATTTTAGCCTTTTGTTGCTAAAATTTTATAAAAAGTCGCTTTTTTATAAAATTTACGTGAAATATTTACTTGAAGTCGTTATATTTTAGATTAGTTTGAGGTGTTTGTTTAATAATTTGATTATTTTAGATAGATATCTGAAATATTTTATGAAATAGGCTCTCTTTTTAATAAATTATAAAAAGATTTCACACTTTTATTTAAAAAGAAGCTTTATTCGAGAGAAAAAAAGGATAATTTTTTGCGATAAAATACTATGCATGCATAGTATTTTATCGTTATCTTTACCGCACCAATTATAATCCTATATTTTAAAATGGACCATTTACTAACCGATACTCCTGCCGGCTTCGATTTTTCGGTAAGCGATAACCAAAAAATGATAGGCCAGATGGCCAAAGATTTTGCCGAAAAGCATATTAAACCCAATGTAATGGAATGGGACGAAGCGCAGCATTTCCCGCTGGAGCTATTTAAGCAATTAGGCGAAACCGGCATGATGGGTGTGCTGGTTCCTGAAGAGTACGGCGGCTCGGGCTTTGGTTACGCCGAATATGTAACGGTTATTGTAGAGATAGCTAAGGTTTGCGGCTCTATCGGTTTATCCGTAGCGGCGCATAACTCGCTTTGTACCGGGCATATATTGGCGTTTGCCAATGAAGAGCAAAAGCAACGCTGGCTACCCAAACTGGCCACTGCCGAATGGCTGGGTGCCTGGGGATTAACCGAGGCCAACACCGGCAGCGACGCTATGGGGATGAATACCACTGCCATTTTAGATGGCGACCACTATATTGTAAACGGATCGAAAAACTGGATAACACACGGTAAAAGCGGCGATTTGGCCGTGGTAATGGTGCGTACGGGTAATAAAGGCGATAGCAAAGGGATCTCTGCCCTGGTGATAGAGCGGGGTACGGCGGGCTTTAGTGCAGGCAAAAAAGAGAATAAGCTGGGCATGCGCGCATCAGAAACTACGGAGATGATATTTGATAATTGCCGTGTACCCAGGGAAAACCTGCTGGGTGCCGAAGGTGAAGGTTTTAAACAAGCCATGAAGGTGCTGGATGGCGGTCGCATCTCTATAGCGGCACTCTCGTTAGGCATTGCCAAAGGCGCGTTTGAAGCTGCAGTAGCTTATTCTAAGGAACGCCACCAGTTTGGGCAGCCGATAAGCAGTTTCCAGGGCATCTCGTTTAAACTGGCTGATATGGCCACTGAAATTGAAGCATCCGAACTTTTGGTAATGCAGGCGGCTGATCTTAAAAACCGCCATCTGCCGGTAACCAAGCAATCGGCTATGGCCAAGTACTTTGCATCAGAAGTTGCGGTGCGCTGTGCTAACGAGGCTGTACAGATCTTCGGCGGCTACGGCTACACCAAAGATTTCCCGGTAGAAAAGTATTACCGCGATGCCAAACTGTGCACCATAGGCGAGGGGACATCAGAGATACAAAAAATTGTGATAAGCAGGGAAGTGTTGAGGTAGGGAGTCTTCAAATACTTCACCTGGTGCCGCTATGAATATTGAATTTGTAGCGGCTTTTTTATTAGCCAGTAATGTCTCGCAAGGAAGAAACACCTGTTAGCGCTCAACACTTAACCGTTTTCTTCTTTTTTGCGTCGGGGTTTTTGTCACGGGCTTTTTTAATGTAATCTGCCGCGGCGGGTACTTTGCACGCTGTGCCGTTCATATCTACCATCACCGTTCCGTTTTTTGCAGAAGCAGCAAGGGCATCGGCAGTTAAAGCCGAAACGTATGCGCCCGTAGCGATAATAAAACTATTCATTTGATAACGCACCCGGTTTGGCGCTGAATGGATGGTTTGTTCCACGCGGGTTAACAGGCCTTTCAGCGTATCTATATCCAGTTCGCTATCCGGTTTTAAGGTTACCAGGTTTGCCAGGGTAGCCCAGCCCGAGGCGGCAATACGTTCTTCGGGACTATCGATCCATTCAAGCGCAAGCTCAAATCCATAACGGCTGCCTGCCGCCACCCAAGGTACGGTGTATTCGCCTATGTTATTAGATAAGGCAAGCTCAACCCATTTTTGCAGATCGGCTTTGGTCATTTTTGCATCGTCGGTTATCAGCCCGGCAAGATACATGGCGTCGGCATTACCAGTGGCGAAAAGGCCGTTGGCTAAATCGTAGTCAGTTTTTACCTTTTTTTGGATGGTTTTTAAATATTCTACCTTAACACCAAAAAACGGCTCTTTAACGCCGTGCTTCAGCAAGATCTTTTTAATGCTTTCGCTGCCCATAGCCTGCAGTTGGGCCATTACTTCGTCTACATTCATTTGTAAGGTATAATGGAAGGTTTACGGATTAACTTTTACCGGGATGGGTGATACGTAGTAAAACGCGCCGCGTTCTACACTTTTAATATTCACATCCATGGTTTCGTTCACCTTGTTGATATTTACGTTGATGCTGCCATCGGGGTTTACCGGGATGCTCACGAATTTTTTAGTGTCGGCCATGGCTGGGGTACTGCTGCCTTTTAACAGGTTTAACGTAAGCGCAATGGCTATAACGGTTAGGATAACTTTTGTGTAGAGGTCGGTTTTCATGGTTTGGCAATGTTATTTGTTGAGGATTTAGTACCTACCAAGGTAATTATTTATATGCAACATTAAAAGCAAACCATGATTTAGTAAGGCGCAGATAAACCAATATCTGCGCCCTTATTCTTATTCCTGCAAAACAGCAATGCTACCATCCATTTTGACCATGCGGGCTACTATGCCCCAGCCATAAAAGTAATTGGATACGCCGATAACCAATTCGTTGTCGCCTGTTTTCAGCGGGATCTCGAAAGATGAGTTGGCTACATCCAAACGCCCGTCGGGGTATTTGCGGATGGGCTGCGGGTACTGGTTCTTATCTGTATAGATCAATCCTCCGTTGATGAAAACGGATACCTCGTCGCTAAAGCCAAGTTGTATTTTGGCCCACTGGTCTTTTGTGGAGCGTATTTTGGTTTTGAGCCATACATAGCGGTTTTTATTCTGTACGCCGCCGCCTCGGTTTTCTATACCGCCGTAAACGCGCGTAAGGTTTATCAGTCCGTGGCGCTCGGCCCAAACAGGCTGCCATTTGGTAGTATCGGTTGGCAGGTCCTCGCGAATCAGTTCGCGGCCTTTTTCTAAAAACTGCGCAGCGGATACCTCCCAGCGGCGGATATAACCCACATCGTGGTTGCTAAGATCTGTGCCTTGGGCCGGGGATAGACCTTCTGTTTCGTTTGGCTTGATGATGAGGTTGGCAAAATACGCCTGCCCATCAAACGCGATGCCTCCTGCGGTGGCGTTGGCTTCTAAACGGGGTATCTCCAGGGTTGGTTTTTCCATATTGTTTAGGTACACGCGCATTTGCATGCCGGAGATAACCAGTTTAAAATGGTTCCATTCCTCGTTTTTGATGGCTGCAGGCCCCTGGTAATGGTTCATCATATCCCACAGGTTTACACCACGGATAATAGGTGCATATTGTATGGCATCGTTACGCTGTAGGCTTTCATCTTTTGCGGTACGCAGGTATACCAGTTCGCTTTCATCGTTACTTTGCCTGCGGAAGTATACGCTTAAGAAGGATGATTTGGTAACATCTACTGGCTGGGTGTCAAACTCGATAGTACCATTGGTAAAGTTTATATCTTTTAATACTACAAGTTTATTGCCGGGAAGCACCTTCATGGCTTTTGTGCCTTTGTAGCTAAGAAATTCTACCTTTTGTAAAGTGGTATCCCAATGGGCGGCATCAAACGGAATGGCAATCGGTTTAATCTTAGGTTGTTTTACCTGTGCGAATCCTGTAATGGCGAAAAACAGCAGCCCCGGCAATAGCAGCTGTTTAATAAATGCTGAAAGTTTATTTTTCATAATTATTTTTAATTTTAGGCTAAATTGAATGGCCACTGCCACAAAGCCTTATTCAAGTACATTCAAATCCGTTCACACCAACATTATGCAAAAGGAAGGTTTTTATATTGCCCGCTGGCGCCAGGTAACCGAGGAGGCACTGGATTGGGGGAGCAGCGCCGGGTGGAGCGACCTTGATTTTGAAAAACTAAGCGAACGCTTTTTGCATAAAACCGGCACGATGCTTAGCGTGACTACGCTGAAAAGAATTTGGGGCAAGGTGAAGTATGACAGCACACCCAATGCGGCCACGCTAAATGCGCTTGCCAAATTTGCGGGGTACGATGATTGGCGCGCATTTAAACAAAATATTGATACCGAAAATGTACCCCTGGCAACGGCGATTAAACTGCCCACGAAAAGAAGAAATTATCTCCCAGCAATCATCAGTATGGCGGTTACGCTGCTTGTTTTGGTGGCGATACTGGCCTGGATCATCAAGCCAAAACAACCCGAAATGGCGGCAACCAATGTCCCTGTTAAATTTGAGGCGCGTGTAGTTGCCGAAGGTTTACCCAACTCTGTGGTGTTTAATTATGATGCCTCGGGCCTGCATACGGATAGCCTTACCCTGCAGCAAACCTGGGACCCATCGCGTACAGAGCGGATAGCGGCATCGGGCAGGCAGCATACCTCTATTTACTATCACCCGGGCTATTTTACGGCAAAGCTTATTGATAAAGGGCAGGTAAAAAAGGAAACGCCCGTCTACGTCCAAACAAAGGGTTGGGTTGGGTTATTGGATAAATTCCCGGTGCCCACGTATTTAAGCGCGGCGGATATACACCTGCCCGGCGCATTGGGCCTGCCGGCAAAAAACCTGGCCCGCAAAACCGGCTTGCCGGTTTTTAACGGGCAATGGCTGCGGTTTTATAATGTAAGGGAGTTTGATGGTATAAACGGGAGCGATTTTACGCTGGAAACCACCCTGCGCAACACTTCCACGCCCGAAGAATCATCCTGCCGGAATGTTATCGTTTATATTTTAGGAAAGCAAAACGCCATTATTATCCCGCTGGCCAATAAGGGCTGCAGCTCGGCGCTGACGATTTTCACCTCGTCTGATTGGATCCATGGTAAAGACAGAGACCTCAGTGCGTTCGGCTGCGATTTTAGCCAATTCCAAAACCTCCGTTGCAGCGTAAAAAATATGCAGCTAACCGTGCAACTAAACGGTGTGCAGATATTTAAAACCCCCATCACCCAAACCATTAAAGATATTGCCGGGATATGCGTAGCCTTTGAAGGCGCGGGAGAGATACAGGATATTAAGCTGAGCAATAGCAATAAGGTTGCTTTAGATGATAGTTTTTAAATAGATCTTTATACAAAAAAGCAGGCGTGGCCTTGTGCTATACCTGCTTTCATTAATCTTAACTAAAATTAACTGACCGATTTTTAATTCGGTTAATTAGTGATATAACCACTATATTATTTATTCGATTTGGTGGTGCGTTTCGGACAGCAGATATTAAATGCAATAATCAGCCAAAATTTAATTCTATATAATCGTTATTAAATGGCCCTGTTTCG
The DNA here is from genome assembly GCF_014773265.1 of Mucilaginibacter pankratovii. Classification (GTDB taxonomy): domain Bacteria; phylum Bacteroidota; class Bacteroidia; order Sphingobacteriales; family Sphingobacteriaceae; genus Mucilaginibacter; species Mucilaginibacter pankratovii. The sequence continues at coordinate 148,858 of NZ_JACWMY010000011.1, read as the reverse complement.
TTGTTTTGTATTGTAAAATAGGATTAATTCAAAATTAAATTTGTTTTTGTGGATATTGGTAATACTTTAGCAAGTAATTCCAATCGCACACCTAATGAGAAAACTTGTCTGCTTCCTTGTTTCCTTCCTGTCAATCGCATCGGTAAAGGCCCAGCAGCGCCAGCTTCAAAACATTGCAGATGATAATGGCTTGCCTGGCATACAACTGGCCTGTACCAGTAGTGGTAAAACAATCGCTTACAATATTGGCTCAGGAAAGGAAGGGCTTAAAACACCCATAAACTCCACCACCTTATTCCGAGCGGGCTCCCTGGGTAAAAGTGTTTTTGCTTATGCCGTTTTACGGCTTTACGATAGGGGAGTGCTTTCGCTGGATACACCATTGATGCGTTATATAGGCACCTATAAGCGCTTCGATATGAAAGACCCGAGGTATAGCATGATCACAGCGAGAATGGTTTTAAGCCATACCAGCGGACTGGCGGAGTTCCCGGAGTTTGAAACGGGCGAGCCGGTGAAGTTGCTTTTTGCGCCCGGCAGCGCTTATTCTTACTCGGGAGAGGGCTATTGGTTTTTGCAGAAGGTGGTAGAGAAAATAACCGCTAAGCCCTTTGAGCAGTTAATGCAGGAGGAGGTTTTTAAACCACTGGGCATGAAAGGCAGTACCTATGTGCAAGCCAAAAGCATGAATACAGCAGTGCTTGGTCCGCAAAGCTCCGACCTTGCCCCAATGCTGCCCAATGCCGCCTTTAGCCTGCTAAGCAACGCGCATGATTATAACCTGTTTTTGCAGGCACTGCTGGCGGGTAAAGGCCTAAAACCAGCAACGCAAAAACTGATGTTTAGCAGGCAAAGCAAAACATCGCGGGTGGCCGGTGATACTGCAGCGTACATTAACTGGGGGCTGGGCGTGGGTTTGGCGCAGGGTAAAAACCAAAACCTTATTTGGCACTGGGGTAAAACGGATGATTTTATTTCGCTGTTTGTAGCTAACCCGGCTACCGGCCAAAGCCTGGTTTTTTTTACCCGCGGGGCTGCACTAAAAGCCGCCGACCAGATCATCAGCCTGTTTTTGGGCAGGCAAACAGCACTCACCATGCGCCCGCTACATTTTAGGTATGATAACCCGGATGCTATGACGCGGCTTTTTGCTGCTTTGCGCAAGCAAGGCTTTGGCGATGTGCAAGCGGTGTTTGATAACCTGGCACGAAAGGGTAATAAGTTTTCGGAAGCTGATATTAATTATTACGGCAAGGTATTGTTGCGGCAAGGGAAAAACCAGCAGGCTTTTAGCATATTTAACCAACAAATTACCCGGTACCCGTCAAGCCCCATTGCCCACACAAATTTTGCCGCCGCTGCAGAGGCCCTTGGCGATAAGCGGTTGGCTGCAACCTATTATAAACGCGCGCTGGCCTTAGATCCTGAGAACCCAGGCATTACCAATCACATTAAGGCGCTGGAGAATGATACGCTGTTTAGCCCTGCCCAATTAAAGCAGTTTGAAGGCAAATACAAACGCGCGGATAACGGCATGTTTTTACAAATAAACGCCGTCGGCGATAAGCTGGTGATAACCCAAAGCTGGGATGGCGGTAAGCTGGAATTTTTTAGGGTAGAAAACCTGGCATTTTATAATGATGAGCCCGGCTTTACGCTAAAATTTAAGCGGAATGCAAAGGAAAGAATTTGGAAGGCTTTTGTAAATGATAGGCCGCTGGAGTGGGTGAGGGGGTAGCGGTGAACAATTTAAATCTACGCGCCAGCCCAACCTACCTAAACCCGATTGGCGGAAAAGGCGCTTCTATCAGCGGCTTGTACAGAAAGCGGGACGGTCGGAAGAAAGCAACACAAGCCGTGCTTTTCAAATTAATAAACCTGTATGCTCCCTAAGTAAAATGCAATGGCTACGGGTATACCTATAAAACCTATAAACCAAAGATAAAATCTGTATTGATCTGTATGATATGCGTTAAGTAAGCTCACAAATATAAAGAGGGCGGCAGTAAGAATTCCCCCAAACACTAAAAATCCGCCATCTTTTATGGGGTGTAATATCACCTTATAAGTACAATACCATAGCCAGCAGTATACTAAATAAAAAAATACCGAGTAAGGATGTTGCTTAATACTTTGCAAAACTTGTTTCATGCACAATTTAGCATTGATACGCTAATAAGAAAAATGTAACCCGGCAAACACCGTAAACATCCGTAAAACCACCCCATTTCCGCCATCCGCCCACCTAATCAGCCCATTACAAAAACTTTTTACCGCAAGCCCTTGAAAATCAAAAAATAGTACCTACCTTTGCAGTCCTTAAAATAAGGATAAAACAGTAAATACAAAAAGGAAAAAATGCCTACTATTCAGCAATTAGTTAGAAAAGGTAGAGTAGCTCTGGTTGACAAGAGTAAGTCGCCAGCGTTGGACAGCTGTCCACAGCGAAGAGGCGTGTGCACCCGTGTGTACACCACTACCCCTAAAAAACCAAACTCAGCAATGCGTAAAGTTGCACGTGTGCGCCTTACAAATGGTAAAGAAGTTAACGCCTACATCCCTGGAGAAGGCCACAACTTACAAGAACACTCAATTGTTTTGATCCGTGGTGGTCGTGTTAAAGATTTGCCGGGTGTACGTTACCACATCATCCGTGGTGCGTTAGATACATCAGGTGTTGCGGGCCGTAACCAACGCCGCTCTAAATACGGAACTAAACGCCCTAAACCAGGTCAGGCAGCTGCACCTACAAAAGGCGCACCAGCTAAGAAGAAAAAATAATTAAAGGAGGATAGTAACAATGAGAAAGTCAAAACCAAAAAAAAGAATCCTTCTTCCTGATCCAAAATTCAATGATGTTTTGGTAACCAGGTTTGTAAATAACATGATGTTCGACGGTAAAAAATCTACTGCCTATACTATATTCTATAACGCAATTGAAATTGTTGAAAAGAAAACCAGCGAAAACGGATTGGATAGCTGGAAAAAAGCTTTAAACAATGTAATGCCTGCTGTAGAAGTAAAAAGCCGCCGTGTAGGTGGTGCAAACTTCCAGGTACCAACCGAGGTTCGTCCTGAGCGTAAAGTTGCTTTGGGTATGAAATGGTTGATCAGCTATGCCCGTCGTCGTGGTGAAAAAACCATGATGGAGAAATTAGCCGGCGAGATCATCTCTGCTGCTAAAGGTGAAGGTGCTGCTGTGAAGAAGAAAGAAGATACGCACAAAATGGCTGAAGCCAACAAAGCGTTCTCTCACTTCCGTTTCTAATAAGGATTACACCGATTTAATACTACGATTACACCGATTATTTATGTTTGCACTTTTATAATCGGTGTAATCAAAAAAGCATCGGTGCAATCAAAAAATAATAATAATGTCAAGAGATCTAAGATATACAAGAAACATAGGTATTGCCGCTCACATTGATGCCGGTAAAACCACTACAACAGAGCGTATATTGTACTACTCGGGTGTGAGCCATAAAATTGGCGAGGTACACGAGGGTGCAGCTACAATGGACTGGATGGCGCAGGAGCAGGAACGTGGTATTACCATTACCTCTGCTGCAACAACCGTTGGTTGGAAATACAGGGGCCAAAACTACCATATCAACATCATTGATACCCCGGGGCACGTGGATTTCACCGTTGAGGTGAACCGTAGCTTACGGGTATTGGATGGTTTGGTGTTTTTGTTTAGCGCTGTTGATGGTGTTGAGCCACAATCAGAAACTAACTGGCGCCTTGCAAACAACTACAACGTTGCCCGTATAGGTTTCGTTAACAAAATGGACCGCTCTGGTGCCGACTTTTTAAATGTTGTAAAACAGGTAAAAAGTATGTTAGGCAGTAACGCTGTTCCTTTGCAGTTGCCTATTGGCGCCGAAGAGAACTTTAAAGGTGTTGTTGATTTGATCAACTGGAAAGGTATTGTTTGGAATGAGCATGATAAAGGGATGACCTTTACCGAAGTGCCTATCCCGGAGGATATGATAGAAGAAGCTACAGAGTGGAGAGAAAAACTGCTTGAATCTGTTGCTGATTACGATGAGAGCCTGATGGAGAAATTCTTTGATGCGCCTGAAACCATCACCGAACGCGAAGTGCTTGACGCTTTACGTAAGGCTGTTTTGGATGCTAAGATAGTTCCTATGGTTTGCGGTTCATCGTTCAAAAACAAAGGTGTACAAACCATGCTTGATTATGTGATGGAATTGCTTCCTTCACCTATGGATGTAGAAGGTATCATTGGTACCCACCCCGATACAGGCGAAGAACTTTTACGTAAACCATCAGAAAAAGAGCCGTTTGCAGCTTTAGCATTTAAAATTGCAACCGATCCTTTCGTGGGCCGTTTATGCTTTATCCGTGTTTACTCGGGTAACTTAGAAGCTGGTTCGTATGTGCACAACATGCGTTCAGATAACAAAGAGCGTATTAGCCGTATATTCCAGATGCATGCTAACAAGCAAAACCCTATACCTAACGTAGGTGCAGGTGATATTGCTGCGGTAGTAGGCTTTAAGGACATTAAAACAGGTGATACCCTTTGCGATGAGAAATTCCCGATCATCCTTGAATCGATGAACTTCCCTGAGCCGGTTATTGGTTTAGCTATCGAGCCTAAAACACAGGCAGACGTAGATAAATTAGGTATCGCTCTTGGTAAATTATCTGAAGAGGATCCTACGTTCCACGTAAAATCTGACGAAGAGACCGGCCAAACCGTAATTAGCGGTATGGGCGAGCTTCACTTAGATATCATCATGGATCGTTTGAAACGTGAGTTTAAAGTAGAGGTTAACCAGGGCGCGCCACAGGTAGCTTACAAAGAAGCTATCACCGGTACCGTTCAGCACCGCGAAACTTATAAGAAACAAACAGGTGGTCGTGGTAAATTTGCCGATATCCAAATTATTGTATCGCCAAACGAAGATGGTAAAGAAGGTTTAACATTTGTGAACGAAATTAGCGGTGGTTCTATCCCTCGCGAGTTTATCCCATCTGTAGAAAAAGGCTTTGCAGCTGCAATGGCAAACGGTGTATTAGCCGGTTTCCCGTTAACAGGCTTAAAAGTGCGTTTAATTGATGGTTCGTTCCACGCGGTCGATTCAGATGCGTTATCTTTCGAGATAGCTGCAAAATCTGCTTACCGCGAGGCATTGCCAAAATGTAAACCTGTGTTGCTTGAGCCGATCATGAAAATTGAGATCCTTACCCCTGAAGAAAACATGGGTGATGTTATCGGTGACATGAACCGTCGTCGTGGCCAGCTTTTGGGTATGGATTCACGTGCAGGTGCACAGGTAATTAAAGCTACTGTACCACTTTCAGAAATGTTTGGTTACGTAACCCAGTTGCGTACCATCACTTCGGGCCGTGCAACTTCTACCATGGAATTTGACCACTATGCAGAAGCGCCACGTAACGTACAGGAAGAAGTAGTTGCCAAAGTAAAAGGCAAAAAAGCTGCTGCTAACGCGTAAATATTGATTTGAAGATGAGGTAGTTTGAAGATTTGAAAATGATCTTCAAATTATCAAATCTTCAAATTTTAAAATAAACCGATCATCCTAATAAATAGCTCTTAGGGTGGTTATAAAACAACAAATAACATGAGCCAAAGAATCAGGATCAAATTAAAATCTTACGATTACAACCTGGTAGATAAATCTGCCGAGAAGATCGTAAAAACAGTAAAACCTACGGGTGCTGTAGTTAGCGGACCACTGCCGTTACCAACCGAAAAGAAAATTTTCACTGTGTTACGTTCACCACACGTAAACAAAAAAGCACGTGAGCAATTCCAATTATGCTCTTACAAGCGTTTATTGGATATCTACAGTTCAAATTCAAAAACTGTAGATGCTTTAATGAAGCTTGAATTGCCAAGCGGAGTTGAAGTTGAGATCAAAGTGTAACTGTACCGGAAGATCTATACAAAAAGCCATTCTTGCAAAAGAGTGGCTTTTTTGGCTTAGATATTTTTTATATTTGTTTATGGCGACTTATATTGTAAACCCAACCGAAGAACAGGAAAAAGCCCTTAACGCTTTTTTGAAGGCATTAGAGGTATCTTTTGTAAAGGACGATGATGAAGCCCTTCCTCCACACGTAGTTGAAGGCATTGCGCGCGGGCGGGAAGATATTAAAGCCGGACGGTTTAAAACGTTTGAAGAATTTAAGCAGAAGTATCCTGTTAAATAATGCAATACAACGTAGTTTTTTCTGACCGGGCCGATGACACATTTAATTCGATAGGGCAGCAATTAGAGGAGAGGTTTGGAGAACGGGAATTGAATGAATTAGGCGCAGGGTTTATGAAGTGGTAGAAAATATTAGTAAATTCCCTTATATTTTTAAGGCCGTTGGCAATGAAGAGAGTTTAAGAAAGGCATTTGTACATAGAAATTGTTCTATGTTTTACGATGTTGGAGATATCGATATTGAAATTTTATTCTTTTGGGATAACCGCCAAGAGCCCATTTTATAGAAAAGCCATTCTTGCAAAGAGTGGCTTTTTTGTGTTTAGGACGTATTATTCAAGTTGGAATCCTATATTTGAGGATAAATAACCTAAACGTGAAATTTAAATTCGCTCTGTTATCCATATTTGCAATTGCGCTGTTGCATACAGGTTGCAAAAAAGACGGCCCTAAAGCTGTCGAAACGCCAGTTATCAAAGAACCAACTCCACCGGTTGTGCCGGCCGATGTTATTTTGGACCGCCCCATCAATTTAAATGTAAGTAAAGGCGCTTTTGGTAGCAAGATAGTTATATCGTGGGCACAAGTGCCGCTTGCAAAAAAATACCAGGTATTTAAGTTTAACGATACAGAGCAACAATATAAACTATTGCAGGAAACCGCCGATAGCACCGTAACAGATATTGTTACTACGCCACTTGTGAAAGTTTTTTATAAAGTCAAGATTTTTAATAGCGCTACCGAGTACAGCCCATTTAGCGATATCAACTTTGGCTATGCTTCGGGCAAAAGCTACAGTAAACTTTTGTCTTTCGGCTCTGGGGGGACTGGTCCCGGCCAGTTTCAATACCCTATGCACGTAGAAGTTGACAGCCTTAGCAATATTTATGTTAGCGATGATAACAACTACAACGTGCAGAAATTTGATATTGCCGGCAATTACTTGCAATTATTTTATTCAGGCCCATCGCCTCGCGGTATCGCGTTTCTGAAGAATGGAAATACGGTGGTAACCACCGCATCCGGTGCTGCGTATGTAACCATTTTAGATAAAGACCGGAAAGTTGTAACAAAGTGGGGCTCTTATGGTACGGGTGATACGCAATTCCAAAATATTGAAGAAATAACAGTAGATAACGATCAAAATATCTATGTTGTAGACGGGCAGAACAACAATGTTAAAAAGTACGATAAAAATGGCAATTTTCTGCTTAAGTTCACTGCTGCAATACAAACAGACAAGCAGATAGATAAAGCGTACCCGTTTGGAATAACATATTTTAAGAATAAAATATTTGTCACTTCGCCACGAAACAGCATCATCCGCATTTACGATACGCTTGGAAACTTTATTAAATCCTGGGATGCAGGTACGGTTTGTTATGCTATTAAAGGTAAAGGGGATAATTTGTTTGTTGCTACACCAGCTTACGTCTTAAAAACCGACGAAAATGGTGATATAAGGGAGAAAATTGGCGAAGGCGACTTTCTTACAACTACGGTAACCGGGGTAGCCATTACTAATAACAATGAAGTAATTGCCACCGATGTTTATGCGCGTAAAATATTCATATTTAAGCATCTTTAAAGCAAGATCTCCGACGATAAGAGAAGCGTAAACAAAAAAGCAGCATCCCAAAATTAGGAGGCTGCTTTAAGTAATTGTGAAAACTATTGCTGCTGAGGCGGGCCGGCAGGGTCCATCCACACATATTCCCAAAGGTGGCCGTCCAGATCCTCAAAACTGCCGCTATACATCCAGCCATAATCTACTTTGTCCTTAGGTGCAATAGCGCCGGCTTCAATAGCTTTGCCAATGATGGCATCTACCTCATCGCGGCCTTCGGCAGACAGGCAGATGATAGATTCCACTACTTTGGATGAATCTGCGATTTCTTTGCTGCTGAAAGTTTTAAAGAAGGGCTCTACCAGCAGCATTACAAAAATGGTATCGCTAACGATCATGCAGGTAGCTTGTTCGTTGGTGAATTGCGGGTTAAAAGTATAACCAAGCCTGGTGAAAAACTCAACCGATTTATTAAGATCTTTAACCGGTAAATTCACAAAAATTTGAGTTGCCATAATGTTGTGTTTGTTAATTCAAAGGTATACACAATCGGCACACTCGATGGTGCGTAAAAACGACCTGTTAGTGGCGATTTTGCGACAAATTATAAATTGCCATAGTATGGATGCCCGCTCAGGAAATTCAGCCAAACGCCTTCGATCTCATCAACCAGTTCGGGCCGGATAGAAATCCCCGATGCCTGCGGCGACCAGGTTTGCATAGCCAGGTTGCCCATTTTTAAGATGTCCATAGTAAGGATGGGTTCTTTGTCCGGGTTTAATAAAGTATCGATAGAAATTTCGATCCGATGGTAATGCCTGCCTTTTCGGAATGCGACGTACGGTTCAGAGGATATAACACCCGAGGCGAAGATCCCTTTGGGCTCAACGCCGAGGCGTACAATATAGGCCCTGTCGCCAATCTGTATGGTTTTATGGCTGGCAACGCTCCAGTTATCAACCAGGTTACCCGAGGTTTTAAGCTTTTTGATATCGTCGTCCATATCCGCCCAGGCGAATTTCAAGGGGTTCCATCCAAACAAATAAGCTTTCATTGCCGCTAATCAATTTTAAAAGCTTCACCTGTAACAACTTCTTCGCTAAAGTTATACTTCGCCGCAAGTGTGTAGGAGTTTTTCTTTACACTGGTGATTTCTACTGTTATAAGAGCATTTTTCGGCGCTTGCGGGAATTGCTTGAAATAATCCTCATTTGGCTTTAATTGATAATGGCAACCATCTATCCATTTTACCATATATGAAACCGATATTTTAGGATCTTGCATTTCCTCAAATTGGTATTTACCAGCCCTTTTGATAATCAAATTAAATTTTCCATACGCCATTTTAAAAGTGCCGTATTTGAATTTTGAACAAGCGGTTTGAGCAAACAAAGTGGATACTGCCAAACTAAGAAACACTGTAAGTATAAATGCTTTCATATAATGAAGAATAAGGCTACCCTTTGCCCAGCAATTCGTCGAGCTTGTTACGTTCGGTTTGCAGTTCGCGGGCAAGCTTTTTCTCCTTTTCGTTGGCTTTGGCCTTGTAGGTTTTGTAGTCTTCTTCCAGCTCGTTATAAAGTTTGGTACGATAGCTGGCCTCGCGGCTGTGTGCGCCCGACCGTGCTATCACTATTACCGCGATAGCGCCGAAACCAGCAACCAGGCCCCACATGATCCAATTATAGGTTGATTTAGTAAGCGGGATGCCCAACAGGCTTACGCTATCCACCTTTGCATTCGACGCCGAAAGGTTCTCTTCTTTAGCCTTAATATCCGCCACCAGCGAATCTGCTCTTTTCGTTTGTGTGGATAGTTTTATGCTGGCGTCGTTCAATTTGCGGCGGGTAGCACCCAGCGTATCCGAAAAATTCTTCCATAAAGCCGATATCAGCGGCCTTTGGTAATTGTATACTTTGGTAAGCAGGTACTGGTATTGCCCGTTAAGGCTCTTATCATTCAACAGGGCGGGGTTTTCGGGTACGTATTGCTGTACAGGTTTTACTACCACAGTACCCGGGTTACTTGGTGTTTTTGTTGCTGGCAGGGTTGTGGCTTTAGGTACCGGCTTGGCTGCATAGGGGTTGTATTTAACAGGGGGCTTCACCGTTGCCGGTTTTGTGGCAACCGGCTTAGGTACTGCCGGTTTGGCCTTTGCTGTAGAATCCTGCGCGTAGCTGGTTCCCGCGTTAACAATTAAAAATAATGTTAAAATAATCGCGGTCGATTTAAGGAGCTTTATCATATAACGTTGCATATCGGGGGAAAAACAAGTTTCTGTTTTAGCGGCACTTTACTTTAAACGGTAAAATGTAACTTAAGGTTTGTAAAATTAATTTTAAGGTATTATTTGGTTGGCGCAAACCTGTTTTGCGTAATAGGTAAATTTCACTTCTTAAAAATATAAAAAAGATGCAATTTTTTGGTAATTGTGTGTAATTAGCAAAAGCCTATATTAGGCCTTTTATTTATAACATGTATATAGGTTTTATTGGTTTGGGCGATATGGGGCGGTTATACGCCAAAGCTTTTGCAAAAGCAGGCTACACCGTTTGCGGCTGCGACCTGCCCGCCAACCGCGAAAAGTTAGAAGAGGAGCTGGATCCCTTAGGAATAAAACTAATGGACGATGGTAAGGATGTATCGCGCGTAAGCGACCTCATCATCTATTCGGTAGAAGCCGATAAACTGGAGCAGGTGGTTGCGCAATGCGGCCCGTCCACAAAATACGGCGCTATTGTGGCCGGGCAAACATCTGTAAAACATCCGGAGATAGCCGTTTTTGAAAAGTACCTGCCCGGCGATGCGCAGATAATTACCTTCCACGCCATGCACGGGCCGGGCTTTCAGCCAAAAGGGCAAAAACTGATACTGATACCTCACCGCTACGAAGGCGATTCGTACCAGCGTATGCTGGACCTGTTCACCGCCGTGGAGACTGATATAGTAGAAATAGCCGATTACCACGAACATGATAAAATTGTGGCCGATACGCAGGCGGTAACGCATGTGGGTTTCGAAAGCATGGGCACCGCCTGGAAGGCCGCCGGGTTTTTCCCCTGGGAGAATGCTTCCTATGCGGGTGGTATAGATAATGTAAAGATCCTAACCACCCTGCGCATTTTTAGTTATAAGGCACACGTGTATGCCGGGCTGGCCATATTAAACCCCTATGCCAGGCAGCAGGTAAAGCAATATGCTAATTCCGAATCGGAGTTGTTTAAGCTGATGATAAAAGAGGAGGAAGGCGCGTTTCGCGAGCGGCTTTATAAAGCGCGCGATTTTGTTTTCCACGAAAGCCGCAAGCCAATTATGTTTAATGATAAGGTGATGCAGGAGTTTTCGCTGGCGAAGGACGCCGGCCACCAAAAGCCAAACTCGCACCTTAGTATATTAAGTATGGTTGATGCCTGGTACCATCTGGGCGTAAACCCTTATGATAACCTTATTTGCCAAACGCCGCCTTTCCGCTTAAGGCTGGGTATTGCCGAGTATTTATTTAAGAATGAGGAATTGCTGGAAGAATCGATAAAAACGGCATTGTACGATAAAACCATCCGTGGCGACGACCTGGAATTTCATTCGGCGGTGCGGGAGTGGAGCGCCATTATTGGTTACGGCGATATGGAAGGCTACAAAAAACATTTTAACGAAGTGCAGGCATTTTTCCAGGGTAGGCTGGAGGAAGGCAACAAGCAAAGCGCGGAGTTGATAAGGCGGTTGATGGAGTAGCTAATCCTTCATCTTCACCACGTACACTTCCTTTTTATCAGGCATCAAAAACTTGGGGTTGTTATCGGTATTATAAAATGGTTCGGCAATTTTTACCCGGTCTGATTGAAAAGAACCTCCGATGATATCCTTTGCTTCATCAAGCGTATAAAGCCTGTCCTTTATATTAAATACAAAACCATAATCGGATGCACGCAGCTCCTTCATTTTTACCTTGCCTTTTTCTACCGAGAAATTAATTGGCACAGTATACTGCACCCTAACCGCTCTTCCGTTTTGGACGCCGGGCGTCCATGGTTTTGATTCCTGCAAAACCTTCACGGCTTCCGCTTCGCAGCCTGCACCTATACAGTTAACAGGGGTAGCGCTGCTGATCCGGCCGTCGCGCTCCACAATAAAGCTCATGATGAGGCGGCCGTCTATACCTACCAGGCGTGCAACATCCGGGTATTTAAGATTACGGCTGATGTAATTGCCAAATGCAGCAGTGCCGCCCGGGTATTGGGGCTCCTGCTCTATGGCGGTGAAAACCTGCTTGTTTTTTGGCAGTTCCTTTACAACCGGAGGTGTTTTTTTGGTAGTATCCGGGGCCACCTGCGCGGCGGCTAATTTTGTAAGTATCAGGAGGGCAAATAAGGGGTAAAGGCGTTTCATGTGGTAAAGGTAAAACTTACCCGAAGTTTTTCCATATCATGCCGAAAATTGCCCCGCTAAATTTTGAGCGGGCTGGCGGCGGGCTTACGCCCCGAACGCCGGCAGGCTCTTAAAACCACGCCAAATGTGATTGAAAATGAGAAGAATTAGCGCGCTGATATATCCAGTACAACATCTTTTTGACCGGTACAAATAATTATTTAAAAATAACTTGTTAAGTATTTGACAATTAATACAAAATTCCTATCTTTGCCGTCCCTTAAGGGGGAAATAATATGCCTTGAACGAAGCCCTACTGCTTCGATGGGCACAAATAAAATAAAGAAAATGTCAGGAATAATTGGTAAAAAAGTAGGAATGACCAGCATTTTCGATGAAACAGGGAAAAATATTCCCTGCACTGTAATCGAAGCTGGCCCTTGCGTAGTAACTCAGGTCAGGTCTGTTGATACAGACGGATACGCTGCTGTTCAGTTAGCGTATGGCGAAAAGAAGGAAAAAAACACTTCTGCACCTCTAAAAGGCCATTTTGAAAAAGCCGGCACTACTCCTAAGCGTAAGCTTGTAGAATTCAAAACTTTCACGGATGAAAAAGCTCTTGGTGATACCATCACTGTAGATATTTTTGCAATCGGTGATTTTGTTGATGTAGTTGGTACTTCAAAAGGTAAAGGGTTTCAGGGTGTGGTAAAACGTCACGGTTTTGGTGGTGTGGGTATGCAAACTCACGGTCAGCACAATCGTTTACGTGCACCAGGTTCATTAGGAGCTTCTTCTTGGCCTTCACGTGTATTTAAAGGTATGCGTATGGCTGGTCAAATGGGTAACGTTCGTGTTAAAGTACAAAACCTTCAGGTTGTTAAAGTATTTAGCGAGCAAAACCTAATCGTAGTTAAGGGTTCCATCCCAGGAGCTAAGGGTTCATTCGTAATATTGGATAAATAAGATGGAAATCAACGTATTAAATCTATCAGGTAAAGAAACAGGAGCCAAGGTGCAACTGCCTGAGTCCGTATTCGGTGTAGAGCCCAATGATCATGCTATTTACTTAGATGTAAAGCAGTTCTTAGCTAACCAGCGCCAGGGTACGCACAAATCAAAACAACGTAATGAAATTGCAGGTAGTACCCGCAAATTACATAAACAAAAAGGTACAGGCGGCGCCCGTGCAGGTAGCATCAAATCTCCATTATTTAATGGTGGTGGTCGTGTTTTCGGCCCGCAACCGCGCGACTATAGCTTTAAGCTGAACAAAAAGCTTAAATCACTGGCTCGTGTATCAGCTTTATCATACAAAGCAAAGGATAACAATATCCTGGTTCTTGAGGACTTCAATTTCGACGCCATCAAAACCAAAACTTACATCCAGATGGAAGCTGACCTGAATGTTACTAACGACAAAACGTTATTGGTACTTGCAGGTGTAGAAAACAACAATGTGTATTTATCAAGCAGGAACCTGAAGAAAACTAAGGTAATCTCAGTTGAGCAGCTTAACACTTATGATGTGTTAAACGCTGGTAAACTTATCCTTACTACAGGTGCTGTTAAAACTTTGGAGGAAGCATTAGCTAAGTAATTATGGAAATTTTAAAGAAACCCTTACTTACTGAAAAGGTTGCTCAATTAACCGAGAAGCTTAATCGCTATGCTTTCAAAGTTGATCACAGAGCTAATAAAATTCAGATAAAAGGCGCTATTGAGGCTATGTATGGTGTTAACGTTACAGCAGTTAACACAATGAAATACGTAGGCAAGCTTAAAACACGCAACACAAAAGCAGGAGCAGTATCTGGCCGCGCCGCTACTTATAAAAAGGCCATCATTACGCTGAAAGATGGTGAAACAATAGATTTTTACAGCAATATATAATACGAAAATGGCAGTAAAGAGATTTAAACCGGTTACCCCGGGTACCCGTTTCAGAATAGATGTATCTAATTCTGATATTACAACAAACGTTCCTGAAAAGTCGTTGGTTGTATCTGCTAACACCAGGTCGGGCGGTCGTAACCACAGCGGTAAAATGACTATGCGCTACCTTGGTGGTGGCCATAAACAAGCATACAGGTTAATTGACTTCAAACGCAATAAATTTGATATCCCTGCAAAAGTTGCAACTATTGAGTACGATCCAAACAGATCTGCACGTATAGCCCTGTTACATTTTGTTGATGGTGAAAAACGATACATGATAGCTCCGGAAGGCTTAACAGTTGGCACGGTAGTTTTATCTGGCGAAGGTGCTGCTCCAGAGGTTGGTAATACCATGCCTTTGAAAAACATCCCGTTAGGTTCTATCATCCACAACATTGAGTTAAACCCTGGCCAGGGTGGCATTATTGCCCGCAGCGCCGGTACTTACGCTCAGTTATCAGCACGTGATGGTAAATATGCCATCATTAAATTGCCTTCTGGCGAAACACGTATGATACTGTCAACCTGTTTGGCAACTATCGGTACTGTTTCAAACGGCGAGAGAGCAAACGCAGTGTTAGGTAAAGCTGGCCGCAAACGTTGGTTAGGTCGTCGCCCAAGAGTTCGTGGTGTTGCCATGAACCCGGTAGATCACCCTATGGGTGGTGGTGAAGGTCGCTCTTCGGGTGGTCATCCACGTTCACGTAAAGGTTTGTTAGCTAAAGGCTTCAAAACTCGTGACAAGAAAAAAGGGTCAGATCGTTATATCATTGAAAGAAGGAAGAAATAATAATGGCACGTTCAATTAAAAAAGGACCTTACATAGATCATAACCTGGAAAGAAAAGTTCTGACCTTGAATGATGCAAGTAAAAAATCAGTTGTAAAAACATGGTCGCGCCGTAGCATGATCTCTCCTGATTTCGTTGGTCATACATTCGCAGTACACAACGGTAATAAATTTATCCCTGTGTACGTAACAGAAAACATGGTTGGTCACAAGTTGGGCGAATTTGCTCCAACCCGCACATTCCGCGGTCACGCAGAAAAGAAAAAATAACAGGCAATGGAAGCAACAACAAAAATTAAAAGGTCTGTACAGATCAGGCAACAAAAGGAAGCTGCGAAACTCGTTGTGGGTGGCTCTTCGGTTGCTAAGCTACAGAACTGCCCAACTTCACCCCGCAAAATGCGTTTGGTGGTTGACCTGATCCGCGGTGTAAACGTTGAGAAAGCGTTATACATTTTAAAATTTACTAATAAAGAAGCTGCAATACGTGTAGAGAAACTTTTGTTATCAGCCATCAAAAACTGGGAAGCAAAAAACGAAGGCAAACGTGTTGAGGATAGCAACTTAATAGTAAAAGAAGTATCAGTAGGTGGTGGCCGTCAGTTAAAAAGGTTACGCCCGGCTCCGCAAGGAAGGGGTTTCCGTATACGCAAACGCTCTAACCATGTAACACTGATTGTGGATAGTAAAAACGATAACAACTAATTTGAAATGGGACAAAAAGCACATCCAATAGGTAACAGGTTAGGGATCATCCGCGGTTGGGATTCTAATTGGTTCGGTGGAAACAACTACTCCGACAAATTAGTTGAAGATGAAAAGATCCGCAAATACTTATCAGCACGTATCAACAAAGGTGGTGTATCTAAAGTAGTTATAGAACGTACTTTAAAACGCATCACTGTAACCATCCACACTGCCCGCCCGGGTATTGTAATTGGTAAAGGCGGCGCTGAGGTTGATAAGATCAAAGAAGAGTTAAAAAAATTAACCAAAAAAGATGTTCAGATCAACATCTTCGAGATAAAACGCCCTGAGCTTGATGCCCAGTTAGTTGCCGAAGGTATAGCTAAACAACTTGAAGCACGTATATCATTCCGTCGTGCCATGAAAACCACTATAGCTTCTACCATGAGAATGGGTGCTGAAGGTATAAAGGTGATGACAAGCGGCCGTTTAGGCGGTGCTGAGATGGCTCGTACAGAACAATATAAAGAAGGAAGAATTCCTTTGCATACTTTCCGTGCCGATATCGATTACGCTTTGGCAGAAGCCTTAACTACCTATGGTAAAATAGGTGTTAAAGTTTGGATCTGTAAAGGTGAAGTTTACGGCAAACGCGATCTGTCTCCAAACATTGGCGGCACAAGCAGCGCAAGCGGTAAAGGTGGCCGCCCAGAAGGTTCAGCCGGTTTCGGTGGACGTGATGGTGCAAGAGGTGGCGAACGTGGCGGCGAACGCCGTGGCGACCGTAAACCAGGTGCAGGTGGCGACCGTAGAGGCGGCCCAGGTGCAGGCGGTGGTCGTCCAGGTGGTGGCCCAGGTGCTAACCGTCCGGGTGGACAAGGTGGTGGTAACCGTCCAGGCGGCCCGGGAAGAAGATAATATTAATATAAAGAACAGTCATATCCGTGAGGATATAAAAGCTTAATAAAATGCTACAGCCAAAAAGAACGAAGTTCAGAAAGATGCAAAAAGGCAGGATGAAAGGGTTAGCCAGTCGTGGCACCGAGCTTTCATTCGGATCTTTCGGTATAAAATCACTCGAAGCAGCCTGGATCACCAGCCGCCAGATCGAGGCTGCACGTATTGCTGTAACACGTTTCATGAAACGTGAAGGCCAGGTGTGGATCAGGATTTTCCCTGACAAGCCTGTAACCAAGAAACCAGCAGAGGTACGTATGGGTAAAGGTAAAGGTGCACCCGAGTATTGGGTTGCAGTTGTACGCCCGGGCAGAATGATATTTGAAGCAGAAGGTGTGCCTTTAGAGGTTGCCAAAGAGGCCCTGCGCCTTGCTGCACAAAAATTACCGGTGCAAACCAGATTTGTAACACGTAGGGATTACGTAGAGGCATAAATTCGAGGATGTTGGAAATGTTATAAAGAGTTGCAAAAGTTGTAATAAACACGAAGAGCTAACCTTTACAACTACTACAACTTTTACAACTTCTTCAACACATTACAACAAACAATAAAGAAAATGAAGAACTCAGAGATTATAGAGCTATCAGCTGAAGAATTAGCAGCAAAGCTCAGCGAGGAAAAAGGTCAATTGACTAAATTGAAATTCGCTCACGCGGTTTCGGCTATTGAAAATCCAACACGTATTACTAAAGTGCGCAAGGAGATTGCTCGTTTAAATACTGAAATAACAAAGCGTAAAGCGGCGTCAGCTTCTAATTAATTTTTAAGCGTCGGAAAACAATGGAAAGAAATTTAAGAAAAACACGTACCGGCCTGGTAGTAAGCAATAAGATGGAAAAATCTATTGTAGTTGCTGTAGAGCGGAAGGTGAAGCACCCCATCTATGGTAAGTTCGTAAAGAAAACTACCAAATTTATGGCTCACGATGAGACAAACACCTGTGGTGTTGGCGATACCGTATTGATTATGGAAACCCGCCCGCTGAGCAAAAACAAAAACTGGAGATTAGTTCAAATTTTAGAGAGGGCTAAATAACATGGTACAGCAGGAATCAAGATTAAATGTAGCCGATAACAGCGGAGCTAAAGAAGTTTTAGTGATACGCGTATTGGGTGGTACCGGTAAAAGATATGCTTCTATCGGTGATAAGATCGTAGTAACCGTAAAAAGCGCTATCCCATCAGGTAACGTTAAAAAAGGTACTGTATCTAAAGCCGTAGTGGTAAGAACCAAGAAAGAAATCCGCAGGAAAGATGGTTCGTACATCCGCTTTGATGATAACGCAGCTGTGTTATTAAACAACCAGGATGAGCCAAGGGGCACACGTATATTCGGCCCTGTTGCAAGGGAACTACGTGAAAAACAATTTATGAAAATTGTATCATTAGCACCGGAGGTATTATAATATGGAAAAGAAAATCACAAAACCAGCTAAATTAAAGATCCGTAAGGGCGATTTAGTGAAGGTTATAGCCGGTGACTCAAAAGGTTCACAAGGTAAAATTGTTGAAGTAATAATTGAAAAAAACAGGGCTATTGTAGAAGGTGCCAACATGGTATCTAAACACACTAAGCCTAATGCAGCCAACCCTAATGGTGGTATTGTAAAGCAGGAAGCTGCTATACACATTTCAAACCTGGCGCTGGTTGAACCAAAAACCGGAAAAACTACCCGTGTTGGCCGTAAATTAAACGATGCCGGCAAATTGGTAAGGGTTTCTAAAAAATCAGGGGAGGAAATTAAATAATGACTTACGTACCAAGGTTAAAAACCAAATATAAGGACGATGTTCGCGTTGCATTGAAAGATAAATTTCAGTACAAAAGCGTAATGCAAGTGCCTAAATTGCTTAAAATAGCAATTAACCAGGGCGTTGGCGGTGCTACTACCGATAAGAAATTGATCGAGAACACCATCACCGAGTTAACTACCATTACCGGCCAGCAAGCAGTATCTTCAAAATCCAAAAAAGATATCTCAAACTTTAAATTGCGTAAAAACATGCCAATTGGCGTACGTGTTACCCTGCGCGATAATACAATGTATGAGTTTTTAGATCGTTTGATCTCTGTTGCCCTGCCACGTATCCGTGATTTTAAAGGTATCAATGATAAAGGTTTTGATGGCCGCGGTAACTATACCTTAGGTATTACCGAGCAGATCATCTTCCCTGAGATCAACATCGATAAGATCAACAAAATACAAGGTATGGATATTACCTTTGTAACCTCTGCTACCAACGATGTTGAAGCATTAGAGTTACTAAAGCAATTTGGTTTACCATTTAAAAATCAAACACCAATTAACAATGGCTAAAGAAGGCGTAAAAGCACGCGAAGTAAAACGTGCTAAGTTAGTAGCAAAATATGCTGAAAAAAGGGCAGCACTTAAAGCAGCTGGTGATTACGCCGCTTTAGATGCATTGCCAAAAGGTTCATCACCGGTAAAATTGCACAACCGTTGCAAGCTAACCGGCCGTCCACGCGGTTACATGCGTCAGTTCGGTATATCACGTGTTACATTCCGTGATATGGCACTGGCCGGTAAAATTCCGGGTGTTAAAAAAGCAAGCTGGTAAGCACAAAATACTTAGAGCTAACGGAAAATTCAAAACATAGTAAATATGTTTTGAATTTTTTGTAATTTCGCGGCTCTAAATTTTTAGAATTAACCGATAGAAGGTCGCCCGGGATGTTACCGGAAGGAAACCACTATCATAAACAACAATAATGAATACAGATCCAATCGCAGATTATCTTACAAGAGTAAGGAATGCTATTAAAGCCAACCACAGGGTTGTTGAAATTCCTGCATCAAATCTGAAAAAGGAAATCACTAAAGTGCTTTTCGAAAAAGGTTACATTGCTAATTTTAAGTTTGAGGATAACGGCCCTCAAGGCAGCATCAAAGTTGCTTTGAAGTACCACCCGATAACTAAGATCCCTGCTATCCGCAGCATCTCTCGTATTAGTAAACCAGGTTTGAGGAAATACGCTGGTATGGACACCATGCCGCGTGTGTTAAATGGTTTAGGTATCGCTATCTTATCGACTTCTAAAGGTGTAATGACCGATAAAGAAGCTCGTGCACAAAATGTGGGTGGCGAAGTTTTATGCTACGTTTATTAATAGGAGGAAATTAAGCAATGTCAAGAATAGGAAAAGCACCTATAGCACTAACCGCAGGGGTTACTATTACAGTATCTGCAGATAATGTAGTTACCGTAAAAGGCCCAAAAGGCGAGTTGCAACAGGCAGTTGATAGAGATATCATCATTGAGCAAGAAGGCGACCAGTTACTGGTTAAACGCCCGTCAGATCAGAAACGCCACAAAGCGTTACACGGTTTGTACCGCTCGCTAATTAACAACATGGTTGTTGGCGTAACAGAAGGCTACAAAATTCAACAGGAATTAGTAGGTGTAGGTTACCGTGCAACAAACACAGGTAATACTTTAGATTTAGTGCTGGGTTATTCTCACCACTACGTATTTGAGTTACCACAAGAAATTAAAGTTACAACCACTGCTGATAAGGGTAAAAACCCAACCATCATCCTGGAATCTAACGATAAACAATTGATTGGCCAGGTAGCAGCGAAGATCCGCTCGTTACGTACGCCAGAGCCTTACAAAGGTAAAGGTATCAAGTTTGTTGGCGAAGTATTGAGAAGAAAAGCAGGTAAATCAGCATCTAAAAAATAAGCGCCATGAAATTATCAAGAAGAGACAGGATTAAAAAAGGCATACGTAAACGCCTTTCAGGATCAACAGCACGCCCTCGCTTATCTGTTTTCAGAAGCAACAAAGGCATCTACGCTCAAATTATTGACGACGTTAGTGGCAAAACCTTAGTATCAGCA
Source organism: Mucilaginibacter pankratovii (assembly GCF_014773265.1). Classification (GTDB taxonomy): domain Bacteria; phylum Bacteroidota; class Bacteroidia; order Sphingobacteriales; family Sphingobacteriaceae; genus Mucilaginibacter; species Mucilaginibacter pankratovii. The sequence continues at coordinate 128,486 of NZ_JACWMY010000011.1, read as the reverse complement.
TCTTCATTATCTAAAGATTTTGTTGCAAGCGGTTCTACTAAGTCAGATCAATCAGTAGCTGTAGGTAAACTGGTAGCTGAGAAAGCTATCGCTGCAGGTATTAAAGATGTAGTGTTTGACAGGAATGGTTACTTGTACCACGGCCGTGTTAAATCACTGGCAGAAGGTGCACGTGAAGGTGGTTTAAACTTTTAATCGAAACAGGAAATGTCAACAATCAACATAAAAAGAGTAAAAACCAGCGAGATCGAATTAAAAGATCGCCTGGTAAGCATACAACGTGTAGCCAAAGTAACCAAAGGTGGCCGTACATTCAGCTTTTCTGCCATTGTGGTAGTAGGTGATGAGAACGGTGTTGTAGGTTACGGCCTTGGTAAAGCGAAGGAAGTTACCGAAGCAATTGCAAAAGGTATTGATGATGCTAAAAAGAACTTGGTAAAAGTTCCAATTATCAACAACACTATCCCTCACGAGCAAATTGGTAAATTCAGCGGTGGTTTTGTATTTATCAAACCAGCAGCAAACGGTACCGGTGTTATAGCTGGTGGTGCAATGCGTGCTGTATTAGAGAGTGCCGGTGTACACAACGTATTGGCAAAATCAAAAGGATCATCAAACCCGCACAACGTGGTTAAAGCAACCGTATCTGCATTATCGCAATTACGCGATGCGCATACAGTAGCTCAACAGCGCGGTATCAGTTTAGGTAAAGTATTTAACGGATAATCAGTCATGTCGAAAATTAAAATAACACAGATAAAAAGCGTTATCGACAGAAGCGAGCGCCAGAAAAAAACTGTTGAGGCTTTAGGCCTTAAAAAAATTAACCACAGCGTGGAAGTTGAAGCCACTGCGGCTATTATAGGCATGGTACGTAAAGTAAACCACCTGGTAGCGGTAGAAAATATTTAATATCATGAATTTAAGTAATCTTAAACCTGCAGAAGGTTCTACTAAAAATAGAAAAAGAATTGGCCGTGGTACAGGTAGTGGCCGTGGCGGTACATCAACCCGTGGCCATAAAGGTGCCGGTTCACGTTCAGGTACATCTACCAAGGTAGGTTTTGAAGGTGGCCAGATGCCATTACAGCGCCGTGTACCTAAGGTAGGTTTTAAAAACCCTAACCGCGTAGAGTATGTTGGTGTAAACCTTGACGTATTACAAGCTTTAACTGAGAAATATTCATTAGCTACAGTTAACTTTGATACGCTGAAAGAACATGGTTTGGTTTCTAAAAATGGCCTGGTTAAGATCCTTGGCCGTGGCGAACTTAAAGCCAAGTTAGAAGTTACAGCACATGCATTTACTGCTACTGCACAAAAAGCTATTGAAGCAGCCGGCGGAACTATTGTAAAGTTATAATTTTCGATGAAGAAATTTTTCACCACATTATCCAATATTTGGAAAATTGAGGATCTAAGAGTGCGTATAACAAACACACTCTTATTTCTTTTGATATATCGTGTTGGCTCGTTTATCGTATTGCCGGGTGTAAACGCGGCAACGCTTGATACCGCTAAAGCAAAAGAAGGCCTGGTAGGCTTGCTTAATATGTTTGCAGGAGGTTCGTTCTCACGTTCGTCCATTTTTGCATTGGGCGTAATGCCTTACATATCTGCATCTATCGTAGTGCAGCTTTTAGGTATAGCAGTGCCATACTTCACCAAATTGCAAAAAGAGGGTGAAAGCGGCCGTAATAAGCTAAACCAATGGACACGTTACCTAACTATAGGTATCACCGCTTTGCAGGCTATCGGTTATCTGAAATCTCAGGTAAGCGCTGATGCTATGCTAATTGGTAACCCATACTTTATTGTGCTGAACACATTCGTATTAACCGCAGGTACATTATTTGTAATGTGGCTGGGCGAAAAGATCACCGATAAGGGTATTGGTAACGGTATATCATTGATCATCATGGTGGGCATCATAGCTCAGCTGCCAGCAGCTTTCGCTACCGAGTTTCAATCTCGTACAGGCGGCCCGGGTGGTTTAATTACCTTCATTGTAGAAATTGTAGCACTGTTGGGTGTGGTAATGTTTACCATCCTTATAGTACAGGGTACACGTAAAATTGCTGTGCAGTACGCAAAACGTATTGTTGGTAACAAACAATATGGCGGTGTGCGCCAGTATATACCTTTAAAGGTAAATGCTGCGGGTGTTATGCCAATTATTTTTGCCCAGGCATTAATGTTTATACCTGCTACCGTTGCACAGTTTTTCCCTAATGCTGCATCAAACGGTATCCTGATCGCTTTATCAGACTACAACTCGTGGGAACACAACGTTGTATTTGCGATACTGATCATCCTGTTCACGTATTTCTATACAGCTATTACGGTTAACCCTAAGCAAATGAGCGATGATATGAAAAAGAACGGCGGCTTTATACCAGGTGTTGCACCGGGTAACGCTACCACTACTTTCATAGATGAGGTTATATCAAAAATTACATTACCGGGTTCTATCTTTTTGGCCATCGTAGCTATTATACCGGCGCTGGCCAGCATGGTAGGGGTAAGCAGCTTATTTGCAAGGTTCTTTGGCGGTACATCGCTTATTATCCTTGTAGGGGTTGTGTTAGATACTTTACAGCAGATAGAAAGCCACTTGTTAATGCGTCATTACGATGGGTTGATGAAGACCGGCAGGATCAAAGGGCGCTCAGGCGTTCCGGCTGCTGCAGGTACTACGCCCACGGCTATCTAAATTAAAACATGTCTAAGATCATTTATAAGTCTATTGAAGAAATAGAACTGATAAGAGAAAGTTCTTTACTTGTTTCCAAAACACACGGGGAAATAGCAAAAGTTATAGGCCCCGGTGTTACTACCCTCGAATTAAATAAACTTGCCGAAACCTTTATCCGCGATAACGGCGGGGTTCCGGCATTTTTAAATTATGGCGGTTTCCCTTACTCGTTGTGCATCTCGCTAAACGACCAGGTGGTACACGGCTTCCCCAGCAAAAAACCATTGGTTGAAGGTGACCTGGTATCGGTTGATTGCGGTGTTATCCTGAACAAGTACTTTGGCGATTCGGCCTATACCTTTGCCATTGGCGAGGTAGACGAGAACACCAAAAAGCTGATGCGTGTTACACGTGAGTGTTTAGACCTGGGCATTGCGAAGGCCGTAGTAGGCATGCGCATTGGCGATATAGGTTATGCAGTACAGGAGCATGCCGAGAAGAACGGCTTTGGCGTAGTGAAGGAACTGGTAGGGCACGGAGTAGGCACACGCCTGCACGAGAAACCCGAAGTACCTAACTACGGTAAACGTGGCGCTGGCATTAAGCTGGAAGAGGGTATGGTTATAGCTATTGAACCGATGATAAACGCAGGCCGTGCCGGTGTTAAATTTTGGGACGATGGATGGACCGTTTCTACCAGCGACAAAAAGCCGTCGGCACATTACGAGCATACGGTAGCTGTAAAAAAGGGCCAGGCCGACGTTTTATCAACGTTTTCATACATCGAAGAAGTTTTAAAAGAAAAAATTAATAATTAGAATATTTTTATTAATTTTGCATCCCGTTTTGGGGGCAGATAATTAAGTAATAATCAGTAAAATATGGCAAAACAATCCTCGATTGAGCAAGATGGTACAATTCGCGAAGCGTTATCTAACGCAATGTTTAGAGTTGAACTTGAAAACGGTCATGAGATTATTGCGCACATATCGGGCAAAATGCGTATGCACTACATCAAAATTCTACCTGGCGACAGGGTGAAACTGGAGATGAGCCCATATGATTTAACAAAAGGAAGAATAACCTACAGATATAAATAAACAACGAGATGAAAGTTAGAGCATCCATTAAAAAGCGCAGTGTTGATTGCAAGATCATCCGCCGTAACGGGAAACTTTACGTGATAAACAAAAAGAACCCGAAATTCAAACAGCGTCAGGGATAATTAGAGAATTGGTAATAGTCCGTACAACGGTGGCCCGCCGTTCGGTATTACGTTAAAACACAAACAAAAAATATGGCAAGGATCTCCGGTATTGATTTACCAAAGAACAAAAGAGGTGTAATAGGTTTAACCTACATCTACGGAATAGGCCGCTCTACAGCAGCCGAAATTTTGAAACAAGCAGACATTGATGAGAGCGTAAAAGTTCAGGATTGGAATGATGAGCAATTAACTGCCATCCGTACCATCATCAACGATCAGATAAAAGTGGAAGGTTCATTGCGTTCTGAAGTTCAATTGAACATCAAACGTTTAATGGATATCGGTTGCTACCGTGGTACCCGTCACCGTAAAGGTTTACCGTTACGTGGCCAGCGCACCAAAAACAACTCACGTACCCGTAAAGGAAAACGTAAGACAGTTGCTAACAAGAAAAAAGCTACTAAATAATAGTTGATTGGTGAGTAGTGAGTGGTGAGTTTGCCGCTTTCTTATCGCCAGGAATAGTTAAAAAAGAACAGTTACGGGTCCGGGGTTATGCATTAGCCCGAGTAATTCGTAAACAATAAACAAGAAAATGGCTAAAAGCAAAAAAGTTACCAAAAAACGCATTGTAGTTGTAGAGTCTGTAGGCGAAGCACACATCAATGCAACTTTTAACAACATCATTATCACCCTTACCAACAAAACAGGCCAGGCTATTTCATGGTCGTCTGCAGGTAAAATGGGTTTTAAAGGTTCTAAAAAGAACACCCCTTATGCTGCCGGTCAGGCTGCTGCCGATTGCGGTAAAGCTGCTTACGACTTAGGTTTACGTAAAGTAGAGGTATTTGTTAAAGGCCCGGGTTCTGGCCGCGAAAGCGCTATCCGTACCCTGCAAACAACAGGTATCGAAGTTACTACTATTAAGGACATCACCCCGCTTCCGCACAACGGTTGCCGTCCATCTAAAAGAAGAAGAGTTTAATTCACTAATTTTTTAAAGCTAAGATTCTGTAGCTACAGGCTGCATGATACTTTAAAACACACAAATAATGGCAAGATATACAGGCCCTAAATCAAAAATTGCGCGTAGGTTCCGCGAGCCGATCTTCGGTCCGGATAAAGCGTTGGAAAGAAAAAACTACCCACCCGGAATGCATGGCGCTTCTAAAAGAAGAGGAAAGCAATCTGAGTACGCGGTACAGTTAATGGAAAAACAAAAAGTTAAATACACTTACGGTGTATTAGAGCGTCAGTTCGAAAACTTATTCCACACCGCATCAGCTAAAGAAGGTATCACCGGTGAAAACCTGTTGAAATTCCTGGAAGCACGTTTAGATAACGCGGTTTACCGTTTAGGTATCGCCCCTACACGTTCTGGTGCACGCCAGTTGGTTGGCCACAAACACATTACCGTAAACGGTAGCGTTGTAAACATTGCTTCTTACGCTTTAAGGGCAGGTGACGTTATCGCAGTACGCGAAAAATCAAAAACACTTGAAGCCATCACCAATTCGGTTGCTGGCCGCAAAATAAACAAATACAGCTGGTTGGAGTGGAACGCTGCCGAATTAACAGGCAAGTTTTTAAACTACCCTAACCGCGATGAGATACCAGAAAACATTAAGGAAAACCTTATTGTGGAGTTGTACTCAAAATAATAACGATAATTTTCTGCGGGGTGGTTGGCATGTTATGTCAATCATTTTCGTGGTTAAAATCAATCAATCAATTAAACAATAAACAAAAGATATAAATGGCAATTTTAGCATTTCAAAAACCAGACAAGGTTATCATGCAGAAATCAAATGATTTTGATGGCACGTTTGAGTTTCGTCCGTTAGAACCAGGCTTCGGTGTAACCATTGGTAATGCTCTGCGTCGTATCTTACTTTCTTCATTAGAAGGTTATGCTATTACATCAGTTCGTATTTCTGGTGTGATGCATGAGTTTTCAACCATTAAAGGTGTGGTTGAAGATGTTACCGAGATCATCCTGAACTTAAAACAAGTTCGTTTTAAAAAAACAGGTGAATCGGGCGATAATGAGAAGATATTTGTGATCATTAACGGTCAGGATGCTTTTAAAGCGGGTGACGTCACTAAGTTTTCAAACAACTTTACAGTGCTGAACCCTGACCTTGTTATTTGTAATATGGATACATCGGTAACGCTTGAAGTTGAGCTTACTGTTGCTAAAGGCCGTGGTTACATCTCTAACGAGGAAAACAAGAATCCTGATGCAAACGTAGGTGTGATAGCTATCGATTCTATCTTCACCCCGATAAAGAACGTAAAGTACACGCTTGAAAACTACCGTGTAGAGCAAAAAACGGATTACGAAAAACTGATCCTTGATATCTCTACCGATGGTTCAATTCATCCTGAGGATGCTTTGAAACAAGCTGCCAAAATTCTTATTCAGCACTTCATGCTGTTCTCTGATGAGAACATGATGCTGGAGGCTCAGGCAAAAGAAGAAACTAAAGAAGTTGACGAAGAAATTCTTCACATGCGTAAGATCCTTAAAACCGAACTGGTTGATCTGGACTTGAGCGTACGTGCTTTGAATTGCTTAAAAGCTGCCGATATCCGCAGCTTGGCCGACCTGGTTTCTTACGATGTAGCTGATATGCTTAAATTCAGAAACTTTGGTAAAAAATCATTAACCGAAATTCAGGACCTGGTTAAATCAAAAGGCTTATCTTTTGGTATGAACCTGGCTAAATTTAAGTTAGACGAAGAATAATAAAGGGAGTAGTTAGTGGTGAATTGTGAGTGGTTTTACTTGCAACTCACCATTAACCATTCACCACTTACAATAGGCGAGGGCATAATTCCGCGGGCTTGATTAAACAGAGTCGCCCAACGGTATGCACGTGCACAAATTAACAACACAATGAGACACGGAAAAAAAGTAAACCATTTAGGCCGTACCGACAGCCACCGCAAAGCGATGATGTCGAACATGGCGTCTTCGCTTATTTTACACAAGCGTATTACAACAACCTTAGCTAAAGCAAAAGCTTTACGCGGTTATGTTGAACCATTATTAACAAAATCAAAAAACGATACTACGCACTCACGCCGTACCGTATTTAGCTATTTGCAAGACAAAGACACCACGAACATCCTGTTCCGTGAAATTGCTGTGAAAATTGCTAACCGCCCGGGTGGTTACACTCGTATCGTTAAGTTAGAGAACCGTTTAGGCGATAACGCTGAAATGGCTATCATCGAGCTTGTTGATTACAACACTGTTTACGGTAAAGACGTAGAGGCAAAAGCTGAGAAAAAATCAACACGTCGCCGTGGTGGTGCTTCAAAAGCAAAAGCACCTATCGAAGTAGCACAGGTAGCTGAAGCTCCTGTAGCTGAGGAAACTGCTGCTCCTGCTGTAGAAGAAGCTCCTGAGGCTCCTGCTAAAAACGAAGAAAACGCAGAAAAAGGCGAATAATTAGCTTTTTACCCAAAAACAAAAACGGCTTCCGATTTCGGGAGCCGTTTTTGTTTTTGGGTCGGTTTTTAACCGCAGAGAGCGCGGAGTGGGCGCAGAGAAACACAGAGCCTTTCTCATTGGATAAGGGGGCTAACCATGGTGAAGATAAAAATGTTGCGGCCGCACAGTTGATTTATTGTCAGTCCGGTGGAGCTGCAAATCTTTGTTTTTAAAAAACCTGTGCACCTCAGCGCCTTCGCTGTGGCCTCTGCGGTTAAAAATCACCAACAAATTCTTCTAAATTTTAAAACCCGCGCCATCTTATTAAGTTAATTAGTATAATTATAGTTGCTATTACTTAATAATAATTGAATGAATAAAAGACGAAAGCGCATCCTGGCGTTGGTACTGCTCATCATCAGTATTGGTTTTGTAGCGCTTACCATTTTGGTGATGCTGTACCCAACATCATTTATTGATGTGGAGTTTTCTGAAGAAGTGCAGCAGCATCAGAATAAGTTCCTGGATGCTGTCATGGAGATCATCAGCATGCCCGGCTATATGCCCGAATCGCCAATCATGATCTTGTGCACCAGCCTTGTGCTGTTTTTGTTCAGATATAAAAAAGCGGCAGTATTTGTGCTGTTTACCACGGTAGCCGGCCTGGTTAGTACCATTGTAAAAGCATTGGTGAACAGGCCCCGCCCCTCAGACGATGTAGTACGTATTGTGCTTAAAACCACGCAGCAGAGTTTCCCCAGCGGGCATGTGTTGTTTTATGTGGTATTCTTCGGTTTTTTGGTGGTATTGATGTACCAGCTGGAGGATATCCCTAAATTTTTAAGAGGGTTTGTAATTGCGGTTAGCCTGTTTATGATATTTGTTATCCCGCTCTCCCGCATTTATCTGGGGGCCCATTGGTTTACCGATGTGATGGGAGGATTCCTTTTAGGGCTGCTTTGTTTGTATTTATTATCATGGCTCTACCTGCACAAACCGGCTAAAAGGGACGAAGCACCGGTGGCAGAACAGCAGTAATTGTTTGTCTGAACTCGAATTTATCGAATTAAAAGAAGTGGCAGAATTTAAAACAAGGATATAAGAAAAGATATTCTCACCACTCACCACTCACCACTCACCACTCACCACTACTTAATATACTGCTGAATCACCTGTTGTAAAGCCCCTGCCTGCATTACGCCGCTTTGGCGCCATTTGCTTTCGCCGTTTTGGAAAACCATAAGCGTGGGTACGCTTTGCACACGATAGGCGTTGGCCGCTGCGGGGTTTTTGTCGATGTCTATTTTAATGATGGTTACCTTATCGCCAAGGGCATCCTTTACCTGCTTTAAAATGGGCGGCATCATTTTACAGGGCCCGCACCATTCGGCGCTAAAATCTACCAAAACTGGTTTGTCTGATGCTATGATATCCTGGAAGTTTGCCATGGTATTTTCTCCTAAACAAAAATAACGTATGGCGGCGCAAAACGTTTCATGCTAATGTAGTTTTATAGGCGGCTACTATGTGCGCGCCTGCAAGGGTTGTACACAAACCCATTTTTTTTATATTTGATCATAAACTTTTTAAACGATGTTTTACTTTTTGATCTTCACGGCCTTTATTTTATTTGCGGCACATGTTTTATTATTGATCGCCTCGTTTATCGGCCCAAAGTTTGGCTCTTCCCGGTATTTTTATTCGCACCTTACCTTGTGGCTTACCGGCCTGGTGGTTTTGGTGCTCGCGCTAAATTATAGCGGTACGGGGCGATCCGGCTTCCTCGATTATTTTAACTCTCCCATAAAACAGGGTGCCATACTCGCCTTTACCCTTGCTCTATCGTTAACGGCGCATGGCATCGTGAAGTTTTTGATATTACCGCTGGTCCAAAAAAACAAAGCGTTATAGCCGGTAGGTGGTAGTTAAACTGCTCCTTCCCGGGCAGCATGTTATTTCGAGGGGTTGAAGCGAATAGGGTTCGTCATGTCCGCATCGCGAGTTGACTCACCCCCAACCCCTCTCTGCTGCGCAAAGAGGGGAGCTCTTTTTTCCTTTTCTTGCCCCTCTTTCCGCTTGCGGAGAGAGGGGCGACAAGCGATAGCGATGTCGGGGTGAGTCAATATGCAAGCGACAAGAAACGAATTTCAAGTGCCGAATACTCAATAATTGAAGCTTGCGGCGGGTGTGTGAATTGTGAAAGGAAACAACGATATTTATATCGCAATTAAAAAATCACTCCAGCAGATCTGAACCTAAGCAATGAAAGAACGTTTCCACGCTATAGATATCGTCCGCGGCCTCATCATGGTCATCATGGCGCTGGATCATACCCGCGATTTCCTGCACACACCATCGTCGCCGCTGGATATGCAAACCACAACCGTGGTGCTATTCTTTACCCGCTGGGTAACGCATTACTGCGCGCCAACCTTCGTGTTCCTCAGTGGCGTATCGGTGTTCCTGGCCGGGCAACGGAGGACGAAAAAAGAACTCAGCCTGTTCCTCCTTAAAAGAGGTGTATGGCTTATCCTGTCGGACCTGCTTATCATGAGCCTCCTATTAAGTTTCGATATCCAATACCATATGCTGGTACTGGAAGTATTATCTGCCATCGGATTTGGGATGATCCTGCTGGCGGGGCTCATTTATGCACCAAGATGGCTGATCTTCGCGATAGCTGTTCTCATCATCTTCGGCCATAACGCGCTGGATCATATCCAGCCGCTCCAAAATAAAACAGCGGATAGCCTACTGAAATTCTTCATCACCGCAGGCGCATCGTTCGTACCGCTGGGCGGTAACCGTACTTTGTTATCATTGTATCCGCCCATCACCTGGGCCGGCCCTTTATTGCTGGGCTATGTCTTCGGTAGATTGTACCAAACCGGTGCCGACGCGAAAAAGAGACGAGCCATATTGTTGCTTACGGGCTTTTCGTTTATGGGGCTGTTTGTACTGCTGCGGTTAATCAATCTCTATGGCAACCCGGTACCGTGGTTCCATCAGCGTAATCTTCCCCATACCATATTAGCTTTCGTGAACGCGGCAAAACAACCGCCTTCGCTGCAATTCCTGCTCATGACCTTAGGGCCGGTGATGGTATTATTGGCCCTCGCCGAAAACTTCAAAAACCGCTTAGCCGCCTTTTTCGAGGTTTATGGCAATGTGCCCTATTTTTATTTTATAGCGCATTTTTGCTTGCTCAGGCTTATTAATCTCGCATTGATCGGCCTAAGCGGCCTTCCTTATAAATCCGACGGCAACCCGATAGTATGGCAGGCGCAAGGCTTCGGTTATCCCCTGTGGGCCGTTTACTTGTTTTGGGCCTTTGTGGTGGCCGCGTTTTATTTCCCGTGTAAATGGTACGGGGAATATAAACGGACGCATAAGCATTGGTGGTTGTCGTACGTGTAGAAATGTTTAAGCAGAATGCTGGGGGAATAGGAGTGATGGTACCGGTATAAAGGAACCGGCGGACAATATGGCCCAAAGACACTACTGGTATACTCAGGAAGAACAAGGAAGCGTGAACCAGAATGTGCTACCCTCGCCCAACTGACTGTCGACACCAATCTCGCCACTGTGCCGTTGGATAATTTCGGCGCAAATATATAAGCCGAGGCCCAGGCCCGAGTATTGGCTGCCGGCGCTGTCCACGCGGTAATACCGGTCAAAAAGATGCTGTAGTTTATCCTTTGGAATGCCCGGCCCCTTATCTGCTACAGAGATCTTAGCAAAGCCCTGGCCAGCAGTGTAGGCGATGAAAATTTGTTTGCTCGCCGGCGCGTACTTAACGGCATTATTAATAAAGTTAATAACCACCTGTTCTATCCGGGTTTGATCAGCAAATGCTTCCAGGCTGTCGTCGCCTTCAATAAGGATCTCAAAGCGGCCCTCTGCCAGGATATGCTCGCAGCAGTTGAAAATCATCGGCCCCAGTTTGAACCTGGCCTTATTTAAGTGTAGTTGCCCTGCATTTAACTGGCTTACATTCAGCAGGTCGCCCACCAGGGTATTTACTTTTTTAACATTTTTATTCGCCCGTTCAATCAGGCTGGGTAACATTTTTGGAGACGGGTCGTTTTTCATGCGATCCAGTAATTGCAAAGCACCCATTAAGCTGGTGATGGGTGTTTTCAACTCGTGGCTGGCAATACTGATAAATTCGTCTTTTTGTTTCAATGCACGCTTATGTACGTCGATATTTGTACAGGATCCAAACCATTTAACGAGTTCGCGGCCCTCATTTAAATACGGAACCGCTTTAACCGCGTGCCATTCGTACTGCCCGCTGCTGTTTTGCAGCTGCAATTCGATGTGCAGATCGTTAACAGACAGGAGGCTTTCTGCCCAACTGGCTATAAATCTTTTACGGTCATCAGGCTGGATCTTGGTTAAGATACGATTAACGCTAAATACTTTATCAGGCAAAGCGAAATAATGAATAAAGCGCTCGTTGATGTAGTCAATCTCCCCGGCGGCATCCGCCGTCCAGATCATCTCCGGTATCAGGTCGGCCAGGAACTGAAAGGTCCGTTTTTCTTCTTCGGCTAATTTTTTAGCTTTCAGGATCTCCCGTTCGTAATGCTTTCGGTGCGTATTGTCGGTGATAATGGCGTTTACAGCCAGGATGGCGTTTTGGGCGTTACGGATGGCTACAGCGCTGAAGAGTACATGAAAAGTAGTACCATCGCGTTTAGCCAGTTCATAACTCAGTTCTTTTACGGTGCCGCTAACGTTCAGCATCGGGCGGAAAAACATTTCGTAATGGATCTGCCCGCCTTTAGATAAAAATTCGCTAAAGTTTTTTTGAAAAATAACTTCGTCTGCACGATAGCCGAGCCAGGTGAGCAGGGTTTGGTTGATCTTCAGGACGGTACCGTCAGCCGAAAAAGAAAGATAACCGCAAGGGGCCTGGTCATATAAAGCTTCCGCATCTATCAGGGAGGCTAAAACTTCTTTACTGAAATCATCCGGCATCGATGGTAATGATTAGATGTAGGCCTTGATAGCTTCTATCGTGGCCGCGGGTTCGCTGATATGAGGGCAATGCCCCGTCGCTTTCAATACAACCATCTCATTCCCCGGGGTGTTGTTGCGCATGTAAGCGCCAACCTCAAGCGGTGCAATGATGTCTTCGGCACATTGCAGCGTTAGGCTTTGCACGGTAAGTTTGCTGAGATCCGCCCGGTTATCAGAAAAGAAAGTAACACGCGCAAATTCCCGCGCTATTGCCGGGTCTGTAGCGCAAAAACTATTCGTCAGAAATTCGCCCAGTTCGGGGCGGTCTACATTGCCCATAATGGCCGGGGCCATTGCGCTCGACCAGCCCAGGTAGTTGCTATCCATAAATTCAAACAAGCTTTCCAGGTCCGCGCGTTCAAAGCCGCCCTTATAGCCTTCGTCATTAAGATAACGGGGGGATGGGCCGATGAAAATCAGCTTTTTAAAATACTCCGGTTGTTTAACGGCAGCCAGCAGGCCGATCATGGCACTCACTGAATGGCCCACGAAAATAACTTCTTTTAAATCCAGCGCTGCACATACATCCAGCACGTCTTGAGCGTACCCATCCAATTTTCCGTACTTGGCAGATGTATATTGAGAAATATCAGACTTGCCGGAGCCCACGTAGTCAAAAAGTACGATTTTGTGATCTGGGGTAAAAGCATCAATAATAAATTTCCAGGATTGCTGGTCGCAGCCAAACCCATGGGCGAACAGCATAACTTGTGTCCCGTCGCCGAAAACCTGGACATTATTCCGTTTAAGTACCGATATCATAAATAATTTATAGGACGTAAACGCTAAAGGTACAACTTATAAGTTCAATCATACGGGCGCATCTGTAACGTTAACGCTAACATGCATCAAAAGCCATAACCCACAAACGTGCGGCGCTCACTATTTGTTTGCTGCCGTTGTTGGTATTGTCTACAACAACCCGCGAATGTTTGTAAAGACACTAAGCGCTGTATGCTCCGGTCTGTGGTCGGCGTTATCACCGCACCATCCCTAATGCATCACCTTCTTCAAATCCTTTTCCGGCTGTAAAATATGGCTGTCTTCCAGCCAGTCGGCAAGGCGGTCGGGCCAGTGGTTGATGGATTTGAGTTTGCGGTTGGCGCCCATGTTGAAGGCATGGTCGCCGCGGGCGTATAGGTGCAGTTCTACGGGGACTTTGGCATCGCGGTAGCGCTGCAGTAGTTGTATGAGCGGCAGCGAGCAGCAGGCATCATCGTTAGCGGCTACCAAAAAGGCGGGCGGGGCATCGGCTGATATATGCTCGGGAATATAAAGCGGGCCGGGGTAAACTTGTACAATAAAATTGGGTTTTGAGTTGGCGCGATCGATAGGGTCGGCAGCTTTTGGGTCGCCTTCATAACCACCAAAGGCGATCATATCTACCAGTTCGCCGCCGGCCGAGAAGCCCATAAGGCCGATGCGGTTTGGATCGATACCAAATTCGGCGGCACGGCTGCGCACCAGGCGCATAGCGCGGTAGCCGTCCTGTTTTGCATGTACCTCGATTTTGTAGGGCGACAGCGTATCGCGGCCCAAACGGTATTTTAAAATGAAAACGGTAATGCCAAGGCTGTTGTAAAATTTAGCGGGCGCAACACCTTCGGCATTATAAACCAGCAAGCGGTGCCCGCCACCGGGGCAAACCACAATAGCGGCACCATTGGCGGTACCCGCGGGCGGTGCGTAGACAGTGAGCGAAGGATTGTGGATGTTCTTCACCCAATAATCTTTGGCCTTCTCGGGTTCGTTGCGGCGGTTTTCAAAACCGGGTGCGCCCTTCTCCCAAAGCGGGATAACGGTTTGGGCTGATGCGCCCAGCACACAAATCAACAACATGATGGAAAAGGAATAGCGAAAGGAATGTATCATAACATAGCGTTTAAAACATCGGTGGACAAAGCAAGCGCCCCACGTCATGTTGAACTTGTTTCAATACCCCATTATAAAGGCAGCCACTATATTTCCCTTTTTGCGTGCGGACTACCTGCCATATGGGGTGCCGATATAAATTCGGCGCGACGGTTTGGTTAACTGGTTGCCTTAAATATCTGTTTTATAACTGAATATTACAATAATTATAGTGACGCCTCTTAGCTCATAAACTTCTTCCACCAATTGGTAACCAATGGCACCACTTCGGTAGGTTTGCCCGGTTCGGGGAGGAAGAGTTTGATATGCTTGTCGGCACCAAATTGCACCAGGCGTTCGGCAGGCTCGTACCAGGCGTGCGGGGCCAGGTTAAAAGTGCCCCAGTGGATGCCCATCATGATATCGCCCTTCAGGTCGAGATGAGCGTTGGAGGCGTTATCCGGCCCCATATGGATATCGGCCCAATGTTGGCCATAAGCGCCTATCTCCAGCATCGTGAGGTCAAACGGACCAAAGGCTTCGCCAATTGCCTTAAAATCTGGCGAGTAGCCGGAATCGGCACCAAAATAAATATTGTGCTGCGGCCCCTTGATCACAAACGACGACCACAGGGTTTCGTCGCGATGCGTAATCCCCCTGCCCGAGAAATGCCTTGCCGGTGCGGCGGTAATGTTGCAGTTGCCTATCATTACGCTATCGCCCCAATCCACCTCGTGGATAATGGCTTTATCTATACCCCAGCTTTCGAGGTAGGTGCAAACACCCAGGGAGCAAATAAAAGGCACTCGCTTACCGGCAAAAAATTTGATGGTGGCTTTATCGAGGTGGTCGTAATGATCATGAGAGGAGATGATCACATCTATTTTAGGCAGATCGGCCAATGCTATAGGCGGCTGATAAAACCGTTTTGGCCCAAACGACTGTGAAAAAGATACCCGCTGGCTCCAAACCGGGTCGGTAAGGATGCGGATCCCGTCGATCTC
Source organism: Mucilaginibacter pankratovii (assembly GCF_014773265.1). Lineage (GTDB taxonomy): Bacteria > Bacteroidota > Bacteroidia > Sphingobacteriales > Sphingobacteriaceae > Mucilaginibacter > Mucilaginibacter pankratovii. The sequence continues at coordinate 113,265 of NZ_JACWMY010000011.1, read as the reverse complement.
TATCAGTAAACTGGAATGCCCCACCCAGGTAACGCGCAGGCCACTTTCCGGTGGGGTATTGTAAACAGAAAGGTCGGTTTTAAATGGCCCCAGGGCTATCTTCGGTGTATTCTCTGCTTTATTGTTGATGTATTCCTTTAATATCGGTATCATTTTATCCAAACCTGCAGATTCGGTAGGGATAGTATTGATGAATTTGTTTCCTTTTTTGCGCGATCCGGATAAGCTCATATCACAATTATTTGATGCAATAACGCAAAAATTCAGGTTATTGATTGTAACAACTGACCTATTCTTTCAAAAATTCAATAGAAACATCACAAAATTGCAATAGCGTGGCAGGCAGCTCATTGGCAGGGTAGGGATGCGAGGCATTAAACACATGGTCGGCACCTTTAATAACCACTAATTTGGCATGAGGTTGGGCGGTATGCAGGTCCTCCGCATGGCTTAAAGGCACGCTGGTATCTTCATCGCCATGAACAATTAACCAGGGTTGTTTGATCTGGGCTGCTTTCGCGATGATATCAAGGCGCTCGGGGTTTTTCTCCAGATCCTGCAGCAGGCTTACCTTGTAAGGCATATTTTGGCCGGTGCGCGAATTGCGCATGTACATTACGCCCTGTAGTTTCCATTGCTGCTCGGCTTGTTTTGGCCAAAGGTTGTAAAAGCTGGAGATAGCCGCCATGCTAACCAGTTTGGTGATTCGCTTATCTTCTGCTGTTTTAACAATACTAATACCGCCGCCCAGGCTGTGCCCGATCAGGTAAACTTCTCTAACGGCGGGCATGTACGATCCGCCGCAGGCAAAATCTATAACTGCGTTCAGGTCCTCCAGCTCCATCGTAAAGGTATTATCGCTGAAGGCGATTAGGTCGGCAAAATCTGTAGGGCTATCCGTGGTGGTGCCGTTATGCGAGAAATTAAATTTTAGGAAACGGAAGCCATTCTCCGCGAAGTACTGTGCAACAAGGTTATGCGTACCCCAATCTTTAAAACCGCGTATGCCATGTGCAAATATCACCAGCGGCGCTTTTGCGTTGCTATCATTATAGGTAACATCGGCCAGCATTGCCCTGCCTTTGGCGCCGGGGATGGTGTAGTTCTTTTTGCAGATCATGGCCGCAATTTAATAATGATTAAGCAAGTTTTGCTATACGTTTACGCTATTTACTCCCTGTGCCACCATGCCCAAAGTATCAGCAATGGTTGTAATATTACCAGGCGGATCCAGGCAACCAAAGGGGATAATGTAAACGTACCTACTATTAAGGGAGCATCGATAACCATTTGGATATGCACGGGTAAAAAGGCGAGCAGCATTAAAATGATACCGTATGCCCCAAACCGCCTTGTTTTTTGGAATACCAGCATCAGGGCGAATAAAATTTCAAAAATGCCCGCTAAAATGTTTAATGCTACGGGAAAAGGAAGGTATTGCGGAATTATATGATAATACGATGGCGGGTTATAAAAGTGGTTGCATCCGGCCACAAAATAAAATATGACCAATATCACAACACTGATTTTTTTGATATTTGTATTTTTGATGGCCATATCGTTACTAAAAAAGAAAATAATATAAATTAAGAGTGCTTAATGCTTAAACTTCATTTTATTTATAAGCATTCTAAATACTCCTGTTTGACAAAGCCTTGACATTGCATCCTCTACAGTATGCTATTTTTGTTGGGTCAAATTTAAAACTGCTTTGAAGTATCTAAAGGTAATAGCTTTTACGCATAAACAAATCGAGCTGAAGGAATTGGGAAAGTTGGTATTATGCCAGGAAAATCTCACCGATAAACTTCATGAAGTTAAAGCCCGTTTTGGTATAAACGAAATATTTTACCTGGCTACCTGCAACCGCGTAGAGTTTGTTTTATCCACATCGCAAAAAGTAGATAAGGAGTTTGCGCACCAGTTTATTGATTCGTTGGGGATGGGCCTTTGCCATAACTCTATGGGGACTTTCCTGGACGCTGCTTCTATATATGAAGACCATGCCGCTATGGAGCATCTGCTGCGTACTTCATGCTCTTTAGAAAGCCTTATCGTTGGCGAAAAAGAGATCCTGGCACAACTACGCAAAGCCTACGACAGCGGCCGCGAGGCCGGCCTTACCGGCGATAAGCTCCGTTTAGTAATGGATTGTGTTGTAAAAACCGCTAAGGAAGTTTACACCCATACCAATATCTCCAAAAACCCAATTTCGGTTGTATCATTAGCCTACCGTAAATTAAAAGATCTGAAACTTTGTTCAAATGCCCGTATCCTCATCATTGGCGCAGGCGAAACCAACAAAAATATCTCTAAGTATTTGCAAAAGCATAAGTTTTCTAACTTCTCTGTTTTCAATCGTACGCTTTCTAAGGCGCAACAACTTGCCAACGATTTAGGCGGCGAAGCTTTTGAACTGGAAGACCTGAAAACTTACAAAAGGGGGTTCGATGCTATTATCACCTGTACATCGGCAGTAGAGCCGATCATAACGCCCGAGATCTACGCGTCGCTTTTAAACGGCGATACCGATAGGAAAACCATTGTAGATTTGGCCATCCCTAACGATACGGCTGCCGAAGTGCTGGAGCAATTCGAGGTGAACTTTATTGAAGTACATTCGCTAAATGAGGTTGCCAAAAAGAACCTGCAGGAGCGCTATCACGAGCTTTCTCACGCCGAAACCATCATCGAGCAAAACATCAACGAATTTTTGGTGATGTTGAAACAACGCAAGATAGAATTAGCTATGCGCCAGGTGCCCGAGAAGATAAAAGAGATCCGCAACAACGCCGTAAACACCGTATTTGCCGAAGAGGTACAAAGCCTCGACAAAGAATCGCGCGAGATCCTCGAAAAAGTGATGAATTACATGGAGAAGAAATATATCAGCGTACCCATGATCATGGCGAAAGATATATTGATCAATAGTAATTGATACTAATCATAAGCTGCCGCGAGTTTAGCGCAGCGTAACTCGTGGTGCGGCACAATTTAAGCTTCCAGCTTAAATTAACAAAATAACATCAATTAGCCCTTTCCCTCCTGCGTAATCTCGTGCACTACTGTAAAGATAATGTTCCGGTTCGTCAACCCAACCAGCCACAACCGGGTTATTGTGTAGATAATCGTGTAGATAATCGAGCTTTTGCTCTGTAACTTGATTGCTCCATATTTCTATTGGATGGTTTCCCTGTTGCCAAAACTGGTAAGTTTCATTATTCGGGTTTTGCCTGCCTTCCCGCTCAAAAAACCAAAGAAGCCAATCGCGCCGGCTTTCCTGCATATTTTCGCTTATTGCCGCAGTTAGTTTTTTAGAAGTATGTCGTTTAATATCCCGCAAAATATTTTCTAATGGTTGGCCTTGGGTGCCGATAATAAGATGTACATGGTTACTCATAATTACCCACGCATATAATTCAAGCCCTTTGTTTTCAATGCAATATTTAAGGCTATCAACCAATATGTCTTTATATTCCCTCCGCGTAAAAACATCTATCCAGCGCACTACAGAAAAGGTTACGAAGTAAAGGCACTCCTGGTTACGGAATTTATAATTACCGCTCATGGCAGTAAGTTAATAAATTGTGTCAAAAGCTGGAAGCTTTTGACATGCTATACCACGAGTTATGCTTCGCTAAACTCGCGGCAGCGGAAGAGTATTTAAACATTTAGTGTTCATTAGGTCATTTTCCTGCAATTCATTCCATTCGCGTTCCTTATCATCCCCATAAAAAATTAAATTTGCAGGAAAAATAAACACCCTTTGGACAGAAAAATAATTATAGGAACGCGTGGCAGCGAATTAGCTTTATGGCAGGCCAATTTTGTAAAGGATAGCCTGGAAGCGATACACATATCCGCCGAACTTAAAATTATAAAAACACAGGGCGACCGCATCCTCAACCTCAGCTTTGATAAGCTGGAGGGTAAGGGCTTTTTTACCAAAGAGTTGGAGGAAGAGTTGATTGCCGGCACCATTGATATCGCCGTACATTCACACAAAGATCTCCCTACCGAAAATCCCCCGGGGCTTATCATCGCAGCCGTATCCGAACGCGAAGACCCTGCCGAATTACTTTTGATCCTGAAGGACTGCACCGATGTGCGCCAAAAGTTATCCGTAAAGTTTGGCGGCCTGGTGGGCACGTCATCTAACCGCCGCAAAGCGCAATTACTGGCCGTTCGCCCCGACCTGGAGATAAAAGATCTGCGTGGCAACGTACCTACCCGCATAGGCAAACTACGCGACGAAAAATACGATGCCATTATGCTGGCCAAAGCCGGCGTTAGCCGTTTAGGCATCAACCTTGATGAGTTCCATGTAGAAGAATTAGGTGCAACCGAATTCATCCCCGCACCTGCGCAAGGTGTTTTAGCTATACAGATCCGCGAACGCGACCATATATTATACGAAGCCCTGCAAGATCTTAACCACCCTGATGTGGCCGCAGAACTATCTGTAGAGCGTAACGTGCTTAAATTATTTGGCGGTGGCTGCCACCTGCCGCTTGGTGTTTATTGCCGTAAGGATGATGATAAATACCAGGTGTTTACCAGCAAGGCCGAAGATGGGGAAGGCTTCCCCGACAGGCTTTTTATTGAAAGCGACACGCTGGAAGGCCTGCCCGAAACGATAGTAGCCAAATTTGCCAAGGACAGGAAGTTCCCGCTTAAGGTGTTTATATCGCGCGATATCTCCGCCGGCAGTTATTTCCGAAGGGCTTTAGAAAAAAACAAGATAGAGATAGAGGCACGCTCATTAATTCGTACCGTGCGCACCATCACCCGGTTTGATAGCTACATCCTGAAAAATATCGACTGGGTATTCTTCAGCAGCAAAAATGCTGTGGAATATTTCTTCCAGTTGAACCCTACTTTCCCCAAAAAGGTAAAGTTTGGCGTGATGGGTACGGGATCGGAAGATATGCTGCGCAAGAACGGCCATTTTGCCGATTTTGTGGGCGAGAGCACCGATACCGCAGATGTAGCCGCCGATTTCGCCGCAGTGGCAAATGGTACGGCCATATTATTCCCGGGAGCGGATAGTCCGATGAGGAGCATCCAGCAGGGTCTATCGGCAGAAACAAAGATCATCGACCTGCCGGTTTACGAAACCGTACTGGAAGAGAATGTAGAACCAACAGGCGCAGACATTTTGGTATTTACCAGCCCGAGCAATGTAGAGGCTTATTTTGTAGATAACCTGTTAGAGCCGCAGCAAAAGGTAATAGCCATAGGCAAATCTACCGGTAAAAAGTTCGACGAAATGGGCGTAACCTACACGCTGCCTTTCTCGCCGGATGAAATAGGCCTGGCAGAGGCGGTGTTTGGAATATAATAGTTCATTGGTTCACTTGTTCATTGGTTTATTAGTATCGCTTTGTTAAGCTTTGCAACCAATGAACTAATGAGCCAATGAACAAATGAACTAACTATGCTACAACGACCAAGAAGAAACCGGAAGAGTGAAGTTATCCGCCAGATGGTGCAGGAAACGCATGTTAGCGCGGCTAACCTGATATTCCCGCTGTTTATTGTGGATGGCGAAAATCAGAAGACCGAAGTGGCATCCATGCCCGGAATCTTTCGCTATTCGATAGATAATTTGCTGCGCGAGGTGGAGAGCTGCATGAATTTGGGGCTTAAATCATTCGACCTGTTCCCCAATATTAACGACGACTTTAAGGATAAATACGCTACCGAAAGTTACCGCGAGGAAAGCCTTTACCTGCGTGCTATCCGCGCCGTAAAAAAGGAGTTCCCCGAAGCCTGCGTAATTACCGATGTTGCCATGGACCCCTACAGCAGCGACGGCCATGATGGTATTGTAGAGAACGGCGAGATCCTGAACGATGAAACCCTGGAAGTTTTAGGCAAAATGGCCCTGGCGCATGCCCGCAGCGGTGCAGACATCATCGCCCCAAGCGATATGATGGACGGCAGGGTTGGCTACATCCGCAAAACGCTGGATGATGCCGGGTTTACCAATGTATCTATCATGTCGTACTCGGCAAAATACGCCAGTGCTTTTTATGGCCCCTTTAGGGATGCCCTCAATTCGGCACCAAAATTCGGTGATAAAAAGACCTACCAGATGAACCCCGCCAACCAGCGCGAAGCTTTAATAGAAGCTAACCTGGATGAACTGGAAGGCGCGGATTTCCTGATGGTGAAACCGGCTTTAGCTTATCTCGACGTAATAAAACTAATAAAAGACAACACCGAACTACCCGTTGCAGCTTACAATGTAAGCGGCGAATACGCGATGATAAAAGCCGCGGCACAAAACGGCTGGTTAAACGAGCAGCGCGCTACTATGGAGGTGCTTACCAGCATCCGCCGGGCAGGGGCAACGGCGATATTAACTTATCACGCGAAGGAAGTGTTATTGAATAAGTGGCTGTAGGTTAAAAAACTATGTCATTGCGAGGAGGGACGACGAAGCAACCTCATAGGATAGGCGGGCATGCTGAGATTGCCGCGCTATCGCTCGCAATGACAAATTGAATCGAACAAAATGAGTATACCCGATATCAGCAGAGCTAAATCTGCAGAACTGTACGAGAAAGCAAAAACCTATTTCCCCGGTGGGGTGAACTCGCCTGTGCGGGCCTTTAAATCTGTTTATGGCACGCCGCTTTTTATTGATAAAGGCGATGGTAGCCACATTTGGGATGCCGATGGCAACGAGTTTATCGATTTTTGCTGCTCATGGGGCCCGCTTATTTTGGGGCATAATCATCCTGCAGTTCGCAATAAGGTGATAGAAGTGATGCAGAAAGGTATGTCCTTTGGTGCACCAACAGCTTTGGAGAACGAACTGGCGGAGCTGATCCTCGGCAATAATAAATACATCAAAAAAATACGTTTTGTAAGCTCGGGTACCGAAGCGGTGATGTCGGCCATCAGGCTGGCAAGGGGTTACACCAAACGCGATAAGATCCTGAAGTTTGAAGGCTGCTACCACGGCCATACCGATGCCTTGCTGGTAAAGGCTGGTTCGGGACTGGTGACTTTTGGCGAAACCTCATCGGCGGGCATACCAAAAGCCTTTGCCGATGAAACCATTGTTGTTGCATTGAACGATAAGGATGCGGTGTTAAAAGCTTTCGAGGATTTTAAGGACCAGATAGCTGTGGTGATCATCGAGCCTATCCCGGCTAACAACGGACTGCTGCTGCAAACGCAGGATTATTTAGATTTCCTGCGCGAAACCTGTACCCAAAACGGCACCATGTTATTGTTTGATGAAGTGATCTCCGGCTTCCGCGTTGGTTTTGAAGGTGCTGCGGCGTATTACAACATCCAGCCGGATATTATTACTTACGGTAAAATTATCGGCGGCGGCTTGCCGGTTGGTGCTTATGGTGCCTCGGCAGAAGTGATGGATCATATTTCGCCGGTGGGGTCGGTTTATCAAGCGGGTACATTATCCGGCAACCCGGTGGCTATGGCGGCAGGTATTGCCCAGCTAAGCGAATTACTGCAACCCGGATTTTACGAGCAACTGCATGCAAAAACCGCCGACTTTGTAAAGGCAATAGAAGCTTTTGTTGCCGAACGCGGTTACGAGTTAAGAGTATTTACGATCGGCTCGATATTCTGGTTCGCGTTTACCGATAGGGAAAGCATCAGTACAGCGGATGATATCGACCCTGCAAGCATGCTGAAATTCAAGGTAATGCACCGCGAACTGATCAACCGGGGGATCTATTTAGGCCCATCCGGCTACGAAGTTGGCTTTATATCATCGGCACATACAATAGCCGATTTGGAAACAACAAAAACCGCTATATTTGATAGTCTTGATATTGTGTTTAATAATTAGTTGGCAGTTGCCAGTTAGCGGTTTGCAGAGAAAAAATGCATTTACTGCCCATTGCGAACCGCCCACTGCAAACTGAATTAATGACTGCCCACTGCAAACCGTTAACTGCAAACTGATGAAAAGATCACTTGTTATATTTTATGCCATTATCATTTACGCCCTTGCGGAACTGATGTGGTGGGGGTACATGCTGGTGAACCTGCAGCCCCGTCGTTTTGCCATGATCATGGGCGAAGGTTCGATGTTCGTCATCGTGTTTTTATTAGGCGCGTACCATATGCACGCCTCGGTAAAAAAAGAACGTAAACTGATGGAGCAGAAAAAGAATTTCCTGCTATCGGTTACGCACGAGCTGAAATCGCCGCTGGCATCTATCAAAATCTTGCTGCAAACCATCCAAAAGCGCGATCTGACCAAAGCGCAGATATTGGATTTTATCGATAAATCCCTGCTTGATGTAGAGCGGCTGGATGATATGGTGGAGAATATGCTGCTGGCCTCAAAAATTGATAACCGCTCGTATACCTTCCCCAAGGCGCAGTTCAACCTGTCGGTATTGGTAGATAGCATTGTAAACCGTTTACAGATCACCAAGTGCGACTGCAACCAGCAGATCATCAACGCCGAGATAGAGCCCAAGATCGAGATCACCGGTGATAAGTTCGCGCTTACATCGGTAGTAACCAACCTGGTAGAGAATGCCGTAAAATATTCCAAGCCCTGCATGGCGGTAGATGTGAAACTGTTCCAAAAGGATGGCAAGGTTTTCTTTCAGGTGGCCGACCATGGCATCGGAATATCTGACAGTGAAAAAACACGCATTTTTGACAAATTTTACCGTGTTGGCAGTGAAGATACCCGAAATACCAAAGGAACTGGTCTTGGCTTGTATATTGTGAAGGAAGTACTGGACAAACACCAGGCCAGTATTAGGGTGAAGGATAACCGCCCAGCCGGCAGTGTTTTTGAAGTTGTATTTGCATAAACCTAAATTATAGTATGATGCCTAAAAAAAGAATTTTATTAGCTGAAGACGAAGATCATTTGTTGGAAGCCATTAAACTAAACCTGGAGCTGGAAGGTTATAAAGTTTCTACAGCAAACAATGGTAAAAAGGCCCTCCAGATATTCAAAGAAGAGCGTTTTAACCTGGTGATATTGGATGTAATGATGCCCGAGATAGATGGCTTTGTGGTTGCAGAAACCATCAGGCTGGAAAACTCTGAGGTGCCCATTATGTTCCTTACCGCTAAAAATACCAATGAGGATAAGATCTCGGGCCTCAAAAAAGGAGCTGACGATTACTTAACTAAACCCTTCAATCTGGAAGAACTGATCTTGAGAGTGAACAACCTCGTGAAACGCAGTCTGAAAGGCGACGACCTGAAAGAATTCAACAGCTACAAAATAGGTGAAAAAACCATTCACTTTAACTCGTTTGAATTGGTAAACGAAGATGCCAGCATCACGCCCTTAACCAAAAAAGAAACCATGTTGCTGAAGCTTTTGATAGAGCGCCGCAACGAGGCCGTATCGCGCGAGCAGATCCTGGAAACCGTTTGGAACTACGATGTGTATCCGTCAACCCGTACCATTGACAACTTTATCCTAACCTTCCGTAAGTATTTTGAGCCGGATCCTAAAAACCCGGTTTATTTTCACTCTATCCGCGGCGTAGGTTACAAGTTTACAGATCAGCATTAATACATGTTCACAAAAAGGGCACGCATATTAGTCACCGGTCTTTTTGTGGTACTGCTTTCTGTGGTATTATACATGCATATATATCCATTGGCGGCGGTGTGTGTAATGTTTATTGTGCTGTTGGTTTGGGGCTACTTTAAACAAGGGCCGATAGTATTGGCGGCAAAGCATTTTCACAATAAAGATTACCGCGGTGCCGAGCGATTGCTGAACGAGGTGGGCCGCCCCGAGTGGCTCAGTAAAAGGCGCAGAGGGTTCTACGAGTTTATTTACGGCGGTATCTGCCTGCAAAAAAAAGAGTACGAAGCGGCAGAAAGGCATTACGAGATAGCCGCCCAATTCCCGCTACGCAGCGCTAACGACCACGTAGCGGCCCTGGTGCATGTAGCCAACATCAATGTACGCAACGGCAATTACGAGAAAGCTCGAGCCTACCTGCAGTTGACCGAAAAACATAAAGATAATATAACTGCCAAGATGAAAGACGTGATTGAGCGCGTAGAGCAGGAATTGAGAAAACACTAATTTAGATTAAGGACGGAAAGACAAAAGAGCAAGGATGATTTATCCTTCATCTTTTGTCGTTTCGTCTTTCCTCCCTAAAACATATGAGAGATTCGTTATTTATAAAAGCCGCATTTTCAGATTCAACAGAACGACCACCGGTATGGATGATGCGCCAGGCAGGCCGTTTTATGCCCGAGTACTGGGAGATCAAAAACAAGTACTCCTTCCTGGAAATGTGCAAAACGCCAGAGCTGGCTGCCGATGTTACTATGCTGCCGGTAGACCTGTTGGATATTGATGCTGCCATCCTGTTCTCGGATATATTGGTTACTGGCGAAGCCATGGGTGGCGATCTGAGCTTTACCCAGGGTGTTGGCCCCAAATTTGCCAACCCGGTACGTACACAGGCCGATATCGACAACCTGCAAACCAACGTTGGCGATAAACTGCAATATGTGGCCGATGCCATAAAGGTTATTCAGCAGCGACTGAACGGCAGGATCCCGTTGATCGGTTTTGCAGGAGCACCTTTTACCGTAATGAGCTATTTGGTAGAAGGCGGTTCTTCAAAAGATTTTAAGCTGACCAAGCTGATGCTGCATAACCACCCGGAAATGGCGCACCAGTTATTATCAAAAATAGCAACCGTTACCGCTGATTACCTGAACCTGCAGATAGCCGCCGGCGTAAATGCTGTGCAGATCTTCGATAGCTGGGCACAGGCATTATCATGGGATGATTATACCGAGTTTTCGCACCGTTATATCGTAGAGATCATCAGCAAGCTGAACCGCAAGGATATCCCGGTGATTTCGTTCTGCAAGGGCAGTTCGGTTTTCGCTCCTCTGATGGCAGAGGCCAAACCGGACGTAATTTCTATTGATTGGAACGTTGACTTACTGGATATCAAGAACCGCTTACCAAAAGGCATCGCCGTACAAGGTAATCTGGACCCGCATATTTTGTATGCTGATAAAAAGGTAATTAAAGAGCGCATCCACCGCCTGTTCGAGCGTATGCGCGGCGAGAATGGCTTTATCTTCAACCTGGGCCACGGCATTATGCCCGATATTCCGTTTGATAACGTGAAGTACGCGGTAGAGGTGATAAAAGAGTATCGCTATTAAGACACTATAATAAGTTACGTCCTTGCGAGGGAAGCGCAGCGACGAAGCAATCCCCGGTAAGCAGAGCTGCTATGCAAGTCCGATCTGCCTACCGATGATTGCCACGCTATCGCTCGCAATGACGTACAAAGAAAAGCATGTACCAATACGTTTTAGCCATACATATCATATTTGTAGTCTGCTGGATGGCGGGGCTGTTTTATATTGTGCGCCTGTTTATTTACCATCGCGAGGCACAGGATAAACCCGAGCCTGCGCGTACTATCCTTTCCGATCAGTTCGAGATCATCGAAAAGAAGCTTTGGTGGATCATCGCAACGCCAAGCATGTACTCTGTCATAGCTGCCGGCGCAACCATGCTGCACCTCAACCCTGGCTTGTGGACGATGCCCTGGCTGCACGTAAAACTCACCTTTGTTGTGGGTTTGATAGCCTACCACTTCACCTGCCAAAAAATAATGAAGCAGATGGCCAAAGGTATCTACAAATGGACCTCCATTCAACTGCGCCTTTGGAACGAGCTGGCTACTATATTACTCTTCGCCATTGTGTTTTTAGTGGTGCTAAAAAGCGCCGTGAACTGGATCTTCGGAGTAATCGGCATTATCCTTTTCAGCCTCATCATCATGTCGGCGGTGAAGATCTATAAGTATTTTAGGGAGAAGAAGTAGTTATTGGGATCTCGGCTTCATTGTGTTTTTCAACCACTTGTTTAACACCCGCCGTCGCGAGATCTTTAGCGAGGTTCATGATCATATTTTCGCTCCAACCCTCCTGGCCGGGTACTAAAAAAGCTAACGTTTTCTGCTTGCATTCCGTCTGCAGAATACTTCGCGCTTGTTGTTGCCTTCCAATCATTTCAAAGCCGCTACCGTAATAGTCATGTCGCTTTTTATAAGTGAAATATACTTCATCCAGCGGTATTTCGTCCCTCACCCTATTTGTTCTGCTTTTGCTTACAACTATTATAAGCTTGTCGGCTGTGTTTATTTCTACACTGTAAGTATATTCCCAGCGTAAATGTACTGTTAAAGCGATTGCAGCACTAATCCCAACCATTATTGAAAAGCCAATTGGTGGCTCGCCATAAATTAAGCAGAAGATTATCACAATGGCAAACACTATTGCGGTTCCAAAACCTTTATTCGTAACTTGATATTTGTTTGTTATCATGGAATCTTTTAAAGGAATTGCCTACTACTATGTCGCTGTGAAGATCTACAAGTACTTTAGGGAGAAGAAGTAGTTAGATGCTTTAAAAAACAACGTCATTGCGAGGCACGAAGTAATCTCCCGATAAGCAGAGCCACTTGCAAGTCGGCTTGTCCTACGTAGAGATTGCTTCGTGCCTCGCAATGACGCGTGGTTAAATATTGATGATTAGAAGCAGCTTTTATTTCCCCCTCACCGCTATCAAAACACTATTCCTGCCATTCCGAACATCCGGGTTCAAACCAACCGTCATTAAAAATTTGCCGGAGTAGGTTGCTGTGCCGATGCCGGAGTTTTGGCCGGGCATCATATTCACTTCGCTTACTTCGTACATTTTATCTGGTTGTAAACCCTTCATCTTGATAGGTAAATGGCTGCCGGCCTGGTAGCGGTTATTTACGAGGTAGTTGAACATGATGGCGCTGTTTTTAGCGGCATCTACATACATAATAGATGCTACATCATTTGCCCTCGGATCCTGCAGGCGGTATTGATCACCGTGCCAGATGGCTTCGCTGAATTCTTTATAGGTTTTTAAGGCCCCCTGGCAATAGGCCAGTTCTTCGGGCTTAAGCTTGCTTACCACAATATCAAAACCCAGTTTACCCATCATGGCTACATCTGTGCGGAATTTGATGGGCTGCTTGCCCCAGTCGGTAACGTGGTTGCTGCTTGTAATGGCCGGGTAAAAGTAGGAGTAATCCCATTGGATAAACACGCGTTCAATAGGGTCGGTATTATCGCTTGGCCAAAACTCGGTGAAGTATTTCAGCGCGCCATAATCAACCCGGCCACCGCCGCCGCTGCAAAGCATCATGGGCACTTTAGGGTATTTGGCACGCAACCTGTCCAGCACGCTGTATAAACCGCGTACGTATTCGGTATAAAAGTTGCCCTGGTTTTTTTGGTATGGCGAGTACGCGTTATAAATCAGCGCGTTGCAATCCCATTTAATATAGGCCAGCTCGGGGTTCTCTACAAAAAGCTTATCTACTACGCCAAACACAAAGTTTTGTACGGCTGGGTTACTCAGATCGAGCACCAGTTGGTTACGCATATAAAACTCGGGGCGGTTAGGCTGTTTTACTACCCAGTCGGGGTGCTTTTCGTACAGCTCGCTTTTGGGGTTCACCATTTCGGGCTCTACCCAAATACCGAATTTCACGCCGTTCTCTTTGGCTACCTTAACCAAAAACGGGATGCCGTTTGGCAGTTTTGCTTTGTTCACCTCCCAATCGCCAAGTCCGGCATGGTCGCCGTTGCGCGGGTATTTATTGCCAAACCAGCCATCATCCAGCAAAAACAGGTCAACGCCCAGGTCCTTGGTATCTTTCAGCAAAGCCGAAAGCTTATCATTATTAAAATCGAAATAGGTAGATTCCCAGTTGTTCAGCAACGTTAAGCGGCTGCCCATGCCATCCGCCACTTTATATTTACGCGCCCAGCTTTGCAGGTTACGGCTGGCTTCGCCTTTGCCTTTATCGCTCAGGGTGTAAACAAATTTCGGGGTTTCAAAAGCTACGCCTGCTTTCAGGGTGTAATTGGCGGCATAGTTATTCATGCCGGCTATCAGGCGCAGGTTGTTGGTTGGGTCAACTTCCAGGTCTATGCGGAAGTTACCGCTCCACTCCAGGTTACCGTAAAGTACAAGTCCTTCGTCTTCCCCGGCAGGTTTGTTAAGCGATACCATAAACACCGGCGGCTGAAAAATATCTGCGCGCGAACCTAATTTACTATCCAGCGTTTTAATGCCATGGTTTAGCTGCTCTTCTTCGGGGCGCATTTCCTGTGCCCATTCACCATAGTAATGGTTCAGCCAGTAACTATCGGCCTGGATATACAAATTGGCCGAAGCGTATTTATTCAGCACCACATCCTTTTTCTCACTATGGGTGATCACGCTCCACTGCTCGGTTACGTTTTCGTTGTAGTAAGTTTGATAGTTCAGCGTTACCTCAAAATTGTAAAGCGAATCTTTCAGGCGGATGCTCAGCAGCGATACATCATCACTTATTTTGGTGGTGGTATGGTCCACATATTGCAGCTCCAATGATTTATTGCCATCGGCATGGGTAACCTCTATGGCCGGCTCCAGCAGGTTATGCGTGCCCGATGTGGTGTAGGCCGAATTGTAAACGTTATCGTATCTATCCAGTTTGGTTACTTTGGGTACCGCGGCATATTCGGTTTTGTCGGCCAGTTTGCCGCCAAAATACACCATGCTCAGCCTTTTGTCATCGCCCACGCGCAGTACAATGGCGTTGTTTTTTGTTTCGATAGGGATAACGGTGGATTGCGCGGAAGCGGTAAATACGTTTAATGTCAGCACGACAATAATTGCAATTCGCGAAAAGGAGCGTACGAAGAAATTCATATAGGGTTTATATTGGTTGGCTTTATTTAGGCAGATAGATGACGCCATCTTTCATCACCAAAGTTACTTGTTTTACAGCTTTAATATCAACAGATGGGTCGCCATTTACGGCCACAATATCGGCTAAATAAATTGGTTTGATATTACCGAGGCCCTTCAATTCAAAAACCTTGGCGTTAACAGCCGTTGCGGAGCGCAAAACATCTATCGGTTTCATGCCGTATTCTACCATCAGCAGCATCTCGCGGGCGTTGTCGCCATGGGCATAAACACCCACATCGCCGCCCATACAAATCGTAACGCCGGCCTTGAGGGCTTCGCTAAAGATCTGTTTTTTTGTTCTTACGCTTTCCGGGTCCGGGTCTATGCCTTTTTTCCAGCCGGCATAAGTATTGTAGGCTTCTGTTGCCGCAAGCGTGGCACACAGCGCAATGCCTTTCTCCTTCATCTGCTTAAAAAGCTCCGGCGTGCCGCCGTCGCCATGCTCAATTGTGCTGGCCCCGGCTAATATGGCCCTGCGCATACCCTCTTCTGTGCTGGAATGCATTACAACCTGCCTGCCGCTGCTATTTGCTACCTGCACCGCTGTTTTCAGTTCATCCAAAGTAAAGGTTGGCGTGGTAGTGTCGTCAACTCCCCAGCGGTAATCGGCGTATATTTTTACTATGTCGGCACCATAACCAATTTGTGAGCGTACCACATGGCTTATCCCGTCAATACCATCCGCTTCCTCGGCACCTTTTACCAGCTTCAGGTCCGTAACATCACTTTTTGGTCCGTAGCTCCCGGTGGCTACAATGGCCCGGGTGGCCACCAGCATCCTGGGGCCGGGGATGATTCCTTTGTTAATGGCTGTCTTTAAACCTACATCATCGTATGCGGAGCCTTCTGTGCCCAGATCGCGCACGGTGGTAAAGCCTGCCAATAAAGTTGCATTTGCATGTTGTACTGCGCGTGCGGTGCGTTCTGCGCGGCTTTCGGTGAGTACCTGGTTGTCCCAGCTGGTTTCGTTGTAAGGGTGCAGAAACAGGTGCGAGTGCCCTTCTATCAGCCCGGGCATTAGCGTGGAGCCTTTTAGCTCGATGATCTTTGCACCGGCCGGCACTTTCATGGTAGAAGCCTCGCCAACGCTGGCTATTCTCCGGCCCTTTACCAGCACCCACCATCCGGTGTGCATTTCCTGCCCGTCGAAAACCCGGTCGGGTTTAAGCAGTGTGTAATTCCCCGGTTGCGCCACCTGTGCCGCCAACTGCATCCATGGCAAAATAATTAACAACAGAACTAAGCGAATTATTTTCATAGTAGATAAGATTTAAGCGTACTTTATATCGGGGGAGATACAGAGTGGAAATTTAGTTAAAATTATTTTACTTGCCATGCAACCATTTCATTCAGTTGCCCATCTTACCTTTAAATGATGCGTTTGGAACCTAAGCTTACTATTGACGAACTGGTACACCGGTGTAAAACGGGGCAGCGTAAAGCGCAGGAAACGCTTTACAAGCTGCTGGCTGCAAAAATGATGGGCGTATGCCTGCGTTATGCTGCCGACCGTATGGAGGCCGAAGACATGCTGCAGAATGGCTTTATCAGGGTGTTTCAGAAGATAGAAGATTACAGGGGCGAAGGTTCTTTTGAAGGATGGGTAAGGCGGATAATGGTGCACAGTTCTATAGAGTATTACCGCAAACATCACCGCATGATGCAGGTTGTAGATATCGACGAGGCCGGGCAAGAGCCATCGGTAAACGCGGCGGCGGCATCAAGCCTGGAGGCGAAGGACCTTTTAGTACTGATAAAAACCCTTTCGCCGGGTTACCGGATGGTGTTTAACCTTTACGCCATCGATGGCTATTCGCACAAGGAGATTGCAGAGATTGTTGGCATTAGCGAGGGTGCCTCCAAATCGCAGCTATCCCGGGCGAGAGCTATTTTAAAAGAACAAATATTAAAGGCCGAAAAAAAAAGCTATGAATATGCAGGATAAAGAATTTGATGAATTATTCCGCTCGAAGATGGAAGATCTTGAGGTGGAGCCCTCCAATGGCTTATGGGATAATATAGCTGCAGAAGTAGTTATCGATAGAAAAAACCGTTCGGCGTTGCCGTTCATCAGTATAGCTGCCAGTGTATTGGTATTGGTAACCGCAGGCGTGTTTTTTATTCCGAAACTGAAACAGGACAACGTTAAGCCGGCAGTAGCGGTTGTTGTGAAACATGTGGATAATCCTGAAATAAATGTTGCACCGGCACAAATTAAGAATGCTGATACCGAACCGCGATCGGTACAAATTGCGGCTGTAGCAGTAGCACCTAAAGTGCATCGCACCAAGCAAAGCTTCAAAAAACAAACCGGCAGCCTGCCCGCTGTAAAGGTTGAAGAAGCAAATAATACCCCGCAGCAAATTGCACAGGGTACGCCAACCACCGCGCCACAAAACGATGCTATCCTGGCAGCAGTTAAGCCGGGTATGGCCGCCCCTGCGATTGCTGCACTGCAAATTAATGATGAGGTAAAAGTGAGCCCGGTTGCCACTTTGGCCGAACAGGTACCTGCCAAAACCATTGCTGCCGCGCAGCCAAAAAAACGCCGCATCCGCAGCTTTGGCGACCTGATAAACGTAGTAGTAAGCAAAGTAGACAAACGCAAAGACAAGCTGATAGAATTCAGCAGTAAAGATGATGACGAATCGCTGATCACCGGCATTAATCTCGGCATCATAAAAGTTAAAAAAGAAGAAGTTATAGCAACCAATAAATAACCATGAAACCAACTATATTCACTCTAATCATATGTTTTTTTGCCGCAACACTGTTTGCGCAAACCGACACCATAAAAACGCGGCATACTGAAGGTGCCGACGCGGATACCATCATTATTATCAAAAGCAAGAAAAAGCATAAATACAAATTTGGCTTTGGTAAGGATGTAGCAGAAGTAAACATCAATAACAACGATTACGATACCACTTACACGGCTTCAAAGGAGCCCGGCTTTTCCCTGGGGCTTACGTTTACGCGGTTCGATATCGGTTTAACTACGCTGAACGATAACGGCAGCTTTAAACTGTCGCCGCAGAACCAGTTTTTAAATTACCGGTCGTGGAGGAGCAGCAGCATTGGCTTTGATGTGCTGCAGATAAGCTACCGTTTTAGTAGTGCGTTCAGGATCTACACTTCAGGCGGTTTCGACTGGCTAAACCTGCGCCTGCGCGAACGTGGCACCATCCTGCGAGACCAGGACGTGCTTACCTTTGTACCCGATGATATCAAGTACAGTAAAAATCGCCTCTCGGCAAGCTACCTGCGGGTGCCCATTGCCCTTGATTTCCGCACGCACGATGATGCCGATGGCCGCAGATTCCATTTTGTTACCGGGGTAGATATGGGGCTGTTATTAAGCAGCAGCCTTTTACAGGAAAGCGACGTGAATGGCGATCAAAAACGCAGCGGAGATTACCATTTCACCAAGTTCCGTTACGGCCCGTTTGTGCGTGTAGGCTACGGTGCCATAGGCGTATTTGCCCGCTATTACGTAAACGACATGTTTGACGACAGCCCCGCACAAAAAGGTTTAAGGAACTTCTCTTTTGGGATGAGCATAGGCTGGTAAACACGATTGCACGCGATTTAAGGATTTAAAGATTAACACGATTTTGATCTAAATGTAAACTTTTGTCAGGACGATATAGCTGGCAGGTGTTCCAAACAAGGTCTTTCACCTTGTTTTTTAAGTTGAGTTTGTATTTTGGTTAATTATCTGATATCGAGCAATTTATAGTAATTATTTAACGTTCAGGGGTGTCCCAAAGTGTTTCACTGATTTTGCTTAAGTATCTGATAATCAAAAATATACGAAATTCAGGTGTCCCGCATTTAAATGTGGGACACCTGTTTCGCAAAACACCGGCTGGGGCTTGTAATTAAACGGCGCGGATCTTAAAATCTCTTAAACGCTTAGTATTTTAATCCTATCCATCGCTCAATCCTGCAATCGTGTTAAAATCGTGTGTATATTAGTCGCGATGGCAGATGTACCTTTTTTGCAGGCGGTTTCGGTAAGTAAAATATATCCGGGTGTAACGGCATCGGGCGTTAAAAATATCAGTATCGATATAAAGCCCGGTAAAATTACCGCCATTATTGGCGAAAGCGGCAGCGGTAAAAGTACCTTATTGCGCCTGCTTTATGGCCTGCTGTCCCCCAACCAGGGCACCGTTTATTTTAAAGGCGAGCGTATTTGGGGGCCCGAAGAAAAGCTGATCCCCGGGCACGACGAAATGAAAATGGTTACCCAGCATACGGACGACCTTAATCTCTTCGCCCGCGTTTGGGACAATGTGGCCGCCATGCTGCCCAGCACCAACGTAAAACTTAAGGAAGAGAAAACGGAAGCAGTGCTCACCCAGCTTAACATGATGCAAATGGCCTACAAACGCGTTGCCGACCTCAGTGGCGGCGAAAAACAGCGTGTAGCCATTGCCCGTGCCATCATCACCCGCCCGCAGGTTTTGTTTTTAGATGAACCCTTTAACCAGGTAGATACCTCGTTCAGAGAAGGCCTGCAGCACGATATCCGCCAGATAGTGCGCGAAAGCGGTATCACTGTGGTAATGGTATCGCACGACCCTGCCGAGGTGCTCTCCATGGCCGACGAACTGGTGGTGATAGAAAACGGTGAGATATTGGAAGCCGGCCACCCTAAGGAGCTTTACCAAAATCCCCAAAACCTTTATACCGCCGAGTTACTGAGCAACTGCAATGTGCTTGCACCGGATGAAGCAAAATTATGCGGGATAGCTACCGAAAAGCCGAACACCGTAGTATACCCGGAATGGATAAGGCTTAGTACATCACCCGAGGCCATACAATGGACGGTGCGGGAAGTGCTTTTTAAGGGTTTCTACGAGGATTTATTATTGGAATATAATGATGTGATCATCCGCGTAGTAAATGGCGAGAACGGGCGCTTTGCCCCAGGAGATACCATCGGGATAAAAGTAAAGAAGTGGTTGGAGTATTGAAGTAGTTCATAGTTGATGGCTTAATAGTTCATTAGACAAACGCTGAAAAGACCGGCTTAAAATAGCAACGGCGCAATGAGATTGACTTCATTGCGCCGTTGAGTTATAAATCAAATTAATTAAATTTCAAAAGATGACAGGCGTACAAATTGTTGTACACGCGCAGCTACTTCTTCTTCGGTCAGGTTCTTAATTTTTTCTGTACCGAATTTCTCTACGCAGAAAGAAGCCAATGCCGATCCAAAGATGATGGCGTTTTTCATATTGTTAAAATTCACAGTGCCAACTTTGGCCATATAGCCAATAAAGCCGCCTGCGAAGGTATCACCCGCGCCGGTTGGATCAAAAACCTCGGCCAAAGGCAGGGCAGGAGCCGAGAAGATATGCTCCTCGTGGAATAACAATGCGCCATGCTCTCCTTTTTTAATGATGAGGTATTTGGGGCCCATGGCCAATATTTTGTTGGCAGCCTTCACCAAAGAATACTCGCCCGATAGCTGGCGGGCCTCGGCATCATTAATAGTTAGTACATCCACCATTTTAATGGTTTCCAGCAAATCGTCCAGTGCAATGTCCATCCAGAAGTTCATGGTATCCATCACGATGAGCTTAGGGCGGTTTTTAAGGCGTTTAATAACCGTTTGCTGCACTTGCGGACTCAGATTGCCAAGCATCAGGTATTCGCAGTCCTGGTAGCTTTCAGGGATTATCGGGTCAAAGTCGGCCAGTACGTTCAGGTCGGTAACCAGCGTATCGCGGCTGTTCATGTCGTTATGATACTTACCGCTCCAAAAGAACGATTTTTCACCCACCTTAATTTGCAGTCCATCGGTATTGATGTTATGAGCGTTAAAGTCGGCAATTTCTTCGGCGGGGAAGTCGTCGCCTACCACGGCAACGATATTTACCTTGTTATAAAAGTAGGAAGCGGCCAATCCTGCGTAGGTTGCGGCGCCGCCAACTATTTTATCTGTCTTTCCAAAGGGGGTTTCAATTGCGTCAAACGCCACAGTACCAATAACTAACAAGCTCATGCGAAAATATTTTAAATTTTTTTTGCGCAAATATTGTGAAATTACCTCAATAATCATACTTTTGCACACTCCAAACCGGAAAATACTGCTGACGAGTTCAATGGTATTAAAAAAGGAAGATTCCTGAGTAGCTCAGCCGGTTAGAGCATCTGACTGTTAATCAGAGGGTCGCTGGTTCGAGCCCAGCCTCAGGAGCAATAGGCCTTAGCATGCCCGCTAAGGCCTATTTTAATTTTTACCCATTTTTAAATGTGCGTTTAAATCAAATAGAGGCACTTTTTGGTTCGTGCCCAATAAGGTTACGGAGACTGTGTAACCTTTACCCATAAAGCACTAATTTATGCAATAGGTTCATTATCAATTAGTTATTATGAATAATTGTGCTTTCTGTTGGTTCGGGCTCAAAATAAAAGCTATTGAATCTGTTCATTTGAAATGATGTGTATCAAATTGATTAAACAGCCTCGTAAGCGTTTTTAAACTCCTGTCCGTATTCTTGCCGATTTTTCATTTTATGATTTTCGTTAGACGAAATTTTGAGCGTGATTGCCAATGGAAAGAGGCAAGCAATAATTTGTAACGCTTATATATTAAAATGTTCCAGATTTTAAATGCAATTTGCTTAAACACTTTGAACAACCTTGTTTAAGTATAAAATAACAATGCGTGATTTTTTGCAGCATTTGTAGTTTAGGTGTGCTTAATGTATTTTAATACTGTTTAAATGTAGTTCAAAATAGAATCAATTGGGAATAGCGGAGTTATTACATCGGATACAACATAACGGCGATGAATCGGCCTTAAATGAATTATACCGGGAGCAATATCTTAAATTGTATCAGTATGCATACTCATTTTTAGGCGAGAAAGAGCCCGCCGAAGAAATTTTGCAGGATGTTTTCCTGAAGATTTGGATAGGGCGCCATAAATTGCCCGTGATTAAAAATGTACAAGTTTATTTATATGTGGCGATTAAAAATGCATGCCTAAATAATATCCGCAGCCAAAATTCAAGAAAACTGAATGAAGAATATGTAAGCGATGCCTATTATTTTCAGCTTACTCCTGATCCTTCTCAATTGCTCATATCCAAGCAACTTCACAGCAACATACTGCGTGCGGTAGATGGTTTACCCACAAAATGCAAGTTGATATTTAAGATGGTAAAAGAGGATGGCCTCTCCTGCAACGAAGTTGCACAGATACTTGAGCTATCGCCTAAAACCGTTTTTGCCCAATTAGCGATAGCCCTCAAAAAGCTGGAGAGCACCATAAAATAGCACCGCCCGGCAGCTATTAAAATTTATTTATAAATCTTTTAGGAAAAACCCAACGGTTGTGTGTCCTTACAGATAGAATGACCAACCATGGGAAAATCAAGGTTTATTGAGTTGATGGCTAAATGCCTGGACAAGTCTGCCAGTGCAGAAGAACTAAAAGAACTGGAATGTTTTTTAGAAGAGCATCCGCATTTAAAAAAAATGCATGATGTTACCTATGCGCTTAAAACCGGTTCATCCCCGTCTGATGCAAACTTACAGGATGAAGATATTAACACAAAACTTGATGCACTGTGGGTAAATATCAAAAACACCGAAAATACCCCACAGCACAACGACAAAAAGATTATACCTATTCGCAGATACCTTAAATGGGTTGCAGGGGCAGCGGCTATATTGGTAATAGGTGTTTTAAGTATAACATTTTATAGCCGTACAGTAAATAAAGGTAACACGTTATTGGCAG
This sequence comes from Mucilaginibacter pankratovii, assembly GCF_014773265.1. GTDB lineage: Bacteria > Bacteroidota > Bacteroidia > Sphingobacteriales > Sphingobacteriaceae > Mucilaginibacter > Mucilaginibacter pankratovii. Next base: position 90,706 of record NZ_JACWMY010000011.1, on the reverse strand, counting down.
CTGTTAATCTAAAAATAGATGTGCCTTACGGACAAATGGTCAAACTTACGCTTCCCGACGGCTCTAAGGTAAGGTTGAATGCCGGCAGCCATTTCGGGTATCCCGCAACTTTTACCGGCACCCGCCGCGAAGTTACGCTTGATGGGGAAGGCTTTTTTGAGGTAACTAAAGATGCCCAAAAGCCTTTTTTAGTACATACAGCAGGCCTTACTGTAAAGGTATTAGGAACAGTGTTTAATGTGAGAGCTTATAAACATGATAAAAAAGCCGAAGCAACGCTGTTTAAAGGCAAAGTACAAATTGAACTAACGGGCGACCCCGACAGGAAAATAGTTTTAGCCCCGCGCGAAAAACTTACCGTACTAAACGATGCCGCACCCGCAAACCATATACCTAACGCGCATAAAGAGGTGGCTAAGTTAAAGTACGAGCTATCGGTACTGCCGGTAGTAGATAATGATGAATACCAGGAAAACGCCTGGCTGGAAAATAAATTGGTTTTCACCAACACGGAATTTGAAGATGTTGCTGTAAGTATGGAACGCAAATACAAAGTACGATTTGTATTTGAGGATGAAGCGCTTAAAAAAGAACAGCTAAGTGGTGTACTTCAGGACGAGAACCTGGAGAGTGCATTGTTCATTCTAAAACAGATCACCTCTTTTCAATCAAAGGTAGCCGATAATACGGTTTATATAAGCCGGTTAAACAAATAAACACTATACACTATTTAAATTAAACTAAACGTATGCAGAAAAACAATTACTTACCAGATTCCTGATCGATCCATATAGAACAAGCAAGGGAAGAGTTGGCGCTCTTCCCCTCAAAAATTCTGGGATTTATTATTAAGAGTAAGGAGTTTAAGAGCACTTACTCTATCCATTAATTTTCAAAACAAATGTAATGAAAAAAACAAGAAGGGCATTTTCATGTCACGGTGTTCCTGTATGCCTTAAAGTAATTTTGCTAATGAAAGCGGTATTTTTTCTTATTCTGGTTACATGCATGCAGGTATCTGCAAAGGTGTATTCGCAGCAAAAATTTTCGCTTACCATTAAGCAGACCGATGTAAGCAATATTCTTACCAAAATCCAAAAACAAAGCGATTATCGCTTTTTCTACAACTACGCATCAGTAAAAAAACTGGGCAAGGTTGATCTGAATGTAAAAGAAGCCACAATAAGCCAGATACTGGCTGTACTGATGGATAACAAGCTTTCATACAAACTGGCCGAAAACAATGTAGTGATTATCACCTCGCAGGATGAAGCCAATAGTCAGATCATTGTTAAAGGGAAAGTGGTAGATAAGGCCGGCCAGCCGCTGATTGGCGTAAGCGTTAAGATTCAGGGAACTACCATTGGTATCACCACCGATGTTAACGGTAACTTTACCCTGAACGCACCCGATAATGGCGTACTGGAACTAACTTATATAGGCTATGTAAAAAAACTGGTTACAATAACCGGCAGCGAGCCTATAACCATCACTATGGAAGAACTACCATCCTCACTTAAAGAAGTTGTGGTAGTAGGTTATGGTACCAGTAAAAAAATTGATATTACCGGTTCTGTTGCCAGTGTTAAAGGCAGCGATTTTCAGAACCTGCCGGTAAGCTCGGCCGCACAGGCGTTAGAAGGCCGGGCAAGCGGTGTAAATATTGTACGTAATGATGGTTCGCCGGGTGCTGCGCCAAGCATACGTATCCGTGGTACCGGTACCTTAAATGATGCCAACCCGCTAATTGTTATTGATGGCGTGCCAACCAGCAACCCCGATGCACTGAACGATGTTAACCCGAATGATATTGCTTCAGTAGATATATTAAAGGATGCATCATCCGCGGCTATTTATGGTACCCGTGCCGCAAACGGTGTGGTATTGGTAACTACTAAAAAAGGCAGCTACAACCAAAAACTAAACACTACGGTTAATTTTTACAACGGTTTCTCTAATACCACCAAATACCTCCCCCTGCTAACCGCACCCGACCTATACACCTTAAAACGGGAACGTTATACAAACGATGGTGTTGCTATTAATGATTTATGGAATAACAATTATTACGCCACGCAACGTACCGACTGGCAGCACGCCATTTTGGGTACGGGCCATGTTACTAATGGCGATGTAAGCATACAGGGCGGCAACGAGGTTTCTAATTACTATCTCTCTACCTCTATTTATAACGAGAAAGGTACTATTGATAAATCGGAATTTAAACGGGTAAGTACGCGCATCAATTCCGAGCATAAAATTAAACCCTGGTTTAAACTGGGCGAAAATATTCAGTTGTCTTATGCAGAAACAAATGGCTTTGATAACAATAACTCACAAACAGGCTTAATCTTTTCGGCCCTGCGTTTTAACCCGGCTATACCGCTGATAAATGACGACGGCACCTACGGAACTGCTAAAGCTAACTCTGAATTAGGCGATATTAACAGCCCTTACTCTACCATACAGCAGGCAGACAGATACAATAAAAAGTACCGCGCTTTGGCTAATGCCTTCGCCGAGGTAAGCTTTGTTAAGGAATTAAAATTACGTGTTAACTATGCGTTTGATGGCACCTTAAATCGGGGGTATAATTTCAATATCGCCGATGCAAACCAGGTAAGGCAAAACCCGGCGTCTGTATTAACACAAACAGAAGAAGAGATCTCATCGCAACTGCTGGAAGCTTTTCTTACCTATGATAAAGTATTTGGCAAAAGCCATATAACTTTCACAGGGGGGTATTCTTACCAGAATTTTAAAGATTACGGCTTTAGTGCAAGCCGCATAGGTTATGATGATACTGATCCGGCACAAAGAGTACTGGGCACAGGTAATGCGCAGTTCAACTCCAGTATACAGCCTCAGCCTTCTGCTTTACAATCAGGTTTTGCCAGGTTATTTTATGATTTCGACAGCCGCTTCCTGGCAACAGTAACCTTCCGTGCAGATGGCTCGTCCAGGTTTGCAAAAGGGAATCAATGGGGTTACTTCCCGGCGTTTTCGTTAGGGTGGAGATTGTCCAACGAACAATTCATCAAAGATATCACCTGGATAAGCAACCTTAAATTAACAGGCGGTTATGGTGAATTGGGCAACCAAAGCGTTCCGCCTTACCAATATTTAAGCTTAATTAAAACCGGTTCTACCTACCAGAATGGTGGCTATGCATTTGGTGGCACAGGCGTAAGTGGTGCAGCAGTTACCACAATTGCCAATCCGGATATTGCCTGGGAAAGAACGGCAATGACCAACATCAGCTTAGAGGCAGGTTTTTTAAATAACAAGTTAAACACAACCATAACCTGGTTTAATAAAAACACAAAAGACATGCTGATAGCCCCGCCTGTAGTTGGCTCAGCAGGTTCGGTTACTATCCCTACGCAAAATATCGGTGCCATGAATAACAAAGGCGTTGAGGTAGAACTGAATTACCAGGGCGGCGATAAAGTGCGGTATTCGGTAGGTGCAAATGCATCATTTATTAAAAACAAGGTAACCAGGCTTAATGGCGAAGGCACGTTTGTAGGCTCAACGGTTTACGGCAGGTCAAGCCAGGAAATCTCCCGCACTTATCAGGGGCAGCCGATAGCATCTTTTTACGGCTGGAAAACCAACGGTTTATACCAAACCCAGGCAGAAATTGATAGCGATCCTGCTCTAACAAATGATTCCCGTAAAGGGAACATCAAACCCGGCGATGTGCGCTTTCTCGACCTGAACGGCGACGGCTTGATCGATGGGAACGACCGCGCCATCCTGGGCAACCCAAACCCTAATGCGGTTGTAGGTTTACAGGGTAGCGTATCTTACAAAGGTTTTGACCTGGCTGCGAATTTCACCGGCGTATTTGGTGTAAGTTTATACAATGCCGATAGGATGCAGGGCATCGACCCAACCTATCCATTTAATATGTATGCCGAAACTTTAAACAGATGGACGGGCCAGGGTACAAGTAATACCATTCCGCGGATGTCTTTAGACCGCTCTAACGATAACTACCGCACGTCAGATTTATTTGTGGAAAGCGGTAATTATTTCAGCCTTAAAAACGTAACACTTGGTTACACGCTTCCCTTAGCGTGGAGCAAAAAAGCTTCGCTAAACAGCGTAAGGCTTTATGCATCCAGCCAGAATGTGTTTATGATCACTAATTACAAAGGTTATACACCAGAGCTGGGTTATACAAACGGTAACGTACAGCGTGGAGTTGATGTAGCGCAATATCCTGCTGTAAGGACAATCACATTCGGTTTAACAGTTAAATTATAAAATCATGAGATCGAAAAAAATCATATATACAATCATTGCCCTTGCGTTATTTAACAGCGCATGTAAAAAAGCACTTGATCTGGAGCAACAGGGTGTTTACACCTCAGATAACTATTTCAGAAATGAAAAAGATGCTGTTAACGCAGTATCGGGTATCTACAGCTTATTAGAAGAAGAAGATTATATAGGCCATGCCGAAACTACGTTTGATACCCCATCTGATGACTACTGGCGCTCTGGCGACCACGGTGAAGATGAGGGGATTGAAAACTTAACCTATGATGCATCAAACGCGGCTATCCGTTATCCATGGAAATGGCGTTATGAAGAGATCAACCGTTCTACCAACTGTATCATTAATATCCCAAAAATCACCGCAATATCTGAGGCTGTTAAAAACCGCAGCATGGGCGAAGCTTATTTTTTACGCGCTTTTGGTTACTGGCGTTTAATGGTTATCCATGGCGATGTGCCCATCATTACAGATGAGGATTACAGCAAGCAAAACTTTAACGTTCCAAAATCATCTATCGAAGAAGTACGTAAGCAAATAGAAGCAGACCTGTTAAAAGCGGTAGACCTTTTACCGGAAAGCTATGGCAGTGCAGATCGTGGCCGTGTAAGCAAGGGCACCGCTTTGGGCTTGCTTACCAAGCTGTATATGTACTGGGAAAAATTGCCGCAGGCTATTGCAACCGGCCAAAAAGTTATTGCCAACAGCAACTACGCACTGGCGGCCAATTACCGGGATAACTTTACCCGCGCTAACGAAAGCAGCACCGAATTGCTGTTTTCTATACAGGCGGTACAAAATGTGGTGCAAAACGATTTTACAATTTATTACATACCAAGGGCCTGGGGAGGTTATGGCTTCAGCCAGCCACTGCAAGGTTTATCCAACGAGTTTGAGGCCAATGACCCGCGCAAGCAAGCTACTTTATTAACTGTTGGTGACCAGGTGGATTTAGGTGATGGTAATGGTTTAACCACTTTTACGGCAGACCTATCGGCAACCGGCTTTGCCTTTAAAAAGTATGCAGTGTTTAATACGGCTGCTGCCGGCGGCGGTGTAGATCATACCTTTGCTGTGCCGTTAATGCGCTCGGCAGACATTTATCTACTGGTTGCCGAGGCGCTGATCCGTACGCAGGGAGCAGGTGCGGGTGATGCGATCATCAATCAGATCAGACGCCGTGCCTCGACTGCTTTACCACCGGTTGTTGGTGCAGGTATGAAGGAATTGATCCACGAACGCCGCGTTGAACTGGCCGGTGAAGACCAGCGCCACCAGGACCTGATGCGTTGGGACAAAGCCAAAATTATTGATATTGCTGCTATTTATAACCTGTCGGTTTCAAAGGCACCGATAGACCAAAATAAAACGATAACATTTGTACGCCCCAAAAATTATTACTTCCCTATCCCACAGGTAGAGATAGATAAGAGTAAAGGCGTTTTGGTTCAAAACCCTAATTTCTAACATAGAATTACAATAAGCCGGCAACCTGTTATAAAACTATTACCAATAGCTTATACAGGTTACCGGCTTTGTTATTAACAAAGTACTGATTAATGAGAAAGTGGTTATTTGTTTTTATAGGGATAACAATAAGCTTAAAAGCCGCCGCACAGGTTGATGAGCAGGCATCAAGAGCATTTATAAACAGGGTGATACCCGGCGGTAAGGCTGATGCTTTTATCATAGAAAGCATTCCGCAGCAAAACGGTAAGGATGTATTTGAACTGGCCGGCCGCAATGGTAAAATTGTATTACGTGGCAACAACGGCCTATCAATTGCGTCGGCATTAAATTACTATCTTAAAAATTATTGCCTGGTAGAGATCAGCTGGAATACGGATGTGAAAATACCGGCAAGCCTGCCACAGGTTACAGGCATCATCCATAAAAGCACGCCATACCAATACCGCTATTACCTTAATTATTGCACGTTTAATTACTCCATGTCATGGTGGGATTGGGAGCGCTGGCAAAAAGAAATTGACTGGATGGCCCTGAATGGCATAAACATGCCTTTGGCTATCACAGGCGAAGAAGCCGTTTGGCAGGATGTATACAAAAGCATGGGATTCAGCAATAAACAGCTGGACGAGTTTTTTAGCGGCCCGGCTTATTTCTCGTGGTTTTGGATGGGTAACATTGATGCCTGGGGCGGCCCGCTGCCGCAGCATTGGATGGATAGCCATAAGGCGCTGCAAAAGCAGATACTGGAGCGCGAGCGTTCATTCGGGATGAAACCGGTATTGTCATCTTTTACCGGGCATGTGCCGCCATCGTTTAAAGACAAGTTCCCTGCGGCTAAAGTTAAAAAGACCAACTGGGATGCAGGTTTCCCGGATGTTTATATTCTTGACCCCGATGACCCGATGTTTGAAACCATCGGAAAAAAATATATCGAGGCGCAAACCAAAGAGTTTGGCACCGACCATCTGTACTCTGCAGATACCTTTAATGAGAATGTGCCGCCCACTAATGATTCTACCTACCTGGATGGGATGAGCAAAAAAGTATTTAACTCCATGGCCGCTGCCGACCCGCAAGCGGTTTGGGTAATGCAGGGATGGATGTTCCATTACAACAATAAATTTTGGCAGCCGCAACAGATAAAAGCTTTGCTTAACGCTGTACCTAACGAGCAGATGATCGTGCTTGATCTGTACAGCGATGCCCACCCGGTTTGGAACCGCACTGATGCCTATTACGGCAAACCCTGGATCTGGAGCATGCTGCAAAACTTTGGCGGGAACATCAGTTTATTTGGCCGTATGCGACATGTAGCCGCGGACCCGGCCATTGCCCTGCACGACCCCGAATCTAACAACATGCGCGGTATCGGTATCACACCCGAAGGGATAGAGCAAAACCCTACCCTTTTTGCCCTGATGCTGGAAAACGTTTGGCGTGATACACCGATAGATGCCGATGCCTGGCTAAAAGATTATGCACACAGGCGCTATGGCAGCGTAAACCAGCAAGCAAATGAGGCCTGGCATATTTTACTGAATACCGTTTATAGCGGCGGCCTTACCGAAGGCGGCCCCGAATCGATCATTATAGCGCGCCCAACTTTAAAGAAAACGATAGACCGCGTTTTAACCAAACTAAATTATGACCCTAAAGAACTGTTAACCGCCTGGGGGCATTTGATACAGGCTGCGGATAGCCTGAACGAAAGCGACGGTTTTAAATATGACCTGGTAGATGTAACCCGCCAGGTGCTGGCCAATTATGCCACACCACTGCAACAGCAAATGGCGGCTGCTGTTAATAAAAAAGACCGTGTTGCCTTTGAAAAATACAGTACCGATTTTTTACAGCTGATGGATGATATGGATGCGCTGTTGGCTACCCGTAAAGATTTTTTATTGGGCAAGTGGATAAACGAAGCTCGTGCCAATGGCATCACTGCCCGGGAGAAGAATTTGTATGAATTGAATGCCCGTAACCTGGTTACCCTATGGGGCGATAAGGAAAGCGGCTTAAGTGAATATTCTAACAGGCAATGGTCTGGTTTAATTAAAGGCTATTACAAACAACGCTGGGCAATGTATTTTACCCAAATGGATAAAGCCTTAGCATCAGGTGTGTCGTTTGATGCCAAAAGCTTTGACAAGCAGGTGAAAAACTGGGAATGGCAATGGGTAAACACCCACAATAATGCTTACGTCGACGTTGCCACAGGCAACGAGGTAGCAACATCTAAAAAGATGTTTGTTAAATATGGTACCCTTGCGCAACAAGCTAATTATTAATAAAGGATGAGCAAACGTCTGTATCTGATTCTTGCAATAGTCTTATCGGTCATTAATAGCAAGCCCGTTTTTAGCCAGGCCATAAATGATCATATATTTGCGGCATCTGCTGCTGCCAAACCGTTTATAGATTTTGACAGTAAGGGTTTCCTGGTGAACGGTAAACGCACCTTTATCGTGTCGGCAGGGCTGGAATATGCCCGTGTACCGCATAGATTATGGTATGACAGGCTTTTGCGCATTAAACGCGCCGGCTTCAATTGCATAGAGATCTACACCATCTGGAATTTTCACGAAGCGCAGGAAGGTAAATTTGACTTTACCGGCGACCGTGACCTGGGTGCTTTTCTGGATATAACAAATAAATTGGGGTTATACGCTATAGTACGTGTTGGCCCCTATTATTGTGCCGAATGGGATAGCGGTGGTTACCCGATATGGTTAAAATTTAAACCCGGCCTGCGGGTACGGGAGCATAACGCACCTTTTGAAAAGTATGTAGATCGTTTTTTTGATCATCTTTTGCCTATCGTGTTTAAGAAGCAGATCAATAAAGGCGGCCCGGTGATATTGGTGCAATTAGAGAACGAACATAACAACGGCTGGGGAACCGTGACGCCAGATGCCTATTTTAAACATCTGCAAACCAAGGCGCTGGATATGGGTTTACAGGTGCCCTACTTTTTTAGCGGTTTGCATCATGCCAGCGACCCGGCCATAAATGGTAATTTTAATGATCCTAAAAGACCCAATCCCTGGTTCTCTACCGAGTTTTGGAGTGTTTGGTATTCACAATATGGCGCCAAAGCCGGCGACGATTCACTATACGACCGCCGCACCTGGAAGATCATCGCCAATGGCGGTAACGGGTACAATTATTACATGGCACATGGCGGCACCAACTTTGGTTACACCAATAATGATGAAGACGCCGCCTCATATGATTATGGCGCGGCAATTGGGCAGGCGGGTGATATACGGCCTATTTATCATGCCTTTAAACGTGCAGCATGGTTTGCCCGCAGTTTTCAGGATGTGCTGGAAAACAGCACAAATGATAGTACCACGTACCGCAATTTAATTACCGATACCGCTTTGAAAATAACTGCACGCAAAAGCCCGGATGGCGATATTGTTTTTATTGATAACCCAGGTAAAAAAGCGTTAACTGCTAAGCTGCAAGGGATGGACGGCACCTTGTTGTTAGCACCTGGTGAGGTCTATCCGGTGGTGCATCACTTTAATATTACGCCGTATGTAATGCTCAATTGGGCGTATACCCGCATCTTCGCTATTGTAAAGCAGGATAAAACCACTACCCTGATTGCTGATGCAGAACCGGGCAGCCCCTTGTCATTACAGTTTTTAACCAAAGGGAATGTTACAGCAGTTACCCAATCATGGCTGTTAAAAGTTAATGGTAACCAGGTAAGTTTAACAGGGCTTGCGCCGGTAAGTAATAAACCATCAGAATATAGCTTTAAAACCGGCGACCATACCATTCGCATTTTGGTAATGAGCCGCAGCCAGACAGATCGTACCTGGATAGCAGATAACAAGGGGCAAAATTATATTATTAGTGGTGCTGCTTACACCGGGGATATAGTTATAAAAGATAAAAGCATTAGTATAACAACAGAACAACCCTTAACCCGGCAAGTAGCAGCTGATACCTGGCTTTATACCGCTAAGGAAGTTATCTTACTAAATAAAAACAATAGCTCCGGCATACAACAACCTGCAAGTTTGGCCTTAAGTAAATGGGAATACAAAACGGGGGCACATGCTGCCGGTAAAATCGCAAACACAACAGGCTGGCTTAAAACCAAACTCCCGCTACAAATGGGTGCCGATGGTGATATCACGGCTGATGCCTGGTACCGCACCACCTTAAACATCCCAACAACTGGCAAGTACACTTTGCAGGTAAAAGGCGGCGGCAGGGCGCAAGCATACATAGATGGTAAGCAAATAGCTATGTGGCAACTGAGTGCCGGCGAAATTACCCTCCACCTTAAAAAAGGCAGGCATAAGCTGGCTGTATTTACTGCCCATGACGGCCGCGATAAACTGGCAGCGTACGTAGGCCCACTAAACAATGTGGACAGGAAGGGGATTTACGGTACCGTCTACCTAAAAAAAGGCGGCCCATACCTCAGCAATATTAACAATTGGTATTTTGAGAAGGCGGCAAACCGCGATGCACTTAAAAATGGACCGCCGCAGTTTGATACGGTATCGTTTAAAAAGTATAAAATGGGTGCCGACGCATTTAACTTAAAACAAGGTTTTGGTTGGTTTACTACACTTATACCAAAGCCTGCAACAGGTGCATCTAAAGTAACACTGTCATTTAAAAGCGTTGATGAAAATGCAACCGTATTTGTAAACGGCCAACAAGTTAAACACCACGAAGGCTGGAATATCCCCTTTGAGATAACCATTAGCGATGCTGCTGTGCTAAAGCAACCTATCAGGATAACACTTTTTATAGAGAACTATTCTAACGAAGGCGGTATTGACCAGCCGGTTAGTTTAAATACTATTGGCAATGCAGCTACTGTAACCGGTTGGGCAATGCAGGGCGGCCCCGGCAACCTTAATCAAACAATCGGTTGGCAAAAATTAAGTACCCAATCGCGGACTGCTACCGGACCATGCTTTTATCGCTCGGCGTTTATTGCCAACCTGGTTGCGGGGCAAACTTTTATATGGCGGGTTGATCCAAAAAACATGGGGCATGGCTCGATATGGGTGAACGGGCACAACTTGGGCCGCTATCCCGAAAAGATTGCAGTTACCGGGCTGTATATACCCGAGTGCTGGTTAAACAAAGGCAGCAACCAGCTGGTGATTTATGATGAGGACGGCAAACAACCAACAGCTGTGCAGGTAATTGCCGAGCCGACTGCAGGCAGGGTTGAATATCAATTATCGTCAGAAATTAAATAATACATTATATAAGCATGGCTATAGCTGCAGAACGATTTACCGCGCTTGATGTGTTCCGCGGTATTACCATTTGTTTTATGATCATTGTAAATGCGCCTGGTTCAGGTGCTACGGTTTGGGCCCCGCTGGACCATGCCGCATGGTTTGGTTTCACCCCAACAGACCTGGTATTCCCTTCATTTTTATTTGCCGTTGGCAACGCCTTAAGCTTCTCTAAAAAGAAACTGGAAACTGATGCGGCCTTTATCGGCAAGATCCTGAAACGAACTGTTATTATATTCCTGCTGGGTTACCTCATGTACTGGTTTCCATTCTTTCACCGTGTTAATGCAGGCTGGGAGTTTAATGCTTTAGGCCATACACGTATCATGGGTGTTTTGCAGCGGATTGCGCTTTGCTATTTTTTCGGGGCGCTTATTGTACATTACGGTTCCAAAAAAACGGCGGTGATCATAGCCATTTTACTATTAATAGGCTATTGGGTATTTTTAATTCAATTTGGTGAACCGGGTAATATCTATAGCATGCTTGGCAATGCAGGCACGCGGCTGGATATCCTGATCATGGGGAACGAGCATTTATACCATGACAAAGGCGGCCCGATAGCATTTGATCCCGAAGGGCTGCTAAGCACGCTCACCGGCATTGTAAATGTGATAGGCGGCTACCTGGCGGGGGCATTTATCCAGCGGAAAGGTAAAAACTACGAAACAGTTGCCAGGCTATTTATTTGCGGGACCTTGCTTATTGTATTAGCTTTATTTTGGGGGCAGTTTTTCCCGATAGCAAAAAAATTATGGACCAGCTCTTTTACCCTCCTAACCATCGGTATAGACCTGTGTATATTGGGCTTGTTGGTGTATGTAATTGAGATAGAAAAGATAAAACGGGGTGCCGGTTTCTTCCTTACATTCGGTAAAAACTCACTGGCCATTTACCTTTTATCAGAGTTGTTGTTAACCACACTACAGCTGATTTGGGTAGCACCAGGGGTAAGCTTTTACGAATGGATCAACCGGGTGTTTTATCAGCACTTGTTCCCCGGTGCTTTGGGTACGCTGGTATTTGCCATTTGCTACATGCTGCTTTGCTGGCTGGTAGCCTATGCTATGGATAAGAAGAAAATTTACGTTGAAATATAACAGCGTTATCCAAAAAACATGCTAAAATTATTTGCTGCACGTGTACTGTTTATTATTACAGCTACTTTAATGTGGTTTTTTAATGCTGATGCCCAGCAAGGCAATCACCTGCAATATGTAAACCCGCTGATAGGTACAACTAAAAGCAATGTAATTACCAAATGGGGAAACAACGGCGGCACTTATCCCGGTGCGGTTGCACCATCCGGCGCGCTGCAGCTAAGTCCCGAAACCCGTGTTACCGGGGCAAAAGGGTATGACTATGCCGATAGCGCGATTTACTATTTTAGCTGCTTTGGGCACATGAGCGGTTTTCCGGAAGGATCTGCAGGGCGGTTTTGGGTTATGCCGGTAGCTGTTGAGGGGCTTTTTGAAGCCGGCAAAAGCAGCAGGCATTTTTCACATCAGGAGGAAACAGCTACGCCTGGTTATTATAAAGTAACTTTTAATGATAACCATACCACGGCAGAAGCTACAGTTACCGCAAGGGCAGGATTGTTCCGTTTTACTTTTACAGATGGCCAGGCACCGCAGCTCTTTATTGGCGATGCCGGTGAGATGAGCACGCCATCCAAAAGTGTAGTGCGGGCATCAAACCGCAATACCGTTACCAATTTCAGCGAGGCATATCAAGATAAAAAACAGGTAAAAGGCGGCTGGCTGTTCACCTTTAAACCAAACCTTAAAGTAATTGTAATGAAGATGAGTACATCTTCTATCAGCTTGGAGGGTGCACAAAAAAATATCGACCGGGAAATTGGCAGTTTAAATTTTGATGAGATTCGCCAACGCACTCGAAATAACTGGATGAAAGTATTGGCTGTTGCGGATGTAGCTGATAAAAATACGCAGCATAAAACCAGCTTTTACACCGCATTATACCATTCGCTCTTAATCCCCTGGGTAATTGATGATGTTGATGGCCGTTATAAAGGTGCAGACGGATTGGTACACCAAAAAAGCGGTAATAACCAATACGGTGGTTTCTCGCCCTGGGATACCTTTCGTTCGCTGCATCCGCTTTTAACTTTGCTTTATCCGGATAAACAAAATGATGTTATCTTGTCTATGCTGGATATTTATAAGCAAACGGGGCATCTGCCAACAGAATCTATGACGGGTAACCATGCCATCCCCATTATTGTTGACAGCTATTTGAAAGGCATAAACGGCTTTGATAAGCAGTTGGCTTACACCGCCATGAAAAAGAGCGTTATAGAGCCTCCCTTTATGCAGCCGGATTTGGAGCAATATAATCAGATGGGGTATCTTCCTTTTACCCGGTCAGAATCGGTAACCCGTACGGTTGAGTACGCTTATGACGACTGGGCTCTGGCACAATTTGCCGGCAAAACGATGAGCCTGCCATCTGATTACGCCCGGTTACTAAAAATGGGATACAATTACCGCAATTTGTTTAATAAAGATGCATTGTTTATGCTTCCCCGTAATGGTAACCATTGGAAAATAGAACCGGGCATGTCTGGTTATAAAGAGGGCGATAAATGGGTTTACTCTTATTTTGTTCCCCAAAACACCCAGGACCTGATCAACCTGAACGGTGGCGCAAAGGCTTTTACAGCCCGGTTAGATTCGGCTTTAACCAATAACATTATCTTATTTGATAACGAAACCGTATTTCATTTACCCTATTTGTTTAACCAGGCGGGTTATCCGGCTTTAACACAAAAATGGTGCAGGCAATTTATGCTGAACAGGTTTAGTGCCACACCAGGCGGATTGCCCGGCAACGATGACCTCGGTTCTACATCCAGCTGGTATGTTTTTAGTGCCTTGGGTATTTACCCGGTTTGCCCGGGCAGGCCATATTATGCCATTGGCGCCCCAATTTTTGATAAGGTAATCCTCCACCTGCCCAACAGGAAAAACCTTATTATAAAAGCCGACAATGCATCCAACAGTGATTATGTACAGATGGTAAAAGTTAACGGTAAACCATGGCAGCAATTGGTATTACCACACGCTACGCTGATTAACGGCGGTAATATCAATTTTACTATGGGCAGCCATGCAAGTAACTGGCCCATTAACAAAAAACCACAGATATTATCAGAAACCAGGGGTGCCCCGTTTTTTGAGTTATTGAATTACAAGGTAAGTAACAATACAGTTTTGCCTAACCAGCCGCTAATGGTTAAGTTTACGCTGCTGAACACTGGTAGCATGGGCACTAAAAAAGTAACCGTATCTGTTAACGGGCAGGCTTATGCATTTAAAAACTGTTTACTAAAGACTGGGCAGAAACTCACAGATTCTATCCAAATAAGGTTGTTTGCAATCGGTAACGCCAGCTTACAGGTTGATCAGCTTCCAACTGTTTTGGTTAAGGTTAAACAGCCTGATGTAGCCGCAAGCCATGCTTACGCGATAAGCAGTTTAACAGCACTCGCCATGGTTAAAGTGAACGTTGAACAAAAGGTAAGCTACATCATTCAAAATATCGGCGGTGTTACACAGACCTTTAATATCCCGGTGATGTTAGGCAAAGCAGTGTTATTTACGGATAAAATAACCCTTTTTCCAGGTGAAAAAAAGCTAATCAACCATGAGTTTACGGTACACGATACCGGTTTCCAACAACTGCGGATAGATAGCGTAACAATCCGTTTTAAAGTTTATAGCGATGCTCCTGAATCGCTCTTGCTTGATATTTTGCCGGGTAAAAACACAGCTTCTAAGAATATACAAGACAAATCGGGCTTTGGCAACAACGGGATGCTTTTACCGGCTATGAGTAGATTGCCTGAAAGCGATACCGCTGTACTATTTGGCAACAATACCTATGTAGAAGTGCCAAATTCCCCCGCGCTGGATGTGATGGATAAGACGATAACAATGATGGCCTGGGTTAAACCAACAAGCGGCGAAAGCGGATTGGTAGACATATTTACCAAGGGGGATAGCCATGTGCTACAAGTTAACGATGGTAAAACACTCACTTTTTTTGCCGGCGGCTGGGGGCGTGGCGATTGTACGGTACCATTGCCCGCAAACTGGCGGAATGAATGGCACCATATTGCCGGCGTATGTAACGGTAAAACTTTATATGTTTACATTGATGGTGTTTTAAAAGGCACGGCGGTAACAGATGAACCTGCGGATCTTTCCAACAAAAACAAATGGACCCTTGGCCGGAATGAAGAATTCCCGTCAGAAAGGGTATACCATGGCTATATCAGTAAGGCGATGGTATTTAAAGAAGCATTATCCGCCGAAGAAATTACACACATATATATAACATCGAAATAAATAGGACAGAAGAGATCCGTTTTTCTTAAGTGAACAATAATGTTAGATTGATCATCAGTTTCACTGAAACCCCGACCATTTATCATAGGTTGGAGCCTGATCGCAATCTCACATAGAACTGGCCGTCGAAACGCGGTTGTCGGTATTAGTTTTGATCCATTCATCCATCTCCAGTGCTCATTCATTCCGCACAATAATTTGGTTTATAACGCCGGCCAATGCTAAAGAAATTCTAATACCAACTGCCCCCATTCTTCTTCCAAAGATACTTTCGGGCGGGTTTGCCCCGCTCTTCTATACCAGTAATCGGCATTGCCAATATCGCCTTCTTTGCGGTGCACATAAGCGTGCACCCAGGCCGATGCCTGATCTGTAAGATGATCTACCTGCGCGTGCGCCTGATGCCAATCCCCTTTACCATCATACCAAAGGCTTTTTAATTGCGCGGAGAACCTGTCATCTGGCTGGCTTAAATTTAACGATTCTTGAAATTCTGCTAAACTTTTCATTGGGCATTAATTTTTCGGAATAAACCTAAAGGTGTGATTTTTAGGCGAAGTTTTTATCAACCACAGGTAAACTGTAAACTTTCCGTTTATGTTTACAACAAAAAAGCTGCCTTACCTCCGTAAAGCAACTTTAAATTAGTATTCCGTTTCAGCAAGCTCTCACACGTAAAGCAATGAAGTAAGGTTACTGCTTACCGCGCGACATGGCGTCGAGCTCGGCTTTTGATATTTTATCAAAATCGGGCGCTATGCCAAAAGTACCGGCGGGGGCCTTTTGATCAGATACACCGGTTATTACATAATCAGCAGCCGTAAGCACACCATCCGGCCCTGTTTGGAACGATATATATTTGATAGGAGCGCCGCCAATAGCTGCGTAATATTTGTCGATAACAGAAGAAGGCAGCGCTATGTCGTTGGTTATCCAGATATCGTATGTTTTTTTAGTCTTGGTATCTGTTGCCACCACTTTTTTACAGTTGAAACCCGATATCTGTTTCGTTTCGGTTGAAGTAGCAAAAGTAAGTGTTGGGAAACTGCTTAAAACCTGGTCAATTTCGGCAGGTGTATAAATCGCCGCCTTTTTTATATTGGCCGCAGGTACGCTGGCTACAACTGCAAAAAACTTGTAGTTGGCATCTGCCAAAAGCTTAAGGTTTGCCGGGCCGGCAGAAAACAGTGCAGCGGTGGAATCAGGCCTGAAGTATTCCTTCACTTCGATTTCATAGCCGCCCCCGCTTGTTTTAATGGTTAGCAGGCCTTCTGTGTAGCGTTTCTGCGCATTGGCGCTCAAAACAGTTGCCGACAAAACAATGCCAAGAGCAACGCTTAAAAGTTTAATTTTCATTGTATTAATTTTTTTTAGTGGTTTTTATTTGATTATGATTGAGAGAACAATAGGGGCAGGTACAAAATTGCGCCTATTCCGAAGCCAGTAACTCATCCAGATTGCCGAGGCTCGCAGCGGTACCTTCTTTGAAGCCATTTTCCACAAACATTTTCACAGTGGATTCTTCTTCAAAGGTGATCACCGAATCAACCCTTGTTCTATTACCCTCAATCGATATGAATTTAGTGTCCTTATATGATTTTGGCCCGGCTGTAACGGGATTTCCATCGCTATCACAAAACATACCTGTTGTTGAAAAGGCACTGCCGTTTTCTATTGCAGTAAACTCGGCATATACCCAGCGTTTTTGGCCGTCGGTGCCAATCATGGCGTATAGCCATGTTCCACCAATAGTAAAATCCCATGTTTTAGTTTCGGCTGTCCATGGTTTTGGCGCAATCCATTTGTCAATCAGGGCCGGCTCTGTCCATGCTCTCCATACTTTTTCAACAGGCGCGTTAAACTCGCGCGATACATAGATCTTTTTAGCGGCAAGGTCTGTTTCGAACGTGAAATTGTTTGTCATGATTTTTAATTTTTATAAGTCGTTTAATAAGTCATCTAATTGGTTAAAGCTGTCTTCCCACATCTTGCGGAAGCCTTGCAGCCAAACGTCAATCTCTTTCATTTTTTGTGGGTTAAAGTGATAATATATTTCTCTGCCCGTTTTTTTCTGTATCAGCACTTCGCACTCGGTCAGGATCTGGATGTGTTTTGATATGGTTTGTCTGGTACTGTCGAAGTGCTCTGCAACGGCATTGGGCGTCATGGCGCCTAACGCCAGCATACTCAAAATAGCCCTGCGCGTAGGGTCGGCAATGGCCTGGAAAATGTCTCGTCTCATATAATATGCAGTTGATCGACTGCAAATATATATGCAGCCAATCAACTGCGCAAGTTTTTTTGAAAATATTTTTGATGATGATATTTCAGATGCGGGAAGCAATTAGTAACAATAGGCACGCGCGTTACTCTAACTGGCAGTTTTCTCAACCGATACTTTACGCAAATGATCAAAAAATATTCAGTTTTAATAGGGATAGTAATTTCGTTGATCTTAATAATGATAGCGATTTCGCTTTACCCGGGCGGCTCCAGGTTCAATCAGTATTCGGTTGGTTTTGAGTGGTCAAGAAGTTTTATGAGCAACTTGTTTGGAGCCAAAGCGCTAAACGGTGCCGAAAATCCTTCCCGGTTTTGGGCATACGCAGGGATGATCCTCCTGCCAATTACCTATGCTATCTTTTTTATTAACATGGCAAAAAAAATACCAGAAAAAAATGCTGCCGTTATTTTGAAGTATGGCGGTATGTCTAATATTCTTTTTACGTTTTTAACGGTGACATCCTTGCATGACATTATGCTGATCATATCAACCAGCGTGTTTTGGACGTGTTTAATTGTTATCTCTGTTTTTATTTTAAAAACGAAACTTCAGCTGTTCAAGGTAGTTTGTGTGATTTGTATTTTGATCTTCTATTACAGTATATACTTGTGGGGTACAAGCAATTGGAGTTTATTACCCATTGTGCAAAAGGTGAATTTTATCACTTCAACCTTATTGATTTTAGCATTGGAGTATTTTACCAAAAAAGAAGATTTTGCTCATAGCGTAGGCGTAACCAAACAGCCGCAGGCGAGGAAGCCGACAGGGTGAAGAATCAGGTTTATGAATTGATATTATCGGGCTAACAATATCATACGTAGAAAAGGATCGGGCCTATATTTATATCAGCACAATAATGGGTTGGGGTAGTTGTCGCTTTGGTCCTCGGCTACGTTATCCAGGCAAACAAAATCTTTTTCTACTAATAAATACATAGCGTTGTTGGTGCTTTCAAAGCCAACGCGGTCGGTATATGCCCATTCTTCTATCATTTGGTCGGGCATGTGGATGGTTATGGTATTATCCTCAAAAGTTGCCGACAGTGAATTAACCATACCCCGGCGTAGCGCGTACCTGAACACCTGCGTGCCAAAATTGGTGCTTTCTTCTATGAAACCGTTGGTTGCAAGGTTACTTACATCGCCTTTAGTAAGCCTGTACCGCAGCGAATTGCCCTTTATCCTTATCTTCATAACATAATATTTCTTGCGTTTGAACGGTTACCACATCGCCTATTATAATAATGGCCGGGTAGGTTAATTTATGCTGCTCTGCCAGCCACTCCAGATTGCGGGCCATGCCAACAGCGCTGCGCTGGTTTGGCAACGATGCATGCTGGATAATAGCGGCAGGCGTGTTCCCAAAACCGGCATCCACATAGCTTTTAGCTATTTCCGCCAGTTTCTTCATGCCCATATATATCACTACAGTGGCATTGCTTTGCATGGCCAGCTTCAGGTCGGCAGATAGTTTACCATCCTTCTTGGTGCCGGTTATCATCCACACGCTTTCGCTTACCGAGCGGTGTGTGAGGGGGATATCCTCAAAGCCCGATGCCTGCATACTGGTAATACCCGGGATGAAATGTGTTTTAATGCCGTGCTGCCTCGCATAAATGATCTCCTCGAAACCGCGCCCGAAGATGAACGGGTCGCCGCCCTTAAGCCTTACCACCATGCCTTTGGTAAAAGCGTAATGGCGTATCAGTTCGTGTATGTTTTCCTGCGGGGTGTAATCGCCGTAGGGGCGTTTTCCTACATATACCTTTTCGCAGTCTTCGCGGCAAAGGGCCAGTAGTTCGGTATTGGCCAGGTTATCATATAATACTACGTTGGCTTGCTGCAGTATTTTATATCCTTTTACCGTTATCAGGTCAGGGTCGCCCGGACCCGCTCCCAACACAAATAATTCTGGTTTTGGTGATTTATTTTGCATTTTATCAAAAATTAGTGGTAAAAAAGAGCTTTTTATCAATCAATTACTGTGTTTTAATCGCTTTTATAACAAAAATGCAATTAAAATACTTTAAAAACTGATTTAAATTATATTTAATGCTCTAAATTATGAATAATAAAGACAAATTGTATGATTTATTTAATAAAAAATTCAATTTTTATTTCTTTTTGATGATTATTTGAATTATAATTGTGATGTAAATGCATTTAAGGTCGCAGTTTGGTGTATTTAGTTCGGAAAAATTGCTTTAACATTTAAAAAATATCACAATGTCAAAACCAATCATTATTGTTGCAGGCAACGGCATGGTAGGCTATAAGTTTTGCGAAAAATTGTTAGCCCGGTCATCACAGTTCCAGATAATTGTTTTTGGCGAAGAACCCCGCCATGCTTATGATAGGGTGCACCTCAGCGAATACTTCAATGGTAAATCTGCCGACGACCTGTCGCTTTCCACCCACTCGTGGTATGCCGATAATGGTATTACGCTGCACCTGGGCGATCCTATCCAGGAAATTAACCGCGCTCAAAAAACCATTCACTCCTTAAAAGGTGTAACCCTGCATTACGATTACCTGGTATTAGCAACCGGCTCCTCTGCATTTGTACCCGATATCCCGGGGATAGAAAAAGAAGGTGTATTTGTTTACCGTACTATAGAAGACCTGGAATTGATAAAGGCCTGCGCCGCTACCGCAAAATCGGGCGCGGTAATGGGCGGTGGTTTACTTGGGCTGGAGGCTGCCAAGGCGTTGATGGATCTGGGTATTGCCGAGCCACATGTAATTGAGTTTGCGCCAAGGCTGATGCCAAGGCAGATAGATTCGGCAGGGAGTAATATGCTGCAGCTGAAGCTTAACCAATTGGGCTTGCATATCCATTTAAATAAAAGTACCGCCGCCATAGTGGGCGATAAAAAGATAGATGCCCTGCGTTTTAACGATGATAGCTTGCTGGCGGTAGATATGCTGGTGATTTCGGCAGGGATCCGCCCGCGCGATGAGCTGGCAAAACTTGCCGGTTTGCACGTTGGTACCCGCGGAGGCATCATGGTGAACGAAAAAATGCAAACCAGCGACGAGCATATTTACGCCATTGGCGAATGTGCCTTGTACGAAGGGATGATATACGGACTGGTTGCTCCCGGTTATGAGATGGCGGACATTGCCGCTGCGCATATCACCAAAGCCGATAAGTCTTTTTATGGTTACGATATGAGCACCAAGCTAAAGCTCATAGGTGTTGATGTAGCCAGCTTTGGTGATGCCTTTATCACCGAGCCCGATTGCCGTACCATATTGTTTGAGGATACGCATAAAGGTATTTACAAGCGCATTAACATCAGTAACGATGGTAAGCAGCTTTTGGGAGGTATATTAATTGGCGAGGCAGAGGCTTACAATATGCTGCTGCAAACGGTAAATAATAAAATAGTACTGCCACCCGATCCGGAGGACCTTATCTTAGGTTCGCGCGGTGGTGCGGCAAGCGAAGGCGCGGGTGTAATGAACCTGCCCGATGATGCGCTCATCTGCTCTTGCGAAGCCGTTACCAAGGCTGCCATTTGCGGTGCCGTAAACGAACAGGGCATCACCAATATGGATGGCATGAAAAAATGCACCAAAGCTGGTACCGGTTGTGGCGGCTGCGTACCATTGGTGAAGGACCTGATCGCCGGCACTATGAAAGCCAATGGGCAATATATTAAGAATGTGGTATGCGAGCATTTTGATTATTCGCGCCAGGAACTTTTTGACCTGGTGAAGATAAACGGCCTGAAGAATTACGACCTGGTGCTGGATCATTATGGTAAAGGCGATGGCTGCGAAGTTTGTAAGCCGGTTGTTGCCAGCATCCTCTCCAGCCTGTGGAATGATGTAATTGTAAAGCAGGAAGTGATACAGGATAGTAACGACCGCTTTTTGGCCAATATCCAAAAAGGTGGTACATATTCTGTAGTTCCACGCATCCCTGGCGGAGAGATAACGCCTGATAAACTGATCGTGATTGGCCAGGTAGCTAAAAGATATGGGCTTTATACCAAAATAACCGGTGGTCAGCGTATAGATATGTTCGGCGCGCATTTGAATGATCTGCCGGCAATTTGGGAAGAATTGATAGATGCCGGTTTTGAAAGCGGGCACGCCTACGGCAAAGCACTGCGCACAGTTAAAAGCTGTGTGGGTAGCACGTGGTGCCGCTTTGGATTGCACGATAGCGTAACCTTTGCCATCGAAATTGAAGACAGATACAAAGGTATCCGTGCGCCGCACAAAATAAAGGGCGGCGTAAGCGGCTGTGTGCGCGAATGTGCCGAAGCGCAATCCAAAGATTTTGGCATCATTGCTACCGAAAAGGGTTGGAACTTATACGTATGCGGTAATGGCGGCTCTAAACCGCAGCACGCGCAACTGCTGGCTACTGATATAGATAACCAAACCGTTATTAAATACCTCGATCGCTTTTTGATGTTCTATATCAAAACAGCCGATCAGCTTACCCGTACCGCAACCTGGTTAAACAAGCTGGATGGCGGGATGAGTTACCTCAAAAACGTTATCATTAATGATAGCCTGGGTTTGGCTGAACAATTGGAAGAAGAAATGCAGGCCCTGGTAAATACCTACCATTGCGAATGGAAGGAAGTGATAGAAAGCCCGGCTATGCGTAAACGCTTCTCGCATTTTATAAACGCACCCGAAGAAAAAGATCCGCACGCCCAATTCGAACCTATGCGCGAACAGGTGCGGGCCAAAGAGTGGTAGGGATTTAAGTCAAAATTCAACAGTAAAAATAAAAAAAAAAGGTAGTTGAAGACTTAAAAAAGTTTACAAAAGTTTACACAATTTCAAGTGTAAACTTTTAAATAATTGATAATCAATAGATTAAAAACTACCGGGTTAACATGCATTGATGCCTAATAAATATAAAAAATCATGGAAACAACATTAACAACTAACTGGATACTGGCCTGCTATGTGGATGATGTGCCGGATAACGGCGGATCGTGCATTAAGCATGGCGACGAGCAAATTGCCATATTTAATTTTAGCCGCCGCGGCGAATGGTATGCCACCCAAAATCTTTGTCCGCATAAACAGCAGATGGCCCTTTCTCGCGGGATGATAGGCAGTACAGGCGAAAACTGCGAGCCCAAAGTGGCTTGTCCGTTTCATAAAAAAACATTTTCGCTGCTTACCGGCGAATGCCTTGGCGAAGATGATATGGCTATTAAAACCTACCCGGTGAAAGTAGAGAACGGCAGGGTTTTTATAGGGATAGATTAATTACAGGGTACTATCCTGTGTTAAAGCAAAAAGCTTATCTGTATCGGTAATGCTTATTTTTTTACCGTTGGCAATAATGGTGCCTTCCTGTATCATCTCGTTCACCACCCTAAAAACGGTTTCGTAGGTAGCGCCTGCGTAAGAGGCCAGGTCCTGCCGGGTAAGTTCTATATCTACGTGCCCTTCCCCGTTGGTGCCAAACTGCTCTTTAAGAGATATCAACGCCTGTGCTACCCGTCCCTTTACTGGCATGTGCGCCAGGTTGCGCATTTTGCGCTCAGCCTCTTTTAATTCCTCGGCAAAAAACAGCATCAGGTCATAAGTAAAGCCCGGGTTTACTTTCAGTGTGGCCTCAAAAAAATCCATATTCACGTAACATATCAGGCTTTCCTCTAAAGCTGTAGCCGATATAGGGTAATTAGCGGCCTGTTTGCCTAAAACCCTGTGCCCAAAAATAGCGCCCTTATTAGCAAAACGAATGATGAGTTCTTTATCGGGCCCCCACTTCTTATGTACTTTTACATTTCCCTCGTAAACAAAATAGATCCCGGTAACCGGGTCGCCCTCGCTGAAAATTACCTGTCCTTTTTTAGCAACAAAGTTTCTTTTGTTGGCGGCAACTGCTGGCAGCCACTCTTTTATACAGCTTCTGCACAAAAAACAAGACTGGTTATCGCATTGGGTGTTTTTTTTCATTTATAGCTTTTTTGTGCTTTTGGTGGCCTAAATTATGATTAAATGAATGATTATTTGCTGTTTTTAGTGTAAAATATCTGTTAAATATAAGTTATATCATAAATTTTCGTACTAAAATGCATTTTATAGTGCCTTTAAAATTATCAAAACTACATTTTGAGCAATTTTTTGTGATGAAAATTTAGATTTTTACTAAAAAATGGCTTGTTGTATGATTTTAATCATAAAAATTGCTTTTAAAACGATAAAAATTGTATTTAATCATTAATTATGATATATTTATAATAATGAATCGCTCTAAAAACAACAATAGCCGCTGCCTATGATAAAAATAAAAAAATAATAAAAAAGCCCTGCCGGGAGGTCGCATTCCCAGACAGGGTCAAACAGTTTTTAATCGCTTTAACAAATAAAAAACCAAACCAAATGTATAAAAATGTACGTTATAAAATCATAATATTTGCCGTATTTTTAATTTTCGGCTGTTTTCAAATCACCACTGTAAGGGCTCAGTTTAGCCTGGTTGGGCAATTGCGCGCCCGCGCCGAAAGCCGTAACGGTTACGGTAACCTGGTGCCAAACGGCGCAAAAAATGCCAATTTTATTTCGCAGCGCACCCGCTTAAATTTTGGCTACAAATGGGATCTGTTAACCTTTGGCGTTAGCGTGCAGGACATACGGGTGTGGGGGGCGGATGCTTCTACTATATCACTCGCAGATGGAAATCGTTTTATGCTGCACGAAGGCTGGGCAGAGCTAACCCTTGCCAACAAAGCCGATACCAATGTAAGGTTTAAGCTATTGGATATGCTTACCTTAAAAATAGGCAGGCAGGAACTGATCTACGATGATTCGCGCCTTATTGGTAATCTGGACTGGCTGCAGCAGGCGCGCCAGCACGATATGGCCTTATTAAAGGCTATGCACCACGGCTGGCAGGTAGACCTTGGTGTTGCATACAACCAAAACACCGATGCTGCAGGTATAACCAACAGTAATTATCTGCCGGGTAATTTACCTGCGTATATTAAAAACAGTGCGGGTACGCTTGTGCCGCTCCCCGCAGGCATGCTTCCGTTAGCTACTGGCGGCAGCGCGGCAAATAATAGCTCAAAAGCGGGCACGCCCGTGTTTACAAACCCCGCGGGTACCAATGGCGCAACGCAAAACTATAAGTCGTTCACCAGCTTGTACATCAGCAAAAAAATTGACCAAACCAAGCTGTCGATACTGCTCTTCAATGATAATTTTGGTAAATACCGGCTCGATTCGGTAGGGGCCGCCGCCACGGGATATGTTTATGGCCGCCGGTTTGCTCCCAATGGCAGTGCCGATACTTATGACTATGGTATAAACAGGCGCTATACTTATGGTTTAATGCTTAGCCCCACTATTGGCAACGCATCTGGTTTTGGCAAAATTGCTATACAGGCAGCTTACTACCGTCAATCCGGCAAGGACAGAGACGAGAAGAAGATGAACGCGTACCATTATACTATAGCCGCCACCTATCAAAAAGGCCTCTTTAGTATAACACCCGGTTATGATGTAGTTTCGGGTAGCTCAACTTCAGATATTGCCGCAGGTAAAAACAACTCATTCGACCCATTGTACGGCACGCCGCATAAGTTTTGGGGCTACATGGATTATTTTTATGCAGGCACCGGATCGCCTAAGGGCGGGTTGAATAACCCATACCTTAAATTCAAATACACGGCCAACACCTTTGCATTGGGGCTCGATCTGCATTCGTTTTCGCTTAATAAAGATATGAAAAAGGCCGACGGAACAGTTATTGGCAAAAACCTGGGTAAAGAGGCCGACCTGCTTTTTAGCTATACTGCAAACAAGTTTACCAACATAGAGCTGGGTTACTCGCTGATGAAGGGTACCAATAGCCTGCCCTTTGCCAAAGCTCAGGCGGTAAACGATGCTACTGCGGCTACCTTTAATAAAACCGCTACCTGGGCCTATGTGATGATAAAATTCACTCCCGACTTTTTTTACGCTAAGCCGGTTGCCATTAAACAATAATTTAAAAAACATAAAATACCCCTAAAATGAATATATACATACAAAAATATTGCAAGCCCGTATTGTTATGGTGTTTGTGCCTGTTGATACTGGCAAGCGGCGCTGCTGCCAGGCCACCTAAAAGGGTTATTAAACTGGGTTTTATTCCCTTAACAGATTGTGCCCCCCTGGTTATTGCAAAAGAGATGGGCTTTTTTGCAAAGTATGGGGTTGATGTACAACTATCCAAAGAGGCATCGTGGGCGGTGATCCGCGATAAAATTTTAAATGGCGAGCTGGATGCCGCGCATTGCCTGTTCTCCATGCCGTTTTCGGTTTATACAGGTATAGGTGGCAAGGCTGGTTCTGAAATGAAGATAGCCATGATACTAAATAACAACGGGCAGGCCATTACCCTTTCTAAAGATTTTTGCGGGCTGGTTGGCTTCAGGGATCTTAAGAAGGTAGCAGCCGCTATCAAATCTGTAAAAGCACACAAGGAAGTAACCTTTGCCATGACGTTTCCGGGTGGCACACACGATATATGGTTACGCAACTGGCTGGCTGCCTGCGGTGTAAATTCAAAATCGGTAGGTATTATTACCATACCGCCGCCGCAGATGGTAGCTAATATGCGGGTTGATAATATGGAAGGGTTTAGCGTAGGCGAACCATGGAATGGCGTAGCTGCTACCCAGGGTATCGGTTTTACCCAGATCTCCAGCCAGGATATATGGAAAAACCACCCCGAAAAAGCACTGGTAGCCAATAAAGCCTTCGCCGAAACTGATAAGGAAGATCTTAAAAATGTAATGAAAGCCCTTATTGAGGCCTGTAAGTGGCTTGATGTGATGAGCAACCGCAAAAAAGCGGCACTGCTGCTAAGCAAGCCAAACTACGTAAATGCCCCGGTACAGGTAATTGAGGCCCGTTTAATGGGATCTACCGAAATTGGCTGCGATATGGGTGTGCAAAAGTATAAAGACGACTATATGACGTTTTATAATAATGGCATAGTGAATACGCCAAAACTATCGTACGGAATATGGTTTATGGCCCAGTATATGCGCTTTGGTATGATCAGCACAGCGCCCGATTACAACGCAATAGCGCAGAAATTAATTATGGACGATTTGTACACCGAGGTTGCTAAAAGCATGGGTGTCCCCGTACAGGAGGATATGAAACCTTTTAAAACAAACCTGGAAACAATCGTCTTCGACCCGAAGAACCCTGCGCCATATATAGCGGGCTCAAAAAAATAGTTAGTAGTTAATTGAGGTAGATTTTTGCCGGGTGCTGTTTATCCCGGCAAAATTTGCTAAAACACTTAAAATGATATGAAGAATTTATTTTCAATAAAAACGGCGGTGTCGGTAGGGTATTTTGTGGCCGGAATGGTAATTATGGGCGGTATTTGGGCTCTGATAGCCAAACTTACCAAGAACGAGATACCTACTCCGCTGGCTACCTGGGCGGTATTTAAAGAGGTAATACAGCAACCTTTTCAAAACGATGCCGACCAGAAGGGGATCATGACCAAGTTACTAAGCTCGCTCGCCAGGGTGGGTATTGGTTTTGGCTTAGGCAGCCTGTTTGCCATTCCCATTGGGCTTATGATGGGCAGCAGCAAAATTGCCATGCGCATTATTAACCCTATGGTGCAAATTTTAAAGCCTGTTTCGCCACTTGCCTGGTTTCCGCTGGGCCTGGCCATTTTTCAGGACTCGCCAAAGGCAAGTATCTTCATGATATTTATATGCTGTATATGGCCAACCTTAATAAACGCCGCTTTTGGCGCATCCAGTATCCCGCAGGATCATAAAAACGTAAGCAAAGCCTTCGGTTTTTCTACCTGGAGCTACCTCAGCAAAATACTATTGCCCTTTAGTTTGCCGCATATTATCACCGGGCTCAGGCTATCTATAGGTATTGCCTGGATGGTTATAGTTGCCGGCGAAATGTTATCGGGCGGAATAGGGCTGGGCAATTTTGTTTGGGAAGAAGGCTTTAACGGGGGCAGCGTAGCCAAAATTTTGGTGGCTATAATTATCATAGGCATAGTAGGCTCCCTGCTTGATGTGTGTTTTACCTGGCTGCAAAAGAAATTCTCGTACGCGGTTTAAAAATCATTATTTAAAAGTGTAATTTATGAGTAATACATCAACAATATCACTATCAGACGAAGGCGTTTCGGTAGTTGACGAACACCTTTTGGATCAGGATACTAAACCGGTAAGCATTCAAATAAATAATGTAACCGTAAGCTTTAAAACGCCGAAAGGTATATACACTGCCGTAAAGGAGATTGATCTGACGGTACGGAAAGGCGAAATAGTGGCATTGATAGGCCACTCGGGTTGTGGTAAATCAACCCTGATGAGTACCATAAGCGGCATGGTAAAACCTACCAGTGGCGAGGTATATGCTAACGGCAAAAAAGTAACCTCACCCGGCCCCGACAGGGGGATAGTTTTTCAAAACTATTCGTTATTGCCATGGCTTACGGTTTACAGAAATATTTATGTTGCCGTTGATGCAGCCTTGAAAGATAAAACAGCTGCCGAAAAAACAGCACTGGTTGAAACCAACCTAAAAATGGTTAACTTATGGGAGCATAAAGATAAATTACCGGGCCAGCTATCAGGCGGTATGAAACAGCGGGTGGCCATAGCGCGTGCTTTTTCCATCAACCCTAAAATACTATTGCTTGATGAGCCCTTCGGCGCGCTTGATGCTTTAACAAAAAGCAGCATGCACATCGAATTATTAAAGCTTTGGGTGATGGATGACAGGCAAAAAACCATCATTATGGTTACGCATGATATTGAAGAGGCCATATTTTTATCAGACAGGGTAGTGGTGATGAATAACGGCCCGGCGGCTACCATCAAAGAAATTGTTGATATACCGCTTAGCCGCCCCCGTAATAAAAAAGACATTGTTCACGACCCTGCGTATATCCAGATACACGATAAACTCTTAAATCTGTTGATAGATAAGTTTTCTATTGCTGATTTATAACAGGCGCATTAATATAAAAAACCAAATAGCTCAATCATGAATCAAACAGGAAAACAACTTACCAAACTCAACATATTTTCGCTTACAGGCGTGCAAATGCGCACTTTCCATACCACCTGGCTTATGTTTTTTGTGTGCTTTTTTGGCTGGTTCGGCCTGGCGCCATTAATGCCAACTATCCGCGCCGAACTGCATTTAACAAAAGGGCAGGTGGGTAATACCATCATCGCATCGGTAGCTGCTACCATCATCGCCCGCCTGATCATTGGCAAGCTTTGCGATACCTGGGGGCCGCGTAAAACAGCTGTACGTTTATTGCTTGTTGGCTGCCTGCCGGTGTTTTTAGTTGGATTAGCGCACGATTATACTTCCTTCCTGTTGTTCAGACTGGCTATTGGCGTTATCGGGGCATCGTTTGTAATTACCCAGTTTCATACCTCTATGATGTTTGCACCAAATATAAAAGGTACTGCAAACGCGGTAACCGGCGGTTGGGGTAATCTGGGCGGCGGTGTAACCAATATGGTAATGCCCTTAATTTTTGCCGCTATCGTAGGTTTTGGTTATACCAAGGCAGAGGCATGGCGCTACGCGATGATCGTACCTGGTGCTATGATGCTGCTTATTGCTTTATTATACTGGAAATACACCAAAGATACCCCTGAGGGCAACTACGACGAGGTTGGCTATACTAAAGCAAACTCTGCCAAAACCGATTGGTCGGTATTAGCAGACTGGCGCATATGGGCGCTTACCCTTGCCTATGCCATGTGCTTTGGTATGGAGATCACGTTTGATAACGTGGCCTCGCTGCACTTTGTAGATACCTTTAAGCTCTCGCAAAGCTCGGCGGGTTTCTGGGCCGGCATCTTCGGTTTCATGAACATTTTTGCACGTGCGCTGGGCGGTATAGTATCAGACAAAGTAGGCGGCAAATTTGGTATGCGCGGAAAAGGCCTGTTGCTGGCCGGCGTACTGTTGCTGGAAGGTGCGGGGCTGGTGCTGTTTGCTCACTCGGGTTCGTTGGTGATGGCTATTGTTACCATGCTTACGTTCGCGCTGTTCCTCAAAATGTCTAACGGGGCCACTTATGGTATTGTGCCTTTTGTAAACGCTAAAAACGTAGGGCTGGTAAGCGGTATTGTTGGCGCTGGCGGCAACCTGGGCGGCATGATGTTCGGCTTTTTATTCAAGTCGGAATCTATTACTTACGTGCAGGCCTTTACCTATATCGGTTACGCGGTTATCGCGGTATCGGTAATAGTGCTTATCACCCGATTTCAAAAACAACCATTGCCTAAACAGGCCGAAGAGCCTGCTTTAGAGGCAAGCATGGCATAAAGAAATTAAAAAGAGGCTTTTAGCTTTCAGCCTTCAGCTCAAAAATAACAATGGTCAAAACAAAACTATCCGCTCATACACAAAAAAGTACCTGCTGCTATTGCGGAGTGGGTTGCGGCGTTGTTATCAATAAGCAAAAAAACGGTAGTATCACTTTGGAGGGTGACAAAACCCACCCGGTAAATAAAGGGATGCTTTGCAGCAAGGGGCTAAATCTGCATTACACCGTTAACGATAAAACCGACAGGCTGCTGCACCCGCAAATGCGTTACAGCAAAAGCATGCCTATGCAAAGGGTAAGCTGGGATGATGCACTGGCACGTACGGCAGCCGTTTTTAAAACCTTCATCCAAAAGTACGGCCCCGATTCGGTGGCCTTTTATGCCTCGGGGCAATGCCTCACCGAGGAGTATTACGTGGTGAATAAGCTAATGAAGGGCTTCATCGGCAGTAATAATATCGATACCAATTCGCGCTTGTGTATGAGCAGCGCGGTGGCCGCCTATAAAATAGCCTTGGGCGAGGACAGTGTACCTGTTTGTTATGACGATATTGAACTGGCCGATTGCTTTTATGTAACCGGTGCCAACCCTGCCTGGTGCCACCCCATTTTATGGCGAAGGGTAGAGGCACATAAAGCAGCCAACCCCGATGTAAAGATCATCGTGGTAGATCCGCGCACTACCGATACCTGTGGCATTGCCGATTTGCACCTGCAGCTAAACCCCGGCACCGATATTACCCTTAACCATGCCATTGGCCGTGTACTGATAGAAAATGGCGATATCGACCTTGATTTTATTACCAACCACGCCGATGGTTTTGAGCAATACAGTCGGCTGGTATTTGAGCGCAGTTTGGCCGAAGCAGCACAGATCTGCGGCGTAGCCGAACATGACATTCGCCTTGCCGCCCAATACATCGGGCAGGCCAAAGGCTTTATCTCCATGTGGACGATGGGGCTTAACCAGAGCACCATAGGGGTAAACAAAAATTTAAGCCTTATAAACCTCAATTTAATAACCGGGCACATTGGTAAGCCGGGCTCGGGCCCGCTATCATTAACCGGGCAGCCAAATGCCATGGGCGGGCGCGAAGTTGGCGGATTAGCCAACCTGCTGCCTGCTCATCGCAACCTGGCCAACCCGCTGCACCGGGCCGAGGTACAAAAATTTTGGGGCGGAACAGAAATTGCCGCCAAGCCCGGTCTCACCGCTACCGAAATGTTCGAGGCGCTGAATGATGGCCGCTTAAAGGCCATCTGGATCATGTGTACCAACCCGCTCGCCAGTTTGCCCAATGTGCGTTTGGCCGAGGAGGCCCTCAAAAAAGCGAAGTTTGTGGTAGTGCAGGAGGTTAGCAATAAGCCAGAAACTTTGGCTTATGCCGATGTGATACTCCCCGCCGCTGCCTGGGCCGAAAAGGAAGGCACCATGACCAATTCCGAACGGCGCATTAGTTATTTGGAGAAGATCTTGGACGCACCCGGCGAAGCTTTACCCGATAGCGAGATCATTTGCCGCTTTGCGCAAAAAATGGGCTATAAAGGCTTCGATTTTAAAAACGCAGCCGAAATTTATGCTGAGCATGCCAAACTCACCGCAAAAACAACGATCGATATCAGCGGATTGAGTTATGAGATATTAAAACAACAGGGCACGGTACAATGGCCCTATAAAACCAAAAAGGCCGGTGCAGGCTCCCAGCGCTTATTTACCGATAAGCGCTTTTATACCGAAAATAAGAACGCCCTCATCAGCGCCGTGCCCGATGCCCTCAACAGTGAGCTTCCGGATAGCAACTACCCTTTTATCCTCACAACCGGCCGCATCCGCGATCAGTGGCACACCATGAGCAAAACAGGTAAGGTTAATAAGCTGAACCAGCATATTAAGCAGGCGTTTTTAGAGATCAACCCGCTGGATGCCGCGCAACTGGGTATCAGGGAAGGAGAGGTAACCGTTATCACATCCCGCAGGGGCGAGGTAAGGGTGAAGGCAAAGCTATCCGCAGAAATAAAACAGGGCGTAGTATTTATGCCGATGCATTGGGGTAAAATATTGGGCAACGACCTTAACCGCGTAAACAACTTAACCAATGATGCGGTAGACCCCATTTCCAAAGAACCCGATCTTAAATATTGCGCGGTAAGCGTTCAAAAATACAAAAAACCGTTCCAACGCATCGTGGTGGTTGGGGCCGGGGCGGGAGCCTACGGTTTCGTAAAATCGTACCGCGAACTGAATAAGGACGACGAGATCACTATTTTTAGTAAAGAAGATTTTCCTTTCTACAACCGGGTAATGCTGCCCGATTATATCAGCGGCGAACAACGCTGGGAACAATTGGTGAAAATGACCGATGAGGAAGAACCAGGCTACAACATCCGTTTGCTGCGCGGTGTAAGTGTGGAAAAGATAGACCGCGCCAACAAGTTTGTTATTGATAGCCGCGGCGTAAAAACTTATTACGATGTCCTGTTGCTGGCTACTGGCAGCCGGGCAGCCATCCCCAAAAATGTGCCATCCCTGCCGGGTATCTTCAGTATGCGTAACCGCAACGATGCCGATAACTTTAAAAAGCACGTGCCCAAAGGCGGGCATGTTGTGATTGTGGGCGGTGGTTTGTTGGGGCTGGAAATGGCCGCCTCGCTCCGCGAAATTGGCATCACCATTACCATTATCCAGCGTACCTCCAGGTTTTTAAACCGGCAACTGGATGAGTTGGGTAGCCGCCTGCTGCACGAGGAAATGGCCGACCAGGGCTGCGATATTTTTTATGACGACGAAGTGCAACTGTTCTTCGGTCGCTCCAAACTAACCGGTATAGGTTTACGGAGCGGACGTAAAATAAACTGCGACGCGATGATACTGGCCATAGGTACCACGCCCAATCTGGAGATAGCCAAAGACTGCGGACTGGATTGCAAGCGGGGCGTTTTGGTGAACGAACGCCTGCTCACCAGCGACCCATCCATCTATGCCATTGGCGAGATAGCCGAGTTTAACGGAACACTATACGGCATCACCGCAGCCGCCGAGCAACAGGCAGAAGTGGTTGCCGCATATATGAACGGCGATATTGCCAGCTATTACAAAGGCAGCCTGTTTATGAATATCATCAAGATCCACGGGTTCGATCTGTGCAGCATTGGCCTCTCGGATTGCCCGGATGATAAGGATTACGAGGAGATCGTGTTTATTGATAAGGCCAAGCGCTACTATAAAAAATGCATCATCCACCAGGATAAATTAGTGGGCACTATTTTGATAGGCGATAAGAGCGAGTTTTTGGAGTTTAAGGAACTTATCGCCAATAAAACCGAACTAAGCGACAAACGCCTTAAGCTGCTCCGCAGCGGCAAAACTGCCGAGCCGGTTTTAGGCAAGCTGGTTTGCAGCTGTAATAATGTGGGCGCGGGTAATATCCGCAACAAAATTGAGGCAGGCTGCGATAATCTCGCCAGCCTTTGCACGGCTACAGGTGCCGGCATGGGTTGCGGCAGCTGTAAGCCGGAGGTAAAACGATTATTGGAAGAAATGCAAACGGTAAGTGCGGTATGAACAATAAAAAGCAAATTAAGATAAACCTGCCCGGTGGGGTAGTTGCTGCCGGCGACTTATACGAAATTTTGGTATTGGCGCAAAATGCCGGTGCCACGCACATTAGGTTTGGCAACCGCCAGCAATTGTATTTTGAGATAGATGGTCATGAACTGGATGCCCTGGATATTGAACTGTTTAATGCAGGTATTGATTATGAGGCGAATGCCGCCGAGTACCCCAACATTGTAAGCTCCTACATTGCCGATGGTATTTTTAACCAAGAAAACTGGCTAAAGGAGGGCGTTTACAAAGATATTTTCGATCTCTTCGATTACAAGCCGCTGCTGAAAATAAACATTGTAGATGGCAGCCAAACCTTTGCGCCGTTTTTTACCGGCAATCTTAATTTTATAGCTTCATCGGTAAGTAATTACTGGTATTTGCAGATCAGGTATCCTAAAACTAATATTGTTTATAGCTGGCCATCTTTGATCTATTCTGAGGATATCCCTGCGATAGCCAAGGTGATAGAGGAGGTAATATTTGCCAATAAGCAACAGTTTTATGATCAGCCTGAGATTGATTCTTCCTTATTGCATCAGCTGGTATCGGCAGATCGCGATTTTGTGATCCAACAGATAGAGCAGCCCTTAAAACTGCCCGATTTTCAGTTGCCCTACTACGAAGGTTTCAATAAGCAGGGCAACAAATACTGGCTGGGCATATACCGCCGCGATGAATTGTTTGCTATTGAACTGCTGATGGAGATTTGTAATTTATGTATGCAAACCCGCATAGGGCAGTTGTACATCAGTCCCTGGAAATCTTTACTGATTAAAAATATAGAGCCTGCCGACCGCCCTTTATGGGGTAATATCCTTAATAAATACCGGGTGAACATCCGCCATGCCTCCAACGAATTGAACTGGCAGGTGGAGGACCTTTGCCGCCAGTGCCTGCAATTGAAGCAACAATTGGTTCGCGAATTTGAGGAGGCCGACCTGCGCACTTACCGCCTTAGCTTTGTGGTGAAACGCTCGCCCAAATCGGGACTGTACGGCTCTATCATTATCCGCGACCGCGGGAACGATCTGTACGAAATAGCGCATACACAGGATTTTAACCCCAATACCAAAGAAGTTGTGGTATACCGGCAAGGGGTATCGGCCAACGAGCTCAGCATACACCTGATGGCACTTTGCAGCGACTTTTATGCCAGGCAAAGTATGGAATTAAAACCTGCCGCTGTTATGGTGACCGAAGCGCCACAAATTGATGGCATTACCGTACACCAATGCAGCGATTGCCTGACTATTTACGATGAGGCTTATGGTGATGAACACAACGGGATACCACCGGGCGTGCCATTTGCCGGTTTGCTTAGCTACGAGTGCCCGGTTTGCGGCTCATCAAAAGACACGTTTAAGCCGGTTTTGATGGAAGGGAACAAATTCGCGCATACCGCTTAGCCCTGGCTACCGCTTCAGATCATTTAAAAACTGCGAGGGCGTTTTACCAAACTCTTTTTTAAAGGCTTTGGTGAAGTAAGCCTGCGTTTGGATGCCTACACGCATCATTATTTCGGTAATGGAGGCGTCTTCGTGCGTCATGATGTGGATGGCTTTGTTGAGCCTGATGGTGCGGATAAACTCCACAATGGATTGGCCGGTGAGCCGTTTAATCAGCTCGTACAACTTGGTACGGCTCATGTTGAGGTTGGCGCACAGGTAATCAACATCCAGGTCGGGGTTTTCCAGCTGGGCCTCTATTACCGTTACCAGTTGGTCCATAAACTGCTTGTCTTTATTGGAGTGTACGGTTTCCTTTACCTCGGCCTGGTAGTCGTGTGTGTAGCGTTCTTTCAACTGATCGAGCTGGAGAAACACATTCCTGATAGTGAGCAGTAACAGGTTAATGCTTACCGGTTTCGAAAAATAGAAATCGGCACCACTTTCTATGCCCTCCAGTTTCGCCTCCAGCGAATCTTTAGCAGTAAGCAGGATGAAGGGGATATGTTTGGTTTGCTCGTCGCTCTTTATCAGTTTACAAAGCTCAATGCCATTCATATTGGGCATCATCACATCGCTGATGATCATATTAGGCGACCTGTCGCGGGCCATGGCCAGGCCTTCCTGCCCGTCTTTCGCTTCTATCACATGGTAAATGCTGCCCAGGATCTCTTTCAGGAAGGTGCGTAGCTCAGTGTTATCCTCAACAAGTAAAATATACCTGGCAGCTGCATTTGCTCGGGCTTCGCCGGGTTGTTCCTTCAGATCGGTGCCTTCTGTGGGCTGCGGCCATTCGGTAGTTACGCTTTCCAGCAGTACGGGTTTGTTTTCGCTTATCCAGCGCTCATTTGGCTGGTAATCTGCCTCGTCAACCGGCAGCGCTATCAAAATCTCTGTGCCCTTATTGCGCTCACTGTATACGTTAATGCAGCCTTTATGCAGCAGGGTAAGCGTTTTTACAAAGGCCAGCCCAATACCCGAGCCCAGGTGTGTTGATGTGATGCGGTAATACCGCTGAAAAAGATGTTTGATAGAATCTGCGGAGATGCCAATGCCGGTATCGGCCACCAAAATATACATGTATTGCCGGGCCTGGTAGGTGTTGGTTATCTTCAGCTCATTTTGGTAGGAGGGCTTAAAGTCGCTTTCGTCAAAAAACAACTTCACGGTAATTTCCCCGCCATCGTTGGTGTATTTGAATGCGTTATTGATGAGGTTGAGCAGGATCTTTTCCAGCAGCTGCCTGTCGAAGAATACCTCTTTGCCGCCCAGATCGAAGTTTTGGAGGGTAAACTTAATATGCTTTTGCTCTGCCCACAGGTCAAACTCGTCGGTTATCTCGTTCATAAAAACAGTGATATTGCCGGCGGTAACGTTCAGTTTCAGCACACCCGATTCGGCCTTGCGGAAATCCATCAGCTCGTTTATCAGGTTCATCAGCCGTGTAGCGTTGCGGTACATCAGTTGGTAGGTGCGGCTTTGCTCGGGCTGGCTGCCGTTCCCCATCAGTTTTTCCAGCGGGCCAAGTAACAGGGTAAGCGGGGTACGAAACTCGTGCGAAATATTAGTGAAAAATTGCAGCTGTAACTGGTGCACCTCCTCCTTTTTCTCTTCTTCGAGTTTTTTCAACTGCATGTTTTGCCTGTAGCGGATGATGGCATAGGCCAAGCCCAGGCTAAATAACACACCCAATGTGCGGAACCACCAGGTTAGCCACCAGGGCGGCGTTATGGTAATGGTGATAGATCTGCCAACATTATTCCATACGCCATCATTATTGGCCGCTTTTACGGTGAAGGTATAATCGCCGGGATCGAGGTTGGTGTAGGTGGCCTGCGGTGCGGTGCCGGTGTAATTAAAGCTTTTATCGAAATCGGTTAGCTTGTAAGCGTATTTGTTATTCTCGGGCGCGAGGTAATTTAGCGCGGCAAAGCTGAACGAGATGCTGGATTGCAGATAATTAAGTTCGATATGATCCGTCAGGCTGATATCTTTTTCCAGCGTGGAATCTTTCCCGGGCAGCGCGGATCTGTTAAAGATCTGGAAATCGGTAATGTAAACCGGGGGTACATAGTAGTTGCTTTTAATATCGCGCGGATAGAAGGCGTTGAACCCGTTAATACCGCCAAAGAACATTTGCCCGTTTTTGGTTTTCATGTAGGCGTTCACTTCAAACTCCATCGCCTGCAGGCCATCGCTGGTGTTGAATTTATTGGCGTGGCGGGTGGCGGGGTTTAATTTAACCAGGCCATTGGATGTAGATACCCAAAGGTTGCCTTCATCATCTTCGGTAAGGCCCTTTATAAAATCGTGGCCCAGGCCCGCTTCGGTGGTAAAAAGCGCGAACGCGTTTTTTTGTTTATCGTATTTGTATAAACCCGATTGCCCTATCCATAGTCCCCCGTTATGGTCGGTAAATATTACGCGAAGATCGGGTTTCTTGTTCTCCCTATCAAAGTAATGTTCAAATATTTGGCTTTGCCTGCGGTAGCAGTTAAGCCCGCCGTCATCGGTGCCTATCCATAAATTGCCATCAGCATCCTCATTAAGGGCCACTATATTATTTCCCTGCAGCTTTGTTTTACCGGCCGGATCAGCAATTACCCGGCTGAACTTTTTGGTTGATGGATCGAAACGGTTCAATCCACCAAAATAGGTGCCCACCCACAGCGTGCCAGCCTTATCCTGGTATACACTCTGCACGTAATCTGAGGAGATGGACGATGGATCTGCCGGGTTGTTTTTAAAACTCGTAAACGTACCCGCAGCAGGGTCCATCAGGTTCAGGCCGCCGCCCCAGGTAGAGATCCACAGGCGGTTCTGCTTATCTTCGGTAATATCAAGCACGGCATCACTGCCCAGGCTGGCAGCATCGTTAACACGGTGGCGGTAGGTGGTAAAAGTTTGCTGCTGCTGGTTAAACAGGTTCAGGCCACCGCCATCGGTACCTACCCATATCCTGCCGGTATGGTCTTCTTCAAAGCATTTTACATCATTATAGCTCAGGCTGTTTGCGCCTACTTCCTGCCGGTAAACATTGAATTTTTTTGCGCCGGGGTTGTACAAATTTACGCCCCCGCGGTGGGTGCCTATCCAAAAATTACCCTGCCTGTCCTCAAATATGGCAGATATGGTGCGCTGGCTCAGGCTGTAGGGCTTGGCAGGCTGGTAGGTATACTTAGTAAAAGTTTCTGTATCGCTGTTGAACAGATTTAAGCCGCCGTTAATGGTACCGGCCCAAATGCGGCCCGCCTTATCGCGCAGTAGGCTTAAAACCTGGTCGTTACCCAGGCTGGCAGGGTTTGCATCACTATGGCGATAGGTTTTATATTGGCCATCGGGGGTCAATGCAATTAGTCCCTTGCCTTTTGTGGCAAGCCATATCTGCCCGTTTAGCCCCTGTTGAATAAAGTTGATGCCAAGGCCGCTATCCTTTATTTGCAGGGCGAAGCTTTTGGTGACGGGGTTGTACTTTACTAATCCACCATCTGCCGCTATCCAAATGTTTTTTTTGTTATCCTGTAAAATGTAATTAACAGAACCCTGCAGCATGGGGTTTGTAATGTGCGAGAATTTTTTGCTGCCGCGATCGAATATATCCAGGCCTTTATTGGTG
Organism: Mucilaginibacter pankratovii; assembly: GCF_014773265.1. Taxonomy (GTDB): domain Bacteria; phylum Bacteroidota; class Bacteroidia; order Sphingobacteriales; family Sphingobacteriaceae; genus Mucilaginibacter; species Mucilaginibacter pankratovii. Next base: position 52,029 of record NZ_JACWMY010000011.1, on the reverse strand, counting down.
CAGATCCACATGTTTTTATCCGCATCCTCCATGATGCAGTTAATGGTATTGCCGGTTATGCTGTTCGCGTCAGCCTGTTTTACATAAGAGGTGAAAGATTTTGTGGTTTCGTCAAAGCGGTTAAGTCCGTTTAGCGTGCCTACCCAAAGCGTGTTTTGTTTATCGGTATAAAGGCAGGTGATGTAATTATCGCTTAAGGTACCCGGCTTACCTTTTTCGTTCCGGAATACCGTCATCCGGTAGCCATCGTAAAGGTTCAAGCCATCGCGCGTGCCTATCCAGATAAAGCCGCGGCTGTCCTGGGTGATGGCTTCGATGGTACTGTTTGATAAGCCCTGATCGTAATTAATATGCTTAAAAGTGATGCCCGGCGCCTGGGCGAAGGAGAAGGTTGTTGCCGATAGCCATCCACAGCCGGCTAACACTGCAAAGCGCAGGCAAAAGCATAAAAACCGGGCTGTAAATTTAGTCATGATCTGTTCCTGGTAATTGCTTTTAAGGCTAACGGGCAATCCCCCATAATGGTTATTCAATTATAGGCTTTATTGGCCGATTTATTTTAAAACAGGCCCATTTAATGAACTTTTGCCCTATAAAAATGCTGATTCGGACAATATTTAAGCTGATTTGCACAAAGCCCCGGGCATAAGCGCAGCCTAACTTGCAACTGTTTTGTAACACACCAATTATACCAATTTTCTTGTTTAACAGTTTTTGCCGGCAATGCCATTGTTAATGCAGGGGGATAAATTATCGGTGCTTGTTTACAGGCCGAACCAAACCAATTAAACCAATTAAATGAAAAAACTTTATCTAAAACTAACACTTTTATTAGTGTTTATTTTCACCGCGCTGTGCGTTCATGCGCAAACCGGCAGCATCAGCGGGCAGGTGCTTGATGAAACCGGGCTGCCCCTACCGGGAGCCACCGTTTCGGCGGGCGACAAGGCTACTATTACTAATACCGAGGGTAAATACACTATTACAGGTTTACCCGCAGGGAGTATTTCGGTGTCGGTAAAATTTGTGGGTTACCAGGTTTTGCAGCAGATGGTTACCGTTAACGGCGATACCAAGTTTAATGCAAGCCTTAAGCCATCGTCAACCGGGCTGAACGAGGTGGTCGTGATCGGTTATGGTACTGTGCAGAAAAAGAATCTAACGGGTGCCGTATCTACAGTAACTTCAAAAGATTTCCAGAAAGGCAGCATCACTACGCCGGAGCAACTGATAGCGGGTAAAGTACCGGGTATCAGCATTACTTCAAATGGTGGTTCGCCGGGCTCGGGGAGTGTTATCCGTGTACGTGGCGGGGCATCGCTCTCGGCAAGTAACGATCCCTTAATTGTGATTGATGGCGTACCGTTAAGCAATAACAGCATTTCCGGCGCATCAAACCCGTTGAGTTTGATCAATCCGAATGATATCGAAACCTTTACGGTGCTTAAAGATGCATCCGCCACGGCCATCTACGGCTCGCGGGCATCAAACGGGGTAATTTTAATTACCACCAAAAAAGGTACATCGGGCGCGCCTAAGTTTAACTTTAGTACCCAGCTATCGGCCTACAAAGTCGGCAAAAAGCTGGATGTGCTTACCCCGGCCGAGTTTCGCGATTATGTGACCTCCAAAGGCACCCCGGCGCAAATTGCCATGCTGGGTACCGAAAATACCGACTGGCAGGATAAGATCTACCAAACATCCCTGGGTACTGATAATAACCTGAGTGTTTCGGGCGCTTATAAGAATATGCCTTATCGCATATCCGGCGGTTACTTAAGGCAGGTGGGCGTACTCATCACTGATAAATTACAGCGTACTACCGGTAGCATCACCCTAAACCCTAAGTTTTTTGATAACCACCTGAAGGTAGACCTGAACCTGAAAGGTGCATTAACCGAAAGCCGCTTTGCCAATCAGGGCGCTATCGGCTCAGCCGTTTTCTTTGATCCTACGCAACCGGTTTACGCAAAAAACTCCTTCGGTAATTATTACGAGTGGACCAACACCAGCAGCGATGGCTCGGTTATACCCAACAACCTTGCGCCCCGTAACCCTGTAGGGCTTTTGGCGCAGCGCAGCGATAACAGCCAGGTAAAACGCAGCTACGGCAATGCGCAGTTTGATTACTCGATGCACTTTTTACCCGAATTGCATGCCAACTTAAACTTAGGGTACGATATCTCTAACGGTAAAGGCACTACGTACGTTCCGGCTAACGCCGCGCAGAGTTTTGCGGTACAGGGCCTCGATAACAACTATCAGCAAAACATCAATAATAAAGTAGGCGAGTTTTATCTTAACTACAATAAAGACCTGAAAGGCATTAAAAGTAATATCAACGTAACCGCTGGTTATGGTTATTACGATTTTTTAACCAAGATCTTCTTTTATCCAAGCTACAACGCCAACCATGATGTGGTAGCCGGTTCGGAGCCTGCCTTCCCGTTTGATAAACCGCAAACCACGCTGATATCTTATTACGGCCGTGCTATTTATACGTTCGATAATAAGTACATCCTGGCCGGGTCGGTACGTACGGACGGTTCATCGCGCTTCGCACCGGAAAACCGCTGGGGTGTGTTCCCTTCAGCAGCCTTTACCTGGAGGATTAATCAGGAGGATTTCCTGAAGGATTCTAAAACCATCAGCGATCTTAAACTTCGCCTGAGCTACGGTATCACCGGGCAGCAGGACGGTATCCCGTATTACTCGTACCTGCCTACGTACGCCTTAAGTATTGCCTCGGCAAAATACCAGCTGGGCGACACTTTTTACAGTATGTACGCGCCGCAGGCTTACGATAAATCTATCAAATGGGAGCAAACAGCAACGTACAACGCCGGTATGGACTTCGGCTTATTTGATGGCCGCGTGAACGGTAGTGTGGATGTGTATTTTAAGAAAACAAAAGACTTGCTGAATAATATCCCTATCCCGCTGGGCTCTAACTTCAGCAACTTTATTACTACTAACGTAGGTAATATAGAGAATAAGGGTGTAGAGTTTGCCATCAATGGCGTACTGGCGCAAAGCAGCAGCGTTAACTGGACAGCAGGCTTCAACTTTACCTATAATAGCAACAAAATAACCAAATTGACCAACGTAGAGAACCCTACTTACCCCGGCGTTTTAACCGGTGGTATCTCGGGTGGTACAGGTAACACCGTGCAGGTGAACTCGGTTGGCTATAACACTTTTTCATACTACCTGTACAAGCAGGTTTATGATGCTGCGGGCAAACCCAAAGAAGGGATCTACGAGGATTTGAACGGCGATAATATCATCAACGAGAAGGATCTTTATCGCTTTCAGTCATCGGTACCTAAATACATCTTAGGTTTCAGCACACAGTTTAGCTACAAAAAATGGTCGCTTTCTACCGTATTGCGTGCCAATTTGGGTAACTATGTTTACAACAACGTAAAAGCCAATGCGGGTGTTACCCGCGGCATTTTAAACCCGGGCGGTTACTTGGGCAATGCCAGCACCGAAATCTTTAAAAGCGGCTTTGATAATAACCAATACCTCAGCGATTATTATGTAGAAAACGGCTCGTTCCTGCGGATGGATAACTTAGGGCTATCGTACAATGCGGGTAAAATATTCGGCCCTACAAGCAAAGTTGGGCTGCGTTTGAACGCTAACTGCCAAAACGTGTTCATCGTAACCAAATATTCCGGCCTCGACCCGGAGATCAGCAGCGGTATCGATAATAACTTTTACCCCCGCCCGCGCACATTTGTATTAGGTGTTAACCTTGATTTTTAATTACGACCATGAAAAAATTCAATTATATAATAGGCTTATCCGCGCTGATATTGTTATCGGCCGGGTGCAAAAAGGACCTTAACCGGGTGCCAACAAACGCCATCACTGCCGACGCAGCTTACAGCAGCCCCGCAGGTTACAAACAGGTACTGGCAAAAATGTATGGCGGCTTTGCCCTAACCGGCAACGGCGGTCCGGATGCTACCGTAGGAGATGTAGCCGGGATAGACCAAGGTTCATCAGATTTTCTGCGCCTGTTTTGGAATATGCAGGAATTAACTACCGATGAAGCCGCCATTGTTTGGAACGACCCGGGTTTGCAGGATTTCCACGTAATGAACTGGACATCAACCAACATTATGGTGCGCGGGCTTTATAGCCGCAGCATGTACCATATTACAGCGCTTAACGAGTTTATCCGCGAATCGACCGATGCTAAGCTAAGCAGTCGTAACATTACCGGTACCGAAGCGGATAACATTCGCCATTACCAGGCAGAAGCAAGGTTTTTAAGGGCCTACGAGTACTGGGTGTTATTAGACTTGTATGGCAACCCGCCATTTGTTACCGAGAACGACCCGATAGGCAAATTCATCCCTCCGCAGATAAAACGTGCTGATCTGTTTACCTACATCGAATCGGAACTGAAAGCGATAGAGCCTTTATTGGTTGCTGCCAAACAAAATGAGTACGGCCGTGCCGATAAAGCAGCTGCTAATGCGTTGCTGGCAAGGCTTTACCTGAACGCCGAAGTTTACACAGGTAAAGAGCACAATACCGATGCCATTACCTACGCGCAAAAAGTGATCGGCTCGGGATATACCTTACATCCGAAGTATGCCAACCTTTTCCTGGGCGATAACAATTTAAACAACCCGGAAACTATCCTGGCGCTTAACTACGATGGCGTAAACTCACAAAGCTACGGTGGTACAACGTATCTCATTAACGCGGCCATCAGCGGTGCGCTCGATCCCAAAACCTTTGGCGTACCAAACGGCGGCTGGAGCGGTATGCGTGCCACCAAAAACCTGCCTTTGCTGTTTGCAGATTATAGCGGCGCAACCGATAAACGCGCCAAGTTTGCCGGCAGCAATATCGAAATGAATGATCTTACGGTTTATACCGATGGGCTTGCGGTTACCAAGTTTAGCAACATAACTTCTACGGGTACTATCCCGGCATCGCCAAATGGTGTTTATTCTTCTACCGATTTCCCACTGTTCCGCCTTGCAGAAATGTACCTCATTTATGCGGAGGCTGTTAAACGCGGCGGTACCGGTACCGAGGGGCAGGCAGTTACTTACCTTAACCTGTTGCGTACCCGTGCCTATGGCAATGCCAGCGGCAACATATCTACCTATACTTTAAACGATATTTTAGACGAGCGCGGCCGCGAATTGTATTGGGAAGGCTTCCGCCGTTCGGATCTGATCCGCTACGGCAGGTTCACCGGTGATAATTATCTGTGGCCATGGAAAGGTGGTGCCAAGGCCGGTAAAGGGGTGGAAAACTTCCGTGTGCTTTATCCCTTACCATCAACAGATATTATTGCCAACCCAAATTTGGTACAAAACGCAGGTTATTAATTTTTACAGATCATAAAGATGAAAAAGAATATAATAAAAGCATTATTTGGCACGCTTGCACTGTTGATCATCATCAGCGGCTGCAAACGGGACGATATACTGGTTAAATCTTCAGACGGTACAGCGCCCGCGCTAACTGCTACCGCAAGCACATTAGTGCTTAGCAGCGATAAGGCAACAACCGAGGCCGTAGCTTTCAGCTGGAATAAGGCCGATTACGGCTACAACGCCGCAGTGCAATACACCCTGCAATTAGATAAGGCAGGCAATAATTTTGCCGCGCCCAAAGAGGTTGCCATAGATGCGGCAGCCAGCACGCAAAAGTTTAACGTTGCCGATTTTAACAACGCCCTGGCATTAATGGGGTACTCGGCAGGCACAGCTTCCGGCCTGGAGGTAAGGGTTAAAGCAGAACTGCGCCCCGGCGTAAATACGCTTTACAGCAATGTGGTAAACCTAATGGTAACTACTTACCCCATCATCATTGTTTACCCGGGGCTGTTCGTACCCGGCGCATACCAGGGCTGGACCCCGGCTACCGCGCCAAAAGTTGCCTCGGTAAAAGATGATAAGGTTTACGAAGGTTATGTTGATTTCAACAACGCTACCGATTTTGCTTTCAAATACACCGAAGATGTGGAGTGGAAAGTGAACTACGGCTGGGCGAGCAGCACCAATACTGATAGCTATGCCGGCGGTACATTTGCTATGGGCGCCAGCGGGAATCTTTTCGTACCCTCTAAAGGTTATTACCTGCTAAAGGCCAATGTAAATAACAGCACCTGGAGCGCTACCAAAACGTCCTTCGGTATTATTGGCGATAGCACACCGGGTGGTTGGGATAACGATACCGATATGACCTTCAGTTCCACCACGCAGGAGTGGAAGATAACCACTAACCTTGTTGGCGGTAAAAAGATAAAATTCCGCGCGAACGACAGCTGGGACATTAATTATGGTGATAATGCACCGGCAAATGGTTTCCTGAAACTGAATGGCGCTGATATCACCGTACCTGCCGATGGTAATTACACCGTTGTGTTAAATTTATCAAACCCGGGCAATTACTCGTACACCATCACCAAAAACTAAGTAATGAAGAAATTATTTATAGGAATCAGCATTATAACAACAGCGCTTTTTGCGGGCTGTACCAAAGATATTACCGCGCCCGATTTCCCGGACGCGCCGCTTGCGGCTAACTATGCAAAAGGGGCCGACGTAAGCTGGGTAAGCGAAATGGAAGCAGCCGGCATTAAATTTTATAACAACGCCGGTACCCAGCAGGACCTCTTCCAGATATTGAAGGATAAGGGCATCAACTCCATTCGCCTGCGGGCATGGGTAAACCCGGCCGCCGGCTGGAATAATACGGCCGATGTAGTTGCCAAAGCACAGCGGGCAAAGAACGCGGGTTTCCGCATCCTGCTCGATCTGCATTATAGCGATATCTGGGCCGATCCGGGCCACCAGGCAAAACCTGCCGCGTGGGTGGGGCAGGATATCACCGCGTTGAAAGCATCTGTAGGCACGTATACCCTAAGCGTAATGAATGCGTTGAAAGACAAAGGCATTACACCCGAGTGGGTGCAGGTTGGTAACGAAACCAATAACGGGATGCTTTGGGATGAAGGCAAGGCATCGGTTAACATGAAAAATTATGCCGACCTGGTACAAGCGGGCTATGCCGCCGTTAAAAGCGTAAGCAGCACCAGCAAAGTTATTGTACACGTTTCTAACGGGTATGATAATGGCCTGTTCCGCTTTATATTTGATGGACTGAAGGCAAACGGCGCTAATTGGGATGTTATCGGCATGTCGCTTTATCCAACAGCGGCTAACTGGCAAACCCTCAATGCGCAATGCCTTACCAATATGAATGATATGGTAACACGCTACGGTAAAGAAGTAATGCTGGCGGAGGTAGGAATGCCCGTTGCAGAAGCTACGGCAGCAAAGGCGTTTTTAACCGATATCATTACCAAAAACAACAGCCTTTCCGGCGGCAAGGGGCTCGGCGTTTTCTATTGGGAACCACAGGCTTATAGTGGTTGGCAAGGTTACCAGCTTGGCGCTTTTGATGCCAGCGGTAAGCCAACAATTGCAATGGATGCATTTTTAATAAAGTAGTTACATATAATTGGTTGATGAGATTTAAGGCTTTAATAATTGTAACCTGCTTTTACCTGTTTGGCGCGGCCACTGTTGGTCGCGCGCAAACTGGTGTGCCAAAAAATAAGGCGAACGAAATTTATATCGATGCAAAAGGCATTATCCGTTTGCAAAAAGACGATAGCGAGGCAAGCTTTTTCGGTGTGAACTATACTGTGCCTTTTGCTTATGGCTATCGTTCGCATAAAAAGCTGGGCGTAGATCCCGAGAAAGCGATAGACGCGGATGTTTACCATCTGGTCCGGCTTGGCGTAACAGCCTTCCGTGTGCATGTTTGGGATACCGAGATAAGTGATTCGCTGGGAAACCTGAAGAATAACGAGCATTTACGCTTGTTTGATTACCTGCTTGCCAAACTGGAGGAGCGCGGCATCCGCAGCATTATCACACCCATAGCTTTCTGGGGTAATGGCTATCCTGATAAGGACGAGCATACCGGAAGCTTCTCCGACGTTTATGGTAAGGAGAAAGCATTGGTAAACCCCAAAGCTTTTGAAGCGCAGGAGCGTTACCTGATACAGTTTTTTAGGCACGTAAACCCTTACACCAAAAAAACCTACGGTGCCGACAGGTTTGTTATCGCTACCGAAATAAACAACGAACCACACCACAGCGGCCCAAAAGCGCTTACTACAACTTACATTAACCGCATGATGGCGGCTATAAAAAGTACCGGGTGGACAAAGCCTGTATTCTACAATATCAGCGAATCGCCGTGGTACGCGGATGCTGTCGCGGCCTCTACCGCTAACGGTTTCAGCTTTCAGTGGTATCCAACCGGGCTGGTATCGGGTCACGAACAATTGGGTAACCTGTTACCGCATGTAGATCATTATGCTATTCCTTTCGATACTATTCCGACATTCAAAAATAAGCCGCGGATGGTTTACGAGTTCGAATCGGGCGATGTATTGCAGCCCTACATGTACCCGGCAATGGCACGTAGCTTTAAAACAGCGGGCTTCCAGTGGGCCACGCAATTTGCTTACGACCCTATGGCAACCGCCTATGCCAATACCGAATACCAAACACATTATTTAAATTTGGCCTATACGCCGTCAAAGGCCATTAGTCTGCTGATAGCAGGTAAGGTTTTCAAGCAGGTGCCGATATATAAGTCGTACGGAACATACCCGGCCGATACCGTTTTCTCTGCATTCCGCGTAAGCTATAAGCAGCAGCTAAGCGAAATGAACGCGCCGGCGGAATTTTACTATTCCAACAGTACTTCCTCGGTGCCGGTACAGGCAAAAGCTTTACAGCATGTGGCCGGGGTTGGTTCTTCGCAAGTGATAAAATACACAGGCAGCGGTGCTTATTTTTTAGATCGTATTACGCCCGGCGTTTGGCGTTTAGAAGTAATGCCCGATGCGGTTAGGCTCGGCGATCCTTTTGAGCGTACCTCTTTGGATAAAAAAGTGACAGGTATCGCCTATGGGAAACAGCAGATGCAGATCAACCTGGATGATTTGGGTGCGGACTTTAATTTTGTGCAAATTAATGCACCGGGTACTTCGGCCACTGCGAACCGCAGGCTTGTAATTGTAACTCCCGGTGTTTACCTGCTCAGAAAAAAGGGCCTTGCGTCTACAACAATCGCTGCGGATACAAAGGTAGGTAACCTGCGCATGAACGAGTTTTACGCACCTGCGCCAACGGATAACGTTGTTGGCACGCCCGCGAAACTTCAAAGCGGGTTTTCGGCATCGGCACCGACTAACGGCCTGCAGCTTTATGAACCCACCGCCAACCGCGAAACCGCAACAATCTATTCGCCCGAATGGAGAAGCGATACTTACGATTACATCACCGGGCAGCAAGGCAAAAAAGTGCTCGACCTTAAACACCTGTTTGGCGCCAAAGCAGGCGGCATGGAAGTTTTTGTAAAACCGGCACTGATAGCGCACAAAACCCAACTGCAGGGATACAAATCAATAATAATAACCGCAGGGGCAGATACCGCGATGGATATTAAGGTTACCCTGGTGGATGAAGATGCCAACGCCTATAGCGCCGTAATAAAAATCGATAAGCAGTTAAAAGAGATCAGGGTGCCGCTACGCTCCCTCAAAAAAGATGAAATGGTGCTGCTGCCGCGTCCTTATCCCGGTTTCCAGGCATTCAGCTTCAAGTCGCCCGGCAACGCGGGTTTGCAACTGCAAAAAATAGAGAAACTACAGGTGGCCATTCCGGGTCAATTCCAACATAAATTTTCAGTTCAACTCGGCGAAGTACGCTTAGAAACAAACAACTAAAACCGCTTTAATGAATTTTTTATCACGCTGCATTTTAGGATGCTTAGGCACTTTTTGTATCCTTACCTCATCATTTGCACAGCAAAACAGTGGGCGTAAGCGCGAATCATTTAACGATGGCTGGAAGTTTCAGTTGGGCAATGCTGCCGATGTGGCTAAAGATGCCAACTACGGGTTGGCAGTAATTTTCTCCAAATCGGGCAAAGCCGAAAACACAGCTATCGCGCCAAAATTCAACGATTCTGCCTGGCGCAGCGTACAATTACCGCATGATTGGGCGGTTGAACTGCCCTTCGTAAATAAGGATAACGAGAACCTGAAAGACCATGGTTACCGCCCGGTAGGCGGGCTTTTCCCGCAGAACAGCATTGGCTGGTACCGTAAAAAATTCAGCGTTGCCGCTGCTGATTCTGGGAGGCGTTTTAGCATTACTTTCGACGGCATCTTTCGCGATGCCAAGGTTTGGGTGAACGGTTTTTATTTAGGCGGAAACGAAAGTGGTTACGTCGGTTTCACACGCGATATTACCGACTATGTCAGCTTTAAAAACCCTAACGTAATTGTAGTACGCGCCGATGCCACCCAGGCCGAAGGCTGGTTTTACGAAGGTGCCGGTATCTACCGCAATGTGTGGCTGAATAGCTACGATAACCTGAGCATTGCCGATGATGTATTTGTACATAGCGTGGTAAACGGCAGTACGGCCAATGTTACCATAGAAGCTACCGTACAAAACGAGGCGCTTAAACCAACCACAGGCAGTTTTTATGCCGAGATAACCGACAGGAACGGTAAACTCATCGGCAAAACACAGCCACAGCCATTCACCATAGCGCAATTGGGCAGCCAGTTTTTAAAGCAGCAGCTTACGTTAAGTAATGTTAATCTCTGGTCGATAGAGCAGCCTTATTTGTATCACATAAAATCCATTGTAACGGTAGGGGGCAGGCAGGTTGATAGCCGCGAGATCCGCTTTGGCGTGCGCACGGTTGAAATAAAGGCCGACGGCGTATTTTTAAACGGTAAATTCATCAAAATAAAAGGCACCAATAACCACCAGGATCATGCGGGCCTGGGCGCCGCTCTGCCCGATTATTTGCAATATTACCGCATTGGCTTACTCAAGCAAATGGGCTCCAACGCTTACCGTACCAGTCACCACGCGCCCACGCCCGAATTGCTGGATGCATGCGATAGCCTGGGGATGCTGGTACTGGATGAGCAGCGTTTGCTGAACAGTTCGCCGGAGTATATGGATCAGTTTGAAAGGTTGTTAAAACGCGACCGTAACCATCCAAGCGTGTTTCTATGGTCAATAGGAAATGAGGAAGGTTACGCGCAAACCAATAGCTTTGGCAAACGCATAGCGCAAACCCTGCTGGCCAAACAGGTGCGGCTCGATCCAACCCGCACCAGTACCTACGCCGCCGATCTGGCCAATGTGTATACTGGTGTTAACGAAGTGATCCCGGTAAGGGGATTCAACTACAGGCAATTCGCGGTAGCAGAATACCATAAGGATCATCCAAATCAACCCATCCTCGGTACCGAAATGGGGAGTACGCTCACTACAAGAGGCGTTTATGTAAAAGATACCATAACCGGTTACCTGCCCGATGAGGATATCACCGCGCCATGGTGGGCCAGCAAGGCCGAAGAATGGTGGCCGCTTGCCGCAAATAATACTTACTGGCTTGGCGGTTTTGTGTGGACGGGCTTTGATTACCGGGGCGAGCCAACGCCTTTTAAATGGCCAAACGTAAACTCACATTTTGGGCTGATGGATGTTTGCGGTTTCCCCAAAAACCTTTATTACTACTACCAATCGTGGTGGAAGGATGAGGATGTGCTGCACGTATCGCCGCATTGGAACTGGAAGGGCAAAGAAGGGCAGAAAGTGAACGTTTGGGTAAACTCCAATGCTGATGATGTGGAACTGTTTTTAAACGGTAAAAGCCTCGGCAAAAAAACAATGCCCCGCAACAGCCACCTCGAGTGGGATGTAGCCTATCAACCGGGGACTTTAAAGGTTGTGGGTAGACGCAATGGCAAAAAGATAGTAAGCGAAGTGAAAACTACCGGGGAGCCGTACAAAATAAAACTTTCCCCATCCAAAAATACATTACTTGCCGATGGGCGCGATGCAGTTGTAATGAACGTAAGCGTACTGGATAAAAACGGACTGGAAGTGCCGGACGCGGCCAATCTCATCGAATTTTCCTGCGAGGGCGCAAGTATCATCGGCGTTGGTAACGGCGACCCCAGCAGCCACGAAGCCGACAAAATGGACGGGCAATGGAAACGGAATTTGTTTAGCGGTTATTGCCAGGTAATTATCCGGGCAGGCAGTACGCCGCAAAAGGCAAGCATCAAAGCAGGCTCGAAGGGCTTGCTACCGGCAGAGCTACATTTTTAGCCAATTGCATATGGCTGTTCTTTTCAACAACTAAAAGGAGTATCGCGGGGATAAACCAAATAGCTGGCAATTTATCATTGTAATATTTATAAATTGCTGGCTATTTGGGTGAAGCACGTTCGGCGTGAATTAACCCACCCGTGATTCCCCAAATGGCTGTTGTTTAATGAGAAGGTTAATATCGTTTGCGCTTACAAAGGGCCTGCCCGCAGCCATTGTTTTTTTATTTTGCTGCGCACTTTTGGCGCCGTTTGATTCGGGTGCGCAAACGCGGTATACATTAGATAATTCTCCATCTATAAAGATAAATTCTTACCAGGTAATGCCCGATAAGGGTTATAACATTGGGCAACTGGCGAACGATACGACCCTCGTTTTTAAGGATGATTCGTTAAGGGCATCGGCGAGCGATTTTTACTGGGTTAAGCTTATGGTTGATAACCCGTATCCCAACAATGAAGATTATCGCCTCTCGGTGCAATTATTAAATTATACGTTGTATCAGTTTAATCTGCTCAACAAAAAGTGGGAGGGACGCAGCGCCGGGTTAAGTATTAACAGCAAGGAGCGTACCGCAAGTGTTATGCCGCTGCTGTTGCAAAAGCATTCGCAAAACATACTCTATTTAAAAATAGATGTTAGAGAGCTTAAGGCGTTTAGCCATGCGTTTAAACCAACCATCAGCCTGGAAAAGGCCTACATCTACGAAACGCGCGAACAATATTTTACACTTGCCTACGTGTTCTGCTGTATCGTGCTCATCAGTTTTTCGTGCTATAACCTGTATGTATACTTCCATTTAAAAGATAAGGCATACCTGTTTTTTGTGATTGTGCAGGTAGGCTCCCTTATCTACATCACCGGCAACCAGTCGTTTTTAAATGTTCTTCTCCCGTTCAGGGCGTACAATTTAACCATGTTCTCAGACGGGCGAACGCAATTTTTAGACCTGAATGATTTTATTGAACACTTTGGGGTAACTATGCTTTTTTGGGGCTTTTTGCATTTTACATGTTCCTATTTGCGTACCAGGGAGTTTTTACCGGTGTACGATAAATTGCTTAAAACGCTCGCCTACATTTATGTAGTGTTAGAAATTATCCCGATCACGTTAACTATAACCAGGCTATATTATATAGATATTGTATCCGCCGCAAACGTATTTATACTCATCATGATCGCGGCCTGCATCACTACAGGCATAGTGGCTTATAAGCGTAAAATTGTGGGTGCCCAGCATTTTTTGATCGCTAACCTAATTCCCGCATTAATTGCCGCTACCATCTCGGTATACGTATTAAGATACGATACTGCCAGTTATTTATTAGCGGAAATGGCCGTCCTATCCCAGTTGTTTACATTCGCCGCGGCATTGGTGGCCCGTATAAAGGTGATAAACGACGATTTGAAAACCAAAGAAATAGAAGCCATACAACTGGAAAAAGATGTCACTGTAACCGAATACAAGCGCTTACTTATAGAACAAGAGAACAAACACATTACCTTAACCATGGAGCTGGAAAAGGAAAAGAATGAGCTGTTGCAGCAACGCCTGGAGGCAAACCAGCGCGAACTGGTGGGGAATAGTTTATATATCCATCAAAAAAATAAACTGCTTTCTGATCTTAAACTGCAGATAGAGGATATAGATCACTTGTACCCGGATACCAAGCCCGAATCTTTAAAAAACATACAGCTCTCCTTAAAAGGCGGGCAGTACCTTGATGAAGAATGGGATAAATTTAAAATGCATTTTGAGCAGGTACACCCCAGTTTTTTTAACAACCTGCAGGCTGCTCATCCGCAGTTAACCAGGTACGAGTTAAGGCTGTACGCCTATTTCCATATCAACCTTTCTACCAAGGAAATTGCCGCCCTGCTTAATATAGCGCCATCGAGCGTACGGCAGGCCAAAGCCCGTTTAAATAAAAAAATGAACGTTAAGCATTCAATCGGTTAGCAGCATAAATTCCCGCTAAGATTTAGTTAACTTTGAAGCTACAGCGAAAAAATAATGCAGCGGTTGGGAGGAAAGATAAAGCAACAAATAGGAATATACTTGTTTTCGGGCTTGCTTTACTGCTTGCTGTTGTTTGCAGGCAATGTTGCCGCCAACAAGGATACCTGGCAAAGTATATTGAACCAGGCGATAGAAAACAAGGCAAAGTACGAACAGGCCAAGTTGCGCGATATTCAGCATCTGAAGAAACAGCTTGCCGCAAATTATTCTTCTTTACCAGCGCGTTACAATAATTACCAAAAACTATTTAATGCCTACAAATCCTTCGTGCACGATTCGGCTTACGTGTATTGCCAAAAGCTTAACAATGTTGCCCACCTGCTGAACGACCCGGGAAAGATCAATTATGCCAAGGTAAATATGGGCTTTGTGCTGGTATCTGCAGGGATGTTTAAGGAGGGGCTGGATACACTGAATAAAGTAGACCCCCAAAAATTAAGCGAAAGCCAGCGCTACGAATACCTTTTTTTACAGGCCCGCAGCCATTTCGACCTGGGCGATTACGATAAAATAAACGATTATTATCAAAAATACAGTGCTATTGGGCTTGCGTATTGCGATTCTATCATCGCTTCCACCAAACCAAATACGTACGAAAATTTATCGGCCGTAGGCTTAAAAGCGCTGCGCACCGGGCAATACAAAGCCGCGCTGGAGCCGTATAACAGGATCATGCGCATCCCGCAATCATACCAGGACAGCGCCATTAATTACAGCTGCCTCAGTTATATTTATAAGGAATTGAACCAACCGGAGCAATCCATCAGCTACCTGATGCAGGCGGCAATTATTGATAATACCCACTCTACCAAAGAGGCGGTAGCCCTCACCAACCTGGCCGAATACTATTACCAGCAGGGCGATGCAAAAACGGCGTTCACTTATATCAACAGCTCTATTGATGATGCCAATTTTTACGGAGCCAGGCACCGCGAGGCGCAGATCAGTAGCATTATGCCCATTATTCAGGCAGAAAAGATCAACGGGATAGAAAAGCAAAAGCGGTCGCTCACCATATACGCTTCTATCATCACCTCGCTTATTGTGGTGGTTATTATATTCAGTTTTATTACGGCAAGGCAGCTAAAGAAACTGAGGATTGCCGACCAGGTGATCGTAAACAAAAACCAGGACCTGAACGTGGCCAACGACTCGCTCACCAGGGTGAATAAGGTGCTGGATAGCACCAACCGCTCGCTATCGCGCATTAATACCAAGCTGGACGAGGCCAACATTATTAAGGACGAGTACATCGGCTACTTTTTTAATATCCACTCAGATTATATCGAAAAGATAGACCGCCTGAAACGCTCTATCGACAAAAACCTGAAGGAAAAACGCTACGAAGAAGTGATGCTGGTGCTCAACAGGCTAAACACCAACTTCGAGCGGGAGAACCTCTACCATAGTTTTGATAAGGTATTCCTCAACATCTTCCCCAATTTTATTGATGATTTTAACGCGCTGTTTGATGCCGATCACCGGGTGCATTTTCAGGAACATCATTTACTGAATACCGAGCTGCGCATCTTCGCGCTGATCCGTCTTGGGATAGACGAGAACGAAACCATTGCCAAGATCTTGAATTACTCTGTTAACACCATCTACACCTACAAAACCAAGGTGAAAAATCGCTCCTTTGTACCTAACGATGAGTTTGAGGAGCGGATAATGCTGATAAAAGCGGTGAAGGAAGTGGCAGATTTAAGCTAACAACTACGATGTCATCTCGACCCGAGGAACGAGGGAGAGATCTTGTTAGTTATGCAAGGCCCGATATGCAAATCCGCTCTGCTGGTCCAACAAGATTCCTCGTCGCTGCGCTTCCCTCGGAATGACAAGGTGTTAATTCTTCAATATCAAGTAACTGTAGGGCTCCAACGTGATATTGGCGTTAATTGTCATTTTTATTTCCGTAAAAGCGTTTTTCCATTTGCTTTTAAGCAAATCTGCGGGGATGGTATAGCTAACCGTCTTATTACGCAGATTGCTCAATACAAATACTTTCTCTTTTCCATTTTCTTTAGTAAACGCACAAACATCGGCGCTGCTATAAGATGTGAGCTTGCCCCGGCGGATGGCTTTGCTACTGTTTCTAAATCCTATTATCTTTTTATACTCGGCGGTTACATCAGGGTTTAGGGTCCAATCTATCTTTTTTGCGGTGAAGGGGAACAGCAGGCGATAAGGCGTACCAACTTCCTGCCCGTTGTATATCATGGGCACACTTTTCATGCAGGCAATTACTACAAATGCCGCCATCGAACCTTTTTTACCGCCAAACAGCTCCAGCGGTGTCCCGTCCGATCCGTTAACATCGTGGTTGGTAGTGTAACGCACCATTTGCTGCCCTTCTTCGGTATCTTTATAATCGGCGGTATTGAGGCTATCGATAGATAATACAGATCGGTTTCGTTCAAATACAGCTTTTAAATTCCCGAAAAAATTGAACCCGAAGTTATAATCGAAGCCCGCTTTGTAATGATCCTTTCGGCCGCCTTCCGATAGCAGCAATAGCGTATGGTTAGGTATGTTTTTTAAGGTATCAAGCGCCTGTTTCCAGAAATCAAAGGGTGGCCCGTCCGAGTAATCGCAGCGGAAACCATCCACATTGGCAGCCAATATCCAATACTTCATAGCGCTCATCATGGCACGGCGCATATCTGGGTTCTTAAAGTTCAGCTGCGCGACATCTCGCCAGCCCATATTTGGCGGGCTGATGATATTGCCGGTACTATCCTGCAGGTACCAGCTTTTGTTCTTGGTCCACACGTGATCGTACGCGGTATGGTTAGCTACCCAATCCAATATCACCGCCAAATTGCGGCTGTGCGCGCCGTCCACCAACTGGCGCAGATCATCTAAGGTTCCAAATTCTTTGTTGATGGCGGTATAATCCCGGATGCAATAAGGCGAGTTAACTGCTTTCAAAATCCCGACGGGATAAATAGGCATCAGGTAAATTACGTTTACACCAAGGGCTTTTATCGAATCTAAACGTTCGGTAACGCCCTTAAAATCGCCGTTTTTGCCGAAGGTGCGCATGTTTACCTGGTAGATGGATACATCACGCCTGTCGGGCACATTTTTAAATGGCTTGCCATATTGTGCGGGTGTCGCCAGGTTTGTCTGCGCAAACAAGGCTGGGTTTTGAATGCAAAGCAATGCCACGAGGCAGAATAGTATAAGTAAGTTTCTTTTCATAAACGTTTTTAGGCCTCCGGCAGGGTAGCTGCATAAAGTGTTTTGGTTTAAACCTGGTAATAATTGGTTACGATTGGATAGCGCGGTACAAATGAACCGTTCGGCCCGGCAAAAATCAAGGCCGGGGAAGGCCGATATAGAAATTTATCGGTAAAATATAAATTCAACTTATTGAACTATAGTGATTTGTGTATTTGTGAATGAAAAATTAATATGAACGATTTTTGAAACGGCATAGCCTCCGGCGACGAAAAAAGCGGTGAACGGCACAAAAATGGCCGAAAAATCGCCAAAAAGATTTTGATCTGCCCAAACGGTTCGGAAATGGCGGCTTTGCAATTAAAACTACCGTCAAACCACCCATTTAATGGTGGTTTGGGCACCCGAAAGCTAATAAAATACCCTGTTTTTCGGCGGCAGTAAGGATAAAAACAGGCGGTTTTGTCGATGTCATCCCGGCAATTATCTATATAAATACCCATTTAGAAATTTTATAAGTATTTGATTGTTAATTATTTATACCGAAATATTTTTTACTTTTTTTAATATCGACTTTTTAAACCGTTGCTTTCCGCTATTGTGCCCATCTATATTTGAATAAGCCGCACTGACCCAATCAGGAAGGTTTATCAAACCAATTTAAAAACCAATTTCTATGAACAAAGTTTACTTATTTAAGTACGGCCTGTCTGTGCTATTCCTTATCTGCACTTTAACAACGTTTGCCCAGAAAGCACGCTTCAGCGGTACCGTTGTAGATGAACGTAATTTGCCATTACCCGGTGCCACCGTTACGGCGAAAGAAACCGGCCAATCCCTTACAACAAATAAGGATGGTGGTTTCTCTATTGCAAACAGCAGCCTGCAAACGTTAACCATTACGGTTAACTTTTTGGGTTTCGACGCGCTGGAGAAAATTGTGCTGGCAGATCAGCCTGCAAAATTCAACTTAATCCCTAATGCCCGCGCCCTCACCGAGGTGGTAGTTGTTGGTTACGGCACCGTGAGGAAAAAAGATCTTACCGGTGCTGTATCAACCGTTGGTGCTAAAGACCTCAACCCGGGGGCTGTTACCAACCCCTTGCAGCAACTGGATGGTAAGGCCGCAGGTGTAAACATTACGCAGGTAGGCAGCGAGCCGGGTGTACCCCCAACTATCCGTATCCGTGGTATTACTTCCTTACAGGGTGGCAACGATCCACTGGTTGTTGTTGACGGTATACAGGGTAATATGGACCTGTTGAACCAGGTACCACCAAGCGAAATTGCCTCTATTGATGTATTGAAGGATGCATCAGCAACCGCCATATACGGTTCCCGCGGAGCCCCCGGCGTTATTATTGTTACAACCAAAAAAGGCACGGCCGGCAAAACAAGCGTGGAATACAGCGAGAATACATCGCTTGATGTTATTGCCAACAAGCTGAAACTTTTAACAGCCGACCAATGGACAGCCCAGGCTGCGGCACAAAACGTTGACGTTTCGGCCAACCACGGTTCTAATACCGACTGGTTTAACCTGCTTACCCGTAACGGCGTAACACAAAACCATACGCTTGCATTTGGCGGAGGCACCAACGATTTTAACTACCGTGCATCCCTGACCGCTATTAACCAAACGGGTATCGTTATCAACTCGAGCTATAAAAAATACATAGGCCGAATTGTAGCGACACAAAAAGCGCTCGACGATAAGCTTACGCTTACCATGAATGTAAACAGCGGTATTAACGAATATACCTACAGCCCTACCGGTGTTGGTAACGCCGCCTTTACCTCTAACCTCATCAGCCAAACTTATATATCGAGGCCAACCGACCCGGTTTTAAACGCCGATGGCAGCTTTTATAGAGACCCTAACGTTTTTCAGTATACAAACCCTTACGCTGTTGCCACAACCGTACAAAATAACAACAGCATTAATAACCTCTTCGGCAGTTTAAGGGCCGACCTGGAGCTTTACAAGGGGCTGTCTGCCGGATGGTTTGGCAGCTGGAGAAAAGCAGATTCTAACAACGGATATTATGCACCTGCAGCCTCTACCATCACCAGCGCCATGAACTATAATGGCCAGGCGCACATCAATAACGACCACGTGGATGAGAAGCTGATGGATATCAGTTTAACCTATAAAAAGGATTTTGGCGCAAATCATTTTGATGCTACAGCCGTGTATGAGTGGCAGGCGCAAACCTATAACGGCAGCTATTCCGCCGCAAGGGGTTTTGCCAACGATATAGCTACTTACAACGCTTTACAGCTTGGCACCTTAGCCAACGCCTTATCGGGCGATGTGGCCTCTTATAAAAACGACCGCAGGCTGGTATCGTTCCTGGGCAGGGTTAACTACTCTTACAATAACCGTTACCTGCTTACCGCCAGCTTCAGGCGCGATGGTTCAACCGTGTTTGGCGAAAACCATAAATGGGGTAACTTCCCATCGGCTTCGCTTGCATGGCGGGTAGATCAGGAAGGTTTCATGAAAAACCAGAAAACCTTTAGCAGTCTTAAATTGCGTGTTGGTTACGGTATTACCGGTAACCAGCAAGGTATCACCCCGCAAAATTCCATAGCACTGGTTGGGCTGAACAGCCAAACGCCTACGGTATATTTTGGCGGTCAGTTGATTCCCAACTATTTTTATACGCAAAATGCTAACCCTAACTTAAGGTGGGAAACAAAAAAACAGGCTAACGCCGGGTTAGATTTTGGTTTCTTTAACGATAGATTAACAGGGAGTATAGATGCTTACACGGCTAATACCGACAACCTGCTGTTTCGTTACACCGTACCGGTAACAGGCTCTTTCTTTGTAAATAACATCCTGGCAAACATAGGTAGTTTACAGGCACGCGGGCTGGAGCTTTCATTGGCCTATACCGTAATTAAAACCGAAAACACAACATTAACCCTTGCCGGTAACGGTTCTTTAATGCAAAGTAAGGTGCTAAGCCTTGGCGGTAACATACAAGGGCTTGATGTACCTACCAATTATGTTGGCTTGGGATCTAACGCTTATCTTATTAAAGGCAAACCTATTGGTACCTTCCTTATCCTGCACCATTTGGGTAAAGATGCCAACAATGCAGAAACTGTTGTTGACCAGGATGGCAATGGTATTATAGACCAGGGCGATCAGAGTAAAGACAGGGTAGAAGCGGGGCAATCCCTGCCAAAGTATACTTATGCTTTTACACCAACCTTTACTTACAAAAACTTTGATGCATCAATGGTTTGGCGCGGTTCGGGCGGCAACAAGGTTTATAACGGCATACGCCAAACCTTAAGCCTGGAAGAAAATCTGGGCAAATCTAACCTGCTGCAAAGCGCCTTGCCGCTGGGCATCGCTTCCTCGGGCTATGGTTCTGACCTGTGGCTGGAAGACGGCTCTTACTTGCGCTTCCAAAATCTTTCATTCGGTTACCGTATCAATGTGCCAAAGGTTAAATATATCAGCTCTTTACGCATATCCTTAACCGGGCAAAACCTGGCCGTAATTACAAAATACAGCGGTATCGATCCGGAAGTAAATGGCGGTGGTTTGGCCAGCGGTGATTATGGCACCTACCCGCGCACCCGCACTTTTTCCATCGGTTTAAATGTTGTTTTAAAATAATTAAAATGATGAAGAAATTTTTAACAAGTATTTTAATAGTTGGCCTTGCAGCACAGAGCTGTACCAAGGTTAACGAGAACGTGTACGATAAGTACGCCGGCGACGCGTTTTACAGTACCCCCGCCGGTGCAGATAATGCGCTGGCCACAGTTTACGGAAAGATCACCGGGACCTGGGGAAGCAACTATGCTGGGCGCGATAACTGCTGGTACGATCTGAATAGCTTCGCCTCTGATGAGCAGGTGATCCCTCACCGTAACACCGGCGACTGGCAATTGGATTTTGCCCAGCTTTACACCCGTACCGAACTACCAACTTTAGGTATCATCAACAATACCTGGAACTGGATCTACTCATCCATCTACAGCGCCAACCTGGCAATTACGCAGTTAACGGCAGCCAAAGCCGATCCTTCGAAGATAGCCGAAGCAAAAGTAATGCGCGCCTGGCTGTATTATTTAGCTATAGATGACTTTGGTGATGTGCCTTTCTACACCGATAACAACATTGATGTATCTAAAATCCCGCAGGAAAAAAGAGCGGTAATTTATGATTTTATCGTTTCGGAACTAAAAGCCAATGTCGACCTGTTATCAGAAACAAGGGGAGGGGCTTACTATGGCCGTTTTAACAAATGGGCCGGATACATGGTACTGGCCAAAGTTTACTTAAATGCAGGGGTTTACACAGGCACACCACATTGGGCAGAGGCTTTGGCAGCTGCAAACAAAGTTGCTGCAGGCGGTTACTCTTTACACTCTGGCGCGGCAAACGCAGGCAGCCCGCTGGGTTACCAGTATTACGAGTTGTTTGGCGATGTATGCCCTAACGATGAAACAATCCTGGCCGAATTTATTACCCAGAATGTGGTGAGCGGCAACATTTACGGCATCAGGAGCCTTAACAGCCCCAATGGCGTAGCGCTTATAGGCTTTGCAGGCTGGAACGGTACCGTTATCCCGTCTGAGTATTATGATAAGTTTGATGATAAGGATATCCGTAAAAAACAATTTTTGGTTGGCGCCCAGGCCGGCGGGGTTACTTACACCCGCGATGTGTCTTCGTTGATCAGCCCCGGGGCAGCACCCGATGAAGGTATCAGGGATGTTAAATTCTTCCCGGTAAAACCCGATGCAAGCGGCGCTTCTAACGATTTCCCAATTTACCGGTATGCCGATGTATTGTTAATACAGGCAGAATGTAATGTTCGTTTAGGTAACGCAAGCGCGGCCGCGCCATTCCTTAACCAGGTTAGGCAAAGGGCCGGGTTAGCGGATATAGCCGCACCTACGCTGGATAATATCTACGACGAAAGAGGTTTTGAGCTGAACATGGAGGGCCACCGCAGGCAGGATATGATCAGGTTTGGTAAATACCTGCTGCCGCATGGCTTTGTTCCGCCTGCGCCTGCTACGCGGTTGGTATTTGCTATACCTACCGCAGCGCTTAACGCCAACCCTACATTAAAACAAAATCCAGGTTATTAACCCATTATATCAATTATGAAAAAGTTTTTATACCTCTCATTATTACTTGTTGGCTGCCTGGTTTACGCCTGTACAAAAGATAAGACGCTAACAAAGCTGGCAACGGTGGCGTTCCCTTCTACTCTTACAGCATCAACAAACGCGGTAGCACTTAACAAGGCCAACGATACCACATCGGTAGTTACGTTCTCCTGGCCGGCGGTTACCTACCCCGTTAAGGCATCTGTTACTTATACTTTACAGATAGATGTGCCTGCCGATACCGTAGGCACCGCGGCATGGGGCAACGCTACCAATTTAACCATCGGTAAAGATGCCCTTAGCAAATCTTACAAAGGTAAGGACCTTAACGCGCTGGCCATTTCTAAAGGGCTGGCAACAGGCGCTGCAGGTACGCTTGTTTTCAGGGTACGCGCTTACCAGGATCAGTACGCTTTTAGCAAGCCGGTTACTTTAGCTATCACACCTTATGCGCCAGCGCCTACCATACCGGTATTGTACATACCGGGTAATTACCAGGGGTGGTCGCCGGGTAGTGCACCGGTTGCAGCGGCTTTAAAGCCAAAAATTTACGAGGCATACGTGTACATGCCAACGGCAGATAACTACTACTTTAAATTCACCAGCTCGCCGGACTGGGATCATATTAATTATGGCGATGCAGGCGGCGGTTCCATTACCGAAGATGGCGCGGCAGGCGGTTTGGTTTCGCCAGGACCGGGTTATATACAGGTTTCTATCAACCTCAATACAAAAAAATGGTCGGCAGTACCCACAAATGCCTGGTCTATAATAGGTGATGCAACTCCTGGAGGTTGGGGCGGCGATACGCAACTCACTTATGATCCTGTAAAGCAGGTATGGTCGGTTACCTGCGATATGATCTCCACCGGTTCGTTCAAATTCCGGGCGAACAACGAATGGGTGATCGATTTCGGGGTGACCAAAGAAGGTAAGTTAGCTTACGCAGATAGCCCGGTGTTTGGCTACGATGGTTCGTTAGATAACATTACGGTACCATCAAACGGTAACTACACCATCACGCTGGATCTGCACGACCCAACCAACTATAAGTACACGCTAAAGAAAAATTAACAAACGGGGCTGCCCGAAAGGGCTGCCCCTAATTGATCAAAATGATGAGATATACAATCAATCAAAAGATAAAAAGCGGGTTATTGCTGCTGGTGATCGTTTTCTTCAGCTTTTGCAAAAAGAACGAGTTCACTGCCCCGGCAATTGTACCCGATGCATCCTACCCACAGGTTGGCACGCCTTATACCGGCGTGCTTAATTCGCAGGATGCCATTATTTACCAGGTTAACCTGCGCTCCTTTAGTACCGATGCAAGCTTTAAAGGCGTAACCGCACGGCTGGATGCAATAAAAGACCTGGGCACCACTGTAGTTTACCTGATGCCGGTTACCCCCGTAGGTGTTCTAAAATCTGCAGGTGGCCTGGGCTCGCCATATTCTGTAAAAGATTATAAGGGAGTGAACACCGAATTTGGCACCCTTGCTGATCTGCAGGCCCTGGTTGCCGGCGCCCACGAGCGTGGCATGACGGTAATATTGGATTGGGTAGCCAACCACACCAGCTGGGATAATGCCTGGATCACTGCCCACAAAAACTGGTACAAACAGGACGATAAAGGCAATATCATCGCGCCTCCCGGCACCGGTTGGACAGACGTTGCACAGTTAGATTACAGCAATAGGGAAATGCGCGCCGCCATGATCGATGCCATGAAATATTGGGTTTATACCGCCAATATTGATGGTTTCCGTTGTGATGCCGCGGATTTTGTGCCCTTCGATTTTTGGAAGGATGCGAATGATGCGCTTAAAACAATCACCAGTCACAAGCTGCTGATGCTGGCAGAAGGTACCCGTAACGATCACTTTAAAGCAGGCTTCAACCTGGTTTACGGGATGGGTTATTACTCTACGCTGGAAAGTAAAGTGTTTGGTACAGGCGCATCGGTAA
Organism: Mucilaginibacter pankratovii; assembly: GCF_014773265.1. Taxonomy (GTDB): domain Bacteria; phylum Bacteroidota; class Bacteroidia; order Sphingobacteriales; family Sphingobacteriaceae; genus Mucilaginibacter; species Mucilaginibacter pankratovii. Next base: position 27,513 of record NZ_JACWMY010000011.1, on the reverse strand, counting down.
CCATGCTGCAGGATCTTAATACCAGCGAATATGCAACCTCGTACCCTGGCTCGCAGGTGGTACGTTACACCACCAATCATGATGTGTATACTACCGATGGCAGCCCGGTAAATGTTTACGGTGGCAAAGCCGGCTCGGTGGCTGCGTTTGTGGTTACCGCCTATATGAAAGGCGTACCCATGGTGTATACCGGCCAGGAGGTTGGTACCACCCGCGATATGAACTTCTTTTACCATAACCCGGTTGATTGGACCGCAAACCCCGACCTGGCCCTGTTGTACAAAGGAATACTAAACTTCAGGAAAAACAGCGATGCCTTAAAGAACGGCGACCTGACGGTAATGAGCAGCGATGATGTGGCCGCGTTTACAAAAGCTACCGATAAGGAGAAAGTGCTGGTGATTGATAACCTGCGTGGTAATAACGTAACGTACAATCTGCCCGCAACCGTTAGTAAAACCGGATGGAAGGATGCTTTCAGCGGGACAGCGGTTACCCTTACCGAAAAAATATACCTTACACCATATAGATACATGGTGCTAACACAATGATATTAGAGATACGATCGACGGTTTGGTTGGTTTGATTTGTAATGTGTAATGCTTAATTGGTAGCGCCCCGGGATGAGATCCGGGGCGTTTTTTTGTGGAATTGATATTCGAAGAATTATTTTTGAGGCCGGATGCAAATATTTTCGATCAAACAGGTGCTGATATTGAGGATAATGCAAATACTAATAGTAAATTTGCTGCCATAAACCCCCTGTTAATACAATATAGCGCCCTACCCGGCGTATTATTTTCTTTCACTTACTTAGTATACGCGCTCTAAAAATGGTAAAATTGTTCGTTGGCGGTTTCTCACTTGACATAACCGAATTGGAATTGGTTCAGATCTTCGACCCGCATTGCAGCGTGGTTACCATTAAGATTGTTCGCGATAAAAAAACGCGCGTGTGCAAAGGCTATGCATTTTTAGAGGTTGAAACCATGGACGAAGCCGAAAACGCGGCCATTCAACTTGATGGTACCGATATTGGCGACCGTACCCTAACAGTAAATATTGTGCGGGAAGAAGATGTTAAAAAGAAGCCCGCGCCCTCATCCTTTACCCGGAGGCCTATATCAACCGGCTATGCCAAACCTGCCGAGAGCCAGCCCGCCGGCCTGAGGCCAAGGCGCCCGCGGAAGTAGCGCGCGGTGCCCGGGAGGCAATGATTACAGGGAAATCGCTTTAGGTTTTTTACAGGCTTATACAGTAATGATTTGTTTTAAATCACGCGTGTTCGGGCTTGTTCGGGCTGTTCGCGCCACATGTCGAACGCGAACAAGCAAAAAAAACACCTGAATTATCACCAAAATCCGTACTGTTAGTGGTTCTGTATTAAAAGCGATCTCCCTGGATATGATTACAAAAATTTTCCTTTCTCAAAATAAACTTGTAATTATGCTGTACCAATTCATCAACCGTTTTTTCGTCCATTTATGCTCCCACAACAGGAATATCAAATGTGGCCCGATGCAAAATTATTAGAGTTGCTAAGGCTGGATGACCGCAAGGCATTTGAAATACTGTACAATAAATATTCGCCAAAGCTTTACTACGCCGCTTACAATTTGTTCAGGGACAAAGAGGTGTGCGAAGACCTGGTGCAGGAGTTGTTTATAGATCTGTGGACAAAACGGAACGACCTTAACATCGCCTCGCTGGAGTGGTACCTTAAAGTGGCCATTAAAAACCGCGTGCTGATGTACATCCGCACGCAAAGGGCCACGCTGGATGTATCGGCCATAGAGGTGCTTGCCGAAAAATACAGCGCCGACAGCCAGCTGCTGCAGCACGATATTAGCCGGGTATTAGAAGATAATGTTGCCCAGCTGCCCGAAAAATGCCGCCAGATCTTCACCCTCAGTCGTAAAGAATACCTTAGCAACAAGGAGATAGCCACCCGCCTGGGCATCTCCATAAAAACGGTAGAAAACCAAATGACCATCGCCCTGCGCTACCTGCGTACGGGGCTAACCGATTACCTCCCATCGATAGTAGCACTGCTGGTGGTACATAAGATGAAATAATTACTTACTTATTGCCGTGGTGCCCTATAGTTCAACCCTGCGGTAGTTCCGCTGGTTACATCCACTGTACAGCCGGTGATTTTGCCCGCCATATCTGATGCCAGGAAAACAGCGGTATTAGCAATATCAGCCATTAAAGGCAGCTGCTTTAGCATGGTGTCGTTTTCCATTTGGCTTAACGCGCCGCCCATTACCTCGGGGATGCTTTCGATAGCCTCTTTAAATACCCTTGAATCCGGTGAGCCACCCGAGCGGATGTTAACCACCCGCACACCATACACGCCAAGCTCCGCCGCCAGGTTGCCCGAAAAACTTTCCAACGCGCAGCATGCGGCCGCAAAGCCTCCTGTGAAAGGGTAACCAATACCGCCCGGCGTAGCCGTAAGCGATAAAATAACGCCCGAACGCTGTTTTATCATGGCATTCCCCGCCGCCTTGGCAGTAAGGAAACGGGTTTGCAGGGTTTGGGTTACCGGCAGCACAAATTCATCCATGGTAAGGCTAACAAGGGGTACTCCCTGCTTAACGTTGATACCCGCCAGGTTAAATGATATATCAATGGAGCCCGCTTTCTCTATTACAGCATCCAAATGGCTGTTGATGGCGCTTTCGTCAAATGCTTCAACTTGTGCTACCTCGGCAAGGCCACCCAGGGCAGTTATCTCATCCGCTACTTTTTGTACAGATGTAAGGTTGTGCCCGGTTAAAAACACCCTGGCACCCGCAGCAGCAAAAGCTTTAGCGATCGCACCGCCCAGTGAGCCCCCGGCTCCATAGATCACCGCATTTTTATTTTGTAGCATCATTTTCCTACTTTTTTACGTAATGAAGCGCAATACATCCCGATTTAAAGATCTTCGATTCCACCAATTTTAAACCTAATGTCTCCGGCAGGTTAATTCCTTTTAACAACCGTGTACCTTCTCCCGCAATAAAAGGCTGAACAACAAAATGGTACTCATCAACCAAACCAAGCGCTATCAGATGCGAAGAAAGAGCCACGCCACCAAGCGAAATAGGCTTGCCTTCGCCCTGCTTTAACTTCAATATTTCTTCCTCCGGCTTTGCCCGGCTGATGGTAGTGTTTTTGTCGTCGGCGCTCTCCAGTGTTTGCGAGAAAACAAGCTTTTCTATCGAATCGAATACTTTGGCAAACTCATTACTTGCTTTGTTCATTGATTGGGTTTTTGCAACCTCGGGCCAAAAAGGGACCATCAATTCATAAGTTTTACGCCCGTAGGCCAGCAGGCCCATACCCCGCAGCAGTTCCGTAAAATACTCATGTAGTTCATCATCGGCAATTCCTTTGGTGTGGTCGCAGCAGCCATCTATGGTGATGTTGGTGGCGTAGATTACTTTTCTCATTTGCTTGGTTTTAATTTTGATCTACCTGGCGTGTTGTGTTTGATAATATCAAAAATAAAATATTGCGACGATTACAGCGAGGGCAATCGCGGCAAAAAAAGGGGCGTTTTAAGCCAAAAGTTCATTCAGCTATACTTACTTAAAGAAGCCCCCCCCCACAGACTTACAGGGATTTCTTAATTAAATGCTGTTGGGGCAATGGCGGCGGTGTTGTTTTGGATTGATGAGCATGTTTGCTACTTTTTCATCAGCTACTGATACTGCTTAGGCATACACTTTGAGTGAAATTTTGAATAGAAATGATGACTTTTGATATAAACAGATAAACCGATGGCAAAAAACAAATTACTACGCATGGACAATATCGGCATCGTTGTAGAATCCCTCGATGATGCGATATCTTTTTTCACCGAGATAGGTTTGAAACTCGAAGGGCGGGCTACAATAGAAGGAGAGTGGGCCGGCCGGGTTACGGGACTGGGTTCTCAGCAAGTAGAGATCGCTATGATGGTTACCCCTGATGGCCATAGCCGGCTTGAGCTTTCGCGATTTCTAACTCCGCCTGTTATCTCAGATCACCGCACTGCTCCTGTGAACGCTTTGGGTTATTTACGCGCTATGTTCACTGTTGAAGATATCGACGAACTGGTGGCCAGGCTCATCAAACATGGCGCTCAGCTCGTTGGCGAAGTGGTCCAATATGAAAATTCGTATAAGCTCTGCTATATCCGCGGAACCGAAGGGTTGCTGATCGGTCTGGCGGAAGAACTCCGTAATAAATGAGCAGCGAAGCGTCTATCTGTCCCAGTTGGTCAGGCTCTTTTAATCACTTCAGCTACGGAACTTAAAAAATTGACCAGTTTGCCTTTATTGCTTTCGAAGATGAAATCATGTATGCTTTTGCCGGGCAGTTGACTAAAATCCCCGATAATAGCAAACCGAATACGCCAGTTGGAGCATTTCTGCAAAACTTCACCTGCCAGTCCTGTTTTTAGTTCAAAAAAAGACGGGGCTAATTGGTAAGCATGTATGATGAGCAGGTCAAAGCCCTGGTAGTAAAGGTCGGCTATGAGTTGCGCACCATCTTCAGGCGTTTGTATCAAAATGGCATCCGAAACTAATTCAGCTATTTGGATGTCGTTTTTGTTGTGGGTGATAATTTGCATGTAGAGGTAAGAAGTATCAGGCAGATGTAATTATAATAAAACGAAGTTAACAAAAAACGAGCAGTACCTTAAAAGCAGGTGGCAAACATGATATCTTCTTACCCTAAACTGCAGCATCAGCTTCACTATTTCTACCCTCCAAAAAAATATTTTCATTTCTTTTAGGGGGTAGCCTTTCCGTTTGCATCCTACATATATAAACCACCAATAAAGTTTACATTCTTGAAAAAACGTAACCAGGCCGGCGATAGCTCGCTGCAGGAAAAACTTGTAGAAAAATACTTTGACGGGCTTAACCTTGACGAACAAAAGGCAGCGGATCATGGTGTGGCGTTTGAGAAGGATAAAGTGTACAGCCGTATCATCGCGGCAATTGATGAGCCGGCGATACAGCGCCGTACATCCAAAAAGTGGATGGTGGCCGCGTCAATAATTGCAATTGCCAGTTTATCGGCGCTCATCTACCAGTTTAATAACAATATCATCAATTACCTCGACCCGGTTAAAAACAAGCAGCTTACCGCTGCCAATGGCCAGGTAGTAAATTACACCCTGGCAGATGGTACGAAAGTTTGGCTCAATGGCGGCAGTAAGCTTACCTATCCCGATAAGTTCAGAGGCAACCTGCGCGAGATCACCCTGGAGGGTGAAGCATTTTTAGAAGTGGCGCACGATGCTAAAAAGTCGTTCATTGTACATACCGGAGCTATCCGTACACAGGTGCTGGGTACCAGCTTTAATGTAAAGGCTTACCCCGAAGATGCTTTTGTAAAGGTGGATGTAGTTACCGGTAAGGTAGGCGTTATCCCGGCCGCTATCCCGGCCAAAGCCGCCCAAACCGTTTTCCTGACCCCGGCCGAAGAGGTTTTCATTAATAAAAAAGATAATACCGCGCTTAAAACAACCGGTGTGGATGTTGCCGTGCTAACCGACTGGAAAGACGGCGGGCTGGTGTTTAAGAACATGGCCCTGCAGGAGGTTTTAAACGCGCTGCAGCACCGCTACAATATCAAAATTAAGGCTGATGATAACCTGGCCAAATGCAATATCTCGGCCAATTTCACCAATGTATCGCTGCAGAACATCATGGTCATCATCTCTAAACTGGTGAAGGGCAAAGTTGTGCAGGAGGGGCAGGTGTACCACTTTAGAGGCAAGGGCTGCTAAAAATTGAACCAATAACAAAAGAAATAACCAATGATCAACTAAACTTAAAACGATGAAGACAACAATGACATAAAAAAATAAAAAAACCCTGCTCAAAGGGATTTGATCAGGGTTGATTAAAATGCCGGGTTATTATTAAGTGTACCGTTTCGAGGTCCAATTCAGAACGATACGCTTGAATTTCAAACACTTTAATTTTCTCAAATTTATGAATATATCTCTATTTTCAAATGGAGTAGTTCGTTATGTTTTTATATTAATGAAATTTACCTCGCTCGCCTGTTTTGTTGTTTGCTTAATGTGCCTTTCTGCCATTGCAAACGACTCTTTCGGCCAGAAATTTTTGGAGCAGCCGGTAACGCTTAAGTCGAAGAACGATAAGCTTACCGAGGTGCTGGAAAAGATCTCGGCCGATAAACAAGTAAAATTCGCTTATGCGGATAACGTACTGAAGTCCAGCTTCAGGGTAAATGTTAATGTAAGCAACAAAAGCATTAAACAGGTACTTGATGAGGTTTTAACTCCATTTAACCTCTCGTACAAAATTATTGATGACGTGATCGTCATCAGCGAGCGTACCGAAGCAGACGCTGCCACTACTATAAAACAAACCAGGCAATTTGCCAAAATAAACGGTAAAGTAACCGATGAAACCAACCAGCCGTTACCGGGCGTTAGCGTAAGGCTAAAAGGCAGCACAATTGCTACGGTAACAGATATCAACGGTAACTTTATTTTAGATGCGCCTGATGCCAACGGTATCCTGGTTTTTACTTTTATTGGTTTTACTGCAAAAGAAGTTCCGCTAAATGGGCAAACCACCGTTAATACCCAATTACTGCCCGAGCGTACGTCGCTTAATGAGGTTATTGTTGTGGGTTACGGTACCCAAAAGCGTGTAAACGTTATTGGCGCGGTAGACCAGGTTTCTTCTGCAGCTATTGAGGGTAAGCCATCGGTAAACCTTGCACAGGCATTGCAGGGTACATTGCCCAACTTAACCATCCAGCAAACCAGCTCGGAGCCGGGCGCTTATCAAACCATCAACATTCGTGGGGTAAGCACGCTGGGGAATAACAGCCCGCTTATTGTTATCGATGGGATCACCGGCGGCGATATCAACCTGCTTAATCCGCAGGATATTGAAAGCGTATCGGTATTGAAAGATGCCGGTGCGGCAGCCATTTATGGTTCGCGCTCTGCCAACGGAGTAATTTTGGTAACTACCAAAAGAGGTAAGAAAAATTCGGCTGCTACCGTAACTTATAACGGGCAGGCAGGCGTGCAATCGCCGCATGTGGGTTACCGCCCGGTGCATAGTTTCGAAAACGCCATTTTGCGTAACGAAACCGTGGTGAACGCCGGCTTACAGCCTATCTACAGTCCAGCGCAGATCCGCGCTTTCCAGGAAAGCGGTGATAACCAATGGTTTTTAGATGCCATCCTTAAAAATGCCGTGCAACAGAACCATAACCTGGCATTGAGCGGCGGTACAGCTACTACATCGTACCTCGTGTCGGCGGGTGTAACCGATCAGCGGAGCAATTTGGTTGGCCCTAACTACGGTTTAAGGCGCTACAACTACCGCATGAATTTAACCACCGAGTTTGGTAAGCTGAAATTAACCAGCATATTATCTTACGCCCGTACTGAGATCAAGGAACATTCATACAGTACAGGCACACTGATTGTAGATGCAGGCCGTACTCCAACCTACTACAAAATTCAGGATGAGAACGGTAACTACCTTACCAACGATGTACTGCAGGAGTTTAACCCGCTGGGTATCCTGGAAAAAGGCGGCTACCGCAAACGCGATAACGATAATATATTTGGTAACCTGAACGCGGAATTTGCCGTTACCAAGGATTTCAAGCTCAAAGGAGTATTTGGCGGTACATTGCTGGCCAACCACATGTTTGGCCGTGTGATACAGGTGAACTACCTGCCAAAAGGCACCTATGGCGCAGACAGGAACACGGATGATGATGACAACAAAAACCTGTTCATCAACACGCAGTTTATAGCGCAGTACACCAAAACAATTGCACAAAAGCACAACGTAGATGTGCTGGTAGGTGTGGCAAACGAATCTACCAACAACACCAGCAACTTTCTGCACCTAAAATTCACCGACCCGGAGCTGGGCACCCCAACCACGGGTACCATTATCGATCCGTCGTCGTCTACCAGTAATAACAACACTACCGAAAGCAGCTTGAATTCATTGTTTGGCCGTGCAAGTTACTCGTACAACAACAAATATTACGGCGAGTTCAATTTCAGGGTAGATGCATCTTCGCGCTTTGCCAAGCAAAACCGTAACGCGTTCTTCCCGTCTTTCTCCGGTGGTTACAGGCTTACCGAAGAAAGCTTTATGGAAAACTACCGCCGCAAAGTGGGCGATCTCAAACTCCGTGCATCGTACGGTATCCTGGGTAACCAAAACGTTGGCGATTACCAGTTCTTAAGTACTTACCAGGCCTCGTCGGGAACCTATTATGGCTTTAATAACGCCGTGTTAGGTACTACCGAGATCAGGTTTGCCAACCCGGATATCCGTTGGGAACGGGCAGCAACCTTTAACGCAGGTATCGATGCAACCTTCTTTAATAACGCGTTAACGGTATCGGTAGATTATTTCAACAAAATAACCAAGGATATTTTGCTGCCGCCGCGTGTGCCGGGTGTTTATGGTGCAGGCCTGCCCGATTATAATGCCGGTAAAGTGCAAAACCGTGGTTGGGAAGTTAACCTGAACTACCGCGTAAAAACCGGCAATTTCAACCACTCCTTTGCCTTTAACGTAGCCGACTCCAAAAATAAGGTGCTCTTCCTGGAAGGTGGCGACCAACTGCGCAGCTACGACGAAATGCAGATCATCAACCGCGTTGGCCTGCCTATCGGGTCGTACGTAGGGTACAAAAGAGATGGCTATTTCCAAAATTTGGACGACGTGAATAACGGTCCTAAATTTCCGGGCCTCAATGTTGTGCCGGGCGATAACCGCTACGTAGACGTAAACGGCGATGGCGTGCTGGACGATAACGACAAGTTTGTTTTGGGCAACGGCTTCCCCCGCTTAACATTCGGTTTTACCTATGCTGTAAATTATAAATGGTTCGATTTGAACGTATTTATGCAGGGAGTAGGCAAACGTGCCATGTTTGTGCGTGGCGAGCAGGTGGAACCTTTCCATTTTGGCTATTCGCAGGTAATATACCAGCACCAGCTGGATTACTGGACCCCGCAAAACCCCGATGCACGCTATCCGCGCCTGGCAGCAAACGGCAGCCAAAGCAACGAGAACAACTTTCGCCGCGGCTCGGATATGTACCTGTTCGATGGTTCGTACCTGCGGGTAAAGAACGTACAGTTGGGTTACACGCTACCGGGTGGCATCGCCAAAAAAATTGGGATGCGCAAGGTTAGGGCATACCTCACCGGCCAAAACATCCTCACTTTCTCGGGCATGAAATTCCTCGACCCCGAAACCACCGAGCTTAACGGCAGCGTACAGGCAAACGGTGCAAACAGCGGCAGGGCATACCCTATGCCAATTTATTACGGGTTTGGAATTGATGTAACGTTATAAATATTGTTATCATGAAAAAGATTAGAAATTACAATAAGACCGCGTTTTTCATCATGCTGATCGTTTTTCTTTCAGCCTGTAAAAAACTCGACCTCGCACCAGCCAACAGGTTCACCGAGGCAAACTACTGGACAACTACCGAGAAAGCCAGCACGTTTTTAAATACAGCCTACGCGCAATTTTACCCTAACGATTGGTTTTTTTACAACGAGGGCGCTTCTGATAATGCCTACAATGGCCGTGGCGATGCCAGTGGTGTGGCATCGCTTGCCGCAGGCACTTATGATGCATCGCTGGGTCGCGTTCGCGATGAGTGGAACAACCACTACTCGGGCATTAAAACCTGTAACATCTTTTTAGAAAATGTGGATAAAGTGACATCGATGGATGCTAACCTTAAAAACCGCATGAAGGGCGAAGCAAGGGTTATCCGCGCTTTCCACTACTTTCAGTTGGAAACCTGGTTTGGCGATGTGCCTTTGTTCGATAAAGATATTACGCTTGATGAGGCAAAAACAATCAGCCGCACTCCAAAAGCACAGGTTGTAGATTTTATATTGAAAGAGCTTGACGAGGCAGCAGCAGCATTGCCGGTAAACACCGCTTACGCCGCTGCCGACCGTGGCCGCATCACAAAAGGTGCCGCCATTGCGCTTAAAGCAAGAGTATTACTGTACGAAAGCCGCTGGGCCGAGGTGGCAACCACCTGCGAGCAGCTGATAGGTAACACCACAAACGGTACTTACGGCTTGTTTAACTCTTACGAAGGTTTGTTCCTTCCGCAGAACGAGTACAATAACGAGGTGATCCTGGATCTGCAATACGTAGGGGGCGCGCCAAACCGATCGTACAGTAACTTTTTTGATTTTGCACCGCTTGCCGTAGGCGCAAGGCTTAACGCCCTTGCCCCAACGCAGGAACTGGTAGACAGCTACCTGATGGCTAACGGCAAAAAACCAGCAGAGGCAGGCAGCGGATACGATGAGAACAACCCATACGTAAACCGCGACCCGCGTTTAACCAATACTATTGTATATAACCTGTACAAATGGAAAAAACCGGACGGATCACTCCAAACCATTTATACCAAGCCGGGCTCAGATCCTAACCCGGATGCCAACACCGGCCGTGGTACCGATGAGTACGCTTCGGGCGCGGTTAGTTCGCCAACCGGTTATTACATTCGTAAGTATTACGATCCAACATCGCTTACCAATTTCCAGTCGGGTTTAAACCTCATCCTCATACGTTACGCCGATGTGCTGCTGATGTATGCCGAAGCAAAGAACGAGCTTGGCCAGTTGGATGCAGGCGTTTGGGATAAAACCATTAAACCTATCCGCAACCGCGCAGGCTTTACCGATGCGGCCGCGCTAAACTTCCCCGGCGGCGCGCAAACAGCGCTGCGGGATGTGGTACGCAACGAGCGCCGCAGCGAACTGGCGATGGAAGGCTTAAGGGTATTTGATATCCGCAGGTGGAAAACGGCCGAAGTGGTGTTGAACGGCTGGGCCCATGGTGCCAAATTTGGCCCTGCATCGGTTGATAACGGTTACATCCGCGCAAACCTCAGGAGTTTTGATAAAAGCAAGGCCTACCTGTGGCCCATTCCGCGCGATGAGCGTAACGTTAACCCAAATTTGTCGCAAAACCCGGGTTGGTAATTCTTAATTATTTATAAAAACATTTAATTGATCAAGATCATGAAAAAGATATTCTATAGCCTTTTGGCTTGTGTTTTGGCGGTAATGGTAATACCCGGCTGCAAAAAAGATAAAACATTAAACCACACAAACGTATCGGCGGTAAGCACGCTTTTCGCGCCAGAGAACAACAAATTTGTAAAGATAGCTTCGGGTGCATCGGGCGCGGTTTCCTTTGAGTGGGAGCAGGCACATGCCGAAGATAACGGCTTGGTTTTATACGAGGTTGCTTTTGATAAAGAAGGCGGCGATTTCTCGCACCCGCTTTACTCGGCACCATCTGATGGTAACGGCTTGTACAACAAGTTAAGCCTCAGCTTTAGCGATTTGAACAAAATTGCTACCAGCGCAGGTGTAAAACCACAGGAATCGGGCAAAGTGATCTGGACGGTGATGTCATCAAAGGGCATCAACGTACAAAAATCAACCCAGATCCGTACGGTAGAGATCCAGCGCCCGGCAGGGTTTACTGATATCCCAACCGAACTATACCTCACCGGTACAGCTACAGAAGGTGGCGAGGATCTGTCTAAGGCCATCAAATTAAAGCTGACCGCTCCCGGTAAATTCGAAGCGTTCACCTCGTTAAAAGCCGGCACCTACCACTTTGCAGATCGTAACACAGGCACGCCGTCGACCTACTCATACGACGGCACCAAACTAACCGAAGAAGGCAACACTACCGTAACCGGCGCTACTAAAGTACAGCGGATAGAGCTTGACTTTAACGTAGCTTCCTTTAAAACTACCGAGGTAGTATCGGTAGGCTTATGGTTTGCTGCTGATAATAAGATCTGGTTCGACCTGCCTTACAAAGCAGCGGGCGTATGGGAAATTGATGGCGCTTCTATCGTGTTCCACCAGGAATCATGGGGGCGTGATGAGCGTTATAAATTCCGTTTTACGTTTAAGGATGCAGCCGGTGCAACTACCACCCAATATTACGGCAGTACCAATTCTGATAACAACCGCCCGGACGCGGGTACAGCACCATCGTATTTTTATATGGTGCCTGTTAACAATTCGCAGTACGATTACAGCTTTAAATTCACCGGCGCAGCCGATAACAAAACAGCAGATATTAAGGTGGATTTTAGTGGTGCATCAGGTGCTTACACCCATTCGGTTAAGGTTAACTAATTAAGGTATTGTGTTCACCAGTCCCGGTTGGCCATCGGCAAACCGGGACTTAACATCAAACAAATGAAAAATATTACCCAACATATAGGCAAACTGGCGCTAACGGCGATAGTGCCGTTAATGCTCACATCGTGCCTCAAGGATAAGCCTTTCCCGCTGTATGGCAACAAGGCGGCGGTGGTTATCAACTACACCTGGGCCGAAACAGCCGATTCGCTGCAAACCGCTACGTATAACAACTACATATCGGCCAACGGCAACTATTTTAAGCAGGATAACGGTGGTAACACCAATTACAACTACTGGCCGCAGGCGCACACGCTGGATGCTTTTACCGACGCTTACGAGCGCACCAAGAACGAGATATACAAGCAAAGGATGAAATCCTTGCTGAACGGTACCCGCATTACCAACGGTAACAAATATCAGAATGAGTATTATGATGATATGGAATGGCTGGCACTGGCAAGCCTGCGCGCCTACGAGCTAACCAACGATAACGATTACCTGGATGCCGCCAATATTTTGTGGACGGATATTAAAACCGGCGTAAACACCAATCAGGGTGGTGGTATAGCCTGGCGCAAAAGCCAGCTGGATTATAAGAACACCCCGGCAAACGCGCCCGCCATTATTTTTGCCTGTCGCTTGTATCGCTTAAAAAATAACGCAGCAGACCTGGCGCTGGCTAAAGAACTGTACACCTGGATGAAAGCTACCCTGGTAGATCCCGCAACAGGTATCATTTGGGATGGCATCAACGGGAACCACGACGGGCAGATCAGCAAAAACGAATTCACCTACAACCAGGGTGTTTATATAGGTGCGGCTTTGGAATTGTATAACGTAACCAAGGATGCAAGCTACCTGGCCGATGCAACCCGTAACGCCAGCGCTACCATCGTAGATACCGATATCTCCCCGGGTGGCTTGCTGCGCTCGGAAGGGCAGGGCGACGGCGGTTTGTTTAAAGGTATTTTAGTACGATACCTTACCTTGCTAACGCAAAGCCCCGATATCACGCCGTCTAATAAAGATGCTTACGTTAAGTTTTTAAAATACAACGCGCAAACGCTGTTTGTAAAAGGGATCAGTCGCCCGGATATGAGGGTGAGTCCGGATTGGAAATCGGCACCGCCTGCAACCGTCGACCTTACCACGCAAATAAGTGGTGTTACGATGATAGAAGCCGCGGCGAAGTTGAAGGCTGCAGGGGTCTTTTAGATATTGTCGCTCGGTGAGTTGACTCACCCCGACATCGCTCCGCTTGTCGACCCTCTCTGCTTCGCAAAGAGGGTTTAAAAAGGAAAATAAAACTCCCCTCTTTCCGCAGGAGAGAGGGGTTGGGGGTGAGTAAATTCGCGGCGCGATTAAAGCCCGCAGGCATATTTTAAATAAGGAGAACTATCTTCCGGGATTTAAGTAATTTTCCCGGAAGATTTTTTACCCGGATAATTACATACATATCTATGAAAAGAAGGCAATTTATAGGCAGCACGGCCCTGTTAGGCGCAGGTGTTTTAATGAGCAAGCTATCGCTTGCCGCAGACGCGTATCCCGTAGTAAGGGTGCCGGCATCGCATCGCAAATTTACCAGCAAAGCGGTAGAGGCAGCAATAAAGGAGTTTAAAGCGAAAGTGAAGAACCCCGAACTGGGCTGGCTGTTTGAGAACTGTTTCCCCAACACGCTGGATACTACGGTAACCTATAAAGTAGAAAACGGCAGGCCGGATACTTATGTGATAACCGGTGATATTGATGCCATGTGGCTGCGCGACAGCAGCGCCCAGGTTTGGCCCTACATCTCTTTTATTAATAAAGACGCTGAACTGAAAAACCTGGTGGCCGGTGTTATCAACCGCCAAACAAGGTGCATCAATTTCGACCCGTACGCAAACGCTTTTTACGATGATACCACCAAGGAAAGCGAGTGGAAGGACGATGTGACCAAAATGAAACCGGGCCTGCACGAGCGTAAGTGGGAGATCGATTCGCTTTGCTACCCCATCCGCCTGGCCTATAAATACTGGAAATTAACCGGTGATACGTCGCCCTTTGATGCCAACTGGAAAAAGGCCATCCAAAACGTTTTAAAAACCTTTAAAGAACAGCAGCGCAAGCACAACGACGGGCCATACTCGTTCCAGCGTAAAACATCGTGGGCAACAGATGGCGTGCCGATGAACGGCTTTGGCTATCCGGTAAAACCGGTTGGTTTGATATGTTCCTCCTTCCGCCCGAGCGATGATGCTACGGTTTACTCCTACCTTATCCCATCCAACTTTTTCGCGGTGGTAAGCCTGAAGCAAGCATCAGAAATGGTGAGAACTATACTGAAAGACACCGCGCTATCGGCAGAACTACTTGCCTTAAGCAACGAGGTGAATGCCGCCCTGAAAAAACATGCCGTGATCAACACCCCGCAATACGGCAAAGTTTACGCTTACGAGGTAAATGGTTTCGGCAGCTTTAACCTGATGGATGATGCCAACGTGCCGAGCTTATTAGCTATGCCTTACCTGGATGCCATTAAAAACACCGACCCGGTTTACATCAATACCCGCAAAATGCTGTGGTCGCTCAATAATCCCTTCTTTTTTAAAGGAACGGCTGGCGAAGGCATTGGCGGCCCGCATGCAGGTAAGGATATGATATGGCCAATAAGCATTACCGTGCTGGCTTTAACCAGTAATAACGATGCCGAAATAAAGACTGCTATTGAACAATTGCGTAAAACGCATGGCGGTACCGGCTTTATGCACGAATCTTTCAACAAAAACGACGCGAAGAATTTCACCCGTAAATGGTTTGCCTGGGCCAACACGCTGTTTGGCGAACTGCTTTGGGAAACCTATACTACTAAGCCCCGGCTACTGGTTTAACAATTAGCAATATATCTATGAAAAGAATATCATTTTAATGGTACCGGGCTGTACCATGGCATTTTGTGCAGCAATATCCGCGACCTTACCAGTAAAATTGGACACCCTGTATACCGGGCTTAAGAAATGATTGATTAGTTGGTTCAACGGCGCTTTTTTGATTGGGGAGCGCCGCGCCCCGGGGTGGTTCCCGGGGCTTTTTTTGTTTTTAGAATTTCATATACTCCGTAAACACTTCCTGTAGAAATGCTTTACCCAATAGCAGCGTCTCGTCAGTTTTGGCTTTGGGGGCTTTGGGGTTTTTAACGAAGCTAACCCGCTCGCCTGCATTGTCATACGATACCGCCTGTTGCGGTAAAATAAAACCCATGCCGTTATCCCAGTCGAAAAAGGCAAAGTCCCTGGTATACGGGTTCAGCAGGTTTTTCGACCATTTGAACTCCTTGTGCGGCAGTTCCATCTGTGCCAGCAGGGTGGTGATCATATCGGTTTGGTTGCCCAGCTTACTTATCTTTTTGCCCCGGTATTCGGGTTTTATAGCATCCCCAAAAAACAGCAGGGGGATATGGTATTTGCGCGGATCGTAAGGCTCCGAGTGATTGAGGGGCAGGCGGTGGCCATGGTCGGCCACCAAAATAAACAACGTATTTTTATACCAGGGTTGCTTTTTGGCTTCGTCGAAATACTGCTTCAGGCTGGCATCGGTATAATAAGCCGTGCTGCGGAATTTATTGGGCAGGTCCTCCCCCGGGAAGTGAGCTTTCACCGGCACTTCGAAGGGTTCGTGGTTGCTCAGCGTTTGGATATAGCTAAAAAAGGGTTCGGATTGCTGGTTTAGGTATTTGATGTTGCGTTTCAGTACAACATCATCGTGTGCCCCCCATTTCGAGTTCATTTCGCTGGCGGCAAAGTTCCCTTTCTCAATAATATCGCTGATATGATGGCTCAGTAAATAAGCCTTAAAGTTCATAAAGTCGCTTTCACCGCCGTAAAAGTAGGAAGTATGGTATCTTTTTTCGGCCAGCACATTGCTTACCGCCGGCAGGCGCTCCTGCTTGGAGTTATCGATCACCATGGTGCGCGAAGCCTGTGATGGAAAAGCGCTTAAAATAGCCACGATACCCTTATCGGTACGGTCGCTGGCGGCATAAATACTATCGAATAGTACCCCGTTCTTAATAAAATCCTCAAAATTCGGCGCGTCGCCTTTTTCGCCGCCGAGGGATTCGATCACGTCCGCCGTAAAACTTTCCAATTGGATAATAACCACATTGGGGCGGGTAGTATTGAGGATGCGAATGGTGGTATCTTTTTCTACCGCGTACATGCTATCCACCAGCGCAGTAGCACGGGCCGCAGGCATAAACAGGTAGGGGTTGCTCTGCGTTTTAACGCTTTCGAAGGTGTTTTGCAGCAGGTTCCATTCGGTATTCAGCGCGCCCTGGTTAAGTATGGGTTTATCTGAAAAGTAAACCGAACTTTGGCTGAGAGGCACCAATTGTACCCCGCTGCGCACAATAACAAAGTTGATCCCAAACAGCAGCAGGAAAATAAAAGGCTTGGCGATGGTTGGCACTTTCGGTTTCCTGAAGTTATAATCAATAATAAAATGCGATAAGGTAATACCGATGATCAGGAGCACAGCGCCTATGGATAAACTGATACCTATAGGAGAAGAGCCGGTAGAGGCCATAGCTTCCGAAGGGGAATTATACACGTTGGCAAATACCCTGAAGTTCACCTTGGTTCCCCACTCGCGGAAAATATTGAAATTGAGGATAGTGATAAAGCAAATAAGGAAGAGCATAAAGTACACATAACCCCGCAGCCAAATAGGTTTGATGTGGTATTTGGTGAACCAATTAACTCCAAAAATAAGCAGGGGGATAAGCGCGATGTACCCGGCGGCGGATGCATCCATGCGGGAGCCGTACCAAAACGTTTGCAAAATTTGGTATGTGGTGCTGCCGGTAAACTTTTCGTGAAAGTAAACCTCGAACACCGCACGCGTGATGATGGCAAATACGATCCAGAAGATAAGGAATCGGCAAAAACTAAAAATGCTTTTTAACATCGGGCCTCAAAAATAGGTATTTAAAGCGGATGTTAAAAAGCCGTTAAGTTAAAGGCGTGTCAAATCAAAGTTTCCGGTTGTTCGCGTTCGGCAAGGAGCGCGAACAGCCCGAACAAGCCCGAACAATGTTTAAACATTTAAATTCGCCTACCTGCTGATGCCGTTAGCAGGCGCACTGAATGGCCAGACCCGCGCTGGCTTGGGTACCCTCGGTTTCGTAGCCGTCGAACTTCCACCACTCTATGCCGCCTATAAGCTCCTTTACGTTAAAACCAAGTTTTGCCAGGTGTAACGCGCCCCGGGTTGAGGCATTGCAGCCTATGCCATCGCAATAAGTGATGTACAGTTTTGTTTTGTCGAAGCTTGCAGTGGTTTCGGCGCTCGTATCGCGGTGCGGCAGGTTAATGGCACCAGGGATACGCTCCCGCTCGTAGGCGAAGTTTTTCCGCGCATCAATTACAACAACCTGTTCGTTGGCTTCAAGGGCGGCAAACAGGTCGGATGGGTCCATTTCGTAAGCTAATTTGTTTTGATAGTGATCGATCGCTGTGTTCATTTTTTTGTGTTTTGATGATCCAAAAGTAGGGCGGGACCGCTATGGATTTGTATGAGAATTGGCGCAAGTGCATATGAAGAATCCACATAAGAATTAGCCTTGCAAACCAGTAACTTTACGGGATGGATGTAAGGCATTTAAAACTGATAAAAACCATTGCCGATGAAAAAGGCATCAACAAATCGTTGCATAAATTATTCCTTACGCAGTCTGCAGTGAGCCACCAGTTAAGGGATATTGAAGAGCGCATTGGCGTGAAAATATTCTATCGCACAAAAAATCAATGGATCCTTACGGATGAAGGCAAAATACTGTATGATACCGCCACCCGGGTTTTAGAGGAGATAGAACTGGCCAATACCAAACTAAACGATCTACGGATGGGCCACGTTGGCGATATCCGCATCAGTACAGAATGCTACACCAGTTACCATTGGCTGCCCGCCTTTATGGTAAAAATGAAACTGCTTTACCCAAAGCTTAACGTAAAAATTGTGATGGAGGCAACGCATAAACCATTGCAAAAGCTGCTTAATAACGACCTGGATGTAGGCATCACATCCGACCCATTGAATGATAAAAGCATCAGGTATATCGAGCTGTTTAAAGATGAAGTGATGGCCGTTGTACCCGCCGGGCACGTTTTAAGCGGTAAAAAACACCTCCAGGCAGATGACTTTGCCAACGAGGTATTGATCATCCACTCTTACCCGCTGGAAACCGTTACCGTGTACCAGCATTTTTTAAAGGAACAGAAAGTACAGCCAAAGGAGATAATGGCTATCCCTTTAACCGAGGTGGCGCTGGAAATGGTGAAAGCCGGTATGGGTATCATGACGATGCCCATTTGGGCGCTTAAACCGTTTGCGGCATCGGATGCGGTTAGCCTGGTAAGGATAGGCACTAAAGGACTCACCCGCACCCATTACGCCGCCATCCGTCATGAAGACAGCCACAAAAAACACATCCTTGAGTTTATAGATAATTTAAAACAGGAACTGATAAAATAGCTATGGATTATAAAATACGGCAAGCGGAAATTGGCGATCTAAGCGAATTAATGTTGATGATAGCGGCGCATGCCGAATACGAGAAAGCTGGTTTTACCCCCGATGGTAAAGCGGAGCGACTGGCCGCCGCACTGTTTGAAACAGGCCGGCTGCACGGTTTGGTTGTTGAGCAAGAGGGCGGCGAACTTATCGGCTACGCTACTTACACATTTGATTACTCTACCTGGGATGCCGCTGAATTTATGTACCTCGATTGCCTGTTCCTGAAAGAAAAAGCCCGCGGGCAAAAAATAGGGGAGCAGATCATCAACCTCCTCAAAGAGATTGGCACGGCGCGCGGCTGTATCAACATACAATGGCAAACGCCCGATTTTAATGCACCTGCCATCCGTTTCTACAAACGAAACCAGGCTAAAGGGTTAAATAAGGTAAGGTTTACTTTAAACCTATTTTACCCATGAGTCGTCCCGACGGGCAATGTCATTAAGTTGAGAAAAACAGATTTTTTTAATATCGAATAATGAATTTCGAACGCCCAACGCCGAAGTTTTTATTTCATTATTCGATATTGGACATTCGGTGTTCGACATTAAACTCTCTTAATCTCTGATAGCTTTCAAAGCCTCACACAACACCCCAATCTCTTCCTCCGTATTATAATAATGCGCCGATGCCCTCACAATGCTTACCAAATGGTTCTTATTCATATAAATGAGGGTGGAGATGGCTTTGGCAACCGATACATTAATGCCCTGCTCCGCCAGCTTGCTTTTTACCACAGCACTTTCTATCCCTGCGACAGAAAAAGTTACTATCCCGCATTGCTCCGCGCCAAAATCGTGCACGGTTACGTCATCAATAGCGCTTAACTGAGTACGCATTAAACCGGCGAGGTATTGTACCCGCTGCCAGATCCTGTCGACGCCAATGTTCAGGGCATACTCTATAGCTTTGCCCAGCCCAAGCGTTAACGCCCGGTTCTTTTCGTAAAGTTCAAAACGGCGGGCATCATTGCGGATCTTAAATTCCGTTTCGCTCACCCAATCGGCTGCAAAGCTGTCCATCAGTATCAGCTTCAGCTTATCCTGTACCTCCTTCCGCACAAACAAAAAGCCCGTGCCACGTGGGGCACGCAGGTATTTGCGGCCGGTAACCGAGAGCATATCGCAGCCAATTTCCTTTACATCTACAGGCACCTGTCCGGCGCTTTGGCAGGCATCTACCAGGTATAAAATGCCATGCTTGCGGGCTATCTTCCCAATTTCTACTATAGGCATCATACCGCCTGCTGTAGAAGGGATCTGCGTAATGGCAATCAGTTTTGTTTGTGCCGAGATCAGTTCCTCCAATCCCTGCATTGAAAAATTCCCCTGCTCATCGTTCGGTACCACTTTAAAAACAACACCATGGTTCTTTTGGGCGTTCAGGAAACCCATCAGGTTAGTTACGTACTCCATTTCGGAGGTAATGATCTCATCGCCTGGTTTAAAATCGATGCCGTTAAATACCAATCCCCAACCCACACTGGCGTTTTCTACAATGGCCACCTCGTCTCGGTCGGCATTGATCAGCCGGGCGATCAGGTCGTAGGTCTGCTCTAATTGCACTTGATATTTAGCCTCTGTTTCATACCCTCCGTTGGTAGCTTCTTCCTTCAGGTAATCTATCACGGTATCGGGCACCACATCGGGGGGTAAGGATGCGCCGGCATTATTGAAGTGGATAAGCCCGGCAACGCCCCTGGTTTCCGTGCGATATTGTTGTATTTCCTGTTCGTTTAAAGGTGTTATTTCCATTGCCATCAATTATGCTACAAAGTAAAGTGATACCGGTTTGGTAAAACAGATGCAGATTTGTTAATTTTGAGCATAACAGATTATAATGAAACTGACTGCCACTACCCCTGATGATGATTTTTTGTACGAGAAAATTGCCGCCCGTTTCGAAAGCCAGATAAAAAAGGGCCTGCTGAAACCGGGCGATAAGCTATTGTCAGTCCGTGCGCTGAGCCGCGAGCAGGGCATCAGCATCAGTACGGCTTATAAAGCCTATGTAGAACTGGAAAACATGGGCATGATAGAGGCGCGCCCAAAATCGGGCTATTATGTAAAGTTCTCGCCGTCGAGGTTCAGCAATTCTCCTGATATTAAACCGCCGCTGAAAAACACAGGGCAGGTGAGCGTTACCGACATGATAGCCATGGTGTACCAGAACATGCCCGGGGAAAGTGTTTTAAAATTGTCTCGTGCGGCGCCGCCATTAAACCTTATCCCGCTGGCCAAACTAAACCGTTCCATGATCGAGGCCATCCGCAAAAGCCCGAGCGGAAACAGCAATTACGAAACCCTGCAGGGTAATATCGCTTTGCGCAAACAAATTGCCAAAAATGCCTTTAACTGGGGCGGCAATATTACCGAGGAGGATGTGGTTACCACACAGGGTTGTATGGAAGCGCTGATATTTTGCCTCCGCGCGGTTACCAAACCCGGCGACACGGTGGCAATTGAAAGCCCTACTTATTTCGGCATTTTTAATGTGATGCTCAGTCTCGATCTGAAAGTGCTGGAGATCCCGGTAGCGCCCGAAACCGGGTTGGATCTTGAATATTTGGAGCAGGCCATGAATACGGTGGAAATAAAAGCCTGCCTGTTTGTTACCAATTTTAGCAACCCCGTGGGCAGTTGTATGCCCGATGAGCGGAAGCGCCAATTGGTGAGTTTGATCACAAAAAAGCAGATCCCGCTGATTGAGGATGATATTTATGGCGAGATCTACTTTGGCAAAACCCGCCCGCATACCTGCAAAAGCTTTGATACCGAAGGCTGGGTGATGCTGTGCTCATCGGTATCTAAATCGCTGGCACCGGGGTACCGGGTGGGCTGGTGCATCCCCGGCAGGTTTAAAGAGCAGGTTGTTAATATTAAAATGATGCACACCATCAGCTCGGCTACGCCAACCCAGGCAGCTATAGCTTTGTTTTTTGAGGCAGGCCGCTACGATCTGCATATGCGTAACCTGCGCCGGGCTTTATACACGCAATGTCTGCGTTATATGCAGGGTATTGCCGAACATTTTCCGCCGGATACCAAAATAAGCCGGCCACAGGGCGGCTATGCTTTATGGATAGAACTGGATAAAAGCATCAACGCGTTTGAATTGTACCAGGCGGCCATGCAACACAATATCAGCATTGCGCCTGGGCAGATATTTAGTACCGATGCCCGTTTCACCAACTTTATCCGCATCAGTTTCGGGATGCCTTACGATGATGTGGTAGATAACAGTTTTAAGGTTTTGGGGCAACTGGTTAGGGCTTCGGTATTGAAACCTGGTAATTGTTAAGGTTCACCCCGGCAATTCCCGTCCGTTTAGTTACTGTTCATCGGTACAAAATACGGGTTTACCGATTCCTCATCGGCCATTGTTGCATAATGCCTTTTATTTACGTCTTACGATAAAAAGCCACTACCCCCGTAATGAAAAAACCTTCTACTCTTCGCAATTTTCTTTTAGTTATACTGATAGCCGCGCTTAGTTCATGCTTTAAAAGCAGCGATAGCGATGTTACCCCGCCCGAACTGGTTACCACCCCCGTTATAGTGAATGCAGCAGGCACCGCAGCCTTAAGCGGCGGCTTTTTAACCAGCGGCAGCGCTACAGCCTATGGCGTTTGTTACAGTACCAGTAATCCACAGCCTACCTTAAGTGATCTCAACACTTCCGAAACGGTGAACTACTCAACCTTCAGCAGCAGTATTACGGCGCTTACGCCAAATACCACTTATTATTTAAGGGCGTATGCCACTTACGCGGGCAATACCGCCTATGGTAACGCAATACAATTTGCCACCGGGGCAGATCTGTCCGCCACATCCGGCACGGTGAGCACTTTTGCCGGCAGCGTAGCAGGCGGCTTTGTAGATGGCACGGGCACGGCGGCACTATTTGGTAACCCTATGGGAATTGCCACCGATGCCGCAGGTAATATTTATGTAGCCGATTCTTTCAACTCCGCTATCCGCAAAATAACTACCGATGGTAAAGTAACTACCTTAGCGGGCAACGGCAATTTGGGCCTGGTAAATGGTACCGCTGAAGTGGCGCAATTCTATTCGCCATCTGCCTTAGCGGTAGATCTATCGGGGAATGTTTATGTGGCCGACCGTGGCAACAACGTCATCAGGAAAATAACCCCTGCCGGCGTGGTAACAACGCTTGCCGGTAACGGCGAGGCCGGTTATACCGATGGTACAGGCGCTGCGGCCTATTTTAATACCCCAACAGGCATAGCCGTTGATGCTGCAGGCAACGTGTATGTTGCCGATAATGGCAATAACATAATCCGTAAAATTACCGCTGCCGGCGTTGTAACTACCATTGCGGGGAGCCGTACGGTGGGTTATGCAAATGGTGTGGGTATTTTATCCAATTTTAATAAGCCAACCGGCATAGCGCTGGATGCCACAGGCAATATATACGTTACCGAACCGCTTAACCATGCCATCAGAAAAATAAACGCGGATATGCTGGTGACCACCTTTACAGGCAGCCCTTCCGGTGGTACCGTAGCCTCGGCATGGCTGGGTGCCCCGAATGCCTTAAGCATAGATGCAAGCGGAAACTTTTGGATAAGCGATGCCAACGGACGGATATTAAAAATAGATACCGCAAACAAAATGACTGTTGTGGCCGGCACATCAGGTACAACAGGTGCCACAAATGGTGTAGGTACCGCCGCCTTGTTTAACAACCCAACAGGTATAGCCGCGGGCACAGGTGGCCACGTTTACGTTGCCGATTTTGGCAACAACCTTATCCGCCAGGTAAATTAAGTAGCATAAAGAAACCCTAAGCGGCCTGCCCGATACGTTACCCCGTATCAGGCAGGCCGCTTACTTTTTAATATTACCCCCTTGTTCTATCATCTGTTTTAATAGCTATATTGGGCTATTAAACGCAAGCCCCATGACTGAATTTGAAGAATCTTTACAAATTGAAAAACCCGCGCGCGATGTAATATCCGTAGATGAAAAAATTTACACCGTAAAACAGATCCAGGTTGCCACATTTCTTGGAGGGCCCCTGGTGGCCGGTTACCTTATTGCAAATAATTTCAGGGCCTTTAACGAGTACGATAAGGCAAAAAAAGCCTGGCTAATTGCAATAGCTGCTACGGTGGCCGTGTTTGCCCTCATATTCGTCATCCCGGAATCGGTTAAGATACCGAATATAGCATTCCCGCTGATCTACTCCTGGGCCACCTATATCCTGGTAACCAAGTACCAGGCCCAGCAAATGAAGGAGCATATTAGGGCAGGCGGGCAAAGCTATAACTGGGGCCGCGCTATTGTGGTGGCGCTTATTGGCGTTGCTGTTACGGTGGTGTTGTTGGTTATCGGCGTTTTTGGGTTTCAGTTGTTTTTTCCTTCAGAGAATTATTAGCTGCTTCCGGTATAAATTACCACAACTTATCCACCATATCGTACCGGGCCTGGTAATTTTCGCTTGTTGGCTGCTGGTTGTATGCCAGGTAATAAATATACCGGTTGTTTTTATCTATCCCCGGCATCAGTTTGCCAAGTGCCTTGCGGATCAGCAGGTTTTCGGCTTTAATAGCGGCGGTATCTTTCAGTTTTACTTTTGTAACATAGGTTATCTGCGGGAAGCTGCCTTCGCGCGTGGTTTTATTATTAATGCTGACGATGTATGGCCGGCTGAGCAGGTCGTCTACAGGGGTTGGGAATTTATAAGCCTTATTAGCATCCGCAGTTACTTTATTGTAAAAGCGGTACACTTCGGGTTCATTATCATACACCCAAATTTCATTTGGCCTTAAGCTGATGATAGCCAGGTTGATATTATTTAAGGCATCTATCAGCTGGCCTTTGCTGTACTGTTCTTTAGCTATCTCGAAGAGCTCTTGGGCGTTTTTGCCATTAAATCCGTAAGGCTGCATATCCATAAAGCAGATCTTCCAGCCGTAGCTGTACTTGGCGTAGCCTACTGTTACTACCTGTTTATTGGGTACCTCCTTTTTTGCCTGTATAAAATGCATAAAATACATCTCCTGCGCCACCGCGGGATAAATAAGGCTATAAGCGTTTGCATTTTTTAAGTTCGATTTGATGGTATCCTTACCCAGGTATTTGTTTACCACGTAATATTCGTCCAGGCGCTTAAACGTATCAATAACCAGGGCATGGCCTATGTTTCTCATGCGCGCATCGTTATTGGCATCACCGATAAGCTCTTTAGAAAGCAGGCTCCCCAGTGCCTCCGTATCACCTTTTTTGATAAGGTGAAATGCCTTTTCGTTCAGCTCGTGCATATCCTCGCGCCGGCCCTCCTTTATCTCGTCGTTTTTCCAATAGCCGGGTTTGCTGCAGCCTAATAAAAATATGGCTATAAAAGCCACAACAAAGCAGCCGTGTAAATTAGGGGTTACGCGTATCATGCTGCTAATGTAAATAAAGAGGCGCAATACAATAAGGAAAAATTAAATAAAGCGTGCGCCTTTGCATGGCTCCGCTTTCTGCCCTATCTTAGGCGCCTATCATACCACAGCATGCGCAAATTATTCACTAAAGGCAACCTCATTAATGGGGTAATTATTGTAGCCCTGCTGGTTATTGTTTTTGTGCCACCCGCAAAGGCTTTACTGATACGGGGACTAATGGGCATCGGCCTTTTTAAAGCGGATGTTACACAGCAGGCACCAGCCGTACCCGTAGTTGTCGATATTGCTTTTCAGAATGCAGCGGGGCAAACCATCCGCCTCAGCCAGTTAAAAGGCAAGGTGGTATTCCTTAACTTTTGGGCCACCTGGTGCCCACCCTGCCGTGCCGAAATGCCGTCCATCAACGCCCTCCATCAAAAGCTGAAAGACGATAGCAACCTGGTTTTCATCATGGTGGATGCAGATAGCCAGCTTGCAAATGCCGCGCAGTTTATGGCGAAGTATGCTTATGACCTGCCCTTATACCAGGTAATAAGCGATGTGCCGCAAAGCGTTTATAGCGGCAGCTTACCAACAACGGTGATATTTAATAAAGCCGGGGAACTGGTGTTTAAGCACGATGGCATGGCCAACTATGATAGCGGCGAGGTGGAAGAGTTTTTGATGAAACTCGCTTCGGCAAAATAATAATAGTAAACGCTAATCTCGCTAATAGAAATTACCCAACATCGTTTGTGATAATTTGATTTAATTCGTGAAATTCGTGTCAATCAATTTAGCCCCTTTATCATGAAAGTTTTCAATCTCATTTTCGTTTTCATATTCATCGTTTTTGCGGCCCTGCAATACAACGACCCCGACCCTTACATCTGGGTGCCTATTTATTTGTATAGTGCCGCGCTGTGTTACCTGGCAGCGCAAAAGAAATTTTATCCCAAAGCGTATTTAATAGGCGTTATTGTTTATGGCCTGTACGCTGCATACCTGTTTTTTGATAAAACCGGCGTTATCGACTGGATTACCGAGCACCACCACGAAAGCATGGTACAAACCATGAAAGCCGAAAAACCCTGGATAGAAGAAAGCCGCGAGTTTTTCGGGCTGGTGATACTCATCGTAGTGATAGCTATTAACTGGGCATATATGAAGCGGGTGCAGAAAAAATAAAATTTAAACACACCTACCATGAAATACAGAACTTTAGGCAATACAGATATTAAACTATCGGCAACGGGGCTGGGCTGCATGGGCATGAGCCATGCCTACGGTGAGCCCGACGATGCGGAATCCATAGCAACCTTAAACCTGGCGCTCGACCTCGGCATCAACTTTTGGGATACCGCCGATGTTTATGGCAACGGCCAAAACGAAAAGCTCATCTCGCAAGTGTTAAAACCCAACCGCGATAAAATATTCCTGGCTACCAAGTTTGGCTTCAGGGCCACACCGGATGGTAAGCTGAGTACTTTTGATGGTTCGCCCGCCTACATGAAAACAGCGGTGGAAGCCAGCCTTAAGCGCCTGCAAACCGATGTGATAGACCTTTACTACGCCCACCGCATAGACCCGAACGTGCCCGTGGAAGAAATGGTTGGCGCCATGGCCGACCTGGTGAAGGAAGGTAAGGTGAAATACATCGGCCTATCAGAGGCATCGGCAAACAGTATCCGCCGTGCGCATGCCGTGCATCCCATATCTGCCCTGCAAAGCGAATATTCATTACTTACCCGCGATGTGGAGGCGGAGATACTGCCGCTTTGTAAAGAGCTGGGGATCTCCTTTGTGCCTTTTAGTCCGCTTGCACGGGGCCTCATCACCAATACCTTAAACGTGGCCGACCTGAAAGAAGGCGATTTCCGCAAATCATTACCGCGTTACCAGGAGGGCCATGCCGGAAATAACCAAAGCCTTGCACAGGGCTTCGCCGATATTGCCGAAGGCATAGGCTGCTTGCCGGCGCAATTAGCCATTGCCTGGGTACTGGCGCAGGGCGATAATATTATCCCTATCCCCGGCACCAAAAAACGCAAATATTTGCAGGAGAACGCGGGCAGCGTAGAGGTAGAATTATCGGCACAAAACTTAGCCGATATAGAAGACCTGCTAAAGAAATACCCTGATACCGGCGCGAGGTATAACGAGGGGTATTTTAAGTTTGTGGACCGTAATTAGTGAATGGTTGCCGGGTGAATCGTTTTCTTCAGAACGTCATTGCTGTAAAGGTTAGATAATTCGGTAACAGATTAGCTTTACGTAACAAAGCTAAAAAGTTATGCGCATCAACACGAATGACCTAACACTGAAACGTAATTATTTGCAGACG
>NZ_JACWMY010000010.1 GCF_014773265.1 Mucilaginibacter pankratovii | reverse complement strand
TGGGAAAGGCCTCATCAAGGTATTAATGGTAAAAAACCTATTGAAATGTGCACCCTAAACAACAAAAATTAAAACCGCTAATCTGTCATCGAATTACTAAACCCTTACAGCAATGACATGGTGTTTTTTTGTTTGGTTACACCGGCAACTCCACATAAAACACCGTGCCTTGGTCGGGCGCACTGTCAAACCAAATGCTACAGCCGTGCGCCTCAATTATTTTTTTGGAGATAGATAAGCCCAGGCCAAAGGGCTGCTCGCCCTGGGTGCCGGTTTTTTTGGCGGAGGTAAACATATCAAAAACACTATCCTTATCTTTATCGGGGATGCCTATGCCGTTATCGGCCACGGAGATAAGGACGGTGTTTTTATGGCGTTTAACGGCCCGGTTTAAAGTGCATTTCGATAAGTATACCCGTATTATTTATTTGTTAAAACAAGCAGATTATATCAGTTGGTAATTTTTTTCCTTTTTTATTAACGAAATTGCTGATAGCGATCTGATTAGAAGAAGCATTTTAATTTTACTTTGTAAAAACACAATAACGCGGCTTATTCAGCGTATTTATAGCATTCTGGAATACATTAACTTTAACGCAACATCACTATGGATTACAAAATTAAACTGGCAGACGGGAAGGCACATTTAGTAGAGATAACCAGCGCATATTTTAAATCGTGGCATGTATGGAACGTGAAATTTAAAGACGGAAAAGTAGCCATGCTGTACAAAGTAGGGAGCGAGTGGATGCAACGTAATGAAGACTTTTTGGAGGCGCACCTATTAACCGCTATCGGCAGTACTATTGATAAGATCATTTACCGGCGCACTATAGCGTTTTAAATAACAAGGCCTGTGATAACACACGGGCCTTGTTATTATATTATTCCGTAAATATTTTTGTTGAGGAATGCGTTTCTGAACTTGCCTTTCGGATCGTATAGCGCTACCGTCTTTTTAAACTCTGATAACTTTTCGTATCGCGAAGCAAGGAAGTTTGGCGCTATGGTAAATATTTTGCCCCAATGTGGCCTCGCATTGTAAGGTGCCAACTCTCTTTCGATGATGGGCAATAGCTTTAGTACGGCTTCCGTTTCGGGTTTCCAGGTAAAGTGTATAGTTATGGATGTTTGGTTATGGCAAGGGCTCATCCATAAATTGTCGGCTGCTATGGTGCGGATCTCGGTAATAAACAAATGCGGACCTATCTGTTTTCCTAATCGTGCAATTGCTGTAATGGCCTCAACAGCATGCTTAAAGGGGATAAAATACTCTGATTGCAATTCTTTGCCGGTACTGGGCGTAAAGCCCATTTTAAAATGCGGCAGTCGCTCGTACCAAACGCCCGGCACGCCCATCTGGTCGGTACACTTTTCTGCCGATTGTGCAATTACGGGGTGCCGGTTTTTAGTAGCTGCTTTGGCACCGTAAAACTCAGCTTCGGTATGGTCTTTTTCATCCATGCGGCTTTTTATCCAAACCTCGCTTACTATATCGTTCTGCCAATCGGTAAATAAACTCACGCTGTAACCGGCCGATACAATTTTCTCAAAGTTGTGCTTTACCTGTGCGAGGGGCATGTTTGTAAACACGCGTTGGCGCACCATAAAGGTGGGGACTATATCCAGCGTAACCTTGGTAATAACACCTATAGCGCCGAGCCCAACCACTACCGAATTAAGCTGTTCCTGATTGGTGTGTTTTGAAAAGTGCACCACCGAACCATCCGCAATTACCACCTCCAGCCCGCTTACCGAACTGGCCAGGTTGCCATTTTTAACACCCGAGCCATGTGTAGCGGTAGTGATGGATCCACCAACCGAAATATGCGGCAACGAAGCAAGGTTATGCAGCGCAAATCCCTGCTGGTGCAGGTAGGGGGCAAGTTCACCATATTTGATGCCCGCCTCAACAGTTACTGTCTTAGCTTTTTGGTCGATAGACACTACTTTATTTAGGTCGCGGGTAGAGAGGAGGTCGTCCTTACTATCAGCAATGGTGTTAAAGCAGTGTCGGGTCCCCAGGGTTTTTAGCTTGGGATGCTTTTTCACGATCGCCTGTACTTCGGCTACCGATTTTGGATATTGCACATTACCTGTGCTGTAAGTAACATTCCCGGCCCAGTTATGCAAGCCGGGGCCCTGCCCCCAGGAAGTTAAAGGTGAAAGTACGGAAGTTGCTGCCATGGTGGTACCCAATTGGATAAAGGTTTTTCTTTTCATAAAAGCATCAGGTAATTGGTTGATGCAATATAGCGGTAAAGTTTATTAAAAAAGAAGAACCTAACCGCTTGTTACTTAAACCCAAATATCAGCGGGAATATAAAGGTCACAATAATTGCCCAAATAAAATAAACAGACAGGTAGGCGGCTATAACCTTACCTACGCCCGATACCTCGCCTTTTTTTGAAACTACTTTATAGAGCTGCGCGGTAACCAATAGAAGGTTTATTAAGAACAGGATGTTTCCGCCCAGTACCGCAGCCCTGTTTGGCGTGAAGCCCCCTTCGGTTATTCTTAACAAAATGGCAGAGAGTGCAACACCATTAATAATTATGTTAACAACCGATAAAATAAATAACACCCATGTTGGAAGCTGCTTACTTTGATTTTTGATGTTTCGGCAACAGAAAAGAAGATAAGCGCCATTGCGCCTACCAACAGGGCGTTAAATATGAGTAAGAACTCGCTGGGGGGGATAATCTGAATAGGTACAGTCAGCGCTTTTTATATTGAATTTCCCAAACGTTTCGTGCCATTGGGGAAATCGCAAATCCGTCTGCTATATTATCTTTAAAACACGCCCAGTAATATATTGTATACTTGTGAATATCAAAATCTGCTTTTAAAAATTCAGAAATTTGATAGCTGCATTGCGCAAAAGGCTCGCCTTGTGTTTCGTCTAAAGCGAAAAGCATGCCGTGCATTAATAGAAATTTTTCGTCCTCATCAACTAACTTGGGGTACTCCTGAATGCAAAAGGCCAAATCTATTTCGTCCGAAACTTCCAGTGGCCAATCCTGCATTCCTTCTTCGAAAGGCCACTTAAACTTATCGATTATCGATTGTGTTGCCGCTCTGGTGGCAAATCTCAATTCAGGTTCCTGGTTA
This sequence comes from Mucilaginibacter pankratovii, assembly GCF_014773265.1. Taxonomy (GTDB): domain Bacteria; phylum Bacteroidota; class Bacteroidia; order Sphingobacteriales; family Sphingobacteriaceae; genus Mucilaginibacter; species Mucilaginibacter pankratovii. The sequence goes on along the minus strand of NZ_JACWMY010000010.1, from coordinate 289,550 downwards.
TTCATTTTTTAACTCTGCAGTGTTACTCAAATCTTTTTATACGGTAGATCTTCACCGGCTTCAGCAAATACTGCCCCGTGTCTTTTTGTGCCTGGATCTTTTTCACCACGTCCATGCCCCGGGTCACCCTGCCAAAAGCCGCGAAGCCTTGCCCATCGGGATTGCGGGCGCCGCCGTAATCTAAAGCCGGCTGGTTGCCAATACAGATAAAAAATTCGCTTGTGGCAGAATTTGGGCCGCTGCGAGCCATAGAAAGCATGCCGTTTTTGTGAAGCAGACCCGTTTGCTTAGTGGTTTCTATTTTTATACTGTCCAGCATCATGCTGTCGGGAACGTTACCGCCCTGTATTACTTGTATTTTTACTTTCCGTCCGGCTTCGTTAGCCGGCGTACATACCCTGAAGAAGCTGCTGCCCTGATAGGCGTTCTTGTCGGCATAGCGCATAAAATTGGCTACCGTTACGGGTGCCTTATCGGCGTAAAGCTCGATGGCGATATCGCCCAGCGAAGTTTTAATGAGACAATGAATGGGGGATTGGGCAAAGGTTACTGAAACTACTGCCATAAGGAAACAGAAGGCGAGAACTTTTTTCATGCAGGTGTTGAGGGGAAATATCACGGAAGATAATGATTTTTTAGGCAACCAAACACGAAAGATTTGTAGCGTACAAGGCAAGCAAAATATATAGTGACGGATTATTGGGCGTTATGCTTATCGTTCAAATAAAGGTTGATTTTTTTTGAAGACAACAGGTATACAACAAAAAACACGTTATAAACCGCTATTAAAAATAACAGCCATGAAAACCAATGGTCGAACGTATATTTTCGAAAATCTTTAATGAACTCTAAAGAGGAATATACGAATGTAAAAAGCAATATCCACTTAGCCACCCTGCTTTTCTCGATAGTGAATACCATAAGGCAGGCACTAAAAAGCAAACGGAACACCTGTGGCACCAGCCTATCGTTGCCAATGTTGTAGTTATACACCACTACAATAAAAACACTCAAACTTATCGCAATTGCGCAAAGTGTTATTAAGGAGTTCTTTCCTTGTTTAATCTCTTCCAAACGTTTGATATTTTGGGTTCAATTTATCAATTCTTAAGGAAATAACATTTAGTATTCTTTCAGCCTAAAAAAAATGCCTCCCCGAAACGGGAAGGCATCTGGAGCGAAAGACGAGATTCGAACTCGCGACCCCGACCTTGGCAAGGTCGTGCTCTACCAACTGAGCTACTTTCGCGTTGGTCTTCATAAATCAAAAAACCGATACGGGCATGCATCGGTTTTTTGTACTCAGAGCGGGAATCGAACCCGCACTCCGTTTACGGGAACAGGATTTTAAGTCCTGCGTGTCTACCAGTTCCACCATCTGAGCGAATGATCTTCTGAATCTAAGTTAGTTATAAAACCAACAAATATTAGTAAGAACCTTCAAAAATAAATCCCTTCTTTTTAACGGAAGGGATTGAGCGAAAGACGAGATTCGAACTCGCGACCCCGACCTTGGCAAGGTCGTGCTCTACCAACTGAGCTACTTTCGCATTGGTATTTCCTTTTAAACTTTGGCTTCGGTGTACCCCTTTGCCTATCTCGTTTGCGGGAGTGCAAATATAGACAGAATTGAAGGTTCTGCAAGGAAAAAATGAACTTTTTTTTAAGTTTTTTATAACTCGCTGTTTTTCAAAACCTCCGAGCTTAGCTCCGGTTCAAAACCGCGGCTTAAAGCGTACTGCTGCAGTTTATAGTTGCGTTTAGCTGTATTCTTTTCGGTTACGGTGTTTGCTTTTTTCTCTATTAGTCGGGTTAGCGCGGCCATATAGTCGCTAAGATCGATGGTTTGCAGCGCCTTTTTTATCAGCACCGGCGATACATTTTTTTGTTTAAGCCCCTGTTTTATCTTAATGCGGCCCCAGCTTTTCTGGTTAAATTTGCCGCGTACATAAGCATTGGCAAAGCGCTCCTCGTTTAAATAATTTCCCTCAATTAATTGGATGATAATGTTTTCTATGGCAGCCGTATACAAGCCCCATTCGTACAGTTTATCGCGCACCTCCTGCTGCGAGCGCTCCTGGTAGGCGCAATAGTGCTCGGCTTTTTTAAGCCCCACGGCCTGGTCGGTAATTTTTACTTTTTTAGGGCTGTCCATCAAAACCAAAATTCGTTAAAATTCTTGTATTCGTAGAAATATAAGCAAATTCGTAACATGCAAAACACTTATTTGGTAAGCGAAGTAAAAGGCATCATAAATGCCGGCGGAGATGTGGTGACCGATAGCCCCGTTAGTGTTTTGCTCACCGATAGCCGACGCATCACCAATCCCCCGGCCTCGCTGTTTTTTGCATTGAGCGACAGGCGCAACGGGCACGAGTTTATTGCCGACGCCTATACAGCCGGCGTTCGCAGCTTTGTAGTAAAGCAGCGGCCGGAAGTAACCATGGCCGATGCCAATTTCCTGGTAGTGGCCGATGTGCTGACTGCGCTGCAGGCGCTCGCCACACATCACCGCAACCAGTTTAGCCTGCAGGTGATAGGCATTACGGGCAGCAACGGCAAAACTATTGTTAAGGAGTGGCTGTATCAATTGTTCTGCCCCGAGAAAAATATCGTGCGCAACCCCAAAAGCTATAACTCGCAGATAGGGGTCCCACTTTCGGTATGGCAGATAAACGCTGGGCACAACCTCGGTATTTTTGAAGCGGGAATCTCTACCTCCGGCGAAATGGAGAAGCTGGAGGCGATGATCAGCCCCTCAATTGGCATCCTTACACATATGGGCACTGCGCACGATGAAGGCTTTGAATCGCCGGAGGCCAAACTGAAAGAAAAATTAAAGCTGTTTAAAAATTGCAAACAGCTGGTATATAATTACGAGGTGTTGCTAAACTATAAAGATGCGCTAAGCGATATCGAATGCTTTACCTGGAGCCGGAAGTTTAAGCTTGCCAACCTGTATGTTTTCAGCGAAACCGCCATATCTGATAAATATTACCTGCGGGCCATCTACAAAGAAAAAGAGGTAGAATGCCTTATCCCCTTTAGAGATGATGCATCGATAGAGAATGCCATTGTTTGCTGGGCAACCATGCTGGCTATGGGGTACAGCCCTGCCGATGCCGATGACAGGATAGAGCGCCTGAGCGCCGTAAGTATGCGCCTGGAGCTGAAGCACGGCGTAAACGATTGCTCTATTATAGATGATTCGTACAATTCCGATATCCAGTCGCTGGAGATAGCGCTCAACTTTTTGGGGCAGCAGAACCAGCATTATAAAAAAACGGTGATACTGTCGGATATCTACCAATCGGGCTTGCAGCAGGATGCCCTGTACAAGCAGGTGGCGCAACTCATCAAAGACAAAAGAATAGAGCGCTTTATTGGTGTTGGTGCCGATTTGAACCAACATAAGGAATACTTTACCATCCCCGAAACTCATTTTTACCCCGATACGGCGGCGTTGCTACAAGATATTGGCAAACTGCACTTCCGCGAGGAAACCATTCTGATCAAAGGTTCGCGCAGTTTTGAATTTGAGCGGATAAGCCGTGTGCTGGGCCAAAAAGCGCACGAAACGGTGCTGGAGATAAACCTGAATACGCTGCTGAGCAACCTCAATTTTTATAAAGCTAAGCTAAACCCGGGGGTTAAGGTAATGGCCATGGTGAAGGCATTCTCGTACGGCAGCGGCACCTTCGAAGTGGCTAATATGCTGCAATATAATAAGGTAGATTACCTCGCGGTAGCTTATACCGACGAAGGTATCGCGCTTCGCGAAGGTGGCATCACCCTGCCCATTGTAGTATTAAACCCCGAGCCTTTGGCTTATGATAAGCTAACCATTTATAAGCTGGAGCCCGAGATCTACAGTTTTACCTTGCTGGATGAGTTTGTAAAATATGCGCAAGAGAACGAAATTACTAATTACCCCATCCACATAAAAATAGATACGGGTATGCACCGGCTGGGTTTTGAGGAGTACGAGGTAGAGACCCTTTGCGATCTGCTGGAGATCAATAAATATGTAAAGGTGAAATCGGTATTCTCGCACCTGGTGGCCAGCGATAACGAGCAGCATGACCTGTTCACACTAAAGCAAATAGGCATATTTCAGAAAGCCTACGCGCAGATAGAGGAAGCTGTAGGCTACACCGTGATAAAGCACATCAGTAATACATCGGGCATAAGCCGCTGGCCTACCGCGCAGTATGATATGGTGAGGCTGGGTATTGGCTTGTACGGTGTAGACGCGGCGGTGCCCGCAGATGATGCCGGCTTAAAACCCGTGGCCACGCTGAAAACCACCGTATCGCAGGTGAAAAAAGTGCTTGCTAATGATACCATTGGCTACAACCGCAACGGCAGCCTCAAAGATGATGGCGTAATAGCCACGGTACGCATAGGTTATGCCGATGGCTATTTACGCGCTTTTGGCAATGGCGTGGGCCGGATGCTGGTGAACGGCGTGCTGGTGCCAACCGTTGGCAATGTATCTATGGATATGTGTATGCTGGATATTACCGACGTACCCGGCGTACGCGAGGGGGATGAGGTGATCGTTTTTAACGAGCAGCAACGGATAGAACAGCTTGCTGCACAGATAGGTACCATTCCGTATGAAATATTAACAAATATTTCGCAACGGGTAAAAAGGGTGTACTTTTACGAATAGCGTATATTTGCCGCATGAAAAGGTTATTTGGTGCCCTGTTAAATTACTTTATAAAAGGCTTACTAATCGTAGTGCCGCTTGGCGCTGCATTCTTTTTGATATTCTGGGCGGTATCAACGTTGGATAACGCGCTTAACCTGAGTGCCCACCTATGGGTTGACAAAAACGGCAAACCTATTTACATCCCGGGTTTGGGAATCCTCAATGTGTTCGTCATCATTTTTATAGCCGGCATACTGGTTACAAATGTTATAACCGACCCGATAAAAAACTGGTTCAGGCGCTGGCTCAACCGCTTGCCCATATTCAAATTCCTGTACTCCTCTATAAAAGACCTTACCGAAGCATTTGTTGGCGATGAGAAGAAATTCAACGAACCCGTATTAGTAGAGGTGAACGAATTTGGACTAAAGAAAATAGGCTTTATGGTACGTAAGGACATGTCTTCGATAGGTCTGCCCGGAGAAGTAGCTGTATATTTTCCATGGTCGTACTCATTTGCAGGGCAGGTGGTTATCATATCCGCCGCTAAAGTAACGCCTATAGATAAGAGCGCTGCCGAAATAATGAAGTTTGTGATATCCGGTGGTGTTAGCGGGCTGGAATAGTGGCCTGTTGCGTTAATAGCTTAGGGTCTTTCTTTTTAAAACTCCTGATGGTTAATATAATGGCGATCCCCATCAGTATCGCTCCCAATAAAAACGGTGCTCCCGGGAAATAGATCTTCGATTCGTTTGTGGTAAAGTGGTGGAATATGGTGGTCATCATCAGCGGGCCAATAATAGTGGTAACGCTCACTAAACTGGTTAAAGCGCCCTGTAGCTCGCCTTGCTCTTTTGCCGATACGTGTTCGGAAATAAAACCCTGAAGCGCTGTGCCGCCAATGCCGCCCATACAATAGGGTATCATTACTACATACATCAGCCACGGCGTATTATTAAACGATATGAGGGCCAGCCCAATTCCATAAAGGGCGATACCCGCCAGGATGTTTTTCCTCAAGCCGAACTTCGGGATCGTCCACCTCACCAGCCCCCCCTGCACGCCAACAATAAGTAAGCCCAGGAAGATCCCCAATGCGCCAATGCTGCTTTCCGACCATTTGAATTTCTCCACCACGTAAAACGGCAAAACACCTTCTACCGCTTTTTGGCCAATGTATACAATGGTATAAGCCGTGATGAGTGTACTTACTGCCAGCGAATGGTGCCTTAAACCCAATAAAGAACCGATAGGGTTAGCACGTTTTATTTCGAACCTGCGGCGGTTTTTCAGATGGAGCGATTCGGGAAGTACAAAGTAACCGTAGATAGCATTAATAAAGGCCAGCCCGGCTGCAACAAAAAACGGCAGCCTGATGAATACACCGCCTAAAAAGCCACCGAGGCCAATTCCTAAAATAAAACCCAGCCCTGTAGCAGCGCCTATTAGCCCGAAATTGGCGGCCCGTTTATCGCCCGTGCTTACGTCTGAGATATACGCCGAAGCCGTAGTGGTACTGGCGCCCGCTACGCCGGCTATAAAACGCCCGATAAACAACCAAAATATGGTTGGCGCGAAGCCCATGAAAAGGTAATCGATACCAAAACCGAAGAGAGATATCAGTAATACCGGGCGGCGCCCGTAGCGGTCGCTCAGATTGCCCAGTATAGGGGCGCACACAAACTGCATAGTGGCATAGGTAAAGGTAAGCCAACCGCTGTACTGGCTGGCCATACTAACGCCAACATGGCCCAATTGCTCTAAAAGAGTAGGGAGTATAGGGATAATGATACCAAGGCCCATGGTATCGATCAGAACCGTAACAAAGATAAACCCCAATGCACCATGCCGTTTTTTCGGCTTCTCCTGTATATCTGCCATGTATATTGCTTAGAACAGATAAACTGCTGAAAGTTTCATTGATATTGATAATTAGTGTGCCGCAACCTCAATTGGCACAGCATTTTTACTTTCGCGCGCTCGTTTAAAGCTCAAAATGGCTAAAATAGTACTCAACAGCATTAATAGCGCACCCGCCAGAAATGCCGCGCCCGGGAAATGGACAGGTGCCGTTTTACCTGTAAAAAAAGAGAACAGGTTAGTCATCATAATTGGCCCGAAGATAGAGGTCACGCTCATTAAACTGGTAAGGCCGCCCTGTAATTCGCCCTGCTCGTTTGGCGGTATTTGCCCGCTGATAAGGCCCTGTAAGGCGGGCCCGGCTATACCACCAAGGCAGTATATCACCAAAATGGCAAACATCATCCAGCTTTGGCCCGCAAACGCAAACAAGAACAAGCCCAAAGTGTAGAGCAGCAAGCCGTAAATAATACTTTTCTTTTGCCCAAAATACGGGATGGTTGCCCTGATGAGCAAGCCCTGCACCAAACCTGACAGCACGCCAACCAAACCCAGCGACAAACCCACAATGGATTCTGTCCATTGAAAACGCTGCATGGTAAAGAAGGTCCAGGTGCTTTGCACGGCGTGCGCTGCAAGGTATATCAGTATAAGCGATGCGATAAGCCCGCTTACTGCAGGATATTTTTTTAATTGCATTAAAGAGCCCACGGGGTTTGCGCGGCGCCATTCAAATGGGCGGCGGTGCGCCTTATCTAACGATTCGGGAAGTACAAAGTAACCATAAGCGGCATTGATCAATGCCAATGCGCCCGCGGTAAGGAAGGGTAGTTTGGTGCTGTATTGACCCAATACACCACCCAATACCGGGCCAATTATAAAGCCAAGCCCAAAGGCCGCGCCGATAATACCAAAGTTTTGCGCACGTTTTTCGGGCGGACTAACGTCTGCTATATATGCCGAAGCAGTGGTGAAACTTGCGCCGGTTATACCCGCGATGATACGGCCCACAAATAACCACCAAATAGTAGGGGCGAATGCCAGGAAAGCATAATCGATAGCGAAACCAAGCAGAGAGCCCAATAATACAGGACGACGGCCGTATTTGTCGCTAAGGTTACCCAAAACCGGCGCAAACAGGAATTGCATTACCGAATAAGCAAACAATAGCCAGCCACTCCATTGCGCGGCAGCACTAAGGTCGCCGTGGATGAGGTTCTCTATCAATTTTGGAAATACCGGGATGATGATACCAAAGCCGGTGATATCAATAAGCAGCGTAACAAATATAAAGCCTAAGGCTGCAGGTTTTTTGGTTTGGGCAGAAGCGTCCATACCGTAAAGATGTGATTAAAATTTAAAACATCCTTAAAAAGGTATAAAAAAAGCGATGGGGAGTAAACCGCATCGCTTTTAATTCTGTGTGTGTGTTTCCGCTTAAAAATTCGGTTTAAGTACATATTTATCATAAAAACGGAAGATGTGCTCGGCCGCTTCTTCGGCAGTATCAACCACACGGTAAAGGTTCAGGTCGTCTTTGCTGATGTTGTGCTCTTCATCCAGCATGCGTTCTTCAACCCATTTAAACAGGCCGCCCCAGTAATCCTTACCCACAAAAACAATGGGGAAACGGGCTATCTTACCGGTTTGTATGAGGGTTATCGCCTCAAAAGATTCGTCCATAGTACCAAAGCCGCCGGGCAGGATGATGAAGCCCTGCGAGTACTTCATAAACATTACCTTGCGGATAAAGAAGTAATCAAACTCCAGAATCTTATCCCTATCGATATAACGGTTATGGAACTGCTCAAAAGGCAACTCGATGTTTAACCCTACCGATTTACCGCCGGCTTCGTAAGCGCCTTTGTTGGCCGCCTCCATAATACCCGGGCCACCGCCGGAGATGACGCCGTAACCGCGCTCGGTTAACAGGCGGGCGGTATCTTCTGCCAGTTTGTAAAATTTGTTATCGTTTTTGGTACGTGCCGAACCGAAGATGGATACGCAGGGGCCTATTTTTGCCAGCTTCTCAAATCCGTCTACAAACTCGGCCATTATCTTAAATATCTGCCAGGAATCGGTAACCTTTATCTCCTGCCAGTTCTTGTTCTCAAACGCTTGTCTTATTTTATCCTCACTTGTCATAACTGTATTTTAATACGAAGGGAAACATTTATTAATATCCAAAAGCTACCCTCCAAAATTTTTGGAAAGTTCGAAAGTTAGTAAATGCTTTTGATAGTACAATAGTTGGGCGGTTAAGTTTTAGGCTTTTGCTGTGCTCACCTCAACGCGGTGTGCTTTTTTGCTCGATGTTACCCATAATCCAAAGAAAGTTATCAGCCCGTTTACAATGATGAGCTCGTTATCAAAAACGTAGCCGCCCAACAGGCGCTTGCTTTCGGTGCTCAGGAAGAAACATATCGCCGGGGAGATCAGGCAAATAAAAGGTACCAGTTTATCTTTCACCTGCCTGCCGCTCACAAATAAGCCAAAGGAATATAAGCCCAACAGCGGCCCGTAAGTGTACGATGCAACTTTAAAAATGGCTCCAACAACGGCATCATTATTAATAGCATTGAAAATAATGATAGTTAAAAACATCAGCCCCGAAAAGGCTATATGCACGATGTGTCTGGTGCTTACATTTTTTTTGCTGTTTACATCATCTTTTTTATTGAAGCCTAAAAAGTCCACACAAAAGGAGGTGGTGAGCGCCGTTAATGCCGAATCGGTTGTGGCGAAGGTTGCCGCCGTTAAACCCAGCATAAATACCATGGCGGGTACAATGCCCAGGTATTTTAAGGCGATGGTAGGGTAGAGGTAGTCGGTTTTTTCTACGCTAATGCCATATTTATTGGCGTAGATATAAAGCAGTGCACCTACGCTGAGGAAGAAAATGTTAATCACCACGAACACTGCTGTAAAGCTGAACATGTTCTTTTGCGCTTCCTTGATGTTTTTAAGGCTGAGGTTTTTCTGCATCAGATCCTGGTCTAAACCGGTCATGCCGATGGTGATAAACATGCCACCAAGAAACTCTTTGGTGATATGGAACTTGCTGCTCAGGAAATCGTTAAAGAAGAAGATCTTAGAATAGCTGCTTTCTTTAACAGCTTCAATGGCCTGCAAAATATTATAATCGAGGCTACGGCAGATGAAATAAATCGACAGGAAAACAGACGTAACCAGGAAGAACGTTTGCAGGCTATCAGTAATAATGATTGTTTTTAGGCCGCCCTTGTAGGTGTAGCTCCAGATCAGCAGCAGCGAGATCAGCACTGTAACCGCGAAGGGGACCCCATAGCTATCGAAAATGAATTTCTGCAGCACAATAACCACCAGGTACAGCCGGAACGACGACCCGATGGTGCGGCTGATAAGGAAAATACCAGCTGCGGTTTTGTAGCTCCAGGTGCCCAGCGCCTGCTCTATATAGCTGTAGATAGAAGTTAGCTTTAAGCGGTAGTATAAAGGCAGCAGTACCGTAGCGATGATGATAAAACCGGCGGCGTTCCCCAATACAAACTGGAAGTAGGCAAACTGATCGCCGCTTGGGGCACCAACTTTACCGGGAACGGAGATAAACGTAACCCCGCTCAATGCTGTGCCTATCATCCCGAAGGCCACCAAATACCATTTGGAGTTGCGGTTAGCCACAAAAAAGGTATCGTTATTGGCCGAGTTTTTTGAGGTGAGGTGCGATATCACCAGCAACACCAAAAAGTAACCTATTATAAATGTGAGCAATATTCCGGGGGCCATGGCTTTTTCTGTTTTTTCGAATGTAGGTGTTTAAGGCCTATCAAGCAAATTATTGATCTTTTGCCTGTAAGTGTTCCACTTTGAATGTGGAACACCTGTTTTTTTCATTTAATTGATAATCAGTATTTTGCATGTTTTTAGTAAAACAATTTGGAACACCCCTGTTGTTTAAATAATCGCTATAATCATCTGAATATAAAATCATTAACAAAAATAAGCTATATCGGCCATAGCACGCTGAAACACCTTTAGTGGAACACCCATAAAAGTTTTTCAATAAACAGCCCGAAAGAAATTATTTAACGATATTTTTGTAGTGTACTTTGCATGCGAACAATATGGCTGATATAATTACCCCGATGAACCGGTTGAACAAACTTTTCGAAACCAAAAAGGATAACCTGCTGTCTATCTACTATACTGCCGGTTACCCGGAGCTGAACACCACGGTTGATATTGCCGAGGCCCTTGAAAAAGCCGGTGCCGATTTCCTGGAGATAGGGTTCCCATATTCCGATCCGGTTGCAGATGGGCCCACCATTCAGCATAGTTCTGAAAGCTCGCTGTTAAACGGAATGACCTTAACCGTATTATTTGAGCAGCTGAAAGATCTGCGCCAGCGGGTAAGCATCCCTATTTTATTGATGGGTTATGTAAACCCCATTGTACAGTACGGCGTGGAGCGTTTTTGCAAGGACGCCGCGGCTGTTGGTGTCGACGGCATCATCGTGCCCGACCTGCCCATGTACGAGTACGAAATGCTGTACAGCAACCATTTTGAAGATAATAACCTCAGTAATATATTCCTCGTAACCCCGCAAACCTCAGAAGAGCGTATCCGCAAGATAGATGAGCTGAGCAATAGCTTTATTTACCTGCTTTCATCCTCATCCATTACCGGTGGTAATTTACAGCTTACCGATAGTATAGAAGGCTATTACAATCGCGTAAAAGCCATGAACCTGGAAAACCCTGCCATTATCGGTTTCGGTATTTCAGATCATGCTTCGTTCAGTAAAGCCTGCCAATACGCCAATGGCGCTATTGTAGGCAGCGCTTTTGTGAAATTGTTGGGTACGGAGAATTATATGGAGAAGATCCCGGGATTTATTGCGGGGATAAAGGGATAACTCTCTTTCGCGTTATATAATTGCACGCTGCGCATTGTAGCCGTCATGTTGAACCTGTTTCAACACCCCATCATAAAAGTAGCCACAATGCTTAATCGCTGCGCATGATCATGGGCCCGTCCCGTGAGGTGTCGAAATAAATTCGGCATGACGTGGAAGTTTATTTATCCTTACAAATACTCTTCCAGCTCACCTTTACCTTCACGGATAATTTCAAACTCGCCATTGGTGCAGTCTACTACGGTAGAAGGGACGTTATCGCCGTAGCCGCCGTCAATCACCATATCTACCAGGTCCTGGTATTTTTCGTAGATCAGTTCGGGGTCGGTACTGTATTCGATGATCTCATCCTCATCATGTATCGAGGTGGATAGGATAGGGTTACCCAATATCTTTACAATTTCGCGGGCTATGTTATTATCAGGGACACGGATACCCACTGTTTTCTTATTAGAACTCAGCATCTTGGGCACCGCGTGGCTGGCATTGAAAATAAAAGTGAACGGCCCTGGCAATGCTTTCTTCAGCACCCTGAAAGTGGTGTTGTCAATGGGTTTTATATAGTCGGAAATATGGCTCAGATCGTAGCAGATGAAGGAGAAATTTGCCTTCTCGGGCTTAATGCCGCGGATCTTGCAAATAGCTTCGATAGCCTTATGGTTAGTGATATCGCAGCCAAGCCCGTAAACGGTATCGGTAGGGTAAATGATGAGCCCGCCCTTGCGCAGCACTTCGGCCACCTGCTCAATAGCTTTCTCGTTCGGGTTTTCGGGGTATATTTTTATCAGCATAATATTATTAGCTGCAATATTAGTAGTTTGAATATTGAAACTCCTGTGCCATTGTCAAATAGGCGTAATTAGTTATTAAACCATCTATTTCCTTTACTGTTTTAAACATTTCTCTCAAGGCTGCGGGCCTGCTCAGTGGGTCAAACTGATCGGCGTTGTTATTTATCTCGTCCGTTATCGCTTGCCGTAATGAGCGTATGTAGATGGCCTTTTGCGTTTGTGTGCTATACGATTTTGTAAAATAGTCATCTGTTTTACCTGTTTTTCTATCGAACGCTTTGTAAACAGCATACTCGGCATACCCAACAATTCGCATATCCTGGTGAGAAAAATTAAAGCCACCACTCAGCCTGCCGCAAACATGATTGATAGCTCTAAAGAGCTTTTGCAACGTATCGCGTTTGCCCTTAAATAATTGTTCGCCGTTGTATTTTTTTAAAAAGTAGAAGTACAATTCAAAATAAGCATCATGACATACCTCGCAACTGAAACTATCACCGTCACACGGTGGTAGTTTCCCTTGAAGTCCGCGCTTAGCGTAGGTTTGATCAGGAGGGAGTATTTGCGTAGTATCTCCTAATTCGGGGAATGAAAGCAATAAGCGTTTAAGCTCCCCAACAGACATGTAGAATTTGCGGCCATCCGTTTCGTTAATTAAAATGCTGGCGCGGTTAGCCGGATTTTTTGAGAGTTTGGCCGAGTCGCAACTGTTTTCGATACTTGTGGTGTCGCTGGATCTGGCAACTAACTCAGGAGTAATTACCCTGTCTTTTGTGGCAGAAGTTTTCGTCTGGTCTTTACATCCAAAAAGGATGCATATCAACAATAATAGCAATAAGGTTCGGTCGGCTGGCATAAGAGGCAATTTACTCAATTTGGCCCAAAGACTAAACAAAAAAACCACCCGATGTGGGTGGCTTTTTTGTTTATTTTATATTTGAATCCGAAATCTCAATTCCGAAATCCCAAATCAATTACGCTTGTTTTGCAAACTGAACGTTGATGATCAGTTTAATGTCTGAACCTAACACAACCGAACCTGCTTCGGTTACGCCGTCCCAAACCAAACCAAAATCTTTACGGTTAATTTTACCGGTTACTTCAAAACCAGCTTTAGTGTTACCGTAAAAATCGCCTGCTACACCGCCGTGCTCTACATCAAGGGTCACCGGTTTGGTTACGTCTTTAATAGTAAGGTCGCCGGTTAATTTATAGTCGTCGCCATCTTTGGTAAACGAGGTTGATTTGAAGCTGATCTTTGGATATGTTTCTGCATCAAAAAACTCTGCCGATTTTAAGTGACCATCGCGCATTTCCTGGTTGGTGTCGATGCTGTTCACATCTAATGAAAAGCTTACGTCAGCGCCTTCGAAATCGTCGCTTTCGGTTGTTAATTCGCCTTCAAATGTTTTGAAAGAACCTGTTACGGTTGATATTACCAAGTGTTTTACTTTAAATTGTACTTCTGAGTGCATTGGGTCTAAAACCCATTTTGTTGCTGTTGCCATGATGTTTTTATGTTTTAAATTTTGTTTCTCTTAATTATGATACAAATATAATAATAGATGTTTAAACATGTATTATATTCTTCTCATTTTACAATAGGTAGACAATTGTAAGTTATAACATGTATTTTATAGATATTGTTTCGGCAAATAAGCGACAAAAGGGGCAAAGTGCCATTATTATAGCGTGAAGGATATGTTAAGTTATTGGGTAGCAGGCTTAATTTATAAGGATCTCAAAATAGTCGTCGTTTTTACCGGTGATCTTTTTTACGCTTACCAATAGCTGTTTATCTCCATTTTTAAAAACGAAGTAGCTTTCTTTTTCAATTATGCCGATCCCCGTAAACTTATAGCCTTCTTTTACGAGGTTATCCATAAATTCTTTGTAGAAGAAAATGTTCATTATCCAGTACCGCAACGACTTGTTTTTGGGCGAGGTTGCTTTCAATAAATAGAAGTCGGCTACTTCATCTACCGATCTTGTTTGAAATTCCCATGTATAGATCTTGCCGCCGCTTTCTTCCTGGGCTGATGTCATTCTATAGCCCTTGCCTACTAAGGTTTCGTTGATAGTGCTATCCGGCACCTGGTGAAAGCGCATCAAGTCTGCGGGCGTAAAAAGTGTTTGGCTTTTTGCATTTAATAATGATGCTAAAACGGTGATAATGATAATTAGGGTTTTTTTCATGGTTAAGTTTATGCACAGGATGCAAAACCACGTCACATTCCATAATGGATGTTACTAAATCTTAATGTTCCCACAGGTCTCTGGCAGATTTAAGTTAACCCATAAAAACACCGCTTTAAAAGACATCGCTACTGCATATTTAATATCATAAAACGTTCCGATGGAACGTAAAATGGACGGTTTACATGTTTCTACCCATAAGCCGTCCCGAAGGGACGAAGAAGGTAAATGCGTATCCCTTCGGGATACCTTATGGGTAGAAAAAAGAAAGGTATAAAGCGCGTTCCATCGGAACGCTTTATGGGTTCTGACGATGATAATTAGCACAAGATTTTATGGATTAATTTAAATTTTTCAAAGAGCCCCTGCGGGAGAAAAAATTCCTGTCACGTACTTTGCAGCTCGCTATTTGACTCACCCCGAATGCGCTTCGCTGTTCGACCCTCTCTACTTCGTAAAGAGGATTTAAGAAAGGAAGAAATAAAAAAAGAACCCCTTCTTTGCGCAGCAGAGAAGGGGCGGGGGATGAGTAAACTCGCGTCGCGCACAACTGCAACTATTAAACAAAAAAGGGGCACAAGGCCCCTTCATATACTTTATGCTTTTGTTAAATTATAAAGCTAAAACTTCTTTAACACGCTCAGCAGCTTCTTTTAAAAGGATAGCTGAGTATACTTTTAAGCCTGAGTTATCTATCAGTTCTTTCGCTTCGGCAGCGTTGGTGCCTTGTAAACGAACGATGATTGGCACCGGGATGTTACCGATCTCTTTGTAAGCGTCAATAACGCCCTGTGCAACACGGTCGCAACGAACGATACCACCAAAGATGTTGATGAGGATAGCTTTCACGTTAGGGTCAGACAGGATGATGTTGAAACCAGCTTTAACCGTTTGCGCGTTTGCTGTTCCGCCAACGTCTAAAAAGTTAGCGGGCTCGCCGCCGGCCAGTTTAATAATATCCATGGTTGCCATGGCCAAACCTGCGCCGTTAACCATACAGCCAACGTTACCATCAAGCTTTACATAGTTAAGGTTGCTTTTGCTTGCCTCAACTTCTGTTGGATCTTCCTCGTCGGTATCGCGCATCGCTGCGTAATCCGGGTGGCGGTATAAAGCGTTATCATCTAAGTTTACCTTAGCATCAACCGCTAATATTTTGTTATCAGATGTTTTTAAAACCGGGTTGATCTCAAACTGTGAAGAATCGGTAGCATCGTAAGCTTTGTACAAAGCAGTGATGAATTTCACCATGTCTTTAAAAGCATCGCCGCTTAAACCCAGGTTAAAGGCAATTTTACGCGCCTGGAAAGCTTGTAAACCAACTTTAGGGTCGATCTCTTCTTTGTGGATCAGCTCCGGAGTGCTGTGCGCTACTTCTTCGATATCCATACCACCTTCGGTAGAATACATGATAATGTTGCGGCCCGCAGCACGATCGAGCAGTACGCTCACGTAAAACTCTTTTACTTCGCTTTCGCCGGGGTAGTAAACATCCTGTGCTACTAATACTTTCTTTACTAATTTACCTTCGGGTCCGGTTTGCGGGGTAACCAACTGCATGCCGATGATCTTGCCAGCAATTTCTTTTACCTGTTCGGCATTTTTAGCAAGCTTTACACCGCCGCCTTTGCCGCGGCCACCTGCGTGGATCTGTGCTTTAATAACCGTCCAGTCCGACCCATAGTCTTCCTTCATTTTCTGGGCAGCTGCAACAGCATCCTCTGGTGTATCTGCAACTATGCCTTCCTGTACTCTAACGCCAAAGCTTTTTAGTATCGCTTTGCCCTGATATTCGTGAATATTCATGTTTTTTGAAAGATTTGCGGTAAAACTACTATTTTCTTTTTAGAGATTGGAGGTTAGAGGTTAGAGATTTGTCACAAATTAGAGATTTGAGGTTAACGGCTGGAGATTGAATAGCAGTTCTTCTAACCTCTGGTCAACTAATCTCTAAACTCTGAACGCAAATCACTAATTTTACCGCATGCTTAAAGCACAATCTATCCATAAATCCTACGGGCAGCTTCATATATTAAAAGGTGTTGATCTGCAGGTAAACCGGGGCGAAATTGTAACTATCGTTGGCGCGTCGGGTGCGGGCAAAAGTTCGCTGCTCAATATCCTGGGCACACTGGATAATGCCGATTCGGGGCAGCTGTTTATTGATAATGTGGAGGTGAGCAAGCTGGATAACAAACACCTGAGCGATTTCCGGAACCGTAAAATTGGCTTCATATTCCAGTTCCACCACTTACTGGTAGAGTTTAACGCGATAGAAAATGTATGTATGCCCGCCTTTATTGCCGGTGTACCACGCCCCGAAGCTGAAAAACGCGCAACAGAATTGCTGGAAATGCTTGGGCTGGGCGACAGGCTTACGCATAAGCCTGCGGAACTATCGGGAGGGGAGCAGCAAAGGGTTGCCGTTGCGCGTGCTTTAATAAACAAACCCGCGCTGATATTTGCGGATGAACCCTCAGGGAATCTTGATTCGAAGAACGCGCTGGAATTGCACGAGCTTTTTGTGAGGCTGCGTAATGAGTTTAACCAAACCTTTGTAATTGTAACCCACAACGAGGAACTCGCCGGCATGGCCGACCGCACCATATTAATGAAGGATGGTTTGATAGTAGATAGTTTATAGTGAGTATATTAATAACCACCGCCACATCTGCACAGGCATATAAGCTGAAAAATAAGCTGAACAACCCGGATATTTTGCTGGGCGATTTTAGCGATCTGCCCGATTTTATGGTGAAAAGCATGGGGCTGCTTAAGCTGCCAAACCCCGCATCGGTAAGTTACCAGCACGAGATGCTTACGCTTTGTTTGGATAACGGTATTGATACCGTTTATGTTTTAACAGGGCAGGAGCTTGAATTGCTGCGCGAATCCGCACTATTGTTTAAAGAATATAACATCGATATTTTAGATGGCCAAATTGAAATATAGCGATATAGACCCGCGTAAAAAGGCTTTTATTTTTGAACTGGATAATGTTTTGTACCCCGAAAAGGATTACATATACCAAATTTACTATCTTTTTGCCAACCTGCTGGAGTACACCGATCTTACCGACGCGAAACAGACAACCAATTTGATGATAGATACGTATATCAATAAAGGAGGCGATGCTGTTTTTGATGAATTGGTGCATACGCTGAAGGTTGACGAAAAATACCGGCCGAATTTGGGGCTGCTGATGGACAACGGCAAAGTGCCCCTAAAGCTGCTTTTGTACCAGAATATCCTGGAGTTTTTGCAGGAGGCCGTTACCGACAGGAAAAAACTATTCATCGTTACCAACGGAAACCCTCAGCAGCAGCTTAATAAAATTAAGCACATGGAGTGGCATGGTTTGGAGCCATATTTAATAGCTTATTTTGCAAATGAAACTACGCCAAAACCTGAACCCGATGTGCTGCATTTGCTGATGAAAGAGCATCAACTGGAAAGAAGAGACCTGTTGATGATAGAAAATTCTGAAACAGATGTTTTATGTGCCCAAACAACAGGAATAGATTACGTAAATGTGAACGAGTTTTTGTAATTTCAAGCCTGTAATATATTATTGATATATCCGTTAACCAACATATACTATATACATATATAAAAATGCGAAAAATATTTTACCTTGTTATATTACTTGCCGTAGTTGTATCATCCTGTAAAAAAAGCAAAACGCCGGCTCCGGACGACACGCCTATAGGCCCATCTAAAACAGGCACTACGCTCGATTTGATCCGCGATTCGATCTACCTGTACGCCAAAGAAGCCTATTATTGGAACGATGGTCTGCCGGATTACGCTACTTTTAAGCCACGTACTTTTACCGGCAGCGATGATATCAGCGCTTTGCAAAAAGAGGTTGACGCTTTATCTCAATATAAAATAAACCCAAGCACCGGTAAGCCATACGAATACTATCCCGCCTCGCCGGGCGAAGCCAAATATTCGTTTATTGATGACGGTACCGTATCATCAGAATTGAACGGCGTAAACGGCGATTTCGGCTTTGCGCCGATCTATGCCGCAGTAAATGATTTGCGCGTAAGGTATGTTTATCCTAACTCACCTGCCGACCTGGCCGGGTTGAAACGCGGATACCAGATCACCAGTATTAACGGGCGTACCAATTTAGCTTATGATGGTAATGGCGGCGCGGGTACAAATTTAAATTTTGTAATAAATGCTTATGCCAACAGCAGTACTATTACCATGGTACTAAAAAAACCGGATGCAACCAATATAACTGTTACCCTTAATGCAACTACTTATACAACAAACCCCGTGATAACCCATAAGGTTTTTGACCAGGGGACCGGCAAAAAAGTTGGGTATATTGTATTTAACAGCTTTACATCGATGGCAAATGCGCAGCCAAAACTGGATGAGGCGTTTACCGATTTTAACACACAGGGCATTACCGACCTGGTGGTAGATCTGCGCTATAACGGCGGTGGTTTTGTAAACACAGCCGAATATTTGAGTAACCTAATAGTACCCGCAGCAAAATCGGGTACCACTATGTATACCGCTTTTTACAATACCGATCTGCAAGCCAATAAATATCCTTTATTGAGTACTATATATGATATTTCGCCAGGCGATTTTTTACCGGTCAATAACCAGGTGAAATTCAGTAAGAAAGGTAGCCTGAATATCAGCAGGGTGTTTTTTATCGTAACCGGTTCAACGGCTTCAGCAAGTGAGCTTACTATCAATAATTTGATCCCCGAAATGGATGTAAAACTAATTGGTACCACAAGTTACGGCAAGCCTGTTGGTTTTTTTGGTATAGATATTAACAAGTACCAGCTTTATGTGCCTGAATTTGAAACCAAAAATTCGGCAACCAAGGGAGGCTATTATGCCGGTATGACGCCGGGATCGACAGATTACCCGGGGCTTGAGCATATAGATGACGTTACCAAAGATTTTGGCGACCCAACCGAACTGCTGCTTGCATACGCGCTTAATTATGTAAAAACAGGCACATTTACCGTAGCTGGCCAGGTGATACAAAGCACCGCCGGAAAAGCCAATGTAATGTCGGTTGACCAATCAAGGGAGGCGGGTATAGAAATGGATGGCAATAAATTCCGCGGAATGGTGTTTAACAAATCGCTTAAAAAGAAATAGTTTTAGGTGTTATAGATAACGATAAAAAGGCGTTTCGGGAAACCGGGACGCCTTTTTTGTTTAGTCGGCCAGTTCGCGCAGATCTACAGGCACTACGCGGGAGATGCCTTGCTCTACCATGGTAACACCGTAGATAATATCGGTACAGGCGATAGTGCGTTTGTTGTGCGATATGATGATAAACTGCGATTCTTTTGAGAATTTGCGGATGATATTGTTAAACTTATCAATATTGGTATCATCAAGCGGGGCATCCACCTCATCAAAAATACAGAAAGGGGCAGGTTTAAGCAGGTAAAGCGAGAACAGGATGGCCGTTGCTGTAAGTGTTTTCTCCCCCCCCGAAAGCTGGTTGATAGATAGGGGGCGCTTGCCTTTTGGCCGGGCGATGATATCTATTTCCGATTCCAGCGGGTGCGATGGGTCGGAGAGGATGAGGTCGCAGCTGTCTTCCTCGTTAAATAATGAGCGGAACACTTTAATGAAATTCTCGCGCACCAGCGTAAACGCCGACATGAATTTTTCTTTAGCAGTATCATCAATTTCCTGAATAGTAGCTAAAAGCGATGCCTTTGCCTCCGCCAGGTCCTTCTTTTGTGCCTGGATAAAGCTGTGGCGTTCGCTCATCTCGTTATAAGCCTCTACCGCCATCGGGTTAATGGCGCCAAAATCATCCATCTGGCGTTTCAGTTTATCGGTACGCTCACGTATGTCGGCTTCGCTTTCAGTTTGATTTTCTTCCGTTTCGGGGAGGTCGGCAATATCTACATTAAACTCTACCGAAAGGCGCTCTTTAAGTGCGTTCAGTTCCAGTTTTAAGTTATTGCGGGCATCCTTCAATTCGTTCTCTATCAGTTCGGCCTGGTCTTTATTGCGGCGTAATACCAGTATCTCGTTCTCACTCTCGGTGATGCTGCCGCGCCATGTATAATACTCTCGCTCGGCTTCCTGGGTAGCTTTTTCAAGGTTTTCTTTTTGCTCGTACATCCCCAACAGGTCCTCGTCGCTATCGCCGGTTTGCTGCAGGTTCTCTTTGATCAACGCCTTCACTTTCTCCATCTCGGCGCTATTGTGCATAATACGGCCATCCAGGTTATCCAGCTGCGATTCGCGGTACTCCAAATCCTTCAGCAAACCCGAAACCTTGTTCTGCTGCTGATGGAAGCGGATATTTTCCTGGTTGTAGGCGTTGGACTGCACGGATACAAACTCGTTCAGCTCGTTAAAGGCTTGTTGCTTATCCAGCATCAGGTCGGCCTGCGCCTGTTTTTGCTCGCGGTACTCAACCAAAGCCGGTTGCAGCGTTTGTATCTCGAGTTTGATGCCGGCTATTTTGTTTGCAATATCCTGTTTGCGGTTGAGGCTGTTCTCAATAAAGGCCTGGTATTGTTCCTGCTTTGTTTTTACCGTTACCAGTTCGGTGTTCAGTTTATTAAGATCGATTTGTTTTTGCCTGATCTCGTTTGCTTTGCCGGATGCTTTTAGGGCAGTTAATGTGCTCTGTAGCTCCTGGCTTTGATTTTTGAATGCACCAATGCGCGTTTCCGCTTGCTTAATTTCCTTCAGCAGGTTATCCAAATTCTTGGCGCGCCCAATTCGCTTACCCTCAAACAAACCTACCGAACCACCCGCCATGGTATGGCGCGATTTATTGAACTTCCCGCTTTTGCCAATAAGCACCACGCCATCGGGCAGAGCCATGTTATTAATATCCTGTTCCGTATGGTCATTTACCAAATAAACATTTTTGAGTAAGTGGGTACAAAGAGGAGCATAACGCGGCTCTACTTCAATAACCGATAGGGCAGGGATAGATACTCCACTTAAATTAACATTGGCAACTGCTGTTTCTGCGCTATAATTATCTAATATAAAAAATTGTGCCCTGCCTTTTGATGAATTGCTGAGCAGGTTGATCGCTGCTATCGCCTCATCGTAATTATTCACCACATAGTGGTTCATCAGCGGCTCCAGGTAGTTTTCTATCGCTATGCGGTATTCTTCCTTACAAAACAGTATATCGCTGAACAGGGTAATATTTTTGGCCCAGTTGGTGTTCTTTTTGAGGAAACGGATCGACTCGGGGAAACCCTCCAAATTATCAACCATGCTTTTGGTAAGGTTGTATTCGTTCTGCTTTGCATCCAGCTTGCGGCTATCGGCGGCAATGCTTTCGGTAACGGTTTTTAACTCGCCCTCGGTAGTTATTATCTGTTCCTGCAGCTTGTTTTCTGCATCAACAGCAAGTTCGTATTCGCTTTTCAGCGTTTCGGTACGGCCATCCAGTTCGGCAACAACGCGGTTAAAGTGGGAGAGTTCCACCTCCTTGTTGCTGGCATCCTCCATATTGCGCAGGCTTTCCTGCTCCAGGGCCTGCTGCTGGATATTCAGGATATCAATATCCTTTTCGGTTTTATAAACCTGGTTTTGCAGGCGGTTGTTTACCGCGTTTAGCTCATTCAATTCGGCACGCGCTTCCGTTTGCGAAAGGCGCAGATCATCTACCGCGGCTTTTAGCTCGGCAACGCGGGCGGTAATGGTTTGCAGGTTTTCATCCTCCTGCATTTTTTCCTCGTTGAGGCGCTTAATATTATACTGAACGTGCTTGTGCTGGTTGGTATCCCGCTCCAGTTCTTCCTTTAAGCGGCTTTCTTTATCCTGCTGATGTTTTAACTGCTCGTTCTTAATGCGCTTTTCGCTTTCGTATGCACGGATCTTTGATACAAATTCGTTGGTGGTTTTCTGCTGTGCAGCAAGGTTCTTTTCCCGCGTAAGGCTATCCAACTTTTGCTGCTGCAGGGCCGCTTCCAAAGTATCTATTTTGGTGGATAGGCCAGAACGTTCTACCCGTTGCTTCTGCTCTTTTTCCTCAATCTCCGCCAGTGTCTTGCTGAACCCCGCAATGCGAAAGGATGCGAGCGACATGCTCAATATTTTATACTGATCGCGCAGGCGGTAGTAGCGTTCGGTTTTCTTAGCCTGGTTCTCCAGGGTTTTCAGGTTTTTTTCGATCTCGAAAAGCAGGTCCTCCACGCGCTCCAGGTCGGCCTCGGTATCTTTTAACTTGCTGAAGGTTTGTTTTTTGCGTAGCTTGTATTTGGAGATGCCCGACGCTTCCTCAAACAAATTACGGCGCGAGCCTTCCTTGTTGTTGATGATCTCGTCTATCATCCGCAGCTCGATGATGGAGTAGGAATCGGCACCTACGCCGGTATCCATAAACATATCGGTGATGTCCTTCAGGCGGCATTGCACATCGTTCAGGCGGTACTCGCTTTCGCCCGTGCGGTACAGGCGGCGGGTTAATGTTACCTGCGAAAAATCGGTAGGGAGGATGTTTTTGGTATTATCGAAAGTGAGCGATACCTCGGCTAAATTGGCCGCCTTACGGCTCTTGGTTCCGTTAAAAATAACATTATCCATCTTCTCCGATCGCAGCATCCGGGTACTTTGCTCGCCCAAAACCCAGCGGATGGCATCTACTACATTGCTCTTACCACAGCCATTGGGCCCCACAATAGCGGTAACACCCTCATTAAAGTTGATGGTTATTTTATCGCCAAAGCTTTTGAAACCCTTGATTTCTAATTGAGTAAGCTGCATTCAGGGAGATGTCCGTATCTAAAAATTCAAACCTTGAAGATAGGAAAAAAACTTTAGCCCCCCAACCCCCTGAAGGGGGAGTTGAAATTTATTTGAGCGTGTAAAAAGCTCCCCCTTCAGGGGGCTGGGGGGCGCTGCTAAACGTAAATTTCTCCCTTTAAATAAGTAACCGCTTTACCAGCCATCAATACCCTGTCGCCTTTCAATTCGCACCAAAGCTCGCCTTTACGTGCACTGACCTGGTAAGCATGTAATGTGTTTTTGCCTAATTTGCCGGCCCAGTACGGAATTAAATTGCAATGCGCCGAACCGGTAACCGGGTCCTCGGGTACGCCGGCAGCAGGGGCAAAGAACCGCGACACAAAATCAACCTCCTTACCCGGCGCGGTAACGATTACGCCCAGTGTATCTATTTTGGCTAAAGCAGAATGATCCGGAACGATACCCGTTACATCTTCTTCGCTTTCGTAAACCAGCATATAATCCCGCGAGCGCAATACCTTCAGCGGCTTCTTACCCCCCAATGCCGCTACCAAACCTTCGGGCGCGTCTGCTGCGAAGGGCGGCCTCGATGGGAAATCCATACAATATTTATTGCCATCGCGCTTTACGGCCAGGGTGCCCGCTTTTACGGTATCGAAATAAATGGTATCGCCATCATAGCCCAACTCGGTAAAAATAATATGGGCCGAGGCAAGGGTGGCGTGGCCGCAAAGGTCTATCTCCAGCTCGGGCGTAAACCAGCGCAGCAGGTAGCCATTCTCGTTCTTTACAAAAAAGGCGGTTTCGGCAAGGTTGTTTTCCAAAGCTATCTTTTGCATCACAGCATCGGGCAGCCACTCGCTAAGCGGACAAACAGCAGCCGGGTTACCGCCGAAAAGCTTATCGGTAAAGGCATCGGCCTGGTAAATTGGGATGATCATGGTATTGATGTTTACTTCCCGCTAAGATACCCGTAAGTAACCAGTTCATCATTATTGTTGATGTGTTTTGTTACCCCATCGCTCAATAAAATTACCTTATCGCTTACTTCGAGGATGTTGTGGTATTGGTGGTCGGTTATAATGATGCCTTTGCGTTTGGCGCAGGCGCGGATCACCGGCTTAAACTCCTCTGCCTGGATAGGGGAGATATGGGTAAAGGGCTCATCTAATAATATAAAATCGGCACGGCTGTGAATGATCATCATGGTTTCCAATTGTCGCAGTTCTCCGCCGGAAAGTTCGTGGATCTTTTTACCGGCGTTACGCTGAAAAATGGACAGTTCGGTAAACTCCGCCCACGATTGCGGATCTACTATTTGCTTCGCCAGCTTTTCTATCTTGATGCCGGCAGGCAGGTAGTTATGCTGCGGCAGATAGGCAATACGATTATGATGATACCCCTTTTGAATATATTGCTCATCTATACTTACATAGCGGTAGCCCGCCTCAAGCGTGCCGAAGATGATTTTTAATAGCGATGACTTTCCGCAGCCGTTGCGCCCCAGCAAACCTATTACTTCGCCCTGCCTGCAGTTAAGATATACACTCTGCAGTATCTTGCGCCCATCGAACTCCAGCTGCACGCTGTCTACCTTTAGTGTTTTCATTTTATTAAAAGGTAGATGGTTAACATGGCGAAGTAGAGGGTAAGGTCGATGCCGTAGGTGTAAGCGTACATCCGCCGGATACTGTAGCCCGCGTTGCGGTAATACATGTATACATTTTTGGCGGTATAACTTTGCAGGTAGGTGGTAGCCGCGTAGCCTATCAGCTTGAAAAACAAGATCAAACCGGCAATTTTAACGCCATACAGGTATATAAACCATAAACAAACAAAACTGAACGCGAGGTTCCAGAGTAAAATGGGTTTGTAAAAATACCAGACGAGCTTGCGGATATCAGACATTGAGTTAATTGTGCCAGGCAGACAAGCGGTAAACGCAATCGGTAAATTGATATTGCCCAACAGGCAATAAAGAGCATAAAAAAACCTCCGCTGTTCGGGCGGAGGCTTTTATAAGTTGATCTGAGGTATTATCCCAGGTATGATTTCAGGATCTTACTGCGTGAGGTATGGCGTAAACGTTGCAGCGCCTTATCTTTTATCTGGCGCACTCGTTCGCGGGTTAAATTGAACTTTTCGCCAATTTCTTCCAGCGACAGCGGGTGGTTACTACCCAAGCCGAAGAACAATACAATGATTTCGCGCTCGCGTTCGGTAAGGGTGGATAAAGAGCGCTTTATTTCTTCTGATAACGACTCGTTGATCAATATCGAATCGGTATTTGGTTCCTGGTTTTCCAGTACATCCAGCAAAGTATTTTCTTCGCCCTGTACAAAGGGGGCGTCCATACTTACATGGCGACCGCTGTTACTCAGCGTATCAGAGATCTTATCTACAGTAGTTTCCAGTATATCTGCCAGTTCTTCAGGAGATGGCTCGCGCTCGTATTCCTGCTCTAACTTGCTGAATGCCTTGCTTATTTTACTAAGCGAACCTACCTGGTTCAATGGTAAACGTACTATACGGCTTTGCTCGGCAATAGCCTGCAGTATCGACTGGCGGATCCACCAAACGGCGTACGAAATGAATTTGAATCCCTTGGTTTCATCGAAACGCTTTGCGGCTTTAATAAGGCCTAAATTGCCTTCGTTTATAAGGTCGCCGAGGGTAAGGCCCTGGTTTTGATATTGTTTGGCAACAGACACCACAAAGCGAAGGTTGGTTTTTGTTAACCTTTCTAATGCAGCCTGGTCGCCCTCGCGTATTTTTTGAGCTAAGATTACTTCTTCTTCGGCAGTGATCAAATCAACTTTACCAATTTCGTGCAGGTATTTGTCGAGGGATTGCGACTCACGATTGGTAATGGATTGCGTTATTTTGAGTTGTCTCATCTATTTAGTTAAACCTCGATTCTGTTTTTTAGAATTGAACGTGCAAAGCTATAATTTTGTTTCTTAAAGTTAAAAAACGCCGTTGCTAAAATGCAATATTTATTGATATATTAAAAGCAAAATTAAAGTTTATCAAGGCTAAATATTTCGTTAACCTTAATGCCTTTCTCGGTTTGCTGCAAAGTACAACATTCGTTTACCGGGTCGTGTTCTAAATACAATATGTATTCTTTTTCAACTGCCTCATTCCAAAACACTTTGCGCTCTTCCAACGTTTTCAGCGGGAACATATCATAGGCCATTACATAGGGCAGGGGCAAATGCCCAACAGAGGGCAGCAGATCGGCCATATATAATATCTGCCTGCCTTTGTAATTGATCAGGGGCAGCATCATGGCATCGGTATGCCCATAGGCCAGGCGGATGCTGATATCATCAGTAAAGCTTGCACCATCCACGGCATCTATAAAACGCAATTGCCCGCTTTCCTGTATCGGTAAAATGTTCTCTTTCAAAAAGGAGGCTTTCTCCCGGTCGTTTGGGTTTACGGCCCAGTCCCAATGCTGCGGGTTACTCCAGTAGGTGGCATTTTTAAAGGCCGGTTTCAGCAATTCCCCATCGCGCGTAACTGCACCGCCTACATGGTCGAAATGGAGGTGGGTGAGGAACACATCCGTTATATCATCCCGGTGGAAACCTTTGGCGGCAAGTGAACTATCCATGGTAGCATTGCCGTGCAGGTAATAGTGGCTAAAAAACTTCTCGCTTTGTTTATTGCCGATACCGGTATCTATCAATATTAGCCGGTCGCCGTCCTCTATCAGCAGGCAGCGCATGGCCCAGGTACACAGGTTGTTCTCGTCGGCCGGGTTAGTTTTTTGCCAGATGGATTTGGGGACTACGCCAAACACAGCCCCGCCATCCAATTTAAAAAAACCTGTATCTATAGTGTGAAGGTTCATAATTGATACGAATTTGAAAAATATTATTGATACAACCGCCAATAAATTCAAATATCATTAGCATTTGTGAGCACGTTTTCGTGTGCAAAAAAGTGCATAAATTTCTTATTTTTTTATGTTAGCATATGGTCTTTGCAGTAAACCCGTCACAAAAACTCAAGGTTTTGCAATGGTTTTTGAATTTATATTCCGCAAAAATGCCCCGCAAGTATTGATCTTGCGGGGACATGGGCGTAAATAGGTTTAGATAAATTACGTATATCAAGCTTTGGTTTAAAGAAGATTAAACTTCTGCATCAGTTGGGTAACGTTTTGCCTTTGGAAGCCAACAAAGTTGCTCAAAGCATAACTATCCCTGTCTTTTAGCATATCATCAGCCACGGCGGCATCTACCCAAAAGGAGCCATCTGGTTGGTCGTGTCTTTTAGGCCCGTCTATCCAGTCATTTCCCCACGAATTGCAGCAGAGCAAGCCCTTGCGGTCCGCAGCATCATCAACAGCAACAAAACACATGCAATGAGACCAGGTGCCATACGGCGCGGCAAAACCTTCGGCATCACGCTGGTTCCTAAACCCTCTGTTTGATGCCACTACCACCGGGTATCCATTTGCTATGGCGTCCCTCGCTTCTTCATACGAAGTAACCAGGGCGTAATTTTGTACGGGGTGTAAACGTGCTATAGGTTCTAAAAAGTCGGGCACCCCTTGCTGCCCCCAGTTTTTAGCTCTTGGGCCCGAGTATGCCGACAGGTCTACCGTATCGTAAACCTGCCTAAGCAATATGCCAAACTGTTTTATCCATTGTGCGGCCCAGATGCCGGTACTGCCATCGTGCGAAAGGATGCTCCTTGGCACACCATTGTTGGCTATTTCTACCCTTGATCCGCCGTATATGGGTTCGGTAGCTGTATCGGTTATAAATTCCTGCGTATCATCAAACGATTTTTGCATGGCCATCAAAACGTTTACGCCCAAAGCGAAACCAAAAGAAACACAATCGCCGATAGCCTGCATCCAAACCGGGAAACTGGTGCCTGTAACCTGCTCATATATCTTGTGCAATAAAATAACTTTGCCTGCCCCGTCCCCGGCTATATCATTATAAAATGAAACTGCCTGGATGTCGAAGCTTTCCTGGGCCATCAGTGCGCTTGCCGGATCATCTATCCAGCCGCATAATTTTTCAAAATCGTTTGTCATTGTTTTAGTTTTAGGTTGTTTATTGTAAATGGAAATGAGTATAATAAACTTATGGCTACCTATTTGGGCGATAGCGAAGTTATTACCCGAAGATACTGTGTGTATTTGAAAACAAACACCGTAAATAGCCCGGAGCGGGGTGGGTATTTTTCCCGCATCACTAAAATTAAAAGAGTAGGGGGAAGTTAAAATTCAGGTGTTAGCTTTCAGCTTGCGAAGCCTTCGCGCAACACCTTGCAACACAGCGCGGTAAAATAGCGCACGGTAAACCGAAACCCTTTTTGAAAAAAAAAATCTTTGGGTAAAAGAAGGGCTGGAACTCTAAGCTTCGGCCTGAATTGAACTCAGCTCCAAAAACTCACTTATCGTCCCAAAAGCTAAGCCTCTTTGCTTAAAGCTGATGATCAACTCTTCCATGCGCCGCAGCATGGCCGCCCCGCTGTTTTTACTCACATAGCCGGGGAAGCCGAATTTGGCTTTATCGTTAAGATCGGTGAACTCCCAGGGATGATAGTACAGGTTAAGGTATTTATCAGCCCGGTAGGTTTTGTGGCACAGGTATTTATAAAACCACATGGGGAAGTTATGCAAGGCCAGCCAAAAGAGGGGCAACCTCAGTTTCGGGCTTACCGATGCAGGCAATTGCAGCACGCCACTTTGCCAAAACATGGTGCGCGAAACCTTAAGGTTATTATACCGCCCCGGCAGGAATGTGGGGTTAATAGAGCTATTGTACAGGTAACCGGCTTTGTGGATCTCGGCCTCGTCAACCGGCATCATGCGGGCCATACGGTAGCCGGTTACGGGCTGGCCGGTGATGCCTTCCAATACCAGTTTGGAGCTAAGCAAATGCGCAGGCTCAAATTCTGAATGATAATATCCGTGCGAGGCAACTTCGTGCCCATCAGCTACCATCCTTTTAATAAGCTGAGGCCTGGCAAGCGCGAAGGTGGCGGTGCAAAAAAACGTGGCTTTTACCTGCTGCTTTTGCAGCATGGCCAGTATAACTTCGGTACCCGCGGTTGATATGGCTATCTGCTCGTCGAAAGAAATGGTTTTGCCGTATTCAAGCGGCATATCAAATTCCTCTATATCAAAACTCAACAAGATCATGCTGCTGTTGTCTTATGCTACTGCTTTCTACCACGTAATTTGGCCTTAACTTGGTTTGCAGGAATATTTTGCCCACGTAAATACCAATAATACCCATGATGATGAGCTGCAGGCCGCCTAAAAAGAATACAGACATTAAAATAGATGCCCACCCGGCAGATGCGTAACCTACCACTGCGTGCCCCATATAATAGCAATACAGCACATAAGGCAAACAAATAGCGGTTAAGGTAGAAAAGCCAAAACCCAGGTAAACCGCAAAATAAAGCGGGCGGATACTGAACGAGGTGATCCCCTGGAAAGCAAAGCGTACCATTTTAATAAACGAATACTTACTCTCGCCAGAGTGGCGCGGATCGGCCACGTAATTGATACCGTATTGCGAAAAGCCCAGCCATTTGATAATGCCGCGTAAAAAAGGGTCTATCTCTTTAAATTGCAACAGGGCATCGGCAACCTTCCGGTCGATGAGCCTGAAATCGGCGGTGCCGGGTTCCATATTTATTTCGGACAAACGGTTGGCCAGCGCATAAAACATATTGGATGTAGTACGCTTAAACAACGATGTTTCAGCGGCAGATTTTCGCCTGCTGTATACAATATCGTAACCTTCTTCCCATTTGTTTAAAAACGCGGGGATCAGTTCCGGCGGGTGCTGCAGGTCGCCATCCATACAAATAACGCAATGGCCGTCGGCATAGTCCAGGCCTGCTTTTAAAGCATTTTGGTGCCCAAAATTGCGGCTCAGTTTTATATAATGGATGTGGCCGTCCTGGCTGTTCAGGGTTTTTAACAGGTTGGCGGTCTCGTCCTTGCTTCCGTCGTCCACAAAAATAAATTCGTAGTCGTAAGGCTGGGCGGCAAAAACCTTGCGCAGGCCTTGTATAAGTATAGGTAAATTTTGTTCTTCGTTAAATGCAGGTACAACAACCGATACCTTTTTCTGGAGGCTGTTCACTGTTTTTGTTCGATGGTTAGGGGCTATCATATATTTAATTGGTAGGGGCAATAGTTTGTGCGGGCTCGGTAACCCGTATAATTTGATGTGCAGGCTTTTTCGCCAGCATTTCG
This sequence comes from Mucilaginibacter pankratovii, assembly GCF_014773265.1. Classification (GTDB taxonomy): domain Bacteria; phylum Bacteroidota; class Bacteroidia; order Sphingobacteriales; family Sphingobacteriaceae; genus Mucilaginibacter; species Mucilaginibacter pankratovii. The sequence continues at coordinate 259,181 of NZ_JACWMY010000010.1, read as the reverse complement.
GTTATTACTGCAAGCCATACCAGCAGGCATGGTAACGCTTTTAGCGCGTACGGCAGCATAAAATTACTTTTGATGTAAGCCGGGAAAATATCGGTACGGAACAAGCTGCCAACATAAATGGCGAACACAAAAAGTGCTATCTGCCCCTTTGTGAAAGGCCTTGGTGCTGATATAAACCAGATCGCTATCCCCACAAAGGCAATTATGTAAGTACACTGTTCGGAACCGGTGCTAAACAACACTACAAATAACAGGCAAGAGGACAGCATCAGCAATCTTGGCCGTATGCCCTCGGCCATATAATTTTTAAGGCTGGATAGGCCAAACAGCGCAAGCCCGGCTAACAGTACGGGGAGTATATTTATGGGGTGGCCAATAATGCGGCGCATCATCCCCATTACAGATATATCCTGATTAGGGTTGTTCATGGCTAAGTTTTCAACGTTTTTACTTACCAGCGAGTGGTACCAATCCAGGTAAGAGTGGGCGATGAACTGCGGTGAAAAGAATACCATTGGCAATACAAAAAGTACCGCTGCCCAAACCGCAAGGCCTAAAACAAATTGCTTTTTTTGTTTGGATAGCAGGAAGAAAACGATCCCGATAACGCCGTAAAGCTTAATAAATAACCCAAGCATAATAAACAGCGCCGCCCAAAAATCCTTTTTCTTATCAACCAGTACCCAGGTGATGATCAACAAGCCCGCAATGGCGCCATTGGTTTGATACTCTTTTAGAGAGAATATAAGCTCCTGCGTACAGATAATGCAGATAATGTTTTTTTGAAGATTACTTAGCGGCAACTGCCTGATGGCAAGGAAAAGAAAAACGGCATTGCAAACCTGCCAAAGATAAACACCCAATTGCCCTTTTATAACGGCAAAGGGGGCTATTATAACGCAAAATATAGGTCCGTAATGGTTGCTGTCAAAATAATATTGCGGGTATTGGGCGTATAAATTTTGCCTCATGGAGGCATTGAAATAAGTATACTTGAAAATAAGGTAATTATTGATTGACCCGTAACCGAGATTTTTGAAAGTATAAAGGACGGCGATGAATATCCAGGCCGATAGGATGATGTACTTATTACTCAGAAGTTTAATAAACAGGTTGGGTTGCCCTATGTTGGCCATCGGTTTTTTTGTTACTGATCATCAGTACGGTGATTGCCGGCCCAATGTAACAGCGGTGTAAACAATAGTTTTTAATTAATTAGTGGGATAAATATAGTTCATTTTTTGAAATTGTATTGAAAATGTTACAAAAAATTGCCTGATTTTCGGGGGAGTTAAATCTTGCTAAACGCCCGTTAAATCCGGCGCGGAAATTTTGCTGAACAGTTTTTGAGCAAGTGTTTTTTGTGCGATAGCAAAGGGATTTTTATCTTTTGCGTACAATGCTTTTCTTTGACCGATAAAACTTAAATAATTTGGCGAAGGATATTTTCGGGCAAGCCTTGTGGGGGCATTTCAAAACAACCAAGCCCGCCAAGCTTTTCATCAACAACAAGTACGGCCCTAAAGAGGAGATGCCGCTGGATGTCTATTTCCGCGGGGAAGAGGATATGCCCGACCTCGAGCTGCTTGCATTAAGTAAATGCCGTGGCCGGGTGCTGGATATTGGCGCCGGGGCAGGCAGCCATGCTTTGGTATTGCAGCACAGAGGAGTTGATGTTACCGCGATGGATATATCTGGCAGGGCAGTGGATATTATGCTGGAACGCGGCGTTAAGCAGGCGTTTGAGCAGGATATATACGCTTACGGCGGCGAAAAATACGACACCCTGTTATTGTTGATGAATGGCATCGGGCTTACCGGGAATATTCAACAATTACGTGTATTTTTACAGCATACCAAAAAGCTCCTTAAACCGGGCGGCCAATTATTATTCGATTCATCTGATATTGCTTATTTGTACGAAGGCGATCTGCCTGCCGGTAATTATTACGGCGAGCTATGGTACCAATATGCCTACAAAGGGCAAAAGACCGACTGGTTCCAGTGGTTGTATATTGATGCGGACACCCTGATACAGGTAGCTGCCGAAGAAAACTGGGCGATAGATATACTGGATGAAGATGATATGGATGGATATTTGGCAAGGCTGATGGTAATAGAGTAAATCGATTAAAAAAATCTACAGAATGACAACCTTAATAATAATTTACGTTTTAGGATATCTTTTGATCTTCTTGATATCTGTTCTAATCACAAGATGGATATTTAGGATCGATACGCTTATTAACTATCAAAAGATGCAATATCAGATACTCAGACAAATAGCTGATAAATTGGGTGTTGAAGAACATTTGATAAAGGAAATTGATACAGGGAACGTTCAACAAAAAAGTGCGCCTATGGTACCGAGTCAAAAACTAATGGATGACGATTCGGTATAAATCTTCAATTACGATGAAAACTTTCTACAAAACCTTACAAACCCTCTGCCTGCTTTTATTAACCGCAGGCACTTTATCCGCACAAACTAAACTACCCACCTGGGCATTCGGCCCCTTTGTGCGGCCTGCGGGAGTGAACCCGCTTATCAGCCCCGATACCACCACCCGTTTTAACGACCCAATGTATAAGCGCAGCGTTGACTGGGAAAGCAACGACACCTTTAACCCGGCGGCCACCATCAAAAACGGTAAGATCTATATTTTGTACCGTGCCGAAGATAAATCGGGCACCGGGATAGGGGGAAGGACCTCGCGCATCGGGCTGGCGGAAAGCACTAATGGCACCACCGTGAAACGTTCGCCTGTACCCATGCTGTATCCATCCAACGATAGCCAGAAAGCATTTGAGTGGACCGGCGGCTGCGAAGACCCGCGTGTTGCCATGACAGCTAATGGAACCTACGTAGTTTTCTACACCCAGTGGAACCACGATCTGCCACGCCTGGGTGTTGCAACCTCTAAAGACCTAAAGACATGGGTAAAGCACGGCCCGATATTTCAAAAAGCCTACAACGGTAAATTCCATAAAATAGCCAGCAAGTCGGCTTCCATTATTACCAAACTGGTAAATGGCAAGCAGGTGATCGCCAAGATAAACGGTAAATACTGGATGTATTGGGGCGAAACCGGCGTGTACGCCGCCACCTCAACCGACCTGGTGAACTGGAAACCCTTAATTAATAAAGACAGCACGCTGAATGCCCTGATATCCCCGCGCCGCAATTATTTCGACAGCGACCTCACCGAATGCGGTCCGCCGGCCATCATCACACCAAAAGGCATCGTGCTTTTATACAACGGCAAAAATAACCCAACTTATGGCGATAAAAACTACACCGCCAACTCTTACTGCGGCGGGCAGGTAATGTTCTCTGCTGCAGACCCCACCAGGGCCATCAGCCGATTAGATAAGCCTTTCTTTGTACCGCAGGAGCCGTTTGAAAAAAGCGGGCAATACCCGGCAGGTACCGTATTTATGGAAGGGCTTGTTTATTTTAAAAGCAAATGGTTTTTATATTACGGCTGTGCCGATTCGCGGGTAGGGGTGGCTATTTACACGCCGGGGAAGTAATAGATGTGCAGATTTCAAATGTGCAAATTTCAGATTAGGACGTACATAGGCATCACAAGTGGCCATGATATATTACATCAGGGACAAAATTCATTCTTCATCCGCACATCTGAAATTTGAAACCTAACATTTTGTTTCTGTAACTTTTTTGCGGGGATACAATAAACATTTGAATTTGTTTGGAAAATAAATTAATTCATATATATTTACCACCGAATTATACCCCTAATTGTACCAGATTTAGTGAAAAGGTTTTTTGCGATACTGTTATTAAGTGTACACCTGTTTTATACAGGAGGGTATGGCCTATTCTTCCAATATTTCATCCACCGGTCTGAAGTGCAGATGGTAAAGCAGATCTACGAAAATAAAGTAGATGCTACACAGCTTATCCAGATAAAACTGCCAATGCATAACCCGCAAATGCAGGACTGGCCCGACTACGAACACGTACAGGGGCAAATTCAGTTAAAGGATAATTATTACAACTACGTTGGCGTAAAAATGACCAAGGATACCATGTACCTGGTTTGTATTGCCAACAGCGTAAAAACCCGGCTGGTAAGTGCCAACCTTATTGTAGCCAAAGATGTAAGCGATGTACCGCTGAGCAAAAAAGGAGCGGATGCGCAGGTGAAGAAATCCGCCGCCGGTATCGAATATAATAACCCCGTTGTTCATTACAACTTTGTTACCTTCTCCCAAACTTTGAAAGGACATGAGAACCCTATATCTGCAAAGTTAACCAATCCGTACATCGAATCCCCGGGCAAACCGCCCAACTTCAGCGCATAACAAAATATATTTGATTTTGTATCCCTTACATTTTTTACTGTGCCTCAACATTGGGGGATAGTTAATTCATCTTGCATTTCGCCGTGTTGGTACCCGGTAAAAAATGTAAAGGATATATGTTGATACCTGTGCTTATTTAAGCCTGGTTGTGCTGAATTTTTATCTTAATTAATTTTACCCTAACTCCATTTTATGAAATATCTTTTACAATATACTTACAGGTATTGTGCTGGTATTATTGCTTTTGTTGCTCTGTCACAAACCGTTTGTGCGCAAACAGAAAGCGATGCTATCATGATCCCGAAAAACTATTTATGCATCGCCGGCATGTACGCCCACAACAACTGGGACCACTACTGGGAAGGTACCCTTAAGCGCGAAAACCTGAACCTTGGTACCATCAGCAGCAATATTTACAACGTTGGGGCTGTTTACGGGCTTAGCAACCGCATTAACGTTTCGGCATTTATGCCATACATTCAAACCAAAGCCAGCGCAGGTACGCTGCGTGGCCAGCGCGGTTTCCAGGATATCAACCTGGCCGTTAAATGGATGGCCGTGCGCGAACAAATTGGCAGGGGCTTGCTTAGCTTTCATGCTATAGCCTCCGGTTCTATCCCCGTAGGTAATTACCAGGGCGATTATTTGCCTTTCGCGCTGGGCAGCCGCAGCAAAAGCATTGCTATACGCGGTTTGGTGAATTACCAGATAGGCAGGTTCTTCGTAGCCGGTGCCGGCCAGTACATCCGCAAGGATAACATCACCATTGACCGCGACGCTTACTACACTACAGAAATGCACTACACCAACCAGGTAGCATTGCCAAACGCTACCAACTTTTTAGTGAGCGCGGGCTTCCGCAGCCTGTTGCTTAACGTAGAAGCAATTGCAACCAAATACACCACATTGGGTGGTTTTGATATCACCCGTAATAACATGCCTTTCCCAAGTAACCGCATGAATGCCACCGCTGTAGGCGGTTTAGTAAAATACATGCCACAAACATTAAAAGGGCTTGAGTTTACATTAGGCAGCAACTATGTGGTAGCCGGCCGTAATGTTGGCCAAAACCTGCAGGTTATGGGTGGTGTAGATTATGTTTTTTCGGTTAAAAAAGAAAAGAAATAAGTAGGAGAGAATTATCATGAAAAAAAATATACTATATATATCAGCAGTATTAGCGGTGGCGCTCTTCGCATCGTCATGCAAAAAAGATATTACCGAGCGTAACCAGGACCTGCCAGCATTAGCACCAGCCAATATCGACCTGAATGCTGATACCTGGGTGCCGATCTTAACAGGTGCATCAAGTTTTACAGTAGCTACACCGGAGGCCATCACCACGCCAAACTACCTGGCCGACCTGAACGAAATTAAAAGCTACCAAAAGAACCTCACCAGCGAACAAAAAGATATTATTAAATACTGGAGCGCAGGCTCTGTATTACGCTGGAACGAGATATTGCGCGAACTGGTTGCCAAACACAACCTGCCGCCATACCAAAACGACGACGGAAGCTACCCTTTCCCAAGCGCTGCAAACCCATTGGCTTATCCGCAATTTCCGTTCTCAAACCCTCCGTATGCTGCCCGTGCTTATGCCTATATAAGCGCCGCACAATACGATGCGTTGGTACAGGCCTGGAAGTTTAAAAAATCTTTCAACCGTGCTGCACCTTACAAAAACGATGTGAATGTACAGGCGCTGGTTCCTAAATCCGATCTCCCGTCTTACCCAAGCGAAGATGCTACCGTTGCCGGTGTTACCGCGCAAATGATGGTGTTATTATTCCCGGGCGATTTGGATTTTATCCAGAAAAAGGTTGCCGAAGAGAAATTGTATCGCTTAATGGCAGGTGCCAACACCCGGTCGGACTGGGATGCCGGCGAAAACCTGGGCAAACAGGTTGCCAACGTGTTTTTAGCACGTGCGCGTACAGATAAAGCCGGTGCCGCCATTGGTACCCAGGCCGATTGGACCAAATTTGAAACAGATGCCAAAGCTGCCGGTAACACTCCATGGATCAGCCTTGAATTGCCGCACCGCCCGCCGATGCTGCCTTTGTTCCCTAAAGTTACGCCTATACTGTTACCGGCCGCTGCTGTAGCTACAGTTCGCCCTGCCGCACCTTACAAAGAAGGTACAGCAGAGTATGAAAAAGATTTGAAAGAAGTAATGGCCATGAGTAATGATCATAGCCGCGACCACGAGCGCATCGTTGCTTTTTGGGCAGATGGCGTAGGAACCGCAACGCCTCCGGGTCACTGGAATTCCATTGCTGCTGAAGAGTTTGTAAAACACAACTGGAGCGAGGTACGCTGGGCACGCAATTTTGCATTGCTGAACATGGCGCAAATGGACGCCGCCATTGTATGCTGGGACACGAAGTATTTTTACTTTAACCCGCGCCCAACGCAAATGGTAGCCGGGATAAAAACGTTGACAGGTATACCAAACTTCCCGTCGTATATCTCGGGCCACGCTACTTTTAGCGGTGCCGCAGCAACAGTTTTAGGTTATTTAGTGCCGGAACGTGCTACGGAATTCATGGCAATGGCAAATGAAGCCGGCATGTCGAGGTTGTACGGTGGCATTCACTACCGCAACGATTGTACCGTTGGTTTAGCAACCGGCGTTAAAGTTGGCGAGTATGCTGTTAACAGAGGCAAAACCGACGGAGCAAACTAAAAACGACAGAAAGAGAATTATTTGCTGATGAGAACCGAACAAAAACTGCACTATATATTACGCATCGCTATAGCAATGTGTTTTATTGGGCATGGTGTTTTTGGTGTAATTACCAAAGAGATCTGGTGCAATTATTTTGCGGTGTTTGGTATTGGTAAGGTAACAGCCTATTCGCTGATGCCCTGGGTTGGCGCTTTCGATATTTTAATGGGTGTAATTATGCTGGTTTATCCGGTACGCGCCATTGCCTTATGGCTGGTAGTGTGGGGTACGTTTACGGCATTTTTAAGGCCCATGTCGGGCGAGCCTTTTGCAGAAGTGATAGAGCGTGCCGGTAATTTTGGCGCGCCATTGGCTTTGCTCATCCTATCGGGCGGTATAAAAAACTGGAAACAATTATTTGTGCCGATAGACCCATCGGCGCAGATAAGCGCAAAAACAATGGAAACTGTAAGTCATTGTTTAAAGGTGGTGGTTTTTTTACTGCTGATGGGGCATGGCTGGCTAAACGTTATCGAAAAGAAAGGACTGTTAAACCAGTACGCTTCGCTTGGATTTTCATATCCGGGTAAGGTTGCCGTAATGGTTGGCGTTTTCGAGATAGCCGCCGCGCTTATGGTACTCATCAAACCTGTTAGAAATATATTGCTTGTGTTGTTCATCTGGAAAATTTCTACCGAATTGTTTTATCCGCATTACGAAGTTTTTGAATGGATAGAACGCGGCGGAAGTTACGGGGCGATATTGGCATTATGGTTCGCGCATAAAGAAACATCACCTGGTTTTAGCGTATCCTCTCTGCAAAAATTTAATAAACAAGAACCTACTAACCAATTATAAACTTCCTGTAAAATACCGGGGGTTACTGCCGGCCTTTGTTGGCCGGCAGTATAATAACATTTACCGTTTTTCACGCAAAAATCTACAATGAAATTTATCCTTAAATTCCTTTCGGGGGTAGTTGTGCTCTGTTTTTATTATGCGCGGTGCTATTGGATAAACCTTAGTGTATCATTCAAATTATAATCTTAATAAACATTTACTAATTTTTAAAAGCCCCACATTATCATGAGAATCCTTCTAAAATTCGCGGCTGCGATCGCCGTCTTCTTATTCCTAACTAAAACTAATGTAAACGCGCAGGGTTGCGTGGCCATCCGCAGTACCGGCGGTTTATGCAACATGGACGAACATCCGGATAGCACCAACTCGGGTGGCGTATGGTTGTTTAACAGCAACAGCCGCTACTACCGCTCGTACAAACACTTTGTAGGCTCCGAAGAGCAAAAACAACGTATTGCGCTGGGCACAAACGTAATAAACCACTCTTACGCGCAGGATCTTACGCTTACCCGCATATTTAACAACCGCTGGTCGTTTGCGTTAGATATCCCAATGCTGGCCAATAGCCGCTCATCGTTGTACGAGCATGGTGGCAAAGAACGTCGTTATACGCATTCATTCGGCGTGGGCGATATCACCCTGAAAGCTTATGCATGGTTGTTAAACCCCGCTAAAGCCAAAAAAGGCAACATACAGGCGGGCCTGGGTATAAAACTGCCTACAGGTTCGTACACCTACCAGGATTATTTTTACAACACTGGTACAGGCGGTGCTAAAACGCTTGGCCCGGTAGATCAGTCTATCCAGTTAGGCGATGGCGGTACCGGCATTACAACCGAGATCAACACCTACTACAACTTTTCGCATAAATTTGGCTTATACGGTAGCTTTTACTACCTCATCAGCCCGCGCGAGCTGAACGGCGTGTCGTCTGCCCGCGGCGGTACACCAAGTGCCAAAGCAGTAGCCAACGGCAGCGATATCATGAGCGTACCCGATCAGTTAATGGTACGCGCAGGTGCAAACTATGGTGCAGGTAAATTTAACTTCTCTGCCGGTATCCGTTACGAGTGCCTTCCGGTTAAAGATCTGGTTGGCGGCAGCAATGGTTTCCGCAGACCGGGTTATATTACTTCTATAGAGCCGGGCGTAACTTACCGCATCAGCAAATTCTCTATCTACACCTTTGTACCTGTAGCTATTGTACGTAACCGCACCCAAAGTGTGCCTGATAAAATTTCTACGCAGTTAACCGGTGTAAACAGCCATGGTGATGCTGCATTTGCAGATTACGCCGTAAACCTTGGCGTATCGTTTAAATTATAAAAATTTCTAATACGTGTTTAATTAAAGTGGTTAAAAGCCGGGCGTAGTGACCCCGGCTTTTTTTGTTTTACAGGTACCAAATTGCGAATTACGAAATTCATGTCCCTTAAATGTCTTATTGTGTATTATTGATGAAAATTGTGCCAACTCTTTAATAGTTTTACAACATGAAACGTGCCGAACAAAACTTTACAGCCTTAAGGCTTATTTTACCTCCCGCGCCAAAACCGCTTGGAGTGTACAAACCTTGTTTAATTGATGGAAAGTACCTGTACGTATCCGGCCATGGAACGGTTAAAAGCGATGGCAGCCTGATCATTGGTCGTATTGGCCAGGATATGACAGCCGAAGAAGGCAAGCTTGCCGCAAGGCAGGTTGGTTTAGCTATTTTGGCTACCATAAAAGCCCACGTAGGCAGTTTAAATAAAGTTAAACGTGTAATAAAAGTGCTGGGTATGGTTAACTGCACGCCCGATTTTGAAAAACATCCCTTTGTAATTAATGGTGCAAGCGAGTTGTTTGCCGCTGTTTGGGGCGAGGACGACGGTATTGGTGTACGCAGTGCCGTAGGCATGGGTTCGTTGCCGGATAATATCCCGGTGGAGATAGAGGCTTTATTTGAACTTGATCTGTAAATAACCGCCTGCGGAATATGTGGTATACTATCAAGGATGTTGATCAACTGGATACGCCTGCGTTAGTGGTGTATCCCGATAGGGTGAAATACAATATCGACCTGGTGAAAACCATGGTGGATGATGTTGCCCGCCTTCGCCCGCACGTAAAAACCCATAAAAGCCCCGATATTACCAGGCTGATGCTGCACGCCTGCATCGGTAAATTTAAATGCGCTACCATTGCCGAGGCCGAAATGCTTGGCATGTACAAAGCACCCGATGTGTTGCTGGCCTATCAGCCCAACGCGCCAAAGCTGGCGAGGTTTATCCGCCTGATAAAAACGTATCCCGATACCGCTTTTTCCTGCCTGGTGGATAATGTTGGTACCGCAAATACTATTGCCGAAGCGGCTCTGAGCGAAGACTTGGTGATTCCCGTTTTTATCGACCTGAATATCGGCATGAACCGCACGGGTATTATCCCTGCAGATGCTTTGGAATTGTACCAGGCCTGCGCAGAAATAGCGGGCATTACCATAAAGGGCCTCCACGCGTACGACGGTCATATCCATGATGCTGATTACGGGGTAAGGCGGCAGCGATCCGATGAATCGATTGAACCCGTGCTGGAGCTGGCATCGGCTATATACGATGAGGGCTATCCCGCGCCGGTTGTTATAGCAGGTGGTTCGCCAACTTTCCCAATCATCGCCCAAAGGGAGACGATAGAATGCAGCCCCGGTACGTTTGCCTATTGGGACAGAGGGTACGAACTGGCTTTTGAGGAGCAGCCCTTCCAAACGGCGGCTTTGATTGTTGCACGGGTTATTTCCCTGCCCAATGAAACGAAGGTATGCATTGATGTAGGGCATAAATCCGTATCGGCAGAGAATGAACTGAGCAAGCGAATTTACTTCCTCAACGCGCCCGAACTGTTGTTTAAAGGCCAAAGCGAAGAACATTTAGTAGCCGATGCAGGACCTAATCACCATTATAAAATAGGCGATATTTTATACGGGCTCCCTTATCATATTTGCCCTACCGTAGCTTTATATGAGCGCGCAATAACCGTTGAAAACCAACAAATTACCGGAGAGTGGTTGAATGTGGCGAGGGATAGAAAGATAACGATATAAATAGTTTTCATCATAAAAAATCGGTGTAATCTCTCTTTAATCTGTGTAATCAAGAAAATAATATGTTTATTATCGACGCCCACCTCGACCTCAGCATGAACGCGCTGGAATGGAACCGCGACCTTACGCAGCCCATTGCAGCCATCAACGCCCGCGAGGCCGGGTTAACTGATAAGCCGGATAGAGGCCTTGGCGTAGTTTCGTTACCCGAACTGCGCAAAGGTAACATTGGGTTGGTTGTGGCTACGCAAATAGGCCGCTACGTGGCACCGGATAATCATTTGCCTGGCTGGCATTCTCCGCAGCAGGCATGGGCGCAAACCCAGGGGCAGCTGGCCTGGTATAATGCCATGGAAGATGCCGGGGGAATGGTGCAAATAAACGACTTGGCTTCGCTGGAAAATCATTTACAATTATGGGCGGATGGAGAAGATAAGCTTAACAAGCCGGTAGGCTATATTTTAAGTTTAGAGGGTGCCGATTCTTTTGTGGATGTGAGTAATTTGGAACGTGCCTACATGAATGGCCTTCGGGCCGTCGGCCCTGCGCATTACGGGCCGGGCAGGTATGCCAATGGTACGGATGCAACCGGCAAAATGGGCGCTAACGGACTGGAGCTATTAAAAGAAATGGAGCGCCTGAATGTTATTTTAGATGCCACCCACCTTTGTGATGATGCCTTTTGGCAGGCTTTGGATAATTTTAACGGCCATGTTTGGGCAAGCCACAACAACTGCCGTGCACTGGTAGACCATAACCGGCAATACAGCGATGAAATGATAAAAGCGCTCGTAGACAGAGGCGCCGTAATAGGCGCTGCATTGGATGCCTGGATGATGGTACCGGGATGGGTGAGGGGCCGGTCTACCCCTAAAGGGATGAATTGCAATATGGAGGTAATGGTTAACCATATCGACCATATTTGCCAGCTGGCCGGTAACGCCCTGCATGTGGGTATGGGTACGGACCTGGATGGCGCTTTTGGTAAAGAGCAATGTCCGTATGATCTGGAAACCATTGCCGATCTGCAAAAGGTGCCCGAACTATTAAAGAAACGAGGCTACACCGATACCGATATAGATAATATGATGCACGGCAACTGGCTCCGGTTTTTAAGGAATGCGTGGAAGTAGAGGGATAATATGAACGAAGAACAAGAACGTTTAAAGGTTACAGGCTGGAAAAAATGGGGCCCTTACGTAAGCGACCGCCAATGGGGAACCGTGCGTGAAGATTACAGCGCCAATGGCGATGCATGGGCGTCCACCACACATGATATGGCCCGCAGCAAAGCTTACCGCTGGGGCGAAGAAGGCATTGCGGGCATCAGCGATAAACAGCAATACCTGTGCTTTGCCATTGCCCTTTGGAACAAGAAAGACCCAATCCTGAAGGAACGGTATTTTGGCCTTAGCAACAGTGAGGGTAACCACGGAGAGGATGTTAAGGAACTGTATTACTACCTTGATAATACGCCCACGCATTCGTACATGAAAATGCTGTACAAATATCCGCAGCAGGAGTTTCCGTATATAGCATTACTGCAAGAGAATAAACGCCGCGGACGCGCCGATGGCGAATTTGAACTGATAGATACCGGCATCTTCAAAAACGACGAATACTTCGACGTTTTTGTAGAATACGCCAAGCAGGATCAGGACGATATCTGCATCAAAATAACCATTCATAACCGCAGCAATACCGAAGCAAGCCTAAATGTGCTGCCAACTTTATGGTTCCGTAATACCTGGACGTTGGGGTACGACCATGATGTGCCCTCGCTCTCAGCAATATCAGCCAATCGCCTCAAAATAAACCACCACGAATTAGGCGAGCTTTATCTGGCTGCCGAAGGTAATCCCGACTTGCTTTTTTGTGGCAACGAAACCAACACCAAGCGCTTTAATAATTTTGACGACGGCAAGCGTTTTTACAAAGATGGTATTAACGACCATATCATCCACGGTGCCGAAACGGTAAACCCTGACAAGATTGGCACCAAGGCCGCCGCGAATTACGACATCAGCATTGCTGCAAAAGGAAGTTATACAATCAAACTTAGATTGTCTGATAAACAGGAAAACGGCTTTGCCAATTTTGACGACGTGTTTGCAAATCGCAAGGCGGAAGCTGATGAGTTCTACGAAAAACTTCAGTCGGATAATAACGCCGACAAGGCCATGATACAGCGCCAGGCTTTTGCCGGCATGTTGTGGAACAAGCAATTCTATTATTACGATATCCACCAATGGTTAAAAGGTGATCCGGCGCAGCCCGTACCGCCGGCGCAACGCCTCAACGGGCGCAATAGCAAATGGCCGCAGTTTAATAACCGCGGCGATATTATCTCCATGCCCGATAAATGGGAGTTCCCCTGGTTTGCCTCCTGGGATCTGGCTTTTCATTGCATCCCGCTGGCAAGCGTGGATATGGCCTTTGCCAAAAGGCAACTTACCTTATTGGTGAAGGATTGGTACATGCATCCAAACGGTCAGTTACCGGCTTACGAATGGGATTTTAGCGATGCCAACCCGCCCGTGCATGCCATGGCCACCTGGAAGATCTATTTGCTGGATAAGGCAAACAACAACGGCACCGGCGATACCTATTTTTTAGAACGCATCTTTCATAAGCTGATGATGAACTTTACCTGGTGGGTAAACCGCAAGGACGAAGCAGGCAACAATATTTTTGAGGGCGGATTCCTTGGACTGGATAACATCGGCGTGTTCGACCGCAACACACGGTTTGGCGATGGTACCCATTTGGAACAAGTAGATGGTACCAGTTGGATGGCCATGTATTCGCTTAACCTGTTGCGTATTGCCACGGAGCTTGCAGCTACCAATAAGGCTTACGAGGATATCGCCTCTAAATTCTTCGAACATTTTATTTATATCGCCGGGGCGATGTCGACCCTGGGGACGGACAACACAGGTCTTTGGGACGAAGCCGACGGCTTTTTCTACGACCAGCTTCGCCTGCCAAACGGCTATGCCGAAAAGATGCGGGTACGCAGTATGGTTGGCCTGATCCCGCTGTTTGCTGCCGAGGTACTGGATGATAACGCCATCGTGAATAATCCTATTTTTCGTAAGCGCATGGATTGGTTCACCGCCAACCGGCCCGACCTGGCTTCGCTGGTGTCGCGCTGGGACGAGGTGAGGGCGGGGGGCACGCACCTCATCAGCCTGCTGCGGGGCTACCGCATGAAAAGCCTGCTGCGCTACATGCTGGATGAGAAAGAGTTTTTAAGCGAATATGGCGTTCGCTCGTTGTCTAAATATCATCTCGAACATCCCTACAGCATCAACCTCTATGGTAATAATTTCAGCATTAAATATATCCCTGCCGAAAGCGATAGCGGCCTTTTTGGCGGCAACAGTAACTGGCGCGGTCCGGTGTGGATGCCCATGAATTACCTCATCATCGAAAGCCTGAACACCTACCACCAATACTACGGCGACGATTTTAAGGTAGAATGCCCAACCGGCAGCGGCAATATGATGAACCTGAAAGAAGTAGCCAACGAGATCTATAGTCGCGTATCGCGCATTTTTCTGAAGGACGGGCAAGGCAGGCGCGCCGTATTCGGTAATAACGAAAAACTACAAACCGACCCCGAGTTTAACAGCCACATCCTCTATTACGAATACTTTGACGGCGATAACGGCAGCGGCAAAGGCGCCTCCCACCAAACCGGCTGGACTGGGCTGATAGCGAATTGTTTGTATCATTGAGGAGGGGATTGAATAGTTTAGTTTGTAAAACGAATAGGTACATTTATGTTTCTCGGTGAGAACTGACGGTGGAGTATGAAAATCAATTTTAAATCGATATTCGGGATAAAGGAAGCTGCCACAAAGATTTCACCTGAAATTCAAGAGCAACTCAAATATGACGAAGGCGTAGATTTTTACTACACAAATCTAATCAACGCCATAATTCTTTTTTCGTTAACATCAAGCGAGTTGGACAAATTAGCCGGCCCTGCATTTGATCCGCTTTTTGAGCTCGAATCAGAAATAGATGCTGCGTTTACGCCAGTTTGCTTTGAAACTGTATTTCGGAATAATGCAATAGATGACTCTTTGAAACCAGAATTATTGGCTTTTAAGCAAGCTACAGATGATATCCCGGACAATATTTGGGATTGGGACTGTATAGAAAGCGACCCAACCTGGAAGATTATTAGACAAAAAGCCAATGAATTATTGGATAAATTAGGTATACAAGACAGAACCTATAACGAAGATTATATCACTGTATACGATGGTGAAGGTAATATTTTAAAAAAGGGGAAAAGAGTTTACCGTTGAGGTCTCCCACTAAACCGACTGGACAGAGTTGATTGCGAATTGTTTGCATCATTGAATTTAGTCGCTTTCAAATATATATACCGCTTTCTTTTTCTTTTTGGAATAAGCAATGCCATAAGTTCCTTCATACCCATAATTATAAAAGAATCCTACTGAACTTGCGATTGCCTTTATTTCATTCCAATCGGCTTTTTCAGATTCATCCGCTTCGATATAATCATTTTCTGGCGTATGATTGTCGCCAATAGCCGGAGAAACAAACCGGTTCTCGTCAAAAAAATGTGCCATACGGGCGTTTATGGTGTCTATCTTTTGTTTGGTATTTAAAACATCTTCCATATCGCCCAACAGATCTGTCGCGGTAAATGCCTCCTTGTTGAGTTGCCTTCCGTCATGGCCGGTTATCTCGAAGACGACAGTACCCGTAAGTATCCCTTTGCCATACAGTGTAATATTAAATTTATCCTTTTCAACCGTATCCGAAAAAAACCGGTCGGCAGTATAATTTAATAGCATGTGAATGGTATCTAAAACGTCGGTGTTTCTTGTTGTATCGATAACGCGGGCAGGGGCAGGGCTCACATGCATAACTGCTGTAGTGTCCGACTTTACAGCCGCTGGTTTATTGTTCCCGCAAGCAGCCATGAACAGAGCGAATAGTATTATAAGATTAGGTATTTTCATTTGGTAGTAATGATGCCTGCTGTTTGGTTGTGATTAGGGTTAAATTGATTAGGGTAAAGCTACCAATATTACAGCTACGATTTACTAATGCAATAAATCAAACAGCCCCCTGATAAAAAACAGCCCGATAAATGATCCTTTTTATTAGGTTTGTTTATCCCCACATTTTCGTTTAATTATGAGAAAACTCCTCACCTCAATTATCCTTGCTTCTTTAACATTCTCAATATTCTGCATCCCTGCCTTCGCCCAAATCAAAAACTTCAATAGGGAAGGCAAACAGATAACCCGCTTTAGCACTCTGGGCGATGCGGTGGATGCGCATGATGGTGAGATCGCTTATTTCGACGGTACGTATTACCTGTACGGCACCAGTTACGATTGTGGTTTTCAGTGGGGGAATAAAACGGCGCCCTTCTGCGGGTTTAAAAGTTATTCCTCAAAAGATATGGTGAACTGGACGGACGAGGGATTCCTGTTCGATGCCAAAACACCCGTTTGGCAGTCGCGCTGCGATGGTAAAACTTATGGCTGCTTTCGCCCGCATGTGGTCTACAATGCAAAAACAAAACTGTACGTGCTTTGGATAAACGTTTACGATAATGTGGTGGGGTACCGTGTGTTCACCAGCAAAACGCCTGTTGGCCCTTTTAACGAAGTTGCTGAACCACACCTCGCCGTAAACAGCGATATGCCCGCAGCAGGCTTAAACAACGGCGACCATGATACATTTATAGATGACGACGGCACGGCATACCTGGCCTATACCGACTGGCGCACCAAAGGTACCATCGTGATAGAGAAACTAAGCGCCGACTATTTAACCGGCACAGGTGAAGTTGTAAAACGCGTCACCGAAGGCGAAACCGAAGCGCCCGGCTTATTTAAACGCAAAGGTATTTACTACGTGGTTTATTCCGACCCGAATTGCGGGTATTGTTCGGGCACGGGTACATCTTACCGTACTGCGAAGTCGCCATTGGGCCCCTGGTCTAAACCCACGAAGATCAGCGATAATTCCTGCGGCGGGCAGCCCTCGTTTGTATCAACCCTTAAAGTAAACAAGGAAACCATCTATCTCTACGGCAGCGACCTGTGGAACAACGCCGCCAAAAACGAAGCGCTGGCTAATTTTTACTGGGCGCCGCTTGCTTTTAATGAAGACGGTTCTATCAAGCCCTTACAATGCGCTGTGGAATATAGCATGCCTACAGCCAAACCCGGCGTTAAGCCTGGTCGATCCCTGGATGATATTTGGGATTTGAAATGCGATATAGGCGGACAAGTGCAGCGGTCGCAAACATTTAAAGTTTTGCGTTCAACATTATTGAGTAAGTTCAGTATCACAGTGTTTCAAAATAACACGCCCAATGCACCGTTGGTGATTGACATATATAAAGCAGGTGCCAATCATTTAGCCACAGGCAAAGCCCTGGCATCTAAAAGTATCCCGGTTGAGGAAGTGGGCTGGTCGGCAAGGAATATTTTTATTAGACCGAATATCCGGGTAGCAAAAGGGCAGGAGTATGTCATTGTCTTGAAGTCAGCATCTACAGCGGGTTGTTACGGGGTTGCTCATGCAAAGGTAAAAACACATTCAGTCTCTGCATCAATAAGTACCGATGGTGGTGTTACATTTATGTCATCCGAACAGGGAGGAGAGCTGAAATACCAGATACTTATTAAGTAGTTTGTTCAGAAAAAAATGCGCTAAGGATAGGAGCGGATACCGGCCATGTGGCTAAGGCCCGTGTAGTATGAGCGTATAGCCTGGCCCGCAGGGAGCGCCATGAATGTTAACTTACTATGTGGCTAAACCCCTCCCCGCATCTGCGCTCATTTCCTGCACACCCCTCCCCAGGGAGGGAATGGGAATCTTATTTTTCTGTAACCACTCTCTATTAACCATTCACCAAAACGCCTATTGCGTTAAAAAGACACAATAATATTTTTTTATTCGATTTTATTGATTTAGATTTACTTACCAAGTAAACAAACACTAAATTATAATGAATAATAACAGGCGTAATTTCTTAAAAACGGCCGGTACACTGGCCATTGGCGGCGTGGCTTTATCGGGCAAGGCGGCTTCTCTTTTAAACTTTAAAGGCAAACATGCGGTTGGGATACAGCTGTTCACCTTTTTTAACGTAATGGATGCCGACGTAAAGGGTACGCTAAGCAAAGTTTCGGCAGCGGGGTATAAAGAGATAGAATCGGCCTTCAGTAAAAAAGGGGGGTACTACGGTTTAAAACCTAAAGAGTTTAAAGCGATGGTGAACGGCGAGGGACTCGCATGGAAAAGCCACCACGTACTGGGTGCGCCTTTTAAACTGCCTCCGGGCGCAAAAATGCCTGCCGGGCCAGATGGCAAACCGATAGTAATACCACCAATGGCCAACCTGCGCGATAATATGCAGCAACTGGTTGACGAAGCTGCCGAGGGTGGCGTAAAATACCTGGTTTGCGCCAGCACGCCCATCACCTCATTAGAAGAAATTAAGCTCTCGATAGATACATTAAACAAAAGCGCCGAACTGGCCAAAAAAGCAGGCCTGCAATTCTGCTACCACAACCACGATGCAGAGTTCCGCGCGGTCGAAGGCAAAATACCTTACGACCTGTTTTTGGCTGAAACCGACCCGAAGAATTTAAAGTTTGAGCTCGACCTGGCATGGTCTATAAAAGGTGGTAAAGACCCGGTGGAGATGTTTAAACAACACCCCGGCCGTTTCCCGCTTTGGCATGTGAAGGACCTGGATGCAGCACGCGAAACCGTTTTACCGGTAGGCAGCGGCACCATCGACTTTAAACCCATTTTTGCTGCTGCAAAAACCGCCGGTATGGAACACTTTTTTGTGGAGCACGATATGCCGAAAGACCCGTTTGCCAGCATGGTAAGCAGCATTGGCTATATCAATAAAAATCTGATCGCTTAAGCAGCTTCACCTAATCCTCTCCAAAGGAGAGGACTTGAAAAATATTTAGAACCCTCTCCTTTGGAGAGGGCTGGGTGAGGCCTCGATTTTCCACAAACCTTATTGTAAGTACGTCTGCACAAATTCATCGTTGCCGATGGCGCTTACAATAAGGCTTATTATATTTTTGGCAGGGGAGTGGTCGTCTATTGATGATGCGAATTCTTCCAGCCCATCCAGGTAGGCAACTGCCTGCTGCTCGTCGTCAAATAACAACACGGTATCGCCGTTGATCTCTATATCTGTACCATTAAGCGGTTGCGGAATGCCGTATTGATTTAGCAGGTCCTGTGATACGTTATCCGGGCCTCCCGGGATGTTAATTTTTAGCATAGTATTATATTTTAGCCTTCGGAATTTCTACTATAAACCCACCAAAACGGATCATTTGCCTGTTATTGCTTTGTACCGACAGGCTCGCATAGCCGTTAGACGAAACGTTCAGGATCATTTGAGCGGTGTTTTTGGTGTCCTTAGGTTTTATATAAACCATATAACTGCCGTTTGTTTTTTCTTCGAGGTTATAATCGAATTTGGTAGAAGTAAATTGAATCCCCGATTCGGATGGATTATTATATCCCGCGTTAAAAAAAACCACGCCAAAGTAGGGTAAATAAGATACAAGGGTATCCTGCCCAACCTTTACATCGTAATCGCTGGTGAGGTACTGTTGCGTACCGCCCATGGGGTACATAAACTGCGCTTTAAACAGGTAGTTTTTAGATTGCATCAATTGCTTTATCTCGGCTTCTTTTGCTGCTTTTTTGTCGGCTTTTTTATTTTGTGCCAGCCCGGGCTGTATGGCGGAAACCGCTATAATAAAGGTGAAGATGATTTTTACTAAAGTTTTCATTGTTAATGTATTATGGTATAAATATAACGCTTGTTTGATGTATAACAGTATAGTTATCAATAAGTTTAAATGCTAAAAGCGTCTGTATTGGTTTAGGCTTTTTTAGCGCTATTTGGTTTAATCCCACCGGCCCGTAAACCTTCTGCCTGTTTGTTATCTTTTTCATGTTCTTGTGTTTTTACAGGTAGGATGCAGTGGGAGGGGAGATTCCATAAAGTGCAGGCAAAATAATTCAGGGCAACAAAAAGCCACCCCTTTGGAGGATGGCTTTGTGTAGTGGTTAGGACTCACTCCGGATGCGCTATCGCTGTCCGACCCTCTCTATCTACGGTAAAGAGGGTGCGGAGTTTTTTCTTAACCCTCTTTGCGAAGCAGAGAGGGTCGACCAGCGTAGCGTAGTCGGGGTGAGTAAATAGCCCTGCGTACGTTGCGTTATTAAATCAAACTCACGCTCCTGTTCACAAATTCTGTCAACTCAGCACCTGTTAACAAACCTTGCGAAAGCAGGGCCAGGTCAAACGCCTGTTTGGCCAATTGTGCCTGTGCATCGGTATTCTCATCAGCCAATATTTTGGAGATGAGTTTGTGGTTACCGTTTACAATTACGTTGTAGTTATCGGGCATACTGCCGTAAAAGCTCATACCACCGCCCATGGCAGCCATATCTTTCATACGGCGCATAAACTCGTCCATGGTAACGGTTACCGGCAACTCGTCCGGACTAAGGCTTTCCAGCTTCACTTTGTAAGCAGGCTTGTTGATGGCCTTATCAAAGATCTCTTTGATCTTGGTTGATTGCTCTTCGGTTAATACCGATTCCGGGTTCTCATCCTTTTTGATCAGTTTATCAGCAACATCAGCGTCCACACGTTTTAATTGTGTTTTTTCTAATTTCTGCTCCAGCTGACTAATGAAATGGGTATCTATCGGCGAGTTCATCACCATAACATCATACCCCTTTTTAGTGGCCGACTGGATGAACGCATCCTGTTTCTCCGGATCGTTGGTGTAGATGTAAACCAGTTGCCCGTCTTTATCGGTCTGGGTAGGCTCAACCTTGTCTTTATATTCGGCAAGGGTGAAGTTTTCTTTTTGGGTGTTGGTAACCAAAACGAAATCCTTTGCCTTATCGTAAAACTTGTCTTCGCTGATCATACCGTATTTCACAAACAGGCCAATATCGCCCCATTTTTCTTCGAAACCTTTACGGTCGCTTTTAAACAGGTCTGCTAATTTATCAGCTACTTTTTTGGTGATATAGGTATTGATCTTTTTAACGGCACTATCGGCTTGCAGGAAGCTGCGCGATACGTTCAGCGGGATATCCGGTGAATCGATAACGCCGTGCAGCAGCATCAAAAACTCAGGAACGATGTCCTTCACCTCATCGGTAATGAACACCTGGCGACTGAACAATTTGATCTTATTCTTAGTGATCTCGAAATCGTTCTTCAGCTTCGGGAAGTACAATACACCGGTAAGGTTGAACGGGTAATCCACATTCAGGTGGATCCAGAACAAGGGGTCTTCGCTGTACGGGTAAAGCTCTTTGTAGAATTTCAGGTAATCTTCGTCCTTCAGTTCGCTTGGCGATTTTGTCCAGATAGGAGTGGTATCGTTGATGATGTTATCCGTTTCAACCGATACGTATTTTGGTTTGCCTTCTTCGTCCTCGCCGTCTTCTTCTTCCTGTGTAGTTGTGCCAAATTTGATTGGTACAGGCAGGAATTTAGCGTATTTGTCCAGAATTCCCTGTAGTTTTTGCTTATCCAGGAATTCTTCGCTTTCGGCATTGATATGCAGGGTGATTTCGGTACCGCGTTCTACAAGACTGCCTTCGCTTATTTCAAACTCGGTGCTGCCGTCGCAGGTCCAGCGGGCGGGTTCTGCGCCTTCCTGGTAGCTTAGGGTTTCAATATCCACACGGTCGGCCACCATAAATGCCGAATAAAAACCAAGCCCAAAACGGCCGATGATCTCGTTGGCATCTTTTGCTTCCTTAAATTTCTCCACAAATTCGGTAGCGCCCGAGAAAGCGATCTGGTTAATGTATTTTTTTATTTCTTCGGCCGTCATCCCCAAACCGTTATCAGATATGGTGATGGTCTTTTTGTCTGCATCAAAAGCTACTTCCACACGCAGGTTGCCAAGCTCGCCGTTGTACTGCCCTAATGACGCTAAACGCTTAATTTTTTGCGTCGCATCCACGGCGTTAGAAACCAGCTCGCGCAGAAATATCTCGTTATCAGAGTATAAAAACTTTTTAATGATAGGGAAAATGTTTTCGGTGTGTATCGAAATAGATCCTTTTTCTTGCATTGTTTTATGGTTTTAGAATTATCGTATAGTTTACAATAGGGGTTTAACAAGGGCCGTTCCAAAGTGGGTAGGAGTGACGAATTGGCAGGGATACGGATGTGCATATTTTAGATGTGCACATGGTTTTTATTTAGTATGTTTAGGCATCTTATCACAATAATCGATACAAAAGCACAACGCATGTTTTATTTTAAGAAAGTTTACATCAACGATTTATCAAAAACCGAAGTAGAAAGACTGTTGAGGAAAGCATCGTTAAAGCGGGTAGATTCTTTGGATCTGATTTCGGCAAGTACAGATGTAGGCACTGATAAATTGTTTTTGGGCTTTATAGGAAAATCTGCGTTGTTATTTACCAGGCTTCACACCTCTTTGGAAAGGTTTTTGCCCAAACTTATTATCAAATTACCATTGGATACCGATGAATGTTACTATCAGTTACGGCTTAAAAGCCTATCCGCAATAGTCTGTTTTGTACTTGCATTGCTTTTGATGCTTTCGCTGTTTCAAACTGTAACAGGCGAAATTAATGTCGACGGTTTCTTTACAGTGTTGCTGATTTGTATCGTATACTTTGGGTTGATTCTTTTAGAGGTAAAAATTACATCCAGCCGAATAAACAAGGCGCTTAGCCAATTACTTTCAACAATTCCTCTACAAGTTTCTTAACCCTTTCCTCTGTCTCATGATCCGTTATCACCCCATCCCCATTAACCTTCGACCGTACAAACTGCACCAACAAAGCAGCCTCCGGGATAACCCTGGCAGATAGCGCTCCTAATATCAGCTGCATAGCCGCATGTGCCGCTTCGCCGCCGAGGGAGGCGGTGATAAGGGCAACTGGTTTGTCTACAACGCTGCTGCTGCTTACCATCCAATCCAGCGCGTTTTTAAGCTGCCCGGGTACGCCGTAGGCGTATTCGGGTGTACAGATAATGATGGCATCAGCGCTGGTGATGAGGCTCCTTAATTCTGCAACGGCTTCGGGCGGGTGTTCGTTATCCAGCCCGGGGTCGAAAGGGGGGATAGCGGCGAGGCGGTTGTAGATGAAGTAGTTGATATCGACAGGAATTAACCCGCTGATATGGTTGAGTATCGCATGGTTAGACGAGCCTGAACGCAGGCTGCCGGGGATAGCAAAGATGGATTTCTTACTCATTAATAGTCGATAATAAACCACGTCATTGCGAGGTACGAAGCGATCTCTACGCAGGCAGAGCCGCTATGCAAGGCGCTCTGCTTATAGGGAGATTGCTTCGTACCTCGCAATGACGATGTGGAGAAAAGTCTCAGGACCTGCACCTACGCATTAAACTGCAAGATAAACGTAGCTCCCTTGCCTTCGGTAGATTGTACCTGGATATTCCCTTTATGCAACAGCATAATTTGTTTACAAAGGCTAAGCCCGATACCGCTGCCGGTTTTGCGGGTACTGAAGAAGGGGATAAAGATCTTATCCAGCAGTTCGGGTGGCATACCGAGGCCGTTATCCATAATTTTCACCAGTATCTTGTTGTTGGCCTTTGCTTCTGCCGAGAGGGTGATGCGTGGCTCTGATTTGTCTTTCACTGCCTCTATAGCGTTCACCAGCAGGTTGATCATCACCTGGTCTATGAGGTTGATATCCGCTTCGATGGCCAGTGCAGGATCACGTAGGATAATCTCCAGTTCGATATGTTTCTTCTCCAAGGTTGGGCGCATCAGGCTGTTAAGGTTCTCGAACATGTTACGCACCAGGATCTTGTTCAGATCCAGCTTGGTGATCTTATTGAGGCTGCGGTAGCTTTCAGTAAACTTAAGCAAGCCTTCGCTGCGGCGTTTGATGGTGTCGATGCCCAGTTCTATGTCTTCCAGGTCGGCATTGGCGATACCGCCGGTTATCTCGGGGCTTTGCAGGCGGTTCTTCAATGTATCGGCTAAAGAGGAGATAGGCGCAACCGAGTTCATGATCTCATGCGTCATCACATTCAGTAATTTGCTCCATGCCTTTGATTCCGTCTCGTCCAAAGCCTCGCTCACGTTCTGGAAGGCCACCAGTTTATACATTTTCTCGTCGCTGCGCATAACACTGGCGGATACCAGCATTTTTACCTGCTGCTGGTTACGGGTGATGCTAAGCACCTGCGCGTCGCCGGGCTTTAGTTTAATGATATCAGCGTACAGCTCTGGCTCGCGTTTTTCCAGCGAATGGATGGTTTTTAAATAGGGGACACCGATGAGGTTTTTAAAGGCTTCATTTATCCAGCCGGTTTCGCCGGTTTCCTGCTCGTAGCTGAGCAGCCCGGTATCTACCAATTCTAATATCTTTTGCAGGTAATGGTACTGCGTCTCGCGTTCGCGACTGATGAGTTTAAAGGTAGTGTTGATCTCGTTAAAGCCCTTGCGTAGTGGTTTTAGTTCGTTTGGGGCACGGCGCACATCAAAGTGGCGACTAAAATCGCGGTAGTGGATAGATTCTACAAACTGGTTCACCTCGTCCTGCGCCTTGCGCTGGAAACGGATCAGATCGAGCACCGAAAACACCACCATCGGTATAGTAAGCACCCCATAAATATATGCCCCCCTGCCCGATACCACAACCACCGATGTGGCCGTAATGGCAATAAATAAAAATATGACACGCAGCAGTAGCCGCCATTCGTAACGGTTAAATGTCATACTTGCTCAATCTGCGGTAAAGGGCGGTACGGGTTAACCCCAGTTCTTTTGCGGCGCGGGTGATGTTACCGCTATGTTTTTCTATCACGCGGAGGATGGCGTTCTTCTCCATTGCGCTCAATGGTATGTTACTGTCGTCCTCGGTAAGTGTTTCACCTGGTGTTTCCAGTATCGAAAAAATAAGGTCGTCGGGGCGCAGAACGTGATCGTCCGCCATAATTACGGCGCGCTCAATAGTATATTGCAGCTCGCGCACATTGCCCGGGAAGTTGTACGATTTTAACTTGGTTAAAGCCGCGCTGTCGAAATCTACACTTGGCTTTAAGTATTTGCTGGCGTACAACTTGGCAAAATGGCGGGCCAATATCACAATATCCTCGTTGCGGCGGCGCAATGGCGGCATGTTTATCTCCACCGTGTTAATACGGTAAATTAAATCCTTACGGAATTTATTTTCGTTAGCCAGTTCAGACAAGGGTACGTTAGTAGCGCAAATGAGCCGGATATTGATATCAATGGCTTTGTTGGTGCCCAGGCGCGTTACCTGCCTGTTTTGCAGTATGGTAAGCAGCTTGGCCTGCTGCTGCAGGCTGATGTTGCCTATCTCATCCAAAAATAAAGTACCGCCTTCGGCTTCCTCAAAACGGCCCATGCGGTCTTCCCGTGCATCGGTATAAGCACCTTTTTTGTGGCCGAAGAGTTCGCTTTCAAACAAGCTATCCGTCAATGCGCCAACATCCACTTTTATAAATGGTTTATCGGCGCGCAGCGAGCGCTCGTGAATGGCTTTTGCCATCAGGTCTTTACCCGTACCGTTTTCGCCAAGTATCAAAATATTGGCATCGGTAGGCGCGATCTTATTTACCTTGTGGAAAATATCCTCCATCACTTCCGATTCACCCAAAATAGATGTCCCTGCACTGCTTTTGCCCGATGGTTTGCTGGCTTTGCTGGTGCCCTCTTTTTTATCAAGCAGATCTTTTATGGTCTCTATCAGCTTCTCGTTATGCCATGGCTTCACCACAAAATCATTCGCACCCTCTTTTAACGAGCGTACGGCCAGGTCGATATCGCCATAGGCGGTTATCATAATAACACAAACGTTGGGTTTCCACTCTTTAATTTTGCGCAGCCAGTAAATGCCTTCGTTGCCGGTATTAATGGCGCTGTTAAAGTTCATATCCAGCAGCACAAGGTCAACCTGGTTGCGTTGCAGCAGCCAGTTCAGGTTCTCCGGGTTCTTTTCGGTGATAATTTCCTGTGTTTCTGTTTTAAGTAATAACTTAACAGCGGTTAGTACATCGGGGTCGTCGTCAACAATTAAAACGGTCGCTTTTTTAAGTATCATTTTATAGTAGTTGGTTCATGGTTGATAGTTCATGGTACTTCAGTGTACACATAAAATACATCCCGCAATTTAGTATTTGCATGTTAAATATCATACCATTTACGCTATAATACCTATAGTATTGATAATCAACTATGAACTGTAATCCATCAACTATGAACTCAAAAAAACTATTGTATCAATACCGAACACATGCTGTAACAATAGCGTACGGTGTAATTTAGCCAAATAGGTTTAATTGACTGAAATACAGCAATTTAATTTGTGGCATGTGTTTTTGTATCTATCAACAAAATATTAAGAATTATACAGTGGACAGAGTAATACAAAAAAAGACATGGGGTACCAAAAGGCTTGTAACTATAGCCGGTATAACAGCAGCAGTTTTATTTGGCGGTTGGATGATCATCAGCACCGCATCGAGCAAAAGCAAGTTAAACGTAGATACCGAACGCATAACTGTTAGCGATATTAAAAAAGGCCCGTTCCAGGAGTTTATACCTGTTAACGGCGTGGTGATGCCGCTTACCACCATTTACCTGGATGCGGTTGAAGGCGGCCGTGTAGAAGAGAAATATGTTGAAGATGGCGCTAACCTTAAAAAAGGTGACCCGATCATCAAATTAGCCAACACCGATTTGGAGCTAAACCTGGCTAACCAGGAAACAGCGGTTTACGCCGCGCAGACGCAGATGCAGATCTCGCACAACAGCGCGCAACAAAACACCATCACCAAGCTTAACCAAATGGCCGATGTAGATAATGCTTATAAAGAAGCTGAACGCGTTTACCTTTTGGACAAGAGATTACTCGACCAGAAAGCGATAGGCCTACAGGAATATAAGGCTGCCGAAAATGCCTACGCTTACCAGGTAAGGCGCAAAAAATTAACCACGCAGATCTTAAAACAAGATACTTCGTTAACCAAACAGGAAGCAGACCAGGCCCGTGAGCAATACGCGCACATGAAGAGCACACTGGAACTGATGCGTAAAAAAGTGGCCGACCTAACCGTACGTGCACCTATCGACGGTCAGTTAACATCGATGGATGCCGAAGTAGGGCAGAACAAGAATAAAGGCGAGCACTTAGGCCAGATAGATGCGCAAAGCGGCTTTAAAGTACGTGTAGATGTAGAAGAGCATTACCTATCTCGCATATACAACGGTTTAGTGGGTGATTTTACTTTTGCTGATAAAACTTATAAATTGGTGATCAAGAAAGTGTTTACACAGGTTACCAGCGGCCGTTTCCAGGTAGATATGCAGTTTGTTGGTGAAGTACCTAAAGGTATCCGCAAGGGCCAAACCTTACAGATCCGCCTGGCATTGAGCGACGAAACAACCGCGGTATTGGTACCTAAAGGTGGTTTTTACCAGCAAACCGGTGGTAACTGGATCTTTAAAGTTGCCGAAGATGGTAAAACAGCTTACAAGGTTGATATACAGATAGGCCGCCAAAACCCTGATTATTATGAGGTATTACAAGGCTTAAAACCTGGCGACAAAGTGGTAACATCCAGCTACGAAAACTATACCGATATACAGGAACTGGTGCTGAAGAAACCGTAAGGAGGGCGGAAGCCCCACCCAGCCTCCCCAAAGGGGAGGAGGTATGGCGTAAGAATGAACTAATCAATTAAAAATATACAAATCACAATTAAATCAAAAATAGCCCTTTCGCTTTAGCCGGCGGAAGGGTTTAAGGGAGGCCAAATGATAAAAATTACAAATCTTGAGAAATTTTACCGCACAGAAGAGGTAGAGACCATTGCACTAAACAAGCTGTCGATGGAAGTTAACACCGGCGAGTTTGTGGCCATTATGGGTCCATCTGGTTGCGGTAAATCTACACTGCTAAACATTTTGGGTATGCTGGACGATCCGGATAATGGCAGCTACGTTTTCAACGGCGTTGAAATAGCCCATTTTAACGAACGCAAACGTGCCGACCTGCGCAAGCACAACATCGGTTTCGTTTTCCAGAGCTTTAACCTGATAGATGAGCTTACCGTTTTCGAAAACGTTGAGCTACCATTGATCTATACCGGCGTAAGCAGTGCAGATCGTGTAAAACGCGTGGAGGAAGTGCTTGATAAAATGCAGATCATGCACCGCCGCAACCACTACCCGCAGCAGTTATCGGGCGGTCAGCAACAGCGTGTGGCCATTGCCCGTGCGGTTGTTAACAAACCAAAATTGATATTGGCGGATGAACCTACCGGTAACCTGGATAGCAGCAACGGTAACGATGTAATGGAACTGTTAACCGATCTGAACGAGCAGGGTACAACCATTATTATGGTTACGCACTCTGAGCATGATGCTCGTTACAGCCACCGCATCATCCGCCTGTTAGACGGGCAAACCGTGATGGAAAACATCATGGTATAATAACTTTTAACAGCCTCATCCGCCCTTCGCGCACCTTCTCCAAAGGAGAAGGGTTGGTTATTCGAAAGTCCTCTCCTTTGGAGAGGATTTAGGTGAGACTGGGTTAACCTATTTGATTAATATATAGTTAAGTGTGCCTCCGGCTTTACCCACTGCCAATGCAAATTGGCGGTGGGACGGCTTGAGAATTGCCCTGTTTTGGGTGAATGAATGGTGAATTGAGAGTGGTGAGTAGTTAAGAGTTTTAATCGGTGAAATCAATCTTCATCGGTGTAATCGCAAAAAAATATGTTTAAGAATTACATTAAAATAACCTGGCGTAACTTGTTAAAAAACAAGGGTTTTACCGCTATAAATATTGCCGGTTTGGCAGTTGGGATGGCCAGTGCCGCCCTCATTTTGTTTTGGGTACAAAACGAGGTAAGCTACGACCAGTTCCACGATAAAAAAGACCGTCTTTACCAGATGTATAACCGCTCGGTTTTTGATGGTAAAATGTGGTGCTGGGGAACTACGCCAAAAGTAATGCGCAGCAGCCTTAAACAGGATTACCCGCAGGTAGAGCAGGTATCGCGCACCAATAATTGCAACTTCTTATTCACGCTTGGCGAAAAGCATCTTACACTGGCCGGTAATTATACCGACCCGGATTTCCTGACGATGTTCAGTTTCCCGCTGGTAAAGGGTAACCTAAAAACGGCACTGAACGAAATGAAGAGCATTGTTCTTACCGAAAAAACAGCTAAAAAACTGTTTGGCGATGAGGACGCGATGGGCAAAACCATCAAAATAGACAGTGTTGATTATTTTACGGTTACCGCTGTAATGAAAGATCTTCCTAACAACACCCAATTCGATTTTGAATACCTGATGCCATGGACCTACCTGGAGAAGGTTGACAAGCAAGTGGAGAAGAACTGGGGCAACAATTCGGTACAAACCTGGGCACTTTTAAAACCCGGCGTAACCGAAGCTGCTATAAACAAGCAGGTTAAAGATATTACGCGTTCGCATTCCGATATTAAAGATATCGATGTGTTTATGCATCCCGCCACCAAATGGCATTTATATTCCAAGTTCGAGAATGGTAAGATAGTGGGTGGCCGCATCGAAACCATCAGATTGTTCAGTATTATTGCTGCATTCATTTTGCTGATCGCCTGCATCAACTTCATGAACCTGAGCACTGCCCGCAGCGAGAAGCGCGCCAAAGAAGTAGGTATCCGTAAAGTAGTAGGGGCCTCAAAAGGGAGCCTTATTTCGCAATTCCTCGGCGAAAGTATCATGATCGCATTTTTCTCCGGTATATTGGCGCTCATCATCATCCAGCTTTCCCTTTCGGGTTTTAATAACCTTACCGATAAACATTTAATTATTCCTTATAACAGCCCGGCGTTCTGGCTGATATCATTATCATTTATCCTTTTCACAGGCGTGTTATCAGGCAGCTACCCGGCGCTATACCTGTCATCGTTTATCCCGGTAAAAGTATTAAAGGGCACTTTCAAGGCAGCCAATGCGGCCATATCGCCACGTAAAATATTGGTGGTGGTGCAATTCACCTTTGCTATTGTACTCATCATTTCTACCATCATTGTACGCGAGCAATTAGAGTACGCTCAAAACCGGGATACCGGTTACAAAAAGAACAACCTGGTATACACCTTTATGACGGGCAACGTCGACAAGAATTATAAGCTCATCCGTAACGAATTGTTAACCAGCGGTGCAGCTGTTGCCGTAAGCAAAACCAGCGCGCCAATGACAGAAGGCTGGAGCGATACCTGGGATTATACCTGGCAAGGCAAACAGGAAGGCGCCAAGATAGACTTTAACATGTACAACACTGACGGCTCTTTCACCAAAACAATGGGCCTGAAGGTTATAGAGGGCCGCGATATAGACGCGGAAAAGTACCCTTCAGATTCGCTTGCTGTTATGCTAAACGAGGCATCGG
The DNA here is from genome assembly GCF_014773265.1 of Mucilaginibacter pankratovii. Lineage (GTDB taxonomy): Bacteria > Bacteroidota > Bacteroidia > Sphingobacteriales > Sphingobacteriaceae > Mucilaginibacter > Mucilaginibacter pankratovii. The sequence continues at coordinate 228,732 of NZ_JACWMY010000010.1, read as the reverse complement.
TAAAAATAATGGGATTTAAACATCCCATTGGCCAAATTGTAAAGAATGGCGATAACAAGCTAACCGTAGTAGGTGTGGTGAAAGATTTCATCCTGCAATCGCCATATGAACCGGTGAGGCCTATGATCATACAAGGCCCCAAATCGTGGTTCAATGTTATCCATTATAAACTTAACGATAAAAACACAACAGCCCAAAACCTGAAACTGGCAGAAGGCGTGTTTAAGAAATTTAACTCCGAGTACCCCTTCGATTATCATTTTGTTGACGATGAATACGCCAAGAAATTTAAGGACGAACAACGTACCGGCACACTGGCCACACTTTTTGCCGGCCTAACCATATTTATATCCTGCTTAGGGCTGTTCGGCCTGGCCACATACATGGCACAGAACCGCATCAAAGAAATTGGTGTACGCAAGGTGCTGGGAGCATCAGTATTTGGTGTTACGTCTATGCTATCAAAAGACTTTTTAACCCTGGTTGGCATCGCCTTCCTGTTTGCCACGCCATTGGCCTGGTTCGGTATGCATAGTTGGCTACAGGGATACACTTATCGTGTACCAATAAGTATTTGGGTGTTTATAACGGCCGCAGTGGTAACCATTATGATATCTATTATAACGGTGAGTTTCCAGGCTATCAAAGCCGCGCTGGCAAACCCGGTGAAGAGTTTGAGAAGCGAGTAAATAAGAGACAAGAGTAAAGAACCAAGAATCAAGATAGAATCAGTGTAATCGGTGAAATCAATTTTCAAATCGGTGTAATCAAAAAAATAATGTTAAAAAACTATATCAAAATAGCCTGGCGTAACTTGTATAAAAACAAGGCGTTTTCGCTGATCCACATATTGGGGTTAACCATCGGTATCACCGTGTGCATGATGATATTCGTTTACATCATGAACGAGTTCAGTGTGGATAAATTCCACGCCAAGGGCAAACGTATGTACCGCGTAATGCGCACCTTTGATGAACTGAAAGAAGGTGTACCGTATCTTTCGGGGCCTTATGCAACGGCTTTATTGAACGATTTTCCGGGGGATATAAAACAAGCCGTACGGGTTCAGCCAAATCAGGGGTTGATCTCTTTTGGCGATAAAGCCTTTGTAGAAAAAAAACTATATAATGCTGATGCTGATTTCTTTAGCCTGTTTTCCTTCAAGCTTTTAAAAGGCAATGCATCGTCGGTACTGAAAGATCCCTCGAGCATTGTGCTTACCGAAACTACCGCAAAAAAATACTTTGGCAGCATTGATAATGCCATGGGCAAAGTGGTAACGCTGGATAAACAAAAACAGTTGAAAGTCACCGGTATCGCGCAGGATGTGCCAGCCAATTCGCACTTGAATTTTGATGTGGTTGTGCCATTATCTAACTATTTTAACGAGGATTACTTTAAGGTTTGGATCAACAATGGCCTTTTTACTTATGTATTGCTGGATGAGCATAGCGATAAGGCGCAGCTGGAGAAGAAGTTTCCGCAGTTTATGGATAAATACATGGGCAAGGATATGGCGCGTTTCGGTGCCAAATTCGGCCTGAAACTTACCGCACTGAACGATATTTATTTTGAGCCCGCATCAGCCTTTGATAATGTAAAGCATGGCGATAAAACGGTAGTATATATCTTCATTTCTATCGCGGTACTCATCATGCTTATTGCCTGTATTAATTTTACCAACCTGTCCACCATCCGGGCAGTGGAACGCTCTAAAGAAGTTGGGCTGCGCAAGGTTTTAGGGGCTTTAAAGAACCACCTTGTACTGCAATTCATCGGCGAGAGCATGCTGCTTACCATTATCTCCTGCATTTTATCTGTAGTGATATTAATTGCAGCGATGCCCTGGTACCGCGAGCTGCTCGGCTATAACGTATCTGCCAGCTGGAACTCGGCACCTATCTACCTGTTTTTAGCAGGGGTGATCGTCGTTATCGGCTTTCTGGCGGGCAGCTACCCGGCGTTTTTTCTGTCGGCTTTTTCACCAATACAGGCGCTGAAAGGCAAACTGCGTTTGGGCAAAAGCGGGGCCTTCTTCAGGCAATCGCTCGTGGTGGTGCAGTTTAGTATTTCGGTATTGCTCATTATCGGCACCATCGTTATCATGAAGCAGATGAGCTTTGTAAAAGGCAAAGAGCTTGGTTATGATAAAGAGCAGGCCGTAATTGTACAGCTGGATAATAACGACATCTACAACCAAATGAGCGTTTTCAAAAAAGAGCTGGAAAGCAACGCCAATATTGCAAGCGTGTCGCTCATGTCGGGCGAGCCCGGCGGTTTCCATGATATGCATACTTTTGAAGCAGAGGGCCAGCACGATAAATTTAAATCGCGCACGGAGTTCGCCGACTTCCAGTTTGTTAAAACGCTTGGGGTGAAAATAGTAGCCGGCCGCGATTTTTCGCCTCAGTTTACAACGGATTCTACCGACGCGGTGCTCATCAACCAAACTGCCGCCAAAAAACTTGGCTTTACACCAGAGCAGGCTATTGGTAAGCAAATAAAAAATACCATTCGCGACGATAAACCACGCCGTGTAATAGGTGTAGTGAAAGATTACAATTTCCTTTCGCTGAAGGAGAATATGGATGCTCTCATTATATCACCTGCAATGGACAGGAGGGTAGCCGTTATCAAAATAAAAGCGGGTAATATTAAAAACTCCCTTGCTGTAATAAAGCAGGTGTACAGCCAGGTTGCCCCGGTTTATCCTTTCGAATACAGCTTCCTCGATCAGAAATTTGATACCACCTACAAAACCGATATCCGCCAGCAAACCATGCTGGCCATCTTTTCGGGCCTGGCTATTTTCATCGCCTGTTTAGGTTTATTCGGACTGGCATCCTTCACAGCGGTAAAACGCACCAAGGAGATCGGCGTACGCAAGGTGTTGGGCTCGTCGGTGCCAAATATACTGCTGCTGTTATCAAAAGACTTGTTGAAACCTGTTGCGGTTGCTACGGTGATTGCGATACCATTGGGCTATTACTTTATGCACACATGGCTGCAAAACTTTGCTTATAAAACGCCGCTGCATTGGTCGATCTTTTTATTTGCTGCATTAATAACATTTGGGATAGCCCTGGCAACAGTAAGCTTTAAATCGCTGAACGCAGCATTGGCAAACCCGGTGAAGAGTTTAAGAAGTGAGTAGTTTTAGAAGCAAGAAGTAAGATACAAGAATCAAGAGTGGGATCAACGTAATCATTTAATCATTAGCATCAACGGTCATGTTCAGAAACTATATAAAAACAGCATTCCGTAGCCTCTTGAAAAACAAGGGCTTTACGGCTATAAACATACTGGGACTGGCCCTTGGGCTGGGCGCCTGCCTGCTTATTGTATTTTATGTGGTTGATGAGCTGAGCTACGACCTTTACAACACCAAAAGCGAGCGTATATATCGCGTAAATGCGGACCTTAAACTCGGCGAGAACCGGAAAGATTACGCTGTAGTAATGCCGCCGCTGGCAAAAACACTTGTTGCCGAATATCCTTACGTAGAAGACGCTGTACGCATAAAAAATGCCTACACCATGCATGTTAAAAAAGGTGAGGTGAATATGGTAGAGAATAAAGTTGCCTTTGCCGATCCATCGCTTTTTAATGTTTTTACGCTGCCAATGATAAGCGGAGATAGTAAAACCGCCCTTGCCGAGCCAAATTCGGTAGTGGTGACCGAAAGCACCGCCAAAAAGTATTTTGATAAAACGGATGTGGTTGGCAAGATGATGATTCTTAATGATAACCAAAATTTTAAGATCACGGGGGTAATAAAGGATGTGCCAAAAAACTCGCACTTTAACGTCGATTTCTTTTTATCCATGGCCACCTGGGGGGATAGCCGATCGAATGCCTGGCTGCGTAATGATTATAATACCTATGTATTGCTGAAGGACGTTAAAGATGCCAAAAAACTGGGAGGCAGTTTTGATGCCTTACTGCAAAAATTCAGTGGCGACCAAATGAAAAGCGAAATAGGCATGAGCTACGCCGATTTTGAGAAAAGTGGCAGCTATTTCCGGTTGAACCTTACGCCGCTTACCGATATCCACCTCAAATCTAATCGTACGGGTGAATTGAGCGCAAATGGCACCACGCAATACGTGTACATATTTTCGGCAATAGCTATATTTATATTGCTGATTGCCTGCGTAAACTTCATGAACCTTTCTACCGCCCGGTCATCAAACCGCGCCCGCGAGGTTGGGGTACGCAAAGTGCTTGGTTCGCCACGTAAATACCTTATCGCGCAGTTCCTTTCAGAATCTATCATGATCACCTTCTTTGCAACCGTTATCGCGCTTTTTGCCGCTGTAGCATTGCTGCCGCTGTTTAACCAACTGGCCGGGAAAGATATCGCCATTACACAAGCAACATTGCTTTGGTTGTTGCCGGTATCAGCGCTTATTGTATTGGTTGTTGGTTCGCTGGCCGGCTCGTACCCCGCATTCTTCCTCTCGGCCTTCCAGCCGATAGATGTGCTGAAGGGCAAACTATCAGCCGGTTTTAAGGGCGGCGGTCTGAGGAGCTTTTTGGTGGTTTTCCAGTTTGGCATTTCGGTGTTCCTTATTATTGGCACGCTGATCATTAATAATCAGCTCAACTACATCCAAACTACCAATCTGGGTTTTAACCGTAACCAGGTACTCATTATTCAAAACGCCTACGAGCTTAACAAATCAACCAAAAATTTCAAAGAGGAGTTAAGCCAATTACCCGGTGTTGCCGGCGTTACCATGACGAATTTCCTCCCGGTATCGGGCAACAGGGGTACATCCATCTATTTTAAAGATGCAACGCTCGATCAAAAGAACTCCATTTTCCCGCAAAGCTGGGAAGTAGATGCCGACTGGATCCCAACGCTGGATATGAAAATGGCAGCGGGGCGTAACTTCGACAAAGGCAGGCTCTCCGATTCGGGTGCGGTTATCATCAACGAGGCGGCCGCCAAATTCCTGGGTTATAAAAACCCGCTGAACCAAACGCTTTACAAATCGCTTGGCGGAAAAACCGAATTGTCTAATACCGTAAAATACGAAGTAATTGGCGTGGTGAAAGATTTTCACTTCAGTTCGCTGCATGATAAAATAGAGCCTGTTATTATCCGCCTTGGAGAAAACAACGGTGCGGTAAGTCTGCGGGTAAATACGGCAAACTTGCCCGCTTTAATGTCACAGATAAAAACCAAATGGACGTCGTTCTCGCCGGTACAAATGAATTTCTCCTTTATGGATCAGGATTTTGACGCGTCCTACCGCTCGGAGCAGCGGGTGGGTACCATCTTCATCATATTTACCACGCTGGCAATTATTATAGCATGCTTGGGCCTGTTTGGGCTGGCGGCTTACGCAGCAGAGCAACGTACAAAAGAAATAGGCATCCGCAAGGTATTGGGTGCCGATGTAAGCGCCATAGTGGCCATGTTATCTAAAGATTTTGTAAAACTGGTGGTGATATCCATCGCAGTAGCCTCGCCGTTGGCCTGGTACTGTATGCACCTGTGGCTACAGGATTTTGCCTACCGGATAAACATACAATGGTGGGTAATTGCCGCTGCTGGCTTAACAGCCATTTTAATAGCTGTAGTAACGGTAAGCTTTCAGGCCATTAAAGCGGCATTGGCAAACCCGGTGAATAGCTTGAAGAATGAATAAAGAGTTGATGGCTGATAGTTCATGGTTCATAGCCGGAAAAGAACAATGAAGCTACTATGATCTATCAACCATTAACTATCAACTAATATAAATCGGTGAAATCAATTTTCAATCGGTGTAATCAAAAAATATAATTATGATAAGAAACTATTTAAAAACGGCCTGGCGTAATATCTTAGGGAATAAGTTTTACGCGTCCATTAATGTGGCCGGCCTTACCGTAGGGCTGGTTGTTGGTTTGTTTATGCTGCTTTGGGTGCAGGACGAATTGAGCTACGATAAATTTAACTCCAAGGCCGATAATATCTACAAGATAGGTATTGTGGGCGGCACGGGTATCAGCAAGCAGATCTTCAATAATATCATAGCGCCGGTTGCAACCTTCGCCAAAAGAGAACTGCCCGAGGTGCAGGATGCTGTGCGTATTATGACTTTAGGCAACGCACCGTTCCGGTACAAAGACAAAGTTTTTTATGAAGACGATTTTGCCTTTACCGACCCTTCCTATTTCACAGTGTTTGATTTTAACCTGATCAAAGGGGATAAGCGCCATCCTTTTGCCGATAATAGCTCCATCGTAATAACCCAGGAGATGGCCGATAAATACTTCGGCAAGGAAGACCCGATCGGTAAAGTAGTTACCCTTGGTCAGGACGAGCAATTGAAAGTAACCGGTGTTATCCCCAACTATCCCGCAAATTCCAGCTTTAAGTATCGCATTTTGATGCCTTTATCGCGGTTTAACGATCTGGCATACATCAAAAACAGAAAAACCTACGATAATAAAACCTTCATCTCCTCGATGGATGCGGATTGGAGCATGTTTGGTTTCCAAACTTACCTGCTTTTGAAACCTGGTACAACTGTAAATACCGTTGCATTTGAGAAAAAGCTGCAGGCCATCCACGAGCGTAACAAGCCCGAAGATGCGCCCGTGCCATACCTATCGCAGCCGCTGCTGAAAATGCACCTTTACAAAGCCGACGGTACCGATGGTGGCATTTCTACTGTGCGTACCTTTGGTATTGTGGCGCTGATGATCTTAGTTATCGCTTGTATCAATTATGTAAACTTATCTACCGCCCGCAGTATGCTGCGCGCCAAGGAGGTAAGCATGCGCAAAATAATTGGCGCCAATAAGTTCCAACTGTTTATGCAGTTTATGGCCGAAACCACGCTGCTGTTTGTCATAGCCGCCATATTTGCCTTTGCGCTGATGTTTGTGCTGTTGCCTTATTACAACCAGTTCTCGGGCAAACAAATTACGCTCAACTTATCCAGTTATAACATCTGGGCCTGCATTTTGGTAACGCTGTTGGGAACGCTCGCGGCATCAAGTATTTACCCGGCCTTGCTGCTTTCTTCGTTCGAGCCATTAAAGGCACTGAAGGGCAAGATCTCTATCGGTATCGGCAACGCTGCCTTCCGGAGGGTGTTGGTGGTGCTGCAATTTGCAGTATCTATCGTGTTGATCATCGGCACCCTAATCATCGGCAAACAATTGAAATTCATCAGGGATAAAAACCTGGGGTACGATAAAGAGAATGTTTTATCCTTCAGCATGCGCAACGATATGGTGCCGCATTATGATGTCATCAAGAATGAGCTGCAGAAAAACCCTGCCGTATTGGATGTAACCCGCGCCGGTCGTGATATCATCACCGGCGGCAGCTCTACCGGCGACTCGGATTGGGATGGCAAACCGGTCAACTCTAATATGTGGTTCAACCAGATCTACGCCGATAAGGACCTGCTGAGCTTCTTCAAAATGAAAATTATTGACGGGGCTGGTTTTACCGGTGCGGTGGCAGATTCTGCACACTTCCTCATTAACGAAACCGCCGTGAAAGAAATGGGCCTTAAAAACCCTATCGGTAAACGTCTGCGTGTGCAAACCGTGACCGGCACCATCATTGGCGTTGTAAAGGATTTTCACTTTACCACCATTCACAAGCAAATTGAACCGGCGGTATTCCAGTATAACCCCAATAACTGCTGGAAGGTCTATCTGAAAACAACCGGCCGCGATGCTCAAAGCGCAATCGCATCCGCACATGCTTTATGGAAACGGTATAATGGCGATATTCCATTCAATTACACTTTCTTAGACGATAGCTTTAAAAAATTATATACCGACGATCAGCGCACGGGCTCTTTATTCAACATGTTCTCGGGCATTGCCATCATTATCTCCTGCCTGGGGCTGTTTGGCCTGGCCACCTATTCGGCACAGGTAAAAACCAGGGAGATCGGTATCCGCAAGGTACTTGGCGCAAGCGTAAGCCGAATTATAGGTTTATTGGCCGCCGAATTTATGGTATTGATCATTATTTCCATCGTGATAGCTATCCCGGTAGGCTGGTACGCCATGAACGCCTGGCTTCAGGATTTTGCCTATAAAATAAATATCACCTGGGTGGTATTTGTGCTGGCGGGCGGCGGTGCAACTTTAATAGCATTGGCCACCATCAGCATTCAGTCAGTAAAAGCAGCCATAGCCAACCCGGTGAAGAGTTTGAAAAATGGAGAATAGAGGAGAAGCTAAGGGTTCATGGTTCATAGCCGAAAACAAAACGCAGCTACTATGAACTATCAACCATGATCTATGAACTAAATAATCAGTGTAATCACAAAAGTTATGATAAAGAACTATTTTAAAATTGCATGGAGGAACCTTATCAGGAATAAGGGCTTCTCGTTAACTAACATACTGGGGCTCACCATCGGGATGATCTGTACTATCTTCATTTTTTTATGGGTGAAGGATGAGGTGGCATACGATAAGTTCCACCAGAACCACAACAATATTTACCAGGTGATGGCCACGCGTGATTTTAAGCCGACCATCTTTACCGATCCTAACATGGTGTTGCCGTTGGCCAAAACGCTGGAAGGCGGCAACCCGCAGGTATTGCGTACCGTGGTTACCACGCACCAGGAATCGCACCTGTTTGAGTACAAAGAGACCAAATTGAAAAAGGATTGGTACCAGGTGAGCGACCAGTTTTTCAACATATTTAGCTGGAAGTTTGTAAAGGGCAATGCCGCTACAGTATTGAGCGATCCAAAATCCATCGCCATTACCGAATCTGCCGCCAAAGCATTTTTTGGCAATGATGACCCGATGGATAAGATCATTAAAGTTGACAATGAGAACAGTTTTAAAGTAGCCGCCGTTTTGGCCGACCCTCCGGGCAACTCAACCTTTAAATTTGATTTTATCGCGCCGTTTGATTTCTCGTCTGATTATATTAAAAGACGGATGAAGGAGTGGACCAATTCGTCGCATAGCGTATTTGTGCAAACCACGCCAAACGCCAATATGGCCGCGGTAGATAAGTATATTGATAAAGTAAAGCATGAGCACGACAAAGGCGATAAAATAAGCACGTACTGGACTTTTCCGATGAACAAATGGCACCTGTACAGTGAGTTTAAGGATGGTAAAAACGTAGGTGGTATGATCGAGTACGTACGCATGTTCACCGTTATCGCTATCATTATTTTATTGATCGCCTGTGTAAACTTCATGAACCTTTCCACCGCGCGTTCAGAGAAGCGTGCTAAAGAAGTAGGGATCCGCAAAACCTTAGGATCTGACAGGAAGCAACTGCTCACCCAGTTCTTTTTCGAATCTATCATACTGGCGCTTATTGCCTTTATATTGGCCATTGGCTTTGTTTACATATTAATGCCATCATTTAACTTGTTGGTGAGTAAAACATTGCGGCTTAGTATTATCGATCCATTCTTCCTGATCGGCGCCTTTATTATCATTCTGTTCACCGGCGTGGTTGCCGGCAGTTACCCTGCTTTATACTTGTCGTCATTTAATCCGGTGAAGGTGCTTAAAGGTACTTTTGCGGCCGGTAAGAGCGCAGTATTACCCAGGCGGATTTTGGTTGTGGGGCAGTTTGTGATGTCGATACTGCTGATCTCGGCTACTATCATTGTTTACCAGCAGATCCAGCATATTAAGGATAAGAGTATCGGTTACAACCCGAATAACCTCATCATGATACCCTCATCAAGTGATATCGATAAAAATTACGCTGCGATAAAGCAGGACCTGGAAAACACAGGGCTTGTGGCCGCTACTACGCGTACCTCATCGCCTATAACCGAGATCTGGTGGAAATCGGGTTCGCCAGATTACCAGGGCAAAGCAGCTAATGGTGATATTATTTTTTCGGGCCTGCAAACCGACGTGGGTTTCACCAAAACGATGGGTATCAAAATATTGCAGGGTCGCGATTTTAACAATACACCCGGAGATACTTCGGTAATGCTATTGAACAAAGCGGCTGTGGAAGCCATGAAATTGAAAAACCCGGTAGGTATGGAAATGAAATACGGCCGTAAATTCACCGTGGTAGGTGTTATTGATAACGTGGTAATGGCATCGCCGTATGACCCCGTTGAGCCGTTGATGGTTTATTACGATGGAAGAGGCTCCAGTGTGGTAAACGTGCGCCTAAAAGAGGGTGTACAGCCAAAAACCGCCATTACCCAGCTCGAAACCATCTTTAAAAAATACAACCCGCAAAACCTGTTCGAGTACCAGTTTGTAGACCAGGAGTTCGGCAAGAAATTCCTGACAGAAGAGCTCATTAGCCGTATCACCAATATTTTTGCAGGCCTGGCCATATTTATCTGCTGTATCGGCCTGGCCGGTTTGGCATCGTTCACCATCGAAAAACGCTTCCGCGAAATTGGCGTACGTAAGGTAATGGGCGCATCGGTACAACAACTGCTGATGCTCATCTCTACTGAGTTTTTAAAGCTGGTGACTATTGCTTTCGTAATAGCTGTACCATTAACCTGGTACCTGATGAGTAACTGGCTCAAAAAATACACGTACCATATCGACGTAAGCGCATGGGTATTTGCCGCCGTTGGCGTGCTGATACTGTTGCTTACCCTTGTAGTAGTAAGCCTCAACACCATGAAAGCCGCGCTGGCCAACCCGGTGAAGAGTCTTCGTAGTGAATAGGGTTCATGGTTCATAGATGATAGTTCATAGATGATAGTTCATAGCCGATAGTTTGAGCTACAATGACTATCATCTATTAACCATGAACTAAGAATCGGTGCAATCAATAAAGAATCGGTGTAATCAAAATTATCATGTTAAAGAACTACATCAAAATTGCGTGGCGCAACCTTATCAAGGATAAGCAGTTTACGTTGCTGAATGTGCTGGGGCTGTCGGCAGGCATTGCCTGTACCTTACTCATTTACCTTTGGGTGCACGATGAGTTGAGTTACGATAAATTTTTTTATAAGGATAGCCAGGTTTTCCAGGTGATGGAACTGCGTGGAGCCGGTGAGAACATTGGGCTTACCGACGAATCATCCGGCCTGGTTAGTGAAGCCATAAAGCTTACCAACCCGCAAATTGAGTACGCCGCACCGGTTGCACCTGCAGATTGGTTTCAGAAGTTTACGCTAACCAGCGGCGATAAAAACATCAAGGCCGTAGGGCAATATGTAGGGAAGGAGTATTTCAATATCTTTTCCTTTAAAATGCTCGATGGCGATAAAAGCAAAGTACTGGAAGCCAAAAACTCCATCGTAATATCTGATGAACTGGCTAAAAGGCTTTTTAATACCCGCGAGGGCGCAATAGGGAAGGTGATCAAATTTCAGCATGAGAAGGATTTCTTTGTTTCGGGCGTGTTTGAAAAACTGCCGGTGCATTCCTCGCAGCAGTTTGATTTTGTATTATCGTTTGATTACCTGGCCGATGTACAGGGTTGGGTAAAAACCTGGAACAACGGAGGGCCGCACAACTTTGTACTCCTGAAAAAAGGCACCGATCTGACAGCTTTCAATAACCGCATTAGTGATGTAGTTAAAAAGAACAGTGGCGACACAACCCGCAAACTGGTGGCCATGCAATTCTCCAAAAACTACCTGGCTAATACCTTTAACCACGGTTCGCGTGTTGGGGGCAGGGAGGAGTATGTAAAACTGTTCTCGCTCATCGCGGTTTTTATTTTGCTGATCGCCTGTATTAACTTCATGAACCTGTCTACCGCCAAAGCATCCGGCAGGATGAAGGAGGTGGGTATTAAAAAAGTGATAGGAGCAGAGCGCAGCCAGCTAATACTGCAGTTCCTGTCCGAATCGTTACTGCTCTCCATCATCACCATGATATTTGCCGTGGGCCTTACCTGGATACTGCTGCCGCAATTTAACCAGCTTACCGGCAAGGACATTAAACTGGTGTTCGATTTTCAGCTGATCGCGGTACTTATCGGCATAGCGGTAGCTACGGGCCTTATATCGGGCAGCTACCCGGCTTTGTACCTTTCTAAATTTAAGCCGTTAGCGATATTAAAGGGCAAGCTCAATACCTCCTTTGCCGAATTAATAGCGCGTAAGGGGCTGGTGGTTTTTCAATTCACGCTATCGGTAATGCTCATCATCGCGGTATTGGTAGTTTATAAGCAAGTTAAATTTATACAATCTACCGCGCTGGGCTACAATAAGGATAATATGATCCGCTTTGACTCGGAAGGTAAGCTCTCGGGCCACGAGGAAGCCTTTAACGCCGAATTGCGGAAGATCCCCGGCGTGGTGAACGCCAGCTTTACGCAACACAATATTGTTGGCCGGAATTTTGGCACAGCAGTGGTAAACTGGGATGGTAAAACCTCTAACCAGGATACATACTTCGAAGGGTTTTATGGCGGGTTTGAGTTCATCGAAACGATGAATATGCAGGTTATTGCGGGCCGCGCATTCAACAAGAATTTTGGTATCCCCGCCGAAAGTAAGAAAGTGATGCTGAATGAGACAGCAGTTAAGGCTATGCATCTCAAAGGGAATCCTATCGGCCAAAATGTTGATATATTTAATAACAAATATCAGGTAGTTGGCATCGTAAAAGATTTCCATTTCGAGTCCTTGCATGAGGCGGTAAAGCCCTCCTTCATTAACCTGGCCTGGGGCGGGAGTCCGTATTTTAAGATCATGATCCGGATAAAACCCGGCAATCAAAAAGAAACCATTGCGCAGGTACAAAAGGTATACGAAAGTTTTAACCCGGGCTTCCCGTTCTCTTTTAACTTCTTAGATGAAGCCTACCAAAAACAATACGAAACCGAAACCCGGGTATCTGTTTTAGCCAATTATTTTTCGGCCCTGGCTATTATTATTTCCTGCCTCGGCTTATTCGGGCTTGTAGCATTTACCGCGCAAAAACGGCGCAAAGAGATCGGTATCCGCAAGGTGGTAGGCGCGTCGGTGAATAGCATCACCATGATGCTGACGACGGACTTCCTGAAGCTGGTAGTAATAGCCGTGCTCATCGCCTTCCCGGTGGCCTGGTACATTATGCACCAATGGCTGCAGGGCTTTGTTTACCGGATAGATATCGGCCCGTTGGTGTTCATCATAGCGGCGGCAGCAATTATTGTAATAACCATACTCACGGTAGGTTTCCAGGCGATAAAAGCCGCGCTGGTAAATCCGGTGAAGAGCCTTCGTAGTGAGTAGTGAGTAGTGAGTACAAGAATACGTTTTCGAATAAGAAGGTTCAGTGTAACTGGTGAATCATCAAGAAAAAATCGGTGAAATCAATAAAAATAGAATCGGTGAAATCATAAAATAATCTGTGTAATCATGATACGGAACTACATCAAAATTGCCCTGCGTAATCTTACCAAGCAGAAAATGTTCAGCCTTATCAACATCGGCGGACTGGCCATTGGCCTGGCTGTTTGTATGACGATACTGATGTATGTTTCGCACGAAATGACCTATGACAGTTTCCACAAAAATGGTGAAAGGACATTTGGCATACACGCAACGCTTAAAATTGGCGGCAACCAGATGAACATGGCCTATATGAGCTATGCTACGGGCCCCATTGCCAAGCAAACCCAACCGGGCGTAGAAAGCTACATGCGCACCATGAAATACTTTAAGCCGTTTGTGGTGAATAACCCGGCTTCGCCCGAAACAAAATTCTCGGAAACAGACCTGCTTTTTGCCGATGCCGGCTTCTTTGATTTCTTTTCTTTTAAGCTCAAATCGGGCAGCAAAGAAGACGCACTAACCAAACCTTATTCGGTAATATTATCGCAGGATATGGCGGATAAATACTTCGGTACCGAAAACCCTATCGGTAAAACCATCACCATAAAAACAGACAGTGCCTACACTTACCAGGTTACCGGTGTTGCCGAAAACAGCCCTTCTAACTCTTCTATCAAATACAGCTTTATCGCATCCGGCCAAAGCCTTATTGCGATGAAGGAGGGCAAAAACTACACAGGCGACCAGGCCGTTGGCCCCGGTTCCTTCGACGTTTACTTAAGATTGAAAAGCCTTGAAGATACTGCCAAAGTAAAAACCGGTATGGAGCGCATTGCGAAGAGCGATAAGCGTTTTGATGACGTGAAATTCAGCCTTTCGCCACTGGCGGATATGCACCTTAAAAGCAATTTTGGCGATGCGTCAAACATCAAATACCTCAAGATCTTCCCGTTGGTAGCTGTGCTAATATTGCTGCTGGCCCTGGTGAACTACATGAGCTTATCCACTGCTCGTTCAACGCTGCGTGCTAAAGAGGTAGGGGTGCGCAAGGTATCCGGCGCAAGCCGCAAAACCATAGCCATGCAGTTTTATGTAGAATCGGGCATATTTACGCTGTTATCCTTTGTATTGGGCTATGTGCTTTGCTATGCCTTTAAGCCCTGGTTTACCAATACGTTGCAACTTAAAATTGATAATTCGTTTTTATACAGTCCGCTGGTGTTGGTACTATTTCTTTCGCTGTTTGTTTTAACGGCTTTAATTGCAGGGAGTTATCCATCTTTGGTATTGTCGGCCTTTAAGCCCATCGCCACGCTGAAAGGTAAAATGAGTAAGCAAACCGGCGGCGTTGCGGTGCGTAAAGTGTTCACTACTTTGCAGTTTGCCATATCGGTTGGACTGATCATCTGCGGTATTATTATCGACAGGCAACTGTACTATTTCCGCCATGCCGATACCGGGATGGACCGGGAAAATATTGTAATGATCCCTGTTGGCAGCGGCTTTGGTACAAACTACCCGGCTTTTAAACAGGATATTAATTCGCTGGGTGGTATAGCCAGCACCGCTACCTCTCATTATGCCATGTTTAAGGGCTATGATATGAATTTCATCAACGGCAAAACCAAAGAAGAGAGCGTTGCGCTGGCTGCATTATCAGTTGATAACCATTACATTAGTACGCTTAATTTAAAGTGGAAGATAGCCCCGGTTTCTGAAACCAGCATGATAGGTAAGAATAAGGTAGTTATCAACGAAGAAGCGATAGATAAGCTGCATTTGAAACCCAACCCGGTAGGCACGTACATCGAATCGGGTGATCAGAAGTTTGAGATAACCGGCGTGCTGAAGGACTTTAATTTCAGTTCGATGCAATCTACTATACAACCGTTGGGGCTTTTCATCGCGCCCGATACCACCAAATACTGGGCAAAGGTGGGCTGCAGTCTCTTCGCCAAAATAAAACCCAATACCAATTTACCCAGCCTGCTGGAGAACATCCAAAGCATCTACAAAAAATACGACAGCGGCACACCATTCAGCTACACCTTTATGGATGACGCCTTTAACGAGCAATACAAGGCTGAGGACAGGCTATCGTCCATCTTTAGCATATTTACCTATATCACCATATTGCTGGCTACCATGGGCTTGTTTGGCTTAACTGCCTTTACCATCGAGCAGCGCAACAAGGAGATCGGCATCCGCAAGATCTTAGGCGCAAGCCTTACCACCATCACCTCACTGTTATCTATAGATTTTATAAAGCTGGTAGTAATATCCGTTATCATCGCCTCGCCGGTAGCCTGGTGGGCCATGCATAACTGGCTGCAAAACTTTGCATACCGTATCAACATTCCGTGGTGGGTGTTTGGGGCCGCGGGTGTAATTGCTGTATTTACGGCGGTTGTAACCATTAGCTACCACGCCTTAAGAGCAGCGGTTGCTAACCCGGTAAAGAGTTTGCGGTCGGAATAGAAGCAAGACAACAAGAGTCAGGAATCAAGAAGAAAGAAATCGTTGAAATCAATACGATCAGTGCAACAAAATCGGTGAAATCAAAAAAAGTAATCGGTGTAATCCTAAAATAACATGATTAGAAATTATTTAAAAAGTGCCCTGCGTAACATTACCCGGCACAAGTTTATCTCGTTCATCAACATATTCGGCTTAACAGTGGGGCTTACCTGCTGCCTGCTTATTTTAACCTATATCATCAACGAGAACAGTTACGATAAGTATAACACCAATGCCGATGATACCTACCGCGTAACCCGCACCTTTTACTCGCAACCCGGGGTAGAAAGCCTGCATTTAAGCGCCGTGGCACCGCCATTTGGGCCGCTGCTGCAAAACGCCTTCCCGGATATTAAGAAGGTGACGCGTGTTATCCCAACCGGTACCAGCGCGCTGCACTACAAGGAAAAATTGTTTAATGAAAAAGGGACTTTTGTTGCCGACGAGAATTTCTTTGACGTTTTTGATGTGGATGTCTCAAAAGGCGATCCGCATGCGGCGCTTACCGATCCATATAGCATTATGCTTAGCGAAGGCATCGCAAAAAAATACTTCGGTGACGAAGACCCAATGAACAAGGGGTTGCGGTTAGACGACAATAAACATGAGTTTAAGGTTACAGGCGTATTTAAGGCCCTTCCTAAAAACGCACACTTGCACCCGGAGATGCTATTGTCATTCAATACATTGAAGGATAGTACTGTTTATGGCAAAATAGATCTTACTGCAGATTTTGGCGGCAATTTTATTTACACTTACCTGTTGTTTCCTAAAGGCTACAATACTGCGCGCATCGAATCGCAATTGCCCGACTTTTTAGATAAATATGTAAACTTGGGTGGTACGGTAAAAACTCACCTACAAACCAAACTTGATTTCCAAAAGCTAACGGATATACATCTCCGTTCACATCTCGACGACGAAATAGAACAAAACGGCGATATTAAACGCGTTTACATATTTTCGGCCATCGCGTTGTTTATCCTGCTTATTGCCTGTATAAATTATATGAATCTGGCTACGGCACGTTCGGTTTTAAGGGCGAAAGAAATAGGTATCCGCAAGGTGATAGGGGCTCAACGTAGAGAAATTATTTCCCAGTTTTTAAGCGAATCGGTATTGATCACCTGGGTGGCGCTTATCCTGGCCATTGCGCTAACAGTGCTCTTGCTACCCTGGATAAACAGCCTGTCGGAACTGGACCTGTCTGTTAGAAGTTTACTGAATGCCAAAATATTATTACCATTATTAGCGCTGCCCTTCATTATTGGCTTAATAAGTGGTATTTACCCTGCAATCTTCATGTCATCATTTATCCCCGCCAAAGTACTAAAGGGCATGCTGAAGGTGGGCTCGGGCAATGTATCGTTCAGGCAGGTGTTGGTGGTACTGCAATTTTCTATCTCGATCATACTCATTGTGGCTACCGCGGTGGTTTTCCAGCAACTGCAATACATCCAGAACAAAGCGCTTGGTTTTAACAAAGAACATATCATTACCATGGGTTACGAACGGGCGCTTACCCCGCAATATGAAGCCTTTAAAGATGATTTGATTAAAAGCGGGCAAGTGAAAGAAGTTGGCCTTTCGTCGCGTATTCCATCCGGCAGGCTGCTGGATGCACAGGGCGCATCGTTAATTGAAGGCAGTAGTGCCCAACCGGTGAAGTTCGATCTGAAATACATACGCGCCGATTATGGCTTTATACCTACTTACACCATGCAAATGGCAGCCGGGCGAAACTTCTCCAAGGCCTTTCCGACCGACACCAATAATACTATTATTAATGAGGCGGCAGTCCGCGCTTTTGGTTGGAAAAATGCCGACGCTGCCATAGGTAAAAACCTGGCGTATGGCGGAATAAAAGGAAAGGTGATTGGCGTGGTGAAGGATTTCCATTTCGAATCGCTCCACCAAAAAATAATTCCCCTTTTGTTTCAATTACCTGCGCAGAAAGGTACTTACAACCGTATCTCCATTAAAATAAACGGTGCAAACCCCAAAGCCGCTATTGCGGCTATTGAAACCACCTGGCATAAATACCTGCCCGAAACACCATTCGATTATACTTTTTTGGATGAACGCTTTGGCAAACTATACAGTAGCGAGCAGCAGCAGGGAAGCCTGTTCACCATCTTCTCGTTCATCGCCATATTCATCGCATGTTTAGGCTTGTTCGGGCTATCAGCTTTTACCATTACGCAGCGGGTAAAAGAGATCGGCGTACGCAAAGTATTAGGCGCCAGCGTACCGCAAATTGTAGGGGAGCTATCGCGCGATTTTTTAAAACTGGTAATATTGGCGGCAATAATATCCCTGCCCGTAGCCTGGTATGCCATGAACAAATGGCTGCTCGATTTTGAGTTTCGCATCAGTATCAGCTGGTGGATATTGGTCATGGCCGGCGTAGTGGCGCTTATCGTGGCTTTTGTAACTATCAGTTTCCAATCCATCAAAGCAGCGCTGGCAAACCCGGTGAAGAGCTTGAGGAGCGAATAGGTTCATAGTTGATGGTTCATAGTTCATAGTCGTTTTTTTTCTATGAACTATGAACCATCGCCCATGAACCAAATCAATCGGTGTAATCAAAAGAATATGTATAAAAACTATTTCAAAACGGCCTGGCGCAATTTGCGCAGCCACAAGGCAACCAGTATCATTAATATTGGCGGTTTATCTGTTGGGATGGCTGCCGCTGTGCTGATATTTATATGGGTACAAAATGAGTTTAATTTTGATAAAAACCAACCGGAGGGCGCCAATATTTACAGGATAAAAAGTTACCTCTCCATTGATAAAAGCACTACCTGGATCTGGGAGCATTCGCCGTATGTACTGGGCGACGCCATGAAAAAAGAAATACCCGAGGTGGAAAACGTAACCCGTTTATCGCCAAACACCTATCGGGCGATGTACCTCAATGTAAATGGCGAATTCTTTGGCGAAAAAACAACCGCCTATGTAGATAGCGAATGGTTTAATGTGTTTAAATACGATTTTGTAAGCGGGAACGCCATTGCCTTCAATCAAAACCCTTTCAGCATCATCCTCAGCGAAAGCAAGGCTAAAAAGTATTTTAACAACCAGGATGCGGTGGGGAAAACCATCCGGATAGATTCGGTAAATTACCAGGTGCAGGGGGTGATAAAAGATATCCCTGCAAACTCCAGTTTTGTGTTTGATGTGCTGATGCCCATAGCGGCCAAACAAAGCAATAAAAGCGAAAAGGATAACGACCTGCAGTGGGGCAACTTTAATTACATGACTTTTGTGAAGGTGCACCCTGGTGGTAAACTAAAACCCATATCGCAGAAGATAAAGGCTATCCTGCATAAAAACCGTAAAGAAGATAACCTGCAAATTGGCCTTACCCCATTAGCCGCGCTCCATTTTGAGAACGATCTGCAAAATTCATCGCTGGCGCATGGCGATAAAAAAGTGGCCTACATTTTTGTTGCCCTTGGTGTTTTGCTGCTACTGATAGCCTGCATCAACTATGTAAACCTTACCACGGCCCGGGCAAGCCTGCGGGCCAAAGAGGTTAGCGTGAAAAAAATAGTAGGAGCGGGCAGGGGCCAGCTTTTTATGCAATTCATTACCGAATCGGTAGTGGTGAGTATATTATCATTGGCGCTCACATTGGTTTTAATATGGTTTTGCCTGCCGGCGTTTAATCAGTTCACCGGCCGTACTTTTGCGCTTTCGTTCGGGTCGGGTTATATTGGGCTGGTGCTCGCCGGTACTTTGCTGGTTGCCGTTTTGCTAAACAGCATTTATCCGGCGCTGTTGCTCTCTTCCTTTAAGCCGATGAGTATTTTTAGAGGGAGCAGCGTTTTACATGTTAAAGATATTTCCCTGCGTAAGGGCTTGGTTGTGGTACAATTCACCTTCTCTATCTTCCTCATTATCGGTGTAATTACCATATACAGGCAATTGAATTTTATTAATTCGCAAAACCCGGGGTATAACCGCGCGCAGGTGCTTACCATTTCGCTGCCGATAAGCTCGTTCTACAAATACAAAGGGGAAGCAAGGGAGGCTTTTTGCAAGAGTGTTAAACAATCGCTGTTGTCGCAATCCGGCGTTAACGCGGTATCTATGATGGGTACGCATTCTATTCAGGATAATCAAAGCTTATCCTCCGGTGGTACCGACTGGGATGGCCGGGCAAAGGGTTTCGATCCTTCTATCGCTTTTTTTAACGTAGACCCTGATTATACCAAAATTGTAAAGCTCAACCTGCTGCAAGGCCGGTGGTTCATCCCCGGCGACCCGGCAGATAAACGAAACGCCATACTCAATGAGACTGCTGCGCAGGAGTTGCATTTGCATAAGCCTTACGTTGGGCAGCGCTTTGTTTCCCGTGGCGATACCGGCCAGGTAATTGGCGTGATAAAAGATTTTAACTATAAAAGTATGCACGAGAAGATCAGCCCGGCGATATTTAAAAACGACCAGGACTGGGTAAATACCTTTTTAGTTGGCGTAACAGCCGGTAAACAGGCCGAAACGATAAAGAAAATAGAGGCTGTTTGGGGACAGTACTTTACAGGTGAACCTTTGGAGTATAGTTTTCTGGATCAGGAATTTGATAAGCTTTATAAAGACGACGCTAAATCTTCCGGGCTGATGTCGGTATTTGCGATTGTGGCTGTTATGATCTCCTCCCTTGGCTTATTTGGCCTGGCCGCGTTTACAGCAGAACAGCGCGGTAAAGAGATCGGCATCCGCAAGGTATTGGGTGCAACAGTATCCGGCTTGGTAAACTTACTTTCCCGGGATTTTATTATGCTGGTATTAGCAGCCCTTGTTATCGCAGCACCGCTTGCCGGATGGCTGATGGGCAAATGGCTCGAAAACTTTGCCTACAGAATTAATGTTAGCTGGTGGATATATCTTGCTGCCGGGATAATAGCGGTACTTATCGCCTTCATCACTATCAGCTTCCAGGCCGTAAAAGCAGCTATGGCTAACCCGGTGAAGAGCCTTCGTTCCGAGTGAAGGAGTTCATAGTTGATGGTTCATAGTTCATGGAAGGAAAAGCAGTTGGTCGAAAGACCTTGAACTACCTGCAGCTACCATGAACTATTAACCATCTGCCATTAACTAACCCGTAGTTACCATGAACTAACCTGTATCATAACCGAACACTCTATTGTAACACATGCGTACAGGCTCTGTAAAATACAATATCATAACTTACTTATAAACAGCATTTTGTATGTTTGGTATATCTTTTACTATGGATATACCAAACAAATACATCATGCTTAGGAATTACTTTAAAATAGCCTGGAGGAACCTTAAAAAGCACAAAGCTTTTTCGTTCATCAATATTTTTGGCCTTGCCGTTGGCATTGCCGCGTTCTGGCTGATAGCGCTTTATGTTACCGACGAATTAAGTTACGACCGATATAACACCAAATCCGACCGTATTTTCCGCGTGGTACAACACGGTACCTGGAACAGCGGCAAGTTCGATCTGGCGGTTACTTCTGCACCATATGCGGCAGCATTAAAGTCAGATTTTCCGCAGGTGGAACAAACCGCCAGGATAGATCCCGAAGGCGGCGGCAAAATAACCGTTGGCGATAAAACCATCAACGAAGGCGGTATGCTATTTACCGATAACGCTATCCTAAAGATCTTTAGCTACCAGTTTTTACAGGGCGATGCGCAAACCGCTTTAAGCAAACCGCAAAGCATCGTATTAACCAAAACCCTTGCCGAGACACTTTTTGGCGATGCGGAATCGGCTATTAATAAAACCATTTCTATAGAAGGCACAGCAACCAACGTTACCGGCGTAATTGCCGATGTGCCGGTTAATTCTCACTTTACGTTTAAAGCATTACGCTCCTTACCCGAAGGCTTCACCAGCAACTGGGACGATTCGGGCATTTACACGTACGTGCTTTTAAAGGATGCTGATAGCAAAAATGCCATTGAAGCAGCAAGCGATCAATTCTTTGGCAAATACTTAAAAAAGCAAATGGGCGATATGAAGTTCCGTTTAGAACTGCAGCCGCTTACCTCCATACACCTGCACTCTAATTTAGGTTACGAGCTGGGTTCAAACGGTAATATCACTTACATCTACGTGTTCGGTATCACAGCCTTACTCATTTTGGTGATCGCGGTAATCAACTACGTAAACCTCGCTACAGCGCGCTCGTCTATCCGTATCAAAGAGATAGGTGTCCGTAAAGTTATCGGATCAGACAGGGGCCAACTCATCACCATGTTCTTTGCCGAATCGGTGCTGCTTACCTTTATTGCCACGCTGATAGCGGCAGTGCTCATTCAGTTGTCGCTGCCTTATTTTAACCAGTTATCCGGCAAAACATTGGTACTTATGCAATTTGGTACGGTGCAAACGGTTGCCATGTTTGTTGGCTTCTCCTTGTTCACCGGCATCCTTAGCGGTACATACCCGGCCATGTTCTTGTCGGGTTTTGGCACCATCAACTCCATGAAGGGGCAATTGGGCAACCAAATGGCTACCATCTTCTTCCGCAAATCATTGGTGGTGTTCCAGTTTGTTATTACCATTGTAATGATCGTTGGCTCCTGCGTAATTTACCAGCAGCTACGCTTCGCCATGAATAAAGACCTGGGCTTTAACAAGGCACAAACGCTTACCTTCCATATCAACAACCGCGATGTAAGGGGCAAGGTTGCCGCTTTAAGAGCGCAGCTTTTACAAAATCCTAATATCGAAGACGTTTCTACCGCGGGCAACCCTATTGGCAATAATAACCTGAATAGCGGCGGCTTGAATGCCGGCACCGGGGAATCAGAATCGTTATTGGTACAAAAACTCACCATAGATGAGGACTTTATCCCCACCCTGCAAATTAAAATGAATAAGGGTCGTAATTTTTCAAAGGAGATCACCAGCGATGTAAATGAATCTATTGTGGTGAACCAAACCCTTGTTGATAAATTAGGAATTAAGGATGCTGTTGGTCGACGAGTGAAAATTGGCGAAGATGACAAGCGTAATCCAATCATGCGCACCATTGTGGGTGTGGCTAAAGACTTTAACACCTATTCGCTTCAGCACAAGATATTGCCACTGGTTTTAAGCTTGCCACAGGACGCCGGCGATAAAGACAACCTGTACATCAGGGTAGGTAAAAATAATATCCAGGCATCTTTGGCTTATATCAAACAGGTGTACGCAACATTCGATATCGAGAATAAACCTGAATTCCGCTTTCTCGACCAAAACTTTGCCGCCCAATACCAAACCGAACAAAAACAAGGCAGCATCCTGTTGATCTTCACCATACTGGCTATCAGCATAGCATGTTTAGGTTTGTTTGGCCTGGTAACCTTTACTGCAGAGCAGCGCATCAAAGAGATCGGCATCCGCAAGGTATTGGGTGCAAGCGTAACCAGCATTGTAAGCCTTTTAAGTACAGATCTGATGAAACTGGTGATCATAGCCACCCTGATAGCCTGCCCCATAGCTTATTTTGCCATGGACAAATGGCTGCAGGATTTTGAATACAAGATAACCATTAACTGGTGGGTGTTTCTGCTGGCAGGTGGCGGTGCAAGCATTGTGGCGCTGGCAACCATCAGCATACAATCGATAAAAGCAGCTATTACAAACCCGGTGAAGAGCTTGAAAAGCGAATAGGATTTTGGGATGAAAGACAAAGGGATAAAAGAGCAAGGACAAATCGTCTTTCGTCTAAAAATCTTTCATCTTTTGTCTCAAAGAATGCAACTATTTAACAAGGATAACCATCTATTATAAAAACTAAACAACATGAAAAAATTCCTATTTTTTTTAGTCCTGGCATCACCTGTATACCTGGCTTCGGCACAGGATAACAAAACGCCATATCTCACCAGATCTTTAGCATCTGACAATGTAAAAACCGTATTTGTAAACACCAGCGGCGGCAGTATTTCTGTTAAAGGAGGCGAGGAACCACGCATAGAGGTTTACATAGTTGGCAACAACAGGCAAAACCTGAGCAAAGACGAAATTAAAAAGCGGCTGGACGAGGATTACACCTTGGATATAGCCGTACACGATGGCGAACTACATGCTACCGCGAAGCAAAAACACAACATTAATAACTGGAGAAGAAGCCTGAGTATCGGCTTTAGAGTGTACGTAAACAAAGCTACCGCAACCAACCTTAACACCAGCGGCGGCAGCATCAGCATTGCCAACTTAACAGGTAACCAAAACTTCGAGACCAGCGGCGGCAGCTTAAGTATCAACACCGTTGTCGGTATTATCAAAGGTGAAACCAGCGGCGGCAGCATCAGCGTGGCCAACTCGAGCAAAGAGATAGAGCTAACCACCAGCGGTGGCAGCATTAATGCGAGCAATTGTCAGGGCCATATTAAACTGGAAACTTCAGGTGGTTCGGTTAGGCTGGATAACCTTAAAGGTTATATAAAGGCCGAAACCAGCGGCGGCAGTGTTAATGGCAGCCATGTAGATGGCGAACTGATTGCCGGTACCAGCGGCGGCAGTGTTAGCCTGATGGATGTTGCGGGCAGTGTTGACGCATCAACCAGCGCGGGCAGCATTCATGTGCAAATGACCCGTGTAGATAAATATGTAAAAATTGACGGCAACTCGGGCCATGTAGACCTGCAATTACCGGCTAAACAAGGCTTTAACCTGGATGTACGCGGCGACCGTGTAAACATGGCCATGAGCGGTACATTTGAAGGACAGAAAGAAAAAGAAAAAGTTGTCGGCAAGCTTAACGGCGGCGGTTCGCTGGTTGAAGTGCGCGGCGACGGCAGCGTTAATGTAAGCTATTAAGTTCATAGTTGATGGTTCATAGCGAATAGGTTTGCTGTGAACCATAACTATTTTCATGAAGTCTATTTGTTCATAGACCAGGATTAATGGTTCATTTGAAGCTCTCGCTATGAACCATTAATTATTAACTATTAACCATCAACTATATGTTTAAAAATTACCTGAAAATAGCGTGGAGAAGCATTGTTAAACACAAGGGCTTTTCGTTTTTAAATGCCGGCGGCTTAGCCTTGGGTATAGCCAGTTGTTTGCTGCTGATACTTTATGTGTTTTACCACCTTAATTACGACTGGCATTTTAAGAACATCGAGAACATATACCTGGTAGAAAATAACCAGCCCGGCGATGGTAAAACCTACACCTTTGCTGCAACACCCGGGCAAGCAGCGGCGGCTATCAAGGCAGAGATACCTGATGTAGTGCGCTCTGTAAGGGTCATCAGCTACACCGCCGAAGGATTACTAACCTACAAGGATAATAGCTTTAAAAAGAACGGGCTATTTGCCGACAACGGTTTCTTTGATATCTTCTCGTATAAATTCATCAAAGGCAGCCCGGCAACTGCGCTCAAGCTGCCAAACTCGGTAGTAATAACCCAATCCCTGGCTACCACGCTTTTTGGCAAGGAAGACCCTATCAATAAAATAGTAAAACGTAATAACCAGTTACCACTCACTGTAACGGGTGTAATAGAGGACCTGCCCGCGAACGCAACCTTTCAGTTTGAGTTTGTGTTGCCCTGGGTGATGTTTGAAGATGCCAACGCCTGGGCCAAGAACTCGGGCTGGGGTAGTAATTATGCCCGTACCGTTGTTCAGTTGAAAAGCGCTGAAGGATTAACCCGCGCCAACAACATCATGAAAGATATGGTGAACCGGCATAACGATGGTAACAAGAATGTGCTGTTTTTATACCCATTCTCCAGGCTGCACCTGTATAATAAATTTGAGGACGGCAAAAATGTAGGCGGTATGATCAGCCAAATCCAGCTGTTTGTTGTGCTGGCTATTTGTATTTTGCTGATAGCCTGTGTTAATTTCATGAACCTGTCTACCGCTCGGTCGGAAGAGCGCGCAAAAGAGGTTGGTATCCGCAAGGCTATCGGATCGGGCAGGGGCTCGCTTATCGGGCAGTTTATATCCGAGTCGGTTATTTTATCGTTCCTCTCTACTGTTGTGGCTGTTATTATCGTGGTATTGAGCCTGCCGTATTTTAATGATCTGCTTGGCATCAAACTCGCGTTGCCATATGCTAATGCCAGCGCGTGGCTGTTTATAGTAGGCATCGGAGTAATAACAGGCGTTATTGCCGGTAGTTACCCTGCGTTCTACCTGTCTTCATTCGAGCCGATTAAGGTGCTGAAGGGTGTATTTAAAGGGGGCAGCTCAGCTGTGCCGTTGCGTAAAATATTAGTAGTGCTGCAGTTTGGTATCGCGGTGTTTTTAATAACCGCTACCATTGTTATTTACCGCCAAATAAAACATGTGCAGGATATTTCCATCGGGTTTGAGAAAAACAACCTGGTAGAGATACCGATGGAGGGCGACCTGCAGAAGAACGCGCAGGTGTTTATTAACGATCTGAAGAATAGCGGGGCGATAACCAACGCCACCACTTTTTCGCAAAGTATCACCGAATCGGGCAACAATACCTGGGGCATCAGCTGGCCGGGTAAGCGCGATGATCAGAAGATATTGTTCGACGTGTTTTTGGCTGGCGACGATTTTACAAAAACTGCCGGCGTGCAATTAATAAAAGGCCGGGAGTTTTCTAAAGGAAACCCTTTAGATACCGCGCAGAAAACCGTTATGATAAACGAGAGCGCCGCCAAACTAATGAACCTTAAAAACCCGATAGGTGCCATCATTAAGTACGGTGATAACCCGCTGACGGTAGTAGGAATTTATAAAGACTTTGTTTGGGGATCACCTTACGAAAAAACAAGGCCGATGATCACCCAGTATTCGGGCAATTATGGTGTAGTGATAGATCTTCGCCTGAGCCAAAACCGTAGCATAACGGCCAATATAGATGCAATCACCAAATCGCTTAAAAGCGTAAACCCTTTCTTCCCGCCAACTATCAAGTTTGTGGATGGCGATTTTGAAAAGAAGTTCCAGAACGAAAAAATGCTGGCTACACTGGCCAATTTATTCGGCGGACTGGCGATCATCATCTCCTGCCTTGGCTTGCTTGGCCTCGCCGCGTACGCCGCCGAACAAAGGGTAAAGGAAATAGGGGTGCGCAAAGTGTTAGGCGCTTCGGTATTAAACCTTACCGCCTTGTTATCTAAAGATTTTTTACTGCTGGTAGCTTTCGGTATTGTGTTAGCCATACCATTTTGCTTATGGCTAATAAACCAATGGCTGCAAAATTACGAGAACCACATCACCCTCAGCTGGTGGATGCTCGCCCTATCAGGCATTATAACCGTATTTATAGCGTTGGCAACGGTAAGCTACCAGGCCATCAAGGCAGCGCTGGCAAACCCAGTGAAGAGTTTGCGAAGCGAGTAGTTTTAAGTAGGAAGCCGAAAGTTTGAAGTCTGAAGATAAGCATTGATACGGTGCTGTTCTTCGGACTTTTTTTTATTTAAAAAAGGAGATTGTTTGCAAACTATAGGTTTTAAATAGTAACACTGCCCCAAATAGCTAAGGCTATTTAAAACCGCGGGATCTCGGGCCCGTTGTAGGGTTTTTCCATCGCAGTGGCGATCATGATCAACCGATGCCGGCAACGATGATCTTTCGGGTCGGCCATCATCGCATCCAGGTTGTTTTTAACGGCCTGCTTAACATTGTGTTGGGTCGATGCCCTGTCTAAGCGCAATGTTTCGGGTAATAGTGCATGTTCAAAATAGGCCACCAATTCTTCATCTGTCATCCTGCAAAAGTAAAAAATACGGGGACATCCGGATCGGGTTTCAAACAAAATAATTCCTGCAGGGTAGTGGGGGAGGTAGTTATCCTTATGAATGAAAATGTTTTTCAAAAACACAAATCAATTTAAATATGCACGTGATATTTATTATTACATTTGTTTACCAATTATTATAAAACCTAATTTTTTAATGACCGAACATAACGATGAGCGGGCACTAATACTGCGTATTAATGAAGGTGACCGTTCGGCTTTTAGTGTCCTTTATTCCCGGTATTTGCATGTGTTGTACCGGTATGTGTATTTGTTTACCAAATCAAAGGAAACAAGTGAAGATATCGTGCATAACGTGTTTATAAAAATTTGGGAGCATCGTACATCCTTAAACAATGTAAATTGTTTTAAAGCCTACCTGTACCAATGCGCTAAAAATATGCTGCTTGATGAAATAAGGAGAAATCAAACCAGGGAAAAAGTGCTGTCATTGCTAACGGATGGTAAGGAAGAAACAGGAGAGGAGCTGGAATCAAGGATCATTTACGGCGACTATTACCGGATAGCTCAGGATGCGATAAATCTTTTGCCCGAACGTAGGAAACTGATTGTTGAAATGCGCACTAAAGAAGATCTTAGCCTCGACGAAATTGCTCAAAAATTACATATATCTAAGTTTGTAGTAAAAAAACAGCTGTACAGCGGCCTGCACTTTATAAAAGCGCATCTGCAAAAGCATGCCGAACTCACCCTGTTTCTGGCTTTGTTTCTTGCTCCTTTTGATCTGTAGCATTTATCCCTGGTCAAAAAAAAATTCTTTTCTAATACCGGCTATTCCTTTTAAAAAATATATTTTTCCGGAGGGGTTCTTTTGTTGGGTTCGTTCGTCTCTACAATAATGATGGACGAAAAATCGCTTAACGAGTTCCTGGAAAAATACGTAGCCGACCGGTATACTGAGCAGGAGCATGTATTATTTATGGAGTGGCTGAACACCGCACCCTTAGATGAAGTACAGCATATAATTGACAAATATCAATCTATAACCCAAAGAAAGCAGGACGGTGAAATTGGGCAATATGCAGCTCTGTCCCGCCGCATCGAGGAAAGCATAGACGGGTTGCAAAGCGGGGTTCAGCAAAGTGAGAAAGTTATAAAACTATGGCCGTCTTTTAAAAAGATAGCGTCTGTGGCCGCTGTTTTTATCTTATGTTTATTCGCGCTCATCTATTTCTTATCCTCACCAAACGATGAGCAAAAAATTCTTGTTAAGGCAAAGCCGGTATTAAACAACCATAAAGTGCTACCGGGCGGTAACAGGGCCATGCTTACCCTTGCCGATGGCTCAAGTATCCTATTAGGATCGGCACCTAACGGCGTATTGGCTAAGCAGGCCAATATTGATATCCGTAAGGCAACAGCGGGTAACATTGTATACGATGCATCAAATACATTAAAGCCTGGCGCACAGGTATTATATAACACTATTACTACACCGCGCGGCGGGCAATACAAGGTTACTTTATCTGATGGTACTAAGGTTTGGCTTAATGCTGCTTCATCGTTAAAATTCCCTGCGGCATTTTTGGCTACCGAGCGCACAGTTGAACTAACAGGCGAGGCCTATTTTGAGGTAGCAAAGCTTACGGGCCCTTTAGTTGCCGGGCATACTGCCGGCCGCATTCCGTTTAAGGTAGTTACCGCCCGCCAAACCGTTGAAGTTTTAGGCACCCATTTTAATGTTAACGCATATGCCGATGAGGCAACCGTTAATACTACATTATTGGAAGGCAGCGTAAAAGTGATCCACGCTGAAACCAATTCCGCACAACTTTTAAAGCCGGGGCAACAGGCGAGGCTACGGGATAATATCCGCGTTTTAAATGTGGATGCTTCAGATTTTATCGCCTGGACGAATGGCTATTTCACTTTTTCTCATGAAAATATCGGAAGCATTATGCGCCAGATATCACGCTGGTATGATATCAATATTCAATACGAAGGGGATATTACACAAGAAGTTTTTGTAGGGACCATATCCAAATTTAAGGATGTAGAACAGGTATTGCACATGCTGCAACTAACCGGATCTGTACACTTTAAGATAGAAAACGACCCCGCAGCATTAGGAAATAAAAGAATAATAGTTATGCCATAAACAACACAAATAATGCGCTCTGGAAAATATGAAGGTTCCGCTGGCCGGCGGAACCTCAAAAATGTCTGGAATTAGCATATAAATCGTCGACTAACAACCTATTAACCAATTAAAAACCAAACATTCAAATGTATGAATTTTTTTACTCAAACCGGGTATAAGCTCCCTGCTTATGCCCCTGACAAAATGCCTAACGTTGCAATTTTGAAGCTTTTTGGCGGCAATTCTGCAAAAAAAAGAAAGATCATTATGCGAATAAATTTAACATTTGCTTTTTTGATTACCATTCTTCTGCAGCTTAGCCTTGCCGCGGATGCACAAAAGGTGACATTTAAAAAAGAAAATGCCTCGCTTGAGGATGTTTTAAAAGAAATTCGAAAGCAAACGAATTATAATTTTCTGTACACCGATGAGATGATGAAAGGCACAAGGCCTGTGGATGTACAATTTAAGAACGCTTCGCTTGAGGAGGCTCTTATATATAGTTTTTCGGGTCAGCCATTAACTTATTCCATCAGCCAGCAAACGGTTGTCATCAGGCGCTTGCCTAAATCTGCACAAGAGGTGGTGATACCGTTACCACCTCTTTTAATTACCGGCAAGGTGACCGATACGCTTGGGGCCGCGCTTCCGGGGGTTAATATAAAACTAAAGGGATCACCTGCCGGTACAACCACCGGTAATGACGGGCGGTATTCCATAACCGTTCCTGACGGGACTGCAGTACTGATCTTTAGTTATCTGGGCTTTACCACACAGGAAATAGACGTGAATGGAAGAAGTACTATTAACGTTCAGCTTAAAGAAAAATCCTCAGCGCTAAATGAGATAGTTGTTGTAGGCTACGGCACGCAAAAGAAAGTGAATTTAACGGGCGCCGTTTCGGTAATACCAGGCAAGGACCTCGCTACCCGCCCGGTTGGCCAAACATCGGCAGCCTTAGCGGGCATAGCTCCCGGCGTAACAGTTGTGCAAAACTCGGGAAGACCAGGTGGCGATGCAGCAGTCATCAGGATAAGAGGGGTGGGAACAACTGGCAATGCTGACGCATTGGTACTGATCGATGGGATAGAGGGCACTATGAACAATATAGATGCGAACATCATCGAATCTATATCCATTTTAAAGGATGCTGCATCAGCCTCAATTTATGGCTCGCGGGCGGCAAACGGTGTTATTTTGATAACCACCAAACGCGGATCGGGTAAGAAAATAAGTATAAATTACAACAGTTACGCCGGATGGCAAAAGCCAACCAATATGCCGGATGTAGTTAGCGGACTTGATCACATGCTGCTGATGAATGAGGCCTACACCAATGTCGGCAGAACGCAACTGTATCCCAATGATCTGATCGAGCAATATCGCGCGCAGAATGGTGTAAGTTCGGATAAATATCCCAATACCGACTGGCAAAAGCAGGTATTAACCGGCTCCGGTTTTCAGCAAAGCCATTTTTTAACCATCAACGGAGGTTCCGATAACATCCGTGTGTTTACATCAGTAGGTTATTTTGATCAAAAAGGCATTATTGAAAATTCAAATTATAGGCGATACACCGTTCGTAACAATACAGATATCACTTTTTCGAAGAAATTAAGCATGAAGTTTGATCTGCAGTTTGTGAATGGGATCACCAGAGAACCAGCAATAGGTACCGGTAATGTATTTAACTACATGGACGGTATCCCCGCCAACCAGTTAGACCGAAATTCTAACGGAACATGGGGCATTGGCTGGAACGGCCTGAATCCTGTTGCTGCCGGTATAGATGGTGGAACAAACCAAACCACCAGCCCGTCGGGAATTATTAATGCATCTATTAATTATCGCCCGGTTGAATGGTTAACTGCCGAGTTTACTATCGCTCCAAAACTGGGTGAAGCTGTAGGCAAGAATTTTAACAAATCAATTCAAACTTACTATCCCGATGGGTCAATAGGGTATAAGTCACCAGCTTTAACCTCCCTAACCGAAACTAACAACCGCTCTATTTATAATAACATGCGGGCCACACTTACAGCGGATAAAGGATTTGGCCTCCACACGTTTAGGGTGTTGGTTGGCGCTTCGCAGGAAGATTATCACAATGATGTTATAAGTGCATTCCGCGATACATATATTTTGCCGAATTATCCGGTGATCAATGCCGGCTCCGCCGTAAACCAACAGACAGCCGGCTCCTCCGAAGAATGGGCGCTGCGTTCTTTTTTTGGCAGGATAAATTATGATTATAAGCAAAAATTCCTCTTAGAAGTGAATGGCCGGTATGACGGTTCTTCCCGTTTTCTCAGCGGAAAAAGGTATGCATTCTTCCCTTCGGCATCTGCCGGCTGGCGTATATCACAGGAAAAATTCATGCAACCATTAAAAAAAGTTGTTGATGAGTTAAAGATCAGGGCCTCATGGGGGCGTTTGGGTAACCAAAATATAGGTACTTATCCATCCACCACATCGGTAGATCTTGGGTCGGGTGTGCTGGGAAAACAAGTTGTAGGTGTAGCTGCGCTAAATAGCCTGGCTAATTCGGATATCAGTTGGGAAACTACAGAAATGTCTGACATCGGGATCGACGCGGTTTTATTCTCCAACTTAACCATCACTGCCGACTACTACATCAGGAAAACAAAAGACATATTATTAGGCCTCGATATTCCTTTAATTATTGGCTTAAATGCTCCGGCTCAAAATGCTGGGGTGGTAAGTAACAAAGGCTGGGAAGTAGGCGTAGGTTATCGGGGAAATGTAAGCGACTTTAAGTATGGTATAAACGTTAACCTTTCGGATGTTATCAATAAAGTAGTTGATCTGCGCGGAAAAAATCAAACAGGCCTGTCGGTTTACCGGGAAGGATACGCGGCCAATTCTATATACGGCTTACAAGCGGAAGGTTTCTTTAAAGACGCACAGGATGTAGCCGGCCATGCAAAACAATTTGGTACAGTAGCCCCCGGCGATCTTAAGTATAAAGACCAGAACAACGACGGGATTATTAATGATAATGATAAGGTGGTTTTGGGCAGCACTATTCCGCGTTATACATTCGGGGTTAACTTCAACGGTTCGTACAAAGGACTGGACCTTAGCTTTTTATTACAGGGAGTGGGTAAAGGGAATTCGTATTTGTATGGCCCTGGTATTATGCCCTTTAGCGTAGGTAATTTGGGCGGTACCATCCTGGAACCTAATAAAGACAGGTGGACACCTGCTACGCCTAATGCTAAATATCCAAGGCTTGCTTTCGGTGAATCAAACAACGAGCAGAACTCAAGCTTCTGGATGAAAGATGCCTCTTACATGAGGCTTAAAAATATCCAGTTAGGGTACACCTTCCCGGCTTCCATATCCGGTTTGGCCGGAATCAAAAAACTGCGGTTGTATGTGAATGGATCGAACCTGTTCACCCTTGATAATTTCTGGGATGGCTTTGATGTAGAATCTCCTGTTGGAACGGTAAGCGTTTATCCGCAGGTGAAAGTTTACAGTTTTGGTTTAAGCGCTAATTTTTAATTTTTTAAAGATGAAAAAGAATATAAAATATTTTTTATTGATCACGATACTTGTTTTTGCAAGCACTGCTTGTAAAAAAGATTACCTGGACAAAGTGCCCTTATCGGGACCTTCAAATCAATCGTTTTTTACCAGCCAGGACGAGTTGATATTAGCAGTGAATGGTATATACAGCTCAATGGCAATTACTCCGAGCGATGGCATGCCCTATAATATGACGATAGACGCGGTGACTGATATTAACTGGGACCGTAATACAAGCGGCCTGCAGGCTATAGGCAGAGGGAACCAGGATAGTAATAGCGACTATGGTTTGAACCTGTGGAGTTCTTTTTACAAACTTATTGCCCGTTGCAACTTTATATTGGATAATGCAGAGAAAGTAAAAAGTGTAGTTACGCCGGCTATTTTTGCCCGATCTGTTGCGGAAGCCCGCTTTGGTAGAGCTTACGCTTATCAAAACCTTATAGAACTTTACGGCGGCGTTCCGCTGGTAACCAAAGTGCTTGCCCTGAACGAGGCGCAAGTGCCAAGAAATACCAAGGACGAGGTATTAACTTTTGTGCTGGCCGAACTAGAAGAAGCATCAAAAGACCTGCCGGTAACTTACGGGGCAGCTGATGTAGGCCGCGCAACCAAGGGTGCGGCACTTGCTTTAAAGGCCCGTGCTGCGTTGTTTAATGGCAAATGGGATGTTGCCGCAACAGCCGCTAAAGCGGTAATGGATTTAAATACTTATGCCCTGCATACCAGTTTTAGCGATCTGTTCACTTATAACGGTCAAAATTCAAAAGAGATCATTTTTTCTCTGCAGTATTTAAAAACTGCCAAAAAAACACACTCGGTACCCCGCAACCTGTTATCCAGGAACGGGCAGGGCACATCTAACAAAGTACCTTCACAATCACTTGTAGATTCATACGAATGTACCGATGGATTAACAATTGATCAGTCGCCGTTGTATAACCCCGCTAAACCATTTTTAAATCGCGACCCCAGGCTTGGCTTTACAGTGGCTTTACCTGGTTCGGTTTATTTCAATTATCAATTTGAAACCCATAAAGACAGCCTGAAGTGCTGGAATTATAACACCAGCCCGGCAACAAGAGTGGATAATCAGGACGCTCTAAACGCTTTTGCTACGTTTACGGGATATTGCTGGCGCAAATATGTGGACCTGACGGATAAGGTAGATGTGGCCAATTCAGAGATGAACATTATCGTGGTAAGGTACGCGGAAGTATTGCTGACCTATGCGGAGGCTAAAATAGAAAGCGGTACAGTAGATGCAAGCGTTTACGCGGCTATTAATAGTGTAAGGCAGAGGCCGGGCGTAAACATGCCGGCAATCCCATCAGGCTTATCGCAGGCCGAACTACGGTCTGTTGTACACAAAGAGCGGATGTACGAATTTGCGATGGAGGGGCTGCGTTTATTTGATATAAGGCGATGGAAAATAGCGGCACAGGTGATGGCCGGGCCTTTTTATGGCCGCATACCTAAAGGGCTATTGGCCAGTGCCCCTGTTATAGATGCTAACGGAATTGCCAATTATACAAGCGTACCTAACAGGGCAGATATGCGCGTTATAGAAACCCGGTTGTTTAATATCAACCGCGATTATCTTTGGCCGATCCCTAATATCGAGATCGTTACCAACCCAAAACTGGTACAAAACCCCGGCTACTAAGTGGGCGGTGTTGTTTTAAAATATAGTTTAAAAGGCCTGCTGTTTACAGCGGCGGGCCTTTTTCCCGAATAAATTTCATGTTGTTTCTATAACAAATAATTAGTGATGAAAAAACATCAAAGAACAATAGCCATGCTCCTGATAGCGCTAAGCTTTTTTATTGCCGCGGATGTGCAGGCCCAAAATGAACATAAAATAGAGGTTGATATATGCATATACGGCGGTACATCCGCTGGGGTAATTGCGGCGTATACGGCAAAAAAAATGGGCAAAACAGTTGTACTGGTAGAACCCGGTAAACATTTAGGCGGGATGACATCCGGCGGTTTAGGCTACACCGATATTGGCAACAAATATGTAGTTACCGGCCTTGCCCGCGATTTTTACCGCCGCATTGGCGATCATTATAAAAAATTTGAGCAGTGGGTGTTTGAACCCAAAGTAGCAGAAGGCATATTTAACGATTACGTAAAACGGGCGGGTTTTAGCGTTATGTATAATAACCGTATTGTCAAAGTGAATAAAGCCGGGAATAAACTACAGGAAATAGTTGTGGAAAACACTACCCAGCCTGCTGCCGCTAACCATAGTTCAATAAGGGCCAAGGTGTTTATTGATTGCACTTACGAAGGTGATTTGATGGCGATGTCGGGTGTTGCTTATAGCGTTGGGAGGGAAGCCAACAGTGAATATAACGAAACCATTAACGGCGTAGAACTGATGGAAGGGCATCAATTCCCGGGAGGCATAGACCCGTATGTGGTGCCTGGACAGCCCCAAAGCGGATATTTATGGGGCGTTGGCGGCGAGCTGCTGCAAGCAACCGGAGCAGGCGATAAAAAGGTACAGGCTTATAATTTCCGTATCACCCTAACAAATGTGCCGGAAAATCGCATTGCTATTACCAGGCCCGAAAATTACGATCCTAAGAAATATGAACTGTTGATACGCCTGAAGGAGAAAAAGCCCTGGAAAGCGCTAAGCGA
This sequence comes from Mucilaginibacter pankratovii, assembly GCF_014773265.1. Taxonomy (GTDB): domain Bacteria; phylum Bacteroidota; class Bacteroidia; order Sphingobacteriales; family Sphingobacteriaceae; genus Mucilaginibacter; species Mucilaginibacter pankratovii. The sequence goes on along the minus strand of NZ_JACWMY010000010.1, from coordinate 192,995 downwards.
CGTATTTATCTGGAGTATAATGCCCAACGGCAAAACAGACATCAATAATAAAGGCGGTTTTTCTACCGATATGATAGGGATGAACTGGGAATACCCGGATGCAGACTACAACGAAAGGGCAGTGATTTGGAAAGCACATGAAGATTACACAAAAGGCCTTTTATACTTTGTTGGAAATGATCCGCGGATCCCATCGAACATCCGGGAGGAAATGCAAAAATGGGGGTACCCGAAAGATGAATTTACCGACAGCCATAACTGGACACCGCAGCTTTATATCCGCGAAGCGCGGCGTATGATTGGCGAGTTAGTGATGACTCAGCATTATTGCCAGGGAAAAGAAGTAGCAACCGATGGGGTTGGAATGGCGGCTTATACGATGGATTCGCATAATTGCGACCGCCTGGTAGTAAATGGGCAGGTTAAAAACGAGGGTAATGTTGAAGTTGGTGGTTTTGGGCCTTATCCAATTTCCTACAGGGCAATAATCCCGAAGGAAAAGGAAGCCAATAACTTATTTGTACCTGTATGTTTATCGGCTACACATATCGCTTATGGCTCCATCAGGATGGAACCTGTATTTATGGTGCTTGCCCAGTCTGCAGCCGTAGCCGCTTGCCAGGCTATCGATAAAAAAATATCTGTGCAGCGTGTAAATGTGGCAGCGGTACAAAACCTATTAAAGACCGATCCGCTTGCAGATAGAAGCATACCGGAGCTGTTGGTTGATAATGGTGACAGCGCAAATGTACAGGTAACCGGCAACTGGAAAATGGAAAAAAGCGGCGGTTACGGGCCGTCATTTTTGTTAGATACTTCCAAAGCATCTTCAGCTGCTTCCGTTCGGTTTATCCCTGCTGTAATTAAAGATGGCACATATCATGTGTATTCCTATTTTCCTAAAGTTAAAAATGCTGCGGTTAAGACTACCATCACAGTTTATGACGGGCGAAAGACGACGGAAAAAATAATAAACCAATCGGACGTACAAGTGCAGGGCCAGACATCTGGCGAATGGGTATCATTGGGGGAATATGATCTTGCAAGCGGCAATAAGGCTTATGTACAGGTTTCTAATCAAAATGCCGATGGAGCGATCATCGCCGATGCGGTTCTGTTTATTCCTGTAAAAAAAGCCAGCTTGTAAACTTAAAAATTATGCGCAAAACTCAATCAAAAATAAAATTACTATTGGTTATGTGTATGGCGTTTATACTTGCAGCCAATGCACAACCGGGTACATCAGGCACCCACATCCCAAAATACGACCTGGTAATTGTAGGGGGTACACCATCGGGTATCATGGCAGCAATTGCGGCGGCAAGGCTTGGCAAAACATCGGTAATCCTGGAGCGAACCGCTCATGTGGGTGGATTGCCTGCCAATGGGCTTGGGGCAACCGATATTGCTACACGTGGTGCAACCACTGGTTTGTTTACAGAATTTGTTGCCCGCGTAAAAAAGTATTATATAGACAAGTACGGCGCAGCATCTGATCAGGTAAAGGATTGTAGCGAGGGTTATCACTTTGAACCATCTGTTGCCGAGAAAGTGTTTGGAGCAATGTTAAAGGAAGACAGCAGTAAGATCACGGTGCTGAAAATGCGCCAGTTTGATGCCGAACCTCAAAACATAGAGCTGTTAAGCGGCAAAATAGCCCGGATAACCGTATTGAATCGGGAGACGAAAAAAAATGAGGAGTTTGCAGGTTCTGTTTTTATAGATGCTACCTACGAAGGCGATTTGGGGGCGGCTGCAAAAATACCCTTCAGGGTGGGCCGCGAAGGCAAAGATGAATTTAACGAGCCTGGCGCTGGCCGTGTTTACAAATATTGGCAAGGTGCCGAAGGGCCGGGTACTACTAACCAGGCCGATAACGCGGTACAATCTTATAATTACCGGATTTGCCTTACCAACGATCCATCCAATAGCTTACCGGTTGAAAAGCCCGTGAATTACAACCGGCAGGAGTATGTTTCTATGATAGAGGATGTTTGGACGGGTAAACACACCGGCGTGCAAATGCTGGAGGTTACTCCTGCAATGATGGAAGATAACCGTAAAACACTTGCCGCCGGCGGTATTACAAAAATTCCGGGCGATAGGTGGGGGATAGGGAAAATTACAAACATGGTGCAACTTCCCAACCATAAAACCGACGGTAACAACCAGCATATGGCTTTTATATCTACCGATCTTCCGGAAGAAAACTGGCCATGGCCAACTTCAGACTGGAATTGGAGGGATGCGTTTGCCGAACGCTTGAAATCATACACAATTGGCCTCATTTACTTTGCACAAAATGATAAAGAATTGCCGGAGAGCTTTCGTAAAGCTACAAGGGAATGGGGCCTGGCTAAAGATGAGTACAGCGATAATGGCAATTTTCCGCGCCAGGTTTATATCAGGGAAGGCCGCCGCTTTGAAGCGACTTGTTTTTTTACTGCAAAGGATGCTACAGCCGTATCGCCCGGTAAAAGGCCGCCTGTGCATCCCTCAAGTGTAACCGCAAGCCACTATGCGCTCGATTCGCATGCCGTGAGAAAACGCGAACCGGGTAAAATCCATCTCGACGGCTTTATTAGTTACCCGACATCAGTTTATACAGTACCATTGGGTGTAATGGTTCCGCGCCAGGTAAGTAATTTAATACTGCCTGTTCCGGTATCTGGCAGCCACATAGGTTTTTCTACCATCCGTATGGAGCCTTGCTGGATGGCACTTGGCCAGGCAGCAGGTATAACTGCATCATTAGCCATCGACGGGCGCAGCCGTATAAGCGACGTAAATACCGAACAACTACAGAACAAGCTAATAGATCAAAAAGCAACGTTGATATATTATAAGGATATCAACCCTTCATCTGCCGATTTTAAGATGGTGCAGTTTATGGGTTTAAAAGGCTATTTACCCGGATGGGAGGCGCGTTTGGATGCACCGGTTGATAAACAGCAGGTATTGTTATGGAATAAACTCTCAGGGTTAAAAAAAACAATCTCGCAGGGTGCTATTACCCGCAAACAAATGCTGGCCAGTATTTATCTATCGTTGAATAAAGTAAAATGAGTTTATAAATATTGATTTTTACCAGTTAGGGTGTTGGGAAATTGCCACATCCTAACCGGTTAGTAAAGCCGCAGCGCGTTGTAAAAATAACGGAACCAGTAATCGGTGCTGTTAACGGTATTACACCGCGAGGAAGTAATTATGAAGCAAGGCACTTATTAGCCCAATGCCCATTTTTTTCGGTCACACATATAACATTTATAGTATTTCAGCGGAAGCCAGCCAAGCAATATCTTAACTATTTGTGGTCTCGGTGTCCGGTACCAGTTGGTTGTGCCGCAAACACATGGTTTATCCGGCGATTTGTTTTTTGAAGGGGGATTCATAACCTTAGAAGTTTAATGATTTAACTTCTCTTATTCGGCTATAATTGGTAAACAAATATAATTATTAGTTGCAATCTAACATTAAATATCTATCATTTTTTTGATAATAACTCAGAAGAAAAATACTAACAAAACCCGGAGTTCGGGGTCATTACGAGTATTTGCATGTATCGTATTGGAATATTAAGCTCCATTCAGCATCCTGTATTCATTGGGCGATTTTCCTGTTTCTTTTTTTATCAGGTCGCCCAAATAGTTAGCAGATAAATTAAGCTGGCCTGCGCAATAAATATTTTGCTGGGCAGGTATCCAAACTGTTTCTTAAAAGCAACGCTGAAATGATGCGCATTCTTGTAACCAACCTCATGGGCTACCTCGCTAACTTTGTGATTGCCCGAAGAGAGCATGGCCATCGCTTTCTCCATACGCAGGGTAAACAAATAGCCAAATACGGTTGTGCCAAACGCGTCTCTAAACCCTTTTTTTAACTTAAAATCGTTCAGGCCCACCTTGTGCGCGAGGTCTATTACCGAGTAGGGTTGCCTTAGGTTGTTTTTGATGATTTGCTTAGCCAATTCAAGTTTTTCCAGGTCGTTTGCCTTTATTAAAGGGGGGCGACGAGGCGAGACTGCCTGTTTTAACTGCTCCATGCTAATAAATAATAGTTCGAGCATTTTGGCAGTCAGGTAGATCTGGTGCAGGCAATTGTTATCGGCACAATGCAAAACCGCGCCAATAATTTCGGCCATTGGCAAGGTTACCGGCCTACCGATCAGCCAGTTATTAACGGACATCTTGCTTTTTAGGAGCATAGTTTCCTCCTCTGATAACAATTTCGACAATACATCGCCATAAAAGCAAACCACAAAAAGCCTTGCATTGCCTTTTACGGCTAAAACAACCTCCTTATTACCCTGTGCAGGCAAAATAAAATGCCCCTGTTCTTGCAAATCGAGACCTTCGCCAGAACTGTCTGTCATGCTGAAATGTCCTGCAAGCGTGTAGCACATCGTTAATACGGGCTCATCTAAACGGATCATTAATGGTGTGGTTTCCGGAAATTTAAGTTCTGTAGCGAATGCAGATATCCCCGCCACCTGGAACACCCGGATATTTGCAGTAAACCCGAAAAACGAATTATCAGTCAGCCAGATAAAAGGATGATTACTCCCTTCTAAAGCAAAAACATTAGCCCTAAACAGGGACTCAGAAGAAGGAGGATGCGTAATTGTGAGCATGCAGGTAATCCGTTTAGCGTTGAAAATAATCCCGTTCGCGTTAACAGCAGAACTAAAAATCATCCAAATTTGCGACATTATTTTTAATTAGTCTAAATAATGATAAAATACTTTACGATTCTTTTTTGTTTCTTATTCGTCTTCCAAAAAATCATACATGCTCAAACGAATTATGGCACGTTGCAGGGCGATGTAAAAACAAGCGATGGTAAACCCGCAGCAGGGGTGGCCGTGCTGTTGCTTAATTCGCCGTATGGGGCAAGTACCCAGGCCAACGGCAAATACATTATTAACGTGAAGGCGGGTAGCTACGTGCTGCAGCTTAAGGCTTTGGGGGCAGCTACAACAGCATTTAATGTAACTATAGAAGCGGGCAAAACATCCACACAGCCCGAAGTGGTATTAACGATTACCGCTCTGCAACTAAAAGATGTGGTGGTTACCGGCCAGTATGCGCCGCAGTCCTTAAAAAACTCGGTTTATATGGTGCGTACCATCACCAGCGAGCAGATCCGCTTACGCAATCCATCCAAAGTACAGGATATCCTTACCGATCAACTGGGCATCCGCTTTACAAACGATCTTACGCTGGGCACCTCAGATATATCGCTGATGGGGGTATCGGGCCAACGGGTGAAAATTTTGCTGGATGGTGTCCCACTACTGGATAGGGGCGACACACGCGAAAGCCTTAACCAGATAGATATTAACACGGTTGATCACGTAGAGATAGTAGAAGGCCCCATGTCGGTAAATTATGGCAGCGATGCGCTGGGCGGTGTAATAAACCTGATTACCAAACGTGGCACCGGTGGCGAGAACCTGCGGGTATTTGGCCGGATACAGGAAGAAACAGCAGGAAAAAAATATAAAGGATTTGACGGAAGCGGTACCCACCAGGAAAATTTAGGAGTAAACTGGGAACACAGCGGCTGGCAACTATCGGGCAATGTTACCCGCAATAATTTTGACGGGGCAAAGCTGGGCTGGATGCCTAAAGATCAATTACTGGGGAGCGGGATAGCAGGCTACCGCAGCAATAAATTGCACCTTTGGTACCGTTTTGATGGCGAGGATGAAACGCTGCGGAACGATGGTACGCCAAACCCATCAACCAATATACAGATAGACCAGCATTTTTTAACGAATCGCTGGATGCATCAATTGCAGGCGGAGTGGCAATTAAACGACAGGCTGAGCTTTAACGGCGCTGCTTCTTATACCGATTACAGCCGCCGCACCCAAACCACCAGCCTGGATGTACTTACAGGCGACCGCAGGCTCACCTTGGGTGTTGGCGAACAGGATAAAGCAGCCTTTGATGCCAAGTTCTTTCGCGGTACGGTGCAGTACAAGCTTACCGATAATATCTCAATACAACCAGGTACTGAGATAAACCTGACGGGCAGCACTGGTGCGCGGATAAAAGGCAGCCCCGTTATAAATGATTATGCCTTTTTCCTTTCTTCGGAGATCTTGTTAACTCCGGCCATCAGCGTTCGCCCGGGAGCCAGGTTCAGCAAAAATTCAGTTTATGATGCGCCGCCGGTTATTCCATCCTTAAACACAAAAATTAAACTCTCCGGCGATCTGGATCTGCGCCTGGCTTATGCCCGTGGTTTCCGCTCGCCCGCCCTGCGCGAATTGTACTTTAACTTTTTTGATGCCAGTCACTCCATCCGTGGTAACGAAAACCTGAAAGCCGAATACTCCAACAGCTTTAATGGCTCGCTGGCATGGCGTTCTTACCATGTGGGCGCGGTAAACATCCGGTCATCGGCGGGTGGTTTTTATAACCAGTTTCACAACCTCATCACCACAGGCTATGATCCTGCCGATCCATCGGTGATGACTTATATCAATATCGATAACTACAAAACTACGGGTGGCACCTTCGATAACACCATCAATTACAAAAATCTTCAGGCTAAACTTGGCTTCTCCTACACCGGCGTATACAACCGCCTGCAGGAAAGCGATAATACGCTGCCCGGCTTTACCTGGTACCCCGAAGTTAACAGCACCCTGCTTTACCACATCGGGGGGATCAAAACAGATCTGAGCTTATTTTACAAATACAACGGCAAATTACCCGCTTATGAATTGCGCACAGTTAGCGGTGTAACGAGCATACACAGGGCAGAACGCGCGGCATTCCACACCGCAGATCTTACCATCAACAAGTTCATCAATACGCGGATCAGCCTTGCGGGCGGCGTGAAAAACCTGTTCAACGTAACCAATGTAAATAACACCTCGGCCGATCTGGGCGGCGCGCACAGTACCGGTGGCCCGGTGCCCATCGGTTACGGGCGCTCATTCTTTTTGGGTTTAACCTTTCAATACAGTAAATACTAATTCATACACACAATAATTACACAAATTAACTAATACATTTTATGAAAAAATTATCCTATTTCCTGTTAGCCTTTGTGCTGATAACTACGGCCTGTAAAAAAAACGATCCTGCTTTGCCAGATAATGAACTGAGTTTTTCAGCAGCTACACAGGGCCTCTCTGCAGCCGATGCCTCTATAGAGATTGTGCTAAGCCTTGGCCGCGCTACCGATGTTGCCATCCCCGTAGTTATCGATCTGCAATCAACAGGTGTTACTTACGGTACAGAATTTACCACCGTACCAGCCGCTTCAGCTAATACTATCAACGCAACCATCCCGGCTGGTAGCAGCTCAACAACCATTAAACTGGTAAAAACAGCAGGCATTTTTCTTCTGGGGAACGAGTCGGTTACGTTTAACGTTAAATCTGCCGGCTCTCCGGTAGTAATTGGCAGCACAAGTAAACTGGTACTGAGCTTTTCATCTATCACGTCAACCGGTTCGGCTTTAACATTGGAGGGTGGCGAAGGCGGTTCGGCCGCTGTTAACTCGGTTTATGTAGACCTGAGCGCCAATTATCAAACATCAGTAAAACGCAACAGTTGGGACCTCGGCTTTTACAGCGGCACCGATTTCAGGGTGATCTTGAACAACACAACTGCTGCATCGGTAGTAGCTGTTAATAAAACCGATATCAACGCGGTATCTGCAAGCGATATCACTATTACCGATCTTCAACTGGGTTTTGGCTTAGGTACCTTCAATATTTATGACGATGTAAACGGCGATCTGACAAAAACTGCCATCCCTGCGGTATCTGCAACAGATGGCGACAATAAGGTATACGTGATTAACCGCATAGGTGGCTCGGGCACAACAGCTGCCGCCGCCGACCTCGAAAAGATCCGCGTATTGCGCAACGCGACAGGTTACACCCTGCAATATGCCAAGCTTAACGAAACCACTTTCAAAACCATCACCATTGCAAAAGATCCAACGCATAATTACAGCTTTATCAATTTCGATAGCGGCACATCTGTTAACGTTGAACCTGCCAAAGACCGTTGGGATTTCACCTGGGGTTACAGCATTTATTATACAGGTACCACCCCTTATGCTTTCTCCGACCTGGTATTTACCAATTACTTAGGCGGCACACAGGTTGCGGAGGTATTAACCACTGCATTTACTTATGATGCATTTGCAGAAGCCAACATTGGCGCGGTTACTTTTAGCCCAAGCCGTAACACCATTGGTTCTGGCTGGCGTGCAACTACCGGCACCGTGGGCGTAAAAACAGATCGTTTTTATGTAGTTAAAGATGCTGCGGGCAATGTGTACAAACTCAAGTTTGTAAGCTTTACTACCGCAGATGGCGGTACGCGCGGTTATCCGAAGATAGAGTATGCGTTAGTTAAAAAAGGCGCTTAAATTCTCGCCCTAATATCTATTCATGAAAAAACGGCTCCTTTTTGGGGCCGTTTTTTTATGGACAATGATGACGTTAATGAGTGATAAGCGTTATGACATTGGTTTATTAATTCACATCAAACCAAAGTTTGGTAGTCAGCGCATCTGCACCCTGGTTGGCTACGGCAGCTTTATAGCTTGTTCCGTTTAAAGATTGCTCGGTACCCGGGTAAAGGAACCTTGAGGGCAGTTTTCCGCCGAGCGTGCCGGCCACGGATGGTTGTAGCTGCGGATAATCCAATCTGCGCCATTCGGCAAATGCCTCCAAACCCTGGCCAAATAAGGCAAGCCATTTTTGTTCGCCTATTGATTTTTTATAATTTGCAGCATCGTATTGTACCGATGGCTGCGCTGTATAAGTGGCTATGGCGGCGTCTGCAATACCATACTGTTTTAGCGATGCAGTGACAGCTTGGCTGTACAGGTCGGCAGCGTTTTCGGTTGTGAAACCACGCGCTGCGGCTTCTGCGCGGTCAAACAGCACCTCGGCATAGCTGATGATCACTGCAGGTGCGTTTGGGGCCAAAAAGTAAGTTCCAGGCTTAGATGTTTTGGTGAAACCTAAATTGCTGGCATCGCCAACCAGTAAACCGTTGGGTATGCCAACATAAGTATTTGGCGTTGCATCCTGGGTTTTGCTGGCGTAAACCGGCAGGCGCGGGTCGTTTAAGGCAAACAGCTTGTCAACAATTGTTTTGCTAATCCGGTAGTCGTCGCGGGTATCAAACAAGTTGCTTATCGGGTTTTGATTTGGCGAGGCCAGGTAAACCAATTGGGCAGTTTCGCTATTAGCACTGATATAGCCGCTGCCTTCTGCCTGTATATCTGCCAATACCTGCTTTGCTTTTTCGGGTTCACGGTCTGCTATCCTTAAAGCGATACGCAATCGTAAAGAGTTTGCAAACTTTTTCCATAACGCTATTTTGTTACTGTAGATCACATCACCGGCTATGGGCGTGCCCGAAGGATTTAACGCTGCTTGTGCCGTTTTCAAATCTTCCAGCAATGCAAAATAAACGTCTTTTTGTTTATCGTAAGCCGGTGTTAAGTTTTCGCTGATGTTAGCAGCCTGGGTATACGGGATATCGCCATAGTTATCGGTCAGCAATGTAAATACCCAGGAACGCAGCACCAGCGCAACCCCTTTATAATTTGGATTAGCCTGTGCATCGGCAAGTTTAATTACCTGGTTAAGGTTTACAATGCTTTTAGCATAGCCAACACTCCACAGATCCTGGAAGGCGGTATTGGTGTAAATATACCTGTCAGGGTCGGTGTATTGAATTTTTGCCCAATGCTGTACAAACAGCAGGCTGGCATCCATGTTATTGGCTGTTCCCCAGTAGGTATCGGCAGTGGCTTTGGTTGCTGCAGTCAGCAAATAATCTGGCTGTGCAATTTGCGAAGCATTGGGGTTTGTATTGATCTTTTCCAGATCTTTTTTGCAGGAGCTTGCCGATAGCAATAGGGTTCCTGATAATAGTATGGTTGTATATTTAAGTTTCATGATCGTTAGAATTTAAGGTTAACATTAAAGCCAATGTTGCGTACGGTTGGCAGGGTAAGATCTTCCAGACCCTGGCCGTTGCCGGTATTAAAGGCGGTCTCCGGGTCGATATTGGGTACATTTTTATGGATGATCCACAGGTTACGGCCCACTAACGATAACGTAGCCGATTGCAGCCCGATGCCTTTAACCCATTGCGACGGGAAAGTGTAACCTATTTTAACTTCGCGCAGTTTTACGTAAGAAGCGCTGTAAACAAAAGCCTCGTCGACGTTAGTAAAGCCTTTGTAGTAAGATTGTGCAGGCACAATGGTGGTATTAGGTGTGCCATCTGCTTTTACGCCTTTAAAAATCAGGCCGTCATCATAAACAGTTTCACCGGCCGGTGCGCTTGCGCCTGTGTTTATTTGTAGAGCCGGATTTGTCGTTTTATTCTGCGGATAATAATAAGTTAAACCGCCGTTAGCTGCTCCTCGCCCGGGAAGGGTAGAGGCTAATACGCCTGTATAAGTACCTGTACGGTTGGTGTTAGAATAAATTGAACCGCCAATGCGTGCGTCAACCAGGAAACTCAGGTTAATGCCTTTGTAGGTGAAGCTGTTGTTGATGCTTCCAAGCCAGTCCGGCGTATATTTACCCAGGTACTTTTTGGTGTTATTAACCACCGGAGTACCATTGGCACCAATAATAATTTGGCCCGCTGCATCGCGGGTGTACGAAGTGCCAAATAAAGTACCATAAGGCTGACCAACAGCTGCTAATACCTGCACAGTGCGGTTGGTGCCCAGTATATAACTTTGTAGTTTGCCTTCATTATCAAGAGAAATTACTTTGCTTTTATTACGCGAGTAGTTAACCGTTACATCCCAGGTAAAGTCTTTCGATTTAACAGGTGTTAAACCCAATTGTACCTCGAGCCCTTTGTTGTTAATGCGGCCACCGTTGATCAGCTTTTGGCTGTAGCCGGTAGTTTGGCTTACATCCACATTCAGGATCTGGTTAACACTGTTGGTGTTGTAAACACTCAGGTCCAGTCTGATCCTGTCATTTAAGAAACCTGCTTCGATACCAGCCTCACCGGAGGTTGTGGTTTCAGGCTTCAGATCTGGGTTTAAGCTGATGCTTGCCGCGCTCTGCTGCGGGTTTGTACCGAATGGCGCTGTAAAGTTGTAGGTATTATTGAGTTGATATGGCGTAGTTGCTTTACCCACTTTTGACCAGCCGCCGCGTAGTTTCAAATAACTTAATACGTCACTCTTCAAGTCGAGCGCCTCAGAAAGCACCAGGCTTCCGTTTACTGATGGATAGAAGTACGATAGATTAGCTGCCGGTAAGGTAGATGACCAATCGTTACGGCCCGTTAAATTCAGGAATGCGTAGTTCCTGAAACCAAGTTGAGCCGATGCGAAGTAGCTATAGGTTTTTAGTTTGCCGTAATAATTGGATGATACCAGTGGGTCGCGCGAATTGCTCAGCGTATACAAACCCGCTACCGCCAGTTTCGGCGCTATCTGGTCGTTTTGTTCATTCAGTATGGTGCTGATGTTACCCCCACCAAATACATCAAGCGAGAAATCTTTGTTCAGCTTTTTAGTATATTGTAATCGAGCCTCGGTATTAGTTTCATTTACGGTGTAGGCATCTTCTTCATACGAGCCAAAAGGTGTGCCGTTGGTGCCGTAAGCTACTTTGATCTTGCGCCTGTCATTATAATAATCGGTACCCGTACGGAAGTTGGCAGATAGGCCGTCAATGATCTTATAATTTAATTCTACACTACCAATAATGCGGTTCTTATGTTGGCCAACGGTATTTTCATAAGCGATGAAATAAGGGTTGCTATAATAGCTATTATTCCAGTTAAATGTATTGCCATTGGCATCGCGATAGTTTTTAAGCTGGTTAATATCTACCTGCCTGCCAAACCAGGTAAATTGCAGCATGGTACTGGTGGCGCGCCTGCCGTAAGCGCCCGGCAAATTATCTGCATCATCTTTAATATAATTGGCAATAGTAGTAATAGTTAATTTAGGCGTAGGGCGGAAGGTGGTATTCAACAGGAAAGAGTTTCTGCCCTGCGATGAATTTGGCACTACGCCGGTTTGGTGCAGGTTGTTATAAGATAATCGGTAATCAAACTTATCGCTGCTTCCCGCCAAAGCAACGCCATTGTTTAACGTAACGCCCGTTTTGAAAAAGTCGCGTACGTTATTGGGGTGTGCTACAAAAGGTGCAGGCTGCCCGTTCGAAAAGAACTGCGGAATAAGCTGCCCATTCAAAGCCGGTCCCCAGCTTTCGTCAACACCGTCGTTTACACCGGCACCGGCACCGTTCACGTAGCTGAATTTACCGTTTGCGCCCTGCCCGAATTCATTCTGATAATCGGGGAATACCTTGAGGGTGGCAAATGAAGTGTTGGAGTTGATAGTAATACCCAGGCCTTTAGCGCCTTTGCCGGTTTTGGTTTTAATGAGGATAACACCACCAGCAGCACGATAACCATAAAGAGCCGCCGCATTAGGGCCCTTTAATACACTGATGGATTCGATGTCTTCCGAATTTAGATCCGAGATAGCATTTTGGAAATCTCTGGAGCCGTTAGTACCCTGAAATTGGGAGTTATCTACAATAACACCATCCACCACAAATAGCGGCTGATTATTGCCCGATACCGATGTTTCGCCGCGGATAACTATACGGGATGAACCCATATCGCCCTGACTGCCGGTAACCTGTACACCAGCTATTTTGCCGGATAAGGCGTTGATGAGGTTGCTTTCTTTAGCTTCGGATATATCCTTTGCTTTAAGCCCCTGTACGGCGTAACCTAATGACTTTTTATCTTTTGATATGTTAAGCGCGGTAACCACCACCTCGTTTAACGAATTAGGAGCGTCTTGTAAGATGATATTTAGTGGTTCACCATTGGTCGTAACCGGGACTTCCAGCGTAGCAAAGCCAAGATATGATATCCGCAGCACATCATTTGCGTTTGCGTTGATGGTGAATTTTCCCAGCACATCGGTTTGGGTACCGTTGGCAGAGCCCTTTACGCCGATGCTAACACCGGGAAGCGGTTGCCCGTCGGACTTAGCGGTTACCACACCGCTTACTTTTACAGACTGTGCATTTGCCTGCTGCAGGGTTAAGAATAGCAATATAATTGCCAGTAATGATTTGTAAGTTTTAAACATGATTTGTTTACTGTATGGGTCAAAAAAAGTCAATACGAATGCATGCAGCTCTGGCTATGGCATGTACAAAGGCACAAACCAGCGAGCTTTTTGAATTGTAAAGAATGAAAGGGTAATGTTTAACCAGGCTTAGCAGAACTGCTTACGCCGGCAAAATTGCTGAAAGATTAACAGCAACAACACATCGAAGACATGCGGCAAGGGACAGAATAGTTGGTAGTTAAAGGCCGGGTGTAGATGCAGGGTCTCGGGTTAGCGGTAGTAGTGTTTGTTTTCATATAACATTAGATATTTGATGATGCGGTAAACGATCTGTACAACTATCTGAAAGTAGGGGAGGAACTGATGAGCTAATGAAAAACCTTTACAGGCATTGCAAATAATTGCGAACATTATCTTTTCTGTATTGCTACAGATAGGAATTAGCACCTTTATACCTATGGCGTACAGGTTGCTAAGACATCATCGGGCCTTTCCCTCAGTCTTTCTTGATAATTATTAAGAACGATTACGATGCAAATATATAATTAGTTCTACTAAATTGGTAGATATTATATAATTTAATTGTCATTTCCATTTTTATCGGTAATGATCATGCAATAGCTGCAATTATTTAGCGCTGCATTCCCGTGCAGGAATACTTTTTTAATAATAAATAAAAAGTACTTTTAAATTCAAAGTAAAAATATATTTTTGTGTCGCAAAGCTTGCTAGGCTTACGAAGCGAATATTTAAAATGAGTAAACAAACCGAATCTTTTTATAACACATTCTCCATTTTTTACCCGCTGGCTGATGTTTTTCTGCGGGCGCAAAAGAAAGTACTGTTTAAAGAGACCAATGATTTACCCGAAGGAAATTTGCTGGAGATAGGGGTTGGTAACGGATCTCATTTTAAATTTTACAAAAAACACTGCATTACAGGTATCGATACATCGGGGGCAATGCTTGAACTTGCCCGCAAGCAGATCGTTGGAAACATCCGCCTTTTAAAAATGGACGGAAAGGCACTGTTATTTGATGATGGGCAGTTTGATTCTGTTGTGATCTCGCGTGTTATTGCTGTGGTAGATGATCCCGGGCAACTAATGGCGGAAGTACTAAGAGTGTTAAAACCGCAGGGGCAGGTTTTTATTCTTAATCATTTCACCCCCGATAACTGGCTGAGGTTTATCGATCATGCGTTTAAACCCATCTCCAAATTCCTTCACTTTAAATCTGTTTTTCATGTCCATGATATCCCCACGATTAAAAAATTCCGGCTTTTAAAGGAAGTTCATTTTGGCTTCGCATCGTATTTCAAGCTTTTAATTTATCAAAAGAAGTGAAAAAAGAGTACCTGTATATCGCTGTATCGCTGCTCATAAGCCTGTTTATCTACTTGTTTTACCGCACAGAAAAAACAGTGGTTAATGAGATGCTCATCAGTATTATATCTTTTGATACCTACGCTGCATGGAAGGCAAATATGGTTCACTTTATCCCTATAAATGATATAGTTGTTTATTCCTTACCCGAGGGGTTATGGGTGTTTTGCATAACGCTCACCTCAAAACCGTATTACATTAAGCTGAGGAACCGGCGAATATATTGTGTGTTTATTCCGCTCGTTTTTTCTGTTGGTTTGGAGATACTCCAACTTCTCCATATTACAAACGGGCGGTTTGATCTTAAGGACATAGGTATTTCTATTGTGTTTTGGGGGATCGGAAATTACGCTTTTAGGAATAAGGCCCCTAAGCAGAATATTTTAGCTTCGCTAAATTTAAAAACGGTAATTTGTGTAGGCACTTACGCTATTGTCTACCTCTCACATGTTTTTAAATAGACATCCATCACACCGAAACCAGCATGAACAAAATTAAGAAACACCTAACCAGTTATCAGTATTCTATAAATGGAATATGGCTGGCATTTCGATATGAAAACAACATGATCTTTCATCTCGTCGCGGCTATTACCGTTGTTATTGTAAATAGTTTGTTGAAAGTTACTCAAACCGAATGGCTGATCACATTGATACTGATTGGCCTGGCATGGATGGCAGAGATCTTCAATACCGCTATAGAAAAGTTAGCAGACCAGGTTACCAGAGAACAGGACCCTTTGATTGGCCAGGTAAAGGATCTGGCCTCCGGGGCAGTGCTTATTATATGTATTGTAGCGGCGGTGTGCGCCGCCATCATTTACTTGCCTTATCTGTTAAAATGAGCTGAATAATACTTGGGGCCTGAAAATTAGCCAGTTTAAAATCAAAACTATCTCCAAATTCGGTTACTACAATTGCTTTCATATTTTGAGGTGTGAGGACGGATTCGAACCGTCGTTTGAGGTTTTGCAGACCTCCGCCTAACCACTCGGCCACTCCACCATTATCGGTTTAAGCTGCCGCTTGTTTTAGTACGGTTGCTATACCTGCCACCATTTCGTCAATCTCCGTTACTGTGTTTTTATAGCTGAACGAGAACCGGATGGTTTCCATGCCTGTTGGTATTCCCAGCGCTTTAAAAACAGGGATAGATTGTGCAGTATAGTCGGAACCGCCCGAAACGGTAATATCAAGATCATCGAGATAGTCGCTCAAAGGCCGCCCGCCCCAATGCGGAAAACTAACGCTTAAAATTCCCGGCAGGCTTTCTTCCGGTTTTCCTCCGTTTATCCGCACGCCCGGAACCAATTCATGTAGTTTAGCGATCAGTGTAATTTTTAAGCTGTTGATGTAGCGATGGGTGTTCTCTATATCCCAATAGGCAATTTCCAGGGCTTTTGCAAGGCCAACAATAGCAGGCACGTTTTCGGTACCTGCTTGTTGTTCCGGGCTGTTGCCATAAATGAGTTTGTTAATCCGTTTGCCGCTACGGTTAACTAAAAACCCTGCACCCAATGGCCCATGGAATTTATTTGCCGATGCAGATGCAAAATCAAGTTTTAACCTTTCGGGATAAAGAGCATAGCTGCCGATGGTTTGGACCGTATCTGAATGAACCGTAGCGCTGTATTTGTGCCCGAGTTCGGCAATGTCTGCTATCGGGGTTACCAGGCCGGTAATGTTATTAGCGTGCCTTACCGATATCAAATTACGCGTATTGGTTCGTAACAGGTATTCCAGATGGTTAAGGTCAGGCCGGCCTATCCGGTCGGTCTTCAAAAAACTTATTCTCGCGTTATGTTTCTTTTGAAGCACGCCAAGCGTTTGCAGAATGGCGGCGTGCTCAAAAGGCGTAGTGATGATGTGATCGATACCTTGCCAGGCTATCGCGGTGGTCAACGCCATGTTGTTTGCTTCAGTGCCGTTTGATGTAAAAACGACGGTATCTGCAGGCACTTTTAGTAATGCTGCAATAGTATCCCGGCTATTTTCGATAGCTTCCTTTGCTTTTCGGCCATAGCTGTGGTTTGCGCTGGCGTTGCCAAAATGTTCTGTTAAATAAGGCGCCATAGCGCTAAAAACGTCTGGATGAATTGGGGTAGACGAAGCATTGTCTAAATAAATACCCATGATATTAAAATGAAATAAAACAATAATTGAATACGGTCGAACGACGGGGGAGGGGAGATTTAACAACAACAGAACAAGTACATTTTCATAATATAGATTTTTAAAAGAACCCCTGCGAACAAGGGTTCTGTAGATCAACTCAACAAAAAATAAGACCTAAATACTTATCACAAAGCAAAAGTAGAATTAATTCTATAAATCCTATAGAAATAGTAGATTATTTTTATGTTTGCATCGCAACGATTTTAAAACTTAGTTAAGTGATTTTTTAGTTTTTCAAATTGTTCTTATATAGTCTTCTCTTCATTTAGGTTTATAATTGGTTGTAAAGAGTTCCTGCCCATCAGGAGCTCTTTCTTTTTTATTAATATATCTTGAGTACTGCATATGAGGTTTTTTCTGTTCCTGTTTTTACTTTTTAGCTGCGAGTTGGCTATTGCACAAACTAATTTTAAGGGGCCACGGGTACTGGTAGTTATCGCTCATCCGGATGATGAAACCACTATTTCTGTTACGCTGTACAAAATTGCCAACGAGCAACATGGGCAGGTAGATCTGTTTGTGATCACCAACGGCGAGGCCGGGTATAAATATGCTACCCTTGCAGAGAACTATTATGGTAGCGCACTTACCGATGAAAAAACCGGCAGGCAAAGCCTGCCACGCATACGTAAGCAGGAGCTAATGAAGGCGGGACACATTTTAGGCGTATCTAACTATTACTTTGCCGATCAGGGTGATACTAAATATACACTAAATGAAAAACAGCCCATGGATAGCTGTTGGAAGGTAGCAGCCGTACGAAAAAAATTAAGGAAAATATTGACTACTCAACAGTATGATTTTGTGTTTTGTATGTTACCCGAGCCGCAAACCCACGGCCAGCATAAAGCGGCGGCATTACTTGCTTTAGACGTACTGCGCGACTTACCCCTTACAGAAAGGCCGGTTATATTAGGTGCTTTATTAACTAATAAAACAGCGCCGCAGTTTAAATTTACGCAGCTGGGCGACTATGCCCAAACGCAGGTGCTTACAGATACAGCCTCTTTTGGCATCGACAGAACAGAAAGCTTTAGCTACCATAACCGGGTTAATTATAAGGTTATTGCCAACTGGGACATAGCCGAACATAAATCGCAGGGTGTTACCCAAATGACAATGAATGAAGGGGATCTGGAACAATTTTGGTTTTTTAAACAGAACGCTCCTGCAGGCCTGGAGAAATGCAGGAAGTTGTTTAACGAATTGAAGCGTACCCCTTATCTATCTAAAACATACTAAAATAATAAATAAATTATTTTGATTTTAGAGAGAACATTTATACTTTTGAATCTCTATAAAATCTATAGATAATATATACAATGAGCAAACGGAGCCTTTTTATATTTTTAAATCTTTACAGCAAAGCAGCATTCTGCTGTTGTTGCGGTTGATCCGTTATCGTTTCCAATAAATTTCTGTGGCGCTGCCGCAGCCTTCATTAATTTCCTTCCTTAATTGTCTTTTATTTACAAAATCTCTTATACACAATTATTTATGGCAAAGTTTGCACAATTAAAAAGTCTGATAGCCAATGCAGAGCAGGATGCGGATAAATTTTATAACAATGATAACCATGCGGCTGGCACCAGGCTGAGAAACAGTTTACAACAAATAAAAAAAGTGGCACAGGAAATAAGGCAGGAAGTATCCGAGCTTAAAGTCAGCAGCAAGAAGTAGCAAAATGGTCAGATGGCCGAGCGGTTAGGCAAGGGTCTGCAAAACCTTCTACAGCGGTTCAAATCCGCTTCTGACCTCCATTAAATAGGGTATGAAAAAAGTAATCACGAGCGCTATGATCTTTACATTTTTTACTTTGGCCGAGCATAAATTGTTTGCGCAAACGGCAATTGGCTCATTTACGATAGAGAACTATTATAGGGTAAAATGGGGGCATGCCGAAGAATTTATTGCACTTTGGAAAAAGAACCATTACCCGCTTTTAAAAAAGCTATTGGAGAAAGGCGATGTATTAAGTATCCGCGCGGAAGCGCCCTTAATACACAGCAGCGAAGATAGCCGGTGGGATTTTAAAGTGGTCTTAACCTTTAAAAATGAACACCTGGCGTTCGACTACAGTATAACCGATCCGTTTAAAAAACAATTGTTCCCCGATGAGGAAGCGTATAAAAAGGCCGAACAACACCGTTTTGAACTGCTTTTGGCGCACTGGGATGTACCTGTTGAGGATCTGGCTTTAAATTAAAAAATATGTCTGTAACTATAACTGATGCAAATTTTGATGAGCTGGTGATTAAAGCTGAAAAACCGGTACTGTTGGATTTTTGGGCCGATTGGTGTGGCCCATGTAAAATGGTTAGCCCGGTTATTGAAGAGCTTTTTGCCGACTATAAAGACGTGGCCATCATAGCAAAAATAGATGCCGAGAAAAACCCGGAAACTTCAAAAAAGTACGGTATCCGAAACATTCCCGCCATGCTGTTTTTTAAGAATGGCGAGATAGTAGACAAGCAGATCGGGGCGGTCCCCAAGAAATGCCTGGTTGAAAAACTGAGTAAACAACTCTTATAAAACTTAATTTTACAATTAATTATATAAAATCTATAGGATTAATAGAATTAATAATATATTTGCATCATCATTTAGTTCTTTTATAACTTATCCAGAAAGACAGAGGGAAAGGCCCTACGACGTCTTAGCAACCTGTACCGGCTTTTTAAAGCTTGTAAAAGGTGCTAATTCCTGCTCCATTTAATTGGGGAAAGATAAGATGACTATAAATTAAAAGCTTCGATAGCTTTGTCCGTTATGTCTTCTGTTTTTTGAGATAAGTTACTAAAGCAAATTGTAACATTAAAAAAATAAAGACAATGAGAATTTACCTGGACAACGCCGCCACCACCCAATTGGATAACGAAGTTTTTAAAGCAATAACTCCTTACTTATTAGAATTTTACGGTAACCCATCATCGCACCATGCACATGGGCGCGAGGCAAAGGTTGCCATAGACGGCGCGCGCGCTACCATAGCCGATCTGCTGAACGCATCGCCAAACGAAATTGTATTTACCAGCGGAGGGACAGAGGCAGATAACACGGCTATACTATCGAGCGTACGTTCTCATCAAATAAAACATGTGATCACTACACCTTTTGAGCATCACGCCGTGCTACACACACTCGAAGTTTTAAAAAACAACGGCGAAATAAAATTAAGTTTTATTAATACCGATAACCGCGGCAACCTGGATATTAACCACCTGGATGATCTTTTGAGGGATAACAAACAATCGCTGGTATCGGTAATGCATGCCAATAACGAAATAGGCAACCTGAATAACATTGAACTGATAGGCGAGATCTGTAAAAGCAGGGGCGCACTTTTCCACTCAGACACCGTACAGACCATGGGCCATTACCGGCACGATCTGTCGAAACTAAAAACACATTTTATAGCAGCATCTGCACATAAATTTCATGGGCCAAAAGGCGTGGGCTTTTTATACTGCCGCGATGGCGTACAGTTATCACAATTATTGCACGGCGGGGCGCAGGAACGAAAACTACGCGCTGGTACCGAAAACATCCACGGCATCATTGGCCTGGCAAAGGCGCTGGAAGTAGCCTATAGCGATATCGACGGGCACCGGGTTTATATCCAAAGCTTAAAAAACAGGATGATAGCTAAATTGCAGGAGCAAATAGGAGATGTGCAGTTTAACGGTAACTCGGCCATTGCCGATAAGAGCCTGTACACCGTGCTAAATGCAAGCCTGCCCGTTAGTTATGCAACCGGAGATTTGCTTACTTACCTCGATCAGCATAACATCTCCGTGTCCGGCGGCAGTGCCTGCTCAACCGGTTCGGTATCACATGTGTTGAAAGCTATCGGCGCAGATACCTCCCGAAACAATATCCGTTTCTCGTTCAGTAAATTTAATACTGCTGAAGAAATTGATTATACCGTAGAAAGATTATCGGCTTTATACAAAGCTGTAGCTGCATAAGAATATTGCAATAAGTATAAGTTGCGCTACAACTCGTAAACCACACCCTTCTCGGGTATTGTTACCTGATAACCTTCGGGCCCCAAAGCATCGGCTAATGCCTGCATACTCACGGCTTCGCCATGCACCAGGAACACGCCTTTCAGCTTGTTTACATCTTGCTGCATGATATTATTCAGCAAGTCCTCATGGTCGCCGTGGGCGCTTAATACGTCCGTTTTTTTGATGGTGGCGTAAACGGCCAGGTCGCGGTCTTTAATGTGGACGATAGGGTCGCCACGCAGCAGGCGGTACCCTAAAGTACCTTTGGCGCAGTAACCGATGAAAAGAATGGTACAGTAATAATTCTGGATATTATAAAAAAGGTGATCTTGTATCCGCCCGCCCTCCAGCATCCCCGCCGAAGAGATGATGATACAGGGCTCGTAATAGTTAGAAACCTGGCGGCTGTCTTTCAGCGTTTCTACATACGTAAGGTTATCAAATTCAAATTCATCGCCCTGGCGGTTATAAAACTCCTGCGCCTCGGGGTTTACCAGGCTATGGTGCTTGCGGAAGATGTCGGTAGCGCGTGTTGCCATCGGGCTATCTACAAATATGGCCACCGGCGGCAACAGACCGGTGCTGAAGATCTTGTTTAAAGCGAATACCAGCGACTGCGTGCGCCCGATGCTAAATGCCGGGATAATGAGCCGGCCCTGCTCTTTGATGCAAACCTTTTCGATAGTTTCCACCAGCGTTTCTTCTACCGATTTACCTTTTGTGTGCGTACGGCCACCGTAGGTAGCCTCGCTCACTATGTAATCTACCTGCGGCAGGGGCTCCGGGTCGTTCAATACCGGGTAGTTTTTACGGCCGATATCGCCGGTAAATGCAATTGATTTCTCTACGCCGTCTTCCACTACTTTAAAAACAGCAGCGGCAGCACCCAATAAATGTCCTGCCTGGATAAAAGTAAGTTCAATATCGCCATTGATGCGGAACGGGCGGTTGAAACCAATGGTTACAAAGCGCTCCACCGTGTCCATTACGTGTTTTTGCAGATAAAGCGGCTGCGGGCCGCTGTTGCCATGCTTATGGCGTTTACGGTTGCGCCTGCCCTTATCGGCTTTGCTTAAAAATATGTTTACCGAATCTATTAAGAGAAGTTCTGTAAGATCGGCAGTAGGGGGCGTGCAAAGAATTTGACCCTTAAAGCCCATGCGCACCAGCGTTGGCAGGTTGCCCGAGTGGTCGATATGCGCGTGGGTGAGCACCACCACATCAATTTGCTCAGGATCGAAGCCAAAATCTTCGTTCACCTGCAAATTGTGATCCTTTTCGTAATCCAGCCCGCAATCTATCAGTATTTTATATTGGCCAACCTGCAGTAAATGCATACTGCCGGTTACCTGCCGGGCCGCCCCGTGTATGGTTAATTTCATCTTTTAGTTCAGTGGTTCATTAGTTCAATTGTTCATTGGTGCGTGGTTGGTTACATTGCAAATGAATCTTTAGAACTAAGAACGGTTATGTTAATCGCAAAATAGATAATTGTTTATGATAGTTGACGTCGGTTTACTAAGTTCACCGGCTTTCCACCAATGAACTAATGAACCAGTGAACTACTGAACCTCATATTGTAACTGGCTCAGGTACCTATAAAGGCCTTGCTCGTTGGCTACCAGTTCCTGGTGAGTGCCGTTCTCTATAATGTTACCTTTTTCCAGCACGATGATCTTATCAGCTTCGCGGATGGTAGAGAGGCGGTGGGCAATGATAATAGAGGTGCGCCCTTTCATCAATTCTTCCAATGCTTCCTGCACCAAACGCTCCGATTCAGAGTCTAAAGACGAGGTTGCCTCATCGAGGATCAATATAGCAGGATTTTTTAACAATGCGCGTGCAATTGCAATACGCTGCCTTTGTCCGCCCGAAAGTTTTACGCCGCGCTCGCCCACCACAGTTTCATAAGCCTCGGGGAATGAGGTAATAAACTGATCGGCGTTGGCACGTTTGGCGGCCTGTATAATTTCTTCTTTAGAGGCGTTAAGCTTACCGTAGGCTATATTCTCCATAATGGTACCACCAAACAGCAATACATCCTGCGGTACAATGGCCACCTGGTTACGGATATCCGTTAACGCAAAATCATCTGCCGGGCGGCCATCAAATAAAATGGTGCCGCTTTGCGGATGGTAAAACTGCAGTATCAATGCCGCCATGGTAGATTTACCCGAGCCGCTTGGGCCCACAATGGCAACCTTTTGACCCGCTGCTGCGTCGAAGGAAATACCATTCAAAACCGTTAATTCCGAACGGGAAGGGTAGGCGAAAACTACATCAGAGAAGGAGAGGTTGCCCTGGATTCTTTCGTTGATGGTGTTATTGTCATCGATGATGGAGATATCTTCGCCATGCTCACCAAGGATTTCCAGCACGCGTTCGGTAGCGCCTACGGCCTTTTGGATGTTGGCGTAGAGGTCCGGGAAACTGCCCATTGCCGCACCCACAAATATGGTGTACATAATAAAGCTGGTCAGGTCGCCCACATTCATTTCATGGTGGCTAACCATAACAGAACCGTACCAGATTACCCCCACAAAGGCACCAAACAAACAAAACACGATGAATGATGCAAATATGCCGCGGAATTTGGCGCCGCGTACGGCTATCTTCACAACATCCTGTAAAATATTATTGTAGCGGCCGGCCTCAAAGGCTTCGTTAACAAAAGCTTTTACATTGGCTATGCCTTGTAAAGTTTCTTCTACAATGGTGTTCGATTCGGCCAGTTTATCCTGTGCCTGTTTGGAGAGCTTACGGATAAAACGCCCGAAAACAACAGCGAAGGCTACCATAAAAGGCAACACAGCCAATACAGTTAAGGTAAGTTTTACGGATACGATGGCCAGCAAGATTACACCGCCCACCATAATAATTACCTGCCTTATTATTTCGGCAAAGGTTGTGGTAAGGGTATCCTGTATTTGTGAAAGGTCGGAACTGATGCGGCTGTTTAATTCCCCAACGCGGCGATTGGCGAAGAAATTCATCGGCAGGGTGATCAGCTTAAAATAGGTATCGCGGCGGATATCGGCCAGCGATTTCTCAGCCACCTGCACAAACCATACTACCCTGAAAAATGATACAAAAGCCTGGGCAAAAAGTAATATAAAACCGCCTACACCAATAGCGGTAAGGCTTAGCGGAATGAATTTAAATTTTTGGGTGCCTTGAGCGGCATCTATCAGCGCCCCCAAAATAGCAGGGAAGGCAAGCCCCACCAAACTCGATATAAAAAGAAAAAACAGCCCGGCTATAAACTTTGCGCGGTAAGGTTTTATGTAGCTGAGCAGCTTACCCACATTTTGCAGACTTTGCTTATTTATCTTCGCTTTTGGTAATTCTGCCTCTGCTTTGGCGCCACTATTCAATCGTCCTCTTGCCATGTATCAGTTTATGATTATCAACCTGCAAAACTAAGGGTTTATAGTTCGATTTATACTATAGGAATAAAAATTGACGCAAGGGTGAAAAGAGGGGAGCAACGAGCTCACTATTGCATACTAATGAAAATCAATGATCACGCTATCTCCTACATTCAACCCTAACAATCCACTGGCGTTGCCTTTGTTAATGGCTATCTCCAGGTGGTCGCTGATGCCGAAGAGGCAGAGTTTTTCGCCTTCGGGTACTTCGTTGTAGTGCCAGCTGAGGTGGGTGATGGTTTCGTTGCGTTTAAAGTAGAGTACAAAACGGCGCCCCTGCTGTACGCGGTTAAAAAACTCCTTGGTTACATTGGTGATCACATTCTGAAACGAATCGATATAGATCACAGCGCCACGGATCAAATTATTGTCGATTACCGGGTGCAGGTTAGATTTGTTTTCCACATTGCTAACCGGTAACCCTATTTTAGCCAGTGTACCACCCTTGGCCAAATGGCAGGCCGCCTTCACAAAAATATCCGCCAGCGGGAAGTGCAGGAATTTAAGGTCCTGCATAATATTTATCTCCACAATTTCCTGTGGTTCAGCATCAAACATCAGCGAGAAGATGCCGTTATCGGCACCTACAAAAAAATGGTTCTTATAGCGCACGGCAAGGTAGCGGGTGGCGTTATTGTAAACGGTATCTATACCTATTAAATGCACCGTATCATCCGGAAAGTAGTAGAAGCTGTTTTTGAGTATAAAGGCCGCTTGCTGCACATTAAAAGCAGCCACATTGTTAGTAATATCTACAATATTTACTGTTGGCAGTAACTTTAAAATACTACCTTTAAGGGCGGCCTGATAAATATCTTTATCGCCCAGGTCAGTAGTTAAAGTTATAATTGCCATTAATTTTATAATATTTATTACTAATCTTGTGTGAGCATTTAAAGGTGCAAATATTAAATTTTTAATTCATAAAAATCTGCAACTGAAAAAATCAATTAGTATTGAACGAGCTAAAACTATCAATTGAACAAGTAAACCCCGCCGTTTTATGGGGCCCGAATAACGATCATTTCGAGATCATTAAGAAGCAATATCCTAAGCTTAAAATAGTTGCACGCGGCAGTGAAGTTAAAGTTTTGGGTGATGAGCAGGAGTTAACCGCCTTCCAGGAAAAATTTGATCGTTTGGTGCAGCACCTCGAAAAATACGAAAGCCTTAACGCGAACGATGTAGAGCGGATCCTGGGCACTAAGCCTAAACCTGCATCCTCAACCGGTGAACCTGCCGCAGCAGATAAATTTGCCAGCGGCGAGGTATTGGTTTTTGGGCCTAACGGCGTAATGGTACGTGCGCGCACCACCAACCAGCACCGCATGGTAGATGGAATTGGCAAAAACGATATCCTGTTTGCCATCGGCCCAGCAGGTACCGGTAAAACTTATACCGCTGTTGCGCTGGCCGTACGTGCGCTCAAAAACAAAGAAATTAAACGCATTATCCTTACCCGCCCGGCGGTTGAAGCAGGGGAGAACCTGGGCTTTTTACCGGGCGACCTGAAGGAGAAGATAGACCCGTACCTGCGCCCGCTATACGATGCGCTTGACGATATGATCCCGGCCGAGAAGCTGAAACTTTACCTGGAGAACCGCACCATAGAAATTGCCCCATTGGCATTTATGCGCGGCCGTACGCTTGATAATTGCTTTGTAATATTGGATGAGGCGCAAAATGCCACCGATATGCAATTGAAGATGTTTTTGACGCGTATGGGGCCATCGGCCAAATTTATTGTAACCGGCGACGTAACCCAGATAGACTTACCGAAAAAACAGCAATCGGGCCTGTACACGGCACTCCGCATCCTCACCGACATCAAAGGTATCGACATTGTTTACCTGAGCGGAGAAGACGTTGTAAGGCACAAACTGGTACGCCGCATTTTGGAGGCTTACGGGGATATACAATAAGAATATAGATAATGGTTCATAGTTCATAGCACTTTGAGTTTATGATAATTATGTTCCATAGGTAAATCGTTAACAGGTGCAGTCATCTCCGATTTCGGCTATGATCTATGAACCATCAACTATGAACCCATTCACATGGACGCTATAAAAGAAACACATTTCAATTTCCCATCGCAAACCGCCTACTATAAAGGCAAGGTGCGCGATGTATATACCATTGCCGATAAGTATTTGGCTATGGTGGTTACCGACAGGATCTCCGCTTTCGATGTGGTACTGCCGGAGCCAATTCCGTTTAAGGGGCAGGTGCTTAACCAAATCGCTGCTAAATTTTTAAAGGCTACTGCTGACATTGTACCCAACTGGGTACTTAGCGTTCCCGATCCAAGCGTTACCATCGGCCGCATCTGCGAGCCCTTTAAGGTAGAAATGGTGATCCGCGGTTATTTAGCCGGCCATGCCGCGCGTGAGTATACCTTAGGCAAACGCCAGGTTTGCGGTGTAAGCTTACCCGACGGATTAAAAGAGAACGATATACTACCGGAACCAATTATCACTCCAACTACCAAAGCATCGGTAGGGCATGATGAGGACATTTCGCGCGAAGATATTTTGGCTAAAGGCATCGTTAGCGAAGCAGACTACGTTCAGTTAGAAAATTACACCCGCAAGCTTTTTGCCCGCGGTACCGAGATAGCGGCAGGGCAGGGGCTGATACTGGTTGATACCAAATACGAGTTTGGTAAAGTTGGCGATACCATTTACCTGATAGACGAGATCCACACCCCCGATTCGTCGCGTTATTTTTACAGCGACGGCTATGCCGAACGTCAGGAAAACGATGAGCCGCAAAAACAGCTTTCTAAAGAATTTGTGCGGAAATGGCTGATTGAGAATGGCTTTCAGGGCAAAGATGGACAAACAGTGCCCGAAATGACGAGGGAAATCGTTTTATCCATATCCGACAGGTATATTGAGCTATACCAGCAAATTACCGGCGAAGCATTTGTAAAACCCGGCGATGAAGATGTTTTGCAGCGGGTAGAGCGTAACATCAATACCGCCCTGGCCGAACTGTAATTTTTTTAATTAAACATAAAATAAGTTATATCTTAGCTTTTTAATACTTCAAAAATGAAATATACGGTTGATAAGCACGAGAAATACATCCTTATTAAGCTTAACGAATCAAAACTGAACTCACTGATAACCCCTCAGCTTAAATCAGAACTTATTCTGATCAACACCGAAGGGCAGCGGAACATCGTTCTCGATCTTTCGCAGGTGAAGTTTGCCGATTCATCTGGCTTAAGCAGCTTATTGGTTGGCCACCGCCTTTGTAAAAATGCAAACGGGTCGTTTATTTTAGCTGGCCTTAACGATGCAGTTGCACGTTTGGTTACCATTTCGCAATTAGATAATGTACTTTCCATTGTTCCCTCTTGCGAAGAGGCCATCGACCTTATTTTTATGGAAGAGATAGAAAAAGAACTGAAGAGAGAAATGAGATAATTTCGGGGCACCCGGTATGAAATTCGAAGTAACAATACTGGGCAGCAGCTCTGCAACACCCATATTTAACCGCAACCCAACAGCACAGGTACTCAACATTAACGAAAAGTTATACCTGGTTGATTGCGCCGAAGGAACGCAGCAACAAATGCTGCGTTTCGACATTAAGGCCAGTCGCATCGACTATATTTTTATTAGCCACCTGCACGGCGACCATTACCTGGGCCTGGTAGGTTTATTATCTTCCCTGCATCTTAATGGCCGTAAAAAAGCCTTAAAGGTGTTTTGTCCCGCGCCTTTAAAAGAGATCATTGATCTGCAGCTGAAATACTCCGAAACAACTTTGCACTATCCCGTAGAGTTTATTTTTACTTCGGATGAAAAGCCGGAAGTGATATTGGATAACCAGGATATTATTGTAGAGACTATCCCGCTGGATCATCGCATCCCCACTACCGGTTTTTTATTTAAACAGAAAAAGCGTTTGCGCAAACTCATTAAAGAAAAACTGGAAAAACTGGAGATCCCGGTACCTTATTACACAGCACTAAAAAGAGGGCGCGATTACGAGGCACCGGATGGCACCATCTACAAAAACGACACGCTTACCATTGATTCGGAAGAGCCAAAAACTTACGCTTACTGTTCTGACACGCTATACACCGAAAAGTATTTTGAGCAGATCAACTCGGCATCGTTATTATACCACGAGTCTACCTTTTTGAACGATATGCTGGATAGGGCTTTAATAACCCACCATACAACGGCATTGCAGGCAGGCGAGGTGGCATTAAAAACAAACGCTGCTAAACTTATCATCGGCCATTTCTCTGCGCGCTATAAAACTCTGAACGAGTTATTAGACGAAGCCCAAAGCGTGTTCCCAAATACGGAGCTCGCGGTGGAGGGGAAAACGTTTGTGATATCGGAATAGGGCGGTGAGTGGTGAGCAGTTAATGGGAAAGATTCCTATCAACGACTCACCACTTACTAAGCACCAATTAATTTCCTTTTTTACCGAATATGGAGAAGTGCACATAACGGCTTGGATGTGCCTTGAGGTCTATCATCAGGTTATCCAGGTTTTTAGATGCGTTATTTAAATTATCGTACATCTTCCTGTCGTTAAGCAATAAGCCCAACGAGCCATCGGTACTGTTTACTTTTGCCATAGTTGCCTGCAAATCAGATACGGCTTTATTGGCATTATTTAAAGTTTCCTTGATATTGGAGTTAGCCAAATCACCACTGAATTTTTGGAAATTTCCGGCAATGCCATCCAGCCTTGCGGTGCTTACCTTTAAGTTACCCGAGGTAGCTTCGGCATTAGCCATTATCCGGTCGATATGCCCGCTTTGCGCGCCCACCAATGCATCTAATTTTTTAGTGGTACTCTCAAGCGTTTGCAAGGAATTTGCAATACTGGCAAAGCTCCTGTCAACATTTTTCTGAAAATTCGGATTCAAAATTTTATTGATCGCACCCATGGCAGAGTCAACCTTGTTTATCAGCACTTCGGCTTTACGCTGTATAGGCTGCAGGCTTTCGGCCAAACTACCCTGGATATCGGCACGCAGGGTATCTTCGTCCTGGGCCAGGTTGGGGCTGTTACCCAATTCAAATACAATGGCTTTTCCGCCCAGCAGGTCGGTACTTTCTAATTTAGCCAGCGTGTTTTCGGGTACTTTATATTGCGAGTTTACTTTAAACTCCACGGTAGTGCGCCCATCCTCGTGCAGCTGCATTTTTGATACGCGGCCTATCTGGAAACCATTAACAAGCACTGGTTTGGATACAGTTAAACCCTCAACACTGCGGTAAACGGCATAAAATTTATTGGAACCCGAAAAAACATCGTTCCCTTTTAAAAAGCTATAGGCGAGTATAAGTATAGTGATAGAGACAGCGGTTAGTGCCCCAATTTTGGTTTCGTTTGATATTTTCAAGGTAGGGTAGGTATGTGTTTATGATATATGTTAGTTTGTTGTAACTCCTTCAATTTGGTTTTTGTAGCTCTTTATAGCCCGCACTATCGAATCAACAATTTCATTTTGCCCGTCTTCGGAGTTTAAATATTCCTCCTCGTCGGGGTTGTTAATGTAACCCGTTTCTACCAGTACCGATGGCATTGCGCTGTGGCAAAGTACATAAATACCTTGTTCGCGTAATCCTTCGCTGCGGCGCCCGTCATTCCCAACAAGCTCATCGTTAATAAAGTTTGCGATATTCACGCTTTGTTTACGAAATTTTCGCTTGTACTCGTTTGTAAGGATAATAACGGTTGGGTCGTTAGGGTCCAGCGCGTCGCCGTTGATGTCCGAGTCGTCCTCCACCTGGTTACTTTTAATGGCATTTTCTTCCTCGCGCGAGCGGTGTAAACCGTAAATAAGCATCAGCACGCCTTTACCAGAACGATCGGGAACCCTAACAGAACGGTAAACGGGTTTACGCTTTTTGGTGCCTACGCGTTCGCGTACTACCCTGTCTGATAAGGAATTGCAGTGGATAGATATAAACAGGTTCCCTTTGGCCTGGTTGGCTATTTCCGCCCGCCTTTCAAAAGACACGTCATCGGCCGTTGTACGGGTTAAAACAGCCTTTACACCATTAACATCTTTTTCAATTGCTTTTTGCAATTTTAGTGCAATAGCAAGCGTTACATTCCTTTCCGAAGAAAAAGATCCATCTGCACCACGCGAATAATGCCCCGGAGGCGAGCCCTCGGCTTTTACACCGTGCCCTGCATCTATAATGATAGTTTTGAGTTTGAAACTATTTATTAGGGTATCTTTTTTTGTGGAAGCTTCTAACTTAAATGAAAACAACGATAAGCATATAAATAATGCCGCCGAAACCGAAATCAATTTTTTCAACCTGTTCAATATTTTATTTTTCATTATGTTTGAACGCTGTTAACTGTACCTGCAAAAATACTATTCATAATCAATTTTGAAATTAGTTAGCCTTTTTTTTCTGTTTGCAATTATCTTAATAGCAAGTGTGGCGGCGTCTGCAAATAGCGCGCATGGCAAAACTTCTGCTAAAGATACCATTATAAAACTTGATTCTGTACGAGACCGAAAGCTGCTTAAGCTAAAAAAGCCCGTAAAAGGAGCAAAAAATGACAATGGCGTAGGTTATTCTACCGCGAAGCGGGACACTACGCCGAAAGGATCGGGCTTAAAATCTCTTATCAGGGCTACCGCGGAAGACTCCTCTTATACCGATAGGGTGAACAAAATGTCGTACCTGTATGGTAACGCCAAAGTTGTTTATGAAGATTTTGAACTGAACGCCGAATACATCCGTATCGACGAAAAAAACCATTTGATCTTCGCCCGTGGCATTCTAGATCCCAAAAAACGATACGGCCCGGGCAGGCCCATTTCCAAATCAAAGGATGAAAAACCGGTGAAGTCCGACTCGCTGATGTTTAATTACGATACCAAAAAAGGTAAGATATGGAACCCGGCAACCGAGCAGGATGGCAACTACATTTCGGGCGGTTTAGCCAAAGTACTGCCGCACGATGAAGTGGCATATCGCAACGTTATCTTCAGTACCTGCGCGCTGCCATTCCCCGATACGCATTTTGGTATTGTAATTACCAAAGGTATAGGGCAAAAAAGCCGCATCATATCCGGCCCGGCCTATCTCGAAGTGGAGGGCGTGCCGTTACCGTTCGCAATCCCCTTCGGTTTTTTTCCAAAGCCAAACACGCGAACATCGGGCGTTATTTTGCCAACTTTTGGTGAAGACCAGCGCCTGGGCTTTTATTTGCGCAACCTTGGCTATTATGTGGGGATCAATGATAATATTGACGTAACCTTCATGACATCTCTGTACTCCAAGGGCTCTTACGAACTAAGCGCCAACTCGCGTTATCTAAAAAGATATAAATATGGAGGTAATCTAACACTGAGTTACGGCTCGCACAATTACGGGCTGGTAGGTGACCCCGCGCGTAAGGATTTCAACATCACCTGGTCGCACTCGCAGGACCCCAACGCGCACCCGGGTACCACTTTCAGCGCATCGGTAAACGCGGGTACTTCAAGTTTTTATCAAAACAGCCCGGGGCAGAATAATTACAACCTGGAAGCCCTTACACAAAACAACCTTCGCTCCAGCATCAACTACGGCAAAACCTGGCCGGGTACGCCTTTCAACTTAAACGTAAGTTTGGGCCACTCGCAGGATCTTACCAAAAAAACGGTAACCCTGGAACTCCCTACCTTCAGCTTTAACATGGCTACCATTAGTCCTTTTGACCCAAAGGACCGCGTTGGCGAACAGAAATGGTATCAAAAACTAAACGTGGGCTATAGCCTTGTTGGTACCAACAAGATAAATAACGTGCCCGAATCTGAATTATTTACAAAGACTACGCTCACCAAAAGGCTGCAAAATGGTTTTCAGCATACTATCCCTGTTTCGCTCAACTTAAATGTTTTAAAATATTTTCAGTTTAGCACAGGTGGTAATTACGTAGAGCGGTGGTATTTCCAAAGCATCCGCAAAAGCTTCGACAGGGGAAGTATAAACGGCTCGCTTACGCCAATTACCGATACTATACCAGGCTTTACCCGCGCCGGCGAATACAGCTTAAACGCGGGCGTATCAACCAAAGTTTACAGCACCATACAGTTTAAGAAAGGCAATTTAAAGGCAATTCGTACCACCACAACGCCACAGCTGAGCTTTAGCTACCGGCCAGATTTTGGCGATCCAAGCTATGGCTATTACCGCACGGCTGTAAGTACCGCAAGTGTGCCTTACCCGTACACTTCTCAACGATATTCTATTTTCGAGCAATCGGTATACGGCGGGCCATCTTCGGGTAAACAGGCCGGTATCGGCTTCTCGCTGGATAACACCATCGAAGCTAAAGTAAAACCAAAAAGCACCGATACATCCGGCATAGACAGGAAGATACCGATATTACAGGGGCTTTCGATTTCTACGTTTTATAACTTCGCAGCCGACTCGCTAAAATTATCAAACATTAGCGTATCAGGGCACACGTCGATATTAAATCAGAAGATAAACATCAACTTTAGTGGAACATTCGACCCTTATAGCACACTCGTACGCGACTCCATCTCCAACGGCAACGTACAAAACTATATCCGCCGGATAAACCGCCTCAGCATACGCGATGGCAAATTCCCTATGCTACAAAACTTCAATCTCTCCATGAGCGCGAGTTTAAACCCTTCAACCTTCCGGCCAAAGCAGCAGCAAAACGCTAATGGTGCCATAGCCAACATGAACCCGGATCAGGCGCAACGGCTGGCCCTCATCAATAGCGACCCAAGTGCTTATGTTGATTTTAACGTACCCTGGAATTTATCCGTCAACTATAGTTTCAACTATCAAAATAACATTATCAGCAGCAATGCAAGCAATACGTTAATGCTTAGCGGCGACGTGAGCATTACACAAAAGTGGAAGATACAGTACAATACTACGTACGATCTGCGGGCAGCGAAACTTAGCAGTGCAACCTCGTTTGCTATCTATCGCGACCTGCACTGTTGGGATCTGTCTATCCAGTGGTTGCCGTTTGGGTACTATAAATCGTACAACGTTACGCTGAAAGTAAAGGCCTCGATATTACAGGATCTGAAACTGAGCAAGCGTAACGATTATACCAACAATCAATCTTTTCAATAAAATGCTGGCAGAAATTATAACCATAGGCGACGAGATACTGATAGGGCAGATAGTGGATACCAACTCCGCCTGGATGGCCGAAAAACTGAACCATGCCGGCATCCGTGTAAAACAGATCTCATCGGTATCTGATAATCGCGAGCATATCCTCGCCGCCCTTGCCGAAGCTGCCGCCCGTGCCGATATTATTTTGATAACCGGCGGGCTTGGCCCAACCAAGGACGACATCACCAAGAAAACCCTGGCCGAATATTTTAACGTGGGTATGGTTTTAAATGATGCCGCGCTGGAGAATGTAGCTAACATATTTAAAAAATACAACCGCCCCTTATTAGAAGTAAACCGCAAGCAGGCAGAAGTGCCCGCAAACTGCGAAGTGATATTGAACAAGAACGGCACAGCGCCCGGGATGTGGTTCAACAGCGGCGGGAGGATCTATGTATCGATGCCGGGGGTACCCTTCGAGATGAAATATATGGTAGAGGAGGAGGTGATACCCAAATTGCAGGCTCAGCTGAAATTGCCGGTTATCATCCATAAAACAATCCTTACCGTGGGCGAAGGGGAATCCTTCCTTGCCGAAAAAATAGCGGATATTGAAGATTCGCTCCCAACCCATATAAAGCTTGCTTACCTGCCAAAATTGGGGCAGGTGCGCCTACGCTTAAGTGCCGACGGCGATGACGCTGCCTTATTACAAAAAGAAATAGACCTGCATGCAGCCAAAATTATAGAGCGTGTAAGGCACGCCGTAGTTGCCGAAGAGGATATCCCCTTAGAAAAAGTGGTGCTGAATTTAATGGCAAAACAGGGCCTCACTTTATCTGTTGCCGAAAGCTGTACAGGTGGCTATATTTCTCATTTAATAACCCAGCATGCGGGCTCCTCGCAGGTGTTTTTCGGCGGGGTGTTATCTTACGCCAACCAGTTAAAACAAAGCGTTTTGGGGGTAAAAACCGACACTTTAAATGATAATGGCGCGGTGAGCGAGCAAACCGTGAGAGAAATGGTTGAGGGGGCCCTGCTCAATTTTAAAACGGATTACGCCTTGGCCGTAACCGGAATTGCCGGCCCGGACGGGGGCACACCCGAAAAGCCGGTAGGTACCGTATGGATTGCGGCGGCAAATGCAAATAAAACGGTTGTAAAGAAATTCACATTTGGTAACAAACGGCTGCAAAACATCGAAAGGAGTGCCGTATGGGCATTTTTTATGTTGATTACTTTACTCAAAGAATACAAAAAGTAAACGCCAAAATCTATAATTTTGACCAAACCAACGATACTTGTGTATGGCCAAATACCAATTGTTACTGCCGAAGATGGGGGAAAGTGTTGCGGAGGCGACCGTGATCAAATGGACCAAAGGTCTGGGTGATCACATTGAGATAGATGAGGCAGTGATGGAAATTGCAACCGACAAGGTGGATTCTGAAGTCCCCTCACCGGTAGCTGGTAAATTAATAGAACAACTTTACAAAGAAGACGACGTAGTGCAGGTAGGTGCTGTTATCGCGGTTATAGAAACCGAACCCGATAAAGCAGAAGAACCCGCGCCAACTCCGGCACCGGTAGCCGAGACAATTCCACAACCTGTTGCTTATACTGCGCCAGTTGCACCACCAATACCGCAACCCACATCAGAAAATGTGGCACCGCCTGCTCCGCAAAATGTTGCGCCTGCACCACCGGTTGCCGCGGCTCCTGCGCAGGAGATCCCCGGCATCAGCCAGTTAGAGCAAAGGCCGGCAATAACAGTTAGCAACGTTAAATTCGATAACCGTTTTTATTCACCGTTGGTTAAAAGCATAGCTATACAGGAAGGCATAGGAAATGATGAACTGGATCACATCCCGGGCACCGGCGCTGATGGCCGCTTAACCAAAGACGATCTTTTAGATTACATACAGCACAGGCCGGCAAAAGCTACTGCAGCACCTGCGCAGCCGGTAGCGCCACCAAAACCTGTTGCCGAGCCCGAAATTCACCGGGATCCGGTGATAACGTATACCGCTGCCATACCGCCGCCGTATACCCCGCCGCCTGCGCCTGTGGAGCAACTTGCACCGGCTGTTGCCGAAGAACCGGCAGTGGAATCCGCCACTTCATCTGCTCAACCCGAAACGCCAAAGACTGAAGCGCCGAAACCTGCTGCAAAACCTGCCGCATCGGTATCCGGCGGGGATGAAATTATCGAGATGGATCGTATGCGCAGGCTGATAGCCGACCATATGGTTTACAGCAAGCACACTTCGCCGCATGTGACCTCTTTTGTGGAGGCCGATGTTACCGAACTGGTGAACTGGCGCGAAAAAGTAAAAGGCCCGTTTGAAAAACGCGAAGGGCAGAAGCTAACCTTCACCCCGATATTCATCGAGGCGGTTATCAAAGCGATTATCGCACTGCCGATGATCAACGTATCGGTTGTGGGTACGCAGATCATCAAGAAGAAGAATATCAACATTAGCATGGCAACCGCCCTGCCAAATGGTAACCTGATAGTACCGGTAATAAAACGCGCCGATGAGCTGAGCCTGCTGGGCATTGCCAAAGCCGTGAACGACCTGGCGCACCGCGCCCGGATTGGTAAGTTGCTGCCCGATGATGTAAAGGATGGTACGTTCACTATTACCAACGTAGGTTCGTTTGGGAATGTGATGGGTACGCCTATTATCAATCAGCCACAGGTGGCTATATTAGCCGTTGGCACCATCAAGAAAAAGCCTGCCGTAGTAGAAACCCCTCAGGGTGATGCTATTGCCATCAGGCACATGATGTTCCTTTCCTTATCTTACGACCATAGGGTGGTAGATGGCGCATTAGGCGGAACATTTGTACGCAAGGTAGCCGACTACCTCGAAAACTGGGATATAAGCCGAAATATATAGTTAATTAAATGTGAATTCTACAAAAAACAAAAGGCCCGTAAAGGGCCTTCTGTTTTACCTGAAGAATCTACTAAAAAACTTCAGGCGGCAGGTATTTTTGCCGGGGCTAAACTGACCCCTGTTAGCTGATCGGCAAATGCTACGAATGCCTTGTTATCTGATATACGTTGTTGGTTGTCTATCAGTTTTTGTAAATTGATCTTTCCGATAACAAACTTATAACTACCTGAGTAATAACGTTCTTTTATCGACTCAAATTCTAATGCTTCTACCAATACCTCATCTTCATAACGCAGGTAAATGTTTAGCTCAATGTTGTTGGTGAAGTGCAGATCTCTAACCGCTTTAGCTTTTTTATACTCATAGCCATAGTCGTAACGCAGCGCTGCAATATCTGATAGTACCGCCGAACCGGTAGGGTGGCCGCCCGCGCCTTTTCCAAAGAAAAACTGCTGATCGGCAAAGGCGGCCTGTACGGTTACGCCGTTGTATTCGTACTCTACGTTGTATAAAAACTCGCTTTCGGTTACAAATTTTGGCAATACAAACATCGCTACGTTACGGGCATCCAGCTCCTTGGCAACGGGTACCAGTTTTATCTTCAGGTTTTTTTCGCGGGCGTATTGCAGGTCGTTTGCGCTGAGGTTTTGGATGCCGATATTCAGTACCTTTTCCGGTTCCACAATAACGCCGTAAGCGTGTGCCGCCGCTATAATCAGCTTAAATTTGGCATCATAACCGCCAACGTCCATAGTGGGGTCGGTTTCGGCAAAGCCCAGATCCTGCGCCTGCTTAAGGGCGCTATCGTAATCTAAACCCTCTAAGAAACCTTTAGACAGGATATAGTTGGATGAGCCGTTGAAGATCCCGCTGATAGAGTGCAGCAATTCGTTATCGTAATATTCCTCCAGGTTGCGGATGATGGGGATGCTACCACAAACAGCGCCTTCGTATAATAGCGAAGTGCCGTGTTTCTCCTGCAGTTCAATCAATTCGCGCAGGTAAATGGCGATCATTTTTTTACTGGCCGATACCACATTTTTACCGGATGCCAGGGCGCGAGATACAATTTCAAACGCGGCTTCGGTATCATTTATCAGTTCAACAACGGTGTTTATCTCGGGGTTATTTAGTATCTCATCCCGGTCGGTGGTAAACAGTTCCTGCGGCAGAGTGCGCAGTTTACCGGGGTTTTTGATGGCTATTTTCTTTATTTCGAGGTTGAGGTTTTTGGTGCGGATAATATCGTACAGTCCCTGGCCTACCACTCCAAAACCGAAGAGGCCAATGTTTAGTTTCTTACTCATTAAGCAGTTTTTTGCAATTCTATAATTTTTCCTTTCACGTCGGTTTTAAAAAACGAAGTGACAATATTTGTGAGATCTTGTGTTTCAATTAAAAAGCCATCGTGCCCGTAAAACGAATCCAGCTCGGCGAAGGCGGATTTTGGGATATGCCTGAATAAATACTGCTGCTCCTCCACAGGGAACAATACATCAGATTTAATGCCGATAACCAGCGTGCGGGCCTTCACCAGGCTTAATGCCTTATCAACCCCGCCACGGCCGCGGCCCACATTGTGCGAATCCATCGCCTTGGTTAAATACCAGTAGCTATAGGCATTATACCTGTTTACCAGTTTTTGCCCCTGGTAACTTTGGTAACTGGATGCTTTAAAGTTATCGGTAAGCGCGTGATCATCCTCCTGCTGGGTAATATCATAGGTTTTATAGCTACGGTAGGATAGGAGCGCTATGCTTCGTGCCGCTTTAAGGCCCTTGCTGCCGCCATCGGGCGCGTTGGTGTAAAAAGTCCGGTCGGCTGTAATAGCCAGGCGCTGCGACTCGTTAAAGGCTATCCCCCAGGGCGAATGGCGGGCATTGGTAGCTATCAGTATCAAATTTTTGATACGCTGCGGTTCGATGATGCTCCATTCCAAAGCCTGCTGGCCACCCAGTGAGCCACCTAACAGGATCTCGATGTGCGCTATCTCTAAATGGTCGGCCAATAGTTTATGTGCTTTTACAATATCACGAATGGTAAACTCGGGAAAAGCAAGATAGTAAGGCTGCCCGGTGCTTGGGTTGATACTTAACGGACTAACCGTACCATACGGCGAACCCAAAATATTGGCGCAGATAACAAAATGCTCCTCGGGGTTAAAGTGGTCGTTCGCTCCAAAAAAACCTTTCCACCAATCAAAAACATCCGAATTTGCTGTGAGTGCATGGCATACCCAAACCACGTTATCGCGGTTTTTGTTAATGCTGCCATAAGTATTGTAGCCTATTTGCAGATCTTTTATTTTACTGCCGTTTTCCAGCTCGAATGTACCTGTGTATGTAAAACTTTGTAAACTCATTTCTGTACTTTTCGTTAATAGGGAGCAGTTGGCTAAAACAACTATTCCCTCATAACATCACTTTAAAAACTAAAAAACACCTTATGCTAATTCCAACTCGGCCACTTTGGCAAACGCTTGGGCAAAATCAGCTTTAATATCGTCAATATGTTCAATGCCAACCGCAACGCGCAGCTGGGCAGGTGCTACACCGGCAGACAGCTGCTCGGCATCGCTTAGTTGCTGGTGAGTAGTTGCCGATGGCTGAATGATGAGTGTTTTTGCATCACCAACATTAGCCAGATGGCTCACCAGTTTCAGGTTATCTATCACTGCCGAAGCCAGTTCCTTACCGCCCTTCAATTCGAAAGAAAGTACCGCGCCGAAACCATTTTTTAAATACTTTTTGGCGAGGGTATGCTGTGGCGATGACTCTAAACCAGGATAGTTCACTTTAGCCACCTGCGGATGTTGCTCCAGCCATTTGGCAAGCTCTAAAGCGTTATCTACATGGCGCTGTACACGCAGGGAAAGTGTTTCCAGTCCCTGTATATTCAGCCATGAATTAAATGGTGATTGCGACGGGCCGAAATCGCGAAGCCCTTCTACACGTGCGCGGATAATAAATTGAATATTACCGAAGGGGCCGTTAACGCCAAACACATCGGCAAAAACCAAACCGTGGTAACCTTCGGATGGTTCGGTAAATTGCGGGTATTTGCCGTTGCCCCAGTTATAGTTGCCACCATCTATAATAGCACCGCCAATGCTGGTGCCATGTCCGTTGATCCACTTAGTAGTTGATTCTACCACCACATGCGCGCCATGTTGCAGGGGGCGAAACAGATAGCCACCCGCAGCAAAAGTGTTATCTACTATCAGCGGCAGATCGTGCTTATTGGCCAGCGCCGCTAATTTTTCAAAATCGGGGATGTTAAAGCCGGGGTTACCAATGGTTTCCACGTAAATGGCTTTTGTTTTTTCGTCGATAAGCGGTTCAATATTTTCGGCGGTATCGTCCTTTGCGAAACGTACATCAATCCCCAGGCGTTTAAAGGCTACTTTAAACTGGTTATAAGTACCACCGTACAAAAATGGCGAGGTAACAAAGTTATCGCCTACCTGCAAAATATTATTTAAGGCGATGAATTGCGCCGCCTGGCCGGATGCTGTGGCCAAAGCGGCTACACCACCTTCCAACGCCGCGATGCGTTTTTCAAACACATCGGTAGTGGGGTTCATCAGGCGGGTATATATATTGCCAAATTCTTTCAGGGCAAACAGGTTTGCACCGTGTTCGGCACTATTAAAAACGTAAGAGGTTGTTTGGTATAAAGGCACGGCGCGTGCCCCTGTAGTTGGGTCAACTTCCTGGCCGGCATGTAGTTGTAAGGTTTCGAATTTTAAGCTTGACATAATCTGTAGATTTAAGGGTTTTTGAATGAAAAATGTATAATTACGACAGGATAATACTATCCTTTAGGGTATCACGCGTGCTTCCGGAAAATTAAAAGGGGGAACGTGTTACAGGATCAACAGCAGCAACACATACAAATACAGCCAATAATTTGGTTGTATGCAGAAGTTTGTCCCGATTGGGATTGCTGGGTGTTTTGTTGAGCTACGTAAGTTGTACTTTTCATGATTAAAAATTTATATCCCCCGGGTATACTTTTTCCGGGACAGGAATTGGCACCTTCTCCATTTTGGAGGGTTGCCAGCGGGTTTTCGAGCCTGATCTCTCGCCGCTTCTTTATAAACCAAAATCCTTTTGAGGGGAATTGATTAAGGTATTACTACCGATTAACGAGCGCAAATATATGTGAATGCGATTTTAATATCCAAATTATATTTTAATTTTATTGTCATATATAGTTAGCGTTCACTCAATGGCAACACAGTTCGTTGCCCTCGAGCTTGGTATCACCAATCGTTCCTATGGAACGACATGTTTTATTTTGTCTATTTTCTACCAATGCGTGTTCCTTAGGAACACGCATTGGACTTAAATATTAATATTGAAGTTGCGCACTACGCACTATCAAAGTATCAAGAAAATAAATGTTCCATCGGAACATCTCGTTGGTAGAAAATCAAAAGAAATGCTTAAGCGTTCCATCGGAACGCCTGGTGTAATCACGATTAAATCAAGCGCCTATTCCAATTCTTTGAAGATGTATTTTTCATCCCAATCTATTTCAAAGGCGGTTAAAAAATCATGGTACTCTTCTAAAAATGTTTTCCTTTTGTGATGTTGTTCTTGATTTTTAATGTATCGAACAACATGGTCTAGCTGGCTTTTACCGTATGAAAAAGCACCATAGCCTTCTTGCCAGGCGAAAGGAAAGGAACAAAACTTTTGAGCTTTTATCCACTTTGTACTTTCGGTTTTTACATTCTGCACTAACGAGGATATCGATTGATGTGGCCTCATGCCTATAAAAATATGAATATGGTCGGGCATGCTGTTTATTTGCAACATTTTATGTTCGTTTTGCTGGAAGATGCCTGTAATGTATTGATGCAGTCGTTCTTTCCAATCGTCATCAATAAGTGCACCCCGGTATTTCACGGCAAAAACAAATTGGATATGAAGTTGGGTGTAACTGTTAGGCATGCCGGTTAATCATATTTGCGAACCACCAATCGTTCCTATGGAACGAACTAATGTAATTATTTTTTTCTACCAACCAGGCATCCCGATGGGATGCGAAGATGTTTTAATTCACCAATTGTTTGTTAAGAAATAGAGAGAAATTACTACTCGTCATAATTATTGGCTTCGTCGCGATTAAATTTAAAGCCGCTTAAATCTGTTAGAGAGCGAACTGTTAAATCTTGTATTTGGGCAAGCATTTGCGCCTTTGTCAGCGCATTTTTCTCTCCATCAATTTCAAAAGCAATAACTTCCACTCTTTTACCTACCGTATCTGTTGGAAGAAGTAGGGTAACAATTGAATCAGCCTGGTCAATAATCTCGCGTATCATAATATTAAAGTTAGAGAGTAAATCCTTAATTGCAAAATTTGTGTTTTGCGTCATCTATTTATGGAAAAATTCAATGAAAGTTGCCAATCAAACTGTTTTGCCCTGTTTTTAGGTCACTCACGCTTTTAATATTTAAAATATTGATAATAAAGTTATTATAACAATTATTTAAACAGCAGGGATGTCCCAAAGTGTTTCACTGATTTTTGTTAAAATACTGGCAATCAATGACAAGCAAAAATAGGGTGTCCCGCATTTAAAGTGGGACACTTATGGGCATAAATCCCCGGAACATATTTGCATATGGCAAATGTTGTTGTACTTTTACGCCGCTTAAGGTTCCTGATGTTAAAAATCGGGATTAAAAGGGAATACAGTGTAAATCTGTAACTGTCCCGCAGCTGTAAGCTCTATCAACCGAGGCCCAATCTTAAAGTCACTGTCCCGACACCGTCGGGGTGGGAAGACAGGGCAGAGGGGAGCAAGTCAGAATACCTGCCTCAGCATTATATTATTCATAGCTTTCGGGGATTGAAGCTTGAATGTGAATGCTCTTCTATACAGTGTATTTCCATTCTGTTCATTTCTTGTATGCTGTGGGGTTTACACTCACAACAACATGAAAAAAAATTACGTAATTGTTGCTGCAGGCCTGGGGCTTGTACAACTGGCGCTGCACAGTACTGCAGCCCTCGCCCAGGACACAACCAGGGTACTTAACGGCGTTGTAGTTACCGCTACCCGTTCACCAAAAAAACAAAGCGAAATAGGCCGGGTGGTTACCATCATCTCCGCCCAGCAGATCGAACGCTCGCAGGGCAGAAGCTTACCGCAGCTATTGAACACCATTCCGGGTATCACCTTTTCAGGCGCGCAGAACGCTCCTGGTATCGGCACGTCAGTTTTCCTGCGCGGTGCATCATCGGGTAACACGTTGATATTGATAGATGGTTTCCCTGCCAACAACGCAGCGTCCATCGATGGTAGTTACGACCTGAATGCCTTCCCTTTAGATCAGATAGACCATATCGAGGTGTTGAAGGGCAGCGGCTCTACCTTATACGGCTCAGACGCGGTTGCAGGTGTGATCAACATTATCACCAAACATCCGCAAAGCCAGGGGCTAAAAGGCAATCTGCAGTTTGTTGGCGGCAGCTACGGCACGTTTAAAGAGGCCGCGGGATTGAACGGTAAACTGAATAAAACCGGCATAGCTATCAACCTGTCTAATTCCGATTCGAAAGGCTTCGCTGCAGCAACGGATGCTCCGGGTACCGGCAACTTTACCAAGGACGGCTTTCACCAGCGTTCGGCCAGTGTAAATGTCGACCAGCAGATCACCAACAAATTTGCGCTGAACGGTAACCTGCAGGTAAGCCGCAACAATGGCAACCTGCCCTATGGCGCTTTTGCCGACGATAAGAACTTCGATTATAAAAACACTTTTGTGTTTGGTGGCTTGGGCGCAAAAATTAAACTGCCAAAAGGTTTGCTGAATTTTAACGTGAGCCAGAACACCGTACATAATAACTTTATCAATCTGCCGCCCGATAATGGCGGAACCCACCAGGAAACCAAAAACATCGGCCGTATTACCAACGCCGAGGCCGTTTTAAATTACAACCTCGGTAAATATTTTGATATTACCAGTGGCGCCGGCTACAAATACAGCAACACCAGCCAGTACAGTTTATTTGAGCAGCCGGGATATACCCCCGGCCCAAGCGTTATAGGAGCAGGGCTGGCGCATAACAGCATCGGCAGCGTTTATACTTCCTTGTTCTTTAAATCAGATATCTTCCACATGGAGCTGGGCGGCAGGTACAATCGCCACAGCGAGTTTGGTAACAAATTCACTTATACCATCAATCCTTCAGTGTTGCTGGCAGATC
The DNA here is from genome assembly GCF_014773265.1 of Mucilaginibacter pankratovii. Taxonomy (GTDB): domain Bacteria; phylum Bacteroidota; class Bacteroidia; order Sphingobacteriales; family Sphingobacteriaceae; genus Mucilaginibacter; species Mucilaginibacter pankratovii. The sequence goes on along the minus strand of NZ_JACWMY010000010.1, from coordinate 149,658 downwards.
AGTTTAAGATCTTCGGTACGGTTGCCTCAGCATTCAAAGCGCCATCGCTTTACCAACTGGTATCGCAATATGGCAATAGTGAATTAAAACCGGAATATACCAACAGCTACGAAGTCGGGTTTGATTGGGAAGTGGTGAAAAACACGATGTCGTTCACTACCTCGTTTTACAAACGAAATGCTAAGGATGTAATTTACTTTTTCTCAGAATCGGTGCCGCCGTACAGCTCTTTCTACAAAAACGGGACTTTACAAAAAGATAAAGGCTTCGAAACAGAGCTGAAGTACCACGATAAAAAGCTGAGTGCATCTGCATGGTATGCCTACGTAACCGGTAAGCTTACAAATGAGAACGGTGTACAAACCAATAACTTATACCGCAGGCCGAAAAGCACTTTCGGTGCCGGCATATCGTACCAGGCAACTAATGATTTTTCTTTTGGTGTAAATTACAAACATACCGGCAACAGCAGCGACCTAACTTTCGACCCAATCACTTACGCACCTGTAGCGGTTGTTTTAAAACAATACAACCTGGTAGATCTGCACCTGCAATACAGCGCCACAAAAGAGCTTAGCTTCTTTGGCGATGTATACAACCTGCTGGATACAAAGTATGTGGATTGGCTGGGTTATAACACCCGTCGCGCAAACTTTATGCTGGGGGCAAACTACCGGTTTAAATAGTTTTCGTTTTTACAATGGATAATCAATAAATTTGCTTCATATATAAAACTATGTCACTACAAAAGATCAATACGCGGTTTATAATACTTGTTTTAATGGTGCTGGGTGCTATTGCTATGCGAATTGTTAATACGCAAGTACCTGCCCTAAGTAATTTTACCCCGGTAGGTGCTGTAGCCTTATTTGGGGGCGTTTACTTTGCCCGTAAATGGGAAGCTTATGCGGTACCTCTGTTAGCTCTTTTTATAAGCGACCTGGTAATTAACTACATCTATACTTCCACACTTACGTTTTTCGCAAGTTCATTATGGATGTACGGTTGTTTTATCTTGATGGCATTTGTTGGTACTTTAATAAAAAAGGTAAATGTTACCAATCTGGTAACAGCTTCTGTGGTTGCCGTTTTAATTCACTGGCTTGTTATGGACCTGCCGGTTGTTTATGGCATTCCCAGCACCTGGGGTAACTATACCATGCTATTAATGAAAGCCATCTATCCGTTTGAAACTAATATGCTAATTGCGGATGCCATTTATGGTACTATCCTTTTCGGCGCGTTCGAACTGGCCAAAAGCAAATACACCGTTTTACAAAGCAAAAAACAACTGGCCCTTTAGCCGTTTTATATCGATATAAAAAAGGCGGTTTTGTTTGCTCAAAACCGCCTTTTTTGTGAAATTTACTGTCGAAAATTTACCTGTTTTTGCTTTTTTTTGAATAAAAACGGGTCTTTTTTTGCGCCTTTTAGCCTCTTGAATTATGAAAAGAATCGTCATCCTTACCGGCGCGGGCATCAGTGCCGAAAGCGGCCTGAAAACCTTTCGCGACAGCGACGGCTTATGGGAGGGTTACAACATCGAAGATGTTGCCACCCCCGAAGCCTGGGCACGCAACCCGCAGATGGTTCAACAGTTTTACAACGAGCGCCGCAAATCTGTTTTAGAGGCCAGCCCCAACGCCGCCCATTTTGCGCTGGCCAGGCTGGAGGAAAAATACCACGTTACCATCATTACCCAAAATATCGACGACCTGCACGAGCGTGCGGGCTCCACCAACGTGGTGCACCTGCATGGCATTATTACCCGTTCGCAATCGAGCACCAATCCGCGGTTGACTTACCCTATAGACGGTTGGGAAATTAAAATGGGCGATAAATGCAAGCTGGGTTCCCAGTTAAGGGCGCATGTGGTTTGGTTTGGCGAGGCCGTACCGATGATAGAAACCGCCGCGCAAATTTGTGCCGACGCAGAAATTTTCATTTTGGTTGGAACCTCCCTTGCCGTTTATCCTGCGGCAGGGCTCATCAACTACGTACCGCGCGATGTAACACGTTATATCATCGATCCTAATATTCCGGTATCATCCGGTGGCCGTGTGGTGGAGATGCCCTTTAAAGCAACGGTAGGGGTTCCCATGCTGGTAGATGAGTTGATGGCCGAGAACTAAACAAACGCAACAGAAACTTTTACTCACTACTTTCCATTCACTGCTCACCATGAAATGCATTTTCAACTGGAGCGGCGGTAAAGACAGCGCCCTGGCGCTTTACCATTGCCTGCAAAACCCTAACCTGGATATCCGCTACCTGGTTACCACCATTAACGACGAAGCCGACAGGATCTCCATGCATGGCGTACGTACCGAACTTTTGATAGCGCAAGCCGCCAGCATCGGTATTCCTTTATACCAGATCCGCCTGCCCGAAATGCCGGATATGGCGACCTATGATAACATCATGCACGGGCACCTGGCGCACTTTAAAAGCGAGGGAATAACGCACTCCATCTTCGGAGATATTTTTTTAGAGGACCTAAAAAACTACCGCGATGCCCGCCTGGTGGAGGTGGGCATGACCGGCATCTACCCGCTTTGGAAACGCGATACCCAGGAATTGATAGACGAGTTTTTAAGTCTTGGTTTTGGCACTGTGATCGCCTGTGTACAGGAACGGTTGGAAGCGATAGTTGGCCTGGAAATAGGGGAAGAACTCATCGGCAATTTACCGGCAGATGTTGACGTTTGCGGCGAGAACGGTGAATTCCACACCTTCGCTTACAAGGGGCCGATCTTCAAAAAGGAAATAAAGTTTACAACAGGAGTGAAGGTTTTTAAAGAATACAAAACACCTAAAAATGCCGATGACGCTTGCGGATCCGTGGACACCCAAAAAAGTTCGGGCTTTTGGTTTATCGACCTGATTCCGGCTTAACCTCCCATTTATTTGGCATTTAGAGTACCCAAATTAAATTAATTGATATATTATAAGTATTATGATTATCAAATATTTATGAAGATATCATAAATAGATATATAAGATATATGGTGATTTCAGGGTTAGAAACGCCCTGTTTTGCCAAATAAAATTCTGATATAGGACCATTTAATAAATTAGTATCTATATATCAAGTAGTTATATACATTAGCCAACTAATAATTATACCTATAGTAAGCTTCCTTATAATCTTTGCTCATATCGGCAAAACGGGCGGAAACGGTTTTTAAAAACGCCTCGTCGAGTATTTCAAAAACGCTGTTTACGCCTTCGGTCAGGTCCATCTCAGGGATCTTGTAACTTTGCTCAAAGCTGCCTTTCTCTATCTTCACGATGAACTTCTGGTTCATGTTAAGGATAGAGATCTTAAATTCGGGGTGGGGTAGTTCTGCTATTATTCTCATGTTGAATTAATGATAATTGATAAAATTTAAATGTCGAATATCGAACGCCCAATTTCATAATAATGAAGTTTTAACCTTCGGGATTCGGCGTTCGAAATTCATCATTCGATATTAAACTTCTTCATCAACGGGTCCTTTCCATTAATGGTACCACTGCTTTCGATAATGGCAAAACGCGCGAAAAGCTCCTCGCTGTACCAGCCTTCGCTGCGTGTTTTTTTGATCACCTCGGCATGTTGTTTACTGCCGTAGGCGAAAGCCTTCATGTGCTCCATGCTTTCCCAAACTGAGAAGGTTGCCTGCCGGTAAACCGGCGCTTCGCCCACGCCGATGGAGGTGATATAGCCGGGTGCTGTGGCCATTAACCCGGCAACCTCGTCTACGTGGCTCCAGAAGTTTTTAAGCCTGCTCATTTTGATAGTAGCCCGGGTAAGTACCGCCATGGGGCCATCTGCTATTTTCAGATCCGGCTTGCCGAAAGGTTCTCGGCCATCCCATTTGCCGTGGCTTTGCATAGGCTGGCAAAGTACTGTCCATTGTTCGCTGCCCAATAGCTTCCACCATTTGCTTACGACGGAGGTTTGTTGAAACCGCTCATAATCCTCGCGATTTTCCCAAACGGCCAGCAGGCCCCATTGCTGCCAGTCGGGCTGCAGGTCGAAAGTGCCGTTGCGGCCACTGCCCAGCAGTTTCCAAAAGGTACAACCCTGCTGCAGCCACATAGGCAGGCGGTGCAGAGCCATGGCCAGTAAGGCGAAAGGTACGAGCGCTTTGCGGTAGCGTATAATGGTGAGGCTAACGATCATCTACTGCGAAATAAAATATTAAATATGATATTCGGCTTATTTAGTTTTACACGTTCATCACTACTTTTACACCATGGCAGAAGACCTCAAAATAACTACGTCCGCAGATAAGGCCGAACAATATACCTCGCTCATCCCACAAATTGAAGCCCTGATTTTTGGCGAACCCGAACTGGTGGCCAACCTGGCCAACGTTTGCGCCGCGCTAAAAGAGCAGTTTAAATGGTTTTGGGTAGGCTTTTACCTGGTGAAGGATAATGAACTGGTACTGGGTCCGTTCCAGGGGCCGGTTGCCTGTACCAGGATAGGCTTGGGTAAAGGTGTTTGCGGCGCGGCATGGCAGCAGGCGCAAACGCTTGTCGTTCCTGATGTGGAAGAATTCCCCGGGCATATTGCCTGCAGCTCTTTATCCCGCTCGGAAATTGTGCTGCCTTTGTTTCATAATGGGGAGGTAGTAGGGGTGCTGGATGTAGACAGTTCCGAACTGGCCGAGTTTGACGAAACCGATGCAAAGTATTTAGCCGAAATAGTAAAGCTCATCAAATTTTAATGACTAAGGTTTTCCTGATCCCCGGCCTGGGTGCCGATACCCGGCTGTATAAGAACATTATTTTGCCGGCAGGGTTTGAGCGCATACCGGCGGATTGGATAGCGCCAGATGCCGCTGATACTTTAACCACTTACGCGCAAAAGCTTGTAAAACAATACAATATACAACCCGGCGATATTGCCATTGGCGATTCACTTGGCGGCATGATCGCTGTCGAAATAGCTAAGCAGGTGAAGTTGCAAAAGGTGATCCTGATATCAAGCATCAAAACGGCCGACGAGGCGCCGTGGTATTTTAGACTATTTCAGCGGGTGCCGGTTTATAAACCTATCCCGGCCAGCATCATGACTAAAGTTGGCTTTATGGTGAAACCGGTATTTGGCGGTATGGCACCCGAAGACCTGGCGACGTTTCAAAGTATGCTTACAAATTCGTCGCCGGTGTTTTTAAAATGGGCCATGCACGCGGTGTTGTATTTCAATAATTTGGAGCCGGTTGCCAACCTGTACCACATCATCGGCGATAAAGACCAGGTGTTCCCCTGGAAAAAGATCAAAAACCCTACAGCCATTATCAAAGGTGGCACGCATATTATGGTGTTCGACAGGGCAGATGAGATCAATAAATTATTGGCCGATATCCTGTTGCAGCCATGAAATTACCCGAAGAATATTACCTGAGCAGTGATGTGGTAGCGCTCAGTCGCGACCTGATAGGCAAATACCTGTTCACCTGTATAGATGGTGAAACTACCGGTGGTTATATTGTTGAAACAGAAGCCTATAATGGCATTATCGACAAAGCCTCCCATTCCTATGGCAACCGTATAACGCCGCGCACCAAAACCATGTTCGAGCAGGGCGGTATAGCTTATGTTTACCTTTGCTACGGCATCCACGAGATGTTTAATATCGTAACTTCCGTTGCCGGGCAACCACATGCTATCCTTATCCGGGCCATTGTGCCAACGGATGGAATCGACATCATCATGTATCGCCGCAATATGGAAACGCTAAAACCCAACATCACCAAAGGGCCCGGCTCAGTGGCAAAAGCGCTGGGCATCTCTCGCAAAATAAATGCTATTAGTTTGCAAAGCGATACCATTTGGGTGGAAGACAGGGGACTAAGTTTCCCGGATGCCGAAGTGGTTGCAGGTCCCCGTATTGGCGTGGACTATGCCGGCGACGATGCATTGCTGCCATACCGCTTTTATGTAAAGGGAAATATTTTTGTAAGCAAGCCCAACAAATAATCCGGCACTTTGTTATTGCCTCATCTAATAACTGTATCGAGATGAGCGAGCAATCAAAAACCGAAAGCCTGAAATATTTTCGCGATGAGATCAACGAAGTGAAGACCGCGATGCTGACCACCTATAACTCCGAAAAGGGATTCAGCAGCAGGCCAATGGGTACAGCCGACGTGGATGCAGATGGCAACATCTGGTTCTTCACCAATGAATATTCTGCAAAGGCCAGCGAAATTTCGGTGGAAAATACCATATCCCTAACTTATTCCGACCCGAAGAACCATACCTATCTCAGTATCATCGGCGAGGCCGATTTTGTTGACGATAAAGCAAAAATGAAAGAACTCTGGAACCCATTTGTAAAGGCCTTCTTCCCCGAAGGCTTGGATGATCCTAAACTTACCCTGCTCAAAATTACCCCAACAGATGCCGAATATTGGGATAGTAACAGCAGTAGCATGGTGGTGCTTTTTAATGTACTTAAAGCTACTGTAACCGGCCAGCGCTTTGATGGCGGAAAGCATGGGAAAATAGCGCTATGACCACGAATTTAACCTCTCTCTTACCACTATGTCATCCCTAACGAGCGTAGTGATTTGCGCGCAGGGGCGAGGAGGGAACTTGTTGGATATGCACAGTTTCGCACATGTATGACTAACAAGATTTCTCACCCGCCAGTGCCCATTTCCCGCGCTTCAGGGTTCGAAATGACAAGTTTGATGATTTTCAATTCTTTAAATTCTACCCATACCTGAAATTCGTATCCATCTTTTCCTTATTATTGGCTGATGATTTTTCAACCCACTTTAGATTTCGCTTTACAGCAGGATGAGCAGGACGAACTAAAGCAATTTCGCGGCGAATTCCTTATTCCCAAACATCATGGGCAGGATGCCATATACCTTTGCGGTAATTCATTGGGGCTGCAGCCCCGCTCTGCTAAGCAGTATATTCAGCAGCAACTAAACGCCTGGGAGGATAACGCCGTGGAAGGCTGGTTTATGGGTGAGGACCCTTGGCTAAGCTATCATAAGCAACTGATACCAACCCTGGCCGGTATTTTAGGTGCCAAAACCGCCGAGGTTACCATCATGAATTCGCTTACAGTGAACCTTCACCTTTTGATGGTAAGTTTCTATAAACCAACCAGTAAACGTTATAAAATATTGATGGAGGCTGGTGCATTCCCGTCAGATCAGTACGCGGTAGAAAGCCAGGTAAAGTTTCATGGGTTTGAACCCGCCGATGCGGTGGTTGAAGTAAAACCGCGCGATGGTGAAGTAACTTTGCGTACCGAAGATATCCTGCAACAGATAAAAGATAACGCAGATGAACTGTCACTGGTGATGTTCAGCGGGATAAATTATTACACCGGACAATTCTTCAATTTGGAAGCCATTGCCAAAGCGGCCCATCAGGCCGGCGCTTACGTAGGGTTCGATCTTGCACATGCCGCGGGCAATGTCCCCGTAAAACTGCACGATTGGGATGCCGATTTTGCGTGCTGGTGTTCCTACAAATACATGAACTCGGGCCCGGGCGGTATCAGCGGCGCCTTTGTACACGAGAAACATTTTAATAATACCACGCTCGATAGGTTTGCAGGCTGGTGGGGCTACCGTCACGACAAACGCTTTTTGATGGCGCCCGGCTTTCAGCCAGAAGTTGGCGCAGAGGGCTGGAACGTGAGCACAGCGCCGATTTTATTACTTGCCCTGCACAAAGCCTCGCTGGATATTTTTGAACGCGCAGGCGGGCTGAAAAAGCTTCGTGCTAAAAGCGAAAAGCTTACAGCATACTTTGAATTTTTAATAAACGGCATTAATCAAAGCGCGGGCGATGATGTTTATCGCATCATCACACCGGGTAACGCTGCGGAGCGCGGCTGCCAGCTTTCGGTGGTTTGTAAAAATAATGCCCGGGCAATATTCAATTACCTTGCCGACAATGGTGTTATAGGCGATTGGCGGGAGCCGGATGTGATCCGCCTAAGCGCCGTACCGCTTTATAATACCTTCGCCGATGTTTATAATGCCTCAGAATACCTTTTTAAAGCCCTTACAACTGTTAAATAATACAAAATGATATACTATAACCCCAGACAGTGGTTCTCGCTTATATTCCGTTTTAGCAGGGCCGACACGCTGCGCGAGCTTTTCCCGCTGATGACCTGCGTAAGTATTTACGCAGGTGTCGTTACATTCTTCCTCATCGACTTTTTTCATTTCCCCGAAACAACTATTCTCAAAAAGATAATTTACATTCATCAAACCATCGGGTTTGTGTTTTCGTTATTGCTGGCCTTCCGTATCAATTCCGCATACGACCGCTGGTGGGAAGGGCGCAAGATCTGGGGCAGCCTTACCAACAATAGCCGTAACCTGGCCATCAAGCTCAGGCACCTAATCAGCGAAAAAGAGTTCGCGTTCTTCAGCTATACCATCCCGCTATATGCCCGTAGCCTACGCGACCATCTGCGTGATACATACTCGGGCGAGGAGCAAAACTTTGTAGCCATCAATCCGCACAAGCATGTGCCTAACCAGGTCGCATCCGAAATTATTAAACAGGTTTACCGGCTGAATAAAGAAGGACAAATAAACCCGGAGCAATTGGTGAGTATAACTGCCGAAATTACTTCATTTACAGATATTTGTGGCGCCTGTGAGCGCATTAAAAAAACACCGATACCGTTCTCTTACAGTGTGTTCATCAAAAAGTTTATCTTCACTTACATCATGACCTTGCCCTTCACCTGGGCTTTCGATCTTAAATATTTCATCATGCCTATCATCGGGTTTATCCTGTTTGTCTTCGCGAGTATCGAGTTGATAGCGGAAGAAATTGAGGACCCGTTCGGTTACGATGCCAACGATCTGCCGGTAGATAACATCTGCGAAAACATTGAGAAACATGTAGGTGAAATATTTGCTGCATAAACGGGGCATGCTCAAAATAGCTTACGATCCTATTTACGCGCACCCGTTACCGGCTGGGCACCGGTTTCCGATGCTGAAGTATGAGCTGATCCCCGCGCAATTAATACACGAGGGGACGATAACGGAGGCCAACCTGTTTTCGCCAACTGAACTGGATGAAGCAACCCTTTTGCTTACACATGATAAAGCTTATTGGGAACAACTCCGCGACCTCACCCTGCCGCCAAAGGAGCAACGCCGTACTGGCTTCCCGCTTTCGGCGCAGTTGGTAGAGCGCGAGATCCGCATAGCTAAAGGAACAGTGGATGGCTCCCACTATGCTTTGGAGCATAGCATTGCCTTTAACGTAGCCGGCGGAACCCATCATGCCGGCAGAAACTGGGGCGAAGGCTTTTGTATGCTGAACGACCAGGCGATTGCTGCTAATTATTTATTGGATAAAGGTTTAGCCAAGTCCATCTTAATAGTTGATTTAGATGTGCACCAGGGCAACGGCACCGCGCAGATCTTTGAGCATGAGGAACGGGTGTTCACCTTTTCGATGCATGGGGATAAGAACTTCCCGTTCAGGAAGGAGAGATCTGACCATGATATTCCTTTGGATGATGGGATTGGGGATGAGGAATACCTCGCTCTTTTAAAAAGCACCCTGCCGAAATTGATAGAAAAGATCAGGCCGGATTTCATCTTTTATTTATCTGGCGTAGATATTTTGGCATCGGATAAATTAGGGAAATTGTCGGTTAGCAGGGAGGGCTGCAAGGAGCGCGACCGTTTTGTGCTGGAACAATGCAAGCGCCGGGGCATTCCTGTTCAGGTGAGCATGGGCGGCGGCTACTCGCCGGATATAAAAGACATTGTGGAAGCGCATTGCAATACCTTCCGCATGGCCAATGAGCTTTACTTTTAATCTACTATCACTTTCAGCTTGTTTCTTTTGCTGATAGTTTGAAAACGGAGAAAGAGCATGATGGATGCCGATATTAAACCGCAAACCAATCCGTACCACACACCAAGTACACCTAAATCCAGGTAGATGCCCAGCAGGTACCCGATAGGCAAGCCGATAACCCAGTAGGACACGAAAGTAATAATGGTAGGGATATTTACATCACCTATACCGCGAAGTACACCTAAGCCGACAACCTGTGTTCCGTCGAATAATTGGAAGAAAGCTGCAACGATAAGTAGCTGTGATGCAATGGATAATACTTGTTCATCTGTAGTATAAATATACGGAAGAACGTGATTGAATAACGTAAATATAACTGCCGTGCAACTCATAAACACGATGACGATATGGTAATTGGAGATGGCGGAAAGCCGCAGGTTATGATGATCCCCGGAGCCAAAATAGTTACCGGAGCGGATGGCTGCTGCTGAAGAAATGCCGCTTGCCATCATATAAGTAATGGCTGCCAAACTGATGGCTACCTGGTGCGCCGCCTGAGGAACCGGGCCGATAACGCCGGTAAGAATAGCAGCCGCGCCAAAGGCACTTACCTCAAAAGTATATTGCAAAGCCACCGGAGCACCAATTTTAAGGATCTGTAAGCTGCGGATCCGGTCGACGCTGCGTAACGTAAAATCCTGCAGAAACTTGCGGAAAGTAGGGGAGCGAAGTACATAAATAGCCATTACTATGGCCATCACACAACGGTCTATCAACGTACTTAAACCTACACCGCGAATGCCCATTGGCGTGATGCCGAACATGCCTTTTACAAATATTACCCCCAGGCAAATGTTTAATACGTTACCCCAGATGGATACCATCATAGCCTGTTTGGTAAATCCAAGGCCTTCGGCAAATTGCTTAAAGGTGCTGAATACCATTAATGGGATAATTGACAAACTCAGTAAAAACAGGAAAGGCTTGGCTTGTTCCACCACAGCGGGCGACTGGTGCAATTGATCGATAAATGCCAGTACACCAAAATAGATAGTGCAAAACAAAACAATGCCGGTAATAACATTGAGCAATAAACTGTTGGAAAGTAGCTTACTGCACTCTTTATAATCGCCACGGCCATGGTTTTGGGCAATGAGCGGGGTAACCCCATAGCTGATACCGATACCTACTACCAATGGCACCAAAAACAAACTGCTTACTAATGATACGGCGGCCAGCGAGGTTGTTCCCGCGAAATGCCCCACAATAACCGAATCGGACACCTGCACCAGGGTATGCCCAAGCTGCGATATCACAACGGGGATAGCCAGTTTCAGGCTATCGGTGTAATAGGGTTTGTATTTTTGATAGATGGCTTTCATTATTTAAGGCTGGCAAAAATAATGATAATGTTGAAAGGGGAGGTGCCTATTTAAACTACCGGGCACGAAATTGACATAGGGTAAGAGTGGTCTCTCAATTCACAGCTCACCGCTCATCAATTACGATGCGGTATAAAATTCCTCCTTCTCGGTTGTGTGCACGCGAATAACGCCGGTAAGCACCAGGCTCACCAAAATACGTTGCGCCCGGCGGCGGCCTATGTTCAGCAAGTCGCAAAATTGTTTGATGTTGATGCGTTCGGTTTTATCAAGGTGCTCCAACAGGGCTTTTTCTTTGGAGGAATATTCTATCAGTACGCCCTCGTTGCTGGCGGATTGTTTGAGCACATCCACCACAATTTTGCTCGCCAGTACGCTTTTATCTTTTACGCGGATATACACCCACCATTTGCCATCTTCGGCAAGCGAATAATGTGGTTTCTCGGTACTCTCGGGGATATCAACCACCAGTACCAATTTATCGTCCCAGTAAATTTCTTCAAATATGGGCTCCAGCGCGGGGCGCGTATAAAAGTGGGCCGCCTTGGTGATCATGTAACGCTCTTCGTCTTCGGATTTCACGCCTTTTATGGTACCATCATCCAGCACGCCGATGAGCAGCCTGCCGCCCACGTTATTGGCGAAGGATACCATGGTTTTGGCTATCTTTTCGCAGCTGGTAATGGTTTTCTTAAAATCAAGCGATACGCCTTCCCCTTCAAAGATCTGTCTTTTTAAATTCATGTCAAGGTTTTTAATCCGCTTTGTAAGGCGTATGTATCTGCATCCAGTTTTCCGGATTATTTATCGGGCCGAACCCAAACTGGCTGTAAAGCCCCTGCGCATCGGCCGTTGCTAAGCTCCATCTGCGCAGCCCCTGCAACCCGGGGTGTGCCAGTATAGTTTGCATCATCCATTTCGACAAACCGATTCCCCGATGCGTATCCAGCACGTAAACATCGCATAAGTAGGCAAACGTTGCCTTATCAGTAATGATGCGCGCCAGCCCAACCTGTGCACCATTGTAGTACAATCCAAAGCACATGGAGTTTTCCAGTGCTATCCTTAACTTTTCAACGGGCATACCCTTTGCCCAATAGGTTGTAGTAAGATAGCCATATATCGCGTCAAAATCAAGTTTTGCTTTATCTAAAGAGATCTCGTAGCCCTTTTTCAGGAAGGCGGCGTCGTTCATAAAAACAGCCATGGCGTTATATTAATGTTTTAGGCAAGTCGAGGTCGCGCACGTATACTTCGTTCATCAGCGAGGCGCAAACTTCTCCGGCCTGGTTATAAATATCTATCGGGAACAGTTTTTCGTATTTCCCGGTTACTATTAACGTTTCTTTAGCGTCGGCAATATCGGCTTCGCTTAATTTCACCTCAAAAAACAGGTTGCTGATGGCTGGTTTTAAAAAATCAATTTTAGCTGATTTAGACCATACCGCCAAACGCCGTTTGCCATCTGAGTTTAATATTTGATGAAAAAGTATGGGGTAAAATGGGTCGGCTGCGGCAAATATTGTCCCGCCGAAAATGGAGCCATTATAGTTTTTGTTGAGCAGGCTTTTACGCACCTTTACCCGTACGCCTGTAAAACCTTTGTCGAAACCTACCACCCAGATGCGTTGAAAGAGGAGAGGAGGGTAGAAGCGCATTACCCATTTCAACGTATTTTCTGATACTACCATCACCGTTAAATATCAGGAAAATATTGGGCAAAACGCTGGTTTTATCACAAGAATGTTACTATTTATGGTGCGGAGTTTATACAACTTAAAGGAATTAATTAAAACAACTTGTGTAACAAGGGGTTTAATTAACAGTAAATATTAATAACGTCACTCAAAACTCATATCAATTATGAAAAAGCAAATTTTAAGTTTCGCGTTAGTCGCGACAATGATCGGCGCTATCGCCGCAGGTTGCAGTTCAACAAAAGATACCAGCTCAGGGTCTGACAGCACCAAAACAGATTCTACAGCTGTGATGAGCACACCAACACCTACAACCGATACCGCCAAAACCGACACAGCGAAAAGAGACACCACTAAAAAGGTTCCTCAATAATAGCCGGTTATATAAAGGTTAAAAGGGAGTAGAAAAATCATTTTCTACTCCCTTTTTTGTTACGTCGAAAGTAATTAAAGGGCTACTTTTTCATTGGCTTCCCATTACGATGAAGACCTTAACCAAGAAAAAAATAGCTTTTACATTATTATTGAGGGACCGTACAGGTGGGATCCCAATAGTAGTAACCATATAGGTTTTGGGTCTGCCCGTCGTTACCCAGTATGTATAAGGCGAAGAAAACGTAGAAGTTTTCGGTGCCCGATTTTTGCACGGTGGTATCCAGGCTTGTGAAGCTAAGCTGGGCCGGTACGGCCGGCAATCCGTTGGGGGTGGTTACATTTGGCATTACGGCCCTGTTCCTTTGAACCAGGTTAGGCGTAAATTGGTTAAATACGTTGTCGCCACTCCAATATTGGATGCCGTAAATAATCACCGCGTCATCAGAATTCTGATAGATAGAAGTGCCACGGAATCTCACCCTGTCGCCGGGGAAAGCCCTGAAATTAAGGTCGGCCGTTCCCTGGCCGCTGATAACGCCACGCGGATCGTAGGCGATCATAAACTGGCTGTTGTGATCAATTCCCGTAGGGTGGGCCGGGTCTTGGCTTGGGTTAGGGAAATGTGATTTGATATACTCGGTGTCGATAACGATGAGTACATCGATGTCCTGCGCTGAAGACATTGCAGATGCTGCTGTCATAATAATAAGGTTATAAAGGTGCTTACTCTTGGATCAGATTTTCGGCTTACTCTGTATTGTTGTAACAAAGATATTGCCTATAAAGCAATACAAAAGGGCGGATAAACCCTTTCGATTGCACTTTTATAGCTTTTAGGAATATTTTTAAATTATAGAATATGCATCGCAAACATCCTTATACCAATATAGCGACATCGTAATCATTAATAATCAATTTGTTATGATAGTCTACTGTTATTATCACTTTATCAGCGACATTTTACCGCCAATTACTAAGGCGTTGAGAATTATTCATCAATTTTAATTATTACTTAAGCAAGGGAGAGGGGTGGACCGGAAGAGGAATAGGTGGCAAAAGCATTGCTGACAGCGTTCCTGCTAAAAAATGGTGCACATGAAAAGGGGTTATATGCCTTTTTGGGAGAGGCATTATAGCTTATATAAGAAGTACGAAAGCAATAAATGGGTTTGCGTATAAGTTTTCGTAATGCGGTATTGATAGCGCCCGGAAAATTTCCGGGCACTATTTGTTGATGTAACTTAGAAAGCGGTTTTAATTACGCCGCCGTCAACTCGTAAGGTAGCGCCATTTGTAGCCGCCGCAAGCGGACTGGCGATATAAGCCACCATATTGGCAATTTCTTCTGTGGTTATAAAGCGTTTTAATAGCGACGTACCACGCATACTGGTGAAAAATTCTTTTTCCATCTCCGCATCAGTAAAGCCTTGTTCTTTAGCTACGGCTTTAATAAACTCGCTGGCACCTTCAGATGCAGTTGGACCGGGCAGCACCGTGTTTACCGTTACGCCGGTGTTTGCCGTAAGTTCGGCCAGGCCGCGGGCTACCGATATCTGGGCGGTTTTTGTTACGCCGTAATGGATCATTTCCGCCGGGATCTGCACACCTGATTCGCTGGAAATAAAGATAATGCGGCCCCAGTTCTTCGCAAGCATTTTATCAAAATATGCCCTTGATAAGCGTACGCCGCTCATTACGTTCACCTCAAAAAATTTAAACCATTCTTCATCCGGGATGCTTTTAAATTCTTTAGGATCGAATATGCCAATGTTGTTTACCAGGATATCAACCTCGGGCAATTCCTTTATCAGGTTGTTTATCTGGGCAACATCTGCAAAATCAGCCGCAATGCCTTTGATGTTTGGATTGCCCGTTTCCGCGATTATTTTGTCGACTGTGGCAGTTACACGATCAACACCACGGCCATTTACAATTACATGTGCGCCTTCGGCTGCCAACAATTTTGCTATAGCGTAACCAATGCCCGCAGTTGAACCAGTTACCAGCGCTATTTTATTTTTTATTTTAAGATCCATTGTTATGTGTTTTATTAATAAACAAGTTTAGAAAATTCTCTTTGTAAACGCATCGTATTAAGTTATTTATGTTGCAGGATTGACAGTGCAACGCTTAGATGACAGAACAATAATAATAATTTCTCATAATTAACATTATGTTAAGTAATAATTTAATTAAGTCCGTAAATCTGTAATAAACAAAAAACGCCACCTCTTCCGAGATGGCGTTTGATATGCTTTGAAATAAACTGCCTTATTCTTTAGCAGCGTCCATCAGCTTGGTATATTTATCAACGCTTGGCTGATCTTTTTTACCGCGGTAATAAGTTATCAGGTTAGCCAGCGCATCTCTCGATCCTGGTTTCAACTCCACAGCTTTTTGCAGAAATGGTTTTGCTGCATCAAACTGCGTAGCCGATTTTGCCATTAACGCATCATATTGTTTTTGCGCGGTTGCAGTAGCTGGTAAGTTATTAGCCGTGTTAAAGGATTCGATAGCTGGTGAAAGCAAAATGTAACCAAGATTTAAGTTCGCTTCAAAATAGTTAGGATCTATCTCCAATGCTTTTTTGTACATCTCTCCGGCTTTATCGTAGTTCTCGGTCTTTTTTGCTTTTAGCGCAGCTTTACCCGGAGCATCTTTAGTGGTCTTTACCTTTTCTGCAGCTGCATCGCCTGTTTGCGAATACACTAAACCAGCATAGTAGTAAAGCGCTTTATTTTTAGGATCGTTAGCTATAGCTGTAGTAATTTTAGATAAAACCTCTTGCGATTTGCCTGTTTGCAAAGCAATCTCGATCTCTTTTTTTCGCAGGGTTGAACTGTTTGGGTATTTAACTAAGCCTTCGCCTAAGGATTTTAACGCACCGGCGGTATCTTTACTTACAAGATACATGCCCGACAACTCATCATAGATCCGCTCGCCCGCAGAGTATTTGGTGGTTACCAGTTTGCTGTAATTTGCAATTGCAGCAGGGTAATTTTTTGAGTTATAAGCTGCAAGGCCGGTGTAGAATATCGCGGTGGTATCCTCAGGCAAAACACTACGATAATAATCAAAAGCTTTGTAAGCTACATCGTATTTGGCGCTTTGATAAGCCTTCACCCCTGCCGTTAATTGGTATTGCGCAAGGCTAAGATTGGCATCATCAATTAATTTTTTGTTCTCGCCTTTTGCGTCAGTTTCTTTGGCTTTTTTTAACGCTTCTTCAGCTGTGGCAAATAATGGTGCCGAGGTAGCTGCTACTGTGTCCATAATGGCAAGGCTTCCGTAAATTGCACCTTTAAGCGCGTACGTTTGCGGCAAGGTGCTGGTTTTTGCATCGGCTGCCGCTTTGTCTATCGATGTTTTGGCATTGGCAAGGCTGGTTACAGCCAATTGGCCCTGCCTTATGGTTTGATATTTTTCAAACTCGGTTTGCGCGTTGCTCAGCTCCTTTTTTTGTGCAAACGTTGTTGCAGAAGCAAAGGCCAGTAGGCCAGCCATTAAAAATTTAATTTTCATTTTAAATAGTTTTTGTATTTAAGTGTATGAACCTGCGGCCTCGGGGGGCGGCTATTCATGTTTAGTTGGTTACTTGCTGTAATCTGTTGTTCACCCTATCCAGTTGGGTTTGGTTGCCTGTTTTTTTGTAAGCCAGTTGTAAAAGCGCCAAACAGTTTTTATCACGCGGCGCCATTTCGTTGGCTTTTTCCAGCCATAGGATGGCACTTGTAATGTATTTACCATCGTTATCTTTTAGCGCGCTCTTTTTAAAATAAAGTAAACCGAGATTAAATACCGGTTCGTAAGCCGCACCATTAAGTTCAATGGCTCTAAGATATAAAGATTCTGCTTTATCGTACTGATTTAAATTATCGTAGCAATTTGCAGCTACAAAAGTAATATCAGCATTGTTTGCATTATTGTCTATCAAAGCCCCTATCAGTGGTTCTAACGATTTATAGTCCTTTTTGTTATTATAAATATTGGCCTCATCCTGCAGCAACTGCTTATCGGTCGGCAAAATCTTACGTGCCCGCTTTAAAATTTGCAGCGCCCTGGCTGTATCTCCAATTGATTTGTAGATGGATGATGCTGTTTGAAAATACTCCAGCTTAGTACTGTCGGTAGCTATTAAATTGCTGTAGTTTTTGGCGGCTTCCTGCAAATTGCCCTGTTTATTATTGGCATAAGCCATGTAGGCGTTTACCGGTTTAAAAGAAGGCGCGTAGGTTTTTGCTTTTTGAAAAGCAGCAGAAGCCTTGGCAAAATCGTTATTGGTGGTAGCTGCAAAACCTTTGCGGATATAAGCATTTGTAAGGCAGCGTCTGGAGTAATCAAGTTCAGGCTGAAACTTATAGGCCTTTTGCCTGGCGGAGAGTTTATCAAGTAAGGCGGATGTTTGATCGATAAACGTCTCGGGCTGGTTCATCTTGTTTAAAGTATCCGTGTTGAGGATACTCGAATAAACAATGAGGCGGTAAACGTTCTTTGTGAGGTCGCTTGAATCTGACTTGGTGACAATTAAGCTATCGGCTGATTTTTTTGCCCGGGCAAGGTATGCCAGGTCGTTTTTTTGCTTATAAAAAGCAAGGTTGTTTACCACTGCCTTTAGCGCTTCTGACTGTGCAGAAACTAAAGATGTAGTAAACAACCCTAAAACCAGTAATATTATCTTACGGTTATGCTGCATAAGTTTTATTCTGTTTTGTCGTCTGCTTCAGGCTCCTCTCCTGCTGCATCGGTATTATCAGTTGGTTCTGTACTTTCTGTTTCGGCTGCCGGTGCGGCGTCGGTTGATGCTGCGGTTTCGGTACCGTCTTCAGCAACAACTGCCGAATTATCCAGTTCCTCGTCCTCATCATGATCTACCTTGGCTACCGAAGCGATCTCGTCATTACCTTTCAATGTAATTAGTCTAACACCTTGTGTAGCGCGACCCATAGTACGCAGCTCGCTGATGGCGATACGAATGATGATACCCGATTTGTTGATGATCATCAGATCCTCTTTATCAGTAACACCTTTTATGGCAACAAGTTTTCCGGTTTTTTCGGTAACGTTTAGCGTTTTTACGCCTTTACCGCCACGGTTGGTAACACGGTAATCGTCGATATAGGTACGTTTACCGTAACCTTTTTCGGATACCACCAATACGGTAGTTTCTTTATCGTCGATAGCTATCATGCCAACCACTTCGTCATTATCGCTATCTAAGCTGATACCGCGTACGCCTGTAGCTGTACGCCCCATCGGCCTAACGGTAGATTCGTTGAAGCGGATAGCACGGCCGCTTTGCAGCGCCATAACAATTTCGCTGCTGCCGGTGGTTAATGTTGCTTCTAACAGCGAGTCGCCCTCGTTGATGTTGATAGCGTTGATACCATTTGCACGCGGGCGTGAATATGCCTCTAAAGATGTTTTTTTGATAACACCTTTTTTGGTACACATAATAATGAAGTTGTTCTCCAGGTAATCTTTATCCTTCAGCGATTTTAGCTTGATGTAAGCTTTAATGTTTTCCTCTTTAGGGATATTGATGATATTTTGGATAGCACGGCCTTTAGAAGTACGCGTTCCTTCCGGAATTTCGAATACACGTAACCAGAAACACTGCCCGCTCTCGGTAAAGAACAGCATGTAGTTATGGTTAGAGGCGATGAACAGGTGCTCAATAAAGTCGGCATCGCGGCTGTTACTGCCTAAGCTGCCTTTACCACCCCTGCCCTGCCTGCGGTATTCGGTAAGCGAAGTACGTTTGATGTATCCTTCGCGCGAGATGGTGATCACCACATCTTCATCTTCAATAAAGTCTTCGGTTTGCATCTCTGCCGATGAGTGTACCATTTCGGTTTTACGCTCATCGCCGTATTTAGCTTTGATGTCTAATAATTCGTCTTTGATGATCTGCATCCGCAGGCCTTCATCTGCAAGGATAGATTTTAAGTAATCGATGGTTTTCATCAAAGCATCGTATTCGTCTTTGATCTTATCACGCTCCAGGCCGGTTAAACGCCTTAAGGTCATATCCAAAATGGCGCGTGCCTGGATATCGCTTAAAGCGAAATTGGCCATTAAGCCTTCGCGTGCTTCGTCTGGTGTGGATGAGGCGCGAATAAGGCGGATAACCTCCTCAATATGATCGAGCGCTATCAGCAAACCTTCCAGGATATGCGCGCGTTTTTCGGCTTCTGCCAGTTCGTACTTGGTACGGCGGATAACCACCTCGTGCCTGTGCTCAACAAAATGATGGATCAGATCCCTCAGGTTCAGCATCATTGGCCTGCCATGTACCAGCGCAATATTATTCACGCTGAACGATGTTTGCAGGGCGGTGTACTTGTACAGGTTGTTTAGTACGATAGCGGCGTTAGCGTCGCGTTTTATTTCGTACACCACGCGGATCCCCTCGCGGTTACTTTCATCGCGGATAGCGGTGATACCTTCAATTTTCTTATCATTCACCAGTTCGGCGGTACGCTCAATCATCAGCGCTTTGTTCACCTGGTAAGGCACTTCGGTAACAATGATGCGTTCGCGTTCGCCATTGTAAGTTTCAATTTCGGCGCGCGAGCGAATAACAATACGGCCGCGGCCTGTTTCCAATGCCTGGCGCGGGCCTTCAAAACCGTAGATGATACCACCTGTAGGGAAATCGGGGCCTTTAACATAGGTCATCAGTTCCGATATCTCTATGTTGCGGTTATTTATCAGCGCAATGGTAGCGTCAACAATTTCTGATAGGTTATGCGGCGCCATGTTGGTGGCCATACCTACCGCAATACCGCTTGCACCGTTAACCAAAAGGTTAGGGAATTTGGCAGGTAAAACGGTTGGCTCGTGCAGCGAGTCGTCAAAGTTCAGCTGGAAATCGATGGTATCTTTGTTGATATCGGCCAGCATTTCCTCGGCAATTTTTTCGAGCCTTGCCTCGGTGTAACGCATTGCCGCGGGCTGGTCACCATCTATCGAACCATAGTTACCCTGGCCCTCCACAAATGGGTACCTCAGGCTCCAGTCCTGCGCCATACGCACCATGGCATCGTATACCGAAGTATCGCCATGCGGGTGATATTTACCCAGTACCTCACCTACTATACGTGCAGATTTTTTGTAAGGCTTGTTGTTGTACAAACCCAGATCGAGCATGCCATACAATACGCGCCTGTGTACCGGTTTTAAACCGTCGCGAACATCGGGAAGTGCCCGGGATACAATAACCGACATTGAATAATCAATGTAAGCCGATCGCATTTCCTCATCAATATTTATCGAAATTATTCTGTCTTCTTTTTGCGGATTATCGTTTTCTGTCTCTTCAGCCATTTGTTTTTCTTAGTGGAAAATATAATCAGTTTTTGCGTGTAAAATTGGTTTTTTTATACGACCTGCGAAGTTAAGAATTTATATGGCAACGGGCCAATTTTTTACTAACATTCGGCCCCTTTTTTAACGTTTTAGGGTTAAAAAACAGGTCAAAAATATGTTACAGAAAAGGTTTAGAGCTTTACCTTTTTCCAGTATTCCCGCACGGTTGTGCCATTGGGTAATTTGCCGGTAAACGTGAGCGTGTCGTGGCTGATGCTGTACACATAGGGCACCGTGATATTGAGGGTTTTAGAGGGTTCTCGGCTATAGGTTTGCGTTTCAAAACAAGTAGTGTCCTGCAGATTGTATTTACCCTGTTCGTAAACGATAGTATCCTGTCCCGGTTCTATAAAGGTGGCTTCGTACTCCTCGTCGTTATATCTGCGTTGCAATTTATACTCTTTGGAAGCGGACTCAACCTTGTTGTTGTAAACGCCGCCCGCGTAAATATAAGTACCTTCTAACGAGTGGACAGCGGACGCGCTGAGCAGTGCAAGTGGACAAATTAATAAAACAATTTTTCGTAGCGTTAACATTGTACAGTAAAAAGCATTGAACGAAAGGATATAAACAAAAGTATCAATGACAGAGTTATCAAAATTGCGTAGGAGTTTCTTGCCGAAAAAGCGTCGTCGAGATAAGCTCTGTATGCCCGAACAATCATCGCAATGCTAAAACCACCAAAAATAAGGCATGAAGCCATTAAAAGGTCAAATACGATCCCTTTATCCTTGAAAAATAATAACGCGGAGTATACTGCCACCGAGTAAAGGAGCAATGCCAGGCCATTGATGCGCAATTTTGGAACGTCTAAACCCAATTAATCCCCTTTTTAAGTAATGATAAGGTACGTTCTTCTTCGCTTCCCGGTTGAGCATGGTAATCATACACCCATTTGGCGGTTGGCGGCAGGCTCATCAGTATCGATTCGATACGGCCGTTAGTTTCCAGCCCGAAACGGGTGCCGGCATCGTACACCAGGTTAAATTCGGTATAACGGCTGCGGCGCTGGTATTGCCATTGCTGCTGCTCCGGCGTAAATTCTTTGTAGCGGCTGCGGTTCACCAGCTCGGTATAGGTTGGGATAAACGAGCGCCCCAGTACTTTAGAAAATTCGAAGATCATCTCCCAGTTCATTTCTTCGTTGGCAGTAAGCCTGTCGTAAAAAATGCCGCCTATTCCGCGGGTTTCGTCGCGGTGCTTAATAAAGAAGTAGTCATCGGCCCACACCTTAAAGCGATGGTAAAACTCATCGTTAAAATGGTCGCACACGTTCTTTATTTGCTGGTGGAAGAACCGGGCATCTTCATCTACCACATAATGCGGCGTAAGGTCTATGCCCCCGCCAAACCAGTGCATAGGCGTTTCGCCGGTTTCGGTTGGCATCTCAAAATACCGTATGTTCATGTGGATGATAGGCACCAGCGGGTGGTTGGGGTGTATCACAATGGAAATGCCGGTAGCAAAGAAATCTTCCTGTTCTACATTCAGTGCTTTCTTCATGGTGTGCGGCAGTTTGCCATGCACCGCGGAGAAATTAACGCCCCCTTTTTCAAATATATTTCCGTTTTGGATAATGCGGGTACGGCCACCGCCTCCCCCTTCGCGTTCCCAAAGTTCTTCTTCAAATTTGGCCAGCCCGTCGGTAGCCTCCAGGGCTGCACATATCTCGTCCTGTATTTCGCGGTAACCTGCAGCTATTTGTTCTTTACTAATCATTAATTTTAAATTATTGATTTAGTGAATTGGTGTTTCACAACAGCAAAACTAAACAAAGTATTGATTAAGCTAAACATGATCTTAATCACTAATTAATCTTAACTTATTCCGGCTTCTTCTTCAATGTAATTTAAATCCTTGCCAAAAGTCTCTTTTAACTGGCTTAACGAGAACAGCGCTATCACGGTTAAGATGACCATCATGATATATCCGCTGGTTATCATCCCATAATTGGCCTTTAACGCATTAAATGCCATAGTAATAGGGATAAGTGAACCACGCACAAAGTTGGGCACGGTGGTGGTTACCGTAGCGCGTATATTGGTGCCAAACTGTTCTGCAGCAATGGTTACAAAGGTTGCCCAATAGCCCACGGTGCAACCCATAAAGAAACAGATCCATACAAACTTATCGTGGGTGATTCCTTCCGACCGCAGATACACAAAGGCGCTAACAAGCGACAACAGTAGGAAAACCATCATGGTTAGCTTACGCGAGCGGGTTACCTGGGCCAGCAGGCCGGCAAATATATCGCCGATAGCGATGCCTATGTAGGTATAAAGCACTCCTTCGCCGGCGCTTAAAACTTCTTTAGATTTTAAAGCAACACCAAATTCGGGTGAAAAAGTTACCAGTACACCCACTACATACCATAGCGGCGCACCTATTAAAATGCAGTAAAGGTATTTTTTGAAGCGCTTAAAATCAGTAAAAAGCATCAGGAAATTACCTTTGGATACTTTACTTTCCTGTACGTTTTTAAACATGCCCGATTCGAAAGTGCCCACGCGAAGCAGCAATAATAAGATCCCCAATCCGCCGCCAACCATATAGGCGGTTTGCCAGCCGTACTTGGCCACAGCATAGGCCGCAGCAGCGCCAAATAAACCCACTACCGCTACGATCATGGTGCCGTAGCCGCGTTTTTCTTTACTTAAAGTTTCCGATACAAGGGTGATACCTGCCCCAAGTTCTCCCGCCAGGCCAATGCCGGCAATAAAGCGGATAAGCGCGTAAGAATTAACATCGTACGCGTAGGCGTTGGCAAAATTGGCTATGGAGTAAAGCAAGATGGAACCGAACAGTACTTTTATGCGCCCCAATTTATCCCCCATGATACCCCAAAGCAAACCACCCAGCAGTAAACCAAACATTTGTACATTGATGATGAACTGACCTTTGGAAAGCATATCTGCATCGGCAACGCCAATATCGTGCAGACTGGCCTTACGCACAATGGAGAACACCAACAGATCATATATATCAACAAAGTAACCCAATGAGGCCACAATTACCAGGAAAACAACATTTTTGGTAAGTTTTGCAGGAGCAGTATCAGTCATGACGGATCAGGAGTTATAATTGGTGTGGCTAATGTAGATAAAGCAGGCAATGTTGCCTAATTTTTTTACATAAAAAAACCCCTGTTTACACAGAGGTTTTATAATATAGTTGCTGTTGATTAAACTTTTTTAACATTTACGGCCTGTAAACCTTTTCTGCCTTCTTCAACATCGTATTCTACGCTATCGTTATCTTTAATGGCGTTTACACCGCCCTGTACATCCTTAAAGTGAACAAACAGATCTTTACCGTCGTCGGTAACAATAAAGCCGTAACCTTTTTGGGTGTTAAACCATTTTACTTTTCCAGTTTTCATAATAATTGGTATAATCGTATTAAAAAATTTGTTTAGCCGATCAGTAAGTAATTCAACTGAGTATAAAAATGGTTTAATAATCAATTATAGAATGTACAACTATCTTTTCAAATATATAAAATTATTAATAACCAAATAAAATTATTTATAGAGGTTAAAGAAATGTAAATAAAGGGTTAAAACCATAAAAGCCACCCTATTGGGTGGCCTTTATGGTTAAACAATTTTAAGGTTGTTTTAATAATTATTTTACGTCCTGGAAGAAGTAAACGCCTGCAGATGGGGTTACCCTTACTAAAAATTCTTTACCGTCTTTAGCCAGATCTACAAAGTAAACAGTGTTTTCAAAGGTATCGTCGCCGGTTTCTAATTTGATAACTTCTTTAGCGAAGTAACCTTCGTATTTAGTAGCGATTTCTTTCTTAGCTTTCTCAGGCAATGCTTTGAATTGTACATTCTGAGTTACACCGATCAACTCGCCGCGCAGGTTGTAGAAAGCAGACATTTTTACATCATCCAAAGTAAAAGTTACTTTTTGGAAGTTAGCGCTAACTTTCCAGGTAGCGTTTTCTGCTCTTGCGAAATCGTTGTTGAATTTAAGGATGGCAGCGTAAGAAACATTCTCGGTACCGTCATCAGTTTTTGTTGCGCTGGTTGCAGCATATATGTTAGTAGTAAACAAGCTGGCAGCGATTGCGATGGTTACAAATATCTTTTTCATGTTGTTTTTTATTTTGTATTGTTTTATATTTTAATTTACATAACAAAAGTACGGTACAGTTGAATATATTCAAAATTATTGCCAATTTTTATGAATATATCATAAGCAAAGCGCCAATAATATAAAAATGTAAAAAATATAGACGATACTTAGTGTGTAATTTACAATATGTCAATAAAAACATGATATACTTATTGTAAAAAGTACACTAAGTAAAATTTGAATGGAAAAACCCATTGTTTGTGACATTTTCCTGACAAAAGGAGGTATTTATAGCTAATTTTTAGCCATTATCGGCAAAGCCCGGGTATAAAGCCATGCCCCCATCCACAAAAATAGTGGTGCCGGTAATGTAATCCGCATCATCGGAAGCCAGCCAGGCGGCCAGTTTTCCAACATCGCCGGGCTGGCCTATACGGTTATAAGGGATGAGGTCTAATAACTTGTTCAGCGCCGCCGGAGTTTCCCAGGCAGGCTTATTTATAGGTGTTTGTATGGCGCCCGGGGCAATACCTACTACGCGGATCTGATGTGGTGCCAGTTCCTGCGCTATGCTTTTCATAAACATACTTACGCCTCCTTTGCTGGCCGCGTAGTTTACATGCCCCGCCCAGGGGATGATCTCGTGAACGCTGCTCATACAAATGATCTTGCCGGCGGCAGCGCTCCGCTTTTTAACCATTCCCCTTTTGATGAACTCTTTGGCGGCCTCGCGTGAGCACAGGAACTGCCCGGTAAGGTTAATGCTGATAACGGTGTTCCATTGTTCCAGCGTCATATCCACAAATTTCGAATCCTTTTGCAGGCCGGCGTTGTTCACCAGGATATCTACCGTACCGTACTTTTTAATAGCGGTGGCAAACATGGCTTTCACCTCATCTTCCTTACTCACATCGCATTGGTGGGCAAAGGCTTTACCACCGGTATCTTTAATAATTTTCACCACCTCATAGGCTGCATCATGGTTATGCGCAAAATTTACAAGCACTTTGGCGCCTGCCTCTGCTAAAGCGATAGCTACTGCCCTGCCGATACCGCTATCCCCGCCGGTTATAATGGCGGCTTGTCCTTTTAGTTTCTGTGGTGTTTTCATGCTGATATAGGAAAGGAAGTTAGGGCGATATGGTTTTTACTCTGCAGCAATTTATCAAATAATTTGTGATTGAAGCTCTGCTAACAATATAAAGGAACCGTTATATGGATATGCATTAAGGGGTATATAGGTTTTTTAACCAATAAGTAAATTAATGGATTTAACTGTGTTAACCTAATAAATTTAAATGCATTTATTATTAGCTATTTAAAAAGTTAACATTTGAAATTGTGTTAACTTTTGTAAACTTTTTAGTCATCAGTTGATGCGGTACTTTAATTTAAGAGAAATCTCAGCCTGGGTAACCGGATAATTTTACAACGCCTTTATATAATCCAAAAACAAGTATAACGCCTTCTTCTTATCCTCCGTCAGGTCAAAATCCAATTTGTGCATTAGGTAATCCTCCAGGTCGAAATCGGCGCGTTGGGGTAACTCTTTTAAAAGATCCTTGCGGTGTGCGAGGCCAAGGCGCAAGGCGTTATTAAATTCCGTTATAAAATCGGCGGGGATGGGCTTATTAGCAATCCAGGCGGCAAACACAAAAGGTAAGCCGGTGAATTTTAGCCATTCGGCGGACAGATCGTACACAAAAGGGTAATCATCTTTTTTACCGAAGGTGCGGTCGCCTATTTGTACAAAGGCGGTATTGGCATCGGTTGAGGCGGCATAGTCGGGCGCATCTTTAACCAGTTCAGGCTGTACCTGCCAAAAGTTTTTAAGCAGCACCCGGGCAAGGTTATTGGACGTGCGCGATTGCGGATCGAGCTGGATGGTTTTCACCTCCCTGATATCGCAATTACTAAAAATAAATACGGAGTTCACCGCGCCGACGGCGCCAATGCAATAGGCCGAAACGATCTCCCATTGTGGCAGACTAAGGGTAGCGGCCACGGGGATGAGGCCGATATCTGCTGTATCGTCTATAAGTTTTTGCGCGCAGTCGGACGGGATATCAAGGCTCAGTTCGATATCGTTGATGATATCTGAATGCTGTAAACCGTATAAAAAGGGCTTGGTGTTAGTATAGCTAACCGCGGATATTCTGATCTTTTTCACTTAGCTGTTCAGGAGTTTTTAGGTGGAGCGCGTTATTGAAATCTACGATCTCGAATTTGCTGCCATCATGCGTCAATTTATATAGTACCAAATTCTGGTGTGGGAAGGTATCCATTTCGGTAAGCGGTTTATCGGTAAGGATACACAAAAGCAGGCGCATGGCCCGGCCGTGCATACATATCAGTACGGTTTCTTCTTCGGGGTGGCTCATAATCACGTCCATGGCCTCTAACTGGCGTATCTTAACCTCGTTGGGGCTTTCGCCACCCTCGAATTTAACATCCAGGTTACCGGCAACCCAATTGCGCATTACTTCCAAAAAATCCGCTCTTAATTCGGGTGATGCCGCCTGCCCTTCGTGGATGCCCCAGGCCAGTTCATCTAACCCGGGTAGTTTTTCAAATGGAAGGCCGGTATCTATAAAAGGCTGGACACTCTGTTGCGTACGCTTTAAAGCGGATACGTAGATCTTATCGAAAGGCACATCTTTATAAGCTGCAAAGAATTGCCTCGCCTGCAGGCGCCCTTCATCATTTAGGTCAGTGTCTTTTCCGCGGCCCTGGATAATGCCTTGCTTATTAAGATCGGTTTGCCCGTGGCGGACAATATATAAAGTCTTCTTTGTATTGTTCATTAGTTCATTTATTCATTAGTTCATTGGGTTATCGGGTTAATAATTCTTCGGCATGCTACCAATGAACTAATGAACCGGTGAACCAATAAACTAATTTATCACCGGCAGTTTGTAATACTTCGGTTTTTCGGTTTCCTCAAACTGATAATCGTTGTAATCGGTAACTACGTTATAAAGCGTATCGCGCTCTATGGGGTAGCGGCCTGCATTTTTTATCAGGTCTACCAATTGTTTAGTACTCATAGCCGGGTGCTGTTCTTCGGCGCCTGCCATCGAATAGATCTTGGTGGTATCATCCAGTGTGCCATCAATATCATCCACCCCAAAGTTAAGCGACAATTGCGCCGTAGTGCGGCTGATCATGGCCCAGTAGGCTTTGATGTGATCGAAATTATCCAGGTAGATACGTGCGATAGCGTAGTTGCGCAGATCCTCTAATACGGTGGTTTCGGGTACGTTGCTCATCTGGTTATCCTGATTGCGAAATTTAAGCGGGATAAAGGTTTGGAAACCGCCCGTCCTATCCTGTAATTCGCGCAGGCGTTCCATATGATCAACCCGGTGCCAGTATTTTTCGATGTGGCCGTAAAGCATGGTAGCGTTAGATCGCATACCTATTTTGTGCCATTCTTCGTGTATGGCCAGCCATTGCTCGCCGGTACATTTATCTTTGGCAATCAGGTCGCGTACTTCCGGGTGGAAGATCTCCGCCCCTCCGCCGGGGATAGATTCTAAACCGGCATCCTTCATCAGTTGCATACCGGTGGCGTAATCAATCTTTGCTTTCTTAAATATATAGTGATATTCAACAGGCGTTAAAGCCTTTACGTGCAGATCTGGCCTGTGTTCTTTAATGCGGGTGAACAACTCGCTGTAAAATGCAACATCGTATTGCGGCAACACACCGCCCACAATATGCACCTCGGTAACCGGCTGCCCGTCGTACTTTTTTACGATATCCAGCATTTCTTCCATGGTGTACTCCCACCCTTCCGATCGCTGTTTAAGCAAGCGGGAATAAGAGCAAAATTTACAATCGTACACACAAAGATTGGTTGGCTCGATATGGAAATTGCGGTTGAAGTAGGTTTTATCGCCGTGTTTTTGTTCGCGTATGTAGTTGGCCAGTATGCCAAGATAGCCCAGTTCCGCCTTCTCGTAAAGCAAAACGCCTTCATCAAAAGTTATACGCTGTTTATCAAGTACCTTTTGCGCGATGGCTTTAAGTTCGGGTAAAAGCTGCGGGTTATTTAACAGTATCCTGAAATTTTCTGATACTTCCATTTTTAGACAAATAGTTTAGGCAAAGGTAGCAAAATACAGCAATTTTGTAAGCGCAGTATTTAGATACGAGTGTTTAAACGCCTAAAATGACGATGGGTTTACAAGCAGCACCCCAAGGCAAAAATGCTATTTTATCTCCTTAACGTATACCTTAATATCCTTTACATGGATGCCGGTGAGGCAATCGTCCTGGCAGCCTTTGGGGACATAACCAGCTAAAGAAATGAGGCCGTTATTATCAGCCTCAAAAAAGATATCATTTTTATTTTTATCCACCTTCAACCATTCGTTTTTTGCCCTGGCGTAAACTTGGTCGAGCGTAAGCATCTCAAAACCATCGGTATGCGTATTGAGCGTGCTGCCGCTCTCTGCCCAGCGTGCCAGGGTATCTACGCTATCGCGCACGGCAGTTGTTCGGGTTAGTAAAAAATCGCGGGCTATAACCCTGCCGTTCTGCACGGTAATCTTCGATTCGGCATAGGAGCCCGTCCACGAGCCATAGTAAGTAACGTAGCTATAAGAATTGGCGGAAGATTTTTTGAACGACAGCCATGCAGAGTAGCTATCCTCGTAATCGGGATTAACGGCATCTTTTTTACAGGCGGATAAACCCAGCGTAACAATAAGTAATAAGGCGGATAGGTATTTCATTCAATTAAAGCGATTTATAACATTACGACGCCGATTTTAAAAACGCTACAGCAAATGCCGAAAATTTCCTTTTATTTTGGGCGATACAAGCACCTTTATCAGTTATGAAAATTGAAACCATCGCTATCCATGCCGGCAACCATATCGACGGAACCTCCCGCGCCGTAGTACAACCCATTGTAACGGCCACTACCTTCGAGCGCGGCGAAGACGGCGGTTTCCCCGGCGGGCACACCTACAGCCGGGCATCAAACCCTAACCGTGCGTCCCTGGAGAATGTATTGGCAAAGCTGGAAGGCGGCGAAGAAGCGGCAGCATTTTCATCAGGGAACGCGGCTGGTATGTCGGTTTTTCAATCGCTGCAGCCGGGCAGCCACATTATAGCGCCGGATGATATGTATCACGGCCTGCGTAACCAGTTAAAGACACTTTTTGCAGGGATACTGGAGTTTGATTTTGTAGATGTGAACGATAGCGAGGTGCTTAAATCTCACATCAAACCCAACACCAAACTCATCTGGCTGGAAACACCATCCAACCCGCTTTTAAAGGTTACCGATATAAAAAAGGTAGTGGCTATAGCTGCAGAACATGATATAAAAGTGGTTTGCGATAATACTTTCGCCACACCGCTTTGTCAGCAGCCATTAGCTTTGGGTGCCGATATGGTGATGCACTCTACCACCAAATACTTTGGCGGGCACAGCGATCTGATGGGCGGCGCCTTAATTACCGCCAGAAAAAACGACTGGTGGGAAAAGATACGCAATGTGCAAACCATGGGTGGTGCCATTCCCTCGCCGACAGATTGCTACTACCTTACCCGCAGCATAAAAACCCTGCCTTACCGGATGCGCGGGCATGTAAAGAACGCACAGATGCTGGCCGAATATCTGGATAACCATGATAAAATAGAGAAAGTGTTATACCCGGGTCTGCAATCGCACCCGCAGCACCAGATAGCTAAAGAGCAAATGGCCGGCTTTGGCGCGGTACTATCCTTTATGTTAAAAGACGGCGAAGAAGAGGCCAAAAGGGTTGTAAACGCCTTACAGTTATTTACGCAAGCCACCAGCCTTGGCGGCGTGGAAAGCCTGGTAGAGCACCGCGCATCTGTAGAAGGCCCGGATACTAAAACACCGTTTAACTTATTGCGCGTTTCGGTTGGGTTGGAGCATATCGACGATCTGATTGCGGATATGGAGCAGGCGCTGGACTAATACGGGGTGTCCCACTTATAAAGTGGGACACTTGTTTTTTGCTTTATATTGATTACCAGTGTTTTACATATATTTAGTGAAACACTTTGGGACATCCCTGTTGTTTAAATAACCACTGCAATTTATTGTAGGTTAACGTATTAAACAAATATTAATCCATCGTAAAAAAGTTAGTGAAACACCTAAAGTGGGACACCAAAGCCCCTTACCCGTCCTAAAAAAAGTTTAAACTTTTGGTTGTTAATGCTGCTTTAGGTTTACACCCCGCGATATGGCAATTTCGCCAAATCTCATCAGGTGGCCGGTCTATCAGTGCCGATAAATTCAAAAAATTGCGGGATGCACTTGTTCTGTGTATATTTAACTTGTAAGAACCACTTGCCAGCAAGCAGGCTCGGGCAACCTTCATTTATTATCATTTATTATGGATATACAAGAACAGATCGCAGCGTATATTAACAGCCAGCCCGAACCGAAACGTACGGAGATGCAGGAATTGCACTTGCATATACTTCAAACATTACCGGGATGTAAACTCTGGTTTCTGGATGGTAGAAACAGTGAGAATAAAGTTGTTAGTAACCCTAATATAGGATATGGCTCCTACACCATAAAATATGCGGATGGCACAACCAGGGAGTTTTATCAAATTGGTTTGAGCGCAAACACAAGCGGGATCTCCGTCTATATCCTGGGCCTTGAGGATAAAGCATACTTAATTAACACCTACGGGAAAGATTTGGGTAAGGCGAGCGTTACCGGTTATTGCATTAAGTTTAAAAAATTAAAGGATATCAATCTCGATGTGCTCGAAACTGCAATTCGGGATGGGGTTGAGCTTACAAAGGACAAATAAATTTAAACTCAAAAATTGGCATAAGCTGTTATATGACTTGTAAAAACACGCTGCAACGCATCACATCTGCAAAATTTTTATTGTTGTGTCTCCTGTCCCTCGCGGGCGGTATCGCCTCGGCACAGCAAACCGATACCGTATTTTTAAAAAAGATCCTGACGGATCATCCCGAACTATTCAGCGGGATATTAAACCACCCTACCCAAAACGAGGTGCAGATATTGTACACACAGATAGACCGCGATAAAAACAACGTACCCCACTTTACCACTTACAGTTACCGGCTTAATGCCAACCGTTACTTTTACCCGGCAAGCACGGTAAAGCTGCCAACATCCATTTTCGCGCTGGAGAAAATAAATGAGCTGGGTCTTAAGAAACTGAAGAGCGCCGATATGATTACCGACAGTGCCTTCTTCGGCCAAAGCAAAGTGCTGACGGATACTTCATCGATAACCGGGCTGCCATCCATCACCAATTACATCAAAAAGATCCTGCTGGTGAGTGATAACGATGCTTATAACCGCCTGTATGAATTTATTGGTCGCGAGGAGATCAACAAAAAGCTAAAGAAATATGAGCTGAACAACACCCGTATCATTGGTCGGCTTGCTGTGGGCGATGGCGGCGAAAGTGCCCGCAATACCAACCCGGTTAATTTTTATGATGGTAAAAAATTGCTCTATAGCAAACCATTAATGCGCGATACATTGAATTACCCCATGACGCTGGAGAACATGGTACAGGGCAAAGGTTATCTCAATCGTAAGGACAGCCTCATTATGCAGCCATTTAGCTTTGCCAATTTAAACGTGTATACCATAGCTAACCAGCAAATGGTTTTACGCCGACTGCTCTTCCCCGAGACATTCCCGGCAGCACAACGCTTCAACCTTACACCGGATGATTATAAATTCATCTACAAATACATGAGCATGCTGCCTACCGAAAGCAGCAAGCCCGGCTACCCCACCCCCGAATTTTACCCCGCCTACTGTAAGTTTTTATACTACGGCAGCGATAGCCTTGCAACCATCAACCCCGATGTACGCATCTTTAACAAAATAGGCGATTCTTATGGTTATGATATCGATAATGCTTACATCGTCGATTTTAAGAATAAGGTAGAGTTTATGCTGAGCGCCGTAGTGCAATCTAACGAAGACGGTATCCTGAACGATAATAAATACGAATACAAAACCGTATGCCTCCCCTTTATGAAAAACCTGGGCCAGGTGATTATGCAATATGAGTTATCGCGTCCCAAAAAGCATTTGCCCGACTTATCAAAATTTAAATTTGTTTACACAAAGTGAATTTAATTTAATTAAAAGCAAACTTCACGCTATTGTAGCTGTTAAATAGGGAAACAACTATCTACCTAACATGACAACAGCAACTATAAACAGATATAAGGGCCCGGCAAAAAACCAGGGCGAGAGCATAAATTTATCGGCAGTCGAGCGTACAATCTCCATAGCGGGCGGTACTAAACTGGCGCTTTCCGGTTTAAAAGGCATTTTTAAAAGCCCGTTTTCCAGCATTATTAAAATTGGCGCGGGTGGTTACCTGCTTAGTCGGGGAATAACCGGGCATTGCCAGTTATACGCCGGTATGGGCCGCAATTCTACCGAGCCTGTTAATGTGAACATCCGTTCCTCGTATTTCATCAATAAACCAAGGGAAGAAGTTTATAATTTCTGGCGCAAGTTGGATAACCTGCCCCTGTTTATGAAACACCTTAAAAGTGTAGAACTGATAGACGATACCCGTTCGCACTGGGTGTTAAAACTACCATTAGGCGTACCCGCAGTTAGCTGGGACGCCGAAATTGTGCACGACGACCCGGGTTATATGATCGGCTGGAGTTCGCTCCCCAATTCACTGATAGATAATGCCGGCAAAGTGCGTTTCCAGGATAACCCGGATGGCCAGGGGACATTGGTGGATATCACTATCTCGTATCGCCCGCCTGCAGGCGGCTTTGGTGGCGGCATTGCGCACATCCTAAACCCGGTATTTAAAAACATGGTGGATAATGATGTGCGTAATTTTAAGCAGTATATGGATATTGAAGGCGGTAGTGCCCCTTACGCCGCATCTTTTGAAGAGCCGGAGGCTTATGTAATAGAAGGTATTATTATTGAGGAAGAAGAGCCAAATTATCAGGAAGCAGCGCAACAGGAGGAACAGCCGGTTGCTGAAAATACTGACACCCGGGCAAGCGACGAATTGGAGCGGCAAAGGCAATGGCCAAATGCGGAGGGGAATAATTATTAAACATAAACACCGCTGTCATTTCGAGGGAAGCGCAGCGACGAGAAATCTTCTACACGCAGCCGGCGACTAAGCAATCCAATATGCATATCCGCCTTTCACGTCGTATAAGATTTCTCCTCGCTATCGCTCGTTCGAAATGACAGAGGTGTATACAATAAAGGTCCTTCGAAATTCGGAGGACCTTTATTGTTAGCTTAAAAATTCTTTATAACCCCCATCCATATCTTATCCGCGAAACCCCGGAAGCATTCGTGGTGGTCATGGTGATGCTGGTGCCCGAGCCGCCGCGTCTTTGGATGCTGTACGTATCATCATCACGCAAACCGGGCCAGTAAACGCTGGCAACACCGTCGTTCCTGAACACGTTGCAGGAGCCCACGATGTAAGCCACCTCGTTGTCAGATTGCGAGCCGTTGTAATTCTTACCAGTTGTCATGGTAGCACCGTATTCTGTAACAACCGTGCGGTTTTTATAGCTACCCATCCTGCTGCGCCAATCAGATTCCCAGCCGGCAGTGTTCCGGGTTGCCCAAAAGGCATAGTTATGCAAGGCCAGCAGGCAGCTTGTGAAACGGCTATCGGCGCCCACACCGGTAACATTTTCCGAATAGCCTGTGCCTGATAAGATGATCCTTCCTTTCGGCACACTTGGGTAGCGTGTTAAAAACTCGGCGTATATGGTAGTAAGCTGTGCCAGTGTATAACCGTGCGGTTCGTTAAATACCTCAAAATACACATTGTTGTTGCTTCCATACTTGTTTACCACCGTTTGCCACATCGACCAAAACTGCGTCGTATTATCAATAATGCCATTCCTGGATGAAGCACTTTCCCAGCAGCATATGATCACCTTCATGTTTTTGCTGAGTGCCCTGTCGATAGCGCCTGTATACGCTCCCCACCACGATTCCAGCACACTTGGCGGGTTAATCGGCAACCTTACCGTGTTTACGCCCGAGATATTGGTTTGAAAACCACTGAGTACAGCATTAGCCTTCGCCGAAACCGTTGTGTAGGAGTCTGCAGCGGTAAGCCCCGACGGGATCACCCAGCCGTCTACAAAATTGTCGCGCCCATCGGCCCAGTTTACGCCGGCTATACCTGCCGCGCCAACGGCGTTAACCGCCACGCTTTCTGCGGCAGGCGTTTCGGGCGTAGTGCCGGTAGGTGCAACACCGTCATTTTTAGAACACCCGGCCAGCAAATAAATAATGGCACAGGCAAACAGGATCAAAGTTTGTTTTTTCATAAAAAATGGTTTATTGGTTTATAATGCTGTAAAAGTCGCGTTATAACTACTTGGTAGTGAGTGGCAAAACCATAATAAAAAGGGGGCAGACCGGGCTGGTGGCGGGGATTTTCGCTTTAGTTGGGCTTTGCGCGACCGCCAATTACACTTTGATAGCATACGACGCACGTCAGTTATCTTGCATATGTACCACAAGCAGGGCACTGCTATAGCGAGGACTACAAATTACCTATTTTATTTACCGGGAGATGTTTTAATTTATACCGATCTGCGTTAGGGATTGCAGTGGAAAACCCGCAGCCGTGGTGGGCAGTGCGCGGGCCTGGCGAGGATTTGCAACGGAAAGCCCGGGCCGAAGGCAACGCCCATTCAATAACCGCGTTTAAAGCTGTTCTTCATATTGAGAAGCCGCGTCCCAATAGTCTCTGAAATCATTCAAGTCGTAACTGGAAATACCGAGGTATGCCAATGCATTTCCGGATATTCCGTCGTCAGATGAGGTGTAAGTTCCCTCAACTCTGTGACCATTTTTAAAAGCCGCAGAAAACCAATCGACAGGTATATCAGCCCAATCAGATGTATAAAGGAGGATAAATTCCTTGGTCACAAGATCAAATTTTTTCAATTCTGCTAATATTATCTCAGGATCGCCGTTTAGCCATTCGACTTTTTCGCCGCCATTATATTGAGCTGCATCTTCTTCCGTTCTACAAAAATGCGGAGGTATTTTAATTTCACCGGCAGAGAATACTTTTAAAAAGGCAGCTACGTCATCACCGTCCGCATTGATAGGTATGGTAATAACATTCTCTTTTTTAAAATGAGGGAATTCAGGCGGAACCTCTAAAATTTCCTTAGTGATAAAGCGACTGTATGTTGAACCCATACAGCTAATATACTATTATTTATTTTGAAAAGATTCATCTCATTCTGCAATCATCCCCAAAAAAAAACGGCTTCCGATTACTCGAAGGCCGTTTTTATATATCAAAGAATTTAACTTCTTATTTCACTGCATCAATAACTGCTTTGAAAGCGTCAGGATGATTCATAGCTAAATCGGCTAATACTTTACGGTTTAAACCGATTTGTTTAGCGGCTAATTTGCCAATTAATTGTGAGTAAGAAATACCGTGCTGACGGGCACCGGCGTTGATACGCTGGATCCATAAAGCGCGGAATTCTCTTTTCTTGGTTTTACGGTCACGGTATGCGTACTGTAAACCTTTTTCTACTGTGTTTTTAGCAACGGTGTAAACCTTGCTTCTTGATCCCCAATAACCCTTGGCGAGGATCATGATCCTTTTCCGGCGTCTTCTCGACGCGACTGCGTTAACTGAACGTGGCATGTGTTGTTGTTTTTGGTAGTGAGTGTCCCTCTCGGAAGCTTTTGTACTCTAATACCTGGTTAAAAAATTTGTGTAATTACTTTCCGATACAAAGCATACGTTTTACGTTACCTAAGTCAGCATTAGACACTAAGCTGGTGTGACCTAAGTTACGCTTACGTTTTGTCGACATCTTGGTTAAGATGTGGCTTTTGTATGCGTTTTTACGGGAAATTTTACCGGTTCCAGTAAGCTTAAAACGCTTTTTTGCACTGGAATTGGTTTTCATTTTTGGCATAACTCTCTATTTGTTTGTTTTTAGATATTCACGTTTCTCAACGCTTTATTTTTATCAGTTTCATTTGCACATCTGCACATCTGAAATCTGCACATTTATTATTTTTTCAACGCTTTCGGGGCTACGGTTAAAAACATCCGCTTTCCTTCCAGCTTTGGTAGTTGCTCTACCTTACCCACTTCTTCTAAAGCCTGTGCAAAACGCAACAACAAGATCTCGCCCTGCTCTTTGTAAACAATGGCACGACCTTTAAAGTGCACGTATGCCCTCACCTTTTCGCCGGCTTCTAAAAACTTGGTGGCATGTTTCAACTTAAAGTCGAAATCATGGTCATCAGTATTAGGCCCGAAACGGATCTCTTTAATTACAGTTTGCTTGGCGTTGCTTTTTATCTCTTTAAGCTTCTTTTTTTGCTCGTAAATAAACTTGTTATAGTCTGTTACTTTACAAACCGGCGGGTTAGCGTTCGGGGAGATCTCAACCAGGTCGAGTTCTTGTTCCTGAGCTATCGCCAAAGCATCTCTTAACGAGAATATACCCTGCTCAACGTTGTCACCTACAAGGCGCACTTCCTGAGCCCTAATGAACTGATTGATATTGTGTTCGGCTTCTTTTTTCTTAAAAGGGAGCCTTGGTCCTCTGTTGAAAGGTTTGTTTAAAGCCAAGTTATACTGTTATTTCTTTAATTATTTGTTGTTTAAATTCTTCTATGCTCATGCTTCCCAAATCGCCCTGCCCATGTTTACGAACCGAAACCTGCCCTTCGGCTGCTTCTTTTTCGCCCACTATAAGCATGTATGGGATCTTTTTAACTTCAGCGTCGCGTATTTTGCGACCAATCTTTTCATCTCTGAAATCAATTAGCCCGCAAATATCGGAATCTTTTAACTCATCTGAAAGTTTTTTTGCATAATCTTCATACTTTTCCGATATCGGGAGGATAATAAACTGCTCTGGTGATAACCACAGCGGGAAATTACCCGCGCAATGCTCTATCAGTACGGCAATAAAACGTTCCATCGAACCAAACGGCGCACGGTGGATCATCACCGGGCGGTGCTTTTGATTATCGCTACCGGTGTATTCCAGCTCGAAACGCTCGGGCAGGTTGTAATCTACCTGGATGGTACCCAATTGCCATTTACGGCCGAGGGCATCCTTCACCATAAAATCGAGCTTGGGACCGTAGAAAGCGGCCTCGCCCAGTTCAACAACGGTAGTTAAGCCTTTCTCAGCCGCAGCTTCGATGATGGAAGACTCGGCTAATGCCCAGTTCTCATCGGTACCGATGTATTTGGTTTTGTTCTCCGGATCGCGCAGGGAAACCTGTGCGGTGTAGTTTTCGAAGCCAAGGGCGCCAAATACGTACAGCACCAGGTCGATAACCTTTTTAAACTCCTCCTTCACCTGGTCGGGGCGGCAAAACAAGTGGGCATCATCCTGTGTAAAGCCACGTACGCGGGTTAAGCCGTGCAGCTCACCGCTTTGCTCGTAACGGTATACGGTACCAAACTCCGCCAAACGAACTGGCAGGTCCTTATACGACCGTGGTTTTGTTTTATAGATCTCGCAGTGGTGCGGGCAGTTCATCGGTTTCAGGAAGAACTCCTCCCCTTCCTGCGGGGTACGGATCGGCTGGAAAGAATCCGCGCCGTATTTTTCGTAGTGGCCCGAAGTTACATACAAGTTTTTATGCCCGATGTGCGGGGTCATCACCTGCTCGTAACCGGCTTTTACCTGGGCTTTCTGCAAAAAGTTTTGCAGGCGTTCGCGCAGGGCGGTGCCTTTTGGTAACCATAACGGTAAACCCATGCCCACTTTTTCGCTAAAAGCAAACAGTTCCAGTTCCTTGCCCAATTTACGGTGATCGCGTTTTTTGGCTTCTTCGATCAGGTGCAGGTATTCAGTAAGCTCACTTGCTTTAGGGAAAGTAACCCCGTAGATACGTGTAAGCTGCTTACGGCTCTCATCGCCGCGCCAGTAGGCACCGGCAAGGCTCATTAGCTTGGCCGCCTTTACAAAGCCTGTGTTAGGTATATGCGGCCCGCGACACAGATCGGTAAAGTTACCTTGTGTGTAAAAAGTTATGCTGCCATCGGGCAGGTCTTTGATCAGGTCGAGTTTGTACTCGTCGCCTTTCTCTGTAAAATATTCAATTGCATCGGCTTTGCTCACCGGTTTGCGGATGTATTCGTTTTTGGCCTTAGCCAGTTCGATCATCTTATCCTCGATCTTTTTAAAATCGTCGGATGAGAGGGTCTCGTCGCCAAAATCCACATCGTAATAAAAACCGGTTTCGATAGCAGGACCGATACCGAATTTGGTACCCGGATACAATGCCTCCAAAGCTTCTGCCAGCAAGTGCGCTGAGGAGTGCCAATAGGTTGATTTACCTTTAGGATCGTTCCAGGTTAATAATTTTACGGATGAATCTTCATCAATTGGGCGGCTGGCATCCCATACCTCGCCGTTTACTTCGGCGGCTAATACGTTACGTGCCAAACCTTCGGAGATAGACAACGCTATCTGCATAGCAGTGATTCCTTTGTCGTACTGACGAACGGAACCATCAGGAAGTGTAATACTAATCATCTACAACTATGATTTAAAAGTTAATAAAATAATGGACGATAAAAATCACATACTAACGTGATTTACATTTAGCGCAAAAATAGGATTTTATTTATAGGTAGGAAGTAAAATTGTGGATTTGCTGAACAGCGCTGAACATCACGTCATTGCACGAAGCAATCTCCCGATATGCAGAGCGGTAATGCAAGGCGTAGAGATTGCTTCGTTCCTCGCAATGACGCAGTGGAGAAACACGTTGTTCGCCCTACATCCTCAAATACTTGTTCTTTATTAAAAAGTAATGATGCATTTCGTGGCCGGCTATGTGGTAGGCTAAGGCGCGTACGGTGGCATCGTTAAAGGTGCCGGTACCATGCCCCATCCGGTCGAAAGCTTCCTCGGGCAGGCCGTTAAACAAGGCGACGGTAGCCAGGCGAACCGCCTCGTATTCCTCAAAAATATTATCGAGATCGCGTTTATCGGCGCCGGAGTATTTGGCGTAACTGTCCTGGTCGAAACCTATCAGGTTCTGCTGCTCATTACGGGCGAAGCGCAGGGCGCGGTAAGCAAAGATGCGTTCATCATCTATAATATGCACCAGCGTTTCTTTGATGCTCCATTTGCCGGGAGCATAGCGATGGTATAGCGTACTTTCGGGCAGCGAATAGATCAGTTCCTTCATGCGGTAGAAGTTGTTTTGCAGATACTTCAGCACCATCCCATCGGTTGGTATCAGCTTCATGTACATATCGGCATACGGCGGGTAATCGCCCGGTTTGGGTGGCTGGATGATCCTCATTGGTTTAATGTGTATAAAGCACGTGTAAAAACAAAAGCCGCTTGCAACGTTTGGGCTGTAAGTATCGTCTTGCCGGCAAACAATCATAACGAAATGAAAGCCAGGTTTATTCTTTTTATCTTTCTTTTATCCGCCTTAACTACCTCATTTGCACAAACAAATAACGGCAAAACCGATTACCTTGCCAAAAATTATGCAACATGGGATGGCGAGGGTTTCGCAAATATAAAACGCGTGTTCACTCCCGAGGTTTTAAAAAACCAGCTCTTCCTCATCGGCGAAGGGCACGGCATAAAATACTCCTACGATATCCAGTTCAACCTGGTGGCTTACCTGCAAAAAACTGCCGGCATCAGGTACCTACTGGTAGAGCTTGGCTACATCGACGGCCTGATGCTTAACAATTACCTGCAAACAGGCGACGAAAGTAAATACGAAGCGGTGTTCGCAGGCTACGCCGGCACCTACTACTACAATAAAAGCGTGCATGAGTTTTACCGGAAACTGTACGCTTTGAACCGATCGCTGCCTGCCGAGAAAAGCATCATGATTTTGCCCGTGGATATAGAATTTGGGCACCGCAAGGCCATAAAATACCTACAGCAAAACATTTTTACCGGCGATAATGCCAATACACCAGTTGGAGTAGCCATTAATAAAATTGACGCTGAAAAAGGAGTTGGAAAAGATATCGCAAACGAAATTATAAAGCTCTACCCTGCCTATAAAGCCGACTCCGCCCTGTATAAGAAAGCCCTTGGTAAACTATACTTTGATGCTACTTTCTTACTGCGGAACACTTACGAGCGGCTCAGCATCGCCCTGAAAGGCAACAGCGATACGCGGCGCGACAGTGTAATGCTGGAAAACTTTAATATTTACAAGCAGCGCTATAAACTGCAAAACCAAAAGCTTATGGGGCTTTTTGGCGGCTTCCACATCAAACAA
Source organism: Mucilaginibacter pankratovii (assembly GCF_014773265.1). Taxonomy (GTDB): domain Bacteria; phylum Bacteroidota; class Bacteroidia; order Sphingobacteriales; family Sphingobacteriaceae; genus Mucilaginibacter; species Mucilaginibacter pankratovii. Next base: position 108,665 of record NZ_JACWMY010000010.1, on the reverse strand, counting down.
ACCGACCAGCCAAAGGACCTGCGCTTTGCAGCCCTGCTAAAAAGATCGGCCGCGGTAAAAGGCCTGTGTTCGGCATTGATGGTATACAACGGCGGGTATGCCATGTCGCCCAAGCCTAACCGCGATACCATTAAAACCGGGAATATTTACAGGCAGGCGGAGAACCTGTCGGACTATTGCATCCAAAGCGTAAGCGACGGAGACCTGCTGGAAGCTTATCATAAAACGGCTAAAGGCGTATTGTTTAACCTTAGTGCCAAAGGCAATCCATTTAAAGGCGACAAAAGCTTCCTGATGGGCAAAGACCAATACGCTAATATCAATGAGATGTACCAGTTGCTGATACTGATAAACGACTCCCCCGCCACCGAGCCTTTTATGGGCGGAATGGATAAGCCGTAACCCCCTGACCTGAAGGGGAACCAAAGTATTGGTTATTAATGATAACACCGCCCCTGGTAAAACAAAACGGCCTTTGACTTTTCGTCAAAGGCCGTTTCAATATATTTAAGAAAAGAATTATCCTTTAAAATGCGCGATAATTAAGCTTGCCAGCTCCACGCCAATACGCTCCTGCGCTTCGTTGGTAGCCGCACCGATGTGCGGAGTAAGCGAAATTTTTGGATGAGCCAGGATCTCTGCACGTGGGGTTGGTTCGTTATCAAACACGTCTAATGCCGCGTATGATACCTGGCCGTTGTTCAGCGCTTCGATCAATGCCAGCTCGTCAATTAAGCCGCCACGGGAGATGTTGATCAACTGAACTCCTTTTTTCATTTGCGCCAGTTCTTCGGCACCAATTAAGGCTTTATCAATAAATGGTGTGTGCAGGGTAATAAAGTCTGCTGTTTTGATAATTTCATCAAGCGTAGCTGTTTTAACAGTTACGTTAACTTTGGTACCGCCAGTACCTAAAACGATCTCCACTTCGGGGTTGAAAGGGAAAAGATCATAGGCTATAACATCCATACCCACGCCGATAGCGATTTTTGCTACCTCTCTGCCGATACGGCCAAAGCCTACAATACCCAGTGTTTTGCCACGCAGCTCAACACCTTTGGCGTAAGCCTTTTTCAGATCGTTAAATTTTGTGCCACCATCAACCGGCATTTTGCGGTTGCTATCGTGCAGGAAACGCACACCGGTAAAAAGCTGCGCAAATACCAGCTCGGCAACAGATAAAGAAGAAGATGCCGGGGTATTGTAAACACCGATGCCTTTTTCTTTTGCGTATTCCACGTCGATGTTATCAACGCCTACGCCACCACGACCGATCAGTTTAAGTCCGGGAACAGCGTCGATAAGGGCTTTACGCACCTTGGTTGCACTGCGCACGGTTATCGCGTCGAACTCCTGTAAGCGTACCGGTAATTCATCCTGCGGGATATTGTTGGTTTCAACAAAAAAGCCCGCGTCTTCTAACATTTTTTTGCCTATCGGGTCGATGCCGTCATTGGCTAATATTTTGATCATGTTGTTTGGTTCAATGGTTCATTTGTTCATTAGTTCATTGGTTCGCCTCATTAATGCTAATGAACTATTGAACCAATGAACTGGTGAACTATCTTTATTTATTCTTCTCAGCAAACTCTTGCATGGCGTCTATCAGCACGTAAACGCTGGTGATAGGCAATGCGTTGTAAATAGATGCGCGGAAACCGCCTACGCTTCTGTGGCCTTTTAAGCCTACAATACCTTTTTCGTCGCAAAGCTTCAGGAAAGGTTTTTCGTGCTCGGGGTTAGCGGCAACAAAGCAAACGTTCATGTGCGAGCGGTCTTCCGTTGCGGCAACGGCCTTAAAGAATGGGTTGCGGTCTATTTCTTCGTAAAGCACTTTTGCTTTGGCATCGTTCTCTTTTTCGATAGCTTCAACACCACCTTTGGCTTTCAGCCAGTTAAGCGTTAACATCGATACGTAAATAGCAAAGCATGGCGGGGTATTGTACATCGAGCCACCTTCTATCTGCACCTGGTAGTTAAACATAGCCGGAATTTTGCGGCCGGTTTTGCCCAACAGATCATCTTTTACAATTACCAAAGTAACACCGGCAGGGCCCATGTTTTTTTGCGCGCCGGCGTATATCACGCCAAAATCGGCAACGTTTACTTTGCGGCTAAAAATATCCGAAGACATATCGCAAACAACCGGTATAGGCGATTTAGGAAACTGCTTCAACTGCGTACCATAAATGGTGTTGTTTGATGTGATGTGGAAATATGCTGCATCGGCAGGTATTTCATAATCCTTAGGGATGTAAGTAAAGTTGCTTTCTTTTGAAGTTGCAACAACCTGCACCTCGCCAAAAAACTTGGCTTCCTTTAATGCCTTGTTGGCCCAAACGCCTGTTTCCAGGTATGCAGCTTTACCGCCTTCGGGCAGCAAGTTGTATGGTGCCAAAGCAAATTGCGTGCTGGCACCGCCCTGTAAAAACAATACCGAATACCCCGCAGGAACTTCAAACAGTTCTTTTACCAGTTTAACAGCTTCGTCTAACACCGCTTCAAATTCCGGCGATCGGTGCGAAATTTCGAGCAAAGACAAACCTGTACCGTTAAAATCAATTACTGCTGCTGCAGCCTGCTTTAACACTTCGTGTGGTAATATGCCGGGGCCGGCACCGAAATTGTGTTTCATATTATGAGTTTATTTTATGCTGATGTTTGATTATCAACTTTGTATTTTGAAGTGCCGAAGTTAATAAATCCTACAAAGTTCATAGACTTTTTTTACATTTTTTAGAAATAGTTGACATAAGACAAGTCTATAGGCAGCAGCAACAGGTATTTAGTGACTAACCTGCTTCAGCGCGGTTATGGCTGCTGTTGGGTTTGGTGCCGAGAACACCGAATTACCGGCAACTAACACGTTTGCCCCTGCCGCCAAAAGCTGGGCTGCGTTGGTATCGTCCACCCCGCCGTCTACCTCTATCAGCAAACCGGGATTAACATTTTTGGCAAGTTCCCTTACCTCTGCTATTTTGGTATAGCTATGGGGAATGAACTTTTGAGCGCCGAAACCCGGGTTAACCGACATTACCAGCACCATATCCAGCTGGGCTATAATATCCTTTAGTAACAAGGCTGGCGTATGCGGATTGATGGCAACGGAAGCCTTGCAACCAAGTTCTTTAATAGCCTGCACGGTGCGGTGCAGGTGGGGGCATGCCTCGTAATGTACAGTAATACTGTATGCGCCACCCTCGGCGAATGCTTTAAGGTAACGGTCGGGATCAACGATCATCAGGTGCACGTCAATTGGCTTGGTAGCGTACTTTTTTACCGCCTTTAATACCGGGAAACCAAAAGAAATATTGGGCACAAACATGCCGTCCATCACATCAAAGTGCATCCAGTCGGCCTGGCTGTTGTTCATCATTTCAACATCGCGCTGCATGTTTGCAAAATCGGCAGCTAATATGGAAGGCGCTATCAGGTGGTTCATGGCAGCAAAGATAAGTGGAATTTTGCAGTTGTAATGTTAGCGGGTTGTAAAGTTGAAACGGTTGCAAAAGCCACGGTGTAGCAACAAGTTCAACATAACGCATTCAATGACTATACCACCATCTCCGGGATCTCTCCGTCAATCACCAATTTCCCAGCGGTGGCTTTTATTATTTCTTCCACACTTACGCCCGGGGCACGCTCCAATAACCTAAAACCGCCGTCGGGTAAAACATCCAGTACGGCCAGTTCGGTCACTATTTTTTTAACGCAGTTTACGCCGGTTAAGGGCAAGGTGCAATTGGGGAGTAGTTTTGACTCGCCGGCCTTGTTTACATGCTGCATGGCAACAATGATATTCTCGGCAGATGCCACCAAGTCCATTGCGCCGCCCATGCCTTTTACCATTTTGCCGGGGATCTTCCAGTTGGCTATGTCGCCATTTTCGGATACCTCCATAGCGCCCAGGATGGTCAGGTTTACCTTTTTAGAGCGGATCATCCCAAAGCTCATCGCAGAGTCGAATACAGCCGAGCCGGGCAGCATGGTGATGGTTTGTTTACCTGCGTTAATTACATCGGGGTCCTCCTCGCCCTCAAAGGGGAACGGCCCCATACCCAGCAAGCCGTTCTCTGATTGTAGTACTACGTCTATATTTTCGGGGATATAATTGGCTACCAGCGTAGGTATGCCGATACCCAGGTTTACATAGTAACCGTCCTTTATTTCTTTCGCGATGCGTTTCGCTATTCCTGTTTTATCAAGCATGATGTTCTTTCTTTTTTGTCATTGCGAGGAGCAGCGCGGGGCTGTGCGATTGGAGCGACGTGGCAATCTCATAGGACATTCAGGCCCTGCAGATGAACTTTGCATATTCGAATGTCCTATGAGGTTGCCGCGCTTCGCTCGCAATGACAAGTTTGTTATAAATCTCGTTTCCTAACCGTCCGTTGTTCTATGCGCTTTTCGTAATCATTACCCTGAAAAATCCTATGCACGTAGATTCCCGGCGTATGAACGTTATCCGGGTCCAGTTCGCCGGGCTCTACCAGTTCTTCCACTTCGGCAATGGTGATCCTGCCTGCCATTGCCATTACCGGATTAAAATTACGGGCGGTGGAGCGGTACACAAGGTTACCCATCCTATCCCCTTTCCAGGCTTTTACAATGGCAAAATCAGCATCGAACGCCATTTCCATCAGGTAATCTTTGCCGTTAAAGTTTCTAACTTCTTTGCCTATGGCTACCTCGGTACCGATACCCGCCGGGGTGAAAATAGCGGGCATACCGTAGCCTGCTGCCATACAGCGGGTAGCTAATGTTCCCTGTGGGATGAGTTCTACTTCCAGTTCGCCGCTAAGCAGTTGTTGCTCAAATATGGCATTCTCGCCAACGTAGGAGGAGATCATTTTTTTAACCTGGCGCTGATGCAAGAGCAGGCCGATGCCAAAATCATCCACACCTGCATTGTTGGAGATACAGGTGAGGTCTTTCACACCTTTTTTCACAAGAGCTAATATGCATTTTTCGGGCAGGCCACACATGCCGAAGCCCCCCAGCATGAGTGTCATGCCGTCTTCAATATCGCGGATGGCCTCATCGGCGCCGCTCACAACTTTATTCATGGTAAATAATTGGTTGGGGCAAAATTAGATAATTTAGTTCATAGATGTTGGTTCATAGACGATAGTTCATGGTTCATAGTAAAACGTGTTGTCGCAACCTGTATTTAAAAACATCCTTATGCGCCATAAACCAAACATTTTTTACCATGAACCATCAGCTATGACCTATGAACCCCTCTTGGCATACATCTTGTTTTACTATGAACTATCATCTATGAACTATTAACTAAAATAACATCATGCAACTCAACGAAAATCAAAATACCCAACCAAACGCCTACGAAGTAAAAGACGACGATAACCTCGAAGAAAAAGATCTGCGCCGTACCTTCCTGTTTGGTAGCGGTGATGAAGAAAAAAAGGGCAATGAATCCGGATTAGAGGGTTCACCGGCGGGCGGCCAGCGGTTCGGGGAAAATAGCAACACCCCATCAGGCGACGATAAAAACAATCCATCGCAGCTGGCGGGTAACACCAACGGCTACTTCGCCCGTACCGAGCCATCAGACGAGCACCCCGAAAATTCGAATTTTAAAGACCCTAACCATTTAGGCCAACCAAATTATACCCTGGCGGCGGATGCGGCGAAGACCGGTCAATCGGACACAGAAAATACCGGTCTTGTACGGGAAGACCCGGACGTGGCCGATGCAGCTGATAATAAAAACGAACAGAATAAAACTTACCAGGAAGGTACTACCGATGGAGCCGATGAAAATATACCCGGGCCAAATGAGGTGCCGGATCAGCAAAAGGTTGGAGAGTAATAATTGATAGTGGTTATTACCACTTCATTTTCTTCTCGATAAATTTAATCAGATCGGCGGCCATTACTTTGTGTTCTTTTTCACTGGGGTGTCCGCCGGTCTCTTTGTAGGGGAAGAAGTGTGTATAAATTCCTTTGTCGCGCATATTGTCTACAGCTTTTTCGATATATCCCGGCCATGGCGAACCTTTTTTAGTGGCGTCCATAGCGCCTAAGGCACAGATGATCTTTGCATTGGGGTATTTGCTGCGTATGTTGCCAATAAACTTTTGATAAGCATTAACTATAAATTCCGGTGTCGGCGGCGTGTTACCAAAACGGGCTTTAAAGTTTGGGTTATCGGGCTGCAGTACTATCCAGGCATCGTTTTGAAATAGGTTAACTACCACAACCTCCGGCGTATACTTTTTAAAATCCCAAAGCTGGGTAGGATCCATCGCATAAGTGCGATCATAGATCTCGGGCATTACGTATGGGAACCAGCTTACCGTAACCCCTATCCCGCTTTTGGCAATGCAGTAATAATCAGCATTAAAATGGCGGGCGGTTAAGTTGGCATAGCTTTTATAGCCGTTTTCAAACTCATAGGAACCTCTATCTTTCCCTTCTAAGTCCTCTATCGCGTAGCCGCAAGTGATAGAGTTGCCATAAAATTCTATCCGATGTTTGTATACGGGCGGGGGCAACACTTTGGCATCGGCATCCAACGTAAATTTGTAGAACAACAGGCGCCCCATTTCGTATTCGGTACGTTTAAACAGTTCCAGTTTATGCGGGCTTTTTGGCAGGCCAGTCACCAGCACATATTCCTTTTTGTAGTTTTTCACCTGGATGGTGTTCACTACTTTGCCATCAACAACCACCGTAACAAAATCAAAACCGGTATCATCCTGCAAGGTGGCTTTTGCGCTGGTACCATCGAAATTTATAATAGCGGATGAAGCCGTCCAGGTGAGTTCCGCAGCATCGTCCTTCGTCCCGATACGCCCCATGTAGTGGATATTAGGGTCGGTGTAAGGCACTACCGTTTGCGCCGAGCAACTAATCGAAAAGCATGCGCTTATTAAAACAATTAAGCGGAAGATTTTTAGTCTTTTCATCATTCTAATTTCCTGAGATCAGTATCTACGTTGTTTATCTTTTAATTCGTGAAATTCGTGTCCCTTTATTTAAAATACACGTATGTTATCCCTGCTCCGCCCCTATCGGCATGTTCATCCTCCATCCTATCTACCTGCTCGTATTTTTTCAAATACTGGCGGATCATTTTCCGAAGGATACCATCGCCTTTGCCATGCAATATTTTCAGGGTTGCAAAGCCCATCATCAGGGCCCTGTCAAACAATTTCTCTATCGCGAACAAAGCATCCTCGGTACGCATACCCCGCACATCAATCTCCGGACTAAAACTCGCTATATCTTCGGTATGCCCAATATTACTGCGGCGAATCTCCTTCGGCACGGTTGATTTGGCCACTTTCTCCACGCGCTTGCGTTTCACCACCGTGCGTAATTCGCCCATAGCAATTACCACGTTATCTTTTATCAACTCCAGTACTTGCCCAGTGGTGTCGCCGTCAATCAGTTTTACCCAATCGCCTACTTTTATTTCTTCATCAGTATTGGCAGCTGCTTTTGGCACCTCTGCTTTAACTGTGTTCTTTTTAACTTCCGCCGTAAGGTTGTCGCGCAGGGTTTTGGTCACTTCCTTATCGGCGTTACTGCTTTTTATTTCGGCAATGGTGTTCTCTACCAGCTTGTTTGCGTTCAGGATAATGTCCTTAGCTTCCTGCTTAGCTTCCTTTAACAACGTCTTGCGGTTCTCATCCAAAAAGCTTTTCAGCTCTTCGTTCTCTTTCAGCAGCAGGTTTACATGGCGCTGCTGTTTATCCAGCTTTTGTTTGGTATCGAAGATCTCTTTCTTCTCCCGCTCCAGGTCAACCAATAAGCTATCCACCTTTTTTTGCCCGGCGCTTACCTTGTTGCGTGCCAGGTTCAATACATTTTGTGGCAAACCTATCTTTTGCGCTATCTCAAACGCGTACGAGCTGCCCGGTTTACCCACTTCCAGCATATAAAGCGGCTGCATGGCGGTATTGTTAAAAAGCATCGACGCGTTCTCTATCCCCTCGGTATGGCTGGCAAAAATTTTAAGGTTGGAGTAGTGCGTGGTGACCATGCCCCGTACTTTCTTATGATTCAGTGCCTCAAGTACAGCCTCGGCTATGGGTCCACCAAATTGTGGGTCGGTGCCCGTGCCAAATTCGTCAATCAGTATCAGTGTTTTGCCGTTGGCACCCTCTACAAAGTATTTCATTTTGGATAGATGCGCACTGTAGGTACTTAAGTCACTTTCGATGGATTGGTCATCTCCGATATCCACAAATAGCTGTTTAAACACGCCCGCCACACTATCGGCACTTGCGGGTATCAATAACCCGGCCTGTACCATCATCTGCAGTAATCCAACGGTCTTCATACAAACAGATTTACCGCCCGCGTTGGGCCCCGAAACCACGATGATACGCGTACCCTCATCTATCGATACATTTAGTGGCACCACCGTTTTCTTCTCTTTTTTAAAGTTGAGATATAACAGCGGATGGCGCGCATTGTAAAAAGTAAAGCGGCCCTCGTTCACTACCTTGGGCATTTCAGCCTCAATATCTATGGCAAAAAGAGCCTTGGCGCGCACAAAATCAAGCTTGGTAAGCAAACCGTGGTACGATAACAGCAAAGGCACATACGGGCGCAACTCGTCGGTGAGCGCGGTTAATATTTTAATGATCTCGCGGCGGCGGTCAAACTCCAGGTCGCGGATGCGGTTGTTCAGCGAGAATACCTCTTCCGGTTCCAAATAAACCGTTTGCCCGGAGGCGGATTCATCATGAATAAAACCTTTCACCTTGCGTTTATTCTCGGCTAAAAGCGGGATACAAAGCCTGCCATCGCGCACGGTGAGCGACCCATCGGCCGTCCAGTTACTGGCGGTAGCGGCTTTAAATATCTGGTCTATCTTTTTACGCGCTTCCTGCTCGGCTTTGGCAATGCCGCTGGTAATCTCCATCAGCTCGCGCGAGGCGTTGTGGCGAATTTTCCCTTTCGGGTCTATCACCATATCTATCTTTTTCAGGATCGCCTTCTCTATCGGCAGGTGCTCAAAAAGCGCTTCCAGGTTGGGGTAAACATCCTTACGCTCGTTAAAGTAAGCGATAACCGCGAATACGGTAGTAAGAGAGGCCTGCACCTGGAAAAATTCCTCTTCCGACAGGAAAGCGCCCTCTATCCTCGCCTTGTTGGCCAGCGTTTTAATATCATAAAAATGGTTAATGGGCAGCGCATCGTCGTTTTGGAGGATGTTCTTAAATTCATGGGCCTGGTTCAGGAACTTGGCTATCAGGTCGTAATTACTCATTACCTGTATCTTATCAACCATTTGCTGGCCCATAACACTCAGGCAATGCGCCTTTATCAGTTCTTTAATTTCGGTAAAACCCAGCTTATCGGCGCTATTTAAGGGGTACAGCATTTTTTATATTTGGAGGGTTAGTTGGTTTACTACCGATCTTGACTAACGAATCAGTTTTCCCCTTGATATTCTTTGATACCTGATCGTATATCTCTACCAATTTAAGGGGTTGGGTAGTGTAATATTTAAGGCTGGCTGTAAACTGCTTGTTGTTGGTATGGTAGCGTTTAAAAACCTCGGCGTAACGCGCCGAGCCGTATTTGTAAAGGCTATCAGGTATCTGGGGCACATTATACAGGGTACCATCGGTAAGGTGTATATCGGTAAGCAGGCCTGCCATTTGGGGTTGTTCAATTATTCCTTCAGGCGCATCCTTACCGCCACAGGCGGTTAAAAATACCAATACTGAAAAAAACAAGATGATATATTTATGCATTCTGTAATTTAGCGGCGTTTATAAAAGACAAATTTACGGATAAATGAGCATTGCAGATAATATCAAAAGCCTAAAAAAGGAAACCGACGGTATAAAGGTTACGTTGCTGGCTGTTAGTAAAACCAAACCCGCCGAAGAGCTGATGGAGGCCTATGATGCAGGACAACGCTTATTTGGCGAAAATATGGTGCAGGAACTGGTAGAAAAACAAGAAAAACTTCCTAAGGATATACAATGGCACCTGATAGGCCACCTGCAAACCAATAAGGTGAAGTATATTGCGCCATTTGTAAGCATGATACAATCGGTAGATAGTATAAAACTGCTGCAGGAAATTAACAAACACGCCGAAAAGAACAAGCGCGTTATTGATTGCCTGTTGCAGATCTACATTGCTGATGAAGATACCAAATATGGTTTGGGTTTCGACGAAGCAATAGAACTGCTGCGCGGCGAGGAATATACCGCATTGAAGAACATCCGTATACGCGGCCTGATGGGTATAGCCACCAACACCGATAACGAAACACAGGTAAAGGAAGAATACTACGAACTGAAGACTTTCTTCGACGGTGTAAAAGCCAGCTTTTTCCGAAAAGAGGCTTCGTTTGATACCCTGTCGATGGGCATGTCGGCAGATTATAAGCTGGCTATTGAGCAGGGCAGCAATATGGTAAGGCTGGGCAGTACCATATTTGGCACCAGGGTGGTGAAGCATTGGAAAAATAATTAGTCGTTCGCCGGCATTAAATAAAGACATACAAATAAATGAATAACTCCGTATTGAGGGCTGCCGTTAAAGAAGATTGCCCGCGGCTTTTGGATCTTGTGATAGAACTGGCCATTTTTGAAAAAGAGCCGGATGCAGTTACCGTTACCCTACAGGAATTTGAAGAGGCCGGTTTTGGCACCAAACCAGTTTGGAAGGCTTTCGTAGTGGAAGCAGACGGCAATATCGTAGGCTTCGCCCTTTATTACGTTCGCTACTCTACCTGGAAAGGGCAAAGGCTCTATTTAGAAGACCTGGTAATTACCGAAGCCTGGCGCGGTAAGGGACTTGGTAAGTTACTATTCGACAGGCTGATACAGGAAACCCGCGAACTGGGCTTTAGCGGCATGGTTTGGCAGGTGCTGGATTGGAACGAACCCGCCATTAAATTCTACAATAAATACGAGGCAAATATTGAGGCCGGCTGGTTAAATGCTGCCCTATCAAAAGAACAGGTTAATAATTATTAGGCCGATGAGGGCATTATTGCTGCTTTGTTTTGTGCTGATGATCTTTGCTTCGTGCGAGTTTGGTAAACCGTATGCTCCCGGCAAACCAGATATCTTTACGGATACGGCTGCCTACACCGTGCAAAAGATCTATCAGCGCGCCAACGATTGCGGCAATAAAGCTGATAGTGCCTGCACCATCGCAAAAATTACCTATCCCCTGTTTAAAGGGCAAAATGCCTTGAACGATAGCGTAAAACGCGGGTTACTGCGCATTAATTTTTCGGATAATAACGATGCGGATACCACTTTAAAAATGATGGTAGACAGGTACTTTGATGAGTATGCCGGTTTTAAAAAGTACAACAAGGCTGATGATAGGTTTTTTACGCTCGATAGTTACGCGAAAGTAGTAAACCAGGATAGCAGCCTGCTCGCGCTGGAATATGGCGGTTATGTGTACGAAGGTGGTGCCCATGGGGCCGATTTTAAAGAATTTCTTAACTGGGACCCTAAAGCAAAAAAGCCTGTTTATTTAAAGGATGTTTTAGTGCCGGGGGCTTATCCGCAGCTTACCAAAGTTGCCGAGCGGATCTTCCGCATGGATGAAAAACTAAAGGATACATCATCATTGGCGCGCGACTACTTTTTCAGAGATAACAAATTCGCGCTGAACCAGAACTACCTGTTCACTCCTTCGGGCATCAGGTTTGTTTACAATCAGTACGAGATAAAGCCATACGCCGCCGGGCAAACAGAACTGCTGATCCCCTGGGCACAAATAAAAACATTGATACGGCCCAACGCGGTTGTTGCACCATACACAAAAAAAGATGCTGGTATTTAAATTCGGAGGTGCATCGGTTAAAGATGCGCAAGGCGTAATTAATTTAGGAAAAGTAGTGAGCCGTTATGCAGGCAATCAGTTATTGGTTGTGGTATCGGCCATGGGCAAAACCACCAACGCGCTCGAAAAACTCACCAACGCCTATGTTAACGGCGAGGGTGATGTGCACGAGATCTTCGATGAGATCAAGAATTATCATTACCAGATCCTGGCTGAACTGTTTGAACCTAAAAATCCTGTTTTTGATGAAGTGGCCAACACTTTTGTAGAGATAGACTGGATGATAGAGGACGAACCGCACGACGATTACGACTTTATTTACGACCAGATAGTTTCCATAGGCGAACTGGTATCTACCCGCATTGTAAACGCCTGGTTTAACCATGAGGGTATTGCCAGCAAATGGCTGGATGTGCGTGGCTATATCCACACCGATAACACTTACCGCGAAGGCGTGGTAGATTGGGATAAAACCCGGGCAAGTATTCAAAACGAACTACCCGCGCTGCTGGAGAAAAGCATTATAGTAACCCAGGGCTTTTTAGGGGGCACTTCCGAGAATTTCACCACCACGCTCGGTCGCGAGGGCTCTGATTATACCGCTTCCATCATCGCTTCGTGCTTAGGTGCCGAATCGGTAACTACGTGGAAAGATGTGCCCGGCATTTTAAACGCCGACCCAAAACACTTTGCCGATACCATAAAGTTTGATGAGCTAAGCTACCAGGAAGCCATAGAAATGACCTACTACGGCGCAAGTGTTATCCACCCAAAAACGATTAAGCCGCTGCAGAATGCCAAAATCCCGCTGCTGGTAAAACCCTTTACAGATCCTGATGCGCCGGGCACCGTTATTAGAGAAGGCGCGATGAACAGCTTCGCGAAGCCCGTTATCATCCTCAAGCAAAGACAGGTGCTGTTGTCTGTCTCCACAGTAGATTATTCTTTTATATCAGAGAGCCACCTCAGCGAGATCTTCGGCTTGTTTGCTACAAATCATGTAAAGGTTAATGTGATGCAAACCTCGGCTCTAAGCTTTACGGCTTGTATAGATCTTGTACCCGGACGTTTCGAAAAATTGCTTGCATCGCTTAAAGCGTACTTTAAAGTAAGATACAACGATAACCTCACGCTGATCACCTTAAGGCATTATACAGATGAAGCGCTGGCGGAAATAACAGCCGGTAAGACCATCCTGATGAAACAAACCAATAGGAATACCGCGCAGGTAGTTGTTAAATAAGCAACAACAGATAAGCCACCAACGCGGCGAAAGCAGTATTAAGGAAGTTAACCAGATTGTTTTTGATATAGCTCTTACGCTCCAGTGTAGCGCCTAAAACCGAATCGAACAGGTTACCGGCGGTGCCTGATATTACTACAACCCAAAACACCGGGCTCCAGCCCAAAAACAGCACATAAATAAACGCTATTACTGCTGATCCTGCGATACCTATTAACGTGCCTTCCAGGCTGACCACCCCGTCCCTGCCCTTTTCATCGGGTTTAAAACTAATGATATTATAAAATCGCCGGCCATACACAGTGCCCAGTTCAGATGAAAGCGTATCGGCGGTAGCGGATGACAATGCTGCGGCTAATAAAATCAGCAGAGGATACCCTTGTACAGGCACCAACCACATCACCAGTCCGCAAAGCGCCGCTAAGCCACCGTTAGCCAGCACCTGCGCGGTATTGCGGATCTCGGGATGGGATTTACCCTTCAAACTCTTCTTCCACGAAGTGGCGATAGTTGCCATGATAAAGAACGCGGCCAGCATTAAAATGCAGGGTAAACCTGCACCCATAAAAATACAAATCGCCACCAATCCGCCGGTAAGGGTGCCCGCTAACGTAAGTTTACGAAGCTTGTAAACAGCAATTAGAACGGCAAGGAGGATTAAAAAGAATAATAAATAGGTCATCGGCATTATGCCCACGAATTTCACGAATTAAAAAAGATTTTACGAATATTAAGTGAAGATCACTTGATACGCCGCCCTGCCCAATTCGTGAAATTCTTGTTAACTAAAAACGCCCCTTAACGGGGCGCTGTAGTCGTTTATCGCATTATGATTTCTTATGTTCCGGCTTATGAGCGCTGTCGCGACTCGAGGTTTGATCCGAGCGCTGGCCACCGGCATTGCTGATGCCCGTTTGTTTCAGGGTTTCTTTTTGGTTGTTAAACGCGCGGTCGGATGTTGTTTGTCCCTGCCCGCTGTTGTTGTTTTTCAGATCCTGGCTTTTCATAATAAAATGTATTTAGTTTTTAAAATACCGGCTTTGCAGCCATACCGTATCTTAAACAATAACCATACCGAAGGCACAAAATGTTTTAAAACAAATCCCTCCCCTTTTTCTTCATTAACAAAGATGGAACAGCGACCAAAGAAAACAGCACTCACCGGCCAGCTAAAATGGGTGGAGCAGGTGGCCTCGGTTATGGACGATAAATTCAGGCTGCCGGGCACCAGCTTTCGCTTCGGGCTCGATCCTATCCTCAATTTCATCCCTTTCGCAGGCGATGTATCGGGCTTTATTGTGGCAGCGTCCCTGCTTTATGTGATCGCAAAAAACGGCGCGGTAAGCCGTAAAGTATTGATATTGATGGCGCTGAACATCTCTGTAGATGCGCTGATCGGCGCCATCCCCATCATTGGGCAGGTAACCGATTTTTATTTAAAAGCCAACACCCGCAATATTAAACTGCTAAAAGAGCATTACCAGGAAGGCAAACACCATGGAAACGGGAAAGGCACTATTACTTTGATATTAATAGTGCTTGTTGTTTTCCTTGCCGCGACTATCTACCTGTCGTACATAGCATTGCGGTGGTTATTTAACCTTGGCTAAGTTTTTTGTGGTGATCTTTTGCCGAGGTTTATAAAAGGTTTTTCTATATAATTATATACCAGTGCCGATAGTAGAACCACTATGATCAACATAACCACATCGAAGGTGATATTAAACAGTATATTATTTTGAATGGCTTCCCCTCTGTAATAGGATAGTATATTACAGCACACCGGTATATGCAGGAGGTATATACCGTAAGAATAATCGCCAGGCTTACTCAGGGCATTTTCCCCAAGCGGCCAACGCGAATTTGCTATAATAAGCAGCCCCGTGGCAAAGCACAGGATATAATATGGTGGGTAATCATTTATGGCAATAATGCCGGTTATACTTACAACAAATAAAAGCAAGCCCCAGTATAATTGCTGCCTGTTGTGTATGATATAATAAAGCGCTATACCAAAGCTAAACACGGGCCAGTTGCGCATCCAAAACAAAAAACCATGCTGTTGCACGGGCAGCGCTGCAGCAATTAATGTAATGCCAATAATTACAGGCAGCCAATACCTGTTGTTCAGCAAAATAACGAGGTAAACCACCACGTAGAAGAAAACCTCATAGGTTAAGCTCCAGTAAACGCCGTTTACGGTATGTATTTCAGAAAATGGATCTGTTAACAGCGTGAGTGTGGCCAATATCCCCGGCACTGTGCGGGGGATAACTGTTACAGAGTTTATGCCGGTTACAAGCAAATAAAAAGCAACGGCCAAAGCAACCACAAATAAACTAAACCAATAAGCAGGAAATATCCTGAAGAATCGCCGTACGATGAACTGGCCGGCGGTTTTGGTATGGCCTATTGCTATAAAAATACAGTAACCGCTTATCACAAAAAATACCGGTACGCCCAGCCATAGTTTACCGCAAAGGGTTTGATACCAGTTCCCGCCTTCCGAAGCGGGTAAGTTTAGGTGGTACAGTACTATACCGCAGGCCGCTAAAAACCGAAGGCCGTCGATCAAATGGTTCCTGCCCGGGGAGTTTATCATCCAATAAAAATATAACAATTTTAAACGCTTAAAGCAAATCTTTTACAAAAGCCCGTATAGATCAGTTTCTTTGTATTAAAAAAAACGAATGATTGTTAAACAACTTATAGCATAATACCTATATATTTATAAAAACAAGCCGAAGTTCCCCCAACTTGGTTGCTAACTAACGCGAATATTAATCGGAACCTGGATAAATAATCATGCTGGATCACTCAACCCTCAACGATATATTTAATTTTATACCAGCGCCTACGTTAATTTTATTGCCCGATACGCCGGTTTTCAGTATTGCCGATGTGAATGAAGGTTATTTAAACGCTGTAAGCCTCCCTGCAGAAAAACTCCTGGGAAAAAGCTTTTTTGAATATTTTGAGCGGTTTAACGGCAAAGACATGAGTGACGACCTAAACTCGCTTAACCAGGTACTGCAAACTAAAGCACCCCACCAAACCGGCGTAAACCAATACGAATTTCCTATAGCCGACAGCACTAATTTCCAAACCAGGTATTTTACCGCCGTTAACGTACCCGTTTTAGATGACCTGGGCAATGTAACTTATATAGTGCACACGGTAGCCGATGTTACCGAAACAATGGCCATAAAGCACCGGCAGGAACGTACCAGGAAAAACCTGCAGGAAACGTCCTTACTAATGTCGCAGGGGCAGGAACTGGCCAATTTTGGCAACTGGCAATGGGATATTGTAAACAACCGGGTAACCTGGAGTGAAACCCTCTACACCATTTACGGGCTTGATAAAAAATCTTTTAAGGCAACGTTTGAAGGTTACCAGGAACTGCTGCACCCGGACGACCGGCAATTTGTTTATAATAAAATAACGGGCGTTCTGCAAACCAAAGAGGACGCTGTTTTTGAAGAACGTATAATAAGGCCCGGTGGCGAAGTGCGGTATCTTAAATCGTGGGGGAAAGTACAATCTGATGAACAGGGCAACCCTGTAAAAATGATAGGTGCATGCCTGGATATCACCGAAACTAAACTGGCCGAAGCCCAGCTTACCAAAATGCATCACGAGCTGGAAGAGCATTTGAAAACCCTTGCCATATCAGAAAAACGTTACAGCGACCTTTTTCATCTCAGCCCATTACCCATGTGGGTTTTTAACCTGGATACCCGCCGGTTTTTAAATGTTAATGCTGCCGCCATTGCCCACTATGGTTACACGCTGGAAGAATTTTTGGAAATGGAGGTTACCAAAATATGGCCTGCGGATTGCGTAAACGAGTTTGAGGAAACGGTAAACCAATCGCATTTGGTTTACAACGGCATGTCTACCCAAACCAAAAAGAACGGCGAACAGATAAAGGTGTACCTGCAAAGCAATTTCATCCAGTTTAGCGGCGAAAACACCCATTTGGTGCTGGCTATGGATGTTACCGAAAGGCAAAATTACATCCATGCTATTGAGGAAAAGAACAAGCATTTACAGGATATAGCCTGGATCCAATCGCACGTGGTACGCGCCCCCCTCGCACGCATTATGGGGCTTATCGAGTTATTTAAAAGCTACGATGTGAGCGAGATAGATAAAAACAACCTGCTGGATAACATCGCCACTTCCGCGCACGAATTAGACGGCATCATCCGCGGTATATCAGACAAAACCGGGGAAATTGCCTTGAATAAAAAATAATTCTATTACACTCCGAACTGTGTAAGGTGGTGGTTAAGGTGTTTGTAAAACATATTGTTCCATTCGTTAGTGCTTAACGCGCCAAATGAATGCGACATCCGGTTATCAAACGCTGCCTCGCCAAGCTGCTGTGTTTTACTAATATAAGCCATCAGCCTCGCTTTTTCTCCCTCAAAATTTCTATCTCCCTTAATAATAAATGCGGCAGCTGTTGGCCCGTTGCGTTTATAAGGAGTTTCGCTTACCACCATTTTTTTCACCAATAGTTTTAATATCAGCTTCATGAAAGCGTTGGGGCGGGGGTGTTTTTCGGGCTCATAAAGCATTTCGTATGTTACATTACAATGTGCCAGCATTTGCGAAACATTCATTTTACCCCAATCGGGTGTAGTTTGCGGTGTAAGTTTGTTTATTCGTTCTATCACACCGTTTGCCACGGGCTGCGTAAAAATGTTAGGTAATGCCATTTGTTGAGTGATGATTAGTTTTCAGTTGCGGCTAAGTTCGGCATAAGCGTTGGTAATAAACTGCGGGCGGGCGCTATTATTTTTTAAGGAATGTTGATATTGGGCTGATGCTTAGCAAGGCAAAATATTTACTATTTTAAACCGCAAACTATTTGTCACGTCTAAAGTTTTAGCTTTACAAAGCCGCGTCAGCGTATCACAATAATAAAATGGGCAAAATATTTACAATAACCGAAGGGCTCGAAAACATGGGCGCACTACATACCGGCGGCCAGGGTTCGGTATATAAAGGCAAGCGTATCGGCGAGATTTACGTAGCAGTAAAACTATTGCCCACCCCTATTTATGCCGAAGACGAGAACGATAAGCATTATAAAGACTTTATAAACGAGGTTGAGAAGCTAAAAAAGGTAAACCAGGTATCAAACCCTAATGTGGTAAAGATCCTCAACTCGGGCATTACCGAAAGCGGGTCGTTACCGTTCATCGAAATGGAATTTATTGAGGGCCCCGATTTGGCCGAACTACTTACCGAAAAAGACACGCCTGTTTTTGCCATCCCGGAAGCCATAAAGGTAGCCTATCAGCTGGCAAATGCGCTGAGCCACTGCCACAAGGTATCGGTAAAGCATGGGGATATCAAAAGCAATAACGTCAAATTCAATATCAACACCGGCAATTATGTACTGCTTGATTTTGGCTTGGCCATCATGAGCGATGAACAACGGCGCAGCAGTTTGCGCAATGCAGGCGCAGTTGAATTTATGGCGCCCGAACAAAGCGAGGGTAACCTGCTGCCGCAAAGCGATGTATATAGTTATGGCATTATAATGTACGAACTGCTTGCCGGTACGGTACCCTTTAAACTGAACGATAACGGGCAAACCGCGCGTAATGCCGTAATGATTGCGCACCTGGAAAAAGACCCACCCGACCTGCTAACCCTGCGCGAAAAAAACATGCCACTCAACTGGCCCGAAGAGCAACGCCGGCGCGAAATGCAGGTGCCCGAATGGCTGCTCGCCCTTATTTACAAATGCCTGCAAAAAGACCCGGCGGGCCGGTATACTGATGGCACGGAGCTGCGCGAGGCGATACAAAGCAGCGTGATCGCAGTAAAGAACGACACAGAGAGTGCATTAATCCTGCAAAACGAAAAAGAGGCTTTAGAACTAAAATTACAGGAAGAACAGGCGAAGACCGACCGTTTACAGAAGGAAATAGCACAGCTTAAACAAACACCAACACCAAACAATTCGCAGCCGGTAATAGCACCGGCAACAAGTAGCAGCGCTAAAAGAAGTTCGATGTCGCTGTTAATTGGTATTGGATTTTTGTTTACTTGTGTAGGCGCATTAGCGGGACAATACCTGTTTAATAGCGGTAAAGCAGATGCAAGAGCTATCCCACAGGATACAATTGCTAATTCGAAAACTGCGAATGATGAAGCTTCCGAACCAAAACCCGTAACAACGGAAAAGAACGACACTGCGGAAACCGTAAAGAAGCCCGCTGCAAAAGCGGAATCGCTGGCTGTTCATAAAAAAGCGAAGAAAGATTCGGCTAAAAAGGCAGTTAAGAAAGATCCGCCGAAATCTCAAAATCAGGTACCCGTAAACACCGGCAAAGGAAGTGACGCGGGGAAAGTATTTACCTTATTTACTACCTACGCCTATTTTTATAGCAGGCCCGATGAATCTACCAAACGCGCTGCCAACATAAATCAATGGAACAACGCCCGATTAAAAGCACTTGACGATCAAAATGGATTTATATTTGTGGTATACTCTAACGATAAAGGGCAAACCAGCCAGGGCTGGCTTCGAAAAAAAGACCTCATTGTAGTTGGACAATAATATATAGAAACAGCATTATCTGCATATCGAGGTTTTGGTACGCACCGGCTGCGTAGCTCCCTGCGACTGCTGGTTACACTTGCCCAACAATACCCAGATAATGATGAATATGATAATAGTGGAGAAACATCCCCCTCCAAGTTTTTTTGCGCCCCAGGCCGCTATAAGGCCCCTAAAAAAATTATTCATGCGATGTGGTTTTCAGGTTAACAGCATCCGGGCAATAAGGTTTGATGATTTGCCAATTTGCCGGAGATATCCACATCCGGTCCCTCAATTGTCATATGTAGCTCTTATCAGTAATTTTATTAGATTCTAATAAATGATACACTTGATAATTATTTCAGCGGAAACTCCAATTTAAAAGTACTGCCTTTATCCACTCCGCTTTCCACGCTTATTTTACCACCAAGGCGTTCCACCTGTGTTTTTACCATAAACAGGCCCATGCCCTTACCTTCTACGCTAAGGTCGAAGCGTTTGTATAGGCCAAATAGCTGCAACCCGTCGCGCTGCATATCTATGCCTTTGCCATTATCCGTAAAATAAAGGCAGGCTTTGTTGTGATCAATTTTGCTAACGATACTTATAACCGGCTCTACGCCGGCACGGTGATATTTAATACTGTTGACGATAAGGTTTTGGAAAATACTGTACAGGTAACTTTTCAAACTGGTTAGTTCACCCACCTCGCTAAAATCGCAATGGATCTTCACATTGTTTTTTTGAATAAGCTGGCTGTTTGCCGACTTTACATCATCTACCAGCAAAGGCAACGAAACCTTTTCGAGCGTATCATTTGCCTGGCTGCTTACCTGCAGGATGTGGTTCAGATCGATGATCACCTTATCAAGGTTGCCAACCGAGGTATCCAGCGCGGTGAGTGCCGCCATGTTTTCGTCGTCGGGCTTCATATCATCTGATAAAAGGTCAGACAGGCCTTTAATGTTGGCCACCGGTGCGCGCAAATTGTGCGATACAATGTAGGTAAACTGCTCCAGGTCTTTATTACGCTGTATCAGGTCGGCCGTCATGCGGTCGCGCTCCTGGTCGGCTTGTTTCTTGCCGGTGATATCCTTTAATGTTAAGATGATACCTACCGGCTGGTTTTGAGCATTCACTACGCTCACCCAACGCACCTCAAACCATTGCGTCAGCTCAGCGGTGATGGGGTACGATACCTCGTAAACAATAGGCGACCTCCGGCGTAATTTTTGTAAAATATGCTTTACATCGCCCACCCGTTCCGGCAAGCAATAGTAAAAGGCCGATTCACCTACCTTTAGTTCGGCCTTAAAATAGCGGTCGGCCAGGCGCCGGGCATTATTATTAAAGGATTGTAACCTGGCATCCATATCAAACAGAACGATGGCCAGATCTGTGTTCTCAAATACCGATCGCAGGTTCGACTCTGATTGCTGCATCGAAGCCTCCGCCAGCTTGCGTTCTGTTATATCGCGGATAAAAACTGATAAGCCTTCGGGCGATGGATAGATATGGTTTTCCTGCCAAAGCCCAAGGGGTGGGTAGTAATCTTCGTTCAGGATATAATGCTGCTCCTCTATTGCCTGCTTAAAGGCCTTGTGAGTTGATGAGTTAACAGCATCCGGAAACACATCCCATACACATTTCCCAATCAATGATGCGGCGTCAACGCCAAGCATTTCGCCAATACGGTGATTTACGTAGGTGTAACAAAAGTTCTTGTCGAGCGCGATAAACCCATCAGTAATACTTTCCAGGATACTACCAATCTGCCGGTTTTTCTCCCTGATCTGTTCCTCGGCCAATATACGGCCGGTAACATCTCTAAAATTGCATACTATGGCTTCTACATCGGGGTCATTCAGCAGGTTATTAAGCAGGCACTCTATCCATATATAATGTCCCTGTTTGTGCAGCGTGCGGTAAGTGGCCATCACCGGCCTGGCGGGTTCTGTCAGTACCCTGGCAAACAGCTCTTTTGCCATCGGCAGGTCGTCGGGATGGATCAGGTCATCATGTCTTTTACCGGCCCGCTCTTCATTGCTCCAACCGCTTATCCGCGCTGCCGACCGGCTCCGATACAGCACATTCCAGTATCTGCCAAACAGCGAAATGCCATCGTAGCTGTTCTCTATCAATTCCCTGAAACGGCGTTCGCGGGCAATTATCTTATCGGTATTTGCTTTTACCCGGCGCTCCAGTTCGGCATTCACCAGGGTCTTCTGGTCGTCCTTTTTTTTTCGGGCGGTAATATCCCGGGTTATTTTTGCAAAGCCCTTCAAAAAACCGTCGTCGTCGTATAAGGTGGTGATAGCCACATCGGCCCAAAATATCGAACCATCTTTGCGTACACGCCAACCCTGGCTTTCGTGAATATTATTTTTCAGGGCATCATTGAGGTTATTGCCCGGCACATTTTCCCGCCGCTCTTGTGTGGTGTAAAAAATCGAAATATGGCATCCTATTACCTCTTCATCCTGGTAACCTTTAATATTTTTTGCGCCCTGGTTCCAGCTAAGGATATAGCCGTTCGGGTCGAGCATATAAATGGCGTAGTCTCCTATTCTCGAAATGAGCAGCTGCAACAGCTTTTCATCAAAATTATTCTGCATCAGTTCAGGCTTGGGCATAACCGTAATTGGTAATTCGGTTTAATTATCTATTTAATTCCAATTTAGCGAATTTGAATTGCTTCTACAAATACCCAAAATTTCATATAAAGAAATCGGACACAACAGACCCATGCATCAAAAGCAGGAGATATCCCTATAGGATATTTTGTAATTAATAGATAATCAATTATATATATGGTAAATTACGGGACATCACCAGTTAAACCATGGCTAAATTAATTGGGCATCAATACTTTCTTAAAAGTAAAAGTGAACAAAATGAACAACCCTTTTTAAGAAGAAAAGGAAATCAGAATATAAGACCGCCCTAACTGTGACTGCACACATTTCGCGGATTGAAAAATTAATAATTGCAAGAGCGTAACTACATCTCACTTTTTTTGTCATATTTATTTTTTTTAAAACATTAAACATATATGGGCTTCTTCAGTAAACTCCTAAACGAATTTATAGATGTGATAGAATGGGTAGATACTACCCAGGACACCTTGGTTTGGAAATTTCCGCGGAATGACAACGCTATAAAGATGGGCGCTAAACTTACCGTGCGCGAATCACAGGCTGCTGTTTTTTTGAACGAAGGACAAGTTGCCGATGTGTTTTTGCCCGGCATGTACGAGCTGCATACCGAAAACATGCCCATCCTCACCACCCTGCAAAGTTGGAAGTACGGCTTTAACAGCCCCTTTAAGGCCGACGTTTATTTTGTAAGTACGCGCCAGTTTGTAAACCAAAAATGGGGAACCAAAAACCCGGTGATGATACGCGATGCCGAGTTTGGCCCCGTTAGGCTGCGCGCATTCGGTTCTTTTAATTTTAAGGTACAGGATCCAAAAGTGTTTTTGAGCCAGGTATCGGCAACCAACCCCGAATTTATTGTTGAGCACATTAACGAGCAACTACGCAATACCATTGTGGCCCGCGGTATAGACGCGGTGGCGCAATCTAAAATACCCATACTGGACCTTGCCGCCAATTACAACGAAATGGGCGTGCTGATGTCTGATACCATACAGCCGGATTTTGCCGAACTCGGACTTAACCTTTCCAAGCTGTTGGTAGAGAATATTTCGCTACCGGCAGAAGTTGAGGCCGCGCTGGATAAACGCAGCCAAATGGGCATTATAGGTAATCTTGGGGCCTACGCGCAGTTCCAGGCTGCCAACGCGATGGAAAAATCTGCCGAGAACAGTATTGGCGGAAACCTTGGCGCCGCTGGCATGGGCCTTGGTGTTGGCGCCGCCATGATGAACCAGGTAGGCAACGTATTTAAGCAAAATAACTTTGATGGTAACAACCCATCCGGTGCAGATGCACCTCCACCCCTGCCAACTACCCAATATCATATTGCAGTAGATGGCAAGTCCGACGGGCCGCATAGTTTGGCAGATATTGATAGCATGATCGCAACCAAAACGATCAATAAAGAAACCATGGTTTGGAAAAAAGGCATGGCCGCCTGGGTTGCCGCCGGAACGGTTGCCGAGCTTACCGATCTTTTTAATAACGAACCACCGCCCTTAGCCTAAGCATCAACTGAAATTTACCTGTAAATGAGCGAACTTTTAAAACCGGCGGATAGCATCAGCAATTCGTTAAAATGCGCCGGCTGTGGTGCGTTATTACATTTTGTACCCGGCACCCGTACTTTGCAATGCAGTTATTGCGGCGAAAGCAATGCAATTGCAAACACCGATGATGTTATAGAACCTGTAGATTACGAAGATTTTATAGCGAATATCGACGTTACAAAAGCCGCTGATAACTTAAAAGTGGTCGACTGCAAAAACTGCGGCTCGCAAACGGTGCTTGATGCTTCGGTTACTTCTGATAATTGCCCGTTTTGCACCGCTCCCCTGGTTTTAAATTTGCAGGCCGGCAAAAATTATTTGCCGCCACATTATATTTTACCGTTTGAAGTAAGCCAAAAACAAGGCGCGGATTTTTTTCAGAAATGGCTTAAGGGCCTGTGGTGGGCACCAAACGACCTCGCGCAAAAAGCAGGTGGTACGTCGGCAGCGTTAAGCGGCGTTTACCTTCCTTACTGGGCTTACGATACCGATACCACAACCGATTATACCGGCGAGCGCGGCGATTATTACTACACTACCGAAACTTATACGGAAACGGTTGACGGCAAAACGCAAACCAAGACCCGGCAGGTGCGCCATACCAATTGGTCGTATACATCGGGTACGGTTGATTGCAGCTTTCGCGATCTGCTGGTGCCGGCCAGTAAATCATTACCCGAAAAAACACTGGATAGGCTGACACCCTGGAAACTGGACATGCTGGCTAAATTTGATGAACGTTACATGAGCGGCTTCCGATCTGAAACCTACCAGCTCGACCCTGAAAATGGCTTACTGAAAGCTATAGCGCAAACCGTGGAAGAGATCAATTCGACTATACGGAACGACATCGGCGGTGATGAGCAACGCATCAACAACACCGATACCGATTACCGAAACAAGGCTATTAAATACATTATGCTGCCGGTTTGGGTAAGTGCTTACAACTATAATAACAAAGTTTACCAGTTTACTGTAAACGCCAGCACAGGCGAAGTTATTGGCCAGCGCCCGCTAAGCGCTATTAAAATTACGTTGGCGGTGTTGCTTGCTATTGCGTTAATTATTGTGGCTTTTATACTGTTTTCGCAAAATGCAAATGGGTAACGGATCTTTCAATTTACTTTAACAGCGGGATTCTTTGCTCTCAGCCCGATGGCTCGTTATCTTCGTTTTGCACTTGATATAAAGCTATTTAACGATGCTGGTCGATAAGGATAACATTACCGTCGGGGTCGTTTAACATAAAGCCGGCCGGCCCGGAAGTACCCTCATCTACGTTGCTTGTTAATTGGATATTTTTGTCTTTCAGTTGCCGTTGGATCTCCCTGACGTCATCAAACTCCTCTAAATTTTTAGCATTTTCGTCCCACCCCGGATTGAAAGTGAGGATGTTGCCTTCGAACATGCCCTGGAACAAACCGATCAACGAATTCTCGTTTTTCATGATAAGGTATTTTTTCTCCAGGCCGCCCGCGAAGACGGTAAAGCCCAGATTTTCATAGAATGCTTTTGAAACGTTAATGTCTTTTACACTAAGGCTTACCGAAAATGCTCCAAGTTTCATATTTTTTGGGGTTTTTGTTTTGCTTGCTGATGAAGGCCCGGCCTGTAGGATAATGCCGTAAAGTTTATTGGTTTATTGGTTTATCTGCCGGCTAATCTACTCATCATCCAGGCCTTTTCCGTCAAAGATTTTCGGGATACATTTTTCAACCCTCGCCTCCCTCGTTTTGGCTTGTTTGGGTTGAGAAAAATGAAGCAGATATCCTCTTTGCCTGCCTGGTGTTAAGGCGTTAAAAGCGGTTTCCAAGCCGGGCATCCCGTCCAATTTGGCTTGAAATTCCTCGGCAACTGCAAATTCGGTAGTTTTTTTCAGATCTACTTTTAAACCGGCCTTTTCAACTTCTATAGCTTCGAAAATATAGGCTCTCAGGGTGGGTTCAAGTTCTACTATCTCCGCGATATTAGTAAACCTCACCTGTCGCGCTACCTGCACGTTCTTGGTTTGCTGGATGAGAATGCCCTCGGCATTATTTAATAAAGCGCCCTTAAAAAACAACACTGCGCAATATTCCTTAAACACATGTATCAATACAATATTATCTTGCTGAAACGTGTAGCAAGGACAACCCCACTTCAACTCCTCGGTAAGCCCGCAAGCAAGGATGATCGCTCTTAGTTTCACGATCTCTTCCTGCCACTTTTGGACTTTGTTGAAGTAGAAATCAACCTTCGGATTCATTCCGTTCTCTGTCATAATATCTTATTTTATACAAGCTCAAACTCTTAACGAGCCACGAAAGCCCCTGGCAGCGTAATAGGATTCCGCCCCATTATGATAAAAAAACACAGTATCGTACCGCCTGTCGCAAAAAACGGCGCCGCCAAGTTTCCTTATATTGGCAGGCGTTTGCACCCAACTGGATGTTTTCAGGTCGAACTTACCAAGTGTTTGCAATTCGCGGTATTGTTCTTCTGTCAATATCTCGATGCCCATCTCGGCGGCCATACCAACCGCACTATTTTCCGGTTTATACTCCTTTCTCGATTCCAGCGCCGCGTGGTCATAACAAACGCTTCTGCGGCCTTTAGGGCTCTCTGCCGCGCAATCATAAAAAAAGTATTCGCCCGTATTTTCGTCCCGGGCAACAACATCCGGTTCGCCGCCGGTTGTTTCCATTTCATCAAGCGACCATAGTTTTTGGGGCATAGCCTCCAGCTTAGCCTGTACATTAGCCCATTCAAGGCCTGTGTGGCGGTTCATGTTTTTCAAAACGAGCTTTCAACAACGCAAGTAGTTCTTCAGATCGTTCTGCGGGCAAGTTCTTTTTATCGTTTTTCATGCAATCTATTATTTATTAATTTGCTGTTACGACCCTTCTTTCGACAGGCCTGAAATACCATGATATAACTGTTAGCACTAACAGTAACGCCGGCCCGAAAAACTCTTTGCCCCCGTCTCCAACGGCTAAATGTGAAAATAAGGCACCCGACATGGAAAAGAAAAATCCTGCATAGGCCCACTCCTTCAATAAAGTAAATTTAGGGATTAGCACCGTTACAACGCCTAAAATTTTCCAAACGCCCAGTATGGTTAAAAAGTAGCTGGGGTAGCCTAAATGTGCCATCATCTCTACTTCTTCTTTTTGTTTGATGAGTTGTACAATCCCAGTGGCCGTCATTCCTAATGCCAACCAAAGTGTAGCTACCCAATAGATAATTTTATTCCGTTTTGTCATGATGTGTTTTATTTTAATTTGTTTGCAGCGTCCTGTAAGCGGTTATGCGCCATATTGAGGCCCTGGGCAAAAGGAAGCCGCAGCATCTGGTCTCTCAGGTCGCCCGATTTAAACACAGTATGTATACTGATCTTACTGGTGTCTTCGGTCAATTTTTCGAATTCTAAAAATTCTAATTGAACGCCAAACGGCGCGTTCTCCATTTCAAATGTGCGTGTGATCTTCTGGTTGGGCACAAACTCATGGAACACCCCATCAGCGCGAAACACCACGTTACCATTAGCGTCGCTTGTTTCAAAGGCCCAGCCGCCATGCTTCTTATTTTCGAGTTTAAGCACCTTCGTCCCCATCCATTGCGCCACAATTTCCGGCTCTACATGCGCTTTAAACAGCAATTCCAGGGGCAGGTCAAACTCCCGCGTTATCAGCAGATCGTGTTGGCCATTTTCGGCGCTGATCTTTGTTTTTAATTCCATATCAGGTTGTTTTTTTGGTTTGGTAGGTTTTCATAATGGCTTCCAGTTTGTTGAACCGGTCATCCCACATCTGGCGGAAGGGTTCGATAAAGTCGGCTACTTCTTTCATATTTTTTGCATTGATATGGTAGTAAACTTCCCTCCCGTTTTGCGTTTGTGCCACCAGTTCGCACTCGGTAAGTATTTGCAGGTGTTTGGAAACCGTAGGCCTCGCGGTGTCGAAGTTTGAGGCTATCGCGCCAGCCGTCATTGCTTGCGTAGCAACCAACAGCAGTATAGCCCGCCGTGTTGGGTCGGCAATGGCCTGGAATACATCTCGTCGTAAATTCATTATGTAGCTATTTGACTACGAATATATATGTAGTTATTTAGCTACGCAAATTTTATTGAAAAAAATAATTTGAGAATTGAGTTTTACAAGGTATTTTGGGGTATAATCGCCATCCGATAACAAGATAGGTATATGAACACCACCGACATACATAACGAGCGTATTGCAAAAATGACCTTCTCCTCGGTTTATCCTTTGTACCTCGCAAAAGTGGAGAAGAAAGGCAGAACAAAAGAAGAGTTGCACCAGGTAATAAATTGGCTAACAGGCTTTGATAACGAAAAGTTAAAAGAGCTAATTGAAAAAAAAGCAACTTTTGAAACATTCTTTCAGGAAGCTTCGCTAAACCCCAATGCGCAACTCATCACCGGAATAATTTGTGGGTACCGTATAGAAGAAATAGAGAATATGCTAACGCAGCAGGTGAGATATTTGGATAAGTTGGTGGATGAGTTAGCAAAGGGAAGAAAGATGGAGAAGATATTGCGGGGGTCTTAAGCCACTCGGGATATTATCATTTCATACTAATGGTGATTTACGGTTTGCAAACCGACTAAAAAAATCAAACAAAAAAGCCTCTGCTATGAATGTTTAATGCCTTTATGTCTCTACCGTGGTGCAATATGTTGATTTAAACTTTAAGAGATTTACTTAACCTTAGATATTTTAATTAGTTACTTCCTGTAATGATTTTTGAATTTACAACAGCCCCGGGTTTTGACTTTATAACACTGTTTTCAAAACAGATCAACGCGCCTGTAAGGGATAATCTATTGGAAATTCCGAAGACACTTGGAGAAGGTTATGTACGTAAAGTTGGGTTTGGGGACGATTTCAAATTAACGATCCACCGTTATATATTAAAAGAAGACTTAATTGTTAAACGCAATCCGGCTGCAGTAGCTAATAATGTACGTACCATTTTCTTTTATAATGACAGGGAAGATCTTGAAGTTAAATATCATAGCAAGGCAAACATGCCAGGCTCACAAAAAAATGATTCTTCTATACTTCTATCATCAAATGATTTACGTACGGAAATCCGGTTTCCTGCCGGCAGCAACATTCAATACATAGTAGTCGGGATCACTGCTAACAGACTACGCTCAGTTCTATCTATTGAAAAACCCAACGGTACCTTAAAAACCATTACAGCAGAAAATGCTTCCTTTCTCTTTTTCGAAAGCTTAGATGCAGAAATGCAATTACTGCTTAAAAATATTGTATCCATCGACATGAATAACTCCCTGAATAATTTCTATGTGCAAATTAAGGTACAGGAGCTGATGTACTTGCTTTTTAGTAAGCTATCGCTCAGGGAGCATACCACTTTTAAAAATATAAATAGCAACGATGCGGAAAAGCTTTTGGTCATTCGCAATGAAGTATTGAGTGATCTGAGTACTCCGCCTGTTCTAAGTGAATTAGCCACTATGGCTTCAATGAGCGAGACAAAACTTAAGCAGCTGTTTAAGCAAACATTTGGAGATACAATCTATAATTATTACCAAAAGGCAAGGATGGAAGAGGCCGCTTTTCTGCTGAAACAGGCTAAGCATTCAGTTTCTGAGGTTGGCTATGAGTTGGGGTTTTCAAACCTTAGCCACTTTAGCAGATTGTTTGCAAAGCAGTATGGCATTACCCCAAAAAAGTTCTCGTATACTTCATAAATCTTTCTATTCTTTTATATCAATATCACTTGCCGGATAGGACTATTCTTATGTCTTTTTCGGTTATTTTACCTATTTGATAACTTCTACATTTGTCATATAATTAAATATGACAAACTGAAAAATATGAAAGCAATACAATATAAGGCATTTGGCAATTCCGATGTGATAGAGGTGGCAGAGATCCCTCAGCCTGAAATAAGCAATGAAAACCAAGTTTTAATTCAAGTTAAGGCAGCCAGTGTAAATCCTTTGGATATCAAATTACGTAGCGGCATTATGCAGCAGATCCGTCCTGTCTATTTGCCTTTTGTGCCAGGTGCAGATATAGCGGGGATTGTTGTCGCCACCGGAGAAAAGGTAACCCAATTTAATGCAGGCGATCAGGTGATCGCTGTGACTTCGGCAGGTGGCTATGCTGAGTACGCATTGGTAAATGAGAGCCGTGTTGCACTAAAGCCAGCCAATACCTCATTCGAGGAAGCAACCTCGTTGGTTGTCAATATCGGAACTGCCCAGTCTGTATTGTTTGATGAGGGAAAATTAACGAAAGGTCAGAAAGTTTTAATTCAGGGAGCGGCTGGCGCAACAGGAGCCACCATGGTGCAAATGGCAAAAAATGCCGGAGCCTATGTTATAGGAACGGTATCCGGACAAGGCATAGCTTTGGTAAAAAGCCTTGGTGCAGATGAAGCAATAGATTATAAATTGCAGGACGTTACGGCGCTGGTTAAAGCTGTCGACCTGGTGGCTGATTGCGCCGGCGGCGAATCTCAAAATAAACTCTTTAAAGTGCTAAGGCCCGGAGGCAAATTATTCAGTATAGTAACCCCACCTTCCGCAGAATTAGCGGAAAAGTACCAGATTGACGCACGGTTTATCAGTTCCAATATCTCCGCAAATAGTTTGACCTGCGGTTTGGCTTTGGTCAAGGAAGGAAAGCTTCGTCCCATCGTTGCAAAAACATTCTCCTTAGAAGAAGCTGCGCAAGCTCAGGATTTTGTATTGGCTGGTGGCGTCAACGGTAAAGTTGTTCTTGTGGTTGCTCAATAACAGAATCGATCAGCAGGCCGATCTAAGGTAACATCTTTCAAACCAAACAGTACAATTTACAGATATCAATAAAGTATTAAAAAAGAAACCATGAAATTATTAGAAAAGATAACATTAGGAAAAGAATCATTAAAGAACGCTATCGCGATGGCACCAATGACACGCAGCCGGGCTAACACCGAAGGTGTTGTAACAGACCTGACCGTATTGTACTATACACAGCGTGCAAGTGCAGGGCTGATCATTACAGAGGCCATAAATATTTCTGAACAGGCGCTGGGTAGCCCCATGACACCCGGCCTATACAGCCAGGAGCAAATTGATGCCTGGAAGAAAGTAACCAAGTCGGTTCATGATAATGGAGGCGTGATCTATGCGCAGCTTTGGCACACCGGCCGTGTTGGACATTCGGTGGATAGAAAGGGAAAGCTTCCTGTTGCGCCGTCAGCAATTGGGATAAAAGGGCAGCAGCATTTTACTTCCCAGGGATTGAAAGATTATGAAACGCCTCAGGAACTTACTACCGGAGAGATCAAACAGATTGTTAAGGATTACGGTGAGGCCGCAAGGAATGCAATCGAAGCCGGTTTTGACGGTGTTGAACTGCATGCCGCATTTGGGTATTTGCCTAACCAATTTTTATCGGAAAGTGCTAACCTCCGAACCGACGAGTACGGTGGCAGTGTTGAAAATAGGAACCGTTTTGTGCTGGAAGCAATGCAGGAACTGGTTAGTGCGTCAGGAAACGATAAGGTCGGCATCAAACTATCACCTACTATTTATTACAATAATATTGACAACAGTGATCCGGTGGCACAATTCACACCTTTGATCGAAGCATTGAACGATATGCCATTGGCTTTTATTCATTTGATGAATGGAATTTTACCTTTGGATAATTATCCGAGCTATCCTAAGAATGCTATAGAAACATTTGGCAGTATAAGTAAACATTTGGTCATAGCCAATGCTGGGTTCAATAAAGAAAGCGGGGAAGCCGAATTGAAAAAGGGGATTGCCAAAATGATTTCTTATGGTTCATTATTTTTGGCCAACCCCGATTTGCCCAAACGATTTGAATTGAATACTGACTTGAATGTGCCGGATGGACCTACCATGTATGGTGGGGGAGAAAAAGGATACACCGATTACCCATTCTTAACAGAACTATAATAAAATTACATTGCCTGAAGTAATGGTACTCTTAGTTAAGAGAATGACAGGAATTAACAACAAGAATTTTCAACGATACTTTGCCATCACTTTTTATCGGCTAAATGCAAGCCCAAGCTGTCGTTACATAAAAAAAGCCTCCCATTTTCATGAGAGGCTTTTCGGGTAAATGATGGGGCTCGAACCCACGACCCTCGGTACCACAAACCGATGCTCTAACCAACTGAGCTACATCTACCGTATTGGAGGCTGCAAAAATAGGAATTCAACGGTAATTTGCAAAGCTTTTTTAAAATTACAATCGCCTTACCTTAATTATTTAGAACAATTCTACTTAATGGGTAAATTTGTACATCATGGCAGAGCAACTGGTTGAATTGAACGTTACGGGAATGCATTGCAATAATTGCGCAATGAGCATTCATAAGTTATTGGAAAAGAAAGGGCTGCAAAATGTGCTGGTAAGCTTTGCTTCCGAAGAAGTAAAGTTTTCTACTGCCGACCAGTCCATTTTACCCGGAATTATTAACGACATAGAAAATTTAGGTTTCCATGTGGTTGATGATATTGATACCCATAAAACGCCATTTTACGATAAAGTGGAGAACAAATTCATCTTCTGCGCGCTGTTTACAGCACCGCTTTTGCTGCACATGTTGTTCCCATGGCACTTTTTGCATAACCCGATAGTGCAATTATTGCTTTGCCTGCCTGTGTTTTTGGTAGGGTGCCTGCATTTTGGTAAAAGTGCGTACAGCTCGATAAAAGGCGGCGTACCTAATATGGATGTGCTCATATTTATCGGCTCCACATCGGCATTTGTTTACAGTGTTGTAGGTACCGTTCAAAATTTGGGCGGTCATTATTTGTTTTACGAAACCTGCGCCACCATCATTACTCTGGTGCTATTGGGTAATGTGCTGGAGAAACGCAGCGTAAACCAAACCACCTCTGCGGTGAAGGATCTGATGAAGTTTCAGCAGGTGAATGCCAACCGGGTGATTAAAGATGGTATAGAAGTAATAAGCGCCAAAGACGTATTAGCCGGCGATATTTTGCTGGTGAACGAAGGCGGCCAGGTGCCGGTAGATGGCGAAGTGCTGTCCGGCGAAGCATCTCTCAACGAGGCAATGATCACCGGTGAGAGCATCCCGGTGCAGAAAAAGAAATACGATACCGTTATTGGCGGCACGATAGTACAGGAAGGCAATATTAAAATAATGGCCACCAAAGTGGGCAGCAATAGCACGCTTTCGCAGATCATCGATCTGATGAAGAAAGCACAGGCCGCAAAACCTCCCGTACAAAAACTGGGCGATAAAGTGGCGTCGATATTTGTGCCCGTAGTGATATTGATCGCACTATTAACTTTTGTGATAACCTATTTTGCCACGAATGCAGGTTTGCAAAACAGCATGATGCACGCTATTGCTGTGTTGGTGATCTCCTGCCCTTGCGCCATGGGCTTGGCTACGCCCACCGCGGTAATGGTTGGCTTGGGCCGCGCGGCTAAAAACGGCATCCTCATCAAAGGTGGCGACACCATCGAAGCTGTTGCCAACACCAAGTTTGTGATTTTCGATAAAACAGGAACGCTTACAACAGGCAAATTCAGCATAAAAGATATTAAGGTAGAGGACGGGCAGGATCTGGAAAGCATCCGCGGAGCCATTACGGCTATTGAAGAGCGCTCTAACCACCCAATAGCCAAATCATTAGTTGCCGGACTAAGCAGCTTGCCGAAACAAAAAGTAATACTACGATCTGTTGCAGAAGAAAAAGGCCTCGGCATGCGCGCCGAAGACGTGGAAGGCAATAACTACTTTTTGGGTACCGCCAAGCTAACTACCGATGACAATTACAACCTTTCCCTGTATAAAAACCAGGTGCTGGTTGCGCAAATAGCCATTGAAGATACTATTAAGCCCGATGCTGCAAGCTTAATAGCACAGCTAAAAAAAGCAGGAATAAAACCAGTGCTGTTAAGCGGCGATAAAGCCAGCCGATGCGCATCTGTTGCAAAAACACTTGGAATTACCGATGTGCATGCCGAAAAGTTGCCCGACGAGAAACTAAGCGTAGTAGATATCTACCGCAAAAAAGGCAAAACCATTATGATAGGCGATGGCATAAACGATGCCCCTGCCCTCACCCAGGCTGATGTAGGCGTATCTATGAACGATGCCAGTCACATTGCCATACAATCGGCCAAAGTTATTCTGTTGAATACCGATCTGCAATCCGTAGTGAAGTTTCTGCAGATCAGCAGGCACACCTTGCTTACCATCAAACAAAACCTCTTTTGGGCATTTGCCTACAACATCATTGCCATACCTGTTGCCGCATTTGGCTTTTTAAACCCAATGGTTGGCGCGCTGGCCATGGCATTCTCCGATGTGATCGTCATCGGGAACTCCCTGAGGTTGAAGGTAAAGAAGATTAGTTGATAGATCATGGCTCATAGTTCATGGCAGCTGCGTAAAGTTTTTATATTTTTGAGGCTTGACAGGTGCATGGTATACTCATTTTAACTATGATCTATGAACCATCAACCATGAACTATGATTGAAATTTACACAGACGGTGCATCGAGCGGGAACCCGGGGCCAGGTGGTTATGGCGTGATATTGCGCTCGGGACAGCATTATAAAGAACTTTCAGCAGGCTTTCGTAAAACTACCAACAACCGCATGGAGCTGCTTGCCGTTATCAGCGGACTGGAAGCTATCAAATCCCCAAACCAGCAGGTCACCATTTATTCCGACAGTAAATATGTTATCGATTCTATTGAGAAACGCTGGCTGCAGGGATGGGTTGCCAAAGGTTTTGCAGGCAAAAAGAATAAAGACCTTTGGCTGAAGTACCTTACGATCAGCAAAATGCACCAAATAAAATTTGTATGGGTACGAGGCCACAACGGCCACCCCGAGAACGAACGCTGCGACGTACTTGCCGTAGCAGCCGGGAAACAAAGGGATTTACTGATCGATTCTGTTTTTGAAGCGGAAGCAGCGAATAGATCATAGTTGTTAGCTCATGGTTCATAGCAGCCTCTTTTTCTATGAACTATTAACCATTAACTATTTACTGCCCAGCTCAATCACATCCAGCCCGTGGATCTTATCTTCGGTAATACTGAACCTCATTAGTGTGCGCACTTTTTGCCAGCCTTGCTTGCCGGCAGCACCAGGGTTGAGGTGCAGGCAATTGATCTTTTTATCGTAAATAGCTTTGAGGATATGCGAATGCCCGCTGATGAACAACATCGGCGGGTTTAAATAAATATCCTTCCGCACTGCGGGGCTATACTTATCCGGGTAACCGCCTATGTGCGTCATCCATACATCAACCGCTTCGCACTTAAAGCGGAGATGTTCGGGATAAACCTGGCGGATATCCGCACCATCAATATTTCCATAAACACCCTTTAACGGTTTAAAAGCTGCGAGTTGGTTCACAAGCTCAATATTGCCAAAATCGCCCACGTGCCAGATCTCGTCGCAGGCATCAAAATGCTTAAACACGGCATCATCAAGGTAGCTGTGGGTATCTGATATTAAGCCTATTCTTTTCATTTGGGATTTTCGATTTCGGATTTATTCTCAGAAGATGGTTAAGAACTCCTTCAAAGTATTTTGGTACGCCGATGAATATACTTTTGGTTCATTATAAATTACAAGTTCCTTGCCTGCATGCGTAACTGCTTGCCTGCCAAAAGTTACAATTTGCCTGTTTGGCGGCGCATCAACAAAAGACTTGATATTAACCGCACCCTGCAGGTATAGTCCATTCGCTATTGCTAATTCTTTCACCAAATCGGCTGTTTCCAGCGGCAATATCATTGCGCACACGCCATCGGTTGCTAAATGGTTTGATACGCTTTTTATCAATCGTTCAAAAAAAGCACCGTCTGTGTGCCTTGCCAAACTCTTCTTCGCGCCGGGTGAGGTGAGCGAGTTTAAAAAGAACGGCGGGTTGGATACGATGAGGTCGTATTTTTTTTCCGGATTCGTTTCAAAGTACGCGTCAAAACCTAATGAAAACAGTTGGAGCCGGTTGGCGAATTTTGATCTTTTAAAATTCTCTTCAGCCGTGTTAGCCGCCGCTTCATCTATTTCAACAGCATCGATAATGGCATTTTGAAACCTCTGCGCCAACATTAATGCAATAACTCCTGTGCCTGTGCCGATATCCAAAATAGTTTTCGGCGCAGACGCGTTGGCTAAAGCGCCAAGCAATACGCCATCGGTATTTACCTTCATGGCGCAACCGGCCTGGTTTACAGCAAACTGCTTAAAATTGAATATATCTGCCAATTTATATGATGATAGCGCGCAATTTAAATCCCGCGTTTCAGTGTAAATTATTGATTATTTCCCTATTTTCAGGCTGGATTTTAAACGCCCTGCATTTAATGCAACCACGCCTGCAATACTTCAAAAATCAATTTAAAAAGCCAAAAGTAATTATAATAACAGCCATTTTACTGGCTTTAAGCACCTGGTTTGCGCTTTGCCTTCCCCGTCCCCTGTTTAACAGCCCCACTTCGTTTGTAATTGATGACGACGCCGGGCAATTGCTTGGTGCTTCCATAGCAGCCGACGGACAATGGCGCTTCCCTTATAACGATAGTGTTCCCGAAAAATTCAAACAATGCATTATCGCCTTTGAGGACAAGCGCTTTGAGCATCATCCCGGTTTTGATGCATTGGCTTTTGGGCGCGCTATCCGCCAGAATATCCGAGCCGGCAGGGTTTCCAGCGGAGGTAGTACGCTTACCATGCAGGTGATGCGCCTCTCCACCCGGCACAAACGAACCATCCTTAATAAGATAGGCGAAATTTTTATGGCCCTGCGGCTGGAACTGGGTTATAGTAAAAAAGAGATATTGGCCATGTACGCCAGTAACGCCCCCTTTGGCAGTAACGTGATCGGGTTGGATGCCGCGTCGTGGCGGTATTTTGGTCGCGGACCCGATAAACTCTCCTGGGGCGAAATGGCCGCGCTGGCGGTATTGCCAAATTCGCCGTCGCTGGTGCATCCGGGTAAAAACAGGCTCATTCTGCTCAAAAAACGCAATTTGCTGCTCAACAGGCTGTATAAACAAGGCATTATCGATAGCACCACCGCCAAACTTGCCGCATTTGAACCCGTACCCGAAAAACCGGTGCCCCTGCCCCAAATGGCACCACACCTGCTGCAGCGCTTTAAAGCAGATTATAAAAATAAACAGCAGGCCCTCACCCGCATCACCTCTACTATAAAAACCACCCTGCAGCAACAGGTAGCGGATATTTTAGAGCAGCATCACCAGGTATTAAAGGCAAACGATATCAATAACATTGCTGCGGTAGTATTAGATGTCGAGACCGGCGCCACCCTCACATACGCCGGCAATATCGCACACCGCGACGACCCGGAGATGGAAAGCGATGTAGATGTAGTTGGCGCTCCGCGAAGCCCTGGGAGTACACTAAAACCGCTGTTGTATGCATCTATGATGCACGATGGGTTGATACTGCCCAATAGCCTGATCCCCGATGTGCCTACCCAAATAGCGGGCTATCACCCTGAGAATTTCGACCTGAGCTATGATGGCGCGGTGCCCGCATCCAACGCTTTATCCCGTTCGCTAAACATACCCGCTGTAAAGATGCTGCAGCAATATAAGTACGAACGCTTTTATGATATAATGAAAAAGGCCGGCGTTACCACCCTCAAACAACCCGCCGATCATTACGGCCTCTCCCTCATCTTAGGCGGCGGCGAAAATACACTTTGGGAGCTCACCGGGATCTATGCAGGTATGGCCCGGGTGCTTAATCATTATAATAAATATAAGGGTAAGTACGATGCTGCCGATTATCATCACCCGGTTTATACATTAGCTCCGAAAGAAGAACCCTCGTTAGAAAAAAATGGGCTACTTGATGCGGGTTCGCTGTATTACACCCTGCAGGCTATGGAAGAAGTAATGCGCCCCGGCGAGGAAATGCTTTGGCAGCAGTTCAGTTCCACCCAGCGTATCGCCTGGAAAACAGGCACCAGCTTTGGCTTTCGCGATGGTTGGGCCATTGGCGTTACGCCCAAATACGTGGTAGGCGTTTGGGTGGGCAATACCGATGGCGAAGGCCGACCGGGCTTAACAGGTATCAACACCGCAGCCCCGGCCCTTTTCGAGATCTTCCGCCTGCTGCCTGCCGCGCGCGATTGGTTTGCCATGCCTATGGGCGAAATGGCCAAAATAAGTGTATGTAAGGAAAGCGGCTACCGCGCAGGGCAATATTGCACCAATACTGTGGAACAATTTGTACCCAAAACAGGCTTGAAGGCTGCCGCCTGCCCATGGCATCGGTTGGTGCACCTCTCGCCCGATGAACACTACCAGGTTACCGGTAACTGCGAGCTGCCGGAGAACATTGTTAATAAAAGCTGGTTTATGCTGCCGCCATCTATGGAGTATTATTACAAAACCAAAAACTACCAGTACCATGTGCTGCCGCCGTTTAAACCCGGCTGCGGCGAGGCCGATTATGGTAACCCGATGGAGCTTATTTATCCCAAAGAGAACGCCAAAATATACGTACCGCTTGAGGCCGACGGCAAACGCGGGCGCGTAGTGTTCAATGCGGCGCACCGGCAGCCCGGCATCAAGATCTTCTGGCACCTGGACGATCAATACGTGGGCGAAACCAGCACTTTTCATCAAATGGCGCTCAATCCATCCCCAGGGAAACACAAACTGACGCTGGTAGATGGCTCGGGCAATACCATCAGTATAAATTTTGAGGTATTGGATAAGAATAAATAACCTAAATTTAACATGTGTTCGCAAACTTACCGCATAGCCTCATCCCAACCCTTCTCCCAAGGAGAAGGGCTAAATATTGGATTTGCTATTCAAGTCCACTCCTTTGGAGAGGATTTAGGTGAGGCTAAACAGACTAATTTAATTCAAATACTACGAACAAATGCTTGAACAATACGACCTGGGTAACCTGATGGTTTTGGATATAGAAACCGTACCGCAATACCCCACGCATAACGAAGTGCCCGAACATTTGCAGGAGCTTTGGGAAGCCAAAACCCAATATCAGCGTAAAGAAGAAACGGCTGAAAATTTTTACGAACGCGCGGGCATCTGGGCGGAGTTTGGTAAGATCGTTTGTATCTCCGTTGGGATCTTTTTAAACGGGAAGAAGACAGGTCTCCGTGTAAAATCCTTTGCCGGGCACGAGGAAAAAGAATTGTTGATAGATTTCAGCAAAATGCTGAGCAGCCAACCGCCCAGCATTATCCTGTGCGCTCATAACGGCAAGGAATTTGATTTCCCGTACATCTGCCGCCGGATGCTGATCAACGGGGTACCCTTTCCGCCGCATTTACAGATAGCCGGAAAAAAGCCCTGGGAAATAAACCACCTGGATACCATGGAACTGTGGAAATTCGGCGATTATAAAAACTACACCTCCTTAAACCTGCTCACCGCCATCTTTGATATCCCCACTTCTAAAGATGATATCGACGGCAGCCAGGTGGGCCACGTTTACTGGGTAGAAGACGACCTCCCGCGTATTTGCACTTATTG
Source organism: Mucilaginibacter pankratovii (assembly GCF_014773265.1). GTDB lineage: Bacteria > Bacteroidota > Bacteroidia > Sphingobacteriales > Sphingobacteriaceae > Mucilaginibacter > Mucilaginibacter pankratovii. The sequence goes on along the minus strand of NZ_JACWMY010000010.1, from coordinate 69,315 downwards.
CCAAAAAGATGTGATAGCCACGGCGCAATTGATAAGGCGGTATCGCGGTGAGAATTTGATAGCGGAGGATTGTATTACAATTGTGGCATAAAAAACAAGGTGTCCCACTTTTGAATGTGGGACACCTTGTTTTTCCATAGTTTTGATTATCAATATTTTAAGCAAAATATATGAAACACTTTGGGACACCCATGTTGTTTAAGTAGCCTTTGTAATTTATTTATTATAACAAACTTATACAAAAGCAAGAAAAAAATTTAAATAACATAGTGGGACACTATACAGTCCGCCCCGTCATGAAAAAAATCTCCATATTAACTTTTGTATGCCTGTTATCAATTATTACAGCCTCAGGCCAGGTATTTAATAAATCTATAAACAAAGACTCTCTGGTTAAGGCTATTCTAAAAGACCTGCCTGAAAATAAAAAGGTAGAATTTCTTGAAGCTTATAATTCGAGCGATGTTAGGTCAAAAGAATTTTTACTATTTATGTTCTCGATGCCTAAGAGCAGTAGGAAAGAATTGATCAAAAACATTGATTCGAATTATGAAAATGTCGACGCTTTAAAAACTCAATATAACAAGCTGGTTCCCCCAAATTACACTGTCTCTATAGAATTTAATCCGGAAAATAAAATTGTAAGTACTAAAGAAACTATAGACTTAAAAATAGCTCTTCTAAAAAATAACATGACAACTGTTACCCAAGAATGGAACTTAGAGCTTAATTCTGAAAAGCTTAACCAAATGCTGGTCATGCTTAACTGGAACAATGAGACATTGATAACGATAAAAAAACTGCTTGCCAATGCCAATTGCATTTCAATTGAAAATGGGCAAAAAGCAAATATTGGCTTTGCGAGAAGCGGTATGGGCAAATATTCATATTTACTTTTCAGCGATGATCTGACAGCAGCGCAAATCAAACATTACAATAATGGCTGTGAGTATATTTTTTACAAGAAAAGGATAGTATTGCAATATGGCGGCGGTGCTGTAGGGCCGCAGTGTTTTCCCGATTAAAATTGAATCGTTCAAAATTGGCGGAACAAGGGATTCAAGCTGCTGCACAACTGATCAGAAGGTATCGGGTGAGCCCAATGAACTTAAGCGTGGACGCTTAAGTTTTCAACATTCAAGCGTGGACGACTGAACGGGCGAGTATCCAGCTCTTCTTCGCCCGTTATAAGGATACCAATTTGAAACGATTTTCGTTTATTCTTCTTTCGATCTCTTTGCTTTTTCGCGTCAATTAAATAAATTAGCCTTTACATCTAAACCTGCTCCCGATGAGATACTTTTATGCGCTTTTAATGCTTATCAGCTGTTCGGCCGCATCCTTTGCACAGGATGTTATGAAGAGTTATCCTAAAGTAGTAAGCACACCTTCGGATACCGTTTACTTAAAATGGAATTTTTACCCGGACAAATACCCGAAAATTTTACGCGCCGGCGATACGGTTAACATCGGCACGGATGGCGCGCTGGGTATGGTGGGTACCATTTATTACGGAAAGGATTCGATAGTAATGCCTTATACCAGCGCGCCCAACGCGCAAAAACTATATGTAACGTTTGCTATGCCAAAAGGCAAACAAGGCGTTTTAGAATTTCGCTTCAACGGTGTAACGGCCGCCTTTCCAGGCGACTATATTGCCAAAAATACCGGGAAGGTGCAATTTGAGATCCCCGAGGTATACGAACTGGCTAACGTCATCTGGACACTGTCGCCGTCCGGTCAGCGTGCCACCGATCTGTGGAAGCAGGGTTCCTATTACGAAAAGATGATGGCTTACTTTAAGCCATACCTTAATCACCCGATTTTTAAGCAACTGGATTTTGCCGACAGCGTTTTTTACGAAAACTATTATGGCTTTCGCGAGAATAGCTTTATGTACCACTTTGCAAAAAACAAAATAGTGAACACCGGCCCATACTACTATGTATTCGGCGATGAGGATAAAACTGACCTGTTCACCAGGCTGCTTCCGCTTGCGGAGGACTTCGCGCTGAAATCCAAATTCAGGGAATTTTATAAACAGAACCAGCCCTTTTATACCGAAAAGATAAGCCGTGAAGCGCAGCTGATGCCCATAAAAAGTATGTGGACCTGGATGGAGGAACAATTCCCTAAGCGGACTTACAAATCTTATAAAGTGGTGTTTTCGCCACTTATTGGCGGCTCGCACAGCACGCAAAACTACTCCAGCGAAACAAAAAACGGCAGCTTTAACGAAAGCGTTATGTTTGTTTGCGCTACCGACCGATACGAAAAACCTACCTGGACGGAGAAGCAAAAGGAAGGCCTGATGAGCGGCATAGTGTTTACGGAGATAGACCATAATTACGTAAACCCGGTATCAAACAAGTACCGCTTGCCTATCGACAGTGTTTTCAAAAACCGGGTATTTTGGGCAAACGAAGTAAAAAGCTACAACAGCAGTATGGCCGTTTTTAATGAATACATGACGCATGCCGTATTTTGCCTCTGGGTAATGGACACTTACGATAAAGCCACCGCCGACGTGGTAATAGGCTTGCGCGAAGACCTGATGGTGAACAAGCGGAAGTTTAGCAAGTTTAAGGAGTTTAATCAAACGTTGATGGCAATGCATAAGCAACAGCCGCAAACCCCTGTAGCCGATCTGTACAAGGCTATATTAACCTGGAGCAAGGCTGAAATGAAATAGTAAAAAGCAACTACCCGCCCAGTCAGGAGTCTACGCCTGACTGTTTAAATTTGTAAGCGGTCCACGCTTACTTTACCACAAGGCCGATGAACTTAAGCGTGGACGCTTAAGTTTCCAGCATTCGGGCGTGGACGCCTGAATGGGTGCTATATCGTAAAAGAATCTACTCCCCTTCGCCTCTTCCTCCACATGCACAATAATAGATCGGATAGCCGTATCCAGCTCCCCTCCGGCTTCTCCAGTTTATCAAGCGCTTCTGGGTCTACCTATCCATACAGTTTTCAAATAAAATCGTTAATCCTCCTTAACAGTTCTTTCCGTATCTTAGCGCATTAGTTACTACCTATGTCTAAAAAGAAAAAAAAAGGCAATTCATCCATCAACCAGGTGCTTACGCAAATGGTGCTGGACATATTCGAACAGAACGGCAATACGCCGCTTAATCATAAACAGGTTTCGGCCAAGCTAAACGTGCGCGACCCGGATGCCCGCGACGTGATATTTGATGTATTAAAAGACGAAGCCTTTAAAGGCGTTTTAAAGGAGATCTCTCCGGGCAAGTTCCAGTTACTGGAGCTAAAAACCTTTGTGGAAGGAAAAGTTGACCTAACCAACGACGGCTCTGCTTTCATCGTTACCGACGACCCATCCGAAACCGATATTTTTGTGGCTCCCCGCAAACTGCGTAACGCCCTCAACGGCGACCGGGTAAAGGTTTACGTATACGCTATCAGCAAGGGCAAACGCCAGGAAGGCGAAGTGATAGAAATATTGCAGCGCAACAAAATGGAGTTCACCGGTATTGTAAAACTCTCCGAGCGTTTTGCCTTCTTCATCCCCGACGACCGCAAGATGATGCACGATATTTTTATCCCCATCAGCGATCTGAACGGTGCTAAAAACGGAATAAAAGCCGTTGCCGAAATTACCGACTGGCCCGCCGGTGCTAAAAACCCGATAGGCCGTATCAAGCACGTACTGGGTAACCAGGGTGAGAACGATACCGAGATGAACGCCATCCTGGCCGAGTACGGTTTCCCGCTCTCCTTCCCTGCCGAGGTGGAGAAAGATGCCGAAGAAATTCCGGCGGAGATCTCAGCAGATGAAATTGCCAAACGCAAGGATTTCCGTAAAACGCTCACCATCACTATCGACCCATTTGATGCCAAGGACTTTGATGATGCCATCTCCTACAAAAAGCTGGATAACGGCAATTACGAAGTTGGTGTGCACATTGCAGATGTATCGCATTACATCATCCCCGATTCGGCCCTGGATAAAGAGGCTTATGAACGCGGAACTTCTGTTTACCTGGTAGACAGGGTGATCCCGATGCTGCCGGAAAGACTGTCGAACGGGCTCTGCTCGCTTCGTCCAAAAGAAGATAAATTATGTTTTGCTGCTGTTTTTGAGATGGATGCCGATGCCAACATTATTGAGCAATGGTTTGGTAAAACCGTGATCCATAGCGACCGGCGCTTTACCTACGAGGAAGTGCAGGACGTTATAGAAACCAAAACCGGCGATTATGTGGAAGAGATTGAACAACTAAACGCCCTCGCCTACAAACTGCGCGACCGCAAGTTTAAAAATGGCGCTATCAGTTTTGAAACTACAGAGGTAAAATTCAAACTGGATGAAACCGGCAAGCCAACCGGCGTTTACGTAAAAGAACGCAAAGACGCTCATAAGCTGATAGAAGACTTTATGCTTTTGGCTAATAAAAAAGTGGCCGAATACATAAGTAAAATGGGCAAAGGCAAACATAAATACACCTTTGTTTATCGTGCGCACGATTCCCCAAAACCCGATGCGCTGGCGAATTTTGCGCAGTTTGCAGCACGGTTTGGATATAAGATAAACACCAAAAGCGATAAGGAAACCGCCAAATCCCTCAATTTTTTAATGGAGGATGTGGAAGGCAAAAAAGAGCAGAATGTGCTTACCCATCTGGCCATCCGATCGATGGCTAAGGCTATTTATACCACCAAAACATCAAGCCACTACGGTTTGGCGTTTGATCATTATACCCACTTTACCTCGCCTATCCGCCGTTACCCGGATGTGATGGTGCATCGCATATTATTCCACTATTTAAATGGCGGCCAAAGCGTAAACGGCGAGCATTACGAGGAACTGTGCAAGCACAGCTCGCAGATGGAGAAAAAGGCGGCAGATGCCGAACGCTCGTCAGTTAAATACAAACAGGCCGAATACCTGAAAGACCAGGTGGGCAACGTGTTTACCGGCATCATCTCGGGTGTTACCGAGTGGGGTATGTACGTGGAGATCATCGAGAACAAATGCGAGGGCATGATCCGCCTGCGCGATATCAGCGATGATTTTTATACCCTGGATGAGAAGAACTACGCTATCATCGGCCAGCGTAAAAAGAAAATTTACCAACTTGGCGATGAAGTGAGCATCCGCGTAAAAACGGTAGATTTGACCAAAAAACAGATAGATTTTTCCTTAGTAACAAACTAATCAGTGAGTGGTAAATGGTGAATAGTTCTAAAACTCACCGCTCACCATTCACCACTCACCATTCACCTTAAATGAGAAAACTCGAAGACCTGCAAGCACTTATTGCAACCTCGGTAGAACAATTGAAATACCCGGCATACCCTGCCGAACTGTACGAGCCTATAAGTTATATTTTGTCAATAGGCGGCAAGCGCATGCGCCCGGCCCTGTTACTGATGGCATGCGACCTGTTTGGCGGCGATGTGGAAGCGGCCCTTCCCCCTGCCCTGGCCATCGAGGTGTTCCATAACTTCACGCTGATGCATGACGATATTATGGATAACGCCCCCATCCGCCGCGGCCGTGCCACCGTGCATGAAAAATGGAACCAGAACGTGGCCATCCTTAGCGGCGATGTGATGCTGATTGAAGGCTACAAGCTGATGATGCAAGTGCGCGATAACATCCTGCGCCGTGTATTGGACATATTTAACGAAACTGCTGTTGGCGTTTGCGAAGGCCAGCAGCTGGACATGACCTTTGAGACCAGCAACAATATCAGCATCGGGGAATACATCAACATGATCCGCCTTAAAACGGCCGTGGTGCTGGGCGGTGCCTTAAAGATAGGCGCCCTTATCGGTGAAGCAGACAATAAGGATGCAGATCTGCTATCCGAATTTGGCGTGAACCTTGGCATCGCTTTCCAGTTACAGGATGATATACTGGATGTTTACGGCGATCCGCAAAAATTTGGCAAACAGGTTGGCGGCGACATCATCTCCAACAAAAAAACTTACCTGCTGATAAAGGCTCTGCAATTGGTTGAAGGCACCGATGCCGAAGAGCTGCAGCGCTGGATAACATTTACCCAGTTTGACGCTGCCGAAAAAGTAGCCGCCGTTACCGAAATTTATAACAAAGCAAACGTGCGCCAATACGCCGAAGACGAAATGCAGGCCTATGCCGAAAAAGCCTTTAAAGCGCTGGAGCAGATCAGCCTGCCCGAAGACAGCAAACAATACCTCCGCGATTTTGCCGACGGCTTGCTGGTGAGGGAATATTAGTATATTTAGGGTATGAAACTATTAGTACGTTTAGGCCTTCTTTTTACGATCACCTCTACTTTTTCAATAAGGGTGGTGGCTCAAACAACCGATACCACAAAACTACCTAAAGATACCAGTAAGATTTTTATGCGGGTTGAAACCATCCCAGAATTTAAGGGCGGTAACGAAAAGTTTGCTAAATTCCTCAACAAAAACCTGAAATACCCAAAGCAAGCCCGCATCGATAAAATACAGGGAACCGTTATCCTCACTTTTGTAGTAGAAAAAGATGGCACGTTATCGGACCTAAGGGTTATAAGAAGCGTTTCACCCGAATTAGATCAGGAAGCCCTACGCCTGATGAGCATTTTACCGCCTTGGGTTCCCGGCACGCAGGGCGGAAAGCCGGTACGCGTGCAATTTTCGGTACCTATCGGCTTTCGCCTTTAATAAAATAGCGCTAAAGCTATTGCTTTAGACCGAGGAAGTAACATTTCAGTATTTTCCCTATCTTTAAGCAAATGAAAGCCTTATTGACGTTTACAGTACTCATCATAGTTGCAGTAGCTAATGCACAACCAAAGCAGCCTAAAATAAACGTTAAGGACACCATTGTTTACACAGCTGTAGAACAGCAGCCGCAATTCGGCAATGATGAGGTTGCGTTTAATAAATACCTCATGAAAAATGTAAGATATGTGCCACCCGACGGCGTTGGCCATAATACAGAGGGTAGGTTTATAGCGTCATTTGTAGTGGAGAAGGACGGCACGATATCTCACATCAAAATATTACGCAACTGGGACTCTGCAACCGGTAAGGAGTTTGTTAAGGCAATTCAACGATCTCCCAAGTGGCGTCCGGGTATTCAGAACGGCTATTTAGTTCGGACAAAATTTTCCATCTCTATGTTTATCTGCCTTGCGTCTGAGGAATAAACGAGCAGCTTAATCACAATGTTATCCACAGTGATGATCCCCTTTCGACAAAATACGATGCACAAGCTTTAAGGGTGGTAAAAAACAGCCCGCGCTGGATACCCGGCAAAAGTTTAAAAGGCAAGCATTGAAACCTATTAAGGTAATGCTTAACTTGCCTATCCTATTCAGCTTTAAATGAAAAGAAATCTATATGCCTTTTTGATGGCGATGACTATCGCCACCACAGCCTCTGCCCAAAACAAAACCACCTCCGGCGGCAAATTAAAACCCGAACAGGCCAATATGGATGTGCGGCATTATACCATCGCGCTGGATGTAAACTTCGAACAGAAAACGATTGATGGGTATACTACCATCGATATCATCACAGCTAAACCAACGCATATACTGTTATTCGATTTGCTGGATTCGCTTAAAGTAAGCGCGGTGCTGGTGAATGGCAAAAAAGAGCCGTTTACATATAAAAACAACATGATCACCATCAACACGGTGAAAGAACTCGCGGCCGGTAAAGCCAGCGTAAAGGTGGTTTACGGTGGTAAACCGCACATTGCCGTGCGCCCGCCATGGGATGACGGGTTTACTTTTACAAAGGATTCTACCGGTCACCAATGGCTGGCCATTACTGCCGAAGGTACCGGCGGCAAGGTGTATTATCCTTGTAAAGATCACCCGTCCGACGAGCCGAACGAGGGTGCCGATCTGATCATCACCGTCCCCAAGGATCTGGTAGTTGCAGGCCCGGGCTTATTGATTAAAACCACCAAAAAAGGCGATAAAGCCACCTTCCACTGGAAAACTAACTATAGCATCAATAATTACAGCATCCTGTTCAACGTGGGCGATTATAAGCTGGTGCAGCGCACGTACAAAAGTATTGCAGGCAACACCGTTCCTATCCAGTTCTATGTTTTAAAAGAACATGCTGATAAAGCCAATAAGCTGATGGATATGTTTGAGGTGACCATCCACGAAAAGGAAAAGTATTTTGGCGAATACCCCTGGGCAAAAGAAAAGGTTGGACTTGTAGAAACACCGCATTTAGGTATGGAGCACCAAAGTATGGTGGCTTATGGCAACAAATTCAAATATGTACGCGTTGGCAGCCAGGATTACGATTGGCTGCTGCACCACGAATTCGGGCACGAATGGTGGGGCAATAAAGTAACCGCTATCGACTGGGCCGACTACTGGATCCACGAAGGTATCGGCAGCTATGCCGATGCACTTTTCACATTGGAATTTGCAGGCAAGCCGGCATACATTAAGCTGTTCCAAAAATCGGTAAAAGGCATCCAAAACAAGCAGCCTATTGTACTGGGTAAGGATATCGACGAAGAATCGGCCTACAACGGCGACATCTATAGCAAAGGCGCATTCTTTATGCATACTATCAATTACGTAATGGGCGATAGCCTCTTCTTCCCAACTTTAAAGGGCTTCGCAACCGACCCAAAACATACCTACATCAACCTCAACAATACCGATGACGTAGAGCAATATTTCAGCGCGGCTTACGGCAAAAGTTTGAAGCCTTTGTTTGATATGTATCTGCGCACCATTGATAAATTACAAATCAGCGTCATCCCCGCACGCGGCGATAACAAATACCTGGTAAAACTGGATAACATCAGCATGCCGCTGCCACTGGATATTACCACCGATGCAGGTACCCAACGCATGGTAGTTGATGCCAAAGGCACAAGCATCACCAGCAAAACTATGCCAGTTGTGGATGCGGATGGCTGGTATTTTAAGAAGGTGATATATGAGTAAGTTCATAAAAGCGTTTTTTATCGCAGCATTGCTGTTTTGCGGACTATCAGTAAACGCACAGGTAAACAACCAGCAAACATCTGGTGATACCACCGCGCACTCTTCGGTCGACGTACTTCCTGAATTTAAGGGAGGCGAAAAAGCTTTCGTTGATTATCTTACCAAAGCCATTGTTTACCCGATGGTAGCAAGAAAAAAGAATGTTCAGGGAAGAATTATTTTGGTATTCACGGTTGAAAAAGATGGCTCGCTAACAAATATCCGGGTAGTTAAAAAAGTATCGCCAGAGATAGATGCCGAGGCAGTCCGGGTTATCCGGGAGTCGCCTCATTGGATACCAGGAACCATCAAAGGGCAGCCTGTGCGCACTCTTTTTGCTATCCCACTCAATTTCAATCTAACTGGCAAATAGCCGTCATATAAATATAAAGCTAAATAACAATAAATATTCGTGCCCTTGTTGGTGTTCTCACCAACAAGCCCGTCATTCACTCTATTACGTGATCAACGAAAAGCCACCCGGCTTTATTGGCATTGTTATACATACCGGGGAAATATTCGGCTATCAGTCATTTAAAAGCTTACCACGTTCGGTTTGCTTTTATGCAAATATTGAGGTAGCGCATTGATAGCTGTGATGATGATCATGGCAGTTGGGCGTTTGCCAAGTAACTTTGCATTTTAAATGAAGCGCTATCGTGTGGTATCTTTGCACGCGCAACGCTCCTTTATATATTTAATAAGATCATGCTACTCGAAAAACATTACATCAGCCGGGTGGGCTGGCTACGCGCAGGCGTATTAGGCGCTAACGACGGCATCCTGTCTACTACCAGCCTGGTTATCGGTGTTTCCGCAGCAACGGCCACACATCAGGCTATTGTGCTGGCCGCCTTATCCGGGTTAATAGCCGGGGCAATGTCTATGGCAGCAGGCGAGTATATTTCCGTAAGTTCCCAGTCTGATACAGAACTGGCAGATATAAAAAGAGAAAAAGAAGAATTGGAGACTATACCCGATGAGGAGCTCGAAGAACTTACTGATATTTATAGAAAAAGGGGGCTCTCTGATGAATTGGCCCGACAAGTTGCCGTTGAGCTTACCAGCCATAACGCGCTGGAAACACATTTAAGGGACGAACTGGGTATAACTGAAATAACTGCTGCCAGGCCTTTGCAAGCCGCTGCTTATTCTTTTGCCTCATTTATTTGCGGTGCATTGCTTCCCTTAGTGGTAGCCGTTTTCGCCCCGATAAAAAACATGATCTACTATCAATACGCTTTTTCAATTATCTTTCTGGTTGTGCTCGGAACCATCGCTGCCCGGGCGGGCGGAGCGCCTATATTTAAAAGTATGCTGAGGATTGGTTTCTGGGGAACAATAGCAATGGCTACAACTGCCTTGATAGGGTATTTTTTTGGCACGCAGATCATTTAGCGCTGTTTCCCTGTCCTGATGGAGTTCAAAAGTAATCCCACAAAAAAAGCCCTGCATCAAATGATACAGGGCTTTTTAAATATTGAGAGCTTCTTAAGAATTACTCAGCTGCTGCTTCTTCAGCTTCAGTAGCGTCTTCTTTTTTAGCTTTAGGTGCTTTTTTAGCTTTAGGTGCTTCTTCAGCAACTTCAACTTCTGCAACAGGTGCAGCAACTTCTACAGCTTTAGCTTCTGCTTTAACAGCAGGTGCAGGTGCTGCATCTTCAGCTACAGGAGCAACTTCAAAAGGAATAACAGAAACGTATGAACGGTTATCTGCTTTCTTTTTAAATACTACGTGCCCTGCGGTTAAAGCGAACAAGGTATGATCTTTACCGATACCTACGTTTAAACCCGGATTGTGTTTGGTACCACGCTGACGAACGATGATGTTACCAGCAATTGCAGGCTGGCCACCAAAAATTTTGATACCTAAACGCTTGCTATGTGATTCGCGGCCGTTTCTTGAACTACCGGCCCCTTTTTTGTGTGCCATTTCTTAATTTCTTTTGTGGGATATAAACCCCGGTTAAAATTTAATTATAATGTGATACCGGTGATCTCTATCTTGGTAAATTGCTGGCGGTGGCCATTTTTCTTCTGGTAACCTTTTCTTCTTTTCTTTTTGAAGATAATTACTTTATCACCTTTTAAATGAGACACGATCTTAGCTGATACTTTAGCGCCTGCCAGGTCTGAACCTAATTTGAAGCTACCTTCGTTCTCTGCTAACAACACATTGTCAAATTCAATATTAGCGCCTTCATCCCCTTGTAAACGGTGTACAAAGATCTGCTGGTCTTTCGCAACTTTAAATTGTTGCCCGGCTATACTTACTATTGCGTACATTGTTGATTAATTATTGTTTTAAATTTTGAGGTGCAAATATAGTGCTTATACTCATAAAAAGCAATAGCGAAAACAAATTCGTGAAATTCGCCCCATTCGTGAAATTCGTATTCATTATTTTTTCAACCGCTGCTCGGCATCGCCCAGCCTGCTCTGTATCTCTTTTATCAACCGCTGGTTGGCATCCACCAATTTTTCGGGTCCGGTATAGTCGGCATCAAATACCACGCGTTTGGTTTTGCGCTTATAATTAAAGGTGATGATGTAACGCGGCGCACGGCTTTTGCTGCCTTCAACCGTTTCATTCGCCGGAAAATCCCAGTAACCAAGGTCGGCAGCTTTACGGTGCAGGTACAGCAGGTCATCGTTAGTTAAGCGCATCTTCATTTTCACTACCGAATCCTTGCGGTTGATGTATTGGTAATTACCGGTTTTCGAGTCGTATTTATTCAGCAGGCTATCCTTATAACCAAACTCGAACTGCATCGACTGAAATTCCGAGAATTTATAAGGAGCGTTCTTCACCATCATGCCGTAGTAATAAAAGCAGTACAGTAAAAAAGGCACAATAATACTTAGGATAAGAAATGTTTTTTTCGACTTAAGAGCGCTCATGAATATCAATAAAAGATTAAGGCCGCAAAATTCGATATTTTATTTTCAATAATCCACACACAAATCTAATCTTTTAGTTCGCCTTCCCATTTGCTTACTACGGCTGTTGCCATGGCGTTGCCTAACACATTTGTAGCAGAACGACCCATATCCAACAACGGGTCTATGCCTATTAATAAGGCCAGGCCGGCCTCGGGAATATTAAACAACGAGATCGTACCCGCAATAACCACCAGCGACGCACGAGGAACACCTGCAATACCTTTACTGGTAAGCATCAACACCAACAGCATAGATAGCTGCTGACTGAAGCCAAGATGGATCCCGTACGATTGCGCCAGGAATAAAGACGCAAAGGTCATATACATCATCGAGCCATCAAGGTTAAAGGAATAACCCAGCGGCAGTACAAAGCTCACGATCTTGTTATTGCAGCCAAAACGCTCTAATTCTAATAACACTTTCGGATAGGCTGCTTCGCTGGTAGAGGTGCTGAAGGCAATGAGCATGGCATCTTTTATCCTCGCTACCAAATTAAACGCACGTTTTTGCAATACGGCGAAACCCGCCAGTACAATAACCGTCCATAACACCAGCAGCGAAAAATAAAACTCACCAATAAATATGGCGTAGGTGGATAAGATGCCCAAACCCTGTTTGGCAATAATTGCGGTTATCGCACCAAATACAGCCAACGGTGCCAGTTGCATTACGTAGCCGGTTATTTTTAGTATTACATGGGCAATAGCGTCTAAAGCTTTTATCACAATAAGGCCCGGTTCGCCAATGGCAGCGGTTGCTACGCCGAAAAAAAGAGAGAATACCACGATCTGCAATATCTCGTTATTGGCCATCGCCTCTACAAAACTCTTCGGGAAAACGTGGCCGATAAAATCGCGCAGCGAAAGCGCCGTTTTTTGGATCCCTGTGCTCAGGTTGGCATCTGGTAATGGCAAATGCATGGCTTCGCCAGGCTTAAAAAAGTTAACCAATACCATACCCAAAAGCAATGATACCAGCGTAGCGCTTAAAAACCAAAGCAGCGTTTTACCGCCAATACGCCCTACCGATTTAATATCGCCTACCTTGGCTACCCCTACCACCAGCGTGGTAAATACAAGCGGCGCTACTATCATTTTTATAAGCCTCAGGAATATGTCGCTCAGCACGGTAAACCCAACCAGCTTATCCTCGCGTGCGGTGTCACTTTCCTTGCGAACTTTTGCCTGGGCTGTGCGTTGTGTTTTCAGTGCCTTAAAATCGGCGGTTGTGGTATCTTTGGCGGCTGCTATTTGCAGGTCTATGGTTTTTATCTGTGCTTCGGCAGCGCTCATTTTTGTGTTAATGGCGTTTATTACCGTAGCATTGTATATATAGCCGGCTATAACACCCAGCACAAGCGCTATAAAAATATACAGGGTGAGTTTGTTTTTTTGCATTTGGTTACGATCAGTGCCGCTAAACTACAAAATTTACTATGTTGCAGAAAGTTTAATATGAGCATTGCCACCTACGGATTACAACAAATAAAAAAAGAACTTCAGCACCTGCCGCAAGAGCAGCTTGCCGAACTGGCCCTGCGGCTGGTACGCTATAAAAAGGAGAACAAAGAACTGCTGGCGTACCTCCTCTTCGAAGCCCATAACGAACAGGATTTTATCGAAAGCATTAAAGCCGAAGCAGGTTTTATGTTTAGCCAGCTGCCCGCGCAAAGCTATTTTACAGCTAAGGCTCTGCGGAAGATCCTGAAGATGCTTACCAAATACACCAAATTCATAGGCACAAAACCGGCGGAGATTGAGCTGTTGCTCAATTTTTGCCAAAACTACCTGCAATACGTTATCCGCCAAACATCCTACAAGCCTATCCGCCTCATATTCACCCGCCAGTTGGAGAAAGTAAAAGGCTCCATAGGTAAGCTGCATGAGGACCTTCAGTTTGATTACAGCCAGGATTACAACGCCCTGCTGGATGATGCCGCTAATAAACTCCCCTGGATAAATAAAAAAAGTTACCTGTTGTAACATTTACCCCATACCTTCGTCAAACTTTTAAAAAACTACTAAACTATTAACAAGTGGCCGATAATAAAGAAGAAGCTTTCCGGAAGGTATATGAAGCCAATTCGAAGAAAATTTTCCATTTGTGCTATGGTTACACAGGTGATGATGATGCCGCTAACGACCTGCTGCAGGAGACCTTTTTAAAGGTTTGGCAAAATTTACACAAGTTTCGTAACCAGGCGCTGATATCAACCTGGATCTATCGCATTGCGGTGAACACTTGCTTAACCTACCTGCGGTCGGAAAAACGGCAGGCCAAGGATGAGCTGACCCCATTAATTGCTGAAAACAAACGCGAGGAGTTCTCTGAAAAGAACGAACAGGTTGCTTTGCTGTACAAGTGTATATCTAAGCTGGAGGAATCGGAAAGAATTATAATAACATTGGTGCTTGATGAAGTGCCGTATCCCGAAATTGCAGATGTTTCGGGTATATCAGAAGGGAATTTGAGAGTGAAGATATATCGTATTAAACAAAAATTAACCGAATTATACAACCATTATGAAAGACTTTGATCATTTATTGATGGTTTGGCAGGGACAGCCAAAACTTGAGCCGGTTGCGGTAGACGAAGTGCTGAAGCAGGTAAAAAAAGGGATGAGCAGCTTAACGCGCAACCTTTTCTGGAGCATTACGGGCATGCTGCTGGCCTTATTCGGTATTACAATGGTGATGCTGTTTTTTGTGTTTCATTCCTGGGTAACCTACGCCGGTATAGCCGTTATACTATCTACCATGGTAATTTATGTACTGATGATGATCCGCGATTACCGCCTTATTCACAAACAGGACCTTACCATCGATCCATCTTCTTATTTACAAAGCTTAAAAGAATACCAGCGAAGCCGCGCTACTATTTACGGCTGGATGTATTATTTATACGTTTTACTGCTAAGCATAGGCCTAACGCTGTACTTTTTTGAAGTACTGCAAAGCGCTTCAACGCAATTTAAGTTGGCCGCTTACGGGCTTACTGCTGCATGGCTGCTTTTTTGTACCTTTTACTTAAAGGGCCGCATATTTGCCAGCGAACAGGAAAAACTTAACCTGATGATAGATCGGCTGGTGCGTTTGCAGGAACAATTCAATTAGCTAAGCGATAACGTACGGGAAAGATAATATCGAAATAATGAATTTCAAATATCCAATACCGAAGTTTTCCTTCGTTATTCGGCGTTGGATATTCGCGTTCGATATTAAAATATCCCTCCATTTTTTATTTTAGAGGACAATTTTATACCTATGCTCTCTCCCATCCTTATACAAAGAGTAACACCCGATCAGTCCGCCCGTTTGCTGGAGGTAAGCCGCCGGACGTTTTTTGATGCCTTTGCGCACCTTAACAACCCTGCCGATATGGAGGCATTTGCTTCCAAAGCGTTTACGCTACAGAGCTTTGAGGAACAACTGGCAAACCCCGATTCGCATTTCTTTTTCGCGATGATAGACGGCGAACCTGCCGGATACCTCAAACTCAACTACCACAAGGCCCAAACAGAATTTCAGCACCCGGATGCCCTCGAAGTGGAGCGCATCTACGTTTCCAAAGAATACCAGGGGCAGCAAATAGGCAAGCAACTGATAGATTTTGCCATCCAAACCGCCGTTGATGCAAAGTTCAGCTACATCTGGCTGGGTGTATGGGAGCAGAATGCAGGTGCTATCCGTTTTTACCAAAGCAAAGGCTTTTGCATATTCGGTAAACATAAATTTATGCTGGGAAATGATGAGCAGACGGATCTGTTGATGAAAAAAGAGATTTGATGTGCAGATGTGCAAATTTCAGATGTGCAGATGAGAAGCGCCAAATTAACTTCATAGCCGTCCCATTTATGGGACGGAACACAGCCAGCTTTATCTGGCTTTAGCCGCAACCCAACAATTTGGCTAAAGCCGCGTGTTTTTTGCTATCCGTCGACTAAAGTCGACGGCAATGAAGGTGGGTGGCTGAAATACGATCGTTTAAAACGCAACCCACTTTCATTGCCGTTCCATTTATGGAACGGATGAGTAATGCTTTATGCTACCGCGAGATTAGCGCAGCGTATCTCGTGGTAAGCATTGCCGAAGCATCCTGCTTAAGGCTGCTTAAAGTTGCAGCCATGCCTACCACGGGTTAAAAACCCGTGGTAGGCATGGCTCCATGCAAATCAAAATCCCTAAATCGCAAAAATCAGCTTAATCCCGGTTACCCTCTCATAAACGGATTAAACGTCCTCGCCCCGATCTCCATCCCGGCGGCCCGGCAAACGGTTTTCTCACCATACCTAAAGTTGATATTATCCATCGCCTGGTACAATTTAATACGCTCTTCGTTATCTTCAAAAAGGTTTATCTGGTAGCTGCCGGTGCACAGGTCGCTCAGGCGTACGCCGATGAGCCTAATAGGGCGATGCTGGTTCCAGGCTTTTTTGAGCAGGTTTTTGATACCCGGAATCAGGATATGCTCGGCAGCGGTGAGCGGGATCTTTTGCTGCTGGGTATGCGTTTCAAAATTGGCGTAGCGTATTTTTATCGCCAGGCAGCTGCTCACCTTGTTTTCGCGGCGTAACTTGCCGGCGAGTTCTTCGGTCATGCTTACGAGGGTGTTCTCCAGCGTGCGGATATCTTTTACATCATTGTGGTACGTGGTCTCGGTAGAGATGGATTTGCGGCCCGTGTGCGAAACGATCTCGGTATCGTCTATCCCGTTGGCTTTATTATAGATGTAAGTCCCCGCTTTGCCGAACACCGCCTCCAGGAACTTGATGTTCACCTTTTGCAGGTCGCCAATTTTTTCGATACCATACTGGTAAAGTTTCTGGCAAGTATGCTCGCCCAGCCCCGGTATTTTGCGGATGTTGAGCGGCGCCAAAAAAGCCTTCTCTTCCCCTGCCTTCACCCATAGCTGCCCGTTTGGCTTTGCCTGGTTAGTGGCCATTTTAGCTACGGTTTTACTTGCTGCCATCCCGAAGGAAATGGGCAGCCCGGTTTCGCTGATAACGCGCTGGCGCAGCTCGGTTGCCAGTTGGTAGGGGTTGTGAAAGCGGTCCATACCAGTCAGGTCGATATAGAACTCATCTACCGATGTTTTTTGGTACAGCGGCACCGAGCGCTGGATGATCTCGGTAACCTGCCTTGAAGCCTCCGAATAGCGCCCGTGTGTGCCATGGATCACAATAGCATGCGGACAAAGCTTTAGCGCCTGCCGTGTCGGCATAGCCGAATGCACCCCAAATGCCCGCGCCTCGTAACTACAAGATGCCACCACGCCCCGCTCTGCCGAGCCGCCGATGATGACCGCTTTGCCGATGAGCGATGGATCGAACTTACGTTCTACGGATACGAAGAAAGAGTCGAGATCGATATGTACAATATGCCTTTGAGCATCCATGCACAAATATGAAAATTTAATTTGAAATACTAAAATAATTAGCAAAATTTGCAAGGTAAAACGCGATGGATAAACTCACTTGCAGATAGGTGGCACCTACGGAGCCGTGTGGCTTTTAATTGAATTGCTATAAACAGGGTGCTCCTCCGGAGCGTATAGAAAATACCCCGGGCACTAAGGTTCATTTATAGCAAGGCTTAACCAGGTAGCGACTCCGGAAGACCCGCTTATAGAAATACACAACAAGGGTTTGGCTCCGGCGGAGCCCCCTGTTTATAGAAATACCTGAAGAATGGATTTTGGGTCCGTAGATGCCTCCTATACACGATTTTAATACACGAAATAACTAACATGAACGGCTACTCCGACTACCTCTTCCTCCTTTCGCCGCCCGAAAATATCAGGCACCAGGTGATGCGGTATAAAAAAGCGTCGGCAAAGCACATCGGCGATTTTGGGAGCATGAACTCACCTGCCCATATTACTGTTAACCAACTGGAGCGCCAAAAGCCCTTTATGGTAGATAGCGCTTTTGAGCGTGTGGAAAGCACACTGCAGGCCATGCCGCCCGTATTGCTGCACATGGATGGCTTTAAATACTTCGAACATCTACACAGTAAAAACACCATTTACGCTTATATCCGCAGCACACCTGCTATGGAAACCTGGTTTGCCCTGCTGCGTAAAAACCTCAACATCAAAAAGGCAGTGGTGCCGCATATTACCGTGGTGCGCAATGTGCCCGAAGCTGATTTTAAAAAGCTATGGCCAAACTTTAAACATAAAAAGCTGCAGGAGCCCTTTTGGATCTCCGAACTAAAAATATTGCAGCGAGAGACCTTTGGCACCATTGCCGGCAAATGGCAGCCTTATAAAACCATCCCATTTAGAAATACTACGGGACTGGCAGGAAAAAATAGCTGGAAACAGCAGCAGGAAGCGAAGGCTGAGATTGCGGCGAGGAAGCAGGTTAAATTGTTTTAAAACCATTAAATCATAAACATCATGTATCAAAAAGAATTCTTACACCTATTGTCGTTACCATTGGCGAGCAACAAAAAAATTCAACTTTTTAAGCGTTCTTGTTTTAAACACATTGGCAAATATCTGAGCATGAATGCCCGGGCTCATATTTCCTTCGCTAAATTTATTGATGATGTTGATGAGCAAACAGGAGTTCCGAAGCTTTTAGACTCATATCATGAAATTTATCAACAAATTTTCCTGCGCGTTCCGCCGCCGGTTATCAAACTACAAGGTTTCGGGTATTTTGAGCATGGCCCAAATTACAGGACAATTTATGCAGCTATTGTAATGGATGAGAAAACAACCACCTGGTTCGATTTTGTTAAACAGATTTTTTCTATCGGTAATGACTTTAATCCCCATGTTACCATTGCTCGCCGTATCTCTACGGCAGATTTCAATAAATTATGGCCGTTTTTTGAGCGAATTCAATTTGAGGATTCATTCCAAATTGATTTTTTAACAGTATTGGCAAAAAAAGCAAATGATAAAGAGTTGAACTACCAGTTATACAAACAAATACCATTTGCTGGGCAGTATTCAGCTTAAAAGGCTGCCGCGAGTTTCCAACCATGAGTGTTCGAAACCTTTCAATTCGTTTCTTGTCGCCCGCATATTTGACTCACCCCGACATCGCTATCGCTTGTCGACCCTCTCTGCTCCGCAAAGAGGGTGAAGAAAAGAACTCCCCTCTTTCCGCAGGAGAGAGGGGCTGAGTCAACTTGCGATGCAGACATGACCGCCATGTTTCGAACACGCAAGGTTTCCAACTCGTGGCCGGCATGGTTGCAGCTTTCAGCTGCCGTAAGCTGGAAGCTTACTCAGTGCAATACCACGAGATACGCTGCGCTAATCTCGCGGCAGCGAAAGAACAATCGTCATGCCGATTATTTCGCCACCCCACACGGCAGGTCTTGTGCATGCAAGGTGGCTTTGCATACTGGCAACTTTTATGATGGGGTTCTGAAACAAGTTCAGAATGACGGTTGGGTTAGGCTCTCTCCTTCGCCACAATATCCCCAATGATCATCTCCGCATGCACCCGTGAGTTTTCTATAAACCACAAATGGGTATCCAGCCCACCGCAAACTACACCGGCAAGGTATAGGCCGGGCAGGTTGGTTTCCATGGTTTCGGGGTTGTACTGGGGGATGAATTTATCTTCGGTGAGGTTGATGCCCAGCTTGGCCAAAAAATCAAAGTTGGGTTTATAGCCCGTCATGGCCATTACAAAATCGTTTGGGATGGTAATAAGGCCATCGGGGGTTTGGATATCTACTTCGGTATGGCGCACGGCTGCCAGGCTGGAGTTAAAGTGCGCCGTGATACTGCCCTCTTTAATACGGTTAATAATATCGGGCCTAACCCAGTATTTTACCCGGCTGCTTACTTCATCGCCACGTACCACAAGGGTAACGTGCGCGCCTTTGCGGTAGGTTTCTAAAGCTACATCAATAGCGGAATTGCTGCTGCCTACCACTACCACGTTTTGCATGGCGTAGTAGTGTGGGTCTTTATAGTAGTGTTTTACTTTGGGCAAATCTTCGCCGGGGATATTCAGGTTAACGGCGATATCGTAAAAACCGGTACTCAATATCACCCTTTTTGCCTGGTAGGTTTGCTTATTGCTGGTGATGGTGTAGCCATCGGTACCGCCTTTTATATCGGTAATTTCCTCAAACAGATTTATGGGTAACTTATTATCCAGCGCTACACGGCGGTAATACTCCAGTGCTTCGTTGCGGTTGGGCTGTTTATTTACGCTGATAAAGGGCACACCGCCAATCTCCAGCCGTTCGCTGGTAGAGAAGAAGGTCATGGTGGCGGGGTAGTTATACAGCGAGTTTACCAGGCAACCTTTTTCTACAATAACAAAGCTAAGCCCTGCCTTTTGTGCTGCCAGTCCGCAAGCCAAACCGATGGGGCCGGCACCAATGATGAGTATATCGAGCATGTTGCGAAGATAGGCTTTAAGGCAATCTGCAAAGAAGTTAATATCGAATAATGAATTTCGAATGATGAATATCGAACCGAAAAGATTTTAATACCCGATAGCCCGCACCAGGGATTGTAAGGGGCAGCCACCGTGTGAGGGGGAAGCGCGAGGGCGGGGTGGCCGAAGCGCAGCGCAGCCCTGGAAAGCCCGGCCCGAAGGGGGTGCCATAAGTTTTTAATTTAATTACACAAAAAACCTCATTGTCCAATTACGGCAATTTCATTAAGCTAAGAGATTTAAAGAGAATTTAATATCGAACACCGAATGTCCAATATCGAATAATGAAGTAAAAACTTCGGTGTTGGGAATTCGAAATTCACTATTCGATATTAATTAAAGAACAGATTTTTCTTAAACAGGTAACCCCTAACGGGGTAAAGGAGATATATGGGGTGAGTGATGAGTGCGTTAGGAATAACGTTAAGAAAAACACCCGCCAAAAAGTTGATTGCACAAAAAAGGGTAAGCTACTTTTATCGCGCCGCTCAACTCTCTACCCTTGCTGCGTTCCCACCCTGGGGGAGTTCAAGAGGAGCTGGCCGTAAAAGACTTACCCCGGCGCAAAGATAGAAAAATGATGCGTTTTGGGTTAATAAATTGTTAAAATTGGCAATTTGCTTACCTACACCCTGATTATCAAGTACAAAAAATCACCGGCAAGGGCGCATCTACTGCAGCGATTACCCGTCTTTAGCTTATCTACGGGCTTAATTTCCACCTGAAACTCATAATCAAAGTTTTTTCTTGCATAAGTAAATTATTATGCAATAATTTGCACAAATTTTAAAAGCAAGTAAATTCATCAATAATGAATACAAAAAACTCAAACATGACGGCTATCAGGGCAATATTTGCTCCGGTTGCTGCTGCTTTAGTTTCGTTTGTTTTGCTCTTCCCCCCCAGCCGACGACGGGTTTTCATCCCGCGCGTGTGAATTAGATTTTAGTTCTCCCGCCAACAAAGAAGCCTTATTAAACTTCTTTAACAAAAGTCCCTCTAATTATTTATGGCTTAAACAGCCAATAATTTAACGGTAATTTTTCTATTATAATGACCATACAAGATTTTGACATACAGGTAGCCACGGCACAACATGCCGACTTTGCCCCTATGATATGCGATGAGATGGCAGAATCGGCAAAGGCACGCGGCACAGGTATTGCCCAGCGCTCGCCGGAGTATGTCGCCAATAAAATGCTGGAAGGCAAGGCCGTTATTGCCCTGCATAAAGACGGCACCTGGGCCGGCTTCTGCTACATTGAAACCTGGAGCCACGGCGATTTCGTGGCCAATTCGGGGCTTATTGTGAACCCGATATATCGCAAGGCTGGCTTGGCTAAGGCTATTAAGCATAAGATATTTGGCCTTTCGCGTAAAAAGTACCCCGACGCCAAGATCTTCGGACTTACCACCGGCCTTGCCGTAATGAAGATCAATTCGGAGCTGGGTTACGAACCGGTTACCTATTCGGAACTAACACAGGACGAGAACTTTTGGAAAGGCTGCACCAGCTGCGTAAACTTCGACATCCTGACAGCCAAAGGCCGCAAAAACTGCATGTGCACCGCCATGCTGTTCGACCCTGCTGAAGTACAAAAGCAGTACGAAGAGAAGATGAAGAAGATAACGCATAAAGCAACATTATTGGAGCGCATTGAGGCAGCTATTAAAAAGCGCCTTGAGCATGTGATGGCCTTTGATTTTCATTAACGTATACGGGCAGGCAAATAATCCGGAGACGCAAAATATTGCGTCTCTACAACAAAAAAGAACGTAGAGACGCGATACTTCGCGTCTTCTCCACAACAACATAACAAATGGACAAGAAAAAAGTAGTACTGGCATACAGCGGTGGTTTAGATACCTCATTTTGCTGCATTTATTTAACACGCGATTTAGGTTACGAGGTACACTCTGTAATTGTAAATACCGGCGGTTTTAGCGATGAAGAATTAAAGGGCGTTGAGGAACGCGCTTACCAAATGGGCGTAACCAGCCACCACGTGGTTGATGAAACTGAAAACTTCTATAATACCTGTGTTCGTTTCCTTATCTATGGCAACGTATTAAAGAATAACACCTACCCGCTATCGGTTAGTGCCGAGCGCGTAAGCCAGGCTACTGCTATTGCCAACTACGCCAAAGAAATTGGTGCCGAATATGTTGCCCACGGCAGCACCGGCGCCGGTAACGACCAGGTGCGTTTCGATATGATCTTTAATATCCTGGTACCTGATGTGCAGATCATCACCCCTATTCGTGATTTAAAACTAAGTCGCGAAGCGGAAATAGAATACCTGAAAAAACACGGCGTGGAGATGAACTTCGAAAAAGCGAAGTACTCTATCAACAAGGGTATCTGGGGAACATCTGTAGGCGGCAAAGAAACCCTTACGTCTAACCTTGGCTTGCCCGAAGAGGCATGGCCAACTCAGGTAACCGAAACCGGCACCCGCGATATCACCCTTACTTTTGAAAAAGGCGAACTGGTTGCTATCGATGATGATAAATACGACCACCCGGCTAAGGCCATACAGGCACTACAAGCCATTGCCCAGCCATACGGCGTTGGAAGAGATATCCACGTGGGCGATACTATCATCGGTATTAAAGGCCGTGTAGGTTTTGAGGCTGCCGCACCAATGGTGATCATTAAAGCGCACCACACGTTGGAAAAACACGTATTAACCAAATGGCAGCTATTGTGGAAAGACCAGTTATCCATGTTCTACGGCAACTGGCTGCACGAAGGGCAGTTCCACGACCCTATTATGCGCAACATAGAGGCCTTCCTGACAGATACGCAGAAACAGGTTAGCGGTAAAGTATTTGTACAGCTGAACCCTTACCGTTTCCAGGTGGTGGGCATCGAGTCGGATCACGATCTGATGTCGAACAAGTTTGGCAGCTACGGCGAAATGAATAACGCCTGGAGCGGTGAAGATGTGAAAGGTTTCTCTAAGATCTTTGGTAACCAGGTAATGATATACCATAAAGTGAACGGCACCAATGAGTAATCCCGTTTTCTCGCGGAGCGAATGTTTAAGCCATTACCGCTGGGGCGATGATTGCTATGGCTGGAATTATGTTGATACCGAGGCGCTATCCATTAAACAGGAACTGATGCCGCCGGATACAGCCGAGCAACTCCATTTCCACGAAACGGCATCCCAGTTCTTTTTTATACTGAAAGGGCGGGCAACATTCTCTATCGACGGAGAAATCAGCGTTTTAAAACCCGAACAGGGCATCGAAATTAAACCCGGGCAAAAGCACTTTATAGCCAATAAAGAAAGCAGCGATCTGGAATTTATTTTGTACTCCACACCATCTACAAAAAATGACAGAATCAACCTCTAAAATACGCGCGGGCATTGTTGGCGGTGCGGGATATACCGGCGGCGAAATGCTGCGGATCCTCATCAACCACCCCAACGTGGATATTGTGTTTGTACACAGCACCAGCAGCGCAGGCAAGCATGTTTACGATGTACATACCGACCTGTTTGGCGATACCGACCTGCAATTTGCTTCGGAGCTTTCTAACGCCATAGATGTACTGTTCCTTTGCGTTGGGCACGGCGATGCGAAGAAATTTTTAGAGGCAAACGAGATCCCGGATAGTATCAAAATAATTGATCTGAGCCAGGATTTTAGGTTAAGTCAAAACTCAAAATTAAAAAGTAAAAACTTTGTATACGGTTTGCCGGAGTTAAACCGCGAAGCTATCAGATCGGCAGATAACATTGCTAACCCGGGTTGCTTTGCTACCTGTTTGCAATTGGGCCTGTTGCCGCTGGCATCAAAAGGCTTGCTTACGCATGAGGTGCATATTACGGCTACAACCGGGTCTACAGGCGCGGGGCAAAGCTTATCGCCTACCACGCACTTCACCTGGAGGAACGATAACTTATCTGTATACAAGGCCTTTAGCCATCAACATTTAAATGAGATAGGGCAATCGCTGAGGCAATTACAACCGGATTTTTCTGAAGCTGTAAACTTTGTTCCCTACCGTGGCGACTTTACACGTGGTATCATAGCTTCTATTTATACTGAGAGCGACCTATCAGAAGCGGAGGCTTTGCAGCTTTACAAAGAATATTACGCCGGGCATGCATTTACCCATGTTACCAATAAAGATATTGACCTGAAACAGATCATCAATACCAACAAGTGCTTTGTTCAGGCGAAGAAACATGATAATAAAATATTCATTATCAGCATTATGGACAATTTACTTAAAGGTGCCTCCGGGCAGGCGGTTCAAAACATGAACCTGATGTTTGGTTTGGATGAGCGCGCAGGATTACGACTTAAGGCTTTAGCATTTTAGTGGCGGGAGCCAAAAGCTGAAAGACTAAAGCCAAAAGCAAAGAATCGTAAAAAATATTAATCCTGCTGAAAAATGAGCTTTGTGCTTTTCGCTTTCAGCTTTAAGCTTAAAAAGAAAATGAATTTATTCGACGTATATCCTATCAACCCAATCAATATTGTTAGAGGCATTGGCAGCCTTGTTTACGATGACAAAGGCACCGAGTACCTCGACCTTTACGGCGGCCATGCGGTTATCTCTATCGGCCACACCCACCCGCACTATGTAAAACGTTTGGAGGATCAGCTGCACCAGATAGGTTTTTATTCCAACTCTATCGAGATCCCTTTACAGAAACAACTGGCCGAAAAGCTTGGGCAAGTTTCGGGCAAGGAAGATTACCAGCTTTTCCTGTGTAACTCCGGGGCTGAGGCAAACGAGAACGCTTTAAAACTGGCCTCATTCTATAATGGCAAAAAGAAAGTTATTGCTTTTAAAAATGCCTTCCATGGCCGTACATCATTGGCAGTTGCGGTTACCGATAACCCAAAAATTGTTGCCCCGGTAAACGAAACCGATAATGTTATTTTTCTGCCATGGGCCGATGAAGCAGCTTTAGAACAGGCCTTTACTGCCAACGAGATATCTTCGGTTATTATCGAAGGCATACAGGGCGTTGGAGGTATACAGGTAGCACCAATTCAGTTCTTACAGAAGATCCGTACGCTTTGCGACAAGTACAACGCTGTTTTTATTGCTGATAGTGTACAATGCGGCTATGGCCGTACCGGCAAATTCTTCTCGCATGATTTTGCGGGCATTAATGCCGATATTTATTCCATGGCAAAAGGGATGGGCAATGGCTTCCCGGTGGGCGGTATCATTATCTCGCCAAAAATAAAACCATGGTACGGCGAACTGGGCACCACCTTTGGCGGTAATCACCTGGCTTGCGCGGCTGCGCTGGCAGTATTGGAAACCATAGAACAAGATAACCTGATGCAGAACGCCGCCGAAGTAGGCGGTTACCTGATAGAAGAGCTAAAGAAATTTGATAAGGTGAAAGAAGTACGCGGCCGTGGATTAATGATAGGCATAGACCTGCCTGCAGAATTACCGAACGTTAAAAAAGACCTGCTGTTTAAGTACCAGATATTTACAGGCGAAGCTAAACCAAACGTAGTGAGGCTCTTACCTGCACTTAATTTAACAAAAGCTTATGCCGACAGGTTCCTGGAAGCATTTGATACGACACTTAAGAATTCATAATATTATAAAATAAGCTTCAAAAAGCCTCACCCTAAATCCCTCTCCAAAGGAGAGGGATTTAGGGTGAGGCTACAGAGGCAAAACGAGGCAAAACAATGAAACTATTTACTTCTGTTAATGATGTTACCGATGTAAAAGCACTTGTTGCTGAAGCATTGCAGCTGAAACAAATCCCTTTTGCCCACAAGCATTTGGGCGAAAATAAAACGCTTTGCCTCGTTTTTTTAAACCCAAGCCTGCGTACCCGCATCAGCACCCAAAAAGCCGGGCAAAATTTGGGCATGAATGTTATTGTGCTCAACATTGATAAAGAAGGCTGGGCGCTGGAACTGAATGATGGTGTTGTAATGAACGGCACCACCGTAGAGCACATTCGCGAAGCTGCTGCCGTAATGGGCGAATACTCAGATATCATCGGCGTACGCTCTTTCCCCGGCCTTAAAAATCGCGAAGAAGACTATAGTGAGTTGATATTCAACAAGTTTGTAGAGTTTTGTAAAGTACCTATCGTAAGTCTGGAATCGGCAACGCGCCACCCGCTGCAAAGCCTTGCAGATTTGGTTACCATCGAAGAACTAAAAACCAATGCACGCCCTAAGGTAGTATTAACCTGGGCGCCGCATATAAAGCCCCTGCCGCAGGCTGTGCCGAATTCTTTTGCCGAATGGATGTGCAAGGGCGATGTGGAATTCATCATCGCTCAGCCGGCAGGATATGAGCTTTCTGAAGAATTCACCAATGGCGCTACCATTACCCACAACCAGGAAAAAGCATTAAAGGATGCTGATTTTATTTACGTGAAGAACTGGTCGGCCTACGAGCCATACGGCAAGATACTGCCGGGTAACGAAGACTGGATGCTTACTTTGGATAAATTAAAGGATGCTCCCAACGCCAAAGTAATGCACTGCCTGCCCGTAAGGCGCGATCTGGAGCTATCTTCGGAGATATTGGATAGCGATAGGTCGGTTGTGATACACGAAGCGGGTAACCGTGTTTGGGCCGCGCAGGCGGTGTTGAAGCAAATGCTGGAAGCGTTTGTAATAGCTCGTTGAAATGATGAGCACCCTTTATAACATACTGCTTGAAGGCACTCTAATTGGCCAAACAGCTCTGGAACATGCCGATGTGCCAATGGGAGTTGTATTTGGGAAGATTAATTTTCGCGATAACACATACGGATTTCATTTTTTTAAAGAATATTGCATTAAGGGCGGCATTTTATTTTCAGAATATGCTGAGGATAATTTTATTTCAACGTATGATTTACCTGGCTTGCAGGTAATCAGTTCAAATGATTTAATAATTAAAGGTTTATCAACTAATATTGAAGGAATGGATTCGGACGGATTCAACGTTAATATTGTAGGAATCGGAGCGGCTGATTATGAAGTTGAGTTCCCAAATCACGTTCAAAAACATGAAGCAAGCTTTAACAATACCATTGAGTAATGTACACGCCTAAGCATTTCCAATTATCAGATCATCAGGAAGCTATCAACTTCATGCAGAAGTACAGCTTCGCTACGATTGTTACGAATATTGACGGTGTGCCGGAGGCTACTCACCTGCCTTTTATTGTAGAGCGGCGGGATGATAAACTTGTTCTTATCTCCCACTTCGCCAAAGCAAATCCGCAATCAGTTGCCGTTTTTAATGAGACGTCCCTGGTGATCTTCACCGAGCCACATGCCTATATCTCCCCATCAAACTACGAAAAGGAAACAAATGTACCTACCTGGAACTATCTTGCCGTGCACGCCTATGGCAAGGCAACCCTCGTAGACGATAAGGCCGAAGTAGCCAAACTACTGGAAAAGATGATTGGCTTTTACGAAGCCAGCTACTTAAAGCAATGGGCACAACTACCTGACGATTATAAGTTTAAGATGATGAATGGCATCACTGCTTTCGAGATTATGGTGGATGATCTGCAAGGCAAAAAGAAGTTGAGCCAGAACCGTAGTGACGTTGAACGGGAGAATATCATTAAAACTTTTAGCGGTTCGGCAGATAAGAATGAGGTAGAGATTGCGGAATATATGGCGAAGTTAAACAAGTCAATCAACTCATAACGTCATCCCGAACTTGTTTCGGGACCCCACGCGGCAGGTAGTCAGCTCTACTTATCGCCCCATAATGGCTACTTTTATGATGGGGTGCTGAAATAAATTCAGCATGACGAATTTTTATTTACT
The DNA here is from genome assembly GCF_014773265.1 of Mucilaginibacter pankratovii. Classification (GTDB taxonomy): domain Bacteria; phylum Bacteroidota; class Bacteroidia; order Sphingobacteriales; family Sphingobacteriaceae; genus Mucilaginibacter; species Mucilaginibacter pankratovii. Next base: position 41,211 of record NZ_JACWMY010000010.1, on the reverse strand, counting down.
CCTATACGACGCATTGATCACCCTATTCAGCGTAAGCCCCTGCACGATAATGGAGAATATCACAATAAAATAACTTCCCGATAGAATAAAATGCCGGTAAGGCGATGCAGGTAGGGCCAGCGCCAATGCAATAGTAATGCCGCCCCTCACCCCTGCCCAGGTAAGGATATTGACATTGCTATAACTCACATTTAATGAGCGCCTTAAGAAAGTTAACGGAAGCGCTATACTCAGCCAGCGGGCTATCAAAATAACCACGATACCTATGGCACCAGTTAGGTAATAATTTTTAATGTAAGGCAAATTCACCATCTGCAGCCCTATCATTACAATGAGCATGGTGTTTAGCATCTCATCTATCAATCCCCAGAATTTTTCCAGCGCCTCGTGCGAATGTTCCTTGTTATCGGCGTTTATAGAACGCCCGCCCGCCAGCAACCCCGCCGTAACCACTGATAATGGTATGGAGAGATGCAGCATCTCTGCCACTACCGAATTGATCATTACCAGCGCAAGCGAAACCAGGACAATGGTTTGGAAATCGTTTACCGAAAGCATTAACCGGTAAGCCAGAAAGCCCGTTACCGCCCCTAATGCCAGGCCGCCAAAAACTTCCTGTACAAACATCATCACCGCCTTAGCAAAATCTATATTGGCTGCACCGGTGTGAGTTATCTCCAGCAGCGTAATAAACAAAACAAGCCCTATACCATCGTTAAATAAAGATTCCCCAGAGATGATCGTCTCCAGGTTAGATGGCAGCTTAGAACCCCTTATTATAGCCCCTACAGCCACCGGATCGGTGGGTGAAACCAGCGCGCCGAAGAGCAAACAGTATATATAGGGTATTTTTATATCGATAAACCCTGCTACATAATACAGCAGCGTACCAAATATGGCGGTGGAAAGGATAACGCCTAACGTGCTTAATATCAGCACCGGGCGCATCTCGCGTTTAAGCTTGCGTACATTTAAATTAAAGGCGCTGGCAAACAGCAGGAAACCCAGCATAATGTTGAGCACCGTTGTAGAGAAATTGATGTTTTTGGCAAGTAGCGTTAGGTATCGCGCTATTTTGGGGTCAAGGCTATCAACGGCAATAGTCAATATAGAGCCGATGATGGCTAACGCCATGATACCAATAGTACCCGGTAGTTTTAAAAACCGGGCGTTGATATAAGAATATAAAGCGCTTACAATTACCAGCAGCGCGATAATGAGAAACAGATCCATATTTTGTGGTTAAATGCTACAACCACAGGAATGCTTAAATAGTTTTACTATTTCGCTACAGGGTCCGTCATCATAGTATTGGTGTCAAAGTGATGAATAACCAGCCTGTTGTCACTGTTGCGGGTGAAGTAATTTACCGCCCAGTTAAAAAACACGATGGACTTATTGCTGAAGCCGGCCAACGAAAGCAAATGCACAAACATCCACAGGATCCAGGCAAAAAAGCCCTGGAACTTTAATTTCTTTAAATCGGCCACCGCTTTATTGCGACCAATAGTTGCCATTGTACCCAGGTCTTTATACTTAAAAGGCGTTGTAGGTTTATTATTGATAATACATAACAAATTGGTGGACAATTGCTTACCCTGCTGCAATGCAACCTGCGCTACACCCGGAAAGCCGTTTGGATTAGCTTCGCTTACCACCGAAGAAACATCGCCAATGGCAAATACGTTTTCGTAACCTTTCACCCGGTTTATCTCATCGGTTTGGATGCGGCCGCCTTTAGCAATAGCTTCGGGCAGCAAGCCTTCGGGCATTTCGCCGCGTACGCCTGCTGCCCAAAATACATTTCGCGTTTTGATATCTACACCGTTGTCTATCTTCAGGATATCTCCGTTATAACTTGATACATGCACGCCGTTATAAATGAAGATGCCCATTTCCGTGAGGAATTTCCCGGCTTTGGCAGAGGCTTGTTCAGACATAGCACCGAGTACCCTATCCTTCCCCTCTACTAAATACACCTTCATATCTTCTTTGCAAAGCCCCGGGTAATCTTTACAAAGAACGTATTTACGCAACTCAGCAATAGCACCGGAGAGCTCTACCCCTGTTGGCCCGCCACCTACCACCACAAAGGTGAGCAGTGCATCGCGTTCGGCCTCATCAAAAGTCACCAGTGCTTTTTCGAGGTTTTGAATAATGAGACTACGGACGTTAAGTGCTTCGGCAATGTTTTTCATGGGGAGCGTATAATGCTCCAGCTCTTTATTACCGAAATAGTTGGTGTTTGCCCCGGTGGCTATCACCAGGTAATCGTAATGGATATCGCCGATGTTGGCTGTTACTATTTTTGCTTCGGTATCTATCTTCTGCACCTCGGCCAAATGGAAGGTAAAATTCTTTTGCCTGCCGAAGATCCTTCTGATGGGAAAACCTATCGAATCGCCCTCCAGCGCCCCCGTGGCAACCTGGTAAAGCAGCGGTTGAAAAGTATGATAGTTGTGTTTATCGAGCAGTAAAACCTCAACCGGCGCGTGTTTTAAATTTTTGGCCAGCTGTACGCCTGCAAAACCACCGCCAATAATGAGTACACGGGGCTTTGCCTGATTTTTTTTATCCATAGCTATGTATAAGGGCGGCAAATTAATAATTAAACCGCCGGTTTGTGTTTAGCTTAACAGGATAAATTAAATATGTGTTTTTAATGGCCGTTTTTTTATAGCAGATTATCGTTGCCGGAACAAAACAAAGCCGGAAAAGGGTGAATTTTCCGGCTTTGCAATGGTCTGTTTTAGCGGCCAAAGAACTTATATTTTCTCATAATATTTATAAAAGTACTCGGGGTTTTTAACACCATAGTCTCGTACGTTGTTGCTTAAGGATACCCAGTCGTTAACGATATACTCCTTTGCTCCTGTTTTCACTTCGTGCACAAAACGGAGCCATACATGATCGCCGGCGACTATATTTTTCACAGCCGGTGCTGATGATTTAAGATTGAATTTTATCCTGTAACCGTTAGCTACCTGCACCACCGCGCTTTTCCAGTTACCGTTGGGGTATTTCTGCACATCGGTTATTTTGCCATCGGTAAAACGTACGCGATTGGCTTCATAAAGGAACGCGTATTGAGGCAGCTCTTGCTTTTCGGCCTGAAAGATGACTTTGCCGCCTTTCGTAATGGTTTCCGGCGAGATGGTCAATGGCGAGTCATTGCCGTAGAGGCAGGTGGATACGTTTATTTCTATCTCATCCCCCGGCTGTACCAAACCTGCTATAGTCTTGTACTTCCCTCCTGTTTGCAGCACATATTCATCGTTGCCCTGCATTACTTTATAGCCCTTAAGGTGACCGGCAAACATATTACTATAAGTGGTATCTACCGTACCAACTACTTTAAAAGTAAGCGCTTTGCCCGATACTCTTTTGGCAGCTTCCCTATCGTGTCTTCCCTTGTCGGAATTATTGTAATCCTCAAAAGTTTTACGGTTAATTGGGTCAGGAAGCACGCGTTTACCGTTACGATACACCTTTTGGCGGTATTTATTATTGCCGATAGTGGTATCGCCTGCCCTGCTTAAGAAACCGAAATAGCTTGCATTGGCGCTGATATCCCGGTCGGTTTTACCCTTGTAGCTTTCGCCTGCCGTCCAGCTATATATCTTATGCGTTTTTACATAGTCTTCTACTTTGCTTATTTCCTGCTCTGTAAAAACCTTGCCATCGGCAATAAAGACGATAGGCTCATCGGTTTTAAGGTCAGTGGTTACCCGTCCGCCCGATGGTAAACGCACTATGCATTTATCAAAGCGGCTTCCATCCTCTTTTTTAAGCTTCAACCGCGCATAAAACTGGTTATTGGGCACAGCCGCTTTTTTTGCGAGATTTTCTCTCTCGATGGCTGTTTGATAGGTGATCTGATGGTTTTTGGTGCTGATGATAACCAGGCCGTCCTTTACTTTTTCGCCATACTTTGCATATGCAGGTTTCGCAACGGGTGGGTTATAGGTGCTTATCCCCAATACACATTTTGCGCCTATTTTATAAAGCATATCATCGCTGTATTCTTTTCCGTCGATGATTACCAGGGGATGCTTACCTAATAAGCTCAGGTCATCTACTACGCTCAGTTTTTTGTCGGACCGTAAGTTGGCAAATGCCAGGCAGCTTATCATTACCACGGGTAAAATAAGCAGGTAAATTATCTTTTTCATATTTGATGTTGGTTTGTTAAATAACATGGCAATGCGCTTTTTAAGCGGTACTTTACTAAAACTGTGGAACAGGTAGCTTTGGCCCGATACGGCCAGCTTAAACAGCAGCTGCGCGTAAATGCCCTTTTCGTCCTTACCGGCGGCAATTCGGTCCACCTCAAATTCGTGGTTCTCTTCTATCGAACGCATATACAGGTAGGCGAAGGGGTTAAACCATATGGCTATTTGTACCACACGGGCAATTATCCTGTCGGCCGAATGCATCAGCCTTACATGCAGCATCTCGTGGGTGATGATCTGTTTTATCTCCTCGGGCTCCAGCTCTTCGTCGTTAATAAATATTACGTTCAGGAAGGAGCTGTTGCCCTGCTTTTTAGTACCCTTAAGCACTTTTACATGGCCTATCTGCATGAGCTTTTTGTTACCCATGCGCCGGAAAAACGCAGTAAGCGTAAACAGCAGGTGTGCTACAGAAATTACCGCGATGGCAACGTAAAATATTTGCAGCGCGGCCATCCAATCGAACGGCGGAGCGGATTTGGCAACATCTACCGTATATTGAGGCTGCGGTATGGTTTGGATCTGCTGCACATACATCACCGGCTCCAGCATTGGCGAAGGGGCTGCTGTATCAACCTTAAAGGTTAAGGTGGGTATCACAAAACTCAGCAGTAGTGTTACCAGCAAATACCAGCGGTTTAAGGTAAAAAATGTCAGCCTCCTTAAAAACAGGAAGTAGAATGAGTAGAAGATACCGGTACATGCCGATACCTGCAGCAAATAGATGAGTGTTTTCATTTTTTTGAGTTTTTGTCGATCATTTCCCGGATCTTTTTAATGTCCTCGTCGCCCAGTTTTTCTTCCTTCACCATAAAGGATAAAAGGCTCTCCACCGAATTATCAAAATACCCGGTGAACATTTTCTTGAACGATTCCTTACGGTACTCCGCTTTGCTGATGGCGGGGAAGTACTCATAGGTTTTGCCATAGGCCTTATAATCTACATAGCCCTTCTTCTCCAGCAGTCGTACCACCGATGAGATGGTGTTATAAGGCGGCTTAGGATCATCCGGCAGGGCATCAATAATATCCTTTACAAAAGCTTTCTTCAGCTTCCATAAAATTTGCATTACGCGTTCTTCGGTGCGGGTTAACTCTTCCATAAATCAAATCTATAACTTAGTTTTCAGTTTTACAACTATATTTTACGTTATATAATTGATTTTGCAGTTTTACCGTGTATTATTCTGATTATTAGGATATTAATTTTTTGACCACAGCGTCTACAAAGAAAGAAACAGAGGTTAGCATATGCTTTGATGGAAGAAATTGCTTAAAGATTCTTTAGGACGATACACTTGTTCGGGCTGTTCGCGCCCCGTGCCGAACGCGAACAAGCCTAAAAAAATCCACATGGTTAGTGGTTCTGTTTTAAATGCCATTTCCTTTGGTTAAATAGCCGCAACCCTCAATTTCCCCTAAAAATTCCCTATAATTGCCATCGAACTTATATATAATACCATGCAAGCCCTGCACATCATCAAAATTGGCGGCAACGTTATTGATAACTCGGAAAACCTGCACCGCTTTTTAAAGGACTTTACCGCCTTAAAAGGCTATAAGATCCTTGTTCACGGCGGCGGCAAAGTAGCCACCCAGATAGGCGAAAGCATGGGTATTGAGGCGCAAATGGTTGACGGGCGCCGCATTACAGATATCGACACCCTGCGCATAGTTACCATGGTTTACGCCGGGCTGATCAATAAAAACATTGTAGCACAATTACAGCGCTATGGCACCAACGCCATCGGGCTCACAGGTGCCGACGGTGATTTTATCCGCGCAAAAAAACGCCCGGTTAAAACCATTGATTACGGGTTTGTAGGCGACCTCTTCGAGGGTTCTATCAACCCGGATAACATCAGCAAACTACTGGACGGTGGGTTCAGCCCGGTCTTTTGTGCCTTAACGCACGATGGCGAAGGGCAAATGCTGAACACCAATGCCGATACAATCGCTTCCGCGCTGGCGGTGGCGCTATCCGGCAAGTATGAAACCACACTGGTGTACTGCTTTGAAAAGAAAGGTGTGCTGATGGATGTAAATGATGATGATTCCCTGATCAGGGAGATTGACCCGGAACGGTACGAGAAATTAAAAATAGAAAAGGTGATCCACAGCGGCATGCTGCCCAAGCTGGATAACGCTTTTACCGCTATCTCCTGCGGGGTGAAAGCCGTAATTATCGGTCATTCGGACGACCTGGCGCACTTGGAAAATAAAAAGGGATTTGGTACACGTTTAAGCAAATAAGATGAACACACAACAACATATTGCCATATTAGGCAGCGGAAACATTGGTTTGGCTTTGGCTAAAGGCCTGGTGAAAGCCGGCATATTTGCCCCGCAGCAAATTACATTAACACGCCGCAATACAGTGGCCCTTGGACCCCTGGCAGCGGAAGGATATAATGTAACCGCCAACAATGCCGAAGCCGTGAGCAAGGCCGATATAGTGGTTTTAGCTATATTGCCGCAACAGCTAAATAAATTGCTGGATGAGATACAGCCCACTGCACAGGAAAGCAAACACCTCCTCATCTCCGTAGTATCGGGTGTAAGCTGTGCGGATATCCGCAAGCAGCTTGCTTTGGATGTGCAGGTGATCCGCGCTATGCCGAACACGGCTATTGCCATTGGCCACAGCATGACCTGTATTGCTACCGATACCGCTTCAGATGCCAACATCAGCCTGGTGAAATCGTTGTTCGATACCGTTGGCGTTACCATCCAGATAAACGAAGAACTGATGACCAGCGCCACGGCGCTTTGCGCCTGCGGCATCGCTTTCTTCCTGCGTTCTATCCGTGCTGCCTCACAAGGCGGTACCGAAATAGGTTTCCACGCGCATGATGCCCTTAAAATGGCCGCGCAAACCGCCAAAGGTGCTGCCGACCTGCTACTACAGCTTGCATCGCACCCGGAACAGGAAATTGATAAAGTAACGTCGCCAAAGGGCTGCACCATTGCAGGCCTCAACGAAATGGAGCACAATGGCTTCAGCTCCGCTATGATCAAAGGGATTAAAGTTTCTGCCGAGAAAGCAGGGGTGCTTTATAAGAGCGAGTAGTTAAATAAGAGACAAGAATCAAGACGTAGTATCTGCTCTTGATTCTTGTCTCTTGACTTCTTGCTTCCTGGTTCTTAATTCCCTGCAACCCCTAACTTCCTCCATTAAACCCGAACGGGGTTAAATTGGCGATTTTTTGCCAGCCCATGTAGCCTTCAAAAAACAGGTCCTGTGGTTTATAGAACGCCCCTTTGGCATCTATAACAACAGATGGCGCTTCCAGGTTGATAATGGAAGATTGCCCCTCATCCAGTCGTTTATCGTTATACAGTGTGCTTAAGCTATAACCATTTGCCTGGTATTGTATGTCCTCTTTTTGTTTAAGATAAACAACAAACAAAGCCCTGCTAAAGCCAAATTTTTTGTAGTTCTTATTAACCGATGTTATCATCGTATCCACGTCTACGCGCCTTTTACGTACCAAGGAATCTTTACGGGCTACGTATCCGTTGCCGCCCGGGGTCCATTTAGCCAGTTCATAAACCATAAAGCCCTGTTGTTTTGTATCGTTATTATATAACGAACTTATAAAATGCTGTATCGAACCCTGGTACGCCGTAGCCCTTTTTTCTTTCCAGGCAGCTTCTTCCTCCGGTGTTCCCGCCATGTTCTCAAAAGATGGATACCCCTGGTAAACAACTGTATTTTTCCGGCTATCGTATTCAAAATTAATAAGCAGGTAGGTTAAACGGTAACCAAGCGCCTTATTTTCTATTTTCAGTAGCTCTTCACTCCCCGCCTTAAGTATATGTCGTTCTTTATTGTAATCCAAATCCAAAACCTCGGCGTTTAATATCTGGCATTGCTTAGCGTTGGCGTTCTCGCCCAAAAACTGCGCTTTAAACAACTCCAGGTTTTTATACCACTCCTTTGTGTTTGGCTTTATAACAACCTCGCTGAGCTGCGCGGTGCTTACTTTAAGCAGTATATTTAAGTTAACGTCCTCCTCGCCCACCATTATCTGTTTTAAAAACGGACTGTACCCCATCATTTTAACGATCAACGAATAGTTCCCCGGTGGCACCTTACTGAATTTAAAATCGCCGCTAAGGTTAGTAGCAGTAATGTATTTTGTCCCCGTTAAAAAAACGGTAGCTCCCGGCAGGGTGCCTTTGTCATCATTAACCGTACCGCTAACGGTTACAACCCTTTGCGCAAAAACATGGAAGGAAAAAAATATTCCTAACCATAAAAAACAGCAGATCTTTGTGTTTTCTTTAAACATGTCATGATAGATTACATTTAAACGCCCCGGGGCGGCGTTGGTACATTGGTGGTATAAATATATCAAAATATCTGGTTCGGTTTTTTTGGCTGAGAAGCAAAAAAAACAAAAAAAAGGCCCGTCATTTAATGTGACGAGCCTTAACCTTCGAATTAAAACGTTCGGCTTAAAGCTACTGCCCCTGCGCCAAAGTATAGCCTATTTTACCGCCAAATTTCATCAGGAACTCAACCGAGCACACTTTAAAATCTTCGGACAGGTCTGCTGCGATGTGCAGGATCTCTTTTTGGGTGATGGTGGTGCCTTCCTTTTTCTCAAAACGGATGCGGTACTCGTTCACCAGTTCGGTAAAGATAGAACCGGTTGGCCATACCTGTGTACCGCGGTTAGAGATCATCACCAGCTGAAAGTTATCAGTTGATTTACGTTTTGCCAGTTCGGCCAGTTCTGTAGGCTGCGCCTTCGATTCTACGAAAACGTCCACACCAACCATTTCTTCTTGCACATTAGTGCTAACGGTAAGCTTATTTTTTAAAGGATGACCGTGGGTCGCCTTATATTCAAAATCAGGCTGAGCAATCACAACGCCTTTTTGCGGCAGCTGACCAAGGTTTGCAATAACGGCGTCAGCAAATGTATTTGTATCGGCAGACGGTGTGGAACGGTCGCCAAAATCTCCCGTGTGTATACCTTGCTCTAAAGTATATAGCAACGCATTTTCAATACTGGCTGCGGCTGTTGTAGCGCCTAAGTAACGCAGCATTAATATACCTGATAACAGTAAAGCAGTAGGGTTAGCCACACCACGGCCTGCAATATCCGGCGCGGTGCCGTGTACTGCCTCGAAAATAGAGATATTATCACCGATGTTGGCAGATGGGGCAAAACCAAGTCCGCCAACCAAACCAGCACAAAGGTCGGATACGATATCGCCCTGCAGGTTAGTTAACACGATGGCTTGGAACATCTCCGGGCGCGAAACCAGTTTCATACACAGGTCATCCACAATGATATCAGATGATTCGATATCCGGGTATTCTTTGGCTATCTCCTGGAAAGTTTCGAGGAAAAGGCCATCGGTAAGTTTCATGATATTTGCTTTGTGGCCACAGGCCAGCTTGGTATAACCTTTACGGCGGGCCATCTCAAAAGCATAACGAATTACCTGGGCAGAGCCCGGGCGGGTAATAATGCGGCGGCCAACAGCTACATCACTTGTAAGCAAGTGCTCAATACCTCCGTAGGTATCTTCAATATTTTCGCGAACGATGGTTAAGTTGATAGGGATACCTGCTTTAGAGAAAACGGTATCAACACCGTTTAATGAGCGGAAATCGCGCTGGTTGGCGTACGTATTCCACACTTTACGGGCGGTAACGTTAATGCTTTTTACACCCTTACCTTTCGGGGTTTCCATTGGGCCTTTAAACAAGAGGCCCAGGCGTTCGATAGTTTCTTTGGCGGCGGCGGTCATCCCGGTGGAGTGCCCGGCATCGAAATAGGATTTACCCATCTCTACATACTCGTATTCGAGCTGTACGTTTGCGGCATCAAAAATCCTCAACACGGCGGCCATTATCTCGGGGCCTATCCCGTCGCCTTTTGCAACTGCTATTTTGGTTTTCATAAGAACGTGTTATATTAAAAAACGGCGCAAAGGTACGGTTTTAAGGCCTTTTTTTACACCGACACCGCTATCGCAATCAATTTGTGACATAGCGCTGTGGCTTTAACAGATTAATTATTAATTTGTGTGGATGATAATTAACAACATATAAATGAGAATAGGCAGGCTACTTTTCTTAATTTATTTCTTCTCTTTTTTGTTGACGATAATTTTATTGTCGGTTTATGTACTATTGATCCAGGGCGATGCTGACGATATCCGCGTTTTCTATATGATCATTGCCGGTAGCCTTTTTATCAACTTACAGCTGATATTTACGGCGTCTGTGGGCATTCTTATCTCTGCATATTTCGCCAATAATAAGCGAAAAGCTTTTATTGCCTGTTTTATCACGCCTGTAATTATATTATTAGTCATTTTTTTTCGGGATTGTTAAAGCTACAATCAGGGGACATTGAGGCGTATTCAATCACTGTACTTTCGTTCACTTTAGTTTTAGGATACTTTTTCTTTAAGAATCTAACACCGAACAATACTCCACCCTTGAAAGAAGAGGTAAACTAAATTGATTTACCCCATTTTAAAAGATTTAGGCTAAATTTGCCGCACACGATGAAAGCATTTTACGGCGATTTACGATTAGGGATTTTAGGCGGAGGCCAGCTTGGCCGCATGCTGATACAGCAGGCCATTAATTACAATGTTACCGTTAAGGTTTTAGACCCCGACCGCGAGGCTCCCTGCCGCCGGCTATGCAACGAGTTTGTAATAGGTTCGCTGAGCGATTACGAAACCGTTTACAATTTCGGCAAAAAGGTAGACCTGCTTACCATTGAGATAGAAAAAGTAAACGTTGACGCGCTGGAGCAGCTGGAGAAAGAGGGCGTTGTTGTTTACCCGCAATCGCGTATTATCCGTTTGATACAGGATAAGGGCCTGCAAAAGCAATTCTTTAAAGAAAACGAGATCCCCACCGCCGAGTTCCAGATCATTTCATCGGCACAGCAATTAAAAGAAAGCCATATCCCCTTCCCTTATATCCAAAAACTCCGTAGAGATGGTTACGATGGCAAGGGCGTTTACAAAGTTTTAGACGAAAGTTACCTCGCCGGCGCCTTTACCGAGCCCAGCCTGGTAGAACGCATGATAGATTTTGAAAAGGAAATTGGCGTTATAGTGGCCCGTAACGAAAGCGGCGAAACAAAAACCTTCCCGCTGGTAGAGATGGAGTTTAACCCCGAAGCCAACCTGGTAGAGTTTTTAATATCCCCCTCTACCCTGCCGTTCGAAATACAGCAGGAAGCTGAAAGCATTGCCAAAAAGATTGCCGAAACGCTGAACATTGTAGGTTTATTGGCGGTGGAAATGTTTTTAGATAAGCACGGCAAAATATTAGTAAATGAATTAGCCCCACGCCCGCACAACAGCGGCCACCAAAGCATCGAGGGCAATGTGGTTTCGCAATTCGAACAACACCTGCGCGCCATATTTAACCAGCCCCTGGGCGACACCGCCTGCCTGAGTAATGCCATTATGGTGAACGTTTTGGGAGAGGCCGGCTATGAAGGCCCCGCAGTTTACCAGGGAATAGAGAAGATATTAAAATGCCCTGGCGTATATTTACACTTATATGGCAAGGCACTTACCAAACCCTTCCGCAAAATGGGGCATGTTACCATTGTTGATAACGACAGGGAGAAAGCGATAGAGAAAGCAAGGTATGTACAGGAGACGTTGAAAGTTATTGCTTAACTGAATTGTTTATAAATGATGGCGAATAAACCTTTTATCACAGTATCAACTTTGATGCTCATTTCACTAAGTGTTTTTGGCCAATACAAGTATAAACAGCAGCTTGGCACATTAGGATCTGTGTTAATGCCCGACACTCCTAAGGTTCAGAATTACAAAGGCCTTGGTATTTATCTTACCAATTACAAAGGTGTTTCATATTTAGCGCAGGCATCAGATGTAAGCGGTAACTTAAAAGATTTACTCACAAGAAACAGTCCCGATTCACTGTACAACAGTTACATCAAAGGATCATTGCAAAGTACTAAAGGCAAGCTTTTCTATAAGAATAAATTAAACATCAACGGCAATGAAGGAATTGAATTTGCCTATAAAGCAATTTTAAAAGGTCAAAACACCTATACTTATCAGCGTGCGGTGTGTTTAAATGATACAATATTAAGTTGCGCTGTATTAGCGGCTGACTCTTTATCAAAAGATCATCCTGCGCTTACCAAATTTTTTGATGGATTTAAAGTTCAAAGCGCATCAGCGGTAAAAGATGCCGAGGCCTACAGCAACGGCGTTAAGGTCGGCAAGGTTATAGGCGTACTTACATTTATCGCTATTTTTATAATTATTATAGCAGGGATAGTTCTACTCCTCAGGAAGCTAACCAGCTCAAAAAGAAAAAAACAATGGAGCGAGGAAGACTTTAAATGATGATTACGCCCTCGTTAATTCACACGCAATCTGTAATAGTTTTAAGATGATAAAAAAGCCTTATGCCACTATACTTTTGGTTATCCTGACTGCAACGAATGCGGTTTTTGGACAGGCACCTGTTAAACAAAATCTTGCAGGTATTGCTACCATCACCTTCCAGAATGCTCCGCAGGAGTCGGAGGTACCTAACGGTTTAGGCAAATTTTACAAGCTGGCCAAACCTACAAACAACTATATTGTCATCGTTATCAATATCGATACTGCCCGGGTAATTATTAAATCATCTAAAGATCTCGACCTGTTTTATTCGGGCGTGGTAGATGGTGCGGCAGATTCCACACAAAACCGCAAGCTATTGTATACCAAACAAATAGCGGTAGATAAGTACAAAGCAGTAGAGTTTAAATATTTAGATGCATCTACTTCAAGGAAATTCACGGTGTACCAGCGGATAGTTTATCTTGACCAAACATTATTTATGTATAATTTTACGGTTTATGATGACAACCAGCCCGCAATGAATGCCGAACGCGAGCGGTTTTTAAATTCTTTTACGGTTACAAAAGCAACTGCAAAGCAGTTATAACAAAATATACAAACCAATGAGCCAAGCAAAAATAGCCATCATCATGGGCAGCAAATCCGACCTTGTAATTATGCAGGACGCAGCGGATGTTTTAAAAGAACTGGGGGTAGATTACGAGATAACCGTGGTATCGGCCCACCGCACGCCCGACAGGATGTTCAGCTACGCCCGTGCCGCCGCCGACCGTGGCATCAAAGTAATTATTGCCGGTGCCGGTGGTGCCGCGCATTTACCGGGAATGGTGGCATCGTTAACGCATTTGCCTGTAATAGGCGTGCCTGTAAAATCAAGCAACTCTATCGATGGATGGGATTCTATCCTCAGCATATTGCAAATGCCAAACGGTATCCCGGTTGCAACCGTGGCGTTAAACGCGGCAAAAAATGCAGGAATATTGGCAGCTCAGATACTATCTACAGCAGATGAATACCTCGTTGCTAATTTGAAAGCTTTTAAAGAGGAACTGGCGAGGAAGGTGGAAGAATCGGCGAAAGAGATGGAGGGGTAAGAAATACGAACTTATTCTCCCATCGTCCTTGCGAGCAATAGCGTGGCAATCATCGGTAGGCAGAGCGGCTTTGCATATCCGCTCTGCCTACCGATGATTGCTTCGTCGCTACGCTTCCCTCGCAATGACGCGGGGAAATAAAAAGCCCTAAGTTTAAGTCAAATGACTCAAAACTTAGGGCTTTCGACTTAAGACTATAAAATTACGCTGTTACCACGTGCTCTTTAGCAGCTAAATAACGCTCAGCATCAATAGCAGCCATACAGCCTGTGCCTGCAGCGGTAACTGCCTGGCGGTAGATATGGTCTTGCGCGTCGCCACAGCAAAACACACCTTCTATATTGGTTTCGGTAGAACCGGGGCGGGTTATTATATAACCTGTTTCATCCATGTGGATCACGCCGCGGAAAATATCGGTGTTTGGTTTGTGGCCAATGGCTACAAAGAAGCCGGTAACATCCAAAACCGAGGTCTCGTTAGTTACGTTATTGCATACCTTAACGGCATTAACGCTTTGGCCATCGCCTAATATTTCAATGGTATCGGTATTGTAAAGGATCTCGATGTTTGGCGTGTTCAGCACGCGGTGAACCATTGCTTTTGAGGCGCGGAACTCATCCCGGCGAACGATCATGTAAACCTTACGGGCCAATTTAGCCAGGTATGTTGCTTCCTCGGCGGCGGTATCTCCTGCCCCTACAATGGCCACATCCTGCCCTTTAAAAAAGAACCCATCGCATACGGCACATGCCGAAACACCAAAGCCACTATATTTTTGTTCCGACTCGAGGCCCAGCCATTTTGCTGAGGCACCCGTAGAAATAATAACCGTATCGGCCAAAATGGTTTTGCTTTCATCAACAACCACTTTATGCGGCAATGATGAAAAATCAACAGAACTTACGTAGCCAAAGCGGATATCGGTACCCAGGCGTTCTGCCTGTTTGCGAAAATCCTCCATCATTTCGGGGCCCATGATGCCATCCGGGTAACCGGGAAAGTTCTCTACATCGGTAGTTTGGGTAAGCTGCCCACCGGCCAGCATACCAGTATACATTACTGGTTTAAGATCGGCGCGCGACGCATAAATAGCCGCTGTATAACCTGCCGGTCCCGAACCTATGATAAGGCATTTAACGTGTTCAATATCTTGTGACATTTTATTCTAAAATATGATGCGAATTTACGTTTTATTGCGGAGCAGGGCAATAGGCAATGGTCAGCATATTGCCATACATTTGATGCTTGTGCTGGTGGTCGACTATTCATCTTCCTTTACATTCCTATAGGAAAAAACAAAACTGGATGTTTGAGAAACCGGGACTTTTTTCTTTCGGGCACTCACCCACTTCGGGCTTTTACTAATGGCGTCAATTATTGCCTTATCCAATATAGGGTTTACTCCAACTTCGAGTTTTGGATCATTCAGCGTTCCATCCTCGGTTATGGTAAAAGCAACAATAACATTGCCCGTAATAGGTGGTAATCCCAAATTCTTTAAACTTTTAAGAATATACCGGCTAAAATTAAAATTAGGATAAGCGCCATGCATCAGGTCTTCCCGGCTATACTCCGTCATATCTATAAATCGGTTTTTTCTGAACCTGGTACAAACCTGTACCGTGCTATCGGTATAGTACAGATACCAGTCGCCTTCCCTGTCGCCTTTCAAGTAGTTACCCTGTCTAAACAACCTACCGCTAAAATCAAATTCCTTGTAAGGCCCATCCAGCGTATCAGCTACAAAAGACCTTATCATTTGCATATTTCCATTTAAAAAATATTCTACCCAATTCCCTTCCTTTTTCCCGTTTAAATAATAGCCTGTACGGTAAACCTGCAGTGTAGTATCCATTGCCGACTGGTGCTCTGATACCTGCCGCTGGTTCACCGCGAGCTTATAATAGGAAGCCTTCCCATGAGGAACTGTCAATTCTTCATCAAGAAAGGTACCTTTAAACATCAGCACATTCCTCATATCTTACTGGGCAGCCAGCCAGGACGAATCAGGAAGTTTTTGATACAATTTATACGAAGTAGCTTTCAGCGAGTCTTTGGTGACATCCCCATTTTTATTGATAAAAAGTTTGCGCACTTGTGCCTGCGCCGCTACAGTCATCAACGTTAATAAAGTCAATGCTAAATATCTTTTCATTATTTTCCTTTGTTAGCCTTTAGCACCCTAATGAAATTCCCGCCCAAGATTTTTTCTACATCTTTTTTTGAATAGCCAATTTTAAACAGCTCGGCGGTGATCTTTGAATAATCGGTAACGCTATCTAATCCTAAAGGATACGATTCTGCACCATCGAAATCGGAGCCGATGCCTACATGGTCTGCACCCATCATTTTCACCATATAATCAATGTGTTTGATGAGCATACTAAGCGGTGGGCGCAGTTGATCTGCTTCGGCTTTATTCAGTTCGTTAAGGCGGATGCTGGCGAGGTCGTAATCTTTGTAAATCACGCGCAACGAATCAAATTGCGGTTTGTGCCTGGCCATAAATGCTGCGTGCTTACCTTCGTAGGTGCTGTCTATAAAGCCACTATAAAAATTAAGAAAAACCACTCCACCATTATCAGCAATAGCTTTTAACTGGTAATCCTTAAGGTTACGGCGATGCGGGTTTAAGGCGTATACGCAGCTGTGCGATGCTATTACAGGCTTGGTGGTAATGGCCATTACATCTTTAAATGTTTGTTCGCCGGGGTGCGACAGGTCTATCATTACACCGTCATCGTTCAGTTTGCGAACGATCTGTTTGCCCAGTTCAGTTAAACCTTTGTGCTTTAGCGTATCGCCATGCAGGGTTTCATCTCTTGCGGAGGTTGCCCAGCTGGTGCTGTTGTTCCAGGTGAGGGTGAGGTAGCACATACCGCGTTTTACCAGGCTGTCCACGTAATCCAGCCGGTCTTCTATCATATGGCCGCCTTCCACCCCTATCATGGTTGCCAGTTTATGTTGTTTAACCGCTTTTTTAAGGTCTCTGGAGTTAGTTACCCATACCATCTTATCAGGGTTGCGGCGCACCAATGCCTGCAGCGAATCTATCTCGCGGTTAGCGTATGCATAAGCTGTGCCGTTTCCATATTGGTCGCCGCACCAGATAGAGAAAACCTGCACGTCCAGTCCGCCGGTTTTGGCGCGCACCAGGTCGAAATTACCCGTGGTTTGCAATTTGCCGGCGTCGTTGCCAGTAATCAATTCGTTGGAGATGATATCATTATGCGTATCAACCAGGATAGCTTTCTGATGGATCTTTTCTACATCCTGTGCCGAAAGTTTTAGGGCGGCAAGTAGTAGAAACGGGAGCAAAAGTTTTTTCATGGTTGGAAGATAGAGAAAATATTGACACGAATTTCACGAATGGCTCGAATTTCACCAATTCCTGAATTCCGGTATTGAGTAGTTACTGTTAGCGATCTTTGCGAGAAAAAAAATAAATATTGTGCAGCAAATTATTAAAATAGGTACAGTCTGATATGCCTATGTTAATCATTTATGCAAATTGATTAAAGGATAGTAGACGAAACAAGCCAAACAGTAAAAACAACAGACCAAATACCAGGAAGATCCAGGCTCCAGCCTTGCCAGACTTGTTATCAATTATATATTCCCTTTTATCTGCCGGGTCGTAAACCACCGGGACCTTTTCATTTAAAGAATATAAACTGGGCCTGCTTTGCATCGCATCATAGTGGGTGGTGATCACCTCGTTTTCAAGTGTAGTGTAAGTGATCACCGGATAATAAACCGGTTTATCATCGCTGCCAGCAACCTCTATTATTTTTATCACTTCTCCCTCAGTCCAAACACCGTTCTTCATGAATTTTGCCCGCCTGATAAATTTTATTACACCGGCATAAATAGCTGTTATGCCGATAGCAATAACTACTGCACATTGATAATAAATATTATTAATGCTTACATGGGTTGAAGTATAACTTGCCGCGATAATAAGATTCAGCATACCTTACGTTTGTATAATTCCAACATTAAAAGCTTTCTCAATCGGCGCATGGTTAGCCGCCTCTATCCCCATGGATATCACCTTGCGGGTTTCCAATGGATCGATGATGCCATCTACCCAAAGCCTGGCGGCGGCGTAATATGGCGTGGTTTGGGCGTTATAGCGGTCGGTAGTTTGTTTAAGTAGTTCGGCTTCTTTTACATCATCCACCTCCTCGCCTTTTGCTTTTAAGCCGGCTGACTGCATCTGCACCAATACTTTGGCCGCCTGCGCGCCACCCATTACAGCTATTTTCGCCGATGGCCAGGCGTATATCAGCCTTGGATCATAAGCTTTGCCGCACATGGCATAGTTGCCCGCTCCGTAGGAGTTGCCTATCACAATAGTAAATTTAGGCACAACAGAATTGGCGACGGCGTTCACCATTTTAGCACCATCTTTGATGATGCCGCCATGTTCGCTGCGGCTACCTACCATAAAACCGGTTACATCCTGCAGAAACACCAGCGGAATCTTCTTTTGATTGCAATTCATAATAAAACGGGTGGCTTTATCGGCACTGTCGGAATAAATTACGCCGCCAAACTGCATCTCCCCCTTTTTTGATTTGATCACCTTACGCTGGTTGGCCACAATACCAACCGCCCAGCCATCCACCCGGCCAAGCCCGCAAATGATGGACTGGCCATAGCCAGCCTTATACTCTTCAAAATCTGAATCATCTATCAGACGGAAGATCACCTCGCGCATATCGTAGGCCTTTTCGCGGTTATCGGGTAAAATACCGTAAATGTCTTTTTCGTTCAGTTTTGGCGGAGCGGGTTTAATCCGGTCGAACCCGGCCTTATTATAATCGCCCACCTTATTCATAATGTTGCGGATAGAATCGAGGCAGGCTTTATCATTGGGGTGTTTATAGTCAGTTACACCGCTTATTTCGCATTGCGTGGTTGCACCGCCAAGGGTTTCATTATCCACATCCTCCCCTATGGCCGATTTTACCAAATATGATCCCGCCAGGAAAACCGAACCGGTACCTTCTACGATCATCGCTTCATCGCTCATGATGGGCAGGTAAGCGCCACCCGCCACGCAGGAACCCATAATAGCGGCTATCTGGATAATACCCATGCTGCTCATTTGTGCATTATTGCGGAAGATCCGACCAAAATGTTCCTTATCCGGGAAGATCTCATCCTGCAAAGGCAAATACACCCCTGCCGAATCTACCAGGTAGATGATAGGCAGCCGGTTTTCCATGGCTATCTCCTGTGCACGCAGATTTTTCTTAGCAGTTATCGGGAACCATGCACCGGCCTTTACGGTGGCATCATTAGCCACCACAACGCATTGCCTGCCGCTTACATAACCTATGCCGCAAACTACACCGCCACTTGGGCAGCCACCATGCTCGGCATACATACCATCGGCGGTAAAAGCGCCGACTTCCAGCCATGGCGCACCATCATCAAGCAGGTAGGCAATACGTTCGCGGGCAAGCATTTTGCCTTTTTCTTTTTGTTTGGCTGCGGCCTTTTCGCCACCGCCAAGGAAGATCTTTTTTAGTTTGGTGTTAAATTCGTAAACGAGTTGTTTGTTAACGTCCTCATTCTTATTAAATTCCAGATCCATACGTGCTTATAATAGGTAATCGAAAATTAGAAAAATAAACGAGAATTATATGCATGCATAATAAATCATTTATATGATAATATTTAGCGAGCCTAATTTCGCGAATTGGCCCGACCCGGAAAATAACCATAGTTTTACGGGCGTTATGATTGATATGAAGAAAATAGTACTACTTGCATTTTTCACGGCGGGCTTTGCCACTCATTCATTCGGGCAATACGTTTTTGATATCAAAGGCAAAACGATGGCGTATGCCCGGGGTTTCGAAAAGAGCGCAAAGAGCATAGTATTTGAACTAAGCAGCGACTACATCAGCGGGCAAGGAATTGGGCAACCCGAGATCTTCCGCCGCAAAGAAAAATCATTGCCCGATCTGTTGGTGTATTATTTCCCCAATACCAAAGATTCCACAATCAATTATATTCTGTACGAGTGGGATGATACCAATTTCGCTAAAAATCATGATGCAGTAAAGCAACCGGTAACAGCACTGCAACCCTACATCGACAAATACCTATCCATCCAAAAACAGGCCGAAGCGGTTTTTGGGAAAGCAGAAACAAGCGGTACCGTTAATGATGTTGCCCTGATAGAAACCGGCAGATTTAAGCGGAAAGACAATTTTTCCAAAGACGGCGTTTCCGTGGAGATGTACGTCGTGTTATCCAACAAGCAGGAAACCAACGGCATCGTCAGTATTATGCCAACGCATAGGGTGAGGATGTATGTGAGAACCAGTGAGCAGTAGGCAGTTACCCGTTTGCAGTTTTAAATTCAAGTTGGCAAAAAAAACTGCAAACTGCCCACCGCAAACTGTAAACTTTTAAGTCAAATTCCTGTCCATAAACCAAACCTCATCGGGCTTTATTTCGATCTTATCCATCAAGCTGATGAGCTCTACCGGGTCGGCAGAGGAGATTACCAATGCACGGTTGGTTGGTTTAAGGTAGCGCTGCTCTACCATTACATCCATCTGCTTTAACAGATTATCGTAAAAGCCATTGGTATTCAGGATGCCAACCGGGTGATTATGCAGCCCCAATTGCAGCCAGGTAAGCACTTCAAAAAACTCTTCCAGCGTACCAAAGCCGCCGGGCAGCATAATGATGGCGTCGCAAAGATCATTCATCAGCTGCTTGCGCTGGTGCATGTTCTCTACAATACGTAACTCAGTAATGCCGGTATGCCCTACCTCCTTATCCATCAAAAACTGCGGGATAACGCCGATAACTTTCCCGCCGCGCCCCATCACCGCATCGGCGAGTATGCCCATTACACCAACCTTACCGCCGCCGTAAACAAGCGTGATATCGCGGCTTACCATAATTTCGGCCAGTTGCTCAACTGATTGCTTTAAAACAGGGTCACCGTTAAAATTGGCGCCGCAGAATACACAGATGGATTTCATGGCGGCAAATATAAAAACTAAGGAACTATTCCAAGTTTTATATGATCTTTAGAACGGCACATTATTATCCATCAGGTTTGAAGATTTATCCATTTAAATGGCAGTTTCATCAAGCTAAATTTATCTAAATTAAATAGCCAAAAACCTTATATGAAAAAAATACTGTTTCTTTTCGCAGCGCTTACTGTAGTTTGCTTTTCTTCATTTGCGCAAAACGTTGTTAATCCAAATATCGAAACTAACGAAAGCCTTGGTACAATCATCACAAAAATCGAAACCGATAAACAATACACCGTTATAAGCTTTGAGCAGTATGCTATCCGCGATAGCGCCTGGGTAGTGCTTAATAAAGAGATTTACATTCAAACGGATATCGACAACAAACATTACGATTTTGTAAAAGCAGAAGGAATTGCTGTTGCGCCGGAAACAAGGCACACTTTTGCAAAAGCGGGCGATAAGATCGCCTTTAAGGTGTATTTTAAAAAGATACCGGTTAATGCGAAAGCAATCGACATTATTGAACATGCCGGTAAGCGCAGCGATGGCATTACTTTTTTTAACTTTTATAATGTAGACTTAACCAAATCGCACCCGGGCGAGCAAAGAGTAAAAATAACTGAAGTGGTACTGGCCCCGCCGCC
Source organism: Mucilaginibacter pankratovii (assembly GCF_014773265.1). Classification (GTDB taxonomy): domain Bacteria; phylum Bacteroidota; class Bacteroidia; order Sphingobacteriales; family Sphingobacteriaceae; genus Mucilaginibacter; species Mucilaginibacter pankratovii. The sequence continues at coordinate 19,849 of NZ_JACWMY010000010.1, read as the reverse complement.
AGTAAACGATCCCGAAGGTAGTTCAACGCCAATTTCTGTAGATACCAATGAGTTAACCGGGATGATGAGCACCATCGGCCCTATGTATAACGGCCTTGTAAAATCCATGATGGATGCGCAACTCGCATTCTACAAACAGCCAGGGAAATTAGCTGAGATAGCCAAACTGAATAAGCAATACTTTGATGCGCTGGTAAAAGAAGGTTTTACCTATGAACAGGCATTAAAGATAATCACTTCTGATAGTTTGTTACCGAAGGCTGCCTCGATGGGGAAGTAATTTTTAGTCAGAAAAGACGGAAAGTCCGCAGGACAGAAAAGATTTAAAACTTTTAAACCGTCTTACGGACTTTCTGACTTACGGACTTTCGGTCTATCTCGTATAATTAGGTGCTTCTTTAGTTATCGTAATATCGTGCGGATGGCTTTCGCGCATACCTGCAGCGGTGATACGTACAAATTTGGCGCGTTGCAGATCTTCGATGTTGGCTGCACCGCAATAGTGCATACCGGCACGCAAACCGCCAATGTACTGGAATATCACTTCGGCCATATTGCCTTTGAACGGTACTCGGCCTACAATACCTTCGGGTACCAGTTTGGTTACCACATCAGTTTCATCCTGAAAGTAGCGGTCTTTAGAACCCTTCGCCATGGCCTCTACCGAACCCATCCCGCGGTACGATTTAAACTTACGGCCTTCGTAAATAATCGTTTCGCCCGGTGATTCTTCCACACCGGCAAACAACGAGCCCGCCATGATAGAGCTTGCACCAGCCGCAATAGCCTTTACAATATCACCTGTTTGCTTAATACCGCCATCCGCAATTACCGGGATACCACGGCCTTCCAGCGCTTTAGCGCATTCGTAAACAGCATATAATTGCGGAACGCCCACGCCGGCAATGATACGCGTGGTGCAGATAGAACCCGGACCAATACCAACTTTTACCGCATCTGCACCAGCATCTGCAAGGGCAATGGCGGCATCGGCAGTGGCAATGTTACCAGCGATAACCTGTAAGCTTGGATAAAGCGCTTTAACCGCCTTTACCATGTCAATTACACCCTTGGAGTGGCCATGCGCGGTATCGACAGTTACCACATCCACACCGGCGTTGTATAGAGCCGTTACGCGGTCGATATTATCTGAAGCGACACCAACGGCAGCACCAACGCGTAAACGGCCGTACTGGTCTTTACACGCGTTAGGGAAATTCTTTACTTTTTGAATGTCTTTATAAGTGATGAGGCCAACCAGGGTGCCGTAAGCATTTACAACAGGTAGCTTTTCAATTTTGTTGGCTTGCAGTATATTAGCCGCCTCGGTAAGGTCGGTACCTTCCGGGGCGGTGATCAGGTTAGTTTTGGTCATTACCGCACTAACAGGAACAGTAAGGTCCTTTTGAAAGCGCAGATCGCGGTTGGTGATGATGCCTTTCAGTTTGTGTTCAGCATCAATAACCGGAATGCCGCCAATGCTGTTTTCGCGCATGATATTCACGGCGTCAGATAACAGGGCGTCTTCCAGTAAAGTAACAGGGTCCTGGATCATCCCGCTTTCCGACCGTTTTACCTTGCGCACCTCATCGGCTTGCTGTTGTATGGTCATGTTTTTGTGCAGCATACCAATACCTCCTGCCTGTGCAATGGCAATGGCAAGGCCGGCTTCGGTAACCGTATCCATCGCTGCCGATATGATAGGAATGTTTAAACGGATAGTTTTTGTTAAAAAAGTACTCGTGTTAACTTCGCGCGGTAATACTTCTGAATAAGCGGGGAGTAGTAAAACGTCGTCGTAAGTTAATCCTTCGGCAACAAATTTAGATGGGTCTAACTGCATAGCAAATAATTATTTTGGAGTTATTATTTGCCGGGCAAAGGTAGTATTAATTATGGAATTTGAGAATTTGAAAATAAGAATGATTTGAAAATGACTTTCAAATTTGAAAATTCGCAGATTTGAAGATTTGAAAATGGAGAAATTGTGATATTCAACTCATCTCATCTCCAAATATCCGCCCCCATCCTTATTTTCAAATCTTCAAATTACCAAATCTTCAAATTAATATTTCCCTACTATCACTTTATAAAAGTTCTCAAAATCCCAGTATTTATTGGCCAGGGCCTGTAGATCTTCGGCTGTGATGTTTTTCACTGTGGATGCATATCGCTCGTAGTAATCATAATCCAACCCTGCAAAATACAGGTTCTTGAATTTATCTGCATGGGAGAAAACATTCTCCAGGCTGCCTAACAACGAACCCAGCATAAAGTTGCGCACCAGCGATAGCTCTTCTTCGGGGATCAACTCTGTTTTCATCCTGTTTACTTCTTTTTCTATCTCGCTTACGGCAGAGCGGCAAACATCTGCACCAACTTCCGATGCGATAAAGAACGAACCGGTTTGTTTAAAGGAGGTCATGCCGGAGCCAATACCGTATGTATAACCTTTATCCTCGCGGATATTAGCCATCAGGCGCGAGCCAAAGTAACCACCCAGCACCGTATTCAACACCTGCACAGCCGGGAAATCCGGGTGGGTACGGTTAATAAACGGCGTGCCTATGCGTATGGCCGACTGTAGCGCCGCCGGTTTTTCGGTATAAAAGAACCGCTCTGCGGATGGTGCCAGTGGTGGCTGCATCGTATCAGCAGGAGCCGCCTGGTTGTCCCAACCGTTTTCAAAGGTTTCGCTCAATAAGTCGAGCGCGTGTTCATCTACTTTACCGGCAATTACCATAGTGCAGTTGGCTGGCTGGTACATTTGTTTAAAATGTGCCAGCAGGTCTTCGCGCTCCAGGCTTTTAAAATCTTCGGGCTCGGCAGCAAGGCCGTAAATGGTTTCGCCATTCAGCGCTTTGTTGAAGAGGCGGCGGGCAACAAAATCGTTCTTCTGCAGGCTCACCTGTAACTTTTGCTGCTGGTTGCGCACAAAAGTCTCCAGCTCCTTCTTGGGGAAAACCGAATTGGTGATGATATCTTTAATTACGGGCAGCGTGCTTGCCAAATGTTTGGTAAGCGTATATAGTGTAACCTGCGAGTAATCATAGCTATAATCTACCTGCAAAAACGCCCCATAAAAATCAATGGTATCGGCTATTTGCGCGGCGTTCATATTGGTGGTACCATCCGTAAGCATGGTATTCGCGGCCACGTTAAGCAGTGGTTTCTCCGGGTTAAAACGCAGGTTACCAAAGATCCATTCGATACGCACCAGTTCCTGATCACCAGAATTAAAGGCGTAAACATTGCATCCGTTGGCCAGTTTTTTATGCTCCGGTCTTATTAAGGTTATATTTTCTACGCCATTGAATTGTGGCGCTTGTTTTCTGTTTAAAACACTCATTATTGTTGTTTAATGAAGATATTGTTAGCTAATCGCCTCAATTATTTCTTCTGTTTTCTCCGCCAGGTAGATCAGCGTTGAAGAGTTATCTTTTCTGAATAATTTATTAGCCTGCTCTTTTATCGCAGCCGGCGTCACCGCCAGGTATTTGGCTGCTTCGTGGTTAAAATTATCAGCATCGCCCATCATTTCGTAAAAAGCCAGGTTCATGGCCTTGTCCAAAAGCGACATCTCCGAAAACACCATAGTCGATTCGGTTTTGTTCTTCACCTTGGTTAGCTCATCTGCCGGTACTTCTTCGTTCTTTAGATTTTCCAACTCCTGCCACAGGGCGGCTTCCGCCTGTTCGGTGCTTACGCCCTCAACAGGTTTACCCTGCATTACAAACATGCCTTTATCCAGGCTTTCGGTAATGTAGGCGTGTACCTCGCTAAACAAAGCCTTATCCTTAACCAAACTCTTGTAAAGCCTTGATGAATTACCGCGCGATAAGATATCCGACATCAGTTCCACCGCATGAAAACTCTCGTGCAACCTCCCCTCCATCTGGAAAGCAATATAAACATCGTTTAGCGGCACCTTGGCGGTAACAGTTTCACGACGCTCTTCCTGCTGTGGCGGCTCTACCGGTAATTCGCGGGTGTACTTCTCCCCCGCCGGTATCGGCCCAAACCATTTTTCGGCAAGCGCTTTTATATCTTCAGTTTTCACATCGCCGCCAACCACCATTACAGCGTTTTGCGGGGTGTAATGCTTTTTAAAAAATGCCTTTACATCTTCTATCCGCGCGTCCTCAATATGTTTAATGGTTTTGCCTATGGTTGCCCAGCGGTACGGATGCTCTTTATAAACCAGGGGCCTCAGCTTTAACCATACATCGCCATAAGGCTGATTCAGGTAGCGCTGCTTAAACTCCTCTATCACTACATTGCGCTGTACCTCCAGGCTTTTTTTGCTGAACGCGAGACTTAGCATCCGGTCGCTCTCCAGCCAAAAGGCGGTTTCGAGGTTTGCCGAAGGCAGGGTAATATAGTAATTGGTGATATCGTTGCTGGTGAAAGCGTTATTTTCCCCACCCACGCGTTGCAGGGGAGCATCATAGTTGGGGATGTTCACCGAGCCGCCAAACATCAGGTGCTCAAACAAGTGTGCAAAGCCGGTTTGCTCGGGATTTTCGTCGCGTGCGCCCACATCGTAAAGGATGTTGAGCACTGCCATTGGAGTGGTACTATCTTCGTGAACAATAACCCTAAGGCCATTATCCAGCGTGAACCGGTTGAATTTAACCATGTAATAACAAAATTTTAACCCGACAAATGTATAGTTTTTGTTGAGGTTGTTGCAACCGGGATTTCACCGATTTCAAAGTTTACACAGATTTGATTAGACTCGGATTACATAATGTTGCAGTTGGTGCTTTCTCGCAGCAAAGCTTAAACCTGCCCGATTATTTTTCATCCTTCTCGATGCTTTTTTTGTAAACCTATCTGATACCCTGGTGAAAAAAGTTTACAAAAGTTTACACAATTCAGGATGTTAACTTTTAAATATATTGATAATCAGATATTTGCTATTTTTCAGGGTTAACATAAAACTCATCTTTTTTTACCAGTAATTTTTCAATCCGTCCCTGCTTAAAAAAGGCGAACAATGGGCAAAAAAGTTTTTATAGATTTATATTTCTAAATCGGCTATCATGTGTTGCTCATGTCATAATTATGAAAAGAATTAAGCCTTATGTAATTGCGTCAATATTTATAATAATTATCGGACTGGTTGTTAGGGGCCATCTCGTAGAAAAAAACTATGAATTTAACGGCTTAATACAGAAAATAACATACGAAGAGCCTAAGCATACTCCCACGATAAAAGTTAACGGTGAGTACTACACGTTTGTGTATAATAACAGGACTTTACTTGATAGTGTAAAAGTAGGAGACAGGGCTGTGAAATTACAGGGAGAAAATGAGATACAAGTTTTCAGCAAAAAGAAATAATCCTATTTATAATCGTATCCAGCCATGCTCAGCCAAGACGAACTCATACAGGAACTTTACAAAACCTTTGGCAAAACCAAAATTGCGAAGCTGACGGCTATTGTAAACGAGCAGGCTTTAAATGTGGATGATTTGATAGACCTCACCTTCCATGCTGATAAAACCCTTGGCTTTAGGGCCATGTGGTTGCTTGATAGTGTAATGCTGAGCGATATAACCCGCTACTCGGCAAACCTTAAATACTTTCTTTCGAGGATAAAGGAAGTGAACAACGAAAGTTGCAAGCGCCACTACGCACGCATTATGATGTTTATGACCGACCTAAAGGCACCGGATGTTGTTAAAGAACGGCTAAACGAAATTGATTTGGAAGATACCGTAGAACAATTTTTCGATTGGCTGATACACCCTAAAGTAAAACCCGCTGTAAAAATATTTGCTGCGGATGCCCTGTTTAACCTGAGCGAACGTTACGATTGGATAGCAGAGGAACTGGCCAACCAAATGGAGTTCCTGATGCAAACGAGCGGGCCTGCCATACAGGTAAGGGGAAAGAAATTACTGGCGGCGCTGGGAAGATAGTTGGCAGTGGGCGGTTGCCAGTGGGCAGTTCTTTTTTATTTACAGTGGGCAGTTTGCAATATTTTAACTGCTAACTGCCCATTGCAAACTGTCAACTACTCCACCGGCCTGTCGCTGCCGTGTAAGTTGGTGCTAACCTGGTTGTGGTGCAATTTTGCTGATATAGCCGATGAGCTATCATCCGCATAAGTACCGTAGGCATTTATCAGGATGCCCTTCAGGTTGTATTTTGTTGAACTGATAGCATAAACAATAGACATATCTGATGGGTTGCTTTGTCCTTCGAAACGGTAAAATTCGTCTATCTCGAAGTCGTCGGCAGTCATGTGTATATCTTTAGATTTATCATCTATGGTGTCGCCTTCCAGGCTAAGGTTGGCATCGTATCCGCGTTTGGTGAGGTCGTTAGTGGCATCCACTAAGGTTTCAAAGTTTTTCATGCTAATTATAATTTTTGGCTGTGATAATTGCTTATATCTACTAAACCACCAAGGCAGGCTGTTGTTTTTTATTTTAAATGCGGAGTAAGATTTATTTTTGTAGAACACCGTCAATCGCTAATACCCCATTAGAAAAATAACCATACCAGTCCCTGCAAAAAACAAAAGCGGCGGGGTTTAAGGCCCGCCGCTTTTTGAACTATAAACGAAAACTGATCTTAAGTACGCTTACTTATTGAGCTTTAGCTGCCCACAATGCCGCGTTTAAATGCAGCGCGGGGTGCGAAGTATAGCCTGATGGTACATCGCCGCTCCAGCCGTTGAACAGGTTGTCGCCGGTATCGCCGGTTCCATCGTCAGATGGTGAGCTATCACCTATAAAGAAAACTCTGCCTGTGCCATAAGTGGCTAATAACGCCATTGCATTGGCGGTACCACCGTTAGTGGCGCTGTTTCTCCAAAACAAACCCTGTACCGTTGCATTGGTAGCCGGAGTAAGGTTTGCTGTTGCCCCATTGTAAAATGCCAGTTTAGATGCGGTGCCTGCGGCACCATTCAGTACAATGGCCGCGTTGGCGTTAGCACCGGTGTACACGTTGGTTGACGGCCCTTCGCTGATATCAACATAGTTTACAGTAAAACCGAAAGGATTGTTGTTGTTGATGCCATTATTTGTCATCAGATCGTTCCAAACACGTGGCGAATCGTAGCCATCGCCATCACGGTCAGACGGGTTGTAGCCATTAGCATCGGTACCTCCGGTAGTAGCAGCTGTATGATCTGCAACCATAACCAGGCCGCCGCCGTTTGATACGAAGGTCATGATAGCTGTTTTTTCTGCCGCGGTGAATAAACGGTTTGGCTCTATCACCACATACACATCATAGTTGCTCAGATCCTGTGGGTTTGAGCCGTTACCGTAAGTAAGTGCCGTACCAACAGGCAGGGTTTCTACCAGCTCACCTTTTTTAACCAATTCAACCGCCCAGGCAGACATTGCGCCTTTCCAGTAGTTTTCTGCTGTAGTTGAAGTGATGCCAGTATATGATGGTGTTGGATAGCGTTGTGCTTTAGTTTCAACGGTAGTACCACCGGTGTACATCGGCACATTCTCGGTACCGTCGGCATCTATCTGCCAATCGGCGCTGCCCGCATTTTCCAGGTGACTGGCATCAAACAGGAATTTCTTGCCTGTAAGTACCGTACCGCCGCCGCCGCCCGCGTTATCATTCACGGTGATATCGTCGATATTGATACGGTCGGCACCGCCGCTTAGTTTGCGGATCTCTAAACGCACCGTACCACTAACTGCAAAGGTGAACGTTTGGGTTACAAGTGTTGTGCCGGTGGTAACGTTACTGCCGGCCTGTGTCCAGCTGCTGCCGCTGTTTGTAGAGTAAAACAGGCCCCAGGTGCTGTTGCCATCGGTACCGTAAGTAGCGTGTTTAACGGTAACACTGCTGATGCCGGTTGTTAAATTGTACAGCATGGTAATTTTACCAGTGTTGCGGATCCTTGCCGACCATGAACCCGCCTTCTTATCAGCGGCAAGATTACCAATTAAGGCATCGTACAAATTCCACGAATTGCCCGAGAGCGTAACATTGTCGCCGCTTGATGAGCCGGTTGGCGATACATCATAAGCCGTTTTAGGGCTGGTTGCGCCAACTTCAAAACCCTGGGTGAGCGTTACAGCGTCTGTTTTCAGTGTGCCCACGGTTTCTACCGCCGGAACATCCGCTTTTAGGTTTTCCGACTTTTGGCAGCCAGCTGACAACAAACCAACAACCGCAATTGAGAGTAGCGGCAATTTTAATTTAGAGAAATAATTCATAAGTGTTTTGTAGGTAAGTGAGTATTAGTTAAGTAATAATTAATTATACGTTCAAAGTTGGTGCTTATGTTTCAGATATTTATGCACATTGTATTACCTTATTGTTAATAAATTATTTATTGGATTACACCGATTTTGGGATGATTACACCGATTTATTTGATGCCACTGATTTTTCGACAAAAAAAAGCCGCTCTTGCGGGCGGCTTCATACTCCTTACTAACTCTTGGGCTATTTCTTATACACTTCCACGCTCCAATCGCTGCCGCTGCCAATTTTATAGGTATCGGCAAAGCTGCCCATGTTTAGTGCGAAGGATAATTGCAGCAGGCTATTAAGGTAAGCCAATGGTTTGCCTTCGGGTACATCGCCAAAGGTACGGCTGTAGGGTGCCTCTCCTCCGTAAACCTGTTTGCCTTTATTGAAGATCTTAAAATGCAGTATATCGCCGAATTTGGGGTTAAGCTTAGCCACCAGGTCATCGTTTATATCCGTCCAGATGTTGCCGTATTGTACGTCGTGTACATCTATGGTGCCTTTTAACACACCATTCATAAAAGTAGAGCGCTGGTATGGGATCATCACTACCTGTTTAGGCAATAGCTTACCTACCTGCTGATAGGTGATTACCTTTGAGGCCAGTCGTGCTGCCGTATAAACGTAAACATCGCGGCCATGGAAGGTGTATGATTTTCCTGATTCTTTGCGGCGGTTAACAGCCTCATCTATTTCCCGCACTTCGGCAATGCCAAAGGCCTCGGCAACGTGGGTGAGCGTACCGTTATCGGGCGTTACAATGAACTGCCCGGTTTTTGTCTTTAGCACAATGGATTTGCGCGATGTACCCACGCCCGGGTCTACCACCGATACGAACACCGTGCCTTTTGGATAATAATTGATGGTTTGATACAGGCGATACGATGCTTCCCAGATGTTGTAATTGGGGATCTCGTGCGTAAGATCGAAGATCTTTAAGCCGGGCGAAACGCCCATAGCTACGCCCTTCATGGCCGAAACCGCCCCGTCTTTTAAGCCGAAATCGGTTTGGAGGACAATGATGTTGTTTTGGGCTGATGCGCGGTTGAAACTAAACAGCAATAAAAGGAGAGTGAATGATCTGAATAGGCTCATGGTAAATTACAATGCAGCAATTTACATAAAGGAATTAAAACAAAGGGTATCACGAGGCAAGGAAAATTGAGCTTAACGTCCCCACTTGCAAAGTATGCAGCCATGCAAAACGGTTTGGCAAACTGGCTACTTTATGATGGGGTGTTGAAACAAGTTCAACATGATCAGGGTGTTTTACTCCGATGCCTCTTCGCCCTTTTCGCTTAACTCTACAATATCGCCTTCTGTAAACAAAATAGCTTGCAGGGAATCTAGCTTATATCACCTCATTAATGCTCATTTCCCTTATTTCTTTAGAAACATTAGGCCGGCCGTTTTTGAATGCTTTGCGGGGCGTTAAACCCAGCAATTCAAACATCGCCATATCTTCATCAAAAGATGGGTTTGGCGTAGTTAACAATTTCTCACCGGCAAAGATGGAATTTGCGCCTGCCATAAAGCAGAATGCCTGTTCTAAAGTGCTCATCTCAGTACGGCCTGCTGAAAGCCTTACCACGGTTTTCGGCATCACGATGCGGGCTGTTGCTATCATCCTTACCATATCCCAAACAGAAACGCGGGGCTGATCTGCCAAAGGCGTACCTTTTACCGGCACCAGCGCGTTGATAGGCACCGATTCGGGGTGCTTTGGCATATTCGATAGCGTTTTCAGCATCGAGATCCTGTCGGCAACGGTTTCGCCCAGGCCGATGATGCCACCGCTGCATACCGAGATCTTCGCTTTACGCACATGCTCTAATGTTTGCAGGCGATCATCGTAGGTACGGGTGGTGATAATCCGCTTATAGTCGTCTTCAGAGGTATCTAAATTGTGGTTATAGGCATACAGACCTGCGTCGGCTAATCGTTGCGCCTGCGATTCGGTAAGCATTCCCAGCGTGCAGCAAACCTCCATATCCAGCGAGTTTACGGCCTTCACCATATCTATCACCTTGTCGAAATCGCGGTTATCGCGCACTTCGCGCCAGGCAGCGCCCATGCAAAGGCGACTCGCGCCACCGTTCTTTGCTTTCTGAGCTGCGGCCAAAACTTCTTCCTTTGGCATAATGGCGTGTACATCCACACCCGTATTATAACGTGCGGCTTGTGGGCAATAAGCGCAATCCTCGGGGCAGCCACCGGTTTTTATCGAGATCAGCGAGCTGATCTGCACCTCGGAGTAATCCTTGTTTTCACGGTGAATGCTTGCCGCCCGGTAAACCAGGTCGAGCAAGGGTGAGTTGTATATTTCGGCTATTTCGTCGTGTGTCCAGTTGTATCGTACTTCAGTCATCTCTATGTAGGTATTTTGATGGGGCAAATTTATAATAAAATTTATTTTGCTTTAACTATGCAGTAAAAACTTACTTGCCAGCCACAGCGGCAGTAAAAAACCGGCGCAGTCAGTAAAGGTTGTGATAATGATGGATGATGCCACGGCAGGGTCTATCCCCACCCTTTTTAGCACCAGCGGGATGGATGCACCCGTTAAACCGGCTATCACCAAATTACCGGTCATGGCCAGGAATAATACCAGCCCCAATAAAGGGTCCGCATCGTAAAACATCGCGATAGCAAAAACAATGAGGCCATTAGCAGCGCCGTTTAACAGCCCAACCAAAAATTCTTTTAATACGGTATTGTATGCCTGGGCATCGCTCAGGTCGCTCAGCGAGATCCTGCGAACGGTAACCGCTAAGGATTGCGTGGCGGCGTTACCGCCCATACCCGCAATAATGGTCATGTAAGCGGCTATCTGCGGTAATTGCGATACTGTGCTATCAAAATGCCTGATGATGGATGCGGCAAGGTATGCCGTACCCAGGTTGATCACCAGCCAGGGCAGGCGGCTTTTTACGGCTTCCTTCCAGTTACCGCTCAACTCCTCATCTTCAGATACACCGGAGATCTTCAAGATATCCTCGGTGCTCTCCTGCTCCATTACGTCGATGATGTCATCAACCGTAACGCGGCCCAGTAGTTTCATATTATCGTCCACCACGGGAATGGTAGTGAGGTTATATTGCGAGATCAGGCCGGCAACATCCTCCTGGTCGAGATCGGCCTTAACGTAAACAAAATCGCGCACTACCAGGTCGCGTACACGCGCATCGTGGCGGGCTTTGATGATAGATTTGATAGACAGGATCCCCTGCAATATATCGTCATCATCCACCACGTAAATGGTGTAAAACTCCTCCATCTCTTCCGATTGGCGGATGATCTCGTCAAGCGCTTCTTTTTTATCGAGGTTGATATTCACCTTGATGATCTCGGAGTTCATCAAACCGCCCGCCGTATCTTCGTCGTACTTTAAAAGCGCGCGGATGTTGTGGGCATCTTCCTGGTCGATATCCTGTAGAATTTCGTGCTGTTCATGCTCTTCCAGCTGCGAAATAATATCCGTAGCATCGTCATAATCCAGCTCCTCTACAATGTCCGACCGTTTGTCGGGATGCATGTTCAGCAACAGGTCCTCCGGGTGCGATTCTTCGGTCATTTCGGAAAGAACTTCCGAAGCGATATCAGCAGGCAGCAAATTTATGATGCGCTCCTTGGCCTCCTGCGGCAACTTTTCAAACAGGATAGCTATTTCAGAGGCGTGGTACTCCTGCAGAACCACCTCTAAACCAGCATCATCCCCTTCAAGCGCGGTTTTAATGCGCAGCAGGTCCGATTTATCTATTTCAAAAGATTGCATATGGAGGCAAATTAGGCAAAATTGCCGAGTAATAGCGTCTTAAAAGCGCAATTTAGAAACGTTTTAGGGCGTTACCCTCCGTCGGTTGAAACCGGCGGTAATGAAGTGGCAAAGAGTTTTGATCGCCCCCGGAACAAAATAGCAAATCAATCTTGTGAATCCTAAAGTCCCTAAATCGTGTATTAGCCGCTGTAATTATAAACCACCTTCACTCCTGTTTGTTTATTTAGTTTGCTCATCACCTGCTCTACCTGAGTTTTGCGGATGGAGAATTTGATATTGCAATTTAGTTCTGATGTTTGTTCCAATACCTGTAATTGCTCTTCTTTAATGATGCGCATCACATCGTTCATCTGCGGATACTCGAAGGTGATGGTATAAATATCGTTTACGGTTTTATTAATAATCTCGGCTTGTTCCAATGCGGCTTCGGTAGTGAGTTTATAGGCGTTTATCAAGCCGGGAACGCCTAACAGTGTGCCGCCAAAATAGCGCACTACTACTACCAGTACATTGGTGATATTTTTGGATAGCAGTGTATTCAATATTGGCCTGCCCGCAGTGCCGGAGGGTTCGCCATCATCGTTCACACGGAAGACGGAGCGATCTATACCAAGGCGTATCGCCCAGCAATGATGGTTGGCTTTTGGGTGTTCGGCCTTTAGTTTGGCTACGATGGATTTAATATCAGCATCCGAACCGATGGGATAAGCGTAGCCCAGGAATTTACTGCCACGGTCGCGAAAGATGCCCTCCGCTGGTTGGGCAATGGTTTTGTACGTATCGTCGAAAAGCATTTAATTTTGCGAAAGGGTAATAACAATTATAGCAGTTAGCGCTAAAGCGATGCCAATTTTATTAAGTAGGCTCAGGCGCTCTTTAAACACCACCAGGCCAACTACGGCACCGGCTGTAATAACGCCGATATTCATAGCGGAGAATACGGACGAAGGACTTGCCGATAATTGCTGGTGCGCCTTGAGATAAAACAGGATATTGCCAAAATTGGCCACCCCGATGATCCACCCGAACATTACATGCGGCCAGGAAATGCGCGCCCCCTTGGTTACTACCCGGAAGATCAACGCTATCAGTGCGATAATAAATGCCAGGATAAAAATAACGAATAGCGAGGTAGTATAGGCAACTTCTTTATGAGCGGCGACCTGCTTAAACAGGATATCTATCGCCCCAAAACCAAAGAAAACAATAAGCAGGTAAAACCATGCGTTACTAAGCACCTTACGGTTTGCCGTTTGCTTTTGCCAGGGGATAGAGCACAGTATAGCCGCGAAACCGATGAAGATACCTATAATTTTCATGGACGTTAATGGCTCCTTAAAAAGCCAGAACGCTGCCACCAGCGGGATCAATAGCGATAGGCGCTGCGCGATATCGGTACGCACAATGCCTGCCACCCTTACTGATGAAGCCATGATCATAAATATTACCGGAAGTAAAATACCTACCGCGATATAGATGGGTACGGGGCCGGTCTGTAGCGCGGTAAGATCTAATTTGGGCCTAAAAAAGAACCAGGTGAGCAAAATAGCCACCGGGTAATTCCAGGTGATGGCTTGCGAAATATCAATACTGTAGCGCCTTGCCAGTTTTAATAAAACCGACACGATAACACTGCAGCACACACTCAGGAAAACGTATAACATTAGCTTTTAGGCTTATTATAAAACACTTGTAATTGGTCGCCACCTACAGGGTATTGCCCGCCGTTCTGACCGATTATTTTTGGTGCGGGTATGCCATTGGTTAAAACATCCGCCCCGGTAAAAATACGTGCTTCGTCCCACAATCCATCTTTTATAAATGAGTTTAGGGTACGGGCACCGCCCTCTATAATAACCGACTGGATATCCTGCAAATACAACTGGTACATCATGTACTGCGGCACATACCTGTCGAAATCTTCCAGGGCGATGTATTTTATTTTTCCGTCAATATCGGTTTTAATTTCGTTAAAAATCAAAGTTTCAACCGCCTGGTCGAAGATGTTAAGATCAGGTGACAATTCCAGCCTCCTGTCAATCACCACGCGCTTCGGCGATCTGCCTTCGGCGTAGCGCGTATTCAGTTGCGGGTTATCGGCCAGCACAGTATTCTTGCCTACCAAAATGGCATCTTCTTCGGCACGCCACTGGTGCACTAGTTTGCGCGCGTCGGGGCCGGTTATCCAATGCTGGCTGCCATCTGCCGGCGCAAAAAAGCCATCAACAGTTTGCGCCCATTTCAGGATGATATAGGGCCGGTGCTTTTGCACGCGGGTAAAAAAACGGCGGTTCAGCCATCGGCATTCCTCTTCCATCACGCCGACGGTTACGTCTACCCCAACGGCTATCAGCTTTTCTATCCCTTTACCATCCACCTGCGGGAAGGGATCGCGGGTGCCCACAACTACTCTCGGGATATGGTGTTTGATGATGAGATCGGCACAGGGCGGCGTTTTGCCATAATGCGCGCAGGGCTCGAGCGATACGTAAATAATGGCGTTTTCAAACAGCTCTGCAGAGTTATCATACTTGTTTATCACCATATTAACCGCGTTCACTTCCGCATGGGCTTCACCATATTTTTGATGGTACCCCTCGCCTATTATTTTGTCGTTGTGCACAATTACCGCGCCTACCATCGGGTTCGGGCTTACATGGCCCGCGCCCAAAGCGGCAAGCTCCAGGCAGCGGTGCATATATATTTGGTGTTGCGGCATGGTACAAAAGTAGGTTTTATGTTACTTTGTTGCATGAAAACTATTAAGGATGTGTTCCTCAATTTTCACCAGGTACTTGATGGGCTTTACGGCGCGCAGGAAACCGAAGCGATAACCCTAATGGTGCTCAGCGAAATAACGGATCTATCAAGAGCAAAAATAAAAGCCTTTCCCGAAGATGATGCCCCGGCGGAAGCAGTAGGAAAACTCGGCAACATCCTCGAAGAGTTAAAAACCGGCAAACCCGTACAGTACATTTTGGGCAGTACCGAATTTTACGGGTTAACATTTTTGGTGAACCCGGCTGTATTGATACCCCGGCCAGAAACGGAGGAATTGGTGGAATGGGCGTTGGAAAGCGTAAAGCTGAAAGCTGAAAGCAGAAAGCCGCTATCAATTTTGGATATTGGCACTGGCAGCGGTTGCATCGCCATCAGCCTAAAAAAGAATTTGCCCGGTGCTGACGTTACAGCGCTGGATATTTCTGCCGAAGCTTTGCAAACGGCGAGGCAAAACGCCGTGATAAACGGGGTGGAAGTGGATTTTGTACAGGACGACATCTTAAACCACTCACTACTCACCACTCACTACTCACTAATTATTAGCAATCCCCCCTACGTTACCCTGCACGATAAAACCCTGATGCACACCAACGTAACCGATTTTGAACCACACTCGGCCTTGTTTGTACCCGAGCAGGAACCGCTGCTGTTTTACAAAGCCATCACCAATTTTGCTGTTGAACATCTGGTACCAGGCGGCTTGCTTTTCTTCGAGATAAACGAAGCCTTTGGTAAAGAAACAGTTGAACTATTAAGCGATAAGGGTTTTATTAATATTGAGTTACGGAAGGATATGAGCGGCAGGGATAGGATGATAAAGGCATTTAAAATTTAAAAATGTCATTGCGGGCGAAGCGCGGCAACCTCATAGGACGAGCGGACGCACTGAGCCGAATTGCATATCCGAATGTCCCTATGAGATTGCTTCGTGCCTCGCAATGACACGGTGGCGATCAACGGTTCAGTTACGCGGATGAAACCCGATTATCGTACTTTTCAGATACTCCCTATCCAAATGCGTATAGATCTCTGTTGTGGTGATGCTCTCATGCCCAAGCATTTCCTGCACGGCGCGCAGATCTGCACCGCCTTCTACCAGGTGAGTAGCAAAAGAATGGCGAAAAGTGTGCGGACTGATCTTCTTTTTTAAACCGACGGTCGCCGCCAGATCTTTGATCATTAAAAACACATAAACGCGGCTTAGCCTGCTGCCCCGGCGGTTAAGAAAAACCAGGTCTTCCTCGCCTTTTTTAATGGGGATATGCACCCGCACAAACTCTATCCAAATTTTTAGTGCGCGGATGGCCTCGCCGCCAATAGGTACCAAACGTTCCTTGCTGCCTTTGCCTGTAACTTTTATAAATTCAATTTCGGTATAGAGGTTGGAGATTTTCAGTTCGGTTAATTCGGATACGCGGAGACCACAGCCATAGAGTACCTCCAGCATGGCTTTGTTGCGGGTGCCTTCGGGTTTGGAGAGGTCGATAGCGCCGATGAGCAGGTTGATTTCATCCACGCTCAGGGTATCGGGCAGCTTGCGTTGGATCTTGGGTGTCTCCAGCAATTCAGAGGGATCAGCAGCAATATAATCCTCCATCAGCAGGAATTTATAAAATGCCTTGATGCCCGAAATAATGCGCGATTGAGTGGAGGGGATCATACCTAATTCGTTCACCCAGGCAATAAACCGGCGCAAATCGTGTAAAGAAAAATCTTTAGGTGATTTTTTATTTAATTGTGAATCAGCATATTGATATAGTTTATCTAAATCTCTGCTATAAGCCTCGATAGAATTACCGGCCAAACTCCTTTCCAGTTTCAGGTAAGCTTTAAATCCTTTTATTGCCGCAGCCCAGTTCAATAGATTTTAGTTTTGATGATTTATACCTAAGTTTGAAACAAATGAATATACAAATTATAAACGGCCCAAATTTAAACCTGCTCGGCGTTCGCGAAAAATCTATTTACGGCAGCGCCAGCTTTGAGGACTATTTAACCGAGTTGCAAAAGCATTTTACAAACATCAGCATTAGTTATTACCAAAGTAATGTTGAGGGTGAATTAATAAACAAGCTGCACGAAGTTGGCTTTAGCTACGATGGTATTGTGATAAACGCCGGTGCCTATACCCATACCTCTATTGCCATTGCCGATGCCATTGCGGCTATTAATACGCCGGTGATAGAAGTGCATATCTCCAACGTTTACAAGCGCGAGGAATTCAGGCATACCTCTATGCTGGCAAGCAATTGCAAAGGAGTTATAGCCGGGTTCGGAATGCACTCGTACAGACTGGCTATTGAGAGTTTCCTGATTTAAGAAGATAAATCCGAAATCGAACATCCGAAATCCGAAATTGTTAATGAAAGTACTGAAAATAGCTGTTCCTCTCCTGTTCATATTAGTATTATTTACAGCGGATAGCTTTGGCCAAACCGCAAAAAAGGGTAAAAAGCTAAGCGTGCGCGATTCGCTGAGGCAAACCATCCTCAGGCGCGATTCGATGATGCGGAGCCTTAAAAAATCCGATACCTCCATCAACGGCCTGCTGCAAAAGATAGAATATTACACCTCGTCCTTCAACCAGATAAAAACCAGCCTCTCGCGTAATATCGATACGGTGGACATTAGCGCTAAGCTGCCATCTTTTGAAAAACGTGTGGGAATGATCAAAACCCTGATTGATAACGACCGCAGCAGTACCCTGCGCTACCTTTATGCCATCCGCGATATCCTTACCCGCAGCGATGATCAGCTTGATATATGGCAGGAACGCCTTGCTGTCATCAACTCCAAACTCGTTCAAAACCAAAACGAGCTTTCGGCAATGGGCAAAGATTCTTCGCTTAAAATGGTGCCCGCAGATAGCGCCCTCGCAACATCTTTCCTCATTCAAAAAATAGCTATCGATAGCAAATACAAAAGGCTGGATAGCAACAACAAAAAGCTGTTACTTAAAATTGGCTCGCTGCAAAACAGGGCCACATCGGTATACATTGCGCTGATTGACCTGCGCGACCAGATAGACCTGAAGATCCGCGAGTTTAGCATCTCCGCCCTGTCTGACGAGAACAACAGCATTTGGGAGATGGATGCCAATACGGAGAGCACCTTTAAAACGGCACTCAGTAAAACGGTTAACATGAATACGCGGCTGTTAACTTTTTTCGCCGCCCGAGATCCGCTTATTCACTTTGCAGGCGTATTGGTGCTGATACTTTTTTACACCTGGATCTATTCCAACCGGCGCAAGCTGCTGCGGATAAAAGAATCGCCGCACACGGTTTTCAGCCATGCTAAATACGTGTCGTTCTACCCGGTAGTATCGGCCATGATCGTTGCCTTCGCCATTGTGCCCAACTTTTACGACCATCCGCCGGTGGTGGTGCTGGAGATCTTTTTCACGGTGCTCATTGCTTCTATTTTGTACCTGGTGAGGAAAACCTGTCCGCAACAGCTATTTAAGTATCTCGCACTATTATTCTGCCTTACATGTGTTTATAGCTTCAGTAATCTATTTGTAGAGGTAAGCAATACTGATAGGGTTATTGTATTATTGCTGGCATTGGCTACCACCTTTATCACTGTTCGTTTTTACAGGATAGTAAAAAGCGCGCCTGACGATTACCTGCCGCATACCAAAACCATCCTGCGCATCTTCATCATCCTGTTAGTGATTTCCGCTCTTTGTAATATTTTCGGGCGGGTAACGCTATCAAAAATCATTGGTGTTACGGCCGTGTATAATCTATGGCTGGCGCTGGGCATGTACTACCTGGTGCAGATTATTATGCAAAGCCTTTTTATGCAGCTGGAAGCCAACAAGAACAGCAACAACCTCAGCTCCTTCATTGATTTTAAAATGCTGCAAACAAAATTCCGCAGTATTTTAACGGTGCTGGCCAGTTTGCTCTGGCTTATCATGCTCACCCAAAACCTGAGCGTTGAGGACGCCGTTTTTGATTACATTCAAAAATTCCTCACCGAAAGCCGCAGTCTTGGTGGTACCAATACGCAGTTCACATTCCAGAGCATTATCATATTCATCGCCGTGATATGGCTGTCGTCCGTAGCGGCCAAGATCATCAGCTACCTGTACGATGTTGCCGGTAAAAGCGGCACGGATATCGATGTGCTGAAAAAGAAAAACCGCACCTCTACCCTGCTCATTAAGCTCGCGGTGTTTGCCGTTGGCTTTTTATTAGCAGTTACGGCTTCGGGCTTCCCGCTGGATAAGATCACTATTATCATCAGTGCCTTTGGCATAGGTATCGGTTTTGGCTTGCAGAATATTGTGAACAACCTGGTATCGGGCTTGATACTGGCTTTTGAGAAACCGATACAGATAGGCGATATTATTGAGGTAGACGGCCGCAGTGGCACCATAATGGAGATCGGTATCCGCAGCAGCAAAATTGCGACCGCCGACGGCGCAGAAGTGATCATCCCCAATGGCGACCTGATAGCTCACCACGTAATTAACTGGACACTAAGCAACAGCAACCGCCGTATAGAACTCATTATCGGCGTAGCTTACGGTTCGGATATTGAAAAGGTAAAAACACTGCTCACCAACCTGCTTTGTAACCACACCGATATTATGGAAGATCCTGCCCCGCTGGTGTTTGTGCATAATCTTAATCAAAGCTCGGTAGATTTCAGGCTATTGTTCTGGGCGGCAGATATCAATACCTGGCTTTCGTTAAAGAGCCGCATCCTGTCGGATATTTACACTACTTTCGCTAAAGAAGGCATAGAGATACCGTTCCCGCAGCAGGATATTCATATAAAGATGGATAACGTAGTGGCGGAAACCGCCAGTAAAAACACCAAGCCACCGGGCGATGAAGCGCAGCCTACCGATACCAACGTAACAGATACCTTGATATAATTTATTAAGCTTCGGTAATGGATTCTTGCCTTTGTTGGTGTTGTCACCATAGCCGTTAACTTAAGGGAATTTGGAAAGTTATTTTCAGAATGTCATTCAGACGGGGCTTCGCCTTTGGGCAAAACCACTTAGATTTTCCCATATTTGTATAGTTTTATTTT